>CAWKLW010000028.1:0-67383 GCA_963850585.1 uncultured Acidobacteriota bacterium | reverse complement strand
GCCATCAGCACATGTCCGTGCTTGTCCATTCGAGGGGCCAAGTCTTCGGCAAGCTCTCGGGATACATAGCCTAATTGTTGCGCCAGGCTGGGCTTATCCGGCGCGTCGATGCAAAACGATACGCCGTATCTTAATCGCATTGTGGTCAACCGGATTGTCCGGCTCGCGTTCCAGGTAGAGCGCATCACCGGAAGCGCAGGACTGTCTGATGATCGATTGTCGGTCCACACCATCATCGTTCTGCTTCGTCACACCTCGAATTTTTGTATGGATTGTCCGGACATGCGGGAAGCGAGGATCATCTTGGAGTTCGGCGAACGGGTACGAGGACCCGTCGAGATTGCGTTTCCGGTGACGAGTACGCCCATATTGGCGGTCCATCGTGAGCCTTACCCACTGGGAAGTTGAATAGCACATCCGGGTATCTTTTCGTTGCCCCACAGCGTGTACTCAGCCTTGCCAGGATAAAGCGCCGGGCACGTCATCGCGTGACTAGGACAACCAGGAAGATGTAGCCAGCACAGAAACAGCCGAGCGAGCTAAATCCGAATGTTTCGGCGAGAGCGTACCTGAAGGGCGTATGTGGGTTTGGAGTGTCGAACGTTTTCGTCGTTCATAATCAGGCACGCCATGAAGATCACGCCGTAGATTACGCTGCATCCCAACAGCATCAACGGTGAAGCGTAACCCAAGGCAAATGACCTGACTGTCCGTGCAGCGCGGACGAACCTACGATAAGCACGATTGAGCCGGTATCAATTCCGACGATGTATTCGGCAATGCCAAGATACCGCGCCATGATCGGTTCGAATCTTCCGGGTCACCCTGGGGATCAAGGTTATAGGCGGGATACTTCTTACCGAAATAGGCTAGAACCCACGCGACCAATAAGATCACCGCTGCAGTGACCAGGCCAGAGAAACCTGGGAACAAGTGCGGGTACGCCGTCAAGGATACTACGACAGTTAGCAACGTAAGATCGGGCCGAGGCTTTGCTTTCCAAAGTGACTTCCGTTATCTCCCACACGTGCCAATCCTGCAACTACCATCAACTCGTGCCTACACAATCAAGGGACGAAAAAGAACGATGTGCCGAATGTGGCCACCTGGAGGATGAACATCCGGTTGGCCGGACAGAGGACACTGATGCGGCACCAAAATTCGTCCTCAGACCTAAGTGTCTGACATTCGTGCCTCGATCAAAAGAAGTCCCCTGATTTCCGCACTGGGCTCGACGGTCTTGTAGTAACAAATTCTGACGGTGTAAGGCTGTCGAGGGTAGAATGTCGAAAACATGGAATGTGGCGAGTGTAGTCGTGATTCTTTTACTTCCGAGCCTAGCGCAAGAGCAGCACAGCGTACGAATGAAGGGAAATAGCCTGGCGGCGAATTGTGAACATTTCCGAAATTGTGAACGCAGCGCTACGTATAGAAACGAGGACTTATCTGGTTTCGGAATGTGCGCGGCTTATATATCCGGAGTCTCAGACGCAGTGCACGAATATATTTACATTCCCACTGAGGTGGAGACTGGCCAAATTGTTAATACCGTTATCAAATCGATGGACGAAACTCCTAACCTATTGCACCACGACGCCAATACCATCGTTCTAAAAGCTCTCAATGCTGGTTTCCCCTGCACGCGTCACTAGTGCTTGCCTGGCGTTTTCATACCGGTTCGCACGCCCTGACACATCCATCCGAAATGGACAGGTCCGGATCGCTGTCACGCTCGCGGTCGAACAGCTCCTCACGCCCTTCCCATTGTGAGTATGACGTGTTCCGGATCTTCAACCAGCTAGTCTGATTCGCGATGTAGGGATCGTACTTGCGCTTAGCGACGATGCCTTCCAGGTCGTTCTTGCAGGCAAGCTGGTACAGGGCCTCTCCATCACCCTCGACGTGATCGCAGTACAGGAGACGGTCGCTGCCGGTCGGGAGGATGGATCGGAGTTTATGTTCCGCTCGGTCAGTGGCGCATACCGCAGATCCTGGCCATCACAGAACAGGAGATCGAACGCCACGAACCTGGGCTCGCCGCGTCGGAAGAGAAGATCGCGGAACTCTGGCTTGCCTTCATCGTTCAAGGACACGATCTCACCATCAACAACGGCGGACCGAAGCTTCAACTCATCGAGCACGCACTCGTTCAGGGTGCGGAATGATTTGAATTCGTTTCCGTTTCTGGAGATGAGGCGGCACTTTCCGTGCTCAAAGCGCAGCAGTGACCGAAAGCCATCCCACTTGATCTCATACAGCCAGTCCGGATGGGAGAATGGCTCGGGAACACGGCGCAGGGTTAATGGTTGGAATGTTGGGACGAGCACAACTGGATATTGTAGCGGAAGAGCTGGCAGTGTTCCGCACCTACTTAATTGGTATGACGGGCGATTGCTGCTTACCCTTTCTCACCTCAGCGTAGCCAAGCGGAAATGCACCGCACGTTTGAAAACCCTCGCCACTGGTGTGGCCGAAATTCCAAGACAGGAACTCATAGCAAACCGGCATAACTATCTGCTCTCCAAACCCGTTGTCATAACTGATATTGCCTGCGATTTTGACCGTCTCGTCCGCCGTGAACAGCGCGGATGCATCGTCCTTTGTGAGCGCGTACGGAATTGCTCTTTCTATTCGCCCGTTATTTGAAAGATCTGGCGAGGTCGGTTGAATTTCTACTGGACAATCAACCCATTCAAGTGGCGATCCAATAGGTTTCTCGTCGGGCAGGGTCGAGCGGGTAACACTGAAGTGGGAACACAGGTTGCGCGTTCGGACCTTGCCGACGTTTGTGTACAGGAATTGAATATTGGTTACACCTCCGAGGCTATTCTTGCCCATATTGGGAACCTCCATCTGCACGGAAGCACTTTCCGTATCTACCAACTGCTGTCGCATCAAGGAAGACTGTTTTTGAGCAGCATAACTCGCCACAATAGAGCTTACTGCCAGAACAAGAGTGAGCCCCGTGTAGACGATCAGGAAGACCATAGTCCAGTGTGCAGTTTTGTAAGCTTTTTTTTCCAGCCTATACCTGGCGCGGTCGAGGCGGTAATGCTTGGCCTGATACGAATGCTTGCTATTAGACTGGGGTTCTATAGTGACTAGGAGTGGCTCTGCGTTGATGGGGGAGGGGCCATTGTTCCCGCCATTGTTTCGTTTGTTCTTAGCCTCGCGCGGATTACCTTCACTCATGTTGCGCCTGGAATAGTTCGCCGCACGCGGGACATTTCACGCGCACTGCATCAACGCGCTGGATCTTATCGGGACTGATGCGATGGCCGCACTTCGTACAGATCGTGTCGAGACGGGTGAGCACGGCGGCGAGGTTGATCTTCTTACGCGGGACCACGCGCAATAACTTAGCATTCGATGAAGGCGAATGCAAGGCGAAACGCAGTACGCGCGATCAGAAGCAAGCCAGGGGAGCAATGACGCGCGGAAGATAGGCGAGAGACCAGCAGCCAGACGAGTACTACTTTACGCATTCAAGGGAGCCATACCCCCGGCCCAACCCCCTCGACCACCCTTTAAGGACTCTATGCGCCTGGCGCGACTGAGTATTGTAGCGAACGCTCCGAGTCATCGCCATCTCCATAATCGTCCTTCGATGGAATCCATGCGCCTAGCGTATTTCCCGCCAATTTCGAAAAAGTCTTTTCTCTTGACTGGGGTCCGTAGTATGGAAGGTAGGAGCCACTGAGGCCCAACTAAACGAAGAACTCCGGAGAGCGTAAGGAACCTCGCAACCGGGTGAGCACGGTGAATGCCCGAAAGCACTTGACACGAGAGCATACGCTCAAAGCAGTGGAGAAAAATTTTATGCCGACCAAAGAGCACGAACCGTTCGTCGATGCCGACGTTATCGCCGCCCATACGGGAATGTCGCTGCGCATGATTAAGAAGTGGGCACGCGAAGGACGCATTCCTGCGCATCCCGTCTCTGGCGCTGAACGTTTACGTAAGACTTGGCGGTTCAAGCTCTCCGAAGTAGATTCAGCCTTGGTTTCTCTGCGGGCTTCGCCTATAGTGGCGGTGCGTCCCGGCTCATCTGCGGAAAGCGAGTAAGCAGATGCAGCAACGCAGAAAGCGGTATCAGATGGGGTCGGTCTATCGAGACCCACGTACAGGGATTTACAGTTTTCGTTGGCGCGATGGTAGGAGGCGCAGAGCCGAGCGTATCGGCACATGCAAGTCGGATTCTGAGGCGATGAGGAAGGCGGAGGGGATAAGGCTACGGATCAACAGCCCCGACGTTACCCACGCCGTGACAGTTAATCAGGTGGCACAACGATACATCCTGGAACGGATGCCCGCGCGCCACTCAACCAGTCGTAGTTACAAAGGCAAGCTAAAAATCATCTGCCAGCACTGGGGAAATAAACCGCTGCCGCTCAAGGCTTACGAAGTCGAGCAGTGGCTGAAGACGGTGAAGTCGCCAGTAACGGGAGATGTCTATGCACCGAAGACTAGGAAACACATTAAGGACATGCTCGCGATGTTGCACGATGCCGCGATGTGCTGGGAACACATTCCGCCACAGCGCAACCCGATGAGCCTGTTCAAGAATCGTGGCTCCAGCAAGCCCGTTAAAGCTCCTGTGATCCTGACTATCGACCAATTCGGTAAGCTCCTGAACGAGATCAACGAGGAGCCGTATCGGACGATAACGTTCCTGGCCGCATGTTCGGGCCTGCGGGAGAGCGAGCTGTTCGGGCTTCGGTGGCGCAACTTCGACTGGCAGCGTTCCGAAGTCTCAATTGACGGCGCTGTAGTCGAAGGCCATGAAGGCGATACGAAGTCCCTGGCATCAAAGGCGCGGCTGCCCCTTGACCCAGTCGTCGTGTCCGAGTTGAAAGCCTGGGAAATGGTAGCGCCGTACCGTGGTCCGCACGACTACGTTTTCGCCAGTACGGTTCTGCACGGGAAGAAGCCACTCAACGGCAACTCGGCGCAGCGTGACAAACTCAGGCCTGCGGCTATTAGAGCGGGACTGGGGCCTCTCGGATGGCACGCTCTACGCCATAGCTATCGGACCTGGCTGGATGAAGGCGGCGCTGGTCTCTCGGCAATGAAAGACCTGATGCGGCATTCGACGATTGGGATGACGATGGCCTACGGGCGGGGAGTTGAGTCTGCAAACCGCGTCGCGAACGCTGCCGTCGTCGCTAGGTTGGGGACTGTGGCTGGACTGCGGTCGGTTGTAAGTAATTGAAACTTGGTGCGGAAGGGGGGATTTGAACCCCCACGCCTTTCGGCGCCACCCCCTCAAGATGGTGTGTCTGCCAGTTCCACCACTTCCGCACACGGTAAACCACTATGCAGCAATGACTTAGCGCTATCACGGGCTGGGGGCGAAATTAACTGCACCTGATTTTGCACCGACCCGGCGCACTCCGCCGATAAACGCTCCAATCCGCCCAGCCGTACAAACAACTTCCTGACCGTCTCCTCGCGTGGATGCACGTAGCGCATAGTCGTTTTTATCGTATCGTGTCCCGCCACATACTGCAACGTGAAGGGATCGGTGTACTCCCCGGCCTCGGTGAGAAAGGTATGACGCAAAGCATGCAAGCCCGCATCGGCGTGCGGGTGAATCTGGCGGCGCAGGCGCCCCATCTGATCCTCGAGCACCCAACCTCCCAGTGGCTTCGACCGATCCCTAGGGTTGGTGAACACATAATCGCATTTCGACTGGGCGATCAGACCCTCCAGAATCTGTTTGACTTCGCCATCGACCAGCAACTTGCGTCTGCGCGCCCGCCGCTTTAGGCCTCGCTTAACGATGACCTCACCATAAATCTTACCCTCGTGATCCGGCGCGGGTAGCAGGCGATAGCAATCTTTCATCAGCATGAGCATCTCACCCCGGCAGAGACCGGAATGACGCGCAACAATGGACGCGGAGCGCAGCGGTTCCTCGGCATATGCAATCCACTGCGCGTAGTCGTCCGAGCTGAACACATAATCGGTTTCCCGTTCTGCTCCCTCGTCCCGGCTGTACTGCTCGATGACGGGCACGGCATCGATAAGCTTCAGTTTGCGATGGGCGTAACGCAGTGCCTTGCGCAAGGTGGCGAGATAGCGGTTCACCGTTGTCTTTCCCACCGGCGTTGGCCGGCCATCACGACGCCTTCCGGCATGCTTCAAGGCCCACACCTTGAAAGCCTCGATGTGAGCTTCGTTGATCTCATCGAGGCACAGATCGGCCCAGGGCCCGTAGGCCAGTAGCTTGCGATAGTTTTCCCGATAGAAGGCGAGCGTACCCTTTTGTTCTGATTTGGTGATTGAAACCCATTCGACAAATGTGCTCTCGAATTCGCGCAGAGTGGGAACCGGTTTGCGCTGGTCTTTTTCGGCTCCCCGCGGGCGCGCCGGCTCGGGTTCTTCGAGACCTGCAGCCTGGCGAACAATGCGGGCTCGCGCGGCGGCAGCGATCGCTTCCGCCTGGCGCCGGTTTTCCGTTCCTGTCGAGCGATAGTATTCCTTGCCCTGGTACTGAAACTTGTAGGCAAAATGCGAGCTTCCCGGGCGTTTGAAGATTCTCATCAGCTTGCCGCCCGCCGAGTGTTGCTGGTTACAAATTGCCGGATCGTTTCCGGACGAATCATCACCCGCGCCCCGACTTTGACGTACTCAATCCTGCGAGCCTGGATCCAGTCGCGCAGGGTTTTGACCGAGATGCCCAGCAAGTGCGCCGCCCGGCTCACATCGAGCAAGGGTTCGATGGGATCGAGAGGGAGAGATGAGGGTATGCGCTCGTGCCATGCCACGATGAACCTCCTTTTGTAGGATCACCTTCTCTCGCCACGCTCGCGTGGCAGAGTTTGCCCTCGGCTGAATTGCTCGCTCGTCCAGCTTGAGGTACACCGACTGGATGCGAATCCATGTCCGGTGCAGCCACCAGATTTTCGCCGACGTCGTCGCGGCCGTTGGGCGATTTGGACTAACTTGACCCATTCCGGGATTTTTGTCCAATAACTTTTCTGCCAGAGCTCATAACCAAAACGCATAACTGAAAACCCGCATCATTGCTGCAGTTCCGGAGAGCTGGAAAAAGCAGAGGGTTTCGCAAGAGCAAGCCCGACCCGGCGCTCGGTGGAATCCTGTTTCATGGCGCGCAGCCAGTTAGAGGTTATCTTTCAACCAAAGCTTGATCGCTCCCAGGGCGAACTGTGCGGTTATAACCTGCGCTTATATAGCACTGCCGAAAAGTTATTGGACACAATTTTCCATCGGCGTTATGGTGCGCCCAAGGCAGCTGCCTTTTCCCTCTGCCACTCGAAGCACGAGAAAAAGCCAGCCGTTTCCGAAGGCGCCAGATGGCTATAGTTGCGAACCTGCATCGAGTTGTTTCTATCCCCTGGCCTCAGCCGGGCCATCCGCGTGCTTTCAACTTTTACCGCCGGAACGAATTTGGCTTGCACGGCCTGGTTCCGCACCGAGCCCAAGCCCGAAGCTCGGTCAGAGCGCGAGCCAACAAAGCGTCGCGAATTTTGTTCTGGCCACGTGTTCTCCCGGGATCGCTCTCGCCTTTGTTCGGGCACCGCTCGGGGCTTCTCATGCGCCCTGCGGCAACTCGCTCTTCTGCTTCGGCTCCGCCGCCCTGCGGGTTACGGTTTCCCGCGAAATCTTGTTCGCCAACTGCCGCGAAAAGATTTCTCCGGACCCTCCGTAAATGCAGAGCTTCGGCACTTGGGAGCATGGCCCACTCGCTCTGGAGTGCCCCGAACAAAGGCGGGGCCAATTCCAAACGGAGAACAACACTATGTACCAGAACAAAGTCACGCTCATGGGTTTTCTCGGCAGCGATCCCGAACTTCGCAACAACGGCATTGGCCGCTTTACCACGTTCTCGCTGGCTACCAAGTCGTCTTATCGAAAAGACGAAGCCTACGTCGCGCGCACCGAATGGCACCGCTGCGTCGTCTTCGGCAAGCTCTCCGAGTTCGCTGCCACGCTTAAGAGAGGGTCGCACCTGCAGGTGGAAGGCGAACTGCGCAGCCGCGACTATGTCAGCCCCAAAACGGGCTCGGCGCAACGCACCTGGGAAGTGCGCGTCGCTTCCATCCTGAGGCTGGACCGCACGGTGAAAACATCTGCGCCAGAGGAGCCAGCCGCCGAACCGGCCCCGGGGGAAGCCGCTCCCTAGGTCCGGGCTCACCAGCTATCGCAGGCCCGGCTTCCGGCTGGGCCGCGATTGCTCTAGAGGAGACTGCCATGAAATCGAAATCCCACGTTCTGTTTCGTCGCGAGCGGGAGTCCTCCGAGCCCGATCACAAGTTCCTTGCGACCAGCCGCAAACGCTGGCGCCAGCGATTTCTAGGTCCACGAAATCGTCCGGCGATCGATGCCGTCCTGGAGGTGGCCAATGCAGCGGCCTAAACTGGAAAACGCGATCAGTATCGCCAGGTCTTTTCTGACCCGTTCGTTTGCTCCGGGTGAGACGATTGCGCTCCTGATCCGGCATCAGGCTCCGGGCCAGACGTTGCAGCGAATCGCTCCGCTCGCGCGGGTGGTTGAGCCGCATTATCTCGGTTGGCTGGCTCATGAAAATTGGGAGGGCGCAAGCATCCATTTCGGTGCCAATCCGCTCCGCCCGCAAGCCCGAAACCGTACCAAAGACTCCATCGCTAAAGTTCGCCACCTTTATCTGGATCTCGATCACGATGGAGATCTCCGATTGTCAGCCCTCAAGGCCTCGGATCGCGTCCCCGCACCGAATGCAATCGTGTCGACTTCCCTGGGCAGATACCAGGTGCTATGGCGCGTGGCGGACTTCAGCTGCCAGCAGCAGGAAGCGATGCTCAAGAACCTTGCCCTGGTCTTTGGTGGTGACCCGGCTTGCACCGACTGCAATCGCGTGCTTCGCCTGCCGGGATTTCTGAACTGGAAGTACGTGCCCGCCTTTCCCGTGCGGATCGAATACCTCAGCGATGCGACCTGGACTTGGGATCACTTTCGTCTGGATCGAGCGCTCCCGGATGCCAGGCCGGTCCTGCGTTCTTCGGTGGGTCGTCGGCGCTCGCATAAGGGCAGCAATTCCGAGAATGATTGGGCATGGGTTCTCGATGAATTAGCTCACGGCACCGATGCCGCGGAACTGACTCGCAGCCTTGCTTCACGACGCTCGGACAAAAGCAATCCGCTCTACTACGCGCTGCGGACCGTAGATGTCGCTTCCGCCAAATTGTGGCTCAGTGGAGGGATTCAGATCGAAGACGTGATCACGATGCTCGAACGCCGGCGATGCTCCGAGATTCCCGCTGCTGTTGGCCGAGCGCGTGCGCGAGAAATTGCGCACACGGCCGAGCGCATGCTGGCTCGTGGCAAGCTTCTCGAGCGAGGAGCGTCGGCGCGATCCAAGTGATCTTGCTCCGACGGCTCTGTGCACGTCGAGGGACGGTGCTTCGCACCGGGTTGGCTGTTTTGTGACACTTCATCCCTGGGAGGGCGCTGGAGGTTTACCAGGGTAGCCCGCGAGCTACCTTTACCGATCCGTCACTTACGACGCCTCACGCGCACACGTAGCCAGCTACTCCGCGCTTGGGTCAAGGAGAACGTGGATGTCAGACGATTGCGAGACTGCGCTGTTCCAAGCGGCCGGCTCTAAGCCGAGACAGCGGCGAACCCAGACGGTCAGCACCAAGCTGACGCCGGGAGAAGAATACGAGCTGCAGCGAGCCTCGTCGGCCGCAGGAAAAACAATGTCGGAATGGGTGCGCGATGTATTGCTCAATAGCGCGCGCCAGAACGTCGCATTGGCCAATGGCGATGCGATCGTGCTGACTGAGGTGATCGGCATTCAGTTGTTTCTCATGAACGTGCTTTCGCCGTTGACCAGAGGAGAACTGATTAGCTCGGAGCAGTACGAAGTCATGGTCCGAGCTGTGCAGGCCAACAAGGTCAGGACGGCGCGGGAGCTTTTGGCCAGACGGCTTAACCGAGAAAAGGAGTAAGCGTGCCCAAAGTCCAAAAATGGGGTCGAGCGGAATCGTTGGTGTGGCCGCCGCGAGGGTTGTATCACACGCAGGCAGCAATTTTTATTGCCATGCTTTTGACCAGCTTTCTCGTGTATCTGCGTTTCCATGTGGCACTCAGTCCGCTCGAGAAATATTACCTGCCTTGTTACTTGCGCAGCCAAACAGTCGCCATCCTCCACCCCACCAGCACCTGCCAACTGATCTACGTTTTTTACGGACCACGGGCGGTCCGTATGGCGACCGATTCCGACCTTCAGCCCGGCTCCACGCCGCAGCCAGTCGGGAAGGCGCTGCCGTTCCAACTTTCGTCGATGGCAGTTCAGCACGGGGCCCGACTGATCTGGCGAGAAGGGCCGCGGCGCTACTCGAGCAAGACTCTCGATCCTTATCTGCGGCAATGGATTTATGGCGGCGCCACCCCGTTCGATTTGTTCGAAACTCCGTTACTTTGGGGCGGCCTTACCCTTGTACTCGAATTGCCTTTCTCCATCCGCAAAGATTTACGCCGACGGCAGCAACTGCGCTATGGCCGACGGATCAAAGGACCGCTGCTGGTATCCCCAAGTGAATTTTCGAAGGCTCTCGGCGGCGACGGAATGGGCTTGGTGGTCGATGGCCAGAAGCTGCCGCTCCGCATTCCTCGAGCAGCCGAGAACAAGCACATTCTCACGGTTGGCGATACCGGGGCGGGCAAGTCGACGATCATTCGCCAGATCCTCTATCAGGTGGCCGAGCGTGGAGACAGCGCGATCATCTATGACCCGGCCTGCGAGTTCGTTCAGCATTTCTACAGCGAGCGCCGCGGTGACATTGTCCTCAATCCCGTCGATGCCCGCTGTCCGTACTGGGGGCCCTCGGAGGAATTAGAGCGCAAAGCTGAAGCCAAGGCGATCGCGGTTTCCCTGTTTCAGCCCGCCGGCGTCACCAATCGCTTCTTTGTGGAAAGCCCACAGAAAATCTTTGCTCACCTGCTCACTTCATTACCCACTCCGACCCAGTTGGTCGACTGGATGTCGCACCCGGAAGAGATCGATCGCCGGGTGAAGGGCACCGAACTGGCGGCAATCATTGATCCCAAGGCACCCAACCAGCGCACCGGTGTACTGGGCTCATTGAACATGGTGGCTGACAGCTTTCGCCTGCTGCCAAAAAGGACGGAAACAGAGTCAGCCTGGACGGCCACCAAGTGGGCGCAACAGCGGCAGGGCTGGGTCTTCATCACCTCACGCCCAACCCTCCGCGATGCCCTGTTACCCCTCATCAGTCTGTGGCTTGACCTGCTGGTGTTGCGGTTGCTGAGCGAGCCCCATCCTCATCAGCGTCCAGCCTGGTTCGTGATCGACGAACTCGCCAGCTTGCAGCGTCTGCCGCAGCTGCATACCGCGATCACGGAGAATCGCAAATCGAACAATCCCATCATTCTTGGGTTTCAGGGCCGCAGCCAGTTGGAGGCCCGCTACGGGCATGATGCCGAGGTCATGCTCTCCCAGCCTGCCACCAAGATCTTCTTGCGCACCAGCGAACCGCGAGCCGCCAAGTGGGTCAGTGAAGCCATCGGTGAAATCGAAATAGAGCGATTGCGGGAAACCCATTTTGATGGCACTCGCCCGGGCAGGAACTTTGCTTTTGATCGGCAGACGGAACCGCTGGTTCTCCCGTCGGAAATCTCCGGCATGGACGATCTGCGAGCCTACCTGAAATGCGGCAACTACGTTACGCGGTTTTCTCTCCCCTACATTGAACTCGAAGCCAAACACAAACCGTTTATCGAACGTGAAATGGACGACTTTCTGCCCCGCAGCTTCGACTCACAAAACATGATACTGGGTGGCGGCGGCTCCTCCCAGAATCTCGAACCCAGCGAACCCACGAGGATGGACTTCAACGATCAACACCTATAGGAGTACGCCCATGCTCACTATCTCGAAGCCCCTCACCGCTGCCCAGGCGCAGAACTATCACAAAAAAGAATTCACTGCCAAAGAACAAAACTATTGGGGCCATGGGGAACAAACCCCTGGTACATGGCAAGGGCGATTGGCGGGCCAGTACGGATTGCCTGAGAGGGTTGGCGAGGAAGAATTTGCGCGACTTAGCCAAGGTCAACATCCGCTGACGGGCGAGCAGTTGGTACGACATCACGCCTCGTACCAATACGAGCGGGCCGACGGCACCACCGTCACTAGCGCCACGCACCGTGCGGGCTGGGACGCGACCTTTTCGGCACCTAAATCCGTATCTTTGACTGCGCTGGTCGGCGGTGATGAACGGGTCAGGGAAGCCCATCGTGAGAGTGTTCGTGTAGCCCTCAACGAGCTTGAACGCTACGCTCAAGCTCGCATGGGTGGCAATCATCCCGCCAGGACCACCGGTAAGTTTGTCGTTGCCACCTTCGAGCACGACACGGCCCGACCCGTCGGCGGCTATGCCGCACCTCAGTTACATACCCACGCCGTGATTTTCAATGTAACGCAACTGGAAAGTGGTGAGGCCCGCGCTCTCCAGGCACGAAGCCTGTTCGCTTCACAACAGTTTGCGACCGCGGTGTATCAATCGGAATTAACCTATCGTTTGTCGCGGCTGGGATATGAATTCGAAACCGGCAGAAGCGGCGCGCCTGAGATCAAAGGCTATTCCCAAGCATATCTCGACGCCTCCAGTCCGCGTAGCCAACAGATCCGCGCCCACTTGGAGAAATTAGGTTTCACCAGCAAAGCGTCGGCCGAGATCGCCGCGCATGCCACCCGCGACCGCAAACAAATCCTCAGCCCCGAGGAAGTGCTCGCCAGTCATAAAAGAGTTGCCGCTCAGTTCGGCAATCAGGCGGAATACGTCGTCGCCCAGGCACGCGCCCGCGCTCAGACAATGGAACTTCCAATCCCAGCAATCTCGGCCTGGCGGGCGCAAGAAGCGGTTACCTTTTCCCGAGACAAGAATTTCGAAAGAGAAGCGGTGGTTGACCAACGTTTGTTGATGCGCGATGCCTTGCGCCGGGGCATGGGGAAAACCACTCTCTCGCAGGTGCAGCAGAATTTTGATAACCGCTCAGAAAAGGGGGAATTCCTTGCCCTCAACCCGGAAGCCGATCCGGCGCGAAAGCTTTTCACCACTCCGGACACCATAGCTGCCGAACGCGAGGTCATTCAACAGATGCTTGCCGGGCAGGGACGAATCGAGCCGATTCTGTCAGCTCGCGAAGCCGCCAGCCTGAGCCAGCAACCCTCGAGCCTGAATTCGGAACAGAGAGCAGCCGCTGAGCATGTGCTGACCAGCCATGATCGCGTGCAGGGAATCCAAGGCTCGGCCGGAGCAGGCAAGACGACCGCACTTGAGGTCATTCGCAGGCAAGCCGAAGGCAGAGGATTCGAAGTCGAAGGTTTTGCGCCCACTTCGCGAGCATCAAAGCAGCTGCGCCAGGCCGGCATACCGGCGGGCACGCTGCAAGCTTTTCTGGCGCGAGCAGCCTACCCGGACTTTCCAGGGGAAAAGCACTTGTACATGGTGGATGAGTCCAGTCTGGCCAGCACAAAGCAGATGAGAGATTTCTTGCTGAGACTTGGGCCCGAGGACCGAGTAGTCCTGATCGGAGATCTGCGCCAGCATCAGGCAGTCGAAGCTGGCAAGCCATTTGAGCAATTGCAGAGGGCCGGCATGAGGACCGCCATGCTGGCCCACATCGTGCGACAAACAGACCCCGATCTGAGGGCGGTGGTGGAACAGTTTGCTACGGGAGAGGGCCGTTCCGCGATTCAGGCATTCGCCAAGCACGGGCACATGACTGAGATTGGCGATACGGTCGAGCGGTTTCGCGCAATCGCCCAAAGCTTCGTTGACAATGCGCAGAATACGCTCGTTATCTCTCCTGACAATGCTTCGCGGCGAGAACTGAACAACGCAATTCGAACCGAATTGCAGGCCAAGGGAATTGTCGGGCTGGAAAACTATCGCTTCCGAGTCTTGGTGCAGCAACAGGACATGACCGGTGCCGATCGCGCTTGGGCTGCCCGCTACACGGTTGGAGATGTTCTACGATATTCGCGCGGCAGCAACGTAGTGGGGATTCGAGCCGGCAGCTACACTCGCGTTCTGTCGATTGATCCTGAGCAAAATCTTCTGACGGTGCAAATGCCCACGGGAACGACATTTACCTATGACCCCAGACGGCTAAGCGGGGTGAGCGTCTACCAGGAGAGAGAGCAGCCCTTCGCCACCGGAGACCGAGTGCAATTTACCGCGCCGGATAAGAACCTGGGAGTGGCCAATCGAGAGCTGGGCACGATAGAAAGAATTTCCCTGGCGGGCAATCTTGTCGTTCGCCTGGAAAAAGGCGGCAGGGTGGAACTGAATCCGGCGGAGAATCGACACTTCGACTACGGGTATGCCATGACCAGTCACAGTGCCCAGGGAGTCACCGCGGATCGAGTGCTGATCAACGCGGACACGAAAACCCACCCTCACTTGGTGAATTCAAGATTTGCCTATGTTGCCATTTCCCGGGCGCGCCTGGAGGCTACCATTTACACAAACGACAGCGCAGCAATCGAGGCCAAACTCGGCAGTGAGTTTTCGAAATCCTCTGCCCTCGTTTCATCTCCGTCGCTGGAACCGGCCGTGGTTCGGGGCCCGGCCATCACTCTGTAAGTGCGGTGCACGAAAGGCGCAGGTGCAGCCGCTCCAGTTGCGCTTCTGTGCTTGTTAAGAGATAATGCTTTATCCTTTAATAATCGAAAGCCTTATTTAAGGAACCCTTAACAACGGCTGCAGTGGTTACGGACTACAAGTCGAGACTGGGGACCTACCTCAAGACAACCCTCGCTGGCGAAACGGTGCAAGCGTTTATTCCGCCTGCACTGCCGCCGAATCCGCCTCTCGTGCTAGAAGCCCTGTATCAGCCTCTGGACCGAGCTAACCAGGCCTTGGGCCGACTCGATGGACTCACAACCTTGCTCCCGGATACCAGGTTCTTTCTATATCTGTATATCCGGAAGGAGGCCCTGCTGTCGTCCCAGATAGAGGGAACGCAGTCCTCATTTTCCGACCTTCTGCTGTTTGAAAATGACGCGGAACCAAGTGTTCCGATCAATGACGTGGAAGAGGTTTCAAACTATGTTGCCGCGATGCAACACGGCCTCCGACGGATGGCTGGCGGTTTTCCTCTTTCGCTCCGGCTTCTGCGTGAGATTCATGCCATTTTGTTGCGCGGTGGACGCGGCTCCAATCGGACGCCGGGGGAGTTTCGAAAATCACAGAACTGGGTCGGGGGAACTCGTCCAGGCAATGCCACATTCGTGCCACCTCCGCCCGAGCGACTCATGGAGTGTCTCGACAGTTTTGAACGTTTTCTCCATGACGACGAACACAGATTGCCTGTTCTGGTGAAAGCCGGACTGGTTCACGTGCAGTTTGAAACCATCCATCCTTTCCTCGATGGCAACGGCAGACTGGGGCGGCTGCTGATCACCCTCCTACTTTGCTCCAAAGGTGCCTTGCGGGAGCCGCTCTTGTATTTGAGCCTCTACTTCAAGACAAACCGCTTGCGATATTACGATCTGCTTCAGCGGGTCCGGACAGAGGGTGCTTGGGAAGACTGGCTGTTGTTTTTCCTCGAAGGTACGGAGACGATGGCCCGTGCTGGGGCTGATGCTGCAAAGCGGATTCTGAACCTTTTCGCGAAAGACCGAGACCGAATCCAGGGTCTCGGACGTGCAGCTTCTTCCGCACTGCGGGTTCATGAATATATGCAGAGGAAACCACTGGTCGCAATCGGTGCGCTGGCGGACGCGCTCAAGCTGTCGATTCCCACGGTGACAGTCACCCTGGATCACCTGGTTCACCTCGGTATCGCCAGGGAAGTCACCGGAAGGCGCCGAGCCCGGATCTTCGGATACTCACGCTACCTTAAGATCCTGAGCGAAGGAACAGAGCCTCTTCCAGAGTAGTGGAGGTCTTCGCGAGGAACGGCCCTGGGCGGACATCTCCCGCATGGAGGGTTGATCTCATCCGGTTGACGAACATCACTTCCGGCCGTCAGGCGGAAGGCGCCAGCTTTCGAGCATGCGATCAATCTGGTCGCGAACGGCGTCTCGGGCTTCCATCCGGCCAACCCCCCTCATGAGGAGCTGGTCATACTTGGTGTGCCTGTGGCGAACGGCCGCGATGACAGCAGCCCGTAACGCGTCCTCCTCCAACGCCCGACCCGCTGCTGTCCGACCAACCCGCCCACTACCGCGCACCGATGTATGTCGAGCAATGGCCCGCGCCTCCTCGAGAGGGCAGCCGGGAAACATCTGGCGAATCGATTCCGCCATTCGCAGTGCGAGCATCTGATCTTGTTTATCGCGATAGAGCTCAGCCAGTTCGCGTTTGACGCGACGCGCATCTGCGTCGGCCGAACACTCTTGTTCGGCTCGGTCCAGAGCAGGTTCCTCAACCAATACGCCCTGACGTTCGTATCGTTTGCGTGACCGGCTGAAACGAACCACCACGGCCGAGAGAGAACTGTGCTTGCGAGCACGGCGCGTTAAGGCGGTGTCGCCTCTGGGCAGATAGACCAAGTGATCCAGATCGGCACAAGACAGGCAATGCGGCCTGCCAGCTTCCATGAACAGAAAGGCGCCACCCGGCAATTCCTTCCCGCAGTCGGCGCAATGGGATTCCTGCAGGATGTCAAAAACAACAAGGTCTTTCGCTTTCGAAGACGACTCCTGATCAGGATCAGCTGGTTTCATCGCGTCCCTGCAGTTCCGAGTTCAGCGGCCGACACAAAAGTGAACGCAATACCGACGAACAAATTCTAGCGTGGCCGACGCGCCGAGAGGACTATCGGCGATCCCCCCGGTTTGAATTCCTTCATGATGCCTGGTCGTTCCATTTACCTAAAATTTTGCTGTGGCGCGGGATGAGTTTGAGCGGTTTGGTGCTTCCTTGTGGCGGCAGCCTCTTCGGGCTAGTGGGTACGAACGTAGTTGACGCTGCCCAATATGATATGTATCATTGGTAGGTATCAAGGATCACGCCGTTGAAAGCTAAAAAGGCCAGAGTCTTTTGGACTGGGAGGAGCCAGGCCATCCGCCTGCCCAAGGAATTTCGTTTCGACACCGATACCGTGCTGGTACATCGCCAAGGGCGAGCGGTGGTGGTGGAACCGGCCCACGAGTGGCCGGAGGGGTACGTCGAGTCTTTTGCGGGAGTGCCGGACGACTTTACCCGCCCGTCTCAGGGCGAGGCCGAAGCACGGACGTCGCTGGCATGAAATTTCTCCTCGACACCGATACCTGCATTTATGCGCTGAAGCAGCACGCTGCCGTGTTGAACAACCTGCTGGCCAACAGCCGGGAAGACATTGCCCTTAGCGTCATTACCGAAGCCGAGTTGCGGACGGGCGCGGCCAAGAGCGGTTCGCCGGCCAAGACCCTTCGGCTGGTGGAGAATTTCCTACGTCCCCTGAGCATCCTGGAATTTACCTCGGACGATGCCGCTGCCTACGCTCAGGTCCGGGCGAAGCTGGAGCGCGCTGGCACGCCCATTGGTCCGCTGGATACGCTGATCGCGGCCCAGGCGGTAGCTCGCAAACTGGTGCTGGTTTCCAACAATGAGCGGGAGTTTCGCCGGATCGCGGCTCTCCACCTGCAGAACTGGACGAGTGAGTCCTAGCGGTGCAGGTTCGCTCGCCTGCTTCAAAAGTTGATCGAGTAGACCAGCCGCGCCATGAGCGGTCTCTTCAGTCAGATCCCCTTGACATTCATCGCGCTGCATGCCGGCTGAAACGAACCATGAGCGCGAAGTGAGCTGTGCGTGCAAGCACGGCGAATGAGGGGCAGTGTCGCCTCTGGCTGATAGAGCAGGTGATCGAGGTCGGTACAACTTAGGCAACGCGGCTCGCAGGCTTCCATGAATAAGAACGCGGTGCGTAGCGGTTCCGCACTCGGAAGGCTGCCGTTCTCGCAAGAGGTCGCCGCCAGGCGCTTCTTAACGGCAACGTTTTCCCGAAGGTTGGCTATTCGAGAGGCAGTAGCACCGAACCGCAGCACAAACTGGATTTGTCTGCCGCACCTGATTTTGCACCGACTCCTCTTGCATTTCGCGCCGATCTGTTCTTGTGGCGAGTTCGGTTAAAACTGGCAGACAATTGGTAGCCAGGATTGGACAGCGGCCTGCACCGACCCCTGCACCGACCCCAAACTGCAATTTTTGTGTCCCAGATTTTTGATCTGGCGACCTGGACGCCAGCTTGGGGAAAAACTGCACCCGATTTTGCACCGACTTTTTGCATCCGGCGCTCACTGGGGCTTACTGGCCGTGATTCGATGACTCGGGGTAAGTAATTGGATTTAAAGTTACAAGCATTGTCACGAGCAACTTACAAATTACTAGCAAAGACGCGGCTTGGGATGGTGTGTCTGCCAGTTCCACCACTTCCGCACAAATTCGGGACATGAAGCGCCGAACAGCACCTAGATTATAGCAAAGTCGCAACAGCCTCCTGCTCTTCTGCTGTTTGATGGTGGGCGGCGCTTTTCGGCATAATGACCATCCCATGTCGTCCCTTCGCGCACTCCAGAACGAGTTTCGGCCGACACTGCGGCTGGCATTACCGCTGGTGCTTGCCGAGATCGGCTGGATGACGATGGGAGTGGTTGACACGATCATGGTCGGCCGTCTTCCGAACAGCGCTGTCGCGATCGGCGCTACCGGTCTGGGCCAAAGCCTGTATAACATCGTGGCAATTTTTGGCGCGGGCTTGCTTCTCGGGCTGGATACTTTCGTCGCCCAAGCACACGGCCGCGAAGACATGCAGGACGCTCGCCATTCCCTTGTCAACGGATTCTTTCTTGCCATCGCTCTGACGCCGCTCCTCATGCTGCTGATTTCCTTCTGGCCCGCAGCCATGCATCGCTTTGGAGTGAGTGGCGAACTCGTGGAGCCCATGCGGCCTTTCCTAACTGCGCTGAACTGGGGAACGCTGCCCCTGCTGTGCTACTTCGGGCTGCGCAGATATCTGCAGGCAGTCACGGTGGTTCATCCCATCATGTTCGCGCTGGTTTCGGCGAACCTGGTCAACTTCGTCGGCAACTGGGCTTTGATCTATGGGCACCTCGGTTTTCGGGCGATGGGCATTACTGGGTCCGGATGGTCCACCTGTTTCGCGAGAATCTACATGGCGCTGGTCATGCTTGCAACTGTGGTCTATGTGGAGCGGAAACGAGACCGGTCAGAGTGGATGAACGAGATCGCTCTCGACCTTCGGCGAGTATGGCAACTGCTCGCGCTTGGGGCGCCCGCGGCGACGCAGATTCTGCTCGAGATCGGCGCTTTCTCCGGCGCGACGGCACTATGCGCCAAGTTGGGCCCGGTACCGCTTTCCGGGCACGAGATCGCACTGAATTGCGCCGCGTTCACGTTCATGGTTCCGTTGGGAATCAGTTCGGCGGCGGCCGTCCGCGTTGGCCAGGAGATCGGGCGTGGCGATCCCGGCAAAGCTCATTTGGCAGGGTGGTCGGCGGTCTTGCTGGGTGCCGCATTCATGTCGTGCACGGGACTGTTGTTCCTGCTTCTGCCCAGACCTATCGCCCGCATCTTCAGCCCGGACCCGGTTGTGATTCGAGTGGGCGCCCGGTTGCTGATGGTGGCTGCTGTGTTCCAGCTATTTGACGGCGTGCAGACAGTTGCTACGGGCGCCCTGCGCGGCAGTGGTGACACGCGAACTCCCATGCTCGCCAATCTCGTGGCGTACTGGTTCATCGGTCTTCCCGCAGGCTCGGTGCTCTGCTTCTACTTCGGATGGGGAGCATTGGGAATCTGGATTGGGCTTTGCGCTGGACTCATCCTGATTGGTCTCGCGCTGCTCTGGACGTGGCACACTCGCCTGCGATCGGGGGCGTTCGCTCCCATGAGGGCGAGTGTCGACTAGCGATAAAGTTGACTGGCAGCAGAAACTCTCGACCAAAAACTGCCCGGACCAATGGGTCCGGGGCTACGTGGTTCCTGGCCACAAAAAAAGCCGGGTTCCCGGAACCCGGCCCCTCTGCAGCATGAGCTTGCTTTGCTGCAAACGTCAGTCGCCAGAGGGCAGCAGCATGTCCTCTGATCCCAGATCGATATTCGCCGGAGTTTGCGGGCAATGGCCCAGAATCGGCTGGCATGCCGCATCGGGCCCTTTTTCAGGATCAATGTGTCGTTTGATTCCGAGGAACTGCTCGGATTCAGTCGATCCGGTCAGCGCGGTCGTGGAAGACAGGCCTCCGCTGATGACCTGCTGCACCTGATCGAAATAACCGGTGCCCACGAAGCGCTGGTGCTTCACGGCCTCATACCCGTATTCGGCCTCGCGGCTGAATTCTTTTTCCTGCAGCCGCGTATAGGCGGTCATGCCCGAGAGTTTGTAGCCGCGGGCCAGTTCGAACATGCTCAGGTTCAAGGCATGGAATCCGGCCAGCGTCACAAACTGGAATTTGTATCCCATCTTCGCCAATTCGGGTTGAAAGCAGGCGATGGTGGCTTCGTCGATGTTCTTCCGCCAGTTGAAGCTTGGAGAGCAGTTGTAGGCCAGCATCTTGTCCGGATACTGAGACCGGATTGCGTGTGCGAATTGCTTCGCTTCGGCCATGTCGGGATGGGAAGTCTCGCACCAGATCAGGTCGGCGTAGGGAGCGTAGGCGAGACCGCGAGCGATCGCCGATTCGATGCCGCCGCGAATGCGGAAGAATCCTTCCGGCGTGCGCTCGCCGATGCAGAAGGCGCGATCCCGCTCGTCGATATCGCTGGTCAAGAGATTGGCACTGTCGGCGTCGGTGCGAGCCATAATCAGCGTGGGAACGCCCATGACATCCGCCGCCAGCCGAGCAGCGACTAATTTCTGAATTGCTTCACCCGTGGGGACCAGAACTTTTCCGCCCAGGTGTCCGCATTTTTTTGCGGAGGATAGTTGATCCTCGAAGTGAACGCAGGCTGCGCCCGCTTCGATCATGCCTTTCATGAGTTCGAAAGCGTTCAGCGTTCCGCCGAAACCAGCCTCAGCATCGGCCACCAGCGGCGCAAACCATGTCTGCCCGGGGGCCACTTTGCCCTCCACGTGATGCACCTGGTCGGCGCGCTGCAGCGCATTGTTAATGCGTCGGCAGAGGTTCGGAACGCTATCCGCCGGATAGAGGCTTTGGTCCGGATACATGGTGCCGGCATTATTGGCATCAGCGGCCACTTGCCAGCCGCTCACGTAAATCGCCTTCAGCCCGGCCTGCACCTGCTGGACCGCCTGGTTGCCGCTCATCGCGCCCAGCGAATTGATATACGGCTCCGTCTGCAACAGATCCCACAAGCGCTCGGCGCCCATTCGCGCCAGCGTGTGCTCTATGTGAATCGAGCCACGAAGGCGCAGCACATCATCCGCCGTATACGGACGTTCCACACCTCGCCAGCGTGGATTGCTGGACCACTCCTGGGCGATGGCTTGGGCCGCTAATTTGTATTGCGCCGTCCGTTCCTGCGGGTTCAACGGGGACTCGGTCCGGGGCGTCGACGTGTTCTTGCTGTTTCCATTTGCGGACATTACTTTCTTCTCCTGAAATCTCTTTGGCTGAGTGACTAATTAGACCGGGTTGAATTCTCCGTTGACGATCATGGCTTCGCTGATTTCGCGGGCGGGGCGGTAACGGTCCGCCTCTTGTGGATCTGTGTTCGGAGGCAGCTCCCGCAGCAGGCGATCGAGTTCCTCATCGAATAGCTTGGTGATGAACTCCGGCGTATGCTTCACCGAATTTCCCTGCGCGTCGAGAACGTGCACCAGTTCGCGATGGATCACGCGCTGCGCGATCATTAGACGGTAAATTCGATCGGTCGCCAGATCTTCCATGTACCCGTCCAGCAAGCTGGCTCCACGCCCGCTGAGAACTCCATGGCGGTAACGGATCACCGTGCGCACAGCTGCTCGCGTCCCGTTCACCGTGCGGGTTCCGACTCCGTGCGGAACCGGGCGCAGGTCGGGATAGCGGCTGGCATTTGTTGGCCTCTTCTGCAGTTGATTCGGGTAAGGGAATTGCGCGACCGCGATGGCATTCTGATCCGGGTGACCGGTCCAGGCGCCATCCATCAGGCAGTCGGCTTCGTTCTTTTTGTCTTTTTCCAGAACTGCCAGCGCGCGCGCATTGAGTTCGGCATCTTCGCGGCTGGGATAGAGCGCTGTCATGCCTCCGATCGCCAGAATTCCACGATGGTGGCAGATTTCGGGGATCAGTTCCCGCAGGTTCTGAAAGAACGGGACGTTATGCGGAATTGTGTTGCGATCGGGCAGAACCCAGTCAGGATCGTCCAGGTTGAAGTGAATCAGGCTGGCCATGTAATCCCAGCGGCCAAGATTCAGTCCGATGATGTGATCGCGCAGGTGGTAGGTGAACTCCTCCATCTGGAAAGCCATCGGATGAGATTCCACCAGCGCCATGCACTTGATGTAGTCGTGCGCCAGGCCGCGCGAAGTCGCGAGGGCCTGAAACAGATCGCGCCACCACAAGGCTTCTTCAGCAGACTCGGATTTCGGAATGTAGATGCAGAGCGGATGCTTTAACGCCGCGGGATCGATGCCGTAGAAAACCCGGGCCACATCGAACAGGGAAGCGGAAACCAGTTCTCCTGGGATCAGGCCCGCCTGGCTCAAGTGCAGTCCACGCGGGCGAGTGAAAATTACGGTTTTGCTGGGCTGGATGGTGACGGTCTTGTCGCGCTTCTTGTCGTAGTAGCTTAGTTCGCCGCGCAGGCAGGCGAGAATGTTTGCGACGCCGGTCTCGTGATGGTTCCACTCATTCACGCAGGAGTCTTCGAGGTCGAGCATCACTCCGGGCGCGCCCGAGTTCAGCATCTTCACACAGAGTTCGCCATCGTCTGCGGGTCCAGTCATCTGATTGCGCTGATCCTGGCACCACTCCGGTAGCGATATGCGCCAGCCGTTTCGAACCGTATCGGAAGGAAAGTGATGCGTGGGCTTTTCGCCCTCGAGCGAACGCTGCAAGACTTCGGTGCGCTTTTGGGCAAGTTGCTGTTGCCGGAGCGTGAACCTGCGGTGCAGCGGAAGGAAAAAATCCATAAAGCCCGCAGGCAGATCGCGAGCGGCGTCGAACTGCGCGGGCGCACTGCTGACAGGATTGGTAAGAACTCCGGATTCCGGTGAAGCAACTGCGGTGGGCGTCATCTGCTAACTCTCCAGTGTGTTCATAATACTGAACAGCCATTCGTAATGATGGCGGATCGTAAAATGCCCCCGGGCCGGTGGTCAAGAGTGATGTTCAATATGCTGAACGTACATTCAATTTGTTGTCCGCCTACAGGGTTTGTTACCATAACGATTTGCTATGCCCCACAAGGAAGAAAATCCGTCCGTCGCGGTCGAGCGCGCGCTCAGCATGCTGGAGATAGTGGCGCAGGAGCCGGAGGGGATGAGCAACGCGGAAATCAGCCGCAAGTTGCAGATTCCAAAGAGTTCGGCCAGCTACATTTTGCGCACGCTCGAGAAACAGAATTATGTGAACCGGGACGAAGAGACGGGAAAATATCGCGTGGGGCTGAAAATTTTGAGCCTGAGCCGCGGCGCCCTCAGCGGAATCGATGTCCGCGAAGTTGCCCTTCCGATTATGCGGAACCTGATGGAAAAGACCAACCTCACTTGCCATCTCGCAATCCTTGACGGGCCCGAGGCGGTCTACATCGAAAAAATTGAGCCGCAGGGATTCATTCGCATGGACACCTGGGTAGGACGACGCATGCGCGTTCACGCTACCAGCGTAGGCAAAGCGCTGGTCGCGCATATTCCCCAGGAGAAAGTGGAAAAGATTCTTGCGGAACGTTCCATGGAGAGGCGTACTCCGAAAACGATTACATCTGCCTCGCGCCTCTTTAAAGAATTGGAAAAAGTGCGCAGCCAAGGATACGCGGTAGATGACGAAGAAAACAACTTAGGAGCGAGATGCCTGGGCGCTCCGGTTTTCAATCAGAAGGGCGAGATTGAAGCCAGCCTCGGATTAAGCGGAACCATCCATCAGGTCAACGCGCAAACCATGCCGCGCATTCTGGAAGCCTTGAAAGATGCGGCACGACATCTGTCGATGCAACTCGGGTATCGTGTGCCGCGCCGAACCAGCGCAGGCACCTAGTCCGTTCTTCGGAGTGCCCCGGCTCTCGCTGCAGTTGCGAGAGGTGGGAAATCCTAAATTCATGCCCGATTCGTACCGCGAGCGCCTTCTCCAGTACTACACCGAGGCTGATGAAGCAGCGCGGCTCCGCACCAATTGGTTTCAGCTCGAACACGAACGCACCCGCGAACTGATAAGGCGGCATCTGCCTCCGCCACCCGCCCGAATCGTTGACGCTGGCGGCGGCGCGGGTGCCTATGCCTGCTGGCTCGCATCGCTGGGGTATGAAGTGCATCTGATCGATCCCGTTCCGAAGCACATCGAGCAGGCTCGCTCGGCATCGAGCCAGCAGTCGGATCATCCGCTGGCAGCCGCCGAACTGGGCGATGCGCGGCAGTTGCCGAATGCTGAGAACTCGTTGGATGCGGTGCTTCTGTTGGGTCCGCTCTATCATCTCGTCGAGAAAGAAGATCGGCTCGCCTGCTTGCGCGAAGCTCGCCGTGTCTTGTGTCCGGGAGGATTGATATGGGCCGCCGGCATCAGCCGCTTTGCCTCTTTGTTGGGCTCCCTCTCCAGCGGATTCTTTTCGGATCCCGAGTTTGCGCCCATCCTGGAGCGCGATTTGGAAGACGGCCAGCATAGAAATCCGACCACCAAGTCCATCTATTTCACCGACGCTTATTTGCATAAACCCGGAGAATTGTCTCGTGAGTTTCTGGCAGCCGGATTTCAGGTCCTGGAAATAGCTGCCATCGAGGGTCCAGGCTGGTTGGCTCGCGATTTTGACCGGCTGTGGAATGATGCGGTTCAGCGCGAGCGTCTGCTTACGACTATCCGCAAGGTGGAGCGCGAGCCTTCCATTCTGGGCGCGAGCTCACACATCATGGCGATTGGGCGCAAGTAGGCCCTCAGTTCCTGCGGGTCACTTTTTAAAGTGCGCCGGAGTTCAGGCCGCGACCAGGCTGTGATACGTCAATTCAGCGATGGTGGGTTCACGAGGCGCAACATTCTCCCGAACCTTTTTTCAGTACTTCACGATGGCGGCGAATGATTTCGGGTCGAGCGAGGCGCCGCCGACCAGGGCGCCATCGATTTCCTCGTGAGACATGAGGGCCGAGACGTTCTCTGGCTTCACCGATCCTCCATAGAGGATGCGGAGGTTCTGGGCAAATTCCTCGCCGAAGATTTCCGTGGACTCGCGGCGAATGACGGCGTGCGCTTCGGCCGCCAGTTCGGGAGTCGCTGTCTTTCCGGTGCCAATCGCCCAGACCGGCTCATACGCTACGACCAGCTTCGCGGCCTTCTTATTCGAGATCGCGTGAAAGGCGCGCATACACTGCCGCCGCAGAACGTCGTCGGTCATTCCAGCTTCGCGTTCTTCCAGAACTTCGCCGACGCAGCAGATAGGGGTAAAGCCGTTTTCTAAAGCCATCTTAAGCCGCAGGTTGACCGTGTCATCTGTTTCGCCGAAATACTGGCGCCGCTCCGAGTGCCCGATGATGACGTTCTTGATTCCCAAGGCAAGCAATTGCGCCGCGGAAGTTTCTCCTGTGAACGCGCCCTCATCCTTCCAGTGAATGTTTTGGGCGCCGATGGCGACGTTCGATCCCTTGGCCGCCGCGATTGCCGCGGGCAAGTCGAGGAAGGGAGGGCAGACCACGATTTCGTCACGAGTGTGTCCCGAGACCAGCGGCAGGAATGCCTGGAAAAAGTCACGAGTCTGGTCGGGAGTTTTGTACATCTTCCAATTGGCCGCCATTACTTTCTTGCGCATGATGAAGCCTTTCTATGATTGCGGAATTGATGTTGTCTTGCTTGACCTCGGCCTGAAATAAACTTGTCTACAGCTATGTCCCTGAACCGCTCTGATCGCGACCCGTACAATCTCGAACGCTTCGTCTCCGCGCAAGATCCAATCTACCCTCAGGTCGTCTCCGAACTGCGCTCGGGAATGAAAACGAGCCACTGGATGTGGTTCATCTTCCCCCAGATCCGAGGCTTGGGGCGCAGTCCAGTCTCGCTCGAATATGCGATTTCCTCCCGGGATGAAGCCGCCGCCTATTTGCAGCACCCGGTCCTCGGCCCTCGACTAAAGGAATGTACCCGGCTGGTTCTGGACGTGAAGAGCCGATCAGCCGAAGAAATCTTTGGATCTCCGGATGATATGAAATTCAGGTCGTCCATGACTCTCTTCGCGCAGGTTTCGGCGGACGATGACATCTTCTCTCGCGCAGTGCAACAATACTTTGGCGGAGCACCGGACCAGTTCACGCTCGATCGCCTGTAGATTATTTCTTCTCAGTCAACGCCTCGATTCCAGGCAACTTCTGCCCTTCCAGAAATTCCAGCGATGCTCCTCCGCCGGTGGAAATGTGCGTGATCTTGTCGGCCACGTTCGCGGCCTTCACGGCCGCGACGGAGTCTCCGCCGCCCACGATGGAAATCGCCCCGCCGTTGTCAGCAACGGCATGCGCAACCTTGAAGGTGCCCTTGGAAAATCCCGGAATCTCGAACACACCCATGGGGCCGTTCCAAACGATGGTGCGAGCAGTGGCGATCTCGTCGGAGAACAACTCGATCGTCTTCGGGCCGATATCGAGCGCCATCTTGTCGGCGGGAATGGATTGGCCTTCGCCCACCTGCTGAATTACTGCATTGGCCTCGGGCTTCATCGCCACTACATGATCGACAGGCAGCAGCAACTTCACATTCCGCTTCTTGGCCTCGGCGAGCAGTTCTTTGGCGAGATCGACCTTGTCGGCTTCCAGCAGCGACTTGCCGATCTGCTGGCCCTGCGCTTTGAGGAAGGTATACGCCATGCCTCCGCCGATAATCAGCGCGTTTACTTTGGTAAGAAGATTGCGGATCACGCCAATCTTGTCGCTCACCTTCGCGCCCCCGAGAATCGCCACAAAGGGCGCTTCGGGATGTTCCAGCGCCTGGCCGAGGTATTTTAGTTCCTTTTCCATGAGCAACCCCGCGGCGCACTCCTTCATGTAGTGCGTAATGCCCTCGGTAGAGGCGTGGGCGCGATGCGCCGAACCGAAGGCGTCGTTCACGTAATACTCGGCAAGTTTGGAAAGTTGCTTCGCGAACTTGGGATCGTTGGCTTCCTCTTCGGCGTGGAATCGCAGGTTTTCCAGAAGCAAGGTCTGACCCTTTTCTAACTGCGTCGCGACTTCTTCTGCCTCAGGACCTACGCAATCGGGGCAGAAGCCTACGTTTTCGCCGCGCGCCAGTTCCTTATCGAGAAGCATGCGCAGTCGTTCCGCCACCGGCTTCAGGCTCATCTTGGGATTCGGCTTTCCCTTAGGACGGCCGAGGTGGCGAGGCCAGAATCAGGCGCGCGCCATGACGAAGGGCATATTCAATGGTGGGCAAAGTTTCGCGGATGCGAGTGTCATCCATGACACGTCCGTCATCGAGGGGAACATTGAAGTCGACGCGCATAAAGATACGGTTTCCATTGAGGGGGAGATCACGAATGGACAACTTGGACATGGCTGGAGTCCTCTTACTGAATAGTTGAGATGTGACGCGGACGCCATCGTCCGCGAGGCAGATGAATTCCACTGCGCGCGGGCGAGGGCGCCCGCGCTACAGTGCGGTTCTTACAGGCCCTTGCTGGCGATGTAGTTGATCAGGTCGCGTACGCGGCAGGAGTATCCCCACTCGTTGTCGTACCAGGAGATCACCTTCACGCAGTTGCCGCCGACTACTAGCGTCATGGGAGCGTCCACGATCGAAGAGCGCGGGTCGCCCTTGAAATCTGACGACACCAGTTCGTGCTCTTCGTAGCCCAGATACCCCTTCAACGGCCCAGACTCCGTTGCTTTCTTCAGCGCGGCATTGACTTCTTCCTTGGTCGTCTTCTTTTCCACCCAGGCCACGAAATCAACTACCGAAACGTTGGGCGTCGGCACGCGCATAGAGAATCCGTCGATCTTGCCGCCAAGTTCTGGAATGACCAGTTTGAGCGCCTTCGCCGCCCCGGTTGTCGTGGGAATCATAGAGAGCGCAGCCGCGCGGGCACGGCGCAGATCCTTATGCGGAAAATCGAGAATCACCTGATCGTTGGTGTAGGAGTGAATGGTTGTCATGGTGCCGCTGACGATCTTGAATTCATCCTGAAGGACCTTCGCGACCGGCGCCAGGCAGTTCGTGGTGCACGAGGCGTTCGAGATGATGTTGTGCTTGGTGGCGTCGTACTTGTCGTGGTTCACGCCCAGGACTACCGTCACGTCTTCATTCTTCGCCGGAGCCGAAATGATGACTTTCTTCACCGGCCCGCGCAGATGCTTCTTCGCATCGTTGGCGTCGGTGAAGCGGCCGGTCGATTCGATCACTACCTGCACGCCCACGGAATCCCAGGGCAGGGCGGCGGGGTCTTTTTCTTTGAAGACTTTGATGTTCTTGCCATCGACCTGAATGCAGTCTGCACCCGCAGTGACTTGGTTGGGCAGGTTGCCCAGTACGGAGTCGTACTTGAGCAGGTGAGCCAGAGTCTTGGGATCGGTCAGATCGTTGACGGCGACGAACTCCAGGTTGGGATCCTTGAGCGAAGCCCGCAGAACGTTTCGGCCGATTCGTCCAAAGCCATTAATGCCTACTTTGATTGCCATGTTTCCTCCCTAAATTTATGAGGCCCGAACAGATGTCGTTTACGGTTGAGTGGTAAACCTTTGATGTTAGCAGGGAAAGGGAAGCTCCGTAAACGTTCCCGGAGCACTTTGGGACCTAATCACTCGCTCGCGTAGCCCGGCTCACCGAGGTTTTGGGGACTGGAGTGTGTGCTGACACGATGTTGAGATCCGGTATCAGTTGCCGGCATTCCCAGATGTATCTCCACACCGTCTCAAGTGAGTTTCGCCATAAAGAATACGGCCATATAGTCAGTAGATTTCCAAGACTCTGATTTGTAAGCCTCTTTGGCGTCCTCAATTCCAGTGTGATCACGATCACTTCCTGCCGCGATCATTATCACTGTCTGAAGTTACAAGCGCTTTTCTAATGGAGAGGCGGATCAGAGGTGCTGAGCGGCACGCGCTTTCGCACAATTCCCAAAAAAGCGAGGCTGGCGATGGTCAATGACGACGTTGTGAAATGCCCCCTGTGCGGCGGATTTACCCACATTGAAAACCCTGCCTTGCTGCAGGCGCTGCACACTCCGGCTCTGCGCGAACAGATCGAGAACTACATCATGGAACTCCTGAAATCCCCGGTGGAGGATCTGAGTTCCGTCGCCGCCACGCCGGCGGCCCGTGACTTCCAAAAAGACGTGCATAGCTGGAATCCTAGCGTCCCGATGTGGAGGCGCAGTCCAAAGGAGTAGGAATGAAGACGAAAAAGATTCTGATTCTCGGCGCGGCTGGAAGAGACTTCCACAATTTCAACGTGGTGTTTCGCGGCGACCCGGAGTACAACGTCGTAGCCTTTACCGCCAACCAGATTCCCGGCATCGCCAATCGGCGCTATCCCACCGAACTGGCTGGCCCACTTTATCCCGCGGGAATCCCGATCTTTGAAGAAAATGATCTCGAGCGCCTAGTGAAAGAGCACGAGATTGATGCCGCGGTCTTCTCCTATAGCGACATTTCCTACCCGAACCTGATGCATCTGGCGTCACGGGTGGTGGCGAGCGGTGCCGACTTTTGGCTCTTGAGTTCCAGCCGGACGCAGCTGAAGTCGTCCGTCCCGGTGATCTCGATCTGCGCCGTCCGCACAGGTTGCGGCAAGAGTCCCGTGGGGCGCCTGGTAGCTTCTGAGCTGCGCCGCAACGGACAAAGGGTGGTAGTGGTGCGGCATCCCATGCCCTACGGCGATCTCGCCGCCCAGGCGGTGCAGCGCTTTGCGGTTATGGAGGACCTAGACACACATCAATGCACGATCGAAGAGCGCGAAGAATACGAGCCGCATTTGCGCGAAGGCACCATCGTCTATGCGGGCGTCGATTACGGCCGCATTCTGAGGCAGGCGGAGAAGGAAGCAGACGTCGTTCTTTGGGACGGTGGGAACAATGACACGCCATTTTATGAGTCCGACCTGCAGATCGTGGTGGCGGATCCGCATCGGCCGGGGCACGAGCTGGCGTATTATCCCGGCGAGGTGAACCTGCGCCGCGCCGATGTGGTGGGCATCAACAAAGTCGATACGGCAGCGCCGCAAGATGTGGAAACGGTGCGCAAGAACATCCGGGCCAGCAACCCCAAAGCTCGCGTGGTCGAGACCGCGTGCCGCGTGACCATTTCCGAGCCGGCGCTGGTCAAAGGACGCAGAGTGCTGGTCGTGGAAGATGGGCCTACACTCACCCATGGCGAAATGCCGTACGGGGCGGGTATCGTGGCGGCGCGTCAGTGTGGAGCCGCGGAACTGGTTGATCCCCGTCCCTATGCCGTAGGCTCGATTCGTTCAACGTACGAGCACTACTCTCACCTGACCAGCCTGCTGCCCGCGATGGGGTACAGCGCTATCCAGCGTCACGAGTTGGAAGAGACCATCAATCGCGTGCCGTGCGACCTGGTGCTGGTGGCGACGCCCATCGACCTCGGACACTTGGTGAAACTGAATAAGCCCAGCCTGCGGGTGACCTATGAAGTGGAAGACGTCACTCATCCCGGGCTGACCGAAGTTCTGAGCGAGTTTAGTCGGCACAAAGCCGGAGTGGAGGTCTAGAGCAACGACTCCGCACGCGCTCCAGAGGGTGACCGCCAGCACTGCCGCCGGACTCGGGGCCGATACCGGAGCCTCTGGATTCTCTACCGCGGCGCCACTCTGCGTAGTCGGGGCGTACGCCATGCGCGCCTTTCCAGGCCATGTCTTCACGAAAAACATTCTGGTCCCGATTCATAACTCTCAGGGAGGACATCATGCCAGTCAGCAAACAGCAGGCTCTCGATTATCACAATGGGCCTCGCCCCGGAAAAATTGAAGTCACCCCGACGAAGCCCTGTCGCACGCAACGCGATCTGAGCCTGGCGTACACCCCGGGAGTGGCGGACCCCTGCCTGGAGATTGAGAAGAATCCGCAGGATGCGTTCAAGTACACCGGCAAGGGCAATCTCGTGGCGGTTCTCAGCAACGGCACGGCCGTGCTCGGGTTGGGCGACATCGGGGCGCTGGCGGGCAAGCCCGTGATGGAAGGGAAGGCGGTTCTGTTCAAACGCTTTGCCGACGTGGATGTGTTTGACATCGAGGTGAACAGCCACGATCCGGAAGAGATCATCAAATTGTGCCAGCTGCTGGAGCCCACGTTTGGCGGAATCAATCTCGAAGACATCAAAGCTCCCGACTGCTTCCGGATCGAGGAAGAACTTCGTCGAACGATGAAAATTCCCGTGTTTCACGATGATCAGCACGGCACCGCGATTATCTCAGGCGCAGCCCTGCTGAATGCGGTGGAGGTTGTCGGCAAGGACATGGGCAAGATCCGGGTAGTGTTCAACGGAGCGGGGGCGGCGGGCATTGCCTGCGCCGAGCACTATGTCCGGCTGGGTGTGAAGCGGGAAAATATCCTGCTCTGCGACACCAAGGGAGTGGTGTACCAGGGTCGCAAAGAAGGGATGAATAAGTACAAGGAGCGTTTTGCCCAGGACACGAAACTGCGCACGTTGGCAGAAGCGATGGTTGGGGCCGATGTGTTTGCCGGCCTCTCGGTGAAGGGCGCGATCACTCCGGAGATGGTCTGCTCCATGGCACCAGAACCCATCGTTTTTGCGATGGCGAATCCCGATCCCGAGATTACCTTTGAAGACGCCAAGGCCTGCCGCCCTGACGTGATTATCGCGACCGGGCGATCCGATTATCCCAATCAGGTAAACAATGTGCTCGGGTTCCCGTTCATCTTTCGAGGCGCACTCGACGTCCGTGCGACCGCGATCAACGAGGAAATGAAGCTAGCCGCAACCCATGCCCTGGCGGACCTGGCGAAGGAAGATGTGCCGGATTCTGTTTGCCGCGCTTATGGAGTTCCGCGCCTGCAATTTGGCCGCGAATATCTGATCCCGAAACCATTCGATCCGCGTGTGCTGATGTGGGAAGCCTCCGCTGTGGCAGAAGCCGCGATGCGCTCCGGCGTAGCCCAGGAACCGGTCGATCTCGCCATTTATCGCGCCCAATTGGAACGCAGGCTGGGCAAGGCATATGAAGTTTCCCGCACCATGATTCACAAGGCGCAGGCGAATCCCAAGCAAGTTGTCTTTCCTGAAGGTGACAACGAGAAGATTTTGCGTGCCTCTCACGCCCTGGTGGAAGAGAAGATCGGAAATCCCATCCTGCTCGGGGATGTGCAGAAGATTCAGTTCAAAGCGCGGGATGTAGGCGTGAGCCTCGAAGGCATGCAGATTATCGATCCCGCCAGCTCTGAGCACCGCGAGATGTACATTCACGAACTATTTCGCTTGCGGCAGCGCCGGGGCGTAACCCTGCAGGAAGCAACTACGCTGATCGACAACCGCAACGTATTCGGCTCCATGATGGTTCACATGGGGGACGCAGACGCGCTGGTTTCCGGGGTCACGCAGCACTTCCCGGATACGATTCGCCCGGCCTTGCAAATTGTGCGCATGCGGGAAGGATTGCATCGCGTCTCGGGGTGCTACGCCGTTATTACGCGGAAAGGTGAGGTCTTCTTTCTTGCCGATACCAGCGTGAACATTGAGCCGACAGCGGAAGATCTGGTCGAAATCGCGCTATGTACGGCGCATATGGCACGGCGATTCGATCTTGTTCCCCGCGTGGCTTTGCTCTCCTTCTCCAGCTTCGGTGCTGTGGATCATCCCATTTGCACCAAAGTGCGCAAAGCGGTGGAATTGATCAAATTTGCCGATCCCACGCTGATCGTGGACGGCGAAATCATGGCGGATGATGCCCTTTCTCCGGAGATAATCGAGCAGCACTACCCTTTCAGTTCGCTGAAGGGCGGCGCCAATGTCCTGATTTTCCCCGATCTGGCTTCGGCGAACATTGCGTGCAAGCTGGCGGCGAAGATCGGCGGCGGGGAACTGATTGGCCCGATCCTGATGGGAATGAGTCGTCCGGTCCACGTCTTGCAGCGTACGGCGACTGTGGAAGAGATCGTAAACGTGGCCGCTATCGCGGTTGTAGATGCGCAGGAAAACGATACCTACATGCATCCGAGAGGCCACGTGGCGCTTGAGCCGGAACTGGTCGGAGAGGACTGAAAAATAGTTTCGGGTTTCAAGTTTCGAGTTTCAGAGAGCCATAACTCGAAACCCGAAACTTGAAACCTGAAACTTGAAAACTCAGAAGCACGTTTCCCTAGGCTCGCATCTAACGTTCAGCTGAGGCTTGGTGTCGAGGAGCATCGAATGTCTACGCTTTGGAAGTCGCGGTACGCGCAGCGCACTCTGGGCATCAAGAGTTCCGCCATCCGGGAGCTTCTCAAAGTTACTCAGAAGCCGGAGATCATTTCCTTTGGCGGTGGCCTTCCCGCCCCCGATGTCTTTCCGGTGCAGCGCTTTGAAGAAGCCTGCCATAAGGTTCTGTCAGAACATGGAGCGCAAGCACTTCAATACGGCACCACTGAAGGCTACCAGCCCCTCCGCGAGATGATCGCTCGTAATCTTGCCCGTTACCGCATCGTCGCCAGTGCCGATAACGTCCTGATTACTTCCGGGTCGCAGCAGGCATTGGATCTGATCGGTAAGCTGCTAATCAATCGTGGAGACCGCATCCTGGTCGAAGCGCCCACCTATTTGGGCGCCCTGCAGGCTTTCAATGTCTACGGAGCCCAGTACGTTCCCGTGCCGGTGGACGAAGATGGACTTCTGACGGAGCAGCTGGATTCCAGCCTACGGGCGGGTCCGAAATTCATGTACGTGCTGCCCAATTTCCAGAATCCGGCGGGCGTGACGCTATCCGAGGGCCGCAGGGACCAGCTGATCCTCTTAGCCGATAAGTACGGGATTCCCATCATCGAAGATGATCCTTACGGGCAATTGCGCTATGAAGGAGAGCATATCTCACCTCTGGTGGTGCTGGATCGCGAAAACGTTCGCCGCGATAATGGGTTCACGCTGGGAAACGTGATTTACTTGAGCACGTTTTCCAAGACGCTGGCGCCAGGCATCCGCCTGGCGTGGATCGTTGCTCCGGAAGATGTCATCAGCAAACTGGTTCAACTCAAGCAGGCAGCTGACCTGCATACCTCCACTTTCAACCAATATGTCGCGTTCGAAGTTGCCCGGGACGGCTTCCTCGACCAGCACGTGAAGCTGATTCGCCAGGTCTACCGCGAGCGGCGCGATGCCATGCTGCATGCGCTGCAGGAGTATTTCCCCTCGGAAGTCACCTGGACTCATCCCAAGGGCGGTCTTTTCCTCTGGGTGACCATGCCCGAGGGAACGGACTCGCAGGCGCTCCTGCGCGCGGCGCTCGCCGAAAACGTTGCCTTCGTTCCAGGGGATAGCTTCTACCCGGCAAATGGCAATGGATCTGACGGAGGCCGGCACATGCGGTTGAATTTTTCCCATTCCCAGCCGGAGCAGATTCGTGAGGGAATCCGGCGGCTCTCAGTCGCGGTGAAGATGCAGCTGCGCAATCACGTACTTCGCTAACCTTTAGGGCACAGTTTGGCCCTCGGGGGCGGACCAATGGGTCCGCCCCTACGTGTTTGATGGTTGTGATCGGAATCACGCGTTGCCGTGATGCGGGCCATCGCCCAGCACGCCCAGCGTCGCCAGACTTGGGCTAGAAGCCGCGTATAGCGCCTATTTAAAACCGTTGCGCGCCCGGAGGTGGTCCCATGACAGTCACCGTTCTGAGTATCATCATTGCCGTTTTTGTGTTGGCGTCTGGGCTGTTTGTATTACGGGCGGTGCCTGGGCTGCGTACGTATTTTCGTCTTCGCGGTGATCGCCTCATCACCTGCCCGGAAAGCCACACGGCGGAGGCTGTACAGGTCGCCGCGGGAGAGGCAGCATTAGGTACCTTCTTCAATGAGCCCACGCTGCAACTGAAGCAATGCTCGCGGTGGCCCGAGCGTGAGAACTGCGGGCAAGATTGCTTGCAACAAATCGAGGCGGATTCGGAGAACTGCCTAGTGTGGAATATCGTTTCGAAGTGGTACGAGGGTAAGACCTGCGTATTCTGCCGCAAACCTATCGGCTCTCTGCAGCAATGGGATCACGCGCCCGCTTTGCTCGGTCCGGATTTCAAAACGACGGAATGGAAAGAGCTAAGGCCGGAAAAGCTCCCGGAGATTTTTTCCACTCACCAGCCGGTCTGCTGGAATTGCCACGTAAACGAAACGTTCCGCCGTCTGCACCCGGAACTGGTGACGGATCGGCCATCCGAGATAGCTCGCAATAGTAGAAGTTTCAAGTTTCGGGTTTCCAGTTTCGAGTGGGCGCGCGTGAGCACATGCTCCGCAAACGCTCGAACCCGAAACTCGAAACCTGAAACTCGAAACTGGTTCCTACCGACTCGGGCTGCTCTTGGACTTACCAGACATCTTGCGGTGAATATCGGGCCAGAATTCCTTGATCACGATCGTAATCGTGTCGAAGGCCACTTGCGATCCCCATACGTTGGCGGTGTTGGCCAGAGTTCTATCGGACGGAACGTAACGCGGACCGATGGGTGAACGGAGCACGGTACTTCGAGGGTGGTAGCTGTAGGTGGAAATCGTAGCCGATAAGGCGCTGCCGAGCACCTCCGAATAGTTGAACGTCGTGCTCCCCGAGTCGGTACGGGTCAGAAAAATACGGCTTACCGCATAGCCAGCTTTGTGGGTGAAGCCGCCCGCCTCCGAGTGGTAAAACCTCGGGTCCTGGTGAAGAACTGAAGGCAGGATCGCGCTGGTAATAAAGTTCTCGATGGTGCCATCGGCAAAGGAGGTCGCGTAACGTTTTCCGTACGAACCCCAGCCTTGGCCGTAGGCGGGTTCGGCATCATCCGCCTGATTGATGGCCGACAGAAGTCCGTACCAGGGGTACTCGATGTAATCGAAAGCACCTCGCGTGACCACTCTGAATTTCTCTTTGCTGCTGAGCGGGGGAATCTTGCCTGTGTTCTCCAGGCTGAGGAAGTTGGGCAGGGCATAAAAAAGCCTGTCGTTCGAAGTACCCTTGGGCGCGGGCTTGCCTGTGCCATTGGCTTCCTCCGGCTTACCCGGAGTTTGCTGAGTTTGTTCCTGAATGGAGGGCGAGGGTGTAGTCTGCGCGCTGCAGAACGGCAGCATGTTCGCCAATATCAGAGCGGCGAGTAAATCGGCAAAACTTACTTTGGACAAGCATTTCCCCCGGATGAAACTTAGATGTGCCCTGTGTGACGGTTGGTCCCAATTCTAGCAATGTTCGAGCAGCTTTATGTTTCATCCGCTGGTTACGTCGGTTTACAAATCTTGAACTGCGAGCTTTCCCGTTTCGAACCGGGAACGGAAGTTCCAGGCGTTTCCCGCTGCGTGCTAGCCTGTCGCAAGTTAGTATAGAAAGCTACAGTAACGCGAGAGCGTGTTCACATCATCCTATTCGAGGTACTCATGGCAGAACCAAGCTACGAAGAACTGAAAGCTAAGCTGGCTCAACTGGAAAAAGAGGTCGAAGTCAAAAAGCGGAGTGGCGACCTGATTTTCAAAGTCGGAGAAAAAGGTGGAGTGAGCGTCTACGGACTCGGCCGCTTCCCCGTGACGCTTTATTATGAACAATGGAATCGTCTGCTAGGGGCAGCGGACGAGATCAAGGCCTTCCTGGAAGAAAACAAATCCAAGCTCAAACTGAAAGAGCAGGCATAATTCGGGAGACCCGGGGCTGAGCGTCGCCCGCCTTCGCTGTTTGGTCCTCGCCTGCACGGGGAATGAGGTACAATCTCGGGCATCTTGGGGCTGCCGCCATGAGAGGTTGGCAGATTGGGGTCTCCTATGAGCACTGCGGTTGCGCCGCCGCGTACGATTGTAAAGCCGCTCTTCACCATTCCGGGACGCCGTTTTGACCACTTCTTTTTCTCCTCGACAGCAATGCTGATGCTGGCCACGGTTTTCGTGGGATTCGGTCCTACTTATTACCTGGCCGGTGTCTTCAAGGCACCGCTGCCCAGCACCATCATCCATATTCACGGCGCGGTCTTTTCCAGTTGGATACTGCTGCTGGTTACGCAAACATCCCTGGTAGCAGCCCATCGCGTGGACATTCATAAGAAGCTTGGCATTGCCGCCTTTCTGTTGGCGTGCAGTATGGTCGTCATCGGAGTCGTGGCGGCGACGGACAGGTTGGCGCGCGGAAATGCCCCGGGCAACTTTGATCCGTATTTCTTCTACATCATTCCGCTCACGGATATGTTGATCTTCGGTACATTGATCGCATTCGCATTCCGTTTACGGTTCGACTCGGCGGCCCACAAGCGCCTCATCTATATTGCCAATACCGCACTGCTGATCGCGGCCTTTGCGCGCTGGCCGTGGCACATCATTCACAGGAACGCGCCACGAGCGGCTATTGCCACTTATGCGTTTCTGCTTCTCTTGCTCGCCTATGATCTCTGGTCCACTCGTAAGGTTCACCGCGCCACCGCCTGGGGATGCGCGTTTTTGATTTTTGTACAGCAAATCAGGATTCCGATCGGAAAGACGGCGGCGTGGCACTCCTTGGCTATCTGGATTCAGCACATCGCACGCTGAAAGAAGTTGTCCAGATTCCCGTCTGAATTTGCTGGCCGGACGCGGCAGGCTGTAAATGGTGACGCGCGCGGCAGATTTTATTTGTTCATTTTCCCTCCTTGCATTTATTCTGTGGCGTCGTTGTAGCTGCAATCCGCTCGATCCCTATGTCTGCGAAATGTGCCCATGCTAAGGTTTCTGAGACGCTGGAAAACCCGGATTATTCTGTTCTTCGCCGTGGTCGGGCCGGGGTTCATCACTGCCAACGTCGACAATGATGCCGGCGGCATCCTGACCTATTCCCAGGCAGGCGCGCAATTCGGACATCTTCTTCTCTGGACCATGATTCCGATCACGATCGCTTTGATCGTGATTCAGGAGATGTGTGCGCGCATGGGTGCGGTGACGGGCAAGGGGCTTAGCGATCTCATCCGGGAAGAATTCGGGCTGCGCATCACGTTCTTCATGATGCTGGGAATACTGGTGATCAATTTCGGCAACGTTGTGACGGAATTCATCGGGATCGCCACCAGCCTGGAGCTTTTTGGCCTGCCGCGCGTGTACACCGTTCCTGTTTGCGCTGTCATTGTCTGGTTCATTGTCGTAAAAGGGCAATACAAAACGGTGGAGAAAGTTTTCTTGGCGGCCTCTTTCTTCTATGTGACTTACATTCTAGCCGGCATCCTCGCGCATCCTTTCTGGAAAGACGCCACGATAGCGACGTTCAAGCCACCCGACCCGCATGCCTTTCGGGATCAGGCATATCTTTTCATGGTCATCGGTGTCGTAGGCACCACGATCGCTCCCTGGATGCAGTTCTACCTGCAATCTTCCATCGTGGAGAAGGGCGTCACCCGCCGCCAGTACAGGGCGTCGATGCTGGATGTTGTGACCGGCTGCGTCTTCACCGACGTGGTGGCCTGGTTCATTATCGTGTCCTGTGCCGCAACTCTCTACCTGCACGGCTTTCGGGATATCAAGTATGCTGCCGATGCTGCGCAGGCGTTGAAGCCCTTGGCCGGAGACTACGCCTACATTCTGTTTGCCGTGGGCTTGTTCAATGCCTCGCTATTCGCCGCATCCATTCTGCCACTGTCGACGGCTTACACCGTTTGCGAGGGGCTGGGTTTCGAATCCGGAGTCGGCCGGAGGTTTGGCGAGGCACCATTCTTTTATTGGCTCTACACGTTCCTGATTGCCGCGGGAGGAGTGTTAGTCCTGCTGATTCCGTCGGACCGTTTGGTGAATATTGTTCTGTGGTCGCAGGTGCTGAATGGAGTTGTGCTTCCGTTTGTGCTTGTGTTCATGCTCGTGCTGATCAACAAGAAAGAACTGATGGGCGAATACACAAACACGCGTTTGTTTAATGTCATCGCCTGGGCGACCACCGTAATCGTGGTTGCCTTATCGCTGGCCTGGATGTATGCGTCTGTGACCGGCAAGGGCGGATAACCGGAGTCAGAGAAGCTTTCCGCGTGCGAGATCATTGACCAGGGTCAGGTCGGCTTCGAGAAAGTCGAACTTGGGAAGTTCGGGCGGGTCGGCCCACTGCATATCGCGGAAGATACGGTTTTCCAGCTCTCCTTTGTATTCCCGAACGATGTAGAAGCGCAGTTCGACCATCCCGCCGTTAGGATATTCGTGCTGAATGCGGGCAACTTCGTCCCCGACTGTCGCCAGGATACCGAGTTCCTCTTCCAGTTCTCGGCGCAAGGCATCGCGCGGCTGCTCACCTTCCTCGATCTTCCCGCCCGGGAACTCCCACTTGAGCGGCATGGTCTGATGGCGGGTTCGCTGGCAGACCAACAGCTTGCCTTGTTGCAGGATGAGGCCTGCGACCACGCGCTTCATGCCTGGAAGGCTTCCATCTTCTGTCCCACCAGTTGAGCGCAATATTGCACCAGAGCCTGGTGCTCAGGAGTGAACGCGGCGGGGAAGTGGCTGTCGATATCGAGTTCGCCGACAATCTTGCCGCGTGCGAAAACTGGTACCACGATTTCAGATTTTGTTTCCAGAGAACAGGCGAGGTATCGCGGATCCTTATTGACATCGTCCACGACGACCGTCTGCCCGCTCGAAGCCGCCGCGCCACAGATACCCTGGTTCAAAGGAATGCGCGTGTGCGGCGTCATCGCTCCCTCAAACGCGCCCAGCACAAGCACGGGCGGTTCCGCGCCGGGTTCGAGCAGATAGAAGCCCACCCAGTTGTACTTCAGCATGCGATCGTGAAGGAGTTTCACAACCGACTGCATCAGCTCCGCAGCGCTTCGGCTGCGTTCAGCCACGTCGGTGAGTTCGTTGCGGACTTCTTCGATCCGAGCGGCAACTGCCATGACGGAGATATTACGCTACCAACACAACTATCTGCGGAAGGATCAATCCTCGCCCGTAGAGACGTTGCTTGCAACGTCTCGATCTGACACCGCCATAATCTGCCGGATTCCTTTGGCCGGCGGAAACACTTCGGGATGAATAGCCCACGCCAGAGCATCAAGCCCGTGGAGCAGGGTCGGCGCGGGAGTGTTCAGAAACTCGTCGCGAATGCAGTACACTCGCCCCCTTGCCGCGGCGAAAGTTTTTTCCCAACCACGAGCCGCAATTATCTTTTCCAGCGGAACGCGATCTCCGGTCCCGCACCAGGCGGCCACGATGACCTCTGGCTTTAGATCCAGAACTTCGTCCGGCGAAATGGAGCGGCCGCATTCGCCAACAAATGAACCACCAGCGGCCTCCACCAATTCTGCCACCCAGGCTTGCGAGGCGATGATGGGTTTGCCCCATTCTTCGCAGAAGACCTTCGGCCTCGACTTCCCGCTCACTCGTTGCCGAATGTCATCGATCCGCGCCTGCATGCTAGCGATCACCTGCTCACCGCGCTCGCCTGCGCCAATAGCTCCGGCTATTGTCGCGATATCGGTATAGATGTCGGCCAGTGTCCGGGGGGCAAGCCCGAGAAAGCGGATTCCGGCTTTCAGAATTTCGCGCACGGCCTTTTCCTGATAGGGAACGGAAGCAATAACCAGATCGGGTTTGGACTGAAGGATCTCCGCCGCCTTCGCTGTCCATGAATCAGCAAGAATTAACGGCTCCTGCGCCGCTATTTCTGGCACCACGTCTAGACAATACCGCGTACACGCGACCACTCGATGCAGTGCCCCAAGCGCCTGCAGCGTGACCGTCGCGCTCGGCTGAAGACAGGTGATCCGCTTCGGGTACTGCGCCACCGCCATATCGGAATCTTATTCCAGATCTTGTACTTAGGAGTGCGATGGAGCAGGATGCCGGCCACTTTTGGGCGACAACAGCATCTCTGCTCCTTTCATCTAACTCCTATTCCTCAAAGCAATACTCTAGGAGGCTGCTTGTACTGGCGATTATCGGTCTGGACTCGGGCACTGCTCGGAGTTGTCTTCACGCTGGGGTTGAGTGCTGCGGCGGCGAACGCGACTAGTTACACGCTCATCGTCACCGTGAATGGCACCGGGTCGGGAACCGTCACCAGTACCCCTGCCGCGATCACTTGCAAGCCCACCTGCTCGGCAGCTTTCACGTCCGGGACTCAAGTGAAGCTTACGGCGAAGCCCGCGACCGGATCGTACCTGGTGGGGTGGAGCGGAGCCTGCAAGGGAACGAGTCTGACTTGCACGGTCACGTTGAATAGCAATGTGTCGGTGACCGCCACGTTCAACGTGAACCAGACGGTAAAAGTTCTGAATCACATCATTTTCATGGCGCAGGAAAATCGGGGGCTCGATCATTACTGGGGCGCATTACGGGAATACTGGCGACAAAATAAATTCGCCGACATTTCTTACGATGGATTGCCGCAGTTCAATCCCACTTCGGGTGCCGCACCACTGTACGGACCGCCTCCAACCAACCCGGGGTGCGATCCGAACTATCCCCCGCCCAGCGACTGCAAGCTGGATAGCAACAGTCCGAAAATAGCCTCCTACAACCTGGTCACGCAGTGCATTGAAAACCCCAGCCCGTCGTGGAACGAGAGCCACGTACAGTGGAACTACTCGAATCCGATTTCCAGCACACCGACGTTGGACGGATACGTGTATACATCCGCTCACGATGCGCGAAATATTATTCCGGCCTACAACGACACGAACGGGATTCGCAGCATGGGTTATTACGACGGGAACGCACTGAATTATTACTACTACATGGCATCACAATTCTCGACTTCGGATCGCTGGTTTTCGCCCGTCATGTCCCGAACGCAGCCCAACAGACATTACATGATGGCCGCGACTTCGCAGGGATATGCGTATCCTATCGGCACTAACAGCCACGATCAGTCGCTGCTGACGGCCAAGACAATTTTTCAGGAATTGCAGGCTGCGGGAATCAGTTGGAAGATCTATGTGAATCCGAAGAATACTTCCTGCGCTTCGAATCCCACTGCGCAGTGCCTGCTTGGCCACAGCTACATTCAGGATTTTCAATGGGGCCACACCATTCCAACCAACTATCCCAGCCACTTGGTTCCGATCTCGCAGTACTTCACCGACGTGCAAAACGGGACGTTGCCGCAGGTCGCAATGATTGAACCGGCGTCGCCGGCGGGGCTCGACGAACACGGATCGGATTCGGATCAGTATCCCATCGACATTCAGCTCGGCGCGCAGTACACGGCCTCGCTCATTAACGCACTGATGAAGAGTAAGTCGTGGAAGGATTCCGCATTCATTCTCACCTACGACGAGGCCGGCGGTCTCTACGACCACGTCCCGGCGCACACGGCAGTCAGTCCGGATGGCATCAAGCCAGTGGATTTGCAGCCCGGCGATATATGCACGACCACCACGGGCCCGAACTGCGACTTCACCTACACCGGTTACCGTGTGCCACTGCTGGTGGTATCACCATATGCGAGAAAGCATTACGTCAATCACACCGCAGCCGATTACACGGCCATCCTGAAGTTGATCGAAACCCGCTTTGGACTGGCGTCCCTTACAAAACGGGATGCGGCTCAGCAGAATATGACGGCGTTCTTCAACTTCAACTTCCCCCCATGGACAACGGCGCCCCCACCGCCGGCGCAGTACACGGGCGGGTCTTGCTATCTGAATCAGCTGCCTTGAGGAGTCTTACAGGGATTGATCTGCGACAAGGCGGTAGATAAGGCGTCCAGTGCCAACTGCGCAGCATGCGTCGATGCCGGCGGCAGGCCGCCTACGGCTGCAATGAGGTCGTCGCGTTTCAGCCGACGCGCTTCCGTTGCAGGCTTGCCGCGGGCCAATTCCGTTAAGGCTGATCCACAGGCAATGGCTGGAACGCACCCTTTCGCTTTGAAGCGGATCTCCTCGATTCGATCGGCACGAATTTTGAGGGTCAGGCGAATTACGTCTCCGCACACCGGATTCTCAATTTCAGCCACGGCATCCGCTCCCGGCAGTTCGCCCGCATTACGCGGGTTCTGAAAGTGATCGAGTAACTGCGCGGAGTACATGGATCAATTGTACGGGCCGTGACCCCGAGTTGCTTCGCAGGTGCGAAACTTCGGCGAGGCCTGGGGGCGAAGTTAGCTGCGCCTGGTTCCATCCGGGAAATAAATCGTCCATCCCCGTTCACGTGCGATCGCTTCGAGATCCGGATTCGGATTCACCGCGAAGGCATGCTTCGCCATCATCAGCATCTCGGTATCCCACCGCGAATTGCCGAATGCCGCATCAATTTCTTTATTGACGACTTCGCGCAGCGCCTTCGGTTTGCCTGGCCCCGAGGGGACCCGCACCAGAGTCTCGCCCACGAGTTCGCCATTCATGTGGGCTTTGGCTGCCAAGATTCGATCCGCATCGATGCCAAACTGTTCCAGGCCGGCGCGAATGATCCACTCGTTCGAAGAGGAGACCGCCCAGATTTCGCAGCCCTGTTGCTGCAGCCGTCGAACCAGTTCCATCATTTCAGGGAAGATTCGGCCAGGGAAGGCGGAGGTCATGAAGTCGCGCGCTGCCCTCATCATGGCCGCTTCAGTAAGGCCCTTGTGCATGCAGACCATCTCTCCGCACATGTCCTCTTCGGAGACTTTGCCGGACTTGTACTCGGCATAACGATCGCGCATCGCACGGGCGACCTCCGGCGATACGACGCCTTTCTCGATCTCCCAGGCGAAGAAGTTCTCGCCCGCATCTCCCGACCAAAGCGTGCCGTCGCAATCAAAGGCGGCCACGCGCGGCCGGAACGCCAGAACGCATTGCAGGAAAGTTTCGGTTGTGAGTGCCAAGGTTTGCGCGGGGTTCATTGCATTCGACAATAACTTGTCCGCGTGGCAAAGCGCAATCGGCCGGGACCCGCTGCCGTATCAGGGTGGCGCGAGTAGCGCCGCGTAATCCTCGGGAGTATTGATATTCAGGGCGACAAAGGCATCCCTCACCTCGAGATACTGGATGTGATCCCGGTAGCGATGCTCGACATCACGCGCATTGCCGGTTACCGGTTCGCGCAGAAAGCGCTCGATCATCTCCCGCCCCGCCACATAGGGATGTCCATGCTTTTGAGAGTACTCGGGCACAACCGCCCAGATCTTCTGCACCGCTACTTCGAAAGCTTCGCGCAAAGTTTGAACCGTAGTCATCGCCGCTGGCGGACGGTCGACCAAGGTAATGATGGCCGCATCCCGGCCGCGATTTAGCACTTCGCGCAGGCCGACCTGCAGGGAACTGAACTGCCCTCGGCTCGGATCGGGATTCACCACGACAAAAGCGCCATTGGCATACGCGACGGGTGCCACGCTCGCTTCATTGTTTCCCGCCACGATTACGACGAAATCAGTCGCAGCGGACAACGAGCGAATCGCGGACGAGAGAAAGGTCCCCTTGGAAGCCGAAGATTCAGAAGCTGGAGGCCAGGGAAGCAAGGCCTTGTCCCGCCCCATACGAGAAGATTCGCCGGCAGCGAGGATCACTCCAGCAAAGCTCGGGGCGCGCGACATGCTGCGGAAGATAGCAGAAAGAGCGGACAATGTCAGTGCTTGGAATCAGCATTCGGCTGCTCTGTCATGACAGAATTCTCGGGCTCGGTATCCACTTCGGGCATCTGAGTTTTGAACCAACTCAGATGCGGCAGGGCAGCAGTGGCGTGCCGACGCAGTGCGATCAATTCGGCGGTGATTGCAACGCCAATTTCTTCCGGCGTGACCGCACCGATATCCAGCCCGATCGGGGCGTGCACCCGCTCAAACAGGTGTGCGGGGATGCCTTCGCCCTTCAGGGCTTTGAAAATTTCTATTACCTTCCTCTTCGATCCAATCATGCCTACATAACGAGCGCGCGTTTGTACGGCCCAGCGTAGAATGCGCATATCATCGCGGTGCCCGCGAGTGACGATCACAACGTACGCCGACTCGCTGGGATCGAACTTCTTCATCGCCTCGTCGAAATCGAGTGCGTGAACTTCATGAGCGCCCGGGAAGCGCTCCTGCGTCGCATAGGAGGAGCGATCATCGGTCACGACCACGTCAAATCCGGCGCTTGCGGCCGTCCTGCAAACACTCACTCCGACATGGCCTGCGCCGAATAGGTAAAGTATTGCTGGAGGAAGTACCGGCTCGACGAATACTTCGAGAGTCCCGCCACAAACCAGTCCCGTGTCATATTTGGGGTCCTGGTTCAAGTCGAACTTTAACGTTCGCGGCTTCTCCGACTCCATGATTTCGCGGGCCGCCTGCCAGACGTCAGCCTCCACGCAACCGCCGCCGATGGTACCGACAATCGAACCATCATCTCGTACCAGCATCTTCGCGGTTTTGAACGACGGGATCGAACCGCGAACATTCACGATAGTCGCGACCGCTCCACGCCGTCCCTGGCGGCGCAGTTCGACGATCTGCTCGTAGATGTCCATGGCTAGTCTGATTATCAGTCGGTTAACAAGGGGAGTCAATCGGGAAGCAAGAAGCAGTTCCGCCGAGGTAGTGGGCATCTGTGGTACGGTCGCAGGGTATTGGAGATCTCGATGAAAGCCGTTCGCATCCACCAATTTGGCGGTCCCGAAGTTCTGAAATACGAGGACATCCCCGATCCGCAGCCTCGGAAAGACCAGGTCCTGGTACGAGTCAAGGCATGCTCTCTCAATCACCTGGATATCTGGGTGCGCAAGGGACTGCCCGGGGTGAGACTGCCGCACATTCTGGGCAGCGATGTGGCCGGAGAGATCGTTGAGATCGGCGAATATGTTAGCGGCTTTACGACCGGGCAGCGCGTGCTAGTTGCCCCCATGCATTTCTGCGGACATTGCGTGAACTGCCTGGCGGGAAAGCAGAACCAGTGTCGCGAATTCACGGTACTCGGTAACGCGGTGGATGGTGGCGACTGCGAACTGATTGCTGTTCCCGGAGCAAACATCATCCCATTCCCCGACTCACTCGACTTCAATCATGCCGCCAGCGTGCCTCTGGTCTTCGTCACCGCCTGGCACATGCTCGTGGGACTGGCCGGAGTCCGGCCGGGGCAGACCGTGCTGGTGCTCGGCGGGAGCTCAGGGGTAGGTATCGCAGCCATTCAGATTGCCAAATTATTTCACTGCCGCGTGATCACAACCGCCGGGGACGAAAAGAAGCTGGAAAAGGCACACGCGCTTGGGGCCGATCACGGTATCAATCATTACAAGCAGAAGATCTCTGAGGAAGTCCGAAAGATCACCAATAAAGAAGGAGTCGACATTGTGGTTGAGCATGTGGGCGCCGCCACTTGGGATGACAGTATTCGATCGCTAAAAACTGCCGGAATCTTAGTCACGTGCGGCGCCACGAGCGGGCCTGAAGTCAAAATAGATCTGCGGCATCTATTTGCGCGTCAGTTGCGGCTGCTCGGTTCCTACATGGGAACCATGGCGGAACTCCACGAAGTGCTGAGCCATGTATTCGCGGGACGGCTCAAGCCCGTGCTGGACAGAACCTTTCCGCTTAGCGAGATTCGGGCCGCGCACGAATATCTGGAAAACAGCCAGATGTTCGGCAAAGTTGTGGTCAATCCCTAAGCCTCAGCACTGTGGGCACAGAGGAGCACGGGGGCTACATACCTCGTCTCAATCGTGGTTTAGAATAAATCATGCCTCGCGAACTGAATTTTGGTCCTTATGTCGATGTCGAGGGTGGAAAGAAGGTCGTTCGAGATCTGACTTTCGGGAATCCGACCCCGGAAGGCGTGGTCCTGACCACGCTCGATTCTGCTGTCAACTGGATGCGCAAGAGCTCGATTTGGCCGATGACTTTCGGTCTGGCCTGCTGCGCCATTGAGATGATGTCGATGGGCGCGTCGCGCTTTGACATTGCGCGCTTCGGCGCCGAAGTATTCCGGCCATCTCCGCGGCAGAGCGACTTGATGATCATTGCCGGCCGCGTGTCCAACAAGATGGCGCCGGTCATCCGCCAGCTCTGGGAACAGATGCCTGAACCCAAATGGGTGATGTCGATGGGCGCGTGCGCCACCTCCGGTGGTGTATTCCAGAACTATGCCTTGGTACAGAGCGTGAACCAGGTTATCCCGGTGGACGTGTACGTTCCCGGGTGCCCTCCACGTCCCGAGCAGCTGATCTATGCCATCACGCTGCTGCAGGAAAAGATCCAAAAGGAACGTGGCACCATCAAGAAAGCGCTCAACCTCACGTAAAGCTTGACGATGTAACTGTTCAGGCGGCAAGGGCTCTTGACGACCCGCTCTTTCGCGGCAACTTACTGCCCGACCGGGGCATCCTCAATAACTGCATATCCTGTGCCGAGTTTCCGGCATGGCGTTATAATTGAGCCCAGTGGTGGGGTGGTGTATGGGTCACCTTCGCAGTATTCTCTTTCCCGTTTCCTTCGTTACCGTAAGCTTGATCATGGGGCAGGCTCAAAAGTCTCCGGCACCCCAGCCGGTTTCCGCATCGGTTCCGCCTGTTTCGGCAACTCTGCAAGCACAAGCGCCGCCCATCGCTGCCAATGCTCCGCACATGTCCAAGGAGACCCGTTACCAGATCATCCGCGATTTCGAGACACAGTTGGTGTACTCGCGGACCGCATTTCCCATGGGAAATAAGGGGCTGATTCTCAGGGACGGCACCACCACGCCGAACGGCCAAGATCTGCAACAGTTAATAGCGTTGTGGGGACCTTCGATCAAGCCCGGGGATCCGGCGCATATTTCGTACGTTCGCATCAAGGACAACCACATTCACTTCGACCTGAACGGCGGTCCGATTCATCGCAAGAAATGGTATCAGCGGGTCCAGATCTCCGGCGCCAATGGCACGCCGGTTCCTCTGTCGAAGGATCAAGAGGTCAATAACCCTCACGGCAGCTATCTCGACATTTACTTCGATAAGTACGTTCCCGAGATGAGCGCGGCTCAGTTGCGGGATCTGCTGCTGCCGGTACTCGACTTCAATGCCAGGAATAAAGAAGAGGCCTATTTAGACACCGTACCGCCAAAGGCAAAAGAGGCCATTCAGGCGCACCACGTGCTGGTCGGCATGAATACTGAGATGGTGATCCATGCCGTCGGCAAGCCGCCGAAAAAAGTGCGGGAGCGGGACGGAGAGACGGAATACGAAGAGTGGATCTACGGCGAGCCTCCTCATGATGTTGACTTCGTGCGCTTAGAGGGTGATGAAGTGGTGCGCATCGAGACGATGAAAATTGGTGGCCAGAAGATTCTCCGCACGGAGAAAGAGGTCATCCTGAAGAAGCCCGACCAGGAAGAAGAGGCCAAGAGAGAACAAGAGCAGGTCCGGCCAGCGAATGCGCCCAGCCTCCGGCGCCCGGGAGAAGATGCCGAGGATGCTCCCAAGCCCGCGGACGGAATCGCCCCTCCTCCGCCACCCATAAACCTTCCCCAGCCGCAGGGAAGTCCCGGCCCGGGGGATAATGTTGGGCACCAATAAGCTCGTAGGCGTGGACCTGCGAAGCTATTTCCTGGCCTTCTCGTCGGGCACATCCGCGAACGAAAAAGCTAGCGAGATGTTGGCGTACTCTTTCCCGTCCGCTTCCACATAGGGGTACACAAAGTAGTTCAGCGGTTTGCTGTCTTGCGGCGGGTTCAGGCGTAAATCCCGTCCCATGCTGAACTGCACCCGGTTGGCATCGTGCGACCCAAAGAAATAATCGCGTTTGTCTGGATGCTTCCAGGCTTCGGAGATGTCCACCGGAATCCATCCTTTCTCGTCGACATAGAAATCGGACCAGCAGTGATAACCTGCAATCTCGCCCGAATGCTTGTCCTCAGGAAGAGGGAATCCGATTTCGAAGCGCGCTGGGATGCCTTGTGACCGCGCCATGGCGATGAAGAGCGAATGAAAGTCGGTGCAGTTGCCCTTCTTGGCATCGCAGGCGTAGAGAACGTCCCCGCGGCCCCATCCCGTGCCGGTCTTCTCGTAACGCATGGTCGTGAAGACGTAATCGTAAATGGCGCGCGCTTTCTCGAGTGGCGCAGTCTTACTCTGCGCGACTTCGGCCGCTAGAACCGCTGGCCTGCCCGTGATCGGGACCAGTTCGTTCGCCTGCAGGTCTTGTTCACGCTCTCTCGGCGTAAGAGCCGTGTTTACCAGATGAGGCTGCGGGTTCAGCGCCCTACGCTCATGACGGACAACATCGTACTCAATATCGAAGTGAAGTTCGGGTTGCGGAGCCTTCCCCTCGGCAAAGTAGATCTCGTCTCCATACTTTGATTCTCGAGTCTTCTTGAGGGGAAGATCACCCTGTGCCGAAATGACTTTCACATCCTGAAAGGCATCGGACTGTGCGGCGGGAATCCAAATGTGAAACTTTTTGCCCGCGGTACTGTTTACCGTGAATGCGTAGCGAAAAATAAAATGGCGTGACTCCTGCGCGGCGGCGCAAAGAGATACAGCCAGCAGGCAGAGGGAGAGAATGATCTTACGCATAATCGGATTCCTTTTTTGATGGCGAGGGACAATCCTTCGTGACTTCTGTGACTCCGCAGGCCATTGCATGTCTACCGTTTATTGGCATTGCCAAGCACATCGGCATCTTTTCCTGTGTGAGCCTTTACGGCTTCCAAAATGCGCAGGTAATCGCGCTTATCCATGCGCAGCACGTAGAACTTGCGAACATTCTGTGAGTCATCGTAGTCGATCTGCAACCAGTGGCTTCTCCCTTTTGTAAGCATCATCAGAGCTCCGATACCGAGTGGCGCGGTCGCCAGCGTGCCCTCGCTGACGCGATGGCGCTTGGTGTATTCGTAGGAAAATTTGTAAATCCGGCTATAAGGGATCGTCAGCCCGGCAACTTTGGTCGGACGTATCTCGATAGCCTGGTTCTGATCACTGAATGTCAGCACCGCATTGACCGGCTTTCCCTTCGAATCGGGCACTTTCACCCGGGAGAACGATTGATCCACCGCCATCAAATGGGGAATGACGCTGAAGATTACGAACAGGACTGGGAGGACCCTTCTCACGGTCTTGAAAGTATATCGGACCGCTTCGGTCCGGCTGACGCATGCAAGTGCCGTACCATAGAATCAAGCATTCTTTCCTGAACCCCATGGCCCTTCGAGAGTCAGAAGCGATCGTGCTGCGCACCTATTCTCTGCGCGAGGCTGATCTTCTGGTGACTCTGTTTACCCGCCTGGAAGGCAAAGTTCACGGCGTGGCGCGGTCGGCGAAGAAGTCCAGGCGGCGTTTCGGCGGGGCCCTCGAGCCGCTTACCTACGTACGCGCGTTCTACGATGTCCGCGAACGTCAGGAACTGGCGCGGCTGGATTCCTGCGATGTTCTGGAGTCCCCGCTGGCCTCGGAAGTGAGTTATCCACGGGCGCTGGCGCTTGGGCACATCGCGGAACTGCTGGACGAATTGCTCCCCGATCACGAGGCCAATGATGCTATCTTCCGCCTCACGCTTTCGGTGCTCCATGCCTTACCCGGCCCTGAAATCTGGATGCCAGTTACCTACTTCGAATTGTGGATGACGCGGTTGGTCGGATTTCTGCCGGAGTTAAATGAATGCGTAGTATGCGGTCGCAACCTGAATGGATCGCGCGCTTACTTCCACGCCCTTGCGGATGGGCTGATGTGCGCCGACGACAAGCGCCTGGCCTCCTCGGAGCTTTCTCCGGAATCCCGCATTTTGGCTGGGCAGATGTTTCGTGCCCCAGTCGACGCTCTGTTGGGGGAGCCCTGGCCCAAGGCCCAGGGATCTGACCTGCGAAGATTTGCCATCCAGATCCTGCAGCGCCATATCGAGAAGAAGCTGGTGACCGCCAGCATGCTCCAGAAAAGCGACTTCTGAGCTCCCGGACGGCAACGTTAGCGGCGAAGCCCATCCGGCAACCAATCTGGGTCGGGCTGACGGCTGCCGTCCGCTTCAATTACAATCAGAAGTTAATCTGCTGGGGTTTCCCGCAACAGAGAGTTCCAGCATTAGCTTCTTTCTCTATCCAACAATATCGTTTGGCTAGAAGGCGGGAGTTGGCAGCCGTTCATGAAATCGACCTCATCCAATCCGCTCACGTTCCAGGAACTTATCCTCGCGGCTGCAGACTTTTTGGGCCGAGCGCGGATGCGTGCTGCAGCAGCCCTACGATGTTGAAGTGGGCGCCGGAACCATGGCTCCGGAAACGTTCCTGCGCGTGCTGGGGCCGCAGCCTTACAAAGTCGCGTATGTGCAGCCTTCGCGGCGTCCGGCGGATGGACGTTACGGCGAGAATCCCAACCGGCTGTTCAAGCACATGCAGTTGCAGGTGATCCTGAAGCCTCCGCCGGAGAATGTTCAGGAGCTCTATCTGGAGTCGCTGGGCGCGATCGGCATCGATCTGCGCCAGCACGACATCAAGTTTGAAGAAGACAACTGGGAAGCGCCGACCCTGAGCGCGTGGGGCGTGGGCTGGCAGGTGATGCTCGACGGGCTCGAGATCACGCAGTTCACCTACTTCCAGCAATGCGGCGGCATCGATCTCCTGCCGATTTGCGCGGAGCTGACTTACGGGCTGGAGCGCATCGCTGCCTTCTTGCAGGATGTGGATTCGATCTACGACATCGTGTGGGCGCGCGATCCGGACACGGGCAAGGCGGTGAAGTACGGGGACGTGCGACTTGCGGACGAGTTGCAGTTCTCTGTTTACAACTTCGAATTCGCGGATGTGGAAAAGACCTGGAAGCACTTTGAATTGTGCGAGGCGGAATGCCGGGCGCTGCTCGAAGGCTACGCGGCTTTGGCCGGAGATAAGGCGAACACGGACGGATCTGCTCGCGAGAAATCCCGATTCCCGCTGCTGGCTGCCTACGATCTTGCCTGAAATGTTCGCATGCCTTTAACATTCTCGATGCCCGCGGTGCGATTTCTGTTACCGAGCGGGTGGGAGTGATTGCGCGGGTGCGGGCGCTCGCGGTGGGGATTGCCAAAGCGTGGGTGGATCAGCAGAGAACGGAACCGGCCGAACGCTCTAGACAGGCTGAACCCGCTTCAGAAAAGAAGAAGAGCAAGAAAGAAGCGCTTTCGCCGGTTGGTTCCTGAGGATTGGCGATAGCGCCAGAATGGGAACTGCGTCCGCGACGTGTGATTTACATCACATTCGGTGGGACTAAGGGTTTGAGAGACTGAACGGAATAAGAGCATGCCAGATTTCCTCCTAGAGATTGGGTGCGAAGAGATTCCGGCGCGCATGATCGACGCCGCGTCGCAGGAACTGCGCGAACGCGTGGCAGCGCTGCTGGTTCGCGAACGTTTGGGCGGCGGTGCGATTACTACGTTTGAAACTCCGCGCCGGCTCGCTATCCTCGCGTCCGGCATAGCCAGCGCTCAAGAGGATGTCACCGAGCAGGTAACCGGTCCTTCGGCGCAGGTTGCCTACAAGGACGGCCAGCCTACGCCAGCCGCGCATGCCTTTGCGAAAAAAGCTGGAGTTGACGTCTCGCAATTAGAAAGAGTCTCGACTCCCAAGGGCGAGTACCTGGCCGCGAAGGTCACGAAGAAAGGCCGCTCCGCCGCGGAGATCCTGGCCGACAGTTTGCCGAAAGAGATGGCCACTATTTATTGGCCGAAGAATATGTACTGGCGCAAACCCAACGAGCGCTTTGTGCGGCCGGTGCGCTGGCTTGTGGCGATGCTAGATGGCCAGACCATTCCGCTTGAGTTCGATGGCATTCCCGCCGGAAACCAGTCGCGTGGGCACCGCATTCTGACGGACGCGGCGGTTAGCATTTCTCGCGCCGGTTGGGCCTACGTGGACGCGCTGCGCGCTGCCAAGGTGCTGGGGCGCGCGGAGCGTGAGCAGCAGATTCGCAAGGCTCTCGATGCCGCCACTCGGACGATTCCCGGCGCCCGCTGGCGCGAAGACAAGCCCCTGCTCGACACGGTCGTCAATCTCACCGAGTTTCCTTCTGCGATCCTGGGCACGTTTGACTCTCAGTTTCTGACGCTGCCCGAAGAAGTGTTGGTCACCGTAATGCGCGACCACCAGAAATATTTCGCGATCCAGGACGCCAGCGGCAAGTTGCTGCCCCATTTTCTCGCAGTGTTAAACACGGATGGCGATCCGCAAGGACTAATCCGACATGGGAATGAGCGAGTGCTGCGGGCGCGCTTCAACGATGCGCGATTTTTCTGGGAGACAGATCAGAAGAAGTCGCTGCTGGAGCGGCTCGAATCGCTGAAGCACGTGACCTTTCAGAAGGATCTGGGCAGCTATTACGACAAGACCCAACGTGTGCAGCGCTTGTGCAGTTGGCTGAATGAACAACTGAAGCAGCGTGGAGTCATCGTGCGTCCCGGAGTAGTTCACAAGGCGGCTTGCCTGGCTAAGACCGACCTGACTACCGAACTGGTGAAAGAATTTACCGAACTGCAGGGCATCGTTGGAGGTTTGTACGCGCGGGTGCAGCAACTCGATACGAGCCTACCCGAAGCGACCCGTCTCGCCATCGCCGATGCAATCTACGATCATTACAAACCGGAGTCGACTGACGACTCCGTTCCGCGCTCGCTCGAGGGGGCGGTGCTTTCCATTGGCGATAAGGCCGACACGATTGCAGGGATGTTTGCCCTGGGCCTGGTGCCGAGCGGGTCGAAAGATCCGTTTGCGCTGCGCCGTCAGGCGAACGGAATCGTGAAAGTCATCGCCGAAAAGAAGTTGCCGCTGCGCTTGCGCGAATTGATGCAGGATGCGCGCACGGGCTACCACAAATCGCAAGCAGAGAATAAATTCGTCGACGATCAGAAATATTTACAGTGGATCGAGACGTTCTTCCGCGAGCGGCTGGAGTTCTACGTGCGCGATGTCTGCGGCTATGCCTATGATGTGGTGAAAGCAGTGCTGGGAGCTGACAGCGACGATGTGGTCGATGCGCTGGCTCGAGCCGAGGCGGTGAAGCGCGTTCTGCATATGCCGGAGTTTCAGGCGATCGGAGCGGCATGCAAGCGCATGCGGAATATTTTGCGCCAGGCGGACGAGAAGGGAATTGCTCCGGCGGCAAGCGCCGAACCTCTACCCGGTTCCGCGCAGGAAGAAAAAGATCTGTTCACCTACTTGCAGCAGAGCGGTGCGAACGTGGAAGACTACCGCAAGAAGAAAGAATATCTGCCCGCCTTGCAGTTGCTGGCCACCGCCCGGGAACCCGTCGACAAGTTCTTCGACAAAGTGATGGTGATGGTCGAGGATCAGCGAGTCCGGGCCAATCGCCTGGCATTGCTGCGAACGCTTTTAAAGGAATTTTCCACGATCGCGGACTTTTCCGAGATCGTGACCGAAGGAAAAAGCTAAGAAACAATTAGCAATTGGAATTTCGAATTGCGAAATTCTAGACCCGGAGCACTTCAAATTACTCAATTACCAAATTACGCAATTACAGTAAAAATTTACGCGAAATTTTGAAATAAAAGGACTCATCCCAATGGCAACAGTGACTCTCCCCGAAGCTGAAATAAGAAAGAAATCTCAACAAGCAGCCTGCGACGAAGTACGTGTACTTTTTTGGCGGCGGCAAGGCCGATGGCAACGGCAAGATGAAAGATGTGCTCGGCGGCAAAGGCGCCGGGCTGGCCGAGATGACTAATGCCGGGCTGCCCGTGCCTCCGGGATTCACCATCCAGACCGACGCCTGCCGGGAATACATGCGCGGCGGCTTGTCGCCGGACGTCGATCGCCAGATGGACGAGGCGCTGGCGAAACTGGAGTCTCTGCAGGGGCAGAAGCTGGGGCAGGGCGAGAATCCCTTGCTGGTCAGTGTGCGCTCCGGCGCGAAGTTTTCTATGCCCGGCATGATGGACACGATTCTGAATCTAGGCCTGAACGATCAAAGCGTGCAGGCGCTCGCCAAGAGGAGCAATAATCCGCGGTTCGCTGCCGACTCTTACCGCCGCTTGATCCAGATGTTCGGCAATGTTGTGCTCGATATTGAGAAGTCGGCGTTCGACGAAGTGTTCGATGCCAAGAAGAAACAGAAGAAGACAAAATTCGATACGGACCTGGATGCCAAGGCTCTGCAGGAAGTCATCGCCGAGTACAAGAAGGTCGTGAAGAAGCATGCCAAGCGCGACTTCCCGCAGGATCCGCGCGAACAGCTGGTGATGGCGCGCGATGCCGTGTTCCGTTCCTGGCAGAACGACCGCGCGAAGCACTATCGCCGCATCAACAACATCGACGACATGCTTGGGACCGCGGTCAACGTGCAGGCGATGGTTTACGGCAATCTGGGCGATACCAGCGGCACGGGCGTCGGGTTCACGCGCAATCCTGCCACCGGAACCAACGAGTTCTATGGCGAGTTCCTGATGAACGCGCAGGGCGAGGACGTCGTTTCGGGCGTGCGCACTCCAGTTCCGATTCTCGAACTGAAGAAGATCATGCCCCATGTTTACGACCAGCTTCGCGAAATCACCACGCGCCTGGAGAAGCACTACAAAGACATGCAGGACTTCGAGTTCACCATCCAGGATGGCAAGCTCTACATGCTGCAGACCCGCAACGGCAAGCGTACAGGTCTGGCAGCGGTCCGCGTTGCGCTCCAGATGGTCGAGGAAGGGCTGATCACCAAGGAAGAAGCGATTTTCCGGGTCGAGCCCAACCAGCTCTACGACTTCCTGGTACCGCGGCTGGATGAGAAGAGCACGAAAGTTGAAGTGCTCGCCACCGGATTGCCGGCATCTCCTGGCGCCGCCGTTGGACAGATTGTCTTCACTGCGGATGCAGCCGTGGAAGTGGTTCAGAAGGACGGCAAGGCTTCGGTGATCCTGGTGCGTGCCGAAACCACGCCGGAAGACATCCACGGCATGGAAGTTGCGAAAGGCATTCTGACCTCCCGTGGCGGCATGACCAGCCACGCCGCCGTTGTCACGCGTGGTATGGGCAAATGTTGCGTGGCGGGCGCGGGCGACGTCGATGTCAACGAGAAAGCACGCGAGATGCGAGTGAAGGGCCAGGTATTCAAAGAAGGTGACTGGATTTCCCTCGACGGCACCACGGGCCGGGTGATCAAAGGCAAGCTGGGCACGATTGATCCCAATGCCAGATGATCCGGAGCTGCAGAAGTTCATGCAGTGGGCGGATCCGCACCGCACCATGAAAGTGCGCGCCAATGCCGACATCCCGCGTGACGCCATTCAGGCACGAGCATTCGGAGCGGAAGGCATCGGGCTGTGCCGCACCGAGCACATGTTCTTCGGCGAGGAAAAGATTCCGCACATGCGCGCCATGATTCTGGCGGATAACGAGAAGGATCGCCGGGCTGCATTGAAGAAGCTTCTGCCCTTGCAGCGGAATGATTTTGCAGGGGTCTTCAAGGCGATGGATGGGCTGCCGGTTACGATCCGCACCTTGGATCCACCGCTGCACGAGTTCCTGCCGCGCCGCGAAGAGTTGATGGTGGACATCGCCATGCTCTCCGCCATCGCCGGGAAGCAGAAGAGCGAGCTAGTAACGAAGATACAAGGACTACAGCATCAAGGGCGTCGGCGATCTGAAGAAGGCCTTGCCTGCGCTGCTGGCTCGTGTGGAGCAACTGCACGAGTTCAACCCCATGCTCGGGCATCGCGGTTGCCGCCTCGGCATCACCTATCCCGAGATCACCGAGATGCAGGCTCGCGCCATCTTTGAAGCCGCGGTCGATTGCACGAAGAAGGGCATCAAGGTTCTTCCCGAAGTCATGATTCCGCTGGTCGCAACGTTGAAGGAAATGGCGAACCAGGGAGCCATCGTGCGCCGTGTGGCCGAGGAAGTTTTCAAAGAGAAGGGAATGAAGGTCGACTACATGGTCGGGACCATGATCGAGTTGCCGCGTGCTGCCCTGGTTGCCGACGAGATCGCGAAAGAAGCGGAGTTCTTCTCCTTCGGCACCAACGACCTCACGCAGACCACGTTCGGATTCTCGCGCGACGACGTCAACAAGGTGCTGCCGACGTATCTTGCCGAAGGCATCTTGAAGCAGGATCCGTTCGCGGCTCTCGATCAGGAAGGCGTCGGACAACTGGTGAAGATGGCCACTGAACGCGGCCGCAAGACGCGTTCCAACCTGAAGGTCGGGATCTGCGGAGAGCACGGCGGCGAACCTTCCTCCGTCGAATTCTGCTACCGGACAGGTCTGAACTATGTTTCCTGCTCACCGTTCCGCGTACTCACCGCCCGTCTGGCGGCGGCGCAAGCTGCAGCGGCTGAGAACCTCAAAGTTGAGGGCGGACGCACAAAGTAAGCACTCGATGACTGGATTCCTACGCGGCTTGAGTGCTCGTGCTCAAGCCGCCACTTTTTTGCCCGACACCGGACTTATATCCTGTCCAATCAACGGCTGGAGACGAGGTTTGGAGAAGCGCCGCTCCCGGTGATCGTCTGATGGATGAGCCACACGCGACAGGCGGCCTTCGCTGGACAAATGCTCATAAGCCTCTAACCAATCGGGAAGTTCGCCATAGGGAGCGGTCCAGTGCGCATAGGCGGCTTCGTCGCACCACTCAAAAAGTCGCGGCATAACCCGGGCGTGAGCTCCAGTGCCGCGAAATGCCTTCATGGCGCGTTCATCCTCCCACGCCGTCAGGGTCCAGAAAGTTCGTCGAGCGTCGATCAGCAGGCGCCCGCCGCAAAATCCGGCGGCGCGCACGACCTGACGCTGCGAAGCGTAGGTGTACCACATAAATGCCGGCATATGCCGCCAGCGACGAACTCGCAATCGTGTCAGCGATACGACCATAGTCTCGCGTTACTGGAAAACAGCCGGATAAATGAGATGCAGAGAATTTGAGCCCGCGTTCACTGAACTTTCTGCAGCCGGGCAATAAGCTTTTGCGGTAAGCTCTCGTCCGATTCAGACCAGAGGCGGCGCGAGGTGGCACGCGTTTTCATTTCGATTTTCTTCGTGAACTCCAGCAGCCGCAGAACATTCTCTCGAATTCGAGCCTGAGTCTCTTCGGTGAGTTTGACCTGTTCCTGAACGAAGAGGGAATCGAGGCCGAAGTCGATCTGAATATGGCCGGTTTCTTGTCCCGTGCCCTCTTCGAATTCCTCCCCTTGCGCCGTGAATGTCACCAGGCTGGGTACCAGAAGCCATTCTCCGTTTTCGTTCGGCGTCCAAAGATCCCAGTAGGCTTCGAAAACATATGCGTAGTCGTCGTGAATCAAATCGGCCGCGACTACCATGGCCTGTTCCGACGGAATTCCCGGCGAATAACGTTGTTCCAGAATGCTAGCTTCATTCCACGAAACCGGTTGCACGGCCACATACGTAACTCCGGGACGCTGCTCGGAAAACGGGAACTGCTGCAGCACGGCGTTGATGTGAAGCACCATGGCTGGCCCGTTGAAGTCCGGAAACCACAGGCTCAGGTAGAGAGGATCGGCCATAATTCGCACACTGTTCGTTGTCAGTTCTATTCTAATGCGCTGGACAGCAGTTCAGGCCGATTACCTCTAATCCAGGGGGAGCGCATGCGGAGCTTCGTCCTGCACAAGAACTGGTTCCCTCGCCTCTCGCTTCTCCGGTTTGCGGCGGATGGAAATGGAATCGTGGCGCGTAGAAGGGTTCCATCCAGGTTGGATTCGATTTCGAGAAAACCCCCGAGTTCTTTCAGTCGCTCGCGAATCCCGGCCAGCCCGACGCCGGTGTTTCCCGTCTTCCAGAAACGATCCAAGATTTCGCGGGGCACTCCTATACCGTAATCCTTCACCGTAAGAATGACCTTGGCATCGCTCTCCACCACGCGCACGTCGACTGCCCGGCTCCCGGAGTGACGATGAACATTGGTGAGAGCTTCCTGCAGAATGCGGAACAGCGCCGTTTCGGCGCCGCGCGGCAACCGGGTTAGATGCTCGGGAAGTTCAAGGTTGGTGCTGATGCCGCTGCGCCGACCAAAACCCTCCACATACCACCGGGCCGCGGAGACGAATCCTGCCTCGTCGAGCAAGGGAGGATGCAAAAGGTGAGATAAAGTCCGGGTGTCGGAAATGCAGCGATCCACCAGCATTTGTGCCTCGCGCAAATGGGCTGACTCCAACTCGGACTCCTGGGCCAGCATGTCGAGGGTAATTTTGGCAGCCGTGAGGTCCTGTCCGAGGCTGTCGTGAAGCTCGCGAGCAATGCGCCGCCGCTCTTCGTCCTGAACTCGAAGAAGTTTTACCGATAAGCGGCGCAGCGCGACGGTGCGCTGTTCCACCAGGGACTCCAGCGCATCGTGGGCGCGGCGTAGAGCCTCCTCTGCCGCTTGCCGTTGCTTCAGATGCTCGCGAACCTCGTATTGCCGCCGGCGCGCAAGTAGCGCGCTGCGTACCGTGCTGGCCAGAGTGACAGGACGCAGAGGGCGCTCCAGCAGCGTTACGTTTCCCAACGGAGCGCGCGAGCGAACGGCGGATTCTGTGCTGGCTGTACTCAGGCCGCCGCCGGTCAGAACCATCACCGGGAAATCCGACCACGGTGGCTGGGCCGATATTCTTTGTCGCCAGGGCACCGATGGTTCCGTTTTGGAGCACTTCTTCGGTGAGAATCACCGCCCCAGCATCCTCCGAGATCGCAGCACATAATTGCTCGATCGTGGGCAGCGTCTGAACCCTGAACCCAGATTGCAGCAACACCCTTTCGATCAGAGCTGCGTCTTTGCCAAAAGGAGCGAAGACCAGCACCGGAATCTCGAAAGGTAGAAATCTCAGCCATTCAGTGGCCCCTTCTCCAGCAACGGTACGAGCGAGGTGGGGCTGCCGGAAAGGATTCCCTGAAAATCAGACAGTGGCGGTCCAACGTGAATGGTCTTGGGACCAAGCCGAAGTTCACGAATCGAGCGCTCGTGGCTGCCACTCCGCTTCTTCATCATCGAGATCGCCTGGCGGATTTGTCCCGCCGCCTCAAAATAGCGGAGGATCAGGATATTGTCTGCCAGGTAACTCACGTCGATCGGAGTTTGCATGGCACTGCCTACCAGTCCCATCTGCGCCAGGATCATCAGCGTCACCACTGCGCGGTTGTTCAGGTAGGTAAGCAGTTCGTGCAGGTGTAAAGCCAAAAATTGTTCCGCGGGCATGGCTTGCAGAAACCCGTTTAAGCTGTCAATCAAAACGCTGCGTACTTTGCGATTTTCGACGGCGTCGCGGACCATATCGACGAACTCGCCGGGAGAAACTTCCGCCGGGATCAAGGTGCGAAATGATCACGCGGCCGGACTCCACATGTTTCCTGAGATCCATGCCCAGGCCGGCAGCACGGCCCATCAGGGTTTCGACGGTTTCCTCAAAAATGAAAGCGGCGGAGCTTTCTCCGCGTTCGGCCGCAGTGGTCAACCAGCGCAGGGCAATCGTGGTCTTGCCGCATCCCGCCGGACCGATAAGGAGGGTGCTGGTTCCGCGATCGAGCCCGCCTCCTACCAGGGTGTCGAGCGCAGGAATCCCACTCAGGGCTGGCTCTTGCTGTCCATGGCCGTTACTGTATTCCGCCGCCACCAGCCGCGGAAAAATGACAATGCCTCCGCTGCGAATCAGATAATCGTGATATCCCTCGCGAAAAGCGCAGCCCCGCAGCTTCGTGACCTCCAGACGCCGCATAGTCTTGCCGTACTCGCGGGCCACTCTGCTCATGGTGACAACTCCGTGCACGATGCTGTGCAATTCCAGATCGGCATACCGGCTGCTGCGATCGTCCAGCAACAAAACCGTGCAGTTCTCCGGAGCGTATGCCTTTAGAGAGAGGATCTGGCGGCGATAGCGCAATGGGTCCTTGGCCAGCATTCTTACTTCCGAAAGAGCGTCGATCACGAGGCGGTGGGGCTTGCGGCGGTCTACCTCCGCCATGATGGCTTGGACCCGATCGTTCAACTCGACTTCCGCGGGATGGAAAACGGTGTATTGTCCGTCGGGCCTGAGGTCCTCTTCGCTGGGCCGTACTTCCAGTACAGCGGAGCCATCCACGGCTAAGTGGTGCACCCGCGCTACCGTAAGAAGTTCCTGGCGTGATTCGGACAGAGTCACATAAAGAACCTTTTCGCCGCGCTTGATGCCCTCGGCGACGAATTGCAGAGCCAGCGTCGTCTTGCCGGTCCCGGGTTCGCCCTCAACCAAATAAAAATGGCCAACTGGCAGACCGCCTCCGAGTACGTCATCGAGACCCGCAGATCCAGAGCTACATCGGGTTATGGTGGGTTCAGACTGCTCGGCCAATGCATTGTTCGAGGTTGTCATAGAGTCGACATGGTACGCAAAAACTCCCGCCGAAGACGGAGTCCGCGCATTCGAATCCATGATTTTTGATCCCACGCCTGCTGGTAAATACATTGTTTTCTGTAGCGAAGGGAAGATCGAAGCTCCGCGAGCAGGCTAGCACCAACGGGCAACGAGCGGAATAGAATGGCGAAGCGCGAACGGAATACAGGACCGGAATAAACGGAATAGATGACGGCAGTGTTGAGACTGGTCGGCCTCGGCTGCTCGCAATGACCACATTACGCTGCTCTGAACGAGGCGGGCGACCCAAGCATCTGACTTTGACACCACTCGAACGCCACTGCTACGATGAATTGTTTCCCGCACTCCTGCTGCAAAGTCCCCGTCGTCTAGCCCGGCCTAGGACATCGCCCTTTCACGGCGGTAACACGGGTTCAAATCCCGTCGGGGACGCCAAACTTGACAAGATCGTCGTGGTCGTTCAAAGACTCCGATAAATCCTGCATAATTGACGTGTTCTCCGAGTTCAAAAAGCCCATAGAATCTGACCACGCCAAACCTTCAGGAAAGAGCATCTCGAAGAGTTCTCTTCGCTCGCTAAGCCCAGCCTTGGCCCACGCGCTAGGAAGGTCTATCAGTTCGCGCTGCGTCTGAGCGATGAGTTCTTCCATAGTGGAACGCTCTGATTCCAAAGCCTGGAGCTGCTTCTGGATCAATATAGTCTCTTCTGTAATACTCAACTTTAGCGCAGCAAAATCCTCCTCTAGCAGTTCACCCTTAAGCTTTGCCTTGATTGCCTGAGAGTTCAAACAGCGTTGCTCCTCCAGCTTCGCTTTGAGCGTGCGAGCGTCCTGCGTAGCGCGTTCCTGCCGCTTCTCCCAAACCTCTTTAGCGATCTCTGGGAGCATTTTTAAGTACTCTGTCGTGGGTTCGTAAAAGCTCAGCCATCGGACCAAGGCAGAGTCCAGAGCGTCAGCAGGAATAAACACCGAGCGGCAATCTTTTGTGTAGCACCAGTAATAGGGAAATTTCTTTTTGGCAATACCTCCAGTCAAACCTTTCCCGCACTTCGCACAACGAACGATCTGACGCAGCGGGAATTCTGGATTGAGAACCTGACGTGTCTTCGCAGTCTTGGAACGTCCTGCCAACATTTCCTGCACCGAAGAGAACAACTGTTCGCTCACTATGGCTGGATGGACGCCGCGCACTTGCAAATCACCGCTTTTCACCCAGCCCTTGTAGAGCGGGTTCCGTAGAATCTTGTGCCAAGTCTGACGCGGCACCTTCAAACCACGCGCTGTTCGTAAGCCTAGCGCGGTAACACTTCGTAATGTGTCATCAGCGGTGTAGTTGCCGGTGCCTACGAGTTCGAAGCCCTTTCTAATTAACGCGGCTCGTTCAGCGTCCACGCGTAGGGTTTTATTTACGTTCACGTATCCAAGCGGTGCCTTCCAAACAAATCGACCTTGCTTTACGGCTGCAGCCATCCTGAACTTCGTTCGTTCGCTCAGGGAATCGGAGAAAAACTGACTGAAGGCACCGATGATGTTCTTGCCGAGCTTCCCGGTTGCGTCATCCTGCAGCGAAGACTCATCAACTGAGCGAAAGCGTATGCCAAGTTCTGCGAGTTCCGCTATCAGTGTTGCTTGGTTGCCTACGTTGCGTGCAAGTCTGCTTAAATCCGCAACGATCACATGCTTCACTTTATGATCGTTTTTCCGGCAGAAAGCTAGCATCGCTTGCAACTGAGGACGATCTGCAGTGCGTGCTGAGGCTCCCGCATCTGTGAATACGTGAAGCACAGATAGACCTTGCGCGTGTGCGAAGTCTCGTGCTTTCTTCTCCTGAACCGGAAGGGAATCGCTCTGCTCCTTGGTGGAGACTCGAGCATAGATAATGGCACTCTCCATAGCATTCGGAGTGTAGCAGCGCCCACAGCACCGTCAAATGGCACGAAGGACGCATGCCGCACACCGGAGCGCAAGACCTGGCGTTCCATTGAAAAACCTCGACTCGAGTGGGGCATCTACCGGGCGAAGAGCTATGAGTTCAGCAATAAGGGCAGAGTTCGTACTAGTTCGGAGCCCCCGACGCACCTTCTTCAGGAGATTGGGGCAGGCGTTTTGCTCTGCTTCTTGCCCGCAGCTACCGTCGGCCGACGGGGTGGAGCACGCATCACTGTTGGAGGGGCCGCGCAGACTCACGATCAGCACTTGCGGGCGCGCAGTGAGATCACCATCACACCGTTATTACGTATATAAATGGAGTGAACAGAAAAATTCGCTAGGACGTACAGACCTGAGTGACTAGGAGAGGCGAGATCAACATCGGCTAGGAATCAGCGTGGCTGGTCGCACGCGTTTCCTGCAGCGTACCGCGGGTTCCTACCGAATGAACGTACACGATACGCTCAAGCTTCGCCGCATCCCAAGGCGAGATTAGGGAGAGAGTACAAGACGGAAGAGAAGGGGCAGAGGAGTCCCAGCTTCCGCCCCTAGCCCGGCCTAGGCATCGCCTCAGGATCGTGTTAAGTCTTCGGTGCGGCCTTTTATGCTCCCAGCCACTAACTCGCAGAGGCCACAAAACGTGTACCTGACCACAAAATAACCACAAAATTCACAAAGTTAAGGTAGTGGATTGGTATACGCCTAGACCATTCGCTGAAAAGCAGTTGCCTTGCATTCGTCCAGTAAGCACTTTCTGTACTGGTGTCCGAGTCCATGTATGCACTCATAGAATCCTGCCTTGCTTCCCCTAAGCCTTTTCAGTACAACATCTTAGCTCACCCTCTATGCCTTCTTCAATGCTAAAATTGCCAGTGCTCTGGATTAAGTCGGTCTTCCCCGCTATCTATCACTGTTGTACCCTATGCGCTTGCGCGACCTCCGACTTAGGTGATCCCGAAGCAACGCCAAAGCCGATGCCATTTGGCCCGGACGGTCTGGGTGTGAACCTCAATATCTCTCCGATCCCGCCGTTCACTCCGCACCGGCCCGACCATAGATGGCCAATCGTGACGGGCACCCCCAGGCTCAGAAGGAATCCACGGCAGACCTGTCCCTGAATGGCTGTTCTCGGCGTCTGCAAGCCGCTGGCGGGGCGAATGCATGGCGAACATGCTTTGCCTCTCCCAGCGTCGCCAAACTTGTCCTAAGGCATCCTGAGTGCCTCCGGGCAATCCGCTATTACATAACGAAAGTCACTTGCCGGGCATTAGCATGACTGAGGCAGTGTTGAAGACGGGCAATTACGGGAATTGAACAGCAGGGAAGAAAGAGAATTTCAACTCGCCATGGAGCACGGTGAAGTCATTGTGCGCAGAATTGTCCGGCTCTCGCGGAAACTCACCTTGCCGAGTCTGAACTGACTACAAGGAGCAAGTATCATTTTGACTGCTTTGTAATCTGGTTGGAAAACCTGCCGAATAGGTGTTAGGCCAAGCGTACCCTTGGTCACCTCAATGGATCATCTCGGGAATCTCCGTGAACACCTCGATGATTGATGGTGAAGCCCTACGTCGATGTGAATGGTGATTGCTATAGCCTTATACCGTTAAGTCATTCTAGGACTTTATGGCCAGGGCATTGTCCAAGATTCGTTCAAACATCGCGGCAGCAGTGGCAATCACGACAGCTCCAAAGGTGATGAGGATGCCCATAAAAACCCCTCCGGCACGATCATCACTGTTGCTCAACATAATGAAAATCTCTGCCCCCGCGACAAAGCCGATGATGGCTATTGCGCAAAATTTTATGGTCCGCAACGCCCTCACGGCCCCTTGCGAGAACACTTTATTTTGCCGGACGTATCCCAGCACCTTGAATGCCTGATAAAGCACCGCGAAAAACGCGATGGACGCTATATATGCGTACGCCAGGAAGGGATCGTGGAAGTAGATTTGAACGAGCGTGGCGTGCGCGTTCCTGCCTTCGATGTGGGGTTCCCAAAGCAGGAGAGCAAGCGCAGCGACGCCGATGAGCACAATGACTACCTGAAGAAAGATTGTTGAGCTTCTGTTCACAGGCGCGGCTTTTGAATTACTCACACCTTCATTCTGATCCAGTTATATCGTTTTTGAATAAATATTTATCGCTCTATTGAGTGGAGAGCTTGCGGAGAACGGCATAACCGCGCATCGACTTTCGGACAATCCGTGTGGTTTTGAATTCGCCTGCGGCTTGCACCCCAGACGCATTGCGGTCCACCGACGAAGCAGACGCGACGGAAGCGTTTGGTGGCAAGCAGGCGATAGAGCATTGCGATGGCGAGCTTGGTCTTGCCGGTTCCGGTCGCCATCGCAAGGAGCATGCGTCGCTCCCCCTGCGCTAGGGTTTCCTCCACCTTGATAGCCTTCTGCTGATACTTCGCAGCGGAAACCCGAAATCGAAGGACTGTTCCTTCGAGGGCCTGCTCCGCTGTCGGAACATCGATATCGAATGCGCCTCCGAGGCCTTCGGGCGTGGGCCAGTCGTAAGAGCACGGGCGTGATTAGCGGGGCGGCGTGTATCGCGGAACCAGATGCCGCTCTCGGTCTCCATTTGCTTGAGGTACGGTCTTCCGTTCGCGGAGAAGACGAACGGCACGCGATTGTCGCCCCACGGGCCGTCGAATGCCTGAACCCCGTCCCCCCGCGACACCCCGCGGAATATCGCTCGGACTGGCGATGGACGGCCGAGACATTCTTACGCGACGCTTGGCCTCGACCACGGCGACCACGCTCTGGTGAACAGCGCATAGTCGGCGGGCCCTTTTTCGGTGGCCATTCGGCGATCGCCAATTTCGTCCTCTTGCGGGCCGTGTGCCGAGACTATGGCGGAGTGTCTGGAGTTTCGACCCTCCAGCCTCGGTTACAGAGCTGCTGATCAATGAGCGTGCGCGTGGCCTGCTCGTCAATCTCAAGAGCCGTTGCAGCCTGCTCCGCCCGGACCACAACGGCGGCACTCAAACGGCAGGCGCCGCGGCGGCGGCAGCCTGTTGCGTTGCTAGCTCGCGGCTGGTGGCTGACCGAGCGAGCTTTTCCCATATCTCCCGATCGGCGCGATCCCTGGCCGCCTCTTCTTCCGCCTTGAGTCTTGCGTGTTGTTCCTGCTCAGCGTTCAGGCGAGCGCGCGTGGCTTCGCTCTGAGTCTCTTCGACTACCTTCCGCAGGCGAGCCAGCTCTTCATGGATAGCCTGGCTAGCAGCAGCTGGGTCAGAAGGCGGAGTGAAGGGGCCAGGGGAGAACTTCCACTATTTTTGAAGGTGCGATAGAACCAGATTGCAAGTTGCCGTGCAATCTTTAGGGAGGCAAGCGCCTCGGCATGCGTGCCGCCCTGGTGGTGAGTCGCACGATTGCCTGCGATGCGGAGCTGATGAAAGAGGTCTCCGGTTTCACCGGGAAGGATGCGCTCAAGTTTCAGTCGTCTTAGAAGGTCGGCCTGGGGTTCGTCGGGCGAAGCCAGAAGGCCTGAATTTGCGGCGGTTGTCTGCGCCAGCAACTCACTGAACTGCCGAAGCTTGATGAGGCAGGTATTGGGGTCATCTTGAAAATAATGTTCGGCGAGTGCCCCGAGGCGCACCAGCTGTGGGCTATCAGCTTTGAGAAAGCCAAAATTAGCTGAATTGATAGAAATCATGACTGTGGCGCTTACGGAACTGTGTGTCAGATCAGGATTTTGATGTCAGCGTGAATGTTTGGCACGCAGAATACCCTTTCATTCAATCGCTGGCAGGCACCTGAACGGGGGAATGCTACTGTTTTACTGTATCCCTCCCAAAATTCGTTACGTTATCAAATGGAGCGCCACAAGCCCGATAAACTCACGCGGCATTATGATCTTGGTTTTCTCCCAGAATCGCGGAAGATGGCGACGATTGCCAGTGATCAAGTAACCGGCTCGACATCGGCACATTCCAGCAACCTATTGTCATCGGCGTCACTCGACACGTGTGCCGCCCAGCAAACAACCAACATACCCCAACGAACGGGCTCACGACACCGAGGGAATTCAGCGCACAGCCTGCGGATCTCCAAGCGTGCACCGACCTCCGCGAACTTTGGCGGCCCACGCGGTTCTGCTAAGTCGTTCAAAGGGTTAATCCCGCTACTCTGTCAC
>CAWKLW010000027.1:0-12400 GCA_963850585.1 uncultured Acidobacteriota bacterium | reverse complement strand
TTGGGGTGCGAGGGGTCGGCAGTTCAAATCTGCCCGTCCCGACCATCGCTTCTGAGATCCCTCGCAAACTGCGCTCGGGATTTCGCTTGCGGTTTCCCGCTTCGTCCTATTTCTCAACATAATCCGTGTGAAATCTGCCGTTGCCGTTGAGCTGGACGATCACGGCACCTTCAATCGCAGCAACAAAATGAGGTACGCCGGCCGGGACGACGATGAAACTGCCGGCGGGATAGCCTTTCAGATTTGCGGGGTTGAATTTCGTTCCCTCGCCCAAATACCAAGTTCCCTCAATGACGGTGACCAGTTCGTCCTGCGGATGCGTATGCGCGAGGATACGTTTGCCGGCGGGCATCTTGACACGATCGACCCACGCACCGCCCTGACTCGAATCTCCGAGCAGCTGTGCTCTCTCACGGCCATCGGTGTAGTACGAGGGGGTGAACCATCGCACCTGGAGGGGAGTGAACGCGATTATTTCTTTCTTGTTCGTGTCGGCCAACGTCAACGTAATTGTCGCAAAGGCGAATGCTACAAACATTCGGCTTTTCATCAGCTCTCCTCTCAACGAGCATTATCGCAGCGCTGGCAACCTGACTTTGGCCCGCACAGCCGACGGCAGCCGTGCCTGCATGTTCGGAAGCGGCAAGCTAGGCCAACCCCATATTCCCCGCCCCGGCCAATGATCTTGGTCCTTATTCAGCAGGTGGGCGACTGATCCACGCGTCATCCTGTGAACTGGATAACAAAATTAACGCTTGAACCAAAAAAGCAGAATTCCGTATCCCACGCCGGCAGGATCTGTTGTGCGCGCGCTTTGGAATGCCATAAAGCGGCCGTCGGTTGAAATCACAGGATTCGATGCCTTGCCTCCTTCGTAGTCGTTGAAGTGCGTGAGCCGAGTGAAATCTTTTCCGGTTCCATCGAGCTTAACCTTCCAGATATCAATATTCCCCGATCCTCGCTGCCCGCCGAGTTGTTCGCACTGGCGATCCGCCTCAACCGCGGTGTGGACGCCATCGGGAAAGATTCCTTCGACTTCGTTGTAGCTTCCGGGAGCTTTCGAAAAATTCGTGACTTCACCGCTCTGCAAGTCGATGCCCATCACGGATGCGTGTCCTTCCGGTTCGTAGCAGGTGAACGTCATCTTGCGATCGTTGTCGTAAAAATCCTGGGCTTCGATAGTGCAGCTTCGATCTTTGCTTTCATAAACCGTTTTCTTATTGATCAGCTTCGGTGTGGCAGAGAAGTCGAGGTCAGCCACGATCAGGCGAGAAGCTTCGGGCGCAAGGTCCGGGGCCTGCTCGGCAGTCTGCGAGAACGCGATTTTCAGAGTCTTCTTGGAAACCGCCGCGCCTTCATTCATTTTCTGATCGAGTTTCACAGGTTTCGATCCACGTTCTTTGCTGAGGTACCAAAGCTCGTTATCGCGTGAACGGCTGATGTGGGTATTTTCAAAGTGATCAGGGCCGATGAGCAGGTAGTCTCCCGTGACCAGGTGCATCACCCGGAGGAAAACCGCCGCGGGTACATTGCAGGTGAGGCATTGAATGACGTGGGATTTGAGGTCGATCACCATGGCATCGCCGAAGCTCTTTGCCATGAACGCCACGCGCTGGTTGTCGGGAGAGATGTCAGCGCGCTCTCCAAAATGTGTGAGCACTTCGATGTTCGAAGGCAAGTGTTGTAGTGGATCCTCTGGAGATCTTTGGCCCAAAGGTAGCAACAAGCAAGAAGAGACGATGAGGGCAAGGGTTCGCACCGGGAAATCGTATCATCCCCGCAGCACCGGCACCTCGCGGTGGTTCAGATCTCCATCTCCTCGGCGATCTTCAACATCGCGCTTACACTGTTCCAATTCCTGGCCGTGCCGTTGACTTTCAGTAACTTCTCCACTTGCGACCACGGCAGTTTGGATTTGCCCGCACCGTCTGGAAAATAAATGTACAGTTCGCGGCCTATGAGATGAATCTCTTCGGGAAACGATTTCAAAGTCGCAAGCTTGGCGGCAGCTTCCGTTGGCGGAACGTCCGCCAGAAAGGTGACCAGGATTTTACCGGGATGCAGACCGCGACGGGCATCAAACGGCGTGGCAGCAATAGCCTTTCGCAGTTCATCGAGGGTGCGGACAATTACGGCAGGACGGAATTTGAAGCTCTTCTCAATCGCATCCTGAATCTTGGTTGCGAGCTTCCTGGTGTTCTTTTCCTTCGTCCGGAAGATGACATTCCCGCTTTGCACGTAGGTGCGCGGATCTTCCAACCCTATCGCTTCATAGGTGGCCCGCAGCGCATCCATTTTGATCCGGTTATGAGGACCAAGATTGACGCCCCGCAGCATGGAGATGAACACCGGCACGGCGGCCCTCTACTTGTCCTTCGCTTTATGGAGCGCAATGCGGCGATACAATTTCCCGCCCTCGATTTTCAGCGTGCCGCTCATGGACTCGCCAAAGACGTGAAACTCCCAGTCATCCTGTCTGCTCGTGTTGCCCGTACAACTCAGTGCGCCCTGCTTGGCGTGATACTGGCACTCGAGTGTGCCTATAAAGTCGGGAGCGCCATCCACCATTTTGTACGCGTCCAGATTCAGACGCTCCGGATCTTTCCTGTCCGTGGAAACTTGATACAGCACTTGTTCGTCATGACACGGAGAATCGGCAACCATGCATTTCGATTCCCCCTCCCAAGAGCCCAGCACGGTCGCTAACTGTTTGGCGGACTGGCCCCATCCTGCCGGCAACCACAAGGTGAGAGTGAGAATAGCGAGAAAAAGGCTCCGCATAATGGTCCGCAAGATCAGCATCATAGCCGAAAGCCCGCAAAATGCCCTACCGACTTTCGAGGAACCAAGAGAATCACTTTGAAGGGCAGCGTCTCTGCTTGGAAAATCAGGACACAGCACGACCGCGCTCCACGTTCGTCGAAAGTTTTGCTGGTAAAGACCTTCCAGTGCACGCTCGCATCGTTCGGGCCTTTCGCCCAGGGGAGAAGTGACTTATGGCGGGACAGGTGGTTTTGTACTTCGAAGATCAGGCGGACGCGCTTCGTTTCGCACTGGCTGCAGGCTCGGTGATGGCGGGCGAAGCCGGCAAGGTCACACACAGCCTGGTGGAAGGCACCGCAAGAGTCAGCCGCATCCGCATCGATGCGGTCAATTCCGCGCCTGCAAAGAAGTCGAATTCAGGCCGCGTGGCATAATCGCTAGCCCTGCCCCGGGTGGCATAGCGCGTCCGCAAGCACTGCCCGCTTACGCGCTGCCCGCGTTGGTCAGTCCCTCGATCGCGTCAGAAAGCGTCGGAAACATCAGGAAGATCTGCTCCACCTTGGTAATTTCAAATACCTTCAAAACGCGATGATTGACCCCCGCCAGAGCAATGCGCCGCCCCGCCTTGGCCGCCGATGTACAGGCGCTCACCAGCGATCCCAGCCCTGAAGAATCCAGATAAGGCACCCCGCTGAGATCTAGAATCATCGTGGGCGCACTCTCCCGCCGCACTGCATTCAAAAATGGCGTGACGTTTTCCATGGTCAGCGGCCCACGGAAGCTCAAGACGCCTCGGTCGAGGTGATCGATCTCTAACGGTTCGGAAGCCATGGGAGAGCGATTCTAGGCCACACACCCCCATACCTTCAAGTTCCCCCGTCGTTCCCCCGTCCTTCGACTTCCGACTCAGGGTTCTAAACGCTTTCTCCGCATTTGTAATCTTTTTGTGATTTCTGGAAGAGAGTGGTTGGCAAACGCCCGCCAGCATCTACCATGACGATAACGGCATTGTGGGGAGAATGGATGATGATCACAAGTGCAGATCCATGCTGCTCCGAAAACTGCTGATGAGTTCCCAACCCATCCCAAGGGCAAGCGCGCGCGGATCCTGCTGACTTCCGTATTTGGCCCCTACGCGCAGGATGACGAGTTCGGCAGCCGCTCCATCAATCCGATGGAGCTCTATCACAATCAAGTGACGCGTGCGCAAGGCAGCTTTTCGCTCCGCATGTTTCATCGCTCCTGGGGCATCATGCTGATCCAGGCCAATATCTCGGCCCCATGCACCGTGCTGGATTTCCCCACCCGACCACACTTTGCTCGCGAGCTCAAGCAGCATCAGTACGACGTCGTAGGCATAACCTCGATCATCGTGAACCTGGCCAAAGTGCGCGAGATGTGCCGTATGATCCGCAGCTTTTCGCCGAAATCCACCATTGTCGTTGGTGGGCACGTCGCCGCCATTCCCGGCGTCGAACAGATGATCGACGCCGACCACATTGTGCGCGGCGAGGGAGTCTCGTGGATGCGCCGCTATCTGGGTGAGGATGAAAAGGCCCCGGTCCGCCATCCCGCAATTGTTTCGGGAATGCGCACACGCATCATGGGAATTCGGGTGCCCGACCGCAAGGGATCGACCGCAGCCACCATCATCCCTTCGGTGGGCTGCCCCATGGGATGCAACTTCTGTACTACGTCCGCGTTCTTCGGGGGCAAAGGTAAGTTCGTCAACTTCTTTGAAACCGGCGATGAACTGTACGACGTCATGTGCCGCATGGAACAAGATCTAAAAGTGCGCTCCTTCTTCGTCATGGACGAAAATTTCCTGCTGCACCGCGAGCGCGCCATGCGCCTGCTGGAGCGAATGAAAGAAGGACGCAAGAGTTGGTCGATGTCCGTCTTCGCTTCCGCCAACGCCATTCGCAAATACACCATGCAGGAACTGGTGGAGTTGGGCGTTTCATGGCTTTGGATGGGCCTGGAGTCACCGCAAGCCACCTACAACAAGCTGCAGGGTGCTCAAACCCAGCAATTGACGCGGGAGCTGCGCGAGCACGGCATTCGCGTGCAGGGATCGACCATCATCGGCCTTGAACATCACACGCCCGACAACATCATGGCCGAGATCGAGCACGCGGTGGCGCATGATACCGACTTTCACCAGTTCATGCTGTACACGCCCGTACCGGGCACGCCCCTTTACCAGCAGATGTCGGAACAGGGACGCATGCTGAGCGACGTCGATTACGCCGATGTTCATGGGCAGTTCAAGTTCAATTTCAAGCATGCCGCAATTTCGCGGGACGACTCGAAGCGCTTTTTGGATTGGGCGTTCTGGCGCGATTTCGAGATCAACGGCCCCAGTCTTTACCGCATCTCTCGGACCCTGCTTGCGGGATGGAGGCGCTACAAAGATTTTCCCGACGCGCGGGTACGAGAACGTTTCGAGCACGAGATGAATCGCTTGAGTGGGGTTTATGGCTCCGCGTTGTGGGCCATGGAACGCCAGTTCAGGAAGGTGAATCGTAGCGGCAGCGATCAGATTCGAGCCCTGCGTCAGGAATTCAAGAAGGAATCGGGAATATTTTCGCGCTTCATGCCCGCGATCCTGGGCCCAGTTTTTCTCTGGACGACCCGCCGCGAAGAGCGCCACCTGGCGCGCGGCAAGACATATGAGCCTCCCACAATAACTGAGCGCACGAACTGGGTGACTGCCTGAACTTATGCCGGTATTGGCCCCGCGGCATTGAAGATGGTAGCCCCCGTGTTCCTCTGGCTCCCCCGTGGTGAAAATTGCTTTCGCCACAAACCGAGGAGTTCTCCTGCCCAACACTCCTGGATGAGCGCTCTTTGCAATTGACCATCGTGTGACAACACTCTTACAAAACACTGACAATCCCCGCCCGCGGCGGAGCTACGTTTGTGGCTCGCTGATTTAGCGCGAGAGGATTTCCAATGTCAAAGTTTTCCAGCCGCTCCTGTAGACACACTTCAATCGTAACCCTCAGCATCCTGCTGCTGTCTGGTACAGTCGCTTTCGCGCAACGCTACCAGCGCACCGACCTCACGGCCGACAACGCCTCGGTTTCGTCCACAGCAGTCATCGATCCCAACCTGGTAAACGCGTGGGGACTTTCCCGTGCAACCGGATCCTTCTTCTGGGTCTCGGACAATGGTACTGGCCTTTCCACCCTTTACGACAGCACGGGTGCGATTGGCCCACTCGTGGTAACCATTCCTCCCCCGAAGGACGGCACTCCCCCCTCTGCTCCCACCGGGACTGTTTTCAACTTCACAGGCGGCTTTGAGCTTGCCCCTGGCGTGCCGGCGGTGTTCCTATTTGTTACCGAGGATGGCACCATCTCGGGCTGGAACCCCGCGGTGAATCTCACCAGCGCAGTTCTGAAAGTGGATCATTCCAAGGAAGGGGCCATCTTCAAGGGTTGCGCCGTGGCCATGACCAGCGAAGGTCCCCGGCTCTACGTAACGAATTTCGCATCGGGGCGCGTAGAGGTTTATAACACGCGTTTCCGGCGCCTGCTGCAAGCGGACTTCCCCTTTGTGGATCCGCGATTTTCGCCCAACTATGCTCCTTTCGGGATCCAGAACGTTGGCGGCAGCATTGTCGTTACTTTTGCCAACCGCACGCCCGGTTCCAAGGACGAAGCGCATGGCCCGGGTCTCGGATACGTCGATGTTTTTAACCGCGCCGGCCGCCTGCTTTCTCACCTTGAGCACGGGCCGTTCCTCAATGCTCCTTGGGGCATCGCCATGGCTCCCAGTGACTTTGGACCTTTCAGCCACCGCTTACTGATTGGCAATTTCGGCGATGGCACTATCCAGGCCTTCAATCTTTTCACTGGCCTTCACGAAGGCGCTCTCCTGAATACGCAAGGCAGCCCGCTCATGATTGAAGGATTATGGGCTCTCAGCTTCGGAGGTGATGCCGGGCACTCGGGACTGGCCACAGAACTCTTCTTCACCGCAGGTCCTAACGATGAAAGCGACGGACTCTTCGGAAAGTTGACCGCAACCCCGTCCGAGCAGCGCGGCAATTCAGAGTAGCTTAAGGGTGACCCACCCTTGTCTCGAAATTCAGAAGACAAGGGTGGGCATTTTCAGCCGATGTAAGGGACAGCCGCCATCGGCTGTCCTACGGAGCGTAGTTCCACTATGCTCTGGAATTGAATTCAGTACGTGCAGATCGAGCCCATCGCAGCCATGCCGCCGTTAATATAAGCGCGATACGATTCCGAGCTGGTCAAATCCATATCGTAAAAAGTCCAGCTCGCGAGACGCACCGGTTGCGCCGCCGTGTTCCAGTGTGCGCACATGCCCTTCGCCCAACTCGTAACGTCGCTCGCACCCCAATATCCCGTAATGATGGTCTGATACGGCACATACGTCGAGTAGTTCGCTTGAATCTGTGCCGCACTATACAGCTCGGTGTTGACCCAGTACGGTCGCTTCAACTGGTTTACAACATATTTCTGCAGTTGTTTCACTTCGGCTGTACCGGAGTAAGGAGTATCCAACCACGTGATGTATGCCGCTTGCAGGTTGCAGCCGCTCGACGAGCCTTGTCTGCCAAGGGCTTGCCAAAAGTTCTTCAGAGCGGCGTACCCTGGCGAAAAGTCGCCCCAGCCATACCACACCGCAATGTTCCGATTGTAGGAACCTGCCGTGCACGGCCCGCTCAGCGTCTGCGCGAAATTCATGAGTTTTATGAGCTTTCGGAAAGCCACTGCCGTGGTCGTTCCAGAAGCTACGGGACAGGCCGCGGGCGAGTTGCTGTTGTACAGATAGCAATACTCGCCGCCGAACTTCCACTTGGGAAACACCACGAGCTGAAGCTGAACTCCATGATTGCTCGCCGAGTTATACATCGCGCGAATATTGTTGAAGTAAGTGGGGGTGTCCCCTAGCGGAAGAATCATCATGATGCCCTGGTACCGGCCCATCGACTGTACCGCGGCGAAGGTTGAATCGATCGCACTCTGGAAATTCTTGAAGTCCCATTGTTCCCAGAAGCGATTGTCTCCCGCACAAGCCTCAGGACTGGCTTGGCACGCGCTGGACGCGTAGGTGCGCCAAGCCGGCGTAATCTGCGGGTTCGGAAGCGTGAAAACGTTCCAGCTGGTTTGCGGTCCGGCCGCAGCCACGGCTGCAATACAAGTGAACATCAGCATGCAAGACACAACAACGAGCAGGCGAACTAACGCTGTTCGCATATCTCCCCCTGAGTTTTAAACCGCGCCTACTGGTGGACAAATCTGGCTAGTCTGGGACCGAAAAACGCGGATGTTTTGTAGGAATGTTCCAAAGTCTAGGTTCGGTGCTCGCCAGATGCAAGGTTTTTCTGGCATGAGAAGACATTTTTCTTCTCGCTAAGGGGCTTTGAACCATCCTTTTTGGATCGGCAAGTCGGAGCCGGACCCGACCCGGGCTACAACCTTCCTACCAACTTCCGATCCATCCACTCGAGAATCAGCTTCCGCATTTCCGGCAACTCCACATGTTCGCAATCAAATAGCTCAATGCGGCAATCTGATTCCTGGCCGTACTTCCGATACAGCAGCAGCAGATGCTCGCGAACTTTTTCCACCCCAGCCGGAGGCGTCAACGGATCCCGCCGCCCGTTCACACTCAAGCGCGCGCGCGGCACGATCAGCTCATTAATGTCCGCAGTCTGAAAGTGTTTCAGCAAGGAAGGAACGTAATAGTAAATTCCGTGCTCCTTCAGCCCCTGCGTGCGGATCAGTTCTTCATAGTCCGTCAGACAGCACACGTCCACGCAAACCTTCACCCGCGGATCGAGCGCAGCCAACCACCATGCCTTCGTCGATCCCATGGACATTCCCAGGGCTCCCAGCCGCGCGCTGTCCACCTCCGGCCGGCTCGCCAGGTAATCCATGGCACGGAATTCGTCGAACATCATCATCCCGTACAGCACCTGCCCGCGCCACAACATCAGCTTGAACGCATCCTGCTCGCCTTCGCCGCCATTCGCCACGTGCTTGCGCTCGCCAAAGCACCAGCTGTCGATCGCCAGCGTGACCAGCCCTTTCTCGGCGCACACCGGCGCATACGCGGGCTGCGCGTCCACTCCCTTCAGCAGTTGCTCCTTGCCCAGGTCATACATCCCGCCATGCCAGTGAATGTAAAGCAGCCCCGGAGCCTTCGGCTGTCGCTTGTGCGGAATCAGCAATAAAGCAGGCACCGGCTCAACCCCATTGAGATCGAGTACCAGCCGCTCCAGCGTGTAACCATCGTGCTCTTCCTTTCGTATCAGCTTCGGAGGTCCGGGGCGATGTTTCCAAGGCAAATCGCCTAACAATCGCCACAACTCGCGCCGTCTCATGATTTGCCGCTCAGTAAACGATCCCAAAGTATCGGCGCTCCCCACAGGTACCGTCCCTGCCGCGGCGACCGAACCAACAACCGCCGCAGAGCTCTCAAGAAACTCCCGTCGAGTCCAATCGTTCATACAAGATTCCTATCCCTTCACGGATTTGGGGTGACCGGGAATTATATGCGCGTTCCTACAACATGTAGGGACAGCCGCCATCGGTTGTCCAGCAGAGCGAAGCTCCGCTAGGTTCGTGCTGAGCGACTCTCTCCGCAGAAAACGCGCCCACCAAGCCCTCCGCATGCCATTTCCCGCCAAAACGGCAACTTTTCCGCCTCAGCGGACGTCATAGCACTGCCGTAATATGCCCACCCCTGCCCCATCCCGAGACAATAGAAGGATTATCGACTCTCATCGAAAACCCGCGCTGCTGGGCTTGCTGGTATTCGCCATGGCCTGCACCCCCGGATGGGCACAGGACACAGATATGCCAGCTCCGGTTGCCGTTCGAACCCAGGCGCCGGCACACTCCGTATTGCTCACCCCGCGCGAAGGCTCGTCAGTCATTGACGCCGCCCTGGACCGCCGCTTGCGGCGCGCTCCGGGCGTCGACTGCTCTCACCTGGTCCACACGGTCTATGACCGGGCCGGATTCCCCTATGCCTACGCGGACTCCTCCGACTTGTATCGCGGCACCGACCACTTCCGCAGAGTGAAGCACCCCCAGCCCGGCGATCTGGTGGTCTGGCCCGGACACGTCGGCATTGTCGTCAGTCCCCGGCACCACACGTTCTTCAGCGCCCTAAGCCATGGCCCCGGAACCGCAAAGTATGACGAGCGCTACTGGCGACGACGAGGTCCAGCCCGCTTCTACCGCTACCTAAAACCGGATCAGTCCGCCGCCATCCTAAACCCAGACCGCTAGCGTCTGCGGAACCGATGATTCAACCGATTCTCTCCCCAAATATCCCTTCTGATTTTCGTTAGAATCGCTTTCATGCACCGCGCATTCGGACTCGATATTCCGCAGACCCTGCAAGACGTTTGTGATCCGCGACGCCTGGCACTCATTGTCTATGACATGCAGGTCGGAATCGTGAAGCAGATCGCAAACGGTCCCCAGATCACCGCCAAAGTCGAGCAGGTCCTCGAAGCCGCTCGCTCCGCCGGCATTCGCGTGATCTTCACTCGCCACATGTCGCTGCCCAAAGAGCTCATGGGAGTTTTCCAGCTTCGCATGGCGATGGCCTGGCAACGGGTAAAGTCCGTGGACGAGGTGAAACCCTGGTTCCTGCCTGACTCCCCCAGTTTCCAATTAGTCCCCGAGTTGAGGCCGCGGGTCAGCGAGGCCGTGTTCGACAAGATCACCATGTCCGCCTTCGAAGGCACGCCGCTCAACATCACGCTGCGCGATTGTGGCATCTCGGCATTTGCCATCGTCGGCATCGCAATGGAAATCGGCATCGATCCCACGGTGCGCCAGGGCGCCGATCTGGGCTACATCCCGGTTGTTATCCAGGACGCCTGTGGATCTGGTCACCAGGATGCCGCCGACCGCTCCGTCGCCGGCCTGCAATTCATGGGCGACACTTTGTTCACAAATGTGGAAACCATTTGCTCGCAATTTCGCCGCATCAGCGGAGTACCACAGTAATCAAGATCTCCGCTACCGGTAAGGATAGAATCGGCCCAATGGATCTCAAGCGCCTGGTCTCGCAGTTCGCCTACCACATCGAGCAAAAGCCCGATGGCGGCTTCATCGCTCGCGCCAGTGATCCCTCGACTCCGCCGCTCGAAGCTCCCACTCGCGAGGAGTTGCTGAAGACAATTCAGCAAAAGGTAATCGCCGACCTTTCCGCCGAATTTCCCGACCTCAAGCTCGCTCTCGACGGCACTCAGCACCAGTTCGCCTTTCACGTTGAACGCACTCCGGCGGGGGGCTTCTCCATCCACTCCGCCGATCCGAATACGGACGTAGTTCACGCCGCCACAGAACAGGACCTCCAGACACATGTGTTGGAGAAAATTTTGAATGCAGCCGGGAAGAGTATTCTTCCCCAGCTAGCTCAAGCCATTGCAGCACAAGGCAATCTGGGAAATGTGAATGTCGTAGTAAAGGAGACGTCGTTCAAAATGAACTCGGGCAAAGCCGCTTCGTCCCTCGGAGCCGGCCAAAGCACCGCGATGCAAACTCCCGCACCCGACGGCACTTCATTCACCAATGCGAGCAACGTGCTGCTCGATGGTTCCCCGATCACTCCTGAGCCCAGCAACTTTGGCAAGGTCTTCCGCTTAGTCCCGGTATTCCTCCTGCTCGCTGCCCTGATCTATTTCCTACTCCACCGGGCCTGAAAAGCAGCCTCAAGCCAGTCAACACAGGACGCAGTTTCGCCCTGTGGGCGTGGTATAATAATTCAAGCTCCCAGGGCACATAACACGCTGTAAATAAAAGCATTTACCTGAAGTTTCCGCCCGACAGGAGTGCCCCTCAACGGGGTGCCCCAACTTCTCGCCGATGTTGCGAGAATTGGGAACGTATAGTCGAGACCCTAAAACATGGCTGACGAACAGAATCCAGAACTTCCCTTGACTCCTCCGCCCGGCGGCGATGGCCCCGGCGCGTTGAACATTCAACCCGTCAACATCGAAGAGGAGATGCGCCGCTCGTATCTCGACTACTCGATGTCGGTGATTATCGGCCGCGCGCTCCCGGATGTGCGCGACGGACTAAAGCCAGTCCACCGCCGAATTTTATACACGATGCAGCAAATGGGGTTGTATCCGAATCGGGCTACGCGCAAATGCGCCCGCATCGTCGGCGAGGTCATGGGCAAGTATCACCCGCACGGCAATCTTGCTGTGTACGACGCTCTCGTTCGTCTCGCGCAGGACTGGTCGATGCGGTATCCGCTGATCTTTGGTCAGGGAAATTTCGGCTCCGTCGACGGAGATCCGCCCGCGGCCGATCGTTACACGGAAGCCAAGCTGGCCCAAGTTTCCACGTCGCTGCTGGAAGATTTAGATAAAGAGACTGTCGACTTCCATCCTAACTACGATGGCAGCGAAGTCGAACCTGACGTACTCCCCGCGCGCATTCCGAACCTGCTGATCAATGGCTCCGACGGGATCGCCGTAGGCATGGCGACGAAAATTCCGCCACATAACCTGACGGAAATCGTCGACGCCACCATCACGCTGGTGAACAATCCCAACGCGCAGCTCGCAGAAATTCTGAAATTTGTTCAGGGCCCTGATTTCCCGACTGCCGGAATGATCCACGGCCGCAGC
>CAWKLW010000026.1:0-57310 GCA_963850585.1 uncultured Acidobacteriota bacterium | reverse complement strand
GACGCCGCCCGGCAATGCGCTCGTGCCGACCGCGGCGCGGGCGTGCTTGCCGGCATCGCCAAACACCTCGACCATCAAATCGGAGGCGCCGTTGACCACTTGCGGCATGTCGGTGAACTCGGGCGTGCAGTTGACAAACCCGCCGAGCCGCAAACAGCGGCGTACGCGGTCGAGATCGCCGCCGGCCGCGACGCGCAGATGCGCGATGATGTTGAGCGCACAGAGCCGCGCCGCCTGCTGCCCATCGGCGATGCTGATGCCGGCGCCGAGCTTGCCGACAAAGCGCCGTTCGCCATTCCACTGGCTGATCTGCCCGGCGATGAAGACGAGGTTGCCGGCGATCGTGAACGGAACGTAATTCGCCAACGGCGCGGTTGGTTGGGGCAGTTCGATGCCGAGCTCCTTGAGCCGCAATTCGATGTTTCCGCTCATCGCCCGCCTCTCCGGTTTCGCTTGCGAGGATAGGCCCTCGCTCAGCGCTGTCCAGCCCGCCGCGAAACCGCCGTATTCGCTATATAGTTCCGTGACCATGCGCGCGTTCCGCTATGCTCTGGTATCATGCTTCCTGTTTCCGGCGATCGCCGCGGCGGCAACGCTGGGCGAGGCGCGAATTGGCTTCACCGCCGACCGCTTGCTGGTTGTCGACGGGCACAGCTATCAGGGCAAGATCTGGACCATGCCGGGCAAAGAGCGCCACGAGCAGGCGATCCAGGCATTCCGGCCGATTTTTCTGCTGCGCTCCGACAATCCGATCGGCGAAATCGTCGTGCCGCAACTGCACACGACCGTGCAGTTTACGATGCCGCCCGAAATGCGGCTCTTGCGCAGCCCGGCATTGACGAAAAAACCGGCCGGCGAGGAGACCGTCAACGGTATCGCGACGACAAAATACAAGATCGACGAGACCGTTCCGGAGGGACATGCGGAAGGCATGCTGTGGCTCAGCCGCGACGGCATCCCGATGAAGCTCGCCGGCAGCTTCACCGCGCAGAACGGCCGCGTATCGACGATCCGCTGGGAACTCAGCCACGTCAAAATCGGGCCGCAGCCGGCGGCCTTGTTCGAGGCGCCGCCGGAGTATTCGAAATTGCCGCCCGAGGCGGTCGCGCCGCTCTTGGGTCTCCGGCTCAAATCAGCGTCGAAGCACTAGGCATTCTTTCCTCACCCCGCAGGCGGGGAGAGGGATAGGGTGAGAGATAGACCAGCCGGACTATCGCCTCTACCGGCCGGATCGCTATTATCGCGCCACAGTCCAATGGCCGCTCCAGCGAGAACCAGACGCATCCCGCCGATCACTACCAGCGCGACAATGTGGTGTCTCTGAGCGCCGAGTGCCATCCGGATGCCCATCTCGTGGGTTTGTTGCATGACCATGTAGGCTAGGACTCCGTAGATACCAATGAGAGCTAAGATCAGCGCCAATCCTGCGTAGATTCCAACCAGCATGGCATTGAAGCGCTGCGGCGCAATGGATTGGTTCACTTCCGTCTGCATGGTCCGCACGTTCGAGATGGCGAGAGCGGGATCGAGCCGGTGCAAACGATCGATGACTCCAGCCGCCACCGTGTCCGGATTTCCGCGGGAGCGCACCGCAAGCTGAAGCGAACGCAGTGTATCGGCGGCCGCAATGGCTGCATCCCTCTCCTGCAAATAGGGTGAGTAACAGTGCGGCCGCGGAGCCGAAGACATCGCGCCATCGGGAACATCACCGATAACACCAATCACCATGAGCCATTGGCCATCGGCTCCGCCGCGAAGAATGCGTTTGCCGATCGCCTCTTCATTGGGCCACAGGATCTTGGCCATGTTTTCGCTGACGACTGTAACCAGTTGCGTCCCTTCGCGGTCTTCCGGGGTGAATAAGCGCCCCCGGATCAGAGGAATTCCCATAGTCCGCAGATAGTCGCCCAAGACCCAAGTCTGCCGAACGGCGGGCGTTGTCGACTTGTTCTGCCCTTCAACTTCTACCGCATCCAATTCATTGCCGTTGAGGGGAAGATCATTGGCTCCCCCAACGGAGACGACCCCCGGCAACTGGGAAAGCTCCAGCAGAGCGCGCTGATAGTAATTGCGCACATCATTGGCGTGCGGATATGCCTGCTGCGGAAGCGGCACCGTCATCGCTAAAACCTTTTCCGGCTGGAAGCCTGGATTCGCGGCGAGGAGCTTTTCGAAAGTCCGCAGCAACAGGCCGGCACCGACGAGCAGCAACAAGGCCAGCCCAAATTCTGCGACCACAAACGCGCTCTGTACTCGATGGCGAGCTCTACTTCCAGTGCCGCTTCGCCCGCCCTCTTGCATACCTTCCCGCACGCCGGTCCGTGTGGCGTGCAGGGCTGGGGCCAAACCGAAAAATATGGCTGCGAGGAATGTGATCGAGAACGTAAAAATCAATACTCCAGCGTCGACCTGAACCCGGGGAAGAGTGATTGCTGCCGGCACTTGCTTGAGTAAGAAAGTCTTGAACCAGATCGCCAGGCCTAATCCCAGCGCTCCGCCCAGAGAGGCTAGGAGAAAGCTTTCTGTGAGTAACTGCGTCAGCAGACGAACACGGCCTGCGCCCAAGGCGGTGCGAACAGCCATTTCACGCGCCCGGCCGGAAGCGCGCGACAGCAACAGGAGCGCGACATTCGTGCACGCGATGAGGAGCACCAGCCCAACTGCGCCCTGAAGCAGCAACAGCAGAGGCCGCACCGATCCCGAGACTTCGGCTTGCAAGGGGTCGACGACGGAAACCAGCTTTGTATTGGTGAACCTCTGCAACAGGTCAGCGGGATACGCCTGAAGAATCCTTTGCGCCATGGCCTCGGCTTCGCCGCGAGCCTGGGCCAGTGTCACTCCAGGCTTGAGGCGAGCCACCACGTCATCGTTGAATCTTGCCCAGCCCGAGAGATCGGCCGGTGTGAACGCCCTCGGGACCCACAACTGCGCCGGTTCGTTATTGCTGGACGCACCGGCGAGAGGAAACTGAAAATCCCGCGGCATGACTCCGATGACGGTGTACGGAATGCGATCCAATCTAATCGTTGTTCCAATTACGTCGCGGGATCCACCGTACTTGCTCTGCCATAAACCGTAGCCCAGAATCACCACCGCAATTCCAGGTCGATCTTCGTCATCGTGAAAGCTTCGCCCGAGAATTGGTTGAACCCCGAGAAGGGGAAACAGACCGGCGGTCACCCGAGTTGCCATAATCCGCGTGGGTTCCCCAACTCCCGAGAGTTCGAAGTTATCGTTCCGGTACGCTGCCATGCCCTGGAATGACTTTTGTCCCTGCTCGTAGAGCATTAAATCTGGTACGGCAAATGCAATTTTCGAAAACCCGAGAGTTGGAACGCCCTCATGCACCGCTACCAGTTTTGCGGGATCGCGAAAGGGAAGCGGGCGCAGCAGGACAGCATTGACCACGCTGAACATGGCAGCATTGATGCCGATGCCCAAAGCCAATGTCAGCACCGCCACCGCGGTAAAGGTAGGCTGCCTGCGCAGGACTCGGAGTCCGTAGCGCACGTCTTGGAGCACACCACTCATGCGTGCACATCCGCCATGAGCTTCTTCAGTTCTTCTTCCGCGACGACTTTGCCGTCGAACAGGTGCACTTCGCGCTGAGCATGTTTGGCGAAGCGCGGATCGTGCGTAACCATGCAGATGGTCGCGCCTTCGCGGTGCAGGTTCTGCAGCAGTTCCATGACAGCTTCGCCGTTTCGCGAGTCCAGGTTTCCGGTAGGCTCATCAGCCAGCAGGATGGAGGGTTTCCCCGCCAGTGCGCGCGCCACGGCTACACGCTGCTGCTGACCTCCGGAGAGTTGCGAAGGATAGTGCCGGACGCGATGCGCCATGCCCACGCGCTCCAGCGCTTCCATGACCCGCTGCTTGCGCTCGGCCGAAGGCATCCTCTGCCGGTAGGTCAGCGGCAATTCGACGTTCTCGTAGACCGTGAGATCGCCAATCAGGTTGAAACTCTGGAAGATGAATCCGATCTCCTGGTTGCGGATGCGGGCCCGCTCGGCAAAATCCAGGTTCTCCACCGGCTTGTTGTTCAGCATGTATCGGCCCGCCGGTGGGAGTGTCGAGCAGGCCGATGATCGACAGCAGCGTCGACTTGCCGCAGCCCGACGGGCCTGACATCGCGACATACTCACCTTTGTTGACCATGAGGTGGACGCCCGAGAGCGCATGAGTTTCGATCTCGTCGGTGTAGAAGACCTTGGTCAATTCCGTGATCTGGATAAGCGGTTGGCCATTGTCTGACATGAAACGTTTGCCTCGTTTTCTTAAGATTTTTTGCCGCTCAGTCTTGTAGCCGAATCCGGTCCGTGTTGTCCCAGCGCGACATGTCGGAAAGTACGACCGTGTCGCCTTCGTGCAGCCCATCCATGAATCTGGATCGAATTTACCGAAGCCCTCCCGACCTTCACCGGCACGCGCACGCGCATCGTGCCCGTTGGGATCGAGTTTGAAAAGAGCTGATCGTGCTGTTCTCCTGACCGAAAGCCGGACGCCCCACGTACAGAACGTTGTCCAGCTTTTCCAGGTCGATGGTGCCGTCCACGCTCAGGTTCGGGCTGGCGCCTCGCGGCAACTCGCCTGTTAGTTTGACGTCGACAGTGACCGTTCCGTTTTGTACGGCCGGATCCACCCGCATAACACTGCCCGCGATCAGACCGTTATGTGTATCCACGGACACCGATTCGCCGATCTGGACGTCCCGCGCCTGGGTTTCCGCGACTTTCAGTTCGGCCATCAGGTGATTCGGCTGAACGACTTTGGCGAGCATCGTTCCCGGCGCGACGTGCTCTCCTACATGCAGCGGCATTTCCACCAGAACGCCATCGATTTTCGCGCGTACTTTCAGGGCATCGAGCTGCTTCTGCTTCAACTCGGCCAAGGCTCGCATCTGATCGACTTTTGCCTGCTGTTCGGCCAATTGCGCGTCAATCGCCTTCTGGTTGCTGGCCAGTCGCTGGTCTTCCAAATCATTGCGGATGGTGAATTCGTCCGCCTTGCCCTTGGAATTCTTGTACGCCATGCCGGAGATCACGCCCAGTTCGTACAATGCCTTGTCGGTGTCGGATTGCATCTTGGCCTGCGCATAGTCGGCCTTGACCGTGGCCGCGCCCGCCTTCTGGTTCATCAGGTCGCTCTCCAGCTTCATGCGCTGGCTCTGATACTCGGCCTCGGCGGCCTTCCACTGCAGGTGCGCGTCCACCGCCGCCTGCTCCACCTGCGAATTACTCATGTCCAGAATGATCGTGTCCGGTTTGACGACCGTTCCGGGCAGTACGCGAATACGGACTACGGTCGCTTCGGTCTCGGCGGGAATCTGCAGCACGGATTCCTGTGAGGGAACTAGAGTGCCGATGCCGCGGACCTGGCGCAGCATCGATCCGCGTTTCACGGTGTCTGTCCATACCGTCCCACGTTCCACACTCGGAGCGGCGGGTTTCAGGCGGTACACGAAAGCGCTGACCGCGACAACAGCGACGACGATGACTGCCACCATAATGATCTGGCGGCGGCGTTTGCGTTCCTTAAACTCTGGCCGGGCGATATCCATCGAACATAAGAAGGGCAACTAGTCGGCCAATCCTGTAATCAGGCAAGTGATTGAAACAAAATGCGCTCTCGCTGAGAAGATGATCGTTCCCCCACCCGAGATGTTCGGCAGGGGATTTAGCTGTCCACTCCCGGACACTAATCGAATCGTGTAGGGGCGCACGCCATCGTCCGCCCCGCGAGCGCAAGCGAGCGTGGGAGCCTTGATACCAACGTCCCCATACTCCGAGCAAATTCGATAACATAGAAGTTCGCCGAGGAGACCGCTCTGATGCAGCGCCGCGAAGTCCTTCGCCTGCTCGCCACCGGGACCGCCCTGCAACTTGCTCCCAGCAAGTGGCTGGTTTTTTCCCGCGAGGCGCGCTCCTTACTTGCCGAAACCCGGTCTCTCCGTACTCTGACTCCGCACCAGGACGCTACCGTGAAAGCCTTGGCCGATATGATCCTCCCCCGGACCGACACCCCAGCGGCGAGCGATGCCGGAGTGAGCGAATTCATCGACCTTATCTTGACCGAGTGGTACGACGCCCCCGAACGCACACATTTTCTGGATGGGCTGGCTACCGTCGATTCTCAATCGCGAACTTTATTCCAAAAGAGTTTCATCGACTGCTCGACGAAAAAGAAAGGGAAACTGCTGACAGAACTCGGCGCGAAAATGCTCGAGGGCGCTGTGCCCGGCAGCCGGCGCCGAACCGTCCAACGCCCCGCTCAGCCAAAAGCGAACTTCTATGCCGACTTTCGCCGCCTTGCTCTGACCGCCTACTACACCTCTGAGGCCGGAGCCACCCAGGCATTGCATTACGAGGTTATCCCGGAGCAATACCAGGGCTGCAACATCTCCCCGGCCAAGGAGCCCAAGCAGCCGTGAGCGACCAATCTACTTACGATGCCATTGTTGTCGGCTCCGGAATTACGGGAGGCTGGGCAGCGAAGGAACTGACGGAAAAGGGATTGAAGACGCTGGTCCTTGAAGCCGGCCGTCCCATCGTTCCGGAAGAAGACTACGTCGAGCACGTCCCCAGTTGGGAGATGAAATTCCGCGGCATGGGAGATCGCCGCCGCCTCCGCGAGGATCAACCCATCCAGAGCACTTGCTACGCCTGCGATGAGTGGTCGTCAAAGTTTTTCGTAAGCGACAAAGAACATCCTTACACCACTGCGCCCGGCAAGCCCTTCCGTTGGATTCGCGGACGCCAGGTGGGCGGCCGCTCGATCACCTGGGGACGCCAAAGCTACCGCTGGAGCGATCTCGACTTCGAAGCCAACCTGCGCGACGGCATCGCCATCGATTGGCCGATCCGCTATGCAGATATCGCGCCCTGGTATGACTACGTCGAGGATTTCGTCGGAATCTCCGGTGAGGCGCTGGGCCTTCCACAATTGCCGGACAGCCACTTCCTTCCGCCCATGGAGCTGAATTGCGCGGAGAAGTTCGTGCGCGGCGAACTAGCAAAACATTTCAACGGCGAGCGCGTGCTCACCATCGGCCGCTCCGCCATTCTTACCCAAGCTCATAAAGGACGTGCCGCTTGCCACTACTGCGGGCCCTGTGAACGCGGATGCATCACGCTTTCTTATTTCAACAGCATCAACGCGACCCTTCCAGCCGCAGCCAAGACCGGACGCATGACCTTGCGCCCGTTCAGCGTGGTTCACAGCGTCATTTTCGATTCAAAGACCCGCAAAGCGACAGGGGTGCGGGTACTGGATGCGCGCGATCGCAAGCCGCTCGAGTTTCGCGCCAAGGTCATTTTTCTCTGTGCCTCCACCCTGGAATCGGTTCGCCTCCTTTTCAACTCATCCACGACTGAGTTCCCGAATGGCCTGGCAAACTCCAGTGGCGAGCTCGGCCACAACCTCATGGACCACGTGAAGACCGGCGGAGCTGACGGGACTCTCCCTGGCATGGAAGATCGCCATATCATCGGACGCCGACCCAACGGCATTTATGTGCCGCGTTTCCGCAACGTCAAGACCAGGCACCCAGACTTCTTGCGCGGTTACGGATTTCAGGGCCAGGGTTTCCGCGAAGGATGGGCCCGCGGAATCGGGGAGGTTGGCTTCGGCCCCGAATTCAAAAAATCGTTGAGCCAGCCTGGCCCGTGGCAATTCAGCTTCTACGGGTATGGCGAGTGCCTGCCCAATCACAACAACTTCGTCGAACTCGATGAGGAAAAGCGCGACGCCTGGGGGATTCCAGTGCTCAAAATTCATACCTCCTGGGGAGAAAATGAACTCGCCCTCCGTCGTGATATGGCCGTCGCTGCCGCCGAAATGCTGGCCGCGGTTGGCGCGCGCGACATCCAGCCCTACGCCGACAACGAGCCGCCCGGATTCGCCATCCACGAAATGGGAACTGCCCGCATGGGACGCGATCCTAAAACGTCCGTGCTCAATCGCTTCAATCAGTCGCACGACCTGAAGAATCTCTTCATCACCGACGGTGGCGCCATGGCCTCTTCTTCCTGCGTGAATCCGTCACTCACCTATATGGCCCTAACCGCGCGTGCCTGTGATTATGCCGTGCAGCAAATGAAGCGAGGTGAACTGTAATGACCAGCCGCCGGGAATTCCTGAAATCCTCAACTGCCGCGATGATCGCGGTCAGCTGTACGCCTGTCCTCTTCGCGAAGGCTCCCGCGCCGCGCATCCCAATTGCTTTTTCGACCCTCGGCTGCCCCGCGTGGGATTGGAAGAAGATATTGGATTTCGCCAGCCAGCACGGATTCTCCGCCATCGAGTTGCGCGGGCTGCAGGGCAACATGGACCTGCCCTCGAACCCGCTCTTCTCCGCGGATCGCATCGCCCAAACGAAGAACGACCTGAACGCCGCGAAGCTGAAGATCGCCTGCGTGAGTAGCTCCGCTAACCTTTATTGGGATGATCCCGAGAAACGCGCGAAGGATTTGTCCGATGCCCGGCGTTTTATCGAACTCGCGTCCACGCTGGGAGCTCCGTTCGTGCGCGTCTTTGGGGGCAAAGCCCCAGAGGACAAAGCTCCTGCTCCCGACGATGCAACCAAGAAGCGTGTAGCCGCAGGACTACGTGAATTGGGCGAATATGCCGGACCACGCAAGATAACCGTCATTCTCGAATCTCACGATCACTTCACCTCGTCCGCCACGTTGAAAGACGTGATGCACTTGGCCGATTCGCCCCATGCCGGCCTGCTGTGGGATGCGCATCACACTTTTGCCAGCTCCCATGAAGATCCGGAATTTACCGTAAAGCAACTCGGGCAATGGATTCGTCACACCCACCTGAAGGATTCCGTCGGTGAAGGCGAAGATCGCAAATACGTATTAACCGGCCGTGGAACGGTCCCCATTGCGCGCCAGATCAAAGCCCTGCAGTCGATCGGCTACAAAGGGTTCTATTGTTTCGAGTGGGAAAAAGTCTGGCATCCGGATCTGCAAGATCCAGAGATCGCAATATCCGATTACGCCAAAGTAGTAGGCCAATGTTTGGGGGACGCGAAAGCATGTGGGCTCTCATAAGCCCACGGACAGCGCTTTGGACTGTCCAGGTTTCTGCAAACTCTATGCCAACGTAGCTCGCGGCTGTTCGGCCGGGCGAAGCGTGGCCGCCTGCAGTCGCTCATCCGAAAACGTCTCGCTCTTTGCATCCCAATAAATCTTCTTACCCGACCAATAAGCCTCCGTCGCCATCATGCAAGCCACAGAATGGGCGAACCCATCGTGCACGGTAGCGTGCGGCTGCTGTCGCGAACGCATGCAGTCGAACCAGTTCCCCATGTGTTCCAGAGTCAAGTCGTCGATGCCCATCGGCGGCAGGCCTTTTTCTCCGGGCAGCAGAACGTATCTGGATGCCCGCTTTCGGTCCACGTCCGCATCGTCCTCGTGCGTGCCCTTCTCCTCGACCACTTGATATCGCGGACTCCCCTCGCCTCCAAGGTTGAAAAGCGTGGCTTTTTTCCCCATGAAACGCGTGAAACTGGGCGCATCGTTGCCGAAGCTTGTCGAGTAGCGGACCAGAAAGCCCTTGGGATATTCCAGCAGCGTCTCGAACGTGTCCGCATTCTCGCGCCCATCGTGCCACGCGAATACGCCGCCATGAGAGACGACCGAAACAGGGAAGTGATCGTCCATCATCCAGTGCACCAGATCGATGGCATGGCTCATCCATTGATCCGGAATGCCGCTGGAGAATTCTTTATATAGTCGGAATTCGAAGTATCTCTGCGGATCGAACGGCCGTGCCGGCTTATTCATCAGCCACGCGTTCCAATCCGTATCCTGCTCGCGAATTTCTTTCACCTCAGGACGCCCGCGCCAGCGCGGCCCATGATAATTCCACTCAATTTCGATCTTGGAGATGTCCCCGAGCGCACCGCTGCGCACCACCTTGTATGCCTCCTGGGGATAAGGCTCGCTGCGATGCTGCGTTCCCACCTGCACAATCGTGTTGGCCTGCAGCACCGCATCCCGTGCGGCTTTCGCCTCCGAAAGCACGTTTCCCATTGGCTTTTCCACGTACGCGTCCTTGTGGGCCTCGGTCGCCATCTTCAGAATCGGAGAATGGGAATGCTCCGGCGTCGAGATGAGCACCGCATCCACATCTTTCATGTCCAGCAATTCCTGCGGATGCTGCACCGCGCGCGGAGTCCGCCCGTAATATCCCGCATTCGTGGTGGCAGCTCTTTGACGGTTCACCGTCCACAGATCGCACACCGCAACCATCTCAACGTTGTGGCTGGACTTCAGCTTCGACGCGATCAGATCCAGGTCGTGGCCCCGGCTCCCGTTGCCAATATGTCCGAGCGCAATGCGATCGTTCGCTCCAACGACTCTCGAGTAAGACAAGGCGCTGCCGCGCACGACCATTGTTCCTGCAATCGCCGCCGATTTCCCAATAAAATCGCGCCGGTTCATCTCAGATGAGTCAGTCATGTTCTCTCCGATGAAAAATAAATTCGAATCGACAAAACACTAGCGACAGCCTCTGGGGGTATCGAGGCTTTTCCCCACCCCTAAAGCCTCAACTGCTCTTGAGCCCATTCGGCACCAGCGGCAAAGCCCGCAGCCGCTTGCCGGCAGCATCAAAGATCGCATTCGCAATCGCGGGCGCCAGCCCAATCATGGGGCACTCGCCTGCACCCACCGACGGAATGTCCTTGCGATCCAGCAGCACAGTCTCAATGACCGGAAGATCGCTGAACCGCGGCACGCGATACTGCGATAGCCGGCCATTCAGAATTTTGCCGTTCGAGAACTCAATCGCTTCGAACAGCGCTCCCCCCAGGCCTTGCACGTTCGATCCTTCAATCTGATTGCGCAGCCCGTCGGGATTCACAATCGCGCCGCACTCGAATGCGGATACCACGCGATCCACCGTCACCTCGCCGGACTTTCCATCCACATGGACCTCGGCGAATGTTGCAATGTTTCCCAGCTTCTCGTATCCGCCACCCATGCCATATCCCTGCCCAGCTGTCTTGGTCTTGCCCCAGCTGAACTGTTTAGCCGCCGCTTCGAAAACGGCTCGCAGCCGTTCATTCTTCAAATTCTTCAACCGGAACTCCAGCGGATCCATCTTCACCGTATGCGCAAGTTCGTCCATGTGCGACTCGCGCGCAAAGTGGTTGGCAGTGGAAGCCAGCGCTCGATACGATCCCTGGCGCAGCGGAGTTTTCACCGCGTGAAACACGATCCGCTGGTTAGGAATTTCATAGTACGGGCGAATCCCCGCCGACCCCGAGTTGTAGTTGTGAAATTCCCACCCCGTGATCATGCCGTCGTTCTTCACTCCGCTGCTGACGTCAATCACGCCAGCCGGGCGGAAGTAGGCCCACGTAAATTCCTCTTCGCGAGTCCACACGACTTTCACCGGACGCTTCGCCGCGCGCGCCAGCCGCGCCGCCTCAATCGCGGTCTCCCCGGTATGCTTCCCGCCATATCCCGATCCCATGTCGGGCATCAACACGCGTACGTTTTCTTCCGGAAGATGAAACGCCTCGGCCAGCTGACCTCGCACCCCAAACGGCCGCTGCGTTCCAGTCCAGACGGTCAATCGATCCCCATCCCATTTCGCCACAGCCGCCCGCGGCTCCAGCGGAACATGCGCGATGTACTGCACCGTGTACGTCTGCTGCAATCGATGATCGGCAGACTTCATCGCCTCGTCCACCGATCCGGTATCGAACCGGTCACCGTCGCCCGTGACGTCTTTTCCCTCGACAACATTCTTGCGCAGATACTCGAACAGTTCTTTATTGGAAGGCTGCGGATCGGCTTTCCACTCCGCATGAATGGCAGCCGCCGCGGAGGAAGCAAGTTGCGAGTTGGGAGCGGCGACCCCGATGAAGTTGCCGTCACGCACCACGGTCACCCCCATCTGCTCCGCTTTTTGCGTATTGACAGACACCAGCGTCGCTTCAAAAGCGCTCGGCCGCACAACTTTCCCGCACAGCATGCCGGGGAATTTATGATCGGAGGGATACCGGTGGCGCCCGGTAACAAAATCAATTCCATCCACCTTCGCCGCCGGACGTCCCGCCACTTTCCATTCGGAAGCTGGAATCAGCGGATCTTCCGCCGGAAGTGCCTTCGTCAGTTGCTGTCCCTTTACCAGAGCGGCATACTCGATCGAACGAGTGCCCGCCTGATCTTTGACGGCGCCATCGACGGCGACCAACTGTTGGGGATCGGTGTTCCATTGCTTGGCTGCTAATCCGACCAGCACATCGCGCGCCGCCGAAGCCACCTTGCGCAATTGCAGATTCATCGTCGGGGTGGTGCGGCTGCCAAACGTGCCCATATCAAAGGGCGTGAGTTGCGTGTCGCCCATCACGATCTCGATCCTCTCGATCGGCACGTGCAACTCTTCTGAAACGGCCTGGCTCAGCGAGGTTCGAATATTCTGCCCCACCTCAACCTTCCCCGTGTAAACGGTGATCTTCCCGTTCTCGCCGATGTGAAGCCAAGCGTCGATGTCGTTGGGAAGGGATTCGCCGCGCTGCTTCCGATTGCCGCCCGATTCCTGCGCAACCGCCGTCTTCAAAACCGAGACCACCACCAGTCCCGCTCCCAGAAACTTGAAAAACTCGCGACGGTCCAGATCAAAGCGATACGGGGCCGCCGCCCGGAATTCATATCGCTCCGGCTCAATCAGAATTTCCACGTCTGATTTCGGGTTCATCGGCTCCCTCCCTTCGCCGAAGCGGTGGTGCTCCCGTTCTTGGCAGCGTTCTGAATCGCACTCACGATCCGTGGATACGTCCCGCACCGGCAAATGTTCCCGTGCATGAAGTCGACAATCTCGCCCTCCGAAGGCGAAGGATTCTTTTTCAGCAAGGCCACCGCCGACATGATCATGCCCGAGGTGCAATACCCGCATTGCAGCGCGCCCACGTCGAGAAAGGCCTGTTGGACCGCGTGAAGCTGATCACCGTGCGCGAGTCCCTCGATCGTGGTGATTTGTTTTTGCCCCACGCTCCCCACGCGCGTAATGCAGGAGCGCTGGGCCTTACCGTCGATCAGCACCGTGCAGGCGCCGCATTGCCCCTCGCCGCACCCGTACTTGCTCCCCGTCAGGTCGAGATACTCGCGCAACACGGTAAGCAGGCTGGTCTGAGGATCGACGTCCACCGAATAGGATTTCTGATTAATCGCAAGCCGAATCGTTGCCATTCCGAACTCCAGAAGAGGGAACTGCTCTGCAGATCTGTTGAGACTTGCCTTATAGGAAATGATATACCCGCCCGCGCACGGGCTACGAGCGGACCACGCGCATTGTCATCTCCCCCACATTGTCTTCTCGATCGCAGTCGGGAACCCGCGTTTCTTGCGCGGCCCGCAAAGCGCGCCAGGGTCCAAGCTCTCAATCGTTAATAGCCTGATAAGCCAATTCGTGCACCTGCCGGTCCAGACTCAACCCGCCGGTAGGATGCAGTTGCGCCATAAACACCACAATCATCTGCTCCTTCGGGTCGATCGAGAACGCGGTATAGAAAAATCCGCCCCAGCTGTACGCCCCCGGCGTTCCCAATTCTTCCAGGGGAGTTTTGATTCCTTCAATCCCGAATCCAAGTCCGAATCCCTGATCGGGTCCGACCTTTCCCAGTTGATCGTGCGTCATCAGTTCCACGGATTTCCGGCTCAGCAGTCGCGTGTTCCCCACCTTGCCCTCATCGAGCATCATCTGGCAGAAGCGGGCATAATCCATTGCACTAGAAACCAGCCCAGCGCCACCAGAGAACAGCTTCTTCGGTCCGCGCGTAGGATAATCCGCCGAATACACAAACGGCCCCTCGCGAATCGGAGTATCCGGAAACCGGTTCAGCCCCTTCTCGGGATAGTAGGTGTACGCCGTTGCCAGCCGGACCACCTTGTTCTCCGGAGGATAGAAGTACGTATCCTTCATTCCCAGCGGCTCAAAAATTCGCGTGCGGAAGAATTCATCCAGCGGTTTTCCCGATACCACTTCCACCAGCCGCCCCAACACATCCACGCCAAGGCTATATTCAAAACGTTCCCCGGGATTGAATAGCAGGGGAAGCGCCGCAAGGTTCTTGACGCTGTCTCCAATGGTCCCGTCGTACTGCAGCAGTCCGCTGGCGACGTTCGCCTTCTCGTACATCGGCCCCAAATCTTCGTTCCAGTTGTAGGTCAGCCCCGAAGTGTGCCGCAGTAAATCCCGAATCGTGATCTCATCTTTCGCCGGAATCGTGTAAGATTCGCCCTTCGCCGGCTTGACCAGCACCTTCGCATGCTTGAACTCCGGCAGATATTTCGAAACCGGATCTTCCAGCAGGAACTTGCCTTCTTCATACAACATCATTACGGCCACGCTCGTGATCGGCTTGGTCATCGAGCAGATGCGGAACATGGCATCCGTGGGCATCGTCTTTCCCGCCTCGCGATCCGCCATGCCCTCCGATTTAAACCACGCCACCTTGCCCCGCCGCACCACCAGCGTGACCGCACCCGCGATCCGCTTGTCATCGATTTCGTGCTGTACCGCGCTGCTGATGCGTTCCAGTCGCTCCGACGACAATCCCACCGCTTCCGGCTTGGCACTCGGTAACTCCTGCGCAAATGCAACCGCACTGAAAAGAAGAAAGCCGAGCAAAACCGCACTGCGGTTCTGCCCGGCGAAAGTTCTCGAGATCATGTTCTCTCCATGCTTAAGACTTGATTGTTTTCGAGCCCTCGTCCCAGGTGACCGGCTTCCCGCCGCGGAAGTACGACTCATTTGCCATATGGCAGGCGATGGCCGCATGGTTACCGAATACGGCGTTCTCGGTAACGTCCTTGCGCGACTTCACGGCCTGGAAGAACACGTTCAAGTGCGGGCGCATATCGTCCCAGTCGTGCCCCTTGTAGAACGTATCCAGGTACTCGGGCTCCTTGCCCAACTGCGGATCATGCTCCTCGTGCCACTGTTTGAAGTAAGCGTCGCGCATCTTCGCTGGGAAGCTGTTGGCGTAATAACTCGGCGCCAGATCGATGCCCGGCTGGAAGTAGTGCTTCAGATCGAACTCGCCCGCGTCGAGAATGCCCTTGGGACCCATGAAGCGCGCCAGTTCCGGCGTTTCGCAGCCCAGGTCCAGCCGCACGTAAACCGGAATGCCATGATAGTCGAACAGAACCGTGTGAAAGTCCGGCATGTCGCGTCCATCTTTGAATCGGAAGATGCCGCCCATCGCAGTCGCCGACTTGGGAATCTCATTCCATCCCAAGGTGACCAGCATGCCGCTTATCAGGTGAACCATCAAGTCGCCTGCAACTCCCGTTCCGTACGCCCTCCAGCAGCGCCAGCGCGCGAAATGCAGAGGGTTGAACGGAATCTTTGGAGCATCATTCAGCCACCGGTCCCAATCCAGATTCTGCGGTGACAGATCCGGAGGTGGCGGATACTGCCAGGCCCCCGTCGGATCATTTCTGCCCAGCGTGAGTTCCACCATCTCGACGTCGCCGATGGTGCCTTTCTGATAGAGATCGCGCGCCGTTTCGCAGAGCACCGAACTCACGCGCTGCGATCCGATCTGCACGATGCGATTATTCTTCTGCGAAGCCTCCACCATCGCCAGGCCGTCCGCGACGTTGTGCGACATCGGCTTCTCGCAATAGATGTCCTTGCCCGCATTGCATGCGTCCACCACCACTCGCCGGTGCCAGTGATCCGGGACCGCTGCCACGATGCAATCGATGTCCTTGCGATCCAGCAGTTGCTTGTATTCCCGGCTCGTGGGCAAATTCGGATTGCCGGTGATTTCCTTTGCCAGCGTGTGCCGCCCATCATATAAATCGGCCGCCCCCACGCACTCGACTCCGGGAATCGTTATGGCCATTCCCAGCAGCCCCGATCCCTGCATCCCAATCCCGACCATCCCAAACCGAACGCGGTCGCTAGGTGCAACCGCCGCCGGAAATGCTTTCGCCTCCAATAAGACCGTCTTCGAAAGCGCTACCCCGCCTGCCGCCGCCGCACTGCCTTTCAAGAACGCACGTCGCGAAAAAATGCGCTTCATTCCATTCCCTCCGGTTGAGTTGACTGCGACCTGCTCTTGCCCAGCTACTTTTTCAAAGGTTTAATCGCCACTTCTTTAAAGAACACAATGTCGTTGTCGCTGTGATTCTGCAGCCCGAACCACCCGAAATTCGGACGCGTTCCGTGCTGCGGCTCGAAATCAAACTTCCTCTCCGGGACCGGATCGCCCTCTTTATAATCCGTCACCTTTTTCCCGTTTACCGTAACAATCGTGCGCGGTCCATCCAGAGTGATCTCCATCGTGTTCCACTCAGGCCCCGGCTTCCACGCGTTCTTCACCGAGGGTTTGGTCAGCGAGTAAATCATCCCGGTCTCGTGATATTCATCCTCGTTCGACTTCTCGGGATGATTGTCAATCTGCACTTCATAGCCGTAGTGCACCGGCATCCACTCTTCGCGAGGCTCCAGCGGAATGCGGATAAAGACGCCAGAATTGTCATTCTCGTCGCGCATCTTGTAGACGACATGAATCACGCAATTCCCGATCTTGCCGCCCGTCCAGTAGAGCAGTCCCATTCCGCCGTGGGTGCGAATCAATCCATCTTCGACGGCGTCTCCGCCGGGTCCGACGTGCTTCCAGCCATTCAAGTCTTTGCCGTCGAACAACTGCCGCCACTGGTTGGGATCGCCCTTGCAGGCATTCTGATTTTCGTCCGCCGCAAACGCGACTGTGACTAGACCCACGAGCAGAAAAATACCTACACTAAATCGTTTCAGCATTGGAAAATCTCCTGGAATGTCCTGGGTGGATGTCATCGGACAGACCAATCTACTCGCACCCGCCTCCGGAATCAAATGCACGATCCAGCCACTGAGAATTGCCTCGGGTCACGACCTGTCTCCCAAAGTTTCTCGCTCTACTACGAAGATTTTCGTTGACACTACGAATATCTTCGTAGTATGGTCCTGTTCATGACGCACTCTCCGCAGAAACCCACGGCCTCGGAACTGGAAATCCTGCGTGTTCTCTGGTCGCGCGGCCCGTCCACGGTGCGCGAAGTACATGAAGCACTCAGCGAAAAGAAGTCTCTGGGCTACACCACGGTTTTGAAGCTGCTGCAGATCATGACCACAAAAGGCACGGTCCGCCGAAACGAAACCCAGCGTGCGCACGTCTATGAAGCAGGGCTGCCCGCCGAGCATACCAAACGACAGCTCGCCGGCGACATGCTGCAGAGGGTCTTCGAAGGATCGGCCAGCCAGCTCATGATGCACGCTCTCGCTGGACGCAAAGCCTCGCGCGAGGAAATTGAAGAGCTGCGCCGGCTGCTCGACGACTACGAAAGGAACCGCCGATGATTACCGCCATCCCACACTGGCTCTCCCCCCACCCCATGCATGCCTTAGGCTGGTCTCTCCTCCATTTTCTATGGCAGGGAACTGCTCTCGCCGCCTTGGCTGCCGTAGTGATGGCGCTCTGCCAACGCAGTTCAGCGCGATATGTCGTCGGCGTTTCGGTGTTGGTGCTGATGTCGATCTCACCGTTGGCGACATTCTGGTATCTGCAGCAGACAGATGCTCCCTCGAGCGTCAGAACTTCCTCCCCGCTCGTTTCCGCAGCCTGGCCACTCGCGACTAGCACAAGTCCCTCCCTGGTTTCGAGCAAGAACCTGCGAGTCTCGTCCTCCGATGCGATTGTTTGGCTGGTCCAAGTTTGGCTTTTCGGCGTAGCCATTTTCAGTTTGCGTTCCGCCGGAGGCTTCGTGCTCTTGGAACGCGAGCGATGCAAGCGCTCCTCGGTGGTAGGCGAGCGCCTCCTCGAGATCTGCTACACGCTGCAGGATCAGCTCGGCATCTCGCGCACGATTCAGTATTGCGAGTGCAAGTGGTTGCAGGCTCCTGCGGTGATTGGCTGGTTTCGCCCAGTCGTGTTTCTCCCCGCTACGGTGCTGACAGGCCTCTCCGAAGATCAGCTTCAGGCCGTGATCGCGCACGAACTGGCGCACATTCAGCGGCTCGACGCTTTCGTGAATGTCTTCCAGGTTTGCATTGAGACTTTGCTTTTCTACCATCCTGCGGTTTGGTGGCTGAACAAGCGTATCCGCGCGGAACGCGAGCACTGCTGTGACGAGATGGCCGTATCACTCTGCGGCAACGCGGTGGAATACGCCCGCGCCCTGACGTTAATGGAGGAATGGCGCAGCGCTCCGGTTTTCGCGATGGCCGCTAATCGCGGTCCGCTCACCGACCGAATTATGCGCGTCCTCGGGCTGAAGACGCTTGGAGCGGGAATGCGCGGCGTCGGTTTGATCGGAAGCCTGTTGTGCCTCAGCGCTGCGCTGGTCGCGGGAAACGCGTTGCTCAATCTCGCTCATCCTGCGACGGCGCGCGCGAATTCCCGCCTGCAGGCAGTCTCTGACTCCGCGGATAGGAACCCTGCCCCTGCCAAGCCCTCGCCGTCGGTTTCCCAAACCACCGGCACAAAAACAAAGACAAGCACCAGCACGCATACCGAGACCACTACAACCACCAGTTACGTCGATGGACTCAAGGATGCAGGTCTTACCGACCTGAGCGTCGACACACTCATCGCCCTCAAAGTTCAGGATGTCACTCCCGAATACGTTCGCGGCCTGCAGGAACAAGGCCTCCATCCGGATGCAGAAAAGTTAATTGGCATGCGCGTTCAGGGGGTCACTCCGGAATACGTGCGCGATTTTCGTGCTGCGGGCCTGAATCCCAGCGTGGACCAGCTGATCGGCCTCAAAGTGCAGGGCGCTGACGCGGAATACTATCGCGGCCTCAAAGAAGCGGGCGTCGATCCTGATATCGATCGCCTGATTGGCCTGAAGGTTCAGGGCGTGACCCCGGAGTATGTGCGCGGGCTTCGCGCCGCAGGTCTGACCTTAACCGCAGATCAGGTGATCTCGATGAAGGTTCAGGACGTCACTCCGGAATATCTCAAAGGCATGCGCGAGCAGGGCATGGATGTGAATGCGAACAACCTAATCTCGATGCGTGTGCAGGACGTCACGCCAGAATACGTGCGCGATATCAAAGCTCTGGGCTTCACGCCCTCTTCGGAGCAGGTGATCTCGATGAAGGTTCAAGACGTCACTCCGGAATACATCAAGGCGTTGCAAGCGGCTGGACTGAATCCCAGCATCAACGATGTCATCAATGCCAAGGTGCAGGACGTCACGCCCGAATTCATCGCCCGTGCCCGGCAGCATGGCTTCAAAGACCTGAGCTTGGAAAAATTAATTCGCCTGCGTCAATTAGGAATTCTGGATTCGAAAGCGGATCTCTGATACCAGAGGCAATAAAACTAGCAGTGCAAACGCGCCTGTTCTTTAAATTGCCGTCGTGCCGCCGATAAACCGAAATGCGCCCCTCATGTGGCCAATAGGAGTCGTGCTGCCGACAAGCCGAAATGCGGCCCCGGAGGGGCGCCCGAAGAATAGCCCGGCGCTTCAGCGCCGGGTAGGCGCAAGCTGCAAACGCGTCCCGTAGGGACGCCTGAACGTCTGCCGAAATCGCCAAGGAGAAATGTATGCGACTACGTCGAACCGCTCTCTTCATTATTTTTGGCTGCTTCGTTCTTTTCGCAGCAGTAAAAAACCGTGCCTCCGAAGTTCGCGGCGGCGATTGGACCATCAGCAAATCGGACCTTCCCGGCAAGGTCGAGTTCTCGCTGATCGAGCATCGCCATGGCGGCCAATCGAACCACAGCACCGACTGGCCCATGACTTCGTTTCAGGGCGTGGACTTTTCGAAGCCGGGCCGCCAGGACGTTCACTTCGCCATCACTCGCGATGCGGGCAAGATCGATTGTGAAGGCTTTCTCAACGACGGGGAAGGCGCGGGACTTTTCCACTTTCAACCGGATCCGAACTACTCGCAACAGATGAAGTCGCTCGAATTTGATGTGGATGAAGAGAAGCAGTTCGCGATGGCGGTACAGGACGTCAGTGCCGATTTCGCCAGGCAGATGAAAGGCGAGCATCTGAGCGATCTCGACTCCGACAAACTTATCGCTTTTCGCATCTTCCGCGTCGATTCACAGTTCATCCACGATCTGCGCGCGGAAGGCCTGAAAATTTCCGAGAGCGACAAACTGGTTGCATTCCGCATTCATGGCGTGACTCCGGAGATGGTTCGCGCCTTGCATCAGGCAGGCTATTCGCCCGATGAAGACACGTTAATTGCCATGCGCATCCACGGCGCGACACCAGAATGGATGCAGCAGATGAAGCAGCGCGGTTACGACCGCGTTGACCTGGAGAAGCTGATTGCATTCCGCATTCACGGGGTTTCGCCGGAATTTATCGACAAGGTGCAGGCGCTGGGCTACAAGCATCCCGATCCCGACCAATTAATCGCGATGCGAATTCACAACGTCACCCCGGAATACATCAGCGACATGCGCTCGCGAGGAATCCACGATCTCAGCATTGATCAACTCGTTAGTATGCGCATTCACGGAATCGACTAGGCAGGACGGAACGGCTACGCCTGAGAGCGCACGGTGGCAGTTCGCTCCGCGCCGATCGAGTTGTCGGCGTCGTTGCCGTGAAACTCGATGCCATATAGATACAGGGCGCGATGCCGCACCGTCCCCGGGATTCGCATGAAAGAGGCCGGACCGTCAGGGGTCCGAAACTCTACCTCGATTCGTGACCCTACCGGCAGATGCGCCACTGTAAATAGCCCCATGCCTCCCTCGCTGATGTTGATGCCAACTGCGTCCATGGGGCCCAGCTTCGTAATCACACGCACGGAAGTATTCAGCAGTTGGCGTTTTCGGTGACGCCGGTCTTGTTTGGGGCTAAGTCTGGGGAACATAGGCGAATGCGCAGAAGAATCCTTACCGTAGCGCAAAAAGCCCGCCCAGCCGAGATTACGAAAGGCTTAGGATCACCTGCAGATGGGACAAATTGCAGCGCGAGTCTGTAAACCCGCAGCGGTAGTTACGATTCACTGCGCGGTGGGTGCGCCAGCGCTCGCCCCCTTTGCGAGCGCAGCATAAACCTCACGTACAAAATCGTCCCTCTTCAGCCGCCCATTTCCAAATTTTGCATCGAACTCTGCCGTGGGATGCTCGGCCACAACCTCTGCTTCTTTTCGGCCGGATTCCATCGCGCGCTTTACCCGATCCCGAACGGTCACGATCATGTCGTGAAACTCTTTCAATCCTTGGCCAGTGCTCACTGCCCCGCGCGCCGGAACGACTTTGAACATGGCATCAGCCGTCCAGGGTTCGATCGTGTTCAGCAGCCCCTCTAACGTGCCCCCTTGCGCAGCATCGATCATGGGATAACCATCGCCTGGGAACACCTCGCCCATATACACGAGCTTTGCCGCGTGAAGATGTACAAGAGCGTCGGCATCGCTGAAGCCCGGCTTCTGATGTACTACGTGAATGGCCTCTCCGTTCAAATCGAAGGTGAGCACCTCGGAGAAGGCGATCCGCGGGCGGTCTACTCCGAGTTGCACGAGATGCGCATCAAGTGGCGGAGGAGTGCCCATCACGTGTCCTCCCAGCCGGTGCAGCGCGTTCTCTTGCATCGCGACAAAAGCGCCGCGCTTGCCCCATCCCGCGTCTCCCTGGGAATGAGCTAAGTCCTCCGCAGCGACCACAAGATAACGAACCGGGGAGCTGGTATGCTCCGCAAGAATTTTGCTGATGGCTGCTGTGCTGGCGGCGGAGGGCGTTCCGATCAGCAGAGCACCATCGTCCCCGACCGAACAGACGACATTACCCGTGCTCGTCGAAAATACCAGAACGTGGGGAGTAATCTCGGTGAGGGAAGCATCCTGAGCCGCAAGTCCGCACATACCCAACAGCGCAAGAGCGAAGAACATCAATACTGATAGGCGCGCGACGGCTTTCATTCGAAGCACGAACATAGGGCGAGGGCCTCCCTTCGAGCTTCAGAATTTAGCACAGAAGGAAGATCAGCGAGACGCCGTCGTGTCCAGCCTGGGATCAAGCTGTACATCGAATTGCATCCGCGCTACTCGGAAATAAGCGGCATGTTCGGTGCGGCCCACCCGCACGATAACCTCATTCAAGTAGGGAGCGTGTTGTTCAGCATTCTGTTGCGCGCAGATTCTGGGCACAGCCCACCCAGCACCGCACAGCACAGCAACAGACAAAGCGGTGGCCACGATTCTCGAAAGTGCTCCGAACTGTTCCTCCACCACCATCGTTCCAGCGGAAAGATCTCCCAGCCGCTGTCGCCATGGCGAACAGCCCGCCACAATTGCTCCAATCACGTAGAAGCCGACGGCATCCACAAATCGCAACAAGTTTCGAATAGCTGCCGCTGACAGGGCACCACGACGGCCAGTTCGAACCACGCGGATGCCGACGATTACTTTCCCTACCGTGGCGCCGCAACTCGCCTCCAACATGCAGGTGTAGATAAAGAAGATTGCGGCATTGGTCATGAGCACCGCGACCAGCGATGCTGCAGTGAGACTCAGTTCGGCTTTCTCGAATAAGCTCCAGCGCATGAATATCCATGCGTCAGCCATGGCAAAGAGGCCAAACAGGACTATCGTGTCCAGCACAAACGCGTTGAATCGATCGCCGAGCTTCGCCAGTCGGGGAGCGTAGCAACCGCTTCTGGAACTCGCCGCCGGCGCTACTGTTCTTGGTGTCTCTCCCTCGGTTAGCCCCGCCGCGTCCAGCAAGTGCTGTCCTGGAGGAATATATCCGCCGCACGCGGGACAACTTTTTGCCTCCGCCTTGATTTGCCGGTAGCAGTGGGGACATTCCATAGGTTTCCTTGCGGCCGTGCGAAAAGGTTCTCAACAGGATACGAACTTCCTGGCGCATGGCGGCATCACGGAAGGACACCGCGCGGGTTGTTCCAATGGCCATCCCGCAACTCGCTCCAGTTCAGGGTCTCAGGCGGAACTCGTAATGGCGGCCCTTTCCTGCCAGCGGTTGCGCCCCTATGACGATCGGTGCAGCCATCTCGAAACTCGAAACTCGAAACTCGAAACTTCTTCCCCTCACTGCTGCGGCGTGAACGAAATGTTCAGTCCCGTGGTCAGCAGCACATCGTTCTTCTTAGACCCCATTGGTGGGTTGGAGACGTAGATATCTCCGAATTGGTTTTGCCACCCGAACCACTTGCTGATCTTCGTCACTGTACCCAAGCTGAACGTGAAGCGGTATTCACCCCTGTATTTCTGGAGATCCGGGTAGAAGTCGACGTTCTGGGTCAGTACCGTGCTCTTGCCCAGCTTCTTATTTAATTCCTCCCCAAGAGTCAGAGCGATGAGCCGATTGGTCACGCCATAGGACACAAACGCGCCGGTCCCGGGTATCGGTGCGCCATTGGAATAGGTCTCATGCGTGTAGTTCACGCCGCCCAGGAAATCCAGAATCGTATTGTCGTTCTTGATGGCGTGAAAGCCGAGTCCACCGGTGTACACCTGGCGCAGGTCAAGATACTGCAAGGCATTGCTCATGAAATCGGCCGCGCCGAACGCGAACAATTTGGCCACCAGGTCGTGGTCGTAGCGGATTCCGGCCATGGTCAAGTTCGCCACAATACTGGGGCTGGCGAGATCGTTCCGTGTATAGATCGAACTCTCATAAATCGTGATTTTGTCGTGTTCCGTGGGATGGACCGCGTTAAAGGCGAGGGCAAGGTTTTCTGTCTGACTATTTCCGCGCGCAACCGAAAAGCCGACGTTTGTGCCTCCCTGCCACCCGTGCATGAGGCCGGGGTGCAGCGATTTGTCATACGCCGCTTGTTCTGCATCGTTGCGGATCAGGGTCACATCGTTCGTGGGAGCTTCGACCGTGCCTCCGGATTTCGTGGCCACGGCAATCTTTCCGTCCGTAGTCGTGACCGGGCCCACCGCCGTCTTGCCGTCTTTCAGGGTCACATGCAGTTCCGCGTCGGTCTTGATGGCCTCGATGGCGTCCATCTTCAAGGTGACATCGTCGGCGGCATCAGTGTGCAGCACCAGCGTCTTGCCATCGGATTTAACGACCGTCCCGGTCAGTCGATCGCCATTTTTCAACGTGACCTGGTCGGCAAACAGAGAGGAAGAAAACGCAACGAGGGAAATAACAAGGAGAAGTTCAATGTGGCGCAACACGACCGCCTCCGCTTGCAGAAGAAGTTAGTAACAACTTTGGAGCCCACAGTTGCTATGAAGGCAGAAATAGAACCAAAAGGGCGGCAGGAGCCGCCCAAGACGAATCTAGAACGAGGATGTGGACTAGCTTTTGGTCTCGGTTTTCTTAGTCTGGTCAGTGGAAGCCTGCGCCGGCGGATTATCCTTCATTCCGTCTTTCAGCGCGCGGATCCCCTCGCCCAGACCTTTGCCGAGCTCAGGCAGCTTTTTGGGACCGAACACCAGCAGCGCCACAGCGAAAATTACCAGCAGGTGCATCGGTTGAAATAAACCTTCAAACATCGGACCCTCCGAGGGATACAAGCCAGGTTAGATCATACGCTATTCTAAGGAAACGGGGGAAGAACCACCCCATCCCAGATCGCGAACCCTACTATCTCCTCCATCCTGAGCGGAGGCGCAGAAGGCCGCGGTGAACCCCGGTACGACGACCTGTGATCGAAATCACGCAGCCCACGTAAAACACAGCCCACGTAACGGACAGCGCCTGAGCTGCCCCAGCCACGCACTCCGGCTCCTGCGGCGGTCCCCGCCCTTGCCCCAGGTTACCTCCGTGACCTTACCTCTGAGTTCGTTCCCGGGCTATGTTTCTGCAGGGCTTTTCGCGGGCATTGTCCTCGGAAACCCCAGGTTCGCAAGGCATTCCACGTATCGGGGAATCCGGTGAGAGTCAAAGCTTCATTATCAGTACCTTTATTTCTACTTCTTTTGGTTCTGGCGGTGCCTGCGCTTTGCCAGAGTGCCCCAATTCAGCCGCTGACCACGACTGAACTGGTTGCCTGGCTTACCGCAGGGGTTTCCGGTCCGCGGCTGGCGCGCCTGGTCGGAGAGCGCGGCCTAGCCACTCTGCCCACCAACCGCGAGCTTCGGCAAGTCGAGTCCGCGGGCGCCGGCAAAGACCTGATGCGAGTTCTCAACTCCGGGAATGTTCAGTCGGCACAGATTGGCCCGGCCATTCCTGCTGCGCTCCTGAGAGCCTCGGCTGAGGCCCGCGCGCAGAAATTCCATGAAGCTGAGACTGAGCTTCGGACCGTGGTGGCCGCCGACCCGAATGACTCCGCCTTGCATTTCGCCCTGGGAACCATGCTGCGCCAGCAGGAGCAATACGACGACGCCTACGATGAACTCGTTGCCGCCCTCAAGCTGATGCCCGATCTCCCTGAAAACCATAGTGCACTTTCCTATCTCTTTTACCGGCTGGACGACGGGCCCAATGCAATTGCCGAAGCTCGCACAGCACTCAGCATCGATCCGAAAAATTCGGAAGCTTACCAATTCCTTGGGCTGAGCCACTACTCGCTCGGTCAGTATCTGGCCGCCATCCACGCGTATACGGAATCGCTCCAGCGGGAGCCGGACAATCCCGATACCCACTACGACTTGGGCATCGCATTGCACGCGGCTGGGAATCTTCCGGCTGCGATTACCGCGTACCAGCGCGCCATTCAACTCCGGCCGGCGTTCTGGGAAGCGCACTCTAACCTCGGCCTGATCCGCCACGAGCAAGGCGACCTCGCTCTAGCAGTCGAGGAATACCGGGTAGCGAAGAAACTTGCTCCCAGCGAGGCATCCGTTCGCAACAATCTTGGAAATACTTACTGTGATGAGGGGAACTTCGATGCCGCCATCGCTGAGCTGAACGAGCTCTATCGCCAGCATCCCGAGTGGCAGCAGGGGCACTCCTGCATGGCGAGCGCCTACATGGCAAAAAACAACTATGACGCCGCCGTGGAGCAGCTCAAGATTGCGGTGCATCAGAATCCCGGCGGAGCCAATGAGCACAGAGTTCTGGGTCAGGTCCTCATGCTCGACAACAAGCCCGAGGAGGCGCTGCACGAGTTGGAAATTGCGGTTTCGCTGAATCCTGACTCCGATGTTGCCCATCACCTGCTCGGCACAGTCCTGTTCCAACAACAGGATCTCAAGGGAGCGGAGAAAGAATTTCGCGAAGCCCTGCGCGTGAATGCTTCCGCCGACAATCACTTTTCCCTGGCTGCCTGCCTGATGAGCATGGATCGTTACCAGGAGGCGCTTGCCGAGATCGAGACCGCGACCCGGCTCGACCCCGATCGCCAGCTCTATCGCGCGCGTCGCGAAGAATTACTCAAACTGATGCAGACCAACTCGCGGTAATTCGTGGTTGGTTGGTTGGCCGGCCGGACAGCCCCGCCTCTGTACTGATGGAACATGGCAATGGCGAAATGCGGCAGTTAGATTCGATCGCAGCACTCTAGAACAGGGGACTTATTATGGCGAACGTTTCAGGAGCCCAAGCAGGAAACGCAGCGGCAGTGCAACCCGCGCTATCCAGCGATGCAGCGCAACGCAAAGACGAAGCCGCGCATAAGTCCTCGGGATACGGGCTGCCCTGCGCCAAGTGTCATCTCTACTATCCCGCCGATCTCGATTACTGTCCGACCTGCCACCATACCGAGCGCGTTTCGGCAACGGTTCCTAAAATCAGCCCCAAGCCGCTGCAAGCCGAAGCAGAAGAACTTCCCGATGCCGCCATGCTGGAGCAGGAGCGCGAAGAGTTCTTGCGGCAATTCAAATCGCATCTTATGGAAGCGCATGCCGGAGTCATGGATGCTCCCGAATCCATCTGCAAATTGGGCGAGCATCATCCCGGAGAGCAAGCCCCAGCCGACGTTTGCACCACTTGCTATGAGCGCCTGCAGGAGCGCGTGGATGTCCTGGATGCCGCGCTGCACATGGACCTCAAAGAAGCGGCACAAATCGTTTACGACGCCGTCTGGGCCGATCCCTCAGACGCCGGCCAGACCTATCAGAACGCGGCCAGCGCCCTGCTGAACGAATTACGTAAGCGCGCCGGAATCACGGCAGTCCTGGGCCCATTCCAGCCGCTAACCCACTAATTTTAAAACTCATCGCCGAGGTCGCAGAGTTCCACAGAGGTTTACTCTGTGAAACCCTGTAACGTCTGTAGTAAGCGCTATTCGGCCTTGATCCCCACCCACTTCTTCCCCGCATAAAGTTTGTATCCAGCGCCATCCTCTACCAGCTTCAAAGGCACGGCATGCTGGAGCGTCGCATCGGTCTGCGACGAAGTGCTAAGCACGTCATCATTCGCCACATCCATAACCATGAACTTTCCATCGGAGGTGAACCCGAATCCATACTGTCCGGGCGGGAGTGTCGATCCCCCAATGTTCAGCTTGATCTCGGTGATGAGCATTCCTTGATACTTCTGCTGAATCGCAGTGGAGTACCCGGAGGCGTCTACCAAAGCAGCCAGCACCATCTTCCCCTCTGGCCCTTTAAATCCGACGGCATTGCGCAATTGCACCGGCGCTTTCTGTCCGCGAAAGAAATATTCCGAGGGCACTGCCTTCTTCAATTCATCACTGCCCAGCACATGGTTCGCTCCCTGCTGGCCAAGACTCGCCCCTACCAAAGCGAATAGCACCAATAACCCCGCCATGCCGCGATAGATCTTCATCGAACGCCCCCGTAAAAAGAATGAACACAGTCGGAAACTCTATCCGTTAAGAGCAGGCCACGCAATCGTCTAGTTAGCCCAACGTAGGGACACCTGCTCGGGCGGTCCAGGCGGAGCGAAGCGCCGCAGGCGTCTGGCGGGGTGCATATTATCCCGTGGAGATAACCGCAACGAACTTCGTTTGCCCGCAAGATTCGGATATCCCATCTCCTCCAGCCGCCGTACCCTTTCCTTGTTATGACAACCAATGCCATACTCGCAGAGGAAATGCAGATGATGCCGCTCCCAACGCCCGCGCACGAAGAAGAAGACGCCCGCTGGCAAGCTGTTCTGGCCCGCGACGCCGCCCGCGATGGCCAATTCGTCTTTGCCGTGGCCTCCACCGGGGTCTATTGCCGCCCCTCCTGCTCAGCCCGCCGCCCCAGGCGCGAGAATGTGCAATTCTTTCCGATTCCCGAAGCCGCCGAGCGCGCCGGATACCGCGCGTGCCTGCGCTGCCGTCCGCGTTCCTTCAGCGGCAGCCCGGAACTCAAGATGGTGCGTGCCATCTGCCGGTACATCGAGCAGCATCTGGACGAACCCGTCACGTTGGACCGTCTTGGCAAGGAATTCCAGCAGAGCCCATTCCATCTACAGCGGAAATTCAAAGCCGTGCTGGGCATCACTCCGCGCGAGTACGCCGACTCCTCCCGTCTCAAGGCGCTGAAGCGGAACCTGCAAGCCGGAGACTCCGTCACGCGGGCCATGTACGAGGCCGGATACGGCTCCAGCAGCCGCCTCTACGAGCGCACCGCGTCGCAGTTGGGCATGACTCCGGATAAGTATCGGCGCGGTGCCATCGCAGCAACCATCCGCTACTCCTGCGCCGATTCTCCGCTAGGCCGGATGCTGATCGCGGCCACCGACAAAGGCGTTTGCTCGATCCAGTTCGGCCGCTCCGACGGCGAGTTGCTCGAAGGTTTGAAGCGGGAATTTCCCTTCGCCGTTCGCAAAGAAGATGAAGGCGGCCTGCACTCTTGGGCCGGCGCGTTGCTGAAGCATATGGCCGGGAAGAATCTGGACGCCTCGCTGCCTCTGGACATCCGCGCTACCGCCTTTCAGCGACAGGTGTGGACGTATCTGCAATCTATCCCCTTCGGCCAGACCAAGTCATACAGCGAAGTCGCGCAAGCGATCGGCCGTCCAAGCGCCTGCCGCGCCGTAGCTCGCGCCTGCGCCACCAATCCCATTGCTGTTGAAATTCCATGCCATCGCGTAGTCCGCGAGGACGGCAGCATGGGCGGCTACCGTTGGGGACTCGAGCGCAAGAAGGCCCTGCTGCACATGGAAAAAAGCTTTTGAAGGGACTGATGCTACGCCGAATCAGTGTGGCAGCGTAAAGCTGAAGATGTCGCTGCCCGCGGAGATCGCGACGTACTGAGCCCCATTCACCGCATACGTCATCGGCGACGCGACGAACAATTGCCCGGTATTGAAGTACCAAAGAGGATGTCCGTTCTCAGCGTCCACCGCTTCCAGGGAGTCGGCGTCATCGCAAAAAAAGACCAGGCCACCTGCGGTCGTTAACGTTCCTCCCCAGGAGTTCCCACGACCAACCTGCGGATATTGCCAAACCTTCTTGCCGTCCGCCGGAGAGATTGCCAACAGAATCTTGTGGGAATGTCCATCCGGGGAACGCTTTGTGCCCGTACTGTAAAAGGTCTCACCCTGGGTGAACTCCTTCGTTTTGGAGAAATAAAGATCGCAATTCTCCAGCGCCATTACATAAAACAGGCCGGTGTCGGGATTGTAAGAAGGAGAAAACCAGTTTGTAGCACCAACGATCCCGGGACAGATCGTCGTACCTTGTTCCGTGGGAACTTTCCCCGACAGCAGGGGACGACCGGAAGCATCGATTCCGTTCGCCCAGGTAATTTTTTCAAGGAAGGGCGTGGCCCGCAGGAATTTGCCATTGCTTCGGTCCAGCACATAGAAAAAACCATTGCGGTTGGCCTGCAGGAGCAAGTGGCGCGTGCTCCCATTTTCTTCGGCGTCCACCAGTACGGGCGTCTCATTGGCGTCGTAGTCATAGACATCGTGCGGAGTGAACTGGAAATACCATTTCAACTTCCCGGTGGTGGCATCGATGGCGAGAACGCATGCCGTATAAAGATTGTCGCCGGGCCGCACCGTCCCATCGAAATCGGGTGCGGCGTTACTCGTCGTCCAGTACAGGGTGTCGAGTTCTGGATCATAAGTGCCCGGCATCCATGTCGTGGCGCCGCCATGCAGGTACAAGTCTCCCGGCCAACTGTCGGAACCAAACTCCGCCGGCGCAGGAATGGTCCATAAACGCCATCTGAACCTACCCGTCCTGGCATCGTAGGCGGCGAGAAATCCGCGCACGCCCGAATCGCCGCCGGACGTACCGACGACTACCTCATCCTTAACGACCAGAGGCGCGCTGGTGCCTCCGTATTGCTTCACCTTGTCGGCGATCTGCACGTCCCAGAGCAAATTTCCCGAGCGTGCGTCGAGGCAGAGCAGGTGCGCGTCGTCGGTTTGGGAGTAGACAAAGTTGTCCCACACAGCCACGCCGCGGCTTTTATGCGCAGCGGCATCGTCGAGCAATCCCGAACTGATGGGCCGAGAGTAGTGCCAGACAGTGCGTCCGGTGCGCGCATCCAGAGCGAACACCTCATTCGCCGAAGTCACGTACATCACGCCGCGCACTACGACCGGAGTCGCCTCCAGTCGCTGCGAGTTGCCCGGGTGGAAGACCCATGCGGCGCGCAGTTGCGAGACATTGGACTTATTGATTTCCTTCAGCCCGCTGTAGCGGCGTCCGCTGTAGTCTCCATTATAAGAAGTCCAGTTCTCGCCGACAGGCCGGGCCAGCAAATCTTCCGCACTTACATGAAGCGTCGGCTGCGCTGAGGACGACTGTTGCGCCCCGGTGAAACTCGCGAGTAAAAGAAGAAGGATTGCAGCAGCATGACATTTCATCTCGATGTTTGTCCTGGGGTCACTGGTACTTCCTGAAGTGCTCCGCGGTCCATTCCTGCTTCGTCAATAAGGTGCAGGGAAACCCGCGCGGATTTTTCCGGCGGAGTGATCTCGCTCTGAAGCGATACGGCCTCCGTCGGAGTCACCTCGGCAACTTGCATCACACCCACCGGCCGTCCGTGATCGTCGTAAAAGTGGGCCGTCAGCCGCCCGGAATAAAAAACTCCAAATGCGCCGGACAGCGTGACATGGCCATTTTCCAAGCCCGTCGCTCGTAGCGGGTGCACCACAATTCCCGCATCCGTTACTCCATGGAATTCGTTTCCTCTCGTTCGCGTTGGGAACCACTCCGTCTCAAAGCTGCAACTCTCGCCCGCACGTAACCTGCACATGGGACTGTTGAGTTCGGCTTCGAGATAGTAGGGGCTCGCATCCGGATCGGCGCTGAGAGAGGGAACTCCATCATTGTTCAGACGAACTTCGGGACCGTTCGTCCAGAAGATAACGGAAGCCTTTCCGGGATACGGCTTGCTCTTGTCATATTCAAAACGCTCGACCATGGCGTACTTGCTCGTGCCATCAACGACCGCCAACCAACCATCCGTGGAATCGAGCCACAGTTCGGCAGCCATGTGGGCGTAGTGCACAGCAAAAAGATCGTCATCTCGCACAGACACGGCCGGATTCTGCGCCTGACCGAAGCGGACATGATAGCGATTCAAATAACTGCTGTCCCGGTTCGCGGGCGCAAATGTCCAGAAATCGGAATTCATCTGCCCCGATCCCTGGCCCCCGGCCCCTGAAGTATCGTATTGCGACACGGACTGCATCGACCACTCCAGCCTGTGCCCGCTAATGTTCTTCATGACCACGTGAAACGCCATGCGCGGCGAATCAGGTTCTAACCGGATAGTTCGGATAAATTGAACTCCAGTCTGCGGATCAGCCGGCCCGGTAAGTTCGATTTCACAATGCTGTCCTTCCGAAACTTTGTGGAAGGTGAACGGCCCATCATCCAGCACGTCAGAATTGCCGCGCCAATGTTGCTCGTCCTCCGTACCTTCCGGCAGGAGCCAGATTTTGTCCCCACCGTAGTTGAACCAGTCGTTGGAACTTGGAGGGAAGTACTTGCCCGCGAATTTAGGATTGACAAACAGATAAGCGTGACCGCCAAAGGTGACCTGCATCAAACGCCCGCCATTTTGTGGGACGACTACCAGTTGCACCCAGCGGTTGGAGACTTGCTGCGCCTTCCATCCCTTGTAATCGACGGCCTCCACGCGGCAGGAACTGCTCTTGCCCGTGTTCGCCTGACTCCATGCCGGAGGGAAGCCCAGGCCAGTGGCTACGGTAAGAATGACAACTCCTGAACACAGCTTCCCCAATTCATTCCAAAGCCCGGAACCCAGTTTCGACATTGCTCTCCCGCCCTCGCGCCGCGCGATGAGGGTAACACGCACAAAATTGCGTTCGATGACGTCCAACGCTAAACGAAATGAATCCTAATAAAACGAAAGATTTCGATTGGCGTCAAGAACATTCTGTGATATACCGTGTCACCAGCAAAAAACTGTGGGTACATTCCTCTTGTTAGACAGGATCTGGATTTTCCCGTTGCTGTTGCTGCTTTCGGCCAATGTCACCGCTCAGGATCGCAAAGTGGACCCCACCTGGCTGCGCCGCTCCGTGCCCCAGGTGAAAGAAGTCCAAACCGATTTATCCTCTCCCGCCTGCCATTACAAACCGATTTTCGGGACGGGCGATCCGGACAGTCGAATTTTGAGAAGTGTTTCTCGTTTTGCGGAAGTATCCATTGATGCCGGCGGCAGCTGCCAGACTGTAGTCCGCGACCGTGAAGAGGAACTCGATTTCGTTCTCGAGGGCACTGGCACGTTGGCCTATGCGGACGAAACCCATCCCCTGCGTGCCAAGGATTTCACCTATCTTGCTCCGGGACTGAAGCATGGGCTTGCGAATAACTCCAGCAAGCCTTTGCGCGTCTTGATCATGGATTTCAAGATCCCCGCCAAGAAGACGATCAACCCTGCGCCGCCGCATGTCCGAGTCATCAACATGGACGATCTGAAGGAAGAGACCGTCTCCGGCCACCCGGACTCGGTGTTGTACAAATTGCTGGTCGGCCCGCGAGGCGCCACGCGCGATGCCATCGATGACGCGTACGTCGTTACCAGCCTGTTCTGGATGGACTTCGCCCCCGGCGGCACGAACTTTCCCCATCACCACGAAACCGCAGAGGAGATTTATCTGGTGATTGAGGGAGAAGGCGAAATGGTTGCAGGCGGCGGCATGGACGGGGTGGAAGGCCGGCATCCCGCGAAGCCGGGAGACGCTTACTACTTTCGTTCGAACTGCACGGTAGGGTTCTACAACCAGAACAAGCCCGGCGCGAAGGCTTACATTCTCGCGGTGCGATCGCTCATTCCTCTGAGTCCCGAGGAAGATTGAAGCAATCGCCGCGATTGACTCAGTTAAACGTGCAACAGAGAAAGTTTTCCTACAGGAGGAATGATGCCCGTCCGGAACGCTAGCCGGAGATCGTTTGTGAAGTTGCTCGCCGCCACACCCCTGCTCACCCAGATTGCCGCGAATGACCTCTATGCGCAAGCGGCCTCCGCGGTCGGCCGGGATCCGCGCCAGAACGTGTACACGCGTCTCGGGTTGAAGACCGTGATCAACTGTCGTGGCACCTGGACATACCTGAGCGGCTCGCTGGAATTTCCTGAAGTCCGGCAGGCGCAGCTGGACGCGGCCCAGCATTTTGTCAATGTCATCGACCTGCAGCGCGCCGTCGGCCGACGGTTGTCAGAACTGACGGGCGCGGAGTCGGGAATCGTCACCTCCGGTTCGGCCGGCGCGATGGCCGCTGCTACGGCAGGATGCATGGCGGGCACCGACGACAAAAAAATCTGGCAACTTCCAGACACGACCGGGCTGAAACATGAAGTCGTGATGGTCGGCGGTCGTAGCGCGTTCGACAGCGCCATCCGGCTGACCGGAGCCAAGCTGATTCTGGTGTACTCGCCCGAAGAACTGGCTAACGCTCTCGGCGAAAACACCGCAATGATTTACACGACGGATCTGGGCGACAAACTGCAAAAAGAATTGGCCATCGCCAAAGATCACAAAATACCCATGCTGCTGGACGACGCCGCCGGAATCCCGCCCGCCGACAACGCCAAGCTCTACGCCCGCATGGGAATCGATATGTACTGCTTTTCGGGCGGGAAGGGCCTCTCCGGGCCGCAATGCAGTGGCCTGCTTCTAGGGCGCAAAGAGTTGATTGAGGCGGCTCTGATGAATTCCAGCCCGCGCGAAGGTGCCGTTTGCCGCCCTATGAAGGTCGGCAAAGAAGAGATCATTGGGTGCCTTACAGCGCTCGAAATCTGGTTGAAGATGGACGAGAAAAAGATCTATGCGGAATGGAACGATCGTATCAACCGCATTCGAAAGCTGGTCGATACCGTGCCCGGAGTAAAGACGGACACTTACGTTCCCGACGACGGCAACCGCTATCCAACCCTGAAGGTCTCGTGGGATCAGGAGGGCTGGCATTACAACATCAATGACTGTGTGCAGGACCTACGCTCGGGCAATCCTGTGATCGAAGTTCTCGGCGCGGACAATCCCAGCCTGGTCACCGCCGTGCGCGAGGGCAATCCCAATCCCACACGCAAGGAGCGCAAGGCTCCCGACCATATTGAACTGGTCTCGATGACCATTAAGCCGGGAGAGGAAATCATCGTGGGGCAACGATTGCGCGCTGTGCTGGGCGCCGCCCAGAAGAAGGCCGCCTGAGCTTGCGCACCATGAATGCCATCCCTCTCATGTGGCCGTTTCTTCTCGCGATGCTGCTGTCGTGCGCTGCTTTCGCGCAGGATCAGGTCCGTGCGGTCGCTCCCCAAGGCGCATCTGCGAACCGGTTCTATTCGCCCGGGGTGGATGCCGGAGCCTACGTCTACATCAGCGGGCAGGGTCCGCGCGGCCCCGATGGCAGTTCGCCCCAGGGCTTTGGTGCTCAAGCAAAGCGAGCTTTCGATAACGTAAAGTCCATTGTCGAAGCTGCGGGATTGACCATCGATCACCTTGTCTACATCCAGGTTTATCTCGACAACATCTCCAACTACGACGAGATGAATAAAGTCTTTGCCGAATATTTCGGCAAGACTCCTCCCGCACGCGCCGTGCTCGGAGTGGCGCGCCTGCCGGAATCGCCCATTCAGATCAGCGCGGTTGCGGTGCGCAATATGGCCGACAAGAAGCCGGTCTTTCCCCCGGATTACAAATCGTCCGATCCTGCTCCTCCTGGAATGCTGACCCACGACCGTTTGTTTGTCTCCAGCATGCCGGGCAGCAAACCTGCCACTGGAAAGGTTCCGCCAGACCCGGGAGCCCAAGTGGATCTGGCGCTCGACCGCGTAGAAGCAGTCCTGAAGGCCGCCGGCCTCAGCCTCGGCAACATGGTTTTCGTGAATCCCTATATGACCACCGACCTTCCCTCGCGCGTGATGAACGAGCACTATGCGCGTCGCTTTGAGTTCGGAAATACTCCAGCGCGAGCCACTATCGAAGTGGCAAGCCTTCCCGAGGGCGCCCACATCGAGTACACGGGGGTTGCCGTGCGGGATCTGGCGCAGCGCAAAGCGGTGCGTCCGAAAAACATGCCTCCCAGTCCCACCGCCAGCCCCTGTGTGTTTGCGGGAGACACTTTGTATTGTTCTGCCAAGGACGGGTTTATTCCGGGGCCGCACGGTGGGGTTTACGCCACGACCACCCCTCATCAACTGCGCCAGACCATGCGGAATCAACTCGACAACCTTGAAGAAGCGGAAATGAAATTCGATCAGGTGGTGTCCACCAACGTTTACCTTGACGACCTGTCGGATTTGGCCGCATTCGATGAGGTCTACGCCCAATACTTTGGATCCGTGGCGCCGGCGCGAACCGTCGTTCAGCAAATTGCGCCCACGCAGCGAAAGGCCGATAAGGACGATCATTTTCCTGGACTAGAGCAAGTGTCGCTGATAGCGGTACGCAAGCGCTGAAGATAGCCATGCGGCTGCCAGACATAACGAGTTTTACTGCATTATTTTCACCGTGTGAGAGCAAGTAATGCAATGAACACCAGCAGTGGGCATTCTCCTTGACAGTGTTCCACGCCGTGGAATATGTTTTCGCGCAATGGGCGTGGGGTGGGTGTAGTTCCAGTCGTGAAGCGGGTCGTGCGGACCCGCCAACGGTTCACAAAACAACGGTTCACAAAAATTAAGATCGAGGGTGCGCAGTTGAGCCTGACTGTCGCCCCTGGGAGATGGGTCCATGAGAAATGCTCAGAGGTTTTTCGCTCCGGTTTTCGTCATTCTGGCGGTGTTTCTCGCCTCAAGCTTTTTGTTCGCCGACGTCACCGGCTCGATCCTCGGCGTGGTGCGCGATCCCTCGCAGGCCGTGGTCAAGGGAGTACGCGTGACCGTGACGAACACGCAGACCAATCTTTCCCAAGATGTCGTGACCGGTGATGATGGTTCCTATCACTTTCTGGCATTGCCGGCCGGCACCTACCGGGTCAACGCCACGATCCCAGGCTTCCAGCAATTCAACACGACCGACATCGTCGTGAAGGTGAATGATCAGCTGCGCGTCGATATCAATTTGAGAGTCGGTAACGTGAAGGAAGAGGTGAGCATCGCCGCTGATGCGGTGCAGGTCGAAACTGAGAGCACGCAACTGGGCGATGTCATCGATTCGAAGAAGATGCTGGCCCTTCCCTTGAACGGGCGCAGCTATCTTGACCTGCTCGGATTGCAGGCCGGCGTCGCTCCCGAAACAGCCGGCACCATCGGCGGAGACCGCCCGCGTGTCCGGTTATATCCAGAATGCGGGCAATGTCTCAGTGAACGGCCAGCGCGAAACCGCAAATGCGTTTCTGGTAAACGGCGGCGATGTCAGCGAGGGACGAAACCTGGGTGCCGGTCTGGTGCCCAACCTTGATTCAGTCGAAGAGTTTCGCCTGATCACCAACAGCTTCGACGCGGAATATGGAAAGTTCAGCGGCGCGGTGATGAACGCGATCACCAAGTCGGGCACGAACAGCATCCATGGCGACCTGTTCGAGTTCTGGCGCAACGACAAACTCGACGCCAACAGTTACTTTTTCAGCTAACAAATCCGAACTGCGTCGCAATCAATTCGGAGGCGTCGCCGGAGGGCCCTTCTGGAAGGACAAGCTCTTCTGGTTCACAGATTATCAGGGCACAAGACAGGTGCAGGGCGCTGAGACGGGCAGGGTGAACCTCCCAACCGCCGCTCAGCATCAAGGCAACTTTGACCCCGCAGAATTGAGCGGCACCGTCGATGGCAGTACTGCCGCTGCCGCGGATTGTCTCCCCGGCATCGCCCCCTGTATCGACTGGGCCAAAAGACTTTCGGACCGGTTGGGTTACCCGGTCGCCATCGGAGAGCCGTATAGTTCCCCCGGTTGTACCTCCACGGCACAGTGCGTGTTTCCTGGCGGCGTTATCCCGCAAAAAGCTTGGTCACCCGCAGCTGTTGGGATTCTCCCCTACATCCCAGTGCCAAACGTTGATCCCGGCCTCGGAATCTACTCGGATAACAGCCAGAGGAACAGGGTGACTGACAACAAGATCGGAGAGCGGGTCGATTTCAATAACCGAAAGACAGGGAATTGGTCGTTTTATTACCACTTCGACGATTCGACCGTGAATAGCGCCCTGCCCGAAGCAAGCGTTCCCGGCTTTCCCTCGGTGACGCCAACGCGAGCGCAAGAGTTCGTAATCAGTAACACCAAGAGTATCGGAACAACCGCCGTAAACGAAGCGCGTCTGACCTTTTTCCGAACCTCTACCCACCTGAACAAGCCAACCGGTGGCCAAGCCTCGCTTGCATCTCTCGGGTTCGTGACGGGCGTCGGGACCCAGGGAATTATTCCCGATGCCACGCCCGGATTCCCGGAATATGTACCCCAACTCTACTTCAACAACTTCGCTATCGGCACACCTTCGCTGATCACATTCCAGCCCAATAACACCTACACCGTATCGGATGGATTTTCTAAGGTGATGGGCAAGCATACGCTTAAGTTCGGGGGCGAATACCGGTATCTGCAGGTTAACGAACGCAACCTGGCCAGCCCGGACGGCGCTTTTGTCTTCGATGGCACCGTGACTGGCAATGATTTCGCGGACTATCTCATTGGCGCCCCCACCGGGGCTGGCGGTGGTTTCACTCAGGCCGCCTTACAGCTCCTGGATTCCCGCACGCGTTATGGCGGCGCCTATGCGCAAGATACCTGGAAAGTAAAACCGAATCTTACCCTCAACCTCGGCCTGCGCTGGGAAGTGAGCAGCCCCTGGTACGACACGCAGGGCAAGATTCAGACTTGGGTTCCCGGAAAACAGTCAGAGGTCTTTCCGGGTTCTCCCAAAGGGCTCGTATTTCCCGGCGATCCGGGCATTCCCAAGACGCTTGCTCCAACCAGATACAACAATTTTGGTCCACGCGTGGGTCTTGCCTATTCACCGGGCTTTCACGACGGCGTTTTGGGCAAAGTCTTCGGCGGGCCGGGTAAAACCAGCATCCGCGCAGCCTACGGGCTCTACTACACCTCGGTGGAAGATCTGAACCTGTTCTACGAGGTCGCCGATGCTCCCTTCGGTTTGTACTGGACCAGTCCGGGTCCCGTTTTGTTTGAGGAACCTTACCGAAATCGGGTAGATGGATCCACCAAGGACGAGGGACAGCGCTTTCCTTTCACGATTCCGACTCCCGGAAGCCCGGCAAATAAGACGCTCAGTTTCAAAGTTTATGAGCCGATGTCTTACTTCCCCGGATACGACATTCACAACAAGCTTCCTTATGCTGAGCATTTCAATCTTTCGATTCAGCGTGAGCTGAGCAAATCAACCGTGCTGACGCTGGCGTACGTTGGCACTGAGGGGCATAGGCTCATTTCCCAACAGGAAATCAATCCTGGCGATGCAGCTCTCTGCATGTCCCTCCCTGGCTGCGGTCCTAATGGAGAGCAGGACACCTACACTGTTGGTGCTCAGACCATTTACGGCACCCGCGACAAGCTTCTCAACCCCAATTACTGTCCTGAAGCAAAGAGTTTGTGCTATGGCTTCGGCAATACCCTCACGACGCTAAGTGCAAACTCGGTCTATCACGCGGGAGAGGTCACCGTCGAACGAAAGGCCGCAGACATCACGCTCCTGGCAGCCTACACGTTAGCCAAGGGTCTGGATAATTCATCTGGATTTGGCGATCTGGTGAACTTCGCAAACCCAAGATTGAGCCGAGGCCTGTCCTCCACCGACGTCCACCATAATTTCGTCGTCAGTTACATCTGGGAGCTTCCCTTTGATAAGGCCTTCAGCGGCTTGCCCAAGAGACTGACGCGAGGCTGGCAGCTTCAGGGCATCACTCGGTTCTCCACGGGATTTCCCGTCCAGATGAGTGATTCGAATCCCGTATCTCAGGGCCCGCTGTGTCCGTCGGGGCTGTGCGAGGGAGATGCCTCGCTCACCGGCAGCCCCTCCACCGATATGCCCAATCTCGTGGGGCCGGTTCACAAGTTTAATCCCCGTGCGACTCCCGGCACGTTCACATACTTCAGCCAGAGTTCGTTTACGGCAACCGCCTGCGCTCTAGATGGCTCGGGGGTTTTGACCGGTCCCGATTGCGGTAGTTTCGGTACGGCTAATCGGCGCTTTTTCCACGGGCCGGGCATCAACAACACAGATTTAGGGATCCAAAAGGTAATTCCAGTCACGGAGGCGAAGTATTTCGAGATTAGGGGTGAATTCTTCAACATATTCAACCACGCGCAATTCGCTAACCCGAGCGGTGACATTAGCAGTGACAGCTTCGGAAATGTCACCAGTGCACGTGCCATGCGCATCGGGCAGCTCAGCGCGAAGTTCATCTGGTAGGAGAAAACGCCTCAAGCAGTAATGAGAAGGCCCGAATATTGACAACCGAGAGAGCGGGGCTGCATCCCGCTCTCGTTTTCTATTTCAGCTAAAGTGTATGCATGCGGGGCTGCACGCCAAGTCTCAGATTTAAGGCCATAGCCCAAGGGCTAGCCACGTCTTCACTCTTGGCTCTCTCCCTTGAGCTACTGCTGTCCTCTTCCACAACGGCCCAGACTGCCGCCGAGTATCGCAAGCGCGCGACCCAACTCGCGCAATCCAAATCATGGGACGACGCAATCGCAAATTACCGTAAGGCCCTCGCCATAGATCCCAAGGATGCCCTCAATCACTACGACCTCGCCTTGGCACTGAAATACAAAGGAGAGAACAGGGAAGCCCTGAAGGAGTTCGAGGCGGCCGCGGAACTCCGTCCAAAATGGGCGGAGGCCCACTACGGACTGGGCGCCATTTGGTACGAACTGCAGAATCAGGCGGCAGCTCTCGAGGAACTGCATACGGCCGCGACCCTCGATCCGACCAATGCGGCGGTGCATCGGCTGCTAGGGCGAATCCTTTCCCAGCAGCAGAATCTAGCCGACGCTGAGCGCGAATTGAGGCTGGCGCTGAAGCTGAAACCCTCGCCAGAGATCCATCTGGAACTCGGCGTGGTAGAAGGACAACGCGGCAAGATGCAGGAGGCGACCGGAGAGTTTCGTCAGGCCATACGCTCGGATCCGAGTCTGGCCGCCGCTCACCACATGTTGGGAATCGCTTTGCGCCGGCAATCGGACCACAAGACTGCGCTCGCTGAGTTTCGCAAAGCTGTGGCCCTGAATCCGAATGATCCCGAGTCACAGTACGACCTCGGCCGCGAACTGAAAGCGGACGGCGATAACGCCGGTGCCATTGCTGCTTACCGCCGCGCGATCGAACTGAAACCCGACTTCGAGCAGGCGCACTACAATCTCGGCCTCGCGTTGCGCAGCCAGGGCGACGCTTCCAGCGCGAAGAAGGAACTCGACGAACTTTCCGGCCTGCACGAACTCCGTACCCGTCTCGCGCAATCGAAGCTTCTGATCGTGCAAGGCGTCGATGCCTTGAAGCAGCAGAAACTCGATCAGGCTTTATCCCTGTTCCAGAAATCTGCAGACCTTACGCCCGACCTCCCGACTAGTCATTACTATCTGGGGCTCGCATGGGAACAGAAAAACGAGCCAGCGCGCGCCCAAGCCGCTTATGAAAAAGCGCTTGAACTGAAGCCAGATTACGCGCAGGCGCATGCCAGCTTTGGATTGTTCTTGTGGAAGTCCGGCGATCAAACCCGCGGCCTGCAGGAATTGCAGCAGGCGGTCATGTCCGATCCAGATTTGGCGGAGGCGCATTACAACTTGGGAGTGGCCTTCGCTCAACTACAGCGTTTCCCGGAAGCCGTGCGCGAGTTAACGGACGCAGTCAGTCTGGATCCTCACTCGGTCGATGCGCGCGTACAACTCGGCCTGGCTCTAAGCCAGAACAACGATTTCGCCGCCGCCGCCAATACCTTTCGCGACCTGCTGCGCCGCGATCCCAACTTTGCCGAGGGACACAATAATTTAGGACTGGTACTGCTGCAGTCCGGAGACGTCCGCAAAGCACAGGCGGAGTTCGCCGAAGCCGCCCGCCTCAAGCCGGCATACGCCGAAGCGCATTACAATCTTGCTTTGGCATTTCGCCAGGAAGGCAAGAAAGACCAGGCTCAGCAGGAATTCGAAAGAGCGTACCAACTCGCCCCGGAGTTGAAGAGCGTCCCCTTACCGTGATGCAGTGAAGGAATGAGAGGCTGCACGCTTATGGCACGACCCATGACGCAGGCGATTTCACCGTTCTTCATCGTCAGCAATGTCGATCAGACCATCGCTTTCTACCGCGACAAGCTGGGGTTTGAGATAAGGTTCCAGCAGCCGGATCGAAATCCTTTCTTCGCCATTATTGGCCGCGACGGAGCGCAGATCTTCATCAAGTCTGACAAAGAGACATCGCCCCTGCCGAACCCAAAACGTCATCCCTCCATGCGCTGGGATGCCTTCGTCTATGCGTCAGACCCGGATGCGCTCGCCACTGAATTCGCCGATCATGGGGCAGCATTCAGCGTACCGCTCACGGACACTCACGATGGTCTTCGCGGTTTCGAGATTTGCGACCCAGACGGCTACGTCCTGTTCTTCGGTCGGCCAAGATAGGTGGTGCAAGTCCGCGCGGTTCAACCCGCACGGCTAGATCTTCTACTTGTCGGGCTCGAGGCCGTGCCCGACCCGGAACACGTGCCCATCCGGATGGCGAAGGTGCATCTCGCGCACGTTCCACGGCATATCGGTAGGCGGAAATGTGATCTCCATTCCGGCGGCGACGCACTGCTTGTGCATCTCGTCGACGTTGTCCACCCAGACCGACATCCAGACGCCCTTGTCGCCCTGTTCATCTCCGTCCTGCTGAAACGTGGTGGTGTTCGCGCCGCGGCCGCGCCCTCCCTGCGCCCCCTGACAAAGAAAAATGCAGGTTTCTTTACCCGATCCCACCGCGCCGAAGGTTGGAGGCGTTCCCCAGTCCCACAATTTCTTCCATCCCCACTTCTCAAACCACGCGAACGTGCTGCCGATGTCCGACACGTTTAATATCGGAGTCACACCTTTGGCTTCCATAACCGAAGCAGAATAACACCGGGGAACTGAGGGATGTGGACCTTCTGTTCTGAATTCCATCCTCATCACGTAGAGTCCGTTCAAAAATAAGGATGGGCCTGGCCGCAAAGTTCCTGAACTAAATGTTGGGGGAATAAATCGGTCGGCAGAGGATTTGAACCTGTGGCTAGGCCATAGCCAATTTCTCCGGCGTAATTGGCAGCCGGCGGACGCGTTTTCCGCATGCTGCGAACACCGCATTGGCCACGGCCGGCGCTACTCCGGGCACGGCAGTCTCGCCGAATCCACCAGGAGAATCGGCACCCTGGTGGATATGAATCTCGATTGCCGGCGTGTTGTCCATGCGAATGACTTCGAAATCGGAGTAACTCGTCTCTAGTGCCTGTCCGTTCTTGAAATTAATTTTGCCGCCTAACGTCGAGGAAAGTCCCCAGATGATTGCGCTTTCCGCCTGCCCTTCGATACCCAGTGGGTTCAGAGCCAAGCCACAATCGACAATGCATATGATCTTACGAACGCGAATGGCTGAGAGGTCCCGGCGAACCGCAACTTCGGCCACGTGCGCCGCGTAACAATCTTCGCTATACACGTTGCAGGCAACTCCTCGGCCGAGGTGCCAGTCTTTTTCGGTCGGTAGCTTTGAACCCCAGGTCGATTTCGCCGCCGCGAGATGAAGTACATTCTGCAACCTGGCCCGATTAACTTTCTGCACCTTCAGATCGAGTACATCTCCCGGCTCCAGGAATGCAAGCCGAAGTTCGATGGGATCGCGGCCAGTGGCATGCGCTATCTCGTCAATAAACGATTCGCGCGCAAACACCGTGCCTGGATATTCGACCGAGCGCCATGGTCCCGTAGGCACCGGTGAGTTGAACGGGATAAAGTCTGCGGTTAAGTGGGTGAGATTATATGGATTGTCGAAGACCCCCCAGGGGCTCCCGTCCTTAGCGTACCGGTCCAGTTCTTTAGCGTCTTGCTCCGACGGAATTCCAAACATCGAAAGATTTGATCCCACAGATTTCTGGATCCAGACAGTCGGGACGCCTTTGTCCGGCAACCGCGCACGTAAGACTTCGATATCGGGCGGTTGAAAGAAGCCGTATTTCATGTCGTCTTCGCGCGTCCATAGGACCTGAACAGGTCGACCGACTGCCTTTGAAAGCTCAACTGCTTCGGGCACGTAATCGGCAAAAAGACGGCGGCCAAATCCCCCGCCGAGGAGCGTAATATTCACCCGCACTTTGTCTTCAGAGATCCCCAGCAGCTTGGCCGTCTCCTGCTGCGCCACCTCGGGGCATTGGGTGGGAGCCCAGATTTCGCAGGACCCATCGCGCACGTACGCGGTGCAGTTCATCGTCTCGAGCGTGGCGTGCGCCTGGAATGGGTATCCATACGTCGCTTCAATGGTGCGACTCGAGCTTGCAATTTCGGTTTCCGCAGCGCCGGCGCGGCGGATCGGATAGCCCGGAAGCAGGGCCCCTCGTTCCATATCCGCCGAGAATCGATCGGAGTCGAACGCCGCACCCTCCGCGCTCCAGCGAATGTTCAATGCGGCCCGCCCTTTGAGTGCCGCCCAAGAACCATCCGCGAGCACTGCAACTCCCGTCGCAATGCCGGTGGTCACCGGCAACACGTGCCTTACTCCCCGCACCCGCATCGCCTGCTCGGAGTCAAAGGAAACGAGCTTCGCACCAAAACTCGGACGCCGCGCCAACACCGCGTAAAGCATTTCCGGCCGCTTTACGTCCATTCCATAAATGGCTCGCCCTGTAACAATCGCCTGACCGTCTAGCCTTCGAATGGGCTTGCCAATCAGGGAGAAATCCTTGGGGTCTCGCAAGACTGGCGATTTTGGCACTGGGAGTTTCGCGGCAGCTATTACGATTTCACCGAATTGTGTCGCTCGGCCCGACGGCCGATGAATCACTCCCCCGTTTTTTGTGTCGCATGTGGAAGGTTGCACATTCCACCGCTCTGCCGCCGCAGCGATTAACATCTCACGAGCCGCTGCAGCCGCAACCCGCAATGTATGCCAGGTGCCCACTGCGCTTCCGCTTCCGCTGGTTCGCAGACGAACGCCGGTGAACTTTCCGCCCGGGCTCGCTTGTCCAACGATAATTCGGTTCCAATCGGCACCGAGTTCATCCGCCAGCACCATCGGCAAAAGCGTCCGTACTCCTTGTCCCATTTCCGATCTAGTGGCCCACAACCGTACTTCATCGTTTACGCTGATCTCGATAAATGCGTTGGGCGAGAAGACCTTTGTTGGCTCATTAACGTTGGCGCAATCAAGGCGGAATCCAATCATCAGGCCGGTCGTGGCTCCAGCCGTCTTCAACAGAAAAGATCGTCGCGTAACACTCATGATCTGAGACTCGCCGCCGCGCGGTGAATGGCTTTACGAATTCTTTGATATGTACCGCATCGACATACGTGTCCTGAAAACGTCTCATCGATCTGGGCATCTGTGGGATCTGCCGTCTTGGTCAGCAAAGCTGCGGCTTCCATGATCATTCCTGTCTGGCAGTAACCGCATTGGGCGACGTCCTCTTCCATCCATGCCGTCTGGCATGGATGACTGCCGTCTAATGACAAACCCTCGATGGTTGTGAACGATAGGCCGTCTGCCTCGTGTATTGAGATCTGGCACGACCGCACGACACGGTTCTCTTGATGCACCGTGCATGCCCCGCACACACCCATTCCGCAGCCGTATTTTGTCCCAGTCAGCTGAAGTTCGTCGCGGAGCACCCACAATAAGGGAGTGTCGGCATCACACTGGACAGATCGTCTCGAGCCGTTCACTAATATGTTGAAGTTCGACATGCCGTGCCATTTTACTTATGCGTCTAGAGTCGAGCTATCCGTTTCGTCCCCTTTAAGCAGCCGTTCATCCCTTCTCGACGTGCAACAGCGGGATGGCTCGGTTCTGATCTGGCAGTAACCATGCAGAAAAAACGCGCACCCCAGAACAAGCGGAAATCGGAATACGCCTTCTAGCCAGGCGCATAAGCGCTATGATCTCTCTTCTTTTGACGCAAACTGCAAAGGACGGTGAGCCAGCATGCTCCCATTTTCGGCTCTTCATCACAAATCTGCTGCGTTTGCGTAATGGCAGCCTGAACAACCCTGCTCTGAGCATTGGGACGTTCGCGGAGATTACCTCCGAGGTGTTCGTAAACTCGGGGAAGGCTACCCACGCCAGCATTCGGGACTTAACCCGCAATCACCGGCCCGCAAAAGTCCCATCGGGCTTTCGTCCTGCTGCAGCTGAAATGGAATGCAGACACGAACGGTGACACCTCCCTGCGGAGGGCACACCACTTCCAGACTCTGATTCTTCCCGTAGAGAGTTTCGAGCCGTTCTCGCGTGTTTCTCAGCCCTAAGCCGTTCGTTTGGCGCGTTTCAGTCTGTCTCATTCCCGGCCCGTTGTCCTGCACTTCCAGTTGAAGCTCGTCCTCCTTCAGCTTCACACTAATTCGAATCTCTCCTCCTGCCGGCAACTTCGAAATCCCGTGTTTGACCGCATTGTCCACCAGCGGTTGCAAAAGCAAGTGAGGAACCTGCGCATCCAATGCTTCGGGAGCAATTTCTGAAATTATGTTCATCCGCTCTTCGAATCGGACTTTCTCGATTTCAAGGTAACAGTTAACGCACTCGAGTTCGCGGCTGAGACTGGTAATTTGCGTGTCCGCAGTCTCCAGGCTAATGCGTAGCAGGTCGCTGAGACGGCTCATCATTCGGTCGGCAGCGCCCACATCGGTGAACATAAGGGCAGAAATTGAATGCATAGTGTTAAAGAGGAAGTGTGGCTGCAGTTGGCTCTTCAACGCTTGCAGTCGGACTTTCGCCAATTGTGCTTCGAGTTGTGTCGCACGAAGTTCTCTCTCCCTATACCTGCGGTAATACAAAAGCGCATGTGCGATGAGCACAATCGTAATGTAGGCGCCGGTTACGTCGTCCACGACACTAGCGAGAAACATGCTTTTGAGAACGCCCCATGGATCCCTGAAGGCATGGACATGGGAATCCCAAATAGCCGAAGTCCACTCGCGATATTTCGGGTCCCAGTAACCGTAAGGAGTCACACCTCTCAGAGAGATATGCGCAAGGGTAAAGACGAGTCCGGCTGCCAGATGGAGCAACGATCGCTTTTTCCAATTGCCACGTTGAAGCGGGAACCGAAGTGCAAACGTGAAAACGAAAGGGGTGAACGGAGCATAAGCGAGTATCTGGCTAAATTCCATGCCCGCAACCACCGCCAGGCTTGTGCCGCTGCCGACCCGACGATACAGTTGGTAAATAGTGGCGACGGCAGCTAGAGAGACCAACGTCCAAGCCCCGAAACTGACAGCCCAGATCAGGCCCGAATGATTTCTGATTTGGACTTCCTCCCGATTCGTTGCCGCTTTTTGGCGCTCGGCAGAAATTCGCCGTCGGGGACGCCGAACCAGTTCGCTCGCACAATTCGGACAGATGTTCTGCGTCCGGCCCGCGCAGTCCCCGCAGAAAGTGCAGTCATGAGAGCAACTGAATGCCTCCCCATCATCTGGTAAGGTCCTCATGCATCCTTCACACTCGGTCTTCATGTTTGCTGCGCCTCGTGCACAAGGAACCATAATGTCACTGATCGGTTTCTAGATGACAGGATTTGTTCCCCGGGCGTTATAGATACTATTCCAAGAAGTCTCTCGTTCTTGTCGTCCGCGGCGCTGCAACATGCGGTGCTAAACACAGGGGAAAACTTCGCGGAACTAACACGTTGAACCCGTGCTCCGCAGGTCGCGCCTGGCTCCTAATACTCTAGAGTTCAAGGGTTTGAGAAGGATATTCGAAACACAAAACAGCAGACGTATGTTGCCGCGATAACGAGTCCTCACATCGCCCGTCTATAACCTGTGTTAACCGCATTGTTGAATCGTTGGTCCGCCATGAGTCTGAATGCCCACGCTACTTCCCCTCTGGAAAAAGCCGAGAAAGTCATCCGCACCATCATTGCCGACGACGAGCGGCTTGCTCGTGAAAAGCTCCGCAATTTGTTGGCCTCAGAGACAGATGTCAAACTCGTAGCCGAGTGCAGCAACGGCAAGCAAGCCATATCTGCCATCCGCTTGCACCGGGCGGATCTTCTGCTGCTCGATATACAAATGCCGGACATGGACGGATTTGAGGTATTGAACGAGCTCTCGGCGGAGGAGATGCCGGCAGTGATTTTCACCTCGGCGTACGATCAATACGCCATTCGCGCATTTGAAGTTCGCGCTCTCGACTATTTGTTGAAACCGTTCGACCATGAACGGCTGCATCACGCCATCGAGAGAGCGCGACGGGAGTTGGGCAAGTCGCAGGACCGCGAGATCACGCATCGTATTCTGGACTTACTCTCCCAAGTGAAGTCCGAGATCAAGTCGGGCCCCTCACCTGAAGGGCGCTTGGTAATCAGAGCCAAAGGGCGAGTCGTATTTTTGAATCTGAGCGAGATCGATTGGATCGAAGCATCTGCCAATTACGTCCGCCTGAACATAGGAAAAGAGTCCCATCTTTTCCGAGAAACCATTGGCCGCATTTCAGAACGCCTTAATCCCGACCATTTCGTTCGCATTCACCGTTCCACGATTGTCAATCTCCGGAAGATCAAAGAGCTGATTCCGGTGAATAGCGGTGAATACATCGTAGTCTTGGAAAATGGTAAGGAGCTTTCATGCAGCAGGGGGTACCGAGCCGCGCTGGAAGGCATGATCGAAAAGCGTTCTTGACCCCCAGCACCATGGGCAACTCGTCCAGGGTCGCGGAAAGTCTTTAGAGACCCGGTTCTTGTTCTTATCCTTTCTGTGGTTCAACAGATGGTGCGCTTGAGCTCTGTTGCTTTTTGGGGGAGTCCACCCCTTCTGCGGCTCTTTCTGTCGCCCACTCCCATGCCCGTTTTCCTCTTTCGTTCATCACGATACGAGCCTCCCCGTACGTCGCTAGCCGATTGAGCACGGTATTTACGGAAGCCAAGGGGTCTTTATGATGGGCTAGAAGTGTGGGATTCCGACGCTGGATCTCTTCACACACCTCCTGGCACACCATCGGCCGCGTGGATTCCATCAGCACTACTCGGCAGGTTCTAGTGAATCCCCGTGATCGAGTACTTGACCTCTGCTCCACCACCTGCAATACCCTCTCGCCCACCACTTCATTCCCAAAAAGCTTGGCTAATCCGATAATTGTTTGCTTAATGGTGCCAATCCGCCTCAGAATGGCGGCTCTCTGCACCATAAGCGCCTGGAATTCGCCGTACATCTCCTCAAGGATCTTATTAACATGGGCTCCGGCGGGCGGTTGCGCTGACTGGGTTGACATGTGACTTCTCCCTTTGGTCCGAGACAACGAGCGCAACGCAACTGAACCAGGTCCAACAACGCGTCAGGCGCTTGGTAACAACCGCTGTCTTGTAACAATTGTCCATTATTTCGGCGCGAAGGGAAGACGCTTGGGATGGGTGCACTCCTGCTTGTCTTGGGTTGACGCCTGCATGTGATCGCCTGCAGGTGTTCATAGCGACGTGTGCCTTGAGACGCGGTGGTTCGAGTCGTGCTGTTCTTGGTGAATACGTGTCCGCAGGCTGGCGGCGCTGAAGAAATCATTCTGGATGCATCGTTATGTTTCGGTTGGCGTCCATCTGGCTTTTCAACAAAATACAATTCGCTGACCGAAACGCCCGCGATCCCAACCGATCAACAGTTTCAAAGCACGGCCTACCCCGGTTTGGCAAAACATCTCAAAATCTCCACACTTTCATAATCAGCGGGACCCGACCTACGCATTCACATAGTGCCGCCCCGGAAACACTAACCATTGTCTACTTTGATCGTCACAGAAATGGCCCACGTCGTGCGATGTTTCGTTGGAGCCGTACTCAAAATCTGTGAATTCGTACCATCCCTCTATTCCGCCCGCTCGTCGGCAGTCTGCTTGCCCAACTAAACGTCAGTTTCGTTCCCTACTGGCGGGAGCTCTGTTATTCAACTCAGTTTCGCCGAGTAGCTTTCCTATCGGTTGTGGGGTGTTCCAGAGGTAAGAAGTGCCAGCAAGGTTTTGCAAACGATCCACCAGGAGGGTTTTCGACATGCGCGTTCGCAACCAGAGGTTGTCGCTTGTTGTGACTTTGTTTCTTTCCGCTGCTGCCGTGCTGTATCTGGGTAGCGCCTTGCCCCTCTGCGCACAGTCCTCAAATACCGGCACAGTTACCGGAGTCGTCACCGACGCGAGCGGCGCCGTTGTCAATGGCGCCACGGTCACTCTTAGGGACACCTCCACTAATACTTCGCGTACCAACAATACCAACGATGCGGGACGGTACATTTTTGTGGACGTCACGCCCGGTGTTTACGATCTCACTGTTGCTAAACAAGGCTTTTCCATGGTCAAGACTCAGACCACCGTGCGGGTTGGAATCGCCACGACCGCAAACCTTTCTTTACAAGTTGGCGGAGGTAACGTCGTCGTAGACGTGACCGCCGTGGGCAATGAGTTGCAAACCATGAATGCCACGGTCGGCAATACGATCACCGGGATCGCCCTGGATTCCCTCCCGACCACTGGACGCGATGTGAGCACATTCCTGACGCTACAGCCTGGTATCAGTCCCGACGGTAGTGTGGCAGGCGCCGCAGTCGACCAGAGCTATTTCTCGCTGGATGGAGGTAACAACACCAACGACATGGACGGCAGCATGAGCGTGTATACCACCTCTTTTGCCGGAGATCCAACCGGCGGAATTGCGAATCAGAGTGCTGGCGTCGCTGCCGGCGCAACTGGCGTGATGCCAACGCCAGCAGACAGCGTGGAGGAGTTCAAGACTAATACGGCCAACCAGACCGCCGACTTCAATAGCTCAGCGGGGGCAGAAGTGAAGGTCGTCACCAAACGCGGCACGAATGCGTGGCACGGCACGGGTTACGAATATTATCTGGACAACAACTTCTCGGCGAATACCTGGGACAACAATTTTAACGGTGTGCGGGTGCCCAGTTTTCATTACAGCCGCTTCGGAGCAGCCGTAGGCGGTCCGCTTATCTCAAAAGAGATTCTGGGTGGTAAGACATATTTCTTCGCCAATTACGAGGGCTTCCGGTATCCCAATACCACCACCATCAACAAGGAAGTTCCCTCGGCTAACATGCGGCTTGGAATTTTGCAGGATCCGACCGGCGCCACTTACGACTTGAAGACGCTTGATCCCCGCGGTTTTGGAATCAGTCCTGCTGTGCAGCAACTGTGGCAATTTGAACCAGCGTCGAACGCTGCGTGCGCCGCAGGCTCCCGTTGTGACGGGATCAATGTTCTGGGATTCTCGGCGAACGTCGGCATCCCCCAGACTTCCAACTTCGGAGTCGCCCGCCTGGATCACGATTTCGGCGCCAAGTGGCATTTTATGTCAACTTATCGCTATTTCAAGTTGACTCGCTCCACGATCGATCAGATCGATATTGGGGGCTTTTTCCCCGGCGATAAAATCGGCGTGCCATCATCCAAATCCACGAATCCACAGGAGCCTTGGTACCTTGCGGCAGGACTCACCACGAATATCAGCTCGAATGTCACTAACGACATTCATTACAGCTTCCTCCGCAACTGGTGGGCATGGGGACGCGCGGGTGATGTCGTACAAGTCCCGGGACTGGCAGGAGCCCTTGAGCCACTAGGCGAGTCGCGCGATCAGAATCTGAGCCCTTTCAATGTAAACACCCAACAAACCCGTACCCGTTTCTGGGACGGCAAGGACCACATGGTCCGGGATGATTTGACCGTTTTGAGAGGCAACCACCTGTTTCAGATAGGAGGCATTTACCAGCACAATTTCAATTGGCACCAACGCACCGATAATGGTGGCGGCATCAACTACCAACTGGTGTATCAGCTCGGTACGACCGCGGGCGCCGGTACCGGCGTCACACTTACACCACCGGACGCATGGACCGCGAATGGCGGTAGCACAAGCGTGTGGGGCCGCGATGTCGCAGCGGTGCTGGGTATCGTTTCCGCCTCACAGATCGCCTATACGCGTTCCGGGCCAAACCTGACGCTGAATCCTCCTCTTACGCCGGCATTCGACCAGAGCACCATTCCTTATTACAACGTGTATTTCAGCGACACCTGGCACATGAAGCCAACGTTCACGCTGACGTACGGTCTCGGTTGGACGCTGGAGATGCCGCCGGTCGAAAAGAACGGCAAGCAGGTCGAATTCGTCGATCAATCGGACCAGCCGATCGACACCCAGGGCTACATGGCAGCACGCCAGCGCGCTGCGTTGCTGGGCGAGGTATTCAATCCGGACGTAGGCTTTGCCTTGGTAGGAAACACCAGCAACGGGTTGAAGTACCCCTACAATCCTTTTTACGGTGAGTTCAGTCCGCGCATCGCCGCGGCCTGGAACCCGCGATTCGACAGCTCAGGTGTCTTCGGCAAGCTCCTCGGGCGCGACGGCACCGTCATTCGTGGCGGATACGGCCGCATTTACGGGAGGCTCAACGGAGTCGATCTGGTGCTGGTGCCCTTGCTGGGTACTGGTCTAATCCAGCCAGTGCAGTGCCTGGCCCCAAATCGAACCGGAGGCTGCGGCACATCGGACTTAAACACTGCTTTCCGCATCGGCGTAGACGGAACGGCGGCGCCCCTCGCAAAGGCCACTGCGACCTTACCTCAACCGGTCTATCCCGGGATCAATAACGTTTCTGCTGGAGCGGGCGAAGCGCTCGATCCTCGCTTCAGACCGAATGTCGTGGACTCGTTCGACCTCACCATCCAACGGCAGTTGACGAAAAACGTCACGCTGGAATTGGGGTATATCGGTCGAAGGGTAACTCACGAGTATCAACCCATCAACGTCAACGCCGTACCGTACATGATGACCAAGGGGGGACAGCGTTTTGACAAGGCTTATGCCCAACTCGTGCTGCAATACTGCGGCGGCATGGCGGGCCTCGCGGGCGGAAATTGCGCTGGCAATGTCGGAGCAGTGACCGCGCAACCGTTCTTTGAAACTGCGCTAGCCGGAACGGGCTACTGCAATGTCGCGGGTGCGGCGAACTGCACGCAAGCTGTCGCCATCAACGAAGGCAATGCTGGTACTGCCAATCTCAGTAGCCAGAACGTATGGAGCCTATGGAGCGACCTCGATAATGGCGGTTTCAATTTTCCACGCAGCATGATGAACACCCCTCTGAATTGTGGTCCGACGCAAACTGAGGTCGGCTGCGGGGGACAGTTGTCATCAGGCGTGGGCATTAATGCCAGCGTCGGTCATGGAAACTATAACGGAGGCTTTGCCACCATCAGGATGTCCGACTGGAAAGGCATCACAATGCAGTCGAACTTTACCTGGTCGAAGGCATTGGGAACGGGCTCAGTCGTCCAAGCGACCAGTGCCGATACGCCCGCCGATCCTTTCAATCTCGACGTGACGTACGGCAGACAGGCCTTCGATCGGCGATTCGTATACACCATGTTCGTCGTATACCAGCCTCCATTCTTCAAGGGACAGTCCGGAGTCTTGGGCCATGTCCTGGGTGGCTGGACCTTTGCTCCCCTGTTCGCCGCCGGCGGTGGGCAACCTCTACCAGTGGGGACGATCAATGCCGGCGGTTCTTTTGGTGAAGGAGATTCCAATAACTTCCTAGCGAATGGAAACACCGAGAATGCCGTGCCCATCACGCCATACAGGGGAGGGAACTCGATCCACCGCACCGCAGGCTCCCCGGGCTTCGGCGACGGTGGTTTGCCCGTGAATATCTTCGCGAATCCAGAAGCGGTGTACAACAACTTCCGCAACCCGATTCTTGGCTTGGATACTAGAAACGGAGGCTGGGGTATTCTCACCGGATTGCCCTACTGGAACATGGATATGAGCATCAAGAAAGAAATCAAAATCACGGAGCGTGTGGGCACGGAGTTCCAGGTCGTTTTCACCAACGTTCTGAACCATGCCCAGTTGCTGGATCCGGTCGGCATCGCCCTCGGTGCTCCTGGGAGCTTCGGCAACTCGCCTGGAGAAGGCAACGGGTCGAACAACAATGGTCCGTATTCTCCAAGGTCGATGGAATTCGGTTTCCGCGTCCGGTTTTAGTCTAGTAGAAGTTCTTAATGTTGCGGGAGTGCCGGAGAGATGATCAGTCCCTCGGGCGCTCCCGCAAGATCACTGAAAAACTATCCGATACTTTGACGCACTGGTCGGTCGAAACCACCTCCTCTGTCAGAGATGCATCACTGACCGAAGCGTTGATCCCCAAGGATAAGAACCCGAGCTGCCGACGAGAGCGGTCTCAGCAGCACATCGAACTCGCCTCCGAAAACCTCCAGAAACTACCGGTCGAAGCGTGCAACGACCCCGCTGGGCTCGCGGGTACCTGAACACTGGCGGACATTGAGTCTCAGAGAAGGCGAACGTGTACCTCAAGCGAGCCGCACCGGCATTGTGAAGAAATTGGTCGGCCCTAGAGGACGATTTTCGAACTTTTCTGCTGATGCCAAGCGGCTCTGAGTCTATTTTTCAGCAGTTTACAGCCTGAATCTTGGTTCCTCCGAAGTCAACGAGTGCTATGGGGATGTTTCACCATTTGAGTCAGCGGCTTCCGAGCTTACGCGACAAACCCTATTGCCATCACCCATGAAGCGGACTAAGATTTTTCATCTTAAAAGGCTGTGAGAAGGCTGTGAGGGGGGCAGCCCTGAAAGGTCCCTGCCATGTTATGCCCCTCGTGTCACTCAGGCAAAATTCGAGAATATAACGCTGAAATCAACGTCCATTTTCCTGGTATGAATGGTCTCAATATCCCCACGGTTTGGCTTTTTCCGCGAGTTCTAGTCTGTTTAGGTTGTGGCCAGGCCCAGTTTACGATTCCCGATGCTGAGCGAAAAACTCTGATCGAAAGGGATTGGCGTGGTCGGGCTGATGAGGCCGCTGTCTAAGCATTGCGTAGCGCAGCGGCAATGGCATCCAAAAGCTCATGGGCAATATTCGTCTTGACCACATAACCAGATGCGCCTGAGCCCACCGCCGCCTCTCTAACTTCGCTATCCGTGTTCTCAGTTACAAACAGTATTTTGGATTTGGGACATCGCTCGCGAATGATTTTGGCAGCTTCTATTCCACTCAGGTTGGGAAGGCCAATATCCAGCAAGATCAAGTCAGGCTTGAGTTCCTGGGCCTTTTGAACCGCTTCCAATCCATCCGCTACTTCTGCGACGACACGTAACTCTGGCCGTGTTTGGAGGATGGAACGAACCTGCTCTCGCCACGGCGCAAAGTCATCTACAACTAGAATCCGAATAAAGGTTATAGCCAAGCAGCCTCCGTCTGGTGCAACGGTTAACTCACCCGAAGGCGTCGTTGAACCAGAACCTCTAAGAATCGCAGGGTGGACTCGTTCGTTCGTTGCCCCGAAGCAACGTTCCTGAAGAAAAATCGCGGGATCAGTGCCCCAATTATTCAACTCTTCGGCACTCAGGTCGATGGCACTCTCGTGGTGCCAGAGGTAACGATAGTCATCACCACTGGAGTGACTGTCGGGGATGTTAGGGAGTCAGCTTAATAAATCAGGCGATTTCACTCGTTGAGGGACGTGAGCGTTATGGGGATGTTTCAACACATGAGAACTACTTCGGCGCAAGGTAGATTTCGTGCCCGATTTCTTTCGAGACGAGCGGGTCAACCTTGAGTTTCGTACTAAAGGTCGCCGCATCGCCCTCCTTCACGCGCACCTTGGTGGCGATTGGTGTGAATGCCCCGGCTGAGACAAAAACGTCATAAAAACCCGGTGGTACGTTCGCAGAATACTGACCGCTCTTATCCGTAGCCACTATCACATCCTGTTTGATGCCGATGTTGTCCCTGAGGCCGACGGCGCTGCCGCTGGAATCCCAGTGAACGAGCACTCTTGTATTCGCAATCACCGCACCTTCCGAATCTGTGACCTGCCCACTGATCGAGGATTTTGGACTGGCGGACAGCCACGAGATGCATAGGAATACGATGACAAGCGCACCAACTGAACGGGGCATAGTCTGTTTTTACCCAAACGCCGCTGTTGGTTCAAGCTAGTTGACGAAAACAGGCGATTGCAGTGCGCCGGGATAAAGCGGCATGAAGCAGAGGATGGAAGTTCCTTACGAGAAAGGAGTAGCGATCCGCTCGGCCTCGAGTCTTGCGCGGGGTACCGCGAGGTAGTCAGCGAAGCGTAGATAGAGGATAGGTGGGGTGGGTACTCAGCTCCGTAAACTGTCAATCCGGACGCCCACGCCCTTGTAATGTGCGGAAGGCAATATGCGCAGGCGCGATAGCGCGAGCACCTGCGCAGTCCGGCGTAGTCGAAGACCCCAGACACGCCTAGAAACTTCATGCACGAGAACCGGGAGACCTCGGAGACACCTTCGGTCCAATCAGGCCGCAGGTCGGCGGGCGAAGGCAGAGCCACAAGGCCAGCATGTACGTCTCCGAGGAGTCACACAGCGGCATACTACCGATGAACCATACGAACAAAGACGGAACATCGTCGGCGGAGAGTGGGGAGGGAAGGCCGCTGATCAAGGAGAACGCCCGTCAACCTAACACGTACCCGACGCAGAGCGGGAAGGGCGTGTCACAGGGGCTGACGGACGTGCGGAAAGCAGCAAGGGACAATAAGGAGATGAAGTTCACCGCCTTGCTCCACCATCTGACCGTTGATCTGCTACGGGAAAGCTTTTACTCCTTGAAGAGGAAGGCCGCACCTGGAGTGGATGGTGTTACTTGGCAGGAGTATGAAGTCGGACTAGAGGATCGATTGGTCGACCTCCATGCCCGAGTTCATCGCGGAGCCTACCGAGCGCAACCCTCGAGAAGGGTCTACATACCGAAAAGCGATGGACGGCAACGCCCATTAGGAGTCGCGGCACTGGAAGATAAGATCGTCCAACATGCCACGGTCACCATCCTCAACCAGATTTACGAGGAGGACTTTCTCGGTTTCTCATATGGGTTTCGCCCGGGGCGCAGCCAGCATCAAGCGCTGGATGCGTTGTCGTATGTGCTCCTGAAGAAGAAGGTGAACTACGTTCTTGATGCCGACATTCGAGGATTCTTCGATAACCTCGACAAGAGTTGGTTGATCAAGTTCATGGAGCATCGCGTCGCTGACCCCCGCATCCTACGGTTGATCCAGAAGTGGCTCAACGCCGGGGTGATGGAGGAAGGCGAATGGTCGGACACGAAGACAGGTAGTCCGCAAGGCTCGGTGATCTCACCGCTCCTGGCCAATATCTACCTGCACTACGCGTTCGATCTGTGGGTGGACGTGTGGCGCAAGAAATGGGCACGCGGCGAGGTGGCAGTCATCCGCTACGCGGATGATGTCATCTTGGGATTCCAACACCAAGCGGACGCAGATCGGTTCTTGGAGAATCTTACGGGAACGACTGGGAAAGTTTGGACTGGAACTACACCCGGACAAGACGCGCCGGATCGAGTTCGGGCGATTTGCCGAACAAAACCGGAAACGAAGAGGGGAAGGTAAGCCGGAGACGTTCGACTTTCTAGGCTTCACGCACATCAGCGGGAAGAATAGGTTAGGGCGATTTACGGTGAGGCGTAAGACGATCCGCAAACGCATGCGGGCGAAGCTGCGGGAGATTAAGCAGCAGCTCCGCGAGCGTATGCACGATCCCGTGCGTCAAACCGGCCAATGGCTCAAGTCGATCGTGCAGGGCCACTTCAACTACTATGCGGTACCGGGAAACCTCGACAGTCTCAGCGTATTCCGGGATCGGCTAACTGGGCATTGGTGGCGTACACTTCGCCGCCGCAGCCAGAAACGCCGGATCTCCTGGACACGTATGCTCGCTCTGGCTGACCGCTGGCTCCCTAGACCGCGAGTACTCCATCCTTATCCCGCGGATCGCTTCGCCGCCACTCATCCGCGATAAGAACCGGATGCGCTAATGAGCGCCCGTCCGGGTCCGCGCGGGGGGTACCGCGTAATCGGTATCCCTACCGCGATCTCAAATTCCCCGTAGAGCACTAGTCTGGTAATTGGATTCGATC
>CAWKLW010000025.1:0-478019 GCA_963850585.1 uncultured Acidobacteriota bacterium | reverse complement strand
GGGCGAGGAAGCCTTGCAGGGTTCCCGATTCAATTCCTGCGTCGTTCAGTTGGCGCGCGGCGCGGGAGGTCGGGGCGAAACCCTCAACCTGATAGCCCTGCCTTTCCGCGGCGCTGCGGATGACTGTGAGGGTGGTCGTCTTGCCCGAGCCGGCGAAGCCTTGGATTCCTTGAATGCGGTCCGGCGAGCTGAGCACATCCTCGATCACGCTCTTCTGTGCCGATTGAGATGCGGGTGCTGATCGGCAACGGCGATGGCCTGGGGACGCGAAAGAACCGGCTCGACATGGTTTTGTCCCTCACGCACTCTGCGGATAATTTCATGTTCCGCCTCGATGGTTTTGGCGGTGGTGAACTGGCGGCCCGGAACGCTCTGAGGTCGTTCGACGATTTGAAATTCCCCGGAAGCCAAGCGAGCGTCAAGATTGGCGCGAACCTGGGCATGGGTGATCTCACCCATGCCACGGCGGAGCCCGTCGCGGATCAGCGCACGTTCATCCACAACCGCCTCGCGCTCGAAGTTCTTGTCGCGGGAAAAGGTCAGAGATTCTCGAACCCGGTCAAACGAGTTGACGGGCCTCTCCTGATGTTGAGACCGTTCACGCGCTGCGCGTACAACAGCGTCCGCTTGGTGCCCAAAGTCTGCCGCCAGCTTTCGGTGTGCGGCCATCACCTCGCCCGGTGAATGAATTTCCTTGCGGTCACGGGTCGAGTGCGCAGCGATCTCGGCAGCTTCCTTCCCCGAGCGGCCCGTGCGTTCGAGGTATTCACGAATTTGCTGGCTTCGGGGGCTGGATGCGTCGAGATATTCCTGTGTGTATCCCTTGATCTCCGGAGCACCGCTCCGCCCTGTCGTAATTTCGTAACCAAATTGTCGGAGGCGGTAAGTCAACTCGGATTGATAGATCGCCGTGGCAAATTGCTGGGAGGCGAAGAGGCTCTGCGGCTGGATTGCGCGCGGCTGGCCATTGTCGCGCTCCGTGACATTGAAAACGACCGCGTGAGTATGCAGTTGTGGCGCGACATAGCCATCGACCGGACGGGCGGTATCGTGCTCAAACTTGGCGGCGATAAACTTGCCAGTGGTCTCGGGCGGATGATTGCCGCCGATGCGGGCTTGCGTGTAGTGTTCGAGCTGGTCGAGGGCAACGCGGACGCTCTCCCGGTGCGCTTCGCGGACGCGCTCATCGCCGCCGACAAGGGCGGTTAGCGAGACGGATTTGGGCGCGGAAAATGTTGCATCCCAACCGGCACGGTGTTCCATCGTCTTGATGGTCTTGCCGTCGGCATCCTGATATTCATAGGACGCTCGTTGTCGCACAAGCTGCTCGCCGGTCTGTGGATGCTGGCCCTGGCTGAGTTTCGCGAAGTCCTCGGCGGAAACGGTCCCGGCAAGGCCGAACTGCTCGGCCAGTCGCCCTTGCCATTCGCCCGCGATGACGCCGCGTTGCGACCAATAGTTCTGCTCCTTCGCGGTGAACTCCTTCTGGTGGTAGGTCTGCGCCTGGCCTGCGGAGAGCGGCTTGGAAATCGTCAGCATGGCAGTTACTATCCCCGAAGATTGAGGCTTTGTTGGGCGTTGACGTTCCGTCTCAGCCTCGGTCTCCTGCTGGCACGATCTCCGTCGCTGTCCGTGGCGATTTTCGCGGCGGCGTGGGCACATTTGCGTCCGGCTTCAGTTCAAGCGGACGCAACTGGGGCTTAGCCGCTCCGATGTTTTTGGGATCGTAGGGGAGCTTGTCTTCGGGCGTATCGCGGAGATCGAAGTCACTGGCGACAACCGGCATATCGAAGTACGGGAATGAGAAGCGCGTCACATAGTTCTCGTACTTCATATAGGCGTGGAGGTCCGGCGAGGCCGGAGATTTCGGACTCCATTACCAGCGGTTCAACCTGCCGGTCCAGCGCGAAGTTTCGCCCAGCGCGGGAGCCGTCGAAGTGGGTCTCGCGTAGCCGTTCGATCTCGACCTTTCCGATGAACTTGCTGACCCACTCGCCAGCGGTCGGCTCCTTCGTCTTCAGCCAAATGCTGGTTGCCGGTTGGGACAGCATGACCTCAGCCAGGTGGCCGTATAGGTATTCCAGTTGGGCCTTTCCCTGGAAACCCAGAATCACAGGATTCTTGCTCTTTCGATTTTCGGTAATGGCGGTATGGAGCTGCGGGAGCTTCTGCAAACTCGCCAACTCGTCGATCACGAACCATGCCCGCTTCTGGCCCTCCTTCGGCTCGTTTAGCAGACGCAAGACGAGCAGGTCGATCCATAGACTTTGAAGCGGTCGAAGTGCCTCACGTTCTGCCGGGAGCGAAGTAATGAAGATCCATCCCTGCCGCGTCTCGGCCCACTCTGTGGCCGACCACTCGCCATTGCCTTCGCCCTTCTTCGGGAAGCAGACGGAGGCTGTCGGCGACGAGTCCAAGCGAGCCAAGAACACCAGCACGCTGTTGGTGCGCCCTCGGGTCGATCAGGTGAGCATGCTCTGTTCCTTTCAGCCTTCGGTCGATCTCCTGCGGGTCCGACATCCACTTCACCAACTCCTCTGGCGTCGGGCCATAGGCCATCAGGAAGGCGAAGATCTTCTGCGGCGACTCGATGAAAAACTCACCCTTCTTGTCCTGCGGCGGCTGGAAGAGGGACACCGCCAGAGCCTTCGCCTCGGAGCGGCGGCGCAGTTCTTCCGCGGGCCCCCAATAGGGGCACCGCTTATCGAGCGGATTCAGGATAACGTCGCCGTTCTTCGGGTCGTAAAAGCGCTTGACGAACTCCCGTGCGGGGTCGTAGACGATCGCGGAATCGCCACGATGTTTTATCTGCCGAAGGATCTGGAGCATGATCACAGTCTTGCCCGCGCCGGTATCTCCGATGATCTGCATGTGCTGGGCCTCCGCCCGCTCCGGTATGCGGATCATCGCCTTCATTTCGTCGGTCTTGATGCCTATGCCATCTCCTTCGACCCTGTCGTTGAACTCCTTCGGCGTCATCATCTCGGGGCCTTTCAGTCGTCGTCCGTATCTCAGCTGCCTTGCGCCGTCGAACGTCCTTGGCGATGGAAAACGGGAGCTGGATGACCAGTGATAGCAGACCGAAAAGCAGCGGGAGCTTGTAGAGATCGAAAAGGCCATCGCCACCGTAAACCGCACTCTTGAGATAGGCACTCAAGGACGCGTCGATATAGCTCTGCTCCGGTCCCAGGTAAAGGAGAGCATAGCCGCGCTGCAAGGCGGGCTGCGAGAGCGCAAGCGGGATGGGCTTGCCGCCCGGTTCCGGCGTCGTGCCGTCTGTCACGTCGGCGTTCGTCGCCAGACGCGGTGGAATTCCGCGAGCGCCCACCATGAGCATCCGGTAGTTGTCTCGGCGGCTCGTTCCGATTGCTCCCGCAACGCTCGATCGGATGTAGGTCGGCGTGTAGAACCGCTGTAGGGGGCTGTTGCCGAAGGTGAACCGGCAGTAAAGAAAAAGTCCGGTAAGAACGACCGCCATGAATACCGCCCCGTAGGTATAAATCGGGCTGTGCGGCGGCCAGATGATGGTTTCCTTGCGTCCCCACTTTGTCATTGCCATCGCCTATTTCCTTCCTGCGGAAGCGGCCAACTTTCCAGCGAGTTGCGTGCTTGGCCTCGCTGATTTCGTCGAGCAGTTTGTCGAACGCCTCCGGCGTGAGTCTCTGGCCTGCGGCCAGAGGCCGCAACACGTTTACCAGCAGCAAGCGAACCCCAAGAATCTCCGCGAGCGATGGATCGCTGGCCGATCCTCCGCGCATCTCCCGGAGGATCACATCGCGTATCCATTCCCCGCGTGCAAGTCCCTGCGACCTGGCAAACTCAGTGACCTTCCCCAGTTCCTCTTTCGTTAGCTTCGCGGTCACGGGGAAGACGCGATTTAGAGTGTGGTCGCTGTCAGAAATCGCGTCTGGCGTTAGCTTTCAAAATTGCCATGTTCCCTCGCATTTCACAGGTGCACCCAAGTGCACCGAAATCGTTATGTCCTTGAAACCGCTGTAAGTGCACCGTGGTGCACCTGCACGACCCTCGAAGGGGTGGAGTGTCAAAATTCTTCCGGTGCGAAGCACCGTTCTTGCACCGCCACGAAATTGAATGCAGGATCACGCCTTCACTGCCCGCACAGAAGCGCGTGGACTCCACCCCGGCTACAAGCTTCTTCGCAGGCTGCTCTCCGCTCGCACCATTGCTCGGCCCTTTACGGACGCGCAAAGTGGAAGCAACCTGCTTGGCCTGCGGCGTCTTCAGAAAGTCCTGAAAGTCGCGGTCCTTCGAGAAGACATAGTTGAGCGCCTTGTCCACAACATCGTCTGCGGATGCGTGGATGAAAGCGGCATACTGATCGACCTGTGCGGCGGTGGACTCGTCGAGCCGAACAGAAGCACTGATGTGGCGGATTCTGGTTGATTTCAAGCAGTGGCATGTTGTTCTCCTTATGGGTGGTGAATCAGGCAATCTTTCTGCGGGCAATCATCCGCTGCGCCGTCTGCGCAATCTCCCGCGCACGAGCGGAGCAAAGTGCAGCGGGAATCTCGAAGCGGCGGCGGACTTCGAGCATCGTGACAACGTCATCTATCGGAATGCCTTCGATGAGCCAGAGCCTGGCCGATGCGACATCGACGGTTCGCTGAGCGTAGTACAGAGGATTCGGCTTATCGGAGCGGCGCGAAGCCAGCTTGCGCGTGAGCTTCACGGCGTCTTTGCCACGGGCAAGTTCGATGCAGAACCCATGCCCAATCGTGTTCGGAATTGCTGTGGTTAGCGGGATGCTTTCGCGGTGTGATTGCACGGGACGAAAGGATGGCATCGGCGGCCAGAATATCCAGCCGGAAGTCATCGGAATTCCAGGTGGAATCGCCGGGGTATTCGACCGTGACGGGATACGCCGGATCGTACTTGCAATTCAGGAATCCGGGGAGGCGGAGAACCCGGTTGCAGTCGGTGCAAGCGGGATCGCCGCCAAAGGTAATGGCAAGCAGTTTCAGCGCGCTTTCCTGTTGTTCGAGAGTGAAGCCTTCAACTCGCCAGAGGATCTGATACTTACCGAGCGATGTCGAGAGGACCGCATTCGGCGGGGGAACCGCATCCGAGGCCCGGAGCGAAGTGAGGCGGGCCTCGCCATCGGTGTCCAAATCCAGATACAGATGCCGGACCGCGGCGATGCACTCTTTGGTGCGTTTGCGGCTGCCAGGGCGAAGCGGATTGGCAGCCACATAGATATTCGCGCCGGTAGAGTTCTCGTGCGCGAGCCAGCCGAGGTAACGAGGCGCAAGCGCATGTCTCCAATGGGACAATTCGCTGAATCGTCGCGTTAGGGGACTTCCCGCCGGACGAGCAGGGCAATCGTTTCACCCGGAGCGAAGCAACGGGTGAGGAAGTCAGCAGCGGTGCTGGTTCCATTTCCGAGTGCTATGGCTGTGGCATGTTTCACCTCGAATACCGGCTCGATCAGGAAGCGTTTGGCGTCGCGGTCGTATCCGCGAAGCGCCAGCACTTCGCGGAGGATGCGGCGGCCTGGTTGCCGCTCGACATGGACGACAAAATCGACGGCTTCTCCGATCTCGGCTTCGGTGTCGGAGAAGGTGGTTTGCGCGTGGTTGCGCATGACCAGATTGGCGAAACGGCGGAGGGCTTTCTCTGCCGAGTTGGCATGGATCGTCGCCAGCGAACCGGCATGGCCGGTGTTGAAGGAATCGAGCAGCGTTCGCGCCTCGATTCCGCGCACTTCGCCGAGAATGATCCGGTCCGGTCTCCAGCGGAGAGCGGACTTCAAAAGATCATCGAAAGAGATGTTGGCCTTGAACGTATCGGTCTGGCATTCGGCCGGCAACAATGTTCGGCTTCTGGATGTGAAGCTCGGAGGTGTCCTCGATGACGACGATGCGTTCGTTGCTCCGGAATGAAGTCGGCCAGTATCCGCAAAAGCGTGGTCTTGCCGGTCCCCGTTCCGCCACTGATGAGCAGCGTCTTTCCGCTGCGAATCTGCTCCGCCAAGAAGTCCGCAAGTGGCCGCGTCAGCGTGCCGCGAGCGATCAGGTCATCGACCGTGTAATGGCGGCTGGTGAACTTCCGTATGGTGAGTGCCGGGGCCGGGCGCACGACCGGAGGAATCACCGCCGCCAGGCGGCTTCCGTCCGGGAGCTGCGCGTGCAGCAAGGGGTTGTCCTCGTCGAGCTTCTTGCCGAGCTGATTGGCGATCACTTCGAGGCCGGTGCGGAGCTTGCCGGCGTCGAAGGAAATGGTCGCTTCCTGGCGCATGATCCCGTCGCGCTCGTACCACCAAGAGGCATCGGGATTGCCCATGATTTCGCTGATGCTTCGTCCAGCAGCAGCGGCTCGATCGGGCGAAGGAATGGAAGGATCAATTCGAAGCTCATAGCGGGAACCTCACAGCGATGGAAGCCCAGCGGTTAGCCGGGCTTCCGAGAGTGAAGAGCAAGGGCCTATGCGGCCGTTTCCTCCTGGGGCGCTTCATCGTGCTCCTGATCTTCCGGGGCGGCCTTTTCAGCGCGGTCCAGCTTCAGGATCGAAGCGACCCGAATTTCCCAGACGCGCTGCTTCGAGTCCGTCTTCTTGCTGTCGTACTCCCGGCTGCGCAGTTCGCCTTCCACCTGGATATGTGCGCCCTTGGTGAGCGTCTTGGCGAACTCCGAGAGCTTGCCGAAGACGACGCAACGGTGCCATTCGGTGTGCGAGATGTACTTGCCGTCCTTCTTGTAGGAGGACTTGGTTGCCAGCGAGAGTAGTGCGTGAAGCTGCGGTTGTTGTTGGTGCGAACTTCTGGGTTGCTGCCGAGGAAGCCGATGAGGGTTACTTTGTTCTGGTACATGATAGTGTCTCCGTTTGTTGAATTCGCCCGTTGTTGCTCGGGTCACACTGGGCGGAGCTTAGCGAGTGGGCCCGGCTCCCAAGTGCCGAAGGTCTGCTTTCTGGGAGGGGCCCGAAAGAAGTTTGAGAGGCGTTCTTTGCCGTGGTTCTCAAACTTGTTTTGGGAGGAACCGAGACCCCGAAGGGGCGCGCAATGCGAAGCAGAAGACCGAGTGCCGCCGGGCGCCGGAAAGGCCCCGAAGCTGTGACCGAGCAAAAGACGGGATACATAACGGCAGACACGCTCCAGAGCAAAGTTGTCATCTGCACACTGGCTGCGGAAGTTCGCCGCAATTGCAGCTGCGATTCGAGCGGGCATGTCCGCCGTAAGAAGGGCGCAATTCGCCACCGTCGTTGCGCGTCGAAAGGCTCTTGTTCGCCTGCTCCACCAGGCACGAGGACAGGTGGGAAAAGCCAGCCGGATTGGCAGCATGAAAGGACATGAATAAGCCTCTGGGCAGGTCGATGAATCCCTAGCTGAATGCCTGGTCGGCCCGGAAGCGCACGATGGTCAGACCGAGGGGGTTCACGGCAAGCTCATTGTTCTTCACATTCTCGCGAAAGACATAGGTGACGCTGGCTGTCCATCGCTCCCGCTTGAGTTCGGTATGATCCGCGGGGTTGGTGTACACCTTCTCGAACTCGATGCGCGCCGAATACGGCGACTGTCGCAGGTCGTCAAGGATGACGTTCTTGATCTCCACATCGACATACGGCAAGCGTGCTGTCTTTGACGTAGTTCTGAATGCTGTTGTCCTTGCGTTCCTGGTCGATCACGGCGCGTTGCACGTCGCTATTGAGGAAGTAGAGCGACTGCGTTTGATCACGTTCGATCGTGAAACGATTGCGGCTGAAATACAGTTCGGCCCAGCGGGTGAGGTAATACTTGTTCTCCGCTTCCTGCGGGCGATACTGAAAGTTCCGATAGTCGATCGCTTCGGCGTGGCCCACGTCGTTGATCCGCACAATCATTGGGTGCATGTTGGCGAGCGCCTGCTGGCTCTTGAAGGTGAGCGCCGCCAGCGCGATACAGACAGCCGGCGAGCACAAGAATGGTCACCTTCAAGTAGGTGTTCATCACCAGCGGATCGCCGTACTGCTCCAGATAACGCTCCGCGGCTCGGGTGATTTCCGGGGTGGCTTTCGTTTCCACGCTCATCGTTTCTGTGCTCATCTTGACCTCGTTCTCCTGCTGCGGTTACATCGCGCGCCCGTATCGCCATCATCGCCACGCCCATGCCCCCACCGTGTCCGCCAGTACCGCCAGTGAATAAGCTGTGCGTCATGGTCGGAATCTTGAAGAGGATGTAGATGTTGACCAGTACGAGAAGGACAGAAGCGGCAAGCGTCTGGACCATCGTTGAAGGGTCCGACAAGCTCTGGCCAAGTTGGATGTAATAGTTGCGTCAGAACATGAGACAGAACATTCAGGGTGGCCGCGGCGACGACCTTGTAAAAGCTGAACCCGAGATACGCCTTGAGCCATCCCCAGAACAGCCAATCCAGCTTGTCGAAGACAAGAAACGGGATAAAGATCGGCCCGAGCAATCCGATGATCGTTGCCGCGATTGCTCCATAGGCCACGATTGCGGACACGATTGCGGCCAGCAGGGCTAATAGGAATTGCACCACGAAGTACACGATCGCGTAGTAGGGATTCATCAGGGTGTTCAGCATTGCCGGGCCCGGTCTTGGAGGATGCCGCGTGTGATCTCGTTCAGCATGGTGTTTGAACCATCTGATCCAATCAGGTTCACAAGATTGATTGTGCCGCCGTCGATGAAGCCCTTGATGGAAAAGCCAAGTCCGGGGATGGAGCTGTCGTAGTAGTTCACCATCACGTAAGCGAAGGTGAGCAGCATGAAGAGGTTGAGAAACCTCCCCATGCTGAACCCTGGCGCCGCCGTGTGCCGAGGCCAGTGCTTCCTGCACGCCGAACCAAACCATCATGATGGTCGCCAGCGCGATGACGATGTGAACCCCCATCGCAGTGATTGAGGGCGCCGCCGTGGCTGCCAGCGACTGGCACGCCTGAGTGATGTAATTGAAAGAGACTCATATATCATGCCCCTTCGCGTGTGTTCATCGACTCAGTACGCCTGCGTCAGGAGCTTGGCGCCGACCCGCTGCTGGTCGTGGTGATGTTGGCGTTGTAATAGCTCTCGTATCCTGCCGAGTCACGAAACGCCGATTTCATCGCGTCCTGCTGCTGTTTTTGGGCAACGATCTGCTGCAGGGCAAGATTGGCGTTGATCTGGTTGGCATCCTGCATGGTGCGCAGTTGCAGAAGCAAAGCCTGGTTGATGCGCTGCAGTTCCGCCATGATGGTCTGCTGGGATGGGTCCTGGGTTTGTGTCGCAGCCTCCAGATTGGCGATGTCGGTCTGTCTTGCGGTCTGATTGGCGCGGATCGTTCCGAGCGCTTGCAGATTGTTGGTCATTACGGAATCGTTGATGTCAACCGTGGCGCCCTGTGCGGCAATCTGTTGCTGCCCGGAGATGCTGACACTGCTGTAGCCGGGAATCATGTTGTTGGTGTGCGGAACGCTCACTTGTTGGTAGGCGGCTGAGGCTCCCTTTCCCGGTGTTTGCCGAATTGAGCCAGCCCATCGAATTGCCGTAGGTATTCGAGATCTGTTGCAGCAGCAGCAAGTCAGAAGTCGGAGACAGAAACCGCGCATATAGCATCCGGGGCGCGAGGATCATCTGGTGCGTGAGGTTGTATTGCTGCTTTACGACGTTGTAGGCTTGGAGCGCCGTCGTGGCGATCTTGACGGTGTTGGTGAAGATCTGTTGGCCCTGCTCGATCTGCTGGACCTGGTTGGTGATGGATCGCTCTTCGTGCTCGATCTGCGTGATGGCGTGGGCCGATTGTGTGGGATCGTAGACGATGCCGGAACCGAATTGCGCGTGCGCGACGGTTGCAATGCCGGGCAAATCCAACGGCGAGCAGGTAAGGATTAGTTTCTTCATTGTCTCGTCCCTTCGTCGCCGTTGGTTTGTGATGCTTTACAGCGGTACGGCTTTACTGCTGTGCAGCGAGAATCTCTTTCTGGAGCTGCGCGAGACGGTCGCTTGTGGCTTGCACCGTGCTTCTTGTTCTTTCTTCTTGGCTTCGGGCCGCGATCTCCTCTTGAGTCAGCTTCTCTCCTGTCAGAAGATCTGCCGATCCGGCGGTCTCCGGATCGAGACAGTCCTTGGCATAGGCCGGGTATTCGGCGTTGTATTGATCCTGCAACTGCTTCACTTTTGCCGCTTTGCTCTGACAGCCGGCAAGGGTGAGAGTCCACAGAAATAAGAGGGAGAGGGCAACGATTCGCATGGAAAGCCTCCTCAAAACGTCTGTGGAATAGTGTGGTTCGAGTACGCAGGAAGAAGCAAGTCCTGCGTGAAATACACTTTCACGCGGTGGCCCTCTCGGATCGTGATCGTGGGCGGTATCTGTATGAAGCGATCAAGGATAGTGGTCGCAGACTGCGAAACACTGCCCGCAGCCCCGTTGGTGAATGCCTGGGAACCGCTCGTGGTGATGGTGCCGCCACCCTGCGTGATCTGGCTTGCTCCAGCAACCACGCCCAAAGCGATCGAGGTGCCGAAGATTTGGAGGTAGTGGTTGTTGACCTTATCTTTCAGTCCTTCCTCTCCGATCTGATCGAGGCCCTGGAACTGATCGAGATCGACGGAATAACCGTCCGGCATAATCAGGCGGTGAAAAACCACGGCCATCGCGCTGTTGCCAACCGCCGCCCCTCTTCTAGCCCTTCCTCTCCGATCTGGTCGAGTCCGTGGAATTGATCGAGATCGACGGAGTAACCGTCCGGCATAATCAAGCGGTGAAAAACCACGGCCATCCGCCGCTGTTGGCCGAAGCCCGCCGCTCCAATCTTCTTTGCTTCGCCCAAAACAACCGTTCCCTCGGGAATGATGACGTGTTGATGATCGTGCGAATACAACGGATTTGAGACCAGGACTTTAACCGGCCCTACGGCGTCTCCATCCAGACGATTCATGAGAACAGTGTCGAGAACCGAGCCCTCGTAGACGAGATAGGGCTGACCGACGGCTGAATCGATATTGGCCTCCAGTGGGCGTTTATAGCCTCCGGGCGTGTCCTCCTGTTTTCCTTCGGCTGGTGGGGAGACGAGACTGCTGTTTGTCTGCCGTTCGGCAGGGCCATATTGGGCGGGCATCGTCTGGCCTTGCTGTTGTTGTTGCGGCGGATCGGCAGAGCGGGAGTACACAAGATTGGAAGCGAAACGGGAGTTGTCAGCCCGCTCGCGTTCTTTCGCAGCGATCAACTGTGCCTGCTGTTGCACCGGCGTGAGTTGCATCTGCATGTTGCCCTGCTGCGCTTGCGGGCAGGGCTGGCCCGGAATACAGGGCACGGCAAGGCCGGTCGGCCCATAGGCCGCGGCTGCAGCCCGCTGCTGGGGCGTCGCAGACGCGAGCGCTGGATCTCCCATTGCAGCGGCGGCCATTGTCGCCTGCTGCTCTTTCTGACGTTCGGCCTGAAGCTGGTTCTTCAACTCCTGCACGTTGCTGTCGGTGTTGTCCTGCAAGGCTGGTTGCGGTGGTTGCCCTTTCGCGGCTGGCCTGCTGTCCGGGCGTCTTCTTGCCGGACGAACTGAAGAGCGCCGCCACAATCACGAGCAATGCCGCACCCAGATAAACGAAGGTCTTGAGGTTCTTCTGCAAGACACCTTTTGGCAGTTCCAGGTTGCGGCGCAACGTTGGCTCGGCCTGCGGCTCTGTGTGGGGAGTGAAGACGTTCTCGGTCATGACGGTGATCCCTTGCGCGTGAATTCCATTTGCTTTTTGCCCAGCTCCACATATCCGCTGTCCATGATCTTCGGGATGATGTACGTCCCTTCCCGGAGGTCGTAGGTGACGAGGTTGGGCTTGCCGTCCTTCATCTCATACACGCTGAACTTTTCAGGCGCATTGGTCTTGATGTAGGTGAACTTGTCGTCGTGATAGATCGACTGGATGTCGAAGGGCGCTTCGTTTGCCTTGTAGGCATAGTCGAACTTGAGCTGCGTTGGATAGGCGCTCTTGTACTCATCCACCGCCTGCTCAACGTGCGATTGCAGAGCGGCAAGCTGCTGCCGCGATTGTTCGAGTTGGGCGGCGGGCACGAACTGCGGAGGGCCGCTCGCGGCGACAATCGCAGAGCGGTCGGCGGGTTCGACGATCACCTTCAAATCAGGGGTTGTCGATGTGGCAGAGACGTCCTGGAGGGTGAAACTGTAGATGTTCCCCTTGTCCGTAATGAGATTCAAGTTGGAGCTGATGCCTTGTTTCGCCGGATGCACAAAGCAAAAGTTGCCGACCACGTCCACGATCCAGAACTCCTTGTCACCCGTGGCGGCTTCCATGATCTTCTCGGTCGTGGGCAGTTCGATAAGGGTCGTGTATTTCACCTTGGCGCGGATCGGAATGATGTCCTGCGAGTGATACTGCACAGTGCGCGCAGAGTCTTGGGCGAAAGCACCGATGGAAGAAACAACCAAAGCGCAATTGACGATGAATTTCAGATGTCGCATACGAGCTCTCCTTAGCGGTTGGTGTTGGAGGTTGATACGGCCAGCGTGCGCGGCTGGAATGGGTACTCTTCCGCGAGATGGCGAAGCCCATCCGCAAAACCGTGAGCGGTCGAAATATTCCTGCTTCTTGAGGTTGTCGCGGGCATTGTTCGTTGCCATCCAGTGCGAGACCGAATCGACGTTCAAATGCACTTTCTTGGAGGTCTGCGCCTTGCGAATCAGCATTTGGCCCGGCGGAACAAGGCCGTCGATAAGGTCCAGTTCGGTGTCGTTCAGATGAAACGCCTCGCGGTAAACTTCCCGGTTCATGTCCGGGTTGGCGAGGAAGATCTTTGTCGGGCAACTCTCGGCCACTATCGCCAGCATCCCCGATTCCTCAAGTTCTTTGATGGATTGCGTCGCAAGGATCATCGCCGCTTTGTGCTTGCGCCAGGTCTTCTGCGCCTGCACCACGTAATTGCGGATGGTCTCGTTCTTGATGAAGAGCCACGCCTCGTCGAGCAGGAAGAACTTGAGTGTGCCGAGGTTCTTCGGGTCGGTGATTTCATTCGATGCCCGGTGCAAAACATAAAACAGCAGTGGTTCCAAGACTTCCGGCGCATCGTTCCAGCCGTGGAAATTGAACGTCTGAAAGCTTTTGAACGAAAGCGTGTCCTCGGCGTTGTCGAAGAGGAAGCCGTACTGTCCACCGCGGGTCCAGCGGTGGAGGCGTTCTTTCAACTCGCCGATGATGTTCCCAAAATTCGAAATCGTGCGCTGGTTCGGCTCCAGTACGTAGATGCGCTCGATCGCGTCCCACAGCCGGCGTTCCTCTTTGAAGTCGAGCCGGTAACGTTGCTCGTTACCCTCAATGAGCACGCGGAAGAAGCTGAAGAGAAACTGCAGGTTCTCTTTGGTCTGAGGCAGCGAGAAGGGGTTGATGGTGAAGTCCCGCGCTTCCTGACCCACATTGAGATACGAGCCCTCGAATATCGTCGTAAGCGACTGGAAGCTGCCGCCGATATCAAAGATGAAAGTCAGCGGCTTGTACTTCTGCGCGTTCTGCAGCAGAAAAACGCAAAGATAGGACTTGCCACTGCCGGTCATCCCGAGAATCAGGGTATGGGCAACGTCGCGGGTGTGCAGGTTGAGGAAGTAGGGCGTGCTGTTGTCGGTTTCGACGACTGCCAGGTACTCCGTGCCGAGATGCGCGTTCGTCTTTTCGCCGGGAAGGATCGTAAACAGAAAAGACAGGTCGGCGTAGTTCGTGTTCAGCAGATACAGCTTGCGGAGGTTCAGCGCATAGTTGCCCGGCACGGTGGCGAAATAAGCGTTCAGCTGGTTGTAGGTTTCCGCAAACAGATTGCCGTCCGCGTTGGTGAAGACGCCAGTAAACTCGGCCACGAGTTGATCGAGTTCCGTTCGTGACCGGCCATACAGCACAATCGTGAGCGAGAAGTCGCCGAGCGATTGACCGTCACCCAGGGCGCGCAGGCAATCGCCAAGATTTTCGATGTCGGCCTGCTTGGACTCGTCCACCAGCACGTCGCGTGGGTTCGTCTTGGTGGCGTCGTTGCCCATCTGCGAGACGAATCCCGTCTTCGACATATTGAAGTGGCGGCGGCGCTTGTTCACTTCTTTGCGGGCCTTGTCCGCGGGGAGCGGCGTCCACTCCGTGACGACATAGAAGTTGGCGGGAATCTTCAGCAGCGCGTCCAGTACCAGGGGCCGCGTTTCTGTGATGGCCTCTTTCATCGTCAGCACACGGACGATGTGATCGCCTACCCGCAGATGATCGCGTTCGGCTTCGATGTCGGAGTTGACCACCTGATAGTCGAGAAACTGCGTGGACTGCGGCCTGCCGGCAACACGCCAGTCGTCATAATTCAGCAAGCGGCGGAAAAACGTGAACTGCCCCTGCTGATTCAAGACCTCGATTTGCATGAAATCCGCAAGCTGCCGAGCGAATGCCTGCACGTGCTGGTCGAGCCGTTGAAGATCGCGCTCGATATGCGTCCGCAACAGCTTCTTCATGCTGTCGTTGGTGAACTGCGATTTGAGTTCGGCAATCGCGCCCTCTGGATCGCGTAACAGGCGAGCTAGCGCCGTGCCGACGCCGGTCTTCGACCGGGCGCCTTCGAGCAGGATGCAATAGAAGATTTCAACCTGATAGAGATGGTCCCGCTTCGCTTCAAAGAACTTCCGTCGCTGGTCGATCGCTGCTTCGACAATGGGGTCGTCATATGTTGCGAACGGTATGTCGGGGCGGTTCGATTTGAAGAGGTATTGGTAAACATGGAAGCCTGGGCCAAAGGCTTTCAGCGCCGCCTCCAACCGCTTCACCGCATACTCCTGTTCCGAGCGGTCAAGACTTTCGTAGTCCACGCCGGGAACACTGAGAACCATGCCTAGATCGCCGCTCTTGGTAAGGAAGGCCGTCTCATTCCAGAAGCCGTAGAGGTTGATGTGGTCGTTCAGAGCCGCACTCTCTTTCCACGGCTTGATGACCTTGTCGAGACGCAGCATCACACTACCTCCACGCGGGGAACTTGCTGCTTCGCGGCGTCATAGCGCAGCTTGTAGCGTTCGGACTTTGCCAGGATGCGGAGGAATGCCGGATCGCTGTTCGTTACCCAATGGCCGAAGGCAAAGCCGCCAATGAAGACGGCGATACCGGCGAGGATGGAATTGAAGAGATTGAAGGCCCCCACCGCGCCGACGCAGACGAAGTAGAAGAGCGTCCGCTCCACGCCCAAGTAGGTGAGCGGCTTGTGCAGGCTCTTGAAGACTCGATTTGTGCGACGTTTCTGCTGTGCTTTGTCGGGCATAACGTTCCTCGTCTAAGCGCGGGTCGAACGGCTGGCTGGGAACGGCGCTATACGCCCCAGAGCCAACTCAGGACATTCACTGCGAGAACAGCAATGCCCGTTCCGGCGGCAACGCCGGCGAGCGCCTTTTTTGCACCGGGTTCGCCGTGCGCGAAGCCGTAGCCGCCGATCACGATTGCAACCAGACTTGCAACCTTCGCGATGGTGCCGGTGAAAAGGCTTTGGATTGCGTTGAAGCCGGTGTCGAACGGTGAACCCTGTGCCAGTGCTGCCATGGGCATGAAGAACAGTAGGGTGAGCAAAGCGGCGGTTATAAGCGCCGATTTCGACCGTCGAAGGTGTTTGATTGGGTGACTGAAACGGAATCTTACTGAACGTGGCATGTCCACCTCCGCAGCGCCTTAATGCGGCTGCCTTTCGCGCAAAACTAACCTCACTCAATCAACAAGTCCAACGGCATTGCTGCGATCAGTTGTGCTGGAGAAGAACGTCTACGAAGATTAGAGCGACTCTATGGAAGGAGTTGTTGTCGAGGTGCGCGTGAAAGCACCTTGTAAACGATTCGCAATTAAGGACAACGGCATTTGAGATCGCTGTGAACGTGGTCTTGACGGTCGCAAGGGAAAGCTTCACAGCTTTTTTTCCCTGAGAACAATACGGGTGGTGACACGCGTGAGCAATAACGTAAGGAAAGGTCCTTCTAGGCAATCGCGATTAAACTTCAACTGGTGGGCGTCTGGACAATGTTAGCGCCCGATAGAAATGTCAGGGTATCGAGCTCGTTAGAAATGTCAGTATAAGCCGTGTCGTCGTGCGGTGGGAATGTGCGGAATCGCCGTTCTTTGGCGATTTCCCATTTCCATCCGCTACCGGGCCGCGCGAAATGGTTCTGTTAGATTCGATGGTTTTCACAAGACGGCTTTCACCAACTCACCGGCGTCAATAAGTGCATTCGATAACCTGGAAGCTTATCGCATCACGCCGGAGACTGGCCTTCTCATACCATCTGTATTCACTCCGTTCTCAACGCTTCCATCGGCTCTGTCTTTCCTGCGCGTATCGCCGGCCTGAGGATAGCCACCAGAAGGGGCGCGAGCAGGACCAGCAAGGATGCAAGGTAAAGCCGCAGATCATCTGGTTGCACCCCGTACAACTGACTGCGTAACAGCCTGTTCACCACCAGCGAGACCATAGTACCGGTCGCCAGTCCTATCGCTGCCGGGATCATCGCCCGCCGCACGAAAAGTCGTGTAATGTCACCCCGTGTCGCTCCGAGTGCCATCCGGACGCCAATCTCCTGCGTGCGCTGCGCAGCAAGATACGAGACGACTCCATAAATTCCAATGCAGGCCAGCAGCAATGCGACCCCGGCAAATGACGCAACTATCGCTGCGTTCAGCCGTGGTTGCGCCACAGCGTCGCCTAGTAGCTGATCCATCGTCCCGATCTCGCCTACTGACTGCTGCGGGTCTGACTGGTATACCTGCTCGCGGATCGACTTTGCCAATTGCTCCGGCGGCACCTTCGTCCGCACCAGAAAGTAGCGATGCCAACCGCCATGGGCGTTCGCAGGCCAGTAGACAACCGGTCCAGGCTCCGCCGCGATCGTTCCTGATACCCCTCGCACATCGGCAACCACCCCCACGATCTCGTGCGCCTGTCCATCCAGGAGCAGATGATGTCCGATTGGATCTCCCTTCGGCAGATACTCCCGCACCAAGGCCTCGTTCACCAGGAACGGTGGCACTGTCGAGACCTGGTCCGCTGCGGAAAAATCTCTCCCTGCCAGCAATGGTGTCCCGATCGCCGCCAGCAGATTCCCGGCGATATTCCGGATTTCCGCGCTGATTGCCGGCTGATTGGCAACTTGCGGCAGCCAGTCCGCGTTGAAGCTGCCGCGCACATGAAAATCGGTCACTGGCGGCGAACTGATCTGCCCCGCAGCCTCTACTCCAGGGAGATTTTCAATTCGTTGTTGCACGTCGTTGTAGAAATTGCGCTACCGCTTCCGGCCTCGTGTCCCACGGCAACAACACCCGAACCGTCAGCAGGTGTTCCGGCTCAAATCCCAGTGGCTGCTTCATCAAGTTCCACAGCGACTCCGCCAGCAAACGACGCACCCACCAGCAGCACGAGAGACAGACCTACCTGCACCCCTACCAGGACGCTGCGCAACCAGTTGCCCGCTGCTCCTCCGAGGCGTGTGTCACCCTGCTTGAGCGCGGAATGCAACTGCACCTTCCGTGTCTCCAGCACCGGAACCACTCCGAATACGATTCCAGTTGCCACCGAAATCAGCAGAGCGACCCCAGTCACAATCCCGTCCATGTGAATCGTGCCTGGCTGCCCCAGAATCCCCGGCAGGCTGGTAGCGGCGATGCGAGTCAGCACAAATGCCAGGAGGATTCCCGTACCGCCGCCTGCCAACGCAAGGAGCACACTCTCCACAAAAAACTGAAAAGCCACGCGCCGTCCCGAGGCACCCAGCGCCCGCCTCAGAGCGACCTCTCGCTGCCGAGTCGTCGCCCGAGACAAGAGCAGGTTGGCCACATTGATGCAAGCGATCAGTCAGCAGCAGCGCAGACGCGATCAGCAAGGCCACCAGTGCCGGTTGCACGTTACCGTACCAGTGCTCGCGCAGCGTCTCGCTCGTGAACCTCCACGCGCCGTCGCTAGACGGATACTCCCTCCTGAGCTGCTCCCCGATCCGATCCAGATCGCCCTGAGCTTGCGCCAGGGTTACGCCCAACCGCAACCTCCCAAATACATTGGTGTCCCGCTGGTCGTCGCCCCGATCATTGCCCCAACTATTCGGAGTAAACTGCGCCGCGTGCCACAGCTCCACGTCTCCCGACGCTGAAAAACCTCGCGGCATCACGCCCACAATCGTCGCCGTCTGCTGCCCCAGCTTCACCTGTTCTCCGATGACGTTCGGATCGCCTCCGAAGAGCCGCTGCCATCCGGGATAGCTCAACACCACGGTTTGCGGGGCATGGGGCGCGTCGTCTCTCGCATTGAATACCCGCCCTAGCATCGGCGCTGTGGCGAAGACATCCCAGAATCCTGCATTCGCTCCCGCTCCCTTCACATAGACAGGCAACTTCTTTCCCGCAATCAGGGTGCTCTCGTCGAAGTAAAAGATTGCCAGACTGGAGAAGCTTCGGTTTCGCGCTTCAATGTCATAGAATCGCGGACCCGTCATCAGCCCCCCAGCCGACCGCCCGGTAATCCGTGTGTCGTGAATCGCGACAATTCTCTCCGACTGTGGATAGGGCAAGCTTCTGAGCAGCGTCGAATACACCACCGTGAACATCGTTGTCGTCGCCGCAATCCCCAGTGCCATCGTCAACACCACGACGAGCGTGAACCCCAGCGAACGCCTCATCTGTCGTAGCGAAAATCGTATGTCCTGCGCCAGATATTCCAGCAAGGGCAACCCTTCCTCTGCGTGGTATTGCTCTCGGATCGCCTCCGCGGAGCCAAGTTTCAACCGCGCCTGCCTCCTCGCCTCTTCCTCGCTCATTCCGGCCTGTATATTGGCTTCCGCCTCGCGCGCTACGTAGTCTTCCAACTCTTCACGCAGCCTTTGATCACCGTGCCGGCCAGTAACAAAATTGCGCAGACGGATCAGGCATCGACTGAGAGTCTTCATGCCAGATCCTCCGCTTTCACCTCGAAGAAGCGGGCAATGATTGCCGCCGTCTGCTCCCAATCGTGCTTCTCGGTTTCGAGGAGCTTGTGACCCGCGCGTGTCAGCCGATAGAACCGGGCACGCCGATTGTTCTCGGAAGGTCCCCATTCCGATGCAATCGCGCCTTCCTGTTCGAGCCTCAGGAGGACCGGGTAAAGAGTTCCCTGATTTACGAAAAGCTGTCGCCACTGATCTGCTCGATACGCCGGGCAATGCCATATCCGTGCGAGTTCCCCCATGACATCTAGGGTCTTCAGCACCATCAGCGCCAGCGTTCCCGGTTGTACGTCCTTTTTCGCTTCATAACATCTGGTGCCGTCACCCCTTAACATTTTGGCTACCAACAGGAGCATCGCACAGTCCCATTGGGAAAACAACAGAACCGGTAAAAGGGACCAACAGTTCGAATCACCCATCCCTTGGCAGTTTCAGGTCACAATCCTGTGTACCGGGTGCTGCCTGCCATTAGGTGTAGTCGAGAAGTCCCTTGGTTCGCGCATTATCGCCGAAGCACTCATCGACGATTGGTAACGGGAAGTCGGCTTTCAGAAAGTCATCGATTCCTTCTTGGATCCTGGGTCACGAGCAACTCGGAAGCCAACGGCCCAAAAACGAGAACGGGAGATCTCGTTTAAGCCAGAAATCTCCCGCACGGTGATGTTCACTATGTTTATGCGTAGAGCGCCAAGCTGCTGCTGTTAGCGTGCTCTTGAGCTTCCTCCGACTCAGCATCCTTGCCTTTGAGGTAGGCGAGCGTAACGTCCAGCGATTCGTGACCGAGGCGGATTCGGATCGTGTTCACCGACACGCCTTCTTCGTGCAGCGTGTCGGCATAGGTCTTGCGGAAGCGGTGAAGCTCGGCGCCTTCGACGCCGGCTTTCTTTGCAATCGCCTTCAGCTTGCGCAGGAAGTGACCGTCAGGTTTGCCTTCGCCGTTCGGAAACACTAGATCGTGCGGCTGAGCATTCCGCTCTCTCATTCTGTCCTTGATTTTCCAAACTAGCTTTGCCGGAATCGGAATGAATCTGTCCTTAGCAGATTTCTTCTTGCTCTTGCCCTTGAGGCGGAACTTGCGCCACGGCTTCGGCTGAACGTGCAGCGTGCATTTCTCCCAGTTGAAGTCTGCGTACTCGGTGTTCTGCATCTCCGCGTCCCGAACACCAGAATTCAAGAACAGACCGTAGAGCAGTTTCTCCTCGTCGTCCATGGCCGCAAACATCGCCTTGAGTTCCTGCTTCGTGTAAGGCTTCGGCGGCTTCTCGGCGTAGTCAAGTTCCGCCAGAATCTTGCCGGCAATAAGAATGTCCCGTGTCCGCAGGAACGTGTTCAGGGTTTCGAAGATGTTGTGAACCGTGCGGTCATCCAGGTCGCTGTCATGTTCTCGAAGAAACTTCACGTACCGCAGAAGCTGGTTGCGGTCAATCTGGTCTAGGAAACGCAGATTCTGCTGGGCGGTGAAGTCCAGAAAGAATCCGAGGCGGTAGTTGTAAGCCCGCAGTGTCTTCTCGCTCTTGCCCTGCTGGTCTTTGCCCTGAAAAAGCTGAAGCTCGGCGAACCACTGATACACGGCGTCCGTGATTTTCGTCCGACCAGTTTCGTCTTGGTTCTGAATGACCGGGACGTTTGCATCGAGAGCTTCGAAATATGCCTGCTTGCGCTTCTGGGCGTCGATTGCCGCATCGAGGTCGTCGCCAACCGCTTCCCATGGACGGGTGCCGTCAGCGAGCGAGTACCGCAGGAAGTAGGGACCGGTGAGATCGGCGGGGCGGCGCCCACGTCCGAGATTGACCTTCTGATAGCGCCGAGCTTTGCCTTTGCCGACCTGGCGATAGAGTGTGACTGCCATATTGCCTCCAGTGCTTAATACCGCGCGGAGGCAAATGATTGGAATTTGGTAGTCAGTTGGTAGTCACGTACTGTAAATAGCAGAAACTAAAGGTCTGGCGGAGAGGGAGGGATTTGAACCCCCGATACCCGTTAAGGTATGTCCGCTTTCGAGGCGGATCGTTTCAACCACTCACGCACCTCTCCGCGTCGGACAACGCCGCAAGCGAGCTCTCGGTCGTGGTGGAACAACCTCTGCGCTACCGGCGATTTCGAAAGAACGTTTGCAGCACTTCCGCGCTGCGTCCCGCCAGCACCCCGCTCCGAACCTCCACCTGATGGTTCAGTTGCGGGTGATTCAGCACCTGCATCACTGATTGCACTGCGCCTGCCTTAGGATCGTCCGCGCCATACACCAGACGCTTGATGCGGGCATGCACCATGCGCGCCGGCACACATGGCGCACGGCTCAATTGTAACAAACAGCTCGCAGTCTCCCAGGCGATGGTTCCCTACAGCCGCACCCGCTTCGCGCAGCGCCATGATCTCGGCATGCGCGGTGGGATCGAATCCCGTAATGTTGCGGTTCCATCCGCAGCCGATGATCTTGCCCCGCATGACCACAACTGCGCCAACGGGCACTTCGCCGCTCTCCAGCGCTCGCTGGGCGCAGCGTAGCGCTTCTTCCATCCACAATTCGTCGCTACTCGATTCCGAGCCGGTTTGCTTCTCAGCGGACATCTTCATGAGTGATAAGTACGGGAGAGCAGAACTCTGCCATCATTCTAGCGGTTTCCGCACACGCGGAAGCAGTCCAACGCTCCGGCCGGAGGCGTTCCTGAGGGCTAGATGACGCTCAGGACCGAGCGCACCACTTCCGGCACCACGGCACGAAGTACTGCCGGTAGCACCATCGTTGCGATAGGGTAGGCAAGCGTCACCGCGGACACGACCAGAAGCAGCCAGGTCTTTGTCGGCAGGTTTGCGAGATAGGCCTTCATGACATCCTCTGACACAGGATACGGAAGGCATGTGAAAAAGTTCCCCGGGCCGTTGGATGTTGTGCTCCCCTCACAGGTCGCGACAGGATCACTCGCGCCGGCCTCGAAGACTCACAGAATCAGGTATTTACCTCTGATCTCGGCCCCGGTTTGCCCACACATACGGGAGCGCCCGGGAGGAATTCGAACATACAGTTCGATCCATAACTCCGGGGGCGGGATTGCATTCCGTTTACGTGCCGCGCACCCTCAAGACGGCTCTAGTGCATCTTCTGCCGCTCCGCCGCGTGGTACTTGTCGTAACACTCCACGTGGAGTTCGCCTCCACTTTTCAGTTGAACGGAAGGCCGTTGGTCCGGAGTGATCGGTAACTTGCAATACGCACAGATAACAATGGGCGAAGTCTCTTCCCGCACGAAAGGACTCCTTTCCCTGCATTTGTCTGGTTATATCACCGAATGGAATGGGGAAGTGCTAAAAAGCTGTGACAATTTTCATGCGGCCGGAGGCTTGGCTAACCCGCCATTGGACTTCGCAAGGCTTTCCGGGTCTGGGTGCTTTCTCTTCTTCAATTCCGCTTCCTGCAGGCGATCGCATAGGGCACGCACCAGCTGAATCAGCTTTTTGGGATCCGATTCCCGGGAAGCCCGTTCCGCGATCTCGCACCAGTCTGGAACATGCGCATCGCTATTGCCGGCACCCATCGAGCTTTCTCTCCATCTGGGGCGAGGAGACAGCCTCCCCAGTCTGGCGAAGGATCAACGAGTATCGTCGACTCCGCAAGCGCCAAAGTGCGCCATCATGGTTCGTAAGTTTTATTTCATTGTGTGTTCATCGAATCTGTCAGAAATGTACAGAATTTTTGCCACTGGCTGACTGGGACGCGCAAGCCCGTACGGCTCGACGGGAAAACGCACCGAGAGAAAGCGGAGTCGAGGTCACGAGCGAGCGACAGGTGAACTAGCTCAAGTGGCCGGGATTCACCTGCAGAACGGAGTGCACGTCAGGGACGAACGGCGGAGTGGCGAGCCAGTGCGCAAGTGCAGCGCCATCTTCTGAAGATTGAGCTGTACTGTCTCGGCCGGGATCGTAAGACATTCCGCAAACCGCGCACCGGGTAACCGCGCCATCGCGCTCAATTCGTACTCTGTCGCATCTGGGGCATACCATGTGGCACCTCGCTGACTGCAGACACAGTAGTCCCGCCCTTTGGGGAAGAACATCGGGAGTGCAGCGCAAGTGATTGGGGAACTTTCATGACACGCGAGGCAGGGAAACTACATCACATCGGGAGTTCCCCCGAGTACAGCTAAGGTTTGTAGCGGATGACCTCAAGCTCTCCACGCGCGCTGCATCGAGGTTCGTGGGTTTAAGTCCCGCTCACATTCCCGCCGACGCTCTGACGCAAAATGCACGTACCGACAGCCGCGGTCGGCTCTCCCGAGATATTCACAACACAGACCAGAGATCCATTTGCACTCCACGTAGTACTAGGCAGTGAAGCAGAGTACTAGGCAGTGAAGCAGAGATCAGCAGAGTTCCACTCTTTACAGCTTCTGGTGTATTTAACCGTCGGCTCAGATGAATAGGATCACTAGAACGAAAGCGAAGACACATCATAGAAGTCTAGGAGCATCAATATTATGGCAACACGCAATTTAGCGAGCAACGTCGACAACACCACTAATCGCATAGTCGCATTCTTCTCCAGGCGCGAGGACGCTTATCGCGCGCTCTCCGATCTGAAGCAGGCTGGGTTCAACTCGGATCAGATCGGCTTGGCAGTCGGCCATGAAGCGGAAACTTCCGGCAACACAACGTCAACCCGAGAGTACGATTCGTCCTTCTGGCAAAAAGTAAAAGATTTCTTCTCCGGCGAGGATCACCAGGAGCACACTGATTTCGGCGACGTGGCAAGTCCCATGGGCTGGACAGATGACCGTTATGAGTACTACCAGCGCGGCCTCTCCTCCGGAGGAGCTGTCGTGACCGTCACCGGCGATCGCATTTCGGAAGCACGCACCATTCTGCAGCGTGACGGAGCGGATCTGCGCGAGTCCGGTTTTGAAAGCGACAGCTCGGGCCGGAGCATGCGCGCCGCTTCTGGCGTGTCCGGAACAGAAGGCGAGCGCAGGATTCAGCTTCGTGGAGAAATGCTGCGTACCCACAAAGAACGTGTTCAGCGTGGCGAAGTGCGGCTCCGCAAAGATGTCGTGACTGAAAATCAGAACATCCAGGTGCCGGTCACGAGAGAAGAACTGGTCATTGAGCGCGGTCCAGGCTCCGGCCAGGTCACAGGTGAAATCGGACGCGACGAAGAAATTCGCGTGCCGCTCTCGGAAGAGCGCGTTCGCGTCGAAAAACAACCTGTGGTCAATGAGGAAGTTCGCGTCGGAAAGCGCCAGGTCCAGAGCAATAAGGAAGTCTCTGACAAGGTAAGGCACGAGGAGCTTCGCGTAGAAAAGAAGGGCGACGTGAACGCCCCTGAAACCAACGCTCCCGCAAATCGCAAGAATCGAGTCGCGTAAGGCGTAGCCACAAACCAGCATGCCCCGCTCTCTACAACCGGAGCGGGGCTTTTCTTTCATTGCGGAAAGTTGACGAACAGTGTTCTGTAAAGGTTTTCTCGGTGCGCTACTCTAGAGAGAAGGGGTTCGGATTCAAATGCCAGTTCAAATAGGGGCAAAGACGCACAGTTTCACCGACCCGACGGGTCTGCTTTCTGACTGCCATCGCCGCATCGAGGTGTTCCTGGAAACGCTTGCCGCGGCGGGTAAGGTGATGCACGAGCCTCCTTCGGAGGACACTGCACGCGCCTTGCAGACGGCCCTGGTTTACTTCCGCCAGGCCGCTCCGAAACACACCGCGGACGAAGAAGAATCGCTCTTCCCAAGATTGCGCGGCAGGGAAGAGGCGGAACTGAAATCTGCCCTTTCCACCCTCGACCGCCTGGAGAAAGATCATGACACCGTCTCGCCATTGCATGCCGAAGTCGAACGGCTTGCGGAAACGTACCTCGAAAGCGGCAGCCTTGCTGTGTCCGATAGACAAGCGTTCCAAACCGCTGTCGCGAGATTGCAAGAGATTTATCGCGAGCACATCGCCGTTGAAGATTCAACGGTGTTTCCACTGGCCGCCCGTCTGCTTAGCGACAGCGACAAGTCAGCCATCGCGCAAGAGATGGCTTCGCGCCGGAAAATTCCATTGCTTGGAATCGACGCACCCAAGCTGAGGGACTGAACGGCTGAGCGCTTCGCATCCACTTCTATTTTGTCGAGAAGTCCGCAGTCCCCACTTTCACCACCGTACCTTCCCTCTTCTTTGCTTTAGTCTCGTCCGCTTTCTTCTCGTCAGAATTAGTAGCTGGCGCTGGTTTCTCGGTCCACACTCCGTACACGCGCCCGCCATACGCCGCCAGACCGTTGTAGTCGCCAAAGAAGACGCCACCCGCCTCGAATGGCTCCTCGGTCCACGCATAGTTGTTGAAGCTGTGCCCCGCATCCGTGGAGCGCGACAGCACCACAATCTGCCTGCGGTTGCTGGGATCGCGCCGGCGATCATAGAACACCACATTCACCGAGCCGTCCACCGGATCCACCGCTAGCCATTGAAAGAATTGCTCGGCGCCATCGTGCACGGGATCATTATTCACCCGCGTGGCCGCACTCCAATGTTTTCCGCGATCCGCCGAACTGGACACAAAAACATCCAGATCCCCGTTGCGATAATCGCTCCAGGTCACGTAAATGCACCCGCTCTTCGGATCGACCGCAATCTGCGGAAAACCATTCGCGCGATCGAGGGTTTCAATCGCGAACATAATCGGTGCGGTATGGATCACCGCTCGCGCACGCGAAAAGCTCTTCCCGCCATCTTTCGATACGGTGAACATAATGTCGTTATCCTGACTCCAGATCGCATACAAAGTGCCATCCGGAGCCACAGCCGCGTCGAATCCTTCCGCCGCCCCGTTGTCATCCCGCGGCAGTCCGGGATGCGCATCAATCTCAATCGGTGCCGACCACGTCTTGCCATCGTCAATCGAACGCGAAAACACCATCTGCGAATCGGTCAATCGCCAGCGCGTCCACCCGATGTAGAGATTGCCCGCATACTTGCTTTGGCTGTTGTCGGCGACCAGATAAGGCTTGTCTTCAAACGGAATCCCGGACTGGCTCGGCTGCTCCGCCACCGCAACGTGATTCGCTTCCCAGGTCTTTCCGCCATCGAGCGATCGTCGAACGAAGATTCCGTTGCGGGTTGCTCCATGCGCCCAGTAATTGAATGTTCCCAGCTTGTCGAACGCAATGTAGCAGACGAATGCGTGGCCCTGATTGTCGAACACAGTAGAAACGTCTCCCGAAACTCTGTAGTCCTTAGGATCGACCCCCTCGGCGACACTCCACGTATTGCCCGCGTCCTGTGAATACGAGGCATGCGCATTGTCCTGAAATACTGCAACCACTTGCTGCGGGTTCGTGGCATTAACCGCGATGCCCGGCTCGGTGAAATATCCGGACTCAGGGGTGAGCGAAAAGACATGCGCCTGCGGAGCTTTCGGCAGATCATCGGCCTGCGCGCTTGATAGGACGCTGAGAGAAAGAATCAAAGCCAAAGCGCCAGCGGCAGCCCGAAATGTTCGCGATAGGTGCATTCGTGTTCCTTGAAAGTTGTAGTTAGGGTGAACCGGCTAGGCGCAGAGCGCCGCCCCGCCCGCAATTCCCGCGTCTGCTCCATAGTGGGCCATCCGCAAAGGAATTTCCCCGGCGTGCGGATTCACGCACCAGCTGGGGAGTGTCTTACCGATGACCGGAAAAAAAGGTTTGAGGATCCCAGCCAATCCGCCGCCAATCACGATCACATCCGGGTCCAGCAGGTCGACAATGTTTCCCAGCCAGCAGGTGAGCAGTTCCGTGGTTTCCATCAGAATTTCCCGAGCCAGTGGATCGTCAGCGGCGAATGCGCGTGCGACAGTTTCGCTGGTGATGGATGCAACGTTTCCCTGCGCTAAATCGCGCAGGGCGGATGCTCGTGAGGGTTCCGCCTCGGCCTTCGCCCGCGCGCGCGCTCCAATGGCCGGACCGGATGCCAGTACCTCAATGCATCCGCGCTTCCCGCAATTACAAAGCGGCCCGCGGTAATCGATGCTGACGTGCCCGCCCTCAGCGGCTGAGCCCGTGTTCCCGTGATAAATGGCGCCGTCGAGCACGATGCCTGTCCCAATGCCCGTGCCGATGCTTGCATAAAACACGTAATGCAATCCGCGAGCAGCCCCCCAACGCGTTTCTGCCAGCGCCGCCGCGTTGGCGTCATTGTCGATTTTCACAGGGACTTTGTATTTCGCGCTGATTTCCGAGGCCAGCGAGAAATTCCGCCAGCAGGGAACATTCGGGGGGTTCAGCACCACGCCAGACTTCGGATCGAGCGGCCCCGGCGCGCAGATTCCGATGCTGCCGATCTCTGGCCCCGTGGACATCATTGAATCAATCGCGCCAATGACCGCGTCCAGACCGGCTTGCGCCGTCCCGTTCGCCACCATCGGCTTGCGGCTCTGCGCCAGGATCTTGCCTTCACGGTCCACAATCCCGACCGCAACTTTGGTGCCGCCAATGTCCACCCCGAGGATGGGCGCACTCATGGCTTTGCCGCCGCCTGCTGCCCATTGGAGAATTTCACTTCCACCGTTTTGATCTCGTAAGGCTTGGTCGGCACTTTCAGGCTGCTGCCGTTCAGCGAAAGCGAGCCCGTGCGTTTCTCCATGAGATCCGTCTCCGAAGCGGATTCCGCCCCGGACGGCAGTTGCAGGGTTACATCGCCCTGCTTGCCCGCCCATTCATAGAAGCGAACCACCAGGGCATTTTCGTCTTCCGCCTTCTTGACCGCAGAAACGATGACGTTCTCTTCGGGAACTTGCAAGAAGGAATGTTCGGCAGCCAGCGCACCCTGATGCTTTTCCACCGGCAGCGCAATCAGTTTGTAATTCAGCTGATATCCCTGGCGCACCGTGAGTGCCTGCTTCCAATCCCCGCCGTGCGGATAGAGCGAATATGTGAACTCATGATGGCCTTCATCAGCGTGCGGGTCCGGATACACGGGCGAGCGAAGCAGCGAAAGCCGCAGCACGTTGCCCTTGGCGTCATATCCGTATTTGCAATCGTTGAGCAGGCTGAATCCGTGCTTGCCGTCGGAAATGTCGGCCCAGCGATATCCGGGAACTTCAAACTGCGCCTGTTCTGCCGGAGTGTTGCGAGTCGTTGGACGCTCTACCGAACCAAAGGGAATCTCGTACGTCGCTATTCTATTGTGAGCGCTTAGCGGAAACGCAACCTTCAGCAGGATGTGTTTCTCGTGCCACTCGGCTTGCATTTTCACATCGACTCGAGGAATGCCGGCGTAAAGCGTGATGTCCCGTACGAAGGTCGAGTTCTGAAAATGATTCTTCACCTGAATCACCGCCCGTAGTGGGCCGCTCTCGATCCAGCTTGACCTCGTCCGCCTTGTCCAAATCCCAATGTTGCTTCTCAAAATCGGCATCGATATTCCACGCATCCCACTGCTTGGGCTTATCCACGAAAGTCTGAAGCAAGTTGCCGCAAATCGAGTCCTTCGGACCTCCCGTGTCGGTCTCCGACGGCGCGAGCGATTCCGTGCCGCTGCGCTTATCGAACAAGCTGGTCATGCAACCGGTTTTCGGATCCACCTTTACGCGCAGAAACTCATTTTCGAGGGTGTCTGCGGAAGCCTTCAGCAGCGCGTGCGCTGCAGAAGCGCTGGTCGCCCCCCGCACAAAATACGTCGCGTAGCCGAGCGAGGGAGTATGCGCCAGCAACAGGAAATGTGCTCGCTGCGTTTGCTTGTCCATCGAGAGCAGTTGCGCCTCCGCCGGTTTTCCCTTCGCATCCACCACCTGGACGTTCTGCGCGGGTTCTGGCAACTGCACCTCGAGCTCCACCACGTCGGTGCGCGGCCAAGACTGCGAATTGAACAGCAGAACCGGAACGCCCTGGCCCGCGGTATTCACGTGTGCTGCGATCTCGCGAAGCGATCCCAGGGTGACATCATTGGTGGCGCGATCCACATTCTCCAGACTCCGCTTCGCGTCCACATAGTTGATCGCAATGCCCGACCCCGGCATGATGTCGTGAAAATGTTCAAACAGCAGATTCTTCCAGTTCAGCAGCATGCCATCCTGCGGGTACGGCCGCCCGTACAGCGAAGCGAGCGACGCAAACTTCTCCGCATTCAGAATATTTTCTTCCGATCGCCGGATCCTCCGCTTGGTCTCCGCCTGGGTAGTAAAGACGCCCCGATGATATTGGAAATACAGTTCGCCATCCCAGGTCGGAACCTGCATGCTGGGAAGCTTCTTCTCCATGTCGGCAAAGAAATCCCGCGCGAAACTCAGCTCCAGCTTGGGAAAGACGGTGTTTGGATCCTTCAATTGCTCGGCGTGATCCAGCATCACGCGTGTTGGCCCGCCGCCGTGATCGCCCACGCCGTACAGGTGCATCATTTCGGGATGATCCGTCAGCGTCTTTCCATAGATGGAAGGCATCCAGGTCGCAACCTGGCTGCCCAGCGGCTCGGCGTCAATCGGATCGGCATAGTCGTGCGGAAAATAAGTTAGCAGCCGGCTGCCATCGGGCGCCTGCCACCAGAAGAATTTGTACGGGAAGGTGGTGAACTCATGCGCCCACATCAATTTCTGGGTGACGAAGTAATCCATGCCCGAGCGCTTGTAAATCTGCGGAAGCTGGTAGTTGTAGCCAAACGAATCCGGATTCCATCCGATCTTCACATCTACGCCAAAATTCTTCTCGAAGTAACGCTTGCCCACCAGAATCTGCCGCACCAGCGACTCGCCATCGGGCATGTTGAGATCGGGTTCCACCCACATCCCGCCGATCACTTCCCAGCGCCCCTCCTTCACCCGCTGCTCGATCTCGGCAAACAGGTCGGGATACTTTTCCTGCATCCACTCATAGGTTCGCGCCGACGACATGGTGAACTTGAAATCCGGATACTCGCGCATCAGGTCGAGCACGCTGCGGAACGTATTGCGAACCACCTCCACCGTCTCCGTCCACGGCCACAGCCAGGCCATGTCGATATGCGAATTGCCCACCGCCTTAATGGTGAATTGCTGCAACCACGGCTTGAGCTGCGCCAGTTTGTCATGGGCGCTCTTGAGCGATGCATCGAAGCCGGCCTGATCGCCTTTGTCCAGCGCACCCAGGTCGATGGCCTTGACCGCCGCATCCATCTGCTGCTCGCGCTCGGCCTTGCCCTCTTCGTACGCGGCAATGATGGGCCGGTTTGCCAGGATTTCAAGCCGCAACAGCGCCGGATCCGGGCGCGACTTGGGCGCCTCAATCGTCAGTTCGCTGTGAAAGAACTCCGCTTGCACTTCGTCTGCCGCCACCACGCGCAGGGCGACCAGAAATTTCTGTCCCGGCTGGGCATTTTCGGTCAGAAGAATGGGAAGAATCTGGTCATCGTTCCCGCGATAGCCAATCGCTCCATTGGAGAACACGGTGATGGCCAAAGTCCCCTGGCTGCCAAAACGCACGTCCAGGTACGCCTTCGATCCCGCGGTCGCGTAGCCATGAATCTTCTCCGGAATCTGCACCCAGCGCCGGAACACGCGCGTGCCTGTCCAATGCTCTTCATTCGCATTCTGCCCGGCCGATCCGGAAACGTTCTTCACCGTCCACGTGCCCCAATCCGCATCGTTGATCGAGGGATCTTCCGGGTGCGGGATATCAGCGTGAAACCGCCACTCGGTTTCTCCTTGTCGCGTCAGCGACTCGAGCCGGTCAAGAGTCGTTTTATAAGGATCAGCCGGCTTGTCCTGGCAGAGACTGGCCGCGGCGCAGAACAGCAGAGGCAGCAGGAAACAGGCAGGGGAGCGCTTCATATAAGAGGGTGCACCTTTCTGAACGGATCAACTGAACAGATCAACTGAGCAATGGATGGCAAGACCAGAAAGATTATCATTCGGAACCGGTAGCGGACTTAAGTTGCTGATTCTACAGCTTGGGGCAGGCTTTTCGCGGTACTCGCAAAAAATCTGATTCCTTTTATCGAAATTTTGAGTCTAAGCGGTTACGTAAGGATATTGACGGGCGCAGTAAGCCCACTTACAATCGATCTCCAATGTCAGACTGCTCCAATCTTCGCGCTATGTGCTGCTGCACTTGTTGTTGTTGTGCATGCGTGTGCGCTGGCGCGGGGAGTGTGCTGACCTAAGAAAAGTTCTTAATCAAGGCACTCATAACCCACCGCCAGACGACCTCTGGCGGTGGGCTTTTTATTTTCCGTTTTCCACTAAACATGACGATCGCAAACACAACCACGAAGAAGGAAACGAAGGCGCAGCGCGCGGAACGCCTGAAAAGCGCGATGAATCCCTGGGACGGGCTCAACGAGATCCGCCGCTTCGCCCGCGAAGGATTCGAGTCCATCCCACCAGAATGGATCGGAACCTACTTCCGCTGGTGGGGCGTTTACACCCAGGGCGACGGCGCAGGCGTCACTGGCGGACAGGGCGGGGAAGGACGCGCCCTCCAGCGATTCATGGTGCGCATCCGAATCCCCAACGGCATCCTCACCTCTCCTCAACTCCGCGCCATTGCCGATCTCACCCGCCGCTACGCCAACGGAATTGCCGACATCACGGTTCGCCAGAACATTCAACTTCACTGGATCACCATCGAAGCCTTGCCGGAAGTTCTTGACGGCCTGTGGCACGTTGGCCTCAACACCACCGGCGCCTGCGGTGACGTAGTGCGCAACGTGACCGGATGCCCCGTGGCCGGGGTGGATGCCGACGAAATCGTGGACGCATCGCCGCTGGTGCTCGAAGCGTCGCACTTGCTCGCCGGAAACGCCGATTTCTATAACCTCCCCCGCAAGTTCAAAATCTCGATTGCCGGATGCCACTCCTGGTGCTCTTACCCCGAGATCAATGACATCGGCCTGACCGCCGTCACGCGCCGCATTGCGGGCAAGTCGGAGACGGGATTCTCTCTGCGAGTCGCGGGAGGGCTTTCCGCTGAACCTTATCTCGGCGCTCGCCTCAACGCGTTTGTCCGCTGCAATCAAGTCGTGCCGGTGATCAAGGGCATTGCTGAGCTCTTCCGCGATTCCGAGGTCCTGCGTGAGCATCGCGAGCGCGCCCGGCTCAAATTCCTCTTTCTACGCCACGGATGGACCGCCGAACGCTTTCTCGCCGAACTCCATGATCGAATCGGTTTCACGCTCGATCCCGCTGCCGAAGAGCATCCGCCGGACGACGTCTATCGCGATCACGTCGGAATTCACGCGCAGAAGCAGCCCGGGCTCAGTTATGTCGGTGCGGTCGCGCTGCGCGGCCGCATCAACGCCGACCAGATGCAGGCAGCAGCAGATCTCGCCGAGCGTTTCGCGGGCGGCGAACTTCGCGCCACCAACATGCAGAACCTGCTGGTCGTGAACGTTCCCACGCTCAATGCTGAGCCTCTCGCGAAAGAGCTCGACGCTATCGGACTGAGAGTCGGCGGCTCCTCCTTCGCGCGCGGCACCATAGCCTGCAGCGGAACCGAGTTCTGCAAACTCGCGATCACGGAAACCAAAGCCTTCTCGCGATGGCTGGTTGAGCAACTGGATGAGCGCCTCCCCGGATTCGACCAGCACCTCAAACTGCACGTCACGGGCTGCCCCAATAGCTGCGGCCAGCACTGGATCGCCGACATCGGCATCGAGGGCAAAAAGATCAAGGTGAACGACCGCTTGCTCGACGCCTACTACTTCTGCGTGGGCGGCGCGCTGGGCTTGCATCAGGCGACGGCGCGCCCTACGGGATATCGCTGCCTGGCCACCGAAGTTCCAGACGCCATCGAACGCTTGCTCGGACATTATCTCGAAGAGCGCGAACCCGGCGAGAACCTGCGGCGCTTCTTCGCGCGCCACTCGGACACGCAGCTGCGCGAGTTGCTGGCCGGCGAATTCGTCGCCGCCCTCCCTCGCGATTTGCCACAGACTCTCGCTCATTCCTCAGGAGGAATCGGTGACTAGCCTATTTCCCATGTTCATGAAGCTCGCCGGCCGGCAGGTTCTGGTTGTCGGCGCAGGCAAGGTCGGGGAGCCGAAGATTGCGGGCCTGCTCGAAACAGGAGCGCAAATTCGGGTCGTTGCTCTCCAGGCGAGCGCGGCGGTTCGCGAGTGGGCGCGCGAGGGCGAGATTGCACTCGAGCTTCGCCCATTCCAGTCACAAGATCTCGATGGAGCCTTTCTCGCCGTTGTCGCCACCTCCTCTCGCACTTTGAACGAGCGCATTTATGACGAAGCCCAGCGATGCGGAGTTCTGTGCAATGTGGTGGACGTTCCCGACCTGTGCGATTTCTTTTATCCGTCAGTCGTCCGTCGCGGCGATCTGCAGATCGCGGTTTCGACAGCGGGAAACAGTCCATCGCTCGCCCAGAAGATTCGTCAGCAACTCGAAAAGCAATTCGGCCCGGGATACGCCGACTGGGTGCGCGAACTGGGCGAGACCCGCAAGCTCATCCTGGCCAGCGATCTGGACAAGGAACGAAAACTGGAATTACTGCACTCGCTGGCGAGCAGGGAAGCCGTAGAAGCAGCTCTGGCAGCACTTCCGGAGTTAGTTGGCAAAGGGGAAGAACGATGATGGGAAAAGTTTATCTGGTGGGCGCGGGCCCGGGAGATCCGGATTTGCTTACGGTGAAAGCCTTGCGCCTGCTGCGCACAGCCGATGCCGTCCTGTATGACGACCTGGTATCGCGCGAAATCCTGAACCTGATTTCACCGAGCGCTCAGCTCCACAATGTGGGCAAGCGCTGCGGCAAGAAAAATATTCAGCAGGAAGAGATCAATTTCCTGATGATCACGCTGGCGGAATCCGGCCAGCAGGTCGTGCGCCTGAAGTCCGGCGACCCCATGATCTTCGGCCGCGCCGGGGAAGAGATCGAGTCGCTTCGCCGCGCTGGAGTTTCTTACGAGATCGTACCCGGAGTGACCTCCGCACTCGGAGCCGCAGCAGCCGCGGAAATTCCATTGACTCACCGCCGGATGTCGTCCGCCGTCGTGTTTCTCACGGCGCATCAGGCATCAGGCAAGCAAGCGGCCGATTGGAGCAGGCTCGCTTCGAGCGGTTCGACCCTGGTCATCTACATGCCGGGCAAGGACTATGCCTCGTTGAGTGCGAAGCTGCGGGCCGCCCAACTCTCCGGTGACACGCCTTGCGCCGTGATTTCGAGCGCCAGCACTTCGCGTCAGCAGACTCATCGCACCACGATCGCTGAGCTTCCCAACGCGCCGCATCTGGATTCCCCAACTTTGTTGGTCGTCGGCGACGTAGTGCGTTTGGCGAACCTACAGGAAATCCCCGGCGTGACCGAAATTGCAGAGTTTTCCTCGGAAGCCAGTTCCATCCGAGTCGAGGAGGTAATCGCGTGAGCATTCGAACCGCAGCCCAGATCGCCGAGGTGCAGGCAGAGGCTGAATCCTGGACTCCGCAGCAAGTCCTCAGATGGGCCTTTGACACTTTCGGCAGCAACGTCGCGATTTCGTCGGCCTTCGGAGCCGAAGGCATGGTCCTGATCGACATGGCATCGCGAGTACGAAAAGATTTTCGCCTCTTCACCATTGATACCGAATTCCTCTTTCCTGAAACTTACAATTTGATGGACCGCATCGAACAGAGGTACTCGATCAGTATCGAAAAGGTGTATTCACTGCTCTCGCCGGAAACCCAGGAATTCACGCATGGCGACGCGCTCTGGACGCGCGATCCCGATCTCTGCTGCAGGCTGCGCAAGGTAGAACCGCTCCGCCGCAAGTTGCAGGAGCTGAGGGCGTGGATCACCAGCATCCGACGCGATCAGACCTCAGCGCGTTCCGGCGCGCACCGCATCGAGTGGGATGCGAAATTCGGTCTGGTGAAAGTCAACCCGATTGTCGACTGGACTTCGAAGCAGGTGTGGCGCTACATCCATGAACACGACGTCCCCTACAACGAACTGCACAACCAGGACTATCCCAGCATTGGCTGCACCCATTGCACGCGCGCGGTGAAGCCAGGAGAAGATCCGCGGGCGGGCCGCTGGCCTGGATTCTCCAAGACCGAATGCGGCCTGCACATCATCGAGCCGGCGGGGCAAGCGGACGGCGCAAAAGCCGCCAAGCTGGGGAATTGAGATTCCGTTATCCCGCCTGGCAATAGGCGCTCTGGATTCCTCCCCAATCGCGCGCGGGCTCGACCTTGGGGAAGAACAACCGGTGCAGTCTCTGGACAGACTCCTCGACCTTCGATTCTTCCACCAGAAACGAAATGGTGCGATCCGATGCGCCCTGGCACATGACTCGTACTTCCATATCTGAAACCGCGCCGAATACGCGGCTCGCGACCTCCGGCTGGCGCCGGATGTTTTCTCCCACCAGGCACACCAGGGCTTTGTGATTGTCCCATTTGACCTCGGCAACTTCTTTCAAGTCCGCGGCAATACTAGGCAGCGCGGCAGGAGAAGCCACCAGCAGGGAAACTCGATGCTGCGAAGTAGCCATTACATCGACAGGGCATGAATGCTGGTCGAAAGCGGCGAAGACCGAGCTGAGCAACTCTGAATCCATGCCGCGCGGTAGTTCCACCTCCACTGCGGCGACATTCCTCTTCGCCGTAATCGCCCGCACTCGAGGGGCAGTATCCGAATGGGCCAGAATTTCCGTGCCGCTGCCCGCCGGATTTCGCGAGTTCAGAACGTACACCGGAATGTCTTCCCGCATCGCTGGCGCCAGCGTTGCCGGATGGAGCACCTTCGCTCCAAAATGCGCCAACTCAGCAGCTTCATCGAAACTCATCTTCCGGATGACCCGGGCATCGCTGCAAAGCTTGGGATCAGTCGTCATCACGCCGTCGACGTCAGTCCAGATTTCCACGCGTGAGGCCTGCAGAGCAGCTCCGATAATTGCGGCAGTAAAGTCTGACCCGCCGCGGCCCAGCGTGGTCGCAACTCCCGTTTCCGTAGACGCGATGAATCCGCCCAATACCGGCAGGCAACCGGACTGTAGCAGCGGATCCAGCGCCACTTGCACTCGTTCATTGGTCAGGTCCCAAACAGGATTTGCCTGGCCGTGCTTGGCGTCGGTAACGATGCAGCTGCGTGCGTCCACATGCGCCGCTTTGACTCCTGCTTCGCAAAGCGCTTCCTTCACCAGCTTGCTGGAGAATACTTCCCCAAATCCGAGCAACTCGTCCTGAGATCTCAGATCAACGTTGCCGGCAGCTTCCAGTTGCAGTAGAAGCGACTCCAAAGCCCGGAAGTCCGCTCGCAACTCGCGGTCGAGGGTGCCGTAAGCGGAGTCGCCCACCAGGGAATCCGCCAGCCGTTCGTGTCGGACATAGATGTCGCGTACCGACGCGAGCGCCGCCCCAAGACGCCCGCTGCTGGCGGCACGCCCTGCCTCGAGAAGCTGGTCGGTGACGCGGGCCAGCGCACTGACCACGACCACCGGCTGGCCATCGCCACGGCTCTGCACGATGCCAATGAGTCTGCGAATCGCGGCCTCATCCTCTACCGAAGTACCTCCGAACTTCATCACCACAACCTTGTCGTCTCGATCGAATCTGCTTTGTCGCTGGCTCATCGCATTCGGCTCCATTTCCAGATTTTTTGGCGCAAAGAAAAACCCACCGCCAGATCGCTTCTGGCGGTGGGTTCGGGTGATTCTTTTATTTAGTGCTTACTTCATCCGATCCCGTCCTCCAGAAGACACGTAATTCGTGTCGACGTAATAATGCCTGTTGTTGTAATTCGCTTGCCGTTCTGGAGGGACAGACTCATAAATCGCTCCCCAGCATACGTTCGAAGGGAAGAAAGGCCAAATGCAAAATGATGATAGAAATCATCGGAATTTCGAATGCTCCGATGCTTGTGTGGGGGCGGACCCCATGGTCCGGCCCGGGGGGCGAAGCCCGGCGTAGCTTCCTGAGACTCGAAAAGTCAAGACCTCGATCGTGTACACTCTGCACCAAATCCGGGGCAGGCGTCTGTAAGCACTTAATTCCTAAGCCCATTGCACCCTGGAAGTACTGTGCAAATAAAGTAAGGTATGTTGCTGATAATAAGCAACATAGATACAAGAGTTAAATCGGTTTAACTCCCTCGTGGCGGAGCTTTTTTTGGCGACGACCCAGAGTTCGATCAGAGCGACCAACTCCGCTCTGGCGGTTTCGCTGGCTCCGCGCGAGGCATTCCTCTGCGCGAGTGACCCGTTCCCGAGAAGGTGTGGAGTGCCGTACGTTTCTACGCGTCCGCCTTGTTCATTTTCGTGGCGAACTGCCGCAGCAAGCCCACGAACGCCGTCGATGCCACCGACAACGTACGATCCCGCCGATACGCCAGGCCAAGTTCCCGGTACAAATCGGCGTCCTCCAGATCAATGAGCTTGACCCGTCCGGCATCTACTTCGTCCCGGGCAAAAGATTGGCTGATCAGCGAAACTCCCAGATCGGCAGCGACAAAGCTTTTGATCATCCCGATGCTGGGCAACTCCATGCGTACCTGCAGTTCGGTGCCGTACGGACGGAACAGCTTGTCGAGAAGCCTGCGGGTATGGCCAGTTTTCGGAAACAGCAGCGGCTGCTTCACGATCTCCGAGACTGGAACCACCTTGTACTTGGCCAGCGGATTCTTCGGGCTGACCATCAGCATCAACTTGTCGCGAAAGATCGGCTGAATTTTCAGGCTGGGGGATTGGATCGGCAAAGTCAGAATGCCAATCTCAACCGCGCCGTTCTCCAGTTTCTCGACAATCTTATAACTGAAGTTGCGGTAAATGCTGATCTGCACCGGAGGATAGCGTCGGCAGTATTCCCCGAACACTTCCGGCAGAACATAGAGGCAAGTGGCCTCGTTCGCCCCCACGCGCAGCGTGCCGCGCGGGGTCCCACTGTGGTCCGCGACCGCCATCAGCGACTCATCCCGGAGATTCTTCAGTTTCTCGGCGTATTCGTAGAAGATCTGGCCTGCAGGAGTGAGCTTAACGGTCTTACCGGATCGATCGAGCAGGCGATCCCCATATTCCTGCTCCAGTTGCCGGATTTGCGCGCTCACCGCCGACTGCGAACGAAACACTTTTTCCCCAGCGCGCGAAAAACTCCCCTGCCGCGCTACTTCGAGAAACGTGATGAGCTGATCGAAGTCCATTGTTGAGCGAGATTATAGCGGAGTGCTTGCGAAAGCCGAGTGAATTCGCCAATGCATGCCGGCGGCCCGTGCCCACAATTTTGCATAGCTCCTATTAAAATTCTGGATTGTACTTTCGCTACCCATACGCGCTATTAAAGAGTAGCGATTTCCGGTTGCTGAGCAGAGGTGTGCCACGCCACGACGCTCAGTGATGCCAGCCCCAAGAATAAGTGATTCGAAAGGAACTACGTCCGCCGGACGAAGTCCATGACGACCCGTCTCAACCCGAATGGATTGCCCCCCGCTCAGGGCCTCTACCACCCCGCGCACGAGCACGATGCCTGCGGGATCGGGTTTGTGGCCAGCATCAACGGCGCTAAAAGCCACGACATCATTCGCAAAGGAATTCAGGTTCTTCTGAACCTGGCACATCGCGGCGCCTGCGGATGCGATCCCGAAACGGGCGACGGTGCCGGCGTGCTCATCCAGATCCCGCACAAGTTCCTGGCGCGCGAATGCGAGAAGCTGGGCTTCGTATTACCAGAGCCGGGCGCCTATGGCGTCGGCATGACCTTCCTGCCGGTCGAGAAGCATCCACGTCTGCAGTGTGAAGGAATCCTGGAGCGGATCGTCCGAGAAGAAGGACTGACGGTGCTGGGCTGGCGTGACACGCCGGTCTACGCTTCGTCGATAGGCCGCGTCGCCCGCGCTTCGCAGCCTTACATTCAGCAGATTTTTGTGGGCCGCCCGTCCGGCATGGACGAGGACGCCTTCGAACGCAAGCTGTACGTGGTCCGCAAGCGCGCGGAGAACGAAGTCCGCGAGTCGGGCATGGAAGACGCGGAAACGTTCTACATCCCGTCGCTCTCCTGCCGCACGATTGTCTACAAAGGCCTGCTGCTCGCGTCCCAGATCACCAAGTTCTACCGTGAACTCGCCGATCCTGACGTGATCAGCGGGCTATGCCTGGTGCACCAGCGCTTTTCCACCAACACGTTTCCCAGCTGGCAGCGCGCCCACCCGTACCGCTACGTTGCTCACAACGGCGAGATCAATACGCTGCGCGGCAACGTGAACTGGATGCACGCGCGCCAGTCTCTCCTGCGATCCCCTTTGTTTGGGGAAGACATTCAGAAGTTGCATCCCATCATTGCGCCCGACGGCAGCGACTCGGCCAACTTCGATAATGCCGTGGAGTTGCTGATGCAGGCTGGCCGCAGCTTGCCGCACGTGATGGCCATGCTGATCCCCGAAGCCTGGTCCGGCAATCCGCACATGACGCCGGAGAAGCGCGCGTTCTACGAATACCACGCCTGCATCATGGAACCGTGGGATGGTCCCGCGGCCATCGCGTTCACCGATGGACGAGTGATCGGCGCCACCCTAGACCGCAACGGTCTGCGCCCCGGGCGTTACGTGGTCACCGACGACGATCTTGTCATCATGGCATCGGAAGCGGGCGTCCTCGATGTCGCCGCCGAGCAAGTCAAGAAAAAAGGCCGCCTGCAGCCGGGCAAGATGTTTTTGGTGGATACCGTCGAAGGCCGCATTATTTCCGACAAGGAAATCAAACAGAAGCTTGCAGCGCAACAGCCCTATGCGCAGTGGGTGGCCGAAAACCAGATCACCATCGATCAACTGCCGGAGCCCGCGCGCATGCATTATCCAGATGCCGAAGCACTCCTGCTGCGGCAGCGCGCCTTTGGATACAGCGATGAAGACCTGCGAATGATTCTCGCTCCAATGGCGACCAAGGGGGAAGAGCCGGTCGGTTCCATGGGCACCGACACTCCGCTCGCGTGTCTCTCGGACAAGCCGCAGTCGCTCTTCAACTACTTCAAGCAACTCTTTGCCCAGGTCACGAACCCTCCCATCGATCCCATCCGGGAAGAGATGGTGATGTCCCTGATCAGTTACATCGGCAGCGAGCGCAACATTCTCGAAGAGGCGCCAGAGAACTGCCACATGCTGAAGCTGGCGCATCCCCTGCTCACCAATCGCGAATTGGAGAAGTTGCGCCGGGTTTCGAACCGCGACCTGCTGGCCACCACTTTGCCCGCGCTGTTCCGCGTATGCGATGGAGAAGCAGGGCTGAAGCGCGCTCTGGACGAGCTTTGCCAACGCGCGTCGCTGGCCGTCAAAGCGGGATATTCGTTGCTGATCCTTTCCGATCGCGGGGTGAACAAGGACTACGCTCCCATTCCATGCCTGCTGGCGCTGGCGGCGGTGCACAATTTGCTCGTGCGAGAGGAAACCCGCACTCAGGTTGCTTTGATCACGGAATCCGGCGAGCCGCGCGAAGTGATGCACTTCGCCCTGCTCAGCGGATACGGAGCCAGCGCGATCAACCCCTATCTCGCATTGGAGAGCGTTGAGAACCTCGCGTGGCGCGGGGAGTTGGGCGAGGGCGTTACTCCCGAATTGGCGGTGAAGCACTTCTTGAAGGCAGTGAAGAAGGGTCTGTTGAAGACCTTCTCCAAGATGGGCATTTCCACTCTGCAGAGCTATCAGGGAGCGCAAGTCTTCGAAGCGATCGGCTTAAACAAAGACTTGGTAGATGCCTACTTCGCCGGAACCACCTCGCGCCTGGAAGGCATTGGCCTGTCGGTGCTCGCGTCGGAAGCACAGTTGAAGCACGAGTTCGCGTTCCGTCCGCTGATCGACTTTGAGACTGAGTTGGCCGTCGGCGGCAACTATCACCAACGCGTGAATGGCGAATATCACCTACTGAACCCGGCGACCATCAGCAAACTGCAGCATGCGGTTCGGCAGGAGAGCGCCAAAACTTTTCAGGAGTACACGGACCTCATCGACAACCAGAGCGCCAGCCTATGCACGCTTCGCGGTCTGATGAAGCTGAAGAAGAGCGACAAGCCGGTGCCGCTCGAAGAAGTCGAACCCGCAAAAGAAATCGTCAAGCGCTTCACCACCGGCGCCATGTCCTTTGGCTCCATCAGCAAGGAAGCGCACGAAACGCTGGCCATCGCGATGAACCGCATCGGTGGAAAGTCGAACACCGGCGAGGGCGGGGAGGACGAGGAGCGCTTCAAGCCCGATGCGAATGGAGATTTGCGCCGCAGTGCGGTCAAGCAAGTCGCCTCCGCGCGTTTCGGCGTGACGGCGAATTATCTGGTGAACGCCGACGAGTTGCAGATCAAGATGGCCCAGGGCGCCAAGCCCGGTGAAGGCGGACAGCTGCCGGGCCACAAAGTCGACGAAGTCATTGCGCGGCTGCGGCACTCGATTGCAGGAGTGGGACTGATTTCGCCGCCGCCTCATCACGACATCTATTCCATCGAGGATCTGGCGCAACTGATTTACGACTTGAAGAACGTCAATCCTCAGGCACGCATCGCGGTCAAGTTGGTAGCCGAAGTCGGAGTCGGCACGGTTGCCGCCGGAGTCGCCAAGGCGCATGCCGATGTCGTGCTGATCAGCGGCGACAGCGGCGGCACGGGCGCATCGCCTCTGAGTTCTATCAAGCACGCCGGAATTCCGTGGGAACTCGGGCTGGCCGAGGCGCAGCAGGTCCTGCTGCTCAACGATCTGCGCAGCCGTATCCGCGTGCAGACCGACGGCAAATTGCAAACCGGGCGCGACGTCGTGATCGCCGCATTGCTGGGAGCGGAAGAATTTGGTTTTGCCACCACGCCGCTGATCGCCATGGGCTGCATCATGATGCGTAAGTGCCATCTGAATACTTGTTCGGTCGGCATTGCCACGCAGGATCCGGAGCTGCGCAAGCGCTTCCAGGGCCAGCCCGAGCACGTGATCAATTTCTTTTTTTTCCTCGCGGAACAGGTTCGGCAGTACATGGCCGACATGGGATTCCGCACGGTGGACGAGATGGTCGGGCGCGTCGACATGCTCGACGCGAAAGAGGCAGTCGATCATTGGAAGGCGAAGGGGCTCGATTTTTCCGCGATTCTCTACAATCCGCCGGTACCCTCGCGGGTCGCGCGGCGATGCATTCATTCGCAGGATCATGGTTTGGACCAGGCTCTCGATCATCGCATCCTGGGACAGGTGAGCGCTGCCCTCGAGACGCTAACGCCCATTGAAGTCAAGTTCCCGGTCCGCAACATTCATCGCACAGTCGGCACCATGCTGAGTGGCGAAGTGGCGCGGCGCTACGGTTCAGCCGGGCTTCCCGTTGACACCATCCGCCTGAAGTTGAATGGCTCCGCTGGACAAAGTCTGGGAGCATTTCTCGCCAAGGGCATCACGCTGACGCTTGAGGGCGAGGCAAACGACTACGTCGGGAAGGGGCTCTCCGGCGGACGCATCATTGTGTATCCGCCTCGCGCCTCGCGCTTTGCTCCGGAAGAGAACATCATCGTCGGCAACGTTGCCTTGTATGGCGCCACCAGCGGAGAAGTCTTCTTCAACGGTATGGCTGGCGAGCGCTTCGCAGTGCGCAACTCAGGCGCGACCGCAGTGGTCGAGGGCGTCGGCGATCACGGTTGCGAGTACATGACCAACGGCCTGGTGCTGGTGCTCGGTTCTTGCGGACGGAATTTCGCGGCGGGCATGAGCGGCGGCATTGCGTATGTCTTCGATGAGCGCGGTGATTTCACCGAGGAGCGCTGCAACCTTGACTCGGTTGATCTGGAGCCCCTGCTTGATCCGCACGACGTGCAAGTGGTGAAGACGTTGATCGTGCGCCACTTGGAATTGACCTGGAGCCCGCGCGCCAAATGGCTTCTCGATAACTGGCAGGAGGCGGCTCCGCGCTTCATCAAAGTTTTCCCACACGAATTCAAACGCGTGCTGGGCGTGAGCCGCAGCCGGCACGCATACATTCCCGGCGAAGCCGTTGCCGTTCTGGCCGACGCAGAGCAGGTGCAGCATGGGTAAGAACACGGGATTCATGGAATATCCGCGGGAGCTGGCGCCCCGGCGTCCGGTGCTCGAAAGGGTGAACGACTGGTTTGAAATCTACCAGGACTTCCCGGAAGAGGAGCTGCGAAAGCAAGGTGCCCGTTGCATGGATTGCGGCGTGCCTTTTTGCCAGACGGGATGTCCTGTCAGCAATTTGATTCCTGATTGGAATGATCTGGTCTATCGCGGGCGCTGGAAAGATGCCGTCCGGCAGTTGCATGCCACCAACAATTTTCCCGAATTCACGGGACGAATTTGTCCCGCGCCCTGCGAAGCATCGTGCGTGCTGGGCATCAATGCGCCGCCCGTGGCTATCAAGCAGAACGAAAAGAACATCGTCGAGCGCGCATTTATGGAAGGCTGGATCCGGCCGCAGCCGGCGAAGCGCCGCTCCGGCAAAAAGGTAGCGATCGTCGGCTCAGGTCCAGCGGGACTCGCCGCAGCGCAACAGCTCTCCCGCGCCGGCCACGACGTGACTGTTCATGAGAAAGCAGACCGCATCGGTGGTTTGCTGCGTTACGGCATCCCCGAGTTCAAGCTGGAGAAACACATCATCGATCGCCGCCTGGAGCAGATGACGGCCGAAGGCGTGAAGTTCGTTACCAACGCTGAGGTCGGAAACAATGTCGCAGTCGAGGATCTGCGCCGTGAATTTGACGCCATCGTACTGGCCGGCGGATCCGAACACCCGCGCGACCTGCCGGTTCCTGGCCGCGAGCTGAAGGGAATCCACTTCGCTATGGAATTCCTGCCCCAGGCGAACAAGCGCTGCCTGGGCGATGCGATCGATCCGGCCGCCGAAATTCTGGCGACCGGCAAGCGTGTGGTGATCATCGGTGGAGGCGATACTGGCGCGGATTGCCTCGGCACCTGTCATCGCCAGAAGCCACTCTCGGTGCATCAATTTGAAATTATGCCCAAACCGCCGGACGAGCGCTCCCCGTCAACTCCATGGCCGCTTTGGCCCATGCAGTTGCGCATCGAAGGAGCTCATGAAGAAGGTGGAATCCGCGATTGGAGCATCGCCACCAGCCGATTCACCGGCGATGCCGATGGCAACGTCAAGCAACTTCATGCTGTGCGCGTCAGCCCTCCCCCCAAATTTGAGCCGATTGCAGGTTCGGAATTCACCATGGATGCCGATCTGATCTTGATCGCGATGGGATTCCTCGGACCCGTGCGCAAAGGAATGATCGAGCAGTTGGGAGTTCAACTCGATCATCGCGGGAATGTTGCGACCGACGAGAACTACATGTCCTCAGTTCCAGGAGTGTTTGCCGCCGGAGACATGCGTCGCGGGCAATCTTTGGTGGTGTGGGCGATTTCCGAAGGCCGCAAAGCCGCAGCTTGCGTGGATGCCTATTTGAAGCAGATGAGCGTGCAGCCGCAGGTGGAATCGCTGCGCCTGAACCCGGGCGCTAGCGGTCTCGTGTAGCCGCAGCAACTTCGGCGTATAACTCCGGCAGGCGGGACGCATCTTCCACCGAGTTCCCGAAACGCGCGGATTCATATACTTCGGTGAACCGCGCCACCGGTTGCCGCAGCCGCTGGTCGTCGATCTTCCTCAGAAATTCCTGCGGCGTTTGCGAAGTCGCTTTGCGCACGCCTCGCCTGGCCAACGCCCGCGCCATGCGCTCGTACCAGATCGACGCTGCCTGCTCGGGAGATCGCTCCGGATGAGCACTGACCCAGCGTTCATGCAAGCCGCGGAGAACGCGTCGCAGATTGGCGAGGAGTAATATCGCCAGTGCGAGTGCGCCCGCAGCAAACGCCCATCTTGCAGGAGAATGTTCGACTCGATCCTCGCTTCGGCGAGCCCACCGCAGCATCGTCTCGTACTTGTTGAGCGCCCACTTGCGCGAGTCCACCAGGACCGACCGGGAGCCGCTGATGGCTGCCTGGCCCAAGGTGAATTGATGGGAAGTGTCGTAACTGACAATCCAGTCTCGCCAGAACGAACCCAGGGCGTCCATGTAGAGTGCCAGCCGGCCCCAACCGTGACGGCTACTGCTCAGCGCGCCGGGCGGGGTGGGATCGAACAACTGCCACCCGTAACCGGGAAAATATGCTTCGACCCAGGAGTGTGCGTTCTTGGCGCGCACGACATAGCTTCCAGTGATGTCGTTAAACTCGTCGCTGTGGAATCCATTGACCACACGCGAAGGAATTCCCGAGCTGCGCAACATCACAGCCATGGCCGATGCAAAGTATTCGCAGTGACCCTGCTTGCGCACGAATAAAAAGTTCGCGATAGGATCTGCCTCTTTGGTTTTCGACAGCTGCAGGGTGTAGCCAAAGCGGGTGCGCAAATAATTCTCGATGGCAGCCGCCTTGTCGTAGTCGTCCTTCGCGGAACCGCTGATTTGGGCGGCCAGTTGCGGCACGCGGGGATCCAGCGCGGGCAGTTGCAAATATTTCGCCGCAATCGCTGCGGGATAGTTGCGACCGGCAGTGCGCAATTGCCCTGCTGATGGCTCCGCAATGTCGGACGTCGCTTCATACCGGTTGATGAGTCGCCGCGCATCGAAATCGTATACCGCTCCGCCAACGTCGGCGGCCACCATGCGATATTCTCCGCGCAACGTATGAGCCCACGGCGCCAGAAAGAAGACATTCGTTCCTATGGGCTCCATCATCACGCGATAGTGAATCAGGCTTTCGCGACTGGTTGCTAAAGCCGGACCCTCAACCGGATCGGGCTTGGAGAGGGCATAAGTGTCGTCGACGCGGCGAGCTAGCAGGAACTGCTCGCGCCGGTTGGTCCACATGTGTCCGTCAAAGTCGGCCAGAGCGATGCCACGCCAGTGCAAGTCGTAGCGGCCGGTCCGGTCTCCATCGATCTGGATGTGCATCACCATTGAGTTTGACTGCTGAATCTCGCCAATTTGTCCCAGTTGCACGTGATCGCTGAAGCCGGAGGAAAAGTCGGTGCCAAATGTATACCCGCCCACGTTCCCGGCCGACAAACGAGGCATGACGAAGAACAGCGCCGCGGCAGAAAGCAGGATCATGCCCATGAGCACCGGAACGAAGCGCACCAGCGCAAACGCCAGGTGGCGGTGCTCCTGCGGATCTCTCGAATGCCGCGCGTGGATGCTGGCCGTGCGCCCCGAGCGGCGCATCTCCATCAGGACAAACGTTGCCACTGCCATCAGCATGAACACTGCGAACGAAAACAGGAACGCGCTGTCCACGGTCAATACCGCAGCCGCCAGCACCATGAGAAACGCGAGAATGGCCAGCGTCAGGTGATCGCGTTCGCGCCGCACCGAAAACATCCGCACCACCACGCCGAACAATGCCAAGTGGATGGTTGCGGGCAGAAAAGCTCGCGAAACCACAAAGTAATCAATCGCGAAAAAAGCGAAATATGCGATCGAGAGCGGAGTCGTCCAGCGGTCGGAGATGATGATTCGGCGGCGTTTGACGAGCAAAAATCCCCGTAACGCCAACGCGGAGCCGGTCAGAAGGACCGAGGGTAGATCCAGCTCGCGCGTCCCGGCGAGCGTTGCAAACCCAGTCAGCACAAGCAAGTACAAGGAAAGCTCGAAGTACTTGTCGATAGCTTTGCGGACGGGAATGATGCCGGATTGTGCTGAATCGTCAACCATCATCAAACGAGGGCCGATCTCGCCCACTAACATTGTTCGTTATCCGCGGCAATAAAGGAAGGCTTCCCGCAACATTTCTTGCACCGAAAGTCACATAGGGCCTGGGCATGAAAGCGCTGGCGAATTCGGATGCTAGAATAATTTCGGTCAGACATCGGTCTCACGCGACGTTCTCCCGCCAACCCCGCCAGATCCGGAAGGAAGCAACGGTAACGGGCTCTGACGTGTGCAGTGAGCCGCCGGTGTCTGACTTTTTTTACACCCCTTGCCGGTCGTTGTACTTCTGATTACCGGTTTACACGTCCTTTACCTCTCTTTTCGCAAGAATGTCTTTCCCGTGCGTGCTTAGGAAGTGAGCCCGCATCAAAGTCTAAGAGCGTGCAAGGAGGAGAAAGATGAACACTCGAAGTACCTCCACTCAACTCGACCCAAACGTCACCATTCGGGTTTCCGGGAAGCTGTTTCAAGGACATCTCGCTTATCTCGACCAGTTGGTCCAGTCAGCCATCGAATGCCGCTTGTGGCCCGTGTTGAGCCTGGCACAGTTGGAAGAGTTGGACCGGGCAGCTTTGTTTTATTTGATCGATGGTGAAAACTGCAGCTTTGGGCTCATCTCCTGCCCCAGCTTCATTCGTGAGTGGATGGAGCACGAAAAGGAACGCTCGGCAGCCTAGCCCGATTTTGCTCACGCATCAGGCCGTTGCACGTCTAGAATTTTGACTGCCTGAGGAGGTTCAGTGAGAGTTTCGTGGAAAGCAATTGCGTGCATTGTTCTATTCTTTGTTACTGTTGCTGGCTCTATGGCCGCTCAGGATGCCATGGTTACCTCTGTGATGGATATCTCGGAGTTCATTCGCGACTGGCAGATTTCGAAGCAGTTCACCCTGGACGTCGCCAACGCCATGCCAGCCGATCTTTACACGTTCAAACCCGCGCCTGAGGAAATGACCTTCGGCGAGCAGGTCAACCATATTGCGATTGCCAATGCTTACCGGTTCAACCAGATTACCGGCGTGAAAACGCCTTTCGCGATCGATCTAAAAAATCCACCCGCCAGCGACAAGGCCAGTGCGCTGAAACTGCTGGAGCAATCGTTCGACTATGTGCTGCAAGTTCTGCCAAACCTCACCAATGAGCAGCTCAAGCGGACGTTTCACGTCCCTTCATGGAAGGCCCGCCCTGATCCCGACGGACGCGCGATGATACTCAACATGTTCGTCCACACGGCCCACCATCGCGCCCAATGTGAGGTGTATCTGCGGGCCAAAGGCATCAAGCCCCCGGATTACACCTTCTAAGCCGCCGAGTGTGCCGTTCGGCTCAATGCGTTAGACATTCCGTTCCAGATCGTTCAAAATACTGAGTTTCTCCAATCAGGAGTCCGCATTGAGCAAACCGGTTCGCGCCAAAATCAGCGCGCTTGGCACCTATCTGCCTCCGCGCGTCCTGACCAATTCCGATCTCGAGAAGATGGTCGATACCAGCAATGAATGGATTCTGGAGCGGGTTGGGATTCGGGAACGCCACATTGCGGACAAGGGCGTGGCGGCCAGCGACATGGCCGTGCTGGCAGTGCAGAACCTGCTGGAGTCTCATCCTTTCGACCTGCAGGAGGTCGACCTGATCATTGTGGGGACGGTTACGCCCGACATGATGTATCCCTCCACCGCATGCCTGGTGCAACACAAGCTGGGCATCAAGAACACCTGGGGATTCGACGTCTCGGCGGGATGCTCGGGCTTCGTTTACGCGTTGAATACCGGCGTAAAGTTCGTCGAATCGGGACAGTACAAGAAAGTGCTGGTGATCGGAGCGGACAAGAACTCCGCGATGACCGACTATACCGATCGCGCCGTCTGCATTATTTTCGGCGATGGCGCCGGAGCCGTTCTGCTCGAGCCTTCGGAAGATGGCGCAGGCGTAATTGACCATGTCGCACAGATCGAGGGGGCAGGTGGAAAATTTCTGTACATGCCCGGCGGCGGCAGCCTGAATCCGGCCACTCACGAGACGGTCAACCAGAAGATGCACTACATTCATCAGGATGGCCAGCAGGTTTTCAAGTATGCGGTCAAGAAGATGGCCGAGATGACGGAGCGCGTCCTGGAAAAGAATAATCTCAGCGGCAAAGACGTGGATTGCTTCATCGCGCACCAAGCAAACAAGCGCATTATCACCGCCACTGCCGACCGGCTGGGTATGCCTTTGGAGAAGGTCGTTATTAATATCGATCGTTTCGGCAATACCACTGCCGGAACAATTCCCATTGCCATGCAAACTGCGCTCGAAGAAAAGAAATTGAAAAAAGGTGATCTGCTGCTCATCGCTGCCGTGGGCGCGGGATTCACCTCGGGTGCTTCACTAATTCGCTGGGCATTCTAGGCGCGCACCTCAGGGGTTCAGCTTTCAGAATGAGACCGCAAGCGCGCTTTTGAGCACTCCCGTTAGACTTTTTTGCGCCCTATCCTTCACAATGTTTAGATTCATCTCCAGGGGATCTGATTGAACAAACCGATTCGCGCCAAGATCAGCGCCTTAGGCACCTATGTGCCGCCACGCCTTCTCACCAATGCCGACCTGGAGCGCATGGTCGACACCAACAATGAGTGGATCCTCAGCCGGGTAGGCATTCGCGAACGCCACATCGTGGACCCCGGAGTCGCTACCAGCGATCTGGCGGTCGAGGCCTCAAAGAAAGCCCTGCAGCAGCGCGGCCTCACTCCCGCCGATATCGAACTCATCGTGCTGGGTACGGTCACTCCCGACATGCTTTTCCCCTCGACTGCTTGCGTGGTGCAAAACAAGCTGGGGGCCAAGGGTGCCTGGGGATTCGATCTGTCCGCGGCGTGCTCTGCTTTCGTTTACTCGTTGCAGGTAGGGGCGCAATTCATTGCCACAGGAGCGCACAAACGCGTGCTGGCGATTGGTTCCGACGTGATGTCGTCCATCATCGACTACACGGACCGTGCCACGTGCGTCATCTTCGGGGACGGCGCGGGTGCAGCCATGCTCGAGCCGGCCGAGAACGACGGCGAGGGTTTCATTGATTTCATTCACGAGGTTGATGGTTCGGGCGGGCAATTCCTCTATATGCCTGGTGGCGGCAGCCTTCACCCCAGCAGCAAAGAAACCGTCGCCAACAAGATGCACTACGTGCACCAGGACGGCCAGCAGGTGTTTAAGTTCGCCGTCCGCAAGCAAACCGAGCTTTGCCTCAAGTTGCTCGAGCGCAATGGCCTGAAAGGTTCTGACATCGACGTCTTCATTCCCCACCAGGCGAACCTGAGAATCATCAATGCGACCGCCGAACGACTCGGCCTGCGCAACGGAAACGTCATCATCAACATCGATCGTTACGGCAATACGACGGCCGCAACCATCCCGCTGGCCATGAATACTGCCATCGAAGAAGGCAAGCTGAAGAAGGGAAGCCTGGTGATGCTCGCTTCCGTGGGCGCGGGATTCACGGTTGGAGCGACCTTACTGCGCTGGGCATTCTAAGCGCCGGCAGAGCTACTTTGCCGGGCTCTGCTTTCAGTGACGTTCGTAACTCCCAACGGTGCAGTTTCAGTGCTACGTTCCTACCCACGCTGTTATGTTTTCCACAATCCTGTGATGTTGGGGTTCCGGGGAAGTGTAAGTCATGATCCGCACATTCTGCTGCTGTCTCGTTGTTGCGCTGCTCTCGGGCACACTGGGCGCCCAACAGTCCGATCCCCGCGAGAGCAAGTTGCTGGTGCTCGAACGCATGTGGAACGAAGCGCAAGTTCATCGCGACGCCGCTGCCCTGGATGCGCTGGTATCCAGCCGTTTCGTCAACACGGAGTGGGACGGCGACCTCAGCGACAAGCAAAGATTTCTCGCCGATATTAAGGATCCCCTTTTCAAGCCCACGCTGGCCAATATTTCAGACGTAAAGATGAATTTCTTTGGTGATACCGCCGTCATCACGGGCGTGTATCACACCCAGGGAACCTACAAAGGCAAGCCGTACGACCATACGGGACGCTTCACCGACACTTGGGTTTTCGATATGGGAAAGTGGCAGTGCGTCTCCAGCCATACCAGCCTGCTCAAGAAATAAAGGGCGGCTACGCCATTCTCTGATCTGGTCTATATCCTCATAAAAACTTTTTATGTCCGAAACGTGCGTCGTTGCGCGGCGGCCGATGATCTAATCGGGCTCAAGCTTCGCTGCCCTGAGATCTGTTAGTTCCTATGGCAGGCACATCGCACCCGCGCGCGTGGAAGGTCTTTCTGGCTTTCGCGATTATCTATTTCGTCTGGGGATCAACTTTCCTGGCGATTCGCGTAGGCGTGCGCGAGGTTCCTCCATTCCTGCTTGCGGGCATGCGTTTCCTCATCGCCGGTGCAGTTCTATACGCAGGCATGCGCATCAAAGGAACTTCATCTCCTACGGCGCGCGAATGGGCCTCAGCTACGTTCCTCGCGGTTCTGATTTTTGTCTTCGATTACGGAATGCTGTTCTGGGCGGAGCGCCGGGTGCCCTCGGGAATCGCCGCGGTGATGATGGCTACCATTCCCGTCTTCATGGCACTTTCGGAAATCTTGTTCATGAAGACGCAGCGGCTCACCCGACGCCTCGCCACGGCGCTGCTGGTGGGGGTTGCCGGAGTGGCGGTGCTGGTGAGTCATTCCGTGACTTTCGGGGATACACCCATCGACACGCTGGGCGCGTGCGCCCTGATTGTGGCCGCCATCAGTTGGTCCGTCGCCTCGGCCCTCACGCGCAAGCTGCCGCTGCCCGCTGAAAAGGCGATGAGTTCGGGAGCGCAGATGCTTGCGGGCGGAATCCTGCTGACCATCACGGCCGCATTCCTGGGAGAGTTCCACGGTTTCCACGCGCAGGCTGTGTCGTTGAAGGCATGGTTAGCCCTCGTTTACCTGATCGTCGCGGGATCGATTATTGGGTTCACGGCATACGTATGGCTGATTCACCATGAATCTCCAACAAAAGTTGGGACCTATGCGTACGTGAATCCAGTCGTAGCCGTGATCGTGGGATATGTGTTCGGAGGCGAACCACTGGGCGCGCGGACTGTCCTGGGCACTCTATTGGTGCTGGTCAGCGTGGTGGTGATCACCACGGCGAAGAACGTGCGCGAGTCGGGGGCTTCGTCTTTCGAACCAGAGGCTGCAACCGAACTGAGCAGTGAAAACTGAGTACCGGGTACTGATTACTGCGTACTGTTCTTACGGCTTGGTCATCTTTTCTGGTTTCACTAACTGATCGAACTCTTCTCCTGTCAGATAGCCCAACTTCAGAGCGGCTTCGCGCAGGCTGGAGTGATCGACGTGAGCCGTGTGCGCGATCTGCGCCGCCTTGTCGTATCCAACCTTGGGAGCTAGCGCGGTCACCAGCATGAGGGAGTTCTTCACGTACCAGTCCACCTTGGCGCGATCCACCTCAATGCCCTTGACCATGTACTCGACGTAACCATGGCAGGCGTCGGTGATCAGCGTGACGGAGTGCAGGAAGTTGTAAATGATGACCGGCTTGAAAACGTTGAGTTCGAAATTGCCCTGCGAGCCGGCGAATCCCACAGCCGCGGTCGCTCCATGCACTTGGGCGCAGACCATGGTCATCGCCTCGCACTGTGTCGGATTCACTTTTCCGGGCATGATTGAAGATCCCGGTTCGTTCTCCGGAATGGAAAGCTCGCCGAGCCCGCAGCGCGGCCCCGAAGCCAGCCAGCGGATGTCATTGGAAATTTTCATGAAGGATGCGGCCAGGGTTTCCAGTGCGCCTTGAGCAAAGATGATTTCATCGTGCGCCGATAAGGCGGCAAACTTATTGGGATGCGAGCGGAAGGGAAGTCCCGTCAGCTCTGCGACCTTCTTCGCTGCCCGCTCGGCGAATTCCGGATGCGTGTTCAGCCCCGTGCCTACGGCTGTCCCGCCAATCGCCAGATCGTACAACCCTTCGAGCACCTGCTCCAAGCGCCGGCTATCGCGCTCCAGTAAGCTGGCCCAGCCGCCGAACTCCTGCCCCACGGTTAAAGGCACGGCATCCTGCAGGTGAGTGCGGCCGATCTTCACCACGTTTTCGAACTCTTTGGCCTTGGCAGCGATGGCGTCCCGCACCGTCCCGATCGCCGGAATGAGCGCATTCTTCACGCGCTCCGCAGCCGCGATATGCATGGCCGCGGGAAACGTGTCATTCGAGGACTGCGACATGTTCACGTGATCGTTGGGATGGATCGGCTTCTTCGACCCCATCTCTCCGCCGGCAATTTCGATGGCGCGATTGGAGATGACCTCGTTCACGTTCATGTTGGTCTGGGTGCCACTTCCTGTCTGCCAGATGCGCAGCGGGAATTGATCGTTCAGCTTTCCGGCAATCACCTCGTCGGCGGCCTGCACGATCAGCTTCGCCTTGTCGGCGGGCAGTTTCCCGAGATCCTGGTTGACCAGCGCGCACGCCTTCTTCAGGATTCCGAACGCCCGAATCAACTCCGGCGGCATGGTGTCGCGCCCGATATTGAAGTGCAGCAGCGAACGCTGGGTCTGCGCCCCCCAATAGACATTGGAGGGAACTTCGATCTTCCCCATGCTGTCGGATTCAATGCGGGTTTTCATAGCAGGTTCGGTAAGGGCAGGCATGAGTGCTCCTGAATCGGGCAGAAGGATAAGCGCAACCGGAAATTATAGCCGCTTCCAGGCTTGAGAAGCTTTACGCTTGACGTTAAACGAACAGCGTAATAGACTTAAACGAGTGATCAAGTCGTTCCGTTGTGCCGAGACCGGCCGACTGCATGAGCGGATACCCAGCCGGCGCTTTGGGGCAATAGAACGCGTCGCTCGTCGCAAACTGCGACAGCTCGATAGTGCAACCGAGTTGCGAGATTTGGCTGCTCCTCCGGGTAACCGTCTGGAGCCGTTGTACGGAAATCGAAAGGGACAGCACAGCATTCGCATCAACGATCAATGGCGGATCTGTTTCGTGTGGCGCAATGGAGACGCCTACGAGGTCGAAATTGTTGATCACCACTGAGCGTTCGTAGCGTCTGTGAAACAAAACACCGGTCCCATGGACCGAGCAGAGGACACGCATTGGCTAAGTCTCAAACTCGTCTTTCGCCCATTCATCCCGGCGAGATTCTGCGGGCTGACTTCATGGAGCCGCTTCAGCTCAGCATGAATCGTCTCGCTATGGATCTGCACGTGCCCGTGACTCGCATTGCGGAAATTGTTCACGTGCGCCGCGGCATCACTCCGGATACGGCGCTGCGCCTGGCTCGCTACTTCAATACCAGCGCGGCTTTCTGGATGAATCTGCAAACCGCATACGATCTGGAAATGGCCGCCGACAAGCTGTCTCGCAGTATCGAACGAGAAGTGCACCCCGCCTCATTGGCGGCCGCGAATTCCGCTTCCTGATTCGCAGGAACCTCTTCCACAGCGTGCTAAAATCTACCGTTTCCGGGTTGTGCTCGAATCCCCGTCGCCTCGCGTCCGACCCTGTTTCGTCCCCATGCCTGACTTCTTTGCCGCCCTGGAATTCGAAACCCAGACTCAGCCCAGGACCAAGCCGCGTCCCGAGATGCGTTGCGACGTGCTCGTCATTGGCGCCGGTCCCACCGGTCTGGCTTGCGCCATCGAAGCGCAAAAGGTCGGGTTAAAAGTCGTCGTCCTCGACAAGGGATGCCTGGTCAACTCTCTCTATCACTACCCCAAGGGCATGGTCTTTTTCACCACGCCGGAGTTGCTGGAGATCGGAGATGTCCCGTTTACCACGGCCCTGCAGAAGCCCACGCGCGAGGAAGCTTTGGAGTACTACCGGAAAGTGTCCGAGCATTATCACTTGGACGTCCGCCAATACGAGTGGGTCAAAACCGTGATGGGCGAAGACGGGAAGTTCGTCATCAGCTCGAGCGATCGCGCCGGGCGGCCGCACGATTACCGCGCCAAAAAGGTCATCGTCTCGACCGGATACTATGATCTGGCGAATCAACTCGGCATCCCAGGCGAGGACCTGCCCAAGGTCTCGCACTATTACGGCGAGCCTCATCCCTACTATGACAATGATGTGCTGGTGATCGGGGGCAAGAATTCTGCGGCCATCGCCTCTCTCGATTTATGGCGCCATGGCGCACGGGTCACTCTGGTTCATCGCGAGGCGCAACTTCACCGGCACGTAAAGTATTGGATCAAGCCTGATTTGGAAAACCGCATCAAGGCGGGTGAGATCGAAGCTTACTTCAACAGCAGCGTGCAGGAGATCGGCATCGATCATGTAGTGATCAACACGCCATCAGGCCCGCTGCGGCTGAAAAACGATTTTGTGCTCGCCCTGATCGGCTACCACCCCGATTACGACTTCCTGCGCAGCATGGGGATTGAGCTCTCCGAGGACCAGTGCCGTCCCGTGTGCGATCCGGTTTCGCTGGAGAGCAATGTCAAAGGCATTTACGTGGCAGGGGTCATCGTTGCCGGATCGCGCACCAACGAAATCTTCATCGAGAACGGACGCTTCCACGGCAAGCAGATCGCCGACGACTTGAAGATCAAGCTGAAGCCGTAGGGTAGTGCCGGAGAGAATTTCCCCGGACGGGCTCGCTTCCCTTCGCCGGGACAGCCGAAGGGGCTGTCTCGACGTAACCCATTCTGCGTGGCCCGTCGCTTGGGGATGAAAAAGAAAAGCCCCGGAGCACGCGCTCCAGGGCTTGGGCGGAGAAGATGAAGAAGCTAAGCTTTCTTTGACTTGCGGCGAACCAGGCTGGCTATCGCAGCCAAGCCGGTTCCGAGCAGCGTCAAGGAAGCGGGTTCCGGGGTCACAGACGTGTTTCCACCCAACACTCCAGCTTCAGAGTTCGGGGTGATGTAAACAATCTTTCCATCCGAATTCACCAATACACCGTAGAAGATCGTTCCGGCTCCTACGCCGCTGGCCGTGAGCGAAAACGGATTGCTTGTGATAGTTCCGACGTTGGCATAGCCGAATTGGATGTTGCCGGCGGAAATGCCCAGACCCTCCCAGGTATCCGTGATAGCGCCAAGCGCACCGCCTTCAGGGAATGAACTGAGCGAGGTGAACGAGACACCATTCACGCTGCCAGTCAGCCCATTGGGAGCCGCAGCCAGGATGATGAGGGTATCGCCGGAGAAGTGGGCGGCCGCTCCACCGACGAGGCTCACACTGAAGGTATTGCTCCCCAGCAGAATGTTGACGTCTTGGCCGGTCGTTCCGGTTCCGACAAAATGCACGTTATTCGGTGTGGATTTCGCGCAGGCGAAGCTGGCAAAGGCGTCGCAGTTGTCCGCCATCGCCGGCAGAGAAGCGATAAGGGTGAGTGGAATGAACAGCGCAAGTAGTTTTACAACGCGCATAGTGTTTCACGGTCTCCTGAATCAAAATCAGGGTCGGCCCTGATTCGCTTCTACTATGTGCACGTAGCCTGCCAGCTCACCCCCATTTGTCAAAAAAACTGGCGTTCTCACCACATTGAAAACACAGGGTCTTCTTGGAAATATCGACGGTTACCGTGGTTACTGTATGCAAAGCTTTGAACATTTGCGTACGTTCGGCTGCCGAGGCAAGGTGTAGAGACGTAGCTTAGCTACGTCTCCAGGCACTGGATTCCGAGGGGCACGCATACGCAGGACGGACTCACTCGAGGCTCTTACCCCGGGTTTCTGGCAACTGCGTGGTCATGAGCGCAGCCAAGAAATATCCGGCCGCGCACAGATAGAAAGCCCAGCTCAATCCCTTCAGTTGTCCCACTCGCCCGATCACCAAGGGAGCCAGCGAACTCAAGGTGCGCGCCCCGTTATAGGTGAAGCCGAGCGCCCGTGCGCGCACCGCGGTAGGGAAGATCTCGCTGCCAATGATTCCCGAGCCGGAGAAGATTCCCGTACCAAAGAACGCAACGAACGTACCCAGCACGAGCAGCACAATTTGCGACCGTGCCGCCGCGTAGAGCGGAATCAGCAGGGCCGCGATAAGACAATAACTCAAGAACGCTTTGCGCCGCCCGATGCGGTCGGCTACCCATCCAAAGCTGGCGTATCCGGGAAACATCCCGCACAGATTGAGCACCACCAGGAGCGTGGTCATGCCAAACACACCGAACCCACGCCCACCCTGCGAGACCGGAAGCGACAAATAAGGCGGCAGCCAGGTGAACAGCCCCCACCACGCAAACATCGCGAAGAAGTTGAACAGCAGCAGGGCGAACGTATGCTTCACCAGCGGCGGCCGGAAGAGCGAAGAGAAAGCCGCTGAGCGGGTTTGGCCCACCTCCGGCTCCGCTACGAGGGCTTCCGTCCCTGCATTCCGCTCCTCCCACATCTCCGACTCCGGAACCGTCCGCTGAATCCACAACGTAACCAGCGCCGGCAAAACTCCTACAAAGAACACGGCTCGCCATCCGTAATACCGTGAGACCGGCCCGGCCACGAGCGCCGCCGCCGCGAATCCCAGCGCCCATGAACTCTGCACGATGGAGAGCGCTTTCGCCCGCAGTTCCGTCGGCCAACTTTCGGCGACGAGCGTGGCCCCGGTATTCCACTCTCCGCCCATGCCTAATCCCAGCAGGAAGCGCGCCACCGCCAGCATGGCAATGCTGGTGGCCAATCCGGAAGCAAACGAGCACACCGAGTAAGTCAGAATGCTCGCCATCAGCGCATGCTTGCGCCCGATGCGGTCGGCCACAAAGCCGAACAGCACGCCCCCAATTCCTGAGGCCAGCAGGGTTAACGTGCCTAGCGATCCCGCCATAGTTTTGCTCATCGCCAGATCGCGCATGAGCATGGCGAGCACGAGCGAGTACAGCATGGCGTCGAAGGCATCGAGTGCCCAGCCCATGGAGGCCGCCAGCAACGTTCGGCACTGGCCGGGAGTGGCTAGGCGGATCAGTTTGAATGGGCCGATGGGCATGAGGAAGGAAGAACGGAAATCCCGCGGATTGTAGCAGGTGGGCAGCGGAGCTCATGGGGCGCCGCAGCTGTCGAGCTTTGCTCGACTGGACAGCCATGGCGGCTGTCCCTATGCGGGACCGACCGGGTTATCGCTTGCCGATGGCTGTGCTCAACAGATGAAAATAGCGTCTGGCCTTCTTCACATCCCTGGCAATCTGCTCGCGCAGCGCGTCGACGGAGGGGAACTTGATCTCATCGCGCAATCTCTGCAGAAAACAAATCTCCACTTCCGTGTCCGGCGTCAGTTCGATGGGATGAAAGTTCAACAGGTGGGTCTCGATGGCGAACAACTCCGCCCCGAACGTAGGACGATTCCCTACATTCGTAACCGAATCAAAGCGCTCGCTTGCCACGCGCGTCCACGTGATGTAAACGCCGTCCTTGGGTACGAGCTCTTCGTAACGCGCCAGATTGATGGTTGGAACGGTGTACTTCGATCCATATCCGCGGCCTCGTCCCGGTACGCCCAAAATGCAAAAGGGACGCGCCAGCAGATGGCGCGCGCGGCTCACGCGCCCGGCCGCGATCAACTTGCGAATCTGCGTGCTGGAAACGGTTTCGCCGCGCAGGCTCATCTCGGGATAGACCTTCACCTCGAATCCCATCTCGCGGCCCAACTCAGCGAGCAGAGTCACATCGCCGGCGGCCTTGTGGCCAAAGCGGAAATTGAATCCCTCATGCACCTCGCGGGAGTGCAGCCCCTTGCGCAGGATGCGTTCGGCAAACTGGCGCGGAGTCATCAGCGACAAATCGCGCCCAAACGGAAGCACCAGCACCGCGTCGATCCCGGTGCTCTGCAACCAGCGGAGTTTTTCCGCCAAAGGCGTCAGCAGCTTCAGCCCTGATTCCGGCTTAAGAATCCGTGCAGGATGTGGCTCAAACGTTACCGCCACTGCTTTCCCCCCCATGACCCGCGCGCGCGATACGATCTCACCCAACACATGGGCATGGGCGCGGTGCACCCCGTCGAAATTTCCCACGCTGGCATAGGCGGGTCCGAAATTAGCCGGCACCTCTTCGATTTTGCGAAAGACGTCCATAGAAAAGAAAATTGTTGATCGTTGATATTGAGTGTTCCGGATCTGCCCGAATGCCTGCTTCAACACTCAACCATCATCAATCAACAATTCAAATCTCAAACTCCAGCTTCAGGCCATCATGCGCCAGCCGAACATGCCTGGGCAGCGTCGCATTGGTGGCTTCGTGACCCAGGTCGTGACAAATGTGCGTAAAGAATGCCCGCTTCGGCTTCAGCCGTTCGACTGTCTGCAAAGAACTCTTCACCGTGGAGTGCGTGGGATGCGGTTTATGCCGCAACGCATCCAGGAATAAGATGTCCAGGCCTTGCAGCTGCCGCAAAGAGGAATCGGGGATCTCGCTATGATCCGTCAGATACGCCGCTGAGCCGAAGCGGTAGCCATAAATCTGGGTCTCCCCATGGATCACTACAATGGGCTCAAAGCGCACTCCAAATACGTCAACGGGGCCATCGATTGGCCGCAGTTCCAGCAGCGGCAATCCGCCAAATTTGTAGTTGCCGTCGAAAATGTAAGCGAACATCTTTCGCAGAAATGCTGCCGCCTCGGGCCGGGCGTAGAGGGGAAGCTTGTCCGGCTTATGCCGGTAACTCAGCGGCCGCAGATCGTCGATGCCCAGAATGTGGTCGGCATGGGTATGCGTATAGAAGACTGCGTCCACCTGCGCGATCTTCTCGCGGACGGCCTGCGCGTAGAAATCGGGGGTGGTATCGATCAGCACAACCTTGCCTCCATACTCGATCATGATGGAGGGCCGGGTTCGCCGGTCGCGCGGATCGCTCGAATGACAGACCGCGCAGTCGCATCCCAGAGTGGGCACGCCCATCGACGTCCCACTTCCTAACACGGTCAACGTGGCTTTCATTTACCGGCAGTTCCTGTAGCCGGGCCGGGCTGAGGCGGCCGTGCCAGCGCGTTGGTGACCTCGACGTAGGCCATGCGCAATTCGTACAGGCTGTTTTGCAGGAAATTAGCTTCTGCGGCCGTGAGGTTGCCTTTCGTCTTCTCCGAGATCAGGCTCAGGGTATCGATCGTCTGCCGCGCCCCGATGATGTCCACCTGCGGCTGTGCTCCCTGCTGCCGCATCAGTCCGAGTTGCAGCATCGCCGTCATGTAAAGGGAAGCGAGGAAGCGTTCAAAGGTGATCTCAAAATCTTTCACCGAATGCCCGCTCAACTCCACCTGCGTGTCCAGATCTTTGGCGGATTGTTTGTAAGCCGCGGCTTGTGCTTCCTGCTCGGCCGAACTCGGAGGTGTGGGCATGTCGCGGTCTTCAGGAGTGGACATGTCCGTTGCCGCGGGCTGCTGTGGACTCGGTGTCGATTCCTGGGGCGCACTGGCCACGGGCTTAGGGGGCGCGGTTTCTTCCGGCACGTCGGAGCGCAATTCGCCATCCGGCGTAAACAGCCGCCGGTCCGTCACGGTAAAGCTGGATTCTTCTCGTCTCTTATCAGCCATAAGTCTTCCTCACCCAGAGGCTTGTCTAAACAAAATTATGCGGGACGCTGCTCGAGGGAACTCTCATTCTGCCGCAGCATTTCCTTGCGTAAAGGCAATTGCACCACTGTTGCCTTCGTCGTACCAATCATAACTTCCCGGCCCGGAGCGCCAATCTCGCGCCGGATGTATCCCAGAGCGATTGTCCGGTGCCCCACCACGGGCAGCGCGGCGACGCTGGTGATTTCTCCAACATCTTTGCCGTTTGCCGCAACCTTGCTGCCGGGTGCCACTGGCGCATCTAGGAGAAATCCGGTGAACTTGCGATGCACGGCGCCGCGCGACCGGATGCGTTCGACGATCTCCTGCCCGACATAGCATCCCTTGCTAAAGTTGAGGGCCCGGTCCTGCTCTGTCTCTTGCGGCAGATCCCGCTCGCGAATATCTACGCCATAGGCAGGGACGCCCGCTTCGATCCGCTCCAGTTCGAGGGCCTCGAATGCAACGGGAGTGGCGCCTGCCCCCAGCAACACGTTCCACAACTGCCTCACGTCTTTTGACGGGAGCCAGATCTCATAATTCTCGCGCTCGCCGCGAACCAGCGAGCATTCGACTCCTTGCCAAGAGATGGATTCAACCTGCAGACTCTGCATCTCCGGCACGGCAAATCCGGCGGCCTTCAGCGTCTCTGACGACCGCGGGCCGCCGATCCCCAGCGCGGTCAGATCCTCGCTTAGATTCTTCACCTCGACATCATCCATGATGATGTAGTGATCGAAGGTGGCCAGAATCTTCTCCGCCTGGCTTAGGTCCGTATCCACCGCGATCGATTCGCCGCGATTGTAGGCATACAGATCTCCGAGGATGCGCCCCTGCGGATTCAGCAGGAACGCGTACCCTCCGCGGCCCACGGCCAGATCGCGAATGTTGTTGGTCACCATGCCATTGAGCCAGCGCACGCGATCTTCGCCGGTTAAGGAAATCTTCGCGCGGAATCCCAGGTCATAGACTCCGCACCCGCTGCGCAAAGCCGCAAGCTCTTCCCGGGGATCCCCAAAGCGAGCCGCCGTTGTGGCGCCGCGATACTCGCCAATGGCAGCCCCTAACCCCTCGATTTGTGCCTGAAGTGCCGTAACCTTCATGTTGTATTCGATTATAGCGAGTGTGTTAACGTTCCATCCCGTGGACGGGAAAAGCCCAGCGCGCAAGAAGATTGCCGTGATCCCCGGTGACGGTATAGGCAAAGAGGTGATTCCTCAGGCGGTCAACGCGATCCAGGCGTCCGGCGCGCTGGTGGAGCTGACCGAATTCGACTGGGGCGCCGATCGTTATCTACGCGACCAGACTACTGTGCCGCCCGACGGATTCGCCATGCTGGCGCGTGACTTTGATGCCATCTTCGTCGGCGCTTTTGGCGATCCCCGGGTCAAAACTAATATTCACGCCAAGGAAATTCTGCTGGGAATGCGATTCAAGATGGACCTGTACGCGAATGTCCGTCCTGTTCGCTTGCTGGATGCTGTGCTCTGCCCGTTAAAGGGAGTGGAGCCGAAGGACGTCGATTTTGTTGTGCTGCGCGAAAATACCGAAGGCGTTTACACCGATGCCGGAGGCGTCTTCAAGCAGGGAACTCCCGACGAGATCGCTACCCAGGAAGACATCAACACCCGAAAGGGCGTCGAGCGCATCATTCGCTACGCCTTCGAGTACTGCAAAACGCACTGCAAGCTGGACGGCTCTCCGCGGGCAAAAGTTCTGATGTGCGACAAATCTAACGCCATGACCCACGCCGGGGGCCTTTGGCAGCGGGTCTTCAAAGAGGTCAGCGCCGAGTACTCACAGATCACCGCCCAACACATGTACGTCGATGCCCTCTGCATGCAGATGGTCCGCGACCCGCGCCAGTTCGACGTGATTGTCACCAATAATATGTTCGGCGACATCATCACGGACCTAGCCGCCGGACTGCAGGGAGGCCTGGGAATGGCCGCCAGCGGGAATATCCACCCGGGACGCACCAGCATGTTTGAGCCGGTCCATGGTTCCGCGCCGCCGATCGCGGGCAAGAATCAGGCGAATCCATTTGGAGCAATCCTGACCGCCGCCATGATGCTGCGTCATCTGGAATTCGTGGGAGAAGCAGACAAGATCGAAGCTGCCGTGCTCGAGGCCGTGCGCCAGAAGAAGACGACAGAAGACGTCGGAGGCAAGTTGGGGACGCGCGAAGCAGGGGACTCGGTGGCAAAGATTGTGGCATGCTGAGGGACATCCTCATTAGACAATTGACGAACTATCTCGGTGTACTTAGCCCTGACCATCGGCGGTAGGTTCAAGGAGAGAGCATGTCAAGAATCGTACTTGGCGTGATTTGCGGCTTGGTGTTCGGTGCGGTGGACGTCGGAATCATGCTGCCGATGACTTTCGCCGACAAAAGAGCTGCGATTACGGCGGCCTTCATTGCGCGCTTTGCGATTGGGTTCGTCATAGGCGCGGCCCGTTTGCCATGGCCCGGCTGGTTGGTCGGGCTATTCTTCGGACTGCTGCTGAGCATCCCCGACGCGATCATTACAAAAGCGTATGGACCGATCATCGGCATGGGAGCCATTGGCGGAACCATCATCGGTTTAATTATCGGCCGATTCGGGCGCTAGCTTCTTTAACCCCTTGGTCTCGCTATCGGTATCAGACGGCGTGGGTTTGTAGTTCTCGCCACTTCGCGGCTACAAGCTTTTGGCGTTGTTCCACTTTGAATCCGCAAAACGAGTTCTCGCGCACACTTTTAAGATCCAAGGAAATTCGAGTCTGTCAGCAGGCTGCTATGGCCGCACTCCTACCAGCAGCGCCAATTCCCGCCACTTCCAGTGGCAATCCACCTCGGCGAACCCGATGTCCCGCAGCCAGCCAAGCTGCGTCTCGAAATCCAGCAGCTTGTTGGAAGGATCCTCGGTTTCTACCGTAAAGCCGATGCGCAGCAAAAATTCCTCATGCAGACGCGCCGACGGCGACGAGACATGCTCCAGGTTGCAGAACACGCCTCCGGGATTCAGCAGGCCAAAACTTTCGCGGTAGAGCGCGCGCTTCCGTTCGTGTACCAGGTGATGAATAGCGAAGCTGGAAATCACCGCATCGAAGGAACCAAGCGGCGGCAGGGAAGAGTCCATATTGTGGTCGACGATGCTCACGCGCGAATCCCCGGCAAAGCGCTTTCGCGCCGCCTCGAGCATGGCCGGCGAAAAATCGACTGCTACGGCTTCCGTGTCGGGATGAGTGCTGCGGACCAGGGCTAGCAAACGGCCATCGCCTGTACCCAGATCCAGGATTCTCCTGGTTCCGGCGGGGATGAACTCCAGCAGCGCCGCCTCGCCCTCGCCGCGGTGCGAAATCAAATCCGCGCGCTCGATGTAGTCCCGCACGTGTTCCGCAGATCGCCAGAGATTCACAGGATTGCCAGTCGACATGCGCGAGAGTATAGGGAAAACGTATAGACTCGAACCAATGAATACAGGCGAAGGGCAGTTCTACAGGGTTTTCCGGCTGCTTTTTCGGGTTGTGCTGACGGCGGCCCTGCTGCCGCTCCAAATCACTGCGCAAGATCCCGCAGTCCCAGCCGCGCAAGCTCCCACTACGACGCAGGAGCCCACCAAGCCTGTTCCGCCGCCCGAGAATCCGCAGCAGCCATCCGACAATGAAGTAAAAATCACGCCGCGCCAGGCCGAAGAACTCTTCCACTCGGTCGACGAGATCATGCAGTTCGACAGCAAGCAGACCGGACTGCCCATCAAGCGCGAGGTAAAGCGCAAGCTGACCAGCCGGGATGAGGTGTACGCATACCTGACCAAGCATCTGAACGATGAAGATGCGCAGCGCCTCCGCCGCAGCGAACTGGTGCTGAAGAAGTTCGGCTTGCTGCCGCGCGATTTTAATCTGGAAACCTTCCTGGTCGCGCTGCTCAAAGAGGAAGTCGCCGGTTACTACGATCCGAAAACGAAAACTGTCAACCTGCTCGACTGGGTTCCCATTGAAGAGCAGGAACCCGTGATGGCCCACGAACTCACCCATGCCCTGCAGGACCAGGACATCAATCTGCAAAAGTGGATGAAGAAGGGCGATAAAGATCTGGCCGAGATCCGCAAAGATCCCACACCGGCGGATATCGAAAACGACGAGATCGACAATGCGCGCGAAGCGGTGATCGAGGGCCAGGCGCAGGCCATGATGTTTCAATACGCCATCGCTCCGACCGGTCACACCATTACCAGCAATCCCGCGCTGGTCGACGCCATGCAGGAAGAAACTTTGACGGGAACCGCGAGCACGAAGGTTTTCAACCAAGCTCCCATCTTCCTCAAGGAGTCGCTCACTTTTCCCTACAGCTACGGCATGGGGTTCGTGATCAAGCTGATGCAGCAGGGCGGGAAGCAGAAGGCATTCGATGGCGTGCTGCGGAATCCTCCGCACACGACGCGCCAGATCATGCAGCCGGAAACCTATCTCGCTGGCGAGAAGATCGAGCCCATGCCGGTCCCAGACTTCAAGCGTGACTTCAAGGAGTACAACAAGTTCGATATTGGGGCGATGGGAGAATTCGACGTTGCGGTGCTCATCGAGCAATACGCGGGCAAGAAGCTCTCAAAGAAAATGTATCCCGAATGGCGCGGCGGGTATTACTACGCCGCGAAACCTAAAGCCGGCGCGGATGCGCCGTTGGCTCTTCTATATGTGTCGCGCTGGTCCAGCGCCGACTCGGCGGCTGCGTTTGCAGGGATTTACGCCGCATCGCTGAAAGAGCGCTACAAGAAGCTGGATGAAACAGGGGACCCGCAACAGTCGCAACCTCCCGCGGATTCGAAAGACGATTCGAGCCCTGCTCGCCTGCAGGGCCGCCATGCCTGGTCCAGCGAACAGGGCACGATCGTGATTGAGCAGAAGGGCGACACCGTGCTGGTGAGCGAGAGCCTGGACCCAGCGACTACGTCAGCTCTTGAAGGGGAAGTGTTCGGGGTGGCGGCAAAGTAGCGGCGCTGCTCGCTTCGCTTGGACCGCCCAAGGGGCTGTCCCTACGCGAGTCTTGTCAACTTAAATGCTTCTTCTTTTTGTTGTTGTCTTCTTCCGGCAGCGTCGCTAGAAAATGCTGCACCTTCGCGGGAACTACGAACTCTTTTCCTGCACGCTTAATCGTGAGCCTGCGTTCCTGGCCCGGCGTGCCTCCCAGCATCGCCCAGACCTGCCCCATGGTCGATCCGTGCACCGGAATATTGTCCACGGCCAGCAGTTCATCTCCCGCTTGCACGGCCGCGACCGAGGGTTTGCCCTCGAATTCCGCAACTTTGAGGATCGTGTACCGCCCATCGTCTTCCGGCCGCAACACGAGCCCAATCACGTCAAAGTCCGGAAACCGTGTCATTTTTCCAATATCGAAGTAAACCGTGGAGTGCGCGTAGTCCAGCCCCACGCGATAACCCAAGAGTATGTCGGATCCGAGCAGGCCTGTTGTCGGCATCCCGGCACGCTTTTCAAAGAAATCCATCACCGGTTTCGCCGCGGCCACGAATGGCACATCCGTCAGGAACAGCGGCCCGAACTGCACGCGATCGACACGCATCACTTTCCAGTTCGTCTCCGCCTCCGCGCCCCACATGTTTGCCGAACCGACTGCACCGGTCATGCGTGGCCAATCCGCATGCGCCGCCGCCAGCTTGTCGAAGAGTTCCTCAGAAAGAAAACTGATGGATGACCCCACATCGAGCCCGAGGTTGTACTTCTTGTTCTCAATCTGGCTGGGAACCTGGATGAGCCCATTCTCCGTGACCCGAACCTTTTCGCTCGATCCGCGGAAGTGAAGCGTTCCGGGCTCGCCGATGGAAAAGCGATGCTCCGGGAAATTGATGAGCACGTCGTAGTTGCGCAAGACGCTCGCGGGAATATTCATTTCGACCGCCATTCCCGGAGCCAGCACCGCCGCCGCGCTTACGGGTTTCAAGGGAATCTTCGCTTCCTTTACTTGGCTGAGCGGGATTGTCATGCCGCCGATCACTAGCTGCCTAGGAGCAGGAGAAGAGCATTCCTGATTACCGCACGTCACCGCCAGATTCAGCAGCGTGGCCACCCGGCGGGAAATGTACAAGTCGGGATTGCCGTTATCCACCCAGGCGCGCACGGTTTCGGCAGATCCGTTGGGAAGGATGAGATCGGCGTTGATGATCACGCGGTTGTGATCGATCGCCGCAGGAACTGTGACCTGCTGGGGCGCTGCGGTTTCCTGCGTTTCAACCCATCCGCACAGCAAAAGCAAGCAGCAGGCTGCAACCACAGCTCTCATAAGAAAATTGTATCGTGTAGGGACAGACGCCCTGCCCGCACCACACAAACTTCCTCCTGTATAATCACCAGTTTGTTTGCGCGCTTCAGGAGGAGCTTTGCCACAGGCGGAAATCGGAATCATCGGCGGCAGCGGGCTGTACTCCATGCCCGGCCTGACCAAAGTCAAAGAAGTCCGCCTGAAAACTCCGTTCGGCGCGCCTTCCGACGCCTACGTTCTGCGGCACGCTCGAGGGCCGCAAGGTCGCTTTCCTCGCGCGTCACGGCGCGCGGCCACCGCATTCTTCCCAGCGAACTGAATTTCCGCGCCAACATTCACGGATTCAAGCAACTGGGCGTCGAGCGCATCGTCTCCATCTCCGCCGTCGGATCGTTGAAAGAAGAGCACAAGCCGCTGGAGTTCGTGATCCCCGATCAGTTCTTCGACCGCACCCGCCACCGCGTGGACACGTTTTTCGGAGACGGCGTCGTGGCCCACATCGCCTTCGCCGATCCCATCTGTCCGGAACTGTCGCGTGTCGTCGAAGCCGCCTGCAAGAAAGCGGGCGTGGTGGGAAAGCGCGGCGGCACGTATCTCTGCATGGAAGGTCCGCAGTTTTCCACCAAGGCCGAGTCCAACGTCTACCGCAGCTGGGGCATGGACGTGATCGGCATGACCAACCTGCAGGAAGCCAAGCTGGCGCGCGAAGCGGAATCTGCTACGTCACCGTTGCCATGGTCACCGACTACGACTGCTGGCATCCGCACCACGACTCGGTCACCGTGGACCAGATCGTGGCCGTGCTGCTGAAGAATGCCGAGAATGCCTGCGAAGTCGTGCGCGAGACGGTAGCCGCCATGCCCCGTGAACGTTCCTGCAAATGCGGATCAGCGCTGGCGCATGCCATCCTCACCGACCGCAAAAAGATCCCGCCGGCAACCAAAAAAAGATTGAACCTGATCCTGGAAAAATATCTGCGATCCAAATCGAAAACTAAATGAAAGGTGTCTCCACCTAGCGGCCTGCCCGTTTCAGATTTCCTGACCAGCCGGGCCGAAGCAAAACGCATGAGCATACTGGTTGTGGGTTCCGTTGCATTCGACGACGTCACCTCGCCCTCCGGCAGCGTAAAGAACATTCTTGGAGGCGCTGCCACTTATTTTTCCCTCGCCGCCAGTTACTTCACCGATGTCCGCGTGGTTGGCGTCGTGGGCGAAGACTTCGGCCCCGAGCAGGAAAATGTCTTCAGCAACGCGTGAGATCGACACGCGCGGCCTCGAACGCGCCCAGGGCAAGACCTTTCGCTGGGGCGGCTACTACACCGACAACCTCAACGAAGCCAAGACGGACTTCACCGATCTCAACGTCTTCGAGACCTTCCAGCCGCGCATTCCGGCGGAGTATGAGGATTCGGAGTTCCTGTTCCTGGCCAACATTCAACCAACGTTGCAGGCCGGTGTCCGCCGCCACATGCAGCGCGTGCGCCTCACCGGCGGCGACACCATGAATTACTGGATCAAGGGCACGCCGAAAGAGCTCGCGGAAACATTGAAGCTGGTCGACGTGCTTCTGATCAACGACACCGAAGCCAAGATGCTCGCGCATGAAACCAATCTGCCGCGCGCCGCGCAGAAAGTTCTGGCCATGGGGCCGCAAGCGCTGGTGATCAAGCACGGCGAATATGGCGCGACCATCTTCTTCCGCGAAGGCGCGTTCGGCATCGGCCGCCATCCCTTCCGCGCTCCCACTCTGCCCATCGAAGAAGTCAAAGATCCCACCGGCGCCGGCGATTCTTTTGCCGGAGGCTTCATGGGGTACCTCGCCTCGCAGGAAGAACTGAATCGCGAAGTCCTGAAGCGCGCGCTGTTCTACGGAGGCGTCATGGGATCGTTCGCTGTGGAGCGTTTTGGCACCGAGCGGCTGCAGAACGCTGACGCGCGAAGAAATCGACGCGCGCTTTCAGATCTTCCGCGAACTGACCCACCTGGAATAGGCTGCAAGCCATGCGGAAGTTCACTAAATCTGAGGCGGCTGCGGTTCCGGGCGTCTCTGACGTAAACCTGCTGGCATGGCTCGCCACCTGCGTTTCGGTTTTTGCCTTTCTGTTTTATTACCGCACGGGAGAAGTTCTTCTGTACGGCGACGCGGTCGCGCACATCAACATCGCGCGCCGCGTTTTCGATTCCAGAACTCCCGGAGTTCTGCAGCTAGGCACAGTGTGGCTGCCCTTGCCTCACCTGCTGATGATCCCATTCATTCTCTCCACGAAAATGTGGCAGACGGGCGCGGGCGGTTCGATCCCGTCGATGGCGGGGTACGTGTTCGCGGTGATCGGAGTTTTTCGCCTCACCCGCAGTGCTTTGATAGGCAACCAGCCGGATCGCCACAGACGCTTCGCCGCCTGGACCGCCGCAGTCGTATTCGCCGCGAATCCCAACCTGATTTACATGCAGTCCACGGCCATGGGGGAGACGCTTTACCTGGCATTCTTTGTCTGGGCGGTCGCGTTCTTTACGGAGTGGGTCCGCGGTTCGAACTCGCTGACGAAATGCGCGCTGTGCATCGCGGCAGCCTGTCTGACCCGCTACGACGGATGGTTTTTGGCGGCCACCATGATTGCAGCCGCGTCTGCAATCTGGCTGTGGCAGCGCCGTGGAAAAGCGGCCCTTCAGGGCCGCGTCGGCGATAAGCAAAGAAAACGGGCTTTAGCCCATGTGAAATTCGTTCTGATCGCCGCCGCCGCACCCATTCTATGGCTCGCTTACAACGCCATCGTTTATCGCAACCCGCTGGAGTTTGCCAACGGACCCTACTCCGCGAAAGCCATTGAGAAAAGGACGCAGAATGCCGGCAATCCCGGACACCCTGGCTCGGGAAATCCTGCCGTCGCCGGACTCTTCTTTCTGAAATCGGCGGAAGACAACGTCGCACGGAATGAATGGCTGCAGCGCGCGTGGATGTTATTGGGAGTCGCAGCGTTGCTGGTCATTACAATTCGCATCCGACAAAGTTTCTCCGCGGCTCTCGGTCCGACCGCACTCCCATTATTATTATTTCTGCTGGTCCCAATCCCGTTCTACGCCCTATCGATTGCCTACGGCGGAGTCCCCATTTTCATTCCCAACTGGTGGCCATTCACGCACTACAACACGCGCTACGGATTGCAACTCCTGCCAGCGCTCGCAGTCGCGATCGCGGTATTGGCGTGCTTCGCGCTTCGCGCAGCCGCTCTCAATAGCCGGATACGCACGGCGAGCATTCTGATCGTCTTCGCCCTGGTTTCGGTGAGCTACGGATCGATTTGGCAGTCCACGCCCATCTGCCTGAAGGAAGCGCAGGTCAATATGCGCTCGCGCAACCAACTCCAGATGGAAGTTGCCCGATGGATTGAAAAGCTCCCTGCCGATTCCAGCTTGTTGATGTACCTCGGCGATCACGTTGGAGCTCTCGAGCGCGCCGCCTTTCCCCTGAAGCGGACCATCAACGAAGGCAACCATCGCGTGTGGATGCAGCCCGCTGATGCCGACGGATTGTGGGAGCGCGCCCTGGCCGATCCCGCCAAATACGCCGATTATGTGCTGGCGTTCGAGGGCGATCCGGTGTGGCAGGCGGTTCATGACAAGCATCTGCATGAGCTGATCGAGCTGCACATCACCGGGCAGCCTCGAGCTGTGCTTTATGCCGCACGGTAATCATGGCGGTAAACGCGGCAGAGCCCGGGCCGGATGATAAAATTCGCGCATCCGGAAAACATTTCGAGCGCGCGAGAGTTTATGAACTGGCACCATCCCGTCGACGTGATTCGGCGCGAGCTGGCCAGCGGCCTGCTCAGCAGCTCGATCGTGCGCCTGCTGATGGCGGCAATCCTGGGCGGATTAATTGGACTCGAGCGAGAATGGAAGCACCGCGCCGCGGGCCTCCGCACCAACATGTTCATCTGCTTCGGAGCGGCTATGTTCACTCTGCTTTCCGAAGGTCTGGCAGGAGTTCCATCCGATGCCGCCAGAATCGCCGCGCAGATTATTCCTGGCATCGGTTTCATTGGCGCCGGGTCGATTATTCACAACCGCGGCCTGACCACGGGCCTGACCTCCGCGGCCACAATCTTTGTGGTCGCTTCCATCGGCATGGCGGCCGGCGGCGGACTTTACCTCACCGCCATCTTCGGGACCGCATTGGTCCTGGTTGCTCTTTTTCTGCTCGGCCACATCGAGGAGACGTTCAATCTCAAGCTCCTTACCTCCAGTTACGAAGTCACCGGGCCCAACGTCGAAGCGGTCAGCAACGAAATCAATCGCATTCTCGAATCGCACCATCGCCTCATGCAAAACGTTAATAGCGCCAGCACTCCGCAGCACGTGCGTTTGCAGTTTGACGTGGAAGGCTGCAGTCGCGATCAAAAAGAACTGCTGCGTCAGCTGAAAGCGTCCTCCATCTTCGCCACTGTAACTCCTCTGGGCAGGGTGGAGCGCGAGTGATCCCCGGATTCCGGACCATTCCTTTCGTAAAGGCCAGTGCCTGCGGCAACGATTTCCTGCTGATCGATGCCGGACTCGTGTCCAGCACCGAACGAGCCAGCGTCACGAAACGCATGTGCGACCGTCATCAGGGAGTGGGCGCGGACGGCGTCGAATGGATGCTTCCTCATGCTTCTGCCGACGTGGAAATCGATCTCATCAATGCCGACGGGTCCGCCGCGGAAATCTCGGGCAATGGGACGCGGTGCGTTGCCACCTACCTATTCTCGGAACAGCAGACGGACAAGATCACGGTGCAAACCGGGGCCGGCCTCAAGACCTGCATGCTGACCAGTCATGGAGATGGCGAGTACGAATTCGAAATGGCCATGGGCTCGGCCCGGGTTGAGGCGGAATTCTCGTTGGACACCAGTAGGGGAACAACCCGCGGAATCCCGCTCTCTACGGGCAATCCGCACTTTGTCATCTTCGTGGATGAGTTTCCCGGCGACTGGCAGACGCGAGCGGCAGAAATTCAGCGCTCTTCCCAGTTCAAGCAGGGCGTGAACGTGGAGTACGTAAAAGTCGAAGGCAAGCACGACGTGCACGCCCGTTTCTTCGAGCGCGGCGCCGGCGAAACCCAGTCCTCCGGTACCGGATCGTGCGCATCGGCGGTCGCGGCCATGTCGACGGGCCGGGCTGAATCGCCGGTAAAGATCCATGCGCCCGGTGGGACGCAAATCGTTCGAAGGGAGGGAGACCAGATTTTTCTGCGCGGACCCGCCCGCCTGATTTGTCGCGGAGAATTTTTTCTCCCCTGATCCTGAACGCAACGCATGCCCACTGCCGGTCGCCAACTCGTGAAACCTCCGGCTCTCCGCCCAGGAGATACCATCGGCATCGTCGCGCCTGCCAGCAGTGTGAAGCAAGCGGATCTGGAAGCGGGATGCGCGGCGCTCCGCAAGGCGGGATACAAGACCTTGTACCTCGATTCGATCCTGGAGCGTGATCTTTACTTCGCCGGAGGGGTGGAGCGGCGCCTGCGCGAGTTAGAAGAAATATTCGAGCGCGACGAAGTCCGCGCCATCGTGTGCGCGCGCGGCGGCTACGGCGCGAACTATTTGCTGCGGGATCTCGACTGGAAGAAGATTGCGAGCCATCCGAAGATCTTCATCGGCTACAGCGATGTCACTTGCCTCCTCACTCACTTTGTCGACTCTGGGCTGGCCGCGTTCCATGGACCCATGGCCGCGAAAGACTGGGCGCACGCCGGCGGAGTAAATCTCGAATCCTGGATCGCTGCCCTGGCGCAAACCGCAGCTTGGGATGTTCCCACCAACCACGGTGTCGCGGCATTGGCGGAAGGCGAAGCGGAAGGCCGCCTGTACGGGGGTTGCTTATCGATACTTGTAGCCTCACTAGGTACCTCGTACGAAATCAAAACGGATGACACTATCTTGTTCTTGGAGGATATAGGCGCGAAACCCTACCAGATCGACCGCATGCTGATGCAACTGAAACTCGCGGGCAAATTGGAGAACGTTCGCGGCCTGATCTTTGGAGAGATGATCGACTGTATCCAAACCGCCAATCAGGATTACACGCTGCAGGACGTGATTATGCGAGTTGTCGGCGAGCTGAATATTCCGGTTGCATACAAACTCCAGTCCGGACATGTCACTTCGAATAACATCACGCTCCCGTTGGGTGTAAAAGCGAAGCTGCAAGTTGAAAACGAGAACGTACGTATAAAAATCCTGGAGTCCGCCGTAAGAGTTTAATCAGCGTAGATACTTTTTGATTCTATGGCCGAAAACAAGCACATCCACCTGATCGGCATCTGCGGCACAGCCATGGCTTCGCTGGCGGGAATGCTGAAGCAGAAAGGCTTTCAGGTCACCGGATCTGACGCCGCCGCCTATCCGCCGATGTCCGATTTCCTGAGCGATCTTGGGATCCCAGTAGCGCAGCCCTTCGATGCGAAGAATCTGGAGCCCAGGCCTGATCTGGTCGTGATCGGGAACGCGATCTCGCGCGGCAACGTGGAACTCGAATACGTGCTCGACCAGAGGATCCCGTTCTGCTCGCTTCCGCAGTTGCTGCATGACGAATTCCTCAAAGGCAAAGAAGTGCTGGTCGTTGCGGGAACGCATGGGAAGACGACAACGACCTCGATGCTCGCTTGGATATTTCACTCTGCCGGACTCGATCCCTCGTTCCTCATCGGCGGCATCGCAGAGAATTTCGGCTCCAGCTTCCGACTGGGAACAGGGAAGTACTTCATCCTCGAAGGCGATGAGTACGACACGGCTTTCTTTGATAAAGGCCCGAAGTTCCTGCACTACTTTCCTGACGCCATCATCCTCACGTCGGTGGAATTCGACCACGCCGATATTTACAAGGATCTCGATGCTGTCGAGACCGCGTTCCGGCGTCTGGTGAATCTGATTCCGCGGCGCGGACGCATCATCGCATTCGACGGCGTCGCGGGTGAGCACACCGAGAGTCCCAGCCTGGAGCGCTGCCTCGCCAAGGCCTTCTGCCCGGTGGAACGCTACGGGGCCGGGCCGCACGCGAATTGGAAAGTGACGAATCTTCGTCTAGATCCGGGCCACACGAAGTGGACCGTCGAACACAATGGCGAGCGCTGGGCAGAGTTCGGATTCGCACTGGCGGGAGAATATAACGTCTGGAACGCGACCGCAGCCGCGGCGCTCGCAAGTTCCTGCGGCATTCCCGTCGGCAAGATCGCCGCAGCGCTGAAAAGTTTCAAGAGCGTGAAGCGCCGGCTGGAAGTGAAAGCGCAGGTTCACGGCATCACCATCATTGACGACTTCGCGCACCATCCCACGGCAATCGCGGGCACGCTGAAAGCTTTGCGCGCTCGATACCCAGGCTCCCGGCTGTGGGCGATCCTGGAGCCTCGCTCTAACACGCTGCGGCGCCGGGTTCTGCAAAGCGATTTGGCCCGGAGCCTGGCGCAAGCCGATCAGATCGTGGTGGCTAATGTCTTCCGTTCAGAAGCCGTTCCAGAAGATGAGCGCCTCGAACTGCCTGCACTGGCCTCCGAAATCCAGCAAAACGGCCGTCCCGCACGTCTTCTGGCCGATGCCGATGCCATCGTGCAAACCATCGCCCCGGAACTCCGTAGCGGCGATGTAGTCGCGATCCTCTCCAATGGGGGCTTCGGCGGCATCTACGAGAAACTCCCCGCGCGCCTGAAGCAGTTAGCGGAGACTCGATGAAGCTGGCGCGCGCCTGTGTCCTTCTACTAGCTCTCGCAACTTGCACGACGATTGCCGCCCCGCATCTGGCCGCGGTTGATGCAGCGTCGGACTCTCCTGCGGCTGTTACTTACACCATCTCGCTCGCCAATCCCGAACAGCACCTCGCTCACGTGCAGATACTTCTTCCCGCGGGCCATCCTGCTCGTGAGCTGCAGCTGCCGGTGTGGAATGCCTTGTACCAGATTCGGGATTTCGCGCAATACGTGAATTGGATTCGAGCTCGGGATCGCGCCGGCAAACCACTCGTCATTCGCGAGCTCGACAAGAGCCGCTGGCAAATTGAGGGTGCCTCCGATGGCGCCGTAGTCGAATATGAAATTTATGTCGACTCTCCCGGACCGTTCGGAGCGCAGATTAACGCGCACCACGCGTTTCTCAATCTTGCCGAGGTCCTGATGTATCCCGTGGACGCTCGCAATTCGCGACTCACGCTGCATTTCAGTCACGTGCCCAGCGCGTGGCATATCGCGACGCCGCTTAAATCTGCAGATGACGCCTACGTCGCCGACAATTACGACCGCATGGTGGACTCGCCGGTAGAAATCGGCACCTTTCGCGAGACTGACTTCGACGAATCCGGCGCCCATTTTCGTGTGGTAATCGACGCCGATCCAGCCGACTACAATGCTGAACAGATCAAAGATTCTCTGCGCAAGATCGCCGCCGCCGCCATCAACTGGATGAATGATCGCCCGTTCAACGAATACATCTTCATCTACCACTTTCCCCGCGGTCCCGCGGGCGGAGGCATGGAGCACGCCTATGCCACCGCGATCGATCTCAACGCCGGCACCATCCAGCACAGCCTTTACCCTCTGAACTCGGTCAGCGCCCATGAATTCTTCCATCTCTGGAACGTGAAGCGCATTCGCCCCCGAAGCCTGGAGCCCATCGACTACACCAAGGAAAACTACACGCGCGCCCTGTGGTTCAGCGAAGGGGTGACCAGCACGGTGGAAAACATCATTCAATTTCGCGCCGGCTTGATCGGCGAAAAGGAGGTTCTCGCCAACGTAGCCCAGGAAATCACGGAATTCGAGGGCCGGCCCGCGCACCTGACGCAATCCGCCGAAGACTCCAGCCTCGACGCGTGGCTGGAAGGTTTCAATTATTACCGCCGCTCCGAACGCAGCGTCTCGTATTACAACAAGGGCGAATTGCTCGGAGTTCTGCTCGATCTCACGGTTCGCGAGCAGAGTCATGGGCAGGCCTCACTGCGCGATGTCGTGCAATGGATGAATCGCAATTACGCTCAGAAAGGCCAGTTCTTCGACGACTCCCGCGGGGTCCGCGACGCCGCCGAAGCCGTGAGCCACGCTGACCTCGCGACCTTCTTCGACAAATACGTAGCTGGAACCGAAGAGATTCCCTGGAACGATTTCTTTCGCTCCGTCGGGCTGCGGGTAGAAGCTGTGAACGTCATCTTGCCGGACGCGGGCTTCAGCGCGTCCCGAAACTTTGACGGCCCGCTCGCGGTGGACGCGCTCACTGCGGGCAGCGATGCCGAGCAGCAAGGGCTCCGTCTGGGCGACGTCATCCTGGAGTTTCAAGGCAAGCCCGCGGCTGAAGATTTCTATCAGCAGCTCTCCCGTGTCGCTCCCGGCCAAACTGTCGCGCTGAAAGTGCGCTCGGGCCGTGCCGCGGAGCGCGAGTTGAAATGGAAGATGGGATCTCGCCAGCAAGTTTCCTATCAACTCAAAGATCTGGACCAGATCGCGCCGGAGCAACAGGCCCGCCGCGCCGCGTGGCTCAAAGGCGAATCGCAACCGGCCACCGGAGCCGCCGCCCCATGATCCGCACCACCGCTTTGCTGGCATTCTGGATCTTGGCTGCGCCCGTCGCGGCCATCATCGGCTTTCCGGCGACGTTGGTCACCGGGAACGTCCGCATCCTGTACGGGCTCTTTATGTGGGGATGCCGCGCGGGAATCTGGGTCGCGGGCGTCCGCATCGAAGCCATCGGACTCGACCGCTTCGATCATTCCAAGAGCTATCTTTTTATGACCAACCACGTATCCAATCTCGATCCGCCGATTCAGATTCCGCTGATCCCGCGCCAGACCTCGATCATGGTCAAGCAGGAACTATTCAAGGTCCCAATCCTTGGACGCGCCATGCGGATGGGTTCGCTAGTGCCGGTCGATCGCGGCAACCGCGACGCGGGCATCCAGGCCGTGAACGCCGCCAAGGCAGTGATCGCGAAGGGACTGCCCATGACCATCTACGTGGAAGGCAAGCGCTCTTTCGATGGCAAACTTCTGCCCTTCAAGAAAGGCCCGTTCTATCTGGCGATGGAGTGCGGCGTTCCAGTAGTCCCGATGACGATTGTCGGCACGCATGAAGTGATGCCGAAAGGCCGCTACGCGATCAAGCCCGGCAAAGTGACCGTAATTTTTCACGACCCCATCGAGCCCAAGGATTTCGTCTCGCGCGATGACCTGATGGAAAAAGTCCGAGCCGCAATCGAAAGCGGCCTGCCAGAACAGTATCGCCACGCGCCCAACCCCATGCAGGGTTCCTAGGGTATACGTCCTGTCAAGACAACCCCTACCCCCTCCCCCCCGATTATGTGGAATCAGAGACTTAGAGCGAAATCACGGGAAAATCTATGCGCCTCAAGACTTTGCGAGCAAAATATTGAAACGCAAAGGCTTAGATCTTGCACCGGGAAACTGTTTTTTTCGTCCCGGACCGCCAAAGTATTGTTTTCAAAGAACTTGTACTTGGCTAGCATCGCTCGATGGCCGTAAAGTCTTGAGCCAAATAGTTTTGCAAGTAAAGTATTGCGGAATAAGCATTTAGCTTGGCCTGAAACGAATCTGCCGGGTCTCCGCTGCGGCGATGATGAGCTAACCAGCGTGTGGAGCGCAAGGGCAGATGTCACAAGAAATGAAAGTTCGTCTGTGAATTACTTAGAGCGAGTTCGCAAAATGCGAATAATGGGTTGACGCTTCGCAAAACGCGAAGTATGCTGGGTTTGCGGAGGTACCTTCCCCGACTGTGCACGTGATCAGCAAGAATGCATGGCACGCAGTGACGGCAGATCGCACCTTGGAGGGCCCAATCCGCGAATGGTACAAGGTGGCAAAACACGCGACTTGGGCGAGCTTAGTCGATGTCAGACAGGTGTATCCCCATGCCGATTTCGTCGATCCCTTCACCGTCTTCAACATCAAGGGCAACGCGTATCGGCTGGTCACCAAAATTGAATATCGGTGGCAAATGATCTTCGTAAAACAGCTGCTGACCCACGCTGAATACGACAAGGGAGACTGGAAAAAATGACCTCACCAGCCATGAGCTACGGAGAACTTCTCTCTGAGACGCAACCCGAGGTTGTTCGCAGCGAGGCGCAGAACCAGCTCTACATTCAAAAGTTGGAGGAATTGACGGCACGCGAAAACGTCACGCCCGCAGAGGAAAAGCTGATTTCTCTACTGACGCTCCTCGTCGAAGAGTACGAAGACAGGAATTATGCCGTGCCCGAGGCCGGTCCCCTGAATGTCATTCGACACCTGATGGAAGCCCACAACCTGCGACAGAAAGATCTGGCTGACGTGTTCGGCACAGAGAGCATCGTCTCCGACGTGCTAAACGGAAAGCGCGACCTGGCCAAAGAGCATATCCGTCGCCTCAGCGCGAGGTTCCACGTCCCGCCTTCAGTTTTTTTCTAAGCTTGTGTCGCGCGAACCGACCTGCGGCGACGCCAGTTGCCGTGACACGCCTCGATGTCCTCTGTGCTACTCGTTGTGAGATTTCGATCACGCTCCCACGAACGCCCCACAACGCGCGGACAACACTACGCCGCGACCGCCGGGCTTACGGCCCCGATCTGCTGCAGCATGCCGAGCTGATCCCAGTTGTCCCAGCTCTCGACGACCTTAGCCTCGGCGAAACGGACCATGGTAATGCCCCGGAGCCGGACCGTGCGGCCGCTGGCCGGCATCCCCGGCGCGTCACCCGTATGCTTCATAACGCCCGACCAGCGCAGCACTCCCTTGTCGCCGGTGGCAAAAACGTCTTCTACCGCCAGCTTCATGTCGGGAAAGGCGCCGCGGATCTTCTTCACAAAGGCTTCGAACTCCTGGGGGCCGTGAAGCTCGGCTTCGGGGCTCTCTTGCCCGTGGGCGACTCCCTCGGAAGAGAACAGTTCGTGAATGGTTTCGGTTCGGCCCTCATTCCACACTTCCTGGAACCAGCGTCGCATGATCTGGACATTTTCTTCAGCGGACATAGGCCTCACTCCTGTGGTCTGATTTTCGGGCGCCACACGTTAGCTCGGGAGAAGGGGAAGGGCAAGGGAAATGTGATGTTCGGGATGCGCTCGCAACAGTTCTGGACCGAATTCAGGGAAGAATTTAAGTTGATTTGGGCAAGAAATGTTCGCTGTAAAGCGTCTGGCATTCAGCACTGTGCTTTCCCCCTAAGATGTCATTCGCCAAAGCAAGTAACTGAAGCATGGCGAAGTTGGAAAGAAACATTGCCCACGCCAATTCAACAGGCGAACGGTTGCCGCCGATCTCAATCTCGCCCTTCTCATTGATACGCACGCGGCCCCGCAACGCCGCTGCAGTTCCATGCACAAACGCGCTCCCTGTTCGCCAATGAAGTCTAACCAAGATGCGGTAAATCTGATGTTCGTCCCCGATCTTCTCTTCGAACTCTGCGGCCGATAGTCGTTCTTTCAGTCGCGATGTGATCTGCTCATCAACAAATACAGCCCGATGGAATAGGCTCTCGGTGCACCACTCGTTTGGATTCTTGAACGTGGACCGAAGTTCTGCAAACTGCTTCTCCATGTCCGACGCTTCTTCCTCAGTGACGTAACTTGTAAGCATCGGTGCAAGGTTATTCAGGTCGCGGTACTCAATCCATTCTCGGAAGCGCCGAAAGTCGGCGAATTGGTTTGCCAGTTCGTCACCTTTCAGCTACAGAAAGGCTGAATTTACTGCGCTTTCCACTAGCGTTCTCAACAGCGACAAAGAATCATCAGAGTTACCATGCTGCACGAGCACGACGATAGCCCCGAAAGTGGCGCATGATTTACAGATCAGCGTAAGCGGCACGTAATCTTTTCTAGTGAATTCTCCATTCGAGGCGTGATGTGTTCCGGAAAGGATCGTTTCAGAAAACTGGATCAACTTGCGGGCATAATCAAGCTCACCTTGAGGTTTCAACACTGAAATCGGCTCCGTCATTGATTTGTGGAATATTACTCTCACGCAGCAATGGATGGCGAAGGCATGCAGTGTCAGCGGTCACACTTATGTGTGAGATGGAACACGCGAACTCTCGCACTCTCTCCCTAAAATTGGTTCATGTTCGTACAGATTGACATGATTGATGCACAGATCAACCCCGACGCGCCTCGTGGCTCTGTGGAGATTTATGGCCAAAGTGGATATATCCGCCTTGAAGCCAAATACGCAGAAAAAATCAAGGCTAAGTACAAGGATTTTTTGACGGCGTATCCGGAAAAAGAGAGCCTAAAGATCACCGTCAACATCGAGGTTCCTCAGCCGATCGGCCAGTGGGTGAATGAGGGCTAGGGGAAGTTAGGGGAAATTTGGGGAGCACACGGATGGTACCCCATTTCTTAGCAGCTCCGCTGACATTCGCAATGCCGCAGCTTGGATTGTCCCCAGCAACTTTGCTCTTGCGCATTTTTGCGAGTCATGGCATCTTCAAACATCTTCTTACGAAAGGACGCCCGATTTGGCGTACTACAACTACAAATCGCTGAGCGAGCAATGGCGGCCGATACACGGCCTGAGTTGCTTCCGGGCGTTCTCCGCAAGCTAGTCCGGAACGCCCTCTCACGCAAAGATTAACGAATTCGCTCCGATGCATTGGTGTCGGCGGATCTCCTGAACTTGTGCGGGGTCCTGTCTCCACCCTTCGAAAAACATGAAGGGGCGGGCGGCATGATCCTTTGCGCGTTCGAACTCCGGCCTGCGCCGGTTAGAAAGAATAGCTATGACCATCACTTTGAAAATTAAAGGCGGCACTTTGATCGAGGGCGAGACCCTGTGCCGCACTTGCCGCAACGCGCACATCCAGAAAGGATTCCGCGAGAGCGAGGAGGCGATCTTCTGCAGTTGGGGACAGTTCCGCGCCGTGCCCTTCAAGGTTGCGGACTGCACCGACTACTCGAACCGTCTGGTGCCCTATCGCTGGGAACTCGAGAAGATGGCGTTGCTCATCAACATCGATCCCGCGCGCAAGCCGGTCGGGTTCCGCGGAGCTGGCTTTGCTGCTTCCGTCGAAGAAGACGAGAAGATTCGGTTTCATCGATGGAGTAAGGTCGGAAGTTAAAATCCCAGTCCTCGCCTTGCCGGCCTGAATGCCAATAGCACCAGACTCTGGCTTATGATCGCTGAGCAAATGAACGATCAGAACTCTGGCGTCCGCGACTTGCAACTTGCGGCCTCAGGCGAGATCCCTCGCTCCGCGAAGAAAATCGCTGCGCTCGGGATGACGCCGCAATGATTTCGCCCCGGCTACGACGGCCTCCACCTTCCCGCGGCCGTTCTGGCGGGTTGCCCATCCCGTCGCGCAGTTTGGGCGGGTGGCCCGGGTTCTGATATTTCAGAACGACCCAGAACCGTGGGTGCCCCGTTCTTCGCGCAGTTTGCGAAGGGCGGGAATTCCGGATGCTGAGAGCGGGTGGTTTTCTTCGACTCAAGCTATACGGCCACGAACCGAAATCGCGGTCCAACCCACATTCACCTGTACTGCTCCGGTTTCCCCGAGAAGGTAGAAACGATAGCTGCTCTATCGCCATTGTTCCGGCGAATCCACCAATCCGCGGTTGACCGGATTGCGATGCATGTATCGCAGCTTCTCCACGCGTTTTTTGGTGGTCCAAACGTTGAAATCGTAGAAACGTGCCTGCCAGAACGCCCTTGGCTGAGAGGCATCGGCAAAGAGGCTGCCTTGTCGCGGATTCTTCCGCTTGCGCCTGGGAAGCAATGCACGAGCCGTGCGCTGCTTTAGAACTTGCATGACCTTAGAAGGATTGCCGATCTCCGGTTCCGTGATGAGCAGGTGAATATGTTCCGGCATCACCACGTAGCCGATAACCACGAAGCGATATGCGTGCGCACCTGTTCGAGAATCGAAAGGAAGTAGTCGCGGCTACGCGCTCGGTTCAGCAATGGCAATCGCCGATGACAGGAACAGGTGATAAAGTGCAGGTGATGCGCGCCGTAGCTGCGATGCAGGCCGCTGGGCATGGCAAATCCTATGGTATCGGCAGCATGGATACCCGCCCTTGCAAAAGACGCAAGGACGGGGCACCCAGATTTCAGAATGGGAAAGGAAAAACTGACGGTCGATGCGGGGAGCGCCGCTCGAACCCGTGAGCAATCAGGATTCTGGCATCGGCACGCTGCGGGGTGCGACTCGATGCGAGATCCCTCGCTCCGCGAAGAAAAACGCTGCGCTCGGGATGACGCCGCAATGAGATCGCCCGGCTACGAAGGAGTCTGCCTTCCCGCGGCGGTTCTGCTCGACAATGTACGCAGCATGTATAACGTAGGGGCGTTCTTTCGCGCGGCCGACGGGGTGGGGCTGCAGAAGTTATGTCTGGCTGGGATTACGGCGCATCCGCCCAAGAAGGCGATCTCGAAGACGGCGCTGGGCGCGGAAATGACCGTCGCATGGGAGCACGACTGGGACGCCGTCCACATGGCGGAGGGGCTGCGTCGCGGTGGATTTGAACTCGCCGCCATCGAGACCAGCTTGCATGCGGTGGATCTGTTTGAGTGGAAGCCCAGGTTTCCGGTCTGCGTCGCATTTGGCAATGAGGTCGAGGGGCTGCGTCCGGAGCTGCTGGAGATGGCGGATGCCCATGTGCGCATTCCCATGCTGGGGCAGAAGGAATCGCTGAATGTCGCCACGGCGGGAGGGATTGTGCTTTACGAGTTGCTGCGGAAATACAAGGTTTCACAGTTTCAAGGTTTCTAGTTTCAAGCTCACGGCTCACGGCTCACAGCTCATTGCTCGCCCCTCGCCGCCCGTGATATTCTCTAAACGTCACAAAGACAATCGATTAAAGACAGGAGTGCAGGAACTTAGTGTTAGCCAGAGAGCAAAAGAAATCCCTCATTGACCAGTACGGGAGAACTGCCAGCGATACCGGGAGCCCTGAGGTCCAGATCGCTCTGCTTAGCGAACGCATTGGCCAACTGACGGAGCACTTCAAGACGCACCAGAAAGACCACGGCTCGCGCCGCGGCCTTCTCATGCTGGTCAGCAAGCGGCGTAGCTTGCTCGACTACCTCAAGAAATACGATACCGAGCGCTATAAGACCGTCATCTCGAAACTCGGCATCCGCAAGTAACGGCGCGCCTGGGTCCCTTCGTTCGGATAACGGAAGGAACGGCATCTAAGGCTTCAAAGTCCCTCGTGTTTCTCGCCTGAAGGCTCTGAAACTCGAAACCTGAATCCCGCTTTGCTTTCCCAGGCATTTCTGAGGATCCGTTTCCGTTGAGACGGCTCAGCATCGAGGAAATCTCCACACGTGCGTTCTCCAAGCGCAGGCGAAGTCTTCAACTCTTTATTAAGGGCGAAGTGTACGTACGCGCCAAAGTCCCCGCGTGTCCAAACAACGCGTCGAGGACGGGGCACTCCGGCTAAAAGCTAAGAGCTAATAGCTAATGGCTAAAGCTCTCCAAAGGAAAATTCATGAAACCTGAACCAACGACAGTTACAGTCAGTCTCAGCGGCGGCAAAACCATCACTTTTGAAACCGGAAAATTAGCCAAGCAGGCGCACGGATCAGCCGTCGTCCGCATCGGGGAAAACGTGGTGCTCGCCACCGCCACCGCCAATCCCGACCCGCGCGAGGGCATCGATTTCTTTCCCCTTACCGTTGACTACCGCGAATACACCTATGCCGGCGGACGTTTCCCCGGAGGCTTCATCAAGCGCGAAGGCCGCATGAGCGAGCGCGAAGTCCTCACCAGCCGCCAGATCGATCGCCCGGTGCGTCCGCTGTTCGCCGAAGGATTCAAGTGCGAGACCCAGGTCATCGCGTTTGTGCTCTCCGCCGACACGAATAACGATCCCGACGTTTGCGGCATCAATGGCGCCTCGGCCGCGCTCCACGTTTCCGACATTCCGTTCCTGGGACCGATCGGCGCGGTGCGCGTGGGACTGGTCAACGGACAGTTCGTGGTCAATCCCACATACGACGAAATGCGCGAGAGCCTGCTCAACATCATGGTCGTGGGAACGGCGGAAGGCATCGTGATGATTGAGTCCGGCGCGAAGGAAGTAAAAGAAGAGACGGTGGTGGACGCGATCGAGTTCGGCCACACCGAAATCAAAAAGATCTGCGCGGCGATTGACGATCTGCGCAAAAAGGCGGGCAAGCCCAAGCGCAAGGTCGAGCCTCCGCAATTCGATCAGGCGTATTACAACGACCTCGAGAAGCGCGTCGGCGCCCAACTCACGGATGCGCTCGATACCAAGAAGCATCCCAAAGCGGAAAGCTACAGCCTGGTAAAGGAAATCAAGAAGAAATTGCAGGAAGCACTTCCGGAAGACGACGACGAAGCCAAGCAGAAACTGAATCATTACTACGAAGCACTGCGCGAACGAATCTTCCGCGACCAGGTCATCAAACAAAAACGTCGTCCTGACGCAAGAGCGTTCGACGAAGTCCGCGAAATCTGGATCGAAGCTGGAGTCCTGCCACGCACCCACGGCAGCGCCATCTTCACCCGAGGCGAAACCCAAGCACTAGTCACAACCACCCTCGGCACCAGCGACGACATGCAACGCCTCGAGGGCTTCGAAGGCGAAGCCAAAAAACGCTTTTTGCTGCACTACAACTTTCCGCCGTTTTCGGTGGGAGAAGTGGCGTTCATGCGTGGGGCGGGACGGCGAGAGATCGGGCACGGGGCGCTGGCGGAACGTGCGATTTCGGCCATGCTTCCTCCGGAAGAGAAGTGGCCTTACGCCATGCGCGTGGTCTCGGACATTCTGGAATCGAACGGATCGTCTTCGATGGCCACGGTGTGCGGGGCTTCGCTTTCGCTGATGGATGCTGGAGTGCCGCTGAAGGCTCCGGTGGCCGGAGTGGCCATGGGCTTGGTGAAAGAAGGCGAGGAGTACGCGATTCTGACCGACATTGCCGGAGCTGAGGATCATTACGGCGACATGGACTTCAAAGTTGCCGGGACTCGCGACGGCATCACAGCGTTGCAGATGGATATTAAGGTTGGCGGCATCACGGCGCAGATCATGCGCGAGGCTTTATCGCAGGCGCAGCGCGGCAGGATGCACATCCTTGAAAAGATGGAGGAAGTGATTTCCAGCGGGCGCGAGAAGATTTCCGATTACGCGCCCCGTTTTTACACGGTGCAGATACCGACCGACAAGATCCGCGACCTGATCGGGCCGGGCGGAAAAATGATTCGCTCGATCGTGGAACAGACCGGAGTGAAGATCGATGTGGAAGATTCCGGGCTGGTGAAAGTTGCGTCCAGCGATCAGGCGTCGGCACAGAAAGCGCTGCAGATTATCGGAGACATCACGGCGACGGCCGAGGTGGGCAAGACTTATCTGGGCAAAGTCACGCGGCTGGCGGATTTCGGCGCGTTTGTGGAAATCATTCCGGGCACGGAAGGGTTGCTGCACATCAGCGAAGTGGCGGAACATCGGATTGCCGATGTGCGCGACGAGTTGAAGGAGGGCGACCAGGTGCTGGTGAAAGTGCTGGCGGTGGAAGGCAACCGCATCCGGCTTTCGCGCAAAGCAATCTTGAAAGAACAGCGCGCGAAGATGGGTGGCGGCGAGGCTCCTCCGGCGGCTGCGGCAGTCGAGGGTGGCCAGCCGGTACCGGCGGGCTCGCTGGTGATTGAGGGGGGCGGCGATTTTCCGGACGATCCGGATGAGCCTAACTTTAATCGAGAAGGTGCGCCTCAGGCTGGAGGCGGCGAGCGTCCGCGTAGCGGCGATCGAGGTGGAGACCGCGGCGGAGATCGCGGTGGACGCGGCGGTCGACCGGGCGGAGGCGGCGGTGGTGGTGGACGCCGGCGACGTGGCGGCGGAGGTGGAGGCGGCGGACGGCACGGCGGTGGTCATGGCGGACACGGCGGCGGCGGGGGACGACACTAGACCACACACCAAGCCTTACACATCAACATCTTGGAGCTGCGACTTTGGTTGCGGCTCTTTTTTTGCGCTGTGTACGCCCTGGGGATTTCGGTCGAACCTACTCTGAACGCGTGTGGGTCTTGGGGTCCGAGCTCCGGCAGGCGGTTTGACTGGGGCTGTGAGGTCGGTCATAATTCGAGAAACGCCGCTCCGCATTGCAATCAATCCAAAATACAGGGAGTTCCTGATGTGGAAAAAGCTTGATAATTTTGCGAGCCCTCGAACGGACGCGAGCGCCAACGAGTCTATGGATGCCAATCTGACGGGGGAGGGAGCGGAAACTCCGGACGATCCGTGGGAGTTTGGCAAGAGCGATCGAGAGGAATTTGAAGAGGCTCCGCAGTTTGCCGGGACGAATGAGAAACAGGAAGTGCCGAAGGGGCTAGGAGAACAAGCGCCTCCGGTGACGCTGGGCGCTTACACCGAGGCGGTCACCAAGTTCACGAAGAGCGCCAGCGCGTTCATTGAGCATCTACCGCTTCTGGCAGACGCGCGGCGCGCGTATGAAGAGGCTTCACGTGCGAGCGCGGAACTGCGACGAGTTCTGGATGCAGGAGACGAAAACCTGCGGGCGCTGATGGCTCACCTCGAGCAGATGGCGAACGTTCACTTCCTCGGCGCTCCGGGCGCGAAGTCCGGTTCCGAGGCGCGGAGTACGGAGCCCTCGAAGCTTGGTCCGGTGCGCGTCGGCGAAGAAGCAAAGGGAGCAGTGAAGAGGTTCCCTTGACAGCGGGATTTCGTTTTTGTTGAGCCGCGACTTCGGTCGCGGCTTTTTACTTAGATCCCCGTTTGAAGGCTTCGTGGTTGCGGTCAAAATCGGCAGAGGTTCCGAATTCAGAAGTAGTCTCATCAGTCGATTTTGCGGGGGTGGTCTTCCACCTATAAGCAGCCCACGCCCTGTTCACCCCATTATTCGCCCGCCGTCGCATCGTCCCATCCTTGCTGAAAAGATCGCGATAGTGCTCATCGCTGCTAAAAACCGAAGCAAAAGCGCAAGCCTGTGATAACGCCTGTTAGCGTCAGGCTGGATTCCGAGTTGCCTGTCATCTGGCAGAAGCTACTGATTCAGGCGCGCATCGACCTCAGGCAATTAATCGGGCCGCAGGGGCCTTGGCCTACTCAGGCAATCCCATGCGCCGCAGAAACTTGCCGAATCTCGGGTCGCTGCGGAGATTCTTGAAAGAAGGATCAACTTTCAGTTGCGCGAGCACAATGCCGTCGAGCTCTGCATAAGCTTTATCGAGCCATTCGAACGCCTTGTCCTTGTCGCCAATAAGTGCGTAAACACCAGCCACATTGCCTGGCGACTGATCCATCGGTCGCGTCCCAAGAATCAGTTCCAGCTCTTTTCGCCACGCTGCCTTCTCTCCGCCTTTCTGAAGGGCTTCCCGGATAATCCTCGCCTTAGCGGCTGCATTCTCGGGACTGGAACCGCCCAGCACCTCGCCCCTCTCATTTTCCCTTATTCCTGCTTCGTATCTTCCCGTTATCTTCAGCAGGAAAGAATAGTAAATGGGCGCGAGCGGATAAGTGGGATCCATTGCGATGGTGTGCCGGAATTGTTGATCGGACTCTTCGTAATCTCCGGCGCACATATACGCCATGCCCAACAAGAGGTTCATGGGCAGCGACAAGGGATCCAGTTCGAGCGCCTTCTTGTTCTCGGCGATGGACTCTGCCATTCGGCCCATGGGAGAGAGGTAAGAATTGGAGTATAAGAAGTGGGCCTGAGCAGAGTTCGGATTCAGTTCTATGGCTCGCAGAAATTCTTTTTGGGCGCTGGGAAAGTCGAATTCGTAGAGTGACTTCTCCATGCCCAGAGCGGCATGCGCTTCTGCGAGCGAAGGATCAAGCGCTAAAGCTTCTGTGGCTGCCGTCCTGGCTTTAGGAAAGCTCTCCTCGGGCGAATAGGCACCCGTAATGTTGCCGATATTGTAGGCCTCGGCCAGGCCGACATAGGCCAGTGCGAAATCGGGGTCCTTTGCGATTGACTGTTGAAAATACCCGACGCTCTGCTTGAGGGCCGCAGGATTTGTCTGGTTCCAGTAAAAACGGCCTTTCAAGTAAAGGTCATAGGCCTCGGGATTCACTGTGCGGGTTTTCGACAGATCAAGCTGATGTTGCGAGGTCAGATTGCCCCGTACCTGTTGCGCGATGGCGGTTCCCAACTCGTTCTCGATCTGCAGCAGATCATGCGGCTCACGCTGATAGTTCTGTGCCCAAAGATGAGTCTGATCACTTACTCGAATCAGCTGCGCGCTGACCCTAGCTTTGCCACCTTCCCGGCGGACGCTTCCTTCCAGTATGTAATCAACACCCAGTTCACGCCCGATCTGGCTGATGGACTTGTTCGTGTGCTTATAAGCCATCGCCGAGGTGCGGGCTACGACACCCAAACGCTCGGGAGTTAACTGGCCAAGATCGGTAATCGTCTCCTCTGTCAGACCGTCGCTGAAATACTCTTGCTCAGGGTCGTTGCTCATATTCTGGAAGGGCAGCACCGCAAGCATCACACGTTTCGGAGGGGATGAGTTTGAGGACGGGTAAAGCGGTCTCCAATAGAAGACACTACCCAGAACTACGAGGAGAGCACCAGCCAAGGCCATCACTGACATCGTTCGCCTGCTGGATCGTACGCTCGGCAGTTTGGCGACAATGTCCGGTACAACGGCCTCGGACGGCTGCTGAGTAAGGGACGGTTGCTGAGTCACAATAGTGGAATCGTGGACAGGCGCGACAAAACGGTACCCACGGCGTGGAAGGGTCTCGATGAATCGAGGGCTATCCGCCGAGTCGCCGAAAGCAATGCGCAGTTTCCGGATAGCTGTGTTTAAGCCTTCGTCGAAGCCGACGTACGTGTCAGCCGGCCACAGTCGCGCCTGCAACTGCTCGCGGGTGACCACTTCTCCAGGACACTCCAGTAGCACAGCTAGGACGCGAAAGGGCTGCTCCTGCAGCGGCACTCTTCGGCCTTCCTTGTGGACGTCGCCGGAAACAAGGTCAATTTCGAATAATCCGGTGCGAACTCGGCGGCTGGACCTCGCGGGCGCCTCCATAACCTCCCCTGGTGGTCATTGATCTTACTATGGGATTTCAGTTCAGGACACTTGAAAACTCCTTCTACAACTTTCGTTTAGCAAGTCAGAAATGGTTTAGAGCGGATCAATTAACCTCGCTTGAGTGGCGCTGTATGAGAACAAACACTTCGGCAGTTAGTCCGCAAGTAACGAGAAGGGCCGAGGAATCACGTCACCAAAAACATGAGATCTGGAGGCACCATTGAAATCCCGTATTTCGCTCTTTCTGCTAACTCTTGCACTGGCGGCATCGTCAACCTTGACGGCCCACGCCAGCGCTTGCAGCAACCTGACCATCCAGGGTAGCTACGCCTTTACCCTCCATGGGACCGTCTTCCTACCAAACGGTGCCACCTTGCTGATCGATGGCATCGCCAAGGGCACATATGACGGCAAAGGAAATTTCACACAAGTTGATGCAGTCGCTGACAACGGCAACCTGGCGCCCGGTTGGCGCCCTGGCACGGGTACCTATTCCGTGAACCCGGATTGTACGGGAACGCAGACGATTGTGGTCGAGGGCATGCCGGATCTGCACCTGCAGTTCATCGTCGCTCAGGGCGGGAACACCATCCACCAGGTAGTGACCGATCCGGGATTCGCGACCACAGCAGAGGGGGAACGGGTTAGAGCTCCAGAAAATTAGGGATCATCGAGGGCCTCTCACTAGAGCGAGCGGGAGCCCATTGCCCGCTCGCTAGTTTCAATCGTCCCATCCAAGCGCCCGCCTCGAGCAGCAAGACGTTTTGCAGAACCAAAACATATGGTTACTGCAGTGGGGGCTACAATTGAGGGCTCGCAGTTCAGGTAACAAGGTCAAATTCTGAGTGAGTAGTCGGCCATCCGGAGTGCGCCGGGATAAACCGGCATGTTGTAGGGGATGAAAGAGCCCTACAGGAAAGGAGAACAGCGACTCCATCTTGGCCTCGAGTCTTGCAGGGGATACCGCGAGGTGTCTCGTGAAGCGTAGACCAGAGGTACCAGTGGGCCGGGCTATTGAGCTTCGAAAAGCCGATGGATCAGGATGCCGACTCCTTTCCGAGATGGAGGAAGGCAACACGGCAGCCACGTCAGCGCGAGTGGCTGTCGGTCCTGCGTAGTCTAAGAACCCGCGCACGCTGAGAAACAACATGCACGAGAACCGGGAGATCTCCTGTACGTCTTGTTCGAAAGAGCAAGACCGGTCCGCGAAGGCCCTAAACCGAACGGCGGACGTGAAAGTGCAGGAGAAGTCGGACTGTGCCGTAGTACCTGTGAACCGGCCGAACAAAGAAGCGCGAGCTTCCGCGGAGGCTGGGGAGGGAAGGGCACAGACTAAGGAGAACATCGTTCAATCACACATGCCTCCGACACAGAGCGGAACCCGTATGTCCCAAGGGTTGGACGGTGTGCGACGAGCAGCATCAGTAAGGAAGCAGGAACGGTTCACCGCGTTGCTCCACCACCTCAACGTCGCACTTCTTCGTGAGAGCTTTTACGCACTGAAGCGTCAAGCCTCGCCGGGAATCGATGGGATGACGTGGCAAGAGTATGAAACTGGACTGGGAGATCGAATCAACGATCTGCACAGTCGAGTGCATCGTGGAGCGTATCGGGCACGACCGTCGAGACGAGTCTACATACCGAAGGCTGATGGGCGGCAACGCCCTTTGGGCATCGCAGCACTTGAGGACAAGATCGTCCAACAGGCTGTGGTGACGGTCCTCAACCAGATTTACGAGGCCGACTTCCAAGGCTTCTCTTACGGATTCCGGCCAGGTCGCAGCCCGCATCAGGCGCTAGACGCCCTGACTGTGGGCATCCAGCGAAAACGAGTGAACTGGGTACTCGATGCCGACATTCGTGGCTTCTTCGACAACATGAGTCACGAGTGGACGATGAAGTTCATCAAGCATCGGGTGGCCGATCGCCGCATACTCCGCCTGATCCAGAAATGGCTAAAGGCCGGAGTATCGGAAGATGGTCAGTGGTCGGAGACGAGCGTGGGTACACCTCAGGGAGCGGTTGTTTCACCACTGCTCGCAAACCTGTACCTGCACTATGTGTTCGACCTGTGGGTTGAGGCCTGGCGCAAGAAAGTCGCACGCGGCGATGTAATTGTCGTGCGCTATGCGGACGATCTTGTTATGGGCTTTCAAAGCCGAGCTGACGCCGAGCGGTTCCTGTCGGAGTTTCGGAACCGGCTGGCAAGCTTTGGTCTGGAATTACATCCGGACAAGACGCGTCTGATCGAGTTCGGGCGGTTCGCCGTCCGAAACCGGAAGCAACGTGGCGAGGGAAAACCCGAGACCTTCACGTTCTTGGGATTCACGCATTTTTGCGGAAGTCTCACGAGCAGCGGAGCTTTTAATGTCTGGCGCATCACCGCGAAGAAGCGGATGGTCGCGAAGCTCAACGTCATAAAGGCAGAGCTTCAACACCGGAAACATCATCGTACGAGTGAGGTCGGTACATGGCTTCGGAAGGTCGTGCAGGGCTACTACCAATACCATGCTGTGCCGGGCAACACCGGTCAGTTGCGCGTCTTTAGGCGTCGCATATGCCGATTGTGGCGGAGCGTTCTCGTCCGACGCAGTCAACGCGCGCAGGTGGGCTGGGACCGTCTCAACCCACTGCTCAACCGGTGGATTCCGCACCCACGCGTTCTGCATCCTTATCCCGACAAGCGCTTCGACGCCATTCATCCTCGGTAAGAGCCGTATGCGTAAACGCGCACGTACGGATCTGTGCGGGGGGCGATCAGTGATGGTCGTCCCTACCGCGACAACTGCACGGGGTTCGTAGTTGGCGAAAGATCGCCATCTCACCCATCAAGCCGAACTGTTCTTCCGTGCAGCGGCTTCCAGAGCCGCCAAAGCCGCAATGCGAAACCGAGGAATGCGCAAAGCACTGTCAGACTTGAGGAAAGAAGTACAAACAAAACGCCCGTAGGACCCCTCCACAATGGCCAGCAACGAGCAACGAGCAGTGTCGGAATAATGTAAGGCCTCTATGGGGGGTTAGGTCTTAAGCCCGCGTCGTGATTCCCGTTGGCGTCGCGTGCGGATGGTCAGGTATCGGCCACGGCATCGGGAAGAGTTTTCTTGGAGAGAGCAGGAAATGCTCGCCTCGCCTAGAGTCGCATCGCCTGGACAGATATTTCCGGTACAGCTTTCCCTGTAGTGGGCAATCAAAGATTCCGCAGATGGGGTTCGGATGGTTCCGGAGGGCAAGATCTAAATGCTGCAAATACAACAAAAATAGAAATGGACTGACGGATGCGAAATTTTGCTGGCAGACGGTTTGCTACGAAGAGCGAGAGCCGCGAATGGCTCCTGGAGGATTTGTGAAAAAGTTTCTGTCTTTACCATCTCTCGCCGCCCTGGCGATCGCACTTGGAATGATCTCCTGGGGCAGCACGCTGAATGCTCAATCGACACCGTCCACCACGGCACCGGATGCGACCCAGTCGCAGCAAGCGCCGTCGACGCAGCAGCCCCCCGCTCCGGAAACGCCGCCTGCATCGCAGCAAACGCCCAGTTCGCAGAGTGGCTCGCAATCGCCGGACGCGACGACGCCGCAGACTCAGACGCCGTCTTCGCAGAGTGGGTCGCAGTCGCAGACTCCCGACACGACCGCTCCTGAATCGGGATCGCGCGCTGGATCTTCCAACGGCGCGGCCACCGGCTCCGCTGCTGGCGACACCGCGGGCGCCGCACAGACCTTCACGGGAACGGTTGTGAAGCAGGGCGATAAGTACGTGCTGAAGGATGATGCTGGGAAGACCTACGACATCGACCACCAGACCGACGTTGCCAAGTTCGAAGGCAAGCGCGTCCGCGTACAGGGCACGCTCGATCCGAGTGGCAAGATCATGGTGAAGTAAGTTCGCTTTGCTTCTCTGGAGAAAGGCACCGAGAGCATCGGGAAAAACTGCCCGTGCTTTTCGGTGCTCGTTTTTTTGGGCAAAGTTATAAAGAAATAAAGATCCCGGTATTACTCAGATTGTCTCGGAACGCAAAAGCCCCACTCTAACCTCGCCAAGTACGCGAGTTTAGAATGGGGCACCCTTTCGTACCATCGTCTTGTTGGAATCAGGCGGCTTTGGTTTTGGCTTGGAGTGGGTATCCGGCTTCCTGCCAGGCGTTGAGTCCGCCTTTGAGCGCCCAAACATCCTGATAGCCATGGGTCTGGAGTCGTTGCGCCAAACTGGCGCTTGAGCCTTCGTTCGGTCAAGTGCAGTAGGCGACCACGGGGCGGTCTTTGGGAATCTGGTAGAGATAGCGTTCAAACTCGTCTATCGGCACGCGCACGGCTCCGGGCAGCGTGACGTCGGATTGAGCCCAGGCTTGGGGATTGCGCGTGTCAATGACGGTAAAATCTTCCCCGGCATCCATGCGTCGTTTCAGGTCGTCTGCAGTGATTCGTGGGGCTTCGGGCATCAAAATCTCCTGTTTATCTATTCAGCGTTGGAGGATAGATGCGGAGGAAGGGCTTAGGTCTGCACGCTAAATTGCACGCTGGTGGATATTGGTTCGATCAAAGTGTTCAGTAATTGCGACAGGGACTGAGATGGGCAAGGATGCAAAATACTGGATTGAGAAGCTGGGGTTGGAACGGCACCCCGAGGGCGGGTATTTTCGGCAGACGTATCGAGCGGATATTGAGATTGCACAGCAAGCGTTGCCGGCGCGCTTTCCGGGAGCACGCTGGGCGTGTACCGCCATTTATTTCTTGCTTCAGGCCGGAGACTTCTCGGCTTTGCATCGGCTGCGGTCGGATGAGGTCTGGCACTTTTATGCGGGGTCACCGCTGACTGTGCATGTGATTGAACCCGCGGGAGAATATTCGAGGATTTTCCTGGGCAGTGATGGGGATGAGGGGGAACTCTTTCAGTGTGTGGTTCGCGCGGGATGCTGGTTTGGATCTGAGTTGGTGGATGGCGGGTCGTACGCACTGGTCGGATGTACCGTGGCGCCCGGGTTTGACTTTGAGGATTTCGAAATGGGGAAGCGCTTGGAGTTGATGCGTGCTTATCCGGAGCACCGTTCATTGATTCACAGGTTGACGCGGAAGTAGGTGCGGCCGGAGGAAACCTCAGACTTACTTGGACAGGTAGCTCACTACACCCAGGTCTCGCAACCGCGACGACACCTGGGGCACCTCAGTCGTTCATTCGTCCATTTGATCGGAGGTGCCCTTAATTATTTCGAGGCGGCGGCTTTCCTGGGGAACATCTCGCCTATTCGGCGGATTTGGGCGCCTACTCCTCTTAACTTCTCCTCAATGTGCTCATAGCCGCGGTCGATGTGATAGACGCGATCGATGATGGTTTCTCCGTCTGCCACCAGGGCGGCGAGAACGAGAGAGGCGGAGGCGCGAAGGTCACTGGCGAGGACGGCGGCGGCGCTGAGGGGAGTCTTGCCGCGGACTACGGCGCGGCGGCCTTCGATCTTGATGTTGGCGCCCATGCGTACAAGTTCCTGCGCGTGCATGAAGCGGTTCTCGAAGATGTTTTCCGTGATGACGGATGTTCCTTCGGCCTGGGTAGCCAATGCCATGTACTGCGCCTGGCAATCGGTGGGGAAGCCTGGGTGTTCTTCGGTGCTCATATCTGCGCCGGTGAATGGATTGTCGCCCATCACGCGGACGGACTCTCCATTGATCTTCAGCTTGACTCCGACCTCGCGAAGTTTGCTGAGGACGGCATCCAGGTGAGTTGGCTCGCAGCCGGCAATGTTGAGATCGCCTCCGGTCATCGCGCCGGCGATGATGAAGGTGCCGGCTTCAATTCGATCAGGGATGATTCGATGCTTGGCGCCATTCAGCTTGGAAACACCTTGCACGCGGATGGTGGACGTACCGGCGCCTGCGATGCTGGCTCCCATCTTGTTGAGCAGATCGGCGAGGTCGGCGACTTCGGGCTCGCGGGCGCAGTTCTGTAGAACCGTCTCACCTTCGGCCAGGGTGGCGGCCATCAGCAAGTCTTCGGTTCCAGTTACGGTGATTTTGTCGAATGCGATTTCGGCGCCTTTGAGGCGGGTAGCGCTGGCTTCTACGTAACCGTGTTCCTGCGTGATCTTCGCGCCCAGTTGTTCGAGGCCCTTAATGTGGAGATCGATGGGGCGAGCGCCGATCGCGCATCCACCGGGGAGAGAGACCCGGGCGCGTCCGCAGCGAGCCACCAGCGGGCCTAGCACCAGAGTGGAGGCGCGCATGGTTTTCACCAGTTCGTAGGAAGCTTCGGGCGAGTTGAGGTTCGCACATTGGATGCTGGTGCGGTGGTGGGCGCGTCCGAAACCCAGTTCGACCTCAGCGCCCATGGCAGCCAGCAGGTTGCGCGTGGTCTGGATATCGCGGACTTGCGGGATGTTCTCGAGAATCACGGGCTGATCGGTGAGCAGGGCCGCGGCCATGCAGGGCAGCGCGGCGTTTTTGGCGCCGCTGATGCGAACGGTGCCGAGGAGAGGCTCGCCACCGCGAATGACGAATTTATCCATTAGAAATCCTTGCTCCGATTGTAACGGGATTTGGGGCGAGGAATGCTTGATTGAGATGGAACCAGAGGACAGGTACTGGCGGTGAACAGACAGTGCCAACTCACAGCGAGGCACGAAGAAAAGCTGTCGAGCTTCGCTCGACTGGACGGGCGAGGCGGCCGTCTACACGCTGTCCTACTTGGACTGTTTCCGTGCTGCTGCGATCGCTTGACGGACGTGGCCTTTGGCCTGCTTGAGCGCCTGCACCGCTTTGGGGCGATTTACATTCGCGGCCAACATTACTACGGCTACCGGGGTGCGATTACCGCTCTCTTTTAGAGCGCGCGCGGCGGATTCGTGATCGGCGCCGGTGGCTTGTTCGACTATGCGGATGGCGCGCTGGACCAGTTTCTCGTTCTTATTCCAGACATTCACCATGAGATTGCCGTAAACGTAGCCGAGACGGGCCATGGCTCCGGTGGAGATCATGTTGAGGACCATCTTGTGCGCGGTGCCGGCTTTCATGCGGGACGATCCGGCTAAGACTTCGGGGCCGACTTCGGTGACGATGGCGAAATCGGCGGTGCGCTCCAGGGGGGAGTTGCGGTTGCAGGTGAGTGCGATAGTGCTGGCACCGCGGCGACCGGCGTATTCGAGGGCGGCGATAGTGAAGGGAGTGCGTCCGCTGGTGGCGATGCCGAGAACGATATCGTGCTTGCCGGGCTTGCGCTTCTTGATTTCTCGGAGCGCGAGAGTGGTGTCGTCTTCGCTGGCTTCAGTAGAGGCGCCGAGCGCTTTGGGACCTCCGGCCATGATGAATTGCACGGTGCGGGGATCGGTGTTGAAGGTGGGCGGGATTTCCGAGGCGTCGAGAGCGCCGAGACGGCCGCTGGTGCCAGCGCCGACGTAGATGAGGCGTCCGCCATGGCGGAGACCCGCGGCGACGACGTCGATGGCACGGGCGATTTGCGGGAGTGCGCGGCGGACTGCGGCGGCAACGGTCGCGTCTTCGTCATTGATCATGCGGACGATTTCCAGCGCAGACATCTCGTCGAGATTGCCAGTCGCGGGCGGAATCTGTTCGGTGGGAAGATGGCTAAGATCGTGTTTGGGGACGCGGCTTGCGGTCAAGATGTACCTTTCGGCTTCACGTTTGCGGAGATTGGATCCGGAGTTCCCATTTCTCGCAACTGCGGCGAGAAGTGGGGCACCCCTTATTGCCAGATCATTTTAAATGTTTGGAGTGAATATCCTTTCAAACGCCGACCAGCGCTTCGACAACGGCGTCGTGGAATTGTGGGCGGACTTGCTTGATGAATTGATTGGAGCAGTCGGGCCAAGTGCGGTTGGTGAGCAGGGTAATCGAGAGTTGGCGGTCGGGGTCGATCCAGAGACTCGTGCCGGTATATCCCAGATGGCCGTAGGATTTGGGCCCAAAATATTTTCCTGATTGCGAAGGGGTGGAGGGAGTGTCCCAACCTAGCGCGCGGGAAGTGCCTGCCGGAGCGGATTCGCGGCGGGTGAAGAGGGCGATGGTTTCAGGGCGGAGAATCGGGGGTCCGCCTTGGAGCATGGTGGACGCGAAAATTGCCAGGTCGTGCGCATTGGAGAACAGGCCGGCGTGTCCGGCTACGCCGCCCAGGACTGAGGCGTTTTCGTCCTGAACCTCGCCTTGAATTATGCGATTGCGGAAGGTGCTGCGAGCGGGGCCATCCTGCTTGGGTACGGCTTCAATGCGCTCGTCGGCGGTTGGGGGAATCGTGGGGCGAATTCCTTCAGGTGGGTTGAACGTCGTATTCGACATGCCTAAAGGGCCGAAGATCTCGCGCTGGCAGAAAACGTCGAGTGGCTCGCCAGACAGGCGCTCGAGGGCGAGGCCGAGGAGAATGAATCCGATATCGCTGTATTCGGCGCGGGCGCCGGGATCTGCGATCAGCGGAGTCGCTAGCGCGGCCTGCAGCAGTTCATCACGTGAACGCGCCTTCAGAAACAACTTTTCGTACGCGGGGAGGCCGGACGAGTGCGAGAGCAGCATGTGGAAGGTGATTTCGTCGCGGCGAGGATCGGACGCGGAGCGGAATTCCGGGAGTGTGCCGATCAGGGGAGCATCCAACTCGAGTTGACCGCGTTGATAGAGAATTGCAGCCACCGTGGTAGTGGCGATTGGCTTGGTAAGCGAGGCCAGGTCGAAGATGGTCTCGGTAGAAACGGAGTCAACCCTCCCACTTCTCGCAACGGCCGCGAGAAGTGGGGCACCCTCGGGACGAGTGTCGTATACGAAGCTGCCGAACGATTTCAGCGCAATCAGTTGGCCGTTGCGCGTGACTGCGATGGATGCGGCGGGGAAGGCCCGCTGCGTTATGGCTTCGCGCAGCATCGAGAACGCGCGCGAAAAAACTTTATCTTGCTCATCGAAGGCCGAAAGCAAGCTGCCGGTGGCATTCCGAGGCTGGGATTGGGCGGGCACAAGCGAAAGCGTAGCACGGGTCTAGTTCTTCGACTGTGACCAAAAGGGCACTCCTGGAATCGCGCTCCTTGAGCCAGTTGCGCGGGTTGTGTAAAGTCAGAAGATTCCTACATCCACCAACTTATCGCGGCGGGCGATCCCGCGTTTTCAGAAGCACTATGGAGGTTTGGCAATTATGCGTTTCGTGCTGACGGTCGTATGTTCTCTGGCTTTAGCTTGCGGGAGTTTCGCGGAAGCTGTGGTGCAAGGTAGCGGCACGCGCGCGGCGGGCGCGAGTGCGTCACCGGTGCGTCTGGGGGCGGTGGACGCAATCATTCAGCAGGCAATCGCGGATCACAACATTCCCGGTGCGGTGCTGGTGGTGGGACACGATGGGAAGGTCATCTACCGAAAAGCCTATGGGGAACGCTCGCTCGAGCCTCGGCGCGAGGCGATGACGGTCGACACGATTTTCGACATGGCCTCACTGACCAAGGTGATCGCGACCACGACGGCGGTGATGCAGTTGATGGAACTGGGGAAGATGCGGCTGAATGATCCGGTGGCGAAGTATATCCCGGAGTTTGCGCAGAATGGAAAGGAAGACATTACGATCCGGCAGTTGTTGACTCATTACTCGGGGCTGGCGCCGGATATTGATTTGACTCCGGCGTTTGATTCGAAGGAATCGGCATTCCGGCTGGCTTGTGCCGAGACGCCTCAGGTGGCGCCCGGGTCGGAATTTATCTACAGCGACACGAACTTCATCATGCTGGGTTGGCTGGTGGAAAAGCTGTCGGGGGAGACGCTGGATGTGTATACGGCGAAGCACGTTTTTCAGCCGCTGAAGATGATGCACACGCGGTTTTTGCCTCCCGCCGCGTGGAAGCCGAAGATCGCGCCTACACAGTATGACGAGCATGAGCACATGATCCGGGGCGTGGTGCACGATCCGCGGTCGCAGCGCATGGGAGGAGTGGCGGGGCATGCGGGATTGTTTTCGACGGGAGACGATCTGGCAAAGTTCGCGCAGGCGCTGCTGAATGGTGGGGACGGGATATTGTCGTCACTGGCAGTGAAGAAGATGAGCGAGCCCGAGCAGCCTCCATCGGCGTCGACATTGCGCGGATTTGGGTGGGACATTGATTCGCCGTTTTCATCGAATCGCGGCGATCTTTTGCCGGTGGGATCGTTTGGGCATACGGGGTTCACGGGGACATCGATCTGGATCGATCCGACGACCAAGTCTTACATCATCCTGCTGACGAATTCGGTGCATCCGCGGGGGAAGGGCAATACGATTGGGCTGCGCGTCAAGGTGGCCACGGAAATTGCGGCGGCGCTGCCTCTGACCGTGGAAGAGAAGGATGCTCTTCGATGGAAGAGCATCACCGGGTACAACGAGGCCATGAGCGCAGAGCGGCGCATGAGTGCGCGTAATGGATCGGTGAAGAACGGGATCGATGTACTCGAGGAGCACGGGTTCGATGTGCTGAAGGCGGCTGAAGGCAAGAAGCATATTGGGCTGGTGACAAATCAGACTGGCCTCGACGCTTCGGGAAAGAGAACGATTGATGTGCTGGCAGCGGCTCCGGGAGTTTCGCTGGACGCGATCTTCAGTCCGGAGCACGGTGTGACTGGCACGCTGGACACTACCGACATCAATAATTCCAAAGATGCTGCGACCGGAATTCCCGTGTACAGCGTGTATGGAGGTACGGACGCGGCGCGGCGACCGCAGCCGGAGGTGCTGCGGACGCTGGATGCGATTGTGTTCGACATTCAAGATGCGGGGACGCGGTTTTATACGTACGAAACTACGCTGGGATATTTTCTGGAAGCGGCGGCCAAGGCTGGCATTGAGATGATTGTGCTGGACCGGCCGAATCCGATTACGGGATCGTTCGTGCAAGGTCCGCCAGCGGATGCCGGGCACGAGAGTTTCACCAATTATTGGACTGTGCCGGTGCGGCATGGGATGACGATGGGCGAACTGGCGAAGATGTTCAACGCCGAGCGAGGCATCAACGCAAAGCTTACGGTGGTTCAGATGGACGGGTGGCAACGCGGGGACTGGTTCGATTCGACGGGGATCGAGTGGGTGAATCCGTCGCCGAATTTGCGGAGTGTGACGGAGGCGGCGCTCTATCCCGGAGTCGGGCTGATTGAAGGCACGAATATTTCCGTGGGACGCGGGACGGATACTCCGTTTGAAGTGGTGGGCGCTCCGTGGATCAAGAGCAAAGAGCTTGCAGCCTTTCTGAATGCGCGCGGGATTGCCGGGGTGCGATTTGTGCCGGTGACGTTTACTCCGACTTCCAGCAACTATAGCGGGCAGGCGTGCCAGGGAGTGAACATTGTGCTTACGGACCGCAATGGATTCGACGCTCCCGAGATGGGCATGGAGCTTGCGGCGGCGCTGCTGAAACTGTATGCGAACAATTGGAAGATCGAAAAGATGCAGCAGTTGCTCGTGAATCAGAGTGTGTACGAGGCGCTGGCGACGGGGCAGGATCCGCGGAGAATATCGCAGGATTGGCGGGAGGAGCTGCAGAAGTTTCAGAAGGTGCGGGAGAAGTACTTGATTTACAAATAGAGGCAGGGTCAGGGGCTAGACAGGAAGGTTGCTTTTCCCTACATCCGTGTTCCCTAGGAGAAGATCGAAGACCGGTAGAAACACGTTGTAGCGGCTGTTGGGAATGTCGTGATGGCTCATGTGATAGGCGCGGGCGAAATGAAGAGCCGGAGGAAGCCAGCCGTTCATGTGGATCCGCCAGTGAATCTCCTCGCAAAGAATCAAATACACCGACCAGCCAATGAAGATGCCGCAGAGAATCCCCTGCAACCCGAGCAGAGCGCTGATGAGGAAGGCTGGGATTCCGTTGATCACGAATAGAAGGACAATGTTGAACGGGGAACTGATCAGCGCCACGAATTCTGCTTCCTGTGGAGTACCGATCTTCGCGTGATGCTCTTGATGTGCGGCCCCGTGCTGAGTGCGTGGACGATGTAGCAGGAAGCGGTGATAGACGTATTCGAAGGCATTGCCCCAGATCATACCGATGGTCACGCCGAGTAACCAGGCCTGCCAGGTTGGATAGAATCGCAAGGCTATTAGCGTGGCCGGCAACGCCCCGCAGACCAGGGCTGCCAGAGCGTTCTTACGCTTTTTCGATAGGCCGTGACGGATGGCGATCTCGCGAACTTCCATTGGCATGGGCACACCCCACAGGCTTCAGCGTTATCATCCATTGTAGTTGCGGGTACGTGGAAACGGTACATCAGCCAAGGGCGGACGCGGCGCTCCGGATAACTTCTCGCCGCAACGCTGCATCCTAGGCGCTATCAGCGTGGTAATCTCGCCAACATTGGAAGCGTCTCTTTGCCACGGGATAAGGACAGAGCTCAGGCACCGTAACTGAGATGGGGAGATTCGCAGGAGGTGCAACATGCGTGTAATTCTGGCGATGCTGATGGTTTCGGGAATGGCTTGGGGACAGGCTGCGGAGCAGGCTAAGCCTCAGCCTGCGTCACCCGGGCAGGAGCAGAGTGCAGCGGCTGCGCAGGTTGCTCCGGCAGTGGATCCTCATTCTGTCGTGATCCCGGCCGGGACCAAGGTTCCGCTCACTCTCAAGCAGGCGATATCCACGAAAAATGCGCGGGAAGGGGATCCGGTGTATGCGGAGACGGCGTTTCCGTTCGTGGCGAATGATCGCATGCTGATTCCAGCGGGGACGTACATACAGGGAAAGATTTCCCGCGTTGACCATGCTAAGCGCGGAGTCAAAGGCGGAGCCGGGCTACTGATCCACTTCACGTCGATGATCTATCCGAGTGGGTACACGGTGATGCTGCCGGGATCGGTCCAGAACACGCCGGGCGCGGAAGACAAGAAAGTGAAAGATACCGAAGGAACCATCAAGGCCGATAACCAGGCTGGCAAGCGAGTTGAAGACGCGGCCAAGGGCGGCGCCGTTGGCGGAACGGTGGGGAGTATCGGCGGTCTTGCGGCAGGTGGCTTTAATGGCGCGCGTTACGGCGGGCTCGCAGGGTTGGCCGGCGGAGTAGCGTGGGCACTGTTGAAACATGGTCCGGACGTCAAGCTGGAGGTAGGGACCTCGCTGGAGATGGAGATTCAGCGGGATGTGCCGGTGGACGCTACGCGGATTCATCTCGCGAGGGCAGGGTCGTAGCAGGGATACTCTCAGCCGGTGGCGCCTTTGCCAGCGTATCAAGGCAAGCAACTGTCAGGTCCTGATTTACGCGCCGCATGGTGGCTGCTGCTATACAATCCGCGATAGGAGTGTTCCAGCTCCTGGGCGGAGGCGTTTGTGGCAGAGCTTGGCTTCGGTTTTACAACCATCATCATCGTCGTCGTTGTTATCTATCTTCTGAGTTCCATCAAGATTCTGGCGGAGTACGAGCGCGGCGTGATCTTCCGCCTGGGGCGATTGCTGCCGGAGGCGAAGGGGCCGGGAGTCATCCTGGTATTCACGCCGATCGACCGCATCGTGCGCGTCTCTTTGCGGCAGGAAGCGCTGGAGGTACCGCCGCAGGACATCATCACCCGCGACAACGTTACCCTGAAAGTGAATGCCGTCATTTTTCTGCGGGTGATTGAACCGCGCAAGGCGGTGGTGGAAGTTTCGAATTACGTTTACCAGACGTCGCAGTTTGCCCAGACTACTCTGCGATCGGTGCTGGGCGAGCAGGAACTGGATGAATTGCTGGCGCATCGCGACAAGATCAATCTTCGGCTGCAGAGCATTCTGGATACGCATACTTCGCCGTGGGGCGTGAAGGTCACCAACGTCGAAGTGAAGCAGGTGGATATGCCGGAGTCGATGCTGCGCGCGATGGCCAAGCAAGCCGAGGCGGAACGCGAGAAGCGGTCGAAGATCATTCATGCGGAAGGCGAGTTTTCGGCGGCGCAGCGGCTGGTCGATGCCGCGCACCTGCTGTCGAGCGAGCCGGTCAGCGTGCAGTTACGATATCTGCAGACCCTGACCGAGATCGGAGTGGAGAAGAATACGACCGTCGTCTTTCCGGTGCCGGTGGATTTCTTCTCGGGACTTCAGAAGATATTAGGCAAGGGAGAGGATACTTCTCCGGCGGCGAAGACAGCTTAGGTTTCGTACGAGGGCAGTGGAAAGCTCACTAAAGCAAACTCGTGCTTGAGTGAGGCACCGTCGCAGCGCTTTTGGTGGAGTCGAATTATGGGGTCGTCACAAGATACCGAGATCACGCTGGGAACAGGGAAGTTGCTCTTCCTTGTTTTTTGGATTGGTAGGAGTGTGCGCATTATTTTTTGCGCTGGGATATTCGCTGGGGCGGAAGTCCGACCTGGGGCTCGCAGCGGTCAATGCAGGGACGCCGAAGGTCTCGACCAACGCAAATAAGGCCGTCAGCGGAGCGGCAGCATCCCCGCAGATGACGTTCTACAAGAACGTTGAGCAGAAAGACGCGAATGCCGAACTGAATCCGGCACCGGAGGCGAAAACAGATACGGCACAGCCGGCGGCTGCGCCTGACAAAAACGCGCAGAACAGTGGCGTGGATCCGGCGACCACGGTCCCAACCGCGGGATATTTCGTGCAAGTGGCGGCGGTAAGTAAGCAGGAAGATGCGGCCTCGCTGGTAGATGCGTTGAAGAAGAAGGAGTATCCAGCGTTCGTGGCGAGCACGGGCGCGAACGATAAGCTCTTCCATGTGCAATTGGGGCCGTATTCCGATGTGAAAGATGCGGAAGGAATGCGGACCAAGTTAATTGGGGATGGGTACAATCCGATTTTGAAGAAGTAGTTGCATTATCAGACGACAGTGTTGCGACAGGCGTCCTTGCCGGACGCCTTTTTACTTGATAGCTCTCCCTCCCGGAACACTCCCGCTTGCTGGATTTTCGAAATTCGTGTATTCACAAGCCGCGCGGGACCAGCACGAAGTGATCGATTGCAATGCGGGCGCCAGCTTCTGCGCGACTGTGATCCAGCTGAAAAATGATTCTCACCTCATCGAAATGGCGCAGCGACGCGCGGGGCGGAATCGGAAAATTCAGCAACTCGCTTATTGGTTGTGGGTGCTCGTAGATTCTCCACGGGCGGGTAGATTTGACCAGCATTCTTCCTAGCGATTCTGAGGGGTGCTGGGGCTGACTGGTATCAACCAGGATCAATTCCAGAGAGACGGTGTCAGGATACCGATCCGCGTTGCGGACGGCGATCTGAATTCGGCTGCAGCAATCGACATTGATCAGGCTTCCGAGATAGTCGTGCGCCTCGATAGAGAGGGGACGTCCGTCGGTGGAGCGGATGTCTACTGTCTCGGGACTAGCGTGAGCCTGGCGGGAAGTTCCGGGCGGGCGCACGTCAGGGGATTTGAAGAACCAATAAACGCCATCGAAGGGGATCAGCAGAGGATTCGAGCTGGGGCCGAGTACCGGCGGATTCGTGAGATCGATGGGAGTGGGAGCGATCAGTTGAGTGTGGAGTTGCTTCTCTGGCCACAGGACGATCCCGGTGTTTCCCTCGCTGGCGGTCCGTTGCGAGTCGTTCACGGTTTCGGCGGTATAGCGTCTCCGAGAGGCGTTGCCGCGCAGAAGGACTCGCACAGCGCGCTTGTGAGAAGAACCTAGTCCGAATCCCGCAGCTCCATGGAGGTATGGGAGGAGCGCGGCCAGCATGACGATCGCTGCAAGAAGCGCTATGGGCACATTGTGCGTTTGAGAGGCATTCCGGGAATTCGCGTTTGGGAAAAACCACCAAGTCCAGGCGCAAACGGCTGCGCCGAACAGGATCGAGCCGTCTAGCGCATGTCCAGCGAAGAGGGCTAGGACTCCGGTTTGCGCACAGAGCGCTGCGGCGACCGAGATGCCAGGCCTCAATTTGGGGAAGAGTGGGAGGACATCCGGCCGGAGGGAAAGAAGGACAGAGTCCTCTGGGTCGAGGTCGCGTGGCCCGGGTGAGCGCATGGATTGCGTGAGCAGGATCGCAAAAGCAGCGGCGGCCACCAACGTCCAGGCCGAATTCGCGCGCATCAGCAAGGCCAACGGAGCAAGCCAGATTGCAGCACGCGAGGTTTGCACCAGCAGCATCTGGAAATCGAGATGCTTGCCTCGGGAAAGAATGGCACAAAGGATCGCGACTGTCAGCACCGAGCCCAGCGACACTGCGAAGAGACGCTGGAGCGCGAACGTGAGTACGCCGGTCCACGAGAGATAGTGAGTTGGCGGGGATGCGGCAGAGAAGGCGATTACCGCGGCCACCAGCAAGCCGGCAACGACGGGCAGGAGTTTGGCGACCGAGGATGAGGGGATAGCCCGCGCCGGGGTGAAAGCATCCATCACGAACCCCTGTTGTTTCTCTTTGGACACCAGAAAAACGTGGAAGGTTTCCACAGGATGAGTATTGCCGTATATTGACAGGCATCGATTCTGACGTTATTCCTTGTGTCATGTCTTCTGACGCATCGCTCGATCGGGCGCTTCAAGCCATCGCCGATCCTACCCGGCGGCGGATTCTGCAGGTTTTGAAAGAAGGGAAGAATTCGGAGATACGACCAGGGTTCCTCTGCGGCGGAGATATCGAGGAGCGCATCCGGCTCGCGCAGCCCACCATCTCGCATCATATGGGCATTTTGACCAAAGCGGGTTTGGTCGAGGCTGCAAAACAGGGGCAGTGGCGGTGGTACCGGCGGGACGAAAAGGCGATTCGCAGGGTGGTGAGGAGCCTTCGAGGGAAGCTATAGGGACGCACCACAGAGGCCACTGGGCAACACAGAGGAAACCAACGACTCACATCCATGGTCCCTCTCTCCAGCTACTGGGTTCCGAGGGCCCACTTTTCCAGTTCTCCTGTGGAGCGCATCAGGCCTAACTGCGCGCGCTGCAGTTCGAACGTTACGTCTTGCAGCGAGATGAAACGCTCGCTCAGTTGGGTGCGGGCGTCGTCAAGGTCATGTAGTGTGGCGGTGCCCTGGTCCATGCGAGTGTGGACGGCGGCCATATTTTTGTCAGCAATCTCGTATTCGAGTTGCGCGACATCGCGTGCCGCTTGTAATTGCGCGACCGAACGCTGCATTCGCAAGGTTTCTTCCGACAACTGATTTTTCGCGGCTTCGGCCTGCTTGCTGGCCTTGCGCGCATCCGCCTCGGCCAGCTCCGCTTTGGAGCGCTGGGAGGCATTGAACAACGGAAAGCGGATGCTTACGCCGACGGTGGCGTTATTTTGCTGGAAGCTATTCGAAACGCAAAGAAATTCTCCCAACGGAGTGACGCAGGGATGGGACGGAATGTAGTAGTTCTGGAAGTTGTTGAATTTTGATAGCAGCGCGTACTGCGCGGCGAAATCCAAGCTGGGCCAGAGAGCGCGATGCTCTCCTTTGGCGCGCAGGTATTGGGCGCGCGCATGTTCGAGCGCGGCTTGCACCGATGGACTGGAAGCGGCGGCATTGTCCGGATTCTCTTCCGGTACCGCGGGCGGGGCAGGGATTGACTCCGGCTCGGTTTGGATCGCCGCCGCGGCGAGCCCAGTCAATTTGGCGAGGTGCTCGCGTAGCACGTCAGCGGCACCTTGAGCTTCGGCAATGCGCAGGCGCACGCGGGCGGTGGAGAGGCGGGCTTTGGTCTGATCGATTTCGCTGTCGATGCCCTCTTTGACGCGGTCATTCACGGCAGCCTCCATCTTGGCGGTTTCGCCCGCGCTTTCCTGGAGGCGACTCAACCGCTGCTCCCACTTGGCAAGTTCGGCGTAGCTTTGTGCCGCGTCCTGGATAATCTGGCTGCGCTGATCTTTGCTGTTTAAAGAAGCGACGTGCGAGTCGACTTTGGCTGCTTTGATGAACTGCCGCAGCGAGGGGTTGAGCACAGCGGATTGCGCATTGATGTTGAACAGAGACGGAGCTGAGCCTTCCAGCCCGAGAGGGAATCCGTAGGACCAGCCCAGACCAGCGCCGGTCATTACCTGCGGGATGTAGTTGTTGCGCAGGTCGTGATAGGCAGCTGCGATGCGCTGCTCTTCAGCAGCAGCGATGGCGCCTCCCGTGGCGTGCGTCAACGCGAGTTCGACGACGCGTTTGAGCGGGATGGGCTCGGCGAACGACAGAGCGCGGAGTATGAAAAGTAAAATGCAAATTTGGCGTAGAGCAGCGCGGGACCTAGTCTTCATGCGTTCCTCTCGAGCTATGAGCTGTGAGCTGTGAGCTTTGAGCAAACCCCAAAACACTCGGGATCACGGCTCTGATTCCTGTGATCAACAGATTGGATCAAGCGAAATTCTAAATGTCCGGCATAGGAACGCGAAAAATGTCGGCACCCGTTCAGCGATGGTTAGCGCTCCACGCGTTTTAGATTCTCCTGGGCACGTCCATAGGAGTGGGCCAGGGCGAGGGCGGCGCGAAACTGGTCGGCCGCGGCACGCTTGTCTCCTTGCTTCTCATAAATTTGGCCCAGCAGGTCATGGGCCTTGAAGGCCGGCCCATCTTCGACGGGGGCCTTCAGGTAACGCTCGAGCAGGCCGACGGCAAAGGGGAGATCAACATCTGACCGGAAGAGCTGCTGCGCGGCGTGCATCAGAGCCTCTGGCCGGTCCAGGAGGCTGGAATTGAGGGTGCGCAGAGCCTGCTTCATTTCCTCATATCGTTTTTCGTGCCGTAGAAATCCTGCCAGATCAAGCCAGGCGCGCGCGCCGGACTGGCTGGCGGCGATCTCGGCTCGATATTCGCGTTCGGCCACGTCGGGCTGTTTGTCTTTTTCCGCGATGCGGGCTAGGACCCAGTGTGCCATCGCAGGATTGATTGCCATTAGCGCATCGGCTTGCGCGCGTGATTTGTCTTTGCCGCCACCGATAATGCCCGGAGCTTCCGCATAGAATTCGCCCAGGTCGGCGCGCGCTTCCCAATTGCCGGGATCGAGTTGCACAGCGCGTTCAAAGGCGCTGCGGGCCTGCTTGGCCAGTCCGGGGGCGGAGAAAATTGAGGAGTGGTCCGCTTTCTCGCCGTATGCTCGGCCTAGCCACAAGTGGTACATGCTGTTCTGTGGAGCGAGGCTCACTGCGCGCTGGCAGGCTTCCAACGCCGGATCCCAGTCGTCGGCCATGAAGTAGGCGCGGCAGAGTAGATTGAAGGATTCGGCATCAGCCGGGTGCAGCGTCACTTGCTGTTGCAGCAGGCGAACGGCGTCATCCGCGCGACCTTCGGCCAGCAGTTGCCGCGGAGTAACGTTCGCGGGAATCGCCGAACTCGGCAAAAGGGAAGCGAACATCAGCAGCAGCGGTGGCAACTTCATGAATGCGTCATTGCAAACTCGATCTCAGAAGCGGCGGCCGGGTTGGGAACTGGGTCTCCAAAGATCTGTTATGGCACAACCTTGATTTTGGCGCGGTCGACCAGCGGCTTCTGTTCCTCCGCCGGCAAAGCCACTTTGTCCCCTTCGTTCAGGCCGCCGGTGATTTCCACGCGCGTCAGGTTCTGCAGAGAGAACGAAACTGTCTGCTGGTGTAGACGGTCGCCATCGATGCGGAAGACGTAAGGCCGGCTGTCGTCCATGCGCAAGGCGTCGCGCTGTAGTGTAAGCACGTTCTGGTGCTCCGCGGTCACGATAGTGACGCCGACGTTAATGTTGGGGAGCAGCCGGAAATCCTGATTGTCGATCAGGCAGGTGGTTTCTCCGATGTTTCGATTGCCGCGCAGTTTGACCGTGGCGGGCACCGTGTTGACAGAACCATTCCAGACGCGGCCGGGGATGGCATCCCAGGTGACCTCAACTTTTTGCCCAACCTGGAGACGTCCGACATCCGGCTCGTCGACAAAGGCGCGCACCAGAGTCCTCGACAAGTCAGCTTCCTGCAGCATGAGTTCGCCACCCTGGACGAAGGCTCCCTCTTTGACTGGCACCGAATAGACGATGCCATCGAAAGGGGCTCGGACGGTGGATCGCTGCAGGGCATCTTCAGCGCTGGCATAGGCTGCCTGCGCCTCAGTGCTCTGGGCTTCGATGCGGGCGATTTCAGGCTGAGAATAGCGGTCTTTCTGTTTTTGCTCGAGGAGGGTGAGATCGGCCTGAGCCCGCTGCAGGGTGTCCTCGGCCTGGCGGACTTCGCCGGAGGAGGCAGCGCCTTGCTGCTGCAGGCGACGGAGGGCATCGAGGTTGTGTTGCGCCGTTTCAGTGAGGCTGCGGGCTTTGATGAGTTGCGATTTGAGGGTGATAACTTCTTCCTGGGTTCCGCCGGATTTCAAGGCGTTCTGGTCGGCTTGCGCCGCCTTGATTTGGGCCTGCGCACTCGCAGCTTTCGCACGGATGTCCGCGTCGTCCAGTTGCAGCAGTACCTGGCCTTGCTTTACGCGATCGCCTTCTTTGACCAGCAAGCGGCGAACCGTGGTGGCAATGGGAGCGTGAGCTTCGAAATTGTGAATGGGCTCAACCTTGCCATTGGTGGAGACCACGCTGCGAATGGGACCGCGTTGCACGGTGGTGACGCGAACTTTTAAAGGCGTCTGGCGGAGCGAGGAATAGAGAATGAGTAGAAGAACGAGAGCGGCTAGTGCGATCCAAAGCCACCGCCGGCGCGGCGGGGTTTGCGAATTGTTCGTCGATGCCAACCTGTTTTTCTTTCAGGGTCCGGCGGGAATAATGTAAGTATCAATTTACCATCCGCGAGGCTCCGATCGCAGGACAGAAGGCTTGCTCGCAGGTATCACATTGGATGCGGGAAAAGGAGTTCGGGTGCATTCTTCAGGCTGGCTTGCGAGAGAGACGTAGCTAAAGAGAAGTAGCAAGCTGCGTCTCTGCCGGGGGGACCGATAGAAGAGGGAACCGATAGAATACTTGCATGCCGAAATTGTCGCGTTATACGCCTGAGCACGCTGCCGCCGGGCTCGATTACAAATTTCCCCCCATTGAGACCTGGCCGAACCAGTTTCCCGGATACGAGATCGTTGTGGATGATCCGGAGTTTACGTCGGTGTGTCCCAAGACCGGGTTACCGGATTTCGGAGTTCTGAACATCCGTTACATGCCGGATAAGGATTGCCTCGAGTTGAAGTCATTGAAAGAGTATTTGCAGTGCTACCGGAACCTGGGAATTTTTCAGGAGAATGTTGTGAACCAGGTGCTGGAAGACGTTGTGAAGTGGGCGAAGCCGGTGTGGGCGGAGGTGAGGGGCGAGTTTCGTCCGCGAGGTGGAATCTCGACGACGATTGTGGCGCGGTGGCCCCGACCTAACTCCGCTCATAATTCCATTCACCACAGAGGACACTGAGGTACACAGGGAAATCCATCCGTGACACTTCGTGTACCGTGGTTCGGGGTTAGCCAGCATCGACGGATTTCTGCATGTTATATTCGCCAGACCCGTGTCCGAAAACAGCCTGCAACCCCGGACGGCGCTGATCGTCCTGACGGCGCTGAACCTGCTCAATTATGCAGACCGCAATGTGCTGTTCGCGGTGCAACCGCTGGTACAGGCCGAGTTTCATCTGAACAAAGAGCAGATCGGTTATCTGACCAGCGCGTTTCTTGGGTTCTACATGATTGCGGCGCCGTTTGTGGGGCCGCTGGCAGACCGTTACTCGCGGAAATTGATCATTGTCCTGGGGGCGATTTTCTGGAGCGGTCTGACGCTGATGACTGCGGTGACGCACACCTACACGGAACTGCTGATTCGCCACACCCTGGTGGGAGTGGGCGAGGCGACGTTTGTGACCATCGCGCCTACGTTTGTCGCGGATCTTTTTGAGGAGAAGAAGCGTGGGCGCATCCTGGGCGTCTTTTATCTGGCGATTCCGGTGGGCTCGGCCGCGGGATACCTGCTCGGCGGGTATCTGGCGCCGGGACATGGGTGGAGATTTCCGTTCTACATTGCGGCGGCGCCGGGATTCGTGCTCGCGTTGATGGTCTCTTTTCTGAAAGAACCGGAGCGCGGCCGATTCGATACGTTGCAAGAGACTGCGGCGCGGGGAACGATCCGGGGATTGGTGGGGAACTGGGCTTTCATTACAGCGACGCTGGGGATGGCGGCTATGACGTTTTCCCTGGGTGGAATTCAAGTGTGGATGCCGCAGTTTTTGTACAGCGAGCGGCACTATACGCTGGAGCACGCCAACCTGATGTTCGGGATGATCATTGTGATCGATGGAATTGTGGCGTCGCTGGCCGGAGGTTGGCTCGGGGATTATCTGCTGCCGCGGATGAAGAGTTCGTACTACCTGGTGTCAGCGGCGAGCATGCTGCTGGGGGTGCCAGTTATGATCGTGGCACTCTTTACCCGGGGGCCGCTGATGATTCCAGCCATCGCACTGGCCGCATTTTTTCTGCTGCTGAATACTTCTCCTCTCAATGCCGCGGTCATTAACTCCGTGGGGGCGCATATTCGGGCTACGGCGATAGCGGTGAATATCTTCATCATTCACATTTTGGGGGACGTGCCTTCTCCGACGATGATGGGATGGGTGGCTGACCGGAAGTCGCTGCAGGTGGCATTCATTTTGCCGGTAATCGCGATGGGAATTTCCTCTGCAATACTTTTTTATGGGATGAGATTTGCGCCCGCCGTGGGCGTGGATCGGGCGAAGATCGGCGTCCACTAATACCAACTACAAATGACGTATTTCTTTTGGATCGCGGGAATCATTCTGGCGCTCGCCTGGGCTTCCCGCATTGTAGACGCTGCGCTGGGGATGCCTAGCGTCGCCGACGTTTCGCGTGCGGAATGGGATCGCAATCCTGTTTTGGCTTCCGGAAATCCTCGGGTTTCGATCATCGTTCCGGCACGGAATGAGGAAGAGAGCTTGGAGCTGTGCCTGCGGAGTTTGCTTTCGCTGGATTACGACAACTATGAAGTGATCGCGGTGAATGATCGATCGACCGATCGGACCGGCCGGATTATGGAACGGGTAATGCACGATTCCCACTTCTCGCAACAGAAGCGAGAACTGGGGCACCCCATTTTTACCACTCCCGAGTTGCGGGTGATTCAGCATTCGGAATTGCCTCGCGGGTGGCTGGGGAAGACACATGCCATGTGGACTGCGGCCAAGGCAGCTTCAGGGGAGTGGCTGCTGTTTACCGATGCCGACGTTTTATTCAAGCCGGATTCGGTGCGGCGGGCACTGGCGTATGCAGAACACGAGCATGCAGATCATGTGGTCCTGTTTCCGCGGATGATCATGAAGCGTCCGGGGGAGTACATGATGATCGCGTTTTTCCAGAGCATGTTCATGTTCGGGCACCGGCCATGGAAGGTGGCGGATCCGAGCACGGACGATCACATGGGAGTGGGTGCATTCAACCTGGTTCGGCGCCGCGTGTATGAGGCAGTGGGCACCTACCAGGCCCTGCGCATGGAAGTGCTCGACGACATGAAGCTGGGCAAGGTGGTGAAGAATGCAGGGTTCGCGCAGAGGAATGTATTTGGCGGAGACTTGATTTCGATCCGCTGGGCGCATGGTGCATTTGGGGTGGTCAACAATCTCACGAAGAATTTTTTCGCGGTGTTGTCATTTCAGTCGTGGCGAACCGTCATTTCGGCGTTCGGGCTGGCTTTCTTGAATTACGGGCCGTTTCTTGGACTGTGGCTGGCGCACGGATGGGCGCGCGTGCCCTATGGCATCGCCCTGCTATCTATGCTGCTGATCTACATTGGGATGTCATGGCGGTCGGCGGTGCCGGCTTATTATCTGCTGCTGCACCCGGTGAGCACGACATTGTTCATTTACACCCTGCTGCGGTCGATGATCCTGACGTTGTGGAATGATGGGATCGTGTGGCGCGGGACGAAGTATCCGCTGGAGGAATTGCGCCGGGGGATGGTGTGACGCAATATCAACACGGGCCGCTGGGACTGGCGGATGTACCGGATTCCTGGGTCGGTTGGCTCTGCGTGGCGGGCAAGGTGAAGGGCGTGAATCCGGCCAGGTTGTTTTTGCATGCTTGAATCGCTTGCGAATCGGCCTGCAGGGTTGATGGCAAGCTCGGCATCGAGTGGTCCGGAGTCTTGAAGTTGAATGCCGAGGTCAAGTCTCCGACCGTGGCGCGCCGCCAGGCGCTCAGATTCGGCACCTCCGCTCCGAAGCGAGTCTCCAGGAAGCGCAAAACCGAAGTGTGATCGAACAGATCCGAGGAGACGAATCCGCCACGGCTGAACGGCGAGATGATCAGCATGGGAACGCGAAAACCGAGCCCAATGGGCCCGCTGACGGCAGGATTGCCGGCGACCGTGGGATCAGGAAATGCAGGCGCGGTGACGTATTCCCCGGGCGTTCCCGGAGGCGCAGTGACCGGCGGCACATGGTCGAAGAATCCGCCATTTTCGTCGTAGTTCACAAACAGAACCGTCTTTGCCCACAGTACCGGGTTCGCGCTCAGAGCGGTGATGATGAGCGAAAGAATGTTTTCGCCAAAGATGGACGGCGAAGGCGGATGATCGGACGTCACGACGGATCCGATCAGCCAGGATACTTGCGGTAAATTGCCCGAAGCTACATCGGCCAAGAAGTCGACCGGGAACTGTGGTCCAAATGCGTTCTTATGCAAAGTCGAAGAGGGATCCTGGAAATTCTTAAAATACGAGAGCACGTTATCCGATAGAAGGCCGCCAAGAATATCCACATCCGGAGATGAGTACACTTTCCACGAAATGCCGCGAGCTTGCAGTTGTTCGGGCATGGTCGTATAGGTCAAGCGCCCGTACATAGCGGATCGATTGGCGACGATGGTCTGCAATACGGGGCCGCCATTTTTTCCGTCGGGATCGAGCGATCCCGCCATCGCGTACAGACGATTCGGATCTGTTGGGCCGATGACGGAGCAGAAATAGTTGTCGCAGAGCGTGAATCCATCGGCCAGGGCGTAGTAATAGGGAAGATCGGCGCGCGTGTAATAGCCCATGCTTAAAACCGCATCATTGGCATTGATTGGCAGACGCGAATTCACAAAGCCATCCATCTTGCCGTTATCCCAGCTCTGATGTTGGGGAACCCAATCGTGGGTGATGTCGTGGGTGCAGGCAGCGTTCACCTGCGAAGTGTCCAGGTGAAACGGCAGGAGCTTGCCGACTGGTGAAACCGTAGTGTTGGCTGAATCGGGTTGCTGAAACGCCGCGCTCTGATCGGAGAAACCACGCACTCCGCGATAGCTTCCAAAATAGTGATCGAAGGAGCGGTTCTCCTGCGTCAGGATTACTACATGCTCGATGTCAGTGAGCTTGCCGCATCCCGTGAGGGATGGAATCAATTTGGAAATGCCGCCGCATCCCTGCAAACCCAGAGATGCCAACTGGGTAACCGCTGCCGCACTTCCGAGCTTCAGTAGTTCCCGCCGTGTGAATCTGCTCATAGGGTCGCACGATTGGATGCCAACGCGCGAGCAAAGGTAGGATCAGGCCACGGATTTGCACGGGTTTTCACAGATTAATTCTCGTTCTGATCCGTGAACATCGGTGCAATCCGTGGCCAATGATGTCGGCGGGAAGCTATTGCGGATCGTCGCGCTCGAGGTCGCTTCCGTAGGTGGCGGTGGCGCTCGGCTTTTGCGGTTTGGCTTTCCTCGGCTTCTTGCCCGGATAGAGTCGGCCGGCACTAAAACGGCCGCGATTTTCCACATCGTAGTTTTTGGGCAGAGGCGGGATCATGGCGGCGCCGCCTTCGATCTGGCTGATGCGGTTCAGGATGATCTCGGGGCGGCCATCGTACATTTTCAGGGCGCCGCGGATCTCGATGTTGCGTCCAGAGAGCAGGCGGACATCACCCACATCTTTGAGATCACCGGCGAAGACCACGACGGTGAAGGGACAGGCGATAGCATCTTCGCAAAAATCCAGGAAGTGAACACCCTTGTTGCCGACTTTCACCTTCAGAACTTTTCCGCTGACGCATTTGGTCTCGCCTATGTGCCCGGCGACTTCGTGGATCGAGAGACAGTCAGAGGCTCGCGTGGGGCGCACGAATAGCACGGATAGCAGCGCGATCAGAGCGCATCCGGTCGCAACTCCTGCGCAGCGCGCTGCCGGGCCTTGCCCGGCTGGACAGCCGATGGCGGCTGTCCCTACATGGCTCTGGCCGAACATGCGGCTAGATTAGAGACATTCATTGGACTTGTCTGTGATGCGAAGGGAAAAAATGGCGGTGAGTTCCGGAAGGGGAAGGACGAGATTCCCACTTCTCGCGACACAAGCGAGAAGTGGGGCACCCGATTCCGGGAAATCTTTATTTGAAGGACTTGACGGCTGAGGCTTCGTCGTCTTTCACGTCGAAGACGGTGTAGAGCTTGGTGATCTGCAGCAGGTCGTTGACTTTCTTGGTCAGGTTGAGCAGCTTGAGCTCGCCACCCTGGTTCTTGGTTGTGGTGAAAGCGCTGACCAGTTCACCGATGCCTGAGCTGTCGATGTAGTTGACGTCCTGGAGATTCAGGACGATCTTCTTATTGCCTTTGCCGAGCAGGTCGCGCACGGTATCGCGAAGGATGACGCTGCCTTCGCCGAGCGTGATGCGTCCGCTGCAGTCTACGATGGTCACGCCATCCACTTGTCGACTACCAACCTTCATGGTCACTGGGAAGCCTCCTTGCCGCCCGCGGTGGGTCCGTGGACGTGCTTGATCAATTTGAGTTCGGTGCCCGAAGAGGAGGGCCGAATTTCGACCACATCCATAAACGAGCGCATAAGAAAAATTCCGCGTCCGGAAGTCTTGAGCAGATTTTCCGGGGCCAGGGGATTGGGAATTTTACTGAGGTCCATCCCGGGGCCCTGGTCGCGAATAGTAATAATAAAATCCTGGCCGGTGCGCTCAAATCCCAAAATCACTTTTTTATCTTTGGCATAAGCGTTGCCGTGCAATACGGCATTGACGGCGCCTTCGCGGACGGCCATGGAAATCTGCATGACCTCATCTTCGGCGAAGCCGAGCTCGGTGGCGATCTTCGTGGCTTTCTCCTCAGCACTGTCAATTGTCTCCAGTGAGGAGTCCATCGTATAAGAGACCCGTTGCTCGGTCATGGCCATGGATGAAGTTGAGATGAGTATACGGCCAGGCAGGGTAGAAAGCCCGCATTCCCGTCCATGGCGCGTCGCCGGAGGCGAATCCCGGCGAATGCGGTAGTTTGCCTGTGAGATGGCAAAATTGTCAATGTTTTACGGCGCAGTTTTACGGCGCAGGGCTGAACTGAGAGGCGAGGCTTATAATCTGGCGTCGTGCCAGCGTTCACAGTTCACGACCTGCGGCGGTGGGTGCGGCGGATAGGGCTTGGCATGCTTCTGTTCGCGATTTCTGCAGTGGCTTTGGCGTACGCTGCGGATTCCATTGTGTTCCGGATCCGGGTTGCCAGAGGGAATGCTTACAGCTCAGTCGTGGTTTCGCATTATTACGCCGTGAAGCAAAAGAACGGGAAGACGCAATTCATTTTCGATCCGCCGGCCGCTGAGAACTGTGTATATGCTTTGTTTCCTCATGCGGGCTGTGACCCTTGTTGGTATTTGGCACGGCATCCGGAGCAGAGGACCGACATTTAGGGTTTAACGTCCGGGGAAGAGTGCATTTCTGCTGGACTAGACTATTGCGGGTTCAACTTAGAGACGAGGGGTTCACGTTGAAAAATATTGTGTGGCTTACATGGCTGGGTGGAATTGTCATGGCTCTGGCGATCAATGCGCTCGCTGCAGATTCTTCCGACGCTCGATTGCAGAAGGCTTACCGCTTTCAGCAGGGCGGGTGGACCTACGTTCACCTGGAGGGCTCGCCTGCAGACCTGGGATACCAGCACGGGTATTTGCTGGCGCCCGAGGTCCAGGATGCGTTTGAAGCCATTAAGCTCTTCGACGTCCACCAGTCGGGGAAGGATTGGGAATTTTTCAGGACCACCGCCCGTCAAATGCTATGGCCGCATATCGATCGCGAGTATCAGCAGGAATTGCAAGGGATCGCGGATGGAGTCAAGGCGAAGGGAGTGAATCTCGATGTCTGGGACATTGTCGCACTCAACGCCTTTGAGGAAGTGCCCGACTACTACCTGCCGTGGCTGGCCAAGCAGCAGAAGACTGCAAAGAATCCGAAGCTGAAAGCGCCGGGGAATTGCAGCGCGTTCATTGCCACCGGAAACATGACGAAGGATCACCAGATTGTCATCGCACATAACAACTGGACCAGCTATCTGGCGGGGGCGCGGTGGGTGATTATTTTCGATATTCAGCCGCAGCACGGGAATCGCGTTTTGATGGACGGCTTTCCGGGGGTGATCACCAGCGACGACGATTTTGGAATTAATTCGGCGGGGATGATGATCAGTGAGACTACCATCACGCAGTTCGAAGGCTGGGATCCGAAAGGCAAGCCCGAGTTCATGCGCTCGCGCAAGGCCATGCAGTATGCCAACAGCATTGACGATTACGTGCGCATCATCAAGGAAGGGAACAATGGCGGCTACGCCAACGATTGGCTGATTGGAGATCGAAAAACGGGAGAGATTGCGTACCTCGAATTGGGCCTTAAGAACACTCCGCTGTGGCGCACCAAGGATGGCTATTTTGTGAGTTCGAACTTCGCGCGGGATCCGAAACTGATCAAAGAGGAAACCACGTTCGATCCGGCTGACGCGTCTTCGTCGCCCAATGCACGGCGAGCACGCTGGGAAGAACTGATGAAGCAAGCAAAAGGCAAGATCGACGTGAGCATGGCACAACAGTTTTTGGCCGACCACGTGGACAGCTTCGAGAAGAAAGAACAGCCGGATGAACGGTCCTTGTGCGGGCATGTGGACGTATCGTCTCGCGGGATTAAGGAATGGGGATGGAATGAGTACAATCCCGGCGGCGCGGTGCAGGGCAAGGCGGCCGACAGCGGCATGGCGGCGAAGATGAGCTTTGTGGCCCGGGCAGGGCATCCGTGCGGTCAGGATTTCCTGGCTGCCGATTTTCTGGAGCGGCATCCGGAGTATTCCTGGCAGAAGCCGCTGCTGCGGGATATGAAAGCGGGGCCCTGGACGGTGTTTACGGCCGGTCAGAAGGAAACCCAGTAACACGTTAACTGCGGGTCTCAAATCTGCGGCTTAAAAGAAAACCCCACCCTGCGAATTCTCTCGCAGTGTGGGGCAAAGGCCGAACCAGTCCAAGCTTTAGGGGACGGTCACTTTGATCGTCTGGTCGCCGACGGCTCCCGTGCTATTCCACGAGCGAACCATCAGCGTGTGCGTGCCGGGAGTCAGGTTGAGAGTGGTGTTGAGCGTATTGCCGTAGTTCTGGCGGTGAACGATGCCGGAATCGACGTACACGGTCCAGGAAGCGATCGCGTTCGACGAATATGCGGTTGCCGCCAGATTCACGTTCGACGGCACTTCGGCGCCATTCAGAAGGTTAGTGATATTGACCGCAACCGGCCTTACGTCCACTGTGAAGGTCTGGTCGCCATAAGCGCCGGATGAATCCCAGGCGCGAACAACGACATTGTGGACGCCCAGCGAGGCCGTAATAGCCGGAGCAATGGAATTCACAGCTCCAGCTTTGAACTTGCCTACGCTGTCGACGTACACCCACCAGCCCACGATCGTACGCCCGGAGGCAGGAATGGCCGAGGCATGAATGTTCATGGGCGACCTCACGTTGGAGGCGAAGCCGGGCGCGGAAATCGTTACTGCAGGTTTCGCGCTTGCGGTTACGGTGAGCGTCTTTTGCGCATAGGAACCGGAGCTGTCATGAGCTTGAACCGCAACTGTGTGCTTCCCCTGGGTCAAGGGAACCTGCAGGTTGACTTTGGTCGTCGCGCCCGCAGTAAGCGTACTCCTGCCATCCACCAGTACCCGCCAGGACTGGATCGTGTGTCCGGGGGTGGGCGCCGCGGCTGCTTGCACGTTCACGGGCGTGCCAACAGTGACGTTATTCACCGGCGTAGCCACGGCCAGAGTGGGTATGGCGGTCGCAGCTTGTAACGTGAAGCTCCGATCGCCGTAGCCTCCTGAGGTATCCCAGACGCGGACTGTCACAGAGTGCGATCCCCCGCTCATCTTAAGTTGCGGCGCGATGTAGTTGACTGCTCCCCCGTTGTAGACGTTGACGCTATCGACATAGACATGCCATCCGGTGATGGAATGGCCCGAACTGGGTGTCGCCGAAGCATTAATCTGAACCGGAGAGCTTACCGAGGCACCAGGTCCGGGAGAGCCGACGGTCACCACGGGTTTAGCGGCAACGCTGGCCCCGAAGAAATCAGCCATGTCGGCAGCATACGCAGAGGCACCCGGGTAGGATTTCGCACCCAGGCTGTCGAGGATGGTGCGGAGCGCATTCTCGTGCTTGTAAACATGCGACGAGACATAGTGCGCTTTCACTTTCGGCCCGATGAGCGCGGTGTAAACCGATGCTCCACAGCCTGCGTTGGTGCCGCCTCCGCATTCATCAAACGTCACCAGCACCAGCCCGGTGCCGCCCGATTTGAAATCAGGCAGGTTGAGAATGGGTGAAAGCGTGCTGTTGAGGAACTGGTCGGCAGCCGCGAGCGAGCCATCGTGGGCATCGTGCTTCCCGTCAGGAACGATGATCGAGAAGCGGGGCAGTTTGCCAGCTTGAATATCACTGTTGAGCTGGGCGAGGTCGACTACCTTGCCCGCCGAACCGTTCACATTGTTGATCACATCGCTGTACCAGGTGGCTCCGTTATGGCGGCGATAGTACGACGTGCCATTGTGATTGTCCGGAGTGGTAACGGTGCCTCCCGCTGCAGCGTAGGATTGCGCGTACACCTTCCACGAAATTCCCGCATTATTGAGCACGCGGAAGATGTTGTTGTCGGTGATGGCGTTGGTCTTGGTGGTACCGGGATAGTAGCAATCGTTTCCGCTGCAATTGAAGTTATGCGTTCCAGCGGGAAGCGCGCAGTTGACGCTGGACTCGCAACTGCCCGAAGCCAGCCAGAGATAATCCAGAAGCGAGCCACCGCTGTCCGACTGGTATTGCGTGGCGTGCCCGTAGGTGTTTCCTTTGCCAACCAGCCACGGCATGTTCCCCGTCACTGCGCTGTAGCTTGAATTTTCATCGATTACCAGCACGACGTGCTGCGCTGAAGGCACCTGCGCAAAGACTGTTGCGGCGAAACACAGCAGTACGATGGCAGAGGATAGAAGTCTCCCTGCTCTTATAAACATCAAACCCCCTCAAAATTTGGACTTACGTTGGGCCTTCCCTTGCCCGACACGGGTTCTCAAGGGTCTTACCGGAAGTGAACTTGTCTTGCAGTGCCCGAAGTTTAGCGAAGGTCGGTCGCGGGACGCATCAAAAAAGTACCGTGGGCAGAAATGAGAAGGACATTACCCGAGATTGGAGAACCCGTGCCCAAGCCTTGCACGCCCCAGCTATTCGGTGATCGAACAGCCGCAGTCAGCCGGGACCACGCGGGCGAGCAGGAAGTCAGCGATGCGCTTGTAGGCGTCAATCTGATTATCGACGCGAGCAAAACCATGCCCTTCGTTCTCGTAGATTTTGTAGTCGACCGAACCGCCACGCTTTTTGATGGCGTCAACCACCTGCAGGGTCTCGGATTTTGGGCAGCGGGGATCGTGGCCGCCCGCTAGTAAAAGCAGCGGAGCGGTGATTTTGTCGATGAAGTTGATGGGGGAGCGATCACGGAGCAATGCCTGGTTCTTGGCGGGATCGCCCATTGTGGCCATGTCGCTTTCCCGGAGAATAGGGTCCTCATTCTCAATTTCGGTGAACCAGTTGACGAAAGGCACGATGGGCACGCCAGCGGCCCAGAGATCGGGTGCCTTGGTCACAGCCATCATGCTGAGATAGCCTCCGTAGCTGCCGCCCATGACGGCGATCTTTTTGGGATCTAGATGGCCGGTCTGCTTGATCCAGTCCACGCCGGCGAGGACATCATCTAAATCGCCGCCCCCCATATCGAAGAGATTGGCCTCCTGAAAATTCTTGCCGTAGCCGGTAGAGCCTCGATAGTTAGGCGCGAGCACCATGTAGCCTTGATTCGCGGCAAACTGGATGAAGCGGTTGAACGAGTTCATTATCTGCGAGGCCGGACCGCCATGGATGTAAACAATAGCCGCGTTCTTGCCACTGCGGGCCATATTGAACGGGACGTACAGGAATGCCGACATCGTCCACTTGCCGTCGCGGCTGGGGTAATGAATCAGATAAGGTTCGACTAGGTCTTCGGAACGGATCCCCGCGAGCAGTGAGTGCGTGATCTGCTGGGATGTATTTTTCGCGAGATCGTAACTCCAGAGGTCGCTCGGCGCGGTGGGGCCGTTGTGAACGTAGAGCATACGCGAGCCGTCTGGGCTGAAGGCGGAGCGGCCGCAGGCGGGTTCGTTGACGCCAGTCGCGATCGCAAGCTGGGATGATTTTCCGGTGGCCAGGTCGTGCAGGTAGATGTTTTCATTGCCGTCCACGTTGGCGCTGAAGACCAGACGTTTGCCATCTGGGGAGAAGTTATGGGCGCTGATTTCCCATTTGTCTTTGGTGAGCCATTCGATCTTCTTCGTCGCGAGGTTCAGGATCCCGATGTTTTCGTACCCATTCGATGCATTGGAGGTGAGCAAGACGGATTTCTCGTCGGGCGACACGTCGTTGGCGGAGAAGAGCTGTTCGCCATTATGCGGAGTCAACAAGGTGCTTTGTCCGCTGCCCAGGTCTGCCACGAAGATATTTGAGTCGGTGCCCTTTGCCTGCTCCTGGGTGTAGACGATGTATTTTCCGTCCTTGGACCAGATAGGGTTGTAGTTGCCTTTGTCGTGCGAGGTGTTCGAGGTGATGTGCTTCACCTCGCGCATGATCATGTCGTATATGTCGATCTCATACGCGGCCGAGGTCTTCGCTTTCACTACATAGGCGAGATAACGTCCATCGGCCGACCACGTTGGGTTCTGCTCGGCAATCTCGCGAGTCTGCGTGAGGTTCACCACTTTGCCGCTCTTGGGCGAAACCAGAAATATGTCCCACTGCTCGTCACCTTCGTAGTCGGATTGGAAGGCGATCCACTTGCCATCGGGCGACCACGCCGGGTTGGCTTGCCTCTGATCGCTAACCGTGAGTTGCACCGGAAATCCCCCATCGGCGGGCACGAGCCAGAGATTATTGCGGCCGCTCATGTTGGAAATGAACGCCAGGCTCTTGCCATCCGGAGACCAGGTTGCGCTGCCGATCTGGCGCGTCATAAAGAGTTTTTCGATGGTCAGGCTGCGCGGCTCGATTTGAGCGTTAGGTTTGCTGGCGATCTGCTTGGGATCGGTGATGGCATGGGGTACTGAAAGAATCTGAGCTTCGAGCCCAGCGGAGATCATGACGAGGACAATGGCAAATAGGGCGCGGCGCATGGCGCAGAACCTCTGGGTGATGTAGAAAGCAGAGTCTAGCAGAGAGCGTTTCGCTCGCCTGAGGGACGCTCGATGGATGACTTCGCATATTCTCTGAACGCGAAACTGGCGATCATTGGGCGTTCTTGTGCATGTCCACCGTGCTCCAGGTCTTATCGCCGGCGTGACAGATGTTCTCTAGGGCGCAATCGACGCACTTAGGCTTCCGGGCGAAGCAGAGCGTGCGGCCGTGCCAGATGATCTGGTGCGAGAAGAGAATCCAGCGTTCCCGGGGCAGGATTTTCACCAGATCCTGCTCGATCTTCGGCGGATCATTTTCCTTCGTTAACTCCAGGCGGCGGGATATGCGGTGTACGTGCGTATCGACCACCACCCCTTCAGCCTTCTTGAACCATGTGCCAAGGACAACGTTGGCCGTCTTGCGCGCGACGCCCGGCAGCGTAAGCAGCTTTTCAATGTCTTCGGGAACCTGGCCGCCGAATTCGTCGACAATCTTCTTGGCAGCGCCCACTACGGACTTCGACTTGTTGCGGAAAAATCCGGTGGATCGAACGTCGGGCTCCAGTTGATCAGGTCGAAGGGCAGCGAAGGCTTCGATGTTGGGATATTTCCGGAAGAGCTCGGGCGTGACCCGGTTTACATTCACATCGGTCGATTGCGCGGAGAGAATGGTGGCGACCAGCAGTTCCCACGCGCTGGCGTGCGTGAGCGCGCAGGTCACGTCCGGATAGAGATCATTGAGACGCTTCAGGATTTCCTGGACTCTCTCGGGCGCGATCGGATTGTATTTGTTGACCTGCGTCTTCTTCGGAGCGGATTTTCGAGCTGAGGTCTGGCCTTTGGCCGGCTTCGCAGTCGCCCTTTCAAACTTTGAGATTTGCCGCTGGGGCGCGGTTTTCGGGGACAAGGGCGTCCCCGCCACATGAACTTTATCCTGACGGCCGGTTCGGGCGGGTTGACGGGGTGCGACTCCGCGGGGCATTGCAGTTCTTTCCTCAGTTGAGCGATGGCCTTCATCATAACAAGCGAGCTTCCGCGGGTGCCAATGAGCCTGTGCTGGTTGGATAACTTGCAGAGATCAAGAAATGTATCTGGCGTGGGCGCTGCTCCCGGGGCAGACGATGGCGTCCGCCCCTAGACGATCTGCTAGCGATACTGTCCCTCGGTAACCACTTGGGGAATTGACGGTGCTACGTGCGGTGCGTAGTCTGGAGCTACCCCAACGAATCAGGGAATGCCATGGCAGTGAATTCCATCCAACTCGGGCAAGTCTGGCGTAGCGAAGCTGATGGGCAGGACTATCTTGTCACCAAAGTCTATAACGAAGTGTTCACGCAATATGCGATGCTTCGTCCCGCAGGGATTTCGGCGCCGCAAGCCCCCACAGTCCGCGTGAAGGTCGCCAAAGGCGCGCAGGGCGCGACCCTGCCCGGCTACGCGTTCACCCAAGAAGGCTCGTTCTAGCAGCCTGCTTTTTTCCGTTACACTGGATAGCAGTTTTCAGTTCCCGGTTCCCAGTTCTCAGTTCCGTGTGGAATGCTTCTAACTGAGAACTGAGTACTGAGAACTGCTCTCATGACTGAAAAGATCCTCGCCGTTCTGTTTGCATTCATCAGCAAAATCATTGTCTCGGCCGGTTATGGCGGGATTGCGCTGCTGATGGCGATTGAGTCGGCGTGCATTCCGCTGCCCTCCGAGTTGATCATGCCCTTCGCGGGATTCCTGGTGTTTCAGGGCAAGTTCAAGCTGCTGTGGGTGGCAACGGTGGGCGCGATCGGGTGCAATTTGGGATCGCTGGTCGCTTATGAGATCGGATTCTATGGCGGACGGCCGCTGGTGGAGCGCTACGGACGCTGGATTCTGATGGGCAGGCGCGAACTCGACTGGGCGGATCGCTTCTTCGGCCGCTGGGGATATCTGGCGGTATTCGTGGGACGGTTGCTGCCGGTGATTCGTACGTTCATTGCTTTACCTGCGGGCGTTTCACGAATGCCCCGGGGCCGATTTCATCTCTACACATTCTTAGGATCATGGCCATGGTGCCTGGGGCTGGCGTGGCTGGGAATGAAACTGGGCGAGAACTGGCGCGAACTCGGGAAGTATTTTCATCAGTTCGATGCTGTCATCGGAGTTGTGATCGTAATCGGGGTCGTTTGGTTTGTCTGGAGTCACTGGCAGCATAGAATTAGCTCTCCACCGCCAGCTATCAGCGGTAAATAACTGCATGCACATTCACGGAGGAGTCGTGACCATCACACGCTGCTTCTGTACCGTTCTGTTGTTCCTGACCGTTTGCCTGCCTGCTTCGTCGCAAGCGCAATCTGCCAACGCATCCGACAAGCCCTTTGTCGTCGAGTACTACTACAAGACGAAGTGGGGCCATGCAGACGAGTTTCTGAAGCTGTTCAAGAAAAATCACTATCCCTTGCTCAAGAAGCAAGTCGAGATGGGGCGGATGCTGAAGGTATGGATGGATCAGCCGCGTTACCACACGACCGAAGACGGGCGCTGGGATTATCGCGTGACCATCGTGTTCAAGAATGCAACCGTGGCGAATGAGGCATTCGACGAGGACGCGCTCAAAAAGCAGCTCTGGCCCGATCAGGATACCTACAACCGCGAAGAGCAGCGGCGCTTCGAGGTCCTCGACGCCCATTGGGACTTGCCTGTCAAAACTGTCGATCTGGATAGCAAACCCTAGAACCTTTTCACCACAGGGGACACTGAGGTACACGGCGAAATCGCGTTGAGCTCTGTGTCGCCTTAGTTCTGGTCCAGCTTAAGGTAATTCGCGATCATTTTCTCGTACCACTTCCAGGGTAGGATGCGCTTCATCGCCAGCTGTATTTTTGCGTCGCGGCCTACCAGGTAGCGCAGTTTCGGGTTGGGATTCTGGGCGATGGCAACTATGGTGCGCGCGACCGCAATTGGATCCGCTTTCGGAATTCTCCCGATTGCCTCACGCATGCGCAGACTGCGCTGAAAGTTGGGTGAGGTGTTCTTTTTCGCTTCTTGTCCCATCACCGCACCGCTAGTCCAGACACCAGTATCGAAGGCCCCAGGCTCGACCAGCACGACCTTGATCCCCAGCGAATTCAGTTCCAACCGCAGCGACTCGCTCCAGCCTTCGAGTGCATGCTTGGAGGCGCTATAACTGCTCACTGAGACGGCCCCCTGCAATCCTCCGATGGAAGAGATCTGAATGATGTGACCCGATCTTTGCTTTCGCATGACGGATAGCACGGCCTTGGTCATCGCGACCGCTCCAAAGAAGTTCGTTTCGAACTGCAGCCGCAATTCCTCCAGCGTGATATCTTCTGCGAAACCGCCTACCGCAAAGCCCGCGTTGTTGACGAGCGCGTCAATTCGCCCGTAATCGCGAATCACTTTGTCCACGAACTCTGGCATGGCGTCGACCTGAGTAACGTCGAGCGCGCGCACGTCGATACGGTCCGAAACCTCAGCCGAGGCTGCCGCCTGCACGAGTCGCTCGCGCTTTCCCATATCTCGCATGCTGGCGATGACCCGGAACCCGGCCTTCGCCAGTTCCGCCGAAGTCAGGAGTCCGAAGCCGCTGGATGCGCCTGTCAAAACCGCTACCTTTTCCGGCATAGGCAAGGTGTATCACAACAGAAGATGCTGGAATCGCGGGCGCCGGGAGTGGGACAATAAGGCCAGGCCATCCGTTTCAAAGAGCTCGTGCTCGAAGGAGGTCTCATGCTGGCGACACGCCACCGTTTCTCGCGCAATCCCTACTTCCAATTCCATCCTCTGCACACTGCGTTTTCACTCATGGGAGCGCTGATTCTCTTCGGAATGCTGATCTGGTTCCTGGTCGTTCCCGCGCACTGAGCGCAACTGCGCCATTGAGAAAACACGGGCAGGATTTCTCTGTCCGGCGAATTGCGCCGCTCTGCGATGCGCGAACTCTGGAAAAGATGTGAAACGTTCGTAACAATCTGGACGGAAATCCTTTATCGCAGCCATCAAAAATTGGAATTAGACAGGATTTCCACCCAATCGATATTGTTGCAGCATGGAACCTTTCATTTCTGTCGAGGATTCACACATAGACGTATTGCATGACATTAGTGTGCGGCTGAACGCGGCGGAGGGATTTCACGAGGTTCTGAGCCGGGTGGTCGATTTTGCATCCGCTCTGGTGAAGTGCGATTCCTGCCTGATTTATGTCTTGGAAGACGACGAATTGGTGCTAAGAGCATCAAAAAATCCGCATCCGGATGCGGTCGATCGTTTGAAATTGCGCGTGGGCCAGGGAATTACCGGATGGGTCGCGGAGCATCGCGAGCCGGTGGCCATCCCGGAGAAGGCCGCGCAGGATCCTCGCTTTCAATTTTTCCACGAATTGCCGGAGGACAGCTACGAAGCATTCCTCTCCGTGCCGCTCATGTGCCGGGGACGAGTGGTAGGGGTCATCAATTTCCAGCACAAGCAGCACCACGTATACCGGCGGCGTGAGATCCGTATGATTTCCGCCGTGGGTTTCCTGGTGGGAGCCGAGATCGAACTGGCGCGATTGGAGGAAGCGAACTTCACGCTTTCCGAGCAACTGCAAACCCGCAAGCTGGTGGAGCGTGCGAAGGGAATTCTGCAACGCGATCTGGGACTCAGCGAAGAGCAGGCGTATTTGGCATTGCAGCGCCAGAGCCGGCAGAAGCGGCGTCCGATGAAAGAGATTGCCGAGGCGATTGTGCTAAGCGACGACGTGAGGGGGAGTTCGCAACCGGACTAGAAAATACTCCGGAACTGTTACGCACGACTGAGATCGCGCGCTCCACAACGTTCGTTATCAGCATCAATAAAAAGGGCGGACACTCGGATGAGTGCTCCGCCCCTCTCGTTGTTTGTCGCTCCTCGCGAGTAGAGCCATAGTTATCTACGGCTCTACGCTGAGTGCGAAGGAAACTACGAACCCAGGCTTACTGACCGGCTGGAGCACCGGTTACGGCTTTGGCGATCTGCTTTTCCGCCGCGCCCGAAGGCGTGAAGAAATGCAGAGTCAGGTCACAGTCCGGCAGTTCCATCGAGCTGACATAGCTGCCGGACGGGGAAGACGCCAGCACCAGTCGACTTCCGTGGCGCGTCGGAGTGCCCTCCGTGCTTGGGACCAAGATGATGAACCCAGTCCGCGGCCCGCTCATCTTGCTAAGGTTCAGGAAGGGGGCGGTGTTCTGCGGATCATAGGAAAACGCGTAATCTCCGGCTGGGATCCTGGTATTGCCGAAGAGCACATCGTGGGTAAGCGTGAAATGTCCGCGCGCCGGTGCTTGAGCGGAGGCTGAAGTTGGGGCAATGGTGAATGTGGCCGCAGCCAGCAAGGCAGCGAAAGCGAATTTGCGAATTGAAGTCATGGAATCTCCATTCTGCCCTCGTTATGGGAAACGACTGGGCAAGTCTGACGAGCACGCTGTCCGCGAGACACACGGATCGCATGGGCTCAGGCTATGGTGGAGAACGACAAGGTCAGGAGATGGACAAGTGCGCTAACACGGCTGCACGCCATCAGCGACTTCGCTGGGACCGGCCACTCAGCTGGCTGCGAAGTGATTTCATGATGCAACGGAAGTGGTGCACACGTCCAATTCAAAGAATTTATGGGAGCGATGAAGTACAGGCATCGGCTTTAGTAATCTGCATCGGACGCAAGGATGCGTCCGCGCCATCACGAGACTCCGCACGGAGGTTTCCGAGCTAGCTGAGCTATGAACAATTCCAGCGGGAGAATTCTACGCGCAGTTCGATTGCACCGATGCCGTACCGGTAGCTCGGGGCGGCATCTTTGCCCCGATCGAGTAGACTTCGCAGCTGGTGGGGCCCAGTTGGCGCTCCACGATCACCAGTTGCCCGTCTTTCGACTCGGCGCGGCGGTGAGTTTCGAGCCTCGCTCCGCTAAAGAACGTCAGGGGAGCCGATAGGGTGAACTGGGACTTGCCGCCGTAGCGCTCGAGACACTCCTCGAGGGTGCCGTAGAAACATTGTGCGTGTTTATTTCGCGGGTCCATGCGGTACTCCTCAACTCCTCCGCACTTTCTTTCGGGAGGAACCACAAGCGAAGTAAGGTCGTATAGGTACGGTAGCACGCGAGAACCGTGTAGGCCAGTACGGTAAATCCTGTATTTAGTCGGAAGTTCATGGCAAATTCCCGATTTGGGAGTTGCCGCGCGTTGTCCTTGTACACGCACTGGAATTGCTCGGATGGTCTCCGATGTGAGAACATCCTTGGTTGCAGTGGTGGCGAGCCACCGCCACCAGAAAAGGATAGTCATGTATCAGAAACGCCCTGGAGTTTTCATGGCTGACTGGTGGGATGCCGACGGCGGCCGCCATCGTAAACAGTTTAAGACAGCCTCAGCAGCGCGTGAACACGAGCACCGCGAGACTGCCCTGGCGCATGCCGAGCGGGCCAGCCGGGAGATGAAACTGGCTGCCCGCAGTGGTGGTAGTAGACGCTCGCCGTCACCACGGCGCGAGGAGACGCCCATTGAGCCGGCCAAAGGGAAACTAGGAGTCATGATCCCCGGCATGGGGGCGGTCGCCACAACCTTTGTTGCCGGGGTAGAGGCGATCCGCAAGGGCCTGGCTAAGCCAATTGGTTCGCTCACTCAGATGGGAACTGTCCGTCTGGGAAAGCGAACGGACAGCCGCTCGCCGAAAGTAAAGGAGTTCGTCCCTCTGGCCGCGCTGGATGACCTGGTCTTCACCGGCTGGGACATCTTCGAGGACAACATGTACGAGGCGGCCACCAACGCGGGTGTTCTGGATTACCGCCTGGTGGAGCAACTGAAGCCCTTCCTGTCCTCGATTAAGCCGCGGCCTGCAGTGTTCGATCACAACTACGTAAAGAAAATCGACGGACCCAACGTGAAGAAGGGCAAGTCAAAAATGGACCTGGCCGAGCAACTGCGCCAGGACATTCGCGACTTCAAGAAATCCAGCGGAGCCAGCCGGCTGATCACCATGTGGTGCGGATCCACGGAGTCTTACATTGAGCCCACAGAAGCACACCAGTCGCTGAAGGCATTCGAGAAGGCCTTGCGCGAAAACGACGAGATGATCGCGCCCTCCATGATGTATGCCTACGCGTCGCTGATGGAAGGCGTCCCGTTTGCGAATGGAGCGCCCAACCTGACTGTAGATCTTCCCGTGATGCTGGAATTGTCGCGGAAGAACGAAGCCCCCATCTGCGGGAAAGACTTCAAAACCGGTCAGACTTTGATGAAGACCGTACTTGCGCCAGCCTTCAAGGCACGACTGCTGGGACTGAGCGGTTGGTATTCGACCAACATTCTGGGCAATCGCGACGGCGAAGTGCTGGACGATCCCGGGTCCTTTAAGACCAAAGAAGAGTCGAAGCTCGGCGTCCTGGAGCACATTCTGCAGCCCGGGTTGTATCCCGAACTGTACGGGAATATGTACCACAAGGTTCGTATCAACTATTACCCGCCCCGTGGCGATAACAAAGAGGGATGGGACAACATCGACATCTTCGGATGGCTCGGCTATCCGATGCAGATCAAGGTGGACTTCTTGTGCCGGGATTCGATCCTTGCGGCGCCGATTGTGCTGGATCTGGTGCTGTTTCTGGACCTGGCAAAACGCTGTGAAGACCTGCGCGGGCTCGGCATTCAGGAATGGCTAAGCTTTTACTTTAAGTCTCCCATGACAGTGCCCGGGCTTTATCCCGAGCACGATCTCTTCATTCAGCTGATGAAACTGAAGAACACGCTGCGCCACCTCAGGGGGGAAGAGTTGATCACGCACCTGGGACTGGAGTACTACGACTAGGCAAGCGATTGCCGGCGTCTCGGTCGTGATATAATGACCATGGTCATATAGAGGTGACCAATATGAAAACCATGCCGGCTGGCGAATTCAAGGCGCGGTGTCTGCAGGTGATGGATGAGGTGAGATCGACACGAACCCCGGTCGTCATCACGAAACGCGGCAAACCGGTGGCCAAGCTCGTACCAGCGGACCAATTGTCTGAGTGGGTTCCCGGACGCCTAGCTGGGAAAATCGAAATCCTTGGAGACCTCGTCTCTCCCGTGGTGCCGTGGGAGGATTGGGAGGCGCTGAAGTGATCCTTCTGGACACACACGTCTTGGTGTGGATGGTCACTGACCCAAAGCGATTGTCTCGGGCCGCCGATCGCGAAATTCGCAAGGCGCAGCGCGATCGCAGCTGTGCGATTTCTTCGATTACTCTTTGGGAATTGGCGCTCCTATTCCGAGGGAACCGCCTTCGGGGTACTGGATCCATCGAAAACTCCATTCGTAACATCCTGGACGATACTGGAGTGAAGGTGTTGGAGATCACGCCGGAGATCGCGGACTTGAGTACGTCCTTTCCAGAAACCTACCCGAAAGACCCCGGAGACCAATTGATCGGCGCCACTGCGCGGGCTTATGGGCTGACTCTTATCACGCAGGACGAGAGGATTCTCGCGAGTCCGCTCGTCCGCTCGATGTGGTAAGCCATCACTGATTTTTCTTTGTACCGCGCGCTCTACGACAATGCCCGAAGCCGAAATTCATCAAACTTCGCCAGGAACCGATCAATATCTTTCTTCTGCAGGTAGTACGGCGTCGACAGCCTCAGCTTGTGCGGATCTCCGCCACGAATGCGGATCTTGTGCGTCTTCCACAGCCAATTCTCGAGCTCGCCGCGCTGCACCGGCGGAACGTTCACGCTGACAATACCGCAGCGGAGCGCTGGATCGGGTGAGGTCCACGACTCGGCCCCGCGTCGGATCATTTCAGCCAGGATGTAGTCGGCCATCTGCCGATGGCGCCGCTCGATCCGGTCTATCCCGATATCATTAGCGAGCTTGATCGATGCCCTCAGCCCCCACAGCGCCGGCACGTTGGAGCTGCCGATGCGCTGGAAGCGTTCGGCACGAATCTTCATGTCCTCCCAACCTTCCGTCACGATCGTGTTCCAGAGCCGATCGATGACTTCGTCGCGCACGTAAAGAAATCCGGAGCCTTTGGTTGCGAACAGCCATTTGTGGGGGCTGGAGGAATACATATCGCAGCCGAGCTCGCGGATGTTGAGCCGCATCATGCCCGGGACATGCGCACCGTCAACCGCGGAAAGAATTCCTTTGGTGCGGGCCAGCGCCGACAATTCTTTTGCGGGCAGCACTACCCCGGAGAACGTCGTGATATGGCTGAAGAACAGGACGCGGGTGCGTGGAGTGATGGCGTCGTTGAACAGGTTCAGCACTTGCGCCGCATCTTTGACCGGGCGGGGGAGCGTGATCTTCTTGACCACAATGCCGTACCGCTTGGCCTTCAAATTCCAGGGATGCTCGCCGCCAGGGTGTTCCTGATCGGTCATCAGCACTTCGTCGCCGGGTTTCATGTCCAGGCCGTTGGCGATGTAGCTGTTGGCTTCGGTGGCATTCCGCAGCAAGGCAATTTCATCGCGATTGCATCCTACGAACTGTGCCACTGGATCGCGGAATTCGTTCCAGGAGGCATATCCCCATATCGGGTAGTCCTCGGGATCCTGCTGGTCCATTTTTTCCGTGGTGTTGTACCCGTCGAAGATGGCGCGTAGCACGGGAGCAGGACTCGAGCCGACGGTTCCATTGTTGAGGTAGATCTCGTCCTCCGGGATGATGAACTGCCGGCGCATGGCGGCCCAGAAGGCCTCTTCGTCGCTCTCCAGCAGGGCGCGTTCCGGCAAGGGTGGGACGTTCTGAAGTTGAGCCAGAAGGCTGCCCCGAAAGGCAAGGGAGGCCGCGATTCCGCTGGCGGTGGACGACAGGAACTGGCGACGATCGAGCAAGGGTGACCCCCGGAAGTCGGGCAACTTTATACCACGGCAGGGCAGAGAATCCATTCAAAATAAAGGATCCGGATAACCTGAAGAGGGTCCTGCCGCGTCTAACCAAAGGGCCAGAAGTACGGGCGTAATCTCTTCCCCTGCGGGCGTATAATCGGCCTCAAGGAGTACCTTATGAAGTTCAGATGGCTGGCAATCGCGATCGGATTGGCGGCGTTCACTGCAGAGCCTTGGAGGTTTGCGCAAGCGCAGACTCCTGGCCAGAATTCACCGCAAACCCAGACGCCGGGAAACGATCCGGACGCGGGTCAGCCCAAGGCTGGGGACGTGCAGAATGCCCCCAAGCAAAAGCCCGCGGCCCTGCCGACCCAGGATGACAGCCAGATCAAGCATAACGGCGGCAAGACCGACGTAGATGCAGTCGGGAACCGCAACGTGGGTTGCGGACGCGGCGTAGGCAACTGGTACTCCGTCGAAGGACAGGTCGCCCGCGGGCGCCAGTATGCCCAGCAGATCGAGTCCCAGATCAAGCTGGTCAACGATCCCGTCATTACGGAATACGTGAATCGCGTAGGACAAAATTTGGTACGCAACTCGGATGCGCAGGTGCCGTTCACCATCAAGGTCATTGATTCGGACGTAGTAAACGCGATGGCCCTGCCCGGCGGGTTCTTCTACGTGAACTCCGGGTTGATTCTGGCCGCGGATGAAGAAGCCGAAATGGCCGGCGTCATGGCGCATGAGATTGCACACGTGGCCGCCTGTCACTATGGCCGGGAAATGACCCGGGCCAATCTGCTGCAACTGGCTTCGCTGCCCGCGATCTTTATGGGCGGCGCGCTGGGATATGGGATTTACGAAGGCATGGGACTTGGGATTCCGCTGACCTTCCTGCACTTCTCTCGAGGCTTCGAAGCTGAGGCGGACTATCTCGGAATCGAGTACATGTACCGGTCGGGATATGATCCGTCGGCATTCGTATCCTTCTTCGAAAAGATCCAGGCCATGGAGAAGAAGAAGCCGGGGACGCTGTCGAAGGCCTTTGATACGCATCCGCAGACTCCCGACCGCATCGAGAAATCGCAGGATGAGATTCGCAAGATCCTACCCGCGAAACAGCAGTACGTCGTGACCACTTCGGAATTCGATGAAGTGAAAGCGAGGCTGGCGGCGATCGAGAACAAGCACAAACTGCTGGACGAGAAAGACGCGAACAAGCCCAGCCTGCGGCGAACTTCCAACACCAGCGACAAGTCGGATGACAGCAAGAAGGATGACGATCGTCCGACCTTGAAGCGGCGCGACGATTCCAATTAACCACTCTGTTCCTGACTACACCGGCGGCCTCGGCCGCCGGTTTTGTTTTGTGAAGCGACGTCTCGAAAAATGGGCGCCAAGTCTCACCAAAGTGGCGAGACTTGGGAATCACGGAATCTGCAAGTTTGACGATCCCCTTTGTTCCCCCGGTGTTCATCAGGTCACCTATTCTCCTGGAAATACATCTCATCACCAGCGGTTGTGATTGCGATCACAGATTGCACTTGGGGAACAACTTACCCTCGGCTATGCTTGTGTGCACGCGAGCTTAAAGGCGGAAAAGTTCATGCCAGAAAATACACTGAGTATTACCGATAACCGGACCGGCAAAGCCTACACCGTTCCGGTCGAGAACGGCACGATCCGGGCGATGGATCTGCGCCAAATCAAGAGCGGACCTGAGGATTTTGGGTTGATGACGTACGACCCGGCGTACATGAATACGGCGTCGTGCAAGAGCAGCATCACCTACATCGATGGAGAGAAGGGAATCCTGCGCTATCGCGGTTATCCGATCGAGGTCCTGGCTGAGCGGTGCACGTTTCTGGAAGTGGCATACCTTTTGATGTTTGGTGAATTGCCCACCGAAAAGGAACTCAAGCAGTGGGTTTACGACATCACGCACCACACCATGTTGCACGAGACCACGAAGAAATTCATGGAGGGTTTCCGTTACTCGGCGCATCCCATGTCGATGTTCGTGAGCACGATAGCGGCGCTGTCGAGTGTGTATCCGGACGCGAAGTTCGTGCGTGATCCTAAGCACCGCATGCACCAAATCGTCCGACTGATCGGTAAGGTACCGTCGATTGCAGCGATGTCATACCGGCACAATGTCGGTTTTCCGTATGTCTATCCCGACAACGACCTGAGCTACACCGAGAATTTCATGAACATGCTGTGGAAGATGGTGGAGCCGAAGTACGTGGCGCATCCAGCGATTGCGCGCGCTCTGGATATCCTCTTCATCCTGCATGCCGATCACGAACAGAACTGCAGCACCAGCGCAATGCGCTCGGTGGGCAGCTCGGAGACCGATCCTTATCTCGCAGTGGCATCGGCCGCCTCAGCTCTTGCAGGTACGCTGCATGGCGGAGCCAATGAAGAAGTTCTGAAGATGCTGGATGAGATTGGAACGAAGGATCACGTTCCCGCCTACATCAAGCGGGTGAAGGAAGGCAAGATCAAGCTGATGGGCTTCGGGCACCGGATCTACAAGAACTACGATCCGCGAGCCAAGATTATCCGCTGGAGCGCCGAGCAGGTGTTCGAAGTCACCGGGCGTAATTCCAAGCTCGATATTGCGCTGGAACTGGAGCGCATCGCGCTGGAAGACGAGTACTTCGTGAAGCGCAAACTGTATCCCAATGTCGATTTCTATTCGGGGATTATGTACCAGGCGATGGGCTTCCGTCCGGAGATGTTCACAGTGCTATTTGCGATTCCACGAACAGCGGGATGGCTGGCGCAGTGGGAAGAACTGATGAATGATCCAGAGCAGAAGATTGCGCGTCCGCGGCAGGTCTACACTGGCTCGGCAGAACGCGAGTTCGTTCCCCTCGACAAGCGCGTACCGGTACCGATTCCGGCTGATTATCCATCGCGCTAGATCATCCGCAAACAAGCGAGCCCTGGACGAATACGTCCAGGGCTTTCTCTCGTTTGGCGCCCTGCGCTTGAACTTTAGACAGCGTGCTTGGCCAGTTCTGCCAGGCGCTCGCGGTGCCGTTCGGGCGAGGTGATAACCTTCATCTGCTGCCAGTCGTATGCGAATTCCTTGCCGCAATCCAGGCAGGCAACATAGGTACCCGTAAGGGCAGCGGCCTCAGGGCGGCGTTTGGCGCGGCGAACTGTGACGGGGAAGCTGTAACGAGAGTGTCTGCAGCCGAAAAAAGCTTCGACCAGTTTTGCAATCATAACCCACCTTCCATACCGAGCGGTGTATGTCCGAACCTGGGTTCTACCTGAGAGTGCCCGCCCCCTCCACAGCTACAGCAATTACAGGAGCACTCATCTACTTAGATTCACGGATTCCCAAAAAGGTTTAGGTTTCCCACCCCGGTGCTATTGCAAGCTATGGGCCGCGATGGAAGTTCTTGGATGGAAGGAAGTTACCGGCCGACTCAGACCTTTACCGGGACCTGGAAGTGAACTATTTTGCACTCCGGATAGCAAAGCTGCATGGGTATGGGTGGGGACGGCTGGATGTTTAGGCGTCAGAAACCGTAGCTAGTCGACCGGACAGCCGGTGGCGGCTGTCCCCACTATAAATTGTTAGTTTGCAAACCCTATACGCTTTGGGGGCCGCGCTTTTTCTGCTGCTGGCACTTGGTCATGATCGCCGAGCGCAACCGGCTGCGGAGGTCGTCGGGCAATTCGTAGAGTTGCGAGTCGCGATAGATCTCGATGGTCTTCTTGGTAGTGTCGCAAACGACGTAGCAGTTGTGGCACCAGGAAAGATGATTTTCCAACTCGACTTTGGTTTTTTCGTCGAGAACGCCGTCCAGATAACTGGTCAGCTCGTGAAGGAACTCAGAGCATTTCACAGGTCGCCATCTCCGCTCGCCACATCGTTTTTAACATCTCCATTTTTGCTCTTCTTTTCGTCGCCATTCTCGCGGCGCTGAAAGTACCGCGTAAGCCGCTCGCGCAGTTGCAGGCGTGCCCGCAACAACCGCGATTTCACCGCAGGCACACTCAACTCGAGCGCAGCCGCGGTCTCTTCCGTGGACAATCCTTCCACGTCCCTCAGCACGAACACCGTCCGGAAACCCGGGGGCAGGCCCTGGATGGTCTTGCTTAAAATTTCTCGTAATTCCGCTTGCGTGTACTGCTGTTCCGGATTCGGACTCCAGTCCGCGATCTCGCGCGGCAGGGAATCATCTTCCGTTTTGATGTCTTCATCCAGTGAAACGGTGCGCTCGGGCTTGCGCCGGCGCAACTTCATCAGCGCTTCGTTCACTGCAATGCGAACCAGCCACGTGTAAAACTTTGACTGCTCTTGAAACTTGGCCAGGTTCCCGTAGGCCTTGAGGAACGCCTCCTGCACCACGTCTTCCGCATCTTCGCGGTTTTGCGTGATGTGCTGAGCGATCCGAAAGACGTTGCGATCGTAGCGGCGAACCAGTTCTTCAAAAGCGGAATCATCACCCGCTTTAGCCGCCCGTACGAGCGCTAACTCTTCGGTAACAGGCCCATCTAGTTTATTTTGGATGGCTCCCATGACTCCAACGATGCAGTAAATTTGCCCGCTTCGCAGCAGCGTCACGCAGAATTCGCGGCAGCCGAATGACGAGACGACGAAATCGGAACTGTTATTTTACTTGGTAACCAGCCGGATGGCGAATCGGCTTTGTCGTGGTCCAGTGGAGGAGTTTGCGTTAGAGTTCCAAGTGGGTGGTTTTGTCCCAGATGAGCAGGTACCGAAGTCACCTTCTGCGGCCGGACAAGTGCCATATAATCAGCAGTTAGGTCGTGTCATTTCGACCGGCGGAGCCCCTCGGGTAGAAAATGGTTTTCTGATCAATGGCGGATAGCAAGCAAATCCAGCAAATTGTCGAACGCGCGGTGGCGCAGGTTTTCGACCGCCAACTGCCCAAACTGCAGTCGGAACTGGTTGAGCGTGTGATAGCGGAATTGCCCACCCAGCCTTCGCATGCTGGGCCGGGCGGCGGTGCAGCGGTTCCCAGTAGCCTGGTGCACGCGATGGCCAGCATTCACGCGGGTACCACGCAGAAAGAAATTCTTCGTTCGCTGCTTGATGCTTCCGCGGCATACGCTGCGCGCGTTGCTTTGTTCGTAGTGAAAGCGGGGGCGGCAACCGGTTGGCAAGGCCGCGGCCTGGGCAACGATGATGCGGTTAAGGATTTTCCTCTGGATGTCAGCAGCGGGCCGGTAGCACACGCGTATCAGAATCGGGTGGCTGCTCCTGCGAACATCGCGGAGATGGACCGGCGTTTCGTAAAGCAATTCGGCGGACCGGACAACGAGCAGATTCTGGTGCTGCCACTGGTACTGAAAGAGAAAGTGGCCGCGCTCCTATACGCCGATGGCGGATCAAGCGCGGTGCTGGACGCCGCGTCTTTAGAAGTATTGGTCATGAGCGCCAGTACGTGGCTGGAAGTTGCTTCACTGCGAAAGCAGGCGCAGGCCCATCGCGAAGCGGGAGAGGCAGTTCCAGCGGAGCGGGCGGGCGCGCCGGTGCAGACGGTTACTTCTTTTCCCGACCCATTTGCCGGGCATGCTCCGAAGCACGTGGCGAGATCGCCCGACCCGGAGCCCGTGTCTGAGGTTGTCGAGGTGGCTTCCGCCGCGTCTGCAAGCGCAGCCGCGGCTCCCGCAACCGATCCCTTTGCCGGACTTTCTGCTGAGGACGCCGATGTTCACCGCAAGGCGCAGCGCTTCGCGCGCCTGCTAGTGGATGAGATCAAGCTGTACAACCAGGCGAAGGTATCCGAGGGCCGGCGGAACAGAGATCTGTACGATCGGCTGAAGGAAGATATTGAGAAAAGTCGCGTGACGTTCCAGAAGCGCTACGGCAACACCGCCGCGGCGAGCGGCGACTATTTCCAAAAGGAAGTGCTTCGCAGCCTGGCCGAGGACGACTTGTCGGTCATGGGCGCGAACTTCCGCAGATAGTAAGCACAACTTTGGGGAGAGCCCTTGCGCTTTCCAGTCCTGTCCCAGGACGCATCAAAATAAGAGTGGCCTTGGAAGAGGCTGCAAAACAGGTTCTAGATTCGGGTCTCCGGGCAAATAGATCAGTGGTTCACTTCTGTCTCAAGCATTCGCGAGTGCTCGCGCTGGCCGGCGGGCTGTTGAGCGCGTTCCCCGGTGCGTGGTCGTTTCAGGCATCGACGGCTGCTCATGGGGCTGATCAGACTTCGACTCCCCCGTCCTCCTCGAAAAAATCTTCCAGCGCGAAATCAAAGACTGCGCCAAAGAAGAGTGCGACGAGCAAGACCGCAACGAAGAAGAAATCCGGCGCTCAGGCCGCAGCGCGCCGGCGGCGCCGGGTCATGTCTCCGCGCGTGCGCCGGATTCGGCAGGCTTTCGTTGCCTCCACAACTTTGCGCCCCATGGCGCAGCAACTGATTCAGGATCGCACTCCTGCCGCCTACGCGGGAGTCGAAGCGTACGCTCGTGCGCATGCCAAGGAAGACGCCGGCGCGCTAGCGTGGCTGGCTGTGGGGTACGCGCACGTCATCGATCGCGAATACGCCAAGGCGATTGATCCGCTGAACCGGGCCAAGCCGCTGGCCGGAGATTTGGGAGATTACGTCGCTTATTACCTGGGGATGTGCTACCTGCAGACTGGCCGTCAGGCCGAAGGCATGGCGACGCTCGCAACCTTCAGCAACACGTATCCTGATTCGCTGCTCGCTCGCGACGCCCACCTGGCCTATGCCAACGGCCTGTTGAGTGAAGGGCGTGCGGCGGAAGCGGCTGAGATTCTGGAAAAAGACCGGCTGCCGGTGCGATCAGATATCGAATTCGCGGTGGGCAAGGCATATGCGGCTCTGGGACAAACGGGCAAGGCAGCCGAGGCATTCAGCAACGTGTATTTCAATATGCCCTCATCGCCTGACGCAGACAATGCGTATTCCGAACTGATCAAGCTGCACGGCGCGCCGCCGACTACTGCGGCCCAGCGCAAGGCTCGGGCAGAGTTGCTTATCAAAGCACGACGGTACGCCGATGCGGCGGCAGAATTCGGGCAACTGGCTGCCAATGCGTCCCCGGAGTCGCGGCCGGAAGCGGAACTTGCCTATGCCGATGCGTTGCATCGCGCTGGGCGTAATCGGGAAGCGAAGTCCGAAATCGCTAATCTGCCCGGGGCCAACGCCGAACAGAGCGCGCATCGCTTGTACATCCTGGGCGAGGTGGCGTGGGCCACCGATGATAATGCGACGTTCTACAGCACCGTCGACCAACTGCGTCAGTCCGCTTCCACCAGTCCTTGGCTGGAAGCGGCGTTGTTATCTGCGGCCAATCTCCATCTGGTGCATCACGAATACGATCAGGCGCTCGACTGCTATCGCGAACTGCAGCAGCGATTTCCGAACGGATCAAAGGCATCTTACGCACACTGGAAGACTGCGTGGCTGACGCTTCGGCAGGCTCGCAAGGAAGATGCCAAGAAACTTCTGGAGGAGCAGATCTCGTTGTATCCCGGGGGAAACGAGGCGAATGCGGCGCTGTACTGGCGCGCCCGGCTGGCGGAAGAAGACAACCAGCCCGCGATGGCCCGGGCATTCTACGAGAAGTTGTCGCAGCGATATCGCAACTACTACTACGCGGAACTGGCCCGTGAACGCTTGCAGAAAATTCCAGTGGTGGACGATCCGCCTGGCGAGTTTCCTCTGCTGGATCGAATTCCGCCGCTTGAGCACGCGGAGAAAATCGAATTGACGGAAGCGCCCAGCGATAATCTTCATCTGCAAAAAGCGAAGCTGCTGGGCAATGGCGGGCTGGTGGATTTCGCGGTGAGTGAGATGCAGGCGGCCGCGAAAGAAGATCCCGGCAGCTGGTCGCTCGCCGAAACGGCGGAGCTGTTCACGGATACCGGTCATTATGATCGCGCGATCGAAACGATGAAGCGGTCCGTTCCCAGCTACTTCGCGGTCGACCTCTCGATGCTGCCCCGGGAATACTGGGAAGCGCTGTTTCCGCGTCCCTATTGGCCGGACTTAAAGAAATTCTCTGAGAAAAATGGTTTGGATCCTTACCTGGTGGCTTCGCTGATCCGGCAGGAATCGGAATTCAATCCCGTGGCCGTATCGCGAGCCAATGCGGTCGGCCTGATGCAGCTGCTGCCGAAAACGGGCAAAGTTGTGGCGCGCGAGGAACACGTGAAGCACTACAACGCCAGCGAGCTCTACACTCCCACGATGAATCTGCAGCTCGGGACGCGCTACTTCCGCGGGATGGTAGACAAGTTCGGCGGATCGTTCGAGCACGCACTCGCCGCCTACAACGCCGGCTCGGATCGCGTGGAAGACTGGATGGGGCAGGGACCTTACCGGGATTCACCGGAGTTCGTGGAATCGATTCCATTCACCGAGACCCGCGAATACGTGCAGGCCATCATGCGCAATGCCAACGTGTACCGGCAGCTCTACGGGAATCCCTGAAGGTGGACGCAGACGACGGATTGATGCCGGCAAAATTAAGCTGGTTTCCCGCGGACCGAAAAGTCAAGACCACGTTCGGCTACCGGTTGCACCAGTTGCGGTGCAGCGCTCTCATAACCGGTTGAATACACCTCAGTTGCGGCGCTGAAGAGGCTGTGTATATAAATACAGGTAAGTACATTCTGAATCAGCAACATAGAAACAGAAGTTAAACCGATTTAACTGCTCACAGGAGCCCGGGTGCGGAGTCTGCCTCCTCTAACCTCGGCCGTGCCACCAAGGCCCCAGGCTGAGCCTTGTACGCGCAGCAGCACTCATCTCTTGAAACGATCTGCAGGACGGATTCTTCCGCGGACCGGGCATCTTCAGCACATCCTCTAGTTCAAGCTTGTACGCGCACGTCAATACGCCCTCAACCGTTCTGCGACGCGTGATGTCCGAAAACAATTTCCAGCACCAGCAGCGACGCTCCCACTACGATGGCGCTGTCCGCGAGGTTGAACACGGGCCATTGATACTGCTTCACGTAGAGGAGCATAAAATCCACGACGCGCCCGCTGGCCACGCGATCCCATAAATTGCCGACCGCTCCTCCCAGAATCAGCGAGAGTGCGATGCCGGTGAGGTCCGGTGGCTGCTTGTGCCTCCACAGCAAGATGAGAACGACAATCATCGCGATCACCGAGAACGTGATCAAGAGCGCCGTTTTCCAGTGGGAGGGTGAATCGGCAAACAGGCTGAAGGCTGCGCCGGTGTTTTCGGTATGAGTGATGCGGAAGAAGCCCGGAATAATCTGGATGTGCGCGTACATCGCGATGCGTGCGGCGACCAAGCGCTTGGTCCAGCGGTCGAGCAGCACAATCAAGAGCGCGATCAGAAAGTGGATGGTGCGCGCGGTGTTGGTGGTCATGCCGTGGGCTGAGATTCCAGTTCTTTCAATACCGCGCTGCAGCGTTCGCAAACCGTGGGATACTCCTTGTCCTCGCCGACGTGCGTCGAATAATTCCAGCAGCGTTCGCACTTGAGTCCATCGGCTTTCTTCACTTCCACGTGCAGGCTGCCGGTGCCGTTACCCGAGCCCTGGGCCAGCGTCACTGCGGAGACGATGAAGAGATAGCGAAGCTGATCTGCGTAGCGCTGCAGAAGCGAGTACACAGGTTCGGAGGCGGTGATCGATACCTGAGCTTCGAGGCCCGTCCCAATCAGCTTGTTGTTGCGCGCCGTTTCCAAGGCCTTCAATACGTCATCGCGGACGGCTCGCAGTGTGACCCAGTCCTCATCCGACTTGGGATCGGATGGGCCGGCATAGTCGCCGAGAATGTCAGCGTCTTTTGGGAAGTGCGCCAGGTGCACGCTTTCCGCGCGCGATTCCATCTTCGGCAGATATTGCCAGATCTCTTCGGAAGTGAAGCTCATGATTGGAGCGAGCAATCGTGCCAGAGCTTCGCCGATGCGCCAGATCACTGTCTGCGCGCTGCGCCGTGCTTGCGACTTCGGGGCTGAAATGTATAGCCGGTCTTTCAGCACATCGAAGTAGAACGCACTCAAGTCCACGATGCAGAAATGATTCACCCGGTGATAGATCCTGTGGAAGGCGAATTCATCGTAAGACTTGCGGACATCTTCCGCGAAGGCGCAGGTCTGACGCAGCATGTACTGGTCGAGCGCCTGCATCGAGCCGAAAGGAACGGCGTCTTTGGCCGGATCGAAATCGTTCAGGTTCCCCAGAATGTAGCGGAAGGTGTTGCGGATCTTCTTGTAGTTCTCTCCCGCGCGTTGCATGAGGGCTTCAGAGCCGACTACATCTTCGCGGAAGTCCACCGACGCGACCCAGAAACGCACGACTTCTCCACCCAACCGGCTGGAGATGTCTACGGGATCGACATCGTTGCCGCGTGACTTCGACATGGCCTGGCCCTTTTTCGTCGAGCGTCCAGCCGGGCGTGACTACGCCTTTGTAGGGCGGCGTCTGATGAGTACCCATGGCGCAGAGCAGGGAAGATTGGAACCAGCCGCGATACTGATCTCCACCCTCGAGATAAAGATCGGAGGGCCAGGGATAGTCGGGTTCATCGGCAACGAGAGCGAGGTAGCTCGCGCCCGACTCCAGCCACACGTCGAAGATGTCGGTTTCTTTCTCAAACTTCGTGCTGCCGCAATGAGGACAGCGGGTGCCCGGCGGAAGAATATTGTCGGATTCCGGAGTGAACCAGGCATCGGCACCTGATTTCGCAAACAGTTCGACAACTTTTTGATTCACAGCTTTGTCGTTGAGCGGCTTGCCGCAGTCCACGCACAAGAACACCGCGATGGGAACGCCCCACACGCGCTGGCGCGAGATGCACCAATCCGGGCGCGTCTCGATCATGTTCGAGAGGCGCTCTTCGCCCCAAGCCGGGTCCCACTTCACTTTCTTAATCTCCTGCAGCGTGCGCGAACGTAGAGTGTCGTTCTTGCCCGCGCCGCCGGGCATGGGAGTTTCCATCGAGATGAACCATTGCTCGGTCGCGCGAAAGATCACCGGGTTATGGCAACGCCAGCAATGCGGATAAGAGTGCTCGGTCTTCTCCGTATGCAGCAGAGCGCCGCGGCTGCGGACCAGATCGATGATCGGTTGGTTCGCCTCCCACACTCGTTTGCCGGTGTATTCCGGCAGACCATTGCGCAGGATGCCTTTCTCGTCGACATTGCTGGTTGCGTCGAGGCCGTACTTCATGCCGGTCATGAAGTCTTCGGCACCGTGCGATGGCGCGGTGTGGACGACGCCCGTTCCAGTGTCCATGGTGACGTAGTCAGCGAGCACGCCAAGGATTTTGCGATCGAGAAACGGATGCTGAAAGTTCAGGCGCTCCAGCTTGCGTCCGGGAAAGTGGGCCAGAGGTTTCGGATCGGCTAGATTGCACTTTGTCGCGACTTCCTGCGCCAACTTGGAGGCGACAATATAAACTTCACCACCGGATTCAAGCGCGACGTATTCCTCGTCTGGGTGGAATGCTACTGCCATGGAGGCGGGCAGCGTCCAGGGAGTCGTGGTCCAGATGATGGTTGAAACTTTCTTTCCAGCCAGCGCGGGATCGATTTTGCCGGGATCATCCAACAAGCGGTACTTCACCCAGACCGTGCTGCTGGTGTGGTTTTCGTACTCGACTTCGGCCTCGGCCAGTGCGGTCTCGTCGTGCATGCACCAGTAGACTGCGCGCAGGCCCTTGTAGACGAATCCGTTCTCGTAAAACGAGAAGAACGTGGACAGCACCACGGACTCATATTGCGGAGTCATGGTGGCGTACGGGCGATCGAACCTGCCGAATACACCAATGCGCTTGAACTGGGTGCGCTGCAGGTCCAGATATTTCTGCGCATATTTGCGGCAGGCGGCACGAACGGAAGAGGGCGCCATTTGCAGCTTCTTGCCGCCTAATTCCTTGTCGACCTTGATCTCGATAGGGAGCCCGTGACAATCCCATCCGGGGACGTAGGGGGCATCGAATCCCGCCATGGTTTTTGACTTGACGATGAAATCCTTGAGGCACTTGTTCAGGGCCGTGCCCATGTGGATCGGTCCGCTGGTGTAGGGAGGTCCATCGTGCAGGATGTAGCGCGGCGCACCTTTTCGGCTCTGGCGAATGCGTTCATAAATGCCCATTTCCTCCCAGCGCGCCAGCATTTTTGGCTCGTTCTGGGGCAGGTTGGCCTTCATGGGGAAGGCGGTTTGGGGCAAATTGATGGTTTTCTTCAGTTCGAACGGCACCGAGCGCAGTCTCCTAAATAGTTGAAACTTCATTATATGGACGCTGGTGGGAAATCGTCTATGCAGGCTCGGGCGGGAAACGTGGTTACTGTGGGTGTGCTAAAAGTCATGCCTGGCGGCGTCCCACAGGGGCACCGAAATGGACTGTTGAAAACGGCGTCTAAGAGTTACAATTTTAGGAGCAGAGAGCTTCCTGGCCCGGCAGGGGTGCCTTTGGGCGAATTATCTTGAAGCCAAGAAATTTGGGCTGCGCGTAGAAGCAACTTGTCGGGGTTGCTGCTCATCTGTCTAAGAAGCACATTTCGTATCAGATAGGTTTCCACGCAAACTAGCAACATTCATATCCAGACGGGAATTATGGGATCCGAACAAGTCAATCCGATTGCTTCCGGTGTCGAACCGGAACTGCATCTGCTCATTACGGATAAGCAATTTGAAGAGCCGCTCTACAAATCCCTATTCCGTGAACTGGATGAATTTTTCTTCCCCAAGAAGCTGCCGCCTCTCAAGCTGGATTCAAAGCCGGAGCCGGTCAGGGATATCTGGGGATTCTACGACTACAAGAAGAACGGAGTGCTGGGCTCAACCGGCGTTCACGTTCTGATTGTGGCGGTGGTGGTCGCAGGCGCGCTGATTGAGCGGCGGCTGGTGAAGGCCGCTCCGCAGACTCCAAAAGTGACTGTCACGCTGGTTGACCCGGGAGACCTTCCGGTGCTGAAACCTTCCAAGACGCAAGTCGGCGGCGGTGGAGGCGGTGGTGATCGCGACGTTCTGCAGGCCAGCAAAGGCAAACTTCCCAAGTTCTCGATGCAGCAGATCACACCTCCGGTCGTGGTTCTGCGTAATCCGAATCCGAAGCTTGCGGTCGAACCGACCATTGTGATTCCTCCTCAAGTGCAGCTAGCTTCGAACAACATGCCGAACCTGGGTGATCCGATGGCGCATGCGGTGCTGCCTTCAAACGGAACAGGCGCTGGCGGCGGAATTGGAAGCGGCAGCGGCGGCGGAGTGGGTTCGGGCAAAGGACCGGGTTTCGGCCCCGGAGAGGGCGGCGGTGTTGGTGGAGGAATTTTCCACGTTGGCGGCGGTGTTTCCGCTCCGCGGGTCCTCTATCAGCCTGAGCCGGAGTTCTCCGAGGAAGCTCGCAAAGCTAAATACCAGGGTGTCTGCACGCTCGGCCTCATCGTTGGAGCGGATGGACGTCCAAGCAATATCCGGGTGCTCAGCAGCCTGGGAATGGGACTCGACGAAAAGGCCATCGAAGCCGTCAAGAATTGGAAATTTGAGCCCGCGATGAAAGATGGCCATCCCGTGGCCGTTCAGATTGCGGTGGAAGTGGATTTCCACCTGTACTGAGATTTTTTGCGAGGAAGTTTAAGGAAGCGCTCTCGACGCGCCTCTTTCGTTTTTGCACCTCGGACGGGCCTTACTTCACCCTCCGTAGAACGGCGAAGTGCAGAAGCTTCCGGGTTTGGAATCCCAGTGATTCGTAGACTGCAATCGCTCTATTGTTGTCCTGCCTGACGTGCAGGAAGGGCGTCTCGCCTCGCGCACGAATGCAATCGATGATCTTGCTCATCAGCACTCGAGCATAGCTTTTTCCGGTATGTTCCGGATGCGTGCACACTGCGCTGATCTCGGTAAAGCCCGGCACCTTGAGTCGCTCTCCTGCCATAGCTACGAGTCTTCCGCTGTCACGAATACCAAGGTAGGCTCCGAGTTCGTGAGTGCGGCTGCCGAACGGTCCGGGTTTGGTGAGTGCGGTGAGTTCCAGCATCTCAGGCGATTCTGACGATCCCAGCTCTAAGATCGCATGACCGTTCGAAGCGGCGAAAGGCGCAGGCTTGTCGCACACCATTTGCACCAGCGGCGCGCCCACAACGAACTCCCATCCTGGGCGCCGCGTGAAGGGCTGGTCCAGAAACACAGCTGTGGTTGCGCCGTCGCTGACTAGGGAGGCCAGAGCGGCATAGTTCTGATCGTTGGGTTCTTCGAATCCGCTCAACGGCGAGACCTCGCGAACGAATCTCCTGGCGTTCGCAGAGCCTTCCGCGAATTGCGCCTGCCGAGTCGTGAGCGCGTGCCAGATTACATTGTCGAGCGGATGCATGTTGTTTGTTTGATTTGAATCCTGCGCAGAGGACACATTAATTCTGAGTAGCGATCGACGCTATCCGATTCTTGCGAGCGAATTGAAATGCGCAAGACCAGGGCTTGGGAGGATTTCACTCTTTCAGATCGACGTGCTGCACGTTTTCAATTGGATGTCCGAGAAATCGCTGGCCGAGTTGCTGAAACTTTTCTGTAGAGTCCGTGGCAAAGAACTTCATGCGCGGAACGCTGCGACGCTCCGTTTCGTTCGACAAAGAAGAGGGAACCAGTTGCTGGAAGCGCGTTGCGACCGCACGCGCGGTGGACTCCGCCGAGTCGACGATGCTGACATGAGTCGGGGTTACACGCTGAAGCAGCGGCTTGAGCAAGGGATAGTGAGTGCAGCCGAGCACCATGGTGTCCGCGTCGTGAAATCCGTCGGCGAATGCCTCGGCCAGGTAGATGCGGGCAACTTCTTGCGTGACTGGATGCTCGACCCATCCTTCCTCCACCAGCGGAACCAGCAGGGGACACGCTTTCTCGCGCGCCTGTAGACCTCGCGCATCGAGCGCTCTGCGGTAGGCATGACTGCTAACGGTCGCTTGAGTCCCGATGACTACGACTTTGCGGTTCCTGCTAGCGATTGCGGCGGTATCGGCGCCCGGCTCCACTACCCCAACCACGGGAACGTGAGCGGCCGCGGTAATGCGATCCAATGCCAATGCAGTGGCGGTATTGCAGGCGATCACCAGCGTCTGCGCGCCATGAGACTCCAGGAAGTGTGCCGCCTCCACTGCGTAGCGGGCGACCGTTTCTACAGATTTGGAACCGTAGGGAAGGCGCGCGGTGTCGCCAAAATAGGCATAGTCGGCGTCGGGGATGAGTTCACATAAAGCTTTGAGGACGGTTAAGCCGCCAAAGCCGGAGTCGAAAACCCCGATGGTAGGACGTCTGGTGCTCATTTCTGATTCGATACCCGATGATAGCAGCGCTACCGCGATGAAGCGGTGATCAGAGGTGTTCCGGCGTGATCAGGAGCGAGTGGACTTGGCAGCTACTGACATCGAGGAAACGCCTTGTGCCCGTTGACAGCACGGTCCGGGAGGAATGGAGGCGCCGTGCGGACAGGTTCGAGGATGCCCGAGGAACGTGCAGATCTTGTCGGTCGCTTCCGGCGAAAGAATGTGCTCGAACTTGCATGCCTGCTGCTCGATCTCGCTTTCGCTATCCATGGCGAGACTGTCGGTGAACAGGCGTTCCGCCAGACGATGGCGCCGAATAATGCTGGCGGCACGCTCGCGGCCGAGCGGAGTGAGTTCGACAATCATGCTGCCATCGCCGACCGATGCTGAGATAGGTTTGAGAGCATCATGGCAGGGATTCACAAAAGGCTTGTGATCGTGCGGATGCGGCGGATGCGGCGCCCCAACCACCAGATCCAACTGAATCATCTTTTCAATTGCCATACTCACCGGCAGGGCCCCGTGGACTTCCATCCGTTCGACTTCCGCGATCTCGCCATGCTCGGCCAGAACCCACAGTTCTTCCAACACCTCGTCCAGTTGTTCTTCGTCCGCGAGCGAGAAGATTTCCTGAGAGGCGATTTTTCCATGATGCAGTTCAATGCGACGGTCGGCCAGGCGCGCGACGACCGGGTCGTGCGTAACCATCACAATGGTGCGTCCTTGCTGGTGAAACTCGCGCAGCAGGCGCAGTACGATTTCTTCGTTCTGCGCGTCCAGATTTCCCGTAGGCTCATCCGCAAGAATGATTCTCGGATCGTTAATCAGCGCCCGTGCAATGCACACCCGCTGCTGCTCGCCGCCAGACAGCTGCGAAGGCAGATGATGTGCGCGATCTCCCAGGCCCACTCGCGCCAGAGCCTCCACCGCTTCCTTTTCGTCGGTCATGCTGTGAAAATATTGCGCCAGCATTACGTTCTCGACCGCGGTGAGAAAAGGAATGAGATGAAACTGCTGGAAGATGAAGCCGATCTTCTCGGCGCGCACGCGGTTTAGTTCAGCAGCGGAAATTCCGGCGACATTTTGTCCATCCAGCCAGATTTCTCCCGAGGACGGCTGGTCCAGGCATCCGATGAGGTTGACCAGAGTTGATTTCCCGGAACCCGATGGCCCCATGATCGACAGCCACTCCCCAGCCGCGACATGGAGAGAGATATGGTCGAGCGCGTGGATGGCTGCATTGTCTTTGCCTGTGCCATTGCCCGCTTCTTTGGCGGGGTAGAGCTTGGTCACATCCTTGATCTGAATCATCTCACTCCCCCCTCAAGATCACGGCGGGCTGCACGCGCCGCAAGAGCGAAATGGGCACGATCGCTGATAACAGTGTCACCGCGATGCTGCCAACCAGAACGATGGGTAGTACGCTGAACCGCGGATACACCGTAGCATGAAAATTAGCACGGCCGATCCAGGCTGCGATACCGATTCCGACCAGGAATCCAAGAATTGCTCCGGTGGCTCCCAATGCGGCCGCTTCCATGGCAAAGAACCCGTTGAGCAGGCGTCCGGACGCGCCCAGAGCTTTCATGATCGCGAAGTCGCGGCGGCGGTCGAATACCCATCCCATCAACGTAGAGAGCACGCAGAGCGCGGCCGTCAGAATGATGAGCGCCGAAGCGGCGAGCAGCGTAGCGCGCGTTTTGCCCAGGACGCGGGCCTCGCCCTCCATGATTTGCCGAACCGGACGCACGTCCGCTGCGGGAATCGCGCGGCTCAATTGCGTCATCATGGCCGTGACTTCCTCGGGCGAACCGCTCGCGGCCACTTCGATCGTTGAAGGTTGAACCCCAGTCCACTTTATGAATTCGGGTAAGGAGAGGTAGATGCGGCTATCCTCGGCTGCCCCGGTCTGAACTGTGCCTGCTGGACTCACCTGCAGAGTCTTTCCTTGAAAACTCAGCGCAAAGGGTTGGTTCTTCGGTGAGACCAGAGGCAGGGCGCGAACTCCCACCAGCACTTGATCCGCGGCTGAAGGCCAGTTCGACACGGACCACCATTTATTCAGTTGGCGCACGCGGTCAAAATCCGTGCCTGCGACCACGATCGGCTGTCCATCGGCAGTTCGCGCTACGACCAGGGCGAATGGCGCTGCGGAGCCGTGTCCGGCGAGAACGGAATCTACGCGCGCCAGCGATTCGGCGGGAAGGGAAGCGCCGTTCTTGCCGACGAGAATAATATTCGCGCCGTAGTTGCGGAATTCGCGCCGCAGCTTTGCCTGCACGTCCACATAGAGGTTGAGCATTGCGGTCGCAACGGCCGCGGCCACCACCATTGCGAACAGCGCGGAGGTGGCGCGACCGCGGCGGAGAATGGCCGCGCGAACCAGCATGCGCAGCAGCATGGAGCGATGCGGAGCGTGCTCGCGGCTCGCGGCCAGATCGCGTGCCTGGTGCGACATGGGCGCGCTCATAATTCACCTCGCAACGCGAAGACCGGGTCCAGCCTTACCGCTCTGCGAATTGCGGCCGCGCTGCCGCCGAAGGTGACGATCACTGCAATGGCCAGGATTACGGGCAACAGGACTGGCGGGATGGCGATATCGGAATTGAAGATCGAATGCCCGATCTGATGAGCCAGCACAGTACCGATCCCGAAGCCCACGATGCCTCCAAGAAGCGCAAGCAGTGCGGCTTCGGCAAAGAACACTGAAGCCACAACCAGTTTGCCCGCGCCGAGGGCCTTCATCAATCCGACCTCGGCGCGGCGCTCGAAGATGGTGGTCGCCATCGCGGCGGATACCGCCAGCGCGGAGGCAAACAGTGCCGCCAACGTGATTAGGAAAATCAGGCCTTCGATGCGCGTGAGCACCGCGCCTTCATTCTGCGAGACCTGGCGGATTTGCGTCGCGTTGGAATGCGGGATTGCTTCCGTGAGTTGCAGCGCAATGGCCTGCGGATACGGAGTGCAGTACCAGCGATCGTAGATCGCGCCGGAAAGGCTTTTGGGATCACGGCGGGCAAAGGCGTCTTCGGGCTTGGTCAGCGCGCTGACATACACGCGCCGGACTGCTCCCGGTTTGCCGAGAATCTGCTGTGCGAGCGAGAGCGGGGCAACGATTTCATCGTCCTCTGCGCCGCCGCTCGAGAGAATTCCGCTGACATGCACCTGCCGTCCGGAGATATTCAGCGTGTCTCCCGGCTTCTCGTCCAGTTGCGCCGCGAGCCGCTCGCCCACCAGAACGTCACTCGATTCGTCGCTGGGCCAGGCGCCGGAAACCTTCCACCAGGGATGCGTATTGCGTACGCCTGTGGTGAACGCCTCGGTTCCGTACTTAAGCTGCTTGGCGAAGTAAGTTCCGAGCACGGTCACGTCTTGCCGTTTGCCTGCATGCTCCGCGGCCGCGGTGACGGGCAGCATGGGAGCGAATCCAGTGATGTTGTTGTGCCAAAAAATCCCTTTGATCTTCGGCAGGTCGGCTTCGTTGAGGAAGGCTCCGTCACTCGGAGGCTTCAGATTCACTCCGCCAATTTCCACGTCGAGCGAATCTTCCTGCGGAGTTACCACCAGGTTGGCGCCAATGGTGCGGAGTTCGCGATTGATCTTGTCGCCGATGTCGGTAGCGACGGCGATCATGGCGGTGGCTACGGTGACGCCGAGGGTAATGGCGGCTCCCGCCAGGAGTTTGCGCCGCTGCTGCCGCCGAAATGATTCGTAAACCAGCCGCACGAACATGGCTTACTGTTGCCCGAAGATGCGGGTTCCGGCCGCAACATCGGCCTCCTCGATAATGACGGCGTCGGCGGTTTGCGTGGCCTTCAAGGGGATGGGATTGCATCCGCCAGCCGTTCCGACCGACTGGGGATTGATCGGAGCGGCGCAGTTCTTGCAGACCACGCCCGTCGCTGTTTTGTAGAAACCCACGGAACCGCAGATCTCGCAGGCATCGAAAACCGTCGCGACCTTTCCGTCGGGCTTCTGATACAGCCAGAAACGCACGTCGGTGCCGTTTTCCTTGGCTTGAAAGCGATGCAAATCGCCATCGGAAACTTGGGACAGCGGAATGGATACCTTGCCGTTGGCGAAAGTTACCTGCGTTGCCGGCGAGAGCGCGCTCACATTCTTGGTGTACACAAACTCCGCCGTGACCATCGCGATGAAGAGGAAGGAGAAGGTGTAGACGGAGCCCATCCAGAGGCGCTCCCGGCGGGCTGTCCAGGTTGCTTTGCGGCGCTCGGCAGGGGAAGCGTTGGGCGCGACCACGGGAACGCGGCGCTTCGCTTCAAACAGCACCATCAAAGCCGCCATGGCGAAAATTGTGACGAAGAAAAACCAGTCGTTGCTGACGATCGGACCGATGATCGCCATTTCACGCTTCGATGAGGCGATCACGCCGCTCTCCGAAAGCTCATGCAGTCCGGAGATCAGCAATTGCGCGGCGACCAGGAACATAATGGCCGTGGTTACCTTAAAGAACTTCTGCAGGTTGATGCGCACGCTGCCCTTCACGAACATCACGCCAAAAGCAATGGCGCACAGCACGCCCAGCAGCGTTCCCAGAAAGCTCATCAGTTCGGTTGAGTTCAGCGATACGGCGGAGAGGATGAGGACCGTCTCCGCGCCCTCGCGCAGGACCATCAGAAAGATGAAAATGAATAGGCCGAACCAGGCGTCGTTGCCTGCTAGCAATCCGACTTTGCCCTCGATCTCGCCTTTCAGTTTGCGGCCGGTCTTCATCATGAAGACGACCATGGTGACGACGAAGAAGGCGGCCACCAGCATGATCCAGCCCTCGAAGACGTCCTCATTCAGGTGAGTGCGGGAAATAACGATGGCGACGCCGATGCTGCCCAGGAAAGCGGCGGCCAGTGCGGCGTAAACCGTTTTGCGCAGTTCGGCGCGCCCGATTTTGGTCAGGTAGGCCAGGGTGATGCCGACGATCAGTGCGGCCTCAACCCCTTCGCGGAGAGTGATAATGAATGCATCCAACATTCGAGCTAACCCCGGTATTCCGGAACTGAACTATGCGAACGGCTGGAGAGGCGTTTGCCCCGGGTCCAGCCTGAAAACTGGCCTGAATTCGCAGGCTTTGATTTTGAAAATGAATTTCAATTTCAACTTCAAGGATAGTCTTCCCCCGCGGTACCAGTCAATCCGCCGCCTCACAACCGGGTGTGATTTGAATCACAGTGTGCGTATTCGCCTCTGAAGCGCTCTTTCCTGCATTGAAGAAGTTTTCCCGGGCAGATCGAGCCTTATTCGTTTGGCTTCGGCTATTCGAGCCCGCATCAGAGAAGCCGTCGATGGCCGATATACGGCGTCCGCCTGAGGTTTCCCGCTGATTTCACGGGTAAGCAACAGCTGTATCAGCGACCGCACCAAAGCATGAAGGAGGTCAGTATGCCGAAACGAAGCGAGGTTGAATCAGGTGCGGGTGGAGCAAGTTCGCACCGGGGTGGTGCCGGTCCGGCCGGAGCAGGCGCCCAGAGCGGCGCGGGAAACAGTAAGAAGAAAATTGTGGGGAGGAAAAAGAGTACCAGCGGGCCAAAGAAGTAACCGAGCAATGAGCTGTGAGCAACGAGCAATGAGCTTGGGTCAAGCAGACGTTGCTCTTAGCTCGTTCCCATCGCGTGCCTTCGTCCATGCCAAAAACTGAGAAATCCACTTCGTCTCCGGTCGAGCGGAAAAGTTTGCGTGCGGCTGCGGAACGTTTCGACATTCGGCGTTTCCGCCCCGGTCAAATGGAAGTCATGGAAGCTGTTCTCTCCGGCAAAGATGCTCTCGCCGTGATGCCCACCGGCAGCGGAAAGTCGCTTACCTTTCAAATTCCGTCGTTGCTCTTGCCCAAAGCTACCGTAGTCGTCTCTCCCCTGATTTCGCTCATGCAGGACCAGGTTGAGAAAGCGGAGGAGGCGGAAATCGAAAGCGCCAAGCTGAATTCGACGCTTTCTGCCGCGGAAGAAAGGGAAACCAGGGATGCGATTGCCGAAGGTGACAGCAAGCTGATCTACGTGACGCCGGAGCGACTGGAAAACGCCGAGTACCGGACCGTGCTCCGCGAAGGTGGCGTGTCACTCTTCGTGGTCGATGAGGCGCACTGCATATCGCAATGGGGACATGACTTCCGTCCGGCTTATCTGGCCCTGCGGGAGGGCATTCGCGAGCTGGGCAGACCGCCGGTTCTGGCGCTGACGGCCACGGCCACTCCTGAAATTCAGCGTGACATCATTCAACAGCTGGGTCTGAAAGATCCGGTTGTTGTCGATACCGGCATCGAGCGTCCCAATCTGTTCCTGGAAGTGTTTCGGACTGTGAATGGTCTCGCGAAACGGGAACGCATCCGGAGCATTCTCAATGAGACCGAGGGCAGCGGAATCATTTATGTCGCGACGGTGCGGACCGCCAACGAACTTTACGAATGGCTGTGCGCCGAGAACGTGAACGCGGCCCGATACCACGGGAAGATGAAGACGAAGGAGCGCGAAGAGGTTCAGCAGCGGTTCATGAGCGGAGAGTTCCACGTGATCGTGGCCACCAAGGCGTTTGGCCTCGGCATTGATAAGCCGGACATCCGTTTCATCGTTCACTTCAACTTTCCCGATTCGCTCGAGAGCTATTACCAGGAAATTGGCAGGGCGGGACGGGACGGCAGACTTGCGCGCTGTCCTTTACTGTATCGGCTGGAAGACCGGCGGATCCAGGGATATTTTCTGGGCGGCAAGTATCCTCGCCGCGAGCACTCGCAGCGGATCTATGACATTGTGGCAAGCGGGCAAGGCGTGACGGCCGAATTGTATGCGGCGTCGGGTATTCCGAAACGCAAAGTCAAAGTGATCCTTTCGCAATTAGAAGGGTCGGGGATTATTGAGCGCCGGGGCGGCAGAATCAAATGCGTGCGCACCTTCGCAACTCCCGAGGAATTGCACGCATTCCTCAGCGAGTACGAGCAAAGACACACGAGCGACCGCGAGCGCCTGGATCAGATGATGCGCTACGCCGAGACAACATTTTGCCGGACGCGCTTTTTGCGAGAGTATTTTGGGGAAGCGTCGGGCACGGATTGCGAGCACTGTGACAATTGCCGTGCGAAGAGCGAAAGGGCTTCGCAATCCGCGATCACAGAAGTTGTACCGGGTCCGAAAGATGGAGCCGTGGCGGCCAAACTCATGCCGGAGGCGGTGCGAACGGCGCGTGCGGCGCGCTTATTTCACATTGGAGATCGGGTGCGCCATCGCCGGTTCGGAACAGGGCAGGTCATCGAAATCACCGGGCAGAATCTCACGGTGGATTTCGGTCACGCCGGCTGCAAGCAGATCCGACATCAGTACGTGCAAAAAGCAGCCTGATTCTGCTTTCTCATTCTAACGAGAGCTGGTCGAGATGGCCTCAAGCTTCTGCTCGGCGGCAGCGCGCAAGCCGGAGAGATATTCAAACGCCATATGCGTCTGATTGTGGACGTACTCGATGCCAACCGGCTTTCCGTTCTGCCAGCCAGGATGACAGAACTCCCAGTTCATGTAGCCGCGATAGCCATTGGCGACCAGCGCATCGACGTAGGCGGGATAGGCCACCTGGCGTCCCCAAAAGCCCTTGTCGAAGTAGCCCGCAGCCACCAACTCAACGCCGCCATCCGGACGGCGGGCGAGTTCCCCATTCATATGTGAGTGCACCTGCACGGAGCGGCTGGCATCCGCCATTTGCCGCGCGTGTTCGGAGGAATCGGCTTCGGGCTCAATGTTGATATCCATGCACGCCTTGAACGCCGGCGAGCCGATTTCTTCAATGAGAGAGAGCACGTCCTGGTAGCGATTCACGATATCGGGACCATGATTTTGCATGGCCAGCACGATTCCGTGGTCCTCGGCAACTCGGCACAGCTCGCGCAGCGATTCCACGACGAACCCGCGCCGGTCGCCTTTCCAGAAGCCGTACTGGTTGTAGCCATAGGTCTCGTCGTAAGTCGCGAGGCCGTCATGCAGGGTGATGCCGCGCCATGCCGCGAAGATTTTGCAGATGGGCGAACCCAGATCGTGCGCCAGCTTGATGCACTCGCGGACGTAGGAGATCATCGTCTCGCGCTGAACGGGGACAGGACTCGAGAGATCGCAGTTGGGAGAGACGGCGCAAAGCTCGATGCCGAGTTCTCCTGCGAGGTCGCGCAACCGCTTGCGGTCATCGGCGGATAGATCCATGGGGGCGGCATGGGGGCGTTCGGCGTCCAGCTCCACGCCTTCCCAACCCTGCTGCTTCGCAAGCCGGAGCAGGCTAAAAACGTCCAGGGCTTCGCCGCGATACCAGACTCCTCGATAGGTGATGCTATAAAGTCCGATCTTCATTGCCACCTCCTGCGCCTTTTCAGAACTTCACCAAATGCGTACACGATCGTTGGGAGAGAGGTATAGTTTCTCTCCGGCCTTTACGTCAAACGCGGCATACCAGGCATCAATGTTGCGAACGGTGGCAGCGCGGTACTCGCCGGGAGAGTGCGGATCCGTCATTACCTGCTGCCGCAGGGCGGCTTCACGGTTTTTCTCTCCCCAGTTCTGCCCGAAGGCAATGAAGAACTGCTGATCTGAGGAAAATCCAGCATCGGTGGGCGCTACCTGATGCGACGCCTTGTACCCATCGTATGCGGCGGAAATTCCCGCGACGTCCGCGATGTTCTCCGACAAAGTCTGCTTGCCATTGATGGCTAGATCCGGGAAGGGCTTGTACGTGTCATATTGGTCGGCGAGGCGCTGGGTGGCCGCTTCGAAATGCTTCAGGTCTTCCGGCGTCCACCAGTTGCGCAAGCGGCCTTTGGAGTCGAAGGTGCTGCCCAGGGTATCGAAGGTGTGGCTGATCTCGTGCCCGATGACGGTTCCGATAGCGCCGTAATTCACGGCAGCCGGAGCCTGCGGATCGTAGAAGGGTGGCTGCAAAACCGCAGCGGGAAAATTGAGCGCATTTTGCAGGGGAAGGTTCACCGCGTTCACGGTCTGCGGGGTCATGGACCATTCCTTCTTGTCGACCGGCTTGCCGAGGCGCGCGACTTGCCTTTGATATTCAGACAGATTTCCCCGCCAGATATTGCCGAACGCATCATCCGCCTTCACTTCGTAGTTTGAGTAGTCGTGCCAGGTTTCCGGATATCCGATCCCAACGTACAACGTGGAGAGCTTGGCTTGAGCTTCAGCCTTAGTGGAGGCATTCATCCACTGCAGTGCGTCGATACGTTTGTGGAATGCCGTGATCAGGTTCGCGACCATGGCCTGGGCTTCCGCTTTGGCCTGGGGAGGAAAGTATTTCTTCGCATAGTCCTGCCCGACGACATCTCCGAGGAGCCCGTCGACGACGAAGACGCCGCGCTGCCAGCGTGGGCGCTGCTGCTGCGCTCCGGACAGCACCTTCCCCATGAAAGAAAAGCGCTCGTCGTTGAATGCTTTGGGAAGGACTCCGCTGTACTGCTCGATCAAGTGGAAGGCCAGCCAGTCTTTCCAGGTCTCGAGAGGGGTCGACTGGACCAGTGCGGCTTCACCCGTGAATGCCTCGGGCTGCCACACGTCAAAGCTTTCTGTCTGGTTCAGGCCAGCGCCGCGGAAATATTCTTCCCACTCAAGGCCCGGAGCCTTCGCTGAGAAGTCCGCACGCTTCCAGATGTTGTCTGCTTTGTGGATGTCCTCGTTTTCCGCCAGGGTTCGATGGGTCTGCGCAATCGAATGCTCCAGTTCAATGATCTGCCTGGCGCGGGTTTCCGGGTCGGAGAACCCGGCCAGTTTCATCATCGCGGCCACATGAGTTCCGTACTTGGCGCGAACGTCCTTCATCTGCTCGCTGTCGCCAAGGTAGTACTCACGGTCCGGCAATTGAATGCCGCCCTGCATGAGATAGGGAAGGTAATGATCGGAATCGTGAAATCCAGGGGCAACCCACAGGCCGAAGATATTTTCCGTGTGATAGTTGGTGTTGTTCAGCGCGTCAACGTCAGCCCGCAGCGTCTCGCCTAATGCGTGCGCCAGTTCCTTCTTGTCATGAATCGCGGCGATGGCATCGAGGTGCGGCTTCAGGGGGTCCATGCCTTTTGCCTCGATGGCAGACTCATTCATGTAGGAATTGAAGAGATCCGCCACCTTGCGCTCGCCTGATCCGGCGGCTGCATTTGACTTGGCAATCTCATTGATGAGGTCATTCGTGCGCTTGTTGCTCAGGTCGGCTAGCTTGGTGAAAACGTCGACGGCGGCCCGATCCGGGGGAATTTCGGTGCGCTTGATCCAGTCGCCATTCGCGAAGCGATAGAAATCGTCACCCGGCTTAACAGAACGATCGAGATTGGCGACGACAATGCCGTGGGTTTCTGGCGCAGGCGACTGCTGGGCAAAAGCGGCAAGAATGCTCAGACACGTAGCCGCGCTTAGATATCTGAGCAACGGGAGATAGCGCTTCATTTCGGCCTCCAGCCAAACATATAGTCTACCCCGGTTCTGCCCTATAAAGACGGATTCGCGGCGCTGTGGTGAGTGACTCAGGAAAAACAAAACATCTTCAGAGGCGTTTGAGGAAGGCGTTTGCTTGGTCGGCGCGCGGGAACAGCTTTTCTTCCGCCTGGAACTCCGCAGAGTGTACACACCTGCGGCTGCCGCGCAGTTTTACCGGATGCTTCAGATGCAGCATCTCGTGATAGACGATGTAGTCGAGAACGTATCGGGGCACTGCGGGATGATCGAAGATGCGGCTGATGATGATGGCGTTGTGCGCCGGATCGTAGTGCCCGAGAATCCGGCGTGTCTTGGTCTGACTCCAGCTTAGGCGGGGTCGCGCCATGAGGCCGTGAAAGAAGCGGGTGTTTAGGTCTTCAAAGACTGCGTCGAGATCGTAAAAGTGTCCGCGAGGGGAGCGGAGTAGCTTGCGTCCACGCATCTGCCGGACCAGGTGAGCTTTGCGGACGATGTCATGGCTGCCAACGTATTTCCGGTAACGTGCCGCGTACCCGCGATCAATGGGCTGGCGGTACATCTTGGCCAACAGAATGTGGGCGATGGCGCGCAAAACGCCATCCGGCGCACCTTCCAGCAGGTCAGAGAGCCGTACCAGTAATCTGCCCTCGCGGAGACGAATGGTGTTGTTCACGTTGGCGAAGGCAAAGAATTCAATCTTGAGTTCCGGGACCGAACTCCCAGGGCGCAGTTCACTGTAGGTTTCCTTAAAGATTTCTAGCAGGCCTTCACGCACGGTGAGCTAAGGTTAGCACGAGTTTTTGTGAGTTTTTCAGCGTGAAGTTCGATGGGCTGCGAAAGCATTGGAGAGGCGCGGATTGTCTCGGACCAGGTTCTCGAGCGCGCTGACGATCTCATCGGATGGGGCGGCGCGCATAATGGCCTCGATTGCGCCTTCCGCGTCGAGCGATTCGGTGCGAACCAGATTCAGCAAGAATTCCATGGCGACATCGAGTCGTGTGAGCGCGATGGCGGAGAGAAGGACAGAACGCCACCAGGGATCTTTCGCGTCGGCGAAGCGTTCCCGCAGAGCCTTGAATCCTTCTGGCGAATGGGTCGCGGCTATGGCCAGGGCGGCCTCGCCGGCGGTGTCATCGGCGGAGGCGAGAAATCCGGCGACCCACGGAATCGCCCGGACTCCTTCGAGGCGCAGGATGCCGCTGTAACAGGCACCGAGCACCTCGGGTTCGTCTGAGCCGAGCACGGCGCGCAGGCGCAACAGCAGGGAAGCGGCAGGCGATCCCACCTGCTCGATGGCACGCATGATTTCCAGACGCACGGCCTTATCTTTATCCGCGACGAGGTCGATCGAGGTGGGCCAGGAGGTCGGTTTCAGCAAGGCTGCGGCATTGCACCAGGGCGAGAGCGCAGGTGGCACGGAGTGTTCCCGCGGTGTCCGACTTGCCTCCCCAGACCGGCTCCATCTGGATGTGGCGCATGCCACGCACGAAGAAATCGGCTTCCTGATACTCGAATGCAGCCAAGGTGCGGGCGATTGCATTTTTCGCCCAGCATTGCGGATCGGTTTTTTCGGGATTCTCCAAGAAGCGTTCAAACGCGGCCGTCAGCGCGTCAGTCAATTGCGTCAGCTTGAACTCGCGAACCAGGTCTGCCGCTTTCCCCACGATGAAGTTATTGCGGTTGCCCAGTGCTTTTTGGAGTCCTTGAACCTGCTCCGTCGCATCCACCTGACGAATGAATCCAGATTCGCGATCTGCTGTTCAAAAGCTTTCTTGCCCGGCATGGGTTGCAGTTTACTCTGGGCGCGAATCACGAGCGAAGAGACTTCCGGTTCGCAGCATGGCATCCGAAGGGCCCATCTTGTAGAGTAGGTGGTCGGGGAAAAAGAAGAAGCTTGGAGGCTGGCGGTGAAACAGGGCAATCATGGAAATTCGCACGGGCACAAAGAGCCGAACACGGGAGAAGGCAAAGACCGTAATTTACATAATCCCATCGAAGACCGGCTGATCCCGCTGGAACCGCTCGATCTCTCGAAAGTTCATTCCATTGACGGCCTGGTTCGTGCCATGGCCAAGACTGCCTTCACCGGACGCCAACTTGGAGAAGCGGCCGATGTGCTGGAGGCCATGGCGCTGGACGAAGACGCTTTCATTGTGATGACGCTTGCCGGCGCGATGACGGTCGCCAAGCAGGGGCTGATCATCACGGAGTTGATCGACCGCGGAGTCGTGAATGCCATTGTCTCCACCGGAGCGCTCATGGCTCACGGTCTGGTCGAGGCTAGTGGGCGCGCTCATTTCCGGGCCAATCCCGAAGTTTCGGATGTTGAACTCTACGAGCAGGGATATAACCGCGTCTACGACACGCTCGAGCCGGAACAGAACCTCGATGACGTCGAAGAAATTATGTCGGCGGTACTGGAAGCCTGGGACCACAACGAGGTGATGTGCTCCTACAAGCTGAACCATGCCATTGGGGCGTACCTGGCAAAGAATGCGCAAGGGCAGCGGGGAATTTTGAAGTCTGCCTATGAACAGGGAGTGCCGGTGTTTGTCCCGGCCTTCAGCGATTCGGAACTTGGCCTGGATACCGCGCTCAACAACCGGCTGCGCGAGTCCACCGGACGGCACAAGATCCGCTTCGATCCGTTTGAAGATCTGGAACACTTCGCCGCCACCCTGCTTCGTCAGAAGAAGCTGGGAATTTTCACCATCGGGGGCGGGGTTCCGCGCAATTGGTCACAGCAGTTTGGGCCGTTTATCGAACTGAGGCATCGCCGCCTGGGGGAGAACGTACCGCTGAAGCGCTATCACTACGGTCTGAGAATTTGTCCAGAGCCCGTGTATTGGGGCGGGCTGTCGGGCAGTCCTTACAGCGAGGCGATCTCGTGGGGGAAGTTTGTGCCTCCGGCGGAAGGTGGCAAGTTTGGAGAGGTCTTTGTGGACGCCACCGTGGGACTTCCGATCCTGGTCGCGTCACTGATTGAGCGGCTGGACAAAGCGAAGAAGGGCGGCCGCAAGGCGTCAAAGTCCGTTGCCAGAAAATAGGCGCAAAAAGTTCAGGCGGGTTCCGGTTTTAGCCGGAACCCGCCTCTGGGACAAATCTCAAGCGACTAGGTGCCCGTTTCACAGGGCACAGCTTCTTCATCACTGCGCTCGGGCGAATCGGCGTCCTGGCTGGTGTGTCGCAAGTGACGATAAAGCGGGGCAAGTCGAGTGTCTTTCAGGAGTTCCGCCTCAGCCTGAAACCAATCCTCTAACTCGTGGCCTTCGGTTTGACCACGCGACTCGTAGAGCTCCTGGGCGCGCGAGCGCAGCTTTCGCTCCGCCATTCGCCGCATAAGCGCCTGCTGTCGTTTTCTACGTGTTTCGGTGTCCACAACTTCCCCTAAGCGAGGTAAGAACCCTCACCTACTCAACTTCTATGATAACCCAGCACTGTTAACGAAAGATTACATTCGCCACATTTGGGTGGTTACTGAAGTTATAATCCCTCCCAAGGTCGCCTAAGTTCCCGTATGTAGCTGAAAGGACAGGTAGCTGGAAGATCTTGCGGCGTATTTTTCAGCGGTTCTAGGCCTAACGGCGGTGTGGAAATCGTTCTGAGTCCACAACCGTTGCTCGGGAGAATCTCTCAGATTTTGTAACCTGGCCGGAACTTATACACTCAATGTCTGTGGAGGCGATTTCATGGCCAGCGCAGTACTGGTGCAACAGGCGCAGCGAGAGGACTGGAGCGATGAAGAGGTCGTGAAGCGCGTTTTGGACGGCGAAACTGCCCTTTATGAACTGCTGATGCGCCGGCACAATCAACGGCTATACCGGGTAGCGCGTGCCATCCTCCGCGACGACGCGGAGGCCGAGGACGTCATGCAGGATGCCTACGTCCGTGCTTACCAGAATCTGGCGAGTTTCGAAGGCCGCGCTAAATTTGTTACCTGGTTGACTCGCATTGCGGTGCATGAAGCTTTGACGCGCTCCCGGCGGCGCCTGCGTTTTCAGGCGCTGGATCCGAGCGACGAATCCAATGGAGAGATTATGCAATCGCCACCGTCGAGTACGCGCAGTCCGGAACAGCAAGCGTACGATCGGGAACTCGCCGCTGTATTGGAGAAAGCTGTTTCGTCACTGTCGGAAGACCACCGTCTGGTTTTCGTGCTGCGCGACGTGGAAGGGATGACTACGGAAGAAACCGCGCACTGCTTGAACCTAACGGAGGAGAACGTGAAGGTTCGTCTGCACCGGGCGCGGGCAGGACTCAGAAAGCGGCTCTACCGGGTGGTTGGCGCAACTGCTTCTCGATGCTTCCAGTTCCACGCAGTACGCTGTGACCGGGTGGTGAAGAATGTTTTCGCCACGCTGGGGATCGCGGCAGCGCACCTCGACTAATCCCTCGTTTAATCGAATATCAAGACGGCGGAGGCTATTACAGTGGTCCAGAGCCCGCGCTTGTCGCCCACGGCAGACTGAGTCACATTCGCGGTGCGCACGATCTTATTGGAGAGGCGATAGATTTGCTTCTTCTCGTCCCAGGATCGGTCGGGATCGAATTCCACGTTGAGAGTGGTGGCGAGCATTTCGGCGGCGAGTTCCTCGGCGTATTCTCCAGCGGCATCTTCGGTTTCGCCGAACGAGTGGTGTTCACTGAGATAGCCGTAGGTGTTGCGATCGGCTGGAATGGCCACGCCGATGGAGGAGGCGAGCAGGCGGTGCGGTTCGCGGGTGGAGTTTTCGGCGACTACGGCAAAGACGACCTCGCCGGGGTGGAGATACTTGACGCCCTCTTTGCGGGCGAGCAGCTTGCAGTTGGGCGGGAAAATCGATGATACCCGCACAAGATTCTGGGCAGCGATCCCGGCGTCACGCAACGCCAATTCGAATGAAGTCAAGCGCTCGCGGTGTTTTCCCACTCCTTTGGTGAAGAAAATCCGCTTCGGAACCATGTCTTTGCCCAATTCGCTCGTCCTCCCCCGAAAACGCAAAATTTTAAAGGTGAGAATGAAATCTAACACAATGGTTTGTAAAGGAAATATGAATTTCAGAGTAGGGGCAAAAAAATTGCAGGAGGCGCGAGCAGCGCTCTCCTGCAATGGGATGCTCTGAATTGGCTAGTGACTCACTTTGCTGGCTTCACCGAGCTGACCGCGATGGTGTTGTCCTTCTCTGTGCCGGTGACGGTGGCTTTGGCTCCCGCCTGCTTGTCCAGTGTCGATAGAGCAGCCTTGTCACTGGTTTCAAGTGTGTAAACCTTGTCGCCGACGACGAGGGCATACTTCGAACCCTTGCCCACACAGGCCCGGGTGCAAGCCGCATCGTCTCCGGGCATGGCATGCTTGGCGCCGCACATGGAGTCGCTAACGGTTCCGGTGTAGGATTTTCCGCTGGCGGCAAACGCGGCGCCAGCTGCCAAAGTTAGAACCACCAATACCTGCAGAATCCATTCAATTTTCATGTTTCGAGCACTCATCCACATTCTCCTTTTTTAATTGGCGGGCCTGATCCCTCGAACCGTGCGGGACCCGCAACTTCCTTTCAGCAATATTCCATCCACACAAAAGATGCCCCATTGGCGACAAGGTTACAAGTATTGAGTTCAAAACGCGGGGTGCGCAGGCGCGCACCCCGCTTATTATGCCCGGACGGATGGGGGAGGGCCCCGGGCAAAATCAAGGGACTAGCTAACGTGAGAATCGTTAGGGTAACGTGTTTTCGCCGCTCCCGAGCACGGGGAAAGGTTTTGTTCCAAAATACGAACAAGCCGGGCGGCAGGAGCCGATTACTTGGGCGCTTTCGCCGTGTAGATCAAGTCTACGTCGACGGTTTTGTCCCGCACGTTGGGTGTGACGTGGGGAGAAACTTCCCAATCGAGCGTTGGTGGCAGGAGTCTTTGGGCGGCCGGAAGGTATTCGCTCAGATAAGTGGAGTTGTAGACCTCGCCGGGCCGGATCTTCCAGGCATTTCTAAGCTTGGCCGTCAAGCCATTGTCGAGTCCGCGGAATTCCAGGTCACCCATGTGAAAGACAGGGCCTTCCTTGACCTCCAAGGTGATCGCAACTGTCCCTGCTGTTTCATCGAAAGAGGGCTGTGGCGTGATCGAGGCGGTTACGTACCCTTTTGACCCGTAAAGCTTCTGGATCTCCGCAAGACTGTCGCCGAGCCGCACCATATTCGCTGCCTGGCCCGGCTCAAGACGCACCATTTTGGCCAAGGTGTCGGTCGGAATAGCTTCATTGCCGGACCATTGCAGCGACTTCAACTTATATTGCTGTCCCGGTGTGACGGGAAACAGCACATCCACGATGGTCAGATTTCTGGGGCCCTCATCATTGGTACGCCGAGGGCTGTTTCACGACCTTGGGTTGCGGATCGCCGAAACTCGCTTTGAGGTATCCGCGGGAGTAGTACACAGGCAAAAGCTGCTTTTCGACCAGGGAACGCAAGATCGTGCGGGAATACTCGCGCTCGAAGACTCTCTTGGACGCGGCGGTGAGCGCGGGGAGTTCGGCTTCACCGGCGCCGACGAATTCGACATCGCGAATCTGAATCAGAACATCGGCAACACGATAGAGAATTGCTTGCACGGGACCGTCAGATTTGCCCACGCGCTCGTATTCCACGTGCCCGGGAATGGATTTCTCGACCAGCATCGCCTGTAGTACATCCGAGACTTCTTCGGGCAGGCGGCCGGATAAGGGAAGCTCGCCATCGAACAACGGCGCGTGCTCTTTGATGCGATGCAGAAGATCCGCGTCGGAAAACCAGACGAAGTCTTCGAAGCGTACAGGGACAAACTTGTCGGCATCGACCACATGGAATTCGAGCTTGGTGCCGGCTGAAGAATACGAATAGGAGTAAGTGATGTCGGTGAAAACGCCGGTGTCCCCCAGGCGGCGCGCGGCTCGCTTGAAGTCGTCCTCATTCACCGGCGTTCCCAGTTGCAACCCGGTAGCGGCGACGATGTCCTGCTCTGCAAAGCGCTTGCTGCCAATGACCTTGACGGCAATCAGCTGACGCGCGGATGCCGGCATCTGCGAGATTGGCTTCTGCGTTTGCGCCGGGGCGCAGACAGAGCTTCCCAGACAGAGCAGTAGCAGAATATGAAGCGAATTCCTCATCGACTGGGGATGTATGCCAATTCTTGAGTGGATTTGTGCTTCACCGCAATATCAATGAACGCCAGAGCGGCGCGGCTGAGAGCCTTATCTTTGCGGAAGACCAAGGCGAGATCGCGTCGGACCTGCGCATCGGCCAATGGAACAGCCGCCAGCACTTTGGCACGGACGTCTTCTTCCACGTTCGAGCGGGCGATAAAGCCGATCCCGACATCCGCGGCGACGAAGCGCTTCAGCAGTTCGCTCGAGTCCAATTCCATGGTGAAGTTCGGCTTCAGACGCTTTTCGTGAAACATCTGTTCAATCGCATCGCGCGTGTGGCCTGCTTTGGGAACGATCAGGGGAAACTTGCTGAGATCTGCAATGCTCGCTGATTTGAGTTTTCCCAGGGGATGTTGCGGCGGCGCGATCACGATCAGCTCATCGCGATGGATGAGGACGACTGTGAGGCGGGTATCGCTTACCGGGAGCGACACCACTCCGAAATCCACCGAGTTGTCGATGATCGACTCCAGGACCCGGGCGTAATCGGCGCGCTTGATGTTGACCGAGACATCGGGATATTGCTTTTTGAAGTCGGCAAAAACGTAAGGCAGGATGTGTAGGCACGTGCCTTCATTGGCGCCCACAATGATTTCGCCCCGGGGTACGCGCTCCATCTCCGCGATGGAGACCATCATGGCTTTGCGGGCGTCGAGCGTATCTTCGACGTATTTCACAAAGGCCTTGCCAGCCGCCGTTAGGGATACCTTGCCTCCCGAACGGTCGAAGAGCTTGGCTCCGACCTCTTCCTCCAAGCCGCGGATCTGCGACGAAATGGCCGGCTGGGTGCGGAATCGCTTCTCCGCCGCCCGAGAGAACGAGGCGTGCCGCGCCACTTCGAGAAAGGTCTCGAGCTGGTCAAAGTCCATAGATAGCCTTCAGGCCTCAGCGTTCAGTAGGGCCACGCTTTTGTCATCGCTGGGATAGCTGAGAGCTGATAGTTCAAGTATAAAGTGCGCTTTATCCCGGCTATAAGAACAATCGAATTGCCTGCATGCTGCGCCGGCTTTAGACTCTACGATTCCGCACGCGCGACCGATTGTAGCAGCCTGTCCCAATGTGCCGGAGCCTAATGCCTGACGCCAACAGTATCCTCGATTTCGCAAAGAAACATGAAGCCAGGATCCTGGACCTGCGCTTCACCGACATTCCGGGGCTCTGGCACCACGTTTCCTATCCCATCGAGCAACTGACGGAATCCTCGTTCCAGGCAGGCTTTGGAATTGATGGTTCCTCCATACGGGCGTGGGCCGGTATCCACGAAAGCGACATGCTTCTTAAGCCGGATGCCAGTTGCTATCTCATGGACCCGTTCACGGAAGTGCCGACGCTGGTCCTGGTGTGTGATGTGGTCGACCCGGTCACGAAGCAGAGCTACGATCGCGATCCGCGGCATATCGCGCGCAAGGCTGAGTTGTACCTTGCATCGAGCGGCATCGCCGATACGGCGTACTTTGGGGCAGAGGCCGAATTCTTCATTTTTGACAACGTTCGCTTCGATCAGCGCGAGCAGTACGGGTTTTACTACATCGATGCGGAAGAGGGACGATGGAATTCGGGAAGGGAATCGAACAATCTGGGGTATCGGCCTCGATATCGCGAAGGATATTTCCCGGTCGCTCCCACCGACCATTACCAGGATCTGCGCTCGGAGATGGTGGTCACCATGCAGAGCTGCGGCATGGAGGTCGAATGCCATCATCACGAGGTGGCGTCGGGCGGGCAGGCTGAAATCGACCTGAAGTACGACTCGCTGCTCCGCTCGGCCGACAAGATGCTGCTGTACAAATACGTGGTTAAGAATGTGGCCAGCCGCAACGGGAAGACGGTCACGTTCATGCCCAAGCCCATCTTTGGCGATAACGGCAGCGGAATGCATACGCACCAGTCGCTGTGGAAGGGTGGGGATCCACTATTCTCCGGGAATGGATATGCCGGCCTGTCGCAGCTTGCCTTGTGGTACGTCGGCGGCCTGCTCAAGCATGGCCCAGCGCTGGCGGCGATCATCGCGCCCACAACCAACTCTTACAAGCGCTTGGTACCGGGTTTCGAGGCGCCGGTAAGCCTGGCATACTCGCGGCGCAACCGTTCGGCAGCATGTCGAATCCCGATGTATACGATCGAGCCCAGATCGAAGCGCGTGGAATTTCGTCCGCCCGATCCCAGCTGCAATCCCTATATGGCTTTCGCTGCCATGCTCATGGCCGGACTGGATGGAATCGAGAACAAAATGGATCCCGGGCCGCCGCTGGACAAAGATATCTATGAACTCGACCCGGAAGAAGTCTCGAATGTGCCGGCTATGCCCGTATCCCTGGAAGAGGCGCTGGACGCGTTGCAGAGAGATCACGAGTTTCTGCTGAAGGGAGACGTGTTTACCGAAGAGTTATTGCGAACCTACGTGGATTACAAGCGCTCGAAAGAGGTGGAAGCAGTCCGAGCCAGGCCGCATCCGTACGAGTTTGCTCTCTACTACGATATCTAGTGGCTATCGAAGTGCCGCAGAGACGGGAATGCTTTGGCATTCCGAGGCTTTGTGGGATGTTGTCGCGATCAGTCGCTTAGACGGCGGTGCGCACCGAGGTGTCTTTCATCATGCGCTCTACCAGCCGCACGCGCTTGTTCGATAGGCCAGAGTCACTGAATTGTGCCTGGCGCGTGTCGCCTCCGCTCACTGAGAGCAGTTCCGCCCCCATCGCGCCCAGAGCGTCGTTGGAGCGCCCCAGGATCATGAGCAGATATTTCTGCGCTATTGGCCGGTCGGCGGGGTGGATCAGGGACCACCATCGCCGGACTGACTCCTGCACTTCGGCTTCGCTCTTTTCGCCAACAACTAGAGCGTCGATAAGCCGATAAACTTTGCTCTTGATCGCTTGATACGAGACTGAAATCTCTTGTGGCATAAGGTTCCCTGGGCTTGCTGTACTGCGGGAAGGTGCAATCCTTCAGCCAAACGGTAATACCTTTGCTTTTCTGATATTTAGCGCGTCCGCTACTAATGTGAACGTACTATGAATGGAAGAAACAGAGTCATGGGATATGAATTCTGGAAGAAGCTCGGCCGCCGCCGGTGAATTTGCGGCCCGAATCGAAGTCTGCTGAACCATCGACAACACGGTCCAACGTGCAAGGGCGCGTTAGAATATTGCGCTCTAGCCTGCAGTTTCGCTTGGAACAGCCTTGTCGCGTTGCGCGATGAACGGTCTGTTCTGTCTCAAAGTCCATCGGAGGTGACATGAGAAAGTGGCCGTGGATGGTAGTGGTGTTAGCACTGATCTCCAGCGCGGGGGCGCAAGTCCCGTCACCCTCGAGCGTGCAAGAGGAGAAGTCTTCGTACGGCACGTGGAAAGCCGCCGATCCGAGCGAGCGCATGTTTTTCCCGCGGGACATGTTTTGGGGATGGGCTCAGTTTGATCTGGCGCCGCCGCATAACGAGATTGACCCTAACCTTTGCGGGGGAAATGCAGGGCAGTACGGGGGTGTGAATGCTCCGTGCAGCATGTTCGCGCGCTACATGCTCTCTGGGATCCTTGAGGTTCGTCCCTTTGGGAAGGGTCCCCTGCGTCGCTTCATGGTTTATGGGGCGCCTACATTCCTGTTCGGCAAGACCGTTCCCAAGACGTTGTATACCTGGTCCTTCGACCCGATTGGTATTGAGCATTCCTGGGGCGCTGGAATTTATCTCAATAAGGGATTCGAGTTTCGGGTGACCCAGCATTTTCTGTTTGATCGGCTGGGTTCGCGGGACAAGTACCTAGGACTTGCTGATTTAGGCAACAACGGCCCTTGGGGTCGCTACATGACGGTGGGAGTGCGTAAGACGTTTGGGACGCGGCGGTGGTAGCGTATCCGCGTCACGCCGTCACTGGCATCGCGGGATGAGTCAGGCGCCAGATGAGCCAGACAATCAGGGCGATGAATGCGCCCAGCAACACCAATGGCAAACCAAAAATAAGGACGAGCCACAGGGAACCGCTAAACGCCGTGACGTCTCCGTCGACCGTCGCGGTCGGATCACGGTGAAGGCGGCCCGCAAAAACCGTCACGTCCCCCGCAGCTTTGGAACCATTATCGAGGCGAATATCGCCAGCAAAGGAGGTCGTGTCACCTCCTACCTGGCCCTGATCCTCGACCAGAATGTTTCCGCCGAAAACCGTGGCGTCTCCCAGAACTTTGCCGCGGATGTGCACATTGCAGCCAAAACAAGTCACTTCTGCGACTTCCTCATCAGTTCCCACGGAGATGTCATGGCCGAATTGCGTGCGGTCGCGGGGGCCGACGCCAAATGCTGCACCAGAAAGGCTGGCAAATAGCAGAGCGCTGAGCGAAAGGCGAACGGCCATGGAATGCAGAAAGCCCATAGAACCTCCAGACCCCCAATAGACGCAGAAATTATGACATAAGCTTCACTGCGTTCCCAGCGTCGGACAGAGGCTTTGACATAAAGCACTTGTGATCCTCGGCTTACCCTATGCTGAACATCCATCAGAGAAATCGCAACCGCAGCGTGTCCAGGTGCAGTCAAGCCTATATAATTGTGAGTTTTTCAAATCATCATCCAAGACGCTGATAGCGGAGGTTCTCGATGGCCGGCTCTTATAACGGGATTGCTGTCCCTGCAGACGGAAAGAAGATTGGATACGCGGGCGGCAAGTACGATATTCCGAACAACCCGATCATCCCTTTTATTGAAGGCGATGGGACTGGCCGGGACATCTGGAAAGCGTCGCGCCGCGTGTTTGATGCCGCGGTAGAGAAGGCCTACAAGGGGAACCGCCGAGTGGCGTGGTACGAAGTGTTTGCCGGAGAAAAGGCGAAGGCCAAGTTTGACAACTGGCTGCCCGACGACAGTGTCGATGCCATTCGCGAGTTCCGGGTCGCCATCAAAGGCCCGCTGACCACGCCGGTGGGCGGCGGCATCCGATCGCTGAACGTTGCGCTGCGTCAGATTCTCGATCTGTATGCCTGCGTGCGCCCGGTGAAGTATTACCGCGGGGTACCTTCGCCGGTGAAGCATCCGGAGCGGATGGATGTCGTCATCTTCCGCGAAAACACCGAAGACGTTTACGCCGGGGTGGAGTGGGAGCAGGGAACACCCGACTGCGCCCGGCTGATCGAGTTCCTCAACAAGGACATGCTTAAGGGCGGCAAGAAGCAGATTCGGCTCGATTCCGGGGTGGGGATCAAGCCCATGTCTATTACTGGAACGAAGCGGTTGGTTCGGATGGCGATACAGCACGCGATGGAATCGGGACGCAAGACGGTCACGCTGGTTCACAAGGGCAACATCCAGAAGTTCACTGAGGGAGCGTTCCGCAAGTGGGGATACGAGATTGCCGTGCAGGAATTCCGCGACCAGATCGTAACGGAGCGCGAGAGCTGGATCATCGACAACAAAGACAAGAACCAGAACCTAACGGTGGCTCAAAATGCGGAGATGATCGAGCCGGGAATGGAGTTTGCGCCGCCGGCCTTCCGCCAGTCGGTCGAAAAGGAAGTCAAAGATGTGCTGGATGCCATCGGCAAAACGCACGGCAACGGCGCCTGGAAGAAGAAGATCATGATCAACGACCGCATCGCCGATTCGATTTTTCAGCAGGTGGTGACGCGCGCCGACGAGTATTCCGTGTTGGCGACGCCGAACCTGAACGGCGATTACATTTCCGATGCGTGCGCGGCCCAGGTTGGTGGGCTGGGGATCGCTCCGGGAGCAAATATCGGGGACGGGTACGCAATTTTCGAAGCCACGCACGGCACTGCGCCAAAATATGCCGACAAAGACGTGATCAATCCCGGGTCCGTGATTTTGTCAGGGGTCATGATGTTCCGGCACGTGGACTGGAATGAGGCCGCCGATCTAATCGAACAGAGCATGGAACGAACGATCGACCAGAAAAAAGTCACGTATGATTTCGAGCGGCTGATGCCCGGCGCGACGAAAGTAAAGACCAGCGAATTTGCCAATGCCATGATTGAAAATATGGGAGCGGGAGTGCTGGTTTAGAAGGATTGGGGAATTGGGAAATTGTGTAATTGGGAAATTTCAATTCCCCTGCATCGGCCGGCAAAGATTTTCAATTACTCAATTACTAAATTTCCCAATTGCACAATCCTGAAAGGACAGCTCTCATGCGAAAGAAAGTAACCATTGTAGGCTCCGGCAACGTAGGCGCAACTGCGGCTCACTGGATTGCGAGCAAAGAACTCGCGAACGTGGTTCTCATCGACATCATTGAGGGCGTGCCGCAAGGGAAGGGTCTCGATCTGCTCGAAGCCATGCCGATTGAGAAGCGCGACTCATACATCAGCGGCACCAACGATTACAAAGACACCGCCAACTCCGACATCGTGGTCATCACTGCGGGCATCCCGCGCAAGCCGGGGATGAGCCGCGACGACTTGCTTAATACCAACTACAACATCATGAAGGCGGTGGTTGGGGAAGTGGTGAAGAATTCGCCAAACTGCATTCTGATCATCGTGTCGAATCCGCTCGATGCGATGGCGCAAGCTGCCTTCAAACTCAGCGGATTTCCGCGCGAGCGCGTCATTGGCATGGCGGGAGTGCTGGACTCGGCTCGCTTCCGAGCTTTCATTGCCGATGAACTGAAAGTGAGCGTGGAGAACGTGACCGCATTCGTGCTCGGTGGCCACGGAGACACGATGGTGCCGTTGCCGCGATACTCCACTGTGGCCGGAATTCCGATTACTGAATTGATTGAGAAATCCCGGCTCGAAGCGCTGGTACAGCGAACGCGCGACGGTGGCGCGGAGATTGTGAAGTACCTGAAGACTGGGTCGGCGTATTACGCTCCCTCGGCGGCGGCGACTGAGATGGTCGAAGCCATTCTCAAAGATAAGAAGAAAATCCTGCCCTGCGCCGCTTACCTGCAAAGGGAATACGGAATCGATGGCCTGTACGTCGGCGTACCCGTGAAGCTGGGAGCCAAGGGGATTGAGCAGATCATCGAGATTAAGCTGACGCCCGAAGAGAAGGCTGGCCTAGATAAGAGCGCTGCAGCCGTTAAGGAATTGTGCGGCGTGATCGGGGTTTAGGTCGTTTCGACGCTCGGAGTGCTTGGATTACGCCGTCAGATTCGTTCGGCAATCTGACGGCCCTCTCACGACCAGATTACGTATCGCAGACCTAGTCCGACTTCACTGCCAAACGTTGGTGATTGTCAAAACGCTGCTGGCGTGGCCCAGATAGCCGAGTCCATAGATCGCTTCCAAGGTTCGCAGCACGTTGTAGTGAGTAATCTTCTGTCCGTATTTTCCGGGCTTCACCATTGGACCTACGAAGATTGTAGGAATGCGGTTGGACGCAGAGGAATCGTCTTCATCCCAAGTAACGATCAGCAAGCTGTTATTGGTTTTCGCCCAGTGCACGTACCCCAGCAACTTCGATTGGAGCCAGCTGTCCGCCTGCTGAATTGTGCCGTCGTGCATGTCATCGAGCAAATTGGGAATTACAAACGAGACTGTCGGTAAGTTCGCGTAGTTGGTTGGGAATGAGGTAAGCGGCTGATTCACTGCCGATGGTAAATTCGAGAAATCTGTCCACGGCGCGTGCTTTCGCACGTACTTTCCTGAAACACAAACTTTCGATCCGGCCGAAGGCAGCCCTTCCGAATACGCCCGAAAAGTTTTGTTAGCGGCGAGCACTTGATGCGCAAGATTCGACCCGCTGAATGTGTGTGGGCAGGAGTCATTGGTGATGCCTTGGGTTGAACCCGAGAACAGCGCAAGGTAATTCGGCTGGCTCGGGTGAGCCACCGCGTAAGAACTCGTGAACAGGGCTCCTTCGGACGCCAAGGTGTTGATAAAGGGTGCCTGAGGCGAATTGATGATCTCAGAATACGAATGATTTTCTTCCACGACGACTACAACATGGCTCGGACGCGGCAGAGACTGCGCAGTGAGTATTCCTGGTCCGCACAGCAGGAGAGCGGCCGCAAACAGCGGCGAGGCGAGACGTAACATGTCTGGTTTGGTCCTTTACAGGGTTACCCGCCGTGAGCGGACGGCTTCGGTTAACTGCAATTCTATGCTTGCGAATGAGCGGGTAGGCAGAATTACCCGCCCTGAAAGGGCTTAAGCCCGAGATGCATACGCCGTGGGCCCAGGTGCGATTAAGCTTGCTCGATCGTCACTTTCTTCAGCACCACGTCTTTGTTCGGGCGATCATTGCGCCCACGCGGCAGGGCCGTAATCTTGTCGACGACATCCTGACCTTCGACTACCTCGCCAAATATCGTGTGCCGGCCTGTGAGCCACGTGGTCGCCGCCACAGTGATGAAGAACTGGCTGCCATTCGTGTTGGGACCGGCATTGGCCATGGCTAGTTTGCCGGGTTTGTCGAACTTGTGTGGTGAGCCTTTGGTCTCGTCTTCAAACTGATAACCGGGACCGCCCATCCCGGTACCTTGCGGATCGCCGCCCTGGATCATGAAATCGGGGATTACGCGGTGAAAGATCGTTCCATCGTACAGCCGGTCTTTGGATTTCTTTCGTGTGTTGGGATGAGTCCACTCGCGCTTGCCTTCGGCGAGTTCCACGAAGTTCGCTACAGTCTTCGGCGCATCCTTGTCAAAAAGGCGGCAAACAATATTTCCCTCTGTTGTTTCAAACGTCGCGTACATTCCAGGTTGACGAGCCATGAGAGTCCTTTCGAATAAATGTTTGAGTAGGAATATCCCTCGGGCTGTCCAGTCGAACGGAACTCGACAGCGGCGAGCGTCGCTATTTTGGAGACGAAGCGGGTTTTGAGGTTGCTGCCGAAGCAGGTTTTTTCGCGGCAGTGGCTCCGGTCCGCCTGGCTGTTGTCGCGCTGCTGCCGCCTTTCTGAATCGCGATGTGGTTGATCCTGATCGGCCGGTAAGGGCGGTCATTGGCATCGCGACTCATGGCCGCGATCTGTTTCACCAGCTCTACGGAGGCATCATCGCACTGGCCAAAGATCGTATATTTTCCGTTGAGCATATTGGCCTGCTGTCCGGTGAATGGCACTTCGGTGATGAAGAACTGGGAAGTGTTTGTGTTCGGTCCGGCATTGGCATAGGCGAGGCGCCCGGCTTTATCGAACGTCAAGTCCGGCGAAACTTCGTTCTTGAAGGGTTTGATCGGATCGGCGCCGGAACCGGTTCCTGCGGGATCGCCGCCCTGGATCATGAATCCGGGGATTACGCGATGGAAGATGGTGCCGTCGTACAGGGGAACGCCGTGTTTGCTGGCACCGCTCACTGGATTTTTCCATTCTTTCGTTCCATTGGCAAGGCCGATGAAATTGGCGACGCCGATAGGGGCCTTATCCGGAAAAAGCGTGCAATTCATCTTGCCGGCGGTGGTGTCAATCACGGCGGTCGGCTGCGACGTGGAGGCCGAAGTGGCAGGCTTCGCTGCCGTGGACGGCTTGGTGGAACTGGTCTGAGCCGCCACGAAGGATGCGGCCATCAAGAGTGCGCCGAAAGCTATGAATGTTCTTACCATAGGTGCTCCTTCGATCCTTAATTCTTTGCAACGATAACAGCGCAATGTTGCATTGTACGTCAACAGCCTTGATCTTTATTTTGCCACGGCATTGCGATCCTGAGCAGCGGCCGCACGCATTTCGCGGCTTACCCGTTCAACATCGCGGAAGACTCGCATCAGATTCCCACCGAGAATCTTATGAATGTCGGTGGCGCTATATCCGCGATCGAGCAACGCTTGCGTGATCTTGGGCAGATCGGCGGCTGAGTCTATTCCTTGGGGAGTAGCGCCGCTCACGCCATCGAAATCAGAGCCTAGTCCGACGTGGTCGACTCCGGCAACTTTCGCGATGTGATCGATGTGGTCGATGAGCGAACTTAGCGGAGGCCGCGGGATTTTCGCCATCCACTCCCGCTCGATGCGGTCGACTTGCATGTAGTCGACAGGTTTGCCTTGGGCTTTCTGGTCGTCGAGGAATTTCTGAATCGCCGCTGCCTGGTCCTTCGACTGGGCTTCCAGCGCTTTACGGAAATTCTCGTCATCAAATCCGTTGAAGAAGTTTACCTGCACGACGCCGCCGTTTTGTGCCACTGCCTTGAGCATCTCGTCAGTCATGTTGCGAGGCGCATTCACCAGAGCGCGCGCCGACGAGTGCGAGGCAATGACGGGAGCCTTGGTGGTGGCAATCGCGTCCCAGAATGTCTTGTCCGCCACATGCGAGATGTCGACCATCATCCCGAGGCGATTCATCTCCAGCACGACTTGCTTGCCGAAGTCGGTCAGGCCATTGTGGTGCTGAACCTTAGGATCGTCGATGTCGCCGGAGGAATCCGCCCACTCATTGGTGTTCGACCACGACAAAGTCATGTAGCGGACGCCCAGGCGATAGAAATCGCGCAGGAGGTGCATGTCGTTTTCGATGGAGTGTCCACCTTCAATGCCCATCAGCGCCGCCAGTTTGTGCTCGCGGTGGGCGCGCTCAATATCGGCGGTGGAGAAGGCCATCATCATGCGATCGGGATGATGCGCGGCCTGTTCATAGACCGAGTCGATGAGATCGAAGCTGTGCTTGGCGTAATTGCCCTGGTTGGTCTGGGGATCGACCCAGATGGAAAAGAACTCCGCGCCCAAATTACCGCGCCGCGCTTTATCGAGGCTGATGTGCCCGATGTCGTTGGGGTCGGTCGAGCCGATGTCGAATCCCTCATCGAGAAAGCGCTGCGGGGTATCGGCGTGCGTATCGACGATCAGGGCCGAGTCATGAATCTGCCGTGCTTTGGCGCTGATGCCAGGTTCCGAAGCAGACGAGTTCTTCTGCGCCGATTGAGCAAAAGCAAGCGAGCACACCAGTAGCGCAAGAAAGGAGGATCTAAGGGTCATAATCGTCGCCCATCGAACTGTCAGGCAAGTTTCCGATTGTATAGGCAGAGTCGCAAGCGATCCAAACTCCGCTTGGATTTCATCGATGGGAGTTGGTTCACGCGCTTGCGCTGAGCGCGGCCATGGCTGACGCGACGCAGTGCTCGATGCTTTGATCCGTATCAATCACGATTTTAGGATGGGTGATACTTTCGAATCTCATCTTGACGTCAGCGTAGAGTTGAAAATCTCGATTACCCGCGGGATGCGTACTCACGTCGGCGTCTGCTGCGAGCCGCTTACGCGCACTCTCTTCGGAACACACGCACTCCAGAATCGTCCAGCGCTGGTGCAGGGAACTGGCCACAGCCAGGACGTTGTCGATCTGGTAGCGCCGTGAAAAAGGACGTCCGTCGAGAAAGATAATGCGCGTGGGATCGCGCGACAGCAAGTATTCGGCGGTTTGCAGCATCAGTTGCAGGCAGAAATCATCCTGCCGCGAAGAGTATTCGATTTCGGCCGGCAGAAAAATGGCGTGACGGAACTCATCTTTACTCAAAACGCGTCCGGAAGTTTGCCCCGCCAGTTCACGGGCGAGCGTAGTCTTGCCTGTTCCGGGCAGTCCGGCCATAAGAACGATCATATATGGAGTGAATGTTAATGGATTTCGCAGGGGTTCGAACCGTGAAGCGGTGAGAGCCGGATTACTTCGTTCCCGCTTCCGCCACTTCTGTGGTCGGCTTATCCTGCTGCGGGCGGTCGATCGGCATAATCGTCTGCGTCTCGCGCCATTCTGCATAGCGGCCGCTCACCATGATGTGGAAGACCCACTGGCGACGTTCCTCTTCCGGTTCCACCAACCCGAGCGCCTTCATGTAGAACAGGTAACGTTCTACAAAGCGAATCTGCTCTTTGCCCATGCCTCTTCGTTGCAGATCGACGGTCACGCCGGCCAAATGCGAAGAGGCCGTCTCGCCTTCCCACGGAGCGGCGTTGCGATTGTGGCGCCGCAGCTTCCTCTGCACTTTTACCGTGCGCACCGCGGAGTTCACCTGAATCTGATCGTGGAAGCGGTTGTAGTAGGCCTGGCTGAGGTCGTCGACGAAATCGAGCGTCCAGGAACGGCAATAGCGTCGGGAAGGATCCAGGCGTGGATCAATGCGCAGCGAGTCTCCTGGCACAATCTCAAGCAGGGAACCGTCCGCCTTCAGGGCTTCCAGTTCAGTTTCATCCTGGATTCGAGGCAGATTCAGGCGATCGACTTCGGCATTCTGCAAGAGCAACGACTCATGCGAGGGCCGGAACATGGGATTCCAATGCAGCCATCGGAAATGCCTGCGGTGATGCTCCATCCTCGCGCGCTTCACCGCGAAAGCCTGGCTGCTAAGGCCGGCGCACACGAGTGCGACTAGGAATAGCGAGGCGAATTTGAGTCTTGCGATGCGTCTCACAGCGTTCCTGCGGCTACTCTTATGCACGAATGTCCGCGAGTAGCGGCTATTCTAAGCCATGGTGTCAAGGGGACCAATCCGATCCTGCGAGCGAACCATTACTTGCGTACCACGCTCGCGGTGACGCGGAGTTGGTTACTGCTGGTTACTGACTTCCGCCGAGGCAGAGGCCCAACTGAATTGACGGCAGGTATGGGGCCATTTCAAGCTTTCTCCAAGAGCCAGCCTAGGTTGGCGATCAGCTATGACTTGGCGCGGTTTTGATGAAGCTTTGTACCTGCCGGTTGTCGTTCAAATGACAAATTTCAGCACCAGAAAAGGTCATGCCGCCCCAGTCCGGTAGGGACTTGCCCGTGGGCTGTGCTTGGGTTGCGCTGCTGCAGGCTCTTAGCAACTGTCGAGCTTCGCTCGATCAGACAGCCGATGGCGGCTGTCTCTACATAAGCCTAACGTCGGAATAAATCTCCCAGGGCTTGTTTCATCACCTGCCCGCCGACTTCCGAAATCGACTTGGTTAGCGGGATGTCCTTGGGGCAAACCTCGACGCAGTTCTGAGCGTAACCGCATTCCTGAATGCCGCCATCGCCCATCAGTGCCGCCAAACGTTCGCGCTTTAGCGCCTTGCCCGTGGGATGCGTGTTGAACAGCCGTACCTGCGAGATGGTTGCTGCCCCGACGAAACCTGTGCTCTCGTTGAATTGCGGGCAAGCCTCCATGCAGCAGCAGCAGGAGATGCAGCGAGACAGGGGATAGGCTGACTCCTGCTCCTCAGGCGACAGGCGCGGACCGGCGCCCAGATCGTAAGTGCCGTCGATCGGAACCCAGGCCTTCACGGTTTTCAAATTTTCGAAGAGCACGCGGCGGTCGACGGCTAGATCGCGGATGACGGGGAACTTGGAAAATGGTTCCAAGCGGACCGGCTGCTCCAGGCTGTCGATCAGCGCTGAGCAGGCCATCCGCGCTTTGCCATTAATCAGCATGGCGCACGACCCGCAAACCTCTTCCAGGCAGTTCGAGTCGTAGGTGATGGGCGTGGTCGCCTTGCCGTCGCGCGTAACCGGATCGGCGGCAATGTCCATGAGCGCCGAGATCACGTTCATGTTCGGCCGGTAGGGAAGAGAGAATTCTTCCCAGTAGGACTTGCCCGTGGGAGTGAGTTGACGCTTGATCTTTAAGATGACGGATTTGGATTCAGCCATTAGCAATTAGCCTTTAGCAATTAGCGATAGAACTGTGTGTCATCCTGAGCCAAACGAGGGATGTCTGCAGTCTCAATACTTCCTCGCCCGCGGCGGAATCAGCGAAACATCTACTGGCTCGAATTCGAATTTCGGTTCGTCCGCGTCCGGGGCAAAATATGCTTTCGTCGTCTTCAGCCAGTTCTTGTCGTCGCGCTCGGGGAAATCCGGCTTGTAATGCGCACCGCGCGATTCGTCCCGCATGCGCGCGCCCTGCGCAATGACTCGCGCCAGCTGCAGCATGTTGTAAAGCTGCCGCGCAAAGACGACCGTCGTATTCGCCCACATCGTGCGGTCGCTCAGGTTGATCTTGCGATAGCGCTCGAGCAACTCGACCAGCTTGGCGTCAGTCTGCTGCAGGTTCTTGTTGTAGCGGATGACCGTGCAGTCCTTGGTCATCAACTCGCCCAGTTCCCGCCATAGCTTCACCGGATTTTCGGTGCCCTCATTCTTCATCAGCAGGGCATTGTTTTCTTCCTGCTTCTTCTGCTCCGCCGCGAAGTGTCCGTTGCCGTCGGTTGACGCCTGCAGCCCGCGCGCATAATTGACTGCCTGCGGTCCGGCAACGCCCGCCGCCGAAAATGCACGACACCAGCGAATTCGCGCCCAAGCGGTTGGCGCCGTGATATTGATACTCCGCCTCACCCGCCGCAAAGATGCCCGGAATGTTCGTAGCCTGCTTGAAGTCCACCCAGAGCCCGCCCATGGTGTAATGCATGCCGGGGAAAATCTTCATGGGCGTGTCGCGCGGATCGTCGCCGACGAACTTTTCGTAAATTTCGAGAATGCCTTCCAGCTTGCGGTCGAGCACCTTGCGATCGATATGCGTCAGGTCGAGATAGACCATCGGCTTGCCGTCGATGCCGAGGTTGTGCTCGTAAACAACCTTGAAGATGGCGCGGGTGGCCACATCGCGCGGCACCAGATTTCCGTACTTCGGATACCACTCTTCCAGAAAATACCAGCGCTCGCTCTGCGGGATCGACTTGGGATCGCGCTTGTCCCCGGGAGTCTTCGGAACCCATACGCGTCCGCCCTCGCCGCGCGCCGACTCCGACATCAGGCGCAGCTTGTCTTCGCCGGGGATTGAGGTGGGGTGAACCTGGATGAACTCGCCGTTGGCGTAAAAGCATCCCTGCTGATAGAGCGCCGACTGCGCCGATCCGGTGCAGACGACCGAGTTCGTGGACTTTCCAAAGATGGCGCCGATCCCGCCGGTCGCAATGATGATCGCGTCGGCAGGGAAGGTCTTCACCTCCATCGATGCGGAGATCGATGGCGCAGATGCCGCGGCACACGCGATTGCCGTCGAGCACCGCCGAGAGAAATTCCCAGTGCTCGTACTTGTTGACCTTGCCTTCGGCTTCGTAGCGCCGCACCTGCTCATCGAGCGCGTACAGCAACTGCTGGCCGGTAGTGGCGCCGGCGAATGCGGTGCGGTTGTACAAAGTTCCGCCGAAGCGGCGGAAGTCGAGTAATCCTTCGGGCGTGCGATTGAAGGGCACGCCCATGCGGTCGAGCAGATCGATGATGCCGGGGGCCGCCTCGCACATCTCCTTGACCGGAGGCTGGTTGGCCAGGAAATCGCCACCGTACACCGTGTCGTCAAAATGCTTCCAGGTGGAGTCGCCCTCGCCCTTGAGATTCTTGGCGGCGTTGATGCCACCCTGCGCGCACACCGAGTGCGAGCGCTTTACCGGCACGATTGAGAACAGGTCGACCTGTCCGCCCATCTCCGCGATCTTGATGACGGCTGACAGTCCGGCGAGTCCGCCGCCTACGACGATGATCCGAGGAGCCGCCATATTACTGCGCTCCCTTCAATGCCGCGTGGCGCGAGGCAATGTTGCCGGTCACACCAGGAAGATTCTGGAAACGAGAGTGGAAGGTATAGAGGCTGGCAATGCCCGACCACGGTCAAGACCACGAAGAATGCCAGGCAGAGGCTAAGCAACCGCTCTTGCGCCTTGTCCCCAACGACGATCCCCCATTTTGCGCAGAACAGCCAGATGCCATAGGCGAAGTGCCACGAGGCCGCGATCAGACCGATTACGTAGAACGCCATCAGCCACGGATTGTGCACTTCCGCCGCCACCTTGCCGAACGATGCCACGGGATTGTCATGCAGGTCCGTTCCGCTGAAGCGCATCGTGTAGGTGTGCCAGACGATGTAGACGAAGGCAATCCCGCCCGTCCAGCGCTGCATGGTGTACATCCAGTTGCCCGACCAGGGATAAGAGGCAGTGTTCGCGTCTCCGCGATACCAGATGTAGAACCCGTACAGCGCATGGAAGGCGATCGGCAGCCATATCCCGATCAGTTCCAGGAAGAAAACCAGCGGCAGATTGGCCAAAAAGCTGACCTGCCGCGCATAAGCGTCCGGCCCGCTGATGGCGGTGGAGTTGGAAACCAGGATGTGTTCGAAAAGGAAAGCCCCGACCGGAATGATGCCCGTCAGAGAATGCAGCCGGCGCAGCACAAACGACGACCCCTGACCGGCTCGCAGTGGTGCAACCCCATAGACGGGAGCAGTAGAACTGGCTGACGCCACGAATCGCTCCTTATGAGTTCGACGATGACAAAATAACTTTTTATTATCTGGCCCGGAGAGAAGCTAAGTCAAGGAATGGGCAGCGCCTCGAGAATATTGTCGAGAGCGCTCACAATTTTTCGATCACATTCCGGAGTTCCCGGAAAGACTTCACGATGAGATCGGCTCCGGCTGCAGACAATGAGGCTGCATCGAAGGTTGTGGTGATGCCCACCGTAATGCATCCGGCTGCTTTTCCCGCCCGTACGCCGGGAAGCGAGTCCTCAATGATCCAGCAGTCAGCCGGGATTCAGTTGCAAATCGTGCATTGCGACTTGAAAGATCTCGGGATCGGGCTTAGGACGTTCGAAGCGCGCCGTATCCACGAGCGACTCGAAACAGTCTGCGATGCCGAGAGTCTGCAAGGCTGCTGCGCGGTTTCGCGGAGTGGCGGAAGTCGCCAAAGCGAGCCGGCACCTGGTTGCCGCCCACTTTACAAATTCGACTGCGCCAGGAATCGGCTGCAGTTCATGTTCGATTTTTTCAAAATGCTGATGCTTACGATGGAGCAGTTCCGCAATGTCGTCCACCGACCTGCCGGCGAGTACTTCGTGAAACATGGTCACATCCGGGCGCCCCTTGTAGCTGTCGTAGGTCTCTTCGGAGAAATGAATGCCAGCCTCTTGAAAGGCCATTTGCTTGGCCCGCTTGTGCAGGGGTTCAGAGTCAACCAGCACGCCGTCCATGTCAAAGATCAGGGCCTTCGGAGCTTTCGGTGGAGAGGTCACAGGCTTGCTTAGATGAGCTACCGGGGAAATTGTTTCTCATACCAGTCGAGAAACTGGCGGAATGCGGACCCACGATGGCTGTAATGGGACTTTTCCTCGGGGCTCAGTTCTGCAAAGGTCTTGTGGATCTCGGGGAAAGTAGAAAAGAGGATCGTATCCAAAGCCGTTTTTACCGCGCGGTGCGTCCAGAATGATCCCCTCGGCCGTGCCCCGAAATATGGCCAGGGTTTTGCCATTGCGTGCCGCTGCGAGCACGCAGACGAAGCGTCCGGTGCGCTTCTCCGGAGGAAGCTGCGCCAATTCGCGAAGTACACGGGCGTTGTTGGCCTCATCGTCAGTATTGGAGTCGGCCAGATGCGGCTCGTCGGCAGCGTAGCGGGCGGAGTGCACTCCCGGGGCGCCATGCAACGCATCGACTTCCAATCCGGAATCGTCTGCGACCACAATTTGTTCGGCAGCGGCCAGGCTGTATTCCTCGGCTTTCTTCCGGGCATTTTCTTCGAAGGTTTTGCCGTCTTCCACGGGAGTGGGGAGGGATGCAAAGTTTGGAATCCCGGCGATTTCAATGCCGTGCACCTGCGCTGCCCCGGCGAAGTCGCGCAGTTTCCCAGGATTCGAAGTTGCGATCAGCACGCGTCTCATTCGTCAGGCCCGAGAGCTCCGGCTTTGCATTTGTGGTGGCAGGGCGCGGGTGCGACTCGGCCAAAGGAACCAAAGCAAGACCAGGATGAAAGTCACGGCTGAGATCCAAGCGCCTGTTGTCCGGTCCCAGGTTCTCGCGAATCGGATCTGCACTCGGTTCAGCCCCGCCTGGACGGGTATCAGTATCTGGCCTGTACTCTTGCGGACGGAAGGGGCTACGGGACGTCCGTTGACCTCTACTTTCCATGCAGGATAGGGAAATAACTTCAATGCCAATTGGTCGGCTGATGAGACTTGGGCAGTAAACTCTTTTGCGGCGGCGTTCCAGCGCACTACATGGATCGCGGCGCGGGCGGGGCCCTCGACAGTTACGTCGCGCGCTGTTTTATCTATGGCCGCGGGATCGGCACCCATGGGAGTGTACTCGTCCGTCCCCTCGTAGCCCGCGCCAGATTCCATGTTGTCCTGCATCTCCCGAAGATCCGCGGCGTTGTCCCACCAGGGTGCCTGCACCCGAGTCCAAGCCGCCGCAATCACCAGAACCGAGAGTACGCAGACGATTGCCCTCATCCACCAGCGCTGCAGCCCGAGCGCTACAAAGATGGTGAAGATGAGGCTGAGGCACAACAGCCACCGCCAGGGGAACTGCATGAACTGCATCTTGGGCAGAACTATCCAGAAAACTAGAGAGATGGGGAACAGCAAGAAAGCGGAGACACCGCCCCAACCCAGCAAGAGCTGCCAGAGCGGGGATTTCATTCGTTTTTGGAACTTCGCCATCGTCGCGGCCACCACGATGACTCCCATCTCCAGCACCGCGACCCAGGAGATCATGCGGTTGAAAGCGTCGTGATCCGCATCTGTCGTGTGAATGAATAGGAAGTTATCGGCGGGGCGTGATCCTGCGGAAACCGCTTCTCCGATGTCGACCCATTTTTGTTCGTAGACTGCAGGCAATAAATAGAAACTTGCCAGGCAGGCGCCCAGCGCGACCGCAGCGGCGCCTTCCTGCAGCAGGCGCGGCGAGCGCTTGGAGATGGCGAAAAATATGATCAGCAGCGCCAGGGAATAATGAATCATCACCGCTGCGGGGGCGTTCGTCAGCCATGCCGCCGCGAGCACGATTCCGAGCGGCACGATCATTTGCTGCTCGTCTTCCGCCGCCTTCAAGATGAACAAAAGCAGCAATGGCAGCAGGCAGGCTGCCAAAAGTTCCGCGAATGCACTGCGCCAGTAGACGATCACCAGATGGTACGGATTTATCGCGTACAGTACGGCGGCGAAGAGCGCGTCTCGACGTTCCAGCCACCGGCGCGCCAGTAGAAACATAGAAACACCAGCCGCCGTGAGTACCAGCCAGATATAGACGCTAGCTGCAAGGGTCCACGGGACGATGGCGCTTAACGTTGCTCCCAGCAGCCACGAAGCTGGTGGGTAAAAGATGAAGCGCGGCTCACCGTATCCGAAGTGCGCCAGCCCTGCCCATCGCGGATAGAAGATTCCATGCCGCCACTGTGCTCAGGACCTCCAGCCAGGAATAGAGGTGAAATTCGACGTCATGTCCGGAAGGCGTACCGAAAAAGAAGAAAGGAATTTCCACCGCGAATGCAGCCGCGGCGATCACGATCATAGGAGTCCATCGCACCGAGTTCTGCGGTGGTGGAGTAAACGAGTGGAGAGTTGAATCGCTGCCCAGGATGGCGTCTCGTCCCGCAAATTGAACGCAAACGAACGAACAAGTCTAATTCAAGTACTGAGGAATGCGCCGATCGGGAGACTGAAAGGAAATGCTTTCTGTGACGGAGCTGGGAAGTGCTTAGTTGCGCTGCTCTTGCAGTTCTGCCATGAAGTCATCCTGTTGCAGGGTGGCGCCGCGGCGAAGAAGTTCGACGAGGGGATCTTCCAATTCGTCCCCTGAGGAGCTAGCGTGTTTGTCCTCGGGCTCAAACTGTTTCACATCGGCCAGCAGGGCGCGTGGCGAAATGATCAACTCGGGCATTTGGTTGGGGCTGTTCCGCAGCAGGTCAATTAAAGCTGTTACTTGTGCTCTCTGCTCGGACGTTCGGGAAGGAAACTCGAGGCCCATTCCGTGGCCGGGATGCATGACCCGCACCATGCCTTCGGTGTGCACTTCCATCGTTTTGGTCTTGAGGCAGAAATCGATCAGAGCACGCTCGGGAAAAGGCGCCTCGGTTTCCACGTAGCACCCACCCGTACTGAGATCGGTGAGCTTGCAGTGGGGAACACTCTCTTCCTCGGGGCCTCCGACTGCCGCAGCCGCGGCTTTCAACCATTCCGCAAGCTTGCCCTTTGAAGATTCGGAGACGTCCAGGAAACGAACGCCGGTCTGTCCATTGGGGTTTGACCAAGCCACCTGGCCATGCGCGTCGATCTCGACCGCGCCATCCGGCAATTGGAAACGGAAAGCGAGCAAAGCTCCCGACGCTTGTGCTTCGGCAGTGAGGACATCCATGCCGGTCTCGGAAATGTCGAGCAGGATGCCGTCCAGTTTGCGAGCATCGGGAAGCGTGATTTCAACGGGCGCCTGTACTGGAACGCGGAAAGCGCGGCGGCGCTCGCGACCAAGAAGCCCGGCGGCCGGTCGCAAACCAACCTTGGCCGCCTCCTCGGAGAGTGGTTTGTACAGCACGAAATGAGCGCCCCCAGTCAGAATTGTGCGTACTTGCGACGGATCTGCTACCAACGCAATGCTGATGGGATTGGTTCCGAGCCGATGCGTCTCCCGCAGGACATCTTCAGCCAGTTTGGGCTCGTCGAAGTCCACGATCAGAGCGTCGAATCTCTGCTGCTGAATGCGGGCCAGGGTTGTTTCGGGATCGCTGGAACGATCCATCGCAATCTCGAAACCGGACAGAACTCTCCCCAGTACGTCCGCGGCCGAGTCATCGCTCGATATCAAGAGAGCTTGCAAGTTCATAACGGAAGTTGGAGAGGGCTGTCCCGGACAGAATTAGGGCCAGCGTGGAGCAGTTGGCCGCGTTGCCTTGGAGGCTGTGCTGCCCCCAGAACCGGCTCCCGCTTTGGCTGCCATGGAATCGCTCTGTGAGTCGTCTACCTCGGAAAGAACGACGTTATCTTCTTCGTCGCTCTCGGCCAGCAGGGGAGCCACCTCGCGCAACTTCTCGGCGGCCTGCTGGAGCATCTCGATCTGCTTCCCAAGCTGGGCGTACTTTGCCTGCTTTTGCCGCAGGACCTCGTGAATGTCTTTCATACATCCCCCTGCTGGCAATGTAAGGACGGGCGGTTGCACGGGTCAACGGTAATCCCCCGGCATGCGTTACTGCCGTAATGAACACGGAAGTACTGGGCGGACCAAATAAAAAGCCCCGCCGGTGGGCGGGGCTGTATTCAGGAGCAAAGCAGTTATGCTTTCAGTTTCCGTTTCAGGGCTCCGGCCAGGCCGACCAGACCAGTTCCGATCAGGGTCAGGCTGCTGGGTTCCGGCACGACAATGTTGGTATCGCCGCTGGAAATCGTGGTCGAGCCATTGAAGGAGCCCTTTCCGGTGGCGATCGTCAATTGGACCGTCGCGCCGTAGACCGTGCCCCGTCCTTCCCAGGAGCCGGAAATGGTTCCAGTGAGCGTGTAGTTGTGGGTTCCATTGGCCAGGTTCACGACTGACCAAGAGACGGGACTGTCAAAGGTTCCCGAGAACAGGGTACCCAACGTATTTGAGACGATGGTGAAGGTGCCACCCGCCGCGAAGGTCCCCGCCGTCTGGAGATTGCCGGACGCGAGCGCGCCTGTCGAGAACGACAGCGTGCCGAGATTCGCGCCGGTTTGCAGCCCGTTCATACCGTTGATGGCGATCAGGGTTGAGCCGCTTAGGGTTAACCCGCCGCTACCCCCGCTGAGGGTGCCGCCTGAGTTCGTGAAATCAACGGAGTTGTCGGCAAATGCCGCCAGTGGCAGCGCCAGAGTTGCCAGCAATACTACCCACAGAATTCGCTTCATAAAGGGTCTTTCCTCCTGAATATCGTAGAAAGCTCGTACCCAGTGCTTACTCCACTCCCACAGTACGTAGACGTTCCCGAGCTTTACAAAGCACTCTGAGTACCAAAATGGGCCATAACGTAAGTACTTGAATCAAAAGCCACTCTATAGAACCCCTCCGCCCTTGGCCTTTTCCCGAGTGAAAACTCCTGCACACTTGAAACACCCTTTTGCGTCAACTGGTCAGTGACGGCAGCTTGGCTCCTAAGCCCAGCAGGAAGATCGCTCCTACAAAAATGCTGTAGGCCGAGGTTGCCAAGGTTACGGCCTGAAGGGCCTTAGGGCGGGCAAGGATTGCGGAAAACAGTCCTGCCGCCGATGCACACATGAGGGTATTCATTAGTAGCAACCCAACAATAAACATCAGCAGACCCATAAGACCCATGCCGATACCTCCGAGATTTGCCGCCATGAGGAACAGAAGGATCTGGGTCGGCGTCTCAGCACCGAGTCCGTGAATTACACCCACCAGGAAGGTCGAACCCGTTCCATAACCGTCCTTGAAGATCTGAGGAGCTTCCACCCGAGTCCCGCCGAACACCCGGCTTAAGCGCCAGTAGACCCAGAGTGCGCCGTTGATCAGCAAAGTAATGCGTGTTCTTGGACGGCTGTGGCTGTGGGCAGCAGGGCGTAAGAACGTACCCAGAACGTACAGACCAAGTATTAAAAGAGTGGCCCCGACCAGTCTCTCTGCCCAGCGGTCAGTGGCGGCAGGAAGAGCGATGCGAAACACAACTGCAGAGCCGCCGAGCAACGCCACCGTCATCGCGTGTCCAGCGACGTAGAGCAACCCGTAGCGCATGGCATCGCGGGCTTTGGCCTGCACGCTGCTTATATCGCTAATCGCCGCGATGTGGTCGTAGTCCAACCCGTGGCGAAGGCCCAGCACAGCGGCCGAAACCAAAGCAAGCCGGAGATTCACTGGGTCCATCATGAAAGAAAGCTTGGGGATGCAAGGCTGCTCTGGCCCTGAAGCATCCAGACCGCGCATCAGCAGCAAGGCTGGACCTGTTAGGCTAGCACGAATTTCGCCGGCAAGTATGGCTACATGCAGATCGAGCAACTTCGCCGGGAGTCATTTTTTCGGCGACTTCGGGTCAATGATTTCCCGCAATCGCCGCGACAAGATGGCAGCCAATGACTGATAAAAACGTGAGCCGAGGTGAGGGAACAACTCGAACACTGACTGCAGGGAAGCGCGATCCAGATAGTAGGCTTCAACGGATTCTTTGGCGACTACGTTCGCGGTCGCCGGCAGTTCGTCGAGAAAAGAAATCTCGCCGCAAATCTGTCCTGGTCCGATCTCAACTGCCGTAGGTTGGGAAGCAATCTGCACTGATGCCGTACCTTTCAAAATCAGGAAAATACCATGGGTTCGGCGCTCGCGCTGCACGATGGTTTCTCCTGGCTTGAATTGCTTGCGCAGCGCCTTGTCGGCGATCAAAGCCCAGTCATTGGCTGTGAGATACACCAATCCGTTCTTCGCCGCGATCAGCACAGACACATCGGGAGTAGCTTTGGACATGGGGAGCGCTGGCTCAGTCTCTAAAGTTCGTGGATTATTTTTGACGGAACAACAGGGCAGGGAAAGGCTAGCAGAAAAGAGTTTAGGTTGGAACGTCCGGCACCAGCAAAGTCACACACCCACTCCTCCGCTACTTCCTCGTGCCATGACAATCCGTATATTCCTGTATTCAGAATTCGTGGGTCGTGCTCCACAATCTCTCACTCACACGCGAGGAAGAAGGTCTTTCGTGTGCGATGCTGACATTCTCTGAAATCTGTGCAGAGACATGGTCGGTGGAAACGATCCAACGCTGTGTTGCCGAGCAACTTTGCTAACAGAACCTGCCGTAGATTTTTCTGAATCCGTTCTGCTGTCCTGAACAGTAGGAAGTCCACCCCGCATGCACGCGTTACCGTATTTATATTCGTGATGCCCAGCCGCCGACTAGAAGACCGCATTCGTGAGCTGTGCGCAAAAGCAGCGACAGCCAGCGATGATGAGACCATAGAGGTGCTGCAGGAACTCCGCCGCGCGCTGCACGAGCACGCGCGTCATCTCCGAGCCATGGCCGCGGAGAAACTCACCGGGGGAACGCAGGGTGCGAATGAGGAACGGAGGAGCAAAAAATAGCGGCTTCACGAGAGCGGGAAGATGGCAATCATTTGCGTGGGTTCACGGGTGGCGTCACACGCAGAATGCTTGCTCTTCGAGCCGGTGAGGTTTGCTTGCCGCTAGCGCCGGGGAAACGCTACAATAACTTTCTCAACAAGAAAGCGCTTTACGAGCAGACGCCAGTCTGATGATCGCTTTCCAGATTGCAAAATCGCGCCCTTAGCTCAGTTGGATAGAGCGTCTGGCTACGAACCAGAAGGTCGGGAGTTCGAATCTCTCAGGGCGCACCATCTCTTCAAAATCCTTTTTAAACCCAATTCAGAGAAATCCATTTTCTCGCTTCATGTCACATAAGGGTCGCAAGAGTCCGCACAGTACAATGAAGCAGTCATGCTCCCGGCTGGAATTACCGACAACGCCAAGCTCCACCGCTTCGAACTCCATGTTGACGGTCAGACTGCCGTTCTCGTTTACGAGAAGGCCGGGCAACTGCTTCGCCTGATACACACCGAAGTCCCCCAACCACTTGAGGGAAAGGGCGTGGGATCGAAACTGGTGAGCGCAGTGCTCCGATTCGCACAGGAGTACAACCTTAACGTCGTTCCCCTGTGCCCGTTCGTCGCTCGGTATATGAAGCGGCATCCCGAGTACTCCGCGATCGTTGACCCGCCACATCGCTGGATGATTGACTCTGCCTCATAAGTCGCTCGGGTGAGACCCAGATCAACCTGCGGAATTGCAGCCACATGCCATCTACGTTCGGGCAGGATGATCGTGCTGGAGTACGTTTTGCCGCGCTATACTTGGCTATATGACTGGGGTGCCGCAAACAGATCCGCAAAAGACTTTCTATCTGGAGACGTTCGGTTGTCAGATGAACGTCCATGACTCGGAAAAGGTCGTTGGGACGCTTTTGCAGGAGGGCTATCGCCAGGTCCAGACTGTGGAGCAGGCGGATCTGATCCTCTACAACACCTGCTCCATTCGCGACAAGGCGGAGCAGAAGGTCTTTCATCGCCTGGCCGATTTCAAGAAACTGCAAGCGGAAGGCAAGAGGTTCGGCGTGCTCGGGTGCGTCGCGCAGCAGGAAGGCGAAAAGATTTTTGAGCGCGCGCCTCATGTGTCGCTGGTGTGTGGATCGGCGTCGTACCGCAACTTGCCAGAGATGCTGACGCAGTTGGACAGTGTTCCGGCAGGGAAGCGCGAGCGCCGAAAAGTGGAAACCGAAAACCTGGTTCGCATAACCGGGCTCGACGATCGGCAGACCGACAAGTGCTTTGAAACCGAATTCGCGGCGCGCACGAATCCCCATCGCGGATACATCACGATCATCGAAGGCTGTGACAAGTTCTGCGCCTACTGTGTTGTGCCCTTTACGCGTGGCAAGGAGCGCAGCCGCACCTCTGCGTCGGTGCTGGCAGAAGCGCGCCAGATGGCGGACCTCGGTTACAGCGAAATTCAATTGCTCGGCCAGAACGTCAATTCCTATAAAGATCCGGAAGGGAAGAAAAGCTTCGCTGAATTGCTGGCTGCCGTCGGGGAGATTGCAGGCATCCAACGAGTGCGGTTCACCACTTCGCACCCGCGCGATTTCGGTCGCGACATCGTGGAGGCCATTGATGCTGTTCCTACGCTCTGCGACCACGTTCACCTGCCGGTGCAAAGCGGATCGACCCGGGTGCTTGACGCCATGCAACGCCTCTACACCCGTGAGCAATACCTGGAGCGCATTGCGTGGATGAAGTCCGCCAAGCGCGAAATCAGCATCACAACCGATGTGATCGTGGGATTCCCAGGCGAGACTGAGGCCGACTTTGCCCAAACCTTAAGCCTGCTCGAAGAGGTGGGATACGACGCGGTATTTTCCTTCAAGTACTCCGCGAGGCCGAACACTCCCTCTTTGGGTCTGGACGATGCACTTCCGGAAGAGGAGAAATCACGCCGCCTGGAAGTGATGATGGGAGTCCAGAAGCAGATTCAGACTACCCGTTACGCTAAATACGTCGGGAAAAGCCTTCAAGTAATGGTTGAAGCCTATAACGAGTCCCGCGGGCAATGGATTGGGCGCACCTCCCAGAACAAGACTTTGAATTTTACGGCCTTGGGGAGCGGCGCTCCCAAGATTGGCAGCTATACCCAAGTGCTGGTGACGCGCAGCTTTCCCAACAGCCTGGTAGGTGAATCGGCGGTATAAGGAGTTTTTGGAGGATCACGATGGAAGTAGAAATGACAATCCGCGGCCTCATGCTTGATCCGACCAGCAACATGCCAATCGTGATTCTTAAAGACGTGGGTGGGGAGACCGTGCTTCCGATCTGGGTGGGCGTGTACGAGGCAAACGCGATCGCGCTGGAGATGGAAAAGGTTTCTACGCCGCGGCCGATGACGCACGACCTGATCAAGAACGTCCTGATGGGTCTGGAGACCAAGGTCCACAAGGTGGTGGTTACCGAGCTGCGCGAAGATACGTTTTATGCCGTGATCTGGCTGGAGCGTGGGGGCGAAGTGATCAGCATTGATTCGCGGCCGTCGGACGCACTGGCGCTGGCCCTGCGGGTGGATTGCCCGATCTTCGTGGATGAACTGGTATTTAAGGCGTCGAAGTTGGCGGCTAGCGCGTCGGATCGCCTCACCAGCGAAGATTTGCGGAAGTACTTGGAAGGGCTAAGCGACGACGACTTGGGGAAGTACAAGATGTAGCCCCGCTTGGTGGCATTCTCTTTATTTTACATAATACCTGTTATCGGACATTGAATGCAGGCCTAACGCGTCCAGCCAGTCCGGTCGCAGATGTACGACGTGTACCTCCCCCCATTCCCCTGAGTCCAGAGTTCTGGCGGACATTGAGAATCGGCCTAGCTTCTTCCCTGTGCGGTGCTAGAATTCGCCCCCAGTCGGGTCTCACAACACAAATCTTTGTGCGGAGGAAACCAAATGAAAAAGTTTCTGCTCACTTTTGCGATTGCAGCGACGTTGAGTATGGTTTGGCTGCTGGGGCGAGTTCAAGGACAGCAGGATCAGGGTGTGAGTTTTGTGTCTGCGAATAAGGCTAAGTTTGAGGAAGGCGCGAAAGGCGTGTCGATGGCTTCTGTCTGGGGCGATCGCAACAGCGGAGCCCATGCCACGTTCACAAAATTCGCACCGGGCTATGACGCTGGAATGCACACCCACACCAATGATGTATCGATTGTCGTGATCAAGGGTGCTTACATGTACAAGGACGAAGCCGGAGAGAAGCGCGTGGGAGCTGGCAGTTTCTTGCGTGTTCCCGGAGGGCACAAGCACTGGAGCGGCGGCGATCCCAAAGAGGGCGCGCTGTTCTATGAAGAATCTCCCGGAAAGTTCGATTTAATCCCAGCAAAATAGAGCATAGAGCATTGGAACCACGTTCGGCCCACTTGCCGGACCGGACGTGGCCTGGCTCTTCAAGCGCGGAGAAAATGGACCGCTCAGGGCCATCCAGTTTTTGCCAGCCGAGAGCGAATTGAAACATTATCCAAGACCGCCCCCAGCGATTCCAGGTTGCGGCTGCTCGCCAAGGTTTTCACGGCGGCGACCAACTTCCCTTCCTTCAGTCGATCCATGGCATCGCCGGCCGAGACGGCAAAATGCAGCATGACACTTGAGTCGCGATAGCAATCCGCCATGCAAGCGGTGCAGCCATCCCGGATCAATGGCGTTCTCTCAAAATCCCATACCGAGCACATGGGCTTCTGCCAGGCATCGCAGCGCCACACATCGAAGTTCCAGTCCATATAGAAGCTCTTGTATCCCGCATAGCACACGAAACGTTCGGGCTTGCCCTGAAGGTGGCGCTTCATGTCCGCAACCGAAGCGTGGGGGTTATTGACCGGGAACTCGCGCCGCAGTTGGTCGATCGCCTCGAAACTCTGCACCAGTTCCAAGTCCGTAAAGTTAACCAGCTTTGAGGTGTCCGACCATGCAAGAGAAGACGAACCGAGACGAGCCCGTTGCGGGTAGGAAAATGCCACCGCCTCGAAGCCCAGATCGCGGAGGAAATCGCCAAGAGCGTGATAGTCGCCGATCAGCTTACTGACGGCGACCTGGGCGATCGGAGTGATGCCTAGATCCGGCATTCTGGCGACCGCTTCACGAATACGCGCAATGAGGTTCTTCAATCCGCGGTTTCTTTCGTGCACCGAAGCGGATGCAGCATCGATGGAGATATAGATGATCTTCAGTCCCGCTGCCGCCAAGTCATCCAATTTAGCGGGTAGCAACCAGCCGTTGGTGATGAGGGAGGTGCCCATGCCGCTCGCTACCGCCGTGCGGACGATCCGAGATACTTCAGGATGAAGAAGCGGTTCGCCTCCAAAGAGGCCGACGTAACGAATTCCGCGCGCGTGCAGGATCTGGAGCGCGGAGTCGAGGCGGTCCGCGTCCAGCCAGCGCAATTGCTGACGCGCGATCTTGCCATTGGCAAAATTGCAGAAGTCGCAAGTCGCGTTGCAGGAATTGGTAATCGCAATGTTGCACAGAGCGGGACCGCCCTGACGAATGAGATGCAACATATCGCGTAGCTTGCCCCGAGCACTCACCATGCGCGGCGGTTAGATGCACCGCCGGTTGGCGCGAGCAAGAATTTTCTTAGCGGGTAAGCCGGTAACGTAACTTACTGAAATGTATTGACATACATCCCGTGAATTATTTCTTGGTCTCTAGCCTGAGAAAGCGGGCGGCGTTGTTATACAGAATGTCGCGCTTCTGCGGTGGCGTAAGGTAGTCGGCGTTCTGGATGATGCTGATGGAATATGCCATCAGCTTGGGCCAGATCATCTGGTCAGTTCCGAACATGACTCGATCTTCGAATCCGGCGTCGACCAAGCGCTGAATGTAGCGGTTCACTTCTTTGATGGGATAGCTCCAGATCAGTCCGGCGACATCGACATACGCGTGCGAGTTCGCCTGCAGCAGTGTGAGCATATTATCGATCATGGGATAGCCCGCATGCATCACTTGTACCCGCAGTTTTGGGTGGCGGGCCAGCAATCCCTCGAGCAAAAGCGGATCTCCCATCGAGCCACGGAATTTCGGCACGCTGAGATTGGCGCGCCCTGACCCTCCGGTGCCCATGTGGATCGCCACGGGAATATCCAGTTCCTCGGCCAATGCGAAATACGAATCCACGGATGGATCGCTCGGCGAAATGCCTTCGTACTGCAGACCGATTTCCCCCATCACCTTGAATCCATCTTGGGTGAAGTGTTTGCGCAATTCATCGAGCGGTAGCCGCTGACCAGGAGTGAGTCCATTGGAGAAGGATGTGCCCGGGATGACTCGCGCGGGCGCGGCATCCTTCCATTTCTGAACGCTCTTGGGATCTCCGAAGACCACGGCTGTGACGTTGAGCCGCTCCATCTCTGCCAGCACGTCTTTCATGTACTGCCCAGGAGCCGATGGATAAAGTTCCGGCGTGCACTCTTCTTTTACCCAGCCGAAGGGCTCTTCCTTCGTTTTCGGATCGGACGCGGTGAACTTGGAAGTATTGGGACACATGGGTGCGACACCGGGAAAATCGGCGTCCATGGCGTGAACGTGAACATCAAGTACGGGCGGAAGGTTGGATTCGACATTCTGGGCACAACAGATCCCGCAGGAAAACGAAACGAGTGCGGCACAGCAGAGTAACTTCTTCGTGAGCATCCGGCCCCCTTACGTAGATTTTGAGGTCGTCCGAGAGTAAATTGAACCTCCAAAGATCACAACCTGGCGGCTCAGGCTCAGGAGTTGCACAGCACAATTTTGGGATGGAAAAGTGTGCCGGCAACGCGCGTGGCGATGGCGATAAGACTTGACTGTCCGACGAAGACTTTCACTTGCCGGGCACGCGAGAACTCCGGCAGATTAACGGTACGTCCTGCGCGGATGCGCGCGGCGGTAGTCTCATCTGCAGCAACTGAAGGAAACTCCGGCAGAAGTTTGCGAGCATGAACGAAGTATTGATCCAGGTCCTCAGATGGGACCGATCCACCGGCGGACGAGGGCGTCCGCTCGACATCGCTGTTCCCTGCCGCGTGCGCCAGCACTTCTAGCGTGCACGCCTCGGCTAACCTAAACTCCGAAACGGCAGTGCGGCGAAGAACTTCCAAATGCGCGCCGCAACCAAGAATGCGGCCCATGTCGTGAGCCACCGAACGCATGTAGGTGCCCGATGCTACCTGCGCACGGAATTGCACGCGGTCTTTGTTCACGGACAGAATCTCGAGTTCCTTGATCTCCACCTGCACCGGCTTCAAGATGACTTCCTGGTGTTTGCGGGCCAGTTTGTAGGCAGGCACCCCTTCGATTTTCTTGGCGGAAAATGGCGGAGGAATCTGCTCAATGATTCCGCGGAATCTCGTAGCGGCCAGCTCGAGCTTTTCTTTATCCAGCGAAACATCCTGAGGGGGGCTGGTAGGATCTCCCTCAGCGTCGTAGGTGTCGGTTGAAAACCCGAAACGGATTGTGCCCTCGTAAGATTTTTCGGAATGCAAGTAGAACTGAGCCAACCGCGTAAAATTGCCCACTACGAGTGGAAGTACGCCGGTTGCCATGGGGTCGAGTGTGCCCAGGTGTCCGATCGAACGCTCGCCGAGAATCCGCCGGGCGCGGCCCACCACGTCGTGCGAGGTCAGGCCGGCGGGTTTGTCGATGATGAGAACGCCATTCATGAAGGATTTGGTAATGTGGTAATCGTGTAATTGGTGTTTGAATCTTGCTTTTGGGGAATTTGAGGAATTGGGCGCCCGTCCTTGGGGTTTCAATTACCAAATTTCTCAATTACCAAATTACCAAATCGCCCCATGTTTCCCATTCGAGACGATCAGCCGCGCTACAGCACGCCCTACATCAACGGCTTCCTGATTGGTCTGAATATTTTTATTTTTCTGCTGCAGTGGCTGCAAATGGTGCAGGATCCGCGCCTGGCAGATGTCACGGCTCGACAGTTTGGGGTGGTACCGGCCCACTTGGTCGCCTTTCTGCACGGCTCGCCCCAATACTCTTTTGGGCAGATCGTGCTTCCCTTCTTCACCTCGATGTTTCTGCACGGCGGCTGGATGCACGTTATGGGTAACATGTGGTTCCTGTATATCTTCGGAGACAATGTTGAAGATTATCTTGGACATTTTAAGTACCTGCTGTTTTACATCATTTCTGGACTGATGGCGATGGCAACGCAGGTCATGATCTATCCGTTTTCGAACCTGCCCACGGTGGGGGCAAGCGGAGCGATTGCGGGAGTGCTGGGCGCCTATTTCATTCTGTATCCGCGGGCGCGCGTCCTGACTTGGTTCTTTGTATTCGTGTTTTACCTGCCGGCCTGGGTCATGCTGGGATACTGGTTCGTGTTTCAGTTCTTTGCAGGAGCGGCTTCCCTCTCGATGGTGAGGCCGGGACACGATGTCGGAGGCGTCGCCGTGTGGGCCCATGTCGGTGGCTTCGTCGCGGGAATGGTTATGGTGAAGCTGTTTGGCGAGCGCTCGCGAAGATATCCCTACGCGTATCGATGATGCTGGCTTAAAAACGGCGAATACCGCCCCTTTGCGCCCAATCTCGGGGCGGCACGCGCCATTGTGATTGCGGGGAGTCTGCTATTTTTTTGGACGGGACTCCGGCGGGACCAGGCCTGCGAGGCGGTAATAAACGACAAGCTGACCGTAGTGCTCGCCGCAGTGCTCGATATAGCCGTTAGCGTAGTCAAGGATCCGAACTTTCTGGTGTCCGAAAGGCTCCTCAATTGTGCTGGTCAGGCCTTTTTCACCTTTCGACTGGATGGCTGCGGCGCCGTCGGCAAATGATTTCTTCACGAATGTGACAACATCGGCTTTCGTTTTGTACTGCTCCCGCTTGGCATCTTCTTCGGCGGGCGGCTTCTGGCCCATCACGGGATTAGTGAAATAGTAATTCGCACCGGCAGCGTGCAGCAGTTGCTCGGCAAAGCTGCGTTGCGCCGGCGTGGGCTTGTAGTCGTATTTGTCTTCCGGAAAATCCTCGGCCATGGCAGTGAGTTTGCGACCGATGTCGTTCCAGGAATCGACCACCACTTTCAGTTCGGGATCTGCAGGTTTGACCGGCGGGTTCTTCTTCATCGCATCCTGGGCAGTCGCTGGGAGCGCGAAGGTTGAGGCGAGCAGGGCTATTCCGAGAAACGGGATCTTGAACATTTGAGATTTCCTCCGGGATATTGGCGCGGCCATTGTACTCGGACGGACGAGGAGAGGAAAAGAAAGGTCCGACGCGCTCGCTTTAGAGCGTCCCACCGCTAGGCAGGATTTCTATCGTCTCCATGGTTGCGTTGGGTGGAAGGAGGACCGCGGAAAGGACAGCCTCAGCAACCGTTTCTGCTGACATCATTTTACGGCGGGGCGCCTGCGGCCAGAGCGTCTTCCAGATTTCCGTGTCCGTAGCCCCGGCTTGCAGTCCGATCACGCGAATGCCGCGTGGCCGCAGTTCTTCCCGGAGAGTGTTGGTAAAACCGCGTGCTGCGTGTTTTGAGGCGTTGTAGGCGGCCGATCCGGCAAACACGCGCGTGGCAGCGATCGAAAGATTGTTCACGATGGTTGCGCCATTTTTCATCAGCGCCAGCGCAGCTTGCGTCACGAGGAACATGCCATCCATATTGGTTTCGAAAACATCTTTCCACACTGGGAAAGGTAGCTTGTCGATATGCAGGTTTGGGTGTGCGATCCCAGCATTGTTGACCAGGATGTCGAGCCGGGGGAATTCTCGGCGGATGGAGCGGAACAAAGTGTCTACCGAATGGGGATCACGGATATCGCAGCCAACGGCAAGGACACGAATGTTAAGACGCAGCAGTTCCCTGCTTACTTTGTGCAAAGATTTCTCGTCGCGTCCGGTGATGATGAGATTGCAGCCTTGTTGGGCGAATTTCCGCGCAATAGCCAGTCCGATGCCGCGGCTGGCTCCGGTGATCAGGGCTGTGCGGCGCTTGAGACGTTGTGTTGTTTTCGGCATTGGGAAGCGACATCTTATCAGTCTCGCTTCGGCTCACCCGAGCAACGTCGAATGCTCATTCGTAGAGGACTTCGTATTCTGTTTTGACGAAACCACTGGCGTAGTGCTGAGTTCGCACGTGCTTCAGTTTCAAGTCCCGAGGCAGCGCCGCAAAGAGCGGGATACCTTCTCCGATCAATACTGGTACTCGTGTGATGGTGAGGCGTTGAATGAGACCGGAACGGAGAAAACCCTGGATCGTTATCCCGCCGTCGATGTAGGCGTGCTGAAATCCTCGAGACGATAGCTTGGCGACGATCTCCCCCGGGCTTCCCGACATCTGCTCAACTCGCGCTCCTTTCAGAGTCGAAAAATCGAGAGGGCGGGTGCTCAGCACGACGACTGGCGTCTTGCCGTAAGGCCATCCGCCAAAGCCGAGGACCGTCTCAAATGTCTTACGGCCGATGACGATCACGTCGATGGTGGCAATGAATTCGTTGTAGCCGTGGGGTTCACCGCCACCTAGAGGAAGGAAATCCAGTTCGCCCTTGGGACGGGCGATGAAGCCATCAACGCTGGTGCCGACGAAAACTGAGGCGTTCATGGTTGCGAGAACGGCAGCCCATAATCCTCGATTTCAAAGCCCCCGGTCAAATCTATCCCGCAGGCGAGACGTCGCGCAATTCGCGCGTGGGATGCAGCGCGATCAGATCCCGTTCGGGCGCTGGTGGATCAGCGATAGGAATTCTGTCCGAGTTTCCTCTTCGTTGCGGAAGCAGCCCAGCATTGACGAGGTCACCGCGGCGGAGTGCTGCTTTTCCACTCCGCGCATCATCATGCAGAGATGCCGGGCTTCAACAACCACGCCCACACCCTGCGGCTGGATTACCTTTTGGATGGTTTCGGCAATCTGGGTCGTCAGGCGTTCCTGAATCTGCAACCGGCGCGAAAAAAGCTCGATCAGGCGTGGAATCTTGCTTAGACCAATTACTTTTCCGTTCGGAATATACGCGACGTGCACCTTCCCGAAGAACGGCAGCATGTGGTGTTCGCAGAGGCTGAACATTTCGATATCTTTGACGATGACCATCTCGTCATAGCTCACCGTGAAGAGAGCGCCTTTGAGCAAAGCTTCGGGATCTTCCTTGTATCCCTTGGTGAGATACTTCATGGCTTTATGGACGCGCTCGGGCGTGGTCGCCAGGCCCTCGCGCGCGGGATCTTCGCCTAGTCGCACCAACATCTCGCGGACGAGATCCTCGAATCGCGCGCTGGTTAGCGTGGGAGTTTCGGATTTTTGGTCCAAGGCAGAGGTCTTCATGTTAGCTGGTTAACTCCCTGTCCCCGGCATATTCAAAGGAGTTCATCATGGTTTCTTCTAATCTCACTCTTTCCAGATGCGCATGGGGGAAGAGGCGCTGCAAAATATCGAATATCTGTACACATAGATTCTCAGTCGTGGGAACGGTTACAGCAAATTCTTGCCTGGCATTCAAATTTTCCAGGTGGTATCGGGAAAGGACTTCTTGTTCCACGCAGGAGTCAAGATCCACCAGATTGCACACCATCCCCGTTGCCGGGTCGACTGCCCCACTGACGGTAACTTCCAGAGCATAGTTATGGCCATGCCCGTACGGGTTGTTACATTTGCCATACGTGGCCCGGTTTTCGTCGTCAGACATCTCCGCATTGTGCAGGCGGTGCGACGCGGAGAAACGATACCGCCTTGTGAGGTGGGCTTTCATGCGTGAGATCTGGGCTTTCGTCTAATCATTTTCGCCGTAGAAATCGACAAACAAGTCCTGCGTTTCGTAAACCCGGACGCGGTGCAACTTGGCCTTCTGCAGCTTTGGCTCCAGCCTTTGCCAGATGGCAATCGCCAGATTTTCTGTCGTCGGGATCTTTTTGGAGAACTCGGGCACTTCCTTGTTCAGGAAGCGATGATCCATGGCGTCGAGCACCTCTCGATGCATGACTTCCTTGAGTTGCTTGAGATCGACGACAAATCCGGAGCGTGGGTCCACTTCGCCCTTTACCGTGACTTCCAAGGTGTAGTTATGTCCGTGGCCATTCGGGTTGTTGCACTTGCCGAACAGGCGCTGGTTCTCTTCCGGGCTGAAATCCGGATTGTGATAGTAGTGCGAGGCGGCGAATTCAGCTTTGCGCGTGAGATAAACCATGTTTTTTCGGTGGCATCTATTCGATGATCGGCAGAGTCATTACGGTTCCGGGCTCAGTTCCCGCGACGGTTCAGTGGAATAGGGATTGAGTTCCTGCCACTTGGGAGAGCTGGTTTTTTCCAGTTCTGGACAAAACTCTTTGTTCGGTTCGAACACGATAATTTTATAGACATAGCGCTTGTGGTGCGAGGGATCGTAAGCGAAGGCAAAGGCGATCCCCTTCCTCTTGTCGATCCAGAAAACCAGCGGTCGCGATCCCAGGGAGGGAGAAGGCGGGTTGAGCAGGACCCAGGCGCGCATGTCCTTGTAAGCGGCAGCGACTTTCTCCGTCGGATCAAAAACGGTAACGCCATCGGCGGTGTGAAAGCGAGTGGTCGAAGATTCGATCTGGAAAATTTTTCCCTTCTTGAGCCGGATGAAGACCTCGCCTCGGCCCATGGGATTGGTGACATCTACCCAATCGAGCGTAGTGCCGCAGGGGTCATCCCATTGCTGGTCGATGTCTTTCTTGGGAAATAGGGCTAGAGCCTGCGGCCGCGAATCGCCCAGCTTCAAGGGACCCAGACCGGCGCCGGGCTCGATGACTGTATTCGTGAACTGAGGTTCTTCGGTGATGGAACTCTGCAGCACAAGTGCGCCAAGGGCAATGCGCCTGTGTGCCGTGGACATTGCCGGTGCTTGCACAGCACAGGCGAGTAAGGAACAGAGAAAAACGAAGGGCAAACGTTTCATGAGAGTTTTCGGACAATCCTCGGGGAGTGGTCTGGAACTAAATTCTGCGCAGGCTCGGCGGGGCCATACTCTCTGCCCTTCCAGGTTACGCGCCCTCTCTGGTGAGACAACTTGGAACGCAGAAGCAAATAACAGAAGAGCGGGAGGCCAAATAAAGCCAGGACGTTTGAGGTCCAGGGAAAGTGCGCGCGGGCAATTCGCCTGAATGTGAATACTGGACCGATCAGGAAAAGCGGTGCGATCAGGAACTGGCGAGAGGCCACGAATAAGATCAGCAGGGCTAACGAAAGAACAAGCGCCAGAAACTCGCTGAGACGCCAGACCGCGAGTCGGCCGGGCGCAGGAAAGAGAATCGCCAGATTTTTTGTCCAGCCTTCCCGCAGCTGAGAAAAACTGCGATACATACGGGTGCGAACCGCGTCTCCCCCAAAGCGGAAGAGGATTTTTCTTCCGGACCGCTTCACTGCCCGAGCAAGTTCAACATCTTCGAGGATATTGTCAGCAACTGCGGCGTGGCCGCCGACTGCGTCATAAGCTTCGCGCCTGATCAGGATGTATTGTCCGTTTGCGGCCGCTGCCGGGGAGGTTGGGTCGCTCACTTCCGAGGGCCTGTAATGCGCAGCCAGTTCCGCAAAAATAACAGGCATCACCGCCTTTTCCCAGAATCCCGACACAATCTGCTCGGGGGAGTAGGACAGAAGCGCAGCCTGGCCGGCATTGGCTTCCTTCAGGGCGCGCGCCAGCGAGCCTGGTAGATGCACTGTATCCGCATCGGTGAAGAGAAGCCATTCTCCGTTGGCCTGCGCCGCTCCCGCGATGAGTGCATTATTTTTCCCCGTCCAGCCGCGAGGAAGCTGAGGGGCGTCCATCACCTTTACGTTGGGAAATGAGCTAGCGATTGCGCGGGTACGATCGGCGGAGTGGTCGTTGACCACGATGATTTCAAATGCGACACCGGTTTGACCGACCAGAGATTCCAGGCAGGAGGCGAGGCTCGCTTCTTCATTGCGAGCTGGGATGATGATCGAGATTTCCGTCGGTTGCGTCGTTGTCATTTGTGAAGACACACTCTTCAACCGCATAGCCCTCGCCGGGATCAGGCTATCGCTGCACGAGGCCCGACCTGCCGATTCCGGAGCGGTGAAACGATGCGTTCGAAGAGTGTCAAAAACTGAATCTATTATTATAGCCGCGTGCTGCATTTGCCCTGTGCACGGCGGTGGTCGGCGGCCTTGCTGTGCTGTCTCAGCTTGTCTGCATGCCATAGCCGATCGCGGCTGCCCAGGGTGGGATCGGCCGCGCCTGACTTCTCGGTCGAGAACGTCCGCTTAAGCCAGTTTCGCGGGCAGGTGGTAGTGCTCAACTTCTGGGCGACATGGTGCTTGCCCTGTGTGCAGGAAATCCCTTCGCTGGTGGAGATGCAGCGGCGCATGAAGACGAAGGGCATCACCGTCATTGCGGTGAGCGTGGACGTCGACGAGAACGCCTACCGGCAGTTTATAAAAAATCACAATGTGAACTTAGTCACGGTGCGGGACCCTAGCGGGAAGACGAATGCAGCCTACGGAACATTCAAGTTTCCTGAAAGCTACATCATCGACCGAAAGGGCATAATTCAGCACAAGTTCCTGGGTGCGGTGGATTGGACGGATCAGCAAGTCATCGACTTGCTGAATAGCCTCTCCCGCCAGAACGCCGTGGGAGAAGTGAGGAAAGTGAAAAGGGAGAGGAAAGAGCGGATGGCAGTATGACTCCGAAAATCGTGGAGCAGCCCGAGTTTATAGTGGCGGGAATCGCCGCACGCACCAGCAATGCAAAAGAGATGACCGCTGACGGAATGATTGGCAAGCAATGGGCGCGCCTGATGCAGGAAGACGTTCTGTCGAAGATTCCGAACAAGGCGGATGCATCCATTGTGGCCGTCTACACGGACTATGCCAGCGACAAAGATGGGGAATACACGTATCTGCTGGGAGCACGCGTAACCTCGGATGCGGGACTACCTGCCGGTGTGGTCGCGAAGAAGATCCCCGCCGGCAAATTCGCCGTATTCACCACAGAGAAGGGTCCGGGCCCGAAAGTCGTTCCTGAAACCTGGATGCACATCAATTCCCTGCCGAAGTCAGATGTGGGAGGAGAGCGGGTCTATCGCGCAGATTATGAAATCTATGACCAACGCGCCAAGGATCCGCAGAATTTGCAGGCCGATATTCATGTCGGCATCAGGTAGCTCACAATCCCGCACCTTCAACGATCAGCACGTCCGCGCCTCCCACCTGAGTTAGAGTTTCGAGTGCCGCAACCGTAGCGCATTCGTGATCACCGAGACTGAACTGAAGCTCATCGCCGCAGCAGCAAAGATCGGGCTGAGCAGAATTCCGAAGAATGGGTAGAGAATGCCAGCAGCGATAGGCACCCCGATCGCGTTGTAGATGAAGGCAAAGAATAGATTCTGGCGGATGTTGCGCATGGTGGCCTGGCTGAGTTTGCGGGCGCGGAGAATCCCGGTAAGGTCGCCTTTCACCAGCGTAATGCCGCCGCTTTCCATGGCTACGTCTGTGCCGGTGCCCATGGCGATACCCACATTGGCCTGGGCCAGGGCGGGAGCATCATTGATGCCGTCACCCGCCATCGCGACGACTCTTCCCTGCCCCTGCAGTTTGCGTACGACTTCGGCTTTGCGCTCGGGGAGAACTTCGGCTTCAAACTCGTTTTCGCCCAAATTCAATTTCTGTGCGATGGCGCTAGCAGTCGTGCGGCTATCCCCGGTGAGCATGACGACATGGAGTCCTTGCTCTTTCAAGCCACGCAGTGCCTCCGGGGTGGAAGCCTTGATGGGATCGGCCAAGGTGAGTGCGCCTGCATAGCGCCCATCTACGGACACGAACAACGTGGTTCCGTCATTTGGGTTCGTGGAGATCTGCACCCCTGCCTCTTTCATCAGCGCGGCGTTCCCAACCGCCAGCCGCTTTCCATCAACCGTGCCAGAGACACCTTTGCCGATGGCGTACTCGAACTCAGTAGCAACCGATAGCGTCAGTCCTCTTTCCACGGCTGCGGCGACCACGGCTGACGCGAGCGGATGTTCGCTGGCACGCTCCAGGCTTGCTGCGAGGCGAAGAACTTCGTTTTCACGTCCGGGATCTACGCTGGAAATCGCAAGCAGTCTTGGCTTGCCTTCGGTAAGTGTGCCGGTTTTATCAATTACCAGTGTGTCGACCTTCTCCAGGGTCTCAAGAGCCTCGGCGTTCTTGATCAGGACTCCGGCGTGCGCTCCGCGCCCGGTGCCCACCATGATGGCCATGGGAGTAGCGAGCCCGAGAGCACAGGGGCAGGCGATTATCAGAACGGCCACCGCATTGACCAGCGCGTGAGCCAGGCGGGGCTGCGGACCGAACAGCATCCAGGCGATGAAGGTGATCACCGAAACCGCCACCACGGTCGGAACGAACCACGCGGCCACGCGGTCTGCAAGCCGCTGGATGGGTGCGCGGCTGCGCTGGGCTTGTCCGACGAGCTGCACGATTCGGGCGAGCAAAGTTTCCGAACCGACGCGCTCCGCTCGCATGATGAAAGATCCGGTCGCATTGATGGTCGCACCAATGACTTTGCTGTTCGGTTCCTTCTCGACCGGAATGGACTCGCCGGTAATCATGGATTCATCGATCGAGCTGCGGCCCTCGAGAACGACTCCGTCCACCGGAACTTTTTCTCCTGGACGGACACGCAGGCGATCGCCGGATTTCACATGCTCAAGCGGGATGTCTTTTTCGGAACCGTCATTCGAGATCAGGCGGGCAGTCTTCGGAGCGAGGTCCAGCAGCGCGCGAATAGCAGCGCTGGTCCGGCTACGCGCTCGAAGTTCCATCACTTGCCCAAGGAGGACCAGCGCGGTGATAGCCGCGGCGGCTTCGAAGTAGACGTCTGGATATCCGTTCATCACACGCAGCGACTCAGGAAATATCTGTGGAGCAACAGTCGCCACGACGCTGTACAGGTAAGCGACTCCTGTGCCCAGACCGATTAACGTGAACATATTCGGGCTGCGGTTGACCAGCGAGGTCCAGAAGCGCTGAAAGAACGGCAAACCGCACCAGAGCACTACAGGCGTGGACAGCGCGAACTCAATCCACACCAGATTGCGCGACTCGCCAAGCAGTCCATGCCAAATCATGCTTCCCATGGCAATTGCGAGAAGCGGAACAGTAAGGGCGAGACTGATCCAGAAGCGGCGAGACATGTCGCGCAGCTCCGGATTCTCCTCGGTGGCCGCAGTCACGGTACGCGGCTCAAGTGCCATGCCGCAGATGGGACAGGATCCGGCCTCGGAGCGCACGATCTCGGGATGCATGGGGCAGGTGTACTCAGTGCGCGAGGCCGCGATGGGAACGTCCCGCTCCAGCGCCATTCCGCACGAAGGACAAGCACCCGGCTTCAGTTCATGTACTTCGGGACACATGGGACACACGTAGGTGCGAGGCCCAGGATCCCGCTGCCGAATCTCGGGTCGCGCCGGCGTGGCGGCGCCGTGTTGGCCTCCATGATCCGTTTTGTTCAGAAACTTCTCGGGAGCCGCAGCAAATTTCTGGAGGCAACTCTGGCTGCAAAAGTAGTACTTCCCGTGTTCATCCTGGTGCACGTGTTTGGCTGTGGAGGGATTTACGTTCATTCCGCACACCGGATCGCGTTCCGTAGAAGCGGACGGAGACGCTTTCGGCATTCCCAGCGTGATCAGGCCTGACGAGCGCGGCTTGTCCAGGTATTGCCCGGGATCTGATTTGAACTTCTCCACACAACGGGCACAGCAGAAATAGAAACTTCTGCCTCCGTGCTCATGCACGTGCTTCGACGTCGCGGGGTTCACGTTCATCCCGCAGACGGGGTCTCGTTCGACAGCGGTGGTGGATTCTGGTGCGCTCATCTTGTGTGAAGGTTTGGGCCAACTATGCGGTTCGATAGCCCATGCTCTATATTGGATTCACCCGGCGCAGTACTGTCGGCAATTCAACATCTTACAGAAGGGCTTTGGGGAATGACTTATCTCGACGTGGTTTTCACCTACGGTGCGCTGCCGGGAGAAAGAGAACTGCAGGCGATCGACAACATGCGCGAGGTGTACGGAATTCGCCGCGTGCGATTTAATCACAAACAGAGAACGGTACGTGTGGAATTCGATGCCTCTCGACTCAAGCAGGACGCGGTGGCCAAACTTTTACGGAGCGCGGGAATCGATGTGAAACAGCAGGTCGCCCTGGCATAGCTCCAGCCGAATCACAGCGCTTCGCAGGCGCGCTTTTTGGCGCAGCGTTTTCAAGACCAAAAAATAAGCTCTCCTGGCAAGGAGAGCTTTTGTTTCGGGGGAAGGACTGACGGGCGTCATCTGATAAAGCAAGGGGTGCTCACAGAAAACCTCTGGCCGAAGTTATTCTCTGAAGCACCCCGTTGCGCGCCACTTCGTCTGTTTCTCGTAGAGCAAGCCGTGTGCCGTCCGTAAGTTATTCAAAACACAGATGGAGCATTCCCCTGGGCTGGTAGGATTTGCCCTGAGCACGAAAGATTTACTCCAGCCCGGTCGAGGCAAGGCTGTGACCAGGAATGCTGTTGAAAACCGGGTTTCTTACGTGATGAATATAGGGAAAAGCGCCAATGGGCACCGAGCTTTCTCACTCGTAGGATACCGAAGTCGGGCGTGCTTCGGAGTGTGTCCGCCCAGCATCCATGTTCTAGCAAAGGAAGGGAGTGCCAATATGAACCGTGCAACTCCGACGCGAGCGGTCGCCCTGCTCTGCGTATTTTTGGTCGCAATGCCCGCGTGGTCCGCCAAGGCCACACGAGCGCCGGAATTGCCTGATCCCGGGCATGCCGGAATGAGCAAGGACAAACAGGAACAGCTGGGATTGAAGACGGCAGCGGAAGTATACAAGCAGATGCCAGTCTTGCCAGATTCCGATCCGACCACCCAGTACATCCAGCAACTTGGCAAGAAGCTGGGAACCGTGATCCCGCGCGAAGAGTCGTGGCCCTACCAGTTTCACGTGGTTCAGCAGAGCGATATCAATGCCTTCGCGCTCCCGGGAGGTCCTATCTTCGTGAATGTCGGCACCATTACGGCTGCCGATAATGAAGCGCAGCTGGCGGGGGTGATAGCTCACGAAATGTCGCATGTCTACATGCAGCACTCCGCCAAACAAGCTCCCAAACAGGAATGGGCCAGCGTCCTGGGAGCATTGGGAGGCCTGCTGGGGGGAGCCGCTGGCGATCTCGCACAAATGGGTATTCAATTGGGAGCGGGCACGCTGTTGATGAAATATTCGCGGCACGATGAAGCACAAGCCGACGCCGTGGGCGCGATCATCATGTATAAAGCCGGTTACAATCCGCGGGCTATGGCTGAGTTTTTCGCCAAGCTGGAGAAAGAGGTCGGCAAAGGCGGCCCGCAGTTCCTGAGCGATCACCCGAACCCAGGCAACCGCGTTGAAGCCGTGGACAAAGAAATCGCCAGCTGGCCGCCGAAGCAGTATGTGGCGGCAAACTCCGCCTTCCAACAGGTAAAGCAGCAGGCCAAGGGCATTAAAGCGTACAACGCAGAGCAAATCGGGGCAGGTGCAAAAACTGGGCAGTGGGCGCAGCAAAATCAGCAAACTGGCGCCGTGCCGCGCGATGTAGCCGCAGCCGGAGGAGTGAACGCCGCAACAAGTGCTGGGACTCTTTCCAATGTCAGCTATCAACAAGTCGCTCCCAGCGGCGAATTCAAAACTTTCCAGGGAAATAGCTTCAGTATTTCGTATCCGGCAAACTGGGAAGCTGGAGCCGGGCAGAATTCGGCCACGATAGCTCCTGCAGCAGGAGTCGCCCAAAACGCGATTGCGTATGGCGTAATTCTCGCCACTGCGCAGAATGCCGATGGCAATTCCATTAACGATGCGACCGACAAACTGATTCAGAACTTGCAGCGGGGCAATCCTGGGCTGCGGATTTACGAGAGCGCGCGGAAGATACAGGCGGCGGGGACAGAAGCATTGTCAACGATGTTGGCCGGCACTTCTCCGGTGCGGCAAGGTGACCAGGCCGCCCCGGAACGGGATTGGCTGGTGACCCTGGCAACGCCTTCCGGAGGCATGATGCACATCGTCTTTATCGCTCCCGAAAGCCAATTCGCGCAACTGCAGTCCACGTATCAGAAGATGCTGGACACGCTGCAGGTGCGGTAACGCAATCAGCCAGAGCTTCGGAGCAGTACGTCTTTACAGCTGAAAAACAAAAGAGGCGAATCGGTAGGATTCGCCTCTTTCAAAAAACTGAAGAATTTAGAGTGGCTTGACGTTTTCTGCTTGCCAGCCCTTGGGTCCCTTCGTGACGTCAAACTGAACCTGCTGACCCTCCTGCAGACTCCTGAACCCGCCGGCCTGAATGGCCGAGAAATGGACAAAAACATCTTCTCCGGTCTGACGGCTGATAAAGCCGTAGCCCTTGGCATCGTTAAACCACTTCACTGTTCCTTGTTCCATATGGATGTACTTTTGTTCCTTTTTGGTATTTACGTTGGAGGGAGTCGGAGGAAAAACTTGCGCAGATGACTAGCTGGTAAGGCGAGGGCTGCTCACGACCGATTCGGTCTAACGCACAGAGGATACTACTCCGCAGCCCACGATTAGGCAATGCGTTTGTGCCCACCGCAAAAGCTCAATCCTCGACTCGGAATGTAGTGTGGCAGAAATCTGGACAACGAGTAATTCCCCAGACCACCATCGTAAGCAGACGCACGTACTCGCAAAGCGCATCACGAGACAAATCAACGACAGGGCGAATTCATCCGTGGCGAAAAACCAGCGCTACTTGACCGAACGCAAATTGGGACAGTGGGACTAGCGCTAGACTCTGCACTCCTCTCCTGGAGCCAGAGTACAGGCTCAGCTTGGGATGTGCTGCAATGGGGTAAGAGCCCGATTTCCACATGCCCACCCGAAGCGACTAACGCTATGAAACGAAGAATCCACGCGGTTGGGTCACGCCAGAACGGTCAGGGCATTTCAGAATATGTGATTATGCTCGCGTTGGTTGTGATGCTTGTCGTCGGAACAGTCCACCTTGTGACTGCAAATGCGAAGAATGCCTTTTCCAAAGCAGCAAGTGCGCTACAACACCATTCGGACAGCGACTAGCACAATAATGGATGTCCCCAGTTAACCTGTCGAGACCTCGCCGCGTTCGACAAACGCCTCCAGCCAGCCAAGCACTCGTTTCCATCCTTCGCCGTGGCCCGTAGCATTGGCCACATCGCCGGCGAATCCTTCTTGTCTAACCCGCACCAGAGTGCCCGTGCCGGACTTTTTCGGACCGCTGGGATGTAAGGCGTTCACCGTCTGCGGCTCGAGTTCCCAGCGCACAACCGTGGTCAGCGTTCCACTGTAGCTACCCTTCCAGGTGTGCACGAGCAATCGCGGAGGCTCGACGTTAAGATATTCGCCCTCAACGTAGAACTCCTTGCCATCAGCGCCGACGCCGTCGCTGCGCCATTTGCCTCCGGGCCGAATGTCCATGGTGGATTTGAGGACGTGATACAGGCCGGATTGCCCCCACCATCTGGGAAGCTGGGCCGGATCGCTGATCGCCTGAAAGACACGGGCCGGCGGCGCTGCGATGAAAATTTCGGCGATGACAGCGTTTTGGTCCGGGGTGATAGTGGCGGTCGCCATGGATCTCTCCTCCCACTGACTTGTGTTCTCTCGACTACTGCTCGATAAATCTCTTCAGCATGTCCACGACACCCGGCCATCCGCCGCTGTAATCTTTGCGAGCAATGGGCAGATTGGAGAGGCCGCTGTGAGTCACTTTCACGTGTGTACCATTTTCTTGAGGCGTGAGTTCCCAGCGCACCAGAGTGCGGCGCGTACTATCGTCGTGCCAGTTCGCGTACCAGGTATAAGCGAGAACGCGCGGCGGATCGAATTCCGTAATGTGTCCGTGACACTCAAATTCAGAGACCCCGTTCACGATGATCGATCCCTTCTCGGTCGAGTAGCGATAGGCGCCATCTAATCGCGGATCCATTTCCCACATCTTCACCGGACAATCCGGACTGCTGAACCACTGCTTCAGTTCGCCTGGGTCGGTGAGAGCTTTGAAAACGCGGGCTGGAGGAGCCGCGATCTGAATCTCGCTGACGATTTCGTCTTGCTCAGGAGTAACGCCTTTCGTGGACATCAGAAGCTCCCCGGGTGAAATGATTTGCTCATGCCAATGTTCTTTCAGGATTTTCCCTTTTGTTTCCGCGCCGTTTCTCTCTCTGACGCGTGCTCCGCTTCTACGAAGGCTTTCAGGTTGTTGAGACTCGTTGCCCAAAACACACGGTATTGCTCGATCCAGGAATCGACAGCACGCAAGGGCTGCGGATTGAGTTGGTATACGCGATGCCGCCCTTCCCGATGTTCACGAACCAGGTGGGCGCGTCGCAGCAGCCGCAGGTGCTTGGAAATTGCGGGCCGTGAGACCGGAAAGGCGCTGGCAATCTGTCCGGCGGGTTGACTGCCCCGGCGAAGCAGGTCCAGCACCGCTCGGCGGGTGGGATCGGCCAAGGCCTGGAAGGTAATTTCCTGGCGTGGGGTCGCCGCCGAATGTGTAACCACTCGGTCACGCATAATGCGTAACTATAAGGTTACATATTGTGACTGTCAAGCACAAAAAATTGACTCTTTGAAATTCTTCTTGCGGTTCAGCACTTGCGATGGACTGGCATCCCGCACTTTAGAGCCGGGCTTGCTTCTGGCCGTTATGAACGAGATTCAGGAAAAGCTGGTGAATGCGCGGGTCATCGGAAAGTTCGGGATGGAACGTGGCGGCCATTGCGCTTCCCTGCCGCACTACCACGGGGTCAGTGCCTTCGGTTGCGAGCACTTCAACCCCGTCGCCTATGTGCGAAATTTTTGGGGCTCGGATGAAAACCATTTCGAGGGGAGACTCATTAAGGGACCCATTCAGATCACGCAGTAACTTCCCTTCCCGTATCGAACTGTCAATCTGCCGTCCGTAAGCGTTTCGCTGCACACGGATGTTGAGCGCTCCGAGCCCGGCTTGTGCCGGATTCTCGACTTCGCTGGCCAACAGGATTGCGCCGGCGCAGGTGCCGAAAGTCGGTTTCCAGCGAACGAATTGCTTGAGCTTCTCAAAACCAGCCGGGCCGAGAAGTTTGAGGAAGGTGCCCGACTCACCCCCGGGAATGACCAATCCGTCGATCTCATCGAGTTGCTCTGGTTTCTTTACCAACACTACTTGAGCACCGAGCCCTTCCAGGCGACGGCGGTGCGCATCAAAGTCGCCTTGCAGGGCAAGGACACCGATCTTGAGAGAAGCACTCATTCAATGAGCAACTCAATCTGAGTCGTGGGGTAGGCCAGCTTTGTTATATTGGCAGCGCTTGCCTGTCTAGATTTTAGCGCGAGCCGCGGCGTAAGAATTCTCAGGGCTGATCTGAGGTTTACCTTCGCGGGATTCGCGACATCTATTCCCCAGAGAATTGGAGGTGCTTTTCTATGGCTACTGAGAAGCAGCAGGCGGCGGCGCGAAGGAACATCAAAAAAGCAGCTGCGGCGGCGAAGAAGAAAAGAACTATTGCACACCTGCCAAAGAAGACACGAACGGCGCTGGGCAAGCAGGCGGCGAAGGTGGCTCGACAAAAAAGAGCTGCCTGAGCCCGCTACTCGCATGGAGACTCGGTGTGTCCGCATAGTCGAGGAATCACTCGCTGCTGGGGCTTCCGCACTCTTAGAATCTGAGAACCGGTCCGAACGTGATGCGCAAGTTATTGTGCGCGCCCTGGTTGAAATAGATCTCGTCTCCGGCTTCGAGACGGAGGCCCACCGGACCGAGCGTGGCCTCGATTCCCGCACCCGGATAAAGGGCCGCGTTCAGGCTCGAGGTACGCAGGTTGAGGAGCGGGCTAACGATATCAACATAAGGCAGCAGGCTGGAACTGAGCCGGAAATCCATGAATCCAGCTTTAAGCGTGGCAAAAGGATGGAGATGACCTCCGCCTCTCACGAGCGTGGGACCAAAGAGTCCGTGAGTTACGCCAATAGATGTGTGCTCAATCGCGACGATGTCGCCAGTGATGACGTTGGTGTAGGCTTCGTTGAAGTTGAGTCCGTAATCGTAGGCTAGTTCGCCCTCAAACATGACGTTGCGATGCACGCGAAAACCCAGTCGCACTCCCAGCCCGAGGTTGTCGGTGCTGGTTTGGGAGATGTTGAGAGAGTCGAGGAATATCCCGGCTTCGACGCGCTTTTGGGCAAATGTGAATGTCCCAAACAGGAAGCAGGTGGACAGAATCAAGGCGAGCTTGCGCATGGTAGTGCGGGTACGATGAAGGCTGCGGCAGTTAGGTTGCTGTCAGGCCAGCGTTTCACGAGGGGCTTGCTGGGTCGCACTTCTACTGCGGCTGAGGTGGAGGTGGCGGCGGAGTCGAAGTGTCTTCCTGAATTCCCCTGAGGGACGGATCCTCCAACGGATTGTCCGTTTTCACCAGCTGAGTCTTGACCTCGACTTTTTGTTTGGGCAGCGGATTAATATCGGTTTCGAAGGTTTTGTATCCCGGCAGGGTGATCTTGATGCGGTGAGTTCCGGGAGCGATCTCGAGCGATCGGCCCATGCCCTGGAACTCGCCTACGTGTCCCACAAAGCGTCCATCGAGGAACACGGCCGCGCGCGAGGGAGCAACATTGATTTTCACGATCGACCAGGCCGCGGGTAATGCACCGCTCGGCCCTTTCTCCATGGCCACCGGAATCACGAGTTTCTGTCCGGGGCGAATGGTGATGCGCTGCGTGAAATTCTGATATCCGTTTTGCCGCACGGAGATCTCGTGCTCGCCCGGCAGCAGAAGGAGCTTCTTGTCTCCTTTGAGTTCCTTCAAATAGCCGACGTATTGGCCATCGACCCAGACGCCGGAAGTCTTTTCGACTTTGGATTTGCCCTGTAGTTCCAACTCGCCCATGACCTTGTTATCAGCCCGGAGCATAGTGGCAAGCAGGAAGGCGCACGTCGCCGTCAGCCAAAACAATTGTAAGAACATTCGGCGGTTGTTCAGAAAGTGGTCTCTCAGGGTCAGGGACATAATTACACCAGTGGCAGTTAAATGGATGGCAAAAGTGTATCGGAAGGATGGCAGAGGAAATTAATTGGAAGGCTTAAAGCGACTGGATGCCCACGATGCGCCTGAGAAGGAAATGGCTCCGTTTCCGGAGCCATTTGACAAACGTGGTGCACTCTGTCCAATTTCAAAGTAGCGACGCATGGAGCAACGTCAAGTCACTTACGCGGAACTTGTCGGTGCATTATCTCCCACTACCAGCCTCTGGTTTGCAGCATGTGGGCCTCGTCCAAGGCGCTTACTGCCAGACCCTTCATCGCACCCTGCAGGTCTTCGCTGACTTCAAGTAATACTTTAGGGTCTTGAAGTGCGTGGCGGCGAGCACAATCGCGCGGGCGCGCTTCTCTGCCTCCTCGGGATCGGCAAAGTTCGTCGAGTCCTTCATGAAGATGCCCGAGCCGACGAACACCGCTTCCGCGCCCAGTTGCATGACCAGCGCCGCGTCGGCCGGAGTGGCGATGCCGCCGGCTGAGAAATTCGGCACCGGCAGCTTCCCTGCCTTCGCGACCATCTTGACCAGTTCGTAGGGCGCCTGGTGCTCTTTGGCCTTGGCGTAGAGTTCTTCTTCGCCGAGCACGGTGAGAATCTTCATCTCCTGCACGATCTGCCGCATGTGCTTCACGGCGTGGACCACGTCTCCGGTGCCGGCCTCGCCCTTGGTGCGGATCATGGCCGCGCCTTCGGCAATGCGGCGCAGGGCTTCGCCCAGATTGCGCGCGCCGCAGACGAACGGAACCTTGAAGGCGTGCTTGTCGACGTGATGGGCTTCGTCGGCCGGCGTCAGCACTTCGGATTCGTCGATGTAGTCGACGCCGAGTTCCTGCAGAATCTGCGCTTCGGCAAAGTGGCCGATGCGGCACTTGGCCATCACGGGAATGGAAACCGCGGCCATGATCTCGCGAATCTTTTTCGGCGAGGCCATGCGGGCCACGCCGCCCTCGGCGCGAATCTGCGCCGGAACGCGCTCCAGCGCCATGACGGAGACTGCGCCGGCCTTTTCGGCGATCACGGCCTGCTCGGCGTTGGTGACGTCCATGATGACGCCGCCCTTGAGCATTTCGGCGAGGCCGGTCTTGAGGCGGAGGGAAGTTGAATTGGAACCGTTGTTTTGGGACATGGGAGATCTCTTTTCGGAATCGTCAAGAATGAGCTGTCAGCTCTGGGCTTTCAGCTCTCAGCTAACCCTTATTTTGATGAATCGGCGAGGGGTTTGGCCGCTGAACCATTCTAACTCTTGGCGAGCGAATACGGAACCCCGCGGGTCTCCAGCGGCGCGGCTATGCCGCATGCGCATCGTAGTCGCCAATACGCGACGAGGATGAGTGGCTCTATTTCAGCAGACGCTTGGGTGCGTTGAAGCGCCACGCCGCTTGGATGGCTTGCGCTAATTCATCTTTATCGGCGGCCTTGAGGTACACGCTGGTCGCGCCCCGGCGTCCCCAGGTGCCTTTGACCGGAATGAATACTTCGGGATAGTCCTTGGAGAAGTTGTGCTGGTCTTCGGGCGAGAGTTTCACCATCCCGCGAGTCTTATCCGGATAGCCCAGGGTCGCGAAGATCTTTCCAGCGACTCGGAAATCGGGATGATTCATGTGCTGGCGCTCTTCGGTTTCGGGAAGTGAGAGCGCGAATTTGCGGAAGGCAGCGGGTGTCATATAGCAGATCCTCTCGGCGGCTATCTCTCCACGAAGTTTCCGAACATCTTCTCCGGATCGATGGCGATGAAGATCCCTTTCCCGCGGGCCAGGACCTCGCCTTCTTTGTTCATGATTTCCGCCATGTTGACGTGCTGGCGTCCGTGGACAGCCACTTCCCTGCTCTCCACTCGCAGCGCCTGATGCAGCGGCACCGGCTTCAGGTATTCCACCGTCATCTCTTTCGTCAGCGCGACCACGTGACGCAGCTTGTTCACCTTGCCCATGGCATCGTCCAGGATGCTGGCGATGATGCCGCCGTGGCAGTGTCCCGGCGGGCCCGTGTAGCGATCCCCGAGGTTGAACTCGCAGACGAATGTGCTGCGTTCTTCATCGAGTGTGAAGACCAGCCGCATTCCCTCGGGATTGTCCGGACCGCAGACGAAGCAGGTGTTGCGGGGAAGCTTCAGGTTGTTGGTTTCGTGGCCGTGAGCCTTACCGGTCATGCAACGCATTCTACCGGATGCTGCCAGGGCGTCTGTGTTCTACGACACAACGTGAAAATCCCCACCCTCTTTCGCACAAAACGCGAAAGAAGGGTGGGCCAAACCCGGGGGAGAGGGTGGGGCAACCGCGGCCAAAGAAGACCCTGGGAAACCCCTCCGGCGCTGTTTTTTCGACCGAGTTCTTTTTCGATTGCGAATCCTGTATACATATCGGTTTTGGTTTCGCTCTGAAGGAGTGGACGTTCATGCGATCGCTTGCCACATTCGTTTCGCTTCTCACGCTCGGCTGTTTCATCGGGTTGGCACAAACTGCTCAGCAGCAGAAGGCGCAGGATAAGGACGCCGACAAGAAACAGGCTGTAGCCGCAGCCGCTGGGGGCAAGAAGGACAAAGCGAAAAATGAGAAGAAGGAAGAGCCGAAGAAGGAGAAAGAAGACGAGAAGAAGCCGGGGATCAACGCTGACACCTTCTCCGGCCTGAAGTTTCGTCTCATTGGCCCGGCTGTGGCCTCCGGGCGCGTCATGTCGATCGCGGTAAATCCCAAGAACAAATTCGAGTACTACGTGGGCGTGGCTTCCGGGGGCATTTGGAAGACGGTCAACGACGGGACGACCTGGACTCCGCTTTTTGACGACCAAGGCTCGTACTCGATTGGCTGGGTCGAACTCGATCCCAATGATTCCTCGGTCGTGTGGGTCGGATCGGGCGAGAGCAATTCGCAGCGCAGCGTCGGCTATGGCGATGGGATTTACCGGTCCGATGACGGCGGCAAGGACTGGAAGAATCTGGGTCTAAGAAAATCAGAGCACATTGGGCGCGTGGTGGTTGATCCGCGCGACTCGAAGGTGATCTATGTAGCTGCGGAAGGACCGCTCTGGGGGCCGGGCGGCGATCGCGGCCTCTACAAGTCCAGTGATGGCGGGAAGAACTGGAAAGCGGTGTTAACGATCAGCGAGAACACAGGTGTGGTCGATGTGCAGCTTGATCCTTCCAATCCTGACATTGTTTATGCGGCGGCATACCAGCGTAGGCGGCACGTGTTCACACTCATCGATGGCGGTCCCGAGAGCGCGATATACAAATCCACCGATGCGGGCGAAACCTGGAACAAAGTCACCTCGGGATTGCCCAAGGTGGATCTGGGCCGCATCGGCTTGGCCGTTTCGCCGGCGGACCCCAATGTGGTTTACGCCACGATCGAGGCGGCGGATGGGAAGGGCGGAATTTTCCGCTCTTCCGACAAGGGCGCGACCTGGGAGCGCCGCAACGAATTCGATCAGGGCGCGATGTACTACGCGCGAATCGTCGCCGATCCCAAGAATGTGGATCGCATCTTCATCATGAACGTCGAGTTGCGCGAGTCCCTCGACGGCGGCAAAACGCTCCACAAAGTAAATGAAGTGAATCATCACGGCGACAATCATGCGATCTGGATTGACCCGGACGATACAAAGCACTGGCTGCTCGGTTCGGACGGCGGCATGTACGAGACTTGGGATGACGCCAAAACATGGGAGTTCAAAGCGAATCTGCCGACAGTGCAGTTCTACGACGTTGCCGTGAGCCATGAGGCGCCGTTCTACCACGTTTGCGGCGGGACACAGGACAACTTCTCCTGGTGCGGTCCGGCGCGCACTCGCGATGTAAACGGGATCATGAATTCCGATTGGTATGTCACCACCGGAGGCGACGGGTTCCGGTCGCAGGTCGATCCCGAGGATCCGAATACCGTTTACTCGGAATCACAATACGGGGTGCTGGTCCGATACGACAAGGCGACCGGACAGGAATTGTTGCTGCAGCCGCAGGAAGGAAAGGGCGAACCGCCGCTGCGCTGGAACTGGGATTCGCCCATCATCATCAGCCCGCACTCGCATACGCGGCTCTACTTCGCGGCGAACAAGCTATTCCGCTCGGATGATCGCGGCGATACCTGGAAGGCACTTTCAGGAGATTTGACGCGGCAGATCGATCGCAACAAACTGCCGGTGATGGGAAAAGTATGGGGACCCGATGCGGTGGCAAAGAATACGTCGACTTCGTTCTACGGCAATATTGTGGCGCTTGCAGAATCACCCAAGAAAGAAGGGTTGATCTATGCCGGGACCGACGATGGCGTGATTCAGGTGACCAGCGATGGCGGCGGCAACTGGACGAAGTACGAGACGTTTCCCGGCGTGCCCGAGAAGACTTATGTCAGCCGTCTGGCGGCGTCCACCTTCGATGCGAACACCCTGTATGCGGCATTCGACAATCACAAGGACGAAGACTTCAAACCCTATCTGCTGAAGTCGACGGACAGCGGCAAATCGTGGACCTCGATCGCCAGCGATCTTCCTGAAAATGGCCCGGTGCTGGGGTTCGCGGAGGACACGGTCAATCCGAATCTGCTATTCGCGGGAACAGAATTTGGGCTCTATTTCACGATTGACGGCGGGACATCACTGGGCGCGTCTGAAGGGCGGATTACCTACCATTCCTGTGCGGGACATCGTCATCCAGCCACGCGAAAACGATCTCGTGATCGCGACTTTCGGGCGCGGCTTCTATGTGCTGGACGACATCACGCCTCTGCGCGAAATAAAAGCGGATAGCGTGGACCAGGCTGCAGCCATGTATCCCGTACGAGATGCGCTCATGTATATCGAGCGGCGCCCGCTGGGCGGCCCGAAGAAAGGGTTTCAAGGCGACGCGTTCTACAGCGCGGAAAATCCGCCGTATGGCGCTGTTTTTACCGCGTACCTGAAGGAGAAGGTCAAGACGAAGAAAGAAAAGCGGCAAGAGGCCGAAAAAGAGGCGGCCAAAAAGAACCAGACGCTTCCTTACCCCTCCAACGATGAGCTGCGGGCAGAAGCTCAGGAACCTAAACCGGAAGTTTACTTTCTGGTATACGACGACAGTGGCCAGGCGATCCGGCGGGTTGAGGGCGGAACGGACGCTGGTTTCCAGCGCGCAGCTTGGGATTTGCGCTACCCGGCGGCCCGGGTCAAAAGGGAGCAAGAGGAATCGGAAGAGGATTTCCCCGCCGCGGCAGATCAAGGGCCGCTCGTTGTGCCGGGTAGCTATTCCGTACGGATGTTCGAAAAGGTAGATGGCACAGTGACGGAAGTCGCGGGACCACAGTCCTTCAAAGTAAGCACGGAAAATTCAGAGTCGATGAGCGCGGCCGACCGCGCGGCACAGGAAGAATTCTTGAGGAAGGTGGCGCGGCTCTACCGTGCCCTCTATGGCGCAACCCGCACTGCGGAAGATGTTCAAGACCGCCTGAAACAGATTCGCGAGGCTTTGCGGCAAATTCCAGGCGCCGAAAAACAACTGGGGGCTGTTGCGGATTCAATCCAGCAACGTGATCGCGAGATTCTGCGCGCCCTGCGTGGCGATCAGGAGATTGCTCGGCGCAGTGAACCCGTGCCCTCATCCATTAACGGCCGCATCGATTCGATCATGGAGGGCGAGCGCTTCTCGCTAGCCAAGCCAACGCAATCGCATATCGATCAGTACAACATTGCCGCGGCAGAGTTCGGCGATGTGCTCAGCAAGCTTCGGACCCTTGTCGATGTCGATGTGGCCAAACTGGAGAAGGATATGGAAGCGGCGGGCGCGCCTTGGACTCCGGGGCGAGTACCGGAGTGGAGCGAGAAGTGAGTTGCCACGGATCCACACGGATCCTCACGGATACTCACCGACTGAAAACCTGACCTTCTGGATACAAGGGGCGAAGCTGTTTCAGGGTTCCAACTTGGGAATCTCCTCCAGGTTTGTATAAATTTTCAGACCGAGACTATGGCCAACGCACACCATTTCGTCCGCTCCGGCGGATGGACCACCTACTCGAAGTACGGCATCGCATTTGCTAAGAAGGCGAACCGCGATCGGATGAAAGACCTCGTTAAAAACGTCATCGCCAATCTTCGTTGATCCGGCAAGATTCACCAGCGGAAGCGCAATCCATTCTCCCAGCATCGGAATGTGGCCGGCGCGGAAGATAGGTAAGGCATAGTGCTCCATCCGTTCAACGTTCTCGTGGATTAAAACCGGATCGTCATTTGTGCCGGAGCGATAGGGCCCCGGCTATGAGAATCATCATTGCTTTGCTCTGGATTTCAGGCACGCGGGATCCTTTCTGGTTGATGGTGCAGGAGTTTAAATTCGAAATTCCCCAAGAAATCCTACAAGGTCGCTGTGCCTGACATGTCACGTGAGCAGGCTGGATCTTCTTTCGGAACGCCGCTTGCTTTTCGTGTGTAGCGTTGTGGTAAACTCGCCGCCGACTAGTGCTTGCGTTATGGGTACGCGGCACAGCCGAGGGGAAATCCTTCTTGTCTTCCGTATCGGGGGTACTGGGGAATGGGCCTCGCGCTTTTGGCTTTGATCTGGCTGATCACTCTGCTCAGCACTTACTTTTTTGTCGCGAAAACCTGGTGGCTTCCGGTGGGCGCTTCAGCCGCAACCGGATTTATAGACCATCAATTCACCGTAACCTTCATCATCATGGGAATTGTGTTCCTGGCCGCGCAGCTCGGGCTCGGGTACATCGTGTGGAGATATAGGCAGACGCCGAAATCGCCGCCGGTGGCCTACTCCCACGGGAATACAACGATGGAGATCACGTGGACGGCTCTGACCACGATTCTCTTTATCGGTCTGAATTTGATGGGGAGCCGGGTATGGGCGAGCCAGCGCTTCGATCCGCCCGAAGCCGGAGCCGTTCCCGTCGAGGTCACCGGAATGCAATTTGCTTGGTACTTCCGCTATCCCGGAGCGGATGGGAAGTATGGCCCGACAAAGCCCAGCCTCATGGACCCGTCTTCCGGCGGTGAAGCGGCGGTCGGGCTTAACACCTCGGACCCGGCAGCCAAGGATGACGTCGTCACCGGCACGATGTATCTGCCTGTTAATCGTGAAGTCGATCTAAGTCTGCGCTCGGTCGACGTGATTCACAGCTTCTTCGTTCCTAACCTTCGATTCAAGCAGGACGCCGTACCTGGGTTGAATATTCACATGCACTTCAAGCCCACTGCGATCGGTGAGTACGAAATCGCCTGCGCCGAACTCTGCGGCCTGGGTCACTACAAAATGCATGGCATGGTGCACGTCGTGAGCCAGGAAGATTTCGACAAGTGGCTGGCAGCTCGGGAGGCGGAAAAACAGTAATGGCGACCTCGGCTACGATTCATTCGCACGCTCCTCAAGGGTTCATCCGGAAATACATTTTCAGCCTCGATCACAAGGTGATCGGGATTCAGTACTTCTTTCTGGCGCTCACGGCGGTGTTCGTCGGCATGTTCCTGTCCCTCTTGATGCGCATTCACATGATCTGGCCAAACGCAGCGATTCCGCTGATGGGGGAGATCAAGCCGGAAACGTACCTCAGCTTGCTGACGATGCATGGCACGATTATGGTGTTCTTCGTGCTGACCACCGCGCCCCAAGGCGGATTCGGAAATTACTTCCTGCCTATCCAGATTGGCGCGCCCGACATGGCGTTTCCCGTCCTGAATATGCTTTCGTTCTGGACGACCTTCGTCGGATTCATCGTGATCCTTGCCGCCTTCTTTGTGACTGGCGGGGCGCCGCTGCATGGATGGACCGGCTATCCTCCGCTAAGCGCACTCTCGACGGCTGGACCGGGTGAACAACTTGGCGCTGATTTGTGGATCACCAGCATTGCCATCTTTTGTATCGCATCACTGATGGGGGCGCTGAATTTCATCACGACCACCCTCGATCTGCGAGCCAAGGGCATGACGCTGATGCGGATGCCGCTGACCTGCTGGTCCTGGTTCATCACCGCCATCCTGGGATTGCTCGCCTTCGGTGTGCTGCTCTCGGCGGGAATCCTCCTGCTCATGGATCGCAACCTCGGTACCAGCTTCTATGTTCCCCTCGTAGTGGTGAACGGGCAGATCATGGGCCACAAGGGCGGATCGCCACTGCTATGGCAACACTTGTTCTGGTTCTTCGGGCATCCCGAGGTTTACATCGCGATCCTGCCTGGGATGGGCGTTGCCTCGCAAGTATTATCCACGTTCTCGCGCAAGCCGATCTTCGGCTATCGCGCGATGGTTTACGCGATGCTGGCCATTGGATTCTTCGGGTTCATGGTCTGGGGCCATCACATGTTCATGAGTGGCATGAGCCCCTACTCGGCGTTTGCATTCTCGATTCTCACCATGTGCATCGGGGTGCCCTCGGCGATCAAGACATTTAACTGGCTGGGGACGATGTGGAAGGGGAAAATTCGGTTCCATAGCCCGATGCTATTCGCTATCGGATTCGTGTCCCTGTTTGTGTCCGGTGGGCTGAGTGGACCGTTTCTGGCGCAGCCGGTTCTTGATATTCAGTTGCACGACACCTATTTCGTGGTCGGACACTTCCATTTGATCATGGGCGTAGCGGCAATCTTCGGGATTTTTGCCGCAACCTATTATTGGGTGCCGAAGATGTTTGGTCGGATGATGAATGAAACCTGGGGACGTGTCCACTTCTTCATCACGCTCGCCGGAACGTACGCCATCTTCATGCCGATGCACTACCTGGGAATGGCGGGACAGACGCGGCGATACTCGCAGTTCACCGAAGTGGCATATCAGGCAAAGTTGCTGCCGCTGCAGACGTTCATGACCTATGCGGCGTTCATCACGATCGCGGCGCAGTTCATCTTCGTCATAAATCTGTTCTGGAGCATCTTAAAGGGACCGAAGGCCAGCGACAATCCATGGGAAGCGACGACCCTGGAGTGGACGACGGCGACTCCGCCACCACACGACAATTTCGGTGGCGTGACTCCGGTAGTACACAACGGCCCATACGAGTACGGAGTGCCCGGAGCAGCGAAGGATTACGTGATGCAGACAGATCCGGCGGTTGCGCCGGCGCATTGAGTTCAGAATCCCACATCTCTCGACATCGGCGAGATGTGGGGCACCTCAGGATGCGCACCCCGTTGCGTTTGCACCGGATTTGTGACGCAACCAGTGACGGGCATTGATCCACTAAGTAGTTATGGCGACTTATATTCCAGGGACCCCGGTCGACGATATTGGCAATAAGCCTCCCCTTCCTCCGGAGACGGGTGGTGGCGATGATGGACGCGGCGGCGATGTTCCGGATTATGGAGCGCGGCTGCGGCGAGCACGGCTTGGGCTGATTTGCGCGATTGCCACTGTTTGCATGGTGTTCATCTCGCTGACCAGTGCGTACGTTGTGCGCCAGGGCCTGCCGACATTCGATGGCACATCGAACAGTTATGTGCGCGACTGGGGGCGGGTCGATTTGCCTTGGTTGCTGCTCGGCATCAATACCTTCATCCTGCTGCTGAGCAGCGTGAGTATGGAGATTGCGCGGCGGCGGGCTGCAACGGCGGCAGCGCTGGCTCCGGTGAAGTCGATTCCGGGAATCTCCCTCGGAGATGAAAAGGACTTTCCGTGGCTTGGCGTCACGGTACTGCTGGGATTCGCCTTTTTAGCCGGTCAGTTTCTGGCGTGGAACGAAATGCATACCCGGGGATTCTTTGTGAATACGAATCCCAGTAGCTCGTTTGCGTTTCTTCTGACCATTGCGCATGCGGTGCACCTTGGCGGCGGAGTGATCGCTCTGCTGTGGGCCAGCAGTTCTTCGCTGCTGAAGAGGCCGTTGGAAGCAAGGCGCATTGCAGTCGATATCACGGCCTGGTATTGGCACTTTATGGCCGTCTTGTGGATTTATATTTTCGCGTTGTTGGGGTTCGCAAAGTAAGCTACACCGATACGATGGTTCACTAGGGACTTCATTCCTGATCCGGAAAGGGGCTGGGGAATGGCCGATGCCACGGTTGAGCATGCTGTTGTTGTCCGCCAGAGTTTGCCCGTGAGTCACACTGCGCCCGGAGCTTATGAGGCTCCGCTCTTTGGCGCGTATTCCAAAAAAGTGGGGATGTGGCTGTTTCTGGCCTCCGACTCGCTGACCTTCGGCGCATTGCTGTTTGCGTTCAGTTACAACCGAATTTATACGACGCCCTGGCCGACGCCATTTCACGCGGCCAGTATCGCGAACGCTTCCATCATGACCGCATGCCTGCTTTCGAGCTCACTGACCATGGTACTGGGCGTGTTCGCGTCGCAACGCGGAGACCGGGCCTGGACGCGTTACTGGCTGCTGGCAACGATGATCTTCGGAACGGCATTCCTTGTGCTGCACGGAATGGAATGGTCGAAGCTGATCGGCGAAGGCTTGACGATTCCAGGATTCCCCAAACCCGCCACGGCGGCTGCGGGTGAACTGGCGGACGTTTCGAAGAATGTGCCGCAGTTCCCGGCCACCTTCTTCGGACTGACTGCGATGCACATGCTGCACGTGACCATCGGGGTTATCTATTTAGGCGTGGTCGCATTCCGCAAACTCTTCCTGCCGGTTCTCGGCGCGCTTTGGCTTGCCGGGTACCTCTTAATCCCTTCGGATAATGTTTTCCATTACGGCATTCACGCGCTGCTGATTGGGCTGATCCTGGCTTCGATCATTCTCTTTCTCAAGCCCAAAGACTACGACGCTCATGATGTGGAAGTCTCGGGCTTGTACTGGCACTTTGTGGATTTGGTCTGGATGTTTATCTTCCCGCTGGTTTATCTGATGTCGACCAGGATTAGCTGAGCTGCGATGCCCGCATTGTCGGGGCTACATAGGAAGACGGAGAGACTAGATATGCACGATGTCGCGACGCATGACGATGCCAAGGGGCAGTATTTCTGGGTCTGGGGAGCGCTGCTGGTCCTGACCGCCATCGAGGTTGTGCTGGGCTACAAGCAGGTCTTCTCGGCTGTCCGCATGCTGGAAGTGCTGCTGCTGCTTTCGGTGATCAAGTCGGCTTTGATCATCGGCTACTTCATGCACATGAAGTTTGAGACGGCACTGATGCGCTGGATGATCACGCTCTCTGTGGTCGCGTGCTTCGTGATCATGTATTTCTTCTTCTTCCCTGACGCGGGGCGGATTACCACCCTGGGAGTGAAATAGCGTGAAACTCACCGGCAAGCTTCCTCTGGTTGTGCTGGCGTTGATGCTGTGGACAGCGCCCGCTTTTGCCCAGGGGTGCGCAATGTGCCGAGCGAGTGCGAAAGCAACTCCCAAGGAAGGTCAAATTGCACTCAACCGGGCGGTGCTGGTGATGCTGGTTCCGCCCCTGGGAATCATGACGCTCGGATTCGGATTCGCCATGCGCTACGGCAGGCAGCGCGATGAGGAGAATGAAAGCAAGCCCCGCTAGATTCCTCCGACCTTCATCAAAGCTTTCCAACTATTGGATTCCGGTCGGCATCCCTTTGCTTGTAACCTTCTGGGCCAATCTCGCGAACCAAACCTTTGATACCATGCTGCAGCGAATCATGCAGGAGGACTGAATGGCTGACATGATCCCCGCGCAACAACCGGGCATTAGCGTGCCGGCAAACTTACGGCGGCGCGTATTGGGCATCGTGCTCGCAGGAGGAAAAGGAACCCGCCTGTATCCTCTGACCCGAGAGCGCGCCAAACCTGCCGTTCCCTTCGGAGGCAAATACCGCATCATCGATTTCGTCCTCAGCAACTTCGTCAATTCCGGCATTTATTCCATTTATGTTCTCACCCAGTTCCGCAGCCAGTCACTGCTGCAGCATCTGAGCGAAGGTTGGCAGTTCAGCGGATTGCTGAAGAGCCATTTCATCACGAACGTTCCGGCCCAAATGCGATCCGAGACCGAATCCTGGTATCAGGGCACCGCCGACGCTATTTTTCAAAATATCAATCTCGTGGAGCAGTCCGGTCCTGATCTGGTCGCAATTTTTGGCGGCGACCACATCTACCGTATGAACGTCGGAAGCATGATCGACTTCCACATGGCCAAGCAGGCCGACGTTACCGTCGCCGCCAACCCAGTTCCGCGTGAACAGGCGCGCGAATTCGGCGTGATTGAAGTCGACAACGATGGCCGGATCAAAGCCTTCCACGAAAAGAAGCATGACGCACCCACCATGCCCAGCGATTCCAGTCGCGTCTACGCCTCGATGGGCAATTACATTTTCTCTACGCGCGCCCTTCTGGACTTGCTGCATGCCGACGCGAAAACTCCGGGCAGCCATCACGATTTCGGCATGGACATCCTTCCGAAACTCGCAGGCATCGCTCCCATGTTCGCTTACAACTTCGAAGCCAATCGCATTCCCGGCGAGGTAGACTCCTCCCCTTACTGGCGTGATGTGGGCACCATCGAAGCCTTCTATGAGGCCAACATGGATCTGAACCACGTCAAGCCCGCGCTCAATCTTTACAATCGCGAGTGGCCGGTGCGGAGTACAAGCTTTCCCGATCCTCCGGCCAAGTTTGTCTTCGACGAAGAGGGGCGCCGCGGCGAGGCCCTCGACAGTATTGTGTCCGGAGGCTGCATTCTTTCCGGCGGCATGGTGCGCCAATCCGTGCTGGGCCGTGGCGTACGCGTGCATACCGGTGCGTGCGTAGAAGCATGCGTCATTATGGACAACTGCGATATCGGACGCCGTGCCAAGGTACGCCGCGCAATCTTGGACAAGAACGTACGCATTCCGGCAGACGCGGAGGTGGGCCACGATCTCGACGCCGACCGCGCCCGAGGTTGGCACGTTACCGATTCCGGCATCGTCGTCATCGGACGAGAACACAGCCCGGTGCCGATGGCAACCATGTTCGCCTAAGGCGCCGTCGAGCCTTCGCCGCGGCTTCCCAACGCCAGCCTTGCATCGACCCGCGTTCGGTGCTACAAGAGCCTCCTCTCCACAATGAGCACTGACACGGGGTTTGTACGATCCATCGGGCGCTGGGCCATGACTGGCCTGGTAATCAACTGCATCGTAGGCAGCGGGATTTTCGGATTGCCCGGCGAACTGAATCGTCTGCTGGGTCGCGCCAGCCCCATCGCCATGATTGCTGCTGGCTTACTGATGGCCTCCATCATGGCGCCAGCCGCGGAAGTGGCTTCCCAGTTTTCCGAGCCGGGCGGTGCTTACCTGTATGCACGCAAAGTTTTTGGGCGTTTTGTCGGCTTGCAGATCGGATGGTTCTCGCTGCTCTCCTGCGTCGCAGCCGCCGCAGCCATTGCCAATCTCTTTGTGGTGTACCTGGCTGGGGAATTCCCCAGCGCCGGACGTGGCATCACACGCGCGCTCGTGCTGCTGGCATTCGTCGGAATTCCCGCAGCCGTCAATCACTTCGGCGTGAGCAAGGGCGCAACGCTCAGTAGTCTGCTCGTGGTATCGAAAATATTGCCTCTCGCCATCATCATCATGCTCGGGCTGGCCCGCTTCAGCGGACGATTACAGATGATTCACACCGCGGAGATTGTGGCCCCCGGCTGGGGCGCGTGGCTCAACGCCTTGCTGCTGTTGATGTTCGCTTACCAGGGATTCGAATACGCCATTATTCCAGGCGGAGAGGTCGAGAATCCCCGGCGCACTCTGCCCTTTTCCCTCGGAGTCGGTCTGGCCGTCGTTGTTACGATCTATACACTTCTGCAATTTGCCACTGTTGCGACCATCGGCACCAGCACCAGTGCTCGCTCGGTCGCGGACACGGCCTCCGCTTTAATCGGCCACGCCGGCGGAATCCTGACGACCATTGCGGTGCTGCTGTCGACCGGCGGTGCAAACTCCAGCCTGATGCTCGATTCACCTCGTCTCATGTTCTCTCTCGCGGCGGAGGGCGAGTTCCCCAAGCCATTAGGGCGGCTCCATCCCGGATTTCGGACTCCTTCGGTGGCCATCTGGTGCTTTGCCGCGCTTGTATGGCTGCTGGCGGTTTCCGGCGGTTTTTTCTGGCTGCTGGCCGTGACGGCTGCGGCGTCTATGGTGATGTACATCAGCATTTGCGCAGCACTGATTCAGTTGCGCCGAACGCAGCCGCAAGCGGATGCACTACGCGTCCACTTCGGCCCTGTGCTGAGCGCGATTGGCATTTTCATGTCGATAGTGCTCATCGCGCGCCTCGAACTCAGTCAGGCTTTACTGATGGGTGTAACGGTTCTGATCGCAGCAGCAAATTGGTGGTTGGCGCGAACCACGGCCGCGACCCGCCTGTTGAAGCCCGATGAAACCACATAGCCAGCCGGACATTCCGATCAGGACACCAGCTTCATGTTATCGGGATCCCACTTCACCACCGCGCCTCGCTCGACACTCAGATTGCTGAGCAGCGCCGCTCCGGCGGCACGGTACCCGAACACTGCATCTTCCACAACAGGCTGTCGGGTTCGGGCTGCCGCGAAGAAGTTCTTGAAGTGGTCGTAGCTGTCGGAATATCCCTTCGGAGCCACATACTTCTCGTAGTCGATGGCCGGCGGTTCCGATGGATGCGCTCGCGGGTACTTCTGTCGGTACTCCGCCAGGATCCTTTTCTGCATGGCATCCGTGAAGGTGTCGATGGTGTGGCCCGGTTCTGTTTCTCGGGGCATCTTGCTGATCGTAAGTTGGTTCCAACCAATCTCCATGATCCCCTCCGACCCGCTGAAGACCAGGCCTTCGCTCTCATCTCCACCATCCACAAAGTTCACGCGCAGGGCGAGATTGAAGCCTTGTGGATAATCGAACAATCCCAGCAGCACATCGTTGGCATCGCGTCCATCTTTCCAGAAACGCAAGCCTCCGGTCGCCATGGCTCGCGTAGGACCGGTGCTTGCCGTGATGAAGTGAGTTCCGCTGAAAAGGTGTACAAACAGGTCGCCGGCGACCCCCGTTCCATAAGCTTTCCACTTGCGCCACTGGAAAAAGTGCTCGGCGTTGAAAGGGATCTTGGGTGCGGAGCCCAGGAATCGCGGCCAGTCGCAGGTTTCGGGCGAGGCGTCGGGAGGAACCGTGTAGTTCCACGCGCCCATGGAGGAATTGCGATCCCAATGTGCCGTGACCATGTTGAGCTGCCCGATTGCACCTGCGGCAAGCATCTCCTTGGCTTTGACGTAAATGATCGAACTGACGCGCTGGCTCCCGACCTGCAGAATCCGATGGTTGGCGCGCGCCGCCTGGATCATCTCTGGACCGTCGGCGTACTCGTGAATCATCGGCTTCTCGCAGTAAACGTCCTTCCCTGCCTTCATGGCGTCCACAGAAACCTGCTTGTGCCAGTGATCGGGTGTGCCGATGATCACCGCGTCCACATCTTTTCGCGCCAGGACTTCCTTGTAGTCGCGCGTGGTGAACACGTCGTTGCCCCACACCTCCTTGCTGTGCTCGAGGCGTCCGTCATAGCAATCGGAGACCGCGACCAGCTTCACGCCCGGAACCTGGAGCGCAGCGCGAGTATCGCCCATTCCCTGCCCACCCGCACCAATGAGGGCGATCTGAATATGATCGTTTGCGGAAACCGGAGCGGCCGGCTGCTCCTGCGGTGCTGCCAGCGCATAAACCTTCGCTCCTAGCATGCTTCCTGCCGTCGCCGAGCTTGCCACTTTGAGAAATGTTCTGCGATTCAACACGGTACGAGTGCCCCCAAGGTTGGGAATTTAATTCGCCTGCAACGATAGTCTTTTTTGGGGGATTTTGCTCCACTGATCTTCCGACGCAGAGTGGCTTTGTGCGGGATCTGAGCGTCATGATCGCGCTCCTGGTTCTCAAGACTTCTGCGTCAATTCGAATTCAGCCACCAGCGGTAAATGATCGGATGCGGCCATCGTCCTGCGGGTCCGGTATACGCGGAAATTCCGCAATAAGAGGTGCTTCTCGTAATAGAAGTGATCGAGATGAAGAACGGGTAAAACTCCCGGATAGGTGCGCCCTTGGCGCAGAAAAGTCTTCGGTTTCGCGGCCTCAAAAACCTCTCCCATGAGCCGCGAGGCCAGCCCACGCGTCCATTCATTGAAATCGCCGACGACAATTCTGGCGCCCTTCCACTGCTCGTTACTTAGCACGTCGTTGCTCAACAGCATTCGCGCCTGCTGGCGCCTCTCGACAAAGCTGGTGCCCAGGTGCACGTTGAAGAGGTGCAGCAGCGTGTTGCCGGGGAGCAGCAGGTCGGTGCGAAGGCATCCGCGTCTTTCCCGATGGCGCCAGGTGAGGTCGTAATTGCGGCAGACCTGCACGGGAAACCGGCTGAGAGTCATGTTGCCGTAGCGTCCTCCATAAAGCGGACGGTTCTCCCCGAAGCAGTGGTGATAAGTGCCCAGCGCGGCAGCGATCCTGCGCGCCTGGTCGAATTCCGGGCGCCCATCCTGCACATCCAGAATCTCCTGCAGTGCCACCACGTCGGCGTCGAGCTCTGCAATGATTTTGGCGATGCGCTCAGGATCGGTACGCCGGTCCAGGCCCCGGCACTTGTGAATGTTGTAGCTGGCAACCCGAATGCGGAGGCTCATTGCTCACGTTCGAAAACCCAACCCACCATCTCCATCAGCCGCTCGGATAGCGGACGCGTTTTCCATTCTTCAAGGGTGACTTTCCTGGATTCACCGGCATCCTGCTCGAAATCCCGGGTGAGCCTACTGGCGATCTGCGGATCGAGAACCGCGACATTGATTTCGTCATTGATGCCGAAGGAACGATTGTCGAGGTTGGTAGAACCAACGACGCTCCATGCGCCATCGAAGATTGCAATCTTGGCGTGGATCATAGAGGGCTCGTATTCATAAACAGTCGCTCCCGCCTTGAGAAGTCTGCCGTAAGAGCTTCGTCCTGAGCTGCGGGTTAAGGCATGATCGTCATGCTTTCCGGGAACGATCACGCTGACGCGAACGCCCCGTTCTACGGCATGCACCAGTTCGTCCGTCATGCTGCGATCGGGCAGAAAGTACGGTGTCGTGATGTAGATCGATTTGCGTGCTCCCGCAATCAGAGTCTGAAAAAGCACGCGGGCGCGCGTGGATCCTCCGCTGGATGGTGTACTGGTGACTACCAGCGCCGTGGTCTTGCCCGGGTCCGGCGTGGCAGGCGGAAAGTAATCTCCGCCGTCAAGAATCTTTCCGGAAGCCTCAAGATAATTTTCCAGGAACGTTCCTTGAATCGCTCTTACGGCGTCACCTCGTATGCGGACCATGGTATCGCGCCAGCGTGGGTCCGACTTGGTTCCATACCGCCACCAATCCGCATATCCGGCGCCACCCAGGAAGGCTGTGGATCCATCAATGAGCGTGATCTCACGATGGGTGCGGTTGTTAATGATGAACCAGTTGTGCAGCCGCAGCCGGTGATACCAGCCCACCGTCCCGCCAGCTTCTTCCAACGGTTTGAAATAACTCTTGCGCGTCGATAGGCTCCCTGCGGAATCCAGCACGACGTTGACATGCACCCCGGCCCGCGCGCGCTCGGTCAAAACCTGTATCACCTCGTCGGTCAGCCTGCCTTTGTGAAAGATGTAGGCTTCGATGTTGATGCTGTGCCGAGCCTGGCGCATGGCGTTCAACTCGGCCTCGTAGAAATGATCGCCATTCTCGATGACTTCGATCTGGTTGTTGCGGGTGATCTTGGAGTTGACGACCGGTTCCAGTTCGTTCAGGAATGCCGCAGAATCAATGGGCACCGCAACCGGATTGATCAGGGAATAGCGCAGCCCCGGGGCAAACAGTCCGACGAGCACCATTACGCAGATGGCCAGGATGGCGATAGCCCCTGCGATGCGCAGGGTCTCGGAACGATCAAATTCTCTCTTCAGTAAGCTGCCGGTGTGGTTCTTAGTAGCCTTGCGTGCCGTTTTGGTTTGGGTCGGCAAAGGTGCTCCGGAACTCTGATTCCAAGACTCGGATTGGGGTTGCAGCCATGAGGATGCTGAGGAGTGGCTATCCCGGTGCTACCAGCTATCGTTACTTTACTTTTTCTGGACTTCAGGCTGTAGCGCGGATCGCTTTCGAGCGCGCACCCACGCGTAAATTCCGACCGCAGTCGCGCCCACGATTGCGATGATCAGCACGACCCAATGCTTAGCGAAGACCTCAGCCCCGAATGCCACGACCCGCGGTCCGAACCTGAGCACGAGCATTCCTAAGATGAGGAATCGAATCAGGCGTCCCACAAAAATGGCGAGCAAAAAATGCCAGAAGTTCATCTCGAATACGGACGCGGCCAGTGCGAACACTTTGAATGGAAATGGCGGAGGCATCATGGAGGGAACCACTAAGGCCCAGAACTCGTGCCGGTCAAAGGCAGCGCGAATTCTATCGAACTTTGCGCGCGGCATCCGCTTCAACAGCAGAACCTCGCCTCCTCTGTAGCCGATCCAGTACAGCAGAATGCATCCTGCCGCTGAGCCGGCTGCGGCCAGCAGGGGGTAAAGAAGCGCATGCGAGCGATTCTGATAAACGTAAGTCGCAACCACCGGATCAAGAGGTACGCCGAAGAATGCGGAATCGACTGCCGCGATGGCGAATACTGCCCACGAGCCAAGCGGCTTGAGCAGCGCCCAGATGAATCCGATGTAGCGTGCGACTAAATGTTTCAGGAAATCCAAATTGAGCGCACTCCATTCGGGCACTGCTGTGGCCTGAGCCTTGGATGCTGCTGAAACTGAATATGCAAGTACCGACGCAACGGCGAGTGGCTGAGTCTTAAGGGAGATCTAGTACACCCTACCCTATCGCCGCAGCCAACACGCGCCTTAATCAACTCATCTCAGTTGTGGGTATCAGTACAGTGTGCCCCGCCGCTTCATCCGACTACTTTCGGAGGTCATACCATGAATAGAATTTTGCAGGTGATGGCGTTGCTAGCCGCCCTGGCATTGCCCGCAGTATGCCAGAACGGTCGGCTCGCGCCCGACGACCAGCGCGAATTCGATAAGGCGTACGCGAAATGGGTGAACGACAGCCGTAAGAATGATCGTGATGATATCGACAAAGATGCGCGCAAGATGCAGAACATCATGCAGCGCAATAACATCCCGCCTGACGTGCCCTATGATCGAATCGCCAGCAATGGCTATGGGCCGCAGGATCGCGGCGATCAGGGGCGCTACAACAACGCCTATCCCCAAGACAACCGTAACTGGGGCAACCAGGGACGGCTTTCTCCCGAAGATCAGCGCGACTTCGATAATGCTTACGGGAAATGGGTGAACGACACCCGCCGCAATGATCGCGACGACATTGCAAAAGATGCCCGCCGCATGCAGGAAATCATGCAGCGCAACAACATTCCGCCCGATGTGCCGTACGATCGGATCGCCACGCAACCGGGGTATAACAATGGCGGATACCGGGATAGTGGATACAACAACGGTTATAACGATAACCGCTATTCACGCGGCGACGCCGGGTATGGCCAGACGCGTCTCTCGCCGGATGATCAGCACGAGTTCGATAAAGCGTACGAAAAATGGGAAAAAGATACCCGCAAGAACGATCGTGACGACATTCGCAAAGATGAGCGCAAGATGCAGGACATCATGGCGCGTTACAACATCCCGCGCGACGTAACGTACGACCAGATTGCGTCGCCCAATGCAGGTTACCGCCACTAATTTTAGACAAAGAGACTCCGAGGAGCACGGTCACGCGTGCTCCTTTTCTTTCGACAACGCCGGAGGGCGGCTCTCGCTACCTTCTGGCCTCTGAAATTCCCTTATAATAGAAAGATTCAGTAAGCCATCTGGACGCTCCTGTGCGCTTGCGCTCAGGACGACGTGTGGCTTTGGGCCCGAATCGATGTCCATTACCCAGACAGAAAGCATCATTGTTCGCGGGGCGCGCGTTCACAACCTCAAGAACATTGATTTTGAGATCCCCCACAACCAGTTGACCGTGGTCACCGGCGTGTCGGGTTCGGGTAAATCTTCGCTCGCTTTCGACACCATTTATGCCGAGGGACAGCGGCGATACGTGGAGTCGTTGTCAGCCTATGCGCGGCAGTTCCTGGAACGCATTGAAAAGCCGGATGCGGACACGATCGACGGAATCGCTCCGGCAGTCGCAATCCGGCAGAAGAATACGACGCGCAATCCGCGATCGACCGTTGCCACCGCAACCGAGATCTACGATTACCTTCGGCTGCTATTTGCCCGTGTAGGCAGAACCTACTGCGCGAACTGCGGCAAAGAGGTGAAGAAGGATACCGTCGACGAGGTCGCCGATACCATTCTCACGCTGGAACCGGAAACTAGGCTGCAGGTGCTATTCCCACTGCAGCGGAACGCAGCGGAGACGCAAGACGCAGTCGTGAAGACATCGCGCGGTCGAGGGGGGATCGCGGCATCCGGCGGGGTAGCCTCCCGGCCCGCCAAAAGGAAGAAAGAAGGACCTGGCGAAATCAGTGAGGCGCTGAGGATTCGGCTCTTCGAGCTTCGCAAGGCTGGTTTCAACCGGCTCTATCAGGCAGGGCAGGTGTTCGAGTTCTCCACGCCGGAATCGTTACTCGATGTTGATTTCAGCCAGCCTGTCTTCCTACTCGTGGATCGCCTGTTCGTTTCGGCTGAAGCCAGGTCGCGGATTATCGACGCCATTGAGACGGCTTATCGGGAATCCGGAGAAGTTATTTTTGAGCTTCCCCGCTCCGATGACGAAACGCGCGAGGATGCTCCCAACACACCTTCAATTCTTCGCTTCTCACAGAGGTTTGAGTGCAAGCACTGCCACCTCAAGTACGAAGAGCCTGAGCCGCGGCTATTCTCTTTCAATAATCCATACGGCGCATGTCCCAAATGTCAGGGATTTGGCAACACCATCGATTTCGATCTTGACCTTGTGATTCCGGACAAGTTGAAATCCCTCGCCGATGGCGCGATTGAGCCTTGGACCAAGCCGAAGTATCGCCCACTTTTTACGGATTTGAAGCGGTATACCAAGCAGGCCGGCATTCCGCTCGATATGGCGTGGATCGACCTTAACGAAGAGCATCGCAACGCCGTGCTGAATGGCGAGGGCAAGTTCCTGGGCGTTCGGGGATTCTTCAGTCATCTCGAACGCAAGAAGTACAAGCTGCATGTGCGCGTGTTTCTGAGCCGGTATCGCGGATATTCAGTGTGTCCCGACTGCAACGGCTCGCGCCTGCGGCTGGAAGCGCGGCAGGTGAAGGTCCAGGGCAAGAACTTGTGCGAGGTCTGTTCTCTTACCGTGGAAGAGGTGCTGAGATTTTTCGAGCAATTGCAGTTGAGGGCCCAGGAAGCTGAGATTGCCGACAAGGTTCTGGACGAAATCCGCGAGCGGCTGCGCTTCTTGAACGAAGTGGGATTGGAATATCTGACCCTGGATCGGCTTTCTTCCACGCTATCCGGCGGCGAGGCTCAGCGCATTCAACTCGCGACATCGCTCGGATCGCGGTTGGTGGGAACCCTCTATGTGCTCGATGAGCCCTCGATCGGGCTGCACCCGCGAGATACGCATCGCTTGGTGAAAATCCTCCACGATCTTCGGAACCTGGGGAACACAATCCTCGTCGTTGAGCACGATCCTGACATCATGCTTGCCGCCGATTGCATTCTCGATCTAGGCCCGGGCGCCGGCGAAAATGGCGGTAAACTCATTGCCGAGGGGACATACGACCAGATCGTGCACAATCCTGCCTCTCTAACGGGCAGGTACTTATCACACGACTTGCGCATTCAGCCTCCTGCGACGCGCCGCAAGCCCGGCCCCCAGCAGATCAAGATGAAAGGTGTACGCGCCAACAACCTGCGCAACGTCGACTTCAACATCCCGCTGAACATGCTGGTCGCGATTACGGGGGTATCTGGTTCCGGTAAATCGACGCTACTGCATCAGGTCTTGTACCGCGCGCTGGCGGAGGCGAAACAGCAGTCCGCCAACGGCAACGGAGCAAATGCCAGCACCGCGGCGCATTGGGAGTCGCTGGACGGCGATCAGTACATTGAAGAAGTGGTGCTGGTGGATCAGTCGCCCATCGGGCGCACGCCCCGATCCAACCCCGTGACTTACATCAAGGCATTCGACGCCATCCGCGAATTATTTGCCTCCCTTCCCGAGGCAAAAAAGCGCAGCTTTGGCGCGGGGCACTTCTCTTTCAATATCCCGGGTGGACGCTGTGAGGTTTGCCAGGGCGACGGCACTGTCACCGTTGAAATGCAGTTTCTGGCTGATGTCGAACTCATCTGCGAAGAGTGCAAAGGTACGCGCTACAAGCCTCAAGTTCTCGACGTGAGATATCGCGGGAAGAACATCCACGATGTACTGAACCTCACGGTGAAAGAGGCGCTCAAGTTTTTTGCCGAGGTACCCAAGATCACGGAAAAGCTGCGTTCTCTGGAAGAAGTTGGACTCGGCTATCTGCGCCTGGGGCAATCCGCGACTACGCTCTCCGGCGGCGAGGCACAGCGCATGAAACTGGCGGCGCACCTGCAACCGGCCACACGCGATTCGGGACGTCCCGCGGGCGAGAAACTCAAACGGCGCCTGCTGTACATTTTTGACGAGCCCACCACCGGACTGCATTTTGATGACGTCAGCAAACTCCTGGCCGCGTTTCGCCGTCTGATTGAAGCAGGGGGCTCGATTGTGGTCATCGAGCACAATCTGGAAGTCATCAAGACTGCGGATTGGGTGATCGACCTGGGCCCGGAGGGCGGGAACCGCGGCGGCAAGATTATCGGCGTAGGACCGCCGGAAGCAATTGCCAAATTGCCGGGATCGTACACCGGAAAATACCTGGCACGTGTTTTGCACGGGAATGGAGCATCTCGTTCCAATGGGCGTTCGTAAGGCTGCGAACTGCAAGCCGTTGCTGATCACCGCAGTAGCGGCCTGTGTGCTCGCAAATGCCGCCCTGTTCGCTTCCCAGGAACCAGCTAATAAACGTCCTCAGGGGAGTTCCTCGTCTTCGTCCCAGAAATCGCATCGGCATGGAACCACCGTCGCGGAAGAAGAAGGCCCGCAGCCCGAGCTGGCAAGAGCCGAAGAACTGATTCAAGAGCGCGACTATATCCAGGCTGAAACGGCGCTGCAGAAGTTGGTGGCGAGTGATCCAGAGAATTACGTCGCCTGGTTTGATCTAGGTTTTGTTGAGAACGCCCTGGACAAGCAGCAGGAGTCCATTGCGGCTTACCGCAAATCCGTCGCTGCTAAGCCGGATGTCTTCGAGTCCAATCTCAATCTCGGATTGCAGCTGGCGAAAGCGGGCCGGCCCGATGCCGAGCAGTTTCTGAGAGCCGCTACGCAATTGAAGCCGACGAGCCACGTACCCGAAGGCCAGGCACGGGCATGGACCTCTTTGGCTCACTTGCTGGAACCCTCAAAACCAGACGAGGCCCTTTCGGCATATCACCAAGCCGCAGCCTTGGTGCCCAACGATCCCGAGCCGCGTTTAGCGGCCGGTCTTTTCCTCGAAAAACAAAATAAGTACGCGGACGCCGAGCAGGAGTACAAGCAGGTTCTGGCGGTCGATCCGCAATCGTGGGAGGCCACAATCGGCCTGGCCAACATCTACATGCGCGGCCGCCGCTTCCCCGACGCGGAAGCGCAGTTGCGAAAGATTGTCGCGGCCCACCCTGAGCATGCCGCCGCCCATGTCCAGTTGGGCCGGGTCCTGGCGGCAGAGGGTAAAAACGACGAGGCGATCACTGAACTGCAATCGGCGATGAAGCTGAACCCTGCAGATATCTCCCTGCAGCGCGATCTCGCCGAACTCTACAGCACTGCGGGCAAAAGCGGGCAGGCAGAGGCGGCTTACCGCGCCCTGCTCGCGGCACATCCGGACGACGCCGAACTGCATCACAGCCTTGGGGTAAGCCTTCTGAAGCAGAAGAAGTCTGCCGAGGCGCAAAAGGAATTCCTGGAAACAGTGAAACTTAAACCAGGCTTCGCTGCGGCGTATGGCGATCTGGCATTCGCCGCCAGCGAGAACAATGACTATCCGCTGACGCTGAAAGCACTGGACGCCCGCGCCAAGTTGCAGCCCGACATTCCCATCACCTATTTCTTACGCGCCTCCGCTTACGACCATTTGAAAGATGTGAAGCAGGCGGCGGCAAATTATCGTCTCTTCCTCCAGGGGGCCGCTGGGAAGTATCCTGATCAGGAGTGGCAGGCTAAGCACCGGCTGATCGCTTTGGAGCCCAAGAAATAGCCACTGATCCTTTCGGCCAGGATGGAATATGGGCCCGACTGGGGTTGAGAGTTGAGTAGAGCCAGGCAAAGACTTTTGCTTTTGGGAATGTTGGGCCTGCTGGCAGCAACCGCGACGGCCGCCCCGATCCCGTCCGACCAGCCCACCGTGGATGGGCTGAAGGCACGGATTTCTTCGGCTACTGCCGGGGAGAAGCCGCGCCTTTGCGTGCAGGTCGCGCAAATGCGCTTGAACGAAGCCGATAAACTCTATGCGGCAGGCGATTTGGACCAGGCGCAGGCTGCCCTGACTGACGTGGTCGCGTATTCGGAGCTCGCCCGCGATTACTCGATTCAGTCTCATAAGTACCAGAAGCAATCCGAGATTGCCGTTCGTCACATGACCCGAAAGCTTACCGATCTCCTGCACACGTTGGCCCAACCAGAGCAGGGCGCGATCAAAGACGCTGTCGCCCACTTGACCCGCGTGTCTGATGATCTGCTCGCTTCGATGTTCACGAAAGGCCAGAAATGAAAACACTACGACTTGCGCTGGTTGCTTTCGCTCTCTCGACTTCTTTCCTGATCGCACAAAAGCACCGCGATCCTCTTACCCAGCCGGAGATTGATAAGATCCGCGATACGAGCTGGGAACCGAAGCTGCGGCTGCCGCTCTACGTCGAGTTTGCCCGGGCACGACTAGTGAAGCTGGAGGAAATCAGGAATGATGCAAAAACAACCGGTCGGGCGAAGCAGACGCATGATCTGCTGGACGACTTCCAGTTGCTGTACGACGAACTGAACGACAATATTGATACGTACGTCGACCGCCATGATGACATCCGCAAACCTCTCAAGACTGTCATCGAGGCAGATGGCGAGTTTCAGGCCAAGCTGTTGGCTCTGAAGGAGGCTGCCGACGTACCTCCAACGGAAAAGCAGCAGTACGAATTTGTGCTCACCAACGCCCTCGAGACGCTCGACACTTCAACGGCAGATCACAAGAAACTTCTGCAAGATCAGGAAGAACAAGCCAAGCACAAGAGGTTGAATAAGAACCCCAGCGCCGGCACCGGCGTGGCGCCGGAGTAGATCATCTAGGGAGCAGCCGAGGGCGGGCTGGTCCGGGCTTTGACTCGCTCCTTCTCACCCTTAAGCCTGCGTATCTCCTGCTATATTGAATCGCGGAGGACCGATCGTTGCCCCCTGAGAAATTTCGTGTGGCCCTGATCCAGATGTCCTGTGGGCCGGAGCCGGAACAAAATCTTGAGAAGGCGATCCTCCGTGTTGCCGACGCCGCCGGGCGCGGCGCCAACGTCGTCTGCCTGCCGGAGTTGTTTCAGACTCAGTACTTCTGCCAACGCGAGGATCATGCGCTATTCGATCTTGCCGAGCCCATTCCCGGCCCGAGCAGCGACAAATTAGCGGCTGCGGCGCGCAGCAATGGCGTGGTGCTGATTGCGTCCCTGTTTGAAAAGCGCACGGCAGGCGTCTATCACAACACGGCCGCAATCTTCGACCGTGACGGAAGCCTGCGGGGCCTCTATCGCAAGATGCACATCCCCGATGACCCTCTCTACTACGAAAAGTTCTACTTCACCCCGGGGGATTTGGGTTTCCGTGCTCTTGAGACAAGCGCGGGGAAATTGGGAACACTGGTCTGCTGGGATCAGTGGTATCCAGAAGGAGCGCGGCTCACCGCTTTGCAGGGCGCGCCCATTTTGTTCTACCCCACCGCAATTGGATGGCACCCCGCGGAGAAAGCCGAGTTCGGTGTCGCTCAGCACGATGCCTGGCGTACCATTCAACGCGCGCACGCAATCGCCAACGGAGTTTATGTTGCCGCGGTGAACCGCGTCGGCTTCGAGACTGGCAACGTGCGGGGCAAATCCGCTCCCGGGCAAGGCCTCGAATTTTGGGGCGGATCATTCTTCTGCGATCCGTTCGGCCGCGTGCTGGCAGAAGGTTCGCACGATCGCGAGGAGATCCTCGTCGGAGATGTCGACCTGAAGGCGCTGGAAGAGATTCGACGCAACTGGCCTTTCCTGCGCGACCGCCGCATCGACAGTTACGCTCCCATCACCAGTCGCTTATTGGACTAGACCTGAACCGTGCCCAAACCTTCAATTAACACTTTAACTACGCCCGCCTCTCTGGGTTATCGTATGCCCGCCGAGTGGGAACCTCATGCGGCCACCTGGCTCGCCTGGCCGCATTTTGAGGGCGACTGGCCGGGGAAGTTCGAGCCCATCCCGTGGGTTTTTGCCGAGATCATTCGCAATCTGTCGAGGCGTGAGCGCGTCGAATTAGTCCTCACTAATGCTGCGGCAGGCAGGAAGGCTCGCCGAGTTCTGGAACGGGCTGATGCGCCATCGGAGAACATTCGATTTCACTATTGGCCGACAAATCGCATCTGGTTGCGCGATTCCGGATGCATATTTCTAACCCCCAGACAGCCGGGCCTCTCCGGGCCGGACAGCCGGTCGCGGTCCGCTCATGAGGCTGGATTGGCGCTCAAGTTCCGCTTCAACGCCTGGGCAAAATACTCCAACTGGCGGCATGACGAGAAGATCGGAAGCCTGATGGCCAAGGCCGCTCACCATCGCGAAATTCGCCCGCTTTCCTTAGCAACGCGCATCGTGCTCGAGGGCGGTTCGATCGACGTCAACGGAGCGGGCACTCTCCTGAGTACGGAAGAGTGCCTGCTAAGCAATGAGCAAGCGCGCAATCCGCACATGGCTCGGGTGCATTACGAGAAAGCTTTTGCTGACTACCTGGGCGCGCCGTACACCATCTGGTTGGGACGCGGTATTATTGGGGACGATACGCACGGCCACGTCGACGATCTTGCCCGGTTCGTCAACAGGACCACGGTTGTCACCATGGTCGAGAACAATTCCAAGGATCCGAATCACGCGCCGCTGCGGGCGAATTTGCGCCGGCTGCAAGCGGCTCGCGATCAGGACGGCAGACAGCTTACGGTGGTGGAAATCCCGATGCCTCAGCCGGTGGTTTTCGAACGGCGGAGGCTGCCCGCGAGCTACGCGAATTTCTACATTGCGAATGGCATCGTGCTGGCCCCGGTATTCAACCGTCCCAACGATCGCATTGCCCTGGACACGCTCGCACACCTTTTTCCTACTCGCGAGATCGTTCCTGTTTATTCCGGAGATTTCATTTGGGGATTAGGCGCGATGCACTGCATGACCCAGCAGCAGCCCGCATAACGAAGCAGTGGCTGAGCAACATTCTCTACAATCTCACCCTGCAAGACAGAGCGGGCCCGTTTCCGGGCCCGCGCAGAAGTCGATCCAACTGAGCACTAGTTCACTGCGGATTCGGTGTTGCACCTGGGGCAGGCGCTGGCTGGCATGGCGCTCCGTTGGGAGTGGTTGCCGGGCTGGTCTGCGAAGTGCTCTCCGAATTGCCTGCGGGAGCATTCCCCGAGTTCGTCCCAGGATTGTTAGTCGGCGTGGCGGTCTGGTTCGAAGGCTGCCCTCCGTTTCCTCCGGTGGGTGACTGGCTGGGTGCCCCTCCGGTCGTGCCATTGGGCGCTTGGCCGGGAGCAGCTCCGTTGGACGCCGTCGGCGCGGCCGTTGAAGTTGGGCAGGGCACAGTAGGCGTGTTGGGGTTTACCGGTTGCGCCGGTCCGGTCGGCGTCGGTGCCGGGCTGGTTGGCGTTGCGGGCGCCTGAGTCGCGCCCGGCCCCGCGGCCTTCGTCGTAATCGGAGTGGGCGGACCGATCGTAGAAGACGGAGGAGTCATCTGTCCCGAGGCTCCCGTTGTGGTCGGTGGAGGAGGCGGCGCAGTGGGGCGAGCCTGGGCCACTGCCCAGCTGGCACAACATAGCAGCACAAAAATGAATGAAAGCCGGATCATCATGGAAAGTCTCCGCGTCGAAGTTGAAGCTTTGGGTAAAGTCTCGACTTCCAGCAGAAAGGTTACTATCCGGTTAAACCCGTACGAGAAAACAGGGACCAGTGGCTTCTCAATCCGTGTAGATCCGCGTGATCCGCGGCAAAGAAGTTGCTACTTTCGATACTGCGTAGGCTCAGGCCCCTTTTCCAGGGTCGTACGATCCCAGATCCAGCCCTGGCGCGTGTAGCTGGCCAGTTCGAAATCCTGCGTCAGTTCCAACGCGTCGGTGGGGCATGCATCCTCGCAGAGCCCGCAGAACATGCAGCGGCTCAGGTCGTACGTAAAGTTGGTGAGTTCTTTGCGGCGAGTCTTCTCGTTGCGTTCGCTGGATACTACAATCAAATTCTCAGGACAGGCCAGCGCGCAAAGATCGCAGGCGATGCACATGGTTTCGTCTGTATCAGGATTGACGTTGAGCCTCGGCGCCCCTCGATAACGCTCGGCAACCTGTGGCCGCTCCAGCGGGTACTGCTCTGTGTAAATCTCTTTAGGGTCCTGGTAACGGAAGGTGACCTTCAGGCCCTGCAGAAGGTCGATCAGAAACACTTTGCGGAGCAGGCTCGGCATGCCCATAACAACGTTAGAATACCACGCGTAGTTCGGGTCTGCCGAAAGCTTAGCCATTGGGCCTCGCTGGTCGGTTCGCCTGATTTTCCCGCTATGCTGTAGCAGAATCGCGGAGGTAACCCGATGGCGGTAGGACGTATTTACTACGAAGGCAGTCAACCGATTCTTCGAGTCGAGAACATGGAGGCTGCGCTTCGCTTTTATGTCGGAGCGCTCGGGTTCAGCAACGCCACTTGGGGCACGGATGATTTCACTTCGGTGAATCGTGATCGGGCCGGAATCTATCTATGCCGAGGCGGTCAGGGCCGCGGCGGCGCGTGGATTTGGCTGGGTGTCGACGACGTTGAGATTATCTATGAAGATCTGAAACGACGCGGTGTGCCCATCCGCATGGCGCCGACTAACTATCCATGGGCTCTTGAGATGCAAGTCGAAGATCCTGATGGCAATGTGCTGCGCATCGGGTCCGAGCCGAAGCCCGAGTAGCAGAAATCCCTTACATACCTGCGACTTCGGGGATAGAGGGAACGCCTGATGGCGAGCTCTGCCCTTCAGAACCTACGCTGGCGATTAAGACATCCCGAAGTGTACTTGGAGCTTTCCAAATGAATCGTTTATTCAACACGCTATTTGTAATGGCATTCACGGCGGCCATGACGATCACGTCGGCAGTCGCACAGCAAGACGTCGCACAGCAAGACAAAGATACGAACGGAACAGCCATGTCGTCGAAGGGCTCGGCAGGAACCACCGTATCGGACAAAACTTTCGTAAAGAAGGCGGCCGAAGGTGGACTGGCCGAAGTTGAACTCGGCCAGCTGGCAACTCAAAAAGCGGCTAGCGAGGACGTGAAGAAATTCGGGCAGCGCATGGTGGACGATCACAGCAAGGCCAACGATCAGCTCAAGCAGGTCGCGGCACAGGAGCGCATTGATCTGCCTACCGAACCCAGCGCAAAGGACAAGGCCACCAAGGCTCGTCTCGAGAAACTCTCAGGAGAGCAGTTCGACCGCGCCTACATGCGGGATATGTTGAAGGATCACCGCACAGACGTAGCGGAGTTCGCGCATGAGGCCAAGATGGGCAAAGATCCCGCCGTCAAGAGCTTTGCCGAATCCACTCTGCCGACGCTCCGCGAGCATTTGAAGGAAGCAGAGAAGATCGCCCCCACGCAGAAAAAGACCTCTGCCAAGAACGAGCCTTCCGGCCAGTAACTTTCGCACATCCCACGTGGCTGCGGGTTCGCCCGCAGCCATCTTCTTGTGAGGACCCCATGCACATCAGGAATCTGACGATCGCGGCCGGAATCGCAGCCGGCATCGCTGGCACCATGCTGCTGCGCAACCGCATCCCCATCAGCCTCCGCGGCCGGACTGCCTTCGTGACCGGAGGATCGCGCGGACTGGGATTGTTAATCGCCCGTGAACTGTTAAGAAGAGGCGCGAAGGTCGCGATTGCCGCGCGAGATCCCGACGAACTGGCCCGCGCTGAAGATCAGTTGCGATCAGACGGCCGTGACGTGTTCACTGTGGAAGCCGACCTCACCATGGGCGAGGAAGCAGAAGCTGCCGCCCGGAAAGTGGAGCAGCAGTTCGGGCCCGTCGATGTGCTCGTCAACAACGCTGGAACCATCAGCGTGGGTCCGATCGAAAGCATGACTATTGACGACTATCGTAACTCCATCAACACCCATTTCTGGGGACCGTATTTCACGACCATGGCCGTCTTGCCGCAAATGCAGCGCCGCCAGTTCGGTCGCATCGTGAACATTTCCTCCATTGGAGGAAAGATCAGCGTTCCCCACCTGGTTCCCTACAGCGTTGGCAAGTTCGCGCTGACCGCTTTTTCCGAAGGCCTCCGTTCCGAACTTCTCAAAGACAAGGTTTATGTAACGACCGTCTGCCCGGGACTGATGCGGACCGGCAGCCCGCGCAATGCTTTGTTCAAGGGCAACAATGAGGCAGAGTACGCATGGTTCAGCATCAGCGACGCCCTGCCCGGGCTTTCGATGAATGCTAACCGCGCTGCACGTCAAGTGGTGGACGCCTGCGCGCGCGGTGATTCGGAAGTGGTCTTAAGCGTGCCCGCGAAATTCGCAACCCTGATCCACGGCGTCTTCCCGGAAGTGATGGTTGATGTTTTAGGAGTGATCAACCGTTTTCTGCCGGCGCCAGGGGGAATCGGCACCGACGTGCGCACCGGCAAACAAAGTAAATCGAAAGCGTCCCCGAGTTGGCTTACCGCGCTTAACGAACGCGCCGCTCAAGAGAACAATCAAATCGCCTGAGCAGGAATGATAATGCGGCGTGAGACGAGTATGTGGGGTCCCCACTTCTCGCCGCCTTTGCGAGAAGCGGGAAACTGCGGCCTCAATTTGTAGGCGCTACGCTGCCGCTTTCATTCGCACCTTAGGCAGCACTTCCCTTCCATAAAACTCAATTACGGGCTGCAGGTCGGGCTGCCCGCTATGGATATTCACGATCGTCGCCCCGCTTTCAAACAGCTCGTTGACGGTCTTCAGGTGAACCTTCGGATCCGTTCCCACCGGCCAATCGCCATAGACCTGTTCCAGAGGAATCTCGCTGTTTGCCTGACGCTCAATCTCTTCCGGATCGCGCACGTTGTAGTACTTCTTGAACGCCTTGGGGCCGAAGCGCCAGAGTTCCGCCGCCTTCTCCGCCTCCTGCTTGCTGCCGACAATCGCATATTGCTCTATCAGCACCGGCATGCGACCGACTTCTTTGCCCGCAGCGCGCGCTCCGGCTTCAAATTCACTCTTGTACTGCTTCCACGTCTTCCCGTCGGTGATCAGCCCATCTCCATACTGGCCAGCACGCCGCATCGCCTTCGGACCATTCGCGGCCATCAGCAAGGGAATAGGACTGGCCGGCGGATCATAGAGTCATGCATTTACTGAGTAGTACTTGCCCTTGTGACTGACTTGCTGACCACTCCACAGCTTGCGAATCAGATCGGCCGATTCAATGAAGCGCTCGGAACGCTCGTCCCACTTGGGCCAGGATCCCGCGGAAGCCTCCTCGTTAATTGCCTCACCCGAGCCGATCCCGAGGAAAATGCGCCCGGGCGTCAGTAGATTCAGCGAAGCAAATGCTTCCGCCACCACGGCCGGGTTATAGCGAAATGTGGGGCAGGTCACCGTCGGTCCGATCCAAACATGCTTCGTTCGTTGTCCGACCGCCGCCATGGTCACCCACGCTTGCCCGGAGTGCCCTTCGTTCGCTTGCCAGGGCTGCAAGTGATCGCTGGTAGCCAAAAGATCGAATCCGGCGCGCTCGGCCGCGACACCGTAGTCCACCAACTTGGAAACTGGAAATTGCTCATGCGGCAGCATGAAGCCCATCATCTTCGTATTGAAGGAATTGTTGTTCACGCGCTTCCCTCCTGAGGATTCCTGTGAAAACGTGAGATTCGCGGAGAGTGTTGAAGCGCCCATCAGAGTGCCTGCGGATTTCAGCAGCGTGCGGCGGTTCATACCCAAGGGACGGTCCCAAGCGGCGTGGCTGGAAAGGTCGTTCACGGTACCTCCGGGAATCGCAATGACAGATCGCGCGCGTTCAGAGCTTGCGGGTTAAGCCGAGCGGGGTCTTAATGAGGCAAAGCTACTTGCGGTAACTTGCTTGCACAATGAAAGCAATACTCTGGAGTGCGCGGCAATACAGAGGAGAATGTCGGACCTGAGCCTGCAGCATGCACGAGCCTAGGCTCGGAAAGGATCAGCGCTGCCGGGCCACTGCAGTTAGGATCGCGGAGACGAGACCAGGGATGGTGAACTCCTTGGCAGCGATCTGGACGGACAGCCCGAAGTCGCGGAGAGTGGCTGACGTCACCGGCCCTATGGAAGCAGCACGAATGCCCTGCAACCGGACAGCGCGGCTCTTGGAAGTCTTGCCCGCGCCGAGTAATTCCACGAAATTCTTGACAGTTGAAGAACTCGTGAAGGTCACGATATGAGGGCGCCGCCTGGGGTTGCTCATCACCAGCTGCAAGCGACTGCGCGATACCCGAGGTACCACGGTTTCATAAGCTTCAACCACGTCTACGTGGGCTCCCGCCCGGCGTAGTTCTTGCGGGATGACATCGCGCGCGATCTTGGCCCGAACCAGCAGCACTCGTTTTCCTTTTACCTTAGACTTCAAACTGCGCACCACGGACTCCGCCACGTACTCTTTCGGCACCACGTCCACTCGCGTTCCGCGCTGTTCGATGGCTTTCTCCGTCGCTGGACCGATCGCAGCAACACGGAGTCGATTGTCCTCCGACTTGTGCCCTTCGAGGGAGAGTCGGAGGCGGCTCATGCGCTCCCACATCGAATCGACACCATTCACGCTCGTGAGGATCAGCCAATCGTACGTATGCAGGTTCCGGAGAGCGGAATCGAGCGGCTTGAAGGATCGCGGCTTGCGAATCTCGATGAACGGAATTTCGATTACCGAGGCGCCCTGCTTTCGCAGTTCAGCCGAAAGAGCGCCAGCCTGATGCCTTGCACGCCCGACCAGCACCCGCACTCCTCGCAACGGCCCTTCATTGGCATTTCGGGAGTTCATTTCTCTTTCTTGGGAGCCTTTATCCCGAGCGCATGTTGGCACATCAGTTCTGCGGTCCCTGAGATGATTGTGTCCGAAGAAACGCCGAGTGAATCGATGATGTTCTGTTGTTCCTGCCGTGTGCGATTCTGGCTCAGCTTGAACTTGGCCTCAATCCGATCCACCGCAATTTCGAAACCCACGATATGGCTCAACATGCGAGTGCGGTAGGCCTCGCTCAGGCTCGACCATTGCTCCGAATACGCAGCCTCGAACGTCGGAATGAGGTCGTCCAGCATGCTGAGCAACTCGGGCGCGCTGGAAAATGTTCCCGCATTTCCGTAGACGTGTATGGCGCCATAATTCCACGTCGGAACAACCTCCCGGGTCTCATAGTGGCTGGGCGAGATATACGCGTGCGGCCCATGAAAGATGACCAAGCAGCGGGGCTGCTCCGATAAATATTTCCAATGGGGATTGGCTCTGGCGACGTGTCCTCTGAGTCTTATCTGATGCCCGTCCTGCCGGATCACGATGGGCACGTGCGTAGAAAATGGCTCCGGGCCGATGGAGGACACCAGAATTGCGAAGGGATTGGCTCGCATGAACGCCAGCGCGATCTCAGTGTCTTCGACACGGAAGTGTTCCGGGATGTACACGAGTTTCTCTCGCCCTCCCCGCAGTTTTAACATGCCGCGCCTTAACGGGTAGGCTGCATTCTTTCACCGTCTCTCGGTTCGAGCGAAGATGCGCCCGTAGCGACCGCATCTTTGAGACGGACATGCAACAGCTTCTCTACTTCGGCAATGACAATTCCCTGCTCGTCTTTCACTTCGATGGTGAACTTGGGCTCATATTTCGGTAGCGTCTTCAGTTTTTCACGAATCTCGGCCAACTGCGCATCGCTCAGCCGGAATTCCGCTCTCACTGTCCCCTTGCCTGGCTTGCGATAGCGGATGCTCGCAGCCTTGTCCCATACGATGTAATCGCGGCCCAGGTTCGCCATCAGCATGAGCATATAGAAAGCGTCCGTCATGGCAAACAGCGATCCGCCAAAATGGGTGCCGACGTAGTTGGCATTCCACCAGCGCAGCTTCATCTCGACATCGATCGCCTTCATATCGGAAGCGATGCGCTTGACCCGGATGCCAGCGCCCAGAAAGGGCGGCCATAGGTTCACCCCGCGCCGCAGTGCACGGGAGTTGCTCGACCCGCCCAGCAACTTGAGAAGGATCTTCGGCGCCATTCTTCCATTATGACTGAGTGACTAGGGTTGCGGGGGAACGGCGAGGCCGCGCCCGTAAACGGCTTCGAGGATTTGATCGCCGCCGCGTTCGAGCAACGCCGCGCCAGCCTCATTCCCCAGCCTCTCCGGATCATAACCGTCGCGCGAATCGCGCAGGACTTTCGAGCCGTCAGGGTCAGCGACGATCGACTCCAGGTGCAGCTTGCCATTTCTCTGTTCGGCAAATGCGCCGATTGGCACCTGGCACCCTCCACCCAACCGGTTCAGCAGCGCGCGCTCACAGGTCGTGGCCGCTCGGGCGTCCGCATCATTGAGGAAGGCCAGCAGTTCCCGAGTTTTGTCATCGCTTTCGCGGATCTCGATACCTAAAGCCCCTTGTCCCGCTGCCGGGCACATGATCTCGGCGGCAATGACCTGCTTGATCAGTTCCGTCTTGCCCAACCGTTTCAGCCCGGCGGAGGCGAGGATGATCCCGTCGTATTCCCCCTGCTCAAGCTTGCGCAAACGGGTGTCGACATTGCCGCGCAACGGATGAATATCCAGATCGGGCCGGATAGCCTTCAGTTGCGCCTGTCTCCGCAGGCTCGATGTGCCCACGCGTGCGCCCTGCGGCAAGTCTTCCACGGTGGAGTAATGTTGCGAGCAGAACGCGTCGCGCGGATCTTGGCGTTCGGTAATGGCTGCTATTTCGAAGCCCTGGAGAAGTTCGGTTGGCAGGTCCTTCAGGGAATGCACCGCCAGATCGACGCGCCCGGCAGCGAGGGCCTCCTCGATTTCTTTCGTGAACATTCCCTTGGTGCCGACCTTCGCGAGTGCGACGTCGGTGATCTTGTCGCCGGTGGTGTGAATGATCTCGATCTCGACTTCATGACCGCGTTCCCGCAAAAGTGCGGAAATGTGGTTGGCTTGCCAAAGAGCAAGTTGTGAGCCGCGGGAGCCAATCCGCAATTTTGTACGACGGCCATTCAGTGCCGAAGTCAATGGCGCGTCCCCACTTCATCTTTCTTCGCAGATTCCTGCAGCGGCGTGTCTTTTCCCTTCACCTGCAAATTGAAAAGACGCTTCACCACATCCACAACCGTCGTCGCTTCGGATTCCTTAGCCGCACTCTTCAGCGTAGTGATGGGCGTGTGCATCACCTTGTTGATGATGCCCCGGGTGAGCGCTTCAATCGCAATCTCCTGCTCGGGCGTCAGTTGGCCCATGCGGCCACGCACGCGGTCGATCTCCGCCTGCCGGATCGTCTCCAGATGGTCCTGTAGTGAAACAATGGTTGGAACAACATCGAGCGTACTGATACGCGCTTCAAACTTTTCTACCTCGCCGGCAATAATGGCTTCCGCCCGCTCGGCTTCCTTACGCCGGTCGGCGACATGGCTGGTGACCGCTTGCTGCAGATCGTCGATGTCATAGGCGAAGATGCCGTCGAGCTTTGCCATGCCCTGCGAGACGTCCCGCGGAACGGCGATATCGATGAAAAACATCGGACGATTCTTGCGCCGGGCCAGGAATTGCTCACCGTGTTCGCGCCGGAAAATCGCGTGTGGCGCACCGGTCGAGGTGATCACGATGTCGGCCTTATCGCACGTGGTGTAAAGATCTTCAAACTTGATGGCCTGCCCGTTGAACTTCTGAGCCAGGCCGATCGCGCGATCGTAAGTGCGATTGGCAACGAAAATGGAAGCGCACCCATGCGCCATCAGATGCCGCGCCGCCAGTTCGCTCATCTTGCCCGCGCCCACGATGAAAACGTTCTTGCCTTGCAGTGTGCCGAAAATCTTTTTCGCCAGTTCCACCGCTACCGACGCAATCGAAACCGAAGACGATCCCACGGCGGTCTCGCTGCGTACCCGCTTGGCTACTGCAAAGGCACGGCTGAAAAGCTGATCCAGTTGCCCGCGAACCGCTCCCACCGCGCGCGCCGTCGCGTACGCTTCCTTTACCTGGCCCAGGATCTGCGCCTCTCCCACGACCATCGAATCCAGGCTTGATGCCACGCGAAACAAGTGCCGCACCGCGTCCTTCTCGCGGAATTCGTACAAATGCGCATCCAGTTCTTCCGGTTTCAGATGAAAGTGGTCGTGCAGAAATCCGCGGAGATCGGCGTGCCCGTTCACCGTGTGCGTGACCACCTCCACACGGTTGCACGTGGAAATGACCATTCCCTCTTCAATTCCGGGGTAAGCAGTAAGTTCGCGGCAAGTATCCGGCAGGCGCGACTCCGGAATCGCCAGCCGCTCGCGGACTTCGAGCGGGGCGCTCTTGTGATTCACGCCAATGAGCTGAAATCTCATGAGGCAGCGAACCTGTGGATCGCGGAAAAATAGTTCGCCGCCCACGCAGCCAAGGCGGCCACGAAGGCGAACGTCGCCAGGAAAGCGGCACGGCGTCCGCGCCATCCCGAATTCCAGCGTGTAAAAACCATCACCATGTACACCGCCCACATCAGTAGCGACAGCAGAATCTTGGGATCGAGAAAATCCACATGCCCGTAGGTCGTCATCGCCACTACCGAACCGGTCAGCAGCCCCAGCGTCATGAAGGGAAATCCCAGCAGCAGCGAGCGGTACCCGATCTGGTCGATCACTTCCAGCGCCGGCAGAAATGAAATTAGGCTGGTCGGCTTCTTCGACTTGAGCCGCCGCTCCTGTAACAGATATAGCAAGCTCGCTCCAAAGCTAAGCACGAGCGCGGCATAACCGGTAAAGATCAGGATGATGTGCGCGATGAGCCACCCCTTGTGGGAGACAAACTGCGTCAGCAGCACGGGCTGCTCATCGACCGCCGCTACGAATGTCAGGAAAAAAACCACAGGGAAGACCACCACTCCGGGCGAAGTCGTTTGGTAAATCGTGTAGATGACCATGAAGAACGCCATCGACAGAAATGCCAGCAGCGACTCCCCGTTGTGTACTGAGGCCCATACCACCTGGCCCGACAGGAACAGTTCGGTCAGCGAGACGAAGTGAAACACCATTCCCAGGCTGGCGGCATGGAGGGCAATGCGGCTGAAAAGATCGCTCGTGCGGCTTAGCGCTACGAACGCGTAGATCAGCCCGATGAAGTAGCACCCCAGTGCAAAACGCAGCCAAAGCAGTGACATAGGCCCCATAAGTTCCGGAATTCCCTGAGTCTACCCCAAATCACCGGCCCCAGAGGTTATTCCTTAGTACTACAATGCCATTGTCAAGGGTGCTAAGGCTAACGCCAACAGAAAGGCTCACTTAACCCTGTGATTAGGATCACAGACTGCTGAAATGCTGTGTCGGTGAGGTCATTTCTTGGACGGCGGGGCCCCTCCCGCGTGCGGATTGGCCGCTCCGGGAGGCATCGTGCCCGCCGCGTGGCTCCCACTCATAGAGCCCATGTCCCCCGGGGCAAAGCAAGTTACCCGTCCGCTGGCTGCCACCCGCAACTGCGACGGACAGTCGCCCCCCGTTACCGAACCCCCTTGCGACTGCACGGTGAAAAGCTTCCCTTCAGCGTTGCCCGCCACCCCCACGCTCATTCCCGGCATGTCATACGCAACGTAGAAGGGTTTCTTACCCTGGCTGGCCTGCATGGCACAATCGCCGGCCGATTTGGTTTGCGCCTCGTTGGCGCGAACGTCGAGCCTTCCGCAATCCGATGCGGATGATCCGGCATACTCCGCCAGCTTCTGCTGCACGCCGTCATGCGGCTTGGAAACACTCGGAGTGGAGGATTCAGAGGATGCGGACGGAGCAGCCGACTTGTTGCAGGCGCTCACCGCCGCAAGGGATAGAACCAGCAGAATAAGGGGGATTTTCATGGCAAATGATTGTAAATGGTGTCACGCAAAGTGCGCTGCGGAGTGCCCAGAATGTAAAGGGCATGTTCTAGCTTTCTACGCCGAGAATAGCTATTCGACTCCCAGACTCGCCAGCGTCTCTTCGAGCAGTTGCGCGTCAATGCTCAGCCGGCGTCCCTGCCCTTTTACGTCTTCCAATTCATCAAAAGCTCGAAACAGCCTTAGCTTAACCGCGGCATATTGTTCGGCATCGTTCAGTGGACGCCCATGCCCCCGGCTCCAGGCCGCGAGTGGCTTCTCGGGTAAGAACACGCTTACGGCATAGGTCAACTTCCTGTCGGAAGTGACGTCGAAGATGAATTCCGTCGCAGGTGCTTCAGGATCGTCGGCCAAAGCCGCCCGTTTCCCCACAAAGTAATATTGGTAAACATAACCTTGGGCTCCCGTATACGTCTTCAGTCGCCGAACCGTCATGCACCCATTATGAATCATCGAAACTCCACTCTGCTTGCCAGCATCCAACAAACAGGCGCGTTCTGCCGGTTACCTGAGGTAATCTTCCCGGTCCGTGGCAGTTTAAACTGGTGATATACTGCCTGTATTCAGCGCCGTAGCTGGGGTGGACGTACACCCTTCAACGAAGGAAATCCTAAGATGGCTCGTAGTTCTCGCCGATCGCTCATCCTTGTTCTTTGCTTCCTTGTCACCTGCGGGTTCCTGGGCATCCTGTTCGCCCAGCGCTCCGGCCAGCAGTCCTCGATCACTGGTGATTCCGATGTCAAGGACAGCCTGAAGCAGTTCACCGACGTGTACTCGCTCGTCGAGGAGAACTATGCCGAGCCGGTAAATCCCGATAAGGCCATTTACAACGGCGCCATCCCGGGCATGCTGCACGCGCTCGACCCGCATTCCAATTTCTTTGATCCCAAGTCTTACGCGCTCATGCGCGAAGATCAGCGCGGCAAATATTATGGCGTGGGAATGACCGTGGGTCCCCGCAACAATAAAGTCATCGTCATTTATCCCTTCACCGGAACCCCGGCATACAAGGCCGGCATCCATCCCGGCGACGTAATCATTGCGGTCGACGGCAAGTCTACCGAAAACATGAGCACTGGCGATGTCGCCGATCTGCTCAAAGGACCCAAGGGAACCACAGTTCACATCAGCATCGCGCGCGAAGGTGTCGAGAAGCCGATGGAGTTTACGCTGGTGCGCGACGAGATTCCGCGCTACAGCGTTGATGTGCACTTCCTGATCAAGCCCGGCGTGGGCTACATGCACGTGAACGGCTTCAACGAGACTACCGAGCATGAGGTCGCCGAGGCTCTGGATTCATTCGGAGATCTGAAGGGACTGATCCTCGATTTGCGCGGTAATCCGGGAGGGCTGCTCAGCGAAGGAGTTGGCGTAGCCGACAAGTTCCTGAAGAAGGGACAACTCATCGTCTCTCATCACGGGCGCGCCTCTGCTGAGAAGCGCTACGTTGCTCAGCATGGCAACGGTGGCAAGGATTATCCCGTCGTCGTGCTTGTAAATCGCTTGACTGCGTCTGCGGCGGAAATTGTTTCGGGCGCCATTCAGGATCATGACCGCGGTCTGATCGTCGGTGAAGTGACGTTCGGCAAAGGCCTCGTTCAGACGGTTTATCCGTTATCCGAAAATACCGGCCTCGCCCTGACGACCGCCCACTACTACACTCCGAGCGGGCGCCTCATTCAGCGTGATTACAGCAACATTTCCCTTTACGACTACTACTACAACCGTGATGCGGAGAGCTCCAGCACCGCGAATCGCGAAGTGAAGCTCACCGACAGCGGACGCACCGTCTATGGCGGCGGCGGTATCACCCCGGACGTGAACGTTCCTCCGGTCAAGACCAATCATTTCCAGGACACGCTCCTGCAGCACTACGCATTTTTCAACTTTGCCAAGCGTTATGTCGTGAACCATCACCCGACCAAGACCTTCGAAGTTGACGACCAGGTCGTGCAGGACTTCCGCAAGTCCCTCGACGAGGCCAATATTCCTTATACGCAGGCCGAATTGTTGGACAATGCTGACTGGATCAAGTCGAATATCAAATCGGAGATTTTTGTCGACGCTTTCGGCCAGGATGAAGGCCTGAAAGTTCGCGCCGAGTCTGATCCGGAAGTTGTCAAAGGCCTCGAACTGCTGCCTCAGGCCAAGGCGCTGGCGGAGAATGCCAAGCGCATTGTTGCCGAACATAATCAGGCGCCCGCGTTCAATCGCTAAATCTCAGGGAGCCCCGGACGTCCTCGTTTTGGGGCTCTTCTTGCGTTCATTGACTTCGTCTGCCCGCTGTGTGAGAATCCGCCAAAGAGGCCGTATTTGCGGGGGCAAACCGGCATTCAACCAGTGAACTCAGGGCCCCTTTTCAGCGGGCGATTGGCCTGCCCTCGTCCATGATGTTGAGCTACATCCCGGCCACAGTACTGCCGCGCATTTCGGGCGCGACGGTGCTCCTGATCGGAGCGCTGCTTCTGGCATTGCTGGCTGGCATTACCGATTTTCGCAGCCGCCGCATCCCGAACTGGTTGACTGTTCCCGCTTTTGCGCTGGGAGTGGCTTCAAACACTTATTTTTACGGCTGGGCTGGATTGAAGGCTTCGCTGCTCGGGGCGCTCGTGGGTTTAGGTCTTCTGCTACCTTTCGTGCTTTTGCGCAGCTTGGGCGCGGGTGACTGGAAACTGGCCGGCGCACTGGGAGCTTTTACCGGCTCCAGCTTGCTCATAAATCTTCTGCTCTTATCGGTTCTTGTTGCGGGAGTCATGGCGATCATGCTGATCATCTACAAGGGACGGCTTCGTGAGACGCTGCGTAACATCGGACACATCCTCGTCTCCCTGGTCACGTTCCAACTTCCCGGCCATCGAGTCTCGCTCGATAATCCCGACTCCCTGAAGGTGCCTTACGGCGTGGCGTTAGCACTGTCGGTCATGCTGTATGGTGCTGCGCAGATCCCTGGGGCGGTGCGATGATGGGTGCGACAACGAAACGTGCGTTTAAGGTATTCCGAAGGCTGGCTGTTGAAACGCGCGCCACCGAGATCGCTGAAGCAGCAGCCGTTCTGCCCCTGATGTTCATGATCCTGTTGGGCATCTTCTGGTTCGGGCAGGCATTCAGCATTTACGGTGCGATCACCCGCGCCGCGCAGGAAGGAGCGCGTGCCGGTGCCGCGCCGTATTGCACGACCTGCACCGGGTCAAATTCACCGACCACGAATGTCACCAATGCCGTCAACAACGTGCTCAATGCCGCCAGGCTGGATCCATCTTTGATTCGTTCCTCAGCGCCGGCAGTCAACGCGTGCCCTTCCACCGCTACCATCAGCGGTACCTGCCCAGCGAACGCAGTGTGCGTAAGATACCCCATTCAGCTGTCGACCACCGCCTTGGGGACAACTCCCGTGTGCGGAATCCTGGTGACGTTAGAGTATCCATTTCGTTTCTGGTTGCCGTTCACTTCCCTGAATAAACAGCTCATCTACTTGAGCGCAACCGCGCGTGTGCGGCTGGAGACCCAGTGATCCCCGCCGCCTACCTTCGGACATGCTCGGTGGCCAAGCAACTGGTGCGCAAGGATCGTGCGGCCCAATTAGTGGAATTCGCAGTGTCCCTGCCCCTCCTGGTCTTGTTTGTCGTGGGCATCTTCGATTTCAGTGGAGCTTTCACTCTGAAACAAAAACTAACGAATATGGCTCGCGACGCCGCCCGGGTCGCAGCCGCCGACCCCTCTGCGGATGTAGGCAATCTCACTTCGGGTGTGCCATCCTCGGTTAGCGAAGCCCTGAAAGTTGTCGACAGCTATTTGACCGCAAATCGTCTGAACGACTGCGGACTATCCACGAAGACACCCAGTCGCAGCGGCGTTACGTGGACCTATACGATAGCTCCAACGGGTACTCCCCCTTGTGGAATTACTCTCATCATTAACCGAGGCTACGTTTTTCCCATCACGAGCGCTACGCCGCCCGATGCGAGGACGTGCCTATCGCAGGCTCCCAGTGGCCAAACGCTCTTGGGCACTTGTGTAAGCCTTCAGTACGCATATCCCTGGAAATTTGCCCGAGTCGCAAGTCTATTCGGCAGGAACGATTCCCTGCCGACCGAGATTTCCGCTGTTGCTGTCGCCTTGAACGAGAATTGACGAAACTCGATGCGTAGCGCCCTTATCTCCAAACCCGCATCTCATCGCGACCGGGAAGCCGGCGTGACAATGGTCTTTGTAGCCCTGGCGATGATCGCGATCATCTCTATGGCTGCGATTTCGATTGACGTGATTACGCTTTATCTGGCGAGAGAGGAAGCCCAGCGCACTGCGGATCAAGGCGCGCTCGCCGCCGCTCGAATCCTCTCGCTCAGCGGCGTTACCGGAGATCCGGACAATACGCAAGGAGGTCTGGCTGCCGCGCCCTGGCAGACCGCGTGCGCGCTAGCGACGCAAGTGGCGCAGGCTGTCGTGAAGCAGAACACCATTGGCCGTGCGGTAGCAAGTTCACCCACTGTTACCTTCCTCTACAACGGTGTAGCGACTGATTGCACTGCGGGCGGAGCTTTTGCGATCAATCCGCAGGTAAAGGTCGATGTCGTGCAACAGGGGCTTCCTACTTTTTTTTCTCGCATCTGGAACAGAACCCAGAGCCAAGTGAGCGCCACTGCGACCGCAGAAGCTTTCAATCCTTCCAGCTCTCTGACTGCTGCTCCGAATGGACTCGTCACAGTGACTCCGAGATGTGTTAAACCGTGGATTGTTCCGAATCGCGACCCCCGTAACTCGGGTGCCCCATTTGTCGCGCTGGCCGATGGATCGATCCGGAACCCTGGGATCCAGTTAGCTCCGGGCACAGCAACGGGCGCGGTTATTGGGGAGAAATTTGCCTTAGTGGATGACTGCAACACCGGGAACCCGAACTGTAAGAGCTTGTCTGACACTCCACCAACAAACCTGCCCGCCGGGAGGTTGGAATATGTTCCTGCTCTTATCGGCGGGACCGCTACCGGCGTTCCCAGTTGCGCGACCGGGTCTGCTTATCAGGAAGCTATCGCTGGTTGCGACCAGAGCGCAGTGTACGCCTGTGGAGTAATCGGCGGGGGCGCGAAGCTCGACCTAACCTTCAATCCCGGCAAACAAAGTGGTGATAGCGCTACAGCAATCAATTGTCGGATTCACCAAAGCGTAGGCCAGGACGTGCTGGACACCACTGCCTTTCCGTTTAAGATCGTGCCTGGCAGCGGTAATCCGGTGCTCATCGCCAATCCGTCGCTCACAAACGTGACCTCAAGTAACAGCATTGTCACCGTGCCAATTTATGACGACGGTGTTCCGTTTTCACCGTCGCTCGATCACCCTTCCGTCAACATTGTTGGATTTCTGCAGGTATTCGTCAACAGCCTAGATACCGGCACAGGCAACATCAATGTGACTGTGCTGAATGTCGCAGGTTGCAGCAACACGGCGACCGATTCGACTCCCACCGTGGCCGGATCTTCTCCCGTACCAGTCCGGCTCATCACCGCTCCCTAGCACCGCCATATCGAGAGCAGAATCATGTAGGCCTGAACGCCTTCTCCAGGCAGCCGAGCAAAGCGCGCCCTCCTTGCGGAGCCAAGAATCTACCGTGGTTCGCTCTGGTTGGGATCGTCGCCTACCGCCGGAGGCCCTTGCTGGCCATTCTGCGGCTCCTGCGCCGTGCCGGGAGTTGGCGCTGCAGCGGCAACATCGCTCGCGGGCTGTTCCGCGGGAGCCGCATCCTCATCGGGAGCTTGCGCTGTAGTTTGCATCGGAGGCAACGGCATCGCGCCGCTATCCCGCGGACTCAGGACCACGCGCTCTACGTGCCCCGGATTGTCAGGCGCACTCAAAATTAGAAAATTGAAGTTGGACCCATTCAGCAGGCGCGCGAGAACTTCCGGAGCAGGCCCCGGTCCCAACTCCGCGACGACATGTTCCTGCTCCGCGCCTGCCGGAATGGAAATATCGGCGCCGGTGCGCTGCTGCACCGCGTAAAGAACTTCCGACAATGTGGCCTTGTTGGCCACGATGCTCAACGATCCATTCCGAAAGGTGACTTCGAGCGGCGTTCGCGGGGCATTCACAACCGGTAGCGGTTCCCTGCTCGCCGTGTATGTAGCTGCTACGAGGGCTGCGCGCTTCGCAGGAACGTTCGCCACATCCGAGTCATCGGTTGCGCTAGCTCCGCCCATCACCTTGATCATTACGGTGCGGCCGGACGGGAATATCTGGTAGGACCGCGCACTTTTGAGGTCGACCACCAACCGCGTCACGGGTGGTTTGGACTGGTAGAGTCCCACCCGAACGCTCTTAACCTCGCCGCGATCCACAGACTGGCTGCGCAGCTGGTTGCTGGGAAGGGCATTCGGAAAATCCACCACCAGGCGATCGGGACCGGAGAGCACTTGCGTCTGCGGCACAATGCGTTCGCTGGCCTCGACCTCGATCTCGACCGTATCTCTGCCGTTCAACACCTTGACGGAACGCACTGAGACTTGCGCGGGAGCAGGAAGCGTACTTAGGAAAACACACCCGAGTGCGATCCCAAGCCGGACGGCCGCTGATCGCAAGAATCTACGCATGGGGGGAGACCTTAACAAAATTTTGGGGCTGATCTGGGGTCGATTGTAACAGTGCCCTATTCCGCCCGGACGTTACTTTGGTGTTTGAACTTCATGTTCTCTAGTGGGACATCGGCTTCACGATCTCACCTAATATATCCGGCTGTTCCGTAACTCGCTCCAGGTGCGGATTCTTCTCGCCATCGTGATAGGCCACCGAGTAAGTGCGAATGAATTGAGCGTTCTCCACCAGCAGTTCGATAGCAGCCTCGCTTCCCCGTGCGCTCTTGAGTGCCGCGTGTACGACTTCCGGCGACCATTTTCTTCCATTGACCGCCAGCAGTTTCATCCCCGGTCCAATTCCGGCCTCATATGCCGGAGATCCTGTGATTACGTCGGAGAGCTTGCCGTCCTCGTCCAGACTGAATCCCAGGGAATACTTCAAATCCGAAAACTTGAAGTTCTTCTCCGCGGCATGGGTAAAGGCATTCGGCTTGTCGTTGTAAACCAGCTTCCAGCCGCCTCTCTCGATCCCGCCCAAGGGAGCATGGCTGCTGGTTGCATTTATCCGTTCCTTCAGGAGACCGGCCCAATCATATGGCGCGACGACATTTAACGTATTAACGACATCCTCGAGGGTATACGGCACCACCCGGGGAGGGCCACTCTGCCCGCCTTCGAATTCCCGGCAGAAATCGTTGAGGGAACGGGCACCCTGCGTCTGCTGCCGAATAATGGAGTCCACTTCGAGCCAGATCAATTCGCCTTCGGGGTAGTAGTCGAGGGTGCGCCGCCAGTTCGACCACTCCGGCGGTGAAAGCATTCGCAGAGTTTGCACCGAAATCGCCGTGTCTTCCAACGGACGCCACGTCCTGCCCGTGCGATGATCCAGCATGGCCGCTGTGGCCGCAAGGCTTTCGCGGTATTGTTCGTCGGAGAGCAGGCCGCTCCGCTCCGCCAGCACATTCCCCAGATAATCCGTCAGCCCCTCATACACCCAGAGCAGATCCCCGATCATTGGCGTCTGGTAGTTCGGCGTTACGAGCCCCGCGGGACGGCGGTATTTCCCATTCCACGAATGTGCGAACTCGTGCGGCACCAGGGCGGCATAAAGCATGTGCAGGTCAGGATCCAGCAATGTCCGTTCCGCCGCCACGCTGTCATTCGATTCGTGGTGCTCGAGTCCGTGCTCTCCCACCTGATTACTCAAAGTGAGCAGAAAGTGATATTGCCGGTAGTGACGCGCCCCGAACAGCGCGCCGGTTTCCCTGACAAGTTTCTCGTATGCGGAAAGATCTTCCGCTTTCATCTCGAGGTCGGCGTCGGAATCAGCCAGCACGTCCATGACGTGCACCGGCGTTTCACCCGGCTTGGACAGTTCCATCTTGCGATAGTGCACCCCCGCGATCAGGGGCGAATCCACTAGTGTAGTCAGAGATACGGGCGAGAATTGCACCTGATCGCCGCTGGCGCTGGCCACCGGAAGCGCAGTACCGAACTTCCAGCCCGCCGGCAACGCGACCGATGGCACGAACGTTACATCATCGGAGCGCGCTCCCTTCAGATAGAGCACTACAGCATTCCAATTCAGATCCAAAAGATTGCTGGAAGCCGCCGGACCGCCGCCTCCCGCGCTGTCCAACGTTGTGATCGCATCCAGGAAAACATCCAGCACCTGAACCCCGGTCGGAACGGTCACGTGAAATTCGTACATCTCCAAGGGATCGCGTTGCCAGGCCAGCGTATGTCCCGCCGCTTCCATCCGTATGCCCGTAAGGCCGCCGATCGGGCCGCTGGGCCGGTGATTTCCCGGAATCCACTTGGGAAACACGAGCGCCACGTCTCCACTTTTCACCGGAATTTGCAGGTGAGCGTGATAGATGTTGCGCGGCGCGTCGGTCAGATCAACCTGCAGCCGGATGGTTTCTTCTGCAAAGCTAACCAGAGAAAGCAGCGAGCACATCCAGACGAGGAACAGTGATTGACCGGGCAAGAAAAAGCCTCCAGGAAAATAGGCCTGAAGGCTATCGGAATGCCGCTGCCAAATGCAAACGGAACGACAGAACGAGGTTGTTGCGGTCGGTATTAAGAGTGATTGAGAAGAGTAGCCGGGGAGAGCCGGTGCCGCGCCATCCATAGCAGGGCCGCCATACCCGTAATCATCAGCACCCACGTGCTGGGTTCAGGAACTTCACTGGTCGATCCCCCACCGCAGACATCGACGTTCTTGTTCTTACTCTTCCCGGTATGTGCAGTCGCACTGCCCGCAATCGCGGTCCCCTTGTTTCCAGGCTTTTTCGTGCCCGAGATTCCACAGACATTCGGCAGCGGTGGTGGCGCAAATGGAGTCCAGCCTCCTCCGCCGATGGGATCATACATATTAAGCGGCGGCGCCACCGCAGCACGTTCCAGCGAAGTTCGGAAAGGAACTGGTGATGTTGCCAATCCCGGTCCTATGGCGGGCATCAGGGGCTCGTCAAACCTGGCAGCTGGCGGCTCCATGTTCGAGCTTTCCTGCTGCGGCGCTTCTTCCACGCGGTTTGCGCAACGGGTTCGCGCGGTCATCTTGCCGTCGGTGAGCACGGTTTCGCCCTTGTGTAATTTCACCCGGTGACGCGTCCAGTAAACCCGGTTGCCGATGCGATAAGAGAGATAGACCGAGCGCTCCGTCAACAATTGCACCAGGCGTGCATGCGCGTAGTCGAACCCGGCGTAGTGCAGCGCCACAACCGGATCCTGGTCCACTGCCGCTCTCAATTCGTGCGCGCTCCGCACTCCCCCTGAAATGACGGAGTAGGGGTAAATCGGGCGCCGCGCCATCTCGCGGCTCGCCTCTTCCTGGAAGAGATCAAGCGTCTTCTGCGCCGCTTGCTCAGAGATATTCAGTTCGGTGCCATGGGAGCTTCTTCGGAACAATGAGGGACTGAGGCGTTGCAAGAGGACCGAAGAGACGCTCAGGACTGCCAGCGCGCAGAAGGTAATTAAGAGCGCGCGCCGAATCCGGCGATGCCGCCGGTGGCGACTGCTACACCGCCGCCGAATGACTACACGACCTGCTTCCGGTTGACTCGACAACTTCTACCCTACCTTTGATCGGGCCAGATTCTGGGATCTCTGGACCGAACGCACCCGATTGCACAGGTGCACTTAGACTGCCATCCCTGGGGCGTCCACCTCTGAGATAACACGGAGGTTGTGGGTCTGGATGGGCACCATGCTAGCAGAGACCTGCACCGCTTTGCATACAAAATCTTTGCTTTTTCCCGTGCAGGAAGTACACCAAAAATTGCGCCGCTTAGTAACGCCACCTTCGTGCCATTCGACAATTACATGAAGCATGCGGGCTACTGCACTCAATTTGCAATTCCTGCGCTGACCCCGGTTCTTGGGCACTTTTTCGCTTATGAAGCGCAGCCTGGCGAAGCTTCCCTACTCCATGCTGTATTCAATCTTGATTCCCCTCTTCTCAACTTCCGCGAGGAACAGGTCCGCGGGGACATCTCGCTCCTGTAATACTCCTCCGCGTTTTGGGATAGCCCCCGATGCCAGCATCTGCACGACAATTGAAGCCGGGAAGGCGGTCGTTCGCATCATCGCGCTCATGTCCGTTTTTGCGTCGTAGGAATCCACCATCGTGAATGTCGCTACCCGTCCTTTCAGACGCCCGCCCAGCAAGCCCCGCACTCCCGCGCCGTTGACCGACTCGTGAGCCTCCAGGCGCATGATGCACACGTCTGGTCCTTTCGACGCAAACTTTCCCTCGAAGATTTTCGACATCATGGCGCGCGGCGCAATTTCCGCTTTGCCGAACTTCATCTTCTCGCCCGAGAACAATCCCAGTTCGTTCAGCTCGCAAAGCAGGTCGTAATGCCCGGGATAGCGTAGAGTTTTTTCGAAGCACTCGCCTACCCGGCCTTCAAACGTCTCCGGCAAAGTTGAAGTACCACCCGAAGTATGGAAGGCAATCAGCGGCGCGAACCCCGCGATCTGGAACTCCTCCGGCTCGGTGAGCGGATCGATCATGGTGAGCTTCCCTTTGCGCAGGATGCGCGCGGGTTCTACGTACTCATTGATCAAGCCTTCCACCGAAAACACCAACTGGTAATGGAAAGGCGCAGTTGGCCGTAGGGGAAGTCCTCCTACATAGAGCTTCAAAGCGTCCGCGCGTCCGCCCAGTCGTCGCACCAGTTCGCCGCCCAGAATCGAGGCCATGCCGGGAGAGAGTCCGCAGTCGGGGGCCAGCGCCACGCCGCGTTTCTCTGCCTTCTTGGCCAGTGCAAGTTCCTGCCGGACGACCGTGTTGTTTCCGCCGAGGTCAGCAAAGTGGCATCGCGCCTCGATTGCAGCTCGCGCTAGTCCTAAATTCAGGAAATACGGCACGGCCGAGAGCGTCGCATCGTGGCCCCGCATCACCTTCGCAGCGGCGTTTTCGTTGGCCGCATCTAGAACAACGCTCCGCACCTTCTTCCCACCTGTAATGCGGTTTACGCGGGCCGCGACCTCGCGGGCCCGCTTTCCATCGCTGTCGGCCAATGTCACCGCTTCCACCTGCGGCGTGCGCGCCATGTCGAACGCCGCTGCCGAACCCATCATGCCCGAACCAATCACTAGAAGTTTCATAAGAGCCCTCTTGAGAGATATGCCGCGCACGCGCGCAGCGCCAGCCGAGTACACGTTCGCTTAGTCTCGAAAAGTTAAAGGAAAAGCCGCAGCGATCGGCTTCGAAGAGGGATGGAGTGGACTAAAGCCCGGCAGGAGCGATGCGCTCGCAGATGTAGCGCCGCAGATCAAGCTTCAATAGATTCACATTCGATCATACACCCTGGCGCCCCTGCGGTTTTCGGTTTCAATTCGCGGTTCCCTCGCGAGGCAATACTCTGTTTCTGGTAAGACTCCACTCCGAAGTCCCGCAACAACATCTATCCCGCAAGCGGACTCAAACTTTTATGTCTTCGTCCGCGGCGACCAGCGCTTCTCACACAACCTGGGAGGGGCGCAGCGCTCACTTTCGTTTAGAACGCAAGACCATTTTCGCTTTCATTGCGCTGCTGGTTTTAATCTGCGCAGCCGCCATTTTCTACGTGAAGTTCTGGCCTTTTTCCCGGGAAGCCGTGCTGCAGGATTTGCGCGAGGCCACGGATAGCACGGTCACGGCCCAAGAATATCACCCTACCTACTTCCCTCCCGGTTGCGTGTTGTACGGCCTTCAGTTCCACCACGGCCCTAATTATTTCAAGCTGATTGAAATCCAGAAACTGCGGGTGCAAGGCAGCTATCTCGGCATGCTCCGCGGGCATGTTCCCCGCGTCATCGCCGAGGGCGCACATGTATTCATCCCAGCCTTGGGCACAAAGGAATCGTTCAACACACAGCATTCGACGACGGTGGTCGACGAACTCGTGGCCAATGGCAGCTCCGTTGAGTTCGAGCCCAAAGAACGTCAGGAAACGCCTCTCCGCTTTGACGTCCACGAAGCCACGTTCCGCGGCCTGCGCTGGGGCAGTCCTCTCGCCTACCACTTAAAATTTCACAACCCGAATCCACCGGGGGAGATTTTCGCCGACGGCAAGTTCGGGCCCTACAGCAAAGATCATCCCGATAAGACCCCGTTCTCCGGTACGTACACCTTTGAGCATGCGGATCTCGGTGTCTACGGCGGCATCAGCGGCATTCTGTCTTCTCAGGGGAATTTTGGCGGTAACCTCAAGCAACTCAGCGTGACCGGCACCACATCAACTCCTGCCTTCCGTGTAAAAGACAGCGGCAACAGTTTCAACCTCATCACCAAATTCGACGCCTACGTCAATGGCGAGAACGGAGACACATTCCTGAAGAGTGTCGAAGCGCACTTTGGACATACGACGCTGATGGCTCAGGGCAGCATCGCGAAAACCGAACTGGGCAAGGGAAAGTTCACCAAAATACAGTTCACCTCGGACCACGGCAGGATCGAGGACGTTCTGGGCTTGTTCACCAGCGAACGTGCGCCGATGTCGGGCGAAATCGTGTTCCATGCCAGAACCGAACTTCCCCCGGGAGATCAGCCATTCCTGCGCAAAGTCCAACTGCAAGGCTCGTTCGACATTGCCCAGGGTACGTTTTCCAAAACCAAGACGCAGCACGGAGTGGACGAGCTCAGCGCCGGGGCCCGCGGCCAAAACAAGGACGACCCCGCAGACGTCCTTAGCGGCCTCAAAGGTCAGGTAAAGCTCGTAGAGGGTCTTGCGCATTTCTCCGAGCTCTCTTTTTCCATCCCCGGAGCGCATGCTGACATGCACGGCACCTACGGCCTGGACGAACCACACCGCGTCAATCTGCACGGCCAAATGCGAGTTGAGACCAGAATTTCAAAGACGACCAGTGGAGTGAAGTCGTTCTTCTTGAAGATCATCGATCCCATCTTCAAGAAGAAGAAAAAAGGCGAGGTCGTCCCTGTACATATTTTAGGCACCTACGAGAAACCGGACTTCGGACTGGATTTGGGGAATAAACACGATGAGCAGAATGCCAAAACAAAGAAATGACACCGGCGTTTCGGCACAAACTTTTTCCTGCACTTCAACATCCAATCAATGCGTGCAGAACTGGAGCAGACGAGGACGCCGGGGATTCCTCTTCATTACACTCTCGGTGGCCGTTTTGGTCGCTGTCGCCGCCGTGCAGCTAGCCTGTGGAGGTTACAGCGCAGGCAGTTCCTCGAGCCCCAACCCTACCCCGACCCCCGCGCCGGCAACCTTTCCAACCTTTAGTCATGTGTTTCTCGTAGTCGAAGAGAATCACAGTTTCACCGATGTCATCGGGAACCCCTCCATGCCGTATTTGAATAGCCTGGCGTCGAAGTATGGACTGGCGAAGCAGTACTTCGCCAACGCGCATCCTTCCATCCCGAATTACCTGATGCTGACTACTGGGGAAATGGAAACCTTAAACGACAATTTCTCAGGGACAATCGGCGATGACAACGTGGTTCGCGAACTGGTGAGCGCCGGTAAGACCTGGAAGACCTACCAGGAATCAATTCCCTCTGCCGGATATCTGGGAGGCGATGCTTCGCCTTACGTCCATCGCCATAATCCGTTCTCATTGCTCTCGGACGTGCAGAACAACCCGGCTCAGGCCGCGAACATCGTGCCCTTCACGCAATTCGCCACCGACCTGGCAAACAATTCCTTGCCGAACTTTTCATTCATTGTCCCCGACGTCAACAACGACGCGCACGATGGCACACTTGCAACTGCTGATTCCTGGTTGCAGAGCAACATCGCCCCCGTCATCGCCAGTTCCACATTCCAGAGCGGTGGCCTGCTAGTCATCCTTTTTGACGAGGGCGAATTAAGCGATTTCAACCATGGCGGAGGTCAGGTCCCCGCTGTGATCGTCAGCTCCAACAGCAAATCGAATTTCCAGTCGCAAACGCTCTATCAGCATCAGAGCACGTTGCGCCTGGTCCTCCAGGCTTTGGGCATAAACAAGTTCCCCGGCCAGGCGGAGACCGCGCCCCAGATGGCCGAATTCTTCAACGGCCACTGATCTGAAACCGGTTTCAGTATTGTCCATATAGGAGCCAGCGTCGCATCAGGGATTTCGAGAACGACTGCGACCATGGACTCTACATAACCGGCAACGAAAAGTGGAACACTGATCCGTGGCCAATCTGGCTGGTGACGCCGATGTTGCCCCCGTGCAGTTCGACGATTGCTCTGGCAATCGGCAATCCCATACCAGTACCCTGAATGAGCATGCGCTGCTCCCGCCCGCGATAGAATTTTTCAAAGATCATCTCTTGTTCCATAGCGTCAATCCCCGGTCCATGATCGGCAACGCTCGTCACAACTTCACCGCCCTCCAACTCGGCAGTGATGTGAATGGGCGTCTCAGGAGGCGAGTATTTTGCAGCATTATCCACGAGATGTGTGACCACCTCCGTGATGCGGTCGATATCCATGCGCAACGAAGGGAGCTTTGAAGCAATATGCATCTCGACAGGATGGCAGCGCAACGCGCCCTGTAAGTTCTGCAGTGCGCGATCCACGGCCTCGTGGATCTCGTGACCTTCAAATTGAAACTGGACCTGGTGCGCATCCAGTTGCGCCACCTCGCCGGCTTCTCCCACCAACCGGTTCAGGCGATCACTCTCCTCGTTGATGACCTGGAGCAGGTCTTGCCGTTGAGGATTGTCGAGCCGCGTCTCGGACAACAACGTCTCGGCGGAAGCTTTGATCGAGGTCAAGGGTGTTCGAAACTCGTGGGTGATGGAATCGAGCAGGACCGAGCGCAGCCTGTCGCTCTCGCGGGCAGCCTCACTTTTTGTGAGCTTCTCGACCGTACTAGCCCGCTCGATAGAAATCGCAACCAGACTGCTGATTGCTTCCAGGCTTTCGCGCGAGAGATCGCAGCCGGACACTGCGAGAGAGCCTACGGATCGCATTCCCATGCGCAAGGGGACATAACAAATCCGATGCTCGCGGTCGAGTACGGGTTCCCCGCGATCGCTGATTGCCTTCAATTGGTCGAGTGGAAATAGCCACCGGCTCGCGCCATCGAAAAAATATGCGTCCTGTCTTCCTTCGACAAAGATAGCGGCTCCGCTGACCCCGAACGAGTCCACAATGCTTTTGGGGATGAGGTTCAGTAATTCAAACGCGTTTTCAGTTAACCATAGTTGCTGGCTCAAAGCGTACAGTCTCTCGAATTCTCGCCGTCGTTCTTCCGCCGAGAGCGCGCTGCGGCGAGCACGTTCAGAAAGCTGGCTTCCGACCACCGCCGTTACCAGAAACGTTATTAGCGCAATCCAATTCTGCGGATCTGCAATGATGAAACGGAACAACGGTGGCAAGAAAAAGTAATTGTAAGCCACGCTGGCCAGAATGGCAGTGAATATCGCGTACCGTAGACCCCATTTTGCGGAGATGAACAGCACCGACAACAGAAAGCCAAATCCGACAGTCGCATAATTGAGATGGAGCCACCGGAAGCAGACAAATGTAATCGCCGCCACAACAATGCCGGACTCAGCAAAACGTACGAGCGGATTTTCGAGTGGCCGCTTCACAGTCGGGATTCTAGTTAAATGGGAGCGATAGCCGATTGTCGAGGATAATACATAACATGGCCAAAAGCCCCGAGCAGTGGCTAGAGGAGATCGTCCCACAGAAAAAGCAAGCCATCTTCAAGCTCTTCCTGGGCTACGCGCCAGGAGTCGGGAAGACCTTCAACATGCTGAGTGAGGGCATTCGCCGCCACAGCCGCGGCGAGGACGTCGTCATCGGGGTCGTGGAAACCCATGGGCGGACGGGCATCGCGGATCTCGCGTCCAAGCTGGAAACCGTGCCTCGCCGCCAGGTCGAATATAAAGGGACAACATTCGACGAGATGGATCTGGACGCGATTCTCGCGAGAAAGCCGCAGATTGTGCTGGTTGATGAATTAGCCCACACCAACATCGAAGGGGGCGAACATCCCAAACGTTATCAGGACGTGATGGATCTGCTGGACGCCAACATCGACGTTCTATCGACCATGAATGTCCAGCACATCGAAAGCCTGATGCCGACGGTAATGAATATCACCGGTATTCAGGTTCGGGAAACAGTGCCCGACTGGGTAATGCAGAGGGTGAATGAAATCGTGCTCGCCGATTTGACTCCCGAGGCTCTGCAAACCCGGATGCGCCGAGGCGATATCTATCCCATGGAAAGAGCGGAGAGAGCGCTCGGCAATTTCTTCAAGCCTGCCAACCTGATCGCCCTGCGCGAACTGGCCCTACAACAAGTTACAACCGCGGTTGACCGGAGCCTGGAATCGCATCTTGAAAAAGAAGGATTGGGTAAGAACCTCGCCTTACGCGAACGCATAGCCGTGTGCGTGAGTTCCAGTCCTGCCGCACAATACCTGGTGGCCCGGGCCGCAAGAATGGCACACCGCATCGATGCGGAATTATTTGTGATTTACATTGACATCGGCGTCGACGAAGCTCCCGAGGACCAGCGCACGCTGGCGCAAAATCTGCGCTTTGCGGAAAATCTCGGCGCGAGGCTGGTGCGTAGCCAAGGTAAAAACGTCGCATCGGTAGTTGCCGGGATCGTTCGTGAAAAACACATCACGCAAGTTGTCTTTGGCAGGTCGGCCCAGAGTGGCTGGAGGAAATACTTTTATCTTTCGGCCATCCACAAATTCCTGCGGGACGCGCCGCCCGTGGACGTTCACATCGTGACCCAGGAAATGAAGTGAGCACCGCTATGTCGAATCAAGGCGCCAAACGAAACATATTGGTGGTGGATGACGAACCGCAGATCACGCGCGTGCTCAAAACTACACTGTCAAGTCAAGGCTACGGCATACGAACAGCCGCCGACGGAGAACAAGCTCTTAAGGAGATGAAGGGATGGCCGCCCGATCTCGTCATCACCGATCTCCGGATGCCGAAAATGGACGGCCTCCAGCTATGCCGCGCTATTCGCGCCGAATCCCGCGTTCCCATTATCGTGCTCTCAGTCAAAGGCGAAGAGGCGATCAAAGTGGAGTCGCTCGATGCCGGAGCCGACGATTACATCACCAAACCGTTCAATGTGAACGAACTGTTGGCCCGAGTCCGCGCTGCGCTCCGGCGCGCGGCAGTTCCGCTCGAGCCGGAGACGACATTGATCGAGACAGGAGATTTTCGTATCGACATACCTGCGCGCAAGGTTGAAGTAAATGCGAAAGAGGTTCATCTGACGCCCAAAGAGTTCGATCTCTTGGTTTACCTCGCCAAGCGCCCTGGAAAAGTCATCACTCATCATGCGCTGCTGACCGCGGTGTGGGGTTCCAACAGCGTGCAACAGCCGGAATACCTGCGCGTCTTCGTTGGACACTTACGCAAAAAACTCGAGCCCGAAGAAGGCGTTCCGCGCTATATCATAACCGACCCTTGGGTCGGTTACCGCTTCGAGCCCGGAGACTGAAAGGATTTCCTGAATTGACCCGCTCCCTTCACTGAGCGAGAGACAGAACGCGCTTCCCTTCCAACCCCTCCTCTGCATGTGCCTCAGCCTCTTTATGAAGTTTTTATGGACTCTTTAGGCAAGTTTTACGCCCTTTCTTTTCCAATTGGAGGTGGAGCAAAGCCGGCAAGCTCGACATGGTGTGGTGGTGGGGCCGCTAAGAGGGGCTCGTAGCGGCAGACCGACGTTTGTTTTCTGGAGACTAGCTTATGCAGGACGTGCTTTGGATCGCCATAACAATTGCGTTCTTTGCCTTATCGATCGCTTACGTGCACTTCTGTGAGCGTGTGAAGTGAGGAGAACGTTATGAGCGCGGAATCCATAATCATGCTTGCAGTCAGTGCGTTGACAACGATTTATCTCGTCTACGCACTGCTGCGGCCGGAAAAGTTCTGACATGACAATCAACGGCTGGCTACAAATCTTGTTTTTTCTCCTGCTTGTGTTCCTGCTGACCAAGCCGATGGGCGTCTTCATGGCGCGTGTGTTCAACCGCGAGAAGACGTTCCTGGACCCCGTACTGAGGCCTTTAGAGCGCCTTCTCTACCGAATCACTGGCGTCGATGAAAATCACGAGATGCGCTGGACGGAATACGCCATCTCGATGCTCCTTTTCAGTCTGGTCTCGATGATCGTCCTGTATCTGATGGAGCGGCTGCAGGGAAATCTGCCCTTCAATCCACAGAAGCTCGGAGCCGTCACTCCCGCGCACCTCGCCTTCAATACGGCGGCTTCGTTCACCACGAATACGAATTGGCAGGCTTATTCGGGTGAGACCATGATGAGCTATTTCACCCAGATGGCCGGTCTCGCTTATCACAACTTTGTTTCAGCCGCCGTAGGTATCGCCCTCGCCATAGCCTTTATCCGGGGTGTTGCTCGCCGCCAGATGCAGACCATCGGGAATTTCTGGGTTGATCTGGTTCGTTCGTCGCTTTGGGTTCTGTTGCCATTCTGCGTTGTGGGCGCGCTCGTTCTTGTCTCCCAGGGTGTTGTCCAGAACTTGAGACCTTACGACACCGCCAAGCTTGTGGAACCGATGCAGGTGCAGAAGGTTGGCCCGGATGGAAAGCCCGTGGTCGATGCCCAAGGCAAGCCGGTCATGGACACGGTGACGGAGCAGACGATTGCCCAAGGACCGGTGGCCTCGCAGGAGATCATTAAGGAGTTTGGGACCAACGGCGGCGGCTTCTTCAATGCCAACAGCGCGCACCCGTTTGAGAATCCCACGCCGCTTACGAATCTGATCGAACTCGTAGCAATTTTTGCCATCGGTGGCGGATTGACGTACACGCTGGGGCGTATGACTGGTTCGCAAGCGCATGGTTGGGCCGTGTGGGCGGCTATGGCGATCCTCTTTCTCGCTGGCGTGACCGTCGCGTATTGGGCGGAAGCGCGAGGTAACCCGCTACTCGCGGGAACCAACCAGCACGCGACTGCACTGCAGCCCGGCGGAAACATGGAGGGGAAAGAAGTCCGATTCGGCATTGCCAACACCGCTCTGTGGGCGACCGTCACTACAGACGCCAGCTGCGGCGCAATCAACGGCTGGATCGACTCGTTTACGCCCTTGGGAGGCATGGTGGCGCTGGTCAACATCATGCTGAGCGAAGTGATTTTTGGCGGCGTCGGCGCGGGCATGTACGGCATGCTCATTTACATCGTGCTTGCCGTCTTCATCGCCGGACTCATGGTGGGCCGCACCCCTGAGTATCTGGGAAAGAAAATTGAAGCCTACGACGTGAAGATGGCGATGCTGGTTGTGCTGGTATTTCCCCTCGTCATCCTGGCGTTTACCGCGATTTCCAGTGTCAACGGCTTCGGGACATCCAGCATCGCGAATCCCGGCCCTCACGGGCTGAGTGAACTCCTTTATGCGTTCACATCCGGCGCCGGCAATAACGGCTCGGCCTTTGGCGGATTGACGGTAAACACTCCCTGGTACGACACCACCATCGGCTTGACGATGCTGGCCGGGCGATTCCTGATGATCATTCCGATGCTGGCCATCGCTGGCAATCTGGCGGGTAAAAAATATGTTCCTCCCTCCCTGGGTACATTCCCGGTGACTACTCCGTTGTTCACCGTGCTCCTGATTGGCGTGATTCTGATCGTGGGAGCACTGACATTCTTCCCGGCACTAAGCCTGGGCCCGATTCTTGAGCATCTGCTCATGCTCTCGGGCAAGACGTTCTAAAGGACTCCCTATGGCAACGACCAGTCAAATACCCGTGACGCCTTCCATAGCAACTGTCCGCCTGGGACACTCTCCCAACAAGCCTAGAAAAAAGGCGGTTTGGCAGTGGAACATCGTTCGCCGCGCACTCTGGGATGCATTTGCCAAGCTGGATCCGCGAAAGATGATGGGCAATCCTGTCATGTTCGTGGTCGAGATTGGCAGTGTGATTACGACCGCGCTGCTGTTGAAAGGCGCAGCCGGATTCAAGTTCAACCTGCAGATCACGCTCTGGTTGTGGTTTACGGTCCTGTTCGCAAACTTTGCCGAAGCCATGGCCGAGGGCCGCGGCAAAGCCCAGGCGGACACGCTCCGCAAAGCTCGCTCCGAGACCATTGCCAATCGGATCTTTGGGAAGGAGCAACGGGTCGAGCAGATTCCCAGTTCAAAGCTGAAAGCTGGCGACCTGGTGCTCGTCTCGGCGGGTGAATTCATCCCCTCGGACGGCGAAATCATTGAGGGTGTCGCGTCTGTGGACGAATCTGCAATCACCGGTGAATCGGCTCCCGTGATCCGCGAGGCCGGCGGCGATCGCTCGGCGGTCACTGGCGGTACGCGCGTCTTGTCTGATCGGATCGAAGTGAAGATCACGTCTAACCCTGGCGAGACGTTCATGGATCGCATGATCGCCTTGGTCGAAGGGGCGGAGCGGCAGAAGACCCCGAATGAAATTGCTCTGAACATCTTGCTCGCAGGTTTGACCATCATCTTTCTGCTGGCGGTAGTGAGCTTGCAACCTTTCGCGATCTACTCCGGCAGTCCGCAAACCGTTTTCGTCTTGGTCTCCCTGCTGGTGTGTCTAATCCCAACCACGATCGGCGGGCTGCTTTCCGCTATCGGGATCGCTGGCATGGACCGGCTCGTACAGCACAACGTTTTGGCAATGTCGGGTCGAGCGGTGGAAGCTTCCGGGGACGTTAATACGCTGCTGCTCGACAAGACGGGGACCATCACGCTGGGAAATCGGCAAGCCTCGCGTTTCGTTCCCGCCCCCGGTGTTACCGAGCAGGAACTCGCCGATGCGGCCCAACTCTCCTCGCTTCCGGATGAAACTCCGGAAGGGCGCTCCATCGTTGTGCTCGCGAAAGAAAGATACGGCCTGCGCGGACGCGAGTTGAGCCAGCACGAGTGCAAATTCGTCCCCTTCAGCGCACAGACCCGCATGTCTGGCCTGGATCTGAATGGCTTCCAGATTCGCAAGGGAGCCACCGACGCAATCGCCAACTACGTAGCTCAGAGCGGACATCGCTTGCCTGATAAAGTTCGCACGGTCGTAGAGGAGATTTCTCGCTCGGGTGGTACTCCCCTGGTGGTTGCCGAAAAGAGCCGTGGCGCACTCGGGGTCATTGAATTGAAGGACATTGTCAAAGGAGGCATGAAGGAACGCTTTGATCAGCTGCGCGCGATCGGCATCCGTACGGTCATGATCACCGGCGACAACCCGCTGACTGCGGCGGCAATCGCTCGGGAAGCGGGAGTCGATGATTTCCTGGCGCAGGCGACGCCGCAAGACAAGATGGACCTGATTAAGAAAGAGCAGGCTGACGGCAAGCTGGTCGCCATGACCGGAGACGGTACGAACGACGCCCCCGCATTGGCTCAGGCCGACGTGGGTGTGGCCATGAATACCGGCACGCAAGCGGCTAAAGAAGCCGGAAACATGGTCGACCTCGATTCCAATCCCACCAAGCTCATCGAAATCGTGCAAATCGGCAAGCAACTGCTAATGACACGCGGAGCACTGACCACGTTCTCCATCGCCAACGATGTCGCCAAGTACTTCGCGATCATTCCCGCCATGTTCGCCGGGACGTTCCCAGTGCTGAACGCGCTCAATATCATGCACCTGCGGACTCCTGAATCCGCAATTCTTTCCGCCGTGATCTTCAACGCGCTGATCATCATCGCGCTAATTCCGCTCGCCCTGCGCGGGGTAAAGTACCGCCCCATGGCGGCTGCGGCCCTGCTGCGCAACAATCTCTGGATTTACGGAGCCGGCGGGATCGTCGTGCCCTTCCTCGGTATCAAGATGATTGACATCCTGATTACTCACATCGGGCTTGCATAAAGGAAATTGCCATGAAGAAGAATCTGATCACCGCGATATTGATGACGATAGCCACCACAATTCTGCTGGGGATCATTTATCCCCTCGTGGTAACCGCTCTCGCACAATTGATCTTTCCCAAGCAAGCAAACGGCCAGTTAATTCAAAAGGATGGCAGGACCATCGGCTCCAGAGTTCTAGGGCAGAGCTTCTCGAGTCCCGCGTATTTTCATCCCCGGCCGTCCTTCGCGGGAAACGGATATGACGCTACAAATTCGAATGGATCCCAACTCGGACCCACAAACCAGAAACTGATTGACCGAGTGAAAGCAAACCTGTCCAGCCTTCAGGCTGACAATCCCGGAATCTCCGTGCCCATCGATCTGGTGACCGGCTCGGCATCAGGGCTAGATCCGCACATTAGCCCCGCGACAGGAGAATTTCAGTTGCCGAGCGTAGCCAAAGAGCGCGGAACCAGCGTAGACCAACTGCGCGCGCTAGTGGCAAAACATACGGAAGATCGCCAGTTCGGTTTTCTCGGAGAACCCAGAGTCAATGTACTCGAACTGAACCTTGAACTCGATGAACGATTCCCGAAGACCAAGCAGGCCAGCATTCAATAAGGTTCGTCGCAAGCACCGCTGTTGCGGCGACTGCACGGGCACGCACATACGCAAACAAAATGAGACCACTGTGTCACATAGCTTGCACAGCTCCTTCGGACGGCATTAGCTCGAGCCGTCGAAGCCATGATTTTCGGGAAAACTGTCACCATGGGACCCATCAAGCCTATCGGCAGCGATCTCGCTCGAAGGCTGCGTAGTAGTCGGCGGAGAGTTGCACGTATCTTGCGATTGAGCCCGCGCCTGCTCCAGTCTTGCGATCCTTTTCTCTAGATCCGTCGAGCGAATTATTCGCCACTGTAGATTCAACAGTGCAGCGAGTCCGCCGGCGGTCTTGGCTGACAACGCTGGACGAGTAAACCTCGTCGATGAGGCGACTGAGAGTAGTTTGTACTTCCTTCACGCTCTCAATCGCAAGCGGCGCTCGAAGCTCGTCGACAAACGTGTAACGATTCTTCGTGCCCCCGATTCGGCCTAGTTCGGCCGCCTTGTTGGGATTGGAGTGAAAAAAGCATAGCCCGCCTTCCGTTGCTGCTGCTCTGCACGGTCTGCCAGCTCGGGTGGTTCCTTTACAGCGGTTCTCGTCGCGCTCTGGTTGATCGTTGTATTCCGTTTTCAGTGTCACTTAGCCTCAGCTTTCCTGGGGACAACTGCTGTCAAAGATTTCGACTCCAGTGCAAACCGCGTCTGCCCAGTGTTCAGCATTTCTAAGAAAATAGGTCTTGAATCTGTGGAAAAACAAGTTACTCATTGTTAACTGCCGCCTAAACTCTGAGAGGTTCTCTTGCATGCGCTCCTGGCTCTCTCTCCTCGCACCTAAATCTGAGGCCACAGAGAAGCTGCTGCTGCCGTCCACAAACGTTGCGGGTGGATCGGGGCCAGTTTCGGTCACGGCCCGGAGACGGTAGTCTTGTTTGCCGAAGCCTTGCAATTATTGCTCTCACTGGCTTCTGAGACCAGGAACTTATCGTCGGCGCAGGCCAGCAAGAAGTACATTCCCGCGGCAGTATTAGACACGGTTACGGTCACAGTGCCGCTTGAAGTGGTACCGGGATCGAGGGAAGGCACAGCCCGGCTGCCACTCAGCATACGAGCGCCGCTCTTGGATGTGGTGGCCGATAAATAGTACCGTGTCGTTGAAGTAGCGGCTGCTAAATTGCCAATGTTCTGCACCGTGTCGGTGACAGAGAAGCTGCTGCCGTCCACTACCGTTGCCGGTGGATCGGTTACGCCAGTTTCGGTCAGGTCAGGCCCGGAGACGGTAGTCTTGTTTGCCGAGGCCTTGCAATTGTTGCTCTCACTAGCTTCTGGGACCACGAACTTGTCGTCGCTGCAGGCCAGCAAGAAATAGGTTCCGGCGGCAGTATTAGAGACAGTTACGGTCACCGTACCACTCGAAGTGGCACCGGCATCCAGCGAAGGCACAGTCCGGCTACCACTCAGCATGCGAGCACCGATCTTGGATGTCGTGGTCGACAAGTAGAATCGTGTCGTTGAAGCAGCCGCTGTCGCATTGCCAATGTTCTGTATCGTGTCGTTCACAGAGAAGCTGCTGCCGTCCACAACCGTTGCGGGTGGATCGGCTACGCCAGTTTCGGTCAGGTCAGGCCCGGAGACGGTAGTCTTGTTTGCCGAAGCCTTGCAATTGTTGCTCTCACTGGCTTCTGGGATCACGAACTTGTCATCGGCGCAGGCCAGCAAGAAATACGTTGCCGCGGCAGTATTAGAGACGGTTACGGTCACCGTGCCACTTGAAGTGGCGCCGGCATCCAGCGAAGGCACAGTCCGGCTGCCAGTCAGCATGCGAGCACCGATCTTGGATGTCGTGGTCGACAAGTAGAATCGTGTCGTTGAAGCAGCCGCTGTCGCATTGCCAATGTTCTGTACCGTGTCGTTCACAGAGAAGCTGCTACCGTCCATAACCGTTGCGGGTGGCTCGGTCACACCAGTTTCGGTCAGATCAGCTGCAAGCGCTGTTTCCTTAAAGAACCCCGACGCATAGCCCGGCGCGGAAGCAGTCAATGTGTAAGAACCCGCTTTCGTTGGCAAGGTGTAAGACGTCGAAGCCGAGCCGGTTCCGTCGGTAACAGCCGTGGACGGATGGAATGTGCCTCCCTTACCCCCGTCAGTGAAGGTTACGGTCAATCCAGGAGATACGTTTCCCGTATACGGATCGACAGCCTTTACATTCAGTGGGACGGGAAGGGTGGAGGCCACCACTCCCGACTGCCCGCTGCCTCCGACTACCGACAAATCCGGAAACAGTCCGTACACACTGAGGCTGTTCTGAGTTCCGACAAATACCTTTCCGTCGGCAGCAATAGGCGTTGCGAAATGGGCGAGAGGTGGAAGCGTATCGCGACCGTTCGCAGCCTGGGTGCTGGTATACAGGATTTGCAGCGTGCGCGCGTCTAAGGCAATCAAATCTTTCGCCCCACTGATAGACCAAAGAATGCCATTGCTATTTCCATTAGCGGTGATCAGCCCGTGTCCACCGCCGCCCATTTTGTTCGATTGTGCCGATGGTGGTAGGGTCAAGGAGCCGTTGTTCAAAGTGAACGCCATGACGGGAGAGCTTTGCCCGGTGAAATAGACTGTATTATTCCAGTAGACAGGAGTCCCGCTTTCCCGACCCACTGCATTTGGTATCTCCTGCACGATTTGAGTATCACTAGTGCTACAAGCCGAACACAACTGGCCCATATTGTCCCGATTCAGGACATAAATAGTACCCGGCTTACCGATGGCAACCAATTCATGAGGAAATGGGCCTGCCTGGTCGGGTAAGACTAAGACTCCCTGATCCATGTCTTGGTCGTTAGTGGACAAATATTGATAATTAAAAGGCGTGAACCAGTCAATTAACGAAAGAGTAGTGCCGATCTGGCTCAGTTTTACAACACTCATGGACAGATTAGTGCTAGGGGCGTAATAACCCTCCCCTGTCTCCGCGTAAATGTTGCCGTTGCTATCAGCCGAAATACCTGCCCCCTTCTGCCAAATCGACCCCAGGGTCTTGCCTGGCTCGACGTCAAAGGCGCCCTCTGGCTGCAAAGTCGAGGCATTGTAGGACATGACCCAACCTTGGCTGTAATCGTTACAGCAGTTCGAGCCAAAAGCGATGTAGACGTGGCCATTCGCCAGAAGAAGCCCGGGCCGATTGATCTGATACAGATCGGTGAAGGTGGAAATGCTGCCGTTCAGGGTGTAGGTTGCGGCTATGGTAGTCGGCCCGCCGAGTCTTTCTTGGCCGCTGCTCACGTCGAGTGCGTGTAAGCGGTGGACAACGTTTCCATTTTCGTAGGTTTCGGTAACCAGGTAAAGGATGCCAGTGTCCGGATCGATAACTGGCGTTGAGATCACACCAATCTCGCCCCACCCCGTGGTGCCTCCGTTCTTCTGCACCGTAGCAGGCACCGTCGTCGCCCCTGCGGGCGAGTACGATAGCAGGCTCGTCATCCAAAGTGGCCCGGAATTGGCGTCATCCGCGTCGAAGGCGTAGACGCTATCATGCATCGTCGCAACGAACACAACGTTGTACGTGCCTTTGCCAAGGATGCTGATTGCGGGGAGATAGAGTGGATGCCCCACAATGAAACCGTCCACTGGCTGGGTAAACAATTTCCCAAAAGTCTGGATGTTGACATTGGACGGAGTCAGGAGACGCTCTGTAGTATTTGCACTCGTCCGCTGGTTATCATAGTGCCACGTAGTGACGGGCGTCTGGGCTACCAGCTGCCTCGCAGCAAAACACGATGTCAGTAGGGCAACTGACAGGAAACGTCTTATTACGCAGACGTTCGAAGTCAAAGGGATTGCTGCCAGCCGCGATCTTACTGCCATATTGATATGCCGGGCCGCACGGTCTATTTTCATAACTTCCAAATCATAACTTCCAAATCGCCGATATAGCACGAAGAGCTTGGCTTTGCATCCAAGCAAGCCATTATAGGGCTGTGCGATGTGCTAATACTAAAGTTTCTGTTCTAGTTACAATGGCTGCCGGGATTAAACCCCTAGACGATTTCGCTCATTTGAAGCACTCGCCCACGCACCTGCACTTCGGACAGTAGAACTGTTGAACGTTTCGCCGCTGAAAACAATTGTTTGGGGGTTCGACGCGTTGAGCAACGCTGCCATGTGTCGACTCGCCGAATCAAGGGCATCGGCGTTATTTCATTTTTGGAAGGCTTACAGTCAGTCGCAGAATTTAGCTCACCGAGCAAAACGGGTTTGCGGCGAAGGTATTCTGCGAGTCGCGGTGTATTGTCGTTTTCAGGGCGGCCATAAGTGTGCGGCTGCTCCGCAGTTTGCGAAATGTGTATACTACGCGGCACCCTCCCCCGATGGCCGCCCCTCTGTGACTTGCATTTTTTGCGTTGATGCTCGCCGTTGCGTCTGTAGGCCGCCGGTATTTTTCTCCGCAGCGTGGTCGGCCTGCATGGGAATTATTTCGGAAACCCCGCCACTCACGTTTGGGGCATCGCGGCGTTCTGACGCGCGATTAATCCAAGAACATTTCTGGTCTGCTATGTCGAAGTTCCCCGAAGACCGACACGTAAACACGAATAGAGCTTCGATCTTTTATCTGTTTAAAAAATCAACGATCCGCGACAGATTCACTTGCGTCGCCCGGAGGTTTAACAACCTCATGAACGTGAGAGCCATCCTAATGACATCTCACATGTGAGCAGCCTCTTTGCAGGATGCCAATCCTGTGACGTTTCCCGATCGCGCCTCTCCGTCCCAATGGAGTTCCGTGTGGAGAAGGATGACGTAGACCGACTTCGCGAGATCCTCGTTAGATCAGCGGACCGACGGAGGCCGGGTGCGTGGCGATTCGTCCGCAAGTTTGGGGCAGTACTGCGAGTGTGGCGGCGAATTAGGCCCTGCAGAGGCGTCCGTGAAAAGGACCGAAAAGCCTGAAGCTAAGCCGAGGAGGACGTGCTCCCCACCCCCGCAACTCAAAACTAGTATTGCCTCTGTCCCCGTGACGCTGCTGCGGTCGTTACGTAATAAATATGTGCTTCGACTGCACATTGTTGTCTGTATAGGAATTGCTAGCCACCCCGCTCGCTAAAGAATATAGCGCCTCCGCTGACCGTTCCACGATCGACGTCGAGGTCGCGGCTTGGCACGCAGCACGACTTGATCCTCGCCATCGTTCCTCTCTCCGCAGTTCCCCGCCAACATTCGGAAGGGCGAGGACGCGCAGCTCATGAGTGATGAATCAGAGCGCGGAGAAGAACATTAACGTCCAGCAAATAGTCTACGATGAGCACTTTCTGAAAATTCATCTCGTTGAAACGCGGGAAGTTCTTGGCTCCGTTTCGTAAAACTTCGATGCTCCCGTCACATCGCATTCGGCCTAGCCTGTATGGTCTTTCTGTACGTGCCGCTCCACATACTTTTGCAACACCCTTTTCGCAATTCAAGGTGGGAGTTCCCTCGTCTCGTTACGATACGATTCCAATGAGATTTATCATTGACGGCATTAATCGGACACTAAGGCAATGCCGGATGTCCGAGCAGCTTGCCGCAGCTGGTCGTCCAAAGTGGCCAGGGGAAGACCGTTTCGCAAAGCAAGCTCCACGTAAGCAGCATCATATTCCGTAAGTTTCTGCTGACGCGCGACCGACAGCACTCGAGTGAACGCCATATCAGGCTCAACGCTTTCGATCGAGACAGGAAGCTGCAGAATGCGACCGAGCAGGGACGTCACCTGTGCCACCGTGATACGCTTGCGTCGCTCCGCAACCAACAATGAATTTGCAACGTCGAACGGCCAAATGGCCGGCGCAACTGCTTGGGCTCCTGCCGAAATTAGATCCAAGACTCCCTCAGTGAACGCTGTCGATTCATCCTCAAAAAACCACGCAACCGTCACGGAGGCATCGAGCACAAACCGCTTAACGGCGACCTTCATTAATCAACTCTTTAATTGAGATTTTTCCAAGCTTTACACCTTTTCGAATCTCACGAATGCCGCGAATCACGTCCCGTGGATCTTCCCTCTCGTCGAGACCAGCGGGAACCAATTTCGCAATCGGCACTCCGCGTAGCGTAATGCGAATTACCTCTCCCTTGGACACTCTCTTCAGCAAAGAGTTCAGGTGCGTCTTGGCGTCGAATGCTCCCACGGTTGTCATATTGCCCTCGTACAACTAGTCTACACACTAGTCTGTTAGGATCCCACAATTCCAATCGGCCGAAAAGATTCTTGCTTCCTACTAATCCACAAAAAAACCTTCACAACCTACACATCCTGCACAACCTGTTCCGATTGAGGTGGTTGGAGCTGGTGACAGTATTCGCAAGTCGCTTCACAGGTGAGCACATCGTACTGGTGCCCCAGGCTATGCGCATGAGACTGAGTCGCTTGGTCGAACATAAGCCCGCGGCCGGCATTGCCCAGTCGCCGCGTATAAAGACCCAAGTTTTTGAGGATGTGTCCTACTGTTTCACTGCTGAGCTTCAGCGACTCTCCATCTTCAGCGGAGAGCCGGTTTGATGTGTCTGCAAGTTCACGAACGAATTTGCGCTGTTCTTTCTGGTGGCAGTGAAAAAGAACGGCTTGCAACACCCGTCCGTTCACTCCGGTCGCACGATCGATTCGTGATTGCTCATCTCGGTCTTTCAACAGCTCAATGACTCCAGCTTGCAGCTTGGGATCATCAACAATCGGCGCAGCAAGCACGTCTGACATAACGCAGATCTCCGGTCGAAATTCCGAAACATCCAAATTCGGAGCTGCAAGTTTGTCGTGATTCAACAAGCGATAGGAAAAAAGTCGATTTTGAAAAGAGGATACTTCTTCGTCTGTCGGCAGAAGATAATCTGGTCTGAACTCATTCCCAGTCAGATTTATGTGAATGCTATTGCTCATATCCGGAGCATCTTTGAGGCACTCCCCCACGTAGATGCATTTCGGACAGTAAAATCGTTGGAACGTTTTGCCGCTAAAAAACCAATACCCTGGCTGGTTCGAAGCGTTGAGCAATGCTGACATGTGTCGATTCAATTGAGGTTCGCGAATCAAGAGCGTCGGCGTTAGTTCATTGATGGGAAGCTTACGGAAAATCGAAGGACTTAGCTCCCCAAGGAGAACGGGCCTACGGCAAACAGCCACGAGCGTACGGAGCAACAAATCGGCTGTCGAATATGGCGACACTCTTAAGAGCTTATTCGGAACACAGGGCGTCGTCAGAGATCACTGAACTATGGGAAAAGTATCAGCGAGAGACTATCTTCCTTTTTCTCCTAATGTCATCATCAGCGGACCGGCTGATCAGCCCAATTCTCCTCAGCCAGCCTCTCAGCTTCCTTTTCTTCGGCAGGAGGATGAGGAGAAATTTGAGGACCAGGAAGTTACCTATGAGAAACCATCTGAGCCGCAACCAGATTACCAATTCAGAATACGGATTGGTGGAACTCTCGCAAAGATGGCGCAGCTTCCCGCAATGGAAGACTTAAGTCGTCATTCAGACAGGATTCAAACCTCTCATTTTGTTGCGGCCGAAGACGGCGTGCTCAATCAATTCTGTAAAGAGTTCAAGCTGCCATGGGACCTCAGGCTGTACCAACCTTTATACGACTCTTTGATTCTTCCCACCGGGCTCAAAGGCTTCGGCACAACCGAGGACCTTTTCCGTGACATATCGAGCCTTTTGCATAAATATGTCATGCTTCCCCGCAAAGAATGCCGTCTACTTGCGTACTGGGCGATCTCCACGTGGTTCACATTCCTCGTCAGCGCAATCAGGTTTAGGTATCTGAGAGATCTCGACAAAGTTAGCGGGAACACACTTTTGCGGCTCACAGTTGTGGTTTGCAGAATGAGGGGCTGTCGCTCTGTCACAGCGCATTTCGGTAGCACCCGGTTCTGTTACAGAAAGGCTCGGTCGAGTCTTGCATATTACCTATTGTCGGCGACTTCTTCTGATTAGACATCAGGAACAATCACGGTGGTCAACAGTACTGTGTAGAATTCACGTTACGTGAGTAATGAGCATGCGACGCTACGTCGGATCTGCATTGGGCCTCTCTGCATGGCCGCTTAGTCACTGAGGGAGATTGAACAGCAAACGCCCTGATGCAGTGATGTGGGGATGCAGAACCCTTTTGTAATGTGATTGCGTCCAAGCGTGAAGACCACATGGGGTGTTCTGCGACTTCCGAAATTGACCAGCACCCGCACTGCGATCCGATTGGGTGTACTACTTACGTTCGCATCTAGCGATCCTCACTGTAAACAACGCGGGCATGATTTAAGTCGGTTCAACGGGCCCATCTCCCTAAGATCCCTCGCTATGCGCAGCGTGCAGCATGGGACTGGAGACACGCGACTGATTGATCTCGACACATACGGCAACACCCAACGTAACTAATTCGAACTGCCTCGGGCTCTGTTGCGGCGCGTTCCGGGGCGTGCCATCGCCAGCTTTCTCCAAATTGGGTCCATTACGCATCGATATTCGCGGGACAGAAGTGACACGCGACGGAAAGCAAATCCGCCTCTCAGCACGCGAGCTCCACCTGTTGCGGCACTTCATGGAAAATCCCGGTAACCACACTGCCGCGAAGCGATCTCCTGCACGAAGTCTGGGGCTATGAAGATGGCACTTTCACGCACATGGTTGGTGTGCACATTTCCAGCCTGCGCCAGAACTTGGAAAAGGACCCAAGGCACCCAGAACTGATTCTCACGGTGGTCGGGATGGGGATAAAAGCTGGAGATCTAATCAGTATTGGCACCAGCCACACCAGTGGCACTTCGCACCAAGTGAGGCATACCAGATTATTCAGGATATTAATCGAGCCAAGAGGGACTAGTTGTGCTTCCCTTCCGTTTCGCTGAATTTATTGGGCAGGAATCTGAACATTGCTCACCACGTTCGAATATCCGCTCTCCTGATTGCTGGTGTCCACCGCAGTGGTAGCATAGCAGTAAGAAGTGCCATTCACGACGCTCGAGTCGCTGTAGAGCGTGCTCGTGTCCAGCGTTGAGTTGACCTTGCTGAAGCTTCCACACGCGCTTCCGTAAACAGCGCGATAGACGTTGTAGCCCAAGATATTCGAAGACGTGCTCGCATTCCACGAGAGACTTACGCTATGAGTGGGCGCGGGCGTGCCGGATCCCGTCAATGACGCGGTTGTGGTTGAAGGCTGAGCATTGCTGGTGAAGGTGAGAGTGCCGCTGGCTATTCCTGACGCTGTTGGACCAAACGTCACGGTAAACGAAGTGCTGTTGCCCGGCGCTATCGTTGTCGGCAGAGTAAGACCGGTGATCGTAAAGTTGGAATTAGTTGTGCTCGCGCCGCTGACGGTGACGTTAGCTCCGCTCGCCGTCAGAGTTCCCGTAGCTGAAGCGCTGCTCCCGACGACAACGCTGCCCAAGTTGAGACCTGTTGGTGTAACCGCGAGCTGTCCAGCAGCAACCGCACCGGATCCTGAAAGAGGAATCGTTAATGTCGGATTGGCCGCCGTTGAGGTGATGGTCACGTTTCCGCTGGCTGCTCCCGACGAGGTTGGAGCGAAAGATACGCTGAAGCTTTTGCTCTGACCGCTATTCAGAGTGATTGGCGGAGTAATTCCGGTTAGAGTGAAGCCTGATCCACTCACGCTTGCTTGCGAAACCGTGACGCTCGATCCTCCTGAATTCGTCAATATCCCAGAGAGCGATTGCTCGCCTCCAAGCGTCACGGTTCCAAAGGCCAAACTGGTCGGGTTTGCCGTGACAGCCCCTGCGGTCGCTCCCGTTCCCGACAACGGAATGCTCAGGCTAGGATTCGAGGCATTTGAGGTTATCGTTACGTTGCCGGTCGAGGATCCGGAAACTGTGGGAGCAAATTTAACAGTGAAGGTTGTGCTCTGCCCAGCATTCAACGTAAGAGGCGCGGTGAGTCCACTCTCAGTAAAATTTGGTCCGCTTACGGTGACCTGAGAAATCGTGACGCTCGATCCTCCTGAATTCGTCAATGTCGCAGACAGGGGTTGCGTCCCTCCAACTGTGACAGTACCGAAACCTAGACTGGTGGGGTTTGCAGCCAGGGCGCCTGCCGTCACAGCGGTTCCGGACAACGGAATGGTCAGGCTTGGATTCGAGGCATTCGAGGTGACGGTTACGCTGCCGGTCACAGATCCGGAGATTGTGGGAGCAAATCTAACGGTGAAGGTTCTACTCTGTCCAGCACTCAAGGTGAAGGGCGCGGTGATTCCGCTCAGAGTGAAATCTGAGCCGCTAGCAGATATTTGAGAAACCGTAACGCTTGAGCCGCCCGAATTCGTCAGTGTACCCGATAACGATTGCGTACCTCCCGCGGCGACGGTGCCGAAAACCAGACTGGTCGGATTCGACGTGATCGCGCCTGCCGTGGCGCCGATTCCCGATAAGGGAATGCTCAGGCTGGGATTCGAGGCACTCGATGTTATGGTCAAGTTCCCACCCGCGGATCCAGAAACTGTGGGAGCGAATTTCACGGCGAACGTTGTGCTCTGCCCAGCATTCAACGTAAAGGGTGCCGCGATTCCACTCAGGCTGAAGCCTAATCCGCTTACAGCTGCCTTCGAAATCGTGACGCTCGATCCGCCGGAGTTCGTCAATGTCCCCGACAAGGACTGTGTGCCTCCTACGGTCACGGTACCGAACGCCAGACTGCTCGGGTTCGACGTAATCGCTCCTGCCGTCGCACCGGTGCCGGACAACGGAATGGTTAGGCTTGGGTTGGATGCATCCGAACTTATGCTTATGTTGCCACTCGCGGACCCGGACGCGATCGGAGCAAAGGTCAAGGTAAAGCTTGTGCTCTGCCCAGCGCCTAAAGTCAGGGGCGTGCTGATTGCCCCGAGCGCGAAACCTGGTCCGCCGACGGCCACCTGCGAGATCGTGATGCTCGATGAGCTTGAGTTGGTTACGGTTTCGGCGAGCGATTGCGTGCTGCCCACAGTCACGCTTCCGAAGTTCAAACTAGCCGGATTCGAGCCGAGGGACCCTGCGGCTGTACCGCTTCCTGAGAGTGAGATTGTTGCAGTGCTGTTCGTTGCATCGCTTGTGATGGTACTCGTGGCGTTGAAAGCTGCAGGCGCATTTGGTGTGAAGGAGAACGTGATCGTCGCATTTTGACCCGCGGCAATAGAAACCGGAAGGGTGGGACTCGTTAACGCAAAATATTTCGTCGATACGGAGTCGCTGCTGATTGTGATCGCGGTGCTTCCGGTATTCGTTGCAGAGATCGCCAGAGCTTTGCTGCTGCCAGCGTTCACGCTACCGAAATTGAGCACTGAACTCGAGAGTGATAGCACTCCGACTTGTGGCTGGCTCCGCGAGGTACTGGTACTGATACCCATGCAGCTGGTAAGCACAGCGAGCGAGCAAACTGTCAGAGCGGCAATTGCTGCGTCTAGCAACTCGGGGGAGTGTGCTTTCACTTGTGTTCGGGCCTCAGCCTGTCGGTTGGACACGATCAGGTTCGGATGGACTGAGGACAGTTTCTAGTGGGAAAGCACGGTCAGGGTAGGTTCCGAAGGTGCTGGTAGCACCACGCAGAAGGTCGTGTTGCAAGACTCAACAGAGTAAGGCGAGCAGTGGAGAGATTTACGATCCCAGCCGGTCAGATGGAGTCAGGAGCAGATTAAGGCTCTCTCTCCGGTTGCGACGTAAAGAACGTATAGCATCCCGAAGATTCCTTCAAATACCCTATGCCATAGAAAGGCCGATTCCGGTCCCTCGCGCGGTGTTGCGATACCGTTTCGGGTCCGTCTCAGGTGACTTGAGTAATCTCGGGCCTGTTCCGACAGGGAGAGCTCTGGCACCAGGGGGCCATTCTCGAAGACGTCAGCGCTACGTTAGTACTAGTACCAGCGGCCAAGTGGGGCCTGCACTAACGTTATGCCGGCAATCTGGATTGACGCGATTCTCAGACCCAAAGCAGCATCCTTGCTCTTATTAGTGGGCCTTTGCGGGCCAGCCATGGCGCAACAAGCTTCTCTAGCAGTGTTGCGGCCCGAGGCGATGGAACCCGCGCCTTTCGTGCAACCTGCAGGGCCGATGATATTGCCCGACGCGCGCAATCATCGATTTTGGGACAGAAAGAATAGCTTTCTGTTCGCGACCACCGCGGCGCTCAGTACAGCCGATTTTCTCGCAACACGAGAAAACTTGCGCAACGGAGGGCGCGAATTGAACCCGGTCACGCGCGTTTTCGGGACGGGCTCTGCCGGCCTGGCAGTAAACTTTGCTGGAGAAACTATCGCTGTGATCGGAGTCGGTTACCTATTCCATAAGACGGGGCATCACAAGCTCGAGCGTGCTGTCACTATTCTGAATATCGGCGCATCCACCACGGCTGTGACCTTTGACGTTGTTCATCATTAATTTGGCCACTTTGGCGAGATGTGTTCGGGTCTGTGCCGGTACAGGGCGGTTCTGGCTGATCTAGCTACCTCTAGCGCGCTGGTTTTGTTTCGAAAGAGAGCAGGTGTGGGCGGGTAAGAGTCGGACCTACGAAGCCTTCTTAGCCTAAGAAAGGGAGGGGACGCCCAATTTTGTTTTTGCTGTTTTGCGCAACTCGTCATCAAGCATCGCCAACGGAAGGTTGCGCCGAACGGCCAGATCGAGATAGATCGGGTCATAGCTGGTTAACCGATGTGTGCAGCAGAGTGCCAATAGGTTTGTAAACGCGCGGTCGGGAGCTTCATCGTCCCGCTCGATTCCGAGTTTGCCTAAGTCGGCAATGAAGGCATCAGACTGCGTCGGCTTGATGCACCCCTTGCGTTCCGCCATCGGCAGCACGTTGGTAATTTCGATGAACCACCAGGCTGGCACGAGTGCGGTCTCGCTTGGCAACCGATTCAGCAAAGCCACGGTCTTGGGTGTCGCTTCGTCGTTGAACAGCCAGGACATGGCCACGGAACGATCAACCACAAACACACAGCGCTCACCGGCGGCCCTCGACGATGTTCTGCGCCACCGCAGCCAGGAAGAACTGCTCCAGGACGAACTCCAGTGGCCAAAGGCGGCGCAACCGATACTCCCGGTGAGTGGCGATTCGATAGAACCTCTAGGGTGGAGATGCGCTTCGGAAAACTAAGGGGGGATGCTTATACTTCGTGTTTGTTGGTTAGGAGCCCTGCTGTGACCCAATCTTTCGTTCTCGTGTTGGTATTCATGCTGGCCCCAGTTCTTGTAGGAGGCGAGCGCATCGGGAGTTTCGGGCGCCAAGAAAGCTACGACCGGCAGCGTAAAGTCCGATAACAGGAAAATGAAAAAGCTCCCAGCTCAGATTGCGACCGGCAGAATTTCGCGCCGTTGCGAAAATCGCTTCGCAGCCTCGGCAAAAGTAAGAACCTCGACGGTTCCGGCATCGCGATATCCTGCTAGTTCTGCCATAGCCGCTGAGAATTGGTCTTCGCTGATTGGCTCCCATCCATCTCGGTCCGCGCCGATAGCATGAAAGTTCAGAACGTGCCAGCAACCGGGCCGTAGCCATTCACTCACATTCTCGTTCTGCGAGATCTGACGGCAGTCGACGTTGAATCGATCGAAACAGCAGGAATCGGAAGCGCCGTAGTAGGAGTTTCCCGGTATGTACTCCGGTGCGACTCCTCCTCCACGGGCCTGCTGATATCCGGCCTTTCTCACCGCTTCAGCCAAGTAGGCATGAGACCAGTAGAAGGGATAACAAAAGCTTGCTACTGGCGCGCCAATCCACTCCTCAATGAGTCGCTTCGATTCCCGAGCCTCAAAGTCGGACTGCTCTGCAGTCTTCAGGTTGGTCGGGTGGTGACTGACACTGTGGCTGCCAATTTCGTGTCCATCACGGAGCAACTGCTTAAGCATCCTAATGTCATCCGGCCGCCAATCAATCTTGCACCAATCGTCAACATGACCTGACCACAAATCGTGCGTGGAGTTTCGATTTGCGATCAAGAAAAATGTGGCTGGCATCCCATACTTGTTGAGAACAGGAACGGCGCGTTCGAACTGGCATCGAAGGCCATCGTCGAAGGTTATAGAGACAGTCGATTGCACAGCCATTCTCCTGTCACTCGCATTAAGTCCCAATCTTAACCGACAATCGTTCCCCTGTGCTTACTGATGAGGGGGAGTTGCAATGGGCAGCGGTCCTTCGGGATTATCTCTCACGCACGGCTCGGATGGTTGGTTTCGAAGAACGAAACGAAATCCTCTGGCCGTATTCGAATCAACCGTCTTTTTGCAAGTCGAGGAGATTTAAGGGGATCGACTGCTCTACTGCCTTCGTGCCAGCCTGCTCGATCACCGTGAAATGAAGTTGGTCATCGACGAGCCAGTAATCCGTCACGTTCAGAATCGCACCAGTTTTGCGAAAGAGCTGCGGTGTGTCCTCCCCCTCGTACCCGTAGACATACCTCCGGCATTTCGTATATCTGAGAAAGGTAGTTTATGGGACCAGGAGAGGCACACTGGTGTAGCCAAATATCCAAGGCCAGAACAGGTCACACGTAGTCCACTGTTTACCGAGAATTCACCCAATGGCGGTCCCCGATCGTAATTGCCCTCACAGCGCCTTCGTGCGCGTGTACACTGCCGCAATAGATCATGAGCCCTTGGCGAAGCAATTTTTTTAACATTCAGTCTGGCGCTACAATCTTTGGTTCGCCTGGCGAGGGCTGATTCTGGAATCGTCCGGCGACGGCTTAAGCATCGCTCCGCTGGCCAGTGCCGGTCTGGCGAAAGGGTTCGCAGCTGTGAAAACAAGTATTTCTGAAATAACGAAGTTGTGTGATAGCAGATTGAGGGGGCGTATTTTCACAAAACTGCTCGGCGCATTGTTTGTTTTCACACTTGTAGCTTCGCCAGTAAACATCCACCCTCAAGCAATCGATGCACCCATCTATCTAAATCCCAAGCAGCCGATCGAAGTGCGAGTGCAAGATCTAATGAGCCGAATGACGTTGAAGGAGAAAGTCGGCCAGCTCAATCTGCCGTGCGTGTACGTCGATCAACTGGGCAAGAGCATTCCAGAGAAAATGGAAGCCTGCAAACGATTCGCGGCTGGAACGTACACCGATGAAATCGGGCCGGGCAGCGGCTTTTTCACTCTCGCCGACACAATCCTGCACGAAGGAGTCCAGCAGCAGGTCGAATATTTCAACGCTCTTCAGAAAATCGCGGTTACCCAAACCCGCCTCAAGATTCCGCTTCTCGAAGATGAAGAAGGAACTCACGGCGCGCATGTTCTCGGGTGCGACCGTTTTTCCCGAGGGACTGGCCCTGGGCAGCAGTTTTGATATGCCTCTCATTAACTCGGTGTACGCGGCTTCGGCACGCGAAGCGCGGGCGGTCGGAATCCATGTTCTTTCGACCCTGGTACTGGAACTCGACCGTGATCCCCGAATGGGTCGCAATGAAGAGGCTTACACCGAGGATCCATACCTGTACTCGCGAATGGCAGAGGCCATCGTTCGTGGCGCTCAGGGCCCGAATATAGACGCGCCCGACAGAGTCGTCGCCCTCATGACAGATTTCCCGACGCAGAGTGAGCCTTTCGGCGGGCTGGAGCGAGGCGCAATCGGCTTGTCAGAGCGCTCCCTGCGTCGCGACGTACTCCCTCCGTGGATATCGGCCATCACCAAAAATGGCGCGCTCGGAGTGATGGCCGGTTATCCCGATATTGAAGACATTCCGGCCCACGGATCCGAGAAGTGGATGAACGACGTCTTGCGGCATGAACTGGGATTTAAAGGAATCGTTGTCAGCGAGGGCGAGGGATTTGGGACTCTCCTCTACGAGGGGATCGTCCCAACGCAAAAGGAAGCAGGAGCTCTTGCGCTCCGCGCGGGGGTCGATCTGAACATTACGTACGAACCGGCTTACATGGGACCGATGATCGAAAGTGTGCAGGAAGGCAGAATTCCCATTGCACTGATCGATCGTGCGGTACGGCGTGTACTGGAGCTTAAATTCCGCTTGGGTTTGTTCGAGCATCCATATGTCGATCTGGATCATGCGAAGCAGGTCATGCATTCCGCCGAGCATCAGCAGGTGGCGCTGACCGCCGCGCGAGAAGGAATCGTACTGTTGAGGAACGAAGGCAATCTATTGCCCCTGAACAAAAATGTAAAGTCGATCGCAGTCATTGGTCCTAACGCCGATAACCGAGAGAACCTGTTTGGAGATTACTCGCCTACCGTGGTGCCGCAGCATGTGGCGACAATTTTGGATGGGATCAAGGCCAAGGTTTCGCCAGCAGCGCACGTGGTTTACGTCAAGGGATGCAACGTCAACGATCAGGACAAAACCGAATTCCAGCGCGCGATTGAAGCAGCTAAAGGAGCCGATGTCGCTATCGTCGTGCTGGGCGAGCAGGCGAGGCGAGAGGGTGCAGACGACCAGCCGGCCCCTACCGACGGTGAAGGCTATGACGTTGCCAGTCTTGACCTCACGGGCGTGCAGGAAGATCTAGTAAGGGCGATTCAAGCCACCGGCACACCGACTGTTCTGGTGCTGATAAACGGCCGGCCTCTGTCGATCCGATGGGAAGCCGAGCACGTGCCGGCGATCGTCGAGGCATGGGAACCGGGCGAGCAAGGCTCTGCGGCCATCGCCGATGTCCTCTTTGGTGACTACAATCCCACGGGCCGCTTGCCAATCACGATTCCCCGCGGCGTCGGACAGTTACCGGCTTATTACGACTACCCACCGTCCAAGGAATACTGGGTCAAGGGTGGTTGGACCCACACTCGCGGATACGTCGACATGCCCGCGAGCCCGCTATATCCGTTCGGCTATGGGCTCAGCTACACGCAGTTCCAATACAGCAATCTCCGCGTTTCACCGGGAGAGATTTACAACGCAGGCACTGCGGAAGTGAGCGTAGATGTCGAGAACACTGGACGTCGAGCGGGAGTGGAGACCGTTCAGTTGTACGTTCACGAGCGCTTTACTCCAGTGGCAACTCCCATCAAGCAACTGCGCGGCTTTGATCGAATCGCACTCGAGCCTGGCGAGAAAAAGACAGTGAAGTTCACGCTCGGCCCAGAAGACTTGCAACTGCTGAACCAGGAGATGCGCTGGGTCGTCGTGCCCGGAACATTTGACCTCATGGTGGGCAGGTCGTCTGAGGACATCGTGGCAAATGCAACATTGAAGGTGAAAGAACCCTGAAGCACTGAGCTCTTCCGCCCAGCAAGGCGACGAGTTGTTACTCTGCTATTTTGAGGCGAACAATATTTGAAGTTGCGGACTCGCCACTATCGTTTGTTGCACGCACACGGTACGAAACCTGTTGCCCCTTGTTCAGTTGGGAATCGCTGTATTCCCTGACCGAAGCTGCGACTTCCCCGATGCGCTTCCAGGAACCACGCCCCGCACCTGAGTCCTCGCGTCGCTCCACGACGCAGTGTTGCGGACTGCCCTCGTGCACTTGCCACGAGAGCTGCACCGTCTTGCCCTTCAGCACAGCGTTTAGCGAGCTCGGAGCCTCCGGCAATACTGGCCAGTCGAAGTAATCGGCATCAGTGATCGCCATAATAGTGTCGCTTACCGGTAGTGAGTCCAAGGTATCGCTCGTACCCTGCTTCCATTGCAGCGGGCGGATCTCTCCCGAGACAACGTCAATGAGCACTGGATGTTGAATCCCCGTATTCTTCAGAGAGAACGTCGAATAGAACGCGGGAAAGCTGTTGCCCGGTAAGCTGTGCGCGGCCATCCAATACGCCACAATAGCCTTCCCCTTGGCGGATCTGAAACCAAAGCTCATGAAAGGGAATCCAGTCTTGCGGCGTAATGCTGGCACTTCACTTCCGGAGATTTCGATGGAGGGATCGAACTTGGTATCCGCAAACAATGCGTTTGTATTCTGCAACGCATGAAATGCCGGCCGCGGCGTGAAGTCGTAGTCGTGATTTGTGAGACCGTGAATAAAGCCGAAATCGTCGTATTCATTGCCGTCCGTGCCGGCCGCCAATAGCCACACGAACGTTTTCACGCCGGCTGCATGGTTGTAGATGAGTCCCCGCGTCACATACTTCGACTGCACGGATTCATCCGAACCGATCCACGAAGGAATGGAGTTGAACTCGTCATCGAAAAAGGGGATGCCCGGCTTGATTCCCGGATAGCTCTTTACCAGCTCCCGCAGAGCCTTCGGAGATTCGTTCAGATAAGCACCGTAATCCATCGTCTCCGGATTCATGTTCTGCCCGTATCCCGGGTACGTGTGATACGCGTACACATCGATGCCTGAGGCGCATTTACACGTGTCCAACGCAGTCTTGGTGAATTCGCGGGAGGGGTCCGCCTGGCCACCGTAGATCACTTTGGCAGCCTGATCCGTTTTGTGCACAGTCTCAACAAACGGAGCGAGCAAGTTCCCGTATTGTTCGGCATTGCCCCAGGGATTCCAGTAGCCAATATCCTGTTCGTTCCACAGCGCCCAATAATGAACGCGGTCCTTGAAGTGGTCCACGATCCAGGCGACGTATTTGTTGAAGGCAGTAATTTGTTGCGGAGTAGTTGGGGGCCAGAAGGCGGAATAGATGCTGCGATCATCGTTGTGGAATGATCCCGTTTCCGGCACGCTGATATCCGGCAACTTGCCGCTGCGCGCGGTGTACATCTGGTTGCCGTACATCAACTGGACCTGCACTTCCATTCCGTTGTCCACCAAAGAATCCACCGCGTCTTCCAAGAGCGGCGACGCGGCATACACGCCGCGCTTCTGCTCGACCCAATCCCAACTGGTGTAGTCCGAACTGTTCTCGTATTGGCCGATGCGGATCCACTTGAATCCCGCATCGAACATGCGCGTCCACCACCAACGGTTCCAGGGCAAATACGGATCGCGAGGCATATCGGAATTGATCCCAAAGCCGTCGTGAATCTGCGAAGAGCGCTTTGGAGGCACGTGATCTGGAAGGGGCCGCGCAGTCTGCGCCGCGGCTCCGGCAGGTAACAGAATCAAGATTAACGATGAAGCTGAGAAAAGTGGTTTCAGAAGACTGAACAGCGCCTTATGGACGCACCCATACTCTCCTCCCAGAAATCCATGAATCAACATTGGACAACTTATCCGCGTCGTTTCAGCGCAGCAGGAATGCTGTAACGAAGGAGCATCAAATCCTGCCAGGGATTAGCGAAGTTCTTTCGCATTCCTCTGAATCTTGCGAAATGCCGCAGCGATTTCGTGCATGTCTTCTTCATCTCCCATTAATGCCGGTTGCGGAATCCAGACTGTCTCCCATGCTGCCTTTTGCGTTACAGGAAATTTCTGCTTCAGAAAAGCATGCTTGCCCGTTGCCTGCTTTCCGCTGAGTCGCTTCCGGTACTTGCCATTGCGAAACATGTCTAACGCGTGCAGAGGCGGATAACTCGCCTGGTTGGGAATGCCTTCCGCATTCATTGCCTCAATGAAGCGGTCCGTGGATATGCCGGCAAATTGTTTCTTGTTGAAATGAAAAATGTAGGCGTACTGCCCGTTACGCGTGCAGCGCTCGTCCAATTTCTGCGGAGTAATGCCTGGAATCTCGGACAGCAAACGATCCAGCAAGCGTGAGTTTTGATGCCGTAGTTTGGTCTGCTCATCCAAACGGCTCAATTGCACATTCAGAACCGCTCCCTGCCACTCGCTTAACCGGTAATTCGATCCATAAATAAAATGGCTGTAGAACCACTTGCCAGGCATACGGCCGCAGTCATGGACCGAGCGCGCCTGTACTTCGAACTTATCGCTATTGGAGATGATCATGCCGCCTTCGCCGGCTGTGATCAGCTTGCTGGCTTGGAAACTGAAGGTACCGGCGGTGCCAAACGTGCCGATTCGCTGGCCGCGCCACTCGCTGGCATGAGCATGCGACGAATCTTCAATAAGGGCAATCTTGTGCCGGCGGCAGATCTTCTTCAGGCGATCGAGGTCGGCAGGATGTCCGCCCATGTGCACCGCGATGATCGGCTTTCGTGCGCGGAGTGATTGCGGCTTCCGCCAAATCTGGATCAATGCAGTAGGTCTCGGGATCGACATCAACCAGCACAGGTAAGGCATTCACGAACAACACGGCGCTGGCGGTTGCCACGAAGGTGAAATTCGGAACTATGACTTCATCACCCGCGGTGATGCCAAGAGCAGCCATGGTGACTTCCAGCGCCGCTGTTCCGTTCGTCACCGCGATCCCATGACGTGCTCCATGAAACTTCGCGAAGGCTTGTTCGAATTCCAGGGTCTTCGTGCCCGGTGTGCGCCACCACACTCGGCTTTCCAGCACTTCTTTCAAGGCCTGCACTTCCTTGTTGTCGTAATGCGGCCAGAGGGGAAAGGCCTTGTTCTTAGCCTTCTTGCCGCCGAGCAATGCCAGTTCTGACATGGATAAATCTCCTTCGTGCTAATACTGGTTGAATCCTGTCGCGTAGCGAAATGCTTCCACGTAGTGCCCGTCCTTGCGGGGTTGTTCTTTGCGCATATCGTTCTTTGCGGCTTGCAGATCTTTAGCATCCCAGTCGGGCCGATATTTATTCACGGCCGGTTCAAACTGGCTGACCTGCTTCGCAGCGGCGTCAAACTTCAAATCGGCAACGCTCTCGATGTTGACGAAGTAATTCGCCTCCTGCGCCGAAGGATAAAAGAAATACATTTCCGGAACTTTGTAAGGCTGCAGCCCCTGCTGCAGTTTCTGATTAGGGAAATAGAGCCAAAATTCGGCGGCGCGCACCGCATCGATCGTGTTGAACGCGGCCATGCGATGGTCGCTCTTGTGCCAACGCTCATACCATTCGCCGGGATCGACGCTGAGCAGGATGTCCGGGCGGATGCGGCGGATGATCGCAGTCGCTTCTTCGGTGAGTTTCGGTTGCGCCGCATATTCCAGCATCCCGTCGTCGTACCCAAGCCACATGATGTTCTCTTTCAGAGTGCCCAGCATCCCTTCTGAGACTTCTTCCTCTGCTCGACGGATCCCGGCTAACTTCTGAGAGTTCATGTCAGGATCGTAAGAACCCTTGTCGTCATTCGTGTAAATAGCGATGTACACCTTGTTGTGGTTGCGGTTGAGCAGCGCAATGGTGCCGCCTGCCCCGAAGACGTCATCGTCCGGATGCGGCGTGAACACCAGGATGGTCTTGTTCTGCAGATTCTCCAGACGGGTTTGTTGTGCCTGAGCCAGGACGACGGCGGAAAAAAGCAAAAAACACCACACCAGAGCGGTGCGCATGCAACGGCTCTCCATTTTGCTGAATTGATTTATTAAATCGTTCCATAAACTGCACTGTCGTGCGAGCAGTGTCAAGAGAAAAATCGCCAATTTCGCAGTTTTGACTTGACATTGTGCAGGTCGCTGCCCCAGATTGATCGATTTAATAAAACAATTCATCGCTTTCTGACCGCCAAGTGCAGGGTGTCTGGAAAGCGTTTGGAGGGGGCCCTATGGTGCGCAACGTCCGCTCTGTAACTCTCGTGGTGCTGACGAGTCTGCTTGTGCTCGCCGCCATGTCCGTCGCTCAAGTGGATCGAGGCGAAATTGTGGGCACGGTCAACGATCCTTCAGGTGCACGGATCTCTGGCGCACAGATAACTCTGATGAACCTGCAAACCGGCCAATCGATTCATCTGACGACAGACAATGAAGGCAACTACAGTGCGAAACTGCTGAAGATCGGCACCTACGCCGTTTCGGCGAACAAACAGGGCTTCCAAACCACGGTGCAATCCACGCGTTGATGTTGCGGTAAACCAAAGCGTCCGCGTCGACCTGATGCTGAAGTTAGGATCCGCCTCGGAGAAGGTCGAGGTCACGGGCGCCGCCCCGCTTCTGCAGACCGAATCATCATCCTTAGGTACGGTCGAGACGGAGCGCCGCATCTCGGAATTGCCACTCAATGGCAGGAACTTCATCCAGCTCGCCTATCTCGGGCCCGGCGCAAACGGAGGCCAGACCGGATCCAATGTCAGCGGCGGAGTCTTTGAGAACGAGCGCGCCAATGAAGCAGTTTCCGTAAACGGATTGCGCGTCTCAAACAACAACTTTCTGCTGAATGGGGTCGATAACAATGAATTTGGACTGGGCGGAGTTGTCGTGCTGCCGCCGCCCGACGCGATTCAGGAATTCAAGACCGAAGAAAACTCCATGAGCGCCGAATTCGGCCGTGGCGGCGCTGCCGTGAACGTAGTCTTAAAATCCGGCGGAAACAAGGTCCACGGTGGCGTCTACGAGTTCATCCGCAACGACAAGCTTGACGCCGTAAATTATTTCAACGTGGGCCAGCAGCCCTTCAAACGCAATCAGTTTGGCGCATTTCTTGGCGGGCCGATCTTTAAGAACAAGACTTTCATCTTCGGCGACTATCAGGGCTCCCGCCAGCGTGCCAGCATTCCGTTCCTTTCGACCGTGCCGCTTCCGGCAGAGCGAAACGGTGATTTCCGCGACCGCCTAACCGGGACTACCTTCACGCCCTGTCGCCGACGGCTCCGGACCTGCCTTCGATACGGGCGCCATGTTTGATCCCTACTCCAGCTCCCCTTATACCTGCGGGGACAAGACTGTCGTGTCGCTCCGCAATCAGGTGCAATATAACGGGCATCTCAATGTGATGGATCCAGCAACCATTGATCAAGTCGGCTCAAACATTGCGAACTTCTATCCACAGCCGACCGATCCCAACTCGCTCACCGAGAATTACCTGGCAAATCAGAACAACATCAATGACCAGGACTCTTTCGACATTCGCCTCGACCACCGCTTCCGCGAGCAGGACCAGATCTTTGCCTCCTACAGCTTCGGTGATGTACGCAGCCAGCAACCCGGCCCCCTCGGGCCGCTATGGGGAGGTTCCGATTGTTGTCCTAGCATCAGCAAGTCTCGCGCTCAGCACGTCGGCATTGGTTATACCCATACGTTTTCTGAGCGCTTCTTAAATGACCTGCACGGTGGATTCTTTCGCTATGCCGTCAATGCATTGCCCTTCAACTTTGGCAAGGACCTGGGGACACAACTCGGAATCCCCAACGTCAATCGCCCCGGTTATCCCAATTCGAGTGGGCTTACCAACATTGATGTCGCTGGCGTCACATCGTTAGGCGATTCGCAGTGGCTGCCGGAACACGTCTTTGAAAACATCTTCCAGGCTGCGGACACGGTGACCTGGATCAAAGGCAAGCATTCGCTCAAACTTGGCATCGATTTCCGGCGCCAGCAACGCAACTTCTTTCAACTCTCGAGTGCGCGCGGATACTTCAACTTTGCCGGTGCGTACACGATGGACCTGACTACCTCCAATGGAGGCAACGGTATAGCCGATCTCCTGTTTGGGGCGCCCATCTCGAACGAGCAAGACTTCCTGGCCGGTCTTTACCCCACGCGGTATTGGGACCTGGCGGAATTCTTCCAGGATGATTTCCGGGTGAATCAAAAGCTGACCATCAATCTTGGTCTGCGCTACGAAACCACCTCTCCCGCGAACGGGCGTGTCGGAAACTTTGACCTAAATAAAGCGGTTGTGAATACTTCGTATGGTCCGGGCGCCGTTCCCCACGCCGGAGTGCGATTTGATAAGCGGGATTGGGGCCCGCGCGTTGGATTCGCCTGGTCGGCGGCCAAAAATACAGTTGTTCGCAGCGCCTTCGGAATGTTCTATTCTGCGGAAGCGAATATTTTCGATGATCTCGGCCTCAATCCCCCGCAACTCAGCTTCTATGCCGCAAATTTCAACGATGCCGCACTTCCATCTGCCTCACAACTGATTTCCAGTGGTTTTCCTGCTGCCCTGCCACCATCGAGTCCGACGAACATCAACGGGCCGGTCAAGACCACTGGGCCGAAGCGCGTCATTCCTCGCATTCTGGAGTGGAACCTTGGCGTGCAGCACCAGTTCACGCCGAATTGGGTGGCTCAGGTCGCGTACGTGGGAACTCGCTCCTACGATCTCTGGAACCACGAGGCCAGCGATCTCAACCAGGCGACGCAGATTCTCGATACCAACTTTTGTGGACCCGATCCCGCGAATTGCATACCGAATTTCGGACGCCGCTACTTCGCGCAGCAGCCGAACATGACCCAGGTACTGCCCTTGGACTACCCCCAGTTTCAGTCCTTCTACAACGCCTTTCAGGCCTCGCTGAACAAGCGCTTCTCGAGCGGGTTCAACATCCTCGCAGCGTATACGTTCGCAAAAAACCTAGGAAACGCCGATGGCAATGTCGGCGGTTTCGTGCAGAACTCGTATGCCGCCTACCTGGAACATGGCCCAGTTGCGCCAGATCTCCGTCACCGATTCTCGGTAAGTTATCTCTACGAACTGCCCGTTGGCCATGGGCGTCATTTCCTTGGGAACAGCAATGGGATCACCGATGCATTCCTCGGCGGATGGCAGGTCGCGGGAATAGTGGCCGCACAAACGGGAGAGGCTTTGAACGCGGTCTTGTCATCTGATTTGAGCAATACAGGAAGCTTCAGCTATCGCCCGAACCAGGTTGCCAATCCTTATAACTTCTCGTTCGACACGGCAACACAAGCCGCTCTCGGATGCTCGAACCCAGGTCACCAGACGCTGGATTGCTGGTTCAACCAGGCCGTCTTTGTGGCTCCGCCCTTGGCGCCCGGGCAGCAATCAGCACATAGTTTCGGCAATGCGAAAATCGGTAACCTCCGCGGGCCTAACCTGGTGAACTTCGATTTGGTCTTGCAAAAGAACTTTAGAATTTTCGAATCGCACCAGATCGAGTTTCGCTCGGAGTTCTTCAATCTGTTTAACCACCCTAATTTCGGATTGCCTGGTGGAGGTTCATCCGCGGCCGTCGATGTGCCCGGAGGCGCCGCGATCACTAGCACGGCCACTGACAATCGGCAGATCGAGTTCGCGTTAAAGTACACGTTCTAGAAATGGACTGCGTCGCAGGTACTCTAGCGCCGCAGATCGGTACCGTCGGGTGACTGCTCGGCGGATCTTGTACTTTTCTCTGCTTAGCAGGATACGAAGTGACTCAAGGTAAGGCGAAAACAGGCACGACGGTAACTCTGCGAGACGTCGCGCGAGAATGTGGGCTGTCGGCAACTACCGTTTCCATGGTTTTGAGTCACTCCCCCATGGCAACCTACATCCCAGAGCACACCAAGCAACGCATCATTCATGTCGCGGAAGCACTGGGCTACCAGCCCAATCCTTTCGCGCAGGCTCTGCGCAGGCGTCACAGTCACACCGTCGGTGTAATGGTGCCCGACATCGCAGACCCTTACTGCGCTCAAATTCTGCGCGGCATCGAAAACAGCCTCTCACACTCCAACTATCTTCCTTTTTTAGTCGACATCCAGAACAATCGACTTCGCTTCAAGAAGTACCTCAATGTCCTATTGGCGCGGCGCGTTGAAGGCCTGATCATTCTTGCCAACTCACTCTCTTTTGAGTCGGAGTTGCTCACCACATTGGAGCGGCACAAAATTCCTTCGGTGATCCTGGGACGCGAACCGGGAACCGACGCATTGAGTTGGGTCACCACCGATAATGAAGCCGGCACCCACCAGGCGCTCGAATATCTTTACGGGCTCGGTCATCGTAAGATAGCCTTCATCCGTGGCCCGAAGATGATCATCGACAGCCATCATCAATGGTCCGGAATCTGCTCATTTGCTGCCAGCTCGGGCCTGGCGATTGACCCCAAGCTGGTTGTTACTCTGACGGATCCTTTTTCGAGCTATGAGGCCGGCTACGAACGCACGAAAGAACTGCTTTCGCTGAAACGTCCGTTTACGGCGGTCGTAGCGTTCGATGACATGACGGCATTCGGCTGTATCCGGGCTCTCATTAGTGCAGGTCTATGTGTCCCAGCTGACTGTTCCGTCATAGGGTTCGACGATATTCCCGCCGCCGCGTTCTACAATCCCGCCCTCACCAGCGTTCGCGAGCACATGGCGACTCTGGCCTCAATGGGTTCAGAAATTCTACTTGAGGCGATTCGTGCGCACCGCAACAACGCGGCCTGGAGTCCCGTCCAACACAAAGTCAAACCGGAACTGATTGTGAGAGAGTCCACTGCTCCTGTCCCGGTGGCCACGACCACAGTATGAGTCGCCACCGTTTCATCACCGCGTCGTACCCATACGAAGGGCTGCCCATCATTAGCCTCAACCTTCGCTTGCCCGGTTCCTGCGACCGGCCGAGGTCAATGTGAATGACGGCGACTCAGTACATCTACGGGAAAAACCGACTGCAACTGTCCACAGAACCTCTGAGCAACATCAAATTTGAAGCCGACGTCTCTGCATCCCGCTCTACTCGAAATGCATTCCGCTAATTGAACAGTTCCCATGAACCGAACGACTTCTCGGTTCCTTCGCCGAAGACCGGCACAACGCGATAGAGCATCTCAACGTTTAATCTGTTTAAAAAAACAACTATCCGCGGACATTCAGTTCCGTCGCCCGGCGGTCAACAACCTGAGGCAGGTGAGAGCCATCCTAATGACATGTCACATGTGAGCAGCCTCTTTTGCGGGGTGCCAATGCTGTGACGTTTTCCGATCGCGCCTCTCCGTCCGAATGGAGTTCCGAGTGGAGAAGGATGACGTAGACCGACTTCGCGAGATCCTCGTTAGATCAGCGGACCGACGGAGGCCGGGTGCCTGGCGATTCGTTCGCAAGTTTGGAGCAGTGCTGCGAGTTTGGCGCCGGATTAGGCCAGGCAGAGGCGTCCGTGAAAAGGACCGGAAATTCTGAGCTAAGCCGAGAGCGACCTGCTCTCCACTCCCGCAGCCGAACACCAGTATTGCCTATGGCATTGGAATCACCGCTTGAACTTCGTTCGAGTACGAACTCTGCCCACCTGAGGTCGCTGCGGTCGTCACGTAATAATACGTGCTTCCCGACTTCACACTCGTGTCTGTATACGAATTGCTACTCACCCCGCTCACTAAGAGAACATAAGGCCCTCCGCTGATCGTGCCACGATAGACGCCATAGGTTACTCCGGTAGAAGACGATGGGGTCCAGGTGAGAGCAACGGTGTGCGGTGCAGCAATTGTGATAGTGGCACTGGCAGACTTCGTACTATCCGCCTGACTTGTTGCCGTGACAACGTCGGTTTCGACAGCTTGCGGTGCGGTGTACAGTCCCGATTGAGTGATCGTCCCAGTGCCCTTCGAGACTATCCAAGTTACGCCAGTGCTGGCAGACCCTGAAACTGTGACAGAAAATTGCTGTTGCCACTTTTCTGGCATAGCAAGCGACGTAGGCGATATGCTGATCGAAACAGGCTGTGGTGCCGACACGCTAACCGTAGCAGAAGTGGACGTTGAGCTGTTTGCTGCGCTTAGGGCCGTGACCGTGTAAGTACCCGCGGCTGTAGGCGCTGTGTACAGTCCGCTGGTCGTGATTGTGCCCCCAGATGCCGTCCACGTCACCGCTGTGTTGCTCGTCCCTGAAATCATCGCGGTGAACTGTTGCTGCGCCCCGGCCTGGAGACTCGCCGTGCCGGGAGAAACGGATATCGATATCTGAGTGGGTTGCGACACCGTGATGGTCGCAGAAGCCGATTTGGTTGAGTCCGCTGCACTGGTCGCAGTCACGGCGTAAGTGCCTGCCGTGGACGGAGCAGTGTACAGGCCAGTCGTCATGACGGTTCCTCCGTTGGCTTTCCACGTCACGCCTGTGTTGCTCGTCCCCAACACGGAAGCGGTGAATTGTTGCTGCCCCCCGGTTTGAATATTCGCCGTGTACGGAGAAACGGAAATCGACACCTGAATCGGCTGCGGGACCGTGATAGTTGCGAAAGCCGATTTGGTCGAATCCGCTGCACTGGTCGCAGTTACGGTGTAAGTGCCTCCCGTGGAGGGAGCAGTGTACAGGCCACTCGTCGTGACCGTTCCACCGGTGGCTTTCCACGCCACGCCTGTGTTGCTCGTCCCAGACACGGAAGCGGCGAATTGTTGTTGCCCTCCGGTTTGAATATTCGCCGTATAAGGAGAAACCGAAATCGACACCTGAGTGGGTTGCGGGACGGTGATAGTCGCAGACGCCGATTTGGTCGAATCCGCTGCACTGGTCGCAGTCACGGCGTAAGTGCCTGCCGTGGAGGGAGCAGTGTACAGGCCAGTCGTCGTGACCGTTCCACCGGTGGCTTTCCACGTCACGCCTGTGTTGCTCGTCCCCAACACGGAAGCGGTGAACTGTTGCTGCCCTCCGGTTTGAATATTCGCCGTGTACGGAGAAACGGAAATCGACACCTGAGTGGGTTGCGCGACCGTGATTGTGGAAGAAGCCGACTTGGTGGAATCCGCTGAACTGGTCGCAGTTACGGTGTAAGTGCCTCCCGTGGACGGAGCAGTGTACAGGCCGGTCGTCGTGACCGTTCCACCGGTGACTTTCCACGTCACGCCTGTGTTGCTCGTCCCCAACACGGAAGCGGTGAACTGTTGCTGCCCTCCGGTTTGAATATTCGCCGTGTACGGAGAAACGGAAATCGACACCTGAGTGGGTTGCGAGACCGTGATTGTCGAAGAAGCCGACTTGGTGGAGTCCGCTGAACTGGTCGCAGTTACGGTGTAAGTGCCTCCCGTGGACGGAGCAGTGTACAGGCCACTCGTCGTGACCGATCCACCGGTGGCTTTCCACGCCACGCCTGTGTTGCTCGTCCCAAGCACGGAGGCCGTGAATTGTTGCTGCCCCCAGGTTTGAATATTCGCCGCCCCGGGAGAAACGGAAATCGACACCTGCGCGGGTTGCGGGACCGTGATAGTTGCGGAAGCCGATTTGGCCGAATCCGCTGCACTGGTCGCAGTTACGGTGTAGGTCCCGTTCAATGAGGGCGCTGTGTATAGGCCACCGCTGGTCACGGTTCCACCCGATGTTTTCCAAGTCACAGCCGAATTGGTTGTTCCACTGACGGACGCCGTAAACTGAGTTTGCTGCGCAGGCTGCAACGACGCTGTTTGCGGAGACACTGACACGGACACGCTGCCTGATACACCGCCTGAACCGAACATTGATACAAGGCAACTCGAATACTGCGAACCCGTCCACCAGGTTGCGGGCAAGGAATTGAGAGCAGTTTGATAACTGGTCTCAGAATGACACCACCAACTGCTATTGCTATCCCTGAACTCAATTTGGCCATTCAATCCGAGCACAGCGACCCAGTATCGTTTCCCTTGCGTCACTTGCACCCCGGCTATCTGCACTGAGTTCCAGTTTCCGGCGACGGGCTGCGCTATCACTGCTTGGCGCAGAAGCGTGCTCGGACGGCCATGGTAGCTCGTATACAGTCCTACCGATATCGCGGTGGCAGTATTGGAGCCATCGAGAAACAGGGAAAGAGAATTCACCTGACCGGAGGAACTCGCCGTGACCGGAAATGCTTCTGCCATCCCAACGTTGTTCGTATCTAGCAAATTCAGGATCTGCGAATTACCTAGAACTTGTTGGGTTTGAGCAAAGGCAGGTATGGAAAGCACAACCAATGTGAGAATGTGCGTAACGAATCGGTTTGACGGCCGACGCGGGGGAGCGACGTGACCTTCCATGGGGGAATGGGGCCCTTTCTCCGCGATGTACGCAGAGTTCTCTTAAAGTCTGTTCCTTGTATCGCACAGGAGAGTTTGATCGCAAAGTCACGTTAGTACAGTGTCGCTTAGTCAAAACGGACTGCATCAGCTGTTTCGAAAAACACACGGAGGGTGGAAAGCTTTTGCGTGCACGTTTCTGAGAACGACCAAGCTTGCAACGATGACGGAGCAAATCGCGCTGAGATTTAACTTTTGAAAGATGGCGGATTAACAGCTGAGCAGTTGTCGGCTGGCCGCCTGCTGCCGATTTCGAACTGGCGCTAAAAACAATCAGCGCGGTGGTCCCAATTTCCCGCGTATTGAGATCCAGACCGTCCGTTGGCAGCTCGCAGCAATGAGGCATACGATGAGGGAGCAGGATGCACTGCAGTTTGCCGGAGCACCGCTACTTGGAAAAACCCGGATCGATTTCCTTGCAACGCAAGCTCATGGTCGTCGTGCTCGCCTGCGCCATTTTCGCGCTAAACAGCTGCAGAGGGGATTCGGCATCGCCTCGGGAAATGGCGGCTCCGGTGTCCCACAACGTTGCTGCGGCGCAGCCGAAGGCACCTCTCGGCCTCTGTCCCAAGGCTCCCTCTCCGATGCTTCAGGCCAAAGATCCGGCGACCGGTCACCACAGAGTCTTTCTGAGATGGAACGCCAGTACATCGGCACGCGGATCCGATAATGAGCAATTGGGATATTGTTTGTATCGAACCCAAAAACCTGGACGGGCCAAGGATTGTCCGACGAATTACGCCCAATGCGAACAAGTCAATGTCGTACCCTTCCGGGGCACGCGTTGCGTCGATGAGTTGGTGAAGGACAATACGACCTACTACTACGTCGCAATCGCCATCACCTCCACCGATACCAGCACCACGTCGGAAGAAGCCATCGCGGAGGTACCCGCAGCGGCCAAACAAAACCCGCCTCCCCCCGACGCCATTGTCTATTCAGCTTGCCGCATGCCTGTTCCAGCAAAGCAATCACCAACTCAGTGATCGCCTGAGCGCACATGGCCACAGCCTACCTACGCGGCGCCCGAATCGACGCATAGTGCAGGTCCTCGAGATCGGAGTTTGTTGGTACAGCTTGTGAAATTTGCACCCTCAGCGGGCGTCGGCACATTTTAACTCTTTGCAGAGTCGCTGAAATATCTATAATGGTTCGTTGCTTTGAAACAGCCGGCGATTGATCTTGGTCCCGTATTGTGCTCTCTCCTTCAGCCGGGCTGCTCAATGCAGCACTCATCGCCCAATGAAGCAGGCAAACTCCACCTCGCATAGAGCTGGTCTGGCCATAGCAAGCCTGTCAAAACTTACAGTTCTTCCGCCTCATACACGTGCCATCATGATGAGGCAGTTGCGAGTGCAGAAGCCGTTCAGGCTCCCGCGCGGCCACGTTTCAGCGTCACCCTGAGAGCCAGGAATAATCCGGCATGCAGGAACAAGGCCGGCCCGACATAAGGCAGAGCTCTGAGACCCGGGGTGAGGGAGAAGGCGAGGACCACGTCGCCTCGACGGCGAAGAGAGAGGCAGAGGACATGTCTTTCATATGTGGCTTTGAACTATCGGTCCGATCCGAGAGTAGGACTTGAGATGTCACGATGTCTTCCGCGTTTGATACTGGCCTTTTTCTGCGTTGTCCCAACCGCGTGGTCAGCTGATCCCCTTGCGCAATCGGTGACCATCTACCGTGACAACTTCGGCGTTCCCCACATCGTCGGCGAGACTGAGCAGGCAGCGTTTTTTGGGTATGGATATGCCCAGGCCCAGGACCATCTCGAACAGATGATGCTTCAGTACATGGATGCCCAGGGACGTCGTGCGGAAGTGCTGGGGAGGACGGCCCTCGGCGATAACATACAGTTCAACGAGCATGATTACCGCTGGGGTGGTGATTACCTGCAGCGCCTTCTGCGTGCAAAGCGAGCTGTTGTTGAGAACAAGAACGCCATTGATCCGAACACTTACCGAATCCTTTCTGCTTTCGCTCGTGGTGTGAACGAATACGTCGCGGAGCACCGGTCACAGATCCCCGCGTGGATTGATCCCATCACGGCGGAGGATATTGAAGCGCTGGAACGCAGCAATTATTTGCGCTTCTACAGCGTTGACGATGCGCTGCGGAAAATCCACCGCGAAGGTTACGAGTTTCGATTCGGATCCAACCAGTGGGCAATTTCTCCCGCCCGTTCCGAGAATGGCCGCGTTATCCACGTTGAGCACACACACATGCCGTGGAACAATCGCTTTCAGAATTATGAGGCGCACTTGATCGTTCCCGGCAAGCTCGACGTCGGCGGTATTAGTTGGTTTGGCAGTCCGTTCTTCCTGATTGGCTTCAACGATCGAATCACATGGTCCATCAGCTGGAACCGCCCAAACATTTCCGATGTCTACATCGAAAAGCTCGACCCGGATGGCTCAACGCAATACTGGTTTGAAGGAAAGTGGAATCCTATTCGTGTTGAACAAAAACACTTCAACGTAAAAACTGCAACGGGAGTAGAGAGAGTAACTCTTCCGGCCTACTACACTCGTCACGGTCCAATTGTAGAGTTTGATCGAGCAACGAACACGGCCTATTCCATCAAGCTGCCGAATGCGGACGGAGTGAACTATTCCACCGGATTGTATCTTTTGATGAAGGCTCAGAACGTTTCTGAATTCCAAGTTGCCTTGAGCCGCCAATTGATTCCGCTCTGGAATTTTCTGGTTTCAGATGAGAAAAACATTTTCTGGGTACACAATGCAGTCATCGCTCGCCGGGCCGACGGCTACGATTGGACTAGACCCGTGCCGGGCTGGACCAAGTCAACCGACTGGGGACCATTTCTACCTTTCAGCGAGAATCCGCAGCTGCTGAATCCACCCACCGGATTCTTGCAAAACTGCAATAATCCGCCGTGGCTTGCCACAGCACATTCTGGTCTACGGCCTCTTGCGCCTGCTCGCTACTACTTGCAGGTCACTCCCCGCGCCGATGCCGGCGAAGAAGCCCTAAATACAAGAGGAGAACGAGTGTTTCAAGTTTTGGACGGCAATGCGAAATTCTCGTTGGACGATATGAAGTCACTCGCCCTCGATACCCATGTTCTCGCCGCCGACGTCATCGTGCCGTTACTCGAACGTGCGTACACCCCGCTGTTTTCGTTCTGGCCTTCCCAGCGGGACCCTCGTGTCTCCCGCGCTCTGGAACTGCTGCGCACGTGGGATCGCCGCTCGTCGGCGAACTCCGCCGCCTTCACTTACCTATATTTTTGGGGCAAGGCCTATGAGAATCTCTACTCGCCGCAGAGCTTTCATCGATTCACGAGCTACGACCGCAGGAGCATCAAGATTCATTCCTGGCTGGAACAGTACCGTGCGCGTCGGGCCTTCGAGACCGGACTCGAGCAAATGCAAAAACTCTTCGGAAAGACCGAGGTCCCCTGGGGGCAGGTCAATGTCACGGTTCGTGGCGGAACATTTCCGATGGATGGTACCGGCCTGTTCGACGTTCTGCATCCCGATGACGGGCCGGAGCAAAGCAACGGACAAATTTTCGACAACAACGGATGGGGCCATCTGATGATCGCTATGGAAGGCGAGCCAAAGGAAATTTGGAGCCTGCTCCCGTACGGCGAGTCAGAGGACGTTTCGTCGCTGCACTACAACGATCAGGCCAAGCTACACAGCCGCGGAGAAATTAAGCAATTTTGGTTCTCGCCGCAACAAATCAGCGACCACTCGGAATCGGTGTGGGGCGACCGTGGTCGCCTTGGGCGCCACTTTCGATTGCAGCGACTGGCAAGCTCCAGAGCACCTGTGCGCTAACCCGGTACAGCACTCAGGATGCGCACTTCTGAAAAATGAATTATCTGAAGTTCGAGAAACTTGTTTGGCGGTCGCTTGAACTCGGCTTCGTTCGGCGTGGCAACAGTTAGGCTCAATTAATTAGGCCCTTTTATTGATGTTCGTTCGAAGTTTTGCCCCTCTTCGCGACTGAACGTTAGGCTAATAGGCCAGAATGTGCACTCTCTCAAACTCCAACTACTTGAAACACTGGAACTTCTCGGCTTCGTTTCGTAAAACGTCGATCCTCACGTCGATGGCGCCCCGATGTACTAGATATTTCTTTATTGCTCATCCGTCATCTGATGGTTCTGGGGCTCAAAGGGACGACGAGTGGATCGCAGTCATCGTTTCGGCTGGTCGGGGCCGGAGCCGACGCGGTGTCGTGCGACACCTCGAGAGTCAGTGGCGCAGGAACACTGCTGGAGCAGGCGTCTAAAGGTGAGTCGTTCGTTATCGCGAAGGCGGGTAAGCCGGTGGTAAAGGTCACCGCCCTCAGCTCCCCAACAGGTGGTGAGGTCAAGCGACTCGGCTTCATGGCGGGACAGATCTCCGTGCCGGACGACTTCGATCAAATGGGTCGAGAGGAGATTGAGCGAATATTGGCGGCGGCGTATGAAGCTGCTGCTCGATACGCACCTTCTGCTCTGGGCCGCTGGTGAACCGGACCGACTGTCCGCGGAGGCTCGCTCCTTGATCGAAAGTCCAGACAATGAGCTTCTATTCAGTGCGGCCAGTTTGTGGGAAGTAGCGATCAAGCGCGGGCTGGGGCGGCATGATTTCAAGGTGGACGCGCGGCTCCTGCGTCGCGGCCTCCTCGACAACGGCTATCGTGAGTTGCCGATTATCAGCGATCACCTTGTCGCCATCGAGAGCTTGCCCACGCTTCACAAGGACCCGTTCGATCGGGTGTTGGTGGCACAGGCAATTGTGGAGGGCGTCACGCTGCTTACCATCGATTCTCTGGTGGCGCAGTATCCAGGGCCAATACGGATACTGTGAACAAATTCCCAGGTGCCCGAGGGTTTGATCGGTTCTAAGTCCGATCGGGATCTTACGACAATCAAGGACCGAATCGTTAGGGCGGAAACTTCTGTGTCTTTGGGCGGATGTTGCCGAGTTCGTTGCAGTTAGGAAGAACGAAGCAGAAGTCTGCGAACCTCTGTGACTGACGGGAATCTGCGCAAGCTCGGCAGCATAGGGTTGTGAAGACTTGCATACTCCCCCTGCTGCTCCTTCTCGGCACGCGCTGCCTAGGCACTGTTGCCATAACGACCACTTCCCTGCCCAATGGCACCGTCAGTACAACATATTCGGCTGTCGTCAACGCGAGCAACGGCTGCACTCCCTACAAATGGACGATTGCGTCGGGAACGCTGCCCGCCGGCGTCACCATGAAACCGTCTAGCAGTACGACTGCGCTGAACTTCACCGGAACGCCTACGACCGCAGCTACCTACTCCTTCACCGTAAAGGTGACCGGGTGCGGCGGAAACACTTCGCAAATGGCGTACAAAGTCGTGATTCAGGCGACATCCGGCACCCTTGCTATTACGACCACGTCCCTGCCCAATGGAACCGTCGGTACAGCGTATTCGGCAATAATCAAGGCGAGCGGTGGCTGCACTCCCTATAAATGGACCATAGCATCCGGAGCCCTGCCCGCCGGTACCACCGCAAAGGCGTCCAGCACTACGACTTCTCTGAACCTCACTGGAACGCCTACGGCCGCAGCTACCTACTCATTCACGGTGAAGGTTACTAGTTGCAATGGAGGCACTTCGCAAATGGCGTACAAAGTCGTCATCCAGGCGAGCGCCAACCGTGTCGTGGACCTAAGTTGGAACGCGTCTACTTCGAGCAACGTCACTGGCTATAACCTTTATCGCAGCCCGGACGGAACGACCTGGAACAAAATCAATGCAAGCCTGATCGCATCCACCCTGTATGCCGACTCCACCGTGGCCAATGGCAGCACCTATTACTATGCGGCCACCGCAGTCGACATCTACGGGCATGAAAGTAGTAAGACAGCCCCAGTCAAAGTTGCTATTCCCTAGTCGTCGAGTGAGGCGGTATAGCACCTGTCCCTCAGCGACATGCCTTAAGGCATCGGAGGCTATGATTAGCGCGATGAGAAGCCCGTTAAGTGAGGCGTATGCCTTGACAGCTTCTCATCGCGAAGAACTTCTTTTTTGCGTCTTATTCGCCACGATACTGTCGCGTTCTCTTAGACCGGCGCCTGCAAGCGCCGATCCATTTCCACGAGGCACTATTCGAATCCGTTTTCGATCGCACCAGGGCGATTGTGCAACCTGGTTGCACGAACTCGGCAACGACAATTCCTCGACTTCAGTCGTACTGGGCGACCCAGCCATAATGCTCAAGCGGCGGGAGGCCATGATTTCCGAGGATCGAGCCGTTATTTTCATTGCCGTATGGTTCGAGGCCTTTTGATCCCAGCGTTTCGTGACACTATTTGTCACTAGGCGGCCGATCCTCGTCCAAGACGAGTTGGAGCTACCGTTCCAGTCTAGCAAGGGGCGCTCGATTCCTGTGGCTTCGACGCGCGCAGCTGCAATTGCATGAGAGGTGCCGAACCGGCAGCGATCCGCGCGTGCAACTTGCCCTCGTAGACATCGGAGATCAATCGGTTCACAGATCGCGGATATGCATTGCATCTTTTAAACCAGGCAGCGGATCCAGGCTGACCGGCCGCTCCTGAATAATCACTTCTTGCCCGTCACAATCCAGTCCAGGCTCTTGCCGAATTCGTCGGCCAATCTGACTAGTATCTCAACTGTGGGAGCCAGTCTGCCACTCTCGATCTTTGACAATTGACCCTGGCTGATGCCGATTCTGACGGCAAATTCTTTCTGCAGCACTTCACCTCTTAGTGCGCGGATTCGTGAACCCATCGCTCGTAAGTCCAAGCTCGAGATCCGCCTGTCTGACATATTCTTGTTGCGCTTCTGATATATTCCTATTAGAATATTCCTAATGGAATACACACAAAGGCGCTTCGCGTCTTTTGTATGTCAATAAATGGCCGCAGGCTATTGATGAGATTGGTGCAGTGATCTAAATCTCAGGGAGGAAACTGATGAGAAGAGTGGGAACAAACTTTCGATCAAACAAACGAGCTGCACTCCGACGCTGGCAGAATATCTCTTCGGAGGGATGGCAGACCTTAAGGTCGCTTACAACCGAGCACCAGCTATCCATTTCTTCTGGCGATATAACCCTTTTCGGTAGCCGATGGTACGTCACTCATTCCGGATTATTAGCTTTGGCGCGTCGGAACAAGTGTCGCGGAATCCACGTCGAAGCTGTTGCTGAGCTCTGCGAATCCTCCGCAAGAAGGTTTGTCGCCAAATCGATCGTCTACCCATTCAAGACGTCACTAGGGTTCGTCGGATACGGCGACGCTGATCCATCCAACGTCTCCTCTCTAGTCCAGGGCGCTGAAATGCGCGTAGCGGAAACCAGAGCCGTCAACCGCGCCCTTCGGAAGGCATACGGAATCGGCATCTGCTCGGTTGAGGAGATCGGGTCCATCGCGGAAGCGTCGCCTCAGGCCCGCGATTCAAAGAAGCTTCCACAACAACCTGCCCACGGAAACGGCAGCGGTCGTACTGTCCGCGATCGTCTCTGCCAAGTCATCCGCCAGCATGAGCTGGATCCTAACCTGGTTAAGTCTTACGCGACTGATTTCTGTGGGGTGAAAACGCTTCGGGAAGCCACGCGCGAGCAGGTCGAGAACTTCGTCCAGCACCTCGCCGACTGGGCTGACAAGGACCGCAATGCCCTGCTCTGTCAACTCAATAGCTACCTCGGCCAGAAAGAAGGGGCGGCATGAAACGTCAGATCACAGGCTTGCACGCCGCCGATCGCGGTGCTGCCGACCAGATCCCCGACGGAGTGTTCCTGGTTCGAGTACACCGAGTCCAATTTCGTCGGGAGACCCCAAAACCCTACTACACGCTGGTTATGGCCGTTCTCGAGCCGAGCCGATTTTGTGGCCGTACTCTCTCAAGCCGGCTCTATTGCAATCCGAAGGCCCTGTGGAAGCTGAACTGGTTCTTGCGCGACTTCGGCTATGACACCGAACTGCTTGGACGCGACGAGGTGGATGAAACGCAGCTCATAGATCTGAAAGGGGTGGTCAAAATCAGTCACATCGTCTTTAACGGCACTTCCCTGCTCCGGCTGGATGGTTTTGCACCCGCCGGGCGTTGGCAAGAACTCTCTCCCGCAAACCTGGACAACCCGCAGGTGGCCTGATGACCTACAGCTACACCCAGATCAGCCAATACCTCACCTGTCCGCGGCGCTATCGGCATCGCTATCTGGATGGGTGGAAGGAGAAGGACACGCGGGCGGCGATGCTCTTCGGCCGCGCCTTCGAGCGGGCTTTGGGAGGGCTCTTTCGTCGAGAAGATCCCGGCGCGGTACTGTTCGCCGAGTGGTCTCGGTGTCAGGGCGAAGCTCTGCAATACTCCAACCGAGACTCCTGGGATCGCATGCTTCAGCAAGGAATCCTGCTCTTGACCCGCTTCTGCCAAGACGGTCGCGTGCAGATCAACCAGCCTCAACGAAATCTGCAAGTGAAGTTCAGTCGTGGCATGAGCGACAGCAACGACTTCGTCGCCTATATCGATGCTATCGGAAAACTCGACGGCAGGCGGTGCCTAATCGAGTGGAAGACCAGCTCCAGCCGTTACCCGGAAGAACCCGAGGGCTTGCTATCTCTGGACCCCCAGCTCGTTTGCTACTCGTGGATAACGGGCATTGCGGAAGTCGCGCAGGTCGTTTTCGTACGCAAGAGCATGGTGGAGGTTCAGTACCTGCGCACGACCATTAGCGACGCGCAGCGCCAGGAGTTTGGCAGCTTAGTAGAAGGCACGATCCGCCGAATCGAGTCGGCAGACTTTCTGCCGCATAGTGGCATCCGCTTTCCCCAGAATCCCTGCAGCAGCTGTCCATACGTGGGGCTCTGCCTTGGAAAGCAGGAAATGGCTGACGCCTCCCTCGTGCGGCGTCCAGGAGCCGAGAGTCTTGATTGGCTTGACGAGCTTAGTTACTGAATATCCACCAATGCCGCCGAAGTTCAATCGTCGCCACGCCGTATTTGTGCTGGGGAAGATTGGCGAGATTCTGGCCTGGGAACAGCGGAAAGAGACGGAGCGAGATACGAAGTTCGTCGAGCTTGCGCGCTATTTATGCGAGGTGCGGGCGGGGCAGTACTGGCGGTTGGAACGTTTGAAGTGTTTCGATGAATTTCTGGAAAGGCGTTTTCCGGAATCGAGGAGGAAAGCGTACTACCTGATGTCGATCCACGAAAACTTACCACCGCAGGCGAGGAAACAGCTGAAGGACGTGGGATGGGCCAAGGGAATCGAGCTAGTCAAGCTCGCAAGGCGGGACAGGCAGAACTTCGATTGTGCAACCTGGTTGCACAAAGCCAGGCAGATGCCGAAGGAGGACTTCAAGAAGGAGGTCGAGCGGGAACTAACGGGGCGGGAGACGGAACCTTGGGAGATTGTCTACTTCAAACTGTACCAGAGCCAGACGCCGGTCATAGAAAAGGCGATCGAAACGGCAGCCCTGATGTTGGGAAGCGATCGCTCGCGAGGCTACTGCCTGGAGATGATCTGCACAGATTTCCTTGCCGGGGCTAATCTCGACAACGGAGATCCAGGGATGCTGCTCTTTTCCATGAAGTGAAGCAGGAGTTTCAGAAGAGCACCAATGAGGTAACAACGTGAGCGGCAGCAGGTTGGATGCCGATTCCTATGACGCAGTGCGGCAGCAAGTTCTGCGTCGGGACGATTGGAGATGCCAATCGTGCGGTGCCATGTCCAATCTGGAAGTACACCACCAAGAATTCCGGAGTCACTTGGGGGCCGACTCTGAGGACAACTTGATCACTCTTTGTTCCGCATGCCACCGCAGAGTGCACGGACGAAATGCGTGAAAGGCAAATCGGTGCACCTGCGGCTATCGCCTATCTCAGAGTAGCAAGCGAACTTAAGACGGCGATTCCCGTTTCATTTTGCATTCTGTCTATCGAATCGTAGGTCGGAAAAAGAGAACGCCTCGGTCACACGTTCGAACTCGCGATCGAGGCCATGCCTAGCTTTGATTGTTTTTTGCTGATTTTGACGATTACCGCACCCAGTCCTCGAGCACGTGCAATCGGTTTCGTTCGCCATAGTAAGGACTCCGCTCACGAGTTTGCGCTCGGACCCCTGCGGTCGTAGCTCTTCAAGACGCCTACGGATGCTCAATCCCCCAGCACGCCTGAATAGCCTCGCAGCGATCACACTTCCGATCATGCATTCAGAACGATTATCGCTTTGCAAAGCAGGTGTCTGACATTCATTCCCGGCTTGAACCGGAATGACTCTCTTCTTCCGAACAAAAGTGTGCGGCTACCGAACATGCGCAAGTGTCATGGCCCGGTGCACGTTCAATGTCCTGTAGTTTGGTCCCCACTCATAAGGTGCAAGGCCAAGTGCGTTGGTCTATAAGGTGATATTCATCAAAAGATCAAAAGCAGAATTGTCTCAGTGCGAAGCCTGGATAATGAAAATAAGAGTTGAATTTACAAGACAGTCAGAGGGCTGTTCGACTCTCGTCAGCATCTCTTCTATTGTGCCTGACCAGCATCGGCGTTCTCGCATCCAGGCGCTCATCCAAGGTTGATCCCAGGTGCGCTCGATGACTGTGGCCGAGGAGTACCCGACATCGCGCAATTTTTTGATAGCCTCGCGAACGCTGTCCCAGCCCAGAGCAAAGTTGTGGAATTCTATAAACAGGCACGGTTTGTAGTTGCGCAAGACCTCGCGTGCTCCCTCCAGCACCATGAGCTCCGCACCTTCGACATCCATGCGCAGCGCTGTGGGGCGAAAACCTGATATTCCATCGACAATCTCATCCACGGTCTTGGCCGTCACGATGGTCGTGCACGTCTGCATTAGAGTGCTATTCGGAAACAGACTGCCCCAGTTTGGAATTTCCGACTCGTAGAATTGAAGGGTTCCACTCTTGGCACCAACTGCCCAGGGGAACACCTCAACATTAAAGGGGTCAAACCGCTGCACATTCTGCTTCAATATTTCGAAAACACCTGGTGAAGGTTCGCATCCGATAACACGCCCTGTCCTACCGACCTTGTCAGCAGCCAATACCGCATAGTACCCAATGTTCGATCCCACATCGAGGACATGATCGCCGTGCGACAGGCAGGCTAGATATTTCTCAGTCGAGGTTGGTTCGTGGACGTGGAATAGATATAGTTCCTCACTTACTCCTCGTTTAGACGGATGCAATTTGAAATCTTGACCAAGGAACTGAACGGTGTCAGGTATTTGGTCCCGGAATGCAGTTCCATTGGTGCGGCGCTCGAAGCGCTCATAGTGAAGCTTCCACATTGCCTTCCGAAACGCGGAAGCGGGGCCTTCGCGCGCCAATACGTTCATCGCCTTGCGAAGAAGACGAATCTCGGAGCCAGCATCGTTGCTTTGCATCATTGTCTGCATTGTACCCTTATGTTTGGAGATCTTTAGGCTGGGCTTGCGAACTCTTTAATTTCACTTCTGATCTTAAAATCCTACACGGAACTTAGAACGCAACTCTTCAGTATCCGAAAGTCGACTTGGCAACCGGGAGTATAGAATCACAGTTATTTTCTGGAATTTATGTTGCTGCGCCTGCGGATACTCCTCCGCTAAGCGTGCCTCAAGATCTTGACGGAGCTCCGACGTGAAAGACCAATCATCCTGATACAAGATCAGCCAAACGCGAGAGTGCTGGTCGGTGGCGTCCAGGATTTCTTTGCTTAAAGGAGGCAAATATTCTAAGACGGAAGGATCGTTGCCCTCATCTGTAAACTGCGGAAATAGGATATCCAACTGCGGTCGAAGCGAGGAATAATAACGATTCTGGTAATAATCGAACAGAAGTCTTCCCGGCGCCACATAAAAGATGGCCGCATCTGTAGGACGCGCCTGATTCAGAATGTATTCGGTTGCCGCTTTCCATTCCTGTCGCCCAGCGCGAAAACGATAATATTGAACTAGTCCGGACAGCGATAAGGCAACCATTATCAACAGAGCGGCACCGATCAGGTTGCGACGTTTCATGGTGCCGATTCCGCTCGCCGCCAGCAGAACCAGTGCTGGCACACAGATTAGGAGGTATCTGTTCAAAAACATGGATTGGCGAACGGAGATCAGCAACAACAGCGTCAGCGGAATAAACAGCCAGCAAAGAAGGAATGTGATTCTCCATGATTCTCTGGACTGCCCTTTTTTCCTCTTCATCGCAGCCCAACCCACTCCTGCCAAACACGCGACACCGTACGCCACCAAGATGGGCTTTCCGCCTCTTGACCCGGCGAATTCTGCGTTTCCAGCGAGGGTATAGAACACATCGTATATTCCATGAAGAGTAGGCCGCGGTATCCAGGAAAAGGGCACCGCTGTGTGCTGTGACCGCTGCAATGTAAGGGCTGCGAGGGGCGCAAACAGAATGCCGATGAGCAGCGCGCTTGTGAACAGCCTTTTCCAAGCTACTTCGCGGGGTAGGCGAAACAGCAACGAGACGCAATGTGCCGCGAGTACCAGCACTCCGAAGAAATGTGCGTACAAGGTCAATACGCTGACCACGACATATGCCAGCCAGTTCCACCAGCCGTTCTTCTCTACGGCTCTAATAAATAAAAACGACGAGAGTGTAGCCAGAAACACAACCAGAGTGTAGCCACGTGCTTCTTGAGACCATTGAATATGAAAAACGTTTATGGCTAGCAAGACACCAGCAACAAGCCCAACAGATCGCGTAAACAGACGGCTCCCAAGGGCATACACGACGGGAATGGTTGCCGAACCAAAGAGAACAGACATAAGCCGAATGGTGAATTCACTCGATCCCATCTTCATCCAGATGTGCAGCAAAGAATAGTAGAGGCTCATGTTTGGATCCTGGGTCCGAACAACAGACCAGAAAGAAGTCCAGGACATGCGTGCGATTCCAATGCTCCACATCTCGTCGAGCCAGAGACTCTTCTGCCCAAGCAGCACCAGTCGGAAGAACAAGCCAGTGCAAACGATCGCCACCAGTATCGCGGTGAGTGAAGCATCTCTCTTCCGCGAACTCAAAGGGAGAAGTTCAGGTACGACCGCTGTAGACGTTTCCGAGATACCAGAAGTTTCAGGAGACAGATTCACGTTTTGAAATCCTATCAGCTGTACTCAGGTCAGGCTGCGCTCCCAGTGCATGTTGGACGGACATCGTCTCCGGCGAGACGGTCAGGAGAGTGCGAATGAGTTCGAGATATCTAGAGCTGTTTGCTTCCCAATCGTTCGTCCGCACGAACTTCCATGCATTCTGCACCAACTGTTCTCGTCTTTCGCGGCTCTCGATCATCTCGAGCATACAGCGGGCAAGGTCTTGCTCGTCGTTACTCTGGAAAAACTCTACTAGAGAGCTATTGAAGTAATAGCGATCTACCCTGGTGTTCGACACGATAACCGGAACGCGCAGAGCCATAAATTCCAGGATCTTAGTGCTGAACGCCTCGTCACCAAACGTGTCGCTCCGTTTCGGCACGATGCCGAGATCGGCGTTTTCCATTACCTCGGCGATGTTTCGAAGCGGACGTGGATTATGGAATATAACGCGGTTCTCGAGTCCCAGGTCCTTGGTGAGTGCCATAAGGGCCTCTTTGGTCCTACCGCTACCATACACATGAAATTCAGCTTGCACAGCCACTTTACTTATCAGGGCAAAAGCACGAATGGCGACATCTACGCCCTGATGAGAATTGAGCGTTCCTGGGTAGATCATGACAAACTTGCGATCCCCGCGTGTGCGTCCCCGGCAGGAGAAGATCGAACGATCGGGAAAGTTGAGAAGTGCAGTGCATTTCCACGCTGGCAGGGCACGAAGCACCAGCTTTTCCCGCCACAGGTCATTCGCCACGATTACATGGTCCGCAAAGGCTGCAGACACCTTTTCAATCAGCAGGAGCGCCTTGAAGGTCAGGGACTGGGGGAGAGCTTTGAACTTACTTGCATAAAACTCGGGCAGAATGTCATGAATGTCGAGAATGATCTTTGCGCCCATCAACTTGGGCAGCCACGCGGCAAACACCATGCAATCTGGAACCGAATGCACGTGAACCACTTGATAGCGGCGGCTCAATTGTTTTCTGCTGAGAAAGAACGTCGCCCGCACAAAGAACAGCAACACTCGCAGCATGTACGCGAGTTGCCCACTTTCGGGCGTAGAACGTTCCTGAATGCGGAAAACATTTACGCCCTCGACCGTGCCGGAGCGCGGATCCCCTCCACGCCGCAGCGCAATCACATCCACCGAGTCTCCACGAGAGGCGAGTGTTTCGGCGTACCGCATCACGCGATTGTCAAAATCATAAATGCTATAGGACAGCATGCAGACATTCATGGCAGTGTGTTCAATTCTTCAGGCTAGGCTGCAGTTCTCGGCTCATAAAATAGCGGCGGCTCAATCCAGGCGCGGCAGTGATGAGCGCCCATTTTAGAGCCATGGTGACTGTAAGTTCATGACGAGCCGCGGTCGTCATGGCCTCGCGGGCCAATTGGTATTGCCGCTTTTCCAGGTGCCAGTTAGCCCACCCGCTGTAAACGGCTCGCAAGTAGCCATGGATTTTGTTTTGGGTCTCCTGGTCCAGTCCATCGATGGTTAACCATTTTTCATAAATGTACTGCTGATGGCGCAACCGGACTTCTTGTTTTCGAAACAATTCAATGAGTCCCACACTTCGAACGGGGGTACGGTCGATCTGAACCAACGGCCGATTCACGAAACAAAATGTCTTCACATGATGGGCCAACCGGAATACAAAGTCATGGTCTTCGAGTATTCTGATATTCGAATCAAACCCATCCATCTCACGCAGGCGGCGCGCCCTTACGATAAGAGTTTGCTCGTGGATCCCATGGGGCTCTGTGCTGACAAAATCCAGCGCATGATCCAGGATGCCCATGTCGCCCTCATGTCTCCTGCCCGCACGACGAAATGCTGTGATATCCAAGTCCGGATTGTTGGTGTACTGCGCATCCGTGAAACAGGCGTCGCAATGTTCGAAGTGCCGCAGCACACGTAATTGTGATTCCAGCTTGTCAGGAGACCAGAGGTCATCGGAGTCCAGGAATGCGATCCATTCTCCCTTCGCCAGGCTCGCTGCGTGATTGAGAGCCGCACTTTTCCCCTGCTGCGCCTGTCGAATGTATCGGATTCGGCTTACGCCAGACTTCTTGGATTCTATGATGCTTTGCACCAGATTGGGCGTGTCGTCAGTGGAGCCATCATCCAGCACAATCAGTTCGTAGTCGGGGTAGGTCTGCGACAACACGCTGTCGATGGACTTATTGAGGATGTATCCACGATTGTATGTGGGTATGATCACGGATACTTGCGGATGAGGGTTCATAGGATTGTCCTATCTCGCCATCACACACGAGCCTTGGGAGAGAGCCGTCAATGCATCTTCGAGTTTGTTAATCGAGGACTCCCAGTTGAACTGCTTAGCCGTCTGTTCGGCACGCCGGCTTATCTGCGAGCGTACTTGAGAATCAGACAGCAAGAATTCAACCTTCTTCACAATCTCATCGGAGTCGCCGACTGGGACCAGGAACCCATTCTCCCCGTGAGTGATCATGTCTCGAGTTCCGCCACAGTCAGTAGCCACCACGCAGCAGCCACAGGCCATCGCCTCCAGTACCGGAGCGGGGAATCCCTCCGACTGGCTGGCCATCATCCATACATGGCTGCGGCAGTAAATCTGGCGAGCTTCTTGAACCGAAGGATAGCGCCGGTACATGCTGGAGGGGATCTGCGATGGTCGGCGATCGGCACCAAATACGCGGATGCGTATCGAGGGGTGCAGGCGCGAAAGTTGAGCGATCACGGCCAGGGTCGTCTCAGGATCCTTTGCCCAATGAGAAGAATAGATCAGGCCGATCCCATCCCGCTGTTCTGTAACCGATGGGAAGTACTCGCTTGCATCCACGCCATTGTGAATCAAGCCAACAATTTCGCCCTGTCCTAAACGCGTGACAATCTCCTCAAGGTAGGACGCCACAATAATCTTCGGCAACGGAATCGAGAGTGCCCGCTGCATCAGTTCAGGAGCCCAAGGCGTGGCGCCGTGAATATATTGGACTTTCGTATTTGGAAGAAAGGCGAGGCGTTCCATCTCGGCGGAAATGCTCATTCCCACCGCAACGATCAATTCGTCTTGTGCAAACTGGCAGGTTGCGAGATCCCGGAATTCATCAACTCTCCCGGCAAACTGTGCCAGCCAATCTTGTACCCCGGCGTAAAACATCCGGTCTCGAACTCTTTTAAAGCGATCCAGCACACTGTCGTGTTTTCGACAGAGTATCCGGACATCGTGACCGCGATCGCGCAGGTGGCTTGCCATCGCGCAGGTCACTCGAACACCGCCAGACGCCCCTCGGCCGGGCAAGATGAAAACAATTCTCATCATTACTCGCTCCTGGCCAGGGAGGCTTTGCCAGAGAGCCCAGGTGAAATCTCGACCGCATCCAAGGAAACGGGAGATTGCGACGGCTTGGGCTTACGGCCGAACACCGTGCTGCCGATGGTTTGCCTTTCGCCGCGATCGAACAGAAGAACATAGCTCAATGCCGTTGCCAGGAGAAGTTGCAGGCCGACGGCGACGCCGATGGAGAACAAGGTGGGGCTCACAATCCGGGAGAAGAGGAGCACCCAGGGAACGCTCATGGCCAATCCCGGCACCAGCGCACTGCGTCCGAGCAAATCGAGGTAATACTTCTTCAGCGGGATTCCTGATTGACGGCAGACATAGACCGGCTGGATAAAGAGCTTACAAATGATCATCGGAATCGCTGCTCCCATCGCAACGCCGATCAGACCATAGCTCCGGACCAGTGCCAGGCTGAGCACCGCATTCGCGATTCCTTCTCCCAGGGTCTGATACGCAAGGAAGCGGTGCCGGGAAACGCCAAACATGTACGACACCGAGGGCAATTGAGCCACGTCGAAGAAGATGCTGACGACGAGCAAAACCAGAGGCCAGTATGCATCCTTGTAGCTCGCCCCCATCCAGGCGTGGATGAAGCCGCGGCCATACAGCACCAGACTGCAGGCCACCAAGGTGGAAGTTGCAACCGAAATTTTGGTGCCGAAGGCAAGCACGCGGCGAATTCCGGCATAGTCACCTACCCCGAACAGCAAACTGAACCATGGGGCCAGCATTCCCATGATGGCAATCATCAAGTCAAGGAATGAGAGCGCCAGCCGCGATGCGATGGCGTAATGGGTCACCGCTACAACACTGACAAACGCGCTGACGATCAGCGTGTTCACATAAAAGCGGAGCTGGTCGCTGACCTTCGTGACCAGAGTGTAAGCGCTGTACTGAACGACCTCCCGGAGAGTCCGCCAACTCGCCAAGGCAAACGACAGACGGAATTCAGCCTGGATGTTGCGCAGAATCAGGTAGTAGAGCGCATACGTGAGAATGTCGGCCGCGACGGTTGCACTGGCCAGCAGAACGATTCCATAACCTGCTTTTATGCCCGCCACGATCAGGATCGTACGCAAGACCGTGATCATCACGCCGACGCCCGAGATTAAATCCCATCGCAGGTGTGCCGAAATGGCGCCGATGAAAGCTCGTCCCGGAAAGCCCATCGCAAAGCCGATTCCGACGATAAGGAAAACGATGCGAAACAGTTGAGCTTCCGCTGGGTTCGCAATAAACCAACCAGCGGCAAGTGCGATCCCGCCGGTGGCCAGCAGGACCAATGACCCCAGCACAGCAAAGGTGCAAAATGATGTCGAAATCGCCCGATTGGCTGACTCCGGATCCTTCTCGCCTAGCGCCTTGGCGACATGATACTGCACGGCGCTCACAATCCCCAGGTCGAGAATCCCGTAGTAGCCGAGGATCGCCCCCGCCAGCGCCCAGTATCCATAAATCCGATCGCCCAGGCTGTGCACCAGGAAAGGCATCAGGAAAAAACTCACGAGAATACTGGCCGCGTAGCCAACTACGCGGAACGTGGAACCGCGGACGACTACACCTGCCTGATTTGCGCTGCTGCTCATAGGTATGTTTGACGTGACGAAAAACGCTGGGGAGGGCGGATCGTTGTATGGCAACATTAACAGAGTGCCAACCCGGATCTCAAACCAATGGGGTCATCGATTTGCAGCCTAATTCGAGAGTACACGCCGGAAGGACAATTTGGGCGTGTACTTTCGGCATCGGGTCATGCACTTCTTAGCGTTGACGGCGTCTACCCCTACGCCGAATAATTCCGGTAGCTACAAAACTCAAAGGAAGAGGACCAAATGCAGCTCCAATCCCCCTGGGGTAAGCCCTTCACCGCCTGTCTGTTTCTATTCATGCTGCCGAATCTTGCCATCGCGGCGAATCATTACGTGCGCGCCGGAGCTCTGGGAAGCCGAACCGGCGCCGACTGGACCAACGCTTGGACGGATCTTCCGTCCTCTTTCGTGCGGGGCGACACGTACTACGTCGCCGCAGGAACATACACGGGCCATACCTTCAACGACTCCGCGAACGGTACATCTGTCATTACTATCAAGGCCGCAACCGCCGCTGACCATGGAAGTGCTACGGGCTGGTCAGACAGCTACGCTGGACAGGCTATGTTTCGTGGCGATGCCGGAGGCGGTGTTTTCGTTTTCAATCAACCGTATTATGTGATCGATGGACAGAACAGAAATGCAGACTGGATCTCGGGTTATGGTTTTCACATAAGCAACTACAACGGTTGTACACCCGTGACTTCCTGTGCCCCAGCGTACAGCACAAATGCAGCAGTGAACGTGAGTAGCCAAAACATCACCATCCGTTATACAGATGTAGAGGGCAGTCATGACCAACGCTCGGCGGCCTGCGGGTCGGGACATAGTTGCGATGAGAACGTCCAGGATTTCGCTAATGGCAACATACTAATCGAATATTCTTATCTACACGACGCGGGCGAGGCTGCCTTTAAACTGCGTGGCTCCTCAACCAGTAATGGTTCGGGTGGCTTAATCAATCTGACCGTGCAGTATAACTACATCGCTCGCAACTGGTCGCAAGGCGGTGGACTAGTTCATTCGGAAGCCTTTTCTGCATCAGACGGAGTTCAGAATTTCGTCGTACGCTACAACAAGTTTGTGGACATTCGCGGGACGGGTGTGATCGCTACTGCGTCCGGTTCCTGCTATAGCGGCTGTCCAAATTACAATCGCGGAAACGGGCCTTGGTACATCTACGGAAATCAGTGGTGGTATTCCAATTCCACCGTCAGCTATTGTGATGTTGGCGGCTTCGTTTCACTGTGGGATGTCGGTTTTCAGGGGAGCATCTATGTGTACAACAATACCATTGCTCACGTGAACTCGACCGTCTGTAATGACGGCGGATCTGGCGGTGAAGCCACAGTCAATGGACAAGGGCTGGTTCAAGCGCATCTCGGTGCCAATTCGCTCGTGGTGCAGAACAATATCTGGTCCAACGCCGCGGGCGGCGTCAACATCACCCTCGCGGATGGTACGGTGATTCAGAATCATAATGACACCAGTGCAAGCGCGTCATTGTTCACGAATGACTCGCTTCGCGATTACCACTTGGCTGCGCATGACGAGGCGTTCAGTGCAAGCGCCCCATTTGGTAATGTTTTGAGCAATGTCGGCGGTCAAACGTTCGATAGCGATGCTGCTGGGAACATGCGAAGCAATTGGGATCTCGGAGCGTACGATTTGTCATCGGCAAACGCCACAGTAACCGCGCCAACCGGACTAACAGCCGTGGTGCAATGATTTCTAACCCGCCGGTTCAACCGGCGGGTTTTTAATCCTCAGGCGTTGTCTCCACAGTCTCTTCGTTTTCGCGGCTAAGCCTGCCTTTGAAAGCGCTCTCCTAATTCCATGATCGATCACTGCCGTGACACCCCGCAGTACAGCAAGATACGTGCCGCGGACATTCGGCGAGAAAAGATATACGGAACTCTCCTGCCACTCGCAATTGCCGAGGAGCTCTTTATATTGCGCGTCTCCGTGTCCGAAATTGATCTCTCTTATCCCACCGTTGTGACAGCCGCAGAAGCTTTCGATTACTCTCATTATCAGAAACATTCCCGGGCTATATTTGGCAAATTGGGGGTCATAGCCCATGTAATCGCTATGGAATACTTCTCCATACACCGTTCCAACCCAATAAGCGCAAGGGCTTCCCGACGCATAGAGCAAGTAAGCGCGAAGCCAACCCTTTTCCGCCTCGAACAACAGGCGCTTTCTCATAGCGGCATCATCAACAAAACCGACGCGAAGACTGCGCTGATATCCCTTGGCTGCGATTGACTCGATATCCTTTATTGCCAGCCCCAAATCCGCGACGCCGGTGATGCATTTGACCGACACGTCGCCCGAGTGCTCGCTCACAAACTTCTTAGCCTGCCACTTCTGGTTCTTCCGTACCTTAGCTGAAAGGCTCTGATGAAACTCCGGTACACTTTTCGGGAGCACCATGACCCTGCGAATCTGGGAAGATATGCCACCGCCGCGGCTGACTGGGGACGCCACTTGGACGATATGGTTGAAAAAGGAAGACTCCCTTTTCAAGAGCATGAAAAATGCGGCATCTGCTTCCCCTTCCCTGAGCGATGACAGAACCTCTTTCACGAGCCGGCGGCTGGCATCCTGGTCCACATTCCCGAGTAATCCAGCGTAGACAAACCCGATTACACGCGCTTCAGGGCGGAACAGCGTTTTGTAACCGAGACCGAACTCCAAAGGACGTGTGGTAATCCGTCCCACTAGCATGCACACAGGTTGCTCCTCTCGATAGAGCACAATAATGTGTGGCTGCGGTCGTCCTGTTTCACTCTGTAGATTCATCACAAAGAAGTCAATGTCACAGTTTGGATGGTTTGATAACATCTTCCATATTGGCCGAATCTCCTCGATTCCCGAGAGGGTTCGGATGACCCGGGTCGTGATCTCTCCAGACGTGCCGAGGTTCTGCGCCGCGATAACAGCCTGTGATTCTCTAACCGTGAACTCAGTGTGTGCGTTCATGAACGTCTTAGTAACTTCGAGCTTTGTTATACCCGAAAGCCACGTCTGAATCCGGCGAAAACACAGGTGGTTCCTGACGTGTGGCAATAACGGCTGGGACAGTTTTGTGGATTGCGGTTGTGGTTGCGATCAGGGCAAGTAAGAGATACCAGATGACAACATTCTGATCGAAGTAGCTGATGGACATAAAGCTCGTCACATGCACGAAGGCGGTTGCTCCAAGCGCCCAGAACAGGCGGCGTGGGGCTTGTCCGTCGGTAGGAGGTAAGCGGCGTGTTGCTTTCCCTACCATCCGAAAACAGAACACAATGATAGTAATGAACAAAGCCAGCTCGGCGAGGCCTCCCGAAACGCCTTCCAATACGAACTGGTTGGTGATGTCCCACATGTTCTCATCAGCCCAGCCTATAGTGGATTTCACCCCGAGAAGCCACCAGTCAGGAAAGTGCCGCACGAACTGGTCGATCAGCAGCGCACGGTGATCCCCATTCGATCCAGAAAAGATATTTACCCGCTGGATCAGGTACCACACGGGTGCCTTCATGACGAGCGCCAAAGCAATAAAGCTGAGGAGTATTCCCCAGCGAACTAGGCGCATGTGCCTACGGCCGTACCACATCAGGAGGCCCAGACAGCCTGCCATGTAGGCCATAAGAGGGCCACTGGAACCGGAGGTGGCCACGATGACGGTGGCAGAGACCACTCCGGCGGCGGCAATCCACTTATATTTACGTCCCTGCCACCACAGTGAAACCACGAAAGGCAGAAGCGAGGCTCCGAAAGTTCCTGCCAGGATGGGATGGCCAAAGGGTCCTTGGCATCGTAAGGTGCCGCCTCGCAATTCAGTCACGGCACGCACCCCCCCGAAAATGGCGAACACATTTCTTTCCGTAAATCGCTCCAACAGCATAGCGAGGGCCAGTGGCAGCGCGGTGATCGCCATCATTGCAAAGGTGCGCTTAATGTCTTCCAAACTGCGCAATAAGAAACGGAACAGGAAGTACATTCCCAGGACGTTGTAGCCAAACCCTAAGCGGTTTATGAATTCGTCTGACGTTTGCCATAACAATGAGTGCGTGACGATGGCTACAACCGCCCAAGCTAGAACGGACTTGTCGAGGGCGTTCAAGTGAATAGGGCGAAATTCGCGCCTAATGAGGAGGCGAACCCAGCCAAACAGCACCAGGATGCGCATCATGGTGAAATGCAGGCTCCCCACCATTACAACCTGGCCCAAGGTCATGAAGCAGGTAACAATGATGACCGGCAGGAGCGCATAGCGCCGTGGCAGCACCAGCATCAGCAGTCCTGTCCCGAACAATACCAGGAGCCCTAATGTGTTGAGAGTTGTAACTTCGCCCGGAATCATGGAACTCAGTTATTGTGCGATCAAACACTTGCGCTGCGCGGGCTCGCCTGGAATCGGCCCTTTAACCCATTCTTCGAAGCCCAGCGCCCAACGGAGTACGTTGAACCATTTTTCAGCGGCGCCGAGAACTCTTCTTCGGCGAAACAGACCTATCGTGAGCACCATTGTCATACATAACAGGATGAGTCGAATTGAGGCTGCGAGCGCCATGAAACCACGATAGAGCAGGCCGTGTCCTGCGCCTTGCCGACGGCGAATGAATTCGCAAAGAGACTGCTTCATCATTACTGTGGCAAAACGACTTTCTCTGGCGCCCGAACTGCGACCCCCATGATGGATGACCTGCGCGCTGCCGATATATTCAATGCTCCAGCCTGCCTGCTTCACCTTGTAGCAAAGATCGGCATCCTCTCCATACATGAAGTAGGCCGAGGTGAACCGCCCAACCTTTTCAAACAGGGCGCTCTTAATCATTAGGCATGCTCCGGAAACGACCTCGACAGTCACAGGGAGATCCGTCTCCTGAACCAGCGGACCTGTCCCCCAAATCTTCGCACTCGGGAACATCATTCTCAGCAGCTCCGCATCGAGAAGTTGGTTGTATATAGTAGGAAACCGCTGCACACAGCTGGTTTGTACGGAACCGTCAGAGTTAAGGAGCTTACAGCCGACAATGCCGGCAGTAGAGGTCGAGTCCAGAGCCGCAACCATGTTCTCCAGGGCCGGCCCAAGAATCTGGGTGTCAGGGTTCAAGAAGAGGATGTTGCGCCCACTGGCATGTTCGAAGGCCGCATTGTTGGCGCCGGCGAAACCGAGATTGGCGGTGCTCTGCAGAAAGGTCGCTTCACGAAACTCATTTTCAAGCAACTGGCCTGACCCGTCAAAGCTTGCGTTGTCGATCACAATAACTTCGAACTGGATGTCTCGACGACTGACATGAATTGTCCTCAGGCATTGCCGCAAGAACTCGGCAGAATTCCAGTTCACGATAATGATGGAGAGATCCACAATCCGACCTAGGCTGGAAGAAATTTCTGGTGCCACAGTTCAAATGAGATCAGTAGGTAAATGTGTCGCAAGTAGTTTTGCTCGCCTGCCTGGTGTTGTGCCACCAAGGAACGTATGTAGTCCTGGTTGAAATAGCGGCGGGTTGCAGAGCTGTCACTGAGCAAGCAGTCCCCTACATAATGTTGCATACCTGCGCGCAGCCATTGGTTAATCGGATTGGCAAATCCTTTCTTCTTTCGTTGGATTACTTCACGAGGCAACCATTTCTCAAGAGCCTTTTTGTGGAGGTACTTTCCCTGCATTCCGTTTAATTTGAGGTGAGGCGGGAGAGATTCTATGAATTCGACGAGCCGGTAGTCGAGATAAGGAACGCGAGCCTCGAGAGAATTGGCCATCGAAGTCTTATCGGAAACCATGAGCAGGTCATCGGGCAGACTGGCTCGGGTATCGATGTACAGCATCTGGGTGAGGGGATCCAATCCGGCAACATCGGCCTGGAGTTGACGAAGACCTTCTCGAGCTTCGATGCCATCCGTTGAAATTTCTTCTCGCATCCATGGCTGAAACAGTTTCTGCTTCATGCCTGACGTATAAAACGAGTAGATTTTGACAAAGCGTGAAAGCAAATCCTGCTCGTCTAGCGACTCAGCGGCACGGCGTACTTTTTCGTTGCTCGAAAAGCGTCCGACCAGGGGTCGAACCATATAGCCAGTGATGAAATTGGGGAACCGAGAGTAAATCTGCGACAACTTGATTCCCTTGTGGCGATCGTATCCCGCCCAGGGCTCGTCTGCGCCTTGGCCGGTGAGCACTACTTTCACTTTCTGTCTCGCAATCAGGCTAACAAAATAGAACGCCGCCGCCGTCTCGTTTCCGACGGGCTCTTCCAGATCCCAGAGGTAGCGCTCATAGTAGTGCTCGTAATCACGTGGGCCAACGATCATCTCTGTGTGATCAGCCCCGTACCTGCTAGCAGCCCTCCGTGCCTCATCAGTCTCGTTTGAGCGTTCACCCTGCTCAAATCCGATGGTGAAGGTGTGAACGGGGCGGTCTACCTTGGCGCTCATCATTGCCAGCAACGCATTTGAGTCGATGCCCGAACTGAGGAACAAGCCCACAGGCACGTCGCTGCGCATCTGGAGGCGAACCGCATCCTGCAGCAACGACTGGTACCTCTCGACGAGCTCAGTCTCATCGGCTTCCGCGAGTTGCGGTGTCCAATTCCAATATCGTCGAATGGTGATGCCGCTCGATGCTACAAGCATCAGGTGGCCCGGGGGTAATTTGTTGATTGCGCGAAACAGCGTGGCAGGCGAAGGCACATAGCGCAATGTGAATAGTTGCCCCAGGCCCTTGAAGTTCACTTCTCTGGGACACTGCGGATCGGCCAGCAGAGCCTTGATTTCGGACGCGAAGAGAAAGCGCTGCCCGATGGTGGTGTAATAAAGCGGTTTTACCCCGAGGTGATCTCGGGCCAAAAGCAATTGTTCTTTGTTCTCATCCCAGAGAGCAAAAGCGAAGATTCCATTGAATTTCTCGACAACATTGATTCCCCATTCCTCATAGCCGTGGATAATAACCTCTGTATCCGAGCGGGTTCGGAACGTATGGCCCTTGTTGATTAATTCCTCGCGTAATTCAATGAAGTTATAAATCTCTCCATTGAAAACCACTTGCAACTTTCCATCATCACTGCCAAAAGGCTGCGCCCCGCCCTCCAGATCGATGATGCTCAAGCGCCGGTGACCGAGGCCGATCGGTCCTGAGACAAACGTGCCGCTACCATCTGGGCCACGGTGAGCAAGGGTAGCGCTCATTTGGCGCACGAGAGCACGGTCGACTGCCGTCCCATTCAGCGTGAAGACTCCACATATACCGCACATAATATTTGCGTCTCTTAGGTGGCCAAGCTTAGAATTCTGCTCATGCGCTCTGCCAGTCTGCGATTAAGCATGCGGCGATAGAGGCGAGCTTCATCTTCCGTGACTGCGCGTGGCACGCCTGAGAGAAGCGGCCAGAGAAAACCCAGCAGCATCGACAATCCACCAAGAATGAAAGGTCTTCCGAACCAACAGCGATGCAGCACCTTGAGCAGCAGGAACAGCGTGTTACCGCCGGTCAAATAATATATATGCCCGTGCATGCGATTGGTTTCCAATGGTCCCGCCGCTGAGCCTTCGCTTCGGAGGTGACGAAAGACAATATCCGGGAAATGACAGGTGTTCCATCCCGCCATATGCGCCCTGATCTCATCGATCGTGTCCCAGCCACGATCTGGAATAAACCCGCCAATCTCCCGAAAGCACTCACTCCGCACGACTTTGGAAGCGCCTGCGGCGTGGTATTCGGGCATCGACACTGGCACCCATGCGTCACCCTTGGGCTCAACATATATCCCGGACGCTATACCCAGCCTGGGGTCTTGGAATCTCGATAACAGTATTGAGAAATAGTCGAACGGCAACTCCACGTCGCAGTCGAGTTTGACGATGTAATCGAACTCGATGTTATCAAGGGAGCCGAATCCAATGGCAAAAGCACGAATCTCCGTGATTCCAAGTTGTCGTTGTTCCGAGCGCTCCAGCCGAACTGGCCTGATCCAATCATGCTGTTCGGAATAATTTTTCAGGATCTGAGGTGTATCATCGCAAGATCCGTCATCCACGATAACCCAGCGAGCAGGGAGTGCCGTTTGTCGAAGAACGCTGTTGATCATTCGGTCGAGGTAAGCTTCCTCGTCTTTGACCGGAGAGACAATGACATACTTGTAGCTAGCTATCGCCATTGCTCGCTTCCTGATCGAACCAACTTGGTCGCGTATTGCAAGGAGTGAAGCCAGTCATATCCGCCTTCCAGCTTGGCTCGAAATAGTTTCTGGTCATCCGAGTCGTTCATGGGAAGACGCTTCAGAAAAAAGCGGCTATCGGTTGACGCAGCTCGGCCTAAGATAGTGGAAACACCGTTAGAGTACCCAGATTCAGCCAATTCCTCCGCCAATTTCCACCTAAATGCACGGTCTTGCTCTGGAAACGCGTAGGGGTAAGAAAAAGAATGAACCGCAGTTCCCAACCTCTGTTCAATCGAGTCTTTGGATTCACGAAGTTCTCGTAGCCGATCCGATGCTTTAAGAACATGCAGTTGTGGATGGTTCACTGTATGAGATCCGAAGCTAATTCCGGACTTGCTCAACTCATACACTTGGTCCCATGTCATGCATTGGGTATTCTTGAATCGGCGGGGCGATGCACCGATGTACGAAGTGGGAAGAAACATACTTGCAGACAATCCATATCGCTGCAAGATAGGGAACGCGTTGGTGTAGAAATTTGCGAATCCGTCGTCAAACGTAATCGCCACCAATTTGGCCGCACCTTCTGACTGCCCCTCCAGCCTCCGTACGACGCTATCAAGCCCTGCAGCGTTATATCCATGCTCGTAAAGAAATCGCATGTGCTCAGCGAACCGGGTAGGAGAGGTCGTAGTCCGGTAGTACTTCGGCCCGGACTCGGACTGCACCGTAACGCTGTGATACATCAATACAGGAATGGACGCACGAATCGACGCGCGTCTCTTCTTTAGAGGGTGAAATACATGAACGCTCACTAGGCGGTCTAGGCGAAGGGTCGGCACGAGGAGTTTGCTCGAAGTTTGAGATCGGGCGTTTCGACTAAGCGGCAGCTTACCAATGCAACCGGAGCAATCCTGATCGAGCTCAGCGTAACATTGGCTTAGGTTGGCGCGTGTCTCCGGTGTTCTAACTCGGGCTACTGAATTGTGAGTTTCGCAGAGCGCGTAACGCCACGGTATGTCCCGGAAATGCGTGCTGAAGTGTTTTGCTGTAGAGGGCTCGTGGTCACAGTAAAAGAGATGCTCCTCGCACCCGCCGGTATTGTCGCCGACGAGGGAACCTGTGCCGTTTGACTACTGCTGCTGAGCGAAATCACCGCGCCAGAAGGCGGAGCCACGCCGTTCAGTGTAACAGTACCTGTGGCTGACGATCCATGGGTGACGGTAGACGGAGACAACACAAGTGAACTAAGAGCAGCAACATTGATGGTCAACGTCGCATTTCTGCTGACTCCGAACGTTGCCGTGATCGTTGCCGAGGTGGAGGATCCAACACCTAACGTGTTGACAATAAAGGTAGCAGTGCGGCTGCCGGTCGCCACCGTTACACTGGCAGGCACCTGCGCGGCGGAACTGTTGTCTGAGAGAGTCACAACAATTCCTGGCGCGGGTGCTGGTCCGTTCAGCGTGACTGTCCCGGTTGATGAGTTGCCTCCAACGACCGAAGTCGGGCTTAAGCCCAATGAGCTCAGTATGGGAGGAACAATGGTCAAGCTTGCCTGGGCACTAACAGACCCATAAGCGGCCGAGACTGTCACGGAGGTCGAAGCTGCAACAGCCGTCGTTGTCACAGTGAAAGTGGCGCTCGTAGATCCAGCGGCCACTGTAACGCTCGCGGGTGTCGCCGCAGACGTGCTGTTGTCGGAGAGTGTAATCTGTGATCCACCTGCGGGTGCCGGGCCGTTTAGCCTTACGGTTCCCGTTGACGAAGTGACTCCTGTAACGCTAGTTGGACTAAGACTCACGGAACTGAGGACTGGTGGATTGATCGTGAGTGATGCCTGTGTGCTCGCTCCGTTGTAGCTTGCCGTCACAGCGACACCAGTTATGCTGCCCACTGCGGCGGTCGTCACCGTGAATGTAGCCGTGGTCAACCCGGCTGCAACTGTGACGCTGGGCGGAGTGGTTGCCGAGCTACTGTTGTCCGACAACGTGACTATAACTCCACCGCTCGGTGCGGGCGCGCTCAGTGTCACTGTTCCAGTCGAACTCGTGCCGCCAGTTACCGTAGTGGGATTCAGCGCCAGCGACGACAGATTTGGGCCGCCCGCCGAAGAGCTGAAGTTCAAGCCAGTGATGCTGTTGCCATTAACCGTCACTCCCTGACTGCTGGGCGAGAAAACAAATCCACTATTGTTGGGTGTGACCGTGTAGGTGCCGTTGGCAATTCCGTTGAAGATGAAATTCCCCGAGCTGTCTGCGGTCGTAGTGGCGTTTGCGGCGCCGGTCAGCGCCAGGCTGGCAGAGTTGCCGCCCGGTCCACTAATGTTGCCAGAGATAGCGAAAGCCTGAGCTGTGGATGAGAAGTTCACGCCGGTAACGCTCCCGCCGCTGACTGGAACCGTAGTCGTCGAAGGCGTGAACGAAAATCCGGCTTTGCTAGGTGTTACTGTGTAGTTCCCATTTGCTAGGCTCGAGAACGAGTAGCTCCCGGATCCGTCGGACGTAGTGGTTCCGCTTGCCGTGCCGCCGAGAATCACTGTCGCACCGCTTCCGCCCGCTCCGCTGATGGTTCCTGAAATTGTAAATGTGCCTGTTAGAGTCGAAAAATTTACCCCTAAAATATTGGCCCCGGTGATCGTGACACTGCGGTTCCCTGGACTAAACACGTAACCTGCATTGGTGGGTGTCACCGTGTACGAACCGTTGGTCAATCCTAGGAATGTGTAGTTCCCCGACGTGTCCGCAACGGTGGTCTGTCCTCCATTCAAGCTCACAGTGGCCCCATTTCCTCCCGGGCCATAGACGGTGCCCGAGATTGTGAACGTTGCAGTCGGCGTCCAGAAGTTCACTCCCGTGACGTTTGCTCCGCTCACCGTAACCTTGGTGCTTGCAGGGGTGAATGATCCACTGGGGGTGACCGTATAAGTACCGTTGGGCAGCCCCAGGAAGGTGTAATTTCCATATCCGTCCTCTACTGTGGTCGCCGTTGCTGCTCCCCCAAGCGTCACAGTAGTGACCTGTGCGCCTGTGATTATGCCTGAAATCGAATACGTGGACGTCGCGGTCGCGAAGTTCACCCCCGCTACACTCGTCGCGTTTACCGTCACTTGTGCACTAGCAGGACTGAACGTGTAGCCAGCATTGCTCACCGTCACGGTATAAGTTCCACTAGCCAATCCACCAGTGAAACGATATATTCCAGCGGAATCAGCAGTCACAAATGCCGTTGCCGAGCCACTCAGCGCTACTATCGCGCCATTTCCACCCGCGCCACTGATTGTGCCGGATATCGAAAGCGATCCTCCGGTGCCCCCGTACGTCGCTCGGTATGTACCGGCTGCGGCAGGGAAGAAAGCATAAGAAACACCTTTGACAGTCTGAATCGTGTAGTTAATTGGAGTTCCATCCTTAGCGATCGAAGCTAGAGAGCCGGCATTGGAGTTTACCGGCACCATCGCCTGCAGATTCCGAGCACCGGTCCCCGTCGAGATGCTGAAGCTTAAAACGTTGCCGCTCCAGGATAGTGAACCGAAGGAGGAGGTATTACGGCCGTCGAGCCAAGTCAACATCTGCAGTGACGACACGACCGGCACTTTCATTGCTTGCGCAGAAGCCACAATAAAGTCTGATCCGGCCGAAGCTGCGTAGTCCGTATGCATATTGGCCGTGATAGCGGCATAGAATCCTTGCGGTCCCACCGCATTGTCGAGGAGAGTATTGATTGCGGCCGGATACGCCCAAGTATCTTCATCTGGTATTTGCGTAGTGCCCTGATAAACGTTTATCAGGTTTCCGTTCCGATCGGCGAATCGCATTGGAATGCCCGACCCGGTGAACAGACCAGGGACGTCTTGTATCCAGCTATCTGGCCAATAGTAGTAAGTAGTGTCAAAGCGAATGCCATGGTTGAGAAGAATCTGGGGCTCAGAATCGTAGTCACTCCAAAGAACACAATGCGTGCGATTTGTTTTAGAAGGAGGATTCTCAGGATAGTTCTGCGCCATCGCAGCCAATTGCGCTGTAATTGCAGAGTCTAGAGACGCTGGGGTCCAATTTGTACAACCAGGGCTGCTATTAGTGTGATTTGCAATTTCAAATCCGTCGGCGACATACGCTTGATAACTTGAAAAAGGTGTCGAAGTATAAATGTAGGCCGTAGCGCGCACACACTGCCAATCCTCAACCGAGCAGTTGTCTGGGCTGTCCGCGATATATTGATCGAATCTGGGTCGCGATCCACCTTGGCCGTGATCATCGCCAGTCATGATCACCACCGCTTTGTACCCGCTCGGAAAGTACCAGAACCGAGGCAGTGGCTTTTTCACTAAATTCATCTGCGAGATCAGATTCACTAAGAAGCGCTGTTGCTCATCCGCTTGGGGGATAGCAACTTTGCTGAGGTCAACCCAGTCGGGCTGGGGATCGAACGACGCATCTCCGAAGAATAGATCATCCGGACGTATGACCTGATTATTGATAACCGGGTCCACCCAAGGATTGCGTTGTTCTCCGGACCACGCCGGATTTCCCTGTCGGGTGTAAACCACGGATCGTGCCAAATCATAAGTGAACGCCGCTGCCTTCCCAGAACCAGCGCTGACGAGAGTCACAGCAGGAAATGCGGTTGGCGTGGTTGCGTTGGAATACAAGGTCGCCAGGGTCGAGGCACCGTTTGGGCTGTACAGGTCGGCCGCACCATGGTACTGGATCGTCTGGTCAACAATTCCCACCCCTGGTCCGGATGCGGTATTCACACGCAAGTACGCATCGGCCAAAGTCTGCGCCGTGCTGACTAAGCCGAGCAAACTGGCCAATTGCTGGTCCGGGCGCATGGCAATCAAGTTGCCACCGGCGTTTACCCAGGTGGAAAGCATCGACGCCTGCGAAGAAGTCAGCGACATATCGCCGAGAATTGCTACATCGTAGGCGGACAGTACGCTCGACGTAACGGTCGATATGTCCTGCACCGTGTAATAGTTGACTCCTTCAGCCAGTAGAATTTCTCCGTAATACGCGCTGAAAGGGTTGGTCGTCGAAGAGATTACCAGGATTGGTCCGCCAGGACCGCTGTTCGATGGTGCAGTTCCGGTAGTAAAGGACCAGCTATAGTCCGAGCCCAGTGCGTTCCCATAAATGTCGGTAACCGTGCCCTTAATCGTAGCCGTGTACGTGGTCAATGTCTGCAGTTGCACTGTGGGCTTCAACGAAACTATCGAAGAACCAGAGTCGTACGTGACCGTCGCGGGAACCGAGTTGTTCGATTGATCTCTCAGCAGAAACGTACTGCCGTCAATCGTGGTCGGATCCATCGAATCGTTGAATGTTGCTTTGACCACCGTGGCCAGACTGACAAACGTGGATGCGTCAAGCGGCACCGTCGAAGCTATCGAGGGTGGTGTAGTCGAGTTTGGAGCAAAGGCAACATCAACCCAGTAATTGCTGGCCGAATACGTCGATGTCGGAAACCCGCTGCTGGATCCGTATCTATAAACGCCGTTAACGCTGGAAGTATTGGCCAATGCATGTAGGGGTGCGGCATCTACAGCAGCACCAAAATAACTAGCATTAAACGAATAATGACCAGTAGACGTAAAATATGATGCCACGTACGTGGTACCGGCAGCGACATTAACAGGAGAGCTGAAGTTGAATTGCTGCCACCCAGATGCAGTTTCACCGGAAACCACAGCGGAGGCCAACAGATTGCCATTGGCAGTCCACAGATTAACAATGTGCGTCCCCGTATTTAAGGAGGCCTTGTAGAAGCGAACTCCAACCACGGAGCCATTGACGTCTGACCGAAACTTGACACCATATTCGCCCGCAGAAGGATCTCCGCCATCCACAGCGCCTGGGACTGCACCCGCACTCCAAATTGTGCACACAACTGGCGAAGAGGAACTGCAGTTCTGCCCATAGGAGCTGGCTATCATGACAAAACAGAATAGAACCACCGCCGCAATTGAGAGCACTTGGCACTTACGCATAACACTCCTCCCCGCCTTTCTAGGGCGGATCAATCTTCTAGGAACTTTGGAATCAGACTTGGGCTAATTACCGGGGGACAGCGCGAGGGAGCTGCTGGGATTCGGCCGGACATCAGCCGAGGCCGATGCCGCCCGAACAGCTTCCGCGCCTCGGTACGCGATCTTCACCATTTCGTTGTTGTTCAGAGTCGAGTTGATAATTTGGGTCGTATTCGCGACGAATAAGTTATCGATATTCGTTTCCATCTTCGGCACTATGTCGGAGTAGTGAAGCACCGGGATCGGCTGCACGAAACGCTCGCGGAAAAGGAATCGTCGCTCAATGTCTGTATCTTTCAGGTCGGGAAAGACCCGTGTCAGGCCCGTCTTGAAAGAATCCCAGATTACCTCTTCGGAGGCCTCGAACAAGGGATCGGCAGGGGCAGTGTATTTTGGCAGGTACACCAGAGTCTTCCCGGCCGTTTCTTGTCGGGATATGAGATTTGTCATTTCTATGATGCCGGTGAAGGGAACGTCATCGATCAGATTTGTCACGTAATAGGGACTGAGCGACCGCTTCAATACAAGCGCGATACAGATGACGCCCAGGTATTTCACTTTCCCTAATTGATCAGTATGCTCGGGAGCGAGTTGGGGAGTGATCTTCCGCAATACCGGGCTTGGCAGAGTCGATATGACGCTCTCGAAGTCGAATGTTTGAGCTGCCGTTCTGCACTCGATGTGCTCGTCGGCAAAAATCTTCTCGACGCGGGAGCCGGAGAGGACTTTGCCTCCCATCCTCTCGATTTCGCTAAGCAGTCGGCCGAGTATAGTGCGATAACCTCCGGGCACGTACCCCAGGCACTCGCTTCGTTTGGCGTTGTTCTCCCGAGTGGAATAGAGACGCGAAATTGTGGCCCAAATGAACGCCGCCGACGCTTCCTCCCGGCAAGCCCCCAGCTTGCACTTCAGCAGAGGGCCCCAGATCTTGTCATAGTTCTTCTTGCCAAAAATCCGTGTCAGCCAATCGCTCGCCAGCTCAGTTTCAAGCTCCCGACCGTCGCGAATACGGCAAGCATATAGAATGCCTGCTCCCAATCGAACTTTCTGCCACAAGTTCAGCGGCGGAAAGCGCAAAAAGTCGAGGCTGGAACTCATGGAGTACAGAGCACCGTCCGCAAAGAAACCCACCTTGGTTTTGGTCCAGCGTAGATCTTGAGAGAGGCCCAGATCCTCGATCAGTTGAAGGAGAGGGCGGTCAGAAGGCAGGATGCAGTGATAAAACCTGTCCCAGGTAAACGAACCGAAATCAAAATACGTGGCCAGTCCCCCGATTTGCGGTTGCGCCTCGATGACTGTCACCTCTGCGCCCGCGCGCAGCAGGTAAAATGCGGCGGTGAGCCCAGTAATACCGGCTCCCAAGACGCCGATCCGGCGGCCGACTAAATTTCGACTGATTGTTGTTTGGCTGTTCACGCTAACTTCCGGCAATTAACATCACGCCGACACTGATCACTGCTATTGCAGCCCACCGATTACCGTCGACTCGCTCATGAAAGCACAGTGCGGAAAGGATACTGACTAAAACATAGCCGAAACTGACTAGCGGATATGCATAAGAAAGCTCAAGCTTTTGCAGGCCCAAAAGCCACAGGGCGGTCGCCAATACAAAGCAAAGACCCCACAGCCAGACGAAACTTTGGCTGATGACCCCAAGCAAAAGCCCCACGGACCCGGGCCGACCAGCACGGTTCTTCTGGGCTCGAGTCAGGCCATACTTGAGAAAGACTTGCGCCAATGCACTTAGTACAACACTGGTCCAGATCATGAGTTTCGGGCTCATCGCTTGTTCCCTCGCGAGGATTGGCGGTTCATGAGAACCATACCCAACACAATCACGAATACGCCTATCGCGCGCCGAAGCGAGATGACTTCGTGGAAAAATAAGGTGCTGGTCCCTGCGACCATTACGTAATTCACGCTGGTGAGCGGGTATAAGAAGCTAATGTCTTTTTGAGCGACAGCGGTCATCCAGCAGATTGTTCCCAGAAAATAGATAAGCAACCCTCCGATAACCAATGGCTGGGACAGCACGACGCCAATGCGCGCCGCTAAACCAATGCTGGCAGCACTGTGGGCGGCGGCTGCGTTCAATCCCGCTTTGATCAACGAATGACCGCACACCACAAAGACGGAAGAGGCTGCGAAGGCAACCGGCCACTGCAGAGCCAGCTTAGCCACCGAGAAAGAAAGGGCAGGGACGCCACCCAGCACAGCGCGTTGTGGATTGGAGGCCATTGTTATGCTGTTTTGGGAAGAACTGCGCTCTCCCTGGCTCCAACCTCAAAAAGAACCCTTGGTAAGGTCGGCTGAAACGATATTGGGCTCTCCCCACGGTCGAAGTGATGGAGCAGTCCTTGGACGGTGCGCTTGGCGGCCAATCCGTCTCCATACGGACTTCGGAAAGCTGCCATGCGTTCGTATTCAGCGCGATCCCGTAGTAGGCGCATGGTTTCGGAAACGATTCGATAACGGGCAGTCCCAATAAGTTTCGCGGCCCCCAAGGCGATCCCTTCAGGCCGTTCGGTCGTTTCCCTGAGCACCAATACCGGTTTGCCCAGGGACGGTGCCTCTTCCTGCACGCCGCCCGAATCGGTCAAGATCAAGTAAGAGGCGGCCATGGCCTCTACAAATGTGCAGTAGGGCAGCGGCTCCGTCAGCGCGATGTTGGGAAATGTCGACAGCGCCGGCAGAACCACTTCTCGTACCTTCGGGTTCATGTGGACAGGAAAAAGGAACTTTGTTCTAGGGAACATCGAAGCCATGCATGCGATCGCGTCGCAGAGTTCCCTGATGGCCCCATGGAGATTCTCGCGTCGGTGCGCGGTGATCAGGATCATTCTTCCGCCGTTTACTCGGAAACCGCGGGGTAGATATTGAGACAGAGTGTCTCTGCCAGCCCGAGCAATTCCCATTAAGCAATCCACGACCGTATTTCCTGTGAGATAGATGTCCTCCCGTCGTATGCCTTCGCGCACCAGGTTGTCGACGTTGCGCTCGGTGGGTGCGAAATGGATGGATGCGACTTCGGAAATAAGGCGACGATTAATCTCCTCTGGATAGGGGTTATAGCGGTTGTAGCTGCGCAACCCAGCTTCGACGTGACCCACCTGAATCCCACGATGGAAAGCGGCAAGGGCAGAGACAAATGCGGTAGTAGTATCACCCTGAACCAATAGAATGTCGGGTGAGCAGGATGCGAGAACCTTATCCATACCGCTAACGGCTCGACCGACGATGTCATTCAGCGATTGATTGGGATGCATGATGTCTAAATCAACATCGGGAGTGATGCCAAAAAGGCCAAACACTTGATCAAGCATTTGGCGATGCTGAGCCGTAGAAACGACTGTCAGCTCGACATCCGTAATCGTGCGCAGTTCGCGCAGAACGGGCACCATTTTGATCGCTTCGGGGCGAGTGCCGACAACAGCCAGAACTTTGAGTTTGCTCATGAGAGTTACCCGACTTCCTTGGGTCTAGAGACTGTATAAGGCGCCAGTCCGACGAATCGCCACGTGAAAGCCCGTAGCATCAGTTGGAGGTGCATGCCTATGCTGCGCATTACTTTCATTTTTGAAGTGCCCGTCACCCGCGAGTGCAACACCATCGGAACCTCAACGACGCGATACCCCTGCTGGCTGGCGCGTAACAGGATTTCGGTGACACCCGCGAAGCCGTCGGACTGGAAAGGTACGCTCTGTATAACGGCGCGCCGGTAAGCTCGCATCATGCTGGTGTAGGTGTAGAGTTTGCTCGAACAGACGATGCGATACATCCATGACGCGCCGCGGCTTAGGAATAGACGCCAGCCAATGACATTATCGACTCCACCGTCGGGGTGGTAAGGAGAGGCTGTAGCTATATCGGCGCCGGTTTTTTCAAGGGCTTCCAGCAATCGGGGCATCAGCATCGGGTCGTAGGTGCAATCTGAATCGATGGCGCAGACGATATCCCCGGTCGCTTTGCTGAATCCGGTCCGCATGGCCGCCCCCAATCCCCGGTTCTGCTGGTGCTTGACGAATACTGCCAGGGGCATGCCCACGAATGTTTGCTTGGCAACCCCCTCGCTGTTGTCCTCACTTCCGTCGTCAACGAGCACACATTCCAACTCGTGGGTGGGAGCGAGCACCTTGGTGAGGGCCACGAGTTTCTCTCGTAGGTTGGGAATCCCTTCCTCTTCGTTGTAAAAGGGAACAATGATCGATATGCGCATAATGTAAGTGATCCTGTGGAGGTTAGGGGGAGGGCCTGCGATGATCAGGCAGATTGCTGCGTCAAAACGACTTCTACAACTTCAGTGCCATTAAAGGTGTATTCACGCCCACAGCGGTGGCATTTTGCAGTCCCGTGAGCTGTGAACAGGTCCTTGCCGCCTAGCAACGGCCCGCAAGCGCAGACGTAGCCTTGCAAGCGGGCGGGGTTGCCAAAAACCAACCCGTAGTTGGGCACACTCTTGGTGACAACTGCGCCCATCCCCACCATGGCGAAGCGTCCGATTTCGATGCCGCAGCCGATGGTCGCATTCGCACCGATCGTGGCACCATACCGCACGATGGTCGGGAGAGTCTCTTCGTTCGGATCGGAAGAGGCAAGCCCTGACATGTCGGGAGGAAATGCACGTGGGAATTTGTCGTTGGTAAACACTGTGTGCGCGGAGATCATCACATAATCTTCGATGCTGACGGCCGCACAAATATAGACGCTTGAGTTCAACTTTACGAAGTTCCCTATCTTCACGTCGTAGGCGATGTAGGTTTTGTCACCGACTATGCAGTCCTTCCCCAGACTCGCGCCGTGGCGGATGTGCGCGTTGTCCCACACTTTTGTTCCGTCACCCAGGGAAACATTGTGCTCGACAAGAGCCGTAGGATGAATCATGACGTCAGACACGGTTCACCTCCATCCATTTGCTGAGTGCGGACGAGCGATAGGCAACTTCGATTACGCGAACTGATTCGAAGCTGTCGGTTGCATTGATGACCGGTTTCGCAAGGCCGTGAATGCTGTCGATGAAGTTTTTGTGTTGGTGAACAAACGCGTCGAGCTTGTTATAGCCGTTGCCGAATGTCACCCACTCCTGACTGTCGTATCTGCGATAGCGGGAAGATTTCCAACCCACTACCAGCATTCCTTCGTTGCCATGCATGCAAACAAAGGCATCATGATTCTTTTCCAGGCACCAACTGAGGTCGATTCGGCCCCAGACGCCATCCATGGTCTCGACGAACACCATGGAAGTGTCTTCGACGGGAAGCCCCTGGATACTTCTCCCATGTTGGGCTTGCACGCGGCTGATTGGCCCCAGTAAGTAGCGGATGATGTCGACTGCATGGCTGCCGTTGTCGATCAGAACACCGCCGCCTGAGGCCTCCGGATCGCTGGGCCAGCGGCCACGCATATCGGCGCGGCCACAGAATGCGATCTCGGCCAGGACCATCTGCCCTACGACCCCATCTTCGACCAGTTTGCGAGCCTTGGTCACATCTTCAACAAATCGAAACTTGGAGGCCATCGTCAGATAGCGCCCAGCTTTTTCGGCTGCCTCTACCATTCGACTGGCACAGACAGTGTGAATGGCAAAGGGCTTCTCACAGAGCACGTGTGCCCCGTGCTCTAACGCAAAGATGGAGATCTCAGGATGGGATACCGGCGGGGTACAAATAACCACTACCTCCGGACCAACCTTGTCAACCATCTCTTTGTAATCAGTGTAGGAAGGGCAACCCGCGGAGGCGGCAAAAGACTTGCCGGCCTCCGGGTTGCTATCGGCTACGGCCGCGACTTCGACTTCCTCAATGCTCTTTAGAGCTTGGAGGTGGGTGGCTGCGATCCGCCCACATCCAATGATTGCGACTTTGGTTTTAGGCATGGGATCCTCGCACGCGTTGCAGAACATCGGTGATGGCGGTGGCCCAATAGTCCACATGCTCCTCCGTAAACTTTTCGTTCCAGGGGAGAACTAGCACATGTGCGAGCCCGTCTACTGTTCCCGGATAGGAATCCGGGTTGTAGTCGACCGGCGCTTCGCCCTTGCGGCACTCACCGACATAGGGCCATTGACTGTTGCCGAAGGTCCGATGATCACGCAGAACCTCGCACATGAAGGCGGGTTTCTGGATGTAGCGAGGAGCCGTCGCCAGCCCGTACTCCTCGCGCAACAGCTTCGCTATATCTCCAACATTGTCCTTTTCGAAACGCAAATAGTATTTCCAATACACATGAGTGGCACCAGGTGTCGGCTCAGGCAATTGAACATCGCTCAAATGCTGCAGACGCGCAGTCAAGCGCAGAGCCATTTCCTGGCGTTGTTGGACCGACCAGTTCAGCTTCTCAAGCTGCGCCAGAGCGACCGCGCCTTGCAATTCGGTCATGCGATAGTTCAGTGCCAGGAAGTAGTGATCCGGATTCGTATCACCGTAGCCCCATGCCTTGTCGTGGAACAAGCGCATTGTCCGAGCAAATTTTGGATCGTTAGTGACAGCAATCCCACCCTCACCCGTCGTAATGTGCTTGGTCTGCTGCAAGCTGAAGGCTCCAATGTGGCCGATCGTGCCAACCGGCTTCCCTTTGTAGCGGGCATCGAATGCCTGGGCACAATCCTCGATCACAACCAGATTGTGCTTGCGTGCAAGTTCCATGATGGGATCCATATCGCACACGTTTCCAAACAAGTGGGTAACGATGATGGCCCGAGTACGGCGCGTGATGCGCGGCGCAATTGTTTCCGCGGTCACGAGCAGGCTGGTGGGATCGACGTCCGCAAAAACCGGAATGGCGGACTGATAGAGGATGGGAGAGATTGCACCCATGTCAGTGATTGGCGAGCTGATAATCTCGTCACCTGGTTCCGGGTTTACGGCAGTGACCGCACAATGAACGGCGGCCGTTCCCGAAGTGACCGCGCAGGCGCTGGTTACGCCCAGCCGCTCAGCAAATGCCTTCTCAAAACGGTTCACAAACGTGCCCTTCGTGCAGTTAAGGGTGCCTGACTCGAGAGCCTGCCTCAGCAGTTCCAGTTCTTCGTTCCCAAATGTGCGGCCGCTGATATTTGCGTCAGTCGGCATCTGCAACTTAGGAATTTCAAGGTGTGCGACGCTCATATTTCCTCCAATTAAGATAGTTCGAATGCTGGACTAAGTATTAATATCGACTGCCCGATGAGGGCAGCAGATGTCGTGAAGGCTGACTTTCTCGCCGCAGCGACGGCCGGAAACTCCAGAGTCTCCAATCTAAATTCCATTCAGCAGTGAATTCGGGCTGACCTGCACCCATGCGGTCGTATGGAGGGCCGCCCTAGGCCGCCGTAGTCGCCTGAAGAAACTCCATAACGCTGTGGGTAACGTAACTCTGCTGTTCAGCTGTGAGGTGTGGAAACATAGGTAATGAAACGATCCGGCTCGCTGCTTCTTCGGCTGCAGGGAATGCTCCGACCGGATAGCCGAGGTGCTCATACGCGCGCTGTAGATGCAAGGGGATCGGGTAGTGAATGCCTGTACCGACTCCAGCGGCGTTAAGATGTGCGATCAATCCGTCGCGATCCGGTGTACTCACGACATAAAGGTGGTAAACGGCTCGTGACCAAGTGGGTTCATAGGGTATTTGGACTCCACCGTCCAAAGTTGACAACAAGGAGCGGTAATCTTCTGCACTTTGGCGACGGTTCGCGTTCCATTCTGGAAGGTATCTCAGTTTCACACTCAGGATCCCGGTTTGAACGGAATCCAGACGCCCGTTATATCCCTCGATATCGTGGTAGTACTTCTTGGCCTGACCATGATCGCGGAGCATTTTGGCGGTTTGAGCGATATGCGCATCGTTCGTGGTGACCGCTCCACCTTCGCCGCATGCTCCCAGGTTCTTGCCCGGATAGAAGCTAAAGGCAGCCGCACGTCCCATTGAGCCCGCACTGAACCAGCGATTATGCTTTCGCGAGAAGTACTCGGCGCCATGTGCCTGGCAAGCATCTTCGATCACAACCAGCCGGTACTGCTCAGCCAACTCGAGGATGGCGTCCATATCCGCCATCTGGCCATAAAGGTGAACCGGTACGATGGCTGTCACTGGGCGGTTGCACCTGTTGCTGATGAGTGCCCCGGTCTCTGAGATCGTGCATTGCTTTTCCAGGTAAGCTCCGAGCCTCTCAGGGTCCATATTGTACGAGCGCTCGTCGATGTCGACGAATTCCGGCAAAGCACCCGCTTGTGTAATTGCTTCTGTGGTCGCTATAAATGTGTTCGGCACAGTGACAACGACATCACCCGGCTTTACACCTGCTGCCATGAGCGCAAACCGGAGCGCATCGGTTCCACTCCCAACGGCGACAGCATGCGCGCAATTGCAAAAAGCCGCGAATTGGTTCTCGAACTCCTCGACCATGGGTCCGCCGATGAACCCCGCCGTACGCAGTGCCCGCTGAAAGACCGCGGTGAGCTCTGATTCCAGCTCAACGTGAGGGGTCACCAAATCAAGAAATGGAACGCTCAATGCTCTCATTGTGAAACTCCAAGTGCGGATCAACTTGCCGATGGACACGTGCGGGGTTTCCGTACGCAACACAATTTGCCGGGATACTCCTGGTCACAACACTGCCGGCTCCGATAATCGCGTTTTCACCGATCGTGACGTTGGACAAAATAGTGCAACCAGAGCCAACGGAAGCACCCTTCTTCACGAATGTTCTCTCGACATGCCAATCCGATTCGGTCTGCAAGTTGCCACTGGCAGTGGTAGAACGAGGATAGGTGTCATTGATAAAGGCAACATTGTGTCCGATGAATACGTTGTCTTCAATGGTGACTCCTTCACAAATGAAGGTATGACTGGAAATCTTGCAGCACCTTCCCACGCTGGCGTTCTTTTGGATTTCTACAAACGCGCCGATCTTGGTCTCGTCCCCCACTTCGCAGCCATACAAATTGATGAACTCTGAGAGTTTGACATCACGACCTAGCTTCACATCTGGAGCTATCGACAGATAACGGTGGGGCGTCCCTTCCTGGTCAAGGTGTGTCATAGGCTGCATCTCGCAAAGCATTGCGCTGGACTGTTGAAACGCTGCGTTCAGAGATAAACCAGCGCCCCTCTATCTTTCAGGGATTGCGTGGATGCCTCGAGCATTCGGACTATACGCAGGCCGGCTTCGCCGTCGTTGATTGGGGTAGAACCGTCGCCAATGCACTTGATGAAATGTGAAAGTTCGTGCTTTAGCGCTTCTGCTTGCTCCAAGTGGGGAGCCCACATATCACCCGATCGATAGCTCACAAGGAGCTCGTAAACGCCCTCGCGGCTGTTCATATCAACGCCTTTGTCATAGATCTTTATCTTTTCGTCGGCCTCGAGATCGTTCCACAGCAGCATTCTTTTCTCGCCTCCGATCATCGTCGTCCTCACCTTGACCGGGGACAGCCAATTGACATTGACGTGGGCGATGACTGAATCAGGGAAATAGAGGGTGATGAATGCGATATCTTCGTGGCCATTGAGGTGCTTCTGGCCGGTCGCGCTGATGGCTTCTGGGTTACTGCCAATGACGTAATCTAAGATAGATAAATCATGGGGCGCAAGATCCCAAACAACGTTGATGTCATGTTGAAACAGCCCCAGGTTTACGCGAGTCGAGTCATAGTAGTAAAGCTTGCCGAGAAGCTGGTCGTCGACCAGTTGCTTGATCTTCTTCACCGCTCCCGTGAAAAGAAATGTGTGGTCGACCATGATTGTGAGGTTGTTCTTCTCGGCCAATTCGATCAGCGCTTCCGCTTGCGCGACACTGCTGGTAAATGGTTTTTCCACGAACACGTGCTTGCCATTCTCCAGAGCCGTCTTGGCCAACTCGAAATGGGTCCACACCGGAGTAACAATCGCGACGGCATCGATCTCCGGTGAGGTCATGATTTCCGAAACATCGGACGTCACATAGATTTGGGGATGTGCTTTGTGAGCCCTCTTCCGGGCTGCTGGGCTCTTGTCGCACACCGCAGCCGTATCCACGTCGGCCATACCTTGGAGATTCCTTACGATGTTAGGTCCCCAATAGCCGTAACCGACGACACCACACCGGATCGTACTGCTCATTCTTCCCCGCACCGGAGTTATTGCCGCAGCGGGGAGTGGCAGAGTAGGAATTGTCGCGAGTGCTCCATTTCCATTCGACATGGGAGTACAACTCTTTCCGCGCTCAATGAGCGCCAGCAAAGACAGCTTTTGGTGTACGAAACAAAATCTTTAGGTCCAGCCAGGGCGACCAGGAGCTGGCATATACGAGGTCAAGACGAACCATTTCATTAAAAGGAATACGATTGCGACCACTCACCTGCCAGAGGCCCGTGATGCCTGGTTTCGCCTCCATCAGGCGGCGACGGTGCCAGAGGTCATATCTTTCAAGCTCGTAATCGAGTGGAGGTCTAGGCCCCACCAGAGACATTTCGCCTTTGAGCACATTGATGAGCTGTGGCAGTTCGTCCAGGCTGCTTCTGCGCAAGAAGGAACCCACTGAGGTGACTCGCGAATCCTTTGTCAGCTTGTAAACACCCTGGCCATCTCCATCGCAGGGCTGTTTTCGCGCAGTTCCTGAAATCAGTTCGCGCGACGTATTGCTTATGAATGGCGTTGCTATTCCCGCAATACATCGATCGGAATTTCAATAGCGAGAATGGCTCGCCGTAACGTCCAACCCGTTGTTGGCGGAAGAAGACCGGTCCTTTGGATGTGAGCTTTATCGCAAGGGCCACAAGGGCGAATATCGGGGCGGTAAATAATAAAGCCAAGAAGCTTCCTGAAATGTCCATTACGCGTTTGACTACGTGATAGCCTTTGCGGGCCTGATCCTGATTGGCCAGATCTGGATACAGCGACGTTACAGGCGGTTTGCGCGACAGGAATTGCTGCCATTCTTCAGGGAACCAGTAGAACGAAATCCTAATCGGGCGGAACTGCTCGAAGCTGAGATTTCTCTGCAACGCAGTGCTCACTCGAGCGAGCACTCTCTCAACAATGGCTTTCTTGTCGTCTGGGTCGATTTCAGTAAACATCACCCCCACGACAAGAGAATCTTTGTACCAACCAACAACGTCAGTTTCTCGGGTGGCTAGAGAGAGCACTGTTGAGATCCTGTCGAGGCCACTGTGGTTGTGGTGTACCGCCGTTTCTTCGCCCTGGTCAATCAACATTAATAGAAACGGCTTATGAGAACGTTCCGTTCTCCGTCTTTCCAGTGCGACGGTACGGTGAAAGTGCTTCTCATTGAGAATCCCACGACTCCCGAGAACGTTAGATGTTGCTGTTAGCCGGTTACGTTCCGAACTGTAAAGTGTGCGTGGCGAGTTCACGCTAAGTTTCCTACTTTCTTCATAGATACGAGTAACATCGGCACGTTGAAAGACTTGAAGCAGACAAGGCACCGGCAACGTCTGTGCCCGTCCCCGGCTCAGCAGCACAAATTGTTCGCGCCGGGCACTAGGCTTCGATTTGCACCAATTCAGGTGGTGACGAATTCTTGCTGGGGTGTTCGGAATAGTCGTTTACGTCTAGACAAGTCTAGGAAGATCCGCATTCCTAGTTCTTGCAAGGCCTAAGGGGAGGGCTATCGATGTGAATCTCGAGTTCGATTTATTTGGAGCCGTTGCTCTTAGCTTGTTCCAATAAACCCGCGGCATAGTGTTTGTAATAATCGCTGGTGCAGCGGTGGAGCTGCTATTGACGAGAGCACCCAAATTGCAGGGGATTGAAGAATTAGTGGGTTAAGAGGATCGGTCCTGGGGTGCGCTGCTGTACCGGCGGCGGTTAGGTTCTACTTTGACTAGATGAATAGCGCCGATAATAGTTCTCGTGATGCGGGTTCGTACAACTGTTCATTACAATACCAATGACTTTGTTCTTTTTTAAAAGTTCCAGACCACGTAGCAACTGCGGCTTTTCCGTGTTCCCCACTCGTGCAACGAGCAATATGCCATCGGTAACGCGTGTCCAGACGGTAGTGTCCGCAAGTGGCAAAAGGGGAGGAGAATCGACGATGATCCAGTCGAACAGGTCACTGGCTCGTTCCATGAGTCGACTGAGGGATTGTTGTGACATCAACCCCAGGGGATTTGATGGTGGCTCACCAGCCGGCATCAGCCAGAAGTCGAACTCTTGGAGATAGTAGACACAGTCGAGCCGATCCAGGTCTCCGCAAAGCCAGTCCGCTATGCCTTTCAACCTACTTAGCCCAAATTGCTCCCCGAGAACCGGGCGCCGCAGATCACCGTCAATCAGAAGCACTCGTTGCTTCCTGCGCGCAAGGACGGCGGCCAAATTGGCACTCACCAAGCTTTTGCCCTCCTCCGGAATGCTGCTAGTAACGAGCACCTTCTTAATCGGCAGCGTGTTCTGTAGCTGCCGTAAGCGGACTCCAAGAAACCGGAACTTTTCTGCGGCAAGACTCTCCGGCTCAGTTGCAACGACAAACTTACTCGAGCGGTTCAGATGGACGTCTACCGAGGGAAATTCTGTTATGCTCTGGCCCCTCGAGACCGGGAAACCTTCTTCAGACGTGGGCAGTTCGGGTGCCGACATCTCGGTCACAATTGGCGCAACCGTAGGCTTGCTCTCCGACTTTGGGACCTCCTCATGACCCTCAAAGACTTTCGTCACCACCGAAATGACATCCGAATACGCAACCCCCGAGCGCTCCGTTCCAGACCGTTGCAAGGCGTCAAATATATGGCTCATGTTTCGCTATGCCTCCTATGACGCCCCTGAGTTCTTCGCCGTGTGACTGGGCCCGGCGAATACCCGCAACAAAGTCCGACAACGTTTTCGCCGCTTGCAATAGCTCAGTGACCCCTCTCCCGGAAGCCTCCGACTCAGCAAAGCGGGTTGAGCTCAAGATATTCAAGCGAAACTCATACGCGATCTGTCCTATAACGTCGGGCGATAACTGTGGAAGATGTCTTGCATATCCGTGGATGAGGGCGTTTTCACAAAGTGTATTGATCACTCGAGGAATACCACCAGATATCCGATGCACCTCAACTACAGTTTCCATCGGAAATATCTGATCAGGATTCGAATTGCCCGCTACTTGCAGCCTTTTGCGGATGTATCCGTAGGTCTCCTCTAAATCCAGCGGCGTTAGGTGTGAGCGAAGAGCAATCCGCTGCTTTAGCTGTCGTAGCTCCTTAGAATCTAGCTTTTCATCCAATTCTGGCTGCCCAACTAGCACAATCTGCAGCAGTTTCTCCTGCGCCGTTTCGAGATTGGTCAGCAGACGAATCTCCTCAAGAATGTCCAACGATAGATGGTGCGCTTCATCCACTATAAGTACAGTCGTTAAACCTTTTTGGAAATTCGATACCACGAAGCTACTTAACGCTAGCAAAAGTTCGCCTTTCGACTTCCCTGCCACGGCGAGCCTAAAATCACCGGCTACATACTGAAGGAATTCCATCGCCGACAAGCGCGAATTGAAAATATACGCATAGTTGATCTTGGTGAGTCTGAGCAACTGGAGCAAACCCCGGGTCAAGACAGTTTTCCCAGTTCCAACCTCTCCAGTGAGTACGATGAATCCTTTGTGTCGCCGAACCCCATAATAAAGCGTCGCCAGCGCCTCGTTGTGCACTTTGGTCGCAAACAAGAAGGAGGGATCAGGCGTAATCTCAAATGGATCCTTCTGCAATTTGTAGAAGTCTTTGTACATTGAAGACCTAACCGCGCAAGTAGCTATACGCTGAACCCGCGAGGATAACCATGAAAACGATAGTTGCGGTGGCCCAGCTTAGCCACATCGTTGTGCGAGCTTTCTGCTCGTCTCTGGCGCTCACAATTGCTGGAATATCTACTGATACGTCATACGGCAACAGCTTCTTAATTTCCTCTTCGCTATGGATCCGTCTGTCCATTTTTTCGAATGCGCCAGCAACAACGACTCCCAGTGCGATACCGAAGCCGAGGCCCATTCCACAAAACTTCAGTCGATTGGGAAATTCAGGTTTTTGGGGCAAGCTTGGGGGGTCCATGATGTGGAACCGTTCGCCTTGTTGCAACAGTTCCATTCGCGTCGCCATCGCAGATTCATTTTTCTTTTTCAACAATTCGTCATAACTGGTCTTCGACTGCTCATAACCACGCGTCAAATCAGCCAATTGCTGTTCCCGTATCGGCTCCTGATTTAAGCGCCCTTGGTATTCCTCAATCTTCGCTTTCAATCCTGCAATGGAACGCTCACGACTTGTGATCTCAACCTCGTTCGAGTGCAACTGACCCTGGATCTGCAGCAACATCGCCGACTCGGTCGGATCAGCGATTTGCTGGGCAGCAGCGTCGATCTGGGTGGAGGGCCCGCTGGCATTCGATTTCTCCTCCCTGAGCCTGGCAAGTACTTGATCTCTGGTCTTCTCCGTCTTCGCGATCTGCTGCTTCAATTTCCGCACATCAGGGTGTCGATCTGTATAGTGCGAGCTCAAGTCGGCGAGCTGGGCTTTTAGCTTCTCCAGTTCGCGCTCAATGGCAGGCAAACCAATGGAGGTGTCACTGCCTGACTTGGCCGAGCCCTGCAAACTGCGGTATTGCTCCAACTGCGTCTGCAGGTAAACGTGCTGTTGCCTGGCGGCATTCAACGAGTCCTCGGCATTCTGTAGTTGCGATTGGAGTCCACCCAGGATCTGCAAGTTGCTTGCCAACTGCGCTGGCATCTCGCCAACGTGGGAAGACTTGAACTGCCGAATCTTTTCCTCTTGCTCAAACAGGGAATTCCGAGCGCTCGCTAACTGACTTTCAAGAAAACTTGTTGTGTCCTCCGACTGATGTTGCCGAACTTCCAGGTTCTCGTTGATGAAAAGCTTTGTTATTTCGCCTGTGACCTGCTGCGCGACGATAGGATCCGCTGACGAGTAGTACACGTTGAACGCAGTGATCTGATTCCCTGGACTGCGAACTAACTCGACATCTATATCTTTGCGCATGCTGGCAACTTTATCATCGGGAGAACGCTTGCCACGCGAATCAGGGTATAAATTGAACTGGTCTATGATTTGCAGCAAACGCGTTCGACTGAGGATTTGTTGCGTGATAGTTTGCAATCGTCCTTGCAAGTCATCATTGATGTTCGGCATCACGTAGTTGGTCGGCATCGTCGGCTGCTCAACCAGGATCATCGTCGCAGACTTGTAACGTGGAGGTAGTACCCAACTGGCACCCCAAACCACTATCCAGCCCAAGAACAACGGGATCAAGAAGTGCAAGTGCCGGCGTCGCACAACTCCCAGCAGATACTGAACGTCGAAATTCGTCGAACTTGGTTCTTCCAGTTCTTCAGCCACGTTTACCTTCCCAACGGTCGTAGAAATTGGTACGAGAGAGAAACAAACACGCGGTTCGTATTCGGCGCCGCGGCTAGAGCGGCCACCTGAGAGTAAGTTTGGTGCAGCCACGAATATCCGAGCTGGACATCCAGATGCTGTCCTATGGGTCTGAACAGCGAGGCCGTCCCGGAGAGCGAATGGCCACTGCTGCTGCCCGAAGTTGACGAATTGATCTCCTGGGTTCGCGCGTACCCTGCCTGAACGGCCGCGCTCAAGCTGTTCCCTAACTGGCGCCGTAGAGCGGCGTTCCCACTGTCTGCAAGCACAGCCCCTGAAAGGCCCCAACCGGGACTAATGAGATGCGAGTAGCTGAGCGCGACACTAGTGAGCTTACCTTGCCAGTTTAGGCTGGCTCCGGCCGCCGGGTTCCACGACACCATATTCTTTGGTGCCGTGGGCAGCAACATGGCTGCCGAGAACGTATCAGAATACTGCGGGCCCCCGAAGAGTGATATTGAGAAATGCGACGCGGGGTAGAGAGTATAGAACAGAAGGACTGCATCCGTTTGCGTCTTGCTCTGGCCCTCCACGGGATAAGCCAGTAGCCGTTGATGCTGGTACGTCACTCCCACATAGTGCATCTTCGAAATGCGATGAGTATAAAACGCCGATCCAGCGGAGGAACGAGAGTTGTAAAGGCCCGGCACCTGCGAAGGGTTTGGATAATCTAAAAATGTGAAAGTTCCGCTGGCACCGATCATCCCATTCAGGCTGAATTGATAATTGATTCCAGCGCTTCCGGTATTGCTGATGCGGTCTGCAAAGGGTGCAATTACAGATACATTGGATGTCTCTGGCGCGCCTGACGGCGACAGCGATGGTCCAAGATTCTGTTGACTGAAGATGTTAGAACTCTTCACGAACGCATTCTCTGCACTAAACGTCACATGAGGACTGAATCGATACTGGAATTTCAATGACGCGTTGTGGTCGGATTCGTTCAGTGCGCTCGTGTGTTGGTAAAGGGTGAAACCTGGAGCATACGTTGCGACGAACTGCAACCGTCCCGTCTTGGTATCAATCGCAATCACGGGTGCCACCGAGTAGGTTTCGTCGCTTCCTCCAACGGTTCCGTACCCCTGCACGTGATCCATATACCCCGTGGTGAAAGACAGTCCATAACGCAAGTAGTTGGAGCGACCTTCCGACGTGAAGGTCATTGGATACGATTGCACTGCCACGGGAGGAGGAACCTGCATTTGGTCTTCTGGGTGGGTGCCTGCACTCTGGGACGGCTCGTCACTCGGAGACTCGATTTGCTGGCCAGTGATCGATTGCTGTTCCTTGCCTTGAGGCACGCTGCTGTCCTGCGACCACAGCACAACTGACGCCATGATGAACAGCACTACAGAACAACTTTTCCCCAGCACATTCATTCTCAAGGTACCACGATGGTGTCACGAGGCTGCAGTTTCACATTCTGTGCCCCGTTCTGGCCCTTCACAACTTCTTTGTAATTAAACGGAAGACGAGATTGCGTTCCGTCGGGATTCTGACGCAGCACATAAACCGACTTCTGTTTAGCAAAATCGCGGAATCCACCTGCAACCGCGATTGCGTCCAACACAGTTGGAGAGTTTGTAAGCGGAAAAGAACCCGGCCGGTTCACCATCCCCAAAATATTGAACTTCTGGCTGTTTATCTGCTGAACAATTACCGTGACTTCAGGTTCGGCAACGTAACTCTTCAGTTGTTGAGCGATCTGTTGTTCCAATTGGAGCGGCGTTCGCCCGCTGGCCTGCACTTCACCGACTAATGGCAATGAGATCTTTCCGTCCGAGCGAACCGGAACGGACCTCGAAATGTCAGGCTCCTTCCAGACATTGATGGCCAAAACATCATCATTGCCGATTACGAAAGTGTCATCGTGCGCTTTCGGTGCCGCAGATACGTCCGCGTTGGGAGCAGGATTTGGGTTGCTCGACGTTGAAGGGGCAGAGGTTCCGGATCCCGCTTGCGCCCATAGGACACTCGACAAAAGAGCACAGGTGAACGATGCGAACATCCCCGTGCTTGAGAAGATGATTGCCCCCAATTGTCATAACAACTCCGACCCCATCATTTGCTCAGAGCACTGTCACAGCTGTCGACTTTCTCTTCGATTCCCTTTCATCTCGTTCCGAAGAAAGGGCGTAGTGTACGCTTGCGGTGCGATCATGTGATACCGCTCGATCTTGTACAGCAGCGTGCGATAACTGACGCTCAACAATCGGGCCGCCGCCTTCCGATTCCAGCGCGTTTTTTCCAGTGCGAGTCCGATGACAGTTTTCTCCGCCTCCGACGTAACACTCTGGACAAGTAACTTCAGCGAGGTTGAATTCGTTGCCTCAGAATCGAAAGGAAGCGATTCTTGTGGTGGGGTGTCCAAACTCTGCGCCTGAGCATTGGCCGTATGAATACCATGCACGGAACTCAGCGCCAGCGTGCTGTCGCCACTGAGGAGGAAACGGTTTACGAAGCTCTCCAGTTGGTCCAAGTTTCCCGGCCATGAGTATTTCTGGCATTTTTCCAGAACGGAAGTGAGAACCTCGCGCTTTTTCAAGCCGTAGTGTTTCGCCAGCTTGTGCATGAAATGTCCCAAAAAGGCCGGGATTTCTTCTTTGCGCTGCCGCAGCGGTGGCACATGCACCACGAAGGCGCTCGCACGGTGGTAGAGATCTTCTCGGATTCGTTTCTCCGCCAAGGCCTGTGCAATATTGGCACTGCTCGAAATCAGAACCCGGGCTTGGGAAACGATGCTGCGATGGCTGCCGATGCGCGTGTAACGCCCGTGGCAAAGCACATTCAAGAGCTGAGTTTGCAATTGGCTCGGCATGGCAGTGACTTCCGCCAGCAGAATGGTGCCTTTGCCTGCCATTTCCATCTTGCCCGGAATCGGATTCCCGCTAGCCCCGTCACCTCCGCGCCGAAGATCTCTTTCTCCAAAAGGCGGCCCGGTATTTCTGTGCAGTTTACCTTCAAGAACTTGAAGCCAGAGCGCACGGACAAGCGATGAATGAGACGTGCCACGGCTTCCTTCCCGCTCCCCGCCTCGCCAAGGATTAGCACCGGGACATCCACTTCCGCGAGCAGTTCCGCTTGGGAGACGATCTTCCTCATCAGAGGGCTCGTACTGAGAAAAGATCCTTCTTCTCCTAGCGGTTCGCCCTGGTCACTGCGCAAAGATTGCTCAGCGGAACGGCGGGAACCGCCGTGAACATGGTTTCCAATAGCAGACTGGAAGTCGTGTCCCGTGCAAGGCTTCACGAGCACCTCATCAGCTCCCATCCGCAGGGCATCGCTCTTCTTGGAGACATCATCAGGGTGACACAACAACAGGAGCGGCAACTCGGGACGCAATCTGCGAAACCAGCGAAGAATGTGCAAGCAGTCGGTATCGCCTCGCGGCATGTCAAGCACGATGAGAGCCGGCGACAGGCCTGAATGTATGCGCTCCAGCGCCTCCCACCCGGTGTTCACCGTCTCCAGTTCCCACGAGTTCAGCTCAACCAGAGACCAGAGTGGCCGCAGAATGGTCATTTCGCGGCTGACGACCAGGATGCGCATGAGGGGGCTGTTTTCTGCTACAGAGTCTGCAGCGTCTTTATATGCCGGGACTTCGTGGGTTCTAGGCGGCCTCGAGTTCGTAACCTTCGAGGCGAACTGCGAGAGATCGCTGAATCGCATCAATCGAGACGACGAGAGTCTTGTCTCCGTTGCGCGAGAGCAAGATTCCTTCCATGCCATGCAGCGCCCCGTTGCGGACGCGTACGCGCTGGCCGATCTTCAGAAAGGGATGGGGAAACCACGACATCCGCTGATCGATGAGACGACTTGACGGACTCGATCTGATCGTCGGCGATGGGAGTTCCCTCGCCGCGTTTGCCCACAAGGGCGAGCACCCCCTCCGCTTTCAGCAGGCGCATCCGATCTACGTTGGTAGGACAGATCCTGGCGAACACATAGCAGCTGAATAAAGGCGACTGTACGATTTTCTTTCGGTCGCTCCAGCGATGGACCTCGTTGACCAGGGGAAGAAAAGTTTCAATGCCACTCTCCTGGAAACGATAGGCAACCAATTTCTCGTGTCGCGCCCGGGTGTGCACTGCATACCAGTTCCGCGGTTCTTCGATGGAGGCGGGTATTACTTCAGGAAACGCGATGATCGTAGTGGCCATAGCTTCGCCCTCTGAGTCACAGTTGTCAGTGGACCCAATTTGAGGAAAATATGTTCGTCCACGGCATCAGTTTCGAAGCCGCAGAGAGTAAAGCAGAGTCTCTTGGGGGAAGGCCGTCTTTACCGTAACTGCTAATGAGATGGTTTACTCAATACGTATACGATCCTTGAAAGTTCTCGCACAGCTGGGGGCCGATTTTCATTCCAAGGGGGGCGCTCTCGGTTCGAGGGGGGATGCGTGCTCCCTGGACCTTTGATATAAAGTCTGGAATCACGCTACGCGAACCTGGGTGTTGCCTACCTTCTACAATTTCTCTCTTAACATGATGCAAGAAGCTGCATGTGGTGCGTACTGCATTGCAACTCGCGAAAGGCATTTTCCACCGTGACCCATGCTCTCGTCTGTGCTTGGGATCACGCTCTTTTGTGATGCTGAGCAAGAGCAGCCGGGGGGGACGCGCAGCTTGAGCAATACCCTGTTGCAGTCCTGAAACTTCCATTACTTATTCCATTCCGGGGGAGGAGCGCCTTACAAATCTTCTAGAATCTTGCCTTTAAAGAATCGTCACGGTAACCGACATTGCATACTGCTGCATACTGTCACGAATTACAGTTCTTCGCATTTTTGAGAGGAGGGGTGTATCGACCGTACAGAATTGTTTGTTTCTGATTCTCAGTCAAAGCATTTCTTCGTGGCGAGCCCGCGTTTGCAATGCGTGCCACTGATTCGACCTCTGCCGATTCGTTCGGCTGCACGATTTGTGGGATCGTAAAACATTGTTTGAGAGTGGCCGGCGTAGCTTCGCCCTCTAAGTCACATTCGACAGTGACCCTAAAAACAAATCACACCAGTCGTGTTTGAAATTCTTTGGAGCCGTGGGGATCGACTCGAGAGTAATTCCGGGGGAGGAACGACTAACAAATATTACGGGGGACTTGCGTTAAGCATATCCACGGTAACTCGGATTGCATGTTGCTGCAAGAGGCACTAGTGCTCTGCGGACATTGGTACTGGTTGGATGAGTACTGTAGGCATTACTTGTGAGCGGTTTGGCCTATAGGTATTTCTTCCTTAGTCTTGAGCAGGACTTCTGACGGTTATTTCCCTTGGTCTTTGTAAATCATAGGCAAACGTGGGCTCGGACTTTTGAATGCAGTGCAAGCAGCGTAGCCGCGGGACGCCCTTGATACATGATGCGCAGAACAAAACGGCGGAAGAACTCGCAATATCTACGAAAGATGCAACATCCTGCGAACCAAAGTTGCAATGCGTGCAAGTGCTTGCAACTCTGTTGTAAACTACCAAGAGCTGGGTTCGCCCCACAGGACGGTTGGCGCAGGCTTACATCGGCCCTCGAGACGCAGGCCCAGATGCAGAGTGAGCGTTTCCCCCTGTCCTCTGTGCGGTACCGCAAATAGGTGTGGAAGGCCAGTTGTCAATGTCATCGAAAAGCCGTGTGCTCGTCGCCGACAGCTCACGAATACACTCGCAATTACTATCCGAAATTTTGGGGCGCGATTCTGATGTCGAAATCATCCCCTGGGACTTTGATCGGACGACAATCGTAAGTACCGCCGTCTCTCAACACGCCGATATCTTGGCGCTCAGTTCCCTGCTCGATGGCAGCGTGTCCGAGTCGGTTGCTGTCATCAAAGAAATGCGGGCCTCCGAACCTGCCACCAAGGTTGTGGTGCTGCTTGACTCTCATCAGGAGGAAGCAGTGCTGGAGTTCCTGCGCGCCGGCGCGCAAGGAATTTTTCCAAAAGAAGGCTCACTGGACGTGCTCCGGAAATGTTTGCAGGTCGTCAGCCGAGGAGAAATTTGGCTGGATAGTCGCTGCGTCTCATTGGTGATCAAGTTCCTGGTGTCGGTCCCGACTGTTCCCCAGATCAACGCAAAAGGGATGGAAAGCTTGACCGAGCGCGAATGTCAGGTGCTGAAATGGATGGTCCAGGGGCTTTCGAATCGAGAAATTTCGCAGCGCATGGAACTGAGCCCGCATACCGTCAAAAATTACATTTTTCGCATTTTTGACAAGATGGGTGTATCCAGCCGTGCAGAATTATTGTTCCTTATCCTCAGTCAAAGCAATGGCGATGACAAGAAGATTTCCATGGAAGCCTTGGGATCTGGCCCCATTGACGATCACACGCTTTCGATGCTGAGCCAGGAGGCGGAGAAGGGCTCCCCTATAGCTCAATTAGCCTTGGCCCGAGCTTACGCGGCGAGGCCCGATCGTCCGGGAAACTTCTCAAGGGCATACAAGTGGTATCGCATCGCTTCCGAACGTATCGCGCGGGCTCACACTGCTCTGGCCAAAACCATGACACCCACCGAACTTGAAGAAAGTGAGCGTGAAGCCAGACTTTGGCTGTCGCAAATGAACCAGGCAGGCGCATCGACGCAGCGCTCCTTCGGATCGGATGTCGAAACGGAGACGCAGCGCGTTCATCAACTGGCCCCGCTTAAGGAGCGCAAGAAGGCTTAACTGCCCCGCAACTATGCGGGCCGTTCCTTGACGGTGCGAGAATAAAAGGATCAAGCGGCTTCGACGCGATATCCTTCCAGCCGAACTGCCATCGATCTTTCAATAGCATCAATAGAAATCACGAGGGTGTGGCTTCCATTTCGAGCCACAAACATTCCTTCTAAACCTTCTAATGCACCACCGCGGATTCTCACGCGCTGCCCAACCTTCAGGAACGGGCAGGGCGACAAAGGCAATTCTCGATCTACTAAAGTGCGGATGGCATCAATTTGGGTGTCGGGAATGGGCGTGCCCTCGCCTTGGCTGCCAATCAGCCCGAGCACACCACCCACACGGAGGACATTCAGCCGTTCCGTGCGGTCTTGTCTGAATTTCGCGAATACATAACAGCTGAACAGCGGCAACTGCACCGACTTCTTTCGATCGCTCCAGCGATGAACTTCAGTGACCGTCGGAAGAAAAGTCCGAACGCCACGATCCCTCAGCTTCTGAACGACTACTCTCTCATGCCGCGGGCGCGTATGGAGGGCATACCACTTTTCGTTTTGCATTGAGACAATGGGGGTGGAAATTATTCCTGAGCAAACGGGATATTTTCGGCCATAGCTTCGCCCTCTGGGTCCCATCTTTCGGGTTCACCGAATGAAGAAGTAGCGGCGACACTCATCTCGGGGTGAGATAGTTTGCCTACGCTTTGATAGATCTGGGGGAAGGACTTCGGCCAACTTACTACTTACACTGTGTGGATTGCCCTAGTTGCTATTTCAATTTACTTCACATATTGACAACCCTTTGCAACTCGCTTCTCGCATAAGGCCCTGCGCCAGACGGGGCTGTGATGCCCTAAGGTTTTCTGAGATGAAGAGCGCCTTCGGCCTTTTCTCTGTATTCTTGCGAGTACCAGGATGGAGCGTACTCTTCCAGCAGGCCATACAGATCCGAGAGTACATTGCGCAACTCTTCAGGGTCGAACTCTGAAGGAAGTGATTTCGGGAAGGGGGAAGCCTCGCTTACGTGGGCAGTCTCGCTGTTTCGCTTCGCTCTCCCGACCGCTTGCAACATGGCTCGTCCTCGCAGCAACTCCACTGACGCTGTGTTTTCCCGGGGGAGGAAGCGAATTCAGTGTAACCATAAATCGAGAAGACGGAAGTAAAAACCTTGTGAGGAAGATGTAAAGTTCTTATTAAATCGCGCAACCCCTTGCAAAGGGATCCTTCACATTGCAACTTACACGTTGAAGTCGAGCGAGATCGCCCATGAGGAATAATGTAAGAGCCCGCGACGCGACTTTCTGCATGACGAATAAGCAAGCAGAGCCTGGGGTCACTGCAGGCGGCTCTCCTCAAGACTTGAGCTTATATCCCATTCCCATTACGGTCTGAATCAATTCCGGACGTTTTGGATCCTTCTCCACTTTTTGTCGCAAACTAGCAACATGCACGTCCACCGTTCGCGTAAATGCTCCATCTTCATATCCCCATACTGAACGCAATAGGTCAGTCCGCGAAAGAGTCTCGCCAGGATGTTCCATGAAATACCGAAGAAGTTGAAATTCCCTAGCTGATAAAGGAACGGGTTCCCCATCGCGCGTCACTTCCGTACCCCGAAGATCCATGCGAATACCGCCGATTGCGTAAATTGAGGGATTGCTGCGCACCGGCGCACGCCGCAACAACGCTTCCACACGGGCAATCAATTCCAAGCTATCGAAAGGCTTGGTTACATAATCGTCGGCGCCAAGCTTTAGCCCAAGCACCTTATCTATCGTCAGATTTCGCGCTGTCAGCATCAGAATCGGGGTAGCCAGACCCGCGTTTCGAAGATCGCGACACACGTCAAGACCGCTCCGGCGTGGAAGCATGATGTCCAGGATGATCAAATCAAAAGCCAGAGCACTCGCCTTCTCGAGGCCTTCTTGACCATCGCACGCAAAGTCGACGACATACCCTTCATTGCGCAGGCGATCGCCCAAGGTCATCCGAAGCCCTTCTTCGTCTTCGACCAGCAGGATGTTTTCCTTCATTGCACCCGTACTCCTTCCTGCTTCTCCTGGAGCGCATTGCTTTCCTCGATTACTGGAAGGGATAACGTGAAGACCGATCCAACCCCCACTCCGCTAGTCACAGAGAGCCTTCCGTCCATTGCCTCTGCCAGACTTTTTGCAATCGGCAGTCCTAAGCCGGTTCCATGAATCTGGCTCCCGATCGCTGCAGGACTGCGATAGAAAGGTTCAAAGATGTGCCGCATCTCAGATGGTTCAATACCGTTGCCGCGATCGGAAACATCAATTCGGATGTGTTTCTTGTGTCGTCCTTTCGTTTCTTCGCAACTCGCATCAATACCGATCCAGCGGCCCGTGCCACCGTACTTGAGCCCATTTATAATGAGATTCTGTAAACACTGTGAGAGTGCAGTAATGTCGCCGAGCACGCGTGGAAGTCCCGGGTCAACGTGCTTTTCCAGCACGACGCCCGATTTTCGGACGAGTTCCGCGGTATTGGCCACCGCAGACTCGATGATCTCCGGAACAGCCACTGGCTGCATGGAGTACCGTCCCTCTCCGTTTTGACTGGCGGCAAAAAGCAAAACCTGAGTCGCCAGACTTTCGATCTGGCGTGACTGATTCCGAATGACACTGACGTAACTCGATATTTGATCTTTGCCACGCACGAGCCCATCGGCTACGTTATCTACGGCTGAGCAAAGAACAGCGATGGGCGTACGGAGTTCATGTGAAACGGAAGCGGCAAAGTCGACTTGCATCTTTGCGAATTGCAGAGCGCTATCCACTCTGTTCTTCTGCAGGACCCAAACGAAAATGCTGACCAGGAATACTGTGCATACGAGCACAGCGATCAGCCTGATTACAGAACCGCGCGCCAACATCGATAGATCTGTTAAATCTTGGGCCGCCTCCTGATCATAGAGGCGCTGGATCTCTTCAAGGTCCCCGCGAACCCGATCGAACAGAGGAACTCCTTGTGCCAAGTCGAATGCCACGGCTTCTTTAGTGCTGCCTTCGAGAATGGAAGCTAGCACCTCGTCCCTGGCTTCAAGATAGGCCCTCCAGTCTCGTTGCAGCTTCTGGGCCGCATCGATTTCGCGAGGAAGATCCGATTCCCGCAGACACTCAGCGATTCCTGCAGTGACACGGCGATCAGCTTCGCGCGATTGGTCCGCATATTCAATCTGCAGATTGCTGTCCCTCGTACTAAGCGCGTACAGCGTACTGCGGCGTGTCTCCTGTGCATCGTACTGCAAGCTACCAATGTTACGCAGCCCAAGTACAGACGACGCATAAATTGTCTGGACTTCGCGACCGGCTGATCGGAGGTCGCGAATTACGAAACGAACCACAGCGGCTTCCACAATCACGACCAGCAAGAGTAGCAATACAGAACTGTAACGCGATTCAAACGCCTGCGATATTCCTACTCGTGGAGTGTAGGAATGCGCTGCATGCGTCATCTGCGGGTTGCGTCTGCTCATCGTATCTCCGCTGGAATTCTCAGCGGGTACTCCGCGTCTTCAGGGGTGTGTCCGTCAATGGCAATGACCTTCACAGAGTTGTCCACGTCTTCGGGCCTGAGATAGCCAATTGCCCCAGGCACATTGAATACGAACTTGCGCACTCCTACTGGGGTCGCCAGTATCTTCGGCGAAACCAGTACTTCTCCCGTAAGCAACCCCTGCAGGAATCGGCGGCGAAACTCGGCTTCGCTTAGGCGGCAAATCTCCCTTAAAACCGTTTCACGTTCGGGTTGACCTGGCTCCATCATGACTAGGGTGATCCGTCGCCCATTGTCCCAGTGGCTACGCTGCCCGAGAAAGATGACGCGAAGTTCTGGGGTGGAGAGGTTGTCGACGGGATTGGAACGGTTCACGACAATGGCTAAGCTCTTCTCATTGTTCCGGGCCGCCTGGACGCGAACTCGCGGAGCCAGGGTCAGGCTTGCCCCAAGAGCAGCAGCAAAAGCTAGCATCGTAGTCAGGGTGCGACGCGTCATCAAGTTCAACCTTCTCTGAACCGCACTTTTAGAACGTAAATCCGACCTGCGCCCGTGCTCCTTGCATCCTCTGCTGATTTCGCATTGAAGTGATGTCGTACTGCAGCTTAAGTGCTACCGAATCGCTTGCATCATAGCGGATACCGAAAGCTGGACCGGCACGTAGTGCAACGTCTGCGAATATCGGCTCATGCGGAGAGGCATTCGTATAGTCGTATCTAAAATAAGGTCTGAACAAGCCGAAGCGTTCTGAAATCTGACTATAGAACGATGGCGTTTGGAAGGTGTGCCCAAGGCCCTGAGGTGTGTGTCGAATGTCGATCATCTCATTGAGCCATTCGAATTTCTCGGAACTGTAGATGGCGTGTGCGGCAAGGATTGTCTCGCCGACGGGAGCCTGGCCCGCAGGCGTCAACAGATCGCGGTAAATCGAAAATCCGGCCTGGAATCCAGGAATTTTGGCCGGTCGCGAAAAGACTGCAAAATTAACGGCCTTGTGGTTGTTTTCGTCGAGCACGTTCTGCACTGGATCGGCCAACGGCGTACGCGACGCTCGCCCATTTCCGACTTCGGCCACATAATTCAACCCAAGTGAGCCAGATGGAATCAATCCCGACGCCGACAGCCCCACATTGTGAATCGGCAAGATTCCACCTTCATCTTCAAATTGAAAAATGAAAGGTCGCTCTGTAGCTGTCTGTAACCACGTGCTGTGATGGTAGGCGGTGTTGTAATACCCGATAGCCGTGTGGTACCGGCCTGCCGCCAAATTGAAGTAATTATTGTAGGAGTATTGCAGGAGCAAACGCTCAGGCTCTGCTTTGAAAGAGTTACTGGGGTTTTCTGCCTCAAAAACGAGCTCACTCAAAAATTTAAAATGATCCGAAATGTCGGAGGTGACGAATAGGTCCAATTCGCCCAGGCTGAACGCAGTCGTATCTCCATGACGGTTGTCACCGAAAAAATTGACATCGCCAAACCCACGGATGCGGAGCAGGGTCTTACTCAGGTCCATTCGCTCGTTTTCGGCATGCTCTGTGGGCTCAGCCTGACGTTGTTCAGGAGTATTGGATTGCACGGATTGGGCAGTCGTGGAGGATGTCGACTGTTCGTTCGTCGTGGTGGAGTCGAGCGAACCGGATTTGGCCGGGATCGCGCCTGAGTTTGAGGTCGACACGGAACCCTGCCTCTGCATTGACTCTAGTTGCTGCACGCGAGCTTCTAAACGATCAATCCGTTGCAGGAGCGCCTGTAGAGTCTGCTGGTCAGCAGTCGCAGTTTCACCCGATTTCGCTTGTGCTGGTTTTAAGCTAATTAGCGCCGCGAACAAAAGCAGCAGAACACCTCTGACGGATCTGCGCATCGAATGCCTGCGGATGCGGTTCATGCACAAGTAAGTTCGGGACATCGTCGTATCTCCTAGCTTCTTAGAACTGGTCAGCTGCAGACCGCAATCACGAGCTTTAGAACCTGCTCGCTCAGCCTTCTCTTGTGGCCCAAGCAGCGGCCCTTCGGCGGTCAAGAGTGTGGGCCTTCCTTTTGCCATTGGCAATGAAGACATGGAACTGAACTGTAGGGGGAAGGAGGAAGTGACGCCAAGTTACTGAAAAAACCCAGTTTTTCAAGGTTTCTGCAATCGTAGCGCCTGGCGCTCTGCAGCCCATGTAAAAAGATTGTAAAGAAGAGTCTCCGCTGCCGATTACGCTCGGATTCCAGGTTCATGGGTCGCTGTACTTTGGGTATCTGCCGTTCTGCAGGGGAGGGGTTGACACTGGGCCAGTTGTGAAATGTTACCACCAGCAACGACGTACGTTCCGATGCGTCCAGCCACCCGCGTTTCGAGGCAGGCGTTCTCGCGCGTCAAAGATCGCCGGATTCCTTTTGCTGCTGTGGGCTTTATCACTTCTAGTCGGCTGTCAAGGACTCAGCACCGGACCATCGGGAAGTTCGGGCCCTCAGCTTAGCGTCACTCCGGCCACTCTGGGACTGGGGAGCGTTGTCGCTGGATCCAGCGCAACGGCTTCAGGAGCACTGACTGCGAGCGGTGGAAGCCTCACTCTCACGGGAGCCACTTCCAGTAGCACCACATTCACCGTTGGTGGTCTATCGCTGCCCACTACCATCGCGGCGGGCCAGAGCGTCCCGTTTTCGGTCACTTTCAGCCCTCAGGTTCCAGGTAACGCGAGCGCTACGTTGACCTTTACGAGCAATGCGCAGCCATCTACCACCACGCAGGCACTCTCTGGAAACGGCACCGCGGCTGGTACGCATTCAGTAAACCTGTCTTGGAACCCAAGCAATTCGTCGGGCATCTCGGGGTACAACGTGTATCGCGCGGCGTACTCCGCAAGCTGCGGTTCGTTCAACAAGATCAACGCAGTCGTGAACACCGGCACACTGTATACCGATTCTGCGGTAGCCAATGGCGGCTCTTACTGTTATGCAGCGACCACAATCGACAGTAGCAATCAAGAGAGCGGCTACTCCAACATTGTGTCCAACGTACAAATCCCCGCACAATAGCTGATCACATTTTCGGAAGTTTAGGGCGAGATGGCGACATTTGCGGCCTAGAGCTATCTTCAGGCAGCATTCCGCTTGTAGGGCTAGCGCTTGAATCATGACGTTCTGAACGCTCGCGTACCGAAGTAAAAATGAGCCGATAGTCACGATGAAGCAGGCAGCGCAGCGCACCGGCTTCATGAGGAACAGCGGAAGAATGTAGCGCTCCGTTAATGTACGAGGGCGTGATCGAAAGCCTCCTTTCCCCCACAGACACTACACCGATATATGGGAGCTGAGAAACGCGGTGAATCGGTCATAGATTAACTCAGAGGAAAACTAGAAGCGCCATGAAAAGCGATCGGCCCAGTTATGAGGCATCTGCCGAAAGCCATTTCTCCAATTCCTGAATCGCAGCTTGCAGAGCGCGTTTCTTATTCTTGTAACGCTTGTCTCGTTGTGACAAGCGGACCATCTCACGCTGCAATCTTTGCAGGCCAGACAAGGCTTCGATAAGGCCGATACGGGTGGCCAGAGTAACGCGGGGCATAACATGCCTCCGGGAAACGACAAGTTTGTTGCGCGATTGCGCTCAGCTTAGGATGCAAAGCTTGCGATGGTCAAGTGCTATTTCGTTAATCACTTGACTATGCCGTAGGCAGAACACAAGCATGATTGGCAATTATGCATCCGCGGACCACTACGGCTTTAATGCTCCGCGTCTACTTGAAGAGTTGCGCGCATGCACGGCGAAGTCTGCAGTCTGGCGTACCGCAGTTCCCAAGTCCCGCATTCCATTTAAGGGCTGTCACCTGCTCCGCCGTTCGTGTGATCAACCTGAACACGACTCGCAGCACGGAGAACCGTTCAACCAGCTTTCGGATTGACGCCAAACGCCCCCTCTACGCCGCTCGACTTTACGCAGCCGCTAGCGTCCTATGTCCCATAGATCCGGGGGAAGGTCCAAGCTTCAGTAGTAAAGAGTGGTATTGTTCTCCTGTTCACTGTGGGAAGCAATGCAAGGGTCGTCACCATCGACTCTGAGCTCGGAGTGCAGCGGAGATGCCCATCGCTAGCATAATGAGTAAATGCCCCGACTCAGGGCTGCAGTCGCAGGGCTGCTAATGCCGTTTTGTGATGCTCTTCCGCATACCATGAGGGCGCATAGGCCTCGAGAAGATCAAAAAGCAGCTGCAGCGCCTTCAAGAGTTGTCTCTGATTTTTCCTAAGTTCCGCTACTTCATGCGCGAGACTTGCAGGGTCATATCGGCGCGCCATTTGTACGCCCCTTTCTGGCCAAAGATCGCTTATTCGAGGCTACTTCATTCGAAGCGGCGCGGTACAAAACAGAGCTCACGACGAAAATTCTAACTTACATTCCGCTGCACTTGGGGCCTGTGTACCATGCAGGATGCGGTCGCCCACAAAAAGATATTGGGGTGACCATGGTGAGGTCGGCCACCGCTGCATTCTTGGACTACAATCAAAAAGTGAATAGTCAAAGCTCATCCGCGGCTTCTGATAGTGACCTTTCCCACGAACGGTGGCTCGCGGCTATTTGGCAGTACCCCTCAAGAGTGCTGATCATCTTACTCTCATTGGGAGCAGGACTCGTCAACGCGACGGCACAATCCCATATCAGCGCCTACGTGACCAATGTGTCCGGCACCGTGTCCGTGATCGACACCACAAACAACACCGTGGTTGCGAGTATTCCTGTTGGCATATTTCCTTCTGGGGTAGCTATCACGCCAGATGGAACCAGAGTCTACGTAACAAATATCTTTAACTCTATTTCGGTTATTGACGCCTCGACCAATAGCGTAGTTGCGACGATTCCTTCTGGCCAATTTCCGACGGGAATAGCCATCACGCCAGACGGAACCCGAGCATATGTCGTCAATCAATTCCTGACCAATCAAGGCAACAACACCGTCTCGGTTATCGATACCATGACCAATACGATAGTTGCGACGATTTCGGTGGGCTTAGGTCCTTCCCAGATAGCCATCACGCCAGACGGAACTCGAGCCTATGTCCCCGATCAACAGGATTCCATCATCTCGGTCATTGACACGGCGACCAACACTGTTACGGCCATTCCGGTTAGAGGTACTGCGGGGATAGCCATTACGCCAGATGGGACCCAGGCCTACGTGACGAGTCCCGGGGCGAGCACCGTCTCGGTCATCGACACTGCGACCGATACTGTGGCTGCTACCGTGTCACTTGGTACAAATCTGAATCCGTTTGGGGTGGCGATCACGCCAGACGGAACCCGCGCCTATGTAACGATTAGTTTTCCCAACAACTTCGTCTCCGTCATCGACACCGTGACCAACAGCGTCGTTGCTAGTATTCCGGTTGGCGTAGCTCCAAGTGGTATCGCCATCACGCCGGACGGGACTCGCGCCTATGTGACTAATGGTGGTTCTGACACAGTGTCGGTCATCGACACCAGAACCAGCGTCGTCGTTGCAACCATTGCTGTCGGGGTGGGTCCTGGTGCGATAGCCATCATTCCTATGCCAAAGGTCCCGACGGAAAAAGAGCAATGCAAGCATCACGGGTATTTGAAATTTGGTCCTCCTGCCGGACCCTTCGAAAATCAAGGGCATTGCATCAGCTATGTTGAGCATCATTAGATATAAAAGACGGAAACAGGCGTGTTTACATCCAAATTACGGGCGATGCCTGGGTGGTGGCTGATTCGAAGGTGCCTTTGAGAGAAGCTTAGGTGCTGTTTGCCTGCTCTTGATCGCGTATCCAGGGCAACGGCGCTCATTTACCTCAGCCGGAAATCGCGTCATTCTTGCCGCGAATCGTGTTGCTGAATGTTTTCCTGTCTTGCTCGATATCCATAGAAAACTGCAAGTAAGGGCGCGGCCACGAGCACTCCCCAGAATGGCCACACCACTCCCAGCACGATCGGCGTAAGAACGGATGCCCAGACCGGCACCTTAGCCGTTCTTCTCATGATGTATGGCTGGAGCACCAGTCCGTCGAGCAACGCAATGATGGCGTAGAGCACGAGCACCCCGAGAGGGTGCTCCCAATCCATCCACTTGAGGCCTGCAGCGAGAACGGGTCCCAACAACCCGAGGATCGGCCCCAGGTGCGGCACGATCTGGAGTACGGCCGCAATCACCGCCCACATCGGCGCGAGGGGGACATGCAGAATGTAGAGTCCCGCCAGCCAGAGTACGCCTACAGCCAGAGAATCCTGGAACTGCGCCACAGCCCAATTCTTGAGAGCGCCACCGGTGGTTCGTAAGTGATCTTCGAAGTCCATTCTCGTCCTCGCGCGATTCTTTTGATGCCACCCGTGCAATGGGCGAATCGCTGGTCGGATTCTGAGTGAATTCGCGCCTGTAGACCTTGTAAATCGACTTGCATGGCGCACGTTATGACGCGGCTGATAGATGTATACTGCCTCGCAGACAAAGTATCTCAGGCCGCCATAGGATGTGAGTTGTGCGCGTGCTCGATTTAGGTTGCGGTTCGGGACGTGATTTGGGTCGTTGGGGGCTTTCGGTCTCGGATAAGATCACCGGACTTGACATTGACAGCGCCTGTCTATCGCAGGCGAAAGTCCGATTCTGCGGTCGGCTTTATGTGCAAGGCGCCGGTGAATCCTTGCCCTTCCAGGACGAAAGTTTCGAGCGCATCATCTCTTCGGTTGCTCTGCCCTACATGGACATTTCCAAAGCCTTGGCAGAGGCTTGCCGAACCCTCGTTCCCGGCGGCCGTCTTTCGGTGAGCCTACACCCACCAAGTTTTACGATAAACGAACTTCTGCACAATGCACTTCCGAAACCGATTCCCACCATATTTCGCCTATACGTTTACGCCAACGGCTTATTTTTCCACGTGACCGGCAGGACGGTTAGATTCCTGACGGGTAGGACGGAGTCATTTCAGACTCATCGCGGAATGCGAATCGTCCTAAGTCGAGCTGGATTCGTCGATGTTTCATTCCGCTGGGAAGATGGACGCACCAGCAGGAGTTTGATCGTGGAAGCAAGAAGATCGGAATCGAGAGACACTCTCTTAGCTCATCCCGCCGCTTGAAGAGCAGACGGCCTTCAACTGGCATAACATGCGCCAGTTCGGTCCATCACCGTCCAATTCGAACCGGCTCGCCTGGATTTGCCTCAAACTTCGCCGGGCGGGAGAGAAGTCAGACCGGGGCAATGAGTGTAATGGAAGCCATGTCACAAGTTTGCGTCGTCTATTCGCCCCAGCGCAGTGGGGTGTTGCGTGCTGGCACAGAGCACATTCCATCGCTTGCAGGAAAAGCTCTCAGCATTGCCAGCGCCCGATTTTGGTAGCATGACTGCGCACGAGTTCTTTCTCTATCAGAGTCGACTCTCGCCGAAAGGATCGACCTATACGAAACTAGCGAGGTTCGATCTCGCTTAGCGGCGTAGCCATGTGCACGTCGCAGCCTAATCTATGCCGCAATTGCTCGCGATAGCCGCGCTGAGTTATCTGTTGGGCTCGATCCCATTCGGCTATCTGCTGGTTCGCATCCTTCGCGGGGAGGATGTCCGGCGCAGTGGAAGCGGCAATATCGGTGCGACTAATGTCGCGCGCAAATCGCGCGGACTGGGAGTGCTTACGCTGCTGCTCGATGCTGCCAAAGGCGTATTGGCCGTAGAACTGGCAGCGTTGATCTGCCGATTTCCTGAACATGACCCTCGGCTCTATCGCGCCATGGCACTCTCGGCATTGCTGGCGATTATGGGACACATGTTTCCCGTCTGGCTGGGATTTCGCGGCGGCAAGGGAGTGGCCACCGCGCTTGGTGCCTTTCTTCGGTTTAGCGCCGCTTCGGTGCTGATTGCCGTTATCATCTTTCTCGTCGTCGTACTGCTTTCGCGCCGGATTTCGCTAGGATCGATCGTCACGGCCGCATTCTTTCCGGTCGTGGCGAGTTTCTTTCTGCCTCGCGATGAGCTGACTCTGGGGCTGATCAGCGTCGCAGCGCTCTTAATCATCATCCGGCATCATCAGAACATCAGGCGCCTGCTGGCGGGTCAGGAGCCCAGGTTCTCGTTAGGACACAAATGAGTGAGATCGCGGTTATCGGAGCGGGCGCATGGGGCACAAGCCTGGCCATCGTTCTCGGGCGAAAGGGAACCCATCGGGTGCGACTCTGGGCGCATGAAGCTGAAGTGGTTGAGAGCGCCAGCCGGAGGCGGATAAACGAGAAGTTTCTGGCCGGTCATCTCATCCCTGAAGCGGTCGTGGTCAGCAGTGACCTGGAAAGAGTAGTGGAGGGCGTCGAGATCCTCGTCAGCGTGATGCCGTCGCAGCATTGCCGGGCACTCTTCGAGCAAATGCGTCCGCTACTGCCGCCCGAAATTCTGGTCGTCAGTGCCACCAAAGGTCTGGAAGAAGGCTCCCTGCTGCGGATGTCGGAAGTAATTGGCCTGGTCTTGAGGCGCGAGAGTGCTGTCATTGGCGCACTCAGTGGCCCTTCGTTCGCACAGGAAGTCGCTCGCGGAGATCCCACCGCCATCACAATTGCCTCACAAAATGCCGACCTTCTTCGCACCGTGCAGCGGGAATTCAGCGATCGGCGATTTCGCGTGTACACCAACAACGATGTGGTCGGCGTGGAGTTGGGCGGTGCGCTCAAAAACATCATTGCGATAGCTGCGGGAATCTGCGATGGCCTGGGTTTGGGCCACAATTCGGTCGCGGCCCTGATCACGCGCGGACTGGCCGAGATGACACGTTTGGTGGTCGCCTGCGGGGGGCGGGCCGACACTATGGCTGGGCTCGCTGGGCTTGGTGATCTTGTTCTCACTTGTACAGGCGGGCTCTCGCGAAATCGAAGTGTTGGAGCCGAACTCGGCCGCGGCAAGAAACTGCCGGACATAATTTCCAACATGCATGGCATGGTTGCGGAAGGAGTCTTCACTACGACCGCCGCGGTGGGGCTGGCTCATGCGCGTGGGGTAGAAATGCCCATTACGCAACAAATGTATGCCATCCTCCACGATGGAAAGAGTCCACGGGAGGCAATCGAACAACTGATGTCGCGAAGTGGGAAGAGTGAATCGGCTTTTCCGTCCTGAGTGGCTCTGGAAGCACATGAGATTCGCGCGTGTTAGTCTCTAGGGTTTCAAAAATGCTTCTTATGGAGGCGGTATGCGTCTCATCGCGTCTGCCATTGCAATCATGCTTCTTGTCTCTCCGAAAATCGTGCAAGCCCAAGGCCAAAGCACGGCCGAACGTCTGGGATACCCTCGCGACTCCAAACTGCTGATCATTCATGCCGACGACCTCGCGGTCGCGCACTCGGAAGATGCAGCGAGTTTCGATGCCTTGGAAAAACGCGCCGCCACCTCGGCCAGCATCATGGTTCCCTGTCCATGGCTTACGGAAGTTGCCGAGTACGCCAAGGCGCACCCCGACGCAGATCTCGGTCTGCACCTCACGTTGACGAGCGAATGGAAGACGTATCGCTGGGGTCCAGTGGCATCCAAAGACCAAGTGCCCAGCCTGCTGGATTCTTCTGGTTATCTTTGGCCGGATTCGGCACCCGCCAAGCAGCACATCAAAGCCGATGAAGCCGAGCGTGAGATTCGCGCGCAAATAGAGAAGGCGATGTCCATGGGCATCCATCCCACGCACATCGACAGCCACATGGGAGTTCTCTTCTCCCGGCCAGACCTTTTCGCCGCGTACGTGAGAGTCGCTCACGAATTTAAGCTGCCGTTCCTCGCGGTTCGCACTGCCGATGCCCCGCCCGCACTGTTGTCGCTGCTGTCCGACAAGGACGTCGTGCTCGACTCCATCGTGATGGCCAGCCCCGATGTGAAGCCGGCCGACTGGAAGAACTTCTACCTGAACGCAATCAAGAACCTGAAGCCCGGAGTGACGGAATTCATCGTTCATCTCGGCTACGACGACGCAGAACTGCAGGCCGTGACCATCGATCACCCCGACTATGGCTCTGCCTGGCGCCAGCGCGATTACGACGTCATCACCAGCCCGGAGTTCAAGAAAGCGCTCGAGGAGAATCACGTAATCCTCATCCACTGGGCCGACATCAAGAAGTTGTTAGGCTAGCGCCGCGGGTTGAGTCCCTTCCGGTCATTTCGCCCGGGTACCTTGGTAATGCCACGGCACCCGGTTTTTTATCGCCTGCGCACTTTTGCCCTTTAGAATTTGACAGATACCCGTGACCTCTGCCGCCACTTCGCCGACGGCGTCCGCGACGAGTGAGGGGACGCCCTCAGCCCGCGACTCCAAGCACGCGCGCATTCCGATTCTCTATGTCATTCTCGGGGTGTTGCTGGTCATCAGCATCATCCCGATGTACTTCTATTCAGCGCAGGTTGAGGCAATTAACCGCGACCGGCTGAAAACCAACGAAATGCTGCTGCAGAACACGGTGACGCGGTCTTTAGCGGATGACCTGGCGCAGCACGAACGCTCGCAGCGCATGATGCTGGCCAATCTTTCGTCGGCAATTCAGGTGGCCAGCGGCGGGGATATTGGCGAGAAGAATATCGAATCACCGGAACTTCGAGCGCTGCTGGAGAACTTCGTAAGTTCTTCGGATGAAATTGCTTACGCAACCTTGCTCAACTCCGAAGCGAAGGGCATTTCCGCCGGACGGATTGCTCCGGATGCTTTTCTTCAGCGTGAACTGGAGCATGCCTACACCGCTGCCCGGGATGGCCGGGTGTACAACGGCCAGGCTCTCGTCGAGGGCGAGGGCAAAAATGCCCGAACGGTTTTCCTGGTGAGCACGCCGGTCCAGTATGAACAACGATTTCTGGGAATGATCGCATCCGTGGTGGACTTGGAATTCCTGATACGGCGGCTGCGTGAAGTCAGCGGCGGGGGTCTCACGCCTTATGTCGTTGATTCGCAGGGCCGATTGGTAGCCGCTGCTAATCCGGAATTCGCTACCGGCCAGGATATGAAGAGCTTGGAGATCGTGCGTACCTTCGTGGACGGAGGCAATAAAGCCCAACTGGCCGAGACGCGCGAATTCAACGTGAGTTCAGGATCTGAAAAGATCGAAATGCTGGGCACTTACAGCCCTGTACAGTCGCTGAACTGGGCCGTGGTCGTGCAGAAGCCGCGACGCGATGCGTACCGCGGCGTCTACGAGATGCAACGCACGGCTCGCCTACTCGCTTTACTGGCGGTGCTGCTGAGCATTGGAGTCAGTATTTTCGCCGCCCGGCGCATCACGAATCCGCTTTCAGTTCTCACCGAATCCAGCCGCGCTATCGCAAAGGGTGACTTCTCGCAGCGCGTCCATCTGATGAGCCGCACGGAAATTGGCGAACTTGCTCAGACATTTAACACCATGTCTGAGGAACTGGAGCACTTCGTCGAAGACTTGAAGCGAGCGGCTGAAGAGAATCGCGCATTATTCATGGGTTCGATCCAGATGCTGGCCGGAGCCGTTGACGAAAAGGACCCTTACACGCGCGGCCACTCCGACCGGGTGACTCGGTATTCCCTGCTTATCGCGAAGGAACTGGGGCTGCCAGCTTCGTTCATGGAGACTCTGCAGATCTCGGCCCAGCTTCATGACGTTGGCAAGATAGGAATCGAAGACCACATCCTGAAGAAACCGGGCGCGTTGACGGAAGAAGAATTCGAAGTGATGAAGACGCATACCACGAAGGGTGCCAACATACTGCGCCCTGTGCCTCAATTGGCCGAAATGCTGCCGGGCATCGAACTGCATCACGAAGCGCTCGATGGACGGGGATACCCATACGGCCTTAAGGGGGAGCAGATTCCGTTATTAGCGCGCGTAATCGCGGTGGCAGATACCTTCGACGCCTTAACGACGAATCGTCCTTATCAGCAGGCACATACTCCTGAGCAAGCTCTTGAGATCATCCGGAGTATTGCCGGCAAGCGACTCGACCCCCAAGCAGTCGATGCGCTCATGGCAGTGTACGAGCGCGGGGAAATTCGTATCCAGCGGTTTACCATCAAGCGCCCGGTTGCCAACCCGCCTGCAGCTGTCGCCGCTCCGTCCGCCCCTCCGGCGCAACCCACTCCACTGGAACGCACCCGCGTCTGAGCAAATTCCGCGCTGCTAAAGCGCTTATATCCTTCGGCAACTCCGAAAGAGCCTGGAGTCCATGTCATGTGCGGGGTCTATAATTGCGCACGATGCCTCTGGCCCCCGGCACAAAGATCAGCCAGTACGAGGTCCTATCACCGCTGGGTGCGGGAAGCATGGGAGAGGTCTATCGCGCGCGCGATTCCCGCCTCGACCGCGAAGTTGCCATCAAGGTCCTTCCCGAACTGGTTTCACTAGATCCCGAACGCCTGCTCCGTTTCGAGCAGGAGGCCAAGGCGGCCGCAGCATTGAATCACCCCAACATCTTGGCCGTATATCAAATGGGCACGTTTCTCGGCATGCCCTACCTCGTCTCTGAACTGCTGGAGGGCAAGACGCTGACGGAGGTGATCCGCCGCAACCCGGTTGCACTTCGAAAGGCAATCGATTTTGGGGTGCAGATCGCGCGCGGACTCGCGGCAGCTCACGAAAAAGGTATTGTTCATCGCGATCTCAAACCGGACAACCTGTTCGTCACCAAGGACGGACGGGTAAAGATTCTCGATTTCGGGTTGGCTAAAGTGATCCAGCCCAAGGGATCTGCGAACCTGGCCGCGACCATCACGTTGCCCGGTGTGGCTCTGGGCACGATCGGGTACATGTCACCTGAGCAGGTTCGAGGGCTGCCGACGGACCAGCGGGCAGACATTTTCGCACTGGGTGCGATTTTGTACGAGATGGTAATGGGGAAACAGACGTTCCAGCGGCCAACTTCCGCCGACACGATAAGCGCGATTCTGAACGAAGAACCCCCATCCATTACGGAACTCGCGCCCGACACCCCCGCGTCCCTGGAGAGAGTCATTCGCCGGTGTCTCGAAAAAAATCCGGAGCAGCGATTTCAGTCTGCTTCCGATCTGGCGTTCGCTCTGGAGGCGTTGGCCGATCCGTCGATGGTCGCGAGCGCGCATCTGGTTTCCAAACCTGAGCCCAAACGGCCACGTTGGACGTGGGCTGCCGCGGCAATGGCGTTTGTAGTGGCTGCGTTTGTGATCGCTTTTGTTCTGGAGCAGAGCTCGCGCCTGCCCAGCGTTTCGCATTATGTTCAACTTACGCATAATGGCCAGCAGAAAGCACTGATTGGGACGGATGGAGCGCGCCTGTACTTAAGCCTGGGAGAAGTTCGAACCGGAAGCTTCGCCTCGCATGGTGTGGCAGAAATGTCTGTCTCCGGAGGTGAGCCCAAAAAACTCACCATTCTGCCTTCCGTCGATATGGTCCCCCTGGATCTATCGCCCGACGGATCCGAACTTCTAGTCGTAGATGGGCAGGGGGCTCCGCCCAAAGGGCCCTTATGGACGCTCCGTTTGCTGGGCGGTTCGCCGCGACGGCTTGGCGACATCATCGCCGAGACCGCCGCCTGGTCGCCAGACGGCAAAAGCGTTGTTTATACGGACTTGGGTAATCTCTTTCTGGCTAATTCGGACGGTTCCGGGTCACGCAAATTGCTGAGCGTGCCAGGCGACATTCTGAATATTGCGTGGTCGCCGGATGGATCGATGGTGCGCTTCGATGCAACGGAAAGCGCCGGCACTGTTGGGCAACAGGTGGAATGGGAAGTGGCGGCGGATGGGACTGGGTTGCAGCGACTATTCCAGGGTTGGCACAACCCTCCCGACGAATGTTGTGGCAAATGGACAGCCGACGGCAAGTATTTCGTCTTCGAATCCGGGGGGCAAATTTGGGCGCTGCCCCAGGACTCCGGCTTATTTCGCTCCCAGCCTAAGCCCTTTCAGCTCACCTCCAGTCCGCTTTCGCTTTCGTCGCCATTGCCCGGCAAAGATGGGAAAAAGTTGTTTGTCGTAGGGCAGACCTATCGAGGCGAACTGATGCGGTACGACGCCAAAGCGGGTCGCCTTGTACCCTTCCTGGGCGGAATCTCGGCCGAGTACGTGGATTTTTCCCGGGACGGGCAGTGGATCACGTATGTGTCGTATCGTGAGGGCTCGCTATGGCGCAGCAAAATTGATGGCAGCGAGCGTCTGCAACTCACTTACCCGCCAATGTACCCGGTTTTGCCTCGGTGGTCCCCGGACGGAAAAAAGATCATTTTCTTTGAATTCGCACGCAGCACCTCACCTGCAAGGATGTACGAAGTTTCCGCAGATGGCGGCACCCCTCGTGAACTCCTGCCCGACGATCACAGCCAGCAACTCGACCCGAACTGGTCCCCTGACGGTACCAAGATCATTTTTGCGGGCGAATCCAATAACCCGGCATCCTCGATTCGCATACTCGAGGTCGCAACTGGCCAACTGTCTACGTTGCCCGGTTCCGAGGGTCTTTATTCTCCCCGATGGTCTCCCGACGGCCGGCATATTTCAGCGTTTTCCGCAGACTCCAAGACTCTGCTTTTATTCGACATGCAGACGCAAAAATGGTCCGAACTTGCCAATGGGTCATTGAGCTGGCTGAACTGGTCTCATGACAGCAAATTCGTGTACGTACTCGATTACCGCGGCAAAGATGCCGTGGTCAGAATTCGAATCTCCGATAAAAAGGTCGAACAGGTGGTCGATCTCAAAGACTTGGTCACCGTGGGCCGGTACGGCGGCTGGCTTGCGCTTACTCCCGATGATTCACCGTTGCTGCTGCACGACACCGGCTCTCAAGACGTCTACTCGGTGGACTGGCAAGCGCAGTAGTCGACTGTCAAACCCTGTTTCCGAACAGCGAGTACCTGCAGGCGCAACTCAACACAGTCGTGAGTAATCCCGATCCCGACGATTGCGATGCAGGCAGCCCGGGCGCCCAACGTCGCAACCTTCCCCGCGACTCCCACGGAACCCGATGCCGCGTATCGAGTTCCTGCTGTCACGGCGTGGCAGAAGCTCTTCACCTTCCACCAGGTTGTGGACGAAACGGCGCTGTTCTTTTCGGTGACTAGCCATGGACATATGGTCGGTGATCTCTCGCTATCGGATATTCACGTCAGGGATGACAACAAGCCTCCGGACAGAGTTTTGCAATTCATCCCTCAATCGAGGCCTCTGCGCTTGGGATTGCTGATCGACACAAGTGAGTCAGTCCAGGAGCGCGTGACGTTCGAAAAACGAGCGGCTGAAAGATTCATTGACAGAGTCTTGAATAAGGACTCCGATCTCACGTTCGTGGAAGGCTTCAGTGACGAAACTTCCGTGGCGCAAGACTTTACGCGCGATCCAGTCAAACTGGCCGAGGGCATCCAGCAGCTTTCAACCGGGGGGAACGGGACGGCTATATTTGACGGCGTTTTTCTCGCCTGTTGGAAGCTGGCGGCGTACCCCGATCAAGGGCGAACGGCGAGAGTGCTTGTGGTTGTCACGGGCGTGTGAGGATAACTCGAGCCACAGGAGTCTCAAGCAGGCCATTGACGAGGCGGAAGCCGCGGGCGTGACGGTATATACGGTCAGTACCGCGCAAAAAGGGGAGGAAGATACCGACGCCAAACCGGATCCTAGAGCTTTTGGCTGAGCGCACCGGGGAGAGTCCCTTTTTCCGGAGAACCTTCGCTCGCTGGACGCTTCTCTGAATGAGTTGCCCACGGTGATCCGCAGCCGTTATCTGATCGCGTATAAAGCCGCCAATTTCAAGCCCAACGGAAAGTTCCGTAACATTCACGTGACAGCCGAAAAAACTGGGCGGCGGCTCCATGTACAGGTCCGGAAGGGCTACTATGCACGTGCTGTGTTGGCTTCGAATTGATCGGGAGCCCGGATTCCACGCGCGTAAACTAGCACTGGGGGATGTACGAGGCGCGTTCGCGTGTTAGTCATCGGCTGAAGGCCCCAGCGTCCACAGAGTTTTCAGGTGCGATACGGGAAAACCTGTATGTAGCTAAGCTGGATCCTGCTGGTAGTATCTATTTCCGCGAAAGGGATTAGGATGCGGCACGGCCCAGTATCACTGGGACATATTAAAATGGTCCCGCTTCCCGTTTGTGTCCCATGAATACACATCAGAGCTTCGATCGCGAGTCGCTTCAGTCGCTGCTTGCGAATGCCTTCTCCGTCCAGCAGAGTGGAATGGCGCCCGAGTCCTTGGCCGCCATCATTGAAATTCAACGTGTAGTTACGGGCGACGGCGTCGATGCCGCTTATGCCATGAATCTGCTGGTCGAGCGCGCTCGAGGTATTGCCGATGCATCCGGCATAGGCATCGCTGTGCTCGAGGGAAATCAACTGGTTCATCGCGCGGGCAGCGGAACCGCGCTCGAAAATGTCGGCTCGCAATTGACCGCCGTATTCAGCAGTGCGGCGCACGATCACCCTCGCAAAGAAATCTTGCGTGTAGAAAATGCAGCGACCGATTCCCGGATCGAGGGCGAAATTTGCCGGCAATTTGATGTGGCAGCGCTACTGATGGTGCCGATCTATCGCGAGCACGCGATGATGGGAGTGCTTGAAGTTTTTTTCAAAGAGCCCCACGTTTTCTCGGAGCCGGAGGTACGCACGTATCAGCTGATGGCCACCCTTGCCGGGGATGCCAGCGCACTTCCGCTTGTGACAGCAGAAAAGAGCGTAGTAAGTTCATCGACCCTGGCGCGCGCCCTGTTGCGAATGAATCAACAGGTTCGGCAGCTAACGGTTACGCGCCAACGCGCACCTGAGGTGCCCACGGAAGCAAGGTCAGAATCTTCATACACGCAGATTCTTTCTGCAGTGCGGAAATGGGATGCACGGGTCTACGGGGCACAATTGGCAAGTTCAGCAGCTGAACACCTGCGTCATATTCGTTTGCCCAAATGGCAACTACCGCGCGCAGGCCGGCCGAGACTTTCATGGCACAAGACTGTTCTCGAGAGGCTGCATCGCGACCTGCTTCTTTTCCAAGCGCAATGGCCCAGCCAGTTACGGGGTAAGCTTCTTTTGAATGTCGCAGCCGTCTCTGTTGTTTTGGTGCTGGCAATCATGGCTGCCATCGCGCGCCATCAGAGCACAATATTACCTGTCGCGGCTTCCTCTTCCGGCAACAGGACTTCGGTTCCCGCGCAGCCGCTATCTGCGGTTGATCAGCAGATCGTCGCGCCACTTCCCCTCAAGCCCAACGCCAGCGCTCGCGACGCTGGTGCCCCCACCGCCTCCTTCAAGCGCGTATGGGCCGGGAAGGATGAGGTGGACTACATTTCAGACGATGTTACGATTCGGCACTTCCGCCCGCTTCCCACTCCAAAAAAGAGCAGCGTTTGGAATAAGCAGGTGAATATCGGCAAAGACGTGACGGTCCGTTATTTCAACTCTCCGCCGCTCCCGACCACAGAACCATCCGGGCAACAAGCAATCGAACAAGCCGTCAAAGATTAAATCCGGATCGAATCGCCCTGAGCATCAGTACCCGGCTCTCTGTCTACAGACGGCTCTCTGTCTACAGACCGCTCTCTGTCTACAGACCGCTCTCTGTGTCGCAGCCGAGCACAAACTGTTCTTCACAGAGCCGCAACCCTGCGTTGCACCAATAAGAAATACAATGCCAACACCACCAGGAGAAAGCCATTGGCTCCCAGGACCAGAGGAACAGTGAACCGGGGCACCAGCCATCCGGTGGCCAGATTCCCCATGGGCATGCCGCCGCGAAAGGCGCAGTTGTACACGCTCATCACTCGTCCGCGCATTTGGTTGGTTGTGATCAACTGGACAAGCGAAGTGACAGTGGCGAAGACCGCCATCATTGACGCTCCCACCACCACCAACATCACATAGGAGAGGGTCAGAAATCGAGAGAACGAGAACCCCGAGATGCCCAGGCCAAGGCAGATCAGCATGCTGAGGGCGAACCGCCCCTTATTGCGTATATTCCCCAGTCCTGCCACGCCAAGCGATCCGCAGATCGAGCCCACTCCCATCAGAGAAAGCAGATTGCCGTAAGTTTCCGGCCCACGCTGGAAGATGTCTTTCACGAATACGGGAATGTACGTACGCATAGGCATGCTGAGAGCAGTCATGCAAAATGCCAGAACGATCAGGGCCTCCATAGAGCCCTGCTGGCGCAGGAAGTGGATGCCCTGTTTCAAGCTGTTGAACATCGACTCGGTAGTCGTTTCCGGCACGAAACGCGCCGATATGAGCAAGAGGGATACTACGGGGGCAAGAAACGACAGAGCATTCAACCCAAAACACCACTTCTCGCCAAGACGCGCCAAGGTGATGCCGGCCAGCGCCGGACCGACCGTCACCGCTAGATTGAATTGAATCGAGTTAAGCGCGATAGCGTTCGGCATATCCTCGCGATCCACCAGGGTGGGAATCAGTGCCTGATATGCCGGGCCTCCAAAAGATTGAGCCACTCCAGCGACAAAAGACAACGAGAGAATCTGCCATACCCGCACCACCTCGGTGGTTACGAGTATCGTGAGGACTCCGGCACAAGCCATCTGAATATATTGCGAGATCAGCAGTATCTTTCGTCTCTCTGTGCGGTCTGCCACGACCCCGCCGATCAGCGAAAGCAGGAAGATGGGAATGCCCGCGAGAAACTGATCCAGCGCAAGCAGAAATGCCGAGTGGCTCAAGCGGTAAATGAGCCAGCCCTGCGCCACGATCTGCATCCAGGTGCCTATACTGGAAGTACAGGCGCCAAACCACATCAGGCGAAAGTCGCGATATTGAAATGCTTTGAAAACTCTGCGGAGTGACGCTCGCATCCCGTCCGACCATTTCGAAGTCAAACACTATCTTCGCATGAACTTGCTTCAGTGCTAGAGGTGCGCTTGAAAATCAGTTTGGATGAGGTGGAACCGTGCGGGATTCTCAAACTGGCGAGACTAATTTTGCTCCGCTCCGGAGCCCCGCTCGCCCTCTGCAAACAGGAATGATAAGGCGTCCGGGAAACGACGTGCCCAGGCTGATTCGTGGTGGGACGCGCCCTGGTCCACGACCAACCGCAGGCGGCAGCCGTCCAAACCACTGCGATGGAGGATTGCAGCGAGTTCGTGTACGTCATCGACCATGCTGCGATCCCGATCAGGTCGCCCCGCCTCAGCGCTACCGGTCGCGAGGAAAACGCGTTCCGGCCAGCGGCGGACGGTGCGACTCTGCCGGATGATCTGGCGATTGGCAGCCCAGAGCGATGGACTCTCCAACAGTAATCGGCCAAAGATCCCGGGTGAAACCGCGACGGTATATAAGGCGATCAATGCTCCTAACGAAGACCCGCCCAAGCCAGTGTTCCGAGGACCTGATGCCACTCGATAGTGGCGCTCCACGAAAGGCATGACCTCCTTGATCAGAAAACTGGGATAGCGGGTTCCCTGCACGCGCAGCATCATGGGCTGAAAAGAACGGTGTGGCATGTATTCGCGGATGCGATCCTTGCCTGCATTGTCGATCCCTACGATGATCAGGGGCGGGATCACTCGTTCGCTGTATGAGGCGGTCGGCTGTTTCATCGACCTGCCATTCGACTCCATTGAACGAGGTCGCCGGCTCAAACAGATTCTGGCCGTCATTGAGGTACAAGACGGGATATTGGCGCTGAGCATTCTGCCGCATCGTCATAGCCAGCAGGCAGCCACACGCGCAGGAAACGATCGTTACGATAAATCCGACTGTGGAATGGATGAATACGTAAGTCGCCAGTCGCCGCTTCACCGCGAATCACGCCGGCAAGCGTTCGCAAAGCCCCACTGTGGTTATGCTGGATTTCTTCCATCCGCTGACGTCGCCTAAAGCTTGCCACCGGCTCTCATGCCCTGGAGCTCCTCACCTTCAGAAGTCCGGCCAACAAGCTGATCAGAGCAATCAACGCCAGCGAAATCAGGCATAAGATGCACCACGTTGTCAGCACGTAGGCTTCGATATAGGTGAGATACAGAGCGAAGCCCAGTCCCGCAAGCGCCGCACCCCACAGCCAGTCCCGACTTTGCTCTGTGGACCGGAAAAACGTTGAGAGCGCGAACAGCACAGCGTATCCAGCTACCCCAATCACAGCTACGGGAATTCCGAGCACGGTCGAGTACTCGCTGCGGTTCACGATGTCGCAACTGAATTTCTGGCTGAAGTCGCAGTAGCGGGTGGCGGATTGTGCGAAATGCCGTTGGACTGATATGCCGGAGTCAATGACGCCAGCCAGCGATAAAATCGCAATCAGCACGAAAAGTAGCCGATCGCCGGAGCCGTTCACGGAAGGCTGCACCCCGTTTTGTCGCTGAGTTCATCTAGCGAGAACACGCCTTCGGTCGGCGCATTCGAGCCGAACTGCCAGCTGGGGAACAGCTTCACCCCTGCCGCTTTGCACTGTGGCGCCATCTCGCCGGGTTTCTCTTTGAGGGCGCACTCCTGGTACGGCACGTAGCGGAATGCGGCGCCAAACATTTCCTTTTGCTCGGCGCAGTGCGGACACCAATAAAGTCCATACATTTTCGCCTGATGCGCCGCGAGACACTTGGCAAACGAATCGTACTTGTGATCGCGGTAATACCGGCCGCCAAGAAAAACCAACGCGAACAAGGCGAGAACGATGGCATAGCGCCAGGTTTTGCGGTTCTTCGGTGCATCACCCTCGCGGTTTTGCCGCCTCTTTCGCCGTTCTTCAGACATGGTTCAATTCTTATATCACGGCGATCAGGCGACTATGTTCAGGGCTTGCGGAATCACATCGAGTTCTTCGCAGTGCAGCGTGAGGACTTCTCCATCGACCATGACATCCACCGGCGACTCGAGATTGAATTCCACGTGGGCGACGGACTGGCATTCGGCGAGGGGATGTTGGATGTGCGTCCCGTCGTAAAGGCCAGGCAGTTCGCGAATTAGTCCAAGCCGCCCGATCGTTCCCCATCGCACATATTCGATCAGGCCATCGTTCGTGCTGGCCTTGGGCGCAATCATCATCGTGCCGCCGGTGAATTTGCTGTTGTTGAAAGTCAGAAACAGGCAGGGTCTGCGGTCAAAATCCGTTTCCCCTTGCACTCGAACCGGAAAGGCACGGCGATTGAAACGAGCGAGCGTGAGAAAAATCGACCCGAAGTAGCCCAATTCACCCCATGAACTGAACCGGCGCGCGCGCAGCGTGGCAACATCCGCAGTGAAACCGATGCTGAGAAGATTGATGTAGTGAAGGGTGCCTCCGCGATGACGCAGGCGCATGACGTCACAGGTTCGGCTGCGTTGAGCAAGGATCGCTTCGATCGCATACTCGACGCCGCGATCACTGAAATCGCGCAGGAAAGAATTTCCCGTTCCTAACGGCAGAAACGCGAGAGTAGGACGCTCCTGGGCTCGCGCTTCAGGGAAGAGCCCATTCACGACTTCATAGGATGTCCCATCGCCACCGACTGCAATGAACTTTCGAATCCCGCGAGCATACGCCGCGCGCGCAATTTCTGCGGCCTGTCCGGCAGCAGTCGTATGCACTACATCTGTCTGGATGCCACCGGCCTTGAGGCGCTCCAAAACCGGACCCAGAAGCCTGCCGCTACGGCCCCCTCCCGCAGCCGGATTCACGATCGCTAGATAGTTCTGCGCCAAGGTGTCGTTCTCACAATAAGCCTGGTACTTGCGGTTCGGCTACGCGGTGGGCGGCCCGGACTAGAGGCTGACGATTGCCGCCCTTTCAAAAACTTTCCCGATCTCCTCCGCCAGCGACTGGCGCTTGATTTTCATTGAGGCCGTCCGGGGAAAATCCCGGTCCCAAATCAAATATCCACTCACGCGCTTGAAATCTGGAAGGCGGCGGTTGCGCGTGGAAATGTCTTCGAGCAGCGGCTTATCAACCTTCTGGTTCTGCTCGAGCCTGAGAATCAGAACCAGTGCTTCGCGACTGCCGAGTTCTTTTGCCGGCCAAATGTAGTTTGCCGCGAAAACCGCGTATTCCTTGACGGGCAGCCCGTCGAATACCGTCTCGATGTCCTCGGGATAAATGTTTTTGCCGCCCTCGGTCACGATCATGTTCTTCTTGCGCCCGAAGAGCTGCAGATGCCCGTGCCGTTCAAAACGCCCAAGGTCTCCCGTGAGCAGCCATCCCTCGACAATAGTCTCGAGCGTGAGCTCGGGATCATCGAGATAGTGCGACATCACCGTCTTACTGCGCGCGGCTACCTCTCCGATTCCGTCCGCATCGGGATTCAATATGCGGAGTTCGACGCCGGGCAGCGGTTTGCCGACCGTATCCGCGCGAAACGGTTTGAGGTCGTTCAGAGTCAATGCAGTGCCGGCCTCGGTCAACCCGTAGCCATTCACGACAGGAATGCCAAGATCGTAAAAGAACTGCGTGGTTGAGGGCTCAATGAAGGCCCCACCCGTGATGAGCGCCAGTAGCTCGCCACCGAATCCGCGATGTACATTGCGGAGCAACATGCGGCTAAGCCTCACATTCGGGCGTCGTCGCGTCAGAAGCCGATTGGTGGCGATCATCGTATCCAGCAGAGCCCGTTTCCACTTGGGCAGTTCGTCGAATTTCGCCCGCAGGCCTTTTTCCAGGTTCTTAAGGATCATCGGAACCAGGGCCACATAGGTGATGCGATAGCGGACGAATGCGTCGCGCACGAACTCCGGCCGAAGCGTGCGCAGGTGAACCACGCATGCTCCGCAGACGAATGGTCCGATAAATCCCACCATGAAATCGATCGCATGATTGGTCGGCAGAATGCTCAGATACCGCACCCCCGGCCAGAACGGGTACCAGGCGGTCAGCGAACGGCATTGCTCCAGATAGTTCTCGTGGGTGAGAACGCATCCCTTGGGCCGGCCGCCGGTGCCGGAGGAATAGACGATGCAGGCTACATCGTCTTTCTGCCGCATCACGAAATCGGGCGAGCCTTTGCGTTTGAAATCCTCCCAGCGGAAAGCTCCGGCCAACTCCGCGCCCAGCGGCGCCTCGGTGACCAGGACAATCTTTGTGGCAATCGCGTGGAACTGCGGCGACTGCATGATCGCCCGCCACAGGTGGTACTCAACGACCAGAACTTTTGCCTTGGAGTGCGCCAGCAGTTGCAGGTGCTCGGCCGCGCTGAGCTTGTAATCCAGCGGAACCAGAACGCCGCCACAATAGAAGATTGCGTATGCGGAGATCAGCCACTTGGACTGGTTGGTCATGATGATGGCGGCGCGATCGTTGGCATCGAAGTCGGCGTCTTCGAGGGCGCGGGCCAGGGGCAGGGCAATCTCTTTGAAATCGGAATAGGTGAGCCGGAGTTTTTCCCGATCGCGCTCAGCCTCGATCAGGCACACCTCGCCGGAGTAGCGATCCAGAGCATCGCGCAGGACGGCGCCCAGACAGGTGTACTTGTTGAGATCAAGCATTAAAGAGTCATTTCACCACAGAGACACGGCGATACGGTGGAAGGCATAGTAATCAATCAATGACCACCATTCCCGCAAAGAGTACAGCCAGCACCTACAACCGAGCCTGAATCTTGCCGGCCAGGGTGCGGAAGTCGCTCACGCCTTGCAGTTCGTAGTCGGGCAACTCGACGTGGAAATGATTCTCCAACTTCGTGAGCAAATCCAACGTCTGCAGGCTGTCGATGCCGAGAGCCTTAAAGAAATCGTCGTCGGGGGAGAGTTTTTCGCGCGGAACCTTGAAGTGGATCGCGGCCAGATTCAGAATCTCGTCAAGAGTCTTTTCGGTTGGTGGCATAACGAGTCATTCTAATTGAGTTTTCGTCAGGGCAGATACGGCTGCGCATTCGTGCTTTCGACGAACCTCTTCAGCCCGGCTTGCACTGCGGGACGCTCAAACAACTCGCAGAAGATGTCGATTTCCTTCTTCAGTTCGTCGTATGGGACCGGTTTGATGAATTGTTTTGCCGCGGCAGATGTCTGCCGATCAAACTTCCCTACCTGCGCGGCAGTTGCCCGGGCCGCCCGCAGGGCTTCTCCTTCGGCGACCACCTGACTGGCTAATCCGATCTGCTGTGCTTTGGTCGCGTTAAAGCTGCGTCCCGTCAGTAGCAGATCGCGGACCACCGCATTCCCCACATCCCGCTTCAATCGCGGTATTCCGCCGAATCCCGGAATCAAGCCAAGACGAAGTTCCGGGAAGGCAAAGCGGGCGGTCTTATCCGCAATGATCAGATCGCAGGCCAGTGCCAGCTCCAGTCCGCCGCCAAAGGTTACGCCCTGAACCGCTGCAATCGTGGTTAGAGCCGAAGCGTCAATCGTGTTCAACACGCGGTGAATGCGTTCCAGGAAATCGCGGACGCCGCGGATTGCCGCCTTCTTCTCCATTCCCTGCGAGCGATCATACAGTTCCCGCAAATCGGCTCCGGCGCAGAAACCGGATTTCCTCTCGCTGTGAATAATTACGGCATGGAGCTGAGGCTCAAGCTCCTGCATATCCGCAGAAAACGACTCGAGGTCCTCCAAAGACAGAGACCCGATTTCGTTGCACGGGGCGCGATCCAGCGCGAGCTCGAGCACTCCTTCGTGGACCGAGTACGACATGGTCTGCCCGCGCTTTGTCACCTGATCCGTATTCATGCGGTCTTCACCGCCTGGTACATGTCTTCGATCTCGCTGCTCATGCGCTTCGAAATCAGGTCTCGCTTCAGCTTTCCGTTGGCGGTGAGCATGCCATTCTCAATGGTGAACGGCTCTTTGCGGAGACAAAACGCACGAATTTGCTTGTAATGAGGATGCGCCGCGTTAACCCGGTCAAGCACCGCCTGCACCTGCTCACGGCTCAGATCGCCCGTAACAATGGCAGAAAGATATCCGCGGCCATTTCCGATGATCACCACCTGCTGCGCATTCGGCAGCAGACGTTGGATTTCATCCTCCAAGGATTCCGGGGCAAGCTTGTGGCCCGAGCCCAGAACGATCAGATTCTTAATGCGGCCGACGATGCGCCACGTGCCCGCGTCCAGTTCGCCCTGATCGCCCGTATGGAACCAGCCGTCCCGCAGTACTTCGGCGGTCTGCTGTGGCCGATTCCAATAGCCCGGGAAGACATTCGGCCCGCGAACCACGATTTCGTCGTTGTCACTAAGCTTCATCTCGATCCCGGGAATCGCCGGCCCCACTCGTCCCGGAACCGGGTGGCGCGGATCGTCCATGGTGCAGATTCCCGTGGTTTCCGTGAGCCCATAGACCTGCAACACGGGAATACCCAACATCGCGAAGTAGTTTTGAGTCTCTGGGGTGAGCGGAGCCGATCCGCAGATCAGGGCCTTGAGATTTTCCCCAACCATCTTCTTTCGGATCTGCGGAAAAACAAGTCTGTTCGCAAGCCAGAGCCAGACTGAAGTTGCCTCTCTGCCCTCGCTAAACCATGCTGCCTTCGCCCGAGAGTAGATGGCTTGCGCCACCCCGCCTTTGGCAGCGATCCGCTCATCAACGCCGCGCCGCATGCGCTCCAGTAACTGAGGAACATTGAGGAAATAGTGCGGCGCGACCGCGGGCATGTCATTGGGTATTTTTGTCAGGTCGGTATTGAGCGTCACCAAGCTTCCGCGCAATATGAACGTCAACACCGCAATCCATGATGCGCAGAAGCTGAATGGCAGGTAATGAAAAATGCGATCTTGCGACGTACGTCCACCCATCAACAGATCCAGACGAGCCGAAGTACACCCGAGCATAAAGCCGACGTTGGCCGCAGTGAGCACCACACCCTTGGCCTCACCCGATGTGCCGGAGGTGTAAATGATCGTGACCGGATCTTCGTTGCGCACCTGCGGACGATCGACCGAAATTCCGTCAACTCCGGCGAAGATCTCGTCGAATAGAAAATGCGGCGGCGCGCCAGACCAGTTCTGCTGGATTCCGTCCCGCAGGGTTGCGTCTCCGCAGCAGACCAGCGCGGGCGTGCTGTCCTTCATCAGGGCAACCAGTTCGTGCGGAGCCTGGCGGTAATAGAGGGGAACGACGATCAGCCCCTCAGCCGTGGCCGCCAGATCCATCGCGATCCAGCGAATGCTGTTCGCTGCAAGGAGACCACAACGTTCGCCCTTAGCCCCCAGACTTTTCGAAGCAAGAAAAGTTCTCGCTCGCTGCACTAATTCGAGGAGTTCTGCCCCGGTTACAGATGTGATCTGGCCAGCACGGATCTCCTGCAGAACCGGGTTACTCCCAGCGGCCTTCAGTTGCGCAAAGATTTCTCCGACAAAGGGCATCGTGGCGAGCTTCGGGACTAACTGTATGCTGAAACGAGTTGCCGCAGCGAGTCATTCATGGGCGGCAGATAGTCTTCCCACGTCCACTCCCCCGTACGCGTGGGGAAATCCGGATAGCGGCGATGGACTTCTTCCTCGAAATAAACGCCCATGCGGGCCATAACTTTCAAATTCCTGACTACCGTCCGTGCGATCCCGTCCGCGATACGTTCGCCTTCCGTGGCAAGTTTCTCGAGTGCGGCCAGCAACTTCGGTTCAAGGTCGGGATCATCGACGTTCATCAGCAGATCTTCATGCCCGCGCTCGCGCATGATGTTGCGAATGCGTTCGTCCATCGTGATTCCGGCCGACGGAACCAAGCCAGGCATCGAGGTCACGATGCCGTGATACCGCGAGGAGGCCATCATGTGACACGATCGCAGGATACTGACCAGTTCGTACATGTTGTACTGATCCGAGGTCAGGACGGGGATCCCGCCCAATTGCTCGGAGATCCGATTGGCGGGACGCGCATCCAGGCGTTCAGTCGCAACCAGAATCACAAATACGTTGCGCTTCTTACGAAAAGCGTCCACCGCGTTCGCTATCGAAGACAGGTAATGCTCGTACGCCCGATCCGCCGCGGGTCCAGAGTTATGAAAGTATGGCCCGCGATAGTGTGTTTTCTTGTACGCGCCGACCATCTTGTGCAATGCCAGTTTTCCGATGGAAGCCTTCACCGGCCATTCGAAAGGATTGATGGGACACACCACTAGCACTGGGGTACGCCCGTCCCACCCTACCTGCCGCAAGACGCTCTGGCCGTACCCCGGCGGGCGCGGCTCAAAAGTCCACGCCGTGTCTGTGCCCAATTCCGTGGGCACTCCCAGTTCGCGCAGCACCGTGCGGGATTCCTCGTTGCGAGTGATCACGAGCGAATTCCGGCAATAACGGGAACACATCTTCACCAACACCGGATCCATGTAACCCGCCTCGCCGCCATATCCGACCGAGAGCTTGTTCTGCGCGGCCGCGATACCCAATGTGCCAATCATCATTGTGGTCAGGGCATTGGCGAACTTGCTCTTGAACATCGAGCCTTCGCAGGCGACCACGCCATGATGTTTTGGAACTTCATTCTTCAGAAATGGCGGGAAAATATCGGGCAACCGAACTTGCGCCGTGTTTTCAAAGTAGCCCTTCGAGCGTTCGAATTCGAAGGTCATGCAGGTAAACTCAACCCGCTCGGAGCCAAGGATGTGGCGAATCTGGCGCAGCATCTCGTCCACGCGCACGTCAGAACCCATGTTGCGCGTGCCGTTATAGCCTGCGAATAGAAGTTTCAGCTTCTCGCCAGGGCGCCAGGGCTTGCCGTGTCCCAACATCCATCCGACTTTAGCCTGTTCGATGTTGGTGCTGACCCACGCCTCCAGCATGAAATCCATCATGCGGCGCTGCCTCCGCGAGCCGCAGGCCAGGGCTGGTACTGGTACTCGAAGTTGTTTTCCCGGCTAAACTTCAGCAAGGGAAAGCTGTATTGCGAGAATGGCGCGGGCCGCCGTCCAAGTTCAGATGTAACGCGCGTGTTGTCGAATACTGTATTCCAGACCAGGTACGGCATGAAGACCTTGAGCAGCGTCGCGCCGCTGCCCAGCGTCCCTCTCCGGTTCGAAAGGAATTTCACGGACCCGGTAAAGGGACCTTCCGCGAAAGGGAGGAACACAGGTTTTCGCTTCTGTTGCGCAGCGGCCAAGGCAGTGGTCAATTCCCGAAAGGTCTGCGACGACGTACCCGACGAAAGGTGATAGGTATCGAAGCGAGGCTGCTCCTTCTGGTGCAAAGTGGCAATGGCATCAGCTACGAAATCGACATTGACGATGTCGACCTTGTCGTTGGGACGAAATGGCAGCGCGGGTAGGCCCGCCAGAAACACGAACGCCTTTACCATGTCGAACTGAGTAGTTTCGGCCCGCCGGCTGTCTCCCAGAACGATGCTCGGACGAAAAATCGTTTTCGGCGTATCGGGCAGCAGCACGCGCGTCATGTGTTCACAGAATTTCTTGGTGCGCGCGTACGGATCGTAATCGGAACGATCCCACTCGATGGACTGATCTTCAGTGACAATCTCGTTCTGTCGCTTACCGGCTACAGCCACCGTGCTGACCTCGCTGAACCGGCGCAGGCCATGGTAGTGCTCCGCATGCCGCGCCAGGGTGAGCACCTCCAGAGTGCCCCGTAGATTCACATTCAGGCAGCTCTTCTCGGATTTGCGGTTTAAAGATGCAGCGCAGTGGATCACCGAATCCGTGGTGTGCACGAGACGGTCGTACTCATCGCGTCCCAAACCGAAACCGGGAGCAGTCAGATCGCCGCAGAATACGCGCACCCTGGTCTGCAGGTAGTCATAAAATTTGGAAAATTCCAGGTGGAGTTGCATAGCGCGCCAGAGCCGAAGGTGCGCCTCCTGAGCATCGCGCGCACGCACCAGAAGATTCAGAGATGCGCCGTGCTCCTGCAGCAGATTGGCGGCGACGTGCGCGCCGATGTATCCGGTGGATCCGGTCAGGAATATCGCCACGTTGCTCCGTTGGTCCCGGTTTTGACGGCATCGCCGTTTGCGGGCGCAAGTTGAAAGCTGCGGGGAGGCCGCGCTTCGAGCGGGCGCCCCTCAATCAAAGGATAGGTCCAGCGGCGCAGCGCCGGAATATGAATGTTGATCCAGTACTCCCACCAGTCAAGCGAGCGCGTGTCATAGGCAAACTGTTCGCGTTCTTCCGGAGCAAGAGCATAAGAGAGTTTCTCGATGTTCTCCGCCGCAAAATCGTGCTCATGCAGCAAAATGAACGGCTCGAAGAGCTCAATTAATTTCTCCACGCGCTCGAGATTACGCTCAGCCTTGACCAGTGGAGCCTTCTTCAGCGGGAGCGGCGACATGATGCGCTGGATCGACTGCACAATTGCCTTCTGCGCCGGGGCCGACATCCGATTGTAGCGGGCCTTGGAAACAGAAATGGCATCCAGGCGCAGCCGCAGCCACGACTCCAAACCTTCTTGCGCACGGTAATGTCTGCGATGTGCCAGTGCCGTCAACTCGATTGAACGGCCCATGTCGCAGGGATTTGTCACTGAGGTTGCCAACTGGTACAGCGGTTCATGTCGGCGTTCGATGATGGCAGCCGCGACCAGCGTCATCCCCGCGCAAACTGCGTCCACGGGAATGATATCCAGCCGCTTGCTCTCTTTCGAAGGCAATTGCCGGAAATATGTCCCCAGCAAGTACGACAAAGATGCAGAGGTGTTGATGCCCTCATTCCAGCCCACAAAAGGCTTGGCGACCGAAGTCTCGACGATGGCGGGGCGCACCACTGCGACCGGAAGCCCGGCCCCGTACTTCACAATCAAAGACTCCGCCAGGCTCTTTGTGAGAGTGTAGGTGTTGGGCCAGCCCAGTTCCCGGGCTCGGCGGATACCGGCTTCGGTAAGGTAGTTCTTGAGCCAGCGCACGCGATTCTTGCGAACCTGATTTTCCAGGGCAGCCCCTTGCAGATCCTTGGCGGCATGCTCCTTGGCTTGGGCCTGTTTTCGAAGCTCGGAAGTTACTTCCTCGCTTTCCGACTGCGCTTCAGCCCTCGCAATCAAATCCTGAAGGCCGTGCCATTCTTTTTCCGCATCGAAGTCTGCCTGTCCACGAGGATTGTAGTTCGGGATCAGTCTTTCTGGGACCCGGCCATCCTGCTCGCCCGCTACGTAACAGGTCGATAAATGCAGCAATCCGGCGCGATCGGAATGGCGCACGAATTCAAGAATATTCAGCGCTGCGTCTGTGTTCGTAGCCAATGCATCCCGCAGATCAGGATTGAAGTCCGTCAGGCCGGAACTGTTGACGATGAGATCGAGATTCTTAGGTAAATGTTCAAAGACCGTTTCCGCGAGCCCGAGGCCCGGCTGGGTTACATCACCCTCGACGACTTCGATTTTCTCGCGTACAAAATCCGGCAGCCTGTTTCCGTAACGTTCGAAGAGAGGATCGAATACGGGCGATTCTTCGAGCAACTTCTCCAGCCGCCGTTCGGCCGAAGTCGACTTCTGCCTGCGAATCAGCAGATAAATCTTTTTCACTTCCGGTAGGTCCAGCAGAGTATTGGCGAGCCATACCTTACCGATAAATCCGGTTACGCCGATCAGCATCACCTGCTTGCCTGTGAAGGCACGGCGGACGGAGAAGCCGGGCGCCTGCTTGCGCCCTTCAAAATGTACGACCGGACGTCCCGGCCGAACCACTTGCCTTTGGGCGGGAATAGTAGCCGAGCGCAGTTCCTCCAATGAAATATCGAGATGCCGGGCAAGAGTTTTGGGAGCACGACGGCCATCCGGCATATTGTCATTGAAGGGTGCAAAAGCTCCCCGCGGCCGGATCACCGGGTCGAGCAGCCGACCAGTTGCAATCCCGTCACGAAATTCCAGACGGTTGGCGACGATGCGTTTCACCCCAAGATGCTGAGCCAGGGGAATCATGATGTGATCCAGCGCCTGGCTCACCAGAACCACATCTGCGCCGGACTGCACCAGTTCCCTTACCTGCCGAGCGCCCCGCTGCTTAAGGTGCGGTTTCAGTTTGTACTGGAAATATTCCTCGCCCAGCAGATCGAGCCGATCCCTGGTCACACCTCGAAGCACCGTGTGCACCATCCGGGTAGCAAACTTACGGTTGGTCGAGTAGAGAACTGGGCGAAGAACAGCCATCAGGAAGATCAGCCCACGGCGGCGGAGGCGTCCGGTAAAGGTCTGCGCATTCCAGGTAAAGAAAGCCACCGGCCTGACTACCGTCAGGTCCAGGAGACTCCCTTCCACCCGCCAGTAGACCGTGGGACTGGAATTGTGATTTGACTGATCCAAAATTGCGGTTCGTCCTATAAGGTCCAGCGTATGTAAGTAGACGAAATGTATTGTAAACAATAGATGGAGTGGAACGAAGCAGGAAGCGCTTTAGGCGGCCACCCGCCGCCGGCCCGTCACAAGCGCAATCACACCACTGAGCGCGACCGTGGCGCTGATAGCTAGCAAGCCTCCCCGGAATCCGCCATTAGCGCCGCGGAAGAAACCGATGATGTCCGGACCGAAATATCCGCCTAAATTCGCTAGCGAGTTAATCATGGCGATACCGGCGGCCGCCGACAGTCCCGCCATGCTGGAGGTTGCCATCGCCCAAAACGGCCCCACCATGCCTTCCGCGAATGCCATTCCCAGCGCAAGTCCAGTCACAACGATGAGGGTTGAATTTCCATAACCGGCCAGCGCCAGTCCTGCGGCCGCAATGAAGGCAGGCAACGCCGTATGCCAGCGGCGCTCGCCCTTGCGGTCAGAAAGCACTCCCACCAGGACCATTACCAGCACGGTGACCAGGAACGGAAAGATGGCGATTACTCCCGTCCATAAGTAGCTCAGTCCAGAAAAAGAGCGGATCACGCTGGGCAGCCATAGAGTCACGCCGTACATGGTCGTCGAAACGCCGAAATAGACGATCGACAGCAGCCACATTCTTCCACTCAGCAGAACTGACCAAAAGCTACTCTGCGGCACTGATGCTTCGATTTGACGCTCTCGATCCAGCATTTGCAGCAGCCACTCCCGGTGCTCTGGATTCAGCCAATGTGCTTCCGCGGGCCAATCTGACAGAGTGAAAAACACCACCGCACCGAGCACAATCGCTGGCAATCCTTCAATGATGAACATCCATTGCCAACCGCTGAGACCTCGCCCATGCAGACCCAACAAGGCGCCCGATACCGGACTGCCGACCACGCCCGCCAGGGGATTCGCAGTCATGAACCAGGCAACCGCCCGCGCGCGCGCCTTGGCTGGGAACCAGCGTTTCATATAGAGGATGATTCCGGGAAAGAATCCGGCCTCGGCCGCTCCCAGCAGAAAGCGCATGGCGTAGAAGCTGAGAGGGCCCCGGATGAAGATCATCAGGCACGAGATCACACCCCAAAGCATCATGATGACGGTGATCCAGCGACGTACACCCACCTTCTCGAGCAACAAATTGCTGGGCAGTTGGAAAAAGAAATATCCCGCGAAAAAAATGCCCGCGGCCCGCCCATACACCCGGTCCGTTAGACCAAGTTGCCCACGCATCTGCAAAATGCCAAAGCCGACGTTGATACGGTCCAGGTAAGCGACAATGTACAGCAGGAAAAGAAACGGCATGAGCCGCCACATCAGCCGGGACACAACGGCGGCTTCGAGGCGGTCAGGAGCAGATCGCAAAACTGGTTCCATGAATGGGCGGCCCTGAAGTGCGCGGCTGGAGGATTCTACTCCAGCCCGAGTTGCTTCCGAATGGAATCCACAATCTGGGATGGAGTCTGCCTGATATCGGCCACTATCGCAGATTCTGGTTCCTCGAGGTCAGCTAGCTGGCTGGCCAGAATGGATTCGCCGGCAAAGTGCCCGTGCCGCCGGTGAAGCCTCCCGGCGATCAGCGAGGCGCTTCCCTTGAGGTACACGAAGCGGACCTCAGGGCCTGCGTTGAGCTCCGCTCGGTAGCTACTTTTTAGAGCTGAGCAGGCGAGCACAACATTGGTCTTAGCGGTGCGCCAGCTCGCGATGGCTTTGCGCAGCAGTTCGAGCCAGGGTGCACGGTCGGCATCCGTAAGCGCGATGCCGTTCCGAATCTTTTCGACATTCGCGGGCGGATGAAAATCGTCAGCGTCTGCAAATTGCCACCCCAGCTCTGCGGCTAACGTGCTCCCGACGGTTGTTTTCCCCGCCCCGACGACACCCATCACAATCACAATCATGCTGGAAATCTACGGTCTTCTGGAGTACTTTTTCTCTGCTCCGGTTCTCCCATTGATCACAGTGAAGCTGCCATCCTTTTGCGCCGTGACTTTCAAGAACTTCCCTTCGCAGTTCTCTTTCACATTCGCGATGTGCTCTGGATCTGTGTTGTGGGCTTTGTCGGATTCCTCGGAGTAATGGAGTTGCCACAGGTCCTGCAGACCGGGAGAGTCGTGAACAAGTTGCCAGGCGGCTGGACTGGCGCCTTTTCGCGCGCCATTGTCGATGATGGCAACCTGCGGGTGCAGTGCCCACACGAGAGCCTTAGGGTTTGAAAGATCCGCGCCGTGATGACTTACGAGAAAAAGATCCACCTTCCCCAGGAGGTTGTTGGGACACGCGATTTCAAGCTCTTTCTTCTTGGTGAGGTCTCCGAGATCAAGGAACCGGAACTGGCCGTAGGTGATCATGACTCCCACCGAGCGCGCGTTCTCAGTATCGTCGACAGAAGCGGCAGGTTCAGCGGCACAAAACGAATTGGCTTGCCCCGCGCCCGGCAGCGGTTCAGTAATGTGTTCCCCCGCCGCGCTGATCACGCGAACCTGAATGCCTTTGATCGGCAATCCCCATCCCGGTTTCACTAACACGTGGGCGTGGCCCGCGATCGCTTTCTGGTACGCCGCGTAGTCCGCCCGCGTGACTTGCGAATCCTCGAGGTTCGGCCCGTGATCCACGAACGTCCCTACCTTGATTCCATCGACCAGTTGCGGGACTCCGCCCACGTGGTCTCGGTGATAGTGGGTGATCAGGACGTAGTCGATTTGCTTGAGTCCGGCCTGATGAGCGGCGGCGAGGATGCGATCGGCGTCACGCCCTTCGTAACCGGGCCATCCCGCGTCGATCAACAGCGACTCTCCGGAGGGGCTTACCACCAGCGTGGCTTGGCCCCCTTCCACGTCCACAAAGTAGAACTGCAGAGGCTTACCTACTTCTTCCGCTTGTACAGAAAAAGCGGATTGGAGAAGACACAATGACAGAGCTGCCCGTAGCAGTGAGCGCATCAGCAATCACCTGGAAGAGAAATGTTGCTGAAGATTATGGCACGCGGAAAAGTCGGCAGGGGTGCCATGCTGGACTCTCCAATGAAGGCTCGGGGCTGCTGCCTGTGATTCTGAGCCTGTGTGTCGCCTGCTTGAACTTACTCATCAAGCAAAGGAAGCTAAGCTATTGCCCTTGAGCGGCTTGCTTCGTGGACAGATCTGCCGTATTGCCCTGATTTGCGGGCTGACTGGCGGCATTCGTCGGCTCATAAGCCACGGCAAAAACGAGTAGCAATAGGAGGAATACCGCAAACACCAGCACACGGATGTTTCCGGAACGCATATAAATTCTCACTTCCGGTTCAATGCTATGACGCCTTTCCGTACTCGCCTGTGTTCAAAATCACACCTGCGCGTGACGATTGATCATGTCTACGCGTGCGAGGCGGCCGACATCGTAAAATGCTCCGAGGCCAAAATTTGAAACTGACCGAAGATCCGCACCGCCGGTTAAATACTCTGACGAACGAATGGGTGTTGGTCTCGCCGCATCGCACAAGCCGTCCCTGGCAAGGGGAGGTCGCAAAGCTCAATACCACGCCTGAGCCCGCGTACGATCCCAATTGCTATCTTTGCCCTGGAAATGCGCGCGCCGGAGGAGTTCGCAACCCCAAGTACGAAACCACGTTTGTCTTCGAGAACGACTTTGCCGCGCTAAAGCCTCAGACAGTGCGGGACCGTCTCGATGTCGAGAACAAAGGCCTGCTCGTCGCCGAAACCGAAGCGGGCCTTTGCAGAGTGATTTGCTTTTCTCCGCGCCACGACCTGACGCTCGCAACCATGTCGCCCGAGGCAATCGAGGTTGTCGTTCACACGTGGATGGGACAGTTTCGCGAACTCGGCGGGCTCGACAATATCAGCCACGTGCAGATCTTCGAGAACCGTGGCGCCATGATGGGCGCCAGCAACCCGCATCCGCACTGCCAAGTCTGGGCGACCGCTTCGATTCCGCAAGAACCCGCGAAAGAGTTGAGCAGCCAGCGTTCTTACCTGAACTCGCACGGCAGTTGCCTGCTTTGTGATTACGTCGCTCTGGAAGCCCGCCAGCAAGTCCGAATCGTTTTGGAAAATGAAGGCTTCGTCGCAATGGTGCCCTTTTGGGCGGTCTGGCCATTTGAGCTGCTGGTCTGCAGTCGGCGGCACATCGGCAGCATGAACGATTTCACTCGAGAAGACGCGCGCTCCCTCAGCGCTATTCTTCATCGTCTAACGTCGACTTACGACAAAGTCTTCGGCGTCCCTTTCCCCTACTCCATGGGATTCCACCAGTCGCCTTGCGATGGAGAACAGCATCCGGAATGGCATTTTCATGCCCATTTTTATCCGCCGTTGCTGCGTTCGGCGACGATTCGAAAGTTCATGGTCGGCTTTGAGATGCTGGGAATGCCGCAACGAGATATCACCGCGGAAAGCGCGGCGGAAAAATTACGGGATCTCGCGAGAACATAGCAGAAAGCACTTCGCTGCAATGCGTCATACCGGCTTTAAGAAAGGCAGTTCGCAATGAAAATCAGAATACTGCTCACGAAAATCGCCATTGCTATCGCAGCCGCATCGCTCATAACCCTTCAAGTTGCAGCACAGGCCACATCGATCCCGGCGGCGCGGCAGATCACTCCGGAAGATCTGGTCAAGTTGCTCCAGAGTTCCCCGGAACAGAAACCGTTGATGATCCAGGTCGGTTCGCACGTCCTCTATACGCAGGCGCACATTCCTGGTTCTGAATATATTGGTCCGGCTTCGAGCGAAGCTGGTCTGCAACAACTTCGCAAACGCGTTGCCATGTTGCGCCGCACGCAACCGATCGTGCTCTATTGCGGATGTTGCCCTTGGAGCCACTGCCCCAATGTGGAACCTGCTGACAACGCCCTCCACAAAATGGGCTTTCGCAACGTGAAGATCCTGTATATTGCCGAAAACTTCGGCAGCGATTGGGTCAACAAGGGATACCCCACGGCGAAAGGAGATTAACGACCCTGTCCTCCACAAAGCTGAGGATCGTCGCCGCAGCCGTGCTGGTGCTTGTGCTGGGACTGCTTTGGGGCAGGCATATGCGCTCTGGCCCCCAAGCGTCAGGCCCGAAGCAGCATCCGCTTGCGCCCAACTTCACGCTCCCGCAGGTGAATGGCTCATCACTGACTCTGTCTTCCTATCGCGGCCACGTCGTGCTTCTCGATTTCTGGGCCACGTGGTGCGTCCCGTGCCGCGAGGAGATTCCTCATTTTGTAGAACTGCAAGACAAATACCGTGCCCAGGGACTGCAGATCATCGGCGTTTCCATGGACGACAGCGCGGACCCGGTCCGGCCCTTCGCGCAGCAATTCCATATGAACTACCCCATCGTGATGGGCAACGCCAAAATTGGGGAACAATATGGAGGAGTGCTCGGATTGCCGATCGCGTTCCTGCTCGACCGCGATGGCCGGATCACGAAGAAACACATCGGCGCTACCTCTGCCGAAGTGTTCGACAAGGAAATAACCACACTTTTGCTGAAACAGTAAAGATCCTAAGTGGCTAAAGGCGCAGCAGGCTTCCGCCGTCCGCAATCCCTTTTTCGTACCGAATCACACGCCTGTGTGATCCTAATCGTCGTTTCCGCTCACCCGGCACGCTAGCCTCACAAGTTAGTGCGCAGGACGGATACCTTCGCCCGTCCCGCGAGCCCATGCGGCACCCCTTGGACCAATCGGTCCCGGGTTACACGTTATGCGAGAAACCATCCAGCGCTTGTGGCCGGAGATTGAGTGGATCAGCAATCCTCAATTACGACAACAAGTCACAGAAACCTGGATTAAAGCCTTCGAACGCAGCCCGCTCAAGCCAGACGATCTGAATCAGATCCCGTTCACCCTGCTCGTCCCGAACTGCCCCATCACCTTCATGGAACACAAGCGCTGTGTGGTGCACATTGCACGCGACAGCGCGGAAGCGATGCAGAAGTTCATGGGACGCGCACTTCCGATCGACCTCGACACGGTGATTGCGGGAGCGATCCTCGCGGACGTGGGCAAGTTGCTGGAGTACGAACTGGGCCCTGACGGAAAGAGCTCGCCAGAGCGAGCGCGGCGAGGCTCTGCGTCATCCTTTTACCGGAGTTGCGCTGGCGCTGGAATGCGGAGTGCCCGATGCGGTCTGCCACATCATTGCCGCGCACGCCGCTGAAGGCGACCTGGTCAAGCGCACCACCGAAGCGTTCATCGTGCATCACGCCGATTTCATGGCGTTCTTGCCCTTCAAGAATCCGAAAAACATCAGGACGAAATAGGAGCCCACTTGCCGACGACGAGTCCAAACCGGAAAAGAAACGATCACCGCAGCGATGTCGCGCTGGGCGGCGGGATTGCGTTTCGAACAGCTCTCGTCGCGAGGCCGTGTATCAGGCAAAGCGCTTTCTGCTCGACTCACTCGGGTGCGCGCTGGGCGGATATCAGCAGCACGATGTGAAGATCGCGCTTGCAGTTCTCGACGAAATTGCCGGAGACGGGCCGGCGACTGTGATCGGCACCGGCAAGCGTATCGATCGCGGTCTCGGCGTCGCTGGCCAATGCGCTGATGATCCGCTGCATGGATTACAACGACATTTACTGGAAGCAGGATCCGTCGCATCCCTCCGACATTTTTCCGGCAGCGATGGCGTGCTGCGAACGCGCCCGCAGCAATGGCAAGAGAACTGATCGTCGGGCTTGTGCTCGGGCACGAATTCGAGATGCGCCTCTGCGAGGCGGCATTCCCCGGCATCCGCGAGCGCGGATGGCATCACGCCACGCTGACCGCATTCGTCTCGCCGATCGTCGCGGGACGCGCCCTGCACCTGACGTGGGAACAGATCCAGCACGCGATCGGCATCTCCGCCAGCCGGCACTGCACGCTGGGCGCGGTCACCGCCGGCAAGCTGACCATGATGAAGAACACGGTCGATCCCATGGCGACGCAGAGCGGCGTGCTGGCGGCGCTGCTGGCGGAGAAGGGCTACACCGGACCCGAGCACGTGATCGACGGCAAAGAAGGACTGACTCACTGCTTCGGGCCGGAGTGGAAGTTGAATCTGCTGACCGATGGGCTGGGCGAGTCGTGGCGCATCACGCAATGCGGGATGAAGGCGTTTCCCACCGAAGCGCTGACGCACACGCCGATTTCCGCGGTGCTCGATCTGGTCAAGAGCAACGACCTGAATCCGGAGGAGGTGGAGAAAGTCCAGATTCGCTCGCTGGCGCGCGCGGCCGACATTCTTTCCGATCCCAGCAAGTACGATCCGCACACGAAGGAGACGGCGGACCATTCGCTGCCCTATGTGATTGCCGCGGCGATCGTGGACCGGCAGGTCACGCCGGCGCAGTTCACGATGGCGAAGATCATGGACCCGACGATCCGCGAACAACTGAAGAAAGTCGAAGTGGTGGCCGATCCGGAGATCGAAAAAGTATTTCCAGCTCTGCAGAGGGTGATCGTGCATATCGACTACAAGAGACGGCCGCTCGTTCACCAAGCAACTGGATTTTCCCAAGGGTGATCCGCGCAACCCGCTCACGGATCAGGAGATCGAAGAAAAGTTCGCGGCGCTGGCGGAGGGTGTGCTGTCGGAGCGCAGCGCAGAAGAGAGTTGAAGGATGCGATCTGGAATCTGGAGAAAGTCGGTTCGGTGAGCAGAACTGATGGCGCTGATGGAAGCGGATGTGCGCCAGGCCGAAGAGCTGCGCAAAGGCGAGACGAAAGCGACGTGTCGAAGAGCGCGCAAGCGCACGACCGGTGCTGCGCCTAGCACGCGGCAGCTCGAGCAGTTTGCCTGTCGAGGCGGAAGGAGTTCGTATGCCTCAGACCATCGTTGAAAAAATCGCGCAGAGCCCACATGGCCGAAGGCCCGAACCGTCCGCTGCGCACCGGGGACTTCGTTTCCATCCGCCCGCTTCCACGTCATGACGCACGACAATACCTCGGCGGTGATGAGCAAGTTCAAGGCCATCGGCGCGAAGAAGATTCACGATCCCAAGCAGCTGGTCTTCGCGCTCGATCACGATATTCAGAATCAAGACGAAGCCAACCTGAAGAAATACCGCGCCATCGAAGCCTTCGCCAAAGAGCACGGCGTCGACTTCTATCCGGCCGGGCGCCGGCATCGGCCACCAGATCATGGTCGAGCGCGGATATGTCGTGCCCGGATCGTTCGTGGTCGCCTCCGACTCGCACTCCAATATGTACGGCGCGCTGGGAGCGGTCGGCACGCCGATCGTGCGCACCGACGCGGCCGCGGTCTGGGCCACGGGCGAATTCTGGTGGCAGATTCCGCGCATCGATCCAGGTCGTGCTCGAAGGCAAGCTGCCCGCAGGGCGCGACCGGCAAAGACGTCATCATCACGCTGTGCGGGCTCTACAACCACGACGAAGTTCTGAACGCCGCCGTCGAATTCAGCGGGCCGGGCGTGGCCAGCCTTTCCATGGACGCGCGCTTCTCGATCTCCAACATGACGCACCGAGTGGGGACCGCTGGTGGGCTGGTTCCCGGTGGATGAGGTCACGATCAAGTATCTGCGAGGAGTGCACGCAGCGCTGGCAGGCGCAAGGCATCGAGCGCTTCACCGAAGAGGACATCGAGAACTGGGCGAAGAATCCGCCGCAGCCTGATCCGGACGCGGTCTACGCCGCGCGCATCACGCTCGATCTTGGCGCAGGTCACGCCGCATGTTTCCGGGCCCGACACGGTGCAGATGATGCAGTCGCTGGCGGAGATGGAGAAGCAAGAAGATTGCGATTCAGAAGGCCTATCTGGTCTCCTGCGTGAACTCGCGCCTGGAAGATCTGGAGGCCGCGGCGAAGGTGCTGCAAGGAAAGAAAGTCGCGCCGGGCGTGAAGTTCTATCTGGGCGCGGCCAGCAAGTGGGTGCAGGAAGAAGCCGAGCAGCGCGGCATCTGGCAGACGCTGCTCGACGCGGGCGCGCATCCCGCTGCCGCCGGGCTGCGGGCCGTGCATCGGGCTGGGAGTCGGGACTGCTGGAGAAGGGCGAAGTCGGCATCTCGGCCACCAACCGCAATTTCAAGGGCCGCATGGGATCGCGCGATGCGCAGTGCTATCTCGCCAGCCCGGAGGTGGTCGCGGCTTCGGCCGTGGCCGGATACATCCGCGGCCCGCGCAGATTCGCGGATCGCAAGCCGGAGCGTCAGTACGAAGAATTCGCTGCGAACGGCGCGGCCGGCCGAGAAAGTCGAAATCCTTCCCGGCTTTCCCGAGCGGGTCAAGGGCGGCTGGTGTTCATGCCGCAGGACAACGTCAACACCGACGCGATCTACGGCAAGGACTACACCTACCGCGACGACATGACGCCAGAGATGATGGCCAAGGTCGTGATGGAGAACTACGATCCGCAATTTGCGGCGCGCACGCATGCCGGCGATGTCATCGTCGGCGGCTTCAACTTCGGCACCGGATCGAGCCGCGAGCAGGCGGTGACCTGCCTGAAGGCGAAAGGCATTCCGCTGGTGATCGCGGCCAGCTTCTCGCAGACCTATCTGCGCAATGCTTATAACAACGGATTTCTGTGCATCGAGGTTCCGGAGCTGGTGAAGCGACTGCGCGAGCAGTTCGCGAACGAAATCGCGGCGAAAGAAAAGACGATCATTCCCGGCGACGAGATCGACATCGATTTCACCTCGAGCATGATTCACTGGCGCGGAGAACAGTTTCGCTTTCCCGCCGCTGGGCAGCGTGCCGCAATCGCTGGTGATCGCGCGAGGGCGTGGAGAACTCTGGTGGCGCAAGCGAAGTTGAGGACTCGTGAGACGCGAGCTGCAGAGCATTCGCAGCGAGCAAGCTTCGACTTTGCTCGCGTGATGACAGGATTCGATTAAGGAGATTCATGGCGAAACATACGGTTGTCACCATGCCGGGAGACGGAATCGGCAACCAGGTTCTGCCCGAGGCATTGCGGGTTCTTGAAGGCAGTCGGCTTCGATGCCGAATACATTCATGCCGACATCGGCTGGGACTGCTGGTGCGACGAAGGCAATGCGCTGCCCGACCGCACCATCGAGCTGCTGACGAAGCACAAGCTCGGGCTGTTCGGAGCCATCACTTCGAAGCCCAAGAAGGAAGCCCAGGCCGAACTGAAGCCGGAACTGCGCGGCAAGGGCTAGTCGTACTACAGCCCGATCGTGACCATGCGGCAGAAGTTCAATCTCGATATCTGCATGCGGCCCTGCATTTCGGTTTCACCGGCAATCCGCTGAACTTCATTCGCAAGCGCACCGACGGCGGCTTCGACGAGCCGCAAGATCGACACGTAGTCGTGTTCCGCCAGGGCACCGAAGGGCATGTACGCCGGCGTCGAGTGGACGAATCCGCCGGAGATGTGCGCGCCGCGCTGCATACGCATCCGAAATTCAAGGCCTTCGCCAGCGTTGCCGGGCCCGATCTGGCGGTCAGCGTGCGCATCATCACGCGAGCAGCAGCGCGCAGCATCTGTCACTGCGGCTTTCGAGTAGGCGAAGAAGCACGGATTCAAGGGCGTGACCATCTGCGAGAAGCCGAACGTGGTGCGCGAGACTTCCGGCATGATGGAAGAAGAAGGCCAAGGAAGTGGCCAAGGAGTATCCGCGGAATCGCGCTGTGGTCCACCAATATCGATGCGCAGACATGTGGCTGAACAAGAATCCGGAAGACTACAACGTGATCGTCGCCTCGAATCTGTTTGGCGATATGATGTCCGACGCCTTCGCCGGACTGGTCGGCGGGCTTGGGCTTCGCCGCCTCCGGCAATATCGGGGACGAAGTCGCGGTGTTCGAGCCGACTCACGGGTCGGCGCCGAAGTATGCCGAACTCGATCCGCCGATCGTGAATCCGATCGCGATGATTCTTTCCGCGGCGATGATGCTGGATCACGTTGGCGAGGGCGAGAAGGCGGGCCGCATCCGCAAGGCATCGCGGCGTGGTGAAGGAAGGCAAAGTTCGCACCTACGACATGATGCGCATTCCGGGCGGAGCGAAAGCAATCGCGCCAGGGCGCGGCCAGCACGTGCAGATGACGGATGCGATTCTGGCGAAGCTTGAGTCAATCGCCAGAGCTTGCGCTCGCGGGCACCGAACGGCGGGAGTTCGCATGACATGCCGTATCGCTGCGATGAAGACTCGTTGCCGAGCGGAATCGAAGCGACTCGCAAGCGAAGCCGGGCACTGTGGCAAGGACGTGCGCTCCGATCTTGCACGTGCGCATCGAGCCGCGGGAGCAGCGGCGGCATCGAAATCGAACTTGCAGTCGCGGGTCGAGCCCTACTACGGCGAATCCATTCGGCGCAGGCCGACGACAGTGCTGGAAGCTCTCGGCAGTCGAGCATGCGCGTGTCGCATATTCGAGGACGAAGGCGCGCTGCCCTTCGTCATTGCGGCGCGTATCGAAACTGCAGCGGGCGCGCCGGACTGGGCAAGGGCACGCGCGTCCTGCCGGAACGAGTCGCGCTTCCGAAGCCGTCAGCCCGCGATCGCCTGCGGCGCTCGCGGCTGTATGTTCCCGGCACCGAGCCGAAGTACTTCATCAACGCCGCGCTGCACGGATCCGACGGCGATCATTCTCGATCTCGAAGACTCGGTGCATCACGCGGAAAAAGATGCCGCGCGCATCCTGGTGCGCAATGCGCTGCGGGCGGTGGATTTCTGGCAGTGCGAGCGCATGGTGCGCATCAACCAGCTGCCGCTCGGACTCGAAGATCTGGATGAAATCGTTCCCGAATCGCCCAGACCTGATTCTGATTCCGAAGGTCGAAGCTCCAGAGCAGGTGATCGAAGTCGACAAGCATGATTGCGAAGTGAAGAGCGACTACGGCATCACCCGTCCGATCTGGCTGATGCCGATTCTGGAATCGGCGCTGGGGATCGAGAATGCCTCCGCCATCGCGACAGCGAGCGAGAACGTCGTCGCACTGACCATCGGGCTCGAAGATTACACCGCCGACCTGGGCGTGGTGAAGACGTCGAAGGCACGCGAATCGCTTTACGCGCGCACGCGTGTGGTGAACGCCGCGAAGGCCGCCGGAGTGCAGGCCATCGATTCCGTCTTCGGCGACGTCGGCGACATGGACGGCCTTGCGGCGCTGGGGCCAGAATTCTCGCGCGCTCGGGCTTCGAAGGCATGGGATGCATTCATCCCGCGCAGATTCCCGTGATTCACGAGGCCTTTGCGCCTACCGCGAGCGAGATCGAGAAAGCGTCGCAAGATTGTCGCCGCGTTCGAAGAAGCACAGCAGCAAGGGCTTGGGCGTGGTGAGCCTGGGATCGAAGATGATCGATCCGCCAGTGGTGCAGCGCGCTCTGAAGCTGGTGGCGCGAGCGCAAGCGATGGGCATGCTGTCGTCCGAAGTAACGAGGCCAGCGGAGTCGTTCATGCCGGTCGCTAGACGAATGACCGAACTGAACTGTGCCAACGCCGCCGGACGCATGCGTCCCGGACATGGTGAATGGCAAGTCCGCAGATTCCCTACCTGGGCGTCGGCAAGTACCAGCCGCGCGGGCGCAAGGCGGCGCCGCCGATCCGCACCGAGCAGACTATCCCGAGAACGGCGACAAGCGCGTCGCCGACCTCGAGACCGCGCTGCGCAAGTGCGGCCTGCGCGATGGCATGGTGATCTCCTCGCACCATCACTCTGCGCGACGGCGACCGCGTGGCGCTGATGACGCTGGAAGCCGCGGCGAGGATCGGCGTCAAAGATCTGCTCTGGTTCCCCAGCGCGTCGTTCCCTTCGCAGAAAGCGCGCGATCGATCTGATGGAATCGGGCGTCATCCATCACATCGAAGGCAGCATGAACGGCCCGCTGGGCGACTACTGCACGCAGGGCAAGATGCGCGGCATGGGCGTGCTGCGCTCGCATGGCGGACGCTGGCAGGCGATTCAGGATGGCGAAGTTCACATCGACATCGCGGTGATCGCCGCGCCCACCGCGGATGCCTTCGGCAACTGCGACGGCTCGCACGGCAAGTCCGCCTGCGGATCGCTGGGCTTCGCGCTGGCCGATTCGATCTATGCCGACCACGTCATCGTCGTCACCGACAATCTGGTTCCGTTCCCCTGCATTCCGTGGCAGATTCAGGGCAACAACGTCGACTACGTGGTGGAAGTGGACTCGATCGGCGATCCGGCGAAGATTGTTTCGGGCACGACGCAGATCACGCGCTCGCCCGACCGCCTGCGGATCGCCGAATTTGTCGCGCGCTTCCTGCGCGATGCCGGCATCATGCGCAATGGATTCTCGTTCCAGGCCGGCGCGGGCGGCATCGCGCTCGCGTTCGTCGACTACCTGCAGCAGCATGATGAAAGAAGCCGGCGTGAAGGCCCGCTTCGTGCGCGGCGGATCGACCAAGTATCTGGTCGAATTGCTGCAGGAAGGCCTGACCGACTACATCCTCGACGGGCAGACCTTCGATCTCGACGGAGTGCGCTCGATGGCCAGCGATCCGCGGCACGTGGCGACGTCTCCCTTCACTTCGTACAACTATCACGGCAAGGGTAACTTCGCTTCGATGGTGGATGCCGTGGTTCTTGGCGCGACCGAAGTCGACGTCAACTTCAACGCCAACGTTGTCACCCACTCCGATGGACGCCTGCTGCACGGCATCGGCGGATGGCAGAATTGCCTGCCTCGGGATGCACCATTCTCGCGGTGCCCTCGTTCCGCGATCGCATTCCGGTGATCGTGGACGAAGTCACGACGCTGTACCGGCCCGGGCGAGTTGATCGACGTCGTCGTGACCGAGCGCGGCATCGCGATCAATCCACGCCGCCAGGATCTTATGGATGCAGTGAAAGGATCAAACCTGCCGATCCGCCCGCTGCCAGACATAAAAGCAGAGGTGGAACGTATCTGCGGGGGAAAGCCGCGCCGGCCAAAACACGGGGATCGTGCCGTCGCAGTTGTGAAATGGGTCGACGGAACGCTGCTCGATACGGTGTGGCAGGTAAACGGAAGTTTCTAGCCGGAAAAATCCCAGCCTTCGTCTTTCATCTTGCGATTGGTCCAGCGCTGCAACTGCTCGAACAAAGCAGGTTCAATCACCGCAAAGCGAACGCCGACGCGCCCTTCGTCTCCCACCCACATCAGTCGCGCCTTGGCTTCAAAGTGCACGTCGCTCTCGGGCAGAGTGAAACTCACGTCCACCAGGCCTGCGTATCGCAGCGGATCTTTCACGCCGTCCAATCCCATTCCACCTGTGCTCAAGTTCACGCCCTGGACGTGAATCTCCTCGCCTTGGGAATTTCTAACCGTCACTGGGATGCTCACCCGGGCACGGTAGAACTTCTGCTGCTCGTTGCTGATGGTGCTCAGCGAAGCACTCTTCTCTCCCGGGGCGAAATTGATGTTGTATTCCTTCAGCTTGCGGCTGAGAGTCCGTCGCGAGATCCCTAACTGCTCCGCCGCCAATGTTCTCTGTCCGCCGGTACGCTCGAGCGCCTTGATGATCATCTGCTCTTCCATGCTGTCCAGGTTTCCCACCGGCACAGATGCAGTCTGCCTAAGCGCGGAAGGTTCTCCGGTAAGTGCGGCGGTGAGGTTGGGAAAATCGATTTCCGCGGAAGTAGACTCTACCGCCATCTTGCCGACCAGATTTCTTAATTCGCGAATATTTCCAGTCCAGGTGTGGGAAAGCAGAGCTTGGATGGCCTGGCTGGAGAACGTTTTGTGAGGCGCCTTGATCCGCAGAAAGTGCTCCGCCAACGCGACAATATCCTCCGGTCGCTGGCGCAGTGGCGGAACCCGCAGCTGAAATTGGCCCAGCCTATGAAACAGATCCTGACGGAAGCGGCCCTCCCGCACTGCGGCTTCCAAGTCCTGGTTGGTAGCCGCGACAATGCGCACGTCCACCTTGATCTTGCGATTGCCGCCCAACCTGTAGAAGGGCTGACCATCGAGCACGCGTAGCAACTTGCCTTGCGTCTGCATCTGCAACTCGCCTACTTCATCAAGAAACAATGTGCCCTTGTCCGCCAGCTCGAACAATCCCGGCTTGGACCCATCAGCGCCGCTGAAGGCGCCTTTTTCGTAGCCGAATAGTTCGCTCTCCACCAGGTTTTCCGGCAGCGCCGCGCAGTTGATGTCAACCCACGAGCGCATGCGACGGTGCGACGAATCGTGAATCGTGCGCGCAATCAGTTCCTTCCCGGTGCCGGTTTCCCCGGTAATCAGTACAGTTTCGCTGTGACTGGCGACCCGGTCCACCATGCTCATGAAGTCACGCATAACTGGGCTGGCTAGAATGAAAGTCGTGCCGTCAACATTGCGCCGAATTACACCAGGATCAGCAACCGCGGCTCCCACATCCGAACCCGCCGCGGGGTTGACAGGCGTGATGCTTACCACGATCTCAAGTGGCCTCGACAACGATCCGCGAAGCACGGTAGCGGAGAACTGGATGGTGAAACTGGGACCATTCTTCGGCTGCGCCAGCAGTGTGGAATGAAAATCTTGCCCCGCAGAGGTGAGTTGCAGAATTCTTTTTCTGATTTGGCCGTCTTCGCCGTGAAGTTTTTCTTTGCCGCCAAACAGAGCGGAGAAATCCCTGCCGGTCAGTTCTTCCGGCGTATAGCCCAACAGCCGGCTAAAGGCTGCATTGCACGACACGAATTCCCCGTCAAGATCAGCACAGAAGAAAGCCTTCTCCGCGGGTTCAGCGCGGGCACCCAAGCTCCGGGATGAGCTTGATTCGTGGTACTGCCCCGGACTGGTACCCACACTCGGCATATCCGCCTTTTGTGCATGATGGTGACATATACCTTGGGATTCGACCGAGAGGTCTGTTCCACGTGGGATAACCAAAGTAATGGCTTCGCCCAGGATCACCACTCAAAAAGTGATCAGAGTGCTCCTACCCCACCGCCACGGTCAAGCAATGTGTAACGTCCCCAAGTTACTTCGGTAAGCTTCAGAACACCTAATCTTTGCAATAACATTCCGGTTCGAGCCCTTTCGATTCGGGCTAAGGGGACTCGACCGCCCGTCGGGTAAAGCACTGGCCTGCTGCCCGTGTTGTGTTGCCCGCACGTTCGATCGACGCAGCCGGACGCTGTCGGCTGTAGGTTTGAGCATGAAACCGGAAGTAGACGGACTGTCGCTTCAGACCAAGGCGTTCGTCGGAATCACTGCGTCTATTGGTTTAGTGGTACTGGGCTCTTCCCTGGCGCACTGGCAATCCCAGGACCTGGTGCGACTCGCATGCTATATGGCCGTGGCCGTCCTGGCGTCGGGCCTGAAAGTACAACTGCCCGGGATCGACGGCACCATGTCGGTGAACTTCTTATTCATTCTTTTGGGTGTCCTGGAGCTAAGTCTTCCCGAAACGCTTGTGATTGGCTGTACCGCGACGCTTGTCCAAAGCGTTTGGCACGCCCGCAAGCGAATCGATCCGTTCAAGGTCATTTTCAATTTCGCTGGGATGATGGCCAACGCCACTTTCCTAACTTATGTGTCGTATCACTGGCTGCTGGCACGCTTCGGAACGAATAAACCAATTCTGCTGATGGTGGCGGCACTAGTATTCTTCTTCGCGAACACGCTGCCCATCTCCGTCGTCATTGCTCTCACCGAAGGCAAATCGGCGCGCAAAATATGGTCGGAATGCTATTTCTGGTCATTTCCCTATTACCTGGTAGGCGCAGCCGCAGTGGGCCTGGTTGGAATCGTCAACGGCGCCGCGGGATGGGAGACCTCGCTGCTGGTGCTCCCTCTGATCTACTGGGTGTACCGATCGTACCGGTTGTACCTGGGACGGCTCGAAGCGGAGAAGGAACGCGTAGAAATCGAGAAGCGCCACGTCGAGCAGATCGCATCCCTGAACATGCGGACCATCGAGGCGCTCGCGCTTGCGATTGAAGCCAAGGATCACACCACGCACACCCATTTGCAGCGGGTGCGTACCTACGCCATAGAAATCGCAAAGGAAATGAACCTGCCGCCAGACGAGATTGAGGCTCTGCGAGCTGCCGCGCTCTTGCACGACATCGGCAAACTGGCCGTACCCGAGCAGATCATCAACAAGCCAGGAAAACTGTCTCGCGAAGAATTCGAGAAGATGAAGGTGCACCCGATTGTCGGCTCGGAGATTCTCGAGCGGGTGGCCTTCCCTTATCCGGTGGCACCCATTGTGCGCTGTCACCATGAACGTTGGGACGGCACAGGTTATCCCGAGGGCCTTTCCGGCGAGAACATTCCCATAGGCGCCCGCATCCTTGCCGCGGTGGATTGCCTGGATGCACTCGCTTCGCATCGCCAGTACCGGCCGGCCTTGCCGCTGGTTGAGGCGATGGAAAAAGTTAAGGAGAAGGCTGGCTCCTGGTTTGATCCCAGCGTAGTAGAGATTCTGGAACGCCGCTACATCGATCTCGAGCGCCTGGCGCAAATGTCGGAGCAGACCTTCGTTCCGGCCGGACTTTCCAGATCTGTACGCGTCGAGCGGGGACTCGCACCGGCCGCTGGATTCGAGCGCAGCGAACCCACACACGGATTTGCCGACAGCACCGACTTCCTCAGTTCTATCGCCTCAGCACGCCAGGAAGCGCAGACGATGTTCGAGCTCAGCCAGGATCTCGGAGTGTCGCTGAGCCTGAGCGAAACCTTGTCCGTGCTCTCCATGCGGTTGCGACGCATGATTCCGTACGATTCGATTGCCGTATTCGTAAATCGCAACGGATGGCTGTTGCCGGAACTGGTGAGCGGGGAAAATTTCAAAACACTGTCCTCGTTGAAGCTCAGGGTTGGCGAAGGCCTCTGCGGATGGGTGGCAGAGAACTGCAAGCCAATCGTGAACGGCAATCCGCAGGTCGAAGCGGGCTACGTGGTTGAAGCCGGGAAGAACGCGCTGCAATCCGCTCTCGCAGTTCCGCTCGAAGGCCTGAACGGAGTGGTGGGAGTGCTAGCCATGTATCAGACGACGCGCGATGCCTTCACCCCAGACCACCTCAGAATCCTGCTGGCGGTGGCTTCCAAGGTGGCGCTCTCCGTCGAAAACGCCCTCAAGTATCAACAGGCCGAGAGCTCAGCCACGACGGACTATCTGACCGGACTGCCCAACGCGCGCTCGCTTTTCGTACATCTGGCGCAAGAAGTCGCGCGCTGCCGCCGCATGAAAACCACGCTTGCTGTCCTGGTGTGCGATATCGACGGGTTTAAGCAGATTAACGATTCCTTCGGACACCTGGAAGGCGACAAGCTACTACGCGAATTCACCACCCGCCTGAAGGATGTTTGCCGAGGGTACGACTACGTTGCCCGTATGGGTGGCGATGAGTTTGTGATTAGCGCGCCTGGGCTTACGCCGGAAGCTGCGCAGGAAAAAGCCGATCGGCTCAACCGCGCGGCCATCGAATCGGGCCGTCATGTTTGCGGCCGCGACCTGATCACGCTGAGCGTCGGCATGGCTTTCTGTCCTGAGGATGGCATCGACGTCGAACGTCTGCTCGCGGAAGCCGACCGCAGAATGTACTCGATGAAGCAGGTTCACCATGCGGAAGCTGCGCGGGATCAGCAGAGCAATCGGCTCGGGGCTTCGGCGGGCTAGGGGAGATCACGTCATGCTAGGGCGCAAAATTGCGCGACACAGTGTCGCCATTATCGGCACAGCTCTGCTCGGCGGATTGTTGTCGGCGACCATGGTCCGGCTGGCGCCCGGCTTCGACACAGATGAAGAGCAGATTGACTCTCATCTGAATTCGGAAAGCCTGCAAGCATTACACGAAGCTCGATCGCAGCAGAAGAACATCCTTGTCTTTTACCTTCAGTCATTGAAGCGGGCTGCACACGGTGATTTGGGTTCATCCCTCACACTGCATCAGCCGGTGAGCAAGTTGCTTCGCGACCGAGCGCCCCTGACGCTCCGCCTGATCGGCATCGCGTTGCTCGTGAGTTGGGGGGCGGCAATGACGTTAGCGCTCAGCGCCGCCGGTCTGCGCCTGAATTCCTATGACGCCCTGGCCACAGTGATCAGCGGAATTCTTCTTTGCTTGCCCGCCGCTGTGCTGGGATTGCTCTCGGTCTTGTGGAATACCCCGGCGGCATTGGCCGTAGCCGCAATCGTTTTTCCGCGAGACTTCCGCTACGCGCGAAATCTCTTGGGAAGGGCGTATTCCCTGCCTCACATCATCACTGCGCGAGCCAAAGGGTTACACGAGCTGCGCATTCTCTTCTGGCACGTCATTCCCGTTGCCGGCCCCCAGTTGTTGGCATTGGCGGGAGTTTCCGTGAGCCTCGCGATTGGCGCGGCAATTCCGATTGAGGCTCTGTGCGGATTAGCAGGTATTGGACAGCTGGCATGGCAGGCAGCCCTCGCGCGTGATCTTCCCTTGCTGGTCAACATCACGGTCCTGGTGACGCTCGTAACCTTGCTGGCCAATACTGCCGCCGATCTAATCGGAAGCATGGTCGGGAGCCAGCCAGCATGAAGATCTGGAGCAGGATAGCGTGTGCCATTCTACTGCTCGTGCTGGGAGTGTCCCTATGCGCAACCCTCGTAGCCCCGGCTGGGTACGCCAAACAATACCGCGAGGCCGCGGATGCACCGCCTTCGCGGCAGCACTGGCTTGGGACCGACGACATCGGCCGTGATCGCTTTGCGCGAGTGCTCTATGGGACCCGGCTTTCCCTGCTACTTGCTCCCGCAGCCGCTCTGCTTTCAACTCTGATGGCGGCCCTGATCGGGGGTCTGGCGGGCTATCTCGGAGGCATGTTTCAGCGCGCCGCCATGACAGTCACAGATCTTTTCCTGTCCCTGCCCTGGCTGTTCCTGTTGATCACAGTACGCGCGCTGCTCCCGTTGAACGTATCGCCACTAATTTCTGTGCTGGCCACGTTCCTGATTCTGGGGATGCTGGGGTGGACCAGCGCAGCCCGCGTTCTCTGTGCGAGCGCTGCCTCTTTGCGAGATTCTGATTTCCTTCGGCAAGCACGGGCCTCCGGTATTCCGGGAGCGCGGCTCTTTTGCATCCATGTCCTTCCAAATCTCAAGCCAGTACTGCTCGCGCAGTTTTGGATTTCGATTCCAGTCTTCATCCTGAGCGAGGCCAATCTCGGCATCCTCGGATTAGGAGTTGCCGAACCGATGCCCTCATGGGGAAGCCTGTTGAAAGAGCTAGAGGGTCTAGTTTCGGTTGGCGAGGAACCGTGGAAATTTGTGCCGCTTATTTTGCTGGTGGCCGTAGTCACAAGTTTTCAATTGATCGTTTCGAAACAAGAAGAATTCGCTGTTTAGGCCAGGATCAATTATGACGAAATTGACATCCACCAGGGTGCTGCCCAACCTAGTTCTATGCCTGTGTCTCGGTCTGCTTACGCCCTCAGCATTTGCCCAAGGCGAATTACGATTCTGCCTGCGCTCTGAGCCGAAGACGTTTGACCCGCTCCAGGTAGAAGATGACGCCTCGGTCGCGATCCGATACCTGACAGGCGGAACTCTGGTGCGGATGAACCGGCAATCGCAGGTGCTGGAGCCGGAACTGGCGCAGTCCTGGAAAGTTTCAAAAGATGGCAAGCAGATTACATTCAAGTTGCGCAGCGGCATCTCATTCTCCGACGGGACGCCATTTTCGGCGGAAGACGTTGCCTACACCGTTCAACGATTGATGGACCCCTCGCTGCACTCGCCCACAGGCGATGCATTCCGCTCCGGGCCGGGCAAGGTAGACATAAAGATTCTGTCTGGTTCCCAGATTTCGATCACCTTTCCTGCCCCAGTTGCTGGACTTGATCGCCAATTCGACCAGGTCGCACTCATTTCTCAGCACTCTCCCAAAAAAGAGATGGCCGTGCTCGGGCCATTCATGGTGGCCGATTACAAGCCCGGAGCCACAGTGTTGCTGAAGCGAAATCCCAATTACTGGAAGACAGACGAGCAGGGACGCAAGTTGCCGTATCTGGATTCGATTCGGCTCGACATCCAGCCGAATCGCGACATCGAAATGCTTCGCTTCAAGCGCAACGAAATTGATTTGATCAACTCGCTCGACAGCGAGTACTTCGACAAGCTCGCCTCTGGCTCTCCGCAACTGGTGCATGACGCCGGGGCCTCCCTGGATAGCGAGCAGATGTGGTTCAACCAGGTGGCGAAGGCGCCCTTGCCCGGATACAAGAAAGCATGGTTCCGCTCCACAGCTTTTCGCCGCGCTATCTCCGATGCGATTAATCGCGACGATCTGGCCAAGGTGGTTTTCCGCGGACACGCGCAGCCGGCGCTAGGTCCGTTTTCGCCTGCCAATCGGTTCTGGTTCGACGCAAAACTGAAGCCGCCGGTTTATTCGCCCGATGCCGCTCTCAAGGCCTTACAGAGAGAAGGTTTTCATCTGGACAACGGCACGCTGAAGGACGCAGGCGGCAATGTCGTCGTGTTCTCCATCATCACAAATTCGGGAAACAAATATCGCGAGCGGATGGCGACCATGATTCAACAGGATCTACAGAAGATCGGGATTCAGGTCAACGTGGTCACACTCGACTTCCCTTCTCTGCTTGAGCGCGTGTCGCAAAGTTTTGATTACGAAGCGATCCTGCTCGGGCTCAGCAATGTAGGCCTGGACCCCAACGAGGAAATGAATGTCTGGTTGAGTTCCTCCGAGAACCATCAATGGAACCCGCAGGAGAAGTCTCCAGAAACCGCGTGGGAAGCTGAAATCGACCGCTTGATGCGCCTGCAATCCGCTTCATCGGATCCCAAAAAGCGGAAAGAAGCCTTCGATCGCGTGCAGGAGATTGTGGTCGAGCAAGCGCCCTTTATCTTCCTGGTGAATCGGAACGCTCTTTCGGCAAGTTCTTCCTCGATCCATGGTTTGAGTCCGGTGATCCTGGCTCCGCAAACCTACTGGAACGCGGAGCGCCTCTCTGTCGCTGTCATAGAGGCGCAGAGCAGGCCGTGATTTCCCCTTCGCAGCCGAATGTGCTCTTGTCCGCGCGGATTACCGTGCGCTACGGGAGCAAGCCGCCGGTCCTGCGAGACGCCGCTTTGGAGGTCCATAGCGGCGAAATCGTCGGCCTCATCGGCCAGAGCGGCTCCGGAAAAAGTACCCTGGCCCTGGCGATCTTAGGACTGCTTGAGCGCAAGAGAACGGAAATACAAGGCTCGATCCAATTCGAGGGCCGCGATCTGCTGACTTTTCGAGAGCAGGAAATGCGCCAACTTCGGGGCGCCAAGATCGCCTTGGTATTGCAGAGTCCCCTTTCTTCCCTGAATCCAGCTTTAAAGATCCGAACCCAGTTCAAGGAAGCATGGCATGCCCACGCCCGCGGTTCGAAGGCAGAATGTGATCATGCCATTCGTGCCGCGCTGGACGCCGTAAGCTTGCCTTCCAATGACGAATTCCTTCGCAAAATTCCCTCTCAGATGAGTGTCGGACAAGCACAACGGGTACTGATCGCGATGGCGGTCATGCATCGCCCGGCATTGCTATTGGCGGATGAAGCGACTAGTGCTCTCGATGTCATCACCCAATCCGAGATCCTGGCGCTGTTTCGCGATTTAAATCGAAACTTCGGAATGGCCATACTCTACATTTCACACGATCTGCCATCCGTCGCCGGGCTCTGTGACCGAGTTTCCATTCTCCATCAAGGCGAGATTGTTGAATCGGGAGCGACCCGCTCAGTCTTACTCAATCCGCAACACGAATACACACAGCGGCTCATGGCTGCCGTACCGAAGTTCCCAGACCAGTCCGCAGTCGCCAAAGCCGGATCGGTTTAGGCGAATCTACAACCTGCTCTCCCTTGAACGCTGAAACTTCCCACGCCACCTAAACTCGGCCCCAAGAGCCCAATCCGTGTGCGCCAAATTGTCCCGTGCGCGCCTGCTCGGGACAGAGTGGCCCATCCAAGCACGGGCGCCGGCATCCATCTCCCCTGTTTGCAATGACTTACCGCCTTCCAATTGGCCGCCGCCGTGCAATGAAACATGTGGTTACGAGCTGGACTCTTCCCCCCAGAACGACAAGGGAGATCTATGTTGCGTACATGGAAACAACAGAAACCCCGACGCCAAGAGCGACACAGCGCAGCGTGGGGAAAACGCGTGGGCCTGGTGGTGCTTCTGGCCACGGGCATGGCTTTGGGCTCGACGTCGCCCTCTGCACGCCAGAACGGCAGATTCTCGAATATCGGTTCGGAACTGGCCGGCTACATGGCGAAAGCCAAGCAGGGATCTGCCAACGGCAAGACGGTCAGGGTCATCGTGCAGTACAAGCACATCCCGACCGCGGTCCACTACTCGACCATGAAGGGTCGAGGCGCGCGGCTTCATACCACGCTCCACATGATCAGTGGCGCTGCATTCACGATTCCCGTAAATGCGCTGCCTGCGTTGGAGGCCGATCCGGAGATCAAGTCCGTGACCATCGACCACCCCATCGCCGTGATGGACGATTTGACGAATTCCGCAACCGGGGTTTCCTCGGCATGGAATGCAGGTTTCACCGGCGCGGGCATCGGCGTCGCTGTGATTGACAGCGGCATCAACGACTCTCACCCGGACCTGTGGGATTCCACGCACACAAGCTCGCGTGTTCTTTATCACCAGGATTTCACGGGCACGGCAACGACGAATTCCAATGGTGCCAAGTACGATCTGTACGGACATGGCACCCACGTTGCGGGAATCATCGCCGGGAACGGGTATCTTTCCGGCGGCCACTATTCCGGAGTCGCGCCGGAAGCCAGCCTGATCGATCTGCGCGCCCTGGATGCTAACGGTGCGGGCACGGATAGCACTGTCATTGCAGCCATCCAACAGGCAATCGCTCTCAAGAACGCCTACAACATCCGCATCATCAACCTGTCGCTGGGCCGGGGAATTCCAGCGAGCTACACGCAAGACCCACTATGCCAGGCAGTCGAAGCAGCCTGGAATAACGGCATCGTTGTGGTCGTCGCTGCCGGCAACCTCGGACGTCTTAGCGTGTACGGAAGCAACGGCTTCGGCACGATCACAGCACCCGGCAACGATCCATTTGTCATCACCGTTGGTGCAACTAAAAGCAACGGCTCGGCGACGCCACAGGCCGAAACCAAGGCAAGTTACAGTTCCAAAGGACCCACCACCTACGACCATGTTCTGAAGCCTGACCTCATGGCGCCGGGCAATGCAATCGTCTCGCTGGCTGCTCCCGGAGCAACCCTCGAAGCGTCTTATCCCAAGGACGTTGTCACCGGGACAGACGGGAAAGCAGATTATTTCACGCTGAGCGGTACCAGCATGGCCACCCCGGCAGTAGCCGGCGCCGCCGCTCTCATGCTTGAGGAACAAAATACATTGACCCCGGACCAGGTAAAGGCCCGGCTCATGAAAACGGCATACAAGATGGGCATGTTCTCAACTTCGTCTTATGTGCCCCACCTCATTATGTCGTTCGTCGACTTCTACGATTTGTTCTCGGTCGGGTCCGGCCTGCTGAATGTGCAGGCAGCGACCACCAATACTGATCTCGCTCCCGCGGGCGTGGGATCAGCCCTTTCGCCCTACGCGGTCTACAACCAGCAGACGGGCGTGGTTTCCCTTGTATACGGGAACGGAACGGTGTCCAGCACCTCGGTAGTGTGGGGCAGCTCCGTGGTCTGGGGAACTTCAGTGGTCTGGGGCTCGAATCTGGTGAGCGGAAACTCCGTCGTGTGGGGCAGCTCGATGCCCTGGAACAACAATCTGCTGAGCGCCTTCAGCGTGGTGTGGGGTTCGAGTACTGGAACAGCCTCAGCCAGCAGCGTCGTATGGGGCGCGTCCGTTGGGAATGCAACCTCAGCCTTCTCCGATGCGGGAGATGACGAGCAGTAACGGCCCGTGTGAATGAATTAAATCAGGAGAGGATGCGATGAACAACACACGGCAAATCAAGACCTTTATCGTTGCCATGGTCTTGACCGGAATTGGGGCCGCTGGGTATGCGTCATTCAGAAGCCACGCTCAACATGCCTATCTCGCACTGGCGGTCCTTGCTCTCGCCGCTGCTTCATCACGGCTGAAGGTCAAACTGCCCGGCATCAATGGCAACATGTCTGTCAATTTGCCGTTCCTGCTGACAGCGGTGGTGAGCCTGAGTGCCGCCGAAGCAGTGCTGGTCACCGGCGCTTCCACGCTCGTGCAATGCTGGCCACGCAAGAACGGAAAGTTCAACCCGCAACAAATAACATTCAACCTGAGCATGATGATGTTTGCCACGGCGTTCGCAAGTTTGTTGGCGCACGCACAGTGGCTCGCTGCAATTGGACCGGAGATGCGAACGCCGCTTTCGGTGGTCTTAGGCGCTGCAGCACTGTTCGTGGGGCAAACGGTACCGGTGGCGCGCATCGTTGCGCTGACCGAGGGCAAGCCGTCCACAAAGCTCTGGAGAGAACTTGCACAGCTATCGTTCCCGTACTACGTGCTCAGCGCCGGCGTGAGCTCGATGGTTCAGGCTTCCGGTAGCCATATAGGTTGGGGACTCACACTTGCCGTCTTCCCGGTGATGTTCGGAATTCACCGCTCGTATCGCATGTACTTCAGCCGAATGGTTGAAAGTATGCGAAGTGAAGTCCTCGTCAGAGCCGCTGGCGCAGGAGCCTAAAATCAACCACAGGGGCGACGCTTTACGAAGCCTCGTGCGTTGCGCTAGAACCTGCCCAGCCGGACTCGCACCACCGCCGGATCGTCAGCGTGAAACTGCAAGCCACGATCCGTCTCATCCCCGTTCCACAGGCGCTTCGGTTTCCAGAGTCCGTGGTCATAAGAACCCTCTTCAGCCGAAAGAATCTGCATTCTCATGCCAGGCAGTCTGCCTGGAATGTGAAAGCTGACACTCGCGTCCACGCCGGTAACCAGAAACTCGTCTGGTCCAGATTGAGCAACGAGCGCTACACCGTGCGCGGCATTGGTGCCTGGCGGACGTCGGCCATCTTGCTGCGGAAAACCGTACGAGACCGTCGCCTGCCAAGCACCGAAATCCAGCTCCTGCTGAGCCTGCCCGGATTCTTCTGTCGACGTTTTCAAGTTCCCTTCGAAATTCCATTTTGCAATCTCTCTCACCATGGGAGCGAGCAAGGCAAAATTGCGCGCATGACCCGCCGCTGGTACGTCGCCGAGAATATTCCAGCCGTGCGGGTCGATCCCGAATGGCGCCACCCCGATCGCTCCTTCGCCCAATGCCTGAAAATCATACTTCGCGAACGAATCTGGCTTTGCGATTTCAGGTACCAGGAGCGGGTTGTCGGGACGGTGGTAAGCGGCCAGGACATCCCGAACGAACCCGGGGTCATCACCGTAGATATCGGGTGCAATGGCATCGATGGAAGGTGTGAGTACTCGCCACAATCCGACCCAGGGCTGCACCGCGCCGCCGCTGGGGTACTGAACACCAGGAATGCGAACGCGACGCTCCGGCAACTCTGCCGGGGGATAGCTTAGCCAGACGTTCATGTAAAGTGGGATATCAAATTCTGCTTTGCCCGCGGCCGCGATCTCGTTCAGGTAGTGCGCCTGATGGTAGAGCTGAAATAATTCATCGGCATCGCCGCGAAAGACCTCGCTCCAGGTACCCGGCTGCCGTTTGGCCGCAGCCAGCATGTCGGCCGGTACCGGGCCGGAAAATTCCTTGTTCGACTCTGGAGAAAAATCACGCGGGCTTCCGATAATGCCAGACTCATTTTCCACCTGCACCATCAGGATGGTGTGCTCGGTCGCATCGAGCGTTTTCAGGTGGCGCATGAGAGCGACAAACGCAGCTTTGTCGGCATCCAGGTTGGACCGGGAGTTGGCGGACAGAACGTCAATCGGCTCACCGTCTGCGCGGATCACCCGCGCGAACCGCTTGGGATCGGTCTTCACCCACGGTGGCGCGTAATGCATGTTGCCGTTTTTCCAGGTGCCAAACCAAAGCAACACCACATGCAAGCTGTGCTCGTGCGCACCCTTGACAAGGGCATCGACATTGTCCCAGTTGAACTGACCTTGCTGCGGTTCAATCTGCTCCCAGTAAAGCGGGGCTTCCACCGTGTTGGCGTGCAGTTCCGCGAGAGATTTCCAGACGGCAGGGAGTTCCGAAGGCCAGGCGCTCGAATTGTGAATCTGCCCCCCCAGCATCAGATAAGGTTGCCCATCCACCAACAACGCCCAGCGGCCATCCTTCGAGACCAGCTTTGGGACCTGCGCAGCCAGGCAGAGTTGGCATGCTGCCGCGATTATCAGGAACAATGCCAACGTGTGGCATGATCGCACCGCGATCTTGGCATCTCGCATTTCAGATTCTCTCCTTCGTCTGGTTTGCCCGAATTCCTTCGACTCTAATCCCGACGAAATTATAGCCGCGCCGTGGCCTGCACCTCGGCCGACAACGGAAGAAGATCCAAAACTGGCAAGGTCCAAAAAGCGGGAACCGAACGATATATGTCCCGCGGCAGCAGCAATTTGACAATCCTTTGCACCCATAGGCAGGAAGTTCATCGTGGAGGCAAGCGAATCCAGTTGCATACCGACATTGGCGCGATCTTCAGCCAATTCTCGCTAGTGATTGCGCTCGGAGTACAACGGTCCTGAGTCCCATGAGGCTGGATCCGAAACCGCACGGATATACGCGATCAGAGCCTGGATGTCTGACTTGCTCAGCGTATTTCCCCAAGCAGGCATAAGCGCAGATTTCTGTAGAGCTGGACCGCCGTTGGTGATGATGGCGATCAACTCGGCATCGCTGAGTTTGTTCAGCGTATCTCCTTCGCTGAAGGGATGCGGTTTCACCTCGAGGTTGTCGTAATTCGAGACGCGCTCGACGCTGGATTCTGAGTTATGGCAGCGATCGCAGTATTGATCATTCAAACGACGACCGAGTGTCTGCTGATATCCGAGAGCGATTTCCTCCACTTTGAGTTCGACTTTCTTGTGCGACTTGTCGAATGTCGACGCCGTGACCTGATAGCGCCCGGCCATTCCCCCGACTGAAACATTGGTCGTAACCTGGCCGGTCGAGTCGGAAAGCGCGATCGACGGATTCCTGGGGCAGTTCGATGGTGCCATTCTGCGTTCCGGGAACCGGAGTTTTTGTTGATGTGAACGAGGTCTCGAGCCACGCCGAAAGGGGCAACGTGGACAGCAGATCGAGGGGGGCGCGCTTCTTGCCGCCATCCGCTTTGACAACTTTCGTCTCGTCCGCACGTTCGACGTAACCCGCCAACTTGAAGCGTCGCCCGGCCGGATTGAGTTCCGGAGGAGTGTAGTGACAGCCGCTGCAAGGCAAACCCGTCTGCCGCGCATAGCTCGGAACAGCCTCGGCCTTGGGTGGGTTCACTGCTGTGAAAAGCAATAAGCTAAATACGACGCTGAGTGTGATGAAGAAAATCGCGATAAGCTTCATGGGCTGCCATCTCCTTACTCTTCTGGACGCCTAACACTCGGCGTTTGTAAAGAGTCGGGAACGCGGCAGAGCATGGAACTCCCGAAGCGCCTCACAATCACTTCCGAAGTCATAATTGGTGAGGTGGCCTCTAGTCTCGTTCCAGATTGCGCAAAGGTAGCGAGGCTTAGGAAGATGGCGCCGGATAACTGCCGTTTCTTCGATCGAGAGTCCCCCGAAGAATCGCAACTCGACGATCTGGCACTGGCGAGGATCGAGGTCCGCGAGGCGCTTCATCGCGTCATCAAGGGCAAGCAGGTCTACGCTTTTCTCCGAAACCGAAGACTCTTCTGCTAAAGCCACGGTCACTGCATTACCGCCGCGCTTTGCAGCGGAATGCTTGCGCGCAGGGTCAACCAGAATTTGCCGCATCATCTGCGCTGCCAGCGCGAAGAAGTGAATTCGGTCCTGCCATTGGATGGAGTCGCGTCGCGCCAGCCGCAGATACGCCTCATGCACCAATGCTGTGGGTTGTAAAGTGTGGTTGCCGCGCTGGCCTGCCAGGCACCTGCGGGCAATGCGACGCAACTCGTCATACACGAGCGGGACCAGTGCGTCCCTGGCGGACGCATCCCCGCTGCTCCACCGCGCGAGCAGTTCTGTTACAGGATAAGATGGCGACACTTACTCCCCCACATTGGCCACAAACGCCCCTGCGTTTGGTCGAAACTCAACGCACGATCTACCGGCAATCGGCTCGGCGCGCCCTATAAACCTATCCGGCGTAGGAGATCCTTGAAGCGTGGATCTGCCCTCATGGAATCGAACGCTGGCTCCCCGTGAACGTTGTACAGGAACTGATCGGAATGCGCCGCGCAACTTTTCTCAAGAAGAGCAAAGGCGCGGTCCTTTTCTCCAATCCGTGCCAACGCCGTCGCCAACGCGTATGGGTCCGCATGCTCTGGTTTCGGACCGAAGGCGTCCAGGACGCTTAGCCAGTATCCTCTCGCCCCGGAAGCAGCATACGCTTTGCGGAACGGCGCCGCTTGCTTGGCTGCGTTGTCGGGGTTTTGCCCCCAAAGCACCGCTTGCTTCTCTCTCTCCTCAATCGCCTTGAGTAGATCGCCTTTGCGTTCATACGCCGTAAGCAGCATCCAATGAGCGAGCCCATTGCTCGGGTCCATGAGCAGAACTTTGTCAGTCTGCTCAATTGCGGCGTCGTATTGGCTTGATTCAAGCAGAGGGGTAGCCGCGAGCCCGTTCACCATCAAAGAAAGGGGATCTAGTTCTTGAGCGTGTTTCATCTCGGCCAAAGACTCATTGATCCGGCCACGCTGCGCCAAAAACATTCCGTACCACAGATGGGCGGTTACATCACTCGGATTGAGTTCGACCGCTCGTCTGAATTGTGTTTCGGCCGACTTGAAATCCCAATCCAGAGCGTAATTTACCCAAGCGATGGAATGATGTGCCTGGCTGAGCGTGTCATCGAGCTCAAGCGCTTTACTAGCTGCGATTCTGGCCTTCGGGAGTACGTCGGCCGAAGGCAGGATGTTGAGTCCCGCGGCCCAACCGTACGCCTCTGCTTTGCCGGCGTACGCCGGCGCATACTCCGCATCGAGATGAATCGCTTCATCAAAGTGCCCGATGCCGCTTTGCAACCCTTCCGGCGTCAACTTGCTGGCATCGAAGATTCCTTTGAGGTAGGCCTCGTGTGCTTCTGCAACCACACGGCGGCCAGTCCACAAATGTTCCTGTTGCGAGGGCATCAACTTAAGAGCGATTTCACTCGCAATGTCCTTGGCGACGTCATGCTGCAACAGCAAAACGTCTCGTAGATCGCGCTCGTAGCTGTCCGCCCACAAATGCTGGTCCGAATGGCCATCAATCAGCTGTGCGGTGATACGTATATGGTCGCCCGAACGCAGTACCGTACCTTCGACCACGGCATCCACGGCGCCGAGTTGGCGAGCGATTTCCGGAAGCGAGAGCTTCGTGCCCTTATATCTCTCAACCGATGTATGCGAGATCACCCGCAAGCCACCGGCCTTTGCGAGGTCCGTGATCAACTCATCTGTCATGCCATCGCTGAAGTACTCCTGGTTAGGATCGTTGGAAAGATTGCGCAGGGGCAAGACGGCAAGCGATCGGATCCGGCCGGCGCTTGCGCGGCTGGCCTGCGAAGTACGGACATACCAAATCAGTCCGACAATCACAAAGAGCACAACGGCTGCAGCGGCGTAACCAATTTTGCCTCGCGCGATTGGCGAACGTGGCGCTCGCACAGGTGCCACAATTTGTGGCCGCGCCAGCTCCAACGGAGTCTTCACCGCCGCGATGAACCGATATCCCCGTTTCGGTATGGTCTCAATGAAGCGCGGCTGGTCAGGATCATCCTCAAGCACGCTCCTGATCTTGCGAATAGCAAAGTTCAGGCCGTGCTCAAAATCAACGTAAGTGTCTGCCCCCCAGACCTGCTCGGATAATTCCTCGCGGGTGACGATTTCCCCGGGGCGGCTGGCCAGAATTGAAAGCACTTTTGTCGGCTGCGGCTGGAGCTTAAGGGCTGTCCCACCTCGGCGAAGCTCGCCAGTGCGACATTCCAGTTCGTAATCGCCAAAAACCACTATCTCTCGAGACTCGGCAGGTGTAGCCAAACTGCGCTCCAGCACGAAAATTGGAACAGACGGGAGGGAGCCACATTATACCCCTGCCAAATCCATTTCCTTTGTAAATAACAGGTTGCGGCTGCTCACCAAAAACTCACCTGCAACTCCCCCTCGGTTCATTGACCAATTCTCTGCAGCACTGCATTGTCGGAGCGTTCGTGGGACGCGCTGCCCGCCATGGTGCCCCAGAAAAACCTGACTCAGGCCGTCGAATCGGTGAAGTCAATCACTCACAGGAGGATGTCATGAAATCTGCGAATCACTGCTTCAAAGTCGTTTTAAGTGCGGGGCTGTTACTGGCCTCGCTAACCATTCAGGGTTTTGCTCAGAGCCCGCACTGCACCGCAGTTGGGGGCGCGATCCTCACCAATCTTGGTGGATTCGGCGTCATAGACGGCAGTCCAACAACGCTGGGGGTCGCAACCGGAGATTTGAAGGGGGCGCTCGGGGTACAGATCGTCACAGCCAGTCCGGATTTCACCAGCATCACCGTCCAGCACCACTGGGTCACCGACGACGGCGCTACCCTGAAGCTCGATCAAGCGACGCTCCACGGGGCTTACGTTTCTAAGACACTGCTGGCAGTAACCGAGTACAAAATCCACCTCAGCGGCGGTACCGGCCGCTTTGCCCATGCGACAGGCAACCTCTCGTCCATAGGCGAAGTTGACTTCGCCACCGGTGATACTGTACTGCGCTATAGCGGAACGGTTTGTTACGGCGGCAGCAATTAAGCCAATCAGGAGCGAATTCTTATGGCTTTTGCGCCACCGAACGAACTCTCCGTGAGCCAGTTTTCCTGGATTTCACGTTTAACAAAGCAAAAGGGGAAATGTGGGTTGGGCTCCTTCGGCAGCATAGCTCGCTGCTGGCTGACTTGAAATTGACTGGCCCACAAATCACCTTTGCCTCCCCAAACACAACCAAGGAGATCCCTATGTCCGCACTCCGCCGATCGGGTTTCGTCGCCGTTCTCGCCAGCCTAGCCTTTGCGTTAGCCGCTCCCGCCCAAGACCTGCATTTCAAGAGAAACATTTCGGTGGGAGGGAACTCCGTATCGAGTTCTGACGTCTGGGTGAAGGGAGCGCGCGAGCGCAGTGTCATCAGCACGCCCGCGGGAAATACCATCAGCCTGCATCAGTGCGACCTGAAGCGCACCCTTACGATTAATGATCAGGCCCAAACCTATCTCTCGGTCGCGGATCCTCACGATGACTCGGCAGCGAAGGCTACGGCGATGTTCGGCGCACCGTCTGCCGCACAAACTTCCGGAAGCACCATCCGGCAAACCGTGACCCTCACGGACACCGGCGAGCGCAAGCAGATTTCCGGCTACAACGCGCGCCATTTGAAGATGAGCGTTTCTGTGGAGCCCTCGGCCAGCGCCTGTACGCAAGCCAAGCAGAAATTCGAGATCGACGGTTGGTATGCAGACATTAAGGAGCAGACCAGCTGTGGCCTCTCGGTGCCACCGGTGCGCCAGGAGGGGACTTGCTCTGACCGCCTCGTCGTTATTCGCAAAGGAACCGGCAAGCCCGGTTATCCGCTGGCGCAAAGCATCACGATGCACAATGAAGATTCGACCACGACCAAGGTCGAGATCAGCGCTTCTGATCTCGACAAGCAAGCGCTCTCCGCCGATCTGTTCGACGTCCCAGCCGGCTATCGCGAGGTCAAGTCGATTACGGAACTGTATGGCGCTCCCCAAGGGGCGGTCGCGAATTCGTTCGCACCGCCAGCCCAGTCCACCCCGGACATTCGGCGCCATGAATCAGGGATTCGCCAATCAAGCCATGATGGCGCAGGCGCAGCAAATGGACGCCATGCAAGCCGGTGGAATGCCGGGAATGGCAGGCATGCAAGGTGGTCAGGCCACCGGCTCGGCAGTTCCCCTGCCCCAGGCCCTTGGACCGAAAGCTCCGGGGAAAATCCGCATCGGCATTGCTCCGGCGCAGGCCCAGTTGGGACAGGGCAACAACGCCCAGGCTGACTATGCCACTCCGATTCGCAACGCCCTGGTTTACATGATGAACGGGCCCGCAGTCGAGATCGCCGCACTCGATGCCCGCATTCCCATCCAGCTTCAGGCAGAAGCACAGCAGAAGCAGTGCGACTACATCCTCCTGTCGAGTGTGACAGTGCAGCACGGTGGGGGTAAGTTCGGAAAATTCATGAAAGCCGGAAACATGGCGGCGAACATGAATCCCATGGTGATGATGACAAAAAGCGTCAGTGCCATGGCTGCCAGCCAGGCCGCTGCGCAGGCCGCAACTATGACTGCCCAGCAACACGCTGTGACTCAACTCTCGCAATTCAACGGTCAGATCAAATCCAAAGACGACGTGACCCTTGACTACCAACTCTACCCATCGGGCCAGGCCCAACCCAAGCTGCAGAATTCGCTGAAGGGCAAGGCCAAGTCCGATGGAGAAGACGTTCTGACACCGCTGATTCAGCAGGCCGCCACGGCGATTCTCACGGATGTGACGAAAAAGTAAGTCACGCAAAAGTGAAGAGAAAGCGGACGAAGCAAGCGAAAGAAGGGGCGCCATGAGTTCTGTCATGAAACTTGCAGTCGTGATTCTTTGCTGGTTCGCGTATTCACTCTCAGCGTGGGGCCAGGTCCATGTCCCCGGAAATGACGACGGCTATCTGATCAAAGACGCGAAGAATAGTCACCAGGATGCCCCCTCCGGCTACGAAGGACGGACAGACTCGTCCAGCCAAACCGCCGTTGGTAACACGCCAGCGACCACCGCCAAGACCATCAAGTCGCACTTTTCCTTCGGCAATCAAGTCAAGACCTGTCCGGATGCCGACGGGAAGTTCAAGGGAACTGGCCTCTTTTCCATCTCAATCGATTACAGCGACGCGCAAGGCAACGCTCAGCACATCGAGGTGAAGGCCAACGCCAAATACAAGGGCCAGGTTGCGGACAATGCACTGGTGGAGGGCCCGGTTAACGCAGACATTGATTACAGCTACACCCTGTCCGGCAGAACCCGCGAGAACAATGGTGCCATAACAACGCCAGCGGGAAGCAATGTCCAACAGCACATTACGCTCCCGGTTTTGGTTTCGCCGAACATGATGGGCTCACCAGATTTTGGGGCATTCTCGGGCGGCGATCCCACAGCAGGTCATTATGCCGAAGCCGTCATTACGGCCCAGATGCTCTCTTATTGGGGCGGCGTCTATTTTTCCATCGCTGAAATCAAGTGGCTGCAGGGCCAGTGCGCGGAAGTCGTTTTCAGTCCTCCAAGCTACACCCTTCAGCCGCCGCTGGGCGGTCAGGCCACCGTGAAAGCGGAGGTCAAAACCAAAGGCGGAGCGACAACAAGAGGGATTTTCAAGGTCGCAGCTCTTGCGGGCGGCGGCGTAGAAGTGATTGGTGGTCCATCCGACGTGGGATACCCAATCAGATTCATCTACACCGCGCCTAATAAGAAGGTCGCCAACGCGGGGTTCCATGTGAAGGCGACTTCCCGCGCTGGCGTCGCGGCCGGCGATTGGAAGACCGGCCTGGGCACCGGCTGGAGCGGTCTGATCAGTTGCACGCAAATCTGGGCAGGGGATGCAGGCGGTAACGAGGCCCAGAGTTGGTCCAATTCCCAGGCCGTCCACGTCACCATTAGCGTAAAGGATGGGCTTGGTGTCGGCACCGGCTACTTCGAGCAGAAGAATATGGCCAGCAACAGACGGCCTGTGGCTAACTACGGAAACCCTAAAAAGCCTTCCTACGTCGACGACGACAGCTCTAGCTCCGAAGGAACAGCCTTTGCAGAATCAAAAGGCACGGTGGAAGTCACCCTCGATAAGTTCAGCGGAACATATTCGACAAGTCCAGCGCTAATTCCCAGTCCCTTCGGCAGGTGGAAAACTGTACTCAACCGTCTGTGTGCCGAACCAAGGCTGCACAGAGCACGATTCGCCGTTGGGCATGCCAAGTTGTTTGCCGGGAATTAGTGGTAAATTTACGGATCCTAACCAGTTGCACGGGGAGCTCAACGATCACAAAACTGGTCTCGGCCGGATTCACAACGGAACGTACACCTAAGAGGTGATGTGGGATTTAGCACGATCGGGTACTAACTGAGAGGACTCTATGCGAAGCGGAACAATTGCCGTGTTGATTCTTGCGCTCTCCTGCAGCATGGCGGCCGAGAATCTGGAAAAGGCCCAGAAAAAGCAACTCGAGGCTCAGGCCAAATCCATTATCGTGGAAGCGAAGTCGCTGGAACAGTCCGGGCGGCTGGCGGAGGCGCGCGCGAAATATGCCGAGTCCCAGGCCATGATCGAGGTCAAAGATGCTGCCGAAGCCATCAAGCACCTCGATGACGAAATACACAAACGACTAAAAGACGCGCTGAACCAGTCGCGCAAAATGTACGAGGCGCGCAAATATAAAGAAGCCGCCACGCTCTTAGAGGAGAGCACAACGCTGGGCGGCTCTGAAGGATTGCTTTCCTCCAACTTGGCGCTCTGCTATTACCAGCTCGGAGATCACAGTAAGGCGGCAGAGAATCTCGATAAAGCAGTGACCGAAACCCCCGATCCTAAACAAAAAGTGAAATTGCGTGAGCTGCTAACCCTGCTTACGACCGGCGAGACCGGCAACACCTCTCCTCAGGATGAAACAAAACGAATCGTGCAGTTCAATCATTTGGCTGAAAGCGTGGGCTTCGAGGCTTCGCTGGAGGATGAGGAAGGGCCGGAGCAGGAAACGGCATTCGCCGAGTCCGACGTCCCAGCGCCCCAATTGGTTTCAGAGAAAGCATTGCCAGATAAATCAGTGGCGGTCAAACCCACGGTACATTCCAGCCACTCGACTGTGACCCACAGAACCAGCATGTGCTCTGCTTTAGAGCAGATCACCGGGAGCACTGCGGCAACTCCCTCTTCAATGTACGATCGCGCTAATTGTGCGGAGATCAACGGACGCCCCACCGAAGCGATCCGACTCTTGCAGAAGTATCTGGAACTTTCACCGCAAGCGCTCGATGCCGATGCGGTCCACGCGCGCATCGCGGAGTTGCAGTCATTACTGGCTCTGCCAGAACCGAAGGGAAACGAAATTCGGCGGCTGTATGGATCCGCGTACGGATATTTGGCGGAGCGGAAGTATGATCGCGCGCTCGCAGCATTCACCAAGGCAAAAGGACTGGCCCCCGATTTCTCGCTTACTTACTGGAAGCTGGGACTGATCTACGAAGCAATGGCAGACCTGTCCCAGGCACGCGACAACTTCTCTCAATATCGGCAACTGAGTCAGGAAGACGCTGCCAAGACTGAAACCGACCTGCATCTGAGCACGCTCAATGATAAGAAATCGAAGTACGACGACGAAGTGGGAGACGCGGAGGAGATTCTCTCCGATCTGTTCAACCGTGGGATGAATTTGACTTTTAACCTGGAGGATAATCGCAGTGCCCTTCGGGCGCGTCGCGCCCGCGTCAAGAACAAGAAACAACAAAAGTACAGCCTGGCGGGTGGCTTTGCGGTTCCTTATCCCTACGCGCAGCAGCAACTGGCGCGCGCGGCTGACCACCTGCAGATCGCCTTGGCGCTATTCCCGCTGGGTGCGGAAGCCAACGAACTGATGGGGCTGGTCTTTCTTCAGGCGAACGATGGCCGCGCCGCCCTCAAGAATTTCGACGCGGTTGCGAGCCAGGGTTTGCCCGTAGCGTTCTATGCGGAGATGCGCGGACGCAAATCGGACCAGGCTGTAAAAGTTGAGTTGAGCCATGACCGAGTACGCCTGATCTTCCTTTCTTCCTACGACAAAAAAGGCGCTCCGAGTGCCCCCAGTAAAGCAGCCGGTGATGATGGGCTAGGCGATATAACGCTAGCCCCCGGCGACAAGCGTCAGGACTTCGATTCGGTTGACCTGAGGTTGGGAGAAATCAAGAAAGTCGAAACTCATAACGGACTGCTGGGCATCAAGCTTGCCAAGCAGGAATACGCGTTATCCCCAATTTATCTGCCGTCGTACACGCCGGTTCAAGGCCCGCAAGCACGGCGCTTCGCCAACAACTACACTCGCCTGTTTATTCGTTACCCGGGTTTGGAGGATTCGAAATTGGGCGCCGAAAACATGACCGGCGGCGAGAAATTCAGGATGGGAGTCAATATCGCTAACGAGAGCATGAATATTGCCACCAATTTAAATCCAATTGGTTCGATCCAGGCGACAATGAGCGCCATATCGATTGCTCGAACAATTCATTCAGCGATGGCTTCCGTGAGCGTGAGCTTCGCTTCTTGGGAGCGAAGTGTTGAGGATCAGCAACAGCTACTCTCGGGTCCTGCCTTCAAAGTGATTCCAGCAGGACCAATAAGCCTCGCATTCGCGCAGGAAGTGAAATAGTGCGCCCTGCTTGTTGGCAACTGTGGTTCTGCACAACCTATCTTGGCTCAGAGACGGCTCCCGGGGCGCGCGCTCCGCTGCCATCAAATACCTGCAACTCGCGAATGTGAGCCTCCGCTGAACTGGAGAGAATATTGAGACGGACGCGCGATGTGGTCACCGGCGGAAAGATGTCGATCCGCTTATGACCGATGGCGTGCCCCGCCACGACAGGTTTCCAATTCCTGCCGTCCCACACCTCGATTCGAAAATTCTCGACCCGCTGTCCATCGTTCAGCCATTCCATTATTAGCGTCCGATCAAACTTCACGGGCTGTCGGAATTCAGCTTCCAAAATGGCATGATGCGATCCCGCCGGCGCAGACCAGAAAGTGTCGGTATTCCCGTCGAAAGCGGCGTCGGTGGCGCTATTAGCAACGTGCTCCTTTGCGGTCAAATTTCTGGAATAACGCTGGCGAACGGCCTCCCCGAACTCTTCGAGCCTTCTTACATCAGCCTCGGGCAGCAGCCCACGCCTGTCCGGCGCCAGGCCAAGCATCAACTGGCCACCGCGGCCGATCGTCTGCTCGTAAGTCGAAACCAAATCTTCCACCGATTTCAGCGTGCCTTCATCATTGGGATGCCAGAACCAGTGCGCTTTGTGCAGCGGCGTGTCGGCTTCGACGGGCCTCCATCGCAAATAGCCATGACGATCGAGCACGTTCCAGTTTTCGTATGGAATCTTCCCATCCTCGTTCCCTGCCCAGCGGATGTCGCCGTACTCAAACAACGCGGCATCGGCGAAAACCAGCGTGTTCGGCTGCGACTTCCGCAGCGTCTCGATAATGCGCGGGAAGTTGTAAACGTGCCCTTCACTGCCGGCGCCATCGAGCCAGAACTCCACCAGATCTCCGTAGCGGGAGGTAAGCTCGTCCAGTTCAGCCGCGTAATAGTCATCGTACTCAGCCGAGTTCTTGTAGCGCGGCTCGTGCCGATCCCAGGGAGAGAGATAAACTCCGAATTTCATTCCCAGCTTGTGAGCCGCATCGGATACGCGCTTGACGACGTCGCCCTTGCCGTTCTCCCATGGACTGCTCTTAACGCTGTAATCCGTTTGTTGCGTCGGCCAGAGGCAGAAGCCATCGTGGTGCTTGGCCACGAGCACAACATACTTCGCGCCTGCCGCCTTAGCCGCCGTCAGCGACTGCTCGGGATCGAGTTGCGTCGGATTGAATACCTCCGGGCTCGCCGTGCCGTCCCCCCACTCGCGGTCTAAATAAGTGTTCGTGCCGAAGTGGATCAGCACGCCGAATTCGAGATCCTGCCATTCCACCTGTTGGGGCGATGGTTTGATGTCATTGAAATTCTGCGCGCGAGCAAACGGGAAGCACAGGATCAGCCAGATAACGGCGGCGGCAATCTTGCCGCTGAGCACACCATGCATCAAGAGGAAGCCCTCCTTGCGTGAGAGTAACGTTATCACCAAAGCCGGACGCATCAGGTCGGAAGCAACGCAGGTTCCCAAGTTTCATGCCCCCTCTCCAAACCAATTTGTCTTGCCCGTCGCGCACCCAGTACCATGAATTCATGCCCGTCGAAACCTTGACCCGATCTTCCACCTCGATTCGTGCGCCCCGTGGCAACCAGATCACCTGCAAAGGCTGGCATCAGGAAGCCGCCATGCGGATGCTGATGAATAATCTCGACGAGGAAGTCGCCGAACGCCCCAAAGACCTCGTCGTCTATGGCGGAACCGGGCGCGCCGCGCGCAATTGGGAAGCCTATCGCGCCATCGTCGAAACTTTGAAAAAGCTGGAGAACGATGAAACTCTGCTGGTGCAATCGGGCAAGCCAGTCGGAGTTTTCAAGACTCACGATCACGCACCGCGCGTGCTCATTGCGAACTCGAATCTCGTCGGCCACTGGTCCAACTGGGAGAAGTTCAACGAACTGGAGCGCGCCGGCCTGATGATGTACGGCCAGATGACCGCTGGCTCGTGGATCTACATCGGCTCGCAAGGCATCGTGCAAGGAACTTTCGAGACCTTCTCCGCCGCAGGCGAAAAGCATTTCGGCGGAGATCTCGCTGGGAAGTTGATCGTCAGCGGCGGAATGGGTGGAATGGGCGGAGCTCAGCCACTCGCCGCAACCATGACCGGCGCGGCATTTCTCGGCATTGACGTGGATCCCGAGCGCATCAAGAAACGGCTGAAGACCGGATACTGCGACTTCATGGTCTCCACTCTCGACGAGGCCTTGCGCATCCTGAAGAACGCCATTCGCAAGAAGGAGAATGTTTCCGTCGGGCTGGTCGGCAATTGCGCCGATATTATTCCGGAACTCGCCGAGCGCGGCGTGGTTCCTGACATTCTCACCGACCAGACATCCGCGCACGATCCTCTGAATGGATACGTGCCCAACGGCATGACCCTCGTACAGGCTTTGGAGTTGCGCCAGCGCGATCCGCAGGCCTATCAGGAGAAGTCGCTGGATGCCATCGCACGCCACGTCGAAGGCATGCTGCGCCTGCAGAAAATGGGATCGGTCACATTCGACTACGGAAACAACATCCGCACCTTCGCCTTCCAGCGCGGCGTGAAGAATGCTTACGACTTTCCCGGATTCGTGCCCGCGTATATTCGTCCGCTGTTCTGCGAAGGGCGCGGCCCCTTCCGCTGGGTCGCGCTTTCCGGCGAGCCCTCGGACATTCATGTGACGGACGAACTGGTGCTGGAACTGTTCCCCGAAAACCGCATTCTGCGCCGCTGGATTGACCTGGCGCGCAAGCGCATCAAATTCCAGGGACTCCCCGCGCGAATCTGCTGGCTGGGATATGGCGAACGCGCCCAGTTCGGCCTGGCCATGAACGATCTGGTGAAGAAGGGCAAGATCAAAGCCCCGATCGTGATCGGGCGCGATCATCTCGACTGCGGCTCGGTCGCCTCTCCCTTCCGCGAAACCGAAGCCATGAAAGACGGCTCCGACGCAGTCGCCGACTGGCCGCTGCTCAATGCCCTGCTGAACACCGCCGCCGGAGCGTCCTGGGTTTCAATTCACAATGGAGGCGGTGTCGGCATTGGTTACTCGCTGCATGCCGGCCAAGTCACAGTCGCCGATGGCTCCGACATGATGGCCAAGCGAATCGAGCGCGTGCTGACGACCGATCCAGGCATGGGAATCATCCGCCACGTAGACGCGGGCTATGACGAAGCGAAGGAGTTCGCGAAAAGAGCGCAAGTGAAGATTCCCATGGCCTAGCGCTGCACACGAAAGATTCACCTACTGCTAAACTGCCCAGTGCCCATTCCCAAAACAAGAGCGAACCTCGCCGCTCCCCTGCTCCTGGCCAATATAGGCCAGCTCCTCACCATGAGCTCTGGTTCGACTGGTCCGCGTCGCGGGGGTGCCCTCAGAGAACTCAGCATCATCAACGATGGTGCGGTTCTCTGCGTCGCCGGTAAGATCGTTTCCGTAGGCACAACGAAAGACGCCCTGCGCGATCCATGGCTCAAGAAGAATCGAAAGAAAGTCACCGAGATCGACTGCAGCGGCAAAGTTGTCCTGCCCGGCTTTGTCGATTCCCACACGCATCCCGTATTTGTGAACCCGCGCCTCGTCGATTTCGAAAAGCGCATCGAAGGCGCCTCTTACGAACAGATTGCCTCTGCCGGCGGTGGAATTCGCTCCAGCCTGGAAGCCGTTCGCAAGGCCCCGAAGAAGCAACTGGTCGACAAGGTTTTGACGGTGTTTTGCGACATGGCTGCGCACGGAACCACCACGGTGGAAGCCAAGTCCGGATACGGACTGACGCTGGAATCGGAATTGAAATCGCTCGCCGCCATTCGCGATGCGGCTTCTACCTGGCCCGGAACCGCAGTCTCTACCCTGCTCGGAGCGCATGTGGTCCCCCAAGAGTTTCAGGGCCGCTCACAAAAGTACGTCGAGCTCGTCTGTACAGAGATGATTCCTCGGGCGGCGCGGGAGAAGCTCGCTCAATTCGTTGATGTGTTTTGCGATAAGGGAGCTTTCACCCCGGCGCAAACCGAGCAGATTTTTGCCGCCGCCGAAGCCAATGGGCTCGCAGTTCGAGCCCACATGGGACAGCTTTCCGAGACCACTTTGGCTCCCTTTTTGCGTTTCAAGCCGGCATCGTTCGACCACATGGACCACGTCAGCGATAGCGATGTGCAGCAACTGGCAAAGAATGACACGGTCGCCACGCTGGTGCCCGGAGCGAACTACTTCCTCGGGCTCAAAGATTATCCGAACGCGCGGCGGCTGATCGATGCGGGAGTCCCAGTTGCCTTGGCCACCGATTACAACCCGGGGACCTCGCCGACCATCAGCATGTCTATGGCGATGTCGCTGGCCTGCACGCATATGAAGATGTCGCCCGCGGAAGCCATCGCGGCAGCGACCATCAACGGAGCCTGGGCGCTGCGGCTAGCGGATCGCAAAGGCAGCATCGAACCTGGGAAGGACGCCGATCTAGCCATCTTTGCAGTCAATGATTATCGCGAGATTCCTTACTGGTTCGGCGCCAACCGCTGCACTCATACCATTTTGAATGGGATACTTGCATCTGGAGATTGAAACTTTTCGAGGCGTCTGTCCCTACTGAAAGAAGCACGGCTGGCAGTGCGCCTGTTGATCTGTAAACGGAGTGAACTGGTCCGATTCAATTCTTGAGGGAAATCCATGAAGCGAATTTTGGCAATCCTGGCATTTGTGGCGCTGACATTCTCGTGGGCAATGGCCCAACGCTTGCCCGAGGGCATCGCCCGGCCGCAAAACTACAACCTCACCTTCACTCCCGATCTGGAGAACGCGAAGTTTGAAGGCGACGAGACCATCACGATCCAGGTCTTGAAGCCGACCTCTGAAATCACTCTGAATGCGGTCGACATCGATTTCCACGATGTCACGATCACCAGTGGCTCCAACTCGCAAAAAGCCAAAGTCACGCCCGAAAAAGCAAAAGAGATGGTGGTGCTGACGGTCGAAAAGCCGCTGCCCGCAGGCATCGCGAAAATACACATCACATACACGGGCATTCTCAACAGCGAGATGCGTGGGCTTTATCTGGGCAAAGACGATCAAGGACGCAAGTATGCGGCCACCCAGTTTGAAGCCACCGACGCCCGCCGCGCCTATCCCTCGTTCGATGAACCGGATTACAAAGCCACCTTCGACATCACCGCGATTGCGGACAAGGGCATGGCAGCAATCTCCAACCAGAAAGTCGTCTCCGACAAACCCGGTCCGGGCGAAAAGCACACGGTGAAATTTGCCACCACGGCGAAGATGTCGTCCTACCTGGCCGCGCTGGTCGTAGGCAATTTCGAATACGTCGAGGCTGAAGCCGACGGCATTCCCATCCGCGTGTATGCAACCACGGGCAAGAAGGAAATGGGCAGGTTCGCACTGCAGATGGCGAGCGACATTCTGAAGTACTACGACAATTATTTCGGCATCAAGTACCCGTACGGAAAGCTCGATCTGATCGCCCTGCCTGACTTTTCTGCCGGCGCCATGGAGAACACCGGCTGCATCACCTTCCGCGAAGTGATTCTCCTGATCGACGAGAAGCAGGGGTCGGTGGACTTGAAGAAGAGCATCGCCAGCGTGATCTCCCACGAGATGGCGCACCAGTGGTTCGGCGATCTCGTCACCATGAAATGGTGGGACGACATCTGGCTGAACGAAGGATTTGCCACCTGGATGTCGAGCAAGCCGCTGGAAACAATTAAGCCCGAATGGAACTTTGATCTGCAGGATGTCAGCGGCAGCGGCGGCGCTCTGAACACCGACTCGCTGGCGAATACGCGTCCCATTCACCAGGACGCGGAAACACCGGCTCAAATCCAGGAATTGTTCGATGGCATCGCTTACGGCAAGACCGCCGCCGTGCTGCGCATGCTTGAGGCCTATCTGGGCGAGTCAACCTTTCAGAAAGGTGTGAATGCTTACCTGAAGCAGCACGAGTACGCCAACGCCACGGCATCCGATTTCTGGGATGCCCAGGCGAAAACCTCGAGCAAGCCGGTGGACAAGATCATGCCCACATGGGTGCAACAGGCGGGCGCTCCCATCGTCAATGTGAAGGCGCAGTGCTCGGGCAATTCCACCAGCGTGCAACTCAGCCAGAAGCGCTACTACTCCGACCGCGCAAAATTCGAGGCGGCGAATGACCAGCTTTGGCAGATCCCGCTGTGCCTGAAAGGCTCGGCCAGTGGCAACGGAGCGAAATGCGAACTGCTCACCAGCCGCGAGCAGAGTTTCACTTTGCCGGGATGCTCCAATTGGGTTCTGGGCAACGCGGGGGCTGCGGGATATTACCGCGTGGGCTACGAGCCGGAAGCAGTACGGGCGCTGGCCGCCGATGCTGAATCCAAGCTCAGCCCGGCAGAGCGTATCTCCGTACAGAACGATATCTGGGCCTCAGTGCGTATCGCTCGCGAGCCCGTCGGCGACTATCTGGCGTTCGCGCAGGGCTTGCAGTCGGATCGCAATGAGGTAGTTCTCGAGGATGTGCTGGGGCGTCTCGACTACATCGATCACTATCTGGTCAGCCCCAGCGACAAAGACCAGTTTCGTTCCTGGCTACGCCAGTTCCTCACTCCTGCAATCAAAGATGTGGGCTGGGAGCCAAAGCCGGGCGACACCGATGAGCAGAAATCGTTGCGGGCTCATTTGTTCAACGCACTGGGGTATAACGCGCGCGATCCAGAGGCTCTAGCCGAAGCGCGCAAGATCTCGGACAAAGCTCTGGCTGATCCTTCATCGGTGGATCACGATCTTGCCGGCGTGTCGCTCTCTCTGGCGGCTTTGAATGGCGGCCCGGATTTCTATGACAAGGTCATGAACGCGCTCAAGAACACGAAATCGCCCGAAGAATACTATGAGTACTTCTTCACCTTGCCGCAGTTTACCGATCCCAAGCTGCTGGAGCGAACCTTGCAGTTCGCCGTTTCGCCCGAGGTGCGCTCGCAAGATGCGCTGCAACTAGTGACCAGCGTTTTGGCGAATCCCGCAGGGGAAAAAGTCGCTTGGGATTTCATTCGGCAACACTGGCCGGAACTGGAGAAGGCTGGCGGTCCCTTCGCCAGCGCCACGGTGGTGGGCGCGACCGGCGTGTTCTGCGACGCGGGAATGCGCGACCAGGTGACGGATTTCTTTGCCGCGCACAAGGTCGCCGCGGCCGAGCGCACCTATAAGCAGTCGCTGGAACGCATCAACAACTGCGTGGAATTAAAAGCCGAGCAGGAGAACAAGCTCGCCTCATGGCTAGGCCAGCACGGCGCCGCCGGCGGAAAGTGACAGCCTAGGGCATCACTGGCAGCACCAGATGCGACGGCATCTCCGGCGAACAATAAATCCGCTGCGTAGCTGAGACGAAATCGCTAGCCTTCGCCTTGTAGATGCTGGGCACAAACTTCTGCGGGTTGCGGTCGATGACCGGGAACCATGTCGACTGGATCTGGACCATGATGCGATGTCCCTTCAGAAACACATGGTCATGATCGCGTAGGGGCACGTTCCATTCTGTGGGCTTGTTCGCGCGTGAGCGCATGCGGCGTTTCGAAGCTCTGCAGATATCGGCCGCGGCGCACTTCCATCGCGATGGGCAACTCGTAGCCATTCAGCGACTGCGCGTACTGGCCGGGCTTCGGGCCTTCGTCCGGATTCCACGCATTCTTCTGCGCGTCCTGCGGATACACGTCGATTAACTTCACCACGAAGTCGCTATCTGTGCCCGAGGTCGACGCGAAGAGATCGGCCGCGAGCGGGCCCGTGATGGTCAGATCGTGATCGAGCGGCGCGCTGACGAACGACAGAACGTCCGGACGGTTATCGACGAAGCGCTGGTCTGCGACTTCCCACGTGCGCCAATCGCCCGCCGGATAAGTCGGCGAAATCGGTCGAGTGCGATAAGGCACGGGATTCGCCGGATCAGAAACATACTGGCGAAACTTCTTGCCCGAGGTCGAGTCCGGGGCCGTGAACGACAAAGTTCCATCAGCGTAGAGATAAAGGTTTGTGTTCTTGACCTCTTTGGGCGGCCACGCCGGATAAGTGTGCCAGCTGTTCGATCCGCTCTGAAATGTGCTGGCCTGCCACTGCGGCTTTTCGCCCTGGTCGTGCAGGTAGTAACGGAAGAACGGTGCTTCGATATTCTCTCGGAATTCGCGCGAGGTTTCGTGCCCTCCGAAGGGAATCAGCCCGATGCTGTCGCCCTTGGGCGCCTGCCACTCGCCATGGAACCACGGACCCGCCACAATGAAGTTGGTGTGTTGCGGGTCGCTCTCTTCGGCATGACGGAAAATCTGCCACGGCCCCCAGGGATCTTCCTGATCCCAGAATCCGGCAACATTGAGGTTGGGAACGGTGGAGGCATGAAGTTGCCGCACCCACGCTTCCTTTTTCCAGAACTCATCGTAGTCCGGATGATCCACGGTTGAATTCCAGTAAGGAATCGAGCCGTGCAGATACTTAGCATTGATGTTCGAGAGCGGACCTAAATCGAGGTACCACTCGTAGGTGTCGTAAACATCGAAGTCGAAATGGGTGTTCTTGTTTTTGTCCGCCTGCTCCATGACCGCGTATTCGAAATCGTAGCTTTCCCGCAGCGCGCCGTAGCGGTGGTCGTCGTCATTCATCCACTGATCGACGGGCGAGGCCTGCTCGCTGATGGCCTTCAGCGCGGGGTGCGGATGCAGAAGAGTGAGTGCGGTAGTCAGCCCATCGTAAGAGACACCGTACATGCCGACTTTTCCGTTGTTGTTGGCAACATTTTTCAGCAGCCACTCGATGGAGTCGTAGGCGTCGGTGGTCTCGTTGGTCGCTTTGGGATCGTTGAGATCGACCCGGGAGGTCAGATCGAACTTGCCTTCTGACTTGAAACGCCCCCGCAGGTTCTGGATCACGAAGATGTAGCCATCCTGGGCAAGCTCTTTGAGCGAGGCGGGCATCTGCTCCAGCGGTTTCTCAGGAACTCCGTAAGGCGTGCGGCGGAACAAGATGGGCAACGGGCCCTGCTGGTCCACGGGAGTGAGAATCGCAGTTTGCAGGTGGACGCCATCGCGCACCGGAATCATCACTTCTCGCAGCTTGAACGGCGGCTTAGAGGGAGTTTGGGAGGGATTCTCTTGTGCGACGGCGATGGCCAGCAGAACAAAGGGAAGAAGCAGCAGGTTCAATGAGCGCACGTTGTTTTTTTATCCGAGTTGGGTTAACCGAGGGCGAAGTATATCAACTAGCATGGAGTATGCAAACTGCAGGCGGGTAATCATTCGAAAGGAAAGAAATCATGAGCACGTGTAAGGGATATGCCGCTGCAAAACCTAAAGCTCCGCTGGGGCCCTATAGCTTTGAGCGTCGCGAACCGCGGGAGCATGATGTGGTGATCGAGATCAAATACTGCGGCATTTGCCACTCGGACATTCACCAGGCGCGCAATCAGTGGAGCGAGTATCAGGAGGAAGTGATCTTCCCCATGGTACCCGGGCATGAGATCGCCGGAATTGTGAACGCGGTAGGTAGCAAGGTTTCGAAATACAAGGTGGGCGATAAAGTTGGCGTGGGCTGTTACGTAGATTCGTGCCGCACGTGTCCCGAGTGCAAGGCGGGGATGGAGCAGTACTGCAGCGTGCAAACGGTCTGGACCTACAACGGACGCGATCAACAGGGCGCGCCGACCTATGGAGGTTATTCCGACCGCATCGTCGCTGACGAGAACTATGTTTTGCGCATGCCCGACGAATCTTCCCCTGGAACAATGTGCGCCGCTGCTATGCGCGGGCATCACACTCTATTCGCCTCTCCGGCACTGGAAAGCCGGGCCGGGGAAGAAAGTCGCCATCATCGGTCTCGGCGGACTTGGCCACATGGGCGTCAAGCTGGCCCATGCCATGGGCGCGGAAGTCACCGTGCTCAGCCAGTCCCTGAAGAAGCAGGCCGACGGCAAGAGGCTCGGTGCGGATCATTTCTATGCCACTTCCGATCCTGAAACCTTTACAAGACTGGCGGGCGGATTCGATCTCATCCTCAACACGGTCTCGGCGCAGATTGATTGGAGCCAGTATCTGGACCTGCTGAAGCTGGATGGAACCATGGTGGTGGTTGGACTGCCTGAAAAAGATATTCCTGTGGGCGCGTTCTCGCTGACGAGTAGACGACGCAGTATCGCGGGCTCGCAGATCGGCGGCATTCGCGAAATCCAGGAGATGCTGGATTTCTGCAGCGAGAAAAAGATCGCCTGCGATGTAGAAGTAATTCCGATCCAGAAAGTGAACGAGGCGTACGAGCGCGTCCTGAAAAGCGACGTGCGCTACCGCTTCGTAATCGATATGGCCTCGTTGGCCTAGCAACACCCAACGTAGGGACAGCCTCTCAGGCTGTCGAGGTTTTATGTCGGGACAGGGTTTATGTACGACAGCCGTCCGGTCAAGCACAACTCGACTGCCTGCTCACGCCAAGGAATGCCTCACGGGGACGCCAGCGAGGCGATGGCGCGACTCGGCAGCCCACGGACGACCATGAGCATGCCGTCAGAAAAGCGATCGCCACGAGGCAGTTAAACCGATTTAATTTAGCGATCTATGTAGCTGATTATGAATGAGATACAAGCATTTATTTACACAGGACTTTACGGTCGTAACAGTTTTCCGAATGAGCAGAGTAGAGCTACTCTGCCTCGCTTCTGGTGCACACCGTAGCCAGTCGAGGTCTTGACTTTTGCCACCCCAGGAATGCCTCACATCTTTGCGTTCTGCATTCCCGAGGCTTCGCCGTTGCTGGACAGCCGATGGCTGCTGTCCCTACATACACTTAGAACAATCGTCCGATCGAGAAGTTCACGCGGCTTTGGCCCGTGGGGCTTACACTGCCGGCGAGCGTGATTGGACCGATCACCGTGTCCGCGATGATTCCGAGATTGAATGTGCCACGGATCACGACCGGGCCAGGATCATCCTTTGCAGTCCCGAACGCGGAGCCGGCCTCGTACCATCCGCCCCAGTAAACGTTCCGTCCCGCCAGTTGGGGAAGGCGGTAGAACTGGCGGCGGAAGCCGAACGATGCATACGCGTAGTGATTCCCTAGAAACTCGTCAGGGAAATACGCTCCGAGCCGGAACGGGCCGCCGAGTTCAAAAACCTGGAAGGGCCCGGCGGGCCCGCGGAAGGTCGATCCGCCCGCAACATCGAAAAACAGCGACGCCTTAGTTCCGAGCGGCAGAAAATTTGAGGTCCGCACATCGATCTGGTCGATCGGGTGCGAAACGCTTGGGGTTTGCAACACTCGTGAAACCATCGCGACTACGCGACTTCCCTTGCTCGGCACCGCGGGATTGTCCTGGCCATCCCAAACGTAACGCGCGCGGAATTGACCCGTGCTTCCGTGAACAATCGGCAATCCAGCTGCGCCTACCAGGGGAGCGAGTTTTCCATCGAAGATTTCATATCCGACACGAATCTCACTGCGCAGGTTCGGCGTGAATCCCACGTCGAGACCGCCGCCCGCGCGCTCGTCGCCGAAAATCGCGATGCGGGTCAGGCCGCTGAATGAGTTGCGTCCGTACTTGGAGGCAAACGCGAAGGGCGCCACAAAGAAACGTGAGCGGCCGATGGGCTGGTAGTATTCGCTGGCTCCCAGGTTGCTGGAACCGAACAGAAGATCGTTGCGCCACTCGCCGCCATGATGAGCGATGTCCATGAAAGTAACGCGGGCGCCGGCGGAGAAGTCGAATGCGGCGACACCCGAGCCCTGGACATTTACCGCCAAATCCAGAAAGGGCGGACCGTAAGATTTCTCATGCGCGGTGATGCGCAGCGCGGGCACGCCATTCTGTACGAAACCTTCGTAGCCCAGGTGATCAAACTGGCCTTCGCCGGCAATCTGCGTCAGCTGCTTCTCCAATGTAGAAAGATTGAGAGGCTTATCGACATCGTGGCTGAGGCGGTGCCGGATTTCACTGTCGGCGTCGCGATCGGCGCCGGTGACGACGATGGTGTCGACTTGCTGGATGGGCGGGCGCTTCCGGGCATTGCGTTCGTCCAAATAGCGCTGCCACTCTGCCGGATCCGCAATGGCGTACTTCAGCAACTCGCCGGATTGAGCGGCGGCAGTCTTGTATCCCAGCGCGATCAGCTCCTTCACGCGGCTGTAATCGTCGACAAAGAAGCCCTTCATGTCGACGCTGACTCTGGCGTCGGCGTGCGCCAGCGAGCGATGCTCGTTTTGAATGATCATCACGTCAACGGCGCGCGAGAGCACGCCGGTCAGCGTGTTCAGTTCCTTGATGTCGCCGGGAGGCAGGCGAAGCTCGATTGCGATCACCACATCCGCATCAATGCCACGGACGGTTTCCACCGGAATGTTTTGCACCATGCCGCCGTCGGCCAGCAGGTGTCCCTCGAATTGCACCGGAGTAAACATGCCCGGGATCGCCATGGAGGCGCGCACCGCCTGGGCCAGAGGTCCGTCGTGGAGAATTACGGCGTCCCCGGTTTGCATGTCGGTCGCGACGCAACGAAACGGAATGACGAGGTCGTCAAAGCTGGAGATTCCCGACTCCCGAAAGGCAATGCGATCGAGCAGAAGTCCGACGCCTTGCCCGGGGTTGTATCCGTTAGGTCCCGCGAGCCCATGTTTCAGGCCGAGCGGCGTATTGATCAGAAAATCGCCGCGGTCCTGCTTGCGACGATAGGAAAGCTGCGAATAGGCGGGCGCCGGCGCCAGGACCTGGTCCCAGTTGACCTTCTCGGCGAAATCCACCATCTCGGGCCCTGACATTCCCGTGGCATACATTGCGCCGATAATCGCGCCCATGCTCGTGCCGGCGATCCGGTCCACCGGTATATGATTTTCTTCCATCCACTGGATGACGCCGATTTCGGCGAGTCCCAGCGCACCCCCGCCGCTCAGAGCCAGACCAATCCGCGGACGCTTCGTCAGGGCATTCGCTTGAGCAGCCGCGGGGCTGCCTTGAGCCGACGCGCAAGTGCTCCCAGCGAGAAAGCAGAGGCCCATGAGAGCGGCGCATATGAACGACTTGCGTTGAGTAAATTCCATCCTCGGCTCCTGACTTGGGAAGCAGCATGCTGCGGTGCAAATGCATATAGGGACGGCCGCCTCGGCTGTCCCTCCATGTTCGCGTCACATGTTTACATGGCGGGCGGAACTGTGATCCCCATGATCGCAAGTGCGCGGATCAGTTCGCGGCGGACTACAGCGACGGTGGCGAGCAAGAACTGTTTTCGCTTCTCATCTGCCTCGGTGAGAATTGGATGGCGATGGTAGAAGGTGTTGAAGAGCTGGGCCAACTGGAAGACATGCTTGGCGAGATAGGCTGGTTCCGTGGTCGCAATACATTGCTCGACCACCGAAGAAGTTTTTGAGGAGGCAAGCCAAAGCTCCCACATTTCATCGGCGTCCTGTCCGGAGAAAGAAGCAGTCAGGTCAGACTGTGCGAGGTTCAGCGAGAAGTCATCCGGCTCCAGGCCAGCTTTGCGGAAGATACTGCTGGCGCGGACGACCGCATATTGGGCGTAGGGTCCGGTCTCGCCCTCGAAGCTGAGGGCATCTTTGAAGTCGAACGCGATCACCGATTGCTTGGTGTACTTCAGCATGAAGTAGCGCAGCGCGCCGATGGAGATTTGCGTGGCGATGCCCAGGCGTTCCGGTTCGCTCAGCTGAGGATGGCGCGAATCAACTTCTTTCTTGGCGGAAGCGATCAAGCGATCCAGTAGATCATCCGCTTTCACGCCAAAGCCTTTGCGTCCGCTGACTCCAATGAAGGGTCGTGCCTTTTCTTCTTCGGTCAAGTTGTAGCCGAGTTCGGCTGCGCAGCGCGGAGTCAGCACGACCATCCCGTAGGAGAAATGCGTGAAATGGTCGGCAGCTTCTTCGTGACCCAGATCGCGCAGAGCTTCTTTGACGGTGTTTTGTGCTTCAGACTGGCGCGCGTCGACCACGTTGTAGTTTTCGGAGACGTCGCCGAAGTGCGGATGGTTCTTGTCGGCTCCTGGGTCGTCCGATGTCGTTGAAATCCAGCAGTCCTCATTGTTCGGGTAGCGGTAGAACTTGCGATATCCGAAATCGCGGCCCAGCAGGCCGAACTTCCACATGTGATAGGCGATGTCCTTGCCCACGTAGCCGACGGTTCCGTTGGAGCGGACGATGACCTTCTGGTCTTCTTCTGAGACGCGATCAGAATCTTCGGTATCGTCTGGGCTCTGGTCTGCCTCTTCAGTTTCGGGCTTTTCTGTCCCAGCGCGGCGCATCACCCAGCAGCCCTTGTTCTTGCCTTCACTCTCGAAGGTGAGCACGCCGCGCTCTTTCAACTTGGTGAAGGCAGCATCCCAGAAGTGCAGGTGCAGAATCTCGCTCTCACGGGGAAGGAAGTCGTATTCGATGTCCAGCCGGTCCATCGTTTCCAGATGGCGGCGCAGCACTGCAGTCGAAATCACCTCCGCGACGGCGGCCGTCTCGCTGGTCAGCGTCCTCGATCGCGTGCAGCGTCTGCAGCCGGACCTGCTTGTTCTGCGGGTCGGCCTCGTACCATTGCGAGACGCGGGCATAGAGGTCCCAGCAGTAGTAATCAAATCGCGGCTGCCGCGCGAGTGCCTCGATCTCCGCGCGCGATTTCTTTTCGATATGAATGAACCCAACGATCACATCTGCGACCTGCACGCCGGTATTGTCGATGTAGTTCTGAACGTCGACTTCCCTTCCCGCGTAGCGCAGCAGGCGCACGAATGTGTCCCCCAGAATCGGCGTTGCGCAGATGTCCGATGTGCGCGGCCTTGTTGGGATTGATGCTGGAGTGCTCGACCAGAATCTTGCCGTGTGGAATTTCACCTGGCTCTTTACGATCCGAGGCCAGGGCCGCAGCCATCCAGGCACGGTCCATTTTCACGTTGAGGTAGCCCGGAGGCGTGACGGTCATCCCGGCAACGCCTTGAATCTCTCCGATCTCCGCGCGAATGGCTTCGGCAATCTTCAGGGGAGCCGAGCGCAGAGGCTTGGCAAAGGGAAACATGGGAATCGCAAAATCGCCAAGCTCGACGCGGGGCGGCTGTTCGATTACGACGCGCGGCAGGGTGACACCGGAATGACGCCGCTCAAGACACTCCAGCACGCGCTGGGCAAGAAGATGCTCTAGATAGCGATACAAGGACGCCCTCTAACCTGTTGGTGAAACAGTGATTTTAACAGAGACAGCGCGGCGCGCAGGTTTGACGGTGCTAGCACTGTTCCCTATGATGAAATCTCGGTATGCGAATCGCGTATCTTGAATGTTTTTCCGGCATCAGCGGCGATATGTTTCTCGGCGCTCTGATAGATGCCGGAGTGTCTCCGCGGCTGTTGGAGGACACGGTTGCCGCTCTCGGCCTGGGAGCGAAGCTGGAGATATCGCGCGTGGTGCGCAGCGGGATTTCAGCGATCAAGGTGGACGTCTGGGTTGAGGGCGAGAAGGATATGCCGCGCGAGGAGTACTGGGCGAAGCAGAGTGCGGGGCACGCGGCCGCTCCCGCCCTGATTGAAGCGTCCGGGCATCATGAGCATCCTCATGAACATGGGCACTCCCATTCGCACGAACATACGCACAGCCACACCAGCCCGAGGGAACACGGGCCAAATACGCACGGGCACACGCATCGCGGGTTGAACGAAATCCGAAAGATCATCTCGGTTGCGCCGATCTCGGATCAGGCAAAGAAGACGGCAACTTCCGTCTTCGAGGCGCTAGGGGCGGCGGAAGCAAAGATACATGACGTGCCCGTGGAAGAGATCCACTTTCACGAAGTCGGGGCAGTCGATGCCATCGTCGACATCGTATGCGCGGCGGTGGGAGCAGAGGCACTGGCGGTCGCTGAATTCGTATGCTCGCCGTTGAATGTTGGTGGAGGAACAGTGCACTGTGCTCATGGGACTTTCCCTATTCCCGCTCCAGCCACGCTGGAACTGCTGCGGGAGGCGCCAGTGTATTCCTCGGGAGTACAGGCTGAGTTGGTGACTCCCACTGGCGCGGCAATCGTAAAGACCCTGGCGCGGCGCTTCGAAGCGTTTCCGCCGATGCAGGTTGAAAGAGCCGGATACGGGGCAGGATCGCGGGATTTCGAGCGCAATCCGAACGTGGTGCGACTGGTGATCGGCGACGCCGCCAAGCCGCTCGACAAAGTGAATTCCGAAACCATTTCCGTGCTGGAAGCGAACATCGATGACCTGAACCCGCAAGTGTTTGGGTACGTCCTGGATCGCCTGCTGCAGGAGGGCGCGCTCGATGTGTTCGGCGTCCCAGTGCAGATGAAGAAGAACCGGCCGGGAACCTTGCTGACCGTACTCTGCAAGTCCGAAGACGCGGGCAAACTGAAGCAGCTGATTTTTGCCGAGACTACGACGCTGGGCGTGCGGCGGCGAGAGGAAGTCCGCCAGACTCTGGCGCGGCGCTGGGAAAATGTTCGCACCCAATGGGGCGAGGTCCGCATCAAGATCGCAAGCATGAACGGAACGGTCACCAACTATGCGCCGGAATATGAAGATTGCCGCAAGATTGCCGCGGAACATCACATACCGCTGAAGACGGTCATGCAGGAAGCCACGCGAGCTTACGCGGGCGGCGGGCAGAAATAGGCTCGCATGATCCAGAAAAGCATCCCCGACGTGGAATCCGGCTATGACGCGATAGCCGACGAATACGCGCTCCGAATCTATGACGAACTGCGGCATAAACCGCGGGACCGGGAACTGCTCGATCGCTTTGCTGAGAGCGTTAGGAATCGTGGGATGGCCTGCGACCTGGGATGCGGCCCGGGACAAGTTGCGCGATACCTGCAGAGGCGAGGGATTCGGGTCTGCGGAGTTGATCTGTCCGAGGGAATGCTGCAGCGGGCGAGACAATTGAATCCAGGGATTGATTTTCATCGCGGCGACATGCGCGCGCTGCCATTTGCCGAGAATGCCTGGGCGGGGATTGCCGCGTTCTATGCCATCGTGAACTTATCCGCAGGCGACGTAGCCCAAGCGAGTCGAGAGATGTGGCGCGTCCTGCAACCCGGCGGACAGTTGCTGCTGTCGTTTCACCTGGGCGAAGATGTCGCGCAGGTGGAAGAGGACATTTGGGGATGCGGCGTTTCTCTCGAGTTCACATTTTTTCGCGCGGCGACTGTGTTGGGATATATGCGCGAGGCCGGATTCGAGATCGAAGAAGTGATCGAGCGTGATCCTTACGCGCCGGACGTGGAGTATCAGAGCCGTCGAGCTTACATTTTTGCGCACAAGCTACAAGCCATCTCATGAAGAGAAAGTTCTACATCACGACCCCGATTTACTACGTGAACGCGCGACCGCACATCGGACACGCGTATACGACCATCGCCTGCGACACGGTTGCGCGCCGGCAGCGGCTTCTGGGCGCCGACACTTTCTTTCTGACCGGCACCGATGAGCACGGGCAAAAGATCGAGCGCGCGGCGCAGGCTGCGGGAACAACTCCGCAGCAGTACGCCGACGAAATCTCGGCGGAGTTCCGGAATTTGTGGAAGCGGATGGGCATCTCCAACGACGACTTCATCCGGACCACGGAAGAGCGTCATAAGAAGCGGGTGCAGGAATTATTCCGCCGCATTCGCGACAACGGCTACATCTATAAAGGCTCGTATACCGGTCAATACTGCGTCTCCGACGAGATGTACGTGGACGGCGCTCAGCCGGGCGATCCGTGCCCCGAACTGTGGGCGGATCACGGAAACCGTGCATGAAGAGAATTATTTCTTCAAGCTTTCGGCATTTCAGGACAAGCTGCTGGAAATCTACACCAATCCCTGATTTCATTCGGCCGGAAACGCGGCGCAATGAAGTGATCTCGTTCGTGCGCTCGGGGCTGCGCGATCTTTCCATCAGCCGCTCGACATTCTCGTGGGGTATTCCGGTGCCGGACGATGCCAAGCACGTGATTTACGTGTGGCTAGACGCGCTGGCCAATTACATCACCGCGATCGGCTATGGATCGTCGCATGCCGGAGCGCAGGAAGCCTTCAAGAAGTACTGGCCTGCGGATGTGCACATGATCGGCAAAGAGATTGTGCGTTTCCACTGCGTCTACTGGCCGGCTTTCCTGATGGCCGCGGGACTGGAATTGCCGAAGGCCATCGTGGCGCACGGCTGGCTGCTGTTTGAAGAAAGCAAGATGTCGAAGTCGCGCGGGAACATCGTGAGGACCGAGACGATTCTCGACGTGCTGGGCGCGGATGCGCTGCGCTACTTCCTGCTGCGAGAAGTCGTTTTTGGCCAGGATGGATCGTTTTCCTTCGACGCCCTGGTGCAACGGTACAACTCCGATCTGGCGAATGGGCTGGGGAATCTGGCGAGTCGGACCTTGACGATGATTACTCGCTACTTCAAGGGAGAGGTGCCGTATCCGTCGCATGCCGTTGCCCGAACTCCGGCCGATGATGCCATCGCGGAGGTTGGGCGAAGAACCATTCGCGAATTTGCAACGTTCTTTGATCAGTTTCAGTTTTCCCGAGCGCTGGAGAGCGCCTGGGGATTGGTCGCGGCGGTCGATAAATACATTGTCGAGAACGAGCCCTGGTCGCTGGGCGAGAAGCAGGATGACGAGAGCCGGGCGCGCTTGGCCACTGTGCTCTACACGTCGGCGGAGGCGCTGCGCATTGCCACGGCGCTAGCTCACCCCGTCATTCCCGAGGCCACGGCGAAAATTTGGGAGCAGCTTGGGTTGGGAGACATCAAGAAACTCGATCTGACTCAGTTGAGCTGGGGTCAACTGCCACTCGGGACCAAACTGGGCAAAGTGAGTCCGGTATTTCCGCGCGCGGATAAGAGCGCGATTGAAAGGATGCAGCAGATGGAAGAGCAGCAAAGAGGGCCGGGAGTGGAAGAGAGGAAAGAGAGTGCGGCTGCGCCGAATACACCGCCAGCCATCGCCTTGGGAACGGCTCCCACTGCCGCGGCTGTTTCGCAGGACGGAAACAGGATTTCGATCGACGATTTCGCGAAAGTGGAATTGCGCGTGGGGCTGGTAAAGGTCGCCGAACGGGTTCCAAAGTCCGACAAGTTGTTGCGGCTGGAGGTCGACATAGGGACAGAAGTGCGGCAGGTTTTGGCGGGCATTGCCGAAGCTTACGCGCCGGAGACTCTGGTGGGGCGCAAGGTCGTGATTGTAGCCAACCTGGCACCTCGAAAGCTACGCGGATATGAATCCAACGGGATGGTTGTGGCGGCGTCGCTCGAGGGCGGCAGACCGGTGCTGGCTAGTTTCCTCGAAGACGTGCCCGTCGGGGCTCGGCTGAAATAACAACGAATTGACGTGTCATCCTGAGCGAAGCGAAGGATCTATGCAGTTTTGCGGCGCAACCAAATGCACAGATCCTTCGCTTCGCTCAGGATGACAATTTGAAGTTTTCCAAGGTTAATTTCCGTGTTTGTTGATTCGCATGCGCACCTTGATGGCAAGCAATTCGATTCCGATCGCGAGCAGGTGATTGAACGGGCGCGCGCGGCTGGAGTTCGGACGATGGTTGCGATTGGGAATGGCGATGGGCCTCCACAGCTGGATGCCGGGGTTCAGCTGGCGGAGAAATATCCATTCTTGTACGCCACCATTGGGATCCATCCTCACGAAGCACGGCTCGCGTCGGATCATGCATACTCCGAAATGGAGCGACTGGCGCGGCATCCTAAGGTGATTGCGTGGGGAGAGATCGGACTCGACTACTATTACGACCACTCGCCGCGCGATACCCAGAAAGAAGTTTTTGTTCGCCAGATGGAACTCGCGGCCGCGGCGAAGCTTCCCATCGTGATCCATTGCCGTCCGTCCGACAATAGTGAGAACGCGTGGCAAGACTGCCTGCAGATAGTCGAGGAGCAATGGGCTCCCAAAGGCATCGGAGGCGTCCTGCACTGTTTTACGGGAACGTGGGTCCATGCCAAACGCGCGCTGGACATGGGATTCATGATTTCATTCGCCGGAAACATGACTTTCCCCAAGGCGCAGCAGATTCGTGATGTGGCGCTGCAAGTACCGTTAGATAGCATCCTGATCGAGACCGACTGCCCCTATCTGGCGCCCCTGCCTTATCGCGGGAAACGCAATGAACCTGCATACGTGATAGAGACCGCTCGTAAGCTGGGCGAGCTACGAGGACTGCCGGTGGAAGAGGTCGGCGAACTCACGTCCCGCAACTTCTACATTTTTTTCAAACTAACTGAAATGGATGAAAACAAAGTTCCCGCACGCTAATCGGCAATTCTGGTACCCTCATCTAAAGTTACTTTTATTTCTGAAAGATTAGAAATATATGCCCGATAACAGTTTCGACGTGGTCAGCAAGGTGGACTTGCAGGAGGTCTCGAACGCCATCCAGCAGGCGTTGAAGGAGGTTCACACCCGCTTTGACCTGAAGGACTCGAAGTCGAATATCGAACTGGAGAAGGACGCGATCGTTCTGCACTCGGCCGACGAATACAAGCTGAAAGCGGTGAATGATGTGCTGCAGCAGAAGCTGGTCAAGCGAGGAGTATCACTGAAAGCGCTGACTTACGGACCTGTGGAACCCGCAGCTGGAGGCACTTCGAAGCGCCGCGCCACCATGCAGCAGGGCATCGCCATTGAAAAAGCACGCGAGATCGTAAAGCTGGTGAAGGATTCGAAGAAGAAAGCACAGGCGTCCATTCAGGGAGACCTGGTCAGGATCAGCAGCAAGGATCGAGACACGTTGCAAGAAGTGATTGCCATGCTGAAGCAGCATGATTTTGGAATCGATTTGCAATTTACGAACTACAGATCCAATTGAAAGGCTGACCTCGGACATCCCCGAGGTCTGAGGTAAGACTTGAGCGCGCCCGCGACGATTAATGGGAAGGAAATATTCGATCTCCTCCGAGACGATCTCGTCGCATTGGAAGACGAATTCGGGCGGGATACGGTCTCCAGCGTTCGCGCCATCACCGAAATCGGCGAATATCTGCGCGCCGGCGGGGGCAAGAGAATCCGCCCTGCCCTCCTGCTGCTTTCGTCGAAACTCTTCCATTACCAGGGGCGCGGGGCAGTGCGCTTGGGCGCGGTGGTCGAAATCATCCATACGGCCACCCTGGTTCATGACGACATTATTGACGAAGCCAAGACCCGTCGCGGGCGTCCGGCAGCCAATACGCAGTGGGGAAATTCCAAGTGCGTTCTGGCCGGAGATTGGCTGTACATGCAGGCTTTTAAGATGGCGGTGCAGGAGCGGAACTTCCGCATTCTCGACACGCTGATCGAACTCACCCAGATGATGGTCGAGGGTGAACTGCTCCAGATAGAAAAGCTCGGGAAATTGATCACCCTGCAAGAGTATTTCGACTTGATTTTTCGTAAGACGGCTTGCCTATTCTCCGTGTGCACGCGGCTGGGGGCGATTCTCGGCGGCGCGACTCCGGAGCAAGAAGGCGCTCTGGGGAAATACGGGCACGATCTGGGCATGGCATTTCAGATCGTGGACGACGTTCTGGATCTCACGGCTTCTCCCGACGTTCTGGGAAAGCCGGTGGCCAGCGACCTCCGCGAAGGCAAGGCGACCATGGCCGTGATTCACGCTCTGGAACGCTGCACCCCCGAGGAACGGGAAAAGATTGAGACCATTCTGCAGGAACGAGCTTTCAACGGGGTGACGCACGCGCACATCCTGGAGATTCTGGAGCGTTATGGATCGGTGGAAGCCGCTACTGCGCGCGCTGCCCAATACGCCGAGTCGGCCCGGAGAGCGATCTGCACCTTCCCCGATTCTGGGATCAAACGCGCGCTGCTCTGGGCGCCGGAGTTCGTCGTAGCGCGCGAGAAATAGGCACTCCGTGCCACGGACTAAGAGAAGTTGTGGCCGCGACTCACAAACTGCCCATTACGACGGTTGACGCTGACATCTGAAGTCGAAGCTTTCAAGAAGAAGTCAGGGTAACGTTCGAGACAAATGAACCAAAGAAAGTCTTATTCCCAGGGATCGAATGGGGTATGCTGCTCACTACTTGGGTAATGGTGCAACCGAACCGAGGGTGACGCATCATTACATCGACAAAGCCATGTCGGGCCGTAAACCACCAGAAGAGGCAAGGAGTCGAGACGTGCGATTTAACTTTCAAATCGAACGTGAAGTTGATGGTCGGTGGATTGCCGAGATTCCCGAAGTACCTGGAGCGATGGCATACGGAGCTACCGTGGAGGAAGCTAAAGCTAAAGCCTACGCTATCGCTCTTCATGCTGTAGCAGAGGACGTGGAAGCGTCGAGAGAGATTCCGACCTCTATTAGTGTCCTTGAAAAGTCGGCTTGAGCCATTGGTCTAGCACCAAAGCAAGAACGGTACTCCGCGCTCTGCAGCGAATTGGCTGGACGATTGTTTCGCTAAAGAGGCTCTCACGCGAAGTTGAGTCATCCGCAACTCGGTTCCTACACATTCGCCTTCCACGATAAAGAAGAGATTGGGCCGAAAATGCTGGTCCGGATTGCAAACATACGGGCTTGACTCCCGACGACATCTAAATTTCAAATTAGCAAAGGCATGGTCCAACGAGCTTGGGCTAGAGGACTTGCGGCTCCGGACCATCGTCTGAGCCCTAATTTGCTGCTTAGTAATGGCGGCTCAATTCTGGATGTATTGCAAAGATAAGGAACTGTGGCCGCAACGCCCAACCTTGTGATGTCGGGCACAATTCTTCGCCGCGGCAATGCTTGACCGGGGTCACCTCGAAGCGTGATGGCGGCTACAGATTTTCTACCTCACTCGATGGACAATGCGGGCAGTTGACGAGGGTGTTCACCAGAGCGGAAAGCTAACGAGACGCACTGGCATGCGGTGAGGCAGAAGATCAACCTCACTCCTCTCCCCTTGGCACTTGGGAAAGGCAAGGCGCTGAGGGTCTTTCCGTGGTGGGCATTCGTCAACGAAGGGACAGCGGCTTCAGTCGAAGCCTGTGACGAAAAGGCGCCCAGGTGTTTTCGACGCGCCGGCCCGTCAGGGCCGGAGAGACTTCGAGTGCAAGCCGCTGTCTCGCTCACCCTGTCGAGGAAGTCCTCCTGAGAGACTCGCTCCTCCGACGGTAGAAGCCGGGCGGATCCGCAACAGATCCGTCCGGCTTTGTTTATACTGAACCTTCTTCTCACCTCGGGGAATCAAAGCGAAGCAGCATGAATGACCTGGTTTTAACGGTGACCCGCCACGGCTATGTCCTGACATTTGCAATCTTGTTCGGGCAGGCGATGGGGCTTCCCTTGCCTGCATCGATTGCCCTGATCGCCGCGGGAGCGGCGATTGCCGCGCACACGCTGGTGGGCACAAATGTTTTCTTGGCGGCTGTAACTGCGCTGCTCGCCGGCGACATCATTCAGTTCTGGTTGGGCCGTTATACGGGATGGGCACTGCTGGGAGTGCTCTGCCAGCTTTCCATGAATCCCGAGACTTGCATGCTGCGTGCGGCGGAATCATTTTACAAGCGCGGCAAGGCCACGCTGGTCATCGCCAAGTTTGTACCCGGGCTCAACACCATGGCTGCGCCGCTTTCCGGCAGCATGAAAATGCGCTTCGGACAATTTCTATTGCTGGATTCCGCGGGAGCGCTGCTCTACACCACCATCTACATCCTGGTGGGTTATGTGAGCCGCGATTTCCTGGCCGCCACCTTACGAAGTTTCTATGCGGCAGGGCGCGTGATGGAAGTGCTGGTGGCGATCGCAATCATTGTTTACGCCGCCTACTGGCTCCGCCAAATTCTCAAGTACCGGGCCTATAACGTGGTGCCACGGATTCAGGTCGCAGAACTGGCGGCCCGGCTCGCTGCCGGAGGTACCGACAAAATTAAGATCGTCGACGTGCGCAGTCATGGGTACTACGACGCCGGCGCCGAACGTATCCACGGATCGATCCGCATTGAACCAAACAATCTCGACGAGGAGATCAAAGGGCTTTCCAAGGACGCAGAGATTTATCTGTACTGTACTTGAGCGCGCGAAGCGACCAGCGCCCGGGTGGCGCATCTGCTGCGGGAAAGAGGATTCAACGCGTTCGTGATCGTGGGCGGACTGAGCGCCTGGCTGAAGGCGGGCAAGCCGCTGGAGTCGGTGCCGAAGGACGACTTGGTTAAGCTGCCGACCTTCTCGTGATTTTGTAATTGGGTAATTTGGTAATTGAGTAAATTAAAACCTTCCTGTCCTTTCAATCTCTCAATTGCTCAATTCCCCAATTACCCAATTTCTTCCCCGAGTGTACAATTGGGCGGCTTTGCCATGGTGAGCCTTCCGGCGAATGGGGCAGTCGGAGCGATCCAGACGGAAGAGGCCATGTCGCCGTCCGCCAGCCACAACTCCGCCATGAACCGCGTGCTGTTCCTCATGGCGCTTTCCGTCCTGATCAATTACATCGACCGCAGCAATCTCTCGATTGCCGCGCCGCTGATAAAAGATGAACTTGGCATTACGGGAACGCAACTGGGCACGTTGCTGTCGGCCTTCTTTTACACGTACGGCTTATTGCAGATTCCCGCCGGGTGGCTGGTCGACCGCTTCGACGTGAAGTGGGTTTTCGCGCTGGGATTCTTTGTCTGGTCGGCTTCGACTGCAGTGACAGGACTGTTGCATGGGTTCGCAGCCCTGTTGATCGCGCGCGTGGTGCTCGGAGTGGGCGAGTCGATTGCATTTCCGTCATACGGCAAAATTATTGGCGGCCATTTCCAGGAGAAGCAGCGGGGATTTGCCAATTCCATCGTAATGACCGGACTCGCTCTGGGCCCGGCGCTTGGAATGTGGATCGGCGGCAATGTTATTGGACGTTTTGGATGGCGGCCATTCTTCGTCGCTCTCGGAGTAATCGGTTTGCTCTGGCTGGTGCCATGGTGGATATGGATGCCGCGCCGCACGGGTCAGCGGAAACCGGCTGATGGCCTGGGAATATTGGGCATTCTCGCGATATTGCGCCAGCGCTCCGCGTGGGGCACGTGCCTTTGCCTGTTCAGCTTCAACTACACCTCGTATCTGCTGGTGACCTGGCTTCCCTTTTACCTCACTCGAGAGCGAGGCCTCTCGATGCGCGAGATGGCGCGCGCGGGAGGTTTGATTTACCTGCTCTATGCGGCTGCGTGTGCGGGGTTCGGAAAGCTGTCGGATATTTGGGTGAACGGCGGAACGTCTCCGACCATCGTGCGCAAGACCTTGGCAACTGTGGGATACACCGGGATGGGACTCTTCCTGGCAATCACAGCAATCGCGCCGAGTGGGGTGTTTCTATGGACGCTGGCCGCGACGGCGATCTTCCTGGGGATGGCGACGTGCAACATCTGGGCCATGACGCAGACCCTCGCCGGACGGGAAATGGTGGGGCGTTGGACGGGCATCCAGAACTTCGTGGGAAATTTCGCCGGGGCGGTTGCGCCGTGGCTCACGGGATTCCTGCTCGATCGCACGGGACATTTCTCCTGGGCTTTCTTCATCACGGCCGTCGTGGCCTGGATTGGGGCGCTGAGCTGGGTATTTATTGTGGGCCGGATTGAACCTGTGGAGTGGTCTTCGAACGCCGAGCTCTCGTAATAACCTTCTTGTGTGTCCCGCTTATGCGACAAGGACACATGGGCATCTGCGCACCCGTAATAAAATATCTGCATGGCACAGGAAGTCGAAATCAAATTCCCCGTAGAGAAGCTTCAGGCCCTAGCTCGCAAACTGCGGAGCGCCGGCTTTCACCTGGAGACGCGGCGCACCCGCGAAATGAATACGCTTTACGATCTGCCCGGCGAGGTTTTACGCAAGCGCAAAGAACTGCTGCGGCTTCGGCAGTACGGATCTGACTGGAAACTGACCCACAAGAGTGGCTCGAAACGACAACGCCACAGCAGCCGCGAGGAGCTGGAGACGGGTGTGAAAGACGGCAAGTCCATGCACGAGATCCTGCAGGCCCTGGACTATTCGCCATCCTTCCGTTACGAAAAATTCCGAGCGGAGTGGAGTGATGGCAAAGGCAATGTAGTGGTAGATGAAACGCCGATCGGGATTTTTTGCGAAATCGAAGGCAAGCCGCGGTGGATCGATGCTACAGCGAAGAAACTCGGGGCGCGTCACGAAGATTACATCACCAAGAACTACGCGACATTGTTCGCGGAATGGAAACAGCAGACCGGAAGTCGCGCCGTAGAGATGACATTCAAAGCAGTGAAGAAGTAGAGCGGCCCAGATAGTCACTGACTTGGGGGGCTCGCTTCCTTTATTACCTGTGACGAATGAACATGATTTGATAGTGGGCCCATCGTTTCGAAAACCGCGAAAGGTGAGATAACCGATTAGTTCCAAGTTTCCGCAGAACCAAAGCTGGCCCAGCCACATTGACGTCTGCTAGCTGGAGAGGGCGAATACTGTGGAAAGAAAATATTTATTTTTCGCAAAGGCGGGCGCAGTAGCAGGCACATTGCAACAGCCCTTCTTCAATGGCTCGCTTAAACTACCCGTAGCTCTTAATTTCATCGCACCTGGCGCCATATTCGCAGTATCAATGACTATTGTTGGCCTATTCACGGAACGCGAGAGAGGTTCTAAACCAAGCACGAAGGGATATGCGATTGGCTCTCTTGTTCTTATAGGGGGAATGCCACTTGCAGTTTTCGCTGGAGCTCTATGCTTAAACGTAATCGACCGAGTAGTACCAGGAGACAAGTATCAGTTCGGCGGACTCGGGCTTCCGTTCTTTCTAGCAGAAATCGTGTCCTGCGTTGTTTGGTCGGCCGTGCTTTGTGCTCGGATGCTGCTGGCAAAACCCGCAAAGCCTTTCTGGATCATGCGTGCGGCACTGTTTTCGACTACTGCTATCATGGTTGGCGCAAACCTGATCGAAATAATCTCCAAAACACTCTGGCAAAAGACCTTCTTCTTGCCCACAATTAGCGTAACGGAGGAAATAGGTTCGGCTTTAATCTTGGCGACCGGCTGCAGTGGCTACTTCGGAGAAGCGCAGAAACCGGTTACAGAAATCTGACAAAAGGCTGACTGATTTCGGTCGCACCCTGCGCTTTTTGAATCTATTACGAAATCGGCCGTCCCTCCGGGACTTCAAGAATTATTCCCAGTTTTCCCAGCGCTGAAGCGCTGGGCTACTATCGAAAACGGGGCAACCGACAGCTGCCAATTCTGGCCAAGTCATAGCTGACCGGCCCCGCCTCATTTCTTCGGAAAGTTTGGGTCGTTCTTGATCTCGCGAATCTGCTGGATGTGGCGCTCGGCGTGGGTGGAGATCTCCAGCATCCACTGCCAGCAGTCGATCGGCTGTCGTTCTCCGAAGCTGTGGGCCCGCATGTCGTCATTGGTGGTCTTGATGTACTCGATCATGGTGGCGCGCAGCGCCTCAAACTTTCCGAGTGCCTCGCCCAGGTCTTTGTAGGTGTCAACTTTTTCGTGCCCACCACCCGTTTTGGTATGCACCACCCGGTCGATTCCGTACCACAGGATGTCCGCGTCGGTGGCGGACGATTTCTTGCCGTTCATATCCGGTGCGGCCTTGAGGGATTTCTGGATGTCGCGCCAATAGTCCGGTTCGGCCACCGCCAAGTGGGAAACGACTTCGCGGATGCTCCAGCGGTCCGGCGAAGCTCTTGTACTCCAGTTGTGCCGGCGATAAGCCGCGCACCTGCTCAGCCACCATTTGCGTCGTCATTTCGACGTGCACAAGCAGGTGTTCGCGATCGTCGTTGGTCATGGGGGCGGCAAACAGGGGCACAGCCAACAGACAAACAGTCAACGTGAGGATCGTCCAACCGCGGAGCAAATGACTTCGGAGCTTGTTCACAGCGAAGCGCATGGTGGTGTGCACCTTTCCGGAATGCATTACTTGGACGATCAGAGAAGAGGAAGGTCATCACAGGGGCAAAAAAATGTAACAGCCTGCAAGAACGGCTTCGTCGAACTGTCCTACGCCACCCCGACCGCGTGAAACCCAGCTGCCCGTTGCTCGTTTTTTGCAGGCCTGCACAACCGAGGTATTTGATTTGTTATTGGAAAGGATCTTCGATTTTTGGTTGAATACGCCGACGGGGAGGCGTCATGAAGATTTACAATCTCGCGGGCTATTCGATCATTCTTGCCTACGTAGCGGCCTCTGTATATTTCGCCCCAGCTCATTTGGGACCTTGGATGGGCCTATTGATCGGCGGAGTTTATTTTGTCTTTTGCTGGTTTGTTGCCGGGTTGTATCTCGCCGACGTCCTTCATTTGGGTATCGCGCATCGTTCACTCGACTATGAAGAATGGTTCATAAACTTCGTCACTGTCGTGAATAACGTCTTCGGGCTCTACGTAGGTCCCATCGCGTGGGTGAATCGCCATCGACTGCATCACAAGAATGCGGACCATGCCGGCGACCCGAATAAACTTGCAGACGATGGGTTTTGGCGAACCTTCTACCTCTGTGTAATGCCGTATCAATGCATCGACAATATGGCGGTGGACGAGATTTTACGGTCGCGGACTTTTCGGGTGGTCGAGCATCCAGTCTTTGCCATCCTCGCGCAAGCCTTCAGTTTCTATCTCTTTTGGAAGTTAGTTGGCGACCTGAAATTTGTGCTGGCGATGTGGATTGGAATTCGAATCTTTGCGCAGTGGGTCAATATGGTTCAAAATTATTGGACCCACACGCGAACCTTTGGATACCGGCGCTATCACGATGACGACGACAACGCCATGAACATTGGCGAGTGGCTACCGGTAACGGCGACCTTTAGCGCCTGCTTTCAAAATAATCACCACCACTACCCCCGTCTGTTGCGCCTAAGCCATGATAAGTCTGAATACGACTTTGGATTCATGACTGTCAAAGTCATGAAATATCTTGGATTAGTGAAGGCAACGAAAACGGGTGAGCAGGTACCAAGCGACGTTCCGTTAGGCACGCTGGATTTCTAAGGCGTTCTCTTTCGTTGTGTAAATGGTTCGATCGTCTGCGCAACAAATCCACGCGCAATCTCTTCGCCGTCCAGGCCGTAACGTTCCGGCCACTCATCAGGATAGTAATAAGTCCCAAAAATCCTGTCGATCCACGGAAAATGGATCGCAAAGTTCTTATCGATGCCCTCTTTTTGCGAAGTATGGTGCCAGTGATGATATCGCGGCATCACCAGATATTTTTCCAGCCATTTCGCACTAGGACGGAAGTTGCAATGCGTCCAGGTAGCGTGGAGAGTGACAAAAATCAAGTACGCCACGATGATCGATTGCGAAAATCCCAACATGAGAGGAACAAGGATAAATCCCCGCACCAGTGTGTCGTCTACAAAGTGCGAGCGTGAGCCCGCGATCCAATCCAGCGCCTTCGAAGAATGGTGGACGGCATGAAATCGCCAGAGAAAAGGCACTTTGTGGAAAGCATAATGAATGAAATATTCAGCCAGGTCCGCAACCACAACGGCCAGGAAAAATTGCAAAAACCAGGGCATGTCGGGCGATAAATCCTTGAACCACCGGAACACCCAGATATTTCACGGCCTGGGTAGCGGGCAATAAAACCAGAAAAGATAAAATCTGCAGCGGCAGATGAGTGGACATGAAATAAACCACATCCAAAGTCCACTCCTTCCGAAATGTTCCTTGCTCCGGATACTGCGGCCAGAGCCTTTCCATCGGCACGTAGATGAGCTGCCATCAAAAACAAATCCAGCAAAAACCAGTCCAGGCCAATGGCAGGCCCATTGTGCATAGTTTGGTTAATCTGCACGCTTGATCCGCCAAAAGCCGTCGCCGCGATCGCAAACAACATTCCCGTCATTGCCAAAATCTTTTTCTTGCGCCTGATCGAGGAAATGACTCCGAATAAAATAGCCGCCACGATGAGGCCTTGGATTAAAACGCGCATCGCGTGCATTGGATAATGCGGACGCAGTTCAGGAGAGCTCAGCAGCTGGGGAAAATGCAGGCACAAAACTCCTCCGAACGAAAGAAATCCGAAAAAGGCGGACAACACCCCGCTCCACCAGCCGGTTCCAAAGCCGGTAGCCTCGGCATCCCCAAAGAATTCATTGACTCTTTGCTCGATCACAATGTCCCGTAGTCTACAAGATACCGACATAGCCCTTTAACTGAAAACCACTGACGACATTACCGGAGTTCAGGGCTCCTGGTGCCGTCAATTCGGGACGGTGCCCCATTCAAGCCGCCGTCGGCTTGCGTGGGGCTTTTCACGACGGGACAGAAACCTGAGTCACAATGATCGATCCGTGTAGCATTCCAGAGCAGTTCACATCTGCCTGCGGAGGAATGATGTCATTCAGCCAAGGAAATACAAAAGGAGGAACCGTAACCCTGCACATGGTTTCCAGTCTGGACGGCTTTATCGCGAAGCACGACAACACTGTCTCCTGGATGGATACTCCCGGAAGCGTCTACGAGCCCGGCATCTCCATCTCCGAGGAAGAAATTGCGACCTTCCTCAAATCCATAGACTGCTACGTGCTAGGTTCCCGCACCTACGAACACGCGCTTCAACTGGGCTGGCCCTATGGCGATACCCCCGTCGTTGTGGTAACCACCAGAAAATGGCCGCAGGCGAGCACAAGGAAGAGCATCGAGTTCTATTCCGGCGATCTCAAAACCTTAGTCGACGACAAACTCGCGCCCAGATATCGAAACATCTGGCTGGTAGGCGGCGCCATGTTGTCCCAGCGCTTTCTAGAGCTAGGCTTGATAGACGAAATCAAGCTAACGATCGCTCCAGTCCTGTTAGGCGAAGGGCTCCGCCTGTTCGGCGATTCCTTGAAGGAGAAGAGGTGGAATTTGAAGAACGTGATCGCCTACAAGAACGGCTTCGTCGAACTTTCGTACTCCGCCCCGACGGCGTGAAAGCGATGCGCAGACTTACGAAACTTTCTTCAAGAGACGGGAGCGATGCTGTTCCTTCATCTGCTCAACCGAATGAACTCGACCGCCAAGACGAGCCAGTAGCGTGAGTTCTTGCTGGATCTCCAGCAGCCGTTCTTGCCGTTGCCCGTGAGCAACATGCGCGGACGCATCTTGTCCCCGTTCACGTCGATACCGCTCGTTCAGTTCTTGAAGTTGGGCAATTTCGGACCGAAGCCCGGCAATCTTTTCGCGAAGAACCTCGAGATGCTCCATCCATTAAGAATAGCATTCAGAAAGATTCCGCGTTGGACGGCCCATTCAAGTCCGGTTTTGGCTTGAGTCGGCTTTTTGAGCGCCTCCACTTGCACACGTGAATCCAAATAGAACTTGACTTCTGTAGTCGGATTCCGATATAACGGACTCCGATCATGAAGCAAGATTTCGACCAATTCCTTCCTCTTTCCGCCGCGGCCCTGCATATTCTGCTGGCCCTCGCCAGCGAAGATCGTCACGGATATGGGATCATGCGGGAGGTAGCCCGCCAGTCCGACGGTCGCTACAAACTGGGTCCCGGCACGTTGTACGACAATCTGCAAAAACTGCTCGACCAGGGCATCGTGGAAGAGCGCTCGCCACGCTCTCCCGGTGACGATCCCAGGCGCCGCTACTATCGCCTGTCTCGCTTTGGCCGTGGACTCCTTGCTACTGAGATCTCGCGACTCGAAGGCGTGGTCCGCGAAGCCAAGCTACATCTCCATAACCGTCCCGAGAGGGCATGATGACCCGCACCGTCTATCGCTCGCTGATTTCTTTGCATCCACCCGCTTTTCGCATGCGTTTCGAGGAAGAACTCCTTTGGATATTCGACGAATCCAGCGACGCATTCGGCGCAGCGGCGCTGGTGTACGACGCCCTCATCTCTCTGCTGCGGCAGTGGCTCATGCGCTCAGGAATGTGGAAGTGGTTGCTAGGCGGAATCGGTGCAGTGGTGTATCTCCTCATCGGATTTGGAAGTTTCTTGTTCAACTGGCCTATACGCTGCCCGTAATTCAGAGGGTCTCGTGAGATGAACTAAGGCTTTCTCTCATAGATGATTTGGGTGGGGCACGGCTTCAGCCGTGCCATCCGGAGCGAGCACATCTCCGCGCTTTAGCCTCTGAGGTACATCATTCTGCGCCGCAAACAATTTACGCGCGCCGAGTCGTGAGCGTCATTCCTAATGCGGAGGTCGGGCAATGAAAAACTGGATTAGGAGAATCTCGTACGTATTTCTGACCCTGTCGCTGCTCGCCCTTCTGGCGGGCTTCACCTATGAACAGATCGGGCGTGCGACGGATGCCCGTGAACTGCCTCCACGAGTTGGACAGGCCGTTGACATCGGTGGGCGCACTCTAAATCTCTACTGCTCTGGCCAGGGTTCTCCCGCCGTGATTCTTGAGCCCGGAGGCAACTCGCCCGGTTATTCGTGGGTGTTGCAACAAGCCAAAATGGCAGCGTTCACTCGCACCTGCTGGTACGACCGCGCGGGCGTAGGTTGGAGCGATCCGCCACCATCTCCGCGAACCAGTGCCAGCATCGTGAGCGACCTGCATGAGGCGCTACACCGCGCGGGCATTCTGCCGCCCTATGTAATGGCGGGTGGTTCGGTTGGCGGAGAATACGTTCACATCTATGCAGCGCACTATCCCTCGGACGTCGCCGGTCTGGTCTTTATCGATTCAGCAGTTCCGGACATGCATGAACCCGATTACGCGTTATCCCCTCTAAATCGCATGTCGGGCCGCACCAGACACCTGATTTGCGTGGCCCTGCCGGCCGCGGCGCGACTCGGCATCATTCGATTCGCGGCGAGCCGAGAGCGCCGCCCTGCTCCGCCCGATTTCACCGCCGAGCAAGCGAGCGTACTGACGAAGCTCGAAGCACAGCCGAAGGCTTTCATGGCGGACGCCGGGCAGGGTTGCGCAGCAACCGACCAAGGCAGAATCGTACCCAGGGAAGGCGGCGGAAATCCCGATATCAACGACGCTGCCAAAAACGCAGGCAGCTTAGGTGATCGCCCGCTAATGGTCCTGACCGCAGGAAGGTTCTGGGCGCCCCCGGGTTTGGAAAAGGAAGCCGCAGAACATCACGAGATTTGGGTTCACCGATTACAGACGAGCTTAGTGCGCTTATCAACACGTGGTCGCCAAGTCATCGTCGATGCGGACCACGGAATGTCACAATCGCCGGACTCGATAGTCATGGCAGTAAAGCAAGTAGTAGACGAAGTGCGCGCCAATAAACACTGAGGCACGAGTCGAGGTGCGACGGGCTTGCGTGGGTAGTGGCTGAAAGCGGAGATCCACCCAAAAAAGCATTCAGCCATGCAGATGCCGCCATGCAGATGTTGCAGCGTTATGCCCAGCCCGGCTAAATTAGCTGCGAGAGAGTTGGAGCCATCCATGAAAAGGCCCGCCCCCGACAATTCTGCCTCCGCAATCCTCGACGCGCGGATCAACGAACTCGGCGACTGGCGCGGGAAGACGCTCGCGAGAGTCCGCCAACTCATTCACCAGGCAGACCCTGAGATCATCGAAGAGTGGAAGTGGGTCAAGGCAACTTCGCCCGGGACTCCCGTCTTCTCCCATGGCGGCATCGTTTGCACCGGCGAAACCTACAAGAACGTGGTCAAGATGACCTTCGCCAAGGGAGCTTCGTTGAAGGACCCCGCAGGTCTATTCAACTCCAGCCTCGAGGGCAATGTCAGGCGCGCCATCGATATCCACGAAGGTGACAAGATCAATGAACTGGCCTTGAAGGATCTGATCCGCGCTGCCGTCGCGCTGAATCTCCAGGCCAAGAACAAAGCCAAGCCCAAACGAAAGTCCGGAAGCTAAAGTTGCCCCGCGCTGAGCAGGTCAGAAAAATCGCATGAATTTTTGAAGGAATTTGGCTGCCCCCCAGGGATTCGAACCCCGATAACCTGCTCCAGAGGCAGGTGTCCTAGCCGTTGAACGAGGGGGCAGCGAGTCGATGATGAGCCGCGTGCCGGGCTCTTTTCGATTCTATGGTGCTGGGCGAAGTGCGGTCAATACGCCTTCGCGCCGCTCCTCCAACCACATCGGAGCGGCAGTACAATCAGTAGAGATTTCCGTGGGCACGGCTGAAGGACGACCCCGCCCCGGGATGTCTACAGATGCTGCGAGGACTTCATGGCGACGAGCATTGAGCATCTCCCCACTACTTCCGAATATGCAGAGATCGCGCGCCGTCCGCTCGAGGCTGAGCGTTGCGCCCTCATCGTCATCGACATTCAGGAGAAACTGCTACCCCCGATATTTCAGCGCGAGCAACTGGTGCGGAATTCGCAGCTGCTGATTCGCGCCGCCGGGATCCTGAAAATTCCCGCTCTGGTCAGTACCCAATACGCCAAGGGCCTTGGCGCCACGGTGCCCGACATCGCTTCCCTGCTGCCCGGCGTCGACGCCATCGACAAAACCCTGTTCTCCTGCTTCGGCAGCGACGCCTTCTGCAGCGTGCTCAAGCGCTTGCCCGGCCAGCGCAACACGTTATTACTATGCGGCATGGAGAGCCACATCTGCGTGACCCAGACCGCCCTCGCCGCCCTGCGCGAAGGCTACGTGGTTCACGTCGCATCCGATGCCGTCAGTTCGCGGATGGAATGGAACTGGAAGATCGGGCTCGATCGAATGCGCGCCGCCGGCGCCGTTATCTCATCCACCGAGATGATGATCTATGAATTGATGCGCGCGTCGTCCTCGGCGGCGTTCAAGGAATTGCTGTCGCACCTGAAGGGATAGCTCAGCTTTCCGCGGGCTCCTGCTCTTTCTTCTTCACCCGGACCACGGTGATCTTCGCGAAGCCTTCGTCGAAGGACGGAGGCTTTAGCTTCGCCGCCATACGGCGCATCACGTCCTCCGGGACCACGCGATCGCGGCGCTGGTGCCGGTCGATGCAGACCTCCAGCGGGACGTCGAAGAAAACCGCGTGCACCTCGTATCCGTAATCCTTGGCCAGCTTGATCCAGTGCTGCCGCTCCTGCGGAGTGAGGTTGGTCGCGTCCACATAATTCATCGGGCGCTTGGCAATCAGCCGCGCCTTCAACATCGAACGCAGATTCGAAAAAACCAGGTCCTGGAAGCGCTGCTCGCGCACATCGTCGAACAACAACGAGCGGACCATGTCGCTGGAGAGCGGAATCAGATTGTGGCGCTTGAACCACGAACTCTTGCCCGAACCGGGCAGTCCGATGGCCAGAACCACGATGCCCTTCGGCGGACGCGGCGCCGCGGCTGGCACTGCCGCGGGAGCAGCGGGGGCTTGCGGGGCGCGCTGCTGCGGCTCGGTTCCTTTCGCGGCTTCTTCGCCAGCCTCGGCAGATACGTCAGCGCTCCCGCCTTTGATAGCCGACGGGGTGAAGGCTTGAGCTACGGCTTGCTCGCGACCGCGTCCTCCACGCCCACGCCCACCTCGACGACGTCGTCCCCTGCTAGCCCCGCGGCCTTGCGGCGCTCGCTCGCTGGTCTTTCCAGATGTAGATCCCGATGTGGATTCAGCTGCCTGCGGCGCTTCCACTTCGGGCTCGGAATAGGGTGGCTGAGGCTCGCTGTGGACCGCCTCTTCCGGCGCTGCCGAAGGCTCCTCAGCATCGAAATACGCGGGTTGCAGGGGCGGCGGCGCAGCCTGGTTTGCCTCCTCCGGAGTTTTCTTTTTGCGGCGCTGTAGGCGATCGCGCATCCATTTACGCATGTTCAGGCTTGTAACACAGATGACCGGACTGGGGCAATGCGCGCACGCTGTTCCGAACCAGCAGGTTCACGATGCGCATGCGTTTTCCATTCCGGGCCTCTAGAATGAGGCGCATATGCCAACCCAGGTCCCAGCTGAGATCCATGCTCAGAAATACATGTCGCTCACAACTTTTCGCAAGACCGGCGCGGGAGTCCCCACTCCCGTCTGGTTCGGAGAAGAAGATGGCAAGCTCTACGTCATGACCCGCAGCGATATGGGGAAGGCCAAGCGGATCAGAAATAATCCGCAGGTCACGGTGGCGCCCTGTACGATTCGCGGCAAGGTGACTGGGCCGGAATTCGCCGCCCGCGCTCGCATCCTGCCTCCGGAAGAGCATCGCAGCGCGCGTCAGACATTGGACCGCAAGTATTGGATGTCTCGCATTCCATGGATCTGGCGCAGGACGGATACTTACATTGAGATCAGTTTTGAATGAAGTTTCGAGTTTCGAGTTTCAGGTTTCACTTTCCAGTTTCCACTTCCAGTTTCGTGCGCACTTTGCTCTTGAAACTCGAAACCTGACACTTGAAACGTCTTCTGCCTACCATTCACCCGTGGTCAGGTACTCATGAATGGAGTTGGCGGCGCGCCGTCCCGCTCCCATCGCCAGGATCACGGTGGCGCTGCCCGTAACAATATCTCCTCCGGCGAATACTCCTTTGCGCGTGGTGCGCTGGGTTTCTTCGCTGGCCTGAATGTATCCCTTTTTGTTGGTGCCCAATCCCGGAGTGGTGCTCTGCACGATGGGATTAGCGCTGGTGCCGATCGCGATCACTGCCACGGATAGAGGCAGATCGAATTCTGAACCCTGGATCGGAACCGGACGGCGGCGGCCGGAAGCATCGGGCTCGCCCAATTCCATGCGCACGCAACGCGCGGCCGTGAGCCATCCCTTGCCGTCGGAAAGAAATTCGACGGGCGCGGTCAGCATTTGGAAATCGATACCTTCCTGCGCGGGCGTGATGCACTTCTTCGGCGCGGGCGGGCATTTCCGCGTCGCTGCGCCGGTAGATCACATACGCCTTGCGCGCCCCCAGTCGCAGCGCCGAGCGGATCGCATCCAGCGCTGTATTTCCGCCGCCGATCACCGCGACATTTCTTCCCTTCAGGTCGAGCATGGGCTCGTCATACACGGGAAACTTGTACGCCTTCATCAGGTTGATGCGCGTGAGGAATTCGTTGGCGGAGTAGACGCCATTCAGATGCTCTCCCGCAATGTTCATGAACTGCGGCAATCCCGCGCCCGTTCCGATGAAGACCGCGTCGTAACCTTCTTCTTCCAGCAGTTCGTCAATGGTTACGGTGCGCCCGACGACGACGTCGGTCTCGAACTCGACTCCCATCGCGCGCATGTAGTCGATCTGCTCGCGCACGATCTGCTTGGGCAGCCGGAACTCGGGAATGCCGTAGACCAGAACTCCGCCGATTTCGTGCAGCGCCTCAAAGACCCGCACCTTATGCCCCTTCTGGATCAGGTCTCCAGCGACCGTAAGCCCGGAAGGACCGCTTCCGACCACGGCGACTCTCTTTCCAGTAGGCGCAACTTTGGGCACGACATGCGTGCCCATCTTCTGCTCGTAGTCGGCGACGAAACGTTCCAGATACCCGATCCCCAGCGGCTTTACTTTCTTCGAGAGCAGGCACTTCCCTTCACATTGATCTTCTTGCGGGCATACGCGGCCGGTGACCGCGGGCAGCACGTTGGCTTCGCGGATCTTCGCCGCGGCGCCCAGGAAATCTCCCGCCACGATCAGTTCGACGAACTTCTTCACGTCAATGCCCACCGGACAATTGTCGGTGCAGGTCGGCTTGGCGCATTCCAGGCAGCGCTTGGCTTCCTGCTGGGCCAGCTCCGCGCTGTATCCCAGATTCACTTCTTCGAAATTGTGCGCCCGCTCCTGCGCCGGTTGCTCGGGCATGAATTGCCGCGGGATCTTCATGCGGTCTTTGGGGGACACCGGGTTCTTGGATTTTGTCGCGGTCGGGCTCATGCTTGCGCTCCTTGCGGCGCAGTTGACTGAGCACTTTCCGTCTTCGGCGGCTTTGGAGTGTTGATACTCCGCCATCGAGCGCTGCTCCGCATCGCGGTACATGGTGTTGCGCTGCACCAGCACGGAGAAATCCACCTTGTGCGCGTCGAACTCGGGCCCGTCGACGCAGGCGAACTCGCTCTTGCCGTCGATCAACACGCGGCATCCGCCGCACATGCCGGTGCCGTCGATCATGATGGGGTTCAGGCTGACCACGGTGTGGATGTTCTCTTTGCGCGTCATCTCCGCCACCGCTTTCATCATCACGATCGGCCCCACGGCGATGACCAGGTCGATGCGTGTGCCGTTCTCGATCAGCTGGCGAAGTTTGTCGGTGACGAATCCCTTGTCGGCATAGCTGCCGTCGTCGGTGGTGATCATGCAGCGCATCGCTGACCGCGCGCATCTCTTTTTCGAGGATGACCAATTCCTTGTTACGCGCGCCCACGATCGAGATGACGCGATTGCCGGCTTGCTTCAGCGCAGCCGCCGTGGGATATGCCATCGCGGTGCCCACTCCGCCGCCGACCACAACCACCGTGCCGTACTTCCGAATGTCGGAGGGCTTCCCGAGAGGGCCGACCACGTCGAGAATCGAGTCGCCGGTTTCGAGCGAGTTGAGCAGATGCGTGGTCTTCCCCGCGGCCTGCACGACGATGCTGATGGTGCCGCGCTCGATATCGGAGTTCTCGATGGTGACCGGAATGCGCTCGCCCTCCTCGTAAATCCGAAGGATGACGAATTGTCCTGGCTTCTGTTTGCGCGCGATCCGCGGCGCTTCAATTACGAACCGCTTGATGCCCGGCGCAAGGAATTGTGCGTGGACGATTTTGAACACAGGCGCTCCGCACCGGGGAAAATGACAGATTTCCCCTGACCAATGATTGTGTCCGGAATCACAACGTATGGGCTGTGATCTCGATCACAAGCGTATGTGCGGAGGACTTACCGGAGTTACCGCTCCCTGGAGTACTCCAAACTTCGGCCAGACCTGGTTCGCCGCCGTGTCATGCGTCGTGGACTGCTAGCGCAGCATCCTCGGCCGGATAGTCGAACTGCGCCATGAGCGCACCAGCCGGCGGATTTTCCTGTTCCCAGGCTATCGTGCGCCGGATTGCCTCCTCGATCGGCACCGGTTCCTGATATCCGAGTTCCTGGCGGATACGCGCCGAACTCGCCGTCCAATGCTGCGCGGCGTTGCCGGGCTGTAGCAAATGCGGCGGCGTGCGCTCAACGGGCAGCACGACAAAGTCTCCATTCCACCGCATCTCCGCCGCAATCTTTCGCGCCCACTCCAGTTCGCTGAACGCTGGCTCCTCGCACACGTTGTAGACACGTCGCGCCGCGCGATCATCCGTAGCAGCCAGTGCAATGGCCGCGGCGACGTTCTCGACGTAGCCCCGCGGCGAACGCCATGCGGCCAGTGTCTCAGGGAAGATGATGTGTCGCCGCCCGTCGGCGATGCGCTTCACCACCGGATAAAAACGGCGCAGCGGATCACCGGGTCCATACACCATCGGCAGTCGCAGCACCGTGCCGGGAAGTTTGTGATCGTTCATCACTACGCGCTCTGCTGGAATCTTGTCGTAGTCGTCCGTCACCCAGGCGAATATCTTGCGCAGATGCTGCATGCTCTCCGCCGGGTAGGGATGCAGACGGCGCCGAGTTCCGACTCTTCCGTGAGCGGCACCTCCTGCAGCGGTCCATCTTCGGTGCCGTGCGAAATGCCCACCGCGCGGTACACATCGATGCTGCTCAGCATCAGCACGCGTCGGGTCGCGCCCCGAAAGACGTTCATCAGTTCTTCGGCCTGTGGAGCCGAACTGATGACCAGATCGATTACGGCGTCGGGACCAAAGCGCTTCAGTTCTTGAGCGCTGGCGGTGAGTTGATTGCGGTCGCCGCGAATCTCCTCAGGGCCAGCAGGCAAGGCCCGTCCTGCCGCGGTGAAACACCGCCAGCGTATGCCCTTGCACTTTGAGCGTGGCCGCGACGAACCGCCCAATGAAACCGTTCCCGCCAATGAGAAGGATGCGCATAGGAAAATCAAATCATCACAAGAAAACATATCCCGTGCCAGAAAATTCTCCTGTCTCAAGCGCGAAGACGTACGTATTTCGTAGAGACGTAGATTGCTACATCTTTTGTGTCAGGTGCTGAGCGCGACACGTAACCAGTTATCTCTCTACACGAGAGCGAGTCTCTACTGTTTGCTGTAATCGCAAGCTCCACTCGTGTTCTGCGCAGGTGGGGACGGCGGGGTGGCCCAGGGCTTGTTGGTGAAATCGAAGAACTCGGTCATGTCGGGCATGGCGGCGTCGCGGGCGGTGAGTGTGGGGAGGCCCCAGCGGGTCTCAATGAAACGCAGATACGCCGTGTAGTCCATGGGCGTGTGCGACACGAAGTTCTTTTTCGCGAAGGGCGAGATCACCATGTTGGGCACGCGGCTGGCGGTCAGGGTGAAGTCCCCCGGCACCTCGCCGGACGTCAGGTCCACAGGTTTGATGCCGTCCGGACTGGGCACAGAGATGGGAGGCACATGGTCGAAAAATCCTCCGCCCTCGTCGTGGGCGAAGAAGATCACGCTGTCAGTCCATGAAGGCCCCTGCATGACGGAGTTAATAATTTTTGACGCAAACTGCGCGCCGGTCTGCACGTTGATCGGAACCTCGCCCAGCTGCGGCTGCGCGGGATCGAAGTTGCTGGTGTGCTCGGAAAGTCCATCGTGCAGGCCGGTCTCGATGAAGGCAACTCCCGGAAGTTGGCCGGCCGCAGCGTCGGTGAAGAACTGATCGATCGACACGACTTTGGCCGAAACGCCGGGCTGGTTGTAGTAGGCGAAGTCCTGCAGATACGTGTACAGGTTCTTCTCCTCCGAATAGATCTTCCAGGAAACGCCCGCGGCATCCAGTTCCTGCCAGATGGTCTTGGCGGTCAGCTGCTTCCCGCTCGGTAACGGGTGTACGTATCCCTGCGATGTCGCGGCGAAAAGGAAATGCCGCTGCGCCGGAGTGTTGCTGGGGATCGGAGAGTAGAAGTGGTCGCCCATAGCGAAATTCGATGCCATGAAGTAGTAGTAGTTCAGGTCGTTGCCATCGAAATAGCCCATCACGCGATGGCCGTCCTGGTCCGCCATGTTGATTCCCAGCGTGGCGGCGTACTGGCTGATCTGCGTCGCGAGTTGGACGAAGCCATCCATTGGCGAGCTGGAATCGGCGCCTGCCGGGTTCTGCCAATTAAAGTTCTTGTGCGACTCTGTCCAGTCTGGGGTCAGATCTTCGGTGCACACCGAACCGCTGTGATATGCAGCGATGTTTGCATTCGTGACCGGAGAGAAGTTGGAAAACGATCCCGTACTCTCGTCGTCGATCGTGGCTGGCGATCCGCTGGTCGGGATGGCATTGGCTGTCCGGTACGCGGTCATCTGGCCGAAGTAGTGATCGAAGGAGCGGTTCTCCTGAATCATGATCACGACATGATTCACGGCGCTGATATCTGCTCCGCTTGGGGTCGGAGTAGGCGTTGGTGTCGGAGTGGGTGTAGGAGTTGGAGTCGGCGTTGGAGTAGGCGTGCTTCCTTTACCGGTAGAAACGCCGCCGCAGCCGCTGAGCAACATTGCCAATGCCACTGCCGAAAGAAGGGGAATGAACCTAAGTCTAGGGCCCATAAGCTTAAGTTCAGATGCCCCGAGCAGAAGGGATGTTGGTGTGAGCAGGCAAAGGCCTGAGAACAAAGAATTTCCAAATCATGTAGGGACAGCGCTGTAGCGAAGCCGCCATCGGCTGAGCGCAGTTCGCCCGTCTCTTGTGCATCGCGTTCCAGGGCTTTCGCGCCTGTGCCCTCTGCACAAGTGCTGCTAGCAACGGTCACGGTTTAGACATCTGAGTGTGTTGCGACGCAGAGTGCGTCCGTGAGAAACGTACGCTAACACCCGATGCAAACAGGGTGTGATTTGGGTAGTCATTCACTGCCTCGGTGAACGACCCGCCTTCATGTGGTTTGTACACATTCTTGTGAATCCAGAAGTCACCCTGCAGTTGCCCCTCAACAGGCTGGGAAGGCCAGGTGTGCAGCTTTAGTTTTGCTTTGACTCGAATCCATTCGCCTGGCCTTAACGTTAGCATCGTGCCCTCGTGTTTAACCGATCCGTACAATTCAATGTAGCCCATGCCAAACGCCTGCACTGGCTCAGTTACAGAAAGGGTAACTTGTAGGGCGAGGCTCAGATATTGGAACACCTGCCACTCGTCTGCCGGTTGAAGATCACTTAGGTGCGGCGAGACCGGCAAATCAACTGGAACAAGGCCTGTGTTGATGATTCGAAGCTCTGCTTCAAATGGATCAAGAGTGAGGTCTCTCGGCACGACAGAATCAATGACCACGCCTAGTGCACGAGGATCTCGGGTATCAGGTGCTTCGTCGGCAACGCTTCCGCCCCCGTAGCCCCCTCCCATGCAACCCTGATTCGGTACGCAGTCTGGGTCTCGTGCTGGCGGGAATCGTAGTGCCGTACGCTGCTGAACATTCGACAGATCGACAAACTCGATTTCCTGGGCCTGCAGAACCCCTGAGCAGACCAGCAGGAAAAACAGACGCGTTAGTTATTTACAACCAATCACGACATTTATTGTACGAGATGTAGCTCGCGACAAAAAAAAGCTGCGCTCCACAACCAGGCGTAAAAGCTGTGATCTGCTAACCCTCTCTGAAATTCCGGGACCCGAGTTGCCAGATGCGCGGTGCAGGGCTAGAATTCGCGGCGGTAAATCATCCACACAATTTGTTCGCCATGGAGGGCATATGAAAGCAAGAACGCGTGCTTTGACGGTAGCTTTGTGTTTTCTGGCAGCGGCGGTGTGCTTCGCCAGCGACGTACAAATGGGCACCTGGAAACTGAACGAGGCGAAATCGAAAATCGCTGCTGGGGAACTCAAGAACAATACCGTTGTCTATGAGGCTGCCGGGGACAGCATAAAAGTCACCATCGATGGCACCGCGCCCGATGGGACGGCTACGCACAGTGAATGGACCGGTAAGTTTGACGGGAAAGATTATCCCTCTACCGGAAATCCGAACGAGGACACGCGGTCGGTGAAACAAGTGGACGACCGGACGCTCAACGTAACGTCGAAAAAAGGTGGGAAGGTCGTTCTCACCGCCCACGTCGTGGTCGCGCCCGATGGCAAGAGCCGCACGGTCACAGTCAATGCAACCGACGCACAGGGCAAGAAATACAAAGGCACTGCCGTGTACGACAAGCAGTAGTGGAAATCTCTTTCGAACTGCTATCTCGATCGGGGCCCTTCCGTTCACGTCTGAACGGGAGGGCATTTCACTGACCGATCATGACAATTTTGTACACCAGCAGAACGGGAATGATCGCCAGCGTGATCCACGCGGCAAATACGTATCTTCGAAAGAAATAGAGGATCACTCTCGCCCAGCAGGAGCAAACCGCAATCAAAGCCCCGCCGACGTAGAGCGCAGCCACTGCAGTCGAGAAGTTCGCGCCCTGGGCGTGCCTGAGCCGAAAGAACTCGCCCAGAGTCCTAACGACAATAACAAACTCAACCGTGATTCCTATCTGCGCCCAACGTTCTTTGAGCACGCCGAAGATTGTAGCTGGGAGGAAGCACTAACGAGGAAAGGCCTGCTCTGTTTACTTAAATCCCCCCTCGCGGAGGGCGAACAAACGGCGGAAACTTGCGCTATGGCCGGTTCTCAACAATTGACTGGCAAGAAGACAACGCCGGATCGCGAAGTAACAATTTACCGATGATCATCTTAACTTTTGGTGACCGAGCGGCCCCCCGGTTCTCACAGCCGACACAGCTTGCAGCACCCCTTCGATCACGCGATCTGGCTGGTACAAATGAATCTCGTGGCCGCTGCCAGTAGCGGTAATGTGCACTGTATTTGAACTGAGGTAGTCAAGGCGCGGGCCCGCTGTATCGCGCGAACGGCAGGCAGATTCCGAAGCGGCTGGGCCGCTGGCTATCACGACTACTGGAAGCGTCCCAAGCGGCGGGTTTTTGCCAGCATCTGTTGCATCGAACTCTTTCAGAAAATTCTTTTCGCCAAGACAGGAGCGGCTCGGGGATTGCCTTAGACGGATCGGACCTCTCCCACAGGCGCACGTCTAGCCATAGACGAACCTTCTGCAAATCTGACGGCAATTTGTCATAGGGATCCTCCTCGCGTTTCGGCTTGCGCCTTTTAGTGGCCGAGCGCGGCAGTGGGAACCCGGAGCGGATGTCTGCTTCTGTCAGCTCCCAGATCAAACCGTCCTTATCTTTTCCCTGGAATCCGATGCGATTGCTGCTGTTGGTGAAAACGAGCGCGGCGACATCCGTGGGAAATGCGCGCTGGTATGCCTGGATAAAGATTCCTGCGATGGAAGCACCCACCAGCACGTAGGGCCCATGCTCGCCTGACGCTTGCAGCAGCCCATGCAGGTCGCTAACCGTCTGTTCCACCGAGTCCTCGGAGGGCCCAGGGTCGCTCCAGCCTAGTCCGGCTCGGTCATAGGAACAGACACGCGTGCTCACGGCGACCTGTGGCTGCACCAGAGCCCAATCGATGGAAAAGCCACCGCCGCCAGCGATCAGAATAACGGTCGGACTTCCGTTACCGGTGCAGTACATATGCAGCTTGCGGCGGCCGATGTCGATCAAACGGCCCGGCGGCGGATACGACTCTGGAGATGCCTTCTGCTGTGCGTAAGCAGGAGTAATAAGCGCAACGATGATAACGGCTGTGCTCAGGAGCGATCGCATCGGCGGGATCTCCGTTGAGAGGGATACTACGCCTGAACCAGGAAAGTTCAAATAATGCTGCTAACTGCTGATAAATCGCGCTTGCACTCAAAACGCCCAGGACCGGAATTCTGAGCGCTATGGCCTGATCTATAAGAGAGAATGTCAAGGACATTTTTCTCCCTCGACCGGAAGGGGAGAGCGCGTCCTCGACTTCCAGCCCCTGTTCGTTATGCGAGCCGTTGCGTTTGGGTTTTCTTTCCTCTGGTCCTACCGCAAGTCTTGCGTGGTTCCATCTCAGCTGCATCTTTATTGAGTAGCGACGACGTCGATCGATTTGCGAAGCTGGTAAGCCGGGTGGTTGCCTGGTGGGCAACACATAGATCTATCTGAGGCTCGTGGCCTAGTGCTTTTTTGGGTTGTCCGAGAGGGTATAGGGATTTCACAGAGGCTCAGTGCTCAGTGGCACTTGGCGCCTACAGGCCATAGGGATACTCACTCTCGAACCCGAGCGTCTCAAGAACCGATCGACCACCACCCGAGAAAGAATCGCCGGAGATGGAAAGAGGTTCTCACCCGAGACGCTCAAGCGGCTTGCGGCTTCAATTTCTCGATGTCGAAGTTTTCTCCTTTCTTCCATAGCGTCAGGGTAATGGCGGCTATCTTGCGCGCCAGCGTCAGACGCACCATGGTCGGCTTGATGCCTTTGGCCAGCGAGCGCTGGTAGAACTCCTGGAACGGTCCGGGCTGGACGCTGGCCCGGATGGCGGCGGCTTTGAACAGGCCTTTCAGATCATGGTTGTAATCCTTATTCAAGCCACGGATCCGCACCTGCTTTTTGCGCCGCCGCACTTGGCCTTTCACGAAGTGGTATTCCCCGCTGTCGCGAGTTTCCAACCCCAGTCCGCTGTAGGTCCACAGCTGGCGCTTGCTGCGAAAACGGTGCGCAGTCTGAATCAGCGCCCCCGCTAACGCAGAACGAATCGGGCCCAAGGACGGAATCTGTCTTAGCCTGGCAGTGACGGCATGTTTGCGACTCTCCGCCAGCAGTTCGCGCCGCGCTTGCTGCCGCAAGTGCTGCAGCATGTCCAGTTGCTGATAAAGTTGCTCAGCTCGCCGGCGGGTGCCGGCCTCCGGGATTTTCCCCAGCCACTCACTGCGATGGCGGGTGTAGTAGACGTCACGCCCGGCACAGGGAATCGCCCAGCTGCGATACAGCGCCTTCAGCCGATTCATGACCCGGGAAAGATCTTTGACCACGGTCAGATAACTGCGCGCCAATTCCCGCAGCATGCGTACCCCGGTTTCACCGTGGTAGACCGGCTTGAGATCATTGAGGCGTAACCGATCGGCGAGTTTGCGAGCATCAATCTTGTCACTCTTGTTGCCCTGTTTGAGCAGCGCGTTCTTGCGCGGATTACACACGATCAAGTGGGCCACATGTGGCTTAAGCAGATCGTAAAGCCATGCTGCCCAGGTCCCTTCTTCGAAAGTTAGCGATAGAGTTCCACGCAGGCCCGCCAAGAACTCGAGAATGGTTGACGCTTTAGTTTCTAGTATGGATTCCATGACTACCTTGCCCCGAGAATCCATCACTGCGACCGAGATCGTTGCTTGATGAACGTCCAGCCCAATATACTTTTCACCGCTCATCGAGGGTGCTCCTTTCGTAGGTGATCATGCGAACGATGACAACCTACTCCAAAAGGGGCGCCCTCTTATAATGCGATCTCAGAAACTGACTTCCCGAACAAAACAATTACGTGGTTAACTTCGGAGTCTAATACCCAGGATCATTGAGGCGACGTCCAGCCCATCGAGACAATTTCCTGTGTGCCGGCGTCTTTGGGAATAAGCACCGAGTCGTCGGGGGCAAGCCCAAGCCAAAAGCCATAGATTCCGGTCTGCGGGAATGGCTTCAGGCTCACAACCTGCTCGATTTTTCCATTCGGTACAGCCATCCGGACCACATCCGACTTGTCACCGAGCCGCTGGAAATAAAGATACCGGCCATCGTGCGACCAGCAGGGATAGGCGACGATGTCGGGCACAAGCATCGTCCACTTCCGCGTTTTGGCGTCGAAGAGAGAGAGACCGGTGGAATCGCCGCGCATCGCGACAAGGTAGCGCGCGCCGGGTGACCAACGAGGAGAAAAAAGCCCGTCTGAGCCCGGCACAGTCTCGATCTGGTGTGTGTTCAGATTCAGGATCCGAATCATGGTTTGACCACCGCCGCCGCTTCCACCAAAGACGAGCGATTTGCCGTCCGGAGACCAAGATGGATCGGCCTGAGCGCCATTATCGTCGGGCATTAACGGTCGCGGTGCGCCGCCGACGGCTGGAACTTCATAGATGCGCGGGGTTTTGCCCGGCTGCACGTCGTAAAACACGATAGTTTTTTCGTCAACGGACCACCGGGGCAGCGAGGCGTAAATCGGAGATGAACTGAGCTGGAGTTTTTCGCTGCCGTCCAGTTTGCTTCGCCAGAGGATTCCTTCCGGATAGGAAGAGTAAGTGACCCACTGCCCGTCTTTCGAGAACTCCACGTCCTGTGCTGAGATGCCTCCCATAAAAGACTCGAAGACCTTCGATTTGATGTTGTAGCGCTGAAGTTCGGCGCGCCTGAATCCGGCAATGGCGAAAAGAGTTTTGCCATCCTTACCAGGCACGGGAAAACTGTAAGAAACCGTTCCGGCAGTGAGTTGCACGGGCTGGCGATTGACCTTGTGAAAAAGACTTCCCTCCTCACGCGCCGCCCAGATCTGCCCTCCCGACTCAAATACAAAATATCTTCCATCCGGCGTCCAGGAGCCACAGCAATCGCCGGTGCTTGTATGCCAGTCGGGAAACATCTTGTGCAGATTGGTGCCGTCCGCGGTCAGCCCCCAAAGATACAGGAGTTGTGTTTTGGCATCGTAGAGGTTCAGGGCGATGGTTTGGCCATCGGGCGACCAGACGGGCGAGGTGGAGTCAACGGCACCCGCCCCTAAAGGACCCGGGAGATCGGCCAACTTGCGGGAGGCGGTTCCGTCGGCGTTAGCAACATAAAGCGTGGTGCCGTTCGTAAAGATCAGTTTCTGGCCATCAGGCGACCATGCGCCGCTGTTGCCTTGGAGGTCCGCCAGCCGGGAGGGCGAGCCGCCGAGTGTCGGCAAGGCCCACATTGGTGTCGAGGCGCCGCTCAATCCTTTCAGCTCACCGACGAGCAGTTTGGATCCGTCCGGCGAAATGTTGAAGATCCCGAAAGGCGTGCCCGGCAGAGCCCCCTTGATGGGCGCGAGATAGCCTCCGCTGACCGACATCTGCGCAGGCCCAAGGCTACCGTCGTAAACGTACAACCGCGAACCGTCGGTTCCGATCAGCCCTTTGTTGACGCCGTCATGGCTGAGTTGTGTGTAGCCGGAGAGCTGGGGTGGCGGCAGCGACGGGCGGAACAAGTAGGCGAGCACCACAATCATAACAAGGGTTGCACCCCCCGCGATTGTCAGAGTCTTCCGATGCTTTTTAGCCAATGCGGCCATCACCTGCGAGTCAGAACTATCCGGCTTCCCGGCAATTGCACCGCTCTCTTGTTTCTGGGGCATCGCCGCGGGTGCTAATTCGGGCGCTGTTGTGATGGCGGATCGGTCGGTCGTGTCGCGCCTCAGGCGCTTCAAATCGGCTCGAATCTCAGCCGCACTCTGATAGCGTACCTCGCGGTCCTTTTCCAGAGCCTTATTGATAATCCGCTCCAATTCAGCGGGAGTTTCCGGATTGATCCGCGATGGCTGCACCGGGGGCTTGTTCAGGATCGCATCGAAGATCGCCGCCGATGTTTCTCCCCGGAAGGGCAGCATGCCGGTAGCTGTTTCATAAAGCACCGTTCCGAATGAGAAGAGATCCGTTCGCGCGTCGAGTTCTTTGCCGAGCGCCTGCTCTGGCGACATATACGCCACCGTTCCAAGGGTGCTGCCCGCGCTGGTCAGATGTTCTACCGTCAGCGTCGGTGCAGAAGTGAGCTTGTCGGAACTGGCTGCGCCCATCTTCGCCAGACCAAAATCAAGAATTTTGGCGTGACCGCGGTCGGTGACGAAGATGTTTGCCGGTTTCATATCGCGATGAACGATGCCTTTCGAATGTGCGGCATCGAGAGCATCGGCAATCTCAAGTCCGAGATCAAGCAAACGTTCGACTTCTAACGGGCGCCCGAAAGCTAGCTCGCGAAGTGTCTTGCCCTCCAACAACTCCATCACGATGAACAGTCGGCCCTCATGCTCGCTGATCTCGTGAATGGTGCAGATGTTCGGATGATTTAAGGCTGACGCGGCCCTTGCTTCTCGCCGAAAGCGATCAAATGCCAGCTGGTTTCCCGCTACGTCGTCGGGAAGAAACTTTAGCGCTACGAATCGGCCAAGCTGTGTGTCCTCGGCCTTGTAAACCACACCCATCCCCCCGCCACCGATTTTCTGCGTGATGCGATAGTGTGAGACCGTCTGGCCGATCATTGAGCTGAAATCTTAGGGTCAAGAGTGGGGCAAGTCAATGATGGCTCAGGGTTAGGCGGCACATGCAGAGACCAATTGACGATAAATCGCCTCTCTAACAATGTCGGCGGCGTCAAGCACTTTTTGGGCGCACCTATCCCTGCACTCGGAAGAGCGCGCCATTTCGCTCTCGTTGAAGATGTGCCAATCCAACCAAGGCTCACTCGCAATCAGTTTCAGGTCTGGAACTCAGTCCGACCCATGCATCTCTTCGGTCGCAACCTCGATCATGATTACTAGTTCGAACTCCTCGGTGAGGAGGAGCGGGACGCCCAGTCAATAGCTCGGTGTTCTACTGCACACCACGGCGATTTTCGGGCTGTCCCGCGTGCGGACCGAATCTTTTCACCTGCTCGTAATCCCATCCCTTGCGCATCATCCAGAACAGTTGAATGGCTAACTTACGGGCCATCGCGATCTTCGCAATCTTCCGCCCGCGCCGCATCGCCAGGTGAAAATACTTACTACGCCATTCCGGAAGGCTGCGCACCGTCACCTGCGCCGCTTCCACCAGCAGGAAACGCAGCAGGGCGTTGCCTTGCTTGCTGATATGTCCCAGCCGTCTCCGATCGCCGCTCGACTCCTCCGCCGGCACCAGACCCAGATAGCTGGCGATCTGCTTGCCACACTGGAACCGTTCCGCACTTCCGATGATCAGCACGAAGGCCAATGCAGTCAGTGAACCTACCCCGGGATGCGTCCGCAAGCGCTGCGCTGCGGGACATTTCTCGGCTTCCTGTTCGATCGCTTGACTCAGTTCCACGATCGTTGGATTCAGCCGGTCCAGTACCTCCAGCAGATCGCGTCGCCGCCGGCTCGCCCACCGGGCTAACGGGAACGACTCGAGCTGCTCCCGTCCCGCCTCTCGCCACAACCTCTTCTTGCAGCGCAGTCCTTCGTTGAGCGCCACCGCTTGCAACTGGTTCATGATTCGCGAGCGTGCCTGCACCCTCCGGTGCCGGTGCCACAACAGTTGCCGCAGATCCCGATTCTCCCAGTTCGCTACCCAGATCTGCGGAAAGCGATCTTCCATCATCCATTGCAGAATCAACTGCGCATCTTGGCGATCCGTCTTCTGCTTGCGGACTCGCTTGCTTCGGATCACGGCGGCATCACCGATCCACAACTCGAAGTTCAGCTCCGCCACTAACCGTTCAAACCAGCGCGCATGCCCACTGGCTTCCATTCCCACACGCACCTTCATTCCCTGGGCCGCGAAATCGCGATAAAACCTCTCCGCTTCCTCGCGGTGCTGCAATCGGCGCTCCCCGCATTCGCCAGTTTCGGTATCCACAGACGCAATTTGTTGGAAGCCCGGATGGTAGTCACAACCTATAATCATCATGTTCGGCTCTCCAGAAACTACGCGGCCGGAGCTTCGATGATTTGGAATCCAAGA
>CAWKLW010000024.1:0-386310 GCA_963850585.1 uncultured Acidobacteriota bacterium | reverse complement strand
AAGTAATGAAACCGTTCGCTTACCTGCGTTGTCCGGCGCGAGTTACTGAATACGCGATGAGCTCGCGTTCGACAGCTCAGCTGGGAAAAAAGTCTGATGTTTTACTTCGGCGCTTGCGTGGGCGGGTTTTCACTGGTCGGCGGCACAATTCCCTTGAGCCGCAAATAGGTGACCATGTTTCCATAGTGCTCGTCCGTGTGCGCTGTATTGATCGAAAACAAGGTGAGCTTCGCCAGGTCGAAGTTCATGAATTTCACCATCTGGCTACCCTTTGCATCGGTCATGCCGTCGAACGCCTTATTGCAGTAGGCAACCGCGTCCTTCAGCGCAGCTACGAGATCAGCTTTCGAGGTTTTGTTTTCTCGATATTCTTACCTGGATTTGCTTCGCCTGCGGCTTGCGAGCAAAACGCGTAGGAAGCGTCAGCCACATGGCCAACGAGCTGGCCAAAACTGCGAACCTCCGGTGTCGGTTTGAAGGAGTAGTTTTCTTCCGGCATTTTTTGCGCCGCACCAACTGCCGCGTTGCTTACAAACGAGTAGAACCCTCTTTCGCTCGCCGTAATCGGATTCGTTGGCGGAGCCGCCGGCGCTTGCGACTTCTCCTGTCCGAGGAGAGCAACGGGAATCGCCGTCAATGTAGCCAGCACAAAACAGAGTCTCTTGCTCACGAAACACCCCCGGGACATCATGCCACATTCTGGAATCGGCTGGTGCGGAAAACGTGCTCCGCCGACCCAGCTTCTGCTGAAGGGCAGGGGTAGCGAATTCGCACGGTGGCAAGGTTTCGCTCAAACTAGTGGAAAGACCTTGGTTGCCGACAGCTTGATTTGAACCAACGAGAGCGTTGCCGCGGCATCACCTTTCTAGTTTCAGTTGCGTCGCTTGAAGAGCAGTCGCACGGATACTCTGCCTGGGGCTGAAAGAAATGCGCTCGGGAGCTTTTCGCTTGACTCTCACGTTACGTGATCCCGGAGAATGGAAAACGGCACGAGGCAGAATCGATGGCTTACACCGTCAAACAATTGGCCGTGATGTCGGGCGTCAGCGTGCGCACGCTTCATTTTTACGATGAAATGGCGCTGCTGAAGCCCGCCTACACTAAGGCGAACGGCTACAGAATCTACGAAGAGCCGCAACTGCTAATGCTCCAGCAAATCCTCTTTTACCGAGAGCTGGGCTTCGAGCTGAAGCGCATCAACGAAATCCTGAGCCAGCGAAAATTCGAAAAAATCGCCGCTCTCAAGTCGCACCGGCAGGTTCTCGAAAAGAACGTCACGCGGACCCGCACGCTGATTGAGACCATCGATAAAACCATCAGCCACTTGAAAGGAACAAAGAAGATGAAGAGTGAGGAACTGTTTATGGGCTTCAGCATCGGCGCAGGAAAAGACCGGTTCAATGATGGGTTCAACCGCTACGGCACGACGATTGATTGCAAGGTGTCGGGAAAGGACACCGGTGGCGCAATGTGTGTTTTGGAGGTGAACAACACCGGATGGCCGCGCCACCTCAACCGAGACCAGGACGAATGGATTTACGTCGTTGACGGCGAGGTGGAGTTGGAGATTGGCAAGAAGCGGCTCCGCCTCGGAACTCGTGAATCCATGTTCATCCCACGCAATATAGAGCACGCGTGGGCGGCCGTCAGCGCCCCAGCCAAGATCATCAATACCTACCAACCGGCCGGCAAAATCGAGGAGTTCTTTCAGGTGCTGGCCAAATTCAAAGACCTGCCGACGCGCGAGCAGGCGATTGAGAAAAGCTACACCGCCGAACAGATAGACGGATTGAAGCGGGTGTTCGAAGCCCACGGCATGATTGTGACTGGCCCACCACTCGACGTTGATTCGAATGGAAAGTAGGAGAAGACGGGCGAATCACTCAGGTCGCGTGACGAGCTTTCACGTCCGGCATTCGGAGGGCATGAGCGAGGGCGTCGGTATCAGAGCTTAATGCCGAAGTTCGAGGGCTTTCTTCCGCCCGTGATGTCCATGTGTACGCCAAACATCCGTTGGGTTTCTCCATGCTCGTCATTCAAGGCAGGCGCTCGACCAAACAGCAAACGCTCCAGATTCAAGCAGGGCGGTCTCAGCGGCTAAGATTCTGCCGACACCGCCCAATACAAACCGAGCCGGCCCCTGATTGTGGACGGATGACGGGCAACACGGAAGTTAACCGACCAGTAATTCAAAGCAAATGTAGCGTACGGAAAATATCAGTTTCCTACCCGCTCTCGATCGGATCAAAAGCTCTGGGTTTTCAAGGCCAGAATGCCGGCAGCGAACATGGGGTTTTTTAACCGTTACAAACCTCAGAACAAGACCGAACAGACCTGACTTCCGATCAATGCAGCCGCCGAGTCAGAGAGTGTTGCCTGAACAGCGAACACGCCGGAATAGGCACTGTCCTCTGCATGCGGTCCAGACGGTTGACTCGCGACTAGTGATGGTCCGAACGGATCGAACAGACAGGTGCTCGACCACGGCTATAACAAGGCTGTTAGAAAACCTACCCTAGCGGCCCTTCGTGGAAGATCCGTAAACATCGGATTTCGGCTCTGGCGGTGACGGATTCTCTGGAACGACCACCACATTTCACACCTGTGGTCTACACCTGTGGCGTTTCCGTTTTGCAGGACTTATTACGTCCTAACGCAGTCCTCGGCGGCTTGTAAAGCATTGAAAGTACTCTCGTTCTGAAAAGGCTGGCGTTGGCGGTTCAACTCCGTCCCTGGCCAACCTGTTTTCAATAAGTTAGAAGAAATTGTTAAAGCTGCCTCAAAAGCAACAACGCCGTCTATCGTGGGTGGAACCCCGCACTCGGCTAGGGACGCATGAAGTTCCATCTCATTGGATGTCATCGATTTGCTGCGATGTGACCCCTTAATTACTAATGGGAAAAGTTAATAATAGCGGCTTCGCGAGTGCTTTGGAGAACTTTTGACGCGGTGCAGATGTGTTTCGCGTTTGGATCTCACTCGGGTAGCCCAACGCGGTGCAGGAGGTCTTGGAAACGCGAGTCGGAGCGGAGAGGGTCGAAGCCAGGCCGCAGCAGGACACCCGGATTAAATCGATCCTCGTAGCCTTTTTCGAGCCAATTCATGGCTTGATCCGCATCTCCGAGAGATGCATAGATCATGGCAATCTCCGAAGCTATTCGAATGACCAGGACTTGAGCGCTTCTTCAGATCGCTCAACAGTTTTAACGCTTCGCTCTTCTTGCCGGATGCAGCATAGGCGCGAGCCAAATTTGCTATGCACGTCGGGCTACCCTCAGAAAGCTGGACCGCTTTTTGCAGTTCTGCGACCGCTTCGTCGTACATGTGTTTTCCGAGGTACGCCTGGGCGAGTTGATTGTGTGCGAGAGCAAAATTAGCATCCATTTCGATCGTCTTGCGGCTCTGTCGTATGGATTCGTCATAAGAGTGCGCCAGGACGAGGAGCTCTGCCAAATCGGCGTTGATGATAAGAGATAGTGGATCCAATTCCTCCGCTCTTCTCATTTCGACAATTGCTTCATCATATCGACCCAAGAGACTCAAGATGCCAGGCATACCAATGGTGAGCAGTTGCGTAGCTTGGACTCAGTTCAATGGCCCGCCGGAATTCTTTTCCGCCAGAGTCCAAATCCCAGTCGAACCCATCCAAGACGAATGCGAGCGAGTTGTGAGCTTCACCTTGCGCGTTGTCCAATTCCAGAGCTTTGATCGCCGCCGCCTTCGCTTTGGGGAGTGCCTCCTTGGGGGTCATGACTGCATACTGCCAGTCTCCCAACAGAGCATATGTGTCGGCTAAGCCGGAATAAGCCTGGGCGTATTTCGGGTCCTCTTCGATTGCCTGGTTGAAATAAGCCAGTGCAACCTTCAAACCATCCGCCGTTCGCTTATTCCAGAAGTAGCGCCCTTTGAGATATGACTCGTAAGCTTCCGGATTAACAACCTTCGCGTTCTTCAACGCAGCCTGTTCCTGCGGAGTCAAATTGATCCGAATTTGATCGGCAATCGCCCTAGCCACTCTTTTCTGGAGCGCTAGACGTATCACGCAATTGCCTTCATAGCTCTGGGACCACAAGTGCTTGTCCGTGGCGCCTCGATCAACTGCGCCGTGATTCGGACCTGCTCGCCTGACCGCAGCACCGTGCCTTCCACAACGGCGTCTACGTTCAACTCGCGCGCGATCTGCGGGAGAGGCTTGCGCACGTGTTTATAAGCCATGACGGAGGTGCGGGAGATCACCCGTAAAGCCCTGATCTGTGCCAGATCGGTAATCAGTTCATCGGTCATTCCATCGGCGAAATAATCCTGCGAAGCATCGCCAGAGAGGTTGTCCAGCGGAAGCACGGCCAAAGATCGGATGCCCGTCGGCGCAGGGCCACGCGAACGAAATAGCCAGACAGCGAGAACCGCCAAACTCAGGACCAGGGCCAAGGCCAGGGCACCCATGATCCGACTCGCCGGCCACTGCCGATGTTTGGGCTCAACGATCAATCCGGCGCCCTGAATCTGATGCCCAGTGCTCTGTCCCAGGTATAGTTCCAGTCGCAGATTCTGGCTTTTTGGTGCGGTCGTCTCCTGCGACAACCGACACGTCCGCAATGAAGCGATAGCCACGTTTTGGAAGAGTCTCGATATATCGCGGATTCTCAGCCGAGTCGCCTAACGCACTCCGGAGCTTCCCGATTGCGATGTTGACAGCTTGGTCGAAATCACCAAAACTCTCGTCCGCCCAGACTCGGCCGCGCAATTCCTCCCTCGTGACGACTTCCCCTGGGCGCTCTAGCAATATCTCCAGCAGCTTCATTGGTTGCTGCTGCACTCTGATTTTCACACCCGCTTTGCGCACTTCGCCCGACTGGAGAGACACCTCATAGGTTCCGAATCGCACGACGGACGTTTGTCGCAGTGGTTCCATAGCGCACTTGGGCTTCGCATGGGAGTCTAGCACTTCCCACAGACCCCAGTCCCAGGCCCGAGCCAGCATATGTGCAGCACTAACTCTTTCGCCATCAATTATTTGACAGCCAACGAGCCGGTTATGGAGCGAATAGCCTCGGTGAATTGACGCCTGACGACTGGCGCGTCAGATTGGGCCAGATCACAAGATCAAAGGAGATTGTCATGGCAAAGGTCATTGAGTTTTACATACCGACGAATTTCCGGAAACTCTTGAAGTGCGCTCCTCAACCGCAATGCGGAAAGGTCATCGAGTTTTGCTCGCAGATAAAGAAATCAGCCTAGCTGCGACGGGGTTTCGAACTGATTCGGGAGAAGGCAAATGACGCGTTTTGGACTTAGTGCACAAGGGATGGTCCTACTCGGGACTTCATCCTCACAGGACGATAAATCGTTGGCAGGGTTCGAAGAGTTGGCCATGCCCCTGTTCGATTCCCTTTACAACTTTGCGCGCTGGGTTGTGCGAAATCAGAGCGATGCCGAGGATCTCGTACAAGAGACTTATCAAAGAGCTCTACACAGTTTTGCATCGTTTCAGCCTGGCACCAATTTCCGAGGCTGGATATTTCGAATCCTAAGAGAATACCTTTCTCAGTTCGCGCTCGGCGCTCGAGCGGAAGATGACCGTGGCGATGGAGTCGGAGCAGGACGGATCTGAACTGGCAGCTGAGAGGGAGACTCCCGAAACGATCCTAATTGAACGCTCGAACCGCCAACTGGTGCAGAGAGCGATCGATGAGTTGCCGGCGCACTACCGGGAGGTCCTCCTTCTTTGTGAAGTGGAGGAAATGTCCTACCAGCAGATCGCAGAAACATTGTCGATCCCGATTGGAACCGTCATGTCACGGCTCGCCAGGGCTCGAAGGGCAATTCGCGAGTCGTTCAAGAGCGGTCCCGAGGCGCACCACGTATCGAGAGGCGTGTTTCATCCCCCAAGCGTACGAGAGGGGTTTGCGCTCTGTGTAGATGAAGGAGTGAATTAAGCGACGATCTACAGAAAGAGGAAAAGCGATGGCAACCACCACCCTAGCAGCAACTTTGAACACTCCACTGTCCGAACTGCGACCGGCCGCAATGGATCGGATTCTGGTCATCGCGGACGATAGTGCCTTGCGGAAGGCTTTACAGCGGCTCTTTTCTCTGGAACGGTATGAGGTCGAGGTGGTCACCGAAAGCGTCACTGGGCTGGCGAGACTTCGTGAAAGACCATTCTCCGCAGTGATCCTCGACCTGCAGCGCCCAGGATCGTCGGGGTGGGACCTTTGCCGGAACATTGCGGATTCGATTTCCGGTCTCCCGCTTGTCGTTCTTAGCGCAAGCCCCGATGTTGCCGACAAGGTCCTTCTCCTGGAAATGGGCGCCGACGATTACTTAACCATACCGTTCAGCCCCAGGGAACTTGTTGCGCGACTGCGCGCGCTAATGCGCCGTGCGTCACGGATCAGTTCTGAAAGCCTGTACGTCTTTGAGGATGTGATCGTTGATTTTTCCAAGACCGAGATCACTCGCGGCGGCGAGAAGGTCACAGTCACTGCAAAGGAATTCAAGACGCTGGAGTTCTTAGCAAAGAACGCCGAGCGCGTGGTCTCGCGAGATGAACTTCTCAATGAAGTGTGGGGTTACCAGAACTACCCCTGTACTCGAACGGTGGACAACCACATCCTAAGGTTGCGGCAGAAGCTGGAGAGCGATCCTTCGCACCCGTCACACCTTCTTACTGTCCACGGCATGGGCTATAAGTTTGTGCCCTAAACACAAAAATCTTTCCAAAGCGGGAATAACTTGCGATCGGATCGGTTATCCGTTACGAGCGCCGAAAGCGCACTTGTGAAATTTCAGGAGTCTAGGGCCTTGAACGACGTAAAAAAGTGGCGAGCATGATAACTCCTTTCGATCTTAAGACGGCACTGCTGGCGAAGCACGCACAACATGTTGTGCTCATCCACTTTCCAATCGCGCTGTTCATTTCAGCAGTGGCATTCGATCTGACCGCACAGTGGACTAAGCTGCGCGGCCTGACGGACGCAGCGTACTACAACCTGCTGGCAGCAGCGATTTCAACATTTCCGGTCTTGGCCACCGGCGTCGTCACATGGCAGTTTCAACTCGAGGGTCAGAAATTAAAGGGCGCTTTGCTGCTGCACCTGGTGCTTGCCTGCATCTCGAGCGCCATGATCTGGCTCGTCTGGTGGCTGCATTTTCGCGCGCTCCGGCGTGCGGAAGCATTGTCGGTTTGCCGACTGGCGGTTGAAATCTTCGGCGTCTGCATCATCGCGCTCACTGGACACTTGGGCGGTTTCTTAAGCGGCGTAAACGGACCTGGTTAGGCGTCGCGCTGTTTTCTCTATCTTCAGGAAGTCGGCATGGCTCTCCGGACAAGTATAGAAAATTCTGATCTGCCTTTGATTTTGTTGGGAATAAAAGATGCTCGCATCAGTTATGAGTGCAGAACGTCACAGACAACGGAGTGAGGATGACAACCAAAAAGCACAATCTTATTGATCAGAAGTTGCAGGATCTTAACAACGACGGCGTCGACCGTCGTGGATTCCTGAAGTGCATGGCCTGGGCGGGTACCGGCTTGGTCTGGACGATGACCGGTGGCATCCCTGCATCTCGGGCCTTCGCCAAGGTCTATGGCAAGCATGCCGGCAAAGGCGGGGACTTCAGCTTTGTGCAGATTAGCGACAGCCACATCGGTTTTAGCAAGCCGGCCAATCCGGACGTCACTGCAACGTTACAAACAGCGATCAACAAGATCAATGCCATGCCGCAGAAACCAGATTTCATTATTCATACCGGCGATTTGAGTCAGCTCTCGAAGCCGAGTGAATTCGACACGCTCGACCAGGCATTGAAAGGAGCGGCCGCGAAACAGATCTACTTTGTGCCGGGTGAGCACGACATGCTGAGCGACAACGGCGAGCAATATCTCCAGCGCTATGGAAAGGGCACGAAAGGGTCCGGGTGGTACAGCTTCGATCACAAAGGCGTCCATTTTGTTGCTCTCGTAAATGTCGCCAATTTGAAAGCCGGAGGCATGGGGTCGCTCGGCCATGAACAGATGGAGTGGCTGGAGGGCGATCTAAAGGGCTGCTCTGCCAGTACTCCGATCGTACTCTTTGCACACATTCCGCTGTGGACCATCTATCCCGATTGGGGCTGGGGAACCGACGACAGCGAGCAAGCCTTATCTTACGTCAAGCGGTTCGGCTCCGTGACGGTATTGAATGGCCATATTCACCAGATTATGCAGAAGATTGAGGGTAAGGTTTCGTTCCACACCGCGATGTCGACCGCCTTTCCCCAACCTGCGCCAGGAACAGCTCCTTCAGCCGGCCCCATGAAGGTGCCCGCTGACCAGTTGCAGCGGGTGCTGGGTATTACCGACGTGAACTATCTGGTCAGCGGTAGCAGCCTAGCAATCGTTGACTCGCCGCTCGGGAACTCGGGCTCTTCTGCTTCAGAGAGTGGACGTGGCCTGGCGGTCGTTGACTCACTGTTTGGGTAGACCGATAACGATCTGGTCCAAAACAAATGAAGATCAAGCGAGAAGGCAAACCTAGAAAAGGAAACAGAACAATGACAACGAAGAAAATGTGGATTGTAGGTTTGACAACAACGGTCATGATTGCGATGGTGCTGCTGGCGGGGACACCGAGCGTCGCGGCGAATGACCAGCCGTCAGGATCAAGCGCAGACGTGAAGATTGACAATTTCAGCTTTGGGCCGCAGACGCTGACGGTCTCTGTCGGAACGACGGTCGTCTGGACCAACCGTGATGATATTCCCCACACCGTGGTCAGCACAGACGGTGTGTTCAAGTCCAAGGTGCGGGATACGGACGAGAAGTTCTCTTACACATTTACCAAGGCGGGAACATATCCCTATTTTTGTTCGGTCCACCCGAAGATGACGGGAAAGGTCGTGGTGCAGTGAGGCCGCAGTACTGCTAGATGGTGTGCAACGGAAGCGGCATTCGGTTTTGGCAGTATGAATTGTTTTCCAAAACTGTTTCTTCAAAAAGCATCTTGAACAATATGAATATGGAATTGGCACAACTTGTTGGGAAGGCAGTTGTCAGGGATGATCTGGATCTCGTCCATGCCACTCAGGTCGGAGATGTATCTGCTTTCGAAGAGCTCGTGGAGCGATACGATCGCAAACTCCTGCGAATTGCTGAACACATCACGCACAATCGCGAAGACTCCCAAGATGCGGTCCAGGAGGCCTTCTTGAAGGCCTTCCAACACGTGGGCGACTTCCGGGAAGACTCGCAATTCTCGACGTGGGTGATTCGCATCACCGTAAATCAAGCCCTCATGAAACTGCGAAAGCGGCGCACAGCCAAAGAGGTGTCTCTGGATGAAGACTTTCAGGCGGACGGAGATATGCCTCCGCGCGAAGTCGTAGATTGGGCGCCCAATCCTGAAGAACTCTACCGGGTGTCTGAATTGCGCGACATCCTAATCAAGGCATTAGAAAATCTGCGGCCGGCCTTGAGAACAGTCTTTGTGCTACGAGACATTGAAGGGCTCTCAATACATCAGACGGCAGAGGTCCTGGATTTAAGTCCCGCAGCAGTGAAGGCGCGTCTATGGCGAGCCCGGTTGCAGCTTCGTGAACTCCTAAATGAGTACTTCAGCAAGCACAAAGAACATGCCTGGGTCCCAGCTAGGTCGGGCACAGTCCTGCGTCGCAAGGTTTCCTCGGCAAGATGTCTCTCCGCTTAAATTGCCGCACTGCCTAAAGTAACTCTGGCAAGAGTCGCAGAACTGGGAGTCTAGATTGCTCCCATCGAGCCGTTCCCGTTGACGTTTGTTCTTGAAGGGTTTTGATCCTTGGCCATCTTCCAATAAATGGTTTCCTTGGCACGGGCGCCACGTTTGTGGCGGATCTCAATCTCGTGGTACAGGTCGTCATGGGAGTAGCGCTAGTCGCGGGAGCTCTTCTCGCGAAACGACAACGCTACGCAGCTCACGGAATTGTCAGACGACGGTGCTGCTTTTAAATCTGGGGATGATCGGGTTGGTGATGTGGCCTTCGTTCCAACAGCAAGTGAGGCCAGCGCTTTCGGAGAGTTTGCATAAATGGTATTTCGCGACGGCTACAGTCCATGCGCTTTTAGGGGGCACGGCTGAGCTCTTGGGACTCTACATTGTCATCGTCGCGGGCACCCGCGTCCTTCCGGAGTCGCTTGCGCTTCAAGGACTGGAAGCGGTGGATGCGCGCGGAACTCGTGCTTTGGTCGATTGTCGTCCTCACCGGTGTTGGGACTTACTACGCTTGGTATATAACGCCATTCAGGTAGTGCGGGGTTGAGCGGGTCTCAGTCACATTCAGCCGATGGTCAGAAGACCGAACTCAGACGTTAAATCCTCCGACACTTCTCTATTTGGGGAATATTTCTCGGGTGGCGGGGTTTTAGACAGTCGCTGGATGACGCAGCTAAGTGATCGACCAAGAACAATCGGAACAGAAGACGTGAGAAGAACAAATCTCTCATGTTTAGGGAGCTAACATGTTTGAAGGACTGTTTCAGCCCATGCATCTGCTAGTAATCGTCGGAATTGCCCTGCTGGTCTTCGGACCGAAAAAGCTCCCGGAACTCGGGAAAGGAATCGGAGAAGGTATCCGCGGCTTCAAAGCAGCCATTAACGATGAAGAGAAGCCGGCGAGCACAACAACAACAACCACCATTGCCAAGGACCGAAGCGTGACCACAGGGTGATCGCATACAAATCACGTTCTATGAGGTACCAAGCCCCGTTGATCCGGAATTGTCGTCACGTGGGCAAACATCATTTGACAAACATGTGACACGATCCAAGGATCCATTGTCCTGGCGCAGAATCAAATCCCTCACATGCATTGAAGACCGTTTCCATGTATGCGCTGCGTGGTTGTTGCGCAGCGAGCAGTACACAGCACGGCATGTTCGAGCGCGTTGGAACCAGATTCCCAGGGACGCAGTTAAAAACCGACGGGACCGAGCGCTCGAAGAGCTGACACCAGATAACTGACGACACGTTTTATGTAGGCCGTCCTGATCCGCATGCAGAAATGCGGTCAGCGCCTTACAGGTCGTTGTGTGTCTCAACAAACTTAGCCATTACCAGCAATTGAAATCACAGAAAATTGGAGAACAAATAAATGAGCTGCAACTTTGATCAGCAAGGAAAGAAGACTGCGCGAGTTCGGACCCTGTTCGTGGCCGCCCTCGTGCTCGCATGTGCCTTCGGCACAGTTAACAACGCATCGGCGCAGAATCTCACGCCCCCGCAGACGCCGGCAGAGATCACAGTGCCCGACGGAAACTCTTTGTACTTGATCGGCCACGCTTTCGGTAGCCAAGGCTATACTTGCCTGCCAACAAGCACAGGTGGCACCGCGTGGAACCCCAGCGCCCGTCCCGAGGCCACCCTCTTTTCGGATCTCTTCGGGCAGCAGTTCCAGATCATCACCCACTTCCAGAGCATCAACGAAGGCCCCAAGCCAGGCGTCACTCCTCCGCTCAGCGGGAACGCGACATGGCAGGGCTCCCTCGATAGCAGCAGAGTGTGGGCTGTGAAGGCCGCTGGAATCGACCCGGACCCCAGCATTGCGAGTTGCCCGAATACCGGTTCGATTCAATGCCTCAAGTTGCAGTCCGTAGGGAACAAGAAGGGGCCCACCGGCGGGAACCTCCTGTTTAAAACCACCTTCATTCAACGTCTGAATACCGCTGGAGGAGCTGTTCCTACGACCGCCTGCACTGTAGGCCAGACTCAGCTGGTGCCCTACACGGCCGACTACCTCTTCTACCGCGCTAACCAGTAGCCCTTCACCGTGCGGTCGACGAAAACTCGGGGCGTGCACGCGGAGTCACATTCAGGTTGGTGCTCTTTGTGTGCACGCCACCAGTCACCGATCACCACGGGGATTTTTGATGGAGCGAATAGCTGGATTGCGAATCAGATCGACAATACCGTCTAAAGTTGTAGCAAACTTTTGGTCCTAGGATCAGCGTGACCGTTCGTGCGATTGACCGTCGGGGAGGACGGAGGTAAGCATGATTCCTGTTCACGACCTTTTTGAGAGCCATCTAAACGTCACCGACTTGCACCGCTCAATGAGTTTCTTTGGCCAAACGCTGGGATTAGAGCTTGCGGAGGTGTTTTGGGAGCGGCGGGTTGCCTTCTATTGGATTGGTGGGCGAGGCAACTCGATGCTCGGTTTGTGGGAGGTCGGGACGAGTCCCCAGAGGCTGAGCCTTCACATTGCCTTTCGGGCCGATTTCCCGGATCTGCTGCAAGCGGCCGTGCGTCTTCGAGCCGCCAATGTTGTTCCACTCGACTTTTGGGGGCAGCCGACCGACGAGCCGGTCGTGCTTGGATGGATGCCCGCTGCATCTCTCTATTTTCGTGACCCAGACGGGAATATACTCGAATTGCTTTCAATGCTGTCTGATCCCCCGCAACCAGAATTGGGAATTGTCGGTTTGAGTCGCTGGAACGAAATTCGCGAATCCGGTGAAGGGCAGAGGCTATAACCGACGTGGAACGCCCCGCACACATGTCCTTCCCTGTTCTGTCGCGTCTACGCCGCGGCCGCCAAAAGCTAAGCGGCTAAATTAGCAGAGTGAGCACGCTGGTGACCACGAGTGCTGCAGCCCATCCGTTAGAACGCCTGCCTGTCACTCACGCAGGAGGCCGCGGGTTCGAGTCCCGTCGTGCCCGCTGTTTCTTGATTTACCGTGCAAAAAAGTCACCTGTGTTTCTCACCTGTGGTGTTTCCGTTTTACAGGACTTACGAGGTACTAAGGCAGTCCTCGGCGGCTTATAAAGCCTTGTAAGTACTCAAAAGTGGCGTTCTGAAAAGGCTTGGAGTTAGCCTTCAAGGAACGTCAGTATTGCCCGGAATTTCAGCAACTTAGAAAGATAGTTTGAGATTTCTCACCTGTGGTCTTCACCTGTGCGCCGCGCATATATATAAAGGAGACGATTTTCAAACTGCGATTAGGTAACTTCCGTATTGCCGATCATCCGGAAGTTGACATTTGCAATACTGCGCAACCTTGATTAACGCTGGGCGCTTGCTGGCGCAAGAGTTCTGGAAGGCGCAACTCATTTCCTCGTACGGTTCGGCGGACTCCCTGTTTTTCCGGTGGTCAGGATTGCGACATCCCGTTTCATGGCGGAAACGCTTCCGTCCTTTTGCTGGCCATTTATCGGACGGATCGCGAGGTGCTCTTTTTGATCGCTGCGATATTGACCTGGAGGGCGTCCGAACTCACGCTTGAACGCCCGGTTGAACGCTGCCTCAGACTCATACCCGACGTCGCCTGCGATTTCTGCAACACCTCGAGATGTTTTTTCAAGTGATCGCGCGGCCAATTGAAGTCTCCAGCGCGTCAAGTACGCCATCGGAGGTTCAGAAAGATATCGAGTGAAGCGCTGCACCAACGCTGATCGTGAAATACCCACTTCGTCCGCGAGACTCGCGATCGTCCACGGGTGAGCGACGCGGCGATGCAACAGTCCTAGGCTTTTCCCCACGATGGGATCACGCGCCCCAGTCAGCCAACCTCGCTGCCCATCCGGCAATCCGGCAACGTAACGCCGCAAGGTGTCAACGAACAAGGCTTCCGAGAGCTTCGCCAGCATGGCTTCACTACCTACGCGTCCCGAAACCGCTTCGTCGACCAGGTGCAGGATAGAACTCTCTAACCATTGCCCAGATCGATCCGTCCGGATGTTGACCTTAAACACGGGAGGGAGGCCACTCAGTATGGGCCGGCTGATGTGGGGATCACAAGTCATGTACCCACAAACGAAGCGTGAAGTCTCGCCGCCGCCGCCGGTTTGCAAAGGGCTCAAATCGCGCGCTCTGATCTTGTCATTGATGCCGTAGTTCGGGAATGGTGGCTTCGTTCCTTTACTACTCATATGATGCGCATCACCATTTGGGAAAACGACGACATCTCCGGAGCTGAGTTCGAGGTTTTCACCATCCACCATTTCGACAAAGGCACTGCCGTCGACAACCAGATGGTAAAGCAAAAAGTGTGCCGCTCCGGGCGCGAGCGTATCCGCGATGTGTTTTTGCGCTGAGAATCCCCAGGGAGCCGAGAATTCGGCGTTGAAGAACACGGCGCCATTCAGCTTGACGCCGTTCAGGATTTCGGAGAATGCGTCCATCCTGTCTCGTGGACTCCCGGCAAAGTTAGCTGGTATCCGAGCAAAGGAATCTGAGCTCGCAAACCGATCGAGCAAATTAAAGCGACGCTCGGGCATGGTCGCCCGGCCCCAAGTCGCCGCACAATTGTAGTCCTGACGCGAATCAATGCCAATCGGGAGATCATCAAATGAGCCTCAAAATCATGGAAACGAAAACAGACCCAAATGGAGCCGCCAGGAATCCGAATCAAGCATTATGGGAAAAAGGCGACTTCACCGAGATCGCTGCTTTCATGCGGCAGTCCGGAGAAGCGGTTGTCGAGTCCCTCAGCGTTACACCGCCGCTGCGTGCTTTGGATCTTGGTTGCGGAGACGGCACGACAGCACTCCCGCTAGCTCTTCTAGGCGCCAATGTAACGGGAGTCGATATCGCGAGGAACCTTGTGGATGCCGGTAACAAGCGTGCAGCGCAGGCAGGCCTCAATCGGCTGAAATTTTATGAGGGCGATGCTTGCAATCTGGAAGGAGTCATTGACGATTCGTTTGAATTGACTCTCTCCGTCTTCGGTGCGATGTTTGCGCCTAAGCCCTTCGACGTAGCCAAAGAGATGGTGCGGGTAACGAAACCGGGAGGCCAAGTCGTAATGGGCAACTGGATACCCAACGATCCCACGTTCGTGTCGCAATTGCTCAGAATAAGTTCGGCATTCACGCCTCCGCCTCCGGATGGATTTGTCAGTCCGATGACTTGGGGTGTGGAGAGTTACATCATCGAGCGCTTTGGCCAGGCCGGAATACCCAAGGAGAACATCTCGATGCAAAAGGACACGTACTACTTCGCCCACTCAGAAAAAAGCCCCACGGAGTTCATCGAGCTCTTCGAAAAATTCTATGGACCGACTATGAATGCCGTCGACGCAGCTCGAAACAACGGAAAAGAAGAGGAACTACACAAGCAGCTCGTGGAACTAGCGAATGCCCACAACAAGAGTAACGCCGGCACATTCATCCCTGCCACATTCATGCGGGTAACAGTTAAGGTCCAATAAAAACGTCTGATATAGAGGAGAATTCAAAATGTCAATATTGCATCCCGATCCCACTTTTTATCCTTCACCCAAGGCGGCTATGCAGGCTCCGCCGGAACGCCTCGCTTACGTAGCCCTGCTCAACGATGGCAAGAATGGACATCACGACAGTATGGGTGTGATCGATCTCGATCCCGCTTCGTCCGGGTATGGCCGATTAGTGGGCCAGGTGGACTTTGGACGCGGTGACAATGAGCTGCATCACTTCGGCTGGAATGCATGCAGCGCCTGTCTCTGCCCGCAGGCCCCGCATCCGCACATGGAACGCCGTTACCTGATCGTCCCAGGTATTGGCTCATCCCGGATTTACATCCTGGATACGAAGCCAAATCCCAGGCAGCCGAAGATTGTGAAGGTGATCGAACCTGAAGAGTTCATCAGTAAGACCGGCTACACGGCCCCTCATACCTTTCATTGTGGACCGGACGCCATCTACGGGAGCGCACTTGGATCGGCCAACGGAGACGGCCCCGGTGGCATTTTCCTGATGGACGCGAACACGTTTGAACTGAAGGGGCCCTGGGAAAAGGATCGTGGTCCACAGCACCTGGCTTACGACTTCTGGTGGCACCTCGGACACGACACGATGATCACGTCCGAATGGGGCACTCCGAACATGGTGAAAGACGGCGTCAACCCGGAGTTGCTGCTGGCCGGCAAGTACGGCCACAAGATCCATGTCTGGAACCTGGACAAGCGCCGTCATCAGCAGGAAATTGACCTAGGTCCAGAACAACAATGGGTGCTCGAGCTTCGGCCCTCTCACGATCCCAATAAGACTTACGGTTTCGTCAGCGTCGGCGTTTCGCTCAAAGACCTTTCAGCCTCAATCTGGATGTGGTATCGGGAGGAAAGTAAGAACGGCAAATGGGCGGTCCGCAAGGTAATTGAAATTCCGGCCGAGCCGGCCGATCCGGAAAAGCTGCCGCCACTGCTAAAGGGTTTCAAAGCGGTGCCGCCGCTTATAACGGATATTAACCTGTCGCTCGACGATCGCTTCCTCTACGTTTCATGTTGGGGGACGGGAGAGTTCATCCAGTACGACGTTTCCGACCCAGTCAATCCGAAGAAGACCGGCTCAGTCCATCTCGGCGGGATTGTCCGCCGTGCATCTCACCCCAGCAAGCCCAACCAGGCACTCAACGGCGGTCCGCAGATGGTGGAGATCAGCCGCGATGGCAAGCGCGTCTATTTCACCAACTCGCTCTACTCCCCGTGGGATGAGCAGATCTATCCCGACGGCTTGAAGAGTTGGATGGTAAAGCTCGATGTAGACCAGAACGGCGGAATGAAGCTCGATGAAAAGTTCTTCGTCGAGTTCGATGGTCTTCGAGCGCACCAGGTGCGGCTGGATGGTGGAGACGCCTCATCCGATTCTTACTGCTATTCGGAGGAGAAATGATGCATGCCGGCATGGGCTCGACGGCGCTGTGGCTGATGCTGCTCCTCGGTGCCTACCACGGCGTCAATCCCGGGATGGGTTGGCTCTTCGCGGTGGCGCTGGGGATGCAGGAGCAGAAAGGGAGTGCCGTAGCAAAATCGCTTGTCCCCATCGCGATCGGGCATGCGGTGGCCATTGGCAGTGTGGTGATGGTCGCTGCGTTTCTCGGCAGGGCGCTCCCGCTCCTGACGATTCGCTACTCGGTCGCGGCCCTGTTGGTTGGCATCGGAATTGTTAGCCTGCTGGGTCACTGGCATCCGCGGTGGGTCCGAATGCGCGTTGGCTTTCGAGACCTTATAGCGTGGTCGTTTCTGATGGCTTCTGCACACGGCGCCGGTTTGATGGTGATACCGGTGTTGCTAGGGAGCAGCACGGTCGAAGCACACGCTCATATGGCCGGCCACAGTCACATACTTCCGACTGCGTCTCCGTTAACAGGCATGCTCGCCACTGGAATTCACACGGTCGGCTACCTTGCCGTCACCGGACTGGTCGCGTGGGCGTTCTACTCTAAGCTCGGCCTCGCAATTCTCCGTAAGACTTGGTTCAACTTCAACTTGGTCTGGGGGGCAGCGCTCGTTGCTACAGGCCTGTTCACGCTACTCACATAAGGACTACTTCGCTCGCGAACCTGCTGGTCGAAGATCATCTCCGTCCGGCTGCGGTGAAAGTGGTCCCAAGCCGCCGTAACCAGCCTGCTGCCCTGGCCGCCCTGATTGATACACTCCGACTGCCGGATTGACCATCGCCCCTCCTGGTGCTTCCAGTCGCTTGCTAGTAGCGATAAGCGGTTGCGTTTCCCAAAGTCCGGATGGTCGCAATGCGGAAGTTAACCACTCGCCAGTTCGAAAGCCGTTTGCTTAGGGCCGTAAGCGACCACAGGTGTGAAAATTCCCGTTTCTCACCAGCCATCCATAACATCCGCTTCGTAGGAGATCGTTTAGAAAGCGCATGCTGCGGGGAGAGAGCCCGAGCCTGCAGTAGCATATTCGCTTGTTGTTCGCCTACAAATTTGACCCGTTAGGAAAATTTCACCTGTGGTTTACACCTGTGGTGTTTCCGTTTTACAGGGGTTACAACGTACTAAAGCAGTCCTCGGTGGCGTGTAAGGCGTTGGAAGTACTCAAAACCACGGTTCTGAAAAGGCTGGCGTCGGCGGTTCAACTCCGTCCCTGGCCACCAAATCATCTAAACTCAATGGCTTATTTCTGGTTGTTAATCCATTACATCTGGCACGAATCTTATAAATCGATAATCTTCGATATTGGTAATTTTCTGTGTTTACTGGCTTTAAGGATTGGTAGAGCACAGCCCAGAAGAGCTTGGCGTCAACGAAATCGACTGAGTTGATCTGGAAAGATCAGTTACCAAGGGTTATGAAGTGGTACAAAACCCTATATGGCCAAAGCTCCGGGAGAGCGCTTTCGAGCCATCTGGTACGCATGGAATAATATGGACACACGTGAAGCAGTCCATGATCTGGAGCTATGATGGGCCGGCTAGTTAGGGTTTATCGTCGCCTTTGCTAACGACGCATCGCCCTAGTTCCGGGCGTGCTTCTGGTGGCCGAGAGCGAACTGGCGAAAAACCTGACGAGCGGATGCCTCGATCCCGTAACCGCTCCCCGGAAAGCTTCGGCAGGGCCGATTCGTGCTGCCCCACGAAACGACATTTGCCGGTTTGACACTCAGGGCGGAGATCGAGGTGAAAGGTATGCGTTACGCAGCCCAATCGGCCTCTCGCTAGAAGCTCAACCAGATGGTTCACTGACTTTGCGTTCGACCCTCCATCATGGCTCTTGAAGGTGACTATGACCAAGCCGCTCTCTTCGTTACTCATTTTCGCAGCACTGTTGGCAGTGGGCCGGTCTTCACCGCGTCCGGATCAATTCGCAGCGCATCGTGCAGGTTTGGCTCAAATCCAAACTGCTAATCTTCGCATCGAGTTCGACAAAAACATGCGCAGCCGTGTGATCGCACGCTTCGGGGGCAAGGACATTCCAATGGGAGGGTTCTCCGCTTCCGAGACCGTCCAAGGCAGTGAGCGCTCCTGGGATGACTTCGCTTTGGTCTCGCAGACTCACGAGCGGGTCACTGATGTTTACGGAACGGGAGAGAAACTCACACTTGCCGGTACATCCGGCATACTTAGGAAGATTCTCTCCGTCACTATTTACGACGACTTCCCCAATCTGGCGATCTTCCTTGTCAGCTACACGAATACTGGACATTCCCCGCTAAAGATTCTGGAGTGGAACAACAATAGCTATAGGATTGACGCGCAGAGCAGCCCGACGGATATACCCTTCTGGTCGTTTCAGAGCGGCTCTTACGAGCGCCGTCCGAACTGGATAGTCCCACTGCACAGCCAGGATTCTCTCAGCAGAACTATCTCGGCATGAACGCAAGCGACTATGGAGGCGGCACGCCGATTGTTGACGTGTGGCGCAAAGATGCGGGTATCGGAGTAGGCCATGTCGAACCGCGTACCGCGTCTGATTTCCTTGCCAGTTTCCATGCCCAACGCACGTCAGGCTCAGGTCAGTGTGCAGTATCGTCATGAGCAGTCCTTGCCGCCCGGCGAAAGCTTCCGCACCTTTCGTACCTTCGTTACCGTGCACGACGGAGACTACTTCCAGACGCTGCTTACCTACCGGCGGTTCATGTTGAAACAAGGATTCCAGATGGCCAATGCTCCCGAAAGCGCTTTCGGAGCGATCTGGTGCGCCTGGGGCTACGGGCGCGACTTCAAGCCGCAGCAGGTCTATGACACGCTGCCGACAGTTAAGCGCATGGGATTTACCTGGGTCACGCTCGACGATGGTTGGCAAAACAACTATGGCGACTGGCAGCTTGATCCGAAGAAGTTTCCCCACGGCGATGCGGACATCAAAGCAATGGTGGAGCGCATTCACCAAGAGGGATTCAAGGCGCAGCTCTGGTGGTCACCACTCAGCGCGGTTCCGGATTCCAAGTTGCTCACTCAGGAACCTGATCTGGCATTGAAGAATCGAGACGGTTCGCGGCGCAAGATTTCATGGTGGAATTCCTACTATCTCTGCCCTGCCAACTCGCGGGTTGTGGAGTATCACAAAGAATTGGTGCGCAAGATCCTTGTCGACTGGGGATTTGACGGCCTCAAACTCGACGGCCAGCACATGAATGGCGTTCCTGCCTGTTACAACCCTGCTCACCACCACAAACGCCCTGAAGACTCAGTTGAAGCTTTGCCGGACTTTTTCCGTGAAATTTACGACGCCGCACAAAAAGCCAAGCCCGGATCGCTGGTGGAATTCTGTCCCTGCGGAACTGCGTTTTCTTTCTTCACCATGCCGCATTTCAATATGTCCGTGGCTTCCGATCCGAGAGGTTCTTTCCAGGTACGCACCAAAGGCAAAACCATCAAAGGCCTTATGGGCGACGATGTTCCTTACTTTGGTGATCACGTTGAGTTAAGCGACAATCACGACGATTTCGCGTCGACTCTTGGTATTGGAGGAGTGGTGGGCACGCAGTTCGTGCTGCCTTCTCTAGTCGAAAAACATGGCCGTTTCGATCTGACCCCGGAACACGCGGAGACCTTCCAAAAGTGGCTGGGGCTTTACCGCGAGAAGGGTCTCTCGCGTGGTCAATATCTGGGCACGCTCTATGACATTGGTTTTGATGTGCCTGAGGCCCACGTCATCCGCAAGGATAAGAAGATGTACTACGCATTCTTCGCTGGAAACTGGAAAGGGACCCTGGAGTTGCGCGGCTTGGACGCTCGTGCGTACCACGTTATCGACTACGTGGAAGGGAAAGATTTCGGGATTGTACAGGGGCCAATCGCGCGCCTCTCGGCAGATTTTTCGAAGCACCTTCTGCTGGAGGCAACTCCGCAGTAGTGCCCCCTGAAATAGACACTCCTTGATAAAATCCAGCGTCGCGAGTGTTACTCCTGCCCCTGTTGCGCCTTCTTGAAGGCTGTGGCTGCTTCCTCCTTACGACCAAGCCTCTGATAGGCCCGTGCCAGCAGAAAGTACGCTCGATTCATATGAGGGTCAAGCTGTACCGCGCGCTCGAGCTCGGGTACCGCCGCCTCGAACTTTCCGTTCTGAACCCAGGCGCTGCCGAGGGCCAACCGCGCGTCAGGCGACACCGGGTCGATGCGAATCGACTCACGCAAGTAATGGATCGCGCGGTCATATTCTTCTGTGAAGGTGTAGCAGACTCCCAGCCCATAGGCGGTGTCATAGTTAAGTGGCCCTACTTGTTCCGCCTTGGTGTAATAGTCGATCGCTTCATCGTACTTCGATTGTGAGCGCTTCAAATTCCCCAGTTCCGCCAGCACTTCAAGGGAGTTGGGCTTAGTATCCAGGGCTGCGCGGAATTCATTTTCTGCCTCTGTAGGCCGGTCGGCGGCAAGCGCTGCTTCGCCCATTAGCTGGTGAACGCGGTAGTAGTCAGGGGCCATGGCGAAGAGCTTTTGGTATTCCTGCTGCGCCTGCGTCTTTGTGGTCAGCCAAAGGTAGTAGTGTGCGTCCACGTTACGCGGATCGACGGCCAGCGCCTTCCGCAATTCCACGATTGCCTGCTCAGGGTGGTTGGCGGCCAGCTCTGCGCGAGCCAGCATCACATGCATCGCTGCACTGCCGGGGTGCAACTTCAAGTACTGCCGCGCGATCGCCGAAGCGCGATCGTGTTCACCGCGATACAGCGCGTGGGATGCTTCCGTCAGTTCCCGCGACTGCGCGCAGGCTGAACCGTACAGGCTCGCAACCTGCAGAAGCAAGGTGCCAATCAGCTTCACTGTCAACTTCGGTGCCTCTCCGATCCTAGTCTCCTGAATTATCGAACGGCCTGATTGCGATAATACGGGACATCTCCTGGCTCTTCTCTTCGGCAGCTTTCTTAAGTTCTTCGACGCGTTGCGATTGGGAATCGCGGCGCGCATCTCCGATCTTGGTGTACAGCAACAGGAGATTAAGGTTCGCCTGATAATGGTCTGGACTGAGTGCAAGGGCGTGATCGAGTTCCGCCTGCGCTTGCCGATAGTCCTTCTTCGTCAAAAGAGAGCGTCCCAGTTCAGCGAGCGCGTCAGGGTAATTGGTATTCGATTTCAATGACAGCCGTAATTCCTGGATCGCGCCCTGTGGGTCGCCTTCTTCGTTCAAAATGCGCCCCAGATAATAATGAGCGGTGGATGCTGTTTCGGAATGGTTCGCGCTCTCGCGAAGCATAGGCAGCCCAGCAGCGTAATTCTTAGCTCTGACATAGGCCGCGCCGAGAGCCAACTGTGCCCGTGGGTCTTTCGGCTTGAGTCTTAGATATTTCTGGAAATACGGGATGGCCTGCTCCGGACCGTCCGAGAAAACGGTGACTGCTCCCATGGAGTAGTTGTACGAAGGGTTATCGGGATCGAGAGCAAGAGCCTTGCCCATTGCCCTTTGGGCTTCCGCGAGAAGATTCAATTGCAGGCAAAGGACACCAAAATAGTACGGGATCGCGGCGTCCTTTGGATTCAAGTCCTCAGCGTGCGCTAAGTAACCCAGCGCCCCCTTATAATCTTTTTGCTCTTGTCCCACCCGCGCCAGTTCAAGAAGAATGTCGGTCGAGGAAGAACCGAGACTGGAGAAGGCCTTTTCCAAGGCGCTGCGGCTTTCTGAGAGTTGTCCCGTTTTCTCATAGGCCAGCCCCAGCGTATGCAGAGACTGTCCAGAGAGCGTCCCACGTTTAGCCAGAGCTTCTTCCAGGCCGACAATGACATCCTCGCGTTTGGCAGAGGCCAGCGTGGGCGCAATCGTTTGCGCATCGGCTTCGGAGAAATCGGGACGGGAACGCAAGCGAGCCGCACATTGATCCGTGCGCATCCGGTTGCCAAGACCGGCCAGGTCTGCACAACGCACCGCCAGCGCTTGGCTGATATCTTGGCTGTCACGCGGAAGGTGGGACAAATACCCTTGCGACTTCTCGTACCGGCTTTGCTCCATCAAGAGCACAGCAGCCTGGTAGTTGGCTTCGTTGTTGGCGGGATCAAACCTCAGCAATTGCTCATATAGAGCAAGCGCTTTGGCCTTCCCTTCTGGGTACCGTTTAGCGTTCTCCTGATAAAGACGTGCCAGATTCAAGTAAGGAGCAGTGAAGGTCGGGGCGCGGCGTATAGCGACCGCGAAGCTTCCTTCCGCGCCGGCGTAGTCTCCAGTCTTAGCATCGATGACTCCAAGCAGGTTGTCGAGGCCCGAATCGGTCATTCTCTTCTGCGCCTCGTAGACTTTTTGCCTTGCCGTGTCAAGATGATCCTGGTCAATAAGGTCCTGGATCTCAGTAATCACCCTTTCCCGCTCGGTTGGGGAACTCGATTGGCAAAGAACTGAATTGCTAAAGAGTACGAAGGCGCAAAAAACAACCCACGGCGGCGCAAGATGTGACCAGTAGGAATTCATACTCTCAGCCAATGGGGTCAGGAGGACGCAGGAAGTTGTGTCAATTGTATATCGCTGCCGCTGAGCGGAGAAGTAAAATGTCCCTTGGAATGAATCGAACCCCCGTCCTTGCTGCGCTGGCCCTGCTCTGGATATGCTCTGGTCTGACTGCGGGCCAGAACGCGACGTTACCTGGCCCGGAGCAACTTGCCAAAGGAATTGCTGCGCTGAAAGCGGGTGACCTGGATTCCGCCGAGAAGGTTTTTACCCTGGCCTTGCACCAAGGTCTGAAATCTCCCCTCGTCTATCATAATCTCGGCGTCATTGCGCAGGAGCGCGGTCAACACGAGCAGGCCGTTGCAAGATTCCGTGAGACCCTACGTTTGCAGCCCGAGTTTGGCCCGGCACACTTGCTGTTGGGCGTCAGTTGCCTGGCGCTCGCCAAGAATGCAGAAGCGGCCCGTGAGCTAAAGATCGCAGAGAAACTGATGCCAGCCGAGCCGCAGGTACATTTGCAACTGGCGCGTGCTTACGATGCGCTGGGAGAGCATTTTGCCTCAGTGGATCAGTACCAGCAACTCACCAGGCTGTCACCTCGAGATCCCGAATACGTGTACCTGTTGGCCAGAAGCTGGGCAGATCTTTCACGCTCATCGTTGAGAGAGATCGCCAAGCTCGATTCCAACTCTGTGCGTCTGCACCAGGCGCTCTCCCTGGAACTTTGGAATCAAGGAAAGTATGACGAGGCCTTGTCGTCTTTTCAAAAGGCGGCTGATGTTGACCCCAAGCTTCCCGAAATTCATTTGGCACGGTCGCTCATCTATTTGGAACAGAAGAAATACGATGAAGCACTTGCGGAGATCGAGCGCGAGTTGTCCTTAGTTCCTGACAGTCAGGCCGCGCTGGCGGCTAGAGCGAAAATTGCAGCGGCAAAGTCAGCTTCTGTCCCCTAGGAACGCAATGCTCCGTAATTACAGGCCACTGAAGCGGGGGCGCGAACTAATATTCGGAGTCCTGCTCACCGGATGGCTTTCCCTTCCGCCCTTTGCGCAACAAGTCCCGGCGCCCGAGGCGTTACCAGTGCCGGGCACGTCGAAATTGCTCGCAGGGCTTCAGCTTGAACCCTCCCGGAGCGCTGAAGTGGAGAGCGCTTTGAATCGCCGCGACTACAAGCGCGCTGAGACCATTTTGTTAGAGGAAACCAAACGCGACCCAAAGTCAGCCCGCACCGCCAAGCTCTATACTCTGATGGGACACATACTCTTCCTCGACGGCCAGTACCTCAATTCGGCAATTGCCTGGAAGAAAGCGGAAACGATCGCCTCGCTCGACGATCAGAGCAGATTTTCGCTGGCCATGGCCTACCTCCGGCTTAACCGGCCAGACTGGGGGCGAGACGAACTGCATAGACTTTCCCAGGGCGATCCCAAGAAACCTCTCTACCTCTACTGGTTGGCCAAGCTAGACTATGATGCGCGGGCATACACCCCGGCCATAAGCAGGTTACGGCGGGTGATTGAGCTCGATCCAAACATGATGCGCGCGTATAACAACCTAGGGCTGTGCTATGACGCCTTGGGCCAGTTTGATGAAGCCATCCAGAGCTTCACCCGCGCAATCGAGCTCAACCGTGGGCAGAAGCAGCCTTCCGCCTGGCCACCCTTAAATCTTGCCGTCTCTCTCATATCACTGAATCGCCTCGATGAAGCTATAGCACGACTGCACGAAGCCTTGAGCTACAATCCACAGTTTCCTCAAGCTCACTACGAGTTGGGACTGGTATTAGAAAAGGAGCGGAAATTCGAAGAAGCTATCGCTCCCCTGCAACGGTCCATAGATCTGGATCCTTTGTATGCGGAGCCTCACTATACCCTGGGTAGAATTTATCAGCGACAAGGGAAACGGGAAGCAGCGCAAGAACAGATCGAGGAGTTCAAGAAGTTGAGAAAGGAATCTTCCCCGCTACAGAGCCCGGCGTTAAATGAGACGACGCCTTCTGGAGGCGTGCCCCTTCAAGACAGGCGACTACCGTAATGCCGCATTTACTGCTGACATGAAGACCGGCCACTCACGATCCCGTGAGTGGCCGGTTGAACGAAGGGCTGAACGGCCTAGAACTCAATTCTCCCGGCCACCTGTATGGTTCGTGGCTGGCTGACCGCTCCATTCCACGTGCCGAACGGCGCGTCCGAGGGGTTGCTAATATCAGTGTTAAAGGCCGTATCGCCTCCGAAGTTCTGACTTTCGTCATTGACAAAGTAATGGGCGTTGAGAGCATTGAAGAAATTCGCGCTCAACTTGAAGTTCACCCGTTCAGTGATCTTCGTGTTCTTGGTCAAGGAAAAGTCCAAATCCTTGAAGTTGGGACCACGGACATTACTGACCCGGCGTCCGTAGCCTGAATAGCCTGGTTTGTCGAAGCTACTGTAGGGCTCGAAAGCATTGATATTGAGCAACGGGCCCTTAAAGGGATCGAAGTTATTTGGGTTTTGGAGGAATGGATTCACCCCAGGGATCACGCCGGGGATGCAGCCTCCCACGTACGATTTGCAGACTCCGTTGTCGCGGAAAAAGAACGGGATACCGCGAGAGAAGCGGAAAATTGGACTAAACTGCCATCCCCCCACGACCTTGTCCAGCGCGCCGCTCTTATTCAGAAACCGTTTGGTGTGGCCGAAGGGAAGATCATAGACGAAGGCGGCCGACACGACTTGCGGCACGTCGTCGGACGCCAGAGTGCGGGCGCGGTAGCGCTGGTAGGGCGAGATAACACCATTCTGGCCGTTCCACGTGACGGCTTGGGTCTGCGTGTTGGAGGAGGCATCTTCAATGGTCTTAGAGTTGGTGTACGACAAGAGCATATAGATGCCATGGTCGAGGCGGCGCTCCACACGCCCCTGGAACGAATGGTAGATAGAGTTGCCAACGTTCTCGTTGAGCCCAGCCAGACTGCTGCAATACTGTGGGTAGGGTAGCAGCGCTTGTCCCACCGAGGCACAAGACACGGATGAGGCCCATCCCGGGTAAGGCTCGGGAACTCCGCTGGACGGGTCCCACGGGTTTTGAAGGTTTGCCCCGTTCGCGATCACAGCGGGATTATTCGGGTTGAGAACATTGAGCGGCTGCAGGGCGGAGGGCAGGTGGGTGCTGTGCGCTCCGACGTAAGCCGCGCTTACGACTGCCTTCCAGGGTAACTGCCGCTCAATCGTCAAGTTCCACTGTTGTGCCCGCCCCCTTTTGTTGGCGTTAAACGGGCGGTATAGGGGGTCTAATCCATTGTCAATACCAGGCGCGAGGCTCGGCGCAAGGCTGGCGGGGGTTGGGTAGCCATTCGACGGCGCACCCATCGCCACGCAGAACACATTACCCGGCGTCAGACACATTGCCGGAATGGCCTGTCCTGGGATGGTGTTGCCTGGACTACCGACGCCGGTGTTGATGTTATAGCCGTCCAGGCTGTTCCCCCCATTCCAGCCCGGATAGAATGCCTGGCCAAAGAAGATGCCGTACCCGGCACGAATGACCGTGTTCTGTTTGAATGCGTAGGCTACACCCAGGCGAGGCGCTACCCCCGCATAATCCACATGCTCTGGGTATGGCCTGCGGGAGTTGGCGAAGGCCATGGCCCCCAGAAGGCCGCCCGCGTCGGGATTGGGCAAAGTTGGGTCGAAAAATGAAGCGTGGTTATATTTTTCCCGCGTCGGGGTTTCCATATCCCAGCGCAGTCCATAAGCCAGTGTCAACTTGGGAGTGGTACGCCAAGTATCGCCAAGATGGACCGCCCAGCCTTTCTGCCGTATATAGATCGCTGGTACATTGTAGTAACTCACGCTGGCGCCGCTGGCTGCGCCGATAAAGAAATCAGCATTGGCATTGCCGCTTGCGGTGCCCACGTTGTTATTGGCAGTCACGCCTCCAAAGCTGAACGAGCCGCCTTGATTGGTCCCCGAATTGGCGTTTCCTTGCGGGGAGCGCCACTCGACGCCCGCCACCAGAGTGTGGCTTCCCACCACCCGGCTGATAATATCGTTGATGGCCCAGGTCGGACGAGTGCTGATGTTGTGCCCCGGCGGGCCGCTAGGTTCACCTAATTGCAAGCCGCCAATACCGAAAGTGGGGAGGTACGTGGTCGTGTTGGCTACGCCCGGCACTGTGGGCAGCTTCACTTTCGCTTGAGTATCGGCCGACAAAATATCCTCGTAGAGGTCCAGATAACCTAGCGTAAAGTGATTGGTCGTCTTCACTGAAAATGCATGCTCCCAATTGAACCGGTAGACCCCGGAATGACCCGGCTGCCCCTGAGCGCTTGAAATCGCAGTGGGAAGGGCGGATGCCAGGTTGGAGTTGTTATATCTACGATAGAACGTGAAGGAGAAGCGATCGAAGTCCCCCCAGTTATCGTCGATACGGAACAGATAGGCATCCGATCCGGTATACAAGGAATTGGGAACCGCGTGAGGCGCCAGGTAATTGTTAGATGTTCCGGAGTTGGTTGGTGTCGGCAGCTGCGCCAGCCACGCTTGCGCGATCGGATCCACAAGGTTGGGACAAATCACGTTGAGCACGCCATTACAGCTGAACTGCTGACCGGTGCGCGGGTCGTAGATCGGAATCAGATTCCCATCGGAGTCTAGGTTGTCGGTAAAGTCACCCGCCCGCTGCTTCAGGGTAGGGATTGTGAGCAACGGCCGCGTGGCTCCGCCGTTCAGCCTGTAGGGCTCCCAGTTGAAGAAGAAGAAAGCCTTGTTCTTCCCGCTATTGACCCACGGCAACTTTATAGGGCCGCCAATGTTGGCGCCGGCGTCCATCTCATGGTCAAACGTTCTGGGCGAGCCTGCTGGCACCCCCCACTGTCTCGCATTTAATCCGTCATTGCGCAGGTAAACGTAGCCAGAGCCGTGGAAACTGGTGCCCCCACTCTTGGTCTGGGCAACGATCTGGCCGGAGGTGGTAAACCCGTATTGCGGCTCGTAGGTCGAGGTCACCACCTTCAACTCCGAGATCATGTCAGGGGAAACCGGAAAGTCAGTGTGGATGGCTACCATCCCGCTCTGGCTCAGGTACCCTTCCGACAGCGTGGCGCCATCGAGGATAGCTTCGTCGCCACTCTGCTGGCCACCGTTGATGCGGGCATTGTATGCATCGCCTCCACTCGAGGTCGTTACGCCGGGCAGCAGGACCGCGAGTTGTGCCGAGGACCTCTGGTTTCCATTGGCAATCGCGATCGGCAGGGCGCTCAGGGTTTGCGGTTCTATGCCGCCCTGGACAGTTGCGTTGTCATAGTTGACCAGGGATGTGCTCGCCAGCACTTCCACCGTTTCGGTTCCTGGGCCAACCTTCAGTACGACGTCGTTGTGTGCAGAGGCGTTAATTGTCAGTACAATGCCAGTCTGCATCGTGGTCTGGAAGCCCGTTTTGGCCACCTGCAAGCTGTAGGTGCCGGGCTCCAGGTCTCGGAAGACGTATCGCCCACCGTCGTCCGACTGGTAGGTCGACGTCGACTTTCTGGCCGTGTTGCTCAGCGTCAATTGCGCGCCGGCGACCACCGCACCTGAACTGTCTGTGACAGTGCCGCTCAGATTTGCGTTGCTGCTCTGCGCGAAGGCCAGATTCGCTTCGATTACCAGACCGACGCAAAGCAGGAAGAGAATGGCGGACGCTCTAGCTGCAAGTCTTGATATTGACACAGGGTTTGCCTCCTGTAGCGCAAAACGCTTTGAGCCGCGACCATCTGCAACTGCGGAAGAGTTTGTGTGAAAGCCGGCGAAGTGATCTCCTTGTATAGCCACTTATAGCCACCCCATGGACCCCGCCGACTCCGAAAAAGCACGAAATGATTCGAAAAACAAAAGATCCGTAATGGTTCGAAAGATTATTCGCAATAAATCAACACTGTCAAGAACTAAGTAGTAGATTAATATTATCGTCCGGTTGGGTTGCTGAAACCGATTTTCGTCCGCAACTGCCAGTTCTCGGCTTGGCTCCCCCGTAGCGGCTGCCGCGTTACTTAGGCAGAGCGCCTTGGCTCCTCGCGCACTGTCATAAAGACTGTTGATGGCGAAGGGCGCGGTTGTTTGCGGAAAGCGACAAAGGAGAAGGAGAGCAGTATTGTACGGGAGACGGGGTCTTTCTCAGGGAAATCTGGTTTCGGTTGGATTCGGCCTGGGGGTTCGCTCCAATGCAGGATGCCCCTCGTTTTATGATTTGCTCGCGCTAATCTGCGTTCTCCTGCTCTGCACTCTGGTATCAGCACAGGACGATCAGTCTGGGATGTCCAGCCAGGCCAGGAACCAGGACCAAGGCGGCGCTGCCACGGGCAAGCCTCACTCTCCTGTGCGCGACAAACAAAACCGTGTCATCACTGCGGGGGACTTCGTGGATGGCGCTCCCGTGGTGTTTGAAGACTTAAGCGTCAAGTCCCATTTAAACAGTTTCTTGCACCAGTCCGGCACTGCGCAAAAGAAGTTCATTCTCGAGACACTGGGTTCAGGGGTCGCCATTCTGGACTATGACAACGACGGCTGGCCGGACATTTATCTGCTGAATGGCGGGAGCTTCGACAGCGTCAGGGGAAAGACTCCAGCTCGTGGCGCTGCTTTGTTCCATAACAATCATGACGGGACTTTTACAGATGTCACCGCGAAAGCCGGTGTGGCCAACGATCGATGGGGATTCGGCGTCGCGGTCGGCGATTTCGACAATGACGGCTGGCCAGACATATACGTAACCAATTTTGGCAAGAACCGCCTGTACCATAACGACCACAACGGAACTTTTGCCGACGTGGGCGAAACAGCTGGCGTCGCGCTGGGAGGCTGGTCCACGGGCGCAACGTTCGGCGATTACGACGGCGATGGCCGCCTGGATCTTTTCGTCACCGGTTATGTAAAGTTTGACATTGATAATCCTCCCACACCGGGCAGTCCCCAAATGAAGGGCAAGAATTGCGGGTACCGGGGACAGAGCGTGATGTGCGGTCCGCGCGGTCTTGTCGGAGAGCAAGACCACCTTTTCCATAACAACGGCGACGGGACCTTCACCGACGTGAGCGCAAAAGCGGGTGTTTCTGATCCCAGCCTCTACTACGGACTGGGGACGGCGTTCGCCGATATCGATAATGATGGTCGGCTTGATCTGATTGTTGCCAACGACTCCACGCCGCGGTATCTCTATCGCAATCGCGGCGATGGAACATTCGAAGACGTCAGCTATGTCTCTGGATTTGCACTGAACGAGGAAGGTCGTGCGCAAGCGTCTATGGGAATAGGGATTGGCGATTACAACAATGACGGCTTGTTGGATCTGTTCGTCACCGATTTCTCCGACGACAACTTCACGTTGTATAAAAACGATGGCAACGATAGTTTTACGGATGAGTCGTTCCAGGCAGGTATCGGTGAATCCACCATCCCTTTCCTAGGCTGGGGAACCGTCTTTCTCGATTATGACAATGATGGCTGGCTTGACCTGTTCATGGCCAACGGTCATACGTATCCGGAAGCGGACCAGTATGAATGGGGAACTACGTATAAACAGCGGCCGCTGCTCTTTAGGAATCTCCACGGCTCGCGCTTCGAACTGATGCCGGCCGCTACCGGCAGCGGGCTGGCGGACATCCTTTCCGGCCGTGGCGTCGCATGCGCTGATCTCTTCAACGACGGCCACATGGACCTTGTGATCAATAACATTGATTCGCCGCCTACCTTATTGCGCAACGTAGTGAAGAACGGGAATCACTGGTTGGGGTTGAAACTGATCGGTGGGCCCGGGAGTCCGCGCGATGGCATCGGCGCCAAGGTCCTCGTTACCGTGGGGAAAATGAGAATTCGCCAGGACGTGATCAGCGGTGGTAGTTACGATTCCAGTTCTGACTTAAGGTTACATTTTGGTTTGGGCGCCAGTACAAGCGGGGAGAGGATCGAGATCCAGTGGCCGAGCGGGAAGAAAGAAGAGATTACGATTCCCGCGATTGATAGGTTTTACACCGTGCAAGAAGGACAGGGCCGACTGCAAGGAAAGTGAATATGCCAGAACTGCGCGGGCACGCATCTCCGAAACTTGTATGAGGACGATTTCCGATTAAGGCGTTGCACAAAGTAATGGGAAACTTTACCCGCAGGGAATTTTTTGCTGCACTAAGCGCGTTTCCGCTGCTTCTCCCCAAGCCATTCGGATCCTGCCAACCGTTGCGTCACCTGCTCGATGGAGCTGGCCAGCCACCGGCGCACCCATTATTCGAGCAGTTGCCTGCCGCCACGACAGGCATCACCTGGCAACACGTAAACGGCCGTTCACCTGAGTACTACCTGCCTGAGACTACCGGAGCCGGCTGCGCCTTCTTCGACTACGACAATGACGGCTGGATGGACATCTATTTGGTCAACAGCGGCCGCTGCGATTTCTTCGACCCAAAGCCCCCTCTTCGCAACGCGCTGTATCGTAACAACCGCGATGGCACGTTTACCGACGTAACGGAGAAGGCTGGAGTGCCTGGTGGGGGCTACGGAATGGGCGTCGCTGTAGCCGACTATAACCTGGATGGGTTTCCCGATCTCTATGTTACACAGTATGGCCGCAGCATTCTGTACCGGAACAATGGCGATGGTACCTTCACTGACGTGACCGAAAAAGCAGGAGTGGCTGCCCCGGGTTGGACTTCGAGTGCAGTCTGGTTCGACTATGACAATGATGGGAAGGTCGATCTTTTCGTGTGCCGTTTCGTCGATTTTGACAAATCAAAGAACAAGTTTTGCGGCGACGCGCGTACCGGCGAACGCTACTACTGCCTTCCCCGAGTGTATGAGCCGATGCCAAGCTACTTGTTTCATAACAACGGCGATGGCACGTTCCGGGATGTCTCTGAGGAAACCGGCATCCGTAAGGCTCACGGGAAGGCCTGGGGAGCGGTTGCAACCGACATTAATAACGACAACTGGATGGATCTTTTCGTCGCCAATGACACCGTTCCCAACTTTCTATTTGTCAATCGGAAAGGCAAGTTCGAAGAAATCGGCCTCGCGGCCGGGGTCGCTTACAGTCAAGATGGTCGCGCCCGCTCCGGCATGGGTGTGGATTCTGCCGACTATGATCAGGACGGGTGGCAGGATCTGTTTCTCTCCAATGTGGATCACGAGATGTACTCCATCTACCATAACAACCACGATCTCACCTTTGACGACCTGGCATTTCCTCTAGGTATTAGCTCTGCTACACGGCTCATGAGCGGCTGGGGTGCAAAGTTTTTCGATTACGATAACGATGGAATGATGGATCTGTTCGTCGCCAATGGACACCCGGACGACAGAATCGAGCAGCACTCCACCCAAGTAACCTACCAGGAACCGTTTCTGCTCTTTCATAACAACGGCAAAGGTCTAGAGAATGTCAGTTCCAATGCTGGTCCCGTTTTCGGTTTGGCGTTTGCCGCGCGCGGATTGGCTGTGGGCGATTTCGACAATAATGGTGCGGTTGATGTTCTTGTCACAGTCAACAACGGGCCACCGATCCTACTGAAAAACCTGGCGGCTGAACGCAACCATTGGCTGGGCTTACACCTGATGGGAACGAAGTGTAACCCAGATGCCATCGGAGCACGCGTCACCTGGCAAGCGGGCGACCTAAGGCGTAGCTGTCTTAAGACAGGCGGAGGGAGCTATCTCTCTTCTCACGATCCGCGCATAGTCTTGGGGCTGGGAGCGCGGTCTAAGATCGAAAAACTTGAGATCCGCTGGCCATTGCCAAGTGGCCGCATCGAGACATTCGCGGATTTACCAGTCGATCGTTATGTCACGGTAGTGGAAGGCAAGGGCCTCAAATAAAGTTTATTCATTGGAGGGCTAAGTTGATATCCCTAACCTCGAATCGGATGTTGCTGTCGCTGGCTACGACGGTGCTGGCCGCACTGATACTGTTTGCCTCGGTACTGCTCTCGGGATCTTCAAACGGAACCAAATCCGCCTTGCCGCCGGCAGCCGATCTCGCGAATTTTTCTGCTCTGGCGCCGTTTGACGCGCACGTCCATCTTTATAAGGATGACCCGGCTTTTGGCGCTTTCCTCAAGCGTCTGAACCTGCGCGTTCTCGACATTATTGTGATCGATGACCGTGATCCGTTCGGCAAGAGGTTGGAGCCGCAGCGGAGCGACGTGCTCAAGGTCGCCCATGTCACGGCTGGCCGGGCGCTTTTCTGTACAACGTTTGACCCTTACGACTTCGAAGATCCGGGATTCGCCCAGCGCACGACCCGCCAGCTCGATGCCGACTTCGCGGAGGGAGCGATCGCGGTGAAGATCTATAAAGTCATGGGCATGGAGATGAAATCGAAAGCGGGGAAATACGTGATGCCCGACGATCCTGCCTTCGAACCCATCTACCAATCTATTGCCGCCCACGATCGGACCGTAGTCGCCCATATCGCGGAGCCGGATTCTTGCTGGCAGCCCCCAAACACTGCCAGCCCCGATTATGAGTACTACCAGCAGCATCCCGAGGAGTACGCTTACGCTCATCCCGAGTGGCCGTCGAAAGCCGCTATCCTAGCGGCCCGGGATCATTTTCTCGCGCAAAATCCCAAGCTACGGGTTGTTGGCGCGCATCTAGGCAGCATGGAAACGGATGTCGATGAGATCGCGAAACGCTTCGAGCGGTATCCAAATTTTGCCGTCGATACCGCGGCCCGCATTGAGTACCTGATGATGCAGCCGCGGGACAAAGTTCGCGCGTTCCTGATCAAATACCAGGACCGCGTCCTATACGGGACCGATCTGGTAGTCATGCCAAAAGACGATACGGAAAAGGCGCTCGCACAATGGAACGATGCCTACGCCCGCGATTGGACGTTCTTTGCCACAAACAAAACGCTTGACGTGAAAGGCCGGAAGGTTCAGGGTCTCGAGTTGCCGGAGCCCGTCCTGCGGAAGCTCTACCACGATAATGCGGTACGGTGGTTTCCAGGAGCTGTCGCAGAGACGGCCACCCGCTGAGAGGTGACGGGTAAGTCAGGCGGCAATGGTATTGGAACAATACGATTACTGATATGCGGAATAAAGCGACTGGAAGCATGATCGAAATTCCCGCGGGCGCTAGCGCTGGCCCACTGTTCGCGGCATCGTCTCATGCCGAGCATGTCACGGATCACAAGATGACCGGCAATGGTCATGGGCAGCACCGAGTCTGGCCGTGCGGGTGATCAGATGAACCGAGGGCTGCTCGCCATTGTTACAGCGCTGCTGCTGGTCGCTGGAATGCACGCGCAGCAGCAGGTCACCGTCAGCGGGTACGGGTGGACTGTGACTGCTGATCCCGCTCAATCCACCGTCACCGTTGAGCACGAGCGCCTCGGCCCAGTACTCTGCAACGTTCGCCTCGGGCTCCGTGGCACCGAAGCGGTGACCGGTTGGACCGCCGAACGCAGCGGCCAGGATCAACTCCTGATCCGCTCCTCCCGGCCGATGATGTCCTGGCGCTTCGAGCCCGGACCCGACACGCTCACGATCTCAAGTACCTCGTACGATGCCCAGCTGACCGCCACGGCGCCAGCTCCGCTCACTCGCATCCCGACGCGCTTGATCGATCGGGAGGGAGCGCCTGTGGTGTGGCTTGGCAACGGCGAAGTAAAGGGGAGCTACGGCGCCGAGGTTCCCGGCGTCCCTTCGTTTCTTCCCCGCCAGAACCCGGAGGTCATGTATTTCAGTCTGGGACAGGTTGCGAACCCGCTGCTTCACAGCCTCTTCGATCGCTCCACCGGAATCGCCATCGATTTTCCCGTACACACGCGCATGGCACGCAACGGCGCTAATGCGGACGAACTCGCGGTCACTTTGCCAGTTGAAGATAGCGCTCTCGTCCGGCTCTATCCGGATTACTTCACCAAGATTCTCGGATTGCCTTTCTACATTCCGTTCAATGACACGTATTTCCCCAGTGCGCCCGTGGTCTGGTCCAGTTGGACAAGTTACTACGAAGCCGTGACCGAAGCGGACATCGTCCGCAACACCGATTGGCTCTCGGAAAACCTGAGGCCTTATGGTTTTCAGTACGTGCAACTCGACGACGGGTATGACCGGGATGAAACCGGTCAGCATTACTGGATTGAGAACTGGGATACCCGGAAGTTCCCCCACGGACCGCAGTGGCTGACCAGCTACATCAAATCGAAGGGTTTGCGTGCCGGTATCTGGCTCGTCCCGAACGCCTATGGCGGAGCTGTCCAGCAGCACCCCGAGTGGTATCTGCGTTACAAGAAGGACGGAAGCATCGTCAAAGATTACAACACCCCGGCCCTTGATGCCACGAATCCAGAGGCGCTGAACGATGTCAGGAAGATCATGACTACGCTCGACGACTGGGGCTTCGACTACTACAAGTTCGACGGCGAGTTCGCATTGCCGCTTTACATCCCGGGTGTCGACCACGGCAAGCTGCACGACCCCAATGTCGATCCGCTCGTTAACTATCGCACACGCCTGAATATGATTCGCGAAACGATCGGTCCGAATCGTTTCATCGAAGGTTGCCCCGCCGGCACCCCGCTCAATGGTATAGGCTTTTTCAACTCCTATTTCACCGGCCACGATCTCTATGCCAACTGGGAGGGTATGTTCCCTCTGTTCAGCTCCATAACTGGCAGTGGGTTCCTTAATCACCTCGCGGTCTACGTCATGCCTGGTGAGGGTATGGAGGTCGGTTCGCATATGAGTGTCGAGGAAGCCACCAGGAAACGACCTCGCGTAGTCCTGGATACCATACGTGAGCGCGAGTCTCCGGTCACTGGCGTCGGGACCACCACCGCCGAAGCGCGCACCGTCGTCTCCTGGGTGGCGCTCACGGGCGTGGTGTATCCCTTAGCGAGCGTAATGCCCGAGGTCCCTCAGGAGCGCTTGGAACTGCTCCACAAAACGCTCCCCACCATGCCCATTCTGCCTGTGGACCTTTTCAGCCGTGGCAGCGATATCGACTGGGACACCTTCAAGCACACCACGCCTGATACCTATATCCATCACTATCCCGAGATCCTGGATCTCAAGGTGAGCGCCCCCGCCGGCGTCTATGATGTCGCAGCGTTCACAAATTGGCGCAGCCAACCCGCGTCACGCAGCGTCTCGCTTGCCGAAAAACTGGGGCTCAGCGATACCGACTCGTATGTGGTCTTCGACTTCTGGAACCAGAGATTGCTCGGAGTATTCCGGAACAAAATCGACGTTGTGGTGGAACCGCATGACACCCGCGTGCTGCTGATTCATCGGGTTACCGGTCACCCGCAGCTTGTTGGAATTTCGCGCCACATCACCGGTGCGTTCTCGCTGGAGAGTTATCAGTGGCATGCCGCATCGCGCCGCCTCAGCGGTGTTTCCGAGGCGATCGCTGGAGCACGCTATGCGCTGACGGTTTATGTCCCGGGCGGGCACCGCTACCTGCGCGCCGCAGCCACCTCCGGCGGCAAAGCCGTGGCGGTCGCTTCCGCGCAAACCGGCAACGCAGTGACGGTGAGCTTTCCCGGGCAGTCCGGCAAGGTCGAATGGAACGTCTGGTTTGGCAGGTGAGAATTCCTGCTTCAGAAGCAATGCATGCCGTTGCAATTCAATCTTGATGCGCTCGGTTGACGGGGGATATGGCCATCGACAAACAAAATCGCAGATCGTTTCTGGCCACGTGCTCAGCTGGCGCTTTGGGAGCGAGCTTCCTCTCAAGGTTCTACCTTCAGACATCGGATAAGTCCGGCGCTCGGCTCCCAGTTGTCGGTTCCGGAGCGCATACGTACGAATGCGTCCATGACTGGCTCGTTCCCCCGGAAGGGCTGGTTTGGGGAGACACACATGGGCTTTGCCAAGATGAGCAAGGCAACATTTACGTCGGGCATACGGTCCATAAGTCAAGCATGCGCGGCGAGGCGATTGTTGTCTTCGATGTAAGAGGCCAGTTCATCCGTGCTTTCGGCGAGGGCTTTCGGGGAGGAGCCCATGGACTGAAGCTGCGGCGCGAAGGCAAAGCAGAGTTTTTGTACCATTGCGATATCAATCGATGCCGAGTCGTGAAAACCACCCTTACCGGGGAAGAAATCTGGATTCATGGTTATCCGCGGGAAGACGCGAGCTATAGCGAGCGGCCGATTGACTTCGTGCCTACCAATGTTGCTTTTGCTCCGAATGGTGACTTTTACGTGGGCGACGGTTACGGCTCGAGTCACATATTGCGCTATTCTCTGGACGGAAAATTCGTAGGTGAGGTCGGCAAACCAGGACAGGGCGACGGAGAGTTCCAGACTCCGCACGGCCTTTGGGTCGACGACCGAGGAAAAACGCCCATCCTAACCGTGGCCGACCGCGGAAACAGAAGAATCCAGACTTTCACGCTCGACGGTACGCACCTGAAGACCCTCAAAGACGAGGAGCACGTACGCATGCCCTGTAATTTCCATACCCAGGGCGAAAAGATGGTGTGTCCCGATCTAGACAGTCAAGTTTGCATCCTCGATCGTGAATTCAAGGTAGTGGCGCAACTGGGAGACGGTAAAGCAGAAAACGGCGACGTGGGCTCCCGACGCAGTCAGTCACGGTCACAGTTTACGGCCGGGAAGTTTATCACGCCGCACGATGCCATCTTCCTCCACAATGGCGACATCCTGGTGGCCGAGTGGCTTCCGATCGGGCGACTCACGCTTCTCCGCCGGACTTAGCCCGCGACACGACATTTGTTTAATTTAGGGGTGAGTTCTCGGCGCCATGAATCAGAAAACAACTTTACTGGCCAAGTTTTCTGGTACGGCTTTCCCTGGGACGATTCCTGTCTGGCCCGCATAAAAGTGGGAGAGCTTCGGAAGCTTGGCAATCGTAGGCAGCACTGCCGGTGTCACAGGAGTGCCGTAGACGTTCAGCGACTCGAGTTCATTAAGGGTATCGAGCCGTAAGAAGGTGCTGTCTGTGAGGTGCGTGTCCATGAGTCGTAGCACGTGCAAGCGCTTCATAGCGGCGATAGCAACCGCAGACTGGTCGGTAATAGACGTGCGCGACAAGTCAGCGACGACGATGTGCTCGGAGACTGGAGCAAAAGCCTCGAGTTCCCGGTCGCCAAACTTACTTCCGAGCATTGAAGCATTCAGTCGCAAATCGGCCGAGCCTCGTGAGTCATAGTCCAATATGTTGGGGAATTGCTTTTGCAACTGTGCAACCGCCGGTGCGATGGCGGCACGCAGCTTAGCGACTGCGGCCGGGTCGATTTCTTCAAATTTCACTTCGGCGGGCGCGATAGAAGCCGACGGTGCGTTTTTAATGGCATTGGCAGCAAGTGTGTCTGAGGCACCCGCCGCAATCCATAACTCGATCGTCTTTACCTGGTCAGCAGCCAAAGGCGACTTTCCCCTCGGCATAAAATCGTCGTGACCGGCCGCCAAAGTGATTCGGCGAAAGAGATCGCTCCCTTGAATGCTCCCAATCTGAATTACCGGCCCATCTTTCCCACCTCGCATTAAACCTCGGTAGCTGTCGAGCCGAAGATTGCCTTTGTGTTTTTCCGCCCCATGACAGCTGATACAGCGTGCACTGAAAATGGGTTGAATTCGTGCTCCGTAAAAAGTGGTGGGATCGGGGAGCGAGGCTGGTGCATCGCGATTGTCCTTTACTCCGAGCAGACGTGCGCAGACCGCTGGGCATTTCTTCGGTGAGATGATTCGGTCCGAGCGACAATTGAGCCCCTCGGTAACCGGTCCATGCAACGAGTCCCGCTCCCAGCGCCAATGCGATTGCGTAGGCTAAGCCGAGTGAGCGCAACCGCGTGCCCAGCAGCCAGCAGCCCCAACAGACAAGGCACAGCACAACTCCGCCCCACATGTGCTGGGTGATCAGCCTCCCGGAATAGCCTCCGCTGCGTCCCAGGCACCATCCCAGAATCGCTGCTGCAGTGGCCCCGACCGTGGCCAACGCAAGAACGAAACTTACTGAAAGACGCAAATACGCAAAACGAGCGCTGCGCCCGGCAATTTCCAGAATCGGTACTAACAGGAAAAATGCGATAGGAAAATGAACCAACAATGGATGGAAACGTCCGATGAACTGGAACCAGTCCGCACGCTCATTTCCGTCCGGAGGAACAAATGCGACCAACATCACCACAACCAGCACGGGAGCCAGCATCGCGAATCCGAGGCGAGCTGTGCTGAGAACCGCGCCCCGGTTCGATGCTGTCATGGAGGGCTCACTAGCATCAGGAATTCGAGTGGGAACAGTCATGCGAGAATCTCAGCCACCACCCGTGCCGGCTTCACACTTGTCAGCTTCTGTTGCAAACCTTGAAACGTAAAGTTCAACCTATGATGATCGAATCCGAGCAGATAAAGCAGTGTTGCGTGGAGGTCGCGAATCTCCACCGGATCTTTGACAATTTCGTATCCCATATCGTCGGTTTCTCCATAAGTGATTCCGGGTCTTACCCCACCGCCGGCTAACCATATGGTGAAGGCGCCAGGATTGTGATCGCGGCCTACATACTTCATCACCTGCCCGCCGCGATTTTCGCGCATTGGCGTGCGGCCGAACTCTCCACCCCACACCACCAGAGTATCTTCCAGCAAACCACGCGACCTGAGATCGGCCAGCAGTGCTGCTGTCGGTTGATCGACTTCGCGGCAACGATCGTTGAAACCGATGTTTAACGCTTCTTTGGCGTCCGCTCCATGCGAATCCCATCCCCAATGGTAAAGCTGAATGAATCGAACTCCGCGCTCTGCCAGACGCCGCGCTACCAGGCAGTTGTTGGCGAAACTGGCCTCGCCTGGTTTCGAGCCATACTGGGCGTGCACCGAATCAGGCTCTTTGCGAATGTCCATCGCGTCGGTGGCGTCCATCTGCATCCGAAACGCCATCTCGTATTGCGCGATGCGCGTCACCGTCTCCGGATTTCCGAATGCCGCGTATGTCTGCTGATTAATGTCATCGATGGTGTCAAGCATGCTCCGGCGCAATGCCCGGCTTACCCGTTGAGGATTGTCGAGGTAGAGCACAGGCTCACCGTGGGAGCGGCACTGCACTCCCTGGTACACGCTGGGAAGGAAGCCAGAACTCCACAACTGCTTTCCGCCATCGGGCGTCTTGCCACCGGAAAGCAACACGATAAAGCCTGGCAAATTCTGATTCTCAGTGCCCAGACCATACACCACCCACGACCCGAACGAGGCGTATCCGAGTCGCGGATTCCCCGTTTGGACCAGCAATTGTGCTGGAGCATGATTGAACTGGTCCGTGCGCATGGACTTGATGAAACAGATATCGTCAAGCTGTTTCTCAATGTGTGGCAGACGGTCCGAGATCCACTGACCGCTTTGTCCCGCTTGATGAAAGGGGTATTGCGATCCGAGGAGTTTCGGAACACCGCTGATGAAGGCGAACCTTTTCCCGGCCAGCAACGAAGCAGGACAATCCTGCCCATCAAATCTTTTTAATTCGGGTTTATGTTCAAACAACTCCAACTGGCTGGGCGCCCCCGCCATATGCAGGTAAATCACTCGGCGCGTCTTCGCCGGAAACTGCGGCGGAAGAGGAGAAAGTGGAGTTCTGGGATCGCGACTGAAATCGAGCACGGCGGTTTCCGCTCCCGCCGCGTTCGCGAACGGCACAAGCTTCGACGCGAGCGTTCCTAGAAAGACGGTACCCAGACCTGCGCCGAGATTGCGAAAGAAATGGCGCCGCGTTTGCGCTTGCAGCAAAGCCAGTTCCACTTCAGTCGGCGATCCGGATTTGACGTCTAGGTCTACCGGACTCCGTGGACGTATTGGGGAATCAGACATAGGCATTACCTGGTCAAAGACGCATCAAGATTGATGAGAACGCTCGCGACGGCGGTCATGGCGTTCAAATCCTTCGGGCTGCCGCGTGCATTGGCTACGACAGGTGTCAAAGTCAGTGTTGCAAGAGTTTTTTGATAAAGCGCCCGCAGAGCCGTTAACTCCTGTTCAGTCAGATCTCGCGACAGCACCAATCGGGCTCCGTACCTGATCCGAGCATCTACATTCGCTTGCCTGGCGATCATGCGTTCAGCCATAGCTTCGGCCGCTTCGTAGTACACGGGATCGTTGAGTGTTACTAACGCTTGCAAAGGTGTATTGGTGGGGATGCGCCTCGCCAAACTTGTGTCATGATCGGACGCATCGAAGGTAAGAAAGCTAGGGTAGCCGCTGGTCCTCTTTATATAGGTATAAATTGCGCGCCGGTAACGGTCGGGGCCAGTTGCATCTTTCCACTTGCCGTCGTTGTAGACGCTATTCCAAACGCCTTGCGGTTGTGGAGGCATCACCGGCGGGCCGCCCATTTTGTCCGACAACAATCCGCTCGCCGACAACGCCTGATCCCGGACCATTTCAGCGGTGAGTCTCTGCTGCGGTCCACGGGCCAATAGCCGGTTATGAGGATCTCTCTCGAGAAGGGCGGCACTGGTTTTTGCGCTCTGCCGATACGTTGCGCTTGTGACCAACTCGCGCAAGAGAGCTTTCATATCCCACTGCAGGTCGTTTTCAAAGTGGAGCGCGAGCGAGTCGAGCAGTTCGGGATGGCTGGGCTCCTCGCCCACACTGCCGAAGTTTTCGAGAGTTTCGACGATCCCTGTCCCAAATAACTGTTCCCAGTAACGATTCACAGCCGTGCGCGCGGTCAACGGCTGGCCCGGAGCGAAGAACCATTTGGCGAGAGTCAGCCGATTTCGAGGCGCACCCTCTGGCAAGCGGGGGAAAATTCCCGGCACGTCCGGAACCAGCGGGGGTCCGACTTTGGTGAGGAAGTTGCCGCGCTCAAATTCCAACGTAGTTCGCTGGTCGTAATCGGGCTGCTCCGCCATAACCGGGAGAGGAACGGTAGGGATTTTGTTCAATTGGCGGGTCAGGTTGGTGAGTTTCGTGAGGTCCTCAGTCCAATTGTTATCGGTGGCGAGTTTTCGCCAAGATTCATCTCCACTTACAGACAGATGGGCTCGCCGTACTAAAGCCGGCTTGTCGTCGATTTGCTGAGTCTGCGTCAGGTGCAGTTTGATCCGACTCCCAGGAGCAAGTCTGAGCGGTTCGGCAAGAACGCCGAGCACCCAGCGTGTGTGAAACAGATTAGGTACTACTTGGAACCCAATGGCGCCTGGGTCATGGCTAAGTTCGCGTTTCGATTCAACGCAGTCATTTACCGCTCTCTCCAGAGCCGATTCAGAATCGGGGACGACATAACGGAATACGATTTTTGTCTGTTGTCCTCTCGCTCCAATGACCCAGGCATCGATTCGATCGACAATGAATCCGAGTTCTGGCGTATGGCGGGCAATTTCACTGTTCGTCGGAGAGACCTCGATGCGCAACGCGGTTAATATGGGCGCATCTACCTTTGCGGTCAGCTCAAACGTCTGCTTGCCGGAGATTTCCGAGCTTGCTTGTAGATCCCCATCTGAGACGGGCAGGGGCGTTTCTTTTCCGGCCTCGGCATGCGCTCTCTTGCGCGCATCAGCGATCGCCTGCCGCAGATATTTGCGCTGCTCGTTTTCTTTTTTTGGAGATAGTTTCCCTTGCTTCAGATCGACCAACTTACGTTCAAGCTCGGAAGCTTCCCATTGCGCGCCGAGAGCTGCACTAGCTTTTGCAGAGGTGATGTGGATGGGCGACCATTGCGACTGCTGTTCGAATTGCCTGCCTCGAGATACGAGGGCGGACTCTAACTTGGCGAGTTCCTGCTGCAAGCGCGCAGCTTCGGGGTAGCGCGTCTTATCCCTCGGCACGCGCAAGATGGGGGTGTCCTCGGGAAGATCGGCGTCCTGAGTGTTGTTGAAGAATGCCAGGGATTTGTAATACTCCACGTGTCGGATCGGATCGTACGGATGGGAATGACACTGGACGCAATTGATGGTGAGACCGTTCAGCACCGACCACGTCGTCGCCGACCGATCCATGACAGCGACGGTGCGGAACTCTTCGTCGTCCGTACCGCCTTCATCGTTGACGGGTGTCTGGCGATGGAAAGATGTCGCGATCCTATCCTCAAAAGTAGAGCCCGGAAGCAAATCACCAGCCAACTGTGTGATCACGAATTGATCGTAAGGTAAGTTGCGATTGAAGGCCTCAATCACCCAGTCTCGATAGGGCCACACACCAGGGCGCTCCATGTCCTTCTCATAACCCTTGGTATCGGCGTAGCGAGCCAGGTCGAGCCACATCGAAGCCCAGCGCTCGCCATAATGGGGCGAGCTCAACAAGCGATCGACCTGCTTTTCGTAAGCATTGTCAGACGAGTCAGCCAAAAACGACGCTTGCTCTTCGGGTGTCGGCGGAAGACCGGTAAGGTCGAGCGAGACCCGGCGCAATAATGCGGACTTGTCCGCCTCAGGAGATGGCGAGAGACCTTCTTTTTCCAGACGTTCGAGTACAAATCGGTCAAGAGGCTGACGGGGCCACTCGCTATGGCTGACAACAGGCAGAGATTGGCGCTTCGGAGCAATAAATGCCCAATGGTCCTCCCATTTAGCGCCCTGTTTGATCCACCTCCGCAGAACGTCAATCTGTTGGGAGGACAACGGGGCTGCATGGTATGGCATCCGGAATTCAGGGTCCAAGGATGTCACGCGCGCAATCAGTTCGGATTCATCCGGTCTTCCCGGCACAATTGTTCTCTTGCCCGATTTTCCAGTGCCCAACGCCTCTTCCTGGAATAGGAATGACACGCTGTTTTTCTGCCGCACGCCCCCGTGGCAGGGCATGCAGTTCTGGTTGAGGATTGGACGAACATCACGGCTAAAGTGCACTTCGTGGTCGGAACGGCGATGAATGAAATAGGCGGTAACCAGGGGTAAACACAAAAAGAGCAGCCCGAGCACCCAGAACCGGGGCGATCTTGAATCCAATGTTTTTCTGGCACCCCACATATTGCTGCCTGCGCGGCACACATTATATTGCGAATCGTCCCGCGGTTCATTTCTTCTTGCCTTCTGCATTGCAACGGAATTCTTGGACGACTCCCGAGCAACAGCCAACTCGGAAGTGCATCGAAATCGACTTATCGGCCGTAAGCCGTGCTTCGGGCACGATTGGCAGAAAGGCGAGAAAAACCATTTGCGATTGATGTCAGAAACTAAACGCGCTCAAGACGGTCTCAAACTTTGATCTCTCGTTTCAAGCCGACGCTAGGCGAACATCGGCGCTGGTCACAGGGTGGTCACAAAACTGTCGCCACTCCGTAGAGTTAGGTTGTTGATGAATAAAGGGATAGGCTGATAGTACGCAGCCCCGAAAAGGCTGGCGTCGGGGGTTCACTTGGGGGCTGGGCGCACTTCGTTCGCATAGAACAGCGTATGATGCGCAACGAGGTAACCTCCCCGTCGGTGCATCCCGATTCGCGCAATCCCGAAACATTCCTCTCTCCGCATTGCTTCCAGCAGCAGTGCGTAGCTCTTTCCGAGCCAGGTTCAGGAGCGACATAGTACGAGCGCTCGAAGTAAATCGGATCAACGCTTGACGCTTTCACAAAATGAAATAGGTCAATTGTGTCGAATGTTTCGATCTCTGCTGCTTTGATTTCCTGAGGATCGATAACAGCAAACTCGTTCGGCGCGATCTCATATCCCTTTATCAGCTCGTCTGGCCGGATGTCCTCGCCCGTCACTTCGGACTGGAGGACTTGGCGAACGGTGGAATACTGATGTCGCTCTGTATGTCGAGCATCTGGTGATTGGGGCGTGGACCGCGTCTTTCCGATTCCGTCGTTGGGGTCGGAATCTTGCTCTTTACGGTCGCGTGAAAACGAATGTGGCGGCGACGATTCTCCAGTCGATTGAATCAGGTGGTGGCCGAGCAGATCGGTTGTCGCCGATCGCAATCCCCTGTATGGATTCGCGTTACCGTTCTCTCAAGCGCCGGATCGCGCTCCCAGCCAACCGTGCTCACGCCAGCCGAATCGAAGCGGTGAGGCTAATAGCAAACACGTTGTCTACGCATTGTGTAGCATTGTTCTTTATTCTGGCCTGCCCTTCTACGTCGGCTCAGCCCTCCCCGGGGGGCGACGCGGTAGCGTTGCTGAAGGGTACAACGCGGATCCTCACCGAGCTTTCTCACGGATCTGCAACTACCATTCCTGATGCGATCCTGAACCGTACCCAATGCATCCTGGTCATCCAGGCCGCAAGAACACCTCTCCACTCTGGTACGACTGCCTGCCGCGAGACGTCTGATCGCTGGAACAATCCTGTCGTCGTCACGTTCGAGCGAAAGGCCGGGCCAACGCGTGCTGCTACTCTCTTCATCTTTGTTGTGAGCGATGCAGCAGTGAGGGCGTTACGCTCGGGCTTACTGGAGATTCAAACGTATAAGTACCCAGTTGCGCCTCTAGCGCCCAAAAACGCAATTCTCGACGAGCATGAAGTGAATACTGATGTGTTCACGTATGAATACATGGGCGGGCGGCTTTCTGGCACCCGACTTCACGGGATAGTGCGGCAGTCAAAATCTTATGGACAGCAGAGTGCGGATAAGGACGTGCCGCATGCGTCGATCAAAATCAACAAGCGGTATTTGTCATCTCTCACTTCTTTTTTTAATACGATAGTCCCCAGTGGAATCGTGATTCACCACAGCGCGGTGCTGCCCGATGAAGACACTCCGCCGCGCAATGAACGCCAGATCGACAAGTATCACGCAGCGAGAGGTTTCGAAATCACCTGTTTCGGTCACGTTTACCACGTTGCTTACCATTATTTGATTCTGACGAATGGCCGAATTCAAAGCGGAAGACCGGATCGATGCGAGGGAGCACACGCGAAAGGCTACAACTCTTACCTCGGGATTTCAGTTATTGGCGACTTCGATAGCCATGATAATCCGAAAGGCGAAAAGGGCCCAGCGAAACCGAACGAAAAGCAGCTCGCTTCCCTAATTCGACTCTGTCATCGCCTAATGCTGCGGTACCACATCCCCGCTAACCACATTGTGCGCCATAGTGATATTGCGGCGACAAAATGTCCGGGTAATGGGTTTCCATTTCCAGCATTTCTAAAGGAACTCCAACGCACGACCCTTAAAAGCTCGAACAGATCAGCTCAGAAATAGTGTTTCGGCATGTGTTTCATTCTCGTGGGAATGATAGACAGGCTAGCACCTGCCCCATTCTAGGCTTACATTTGTGAATTCAGATCGGGACCCGCGGTCAGAAAATCCATGCATGCAGCTGGATGTGCGTACCCAGGAGCTCGGGCGTGCACCGGCTTTGGCGGATCGCGAATACCGCAGCAGGCTTAAAGCCGAGGCTCTAAATTAATCTGGCCACCTTGGGTGTGGACAGGACCCTCAAGCAGGCATTGGAAGAGATCTGCTCCATTCAAAGTAGCTGATCAAAAAAAACAAACCGCACGACTCGTCAATATTTTATGGCATAAAATAGGACCTAGGTGTTCCGAGCAAAGGCGCCCATGCCTTAAGTGTGGCGGCATGCATGAAAATGTAATCGTTGGGATCCCAGCTCCGCATCGCTCCCCTCCCCGCAAACAATCGACGATGAAATATGCATATAGAAATTACGACTTGAACCTGAGCGAAATACTCGCGCTACCGAGAATAACTGGGATCGCTGTGGTAGCGTCCCTGGGGAATGAGATGGAGTGCATCCGATCGTTCGGCGATGCTCCGCCGATTGGGTCCCGGGGCTACGCCGGCGTTGGTTTGACGGGAATTTGTGTTTCAACTGGCAAGGTTGAACTATGCAATGACGTCGAGACCGATTCCAGAGCCGATCTGCAAGCGTGTGCCGAACTGGGGGTCAGGTCAGTGCTGGTCGTGCCAATTCGGCATAATTCCAAGGTGGCCGGTGTTCTTGAAGCGTTATCATCAAAGCCGAACGCGTTCGATTGGCAGACAATTAGGCAGATACGGCACGTTGCGCGAGCGTTTGACCCAGTCACGCTGGAATCATGGGTCCACTCGGCGGAACGGCAAGACGGGTCCGAGCAAGCGGCAAGCCTTTCAGCCCCGGAGGTAATCAGTGAGTTGGATCTGCAGAAAGTCTTATATTCTGCTTGGCTGGTTCAGAGCCGCTCCTGCGCATCAGTTACCGCCTTCGCCCGTGAGGATTCCGGGCAGAAGTGTGGCGAAGCCCAACCAGACTACCAGGGCCCGCAGCGCACTTTTACCGCGCTGCAGCCGATTAAGGAACTACCGTCTCAACAATGTTACGATTCACCTGCTTTTGGGACACGAGAAGATCCAGAGCCGGGCCTTCTGACTTTGGAGGACGGATTTAGAGGCAAAGATCGGCCCCGCAGTTTTGTACTTTTAGGTCTTGCTTTCATTGTTCTTTTCGTTGGTTTTTTCGCGTTTCGAACGCATCTAACATCATTGAACTTGCTTCCCGACTTCGCACCGCAACTTCCAAGAACCAGCGCGCGGCTCTCTGCAGCAACATCGCGCAACGGCCTTCAGTCAGACCCTGCGCTTGGAAGTAACCTCCCGGTGAAGAAATCTGCTCCCAGCTCCCGGCCGGCTATGCCGCTATCCTCGGCCGGTACCGTCGCGAAGTTCAAGACACCAAAACAAAACGATGATGCCAACGCGAGTTGGCAACTGGCATCGGCCTATCTGAATGGATTTGGAGTGCGCCAAGATGAGCGCCAGGCGGCGAAATGGCTCAAGAAAAGCGCCAATTTGGGCGATCCGAGAGCGCAGGCTGTGCTGAGTGATTTGTATCTCAGAGGCGTTGGACTGCAACGTGACTATGTGAGAGCGTACACGTGGGCAAGGATCGCCTCGGATCAACTCGGAGGACAAGACGAGCGGTTGGCCTTCCTCCGGCAGCGGATGACTAGATCTGAATTGGAAGATGCCAATCGCCGTGTACAGACGTGGTTCCACGCACAAGGAGTATCGAGGTAATCGGGCTATGGTTATGCCAGTTGGAGGAGTGCTTCGTGGAGCTGTGTTCTCTGAAACCAGTGATCCTCCAAAAGGCTTGAGCAGCCAGCTACGAGAACCTTACCGTTCTTCAACAGGGCTGTGACGTGTCCGTCCGAAAAGCATCGACCTGTCGCGAAACTATCACAAGAGCATCAATCGGTCTAATGTGACATAACACTCATTTTTTCGGCTATGGCGGGGCTTGGATGAGGCCTGGTTACTAGTAAGCGAGCTGGTCCGGACTTCATTGATTCGCCGCTACAATAACTTGCTTGGTCAACATGTCCACTGCTTCCGAGACAGTTAGGGTGCCTGGCACAACTCGAAAATTCGTTCGACGCTCTTTCTGTTGCACGGAGATTGTCTTCATCAGGAGCGCCTTGCCTTGCATCTGCACATCAAGCGATGTGAGTTCCCATTGCCCAGGCGAAACCTCTTGTTGCTGAGCGTCAAAATGGCCACCCCTCTGAAGATAGCCCAATATCCCCCCCGCGAATTTCACATCCGCCATAAGGTGGCCGCTTATACGTATGAGCCTTCTCTGAGTCGCATCTACCCACATTTCGCCCTGCAATTGATGAAAAACTCGCGCCTCCCGAGACGGAGGTTGAAAATTGGGATTCGGTCCATAATTAAGCTTCGTCACATTTTTATTGCTGCCGGCATATGTGAACAGGAACGCCTCCGGGATCATCTTAAACAATTCTTTGCATTGCTCCGCGTCTTTCTTCCTCACTTGCTCAATTCGCCGCTGTTCAGCTGAATTGTTGACGAGGTTCCGAATTCTGTTGGTCTCTTGAACTTGTTGAGTGGTGCTCAGTGGATGCTCATCGACGGAAACTAATTTGTCTACAGAGCCCTGTGCGGTCTGAATCACCTCTTTTGCGGTTGTCTTGCCTTGATCTTCTCGTTCGACGCGATACATCCAGTGAGAATCGTTGCCGGCTTGCATCCTGAGTTCGTTATCAACTACAGCACTCACCAGCGCCTTTGCAGATGCCTGGTCACCGGGAGAAAAAGACTGACAGAACGCGGACGCCGCGAAGAGGAGAACGGCCGTACAAGCGCAGCTGAGAATCCCAAAAAAGCCAACTGACGTCCGTGTCTTTGGCTTCCACGCCCAGCTGTGGAGCTTTTGACGTACGCGCGCGTGAAAAAGGGGGGAGATCCGGGTTCTCATGCAACAGGTGAAAGCACGAGCAGTGCCATTGATCGCACTCCATAGGCTCTGTGACTTGCCATCGCATGTCGCCAAAGGCAGGCGACTTTTGCCATTCCGCTAGGAAAATTCGCCTTACACCACATCGTGTATTTGGAAGCGGATTCCCGGGTAGTGACGCCGCAAAGCAGGAATTCTCCGCAGGTTCACAACGGATTCATTGCTTTGCACATTCTGTGTGCACCACTCGATATATTTTCGCCAGTTGGCAGGAAACCCTTGGCTTTCGTAGACATCGCACACATTATGGTTTTCAGTCATCGCTCATAGGGCTATGTTTCCAGTTGGCAGCGCAGGTGCGCTCTCTTCTACTCCGATAGCGGTGCAGTTTGTTTGCGAGCTTCAGTTTTGACGAATGCACCCCAGTACCTTGCACTTTCGTAATTGGGAGTTGACCGTATTGAAGCGATAGCGGATCAGGCCGCAAAATCCAAGCATGTGAGGCGATTTCTCACGAATACGAGTTTAGGAGTACCGATGCTCCCCCTCGAAATACCTCGTGCGCTCCTGTCACCTGAAACACAAAAAGCCTTGTCTCTTCCTACAGCAGCCCTGATCTTGGGAGCTTTGTCACAGGTAGAGAACCTCATCGAACTCGCAGAGCGGGTTTGCGATCCGATAGTTCGCCGCTCGATCATTACGACTGAATCGGCGGCTCGATCGCCTGCTCCAGCGAGGGAAGGCCCCTGATGCGCATCCGGACATAACAAAAGGCACAAATGTCGCGGGATTTTGCTCAGCTCAGGTCGATGAGGGCTTGCTGGCCCTGCGCCCATCGCAATCTGTTAACGCTCAAACCCTGCAGCCTTGGGACTTCGGATTGGCTGAGAGAAATGATTCAATATCGAAGCTTTGCCGACCGCTTCCACACAGTATGCCGTCGGCTCTTCAGGTGTTCGAACCTGACTCAGCTTAACTGAATAAGATCCGGGGGGCAGGTCGGCCGCTTCTCTCCATTCGTGGCCGACTTGAGCTAGTACGGCGAAATGATCAATCGTATTCTCTGGTCCCGACACCTTCCACGTCAGGCGACCTTCTGAAAGTGATGGCTGAATGCTCACGCAGTTATCAATTCCCGTTTCAATCTCGGTGCCTTCTTCGTAGTCGTTCCACGTGGGAATGATGAGCGCTGTCAATTGATGTTTCGAAGAATAGAAATGGCCTGCTTCACCCAGGGTTGCGAGCCAAGTCTGGCCGCATTGCTGTTCGATCACGCGCCCTTTCCCCCAGCTTGCTTCGGCATCATCGAAGCCTTTGTACGCCGATCCGATCGCGATCTTGTTGGAACCCTGCGCCTTCAAATAGAAACGATCGAGGTACTTGATAGACATGGGATCATCGGGGCTGGCGGCTTCCGGTGCGATCCATGAATAGCCGCCGTCACTGTCCGGATTGCTGAATGCTCCAGAATTACGGAAAAAGAATAGTGGTTTTTGGGGCAGGGATTCCCTCACTCGTCGCCAGTCGATCGGGAATTTTTCCAGTCCGAAGAAGAACAAGGCCGGACGGCCGTCGAAACGTATGTAGGCCTGTGACCTTTCAAAGTGCTCTGCCACGAACCGGAGATCGGAGATCAATTGTCCGGTGACATCGCAACCTTGCTTCTGGCACTCCGAAAGGGCTCGGGCATCCTCAGAGATTGCGAATTCCAAGTTCTCTCGTTCCGCTTCCTTCATCAGTAAAAGCGTGCTCTCGTTTATTAAGCCGGAGTTTGGGCCGTACCAATCGGCGATAACGCCCTCAATTCCGCGGCTCATCATATCTTGGACTTGCCGCGCCACTTGTTGCTCATCATTGGATTGGTAGCCCACGTCGCGATGGTGCCGGTCGCCGAACCACGGCATATAGCGCGTAAAGATTCGGGTTTGCGATCCGGAATAAAGCAGCGACCGAATGGATAGCTTGCTCACGCTGCCGGGCGCGGCATTCCCCTTGCTTCCCAGATATTTCACGCTGGCGCTGGTGTTATTTGTGCTCTGACAGTTCAGGCCAGTCGACGGAACCGTTTGGGCTTGGCACCAGAGAACGAGACCCACTCCCGCCAGAACCAGGCGAATTATGTCTTGTATATGCCCTCGAAAGAACAAAGAGTTATTCCTGACAAAGAGTCCAGAAAGCGCGGCCTTAAAACGTGCGGCGGTAGCTCGTTCTCGAAGGAGAGACGGATGCAACAGTCCAAAGAACGCTGACTTTATACATTATAAAAGGCTCTATGATTGCTCGGCCTGCAGCAGACATCTTGCGAGTGGCCGTGCTCCGTTGACTTGATCAAACGAAAACCTTGACAGGAAGATGCTCGGAACGCGTGATGTAGAACTGCTTTGAATCTGCCGCCCGACTGGGACTTTCAACCACTCCGGCCAGACAGAAAATTCCGTCACGTTGGCGAGATTGTTACGCGACCGTTCACGAACTGGCGAAACATCCCCATGCGCTGGAGTGACAGTTCTCACAAGAGATCACAATCATGCGGCCGCGTTCACAACAGCTAGTGCAGTCGTGGGGGGTGCAACTCGTGGAACAAGGCGATCGGGCGCTCCGGCCGGTCCGCGCTTGGGCTGGCGAGATCGACGGTTCGGTGGTAATCAGCATTTCAATGACTTCCCTTCCCTTCTTAATTCATTGCATCCCTCGAAATATTTCGGGCGACTGGATCCAATCCAAGATCTGAAGTCCACAGCAATAGGCAGGATATCTGCCGCTGTAGGCGCGGCCCAGAAAGGTTTGGCTCAACCAAATTTACTTCACCGTAGCAATCGTCGGCACGCAATGTGCCGAAACATTGTAGAAAGCCAGCCGGTTGCGGATCAAATTGCGGCACTGGTAGACACAAAAGCCGGAACGTACCGTTCGTTCTTTTCGTTAAGACATTTATCTAGATTTTAGAAGGAGCGCTAAAGTCAATGAACCGCGTGGCCGTCGCACAGTGCTGTTAAGCGGGAACTCACTCGAACGCTTTGGGCATTCCTATGGCCGCTTCGGTCCGCATCCACGAAACGCGCGGTATCCTTGCGGAAGGCCCATTTCATATGGCGCTCGCGAGTTTTTGATGCGTATAGTTTTAAGAAATAGCAGCGCCGAGAACTCTTGTGGGGTGTGGTTGGAATTAAGCTGAGCATCGACGAAAATGTCGTCCCAATTGTTCTGAGTTTTTTTGCGGATGTGTCTTAAGCGCCAGTTTTTGGCTAATCGCGAGAACGAAGGCACAGAGAAAATGACTCAATTTCCGAAAGTGGTACGGTTCTGAATCGTCTTAGTTCGGCTTTTGGAGCTCAGAGATTTTCCTCGCGCTGACTTCGTCAATCATTTGACAATGGAGTTGCCATTCCGCCTGCACACACTTTGAGGTCCGGCCGTCACGCTCTGAAACGCAAGAAGAGAAACTTGTGCCGTGTCCTCAATGAGGAGTGATCTTATGGGTCTTCGAACTCTGTTTGCTCGGACACGCCCTGCGGGACGGGCCTCCTTTCTAAGGTACGGAGTTGCTGTCCTCAGTATCATTTTGGCTTTGATTCCGGCCCTATTCCTTTCTGACGTCGTTGAAAGCCGTCTGGTTGTTTTTGCCGTCGCCATCATGGTTAGCGCGTGGTATGGAGGTTGGAGGCCTGGTCTGGTGGCCACCGCGTTTGCCTTAACAGTAAGCGCTTATTTCTCCGTCGTTGCCGCGCGGGTTGCTGCCGATTATCAAAAAGCCCTCGTACATCTCACACTATTTGTACTGGTGGCACTTCTGATTTGCTGGTTTAATGCTGCGCTTCGAGCTGCGCAAGATGGCTTGCGTGACTCGGAAAGTAACTTTCGCTCGCTCGTCAACCATGCGCCTTACGGCATCTGCCGCTGTAATTCAGTCGGCATTCTGCTGGACGCTAACGCTGCGCTGATCAGAATTCTCGGCTATGGATCCCGTCTCGAATTGGTCGGCCGCAACCTGGCTAGTCTGCACGTTGACGCTCAGCAATGGTCCAGGCTAGGGGGCCATTTTCGGTCTTTGAAGGCATTTCAAGGCTTGCTCGCCCAGTGGATTTGCAAGGATGGAAGTTCGGTCGTGGTCCGCCTTTCTGGAAGGGCCATCCGCGGTGAAGGCAATGGGATTTTCTTTGAACTCTTCATCGAAGACGTGACGGAACAGCGTGAACTGGAACAGCAACTACGGCAGGCGCAGAAGATGGAAGCGGTGGGCCGGCTTGCGGGCGGTATCGCACACGATTTCAACAACCTGCTCATGGTGATCTCGGGATATTGCGAGTTTCTGTTGGAGCAGATTGGTCCAGACGCAAAGATTCGGGCATCAGTCCACGAAATTGCCAATGCCGCCGAGCGTGCAACTTCTCTAACTCGACAACTGCTTGCCTTTAGCCGCAAGCAGATGCTCGCCCCCACGCTACTCGATGTGAATGAGATCATCACCCGGAACCTCAACATGCTCACCCGGATGATCGGGGAAGACGTTGAGCTCGTAATGAGAGCAGGCGCGAACCTCGGTGCGGTGAAAGCCGACCCAAGCCAGATTGAACAGGTCATCATGAATCTAGCGGTCAATGCGCGGGATGCAATGCCTGACGGTGGCAAGCTCATCATCGAGACTACCCATGTAGCCTGTCATGAGGAGTACGACCGCTTGCACGTTCCCTTAACTCCTGGTGAATACGTGATGCTGTCTATTAGCGATACCGGTGTGGGGATGGATGCAGATACGCAGTTGCACATGTTCGAGCCTTTCTTCACCACAAAAGGCTTGAGGGGCACTGGACTCGGACTATCCACGGTCTACGGCATCATTCAACAGAGCGGCGGTACCGTCCAAGTCTTGAGCGAACCAAGCAAGGGGACGACCTTTAAGATCTATTTTCCGCGGGTGGACTCTACCCGAGAAGCAGTCGGGCCTGAAGCCGCTGTTGTGACTGCGAGAGCTGAACAGGCTCTGGAGACGATTCTGCTCGTTGAGGACGAAACCAGCCTGCGCACGTTGTCTTGCCAATACCTGCAGAACCAAGGTTATACAGTGCTCGAAGCGGCCGACGGTGCTGCGGCAGTAGCAATTTGTGGCAGGCACCCCGCTCCCATTCACCTGCTCTTGACCGACGTCATCATGCCTGGCATAAACGGCCGGGAACTGGCTCGTCGGATCTGTGCGATGCGACCGGAAACGAAGGTGCTGTTTATGTCGGGCTACTCCGAGAATGCCGTGGCCCAAGACGGTCTGGTCGAAGAGGAGATCACGCTTCTTCAGAAGCCCTTTGCACTCTCCGCGTTGGGATTCAAGGTGAGAGAAAAGCTTTCCTCCGTATTGCGGGCGAGGCGTTTCAATCTTCAGGTGCCGCTGAAATACCGGCGGTTAGGTGAGATCGCGTGGTCCAAAGGCACAACCGAAAACATCAGCCGTTCGGGAATGCTTTCCGTGCGGAGCAAGTAATTCAGCCGCAGGTTCAACTTGAAATTAATCTCGTGCTGCCACCGGAAATCACAGGATTACCGACAGCTGAAGTGGTCTGCAAAGGCGAAGTTGTTCGTGCCCTACCCTCCGATACAGCCATGATGAGCCCGGCCCTCGCCGCGAAGATCCTCCACTACGAGTTCCCGCATGGAGCACATGCGGGAGCAGAATAGGCGGCGCCCCGCATCTCGGGGTCGCCGCTTCCCTGCCGCTGTTCCAAGAAACAAGAGTTATCCACAGCTTTTTTTGCACCCATACGATCTTGACAAAGGCATATACTTCGCCCGGCGCGAACTCTGCGCCAGGAGAACCTCCCCCATGAAAAAAAGAGTCGAGCTGTTGCTAATGGTTTTGGCCTTGGCCGGCATCTATTGCGGATTTTCAAAGAGCGCGGACCGGGCTGTTAAACCCCGTCTGGGACCCCAACAAATCGTATTAGTGGCTGACGGTAGCGACCCGATGCCCTTGTGCCGCGGGAAAGCCTGCAAGTAAAGGTTACGGGACTACTGAATAGAACCGGGCGGCCTCGATAAAAGTCTTGCGGAGCTGCCGGGGGAGAAGTATGCTTCTCGGACTTGGGGGGCAGAAGACATGAACGGAATGATCATGAACGGGATAATGATGTACGTGATTTGGCTCGTCGGTCCGGTGCTCCAGATCATCCTTCTTATCTTCATGATCCAGCGCAGACTGCATGTGGTCTTCCCCCGTTTTTTCTCGTACATCGTTTTTCAAGTTGTGAAATCCGGAGTTCTTTTTGGAATCTACCGCTACTATCACCAAAACTACTTCGATGCATACTGGACCGGCAACGCGATCAGCGTGCTCTTGTCCGTCACCGTGATGGATGAAATTCTGCACAACCTACTCGAAAGCTATGGAGGTATTCAGAGGCTAACGTCCCTTATATTCAGGTGGTCCTGTGCACTATTGCTTTTGCTTTCAATAGTGAATGCTTTTTCGACGCAACAGTCCAGTTCGGACAGGGTAATCTCGGTCGTTTTGGCCTTCGATCGGAGCGTACGCATAATGCAATGCGGGCTCTTCTTCCTCTTGCTGGTGCTTACTCGGCTTCTCAGAAATTGCTGGCGCCAAAACGTATTCGGAATTGCGCTCGGCTTCGGGCTCTTCGCCAGCATTGAACTGATTTTGGTCACCATTGTGATGCACTTCGGCGACCGAGGCGCTGCGGTCATTAGTCTCATGAAAAGTGCCGCGTACAATGGCGTTACTCTTCTTTGGGTTATGTACCTGGGCCGTTCCACCGAATCGATGCCTGTGCTCGTTGTGTCTCCGCGGACGGACAATGCGAATGCCGCTCTGGCGGCGCCGATTCCAGCTGAGGATAGCGCATTTCTCTCCATGGTGGAGGATGCAGTAGATCGCGTTTTGACTCGGGGCTCATGGCCTAAACCATCGATACCTCGGTCGCAGATCATCGGCCGTAAACCCCAACGAGAAGAGCGCAACTGAACGTCACTGCAGCAGGTATCGACGGATGAGACCCACGGCGAAGCAAGTAGCCTCCCCTACGAGTTGGCCTCCTGAAACTGACGAAATCGTCACGTTTCAGTCAGCCGATGGCTTAAGAACAGGGATCGTAAGAGAGGTACGATGGGGGTTGGTGTGGCGCGATTTTATTCTCGAGGATGGACGGGTTATTCCGGAGCACAAAGTCCTGAATCACCCGGAACCGCCAGTTTGGCGCAACCCAGAGGAAGTTGCGCAGGCGGAACGGGAAGCTTGCGAACTCCGGCTAGTTTCAATGGCTGAAGCGGGACTGGATCCCCGCGACAAGGAGCAGTCTTTCTGGGCCGAACTGAACCAGTATCTCGCCTACACATATCTCAGGTTCAAGCATTCTCAGGGGAAAGCGCCCGGGTCCGAGTGATAGTCAGTTTCACTTCTGAAGGCCGCTTAGGTCACAATGGAAACGGAGTGTAGAAACGTGTGCACGTCTGGCGATAAATCCGACAAACAACGACTTTGGATATCCCTCTTGGAAGCTGGTTTGATCGACATCCCAGCCGATGACGTTCCAGACCGGATTAAGGAAGCCAAGGCTGTCGTGATGGGACGCCTAGGTGAGTTGTTGCAGCTGAAGAGTAACACTCAGGAGCGCGAATCCGCGGCTCACTCTTTGGCGACCCTTAAGAAGTTGGAAACGACACTATCGCGAACTGCAAAATAGCGAGGCGAGCCGCCGTGACAGCTCCTTTAACGCTATCAGCCGTCTCCAAGTTCGTAGGCCTGGACAGGCCAAAGCGGATTATTGAAAAGTTCTGTGCTAATCAGTCCCAGCGCTTGTTTATTCTGCGGTCCATCAGGCACTGGCAAGACCTCGACGGCATTGGTGATCCGTAAGGCCATTGCTGGCGAACTCCATCACATGCCTCCTAAGCGTCCGTTTCGAGTACGCAGGACGAGTGAGTTTCATTGTAGAGCGATTCAGCCCTGGATAGGGAACGCTCCGCCTCATCCGTGGCACGCACATACGGTCAGCAAATCCGCACACATTCCATTCCAATGAGATCAGCGAACTTCTTGAGCTTGCTGAAAATGTGTCCGACACCAACCGAACAGTGATGCGCCGGGCCCTGAGCATTCCATTCATTGAGAAACTGTCTGACACCCAGCGAGAACCTGTAACGGCTGTTCGTATTTCCGATCTCGAGAATTTCACCGGCTAGGGACTCTCCCTCTGCTGTTAGCAGCTTAAGTTTCCCGTCGTCAGTTTGCACGACAGACAACAGGGTCACTGGTCCGTGCTTGACTGACATTTCTACCGAGAGTCCTTTCCCGACCTTGCCGTGATACACGTGAAGTGGGCGCACTTTGGTCTTTCCTTCTGCGATAGCGATGTGTCCCGGCCCGTCGTGTCCCATCAGAACAACATCGTCTTTGTAGTCCACCGCATAGAACTCCGTGAAGGAGCCTCCGGCTCCAAATGAGTCCATGATCTTCATGGCCTGAACGTTCTTGATTTCGTACTCGCCGGCAACCGGGACTCCACGCCCTGTCAGCAGGCTCGTTCCAAGAATGATCGAACTGATTACGTCCTCATTCTCCGCGTTGCCCGTGCCTTGGTGGTAATACGCCAGCGAGCCAAGACGGTGGCGCTCCACGAGACGGTCCAGCGCGATCGAGGTCCGCGCCGCCCGCCGCAGTTCCTCCTCCAAACAATCTGCCTGCACATCAAACGAATTCCTGAAGCAGCCGACTCTTGCGCTCACATCTGCCTCGCTAACCTCTCGACGAATAGCGGCCAATTCTTCTGCCTCAAGCATCTCAATGTGACCACCAAAGTAAGCGATCTGCTGCGTCAGGTCGGAATAGATATCCAGCATTCCTCCGTAGTAGTGGCCCAGAACTCCCAGACGGTTGTGTTCCATGAGATGGGCGACGCGAGCCGCTTCGATCCATTCCCGGATTTCGGCCCACGCAATCGGATCCTCTTCGAGCATGCCCGTAATCTGGAAGAAGGGGATCTTGCAGCGATTAAACACGTTCGCGATCTCCGGTACCGGGCAAGCCTGGCAGTGCGCCAGCCACTCGCCTGTCATTTTCGTTCGATCTCCCAGACGGTTGAAGCTTGCATAATCGATCGCGGACGCAGGCGCAAGATTCAGAATGATCACCGGCACCTTCGCGCGGCGCACTGCAGGCAATACCGTGGACGACAGGGCATAGGTTGTAACATGAAGCATGATCAGGTCCACGTCTGCCTTGCGAAACTCGTGCCCCGCCGAAAAGGACTTTTCGGGACTATCGATGAGTCCCAAGTCGATGACTTGCGCGCCAAAAGCTTCCAGCTTTCTTGCGACCTGCTGTGTGGATCCGACCAGCTTTTCCCTTAGCCCCGGGAACTGAGACCAGTAAGTATCCAGGCCAATCCCAAATAGTCCGACTTTGAATTGTTCGCTCATCTGAGTCAATCGCAGAATAGAGGCAAGAATATTAGCAGTCGATTCAAGCCACAAGGGGATTGCGCCTAATGCCGGGCCATTTTGAGCTGCGAAATGCGTGAATTAACCGCGTGCCCGCACGGATCGCACCCGAAACTTCAATGAAGCCGAACGCCCGGGAAAACAGCCCGGCGAGTCCACATTCAAAATGCGATTGATAGGCAGATTATTTCCCATAGCGAAATGCGCGTCGGCTCCCTGCGCGCAGTTGACGGCTGGCGGTTCCTGATGCCACCATGCGTGCCTGCGTTTTCTGGAATCGCTCATGAAAGATTCGCCATTTTCACGCATTTCGAGGAATCCGGGATTTAGGCCCGTGGTCTTAGGATTCGCAATCTGGCTCTATTGTTCAGGTGCCGTCGGCCAGGACCGACCGACTCAAATTACGGTGCATTGGGACAAAGTGATCCGCACCACCCAAACTACTCCGACCCTACAGGTGGTGGTAAATCCGCCCCTGCAGCGAGGCACTCCTGTACATGACAACGCTTTCAAGGCACTGCATGATCTGGGCGCGGACTATGTGCGGTACGTTCCCTGGTTGCCGTACCCGAAACTGGGAGTTGCTGAATTGGAGCCTCCCAAGGACGGCAAAACATCTTGGGATTTCACTGTCATCGACCCAATGACAATCGATTTCCTAGAAGCTACGAAGGAACACTCCACGATTCTGAACTTCAGCACCATTCCTCAGTGGATGTACAAAACCGACAAGCCTGTCACGTATCCTGCCGATCCTATCCAGGTTACCTGGGACTATGAACAAGGCACCGAACTCCGCGATCCGAGCATGAAGGAAGTGGCGGGTTACTACGCCCGGCTGCTTTCCTGGTACACGAAGGGCGGCTTCACGGACGAACTCGGCAAGCGTCACGAGTCGGGCTACCACTACTCGGTTCCGTACTGGGAGGTGCTGAACGAAGTCGATTTCGAGCACCACATCAATCCGGAGACTTACACGCGTTTGTATGACGAAGTTGTACTGGCGATGAAGACGGTTCAGCCGGAAACGAAATTCGTCGGACTCGCCATGGCGATGGAAACCGAGCCGCGCTATTTCGAATACTTCCTGGATCACAGAAATCACAAGCCGGGAGTTCCGCTCGATTTTATCTCGTATCATTTCTACGCAGTTCCCTCGAAAGACGAAACCCCGGAAGTCGAACAATTCACATATTTCGCACAGGCGGATGGGTTCCTCAAGACGGTCAGGTACATAGAAGCGATCCGCAAACGCTTGTCGCCCGAGACGAAAACGACAGTGGATGAACTAGGAGTGATCTCCGCCGATGATCTTGCGCAAGCTGAGCCGGGCCACGTAAGCCAGCCGATTCCTAATTCTTATTGGAACCTCGCAGGTGCGATGTACGCGTACGTCTTCGGTGAGTTGACACAACTCGGTATCGACGTTGCGGGCGAGTCTCAACTCGTGGGCTTCCCAACACAGTTCCCCAGCGTGTCGATGGTAGATTGGAACAACGGCAAGCCGAACGCGCGTTTCTGGGTGCTCAAGCTGCTGCACGACAACTTCGGACCAGGCGACAAGCAGGTCGAAATTGCGGAGCCCGCTCCCAACACTCCCAGCAACCCATATCTTTACGCTTTAGCGTTCGTAACTCGCGCCGGCAAAAGACGCGTGCTGCTGGTCAACAAGCGCGACCGTACGTTTGATGTCTCAGTTGGAGGCGCAACAGGTGGGCAGATGGACTACGTCGATCAGACCTCGGCTTTCAATCCGCCCACGCATGCGCAACTGAGCAGCGACACTGTGAAGTTAGGTGGCTTCTCCGTAGCAGTTATAACTTTCCCCTGAGCCACGCTACTGGGGCGCGGTGGCGTTGGGATCGACTTCCTGCTTCGTGACCTGGTCGGGGTTGAATATGGCCGGCGCTGCGATGTGCTCACTGGATTTCCCTCGGAGCCGCTGAAATTCGGCGTCCGCCTTGTCGGCCTCCGCGGTGTTGCCCAGGGCCTTTTCTGCTCTCGCCAGGCGATACCAGGACACAGCGTTGTCATGATTCAAAGCGATGGCTTTCTGAACATGGGGCAGCGCAAGCCCCGGCTGACTCAATGACATCAGAACCGCGGCCAGGCCTAGATGCGCCTCCTCAAAGTCCGGATGAGACTTCAGGGCCAGCTCAAAGGCAGCTTTGGCTTCGTTGAGTTGGCCTGAAGAACGATAGATATCCCCGAGTTCGTACGCCGCATTAGCGTTGCTGGAATCGAGCTCCAGTTCTTTTTCGAACTCCTTCATCGCCTGATTGCGATCATCGATGGAGCCAGTGTCTCGCGAGCGGGCAAGCCAAGTTCGACCCAGTCGATAGTGGACGCCCGGCCGGCGGGGATCGATCGCAATCACCCGCTGATATTGGTCGATCGCCTGGACGTACGATCCCTGGCTTTCATAAGCTTCTCCGGCAGCCTGGTGGCGCCAAACGGAGTTGGGAGCGATCCTGGCCAACTTCTGTACGCTCAGGAAAGCAAAATTTCCCAAGATCTTCACGTTGTGATACAGAACCTCGGGATCGTTGGGATAGAGATGATCCAGATCCAGCGCGACCTCGACTGCCTTGCCGTCCTCGTGTAGCCAGGTATAGGCCCTCTCCAACTGCAGGCCGCACATTCGCTTGATGGCGGTATCCGGCGAGTGATGGAAGCCTTTTTCCAGCCCTGGCAGGGCCTCACGGTATTGACCGAGTTCTGACAGCGACATGGCCAGCAGGGTATCAAGCTTAGGGAGTGCGGGATTGACTTTCAAGGCATGTCGCAAAGACGGAACCGCCTGCTCGAATTTCTTCTCTTGAAAGTAGATGAGCCCGAGGTTGGCGTAGATCTCGGGAACATCGGGCTCGAGACTCCGCAGCCTTTCGAAAGCGCGCTCGGCGTCAGGATAGCGTGACTCTGCGAACGCTTTTTGCCCCTCCTGCGAATAGCGCTCAATCTCCGCTTCGGTCGAGCTTTGGCAGTATCCGGTGCAGGCCCAGAAACCAATAGTAAATACCGCACCTTTCAATAGAGTGCTTGGGAAGTGAAGCATGCCCGAGTGTACCTCACCACACATCAGTCAGATGGCTCTTCGAACTTGTTTGACAACCAACGTCGTCTCAATCCACGGTTGATTACGGCATAGACTTACCCGGTGCCTTGACTTGATTTCTCAGCAATTAGATATCTGCGATCTATGGTTCGCCTGCTTCGTCTGTTGTCGGCCGCAGCCTTGCCGGAACTGATTTTGGCTGGAGGATGCGGCGGGCGTGGCGGCCTTATCATCACGCAACAGCCAGTCGCGGTTTCACTCCCTATTTCTACACAATGGTCATCACGGCAGCGTTCCAGACCGGAAGCGCCTCGGCCAAAAAAATCTGCCACGCCCCGAAAGGCGTGGCGGAGTAGTCGGGCAGCGTGATGCCATTTCTCAGAAGGTTAACTTCCCACTAAGTTGAAGGATACGAGGCGATGATGACTGGACGATTTGACCGAAGTCGGAAGCACCGACCGTTCGAGAGATGGCAGCGTTGCCACCCGACCCCGCGAGAACCAAGCCGCCCACGTCACCGCCGTATTGGTGATGGTTGAAGGTGTTGAACGTGTCCACGTGTAAGGCGAATCTGACCCGTTCACTGATCGCAAACGCCTTTCCGAGACCCATATCCCAGTTGTTGATACCGGGCTGCCGCAGAATGTTTCGCCTGGTAGTCCCGAAAACGCCGAGAGCGGGCTGCATAAAGCAGGCCGGGTTCAGACGCTGGAACGGACCCGACACGCCGGCGTGGATGTCGCAGCCGGAGACGCGGTCCGCACGCTGAGGAACAGCTTGGAGAACGTTGCCTACATCGTTTGCGTAGACACTATAGGGGAATCCGGTCTGGAATGTGGTGATGCCGGTGACTTCCCAGCCACCCACTAGCAGGTTGAGTGCCCGTCCGACTCCTCCCAGCACCTTTTTTCCCCGACCGATCGGCAATTGATACACGTAGCTGGCCACGAACCGGTGATCGACGTTGAAGTCCGAAGGTCCGTAGTCCAGTTCGGGATGATGATTGTCCATCGTGCCCTGGAAGCCTTCGCCCGTGGCGCCGACTCCGGCCGCCGCCGACTTGTCATCCATGCTCTTGGCCCAGGTGAAGACTCCGGTTACGGCCAGGTCGCCAGCGCGATGCTCAAGCTTCACGTTCATCGCGTTGTAGTGAGAATAGCCGTGCCAATCGCTGTTGATGTAGAAACTGGTGAAATTCTTATACGGCAACCGACTTGTGTTCGTGCAGGGCGCTTGGCCGAGGTTGTCGTAGGCACCTCCTGCGTCCGTGTGCTGACAGAACGCCAGACTGGATGCGGGAATGGGGAACGGCTGCGCGATGTTGCGACGATCGAGCAGGTGGACCGCGTGGGTCCCAATATAGTTCACTTCTAAGGTCGTGTTCCGGGCAAGCTCGCGCTCGACCGACACATTCCACGACTGGACATAGGGATTGATGGGATTCTCCGACTCAATCACCGCCAGGAACGACAGGGTCGATGCGGGGAACGGCGCCAAGGTGGTGAAGTTCGCGAACTGCTGGTTGCTCAGCTTGAATGGTATGGTGGGGTCTGATCCGGGGCTCAAGTTGTTTCGAATACTGTACGGATAAATGTCCGCGGAATCGTCGATTTCACGTCCTTCCGAAGAATCAAAGAAGATTCCGTAGCCGCCACGCACCACCGTCTTATTAGTGAGCCGGTAGGCAAAGCCTACTCTCGGAGCGAAGGGTTTCTTCGAGCCCGGATGGGGTACGGAGCCGCAGTACCTCAGGATGGGTCCGCTGGTTGTATCTCCTCCCGGCGCCACGCCGTTGCTCGATAGCCGCTTGTCGGCGTAGCACAACCCGCCGTTCGGATTGGTTACGTCAAGCCAGAAGAAGTGGTTTGATTGTTCATACGCGGCGGCCCGGTAGTCCCAGCGCAGGCCCAGATTGAGGGTCAGCTTCTGCGTCACCTTCCAGTCATCTTGCACATAGGGGGCATAATAATTGAAGACATGCGTCTGCGGGTTGCCGGCGGTGTTCGTAGGACTCAGTGGGCCGGGGAAGAATCCTCCTACACTCGAGTAGTATCCCAGCATCATGTCGGCAATAGCATTGCCGGTGCCGCATAGAGGTGCTGCGGTCGTCGCGCCAGTGACGAGCACCGGCGGGTTGGGACAACTCGATGCACCCGTCTGAGACTTAGGGTTAATCGCGCTGTTAGTTTGAATCAGCTGCGCACTGAAGTTCCAGTCGCCGTAGAAATCGTCATCCAGGTTACGAATCAACTTCAAACGGCGTATGTCGAAACCGAGTCCAATAGTGTGCTTTCCGTGAATTGAAGTGAACGAATCGGCAAACTCCCACGCGGGCTGCTCGGATCCGCTGTAGGAATTGACCGAGCCGCCGCCGCTGCCATATCCGGTTAATCCAACGTTGGGCCACGTCTGCTGAAGAGGCCCAAACTTCGTGAATACCCCGGTTTCCCCGAGCGCAGCCACCTGGTCGGCAGGTATAGCGACGCCTCCCTGGGGCGCATTAGCATGCAGGTACCCCATGCGGAAGGTATTTACGTTCTTAGGCCCAAGGTTGAGAGTGTAGGACCCGGCATAGTTCTTCTGGTCTTCGAAATACAGTTCGGTGCCGTGGACAAGATCGTTGGAGTTGTACGGCCCGCTGTTCTGATAGTGGGCTTTGGTGAAGCGGAAAAAGACTGAACCAAACCTGCCGAGGTTCTGATCCACACGATAGGTCTGCTGGTTGGTGGTCAAAGGGAAGCCATAATTCTTGATGTAGTTGACAACTCCCTCAGGCTGGTTGGGAATCGTCGGAGTTGCCCAAAAGTGGTTGGCAACTGCAACCAGCCCGATCCGGCTGGTGAAGCGGCTTGCGGGAACAACGTTCCCGGGGAATGGCTGTCCCGTGAGCGGGTCAACCGGCATGCAGTTATAGCCGAGGCCGAGAAGGGTCGTGCAGTCGGCTGTTCCATAAGCCGGCAGTGGGCCGCCGGGCAAGCCGCCCACTCCAGCGGGATAAGTCTCACCCGAGAAATCACCGGTCAAGGTCGCTGGATTGGGCATCGTGTAGTTCACCCGTGCGCCGTTGACGATGCGCCAGCCCTCGTAGTTCGCCAGGAAAAAGGTCTTGTTGCGGCCGTCATAAACCTTGGGAATGTAGACCGGTCCGTTCACCACGAATCCGAACTGGTTCTGGCGCAACTCCGGGTTAGTCGTTGCGATTCCCGACTTGAAATCGGTATATGTGGGGAATGGTGATGCGTCGAACCAGTCATTGCGATTGAACTCGAATACTGCGCCGTGAAGCTGGTTCCCGCCGCTTTTGCTGACAATGTTGATCTGACTGGCACTGTATCCGTACTCAGCCGAGTAGGTGCCGCTCTCCACTTTGAATTCCTGGATCGCATCCTGAGACAGAATCACGGCCGGAGTAACCAGTGCCGTATCGGTATTGATCAATCCGTCTAGAGTGTAGTTGTTGCCTTCGGGTCGGCCGCCGTTGATACTCACGGCATTGCCCTCGCCTTGGCGCATGGTACCCTGCTCACCGCCCACCGTTACCGCGCCGGCGCCGATCAGCAGTAGCTGCATGAAGTTGCGCCCATTCAACGGAAGTGCTTCTACTTGCTCCTGACTCACAAGTTGGGAAAGCGCGGAGGTGTCGGTGTCCAAAGCCACACTCTGCCCTTGCACCTCCACAGTTTCAGTCGTCGCACCGGGCTTCAAAACGACATCGGCACGAGACTCCTGGCCCACCACTAATCCGATCTTGTCTACGACTGACTTCAGAAAACCTTGCGACTGCACCGTAACCCGGTAGGTTCCCGGCGTGAGATAGGGGACAGTAAAGTCACCGGAAGAACTTGTTTCCGTGTGTTTTGTGACGTTGGTGTTGAGATTGGTAACGTCGACAGCCGCCTTGGTCACGACCGCTCCCGAATTGTCGGTGACAGTTCCAACGATGGTTCCGTTGGCGCCGCCTTGGCCATAAAGGAGCCCTGCTGTCAAAATGTATAGTAAACAGAGCACCAAGATGCGTGTCGTTGCGAACATAATTTTCTCCTGGCGACGCTTGCGAGTAGGTGGAACACGACAGCGATTCCGGCCCTCAGCCGAATTGTTCGGAACCTGCCCCTGACCCACGCAGGTGTCGCCCTCTACTGGGGGCGGATACTCCCATTGCTTGTAAGGCATCGTCAACTCGCAACCTGGAAACTTTTCTCGTTTCGCAATGAAGAACTAGCGACTGGCAGCGAAGGAAGCCCGCCAAATCGTTATTGGGCAGGGAAATGATACTTCGCCGCGAAGCGCGAATCCGAGCGGTAACCCGCGCCTGATTACTACATTTTGTTTTGCAATGCAGAAAAGTTAGGCGCTTCCGGTGCAAGCCGCAACTGCATAATCAAGGCTTGAGTGTGATCGGGAAAGCAGCAGCCCGAGTCAGTGAGCTGGCAAATGCCGGCGGGAGGAGTCGAAGGGTTCTGTCCGCACCAGTTCTGCCAGTGCGTCGTTGGGATAGTAATGGTCGACCGTTCCCGGAGTGATGAGCTTATGCTCGACAAACACCGCGGGAGGAACCGGCCTCTGATTCAGCAGGTCAAGGCTGACCCGAATCAGGTCGTCCCCATAGCGCTCCGGAAAATAGGCAACCGAGCCGACGAATCGCGTTTTGGGCTGGCGCAGTTCTGCTCGTCCTTCCGGAGAAGCGTTCTGCCCCATGAGGGCGCAATTTTCCGCCCTCCCAGCTTCCTGGAATGCACGTAGCGCACCGAGTGCACCGGGATCGTTGATGGCTCCTACCACCACATGCCGCGCATGTGAAGAGCGCAGGTGCCGCCGGACGGCTTCGAAGCTGGGGCCGAGCTCCCCGCCCCCTTCCAGATATGTCACCCGACAATTAGCCGCACTTGGTAGCACCATGTTGATGCCCACCAACAACCCTGAGAGTCTCATCCGCGGCAAATTCCCGGCCCGTTTCAGTTCTAGCAGCAGAATCTCATCTACTTCCGAATGCCAGTGCTCTTTAACCCAGCGCCCAAGATAACGTCCGCCGATCAAACCCGCCTCATAGTTGTTTGCACCGTAGTAAGTCGCCCCGGGATGCGGAATGTCAATCGCGATCATGGGAATGCCAGCTTCCCTGTACTTCGCCGCCACAATCGGAGCCACTTCCTCATCCGTTTGAAACTCAATAGCGAGATCCACCTTCTCGCGAACCAACAGGTCCGCATTGCGCTGAGCGATTTTCGCGCTGTACCGGTTATCCAGCGAGATCAGTTCCATCCCCTCTGCTGCGGCTGCACGTCGCAAGCTCTCCGACACATCTCGGGAGAATTGATAATCTGTTCCCTGCGCCGCATATCCCAGCCGGTACAATCTCTGTTTCCAGGGACGAACGCGCGATTGGTAGAGATTCTGTCCGACCTTATCTACCATCCCGCACTTCTCGAGCGTGTACAGAAGACGAAAAGCCATCGTCTTCGGCAAACCGCAGCGCGCAGAAATCTCCTTGAGAGGCAACGCCTCTCCCGGAGAATGAAAAGCACTGAGCAACTGGGAGGAATGAAGGATGGACTTGACTAGATAACGGTCTCGACTCTGAGCGGCAGGGCTCATGGCTGGACATAATGATCCATTTTTTGCATTTTGCAAAGCGAAATTTAAGAACCCGCAAACTCGAGCCAAGTTGCTTCGGGTTCTGGCAGCGGATGTGGGGAAGCTGCAGAGGAGAGTTCTCCCCGGGTTCAGTTCGCCAGAGCTAAAGATAGCGACGCAGCGAAGAATGCAAAATCGTTATTGTGCGCTCGAGGCCTGTTGACCGCATCAATCGCCTCCTCTACGGCAAAGAACCACGAATCTCAGTTCTACAAAGCGAAACTGGGCGCAGCACACTGAGTCGACAAGTAATCCCTGATTCGGCGTGCGTCCGTCTCGATGTCTTGTTGTATGACACTCTTGAACTTGGCGTCATCCTTCGCGATTATTTCGCAATGTAAAACAACCCCAGGCGCCGCACAAAATCGTGACGTTCGCCGGACTACCGCTGTAATCTTCCCACCCCAAGAGAGGTTCGCGTATGGGCGCATCCGCCAGTGACAAAGTTTTTGCGGCGCTTGAGACATTCCGCATTGAGCTCCCTTCCTGGGGATTTGCTAATACCGGCACTCGGTTTGGGAAATTTATTCAACCGGCCGCCGCCACTACTACAGAAGAGAAGTTCAGCGATGCTGGCCAGGTGCACCTTCTCACGGGCGTGTGTCCGACGGTGGCTTTGCATGTGTTGTGGGACTGTCCTGATGGCGTGCAGAGCACGGAGCAGGTCAAAGCGCTTTGCCAGCCGTTACGGGGTTGCACCGGGTTCTATCAATCCCAATCTGTTTCAGGATCAGGAATACAAGTATGGCTCTTTTGGCAATCCAGATCCTTCGATCCGCAAGCGCGCGCTGCAGCACACGAAAGACAGCATCGAAATTGCTCGACGTCTGAACAGCCGAGACATTTCGCTCTGGTTTGCTGATGGATCGAACTATCCCGGAACCGCGAACATCCGTCAGCGCAGCAATGGTTCGAACAGGGATTGCAGGAATCCCATCGCGAGTTGTCTCCCGAACAGCGCATGCTCGTCGAGTACAAGCCGTTCGAACCCGCCTTTTATCATACCGATATCGCAGACTGGGGCATGGCTCTGCTGCTCTCGCGCTCCGCCGGCCCACAAGCTAAGGTTCTGGTGGATACCGGCCATCATTATGCGGCGCAAAATATCGAGCAAATCGTCGCATGGCTGCTGTCAGAGGACATGCTCGGTGGTTTCCATTTCAATGATCGCCGCTATGCCGATGACGATCTGACCATGGGCTCCATCGATCCCTATCAGGTATTCCGAATTTTCCACGAGATTCACTTCTTCGAGTGGGAGACTGGGCAAACGTGCTGACATCGCGTACATGGTCGATCAAAGCCACAATCTTAAGGGCAAAATCGAAGCCATGATTCAGACCGTTACGATGGCGCAGCAGCTCTTCGCGAAAGCGGCACTGGTGGATACTGAGAAACTCGCCACGGCTCAGAAGAATTGCGATCTTCTGGGGCGGAATCCCTCCTGCAGGATGCTTTTGCGACTGATGTTCGCCCGGCGATACAGGATTGGAGATATTCGAAAGGACTGCCCAAAGATCCAATGGAAGCTTTTCGGCAGAGCGGCTACCTCGAGCGCATCACGAAAGAACGCGCTGCGAAGAATGCTCACAACGTTTCCTCTTATGCCTGATCCCGGCCACTCCAAACCTTACTTAGCTTTCGATTTTGGAGCTGAAAGCGGACGCGCCGTTCTAGGGCACCTGCAATCGGGAATTCTCACGACTAAAGAAGTGCGCCGATTCCCGAACCAACCGGTCGAATATGGCGGCTCTCTTCACTGGGACGTAACCCGTCTGTGGTTGGAAGTGCGCGAAACTCTTAGCTGCGTGCAGCAGGTTGCCTTGGCGGGCATTGGTGTGGACGCGTGGGGTGTGGATTACGCGCTGTTGGGAGAGCGCGGGGAACTGCTCCAGAATCCGTATCACTACCGCGATCGACGGACACAGGGTGTAATGGAAGAGGTATTTCGAAAGGTGCCAAGGGAACAGATCTATCTTACGACCGGCATTCAGTTTATGCCAATTAACACGCTGTATCAACTTCTTGCCGCCCAGCGTGACACTCCCACGATTATGGCGGCTGCCAGGCAACTGGTCACCATTCCCGATCTTTTTCATTTTTGGCTTACGGGAAACGCGGCCTGCGAGTTCACGAATGCAACCACCACTCAGCTCGTTGACCCGCTTCGCAGAAGCTGGGCCACAAATCTCATCCAGCAGTTGGGGCTGCGCGCGGACTTGCCAGCGCCAATTGTCGAACCCGGCAGCATTCTTGGGACACTGATGCCCAGCGTCGCACCGACTTCAACCCTGGCCGCAACTCCTGTGATCGCTCCAGCCTGCCACGACACTGCGTCGGCTGTCGCTGCTATCAGCGCTCGCGATGGTACCGCTTTCCTCAGCTCTGGGACATGGTCGCTCCTCGGAACTGAAATCGATGCTCCTGTGCTCACGCCCGAGGCCCTCCGAGCGAACTTCACCAATGAAGGAGGGGTGAATGGAACAACGCGCCTACTAAAAAATGTGATGGGCCTTTGGATGCTGCAAGCATGCAGGAGCTGCTGGGGTACAAGGGCTCAATCTGCCGGATACCGTGAACTGGTCGAGCTGGCCGGGCAAGAACCCGCCTTCGCATGTCTCGTCGATCCCGATGATGAATCATTCTTGCGGCCTACCAACATGCTCGCGGCCATTGACAATTTCTGCAGGAAAACGCATCAAGCTCCACCAACACGGCCCGGGGCCTATGTTCGTTGCGTGTTGGAGAGTCTGGCCTTCAAGTACCGCGTGGTTCTGCACCGTCTCCAGCAGCTTTGTGGACAAACAATCGAACAGATCAACGTGATTGGCGGTGGATCGAAAAACCGTCTGCTAAATCAGTTCACCGCCGATGCGACTGGACGAAGAGTGCTCGCCGGACCAGCCGAAGCAACCGCTCTGGGCAATATTGCCCTTCAAATCCTGGCGACCGGCGAAGCTTCCACGCTTCAGGAAGTGCGTGGCATCGTAGATCGCTCCTTCCCAACCGAAATTTTTGAGCCGGTTGAGACCGACCAATGGGAGCGGCACACTGAACGCTTCGAACAATATTGCGAGATGATTTATGCCTGAAATCAGAGAAATGACCTACCTGAACGATCTGTGGAACGAAGATCACGCTCGGGCACTCGGCGCCAATCAACTTGCACTGTTACGCTATCGCTCGAATCTATTGGGGGCAGATCTACGCATTACGAACTTCGGCGGTGGAAACACCAGTTCGAAGATCGAACTTCCGGATCCCTTCACCGGAAATGCCGTCCGCGTACTGGCAGTTAAAGGAAGTGGCGGGGATATCGGCTCCATCACAGAACCGGGGTTTGCGCTTCTCTATCTGGATCGCCTTGATCACCTGAAGAAACTTTATCGCGGCGAGAAGTACGAAGATGAGATGGTCAGCTATTATCCGCTCTCTGCCTTTGGGCAGAACCGAGTTGCCGCTTCCATCGACACTCCGTTGCACGCATTTCTTACCTTTTTCACACGTGGATCACTTGCATCCCGACTGGGCCATCGCCCTCGCCGCGAGTGCAAACGGCAAGCGCAAACTCGACGAGTTCAACAGAGAATTCGATCGGAGAATCGTCTGGGTTCCGTGGCAGCGTCCCGGGTTTGAATTGGCGCTGCTGATCGAAAAGGCAGTAAAGGATAACCCCGGGGCGGAGGGTTTGATCCTTGGCGGCCATGGCCTGTTCACCTGGGGAATGACGCAGCGCGAGTGTTATCTCAATAGCATTCGCACCATCGATCAGATGGGCGAATTCATTCAGGCCCATCAAGCGAAGAAGACATTCTTTGTTTGGCGGAATCGAGAATGCGCCAGTGCAAGGCCGCAAAACAATCGCTGCTGAGATTCTTCCCGCGCTGCGAGGCGCAGTCTCATCGAATCGGCGCGTCATTGCCCACTATACCGATGACGAAGATGCTCTGACTTTCGCCGGTTCGGAATGGGCGAAAGAGCTGAGTGCACTGGGCACTAGCTGTCCGGACCACTTTCTGCGAACTCGCGTGTGCCCGTGGTTTGTCGATTGGGATCCCAGGCAAAGAGGACATGAAAGCTCTCAAGGCGCGAATTCAGAGGGATGTTGCAGCTTACCGTGCAACCTACAAGAATTACTACGAAGAATGGGCAACGCCTGATTCACCCAAGCTGCGCGATTCCAATCCCTCCGTCGTAGTGATTCCAGGCATCGGACTCTTCGGCTTCGGCAAGAACAAGAAAGAAGCCCGCATCACGACGGAGTTTTTTATCAACGCCATCCATGTGATGGCAGGAGCAAACGCGCTGGAAGATGGCGAGGTTGCTCATCCGTTGCCCCAGGCGCGTAGCGAAGAACAGTCGAGACAGTTCACACAATTTCACAACTACGTCGCACTTCCCAGGTCCGAAGCATTCCGAATCGAGTACTGGGCGTTGGAGGAAGCCAAGCTTCAGCGCATGCCTGCGGAAGCGGAGTTCAGCCGCAAGATCGCGTTGGTGATCGGTGGAGCAAGCGGCATTGGCCGCGAGGTGGCGCTGCTCCTGGGTCGCAGAGGCGCGCATGTTGTGGTTGCGGACTTTGATGTGGAGGGCGCGACGAGGGTATCAAACGAGGTTGGCAAGTTGTCCTCTGAAGAATTCGTAACTGCTACTGCTGTCGACCTCAGTGACTCGGAATCTCTGTCCGATGCGGTTCGATTCACCGTTTCGAAATTCGGCGGCATCGATATCATCGTCAATACGGCGGCCATCTATCCTGTCCCGGGCTCCGATGGAGAACTTTCCGAAGCGCAATGGGCCAAGACGTTTCTCGTCAACGTGACCGGGAACTATCTTCTCGCTCGCCAAACTGAGTGGGTTTTTAGAGATCAAAGCCTGCCCGCGGCAATCGTCCTCACTGGCTCCGCGAACGCGGTCGTTCCCAAGAAAGGCAGTGAAGCCTACGATACCAGCAAGGCGGCACTGAACCATCTCATTCGTGAACTTGCCGTCAAGCTGAGCCCGCATGTGCGTGTGAATGGAATCGCGCCGGCCACCGTCGTAGCGGGTTCGACGATGTTTCCCCGCGACCGCGTAATCCAGTCGCTGCAGAAATACAAGATCGATTTTTCTGAATCGGAGTCCACAGAGGACCTCCGAGACAAGCTGGCTGATTTTTATGCGCAGCGCACATTAACCAAGCGACCGATTCTTCCGCAAGACTGTGCTGCGGCAATCGTGTGGCTTGCGGGGGATCAGAGCGCCAAGACTACAGGACACATTGATTCCCGTCGATGGCGGCTTGTCCGAGGCCTTCCTGCGTTAAGGAGAGATCAATGCAGCGTATCTGCTTTGTCTTGCAGGTTAAGCCGGAGCGGCTGGAAGAATACAAGGCACGCCATCGCACCGTATGGCCGGAGATGCTATCCGCATTACGTGAGACGGGGTGGAGTAATTATTCCCTGTTTTTGCGTGACGACGGTCTTCTCGTCGGATATCTGGAAACCGAAGACTTCGAACGAGCGCGGTCGGGCATGGCACGACGTGAAGTGAATGAGCGCTGGCAGCGGGAGATGGGAGACTTCTTCATTCAGCCTGACGGCACATTGCCGGATCGCGCCATGCAGCCGCTTCAAGAGGTCTTCCACTTATGACTCAGACTCGGTGGGCGAATGAATCCTAACCCGGCATTGGGTGTGTTTTTTCACTGGTTGGGCGGCCTCGCGTCTGCCAGCTTCTACGTCCCTTATCGGGGAGTGAAGCACTGGGCGTGGGAAACCTACTGGCTGGTGGGCGGATTCTTCAGTTGGATCATCGCGCCGTGGCTGTTGGCATGGACTATGACTCGCGACCTCGGTCAGGTGCTGCACGAGGCACCGGGCAGCGCGATTGTTTGGGCATACTTCTTTGGCGTGCTTTGGGGTCTCGGGGGGCTCACGTTCGGTCTGACCATGCGCTATCTGGGCATGTCGCTTGGGATGGCCGTGGCACTTGGATACACCGCTGCCTTTGGCACGTTGATGCCGCCGATTTTCCGCGGTGAGTTTGCAAGTCAGGTCATGGGAACACGCTCCGGACTGATCATCCTCGCCGGTGTTGGCATTTGTCTGCTGGGAATTGCAGTGGCAGGGGCGGCGGGAGTTTCCAAAGAGCGGGAGATGTCGGATGAACAGAAAAGAGCTTCGATTAAAGAATTCGATCTGAAGAAAGGATTACTAGTCGCGACTTTCTCAGGAGTCATGAGTGCTTGTTTTGCATACGGCCTGGCGGCTGGAGATCCGATCAAAGCGATCACCGTGCAGCACGGAACTGCGGGACTGTGGCAGGGTCTTCCGGTTCTGGTCGTGGTGCTTTTAGGCGGCTTCACGACCAACTTCATCTGGTGCGTCATTCTGAACATCCGAAATCACACCGGCTATCAATATTTCCAATCGGAGATTCGCGGAGAAGTACCCAAGCGCGGTGAAGAACACATCCTTGAAGCCGTGACCGATGCACCCGCAGAAGAAATGGCAGTCGCAGTAGCGGTGAAAACCGAACTCCCCTTACGAGCCCCCATGCTTCCAAACTACTTGTTCTCGGCCTTAGCCGGAACCACCTGGTACATGCAGTTTTTCTTCTACACCATGGGCGAGACGCAGATGGGGCGCTTCAAATTTTCCAGTTGGACGCTGCACATGGCCAGCATCATCATCTTCAGCACCTTGTGGGGTATTGCCCTCAAAGAGTGGAACGGTGCCGGTGTCAGAACCAAGTTGCTGGTCGCCTTGAGCTTGCTGGTATTGGTTGCGTCGACGGTCGTTGTCGGTTACGGGAACTACGTTGGCGGAGCGCATTGATCTTCTTCAAAATGACAGCAAGCTAGCTGATTGCATGCAATAATCCGCGTCTTAGCATTTTATTAGACAGAACTACTGGACTTAGCGCTGGTTGGCTTGTAGGATTGCATGCAATGTCGACCTCTCCTTCTATTGTTGCTAGCACTGCCAGCTCGAATACGCAGACCGAACGCCTCGTACTCACCTTGCGAGAGTGGATCCTGAAGGGGGAATTCTCGGCCGGCGAGCGCCTGACCGAACTCGGGCTCGTGTCGTTGCTAAAAGCCTCGCGGACACCGATTCGGATTGCGCTCGAACGGCTGGCGAATGAGGGTTTGCTCGAACCGATTCCGACGGGCGGATTTCGGGTTCGCTCGTTCAGCACGGCCGACATTTGTGACGCGATCGAAATTCGCGGCGTCCTAGAAGGTACCGCTGCGCGCTTTGCGGCGGAGCGACTCGAACGTGTCGAAGAACTTGGACGAGTCAAGCGACTCCTGCCGAAAGCAATGCTCGAAAACCCAGCATCGCCGGAAGCATTCGCGCGTTTTTTGGATACGAATAGGACGTTTCACCGGGAGGTCTGGTGTCTGGCCAAGAGTCCCTCGTTGTTCCGTGAACTGGAGCACGCGTGCAAGATTCCATTCGCTGCCCCGGAAGCTTTGGTATTCAGCCCTGCGGACTACGAGCCGAGCACGGCACATATTGCGGCCGAGCACCATCGTGCAATTGTTGAAGCCATTGAGAACCGCGAAGCCGCACGTGCAGAAGCCCTGGCACGCGAACATTCCAGGATTTCCCGGCGGAATCTAGAAGCTGCTCTCCGAAAAAAGGAAGGCACGAGTGGCTTGCCCGGAGCAGCGCTGGTCACACACTAAGTCCCACAACTATTAAAGGAGCCAACTTGAGACCGATCGCTATTCTCGCCCTGTCTGCACTAACCTTCAGCATGACCGCCGTCGCACAATCCAATGTATGGCAACTAGATCCCGCCCACTCGTCGGCGCAGTTTGCTGTTCGGCATATGGGAATTTCTACCGTGCGGGGTACATTCACCAAGCTAAGCGGGAGCGCGCATTATGACCCTGCCGATACCAAGAACGACTCGGTGGACGTAACCATCGAACCTGCGTCCGTAGATACACGCGTTGAGATGCGCGACAACGATCTGCGCAGTGATCACTTTTTTGACGTTCAGAAGTATCCGACGATGACGTTTCGGTCGACGAAGGTGGAGTCGGCTGGAAGGGACAAGCTGAAGATCACGGGGGATCTTACGATCCGCGGAGTGACCAAGCCGGTTACGTTGGCTGTTGAAGGCCCTTCAAAACCTATCGATGATGCCCACGGGCATTTGCACATGGGGGTGTCCGCAAGTGGGACTCTGAATCGCACCGATTTTGGAATGACAGGTTATCAGGGAGTAGTGGGGAATGAAATTCAGTTGACCATTGATGCGGAAGTGGTTCAAGCAACAACCGCCACGAAGTAGCGGATTGACGGCGACTGAAGTTCAAGTCTTAGCTTCCGGAAGGAGAAGCTATGACGATTGATCGAACGTTCGCGCTTGTCGACCGCACAAAAGCGCCCTGGAGGACGGCAGAGAAGACATTTGCCGAGCTGAGCATCTTGCTCCCGGCAATGAGTGTTGCGGTCCCCTCCTCAACGCTTCTTCAAAACAATTGCAGGTGTTGATGGCCTGCATGCAAGACGATGGTCTTTCCTTTCCACTCGAGATCCCCGGTGACATTCGGAGGAAGCGCTATTTCCGCGTCCTCGCCAGTCGGATTCGTTTTGAAACTGGCTTCGATCGTTCCTCGCGGAGTCGGTACCGTGGAAATCACATTCCTGAGCCGTCCAGGATGAGGCTCGATGATGACGCTGGAGAACCCCGGTTCCTTTGGTCGAACTCCGACGACAATCGTGAGAAAGTCAAAATTCGGATGAGCGCTCCAGGCGTGCGAATCAGAACGCGTGGGCTCTGGTTGTTCTGCCCAAGTGGTGAGTCCAAGTGCAACCATATCGTGCCAGGGTCTAAGGAGATCCAAATACCGATCTCCCATGCCTGCGTGATCGATGGCGCGCGCCAAATAGAACCGAAAGTAATATGTTGCCTTCGTCATCTCCGGAACTGGCCCGGAAGCTGTAAATCCAGGGTCACTGGTCGAGAGAATCTTTGTTAGAACATCCTTCTGTTTTTCCGCCGGGATTACGTCAAGCCAGACGCCGAGAATGTTCGCATGCTGGCTGTAATGTTTCTGGGCTGGAGTATCGGCAAGCAGGCCATAGGAGTCGTTCCAGCACAATTTGCGTATCCCATCCACAGCCCGGGACTCAGCCTCGCGATACCGCTGCGCGCGAACCGGGTCTCCGAACTTCGATTCCAGCTCTGCCGCATAGCGAAGCGCTTCGACATACTGCAGAGTAATAGAAGAGGATCCTCCATCCGCATCCTCCGAAGGCATGCCAAACCCAAAATCCTTCCCCCAATCGACGAAAGGCCACCACGCTATTTCCCCCAGAAGCCCATCTGGCCTTTGTCGATCACGAAACCAGTCCATGACTGTTCTAGTGCCGGGGACCTGGGCTTTTACGAATTCCTCGTCTCCGCGGTACATCCAGAAGTCGTGGAGCATTCCGATCCACAGGAGCGAGAAGGGTGGGATCATCTGCGTTACGGAAGTGGGATAACGACTGCGGGTAAGGCCATCAGGAACACGGGAATCGTTAAGAGCCTGAATCGCCTGGCGGGCGAGACGATCGTCTCCGGCAACGACATACGAAATCAAAGCTTGGATGCGCGTGTCACCGACGTACTGCATTCGCTCGTAGTACGGCGTGTCCATGTAGGTGTCGTGTGCATTGAGGCGAGCCGTTCGCCACCCGATCTCCCATATGGGAGTAAGGGATGGATCGTCTGACGAAAACTGCGCTCGCTCTTCGAAGGGAAAAGCTGTAAACCAACAACGAAGACTATCGAGATGAAGCGGCTGATCAGCGGTGGTGATGTCCAGTTGTAAATATCGCCATGTACGCCAGACCAATGGCGTGAATCGGCGTCCTTGCGATCCGTCCGGCAGGAACTCATCAAAGATGCCCACAATGTTTTTGCCGGCGATTTCGTTTCGATTACCCTTTTGTCCATTGCTGTCGAAGAGAGCCTCGGCATAGGTGAGACGGATCGTGCTCTGCGCGCCGCCACTCACAGTCAACTCTGGGTAAGCAGTAATCAGATGAGACTGGTCGAGCAGAAGGCTGATCTTGGAGTGAGGTGGTATTTCGATGGAAGAACCGGCAAGATCTGCGGACGACTGAATGCCAGTGGTACGTACGACGCGTCCTGCGGGCATCGCTTCCATTTGCATTGCAGGCAACGGGTCGGCCGTCAGTTGCCAATTGTTGTTCTGCAGCACCGCCCCCCGGAGGGACGCGTAGCCAATCAAGAGTGGCTTTTTCCAGTTACCTTGCGACGACGCTGCATTGTTCCAAGACCAGTCGAATACCGATCCATCGATGCGTTCGGCCGGCTCTGCTACGTAATAGGAGTGCTCGATTTCAGGAGGCGTTGGCAAAGTCTGTATACCTTTTTCATCTTCGACTTCCCAACTGCCGTCCGTATTCGCAATCGCTTGGCTGGCCGTATCGCCTTCAAGCACGAATCCAGTCCGATCTGTGATCTGGGCCAGCGGTACAACACCGAAGTTCCATACTGTCGCAGAGATCTCGTTTTTCCCGGCATGCAGGAATTTCGCGAGGTCATAGGTTTCATATCGCCAATGAGCAAGATCGCTTCGCGCCGGCCCTCGCCCTACCTCCTGCTGATTGACGCAAAGGATGAACTGAGCGTCCGCGCTGACGTGAACAACGAAATGCTCTGGAGCCTGTGGAATGTCGAGCAGTTTCCTGAAATGCAAAACAACGCTATCTCTCAGCGGCGCACTGGGCGACGTGATCCATTGCGCTTTCCATAACCCCTTCAAAGCCTCAGGTGCAAGCTGCGCTGACACACGGATCTGCATTGCAACCAGGAAAGCAATCAATGTAATCGCAAAGACTTTGATTTTCATGTTTGGGTTTCTCACACGAACGCTGTAACAATAACCGACGGTTTTTCGGTAACAGTGTTTGGGAAGCTTCACTTCGCTGCAGCGACGCCATCGTACAATGCTCGCCAGTCCGCCATCATGATGCCATCGAAATCCCCCCGTTTGCGTTCAATATCTGTATAGTGTTTTCCCAAAGAACTACATAGTGCCCTTCACCAATGCTGACGGCGCGGATGGTTTCATCAGGAAGAACTCGAAGTCAATGCGAGAGCCTCTGATCTTCACTATTTTGCTGTGTGAAATTGCAGAACGAGGGTACCTGGCTCGGGGTAAGGACCAAATGTCCGGCACTCCGCAGCATTGCGGTGTCCAGCCCGAAGAGTATGACGCGCCGTTCCGCATTTTTGGTCTTAGTAATCAAGCGTCGCGCCAACGGTTAGCTCAAATCCAACTTACGAAGCTTGCCCGAGGTGTTGCAAGGAAAGCTTCAATCCCGATTCGTTTCGCACTGCGCAACACGCGAATTAACCACTCATCTTGTTGCGCATGGGCCTTGTAGCTCCTATGCTGGGCCCCTTTGTACGGGAGAAGTTGGTCTTCATCGGATCGATCGTACCGATCGTCCAAACTGACGCGTGATCATTCTCCCTTCCCGCATCGGGCGCTTCATAGCGTGTACTACGTGAAAGAAACACACTTTTGGAGATAGGCGAATTATGAAGCGAAGCTGGACACGATTCTTTGTCACCGCGGCATTGACCCTCCTTTGCGGCGTTGGATTTTCTTCCGCGCAGACGCCTGAAGATGCGTTGCAGAAAGGGTTCGAACACCCGCCCAGCGCGGCGCGGCCCCGCGTCTGGTGGCACTGGATGAATGGGAACATCACGAAAGAAGGCATCCAACTCGATCTCGATTGGATGCATCGGGCAGGGATTGCCGGATTCCAGAATTTCGACGCAGCGCTACAAACTCCACAGGTTGTTGAGAAGCGATTGGGATACATGACGCCGGAATGGAAGGACGCGTTCAAATACGCCATCGGGCTCGGGGATCAATTCGGGATGGAGATGGCGATCGCAGGTTCCCCTGGCTGGAGCGAAACGGGTGGACCCTGGGTGACACCAGCGCAAGGAATGAAAAAGTACGTGTGGACCGAGACCATTGTGGACGGCGGCAAACCATTCGTCGGCAAGCTTGCTCATCCTCCGAGTACCACTGGGGCCTTCCAGAATCTTGGTATTCGCGAACAGTTCGGGCCCCCGGCGACACATTTGCCCGAGTTCTATTCAGACGCGGTTGTGGTGGCGTTTCGAGCTGCTTCCGGCTCGACAGGCCCAGAAATGGAGCAGGCCAAAATCACTTCCAGTGGCGAGGGATTGGATCCCATAATACTCAGCGACGGAGATCTGGAGAAAACCACCAAAGTGCCCTTTCCGACTCCCGACGCCGATTCCTGGATTCAGTTCGAATATCCTGCTCCCCATACGATTCGCGCACTAACGTTCGTGACAAAGGACCCCGGATTTATCCAGGAATTCGTCACAGGGATTCCCGACAAGACTCTCGAAGCCAGCGACGACGGACAAAACTTCCACAAGGTCGTTAGCCTGAGCGGAGGACGCGCGCCGGAACATACCATCTCATTCGATCCGGTAACCGCCAAATACTTCCGAGTCACGTTCAAGCACACTCCGCCTCCGCCAGTTCCGGCCTGGGCGGAGGGGATCGACCTCTCTTCCTTCGGTCCGCCCCCCACTGTTCCGACCACATACGAAGTTGCCGAACTGGTCCTGCACTCCGATCCGCGCGTCAACCACTTTGAGGAGAAAGCGGCCTTTGTTCCCGAACTCGACCTCTATGGATTTGCGACTCCGCAAGTCGATTCCACCTTGGCAATCAGAAAGTCAGATGTCATCGATCTAACCTCAAAGATGGCTCCTGACGGAACGCTGGACTGGACTCCGCCAGAGGGCAAATGGGTCGTGCTCCGGTTTGGTTATTCTCTTGCTCGGAATCACCAACCATCCTGCAACGCCCGAAGCTACCGGACTCGAAGTCGACAAACTCGATCATCGCTACGTGAAGGACTACTTCGAGAAATATCTCGATAGCTACAAGGAGACGGTTGGCGCGGATGAAATGGGGAAAAAAGGCATCCGGTATGTGATCAATGACAGCTGGGAAGCCGGCTCGCAGAACTGGACCGACAACATGCTGGCGCAATTCAAGAAGCTGCGCGGGTATGATCCGATACCGTGGTTGCCCGTGCTTGCCGGCCGAGTGGTTGAAAGTTCGGCCGCGAGCGATCGATTTTCTTTGGGATTTCCGCAAGACCATCGCAGATCTCATTGCTACTGAGCACTACGGCCAACTGGAAGAGACTCTTCACGAGCGTGGCATGGCTCACTATGGAGAATCCCACGAATCAGGGCGCGCCTTCGTTGCCGACGGCATGGAAGTCAAGAAGATGAACGAAGTGCCGATGAGCGCGATGTGGACGCAGAGACCTGGCGTGAATCAGCCACAGTACGGCTACAACGCGGATGACCGCGAGTCCGCATCCGTAGCCCACATCTACGGCCAGAATATTGCCGCGGCGGAATCGCTGACGGCGGCGGCGGCGCCATGGGCGTGGTCTCCTGCCACGCTCAAGCCCACCGCTGATCAGGAATTGCTCAACGGAATCAATCGCTTCGTGATCCACGAGTCCGCACACCAGCCGCTGATTGGCAAAGCTCCCGGGCTCACGCTTGGTCCATTCGGACAATGGTTCAATCGCAATGAAACCTGGGCGGAACAGGCTGCGCCATGGATCGACTACCTGGCTCGGTCCAGCTACATGCTCCAGCAGGGTCACTTATGGCGCGGACCTTGTCTATTTCTACGGAGAAGATTCGAATCTCACGGCCATCTTCGAGCATAAAGCGCCGGAGATCCCGGCTGGTTATGCATTCGATTACATCAACGCCGATGCATTGATCCATGAGTTGAGTGTCTCGCGCGGTCAGATCGTTACCAAGAGTGGCATGCAGTACCGAGTTCTGGGACTGGATCCATACAGCCGCCATATGTCGCTTCCCGTGCTGCGCGCCATCGCCAAACTCGCGGAAGACGGTGCCGTTATCGCTGGTCCCAAGCCGACCGACGACCCGAGCCTGGCGGATGATCACGCCGAGTTTGAGAGGCTTTCATCCCAGTTATTCGGCGATGGTACCGGCGTGGCCAATTTTGGAAAAGGTACGGTTTATGCCGGCCAGAAACTTGCTGAGGTGCTTGGTGCGCTCAACCTGAAACCCGACTTCGATTATGCAAGACAACCTGATGGTCCGGACGTGGAGTTCGTTCACCGTAAGCTGACGAATGGAGATATTTACTTCGTGGATAATCGAAGCGACCACGAAGCGACGATCGATGCAGTTATCCGGGCGGCGGGAAAGCAGCCGGAGTTGTGGCGCGCAGAGACCGGCAAATCCGAGCCGGTGTCGTTCAACGTAGCGGACGGGCGCACCACGGTGCCGCTTCAGCTCGAACCATGGGGCACCGTCTTTGTAGTCTTCCGCAAACCCACGTCGGAGACATCGCACATACTGGCGCCAGTGACCCGAATAAAAGTGGCCACAATCTCCGGCTCGTGGAAGCTCGCTTTCCAGCCCGGGCGTGGCGCTCCTGAGTCGATCACCTTGAATGAGCTCTCGGATTGGAGCAGCAGCAGCGATCCGGGAGTGAAATACTTCTCCGGCGTGGGCACGTACACAAAGACTCTGCAAGCCTCCCCGGATTGGTTCGCCAAAGGGGCACGCTTGTGGATCGATTTGGGCGACGTTAAGAATCTTGCAGAAGTGTCGGTCAACGGACAAAGCTTAGGACAAGTTTGGCACGCGCCTTATCGCCTTGACGCAAGCTCTGCGTTGAAACCGGGTGCAAATGAAATCACGATTAAGGTAGTGAACGCCTGGGTAAATCGTATGATCGGTGACGAGCAGCCCGGAGCAACAAGGATCACGTTTGCAGATGTGAAGCCGTATAAGGCGACTTCGCCGCTGCTGCCGTCAGGCCTGCTTGGACCAGTGACCGTGCTCGCGGAGAAAAAAGTGCAGCCAAGCCTAGAGCGGAAGTAGTCAATCGCGAGCGGACGGAAATGCACTGTTCCGCAGTGGCGCGAGTTGGGGATCCACACTGAATAGGTGACCTGCGCTTCTATCGGATCGGTTGCGAACCAGAGGTCCGGTTTGCCGATTACAGATCCACAATCGTGCTCCTCTCAACTGGGCGGACAATTTGTAGTCTGAACAAAACGGAAGCAGTAATGCTGCTATCCCGCGGGGAACTTGAGGCCGATCAATTTTGCCCAGGCGAAACTACAAGGCCAATCAACGAACAAACGCCGACATGGTTATGCCGCACGACATACGGGTGGAGTGCGCGGCAAACGGACTGTGAAAGTCGTGCCCTGGCTATTTGAGGAATCCACGTGGATGGCGCCATTGTGGGCTTGGACGATTTCGCGCGTGATGTAGAGGCCGATACCAAGGCTAGGCTCGTTTGCGCGACCAACCGAGTCTTCCTCTGTAAAGCGCACGAGTGGTTCAAAAATGGATTGCATTCTTTCTCGGCCTATCGGAACGCCTTTGTTTTTTATTATCGCTATGATCTGGTCTGAGTCGCAATCCAGGTGAACTGTTACAGGCTCCGCGTGGGCACCGTGCTGTAATGCGTTGCCGATTAAATTGAAAAAAACCTGCGCGATTCTGGGTCCATCCCAGAGTCCTTCGCGGTTGCCCGTCGCGCTAAACTCAACCGTGCGTTCCGGATATTTCGTGCGCAACTCTTCAAGGGAGCCCAGGCAAATATTGACAATGTCTGTCTTCTTCACCTTGGTGGGTAGGACTGAACCTAGTTGGGTACGCGTAAAATCGAGCAAATTGTTGACCCGTTTAAGCATGCTCTGTCCACTGTTGAAAACCCCTGTGGCCAACTCGTTGTGTTTGCTGGCAATGTAAGTAGTGCTCATGATTAGGCTTGCGGCCCTGATGGAATCTTCCAGCGGGTCACGCAAATCATGGCCAAGAACAGAGAGAAACAAGTTCTGTGATTTTTTTACCGCCCGGGCATAGCGCCCTACCGATTCTGCCAGGGCCTGATCGATCGCTTCATTGAAGCGGATGATGTCCAAGGGGTCGACATCATGTCGTTTTTCGGCAGAGTTTGACCAAAGTCGCAGCACGCTCGCCCTTAGCGCCCGAAATTCTGACACGATTTGCTCAATTGTGTATCCGGAAAGGAGGCGTGCATCAGCGTGTGACTCAGCCGCCGTGTCGTCGGTGTCCCGGAGCGCGTGCCCCTTCGATTTTTCAGATTGCTCCAATGGTGTTTGGCCGGCAGTGAGATCCTTGGCGATTACTCTCAGCATGGCAGATGCGTGATCTCTTAACGCCGTTCTATCCATGGTAAGCGCAGGAGGCTCGATGCTCCGCGCAAAGTCCTCCCAGGCCTGAACTATGCACTCCATATTTTCGGAAATGAAATCTGATAGGTGGATGACTCCTCCTCTTTATTCAGAAGTACTCTTTGCGTCACTCGCGGGGGCTAGCCGCGACAGTCTGCACCGACACCACGGCCCTTAACTGGTCCAAATCGGTCAGCACGGATTGCCAGCGAACCCTGTCCTTCTTCGTCTCGATCGGCACGGACAGGTCGGAGTAGAAGTGCAGAATGTTGTCGCGCAGTTCCGGCGATGTCAGATCGAACTTTCGGTCCGACAATTGAAGCAGCAACTTTGCGTACGCATCGTCAGTAAGCGAGTATTCCGCAGCCCTGGTAGGCAGCCCGCTATCGAGATCGCAGTTGGGAAGCACAAGTTTATCGTTGCGCACTTGCTCGAGAAAGGCGCGGTACTGATCGACCGTCGTGTTGATGCTTTTGAAATAGAGATCCTCCGTTTGGGGAGTTGGATTATTGAACGCCAAGCCCTTGAACGCACCGACCTTCGGCATGTATCGCAAGAGCGTCGATAACATACGGGTGCGCATGCCGGGCTTTTTGTAGTCCTTTCCCCACTGCTTTTCGTAGTCGGAGCGCGACAGGCGATACAGGAACTTCCGTTTCGCGAAGTTCGGAGTCTCGCGCAAGAGTTCCTTCTTATGTGTTTGCAGTGCGACCTGGGTCATCTCAGGAATCATCCGGCTTACCGCGAAGCGATACGAGCCCACCGCCAAGTCTTCATGGGTCAGCACGTCTTTCAACTGCATTCCATAGACCGCAGGAAATACCCGTTCCAGTAAGGATTTGGAGACTTGGAAGCCGATGAAATCGTGATACTGCTGCGACGCATAGCGGTTCTTCGCAACCTGCACGGTGTCAAATCCGAACTCCGTCTTGAGGTGAGCGGTCCTGTCCTGGGAATAACGGACGGACTTACCGTATTTTGCGCGTAGCTTGGGATACTCGATAGCGACGGCCTGGTTTACTGCCGGGTGGCCGACGATGTCCGATGCATAGTGCGACAATGCGCCTAGCGCGAACGCGTACTCATCAACATCCTGACTTTCGAGCAGCAACTCGCGAACAAAGTCTCCGCTGCGGACGTAATGCACCAGGTCGCTGAACTCTGTGCTGCCGAACGGGTAGTAGCCCAGATCCTGGATGACCGCGCCTCCGTAGGCATAGGCATGGGCTTCGGTGATCTGCTCCTCAGAGAGTCCGGGATAACGTTGCAGGAGCAGGGGCCGGATCTCGGCAGTCCAGAGCAAGTCGACGATTTCTTCGTGAGTGAGCACGGAGTATGCGGACGAACGAACGCTCCCTATCAATACAAGGAGAAAAAGTGCAGCCGCACAGGCAGAAAGCAATCGCCAACTCCTGGGGGCACCTGCCGATGTTGCATCCTTTTGCATGCCTCAACTCCTGCAGAGAACCGGCGGAATGACACCCCTGAAAACGACCGGCTCGCCACCGCCGGTTGCGTAAAAGGCCCAGTCTCGCGTACGCGGCCATCGTGGCAGGGCTCCCAGTAGCGCCAGAATCACGGATGAGCTCAACATTGTTAAAAGCATGTTTCCTCCTTTGAGCGTAAAGGATGCACCCCTGTACCGGAGATGCACCCTCACCGCTGTTTACACGATTCGTTAACGCAAGCTTCCGGTGGTCGTGTTGAGAGGCTTGCCAATGGCGTCGCCGGAGACAAGAAGTTCCACTCTGCGATTCTGCTGTCGGCCCGCGGAGTTATTGTTGGAGGATACCGGCAAGGTATTTCCGAAACCTCTGGCCGACACCGAATTCGTCGATACTCCTTGCTGCACCAGGTAGTCGCGCACAGAACCGGCACGATTCTCCGACAGCGTTTGGTTCATGGCATCGCCGCCGACGTTATCGGTATAACCGCCGACTTCGACGTTGAGCCCCGGGTATGCCAGCAAGATTCCAGCGACTTTCGCCAGCTTCTCGCGCGCTCCCGGCTTCAAAGAGTACTTCCCGGTATCAAACAGAACATCAGACATGCTCACGATGAGGCCTCGTGCCGTATCGCGAGTCTGAAGAATAGAATTCAGTTGCTCGGAAAGCTTCGCACGCATTGCTAGCTTATCAGCCTCCGCTTGCTGCGCGGACTGCTGCGCCTTCAGCGAATCGGACCGGGATTGGTCGGCATCCGCTTGGGCGGCCGAGAGTGCGGTTGCGGAGGAAGCCTGGTTAGCAGCCATCTCTGATTGGGCTTTGGCACTTGCAGCCTGAGCATCAGTGGCGTCAGTCCGTGCCTTCGCCGCATCTGCTTCAGCCTGAGCCTTGGCAGCCTGCGCACTCACGGTGTCAGATTCCGCCTGCATTTTCGCGGCTTGCGCTCGTGCCATATCGGACTGAGCCTGCGCGTTCGCGCTTTGGGCTCTGGTGGTGTCGGACTCAGCTTGTTCCTTCTGTCGCATCGCCGCGTCCGCCTCGCCTTGCGTTTTCGCCTGCGCATCCGCCGAAGCTTGTCGCTCCTTTGCCAAACGGACGTCGTCCATTTTCTTGACTGCGATAGCGCGCGCATCTTCTGCAGTCTGTACAGCTTCACGAGAAATAGCGATCAGCGGCTTTTTATCGATATGCTTGTTGGTAGCTTGGGCATCCGCAGCTGTCCATCAGCTTGACGGCGTGCTGATAACTGTCCGATGCGTACTGCTCGGCTCCCTCGGATTGGGCGATGCGCAGTGCATTGCGCGCCTCGAAGAATTCCAGCGGCAACTTCGCATTCAAAACTACGGGGTCGAACTTGTAGCCGGTGGGAATGTAGCCGCCGCGCTCCAGCAGTTCATATTTTGCATTCACCGTTTCCATCGTTCCCTTGGTGTCTTCACGAACTACATTCTCAATCACAACAACATTGCTGGGTTGGCGCACAGCGTAGTAAGGCTCCGCGGTAACGATCAGCGCGAAAGCCTGGAGATCGGTGGTCACGTCCAGTTTGCTGCGATGATTGTCGCCGATCAGAACCTCGCCAAGATTGACGGCGCGGCCTTCCGGCGATATTGCCCACAAGATGTAGGTCAGATACTCGTTGCCGAAGGTTGTGGGCTTTTGCAGATTCCCAAATTCCACTTCGATTTCGGTGTAGCCCTTCTTGCTCTCTACCTTCGCTTGGCCATTGGCCGCAGGCATGAGGTCGGTACCCGCGAAATCCAGTTTGGAGGCTCCGCCGCGGTGCTTGTAGTTGACCGCCTGCACGCTCCTGCTAGTGACAGTCACGTGAAAGACAGGCATCGGGCTCAGCGGTTCGACGGCCAGGGTGCTTTGCGAGTTAGTCTGCGCCCATGCGCTCAGACTGAGGATGATTCCAACTATCAGAAACAGCTTGGTTTTCACAGTATCTCCTTAAGGCAGGTTGTCTGCCGCTTGCGCTACGAATGTTGGTGATGCATATCGCAGGTTCGCTACGAGCTCAGGAAGACACCGACATGAACCCGGGCCAGCGAATGGAACAATCCAAAAATATTCAGCAGCCACAGAACCACGGCGATGACTACGACACCATTCAGAATGGATTTGATGGATCCCTGCATTGGGATGAATCGGTTTACCGCCCACAGGAGAACGCCCACAACAACCAGAACTTCGAGAATTTCGAGTAAAGGCATGATCTTTGACCTTCCTTGTTTTGGCGAGCTAGCCCCTCTCATCCACTTGAAGGAGTTGCCTCTTGCGGTGCTCGAGAGTCTTCAGGGTCGACTGGTGTTCCGCCGCAAGGTTTGGCGGCCGGCGCACGGATGAAGACTGCTGATTCGCTGGATGTGGTAGCCGGCGTGACCTGATCAGGACACCTGCCCAGCGACCTAAGGTAGGAGCTGCGATTCAGCTTCGCGGTTCCGTCTACACACTCAGAAGATGATTAAGAATGACAGAGATGGCGTTGAGCGTCTGAGCAAGATAGCTCACATGTGAAATCAAGGTTGCCACCCCAAGAAGTGGATCGACGCACGAAGCTTTAGTTTCCAGGCTCGGAGTCCGTTCCTAAGCAGCGGCCCGAGAGGTGGATTGCACGGGCACGCGTGCGTCTGGCAAGTCGAATTCCCGTCCACAGTCGAAGCAGACCTTGTAGGTACGGTGTTTGATGGTGAAGACCCGACTTTGATGACGATGTCGGCAGCCAAAGAGAAACTGGAGAATCCAAAGAAGAGATTTCATAAATCCTGCGCGCGCTGGCGGCGTTCGCAACTTCCGTTAACGTCGAGCCAATCGAGTAACGATTTTACACTGGCACGAGCCAGGGCGATCGCGCAATCCGCGGCTCCGTAGTAGATGTTGAGCGTGTCACCATCGGCATCCATGGTATAGCCACAGGGAAACACGACATCATCGACATCGCCATGACGCTCGTAGTCCGCCTCTGGTCCAAAGATCCACGAATCCCCTCTTAACAAGCACTTCTCCGGATTTTCGAGATCGAACAGTGCCAACCCTAATCGGTACAGACAGCCAGATGGCGTGTGTCGGACTCCATGATAGAACACGAGCCATCCGCGAGCAGTCTCGATGGGCGGCGGCGATAGTCCGATTTTGTTGGCATCCCACCAGGCGCCGCGGCGGGCTTCCAGCATGAGCCTGTGCCGGCCCCAATAGCGCAGGTCGGGAGAGTAAGAAATCCACATATGGGATCCGAGCGTCGTCATGGGACGATGAATCAAAGCCCAGCATCCGTCGATTCGCCGAGGCAGGAGGGCGGAGTCCTTGTCGTCCGGCGGCATAATCACGCCATATCGTTCGAAGGTGCGGAAGTCTTTGGTAAGGGCCAGCGACACGCCGGGTCCGCCGCGCGAATAGGAAGTGTAGGTGACGACATATTGCTGCAGTTCGGGGACGAAGGTGATGCGAGGATCCTCAATACCCCAGATCTCTTCCGGATAATTCTTCGCTGTCTGCCATCAATGTAGGCTGACTATCGATCTGCCATCCATCGACGCCGTTGCGAGAGCGCGCGGCGCAAAATGCGACAAGCCACGGCGATCTTCCACGCGGCAGAGCAACAGCGTCGTGCCATCCGCGAGCAGCGTTGCGCCCGCGTTGAAGACGCTGTTGATGGGATACGGCCAGTCCTTACTCGTAAGAATCGGGTTTGCAGGATGGCGATGAAGTACTGGCTCGAAGCGTGTGCTCAGCAGGCTAGCCTGCTTTTCTACGGGTACGGTCATGAAAGGATTTCCTTTTGTTCAGGCTCTGGCAGAGCGCGCATTTCGAGAAGTGCCATCAAGAATGACAGCGTTGATTCTGCTCCCTGGTTTTCGTTCGCGCGGTCGGGATGCAGGCCATCGCGGCAACCGCCCGTCGCGGAATCATAAAGAGGCAGTTGCAGATCGTTGTCGCCAAGAAACCAGTTGAAAGCCGACCAGGCTTCGCCGCGCCAGCGGCTGTCCCCGGTTACGCGGTACGCTTGCAAACAAGCAGAAACCGCGCCCGCCGCTTCAAGTGGCTGCTGATCGAAGCGGGCCTTCTCGCCATTCTGGCGATAAAACCCTTGCGAACCAATTGGGACAAAGTGGCCGTTGGCTTCACACCGCTGCATTTCCAGCAGCCAATCCAGAGATTCGAGTCCGGCGGAAATCATGCGCTCATCCGAGCGAGCTGAGCCCACCAGCAGCATGGCTTGGGACAGTCGGGCGTTGCCGTAGGCTAGAACGTTCTCAAACCATTTCCAATCGGGCTGTCGGATGGACTCATACATTTCGAGAAGACGGCCACTGAGGGCAAATTGTACTTTCTGTGCATCGCGATCTCCGGGGTACGAAGTGAGATATTCCTGAATGCCGAGCAAGGCATATGCCCAAGCACGCGGACTACTGAATTCAACCGCGGCAGGCAGAGAGAATTCAAAAAGACGCCCGGCAGCGCCCCTCAGTCCTTGATTCTGCGACCTTCCTAGAACGGTTCCAAGCGCCCACAACGCCCGTCCATGACAATCTTCGGATCCGACAGGCTCATTCCACCGGCGATCGTAGCGGAGAAAGTTCTTAAACCTTCCCTTCGCGGAATTGAACGCATGTTCCAGAAAGGCGAGATACAGCCCCGCGGAATTTGAGGAAGATGAATCGGGATTCCTCGGCTGATCCTGTAATAGCCCGTCGCTCTCGATTTGCTCCAGCAGCAGTGAGAAAATCAGAGCCCGCGCATTGTCATCCGTGGTATAGCCCTCCCTGCGATTCGGGATCGTGAAGATCGCGTGCTGCAGCATTCCGGTGTCATCGGTCAGCCGGTGTAGTTGATTCAGTTTCAACTCAGGCAACCGACCAGGCGACTTTTCAGTGAGGCGCGCGGCGAACTGAACTTTTGGACTCTCCATTCGATCGCTTCGCACCCGCGAAAAACTCTCCATGTAACCTTGCGCCACCCGCTTCCATACCATCTCCCGCGCGAAAAGGTAACCGCGTTTGCGCATAGCGTGACGAATGGCAGGAGTGTCTAGGAGTTCGATCGTCTTATTGCGCAATTGCATTGGGATTCTGGAATGGAACCAGCGCGCCTCTGCGATCGTCCAGCAACTCGATCGCATGCCAGTAGGGAGTCGAGATGATCGCTTTCCCCGCACCCAAGGCATAGGCAAGTGTTCCGGAAACGACCTGCGCTTCATGGCGGTAGGGAGTGATGTAAATGTCGGCGGCGCCAATGAACTCAACCATTTCCTCGGGACTGACGAAGCGGTTGTGGAAGATCACTTGCGATTCCACTCCTATTTCCTTCGCCAACGCCTGCAAACTGGCGCGATACTTGTCACCCTCCCGGCGCAGGATGTGAGGATGAGTCGCGCCTGCAACGATGTACACAACATTGTTGTGCTTGGACAAAATCTGCGGCATTGCCTGAATTACGTTTTCAATTCCCTTATTCGGGGAGAGCAAGCCGAACGTCAACAGAACCGCTTTTCCTTCTACGCCAAAGCGATCCTTGTAGAAATTAGGGTCAAGGAAAGGCAGGTCCGGAACCCCGTGCGGAACCATGTCGATCTTGCTGCCCGGCACCTTAAAGACTTCCTGCAGGAACTGGGATGACAGTTGACTCATCACAATGAGCCGGTCAGAGAGCTCGGCAATCTCTTCCATGACCAGCAACTGATCAGGATTCGGCTCGCGCAAAACCGTGTGCAGAGTGGTGACCACTGGCATTTTCAGACCGCGCAGCAAATGCAAGATATGGCTGCCGGCTGGACCGCCGAAAATTCCATATTCGTGCTGCAGGCATACCATGTCGATGTTATTGAAGTTCAGGAATGCGGCGGCTTCCTGATACGATCTCACATCGTCCTGAGCGAGCGTCCATCGGACCCGGGCGGGATAGTCGTAGCCTTCATCGGTATCGTTGACAGGGAGAGCCAACAGTCGAGCCGTTCCGTACTCCTCGGAAATGGCGCTACACAGATCGGTGGTAAACGTCGCGATTCCGCAATGTCGTGGAAGGTAATTCCCGATGACCGCGATACGACTCGGCAGGGATAGCTTCGAAGGCAATGGCGCACGAGTCCCTGCAGACTCTTCGTGAACCAGGGGACGGCGCGGCTCGACGACTTCCAGAAGAGCCCGGCGTGCGGTGTTGAACGACAAATGTGCTCCTAAAACGTGATGAGAAACGGCACCGAAACAGCAGATCTCCCGCTCGCGCGTAGAACCGGCAACTCGTTGGGAGCCGGACGACTAGTCCAGGTGCGTTCAGCTGTAGTTTAGTGGTGCATCCACCGGTGGATTCTTCTGGTATCAGTATTCAATGCCGATGGACTGGCGGGCTGGTCAAAATTGACCACTATGCACCGGTGGGCGGCTCGCCCAGACACATTTCGAATCTACCTAAGCGCTGACGTTTACCGGCACTATTTCCGGAGTACAGTGGGAGTTTTGCATGGCTTTCGCGGCATCTTCTGCCGTGAATTTTCCCATGATCAGCGCCAGCTTACGGTTGCTTGTCATCTGAAATGGAGTCTTGCCAATACGCTGCACGTATGCAGGAGCGCGCGCCCCGGTAATCACTCTTACCACAAACTTGATGTTGGTCATTTTTCTCCCTATTTGCGCGGTAAGGCGAGAGAACCACTTCACCGCAATCGTAGTGCGTGGATATTTAGTCCAGTAGTCATATCCCCTTGTAAGGCTCGTAAGGAGCCTCATGCGCAGGCTTTTCGGCGTAGGGCTTGTAAGGAAGCTCCGGCAGCAGAGGCTTCTCGGAGTAAGGTGCATATGGAGTTCCAGGCATTGGCTGTTTGGCGCCATCGGAGTCTGCTGCTCGCCACGAGTTCGTCATTCGCGACTCGCAGGATTTACTTGCGTCGGTAGCTAAGGAATTGAACATGGCATCCCTCCTGAGAACAGGTTGAGGGGAGAGACGCGGCGACCTCCCATAACTTCCGCCCCGCTGCACCTTCCCTGAAAATGATGATGCGCCTCGCGAATGCCTCCGCGATGGTCAAAATTGACCATCTTATCCACGAGCAACCGTGCATTGTGTAGCCATGAAAGCGAACAAGAAACAAGCATTATCGGTTCGTTGTCCGACGTGTGGCGCAAAGCCGGGAGAAAAATGCGAGCTTAGCACGGGCCTGCCCCGTACCGAGCCGCATCGCGACCGCCGTTTAGCAGGCTCGGAGAAATGAGTGCTGGGAAGATTTTCAGGCGACCGCAGGTTCTGCAACCGTGGAAGTGAGACGGTCGAAGACTGCATTTATCAGTGCCGCGGCGGCTGCACTCTCTTCCGCCGTTGGCGTGGCAATCTGGAGCAGCCCCTGCCGGCCGAGGTTCGGGGGAAGCACGAACGAAGTCTGGTGTTGCATGACAAATTCCAAAATGTGAGCCAGTCCTTCGGATTCGTATCCGTTATCGAAGTGGACGCCAGTGCTGTGAAACGTGTTCGCTAAGGTCCAATACTCACAAGCCAGAAGCCAATGACCTCGTGCGATGGATGACCAGACCTTCAGGTAGTCCAGTGTGCCAGTTGGAGCAAAGCCGTATTCGACGTGAATCAAGCCTGTCTGGGCCCCATGCGTGAGATCTGGCCAGGACACAACAATTGCGCACTCCAGTGTTCGGTCGAGACTTTGATTCGAATCAGAGTTCATAGGCCGCTTCTCCGTAGCGGAATCTGCGTTCATGCTCGCGCCCATTCCGCATCGCGTTGGAACGATTGCCGCGCGACCGCAGTATCCAGGCAGCAACTCTGTTGCATATGCCGAGAGTGCGCGGACACGGTCACGTACGGCACTCCGAGAAAATGCCCGGTAACGATTGCGGTAACTTCAAGGCCATTGAAATGCTGTCCCTTTACCTTCTCTAGAATCCTCTTCAATGCGTTTTGTATCTTTGCTGCTCCAAGCGAGCCAAGGAACATGACCTTGACTTCGGCCGCCATAAAAAAGAAGTTCCACCCGGCAGCATGGATTTTGCGATCTAGAGCGGACACATCCAAGGCTTTGAGCAGAGTCCATTGTCCTGAATAGGGCTCACTTTCCAGCCCAAGCAGCTTCTTCATCCCGGGCCAGTCCTTCATGAGAATCGCGCCGACTTGAACGGTTGGTGGCATCAGTAATGGTTTCCTCTCTGCTGTAACAATGTTGGACCGACGGGAGAACAAAAACTGCTCAAAACTGACCAGTCTTGCTACCAGATGTCGCGTGTCTACATTGGTTTGCGGACTGACGGCTGAAGTCGATTTATGCGGCTTCAGTTCGTCCGGGGACTATACTTGCGGAACATGCCCCTTTCCACAGCAGTCAAAAAGAACGGCGGATTCGACCCTAGCACTTTCCTCGCCACCATCGGCGATGGCAGGAAGATCCTGGCGGTCGCGAAAAAGCAGGCGATATTTGCGCAGGGCGACGAGGCGGACGCTGTCTTCTATGTGCAAAAAGGCAAAGTGAGGCTCACTGTTGTCTCCAAAATCGGCAAAGAAGCAACGATCGGGATCGTGAACCAGGGAAACTTTTTTGGGGAAGGATCGCTGGCTGGTCAGCTGTTACGGATGGGCTCCGCAGCGGCGATGACAGATTGCGAAATTCTTCGGGTCGAAAAAAAGACGATGATGGATGCCCTCCATCGCGAACCTGCGCTTTCCGAAATGTTTGTGGCGTATTTGCTGGCGCGCAATATCCGCTACGAAGAGGATCTGGTTGACCAGCTGTTCAACTCCAGCGAGAAACGCCTGGCTCGCGTCCTGCTCTTGCTCGCGCGTTTTGGCAAGGAAGGCATTCCAGAAACTGTGGTTCCCAAGATCAGCCAGGAAACGCTGGCCGAGATGGTCGGGACAACTCGTTCGCGCGTCAGCTTCTTCATGAATCGGTTCCGGAAGCTGGGCTTCATTCACTACGCCGGCGGCTCAGAGGGCGCTCTTCAGGTCCATAGCTCACTGCTTAATGTCGTTCTCCACGACTAAAGCTCGCGACTAAAAGAAAAAAGGCATCCATGAAATTAGGATGCCCCGAGGATGAAAACGCCGTCCTCAGTCTTTGAAATCTCTGGTAATCACTCCCTGCGGTTCGGCCTCGACCGTTAGCTCTACTTTGGCCCCCACCTTCTGCATCGGTGAGCGTGTTCTCGATACGAAGTTACTTGTACAGGTCGTCGGCGCCCGCAACCGAAATCTGCGCCTTATCGGGTTCGGTCGAAACACCGGATTTGATGATCTTTTGCACCGTTCCATCCAAAGTGGTGCTCGGATTCTCCGTCATAGCTGGCTCTCTGAAGCGTCGGCTTGGAAGATTCTGTTAGTGCGGATTCTCATCATGCCTCTCCGCCAACACAGGCAAACATTTGCGAACTAGACGTTGTCGAGAACCGGTCGCGTTCGCAAATGATACTGGTAGACACCTTCTCACGTGCGACTGGGTGACGTCTGAGCAAGAAAGCTCAGTCGAGCATTAGCTGCTTACAGGCCCATCAATGCAGTTCTGCGTGATTGAGTGCTTCCAGGAAAGCGGTGGTCACACTCGAAGGGTTGACTTCGCCGACTGGCGGCCAATCTACCGGCGGAAACTGACGAGCGGGCGTCCCGTCGGGCGCTGCCCTTTGCCGAGCGCCGCACGCGAGACAGGCGGCGCCAATCTGTTGTTTCTCGGTCTCTTTCGATATTTCGTTTTCGCGCACGGCAAGCGAGCCGGTGACGACCGGCCCCTGGCACTTGTCACAGCGATAAACCGAGAGGTGCAGATAATGTTTTTTCATTGGAGTCCTTCAAGAACAAGCTTGAAGGATAAACTACGCGCTTGCCGGTTTCGCTGTCCGTTCAGAATTGCTCATTTCCAGTACCCGTCTTTGTTCATGAGCAATTGTGAACAGACGGGCGAATGTATTTCACCTATACATATTTAAGAATATGGCTGCGCCCAGCACAGTTCTGTGCATCCACCGCGATCCTGAACAATTGACCCTGTTGCGGGAAAAGGGATATGGCCTGGTCACTGCGATGAACGGCAGCGAAGGCTTGCGGCTCTTAATGTCACGTCCGGTGGATGCAGTCGTTCTCGAATACTATCTGGGACTGTTGGACGGGGCGGTGGTGGCGGACGAAATCCGGCGCGCAAGACCGGAGCTTCCTATTATCATGGTCGCGGACCCAATGGAACTACCGCGCGAGGCTTTAAAGTCGGTAGACACCTTAGTGGACAAATCTGCCGGAGCGCACTTTCTCTGGGCTGCTGTCCATTTCCTTTTGAATACCAAAGCCGACCGCGGTTCTGTCCATGAGTGAACTCCCGAACGCTTTCGCAGTTGAGGAGTTGACGATGTCAAAGGCTTCAAGACGGCACATTCTCGTGGTTGATGACAATCCAGGCGTTCGGGAGATCCTGGCAATGTTGCTGAGGTGTGCGGGTTACGATGTGGCAGTTGCCGAGGACGGCTTTGCCGCGCTATCTCAGCTGAGAAAGACACTGCCTGATGTAGTTGTCTCCGATCTGGAGATGCCTCGCATGTCGGGTTTTGAGTTGCTGTCGATTGTGCGCCGACGGTTCCCGCAGATATTGACCGTTGCCATGAGCGGGGCGTACTCCGAAGATGGCTTGCCCGCGGGGATCGTCGCGGACGGGTTCTACGCCAAAGGAGGGCAACCCAAGGTCCTGCTTCGAAAGATTCAGCAGTTGATCATTTCAACTCCTGTACACGGCAGAGCCCATCGGCGAGAGATCGTTCCAGCCTGGGTTCCACGCAATGGCAAGGACTCGAACGGGATTCCCTATGTGACGGTGACCTGTGAGGAGTGCCTTCGGTCATTTCAGTTGGTAGTAGTTGAGGAGACCACTGGACAAGTTGTTGAAGTGCCATGCCGGTTCTGTCCAGTTAACAACAAATACGTGATTGCACCATCCGTTCAAAGTGGACGCGAAGCCTACGCGTAGATTCTGTGCTATTCCTGCCTTTAAGCTGCTTTGAAGGTCCCGCCGCATTCCAAACAACATCTTTCGTGACGAGGTGTAATGAGTCCGCAAAACGGGCAGACCCGCTGTGACGCGAAGTCGCCAGCATGGCGTTCGATCCTGAGGAGCTTCCGCAGGGATGCGGCTAAGAAAGCAAGCAGACTGCGAACCCCGGCGAGAAACGGATGCGGCGCGAAGGACATGGTTGAAACTCCAGCGTACTGACTCTACAACATCAACCATGGCACATCGCACCCTAACGATTCTGTGCAAGATTGCTCGCTTTAAACAAATCTGAGATTTTCCCCACAATTGAGGTCGAAGCACTCCTCAAGCAAACAAGTGAGCAATACAGACCAGCTATCCAGGTATCGGGCGCTTAGGATGGTTCTTGAGACGAGCACTTCCTCTCTCTTTCAGGTCCTCTGAGCTAAGTCAGCATATCTGAAGTTTTCTCCTCTTAGTTCCGTAGAAACCTAAAGGAAAACTCTCCATGAAGAAAACACTATCAGTGTTGTTGATGAGCGCTATGGGAATGATTGGAACGTTCGCCTGGGCAGGTTCAGCGCGGCAAGACTCAGTCGCCAGGCTGGACTCCTCCGTCGAGGTTTTACACGCGATTATGGCGACTCCGGACAAAGGGATCCCGGAAGAAGTGTTAGGCAACGCAAAGTGCATTTTGGTGGTGCCGAACATGATCAAAGGCGGGTTCATTTTTGGAGGCAAGCACGGGCGCGGCGTTGCTAGCTGCCGCACGGCCGAAGGCTGGAGCGCACCGGCTTTCGTCTCGATTGGCGGTGGGAGCGCGGGATTTCAGATCGGCCTCGAAGGCGTCGACCTCGTGATGCTGATCATGAACGATCAGGGGTTCCAACATTTGCTATCGAGCAAATTTGAACTCACGGGAGAAGGATCGGTTGCAGCGGGCCCAGTCGGACGTCATGCGTCCGCAGGGACAGACTGGAAGATGAACACTGAAGTTCTGACTTATTCGCGCTCCAAAGGTGTGTTCGCCGGCTTGACTTTAGAAGGTGCAGTGGTCGAGCAGGATAACGACTCCACTCACGCTATTTACGGCAGGCACATGATGTTCCGCAGCATCCTTTCCGGCAGAGCGGCGACTCCGCACAGCGCAGATGCGTTCCTGAAAGCCGTGTCTGATGCGGGCCAGCAAGCAAAGATCGCTGAAGCAAAAGACGACAACAAATAGTTCCGTGGACCTGACAACCTCGACGTCTTGGCTGGCCGGAACCTGAATGGGTTCCGGTCAGCGCAATGCTTAGATAGATGGACTGTGTGCGGCCGGATCCCTTGTTTGGAGGGTACAAAGTTATGCTCAGTAACCTGCGGAAGTGTCTTTGGGTCCAAGCCTTATGCTTGAGTCTTTGGCCGATCTTGGGATTCGGTCAGTCCTCTGATCTCTCGCGAAATCTGGATGCCTGCAACTCCGGCAGCGAGTCATGTGACCGATCCAAGTTGACTGCAGCGCAGTTGGCCGCCGTAACCTTCGCCGCTCACGGACGCAATGTTGTTAATTGCAGAAATGGATATTCTTCCTGTGATCTTGCCAAGCTCACGGAACCGGAGACTATCGCGTTAGCGGTAGCCAATCATGAGAGGAATGTGTCCGACTGCGGTGACGGGATGCAATCCTGTGACCGCTCGAAACTGACTCCGCTTGAGGCTCGCAAAATGGACACATCGCAGCGACAGCGCAATCTGGCTGCCTGCAGGGATGGATGGGGCACCTGCGATCGCTCCAAACTGAGTTCGTCGGAAACCGTGGAAGTGGATATCGCTCGGCGCCAACTTAATGCATCCGATTGTGAGGATGGCTCTGGGATTTGCGATCAGGCTCAGTTAACTCCTACGCAAGCCATGGATGCGAATGCTGCGGAACACCTGCGCAACGCACAGAATTGTGGACACGGCTGGGGCGAATGCGACCATTCCAAACTCACTCCCGAGGAAGCGAAACAAAATGCGTACTCTGAGAAACAGCGCAACCTCACGTCCTGCAAGGACGGAGAGGAAACGTGTGACTATGCAAAGCTGTCTCCCAACGAAGCCAAGATGCTGGCTGACGCAGAACACAAGCGGAACTACACGGCTTGTCTGACCGGGTACGGCTATTGCGATGCTTCCCGACTCACACTTGAGGAGACTCGTACGATCCATCCAGCCAATTAACTCCTTCAAAGAGTGCGGGCGGAGTTGTTTCCCATTGACTTATGATTCAACGACAGTGTCCACATTGCAGTAGCGAACTGGTGAGAGCCAGGCGCAGCGATCAACAATCAGTGCCAGGAAGCGCGCGAGCCGTATCTTCTGGTTGGCGTTGCAGCATCTGCGGCCGCGAGTTTAGTACTGAGCAGATCCGTGACAGCAAGCGTGCCAAAGCCGCCACGGCGAGCGCGGCATTACGCTAGTTTGCCCATGTAGACGGTCGAAAGTCTTGGTGCTTATGCGAGTTTCCGGCTGAATCCGCCAGTCGGAATCACCAATATTCACGCTTGACGGAGAGAGGGCATTCCGAGCACTCGACCCAATTTGAACGGCACCTGAAGTCACTTAAGTTGTTTAAAACACAGCATAACATAGCATTAAAAAGGCGGCGTCGGCGGTTCAACTCCGTCCCTGGCGTGGCCCTCAACATCTGTTCCGCAATCGATTCTTTATGGTGGGGCGGAACGAGCATCCATCCGGATTCGCGAGCGGTATTCCCTTCTTCCCTGGACGTCGGATTTCATCCGGTAGAGCCTTCCGCCAACCAACACTTTGTCTGGATCGTATCCACGTGGTGCTTCCGCAAGCATATTGCTCAACGCAGCCGAGGTGACGAAGATTGTGTCAAGATCCGGTCCACCGAACGCGAGCGATGAAGTCTGCGTCGCCGGAAACGTCACAACACGCTCCACTTTTCCGTCGGGATCATAACGTGTAATCCGTGCGCCGAACCACTGCGCACACCAGAGATAGCCCTCCGTATCCACGGTCAATCCATCAGGAAAGCCGTGTTCCCGGGGAACTCGAACGAAGACGCGCCGGTTCGTCAGGTTCCCGGTTTCTCTCTCCCAGTTGTATGAATAGATGCAGCGCGCAACTGTATCTGAAAAATACAATGTGCTGCAATCGGCTGAGAACGCCAGCCCATTTGAAAACTGAATGCCCTCGTCTGCCACGTGAACGGAACCGTCCGTGTCAATTCGAAAGAGATAACTCGGCGCCGCAACACCGTCGGGTTTGTAGTGATAGGAACCGGAGTAAACGCGCCCTTCAGGGTCGGCGATGCAGTCATTCATCACGCAATCTTTGCCATCCACTTCCGAAGCCAGCAGGATCGGCTCTGCTGGTGGATTCCATAGCCAGATTCCCGAGCTGTTGGTCACGAGAAAACCACCGCTTTCCTGCAGGGTCCATCCGTTGACCTGAAACCCTTTCTGGACGAGCTCATGCCTGCGCTCGTTCCATAGATATCGATAAGATTTTTTGCCGTCTATATCCGTCCAGTAGAGAATTTGCTTTTTGTCATCCCAGAGTGGACCTTCGCCGCACAAGTCTCCGTAGTCCGCGACAACTTCGATCGCTCCCTGTTTCCCGGAGCCTTGCTGCTGTTGAAAATCGCTTTTCATATTTGAACACCCGCGACGCTATGCCATACGGGAAGACCAGGCCAAAATGCAAAAGCCCAGAATGAGGCCCGCAAGGCCAGTAAACATCGTGATGAGAGATCTGCGACTCGCGTCTTTCCACTCGCCAACAGCGAGTCCCCAAACATTAGATGTGAGAATGATTGCAGACATAAAAAGCGGCCATCCCAAAACCGGCCCCATGTCGGCCATGCGTGCCGCTGCGGCGCCATAAATGACAATGCTGGAAAACCAGAGGGCACCCATAATGAGGCCAAAAAACCAGTACCTTGCCGTGTTTGGCGCGAAGAAAAGATCCCAACTGTGGTTTTTTTCCCAGAGCCGGCCGCAGAAAAGCAAATACGGAATTAACGTGGCCGTAAGCAGGGGTGCCCAGATTACATTCGCCTGGAAACTCTGTGGAGTTCCCAGTTCAGCGGCGCGATGAAGGAGCGGCACTCCAAACGCAAGTCCGAAATTCTGCAAGGCCGATCCGGCCCCGGCAACCAGGGCCAGAACCAGTCCTTTAGCGAAGCTGGCCGAAGCCGGACCTTTTGCCTCTTTCAGATGTCTTGCTTGATCTCGCTCTTTAGAGCGCCCCGCTATTCCACACAAGATAATCCCGATCACAATCACGGCGATGCCGCCTTCAATCACATATCCCTGCCGCGTAAAGACCGATGCCGCGTGGAACCAGAAGAGCGGGATGGCCGAACCCACAGCGGTGGCCGTTCCCAACGCAATTGCAAAGTTCAGAGCAATGCCGATCGCCTCCACTCCCAGCCCAAAACAAATCGCGGCGATTCCGTAGCCGGCGCCGAATACGATTACCAGAAGAAGTGCATGCCGGACCTCCACTGTCTGATACGTCGCAAACAGGTGGGGCACGGTAGCCAGAGCTACTATCCAGGGAAGGACGAACATCGCCAGCACTGCCCAAAGCGCCCACACGTTTTCCCATTTCCAGCGATCCATAAAACGGGTTGGCGTGGCGAAACTTCCGTTGAGTATGCCTGCACCCAACGCCAGTGTCGCAGCGCCCGAGGATGCGATTAAGAAGATTGCGGGTGGCATCATTGCGGCTGTGAAGTTCAGACGAGAGACTTGTATAGTACCGCGTGCAATGGCGTGTCAATTCGAGGCAGACGCAGGTGGCGATTTTTATGATCTTCGAGAGGCGTAAACGAATTCCTCGTGACGACAACTTTATTTCGATTGTTCGTTGAACAAGGATTACCTTCTGTGATAGTTCTGTCCTTCACTCTCGTCGCGAAAAGGGGGAACTGTGCGCCTGGAAGGTCGTGTCGCGCTTGTAACCGGTGCCGCGATGGGAATTGGAAAAGGCATTGCATTGCTGTTTGCACAGCAAGGGGCCAAAGTCATTGCGGCCGATGTCAATGCTGAAGCTGGAAACGCAACCGCAGACGAGATTCGCGCCACCGGCGCAAGCTGCATTTTTCAGCGCACCGACGTGAGCGTTGAAGCTGAAGTTAAAACGGCGGTGGCGGCCGCGCAAAAGGAATTTGGACAGTCCGTCGATGTGCTGGCGAATGTGGTGGGAATTGCGCACGAATCCCCGGCACACCTTCTCGATTTAGCCGATTGGAACCGCATCCTGACGGTCAACTTAACCAGCATGTTTCTTTGTGCAAAGCACGTCTTACCCGGAATGATTGAAGCCAAGCGCGGCTCAATCGTAAATATCACCTCCGTTCAGGGATTGTTTGGCTTTCCTGGGTATCCCCACTATGCGGCCAGCAAAGGCGGCGTAATCAGCTTGACGCGGCAGATGGCACGGGAATACGCGCAACATCAAATTCGCGTGAATTGCATTGCCCCAGGAACCGTGGAGACTCCAATGAATGTTCAGGTGCTCGAACGAGTTCCCCATCCCGCCGAACTGCGTCGCGCCTGGGAGCGAATGCACCCCTTAGGCAGAATTGGTCAGCCGATCGATGTTGCCTGGGGCGCACTGTTTCTCGCTTGCGATGAGAGCTCGTGGATCACCGGGCAGTGCCTCTCCATTGATGGCGGCATCTCCTGTTCAGTCCTGCCAGAATGAGGATTTCTCGCTTAAGGTTCGAACATGGCCGATATCGTAGCTTTGGATGAACTCGCCAACGTTGTTCCTGAAGGCATCCGGTTAGGCATCGGAGGAGTGCACCTTTCGCGTCTACCCATTGCTCTCATCCGGCGAATCCTGGCAAGTGGGAAAAAAGATTTTGTGTTCACCAGTTGGGGTGGCGGCTTGCCCCTGGAGCTATTCCTCGAAGCTAACGCTGTCCGCAAGCTGATATTTTGTTTTTCGAGCCTTGATATTTTCGGGCTGGCGCCCAGGTTCCGTGATGCGCTGGAGAACAAGAGGATTGAAATTGAAGAATGGACGGCCTTGGCTATGGCGCAAGCCCTCCATGCGGCGCACTTCAATCTGCCCGAAATGCCGTTTCAAATTCCCGTTGGCTCCGATCTAATGAAGACGGGAACGTTTTGGCAGCAAACTTCCTCCGTCTTTTCTGGCGAACCTCTGGGACAGGCTCGTCGGCTTGATATTGATGTATTGCTGCTGCATGCGCAACGCGCGGACCATTCCGGCAATGTTGAAATCCAAGGCGCTCGCGGCTTTGACCTCAGCCTTTTAGGTGCGGCCAGGAAAGTGCTGGTCACTGCAGAAGAACTTGTGAGTCCTGGCATGCTGGGCGCGCCGCGCGCGTTTATTTTGCCCAAAGAATTCGTAACCGCGGTCTCGAAAGTTCCCTGGGGAGCCTATCCCACCTCTTGTCTGCCCTATTACTCGACTGATTATCAGGAGCTGTTGCGTTATGTCCAAGGTGAACAGACCCGCGGGAATGCGAAAACGCATGGTGTTGCGCCCTCTGACTCTGCGCGGCAGGAAACAACCGATGTGCGAGCCGCACCCGATGCACCTAGACGAAGCTTCCTTTCAGCTTGCGCAAGCACTCGCACCCCAGCTCTCACCCCGCAGCTTGTATCGCGTCACAAAGCCAGTTCCTCCGGCCCGCCGTGGACGATTGATGAACTCATGGCGGCCTGCTTATCGCGCGAATACGACAATTCCAGTATTTGCTCCGTAGGTTCAGTGTCTCCCTTGGCCATGGTTTCTTATTTGCTCGCGAAGAAAACTCATGCGCCCGGTTTGACCATCATCGCTCTCAACGGAGGATTCATCGATCTCGATTTCCACCCCATGTCCCTTACGCTGGCGGAGCCGCTCGAGTTCGGCGGCGCAAAAGTTTGCTGGGGAGGCGATGAAACCTACCATTGGTACTACCAGCAAGGCCGCATCACTCACGAAGTAATCACGGCTGCTCAGGTTGATGTGCACGGCCGCACTAACAATGCCTGGATCAAAAGCAAAGGCAAATTGCTTCGCTTGCCCGGACAGGGCGGCATGGCCGACGTATCAAACCTGCATCAGAATTTTGTCTTGTATCTCACGCGGCATACACCAGAACGCTTCGTCGAGGCAGTCGAGTTTTGCACGGCATCGCGTGGATTGCTCACCGACGAGGAACGAAAAGAGTCCGGGCTCCAACCTGGCAAGGTTCGACTGATCACCGATCTTGGAATGTTTGAATTGGATCCTGAGCAAAAGCGCTTTCGCCTCATCAGCATCCATCCCGGTGTTTCGCTCGACAAGATTCAAACTCAGACCGGCGGGCGTTTTATCATCGCGGAACCGCTTCCCGAGACTCAACCGCCATCGCAGGACCATTTGCGCCTGATCCGGGAGGAGGTTGATCCCTTCGGAATTCGGCAGCTTGAGTTTGTGCCGGGCCGCGACCGGCTGGCGATGATTCAACGCATTCTTACCGCAGAGGCGGGATTGGTGCGGGAACTGGGCTCATTGCAGGCCAACACCGAACGCGCAAAAACCACGATTTGAGTACAGAGGAGAAGCCATTGAGTGGAGCGTTACAAGGACTGCGCATCGCAGATTTCAGTCAACTCGTTCAAGGACCAAATGCCACCCAGATGCTCGCCGATATGGGCGCAGATGTAATCAAGATTGAACCGCTTCACGGGGATTGGCAACGGAACTGGTCGCTCAAAGATGCCTATATCAATGGTGAGAGCGTATCCTTTCTCACTTTCAATCGGGGAAAGCGAAGTATCGCCCTGAACCTGAAAAATCCGCACGGCAAAGAGGCCGCACTGAAGATCATCCGCTCCAGTGATGTGTTGCTCGAGAATTTTCGACCGGGAGTTATGGATCGCCTCGGGCTTGGATATCAGTTTCTTTCCGGCATCCACCCCAAACTGATCTATTGCGCAAGTTGTGGCTGGGGTCAGGACGGGCCCTATGTCACGCGTCCGGGCCAGGACTTATTGGCGCAAGCCATGGCGGGAGTTCTCTACTTAAACGGCAAGGCCGGCGATCCTCCAACTCCTGTAGGCATGGGGATTGCGGACATTACTGCTTCTTTCCACATTGTCAGCGCAATCCTGGCAGGCGTATATCATCGCGACCGCACCGGTGAGGGACAGCGAATTGATATCAACCTGCTGAACTCGGTCTTGAGTCTAGCCACACAAGAAGCAACTCTGTATATGAATACCGGTTCAGAGCCGGAGCGGAGTGCGGCGGGCATTGGGCACCCGTGTGTGGGAGCTCCCATGGGTGTTTACAAAACGCGCGACGGATACATTGTCGTGGCCATGATGCCTCTCGGGAAAGTTGCCGAACTGGTCGGAATCGAAGGATTCGAAGGCAGTGATTCGCGAAACATGCTGGAGAACCGCGACGAGGTGAAGCGCAAGCTGGAACCTGGCTTTGCCCGCAAGAGCACAGCCGAGCTCATGGAAATCTTCTTGGAGGCAGACATCTGGGCAGCTCCGGTCAATACGTTTCCAGCCATGGAGAGCGACCCACAAGTGCGGCATAACCAGATTGTCGCCACTTTCGATCACCCTAAAGTTAAGCAGTTTCGGACCATTGGGCCGCCGATACGATTCAGCTGTTCTCCATCGAGCGTCAAGAGACCGCCCTTACTCGGCGAGCACAGTCGAGAGATCCTTAAAGAGGTCGGATACGGGGACAGCGATATCGAACAGTTTTCTCGCGACGGAGTAATCGCAGAAAATGCAGGGTAAGCCGAAAGCTCTGCGCGGAATTACCTGGAAACATGATCGCGGGCTGGCGCCCCTGCTGGCTACTGCGAAGGATTTCTGCGAACGACACCCAGGCCTCAGGATTGAATGGGAAGCTCGCAGCCTGCAGGAATTCGGTGAGGGTACTGTGAAGGCTCTCGCCGATAACTATGATCTGGTGATCATCGATCATCCCTATATGGGGCAGGTAGCACAGGAACAATGCTTCCTTCCGCTTGACGAGCACTTCACGCCGGTTCAACTCCGAGAACTGGAGCGGGACAGTGTTGGCGCGTCTTATCGCAGCTACTACTTCGAAGGTCACCAATGGGCTCTTCCGGTAGATGCCGCCGCTCAGGTTGCGGGCTACCGGGCAGACCTCCTCAAAGCGAATGGATTCAAGGTACCGCAAACATGGGAAGAGGTATTAAGCCTCGCCAAATTCCGGCGAGGTTTTGTTACTCCCGCCTTATCGCCTTTGGACTCGCTCATGTGCTTCTTCACAATGTGCGCGAACCTTGGCGAACCTCCCTTTACTTCAACCGATAAGCTGGTACGCAACGAGATTGGGCAGCAAGCTCTAGAGCGACTGAGTGTGCTGGCCGAAAACGCGTTTGAGGGCGCGTTGTCAGCGAACCCCATTGCGATCTGGGAAAGGATGAGTTCCTCTGACGAAATCGCTTACTGCCCATTAGCTTTCGGCTATTCGAATTATGCGCGCAACGAATATCGTTCGAAGTTGGTTTCATTCGGTCTCATACCCTCGAGCGGAAAAGGGTCGGTAGGAGCGACTCTAGGAGGCGCCGGGGTGGCGATTTCCGCAAGTTGCAGTCACATCGACCTGGCGCTTGAATACGTTCTCTGGGTTACTGGGAAAGATTGCCAACGGACTTTATATGTCGAATCTGGAGGACAACCAGCCAGTAAGACGGCCTGGCTGGACGCTCATACGAACGAATTAACCAATGGCTATTTCGCGGGGACCCAACCCGTGCTCGAGAACGCCTGGCTGCGTCCACGTTTTTCTGGTTTCGAATATTTTCAAATCAAGGCACTGACGATAGTGCATCAATTCCTCAAACGCGAAATATCTTGCCGCGATACACTCAAACAATTGGACGACCTCTACAGGCATACGCTGGCGAGCAGGGAAACACTCCGGAAAAGGGCGGATACTTAGGCGAACGACAGGATTCAATGAGCTGGACCTCGTGAAAAACGAGAAAAACTCTTGACAACGGCCACTCGCTAGTTCCAAACTCCGAATTGCTTCAGTATCTTTCCTTTCCATACGCTTCAACGGGAGTACCGCAATGAAATTCAAGCTCCAGCTAGCAGTGTCGCTATCCATCTCTTTCATTCTCTTTTCAGCGAGCCTCCCAAGCTCGTTCGCGCAGACTTTTTCGGCATCCCTGGCGGGTGTCGTTACAGACCCGAGCGGCAGCGCAATCCAGGGCGCGAACATTCACCTCCGCAACATGGGCACCAATGAGGTCAGGGACGCCGTGTCCAGCGTTGTCGGATCGTATCGGTTTGACAACCTCCTTCCAGCGACCTACGAGATCACGGCTGAAGCGCCAGGGTTTAAGACCTACCACCAGGCGAACATGATCCTGCGGGCGAATACGGCCGCGAGTATCAATCTGCCCCTTGTGGTCGGGGGCACCGAGCAACGGGTCGATGTAACAGCCGAAGCGGTACTGCTGGATACGCAAACTGCCACTAACTCAGTTACTCTCGATTCCCATCTGATCGAGTCATTACCCAACAGTTATCGCAGTCCTCTGAATTTCGTTTTCGCCTTGGCTGGCACTACCGAAGCCCAGAGCGGGATGACCTCGCGCTCTGGCAGCTTCGACCAGAACGCAAGTATGTTCGGAATCAACGGTGGGCGCACGGGAAATGCGCAAATCCTGATTGATGGCGCGCCTTCGACTGCGGTCGATTGGGGCGGTCTTTTGGTTTCTCCTACGAACGACGCGGTGCAGGAGCAACAGGTCGTGCAGAATGTTTACGATGCCCAGTACGAGCGATCCGGGGCGGGCGTCGTCACACTAGTCACCAAGAGCGGCACCAATGCGTTCCATGGCGAGGTCTACGACTACATGCGTAACTCCGCGCTGGACGCTAATTCCTGGTCCAATGGGCACTACGGAGCGGCAAAAGGCCTTTTCCATCGCAATCAGTTTGGCGGAAATTTCGGCGGGCCGGTCGTGAGAAACCGCCTGTTCTTTTTCGCGGCTTACGAAGGCTTGCGACAGCCGGAGACAGATTCCACTCTGGCAACAGTTCCCACCGCGGCGATGCGGAAGGGAGATTTTTCTGAACTGCCCTATCCCATTTACAACCCGTTTTCGACGCATGATTCCGGCGGAGGCTATCTCACGCGCGACCCCTTTGCCGTCAACCTCATCCCATCAAATCTTTGGGATCCGGTGGGGCAGAAAATTCTCGCTCTTTATCCTGAGCCCAATGTTCCCGGTGCGGGCCTTAGCAACAACTATTTCGCGCAGGGGCCGGGTTCGACGAAGAATGACAAGTTCGACTGGCGTCTTGATTGGAACCAAAGCGCCAACAATAGAATTTTCGCCCGTATGTCGGACCGGATTCGCCAGAACAATACGCCTGCGTGCTTCTTCTGCAATGGGGCCGATGAAGGTGCAACCAACGATGACCGCGGCTTTCAAGTTGTTCTAAACGACACCTACACGCCCACCCCTACATGGGTCATCGATGCCTATGCCGCTTATGGGCACTGGCACGAAGAACAGACTTCCATTGGTTACGGCAAAGCAGACCCGAGCACCATCGGACTTTCTAACTCTCTCTTTGCAGTCCCAATGCTGCCTGTCATTAATGCAGACTCCTATTCGACCTTGGGTAGCGCATTCTCGACTTTGAACCGCTATGTTCGTAGCAACGTCACTTTCATCGGGAATGTGACTAAGGAGTTTCCGAAGCATAGCTTGAAGTTTGGCGCAAACTATGACATCGCGTTCATGAACAACCGCCAGGATCAGCCAGGGACCTTTAACTTCGATAGGACCTTCACTTCCTGCGAGCCAGGGACGACCTCCACCGATCCATGTCAGGCTGTCAACCAAGCCCCCGAAGGGGGGTTCTCCACCGGTGACGCAATCGCGTCAATGCTCCTTGGAACAGGTAACGGAGGCTCTCCCATAGTTATAAACCCTGCCATGAGTCTCCATACTTTCGGCGTCTACTTTCAAGACCAATGGCGCGCAACTCAACGCCTGACGATCACAGCTGGACTGCGCTATGAAAACCAGCGGCCCGCAACCGAACGCTTTAATCGACTGACCTACTTCGATAAGAATGCCCTGAACCCGGTAAGCACAGGAGCTGGCTTCCCGGTGCATGGCGTATTCGAATACGCCAACAAAAACAATCGGTATGCCTGGGGACCCGATAACCTCAACTTCGCTCCGCGCCTTGGAATCGCGTACAAAGTCACCGATAAGCTGGTGGCCCGAGTGGGAGGAGGTATGTTTTATGCCCCAGCTTCAGCGATGGTCAGCTTCGATCAGCCCGGTGAGCACCTTGGATTTTCTTCTACAACGAACTGGATTGGAAGCGTGGACGGAGCAGGCTATGTTCCTTCCAATCTCGTCAGCAACCCCTTTCCGAATGGGCTGCTCCAGCCGGTTGGAAGCGGGCTGGGGCCCTTGACGCAGGTAGGGCAAAGCGCCGGTCAGATTTGGCCGAAAGGGCCGCACCCCATCGGCTACACAGAGCAGTGGAGCATGGATCTTCAGTATCAAGTCGGTAACCATTCGGTCGTCGAAGTTGGTTACACCGGTGTGAGGGGAAGACGCTTGATGTACGGCAATCCGGACCTTAATGCCAATCAACTCCCGACCCAGGATTTGGCTCTGGGACAGTCAACGCTCGATAACTTAGTTAAGAATCCATTCTTCGGTGTTATCAAGGATGAAAATAGCGGTCTTAGTGGCCAGACGGTGCCTTATAACCAACTGCTTCGTCCATTTCCTGAATTCGGCAGCCTGCAATGGGCACGTTCTTTACCGGGCGCCCATTCCGCATACGACGCGCTGAGTGTGAAATTCACGAAACAGTTTTCGCAAGGTCTAAGTTTGCTTTCTACATACGTTTGGTCGAAAGCGCTCGACAATGGATCCGAAGATCTTATCGGTTGGACCATTGGAACCATGTGGCGTGATTCCTATAACACCAATCTGGATTATGCGGTGAGCACGCATGACGTTCCCCATAGCTTCGCAACCGCATTGGTCTACCAGTTGCCCTACGGCAAGAACAAGCGGTGGGGGAGCAGCGCACCAGGCTATGTCAGGCAGGTTCTGGGTAACTGGGAAGTTTCCAGCATTGTTCGGCTAACCAGCGGTTTGCCCTTGCTTCCTGTGTACTACCAGGATAATCCGCTCGGTGCGTACGGTTTCCCGGGACCGGGATTGCCGGATCTGGTCGGAAATCCCAAACCGGCGCACCAAACGGCCAGCAACTGGATTAACATCGACGCGTTCGCTGCTCCGACTACCCTCAGATATGGCAATGAGCCGCAACGCATGACGCAATTGCGCGAACGCGGAACCAAGAATTTTGATTTCTCCATTGCAAAAGCTTTCGACATCACCGAAAGGTTCAAAACAGAATTTCGCGCTGAATTCCTCAACGCATTCAATCACCCGCAGTACGGCGGCGAATTTTTCGGTAACTATTTTGGCAGCGCCAACATTGGTAATTGCCTGGATTGCGGGTCTGATTACCCGTTTGGACAGGTGTTCGGCACGCGCAATGATCCGCGCAACATTCAGCTTAGTTTGAAGATTACCTTCTAATTCGGCGATGACTTGCGGGCGAACTGGTGGTCTTTGTGCATTGTGGCGGCGGAAACCTTTGCAGTCGCAGACTGCGGAAGGCGTTTGCGCCGCCTTTACTCTTAAAGGATCAGAATGAATCGTCGGGAGTTTAGTAAAGCCTTGGCCGTTTCGTCCTCTGCTCTTCTCTGGCCGCGCCGTGCCCCCACATCCTCGGGCCGAATCGAACCTGCTACGCACCGCACCCGCGGATTGCATGAATATGAGAAATTGCAATTCGGCGTCTCCTTTCATTTCAGCATGAATACCTTCACTGGAAACGATTACGAAACCGGTGGAGTCCCGGCGAGCACGTACAATCCAACGAATTTCGACGTGCGCCAATGGATTCGCGTGGCACGTGACCTGGGCGCGCGCTACGCCGTGCTCACTGCGAAACACATGTCGGGTTTTTGCCTTTGGGACGCCAAAGACTACGACTATGACGTCGCCGCAAGCCCAAATAAGACCGACGTTGTGGCGGCATTTGTGGCTGCGTGCAAAGAATACGGACTGAAGCACGGCTTCTATTACTGCATCCTCGATCCCCACAATGAGGGCAAGTTCGACTGGGATATTCCGGTGCAGGAGGGGTATTACAAACTCATCAAGCAGCAGCTAACGGAGTTGCACAGTAAGTATCCGAACACGCTGTACCAACTTCTCGATATCACGTGGAAACTCTCAAGTGATCAGCGTTGGGAACTGTATGAGTTGATCAAACAATTCAGCCCGCACGGAATCGTAGTAATGAATCAGGCTTTCTATCAGAGCAAGCGCAACTTGGGGCGCATATGCGAACCGAAAAGCTGGCCCACTGACGTGATCAACGGGGAGGATGAATTGCCGCCACCTGAAGGCCACGACCCGCACGTCAAATTCGAGGGGAAAACCTACTACATGCCGATGGAGGCGTGGATGCCGACTGGCCCGCCGTTCAAGCCCCTGCCTCCCATGAATAGTTGGTTCTGGCGTCCCGGATTTACGACCCAGAGTGCGCAAAAGATTGCCGCAGAATACGCAGACTGCCGGAAGCGGAATGCGAACCTACTGCTGAATCTCTCTCCGGACACTAGCGGACAACTACCTGAGGAAGCCGTCAACACACTGCATGAGGCCGCTCGCATGATCAGGGAAAAATCGTAGTCTCTGAATACGATGGGCAAGGTAATCACTGTCGCTGGAGCCCAGTGATCCGTGGCTTGTTGCCCTAGCATCCAAGGAGGCGACAACCGGAAAGCTGGACAGCATGGCGTAATGTCGGCGATTGGCGCAAGCTTTCGGTTTCTTGCGAGGAAGTTGACTCGCAGGGTTGTACGAGAGGCAACGCTCACTGGGCTCTTTCTTCGATTTTCAGAATCTGATCCGCGGGCACATCCCGCAATGTCTGCCGTGTGCCACCGGGCCACGTGACCTCGATTTCGCGAATCACTCGTGAGCCACCGAGGCCGAAGTGGACCCGAGAGTCGCTTGAACAAGCGTATCCGACGGCAGTGGTGGCCTCGTTATATTGGACTTTGCCGTCCTCCCCCGTGATGCGTACCTGCGCTCCAAGCCCCATGCGATTGCTCTTTTTTCCGACAAGACTCAGAGTGATCCAGTGATTGCTGTTCTTCGAGATATTGTGGAAATACTGCAACGGTCCGTTAAGGACAGTCACGACGGCATCAATTCGTCCGTCGTTATCCATGTCTCCAAACGCGACTCCTCGATGCGGAGCCGCGATCTGGAAGTCGGCACCCGCCTGGCTGCTGACATCCTGGAACTTGCCATTTCCCAGATTGCGCAGAACGGAGTTGGGCTCTTCGTACTTGCGATTAGAAAATTGAGCGATGTTGTCGAGAACGTTGCTTCGGGCAACGAACAGATCCTTCCATCCGTCGTTGTCGAAATCGACAATCCCGTTTCCCCATCCCGACATGGTGCGAGTCACAGCCAATTGTGCCGGAAGAGTTTGCTCGACGAACTGACCTCCCCCGGCGTTACGAAACAACGGGAATGACTCGTTCTCGACGGCGGTGTGCCAGAGATCCGGACGTCCATCGTTGTCCACGTCTTTGAAATCTACTCCCATGCCGGAAAGGGCGCTGCCGCTCTGGGCATAGGCCACACCGGATTCCAGCGCAACTTCTTCGAACTTCTTGCCGCCGAGATTATGAAAAAGGAAGTTGGGGTGATTGTCATTGGCTACAAAAATGTCAATGAAGCCGTCATGGTCGTAGTCGGCGATGGCCACGCCCATTCCCTTCCCGAGATACTTGGCGATACCGGTTTCCGCGGAGACGTCTGTGAAGGTGCCGTCGCCATTGTTGCGGTACAAAGTATTCGGAAGATTCGCGTAATTGTTGGGGTGACAATATGCACGCAGCTTGGGCGTGGGGCCGCAGTACGGATCTTTATTGACCTCCCACTTGCAGTAGTTGGAGACGAAGAGGTCAAGCAAGCCGTCATTGTTGTAGTCGACCCATGCGGCCGAGACGGACCACATCTTTTTGCCGTCGAGAAGGCCTCCCCCCACGCTGGCTTTGTCGGTAACGTCAGTGAAAGTCCCGTTCCCATTGTTGTGCAGCAACTGATTCTTGCCTACATTTACAACGTAGATGTCGGGCCAACCGTCGTTGTCATAATCTCCGACTGCCACACCCATTCCATAGCCGATGCCAGCGACACCTGCCTTTTCGGTCATATCGGTAAATGTCCCGTCATGGTTGTTGTGGTACAGGCGATTCCAGTACTTCGGTGTTTCTTTTTGAAGTGACGGGATGGCGGCGCCGTTTACAAGCAGAACATCGAGATAGCCGTCGTTGTCGTAATCCAGCAGGCCCACGCCGGCGACCATGGTTTCGGGCTGATTCTTGTTTGAGGTAGGGCTGCTGTCGCTCACGAAAGTCAGGCCGGAGCGATGAGCGATGTTTTCAAAAACAACTGGGCCGTCGCTTGAGGCAGGCAGGAGAAGCCCCGTCCCGAGCAGGATTCCAGATAGAATGCGGGAATAGAACTTCATGCCCAACGTTCAGTCTAGCATCTGGCCGAGGCTGGCCTCCGGCTTCTGCCTGGCGGTCGCTTGCGTGTTTTTGTTGGCCTCGGGGTCAGCACCGACAGGCAAGCGCCCCGGATTTGTGGATGTAGCACTGCGTTCGAAAATCACCTATATCAGCGACAACAGCCCCGGCGGCCACAAGTATTTTCCGCAGCCGATGTGTGGCGGAGTAGCCATCTTCGACTTCGACAACGATGGCAGAATGGACGTTTTCTTCACCAATGGCGCGCAGTTGCCGGAGATGAAGAAGAGTACTCCCTCGTACTACAACTGCCTGCTGAAGCAGCGTGACGACGGAACATTTGAAGACGTAACGGCCAAAGCGGGGCTCTCGGGCGAAGGGCTCGGTTACAACTTCGGCGTGGCAGTCGGCGACTACGACAACGACGGCTACGAAGATCTGTTCGTCTGCGCGGCGGGCCGCAATACGCTGTATCACAATAACGGCAACGGAACTTTCACCGACGTCACTCAGATCTCCGGCATCGGCACCAAGCCGCCGGACACGCTAAGCGTCGCTGCCGCCTGGTTTGATTATGATAACGACGGCCTTCTCGACCTGATTGTCTCGAACTACACTTACTGGACGCCGCAGACTGACATGCGCTGCACTATGGGAAGCACGGAATATTATTGCGATCCCCGGCGCTATAAGAGCGTGCCTCACCGGCTCTACCATAATCTGGGCAACGGCAAGTTTGAAGACGTGACGGAAAAGTCCGGCTTGTCGAAGTTTCCAGGCAAAGGGATGGGAATATCGATTGCGGATTTCAACGACGATGGCTGGCCCGATATATTCATCGCCAATGACACCGAACCCAATTCCCTGTTCATCAACATGAAAAACGGAAAGTTCGAGGAACGAGGGCTCGAACTGGGGGTCGGCTACGACGAGAATGCCCGCACGGGATCGTCGATGGGCTCGGACGCGAAGGACTTCGACAACGACGGCAGAGTGGATATCTTCTATAACAATCTTCGCCAGCAAGTCTGGCAGCTGCTCAAGAGCAACGGCGAGTTATTCAATTACGCCTACTCCTCGAAGATTCAATCGATGAGCGTGCCACACTCGGGATGGAGTAACGGATTCATTGATTACAACAACGATGGGTGGAAGGACATTTACTCGGCGAATGGCGATGTCGACCAGGTGAACGAATCATCGCCCGAGCATGACACCATGTTCGAGAACGTCGATGGGAAGACCTTTATCGACGTGTCTTCCGAGATGGGCAAGGATTTCTTGCGGAAGGGTTATCAACGAGGCTCGGCATTTGGAGACCTCAATAATGACGGGGCTCTCGACATTGTGGTTACCTCTCTGAACGCCACGCCCAGAATTTTGATGAATACCGCCGATAGCGGCAATCACTGGCTGATGCTGAACCTGATCGGGCATAAGAGCGCGCGCGATGCGATCGGAGCGAAAGTCAAGCTGACCACCGATTCGGGCCGCGTGCTTTATAACCATGTGTCAGTCAGCGTTGGTTTCATGTCATCGAGCGACAAGCGGGTGCATTTCGGGCTCGGGCAGGAATCTAAAGTCGCGTCGCTGGAAATTCGCTGGCCCAGCGGGATTCGCCAGGTCCTGAAGGATATCGCCGCCGATCAGTTGTTGAAGATAGATGAGCCTGCGAAATAGGGCGCTGGCTCGGAGAGGCGAACGCAAAGGCGCCCTCGACTGCGTTCTCAATGAGAACGATCAGGGCCTCGTCTGAGCGTTACCTTTGGCCTTTGATTGTTGCGCGTCCTGCTCGGCCTTGAGCTTCTGCACGATCTCGCGTTCCCGGTCCCCTTCATCTTTTCGCCGCAATCGGTAATAGACCTGCGCCAGCGAAACATGCGGCTCAAGAAATGCCGGGTACTGCTTAACCAAGGTATCGAGAGAGCTAAGGGCCCGATTCAGGTCTCCTGCTGCAAGGTATGTGGCCCCAACCTGATAGAGCGCTCCCGGATCCTTGGGACGGACCAGCAAGGCACGATCGAGCAACTGGTGGGCACGTTCATAATTGCCATCCTGCTTCAAGAGGACAGCCAAGCGAACGTTGGATTCAAAATCGTTGGGATTTACGGCGAGTTCCTTCTCGAAAGCGTCGCGAGCCGCCTTCATGTCTCCGCTGGCCATTTGCGCCTGACCAAGATACGAATACACGTCCGGCAAATTTGGATCAATCTCCGCGGCTTTGGTGAGATCGGCAATCGCAGCCGGGTACTCCATGGCCTCAAACTTAGTCATTCCCAGGAGGAGATGGGATTCCGCCGAGTCTCCGTTGCGGAGAATGCGGTCGATCACCGCAGCCCCTTCGTCGCGCTGCTTGTCTCGCAGCAGGGCGGTTCCGAGCATGTAAGCGATGGCAAGATCGTCGGCAGATTTCTTCAGTTCGGGCTGCAATAACTGAATCACATCTTTGTTTTGGCCCATACGCAGATAGCAGTCGCCTAACAGCAGCACGGCCTGATGATTCCCGGGATCTTCAGCGTGCACGCGCACGAGTTGGGTGGCTGCATCACTAATGCGGCCCATCTTGTAATAGGCAATTGCCAGATTCAGACGAGCCTGAGTAAAGCCGGGCGTCTGCTTGAGCGCAGCTCTATATTCCGGGACGGCCTCTTCGTACCGTCCCAGCCCAGCCAAGGCTGCGCCCAGATTGGAATGGATGGGGGTCGCCTCAGGGTGCAGTTTCAGGAACTGACGGTACTCCTTGACGGCTCCTTCGAAATCGCCCGCCTGCTGCTTCTGCATCGCATCTTGGACTAATTGCTGGGGGGAAGCCAGGGGAGACTGTGCGCCAACGAGCGTGCTGAATGCCAAGAGTAGCAGGAGAGAGTATTTATGCATACCGGGCGGGCCGTGTTCCACAAGTTTACAGGAAAAAAATGGGATGGCCGGAGCCATCCCATTGAAGTTTGAAGCGCAGAGTCTTCTTTAGAAAATGAACCTGACAACAAACTCAACCACGCGAGCGCCTTGCTTTTCGGTGGTTTTGCCGAAGTTCGTGTTGGTCTGCGTCATCTGTCCCGTGGTCGGATCCTGTTGGAACTGCAGCGTCAGGTTGGTGTTGTTGGGGAACGACCACAACGGGTGATTGAGGAAGTTATAGCTCTGAATGCGGAATTGCAGGTTTTTGGATTCCGACATTCTGAAATTCTTAAACAGAGCCAGGTCGGAGTTAAAGTATGCCGGTCCGTATGCAACGGGCAGCAGGGTCGGTCCGTTCTGGCCAATGACAGTTGGAGCGGCAAAGCAATCGCCGTTCACGTACTGATGCTCTCCCAAATGGGATGTGGGATTGCAGGTGACGAGGGGATTGAGTTGCACGGCATTCGTGCCCAGGATCGATTGGTTGTTATAAGGAATTCCATTCTCCAACGGGTCATCCTTTATGCCATTTGCGGTGCCCGGGAAAATGGCTTTGTTCAGGTTCATGTTGTAGTTGGTGCTGGAGTTGTAACCGCCGCTATAGGTGATGTTAGCGCCGCTTTGGATCTGGGTGATGCCCGAGATCTGCCAGCCACTGGTAACGCCCGACAGGAAACCATGAGCATGCAGCGGGTTGCCGATGTCAATCGAATAGGCAATGTTGAACAGGTGCCTGCGATCGGTGGGCTGCACGCCATAGTTGCTCTGCAAGTTAAAGGGATTGATACTGGCGGACCCATTCGGCTGGCCATTGGCATTCGCGCTGAGGATGCCCATTGCCTTTTGCAGGGTGTAGTTCGCCTGAATGGTATAGCGGCCTAAGTGACGGCCCCAGGTAACCTGCATCGCCTTGTAGTCCGCGTAAAGGTTGTTGGTCGCCTGATTCAGGTCCCCGTAACCTTGGCCCGTGCTCGGGTTGTTCAAGGGCCGGTAGAACTTGGGATCAGCATTGCCAGGATTGACTGCACCCAGCATCGCGCCGACGGGCACGAGGTTGAGATTGCTGCCGAATCCACCGCTGCTCGGCAAATCCCGGCTGCGATTTCCGACGTAACCGACTTCGAGGAGACCTTGCCAAGGGGTCCTTTGCGCGACGGTAAAGCTCCAGCTATCCGTATACGGCTGCTTGTCATCCCTGGAATCGACCGCCGATGGTCCCGCTGGTGTGGCAGAAACATTCAGGCACGACAGATACGCAGCGAAAAGAGCCGACCCACCGGAAGGATTCGTAGGACAGCCCGGCCCACCAGCCCACGTTGTTGGGCTTACGTTGGCCGTCGCAACCCCCGCCGAGGCGTCCAGGCCATTGGTAAACTGCCCGGAGTGATAGTAGAAGCGTCCCCAGCCACCGCGGAGGACGGTCTTGCCGGTTCCGAATAAGTCATACGCGGCACCGAGGCGTGGCTGATAGAACAGCTTTCGGGTGGGAAAGCCTCCCAGCGGTACCGACGAGTTTTTCGAGTGCCACAGGAATCCGCAGAACGCCGGCGCATCCGAGCACCCAGGCTGGTACTGGGATTGATCGAAGATGGAGTAGCCGAAGTTCTTGCCATCGATCCAAGGCGTGAAATGCGTAAACCGCACGCCAAAGTCGATGGTCAATTTCCTCGTAGCCTTCCAAGAATCCTGCCCGAAGAATTCGTACGTTGAATAGTTGATGTCGTTGAGTCGGTTGAAGTTGGTTTCGTTGTAACTGCTCAGGTTGCCAGTCAGCAAGTCAGCATACTCGTTGCCCCAGCTATACACATTGTTGTGATTTACGGACAAATTGCCGTTGGTGTTGTTGTTCGCCGGCTGCGCGTTGCGAATCCATTCCCAGAAGAAGCCGACTTTCAGGGTATGATTCCGGTAAACCTTTGCGAGCGTATCGCTCACATTGGGCATGTACTTATTCGCGTACAGCCCTTGCGAGTTGCCTCCGGCCTCGAAGCCACCAGGATTGAAGACCAAAGCGGCCTCTCCGGAGTTGCCAAACGACGGAATCTGCTTCACGCCGTTGTTGAACAACCCGCCATAGCCGTAGCCCACCTTGGTGCGATCGACCTTCGCGGGATTCGCGAATACGTTGGGGAAGCCGATGAAGGAGTAAGTGACGATGGTTTCGTTCGTCATCGTCGGACTGAACACGTGGGTCACGGTTCCTGTCCAAGAGTCCGACTTATTTCTACCCTGAATAGGTGAAGGATAAGGAACCTGGTCGCCGTTTCTCCACCACAAGCCGACCGGGAACTGCTGAATTTCGCGCTGGTAGTTGTAACGGACAAATACCTTCGTGCTTGCGCTCACGTTCCAATCTCCGCGAACGGCCCATTGGCGATTGTTCTGGGCGAAAATCTGAGATTGGACGTAGTTGTATTGGTTGGTGGCGTCCGGCACTTTATTCGGTGCGGGATACAGTTTCGCCAGAGCTAGCATGTTGGGATCGATACACGCGCCATTCGGCGTTCCTGTACAGGCAGGGATCGTTGTGCCCCCGAAAGCAGCAATGGCCTGACTTGTAAGCTGATAAGGTGGATTGCCCGAAGCGGTGAGTGGCAGCCCCTCTTTATTGATCTCGGCCGGCGAGAAGTTTCCGGCTAGCTCTTCGGGTGTGGGCACAGTGGCGCGGAGCAAACCGGTGTCGAGAGTCTGGCGGAAGTACTCGAAGCCAGTCCAAAAGAACAATTTCTCACGGCTCTTGTTGAAGTTAGTGCCCGGGATGATCACCGGCCCACCAAACGTGCCGCCCGGGTAGTAATAGGAGTTGGCTGGCTGCTGCGTCTGGGTGTGATTATTCAGCCAATCATTCGCGTTCAGGACGTGGTTCCGAGCGGAAAAGAACGCGCTTCCATGGTAACTCTTGCCGCCAGCTTTTGAGACCGACGTGATCAGGATGGGACCTTTTTGATTTTCGGCGGAGAAGTTCGAGGTCAGGACCTTGAACTCCTGCAGAAATTCCGAATTGGGATTTACCGGAGTATCACAGTTGCATCCCGGGTCAGAGACGTGCGCGCCGTCTGCCGTGATGTCGAGTACGTTGACCGGCAGTCCGTTATAGGAGTAAGCGGCGTTCAGTGGGCTCTGACTACCGGAGTCGCCATTGGCATTGATGCCGATGGTCTGACCGTTGTAGTTAGATTTGTTCTGGGTTCCGTTCGTGATGCCAAACCCAGGCACGATCTTGATGTACTCGGCGGCATTGCTGCCCACTTGGGCGAAGTTCTCAAGCTCCTTTGTCGTCAACGCAAACGACTTCTCGCCGGAGTCCAAGGTCGCGATGGAACTCATTTCCGCGTTGACCTCCACCGTCTCGGAGGTGCTTCCGACTTTCAATGTCACGTTGAGGTTGCGCCGCTCCCCCCCGCCCAGGCGAACGTCCTGCGCTTTGTAGCTCTCAAAATTGGCAGCTTCGACGTTCAACGAGTAACTGCCGACCGGCACGGATGAGAAGCTGTAGTATCCCTCGGCATTCGTGACGGTATCGCGGGTCGAACCCGAGGCCGTATCGGTCAATGTGATCTTTGCCCCCGGCACAACCGACTGTGACGGATCTGTGACGACTCCCGTCAGGGTCCCGAAAATGCCCTGACCCCACAGGTTCACGCCCACGAGCAACGTGACCAGGCAGGCCACACCCGCCGCTAACTTCAACGTTTTCAACATAAACTTATCTCCAGGAGTTCTAAGTGTACGGTTGTCAGGTGCGCCGGCTGAGGGAACGAACGCCCCGGTCCCCTGCCAGTCCGTCTAGATGTTTGAGATTAGTGTGTTTCTACTAGCCGGGGAGATTACGCACTGTATAGCCATGCGTTGTCAAGAAGAAAATCGTTTTTGTGGAAGTTGTAACGTTTAGGTGCGTGCGCTCGTTCCACGTTCCGCAGCAGTCTTCAGCCCTGGTTTTGGTAAGCCCGGGGCATTAGAGCGGCGCTTGGGATTTGCATATCGATGGTCCTGGCACAACCTCGAGCCAAATTTAAGCCAATATAAACTAAGGCTCGTCATCGTCACGGATGAGCTGCGGCCTGAGGTGCGCCGGATAATCGATTACTGAATCAGCAATTGAGGAGCATTCAGTTATTTGGTTTTGAAATTCGCTGTTTTGGAGAGGTAAGGACAGGCTGTCGCACTCCCCTCCCTTGCCGGTCAGACACAAATCACCCTCGGACAGAAGACACTGGCCGACGAAGCTAACAGTTGGAGGCCGGAAGACATGCGAGACTTCTACTGCGATATATCGGATGCACAGCTCGGCGACGTGTGTGCCAATTGCTCCATTAAGCAAAGAGTAACAACTGTTTGCACATCAGCGGCCCAACCCAAGACCGACGTTCGGGTTCAGCGGAGTCACCGGCAAGGAGATCGTCACAATTTCGCCGAGTGACACTTCTGTGTGGCTGGAGGAAGAGATTCGTCTTTGGGCAATTCTCCGGTGCGGCTGAGGTCATCTACTGTGACTCAGACAAATTCGACGCAGGCAACCAAGTGCTTAATCTTCAACCGATTTTCCTGCCCGGACCGACATCACCTTGTGAATGCTGCTTCACCCTTCTTGATTGTGCTCGGCCGCGAGATGAGCATTAAACTGCAATTGGAGAGACCTCTGATATTCGTCCCGGTTGGGCCGATGACTAGAGCCTTGCGCCCTAAAGACGACGCTGGCACACGCAGTGCAAGTGGCCTCTACGGGAATGTCGATCAACCATTTCGTCACGCGAATCGTGGGCTTCTTCATCGGCTCTTCACTTTTTTGGGCCGAGCCTTCGCAGGTTTCAAACGCCATGTGATCGTGAGTGGATCGTGAGCCTTTCCGGGACGGATCAGGCCGCGCTGCCTCAGTGCTTTTACAGTGCTGGCGTTGGCGTCTGCCGGGCGTAGCACCTCGTTGTCTTTCAATCGGCGCAGAACAGGGTCGTTTCCTAGGGAATCGGTCTCAAGATGGTAGCCCTCTTCCAGCTGCGAGAGCAGATCGAGTTCGGCATCGGTGAGCTTTGGTAGAGCGGTATTTACTTTCTTCTTTGGCATGCGGCTGCTGGTGGCGAAGTTTAACACTGCAAAACAAGATATGGCGGGACGTCACTGCAGCATCCAGATACGACGGGGGATCCCGGTCGGGCTGCCCCACATCTCAGGCACGCTAATACATCTTCAGGCTAAAGCGACGCCGTGAGCGCGAGCATGGAGTTGACGCGCAAGATGCGGCTCGTGTGCCACGGCAGCAAGTTTGGTGCAGGTGAGTTCCTCATACACTTTCGCGACTTGCGATGGAAATCCATCTTCCGACCCCGTTTTGCGATCACTGACGAATCGCGCAATCTGCGGGTTCGATTTTAGTGTCGCCCGAATCATTTCAACTTTCCCTTTTGCCTCGTCAGGCGAACTTTTGGTCATGACTGCGCCCACCTGCTCACGTAGCGCCACAAAGAACGCTTGCTGGTCCTGCAAAACTGCTCTGGTGGAACGCGGCCCGTGACCTGTGCATACGACCTGCGCGTCGAGTTTCTTGGCAGCGTCTAAAGTCGCAATCCACTTCCCTATATCGCCGTCGCCAACGAAATTGTACGGTCCGTTCACGCACACGTCGCCCGTGAAAAGGATGCGTTCATTCGGCAGCCAAGCGACAGCATCTCCATGCGTATGAGCGACACCCAAGTGCATCAATTCAACCCTATGTTTGCCGTCGTCGAAAATCAGATCCTTGGAAAAAAGAACGGAAGGGGGCTTGAGCCTGGTGGTCTTCAGGTCCGGGCGATCCTTTATGGCCGCCTCCCATCTGCCCGGTCCATGTCCGTAATAGCCGGTTTCGTACTGCCTCATTTCCTGCACCACGCCCGTATGCGCAACCGGCACCCCGCCGTTTTCCACGAGGATCTGGTTGCCATACGCGTGATCGCCGTGATGATGTGTATCAAAGGCAAATCGAATAGGCTTATCGGTCAGGGCGCGAACTTTGCTGATAATCAGCCTTGCGCCTGCCGGATAATTTGCGTCGATCACGAGCACGTAATCCTCAAACATAATCCAGCCGTTGTTGCAGACTGCGTCAGCAGTATCGGCAATATCGCCTTCGTGAAAGTAAACATCGGGAGCGACCAAGTCTTCCTTCGCAGCTTCGCTCAGTCCCGATGGCATTCTTCCCGCCAAAAGCTCAGCCTCAGCCGCCAGGCTCAGAAATGCGCTTCCTCCGACCAGCAACTCGCGCCTGCTCACTTTGCACATAGTCCCTCTTGATCAGTTCAGTGAATCTTTTACTTTTTGCTTTCGTCCCGCTTCTCTGCCGGTCGCGCGGGCGTTCCATCAGCTTTCACGTAGTGGGCGTACCAGGACAGGTAGCGTTCCAGGCGGTCCTTCAAATGCGTCGGCGTCTTGAATCCGTGATATTCGCCAGGATAGACGACCAACTCCGTCTCTTTGCCTAGACTCTTCAGTGACTCATACATCTGCTCGCCTCCGAGGATCGGAACGTTCCAATCCACCTCCCCTCCCATGAACAGCGTCGGCGTGGTGACGTTGGCGACTTTCCAATACATTGAAACGTGATCCCACACGTCACGCTTCTCCCACGGACGTCCCAGTTCCGTCTCGTAATCCAAAACGTACTGATCATGTCCGTACATGGAATCGAACTTTGTTGCTCCGGCGCCTGAGATCGCGGCCTTAAAGCGCGTCGACTGCGTAATGATGAAGTCGGTCGAAATGCCGCCGTACGACCAGCCACCGACTCCTAACTTGGCTGGATCAGCGAGTCCCTGTGCGATCGCATAATCCACCATGGCCATGTCGTCCTGGAAATCCTTGTTCCCCCAATCCGCAAAGATCGCCTTGGCGTAATCCTCGCCGCGTCCGGTCGAGCCGCGCGGATTTGGGAACAGCACCACATATCCATTCGCCGCGAGCAACTGTGCCAGATGCGTGAACTCGGCGTAGTACGACCACACCGGACCACCATGAGGACGCAGGATCGCAGGATACTTCTTGCCCTGAACGTAGTCGAGCGGCTTATAGAGATATCCGTGGATGGTTGTTCCGTCTTTGCTCTTGAAGCTCACGTACTCGGGTATAGTGAGCTTTAGCTGCTGCATCAGCGCATCGTTATTCTGAGTAATTCGCTTTGGCTCGCCGCCATCGGCGCTCGACATGAACACTTCCACGGGACGGTCGGGCATCGTGATCGTTGCGGCTACCGCTCCGTTCTTTGCGACGGTGTAGGAGTAGAGCATAAGCCGTCCACCGATAACGCGCGTGACTTCTCCGCCACTCGCAGGTATTTTGCAGAGGTTCTGTGTTCCGTCGTCGTCGGCGATGAAGTAGATAAACTTCCCGTCCGGAGAAAATCTCGGAGCGCTCGCCATTCGGTCGAACGATCTTGTCAACACCTTCGCGGGGCCACCGGTTGCGGGAGAAACCGCCACATGCTTCGTCGAATACTCCAGGAGTCTCGGCTCGAGCTGCGTCACATACGTGATCCACTTTGCATCAGGGGACCACGCGGGCTCTGCCTCTGCTCCAGCATTGGTCGTGACCTGGGTGAGGTGCTCGCCCCCATCGGTATTGTCCGATGCCACAACAAAAATGTTGCTGTCATAATTGCGGTCCGGATCGGGCATCGTACGCTTGCTCGAAAATGCGAGCCACTTGCCATCGGGAGACCAGGCAGGCGATTGATCGTCAAAGTCTCCGGAAGTCACCTGCGTCATCTTCCTGGTCGCAATGTCGAACACATATAAATGAGTGCGCCGGTGATCTAAATACCCGACTTCATCCACCTTGAACAAATACCTGTCCACAACGTAAGGCTTCGGCGTTTTGCTCTTCTTTGAATCCGCTCTCTTGTCAGCGCCGTCACCTGCCTCATCTTTCGATTTCTCCTTCGCCTCTTCAATCTCCTCCGGCTTCGGATCGCGCAGCAGCAGGACCATTTTCTTGCTGTCGGGCGACCACGACAAGTCCTCGACGTCCTGCACGGTATCGGTAATCTTCTGCGCTTCGCCACCTTGGCGGTTCAGGAGATAGACCTGCGTCTTGCCCTCGTTCCGGCCAGATAGGAACGCCAGATACTTTCCATCGGGACTCCATCGAGGATGCGTTGACGTTTCGTCCTCCACCGTCATCGCGACCACTTCGCCGCCGGCTGATGGCTCCATCCAAATCTGTGTGTGGCTCTTATCCGTCTTCAGCGATGCGGTTTCCACCGTGTACGCAACCCAGGCTCCGTCGGCACTGATTTGCGGATCGTCGACGGTCTTGATCTGGAACTGATCATCGACAGTGATCGACCGCGGAGTTGGCGATGCCCGTTGTCCAGTTGCCAATATCGATACAAGAACGCATGCCATGCCGACCGCAGGCACAGCCATTGGACGCAGCCCCATTTTTGTTTTTCTTCCTGGAAGGAGTGGAAAGATTTACGCGCGGAGTGTACCACAGAGGGAGAAGAGTTGAATCGCCACGATCTTGATGCCGCGATGCGCAATTAGTTCGCCTTTTGAAGGCGGCTAACCAGCAGGCCAACCGCGTTTCTTGACCGCATATCGCCAGCAAAGTGATCGAGCAGAAGCACATCAAAGGCGGTGAAGCTTGTTGCGGGTCTATGATCTGCGAGCCGTCGGCTTTTCATGCAAGTCGTACCGGGAACGATTGTAACGACCTTCGCACGAGAAATTCGCAGCGGGGCTGACACTCCGTCTGGCCGTTCTTCTTTTTACGCGTATGCCGAGCAGCAGGTTGTCCACACAGATCAAATGACGCTTCCACTCAGATCCGCCGACCAATGGGTCCAAAGCGCGTAAACAAAGCTTTCAGCCACTCCCGTTATGTAGTGGAACGTTTACGTATTTTCAACAACTTCGCAGTACCCGCGAGCAGGTTACGTTGTTGAATTGTTGGAAGTCTGGAAATTGGGAAGCTGGCGTTCTACGCTGAACTATGGTGTCAGCGCACATGCCCCCGGCTAGGATCCTGATCACAACTTTGCGCGTTCCATTTTTGTTCGTTCACTCCGAACACGAGGAGCCACAGGATCAGGGCCACTGCCCCAAGTAGACCGAAGGGTGCAATGTAGAAGAACAGACGGTACCCGAGCGGCGGGTAAAGGAACGTCAGCCAACCTACACCCGCAATCACCGACAGCACTCCCAAGATTCGGGGCAGGAATGTGGACCGGATAATTAGATATCCGGTCAGAACTGCATAGAATCCAAAAAATGCCAAAGCCATGGCCGCGCCGCGATCGTTCACCTTCAGAAGCAGGAGGCTCAGCGCCTGCAACTGTTCCTGGTTAAATGCACTCAAGTAGTGCGCGCCTCCTAGGACGAACACGGGCGCGATGTAAAAAAGGCGGCTAAAGGTTTTAATGATGCACCCGGTCAGGCCCAAGAACGCGGCGAGCAGAGAGATGGTCCTCCCTGCCGGCTTGAGCAGATCGTAAAAGAGAGCTGTGGTACCAATCTGGCAGGACATTTCAACGAGATAGACGGTGAAACCCCACTCAAACAAGCTCTTGTGTGCCAGGATATTGGTCGCAGTAGCCGGCGCGTCACCTTCAACAATGAGCCGGGCGCTGATGAAGCCTTGAGCGAATATTCCTGTGAGTATGGTCAGCAGATAAAGAACGCCTGCAACCCTCGCCTTAAGTCGCGGCGAAGCATCGATACTTTGCACCATCGACGTATTCCTCGTCTCGGCTACATCAGCGCGAGATTGCTCATTCAGTTGCAACTGTTGTGAGTATACGACGTGTGAACCGGACGAACTTCTTGCCGCTACTTATGGGGCGTCCACTAAGTTTGATGGTTCGTTGCCCTGCAGGGATCCGTGAACTCCTTTGGGCATTCGTGTTTAAATAGTCGGCCTGCGTTCAATCTCGATCGCCACTGGACACTCATGCGCCTCAACTCGGGTTCATCACGCCGTGGATTTCTGCAAACAACTATGATTGCTTCCGCCACGGTGGCCTTGCGGCCGGCATTGAACTCGGCGTCCGAGATCTCGCGTGCTGCCGAATCTTCCGCTGCTGAAGTGAAGCCGTTCGAACTGGAAGAGATCACCATTTCCGAACTGCAGGACGGGATGAAATCCGGCAAGTTCACGGCGAGGTCGCTGGTCGAGAAATACACCGCGCGCATTGAAGACATCGACAAGCGCACGGTGAACGCGATTATCGAGATGAACCCAGACGCGGTTTCCATCGCGGAAGACCTGGATCGGGAGCGCAACACGAAGGGTCCGAGAGGGCCTCTGCACGGTATTCCGGTCTTGATCAAAGACAACATATCCACCGCAGATCGGATGATGACCACGGCGGGATCGCTGGCGCTGGTCGGGTCCAAGCCGCCCAAGGGTTCGATGGTCGCACAGAAACTATGCGCGGCCGGAGCCGTGATCCTGGGCAAAACCAATTTGAGCGAGTGGGCCAACATTCGCTCCAGTCACTCGACCAGCGGATGGAGCGGGCGAGGAGGATTGACTAAAAATCCCTATGCCCTGGATCGCAATCCCTGTGGATCAAGTTCGGGAACTGGCGCAGGAATTTCCGCGAACCTCGCCGCGATTGGGATCGGCACGGAAACGGACGGCTCGATTGTCTGCCCGTCGTCGTCTAACGGTTTGGCGGGAATCAAGCCCACGGTGGGACTGGTCAGCCGCGCAGGAATTATTCCCATCTCCCACAGCCAGGATACTGCCGGCCCCATGTGCCGGACGGTTCGAGATGCAGCGACGCTATTAGGCGTGTTGGCCGGAGCCGATCCGGAAGATCAGGCGACCACCGCCAGCGCCAGCAAGGCGCAGACGAACTATCAGCAATTCTGCGATCCGAACGGCTTAAAAGGCGCGCGCATCGGGGTGGCGCGAAAATATTTCGGGTTCAGCGATGCGGTGGATGCGCTCATGGAGCAGTCCATCGACGTGATGAGGAAGCAGGGAGCTGTCATCGTCGATCCTGCCGACATAGCGACCCTGGGCAAGTTCGACGATAGCGAGATGACCGTGTTTATGTATGAACTCAAGGCGGATTTGAACGACTATCTGGCACGGCTGGGCCCCTCCGCTCCGGTGAAGACATTGAAGGAGATTATCGAATTCAACGATCGCAATCGAGAAAAGGAAATGCCTTACTTTGGCCAGGACTTGTTCCTCAAATCTGAAGCCAAGGGGCCACTTACCGAGAAAGAATATCTCGACGCGGTGGCGAAGAATCGGCAGCTTGCCCGGACAGAGGGGATTGATGCGGTAATGGATAAGAACAAGCTGGACGCGCTGGTTGCACCTACCGGGGGCGCGGCGTGGATTACCGATCTGATTACGGGGGACCATTTCGGCGGAGGAAGCTCGAATACCGCGGCAGTCGCGGGGTATCCCAATATCAATGTGACCGCCGGAAATATTCTCGGCTTGCCGGTTGGTATCTCGTTCTTTGGACGAGCCTGGAGCGAACCTGCTCTGATTACGATCGCGTATGCATTCGAGCAGGCCACCAAGGCACGGCAGGCGCCCCGATTCTTGCCCAGAATCAATCTGGATTAGAATTTGAGGTGAGGGCGCGAGCCAGTTATGTCGAAGGTTTTGGTCACGGCACTGCTATCTCTGATTTCGCTCGCTTATAGCCAGGACGTTACCCCGTCCTATCCCCTTGTGAAACCTAATCAGGAGATACGCTTAGCGCATCTGCCCAGATTGGCCGCGCGTCCCCCGATCCCTCGTATGTCTTGCTGACCTCTCTCGACATTATTTTTCACGACCACGGCATATGTTGCACGAAGGATTCAGCTCTGGGCGATAGTGCAGCGGCCGCAGATCCCAGTTCGGTCAAAGACATCATCGCCAAGATCCAGGGAAGACACGTGATGAGTGATGGCCAGCCCGTGATGGTCACTGTACTGGATCTTGCGCCACAGGCAACGAAGAATCCAGGCACGGTGGTCAACGCACTCAGAAATGAGCGTGCCATGCTCCTAATGTGGAACACGCACCTGTATGTACTCTATGGAGCACTGTTTGATGAAGCAGAGTACGCCGATGGGAGCCTCGCAGAAACCATTAATCAGCTGTTCCTTCTGGACCCGCGTTACTCCGACTCCCGACGAGAAGTGTCATTCACACGCTATAAGGACGATTGGAATCAAGTAGGAGGCTTGCTCCTTCTTAGCGTTTCTCCACAGTAAGGATTCGGTTCCTCTAATCCAGCATTGAGGGTTACAAGTTTTCCCTCCACTCGTGTTACCTTGACTTACGAGGGGGTCCTAAATGGCGAACCTGAATAAGGTAGTCACCTCCCTACGGAGTGAGTACGCCCGTCTCCAAAAAGAGATGGAGCGTGTAGGGAAGGCGCTGAACGCTCTCGGCAGTGCTGGTGGGGGAAACAGGCTTGGGACAAGACGTAACCTGAGCAAGGACGCTCGCCGGAGAATCGCCGAAGCGCAACGGCTACGCTGGGCAAAAGTGCGGAAAGCCAAGCTGGCCAAATCGTAGTTCTTCGCAAGCACCGCATATGGCCCCGTTCGTATTCTGTAAGCGAGCGGGGCCTGCGTTGAAGATCCAGGGCGTCAGCGGTTAGGGCTCTTCCAAGACATTCCCAGTCAGAGTCTTCCGCGGTATTTAAGCCGTGCCCTCGCCAGATTGGACTCGGGAGTAGGTATGCCCGGAGTGCCCCAGCCTGGACTTCGTGCCGGCGGGACGATTTGCTGGGGCTTCTAGCCAGATTGGATCAGCAGATCTTCGCTCTTAATGGAGGGGCACCCCTGAGCGAGTTGGCTCATGAGACCTGCAAAAAAAACAATCGATTCTGGCGAATTCCGCCTGCTCGTCGAGCGGATGATTCGGGCGATCCCACGCGGGAAGGTATTGACTTATGGGGGTGTGGCCAAAGCCGCTGGGTATCCGGGACGCTCCCGCATGGTTGCGCGCATTTTGCAGCGCGGGTTCGGATTGCCCTGGCAGCGCGTGCTTGGAGCTGGGGGCGAGATTAAGTTGCGTGGAGATTCTCGCGCAGAACAGCGCTTCCGGCTGGAAGCTGAGGGAGTGCGGTTTCGAGGACGTCGCGTCGATATGAAGACTTGTGAGTGGAAACCTGGGCTATCGAAAGGGCAGAAGTCTCGTCCAATCGACAGGCGCTCACGAGGGAAGAAGTGACGAGTTCCACCCCGTTGCCTGGAGGGTACGATGAGACAGTTTCTGCTGGGCTCGCTTTGTACGCTGTTTCTAGCGGTGGTGGGTGGCCTCGTTTACATGAGGCTTGGGCTGGCAGAAGTTCGAGGCGACGCTCCCCCATCTCGATTGGAATCTTCGGTGATGCAGATGGCCGTACATGCGTCAGTGCGCCGTCAGGCTCCGAACATCCCAAACCCTATTGCCGCAACTGACGACAATCTGATCGCAGGAGCCAAGATTTACTTGAACGAGTGTGCTGGGTGCCACGGAACGCCGGGAAAGCCCAATGAGCCAGATTCGCTGAACCCGGCCGCGCCGCGGCTGGCGCAGGTGGGCACCGTTTATTCGGAGGCACAGATTTTCTGGGTGGCGAAGCATGGCATCCGGCGAACCGGCATGTTTGCGAATGGGATGTGGGATTCGGATCAAAAGCTGTGGACAGTAGCGGCTTACATCCATCGGATCAAGAGCCTGCCACCGCGGGTAAGCATGGAAATCCAGACGGCAGTGAGGGCAGGCAGTTAGACTGGGTGCTCCAGATCTTCAGCAGCCAAGCTCGCGCCGCGATTTGAATCAGTGTCTAGCGCTGCGTCTCGCCCGTCGAAGGATGGGCGGGATTCTTCCCTTCTCTGAAGCTTCCCGTTCAATTTTGTCGGAAAGATGATGCAATGGGCGGTCGTGGGCTGACGAGAGCTGTTGTCCTGAAGCTGCGATCGTGAGGCCCTGTCCGGTGTAGATGGCTTCCTTGAATGTGCTGCCCGAACTGGGTTGCGCGACGGCAAACACCCCGTGTGGAACGCCATTCGTAAATGCAGTGGCGATGTAGTCACCGACCATCAGACCGTTTTGCGAATTGGGAAGCCACGACAGATCCATGAGCCCGGTTAGTGCAACGGGCGTATTCCAGGATGTCCCTCCATTTCCGGAAGAAATGTATCCCACAAAAAGTTGGCAGGTCGAGGCCGAGCAATTGCTCTTGGAATAGTAGTAGTAATGCAGGGCGACGCGGGCGGAGGCGCCTGCGGTCGCAGGATCGATTCCGATGCCGGGAATAAAGTGATCCACGGTGCTGGACACGTCATCAATGGGAATGCGGATCACCGAACTCCAGGTCACGCCGTCGCTGGATGTGCTGTAAACGAGGTCGTTGGTCGAGCAGTTCGCGCGAAAGCGGCAGTCCTCCCATACGACCCAAATGGTTCCGGCTCCGTCGACAGCGGCGGAAGGTAGCGCTCCACTGCGAATTCCTCCTGCATCACCGTGAAGCTGAACGTTCGAGATGGTGGCGGGAGCCGTCCAGCTGGCCCCTCCATCACTGGAGGAGAACGCAGCCATTCCGCTGGCATTGATTCCGGTGAAGAGCTCAAAGGGAACAATCACCGTGCCGTTTGGCTGGACCAGCGGCTGGCCGCCGATCCCTTCAGCGAAGTTGGCGGTGGAGAGAGCAGGGCCCCAGTGGAGGCCTCCGTCGGTGGAAGTACTCATCCTGATCTGGCCGAGGTTCGAGGTGTCGTCCCATTCCAGGTAGCAGTTGCCAAAGTGTGGGCTGCTCGGCCAAGGGTCGCAGACGATCCAGTTCTTGTCCGAGCCGGGACTGTTCGCATCGACGCTGATGGGATTCTGCCAGATCAATCCATCTGTTGAGAGGCTCACGGCCACCGCCGGAGTTGACAGGGTGGCAGACAGCGGAAGAGAGGCAATCATCCACACTGCATCCTTGACGTCGTAAGCAACGACCGGATCGCTGGCCGCGTCGTAGGGGCCGCTTCCCTCTCCCGTAGTGAGTCCTGGCAAAAAGTCGTGAGTCCACGTTTTTCCGCCGTCGGTGGATGTGGCCCACCCTATGTCGGTTGCACCGCCGTTCGGGATGCGTCCGGTTTGAAATGCGGCGACCAGAGTGGAACCGTTGCCGATCATGTGCGGTTCGACTTCGGTCGCATGCTGGCCGGGTCCCACAGTGTAAGGGTCAGAACTGATCTGGATGAGATTTGAGCCGACCGGATTTTGGGGCGTCGAAGGAGTGGAAGGAGTTGTGAGTAGAGAAGAGGATCCGCCGCCCGAACAGGCGCTCAGGGCCATCGCAAGGACTGCCATGCAGGCGATCAGAAAGGGGCGGCGCGACGCGGGAAACATCGACTTATGATCAGCGGGATTGCCGGCAAGAGCAACCGAATTGTGGATAGCTACTTTTTAACGAAGATAATCGCCAGGTCGTCGGAGTAGACGGACTTCCAGCCGGGAGTTTGGCTCAGCATGGCCGAGATGGCGGCATTGCGTGGCATCAGCACGCAGGTGACGTTGTGGTCGCGCAGAAAGTCGTCCCAGCCGGGCTGGGCACGATACATCTTCAGGTATGAGGCCAATACCTGCTCGCCGTATAAGTCATGGCGATCGTCGAGCACGACCTTGGTTCGTGGATAGAGGCGGTAGATTACGTATCCGCCCCAGGAATCGGGAGTGAGCACCGGGTCGGAGATTCCTATTGTCTGCAGATGGTCGACGGCGGCGACCGGCATTCGGGTGGGATCGAAATGAGCGTTGGTCAGGACTTTGCCTGCGAAGCGTCCGCCGTTGACGTCCACGAGCAGCACAAAAACAACGACCGCGACGACCCAGATGTGGCCCTGAAGCGTGGAATCAACCGCCGTCATCTTTTTGCTGAATTTTGAAAGCGCTCGAAGCGGCGGCAGGAGTGGACCGACAACCAGCACCAGCAGGATGGAGGCGAGTGGAATGTTGCGGGACGCGAAGAGGCCTGCGTAGATGGCAAACAGCAGCAAGAGGAACTCACTCGCCTTTAAAGCCGTCTTGCGAATGGCGACCGCTGCGAATGTCAGCAGCAGCAGGACGAGAAAACAACGCGGCGCGAGTTGATGGAAGTTGGGCGACTGGAATTCCTCGATGTGATCCATGAGGAAGGGATTTCGCAAATAGGAAAGGATGTGCCGGTGCAGAGCCCCGCCGTATGGGTTCACGAAGGTGGCGGCGGCGCAGAGAAGTGTAATCGCGGATAAGTCTCGCAGGCGTTTACCGCAGGCGAGGCGCAGGAGAGTATCGTCGAAAGTCTGCGCCGTGGTCTGCCAGCACCATAGCGAACTGCACCAGAAGATTGCGCACAAGAGCAATCCGAGCAGAAAACCACCGTGCAGGTTGACCCAGATCACCATCATCACGGGGAGCAACCACAGCCGGCGGCTTCGGGCAGCAATCTTACCCGCAACGCTCTCTTGCTCCGAGCCATCCAGAATGCCGAACCAGATCACGACGAAGAGCCACGAGGCCACGTGAGGACGGGCAAGGACATGGATCATCGACGCGGATATGGCGAGCAAGATCAGTACGAGAGCGGCAAACAACTTTGTGCCTCGCTTGATCATGGACTGAAACGTGATGGCGAAGGTCCCGGCGATGAGAAGCGCGTTCAACCAGACAACGCCGTTTAAGCCCATCCTCGAATCCACCGCGCCGACGATTGCGTCGTAAAGCCACTCCCAGGCAATCCAGGGTTTGCCGCTCATGATCGAAGAGTACGGATCGACGCGGGGAATATGGTGCGTGGACAGGATCTGCTGCCCGGTACGGATGTGCCAGCCGATGCCGGCATCGCCCAGCATCTTGGTTGCGAGGCCGGTGAAGCAGAGCGAGACGAGAAGCACCACGAAAATCATGTCCGAGGCGGACGGCAAGGCCCAGCGAACCCAGATACTTGCGGAGGAATTCCGGGGCAAAGAACTTATGGAACCGTCGGGCATCGCGTGAATCTTATAGGTGAGGGCACAGGACATCAAGATGAGGAACAACGGAGTACCGCGGGTGGCAATTGTTGGAGCAGGTTTTGGAGGCCTGAACGCGGCGCAGGCTCTGGCCCACGCTCCCGTGAAGGTCACCATTATCGATCGCAAGAATTTTCATACCTTTCAACCATTGCTTTACCAGGTCGCGACCGCGGGGCTGTCGCCGGGTGAGATTGCGGCGCCGATTCGATCCATTCTGCGCTCGCATCGCAACGTTGAAGTGCTGATGGCTGAGGTGACGGGATTCGATCTGGAGCGGCGAATCGTACACACGCCGGAAGTGGAGGTTGCGTACGACTATTTGATCGTCGCTGCTGGGGCCCAGCATTCATATTTCGGGCATGACGAGTGGGAACCGCTGGCTCCAGGGCTAAAGACAATTGAAGATGCGCTGGAGATCCGGCGGCGGGTGCTGCTGGCGTTTGAACTCGCCGAGCGGCAGGCGGTGGCAGGAGAAACCGCGACACCCATCAATTTCGTTGTGGTCGGCGGAGGTCCGACCGGGGTAGAACTCGCGGGGACTTTAGCGGAGATATCGCGGCACGCTCTGGCGCACGAGTTCCGGTCAATAGATCCAGCGCGGACTCACATTGTTCTGCTGGAAGGCGGGCCGCGCGTGCTGGCGGCTTACGCGGAAGATCTGTCGCGCAGTGCGGAGGAGCAACTGAAGCAACTGGGAGTTGAAGTGCGCACTTCGACGACAGTGACTAAGGTTGAGCCCGGAGCCGTTTGCCTGGGCAACACTCGCCTGCCCGCGACGGTGGTGTTGTGGGCGGCGGGGGTAGCGGCTTCACCTTTGGGCAAAGCTTTGGGCGGCGCGGTCGACCGCGCGGGGCGGGTGCCGGTCGCGCCGGATCTGAGTTTCCCGGGACATCCAGAAATCTTCGTGATCGGCGATCTTGCGGCCGCTAAAGATGAAAGTGGGAAGCTCCTCCCGGGAGTTGCTCCGGTGGCCATTCAACAAGGGAGGTTCGTGGCCAATCTGATTCGCGATGAGGTGAAGTCGGGCGGACGGTTGGGAAGTCATCCTAAGTTTCACTATTGGGACAAGGGCAGCCTGGCGACGATCGGGCGAGCAGCGGCGGTGGCGCAGTTTGGTCAGATTCACATTTCGGGCTTTGTGGCGTGGTTGTCCTGGCTGTTCGTGCACATTTTCTTTCTGATCGGATTCCGCAACCGGCTCTTGGTCTTCATCCAGTGGGCGTGGTCTTATTTCACTTACGAACGGGGAGCGCGGCTGATTACGGGCAGGACGGACCTGCCGGGATGGAGCCCTCCTCCGGTGCCCGTTTCGGCTCCGGATCTGGAAGAAATTCGCTCCGGGGCGTCCAAATAGGCGGAAAATAGGGTTGTGAGAAAGGCATTCACTACAGGGGACGCAGAGGAGCACAGAGCACTGCTCTGTGAACCTCTGTGCCCCCTGTGGTGCACGTCGTTCTAAAGACATCTATGAAAAGTCTGCTTAGGTTTCGAATTGTGGCCTTCATGGCGGCGCTTGCTTTCTGCTCAACGCTGCTGCGCGCTGAGGTGGTCAAGGTTGTGGTGGACGATACCATCCAGCCGATCACGGCGGAGTACATCTCGCGGGCGATCGATCAGGCGGCGCGCAGCAATGCGCAGGCGGTGCTCATCGAAATGAATACTCCGGGTGGGCTGGTGAGCTCGACCCGCGAAATCATTGACAAGATCACGAGCTCGCCGGTGCCGGTGATTGTTTACGTCACGCCCACAGGAGGACACGCCGGGTCGGCGGGGATTTTTATTCTGGAATCCGCCGACGTTGCGGTCATGGCTCCGGGAACAGCGGCAGGAGCAGCACACCCGGTGGCGTTGATCGGGCCAGTGCAAATGAAGCCCGATGATGAGATGAAGCGAAAGATGGAGAACGACACTGCGGCACTGATGCGCTCCGTGGCTTCGAAGCGCGGGCGGAATGTAGAGGCGGCCGAGGGCGCGGTGCGCGAATCGAAATCGTTTACCGAGCAGGAGGCGCTGGCGCAGCACCTGATTGATTATGTCGCCAGCAGCCCCGAGGATCTGTTCCGGCAGATGCAGGGGAAGAGCTTGAAACGCTTTCACGGCGAAACCTCGACGTTGAATCTCGTCGGGCAGAGTCTGGTTCCGTTTGAGATGACGCTGAAGGAAAAGATTCTCGATGGCCTGATGGATCCGAACTTTGCGTTTCTTCTGCTCGCGATTGGGGCGCTGGCGCTATATATCGAGTTCAATCATCCCGGAGCCGTCATTCCCGGGACGGTGGGAGTTGTTTTTATTCTGGTGGCGGCGTTCGCGCTGAATCTTCTGCCCACGCGCTGGGCAGCGCTGGGATTGATCCTTGGCGCTTTCGCCCTCTTTGCAGCGGAAGCAAAATTTGCCTCTCACGGAGTGCTTACGGTCGGAGGCATAGCCCTGCTCACGTTGGGAGGATTACTGCTGGTGGACTCGCCTATTCCGGAAATGCGTGTGCATCTGGTGACCGCCTTGGCAGTGAGCGTTCCCTTGGGGTTCATCACCGCATTTCTCATGACGATTGCGTTGCGAGCACGCCGTAACAAAATTGTGACGGGAGAACAGGGACTCGTGGGAGAGACGGGCGTGGTGCAGGCCGCGTTGTCCCCGCGGGGAAAGGTATTCGTTCACGGTGAGATTTGGGATGCGGTGGGATCGTCGGAGTTGCCGGCCGGGCAGATGGTCGTAGTGCGCAGAGTGGATGGCCTCACGCTGCAGGTGGAACCGTTGGCGTCCTCTAGCGCAAATACGAAGACATCGGCGAGTGCGGTTTTGTCCTGAAGCGGTAAGCCTGCGCTCTTATCGCCGCGAGACCAGGAGATTGCGGTCCAGACGAATCTCGAGTGCGGTGTCCTTGTCGAGGATCAGGTCGTGACCTGATTCCAAGGCAGAATAAGCAGCATCGGCTGCGCCGTTGCCCGCGCCTTGAGCGGCGCCTCTCTTTCCGGCGGCACGCTGGCCTTCAGCGGCACCGCGTCCGGCGCCTACGACGACGGCCTCAGCCACTTCTTCTTTTGTCATTCCTTTACGGCCAATTTCGCCTTCTTCGCCGACCGCGCGCATTCCGTGTTCGCCGGGCACGCCGGTCACGGTGGCGATGAGCGGAACCCATCCGCGCGGGGTATCAATCTGATCGAAGCTCAGCAAAATTCTAGTGCGGAAACCGGGAAATACAGAGCTGACGTGCCCCTTGATTTTCGCTCCTTCGCGAACAGTCTCGCCATCTTCGGCGGTCAGCGGTTCGGCGAGGCGCGCGTGGAAATGGTCCCCGGCCTTCACGGTTCTGGTGTCGATGCGATCGGAAAGCTGTATCAGCACAACGGTGCCCTGCGCGACGGCGTTCGGCGGCGCTGGTGGCCCCTGGGGTACGTCCTGCGGGGGCGGAGGTACATCCTGCGCAGGCTGCGCATCCTGGGCGATGGCCATCAGGCAGAACAAAGCTATGGGCATTATGGACAAAATTACGCTGCGGGTGGAAAGGGTCGGTCTCGACATAGGGATCCCCCTTGGGTCAGAAACTCTGTTCTAGATTGGATGGATGCAGGCACAAAATCGCTGCCTGAAGGATGGCCATATTGTTTGAAACGCGCTAGAACAAGCGCCGGGGAAGTGGATAGCTGAAGATTGGAAGTGTGTGTGAGATCAGCAGCTTACGTCGGGTCCGGCGACCGCCATAATGTCTACTTCCAGAGTCGTGGCGTGGGGTCCGGCAAGGGCCATGGAAGGCGCTTTCCCGGCACAGGGCAATATACCCACGGCGCGATTTCGGCCTGTTTGTTTGGCCTGCTGCAGGCCACGATCGGCAAGGCTTAATACCTCTTCGTAAGTCACCGCACGCGGATCCTGCGCAAACCAGGGGAACGGGGCCCAGCCCAGCGAGCAGGTGCGATGGATTTTCTCCCCCGGTTCATTGATTGTAAAAGGCGCATCCGCCACAGCCGAGAGAACGCGCTGGGCCAACAGTTCGGCTTCGCGGCGGTCGGTGTAACGCGAGACGATCAGGAACTCTTCCCCTCCCCAACGCACCAGGACATCGGAATGGCGGATGGAAGAACTGATGCGGCGGGACATTTCAATCAGGACTCTATCTCCGACATCGTGGCCGTAACGGTCGTTGATGTCTTTGAAATTGTCGGCGTCGATCAAGTAAAAAACGAGATCCCGGGTGTGAGGATCGTGAGCATCGGCATGCGAGCGCAGAGCCTGGGCCACATCGCCTTCAATGGTGGCGGAGAAATAGCGGCGATTGCGCAGGCCGGTCAGCGGGTCGGTAAGGGAAGCTTCCTCAAGCACAACATTGCTGCGCTGCAACTCGCGATTGAGTCGGCGGTGCTGAATGAACAGCAACAACGCCATTAGGAACATGGTAACGAGAGTGACCAATGTTCGGAAGTGCGACGCGATCTGCGGCAGGCGCGGATTGAGCATGGCAGTAAGCGCAATGATGGGCAGCGAAAGAAGCGCAATCATTGCCAGATTTGCCATCCACGTGTTGTAGGACTCATCTGCGGCGCTTTCAGGTGCGGGAGACAGTCCGCGGCCCTGCATTGCGACCACAGTGAATAAGACAAAAGAGCCGGAGTAAGGAAGGTCGTACCAACTGCCGGGGAAGTAGATGCCGTGTTCCAACGCGTGGTTAATGACATAGAACGCGACCCCATTGAAAGCCGCGGCAGCCAGGAAATACGCATAGAAGCGTTTCCAAAGGCCATGGCTTTCGCGCAAGAATAACAGCAAGGTACCGCACATCAGCAGGGCCTGAGCAGCGGACAGAAGATCGTAATTCCGGCTATAGGTTGGTTCGTTGGGCCACGGATATTGCCAGGTCACGACGAAAGCAACATAGAGATACAGCCACCAGAGCAATAGAAGAAGAAAGTCCAGCAATCCCAATTGAGCGCTGGTGTGAGAGGGCTCGCGGTGGGGACGCAGCAGCAAACCTGCAATCATCGGCGCACCCGCCAAAAAGAGCAGGGCGTCGGCGGGATACATACTCGGGATCGGCTGCTTTAGCAGAAGGTCGAAAACGATCCAGACCATCTGGTCAGCGAGCCAGAGCCCCCAGCCAGCAGATTGCAGGAACCAGAACCAGCGCAAACGGCCTGTGCTGGCCAGTCCTTGCCGGCCAAACGCCAGCAGGGCAATGAGCATGAGTAAGGCGCCAGTGATGTCGCTGACAGCACTCTTGGCGAGACCGCGGGGCAGCCAGAGGCATCCGGCGGCGAGCGTCGCCATGAGCAGCGCATTGGCTGCCATGCTGATTTTCTTTAAATTGCGCCCCTGCAATGTTCGCCCCCCGGCGAGCAGATCAGGCTTTGGCCCCGGTCGTGTAGGTGACCCGGTACGTCTGTCCATCGATCTCTTTCCGCAGATCTTCCCAAATCTTGTCCGGCATCTCCAGAAATACTTTCACGATTTCCGGATCGAACTGGCGTCCCGCAAATTTTGCGATCTCCGTTCGCGCTGCGGCAAACGACTGGGCGGGACGGTAAGGACGGTCGGAAGTAATCGCATCAAAGGTATCGGCCACGGAAAAGATGCGGGCCCCGAGAGGAATCTCATTGCCTTTGAGATGGCGGGGGTAGCCTTCCCCGTTAAACCATTCCTGGTGGGAGTACACGATCTCAGCGACATCGGCCAGAAACGGGATCTTTTTCACGATCTGATATCCGTGATAGGCGTGCTCTTTCATGATCGTCATTTCTTCGACTTCGAGTTTCCCCGGCTTATTCAGGATCTTGTCTGGAATCGCCATCTTTCCGATGTCGTGCAGAAAAGCTCCGCGCGCGATGATCGTGATCTGCTCCCGAGGCAAGCCGAGTGCCTGCGCAATGGCGATGGTGAATAGGGTGACGCGGCGGGAATGACCTTCGGTTTCGCGATCCTTCAAGTCCAAAGCATCGCCTAGCGCTTCCAGGGTGATGTCATACGAGCGCTCCAGGCTGGACATGGCCGCCTGCAGTTGATCGGTACGCGCTTTGACCAGCGACTCCAGATTCGTCTGGTAGGTTCGGTTCTCGACTTTGAGGCGGCGATTCTCCAGGGCGCGGCTGACGGTGTTGAGAAGTTGCTCGCGCTCAAAAGGCTTCAGCAGGTAATCGTAGGCGCCGTTGCGGATAGCGGCCAGCGCCACCGAGATATCGTGAACGGCGGTGACCATCACCACCGGCATATCGGGATATTTTTCCTTGGTGCGTTCCAGCAGGCCGATGCCGTCGAGATCGGCCATCATCAGGTCAGAAAGCATTAATTCAAATTCAGCGCCGGTATTAAGCACGGCGAGAGCTTCCATGCCGGAACCGGCCTGCTTGCAGAGGTATCCTGCGGCGCCAAGCATGGACGCCACGATCTCCCGAATCGGCTCTTCGTCGTCAACTACAAGGATGCGATCTGCCATGGCTGCACGAAAGTCTATCGGCGATTGTAACCGTTCCGCGAGATTCCGAAAGTAATCATTGAGGTCCGGAAAGTGCGTGGAGAATGGCCGCCCGCATGTTATTCAGAGACGAGGCATCCCTACGTCCTAAAGCATGAGCGCGTCCCTTTGGTCGATGTGGAATTCGGCGGAAAGGCTGGGAATTGTGCGGCCTTCGGCGGCAGAGTGGACTCTGCTGATCTTGCTAGGCGCTTCCCTGCTTGCGCTGCGGACTTTTCGCGACAGTTACCTGAAGATCTGGGTCGTAGGATGGGCGGCGCTGCTGGCCTCCCATTTGGCAGAACACTGCCTGGCGGCTAAGTTTCCGGCTCCGTTTGATCAAGTGGTGGTGCAGGCAGCATTTGTGCTGGCGGTTGGGCTGCTTTGCTGTGCGGTTCTGGTGTATGCGCGGATGCGCGACCTGATCCTTCCGCTGATGGTGATCACTCCGGTACTGGTGGGGTTTGCCGGGGCCCGGGTGTTGTTGTGGCCCGATTCCGTGCCGCTGCGGGTAGCCCTGGAAATCAGCTATCGATTCGTGCTGCTCACCGCTGCCGTTTCCCTGCTGCGAGCCCGCCGAGGAAGATGGGAACCGGCGGCATGGCTGCTGGCATTGACCTTGCCGATGCTGCATCTGGGGTGGTCGCCCTTCACCGATGGTGTGCCACTTGGAGCTTCGATCGCGATTGAGGTTGCGCTTGGTCTGAGCATGCTGCTGGTCGTCTTCGACGAGGCGCGCGGGCGGACGCGGCGATTGATTGCCATGCAGCGCATCACTGAGGGGATTACCGGGGCGCAGCAGTATGGGCACATTGTCGACCGCGCACTTGAGGAATTGAAGTACGGCATGCGAGTCCGCGGGGCGTGGTTCCGCCTCGTCGAAAGCGGGCATCTGGTCGCCACGCATGCGTCGGGACTGACCTCTGATTTCTTGCGCGACGCTGGGTTTGCCGAAATATCCGATAGCGTCTCGAAAATCCTGGAACACCTGGGCGCACAAGTGACCTCCCGCAAGGAGGCCGACCACGAACCCAAAGAGGCTCTGGAACACGAAAAGATCCGGCAGGTGGTTACGGTCCCTGTGCTGGGAGGCAAGGCCCCGGTTGGACTGTTGATGTTGGGGAACTCTTACGGGCGGCAGTGGACCGCCGAGGAATTGGAGTTCCTGCAGGCTTGCGCCAAGCAGATTGCTTTAGGAGTAGAGAACTTCCGTTTGCTGGAGCAGGTGTTGCGCTCGCAGCGGCAGTGGATGAATACATTCGATTCCATCCACGACATCATCCTGGCCCACGATGCCGACTACCGCATTATCAAGGCGAATCAAGTTTTGCTTGGGCAGCTTTCGCAGGCTGCCGCGGATGTGATCGGGAATAGCTGCGAGTCGGTACTGCCGCATACCTTTGGCGAGTGGACTGGATGCCCGTACTGCGCCATGGGCGGAGACGAGGAATTCACAGAAGGCGCCGACCCGTGCTTTGGCGGATTTTCCGTGGTCTCGACTTCGTCGTACACGGAACAAGGGAGCCCGCAAAAGGGCACCATTCACGTGGTGCGCGATATTACGGAGCGGCGGTCGGCGGAGGAGAAATACCGACTGCTGTTTGAGCAGGTGCAGGAAGGCGTCTACGTCTCCAGTCCGGCGGGGACCCTGATCGACTGCAATGACGCGTTCGTGCATATGCTGGGCTATAGCAACCGCTCAGAGTTGCTGGTGCTCAATCTGGAGTCGGAGATCTGCGTCGATCCCAAGCAGCGCGAGGCCTTCCGCAAAGAACTTGAAACCCACAATCTGGTGCGCAATTTCGATGTCACCCTGCGGCGCAAGGACGGGACTTTGTTGCTGGCTTCGGAGAGCAGCTTCGCCACTCGCAGCGGAACTGGAGTGATCGAACGCTACCAAGGTTTTGTGCTGGATATGACGGAGAAGCGCCGCGCCGAAGACGAGATGCAGCGGCGCAATCGCGAATTGAATGCGTTGAACGCCATGGCAGTAGTGGCGGCCCAGTCGTTCGATCTCGACGAAATTCTGAATCTGACCTTGCGCCAGGTGGTCACGCTGTTTGGGGCCGAGAGTGGCACGATGTATCTGTCCGATGCGGATAATCCCACGTTCCGGCGCCGGGCTGCCTGGGGACCGCGCAGCCGCGATAAAGTGCGCGTGGCGGAGATCTCGTTCCCTGATGGTTTTGGGGATCTGGTGATGCGCTCGCGGGCGGAGGTGGTGACGGCGGAGTACACGCCGCACCTGCCTGCAAGCGTGGCTGACTTCCTGAAGTCGGATAACGATCGGTCGTGGATCTGGGTGCTGTTCTGGGCCAAGGAAAATCCGGTCGGGCTGATGGGCCTTTGCAATCATCAGGGCTACGAATATTCCAGCAACGATGAGAACCTGCTGGTAGCGATCAGCCGCCAGCTGGCCACCACCATTGAAAAAGTTCGGTTGTACGAAGAAACCTGCCGAGCCTACGAAGATTTGCGCAAGACGCAAGAGCAATTGCTGCAAAGCGAGAAGATGTCGGCGGTGGGGCAGTTAATCGCAGGGGTCGCGCATGAGCTGAATAATCCTCTGACGGCCATTCTGGGATACGCGCAATTGCTGGAGACCGAAGGCCTGAATACCCGGGCTCAGGATTATGTGGCCAAGCTCTTCAAGCAGGCTCAGCGCACCCACCGGGTAGTGCAGAACCTGCTGTCGTTTGCGCGGCAGCGGAAGCCGCAGCGGGATGAGGTGGATCTTCGGAAAGTGCTCGAGGAGACGCTGGCCTTGCGCGATTACGATCTTAAGGTCAACAACATCGAAGTAGAGCGGGACGTTCCGGCCGAGCCCGCGACCGTCGTCGCCGACGCTCACCAGATCGAGCAGGTATTTCTAAACATCATCAACAACGCCGTGGATGCAATTCTGGAGACGGGCCGCACTGGGAAATTGAAAATTCACGTTGGCACGCAGAATGGGCACGTGTGCACATCCTTCAGCGACGACGGGGCTGGCATCAAAGATCCCAAGCGCATCTTCGATCCCTTCTATACCACTAAGAGCGTGGGCAAAGGGACAGGGCTGGGGCTCAGCATCTGCTATGGGATTGTGAAGGAACACGGCGGGGATATCACGGCGCACAACAATGCTGATGGCGGCGCGACGATTGAGGTGCGGATTCCCGCATCGGCGGCGGTCGCGGCTGTGGCAGAGGAAACGCCGAAAGCCGCTCCACGGCAACATGAGGGCGCGATCTCGGGCCGGGTGTTGCTGGTAGAGGAAGAAGAGGCTGTGCTGGAGTTCGAGCGTGACGTGCTGATGGGCGCGGGAGCAGAGGTGGTCACTGCCCAGAGCAGCGAGGACGCCAAGACTCGCCTGCAGTCTGAGCAGTTTGACGCTCTAATTCTTAATGGCAAGATGCCGGATCAGTGGGGCGCGAAGGAATCCTATTCATGGATCAAGCAGACCTGCCCGATTATGGAAGGGCACGTTCTCTACACGTTTTCGGCCGGAGTAGAGCCTAGCGATGGGCGGGCATTCGTCCAGGAAAACAATGTTCCCTACCTTGTGAGGCCTTTCGAAGTGGCTGAATTGATCAGCCAAGCCCGCAAGCTGCTGCAGAAGGCGCTAGCAGCGGAAGCGGGCGCCGACTAAGCCCTCGATCCTCTGTGTACGCTGCGACAGAAGGCGACTCACCACAGGGGACACAGGGGATCACTGGAACAGCCCTGATAACCACAGGTCTGCACACGCTTCCTCAATTCCCCATGCGTTAGACTAGCTTTAACCCCAATGTCCCAATTCGTTCACTTGCATCTGCACACCGACTATTCCCTGCTTGATGGCGCCTGTGATGTCGAAAAGCTATGCCAGCGCGTGCAGGAACTCGGCATGCCAGCCGTAGCCATGACCGATCACGGGAACATTTTCGGCGCAGTGCATTTCGTCAATGCGGCCCACAAGCATGGGGTGAAGCCGATCGTCGGGTGTGAGTTGTACGTCTGCAAGAAAGAGGATCACCGCGCGGCCCCGGAAGGCGACACCTACAACCACCTGCTGGTGCTGGCGGAGAATGAAGAGGGATACCGCAACCTGGTGAAGATCACCTCCGAGGCTTCCCTGCACGGCTTTTACTACAAGCCGCGGGTCAGCAAGAAATTTCTGGCGGAACACTCGCGCGGACTGATCGGGCTCTCGGGATGCCTGAAGGGTGAAGTAGCCGAGCGCTTGATGGAGAACAATTACGAGGCCGCGCGCACGGCTGCGGGGACGTTCACCGACATCTTCGGCAAAAACAATTTCTTTCTCGAGATTCAGGACCAGGGTCTGGAGATGGAGCACCGCATCCATCCCGGGCTATTCAAGCTTGAAAAGGATCTCGGGCTGCCGCTGGTGGCCACCAATGACAGCCATTACCTGTGCGAAGACGATGCGCACGCGCAGGACGTGATGGTGTGCATCCAGACGGCCAAGTCGATCCGCGACACGGCGCGAATGAAGTTCGACGGCACGCAATTTTTCGTCAAGAACTATGACGAGATGTACCGCGTGTTCAAGGACTCGCCCGAGGTGCTCACCCGCACGCTGGATATCGCCGAGCGTTGCCACCTCAAAATCGAAAAGATTCCCAATCCTTTTCCGCAGTTCGAAGTGCCGGCCGGATACAGCATTGACAGCTACTTCGTACACGTGACGCGCGAAGGCTTTGCGCGGCGGCTGGAAACCTTACGTCCGCTGCACGAGCAAGGCAAGCTGAAGCATTCGATTTCCGATTACGAGCAGCGGCTGGAGCGTGAACTGGGCATCATCCAGCAGATGAAGTTCCCCGGATATTTTCTGATCGTGTGGGACTTCATTCGCTACGCGAAGGAGCATGGCATTCCGGTGGGTCCGGGGCGCGGATCGGCGGCGGGATCGCTGGTTTCCTACGCGCTGGGGATTACTGATATTGATCCCCTGCAGCACGAATTGCTATTCGAGCGCTTTCTGAATCCGGAACGCGTGTCGATGCCCGATATCGATATTGATTTCTGCATGAACCGGCGCGCCGAGGTAATCGACTATGTCACGCGCAAATACGGGCGCGACAATGTGGCGCAGATCATCACCTTCGGGACCATGGCGGCAAAGGCCGCAATCAAGGACGTGGGCCGCGCCATGGACATTCCGTATGCCGACGTGGACCGCATAGCGAAGATGGTTCCGACGCAGCTCAACATCACGCTGGACCAGGCAATCGCGGATTCTCCGCAGCTGAATGAGGCCTACGGCAAAGATCCGCAGGTGCGGGAGTTGCTGGACACGGCGAAGAAACTGGAAGGCCTGGTGCGGAATTCCGGAGTGCATGCTGCCGGCGTGGTGATCTCGCCCCGTCCGCTGACCGATCTGGTCCCGCTGCATCGCACCAAGAACGACGAAATCGTGACCGCGTTCGACATGGTCGCCATCGAGAAGATGGGCCTGTTGAAGATGGACTTCCTGGGGCTGACCACCCTCACGATTCTGACCGACGCACTGAAGCTGATCGAGCAGAAGCGGGGGACTCCACTGACGCTGGAGGAAATTCCGCTGCACGACCACGAAACTTACCGCGAGGTCTTCCACAAGGGACTGACTTCAGGCGTGTTCCAGTTTGAATCGCATGGCATGCGCGATGTGCTGCGAAAGTACCAGCCGAATTCCATTGAAGATCTCACCGCTCTCAACGCCCTGTATCGTCCCGGGCCGATTCAGGGCGGCATGATTGACGATTTTGTCGATCGCAAGCACGGGCGCAAGAAAGTTGAGTATGACCTGCCCGAATTGCAGGAGATTCTGCAGGAGACCCTGGGCGTGATCGTGTATCAGGAGCAAGTCATGCAGATCGCGAACCGGCTGGCGGGATATTCGCTGGGGGATGCGGACCTGCTGCGCCGGGCGATGGGCAAGAAAAAGCCGGAAGAGATGGCGCAACAGCGCGAGCGCTTTGTGAAGGGCGCGACCGAGCGCAAATATCCGGCGAAAAAGATCGAGAAGATATTTGACCTGATGGCCCAGTTTGCGGGATATGGCTTCAACAAGTCGCATTCGGCGGCCTATGCGCTACTGGCCTATCACACGGCGTATCTGAAGACTCATTTTCCCGTCGAGTTCATGGCGGCGCTGCTGACTTCAGTGACTGGATCGACCGATGACGTGGTTAAGTACATCAACGAATGCCGCGAGATGGGGATTGCGGTGGAGGCGCCGGACATCAATGTTTCCGATGCGAACTTTACTCCGCACGAGCAGAACATTCGCTTTGGGCTGGCGGCGGTGAAAAATGTTGGTGGAAATGCCATCGAGTCAATCGTGGCGGCGCGCAAGAAGCTGGGGAAATTCAAAACCATCTTCGAGTTCTGCGAGAACGTCGATTTGCGACTGCTCAACAAACGCGTGATCGAGTCGCTGGTCAAGAGCGGCGCCATGGATTCCATGGGACGCCGCGCTCAGTTAATGGCCGTTCTGGATAAAGCGATGGAGCAGGCCCAGAAAGTGCAGCGCGATGCGGAGTCAGGGCAGCATGGACTTTTTGGTGTGTTCCAGGAAGAGCAAACCGGCGGCGACAATCACAAACTGCCCAACGTGCCTGACTGGGATGAGCACACGCGGCTTTCGGCGGAAAAGGAAATCCTCGGCTTCTTTATCTCTGGGCATCCGCTGGAGAAGTACAAAGACAAATTGCAAGATCTGCGGGCCTTGAGCATTGAAGAGATCGCCGGGATGACGAAATCGACAGGCAAGGACGAGACCATCGTTACCGCTGGAATCATCGGCAACGTGCGCGTGCAGAAATCGAAGAAGGGTGATTTCTACGCGCAGTCGACGCTGGAGGATATGTCAGGGTCAATCGACATGATCGTCTTCCCCGAGGCATTCAAGCGGATCGGCGAGAAGGTGAAGCTGGAAGTTCCGGTGCTGGTGAAGGCGGGTGTGCGCATTGAAGAAGGAGCGAATCCGAAGATCACCGCTGCCGAGATCATGCCGCTGGAAGAGGCCAAAGTTCCGCTGCCACGGGCGCTGCGCATTCGCGTGATGGTCGATACCGCGGGCGAGAATACTATTGACGATCTCCATACCCTGTTCACGGAGCGCAAAGGCGAGGCCAAGGTGCTGTTTGACATCGAGCGGCAGGGCGATTTCATGGTGGTAATGGAGGCGGACGGCTATAATGTGCTTCCAGATCGCAACTTCATCGCCCGGGTCGAACAGCTATGCGGGCGCGGCAGCGTTCGCATCATCAGCTGAGGCATTGGATGGCACCCACAGAAAAAGCGCAGCAGGAATTGGAGCAGATCGAGCGCCAGGTGGCGGAGATGGAGTCGAATGGCCCCACCGACGCAACCCGGCGAGAGATCGCAAAACTGCAGGAGCGCATCGATCACCTGCGGCAGGAGATGAACGCTCCGCCCACTGCGTGGCAAAAGACCGAACTGGCGCGGCATCCGCAGCGGCCGCAGAGTCTGGACTACATCGAGCGGGTCTTTACCGACTTCAGCGAAATTCACGGCGACCGGGGCTTCGGCGACGATGCCGCCATCATCACCGGCATGGCGCGTTTTCATGGCGAAGAAGTGCTGGTCGTAGGCACCCAAAAAGGACGCGACATGAAGCAGCGCGTCTACCGCAATTTTGGGACGCCGCATCCCGAGGGCTACCGCAAGGCAATTCGCGTCATGCAAATCGCCGAGAAATTCAAGCGGCCGATCTTCACCCTGATCGACACGGACGGCGCTTATCCCGGGATTCACGCCGAGGAACGCGGGCAGGCCGAGGCCATCGCATATAACTTGCGCGAGATGGCGCGCCTCGAAGTGCCCATCATCGCGACGGTGATCGGGGTCGGCGGAAGCGGCGGGGCCTTGGCGATCGCGGTGGCGGACCGCGTGCTGATGATGGAGAACTCCATCTATTCCGTCATCTCTCCGGAAGGCTGCGCGGCCATCATGTGGCGGGATGCCACTAAGAAGGAACTGGCGGCCGAAGCCATGCGGATCACGGCTACGGACCTGCAGGAACTCGGCTGCGTGGACGACATTGTGCCTGAACCGGAGGGAGGCGCGCATCGCGATCACGAGGCCGCCGCCAACCTGCTGGACGTCAGCCTGCAGAAGCATCTGGCCGAACTGAAGAAACTGGCGCGCGCCGAATTAGTCGCATCACGATATAATAAGTTCCGGACCATCGCCCAGTTTTTCAAGACCGAGTAGTCCGCGAACTTCTTCCCTCGTTTCTCATGCAGGTTCCTCCGGGCCACGGACGGGCGATTTGCCCAACGCACCGGCCTCGCCGCCGTATAATGGGGTTTACTTCTCTTGCAATCCATAACTCCGGGCGAGCGGGTTCCGCCTATTAATTGAAGGAAGGTATAGGGATGGCCACAACGGATGTAGTGCCCCGAGGATCGAGCGGCGGCACTGGGCAGAAGCGGATCGTCAATGACATGAGCATTCAGGTCGGGACGGTCAATGGGTCGGGTTCACAGAGCTCCAACACGGTTCTCCTCCGCAGCATCTTTCAAATGGGTGTACCGGTATCCGGCAAGAACATGTTCCCTTCGAATATTGCGGGACTGCCGACGTGGTACACGATTCGCGCCAACAAGAACGGGTACATCGGGCGGAAGAAAGAGATTGATTTCCTGGTGGCCATGAATCCCGAGACGGCGGTGGAAGATACCATGTCGCTGGCGGCGGGCGCGTCGGTGCTGTACGACGAACCGCTGCAATTGCACAAACTCCGCGATGACCTGATTTTTTACTCGGTGCCTTACGACAAGATCGTGGCCCAGGTCTGTGCCGAGGCGAAGTTGCGGAAATTGGTCAAGAACATGGTTTATGTGGGCGTGGTGGCATGCCTGCTCACCATCGACATGGCCGAAGTAGAAAAGGCGATTCGCAAGCAGTTTGCCAAGAAAGTTAAAGCTGCCAACCTGAACCTGGCGGCGGCACAGGCGGGCTTCGAGTACGCCAAGGCGAAGCTGCAGAAACGCGGCGTGTTCTACATCGAGCGCATGGACAAGACCGCGGGCAAAATCATTATTGACGGCAACTCAGCGGCGGCTTTGGGCTGCATGTTTGCGGGATGCACCGTGGTCACCTGGTACCCGATCACTCCTTCATCGTCGTTGGTTGAGACGATGATCGAATATATGAAGGAGTACCGCATCGGCCGGGATGGCAAGGCGACGTTCGCCATCGTGCAAGCGGAAGATGAACTGGCGGCCATCGGCATGGTCATCGGCGCAGGCTGGGCGGGCGCGCGGTCCATGACCGCCACTGCCGGGCCTGGAATTTCTCTGATGTCGGAATTTGCGGGCCTGGCATATTACGTCGAGGTCCCGGGCGTGATCTGGGACATTCAGCGGGTCGGGCCTTCGACCGGGCTTCCTACGCGGACTTCGCAGGGCGACATTCTTTCGACGGCGGTTCTGTCGCACGGGGACACCAAGCACATCATGCTGATTCCCGCCTCGGTGGAAGAGTGCTTCGCCATGGCAACTGACGCCTTCAACCTGGCAGAGCAATTTCAGACGCTGGTGTTCGTGATGTCGGACCTGGATCTGGGGATGAACAACTGGATGTCGGATCCCTTCCAGTACCCGACTACTCCGATCCAGCGCGGAAAGGTTCTGAGCAAGGAAGATCTCGACAAGTTGGGCGGATTTGCCCGATACAAAGACGTAGACGGCGACGGCATCGGGTACCGGACCTTGCCCGGCACACCGCATCCGGCGGCTGCGTACTTCGCGCGTGGCAGCGGACACAACGAGAAGGCACTCTACAGCGAGCGCGCGGACGACTTCGAGAACAACATGGAGCGGCTGAACCGCAAATTTGAGACGGCACGCTCCTTCGTACCCCGGCCGGAACTCACCAAAGGCAACAACGCGAAGATCGGGATCATCGGGTACGGTACTTCGCACTGGGGAATCACCGAGAGCCGCGATCAACTGCGGGACGAATACCAGATGGAAACCGATTACCTGCGGCTGCGGGCCTATCCGTTCACGCGCGAAGTGCACGAATTCATCGAGCAGCATGAGCGCATCTACGTTGTGGAGCAGAATCGTGACGCGCAGATGCTCAGCTTGCTCAAACTCGACTTGAAACCGGAACTTATTACGAGGTTGCGCAGCATCGCGCATATTACCGGGCTGCCGCTGGACGCGCGGTCCATCACTGACGAACTGACCAGCATGGAGGGTAAATAGATGTCGTCCACTACCGTGGAACCCGGAACCACCGCACCCGCTCCCAAGACCAACCGCATTGGACTTACGGTGGTCGAGTACAAGGGCGGGAAGACCACGCTCTGCGCCGGATGCGGGCACAACGCGATTTCCGAACGCATTGTCGAAGCCATGTTTGAGATGGGCGTGGAGCCGGAATTTGTGATCAAGCCGAGCGGCATCGGGTGCTCGTCCAAGACTCCCGCGTATTTCCTGAGCCGTTCGCACAGCTTCAATGCCGTGCACGGACGCATGCCGTCGGTGGCCACTGGGGCGCTGCTGGCCAACCGCAAACTGGTGTGCATTGGAGTGAGCGGAGACGGCGACACAGCTTCGATTGGCATTGGGCAATTCGTCCACCTGATGCGGCGCAATCTACCCATCATTTACATCATCGAAGACAATGGAGTGTACGGCCTGACCAAAGGGCAGTTCTCCGCTACCGCCGATCTGGGATCGAAGTTGAAGACGGGCGTGGTCAACGATCTGCCTCCGATTGACACCTGCGCGCTGGCGATCCAGCTGGGCGCAACGCTAGTTGGGCGCTCGTTCTCCGGAGATAAAAAACAGCTCAGCGCCATGCTGAAGGCGGCTATCGCGCACAAGGGCACGGTCATGCTCGACGTAGTTTCTCCTTGCGTGACCTTCAACGATCACGAAGGCTCGACCAAGTCCTATAAGTACGTGAAGGAACACGAAGAGACTCTGCAGGATGTCAGTTTCGTCCCGCATTTTGAAGACATCAACGTGGAATACGATCCGGGTTCGACGGTTGCTGTCACCATGCATGACGGATCACGGCTGCATTTGCGCAAGCTGGAAGAGGATTACGATCCGACCGACAAGATTCGGGCCATGACGCGACTGACTGAGGCACATGACAAGGGCGAGGTCCTTACTGGGGTGTTCTATGTGAACCCGGAGGCTCCGAATTTCCTCGATATGCTGAACGTGGTGGACCAGCCTTTGGCCACGCTGCCTGACTCCATGACACGTCCGGGCAAGGACGTGCTGGATGCTTGCATGGAAGAACTGCGGTAGGAACGTCAGGGGATGGGGAGCACGGGTTGGGGCGCAGTTTTGATTACGCGCTCTTGCGCTCGGGTTCGCCGGTGTGTTCGGGGTTCTCGCCTGGTTCCGGGAAGTCCGTATCTCGCCCCTTCACCCTGGGGTCCTGGTCGCGATGGCCTAACTGGCCTTGCAAACCGGCGTTTCCGGGAGTCTTGTGATCTTCCGTTTCCGTGGCACCCTTCGCCGAATCCTGATCAAGGTTTTTGTGATTCATGACAGCCAGTCTATGCTTTGGCGTTGTTGATTAGAATAGTATTTTCCGAAGCAGCTTCCCCGTGAAAGAGGGTATATGAAAAGTTTGGCTTTGATGCTCGCGGTGTGTTTTCTACTGAGCGGTTTCGTGCTGACGGACACCTCGCACGCGACGCTCAGCAGCGTGAAGCATCCCAAGGTTCACAAACACAAAGCCCACAAGGCGACGAAACACAAGACTCCCAAGCGCAGCCACAACCGCGTCTAGCCTCTTGTGCTTGAGACTCCAAGCTTGCGCATTCTCTCGCGCGCCTGCAGTGCTTCAGGCGAATGCGGGTAGCGCTGAACCACATGCCGCAGTTCCGCGACTCCGTCATCCTGCTTACCGAGTTCGATGAGCGCGAATCCCTTTTTCAGCTGAGCTGAAGCAGCTTTATTGCCGCTGGGAAAATTCTGCAGGACCTGGTCGTAGCTTTGGACGGCCTGCTGGTAGTTTGCTGCCCGGAACTGAATTTCGCCCAGGTAGAAGTAGGAGTTTCCCGCGAGATCGGTATTGGGATAAAACTTCAGATACTCGCTGAATTCCTGCGATGCGAGATCATTCTTGCCGCCAGTGTAATCGCGCACAGCATTGTTGTAGAGCACATCGGGCGGCGGAGCATTCGCCGCAGCCTGGGCTTCGGCCTGATGCTGCGCCTGTTGGGCCTGGATACTCTGCTGCGAAGCTTGCATATCCTCAAGCTGCTTGGTCACCTTCGCCAGCCGGACCTTAATTTCATCCATCGTGTCGTTCAACGCCTGGATCTGGCCAGAGAGCTGGTCGACTTTGTTTCCGCCCTCCGACTGCTGCTTTTGCAGCGTGGTCTGCAGCGAGTTCAGCGCGTTGGCGACTTTGTTGACCGCATCGGTGTCCTGCTCAACCAGGTTCCGCATCACGCCCATGCGCTCGTCGAAGCTGCGCTGCATAGCGGTCATTTGCTCCTGCAGTTGCTGGACCTGGGTCTGCAACTGGACCATCTCCTTGTTGACACCCCAGGCGGGAGCGGCGGTTAACCAGAGTATCGACAACAGCGCGAAAAACGCGGAGATACGATGTAGTTTCATAGGAAATCTCTGAATACTTAGATGCTCTGATTGTCCCACAGAGTGGCGCGATTCCGCTCAGGAAGACGGTGGCGGAACCGGATTATTCAACCTCGGAAGGGCAACCGTTTGAGCTTCTAAATTGCTCTCCTCCGCTCGTTTCACTTCGCGGGGCGGACCAATGGGTCCGCCCCTACGTGTCTCCTTCTTTACTTCTGGTACACGAGGTGACCGCGGCGGTTCTGCTGCCAGCAGGCTTCGTTGCTTTCGGTGCAGAACGGCTTTTCTTTGCCATAGCTGATCGTCTTGATCCGGCTGGCATTGACGCCGGCTGCAGTCAAAGCGCTCTTCACGGCACTGGCGCGCTGATCGCCCAATGCCAGGTTATATTCGGTCGAGCCCCGCTCATCGCAGTGTCCTTCAACGGTGAAATTCATATTCTGGTGCTGACTGAAGAACTGCGCGTCCGCCTGCACGGAAGACTGCTGATCGCCCCGAACGTCGGCCTTGTCGTAGTCGAAGTAGACGTCCTTCACGTTCTGACTGAACAACTGTTCGTCAGTGACATTGGTCGTGGGTGGCGGCGGAGGCGCCGAAGCCGGGGTCACAGTGAGCCGTGCGGTGGCTTCCTGCGTGCCGCCCGAGCCTTTCGCTGTCAGGTGGTAAGTGGTGGATTCCGACGGCGACACGCTTTGCGACCCATTGGGCTGCACTGCGCCGATCCCGTCGATGGAAACATCAGTCGCATCGCTGGTCTGCCAGGTGAGCGAGGCGGATTGCCCAGCCTGAACCGTGCTGGGATTCACCGAGATAGAAGCTGTGGGCGCCGGCGGCGCAGGTGGTGGCGGTGGCGGCGGCGGAGTTGCTTTCTTTCCGCATGCGCCCAATGTCAAAAGCGCGCTTAGGGCAAGGACCAAGTAAAACCACTTCAGATTTATGTGCTTCACGTTTTATTCCTCCCGCGATCCCAAAAAAGCTGGGAATCAGACGAAGTATTTATTGCGATTTACTTAAAACTCCAATTGGGTTGCGAGTTGCGTCCGGTAAAAGTTAACTGCTGAACTTTTGTGCCGTCGGCCAGCATGGACCAAATTTGCAGCGTTCCCGAGCGGTTCGACTGAAAGACGATGTGACGGCCGTCCGGTGACCACGAGGGGAAATCATTGCGACCGCCATCGTGCGTCAACTGCACCCACTGCTTGCTGGCGATGTCCATGAGGTAGATGTCAGATGAGCCGGGCTCTCCGGGGCCGTACTTGCGGACCCAGGCGAAAGCCAGGAACTGGCCACTGGGCAGCCAATTTGGTGAAACGGCATAGCCCTGATCGGTCATGCGCTGCTGGTTGGTGCCATCGGCTTCCATGGTCCAGATCTGCGGCAGGCCCGTGCGGCCGCTGACGAATGCGATCTGGGCATTGGTCTTGCGATTCCAAACCGGAGACACATCCGGCCCTTTATCGGCGGTCATGCGATGGGGATTGGCGCCAGAGGCATCGGAGACGTAGATCTCGGGCTCTCCGCTGCGGGATGACGAAAACGCGAGCTTGGTGCCATCCCCCGACCACGCCGGAGATAGATTGGTGCCGGTCATGTGAGGGAAGCTGATCATCCGGTTCAGTTCGAGGGAGTACATCATGATCTCCCAGCCACTCTTGGTGAGCGCGCTAAAGGCCAGGCGCGTTCCGTCGGGAGAAACGCGGGGCGAGAGGGCGATCGAACCCAGACGAGTGATCTGGTGCTGATTGGAACCGTCGTAGTCCATCGCCCATATTTCTTTGTGGCCGGTGCGGTCGCTGACGAAGTAGATCTGCGTCTCGGCGATCCCCTGAATGCCACCGCCCAGGCGATAAATAATCTCGTCGGCGAACTTGTGCGCCATCATGCGAGCAGCGGCGTCGGTGGCAGTGTCGTTATACTGCTTGCCCAATACCTGCGGCGATTGGATATTCTTGACGTCGTACAGCCAACCCTGAACAGTGAGCTTCCCGCCGGCCACACCCAGATTGCCGAATGCCAGCATGGCTGCATTGGGCGGAGGCGAATTCCATGCGATGAAGTTGACCTCAGCCGGTTGTGCGGGTACTTGCAGCGGGTAAAAACTCTTGGAGACCAGTTCCACCACGCCGGAGACATCAAGATCGTTCCACAGAGTGTCGTTGAAAGTCTTGAGCAGCGCGGTGTTTTGAGCATCCGATGTGGCGGGTTTGAAATCGGAAACGGCCAGACGAACTTTTTCGACGCCCAAGGCCGTGCCGGTTTTTACCCAGTCCTGCGCCCGCAAGGCTGTGCTGAAGAAGCAACAAGCAAGAATCAGGGCAAAGCAATGTACGAGGAATCTCTGCGTGCTTTGAGGCTGGCGGGACTGTGATCTGGCGGACTCGGCCATCCGTTTAAAAATACACAATTGTCTGTATGGCATTATCCTATTTGGATATGAGGGGATTCGCAACATTTTCTCCATCGTTTTAAAGCTACTCATTAGGATTGTTCCCATTTTGCACTCGTTGTAGTTCTTTGACACACCGGTGTACCAGAGGAATTACGGGACAGAGGTACACAGCCTTACTTCTTGTAATCGAACCAGAACTCAACGGAGACCTTGTTGCCCGAGTAATCGGGGGGCAAACCTCCGAAGGTATCAATCCGCTGAATGGCGCGAACTGCTGAAATATCGAGCGAGGGGACGCCGCTCGATTGCTCGATGCGGACATTGCCGGGATGCCCGTCACGAGCGATATCGAAGGTGATGTAAACCCGGTTGGCGCTAGTGATCCGCGGATCAATTTCGTATTTGAGCCAGTTCTGAGAAACGACGCGCTGCACGCCTTGCACATACCAGGCAAACCGATTACCGAAATCGCCGCCACCCCCGGTAAAGCCAAAGCCGCCCTTTGCGCCGGCCGCATTGAACGTCCCATAGGGACCGCTCACCGGGCCGCCTTCGCCGAACGCAACCTGGTTATTTTCGGGCTCTGGCTCAGGCTGCGGCGTGGCCTTTTTGGTGACAGTTTCCTGCTTCTTTTTCGGTTTGATCTTCGCGTTCTTGCCCTGGATATCGATAGCCTCGGGTTCAGGCTTCTCTTCGATCTTGGGCTGCGATTGGGTAACGCCCTTGGACTCGTTCGCCAGCACGTTCTGCCTAGGCGAAGGCGGCACCGGGAGAGGAACCGAACTCACGAGCGTGGCGCCGATAGCTTCTCCGCCGCCTCCAGCGCCCCAAGTGCCGCCGCTCTGACGATTGAAAAATGCTGAGTAGCCCAACAGTGAGAGGGTAATCCCGAGGTGCAGTCCCAGCGACCAGGCAAGAGCGCGTCCCCAGCGGTCATGCTCAAAGTAGATGTCAGCGCTTGCTGCCATTCTGCTCCAGGGGCTGGGTGACGATGCTGACGTTATTGAACCCAGCCTGCTTCACCGAGTCCATGACGGTGGCGAAGGCGCCGAAAGGAACGTTTTCATCGGCGCGAACGAAGATCGATTGGCTTCGGGGATCACGAATTTTCTGCCGCAGCCGGGCTCCGATTTCGTTGATGTTGATGGGATCATTGCCGAGAAATACGCGCTGATCCTTGTTGATGGTGAGCACCAGACGTTCTTCAGTGATCTGCTTCACCGTTCGGGTCTTGGGAACCGCCACATCGATACCTGACTGCAGCACCGGAGCCGTGACCATGAAGATGATCAGCAGCACCAGCACCACGTCTACCAGCGGGGTGATGTTGATGTCGGCGATGGAAGTTTGGGTGCGCCCGTTGGAAGCAGTAAAGGCCATCAGCGCCTCACTTCTACGGGAGCCTGCGCGGAACTGTGCTCCACCGCGTTCAGGACTTCTAGCGCAAAGTCATCGCTGCGTGCGGCGAATTCGCGGATCGAAGCGCCGATCAGGTTGTACGCGATCACGGCGGGAATGGCAGCGGCGAGACCGGCAGCGGTGGTGATCAAAGCTTCCGAGATTCCCGGCGCAACCGCGCGAAGAGTGGCCGCGCCCGCGGTGCCGAGTCCGTGGAAAGCGTCAATGATGCCCCAAACCGTCCCGAACAATCCTACGAACGGCGTGACCGCGGCGGTTATAGCTAGCCATGGCAAATTGCGCTCGAGGCGGGTGATTCCCTCTGAGGCGCCGATCTGCATGCCACGCTGAATAGAGAGAGGATTGCGCAGAGCGCCGGTGGCGGCGATCTGGCGACGGTACTCCTCGTACCCGCCTTCGAACACTCCCACCAGTGGGCTGGGCTTAAATTGATCGGCGACGGCAGCAACATCCTGCAACCGCTGCGCCTTGCGGAAGGCGCGGACCAAGCGGCCGCTCTGCGTACGCGCGCGGCGCAGCAGGTTCCATTTGGTCAGGATGATGGCCCACGAGATGAGACTGAAGGCGAGCAGCACAAGCAGAACCAGCTTGGCCACCGCGCCCGTGTTGGAAATCATGTCGACGACTTCGCCGCCGACGAACACTGCCAGCAAGGGGAACAAATGCATCGTTTTTCAGGAGAACGCCTGTTTCGATTATAGATGAATTAAGCGTGCATTTTTCCAACATGTACCCCATCCGCTAATGGTTTGTGCCCTTCTGCGTATCATTTGCCGACTGCCTTCTCCAGGTCTCGGGCGGCTTTATCGATTCCGGCGGAAACGTGGTCGATTACATCAGCGACCATCGGAATCTGCTCGTCGGCTTCCTTCCACTTCTTTTCGTCCATAAATTCGCGGACTGCCGCGACTGGTTTCGCGCCGTATCCAGTGTAGGCACCAGGGGCGTAGATCTGGTTCTTGAACCAGGGACGCCCCGGGAGTCCTTTGTCGTTAAGGAACAGACGCGAGACGCCGAGCAGATCAGCGTTCACAATGTCCAATGAGGAAGGAGAAACGGCGCCATCGCTGGCGCTACGGAACTTGGCGAGAGCCTTCGAGTAGCGCTCCGCGGATTTCTTCATCATCTCGATGGAATTCTTCAGAGGAGCGAAATTCATGTAGGGCGGAACTGGGTCAACTGGAGGAGGCACGAACGTTTTGTGCGGATCGGCAGTTGCGGTGAAGGCGCCTTCCTGAATTTCCGTATTTCGTTCGCTGATTTCTTCCTGTTTGTCTTTCAACAGCTTTTCGAGTTCGGATTCGTACTTAGCGATGGCTTCCGCTTGGGGAGCGTAGTCGAAAGGAAGCAGGTCGGCATCGGCAATGCGGAGGACAATTGAGCCTGCGGTTTGGGCCGTCGCTCGCCCGTAGACGAAATCCTGGTCGGCGAAGTGTGTATACCAGTAAAAATCGTCGTAAATGGAATGGTATTGAGTGCCTTCGTCCTCGTCGCCGTAGCCAACGTTGAGGGATGAGATTCCGGCGAAGTCCTGAAAAGCTGTGAAGTCGGAACCGTCGCCCAGAGCGCCGATTACGAGATCGTTGCGCTTACGGACTTTTCCCTTCTCTTCGACATCTTTGGCTTCCCTGATGGCGTGAAGATGTGCGCGCTCGAAAACAGAAATCTTCTTCTCGGGGTCAGTAATGTCGTGCGCGACGGCACCGACCACGGCTTGCAGATCCTGTGTCCCCCCGACCGAAAGATATCCACGCGAACTGCTGTCAGAGTTGACGTAAGTGACCGCATGCTTGCGCAGGTCGTCAACGTGAGTCTCCACCCATTCGACGGAGCCGAGAAGGCCCGGTTCCTCACCATCCCAGGCGCAGTAAATGATGCTGCGCTTTGGCGTCCAGCCCTGCTTGTGCAATTCACCGAGCACGCGCGCCTCTTCCAGCATGGCAGATTGGCCGGATACAGGATCATCGGCGCCGTTGACCCAAGCATCGTGATGATTACCGCGGATGACCCACTGGTCGGGATCGGAGCCCTTGAGAGTTGCGATTACGTCATAGAGCGGCTTGATGTCCCAATTCGAAGTGACCTTCAAATGAACTCGGGCGGCACCGGGGCCGATGTGATACGTGATCGGGGAGTCCTCCTCGCCAAGCTTCGGGCGCAACTGGCCCTTGCAGAGCAGCGAGCAAAGGTTGTGCGTCTGAGTAGGAGATGGGAAGAACGGGAATTTTGGTGATCGTCTTTGCTTCTTTGACGTCGAGGCGCTTGGCGCCGGGAACTGCGCCGATACCTGGAGTGAGTGGATCGCCGGGATAATCGGTGTCCATGACGCTGCCGCGCTGCACACCGTCCCGCGGACGCCATCCTCCAGTGGGATAGTCGTCCCCGTGAAAGAAGCCGTCGCCTCTCGGGTCGGAATAGATGAGACACCCGACGGCCCCGTGTTCGGCGGCGACTTTGGGCTTAATGCCGCGCCATCCGGAGCCATAGCGCGTGATGACGATGGCTCCCTTGACCGAGATGCCCATGCGGTCGAGTTCTTCGTAGTCTTCGCGATTGCCATAGTTCACGTAGACCAGCGGAGCCGTTACGTCGCCGTCGGCGGAATAAGCGTTATAGGTTGGAAGCTGTTCGGCGGTTTGATTCGAGGTGGGATCGATGGAGAGAGCGGGTTCCTGCAGCTTTGCGCGGAATTTTGTGGGAGCGACGAGTTCGACGATGCGGTCCTTCGGAGTGGGGAAGAGGACGTCGAAATTTTCGATATGCGCCTCAAATCCCCATTCTTTGAAGCGGGCCAGGATCCACTCCGCGTTGTCTTTGTCATACGGAGAGCCAACATTGTGCGGGCGTGCGGAGAGGCGGCGCATGTTTTCGCGGATATTGCTGGCCACCACGGCGTCTTGAAATTTCTTTTCAAGCTCCCGCTCGGTCGCAGTGCTGCGGGGCGTGTAGCCGAGCAGCGACTGCGATGAGGTGGAGGGAGTCGAGTCTGGAGCAGATTGGGCAGCGGCGAACTGAGTAAAGGCAAAAAGAAGGATGTACGAAACTAATGAGCGCAGAAGTTTCACGAGGTCTCCCGGTTGAAGTGAGGGCGGCATTTTAACACCAGGGAAATGTTTCCGGATTCGAACCTCGGTAGAACTGCTTTCAGGAGGGGATACTTCATCAACGCTGCGGGATTTGCGCAGAGCTGGCGGCGGACATTTCCTCGGCAAGAATGTCGCGTAACTCAGCGCAGAGAGAGCGCGTGGCACGGGCGCTGTTCTTGGCTAAGTGGACCAGCGGCAGCCACAGCCAAGGGCGCACCAGCGCGTGTAAAGCGAAGCGGACCTCCCGGAAGCGGCCTTCCCTATCGACGAAGCGGCTGAGCGTGGGGAGTTCGAAGTTGAACTCATCCGAGATGACTTTGATGGCCCGGAAGCCCACGCCGCGAGCGTCGGCCGCGCGCGCCACTGCCGAAGCTTCCATATCGATTGCCTGCGCGCCGTAAGATTCCCGCAGCCTCGATTTCTGAGCCACGCTCGCCACGGCGTTTAGGCTGAGTAGTATGCCTTCTCCCTTGGAAACATCCACACGGCTGCTGTCGCTGCCATTGATGATCTGTGCCGGGATTAGAACATCTCCAACTTTTAGGGCTGGGTCGAGTGCGCCGGCATATCCCACGGAGTAAAGCAAGTCTGGACTGTAGAGGACAATCACTGCTTCGGCGGCGCGGCGAGCGGCTTCTGGCCCGATTCCGCCGCAGACCAGGACTGCTTCGCGACTTTCGTAGAAACGAAATTCACGGCCTGCGTGTTCTCGTTTGCGAACCTGCCAGTGCTTTACAAGGGGACGCACCTCGCGTTCGAGCGCAGCCACAATGGCGAGCCTAGACATATCCGTTGGCTCGAAACCAGTCCACCGCGCGGGCCAATGCATCATTCACCGGGACGATCTTCCATCCCAACTCGCGCTCGGCTTTGGCCGATGTGGCGAACATCATCTTCTTGCCCATGCGAACGGCGTCTATCGTGGCGCGAGGTTCTTTATTGAGCATTCTGCCGGTAATGGTTTCGTCGATCACGCCGGTGGCGAAGGCGAAAATATAAGGCAGCTTGACTCTGGGCGATGGCAGACCGGTGATCTCTGCGAGCTTATCCAGGATCTGTTTCAGGGTAAGATTTTCGCCCCCTAGTATGTAGCGGTGGCCGGGCTGACCTCGCTCGAGCGCGGCCAGATGACCGCGGGCACACTCGCGCACGTCCACCAGGTTGAGGCCGGTTTCCACATAGGCGGGAAATTTTCGCTTGAGAAAATCGAGCACGATGCGCCCCGTCGGCGTGGGCTTCACGTCGCCTTCCCCGACTGGGGTGGTGGGATTCACGGTCACCACATGCATGCCGCTGCGTCCGGCTTCGAGAGCAACCTGCTCCGCCATGAACTTGGAGCGCTTGTAATGCCCGATCATGTCGCTCACCGAAACGGGGGAATCCTCATCCGCAAGGCTGCCGTTCGTTTTAAAGCCGATGGTCGCGACGCTGGAGGTATAGACCACCCGGCGCACGTTATTTTTGCGTGCGGCGTGCAGCAGAGCGCGGGTGCCTTCGACATTAGAACGATACATCTCCTGCGGATCGCGCACCCACAGGCGGTAATCGGCGGCGACGTGGAAGACGGTGTCGCATCCAGCCATGGCTTTTTCCAGCGAAACCGGATCCCGCAGGTCACCGGTGACCGTTTCGGCAGGCAGCCCGTGGAGGTTTTTCAGATTGCTGGTGGCGCGCACCAGCAAGCGCAGTTTGGCGCCCTGTTCGCAAAGCACTCGCGCAACATGGGAACCTAGGAATCCAGTGGCGCCGGTAACGAATGCCTGCATTGCAATCAGGATTCAGCACAGACGCAAAGCTTGTCAATAACCATAGCGTACAGAAAGGGACTTGGGTAGACCTGCGATGGATCTACTTGGCCGCGTAGTGATCCGCGCCGAGGAAGTGTAACGAGACGTACGGCTGATCGCCGACAACCCAGCTATCGTGACCGGGAGGGCCAGGGGGAATGTAGAACAGGACGCCCGGCCGGAGATCGTGAATGGTGCCATCTTCCATTGCAGCCGTAGCGCAACCGGAAAGCACCATTCCAACATGTTCAACATTGCAGCGTGAGGCGCCCAGCGCGGGGCCTACATGGATGGACCACTTCCATCCTGGTTCGTAGGTCGCGCGCCCAATGGTCAGGCCACGGATGTGAATGATTTCAAACTTCCCTTTTTCAAACGTGCGGATTTCGTCAGGAGCTTCGAATCGCTTCAGGACTGTTTCGAGTGGAGGCATCGTTCAGAACCTCGTTCGCGTGCGGGCACCAGCACGCGATCAGTTCCCGCTCTTCTCCATCACCTTGGCGTACGTCGTCAGGGCGAGCAGCGGGAAGTATTGCCGGTAGAGGTGGTACATCAGGTAGAAGACGCGCGGAAAACCGGTGCCGGTATAGAGCTGCTCGTCCCAGGAGCCGTCCTTATTTTGGGTGCGCATCAGATAAGCGACGCCGCGGGCGACGGAGTCGCTGCGCGTGTCTCCCGCCGCCAGCAGGCCGAGAATAGCCCAAGCAGTTTGCGAGGGAGTGCTGTCGCCCTGACCGCGCATGGTGTTGGGATCGTCGTAGGAGCCGCAGGTCTCGCCCCATCCGCCATCGGGGTTCTGCACCATGCGCAGCCATTCCGCGGCCTGCTGCATGTAAGGTTCGTGATGGTCCATGCCCATGGCTTCCAGGCCGCGCAGCACCAGCATGGTGCCGTAGATGTAGTTGACGCCCCAGCGTCCGAACCAGCGAGCCATCGGGTTCCTGCTCGTCGCGGATGAACTTGATCGCCTTCTTCACCGCCGGATGATTCTTGTCGTAGCCGTAGGTCGCCAGCATTTCCAGGATGCGCCCGGTGATGTCCACCGTCGCCGGATCGAGCATGGCGTTGTGGTCGGCGAAGGGCACGTACTGGAAGACCATGCGGTCGTTGTTCTTGTCGAACGATGCCCAGCCGCCGTTCCGGCACTGCATGGAGAGAATCCAGTCAATGGCGCGCTGCACCGACTCGCGCTGATAGCGGCCGTTGGGATGCTCCACGCGGCTCAGGCCGAGGCAAACCATGGCGCTGTCATCCACATCGGGATAGAACTCGTTGTTGAACTCGAAATACCAGCCGCCGGGCTGCCCTTTCGGATTCTTCACCTTCCAGTCGCCCACGGTGCGGACCTGTTTCTGCAGGATCCAGTCGGCGCATTTCACCATGCGCGGATCGTTGGCGGGAACTCCGGCTCTCGCCCAGCGCGAACAACGCATAGGCCGTGTCCCAGACGGGAGAGACGCAGGGCTGCATGCGGAAAGTGTCGCCTTCCTCGATGCCGAGCTTTTCAAACTCGTCCATGGCGCGAATCACCTGGGGATCGTCGACCGAATATCCCAGGCAGCGCAAGGCGATGATCGAATTCATGATGGACGGGAAGATCGCGCCCAAGCCATCGCTCATCTCGAAGCGCTCCAGCATCCATTTCTCCGCGCTCTTCAGGGCGATCGAGCGCAGCGGACGGATGTGCACGCGCTCCAACCAGTGAGTCAGCCGGTCGAGCACCAGAAAGAAATTGCGCCACGAAACGAGCTTCTTGTCCCAATGCAGGTGCATGCGCGATTTGTCGCGTCCGCCCACGAACAGCTCTTCCACGCCCATTTCGTCGGGAATCTTCTTGAACGGCTTTTTGGCGTAGCAGATGGAGAGCGGCACCAGGATGGCGCGCGACCACGAGGAAATCTCGTAGATGTTGAACCAGAACCAGTTGGGAAAAAGCACGATCTCGGGGGGAATCGCGGGAACCGCGTCGTAGTCGTACTGGCCGAAAAAGCAGAGGTAAATCTTGGTGAAGGTGTTGACCTCGGTGACGCCGCCCAGTTCCAGAATCTTCTGGCGGGCGCGTTCAGGGCGGGATGGTCGGCGGTATATCCCGCCAGCTTCAATCCGAAATAGCTTTGACCGAGGCGCTGAGGTTCGAGGGGCCGCCGTTGTAGATGCTCCAGCCGCCGTCCTCGTTCTGATGGCGCAAGATGTAGCTGCGCGGCTTTCGCAAAGCGCTGCGGGTTGCCCGTGCCCAGCAACGTGTGCAGCAGGATGTAGTCGGATTCGAGCGTGGTATCGGCCTCGAGTTCTCCGCACCAGTAGCCGTCGTCGTGCTGCTCTGAGAAAAGATATTTCTTGCGCGCCGCAGTGGCGGCGCTGACCCGGCTACCGAGTTCATCGATTTTTCCGAAGCGAAGTTGGGGTTCGGAACCGACCGCTGCTGGATTCGGATCAGGGGAGTTTATGTCCATGCTTGTTCTTGCAACAACTCCTCTCGCTAGTTTGCGGTCACGCTGCTGGGAGCGGCGGCGATGGCTTCCACGATCTCCGGCGGCAGGCCGAAGCGAACGTTCTCGGGCATGACTTCCAGTTCCTGCACATTGGCGAAACCTTTATCTCGCAGGAACTTTACCGTCTTCTTCGACCAGATGCTCTGGCGCCGAAGCTCCAGCGGTCAGCGCGATGGTCTTCACGCCCTTCAGCCACTCCGGCTGGATGTCAGTGCAACTGTCGATCAGATGAGCGTTTGTGCCCAGATTCCGCGCGACTTCTACCAGGCGGTTGGAGTTCGAACTGTTTTCCGAGCCGACCACCAACAACAAATCCGCCTCGGAGGCCACCTGCTTCACAGCGACCTGACGATTCTCCGTGGCGTAGCAGATGTCCTGCGCCGCGGGCCCTTTGATGTTGGGGAACTTCTGCTTGAGGGCGGCGATAATGTCCTTGGTTTCGTCCAGGCTCAGCGTCGTCTGCGTGAGATAGGCCACGCGATCTGGGTCCGGCACCGTCAGACCAGCTACCTGCTCTGGCGAACCGACAACCTGAGTGACCAGCGGAGCTTCGCCGAGGGTGCCTATGACCTCGTCATGATCTCTGTGGCCGATCAGGATCAGCGAGTAGCCCTCTTTCGCAAACTTCACGGCTTCCACGTGGACCTTGGTGACGAGGGGGCAAGTAGCGTCGATGACGCGCAGCCCGCGGCGCGCGCTGTGCTCGCGCACTTCGGGAGAGACTCCGTGGGCGCTGTAAATGATGCGCTCGCCATTGGGCACCTCGTCTACGCTATCGACGAAGATCGCGCCCTTACCGCGAAGTTCTTCGACCACGAAACTGTTGTGCACGATCTCTTTGCGGACGTAGATCGGAGGCCCAAATGCTTCCAGGGCTATGCGGACAACATCAATCGCCCGCACTACGCCGGCGCAGAAGCCACGTGGCTTCAGTAGCAGTAAAGTCTTTGCGTCTGTCTTGCCTAGAATGGGTGCCAAGATTAAAACCTGCTCCTTCGATTCCTCAGTGCTCTGGCCGTAGAACCTGGTTAAAGTTTATGGAGCTAGATGAGGAGCCTGCCTTCAGTCATTTGGATGCAAAACGCCCCGAAAACCGTACCTTTAGGGTACACGATTCCCATTGTGGCGTTATGCCTAAAGTATCCGAAAGTATCGGGATGGTCAACGTAAGCTCAAGAAACTGTGGCGATTAGCAGTGAACCGCTGCAATCCGGCACCCAATGGAGAGGTTCAGGCCGAGGGGCGCCCGGTACTTAGAGGCAGAAGAGACAAAGTTCGTGAGTAAATTTCTTCCGGAGAACCCGTCGCAGTGACCGGCACAAGGAGCCCCGTTCCACCATAAAAGTCGATCAGGGGGGCGGTGCTCCGTTCATAGGTGTCTAACCGGACGCAGATGGCTTCCGGGCGATCATCTTCGCGCTGAAAGAGGGTCCCGTGGCAGAGATCACACCGGTCCGCCACTTTGGGAGGCCGCTCCGTGACGTTGTAGACGGCTTTGCATTGTGAACAAGTGCGCCGCCCACCGAGGCGTTGCACGATTTCGTGGGCGGGCAAATCGTAATTGATGACTGCAGTGAGGGACAGCCTCTCATCCAGCATGAGCTTCTTCAGGGATTCAGCCTGGCCCACTGTGCGGGGAAAACCGTCCAGGATGAAACCGCCGCGACAGTGCAGGCAGACTTTGCGCTCGCGAACCATCTCCAGCACCGTTGCGTCCGGGACCAACTCTCCCCGGCGGATGTATGCCAAGGCTTCCCTAATGGCGGGCGTCTGAGCGCTTTCAGGGCGGCTCCCAGCGCTCCGGAAGATGTCTCCGGTGGAAAGGTGACACGCGCCCAGGCGCTCATGGAGGAGAGCGGCCTGAGTTCCCTTACCGACCCCAGGGGCTCCCAACAGTACGAGTCTTTTGGCCGAATAGTGCAATTTTGGCAACGCCTCACATCTAGCCGGAGGGCCCTCCATCCAGGCTGGACGATCGGGATTCATAGGGGAAGCCACGTAAAGACCTTAGGACCACACCGGACTCTCTGCCGTGACGAAAATCACGTGCAGATGCGCGTTCACACACATACCACGGCTTCGCTCTCGATTGCTGGCGCAAGTATATGAACACAAAGAGTTACGTGGCATAGCACCCTCGTGCCCCCCTCCCCCGCCCCGGTGCCATTGTCATAGCACCACAACAGGAGCAATCTGATGACGTAATTCCGCAGACTCCCAGGTCAGCGAACAAAATGTTGGAACTGAGCCAAAACCGAAACGTGACCCCAGCGACGGCGCGCAAAGGCTCGCAGCCGCGGAAGCTGATGCTTGCCCTGGTCCTGCTTCTCGTCGCGCTGGTGGCAATTCTGATCAAGGATCGCCAGTTCTGGTTTGGTTCCGAAGAGGCAGTAATTGAGTCGGATGTACCGGTCGCTCAGCCCACACCGGCGACTACGGCTCAATCCGCTCATGACACGAGCGCTGCTCCCGCGGCGACATCCGCCTCGGCCCACACCACCAAGAATCCCGTTGCTACCGCCAAAACTTCGTCCCAGCCCGTAGCTCCTGAAACACCCGCTGTCACTGCCACCCGAACCGTACTACCTCCGTTGGATGTGGAAGTGATCGCCGGAGACAATCATCACACCGTGCGGCCACGCAGCAATGTCACCAAGGTGCAGGTGGCAAAGGTTCCGGGCATTCAACTGGAAGCTCCGGCAGCCAGCATCACCAGCAAAGCGGCGACGCACGAGGTTGTGCCCGCCTCAGCGACACATCTGCCCCAGACTGAAATTCACGCCACCTATCCCGTTCTGGCCCAGCACATGAACGTGCAGGGATCGGTGGTGCTGGAAGCTCTCATTGGGACCGACGGCATGATCGAGAACGTTCGCGTGCTGCGCGGGCCAACGATCTTGTCCAGTGCCGCTCAGCAGGCGGTTCGGGAATGGAAATTCAAGCCGATCTATCAGCACGGCCAAGCAGTAGAGAGCAAGGCAACCATCACGGTAAACTTCACGATCCGGGTGGGCGACAGCCTTCCCAGCAGCACCCTCGCACAAGGCACGCCTTCTCTCGAATCCGAACTCAGCCGTTAGTCCGAATCAACTGCTCCGCATGCTTTCTGGATGTTTCGGTGAGTTTGGCGCCGCTCAGCATGCGCGCGACTTCTTCGGTGCGATCTTCTCCGGTCACCTCGCGGATGGTGGTGCGGGCGCGTCCGGCGGATTCCTTCTTTTCAATCACGTAGTGATGATCGCCGAAGGTAGCGATCTGCGGCAGGTGGGTCACGCAGAGCACTTGATTGCCGCGGGCGAGAGACTTGAGCTTCTTGCCGACCGCCTCGGCCGCACGGCCGCCGATGCCAGTATCGATTTCGTCAAAGACCAGAGTCTTCTGGCCCTTTTCGCGGTTCTTGCGCGGACTTGAGGGTTGACGCTTTCTAGCGCTGCTGGCGTCCGCGCCGGATTCGACGCAGGCTTTCAAGGCGAGCATCACGCGGGACAGTTCGCCTCCGGAGGCGATGTGCTCCAACTGGCGCAAGGGCTCGCCGGGATTGGTGGAGATCATGTACACCACCTGGTCGATTCCGGATGCGCTCCAGTTGGACTCTTCAGCGGAGTGCGTGATCTCGATATGGAAGGCCGACTTCATAGCCAGATCGTTGATCTCGGACTCAACCAGTTTCTCCAGGCGGCGCGCGGCTGCGGCGCGGGTTTTCGAGAGCGCCTGAGCTGCACGCAGGTATTCGTCTGCCGCATGCGCTAGTTCGCCGCGAAGCTGCCGCAGGATTTCGTCTTTATTCTCCACTTCGGACAACTTGCGCGAGACCTCGGCTCCGAACTGAATGACCTCGTCGAGGCTGGGGCCGTACTTTCTCTTCAGACGATCCAGGAGGGCGAGCCGATCTTCTACCTTGGCCAGGAGTTCAGGGGAGGCATGAATTCCTCCGGCATAATCGCGCAGCGTGGCACCCACGTCTTCCACGCTGATGCGCGCGCTTTCGAGGGCGGCCAGAGCTTCCTGAAATTTCGGCTCGTAGCGCGCCAGTTCTTCGACCTGCTTGTAGGCAGCCCGCAGCGAAGATGAGGTCGACCCGCTGCCCTCATAGAGCAGATCGAAGGCATTCATGGCCGCGTTATAGATCTTTTCGGCGTTGGCCAGAACCCGTTTCTCGGATTCCAGGCTTTCGTCTTCCCCGCTCTGCAGCTTTGCGTCTTCGATTTCGCGCTTCTGGAAAGTCCAGAGATCGACCAGGCGAAGGCGGTCTTGTTCGCCACGCTCCAACTCGTCAATGCGGCTTCGAATCTGCTTCCAGGCCGCATAGTTTTGGCCGACATTTTCGATACGGCTTTCCGCAAACGCGTCCAGCAACTCGAGGCGCGCCGGGCCATCGAAAGAAAGAATGGATTCGTTCTGCGCATGAATGATGGCAAGATGAGGCGCCAACTGCCGCAGGACAGCCACCGTGGCGGGCTGATTGTTTACGAATACGCGTCCCTTCCCGCTCGCGGAAATCTCGCGACGCAGGATCAGGGAACGGTCGTCAGACTCATCCAGACCATTCGCTTCCAGAAGTTTGGACACGGCATCGGCCGCGGTCCCTGCAACTTCGAAAACTGCCGCTATCACCGCCCGCTCGACTCCACCGCGAATGACGTCGGTGGATGCCTTTTCACCCAGCAAGAGCGCCAGCGCATCGATGAGGATGGACTTCCCTGCTCCTGTTTCACCCGTCAGCAGGTTCAGGCCGTGGCCGAAATCCACCACCAGATTATCGATTACTGCGTAGTTCTCCAGGCGCAGTTCTGTTAGCACAATTGTCCTTAGTTTTGCGCAGAATAGCACGAAAACAGCGATGAAGAGATTGCGGATTGGGAACGGCCGTCGGAAATAAGCCAAGGCGGGTTCCGGCTGTCCCTACATGCTTTGAAGCTAGGCTACTGGTATGATCATCTAACATCCTTCATGGCCATAGCCGGACAGTACGCGGTCGAAGACCCCCCGCATTCAATCCCAGCCACCATGAAGGCGGCGGTGTACCGCGGCGTCAATGACGTGCGGGTCGAGACGGTCCCGGTGCCCGATATCGGCCCCGGCGAGATGCTGGTCCGAGTGCACTGTTGCGGCGTTTGCGGCACAGATCTGAAGAAGATCGCCACAGGTTCCCATTCCGCGCCGCGCATTTTCGGCCATGAGACCTCGGGAGTCGTCGCGGATGTTGGGCAGAACGTGCGCTCCGTCCGGCCCGGCGATCGCGTGATCGTTTTCCACCACGTTCCCTGCGGCGAGTGTTTTTATTGCCAACACAAAACTTTTGCCCAGTGCGCCACTTACAAGAAAGTGGGCTGCACGGCTGGGTTTGAGCCCTCCGGAGGTGGATTCGCCGAGTACGTTCGGGTGCTGGACTGGATCGTGGAGCGCGGGACGGTACGTATTCCCGAAGGGGTTTCCTTCGAACAGGCCTGTTTTGTGGAGCCGGTAAACACCTGCATGAAGGGAATCGAGGCCTTGCGGTTGCAGGCGGGAGAGACCGTACTGGCCATCGGACAGGGGCCGATCGGCATCATACTAAGCGTATTAGCTCGCCGGGCGGGGGCCAGCTTAATAACTTCCGATTTGTATCCAGAGAGGCTTAAAATAGGAAGAAGTTTCGGACTTGACAATTCTATAGACGCTTCGCGGACGGATGTAGTGCAGCGGGTCCGTGAACTCACCGAGGGGCGTGGCGCCGACGCAGTGATTTTAGCCGTAGGCGGCAATTCCCTGATTCGCACTGCCATGGATGCTGCGCGTCCAGGCGGGCGTGTTTTGCTGTTTGCGCAAACGCAGCACGGGGAGGCAATCATCGATCCTGCAGCCATTTGCGTCGACGAGAAGACTCTGGTGGGATCCTACAGCGCGTCCGTCGACCTGCAGGAAGAATCAGTCCGATTTGTCATGAATCGCGAGATGGATCTGGAACGGCTGGTAAGCCATCGTTTTCCCCTCGACCAGAGCACGAAGGCGCTGGAACTGGCTGCCCACCCGCAACCGTCGTCGATGAAGATCATGATTCAGCCCAGCAGTTCGTGGGCTGGCAGTATCCGGGAAGGAAACCCGCAGTGAACGGAAAAATGACCGCTGCCGTCCTGTACGGCAAAGAAGACGTAAAGATTGAGAAGGTTCCAATACCGCGCGTCGGTGACGGCGAGGTGCTGGTGAAAGTGCAGGTCGCCCTGACCTGCGGTACTGACCTGAAAGTGTATTTGCGCGGCTATCATGCCCGCATGATCGTCCCCCCTGCGCTCGTTTGGACATGAACTGGCCGGGGTAATTGAGGAAGTCGGGGCCGGAGTGAATGGCTTCAAGAAGGGCATGCGAGTGGTCGCGCTGAACTCCGCGCCTTGCCAGATGTGCTTCTACTGCTCGAAACACCAGGAAAATCTCTGCGAAGATCTTCTGTTCAACAACGGAGCGTATGCGGAATATATCCGCGTGCCGCGGCGGATTGTTGACGCCAATATGCTGGTAATTCCGCCTAATGTGAGTTTCGAAGATGCCGCGATGACCGAGCCTCTGGCTTGCGTCTTACGAGGGCTGCACGAGACCGGGGTAGAAATCGGGGATACGGTCGCCATCCTCGGCGGCGGGCCGATTGGGTTGATGTTTGTGCAAGTTGCTCGGGCGATCGGTTGCAACGTGATTGCAGTGGTCAAGCGCGACGGGCAGGTGGAAGCCGCCAAGCAGATGGGCGCCCACGAGATTATCCAGACCAGCAAGGTCAAGGACGTAGTCGATGCGGTGCGCGCATTGTCCCCGCAGAAGCGGGGTTGCGATGTCGTGATTGAAGCTGTCGGCAAGCCGGAAGCCTGGGAATGGGCGGTGGATATGGTCCGCAAAGGCGGCACCGTGAATTTCTTCGGCGGGTGCGCCAGCGGCACCAAGGTTCAGCTGGAGACCAATCGCCTGCACTACTCCGAAATCACCTTGAAGGCGACATTTCATCACACGCCGGAAACCGTCCGCCGGGCGTTTGGACTGATCGCGGCCAAGAAGATTCGGCCCACCGACTACATCACCGGAGAAGCGCCGCTCTCGCGCCTGCAGCAAGTCCTGCGCCACATGCTGAATCGAACTGGGGAGATCAAGACGGCTATCATTCCTGGGCACTGAGGAATGTTCGACCGGTGATTCTTAGGTAAAAGGCCGATAGCGCTGGGATTTCTAATCAACGACCATCAATCAACTCGGCCGTGACTCAGATCTCGACTCACAATTCGGCAGCTTTGGGATGGAGCCGGCTGCCCTCCAGCTACGCGATTCCCGCCAGCGCTCCCAGCCTGGACCAGGCCCAAGAATATTGCGCTCATCTGGCGCGCACGCATTACGAGAATTTCTCGGTCGCGACCTGGTTTTTGCCCAAGCGCCTGCGTCAGCATTTTTTTAACGTTTATGCCTATTGCCGCATTTCCGACGATCTTGGAGATGAAGTCGGGGATACCGCGGCATCTCTGGCCCTGCTTGATCTTTGGCAGCGGGAACTGGACAGCTGCTATGAAGGCGCTCCGAAGCATCCTGTGTTTGTCGCCTTGGCGGAAACCGTGCGGCAGTTCGACATTCCCAAGCACGAATTCTCGCGATCTGCTGACCGCGTTCCGCCAGGATCAGACGGTCACGCGCTTCGAGACTTTCAATGACCTTCTCGGATACTGCCACTATTCCGCTAATCCGGTGGGGCATCTGGTGCTGTACCTGTGCGGATATCGCGATCCGGAACGGCAGCAACTATCCGATTACACCTGCACGGCGCTGCAACTCGCCAATTTCTGGCAGGATGTCAGTGTGGATTACGCCAAGGGCCGCATTTATTTTCCCCTCGAAGACCTGCGAAAGTTCGGCGTGACAGAAGACGACATCGAGAAGCAAAAAAACACACCCGCATATTGCGCCATGATGAAATTCGAGGTGGAACGCGCTCGTGACTGGTTCCGTCAGGGGCTTCCCTTGATAGCTAAAGTTGATCGAGACCTCGCGATCGATCTCGATCTGTTCAGCCGGGGCGGCCTGGAAATTCTCAATGCCATCGAGCAGCATGGGTATGCCGTGCTCGGAAATCGCCCGGCGATTTCAAAGTCGCGCAAACTGGGCTTGGTCACTCGGGCGGCGATGGCAAAGTGCTTTGGTATGTCTCTGGGAGCAACGCGATGAGCGTGGGCACGCAGCAGGTTCCGGTGCCGTGGACGCCCGCGCCGCCTCAGCTCGTCATGGCGTATTCCGTCTGCAAAGGCATCACGCGGACTGCGGCCAAGAATTTCTATTACGCCTTCCTCGTCCTGCCGCGCCGCAAACGCGAGGCTCTGTGCGCGGTGTACGCGTTTATGCGGCGTTGCGATGACATCACGGACGAGCCGTCGCTCAGCCTGCCGGAACGGCGGCAGAAGCTGGATGCGTGGCTCGAGGATCTCCACCGCGCCCAGCAGGGACAGCCGACAGACGACGCGATTTTGCTTGCCCTTACCGACGCTCAGCGGCGCCATGCCATCCCCGCGGGACTGCTGGATGAACTGGCAATTGGCACTGCAATGGACGTCGAAGAATCCGAAGTTGCCGCCCAGAGTTCCACGACGCCGGGGCTCAGCGTTCAGTACAAAACCTTCGATGACCTGCGGTTGTACTGCTACCGCGTTGCTTCCGTCGTGGGCCTGGTTTGCATTCACATCTTCGGATACCGGGATCCCGCGGCGGAGGAATTGGCGGAGCGCTGCGGATTGGCGTTCCAGATGACGAACATCATCCGCGATGTAAAAGAGGATGCCGCGATGGGCCGGGTCTATTTGCCAGAGGAAGATCTGGCAAGCTTTGGCCTGTCTGCTTCTGAGCTTCTGGGCACGCCCGATCCCACACGATTTCGGCCGCTACTGGCGCTCGAAGCCGACCGCGCGCGTGAGTTCTATGCCGCGGGCGATGCTTTGATCCCGTACGTCGCCGAGGATAGCCAGCCGGCGCTGTGGGTGCTGATCACGATCTACCGCAGCCTGCTGGGAAAAATCGTCGAGAAGCAATACGACGTCTTCAGCGCCAAGGTCACCTTGAGCACGTGGGAAAAGCTGCGCGTCTTGGGAAAGGGCTTTATCAAACGCCTGACATGATCGGGGTCTGGGCGCGACTTTCGATCGGATGACCTCTACTCCGTCCCAACCTATAGTTGCCATTGCCGGCGGCGGTCTCGCCGGGCTCGCGGCGGCGTGTGCCTTATCCGACATCGGCTTTCACGTGACGCTATTCGAGAAGCGCCCATTTCTGGGAGGGCGCGCCTCTTCTTACGAGCACCCGGGCACCGGCGAAGTGGTGGACAATTGCCAACACGTGCTGTTCCGGCTGTGCACGAACCTAGTCGAATTTTATGAAAGGATCGGCGTCGCCGATCAAATTCGCTGGTACGACCAGATGACGTTCATCGAGCCGGGTGGGCGTACGTCCACCATGAGCTCGTCGTTATTGCCGGCGCCGATGCACACAGCGCCTTCGTTCCTGCAGTTTCCGTTTCTGAGCGTGGCTGACAAGGTGGCGATTGCGCGCGCGCTGGTGCCGCTCACGCTGACGGTGCAGCAAGACACAGGAAAATCTTTTCAGGAATGGCTTGATCGCCAAGGCCAAACGAAAAATGCAGTTGAAAGATTCTGGAAAGCGATTCTGATCAGCGCTTTGAGCGAGGATCTGGACCGGATTTCTGTTTCCGCGGCCGCCCAGGTCGTGCGTGAGTCTATGAAGTCTCCGGGCGCGCGGCATATGGGGGTTCCGGCGCTGCCGCTCACCGATCTGTATAACGCTGCGGGGGAGTACGTGCGGGCTCGTGGCGGAGTGCTCCATTTCCGCTGCTCAGTGGATACTTTCTCTGCCCAAGGCGCGCAGGTACGGGTGCGCGCGCGAGCAGCTGGAAATGCGGGCAGCACGGAACAATGCTTCGACTATCTGATTGTCGCGCTGCCCTTCGAAGCACTGGATCGCGTTCTACCCGACTCGCCTGAGAGTGTGCCGTTGCGCGAGCAGATCTCGCATTTCGAAAACTCGCCCATCACCGGCATTCACCTGTGGTTCGATCGGCAGATTTCCGAGCTCGACCATGCCGTGCTGCTCGATCGCACCATTCAGTGGATGTTCCATAAGTCGCGGCTGCAGCCTATCCGGACGCATTCCGGCAACGGTAATGCGGTCGGGAGTTACATCGAACTGGTGGTCAGTTCGTCGAAGTCTCTCATCGACAAGTCACGTAACGAGATCGTTGAACTTGCACTGGCCGAGGTACGAGAGTTCTTTCCCGCCGCGCGATCGGCGAATCTGGCCAAGTCCACCGTCATAAAAGAAGTGAACGCGACTTACTCGCCGCGTCCGGGAATTGATGCCCACCGGCCATCTTCCACGACGGGTTGGCAGCGAGTCTTTCTGGCCGGTGATTGGACCGCGACTGGCTGGCCGGCAACCATGGAAGGGGCGGTGCGCAGCGGATATCGCGCGGCTGAAGTCTTGGCTCGGGCTGCCGGAAAAGACGCACACTTTCTCTCCCCAGATTTGCCGGCCACGGGCCTGATGCGCTTGTTCTCATAATGTCCTAATCTTCATTCCGAGCCAGCCGGGTGCCACCCAACAGGTGGCTCCAACTCCGTCTTCCTCCAACAGTAACTAAACTCGCATTCCTGTTGGCCGATACATCTGGCATGGACGGCCGTGAAATCGAAGCGCGCATGCTGATGTGGGCAGTGGCCGAGATCAGCTGGGAAGATGCCAGCGGGCAACACTGCCAGGCCTCGGCTGTGCTGGAGGACAGGTCAAACTCGGGCGCTTGTGTGCGGCTCACGCGGCCGGTGGCGGTAGGTTCGGTCGTGACCATCCGGTGGCAGCGCGAGCAATTCTCGGCAGTGGCGAGGAATTGCCGCCGGGATGGCCGGGAGTTCGTTATCGGCGTCCGCCGCGAAGCCAAGAGCGGGAGCCCATCCAGGAACTCAGCGGCTCGGAAACTTGCCTCGGTCGCTACGGCGAAGGTACCGCAACCATCGCCGCCGCAGAACGATCATCCCTTGTTATTGGCGCTGCACGCGGAACGGGAGCGCAGGCGCGACCCACAGAAGGTCACGCCGACCGAGACTAGCAGTATTGCGCCTGCGCCCTCTGCGCCGAAAATATTGGTTCCGAATTGCGCCGCCATGCACGTGCAGAGTGAGTCTACGCAGAGCGGTGGTGTGACTTCGAGTACAGGCCCGCTCCCTCGAGAAAGGAAAGATATGCAAACGAAAACGCTCTTTCCGAAATTTTGGCATCGCGCCAAGGGATCGGACCGGCCTGAATCAGTTGGCACGAAGGAGGTACTCGTGAATACATCGAATGGATCCACCCCGGAGGCCGGCAGCGCTGATCGTCATGAGATGCTGTCGTATGAGGACATCTATCATGCTGCCGGCATCATGAACCCTGCCTCCGGCTACGGCATTCACAAGGTAGTCGAGATGCTGAATAGCGAGCGCATTCGGGACTTATCGAAGGAGGTCAAACGCGCGTCGATCCTGATGGCGCTTGATGCTGCGGGCACCCGGCAGGATGACGTGCAGGCGGATGCGACGCGGCGGCAGGATGCTCTCAATCGCTACGAAGCCGGGAAGAAAAAGCAGATGGATGAGTTTGAGAGTGCGAAAGCTCGCGAGATCAAAGAGGTCGAGGAAGAAATGGAACGGGTGCGGGCTCACTATGCCGAACGAATTCAGCGTAACCGTGATCTCGTGGCACAGGAAAAAGAAGGGCTGCGGAACTGGCAGATGGCCATGCAGCACGAAATCCAGCGCATTGCAGAGGTGATCGAACTCTGCGGAAAACAAGCGGTCCCGGGCGGAGCCGCGGCATCTTCTACACATGGGCAAACCAGTGCTTCCGAAAAACCTGCAGAGCAAGCCCGCGGCGCCGGATCTGGGCAATCCTGATCGCGGAGACTCCTCGAGCGCTCACTTCGCCCGACGGCAGGCAACCAGCAGTTTGGTCCAGGGCTCGTCGTCCAGGCGGCTGATCTGCACCACCGGATGACCGTTCGTGGTGTCATGGATAAACTGCCCATCTCCGATGTACATTCCGGTATGAGTGATCTGCTTGGGAGAGGATCCGAAGAAAAGCAGATCGCCAGGCTGCAAATGCTTGCGTTCGACCGCAGTGACACCGTTCCATGCCGCCTGTTGGTCCGCATCGCGCGGTATATTAATACCGCGGGCGCGCAGCAGCATTTGAGTGAATCCCGAGCAATCAAAACCGAAGCTGGAGCGGCCTCCCCATAAATAGGGGAACCCGAGAAAGCGTTTGGCTAGTTCGATCGACTCGGGAATCGAGAGTGGCTTCGGGTCGGAGGTGACATCGCCCACCTGCACCCAGGCATTTCGCAGATCGGGCAAATGGACCTGCAGCCAGCCTTCAGGAGCAGGTTTTCCGTCCTTCGCTTTTGAATCAGAAACCAGTTCGAGACGCGTCTCAAATGGAACCGTCACCACCGGCTTGTGCTTCGTGATGTCAGGTTCCACGTAGATATTCGCGAATAAACTCTCCACCTGCACCGCCGGCACCGACTTCGCATAGCCGTTGCCCGTGAGCAGAATTCGGATTTGACGGCTCGGCACCCAACCTTTGTAGTTATCCGAAGTCTGAATCCGCGACCATTCACCGCGCGCAACGACCAGGCTCACGTCGCTCCCGTAGATTGCCTGCGAAACGACGTCGGCTTTGTCACTGGGGCCGGAATACATGTTGGCCACCGGAACCACCACGACGTAAACCCCAGTCTTCGCCCATGCCGCCGTAGCCAGCAGCGCGACAAGAAGTGCGGAAAGAAAACGCCCCCGGTGCTGCCGAGACCGTATGAAGAAGAGGTGAGAAGGAGCGCTCAAGAGAGTATCGGATTGCGTGCTGTTGAGGACAGATGCTAACGGATATGGGCGAATGCCGCCAGACAAAAAATGAGGGTCGAATTCTGCAGGTTCAGCGGCTCTCGATGAACATACCGGCGATGGCGTATCCGCACAAGAAACATACGGCCACGGAAACTGCGGTTGTGAGGCCGAAATGCGCGCGCACGTTGTAGGAGAGCGTCAGGCGCTGCTTGGCATCATCGACTTTGGAGATCAGTTCCAGAGCAGTGCGGTGAATGCGCTCGCGCTGCGCATGTGCCTGTACTTCCAACTTCTCCGGGGTAGGTGATGCGCTCATGACGCCTTCCTTGCTTCGTTCTGTATCCAAGTCTTATCTCCGCTCAGAACCTCGATGGTTTTTTTGGGGACCATGCTTTGCTTGCTGAAGCGTCGCTTCACGGCATAGATCGCGCCGGCCCCGCAGATGGCCCAGAGAATGGCGATCGCGAGGCATCCAAAGAACCAGCGGTAGGGATTATCCGCAAAGGCAGTGGCCACCAACGCCGCGAGTGCAATTGAGAGCAGCAGGAATGCGGTGCTAAGCAGCAGAGTGCCAACAACGGCCAGCGGCAGCGCAGACTTCAATGCGTCCGTTTTCTCCTGGATCTCGCGCTTGAGCAAGGCAATGCGCGTTTGCGCAAACTCCTGGAGCTCGCTCTTCATGTCGGTCAGGATTGCTGCCAGGCTGCGGCCGTTTTTGACCTCGCCATTCATTAGCGCCTTGACCTCAAGATGCGGGCTGTGACGCCCAGAGCGAAGGCTGTTCCGGCTATGCCGGCGAGAAGAGCCACAGGTTTTTCTTCTTTGAGTCTGACACTTCGGTCGCGCACGGTTCTTACGAATGACACGGAGCCATCCCGTGAGGAATCGTATGCGCCCGCGAAAAACTGTCCTACTCGGGCCTGGGTGCGGCCGACCCAGTCGGCGATGCTCGCCACTTTTGGCGAAAGAGAATTGTCCGCGGGCGGCAGTTGGCGCGCGGGGTCCGCGACGGCCTGCAAGTTCGGGTTTTCAAAGGTACTCATGGTAGGCTCCGCCACTCGATGGAGAAATCCCTCGGGTTCGTCCACCGAACTGCAGCTAGGATGCAGCCCCTTCCGGGCGTGTTGTCGGGAAATTGCGCGGTGAGGGCCGACTCGGCAATCAGACCTAAATAAAGCAAACATTAGTGACTGATCAGAGCAGATACGTGAATGTGACGGCTATATCGACATCTCGCGTTATTTCTCGATGTAGTACGCGGATTCATCAGGCCTGACTGCCCTCGGAATCCACAGGGGTCGTCGCAATCCGCCGGGACCCGGACCGGGACGCGCCAGCGCTTTCCAGCGTTGGTACACCGCGAAAGAAAGGTTCGTGTCGACGAAGATGTCACCATAACGATCGTCCGGTCCAGCTTTTTCCACTCGGACCATTTGATGCCAGCAGTGCATCCCGCTGACTGGATCGGGATGAACCGGGAAAGTGATGTTCTGGTGAACGCCTGCATCGCCCCACCATATGCGCTTTGTGTCAGGATCAGAGGTTTCATACGGCGAGACTGACTGCAGTTGCCGCATCTTCCACATCCCTGTCCCGACTTCCTTCAGGTCCACCCATGCGCTCGACATGCGCTCGATCTGCTCATCCTGGTTCACTCGCCAGCGGCCCAGATGATGAGAACAGGCGACCACGCCGGGAGCGAGGCCCTCCGTCACCCATGCGTGCAGCACGAAGTAGCCGATCTCCGTGTGCACCTTCATGAGATCACCGGTGCGCACGTTGCCCAGTTTCCTCGCGTCAGCGGGATTGATCCAGAGCGGATTTTTGTGCGAGATCTCATACAGGAATTTGGCATTGCCCGAGCGCGTGTGGATCAGATTCGGCAACCGGAAGATGGGCAGCAGCGTGTAGATCTCGCCCTGCGCATCGTCGGGCCACACGACTGCGGGCGCGTATCTCGCATCGAAATCTTCGGACGGCTCGCCCAGCGAAACCGCTTGTGCTCCCTGGTGAATGTGACTGCGGTAGTACTCGGGCAGGGCAAACTCGCCCCAGTTCCACTCGGCCATCGTCTTCGAGAAAAGCTCGAGCTTGCGCGACGGTGTGTTGTATCCCACGGCCGCCTCGTCGCCAATCATTACGCCTACGGGCTTGCCATCTTTACTGATCGTTCCGTCGGAAGCGACCTCGGCGCCAGCGAGCATTGCGGCGGGTAGAGGTTTTTCATTTTGCTTATACACATCGCGCGTGACCTCGAATGCGCCATATTTGCGCATGTATTCGAGGGGGGTCAGGTCTTCCTTCGACGCAGCTTCGGGCAGCCCCGGGACCGAATGCTCGAACATCCATCCGTAATATTCGTCTAGCGTCAGCTTTTGGCCGGGCCGATACGGAGACTCGAAATATTGGCGAATGCCCATCGAGCCGTCCGGATCAATGGCCCACGAGAGATTGATCCAGAATTCATCTTCTTCCCAAACTTCCCCGGGATTGGCCTGATATGTGTACTCGAATCTTTCTCCCGCTCTTTCCCGAAGCACTCGCTTGACCGGCTGGCGGAACCCGATCCACTGGCCGGCGTAGGATTCCTGGCTCATTAGATCGTGGCGTTCAGAACTGAAACCCATGGGCAGGACGTAGTCGGCGAACCATGCAGTTTCGTTCCACGTGGGGGTGAGAGCTGCATGGACGCCGATCTTCTCCTCGTCTCGCAGCATCTCGATCCAGGAGAAACCGTCGGGATAGGTCCACACCGGATTGAACACGCGCGTGAAGTAGGTATCGACGCGGCCTCGCCCCTCTTTCAAAAAGTGGGGCAGCAGGAATGACATCTCGTGCGTGCAGAGCGGCCATTCGCGGGGATACAGAAGCTCGTTCCAATATTTCTGCGCAGGCGGAACGCTGAACGGCTTGGGAACGAACTTGTTCCACGCGTTCAGATTGTGGCCGCCTTCGGTGCCCACGGAGCCAGTGAGCACGTGCAGCAAGGTCAGAGCGCGCGCGGTCTGCCATCCGCCAAGGTTGCCGGAAGCGCTGCCGCGCCACAGGTGCGAGGCGAAGCGACTGCCTGCATCGGCGATCTCGCGGGCGATCTTGACGATCACTTCCGCTTTGACCCCGCTTTCTCTTTCGGCGAACTGCGGGGTAAAGCGGGCATAGTGTTTCCTTAAGGCTTCGATTGCCGATTCAAAACTCTGTCCTGCGGCCGTGAATCCCTCAGTGTCCAGGTCCTGCCAGTTCGTCCAATTGCTTACAAAAGCCGCATCGAACCGGTTCTCGTCGAGGATGACTTTCGCCATGGCCAGCAAAACCGCGGACTCTGTTCCCGGATAAGTGGGCAGCCAGTAATCGGCCATGCTGGCGGTGTTGGACAGGCGAGGATCCATGACCGCCAGTTTCGCCCCGGCCATCTTTCCCTCGATGATGCGTTGCGCGTGCGGATTGAAATAGTGTCCCGATTCCAGGTGCGCCGAGAGCAAGAGAATGAAGCGCGCGTTGGCGTGATCTGGCGAGGGGCGGTCCGCATAATGCCAGAGAAGGTATCCGAGCCGCGCTGAAGATGAACACACATTGGTGTGGGAATTATGCCCGTCGATCCCCCACGCCTGAAGCGTGCGATCCATGATGAAGTCGTGGCCGGGACGTCCCACGTGGTACATGACTTCGTTGCCGCGTCCTTGCTGGATGGCCTTCCGAATGCGGCCGCCGAACTCCTCCAGAACTTCGGGCCATGAGGCTCGTGTCCACTTGCCTGCACCGCGCGGCCCGCTGCGCTTCATCGGGTAGAGGATGCGGTCTGGGTCGTGAATCTGATTGATGGTCGCCGGGCCTTTGGCACATAAGCGACCGCGGCTCGCGGGATGTTTGGGATTGCCTTCGAACTTGTCGATCTCTCCGGTTGCCTTGTTCACATAGGCGAGCAATCCGCAGGCGGACTCGCAGTTAAAGCAGATCGTGGGGACTAGCTGGTAATGTTTTTCGACGCGCTTCGGCCAGCTCTGGGGATCTAGTTCCACCCAGTTGTCCCACTTCTCCACGGGAGCGCAGGAGATGAGATGGCTGCCGTCGCGTTTGAAATCGGTCATGAAAGCCTCTCTGCAACACGAGTCAGCTGTTCGGAACGCTTTGTCCCGCCATCACGAAGCACCATTCGAACACCAGCACACCCGCAAGGCTGAGAACAGCGCTGAGCATAATGCTCCACGTGGAACTCAACACCAAAAGTCCCAGCGGCATAATTCCACCGAGAGAAATAGTCCCGAGCCAGAAATATGCGCCAAAGGGTCCGTCGGTAATGAGGCGCGCTGCATAGGCAGCGTTGTCGGTCGAATGTGACATGAGAAACTCGGCGCCGACGCTCCCCAAATGGAGAACGAGACTCAGCGCGAGTGCCGCTCTCGCCACCGATAAAGTCGCCTGTGATCCCCCGGTGAATCCGGGCAACAAGGCCAGAACGGCCGCTCCGCACAGCAGTGCCTGCACGATCAGGTGAACCGGCAGAAGTGGAGTGTGCCAAAAATCGCGTCCTTCACATTGCCCAAAAAGAAAGGCCGTGTAAACGGCCGCCAGGAATCCGACGAGCACGGTCGGCCACAGCAGCCAACGCGTTAGTGGCGCGACCCCTGCCATCGCGCCGAGCCAGAAGATTCCAGCCAGTCCGCTGTAGGCGATGAGGATAAAAGCGCCGCGCGCCAGCCACGACTTGCTTTGCGGCGTGAAGATAACCCGAAGAAAGCGCTTCTTATGCTCCAGATCCCAGACCAGCAAAACGGTAGTAATTGCGGTGAAGATGAGCGCGATGGTGGATAGGGCTATATCGCGCACGCGATCAGTCCCCAGCCGGCCCAGCAGCATCGCAAATGCCGGAATCGCAAGCGCTCCCGAGCCAATCGATTTGGTCCAGCAGTACGCGGGAACTTGCCATCCCCAAGGGCGGGCATGCGAAACGTCGTACGCGGCAAGAGCGTTTTCTTGAAGCAGCGGACTGTCTGCGGGATAAACGGCCCCGCCCCCGTGCAGAGCTTCGTTGCGTTCCGCCCACATGTACATCGATTCGTGACGGGCAGCGGTGGGCACGATGGCGCTCTCGTCGGCGTCAATGTAATAAAGCTTGGGCCCCGTCCCCTGCTCTGGTTTGCGAACCCGCACTGGCTCGCGGGCCAGCAGTTGGCCGATTTCCCCATCCATTACATCGAGATCTCCGGCGATGATCGCGTGCTCGGGACATACCACCACGCAGGAAGGTTCCAATCCCACCTCGGTGCGATGGGCGCAGAAATGACATTTGGCGGCTGTTCCCTGCTCAGGATCGATGTAGATGGAGTCGTAGGGGCAGGCTTGCATGCAGGCTTTGCAGCCAATACAGCGTTCAGAGCTGAAATCCACGATCCCATCTTTGCGCTGGTACATCGCCGTAACCGGACAGATGGTCACGCAGGGAGGATTCTCACAATGATTGCAGCGGGTCACCTGGAAGACGCGACGAGTGTTGGGAAAAGTGCCCTTCTCGACATACTTCACCCAGGTGCGGTTCACCGTGAGCGGGACGTGGTTTTCCGTCTTGCATGCGACCGTGCAGGCGTGACAGCCGATGCATTTGCGGTTGTCGATGATGAACCCGTATCGCATGCGGGAGGGTGGAACCTCGAATTGAACTGCCGAGCGGCTTGGGTATTGTAGCTGAACGGCGGCCCGCCGGACGGGAGCCGGGCAACATCATCCCACCTTCGACTGAGCGCGAATTCCCGAGCATACCTACGTTACAATTCGGATGCCTTTGTGGAATTGAAGCGACGAGTGTCCGCTCGATCTTGCGCAGGCAATCAGGTGCCCATACGCCTATGACAACGCAGCCGGTAGCCAGCAGCGCATCCGTGCTCGACAGCAAGAAAATCTTCCATAACCGTTTTCTTCTGATTGTGGCTGGACTCGGCGGCCTGCTCTATGGAGTAGACGTCGGAATCATCGCCGGAGCACTGCCTTACCTCGAGGCCACTTCGGGACTGAACCGCGCCGAGCTTTCCATTGTGGTCGCGGCGGTGTTGTTAGGCAGCGTGATTTCCACGCTCTTCGCTGGACTGCTTGCCGACTGGATCGGACGCAAGGCCCTGATGGCGGTCAGCGGCGTCATGTTCGTGGTCAGCATCCCAATGATTGCGCTTGCGCACGGTTATGGCCCTCTGGTTCTTGGCCGTCTGCTGCAGGGGACAAGCGCGGGACTGATCGGCGTGGTCGTGCCACTTTATTTGGCGGAATGCCTGACTGCCTCCAATCGCGGGAAAGGCACCGGAATCTTTCAATGGCTATTGACCGCCGGAATCGCGGCAGCCGCCCTCATTGGACTGTTGTTCAGCTTCCGGCTGGAACATATCGTGCAGACCGGGGATGCCAACGCGATCTTCGCCTTCAAGAATTCAGCTTGGCGGGGAATTTTCTGGGTGTCGTTGCCGCCGGGAATCCTTTTTGTGATTGGCAGCCTCATGCTCTCGGAATCGCCCCGTTGGCTGCTCAAGCGCGGCAGGAACGACGCCGCGTACGCCGCCTTGCTGCGTTCCCGCAGCACCGCGCAGGCCGATCTGGAATTAAGAGAGATGCAGGATCTGGCCGCGGCGGAAACCGTGAAGCGGGCGTCAGGCACGAAGGTGAAGGATTCGCTGCTGCGGCGGAAATACGTGATTCCGTTTGTACTGGCATGCGTCATTCTGGCCTGCAATCAGACGACTGGCATCAACTCCATCATCGCCTACAACACCAATATTCTTCTGCAGAGCGGGCTCTCCGACTTTGCTGCCCATCTAGGCTATGTGCTGTTCACGTTCATAAATTTCTTTGTGACCTTTGCGGGGGTGATGCTGGTCGATCGCAAGGGTCGCAAGTTCCTGCTTTCGCTGGGGACGGCCGGAATCATCGTGTCTATGTTGTGTACGGGGATTTTGTTCCGGCAGAGCGAAAAATCGGGAATCGATTCCCGGACTGCCCTGCAGTCCATGGTCACACCCGAACAGACGGTGAAGCTCGACTACAACCAGGATACGGCGGCAAAGTTGCTGGCCGCCTCCGGGAAAGCAGCGAGCGACACCCCAACTTCTCTGGTTGTGATTTATTCCTACGGAGACTTCCGGGCAGCGAGCCAGGCCGTGCGATCCGACGATCCGGCGGCCAAGCCCATCGCGATCTCGCGCGAAGACTGCGTGCCGGCAAATCGGGTGAACGCGTTTTTTTCCAACCCCTTTGGGAATCTGGACGCGGCGCGCAACGCTCCGCTGAAAATTGAGAACGCGCTCATCACACCGGTCCCTGCTCCCAGCCATGGCTGGATTGTGGCGATCACCCTGTTCCTCTTTATGGCCTCTTACGCAGTTGGACCGGGAGTGTGCGTCTGGCTCGCCCTTTCAGAACTGATGCCGACGCGCATCCGCTCGAACGGGATGAGCGTCGCGCTGGTGCTGAACCAAGCGGTCTCCACCGCGATTGCGGCGATTTTCCTGCCGACGGTCGGCGAGTATGGATACTCCACCATGTTCTTCGGTTTTGCGGCATTCACGATTATTTACTTCGTGACCGCAACCTGGTTCCTGCCTGAGACCAAGGGAAAGACGCTGGAGGAAATCGAAGCGCATTTTGAGGGGACGCGGTAAGGGATAGCCGCTGAGGTTCGCTCGTGCTTGCGCTCAGCCCTTGCTTTGCCACTCATACGTAAGATCGTTTATTCTCAGCCACAGTCATGACGCCTACCAAAAACAAAAAAGAGAACCGCAATCATCCCAAAGCTCAGACTTTGAAAAGCGCATCCAACAAATTTGCCCATGCCATGCGCCGCGAGATTTATGAACAGCCTTCTGCGATTGCGAAGACGATCGAAAAACATCTCGACAACGACATCATTTTTCCCGGCGAATTGGAGCCCATTGCGGGCGCGCTCCTTACTTTTGAAAAGTTGATCATCGCAGCCAGTGGATCGAGCCGTCACGCAGGCTTGGCCGGCGAGATCATGATCGAGGACTTATCCGGCGTGGCGGTGGATGTCGAATATGCCAGCGAGTATTGCTACCGCTCGACCCACGCCGCGGTGGAACCGATCGTTATGGTGATCACGCAATCCGGAGAGACGGCCGATACGCTGTCGGCCCAGCGCGAGGCTCTCACGCGAGGCGTCAAGACCATCGCCATCTCGAATGTCCCCAACACCACCATCGTGCGCGAAGCGAGTGCGGCTCTGATCTCCGGTGCAGGGCCTGAGGTTTCCATTCCCGCGACCAAGAGCTTTACCACTCAGCTCACGATTCTTCATCTCATGGCGCTGTTCCTTGCCCGCAAACGTGGGCGCATGACTTCGGAAGTGACACGCTCCTACTTGCAGCGCCTGATGCGGCTTCCGGCGGCAATCGAAGAGAAATTGGCAACGTGGGACGGCCTGGCCGAAGAGTTCGGGGGAGTGCACTTCCAAGCCGAAAAGTTTTTATACCTGGGACGTGGGGTGCACTACGCAATCGCCCGCGAAGGGGCTCTCAAACTGAAAGAGATTTCCTACGCCCACGCGGAAGGATATCCGGCGGGAGAACTGAAGCATGGCCCCAACGCGCTCGTCGATGACAAGCTGCCCGTGGTGGTGATCGCGACCTGCGACCACCGCGATCCCGATTCGGTTTTGCGCTACCGCCGGACTTTGGAGGTTATAAAGGAAGTTCGCTCGCGCAAGGGTCCGCTGGTCACGGTAGCAACAGAAGGAGACAACGAAGTCTCCGCCATCGCCGAGCACGTGTTTTACGTCCCGCCGGCGCCGGAGTTGCTGCTGCCTATTGTAGAAGTCATCCCGCTTCAGCTCTTCGCCTATCACATCGCGGTGAACAAAGGCTACGACGTGGATCATCCTCGCAACCTGGTGAAAGCTGTGGTAACGGAATAGCGATCAGGCACGGGCGAAGTCGATGTACCCCTTCTCCACGCTGACGCTGACCAGCTTGGCTCGCAGCTTGTCACCCACATCGAGCCCATGACCTTGAATGAGCAGGCCTTCCACGCGGGGCTGCAGAACGCGCACGAACGTGCCGTGATCGGTGACTCCGGTAACGATCGCGTCGAAGGCTTCACCAATGCGGTGTTGCATGGCGATCGCTGCCAGGCGCTTCGACAGTTCGCGCTCCACCTTTCTGGCGGCATCCTCTTTTTGCGTGCAGTTGGCCGCAATCGCAGTCAGCTCATCGTCGGAATATGGATTCTTCTGTCCCGTGATGGTGGCCTTGATCAACCGCTGCGTGACCACATCAGCGAAACGGCGGTTGGGTGCCGTCGCGTGCGTGTAGTCTTGCACCGCCAGACCGAAGTGACCCGGCGCTGTTTCTCCCGCCTTTTCCAGCACGTACTCGCCAGGGCCGATCAGTTTGATCACTGCCAGGGAGAGATCGGCAAAATGATCAGGATCTGCCGCTTTCTGCCGGATCAGGAAATCGTTCAATGCTTTGGAATCAGGCTCTGCGGGAAGGCTCGCGCCCTTGCCCGCAGCGAGTTGCACAATGCGATCCCAGCGTTCGGGCGTGCGCACGATTCGCCGCAAGGAGGAAACATTCTCCAATTTCCTGGCCACTACTCCATTCGCGGCAACCATAAAGTCTTCGATGAGCTCGGTGGCACGGTTCTTCTGCTGCTTTACGATGTCGACCACCTGTTCATTCAGCACCAGTGGATGAACTTCGTCCGTTTGAAGGTTTAGTGCGCCGTGCTGCTGGCGCTGGCCCTTTAACCTTTGCGCCACCTCATCCTGAAGCTTCAGTTGCTGCTGTAACTCAGTGGATTGTTGAACCTTCGCCGGAGCCTCTCCGGCACCTTCCAGCCATGCGCCAAGCGAGTTGTATTGCAGTTGCGCCTGGTTGCGCACCAGCGCGCGGTAGAGTTCCGCCCACGTGACTGCTCCGCTCGAGTCGATGACGAACTCGATAACAATCGCGAGGCGATCCTGCCCGTCGAGCAGCGACGTGATCCCCGTCGAAAGTTCTTCCGGCAGCATAGGAAAGTTGCGCACGCCGGTGTAGACGGTAGTGGTTTCTCTCGCCGCATGCTGGTCGATGGGAGTCTGCTTGGGGACGAAGGCATCCACGTCTGCAATACCGATCATGATCTTCACATCGCCGTTGGGAGCGCGCTCGGTGACTTCAATCTGATCCAGATCGCGAGAGGTGTCGTTGTCGATCGAGGACCAGAGGAGGTTGCGAAGATCGCGAACATCGCCGCCGACTCCGATCTGTGGAGGATTCTGCCGTAACTTCGCGAGTTGGTCGGATACGGCTGCAGGAAAATCCGGCTCGAAGCCGCGCTGCTCCATGATTGTTTTCGCAATGGTCTGCAGGTCGAGATGCGAAGCATTGGCGTCGTGCATGGACTCTCCGGCTGGAAATGGCCCTTCAGGCTAACACGACTCCGGCCTGGGACGGTTTCAGGTACGCCGCTCAACACCTCTCGCGCGCTAACGCTTAATGCCGCATATCGGTATTCGTGTACACCCGTGCCGCGCGGTGTTTGTGAGTCTTCCAGAACGAGGCGTCGTCCGCGACGCTCACGCCATAGCCACGTTCGGCCAGCGACTGCGCGCTTGTAAGCGCAACATAGCCGGTGTCATTGATGCTGGCGGGCACCTCGCCCGGAGCATTGCCGCTCAGTTCGACAACAGGCACCTCGCGGTAGCCATAGTAGATCGGAAAGAGATCGGGCTGGTGAGCGAGCACAGGATCGGAAACGTAGGGCTGTTCGGCCACTGCAGGACCAATTTGCGGCAGGGTTGGAATCCCGGGCAGCGGCGCATCTAGAGACATGGTGGGAGTAGCTATCGGCCGCAGAAACTTCGTATTACCGGTCGTGATCAGATACTGCGGGCCTGCCGCGAAGCTGGTGTCCTGCGCCGAGCAAAAACTTGCGATGAGGAGCGGAATCAGAAAAAGCGTGAACAGGAATATGGGAGAAAAGCGCATACGTCCTCCGCGAAAAAAAGGGCCTTCCACTCTGCTCAGAATGGCAGAACCCCCGAATGTCAGCCAATACAGTGATTTACCCGGCCACAGATGAATGAGCGCAGGAACTTCGAAGGAGGCAGCCGGAACTCATTCACCAGTTCAGGAGCACGCGGCTTTCTTATGCTCGCGCCGGTTCGCGAGGATGATGTAGACCATGTAAAGCACGACTGCCACATTTACGATTAACACCCCGCAACGCAACAGCGTAACGCGGCGAAACAACTCGCGCACTTCCAGCGGCAGCAGCAAGGTGCCGGAGATCGCCGCCACCCATTCGGCCCACGTCCGGCATCTCCATAGTCCGTAGCCTTCTATAAAGCGAAGCGTTGAGTATGCAAAGGCAAGCCACGCGGCGGCCCACAATTTCGCATCGGTGACGTTGTCGGCGAAATCCAGGAACATCTGGGCGATACGGCGATCGGTGCTGATGTGGAACACCGCCAACAGGCTCTCGGCATAGAGCCACGCGTCCTTGTGAACCAGGAGGAGGGCGCAAATGCCCATCAGCGTGACGAAAACACCCTTGAGGAACTCAATTGTGGCTACAGTCTGCAGCACTCGTCGTTGGCGGCGCGGTGGTCCTGGGCTGGGAGGGCGCATGCGTCTAACTTATTCGCAGGGTATCACGCGCGCACAGGAGCGCCATACAGTCCGTTCCGCGTCTTTATGCCGGCGTCTTTAATGCACTACGGCCCACGCCAAACCGTCGGGGTTTTGTCCCACATCGATGTGGCCTACATCCCGAAACGACTTGAGGTCAATCACGGCAATGTAATTATCCGGAGAGCACGCCACGAACGCTCTCTCGCCATTCGGTTCAATAAGAATGCCCGCAGTACCGTGTCCCAGTTTCAGTCGCTTGATCTCTTTTCGGCTCAAGAAATCGAAGATGGTCAGATCTCCACCGCGCAGACTGGACACCAGGACTCGCGCTCCGTCGGGAGTGAACTTTAGCCGGTTCGCCCCAGGGACATTCGCCGCGATATTATCGGTGACACTCTTGGACGCCAAATTGATAACGGAAATGGTCCCTTCCTGCGCATTGGCTACCCAGATCTCCTGGCCATTGGGCGAAACGTCGAAACCTTCGGAGCCGTTGCCGACCCTTACCACCGTCTGTTCCCAGTCGCCTCCGGGAGGAGTGGGGCGTGGTGGCGGATTGTTGGGACCACCTCCGGGCGCCCCGGCCGGGCGTGGAGGAATTTTATCGATGATGCTCACGCTGCCTGAACTTACGTTCGTGGTCACGATCCGCTTCTCGTCGTCCGTTAGCCAAATCATGTGAGTTCGATCTTGTCCGGTGCCCAGAATCCAATCAACCCTCCCCGATTTCGGATCATAGCTGCCAATGGCTTTGGCGGCCTCCGCGGTGAACCATACCTTTCCCCCGATGAAGGCCAAGCCGTGCGGTCCACGAAGGGGACCAAGATCGATTGCGGGTAGAGCTTTCTTCCCTGCCAAGTCGATCACTGTCAAAGTGTTGTAGGCACCGAACCCATAATTGGAAACGTACGCCGTTTTGCCATCACTCGAAGCGATGACTTCATGCGGATCATTGCCCACCGGAATACGCGCCAGCACTTTCAAGCTCGATGGGTCGACGATGGCCAGCGTCTGATCTTTCTTGCTCAGCGCCAGCAATGATTGTTGCGGTGTGCTTTGTGCGTGCAGCGTGCAACCAATAATAGTTGTGAGCACGAAGGAAAAGACTAGCTGACGTTGGCTCATGGCAACCTCCGGGTCGCGAAACCGCTGCCCACCAAATGCTCGACCCTACGTGGCTGTAGCTCAACTCTTGCTTCGGATCGCCGCCCGCAGTTCGTCGACGATTTCCTGTGAGGCTTTGATCGCTGTGGCGTGCTGATTCACCGGAAACGAGATCGCGCCTACGCGGGCGTGACCGCCTCCACCATAGCGTTCGCAGATTTTGGCCAGGTTCACTTCCGGCTGCAGCGGCGCCCAGGGATTCGATCCCACAGACACCTTCACGCGGAAGCTGCTCTTGCTCAGGCCAACGCTGTAAACCGATTCAGGATGCAGATAGTAGGGAATGAATTTGTTGTAGCCCTCAAGATCCTGATCGGTCACGTCAAAGAAAATTGTGCGGTCTTTGCATTCCGTGCGCTCTTTCAGAATGTCCATCGAGAGCTCGTGCCGGTGAAGAAGCGGGGGCAGCAAAGGCGCGACAAAAGGCTCCTCCAGGATTTCCCCCAGCGGCTTGGTCGCCAGCAGCGGAATCAGATTGGGCACAAATCCATGGTCCGGCGCTGACTCGATCACCATGGTCAGCTTCATTGCGGGAGCTTTCATCTCAACCGCGGTCTTGGCATCGGGATAGAGCGCTCCATCGATGACATCAGTCCAGTAGACAAGATCGGCTACCGGGACGGGATCGAAGCCAAAGCGCTCCTGCGCGATCATGGCGATAAAACTGGTACAGGACTTGAAATCCGGATCGTAAAACTTGCGATTGCTCTGGTCCTGCTCGAAATGCTCGGCGTCGGACTCAGTCAGAAAGGCGCTCTGGTGATGATCAAACCACCAGGTAATCTGCGGAGAGCTGGAATATTTGAAGTCGACGATGGCGTTCTCATCGCCGTCGAATTGCTTCTCGTCAAACAGGGCTCCGGCCCGGTGGACAAGGCCAGTGAACTCGAATTCCGCATCGCTGCGAATGCGCTCGCGGTAAAAGCGGGAAAACAATGCCGCGGAGGAAGCTCCATCAAAGCACTTGTCATGATAGAAAACGCGTATTCGCAATACATGCCCCAATTTTGCAGAATTCCCGCTGGCCAGCCATTCATCGGCTCTCGCCCACAGGTGAAAAGCTAATAGGATTGACAGCTTAGAGGGAGAAAGTCAAGCGCGGAACATCAGAGAAAAATCATGCTCTGGCCAGTCCGACCCAACAACAGTGGTTCCCGGCCCTCCTACTCGCGAGTGGCTGGCTAGTTTTTTAGATTGCGTTCGCCTGTTTCTCGGCCATGTCGCCGATCAGGGGCAACTTGTACATCTGGCCCTGGTTGGCTTTAAGAAGCAACACAATCCATAGGACGAAGGCGCCCAGACTGACCAAAAGGTGCAGTGGCAAGGTTACGAGCGCAAGAAAAGGTACGACCGTCAGAATCGAAAGAGCAAGGTGAATGGCGATCAGCGCAACCGTCAAGAACAGGCATTGGAACGAGTGAAAACGGATAAAACGATTTCGGTTATACGGCGCCAGGACCAGGAAAATGATAGCGGGAATGAATGTGACGTATGCAAGCATGCCTGCGACATTGTCGGTCAAGCCCGCGGCCGGGACCGCCGCTGCCGCCGGACCTCCCGAAACGCGACTGGCACAAGCAGGGCAGGTAGTGACACCATCAGGAATCTGTGCGCCGCACGTGCTGCAAAATGCCATGGAACCTCCAATGAGTTGCCGCTTCAGGACAGGGTGCGAGTTCGCGGCAAAATAACAAAAACCGCCCTTCAAAGCAACGGAATTCCTGAGTTGATCCTAGAATTCTCCTGCGTAGCGCTCAGCGAAGTCGCCAAGCATCGGGATTTTGAACGTTTCTCCCCGCCAGGCTTTGGCCACTAAGACAAACCAAAGAAGAATGGCAGCCAGAGCAGCAACCACATCAATCACCACAACCAGGAGCGGCCCGAGAACCGGAATCACGAATAGAACGTAATCTGCGAGCCTCAATCCAACAGCCAGCACAACGATCGCCGCGGTATACAGAAAACACTGCAGGACATGAAAGCGGACAAAAAGATTCCTGCGGTAGGGCTCGAGAAAAAGAAACAGGATCGAGGGCAAAATTGTGAAGTATGCGAGCGCCCCGGCTACGTTTTCCGAAAGCACGCCCACCTTGCCCTGAGCGCGGACGATGACTTGCATCGAGCGGCCGCACCCAGGACAGAACCGCACTCCTCCCGGCATTTGCGTGGCACAATCCGGACAGGATTGAGCTGGAGCCTGAGTCTGATCCATTGCGGGCACCTTATCAAAAAGCTTGAGCAAGCCACAAATGAGTGGAACCAACCTAACGCATTGACGCACGCCGCGCGCGATAGTAAGTTCGTGCAAATCGTTCCAACTGAGTGGCGATCTGGTGTTTTCTGCGCTGATTGGAGAAGAGCATGGCTGTGTGCCCGCAGTGTGAGTTTTCCAATGCCGATAACACAACTTTCTGCACGCAGTGTGGCCGAAGCTTGCAGTCGCCAGCGGCAGCGCCTCCGTTGCAGGCTACGGGAGTGGTGGTTCCCCCAATCGGCACTACCATCCCGAACTATCTCGTCTTTGCGATTTTGACGACTGTATTGTGCTGCCTGCCCACGGGCATTCCCGCCATCATCTATGCTTCCCAGGTCAACACGAAGTTGCAGCTCGGTGATGTCGCCGGAGCGCAAGCAGCTTCGAACAACGCAAAGATGTGTGCTGGATCTCGTTCGGGCTGGGGCTAGTGATGTTTGTCGGTTACGGGCTCGTCGCGACGCTCGGCGTTATTGGCAGCCTGCACCGGAGATAGCTTCAAAATGTTCAGGAGAATGGTTCATGCGGGAATAGTGGTCCTGTTGGCAACTGGGTTAGTGCTGCTCCGAATTTACAATCCCGCTACTTCCACTCTTTTCCCGCCGTGCCCCGTCCATTATTTAACCGGCTGGTATTGCCCCGGATGCGGATCATTGAGAGCGATTCACCAACTACTGGAGGGAAATCTGCGAGTTGCGTGGGCGATGAATCCCCTCAGCATGCTGTTCTTCCCCTTTCTTGTTTACGGGCTAGCTCGCGAGGCGATTTCTTACTTGAGAGGGCAGCCATCGCCTCAGTTCGCAGTACCCGGAGCATGGATCCGCGCGTTATGCGCACTGATCGTGCTGTTTGGAATTGTGCGGAATCTTCCCTTCCATCCCTTCGATCTGCTGGCTCCGGGCGGAATGCTGAAGTTCTGAATTTCCGAAGTCACTGGGGGTTGTGATTTTTCCTTCGGCACTCTTCGCAGACCCCGTAGATCTGGAACGTGTGGCGCGTGGTCATGTAGTGATACTTGCGTCCGATCTCCTGCTCGAGGTGGCCCAGCTCAGGCGAGAAGAATTCAACCGAACTGCCACAATTCGTGCACACCATGTGGTGATGGCTGCGGCGATTGTATTGGTGCTCGTACCGGGCAATACCGTCGTGAAAAGCAACTTCGCTGGCCAGGCCGCACTCGGCTAAAAGCTTCAGAGTGCGATAGACGGTGGTGTAGCCGATGTGCGCGTCCTTTTTCTGCACCAGTCGATGAAGTTCGTCGGTGGAGAGGTGGTCGCGGGTCTCAAGAAATGTCCGCAGAATGGTATCCCGCTGGGCAGTCTGCTTCAGGCCCACTCCCTTGAGATGGCGATGCAGGATGTCCTCGGCTTCCCGCACCATCTGGCGCGAGAGGCTGGGTTGATCGTCGATGCGTTTCTGCAGCATGGAGTGAAGTCATCCCCGAGTGTTCCGGGGCCGCTCGCTGCGCTTCGTGTGGCAGACTGATGGGTCCGGCCTTAGGCGCAAATGGCGGGTAGGAAGACTCAGGATACCATTGCGATCTTGAAAATGAAATTCATTTTCAGAACGCCAGCCCGCCACCGTGGTCTACAATCGAGGTTCTTCATGGGTTCCCTGGCCGAAGTTCCGATCTCCACAGTGCGACGTTCTCTACTGCCGCGCCTCCTTCTGTGGCTCGCCGGCGTACTGCTCTTGCTCGTCTTGGGGCTAGGCGGATATACGTTCTACGTTGCCGAAAGCGCGCTCCCGCGAATGGATGGACGGCTTCAAGTGCGCGGCCTGACCGCGCCGGTGACCGTGACGCGCGACAGCCACGGCGTGCCGACAATCGATGCCGCGTCTCTGCCGGATCTCTTCTTCGCGCAGGGCTACGTCACAGCACAGGACCGCCTCTGGCAGATGGATATCATGCGGCGCTATGGAGCCGGCGAACTGTCGGAGATTCTTGGCGAAGATTCGCTGAAGAGCGACCGCGAGCAGCGAATCCTCGGGCTGCGCGATGCAGCCAAAAAATCCCTTGAGATTGCCAGTCCGCGGGAGCAGAGCTTTTTCGAGGCATACGCCAGCGGGGTGAACGCCTACATCGAGAATGCTCGGGCGCATCTCCCCATTGAATTCCGTATTCTCCGGTACGCCCCGAAGCCGTGGACTGCCGAAGACTCCGTCGTCATTGCCAACCAGATGGTCAAGGACCTCAACTTTCACTATTTTTACGACGCGTTGGCGCGAGAAAAAATTCTAGCTAAATTGGGTCCGGAATTGACCGCGGACTTGTACGTGAACCGATCGTGGCACGACCGTCCTCCGACGGTGATGCGTGACGACTTATCACAGCCTGACAGCAGTTCGAATGACTCAGACGAGGACGATGAGGAGTCGCCCGATAACGCGGTGACGCAAATTCACCCCGCCGATTTTCCCGAAGCTCGGCCAGTGAATGGATCGAATGACTGGGTGATCTCCGGCGCGCACACCGTGACAGGCAAGCCGCTGCTTTCCAACGATATGCACCTCGGCCACCAGATGCCCAACCTGTGGTACGAAGCGCACCTGCGCTCGGGTAGCATGGATGTCGCAGGCGTCACGCTGCCCGGGATGCCATACGTAGTCGTCGGACACAACCAGCGCATCGCGTGGGGCTTCACCAATGTCGGCCCAACTGTCACGGATGTTTACATCGAGAACTTCAACGCGCAGGGCGAGTACCAGACTCCGGGTGGCTGGGTTCGACCAGAGCACCGCCAGGAAATGATTCACATCAAGGGAAGGCCCGACGTAAACGTGGACGTAAAGATCACACGCCACGGCCCCATCATCACGGAACTGGTGCCCGGGGAAACTCGCACTATTGCGCTTCGCTGGACGCTCTATGACGGGCTGCACATCCCATTCTTCGACATCGACCTCGCACAGAATTGGCAAGAGTTCACCAACGCCTTTGCGCAACTGGACGCACCTGGGCAAAACGTCGTCTACGCCGACGTGGACGGCAATATTGGATACCACGCAACCGGGAAAGTGCCTGTCCGCGCGGCCGGCGACGGCAGTCTGCCCGTCAGCGGCGCCGATAATGCGCACGAGTGGATTTCTTACATCCCCTTTAACAAGCTTCCCAACATTTACAACCCGCCCTCGGGAATCATCGCGACGGCGAACGGCAGAATTACGGCGGATAAATATCCGAATTCGATCAGCATGGAATGGGAGGCGCCCTGGCGCACGGCGCGCATCTACCACGTGCTCGAATCCGGCAAGCAATTCTCCACCGCTGATATGCTCGCGCTGCAAACCGACATTCAGTCGGAGGCAGAGCTGTTCGCGGCCGAACGGTTTGTGTATGCGGTCGATCATGCGGCGAAACCTTCAGCCCGCGCCAGGCAAGCTGCTGATCTGATGCGCAGTTGGGACGGACGCATGCTTGCCGCATCTGCCGCGCCTACGATCACTGAAAAATCCATCCAGCAGCTGCGCTGGATGTTGCTTGAGCCCAAACTGGGCGCCGCGCCCTCGGACCCGGCCAAAGCGGAAGAGGTATTGAGCTGGAAGACCTATAGTTGGGAGATGAGGTCCGTGTGGCTGGAAAATATTCTGCTGCATCACCCCAAGCGGTGGCTGCCGGAAAAATATCCCAATTATGACGAATTGCTGGCCGCCGCGGTCGAGGCTGCGGTGAACGATGCGGAGGCGCCCAAGGAGCTTGCGTCCTGGCGTTGGGGCGCACAGAATGCAGTTCACATCCAGCATTTGGTTTTGGGCAAAATTCCGGTCATCAGGCGGTGGTCTGGTCCGGGAGTGCAGGAGCAGTCAGGGAGTGGATACACGGTCAAGGCCGTGAGCGCCCATCACGGGCCATCCGAGCGCTTCAGCGCCAATCTGGCAGACCTGGATCATTCCACGCTAAATGTCGTCACCGGGCAGTCGGGAAACTTCTTGAGCCCCTACTACATGGATCAGTGGAAAGCGTGGTACGAAGGAACCACGTTCACGTTACCGTTCAGCGCACAGGCGGTCCAAGCCGCGAAAGCTCACACCCTGCAGCTTGATCCCGCAAACTAGCTCCGGCTTGACTGTTTATTTAGGAACAGCGGCTTTCTACCAAAACGGCCTTTCCCGCCACCGTCGTTCACGCCCAACACCGCGTCTTCGTTACCTTCGAGCGTGCTTCCAGCCATTCCTGCTGCAGCTATAATAGAAAGATTATCTGTGCTCGGAATTAGGTTCTGTACAGCCTGCGACAAAGGCGAGCCCGCGCCGGCCAGCAGCCGACGTGGCTGTCGCGACATGAGCATGTCAGCTGAGTCAGTTGTGAGCTGAGAGGTAAAGCTAAGAGCTTCTTGCATGGATTTCAAACTCGTTTCCAGCTACAAACCGCAAGGCGACCAGGCTTCGGCCATCCAGGCATTGACCCGCGGTATATTCGACCGCGAACAGCATCAGGTCTTGCTGGGCGTCACCGGATCGGGGAAGACATTCACCATGGCCAAAGTGATCGAGGCACTCAATCGTCCTGCCTTGGTCATGGCCCACAACAAGACGCTCGCGGCGCAGTTGTATCACGAATTCAAAAGCTTCTTTCCCCACAATGCAGTCGAATATTTCGTTTCTTATTACGACTACTACCAGCCGGAGGCCTACGTCCCCGCCGCCGATCTCTACATTGAAAAAGAATCGACCATCAACGATGAGCTGGACAAATTGCGGCTTTCCGCAACCCGCTCCCTGTTTGAGCGGCGAGATGCGCTCATTGTTGCCTCCGTGAGCTGTATCTATGGCTTGGGCTCGCCCGAAGCCTACTACGGCATGATGCTGTTTCTGGAAAAGGGCCAGAAGATCAAACGTGAGGACATCACCCGCAAGCTCGTCAACATCCTGTACGAGCGCACCAACGGCGAATTCCGCCGTGGCACTTTTCGCGTGCGCGGAGATGTCATCGAGGTCTTCCCCACCTATGACGACATGGCCTACCGCATCGAATTGTGGGGCGATCAGGTCGAGGCGCTTTCGCAGATCGATCCTCTCTTTGGCACGGTGAAGCAGAAATACGCGCGCCTCCCGATTTATCCCAAGACCCACTACGTCATGAAAGAGGAAACGCGCGCGTCCGCCGTGGACTCCATTAAGAAAGAGCTGGCGTGGTGGGAAGTCGAATTGGAAAAGCAGGGTCGGCTGGTCGAGGCGCAGCGCATCCACCAGCGCACCATGTTTGATCTGGAGATGATCAAGGCCATGGGCTTTTGCCATGGCATTGAGAACTATTCCCGGCACTTCACCGGGCGCTTGCCGGGTGAGCCTCCACCCACGTTGCTGGATTATTTTCCGCGCGATTACCTGATGTTCATCGACGAGTCGCACCAAACCGTCCCGCAATTGCACGGCATGCATGCCGGCGATCGCTCGCGCAAGGAAGTGCTGGTCGAGTACGGCTTCCGCCTGCCTTCCGCGCTGGATAACCGCCCCTTAACCTTCGCCGAATTCGAGCACCGCACCAATCAACTGGTCTATGTGTCGGCTACTCCCGGTCCCTACGAACTGACCAAGTCGGCGGGCGTGGTGATTGAGCAGATCATACGGCCCACGGGATTGATTGATCCTCCAGTGGAGATCCGCCCGGTGAAGGGCCAGATCGATGATCTGCTCCACGAGATTCGGGAACGCGTCGCCAAAGGCGAGCGCGTGCTGGTCACCACGTTGACCAAGCGCATGGCTGAGGACTTGGCTGAGTACTACGCGGAAGTCGGCGTGAAATGCCGGTACATGCACTCAGAGATCGAGACGCTGGAGCGGGTAAAAATCCTGCGCGATCTGCGCAAGGGCGAATTTGATGTATTGATTGGCATCAATCTCCTGCGCGAGGGACTGGATTTGCCCGAGGTTTCCCTGGTGGCAATTCTCGATGCGGATAAAGAAGGATTCCTGCGTTCCGCAGGCTCTCTGATTCAGACCATCGGACGCTGCGCCCGACACCTGAACGGCCGAGCCATTCTTTACGCCGACCGAATGACGGACTCGATGAAGCGCGCCATTGACGAGACCTCCCGCCGCCGCGCCATCCAGACCGCCTATAACGAGGAGCACGGAATCACCCCGGAATCGATCGTGCGTCCGCTGGACATGACCCTGGCCGCCATAGTTGCCGCCGATTATGCCGACCTCACCGCCTCCGAATCCGAGGGCATGCCCGAATTCAAGTCCCAGGAAGAAGTGGACTCCTACATCGCCAAACTGGAAAGCGACATGCGCGAAGCCGCCAAGCGCTTCGAATTCGAAAAAGCAGCGAAATTGCGCGACACGGTCAAAGAACTGAAGACCAAGGAATTCCTTTTCGCGTAGCACAGCTCGAGTATGAACACGCGAACGGACTCGCAGGAGCTCGCGTAGGGACAGCCCCTTGGTGTCCAGCGAAGCGAGGCACCTGGGGCTCGTGCCCGCCCCATAATTGCCTTCTGATCTCCGAGGTCGGAGTATCATTACGTTCACGATCTCTCAAGTATCTTGCCGGGCCGATTGATGAGGATGTTCGTGTTCGAAGCCGCGAGTCGTCGGCGGGTGCGCCCCTCGCTCCTGGTACTCCTGCTCCCGTTTTGTGCTTCTTTTTTGCTGGCTCAGACTGGAACAAATCAGCCCGCGGCAAACCTAACGACGTTTCAATCAAAAGTCAGCGAAGTACTCGTGGATGTCGTCATCACGGATGCCAAAGACGAGCCGGTGTCGGGACTCGCGAAGAAAGACTTCGAGCTTTCCGAAGACGGAAAGCCGCAGACCATCTCTCTATTTGAAGAGCATAAGGGCGTCCGAATTAAACCCGCGAAACTTCCCCCTATGCCGCCCGATGTCTACACCAATTTCCCTCCGCTCAAAGCCGCGGATTCCGTGAACGTGCTGTTGCTCGATGCGCTGAACACTCAGGTCTCGGACCGATCGTATGTGCGGGCGCAACTCACCCGTTATCTCAAGACCGTGCAGCCAGGAACGCGTCTGGCTGTTTTCGTTTTGACCTCGGGGCTACGCATGATTCAGTCGGTGACCACTGATTCCGCGCTTTTGTTGGCCGCCTTGAATAACGAGAAACTGGAGAGTGGTCCGCAGCAGTCCGCCATGCTGCTATCGGGCGCTGAAATTGACGCGAATTCTACGTACACCGCCGAGGTGATGAACATTCTGGCTGGAGAGACCGACGTCGCATTGACGCAATGGCGCCTCGAGGTTTTGGGTACATGATGCAGAACAAGCTAGATACACGCGTTGAGAGCACGCTGCGAGCTGTACAGCAACTCGCGCGTTATCTTGCGGGGATTCCCGGACGCAAGAACCTCATCTGGTTCTCGGGTTCGTTGCCCATCAACGTTTTCCCCGATTTCAACGCGCCGGACCCATTCCAGGGCGTGCGTCAATTTGAGGGAGAAGTGAAGAGGACTGCCACTCTTCTTGCCGTGGCGCAGGTCGCGATCTATCCAATTGCCGCAGAGGGGCTGGTCTCCGATTCGCAGTTCGCAGCTAACGCGAACCGAATCGGCGAAACCCGGGCGTTGCAGACGAGCCCCGACTTCGGGGACAGCGGAAAGCGAAATGCAAACTACGAGAGCATGCAGACGCTAGCCGACGACGCGGGAGGGAAGGCGTTCTACAACACCAACGGGCTTGATGACGCGCTGGCTCGCGCCATTAATTATGGGTCTCATTACTACACGCTCTCTTATTCGCCGGACAACAAGAAGATGGATGGGAGGTATAGGCGCATCCAGGTTAAGGTTTCGGGCAAGTATAAATTGGCTTACCGGCGCGGCTACTACGCCGACAACGCAAAAGACTTCAGAACAAAAAAGGACACTGGGACTGATCCGCTGCGGCCCGTGATCCAACGTGGTCTGCCAGATTTTTCGCAGATCCTGTACAAAGTGCGGGTGACTCGTTCCAGCCCGCAGCCCGCGCCCGGGGCCGTGCGTGCCGGTGACAATAAAGAGTTCAAGGAAGCATTCACGCGTCACGCAGCCGAGTTCGCGATTGCTACTGGGGATGTCGCTTTGGAAGCGGCAAGTGACGGCCAGCGTCGCGGCGAACTTGAGCTCATGCTGGTTGCTTACGATCGGGACGGCACGGCGCTGAACTGGATGCGAGAAAACAAGGGATCTCGTTGACGCCACAGAACTATGCGGCGGCGCTGGCCGCTGGTTTGCAACTGCATTACGAGATCGACGTACCCACCGAGATGCTTAGCAAAGACAACCTCTATTTTCGGACGGGACTCTATGATTTGCGGTCGAGCAATGCGGGCACGCTCGAAATTCCACTGCACCTGGCGAAAGAGAAGGTGCTCTCGACAAAGTAAAGGGTTGACTCGGTCGCCGCAATATTCACTGATGACCGGATTTTCTTAATCTTCCCACGCCTCCCACGTTGAGTTCTACTGTTATCGCCGGCTGCGTTCAGCACCGGGCCAAAGATTCATCCCGCTCAATACCATAATACCGGCACAAATCCCCCATTACGATTTTGGACAGTGCCCCACTCAGCCCTTTGTTGGCTTTGAGTGGGGCTTTACGCCTTATTTACGTGAGATGCTGGTAATTAGGTGAGGCTCCTGAACGAATACTTGGGCTTCATCGCCCGTAAGCCGCCGCTGCCGCCAGTGGCTTGCGGTAGAAGGTATAGCCGTCGTAGATCTCGGATCGGAAATTCAGATTCGGTGCACAGAGCTTCTCTGTTTGGCTGAGGAACAGATACCCGCCAGGCTCCAGGTAGAGGTGCAAACGCTCCATCAGTGCGGAGCGCTGGGTGCGCGACAAATGCGGCAACACGTCCATGCAGAAGATGCAATCGAAACGTCCGATATAAACCGGCTTAGTCAGGTTCATGGTGTTGAACGTCACCAGGCTGCGGAGACGCGGCTTCACCAGCAGATACACGTTTCCATTCCCGTTCGCAGATGCAGCGCTGCTTCCATTGCCATGCCCATCCTGAGTCCCATCGGATGCGCTTGGACCTATTTTGGAAAAGCATGCTCGAATCGTTGCCGGCGGCAAGCCCATCACGGCCGACTGCGGATATACGCCTCGCTCAGCAGCCTGAATCGCGGAACGCAACAGGTCCGTGCCCACGATGTGGATCGAGCATTCCTTGCTAAAGCCATTGTTGTTTGCAGGCGCAGAGCTTTCGCAGATGCCCCCGTTGCGGACGGCCTTGGCGTCCTTGCTTCCGTTGTTGCCATTGCCGTTTGCCGCACTGCTGCCGTTGCTGCTGCCCATCGCCTCACAAACTGCCATGGCGATGGAGTATGGTTCTTCGCCGCTGCCGCATCCGGCGCTCCAGATGCGCAACGTGGCGGGCCCTTCGCTCACTTTGCGGGCGAGGACTTGCGGCAACACCTGGCGTCCGAGCGCAGTCATTGCCCCCGGATGCCGAAAGAATCCGGTGCTCACATTCATGATACCGTCCAGGAACCCAGTCATTTCAGCAGGCTCCAAGTCGGCGGAACGGAAGCGCGCCAGCAATGCGGCCGGCGATTCCAGTTCGGTGCGTTCGAGATAGTCCGCAATGTGAGCGGCTAACACGCTATTCGGACAATCGAGCAGGATGCCCGTCTGGCGCTCCACCAGGAGGCGCAACGCCGAGAGTTCGTGCTCGAGTATGGTGACGCCCGCCAACAATCTATGCATAAATATTCATCCTCAAACCTGCAGCCGTATTCATCTCGAGTCGCTTCAGGGGATGAGGACTCTTTGTTCTCAGTTGTCAGTTGTCAGTTCTCAGTTCTCGTAGCTTCCTGCGTCTTTGACTTTTGTTTCAGTCACCTGCTGCCGTGGCCGCAAACGTCCTGCCCGAATCCTGTACCGCCTGCTGCGCCACCACGTTCATTTCCTTTTCCAGCGACGAAAAGCGCTGCATAATTTCATGAATGCGCAGCGTCATATTGCGAATGGTTTCAATCTGGGCGCGCGTCTGCGCAGAAAAACTGCCGGGCTCCAGCAAAAGCAAATCCGAGTTTCCCAGCACTGAGGTCAGCGCATTATTCAGGTTGTGCCGCATCTCGAGCATGTACCGGCCCAGCATGGCCTGGCGTTCGAGCGCGACGCATGCTGCCTCAAGTCCGCGGGCACGGACCTCCGCCCGGGCCCGGTGAACCGCTTCCGACGCCGCCAGGATCAAGGTCTCAAGCCAGTGCTCGCTCGGGCGAAGGATCGAAACGCGCGGCCAGCGATCGTGAATCAGCTGTGCAGTGGCGGAATCGTGGCAGACACAAAATACCGGTTGCCCAGTCGAGTGCAGCGGTTCCAGTACGACCGACAACAGATCGCGCCGGAGTTGCCCGATGATCGCCACGTCGAAGACGTCCACTGAAAACCGCGGCCACAATTCCCCACTCAGCAGCGTAAACGTGGGGATGTTGCGCTCCATTTGCCAGCGGGCGGTAATGCGCCGGGAGAAATCAACCTCGTCGGAGATGATCAGTACGGTCGGCATTTCCACGGACAATTTCCCTTTCCCGCTAGCGAACGGTTGCTGCTTGCTCTGGAATCAATTACTTGTCGTCATTTCTTGGGTGACCCGGATTCTGGATCCCAACCCGGATGGGTGGAAACTTCAAACTCGGGGGCTGCCGAAGGACGCGCGGCAGGCTGGGCGCTGGGCTTCACTGCACCCGGTTGGCTGGATGCAGAGTTTCCCGTCAGTTTCGTTCCGGGGGTTCCCGAACCAGAGGCAGAAGCCGCTGCCGCCCTTGCCAGCGGAGGCTTCGGAGCGGCAGCCGCAGGCTTAGCTGAGACTGCTGATTTGCCTGCTGCCAGAGCTTTCACGCCAGAGGCAGTCTTCGCCTTCCCAGAAGACTCGGCAGCTTTGCCGCGCCCGAGCGCGTGCTCCACCGACGCCTTCAAGTCCACCAGCATGCGCAACGGAGACCCAGAGGAATACTCAGCCTGGAACATCACCTTCCAGGATTGGCAAATCATCCGCAGCCGCAAAATCGGTTCTTGCGCGGAGAACTGGGCGCGCCGGCAATCGATCGTCTGCACGCCTTTGTCTTCCAGCTCCGTCAGGCCATCCAGAATAATGTTGAGATCTCCCAGCATGAGGCGGAAGAACACACGCCGCATCAGGTAACCGAACCGGGTGAAGGCCACCAGTGCGACCGGCAGGTAGAACAGCTCGCCGGCTAGCCCTTTGGCCTTGCGCCCCTGTTCGAGGATGCCGCCGTGCAGCAGTTCGTCCAGCGAGCGGCACTTGCGGGCTGAATCCAGTACGCGATCCAGGGCGTTCAACCACACGGGGGGCTTAAGTTCGACCTGCCCGAGTACTGCTTCCATTGCGCGTGCGACATATGCCAAATCGACTTCTGAATCATTGATCCCCGTGGGAGCAATCTGGCTGAAGTACTGCACCAGCAGAAAATCGACCTTGTCCCGAACCGTGTCAGACTTTTCTGTCTTGGCCACAAAATGCTGTACGAGGTACAGCAGGGTTTCCTGAGTGACCAGGGCGTTGGTTTGCAGGAACTGACGCAACTGATGGACCTGGACCTGGCTGTCCATTTGTTCGAGCCATTGCCGGGCTTGCTCAACGGCTTCTTTGCCGGGAGCCTCCACACCGGCCTCAAGCTCGGCGCAGGTCTTGACGTCGATGGCGAACTCGCGTGCTAGTTCAAAGTAGATGGGATAAAGGCGGCGGGCGGAAATCCATTGCGCCGCAAGGTCTTGCACAGAGATGGAAGGCGTCATGATTTCACGATCCAGTTCGGCACATCACGCCGGAAGCGTGCGGCCACAAGAGTCTTTCCCGGCTGATACTGCACCGCAACCACGGAAGCGGCCTCTTCCAGGGACCCGTCCGAGTTGCGAACACTCAGTTGATCGCCGAACTCCAACGGCGTTTTGGAGGCGAACAGTAGCTCGCGCGAGGTGGCAAATTCCACGATGGTGCTCTCGCTCAGCTCAGTCGCCCCGTTCTCTTCCAGAAGGCGGGTGAGTTGGATGGGAAAGCGCACGGGCATGGCGTCGGGAAAAAAACGGGCAAGCTCGGCCACGCTGTTGGCGGGGTAAGCTGCTCGTCCAGTCGCTGCGCCTGAATGCGCCACTATTAACTTCCTTTAATCCAACTCGGTTCTAGGCTGCGAAAGGCGGTTGGGCTCCCCCTCTTCCCGGTTAGAAAGAGCTGTGGGGAGCCGGAAATCCGCGGTTCACAAAAACATGGAGCAATGGCAGAACCATCTCGCGGAACGGAAGGATTAGTACCTAAGCGAACGAATTTTCAGCAGCTTAGCTACGCCCATTCAATGATTAGACGAGCTTCATGAAGGACGCGTCTCATGATGAGATCGAGTCTCATCTCAAGCGCGGCGGTTTGGCAGCGCGAGAAACCGCTCGGCTATCACTGCAGTGAATGAGAAAAAGGAAGATCTCTCGCGGCAGACGCACGCGCGATGATCGGTTTGAAAGAACGTGTAGCAGGGCGGGGGACGATCTCAACCGTTTCTAAGAAGCGGCGCTCGCTTCCCTGTTTCGGAACCGGGCGCCGCCTGCGGTTTAGTCGTCGCCGTGGTGTTCTTCCCTATTGTTGATTGGAGCTCTCAACCAGGGGACGTACCGCACATTGGGTCCGCTGACCGTCGAGCACCCGGGGCCACCGGGGCCCATGGGACATCCCCAATAGTTCTGTGTGGCATCGACGCTACCGGTACAGGACGCATGATCGAAAGCACAAACGTTGCCTACGCCGATTTTGTGCCCGAGCAGATCGTTGAGGTGGACATCGACCTCAGCCGGGGTATTCACCCCGACATCGATATCTTCATCACGGATCGTGTTGCCGGAGATGACGGTTCCGATCACCGGCGAACCGCCGCCACCGCTGTTGATGTTGATTCCCACGCGGCCTGGGGTAGCCGTATCTTCTTCATCTGCAAGATTGCCAGCGATGAAGTTGTCGAGAATCTTGTTGTTCGACATGTCATCTGCCGGGAGTCCGAAAGCCGGACCCACATGGGTGTGTAGTGCCACGCCGCCAAGCCCATTGTTCGTCAGAGTGTTTCCGATGATTACATTTCCGGAAACGCGTCCCTGCCCTGCGCCATCGGTGAACAAGCCCGATCCGGCGCCGCCCACGCTGACGCCATTGTGGTCGGAGATGTTATTGGAAATGGTGCTGCGGTCCACCCCATAATGCGGAGCGAAGGGAGGACTCGTGTGTCCGGCTGGCGGATGAGAAGCCATGACGATGCCGCACTCCGATGGGTTGTCCTTGAAAATATTGTGCGTGACCAGGTTGTCATGACTCTCGGCGGTTTCGTCGCTGATGAGAATGCCATCCGAGTTGCCGATCACGAAGTTACCGGAGACGATGGAATTTGCGGTTCCCACCAGGTGAATCCCCCCACCGCAATCCCCGGTTTCATCCGTCTCGTATATGCCGTTGCCGGGCTGATTGGGACATCCGGTGGGATCACCCGTGAACTGAATTCCTGGAATCTGGTCGTTGTTCTCGACCTTATTATCGCGCAGGGTGACATCGGACGCGCTCACTACCAGAATGCCCTCATACAAGGCATAGCGGACGGTGAATCCAGCAATGGTGACGTCATTGAGCCCCGGGTGGTCATAGCCATCCACAAAGAAGCCGTGGGCGAGATTGGTAGCGTCCACGATGGTGGAATGCGAACCGGCTCCAATAATGGAAACAGGAAAAGTTACGTCCACCTCTTCGCTATAGGTCCCGGGACCGACATGGATGGTGTCATTGGCAGCGGCATGGCTCAGTGCATCCGAGATCGTCGAGTAGCAGCCATGCTTGCCCGACGGATTCACGCAAAGGGTTTTTGCATTGGCCACTTGGGAGAGGCCAAGAAGAACGATAGCGCACGCTGCCAAACTCAGGCGCGCGCGGACTCCTACATCAGACATACTTTCTCCTCCTGGGATATTCAGCGCCATCTTCATCCGAAGGATGGGCGGTCTAGGTTAGGACTGGATTGAGAAGCCGCACTTTGCGGCATTTTTTTCCTGAGCGGGTGACCACTATACACCAACTCCCGCACTCGCTGGTAGAGCCGAAGAACCGTAATCCGGCAATCCCCGGAAGCTTTCTCGAATGGCTCCTTTTCTCCTTGACAGCTTAGGAGAGTCGCATTAATCTCCTAAGCATCTTAGGGGGCGCATGACCGACCAGGCCCAAATCCTCCCCGGCACTCTCGACGTCTTGATTCTGAAAGCTGTTTCCCTGGGGCCGCTGCACGGCTACGGAGTTCTGTTGCGCATTGGACAGATCTCGGGCCAGGCGCTGCTGATCGAACAGGGAGCGCTCTATCCGGCTCTGTTCCGGCTGGTAAGGCAGGGATTGCTGAAAGCCAGCTGGGGTACATCAGAAAATAATCGCCGCGCGAAGTTTTACGAACTGACCGCGTCCGGCCGAAAGCGCCTGCGCGAGCAGATGGAAGGCTGGAACCGCCTGGCCACCGCGATGGGATCCGCGCTGGCAGCTCAACCGGAGGAAGTATGAAACTCCCGGCCTACTTTCGCTCAATGGGAGAAAAGTTCTTTCGCCGTTCGCAGCTTTCGGCGGAAATGGATGAAGAACTCCGCAGCCACATTGCGCTACGCGCGGAAGATCTGGAACGTACCGGACTGGACCGGGAGGAAGCACAGCGCCGTGCGCGCATCGAGTTCGGCGGCGAGGAGAAGGTCAAAGACGAATGCCACCAGGCTCTCGGTGGCAACCTGATTGAGACTGCCATCCAGGATGTGCGCCTCACCTTGCGAATGTTGCGCAAGTCTCCGGGATTCGCGCTGGCGGCAATCTTGACGCTGGCGTTGGCAATCGGGGCAAACACCGTGGTGTTCAGCATCATGAATGCATTCATCATCCGGCCATTGAACGTGCCCCACGCCGAAAGTCTTTATGGACTATGGCGGCTGGAAGACGACATGTCAGAGTCGTATCTCGACTACGTTGACCTGCGCGACCGCAATCACAGCTTCGACGCTCTGATCGCATATAACGTCAATGAAGTGGCACTGGATACGGGCAACAATCCGTCGCGTTCGTGGATTGAGGAAGCAAGCGGCAATTTCTTCGATGGCTTAAATGTCCAGCCGTATCTGGGCCGTTTCTTTCACGCCTCCGATGAACACGGCGCAAACAGCGCGCCTTACATCGTGCTCACCTACAAGTACTGGCATACTCATTTTCACGATGACCGGGGTGTAATTGGGCAGAACGTCGCGCTGAATAAGCATCCTTACACAGTGATCGGTGTAGCGCCGCCGGGATTTCATGGAACCCTGTTGTTCTTCCATCCGGACTTTTTCGTGCCCATTGTCAATCACGACATCGATGGAGGCACACAGCTGAATGACCGCCGGAGTCACTGGGTCTTTATGACGATGGGACACCTGAAGGCAGGAGTCACTCCAGGCCAGGCGGTAGCCGATTTGAACTCCATTGGCCAGGATCTGCTGCGGAAGTATCCCAAGGATGAAGGCAAGATGACTTTCAAGCTCGTGCAGCCCAGTATGTACGGCGACTACGTTGGCGGTCCCATTCGTGAGTTCCTTACTGGACTGATGCTGCTCGCAAGCTTGATTCTGTTGGCCGCGTGCGCCAACCTGGGCAGTCTATTTGCGGCGCGCGCGGCCGACCGGTCGCGGGAAGTCGCCCTTCGGCTTGCGCTGGGATCAAGCCGTAAACGAATTCTGCGCGGCCTGTTCACCGAAGCCGTTCTGATCTCGCTGGCCGGCGGAGCCGTCGGGCTGGCGGGCAGCATTTTTCTCTTGCGCCAGCTTAGTGAGTGGCAGCCGTTTCCCCGATTTCCAGGATACCTGGCGGTGACGCCCGACTCGAATGTGTATCTTCTCGCGCTGCTGCTGGCCCTCGCCAGCGGCTTCCTATTCGGGGCCGTGCCGGTCAGACAGGTTCTGCAAACCAATCCCTACGAAGTGGTGAAGATGGGATCGGGCCGTAGGATTGGTCGCCGCATTACCGCCCGGGATGTATTAATGGTCGTACAGATCGCTCTATGCGCAGTGCTGGTCACCTCATCTCTGGTTGCGGTCCGTGGATTGGCTCTCTCCCTGCGCAGCAACTTCGGGTTCGACTTGAACACAATGCTGGCGGAAACAGACCCGCCAATGGCGGGTTACAGCGGGGACAGAGTACCCCCGCTGCAGAAACGCATGATCGATGCTTTGAAGGCAATTCCGGGCGTAGAGTCGGTGGGATTGGCCGATCAACTTCCTCTGGGCGATGGCAGTAACTATTCCAATGTGTTCGCGGACAGCACCTCCGATCTCCGGCCCTCGAATGCCGCCATGAACCCAGTCATTTTTAAGATCTCGCCGGAATACTTCGAAGCGGCGGGGACGTCTCTGCTCTCGGGCAGGTCGTTCAGCTGGCATGACGATAAAGACTCTCCACGCGTAGCCGTGGTGAATGGGCAGTTTGCCCGCCGGATGTTTGGCTCCATTCAGAACGGGCAAGGCAGTTATTTCAAGATGCCGGATGGAACGCGTACCCAGGTTGTGGGTATCGCCGAGGACGGAAAGTATGACCGGCTCACCGAGAGCCCAAGACCGGCGATGTATCTGCCCATCCTTCAATCGCCTTCATCCTCGAGCTGGATGGTGATGCGCTCGAAACGCGATCCCCAGCAACTGGGAGGAGCGATCCGAAGCGCTCTGCGAGAAGTGGACGCGGCTCTGCCGGTGTACATTACAACGCGCTACAACGCGCTGGATACGGCGCTGTTTGGGCCGCGCATGGCGACGTTGGCGCTGGGAGTACTGGGAGGGATGGGGGCAATCCTGGCAGTAGTCGGCATTTTCGGAATGGCCGCGTATTCCGTCAGTAAACGCCTGCGGGAACTGGGAATTCGCGTGGCCCTGGGCGGTCAGCGTAAGGAAGTCTTGCAGGCAGCGTTAGGACGCGCTTTCAAATTGATCGCTTACGGTTCTGCGGCGGGATCAGTGCTCGGCATTCTGGCGAGCCGGGTGCTCGCTTTCATTGTCGCTCAGGCAACACCTCGTGATCCGCTCGTACTCGCTGGAGTGGTATTTGCCATGGCTCTGCTGGGACTGCTTGCTACTTGGATTCCGGCACGCCGGGCGCTATCGGTTGATCCGTTACAGCTGCTACGCGAGGACTAACCACCGGCTTCGGTGCTCGAATGCCAGCGGAGAAAACGATGAACGTATCGGCCTATATCCGTTCTCTTGCGGCTAAATTTTTTCACCGGCCGCAAGTCGCCGATGAGATGGAGCAGGAAGTCCGTTCGCACATCGAAATGCGCGCCGAGGATCTGGAGCGCACTGGCCTGCCTCGCCGCGAGGCTGAACGCCGCGCGCGCATCGAGTTTGGCGGGCAGGAAAAATTCAAAGAGGAATGTCACGAGGCCATGGGCGGACATTTCTTCGACATTCTTGTTCAGGACCTGCGCCTGGCTTTCAGAATGCTTAGACAAGTCTCCCGGATTTGCTCTCATCGCGGTAGTCACGCTGGCGCTGGCCATTGGCACCAATGCAATCGTGTTCGGGGTCATGGATGCACTCGTGCTGCGTCCACTGAATGTGCCACAGGGCGAGAGTCTTTGGGGAACGCAGTACGGAGGCGATACCGGGTTTCAGTCGTATCCGAACTACGTCGATCTGCGGGACCGCAACCGCAGCTTCGAGGATCTGGCCGCCTTTAATTTCGCCTTCGTCGGCCTGGACACGGGCAAGGAAGCCTTCCAGGCCAATGGTTATGCGGCGACCGGCAATTACTTCGATGTGCTCAAGCTGCAGCCACTTCTCGGGCGATTTTTTCACGCCTCCGACGAACGTGGCCCCAACAGCGCGCCCTACCTGGTGCTCAGCTACGCCTATTGGCACACACGCTTCCAGGATGATCGCACGGTTATTGGACGCACAGTCCAACTCAATAAGCATCCCTTCACCATCATCGGTGTAGCGCCGCCCGGGTTTCGCGGCACTCTGTTGTTCGTCTCAGCGGATTTTTTCATGCCGCTGGTCAATCAGGAGCAGGTGAGCGGGGAGAAATTCCTGGACGATCGCGGGACCTCACGTGCGATCTTCGAGGCAGTCGGGCACTTAAGGCCGGGAGTGACTCCGGCTCAGGCGCTCGCGGACGTGAGGGGCGTAGGCGCATACCTCGAGAAGGCTTATCCCAAAGAATTCTCGCAAAAAGAGACAAGACTAGGACGTGTAGGGCTAACCTCTTTTGACAGCGCGATAAAGCAGTTCATGCTTGGATTAATGCTGCTCGCGGGTTTAATTCTTCTCGCCGCATGCGCCAACCTGGGCGGCCTGTTTGCCGCACGCGCCGCCGACCGCTCCCGGGAAGTTGCCTTGCGTCTCGCGCTCGGTTCAAGCCGTAAACGGATCCTGCGGCAACTGATGACCGAGGCGCTTGTGCTTTCATTGTCGGGCGGCAGCGTTGGACTTCTCGGCAGCATCGTTTTATTGCGCCGCATGAGCATGTGGCAACCCTTTCCCGGGACTCCCATTCGAATCCCGATCAGCCCCGACGCAAAAATCTATGTGGTGGCATTCGTGGTGGCACTCGCAAGTGGACTCCTGTTCGGCATCGTACCCGTGCGGCAGGTTCTCCGAGCGAATGCGTATGAGATCGTCAAGGCAGGATCCAGCGGAAGAATCGGACGGCGGCTGACTGTCCGCGATGCCCTGCTGGTCGTCCAGATTGCCATCTGTGCCGTGCTGGTGACTTCGTCCATGGTGGCCGTTCGAGGCCTGGCGCGGGCACTGCACGCCAACTTCGGTTTCGAACCCCGCACCATGTTGGTGGGAACGAACCTGGTAATGGCGGGGTATGCCAACGACAGCATTCATCTGATGCAGAAGCAGATGATCAAAGCTCTCGAAGGCATTCCGGGCGTCGAGAGCGTGGGTTTGGTCAACAACTATCCTCCTTTGGTCTATGGCTCGGCGACCAGAATCAATGTCTTCAAGGAAGAGGCCTCGGATTTCCGGCCATCGAATGCTGCGGGCGCGCCGTTCAAATATGAGATTTCTCCCCAATACTTTCAGGCAGCCGAAACGGCCTTACTGGCAGGACGAGAGTTCACGTGGCACGACGATAAAGAAGCTCCAGCCGTCGCGGTCGTGAACCGTGAGTTTGCCGGTAATATGTTTGGCTCGGTCACGAACGCATTAGGCAGACACTACAAGCTGCAGGATGGAACTCGAGTCCAAGTGGTGGGAATAGTCGAGAACGGCAAATATCTGACTCTGACCGAAGAGAACCAACCAGCGATCTTCCTTTCGTTCCTCCGATCGCCCGCCAGCCAGTCATATCTCCTACTGCGCTCCAAACGTAATCCCCAAGAATTGGCCGCGGCTGTAAGAAGCGAAATTCACAAATTGGATTCAGCACTCCCGGTAGACACTGCTAGCTGGAATTCGATGCTTGATGTGGTTCAGTTTCCAGCCCGTATCGCCACGGCCTCGCTGGGCGTACTCGGCATTATGGGTGGCATCCTGTCGATCACTGGAATCTTCGGAATGGCAGCTTACTCAGTTAGCAAGCGCCTGCGCGAATTGGGTATTCGCGTTGCTCTCGGCGCCCAGCGGAGGGAGATACTGCAGGCAGCCTTGGGACGGGCGTTCAAACTGCTCGCTGCCGGCTCCGCAGCTGGCTTGCTATTGGGAATTATCGCCAGCAGAGTGTTGGCTTTCATTGTGTATCAGGCAACACCGCGCGATCCGCTGGTCTTAGCGAGCGTGATCGTCTCCATGGCTCTGCTGGGCGTGATCGCCACATGGATACCCGCACGGCGCGCGTTATCGGTCGATCCGTTGCGTTTGTTGCGCGAAGAGTAGAGATTACTGCAAACTGTGCGCGGCTGCCGCCTGGGCGCTCATGCCGATGTTGTAGCGCTTTAGCTTCCGGTACAAAGTCGCGCGGCTGATGCCCAGCATGCGTCCGGCCAGAGCTTTGTCGCCCTTCACCTGCTCGAAGACGCGTTGGATGGTAGCGCGTTCGATGTCTTCGAGATCGGTGGAAGAGCCTGAGTGGCGCGGCATTTCTCGTGCCGGCAACGAATCACCCAAGTCAGGATCGAGTATTGCCGTCTTTCTGGTCTCAGGTTCGGCCATCGCGGCCCCAGATGCGATACTCGGCGGGAGATCTCCGAGATCGATTCCCTGCCCGTTGCCCAGAGCCACGGCCCGTTCCACGCAGTTCTCTAATTCGCGAACGTTGCCGGGCCAGTCATATTGCATGAGCGCTTTCATGGCGGCGCTGGTCACGTGCATCTCCTGGCCGGGCGCGTAGCGTTCCAGAAACCAGTGCACGAGCATCGGAGTATCACTCCGGCGCTCCCGCAGAGCGGGTACGAACAACGTAACCACGTTCAAGCGGAAGTACAAATCTTTGCGGAAGGTGCCATTTTTATAAGCGGCCTCTAGATCGCGGTTGGTGGCGGCTATGACGCGCACATCCACCTTAACCCGCTGGTTGCTCCCGACCGGGCGCACTTCCTTTTCCTGCAAAACGCGCAGCAGCTTGGCCTGCAACTCCAGCGGGAGTTCGCCGACTTCGTCGAGAAAGATCGTGCCCCCATCGGCGGCCTGAAAGAGCCCCTGCTTGGATTTCAGCGCGCCGGTGAACGCGCCTTTTTCGTACCCAAACAGCTCGCTCTCAATGAGTGTCGGCACCAGCGATCCGCAGTCGACGGCAACGAACGGGCGCGAGGCGAAGGCTCCGCGGAAATGCATCGCGCGCGCAACGAGTTCTTTTCCCGTACCGCTTTCCCCATAGATGAGGACAGGGGTGCGCGTATCTTTCAATCGCGCCACCATCCGAAGCACTTCCTGGATGCGAGCGGATGATCCGATGATGCCGTGCACTGCGGTTTCCGAGTCGGTGCGCTGGCGCAGGAATTCATTTTCTTCCACCAGGCGCACTTTCTCGGCCATCCGGCGCAAGAACAGGCGCAACTCCTCGAGAGGAGAAAACGGCTTGGTGATGTAATCGTAGGCGCCGAGTTTCATCGCCTGAACGGCGGTCTCAATGGAGCCGTGGCCCGTCATCAGCGCGACTTCGGTGCGGGGCAAGAGCTTCTTCACTCTTTCCAGAAATTCCAGGCCCGACATTCGCGGCATCACCATGTCGCTCAAAATGATGTGCACCGATTGTTCTTCCAAAAGGGCAAGGGCAGACTCGCCGCTTTCGGCTTCCAGGCAGACGAACCCAAGAGCCTCGGCAACCGTCGAGCAGAGCTTGCGAATGCTTTGCTCATCATCTACGACGAGCAGGCGAATGCGTTGATCTTCTTTACTGTTATTCACTCGGCCTTCCCAAATGTTCTAGACACAACATCAATAAACTGCGCGACGCGAAAAGGTTTCTCCACGCAAGGCGCTCCAGTCTGGCGCAGGGTGGCGACTGTCTCTTCGTTGGCGATGTCGCCGGTAATAAAAATAATTCGGGACGCCAGATCCGGCCGGTTGCGTGAGATCCAGCTGTGCACCTGGCCTCCATCCACTCCCCCGGGAGTTCGCATATCGGAGACCACGCCCAGGAACGATCCCGTCTCCAGCAGGCGAAGAGCATCGACTCCGGATTCACAGCAGACCACCGGGTAGCCGCTACGTTCCAACGCAGCTTGCACATAGGCCATGACCGCGGGTTCATCTTCGACCAGCAGGATAGGCAAAGGTTGAGTTTTCAAAACTGGCAGGCTCATGGTTGTGTGACTCCCGCGGCCACACCGAAGGATGCGGTATGCGACGCAGCTGGCAGGCGGACCATAAACGTGGCGCCCTGTCCCGCGATGTTGTTGTGGCAGGAAATCTCGCCCCCATGCTCTTTGACGATGCCGTAACAGATGCTGAGGCCGAGTCCGGTACCCTTTCCAACTTCCTTGGTGGTAAAGAACGGGTCGAATATCTTGTCCGAATGAGTGATGCCCTTGCCATTATCCGAGAATGTGACTTCCACGAAATCTTCCCTGCCAATGGACGTGATTTCAATGCGGGCGGGCCGTCCGACTTCGTGGACGGCATCATAGGCGTTGTTGAGAATATTCAGGAAGACCTGCTGCAGTTGATGGGCATCGCCGATGATCTCCGGCAACGACTCATCCAGATGTTCAATAACGTCGATGCCGTGACTATTGAAATCGTATGACCGCAACTGGATGGTTCTCCGCAGGATGGAGTTCAACTGCAGAGCATTGCGTTGAGGCGGCATCTGTCGCGCGAAACTGAGAAGGTTCTGAACAATCTGCTTGGTCCGTTGCGCCTCTTGCAAGATCACGCGCAGGTCCTTGCGGGCCGTCTCCGGCAATTCCGCATCTTCCATCAGCAAGTCGGCAAATCCCAGAATGGCGGTTAAAGGATTGTTGACCTCGTGGGCGACACCGGAAACCAACTGGCCAACGGCGGCCATCTTTTCAGTGTGAACCAGCTTGTCCCGCAATACCGCGGAATCGGTGATGTCGGTCAACACCGCAATAATGCTGGTGACGATGCCCTGCTCATCGCGCATGGGGCTGAGATTGGCGGAGAACTTCCCCGCAACGCCGTTGCGCCGCACAATCTCCAGCTCAAGGTTGTCGATCTGCTGGTTATTTAGCGTACTTTGCACTGCCTGCGCGAAAGAATCCAGATAACCGGGTGCGGCCAGATCCAGCAGCGGACGCCCCAGCAGTTCCTTGTGATCGAATCCGGAATCGTACCAGCGCTTGTTGGCATAGCTGATCAGACCGGCCGTATCGGCTACAAGGATGAAGCTTTGCGTGTTGTTGAGAATCTTGCCGGAGAAATCCCGCTCGCGGTGCAGTTCGGACTGGTAGGTGCGCAACCCGGTGACATCGAGCATGAGCCCGCGAATCTGAAGGAGCTTTCCCGTCTTGTCGTGCAATCCAAACGCATTGATCAGTACGTGGATGGGAGAACCATCTTTTCGCAGGAGAGTAGCCTCGAAATTTCGCAGCGCCCCGTGTTCCTGCATCAACTTGGTATGGTCAAGGCGCTGCTCCGGCGAAATGTAGAGCTGGGTGGGGATGTCAATCTGGAGCAGTTCCTCACGGCTGCTGTAGCCGAGCATTCGCACCATGGCGTCGTTGACTTCGATAAATCGTCCGGCAGGAGTACTGAAGAAGAGTCCTTCCTGGATATTGTCGAAAAGCTCGCGATATCGCCGCTCGGCCTCGCGCCGGTCGGAAATATCTTTCAGAACATGGATCGTCTGCAGCCCTTCTCCGGCCGCTCCATGCACCCGTGAGGTGGAAACCAGGTAGGTTCGATCAAAAACCGGATGCACAAATTCGTCAGACTCTTCCGTGTTGGAGCGGCAGAATGGACAAGAGTAGGAAGCGGCGTCACTGGTCAGAGCCATCAGAGCACGCATATTCACGCCCAGCAATTCCGCCTGCGGTACCCCGATCATGGCGGCGAGCGAGCGGTTCACACGCACGACTCGATCGGCCTGATCGTGCACGACAATGAAATCGCTGATGGCGTCAAAGATTTCGTTTGAGTGACGACTTGCCTGTTCGATGCGCGTGAACAGCTGCGAACTCTGCAGGGCCATGGCCGCGTGTCCCGCCATGCTCTCCAGAAAGGCGCGATCTTCTTTCGCAGTCACAGCGCCGGAGAGACACAAAACTCCAGCCAGGTCTTCGTTCGACCCCGAGAGGCGGACGACGGTGCAATCGGTCCATCCCAGAGCAGAGGCATTCTCCGCCCCCAAAACCTGATCTGCGGAACGAGTGATGACGCGTTCTGGCTGGCGGCCTGCGAATTCAGCAAGCGCTTTGCCGAGGACACGCTCGAGTTCTCCAGAAAGCGATTCCCCGAGTGACGCTGATTCAGAGCCGGTCGTGCTGTGGGAAATGACTGGCTCGGAGCCTGGATTCTCGCTTACGCCAGCGCCGAGCAGACGCGGGGAAGGCAATTTCGGTTGGCAGAAAGCCGCGACCTGCCAGTTCCCTTCGTGCGGCACGGCGAGAAATCCCGATTGCGAACCCGTCAGCTCGGAGGTGAGGCACACAAAGCGATGGGCAAAGTCGGGCAGACGCAAAATCCCGTCGATCTGGCGGGCGAGTTCGACCAATGCCTCTGCCTGGCGGCGGTGCTGTTCTGAGGCATGCAGGTTGCCGGCAGCTTCCAGCATGATCGCAGCCTGATTGGAGAGAGCGCGGGCACGCCGGACATCTTCCTCTGAAATTCCGCCTCCCTCGAGGCGGTCAAGGACTCCGAACATCCCCAGGAGTTTGCCCCCGGCGCCGAGCAGCGGAACAGCGAGAAACTGCTGAACTTTATATGCGGCGACCACCTCGAGGTTAGCTCCGGGAGTGCGGCTGGCTTCGTCAGTCCAGAACACCTCGCCGCGTCGCAGAGCTTTGGTGGCGATGCCTTCGGGAAAAAGCACGTCGGAGCGACTGGGTTCACCGTCCTTTACCCCGTAACGTACGCGGAACTCATTGTTCTCGAACAGGGCGATGAAACATCTGCCGAACCTGAGAAACTCCGCGGCGCGCACCACAAAACCGTGCAGGAAGTGCTCCAGATCTTTGCTGGAACCAAGCTGGGACGAGATCTCCAGCAATTGATGAAGCTCGTGAGCCTGACCGTGCGAAGTGGTGTAAAGCTCAGCGTGCGCAATGGCGACCGCCCCAAAGCCGACAATCGCTCCCACCAGGGCTCGCTCTTCCCCGGTGAAGACGGCGTTGCGGCGCGGATAAATGAGAATGGCCCCCTGCGTTCGCGAAGTTCGGAAAGGGGCGGCGATCAACATCCCGGGGGACACCAGAGTTCCCAGAGAATGCACATCGGCAGCAATCGAGAGCGTGATCGGTTCAGCGGCGAGCACCGCACGTTGCGCCAGGTCGGCAGCAAAGCGCAGCGTCTGCCGGTCGTGGCGGGCTCGCACCGAGGTCGCAAGTTGCGGCGTGTCGGCAGAGACAGCCTTCAACTCAAATGGTCCCTCGCGCCGCAACAAAACACATACCAGCGGTGTGCGCAGCAACAAGCGGAGCCGGTCGGCCAAGGCTTCGATGACAGCGGCAACATCAGGAGTGCCGTGAAGCGCATGAGCCACATCGGCCAGAATCTCGGCGCGACGGTGCTCTTCGCGGGAAACCTCGCCCAGGCGAGCTGCCTCAAGCAGGCTGCCGAGTTGCCCGGCGAGGATGGTCGCCTTCGCGGCCATGTCTTCAGTAAAGAATTCCTCATCGGCATCATGAAGAAATGAAACTGCGCCGATAACCTCGTTTAGAACCACCAGAGGGGCAGCCATGATGGAGCGGGCTTCGAATTCCATCGCTGCGGGAAAGGCAGCGGCATTCAACTGGTTTGCCACGACGGTACGGCGCTGGCGGACGGCTTCTAAAGCGACGGCACTCTCCTCTGCCCGCATGCGCAGGCCTGGGAAGCGATCCGACATCTTTCCGTAGGCCTGTTCTCCGACAAGTTCGTCAGCGGAGAGGGAACGCCAAAAGTAAACGCCCGAGACATTAAAGAACTCACATGCGGCGCGGCAGAAAAACTCGATCAGTCCACTTGCCTGAGAGCGCTCAGCCGCACTGGAACAAAGTCGCAGCAAGAGCTTTTGGAAGCCCTCGTCGCATCCTGCAAGCAAAGGGGGATGGTCCTGGCGGAGAATCGGGTTGCCGCCGGGGACGTCGACTCCTAAAGCGCGCGTGGACGAGTAAGGTTGATTCACAAGTGCTTGAATCTAAGTGGGAAAGTATCTGTCATCTCAATTTGAGTCAAGGGAAATGGGTTGGGGGGTGCCTTGGTGTGAAATCCCGCGATCTTTTTGAGAATCCGTCTCACGCTGAGAAGTATAGGTCGATTTATCGCGATGAGACACCACTTATCTCCAGCGGGGGATGAAGTCTGGGCCCGGAAGATGTTGAAACTGCTGAGGGATCAGCGACATAGCGCTCATTACTTTGGTTTTCCTCGGAGGGCTGAGGTGGCCCGGACCGTGCACGTCTCGCATGGCCAGCTTCTTGTACACCCAAGGAGGAACTGTGTCTCAAAGAATTGCGGCCGTGGTGCTCTCTCTCATGTTGGGGACCGCCGTGGGACCTGTCTACACCAACGCACAAAATGCTCAGAACACTCAGAACGACGAAATGGTGCGGCGCGCCAAGACCAAGGTTCAGCCCACCTATCCCGAATTGGCACACAAGATGAACATTTCGGGGACTGTGAAAATCGAAGTGACCGTCGCGCCCAACGGCACTGTTAAGGAAGCGCGTGTAGTTGGCGGCCATCCGGTACTGGCGCAATCGGCTCTTGATGCCGCCAAACGGTGGCGTTTTGAACCCGCCGCCTCGGAGAGTACGGGCGTCATCGATTTCAAGTTTGAATCGCGGTAAGTCGCCGCGCCGCGCAGGAGACAGGCATGACACTGGGTAAAAAGCTTTACTTGAACTTCGGATTCATCCTGGGGATGGTGCTGCTGCTGTTCCTCGTCAATTACCTGGCGGTGGAACGCGAGCACAGCGCCAAAGAAGCGGCAGCGAAGTCCCTGAAGCTGGCGGAAACCACAAACACGGTGCGCTTCCAGATGATGCAGAACCGCCTCTACTTGAGCAATTACCTGCTCAGCGGCGACACCCGCGAGGTGGAGCGCATGAATGAGGGGCTGCGCTCGCTGAATGAGCGTCTGGAAGAGGCCAAGGCTCAGGCCAATTCCGATCAGGTGAAGGTCGCACTGATGAAGGTCCAGCAACTGGAGCAGTCCTGGGCCAAGGAATTCTCCCAGCCTCTGATCGAGAAGCGCAAAGACGTGGACTCGGGCAACGCCACTGTCGCCGAATTGCAGATTTATTACCTCCAGAAAGATGCCTCTTCCTGGGTTAAGAACTCCACCGACACCCTGGACATTGCCGACGGGGAAAATCACAAGGAGGTGGAAGCGCGTCAGAGTTCGGACCAGACCGCCGCCACCTGGACAATCCTTATCTCTCTGCTGTTCACCCTGGCCGCATTGTCAGTGGGCGCGGTCATCGCCTACCGCACCGCGACTGGGATTACCGAACCGCTGACCAACCTGATGAATGTGGCGCGGGGAATCGGGAACACCGGGGACCTTGAGCACAACATCGACACCAGCCGCTCCGATGAAATCGGGGAATTGGCACGCACTTTCCACAAAATGGTCACCTACCTCAAGGAGATGGCTGCGGTATCGGAAGCCATCGCTGGCGGAGACTTGACCTTGGAGGTAAAGCCTCGTTCTTCTCATGACACCCTTGGCAATGCCTTCGCCAAAATGGTCGAGGGCCTGGCGGGCCTGGTGCGAAGCGTGCGTGACGCGTCATCCCAGGTTGCCAGCGCTTCTAACCAAGTTGCCGGAGCCTCGGATGATTCAGCGAAGATCGGCTTGCAGGCGTCCTCGGCGATCGATGAAGTCACCAGCACCATGCACGAGATGAGCGTGAACGTGCAGAATATGGTGAAGAGCACGCAGGTGCAGGCCTCGAGCGTGAGCGAGACCTCGGCTTCCATTGACCAGATGGTCGCTTCTATCCAGCGCGTAGCGGACACAGCGAAAGTCCTGCTCGACATCTCCAACCGTTCCCGCGAAGAAGTTCACAACGGCATCGGCACCATGGAAAAGGCGACCGACGGCCTCAACCGCATCAACACCACCATCAATTCTTCCGGGGAAATCATTGGAGCGCTGGGACAACGCGCGGACGATATCGGCAAGATCATTGAAGTGATCGACGATCTCGCCGAGCAAACCAACCTGTTAGCCCTGAACGCCGCCATCGAGGCCGCGCGCGCCGGGGAGCACGGTCTGGGATTCGCTGTGGTGGCCGACGAAGTCCGCAAGCTGGCGGAGAAGTCGGCGCAGTCAACCAAAGAAATATCCGAACTCATTCAGAGCATTCAGAAAGAAGCGCGCAAAGCGGTGGAGAACATGGACCGCTCGACGTCCATCGTCAACGAGGGCTTGGAACTGGGCGGAGAGCTCAATTCAGCGTTAAAGAAGATTTCGAATGTAGTCACCGAAGTTTACAAATTCGCGCAGGAAATCGGCGCCGCCACCAACGAGCAGTCTCATGGCTCGTCCCAGATTGCGCGGGCAACGACGCGCCTCAACGAAATCACCCACGAGATCAACTCTGCCGTAGAAGAACAGGCATCTGGAGCCCAGGCAGTGGTCAAGGCCATGGAGCGGATGCGCGAACTGGTACAGCAGTCGACCTCCAGTTCGACCGAGCTGGCAGCCTCATCGGAACAGATGTCGAAGATGTCGCGCAGCCTCCTCGACTTCATCGACCGCTTCGCTCTGGCCGAGAGTTCCCGCTCCCAGACGGGCGCGGATGGCATCGTCCGGAGTGCCCGCCGGGCAACTGCGGGGGCACAGTAAGGTAGGAGGCCCGAAAACCATGAGCCGCGAACTCCACATTGTCGGTTTTCAGGTAGGCCGCGAGACCTATGGGGTGCCCATCACTTCCCTGCACGAGATCGTCCGGGTTCCCGACATCACTGCCGTACCCGACGCTCCAGATTATCTAGAGGGTGTCATTAACCTGCGTGGCAAGATCGTATCCGTGATGGACCTCCGCAAGCGCTTCGGCGAGAAGGAAACGGGGTTAAAAAGGCAGAACCGAATCTTGGTAGTCGAGCACGCGGGCAGGCTGGCGGGACTGATCGTGGATTCAGCCTCCGAGGTCTTGAAGATCCCATCCGACGCGGTGGAGCCTTCCCCCGCGGTTTTCCAGGAGGGCGGTTTGAATTGCGTGACCGGACTGGGGAAGGTTGGGGGACGCCTGGTGGTCCTGCTCGATATGAGCAAGCTGCTCGCGCCGGCCAGCCTGCAAGCCAAAAGCGAGAACGGCGAGAAGAAAGCAAAGACGGAAGCAGCACGTGGGGCGGGAGCAAGCTGAACCCGGCCATGATCTGAAAATCGAGTTAACGGCGGGACGAGAATACGAATGAGCACATCCGGGGCGGCACCAGCTCCCATATTGACCGAGGCGGAACTGAAGTTGCTGCAGGCGCTCGTCTACCAGGAGTGCGGCATGCACTTCGACGAACGCCGCACCCATTTCCTCCAGGACCGGCTGTTGCGCCGGCTGAAGGAATGTCGTGTGGATTCCTTCTATGCCTATTACCGCCTGCTCATCAGCAGCCAGGGCAAGGACGAACTCGCCAAGTTGCTCGAGAATCTCACGGTCAATGAGACCAGCTTTTTCCGCCACAAGGCGCAGCTGGATCTCTTTCAGAAAACCGTGCTGGAAGAGCTCTTCAAGCACAAGAGTGCTCGCCGGGAATACTCAATACGAATCTGGAGCGCGGGGTGCTCGACAGGCCAGGAAGCTTACACGCTGGCCATGCTGGTCACCGATGCCCTGGCCTACTACTACTTGCGAAATCCGCTGCCCATCGAGCTGCCTCTGCCCAAGCCCCTGGTGCCTCCACCGTGGCGGGTGGAGATCCTGGCCAGCGATATTAGCTACTCGGTTTTACGGGCCGGGCAGGAAGGAACTTACAGCGAGCACCAGATGTCGATGGTGGATTACGGATTTCGTTTGCGCTATTTCGACAAGATCTCCGATCGCTACGGTGTGAAAAAAGCGCTGAAGGAAATGGTCCACTTCGACTTTCATAACTTGAAAACCGAATACCTGCCGCAGCGCAATGATGTGATCTTCTGCCGCAACGTGATGATGTATTTCGACGAGGCGGAACAGAAGCGGCTCATCGAGAAGTTCTACCGCTGCTTGAATCCCAACGGGTATTTATTCGTCGGCCATGCCGAAAGTTTGCTGGGCCTGACCAAGAAGTTCCAGATGGTTCACAAGGACAGCGGCACCGCTTACCAGCGACTTGAGGTGCGAGAGTGACGGATTCCCCCGACGAACGTGGCGCGGAACTGCGGGACCTCTTCTACGAGACCTCGCAGGAACTGCTGCAGGCGCTCAATGACGAGGCCTTGAAGCTGGAAAAGCGTCCCGGTGACGAAGAGATTGTGCGCAGCGTCCGGCGCACGGTTCACACGTTGAAGGGCGACTCCGCGGCCTGCGGTTTGCGCGAACTGAGCGAACTCGCGCATCAGTTCGAAGACGCGCTCTCCATGGAAGGAGCCGCGGCACACGCGGCGGTAGCTGACATCGCGTTCGCGGCAGCCGACCTTTTTTCCGAGATGATCGCAGCCTACCGCAAAGGCCACAAGCTGCCTTCGACCAAGAAGCTCAGCAAACGGATTGAGGAACTGACTTCGACACCGGCCGCGAAAAAATCGCGCAAAAAAAAATCCGCTTCGCTTAGCAAACATGTCGCCGATTGGACGGAGTACGAAAAATTAGCGATGCTGCAGGCGCAGGCCAACGGGCAGGACGTCCTCCATGTAGCCGTCAAGATCGATCCGCACTGCGCCATGCCGATTGCGGGGCGGCAACTCATTCAGAACGCAGTTGCCGGTATGGGACCGGTGCTGGCGGTGCGCCCCGATGCCAAATCAGCGGCGGCCAGCAAGCATGTGGAATTTGTTCTGGCCAGCGTGCAGACTCCGCAGCAGATCATTGCCAAATGCAAGATCCCCACCATCGCGGAAGAGGTTACGGTCGACCTGCTGTATCAGGCCACCAGCTCGGGAGCGCAAGCCGTTCCTGACCTTACGTCGGACAGCAAGGAACAGGAGGCCGGCAGTGAACCGGGAATCTCCCCGGCTGCGCCGCAGACCGAATCTCAATTTGCCGCCAGCACGCTGGAAAATATTCTCCGCGTCGAGGCCTCGCGCATCGACAGCGTCCTGAACCTGGTAGGCGAGCTGATCATTGGCAAATCGATGCTGCAGCAGGCGCTGAACGACTTTGCCAAGCGCTATCCCAAAGACCTGCTGCGCGGCAAGTTTGCTGATGCCATGGCCTTCCAGGCCCGCGTGCTCAACGATCTGCAGCGTTCTGTGATGAAAATCCGCATGGTGCCTGTCGACCAGTTGTTCCGGCGTTTTCCGCGGATGGTGCGCGACGTGGCTCGGCAGTGTGGACGGGAAGTGGATCTGGCCCTGAGTGGCCAAGAAACAGATCTGGATAAGGGCATCTTGGATGCGATTGCTGAACCTCTGACGCACCTGGTGCGCAATGCCGTCAGCCACGGAATCGAGTCGCCCGAAGAGCGCCGCCAGCTGGGAAAATCGCCGCATGGAACCGTTCGCCTGAACGCCTATCACCAGGGGAACCAGGTCGTGGTGGAAGTCAGCGACGACGGCCGCGGCATCGATGTACAAAAAATTCGCAGCAAAGCCATCGAATTGGGCTTGATGACCGCAGAGGACGCCGCCCAGCTGACCGAAACCGAGACTCTGAATCTCATCTTCCGCCCCGGCTTCAGCACGGCCGAACAGGTCACCGAAGTATCCGGACGCGGGGTAGGCATGGATGTCGTGCAAAGCGTCCTGCACCGTTTGAAGGCCTCAGTGAGCCTCGAAACACGGCCCGGCCAGGGAACCACCTTCCGCCTGAAATTGCCTCTCACGCTGGCCATCATCAAGGCTCTGCTGTTCTGGGTCGAGCAACGGCTCTACGCCATTCCGCTGAACGCGGTGTTGGAGATCGCGCGCACGGTGGAAACCGAAGTGCACCAGGTCGACAATTACGAGGTACTGCAATTGCGTAATCAAATTCTACCGGTGCTGCGCCTGGGGCGCCCGGCCGGCGAACCCGGTCGCAGTTCCAAGTTGTTTGTGTTGGTGATTACGGTGGGCGAAAGAAAATATGGCCTCATAGTCGATGCGCTCGAAGGCGAGGAGGAACTGGTAATCAAGGCGCTCGATGACCACACATTCTCGACCGACCTGGTATCGGGAGCCTCAATCCTGGGAGACGGCCGCGTGGTGCTGATTCTGAACCTGGCCGCGGTGGTCGAGCACGTCGCGCATTTGCGCCCGCAAGAGATGGGCCGGGCGGGTTCGGGACTGCTGCTCACGCACACGGACCGCACGCGGCTGGCACTGACTCCGACCGTAGGAGGCCAGGCATGAAGAAAGTGCGCGTTCTGGTCACCGACGACTCGGCACTCATGCGCAAGCTGATCCCGCAGATGCTCGCTGCCGATGAGTCTATCGAGGTTGTGGGCACGGCCATGGACGGCTCCTTCTGCCTGAAGAAGATTGAGGAGTTGAAGCCGAACGTAGTCACGCTGGATCTGGAAATGCCCGGCATGAACGGAATCGACACCCTGAAAGAGATCATGCGGCGCGAGCCCGTCCCCGTCATAGTTTTCAGCTCGCACAGCACGGAAGGCGCGACGGTGACGATGAAGGCGTTGGGCCTGGGAGCGTTCGACTTTGTGCCCAAGCCGAAGGATCCTACCGCGCACATGGCGGAAGTGGCGCGCGAACTGATTGCCAAGGTGAAGGCTGCCGCCGACTGCAAACTGAAGCCGCGGCTGCTGAACGGGCTGCCCGCCAAGCCGCAGAAATCATCGGAGCCCTCCGGTGCTCCCAACAAGATTGTGGCCATCGGAGTTTCAACCGGGGGCCCGCAGGCTTTGGAGTTCGTGCTGTCGCAGTTGCCGGGAGACTTCCCTTCCGCGATCGTAGTCGTGCAGCACATGCCCGAGGGATTTACCGACATGTTCGCGCGGCGTCTGGACGAAGTTTGTCCGCTGCGCGTGAAGGAAGCGCAATCGGGAGACATGCTGCAGGCCGGCCGCGTCCTGGTCTGTCCCGGAAGCCGTCACATCAAGGTGAAACGTCTGCCCTTGGGAGACATCGTGGTGCTCAGCGACGAGCCGCGAGTGAACGGCCATCGTCCCAGCGCAGATGTGCTGTTTCGCAGCGCGGCCGAAGAATTCAAGAACAAAGTCGTCGGCGTGCTCATGACCGGCATGGGGGACGACGGGGCCGAGGGCCTGGGCGCGATTAAGAAAGAGGGCGGCATGACGTTGGCGCAGAGCGAGGAGTCCTGCGTCGTATTTGGGATGCCCAAAGCGGCGATCGAACGCGGCTACGCCATTCGTGTCGTGGGCCTGGACGTGATGGGATCAACTTTGCAAGCCATCTGCGGCCGGAACACGGGCGAGATGAGCAGCGGGCGCGCAGTTCGCGCGGGAAATTAAGAGATCAGCGCACGAAAAGCCGGTGACCAGCGTGATCTGGTTCCGGCTGGAGTGGGCGTGATAATGCAGTAGAAAGGGGAGGTCTGTATGGAGCAGTTCGCACCAGTAAAGCGCAGCAAAGACGGGCAGGCGGTCCGTTATTTGATCGTCGACGACTCCGTGTTTGCGAGAAAAAATCTGGCCCGCATGATCGAAAGTTTCGGCGGGCAGGTTGCGGCCGAGGCCGGCGACGGCTTGACCGCGATCAGCGAGTTTGACCGCACGCATCCCGACATCGTGCTCATGGACATCACCATGCCGCAGATGGAAGGAATCGAGGCGGCCGAACGGATCGTGCAACAGCATCCCGAAGCACGCATCGTGATGGTCTCCTCGGTGGGATACCAGGAGAACATTGTGGCCGCGCTGCAGCGGGGCGCTCGGCATTTCGTGCAGAAGCCGGTCAAGCCCGAAGTGCTCTACGAAGTGATCAAGTACGTGCTGGGTGAAGACGGATCTGTTGCCAATGCCGCAGGAGCGGGAGTTTAGTCCATGAAGATGGAATTGATCCAGCCTTTCATCAACGCGGCGGACGCCGTGTTGTCGCAAGGTTTGCAGGGCACGACCAAGGTGGGCAATCTCACCATGGAAGAAGATGCCTATCGCCGCAAAGGCGTGGCGGGCATGATCGCGCTGACCGGCGACATCGAAGGCAGGATCATCCTCGACCTGGAGCCGCAGACCGCGGTCAAGGTGGCCAGTCATTACGCCGGAAGCGACCTCCCCGAGTCCGACGAACTGATCAAGGAAACCATCTTCGAGCTTGCCAACCAGGTTGTAGGCAATGCCGTCTCCGCTTTGAACGATCAGGGCTTCCACTTCCGCGTTCATCCCCCGCTCCTCCTCACCGCGCAAGAGGGAGACAAGACCAGCGAAGACACGGAAGCGCTGATGATCTTGTTCGAGACTTCCCTGGGCAGCGTCTTCATGAACGTCGCCCTGCGCTACAACAAAAAACGCATGGCGGATCATGCGGCACTCGGAGCGTAGAAAGCAGTATAGGAGTTGATAGTCTTAGGGTAGCAGCGTCCTTTCCGGCCCTGACAGGAATTAAAACCTTCCGCCGGATCGGCATATTTCCACAGCTGCGGGTGCCCCATGTCTCGCCTCCCTTGCGGGACATGGGAATAGTGCTGGCATTTCATAACTCAAAGCAAAAACAAAATTGATTGCATAAGAGCGAAGGCTCGATCAGACCCGGTATGCTTTGGTTTCAAAATCAAAGACGCTGGGAAGAAAGGAGTCTTCGTAATAACGATTATAGGATGTGATTTCCATCCGAGCTGGCAACAGATTGTGGAAGCGACGGGCAACAGCCTGTATGTTGACAGAATCTTCGCTCTGATCGAGGGAAACGCCCAATGAGAACTCCCAATCATCCCCTTGCCTAGGTCCAGCGGAACCACTTCAGGGCTACCACAAAAGAAATTCCACCCCACAGCAGCATCACGAGCATGCGCGGCCATTGATGCAGGATCGGCGTGCCTTCCAGAATGCTGGCTCTAAGTGCGTCATTGAGCGCGGTCAGCGGCAGAGCTTTGATGAGCGGATGGATGATGGCGGGGAATCGTTCGTAAGAAAAGAAGACTCCCGAGAAGATCCACATTGGCATCATGACCAGATTGATCAGGCCGCTGACAGATTCGATCTTCTGGGCGCGGCTGGCGGTGAGCAGGCCGACTCCGCCGAAGGTGAGCGAGCCGATTCCGGCAATGAGCGCGATGCCGGCGATCGAGCCCATCACGCGCATGTGGAAGAAAAGTACGCCGAAGGCCAGCAGTAGCCCGACTTCGATGATCATCAGGATCAGGCGGCTGGAGGCGAGCGCGAGCAGGAAATCGCCACGGCGCATGGGTGTCCCTACAAAGCGCTTCAGCAATTTTCTCTGTCGCATATCTACCAGTGCAAAGCCGATCCCCCACATCCCCGAGTTCATCAGGTTCATGCCCAGCAGTCCGGGAATGAGAAAGTCGATGTAGCGCGAGCCGGGCTCGGAGGAACTTACGGGCTTCGTTGGCACTGGATCTCTCCGGCCAGCGGCGGATTGCAGCGCATCATTTACCTCCGCTCTGGCCAGGACACTTTCAGGACGCGCAGGATCGTAGCGATAGGTGAAGGTTCCGTTGGCGCCGGGTTCGATGGCCACATCGACTTTGCCCAAACGGAATGCCTGGTGAGCTGCCTCGGGGTCGAGGAGCTGGACTTTGAACTGCTTCGCTTGGGGAGACTTCTGGAGCAGGGTTTGCGCACTCTCCGCGCCTTGCACAATCGCGACGGACACACCGCCTTCGGGCTTGTTACGGAAAGCGATTCCCAGGCCCAGCGCCAGAAGCAGCGGGAAGATGAAAACCCAAAAGACAACTTCAGGCTCGCGCTTCAGCTCCAACATGCGGGCCATTAGGAGATGGGAGTAGCCGGCCCAGCGGCCATTGCGGCGCTGCGGCGGCGGAGGCACCGGTGGAGTGCTGACTGGAATTTCCTGGGCTACGCTCATACGGAACCTCTGGCTTTGTACTCCGTTTTGGAGCACCCTGGACGAGGCGTCCCGGGGCTACACATTCGAGTTCATCAATCTTCGCGCAGGTGGCGGCCTGTCAGGCGCACGAATACATCCTCCAGGCTTGCCTGCCGCGTGGTCAGATGCTGCAGCTTACCGCCGTGCCTCTCGATGGCTTCCAGCAACGCGGGGATGGTCAGATGCGGTTGTTTCACGCTCAACGCAATCAGGCCATCGTCTTCGCGAACGGACTCTACGCTGGGCAAAGTGCGCCACGAATCCTGTCCGCTGGAATTGCCGTCGACATAAAATTCCACCACATGATGTCCGCCGAGGCGCGTGATCAGATCAGCGGGCGTTCCCTCTGCGATGACCTGGCCATGATCGATGATGGCGAGGCGATCACAGAGGCGCTCGGCTTCGTCCATGTAGTGCGTGGTGAGCAGCACGGTGCCGCCGTTGCGCTGGAAGACGCGAATGATGTCCCACAACTGGCGGCGGCTCTGCGGATCCAACCCGGTCGTAGGTTCATCCAGGAAAAGAATTTTCGGATTGCACACCAGCGCGGTCGCGACTGCCAGGCGCTGGCGCTGGCCGCCGGAGAGTTTGCCGACCCAGGACTCAGCTTTCTCGGTGAGCTTCAATTCTTCGAGGACCTCGTCGGTAGATCGCGGTTCGCGGTAGAAACTGGCGAACAGGTCGATGGTCTCGCGCACCGACAGCTTCTCCGAGAGACGCGTCTCCTGCAGGGAGATTCCGAGCCACTCGCGCATTTCGCGCTCGTTCTCGTCCCAGCGATGTCCCAGGATGGAGACCATGCCGGAAGTTGGCGCGAGCAGGCCTTCAAGGATTTCGATAGTCGTGGTCTTCCCCGCCCCGTTCGGCCCCAGCAAACCGAAGCATTCGCCTGCCTCGATTTCAAGATTCAGCCCACGAACGGCTTCGACTTTGCCATCGTAAGTCTTGCGCAAATCGCGGCATTCGATGGCCGTGGGCATTGGGAGATTGTACCGAAATGCAGGGTCCCGGGTCGGAAGCTAGACGAGCGTGAATTTGCGGTGAGCGCACAAGCACGCGCCAATGATGACGCACTCTGGCAAGGGGGAGAAGACCCCGGACGAGGCGTCCGGGGCTACACATGCGTTTTGGGCAACAGAGGCGGCCGGCCTACAAGCGTCAGCTAGCGCCCGAAGTATTTTGCGTTGCGCTCGGTGAAAGCGTTCCACTTTTCCGGGAGATCATCGAGCGCGAAGATCGCCGAGACCGGGCACACCGGAACGCAAGCGCCGCAATCGATGCATTCGACGGGATCAATGTACAGCAGTTCCTCCGTCGCGTGGGCGGGCTCGTCTTTTTTAGGATGAATGCAATCCACCGGGCACGCGTCCACACATGCGGTGTCCTTGGTGCCGATGCACGGTTCAGCAATGACGTAGGTCATATCGGTGTTTATTCTCCTGGGATCGTTACCTTTATCTTACTACCACGGCGGCGTGCGCGGGCAAGCCACAGAACGGCACATTCTAGCAAGAAATCGGGAATATCGTACAGCGCCGAAGCGCGCCGGGACTGGAGAATCGAACCGGGCTGCCGGCGAGGTCGACATGACCGAAGTAACTGGCGAAGCCCGGATGAGAATGCGTTAATGATCCACACGCTGCGGTGACATTCGACGTTGAAGGGCCCCCATCATGAACAAACTCAACGTTGTGGTTTCCCTGATCACGAAGGAGAACGACTACCAGTTGGAGCAGGCCGCATCGGCGGAAGCTGCTGCGGGCAAACTTGGGGCTAACGTTCAAATCGTTTATGCCGGCAATGATGCTGTGCAGCAAACCCAGCAGATTCTGGCGTTCATTCAGGATCCCGCCAAACGGCCGGACGCAATCCTTGCCGAACCGGTTGGGACAAGCATGGAACAGATTGCGCGCGCGGCGGTAAAGGCGGGGGTTGCCTGGGGAATCATCAACTCCAGCGCGGATTACATTCCCGATTTGCGAGCGCAAGCCAAAGTTCCCGTCTTCTCGGTAGTGAGCGATCACGAAGCCATTGGCAAACTCCAGGGCCAGCAGATGGCAGCCTTGCTTGGAGATTCGGGGAACGTCCTGTACATCGAAGGACCGTCGGTGAGAGACGTCGCCAAATTGCGCACCAAAGGCATGCTCGCGAGCAAGCCCCCTAGCGTGAGCGTAAAGAGCATTAAGGGAGACTGGACTCAGCAGAGCGGATACAACGCCATCAAGTCGTGGCTGGCACTCACCACATCGCGGCAGATGAAAATCAACATGATTGCCTGCCAGAACGACGACATGGCCATTGGAGCCCGCCGGGCCTTTGAGGAACTTGGAAATTTGCAGGAACGCGATGCCTGGCTGCATCTGCCCTTGACCGGCTGCGATGGAGTGTCGCGCGCGGGCCAGGAGTGGGTGCGGCAGAAACGCATGACAGCCACCGTGATCGCCCCTGCTTTGATTGGCGAGGCCATGCACATACTCGCTGTTGCGAAGAACTCAGGCTCACAGCCGCTGGAGCGCACCGTGATCTCTCCCAGCTCATACCCTGCGGTCGAGGACTTGCGGAGTGGGCAAGCGCAAGGCGCTAAAGCTTAGATGGGTCAGCACCTCCGAGCAAAAACAGAAAAGCTGGCAACTTGCGTTGCCAGCCCTCCACTCTTTCCTTGCAGTTCTCACACTCAGCGGCGGTATGCGCGGTGGCCGCCTTCGCTGCGGAATCCCCGCTCAGCGTGGACTTGGCCGCCGTTGTACCCGTGCGCGTAGCCACGATTCTGGAACTGGCCGCCATTGTATCCACGGTCGTAGCCACGGTTGGCGTAGGCATGCCCGTAACCCTCGCGGGCGTATCCGCGGTACGCCTCATGGCCATAGCCCCATCCTCGGTTATGCTCCCAGGCTTCGTGACGCCAGCGATCGCCATCCCAATCACGATGGTAGTATCCGCGGTACCAGGGGCCGGCTCCGATGAAGACTCCGTTCACGAAATAGCTCGGTCCGTAGTAGCCATACGGCGCGCAGGCGTAAGGATAATAATCGTAGTATCCATACTCACAAACCGGCGGCCCCGCGACATACGGGTGCCCAACCACAACGCCTACCGGCCCCACTCCAATTCCAACTGAAACCTGTGCCTGCGAATACGCCAAAGGCACCATCAACACTGTTAGCAACGCCACGTATTTCAGATATCGCATAAAACCCCCTGACTCGAGCCCGGAAAAGCGCTCCGAACTCAGATTGTCTGGCGGGCCGTCTTCTGGCTGTTTGCTTCCTGCTTCGGTCCGCTTGCTTCTAGCTATTTGAACAACAGGGGAGCGCAAAAGTTGCGCGAATCGGGGTGGTTGATTTCAGCCATGTTGCTTAAACTCAGCCACTTAGACGCATTAGCAAAGGAATGACGCAAAGCACGAAGATGAATGTCGGGGGGCCCCAATTCTCCTGAATTTGGCAGAAGCAGGTGTCTGCGAAGCACGCCACCACCCTATCAGTAATCGTAGAGGTGCTCGATCATCATGCCGGCATTGCCCGACTGCTTCAGACAGTTCGTGAGCGAGTTGACGTCGCATGTCACGACTGTTCGCAACCACCCTGGACGCGTCAGGAGGGGCATGGAAAAAAGCCGCTGAGGCGTTTGCTGGTGATCCGCTAAGGGTTGCGGTGCCAGTAAGGAGAGCGCGATGCAGGAGTTTCCCGCAATTTCAACGAAGCTGACGTTCTGCCGCGCTAACAGCACAGCGACATTCGTGAAGGGATGATAACGCGGAGCATCCAACACAAAAGCGCCTGGACCGACCTGCTTCACCAGTTTCATCTGCGAAAGGTTGGACACCACTGATGGATCAGCATTGTCGATCCAGATGGAGGTCCGATCAAGTTCATAACCGTACCCGAGGTGCGAGGCCTTCTCGATCAGCCAGGAATAGAATGCCTCACCGCTGTAATCAAGCGTGAGGAATGCCTTGCGCTCACACTTTCGCAGGAAATGAGGTCCCCAGAATTTACTCTGAGTCCATAAGCCTTTCACGTGGCGGGCAAAATGAAATTCATAGAAGGGACGCACGAGGACGAAATCGGCGTACTCGCACGCGACCTGGGCGGCGTACGTGTCCTCTTCGGTAGGCTGATATCGGCTCGTCCACTCCGACAGACGGCCGACCGTCTTCTCATAGATTCCCTTCAGGATGTATTCGCCCGAAAAACTGGTGCCGATCACCACCAGCATGACCTGCTCGCCCCAATTGAATCCGTATTTGCCATGAATGGCACGACTGATACAACAATAGTTCCCCCAATACTGGCGGACCGCTCCGAAGTAAGGAAATCCCGAGGGCAGATGATCTTTTTGGTAGTCGGCCTTCTCTTGATAGCTCCAGACGATGTACCACTCCGGCAGGCTCAGATACGTGTCGTCCTCGGGACGGGCGTAATCCTTAATTCCGGCGACGACTGCTTTTCGGTCGGCTGGTTGAGTAACAGGAGCAGGAATCTGGCTCTGCAGGTTGCAACGCCAGCCCGCAATGGCCTCCACCACGATCAGCAGCAAGAGGAGCGCGAAGCAGGTAACTACGAAACGGGCAAGCCGCCGCAGCCAACCTCTCAAGCCGTCGCTACCCCGGGCTGTGGTTTATCGACGTTCAGCACGATCCAATATGCGGCGATGAAGATCAGAATATGTGGCGTGTTGACGAGAACGTTCTTCACCAGCGGAAGGCTGTGCAGATGGCCGAAGAAATAGGTGACTACGTCGATGGTGTACCAGATTCCGAGCAGCCAGAAGTAGAAGCGCGCGGCTCTGGCGGAAATCAGCGCACCGACTAAGGCGAGAGTTCCCGCGCCCAGATGTCCCAAATCGATCAGGCGGCTCATGTGAAACAGGCCGAACATGAGGCCGTTCTGGTCCATAATGCCGGGCACGTAATCAAGGGAGTAAACCCCGAGAAACAGAATCGCAAAACCAAAGGCACATTTTTGGATGGTACTGAATTGTTTGGCCATGCCGATGTTGGTACTATTCAGCAGCCTTCCCCGCATGACAAGTCATTTTTTCGGTTCAGGACAGACAGGAGGAGTGTCTTTGAAACGTATTCGCCGCTTTTTGTTGCCGTTCTTTCTGTTTGTGGCTTCTGTGTTTGTGATCGGTGCCAAGAAGGTTTTCGATTATGCTGCATCCCCGGATCAAGACAAAGAAAGCGACTTCATTTTCCCAGCGAATCCTGATCAGGAAAAACCCACGATCCTGATCGCCGGGCCCCAGGATCCTCCATTCAGCTTCGAGCAGCGCGGCGGATTCGTGAACGACGCCAGCCATCTCAACAAGACCGCCGTCTACGGAGTAGTGCGCATCACTAATGAAGACGAAATTCGCAATGCCCTGCAATACGCCCGCGAACACAAGCTCAGGGTGACCTGTGCCGGGCAGCAGCACAGCATGGGCGGTCAGACCTTCACTCACGGCGGACTGGTTCTCGACTTACGAGAATTCAACCGCATCCGCCTCGACAAGGAACATAAGACCGTCAATGTGCAGTCAGGAGTGCGGTGGTGGCAACTGCAGCATGCGCTGGATCAAGAAGGTCTGTCGGTCAAGTCGATGCAGTCGATCAATATCTTCAGCGTCGGCGGAACCCTGAGCATCAATGCGCACGGAATCGATCCGTCCCCGGGGCCTACCGCGCCGACGGTCCGTTCAATTCGTGTCATGCTCTGCGACGGCACGATTGTGACCGCGAGTCCAACCGAAAATGTGGAGCTCTTCCGCCACGTTTTGGGCGGTTACGGTTTGTTCGGAGTCATTCTGGATGCGGACCTCGACGTAGTCTCGAATGAGATGTACGGCCGGGACACGGTTTACATGGACTACAAGGATTTCCCCGCTTACTACCGTGCAAACGTCGAGAACAAGAAAGAAGTGGGACTGGCATATGGCCGGCTGTCGGTCGCGCCGCAGTCATTCTTGCGGGAAACGGCGGTTCATCTGTACAGCCAGGCGCCGTTCGATGGCCCGTTCCCCGCGATGAAGCCGAACAGCCACAACACGCTGGATCGATTCATCATTAATTTTTCAAAGACCGGTGGGGCTGGCCGCTGGACACGATGGATGCTGGAGAAATATGCCGAGCCGCACATGCATGATTGCCTTACCCGCAATCAGGCCATGAGCCAAAAGGAAGTCTGCCTGGTCTCGCGCAATGAAGAAATGTACGACGACATGGCATACCTGAAGAACCGGCTCAAGGACACCGATATCCTGCAGGAATATTTCATTCCCTATGCCCGCATGCCGGAGTTCGTAGACGGATTGCGCGATGTGGTCCGGAAGAACGAGGCCAATCTGCTGAACGTGACGATCCGGACGGTGCACAAAGATATCGTGACCGCGCTTCCCTACGCCAAGCAAGACATGTTCGGGTTCGTGCTGTACTTCAATGTGAAATTCAACGATCGCGACAACGAAATCCTGAACAAGACTACGACCGACCTGATCGACGTGGCTCATCGCGCGGGTGGAACTTACTATCTGCCATATCAGTTGTTCTATACGAAAGAACAGCTGCGCAACTGCTATCCGGAAGTGGACGACTTCTTTGCGATGAAGAAGAAGTATGATCCGATTGGATTGTTCTCGAATAAGTTTTACGAGAAATACGGAGCGTAAAGTACACGTGTAGCGGACGCATTTCATCCGGCGCACTCGCTTCGGCTGGCTAACCTAAACGATGTCATCCTGAGCGCAGCGAAGGATCTATGCATTCTGCTCGTCGCTGAAACTCCATAGATCCTTCGCTGCGCTCAGGACGACATTATTATGCGGTCACTAGTTCCTTGCTGGGTTCGTACTCCACTATGTAGCCGGCGACTGCGCTGGCCGCGACGGTGAAGGGAGAGCCTAGATACATCTGGCCAGGGCCGCTGCGGCCGGGAAAGTTTCGGTTTTGCGCGCTGATTACGACCTGATCGGGGCGCGTGGAAACTCCCGGACCGGCGTTGATGCAGGCGCCGCAGCTGGGCTCGATCACCTGCGCTCCCGCTTTTTTGAAAATTTCGAGATATCCCCGGCGCAGGCAGTAATCGCGCGTCTCCTGGGAGCCGAACTGGATGTAGAACTTCACCGACTGGGCGACGCGCTTGCCCTGCTTCAGAGCATCGGCGAGAACTTGAGCGTACATATCCATATCTTCGTTCTTGCCAGCGGTGCAGGTGCCGCCGTAGGCAATCTCTACCGGAACGGGCGTGTTCAGTTCACGGACATACTTTCCGTTTCCTGGGTCGCCCGGGGTAGCGACCATGGGAGTGATCTCGGCAGCATCGAGTTCAATCACATGGGCGTACTGGGCGCCGCGATCGCTGTACAAGCCCTCGATCATCGCTCCAGCTTTTTTGCGATCCATGCCGCGGCGTTCGACCAGGAAATCGACTGCTTTCCTATCAGGAGCGACAATGCCAGTGAAGCCGCCGATTTCTGCGGCCATGTTGGTCATGGTGGCGCGCTCGTCGACGCTGAGTTCTTCGATGGCCTCTCCGGCGTACTCCATGACTTTGGCCAAGGCCTTGCCGCTGCGGACGTAGTCTAGGCTGAGAATTTTCAGGATGAAGTCTTTGGCTGTGACATTTGGATGTTTCTTGCCGCGAATGATGATCTTCACCGACTCCGGGACCTTCACGCGGACGTCTTTGGTGATCCAGGAATTGAAGACGTCGGTGGTGCCAATGCCGAACGCAACGCAGCCAATTGCACCCACGTGGGGCGTGTGCGAGTCGGAGCCGATGTTCAACTGGCCGGGCAAGGCGTAGCTCTCTAGCACGATCGAATGGCAGATTCCTTCGGAGCCTTTGCGGTCGGTCAGTTCGCCGTGCAGCCTGATTCCCTGCTTCTTGGCGAAATCCTGCTGCTTGAGTTTGAGTTGCGTGGCGAGATCGAGTAGTCCCAGCTTCTTCTTCTCTTCCGAAATCACTTCGTCCAGAAACGTCAGATGGTCGCGGAAGAAGATGATGGTCGAGGGATCGTTGACCTTGGCGTCTTTGCCGACGTAACGCTCGAAGAAGATGGCCGCCATGGGTGTGACATATTCATGGCTGAAGCGCAGGTCCGCGCGGGCGAAGCCGGTGTCGCCGGGCTGGACGCTGGATACGCCGACGTCAGCGGCCGCCGAGCTGCGCTCGGCCGGACCGGCGGTGGCACCCGTCTCTACATGGTCCGTTGCAGACGGACGGATCATGTGGCGGGCGAAGATTTTTTCGGCCACCGTCATGGGGCGGGGCTCGTCTGCTCCTTTGATCGGCGGCAGGAACACTTTTCCTTGCATTCTCGCTACGTTGAACGGGAATAAGCCGCCGTATTCGATTACTTGCCGAGTGATTTCATCTTCGCCTGCGGTGAATTCGCTGAGGGCAATTTCTTCTCCGTTGCGGATGCGGTCGATCAGAGAGAAATTTGTTGAAGTCAACAGCCCCAAGTTCTGGCAGTTCTGTTTGTAAATGCGTTCAATATTTTCCGCGATGACCACGCCGATCCCGGCGCACATCTCAGCGTAAGGCGACTGTTCCCTGCTCGACCCCTTGCCCCGGCGTTTGCCGCTCACGGCGCAGACGAAGCCGCCGCGCTTCACGTCTCCGCGCCCGATCGGGGTCATATTGCCGCACTTCAACCCCAGGTACGGAATCTCTCCCAGCGTCTCATCGAAGTAGAAGCAGTAATGCGCGGGCGTGATCTCGTCGGTGGAAATGTCGTCGCGCAGCTTGGGATTGTTCGCGGGATTCTTGCTGTCCCAGGGCAAATCTTCGCCCGCCAGTTGCCGCCTGATCAATTCGGGATCTTCCGTGAGAAACAGAATACGGCCTTGCAGCCGAACTTTATCGGGGCGCGTTTCGATTTTGCGTTCGAGGAGTGAGCTGATCACGTGTTGACCTGCGGAGTTCGAGATTGGCCGCCGGAGCGGAGCCGGCGTGCCACATAGAGGTATTGTAGCGCTGGGGCGGACGAAGCGTCCCCCTAGGCAGGCATCAGTCAATGATGCGCGTGCAAGGACTTGTCGAACTTCTCGCCTGCTGTGATCGCTACGGGTAAGCGGTTCTCCTTTGGAGCGAGCGGACAAGTGGCATACGGGGTCACCGCGCAAGGAGGGTTATAGGCGCGATTGAAATCCAGTAGAACGGTTCCATTGCTCACCGGGCCCGTGTCGAGAAAACGTCCGCCGGGGTACGTGTCGCTTTTTGCGCTGGCGTCGCTGAAAACGAAAAACAAACCCTTGATGGGATCTCCCCCGAGCGCGGTGAGCTTTAACTCCTGGCCATCAATCGTAAAGACGGCCGTGCCCGGGGCCGGTTCCGCCATCACATCTCCGAGAACGTTGGGAACCTGCACGGTCTTCTTTCCGTCTCCAGGAACCCACTTTGCGGTGACGCAGTAGTCCATATTCAGCGGGAAAAACTGCATGCCCTTAAACTTGCGCGCATACTCGCTGTCCGAATCTTTCACCCGGATTCCTATCCGCTGTCCGCGAACGATGACATGAAAGCGCAGTGTCCCCAACTCCACGTCGCTTTGATGCCGCGAGCTGTCGGGCTCGAGTTTCGCGGTGGTGACCCGCTTGCCGTCGATCGATGCCTGCGTTGCGGGCGATAATTTCAGGGTGACGTCTTTGCCGTTCAGATCGAACTCTCCCGCGTGTGCCGGTCCTTTGGGGAAAACGATGGGGTTCGACGCATCGCTTCCGAACGTGTTGACGCCCGGCTTGAGCCAGAAAAGTCCGACGAGCGGCAACCAGTTTGTCTTTAGGTCATTCGTTTCGGCCGCCTTCCACTTCTCGAAGGACTGGATGTAAGCCGCATCTGGCTTACTCGGTGAGTCCGCCGCGCGGGCAGACCCTGCCCACGCTGCAAGCAATAAGATTGCGATCGCCGGGAGAGTGCGCCTTTTATTCATGTCCAGTGCCGAGCCGCGTACGGGCTTGGCATATCGATAGAACTCTCACCTACGATATTCGCGCGGATCGGGCAAAGGATCTAATCCTCGGCCAGCGAAGATTTCCTGAAACTCATGCACCAGCGCATCATGAAGCAGTCCGTTGGACGCGAGCGTCTCGCGGCTGTTCAGCTGAAACGGAGAACCATCGAAACTGCTGACCTTGCCTCCGGCCTCTTCAACGATCAGCACGCCCGCAGCCGTGTCCCAGGGATTGAGATTGAATTCCCAGAAGCCGTCGTAGCGTCCGCAGGCCACATCGCAGAGATCGAGGGCGGCCGATCCCGCCCGGCGTACACCGTGGGTGCGCAGCGTGATCTGATGATAGAAAAAAATGTTGGGATTCTTATGGCGCTTGTGGCTGGGAAATCCTGTTGAGAGCAGGGATTCTTTCAGCTGGCCGATTTTCGATACGTGAATGGGCTTGCCATCCAACTGCGCTCCCTGCCCCTGCTGTGCGGAGAAAAGTTCATTGCGAGTGGGATCGTAGACGACGCCCGCGACCCGCGTTTGGGAATCCGCGGTTCGACGCTCGATCGCAAGCGAGACGCAGAACACCGGATAACCATGAGCGAAGTTCGTGGTCCCATCCAGCGGATCTACATACCAGCGATATTCATTGCCTCGATCGTTGAGCCCCTGCTCTTCGCCTAAGACATCATGGGATGGAAACTGCTTGGCGACGCGCTCGCGAATGAGCACCTCGGAGGCGCGGTCGGCCGCGGTGACCAGGTCGGCGTCACCCTTGTACTCAATCTTGAGTCCCTGATGAAAATATTCCAGGAGCAATGCCCCTGCCTCGCGGGCGATGGCGGTCATGGCAGGAATAAAACTTTGTGTCTGGCTGGCAGAGGACGTCATGCTTGGACTTTCGGCATCCGGCTTTGGGCTTCCACAGTTCGGTATGGAGTTCAGGGTCGAGAAGGAAGCATTCGACGAGACAAAACGCTACTTCTTCTTCCCGCCTTCCTCGGCGATGTACATAATCTCGTGCTTGAAGATGAACAGATTGGGCGCGCCCTCGCGTGTCAGTCGGACCATGTTCTTGTCGAAATACTCGATCCATCCGTGGACGGTCTGGCCATCCATGAGTTTGACCGATACCGGCTTCTGCTTTTCTCCAATGGACTTGAGGAACAATGCCTCTTCATAGGTGTCCTCCGGAGGGGGCGTCCGGCCGCGCTTTTGGTGGTTGTTGCCGTGCTGCTGGCCTTGAAACGACATGCAGGCATTGTACACAATGTCTTCAGCATCACGGCACGGGGCCGGGCGAAGCGAGGAGTAAAATACCTGCTGAATTTCCCGCCGCCACTCAGGAGGCACACCGTGGTTCACCGCTGTATCCTGTCAGTCGCTGCGTTCTTTTTGTTCACATCCAGCATGGTGCCGCAATCTCCCAGCCGGGGCTTCCCGACTCCGCCGCCATCACTTGACCAGGAAAAGCAATCGCAAGCGCCGGGGCAACATCCTTCCACAGGCGCCCGGCACAGCGATCTGGAACAAGCACAGCGCGAGGCCGATGAACTGGCGCGCGTGGCCCAGACCGTTCCCGCCGACGTGACGAAGGTCCGTGAGGGCATGCTGCCCAAAGACGCCATCGAAAAACTCAAGCAGATTGAAAAACTATCGAAACGCCTGCGCACCGAACTCACCCAGTAAGGATGAATGGACATGATCGCATCAGAGCGTCGCGTCCAATGAGCGCTGGCAAGATACTGGGGAACTAGTTCATCCTATTTCCAGCAACAAAATGGGGCCACCAATTCGCATGGTGGCCCCGATTTACAACCGCACAGCGATTAGAACGTCACTTTCAGACCCCATTCAATCTGCCGACCGGCACCCACGGCATAGGTTCCAGTGCCGTTTCCGACCCGAAACGTATCATTGGGTACGCAGCCGCAACTAGCGTCAAAGTGTGTGCCAGTGCCATTGACCGACCCTGCTGAACCCGTCAACAAACCGGACATGGTGAAGGGCGGATTGTTGAAGTTGCTGAAGTTGAAAATATTGAAAGCGGAGACGCTAGGTTCGATCGAGACTCTTTCCTTGATGGTGAACTTCCACGCAATGTTCATGTCGAAAGATCGCATCCAGGGAAAGTTCGCTTGATCTGCGGGCGCTGGTCCCAGAGTAGGTGCCACTCCGCCCAGTTTCTGCAGTTGATCGAGCGTCATGAGATTGTTCGCGATCAGCACCTGGCCCGCGGGCGTAGCCTGGTTCGCGACGTTTGTGTTGTACTTGCTAATGAGCGCGTTGATGTTCGAAGCATTCGTGCCACGCCCGAACTGTCCGAAGTGAGTTCCCGGCATCGGGTCACTGACGGTTCCATCTCCCGTGAAGTCGGTGCGGAAAATCTCTCCCTCAGTACCAGTATTGGGAACTGCCAACACGGTAGAAAGCGGACTGGAGAAGTGACCCACTAATCCGACTCTGAACTTAGCCGGCAGATCGGCATAGCCTCCAAACGATATCTGATGCGTACGGTCCAGAAGAGACGGCCCAAAATACCGATTTGGCTTGTTGTTGTCGGCGGTGGCGAGAACGAAGTCCTGGTCGTTGTCAGCTGAAGTGCCGGTGGCGGCCGATCCTCCGGAATTCTCAAACCGTGACAAGCTGTACGAGATCTGGAAGTTCATGCCTCTCACACCGCGAAATGGAGTGGTCACGTTCTGACTCAGCTTCATTTGCAGAGCGTTGTAAACGGAACGTCCGATAGGCTCCAGGAACGTTGCCGTCGCCTGATCCGGGTTGAGTCCACCGAAAGCACATGGCACTTTCAATGCCTGGTTACAAGCCTGACCAAAGTCCGCATCGGAGGTAAGTCCGTTGTCGGCATAGTCAGCCATGGTAGCGCCGTTAGTAATCGCGCATCCGTACATCTCCGCAGCCGAAGGCCGTGTTGGTGGCGGCGATCGCTGCTTGCGCAATGCCTAAATTGAAATGCGAGACATCGCCCACGTGGTTGATATCAATACCCAGCAGGGAGCGAGTTTCGACGTTGCGCAGGTAATCTGCGCTAAAGATCATCCCCCGATGGATTTCACGCTGAATTCCGAAGTTCATCTGCACAGAACGAGGCGTCTTGTAGTTGGGGGCAAAGACTCCGAGCGGAACACCTAACCCGGCGTCAAGATAATTCCCAATGTAGTTTGGATTGGCGGCCTTCAAATCCAGCGGATTGCCCGCCTTGTACTGGTCCCAGAATGTCAGAATTGAAGCAATCGCATCTCCGGCGTGAACGTCGGTTCCGCAAGAACTGGCCGGCGGAGTAATGGTGGTGTTGCCTGCTACAGTTAGGGGCTGCGGTACACCGCTCGAGCACCCGTAATTCGCCTGATTGAAGGCCCCGGTTTGCAGGCGGTAGGGACGATCGAACAGCACGTTGTTGAAGATGACGTTTTCGTAGTACAACCCGATGCCGGCACGAACGACTGTCTTGCCGTTTTTGGCCGGATCCCAAGCAATGCCCAATTGGGGAGCAAAATTCGTATTGGGTTGGTTGACACGATTTCCCCAGCCGGGAAATTGAGCATTGATTGCAGGATCAGCCGGCAGATCGCTGTCGGTTCGGCCGGTATCGTGGTTGTACCGAACGCCTACTGTAACCGTGAAGTTCGGCTTTACCTTCCATCCATCCCCCACGTAGAACGCGAAGCGATGATCCGGACCAAGCCCACCAGCCGGAAATCCCAGGGCGGGCTCAAGGGTGCTGAAGCCCTGACCATTGCCGTAGCGAACTCGTTCGGCCGGCCAGTTCAAAGGATTGGTTTCTGGCCCGCCCCCGTTTAGGCCAGGATAAGGTCCAGTGGCCGCGAAAGCTGCATTCGCGTCGGTCTGGTTCCAGGAAATTCGAGGCGCCGTGCCATAAAAGCTGGCGAAGCCGCCGCCCTGAATGTTGTTGAAGGACACACCGTAGCGCAGAATGTGAGACCGGATCGCTTTGCTGCCGTCATATTTGATTTGAAGGTTGCGCTGGGGCGTGCTTTGCGGCGCCAGTGGACTCGGTCCGGTATAGAGGCCGTTCCCGAGAGCGTCGAGAGTGACTCCGGTATTTGCGAAGGGCAGATTACTTCCGACCGTCGCGTCTACGATCTGGTTCTGAAACTTCAAAAACGAAAAACGGATAGCATGCGTGAACGTTCCGCTGCTGAAGTCCAAGCCGACAAGATGGGAGCGTGTAATGTCTTTGTTGCTATACACCGAATAGCCAAGTCCGAAATCTGATGGCAGCGAGTTTGAGAAGTAGTTGAAGCGATAAAACAATCGTGCGTTGCGAGGCAGAGTGTAGTCCAACCTCCCCATCAACTGGTTGTCCCGGAAGGGAACACCAAAACCGCCGTTCAGGCTCTGAAAAGGCGGCGCGAAGAGCACCGGAGCCCGGGAATCCTGCTTGATGCGCTCGCCGTCTCCGAAGAAGAAGAGCTTGTCCTTGATGATTGGGCCGCCGAGACTTGCTCCGTATTGCGAGCGCTGGAACGGCAACGACCCTCCGCCCGGGGTTGCGACGCCACCAACCGTGCGATCACGGAAAAGTCCAAAAGCTTGTCCGTGAATCTGATTCGATCCCGATTTGGTGGTTACATTCACAGCGCCCGAGGACGTTAGATCGTTGGAAAGGTCAAGCGAGGATTGCGCCAACTGGAACTGATCAATTCCACTGGCCGGAATATCCATAGTCGTAGTGCCGACAGTCTCGTCGGAGATGTCAACCCCGTCGACGCTAATGCGGGCCGTGCGGCCAAAACGTCCACCGAACGATATCGATGAATAGCCCGCCTTGGTAGGATCGAAGTTCTGGCCATCCTGGATTTGGACACCGGGCTCGAGCTGCGCGAGATCAAGGAAGTTGCGCCCGTTTACAGGCAGATTCTCGATCTGGGTGGAGGTCAGCACGCCCTGTACTTCTGCCTGCTCTGTGTTCACGGCCAGCGCGGACCCTTGCACTTCCACTACCGTGCTTTCTTGTCCCACTGCCAGCTTGGGATTCACCGTCGCAGTATTGCCAACGCGCACCGCGACAGTCTGACTGGTCGTGCTGAACCCTTTAGCCGCCACCTGCACCTTATAGTTGCCAGGCGACAGAGCACCCGAATTGAAGGCACCAGAGGCATTGGAGGTGAGATTAATCTGCTGATTCGTGTCAAGACTTGTAATGGTGACTTTGGCCCCCTCCAGCACAGCCCCTGTCGCATCGGTCACCGTACCGACAATGCTGCCAGTCGAAATTGTTGTCTGGGCGAATGCCGCCCCGGTAGCAATAAGCGCGAACGCTAAGATCACTGCGAGCAGAGAAAAAATTTGGCTTTGGCTGCGAGACTTATGGTTCAACATCATCCACCTTACCTTTCAAAATAAAAATCGGAATCCAAGGCGGCTGACGCCAGATGAATTCATCACCGGCACAGCCGCGAAATAGTGGTTTTCGCACAACGAGCAAGGATCTGAGATGTTCCTGCGGTGTCATAACAGCGTGAGAATTCAAGAAACATCCACAGATCGGTGTCACTACTGTGTGTTCAGTAAAGCAATTGTTCCGCCACGGATTCCAGACCGGCTCGAAGTTGATGTAGAAGTCTATTTTTCAATGACTTACGAGTATCTATTCTTGCTTACTGTGCTCGCTTGCCAATGCGGCGTATTCTAAATTTCGTATTCCAGTTCAGGAATGTGTAGCCCAGACATGCCCTGTCGCGTGACATGCGTTCATCACAAACGGTATAAACGAGGAGTTAGACAGTTGTTATGTCAGTTGATGCCGCTGAAAGACAGGCACTCAGAACTCTGACTTCACAGTGTAATATCCCGCGCGATGGCGCACATGGTAAGCCGGCGCGTCCGGCACGCCGCTCATTTTGACGTCGATACGGCGAAACTCGGAAAAAGAGGTGCGCTGGGATGGATAATACGCGAGAAGATATTGGGTCCGCAGTTCGTCGCTGATTTTCCGGAATGCCTCGTCCAGTTGCGCAATCGAGGTCGCGTAGTAGTACTTCCCTCCCGTGTCTTCAGAAAGCTGAATCAGCGCGTGTTCTCCCCCAGTTTCACGGCCTGCACTGCTCTCGATGGGAACGATAATGATGGAGTAGACAATCGCTTCGGCTTCTTCCGCCGCGCGGAGCGCTTCCTTATAGTCGACTTTGCTGATGGTGTCGCCACCATCGGTGATGAGCACCATCACCTTGCGTCCTTTGCGGTGGTCGAGGGAGCGGGAGGCCAGGTAAATGGCGTCGTAGAGCGCGGTGGCGGCCCCAACCCGGAGGTGATCGATACCATCATCCACGTGCTTGAGATCCGAGACATAGCCATGCGTGGTCTCGTTCACGACTTCGCTGAAGGCGTAAACCGAAATCGCGTCCACCGGCCGGAGGATGGTATGAACGAAGTGCTTGGCTGAGGCCTGCTCGAGCGGCAGGTCGCGGCGCGTGCTCAGGCTGGTGTCGATGGCGAGCGCGATGGAGAGCGGAACCGCGGATTCCTTATCGAAGACGGCGATCTTCTGCTCGTGCCCGTCTTCTTCGAGAACAAAGTTCTCCTTTTTCAGGCCACCGACTGGCGAGCCTTTCGTGTCGGTGACGGTCACAAAAACGTTGACGAGGTTGACATCAACTTTCAGGGTCGTTGCCGACTGGCTGTCCGACGGCTTTTGCGCTGGCGCGCTGGACGTCTGCTGCCCCTGTAAGCCGTGGAACGAGAGTGGCAAGAGGCCCAGGACCAGAGTCGGAATGAGTTTTCTCATCGAGGGCTGAATTATACCTTTGCCAATTTTTACGCTTGATCCGGATCAGCCGAGGCCGTTCTGTTAGATGCGGTGCGCCCATGTGGGCTGCCTGAAGCTAGGAATTCGCCCGGGGAATTTCGGGCGGGAAGGGATCGCCATCGGCCCACACGGCGCCGTCTTCGAAGTACTCCTTCTTCCAGATCGGGACTCTGCGCTTGAGAGTATCAATCAGCCAGCGGCAGGCGTCGAAGGCGGCGACGCGGTGCGCCGACGCGACCGCGATCAGCACGCTGGTTTCGCCGATCTGCAGGCGGCCGAGGCGGTGCACGATAGCTACGTCGCGAATCTGGAATTTCGACAGCGCCTCGCTAGCCAGCGCCTCCATTTCCTGCAGCGCCATGGGTTCGTAGGCCTCGTAATCGAGGTAAAGCGTCTTTCGTCCGCGTGTTTGGTTGCGCACGATTCCTTCGAAAGCCAGAGCCGCGCCATCCTCGCCCCGCTTTAAAGAGCTCACAACCTGCTGAGTGTTGATGGTGTCGCGAGTAATGGACACGTAGTGGCGCGCGATGGCGGGCGACTCGGCTCCTCCACTGACCGGGGGCAGCAGCGCGATCTCGTCGTCGGCTTTCAGTTTGGTATCAGGGGACGCGTACTGCTCATTGACAGCGAGTGCGATCGAGGGAAGATGCTTTTTCAGCGCGGGAATTCCGAGTTCATAATGAGTGAGGACGTCGCGCACCGAGCCTCCCTCGGGCAACTGCACGGAGTCGCTGCTTTTGCCCGCCAAGTCTCGCAATACACCGAAAAAAAGCACGCGCACTTGCATTGCAGAATCAGTGTACCGCGACCGCGGATCGCGACTCGCGGCGAGGCGGTTTCGCGATTAAAAACAGGGCTCAGGGGACAGGGAGCAGGGCAAAGAAAAGGTCTCAAGGCTCGAACTGTGAACCTTGAAACCTTTATATCTCCATGGCTGCCAGTCTATGCCTGCGTCAGGACTCGATCATGTACCGGCTCCGGTTCTTTGACCGGTTGCGTCGGCTGATAATCCTGCTTCGGATCCTTTGGCGGAGCGGAAGGAATCAGCTTGGCAGCAGTGCTCTGCTCCACGGAGGGCAGAGAGACCGCCAACGCCTCATCGATGGTCTTCACAAAATGAACGTTGAGATTCTCCAGTTGCTCGGCCGAGAGATCTTCCTGAAGGTTCATCTTGTTCTCCGCGGGCAGAATTACATCACGAACGCCTGCACGCTTGGCGGCCAGGACTTTCTCCTTGATACCGCCGACTGGCAGCACGTTTCCGCTCAGTGTGATCTCACCGGTCATGGCCATTAGCGGCGTGATACGGTGCTTGGTCAGCAATGAAACCAGCGCCGTCGCCATGGTCACGCCCGCCGAGGGACCATCTTTCGGGATCGCTCCCGCGGGCACGTGGATGTGGAGGTCATGGTTGGCGAAGAAATCCTCCGGTACACCAAGACGATCCGCATTCGACCGCACCCAGGTCAGGGCCGCTTGCATGGATTCCTGCATAACCTGGCCGATTTGGCCGGTCATGGTGAATCCTCCTTTGCCTTTCATGGCATTGGCCTCGACGAACAGCACGTCGCCGCCAGAGGGAGTCCAGGCCAGGCCTACGGCTACTCCCGGACGCTCCGTGCGCTCGGCAATTTCACCTTCGCTGCGGATCTTGATCCCGCCCAGAAATTCCTGAATAGTTTCTTTGCTGACGATGAGCTTTTCGGTCTTTCCTTCGGCCAACCGGCGCGCCTGTTTGCGGCAAATGGTACCGATGGTACGTTCCAGGCTGCGTACGCCCGCTTCCCGCGTGTAATGCCGGATCACGTAGCGAACTCCCTCTTCGGGAAATTCAATCTGCTCGCCGGTAATCCCATTCTCCTCGATCTGCCGCGGGATCAGGTACTTGAACGCAATGTGTACTTTCTCTTCTTCGGTGTAGCCTTGCAATTCAATGATCTCCATGCGATCGCGCAGCGGCTCGGCTATAGGGTCGAGCATGTTCGCGGTCGTAATGAAGAGGACTTTCGACAAATCGAACGTCACGTCGAGATAGTTGTCGCGGAACGACGAGTTCTGTTCGGGATCCAGAGCTTCGAGCAGTGCTGAAGCCGGGTCCCCGCGGAAATCGCGCCCCACTTTGTCAATCTCGTCGAGCATGAAGACCGGATCTTTGGTCTCGGCGCGGCGAATACCTTGAATGATCTGTCCGGGCAAGGCACCGATGTAGGTGCGCCGGTGCCCGCGGATCTCCGCTTCGTCGTGCACACCGCCGAGCGAGAGACGTACGAACTTGCGTCCGAGTGCCCTGGCGATAGATTTCCCGAGCGAAGTCTTGCCCACCCCTGGAGGTCCCACAAAGCAAAGGATGGGACCTTTCATGTTGGGCTTCAGCCGGCGAACCGACAAGTAATCCAGAATGCGATCTTTGACCTTCTCCAGATCGTAGTGATCAGCGTCGAGAATTTCCTTGGCTTTAGGAATCTCGATCTCCTGCCCGGAGGTTTTCGCCCACGGCAGCACCGCCAACCACTCGATGTAGTTGCGGGTCAGAGAATAATCAGCAGCCATGGGAGACATGCGGGAAAGGCGGCCCAGCTCTTTGAGAGCCTCTTTCTTGACCTCTTCAGGCATGCCCGCTTCTTCGATCTTCTTCTTCAGATCCTCAACGTCGCGTTGGCCTTCGTCCTGCTCTCCGAGCTCTTTTTGGATGGCTTTCATCTGCTCGCGGAGGTAGTACTCACGTTGCGTCTGCTGGACGCGATCCTGCACTTCGCTCTGGATTTTGTTGCGCAGTTGCTGGACCTCGAGTTCCTTGGCCAGGTGCTGGTTGATCTTCTCCAGCCGCACGTGGATATCGAGAGTCTCGAGCGTGTCCTGCTTATCCGGGGTCGAAAGCGACGGCAGCGACGAAGCAATGAAGTCCACCAGCCGACCGGGCTCGTCGATATTCATTGCCACAGTGGAGAGTTCGTCTGAAAGAGTCGGCGAACCGGCCACAATCTGCTGGAACAGGGTCAAGACATTCCGTTGCAGGGCTTCGATTTGCGAAGTAGCAATGGGCGCCGCTCCCTCCGGCATCACCGAATAGTGGGCCGTCATAAACGGAGTTAATTGTGTAAATTCACCTAAACGTATGCGCTCCAAGCCTTCGGCAAAGACGAACAGGCTCTGGTTCGGCATCTTGACGACTTTATGCACGACTGCTGAAGTTCCAACTGTATAAAGGTCGCCCGCTTGAGGGGCGTCCACCCGCGCCTCGCGCTGGGCCACAACAATGATCGTCTTATCTTCCCCAAGAGAATTGATCAGTTGAACTGAACTTTCCCTCCCCACGGTAAGTGGCAAAACAGCATGGGGGAATAGAACCGTGTCCCGGACGGGAAGCACCGGGAGAGCCGTTTGCTCTTTTTCTTCCTTTTGCTTAGGAGTGCGCTCTGCTGGCGTCTGCTGGCTCATAGTTCTCCTTGAGTGTAACTCGCTCAAGTTTAGATGTTGTGGTCGGGGGAAAGGTTTCAGATGGGCCGGAACGATTCCCAAACCTTGATTCTATTCCGTTGTCGCAGGATCGGAATGTGCCTAAGGTGCAGAGGCTAACGCGGCGAACCGCGGCTGGCAAGTTCTAAAAAGGAAGTTCTAAAAAGGAAGCATGGCGGTGATGGACCTTAACTTGACTGTTTTGAGCGATACGCCGCAGCAAAGAACTTCCATCCCGCGCGCTTGAGTTCGAAGCCGAGAGTGAGCGCGCGGGGTGGTTTCTTTGTAGAAACATCTATTTTTCGAAAACGTGCTTAGCTTTGTCGCCGCGAAACACCAGTTCCTGCACGATTCGGTCATTACCAGCGATTTCGTAGACGGTCTGCGTCTGCGGTGCCTTCTGCGCCAGCGGGACGAGAGTGCATTTCACTTTGAACTGATCGTTGCCGCTCTGGCGTTGGAACACCATTATGTGGTCTTCGCCCTGCATGGTGTGGCGCACCACATACTCGCCTGCTGGCAAGTTAACGGATGCGATCCGGACCGGAGTATCGAATTTCACCCGGTTCACTTCCTTGATTCCCAGATTGTTGTCGGCAGCCACTGCCATCACGCTGCACACGCATACCAAAAGTCCCAAAAAGCGCAAAACTCGCATAAAGCCTCCAATGTAGGATTTCGCGATCCCGATGAGAGATCAGGAGAAGTGTAGGAGCCTTGCGACGACTTCTATGTGCGCGTGATCACCACGATTTGTGATGGCAGGGCTAAGGTTTCATTTCGGGGTAAACTGCGCCAGATCATACAAACCCAAGCGCCTTTCGAGCCCCGCGACCTGGTCTACCACCTTGAAGAAACCCTCTTCTCCAAACAACTGGTCTTCCTTCTTCTCGAAGTCCTCACCTAGCGCCGCGTATTCGTGTTTGGAAACGATGGAGCGGAAAGCGGGAAACAAGACCGTGTCCTCACGCGCCTCGTGAGGCCGGTACATGTGCAGGAAGGCACGCAGAGCGTCGGCCAGTCGGTCCCCGTCAGCCGAGACATACTTCAAGGAAGCAGTACCCGCGAGTTCTCGAATCTTCGCGGTGAGTTCCCTGCCAGCTTTGTGCTGAGTCTGCAGAGTATCCACCAACGACACCAACTTTTTGGCTTTACGAAAACGTGGAAACAGGTAATCCTCTTCCAGCTTTTCGTGGTACTCCTCGACGAAGTGGCGAATGATATCGGCGGAACTTACCAGGATCGAGCCGTCGAAGGGCTTTTTGGCGGATAGCAGATGAAGATGATGATCGTAGATGAGCAAGATGCGATTGAGTAGGCCGTGCTCGCGCATCAAGTCCTCGGCGGGAGAAATTTCTTCTCCTTCGTTCTGCTCCTCGTGCTCATTCTGAGCTGGTTTCTGCTGGGCAGCAATCATACCGGGCAAGAGGCATCCCGCACCGATAAGGGAGCTTTGCAGGAAAGTGCGCCTGCGCATTGGGTCTTTCATGACTTCTCCTTCGACCTTAGGACGTTGAGTGCGAGGAAAAAGGTTTTACGCCGCAGGGTAAACGCCCAGGACTTTGACGAAATCCGCCACTTCTTCCAGGTGCCGCAGCGCATTTTGCGCCGGCTCATCATCACCGCGCAAAAAATCTACGTAAAAGACGTACTCCCAAGGGCGCCCGCGCATAGGGCGCGACTCAATCTTGCTCAGACTGATGTCGCGCAAGGCAAAGACGCTCAGGGACTTGAACAGGGCTCCGGGCAGGTTCTTCACCTTAAACGCGATGGAAGTCTTATTAGCTCCTGTGGGAATCAGCCGGCGATAATCAGTTCCGCCGTCGGCGTGCCCCACGCCTCGCCGATCTTGCGAGACACTACTGGGTGCGTCCCCGGCGGCCGCGGCCGAGCTGTCGAACCAGGAAAAAGCGAGTGAAGTTGCTTTTCTCGTCTTCGACGCCGGCTTTCAGAATCTTTCCCGAATACTCCCGAGCCGCCTGCTGCCCGGCGATCCCTGCAGCATCTTTAAAGTGGTTCGCGATGACATGCTTCACGCTTCCCGCGGTGTCATAGAAAGGAACTGGCTCGATTCGGGGATGCTGGTGGAAGAAGTCCCGGCACTGGTCGAGCGCAACAGGATGCGACAGGACGCGCCGGAGTGAGCGCATCTGCACGCCGGGTGGCGCAATCACGTTGTGAATGATGCGAAGCAGGTATTCGGCTTGAATAAAGACGCTTCGTGAAACCAGCAGGTCAGCATGCTCCGCGACGGTTCCCGCCAGAGTGTTCTCAATGGGGATAACCGCACCTTCCACCGAGCCCCGCTCCACGCGATCGAATACCTCTGCCGATCGGGCGCATGGCACCACACCGCATCGAGGCAGCATCCGTTCCGCGGCCTCGTGACTGAAAGAGCCCAACTCCCCCTGGATCGCGACTTTCATATGCAAGGCAAGGTATCTGGAGAGGCGATCTCAGGGCAAATCATTTCTTCGGGAGGTTATCGCCGTTCAGATCTTTCTTCAGTACGAGCGCGTCCACACCGTTGGAGTAGTAACGCGGCCAGGTTCGGAGCACGTCGTAGCCGTGGCGCTTATAGAAGGCCAGAGCGGAGACGTTGTCCACGGCAGTCTCCAGGCCAACGGCGTGACTTCCGGCATTGTGCAAACGTTCTTCGGCGGACCGCAGCAAAGCCGAACCCACGCCAGAGCGGCGCGTGCCCGGATCTACATCAATGGTAACGATGTGGCCGGTGGGCCCGCGATGGGCAACGATGAATCCCTGAGCTTTTCCGCCTGCGGCATCAATTGCGACCAGGGTAAATGCCCCGCGATGACGAATGTAGGCCTTCAGTTCCTGCTTGGAATAGGCGATACCTGCCGGGAAACAGGCCTGGTCCATGCGCCATAAAGTTTCGAAATCCTCGGGCTCGAAGTCGCGGATCACGCTGGCGACATTGTACCCACAGTGGATCGAAACGGTGTGACTGGTGAGTGCGGGTTCGCGCCGGAGTTCCCTATTTCCACAAGCCGCCTCGACGCGACGCGAAAAATTTCAACAGGAGAAATTTGGCCCCTTGCTCATGTCGCAACCTCAGACGTACCATCGGCATCAGACAAACAACGAAAGCGAAGGACGCCGTGGGTCGCCTTCTAATCATTGACGTGATTTGCGCTGTCGCGGCATTGGGAATCTGGTACCTGCTCTTTGCCGCCTACAATCGCCGCCGAGGCGCAGAAGCGCTGCGCTGGGTGCAGTCGGCCTGCGCGGGCAAGGGACGAATCCTGGATTTTCGCTGGCTGAACAGCTCGCGGCTGCACGCGCGTTTGCATTTCCCTTCCCGCAACTTCGAAAACGCACACGTGACCATGAAATTCCGGCCGCGGCCGCTACCCATCCAGTGGCTGCTAAGCCGCATTCATAAACAAAAAGAGACTCTGACCTTCGAAGCTGACCTGGGAGGCTCTCCCAGCTTCCATCTCGAAGTGGTGCGGCATCGCTGGTGCGCCCACAGCCGCGGCGTCGATGCCCGGCAACGGGACGAGCGCGAATGGGACATCTACGAACCTGGCCCCATCATCCTGACGACCCGGACGCATTGGAAGCAGGATTCGACTCCGGAACTGAATACGCTGATGACTGTCCGGCAGCAGGACGTGCTGCAAGTGCGCTTCCGGCCGGAGTCTCCCCAGTTCTCAGCAACCATCGCCCTGGACGCGCTGGACGATCCTAAGACCGCCTCGGGTTTCCTGAGTACGCTGCGGGAACTCGCCGCGGGCGCCTCTGCCCACCGGCAGTAGCTGCTGTTGCGGTGGCGAGCGAAGCTCAGCCATGCGGGCATCGCTGACCTGCTAAAGTCCCAACCTGGCCCCCCGGCTATAATCCGCTGACGCAATCCACCAATTGGGTGCCTGTGCTGCATTGCGCGTCACCAGAGAATTTACCCGTTAACTTCCTGTTGTGTTACGGGTTGATGTTGAACGGCAATGAATTCGAGTCGCCACCACAAGGCGATACGTCTCCGAGTTGAGACGTGTTTGGGCTATGAACGCTGATTTTGACCGTCCCAGAATTGGCGATATCAGACGCAGGAATGACAGCCGTTAACTCGCCCGAATTGACCACATTGGTTTGCTGAGCGGCACCGTTCCACTGCAGGGTGGATAGCGACTCGAAACTTTGCGCATTGACCGTCAACATAAACTGGGGTCCGCCTGCAGTGATGCTACTTGGCGACAAGGATGCAATGGCGGGTGGGAAATCACAGTGTTGTGCACCGTTTCCGCAGGCCACCATCCCTAAAAGACCAACCGCGAGCAGCAAGAACTTGAGATAAAGCAGGGTTCTTACATCTCCTTCGCGGATCGCTCGAACGAACTGCGCAATTGGAGGCACTGGCGAAGCAAACGCCCACGCGCTCAAACCGTGCGGCATCTGATTTCGCCAGTGCTGGCCCCGCACTGTGCGGTCGTGCAAGTCAGAACGAGCGCAGCGCCAATCTAAACCGTCATCTGCACAATGCTGGTGCGGTGACGCAACAGCGCTCCGTTCTCCTCGACCGAATAGCCTATCTAACCGTGAGTTGCGCATGAGTTCTCCCGATCTAGTCTGTCTGGCTTTGCCCGACATCGCCTCTAATAGTCTGCCGATTGCACAGCTAGTGCTTCGTTGCAACCTTTTTATATTTTGCCTGCTGGGCTCGATAGCGGGAGGTATCCGGCGCCGCCGGTTGCGTTCTCGTCACTCGACGATTGCCCAATGCATGCGGGGTTTTGCAGCGAACGCCTGCCGGAGGAGTGCTGTTGGCCTGCGCGAGATCGCTGATCATTGTGGCGGTCGAGTCACAGGTGATAATGCCACCGCCGTTTCCCGAAAACGCCACTCCAGTGAAATCGGCGCTTGAGTTCACCAGTGCCAACAAGCCAGGACCATTGTTTTGCGAAACCTCTCCCCCGCGAAGGAGCGCTTCCGAATTTCCGTCGAGACGGATCCCGGAACTGACTGCATCGGTACTCGTACCATTTCGTAGGACCTGATTGGCACCAAAGAAATTGACCTGGCTGTTGCCATAAACATCGACACCGGCGTCGGTGTGATCGGTAATCTGGGCGCCCTCGTAAAATGTCGCCTGACTACCCAAGTTCACGGAAACGCCTATCGGTCCGTTGGATTGAATTACGTTCGGCTGACCGATACTCCAAAAGGAAATTTCAGAGCCTTCGCCGATCGAGGCCCCGCCCGCAGAGTTTCCTTGGATGACATTTGGACCAAAAAGCGCGCCGATCTGCGCCCTGGCGCTACCCAACATGCTGATCCCCAGACCCGAGGATCCTGTGTTGTTCGCAATTGTGGTATGTCCTAAGGTCCAGAAGCTTGATTGGTCCACAAACACCCCTAACCAGCTGTTATTGCTGATGTCAATCAATCCTGCCCAGGCAACCAATGACACCAATGAGTTTTGGTTAACGCTGATCCCGCCGTTCGCGTTACTGTCGAAGGACCCGCTTGCCGTTACCGTCACGTCGGACATCAGGGAAGCATTTAAACCGGTGCCGGCATTTCCGTTGCTGGTGCAGGTATCGAGAACAATGCCTTTGCTGCTCTGCACACTGAATCCGTTCCCAGCCGGGTTGGTTACGTTCAATCCATACAAATAGATCCCGGTTGAGTTGATAATGGAAAGCGAGCCGTTGATCGCGGCTGTCTGTCCCCACCATGCTCCCAGGTTGATTCCATTGGCTCCGTAGAGCGTTACATTCTCATTACATGGACCTGTAACGATGATGGATGACCCAGGTCCGGCATTTGGCAACGCAGCATTGATGCTGGGATATGCATTCGGGTCCGACCTGGTGCAATCAACGATCAACTGTGCATGCATAGCTGCGGTGAGGGTTACACAGAAAAGAAGGACAACAAGGGTGCGAGTTTTCATAGTGGCTCCTTATGGAATTAACTTCCTGAGCACAAGGGTTGTGACCCATTCGCCGCCCTTGTGGAATCCTGTGGGAACCTACCCCGCTGAATGCGAGCAGGCAAGCGACAAGGCAAGACAGGCGACTGAAAGACCCAAGTGTCGTTATTTGTCGCGATGCACCTGCTGGCGCGGCTAACCGGAAACAATTGTCGGACTCTCGTTTGGCACCAAGGACTTGCACCGGACAGAGCTTCTGTAAAAAAAGGCGCTCATCCGGAGCTGGACCTATTTGCTCCGGCGGGTTTCTGGTGGCGAGTGCCGGGCCCGCCCCTAAGTGGGCTGTGGGCGTGGCTAGATACTGGGGCCACTTGTTACAAGTCCATCTTGCTGCATTCCTGCAGGCATGTTCGTTTGTAATCACCCGGCGCGGGGCGCACTCAAGTAAACTAGTGATTCCATGCCTACACGCAAAGGATCAATCCACCTGTTTCGACTCTTCGGAGTCGACGTGTTTCTGCATTGGTGGTGGTTCCTGGTAGCGGTATATGAGATTCAAAGCCGCGCCGGCCGCTATTCTTCGATCACTTGGAATGTCTTCGAATATCTTGCGCTCTTCCTGATCGTCCTCATGCATGAGTTCGGACATGCCCTGGCGTGCCGGCAAGTTGGCGGAAAGGCCGACCGGATCGTGCTCTGGCCCCTCGGCGGCGTGGCTTATGTCGATCCGCCGCAGCGTCCGGGAGCAACACTGTGGAGCATCGCGGCGGGACCTCTGGTCAACGTAGCGCTGATGCCTGTACTTGCGGTCCTATTTTCTCAAGCGGTTGCAAACGGCGCGTCGCGGGACGTGGCCGAACTTCTGTTCATGATCCGGCGGATGAATTTCTGGCTGCTGATGTTCAATATCCTTCCCATCTATCCGTTGGACGGCGGGCAGATCCTGCGTTCTCTGCTTTGGTTTGTCTTGGGGAGAGCCCGCAGCCTGCTGGTCGCCACCATCCTTGGACTCCTGGGAATAGTCGCAGGCATCGGACTCGCCATTTACTCGCGCAACGCCTGGCTAGGAATCGTTGCTTTCTACATGCTGATGAATTGCTGGGGCGGCCTGAAGCACGCGCAAGATCTTTTGAAGATGGCCAAGCTTCCGCGGCGTGACGGCTTTCAGTGTCCCAGCTGCAACACTGCGCCGCCGGTTGGGAAGTATTGGAAGTGCTCCAACTGCGGACAGTCGTTCGATACTTTTCAGACCGGGGCCGTGTGTCCCAGCTGCCGCACCCAGTTCCCCTCTACGCGATGCCTGGACTGCGGGCACCTGCATCCGATGCACGAATGGATGTCTCGCACGCTCGTCGCCCCCAGCCTCTAATTCAGGTGTAGCCCCGGACGCCTCGTCCGGAGTTGCGCGCGGAGAGCGCAATTGGGGTTAGGCCGGTCGCGAGACATACGCTACTGCACGCTCGCTTCGCGAGCGAGGCGGACGATGGTGTCCGCCCCTACACAAACTTGTTCTCCTACCAGTATTCATCCGCTTTCTTCACGGATAAAATCGGCCATCGATGGTACTATATCCGGCCAAATACGGGAGTATCTGCCGATGCGCCGCTTCTTTGTCTCTTTTCGACTAAAACTTGCGCTGCTTGCCTTGCCTCTTTTGCTGGTCGCGAACCCTTCGATTGTCCGGGCGGGAGAACCAGAATGGGTGGAAGTGCACTCGCCTAATTTTTCCGTGATCACAGACGCCGGCGAGAAACGCGGTCGCGAAGCCGCCATGCGCTTCGAACAGATGCGCGCGGTGTTCGGCACGCTGATCACTCAAGCCAAAGTCACCCTGCCTGTCCCGCTGCAAATCGTGGCTTTTCGGAATACCAAGGAATTGCGGCAGGTCGCTCCACTGTTCCATGGCAAGCCCACCCAAGTCGCGGGACTATTTCAGGCCGGAGGCGACCGCAGTTTCATCATGCTCGACATGTCGGACGAGAATCCCTGGACTGTGGTGTTTCACGAATATGCTCACCAACTCATGAACGCCAACGTGAAGGAGGCATACGATCCCTGGTTCGAGGAGGGTTTCGCGGAATACTTCTCCAGCATCGAAGTCGATGGGAAACAGGCACAGGTGGGGCGCGTACCGCACGAGGACTACCTGATCCTGCAGCAAGTCGGGATGATGAAAGTCGCGGACCTGTTTAAGGTCCAGCACTATTCAGAAACCTACAATGACAACGGCAGTAATCGGACGATTTTTTACGCTGAATCCGGAATGCTGCTGCATTACATCTACGATCATCAACTGCTGCCGCGAGTCGCAGTTTACTTCGAAGCGAGATACAACAAACACGCCAGCGTTGAAGACGCGATGCAGCAGGCTTTTGCTCTCACCCCAGCCCAGTTCGACAAGACCTTGCGCGATTATGTCCAGTCTGGACGTTACAAGTACTACGCCATCCCCGCTCCCGCCAAGATCTCGGAGAAGACCTACACTTCCCACGCGCTGAGCAAATCGGACGCCAATGCCGTCATCGCAGACATCCACCTGCATTCTCTCGATCACCACGAGCAGGCTGTCACCGAGTTCCAGGAAGTGCTCAAGGCTGATCCCAATAATGCCGCGGCCTGCCGAGGGCTGGGCTACGTCTACATGGAGAAGCAGGACTACAGCCAGGCGGCTGAGTATTTCCAACGCGCATCTCAGTTCGATTCGAAAGATCCGCGGGTGCACTACTACAACGCCTTACTCATGGCGCGCCAGAGCGGATTCAGCAGCACCGCAGATTTGCCTTCGCTCACGCGGGAGATCGAAACCTCGATCAGCCTCGATCCCAACTTCGCCGACTCGTATGCCCTGCTGGCCTTCGCGCAGACTACGTCGGGAGATCCGGCAAAAGCGCTTGAGACGATGGCGAAGGCGATAAGCCTGGATCCCCGGAATGAGAATTACCGCTTCAATCTGGCAAAGATCTATCTCGCCAACGGTCAAGTGGACAAGGCCAAGGGTGTTCTGCAGGGCTTGCGCAATGCTTCCACTCCTGGGATGGCTACAAGCGCCGAAACGGCGTTAAGCAGCATGCAGCAAGTGGAGCAAGAGCCGCAAGAGCAGTCGAATCCGACCGCGCTCACTCTCGTCCGAAGAGGCGTTCCTGAACCCGCCACATCTTCCGACACGAACACACCTTCTGTGAAATCTGAGCCGGCCAAGTGGGGTGCGCCAATCTTCATTCATGGGATTCTCAAACGTGTCGATTGCTCCACCGACCCCACCGCACAGCTAAATGTGACCTCTGGATCGAAGACACTGAACTTGAAGGTTGCCGATAAGAACCACGTAATCCTGATGGGAGCGGATCACTTCTCGTGTTCATGGAGCAACCAGAAGGTGGCGGTGAACTATCGTCAGAATGATTCGGGCGAGACCAGTGTGATGTCGGTGGAACTCCAATAGCGCTTCCAAATAAATCCCTTTTATGCCGCGCATCAGCATTTTCGATTGGCTGATGTGTTCCCTACGCGCTATGCTTCCGACTTCCAAGCGCTGTTGAAACCAGCCATTTCAACTTCCCGTACACGTTTTGCTTAAACTCATGCCCTATGGCGAAGGAGACTGAACCACACCCATGTCGAACGAACTGCGCAATTTCCTGGCACTGACCTACGACGAACTGGAAGAACTCAACCTGAAGGCAAAGGAGCAGCGCAGGAACCGCGTCGCGGCGCACAAGGTTCAGGAAGACCGTCTTAAATATCTCACCGACGAAAAGCGCATCAAGGCTGTGACCGTGCTCTTCAGCGACCTCGAGGGCCGGTTGCACATGCTGGACTACGACAAGAAGTTCCTGCTGAAGAGCTGGGACAACCTGACGTTCGATGGCTCGTCCATTCGCGGATTCACGGCGCAGCGCGAGAGCGACCTGCGCCTAGGCATCGACTGGTCCGCGTTTTATTGGGCACCCGCCGACGTCTTTGGCTCGGGCAAGGTGCTGGTGTTCGGTGAGGTCATCGACAAGGGGGGCACGTCCTACTCCGGCGACATTCGCGGCGTCCTGAAAAACTACGCTGAAGAACTGCACAAGAAGAAGGGATACACCCTCAATGCCGCCAACGAGATTGAAGGATTCTTGTTCAAGGGCTCCGATGCGGAGCGCCATTATCACGAAAGCCTGAAGTTCGAATACGTGAACACGGGCGGCTACTATCATTCGCTGCCCGGCGATCCTCTGCGAACTTTTATCGACACCACGGCGGAAGTGCAGCGCTCGATGGGCTTCCAGAACGAGAAGGATCACCCTGAGGTTGCGCCCTCGCAGTTCGAAATCAACTACGGATACGGCGAAGTGGTAGCGGCGGCCGATCAGATCCAGCTATACAAGCTGATCTGCCGGCAGGTCGCGACCAACATGGGACTGACCGCTTCGTTCCTGCCCAAGCCGGTCGTGGGCGTGAATGGTAGCGGAATGCACACCAACGTCTCCATCAGTGAGAACGGGAAGAATCTGTTCTGGGATCCGAAGGGCGAAGAGAAGCTCAGCAAAATGGGATGGGCATTCGTGGATCGCATCCTGACCCATGGCAACGACGTGTGCCTTTTGCTGAATCCCAGTGTGAATGCGTACCGGCGGCTCGATCCGCATTTTGAAGCGCCCAACCAGATCAAAGCTTCGGCGGTCGATCGCGGGTCGATGATTCGCATTCCCATCGGCAATGAAAAGAGTATGAGGGTAGAAGTTCGCTCCGTCGCACCCGACGCCAATCCTTACATGGTCATGTACTCCATCTTCAAGACCGGCTTGGATGGCGAGACGGCGAAGATCAAGAACCTTCGGCAAGCCGAGCGCTACCTGCCCGACAACATCTACGATGCCATGGACAACTTCCGCAAGGCGGAGTGGACCACGACTATATTCGGTGACGATGTGAAGGGCCGCTATGCGGATTTGAAGCAGGCCTCGGCTGACCGCTGCCCTCGCGCGCTGGGCACGTTCGTCAAAGCCCAGGAAGTGCAGTTCCATCACGAGGTATACAACCAGTTTTTGTGGAACCTGTTCTAGATCGCGGAATTCAGAACGGCAAATGAGGCTCGGGGCAAGGGTTCCCGTTCCTTGTGCGGGTGAAGAGCCAAAGTCTTGGCGTATTTTGGCGCTTGCCCGTCGCAGAGTTGCCCTGTATCAGAAAGAGCAGTGGATTTTGCAACTGCTCAAAAATCGAAGATCGTGCGCTGTCCATATTGCGTGGAGCATGGCAATTTCAGGCCGATGCTGGCGCAAAGCGGCGGCGACTGGTACATGTGCGTCAACTGCGGGCACCTTGCCCTGCCCGCGTCCCCCCTGTTTCACTGCACGTGGCAGCAAATGCGTGACTCTGGACCGGAGCGCCCGCCGGCCCTTTTGAGGCCTCGCGCGGTTATGGATAGCTGCGGAAAAAGCCTCCTGCATTTCTAAAGTTCGCCAGTTCCAGGATCGCTGTCCTCCCGCTGGAGAATGCTCTGCCCCGACTATTCTTGCAAACATTCCGTGCACGAACATGCGGTTATCAAATCGATAGCACTCAAACCCGCGGCCCGAGCATTTTGAGAGTTAAGGGGACTTATCGTGATTCCACGCGTTGCACTGTTTGGTCGAATTAGCTTGGGACAAATCGCAACCTATAGATTTTGCGGCGCATCACAACCCCGCTAGTTTGACCAGGCGCGGAGGAGACGATGTCCCAAACCAACAACATCAACCCAAGCGCACGTAGCAAGACCTCAGACGTTTCGGCCAAAAAAAATCTCGATCGGCGGGAATTTCTAAAGAAAACCGCCAGGCTCACGGGTGGAGCACTAGCCTTAAGCTCTGCGGGCTCGCTCTTCGCGAAGTCGCGCGTTCTGCCAAAACCGAACAAATCGGGTATCGATCACATCGTTCTCGTCACGATGGAGAATCGTTCCTTCGACCACTTTCTCGGTTGGTTACCGGGCGCTAACGGAATGCAGGCTGACCTCAGTTTTATGGACACAGCCGGCAATACATATCCGACGTACGCACTTACCGATTACCAGGGCTGTGGACATGCCGATCCTGACCATTCCTACAGCGGCGGTAGAGTCGAGTATGACGCCGGCAAATGCGATGGATTTCTGAAGACGGCGCCGGTAGGCGACCAGTTTCCCATCGGCTATTACGGGCAATCGGACCTTGCATTTCTCGGTCAAGCGGCTCCCGGATGGACAACGTTCAGCAACTATTTCGCCGCAATCATGGCGGAGACGTTTCCCAATCGAATTTACCAGCACGCCGCGCAAACTGACCGGATTGATAACTCGACTACGATCTCCACTCTGCCTACGATCTGGGACCGTCTGGCGGACCATAGCATCAGCCGCCGCTATTACTTCAGCGACATCCCTCTGCTGGCATTGTGGGGTTCAAAATACCTGTCAATCAGCGCGCCCGTCCCGCAGTTCTTTGCCGATTGCGCCGCTGGCACCTTGCCACACGTGTCGGTTGTGGAGCCGCGTTTTTTAGGAGAGTCACAGGGGCTATCCAATGACGATCATCCATTCGCCGACATTCGGAACGGAGAAGTGTTTTTAAACTCCGTTTACATGGCGGTTACGTCGAGTCCGGTCTGGCGAAACACGGTTCTGATCATTAACTTTGACGAGTGGGGTGGATTCTTCGAGCATGTCCCCCCACCCACGGCGCCCATCCCTGCGGCTGATGCGATCGCAGGCAACCAGGATGGGCTGCGTGGGTTCCGTGTCCCCTGTCTGATAATTTCGCCCAAGTCTCCGCGTGGCAGTGTGGTGAGTGGCGTTTACGATCACACATCAATCCTGAAGATGATCGAGTGGCGCTGGAATGTGCGCCCGCTTACTGTACGCGATGCCACTGCACAAAATCTCGCTCTGGCTCTCGATTTTTCGCTCAGCGACCTCACAGCGCCGCAGTACGCGGTAGCTCCCGGCAGCTTCGGCAGCGTTTGTACATCGACCCTGACAACTCCATCCGCTACCGCGCGATCCGCGGGTGAGAATTGGGATGGGCTGCGAAACATCGCGCTCCGCTACGGCTGGCCCGTAGCATAGGAGTCGACACATCGTATCCCGGACGCATATCCCAAGCCTCTGCGCTTCGACACAGCGCCTGCGGCCTATAGCTGTTGTTCCTATTCGTTACCACTCAGGATTCCGAAGCAGCCAATGAGCGCCACCGCGATTCATTCCCAACGGTGCCGACGTGCACCAACTATTCCCCATATCGCACTCTGGAACGGCGGGGGCACGCTAAAATGCTAGGAATCTTTACCTGCCACTCTCGTCGCTTCCTAAAGAGGTGTGTCGCATGAATCCGGAAACGCAACCGTCCGAATCCCCGTACTGCGTGAAGATCGAGACCGAGACCGGGCAGTCCGCTACTGTTCCCATCGCCGTCTTGACGCCGAAACAGTTGGAAATCTTTCTTCAGAGTGAGTTCAAGAGGTTGGCGCAAGAAGCAGGCGTAAAAGGCGCTCGTATTCATGTGGAGCGGGCCACAGCCGCTGATTATGAACAGGTGCTCCGGGAGGTGACGGCGTGCCTGACCTCCGCGAAGGCACGAGCCGCATGACGCGGGCCGCGAGCCGTACACGTGAGCACGGAAGCAACCATTGCGACTCGCTGTTGATAAGCTTCGAGAACGTTTAGCCAGCGAACTGATACGTACTCATGCCCTGCCCGCAAAGTCCCGGGTCTCCGTGGACACCTTAACCTTTTCCCCCTCTTTGATGAATAGGGGAACCCGGATTTCCAGGCCGGTCTCGAGCCGTGCAGTCTTGGTCGCGCCGCCCGACGAGTCGCCCCGGACCGCAGGTTCCGTGTAGGCAACATCCAGCTCAACAAATATTGGCAGCTCTAAACCAATCGGGTTGCCGTTGAATTTGCGCAGTTCAATCAATGCGCCTTCGATCAGAAAGTCCAATGCGTCACCAACCATCTGACGGTTGAGGGTGATGGTCTCGTAGCTTTCCTGGTCGAGAAAATGAGAACCATCCCCGTCGCTATAGAGATAGGAAGCCTGTACCGACTCCAGGTCTGGTTCCTTGAATTTGTCGCTTGCCTTGAATGTCTTCTCGAAGACGGCGTTGGTGAGAAGGTTGCGCATCTTCAGCCGCACGAGGGTCTGGCCGCCGCGAGCGGTAGGCGTGTTTACGTCGGCTTCCAGGCAGCAGAAAGGAGTGTTTTCAAACTCAAACAGTGTCTTCCGTTTGACATTAATAGCATCAATGAGCGCGGCCATGAAGTCCTCTAAAGCAGGTCGGGATCGAAAGCGGATGCAACACCCGATCTCAATTTCTTTCCAGTATAAGGTGAACTACTCCTCGGACGAGAAGGCAGCAGGTTGTGCAATCGTTTTGAGTGAAATGGGGATGGTTCGCCGACTCAGCCTGCACTGGGCCTGCTACCATCGCTGAATGTTCAACTTTGGGAGACCGAAAACAGTGGGCGACTGGGTAGTTCACGTCGCGGGGGCCCTGGTCGCAATATTCCTTGTATGGTGGATGTTACGGATGTACGTACTGTAAAAACCCACCGGGCGCGGTCAATGCGTGACTTCGCCGCTTTGCACGAACCAGAGCGCCTTCACTCCGAATAGCCCTCGTCACCATCGTTATCTTCATCGTCGTCGTCCTGTTCATCCTCGTCCTCCTCTTCGTCCTCTGGCTCTTCTCGAAGGAGGACATCAGCCGCTATCGAGCCCTCAGCGGGTCTTGCGCCGGGGCATTGTAGGTAAGTTTCATCCATGATTCATGGTACGCGCTGTGCTCTCCGGCAACGAGGCTCACCGGGCCGAGGACCGATGCCGCCAACAATCCTGGCGGGTGAGCACTCGGATCACTCACATTAGCGCAATGTTGCCAACAAGACTCGCAATTCGCGCAGCGTCGCTACCGCCGTCAGCTTCCCGCGCGCGCGATCAGAACGCGGGTTCTCCATCCACCAGCATTTTCTTCACGCTGAATTCCTGGAGTATGCGCTGTTGGGTGACTTGGCCGATTCGGGGGTGAACAAATTCAACTCCGAGTTTCTCATCCGGAGAGAGTTGCTTCGGACGCTTAAAGGTGAACTGAAATGTATCTTCTTTGAAACTGTAGTCGATCAGACTCAGCTTCTCTGAGTTGGTATTCAGATACACCGTTGTGCTGAGTTTGGCCATGCTCTGGCCAGCCCAATAGTTCCGCAGCAAGCTCTCATAGTTCTGGACGTTGGTGTGAAAACTGACGGAAACGATGATGCGGTCAGGAAACGAGGTCGCCAAAAACTTCGCAGCGCTGCTGTCAAAGGCCAGCTTTTGTTGCGCGCTCATCTTGTCGTAGTGCGAGTTGAGCTGGGAGGAACGCACCTGGGCCCTTCGAATCGGCGCGGCCGAACGAAATTGGATGTTGTAGCTAACGGCAGGATTGGTTTCCATCTCTCCCCGGTAGCCGGGGGTCGAGGGGGCGTCGTGGCCGAACACATTGCTCTGAACGCCGCTCAGTTTATATGTTGTCGCCCATGGAGATTCTTCCAGCATGCGGCGCGTTTCATCTGCGGACCAGTTCTGATAGGGCTTCTTGACCCAGAACTCTGCTGCCACTGCGGTAAGCGAAACCGTAAGACAAAGCAGGAAGAGCGAAACCTTCAGCTTTACCATCTCCGCCTCCGTCGCGAAGCATTCTTAACGAAACGCTACTCTTACTTCGGTGTCGAACTCGCGTTCCTCACATCAAGGACGAACTTCCAACTTCCCTCTTTCTGCAGCTTCCGGATGCTGGTGTAGTTGCCGTATTCGAATCGGAGCGACAAGAAAAACGACCACGAGATCGGTGACAAAGATTTCACCGAGCCTGCGTAAAATTGGCTCATTCTACTCCCGCCGTGTGAAATCAGCACCGGTCGTTTTTGTTCTTGTTAGCGTGAAGATCAGATCAAGCCATCAATAGCTTGCGACTCATGCCCTGGCCGAAGCATGCGTGGGTCATTTCATCTTCTCTATCCTTAGCCCGCCAACCGTTGACGCGCACCTTGCTTCCTACCTAAGATGGTCCGGATTCAAATTCCACTTCGAGGCTACAATGCCCGCTTCGCGCTTCAGTAGTCTCATTCGCGCCATTGCCACTGACGTGCATTTCTGGATTCCCCTCAGTGTTCTTCTGGGCGGCCTCGTGCTCCTGGACAAACTCCGTTGAGCGCCAGCCAGGAAAGGCTGCAGTCTCCAAAGTTATCGGTGGTGCAAACGCCAGTCGAGAGCAGCCGTCTGCGCAGCCTGCAGGCGCTGGGGATTTTCTGCGGATTTGCCGCTGGAGCCTGGCTGGGCGGCGCCGAAGCGCCTATCAAGCTGGTGAATCCTGACATCTCGCCCGTCACGGTGTCGCTCGTGATGGTGTGCGGCGTTTTTCTGGCGCGCTGGAGCGTTCCCGCGCTGATTCGCGGGACGTCGCATGTCCGCGCCGATGTCCGGCAGGCCCCGCACCTGGTGGTATGGGCGATTCTCGCAGGATGCATGTGGGCGGTCGCCAACACGCTCACCATCTACGCCATCCGCAATGTGGGTCTCAGCATTGCGTTTCCGCTTTGGAATACGAACAGTTTGTTGGGGATTTTCTGGGGCTTCCTGCTGTTTCATGAATTGCGCCTGGCAGGATGGAAGCGCTGGGCGGGGGTGCTGGGAGGAGCGGTCTGCATGTTCGCGGGTGCAGCGCTGCTGGCGATTGCCTCCTCGCAGCAGGCTGCTCCGGGGAAAGCCACCTTGGGCGTCGCCGCCGCCCTGGGCGCAGGCATTCTCTGGGGCACGATGTACATCCCCTACCGCAAGGCGTATCTGACCGGGATGAATCCGCTGTCGTTTATCACTTTCTTTACGGTGGGAGAACTGCTGACGATGGTGGTAGTGGCTGTCGCATACCGCGGTGCGGCGCCTCTCTGGCGCGAACTGAACGCGGCCAAGCCGGTCCTGTTCTGGCTCATGCTCGGCGGCCTGGTCTGGGTGCTGGGCGATCTGTTCCAGCAGTACGCCACAAAATACGTGGGCATCAGCCGCGGAATTCCGCTGTCCAATACCAATCAGCTTTGGGGGTTGCTCTGGGGCATTCTGGTCTTCCACGAACTGAAGGGTGGAACCCACACCGTGTATGCCCAGGTCGCGGGAGGATCGTTGTTAATGGCGGCCGGCGCGGTCGCGATCGCCCTGTCGTCTGCCACCGAACAGGAACACTCGTCGTGGCGTAACGCCGCCGCGCGCGAAGGCGAGCGCTACGGGGTGGAGGACGAATATGTACGGGCAGGCATGGAAGGACGATCGTTCGACAACCGGCACGACTCACGAACGCTTCTGGATTGGCTGCTCATTCTCGGCACCAGCGCGCTATTCATCGTGCTCGCCAGCATGGCGCGCCTGCCCGCAATGGACATCAGCATCGGCTGGGGTGTGGCGCTGAGTCTGGCAACACTCGCGCTCCTGGCTGCGGGCGGAATCGTGCTGTGGCGAACCACCCGCTTCCGTTGACGAACAGTTCCGACTTACGTCTAAGCTGGAGTCCCGAAAGTCCCAGGTGCCGGCGGCATTCGCGCGGACCTGTAATCGTTTTCACTGAACAGTTTACGAAGAGGAGATTTCCATGAAACGCGCCTTCTCCGCTGTGAGTCTCATTGTGTTTACGGTTGGAATGCTTCCAGCCGCAGGCCAGGTGAATCCGTACAAGGAAGGCACACCCGGGGTCACCGGCTACCGCTCTGAGGTTATGGCGGAAGTGATGGTGCAGGAAGATAAGTTCACGCGACTGGCCGAAGCCATTCCGGCGGAAAAATATACGTGGCGGCCGGCGGCGGATGTACGCTCGTTTGCCGAAGTCTTCCTGCATGTCAGCGCGGCGAACTACAACCTCTACGAAATGGTCGGCACCCCGCCACCAACGGGCCTCGACTTGAAGAATATCGAGAAGACCACCACCGACAAGGCGAAAATTATCGCCACACTGAAAGACTCCTTCGCGCACGCGAAGCAGGCGATCAAAGCCATGCCGGATGCCGACCTGGAAAAGAGCATGGACTGGTTCGGTGGCAAGAACACGCAACGCGGGGCGCTGTTGTTCATAGTACGTCACGGCGCCGAACACCTCGGTCAGTCCATCGCCTACAGCCGAATGGCAGGCGTCGTGCCACCTTGGACTGTCGACGCTCAGAAAAAGAAGGCGGAGAAGAAAGCAGAGTCGAAAGAGTAAGGCCGCTTTCAGGGCGGAGTTCCGGCGTTATGCTAGATTCAAAGCTTTCATGGAAATCGCCCCGACCATCTGCACGCAGGCACTGACTCGCCGATTTGGAGAACTTTTAGCCGTCGATGGAGTTGATCTGCGCGTGGCTCCCGGGCAATTCTTCGGATTCCTTGGCCCCAACGGCGCAGGGAAATCGACCACCATCAAAATGCTGACCGGGCTGTTGGCCCCGAGTTCCGGGCGCATTGAAATCCTCGGGCTCGACTTGCAAACTCACCCGGTAGAGGTCAAGCGGCAGATCGGGGTGGTTCCCGAAGGAATGGCTCTTTTTGGGCGCCTTACCGGGGCCGAGTTCCTGAGCTTTGCGGGAAGAATGTACGGCCTGGATCGCCAGACTGCCGCGAACCGCGCTTCCGAGTTGCTGGAGTTCATGCAACTCGCCGATCAGCCCAGAAAACTGGTCACGGATTATTCGCACGGGATGCAAAAGAAGCTGGCGATGGCCGCCGCCGTCATCCACGGACCTAAAGTGTTGTTTCTCGACGAGCCTTTCGAAGGCGTGGATGCCATCGCTGCCGGTACCCTGAAAGCCATGCTGCAGCGCATGATCGCTCGCGGTGCCACGATCTTCCTGACGTCCCACGTTCTGGAAATTGTGGAACGGCTTTGCAGTCATGTCGCCATCATTCATCAAGGACGGCTGGTGGCGCAGGGATCTCTGGAAGAATTGCGCGCCGGGGTGCAAGCGCAAGGGGCGGGCGGAGAGGGATTGGCCACGGCGGCGGAGAAACTCACCCTGGAAGAAATATTCCTGCGCGTGGTGGGCGGATCACGGCCCGCCGAGCAGGAACTCTCCTGGCTGGCCTAGCGGCGGTTCAGGATTCCAGGGAACGGTCAATGATCTTGCGCCGTTTGCGTTGCGCGTGCAAGCGCCTCAGCGCAGATAGCAATCTCCGGTGCGGCCGGACCGACATCGTTCGTAGCGAATATTCGAAGGTGGCGCCGCACTCACAACAGACTTTGTAACTATGCCCGTTAATGGTGAACACCCGGCTCACGTTGCGGTGGTGACAACCAAACGCAAGTTCAAGGACGCTGGCCAAAGGATGCGTGAAACTGTCCCACAACGGACCCTCTTCCGACCCAGACATTCCACTACCTCCACAGTCCATTTCAGTGTTGCACGCAGGATACAAATTCCCGTGTGAGCCATCTAACACTCGCTCGTGATGAAGCTCACAGTGGGAATCCAACCTGTAACTCTGCTATCGGCACCACATTCCATCCCCTGCAATGCTGTTAGCACGCAACGGGTTACCGCGGATTGCGGCCGCAAAATCGGACGTTGTGCAACAATTGAAGCGTCCCACAATGAACCTCGGTCGACCGGTATCCACCCAACTAAAGGCCATAGCTGAATTGCGCTGGCGGATGTTCGTCAATGGCCTGCGCAGCCGGCGCGGCAAAACTGAATTTGCCTCGCGCATGGTGGTAACTTCGGTCTTCGCGCTTGGTGGCCTGGGCGGTTTCCTGGTGGCGTCGTTTTTCTCCTACCTGCTAGTTTCCCAAGGCAAGCCCGAAGATCTCGCGCTCATCCTGTGGCCCATTTTTTTGTTTTGGCAATTCTTCCCGGTCATGGCCACGGCGTTCAGCAATAATCCCGATTCGACAGAACTGCTTCGCTTCCCCCTTAGCTATCGTTCGTATTTCCTGGTGCGCATGGCGTTTGGATTGTTCGATCCGGCATGCGCGATCGGCAGCCTGGGTTTGCTTGGAGTTTGGCTGGGCGTCACGGTGGCGCAGCCCTTATCGTTCGTGTGGACCGCAGTTGTGCTGGCTGCATTCGGGGTGTTCAATCTGCTGCTGATGCAGATGGTTTTTGCGTGGCTGGAGCGATGGCTGGCACAGCGCCGAACGCGTGAGATTTTCGGGCTGGTGTTCATCCTGCTGATGCTCAGCCTGCAATTGATCGGGCCCATTGTTGCGCACTTAAACAAAGCCTCCCGGCCGGAGTTCCGGCGTGCTTTCGAAATCGGCAGCCAGGTTCAAGAGGTGTTGCCTCCGGGCCTGGCGTCCGACGCCATTGCCCAGGCGCTGCACGCCCGCATTGTTGTCGGACTCAGTTCTCTGGCGTTGCTGGCCGCGTTCGGGCTGGCCGCGGGATATCTGCTGCATCTCAGGATTCGGGCTCAGTTTGCAGGCGAGAGTCTGAGCGAGACGGCGGGGCGAACGGCCGCGCCGCAAATTCAAACTCCACAAGTGGGCTGGGATCTCCCGGGATTCTCACAGGCCGTCGCGGCCGTATTCGAGAAGGAAATGCGGTACCTGGCGCGCAGCGGTCCCATGCTGCTGACCCTCATCATGCCGGTCTTCATGCTGGTGGTATTTCGCATGGGACCGCTGAATCAAATGCACCACTCGGGCGGTTTGAGTCGCACTCCGGATATGGCATTCCCGGGAGCCGCCGCCTACGCGCTGCTGGTGCTCACGAACCTGGTCTACAACAACTTCGGCGCCGACGGCGGAGGCATTCAGTTCTTCTATGCTTCTCCGGTTCAATTTCGCCAGATCGTCTTGGGCAAGAATCTTACCTACGCCGCTATCGTGATGGTGAACACGCTTCTCGCGTACATCGCGGTCAGGTATCTCTATGGCGCGCCTCACCTCGCGGTCACCGTCGCGACCATGGCCGGACTAGTGTTTGCGGCGCCTTTGAATTTCAGCGCCGGGAACCTGCTGTCGCTCTATTCGCCCAAGAAGCGGGACTTCTCCGCCTTTGGCAGGCAGAACGCCACGCAGACAACCGTGCTGGCGAGTTTCGGAATGCAGATTGTCATTGTGGGGCTTGGAATCGGTGTATTTGCAATCGCGCGGTATTACAACGATCTTTGGATCGCCGTCGTGCTGTTTCTGATTCTGGCCGCAATCTCCATCTCGATCTATGTCGCCGTCCTACGCAGCATGGATCGCCTCGCACTAGAGCGCCGCGAAACGCTGCTGACGGAACTGTGCCGGGCATAGGTTGGATTCACTTCTTCTCCGGCTTCGCGAGGAAGCGATAGCCCACGCCACGCACGGTAAGCAGGTGGCGTGGGTTTCCCGGATCGTCCTCGATGTAGCGCCGTAAGCGCACGATGAAGTTATCAATGGCCCGCGTATCCGTGTCTTCGTGCAGGCCCCAGACCTCCTCCAGAATCTGCTTGCGCGATACGACCTTGCCATCATTGCGGACGAGGTGGCGCAACAACTCAGATTCCATCAGCGTCAGGCGGATGGTGCTGTGCTCGGAGCGGAGTTCCAGTTCTCCGAAATCGATGGTGCGGCCGCCAAAAGAAAAACTTCCAAAATCCTCCTCGTTGCCGGGCTCGCTTTCCCGTGGTCCTGCCGCGTGCTGGCCGCGTATCCACTGGCTGCGGCGCAGCAAGCCTTGCAAGCGCGCCAACAGAATCGAGAGATCGAAGGGCTTGGGCAGGTAATCGTCGGCACCCGAGGCGAAACCTTTCAGCACATCCTCAGGACGCCCGCGCGCGGTCAGCATCAGCACCGGAACATAATTGCGCGCCGAGCGCAGCTCCGAGACCACGGTAAAGCCATCCTTGCCCGGCAGCATAATGTCCAACACCACAGCATCGAACTTTTCCTGCTGGCCCAGAAGACGCTCGGTCGCGGCCTCGCCATCGCCGACAACCTCAGCCTCGTAGCCTTCTGCCTCCAGATTGAAACGGAGCCCCTGCGCCAGGTGCGCCTCGTCCTCCACGACCAGCACCCGGGTCATGCGTCTGGCCTCGCGGATGAGATACGTGGCAATTCAATCGTCACTGTCGTCCCTCGACCCTCGCCCTCGCTCTGCGCGAAGGCTTTTCCCCCATGCTTTTTGGCAATGGAGCGCACAATGAACAGGCCCAGCCCGGTTCCCTTGATATGAGCGAGCGAGCGGCCTCCTACGCGATGAAAGCGCTTGAAGATGCGCTTGATATCCTCCTGTGCGATCCCTACGCCTTCATCTTTCACCTTCAAGAGAACGCGTTTCTCGTCGGGAGTCTCAAGGCGTACCGCAACATCGATGTGATTGCCGGAATACTTGACGGCATTTTCGAGGACATTGGAAACCGCGGTGCGCAGATCCTCGAGACTGCCCAGCACGCGCACACCGTTTCCGTTATGAAGCGCCTGTTCGTAGCGCATGGCCTCTGGCGTTAGATGATGGCGGGTGCGAATCGCTTCCAGGCAGTCTTGCACCAGCTGGCCGAAATCGACCTCGGCTTTCTCCCGCCCGGCTCTCCGGTCACCCGCCCGTCCGGCGCGCAGCACCTGCTCGACGGTTTCAGTAAGCCGGTCGGCATCGCTCAGCATGATCTTGTAAAACTCCTGCTTGCGTGCTTCCGGCAAATCCCGCCGCTGCAGGGTTTCCAGGTGCAGGCGAATGGAAGCTACCGGTGTCTTTAATTCGTGGGTGACGGCGTTGATGAAGCTGTCGTGCTGCTCGCTGCGGCGTAATTCGCGCACCAGGAAGATTGTGTTCACCACCATTCCGGCAATGATCAGAGCGAAGAAGATAATGCCGAAGAACAGCAGCACTCCTTCCCGCCAATTGAGGATGATCCAGCCAACATTGAGCGCGACGGCCAGGGCAACCAGACCAATACCCAGACATAGGAAGAACACGATGGTCCCGCGGCGGCTCGTGATGCGCATGGCTTACGGTGATTTTACAGCTTCGCCCCAGTGTCCCCTGTGCTGCAGGGTTTTTCAACACGGGGGACACAGAGGAGCACAGGGTGAGGCTCACTATCGTATATAATCGCCTTACTTTATTAGACCGTATCGATTTGCATATACAACTTGCCTCGTGGGATTTCTCTTGAACATAAGAGTTCAGCTGTTCGTACTTCTCTCGATTTTCTCAGGCTCCACCTGCTTGAATTTGTCCGCCCAAAATGGTTATTTTGCGAACTGGTTCACCCGTGTGAAAGAAACCCAGGCGGCGCAGCCTCACTGGCTCACTCCCATGTTCACTACGACGCCACGGCTCGAAGAGGAGTTCCGTTCCGATATCGTGTGGACCCCTGTGGCAGGGGGAACCAGCCTGAACTACGGGGCGGGCAAGGGCCTGGAACTGATCCCGACCAAACAAACCGAAATCATCGTGGGCGTGCCGCCCTATCAAGTCCCGCTCAAGGGACCCGACGGCTTCGGAAACATTCCGCTCCTATTGAAGTATCGTTTTCTGACCGGGAATGAAGAGCACGGAAACTACATCGTCACCGCATTTCTGGGAGGCAGCATCCCCTACGGACGCTTCGCGTCCGAGTACGCCTCCATCACGCCGACGATTGCCTTCGGCAAGGGATTTCACCAGTTCGATTTCCAAAGCACTCTGGGCTGGACCATTCCCACCGGCGGCCGGCAGAAATCCGGCACTCCCGTGGCCTACAACACGGCGTTCCAGTACCATGTCTTACGCAAGCTATGGCCGGAGGTGGAAGTGAACGCCACATTCTGGCCCAATGGCAGGCTGGACGAAGATAAACAGGTGTTCCTCTCTCCGGGTCTGGTGGCGGGACGATTTCATTTGTGGGGACGTCTGGGGCTCACAGTCGGTGTAGGCGAACAGATTGCGGTGACGCATTTCCACCAGTTCAATCACGCAAAAACGCTTTCCGTTCGCTTTCCTTTCTGAGGTTTACAGCAAAAGTAGCGCATGAAGACAAAGAAAAATCAGAATCCCGCGGGTGAGACTCTGCTGCGAGCCCGGGACGCTGCTGTGCAACTGCAGATCAGCTATCCCACCATCAAGCAGTGGATCTACCACCGCAAGCTGAAAGCGGTAAAAACGCCCGGCGGGCACTACCGCATACCGCAATCTGAAATCGATCGCCTGCTCTATCGCACACGGGGCCGCAATAAAGGCGAGCGCCGGGTGACCTACCAGCGCATCAGCGGACGCAACCAGCTGGTGGGCCGCGTGGTGGATGTCCGCGTTAGCGGCCTCGTAGCGCAGGTAACACTCTCAGTAGGCGGCCAGCTGATTACTTCTCTCATTACGTCGGGTGCAGTCCGGGAGATGCAGTTGAAGAAGGGCCAGACGGCGGCCGCCCTGATCAAGGCGACTGAAGTGATGATCATTCGGGTATGAAGCAAGCGTATTCTGGGCAGGAAAAAGCCCCAGCCGAAGCCAGGGCTGATGTAAAGAAAGTCGCGGGAAGTTAATCGCCGGACGGGGCCAACTCAGGCACAATCAGCCGTCCGTTGGGAGCCGCCACCCGCCCGTGCTCGACGTCGGACAATGTCACTCGCTGAATATCCCACGCGAGGCCAAGCTTTTTGAGAATCCAGATTCCGTACCAGTTGGTATCGATCTCGTACCAGGTAAAGCCGTGCGAGGCCGAGGTCGGATGCGCGTGGTGATTGTTATGCCAGCCTTCTCCGAAGGTCAGCAAAGCTACCCACCAGCTGTTGGTGGACAGGTCGCGCGTGGCAAAGCGCCGCGTTCCCCAGGAATGCGTCGCCGAATTCACCAGCCAGGTCGCGTGCAGCAAGAAGACCGTGCGGAAAAACATTCCCCACAGGAGCCATGGCAGGCCGCCTATGGCAAAAAGAACGACGCCGAGAATGACCTGCGGAACGTAGTGATATTTCGTAAGCCAGACGTGGAACTTGTCTTTGGCCAGGTCAGGAACGTAACGCGCCAGGGTCGTAGCATCGTGATGCATCGACTTTCCCATCAGGATCCAGCCCATATGCGCCCACCACTTTCCATCAATGGGTGAGTGGGGATCGCCGTCCTGATCTGAGAATTGGTGATGGATGCGATGGGTCGCCACCCAGAAAATCGGACCGCCCTCAAGCGCCAAGGTCGCGCAAACGGTGAGAAAGTATTCCACCCACTTCGGCGTCTTGAATCCGCGATGCGTGAGCAGTCGGTGATACGCCATGCCGATTCCCAGGCTGCCTGCCACCCACCACAAGAAGATCGCGACCAGCAAAGCTTTCCAGGTGAAAAAGAAGAGAGCCGCGACGGCTCCGACGTGAAAGGCCGCCATGAAGCCGGCGGTGATCCAATTGACCTCGTCCTTGCTAGCCTGTGTTCGTTCCAGATCCTGCAGTTCCATTGGTAGGAGGGTCCCCGTTCCCTGAATTATTAGATGAAAAACTTCCGCTAAGTTATCAGGAGACGAGGGCTGCATCTGTAATACTTGTGTAACAGACCCATTCCAGGCATTACGGCAGTACAGTGGCCTCTGGGAAGGTTTCCAGTTTCGGGTTTCGGGTTTCCCAGTTTCGAGTTTCGCATACAAGAAACTTGAAAGCTGAAACTCGAAACGCCCTTCTGTTAAGCTGCTTCGCCCCTCACTTGTACGCCCGCCCATTTTTCCAGCAAGGTGATGGTGGCGGCGTAATCGAGATCCTGGTTGCCATCCTCCGTCGCCATTTCGTAGATCTCCTCCACAGTTTCAAGGGCAGGCAATTTCACCCGGGCTTCTTTGGCAGCCTCGAGCGTAAGCCGAATGTCTTTGTGCATAAGGCGCAAGGGAAAATTCGGCGTGAAGTCCCGTTGCAGAATGAATGGCCCTTTATAGTCGACGACTCCGGAGCGCACCATGGTGGCTTCGATCAGGTGCAGTAATTGTTGCGTGTCGACGCCAAGCTTGGTGGCCAGCGTTAAAGCCTCGGCGAATCCTTCGAAGATGAGCGCGATTTGCAGGTTCATGGCGAGCTTGGTCGCCTGGCCTTTCCCGGTCTCCCCCATGCGGAAAATCTTCTTGCCCATCGCGGCAAAAAGAGGTTTCAGGCGCTCAATAGTTTCTTCGGCTCCTCCGACAATGAAGACCAGGGTTCCGTCTCGCGCTCCGATCTTGGAGCCCGTCATGGGAGCATCAACCCAAGCCACGCCTTTCGCGCCGAGTCGCTCGGCGAACTTCAAGGTCGCGGAGGGAGAAATCGTGCTGGAGTCGGCGATAATGGCGCCGCTGGCGAGCGAGGATTCCGCACCTTCTTTGCCGAAGATGACCTCTTCGACGGCGTTGGTGTCGGAAACGCAGAGCCAGACGACTTCTGCGCCTTGCGCAGCCGCAGCCGGCGTGGGAGCCACGCCCGCTCCTTCCACTAGTTTTCCTGGTGTGCGATTCCATACCGTAACTTCATGTCCCGCTTTAACGAGATTGGCGGCCATCGACTGCCCCATGATCCCTAATCCCAAAAAAGCCACTCGCATACGAAACTTTCTCCTTGCTGCGAAAAACCAGCGCTGGAAGCGCTTTTGGATTAGAAATCAGGCGAGTAATGCAGGTCAAGCAGACAAGCTTCTAGCTACTAGCTTCTAGCTGCTAGCATAACCGCGATTCTCGAGTGCGATTTGAAGTACCGCACTCCGGGCAAATCCGAAGTGCAAGCGCCAACTTGTTGGCCAGAAGCTAGGAGCTAGCAGCTAGACGCTCACCGCAGTTACCAGCGTACTTCGCCAAATAGTAAAAAGCAGCCTGCAATGCCGCGGAATCATCTAAGATGATAAGCACTCCGTCGCAGCGCCTCGGTTGCAGAGCTACGACGTGGCCCTTTTAGATGATCAAGCAGACACTGCGCAATCCCGCCCTTCGCAAGCGAGCCACGCAATTCTCGCGTCTGGTGCGCCATTCTGCTGTGACCCGGCGTTGCGGTGAGACTCACAAGCCTCGCCTCGCCACGAACGGAGAACTCGGGATCACGTTCATCGGACATGCCAGTTTCTTTGTTCAGCTGGGCGGAAAAAGCGTGGTCATCGATCCGAATTTTGCGCGCTGGTTGTTTGTGCTCAAGCGCTTGCGCAGACCCGGAGTTCGCGTTGCGGATCTTCCGGCCATTGATTTGGTGCTGGTTTCACACGCACACTTCGATCACCTGCATCGCCCATCGCTGCGCGCGATTGTGCAAAATAACCTGCACACGAGCGGCGTGGCCCCTGCCATCATCGTTCCTACCCATGTTTCCGACTTGGTTTCGGATCTGGGATTCTCGGAGATTATCGAGCTCGATTGGTGGAAGAGCTCCCGGCACAACAATGTCTCGATCACCCACGTACCTTCTCGGCACTGGGGCGCCCGGATCCTGAAAGATTCGCATCGCGGCTATGGCGGCTTCGTGCTGAAGTCGGGCAAGCACTCGGTTTATCACGCCGGCGATACTGCGTATTTTTCGGGGTTCAGCGAAATCGGACGGCGTCTGGCGCCCGACCTCGCCCTCTTGCCTATTGGAGCTTACAATCCGCCGCAGTTCCGCAACGTTCACGCCAATCCTGCCGATGCCATGCAGGCCTTCCTCGATCTCAAAGCGCGCTGGATGGTGCCCATGCACTACGGCACCTTCAGGCTTTCGCATGAACCGGTGGACGAACCCCTGCAGTTGCTCGATCAGGAAGCCCGCGCGGCCGGTGTCCAGGACAAAGTTGTGGTCCTGGAAGAAGGCGTCACCCGCTTCTTCTAACCTGAATCGCCAGATTCTCCTTCACTGAACATCCTTGCCGCAGGGTCTGCCGTCGTGTGTCGCTGGCCAGGGCCACAGAACACCAGACCACATGTTGTCACCTCGCGAGATGATCGAACCTTCTGGACAATTTCCACTCGCAACTGGTGTACACTTTCCGAAAATTCCAGCCTAGGAGGCATTTATGGCAGTAAAACCTATTCCTGAGGGCTATCACACCGTCACCCCCTTCATGACAGTGAAAGATTGTGCTCGAGCCATCGAGTTCTACAAGGAGGCGTTCGGTGCCGAGGCGCGTGGAATCGCCAAAGATCCGAGCGGCAAAGTCATGCATGCGGAAATCAAAATTGGAGATTCCGTCATCATGATGGCAGATGAATTTCCCGACTTCGGAGCGTTATCCCCTGAATCCGTCGGCGGTTCCAGCATGGGCTTGCACATCTATGTCACAGATGTCGATGGGGCCTTTGCTCGCGCCGTGAAGGCTGGCGCGAAAGTCGAGATGCCTGTGATGGATCAGTTCTGGGGCGATCGCTACGGAAAGCTTAAAGATCCCTTTGGACATAAATGGTCGATCGCGACGCACGTGAAAGATATGTCCAGCGATGAGATGAAACGTGCTATGGACGATGCCATGGCGAAAATGCAGAAGACCGCCTAACAGCATTCACCAGAGAGGGCACGGGGTTTCAGGCGATGAATCCCTGTGCTGCTCTGGGGTGCTCCCAGCGGCTTGCCCAGTTCAGTACGCCAGAAGTATTCTCACGTCGCGCAGATTGTTCCCGGTGGGCCCGGTCTCGATCGCATCGCCCAGCGCGCGAAACAGCGGATAGGCATCGAAATGTTCCAGCGCTTGGCGCGCGTCCATGCCTTGTTCTCGGATGCGCTCGATCGTGCTTCCATCCACCACCGCTCCGGCGGCGGGGCTGTTCCCGTCGACACCGTCCGTGCCGGCGCCTAGCACTGTGATTGGTTCGCCTGCAATTTTCTGTGCGCAAGCCAGCGCGAACTGCTGGTTTCTTCCACCGACTCCGGGGTTCGTGACCTTCACCGTGACTTCTCCACCCGAGATGAGGCACACGGGCGAGCACTGCCGGCGCAGTTCGCGCAACTTCTTCAATAGGTGATCTGCGGCCTTCTGGTAATCCCAGTCATCGCAACTGTTGTCGACGTGCACGAAGAAGCCGGCCCGTTCGGCCGCCACGCCTGCCTGTTCGACTGCGGTTTGGTTGGAGAGCACGGTCCACCATCGCGCGCGCTGGAATACGGGATCATCGGATTTGGGAGTTTCTTCCAGCACATGCCGCTCGAACAGTTCCCGCACGGTCGCGGGAAAGTTCGGCAGCAGATCGTATTTCTCTGCGACTCGATGGCAATCTTCGACGCTGGTGGAATCGGGCATCGTGGGGCCGGAGGCGAGAGCGTCAGGAGTGTTGTCAGGCACGTCCGAAACCAGCAACGAAACCTGTTGCGCGGGAAATGCTGCCTTGGCGAGCCTTCCGCCTTTGACCGCGGACAGATGTTTGCGGATCGCGTTGATCTCGGCAATCGGCGCGCCAGAGTGAACCAGCGCGCTGTAGGTGGCAATCAGATCATCGAGCGAGATTTCGTCATCGATCGGCTTCTCCACGATGGACGACCCTCCTCCGCTAAGTAAGAATATGACCAGCGAGGTTGGCGTTTGCGCCTCCAAAGAGCGCAATATCGCGGTCGCCGCCTGAATCGACTCCTCGTTCGGAGTGGGATGCCCCCCGCGAAAATAGCGAAAGCCGCGCAACTGGGTTGCAGGCTCAATCGAAGCCGCCACAATTCCTGACAACGAGCTTCCCACCTGCGCGGCCAACGCTTCGAGCATGGTATTCGCAGCTTTTCCCAACGAAACCACCAGCACGCCCGAATAGGACTGCAGGTCGTAGAGGTCGTCGCGAACGCGCAAGAGACCCCGTTCGCAATTCACATGCCGCGCAAAGGCATTGCCGATCGAGGCCTGATCCAAGGTGTAGCGAAAAATCGAACGCGCGGTCTCTCTCATTTCGAGAAAGCACCCTGATTTGGAGGGATCAGGCATGCGGAGAATTATAAGAGCCGAGTTGTGAGCTAGGAGCTAAAAGCTCAAAGCTAGTAGCCGCCTCTACGTGAGTTGCGCCTCTTTGATCCACCACTCGACGGCGTTGCGCAACTCGTGCAGCCGGCCTTCGAAAAAGTGGTCCGCACCTTCGATGATGACCAACTTCTTCGGTTCCGGCAGCGAGTCCGCCAGGGCTTGCAACTTGGCTCGTGGGCCGAACTGGTCGCGGGCTCCGCTCACAAACAGTTTCGGTTTTCCGCAATCGTGCAGGAATTCGAAGGTGTATACCCGCGGATCTTCGGTATCGGCGACGACCGGAGCGACTGGAATCCCGAGTCCGATTACGGCACTGACACGCGGGTCGGCGCAGGCGGGGCGCAGTCCAATGGCGGCGCCAAACGAGAAGCCTGCGAAAATCAGCGGCAGATGATATTGCGCATCCAGCCACTCGAGCGCAGTCTGAACGTCTTCGATTTCACCTTTGCCATAGTCGTGCTCGCCCTCACTTAGTCCTGTTCCCCGAAAGTTGAACCGCAAAACCGGAAATCCGAAACTATTCAGCGCCTTCATGGTGTGGAAAACGACTTTGTTATGCAGGGTTCCGCCGAACAGCGGATGCGGATGGCAAACTACCGCAGCGTGCGTGGCATTGCTCGCACCTGCATTCAGCAGACCTTCGAGACGGCCAGCGCGTCCGTTGAGAAATAGTGACCGGATCGTGGAGTTCGGCGATGACACAAAACTAGCTTACACGGGGACGGGGGATCACCTACGGCTTGGGATTGATGCAGGCCTTCGATCTCGAAAACAAATTTAGGGGGACAGGGATCGGGGCTTAGGGACTTGGGCTTTGCTATTCTCTCCAGCATGGACGCAGTCACGCTCACTAGACAACTCGTCGATATCGAATCTATTTCGGGGAATGAAGCTGCGGTCGGAAATTATCTTTACGGAGAGCTCTGCCAGCTTGGATACCACACGAAGAAGATCGCCGTCGAGGGGGATCGATTCAACGTGTTTGCCACCTGGCCGGATCACCCCGATCCAGCAGTTGTGTTCTCGACCCACATGGACACGGTCCCTCCCTTTATTTCTTCGTCCGAGGACGAACATAAAATCTATGGCCGCGGCTCCTGCGATGCCAAAGGAATTATTGCAGCCCAGGTCGCGGCAGCGGAGCGCCTAGGCCAGCACGAAATCTATGTCGGGCTTTTGTTCGTGGTGGGCGAAGAGCGTGACAGCCTGGGCGCTAAAGTCGCCAATGACCATGCTCCTTCGCAATGCCGGTTCCTGGTCAATGGCGAGCCCACGGAGAACCGCGTTGCCCTGGCCTCGAAAGGAACCCTGCGGGTTGAGGTCGTGGCAACGGGGAAGATGGCGCATTCGGCCTATCCAGAATTGGGCGAGTCGGCGATTGACAAGCTGATCGCGGCACTGGCTCGCTTACGGGCGATGCCTTTGCCTGCTGATCCCCAATTCGGACCTTGCACCTTGAACATTGGGTTGATTGAAGGCGGCCGCGCACCGAACGTCATTCCCGATTACGCTCATGCCGATTTGCTCTACCGCTTGGTTGGACCGAGCGATAGCTTGCGAAAGCAGATCGTGGTGACCGCAGGCGATGACGTGGAGGTATCGTTCCCCCTGGAGCTTCCCTTCTTGCGCTTGCGCACGGTGGATGGATTACCAACCATGATGGCCGCCTTCACAACAGACATCCCGAAGCTCACGAACTGGGGCGAACCTCTGTTGATTGGTCCCGGATCGATTCACGTGGCGCACACCGAGGGGGAGTTCATCGAGAAACAGCAACTGCATGACGCCATCGATCTATACAGCAAAATCGGGATAGAGTTGCAGGGTCGCAAGCCCTAGTCGAGGGGTAGACTGGGGAAATGAGTACCACTACTCTGAATTCTCTCTCCCGGGCTTCCTCTTCCTATTTGCGGTCGGCCATGCACCAGCCGGTTCAGTGGCATCAGTGGGGCGAGGAGGCATTCGCGGCAGCCCGCCGCGAAAACAAGCCCATGCTGCTGGACATCGGTGCGGTGTGGTGCCACTGGTGTCACGTTATGGATCGAGAGTCGTACGACGATCCAGCGATCGCGGCGATCGTGAATGAACATTTCGTGGCCGTGAAGGTGGATCGGGATGAGCGGCCTGATATCGATAGCCGCTACCAGGCTGCGGTGCAGGCGGTCAGCGGGCAAGGAGGCTGGCCCTTAACAGCTTTTCTCACTCCGGATGGTAAACCCTTCTACGGCGGCACTTATTTTCCTCCCAATGATGGTTATGGACGGCCGAGCTTTCGCCGCGTGTTGCTGAGCATCGCCAACGCTTACAAAGAGAAACATGGAGATGTGGTCGAGCAGGCGGCGATGGTGGAGAGTGCGATCGCGCAGTCGGAGTCGTTTGCGGGCCGCGATGGGCGCATTTCGTCGGCCATCATCACCGCGATTCAGGAATCGGCGTTGAAGATGTTTGACCCGCAGCATGGTGGCTTTGGGCAGGCGCCAAAATTTCCGCATCCTTCGGCGCTGGACTTGTTGATTGAGCGATATGCGCATACGCAAAATTCAGGGGAGCTGCACTCAGCCGGCGAACCGATGGCGACTACAGATTCCAACCGGCTGCGCGAGGTTATCGTCACTACGTTGGAGCACATGGCGCGCGGCGGAGTTTACGACCAGCTGGCCGGAGGGTTTCACCGCTACTCGGTCGACGAGCGCTGGGTCGTGCCCCACTTCGAGAAGATGTGCTACGACAATTCCGAACTGCTGAAAAACTACGTGCACGCGTATCAGGCCACGGGCGAACAATTCTTCGCGGATGTCGCGCGCGACATCATTCGATGGATGGATGAGTGGCTGAGTGACCGCGAGCGCGGCGGATTCTACGCTTCGCAGGACGCGGACATTTCTCTGGAAGATGACGGCGACTACTTCACCTGGACTCTGGATGAGGCCAAAGCGGCGCTTACAGAAGAAGAAGCCACGGTCGCGGCCCTGCACTACGACATCAATGAAGTCGGAGAAATGCATCATAACGCCGCCAAGAATGTGCTCTTCGTGCGCGCTCCCGTCGACGAGATTGCACGCCGGACGAATCTGGCGCCGGAGAAAATTCAGCAACTGCTGAACTCGGCGAAACGCAAAATGTACGCGGCGCGGCTGAAGCGTCAGGCGCCTTACGTGGACAAGACCGTCTACGTGGGATGGAACAGCCTGTGCGTTTCGGCCTATCTGGAAGCCGCCCGGGTCTTGAATTTGCCGGAGGCGCGGCGGTTTGCGTTGCGCTCTCTGGATCGCGTGCTCACTCACGCCTACCGGGCTCAGGAAGGCTCAGGCACACTGCTGCACGTGCTGGCTTACTCGGATCCGGAGGCGGAGCATCGGGAAGTCGCCGGAATGCTCGAGGATTGTGCCTTTACCGCTTTGGCCTGCCTCGATGCGTACGAAACGACATCGGATGTGAGCTACTTCCGCTTTGCGCAGTCGATCGTGGACTCGATGGTGACGCGCTTTTTCGACGCCACCGGCGGAGGATTCTTCGACACCGAACCAGATCCGAACGGGAAGAATCTCGGCGTACTAGCAACGAGGCGCAAACCCCTGCAGGACTCCCCTACTCCCGCCGGAAATCCCATGGCCGCCATCGCCTTACTCAGAGTGCATCATCTCACGGGACAGGCGGATTACCGGGCCAAGGCAGAGCAGACGCTGGAGACATTCGCTGGAGTGTCGGAACAGTTTGGGATTTTTGCGGCAACATATGGCATTGCGACGCTGCACTTCCTTGAGAGCCCGATACAGGTGGTTATCATCGAGGGCGAAGACGACGCAACTGCGGATCAGCTGTATGCCGACGCCGTGGCGCCGTTCGCTTTCGGCAAGGCCGTGATACGGCTGAAGCAGAATCAAGCTGTGGCCGAGAATCTCCCTCCGGCATTGGCGCAAAGCATTCCGCAGCTGCCTGCACTTCGGGAGGGCAGGTCGTGCGCCGTACTCTGCTCGGGCTCTGCCTGTCAGCCGCCAGTGTTTTCGGCGGATGAACTGCGGAAGCAACTGAAAGCGGTGAGCAAGGAGCAGTGAGCAAGGAGCAAAACCGGTCCAAAGCTCATCGCTCACCGCCATTGCAAAAAATAAGGGCTGCGCGGATTATTTGGTCCGCCAGCCCGAAGATTGCAAGCCCTGGTGATCGGCCGAGGTTACAGTTACGGCAGGTTACTTTCGTTACCTTGTGGTTGCGTCCTGTCTGGGTTCTACTGGCCGAGCAGGAGTTGTTTTGCATGTTTTTGATTTTGGTGGGCACAGAAGTAGCGGGCCGCCGTCCGCGGCGGGAACCTGTTGGACGGCAGCTGCGATGAATGTGCCCACTAGTCCTACCATCAGGACAGCGATCCTGACCGTACGTTTCATGGGTTGGTCTCCTATTACCACGTGTAGGGTTTTCACCCGATTGCCATTCACGCGGTGCCGCATTATAGGGTAGCTGTCAAGCCCCTTGGCAAGATTTTTTTGCGGCCTACCGGAATTCCTTCGCGTACACACTCCCACCCGAGTCCGCTTGACCCACGTATCAATCTCTCTCACATAACGTTGCGATTAAAGCTGAAAGGTTATCTGGAACTCACCGCAAAAGCGGAATAGCTCTCGCTTGCGGGGTCCGATAATTTACGAAATCCGAACAAACGGTCTGGGGAGTTCAAGACAGAAGGTTGGTGCATTTGCATCAGCTTTTGCCGGCAGCCCTAATAATTCCCGCGAAGCTGTCTGGGGCAGCCGCCGCACGCGCCTTCAATCCATCCGCACTCGGCTCGGGAAGCGGTATGGACAGATCGGCGGCCGCGGGCGTGCGCGACAAAGCGCGATCCACCATGCTCTCAAACATGGGAATCAGCGAGTCGGCGGGCAATGGGTGATGAATGTCGGTAAGGCTCTGCTCCCAACGCTGCGGTTGCAACAGAGATACAGTGCCGTCCCGGGCAGGCCGCTTGACCGAAACGTAGCTAAGCCACAGGAGAAGAGTGGCATTGTACGCGATCATGTTTAAAACGCTCATGGTGGGCCCGCTGAAGTGATTTCCGACCCAGGACGAAATCAGCACTAACTCCACCGTGGAGAAGCAGCCAAATCCCAAAGCCATTCCGAAGCTGTGCTGCCGGCGCGAGACGCCCACGTAGTGCGAAAAGAAAAGCAAAAACAGCACCATCCCGATCTGGATGATTCGCACGCAACGCTGCGAGGTTACGATGGCCTGCTCCCAGGGCGGCATCTCCGAAGAATTGGTCGACACCGAAACCACCCCCGCCACCAGCAGCATCACCAATCCGGCCCACTTAAACAGGACTGTGCCGAGATCGCGCAAAGTGTGGAACGACTTGAAAACGTCTACGAAAACCTCATGAATGACTAAGAATCCGCAGGTGACGCTGACCGCGTTCATGCACCAGTAAACATAAAAGGTCGCGCTATAGCTTCTCCAAACGTATGCCGGAAAGAGCACCGCGAAGGTGACCAACTGCGCGAGGATATAGATAAAGAAGAATTTAAAGTGACGTAGAAGACCACGGCGGAACATGAGCGCGGCGATGCCAACCTCAAGAATAGGATGGATCGCCCATAACACGTAAAAGAACGGCTTAATTTGTTCGCTCATGCTGGTTGCTTAAGAACACAATGCGACCGAACATTCCGCCTCAATGCCCGGCAATGTGCAGGCGCGCAGTCTTCGCCCGATGCAGCAAAGGTATCTGTTCGTAACCCGTCGTTCAATGCACCGGCGTAATCGCAGGTAACGTTACCCGTTCAGCACGGGGAGGGGCAAGTTACTTTCGTGCTAAAGGGAACTTTGCAGGGCAGGAGGAGCCCCTGCCCGCAGCAAGGGAAGTGTCTCCCCCTCATGCATCCGGCATGGAGTGGATGTAGGCGCGCATCATGCGAACCTCGTCATCCTTCTCATTTAGGTCGTGCAGCAGGATGTCGCGAAGCGATACGACGCCCACGAGTTGTCCCTCGTGGCAGACCGGAAGATGGCGAAAGCCGTGGCGACGCATGAGCGTCATGCAATTCTGCAGGTCTTCACTGGTGCTTACGGTCATGGGATCATCGGTCATGACCTCGGCCATACAGGTCGCGCGGGGATCGCGGCCTTCGGCCACAACCCGCCGCATGAGGTCCCGTTCGGAGAAAATTCCGACCAGCTTTCCATTGTGAATCACGGGGACGGCGCCGATATTGCGCTCGACCATGGCACAAACAGTCTCCAGAACGGAGTGACCGAGTTCGGCCTGATAGGTATCCTGATCTTTGATGAGGTCGCATACAAGCATTTTGTCCTCCCGGGATACGCACGTCCGAGCTGGCCCAAAAAGCATCTACCGGGGCGCGAGTATATGCCGCAGACCAGATGTACGCCAAGAGAAAAAGGTTGCGGCAGATAGGAATCCGAGCCCCGGAGTAGGGCCAAAGTCACGGTTCAGGCAGTGGTGATCGCCACAGAGGATTCGGCGACAAACACAAAGTAAGACGAATTCCACAATGCCGTGGGAACGGTTCCCCGCCGCCGGGTGGTCACGACAAGGTTGTACTGATCGCCGGATTCCAGGTCCATCTCGCAAAGTGGATCTTTGGCGGGCGCAACGCCGAGAGGCTTGACCACCGCGAGGGCGCCGAGGAATTCATGAAGATCGCGCATTGTCGCCGATCCCGGGAGCTGGAACGAGACTTCGGCTTCGTGCTGGGAGAAGTGCCAGGCCAGCGATGCTGCCATCTGCACGGCCTTTTCGTAGTCCTCCTCTGACGTCGTGCCTGCGACCGGGTTGTCGAACACAATCGCGAGTTTGCGTTCGTCCTCGCGGGCGAATTCGCGCACCTTCAGCGAACCGGACTTTGCAGTGGCCTTCCAGTCCACGTGACGCGCGGAATCATCCGGAAGATATTCGCGAATCCGGTAGAGATCGGAGCCGCGGCCGCGAACGAAGCTCTCCCATTCCCCGCGTACCAGAGGGAGGACCTCAAGGATTTCGCCGGTGGTTTCAATTCGTGGGTAGACGAGAATCTCGCGCCGCAGCGACACGTGGCGCGTCTTGGTGAGAAAGGCGAATGGGAATCCCGTAGCCAACCCGAAGCTGTCCTCGCGATAACAGCCGCGGTGATCGAAGCGCAACTCGAGATCGGCGACGCCGTCGGCCTGCGGCGGCAGAAAAGGAAAGTACGCCATGCCCTGAAACAGCCCCGGAGGCGGCGGCAGGACCAATACCCGGCGCAGGCGACGATCGGGCAACTTCAGCCATTGCTGTTCTGCCGGTCGATTTAAGGGAAAGGCAAAAGTCGCTGCTTCCCAGCGCCATGCCTTTGCGGGCTTCTTCCGCTTCTTTCGGGACGAAACCACCCGGACGGAAAAAGACGGCAGCCAGCGGCGTGGATTGTGCAGGACAATCCGGCCGAGCACCGCGCGTCCCGCGAACACATGTTCGGGTAACTGGATGTCGAGTTCGAGATAACGCAGCACCACGGCAGAGACGTACCCGGACACCAGGATGGCCGCCAGCATGGCCGCTACCACGATGTACAAAAGATTGTTGCCAGTATTCAGCGCGGCGATGGCAATGACCAGGGTAACGAGCGCATACACGATCCCGGCGCGAGTGACGTCGTAGTCGAACTGTTCCCGAAACCGCTCCACAGCGACACGGCGCGCGAGATAGGGCACGGTGATCAGGCCAACGACAGTAGCCATGACCAGCGAGATGGAAGCCAAGATGAGGGTGGCCCAGAGGTTTCCGGCATCGCGCGAGATCGTCGAAAACAAGGCCGCCGCGAATGCCAACCCAAGCCCGACCAGGGCAAGCAAAAACTTGACCCAAACCTCAGCCCTGGCGGACTGCAGCATCTGAAGCAGACGGCTGCTCAGAGAGCCCGATTCACTCGGATTGGCGGCAACAGAACCCACTACTCGGAGCCTAGCATCCAGAGAACAGAACGGACAACCACCCAAGGCTTGCAGACCAAGCCTTCGTAACCTGCCAGGAAAGCTGCCCCGGTGCCTCAGTTCCTGCGGCTTTCCGTTCCCCTCCCCCTGTGCTACGCTTTTGCCGTCTTCGATTCTTCGTCCCTGACTTGTCGTTCCAAAACTAGAAATTTGCGGAGGTTGCTATGCCGATGAGTAAACGTGCATTAGCGGAATTCTTCGGGACTTTCTGGCTGGTATTCGGCGGATGCGGAGCGGCCGTGCTGGCGGCATCGTTCCCGGCGGTCGGCATCGGGTTTGCCGGGGTGGCGCTGGCCTTCGGCCTGACCGTGCTGACCATGGCCTACGCCATCGGACATATTTCCGGTTGCCATCTGAATCCCGCAGTCAGTTTGGGATTGGTGTTCGGGAAGCGATTCCCTGCCTCAGAGTTGCATGGGCTATGTGATCGCACAGCTGTTGGGTGCCATTGCCGCCGCAGGCGTGTTGTACATCATCGCCAGCGGATCCCCAGGCTTTGATGTGCGGAATGGATTTGCCTGCAACGGCTATGGAGTGAATTCGCCCGGCGGATACTCGCTGCTGGCCGGCCTGGTTGCCGAAGTGGTGCTGACCGCTTTCTTCCTCATGGTGATTATGGGTGCTACAGACGAGCGCGCACCCAAGGGATTCGCACCTGCGGCGATCGGCTTGTGCCTCACTCTGATTCACCTGATCGGAATTCCGGTGACGAATGTCTCGGTAAATCCGGCGCGCAGCACGGGCCCGGCGCTCTTTGCCGGCGGCTGGGCTTTGCAGGAATTGTGGCTGTTCTGGGTGGCGCCTCTGGTCGGCGGAGCTCTCGGAGGCCTGATTTACAACACGCTGTTTGGCAGCAAAGGCAAGACCATCGACGCTCTGGAAGCGACGCCGATCGCGGCAAAAGTTAGAGCATAACCAGATCAACACAGAGTCCACAGAGGAATTCCCTGTGAAACCCTGTGTCCCCTGTGGTGAATAAGCTCTAGTAGCTAGCCAGATCCTTCATTGCCAGATAGAGATCATTAGGCTGCGGAAGAATGGCGTCTTCCAGGATGGGCTGGTACGCCACAAAAGTATCTTTGGCAGCGACGCGCCGCACCGGGGCATCGAGCTGATCGAAGAGCTGGTCTGCGATTCGGGCCGCGATCTCCGCGCCGTATCCCCAACTGAGCGTGTCTTCGTAGGCGACGAGTGCGCGGTTGGTTTTCTCCACCGAAGCCGCAATGGTGTCCCAGTCGAACGGATTCAGGCTGCGCAGATCGATCAACTCCACCTTCACACCCTGTTCGCGTTCCAATTTTTGTGCCGCTTGCAGCGCACGCGGAATGACCGCGCCGTAGCTGATCACGGTCAGGTCGGTTCCCGCCTGCACGACTTTGGCCTTGCCGAACGGGATCATGTAATCCGGGCCGGGATAGGCGGCGCGGCCGTACGATTCGCGATATAGGCGCTTGTGCTCCAGGAACAGCACGGGATCGTCGCAGCGCACCGCTGTGCGCAGCAGGCCCGCTGCATCCAGCGCATTCGACGGGAAGACCACGCGCAGGCCGGGAATGTGCGTGAAGATGCTCTCGCCGCATTGCGAGTGGTAGATGGCGCCACCCGTGAGATATCCGCCAATGGCCACGCGGATCACGCACGGCGCAGAGAATCCATTATTGGACCGCCAGCGGATGGTCGGCAATTCGTCTCTGAGCTGCATCATCGCCGGCCAGATGTAGTCGAAAAACTGAATCTCGACGACCGGCTTCAGTCCGCGAGTCGCCATTCCAGTTGCCCGTCCTACGATTGCCGCTTCGGCTAGAGGCGAGTTGAAAACGCGGTCATTACCGAACTCGCACTGCAGGCCGAAGGTGAGTTTGAAGACTCCACCTTTCCCTTTGACCAGCTTGTGCTTCAGGTATTCCTCGCGGCTGCAGTCGGCCACGTCTTCGCCAAAGATCACGATGCGCTCGTCGCGCTTCATTTCGTCGCGCAGCGTTGCAGTAATGAGGTCGGCCATGGTTTTTGGCGCTACCTTCTTACCGTCGCTGCTGGATTCGGCAACGATGGCCGGAGTATCGAAGACGGAAGAGGTGACATCCAGATCGGGCGAGTATAAGAACTGCATCACCGACTCCGGTGCGGGCGGCAAAGCTTCCAGGGCGCGATCCACGGCCACTTGCAGTTCTGCTTCTACTTCCTTTTCCAGCTGGTTTATGCCCTTATCGTCGAGAATGCCTTCGCGCAGCAGGAACATCTGCGTCCGCGTCACCGGATCTCGCTGCGCATCGCGTTCGCGTTCGCTCTCCGGACGGTAGAGGCGTTCGTCGTCTGAGAGCGAGTGCGAGTAGGGACGAATCACGTGAGCGTGAATGAAGGCGGGACCGTGCCCTGCGCGGCAGTACTTCGCGGCTCGCCGGAAAGCCGCGTAACTGGCCACGGGATCGGTGCCGTCCACTTCTTCAAAATGAAAATTGGGGAATCCCGACACCAGCCGCGAGATGCTGCCGCCCGCCGTCTGCACTTCCACCGGAACGGAAATCGCGTAACCGTTGTCTTCCACGCAGAAGATCACCGGCAGCTTGCCCAGGGCCGCAGTGTTCATCGCCTCCCAGAACTCTCCTTCACTGGAGGTGCCGTCCCCTAGAGACACGTAAGTGATTTCATCATTCTGAAAGCTGACGGTCTTGAACTGGCGGTAGTCGGGCGAGCCGGAGGTCGGAGCCTGCGCGGCATTGGGATGATGGCTCAGGTAACGTCCACCATCGGCGCAGCCCACAGCCTGCAAAATCTGCGACCCGGTCGGAGAGGACTGGGTCACGATGTGCAGCGCCGGATAGCTCCAGTGCGATGGCATCTGGCGCCCTCCGGAGCTGGGGTCATCGGCCGCCCCCACACCCTGCAGAAACATCTGGTAGGGCTGAACCCCCAACGTCAGGCAGAGCGCGCGATCGCGATAATAAGGGTAAAACCAGTCGTATCCCGTCTTCAGGGCCAGCCCGGCGGCGACGCCGACGGCCTCGTGTCCGGCACCTGACATTTGGAAGAAGATTTTTTGCTGGCGTTTCAGCAGGATCTCCCGATCGTCGATCCGCCGGGAGGTGTACATGAAACGATAGGCCTGGATCAGCTGCTCACGGGTCAGGCCTTCGTAAAACCTGGACTTCTTGGCGCCGTTGGCCGCCAGGGCCAGCTTGGGGTCGGTTTTGCTAGTCGCCATCCGGTTCTGATCCCTGCCTGTTTAGATTCTGATCAACGACGCGGAGATTCCACCAATCCGGGTGGAACCTGTTGGATTGTATATGGGAACGAGGGGTTGGAAAAGCTACGAAGGTTTTTGCGAGTTGGGATGGAACCGGTCCGACCACGAAACCGACTCATCCTCGTTCGGCGGAAGCCAGGACCGGCACCACCGCCGTATTTTTCTGCACGAAAATAGCGCCGCTGAAAGTACAGCGCGACATTCACCAATCCGATCAGCGCGGGAACCTCCACCAGAGGCCCGATCACTGCAGCGAACGCTGCCCCCGAATTGATTCCGAAGACGGCGACAGCTACCGCAATCGCCAACTCAAAATTATTGCTAGCAGCCGTGAAGGACAATGTCGCCGTCTTCGAGTAGTCTGCACCCAGTTTCCGTCCCATATAGAACGACACCAGGAACATCACAACGAAGTAGATCAACAAAGGAATCGCGATGCGAACCACATCCATCGGAAGTCGAACAATGTATTCGCCCTTGAGCGAGAACATGATCACGATCGTAAACAGGAGCGCGATGAGCGTGATCGGGCTGATTCGTGTGATAAACGAATGCTCATACCATTGCCTTCCCTTGGCGCGCAGCAGCAGGAATCGGGTGATCAACCCCGCGAGGAATGGGATGCCCAGGTAAACGAACACGCTCTCCGCAATGTCCCGAATGGAGACATTCACCACGGCACCGTGCAATCCAAATAGCTGCGGAAGCTTGGTAACAAAGATCCAGGCGTAAACGGAGTAGAACAAGACCTGGAAAATAGAATTAAAAGCCACCAGTCCGGCAGCGTAGTCGTTGTCTCCCTTTGCCAGTTCGTTCCAGACGATCACCATGGCAATGCAGCGCGCCAGGCCGATCATGATCAAGCCGGCCATGTATTCCGGGTATCCACGGAGAAAGATGATGGCGAGCGCGAACATCAGGATAGGGCCGATCACCCAGTTCTGCGCCAGCGAGAGAGCCAGGATCTTCCTGTTGCGGAACACTTCCCCCAGTTCCTCATAGCGAACTTTGGCCAGTGGCGGATACATCATCAGGATCAGCCCCAGGGCAATCGGAATCGAGGTTGTGCCGACGGTAAAGTGATTGAGGAACGGCACAATGCCGGGAAGCGCCCAGCCGGCAGCAACCCCAATGAGCATCGCAGTGAAAATCCAGAGAGTGAGAAAACGATCGAGAAAGCTCAGGCGCGAAGTGATCGAGTTCATTGAATGCAATGCCTCTAGCAACCGGCGCAGCGGTTGCAGCTAATGACGACCGATGTCGTCAAGTTCTTTTTTTAGGGCGAGTCGGTCCATCGTGGAGAGCGGCAGATTCAGGAACAGGCTGATCCTGCGATCCAAAAGCAAGAATGCCTCGCGGAAAGCCTTGCGCACCTGCTCCTCGGTTCCCTTCACGACCGCCGGATCGAGAATGCCCCAATGAGCCGTCATGGGTTGGCCCGGCCACACCGGACAGACCTCGTTGGCCGCGTTGTCGCAAACCGTAAACACAAAATCTATCGGCGGCGCACCGGGCCGGGCGAACTCATCCCAGCTTTTGCTGCGCAGCCCGGACGTGGGAAGGTGCGACGCTTCGAGTTGCGAGAGCGCTTCCGCGCGGACCGACCCCGAAGGGTGGCTGCCTGCACTATATGCGGTGAAATGGCGCGCGCCCTTGTGATTCATGATCGCCTCAGCCATGATCGAGCGCGCCGAATTCCCCGTACACAGAAAAAGTACGTTGTAGTTTCGTTGCGTCATGCATGCAGAACTCAGTTGCAGCAACTCGGTCCGCAACACGGACTGTTTTTTGCTGCGGGCTTAACGCCACGAATGAAGGCGCTCAGGACTTTTCCATCCACCTGCGGTGCGATCGTCTCGACGTCAATTCCCTGCCCGGCAAGAAATACCTTTGCGTCTTCGGCGCGGTGAATGCGAGTGGGGTCGACATGCACCTGCTCGAATCCCGCGGCCGTCAACTTGTTTTTGTAATCATTCTCATCCAGCGCGCCCGCAATGCAGCCGACCCAGGCCAGAACGTTTTGCCGCACTTCGGGCAGAATCTCGCCGCGCGTGACCACATCGGAAACCGCGAAGCGCCCTCCGGGCTTCAAAACTCGATAAGCTTCGCGAAGAACTCTGTCCTTATCCGCCGAGAGATTAATCACGCAATTGGAAATGATGACGTCGACGGAGTTATCCGGCAGCGGAATATTTTCAATGTCGCCCTTCAGGAACTCCACGTTCTCAATTCCCGACTTGCGCTTATTCTCCTGGGCGAGCGCCAGCATCTCGTCAGTCATGTCGAGCCCATAGGCTTTGCCGGTAGGACCTACGCGGCGCGCGGAGAGCAGGACGTCTATGCCGCCACCGGAACCCAGATCGAGCACCACTTCCCCAGCTTTCAGTTCGGCTAAGGCCGTCGGATTGCCGCAGCCCAGAGAGGCGAGCAACGCTTCTTGGGGAATCTGCTGGATCTGCGAGACGTCGTAGAGATCGGCGGTGATGGGATCGCAACAACTGGAGGCCGGAGCGGCGCCGCAGCAGGAACTTCCGCCAGTGGTCACGCGCAAAGCGGCTTCTGCGTATTTCTGTTTAACGACTTCTTTGATATCAGCGGTTTCAGTGCTCATGAATAGCTCCTACTTGCAAATTTGCACGATGTCTTGTGGTTTAACAGCCTTGTTGCGGGTGCAGCATTCGGCATACAGGAACTGCAGCAACTCCTGCAGCGCTTCGATATTGGCGGTGTAGCGCAGAAAAGTACTCTCGCGCCGCACCTTGACCAAACCTTCAGTCTTGAGCTTTTCCAGATGATGAGAGAGAGTCGAGTTGGGAATGTCGAGTTCTTCCTGGATCTCGCTAACCACGAGTCCTTCGGGATGGGCCGAGAGCAGCAAGCGCATGATGCGCAGGCGCGCCTCAGTTCCCATCGCGGAGAACATATCGGCATAGGTGGCAATGCGCTCAGTCGCAGGAATGCTTGGCATATTTCGACATTACTAGAAATATGGTGCAAGGTCAAGCAAAATTTCGTCCGATAATGTCTTCATGCTGAACGAGGCACTGCGGCGGGAATTGCTGGCGATGCGGCAGGAGGATCGGCGTGTGCGCACGGAACTGGCGGATGCCGGCGAACTGGGCGGCCCCTACGTTCCCCGAATGGAGGAGGTGCACATCAGGAACGCAGCGCGCTTGCGGTCTCTTATTTCAGAGCATGGCTGGCCGGTTGAGGACATCGCGGGCAAAGACGGAAGCGAGGCTGCGTGGTTCATTGCGCAGCATGCGATCGGAGAACCCGAATTCCAGCGCATGGCTCTCTCGATGTTGCAGGCCGCCGCTGCCAGCGGAGAGATTCCGGCCTGCCATGCCGCGTATCTGGAAGACCGGGTTGCGATGCAGGAGGGCCGTCCACAACGGTTCGGCACGCAATGGATCGATGATCCGCGGGATGGTTTGATTCGTCCGTGGAAGCTGGCCGAACCGCAGAACGTGAATTCGCTGCGAGCGTCCGTCGGAATTGATCCCTTGCGGCCGATACCGAAGCCTGGACCAGAACTCAGCAGTGAGGAGCAGCGCAAACTCAGAGAAAGCCAACGCTGGTGGGAAGAATGGCTGGCCTCCAAAGGCTGGCGCTAAGACATCTATGCAGGGACAGCCGTCATCGCGTGTCCAGGCTTGGCTGCGGGTCGGCGGGCCTCGCCTGGCTCTTAGGTAGCGGCGGACGCCTCGTCCGCTGGCCCGCAATCATTTATCCTGAACGTGCATGATTCGCACCCTTCGGGCCTTTGACCCGCACTCGATCAAACTGGTGATCTTTGATCTGGATGGAACCCTGATTGACTCGCGCCTGGATCTGGTCCACTCAGTGAACGCCGCCATCCGCCATATCGGAAAGCCCGAATTGCCGGAACATCTCATCGCAAGTTATGTCGGAGATGGCGCGCCTGCCCTGATCCAGCGCGCACTGGGCGGGGAGACCGTTGATGAACCCTTGATTCGCAAAGGCTTGGAATTCTTTCTCACTTACTACCGGGAACACAAACTCGACCATACGACTATCTACGAGGGTATTGAAACGGCCTTGTCCCAGGTTCGCAATTCCGGAAACGGCGTACCCCGGAAGATGGCGGTGCTGACGAACAAGCCCGTAAATCCATCTCGCGCGATCGTGGAAGCGCTGGGGCTGAAGCCATATTTTTCCCAGGTCTATGGCGGCAATAGCTTTGATACCAAGAAGCCGGACCCTGAGGGCGCGCGCAAGCTGCTTTCTGAGAGTGGCGTTCCGCCCGGAGAGGCTGCGATTGTCGGCGACTCCCATACCGATATCGAGACTGGGCACAACGCAGGATTGTGGACCGTGGGCGTAACCTACGGGTTCGCTCCGCAGACATTGATGGATGCGCATCCGGATGTGCTGGTAGATACACCGCAGGAACTAGGCGCGGTTTTCGCCGGGAAGATTCGACAGTAAGGTAAGTCGAATTTCGCTCGACCGGACAGCCGGTAGCGGCTGTCCTTACACAAGTCCTCATGAAGATGAACAGTGACGCGTTCGGGTTCACTCCGGCTGAGCTGCGCAAATTCCGCAGGCTGAAGAATCCGTATGGCATTCAGAAGTTGCTCGACGACATGCCCTACCACCTGGAAGACACGGCCTGGTCGCCGCGGAGAGTGCTGGCCGAGCAGACATCGCATTGCCTGGAAGGAGCGATTTTCGCGTCGGCAGCGTTGCGCGTGAATGGCTATCCGCCGCTGCTGCTCGATTTTGAAGCGGATCACGATACCGATCACGTGATCGCGGTCTATCGCCAGGACGGCTGCTGGGGCGCGGTGGCGAAATCGAATTACACAGGATGCCGCTGGCGCGAGCCGGTTTACCGCACGCTGCGGGAGCTGGCTCTGAGTTATTTCAACATCTATTTCAATCTGCGGCGCGAGCGCACCCTGCGGCGTTATTCGCTTCCGGTAAACCTGAAGCGCTTCGACTCGCAAAACTGGATGACGACCGACGAGCCCGTATGGTTCATCGTCTATCACCTGTTCGATATCAAGCACTTTCCCCTGCTCACCAAAGCACAAGAGAAACGGCTGCACCGCATCGATGAGCGACTTTTTCAGGCAGAGTGCCTGGGCAAGGCGCACAAGTCGCGGTCATAACTAAACTCTTCGCTTATTGCCGATGTGTCCAGGTACGCCACCCAACGATGGACCTCGAGCACCAACTCGGCCGTACCCAGGTGCAAGGCATGGTGGATCCCCGCCGCCATCCCCGTTTCACATTTCAGGCCGACATTCGGGTTTACGCGCGCGACTGCGAGGTAGTGCGTGGAGAAACCGTGGACCTTAGCCAATCTGGCGTTGCGGCCATGATGCGGGTCGAGGTTCCCGTAGGCGAGGTGGTTCGCCTGGAGTTTTCGGTCCCGTGCGGGGATGTCGAGATCCACGCGGTTGTCCGGCAAAGGAACGCATTCCGCTACGGCTTTCAATTCCTCGAATCAAGTTCAGCCCATGACCTCATCGGCCGTACTTGCCGCGATCTGGCCATGAAGCGGGCGCTCCCTGGAAGCGAGTAGGCGCAACTGGTTCCGGGGCGCTCCGCCTCTTACTCCCTTAAAATTGGCTTTATGAGGATTCGTACGCTCGCTCCCCTCGCTTTACTCGCATTGTTGCTGGGCGAGTTCGACGTGGATGGGCGCGCCGAACAGTCCTCGCAAACCAGTCCTGCCTCAGTGTCGAGCACTACTCCCGATCTCACGCCCGGTCCGGACGGCAAGCTTTCCGCCGACCAGATGCACCGCTTATTTCAAGTCGTGGCTGATAAAGATCTCCTGAATCAGAAGCAGGCACGCGATTACACCTACATCGCCCGCCAGGTGGAAAACAAGCTGGATGGAAAGGGCGAGACCAAGTCGACGGAGGTCAAGACCTACGAGGTTCTCGAAATCTATGGCGAACCGGTGCAGCGGCTGATCGCGAAGAATGACAAGCCGCTCGATGCCAAGGAAGCGGCGAAAGAAGAAGAGAAGATTCAAAAGATCATCGATAAGCGAAAGAATGAATCCGAAAACGACCGGCAGAAGCGCGAACAAAAGCAGGAAAAAGAGCGCGACGACGGCCGCAAATTTGTGCGCGAGGTCGCTGATGGCTATAACTTCACCCTGCTGGGCACAGAGTTGGTCGGCGGCCGCGAGGCTTGGGTATTCCAAGGGGAGCCGCGTCCGGGATTTGAGCCGCACATGAAAGAATCCAGGTTTCTTTCCAAATTTCACGGGCGGGTGTGGATCGACAAATCCGATCTGCAAATGGCAAAGCTCGACGTGGAAGCGATCGACAATGTGGCGGTGGGCTGGGTGCTGGCGCGCATCCACAAGGGCACGCGCTTCATGATCGAGCAGACGCGGGTGAACGATGAAGTGTGGCTTCCGCGGTATCTGACTTTCAAAGTCGACGCGAGAATAGCTCTGCTCAAAGGCTTCAAAATGGACGGGGAAGAAAGCTTCAGAGACTACAAGAAGTTCCGCACTTCATCGAAGATCGTGGGCATGGGCGAAGTTCAGGAGCAACACTAACCCGAAGAAGCCCGCCCCATAGGGCTTTACGCATTTTAGTTGACTTCCCGTCACTGCGGATGTATCTAGTGGCTCTCCGCCATGCGTCAACGAATTCTCCTGCTCTCAACCCTCCTGCTAACCCCGGCACTGGCTTCAGCGCGAGACAAAGTCGAGAACTGGGTCGAGGTGCGCAGTCCGCATTTCGTCGTCGCCACCAATTCGAATGAAAAACAGGCACGCCGGGTCGCAGACCAGTTTGAGCGCATGCGGGCTGTTTTTCACGTGCTCCTGCCGAAATCCCAACTGGATCCCGCCGCGCCGATCATAGTTTTGGCGGTGAATGGCGAGAAAGAGTTCCGCTCGCTGGAACCGGAGGTTTATCTCGCCAAGGGCCAACTGAAACTGGGTGGACTGTTTCTACGCGCCGAAGAGAAAAACTATATTCTCATGCGGCTCGATGCAGAAGGCGAACACCCGTATTCGGTGGTGTACCACGAATACACTCACCTGCTAATGTCCAAAAGCGCAGAGTGGCTTCCTCTCTGGCTGAATGAAGGTCTGGCTGAGTTCTATCAGAACACCGATATTCACGAAAAAGACGTGCTGCTCGGGCAGCCCAGCATCGATAACATCATGTGGTTGCGGCAGAATCGGTTGCTTCCTTTGCCGACCTTATTCGCCGTCGACCACAATTCTCCTTACTACCACGAAGAGAAAAAGGGTTCGATCTTCTATGCCGAGTCTTGGGCACTCGTGCACTATCTTAAGGTCACGGACTTCAAGCAGAGAACCAATTCTCTCGCGGATTATGCGGAGCTGCTAGCCAGGAAAACCGATCCCATCATTGCTGCAACGACTGCGTTCGGAGACCTAAACAAGCTGCAACGGCAATTGGACTTGTATGTGCGCGGAGGCATGGGAGCCTTCTTGATGAAAAGTGCTACCGAAGTCGATGACTCGAAGTTCGCTTCCCAGTCGCTCACTCCGGTCCAGGCAGACGCACTCCGAGCAGATTTTCTCGCCTACAACCAGCGAGCGAAGGATTCACGGGCTCTTCTGGACCATGTACTACAAGAGGATCCCAGCAACACTTCCGCGCATGAAACCATGGGTTATCTCGAATTCCGCGACAGCCATCTCGAGGAGGCCAAGAAGTGGTACGCCCAGGCAGTGCAACTGGATTCCCAGAGCTACCTTGCGCACTACTTCTACGCTGCCATGTCGATGCAAGGGCGCATATCTTCGCAAGAAGAGCCCCTGATAGAAAATAGTTTGCGGCGCGCCATTCAGCTGAACCCATCCTTCGCACCAAGCTTTGACCGCCTGGCAGTGTTCCTGGGGAGCCGCCATCGAGAACTCGATGAAGCTCACATCATGGGCTTGACCGCCGTCAGTCTCGAGCCCAGTAATGTCAGCTATCGCATGAATGTCGCCAACGTCCTCATGGAGATGGAACGGGGCAGGGATGCCGTAATGGTGCTGCAGGTCGCGGCCAAGCTCGCGAAGACTCCGCAGGAGACCGAGTGGGTCGAGAACGCGCTCATGCACGCGCAGGAGTTTGAAGCGGAACGCGAGCGCATCAACACGGAACAGCGGCTCATGAATACCCAGCCGACAGCCGGCACCAGCACCACGGTTTCTGCAGGAACCGGGGAAGATGAGACGAGACCACGGCTCGTCCGACGCGACTTTGTGGCGAAGGGTCCTCGCCGCTTCGTGACCGGCCTCATTCAGGACGTGCACTGCAATTCAGAGAACATCGATCTCGCGATACAATCGGGCGCAAAGACGATTTCATTACATTCGGATAACTATTACAAAATTTCCTTCACTACCCTCGGCTTTCAGCCGAGTTCCGATCTGAAGCCGTGCAGCGATCTCGAGGGCAGGCCCGCGAAGATCGAGTACCAGGAATCCGCCGACAAGTCCGTCACCGCGCGCGTGCTGGCGGTCGAACTGCACAAATAATTTCTCACAGAGTGACGGGCCTTTATAATGCGAGGTCCCGCGCGTAGGGCAAAGTCAGGCGGCAGCGGGCCAACGCACCGAGACGCAATTCATTCCCTTTCTGTGAGGCGACATGTCATCTCTTACCCGTCGTGATCTGCTTCGCTCCGGAATTGCACTATCCGCCACGACTCTGGTGGGCGCTTCCGTAAAGCGCGCCCAGGCAATGCTGCCGGAGGATGCCGGTGTCCCCTCGGCGGAAGCTTCCAGTGCGGTTGCACCCCGCGAACGCTTGTTGTTCGACTTTGATTGGAAATTTCTCCAGGGCAATGGCGCCGACCCGCTGCACGATCTTGGCTTCGGTAAGGGTCAGGGCGACTTCGCGAAGAGTGGTGAATTCGAATTTGCCACAGCGAAATTTGACGACTCGAAATGGCGCTCGCTGAATTTACCGCACGATTGGGCGGTCGAGTTGCCCTTTGTCCGCGACGAGGAACAGCAGAGCCATGGCTATAAGCCTCTCGGGCGCCGCTATCCCGAAACCAGCATCGGCTGGTACCGGCGGACCTTCGATGTTCCCAAAGAAGATGCGGGGCGCCGTATCAGCGTGGAATTCGATGGAGCCTTTCGCAGCGCTCTCGTGTTTTTGAATGGATATTTCATTGGACGCAACGATAACGGATACGCTCCGTTCTGCTTCGACCTTACCGACTTCGTGAATTTTGGCGGCAAGAATTTTCTGCTCGTCCGCATGGACGCCAGCTTCGGCGATGGCTGGTTTTACGAGGGAGCAGGGATCTATCGGCACGTCTGGCTGACCAAGACCGATCCGCTGCATCTTGGACGGTGGGAAACCTACGTTCGGCCAACCGTGAAAGGCAATAGCACAGCCATTGCACTGGGAACAGTTGTCCAGAACCAGGGGACGAATGCCGAGAGTTGCCGGGTCCGATGGCAGATCCTGGATCATTCCGGAAAGGTCGTCGGCACCGCGGATTCCGCAGCACAGTCGGTGTCGCCCGACGGCTCGGCCACGTTCACCGCTACTGCCAATCTGAATAATCCGGCGCTATGGTCGCCGGAATCTCCGAACTTGTACTCAGCGCTGGCGACGGTGGAATCGGCCGGAAAAACCCGCGACGCCGAGCGCGTGACCTTCGGTGTGCGCACCATCGCCTGGGATCCTGACAAGGGATTCTTCCTGAACGGCAAGCCGGTGGCAAATCAAAGGCACCTGCAACCATCAGGATCATGCCGGGGTGGGCGCGGCGCTTCCCGATCGCCTGCAGTGGTATCGGCTGGCGGTGTTGAAGGACATGGGCGGGAATGCGGTTCGCACGTCGCACAACATGCCGACACCGGAGTGGGTCGAGGCCTGCGATCGCATGGGCATGATGATGATGTGCGAGACGCGGCAGATGAGTTCGAATCCCGAGGGCATGGCGCAACTGGAGACCATGATCAAGCGCTACCGCAACTCGCCGTCGATCATTCTCTGGTCCATGGGCAACGAAGAATGGACGATGATGCCGCAGCCTCAGGGCGTGCGCGTCATCGACGAGATGATTGCCCGCTCGCACGAACTGGATCCCACGCGTCTGTGCAGCGCCGCCGTGAACGCATCTTTTGAGACCCACTTCCCCGAACAACTCGACGTGATGGGCTTCAACTACAACCTGAAGGTGCACGACGAATGGCACAAGGCGCATCCCCGCAAGCCGTCCGTCGGATCGGAGACGGCGAGCACGATCTCCACCCGCGGTATCTACGAAACCGACAAGTTGCGCAACTGGGTCAGCGCCTACGACTTGAATCACACCGCATGGTCGCAACTGGCCGAAGAGTGGTGGAAGTTCTATGCGGCTCGCGAATGGCTGGCCGGAGGATTTGCCTGGACCGGCTTCGATTATCGCGGCGAACCCACACCGTACGGATGGCCATCCATCAGTTCGCAATTCGGCATTGTCGATATGTGCGGCTTCCCCAAAGACAATTTCTATTACTACAAAGCCTGGTGGGGATCGGAGCCGGTGCTGCACCTGTTCCCCCACTGGAATTGGGATCAACGCAACGGCGAGCCGATTTCGGTGTGGGTGCACTCCAATCTCGATTCGGTGGAAGTGTTTTTGAATGGCAAGAGCCAGGGCTCGAAGAAGGTTGAGCCGTTGACGCATCTTGAGTGGAAGGTTGCGTATGAACCCGGCGTGCTGGAAGCCCGCGGCACCAAAGATGGCAAGGTCGTGCTCACGGAAAAACGGGAGACCACGGGCGAGCCCGCCTCGATTCGGCTGACACCCGATCGCAGTGAGATCAACGCGGACGGCGAAGATGTGGCTATCCTGACCGTCGAGGCGCTCGATCAACAAGGCCGCCCAATCCCCACCGCGAATTATCCCATTCATTTCAAAATCAGCGGTGAGGGCGCACTGATCGGCGTGGGCAATGGCGATCCCAACTGCCAGGAATCGGACAAGGAACCGATGCGAAGTCTGTTCAACGGCCTGGCGCAAGTGATCGTGCAGGCGAATCGCACCCCCGGGAAAATCACCGTTGAGGCCTTCACGAAGGATTATCCGCCGCCCAAGCTCCCCCCTACGCAGGTTACGATCATGACGAGGAAGGTGGATATAAGGCCTGCGGTGGAATAGGTCACCGAAGGGGTTCAGCCATGGCGCAGTGACCGCTTAGCCGAGAGTGGCCGGTTTGCTCATAGCCTCACAGCTCATTGCTCATTGTTCACAGGTTCAAATGAATGCCTAAATCGCGCCGCGATTTTCTGACAATCACCTCGCTGGGAGTAATGGGTGCAGCCGCAGTGTCACGCCTGTTGGCTCAGAACCCTTCCAACTTACCGCCGGGCGCGCCCCCTGCTTTTGGCGCGGGTCCGGCATTTGGTCCGGAAGTTTCGGCGGCCACGTTCGCAGAGGCCGAGAATTTGGTGCAGTTCCCGCTTACTGACGCGGAGCGGGAGATGGCTGCCGCGAGCTGGCGCAAGACTCTGGCCTCAGTCTACGAGCGCCGCACAGGTCCTCGAAAACTCGCCTTGGAGGAGACGCTGTCTCCGGCGACGATTTGGAATCCCTTGATCCCGGGAGAAAAGGCAGCGGAACAGCGGGATCGCTTCCTGCGCAGTACTGCGTCCGTTTCCCTGCCCGCCAAAGACGAAGATATTGCGTTCGCGCCCGTCACGCACCTATCCCGCTGGCTTGAAAACCGGCAGCTCAGTTCGGAACGTCTGACCCGCATTTATCTCGATCGCCTGGACAAATTCAATCCTCAGTTACGCTGCGCGATTACCATCACGCGCGACTTGGCTCTAAAGCAAGCCAAGCAGGCTGACCAGGAGATTGCACAAGGAAAGTATCGCGGACCGTTGCATGGGATTCCCTGGGGTGGCAAAGATCTGCTGGACACTGCAGGAATTCCGACCACATACGGCGCTGAGCCCTACCGCAATCGTGTTCCCAAGGAAGACGCGGAGGTCGTAAAGCGGTTGCATGCGGCGGGTGCGGTACTGCTGGCAAAACTGAGCCTGGGCGCGCTCGCTCTGAACGACATCTGGTTTGGCGGGCAGACCATGAATCCCTGGCTGCCGGAAGAAGGGGCTTCGGGATCGAGCGCTGGACCCGGCGCGGCCACTGCAGCGGGACTCGTTGCATTCTCGATTGGCAGTGAAACTGGCGGCAGCATCGTGAGTCCCGCGATGCGCTGCGGCGTCACTGGATTGCGCCCCACCTACGGCCGCGTTCCGCGTACCGGTGCGATGACATTGTGCTGGTCCCTCGACAAGCTTGGCCCGATGACGCGCGGCGTGGAAGACGCGCTGCTGGTGCTGCACGCGATTTCCGGGCCCGACCCTGGCGATCTGGCGAGTGTTCCCAGCCATCTGGATTTCGACGCCAACGCCAGCGTGAAGGGGTTGCGTGTCGGATATTTTCCGAAGTGGATGAAAGAACCTCCGGCCACGGAGGTAGACCGCTCCGCACTCGACACGATAAAAAAACTCGGCATGGTTCCGGTGGAGGTGGCGATTCCGAATTGGCCATACGACTCGCTGAACCTGATACTTTTTGCGGAGGGCGCCGCCGCTTTTGAAGAACTCACATTGAGCGGCGGACTGAACGAACTCAAAGCACAGGTGCCGGACGCCTGGCCGAATCTGTTCCGGCAGGCGCGCTTCTTATCCGCCGTGGACTTCGTGCAATCCGACCGCATGCGGCGCAAAGTCGCGCAGGAAATGGCCCGCGTATTCTCGCAAGTCGATCTGCTGCTGGTTCCATCCTTGCGCGACGAAATGCTGGTCATCACCAACTTCACCGGGCATCCCTCGCTCACATTGCGGGCAGGCTTTGTGAAAGTTCGCAAGGCGCGCAGCGACTGGGCTCCCGACCCGGAGCATCCCTTGCCCACCTTCAGCACGCCCAGGCGGGTGCCGCACGGAGTGACCCTGATCGGAAGACTCTTCGATGAGGGAACGCTTGGCGCGGTGGCCATCGCGCTAGAGCGCGCTTTCGCAGTCGCAGCAGATCGACCCACAGGATTTTGACTCACGTAGACACAGCCACCTCGGCTGTCTAGCCGAGCGAAGCCCAGCGATGCGTTCGCGGCTATCCCTAAAAGAAATCGATGGCCTTCACGTCGCCGACGTAGCCGACAACGTTAATGGTCCCCTGCGGCAAAAAGTTATTGACCAGCAATATATCTCGAGTTGTGTCATAGACGCGCAACGCTCCACCCTCGGCGACGTACTCCACGTTACGACTAATGAATCCCTGCAGCCCGTCGACGTTGCCGTTGTCCGGTGGAATCACGACCGAGCCGTCAGATGGGTGATAGATCGACAAGCAGCCGCGCACCTCGCCCGTACCGGGGTTATTCACGTTCCCCACGTTCGTGCAATCGCGCGCACCAACGAACAATTGGCCATTGCTGGTCAGATCCATTCGCTGGTGATAGCCATCGGTGATCACTGCGGTCGCGGTCACCGAGCCCGAAGCAGTATCAATCACATCCAGGCGCCCGCAGATCGTCGCCGCGGTGGTCTGTCCGGTACACGCATGATTCGTGGGTGGGGTGCCTGCCACATATAAAGTCGATCCACTCAATAACGCCCAAGTGGCAGCGTGAACCGGGATCGTATTTGTGATAGTCAGAGTCCCCAGGTCAAACACAGCGATACTTGCCTGCGTCCCGCCGCACTGAGGACCGCAGTTCAAAACGTACGCCGTGCTTCCATCGATGACCGCGTACACCGGGCGATCGAATCCTGGAACCACCGTGCAAACCGCGTTCCCCGGAGTGTTGTAGCAACTGGGATCGACCGGCGGGACCGCCGCGGTCGGGCTCAGCACAGTGATGGAATCGGAGTCGCCGCTGAACACCAACAACTTGGAACCGGTGGTGTCGGATACTACGGTCTGGGCATTATTCACCGCAATGCTGGTGAAGCTCCCGGAGGAGAAATTCATGACTTCGACTGCCCCGAGAAAAGCAAACCCGTTGATGCTCGCGGTGGGAACTGCGGCGTACGCAATTGGGCTCGCCGTGGGGATCACCACGCTGGTGGTGGGGCCGGGAACACGCACATTGCCGATGGTAGTTTCTTTGACCGTGTCCACCGCATACACGCTATTTGTAGCCGAGTCGAAGGTCGCCAGAATACTCCGGGTCGGAGAAAGCACCATCAGACCCGGAGAAGTTCCCGCGTGCAGCGGCGAAACCCGCGGCAATGTGTCGTTCCGACCGTTGATGAAGACAAGGGAGCCGAAACTGAACGACGCAGTCACGCCCTGAGAAGCAAGAACCCGTTCGGTCAAACCGCTGGAAGTCGAGGTTTTCTTACCTCCGCCGCAAGAAAGAAAACTGAGGATAGCTGCCAGTCCCACCAGCAGAGCGAGGATGCAGTTCTTCAAACGGACGGCTCCTAAGAAGCTGAAAAAGGAAGATTTAATTGTGAAATCGTCGATTATAGCAGAGTGGGCGCGGGGCCTTCCTGTGCCCGTAACCCACCATGAGACCGCTCTCTTCATCGTGCACTGCCGACACGAGATGCGCAATCCCGCTTTGATCCTGTATTCTCAGCAAATATATGGCGGCTGAGTTTCTTGAGCGAATTAAGCAATCTCCCGTGCTATGCGACGGTGCCATGGGCACGTTGCTCTATGCCAAAGGCATTTTTATCAACCGGTCTTACGACGAACTGAACCTGTCGCAACCCGACCTGATTCGCGGCATTCACCACGAATATCTGCAGGCCGGGGCGGAGATCATTGAAACCAACACCTTCGGCGCCAATTCTTTCCGGCTGGCTCGACACAGCGCCGCCGACAAAGTCCGGGACATCAACCGCGCGGGAGTTCGCCTGGCTCGCGAAGCCGCCAAAAGCTTCGATGTGTGGGTCGCGGGATCGGTTGGCCCGCTGGGGACCAGAATCGAACCTTTGGGCAAGACTTCCTATCAGGAAGCGCGCGATGCCTTCCGCGAGCAGATTCAGGCACTAGTAGAAAGCGGAGTCGATCTGCTGATCCTCGAGACTTTCGGATATCTGGAAGAAATTCATCAAGCCATGCTCGCGGCACGGGACGTGCATCCATCGATTCCGCTCGTAGCGCAGGTCACTATCGACGAAGACGGCAACTGCCTGGACGGTTCCGATCCGCAGACCTTCACTCCCAAATTGGGCGAGTGGGGTGCGGACGTCATTGGCTGCAATTGCAGTGTTGGACCCGTCGCCATGCTGGACGCCATGGAACGCGTCCGTGCCCTGACTTCCCTGCCGCTGGCAGCGCAGCCGAATGCCGGTATCCCGCGCTCGGTGGATGGAAGGAATATTTATCTGTGCTCGCCGGAGTACATGGCGAGCTACGCGCGCAAGTTCGTGGCCGCCGGAGTAAGACTGGTCGGCGGCTGTTGCGGAACCACCCCCGACCACATTCGCGTGATGAAGTCAGCCCTGCGCGTGGGGGAAGCGCGCGGCCGGATCGCGGCCGCACGCTATAGCACAACTCAACCTGCGCCGCCGCCGATTGCAGCCGTGCCGCTGGAGAAACGCTCGCCTTTGGGCGCGAAGCTCGCCGCTGGAGAGTTCGCGACCATGGTGGAGATCGTTCCTCCCAAAGGAATCGACGTCAGCAAAGAGGTCGAAGGAGCCCGGTTCCTGAAATCAGTGGGCGTGGACGGGGTGAATATTCCCGATAGTCCGCGCGCCTCGGCCCGCATGAGCAACCAGGCGCTCTCGCTGCTGATTCAGCGCGAGGTGGGGATTGACGCCATCCTGCACTACACCTGTCGCGATCGTAACGTGCTGTGCATCCAGAGCGACCTGCTGGGGGCGGCGGCGGTCGGAATCAGAAATCTGATCTGCATCACCGGCGATCCACCGAAGATGGGAAACTATCCCGATGCCACAGCTGTGTTCGATGTGGACGCGATTGGGCTGGTCAATATTGTGCACAGCCTGAATCGCGGACTCGATCTCGGCGGCAATTCCATTGGAGTAGGAACTGGATTTGTAATCGGAGTGGGAGCCAACCCAGGGCTGACCGATCTGGATGAAGAAATTCGGCGCTTTGAATTCAAAGTGGAAGCGGGCGCGGAGTATGTGGTCACACAGCCAGTTTTTGATCTTCGTCTGCTGGAAGTTTTTCTGCGCAGAATCGAGCATTGCAAAATTCCACTGATCGCGGGAATCTGGCCGCTGGTCAGCGTCCGCAATGCGGAGTTCATGAAGAATGAATTGCGGGTCTCGGTGCCGGATTCCATCCTGGAGCGCATGGCGCGCGCGCAAAATCCGGAAGCGGCTCGCGCTGAAGGCGTGGCGATCGCCCGCGAGATGCTGATGGCCTGTCGTCAGATGACGCAGGGCGCACAGATCAGCGCGCCGATGGGTCGCTACAGTTCCGCCGTAGACGTGTTGGAAGCTCTCGGTACAGAGCCAGCCGCATCGCGCTAGCTACTTGCCTCCGTCTGTTCCGGGCTGGCATTCATCGCGCGCTACACTGCTCACCGGAAGCTTGCCGCGTTCACGCTCCCTTCACGTCTGGAACTGCTATAACGATTTTCTAACAAGGGCTCGTGCCGTTCCGGAACCTCTGACTTTATTTTTCTTGCTCCTTTGTACGAAAACACTGGACAAGCCATCCGAATCGTTGCATTAAGATATACAGACGGAGCGTAAACCCGTTGGCCAAGTTTGAAGAGTGTCTCCAGCGACTGGAGAAAATTGTTCAGGAACTGGAAAAGGGAGAAGTCCCTTTAGAGAAGTCACTGGCGCTCTTTGAAGAAGGCATGCAACTCTCTTCCACCTGCCGGAAGGAGTTGGAACAGGCAGAAGGAAAAGTCGAGATTCTGCTGAAAAAGAACGGGAAGCTCCAGGCCGAACCATTCGAGCCGCTTTCGGACAAGGCGCCTGCCCGCCGCTAAGTCCGCGGCTTGGGATTCACTTAAGCTGTCTGTGGAGTCGTGGTCTCCCAGCCACCCCGCAGCGTAATCGAGCGTTGATGCCCAGCCGTCATCTGCGCTCGAGATCGGGGGATTTATGGCTCTGAATGTTGTGGTTCTGGAGAAAGATCCAGCGGTTGCTCAATCGCTGGCTGGCGGGCTGTGCCCGCACTTCTCAGTACACCTCGCCGCCTCGGACGAACATCTGCTGGATAATGTCGCTCGCAGTCATGCGCAAGCAGTCGTTCTCAACCTGGAGCATTGGCCTTTGTGCGACCTCGAGCGTCTGCATGAGGCCTTTCCGAACTTATCTATTGTTTGCACGCACCGCGTTCCTGATGAAGAGATGTGGATGGCTGCACTCTCTGCAGGAGCATGCGATGTCTGCCCGGCCGACGATATCAATAACGTGCTGACCGCGATTCTGCGCCACACTGCCATCCTGGGCAGCGCGGCCGCATAAGCGTTCCACATCCATGAGAGGACGTCCCACGAGCGTCCTTTTTTGTTTGTGATTTTCTTTTGCAGCTTGGGGCAAATCGCAGAAGTATGCCTGCTTGCTATACTGCCTCGTCATGCTCAAGGAGACCCTGGAACAAGGACAGCGGCTCGCCGACGCCGCGCTCGACCGCCTGATCCCGCTCGAGACCGAGCATCCAGTATCTATTCACAAAGCCATGCGCCACAGCGTCTTTGCCGGCGGCAAGCGCCTTCGTCCGGTACTGGCCATGGAAGCGGGACGGATGGTTGCCGGCTCTTTGCCCAAGGGAATTGAAGAACTCGGCGCTGCGCTGGAGATGCTGCACACCTACTCCCTGATCCACGATGATCTTCCCGCTCTCGATAATGATGATCTGCGCCGCGGGCGCCCCACTTGCCACAAAGTTTTCGGAGAAGCGATCGCCATTCTGTCCGGCGACGCTCTGCAGACACAGGCTTATGAAGTGCTGTCACGTCTGAAGTGTCCGCCGGAAGCGCGCGTAAAGATCATCGAGGAGATCGCTCGCGGCACGGGCACGGTAAACGGGATGATTGGCGGGCAGGTAGTCGACCTGGAAGCGGAACATACCAGGCCCACGGCCGAGATGCTGGAGTACATTCATCGCTCCAAGACGGCAGCCCTGATCACGGCCAGCCTGGTCAGCGGGGGATTATACGGGGGAGCGAAAGATTCCGAAGTCGATCACCTGCGCGCTTTCGGAATGGGGATCGGCCTGGCCTTTCAGATTGTCGATGACGTACTCGATGTCACCCAGACTTCCGAGCAACTAGGCAAAACAGCGGGAAAAGACACAGCATCGGAGAAGGCGACCTATCCTGCTCTTTTCGGAATTGACGCGTCCAATAAAAAAAGCGGATGAACTAGTCAATCAGGCCTTTGCGGAACTACAGAGCTTCGGCGAGTGCGCGGATACCTTAAAGGAACTGGCCAGATATCTGGTCGAGAGAAAAAAGTAGAGCTCTCGCAGGAGCCATTTGAATTCCTCTGTGCTCCTCTGTGACCTCTGTGGTAAAAAGTAAGCACGGCGATGGAGTTCGCCATAACCGCCGGGCACACCGGCTGATAACTCCTACAAACATTAAGCCCGATTTTGTAGGAGATCTCCGTTGAAAGACTTCCTCGCTATATCCGTCGCCGCAATCCTGGGCGCTAATCTTCGCTACGTCCTGAGCCGTCTCGCGGTACGCGAGTTTGGTCCCATATTTCCCTACGGCACTCTCATCATCAACGTTCTCGGAAGCTTCATCGTAGGCCTGTTCGTCATCTGGACCACCGAGCGGGTGTTAATGGACCCGCGTTGGCGCCTGCTGGTGGTAGTCGGCTTCTGCGGATCGTTCACCACTTTTTCCAGCTACGCATTTGAAACGATGTCATTTTTCGAGCAAGGCCAATGGGGATTGATGCTCGCCAATATCTTTGCGAATAACCTGCTGTGCCTTGGGGGAGCGCTGGCGGGAATGGCCGTGGCACGCGCGCTTTGACCATGAGTACCCACCCGACGCTCGAAACGGCGCGACTCAGGCTGCGTCCGTACACCGAAGCAGACATTCCCGAACTGTTGCCGCTGATCGGCACGCGCGAAGTCGCCGCGACCACTCTGCGCATCGCTCATCCTTACACCGAACAGGACGCAGAAGCTTTTCTCCAATTGGCGAAAGATCCCGACAAACTCTGGCTGGCCATCACCCTGCGCAGCAACGGCCGCCAGATCGGAGGCATCGGCCTTCGCCTCGAGAAGCAACATCAGCACGCCGAGTTGGGCTATTGGCTTGGCGTACCCTTCTGGGGACACGGATACGCCACAGAAGCCGCCAGGGAAATCCTGCGTTATGGCTTCGAGATGCTCGCTTTGCACCGCATCTTCGCTTCCCACTTCAAGCACAATCCGGCATCCGGCCGCATTCTGAAGAAAATTGGCATGCAGTACGAGGGCTGCCAGCGCGAGCATCTGCGCAAATGGGATCAGTTCGTAGACTCCGAGCTGTACGGGATCCTGCGCCGGGAATGGGAGGTACGCGAGTAGAATGCCAGATGCGATGGCGGTGCAAGTCACAATCTATCTGAACGAAGCCGACCAGTGGCACCACCGGCCACTGCACATGGAGATCCTGAACTATCTGCGCAAGGAAAACGTATTCGCGGCCACGGCGATCCATTGTGTTGCCGGATTTCTCGGAAGGCACAACGTGGAAACGGCACATCTGGTCGACACCGGCGGCAAGCTGCCTGTGATCATCATCTTTGTCGATACCGATGAACACGTGAACCGCGTGCTCCCCACTCTCAAAGAGATGGCCGCGCAGCGGCTGATCGTGCGCGAGAACGTCGTTCTGGAGCAAGGGAATCTCGAATGATGCCCTCGCAAGATCAAAGTCTCGCCATCCTCGCCATTGCCGCGCACCGCGATGACGTGGAGCAGACCTGCGGCGGAACACTGTTGAAAGCCGCGCAACGCGGGCAGCGCACGGGCATCCTGGATCTCACGCAGGGAGAGATGGGAACGCGCGGAAGCGCGGAAGAGCGCGCACGCGAGGCTTCCGATGCAGCCGCGATTCTGGGCTCGCAATGGCGGCGCGCCCTCGATATTCCCGATGGCCGCGTGGAAAATACCTGGGAGAATCGTCTGAAAGTCGCAGCCGTCATTCGCGAGACTCGTCCGCGCGTCCTGATTCTGCCCTATTGGAAGGGACGGCATCCCGATCACTACACGGCTTCAATTCTGGGATATGAAGCTTGCTTTCTGGCGGGATTAGCGAAACTCGCGATCAGCCCTCAGCCAGCGGCCCCTAAGAGTGAGAGCCAACCGCTCGCACCTCATCGGCCATTCAAAATCGTTTACGCCACGCTCTACTACGATATTCGGCCCACATTCGTCGTGGATATCAGCGAACAGTTCGAGGCCAAGTTCGCTTCCATTCTTGCCTACAAGTCGCAGTTTAGTAATCAGGACGCCGGGAAAGACCTGTTCCCCGCTCACGAAGAAATTCGCGCCCGCGTCGACGCCATGGCTCGTTTCTACGGGTTGCTGGGAGGAGTCACACACGCCGAGCCCTTCCTGCAGAAAGAGGTTGGCTTGGTAGACGACTTGTTGGCCATTCCGGTCAAATCCATTTAACATCTCAGAACCCCTGCAAACGCTTTCAAAGGAGCGAAACTTTATGTTACGTGGAGCTTTCTTTTTTCTTGTGATGGGATTGGCTGCGTCGGCGGCTGCGCAAAGTGGAACCTGGAAGATCGATCCCAACCACTCCTCAGCGCAGTTTTCCGTCCGCCACCTGGGCGTTTCAACCGTGCGCGGCGCATTCACCAAGGTAAACGGCTCGGGCACCTACGATTCCTCCGATCCGGCCAAGACTTCTTTGGAAGCAAACATCGAAGCCAGTTCGGTCGATACGCGCGTCCAGATGCGCGACAACGATCTGCGCAGTCCCAATTTCCTCGACGTGCAGAAGTATCCGACGATCACTTTTCATTCAAAGCAAGCCAAGAGCGCCGGACCGGGCAAGCTGCAGATCACCGGCGACCTGACCATTCACGGCGTCACCAAAGAAGTTGTGCTCGATGTGGACGGACCCTCCGCCGCCATCAAAGACCCGTGGGGAAACCAGCGCATCGGCGCCTCCGCCACAACGAAGATTAACCGCCAGGATTTCGGGGTGAAGGGCGCTCCCGGAGTAGTAGGCGACGAAATCGCAATCACAATCGACGTAGAAATGATCCAGCCAAAATAGCGCGAATTTGACTTTTACCTTGATTTTGGAGGGACAGCCGTCGCGGCTGTCCAGTCGAGCGTAGCTCGACGGTCATTTGCAACCGGAGCCGAGCCGACGCAGATGTTCCTAAATCATTTTTTCAGCGCCACAGCCAGCCCATCCCGAATGGGCAACAACGTAGTGTAGAAATCCCCCGAGTCATAAAGCTTCCGATTGAACTCAAGAATGGCCTTAGTCCGCGCATCCGGATTCTTCTCCGCAACCCGCCCGCTCCAAAGCACGTTGTCAGTAATGAATAATCCTCCCTTGCGCAAACGCGGAGCGATCAGCCGCAACACGCGCGGGTAGTCCTCTTTGTCGACATCGTTGAAGATGATGTCGAACTGCTGCTTTTCCTCCGACAGAATCTCCAGCGCGTCACCCGTGCGCAGCACAACCTGCTTGGAAACACCGGCCCGTTTGAAGTATCCGCGGGCGCGCTCTGCATTGTTGGAATCGCCGTCCGTATAGACGACCGTTCCGCCTTCCCCCACTGCCTGAGCCCACCAGATCGTCGAATAGCCAATCGCGGAGCCCAGTTCGAATACCTTGCGCGCGTTGATCGTCAAGGCTAACTGCTGAAGGACGCGAGCGACAGCAGGCCCCACAATCGGGATGCTCTTCTCGGTTGCGTACTGCTCCATCTCGTCAAGCACTGCATCGCGCTTCGGCAACATGGAGTAGAGATAGTCATCGACCGGCCCGGCGGTGGTGAAGTTGTAGTGCCGCCAACTGGCCGGACTCTGCTTCTTCTTGCTTGGACTCACACGGTTCCTTTCTGACCAGAACTCGGCTATGCGCTGCGCTGACGAATCCCGTGAACTGCAACATCTTCTTCACCGAGAGTTTCGCCGGGCCTCATTTCGACAATCTCAATCCCAGGAGCAAGCTTGTGCAATTCGCTTGCCCTGCCGGTAAGGACGGGGAAGGTTCCGAAGTGCATCGGAATGACAGCTTTTGGCTTGAGAAGATTACAGGCGTACGCCGCCTCGCGCGGCCCCATAGTGTAGTGGTCCCCGATGGGCAGCATGACGATCTCAGGCGCATACAGTTCACGAATGATCGCCATATCGCCGAATACATTGGTATCCCCAGCATGATAGATTTTCAGGCCAGTCGCGAACTCGATTACATATCCGCAAGCCTCCCCGCCGTAGATCAGTTCATCGCCATCCTGAATCCCGCAGGAGTGATCGGCATGCACCATGGTCACTTTGATATCGCCCAAAGCCTGCGTGCCGCCTTTATTCATCTCGGCGAGGTTCTTCGCGCCTTTCTTTCCCAGCCAGCGCGCCAACTCGGGAATGCCCACCACGGTGGGGTTGTGCTGTTTGCAGATTTCCACCCCATCCCCGATGTGGTCGCCGTGTCCATGCGTGCACAGCAGCACGTCGACTTTCTTTACTTTCTTTTCAGATTCCGGGCACGCGGGATTGTTCATGACCCAGGGGTCGATAATCACAGTTTTGCCTCCCGGAGTCTCAATCCGGAACGTTGCGTGGCCTAACCACGTGAGTTTGACGCCTTTCAAATTCATAGCTCCTAGCTCCTAGCTGCTAGCTTCCAGCCAATCTACTTTTTTCGAAATCGGCGAAGCTAGTTTAATATGAAACGCCATGCCAGAACTTAAGGTGCTGATTCCCCGCGCTGACGTTGCCCAGCGTGTGAGTGAATTAGGCGCGCAGATTTCCAAAGACTTCGCAGGCCAATCAGTAATCCTTGTGGGCGTGCTCAAAGGCGCTGCAATTTTTCTCTCCGATCTCGCGCGTCACCTCGATCTCGATGCCACTTTCGATTTCATTGGCGTATCCAGCTATGGGAACCGCCCCACCCCGAGTCAGGAACTCATGAGTGGTTGGGACTCGACCGGCGAAGTGAAGCTCACCAAAGACGTCGACCAGAGCATGAAGGACAGGAATATCATTCTCGTCGAGGACATTCTCGACACTGGTTTGACCATGACGTACTTGAAAAAACTGCTCATGGCGCGACAGCCGCGCAGCTTGAAGGTCGCTGCCTTGCTCGATAAACCTTCGCGCCGCAAGCTTCCCCTGGAAGGCGATTACGTTGGATTTAAGATTCCGGATGAATTCGTGGTCGGCTACGGACTCGATTACGCCGAAAAATACCGCAATCTGCCGGATATTTGTGTGGTGCCGAGAGAGTAAGCAAGCGACTGGAGCGCACTTTCGCAGTATATTTGCCCCGCCGCATTACTCCTGTATCCACAGCCCGTGAAAAGCTGACTGCTATCATTACCAGCATGAGTTCTGTGGTTTCCAAATCGGACCCATCCCCGGCCGAGTCGCTGCTGCTCGATGTCGCCGACGTGCTCGCTACGTCCTTAGACCTCGACACCACGCTGCGCCGTGTTGCTGAAGTCGTCCGCAAGGTCATCAACTACGAGATCTTTGCCATCCTGCTGCTCAATGAGAAGACGCAGGAGATGCGGTTCCGATTTCAGATCGGCTATCCTCCGGAGTTTGCCGAAAAGACCCGGGTGAAGGTGGGCGAGGGTGTCACGGGACTGGCCGCCCAGTTGCGCGAACCGGTGCTCATTGATGACGTCCGCGAAGATCCGCGGTACATTGAGGCCATTCCCAACGTTTGCTCGGAATTGGCCATCCCGCTGATCACCAAGAATCGCGTCATCGGCGTCATCGATATCGAAGCGCGCGAACCGCGGTATTTTACGGAAGAACATCAACGCCTGCTCACTCTGGTGGCGTCGCGCATGGCAGCTGGCATTGAGAACGCGCAGCTCTATACCCGCACGACCAAGCAGGCACGCATCCTGCTGCTGCTCAACGAAATCGCCCGCGAGCTAACGTCCATCCTTAATCTGGATGAGTTGCTCGGACGCATTGCAGAACTGGTCCGGCGCCTTATCGATTACCAGATGTTCAGCATTCTTCTGCTCGATCCTTCCGGGCAGAAGTTGCAGCATCGCTTCTCGCTGCGCTTCAACGAAAATATTCACCTGAAGCATGAGATCCCGATGGGTCGCGGCCTGGTGGGATATGCCGCCGACAGCAAAGAAACCGTGCTCGTCCCCGATGTAACCAAAGATCCCCGATACGTGGAGGCCAATCCAGAGACCCGCTCCGAACTGGTGATCCCGCTGGTCTACAAGAGCAAGGTAGTTGGCGTACTCGATCTTGAGCATACCCGCCGCGGCTTCTTCACCGATGAGCACAAGCGCACCATGACCACGCTCGCCGCGCAAATCGCCATCGCGATTGAAAATGCCCGCCTTTACGAGGAGATTGAGCGGCAGGAACGCCGCTTGGAGCGGGATCTCTCTCTGGCGCGAGAGTTGCAGAGTCGGCTGTTGCCCCAGACCAATCCCAAGCTGGCTCACCTCGACGTAGCCGCAAAATTTGTCCCGGCGCGCACCATCGGTGGAGATCTTTACGACTTCATTCCCTATTCCATGTCGCGGCTCGGCATTGTGATCGGCGACGTCAGTGGTAAGGGCGCTCCGGCGGCCATTTACGCCGCGCTGGTCAGCGGCATCATCCGCTCCCATGCCCCAATCGAGCCGGCGCCGGGAGAGATGCTTGTCGGCCGTGAATCTCTCCCTGGCAGAGCGCCGCATCGAGGCCCAGTTCGTTTCCATCATCTATGCCGTGTGGGACGATGCACAACGCACCTTGACCGTCTCCAATTCCGGACTCCCTCGCCCCATTTTCGTGCATGATGGAAAGAACGAAGTCATTGAAGCAACCGGACTGCCACTCGGCCTGTTTGACGAAGCTGAGTATGACGAGTTCCAGTTCCGCATGAAGCCGGGAGATATGTTCGTGTTCTTCAGTGATGGCATCCTCGACGCTCGCAATAGCAACGGAGAACTATTCGGACGCGGACGCACCGAAAGAGTCGTGGCCGGATGCGCCGACAAGTCCGCTTCGTGCGTAGTCGATTCCATCTTCAAGGCCGTGGCCGAGCACTCCGCGGGAGTCGAAGCCTTCGACGATCAGACGGTGGTAGCCATCCGGGTACGCGGTAGCTCTTCCAGCAAAAAGAAATGACGCCTTCTTCCCAGAGTCGTTGGGTTGCGCGTCCTCCCGGATTCATCTACCGCGACATGAAGCAGGGGCTGTTGCGGCGCGATGGTCCGCCGGTGTTGCACTGTGAAAATGTGCCCATTCCGAAACTGTTCAACAAATACGGCACGCCGCTCTACATCTATTCAGCAGGCATGATTCACGAGCGCTACGCCCTGTTTGATCGCGCGTTTCGCGATGTCGATCACATTATCTGCTACTCCGTCAAAGCAAACTCGAACCTGAACATCCTGCGGCTGCTGGCAAAAAAGGGATGCGGCTTCGATGTGGTGTCGGGGGGCGAACTGCAACGCGTCCTCGCCGCCGACAAGAAAGCAGCAACACGGGCGGTCTTTTCAGGCGTCGGGAAAACGCGGGAGGAACTCACCGCCGCGTTGAAAGCCGAGATCATGCTCTTCAATGTCGAGAGCGAATCGGAGTTGTGGGCCCTCGCAGAGTGCGCGGGACGGCTGCACACCACCGCTCCCGTCGCCTTGCGTGTGAATCCTGACGTGGCCGCCGAAACCCATCCTTACATCTCCACCGGCCTGCATAAACACAAATTCGGTGTGCCCATCCGGGATGCGCGCGAGCTCTATCACAAGGTATCGAGCGCGCGCTACCTGAGCGTGCGCGGAGTCAGCGCTCACATTGGCTCCCAGATCACCGATGCCGCTCCCTTCGGCCAGGCCATGGCCCGAGTCGCGGATCTGGTTGGCGAATTGCGCGAGGACGGCCACAGCATTGACTATGTCGACGCCGGAGGCGGACTAGGAATTTCCTATGAAAAGCCAGCCTCGAATTTTTCTGAGAGGGTCGGTGCATACGCGCGCGCTTTGACCGGCCCGCTACGCGACTTGGATGTCCGGCTCCTGCTTGAACCAGGGCGCTCCATTGTCGGCCCCGCCGGGGTTCTGGTCACATCTGTGGTCTACAAGAAAGCGAATAACGGAAAGCGCTTTCTGGTGGTCGATGCCGCGATGAATGACTTGATCCGTCCCGCGTTGTATGGCGCACACCACGAGATCGTGCCGATCCTGCAACGTGCCGATGGCACCATAAAACCGGAAACTGTCGACATCGTCGGGCCCATTTGCGAGACAGGTGATTTCTTTGCGCGCGATCGCCAGATGTCGGGCGTCGAAGAAGGAGACCTGCTGGCCATTCTGGATGCCGGCGCCTACGGGATGGCCTTAGCCTCGAACTACAATACGCGTCCACGCGCGGCAGAAATACTGGTCACCGGGAGTTCGAGCAAGGTGATTCGACGCCGCGAGAATATCTCTGACCTGCTTCGCGCCGAGATTTAACTCGCCAGGTCCGGACGTTCTCCCCACTTCATCTTCGAACGGAGGACGGTGAAAAAGTCAGTTCCCGTGCGGAATAGGCTGACCATGTGCTCCGAACGGCGGCAGCGCACGCGATCGCCGTCCCGCAGGTCCAGCCCTGGCTGCCCATCGAGGCTGAGATAAGCGACTTCTTCTTCGCTGCGCAACAGGATTTCGATCTCCGACGAATCCGGAACCACCAGCGGACGATGCGTCAGCGAATGCGGCGCTACTGGCGTGATCACCAACGCCCTCACGCTCGGCATCAGCACCGGACCGCCCGCGGAAAGCGAATACGCCGTTGAACCTGTCGGAGTAGCGATGATCATGCCGTCGGCGCGATAGCCCGAGACAAAAGCCTTATCCACGTAAAGATCGTAGGTGTTCAGCCGTGCCAGCGGCGTCTTGTTCACCACGGCATCATTGAAAACGAGGTAGCTGCCGCGCACCACGCCGTCCCGATGTATCTCGACCTTGATCAGGGTTCGCTGTTCAATCGGGGCTCTTCCCTGCGCGATTGCGTCCAGCATGCTGTACAGCGATTGCAATGGGACCTCAGTCAGGAAGCCCAGAGAACCCAGGTTCACCCCAAGCAGCGGCACATCAATGGCCGCCGTAATCCGAGCCGCCGATAGCAGAGTTCCGTCTCCGCCGAGTACGACCACCAGATCTAGAGCACGCAAACCCATGGCGGAACGGGGGACAATTTCCTGAGTGGAAACATACTTCGCCGTGTGCTCATCCACAATGACCCTGTAGTTGTGCTCCATGAACCAATTCAGCAGATCCGGCATGATCTCGGCGACCTGTGGACGGCCGGGCCTTGAAATCACAGCGGCGGTTTTAGGCTTGGATAATTGGTTAGCCATTTGGCTGAAACGTTGATTGTACAGAAAAGGCCATGATGGACTACACAGTCAAAGCAACGCTGGGCCTCTAGAAAACAGCATATAGAAGGAATTCGCGGTTGCCCTCTGCCCCGAGTATCGGTGACTCGATGCTGTCGATGTGAACCGCGCCGAGAGTCGCCACTGCGCTTCTCACTTTTTCGAGCGCGCCGAGTTGCGCCTTCTCATCACGAACAATGCCGCCCTTGCCTACTTGTTCTCTGCCGACCTCGAATTGAGGCTTTACCAGCACAACCATTCTCCGCCGTCCCGAGCGTTGTGCGCCTGCAGGAAAGGCACTGCGAATCACGGCAGGAAGCACCAGCGTCGCTGAGATGAAGGACACATCCATGGCGATGAAATTCACCGTGTCGCCGATCGCGTCGGCAGTAAGATAGCGCGCGTTCGTCTTCTCCAGCAGGCGAACTCTTGTGTCCTGACGCAGCGTGAAATCCATTTGGCCATAGCCGGTATCGATCGCAACGACCCGCGCCGCACCGTGCTGAAGCAGGCAGTCCGTGAATCCCCCAGTCGAGGCGCCCACATCCAGGCACACCGTGCCTTCCACGTTGATACTCCAGTGCGCGAGAGCTCGCTCCAGTTTCAATCCGCCGCGGCTTACGTATTTCAAATCTTCGCCCAGCAGGCGAATCACGGAATCCGTGGGCACCTGTGCGCCCGCCTTCTCGATCTTCTGCTCGTTGACCAGAACCTTGCCGGCCAGGATAAGGCTGTGCCCCCGCTCGCGCGAAGGCACCAGACCACGTTCGACGAGCAGTTTGTCCAGTCGTGATTTCACAATCCCGTTCGAAAATGAAACCGATCTTCCTTTTCAACTGCTACCACTAAAGTGCCAGCAACAACTCCGGTGCAAAATGCTAAAGCAGCCGTCAATGAACCATTTACGTCAACATCTTCGGGCTTTTCCACAGCCTTTTCCACGAATGTGTTGAAAACTTTTCCAAGAACTATTCGCGCAACTGCAAGAAAATGTGAGCGCAATGACAGAAAAGCCGCCCAACCTGTGGGCGGCTTGTTGATTTTTAGGTGAAAAGAAACTATCCAGCCACTTCTTCCAGCAGCTTCTGATCGATGTCGAAGTTCGCGTGCACATTCTGCACGTCGTCGTGTTCTTCGAGCGCTTCCATCAGACGGATCATGGTATTAGCAGCCTGGCCTTCCAGCTTGATGTAGTTCTGCGGAATGGACGCAACGCTGGCCGAGACCGGAGTGATACCAGCATTCTTCACTGCTTCCAGCACAGCTTCGTAGGCCGAGGGCTCGGTAATGATCTCCCAGTTGTCGCCGTCATCATGCAGATCATCTCCGCCCGACTCAAGGACGATGTTCATCAGATCGTCTTCCTTGGCCGCCGACTTCGCCACCAGGATGTCGCCCTTCTTGTGGAACATCCACGAAACCGCCCCGGCTTCCGCCATGTTCCCGCCATTCTTGCCGAAGACATGCCGGATTTCGCTGACGGTGCGGTTGCGATTATCGGTATTGATGTCGAGCAGAATGGCAACCCCGCCCGGCCCGTAGCCTTCCAGCGAGAACTCTTCATACGTCGCGCCCGGCAATTCGCCGGTGCCCCGCTGGATGGCCCGCTTGATGTTGTCGGCAGGCATGTTCTCAGCCTTCGCCGCGACAATGGCGCCACGCAGGCGCGGGTTGGAATCAGGATCGCCTCCGCCATTTTTGGCGGCAATGCTGATTTCTTTAATGAGGCGGGTAAAAATCTTGCCGCGCTTGGCGTCAAGCGCCCCTTTTTTATGCTTAATTGTGGCCCATTTAGAATGGCCGGACATGGTTCGACCTCGTAGTTATAGAACATCTTTAAAGAACGATAGCGCAGGATTCGCCCAGTTCAGAGGAGATCACAGGATTGCCTCGGTATAAGAGCAGGCGAACTATGAGTATATCACGCTCCACCACCTGCAGGCTGATTCATCGCTCCCAACCCCCGCAAGGGTATTCTGAGTCTGATGGCCTGCTTTCCACAGTCAAGGGCACCGAGAATTCATGCCGCGGTGTCTAAAATGATGTGATTCCGAGGATGAAAGACGCCCGCCTCAAACTGATCTTCCTGCTCCCCCTGTTGGTGGGGAGACCTGGGCTCTCGCAAGTCACCACCTCCCAGTACGACAATGCTCGCACCGGCGCAACTCTCTCCGAAAAAATCCTGACGCCGCAGAACGTCACGCCCGAGCACTTCGGCAAGCTCGGCGCGTACAAAGTGGACGGCCCGGTTTACGCCCAGCCGCTCTTCGTACCAAACGTCGAAATCCCCGGACAGGGCACGCATAACGTACTCTACGTCGCCACCGAGCATGACAGCGTATACGCCTTCGACGCCGATCATCCCAGCAGCAGTCCCTTATGGCAAGTCAGCTTTCTCGATAAAGCGCGCGGCACGGTTCCTCTCTCAGAAGACATGGTGCAATGCCCTTTTATTCGGCCCGAAGTCGGCATCACCTCTACGCCGGTCATTGACATCAAGACCGGAACGCTCTACGTATTGGCCCGCACCGCGATCCGCCACGCTGTCGGCGATAACGAATATTTTCAGCACCTCCATGCGCTGGCGATTACCACGGGTGTCGAAAAATTCGGCGGCCCCAAACTAATCGTAGCATCGGTGGCCGGCCGGGGCGCAGGCAGATCCAACCGCCAGGTCGACTTCGATCCTCTCCACGAAAATCCGCGTGCCGCGCTCACCCTCGCCAACAATAACGTTTATCTGACGTGGGCTTCTTCCTGCGATGTCGATCCCTACCACGGCTGGGTCCTGGCCTACGACCCCCAAACGCTCGCGCAAAAAGCCGTTCTCAATGTCAATCCCGATGGCAGCGAAGCCGGAATCTGGCTCAGCGATACCGGTCCCGCCGTCGATTCCGAAGGCAATCTTTACGTGCCCACGGGCAATGGCACCTTCGACGCCACTAGCGGGGGACGCGACTACGGGGATTCCGTGCTCAAACTCGACGGCTCAACCCTCGCAATCCGCGACTACTTTACCCCGTTCGATCAAGCCGACATCCTCGCAGGTGATTCCGACGTCGGATCCAGCGGTCCCACGCTGCTTCCCGATCAGCCCGGCCCGCATCGTCATCTTCTGCTCCAGCCCACCAAGCATTCCATGCTGTACGTGATTGATCGCGACCAAATGGGAAGATTTCACGCCGACGGCGATGCCATCCCCCAAAGGATTCGCATGGCTGCCGAAGGATTTGGTGCAATGGCTTACTGGAACAACCACGTTTACTTCGCCGCTAACAACGACCAGCTCCGCGACTATTCGCTAGTGAACGGACAACTGAAACCGCACGGTTCCTCTGCAAACAAGTTCGAACCCGGCGCGACTCCTTCCATCTCGGCGAACGGGAAGAAAGATGCCATCGTCTGGTCTATCTCCACCAAAGTTTGGAACGGCGCAGACAACAGGCCCGCCGTACTCTATGCCTACGATGCCACCAAACTCGGCCCGCCCCTCTACACCTCGGAGCAGAACGCCGCCCGCGACCGCGCCGGTATGGCAGTGCGCTTCGTCATCCCCGTCGTCATCAGCGGACGCGTCTATTTCGGCACCCGCAGCCAAGTCGAAATCTACGGCCTTCTGAAGTAGCCAGACCTCGTGTCGGGTGGACGCCTTCGCCCGCCCGGTCCTAGGGCAGGTTAGGACGGCCTCTTTGGGAACAGCGCGCGAGGCGCGCAAACGTGCACTGGCCTGGCCTAGTTTGCCGCTCCCTGCTCTTGACTCCCCTTGAGCGCGCCCCTAACATGCGGTGCAAGAGATATTTGCGTACCTGCCTATGGATGGCCAGCTAGTCGGGCATTATCGAGTCCTGGAGAAGATCGGCGCTGGCGGCATGGGCGAGGTCTTTCGCGCCCGCGACGAGCGGCTCGGCCGTGACGTGGCCCTGAAGCTGATCCGGCCCGCCTCTAGCGATAATCCCGATCACCTGCGCCGCTTCGAGCTGGAAGCGCGGGCTGCCGCCGCCCTGAATCATCCCAACATCTTAGCCATCTTCGACGTCGGGTTCGATGGCAGCATTCCCTACATCGTCTCCGAATTGCTCGAAGGCAAGACTCTGCGCCAGCGCCTCAACGAGGGCGCCATCCCGGTACGCCAAGCCACATCCTATGCCCTGCAGATAGCGCAAGGTCTGATCGCCGCCCACGAACGGCACATTGTTCACCGCGATCTCAAGCCGGAAAACATTTTTATCACCCACGACGATCGCATCAAGATTCTCGATTTCGGGGTCGCCAAGTTACAGGTCGAACTGAACGAGGATCGCGCCGTTGACAGCATGACTACGGTGACTAAGCACGGAGCCGTGATCGGCACCGTCGCGTACATGAGTCCCGAGCAATTGCGTGCCACACCAGTAGACCATCGGAGTGACATCTTCAGCTTCGGCGCGATGCTTTATGAAATGCTCACCGCCCGACGTGCTTTCCGCGGTGAGACGGAAGTGGACACAATGACGGCAGTGCTCCGGGAAGAACCGCCTGCCGGCAATCTCCAGGATGCGGCCATCCCTACCGCGTATCAGGATATCGTCCGCCATTGTGTGGAGAAGGAACCGGACAACCGCTTCCAGTCTTCCAAGGACCTGGCCTTCGCGTTACAAAGTCTCTCCGGGTCGGGCCCGGTACAGCGCCTGCCCTATGAACCGCCCACTCGCAAGAAGTCAGCCATCGCGTGGCTCTTGGCCGGAGTCATGGCCCTTGCACTCCTGGTTGTGCTGGCCGCCGGGTTGCTGCAAGCGCCACCGTCGCACCCGGTTTACACACGCCTGACATTCGAAGATGGCACCATTTACGCCGCGCGATTTGCGCCTGACGGCCAATCGATCGTGTACGCAGCCTCTTGGAATGATCGCCCGATACGCCTGTTCTCCACGGTAGGTAATTCGCTGCTGTCGCAACCCCTGGCGCTCGCCGACGCAAACCTCCTGGCCGTCTCCCGCAGCAACGAACTTGCCCTCGTGCTGCACGGAATCCACAATGGCCAGATAGAAACTATGAACGGCATGCTGGCGCGCGCGCCGATCGCCGGCGGCTCTCCGCGCGAACTGCTTTCGGATGTGCGCTGGGCAGACTGGGACAACTCCGGAAAGCTCGCAATCGTCCATAACGTGGATGGCCACAGCCGCCTGGAGTATCCCATCGGCAATGTGCTCTACGAGAGCCCCGGCTGGATCAGCAACGTACGCTTCTCTCCTCAAGGAGACAAGATCGCATTCATGGATCATCCCGCGCTCTGGGACACTCGGGGCAATGTCAGCGTGATGGATACGGCTGGCCACGTCCGCACCATTACTCACGACTGGAATTGTGAACGGGGATTGGCGTGGCGTCCCGACGGCAAAGAGATATGGTTCAGCGGCGTTGATACGGGCAATAATCTCAACCTCATTGCGGTCGACCTGTCGGGAAAACTTCGTACCGTGCTCGATCTGCCCTCGGCCATCAACATTGAAGACATTGCCCGCGATGGCCGCGTGCTGGTGAGCCTCAACTCGCGACGCCTCGACATGGCCTATACCACCCTCGATCAGAATCAGGACATCGATCTTTCCTACCACGACGACAATTCTGTTCGCGCCATCTCCAATGATGGGCAGTTCGTCGTCTTCGAGGATTCGAGCGAGCCCGCCGGCCCCGCTTACGCTGTCATGATGCGCAAAGTGGACGGCTCCCTGCCCGTCCGCCTGGGCGAAGGCAGCTCCGGCGCGATCTCGCCCGACGGAAAATGGGCGCTTTCGATTTCCACTGCCAATCCGCCCCAGGTGACATTGCTGCCGATCGGTCCCGGACAATCCCGCGCAATTTCTGTGACCGGCTTGGAACACGTGCAGAACGGATTCGCGCGCTTCCTTCCCGACGGGCACAGCTTCGCCATTAATGGTAACGGCGCTGGCCAGGCCACTCGCTGTTATCTGGTCGACATCGCGACGGGAAAGGCGAAACCCACGAGCCCGGAAGGCATCACGTGCGGAGTGTTCTCTCCTGATGGCCAGTTCATGACTGCAACCACGAACGGGACCACAACAATCTACTCTCTGCGCGGCGGCACGGCGCGTCCCATCCCGAACCTGCACCCCGATTTCACGCCGATCGAGTGGTCGAACAATATTTCCTTGCTCTACGGCTACCATTTCGGCGAGTTTCCCAGCAGGGTCTACAAGGCGGAAATCGCCAGCGGCAAAGAGACGCTTGTGAAGGAACTGAGGCCCGGCGTTCCTGCCGGTGTAGTACTGGTCGCGCCGGTCATCGCCAGTCGCGATGGAAAACGGTTCGCCTATAGCTACAATCAGACGCTTTCGCTTCTATATCTCATTTCAGGACTGCACTAGCCCTCAGTCGAGGGGGCCTGCGAATTCCGCAGTTACAAAGTGGAAAAAAATCGAGGTCGACGTTCGCCCTTCCGGCAGCGGCATGCGGAAGTGTGGCAGCTGTGTTCCGCGATAAGCCAGTCCGTCTCCAAGCATCTGATAAACCGTGACCGTCCCCCGTGCCGTCTGCAGGCAAATTGGCCAGAGAGTCGCAAGCTTGGGCTCCGGCGAATAATCCAGACAAAACGTGATGCTGTAGTCGCACTGCTCACGGTCGGTGTGCTTCTTGAGTTCAGCTCCGCTTAGATAGCTGGCGAAGTAAACGTAAGACGGTTTCAGCGCACGGCCAGCGATTCGGCTCAGCGTGGAAGTCAGCTGATGGTGGAAAAACTTCGCGACCGGCTCATTATGCGCAATATAGCGTCGCGCACTCTGGCGATCGCCCAGGTGAATTGCTCCGGTGCGAATCTGCTGCCGGTAATAGCGCCTCAGAGCCGCCACGTGAAATGGATGGATCAGCCCGGGCAGCGGCGCATAGCCCTTTGCCTGAAACAGTGAAGCGTAAGTGCGGACCAAGTCTTCGTGCTTATCGGAATCGTCTGCTTCAGAAGGGACTAAAATGCCAGCCGCTTGCAACAACCCGCGCGTCGCTGGCGGAATTGAGCTTGGCATCGATTCATTCGGCCGCAGTTCTCCCAGCAACGCTACAAGCTCAGGGCCCAACCAGAACGGCAGCAGACCTCCGAAGCGCGATTCGCGAACCCAAGCAATCGCTCCCTGCAGGGCGAAGCCCGACAGCAGATCTTTTCGCGCCGACAACTCATCGGGCAAATCGTCCGCCGAACGCAACCTGCACGCCGGATTCAAAACCAGCGTGGTGTCTGGCCGCTCGTGCAGGAATGCTCTTTGTGGCTGCGGCACAAGGTGAAGCGGCAACTCCTCGAGCAGGCAGTAGTAACGGTCTGGCGGGAAGGTCGCAGCATAAGTTTGCCGCGGCCCTCCCATCAGAGACGCCATCCACTGCAACCACATCGAATTGTTTACCGGCGTAGCCATCCGTTCAGGGTAAATCGGCTATCCGCGAACCGCTGCGACGAGCACTTCACCGGAGTGATTTCGTGCAACACCTCGCAGGGGAAGAACACAATCTGGTTTTGCTGCGGAATAATTGTCTGATACGTGCCTTCGCTCACGTATTCCCCGCTTTCCAGCCGGGCATTGTGGATCCGCAACTCCCCACCTTCGAAGCCGCGTGGTTCGCGATGGAAGAAATAAACGAACGTGAGATATCGCGACGCCACCCGCTCGCTGCCGTTGTCGCTATGGAAGTGGAAGAAATCACCTTCATTGCTGGCTGTAACCTGCGCCTCCACGCCCGCGATGGTGAACTCTTCCATCCCGAGTTTCCCCAGTACCTGTGGCAGGGCGGTCCGGATGCGATCCAGCATCAGTTCCTGGTACTTGCCCATATCCATCAATACGCGTGACCTACGGTGCTCGTAATTTACGACCCCTCCCTCGGAATGAGGAGAGATGACTTCGCTGGCCTCGAAGTCGGCCTCGTGTTCGAGGATGAAACCTGTGAGTTCTGCCAGTTCCTGCGGGGCGAGGAACTCGTCCAGCACCACGCATCGCGCCGAAAGCTCCTGCGGTCGCTCTGCTGCCGCGACGCCGGTTTGCGAGACCACCTTTGTACTTACGCCGTGCGGCGGCTGAGGTCCTTTCGGAGTACTCATCGGATCAGTCGGAGTCAGAGGCCCGGTCGCGGGACTTGGCTGCACTGGCGCCGGCTTGGGGCCAGTCGGAGGCTGCGGGTCCTTGGGCCCGAGATACTCCGTCACCGGCCGCGTGCTCTCGACTACTGTCGAAGTGGCCCCTTGCCCCAGAATGCGGTCCACAATGCTGCCACCCAGCACCGCGAACGCGCGTTGCGCTACCACTTCGCCCACCGAGGAAGCGATCACAGCCCGAACCGCCTCCCGCACATTTTGGTTTGCACCACCGCCCGCATTGGCGTGCTGGACGATCGCGCTCAGCAACGCCCGCTCTTGCGGACTCAAAATTCGCTCATCTTGCAGCAATGTCTGGGAAAAAGAATCAAGAACCTGCTTCGGTGTCATGGCAGACACTCCTCCCTGCGTCGAACGGATCGGGTTGGGGAACCCGCACTGCAGGGGAAGCAGCAAAGACGATACAACTTCAAAGCGCGAATCGCCAAGAGAATTCTTCCGGCGAAGAAGTAAAAATTGGTGGCTGCGTAGCCGACTACCGCGTGACGAGTGCCGACACCATGGATTGAAGAATTTTTACCCCGTCGGTACCTCCCAACTCTGGCTCCGCTGAGCGTTCCGGGTGAGGCATCATCCCCAGCACGTTTCCTCCGCTGCTGCAGATACCGGCAATGTTCTCAAGTGAGCCGTTGGGGTTTGCCGCCGCAGAAATTTCCCCGGACGGTAGACAGTACCGGAACACGATGCGATTTTCGCGTCGCAATTCTTCGAGCGTCGCAGCATCGCAGAAGTAGTTCCCTTCCATGTGCCCGATGGGGATGGTCAAAACCTGCGACTTTTCGCACGCATTCGTGAAGGGTGTGTCCACATTCTCAACTCGGACTTGCACGGGTTTGCAGACATACTTCAGGCCAACGTTGCGCATCAGGGCCCCGGGCAACAACCCCGATTCACACAGAATCTGGAAGCCATTGCAGATGCCCAGTACCAGTCCTCCGCCCGCCGCAAACTTGCGCACCGAATCCATGACCGGAGAAAACTTCGCGATCGCGCCCGTGCGCAGATAATCGCCATAGGAAAATCCGCCGGGCACGATCACCGCATCGCAGTTTTCCAGTTCATGCGATTCGTGCCACAAAAATGTCACTGGTTGCTTCGCCACATGCTGGATAGCCCAGTAGGCGTCGTGGTCGCAATTCGAGCCCGGAAAGATGATGACGCCAAATTTCATGTTGCCTCGGATATTTTTGGGATTGTTTTTAGTTTAGCACGCACAACTTCGCCCGACGGACGTAGGTTTCAATGCTCCGTATTACTGCGGATTCGAGAGAATCAGCTGTGGTTTGCCGCTATTCGACACCGGACTGATGGCGGGCACTTTCTCTGCCATTGGATCCTCGGCTTCTTTGTTCTCGAGAGCGGGCGGTGCATCGTTCTCCGCGTCTGCCGGCGCCGAACCCCTCCGCCGATAACTCTCAGGCGGATAGCCTCTTGCTTGCATCACGGCCCAGTGCCACTCGGTGCCGGCCCCGAGATCACTTTGCAGGCGCGAGCTGAACGTAGTCACCGACCATGGCACGCCCACCGCTCGCATCCGGTAAATCACAGTGATATCCGGCTTCTTGTCTGTTTGTAGCTCTGCCTGATGTGCGCTTTCGGTGGGTATCGGCTCCAGACTTGAAGCTCCCTCGCTACCTGCTGCATTAGGAGCGTTCTTTCTGACAATCATGACCGCCACGGCAATCTCGCTCACGTGCCAATCAGTTCCGTTGTGCACGGAGACGTTCAGCGCATCGCCTTCAATGGACGCATGGCCCTCGAGCCGGGCCAGGTCGCTGGCCGGCAAATCCATCTCGGAGTACTGTCCGGCAAGTAACGATTTCACGTTGGAGGAGAAAGATAGATTGCAGGTCACATCCGGGGCAGAAACGCGAAAGCCACTCAGGTCTCCGGCCATCAGGAACCGCAGCGAAGAACCGAAGCCTTTCCTGCTGTCGGCCTCCTGCATCACCTGGGTCAGATTGTCATCGTCGATGACCGGTTTGGTAGGCGCCTTCTTGCGAAGATTGCGGGCGACATCACCCAGCGGCACATCTTTGGGATCATCTTGCGCCAGCAGGCGGGCAGACACGAGCGTCGCGCCCACAACCAGGAGCAGCAGGAATCGCCTTCCCCAATAGCGCAGCATCGCCATCACGGTTTGGATTGCAGACTGCTCCCCGAAATCGCGCTAGATCACCGGGAGAGCGTCGCTGCTCTTATTGTATGGAGTGAATCGAGGAACGGAGCCAAGGCGAGAAACCTTAGTAATAGTACTTAGGGTCGGAGGAAATAAGGGCGCGCGTCAACGAAATGGAGGCGCAACGGGCGCGCGCCCTCTCTGGATTTCCTTTTTACAGAAGTCCCTGCGACCGGAAGCGCGTCACCGGGTCCGCTATCGCAACTGCCTGCCGCTTGAACAGCCAGCGGGCCACCGCAAAGCCAATCGCCGCGTAGCACAGGTGCATTACTTTCATAGACACCCCCCAGTCCGGTTCGATCTCTTACCCTTCAGGGGAGGAACCTCTCTAACCCTATCGGCACAATAGCAACGCGGCTGAGAGCGAACAAGGCACAACAGTGCCATCCGGTGGCACAGAAGTAATAGCAGTAACCCACCACACACTAGGGGCGGCGGACCCATTGGTCCGCCCCGCGAAGCGAAGCGAGCGTGCCCGCGACGAGCGCCCGAAAGCTACCCCGGACCAATATGTCCAGGGCCTACGTTCTCACTCAATGCGCCGCCACCGGTTCGTCCGCCACCCTGCCCGCCGGAGGCACCACCACAGTCGACAAGCTTCCCTGCGCCGCCAGCTTCTGGAAGTCAGCCAGATCGCGACGCTGCAAGTCGTCCCAGCGCGCCAGCAGTTCCCCACTCTGCCGTTTCAGCTTCTGCAGTTCCCGCACTTCAGACTCAGTCGGAGCAGAATCGGCCGCAGCTCGCATCCATTGCCAGATAAGCCAACTTGGCATCCAGCTGCGGAGGATACGCCAGCGAGTCTTCATTCGCCGTGATATCCAGGTTGATCATTTGATCGCGTACCCCAACCAGCTTCTTCTCCAGCTCATCGGCCGCGTTCGTAATGTTCTTCGTGCTGGCATTCTCCGGCAGGCGCCGTTTCAGGCCTGATAGCTGCAGCCGGACGTCCTGCATCTGGTTCACCGCGTCATACACGCGGCTCAGTTCATCCCGCGTCTCCAGCAGCAGATCGAATTGCGCCTGCAGATCTTCCTGGCTCACATGCACGCGCGGATCCAGCTTCAGATCAAATCCAGCCGTCTCGGTTTGCCCGCCCCAGGGTAAGCCTTACCTGGTAATGACCCGGAACCGCCACCGGACCGCGCGCTCCGCTGCCGTACTCGTATAGGAAGTAGCCGGGCACGTGCCGCGCCTCTTCATAGCGCAAATCCCACACGAACCGGTTGAGTCCCGCTTCCGGCTTCAACTGCTTTTCCGGCTTCTTGTCGTCCGGGTCGGGAGGTTCCTCCAGCGTGTTGTATTCCGTGCTGGAATATTTCCGGATCACCTTACCGGAGCTGTCCAGAATCTCCAGCTTGGCTTCCGTGTTGGCCTTGGGAGCGTCTTTCAGATAGTAGTAAATCACCGCGCCCGCCGGAGGATTCTGTCCTGCAATCTTGGACGGATGCCTCGGATTGCTCGCCCCCGCCTGAATCCGATATGCAGTAGAAGGCGAGTACAGATGTTCGTTCTTCTGCGCCAGTTCGTCGCTGTACTGCCGCAAGGGAGATACGTCGTCCAGAATCCAGAACGCCCGCCCATGCGTCGCCACTACCAGATCATCATCTTTCACCGCCAAATCATGCACTGGAACGGTGGGCAGATTCAGCTTCAGAGGACGCCAGTGCGCCGCCATCATCGAACGAGATGAACACTCCCATCTCCGTTCCCGCGTACAGCAGTCCCTTCTTCTTGGGATCTTCCCGCACCGCTCGCACGAACGTTGTATCGGGAATTCCCTGCGTCAGCTTCGTCCAGGTCTTGCCGTAATCCGACGTCTTGAAAATGTATGGACGCAAATCGTCGAACTGATGACGATCGACTGCCACGTATGCCGTTCCTGGATCGAATGGTGAGGGATCGATCAGGCTGATGCGGCTCCATTCCGGCCACTCCTTCGACGTGACGTTGCTCCAGCTCTTGCCTTCATCTTTCGTGAGTTGAACCAGGCCATCGTCTGTGCCCACCCAGATCAAGCCCTTGGTAATCGGCGATTCGGCGAGAGCGAAGATCGTGTCGTAGTACTCGGTGCCGGAATCGTCGAGCGTGATGTCCCCGCCCGAAACCTTCTGCTTGCTCTTGTCGTTGCGCGTCAGGTCCGGACTGATCGCGCTCCAGTGCACGCCACCGTCGGTGGTCTTGAACAGCATCTCTCCGCCGTGATAGAGCGTGTTCGGATCATGCGGCGAAATCATCACCGGCGCCGTCCATTGGAAGCGATGCTCCAGGTTCGCCGCGCCATGAGCGTCGGACAGCTCGGGCTGTTCGGTAATCGCTTTCACCTGCCCGATGTGCCGATCATAGCGCGTGATCAACCCCTGGTAGTCCGCGGCGTAAACGATATCCGGGTCTCGCGGGTCAGGCGCGATATATCCCGCCTCTCCACCGCCCACGTCATACCAGTCGCTGCGGGTAATGGTGCCGTCATCGCTGCGGCTTGCGATCGCCACCGTCCCGCTGTCCTGCTGCGGACCGTAAACTCGGTAGGGCGTCGCCGTATCAGTAATCACGTGATAGAACTGCGCGGTTGGCTGGTTGTCTTGCGCCGTCCAGTTTTTGCCGCCGTCGAGCGTAACCGTTACCCCGCCATCGTTCGACGCGATCATCCGTTTTGTGTTCTGCGGATCGATCCACAGGCCGTGATTATCGCCATGCGGAACGTGCACCTTGTTGAACAGGTGCCCGCCGTCGGTGGACTTGTACGCGTCCACATCCATGATGTAGAGCACGTTCTCGTCACGCGGATCGGCGATGATGTGCATGTAGTACCACGGCCGCTGCCACAGGCTATGGCTCGGATTGACCAGTTGCCACGAGTCGCCGCCATCATCGGAGCGGTAGAGTCCGCCGTCAGGATTGTGCGCCTCAATCAGCGCGTAGACCCGTTCCGAATTCGCCGCCACCGCAACGCCAATTTTGCCGTACGGTCCTTTGGGCAATCCGTGCTCTTGCAGATGCTTCCAGGTCGCGCCCCCATCCGTCGAACGGTAAATACCGCTGCCCGGGCCGCCGCTCTCCATGCTCCATGAAGTGCGCCGCGCCTGCCACAGCGCCCCGAAAACAATATTGGGATTGTGCGGATCGAACGCCACATCGATGCCGCCCGTGTTCTCATCTTTGTAGAGAACTTTGTCCCACGTCTTTCCGCCGTCCGTGGTTCGGAAGATGCCGCGCTCCGCGTTGGGTCCGTACGGATGTCCCAATGCAGCCACGAACGCGATGTCGGGATTCGTAGGATTGATGATGATCTTGCCGATCGCGCGCGAATCCTTCAGCCCAACGTTCTTCCAGTTCTTGCCGCCATCGAGCGACTTGTAAACGCCATCGCCATGCGAGATGTTGCCCCGGATGCACGCCTCACCCGTCCCGGCATAAATCACGTTGTGGTTGGAGGCCGAGACCGCCAGGCTTCCAATGGCAGAGGTTCCTTCCTTGTCGAACACGGGCGACCACGTCATCGCGCCGTCGGTGGACTTCCACACTCCGCCGCCCGTCGCGCCGAAATAGTATGTGGTCGGATCTCCCGGAATTCCCGCAGCCGTCAGCGATCGTCCCCCGCGGAACGGCCCGATCAGCCTGTATTTCATGCCCTTGAACGGCTTGTCTTCCGGCTTGGCCGATTCAGACTCTTCCTTATCGGCGTCGCTGCTCTTGGCTTCTGGTTGCGAAGTGGATGAAGCCGGTTTTGCTTCCGATGCCTTGGTCGCCTTCGATTGCCGCTCCGGTTTAGCCTGTCCAATCGCGACAGCACTAACCAGGAACAAGACTGTAATTGCGATGATGACGCGCAGGAGGAGAGACGCAATCTTGCGAAAGCTGTATAGGCCCATGTAGATAATCTCCGGGAGGACTAAACGATTCACCAATAGTAATACAAAGTTTAAGGTACGGATGGTTCACGCAGAGGCAGCCCTTGGGCGGCCCAGCTTTGCTAGCGGCACCTTCTCACGCGGCTTCAGCCCTTGCCTTCCAGAATCTTCCTGCCCTCCTGTAACTCCTTCTTCTTGGCATCGTCCACTTTGGGATAAGCGAGCTTTAACGATTCCAGTGCATCGACCACCACGCACGAAATCGCCAGCCGCGTGAACCACTTGTTATCCGCCGGCACCACATACCATGGCGCATGCTTCGTCGCCGTATTGCGGATCATATCTTCGTACGCGTCCTGGTACTCGTCCCAATACTCGCGCTCATGAATATCCCCTACCGAGAACTTCCAATTCTTCTCCGGCTCATCCAGCCGGGCGAGAAATCGCTTCTTCTGTTCTTTCTTCGAGACATGTAAGAAAAATTTGCGGATCACCGTCCCGCTGCGCGCCATGTGCCGCTCGAAACAGCGAATGTCTTCAAATCGCTCGTCCCAGATATCCTTTGTCACCAGCGCGGGCGGTGTCTTTTGCCCCTTCAATATGTCCGGGTGCACGCGCACGATGAGCACTTCCTCATAATAAGAACGGTTGAAGATGCCGATGTGCCCGCGCTCCGGCAGGTCCCGTGTCGTGCGCCATAAGAAATCATGCTGGAGCTCGGCTTCGGAAGGTGCTTTGAACGAATACACCTGGCAACCCTGCGGATTGACTCCCGACATCACGTGCTTGATCGCTCCATCCTTTCCCGCCGCGTCCATCGCCTGAAAAATCAGAAGCAGCGCCCATTTGTCCTGGGCATATAACATGTCCTGCAGTTCCACGGTGCGATCCACGCCCTGTTGCAACTCTTTGGCGGCGTCCTCCTTCGAATCCCAGCCGTCAGTATCGCTCGGATCGAAATCTTTCAACGTGAAATCTTTGCCGTCGTCGACGCGATACTTGTGGGCCAACTTCTCTTTCTTCTTCTTCATCGAGTCCTCAGTTCCCGGTTTTAGTGCGCGGGTCAGCCTGAAATTCTGTATGATTGTCGCACTAAATTGCTGCTTCGCACCGCATTCTCAAACCTGATGACAGGAGTCCACGCATGAAGGCTTTGCCTGTGCTCGGAGTATTGTTGCTGATCCTTGGCGCGCTAGCTTTCGTGATCCCCCTGCCTCACCGCGACGATCACTCTGTGAGCGTCGGCGACGCCAAGTTCACCTTGCAGACGGAGAGCCGCGAAAAGCTGCCGCCCGCCGTCGGCATCGTCCTAATTGGCGGCGGAGTCCTTTCCCTCGTTCTCGGTGTGCGCAAGAAGTAGTCTGAGGCTCGCGTGTTCGAATCCGAGTTCCTGATCTCCAGCCCGGAAAGCAGACAGTCCTACCGCCAACTGATCTCCCGAGCCGCCGAGATTGTGTGTGAATGTTTCCCTGCTCGGCCATATTCCGGAGCAGGCGTTTCCGAACTATCCGCTCTGATTGGGGGCGACTTCCTCCCCCAACAGGGCCTCTCATCCGACCAGATCGCGTCCACCTTCTGCTCCTTCATCTCAAACTCGGTAGCCGTCAGCGACGTGGGAACCATTGCTCATCTGCACTGCCCCCCTCTGCTCGCGTCTCTCGCTGCCGAAGTGGTAATCAGCGCGCTTAATCAGTCGATGGATTCGTTTGACCAAGCCCCGATCGCCACCATAATCGAACAGAAATTGGTGAGTTGGTTGTGCGCCCAGGCCGGGCTACCCTCCACGGCGGACGGCACCTTCACCGCCGGAGGCTCCCAATCCAACTACATGGGACTCCTGCTCGCGCGCGACGCTTTCCTTAAGAAGCAGTGGAACTGGTCCGCGCAAAAGTGCGGCCTGCATCCCGAAGCTGGCCGCCTGCGCATTCTGTGTTCGGAAGTTGCCCATTTCACCGTGGAAAAGTCCGCCGCTCAATTAGGGCTGGGATCCGATGCCGTGGTGCGCGTCGCAGTGGATGATCAATTTCGCATGAGTCTCATAGCGCTCCGCCAGAAGATCGAGCGACTGCAAGCTCAGGGTCTCCTGCCGATGGCCATCGTTGCCACGGCGGGCACGACCGACTTCGGATCGATCGATCCTATCGCCGACACTGCCGAGATTGCCCGCCAGACGGGAGCATGGCATCACGTGGATGCCGCCTACGGTGGTGCTCTTCTGTTCTCCCCTACTCAGCGCGGCAGGCTGGCGGGACTGGAAATCGCCGACTCCGTTTCCATCGACTTCCACAAGCTGTTCTGGCAGCCAATTCCCTGCAGCGTGTTTCTGCTGGCCAATGCGCAGCATTTCGAGTTGATCAAAATGCACGCCGACTATCTCAACCCAGAAGCCCACGAATCGGCAGGCATTCCAGATCTAGTCACAAAATCGGTGCTCACCAGCCGCCGCTTCGACGCGCTGAAGCTCTGGATCTCGTTTCAGACCCTCGGCCGGGATAAGCTGGCCCAGATGATCGATCGCACCATCTCGTTGGCCAATCATGCAGCCGAGGTAATCCGCAGGAACCCGCGGCTGGAACTCATATGCGAGCCCCAGCTGAGCACGGTTGTGTTCCGGGTGCTGCCCGCAAGTGCAGGCATTGATTCAGATGAACTGAGCGCGAGCATCCGGCAGCAACTCTTCCACACCGGACGAGCCGTGATCGGCCACACCCGCGTCCGCAATCATTCCTGCTTGAAGTTCACCTGCATGAATCCCGCAGCCGGCGAGACTGGCATTGAGGCGTTGATCGAGGAAATCCTGCGACTATCGAACTCCGCGTAAAGAACACGTTGTAAGTACACGTTTGTACATGGAAATGTTCCTGAAGGAACACTTTTCACAACGCGTGAATAAGCAACTACTTAGCTGAAGCCGTGACCGCCGTCACAAACGGCAGGTTAGCCTGCTGCCAGGCGTCAAAACCGCCAGTTAGATTGAACACGTTTCGGAAACCCGCACGCTGCAGCAAGCTGGCGGCAATCATGCTGCGGTATCCACCTTTGCAGTGCACCGCGAGCGGCACCTCGTGATCGATCTCCGGCGGTGAGACGCGGAAGTTGTCCAGAGGCCACCAGGCTGCGCCCTCCACATGTCCCGCGTCCCACTCGGGCTCGCGCCGTACGTCCAGCACCTGCAACTTGCCGGCGCTCAAACGCTGTTCGAGGTCTTGCGCGCTGATTTGCGCGACCGTGGCCACCGGTTGTCCGGATTGCTTCCATGCCGCAACCCCTCCGGCCAGATAACCATCCAGTTCTTCAATTCCCACCCGCGCCAGCCTGAGCCGCGCTTCTTCGATTTGCGCATCTGTTCCCGCAATCAATACTGGATGTGATGTCAGCCCAAAGACCGTCGCTGCCCAGGAAGCGAACTGGCCTCCTAGCGCGATGTTCACCGATCCGGGTACGTGTCCGACTGCAAACTCGTCCATGGGGCGGACATCGAGTGCGATCTCACCTGCCTTGAGCATGTGTTCAAGCTCAGTCGGGGAACGCCTGCGCAGCGCAGGCAAGTCAGAAAGCGCTGCCGCCCCGGTGCGATTGATTTCTGCGTCTTTGGCGAAGTATTCGGGACGCGTCGGCAGATTGCTGGTGAGCTGGCGAACGAACTCTTCCCTGCTCTTGATCTGCAGGGCGTAGTTAGTCAGCCACTCGGTCCCAATCGTGGATGAACGCTCGGCGCGCATGTTCTTGCCGCAGAGCGATCCCGCGCCGTGTGCCGGATACACCAGCACGCCGTCGGGAAGCGTCATCAGCTTGGTATGCAGGCTGTCGTACAGCAGACCTGCGAGCTGCGCGGGCGTATGCCGCGGCGACAGATCCGGTCGGCCTACGTCGCCAATGAATAGAGTGTCGCCGGTCAGCACTGCCCACGGCGCGCTGGATTTTTCTGTATCCGTGACCACCAGGCAAATGCTTTCGGGCGTGTGACCCGGCGTCTCCAGCACGCGGATGGATGCCTTTCCAAACTTTAATTCGAATCCATCGTTAACAGGCACGTGCTCAAAGGTCGCTCCCGACTGCGCGCCCATATAGATCTTCGCTCCCGTGCGCGCGGCTAGTTCGCGATGTCCCGAGACGAAATCGGCGTGCAGGTGAGTCTCGAAAATGTGGCGAATGGTCGCGCCCTGCTCCGCGGCAGCTTTGAGGTAAAACTCCACATCGCGCTGCGGATCGACCACAACCGCCTTTCCCTCAGAAGCGAGCAGGTAAGAAGCGTGCGCCAGGCACCCCAGGTAGAACTGTTCGAAGTACATGATCCACCCCACAGAGCGCCTAAGATGCTAGCCCAAAATGTGAGGCAAAGCCATCCTGCAGATTTTCAGGAAAGTACTTAAGAAGGCAGAGGACTGATGAACTCCAGGCCAAAGCAGAATCCGTTGCGCGAGCGCACGATGGCGGGCATGCGCGATGCGGTCGGCATGCCGAATTCAACCTCCAGCAGATCGCCAGGGTTCAACAGAATGCCCGCGTATAAGGTCATGCCGCCCTGACTGATCTCCGTCCCGCGGCCTTCGACCACAGTGGTCGAAAACCCCTTGGACGTGAACACCTTCACCGGCAGATCAACCGGCATTCGTTCCCAGCGGCGCGTAGGTGCGGAACTCGACATAGCCGTGGCAATGATCGTCTTTCTGCTAAGAGCCTGCAAATTACTAAAGTGAAAGCAGGACAGTCATCACCACAGGGGAACACGGGGGCACACACCTCGCATCCTCTGTGTTCCTCTGTGGCCCCTGTGGTGATGACTTCAGCTACCGTCCTGTACAATTTTGCCTGTGAGTTCGCGAGCGAAAGCGTGCCTGGCGGCCATCCTGATCCTGTCGCTCGGCTTGCTTGCCGCCGCTGAAAAAGTTTCTGAACTCCCCCAACCTACCGGCTACGTCAACGACTTCGCCCAAGTCCTGAACCCCAACGCCCACGCGCAGATGGAAGAGATCTGTCAGCAGATCGACCAGAAAGCGCACGCCCAGATTGCAGTCGTAACCATCAACACTCTGGACGGTTCTGACGTCGAGACCTTTGCCGTCGATCTGGTTAAGAAGTGGGGCATTGGGCAGAAAGCCACCGATCGCGGGGTTCTGATTCTCTATGCCATCCGCGATCACCGGGCGCGCATTGAAGTCGGCTACGGCCTGGAACCCATCCTGCCGGACGGCAAGGTAGGCGGCTTTCAGCGGGAAGCCATACCGCTGATGCGCAGCAACAATTACAGCGATGCCCTGCTGCTGGTCACAACCCGGGTGGCCGACGTAATCGCCAGCGACGCAGGCATTCAATTGACCGGCTCCAGGCCTCGTGCGCCGGCGCAACCGCGCGACCAGCCTGACATCCCCGGCCTCTCGTTGGGCCGCATCGTGCTGATCGGAATCATCGTACTCATTGTTCTGTTCACGCCGCTGCGTACGCTTCTGTTCTGGATGTTTTTCTCCAGTATCTTTGGCGGCGGCCGCCGTGGCGGGTGGGGTGGAGGCGGTTTCGGCGGCGGAGGCGGCTTCGGTGGAGGCGGTGGCTTCGGTGGTTTTGGCGGCGGCAGTTCCGGTGGGGGCGGGGCCAGCAGCAGTTGGTAGTATGGGCGAGGACGCTATGATTCCGCAGAAGATCATTGACGAGTTTGTGAAGCGAATGCAGGAAGCGGGCGGAGCCAACATCGAAAGCATTATTCTCTTTGGCTCTGCGGTGTCCGGCGATTTTCATCCGGGCTTATCGAACTTGAATTTCTTCTGCGTGCTGCGCGATGCGTCCTTTGAAGCCTTACGGGCCCTCGGCCCGGCGGCCAAGTGGTGGGATGGACAGAAACAACCTCCTCCGCTATGCATGACGCGCCTCGAACTGGAACGCACGGTGGATGTGTTCACCATCGAATTGCTCGACATGCAGCGGCATCATCGACTCCTGTTCGGCGAGGATGTGCTCAAAGACCTGCGCATCCCGATGGACCTGCATCGCGTGCAGGTTGAGTACGAACTGCGGGAAAAACTGGTTCTGCTGCGCCAGCATATTCTGCTGGCTTCTGAAAGCGATTCCCGTCTGTGGGATCTTCTGCAGCACTCAGTGTCGTCGCTCCTCACGCTCTTTCGCCACGCGCTGATCGCGTTGGGCCAGGAGCCGCCCGCCACACGCCGTGAAGCCGTGCAGGTTTTGGCGCAGCGCCTGAATTTTGATGCCTCGGTATTCCTACGCGTGCTCGACGTGCGCGAAAAGAAAGAACAGGCAAAGAAGATCGACGCCCGCGATCTCACGTCCCGTTACCTGGCCGCGGTCGAGAAGGTTGCGGCCGCGGTGGATGCAGCTTGAGAGTCTGGAATCGGTCTAAGTTTCATTCGAATTGAGGAGGGATTCATGGGTAAAGCTTTCGTGGCAGTCATTGTTGTCCTGGCGTTGATCGCGCTGATTTTCTTCGCACAATATGTCAGTGTCCGCAACACGCTGGTCACCAAGAATGAAGCGGTGAAAGCGGCGTGGTCGCAGGTCGATATCGTCCTGCAACGGCGCGCCGATCTGATTCCCAACCTGGTGGAAACTGTGAAAGGCTACGCCAAGCAGGAGCAAACGGTTTTTGGCGATATCGCCAAAGCGCGCTCCGCCCTGCTTTCGGCCGGCACCCCGCAGCAGAAGATCGCCGCCAACGGTCAGTTGGATAGCGCCCTCGGACGCCTGCTCGTGATTGTCGAGAATTATCCCCAGCTGAAATCAAACGAGAACTTCCTGCGCATGCAGGATGAGCTCGCAGGCACCGAGAACCGCATCGCGGTAGAGCGCCGGCGGTACAACGATACCCTGCAGGATTACAACACTTACGTGCAGATGTTCCCACATAACATTTTCGCGGGCTGGGCGGGATTCAAGACCAACGACGCTTACTTCAAAGCCGCCGAAGGTTCGCGGGAAGTGCCGAAGGTGAATTTCAACAGTCCGACGACGCAGGCACCGACTCCCGAACCGGCTCCAGCGCACTGAGAATCACGTGGCGCCGGACCCATTGGTCCGGGGCAGTGGGATATCTATTTGGGCACACACACGTTCGCTGCGCTCGCGGGGCGCACGAGGCGTTGCCCCTACACATGCTACGCAGCTTTGGGTTGCTCTTTTCGGCTGTCGCGGTGCCTCGGGCGATACCACTTGAAGTACCAAAGCGCGGCCAGCCCTCCCAAAACTCCGAAAGCGATAAGTACGTAAAGAAATGGTTTGTAGTAGCGGCCCAACCAGCCCAGGATCGCGGTGCCGTACAGTTTTCCGAGAAATGCAATACCAAAAAAGCGAACTCCCCGGCCCAGCGTAAGAGCCGCCAGAAACTTCTTTCTCGGGTATTGCATGATGCCCGCGGCCATCAGCACTGGAACCAGCGGAAATGGAGGGGGGATGATCGAGCCAATGGCAATGGTCGAGAATCCACCTTTCCCGAACTTCTTGTAGACCTTCTCTGCTCTTCGCTTGCCGATCTTCTTCTCCATTCCTTCCTTGCCGCCCTTTTTGGACAGTCGGTAAGTAACATAGCCCCCGACCACGGCTCCTACGGTACCCATCAGGCCGTAGTACCACCACCATTCGCGATGATGTGCGCTGAGAAGGATGACGAACAGATCCATGCCGCCGGGGATCGGAATGACGGAGTTATCGATCAAGCCGATGACGATCAGACCGGGACCTCCCAGACGAAGAAGCCATCTTCCGGCACCGCCTAGCAACAGAATGGATGCGACCTCACGCATGATTCGGCCTCGATCAGCTACTTAGAGGCGAGAAGGGGTAAGCGTGCTGCTAAGGAAATCTCAAGGGATCTGCGAGCGGCAGAAGTCGCTCCAATTTTGCGTGGAATCGCATGGCACTCCGAGGCCCTATTTGTATACCACCGTCCGAAAATGGGACTATAAGAAGTTATACGTGGAGGTGAATGGTTCGCCCCGGGGCGAACACGCGCCTGCACGAGGGATCGCACGGCGGGTTTTTCGGCCGCCATGCGTGGGCTCGTACTTCGCGATGTAGGTTTCGAGATCTTCACCTCGTAGGGATTTATCATGGGTAGAAGTTGGTTATCTCTCCTTACCTTCCTATTGTTGAGCGCTTTTCTGCTGGGGTGCGGAGGCGGCTCAAAGACCGTGGTCACGCCCCAACCACAAGTCACCGATGCCTTTATGTTCCTGCAGGAAGTGCCGAACCAGGGAACTAGTTTCACCCCTATGACTGGGGAGTACTCGGTCCTGGGAAATGACGTCACTTTTCAAGCGATTCCAGCGCAGGATCCATCCTCGGGGCAGATTACCGCGGCCGATTTCGGTTCCGCGTACCTTTCGCCTTCCAGCAACAAAGTAACTTTTGACCTGTGGGGCGGCCTGGGCAGCACGCTGGTCGATCAGTGGGACATTTACGTAGAAAATTCAGATGGTTCGACCACACAAATTACAGATGATTCGTACCAGGATTCTTACCCCCAGTTGTCGTCCGACGGCAGAAAGGTGGTGTTCACCTCGCTGCGGCAAGGTGCAAACGGGCCCAACTCAATCGTAGTCCGCGACGCAGTCAACCCACTTGCTCCCGAGCAGGTGCTTCCTATGCCGCCGGGTGCAACGAACGTCTGGGATCCGACGTTCTCGCCTGATGGCAGCATGATCGCCGTCGAAGCCTCGGATTACGACGGCGTCAACACCACATTTCATGGAATTGTGCTCATGGATGCGGATGGCAGCAATCCGCAGCTGATCACCAATCCTTACAGCGCCACGTGTGACTGCTGGGATGGGTACCCCGCCTTCACCCCGGACAGCAGCCAGATCGTGTTCGCCGGCGCCACAAACGGAAGTAGCGGCAACTACGTGGATATTTACATCACGAACCTGGATGGGTCGGGCACCACTCAAGTGAGCGATGGCGTAGGCTACAACGTTGATCCGATCGTCATCCAGGTACCTGGACTGGCACAGAAGATCGTATTCGAATCGGACCGCGATAAGCTGAATGCCACCGCCAGCACCGGGTACGAAATCTACAGCATGAATCTGGACGGCACCGGGCTTGTTCGCCTGACCAGCAATAACCTGTTTGATGGCTTCTCGCAAGCATGGTTCCAGGCGCAGGCAACGGCGGCCCACGCCAGGGGAACAATCCGGCCGCGGCACGGACACACCTTGGAGTCACAATCTCCCGCGCAGCGGTTGCTGCAAGGCTTCAAGTGGTAAATAACTGAGAAAAGGCAATGCCGCGCTGGAGATGAGCGCGGCATTTTCACTTTCCTACTACGACACCAGCACTTTCTCTGGTGCGGTATGGTTTGCGGTGCGCAGCTGGCGCACCCGCTCGTACACCTTGCCGTACTCGCGCGCTGACGCATTCCAGGAAAAGTCCTTGTTCATCCCATTGCGCATCAGCACTTGCCAGGAGGTTTGATCGCGATAGGCCGTCAGCGCCTCTTTGATGGTGAGCAGCAGGGACTCTCCGTTGTACTCGGTGAACTTGAAGCCGGTTCCCTTCCCAGTACGGGCGTCCCAGGGTTCGATGGTGTCGTCGAGACCGCCCGTGGCGCGCACGATGGGAACCGTGCCGTATTTCAGGCTGTATATCTGGTTCAGCCCACAAGGTTCGTATCGGGAGGGCATGAGGAACATGTCTGCGCCCGCTTCGATCTTGTGCGCGATGGCATTGTCGTAAGCGACCTTCACCGCGATCTTGTTGGGGAATTGCTTGTGCAGGCGCTGGAACATCTCTTCGTAAGCCTTGTCGCCCGCGCCCAGCGCCACGATGATCATCTCCTCGCGCGCCAGTCGGTCCGCGATTTGCGCGATCAGGTCGAAACCCTTTTGTGCGGCGAAGCGCGACACGATTCCGATCACCGGCAATTTTGTGTCGGCGTTCTTGATACCGAAAGCAGTCAGCAGATCCTGCTTGTCTTTGGCTTTGCCGGAAAGGTCCTGCGGAGAATAACTCGCGACCGCGAACTTGTCTTTTTGAGGACTCCACTCGTCGTAGTCGACGCCATTCAAAATGCCCGTCACCGTGGCGGAGCGATTCCGCAGCACGCCTTCGAGACCGAATCCATACTCGGCGGTCTGAATCTCCTGGCTGTATTTTCTGCTGACCGTTGTGACGTAATCCGCATACACCAGGGCTCCTTTGAGAAAGTTCACCTGGCCGAAAAATTCCATCTTGGAAATCGTGAACAGGTCCCACGGAAGCATGAGCAGGGGCAAAGTGTCAGGGGGGAACAATCCCTGGTATCCCATGTTGTGAATGGTGAATACTGTGCCCACATCGCGGAACGCCGGATCCTCCGAATACAGCGTGCGCAGCATGACTGGAACCAGCGCTGACTGCCAGTCGTGGCAATGGAAAATCTGCGGCACGCCGATCACTTTCGAAGCTTCAAGCACGGTGCGCGAGAACAAGGCAAAGCGCTCCGCGTTGTCGGGATAATCGCCCGCAGGAGTGCCGTACAGAGCTTCGCGATCGAAGTAGGGCGGATACTCCACAAAGTAAAAGTGGATGCCGCCCAGGGTTCCTCCCGAAACCACCGACGCGAAGCGGTACTGGTCGTCAAAGGGGACGGTCACGCTGCGCACGACGACGCCAGGATTGTCCAGCTTGGTCTGGCGGTAGCGCGGCAGATAGACGGTGACCTGATGCCCGAGTGAGGCCAGCGCCTTGGGCAGCGCGCCCACGACATCCGCCAACCCGCCGGTTTTGGAGAAAGGAACGCTTTCGGAAGCGACGAACGCGATGTTCATGAGTGCGGAACCTCTACGGCGGGCGCGTTTCCGCGGCGCACGTTATCATGGAGCAATCAAAGGTCGGCCGGCCCGCGCAGTAAGATGCGTGCACCGACTGGAAAGTCTACTTCCCGACAGCTAGAGGGTCAACGTGCCAAGAGCCGTATCTGCGGATCGCCCGCGATCGAAGCCCAAATTGGGACAGCACTTCCTTACCGACGAGCTATACGCCCGCCGCATCGTCGAAGCCCTGGGCGATGTCTCCCAAAGCACCGTTCTCGAAATTGGTCCCGGGCGCGGCATTCTCACCGAGCAGTTAGCCAAGCGGGCGCGGCGACTGATCGCGGTGGAAATGGATCGCGTGCTGGCGGCGCAGTTGCGCCTGAAGTTCGGCATGTATCGCAATATCGAAATCATCGAAGCCGACGTACTGGCCATCGACCTCGACTCCCTGTTCGGGCCCAAGCCTGGGCTGGGACGTCCCGGCATCGAACTCAAGCCTGAGCCGGTGAAAGTCGTAGGTAATCTTCCTTACTACATCACCTCCGATATCGTGCTGCGTCTGTTCAAGTTTGCGAAATATTTTGACTGCATGGTCATCATGGTGCAGCGCGAAGTGGCCGATCGGATCGCCGCCGAGCCCGGCGGCCGCGAATATGGAGTGCTTTCCGCCACGGCCCAGTTGCACGCCCGGGTTGAAACGCTCTTCACTGTTCCCCCTGGGGCATTCGCGCCGCCTCCGAAAGTCTTCTCCGCCGTCTTGCGGCTCACCATGGATCCGCAGCAGCAAAAACTCGGGGTGGCGGGCGACGGCTTCATTGATTTCGTGCGCCTTTCGTTTGGACAAAAGCGGAAAACGCTATGGAACAATTTGAAGGGAAGCTATGACGATGGGCAGTTGAAACGAGCTCTGGCCGCGGCCAAAGTGAAGCCGACCGCTCGTGCCGAAACGCTGACCTTGGAACAGAGCGCCGCCATTTTTCGTGCCTTGCGTGAGCAGCAGCCCGAGTCTTAGCATTCAAGTGTTGGTCCCGCTCGGCCACAGCGAAGGAGGGACCATGGCAACTTCGACCCTGCGAAATCCTGCCGTAGCTGGACGCTTCTATCCCGGAAACTCGGACGAGCTTCGTAAGGAAGCGCAATCCTACCTCTCGCAGACCAGCCCTGCACCTGTTGCGGCTCTGGGCTGCATCGCTCCTCACGCGGGATACATGTACTCTGGGCACGTCGCGGGCGCGGTATTCGCGCGCATCGAGGTTCCGCGGCGCTGCGTGGTGATGTGTCCCAACCACACCGGCCAGGGACACGCGCTGGCCATGATGAGTGAAGGAGCCTGGAAGACTCCGCTGGGGGATGTTTCCGTGGATGCAGCACTCGCGCAGGCATTGCGGGAGCGCTTCCCCGCTATGCAGGAAGATTCTGCCGCGCATCGAAGCGAGCACGCCGCAGAAGTCGAACTCCCCTTCCTGCAGTTGCGTCAGCCGGAACTCCAGTTCGTGCCCATCGCAGTAGGCACTGGACGCTTGGAAATCCTTGAGCAACTTGGCAACGCGCTGGCCGAAGTTATCGCGGCGCAACACGAGCCCGTTCTGATCGTGGCCTCCAGCGACATGAATCATTACGAGTCGGACGCCGTGACGCGGGTGAAAGATCATCTCGCGATCGAAAAGATCCTGGCAATCGATCCACGAGGACTGCATGAGGTCGTTACCCGGCAGAACATCAGCATGTGCGGCTACGGTCCGGCCGTGGCGATGTTAACGGCCGCGCGGCAACTGGGCGCGAGGAAAGCCGAGTTGGTGAAGTATGCGACTTCAGGCGATGTGTCCGGCGACCGTGACTTAGTTGTGGGATACGCGGGCGTGCTGGTGGGCTGAGGGACTACTGAGACCACGTTCCAACCAAAGCAAAGCGGCCCGAACCTTCCGGGCCGCTCGGGCAGCCAAGGGGCTGTCCCTACCTGAGACTTGCTGGGATATCTAGCGGTGTACTGGAGCGCCTCCGCCACTGTGTACCGCTGGCGGACTACTGGCGCGAGCTGGCGGCGCGCTCGACATCGAACCTCGCTGAGGAGCGCTGGATCCTCCTCGCATGGCCGGTCCAGCGGCAGAGCGGGCTGCAGGCTGCGTTCCGAACTGCGGTGCTGGACGGACTTGGGCGGATCCGTGCTTCACCACTTCGCTGTTGAGATGGTTGAGGTGGTTAATCGAACCGCGCGGTATGCCTAATCCAGCGGTCCCAGCGTTCAGAGTGACCCGGGATGGCTGCATGGAGTTGGTGGAACTCATCGCCGCAGCTCTGCCCACATATACCGTCTTCACCGTTCCTGCCGGAGGCGGAGCCAGCCGGGACACGTGGACTGCACCCGTATTTGTATAGCGCGGAACTCCAACCCACGTATTCCACCCGCCGGGCTGCCACATCCATCCCATGCCCGGGACCATCATCCAATTCCCATAGCGATAGGGCATCCATCCCCACGGGTAGGCCGATGCGAACATGTATCCAAAGCCTGGGTAGTAGCCCCAAGCGCCGTCCATGAACGGATCCCATCCCACGCCGGTGAAGTAGGGTTGCCACATCATGCCGTAGCCGGGAACGTTGGAAAAGGCGCCGTAATAATTCAGGTCGCTCACGCCATAGCCGTACGGCGTCGTGTTGTTCCTGGCGTACTGGTCGTGGTAGGAGACCGCTTCTTTATCCCACGAGTCTAGAGGCTGGTCGGGAACGTTTTTGGCGAGTGTGTACTTGTCCTCATCCGCGGGATTGAAGGTGGCGGTTCTCTTCTTTCTCGACCACCAACTTTCCGGCCGGACCCTCCACATCGACGTTGCCCTTAAAGACCGACAGATTGGCGGCCTGGGTAGAGGTATCGACGCGGAAGTGAGCCGAATGATCGAGGGCGATGCTCTCGCGCGAGAAGTTCAGGCTCAGATCATCTTTACCCAGCCAATTGACATACGCCATGCCCTCCACCAGATTCACCTGCGACATGCGCTTGCCGGAATCGGCGAGGCTGAGCTTGCTGAACTCGACCGTGGTGTTCGGGGTCAGGCGAAGCGAACTGCCATCCTCGAACTCCACCTCGGCGCGGCCGTTAGCGCCAGCGTGCAGTTTGGTGCCTTGGGTGATCGGGAGATTGACGAACGCGCGTTCAAAACCAACGCCGGCGTTTTTGTCGATCTCTACCGATCCTTGAATGTCGCTGAGGCGGACGATGCGGGCTTGCGAATCGGCCAGAGCAGGCAGCGCCAGAAGTGCGCAGGCTGAGGCCACGAGAACTACAAAGGTGTAGCGAGAAGGAGCGGGCATGGTAACCCCCTGGAAAGACTGTAATCCATTAGAACACGCTTTTTCCAATGGAGTTGTAAAAGGTTTGACTTTTCTGGATTGTCCGCCAGCAGACGAGGGTACTACCGGCGGTTACCGGCGTTCGATGCTGGATTCATCTGCATGATGCGGAGGGCGCGGGCGCGAACTACGTTCATGACGCTGGAATCGTCATAAATCTGCTGCAGCACGGGTTTTACAGCCTGTACCTCGGTGATCTCGCCACGGCGAGCCTGGTCTTCCATGCTCTTAAGTTCATCGTCGAGCGCCAGCTTCTGGTAGTGGTGAAAGTAAGTCAGGCGGCGGCCATATTCCAGAGTTGCAGCAACGCTCTGGAAGATTGTGGTCAGCTGCTGCACCGCGGGCTGGGACGAATAATTGTATTCGGCCGATGTGTTCTTCTGCCCGTCGCTGTAGGCCAGCTTCTTCGCCCCGGTAAAGGCCAGCTTCTTGTTGCCGGAATCCACTTTTCCCGCGAAGTAGTGCGCCTGGGAAGCCAGTTGGAACATGCGGGTGCGGGTTGCGTCCGAAAGACTAAATTCCGTGTGGTAATTATCGCGTTCATCCGAGTCCAGCGAGATCTTGCCGGTGGATTCGTACTTGGCGTTGCCGTCTGCCTGCACTGACATCGAATAATGCTCGGGAGCGGAATTGGGAAAATCCAGCGAGAAGGTAATCGTTCCCGAATCCGCGGCGAGCGCTGCGGCGCCGAGTACGATAAAGAGCAACACAGGTAGTAGGACTACGCGTAGGGGCCAGACGCGCACCATTGAGCTCATCCTCACTTGCTGCTTGCGATGTGTTGTCGTAGGGCTCACCTGAATTGCAACAAACAAGATTATCCCAAACCTGAGCTAGCCGTTGAACCCTAGCGTGCGACGACGCGTTGCCGCTGCAGGGTTCCGCTGGTGTGCAGGTGGCAGATTGCAATGGCCAGCGCATCGGAGGCATCCATCGGCTCCGGCGGCTGCGCCAGATCCAGCAGACGAGTCACCATTTGCTGCACCTGCTGCTTCTCCGCTCTGCCATATCCCACTACGGAAGATTTGATGGTCAAGGGCGAATACTCCGCAACTTCCAGTCCAGCAGAGGCCGCGGCCAGCATAGCCACACCCCGCACCTGTCCGAGCTTGAGGGCAGACTTCACATTCAACGCGTAAAAGACGTCTTCAATGGCGACTTCATCGGGCTGGTGTTTGCAAATGATCTCGCCGAGTTGCTGATAGATTCGCGATAATCGCCGCGGCAAAGGCTCGCGCGGAGAAAGTTTAATGGCTCCGCATGCGAGGCAACCCAGTTTGCCGGAGCAGGACATCTCCACCACGCCGAAGCCGGTGTATTCTCCCCCGCAATCAATGCCCAGAACGCGCATGTGAATGCAGTGTACCCCCGGAAGACGCAGCTGAATTTCCACAATGTCGCAGATGAGGCTCAAGCTAAACACCCGCGACGCCGCGCTCCGGTCGGAATGACAGATGGTTTCTCTGTGATCCCCTGTGTCCCCTGTGGTGAGTGCGTTTTTACCACAGGGGACACAGAGGATCACGTGGCAACTTGCTCCGGTCCGCATGACAAATCTATGCTCAGCAGCAGCGGGTGCGCCGCGCCTGCGCCTCTTCCCTTTCGTGGCAGAAACTCTGGTAGGCTTCGCGCGACGACGTCAGTCCAGTTCTCTCCAGAAATCGGCGATACGAAGCTTCATCAAAAATCTCCTGCAAGGTTGCAAGCAGGATGTTCGCTGCTGCCTTCAGGCGCCTCATACGCGGTCCTCCGCCAGGCGCGTTCGGACGAAGGGAGTCTCGCGCATGACGATCTCTCGTTGTCCGCGCAGCACTCCGAGCCATTGCCGAATGGACTCGATGAGCACCAGCGCGACCATCACCACCAAACCTGCCGTCACGGCCGCATCCAGCTGGTTGTTGAAGATGAGCCTCGAATTCGCCGCACTCGCGGGCGCGCTGGCCAGCGCACGTGCCTGGGCCAGAAATCCGATGCGCGGACTGGCATCGAGAATCTTGTGCCATGAAGCCGTAAACGTGACCGCTACCAGCCAGGCGAGGGGTATCAGCGTGACCGCCGCATACTTGGCGCGATGCATCTTGATAATGATGGTCGTAGCCACGCAGAGCGCAACCGTGGCCAGCAACTGATTTGCGATGCCGAAGAGCGGCCAGAGAGAATTGATTCCTCCCAGAGGATCTTTGACTCCTTGCCACAGAAAAAATCCCCATCCCGCGACAATCACAGCGCTGGTAGCAAGAATCGAGGGATACCAACTGGTACGCCCCAGCGGCTTGTAAACATGTCCGAGGGCGTCCTGGATCATGAAGCGCGCGACCCGCGTGCCTGCATCCAGAATCGTCAGGATGAACAGCGCTTCAAACATCACGGCGAAGTGATACCAGAGCGCCATCACCGTGCTGCCGCCCAGGCTCTGGGAAAAAATATGCGCCATGCCGACGGCAAAGGCCGGAGCGCCTCCGGTGCGATTGAAGAGCGTGTGCTCTCCGACGGCGCTGGCCAGCGACTGCATGTCTTGCGGAGTCACCGGAAATCCCCAACTTGAGATGGTGGTGGTGGCCGCGGCGGCAGTCTGTCCCACAATCCCTGCCGGACTGTTAATGGCGAAGTACACGCCCGGCTGCAGCACACAGGCCGCGATAATGGCCATGACCGCGACCGCCGACTCCGCCATCATCGCGCCATAGCCCACCATGGCAGTCTGGGTCTCGCGGGCGATCAGTTTGGGAGTGGTGCCGCTGGAAATCAGCGAGTGGAAGCCGCTGATCGCGCCGCAGGCAATGGTGATGAAGGCAAAGGGAAAAATCTTTCCCGCGAACACCGGCCCGGTGCCATCGACGAAACGGGTGAACGCGGGCATGTGCAGCGTGGGATGAAGCACGACAATTCCGATCCCCAGCAGGCCGATGGTCCCCAGTTTCACGAACGTGCTCAGGTAATCGCGCGGCGCCAGCAAGCAACCATACCGGCAGCGCGGATGCGGCGAATGCGTAGATCAAAATCAGGATGGCAAGAGTCTGTCCGCGGAAGGTAAAGACCGGCGCCAGTTCTGCACTATGCGCGACCCACTGCCCTCCCCAGATCGCCAGCAGCACGAGAATAAATCCCAGGAGCGACACTTCCAGCACCTTCCCCGGACGAATCCGGCGCAGGTAGATCCCCATCAGCAGGGCGATCGGAATCGTCATCGCGATGGTGAAGGTACCCCACGGGCTGTCCTTCAGCGCATTCACCACGACCAGCGCAATCACCGCCAGCAGGATGATCAGAATCGCGATCACCGCCACATAGGCGACGACTCCTCCCAGCGGCCCGGTTTCTTCCTTGGCCATTTCGGTAAGCGACTTGCCGTCGCGCCGCACCGAAAACAGCAGGATGACGAAATCCTGCACGCAGCCGGCAAACACCGCGCCCGCAATCACCCAGAGCGTTCCCGGCAGATATCCAAACTGAGCCGCCAGCACTGGACCGACGAGCGGGCCCGGACCCGCGATGGCCGCAAAATGATGTCCGAAGACCACCCACTTGTTGGTGACCAGGAAATCGCGGCCGTTTTCCAGTCGCTCGGCAGGCGTCGCGCGCAGCGGATCGACCGCAAGAATCTTCGCGGCGATGAAAGCGCTGTAGAACCTGTACCCCAGCGCGTAGCAACAAGTCGCGGCCGCGACCAGCCAGAGAGCGTTGATCGGCTCTCCACGATGCAGCGCAACCATCCCCAAAGCCAGCGCGCCCAGCAACGCGACACTTCCCCACAGAACCATTCGGAGAGTTTTATTCATGGCCGTCGAGCATTGTTGCGAATTCGTGTGGCGCAGCGCAAGCCTGCGGAACCCCAGTACGAAAGAGCGTACCCGAACGATTTTCTGCGCGCGATTCCTCGTTCAGCATCGCTTCCAGAAGTGTTACTCTTGATGTTCCGAAAGACTGCACGCCATGTCCCTGGGCCCACGACGCTCCATACCCGGGGTGCATTCTGCGGATTCATCTTAAACCGATACTTGGATTGAGGAGCAGACGATGAAAGATTGGCATCTTGACCGGCGGCGGCGATTGTCCTGGACTGAACGCGGTGATCCGCGCGGTAGTGCGCAAAGGAGTCTTCCACTACGACGACGAGTTCGTGGGATTCATGGAAGGTTGGCGCGGCCTGATTGAGGACAAGAGCATGGAATTGGATCTGGACGCGGTGAGCGGCATTCTGCCCCGCGGGGGAACCATTCTGCGCACTTCGCGCACCAATCCCTCCAAGCGCCCCGACGGCTTCGATCGCTGCATGAAAACAATTGCAACCCACAAAATCGATGCCCTGGTTGCCATCGGCGGCGACGATACACTTTCCGTCGCGCAGAAATTGCACGAGAAGGGCGTACACGTTGTGGGAGTGCCGAAGACCATCGACAACGACCTCGGCGGAACCGACTATACCTTCGGCTTTGATACCGCGTGCAACATCGTCTGCGAAGCCATCGACCGCGTGCACACCACCGCCGAAGCGCATAACCGCGTGATGGTGGTGGAAGTCATGGGCCGCGACGCCGGGTGGATTGCGCTCTACAGCGGCATCGCCGGCGGCGCGGACGCGATTCTCATTCCCGAGCGTCCGTTCAACGTGGATAAGGTCGCCGAATCCATCCGCCAGCGCCACGAGCGCGGACGCTACTTCTCCATTGTCGTAGTCGCCGAGGGAGCAAAATTCTCCACCGGATCAGGCGCCCCAGTGATATCGGACATGGGTAAAGACGAGTTCGGCCACGCCAAGCTGGGCGGCATCGCCAATGTGCTGGCGCGCGAGATCGAGCAGCGCACCGGCTTCGAAACCCGCGCTGTGGTTCTCGGACACATTCAGCGCGGCGGATCTCCCAGCGCCTTCGACCGCGTGTTGGCCACGCGTTACGGCTTGGGCGCAATCGACATGGTGCACCGCGGAGAATTCGGCTGTATGGCCGCGCTGCGCTCGAACAAAATTGTTTCCATTCCGCTGCTCGAGGCCATCTCCAAGAACCGCGTGGTGGATGACGAAATGATTCAGATTGCCGGTGGGCTGTTCGAAGAGATTGGTGAAGCCGCTACCAAGTAGTTCAGTGAAATCGGCCTCCTCCGTGTGCGCGGAGGAGGCTTTTCTTATGCCCTCGCATCGTAAGACTGGAGACTGCGTGCCTGACACCGCGTCCCGGAGCGACGCCTGATCTTCTCATCTAATCTCGATTTCTCAGCGGTCCTCGTGATTTCCGCAAGTGCCTACTCTCGCCTGGCACCCTGGCTTCTCGCGATCATCGAACTGGTCTTGATGGCGGCCACGCTCCTTTTCATTCTTCGTCGCCGGGGCAGTCCCGGTGCTTCCCGTCACTCGTTCCCGCGAGCGTTCCGCTCCTTTGCATACCGGCGTAGGCTTGCCGTTTTGTCAGTCGGGTTGGGCGTAATCGTCGTGCGCATTGGACTGATTCCGGTGATCGGAATCCCCGAGCCGCGCTGGAATGATGAATTCAGTTACTTGCTGGCAGGCGATACATTTGCACACGGTCGCCTCACCAATCCCACACATCCCATGTGGATTCACTTTGAAACATTCCACATCATCCAGCACCCGACGTACATGTCGATGTACCCACCGGCGCAAGGCCTGGTGCTGGCCGCGGGACAAATCCTCGGCCATCCGTGGATCGGGCAACTATTAATCAGCGCCGTCATGTGTTCGGCATTTTGCTGGATGCTGCAGGGTTGGATGCCTCAGCCATGGGCTCTCGTGGGCGCGATTCTAGCTGCCCTACGCCTGGGCATTCTCAGCTACTGGATGAATACGTATTGGTGCGCCTCGGTAGCGGCATTGGGCGGAGCGCTCGTTCTCGGAGCATGGCCCCGCCTGCGGCGCACTATGCATCCCAGGCACGGATTCATCCTCGCGTTGGGGCTCGTGCTGCTGGCGAATAGCCGTCCCTACGAAGGATTCGTTTTCAGCATCCCGGTTGCAATCGCGATCGCTGGCCTGGTTCATCGCAAGACCTCTTCAAATGAAAAAAGCAATCCCTGCTATGGCGCTGGCATTAGTTGTCCTCGCCGCCGGAGCAGCAGCAACCGCGCACTACTACGAACGAGTGACCGGATCGCCATGGCTAATGACCTACCAGGTGAATCGCTCGCAATACTCCGCCGCCCCGTACTTCATCTGGCAAAAAATGCGTACTGAGTCCGTGTATCACCATGCCGTGATGCGCGATTACTACCGCGGGGAAGCGCGTGAGTTTCAGCGCAATGTGACTTTGCCGGGCTACCTGCAACGTGGAACTCAAAAATTCCTGGAATGGTGGCAGTTCTATCTGGGACCATTGCTCACCGTACCCCTGCTCGCGCTGCCTTGGATCATTCGCCAGCGCAAAATGAGATTGCCCCTGGCGATCTGCGCGGCCATGATCGCAGCTTTCGCAGTGCAGACCTGGACGTTGGCCCACTATTTCTCTCCCGCCGCAGGCGCCCTGTACATCCTGTTGACCCAAGGCCTGCGGCACATGAACGCGCGCCGAGGTATTGCGAGAGAGGCCGCTCTCGCAATTCCGATTCTGGCGTGCGCAATGATCTTCATGCGGGTGATGGCGGCGGCCACGCACACCCAGATCGAGCCTGCCTGGCCGCGCGGAAATCTGGAACGGGCAGCAATCGTTCGCCAGCTACGCGCGATGCCGGATGAACAACTGGTGATCGTGCGCTACGGCCCTGACCACGATTTAAATCGCGAATGGGTGTGGAATCGCGCCTCCATCGACAGCGCGAAAGTAGTTTGGGCGCGCGATATGGGAGCCACGCAGAACCAGGAACTGCTGGAATATTTCAGAGGCCGCCGCGCCTGGCAGCTCAACGCCGATGACCCGTCACCCAAGCTGCAGCCTTACACCGCTGCACCCTCACCTTGAATAGCGCGACTTTTATCATTGCCATTGGCGGACGTTCCATTACCATGGTTCGTTTTCATGACAGACGGAACTCAGTACACGGGCTGGCTCACTCCCCGCCGGCTGCGGGCGCACGGCTTGATCGTCGGCCTTGTCCTCTGGTCCATCTACCTATGGACCCTGACCACTCCTGGACTACGGGACCGGGAGGGAAACCTCGAAGGCACCGACTTCTTGCACTTCTATACCCTGGGCCTGATCGCGCGCGAGCACCGCGGACCTGAACTGTACGACATGAAAGTACAGGGCGAACTGGCGGCAGCACATGTGCCTCAGGCAGCCGGTATTAAATATCTGCCGCTGTATCCGCCCCAGACCTCGATCCTGTTCGCGCCGCTCGCTCATCTTTCCTACGCGCATGCACTAGCGGTGTGGTGGACGGTGTCCGCCATCCTCTACTTCCTCTGCTGCTACTGGATGTGGCAGACCTGCCCGAATCTCCGACAACACAGAGTGACCGTTGCGATTCTAGCTGCCGCATTCCCTGCCTTCTTTCACCTCATTGCGTGGGGACAGACCTCGGCGCTCGCCCTCGCCTGCTTCACCGGAGCCTACCTGAGTCTGCGCAGCAAGCGTGAATTTCTCGCCGGAATCGTGCTGGGCTGTCTGGCTTTCAAGCCGCAGCTGGCCCTTGCCGCAGCCGTGATCTTCATTGCGACCGGATCTGCGAAGCTAGTCGTTGGCGCCGCACTGAGCGGGCTCGCACAATTCCTTGCCGGAGTGCTGTATTACGGCTCGCAGGCATTTCGCGACTGGGTCTGGATGCTGGGCAATGTACGTTCGGCATTGCCCTTTCTCGAACCCAAGATTTATCAGACGCACTCTCTGCGCACCTTCTGGTCGATGCTGATACCCCCGGGACTCGCGTTCGTTTTGTACGCGATCAGTGCTGCCCTGCTGCTGGGGATCACGATTTATTTGTGGCGTACTCCATCCGCCCCGCTCAGTGTGCGTTTCTGCGCGCTGCTTTTCGCGACGGTGTTGGTCGCCCCGCATCTCTCCGTCTACGATCTGGTGATCCTGGCGCCCGCATTTCTATTGCTCTCCGATTGGCTAGTCAGCGTGCGCGCGAACGCGGTCAAAGGACAGATCGGGACCGCCCTATACTGTGTGTACCTGTTTCCGCTGCTAGGTCCCACGGCAAGGTGGACGCACGTTCAACTCTCCGTGATCGCCATGTCCGCAGTTCTGTTCTTACTCTGGCGCCAAAGCAGATTCAGCCCCCTGCCGCAACCCGCAAACACGTAGCGCCGGACCCATTGGTCCCGGCGTCGGTTTTGGGCTGTTCAGGTTGTGCGATGGCTGGTTCGTACGCGCCCTACTCATGCCGCAGAGATTCGATAGGATCCAGCCGCGCCGCCCGGAACGCCGGCACCATGCCGCTGATCAATCCCACAGCTCCCAGAATGATGGTGGAAGCAATCAGAGTCCCCGGGGCAATAATCAGCCGGATATCGCCCGCCTCGCCGTTCTTGGCGAAGGCGCTGTACAGCGTGAGACGTCCCACGGACAAGGCAACGGTGTACGCAAGAATCACGCCCAGCACACCGCCAATAAAAGTAATAGTCAAAGCCTCGGCCAGGAACTGCATCAGGATATAGCGTGACTTCGCTCCCAGCGCCTTCAGCACGCCGATCTCGCGAGTCCGTTGCGTCACCGAAACCAGCATAATGTTCATCAGTCCCACGCCGCCGATCCCGAGCGTCAGCGTCCCGATAAAGCCCATCAAAATCTTCAGGCCGAGCGTGATGATCTCGAACTGGTGCAATTGCGTCATGAGATTGAACACTCGCACTGCCTGCCGGTCCGACGAATTGAACTTGTGCTGACCTGCAAGGATGGTGCGCACCGCGGGCTCAATGCGGGTATATTCCGGCGTCTGGTAGTTGAACCAAATCGTGTCCAGATAGTGCGTGTCCTTCAAATCGCTCATGGTGGTGAACGGTACGTACACCACGCGATTGATGTCGTCATTCCCTTCCTGCATCTTGGCGCTGAGCACGCCCACTACTTCGAAGCTCAACCCATCCAGGCGGATGTGTTCGCCCAGAGCGCTGCGTCCGGAAAACAATTTCTCTTTGGCCTCAGACCCGATCACCGCCACTCGCCCATGCTGGACCTGGTCCTCCATGTTGTAGAAGCGCCCCTGTCCCAGCTTCAGCGAGCGGATGGAGTACACATTGGGATCGTTTCCGCTGACCGGTAAACGTAAACGAGCGGTTCTCGTACTGCACGTTGGCCTGCTTGTCGACGCTCGGGCGTGATATGCGTGATCTGCGGGAGATTGGTGGTGAGCGCATCCACATCTTCCTGAGTGAAGCGGATCTCCTGTCCGGACTTCTGTCCGCCAGCCTGCATGGAAGTTTTGCCGGGTACAACGATCACCAGCTTCGTGCCGAAATTGGCGAAGATATTGGCGCAAGCCCGCCCGAATCCGTCGCCATAAGCCAGCAGCATGACGACGGTCGCGATGCCCCATGCCATGCCCAGCATAGTGAGCGCGGTGCGCCGCCGGTTGTGGCGCATCGACGTTATAGGCTTCCTGAAGCAGATCGCGCCATCATGGTCGATTACTCCTGCCGCAGCGCTTCGACGGGCTGCAGCATGGCCGCTTTGCGCGCGGGATACAGGCCGGCTACCACTCCAGCCAGGGTCAAACTGCCAATCGCCAGCATCGCCGACATCGGAACCAGCTTGGGCGGATCGAATCCCTGCGGCCCCTGGACGCCTCCCATCAGCGCCATCAGGCCACCGGCAAAGGCCATTCCCAACATGCCGCTCCCCAAGGTAAGCAGCAGTCCCTCGAGAAAGAAATGCAGCAGAATGCTGCGGTTGGTCGCGCCCAGCGCCTTGCGCAAACCGATCTCGCGCGTGCGTTCGCTGACGGCCACCAACATGATATTCATGACGCCAATCGCCCCCAGGGCCAGCGTGACGATCCCAACCGCTCCCAGAAACATGTTCATGACATCGAAGATCGTCCCCACCATCTGCGATTCTTTGATGGAGTCCCATTCGTCGAATGCATTCTCGTCGCTGGCATCGAAGCCGTGATTGCGGGCAACAATCTGGTGCACCTCCTGGCGCGCCAGTTCGTGATCCGCCCTCACCTCGGGCTGGTATTCAATGAACGAAATTGAGTTCTCATGGTTTTCGCCCTTCAGCGGAAAATTTGCCGCCATCACCTGAAAGGGAATATAGCCCGCGCATGTTCAGCCACATGTTGTCGCCGCGGCCCAGATGAGGCAGGCTCCCCACCACCTCGAAGCGCTGGCCATTGATCAAAACAAATGCTCCCACCGACGGCCTGCCGGGAAACAGCGTCTTCAGCAACTCATTCCCCAGCACGATCACGTTCCGCCTCTGCGTCCCATCCAGTTCGTTCAGCCAGCGTCCTTCCTTGAGGGGTAGATAGCTGATCTCGTTCAACTGCGGCTGGGTACCCAGAATCTCGCCGCTGCCGCTGGCAAACTCGCTGACCTCGTGCAGATCGCTGCGCGAAATGATGGGCACGGCATTGCGCACGTGGCCGCCTGTTTAATGTCGAGGTAGTCCTGGTAGGTAAGCAAATAGGACCGCGCCGAAGTCATGTTGCCTTTGACCGCGGGCGCTCGCCCGGGAAAAAGGAACATGATGTCCTTGCCGAATTCGGCCAGTTCGCGCTTGTTCCCCGACCGGAATCCCTCCCCTACCCCAACCAGCAGGAGAAGCGAGCCGACTCCCCAGGCAATGCCGAACATGGTCAGGAACGAGCGCAGCTTGTGCGCCCACAGGTTGCGGAAGATTTGGCCGAGGATGTCGGAGACACTACGCATAAGCGAAAGACGCGCCAGCTCTCAGTTTGTCACTGCGGGGCCGAGAACCCGAACGTACGGGTCCTAATTAAGAGTTACGTCTGCAGGGCCAGAAAGGTTCCCAAAAAGAAGCGGCGGTTCGATGCAGGTTCTGCCCGGATGGTTACCTGTAACTTCTCCCCGGGCCCGGAGAAGCACGAGATTTGGCAGCCATCCCTGTTTTGATTAGACTAGCGCGCTATGCCCACAACCAAACGTGTCTGCCTGCTGCTTTTTGCTTGGATGCTGGCTTCTGCCATCGGGGTACTCGCGCAATCGCAATTTACTTTGGAGCAAGTCCTGGGATCGCCGTTCCCCACCGGGCTCGTCTCCGCTCAGCAGGCAAACCGGGTCGCCTGGGTCTTCGACGCCAAGGGCGTCCGCAATGTTTGGATCGCCGACGGGCCAGACTTCGCCGGCACCGCCCGCCAACTCACCCACTACAACGAGGACGACGGCCAACCGATCGCCAGTCTGCGTCTTACTCAGGACGGCAAGACCGCGCTGTATGCCCTCGGCACCGAACTCAACGATGCTCAGGAAAGCGCGAATCCCGAAAGCTGGACTAAAGGCGCCAAGCAGCAGGTATTCGCCGTAGATGTTGACGCAAAGAATGCCGCGCCCCGTCTACTGGGCGAGATGGGATGCGCCGAAGAAGGCTGCGAAGATATCCAGATCTCTCCCGACGGCAAGCAGGCCCTGTGGTCCGCGAAAAAGAAGTTGTGGATCGCCAGCATTGACGGCAAGCAGCAGGCGAAAGAACTGGCCACGGTTCGCGGCGACGCCGTTTCGCCGAAGTGGTCCCCGGATGGCAAGCTCATCGCGTTTGTCAGCGAGCGCGGCTCTCACAGCTTCATTGCCATCTGCGAACCTGCCGGCAACTCTGTTCGCTACCTCGCGCCCAGCGTCGATAAAGATTCCATGCCGCGCTGGTCTCCGGATGGAAAACAGATTGTTTTTGTGAGGACGCCGGGGCAAGAATCCAGACTCCCTCTGATTCCGGTGCGCCCTCAGCCCTGGTCCATCTGGATCGCGGACGAAGCCACGGGCACAGCCCATCAACTCTGGCATAGCGGTGACAAGCTCGACGATTCTCTGCCTGAGCTGAGCGAAGACACATCGCTAAATTTCGCGGACGGACGCATCGTCTTCTCCTCCGAGCAGGACGGCCGCAACCACCTGTACTCGATCCCGCCCACCGGCGGCACCCCCACGCTGCTGACGCCTGGCGAGTTCGATGTGGAAGACGTGACCCTCACCCCGGACAAGAAGTCGGTGATTTTTTCCTCGAATCAGGATGATGTCGATCGCCGCCATCTGTGGCGCGTCTCCGTGTCAGGCGGCTCTCCGCAGCAAGCGCTCACGAAAGGCGAGACGATGGAGTGGTCCCCCGTCGTAACCGCCGATGGCAAAAACATTCTCTGTCTGGGTTCAACCGCCACCGTTCCGGCGATGCCGTACCAGCTCACCGCGAATGGACGCGACATGATCGCTAAACAGGCGCTCGGTGATTTTCCCTCTTCCTCACTGGTCACGCCCAAGCAGGTGATCTTCAAAAGTGAAGATGAGATGACTTTGCATGGTCAGCTCTTTCTTCCAGTCCATAGCACCGGAAAAGTCCCGGCGCTGGTCTTCATGCATGGAGGCCCCATCCGCCAGATGATGCTCGGCTTCCATTACATGGACTACTACCACAACGCTTACGCCATGAATGAGTACCTGGCCAGCCGCGGATACGCTGTGCTCTCTGTCAACTATCGGCTGGGGGTGATGTACGGACGCGCCTTCCGCGAGCCGCCGAATACGGTTTGGCGTGGTGCCGCTGAATACAAAGACGTCGTCGCGGCAGCGCGCTACCTGCAAGCGCTGCCCGAGGTCGATGGCGACAAGATCGGCCTGTGGGGCGGATCCTACGGAGGCTTTCTAACCGCCATGGGCTTGGCAAAAAATTCTGACCTCTTCAAAGCCGGAGTCGATTTCCATGGCGTCCATGACTGGAGCGTTTTCCTGACAGAGCGTCCCTATTTCGGCAGCGTGGCCACGAAACCGCCCGACGTGGACGCTGCCGTAAAACTCGCATGGGAAGCCTCACCGGATGCCTACGTGAGCACCTGGAAATCTCCGGTGCTGCTGATCCATGGCGACGACGATCGCAATGTACCATTCAGCCAGACGGTCGATCTGGTGCAGCGCCTGCGCGCCCAGCATGTCCCCTTCGAACAACTCATCATCCCGGACGAAATCCACGGCTTCCTAATGTGGAAGAGCTGGATTCGCGCCTACGGCGCCACCGCCCAATTCTTCGACCGCACGCTAAAGCAGAACGAGCGCATCGCAATAGGGGAATAAGACGAGGCGTCTAAGTTGAGGACAAGGCGTGCCCCAGGTCTCGCCCTAGTTGCGAGACGTGGGAAGCACAGTATTCTCATGCTTAACGTCATACACAGGAGAATTCGATTGAGCTCCACACTTGTGAGCGCGACCCTGCTCGTTGCCATCTCCGCCAGTTTCCTCCAAGCCCAACAACCCAAGCCCACGGCGCGCGCCATCGTCGAAGAGATCAAGAAGCAAGTCGGGGTCGAATGGCAACAAGACACCGTCGACACGTTCAAGGCAGGTGATCCAGACACGCCCGTAACGGGAGTTGCCGTCACCATGATGGCCACGATCGACGTTCTTGAACGCGCCTCAGCTCGCGGCCTGAATTTCGTAATCACCCACGAGCCCACGTTCTACGCCCATCTGGACACTCCCGAAGGCATGCCGCAAAACGATCCGGTCTGGGCCGAGAAGCGCGCCTTCATTGAGAAACACAACATGGTAATCTGGCGCTTTCATGACCACTGGCACATGCGTCACCCCGACGGCATCGAAGCCGGCGTCGTACACGACCTCAAATTGGGAGAAATTTCAGACACCCGAGAATCAATACCTGTTCGTGCTCCCAGAAACCACGCTGCAGAAATTAGCGGAAGAAGTCGCGAGCAAGCTGCGCTCGCCGGTAGTGCGCGTGGTCGGCGAGCCCGAAATGAAAGTCACCAAGGTAGGCCTGAGTCCCGGAGCAGCCGGCTTCGAGCGCGAAACTCACGCGCTGGAGCGCGATGATGTGCAGGTACTCCTGGTCGGTGAAACTCGCGAATGGGAAACCGTGGAGTATGCCGCTGATGCGGTAACCGAGCACCGCAACAAGGCGCTGATTGTGATCGGCCACATCCCCAGCGAACAGCCTGGAATGGAAGAGTGCTCCGGCTGGTTAAAAACATTCATCAAAGATGTGCCAATCGAATTCGTTCCCGCAAAGCAGCCCTTCTGGACCGTCAGCAAAAAGAAATGATCGGGGGTGCGCCGGACTGTGGTTACTCGGTACCGGTCTTGAGGAAGCTGAGGGACGTCGGCTCCTTGCGCTGCGAGAACACCGTCAAAGAACCGCGACCCAGTGTGGTGGAAGGAATCTTGTGTGCTCCCAAAGATGCTGCAGCCAGCGCGAGTTTGGCTTCATAGCAGCGGCTATGCACGCTGCTGCCGTGTTCATCCCTTTTGAACGTTTCCGGGGTTACTGCTTTGCCACAAATCCAGCACATTTGGGTGGGTCGTGTCAGATTCATACAGGGGAAAGGCCTCTTTACTCCATCTGACTACGTGCGCAGAAGGTGAGTTGTTTGAAGATTGAAACTAGCCTATCACCGGCCCGCGCACCAGAGAAACGCCAACATGCGCCATAGGATTTGTACGCACAAGAATGTCGTCATGCTGACAAATTCTCAATCGAGAGTGCAATAACGATTTGTGGATGGATGATGATGCGGTTAAGCGTTTCATTGAGCTCTCAAAAATGAAAGGAAGTGAAACGTTTCATTCCATCGAATCGAAATTCCGAGTCCCTTCCCTCTTCGCCCTGCCCGCCGCACTGCCCCACGTATAATCGGATTTTGGCTTCTTTATGATTCAGACTTTATTCGGCAGTCTCGAGGAAGAAAAGAAGAGTGGCTTTTTAGACCGCATGAAGCAGGCGGTCACGCGCACCCGCGAAAACCTTGCCGAGCGCATCGAAGAAGCGGTTGCCTTCACCAAAGAGATCGACCGCAACACGCTCGATGACTTGGAAGCCACGCTGATCGGCGCCGATCTGGGCTCGACCACCACCCAGGAAGTGCTCGGAAAATTGCGCGAAAAAGCCGATCGCAAGCAGATCAAGGATGTCGAAGAACTGAAGCGGCTTCTTAAAGAAGAACTGCTTAGCATTCTGAACGCAGCCAACTCGCGTCCCGTGAGCAAGGTTGATGGCACGCCCGAAGTGATCCTGGTGGTCGGAGTCAATGGCACCGGAAAGACGACGACCATCGGCAAACTCTCGCAGGTCTTCCGCTCCCAGGGCAAGAACGTCCTGCTCTGCGCCGCAGATACCTTCCGTGCTGCCGCCATCGAGCAGCTCGAGATTTGGGGACAGCGCACCGGGACCGAGGTGATCAAGACCAAGCCCGGCGGCGATCCCGCCGCCGTGCTCTTCGACGCTCTGCAAGCCGCGGTCGCGCGCCACACCGATTACGTCGTGGTCGACACCGCTGGACGTCTGCACACGAAAACCAGTCTCATGGCAGAACTCGATAAAATGCGGCGCACCGCGCAGCGCATCATCCCCGGAGCCCCGCACGAAGTTCTGCTGGTGATGGATGCGACCACCGGTCAGAATGGCCTGCAACAGGCACGCTTGTTCACCGAGTCGGCGGGCGTCACCGGAATCGTGCTCACCAAGCTGGATGGCACCGCGAAGGGTGGCGTCGTCGTTGCCATCTGCCGCGAACTGGGCTTGCCCGTGCGCTACGTCGGCGTAGGTGAAAAAGCTGGCGACCTGTTGCCATTCGATCCCAGGGAATTTGTAGATTCACTTTTCGAATAGGAGCGCTTATGCCGGATGCTGAAGAGAAGCCTTCGCGTTTGAAACGGATTCTCGATCTTCTGAAACGCCTTCTCCGAAAGAACCCCGCCGCTCCCGGCGATCCCTACGCCTATGTCCCCGCTCCCGTGCGACGAGGTCCGAAAGGACGCAGCGGTGCCGCCGTCGCCGAGATTGAAGATGATTCCTTCCGCAGCTTCCCTCCTGCGGCGCGGATAACAACTCCGGACTGCTGATCTCCCCGCTTGCATGGTAGATTCTCCCTGCATGCCTGCAACATCCGCCGACGATCAATTTCTGCAGCGCGCGCTCGACTTGGCCCGCACCGGAATCGGACTTGCGTCGCCCAATCCCTACGTGGGCGCCGTAGTCGCCGATGCTGATGGCAATGTCGCGGGCAGCGGAACCTACACCTACGCTGGTGTGAAACACGCGGAGATCCTCGCCCTCGAACAAGCAGGCCCCAAGGCGCGTGGCGGAACCCTGTACATCAACCTGGAACCGCACGCGCATCAAGGGCGCACCGCAGCCTGCACCGACGCGCTGATCCAAGCCGGCATTCGTCGCGTAGTCGCTTCAATAGCGGACCCCAATCCAAAAGTCAGCGGCCGCGGCTTCGAAGCGCTGCGCGCGGCCGGGGTGGAAGTGCAGGTCGGTGCCCGCGAACAACCCGCGCGTCAGTTGAATGAAGCTTTCGCGCGCTACATCCGTCACGGCGTTCCTCTGGTAACGCTCAAAGCCGCGATGACGCTCGACGGCAAGATCGCTCCCCCACCGGCGGAGGCACTAGAAACTCACACCGGCATGCCTGCCGGCGGGTGGATCACCAGCCAGATTGCCCGCGCACACGTACAGGAATTGCGCCATCAGAACGATGCCTTGCTGGTGGGCGCGGGAACCATCCTCTCCGATGATCCTCTGCTGACCGATCGCAGTGGCCGTCCCCGGCGTCGCCCGCTGCTACGCGTGATTCTGGACTCGCGTCTGCGTTGCCGCTCGAGTCGCGCCTCGTGCAGGATGCGGCCACGAGCCGCAGGAATGATGTCCTGGTATTTTGTGGCTCGGCGGATGAGCGTAAGCAAGCCGAACTTGAACAGCAAGGCGTGCGGGTGGAAACCGTTCAAGCATTCGAGCACAACGGGCGTCCCGATTTGCCGGCGATTCTCCGCCGTCTGGCAGAACTGGAGATAACTAGTGTGATGATCGAAGGTGGTGCCACCGTGAACTGGACCGCCCTCGCAGCTAACGCCGTCGATAAAGTTTTTCTCTACTACGCTCCCAAAATTCTTGCCGGAACCGGATCCATTCCCTTCGCCGCCGGCGCGGGTTTTTCCGGGATGAGTCAGGCCGCCCAAGTCCGCCATCTGCACCTGCATCGTTTCGGCGAAGACTTCGCAGTAGAGGGCTATCTGCGCGATCCGTACGCCGAATAAGCGGTGCCCATGTGAGGACAGCAGCGACGGCTGTAGAGCAGACGGACCCCTGCAGTTCTTGCTCAACTTAAAGCGGGATGCTTCATGTAAAGATCAGGAACGCTGTGCTAGGCTGCATCGCAAAGCCTCATGAGAGCGTCTCTTACCAAAATGATTTCCGTGGTCGCTGTGGCGCTGGTTGCGATCGTTGTCATCGCCTTACTGTTCTGGCTTCGCCGCAGCGCCTCCGACGAACCGGGATACATTGAACGGACCGTAGCGCGCCGGGTGCGTAACTGGTCCATTCCGCGCGCCGCGCGGCAGCAAACCAATCCCTGGTCCGCCACTCCCGAAAACCTGCAGCAAGCGCGTGAAGTCTTCATCGCGCGTTGCTCGGTGTGTCATGGCTACAACGGAACCGCGCAAACTCAGGTCGGACGCGCCCTTTATCCCAAGCCGCCGGACTTGCGCCAGCCTCCGACGCAGCACCTGACAGATGGAGAAATCCATTACATCATCCAAAACGGCGTGCGCCTGACGGGAATGCCGGCCTGGAGTACGACCCATGCTCAACCAGACGAAGACAGTTGGAAGCTGGTGCTCTTCATCCGGCAAATTCAGCAACCTTCCGCGCCGCAACTTCAGGCGCAGACTCAAAGCGTGGCTTCGGCGCACTATGTCGGATCGCAAGCTTGTGCCAAATGTCACTCGGCGATTTACGAGCGCTGGAAAAAGACGCCCATGGCGAACATTGTTCGCGATCCGCGGGAACATCCCGAGGCGATCATCCCCGATCTCGCCACCAACAACGTCGCCAAATTTACCAAGGACCAGGTCGCGTTCGTTTACGGCAGTATTTGGAAGCAGCGCTACTTCACGAAGCAAGGGGATGACTACTTTCCGCTCGGGGCCCAGTGGGATGTAACTCATCGCAAGTGGCTTCCCTATTTCGTGAAAAACGGAACCGATTGGTGGGTGCCGTTCTATCCGCCCGATAATATGCAGCGCCCCACAGGCCCCACCTGCGATGGCTGCCACTCCGTGGGATACGACGTTCATGCCAAAACCGTGGCCGAATGGAATGTGGGCTGCGAGCGCTGTCACGGTCCGGGCAGCGAGCACGCGCAGCATCCCACGCGCGATAACGTTCTGAATCCTGCCAAGATGGATTACGTCCGCGCCAGCGACACCTGCATTCAGTGCCATTCCCAGGGCCGGCCGCTCAGTAACCCGATCGAAGGCCGCTACTACGATTGGCCAGTGGAATACCAGGTCGGAGCGCAACTCTCAAATTTCTGGAAGCTGGAAGAGCACACGCTGGGCGCAACTACATTCACCCACTTCCCTGATGGCACCGCACACAAGAACCGGATGCAAGGAAATGATTTTGTGCAAAGCGTAATGTATCGCCGTGGGGTGACGTGCTTCGATTGCCATGACGTACATGGGACGAAGGAATACGCCCAGCTACGCAAGCCCGCGAATCAGATCTGCCTCGATTGTCACGGTCCCCTGTCGCTCTACGGACCGCGTACGGCGACGCTGGAAGAACACACCCATCACAAACCCGGCAGTGCCGGAAGCGAGTGCGTCGCCTGTCACATGCCGAAGATTGAAACAACCATAGCCGGTGTCAACGTGAGTGCCCACACCTTCCGCTTCATTTCGCCTGCGATGACGGACAGATATGCAATTCCGAATCCCTGCACATCGTGCCATAAGGAGAAATCCACAGCATGGGCCCTCGAAGCCATGCGCCACTGGCCCGAGAGATCGCCCTGGAGGATTGAGAACGGTGAGCAATGAAGCATCAGCGATGAGCAGTGAGCTATGAGCGATGAGCTTCGAACCATCCACCCGCTGCGTGCCACGGTTGCTCATGGCTCATTGCTCATAGCTCATAGCTCATAGCTTAGAATGGTCCGTTATCCCGGAGGTCCCCCGTGTTCACAGGCATAGTCGAAGAAGTCGGCAGCATCACCCACATCGAGCAACGCGGCGAGAACCGTCGCATCACCATCTCTGCGAAACACACGCCGAAAGAACTAGGCACGGGCCACAGCGTCGCGGTAAGCGGAGTCTGCCTCACCGCTCTCGATATCAAGCCCGATTCCTTCTGTGCCGATCTCGCCCCCGAAACCTGGGCGCGCACTTCGTTCTCGCGCATTCGTGAAGGTGCTTTGGTCAACCTTGAACTTCCATGAAGGCCGATGGCCGTTTCGGAGGTCACATCGTCCAGGGACACGTGGACGGCGTCGGCAAATTGATCGAGCCTCGAGCGAATTGAAAATTCCGACAACTGGTGGCTGCACATCGAAATTCCGGAAGAGGTCGAGCAGTACACCGTGTTCAAAGGCTCGATTTCAATTGAAGGTATCAGCCTCACTGTCGCCCGGCTGGACAAGAATCGCTGCACCATCGCCATCATCCCGCATACGGTCGAGATGACCAATCTGCATTCGCTCAAGCCCGGCGATCCGGTAAATCTGGAAGCGGATCTGATCGCGAAATATGTGGAGAAGATGATGCAGCGGGAATCGCAGCAAAGCGCCCTGACGATTGAAGACCTGGTCGAGCAAGGCTTTTGATGGCTAAGACATCTATTCACCGCAGGGGAATTCCTCTGTGGCACCCTGTGTACCCTGTGGTGATCTCAGATCTTCACTGCTGAAACCCGGCTGCGTCAGGATCTTTTCGGCTGCGCCAGTGGGACGATCGTAGCCTGCACCGCGCGAATGTAATCGTTGGGCGAGATCAGGATCTGCAGCCCGCGCACTCCCGCCGAAACGGAAACCCTATCGAACAACTCAATCGTTTCGTCCACGAACACGGGGAACTCGCGTTTGGCGGCCAGCGCCGTGACTCCACCGCGGATATAGCCGGTCAAAGCCTGCAGCTCTTTCACGGGAACCAACTGGATTTTTCTTTCTCCCGCCGCGGAGGCCAGAGCTTTCAAATCCAGCTCCTGGTCCCCCGGAATCACCGCCATCACAGCACCACTGCGCTCTCCGCGGGCGACCAGCGTCTTGAACACCTGCTCGGGCGGAAATCCGATTTTTGCGGCCACAGTTTCCGCCGCCAGATCGTCGGGATCGACTTCATACTCCCGAATCTCGTAAGCCACCCCGAGTTGGTCCAGAAGTCGCGCGGCGTTGGTTTTGGCTGCCATAAATCAAAGCTCTCAGCCCGAAAGTCTAATGGACCTTTACAAATTGCTACGATCAAATTGCAAACATTTACCGGGAGATGCGATAACATCTTGGCGCAAGCGCGAGTCTAACTCGCAAAAGCCGGGTTTGCCGTTAACACCCGCATCGAAAGCGCTCCCTCCAAAGCTTTCGAGAGGAGGTGCATCGTGACGTACCTTCGCTCCAGCCTCTCAGACGTTTCTCCCTCACCTTCCAAACTTTTCCGAAGTAACCAGAAGACATTCGCAGGCGCGGTTTTGCTGATGGTGATCTCGCTGGCCGCCATCCCTTTATTCGCGCAGGAACCGCAAAGTGAACGGCCCTCACCGCCAGCGCAGCAGAACGTTGTAACAGTTCCCGCGGGCACCCGCATTCCGCTGGTGCTTACGCATCCCGTACAAAGCCGCGTCATTCATCGCGGCGATGACATTTACGCGCAAGTCACTGCGCCGGTCAGATCGGGCGACGAGATGGTGATCCCTCCGGGAACATTTGTCCAAGGGACCGTCGACAAGTTGGACGCGCGCGGCGGACGCGGACAACTGCATCTGCAGTCGATGGCCGTGATCTTTCCAGACGGCTACGTCACCGTCATTCCGGGGCCCATGACTCTGCAGAGTGACGAAGGATACGCCGAGAAAGACCCCGGCAACGCAAGGGTGATGAGCGCCGTCGCGCTGCCCTTGGCCGGAGCCGGTCTGGGGGCTGTGATAGGACACGCGGCCGCCAACACCACTCCCCAGATCATCACCACTTCCCTTCCGCCGGGCTGTGTGGGAACGCCGCCTGGATGTCTCTCGTCGAGCATGACCGTGCCCCGAAGCGCGGGAGCGGCTACGGTGATCGGAGCCGGTGTAGGAGGCGCGCTAGGCGCGGTTGCATCTCTGATCGTAATCTTCAGTTCACATCACTTTTATCTGGATGCGGGTGCGCCAGTGGATATGGTGCTGCCGCAAGAGATCTCGTTCAAGCAAAGTGAAATATCCAAGGCGGTGCAACAATCTGCCGGAGAACCCGTCGCGCTGCAAACGGTCGCGCCCCGGCCGGTACCGCCTCCTCCGCCGCCAACCGCTGGGAATCACGGAACGTGCTACACACCAGCCACCCCGGGCACTCCTCCGACCGTCATTCCCGGAGCACCCGGACCGAATGGTGTCCCAGGACCGCCGACAGTAATCCCCGGTACTCCTCCAACGCCCGGCGCACCCTATGCCTGTCCATAATGCACGGCCCGGAGCTCGGAGTTCCAATCCCAGTGTCGCTCGCTCAATCGCGCGCGGCCTGAGAGAAGCCTGAAAGGGTCGTTCACGTTCATGTAATCTTGACCCCTTGAAAGCACAACCGAATCATGCCCACACTCATCGCTCATCCCACTCGCATCCAAGCCGCCGGAAATAAACCCAAGCTCATCGACGAATACATTGGCCGCGTGAACTCGAAAACATCCGCGCTCAGCCTTGCTCACATGCGCAGCCCCGGCGGATGGGTGGAGCCGGCCCAGACGCCTGAGTTCGACGAATTTACCGTCGTGCTGAAGGGAATGTTGCGTGTGGAGCACAAGAACGGGGCTGTAGAAGTTCAAGCAGGACAGGCCGTCATTGCACACGCCGGAGAATGGGTGCGCTATTCGACTCCCAATGCAGAGGGCGCGGAGTACATCGCCGTGTGTTTACCCGCGTTCTCGATGGAGAGCGTGCATCGCGATCAATAATTCGCCAACCGAGGATCTGTCCGTAGATCGGGTGGGGGTGCCCCAGGTCTCGCCGCAGTTGCGAGACCTGGGAACCACTACTCTCGAAGCCGCGTTACTCCCACTCAATTGTTCCCGGAGGTTTCGACGTAATGTCGTACACCACGCGGTTCACGCCCTTGACCTCATTCACGATTCGCGTCGAGATGATCTTCAGAACTTCGTGCGGCAGGGGAACCCAGTCGGCGGTCATACCGTCTTCCGAACTCACGGCGCGAACGGCGCACGTGTAGGCATATGTTCGCATGTCGCCCATCACACCTACGGACATCACAGGCAGCAGCACCGCAAACGACTGCCAGATCTTGTTGTAGAGCCCCGCTTCTTTGATCTCGTTGACCACGATGTCGTCGCACTCGCGCAGCAAACTGAGCCGCTCCGGCGTGACTTCTCCCAGAAGACGGACCGCGAGCCCGGGCCCCGGGAATGGTTGCCGCTGCAGGATTTCTTCCGGCATGCCCAGGTCGCGCCCGATCCTGCGCACTTCATCTTTGAATAAATCTTTGAGCGGCTCGATCAGCTTCAGCTTCATCTTCTCGGGCAGGCCGCCGACGTTGTGGTGCGATTTGATCACCTGCGAAGGACCGCGCACCGATCGCGACTCGATCACGTCGGGATACAACGTGCCCTGCACCAGCCATTTCACCTTGCCTTCGGTTTTCTCAATGCGCCGGGCTTCTGCTTCGAAGACTTTGATGAATTCATTGCCGATGATCTTGCGCTTCTTCTCCGGATCGCTGACGCCTTTCAACTTGCGCAAAAAACGGTCCGTCGCGTCCACCGCATCCAGGTGCAGACCGAGCTTGTCCCGCAAGGTCTTCTGAACCTTCTCAAATTCATTTTTCCGCAGGACCCCGTTATTGACGAACACGCAGGTCAGGCGCGACTTCCCCTTCGGGTCGCGCATGGCTCGATCCACCAGCACCGCCGCCACTGAGGAGTCCACACCGCCCGAGAGCGCGCAGATAGCCCGTCCGCTGCCTACCTGCGTTTTGATCTGCTCCACGGTCGAGTCGATGAAGTGCTGCGCAGTCCAGGTGGGCTTGGCCCCGCATATCTGAAAAACAAAGTTCTTTAAGATCTGCGTGCCTTGCGGCGTGTGGTGAACTTCGGGATGGAACTGCACGGCATACCACTTCTTGGCGACATTCTGAATGCCGGCGACGGCATAGTGCGTCTTGGCCATCAGTTCGAAGCCAGGAGGCAGTTCCAGAGCTTCATCCCCGTGCGACATCCACACCGCCAGCTTTTTCGCCATCCCCTGAAACAGCACTGAGGCCGAGATCACATCCACTTCCGCGTGCCCGTATTCGCGCTTCTCCGCGGGGCGCACCTTCCCCCCAGCGTGTGCACCATGAATTGCAAGCCGTAGCAAATCCCGAGCACAGGAACGCCGAGTTCGAACACACGCGCATCGGCGGGCGGCGCGTCTTTGTCGTACACCGACCAGGGCGCCCCAGAAAGAATGATTCCCAGAGGCCCATAGCTCTTGATCTCGGCCAGCTTGGCGTTGCAAGGCAGCACGACCGAAAAAACATTCTGTTCGCGGATGCGACGCGCGATCAGCTGCGTGTACTGCGCGCCAAAGTCCAGGATGACGATGGATTGGTTTTGCAAGAGATTGTGCGGGGATGGGGTTTCCACGAATGAGTTTCTCAAATTCCGAGAGAATGTGTAAAGCCTTTCGTACAGACGTTGCTTGCAACGTCTGTAGCCTGAGCACGACTTGCAATTAAAAGAAGAGAGACATAACAAATTATGTGTCTACGACCAAATGTGGGAGATCGCTAAGGATCAGTTCATCACGATCGATACTCGTTTGCAGAGGCGTCGGAGCAACTGGCATGGGCGGCGGCAACGGCGCGAACATCTCATCCGTCATCTCAACAATGCAGACATACCCCGCAAGGCGCGCCATGTAAAGCCAGTCAGCCACCGCGAAGTACACGAGCGTGATGAAGATCATCGCGAGTACCGCGAGCCGCCACGGCACCAGGGGAATAAAGCCCAGCGGCATGGAAACCGCGGTAGTGGCGGCGACGAAGGCCACGAGGTGCGCCACTCCAACCCAACTGCTCACAGCTAATAGCGCTCCCGTGCGCCGGCGAAAGAGCGCCATCGCCGCTGCAATCGCCCCGAGCCAATCATCTCCATCCCGCACCACGAACACGGCTGCCAACGAAAGCACCCAGTTGAGAGCCGACCAGAACAGCCATACCAATGCCGCAATTGGTACGAACGCAAGAAAAGCCAAAGCTGGACGGGGATGCGCACCGGGCGAAACCAGACCAGCAATAACAATTGCGCCGCCAAACCCCAGGACCGCCGCCAGCAACAGGACAGCGCGCAAAACATGAAGGAACACGAGCGGCGAAAATGGATTGCTATGCTCAGTCGCTTGGCTGGCGCGAGTTCGTTCCAAACTCTCGCTCTGCGCGGACGGGCCCTGAACAAAACGTCCGGGAAAATATTCAAGCATGGCACGCAAAGTCGCGATTCGCCCCAGCGACCCGGCCACGGTCCAGACAAGTGTGACCAGCAACGTTGCCACGAGCAACGAAAGCACGGCTCGGCTCAAGCTTCCGCGCAGGATGTGCAGAATGGCCTGCCCTACCAGATAAGGTTGGCGAGAGCGCAGGAACAGCATCTCTCCTCGGCTCACCGGCAGGCTGCTGAGGTATTCGAAGAGGCCGAAAAAAAACAGCGCCGTCGCCGTCGCACCCACAGCCCAGCGCCAGGTGATTTCCGCGAACGTCAGCAGCGGCCGTCGAAACACAACCCGGAATCCCTCCATAGTGGGCGAAATGCGTGACATGCACATCAGGATAACGTAATTCCACTAATGTGGCTCGTGTAGCCGCGGACCCTCGTCGGCGCCCGTCGCCAAGCGAGCGTAGGCAACCAGAACATCGTGATGCGAGATGTTTTTGCAACGGCTCAATGCCGCAAAGCATCCACATGAGTGAAGCATTTTTGGAATGTCGCGTGGCTCGCAACCGGGCCCACCGGCTTTATTCGACTGGGAATCTTAGGAGAGAGAGAAACTATGCGTGCATCGAAATACTTAGCCCTATTCGCGGCTTTTGCGCTGATGTTGAGCATCGGCGCATTTGCAGAAGACAGCAATTCCGGAAAATTTGACCTGCAGCAGCCGGCCAAGATCGGCTCCGCTGTACTTCAACCCGGCCACTACACGGCGGAATGGACCGGCTCCAACGACGCGGTGAAAATCAACATCCTGCAACGCGGAAAAACCGTCGCCACCGCCGAGGGAGCCGTTAAGCAACTGCCGGCAAAATCTCCGTATTCGTCTGTATCCATGAAAGCGCAGCCCGACAATACCAACAAAGTTGAGGAAATCGATTTCAACAACCGTTCGGAAGCCTTGGTCATCCACGGCGGCATGTAATTCTGCCACATCAATAGAAAAGGGGCCGGCAATCCGGCCCCTCTTTTCTTTTTCTGCGGACTTTTACCTCACCACCAAATTCACCATCTTTCCCGGAACGTAGATCTTCTTCACGATCTGCTTTCCTGCGATGGCCGCCTTTACCTTTTCATCCGCCAGAGCACGCTCGAGCACGAAGGCTTCCCCCGCATCCGCCGGCACAAGCACCCGGCTGCGCAACTTGCCGTTGACCTGGACTGGAATCTCGATCTCATCTTCTTTGGCAAGCGCCGCATCGTACTTCGGCCAGGGCGCGCGCAGCAGGCTTCCCTGCTCTCCGATCATTTCCCACAGTTCGTGGGCAAGATAAGGTGCAAAGGGTGCCAGCAACAGCACGAGATTCCGCTGCACCTCAGCCAGCAAACGGCATCGGAACAATCTTCTTGGCGATCGCATCTTCCGCCGCGTACAACACGTTCACCAATTCCATGATGGCCGAGATGCAGGTGTTGAAGTGCCAGCGTCCCTGGAAATCGTCGCTCACCCGCTTGATCGTCTGGTGCAGCTTGCGCTGAATCGCGCGCGCCTCCGGCGACAACTCCGAGAGCACCGGATTGCACGGCGACTATCCGCGCCAGCGTTCCGCACGAAAAATCGATACACGCGCCCCAGGAAGCGCTGGATGCCTTCAATCCCGGTATCCTGCCAATCGAGATCGCGATCCGGCGGAGCCGCGAACAAGCTGTACAGCCGCGCCGCATCGGCGCCGTAACGCGCCACCATCTCGTCCGGCGACACCACGTTGCCCAGGCTCTTCGACATCTTCGCGCCGTCTTTGATCACCATCCCCTGCGTGAACAGGCGCTCGACCGGCTCATCGTTCTTGATCATGCCCATGTCGCGCATGAACTTGGTCCAGAAGCGCGAGTAGATCAGGTGCAGGATCGCGTGCTCGACCCCGCCAATGTACTGATCGATCGGGAAACCAGTATCCGGCAATCTTGCCGTCGAACGGCGCGCGATCGTTGTGCGCGTCGGTGTAGCGGTAGAAGTACCAGGACGAATCGACGAACGTGTCCATCGTGTCGGTTTCGCGCCGCGCCGGGCCGCCGCACTTCGGACACGTCGCGTTCACGAACTCCGGCACTCGTGCCCAGCGGCGAGCCGCCGGTCAGCGTGATGTCCACGTTCTCCGGCAAGATCACCGGCAAATCTTTTTCCGGCACCGGCACGATGCCGTCCTTCTCGCAATAAAGCATCGGGATCGGCGTGCCCCAATAGCGCTGCCGCGAGATGCCCCAATCTTTCAACCGATACGTGACCGTCGCCTTTGCCGAAGCCCTTCTCTTCGGCATACGCCGACATCTTCTTGATGGCATCGTCGCAACTGAGCCCGCTGAACGGGCCGGAGTTGATCAGTCATGCCCTCATGCGCGATGAACGGCAACTGCGGCTCGGTCATGGTCTCTTCCGGATCGCCAGACATGGGCAGAATCACCAGCCGGATTTCGAGTTTGTATTTCTTGGCGAACTCGTAGTCGCGCTCGTCATGCGCGGGCACGCTCATGATCGCGCCCGTGCCGTAGTCCATCAGGATGTAGTTGGCGACCCAGATCGGAACCTTCTCCCCGTTGAACGGATTGATGGCGAAGCGGTGCGTGTTCACGCCGTGCTTTTCGATCTCGCCGATGTCGCCTGCTTCTTTCGCCTTGCGCTGCTCGGCGATCAACTGTCTGCACTTCGCTCGCCCAGCAGCTGGTTGTAATGCGGTGAAGTCGGCGACCAGCGGATGCTCGGGCGCAAGCTGCACCGAGGTCGCGCCGTAGATCGTATCGACGCGCGTCGTGAATACGCTGATCGTCGACCCAGCCGGCCCGGCATTGCCGTCCAGCTTGAAATCCACCAGCGTGCCTTCGCTGCGGCCGATCCAGTTGCGCTGCATGGTGCGAACTTTCTCCGGCCAGTCCTTCAAGCTTGTCGAGATCGCGCAGCAATTCTTCGGCGTACTTCGTGGTGCGCAGGAACCACTGCTCCAGCTCGCGCTGCTCGACCAGCGTGTCTTCGTGCCGCCAGCAGCATCCGTCGACCACCTGCTCGTTGGCCAGCACGGTCGCGCACTTCGGACACCAGTTCACCTTGCTCTTCTTGCGATACGCCAAGCCCTGCTCGTAGAGCTTGAGGAAGAACCACTGGTTCCAGCGGTAGTAATCGGGCAGGCAGGTCGTAACTTCGCGCGACCAGTCGTAGGCGAAGCCCAGGCGCTTCATCTGCGCCTTCATGTTGGCGATGTTGCGCAGCGTCCACTCGCGCGGCGGCGTGTTGTTCGGAGATGGCCGCGTTCTCGGCGGGCAAGCCGAACGAATCCCATCCCATGGGATGAAGCACGTTGTAGCCGTTCATCCACATGTAGCGCGCCAGCGCGTCGCCGATGGAGTAGTTGCGCACGTGCCCCATGTGCAGCGCGCCCGAGGGATAGGGCAACATTTCGAGCACGTAATATTTCTTCTTCTGTGGAGTCGCGGCTCGGCGGCGTAGAGCGATGCGTCCTGCTGCCAGCGCTCGAACCACTTCATCTCGACGCGCTGCGCATCGTAGCGCTCATCGTTCGGACGAGGAGCCGCGGAGCCTGACCCACTCTGCGTGGTCACGGCGTTGGCAGTTTTGTCTCCGATGGCCATAGCGGGATACGACCTGATGGATAAACCCATATTTTACACGTGTGCCAACGAAGTCCAATATTGCGAGCTGGAATCCGCCACCCGATCGCTGGGTTGGAATCTTGCAGTGGAAGCAAATGCAACGAGAGAAGCGTTGGTCCTACGTGCGAGGAGGACCGATCTATCGCACTCCTCGTTCGTTCAGGAACGAGCTGTAAGCCTTGTCGGTGACCAAAATATGTTGCTTGAGCCAGGACTGCAGGAATAACAGCAACTCCACCGGGACTCCGGCCCTGCCCGCCCGATACTCTTCAATAAACTCCGTCACCTTCCGTGCGAAATCTTCGTGTTCCGCGCGGTGTTTCGCAAGGTCGGGAAACCGGTGTTTTTTCATCAGGGCTTCTTCGGCCGCGAAATGACTCAAGGCATAGTCCACCAATTTTTGCAAAACTGGATCCACAGCTGCCGCTCCTTCGCCGTAGGACAGCGCATCATTCAATTCATTGGTAGTGGCAAAGAGCGTTCGATGTTGATTGTCGAGCGCCTGGACATTCACAGCATACTTTTCCGTCCAGCGAAAGGTCTGGGTTGAAACGGCCATCTTGCGGCTCCTTGCATTCAAGGCTTTTACAGCGACAGCAACGACACGACTGCAAGGAGGATTCTAGTGCTCGCTCGTTGCCGGGCGCTGTGATTCCAGGCGTGACTGGAGTACTGCCTGACGCGCGCCTTTAGTCATTAAGCGCTCCTCAACAACGAGAGCGGGATACAAACGGGACCGGGATCGAACTGCGACTGCGTGCGCTTTGGCTAGCCGACCGTGTTGACTAAAGTCCCTATCGCCGGAATCGTGATGCGAATCTCGTCTCCGTGCTGCAAAGTGAATGAATCCGGCGGAACCACCCCGGTGCCGGTGAACAGAAAGCAGCCGTGAGGAAAGCTGCTGCTGCGATACAGATATTCCACCAGTTCCTCCGGCTTGCGCTTCAGTTCTTTGAGGCTTGTCGAGCCCGAGAATAGCGGACGGCACCATTGCGCAAAATCTGTAAGCTGATTTCCGTGGACGCAGGCAGCGCCTCGTCAGAAATCAGAAGACAAGGTCCCAGCGCGCAGCTGCGGTCGTAAACTTTTGCCTGGGGCAGATACAGCGGATTCTCACCCTCAATGTCCCGTGAGCTCATGTCGTTCCCGACCGCATAGCCGGTGATCTTCCCCCCGGGACTGATCAGCAGCACCAACTCCGGCTCGGGTACCGACCAAGACGCATCCTTGCGAATGGCAACCTTTCCGCCGGGCCCAACCACTCGATGCGCGGTTGCCTTAAAGAACAGTTCAGGACGCGCAGCGTGATACACGCGATCGTAAAAATCGCCTCCGCCCGCGATCTTGGACTCTTCCATGCGCGCATCTCGGCTGCGAAAGTAAGTGACCCCCGCCGCCCATACCTCCTGGCTGCCGATCGGCGCTAACAAATCCTCAGGTGCGACGCCACTGGCCCGCCGCCCCTGCTCACATTGCCGCGTCAGAAAATCAGGCAGGTCCTCTCGAATTAGCAACTCGTCCCAGGATGCAGAATTGACGCTGTAGAAGTCCCCGTGCTGCTCTGCCAGGATGCTGGATCGTGTGCGATAAAGCTTCATGCAGACCGTCCTTACGCGTACATGGCTAGTGACTGCCCGATAAACTCCCGGCTGCCGTGACCCGGCTGAGGACTTCCCACAGGCCCCAAAGCGTTGCCAGCGGCCCGCCCCATATATATAGGAACGACTTCCAACTCAAGTTCTCTACCAGCTCGCGTTCGCTGCGGCTGGAGATCACGAACGAGCCGCCGCCCTTCATCAGAATGACGGGAGGATGATAGTCGAACTCATCAGAGATCAGGTCCATACCGGAAGGAAGCATAGGATTGAGCGTGGGAAACGCCTGCTGTCGCAGCAATTCGGCCTCGCCCTGGCTGACGAAACCGGGTCCAATGCGCGAGAGTTCGCTGCACTCCGCTGCAGGATTCCGTTGCGCCCAGGAACTCCCGAAGACGCAGAGCCCACAGGTTTTCCCCTGTGGACCTCTGTGTACCCTGGGGTCAAAGATTTCCGCTGCGGACCCAGCAGGGCCCAAAACAAAGTCTGGGACAGCAAAGCCAGCACCGAATCATAAGACGGCCAAATATATCAGACGGCCACGCGAGTACTTGCCCGATCAGTCGACGAGCTTTTTCAAGGCAGCGACGTTCTTACGATCATCTCCGGGTTCGTCGATGGGAGTCTCCGCAATAAAGGCAGCGTGGGACAAGCGAGCATCATTCAAGCAGCCGCCGAAAGCACTCCAGCCCAATCGTTCCCTTCCCGATGTGCTGGTGCCGGTCAAGTTTGGAACCGCGAGCGCCTTTCGCATCGTTGCAGTGCCAGACCTTCACCCGCTTCAGGCCGATAGTTTGGTCCAGTTGCTGCAAAGTCTGATAGAAGCCAGCTTCGCTGACGATGTCATATCCGGCGACGTGCGTGTGGCAGGTATCAATGCACGCGGCGGCGGGAATAATCCCGTCCAGGCGGTAGAGCACCTCGGCGACCTGTTCAAAGCTGCCGCCGAGCGAGAACTCGGCCCCGGCGGTGTTCTCGATAAGAATCGTCAGTCCGCCTTTAACCAGATCCAAACCCTGAGTAGACGCCGCAATCGCCGCAGCGGTACGAACCAATCCTTGTTCGCGGTCCGCCCCCCGAAACGATCCGGGATGCAACACAAGATAGTCGGCACACAAAGCCAGGGCACGCTCGACCTCCCCTCGAAATGCCTGCATGGATTTGTGAAGAAAAAGTTCGTTGGAGCTAGCCATGTTGACCAGATAATTCGTATGAATGACGAGTGGCTTCAGATCATATTGTGCCCGCAGGCGATTCATCTCTGCGCACTGTGGCTCGGCCAATTCGTACGGAGCCCACTGCCGAGGGCTCGACGAAAACATCTGGAAAGTGTTGCATCCCAACCGGTACGCGCGTTCGGCGGCGTTCTGCACCCCTCCGGCAGAGGAAGTATGAATCCCTATGCGGCGGGAAGTCAGGGGCGGCGCCCGTTTCGGCGCGGGATCGTTGAGAATGTCACGTTCACCCGCCATCCCCATAGATTACCGTGATTTTTCGCCCGCTCGGGCTGCCCAATTTGCGGTGCAGACCGCGCCGACGGTAAACTGAATGGGCGGCTTCTCCTGCAGCCGCCGTCCCGCAAGTCGTTTCTCCAAGGTGAACTTATGCTGGTCGTCATGAAGGCGCAGGCCACCGAAGAACAGGTGCGCGCTGTTTGCGAAAAAATCGAAAAACTCGGATATCGTGCGCACCCCATGCCGGGCGCGACCCGCACCGCCATTGGCATCACCGGCAATAAGGGCGAAGTGGAACAGGGCACGCTCGAAGAAATGGCCGGCGTGCAGGAAGTCATCCAGGTCTCCAAGCCCTACAAGCTGGTCAGCCGCGACGTGAAGGAAGAGAACACGGTCATTCGTTTTTCTGGAACCGCGGCGACCATCGGCGGACCGGGGCTCGCCATCGTTGCCGGACCATGCGCCATCGAAAGCCGCGAGCAGGCATTCACCGTGGCGGAACGTGTACATCGCGCGGGCGCGCAATTCTTCCGCGGCGGAGCCTACAAGCCCCGCACTTCCCCCTACTCCTTCCAGGGACTCGGCGAAGAAGCCCTGCGCATCATGGCGGAAATTCGCCAGCAGTTTGGCATGAAGATCATCACCGAGGCGATCGACCACGAGTCACTCGATCTGGTGGAGGAGTATGCCGACGTCATCCAGATCGGCGCGCGCAACATGCAGAATTTTTCGCTGCTGAAGCGTGCAGGACGCTGCCGCAAGCCGGTGCTGCTCAAGCGCGGCATGTCGGCAACTCTGGAAGAATTCCTCATGGCCGCCGAGTACATCTTGAGCGAGGGCAATTACAACGTGGCGCTGTGCGAACGCGGCGTGCGCACCTTCGCCGATCACACCCGCAATACCCTCGATCTGAGCCTGGTTCCCGCGGTGCAGCGCTTGAGCCATTTGCCGATCCTGGTCGATCCCAGCCATGGCACCGGCAAGCGCAACAAGGTCACTCCACTCTCGCGCGCAGCCGTCGCCGTGGGATCCGATGGGCTCATGGTGGAAGTGCATGACCGTCCGGATGAGGCGCTGTCGGATGGTCCGCAGTCGTTGTTCCCTGACCAGTTCGATTTGCTGATGGAGCAGGTCCGGCAGATTGCGGCCGTCGTGGGAAGAACCGTGCCCGAGATTGCTGTAAGGGAAACGGTAGCAAGCGAATAGAGCTCTGGCAAGCGAATAGCGCTGCTTACTCTGTTAATCTTTTCCTTCCGCGGTTCGCGGCATTGACCCTTGCGCAAGCTCCTGTTCATGGCTGTGCTGCTTCCCATCCTGGCTGGTGCCGGGTGGTGGTATTTCCGCGAGCAGTCGCTAGCTGACTACGGCCCCGCGTTCCGCGAGTACGCCTACGTCAGCAACGGCAAGAGCAACACGGTCAGCGTCATCGACCTGCGCACCTTTGAACTGACGAAAACGCTGCGGGTAGGCATCGAGCCGACCGGCCTCGCCATCAACTCCAAAAAGAACGAAGTCTACGTGGTCAACACCGGCTCCAGCAACGTCGGCGTGATTGACGCCGAGTCGAACACCGTCGTGGCCACCATTGGCGTCTACGGGCGCCCCTACGCCATCGATGTTTCGCAAGATGGCAAGCGGGCTTACGTCGCCAACTCGGCATCCGCCAACGTCAGCGTGATCGACCTCGACAAGAGAGTCGTGATCGCCCATCTGCGGGTCGGTTCATCCCCAGGATTGGCGCGTGTCACGCCCGATGGCTCGACCGTGGTCGTTTCGAATCGTGGAGACAATACGGTTTCCCTGATCGATGCCAAGGCTCTGCAGGTTCGCGCCACCTTGCCCGTGTGCCAGCAACCCGAAGACATCGCGATTGTGCCCGATTCCAGCAAAGCCTTCGTTTCCTGCTCGGGATCATCGCAGGTGGCGTCGATCCAGTTGCAGACTCCAGCCCACAACCAGGACCGCGTGCTCGCTCTGCTCGATGTTGGACGCACTCCCGTAGGCGCTCACCATGAAGCCGGATGGTGGCGAGATGATGGTGTGTAACTTCGATTCCAACAGTATTTCAATTGTCGAAACTGGCAATGATGAAGTGGGCAGCAGCCCGGAAATCGGGCAACACCCTGCGCGCGCGGTGGTGACCCCCGACAATTCCCGCCTCTACGTCTCCAACTTCGGATCGAACAGTGTGGCCGTCTACGACATTGATATGGGTCGCCGTCTGACCACGCTGCCAGTGGGCAGCCGTCCCGAGTCTTTGGCGCTCACGCCGGATCAGAATTATTTGCTGGTGGCCGACACGGAGTCAGGAGACGTGACCATCATTCAGAAACGCCAGCCCCACCGCACGCTCGAAACGTCGGAGTATTCGCTGCTGACGCTGATCCCCGTGGGTGTGCAGCCCAATGCGATCGTGATTAAAGCATTTATGGCGCGCATGCCGCAGCACTAGCACTGGCGCTGAGGGATTTCCGCGATCAGACCGCCACGTTAGTCCCACAGAAGCGATCAAAAGCAGCCTTCAACTCGGCGGCAATGGCCGGGGCTTCTCGCGATTCAATGTCGCGCCGCTGCATAAAATAAACCAGTTGCCCGTCGCGGAAGAGCGCAATCGAAGGCGAGGACGGGGGATACCCTGTGAAGTAGCTGCGCGCACGCTCGGTCGCTTCTTTCTCCTGGCCCGCGAAAACAGAGAACGCCCGGTCAGGCTTAGCCCCATTTTGCAGCGCCATTCGTACCGCGGGACGCATGCGGCCGGCAGCGCATCCGCAAATCGAATTGACCACGACCAGTGCGGTCCCGGAATTTTTCAGCGCCTGATCGACGGCATCTGCCGTCTTCAGTTCTTCCACTCCCAGGCGAGTCAATTCCTCGCGCATGGGAATGCACATCACTTCGGGATACATCGACATGCTGTTGATCCTCTCGGTTGGTATGACTCCATTGTAGCCTGACAGCGTTCGCCAGGTTGTCCTCCGAATCAGCCATGTATATTGAAAGCGATTCCTCCCATGCGCCTCCAGGAAAATGTTCCGCTCGCGCCCCAAACCACGCTGCAGGTTGGAGGCCCGGCCCGGTTCTTCGTCGAGGCGCGACCTCTCCCCGACAGTGCCGAAGCGGCAATCGCTTCGCGCGACTCGCGCGAACTTAGAGCTTTTCGTGCTGGGAGGCGGCAGCAATCTTGTTGTTGCCGACGCGGGATTGGCCGGGGCTGGTGCTGAAAATCTGCGATCGGCGGCATCGAACAGCGCGACGGGGAACGGAGGGCAAAGTCCTGTTCGAAGTCGGAGCTGGCGAGCCGTGGGATCGACTTTGTCCCGCAGCGGTGGCCGCGAATTGCGCAGGAGTCGAGTGCCTCAGCGGGATTCCGGGCAGCGTCGGCGGCACACCCGTGCAGAACGTTGGAGCTTACGGGCAGGAAGTTTCGGAGACGATTGAGTCTGTCCAAGTTTTCGATCTCCGAAAGCACAATCAACTTCGCGAACTGTGCAATGGAAGCCTGCGGATTCGCCTACCGCTGCGAGCATCTTCAACACCAGCGAGCATGGATCGCTTCGTTGTCCTGCGCGTCACGTATGCCCTTGCACTCGGAGGAGCGCCACGCCTCGAATACGCCGACCTGAAGCGCCATTTCGAGGACAAGCCCAGCTCCCACGCTGGCGGAGGTTCGTGAGGCGGTGCGCCAGATACGGGCGCGCAAGGGCATGCTGATCGTGGAAGGCGATCCGGACTGCCGCAGCGCGGGATCATTCTTCAAGAATCCGGTGCTCTCCGAAGACCAGCACCAAGACCTGCAACGTCGAGCAGCCGGCAAGGGTCTGGCGGTTCCAAGTTATCCTGCACTGGAGCGAAACCGGAAAGTCTCCGCGGCATGGTTGGTGGAGCACGCGGGATTCAGCCGTGGATATAACCTCGGCCACGCAGGAATCTCCAGCAAGCACGCTCTTGCCATTGTGAACCGCGGCGGAGCCACCGCCGCCGAGATCCTTGCTCTGAAAGATGAAATCCAAAGCCGAGTCGAAGAAGTCTGGGGCATCCAGCTGCAACCAGAACCGGTGTTCGTCGGCGTGTAGAGCCGGATCCGGCCGAGCAAAGATGGTGCGGGCGGAGGGAGTTGAACCCTCATGGGCCGTTTAAGCCCTGCGGATTTTCTTACCGTCTACGGCTTTCGCCGCCCCAACGCGACCCCTTGCAGGGTTCAGGCCGGGTTTGCGGTCTGGACTATCCCTTCACCGTCCTCCGGAAAATCCGAAGATTAGGTGCTGCCCGTCTAGTCTCTACACCTTCCCGGCTGATGTCTGTCCGGGCTTGGCTCGGGATTGCCATTCAAGGTTTCCCCGAATTTGAGCAGTTCTGCATCGCCGGTTTCCCGGCGAGCACTCAAGTTTTGCTTAAGTCCGCTGCGTATGCCATTCCGCCACGCCCGCGCGCGGCTACCTCACTCATGATAGGGCACCTCGCCCGATTTTACACATCGTTTCCCGGTCAGCCGGGTCCGCTGGAATGGCCGGTCTTCACGCGACGTTAAGGTAGCTTTTTTAGGCTTTCTCTTCTTCTTCTTTTTCGGCTTCACATTGATGGCTAGCGGCATCGAGCCAGTTCTTGATGTGGGAATCGTAAGTTCACCAAACACTTTCTCGCTCATTGATCTCCCCTCCCCCTACGCTTTGTCTCCTTTCGTGCTGGTGCGAGGATTCTTGCTCGCAGAATACCTTGAGCACTGGGAGACCCAGAACCGCATGCATCCAGCCGCTTGGCTGGGTTACGCATGGACGTTCCTGCTCTCTTTGGCACCGGGCCTGCTGGTTTGCAATCGATGACACACACGTTCTCCATAAGAACGCTCTAACCTCACGTATCGAAGCGGGACTAGACCCGATATCAGAGCACCTTTGACTGAAGATTATCGCCACAAGCGCCGAATGAATTGATGGGACCAAAAAAGATGGGCGATGCCGACATTGTGAAAGAGTTTCTGGTAGAAAGTTACGAAAACCTCGACCGGCTGGATCGCGATCTCCTCGAGCTTGAGAAAGCCCCCACGGCGCAGGAAATCCTGGCGAGCATCTTTCGCACACATCCACACTACTTTTTTTTTTTTTTTCCCCCCCCCCCCCCCCCCCCCCCCCCCCCCCCCCCCCCAAAAAAATTGACTTTCTCCTCTTCACCTTCGCCGGCGTCGTTGATGCCTACGGCCTCGAGCGAGGTCTTGATGTGTGAAGCGTAAATTCGCGAACACTTGCTCGCGCCTTGATCTCCCCGGCGCCGAGCTTTGTCTTTTTTCGTGCTGGTGCGAGGATTCTTGCTCGCAGAATAGTTTGAACTGCCAGCCCCAGAACCGCATGCATCCCCCGTTTTGGCTGGGTTACGCATGGACATTCCTGCTCGCTTTGGCAGCGGGCCTGCTTGTTTGCAGTCGATGAGGAGCGTACTTCAAAAGAACGTTCTAACCTTGCGGATCGAAGGGGGATTAGGCCGACACCAGCGCATCTCTGATTAAAGATTATCGCCACAAGCGCCGAAAAAGTTACGGGACCACAAAAGATGGGCGACGCTGAGATGGTGAAAGAGTTTCTGGTAGAGAGTTATGAAAATCTTGACCGGCTGGATCGCGATCTACTCGAGCTAAAGAAAGACCCCACCGCGCGGGACGTTCTGGCCAGCATCTTCCGCACGCTTCACACTATTAGGGAACGTAGGGGTTTCTGGGCTTCAACCAGCTGGAGACCGTCGCTCACGCCAGAAAAATCTGCTGAGCACTCAGCAGGCGCTCTTCTGAAAATCTAACTCCTTGAAAATCGGGAACGTACTTGGGTTCGTTTCGTAAAATTGTGCGACGTTCCCACCAGACTTATCGTTCCGAGTTCTCGTGCCGTGCTAGACCTTGAGGGTCAATGGCGCTGGCACATTCTCCCCCTTTTGGAGTCGCTGTCCGGGCGAGCGAGTGCACCGTTCTCTTCAACATCTCTCAACTTCATCTGTCGATGCAGCTGAGCAACTGCACTGTGCGCTTCAACGCTGCTTGCCTGCCACACCACCGACCAGAGAGTGACGCAACTGGAGCTATGCCTGGAGACTGGTATTCTCATCGACACCAGGGTACGAGGACGCTCCCGTCCAAGCGAGTTCCGCGCTCATAAGCTCTATGCTCGGCGGCAACTAGGAGTAGCGCTTCTTCGCTTGCTTCCTCAGCAGAAAACGGCACAATTTTCGCTCCCGAGGAGATTCCGATCGCAGATGACGATCTCTTCGCTTCGCAAACGACCGATACTTGCTCAGCTGATTCTTGAGCTCCGCGATATTGACCCTCGTACCAATGGAGCTCAAGTCGCTGCTTCCCTGGGCGATCCAGCCATGAACCCCAAGGTTTGGGAGTTCACCACTCGCAAAGCCCAGCCGGTTTCAATGGCCTTAGGGCTCTAGCTCTTCTGATCACCAATTGCCGTTTTGGCCGAAAGAATTCGGTATCGCGAAGTTTTCTATATGATGTAAAAATCCTTCACAACCGACACATCCTACACAACCTCTTCCGTTTGTAATGGTTGCAGCTGTGACAGTAATTGCAAGTTGTGGAGGTGAGCACATCATTAGGTACTGTAGCCTTCGTCGCCATGAGCAACGTCTTGCGCGTCCCTCTTGTTGCCCGGGGCGACTTAATTTTGCAAGAATCGACTGTCTTTTCAAACCGAATAATCCGGCTCTCCCGTTACGTTTGTAACGGGCTGGTTGTGCAATGGTGCCAGGAGCAGCGTCTGGTTCGGGGAATGAAGGAGGCAACAAGGGGCTTAAGAACCCGAATTTCTTGTGGGTGCAATGAATGGCTACTTCTTGCCGGTAATAATCCAGTCTAGGCTCTTGCCGAACTGATTCGCCAATCTGACAAGTGCCTCCAAAGTCGGAGCCAGTCTCCCACTTTCTATTTTGGACAATTGCCCCTGGCTAATTCCAAGTTTTGGAGCAAGTTCTTCCTGCAACATTTCGCCTCTTAGCGCACGGATTCTCGCGCCGATGGCATTTAAGTCCAAGCCCGAAATCCGCTTTTCTTTCATTTTTGGATTGCAACCCGGGTTGTATTCCTATTAGAATATTCCTATGAGCATATTCCTAATGGAATACACGTTCGTCTTCATCATGATTCTTTGTATGCGAATGAAATCATGAACGCAATTGATGAGATTGGTGCAACTGAATTAGCCACAGGGGGACACTATGAGGGGAAAAGCAACGAGCTTTGAGTCGAACAAAAGGGCTGCCCGGAGACGCTGGCCAAATATCTCTTCTGAACGCTGGCAAGTCTTGAAGTCGCTTACGACCGAGCATCAGGTATCGGTTTCGTCTGGGGACGTTAACTCTCCTCGACGGAAGATGGTACGTCACGCACACCGGTCTGATTGGGCTGGCCCGCCGTAAGAGATGCAGCGGTATCCACGTTGAGGCCGTCGATTCGCTTTGTGATTCCAGCGAGTCGATTCGTCCTGAAAGCAACGGTTTTTCCGTCCAAGAACTCGTCCGGCTTTGTCGGCTATGGTGACGCCGATCCTTCCAATGTCTCGTCCCTTGTCCATGGCGCCGAAATGCGCGTGGCCGAAACCGGGCCGTCAATCGCGCCCTGCGCAAAGCCTACGGCATCGGCATCTGCTCCGTCGAGGAGATCGGGGCCCTCGCCGAAGCCACGCAAGTTCCGACGAGAGTCGAAGAAACTTCCGCCACAACCCGCCAACGGAAACGGCGGCCGTACGGTTCGCGATCGTCTCTGCCAGATCATCCGCCAGCACCAGCTCGATCCCAACCTAGTCAAGGCCTACGCCACCGACTTCTGCGGCGCGAAGACTCTCCGTGACGCCACGCGCGAACAGGTCGAGAACTTCGTCACAGCACCTGGCCGACTGGGCCGAGAAAGACCGCAATGCCCTGCTCTGCCAGCTCAACAGCTACCTCCGCGCAGAAAGAAGGTGCCGCATGAAACGCCAAATCCCAGGCTTGCACGCCGCCGATCGCTGTGCCGCTGACCAGGTTCCCGACGGTGTCTTCCTGGTTCGGGTGGACCGCGCCCAGTTCCGCTGGCATGCACAGAAGCCCTATTACACCCTGCGTCTCTCCATCCTTGAACCCAGCCGATTCGCCGGACAGGTCATCTCCGGCCGGCTCTATTGCAGCCCGAAAGCGCTGTGGAAGCTGGGCTGGTTCCTGCGCGATTTCCGCTATGACCCCGAACTGCTCGGACGCGACGAAGTCGACGAAAAGCACTCTCGGGACTGCGGGGCGTGGTCAAGATCAGCCACACCGCCGTCAACGGCACTTCCCTGCTCAACCTCGACGGCTTCGCTCCCGCCAGCCAGTGGGAAGAACTGTCACCCGCAAATCTGGACAACCCGCAGGTGGCCTGATGACCTACAGCTACACCCAGATCAGCCAATACCTGACCTGCCCGCGGCGCTATCGGCATCGCTATCTCGACGGCTGGAAGGAAAAAGACACGCGGGCGGCGATGCTCTTCGGTCGCGCCTTCGAGCAGGCCCTGGCCGCGCTCTTTCGCCGAGAAGATCCCGGAGCAGTGCTGTTTCGCGAATGGTCTGCCTGCCAGAGCGCAAGACTTGAGTATTCGAACGGCGACACCTGGGACCGCATGCTGCAGCAAGGCATCCATGCTCTTGACCGCTTCTGCCAGGACGACCGCATTCAGGTTCGCCAGCCGCAGACGAAATCTGCAGATCAAGTTCACACGGCCCTCGGCCGAAAAGAATGACTTCGTTGCCTACGTTGATGCCATCGGACAACTCGACGGCACGCGCTGCCTGCTGGAGTGGAAGACCACCTCCAGCCGCTATCCGGAAGAACCGGAGGGACTGCTGCTCTCGATCCGCAACTGGTCTGCTACTCCTGGATCACCGGCATCGCCGATGTCGCCCAGGTCGTTTTCGTCCGCAAGCGCCTGGTCGAGATCCAGTACCTGCGCACCACCATCACCGAGGAGCAACGCCAGGAATTCGGCCGCTTGGTCGACGACACCATCCGCCGGATCGAGTCGGCGCAGTTCCTGCCGCACAGCGGCATCCGCTTTCCCCAGAATCCCTGCACCAGCTGTCCGTACGTAGGCCTCTGTCTCGGCAAGCAGGAACTGGTCGACGCCACTCTGGTGCGGCGTCCGGGAGCCGACTCTTGGTCGGTTTGACGAGCTTGATTACTAGCAATCCGCCCATGCCGCCGAAGCTCAACCGCCGCCGCGCCCTGTTCGTGCTGACGCAAGATCGACGAGATCCTGGCGTGGGAGCAGCGGAAGGAGACGGAGCGAGACACCCAGTTCGTCGAACTGGGGCGGTATCTGTGCGAGGTACGGGCGGGACAGTACTGGCGGCTGGAGAATCTGAAGTCGTTTCGACGAGTTTCTGGAGAGGCGGTTCCCGGAATCGAGGAGGAAGGCGTACTACCTGATGTCCATCCACGAGCACCTGCCGCCGCAGGCGAGGAAGGATCTGAAGGAATCGGCTGGACGAAGGGGAGGGAGTTGGCAAGCTGGCGCAGGCGGGACGGGCAGCACTTCGATTGTGCAACCTGGGTGCACAAAGCCCGCCAATGCCGAAGGAAGAATTCAAGAGGGAGGTGGAGAAGGAACTGACGGGGCGGGACACGGAACCGCGGGAGATCATCTATTTCAAGATCTACAAGAGCCAGATCCCGGTCATCGAGCAGGCGATCGAAACGGCGGCTCTGATGCTGGGCAGCGACAAATCCCGCGGCTACTGCCTGGAGATGATCTGCGCGGACTTTCTGGCGGGAGCCAACCTCGACAACGGAGATCCGGAAACACTGCTATTTTCGATGACGAGATTCTTCAGATTCTTGCCGGAAGAGCAGAGGCAGGCATTTCTCGAAGGTGTGAGCGAGAAGGCATTATGAGTTCAGATCGGCCAAGACTCCCGCGCTTGCGGCTAGATGCTGCGTCGTATGAGAGGCTGCGGCAGCAGGTACTGCGTCGCGATGGCTGGCGCTGTCAATCCTGCGGGACGATGTCGAATCTAGAAGTGCACCACAAGAAATTCCGGAGCCGTCTGGGAGACGATTCAGAGGCGAACTTGATCACGCTTTGCGCGGTCTGTCACGCCACGGCCCACCACCTCTTGCCGAAAGATGGTTGACACTCTAACCTTATGCGACAAAATTCTACCTCGTCTTCCGATCCGGTCACGCTTTGCTTCTCGTCGACAGTCCTCGATGGCACGTACTCGGATCTGCCAAGCAGGCCCGCGCCTGGTTTCTCTGGTATACCTGGGCGATCTCCCATGCCGGGTGCGCGATCCGGGATATGGCTACTACGAGTCATGGTCTTCAATTTCGCCGGCGACAGCGCCTGAGATAATCTCGTCGTCGAACACAGGGCCCCTCCACACGATCACTCACAGATCGAACCAATACGGAATAGCTCTCGCCCACGATGACGGTCGGAACGGAGAACATGCCGGCGTTCTTTTGCTCGTCGGTCATGGGTGGCGTGGAGGCGTGGAGTTCTAATTATTTTTTCCTATTTTTCTTGATCGGCTTTTCCAAAAGTGATAGTTTAATTGGAGGTCTGGAATGGGAAGGCCGGGATCCATCCGTTGCCAAGATCTTGGCGTATGCATAGTGTTCCGTGTAATTTAAGTCCCAGTCCCAGTTTTTTGGAGTTGAAACTGCATTAAATAGAGCATGAGGGGGAACGTTCGTGCTCTTTTGAGTGCAAACTAGACATTCGTACGTGAAGACTTCCTCCGCTCGGTTTGCGACTGCGTCCTGCGACGCCGCCGCTACGGCATGTTGTTGCATGTTGCCGGAAAAAACTCGGGTCCTCGATCAGATCAGGGCGCGGCGAACTGACGAAGCTGCAACTGGCAGCTGAGGAGTGAAGATGATCGAAGCGACTGCAGTCGCTATGAACTCTGCTGGGGTCCCTGAGATTGCCGCAGGTTCAACGCGCGACAGCATTCTGCTACTCCGCTCAGTGAAACGACAGCTTGAGCAAGTAGACCAACCGTGTTTTCTCCTTTCGATCAGTCTTGAAGCTGCAAGAACTTTCCTGAAGCGTGTGCGTTTACCCGAACTCAGCGTTTTGGTCTATGCGCACGGGGCGGTAATGCAAAATACAGTTAAGGAGCTTGTGTACTGAATTTCGCGTGGCGAAGGCTTATCGATGACATTGACCGCCGCTCAACCCGACTCGATTTCAGCAACAACGGGCAGGCTGGCAGGGCTGCGTGTAGCGATAAACCATTACTGGTTCAACGGTTATGGCGGTGGTGAACGCGTGGTCGAGGCCTTGGCTGAGATTTTTCCGCAGGCCCATTTCTTTTCACTAGTTGCGGGAGAAGTTCACACACTGCCGGCGATCGAGGGTCGACTGACCACCTCGTTTGTAAACCGTATTCCTGGAGCGACGCGGTGGCACCGATACTTTCTCCCGTTGTACCCCTTTGCATTGGAGCAGTTTGACTTTTCAGATTTCGATCTAGTGATCAGCTCCGAATCTGGACCACCGAGGGCATAATCACCCCGCCACAAACCTGCCACATCTGCTACTGCCATAGCCCGATGCGTTACATCTGGGATATGTACCACCAGTCGCGCAAGAGCATGAATCCGGTCACGCGCGCGATTTTCTCAGCTTCGGCGCATTACATGAGGCTGTGGGACCTGAGCACCGCAGCGCGAGTGGATCACTTCATAGCCAATTCCCGCTTCATTGCTGCACGAATCCGCAAGTGTTTCCGGAGAGAAAGTACGGTGATACACCCTCCGGCGAACGTGTCGGCGGGCTATATTGCATCGCAGATTGAGGACTATTACCTAGTGGTGAGCCGGTTCGTACCGTACAAACGAGTGGATCTGGCCATCGAGGCCTGCAACCGACTCGGGCGACGTTTGCGGATTGTCGGGGACGGCCCGGAATATAAGGCATTGCGGAAAGTAGCTGGCCCGACGATCGAGTTTCTGGGCCGGCTTGATGAGACTGCACTGCACGAGATTTACGCGCGCTGCCGCGCCCTGCTTTTTCCCGGCGAGGAAGATTTTGGACTGGTCCCGGTGGAGGCCCGGTCCCACGGACGACCGGTGATCGCTTACGCCCGAGGCGGTGCACTGGAAACCGTGACGGCGGATTTGGCAGGCGATGATGACCCTGCGAATTGCAGCGGTGCGTTCTTTGGCACACAAACTGCGGAGTCGTTACGCGAAGCCATCCAGCGCTTCGAGAGGTCCGAATCGCGATTTCGGCCGCAATTCATCCGTAACAGCGTGGAAAGGTTCAGCTTAGAAAGGTTCAAGGCAGAAATTGCGACTTTTATCCTGGAGAAGATAGAAGGCTTCGAAAGATAGCGTAGATGGAACGCACAGGGCTCAATGGCTGTGGAAATGAAGTACTGAGGCAG
>CAWKLW010000023.1:0-220469 GCA_963850585.1 uncultured Acidobacteriota bacterium | reverse complement strand
TTGAGGTCGTTGGCCTAGCTGATCTGAGGAAATAACAGTGCGTCAAGCGAATCGGCGATAGCACTCCCATCGCTCGGCATCCCTATGAACGGCACCTCGAACACAGTTGCATCGTCACCAGAAATGTCAAAGGCGTATGCTTCTCCACCGCCATCCGACCCGATAAAAAAGAAGTTCGGAAAAAACTCTGTGACCTTATAGCCGAGATTGCGCGTTATGAGTTCTTCCGCTTTCCACAGCGACACGTATCGTTCCCCAACGAAGCCCTCTCCACCGTTTGATCGTGCGAGGAACGCAATGTATTCGTCCGGTAAATGCTTCGGTAATGCCGCGATCAGCGACTGTAAAGCCTCTTTCGTCGCTGGTGCATTCAGCCGGAAAGCCTGCGGATCAACTGCCATTGGCCGAAGATTGTAAAGCAAATCAACTTACTTGGCGAAAGCATAACACTCGTTGACCTTGAGTCCGGTTCAAAAGTGATCATGGGTCTGTCTGCAAGGTCCTGAAAGCACGGCGGGACAATGTGGGTCGGCAGATTCGGATTTGACCTCCCGTGTCTCGCAAAGGCGGCGAGACTTGGGGGCCCCAGGCGTTCGGCGCGGCGCAAACAGCTGTCGAGCTTCGCTCGACTGGACAGCCGATGGCGGCTGTCCCTACATAAAATCTTACCAGGCGTGCTTTATGGCTTTCGCGAACTTGTCTGGGGGGAGCGTGTTCAGCACGTCTTCTTTGGTTAGCCACGCACGCCTCGCTTGCAGAACTCCGTAGCGGATTTTTTCCATGTGGGAGGTGTGGTGCGAGTCCGTGTTGATCACGATCTTCACGCCATGTTGCTTGGCCTGCCGCAGGTTGTTGTCGTTCAGGTCGAGGCGGTCGGGATAGGCGTTCAGTTCCATGGCAACTTTGTGTTTGGCGGCGGCGGTTAACACAGCGCGCATGTCAAAGGGATAGGAATCGCGGCGCAGTTGAATGCGGCCCGTGGGATGTCCGATCAGCGAGACATTCGGATTCTCAATCGCCTTGATGAGCCGCTCGGTCATCTTCGGCGCTTCCATGTTGAAGACCGAGTGCACGCTCGCGATCACGATATCCATTTGAGCGAGCACATCGTCTGAAAGATCCAGATCCCCTTCGGCCAGGATGTCGACTTCGATTCCGGCGAAGACCGTGATGCCGTCGGTTTTCTTTGCTGCTTCGCGAATGCGGTGGATGTGTTCGACTGCGCGCTTGTCATCGAGGCCGTTGGCGAAGGCGAGATTCTTCGAGTGGTCGGTGATCGCCATGTACTTGTAGCCGCGCGCCTTCGCGGCCTCGGCCATTTCTTCGATGGTGTTTCGGCCATCGGTCTCGACCGTGTGCATGTGCACATCGCCCTGCAGGTCCGCCTGCGTGATGAGGCGGGGCAGGGCATGGTTCTGCGCCAGGTCGATCTCGCCCAGGTTCTCGCGCATCTCGGGCGCGATGTAGTCGAGTTTGAGCTTGTCGTAGATTTCCTCTTCCGTTTTTCCGGCGACGGGCTTCTCGCCCTCCAGCGTGGCCAGGCTGTACTCGTTCAGCGTGTAGCCCATCTTCAAGGCGCGCTGGCGCAGAGCCACGTTGTGCGCCTTGGATCCGGTGAAGTACTGCATAGCAGCGCCGAACGATTCCGGAGGAAGCAAGCGCACGTCCACCTGCATCCCGTCGCGCAGGTGGAAGCTGATCTTGTTGTCGCCGCTGGCGATTACGTCCATTAAGGGAGGGTACTGAGCCACGTAGGCGATGGCTTTCTGGCGGCCTTCCTCGGTGGTACAGGCTTCTCCGGTGACCAGGATGTCGAGGTCGCCGACGGTTTCACGGCCGCGGCGCAGCGATCCGGCGGGCGTGATCTTCTCAATGCCGGGAAACTTCTCGCACATAAGCGGTGATCTTTTCGCACTCGATCTCAGCCGCGTCGATGAGGAAGCGTCCACCGATGCGGCGATAGTCTTCGATGGCCTTGAGCAGCTTGGCTTCGTGCTTTTCCCCCATGCGGGGCAGTTCGCGAATTTTTCCCTCGCGCGCCAGTTTCTCGACTCCATCCACATCGCAGATTTTGTACGCGCTCCAGATGAGCGCGATGGTCTTGGGGCCGAGTCCCTGGATCTTCAGCAATTGCAGCATCGAAGGGTGATACTTCTCCAGCAATCCGGCTTGCACGGCGAGCTTGCCCGTATTGAAGAGTTCCTGCAGGTTGGTCAGCATCCCCTTGCCGATGCCCGGAATGGCGAGCACCTGCTTGGGATCGCTGATGATGTCCTTCAGTTGATGCGCGTGGCTTTCGACGGCCTGCGCGGCATTGCGATAGGAGCGAATGCGGAAAGAATCCTGCCCATCAATTTCGAGCAGGTCGGCCGTCTCGTACAGGATGTTGGCGATCGCCTTGTTATCCACATGCTAAAGATAAACAAGAACGGCGAGCGGGGCTAGAGTGGCAGAGACGTGGCAAGCTACCTCTCCGGCAACCACTGCGGTGAGAGCGGACGGCGGAAACCGAACTGCGGCTAAGCGACTTTGGTGACGTTCGCTGCCTGCGGGCCTTTCTGGCCCTCGGTGATCTCGAATTCCACTTGATCGCCTTCCTGCAGGCTCTTGTAGCCCTCTGAGCTTATGGCGCTGTAATGCACGAAGACATCTGGCCCATCGTTGCGTCCAATGAACCCGTACCCTTTCGCGTTGTTAAACCACTTCACTGTGCCCTTCAATCGTTCCACCTCGGACCCCCTTCTTTCGCACGCCTTTCTTGGGGGTTTAAGGACGTGCTAGCACCGATAGATGCCATTTGTAAAAGAAGGGTAAAGCTGTCAAGAAGGCTGAGGCGAAAGAAATTGGCGGAACTTAGCAGACAACCACGTGGCAAAGGACGAGCACCTAAGAACGCTTTAGCCGTCGCTTGAGTAGTGCCTGCCTACCGTTTTTCTCCCACGCGCGATCCAGCCACAGAACCGACGAGATGGTTTTTGCGTCGTGAATCTTGCCGGTGAGGATCATATTCACCGCTGCCTCGAGAGGAAACATCCGCTTGCGAATCATCTCGTCTTCCTCGGGCTCGGCGACACCCGTTTGCAGGCCTGTAGCCAGGTAGACCGACATGGTCTCAGCCAGAAAGCCGGGGCTGGCATAGAACTTCAGAATGCGGCGCCAATTTGTGGCGCGGTAGCCGGTCTCTTCGATGAGTTCGCGTTGCGCGGCTTTGAGTTCATCCTCGCCGGCATCGATTCGTCCTGCAGGCAACTCCCATAGATAAGCTCCCGCGGCATGGCGGTACTGGCGCTCGAGGAGCACGCGGGGCGTCTTGCCGGAGTCGTCCACGACCAGCACGACCACGGAACCGGAGTGATGGATGAGGTCGCGGCGAACTTTCACGCCTCCGGGTTCCTGCACCTGATCGGTGGTGATCCAGAAGACAGGTCCGCGATATACGACTTTGGAAGAAACCAGGCGCGCAGGGGAGGATTTCTTTTTTTTCGAGGCAGCTTTGCCCATGCAGACAATATAAAGCACGGCCGCGGGGCAGAGCCGGCTAGGGCGTGACTTCCTGGCGCAATTTCTTGGCGAGCTTTTCGTTTTTCTTTAAGGTCTCGCCCAGGTCTTTGTGCAGCATTCCTTTTTGCAGAAGCTGGAGCTGCTGTTGCAGAGAGGACTGAAGTTCGGAGAGTTCCTGCGCATCGCGGTGAATGGCTTGAATGCGGAGCTGAGGATTGGTATGCAACGGTTCTGGCCGGACTTCGCGATCAGACCACATCCTGCCATTCAGGTGGGCGCCCATGCCAGACTGCTGGGCGAGGGCGGATACGCAAAGAAATTTTGGTGGGGCGTTCGCGGCGGGACCGCAACCGGGCTTCTGGTATGCTGCCCGGCATGCGCGCCAGACCGAGCATTGCGATCGTTGGCCCCGGGAATCTGGGGAGTGCGCTGGCTCTGGCTTTGGCGCGGGCCGGGTTCGGTACCGACACCATTTTTGCGCATGGTCCCGGGCCATCGTTGAATCAGGCGCGAGCTCTGGCGAAGCGGGTGAAGTCTCGAGCCGCGGTGGATTGCAAACATTTGACGGCCGAGGTGGTTTGGTTCTGCGTGCCGGATTCGGAAATCTCAGCGACGGCGCGGCTCTTTTCCAGTGCGGGTTCATGGAAGGGAAGAGTCGCGTTGCACTCGAGCGGAGCGCTGAGCAGCGATGAATTAGAGAGTTTGAGGCAGAAGGGAGCTAAGGTGGCCTCGGTGCATCCGCTGATGACCTTTGTAGGGAAATCAAAGGCGGCGCTGGGCGGAGTGCCGTTTGCCGTCGAGGGAGATCGGGCGGCGGTGCGCGTAGCTGGGTACATCGTGAAAGAACTCGGAGGATATGCGTATCCCATTCGCAAGCAGGACAAGGCGGCATACCACGCCTGGGCGACATTCACTTCACCTTTGTTGACGGCCCTGCTCGCGACTACGGAGGAAGTGGCGAAGCTTGCTGGATTGCGAGGAGAAGACGCGCGGAGCAGAATGATGCCGATCTTGCGGCAGACACTCGCGAACTATGCCGAGTTTGGAGCGGCGCGCGGGTTCAGCGGTCCCATCATTCGCGGCGATGTTGAGACGTTGAAGCGGCATTTCGAGATTCTGCGGGGAAACCGTGCCGCCCGCCGGGTGTATGTTGCGCTCGCCGGTGCCGCTTTGCAATATCTTCCCGCAAAGAACAAGGCTGCGCTGCGGAAATTGCTGACGGAGCGTTCCTGAAATTGAGAGTTATGCAGCGCGGGAGGCAGGAATTACTTTCCATGTCCACGCAAGCAGTACAAGCACTGCGAACGGAAGCGAAGCGGCAGTACGCATCGGAAGCGCGAAAACCGGGACGGCATAGAACGTTTGCGATGACAGCCAAGGGCGGATTACCAGTAGGACGAACGCGGAGATCCAGGGCCATGCCAGGACGAGACCTCCGGCAAGAAGAAGCGCGCGTCCGATCCGGCCGGCCTTCGCGAGTTCGCGGGAATAGCGGAGGATCAGCAGAATTCCGGGAATCAGAATGATGTGATCGTAGATGGCTTGGCCCGGAAGCAGGGTGATGGTGGTGATCGCGAGTACTACGCTCAAAGTGAACCAAAAACGGGCTGAGTCCTGCGTAGCGCGACGATTTCTCCAGGCAATGCCGGTGGCCAGTGCAACTAGCGCGGCGATGAGCGCGGGAGCTATATATCTGGGAACGGATGGGCCAAGCAGAACATTGATCAGTGGCGGCATGGCGTAATTGTGATATCCCAGCAAAACACTGATCCATTCGACGATCCAGTGGGGCCAAATCGCGAGAGAGCCGATCATCAGCGCCGCGGTGACCAACAGAAATCCTTGCCAGAAGCGGGCGCGCCTCCGATCCGAGAAACTCCACAGCAGCAAATATAAGATCGCAAGCAGCGTGACTTGCGGCTTGATGAGGGTCAGGGCGCAGAGTGCGCCCGCCAACATCAGGCGGTTGCTGCGGATGGCGAGGGCGGCGGCGGCCAAAAAGAATCCAACGAACAGTCCGGGCTGCAGCGCGAAAAACGCTTCGAGCAACTGGTACGTACACAGCGTGAGGACCATGATGGTGGCCGCCCACATGGGATGAATCTTCCAGCGCAGAGCTTTGAGCCACATCCAGATGCTCAGTGCGGTCAACGTGGGGAGCAGCAATGTCAACGCCATCCTGAGCTGGGGAAACGCGAGGAGCGCGGAGGGCCAAAGGATTAAATCGGTGAATGCCGGGTAGGAGTATTGACGGTAGTCGATGGGAGGATCGGATTTTATGTGCGGGTCAACGGGACGGCCAAAGAGTCCAATCTGAATTTGCCGGGTCGTCTCGTAGCCATAGAGATCGCGAGAGCCGAGCCGCGCTTGCCGGGCTGTGAACCATATCGGGTAGAAGTCATCCCCGAAGGAGTAGCCATTGCCGAGGCCAATCGAGGCGCGGACTTGCAGCGCGTGTGGAATGAACAGGCCGAGGTGATAGTAGACCATGGAGGCCGCGCCTACGCAGGCGAGCGCCAGAGCCAATGCCGGGACGACTTGGGTACGGCGAAATTCTGATTGAAGATCAGCCATTCCGAGCCGGTTTAGATGCAACCGCGGCTAAAAAGCTTTTGCAACTGGGGCGACTCTGACGTTCGTCATTCCCATGTCTCGCAACAGAGGCCAGACATGGGGAACCACGGGTAAATAACTCACGCCGGACGTCTCGCTATTTCTGGGCGATAGTGAAAAGGTGGCCCAGTTTGTCGCGCTTGGTCTTTAGATATTCTTCGGCATGCTTGCTGGGCGTGACTTCGCAGGGCACGCGCTCCACAACTTTGACCCCGGCTTTTTCGAGCGCGTGAACCTTGTCGGGATTGTTCGACAGCAAGCGCACCCCCGTCACGCCCAAGGCCTTGAGGATTTCGCCGGGAAGCGTGAAATCGCGGTGGTCGGCTTTGAATCCGAGACGCTCGTTGGCTTCGACGGTGTCGAGGCCCGCGTCCTGCAACTCGTACGCCTGAAGTTTCGCCATGAGCCCAATGCCGCGGCCCTCCTGCTGCTCGTAGATGAGGATGCCCGCGCCTTCCTCGGCGATCATCGCGAGTGAAAGTTCCAGTTGCTGGCGGCAGTCGCACCGCAGGGAATGAAAGACATCCCCAGTCAGGCACTGGGAATGCACACGTACCAGCGGGGGAGAGGAAGAAACATCTCCCATGACAAGCGCGACAGCTTCTTCGACTCGGCGGTCGCCGTCCTCGCCATGCTGCGCGCGGAAGCCGTAGATGCGGAACTTTCCCCACCGCGTAGGGAACTCCGCGGAGGCTATTTGCTGAACTGGACTGGGCACACTCTGATTATAGCGGTTGAGCGCGGCAAGGGAGATATCACGACTTAGCCGCGGGCGCGGAAAGGGAAAATGGCGTCCTGCTTGGAAGGAATGGGCGTGCCATTGCGAGTGGCGGGATGGAAATGCCAGTTTTCCAGGGCGGCCAGACACTTGTCGTCGATATCGGGGCCGAGACTGTGGAGCACGACTTTGTTAGTGATCTCACCGCGCTCATCGATGGTGATTTCGATAACCTCGTTCCCCGGAGAAGCCGGCAATTGCCACGGCCACACGCTCGGATCAGAGGTGGTGATAGGCAGGGCCGGACGAATCTCGTTGCCATACAACGAGCCTTGAGCCAACGTACCGTATGTGGCTCCAGCTTGCGCGCCGTGCCCGAGTGCGGAGAGCGTCTGCGTCTGCGCGTTATCTTCGGTCTCGGTCTTGGAGACGGGAGTCTCAGGCGCGGTTAGCTTTGCAACGTTCTGCGGGGCCTTCCACTTGAGCTTCTGACCGAGGCGCTGGTGACGATAGCGCTGAGTCGCAACATCGGATGAGCTGTGGGAACTGTCATCAGGATTCCGGCTTGACCAGTAGAGGCGCGTCACTGAAGTGCCGTTCTGTCCATAGGCGACGGAGTTGGGATTGAGCAAACGCGGTTCAGGAGCGTGCAGAAGCCAGGCCAGTGCCAGCGCGTGCACCGTGATGGAAGCAAGCTTGAGTGCGCGCCCATGCCTGGCGGATTCTGGTTTGAGTTGCTGGAACATGCGCTGTTTCGAATAAAACCCCGCTGCCGGACGAGATGCGTCCAGAGCTATATATTCCTAGTTAGACGCAGAAAGCGGCGATTCGTCAAGACGATTTGTTGGCTACTCCGGGACGCTGCTAAAATGATTTGGAAGTTTTCCAATCTGCACGGGGCTATAGCTCAGCTGGGAGAGCGCATCGTTCGCAACGATGAGGTCGTCGGTTCGATCCCGACTAGCTCCACCATCTTTTCAATCACTTAGCGGGCACCAAAAACCCGTTTTGGCATTTACGTTCCATTTACGTTCCAATTCAATTCAAAACCGCAGCCTGGCTCTCTCGCTGGTGCAACATCTCCATCGTACGTGCTACGGCTCGGTGCTGGGCCTCGGACACAGACTGTGCATAGATGCCCAGCGTGGTCCCCGGACGGGAGTGACGCATTTGGGCCTGTACGGATTTCAGATCCGAACCTGCCTGCACCATCCAGGTTGCCCAGGAGCGGCGCAGTGCCTGCCACGTCACTTTCCTTAAATCGATTCCCAGCTTACGGGCTGCGGGGCGCAGACGGCGGCGAAGGATGTTCTGATCGTTCATCGGGCTGCCTTTTCGCAGGCCTTGAAAAACCAGATCGTTGGGTTCGCTCGATCGCACCACCTTGAATTTCTTCCTAGCGCCCTTGCCGCCCCAGTTCACTTCCACTTCGAGGGTCTTCAGCTTTTCAATCCTGGCTGTGACCGAGGTATCCACCGCGATTGTCGCAGAACTCGCCGTGGTCTTCGGAACACGCCAATCGCCGCGGCAGTAACGCTCGTCAATGGTCAATGAGTCGGGCCCCACATCTTCCCACTTCAAGCCGATCAGTTCGCTGGGTCGCAACCCGCTAAGCACGCATACATAAATCATCGTGCCATAGGGTTCGTCAACCACGAGCACCAGCTTGTAGAACTCTTCTGGGGAGGGATGAGGATCATCGGTGCGATTTGCGGACAACAGGTAGGACTCGAATCCGAGTGACAACGAAGAATCAACAACTTGGAGGACTGCAGATGACCGTCTTAGCCCTACAAGTGCATGAGAATCGAATCAACAGCACACGCGTGTGCTATGGCCGTCCAGCTTGTGTCGATGATTTAAGTCAGCACGGTGCGCTGGAAATGACGGTAGCTTGAGGTGCTGGAATGGCCCCGAATTCTACGGAGCTGCCATATTTTGCGACAGGTTTAATCTTACCTTTCAGTTATAGCCCAGCCAATGAGTTGCTCGCTGCCTTGCCTTGCGACAGTCCCTTCATTTTCAGAGGCAAATATCGACGCAGCGACTGTCTTCTACGGAAAGGAGCTGTGAGGGACGTTTTCCCGTGCAAAAGGTTGCTTGGCCAAGGTATGGCTCTCGATCTGTCAAGATGGAGGCCGTCAAGGGTGTTAAGTATTTGTATGATATGTTAACTATGTTAATATGAGTGACTTACGGCCTATTTTCCGCTTGCAATTGTTGACTAGCGCTGGCAAACTTCGGCCTAGTCTCCCCCAATAGCGAATTACTAAATTGCTTTCGGTGTTTTCGGACGTTCCGCAGGCTAAGTCTTTGGAGCGAACGACGCCACCAGCACGCTCAACTCTGATTGCTCGTGCTGACTTGTTAAAACCTGAGCATGAAGAACTCATTTAACATTGCCTCGTCTGGTGCGCGAACGTCCACCCGGATGTCGCACTTGATTTGGACTGCTGCGCTACTTGGCATCGCACTACTGTTGCTTGCCATCGCGCTCCTTCAATATCGCTGGAATATGCAGATCCGACGAGCCACGGAGATCAGAGTGGGTGCCGATCTGGAGTCGGCGATGATGAAATGGCACCTGGATTTGTACGGGGAACTTTCAACGATCTGTATAGGGTTGCAGGTGGGACCGGACTCGGGAGCTAATGACCGATGGGATGATTATCTTCGGCGCTATGTGGAATGGAGACGAGCCGCGACTAGTTCCACCTTGGTCGAAAATATCTATTCCAACCCCGATGTTGTCAGCGATATTTACATTTGGGAAACCAGCCACGGGACAGACCCGCGCCTGCTGAGGCTTAATGCCGATGAGGCGCGCATTGAACGGTCTGCGCTGCCCACGGAACTGCGACCGCTACTCGCTCATCTCCAGCGGAAGGCCTCGAACCTTCGCGTCGCGCTACACGCCTGGGAAGCTGACGCTCCTCTGGCGGATGCGGACCGAAACGCGGAACCTGAATCTTCGTTGGCCCACAAGTTGCGAAGCACGGCGATTACGGGCTGGCAATTCGACGAGAGCATTCCGGCCATAGTCCACCCAATCGTGCACCACGGCCAGAGATCGTTGAGTGCCGGTGGTCCCGTTGACTGGTTCGTGATTGTTCTCAATCGAAGTACGATTGAGCAAAGGATCTTTCCCGAATTAGCTCAGCGCTACTTCGGAGGGCGGCAAGGGCTGGAATATAAACTCGCGGTGCTGTCGGTAGGCAAGACGTCACGGCTTCTCTATTCTTCAGACCCGGGTTTTGGAACCGCCGATGTGAGCAACTCGGATTCCGTCATGAATATTTTTGGCCCCCCGCCGGAAAGCATGGAAGGAAGTTTTTGGCAAAGCGTCAAGAACAAAGAATCCCTGCGCGGGGAGGAATGGCACAGCTTTTCCGGGCCAGTCTGGTTTCCTGTCATTCAACGCACCTCGGAAGGAGCTGTGTGGATGCTCTTTCTCCAGCATCGGACGGCTCCGTTACAAGCCTCCATTACACGAGTCTGGCGTGGCAATCTCATCGTCGGTGGGGCAGTCCTTCTTCTGCTCGCTACCAGTATGTTTTTGCTGGTGATTGCGACCCAGCGTGTACGTGCTGTAGCTGCCTTACAAATGGATTTCGTCGCATCGATTTCTCATGAGCTACGGACTCCTTTGGCAGCGATGCTTTCAGCTGGACAGAACATTGCAGATGGCTATGCACCTGATCTGCGAAGATATGCCTCGATTGTCACCAATCAGTCCCGTCAGTTGATGGACCTTGTAGATCAGATTCTGTTATTTGCGGCCATGAAAGACGGCAAGAAAGAGTACGTCATAGAACCCTTCGAACTTGAAGGCATTCTAAAAACCCTGCAAAAAACAACTTTGCCACTCATTGAACAACAGGGATTCACAGTGCAAGTTGAAGTCCCTAAGGAAATTCCAGCGGCTTTAGGCGATAACAAGGGTGTGCTTCGCTGCATGCGGAACTTGCTGGAGAACGCTGCTAAGTACAGCGGGGATCAGCGATGGATTGGCATCCGAATTGAGATTAACGAGGTCGCGAAGTGGGGCAGGGAAGTTGCGATCAGTATCGCAGATCACGGAATTGGGGTTGATCCTGACGAACTAGAACATATCTTTGATCCCTTCTATCGTGGTGCGCGTGTGATGGCTGCGCAAATTCACGGTAGCGGTCTGGGACTCGCGGTTGTACGCCAGATCATGAACGCCATCGGGGGCAGGTTATCGGTGAAAAGCCAGCAGGGCAAAGGGAGTGTCTTCACATTATATCTGAGAGCTACAGGCAAGGCGGAATCAACTACTCGTCAAAGAGCAGCGGAGGCCATAGCGTCGACATGAAGGAAAAGATTTTATTGATAGAAGATGATGACAATCTCGTTACTACGCTAGGGGACCGGCTGCGCGGTGAAAGGTACGTGGTCGATGTTGCAAAGGATGCCGAAGAGGCCCTTGAGAAGATCAACGGGTCGCCATTTGATCTGTTCATTATCGATGTCATGTTGCCCTACCGAAGCGGATTCGACCTTTGCCGCGACATCCGGCAATCAGGTTTGGCGACGCCCATCCTCTTTCTAACGGCTCGCAGCAGCGTGATGGACAAAGTGGTTGGGCTCAAACTGGGCGGCGACGACTATCTGACAAAGCCGTTTGAAGCGGACGAGTTAGCAGTCCGCATTGAAGCTCTGTTGCGGCGCAAACCCCTGCAGACAGGAGCCCGAGTTCATCAACAAGGCTCTCTCCGTGTCGACGTGCCTCGACAAGAGGTAACCCGTGATGGCAAAGTCGTGTACCTCTCGGGCCAGGAGTTCGGCCTGCTGCATTACCTTATGGAACGGCCTGGCCAAACGGTATCACGAGCGGAACTTTTGCGAGCAGTGTGGGGATACAACGAGAGTACGTATAGTCGCACGGTGGATGTACACATTTTTTCTCTCCGCCAAAAACTGGAAGATAATCCCAGTCGACCGGTCCTGATCACTACCGTTCAGGGACACGGGTATAAATTCAAAGCATAAAGACAGTCAGTAATTGGCTGGCCTGATTACTTGTTCCGCTTCTGATCATCCTCACGTTGGTTACTCGCACAGCTGCTGTTCATAATCTCCGTCCGTCAGTTAGCACATCGTCGAATCCCCACAAGCGTTGGGCCAGCCGTCGATGGTGGTCATCGTTAACCACAAGCATGGATGTTGTTAAGCTTTATAACAAGTGAGCGAGTGCGTTGTATCAAGTAAAAGTGGATAAGTCGTGTCTATGTAATACATCTCCGCCTATGTCTATTTGTAACTTCCACTTATAGTGTTAAATATGACAGCGTAACCACAGATAGATGTTAATGAGATCAAATGTTGTGTAACGCGCCGCGTAATTGATGGGGCGCAAACATGTACGTCACGAAAAGCCCTACGCTCACCTCACTTCGCGCGGGGAATGCGGAGAAATGATTCCGCTACTCCGACGCAGATAACGAGTGAGGCTAATGACGATTCGTCCCAGGAGTCACATCACTTCAAAGCAGGCGCGCAGACACCTTGCCGTGGGATATCCGGAGCTGTCCATCGAATGTCCGCAGTGCCATTCGTCTGCCGGGCGTAAGTGCTTCATGGGACCGGGCTATATGGGAATCACGCATCGCGTTCGGCGAGCTCTCTATCAAGAGCTCCGCAGTCGCAGTTTGGCTACATCCTCAATCGCGTAAGGCTAACACCCCTCCCCCAGCGTATCGATCCGAAATGATCGAAGTACGTCAGCTTTCCAGGAAACTTTAAAAGACCAATGTCACGCCGCCTCTGGCGGAGAAGACGTGAGGACGTATGGTGAATAGGAAAATCAGCCGGATTTGCTTCGTCATAGCATGGATGTCCATTGCCAGCTTGACAGCAAGTGCTCAATCCTTCCAGGTGCAGTGTCCGCCGAGCACGATTACTCACCCCGGAGCAGACAACAATTCGGAGCCCAATTACACATCCCCGACCACCTATGCCGCGTGCACGCCAGGGGACGTTATTCCCGGATCATCGGTCACCTGTCCGGCCTCGGGCGTGTATCCGGCGTCTCACGTGAACGGCGCTGTCAAATGCCAGCAGATCTCGGGTGGGGATGGTTACGCAACAATGGCAGACGGCACGCAGACCTATATGTTCTCGTTCGGACCTCTTTCTGGTCTGGCGGATATCGCAAATGGGCTGCCGGGCACGGAGTTCCCGAGCGTGTTCAACAGCGAGTACTCGGGCACCCTACAGCCGGGGGATCCCGCGACCACAGACAAAGCCAGCGCTGCCCCGTATATGCCAGGGAACTTAACTGGGCCGCTATCGTTTAACTACAACGGCGCCATTGGCCAGATTCCCGACGCAGATTGCCTGGCGGATACCGCACCCGGCGGCTGTGCCTCCAAGATCGCACCCAGCGGTATCGATGGACACGTGGATCCTCGCCAGATCATGGACGTGGGTGTGATGAACGGCAATATTCCTGCGCCGCTGATGGCCATCGACGAAGACGACGAGTTCTTCCTCACCCTGAGCAATGTCGGCATGATCATGCGTCCCGACCTCTTCGAGCAACATACGGTTCACTTCCACGGATATCCCAACGCATCCTCGTTTTACGACGGCGTTCCGGACGCTTCGGTCGCCATTAACATCGGCGCCAGCTTTACCTACTACTACATGGCTCCCGATGCGGGGACCTACTTCTGGCACTGCCACATCACCCCTCCGGAACACTTGCAGATGGGCATGGTGGGCCAGCTCTATGTGCGGCCGCGTCAGGACCGAGTTCCCTCCAGCACCACCCTCTACGCAGCTTTGCAACGCGCAGCAGAACGACCTTCGCACCAGGTGCGATACAGCCGACGTCCTGTGCAGCAATCCTCTGCCATCCGGTGGCGACAACGGGAAATTCGGCGGACCGACGGTAGCCACCGGTGGAACGGGCGGATACGCCTACAACGATGGCGACGGATCAACTTGGTACGACGTCGAGTATCCCCTCCAGATTCACGGGTTCGATCCTAACTTCCATTTTGTTGGCATGACGTTCAACCCGGAAGCCTTCGCCGACATGAAAGATAAGTACTTCCTGCTGAATGGCCGCAGCTACCCGGATACAGTCACGCCGGGCCCCCTGGCGACCCAGACCACCGACGGCGCGATGCATTATTCACAGCCCTTGAACTCGATCATCAACATCCCTGCGGGTGGAAAAGCTCTTCTGCGCATTTCTGACCTGGATGTCACCGAGTATCAGACCCTCGCTTCGCTGGGAATTCCGATGACGGTCATTGGCTACAACGCCAAGCTGCTGCGGGACCAGGAGGGCAACAACATGTACTACAAAACGAACTCGATCACTCTGGCCGGCGGTGAATCACTCGACTTGATCCTGGATGCCAGCGACACCACGAAATACAAATCGGGCCAAGTGTACTACCTCTATACCCCCAATCTTGACCACCTGTCGAACGACGCCGAGAACTTCGGCGGACTGATGACCGAAGTTCGGATCAATTAGGAGCGCAGCCATGAGGGCGACGAACATGAAAAGCATGATATGGAAGACACAGCTGGTCTTGGCGGTGACGGTGGCAGTGGCCCTCTTGGTCACGCCCTCGGCAAACGCTGCGGCTCCCGGGATCACCGGCCCAACTTTCAATCTGACTGCGCAAGCGGCATTCATCAGCCAGCCCGATGGACAGGCAGTGTACTCGTGGGGCTACGGTTGCGCCAGCGCGCCCAGCGCCGGTGCCTTTGCACCGGCCGCGATCTCGGGCGGTTTCTGCAACACCATGCAGATTCCGGGACCGACGCTGATCGTCACCGAAGGTCAAACTGTGGTGGTCACCTTGACTAATAGTCTGCCGCCATCTGCGGGCAATACTTCGATTCTGTTTCCCGGATTCAATGTCAAAGTGGGAGCGACGTTCGACACAGGAACGGGTGCTTGCCTCACCGGCTGTGGTGTATCCGGTCTGCTGACGGGAGAAGCATCGCCAGGCGCGAGCGTCACCTACACGTTCACTGCCTCGAGTCCCGGAACGCGCGCCTACTACAGCGGCACGCAGGGCGACCTGCAAGTAGAGATGGGACTCTACGGGGCCATCATCGTGCTCCCGGCCAATGTACCTGGAGCCTGCGACAACGGCGTGCACGCCTCGAATACTGCCGCGCAATCCCATTGGCAGGAGAGTGATTTTCGTCTGGCACATGCTGCCTACGATCACCCAGCAACGTGCTATGACCGCGAGTACCTGTTCCAGTTCTCAGAAATGGATCCGAATATTCACCGCCAGGCAGAAGAGCAGGTGGCGGCGGCGGGCAAGTGCGTGGCGGGAGCGGCAGGCTGCAGCCTGAACGTGCCAACCGAGCCTTATCACCCGGCGTACTTCATGATCAACGGTCGCTCGATGCCCGACGACATGGACCCGAATTACGCCACGCAATATCCGCATCAGCCGTACAACGGCGACCCGCACATGCATCCCGGCGAAATAACCTTATTGCGGATCATCGGGCAGGGGAGATGGCAACATCCGTTCCACGAGCACGGCAATCACGTTCGCATCCTCGCCCGCGACGGGAACCTCCTTTTGACTCCGGATGGCCAGACACTTGCCGGACCGCTTCTCTTCACCACTACGACCACTCCAGGTCTGGCGATGGACGGGTTTTTCTACTGGACCGCCAAGGGCCTGAACTGGGATGCGTACGGACACAATCCAACCTCGAGCGATCCATTGGCCAAGCTTACGTGTACTCCGGACACGAACGGATACAACACCTCGGATCCGACAGCGGTCAACTACTTTGAGTGGTGCCAGGACCATAACAAGCCGCTGGAGGCGCATCCATTTGGTGATGTAGCCGGCGCCGGTCCCGCGACCTTGCCCGATGCCAACCTTTTCACCAACGGCGCGTGGTATGGCGGCAGCCCGTACCTGGGCCCGAACGCAACGATCCGTGCGGTAGGTCCAACCGGAACAACTCCTCCATCCGGTACGATCGCCAACTCGCCAGGGGGCGAAGCTGGTTTCGCCTTCATGTGGCACTCGCACAATGAGCGCGAGATCACAACCAACAACATTTTCCCGGGCGGAATGCTGATGATGATGCTGGTCGATTCCCGGGAATTCGTCATTGACGAGACCAACTAACTGAGGAGAAGAGCAATGCAATCCCACTTCGGCAAAATGAACCTGAAGACTGTCTTCTGTATCACACTTGCTCTCCTCCTTGGAGCGGGGACGGCCCTCGCCCAGCAAGTCAACCTGACTGCAGGCGGAACCAGCCTCACTCTGCCCGACGGCTCGTCTGTACCCATGTGGGGATACAATTGCGATGGGGCGCAACCAGCGGGTTCGACCGCGACTTGCGCGAAATTGAATCCCACTGCGCCTGGCTGGTCGCCGGTGATCATCACCGTGCCGACGGGGACGGATCTTACTATTCACCTGACCAACAGTCTCACATTCGCCGGGAACAACATTCCCACGTCGCTGACGATTGTGGGTCAGTTAGGTGGCGGCCTGGGGGGATCAGCTACGGCAGTGCCGAGTCCGCAGCACATTTCTCAACCCTCCAGCTGGCCGGCCACGAATAGCGGTCCGCAATTTAATCCGCCGCCGCAGTTACCACGCGTACAGTCATTCTCGACGGAGGTCGTGGTAGGAACCCCGGCGTCGCTGACCTGGAAGGCCCCTCGGCCCGGCACCTATTTGCTCGAATCGGGTACGCACCCCTCGATTCAGGGACCCATGGGTCTTTACGGCATCGTGGTGGTGACGGCTGCGCCGACCGCGGACACATCGACGCCTCCCATTGAGACAGCTGGCACGGCTTATCCTGGCGTCAAATACAATGCCGATCTTGCCCTGCTGCTCAGTGAAATCGACCCGGCGCAGAACCGGGCTGTGAATACTGCGGTGAACACCTCCGGATTCAAAGAAGCGGCTATCTACGCCATGAATCTGAAGCCAGGACCGGTAGTCTCGCTGAACCTCTACAACCCGGGCAGCGGGTACGGCGCAGCGCCCACCGTAACCATCGCGCCGCCGCCTTGCGTTATCAACGGCGGCACCTGCATTCAAGCGACGGCAACGGCAGAAGTAGATCCCGCGTCCGGTCAGGTAACGGGATTAACACTGGTCAATGGAGGCAACGGTTATTCCTCTGATCCGGCGGTCACGATCACAGGAAACGCCCAGGCACAGGCTTCACTGGGATTGGGAAAAGCCTTGGACGCTTGCTCGGATGGAGCCGCGGCCTGCTATCCGCCGGTAGTGAACTACTCGCCCCTCTATTACCTTGTCAATGGTCAAGCGTTCGACAAAACGCACAGTCAGAACTCACTGTTCACGGTTTCAGCTCCTACTGGCGTCAACCCGGTTTCAGGCAACGTTCTGGTTCGCCTGGTGAACGCGGGCCTGCGCATGCACGTTCCGTCCATCGTGGGAGCTCAGACCGGTGCTGGTGTCGCCGGACTCTCTCTGATCGCGGAAGACGGCAACGTCTATCCAGATGTCGCCAGAGCGGCTGCCACCTCGCAACCGCTGTCTCTGCGCGTGCAGAGCGAAGTGTTCATGGCCGCCGGCAAGACGTACGACGTCATGATCAACGCACCCGCCGCAGGCGGAACTGCGCTTCCGATCTTTGATCGCGAACTGAGCCTGTCGGGTAATGCTTTTCAACGTGATGCCGGCATGCTGGCGTATATCGGCGTGAATGGCAACGGCGTTCCGAGCAGCCTCGCTGGACTAGGCGCGGCGAAAGCCAACAACGATACCTACAACTCAGTGATCTCAGGGAAGACTCTCACGGTGTCGGACCCGGCGAAGGGAGTGATCGCCAACGATGTAAACGTGCTTGGCGTCAAGGTGGTAGGCACCGCACCTGCCGGACTTACTCTGAACACTGACGGAACCTTCGTGTATACGGGGGGCACGCCCATCATCTTCACGTATTGCGGTAATGGTGCGACTACAGGTCCCGCGTGCGCCACTGTCAATCTGAATGCTGCCGACCTTGAGGCCGGTTCGGGGATCACGGTTAATCCTGATGCATATACTTCGAACCTGGCCAAGACGCTCACCATAAAAGCCCCAGGCGTTCTGTTGAATGACACTGACGCAGCTGGCTATCCACTTACAGTGAGCGGAGCAACCTCAACAACACCGTTACCGATTTCCATGGACGGTGGGGGTTCAGTTTCGGTAGGCACGGATGGGGGATTCACCGCGACTGTCCCCGGCCCTGGCACGTACACTTTCAGCTACAAGGCGAAGAACTCTCAGGGCACGGACAGCGCGACGGCTGCAACCGTGACCCTAACGTTCCCGGTGCCGAGCGGCCTGCAGGTGACGCTGGTGGACGGCAAATCAAAAGCGGCTCTCGATCCCCAGGACTACCGCTGGATCGTTGAAGAAGACCGGACATGGTATCAAGACCCCAACTGCTCTATGAATCCGGCCCCGGCGGGGTGCCCCGGTAGTGGTACCGGAATCGTGCCAGCCTACGGGACAAACTTCCACACCAGTCACATGCCGGTCATCGCGCAGGGCTGCACAGGAGGTAATTCCTGCGAAAGCGGCCAAACGGTTTTGGGCGTGGCGGCAGCTTGTGACGTGGGCAATGGCATCTGCCGGACCGACGTCGCGCAAAAGTCGGTGGTAATGCCGAGCGAGGTGGTTCTGGATCCGGCCAAGCGTTACTACATCTCTGTCTTGCCGGGTGACGCGAACGACCCCGGCCACGCTATGGGTGGCGCCCCGGTCTTTTATAAAAATGGTGCTTGGCAGGCTGTCAAGGTATTCGTCGAGCCGATGCCGCTCCCGACCGGAACTGTTTCAGCATTTGTCTTCGAAGACGACTTTCCCATGAACGGAGAGGATGATACAGGCGGAGGCGTGGACGTGTTGGCGCCCAACGAGCCAGGGCTCGGAGGCTTCAATGTTGTGATCTATGACAACGTTGGGCAGTTTGGCGATCCCGCCGGACAGATGACCTACGACATGTTTAACCAGCCACTGTCAAATGCCTTGTCGGGCACAATAGACCCAGCAACGGGAAAGGACGCCTGCCCGGTTTCGGTAAACTCGCGAACAGGATTTGACGGCGTCACCAGCACGACGGGAATCACGGCCACGATTACTGTTTGCCCGAAATACGAAGCAGATGGCAAGACTCTCTCCCCGCTAGCTGGCCAGGTAGTCGTCCGCAACCTGCCGCCGGGTTTTTACGGAGTAGAAGCGCATCCCGGAGCCGACCGAATTGCGCGTGGCGAAGAGTGGCTCCAGACCAACACTCTGGACGGCGGCTTTGCGCACGATGCCTTCCTCAAGGCTAGTGAGCCGAGCTATTTCCAGGAATACGGGCCCGCCGGCTTCCACGTGGCGATCGGCTTCGCCAATCCCGCGATCATCAACAATAGAAAACCGGGAGTGTGTGCCAATCGTACCGATTGCACTCATACCGTGAAAGGCAAAGTAACGCTGGCGCACATGAGCCGCACCCCGGACGAGCGGCTTTACAGCACTTCCACCAGTGATGCATACGCGTTCACCCAGACTTATGTGAGCCTGGGAAGTCCAGACGGAGCGGATTTCTCATTTGCCAGGACCGCGGACGATGGCACGTTTACGTTCACGAACATGCCTGGCGGTGATTGGAGAATCACCGTTTTCGATCAGTGGACCGATCTGATTCTCGACGGCTATACAACGCCGGTCCGGGTTGACGCTCCGGTTGTCGACATGGGAGACGTTGCCATTCATCAGTGGAGGCAGAACCTCTACACTCGAACATTCTTTGACAAGAATGGCGACGGGATCTCAGAGGATAACGAACCTGGGCTCACCTTCGTGCCCACCAACATCCGGTACCGCGACGGGAGCTACTCAAACTTCAACAGCACTGACTTGAACGGTTTTGCCGGCTTCAACGAGGTGTTCCCCATATTCAACTGGTATGTTGTGGAAACGGATTCGACCCGTTACAAGAATACCGGCACGCATGTGGTCTACGACGCGGGTGGGCCAGTGGACGGCTCGCCGGCTTGCGGCAAAGCTGGCCTTCCGGCCTGCGGAGATTCCGAGATCGGGAAGTTCCTGGCCCGAACTAAGGAAGATAACTCTTTACCCTCTGACTTGCGGGTGCCGGGTTCGGTTTATTGCGACAACGCGGACTGCCTGGGCTTTTCCATCGCTAATGGGCCCTCCAGCAGTGCTTCGAGCAATCTGTCCACGGGGCGAATTGATGCTCCATGGGTTCAGAGTTACGGCTGGCAGGGTTTTCTGGGGCAGGCCGGATTTCTGGAGTTCGGCAAAAAGCCCTTTGCGGAGGGTGAGAACGGGGGCATCAGAGGTCACGTTGTGTACGCTTCAACACGCCCATTTGACGACCCTGCGTTGCTGCTCCAACTGAGCTGGGAGCCATTGGTCCCGAATGTCACGGTCAACCTTTACCAGGAAGGAACGGCTCCGGACGGGAGCACGTCGCTGAAATTGGTTGATACCACTCAGACCAGCAGTTGGGACGAATGGGCGCAAGGCTTCCGCAAGGACGCCAATGGCAACCCGGTTCTGGCTTCGGACGGCCAACCCGTGCCGAACATGAACTGCCCGGGCCAGTCCAGTTCCGATCCATTCTATTTCACGCTATTCAACCAGCCGGAACTCCTGAACCTGGGAACATCGTTGCCGTATCACTCCCAATATAAGTGTTACGACGGGATGCATAACTGGAACCAGCTCCAGCCCGCTCCATATAACGGTATGTACCAGTTCCCGAGTATCACAGCGAGAAATCCTCAGACCGGAAAGCCCACCGGGACAAACTGCACGGTGTGCAAGGCTGATACCGCTGCCGCAACAACGGATTGGGACTACGGACAACCGATGCTGCCGCCCGGCAAGTACGTGGTCGAGATGATTGTTCCTCCAGGCTATGAACTGGTGAAGGAAGAAGATAAAAACATTCTGATGGGCGACGCTTACGAGGCGCCCGTCACGCAGCAATTCGCCGGGTTCGGCAACATCTTTATTATCCCGGATCAGGCCGCTGTCAACGCGTCTTATAACGCCAACAATCCGCAGATGCCGACTACGGACGAGGGCGCACATCCGCGCCATGAAGGTGATACAGGAAGCGTTGAAGTCTTCTGGCCTTGCGTTGGTACCAAGCGCATTGTTCCAGACTATATGAGCCTGTTCCCCCAATCGGGGCAGAACGCTCCGTTTGCAGGTGCGACGCGGCCGCTTTGCGATCGCAAAGAAGTGACGCTGGAAGACCAGATGTCAGTGTTGGCGAAGTTCTATGTGTTTACTTCGACGCATGTCGCCGGTCATTACACCGGGATCATCACGGACGATTTCACCTCGGAATTCGATCCCTTCTCGCCCGCCTTCGGGGAGAAGTTTGAGCCACCTTACCTTCCGGTTTCGGTGAAAGATTGGGCTGGCAACGAAGTCTCCCGCGTGTACGCCGATCAGTGGGGCATCTTCAACGGCCTGACTTACTCGAGCTGGGGAGTGAACCCGCCCGATCCGAGCGGTTATGTGCCGCAGATGTTCGTAATGTGCATGAACGACCGGGGAACTGACGTGGCGCCAGATCCGCTTTACCAGGACAGCTATAGTCAGTTCTGCTACGAGTGGCCGATGATGCCGGGCGAAACCGGTTATTTGGATACCCCCGTCATCCCCAACACCGCATTCGCGGAAGGTTACAACCATCCTGACTGCGACTATCCGGATGGCACTCCTGCGATCGCGAGCGTCACCAGCTCTGATATAGCTGGGCCGTGGGTGAGTGATAGTGGCCCGGGCCATACGCTTACAATCGCCGCCATGGGCGACCAGGCTGTGAATAATTATGGTTACTCAGGCCCTGTGGCCTCCACTGCGCCTTTCAATCAGAAGACCATCATGCGCCACTATGGGTTTGGTGGTACGACGGGATCGGTGTCAATCGGCGGTGTGAAGCTAACCGCAGACCAGATTCTGGGCTGGAGTGACAGTGAAATCCGAGTCGCCGTCCCCACAGGTGTGCCGCAATGCTCCGTGCAACAGCAAAACCAATATACGCCGGCAGGCACAACAACTGCCTTGTGCGGTGAATTGGCCATCACAACCGCCGCTGGCAAGCAATCGATTGATACAGTGACGGTCACGATTGGCGGCAAGACTCCCACCCTGTTGACTGCGGGCCAGACGATTCAGTCCGCGATCGACGCTGCTGCTCCGGGTGACATGATCATCGTTCCTCCGGGCACCTACAAAGAGCTGTTGCTTATGTGGAAGCCGGTTCGGCTGCAAGGTGTCGGCGCAGTGTCCACTGTTATCAACGGTGACACACAGCCGGCCGGAGTAATTGATCCCTGGCGTCATCAAGTAAGCTGCCTGTTTGGAATGGCGCTCAACGGACAACCTTTTACGGGCAACGGTCCTAACGGCGGAACTAATCCTTACGATCCGGCGGACGGTGGATTAACTTGTCCGGGTACGGGCTGGAACTACTTCAGTTCTACTCCCAACGTTCCGCAGGTGGACCGCATCCCATTCGAAGGCATTCTTGGCTGGGACACCACGGTGAACGGCAACCTTGCGGAAATGCTGCAAGAGCCTACTCTGATGGGATCGTACGAAGGCGCTGGAATTACTGTACTCGCTAAAGGAGTGCGAGTTCCCGCCGGGACCGATTGGTTTGGAGTGGGCGCCGAAGCCGCATATCCAGCCGGAACTACGCTCCTAACGGCCGCCGATTGCGGAAGGGGGAGACCCGGCGGTGCGGGCTTCACTGCCAACCCGTTCCCGAGCAATTTCCAGTGCAATCCGTCGCGGATCGATGGTTTCTTGGTTACCAATAGCTCCCAGGGTGGTGGCGGCATTCTCGTACACGGCTGGGGACACAACATTGAAATTTCCAATAACCGAGTTCGCAACAACAGCGGAACCCTGTCGGGCGGCATAGAAATCGGTCAGGGTGAATTCGGCGACGGTTATTTCAAGGGCGACGCCACTAGTCCGGCGCCTGGCTCCTGTGAGTCCGGTGGCCCGAACGGTACCCAACTGCCCTACTGCTTCAACACGCACACAAAAGTGCACCACAACATGGTGACCTTAAACTCTTCCACCGGCGATGAACTGTTTACGTCCACTCCGTCTGGAGGCGGCGGCGTCACTTTCTGCATCGGTTCCGATTACTACAAGTTGAATTACAACTGGATTTGCGGAAACATGAGCAGCGGTGATGGCGGCGGCATCGCTCATCTCGGTTTCAGCTATAACGGCGACATCTCCAACAACTCAATTCTGTTCAACCAGAGTACGAACCCAACGGTTCCTACTAGCGGCGGTGGTCTCGTTGTCATGGGCCCCGCTCCTGACGGCCAAACCATTTCAAATGGTGTTGCCGTTGAATGCGGTTCTATTACGGATGTGGATTGTGTGCCGGGGTTGAGTGATGGCTCGGGTCCAGGCCTGAACATCAATGCCAACATGTTTCTTGGCAATGCGGCGGAAAGTGGTTCGGGCGGCGGCATTCGCTTCCAAGCCGTGAATGGCACGGACGTGACGCGCTTCCCCAACACTCCGCAAAATTGGTATTCGGTCAACGTAACCAACAACATCATCGTCAACAACGTGGCCGGCTGGGACGGCGGCGGAGTAGGTCTGCTCGACTCATTGGCGGTGAACTTCATCAACAATACGGTCGCGTCCAACGACACGACGGCATCGGCGGGAACGCTGTTCAACGCTTACTTCGCCGGCTTGGCCAGTGATCAGTCCCCGCCGGCTGGTACGTGCGTCAACGGGGCCAACGGAGCCTGCACTGCTTCTGCTCCGCAACCCGCTGGCCTTTCGGCATCGCCGAACAGCCCGCAACTGACTACGCTTCTTCCAACTTCGGTGAGATGTCCCTCCGGTCACGCGAGTGGGACTCTCCTGAATGGGGATTGCAGGCAGGTCTCGTATCCGTTTCTTGCCAACAACATTTTCTGGCAAAACCGTGCCTTCCATCTTGAGATTGGTGGCACTGCGACTGGGGGTACGGACTACCAGCAGTCTCTCGTAACACTGCATCCCACCTTGAACCAGCCGAGCACACAGTCCACGGCAGCTAGCCTGAACGGCAGGATCATCACTGGAGGCACCGGGGCCTGCGTTGATGGGGCCACTTACTGGGATATCGGCGTTCGTGGCGACACGGGCCCGACCAACCACAGCTCCGGCTTCACCCTTACGCCAGAATATTCGGTGTTGACCAGCCTCATCGGCTACACCGGGCACAATAACCAGGCCCCGAGCGCTCTGGGACTGGTCAGCCAGTACTGCAACGGCTCGCGCATGCCGCCGGAATTTGCCAGCGGCGGCTACCAGGTACCTCCAGGCACAAACGAGGGAACGGTGCCGGTGCCGGTCTTCAGCCTGCTGCCGGGCGCAACGGTGGATGAGGGCAACAACTGGGTCAACATGAAGTGGGGCCCTCTGGCGATGACCAGCCCGATGGCTCCGAACGGCGACTCGCTCGGCAACTATGCACCAGCGCCTCTCTCACCGGCGATTGACTACATCCCGTCGAACGCCAGCACCTACGCCGCGGCTCCTGGGCTTGACTTCTTCGGAAATCAGCGCAAGACCGCAGCTAACCCGATCGTCGATGCCGGGGCGGTGGAGGTCCAGGGCCTGGCACACCCAGTCCTTAGCTCCATCTCGCCTACCTCCGGGTTCCGTGGTAACAATTCCAATGTGACTCTGACCGGTACCGGCCTGACCGGCACAACCTCCATCAACGGAGCGGCGGGAATCACGATCACCGCTATCACGGTGGTGGATGATGCTCACGTGACCGCGACATTCGCTATCGCAGCGAATGCCGCTACTGGAGCGAGGAACATCAGTGTCACAACACCGAACGGCACTTCCAACACCGTGCCGTTCAGTGTGCAGAATCCACCGACTCCGACTCTCTCCTCGATCAGCCCGAATTCGGGCGTTCGTGGAAGGAGCGTTGGCGTGACTCTTGCGGGCACCAACTTCACGACCAACGGAAGCAGCATTACCTTCGTGGGCGGCGCGGGCGGCATCACGGTTACCGGATTGACCGTTGTTGACTCTGCGCATATCACAGCCACCTTCGTAATCCCCGGCAATGCTATTTTGGGTACGCGCAACGTCAGGGTTACGACGATTGGTGGTGGGAATAGCACAACCGTACCATTCACAGTGCTTGGGGCCACACTTACGTCCATCAGCCCTGCCTCGGCATCGCGAGGGACGCAGGTGAATGTCACCTTAACGGGTACGGGTCTCACGGGAGCGACGTCAGTTACGGTTTCCGGTGGTGGCGTAACCGTATCGAACTTCAATGCGGCCAGTGACACCAGCGTTACCGCGACATTCACCATCGCGTCGAACGCGGGGAGTGGGGGGAGAACGGTTACCGTTAACACCCCGGCCGGATCTCCGACCATTAACTTCCGAGTGCTGGGTGCGACGCTGACGATCTCAGCGCCAAGCCCATCACTGGTGACTGGAAGCCCTTCCGCGCATAGCGGGACGGTTACCGTCAGCAACACAGCAACGGGAGCGAGTGCTGGGCCGTTCACTTTCAGTTCCGCTCCGGCCGTCAATCAAACCGGTGCGGTGCACGGATCGTTCGCCATCACCGGTGGCAGCTGCGCGAATGGATTGGTTGTCAACGCTGGGTCGAACTGCACAATTATCGTGCAATATACTCCCAGCTTAGCCAACACGCTGAACTCCACAGCGCATGTGACCGTGATCGGCACGGGTATTACTGGCACTCTGCCCGCGGCAAACAGCCCGGCGACGCAGAACGGCAATAGCTTCAACGCTAACTAAACCTGCCTAAGGAAAACCGGGCGTCCAGAAAACCTGCTGGATGCCCGGTTTCTATAGGTTACAACTGCGTTTCTTGTGTTACAGTAAAACCCTCCCCAAGTAGAGAAAACCCCATGAATTATCCAGCGATTTTCACCAGCCTTCTGCTGTGCGGCGTTCTTGCGGCGCAGAGCATGGCTCCTCTGGCCAAACCGCAGGTTTCGTCTTCGCCAGGAGTGAAATCTCCATACGGTGCACGTGCTCGGGGCTATAGACAAAATGGGATGACCCCGAAGGCACGGGAGTATTACACGCTCCTGTGGGGGGTCGATTCTCTGAACGTAAGGTCGGTCGAATCCGGCGAAATCATTCGTTTCACCTACCGCGTCCTGGACGCGCAGAAAGCCGGGCCTCTGAATGATAAGAAGAATGAGCCCTCGTTGATCGACCCGAAGGCGGGCGTAAAACTCGTAATCCCTTCTCTGGAGAAAGTAGGCAAGTTACGCCAGAGCGGCTCCCCCGAAGCAGGTAAGGTGTATTGGATGGCGTTCTCGAACAAGGGTCGAGTAGTCAAGCGCGGGGACCGTGTGAACGTGTTGATTGGCAGTTTCCAAGCGAATGGGCTAACGGTGGAATGAAAACCTTACTATTGTCTCATCAATGCGGTTGCAGAATTTCTGCGAAGCTGGCTCTTTTGCTGCCGGTGTTCATGCTAAGTGCAACCATTTCCGCGCAGGTGCCGGATAGCCCCCGAGCGCCACAAACTGCGATCCGCAACCACAAGCGGCCGAGTCCTGACGAACGGGGCAAAGCATTGGCCAAGTACCTGGAACTTAACGAAACGCAGCAAACGGCACTTCAGAAGATCCTGGAGCAACGACAACAAGAAGTGCTGCAGATGCGGTTCACTCCGCTGCCAGCCGGTAGCGCGCAGATCGACCGCTTCCGCGCCATTCAGGACAAGACCGCGAACCGTATCCGTGCCGTACTTAACCAGGAGCAAAGGAAGAAGTACGATCTTCTGGCTATTCGCAGATCAGCTCCCCCAGAGTCGAAGACCAGTGTGCAGGATTGGCTCAAAGCAGCCACTCCACGATGACGCAGTTCTGCCGCTGCGCGGCATGCACATCGTGCCCGCTGCTTGTCTCAGTTATTCCGGGCCGTGGGAAAGTTATCAGTAAGTAACGCAAGGAGCTAAATGTGATGATCTCGGTAACCCGTTTCGCAGTGATCCTGGCAGTGAGCCTGATTCCCGCTCTTGCTCGAGCCCAAGACTTTTCTGCCGATGTGGTGTATCTACCCGCGGCTGGTTCCGCTGCATTGTCCAGCGGTACTGACGGATCAGGCCACAACCCGTCGAAGCTCTACGTCAGCAACGGCAAGATGCGATTGGAGACGCACGGCCTTATCGGTACTATCCTGCTGGTCAATAGAGACGAGGAAAGTGCATACGCTGTGTTCCCGTCGAGGAAGGAATATGAGCCCTTGGCGCGAGGCCTCTCGGAATATTTTCCAGTTAAAGATGTAGAGAATGCGTGCCCCGACTGGCAAGAGGCAGCCGGCCAGGAGATTTCGTGCGAAAAGGTGGGTGACGAGGTAATAGCTGGGCGTCAGACAGTGAAGTACAAGAACAAGAATGCCACAGATTTTGCGACTTCTGCCGTTTGGATCGACTCAGCTCTTAAGTTCGTGGTCAAGTGGGAAGGTGCCAATACCGGCGCCGAGCTGCGTACTATTCAGGAAGGGCAACAAGCAGCGACTCTGTTTTCCTTGCCATCGGATTACAGTACTGTACAACCTCGAAAATCGGCCAACAATAAGGGATTTTCGAGATGATCACAGAAACGCTAGGTCAGCTACTCCAATCATTAGGCTGCCCAAGGTTCGGTGTTGCCCGCACATCCATCCCATTGTCCCCTGCCAGTTCTGCGGGCCTGTTGGGACCACCTACTTGTGTCGAATCCGTCAGGGTCTGATAATAGTACGTCAACGCTGCCATAAAGTTAGACCCACTTCGACTCTGCCGTTGCCATGGAAGTTTCGGTAAACGCTGACCTCCCAGATATCCCCCGGACTGATTTTTTCCTCTGGAAAATGTCACCTGGCCTTGGATACCAACGGACCACTCCGTTCATTTTCCACCGGCAAACATCCAGGCAGCCCATGTTTTCCGGTGGCAAACGATCTCGGTGGCGGATGTTTTCCCGTCGAAAACGTTGCCTTGGCCAGGCTGCTCTCCGTGATCCGGACCTAAGAGTCGATTCGAAGCACCATGGTTTGCCACCGGCATGCTGTTCCAGATCAGCGCCGCCCTGGATCATCGTTGGCATGCGGGAACTGATCTAGGAGACTGAGTTCGGCCGGCCGGCTCGGGCGCGTGCGGAAAATCTTTGTGCTCCACGGGAGCATCCCCTGGTTCACTTCCGAAAGAGCGCACTTCCATGCGGGACATATATAAGGAGCCCGGCTCCGGCCCGAGAGGCGGGATGCGCAAGCGGGGGCGCGCGCACTCTCGAGCCGGAGGGTCGTGAGGAAGAGGGAGCCTCAGGGAATCCGGATCAAGTTCTGGCCTGGCTTCTAGCTTCCGGCGATCATGGTCGCGTTGCCCAGGGCCTGCAGCGGGGCGATGGTCTGGGCCACGAAGGTCGCCTGCTGTTCGATGACGGTGTCATCGATGGAGGTGCCGAAACCCTCGTTGAGGATCTCGACGGCGAACAGTTTGGCCGAAGCTCCGGCTCCGTACTCATTGGCCAAGGCGATGGTGATATCGAAGTGCATGATCTGATTGGTGAACCAGGGGAGAGCGGACCTGGGGATCAGAAACTTTTATCGGGGGGGCGCCGCGCGATATGGCGATTTTGCGCCAGTCATGGCTGCACCTTAAGCCGCCTCCTTCGGAAAGTCATAATGAGCGCGATCATCAATTGACAAGCGCTTGACCCCACGACCGCGCTCCTCCACTTACGCTGAGTATCCACCGCCGCTAATTTCGTGTTCGATCTGTCACCTCTGCCAGTACTCGCGAAAGTTCCCCCGCCCATAGGATCAAAAAGGGCTGTTACACCCCTTCTTTTATTAATCTATGCCCCTTAATGATTGAAAACGCTTGCAGGCATGATCATGGCGGTGCAATTTGTGGAACAAGGCGGTTGAGCGCTCGAGACCATCAATCATAATTAATTTCGACAAGTGAGCACAATTGCTCAGACTCACAATAGATACATAGACGACTCTGTTTGTCTCAAAAGAGCAGTTTCCCGCCTGCTTTGATTGGCGGCCCGCCGACCTTTTGACCTGCCACAGGGGTTACCACTGACCGACATGCGGTGAAGAATCAGGAGGAAGTGTTATGAAAGTTATGCAGGGTGCCGCAAGGAAAAGGACTCTTGGCGTGTGCATGTTGACCGCGACTGTATTGTTCGGTGCCGTCTTCGCACAAGCTGACGTCGTATTGGACTGGAACGTCATCGCTGTGAACACGGCGATTGCGAACGGCCAGAACCCGTTCGCCCAAGCGCGCTTCGCGGCAATCGCCCAACTCGCTGTATTTGAAGCGGTCAATGCCATCATGGGCGACTACCGACCCTATCTTGGAACCGTCGTGGCGCCACCAGGCGCATCCGCCGACGCAGCAGCCATCCAGGCTGCCTATCGAGTGCTAAACACTTATTTTCCAGCCAGCGCATTGGCACTCGACGCAGAGCGAGCCAACTCGCTGGCATTGGTACCCGACGGTCAAGCTAAAAATGACGGCATTGTGACGGGCGACGCCGCAGCTTTGGCCATGATTGCTCTGCGTGCGAACGACGGGTCGTCGCCTGCGCAAACCAAAATACCCGGGCCGCCTGTACCAGGTGAATGGCAGGCCACACCGAGTTGTCCGAGCCCTAATGGAATTGCCGTCGGAGTCTTTTTTCAGTGGCAATATGTGACACCGTTCGGCATCCCGAGCGCTAGCAACTTTCTCCTCGATCCGCCACCAGCGCTTACGACCGAGAGATATGCCAAGGCTTACAACGAAGTGATGACTGTAGGAAGCTTCGACAGCACAGAGCGACCACAAGATCGAGCTGATGTCGTTCTCTTCTACGCGGTCTCCTCGCCAACTCTGGTTTTCAATCAGGCCGCCCGGCAGGTCGCCCAGGAACAGGGCCGTTCGCTGTCCGAGAATGCTCGTGCCCTAGCCCTAGTCAACATGGCTATAAGTGACAGCTTGGTTGCTTCGTTCCTCAATAAGTACCACTACAATTTTTGGCGACCGGAAACAGCAATCCATGCTGGCGACGCAGATGGCAACTCGAAAACCGATCCTAATCCCAGCTTCGTCCCCTTTATCACAACGCCATGTTTCCCGAGTTATCCCTCCAACCACGGCAGCGGAAGTGGGGGAGGAGCCGAGATTCTCAGACGTGTGTACGGCGAAGCTGGACACACGATCACGTTGACGAATCCTACTGTGCCCAACATCGTCTTGCAATACACCTCCTTTAAGCAGATTACCGACGATATCTCCGACGCGCGCATTTACGGCGGAATACATTTTCGATTCGACCAAGTTGCAGGTGCGCGATTGGGCCGGGCTGTAGGCCGTGCCGTCTATAAAAACAACTTACGTCGCATGCATGATGACGACTGATTGGCAGTGCGAAAACGAGTGGAAACAGGGCGGCCGAAAAGCCTGAGGGATGCAGGCGAAAAATCACCCGCTCCCCAGCTATCTCAATGTACTCACCCACTATCGCAAGGAGAAGCGTTATGAAATCGAACCAAATTCTGAATTTCCTCAAGTTTGCTGCCTGCACAGTCCTAGCAATTGGACTCAGTGGCAGAGCGTTAGCGTCGTCGTGCGGCGATTCCCTTTCAGCGATGGCTGCGGGAGCCGCCGCTTCCATCCAAAGTCAAGCTAGTCTGATGCAACAGGACTCTGAGTCTTCCAAGGACAACGCCGAACACGCTTCCATCGTTGGGCTTTGGTACGTCCGGTTCATGGTCGGCGATCAAACCATCCAAGAGGCGTATCAGATTTGGAATGCCGGCGGGACCGAGGTTCACAACCCAAATGTTGATCCGAGATCGGGCAATGTCTGCCTCGGGGCGTGGAAGCACATGGCTCGGCGGACCTACAAGCTCGCTCACCGCGTGTGGTCGTATGACATAAATGGAAACTTTATGGGAACTGTCCACCTCAGTGAGACGCTCACTCTGGGTAATCGCGGCAATACGCACAGCGGTACTTTCACGTTGAACATCTATGATCCGTCCGGCAACTTCGTCACTGAGGTAACCGGCAACGTCACGGGAGAACGCATTTCGGTTGACTGATCCGAGTCGGTGAGCACGTCTCAGTGCGAGCCGCAGCAAACGCTGTGGCTCAGCCCTGTGGCTTCTTCAAGTCGGCTGCAAGACCGTTTCTAACAGATCGAGGCACCCGTACCAGAGGTAGATCATGAGCAAGAACTATCTCACGCCATTTAGCTGGTCGCTCAGAGTTTTCATTCTGAGCTTATTGTTTGTGACAATCATGGCTCGAGCTGCGGGGGCTACGAATCCGCGGCCCCTAGTCAATTGGCCACTGACTCCTGCAGCTGTTGCGCCTTCGGGGGCAGGGTTCACGTTGACAGTTCATGGCACCGGTTTCGTTAGTGGCTCTGTTGTGCGCTGGACTGGTAGCGCCCGACCTACAAAGTTTGTCAGCAGTTCCGAGTTGACGGCGCTCATTCCTAGTACCGATGTCTCTCACCCGACCACTTCTTCAATAACAGTCTTCAATCCCACCCCAGGCGGGGGCTCCTCGAATGTAGTTTTCTTTCAAGTTAGGGCTGCCAGTAGTTGGGCTGCGTTCGGCTCACCGGTACACTTCGCCGCGGGGGCGGGACCCGAGTCTCTGGTACCCGCCGATTTCAACGGGGATCACAAGTTGGACCTCGCTGTGCCCAATCCGAATAGCAATAACGTCAGCATTCTCTTGGGCAACGGTGATGGAACGTTCAAAGCGGCTGTGGAATACAGCGTGGGCCAAGCCTCTATCGTCGGGGCGGTTGGGGATTTTAATGGCGATGGCAAGCTGGACCTTGTAGTAGCAAACAACGCAAGCAATAACGTGAGCGTGCTTTTGGGCAAAGGGGACGGAACTTTTCAAACCGCGGTGGAGCACAGCGCGGGCCAAAATCCGTCGTCAGTGGCAGTTGGGGACCTCAACCGGGACGGCAAGCTAGATCTGGTTGTAACAGATGGAGGCAGCAACAAATTGACTGTGCTCTTGGGTAATGGGGCCGGATCGTTTCAATCAGCTGTGTCATACGGTGTGGGGCAAAATCCCGTCTCGGTCGCGGTAGGCGATTTCAATGCTGATGGCAAATTGGACCTTGTAGTGGGAAACAACCTAAGCAATAACGTGAGCGTGCTGCTCGGCAATGGCAATGGATCATTCCAAGCGGCGGTCAATTACAGCGGTACGCCAAACGCTGCCTCAGCGGTAGTGGCAGATCTAAATGGCGACGGCAAATTGGACGTGGTTGTAACGAATTCGCTCGGCTATGATGTGGCCGTACTTTTGGGGAACGGCAACGGAACCCTTCAGTCGCCCGCACACTACAGCACTGGCTACGAACCGGGGCTGGCTGTGGGAGACTTGAATGGGGATGGGAAGCTTGACTTCGCTGTTGCAGATATCGGCGAAGGGAACGTTCGCACGCTCCTGGGCAACGGGCATGGCGGGTTCCAGGAAACCGTGAGCTACACGGTCCCTGCGGGCGTTGTATTCGTGGCGCTGGGAGACTTCAACGGCGACGGTAAACTCGATTTCGCTGTCCCGGACGGTGCCTCAGGGTTCTCCATTCTACTGCAGAGGCAGCCCCTGTCAGGACCGGATGCCACGTTATCGAGCACGTCAATGATTTTCGAGTGCCGAAACGCGATTAACGTGGGGTGCCAATGCGTCAAGGCACGCAACCTTACCTTAAGTAACTATAGCGATCGGACGTTGAACATCAGCGGAATGACGATCACAGGGCCGTTCTCCGAACGAAACAACTGTGGCACGATCCTGCAACCAGGACGGTTTTGTACTATATCCGTTACCTGGCTTGAACAAAGAGGATCAGGCACTCTCTCCATCACAGATAATGCATCCGGGAGCCCACAAACGGTATCCTTTCTCGGGGAAAAGCTATGTACTCCTGTGGCAATGAGTAATACTGAAAACCCGGTGGTTTGTGGAATGAACTCGTTAAGCTCGCACTAGAGACTGCTTTTGCTGGCTCTTCTGGTGACCCAGATCGGAATCGGCACAGTACGGATGTGCCCGCCTTTGCCGATTAGGTCCCCGACGGCCCAGTGGCCTTGGCGTAATTGAGCGTCGATCACGTCCAGCCCGACCAGTTCCGATCTCCGCAGGCCGCAGCCAAACAGCACAGCCAGCAGCGCGTAATCACGCTTCGCTCGCAGCGTCGTATCACGCGCCCGGCTAACAACCGCCGAGCACTCGTCCGCACTGAGCCAGTTCCCCGACCCGGAAGCCCAGCCATCGCGTCTGTCAGGAGGCGTGCCGCCTGCGGGGTTGTTCTGATAAGCTGGCCCGCATCATTGGCGTCTTCGTAGCCGGCGACGATTTGGTAGATGCGTTTCGCCGAACTGTGCCACAACCCTATGGTGTCATCACTGCCGCGTGTCGCAACAGTTCGAGCGAGTCGTGACGGACGCGCTCGTCTCCCGCGGATCACCGAGCAGCGCGGCTAGATCGCGGGGCACATGATGGCGCTCGTCGAAGGCGCGCGGCAGCAGGCCCGCGTCGCTAGTGATCTGCCCGCCGGATCGGCGTGAACGGGTTGATGGTCAATCTCGGTGGCGGTCACGATCCGGTCACGTTCGCAGCTCCTGTCCGAAATAGATTCTTGTTCTTCGCGTACTCAAGTTCAAGGCAGAGTATTCACGATGATCGTGTCCGGGGCAGGCGCCGGATATGGGCCATTGGCCCACGGCCGGGTGGACGGCAAACTAGCAGGGTTTGTTCTAGTGAAGACAAAGGTCCGAAGTCTCTGGGAATGAGACTGTCTGGGACCTGGCGGAGTTTTTTGTTCTTCGTGGATACCGGAGGCGCGGAATCGGAACTCAAGCCGCCATTGACGTGTGGAGGCGATTCCCGGGTCTGTGGGAACTTCGGGTGATGGAATCGAATGTTCCGGCACGCGACTTTTGGGCACATGCCATCTCGATATTTACGGGTGAGGAAATCAAACCTGTTCCCGTCAAGAAACATGGCAGGTGCTGGCTACTTTTATCATTTGAGTCCAAGGACGTGGCTTGACAGGTCCAAGGGCCGACATTCGCAGAATTGCATTACGTTGACAAATACGTTCACAAAATCGGTTCTGCGTGAAATCCTGGTGATACCAATTACCGACCCGGGGCGCCGGTGGTGCGCAATTCGAGAATAGTCATGCACAGGCATGACGATCATCGTGGTCGCAAAGGCCGGAAACCAGGTGTTAGAAACCCTCTCCAAAAGAGAGGCCGAAGAACTCGCAGAAATGCCGGATTTTCAGATCTCCATTCCCGATGTTAGAAAGGTTTAATTTTCTAACACTGGGCCGTGCGCGTTCTCGCCGAATCACGAGCCGAAGCACGCTGGCAAAGCGAGGCGCAATTTGCCCGAAAGGAGGACCATGCAACGAAGCCATCTCAGAATTAGTACGGATTCCTTCCGACGCACATTTGCAAGATGAGATGAATGAAGTCTTCGCATAAGCAATGTCCAACGGCAGACGTTGGCGGTATGTTTCTTGTATTTACTGTGCTACGCATCTTCCGAACCATCGGCGACAAACGCCCGTCGCTGTAGGGTCCGGTACACAGGCAGAACCCGGACCCGGTATCGGGTGAGGTATATAGATCGCGTCACTAGGATTCGTTGGATTGGCATACCCATCGTCGAACGCGATGCATGATACATGTCGTCCATCATTGGAAGTACCCCGCCCAAACCACCTGCGACAAGTGCCTGTTGAAGTTCCATCGGGAATGCAGGCCTGATTGCCAGCCTTTGGTATGTAAACAGCGTCCGACGCCCCTGTAATGTTAGCGTAGCCGTCGTCAAACACTTGGAAGTTGATCGCAACGTTGGTGTTTACGGTATGACAACGCCCGAACCATTTGTGACATGTGCCGAATTGACCACTCGGTATACACGCCTTGCCTTGCTCATTGTTCACAGTACGCCCCGAAATGAAAATGGCGTCAGAGGGCCCTTCCATATTTGTGTAGCCATCGTCAAAAACAGAGCAAACTACAGCCTCCTGTGGTGGAGGCGGAGGAAGGCAGTTTGGGGTGGGGAATGTTGCTGAAGCCCCATCTGGGATCGAAATCAGGGGACTGCCGCTCTGGAATTCGTCACAAATTACAGATCCGTTCGGATTCCGCAGCTTCAATGATAGCATCAATGTTCCAATGATCATTTGTCTGGAAAAGTCCATTATGTGAAGTCAGAGTCAACAATTCTTGCTGTATTGGCGAAGTAAGACCGTTCCTGGAAACCCGCACGTGGATGGAGCCACTATCCCATGACGGCTGCCCCTGTTGTTTGACAAGCGCACCGGTCGAAGAGCCGTCTTGTGCCTGTAACTCTCCAGCGACAGTGCTATTGTCGCGTAAATCGTCACCGCCAGTTGTGAAAGTCGTTTCTATTGCTGGCCCGGAAAAGTTGCTAACAGAGCTGGTGATGCAAAGCTCATCATCATTGCTCCATTCAGTTTGTAGAACGTAAGGATGGCCGTTGATAGTGATGTTGCTGCCATTGGCTGTGATAGTGCCAAGTTGCGGCGTACCATTGGGGTTGCAGTTATCGCCCACCTCTCGACCATTTGTTGCAAGCCATGTAAGAGTGTTGGAAACCGGGTCGGTAATCATTTCGGAGAACTCATGAGAAAGAGCAATAGTTTCCCGATCAGCAGCTAATTGGTTTGGACCCATGGTAATTCCGCCATCACATCCACTCATCGAATCTAGATTGGGCATTACAGCGTACAGAGCTGTTCCACCTCCGACGGAAAAGGAGCTGTGATAGGCGCAAAAATCATTTGTTGTGCAGGCACCTGTAAACTGACACTCCACTACTCCCGCCCCAAGAAATACGAAGAATGCCATTGACAGGTCAGGCGTGAGCCCTTTGCTGCTGATAAAATTCGACACTTCGGTTTGAATATCGATGTCTTTTAGTGGATTCAAAGCAGTTCCGGTGCCCGTGGCATAGGCTCGGGGGTCGATGGTCGTACCTCCAACGCTAAGGGAGCCGGCAAGAGCTCGTCAGTGAGATCGTCGGCGGACTACACGGCCCTGGGTATTGGCTCAAGATGTTGAAGTATACGCTTCCTGGCATATCCGTGAAGAATTGGCTCATTAAGCCCTCATACTTCGTATCGGCTGCAGGCGTATTGCTGGAGTCGTAATGAAAACCAGAAGGTAGCCAAAATATTAGGAATACCGTTCGAGGCTGCATTACGGGTCCGCCATTGTTAACTAAATCAGTTATGGTTTGCGCCGACGCGGCCCACCCGATAAGGAAAATGCACGCAAACATAAATGACTTTCTGGCCACATTTCATGTGTGCACGAATCGGAAGCTTGTTGTGTAAGAGTTGGACACAATGCTGCGACGGCTGCCGCTTCCGAACTTGTTCGAGAGTGGAATCTTCGCTGCGCGTCGGAACATAACTTCGATTGGGCTTTCATCCTAAACTCCTCATTAAGCTCAATCTGCACTACCCAAGCGCGTCTAAATTCGTTACTGCGGATTCGCCGGAGGCAGGTTGAACTGATTTTGCATTGTTTGCATAACCGTGGACATTTCCGTGGGAGAAAGCGGTTCTGCGCTTTTAATAGTCTTTCCTTCTCGCAAAGGCAGTAAGTGGTAATTGGTAGCTGTCGCAACATAGCGGCGCGCCAGCGGCGAGAAGCCAGTAGCGTCTGGCGTATTGGCCAATACCGCGATGGAATCTGCTGGACTCAGCAATTGAATTTTGTTCTGGGCTATCAAGTATGTGACAAAGAAAACCGCAGAACTGGCCCGCAACATCGCTTGGTTTGGATTGAATTTCGCGGATAGCATGCACCCATGACAGAGAATCTGACGGTTAAGAAAGGGTGCAATCGCCTGTGCCGCAGAGTAATTCGGATCGCTGGGAGGGAGATCCGCAAAGCGAATTGTGGATTTCGGTTGCGGCAGGCTGTATCGCTGTTGCATCTGTGTTGATTGCCAAAGTAGCCATGGCCCGGAAACTCGCTGTGCATCTGTACTGGATGTGGCGCCAAGGCTGCGATTACGGCCAACGGCAAAAGCTCGGTTCGCACGCGGGAAAGCCCGGAAATCGCCATAGTGTGCAGTAAATCACCGACGTAATGATTGGGCATCCCGCTCCCCTTCGGCAGGGGAGTTCGAAGAAGTAATCATGATCGCATTTGGTGATCGAAGAGATGGCTGGGTCGGACTGAGTTCCTGACCCTAACGATTAAAACGAGCCCAGGTTGGAAACGCGCAAACCATCTACGAGAGCGAAATGGCGCACCTCTTCGAGTGCATGCTATAGTGCGCTCGAAAACTGCTTGACACTGCCGACATTGTTAGAGATGGCGATTTTTCAACAGTTTGCACGTTCCTCAATCCGTCCTCCGGAGAAGTGCCGGCAGAGTCTAGGCGCGGCTGCACGTTGAGGCGGGAGCCTAACGATCTTCATTGCTGATGACTTACTCGGCGATACAAAAGGACCGGCACCCCTTCGGCCCGACCTACTTCTGAACCTTCGAAGCCCTGACCCAAGAACCAGCCGCGCATCCAGGGAATAAATTCTTCATCCTTCCGGGAAACGACCAGGAACGTCTCATTTGTGGCTAGGATTTGCGAGGAAATCTGCTGCATGTACCGAATCGTGCCCGCATCGACGCGGTAGGGAACAAGAACAATGTGACCGGGCATCGGATACTTAGAAAGAGGGCACAGCAAAGGGCTATCCTTATCGATATTTCGGTCCCAGTGAATTTTTTCTGTTTCGATTAAGCCAACGCGCAGTAGCACTGGAGTCGTTGGCGATACAACTTTAGATCGCACCAGTTTCGCCGCCGTTCGCCAGTCTTCGCGATGAGGAGACACAGTCAGGTGGTATCCGGCATAGCTCACGATCGAGCCGCCCACAACGAAGCCAGCCACTACGAGACGTAGGCGTGCAGGATTAAGCATTCTGATTCCATAACCGCCGATCAACGCCAAGGCGACGAAAGCTGGCAAGTAGTACCGAGGGACGAACACTTTCAGCGGCGTAGCTCGTGCCACAACAAAAGCTGTGATCACTGGCAGAATGAGCCAGTTTCCCAGCAGAAAAGCAGTAGAGCGCGAAATCTGGAATGCTGCTCCCATCCTTCGGTATACGAAACACGCTGACATTCCACCGAGAAGCAGCGTAGCTGCAAGTATGTTTGGTATGAACGACGACAGCAGCATCTGAAAATCCGGAGTGTCCGCCCAGGACGATTCAGCCGATGGCCTGGATACGAAAAGGACGTACCAGAGCAGCGGTATCAGCAAGAACATGACTGCCGCGGCGGCTAGGACCAGTTGTTTGATTCGAATCCGACGTTGGGCTCGCCAAACATAGATGCCATAGGCGAAGAATACCAAGTAGGTTGTCGTGAACAGCAAATGGAAATACGGAATCGCTGCGCATGTGACGATGAATCCGGCCATGTTTCGTAGACGCTGCGTATCTAGCCATCGCACCAATTGCAGCATACTGGCGACAACGAAGAACAGCGCGATGCCGTAGGGTCGTGCGTTGGTCGCGGCTTCCTTAGCGACCGGATGTAACGAGGTGAAGACGGCGACGGCAAGGATGCCCGTTTCCCTATCGAATAAATGCTCCCCCAAACGAAACAGAAGCCATGCGGCTAGCAGGACGGCGAATAGAGAGGGCAAACGCAAAACAATTTCGCTGGTACCCATCACACGGACGATCGCCGCAACCAGGACCGTATAGGGCGTGTTCTGGCCCGGCCAGAACTGGCTTCGCGCGATGGAAGGCACAATGCCTTTGTAGACACTCCAAAACGTCACGAGCTCGTCCAGCCAAAGGCTCGAACCCATCGGTGCGATCCAGAGACAAAGGACCGGCAGTGAAGCTAGAGCCACCAGAACCCGACGACGAGTGATAGCCCCGGCGTCTGCGGGAAAGACTTCGGGGCGCACCGCTTTGTCTACGGGACCCAGGTTGGGTATCGCGGCGTGCATAGTAGCTTTACGGATTCTTCACCCAGACTGGAACTCAAGTCAACGTGAAACGCTCTGGCGAAACAATGTAGGCGTCTCCATCCGCCTCCATTCCTAGCTGGACCACTCGGGGTGTCTCAACTGTTGAGAACAGCGATTTCACTCAGAACCCGACTTTGTGAACGTTTTTGTCAACGTAATACAATTGTGCGAATGTCGGCCCTTGACCTGTCAAACGACGCGCTTGGACTTAAATGAAAAAAGTAGCCAGCACTTGCCATCTTTCTTGACGGGAACAGGGTTGATTGCCTCACCCGTAAATATCGAGATGACATGCGCCCAAAAGTCGCGTGCCGGAACATTCGATTCCATCACCCGAACTTCCCACAGCCCCGGAAATCGCCTCCACACGTCAATGGCGGATTGAGTTCCGATTCCGCGCCTCCGGAATCCACGAAGAACAAAAAACTCCGCCAGATCCCAGACAGTGTCATTCCCAGAGACTTCGGACCCTCTCTTCACTAGAACAAACCCGGCTAGTTTGCCCTCCACCCAGACAAGGAACGGATGTCGGCCAGGTTCACGCCAATAAAGCGCAAGCGTGCTGTAGCCGAACCTGCCATCATCTCCCGGTTCCAAAACATTGAACTCGCTGAAATCGTGTGCGTACAACTCAAGCAGGTTGGCTAGGATCGACTGCTGCTTCGGTCGGGCGGGGATAACCTCGATATGTGCGGACGTTTTCGTTGTGCGTTTGATCAGAGTGACATGGCCCTCGCAGAACCGGGGTTCCTGAACGATTGTAGCGGCTAGCCCCGCTCAGAATCCCTGTTCCGGGCATTTTGAGCGATATTGATTTCCATGACAATGTCGGCTCCCGCGCCCGAGTAAAGTTGGTCGTGCTGAACCCAACCAACAGGCTCGGGAGAAAGGAGCCGAACAATGATCATTAATAGGAGTAGATTTTCACCCCGAGTTTCAGCAAATTGCTTGGATCGATAGGGACACGGGAGAGTTCCAGGAAAGGCATCGCGAAGAGGCAGAGAACTTTTATCGTCGTCTGGCAGGCAAGAAAGTACGGGTGGGAATGGAAGCCAACTGGCGGCGTCCGCTCCTCTTTCAGAAAGAGGAGTTCGAAGTAGTAATCATGATCGGCCGTTGCCCACCGAAGAGATGCATGGGTCGGACTGAGTTCCTGACCTGAGAGATTACAAGTGAGCCTGGGGTTGGAAAGGCAAACCCGCAACGAGAGCGAAATGGCGCTCTTCAAAGAGTCTCGCACGCTGGAAGTGTGCGCGAAACCTGCTTGACACCGCCGACATTGTCAGAGAGGTGATTTTTCGCCATCTCACGTTTTTTACTTTCCGAGCAACGAATGCCGGTTTCTCTCCGCCGAGTGCGCCGGGTCAAACGGGCCGATTTCCTGCAAAGTTTTGCACTTCAGGAAGCGCATGTGCCTGATGTGGTACTTCATGAAATGAGATGAATCTCGATGCCAGATGACCGGATGTCAGCCCCGGTTACTGCTTGGAATTCCAATTGCTTCAGCTTGGGCTGAGTCTGACAACGTTCTCCAGCCTCGGGAGGTCTGTCATGCGCCCGGTTGGTCTTCACCCCTCTGCTTTTTTGCTTCTTGGCTTGCTCTCTGTCGTTGTGGTCTCGCTGCCTGCGGCCGCCGACTCGATTCAGCTCTCAGTCACCGGGGTTGGTTATCTAGGTGGCACTTCCGATGGATTATCTGTAAAAAGCGGAAACGTCTTTTCGATGTACTCCGCGGCGCCCGACGGGCCAGCCTGGCTCGACACAGGCATTGTGGGGCAATCCATGAGCCTGACAATCGTTCCGTCGGCGTTCTCAGGGCCAAGTTTCACCGATGTCAAAATCGGCGGCTCCGTTACCGACATTTTGGAGGGCAGTATTACCATCGACTCCACTTTCATCGCCCCGGCCTCAGCTTTGTTCACCGGCACTTTCACGGCTCCCATCACCGCCTACGGTACGTTGCAGGCCTTTACGGACCTGACGTATGGATCGGGCTTGCTCACCCAAGGCCCTCTGCTGGGCACGCTGGATTTCTACGGAAACGGCACTGGGATCTTTTTGATCGAGCCCACGGGCGAAAACAGTTTTTTGATCATTGAGGAGAGCGCAACGTTCACCGGCAGTGGCACACTGAATGCGAGCGTTCAAGTCACTCCAGAACCAACGTCGCTGATTCTGGTTGGAACCGGTCTTGCCGGTGTGGCCCTCGCACTCAAACGCCGAGGAAGCTCTCCTTCGGCGACTCTACCCCACTCAATTCGTTCCCTCCAAGGAAAGGCATAAGCGTTCTCGCCAACACGTCGTTACATTCACATTCTCTTTGGAGCAAGCGCTGGCAAAGTGCAAGTTGCCGCGATCAGGCCTTAGCACTCATTGTGAATTTCCCGACCTGTGATGCTCAACGCCCTCAAAGCCAATTACGTGACAGTGATTGTGTGCCAACAATGGTCTGGTGATCAAAAATGTCGGGCGGTGTCTGTCGAAGCAGTCATTCTCCGATTCCCGCCATGTCGGCGCGTCCCGGCCATTGCCTGTCAGTGCTCAACTACGGCGAATGCTGAAACTACCTCCGAATAGCTTGCGCCGGAAAGCGAACATCCCGGCTAGCCCGCTACCCAGCAAGACCAAGCTCGATGGCTCGGGAGTAGCGATCGTGCCGCTGGCATCGTAGAAGGCTCCAACCTGGCTCCGAGGATCGCCGTAGCCGCCGCCGAATGAAGATCCCGTAAACCCTATGAGAGTTTGGTTCGGAATCACAAGGTACACCTTGCGGTCGGCAGCGGAGTTGCCCAAATCGAATTCGCCTTGAAAAAAAGAAAATATCGAATTGGAAGGAGTAAATGTAAACCCCCCAATCCCGGGTTCACCAAATCCAGCAGGGATGGACGGCATCCCTAAGTACCAACTTACGATTGATCCGGTCGCGGTGTTGATTTCAATGGTTCCAGCAAACGTGCCCACGCGGTCGCCGGTTACGGGAGAAGTTAATGTGCCCTTTATCTGAAAGCTGTCGGCAAAGCAGGTGGTTGCTAGAAGCACTACAGCCAGAACAAGTGCCCTTCGCATGCTTCCCTCCAGGTCTAGCGAAGCTAGGCCGTTTCCAAGGGTAGCACGCATAGTTCCCAGGAACAATGACTGCAGCTTTAATTCTCGATGGAAGATATATGCAGAGCATCTCGGCAGGACTGCTTTTGCTCCTGGGCCCGTCCTCCTTTCGCTGGCCGGGTGCGCCAGAGCCTCCTGAGCTGCGAGCTAACGTGAGATGCGGAGTAAACTTTCTTTCTTCTTTAACGATACCCAGCGGCGTCAACTTCGCATCCACGGCAGCCGCTACAGCAGCGAGTTCCGGTCCTGCTTCCATCCCGATCCAGAAAACGCGCGCGGATTTTGCCGTAGGGAAGAATCCGTACCCGCGGAACACAACCTGTGTACTTCTTCCCTCCGTAGAGGCAAGCGCTTGTTTTATCTGATCGACCGAGCTCTCCGCTGGCTCGCCTATAAATTTAAGGGTCACGTGCAACGATTCCTCTTGGCCCAACGCGCGTCGGGAGCAAAGTTTCGCAGACCCACCACGAAGCGGGCGATGCGCTCGCGTATGGGGTCGTCGATGTCGAGCGCCACAAACAAACGCATAATAATCGTCGATGAGCAACAAACAATGAGCTGTGAGCTAAAAGCTAAAAGCTAAAAGCTAAAAGCTAAAAATATGGCTCATCGCTGCCTGCTCATTCCCCGGTCACATCAATTTCTTGCGTACTATGTCCAAAGCCATAGTGGAGGCGAAGCGGCGAATTCGCTTTCGGTCACCCGGGAAATTTCTTTGGATCACCTCGGTCCCGCTATCGCTGGCCACGGCGTGAAAGACCAAACCGACAGGCTTCTCGGCGGTGCCGCCTGCCGGTCCGGCTACCCCGGTGATTCCCACTCCCAAAGTCGACTCGCAGCGATAACGAATTCCCTCGGCCAGCGCAGCGGCTACCTCCCGGCTGACTGCCCCGTGCCGATGAATCATGTCTTCGGGAACACCGGCAAAATCGGTCTTCAACTGGTTGGAATAAACGACGGCTCCGCCGAGAAAGTATCGTGAACTGCCGCTGATGGACGTTATGCGCTCGGCCAGAAGTCCGCCCGTGCAGGATTCGGCGACCGCGACACTCGCATTCCGCATCTGCAGCCAGTAGCCCACGATCTGTTCCAGCGACTCGCCATTGCGCGAGAAAACCGCGTCTTCCAGTTCGTCTTCCACCAGCCCGGCAACCTCGTCGGCGCGCGCCTGAGCGGCATCGAGGGTGGCGGCGCGCGATTTGAAATGCAGTTCGATTTCACCACCGCCGGCAAGGATCGTGGTCTCGACGTCCGGGTAACGCTTATAAATGGGGGACACACGCGCATCCACGGTGGATTCGCCTAGCATGGCGATGCGCAGGGTGCGGGTAAACAGATGCGACGGCGGAATCTTCGCGCGCAGACGCTCGCGCACCTCGCTTTCGAAAATTCCCTTCATCTCATGGGGAGGGCCAGGCAGGAGAAGAATGATGTGTTCGCGCCCGTCGAATTGCCCCGAGAGCCACTGGCCGGGAGCAGTGCCGTTTGGGTTCGGCAGGACCGTCGCTCCGTCCAGAACGTCGGCTTGCTTAGTGTTGTTGGGGGACATTTTCCAGCCGCGTTCCGCGAACCGCTGCTCCAGGCGCGACAGAATTTCCTCATCCCGGCGCAAGCCCACCCCGAGCGCCTCGGCAACCGCTTCGCGGGTGAGATCGTCCTCGGTCGGCCCCAGTCCCCCGCTAAAAATCACGATATCGGAGCGGAACAGCGCATGCTGAGCGGCTCCAACTAGCCGCCGCAGGTTGTCTCCCACAACGCTCTTGAAAATGAGGTCAACTCCCAATTGGTTGAGTTGATCTGTGAGATACAGGGAGTTGGTATCCATGCGGTAGGGAGTCAGCATCTCGGAACCCACCGCGATGATTTCGGCGTTCACGCCATAGCAGTGTAAATCAAAAAACCAGCGACACAGACGGCAGCGCTCATTCGGGAATGAGGCGGAGTCCGGGTATATTCCACAGCAAATGATGGACGGCACTGCTGGTGGCGAGAACTACGGAGCGCCCGGGAGCGAACGCCACACCCACAAGGCCTTGACCGGCGACCTCCAGGCTCGCTCTCGCATCAGGGGAGATCTTCACGATACCGCGCGTTCCGGACAGGGAAGCTGCAACGTACATGTTCCCGTCGGCGTCGAAGGCCAACCCCTGTGGCCGCCCCAGTCCTTTATAGAACGTGCTCACGTTGCCGCTCGGGTCAACTTTATAGACCCGATCGTTGGGACCAGTGACGAACAGGTCTCCATGCGGCCCGAAAGCCAAGTGGTACGCCGAAACACTCATCTCCAGGGTGGCGAAGACGAACATTTGCTGATCGGGGGCGATCTTGAAGACGGTGCCGTTGCGGTCGCCCACATAGAGACTTCCTTCACGATCAAAAGCGATGCCGGTGGCTATTCCGAGGCCCTCCGCGAAGGTGCTCTGGGAGCCGTTCGGAGCCACCTTGTAGACGGCGCCATCGAATCGCGACGAGACATACATCTGTCCCTGGTGATCGAATGCAATGGAGGTGGCGTTCATCATCTCCAGCACGAAAGGTTTGACGTTGTAGTTGGTGTCGATCTTGAAGACGGAGACTGGGACCTTCTGTCCGCGCGATCCAGAAAACGTAACGTAAATGTTGCCTTCCGCGTCGAGCGCAGGATTGGTCACGGGGTGGAGGTTCTCCGCGATCGTTACTGCAACCTTCACCGGGTGCGGGTTGCTCTCGTGTCCATTGGTCGCGACGACCACCGGTCCGGATACGGCGCCTTCCGGCACGCGCGTGACCAGAAAGCCGTCGGAACTCACCACGATCGAAGCTGAAACGTCGCCGAACTTTACTTTGGGCCGCAGCAGGTCCTGCGGGCGCAGCCCGGAGCCGTTAATCCGAACCTCACCCCCGGTGAGGGCGAATGACGGCGATACCCCGTCAATGTGCGGACTACCATTGACGTTTTTCTTGCCGAGAATACGATCAGAGAATCCCATGAACTGAGCGGCACCGAGTTGCGATCACCGGATATACGGCGCTCGCTGGTCAAGCTTATTTTAATAGATGAAAAATTCGCAGGAGAATTTGCATCACAAGTAGCGCGTATATTCCTGCCGCAACATCGTCGAGCACGATTCCACTCCCCTCGGGAAGACATTCCAGTTGGCGCACCGGAGGTGGCTTGATGATGTCGAAGGCTCTGAAAATTATAAAACCGGTCACGAAAGATTGCCATGTCAATGGCACGGCGATTAAGGCTATGAGTTGCCCCGCGACCTCATCGATCACCACGAACTGCGGGTCTTTCTTCCCCGAAGCACGGCAAACCTGCGTAGCCGCGGCGATCCCGATGACTATTACCAGGACAGCCAGAGCGATCACCAGCGCAGTCCGCAGTTTTGATGGTACCGAATAAGCCAGTGCTCCCCAAAGCACAACCGTGACTGCGGAGCCCCACGTTCCCGGGCCGGGGCGGAGATAGCCGGTGCCGAACACCGTAGCTGTCAGAGTCGCCCAGAGGGGGGCGCGCATTTCTGTGCCCTCAGAGCTCGAGGCGCTCATTCCTCTCGATTCCGGTCTTGCTCGCTATCTTGCAGAGTTTCTTCCGCGTCGGTGACGGGCGAAGAGACCACGTACCCCCCACTGGCCCATTTCCCCAAATCGATGGTTCGGCATCGTGGGCTGCAGAAAGGGAACTCAGGCGCAGTGTTTTGTACCTGTTTTTTGCAGATCGGACAGCGAAGCTTGATCGTGCGCTTGCGTGGCATGAGCGTTTACTTTCGAGAAAATTGTGTAGGGGCGGACGCCTCGCCGTCCCGCAAGCAAACCCACGTCAGATTCCGCGGCCTAAACGAGCTTTCCCACCAGGTCGTAATCGTGCGCTTCCGTAATCTGGCAACGGTAAAACTCTCCCGGCGTGGGCTTGAGTTCTTCAGGAACGTCATTGATGAACACCTTGCCGTCAATTTCCGGAGCGTGCATTTGAGTTCGGCCTTCCAGAAGCAACTCGCTTTCATCGGATTCACCTTCGAGCAGTAGGTCGAACTCCCGCCCCACCAGCGCTTTCTTCTTTCTTTTGCTGATCTGCCGTTGAATGGACATCAGATGCTTTCTACGACGCTCGATTTCAGCAGTTGAGAGCTTCTTGCCCAGTGAGTAGGCACTGGCGCCTTCCTGATCCGAGTAAGAAAAAGCCCCCATCCAGTCAAACTGCGCTTCGCGGACGAAATCACAGAGCTCGTTGAATTCTTTCTCGGTTTCTCCAGGAAATCCGACGATGAAAGAAGTTCGCAGGGTGACATCGGGGATCGTACGCCGCATCTTCTCAATGGATTTTAGAAAGACGTCCGCGCCCCCGCCGCGCTTCATCCGCTTCAAGACGGACGCCGAGGCATGCTGCAAAGGGACATCCATATACGAACAGATTTTTTCGTGAGACGCGATCGTATCCAGGAGCTTGCCAGTGATCTTGTTCGGATAGGCGTACAGAAAGCGTACCCACCGGATCCCTTCGATGCTGGAAAGTCTCTCCAGCAGCAGGGCGAGACCGTCCCTAAGGTTGAAGTCCTCGCCGTAACAGGTCGTGTCCTGTCCGATCAAAGTAATTTCGCGCACGCCAGAGGCCGCCAGGCGTCCAGCTTCGGCGATGACGGACTCGAAGCGGCGCGAGCGGAATTGCCCCCGGAGTTGCGGGATGATGCAGAAGGTACACGGGTGATCGCAGCCCTCGGCGATCTTGATATATGCCATGTGGCCCGGAGTCGCAAGCACACGCGGCGTGTCTTCGTCGTAAAGGTAATTCGGCAGATCGGCGATCGCGCCATCCCAACCCTCGCGGGAGAACCGGCCTTGAGCGCTACGGGCCTCTGCTTCCGGGCGTGTGCCCAGAATTACAAACGGCGAATTCGGCGGCGGCGCGGGCGCGATTCCGGTGGCAGCCAGGATTTTCTCCAGTTCCCCCGTGCCCACCACCTCATCAACTTCGGGAATATCTTTGCGGATCTGGTCACGGAATCGTTCGACCAGGCATCCGGCTACCACCAGTTTCTTTGCTTTTCCGGCAGCTTTGTGCCCAGCCATTTCCAGGATGGTGTCCACGGATTCCTGCTGTGCGCTGTCAATAAACGAGCACGTATTGACTACGATGACGTCGGCATCTTCGGCCCGGCGTGTGAGTTCAGCTCCGGCTCGCGCCAGCAGGCCCATCATCACTTCGCTGTCCACAAGGTTTTTCGGGCAGCCCAGGCTGACGAAGCCCACCTTTGTCGGGCGAGCAGGGTCTTTAAGGGGCGTCTCCAGTTTTCTCTTTTTCGACTCAGAGGGAGCGCTTGCAGTGAGGTCCGTTACAGGCATGCAATCTATTGATTTTAGCACCTCCGCAACTGGGAGTTTCGACCGCGGCACGAAGGTGCACGGGGAAGAACCCTGCCGTGATTTGTGCCTGGAAACCTGGGCGTTCATGCTAGGCTATGCGTACCGCCGTATCAATCTACAAACAGAACCAGCCCAGCTGGAGGGGAAATGTCTGGCAAACGGCTTTTGCTTGCGGTGTTGTCGTGCGCGACCATCCTGGCGGTCTCGGCCGTGGCCCAGGACGAAAAAAATGAGGTAGGCGGTACTTTTGGGCATGCCTTTATCAGCGATCAAGGCATCAGCGGCCCATCATTTTTCAACCCAGTCATTCACTCCGGCAGGGGATGGAGCTTCGACGTTGAGTATTCCCGGCACTTGCTGGTGACACCGCTGGTCTCAGTATCCGGCGAAGTGCTCCTGATGTATAACCCGGATGAGGACTTGAATGCGGGATCAGTGACCAATCCCGTTGTACCCTCCAACTATAAGCAGCTGTTTGTGACTCCGGCGGCACGCGTGAATTTGTTCCCCACGACCGCATTTTCGCCCTGGGTAAGCCTCGGCGCCGGATTTGGACACTTCAGCCAGAGCAGCAATCTTGCATTCGGCAGTACGAATCCTGGAAAGTCGACCACGAGCGCCACGCTGGAGGCCGGGGTTGGGCTTGATGTGCGGCTGACGCGCCGGCTCTATCTGCGCGGGGAAGCTCGCGATTTTTGGTCAGGGCACCCGGATTTCCCGCTGGCTCCGACAGGCAAGTCTCGCCAGCATAATTATTTCGTAGCCGTGGGCGCCTTCTGGAGATTTTAGGAACGGTTTCGCTTCTCTTAACGCCCCGGACGAATGCGTCCGGGGCTATGTGTTTCGTGTCCGGACATGATTCAACTTTCTGATGTACAAGCCGCACTCGGCAGGATTCGCGCCGATATTCGAGTCTCCCCTTGCCCCAGGTCGGAGACCTTCTCCGCCGTCACGGGAAACTCCATCTATCTCAAGATGGACAATCAGCAGCGCACGGGCGCCTTCAAAGAACGAGGTGCGCTGAACAGAATCCTGAGCCTGTCCGCGGATGAGCGGGCTCGCGGGGTGATTGCGGCATCTGCAGGGAATCACGCCCAAGGGGTTTCATATCATGCCGGGAGACACGGCGTGCGGGCTCGCATCGTGATGCCGCTGCCCACGCCGCTCACCAAGGTTTCTGCCACGCGTGCCTACGGTGCTGAAGTCGTGCTGCATGGAACGAACTACGACGAAGCCTATGAAAACGCGATGGAACTCTCGCAACAGGATTCGTTGGTCCTGATTCACGCCTTTGACGACGAGTCCGTCATCGCCGGGCAAGGTACTTTGGGCTTGGAAATTCTGCAGCAGCATCCCGATATCGAAGTGATTGTCTCGCCCATCGGAGGCGGCGGACTCATCGGCGGTGTCGCCTGCGCGGTGAAAGAGAGTCGCCCTTCCGTAAAGGTTTATGGCGTGCAGCCGGCGCGAATTCCTTCGATGAAGGCAGCCATCGCGGCGGGAAAGCCAGTTACGCTCGACTCGGCTAAAACCATCGCGGATGGCATTGCCGTTCGCCGTGCCGGCGACTACACCCTGCCGCTGGTTCAGAAGTACGTCGATGACATCGTCACTGTCGAGGAAGAAGAGATCGCCAATGCCATTCTTCTGCTGCTGGAACGCGAAAAGACTCTCGCGGAGGGCGCGGGCGCGGCCGCCATTGCGGCAGTACTGAATCGAAAAATCGAGTTGCAGAACAAGCGCGTGGCGGTGCTGGTTTGCGGCGGCAACATCGATGTAACGCTGCTTTCCCGCATCATTGAGCGCGGCTTGGTCAAAGATGGCAGGCTGGTGCGCCTGAGAGTTCACCTCCCGGATTACCCCGGAGCCTTACACCGGCTCACGGGCATCCTCGCAGACCATCGCGCCAATATCGTGGAGACCAGCTATGACCGCGCCTACCACGGTGTGAACCTCGGCGACACGGCCATCGACATCACTATGGAAACCCGCGGCCCGCAGCACATTACCGAACTCATCTCGGCTCTAGCCGGCGCGGGGTATACCCACGAGAGAATCCTGTGAACTGAACTGCACTGCCTGTACTTCTGGATCGTCATTCAAGTCCCGTCTTGGTCCTTTGTAATCCTCTTTTTATGTTGGGTAAAACTTTGTAAATCATGTACTTGCATCAGTTTTCACCATGTACATTAGAGGTGGCCGTATGAAGAGATCTGCCATTTTTGTATCAGCCGTGCTGTTATTGGCCGGCACAGCTCTGGTTACGACCGGGGGTTTCCTGCAAGCCCAGGAGACCTCCGCCGCAACCTTGGTTCGCCGCATCGGTGCCATCAAAAGTATTGCGGGTAATACTGTCACGCTGACGCCCGATTCTGGCCCGGATGTGTCCGTTACAGTCCAGCCGGATGCCCGTGTTCTGCGCATCGCACCCGGCGCGAAAGATCTCAAGGACGCCACTCCGGTGGTCCTGCAGGACCTTCAGGTCGGAGACCGCGTGCGCGTTCGCGGCCAAAGTGGCAACGAGCCAAACTCCCTCACGGCGGTTGAGATCATTGTCATGTCGCGCACGGACCTGGAGGCTCGTCGCGCACAGGAGCAGCAGGATTGGCAGAGGCGCGGAGCCGGTGGCTTGGTAAGCAAAGTAGACCCTACCGCTGCCACCGTGACCGTCTCCGTTACCGGCGTGGGCGGCAAGAAAGAAATTGTCGTGCGTACCACCGGCACGACAGTCTTCCGACGCTACGCTCCCGATTCGGTCAAGTTCGATGACGCTAAACCCAGCACGCTCGCAGAGATTCGTCCCGGAGATCAACTGCGGGCACGAGGCCAGCACAGTCCGGATGGCTCGGAGCTGACGGCGGAAGAAGTCGTCACCGGCAGCTTTCGCAACGTCGCCGGCACGGTGAATTCCGTAGATCCGACCGCAGGCACGGTGAACGTTCAAGACCTGCTGACCAAGAAAGCAGTCGTGGTGAAAGTTACACCGGAGTCGCAACTGCACATGCTACCACCCGAATTTGCGCAACGGATCGCGATGCGGTTAAAGGGAAGCATGCCTCCCGGAACCCCCGGCGCGGGTGCGGTGCGGACTTCCGGGAATAGCAGTTCAGAATCCGGGACGCCCGAAGCCATGAAGCCGGGCTCGGAAGCTCCGGCCCATGCATCCGCGGGCAATGGTGGAGCAGTGCCCGGAGGTATGCGTGCTGCTGGCGGAGACTTTCAACAGATAATGAGCCGCATGCCCACTCTAAGCCTGGCGGATCTACACAAAGGTGACGCCCTGCTGATCGTGGCGACAGAAGGCTCGGCGACTGCAGGCGCGACGGCCATCACTATGCTCAGCGGCGTGGAACCGATTCTTCAGGCGGCCCCCAGCAGCCAAGCCATGATGCTGACACCCTGGAGCCTGGGTGGCGCTCCCGCCGGCGAGGGCGCGCCGTAGTCTCAATTTTTTTATTACTCATTGGTAGGAACTGGAAGATCGACATGAAGCTGCAGAAGTACCTGTACATCGCATTCATATTCCTCTTGGGTTCGTTGTTGGCTCCAATCGCGGTTGCTCAGAGCACGACCGGGGTGTTGCGGGGGCAGGTTGCTGATCCCTCTGGAGCTGCCATTCCTGGTGCCACCGTCATCATGACACCCGCGACCGGATCTCCGATCGCAATCAAGAGCGACGGCCAGGGAAATTACGAGTTCAAGAGCCTGCCGCCTGGCAAATACGTCCTGACCGTCGCCGCAGCGGGATTTACCTTGTACGAAAACGACAACGTGGTCGTTGCTGATCAACCGCTCCGGCTGAACGTGACCATGGACATCGAGGTCGAAACCCAGCACGTCCAGGTTTCAGACACTGCGCCGACCATCGACGTCAATCCCAACAACAACGCGGGCGCCATCGTAATTTCTGGCAAAGAGCTGGAAGCCTTACCCGATGATCCAGACGAGTTGCAGTCCGATCTGGAAGCCCTCGCCGGGCCGTCGGCGGGTCCGAGCGGCGGCCAGATGTACATCGACGGATTCACAGCTGGCCAGTTGCCTCCAAAAGCGTCCATTCGCGAAATCAGGATCAATCAGAATCCGTTTTCTTCCGAGTACGACAAACTGGGATACGGCCGCATTGAAGTCTTCACCAAGCCCGGGACCGACAAGTTTCACGGGCAAGGCTTCGTCATGGGCAATGATTCCGTCTTCAACTCACATAATCCCTTCGCCGGCGCAGAACCGGGCTACTACACGACCATCTACGACGGAAGTATCGGCGGTCCCCTGGGGAAATCGGCATCGTTCTTTTTTAATGGGCAGCGGCGAAACATCAATGATGTGACCGCGGTGAATGCGCTCGTCCTGGATCAGAACCTCAATCCCTTCAACCTGCAGCAGTCAGTTTCGAATCCACGGCACCGCACGAACCTGAGTCCGCGACTCGACTACGCGGTCAACAAGAACAACACTCTGACCGCACGCTATCAATATTTTCGTGACTCGCAGAACAACGATGGCGTAGGCCAGTTCAATCTGCCGTCCCAGGGATACAACGATGTTTCTGCTGAGCATACGTTTCAGATCGGCGATACCCAGGTCATTGGCGCGAGCATCGTTAACGAAACGCGTTTCCAATACTTGCGCGAAAACGACAGCCAAAATGCAATCAGCACCGATCCCACGGTTAACGTTCGTGGTGCATTTGGTGGTGGAGGAAACAACCAGGGAACGATCATCGGTCATGAGAATCATTACGAGTTTCAGAATTACACTTCGATGATTCATCAGAACCATACCTTGAAATTCGGTGCAAGAGTGCGCGCGCTCACGCTGAATAATTACTCCACGTCGAGTTTCAACGGCACTTTCATATTTTCGTCTTTGAATGGACCTACGGACCTAAATTGCCACACTCCGGGCGACCCCAGCCAATTGCCCGCCAGCACGCCCTGCCCGGTCTCTTACCAATACGCACAGCAGCAGTTGCAAAGTGGAGGCGTTCCCTATGCCACGCAGTTGTCGATTACGACAGGACTTCCGAATAAGAGCCTCACGACCTACGACGCCGGACTGTATATGCAGGATGATTGGCGCGCTCGGCCAAACATCACTTTGAGTTTAGGACTGCGCTTCGAGACGCAAGGCTACATCCATGATCGCGGCGATTGGGCGCCACGTCTCGGATTCGCCTGGGGAGTGGGTGGCCGGAACGGCCAACCGAAGGCTATCGTTCGCGGCGGGTTTGGAATATTTTATGACCGGTTCGAATCGGAACAGATCCTGCAAGCCGAGCGCGTCAATGGGGTAGTGCAACAGCAGTACGTTTTGGTAAACCCCACTTGCTTTCCCGTGGCCGCCAACTGCGACCTCTCTGCCGCGAGCACGGCGACTCCGACCGTCTACGCGGTAAGTCCCCGGTTGCACGCGCCCTACACTCTGCAGTCGGCAATCAGCGTGGAGCGGCAGGTGACCAAGTCAGCAACTCTCTCGGTCACGTATTTGAACTCGCGCGGTTTCGATCAACTGGGCACAATCAACGCTAATGCTCCGTTGCCCGGAAGCAACATCCGGCCCGACCCAACACAGGGGAATGTATACGAGTTTGTTTCCGAATCGGTGTTCCGGCAGCAACAATTGATTCTGAACAGCAACGTTCGCGCCGGCTCAAAGCTTCAACTGTTCGGCTACTACACCTTGAATTATGCAAACAGCAACGCGTCCGGCGTTTCGAATTTCGCTTCCAATTCGTACAACTTGAGCCAGGATTACGGGCGGGCATCGTTCGATACGCGTCACCGGCTCTTCCTGGGAGGGAGCATTTCGCTGCCGTATCTTTTCCGGCTCAGCCCGTTCATGGTGGTCAGTTCGGGAACGCCTTTCAACATCACGGTGCCTGACGACGTAAACGGAGACTCAATTTTTAATGATCGTCCCGCCATGATTTCCACGGGGACGTGTGCGCAGACCCAGTTTCCCACGCCGCCTTCGACCATGTACTGCACTCCGCTGGGCACGTTCGACGCCGCTGGAGCTTTAACAGGACTTTCACAGGTACCCATCAATTACGGAACGGGGCCATCGCACGTCGTATTGAATCTCCGGCTGAGTAAAACCTTCGGTTTTGGCGCGAAAGCTAGGGGAGCGGGACGCGACACAGGTCCGGGAGGACCGGGTCCCGGCGGGCACGGAGGTGGCGGACATGGACACGGACCCTTGTTCGGCGGGGGCCCGATGATGGGAGGCCCGAGTTCCGATCGCCGTTACAACCTGACCCTCTCCATGAACGTGCGCAACGTTTTCAACAAAGTAAATCTCGGCAATCCCAGTGGCGTGCTCGGCTCCGGATTTTTCGACCGGCCAAACTCGTTGCAGGGTGGGCCGTTTTCCACCGGCGGCGCAGTCCGGCGTATCGACTTGCAAGCTGCCTTCAGTTTTTAGCGAGGGGTTCAGTTCCCCTCATCTGATCGGCACTCCCCTTCGGGTATCCTGAAAGGTGGGAGTTCTCCGGCAAGCTACATCTCAGGAACGTTTGTCCCCCCGGCAAATTAACCGGCGAAAATTCTTCGGTCTGGCGGCAGGTGCGGGTGTCACCGCCATTGCTGCCAATGGAGTCCTCGTCGAGCCGATGCGCCCAAGCATCGTCCGCCAAGAGATTCTTCTGAAACGCTGGCCCGCCCGGATGGATGCCTTCAACATAGCGCTGCTTAGCGACTTCCATTACGATCCGATCTTTTCAGTTCACCCCATCCAATCTGCGGTTGAAATGGTCAACCGCGTTAGACCTGATCTCGTACTACTGACCGGGGATTTTGTGACCTCACCTCCGTTCGGGCACCGATCACGTGCGCTGGTTGGTGCCGAGCCCTGCGCTCAATTGCTGCAAAAGCTGCAAGCCACTCACGGCCGCTGGGCAGTGATGGGGAACCATGATGTAATCGCGGGTACACCCCAGGTGACGGCGGCCCTGCGCGCCGTTGGCCTGGCAGTCCTGTCCAATATGGCGGTCCCAATTGAGCACAATGGCGGCCGTTTCTGGTTGGCTGGTGTAGGAGATGTGCTCCTCAATGCCGCGGATCTGCATTCCGCTTTGCACTCGGTTCCGCCCGACGAAGCCGTAATCTTGATGGCACACGAACCGGATTACGCCGATTACGTGGCGCGCTACCCAGTCGATCTCCAGTTATCCGGACACTCGCACGGTGGGCAAATCCGATTGCCCCTGTCGCCACCTTTGTACCTGCCTCCACTAGGCAGCAAATATTTCAGCGGTTTGTACAGCATCCGTGAGTTGACTCTTTATACGAATGTTGGGCTCGGTACCATCACCATTCCAGTGCGGCTGAACTGCCCGCCCGAAGTGACGCTAATTACCATCCGTCGCGGGTAAACGAAGTCTTGATCAGCGGTATGCCATTGGAGTCGCTTGAATCGGCGAATCCCGCGCGCTGTACCGCTCCATCAGCGCAAAGTGCATCCACTGCAATGCAATCCGTTTCACAAAACAGGCCCATGCAGGGAAGGGCGCGGCGGTAAGTAGTTGAGAATAGAGGCTGACCGCCATTCGCGGGACGGTACGAAATGTGCCAGCAACGTCGGTGGGGTAGACCCTCTTACGGAAGTTGGAATCTTCATGCGTCGCATCTGGCCTGTAATTTTTGTTTGTTTAATCTCGCTGTTCTCAGTTGCTGTGAGCACTTCCGGCAAGAACCTCGCCTCCGAGGCTCTGCAAACTCGCGAGCGGCAGTTCACCAGAAGTCTGGTTCGGGCGGCGCAGTTCGTGGATGTCCGGCACATTAGTTCACGGCCAAGCTGCGGAGAGGTCCAGCCGCCTGAGGCTCTGACCACACCTGATCCGCTCTTTACCAGCTCGGCTTTTGGACGCAAAGTGAAGGTCAGTTTCATCATCGGGATCGATGGTCGGGTGCATAGTCCTTTGATTCTGGAGAGCGGGGGTCTGGCCGGCGACCGCCGCGTCCTGCAGACCGTCAGGAGTTGGAGATACCGTCCCGCCACGTGCAACGGCGTACCCACCGAAACCGAGGGCAAGGTGGAGTTCTCCACTCGATAACACCTCTTTTAGCCGCTGGGCTACAATTCCTGTTAAGCAGTATCAACTTCCGTGGACAAAGAGAAGAAGAACGTAGGACCCTCTGGGCCCTCCGGCCACAACGATCAGGTGGACCAGCTTCTGCGCAAGCTGAATCCTGAGATGAAGCGAGCCAAACCTGGCCCCGAGGCTCTGGCTGCGGCTCTCGAAGCCGTAGAACGCTTGGCCGCCGAAGCGGACGCCGCCGATGCCGCGGATGACCTCGAGCAAAAGCTTGCCGTTGAGCCGGGCTCAACCGTGTGCACTGTATGCGGATACCGCAACCGCGAGCAGACGAAATTTTGCAGTATGTGCGGCGTGGCCATATCTGCCGGTGAGAGCCCGGCCGGTGAGCGGCCCCAGCCCCAGAGCCTGATCCATCCTCCCGCCGCTTTCGTGCCGGAACCCAATCCGATTGCCCCCCGTCCTTCACCCAACGACAGCCATCATTACCACCATCACTATCACCACCATTACTTTTATGGCGGCCAGGAAGGCGGTTTCGCGCGAGCCGGAGGCGACCTCGCCGTCCGCGAAGAAAAGCTACGCTCCCCGAATGCCGCCATGCGCGGCGACATGAGCAGGGCGGAGGCTGCGGTGCGCCGTGTCACTCAGGAGTGGGTGCTGGCGTGCAATACCAAGCATCTGGATGACATGCTCGAGCTGTATATCTCGGATGCAATGGTCCTGCGCTCGAATTATCCCGCAATGCGGGGAGCGGCGGCCGTGCGGGAGTTCTTGCATGGCGCGCTGGAAACAGGATTTGGGGAAGTCGATATGGAAGCCCTGCGGGTGGAGATCGTCGGTGATCTCGCCTATGAAGCCGGCCGCTTCAAGGCCTTAGTGCCCAGCGCTGTTGGTAAACGACGTGAGGAGCGCGGAAAGTATCTTTGGGTCTGCCAACGCCAAACTGGAGGCGAGTGGAAGATCGCCGCCGATTGCTGGTCCAGCGACTTGACGCTCAGCAACCTGGAATCCGATGTGCCGAGCGGCGCGGGCGTGAAGACAACCCAGTCACGAAAATCTTCCTGATCGAAATTCGCGGATCACTCACACCGCAACACTCAGCTTTGCCAGCTCGATCTTCATCTGCTCGAGGGATTGCACTTGGATGGTGTGCATGCCCAGTTGCGCCGCGCCTTCCAGATTGATGGCGCGATCATCCAGAAAGCAGCATTGATCGGCAGGGAACTGGGTGGTTTCGAGCGCAATCCGGTAAATGTCGCGCTCGGGCTTGCGCAAGCCCAGAAAGCAAGAGCTGTAAAACACCCGAAAAATCCCGCGCAATGCGAACTTCTCAATCCTGTAGTTGTTAAGCTCGCGCGATTCGTTGTTGATCGTACCCATAAAGTACTTGCCGGAATTCGCCAGCGCCTGCGCGACGGGCAGCCGGCCGGGTAGCGGTTGCGACAAGTCCAACATGAACGCCCGGAATGCATCGCGCGTGAACGATCGCGGGATGTAGAAGATGGTGCTCTCCATGTACTGGTCGAGCGTGATTTTGCCTCGTTCAAAGGACGAAACAACCATCTCGTGGCGGGCGTGAAATTCATCCGGATCCAGGTGGAAGTGTTGGAGCGCCTTCGCGCGTTCCGTACGATCCCATGCGTTGGTGAGTAAAACACCGCCAATGTCCCAAAACAGTGCAGTAATAGCAGGCACTCGAAAATCCTCCCAGACGGATTTACCTATTCAAGGTCACGTTCAGTTGTGGCTATTTTCGAGGCGTGCGTAATAGCCCTTCCGGGCATGCACCTGGAGCCGCTTGCCATCTTTTTCTGCAGTGATGGTGATCGCGCGGTATTTACCATCCGCCTGGAAATCGGCCGGTTTGTAGGCAATCAGATATCGGCTGCGGATCAGGTCTTGTAGTCTATCGAGGGACTTCGACAGGGCAAGCACGTCGCCGGGAAACATCGATTCTCCACCCGTTCGCTCCGCCAGCAAATCCAAAATTCGATCGGCATCAGTTTTCGAACCTGAGCCCTCCTTCGTACTGATCACGTAAATCGTGACTCCCGAATCCTCGGCTTGCCGAATCACTTGTTTCAGACTGCGGTGGCTGGAATTGTCTTCTCCGTCGGTCAAGAGTACGACGACTCTGGCTACGCGCTGCTGGTCCGGGTAGGCCGCAAGCTTCCAGCAGGCGTAAGCAACCGCATCGAAAAGTGCAGTCCCACCGCCGTTCTGCAGCGCTTCGATACCGCCCGCCAGCTTCTGAGTCTCAGGCGAGAAATCCTGGGTCAGAAGAGTTTCGCTGTTAAATCCCGCCACGAATCCGAGATCGGATGTTCCGTTCAAGAGCTTCTCTAGAAACTTGGCGGCGGCGTGTTTCTCAAAAGCGAATCGTTCTTTGATCGACCCGCTAGTGTCAATCAGCAATGCCACCCGCAAGGGAAGCTTCGATTGCGGCACAAACTGCAGAATTCTGTCCGGCTCCTTCTTATCATCGCGGATCTTAATATTTGAGAGATTGAGATCACTGACCATATGACCATGGTTGCTCACCGAGAAAAAAAGAGCGGCTTCATCTACCGTCTTGTGGATCGTCCATGGCGCCGGTCCGAGATTCGACGATACTGATCCCGAAGAACGCGGCATAGCGCCGTCTGACGTCGGAGTTGGCGTTGTCTCTTCGGGCGAGGTTGCCTCGTCTCCGACGTTCGATAACTCATGCTTCAGGCGATCGCTATTCGGAAAAGTGTGTGAGTCCGACGCAGGCTGCAGGTTGGCAACGCCAGCGGAATTGGCATTTTCCCGATGCTGCAGAATCTCCAGATTCTTGCGCGCGATCGGGGCCAAGGCGTCGGTAGGACTTTCACTCAGGAAAAGCTCGAGTTGCTTCTGGACCACTTCACGATTATTCAGCGCCACTGCTGCCGAGGCAGCGAGATAATGCACGTTCGCCATCGTACGATGATCGAGAGCGTGTACCCGCTGAGCCGTTGCTATTGTGGCCGCGTACTCACCCTTGCCATTTTCGGCGAAGGCCAGCGCAGATAAAGCTTTGGCATCTCGGGGATTCAGGCGTGTGGCTTTCTCCAGGTTGGACTCTGCCGTCACAAAATCCTTTTCCGACAGAGCCAGCCGACCGAGATTCAAGAACGAAAGTGGAAACTTGTCGTCCAGTTGAGCGGCGGTTTCGAATTCGCTTTTCGCGCGCGGATCATTTTGATCCAGGTAAGCCAGCCCCAGCGCATTGTGAGCGGAGACGAACTTGGGGTAATGGTGAATCGCTTTCTGCAGATGCTTGCTGGCTTCCTTTGAATCCTGCGCTTTCAACAACGTAGTTGCGCGATTGAATTCTTGTACCGCATTGTTGGGAGCGACTATGTCGAGCGCCGAGACCACTCCGGTTTCCACAAGAACCGCATTCTTGCGTCGTTCGTCTTCGATCGCTTTCGCGTGTTTGTTCAGGTTGTCCAGATACATCTCAGCGAAATCCAGTTGGGCGAACCGGGAATCTGGACCAGCATTGATAAAAGGCAGACCCTGCGAGGGTCGGGATGAATCGCTCGTAGGTATCGGGTTGGACTGAGCAGAGAGTAGCCCAACATTGGCGAGGACAATTGCAATGAGCGAGGCTAGCGCCAGTCTCTGGCACAAAATGAGATTCAAGCGCGTCGGGAAGACCATGGACCTAAACTCGCAAAAGCCGGCATTGTTCTCAAGAAAATCCCGGCCGCATCCTGCTTACGGCCAACGATGATACCTCGTTTCACCTCTTTAGCGCTTGTAGACGGTAGTTTCGGGGTGATAGTTCCGCCAGTCAAACCAGTAATCTTTCAGAGCCGGGATGCGGTCCAGACACTTACCTTGAGCGGGGCCCGAAACGGCGCACCCTTGAAAATTCCATTCGCTGGCGGTGGATGTATCCAGGAGGACCCAGGGTTTATCCGGGGATGGACTGTTTGACGGCGTTTTCGTTGCACCGCTCGCCGCGACGGTCACCGCGCCGGGAGTTGACGTGCCAGGATCTTTCTTAGCATCGGCCGGGCTTCCTGGCGGATTTTCACCCTCGCCCTTCAGGAAGAACTCAGCATCTTTCCCATCGATGCGACTGACGAAAACGCGAAAAGATTTGCCGTCGGCACCCACTGCGATGAGGATCGGTTTGCCATTCACCCGATCGACTACCGGCGATTGCTTCACCAACTTGTCCCAGGGATAAGCCCGGCTCGTACCCTCAACTTCGAGACCGACCACGATATCGCGCGACTTCAACTCAGTCCCCGGAAAGCTGATCACCACCGGGAGTTTGGCCACTTCTGGCTCCCAGTCGCTGTCGTACTCCTTCACGTACTTCGCAACCGGAGCAAGAACTCGTCCATTCGAAACTTCGGATTTCCACTGCCCGAAGGTGAGTTCATCGCTGGGCACCAACTGAAGAGTTGAGCCTTTAAGCGGCCCATAAATCGCTTTGCCGGTGATCTGCTGCCACCAGCTACCCGTTTCCTTGTCCCGCATGATGAAGTTCTGGTTGTTGATTCCAGCCAGATAGAAATGAAGAACCCGGCCATTCACAGTTCGCGTCCACACCAGACCGGTGTGACACAGCGTTCAATACGTCACCGCGATGGGAACGCCCTGCACCGTGTCATTCAGGATGTGGTGATAAGCCATCTCGCGGATGGGATAGGCACGCGCGTCCGGGCCGTACTGAACCGCGAGAATCATCTCTTTGCCAGCGAGCTTGCTCGCGGCCTCAGCTTCAAACTGCGGACTGTCCACGGGATGGAACATCCATTCAAAGTAATTGAGCCGCGACATAACCGCGGAAAACAGCACGAGGACAACGATGCTGGAGAGGACGATCTTTCGCCGAAGATTGCCGGACTCCCAGAGCAACGCCGCAAGCACGATGCAGACTACTGCGGCAATCAGGGTCGGCAATGGCGCACTCTGCCGCAGCGCCATCGCCCACCTCAGTCCCGATACGCTCTGGTGCGCGAAAGGGCGAATGATGAATGCGGGGATAAAGAAGAAACCAATAGCCACGACGGCTGATATGCAGAACATCAACCACACAGACAAGCGCGCTGAGTTCGAGGATGACATCGCAATGCGTTTCCCTTGCCGATTTGATCCCACATTGTAGCGAACCTGCCTCAACGGATGCCCTTTACCACTGGATTCGCACCAGTGAGTCCCTCTAACTAGCTTATTTTCAATCACTCGCCCACAGAGTGCCTGCCCCCGCGGTTACATCACTTTCGTTATCTGTCAAGAATTCCAGCAGTGGCTATTCTGATGAGCGATAAGTGCGGTCGGAGCGATTCTTGGGCCTAGGCAGGTTTGAATGTTCTCACGAGTAGCGATCACCCCTACTGCGCGCGACGGCAGCCATATGGCTCGCGGTAGATCCGCGGCCCATGCATTTGGGGCGAGATTTAAACGTGGCTTCAGCCTGCTCGAACTGCTGATCGTGGTCGGAATCAGCATCACGATCGTGGGCATCGCGATGCCCTCGTTCATCAATGCTTTTTACAGCATTCGGTTGAAATCGGCGGCCAGCACTCTTTCCTCGTTGATGCAGCAGGCCCGCATCCAGGCGGCGCGGCAGAATAGGATTTATACCATCGCTTACAACGCGTCGCCGCCGCAAGCATGTATCGATGCCAACACGAATGGAACCTGCGATGCCGGCGAAACAGTCATCACGTTCACTCAATCGATCTCGATGTCGACGGGCGTTCCGAGTGGAGCGGGGGCGCCGACTGCGTATGTGCTCGTAGGGGATACGGCGGGTACTACCTACGATAACGCCACCATTTTGGGCTACTCGGCCCGCGGCTTGCCCTGTGCTTATTCAGCAGGAGTCTGCTCCACTCCCGCAGCTGGGTATTTCGTTTATTACATCAGGGATGCGCGAGTCGGAAGTACCGGATGGGCCGGAGTAGTCGTAAGCCGAAGCGGGAGAACGAAGCCAATCATTTGGGATGGAGCGGCATGGGAATGATACGACACAGGAACAACAACACAAAGTCGGGCAAACAAAGCGGCCTGACTCTGATTGAGTTGATGATCGCCATGGTTGTTCTGGCGGTCGGAATTCTCGGCTCGATGGCGTTGATCGTCCGCGCCATTGGCGGCGATGCCTGGAGCAAGCAGTTGAGCAACTCCACGGTTTTAGCTCAGGCCGTGACCGAGAGAATTATGGCGATTCCGGCGGCCACGAACACAATCGTGACCATGAACGATTGCACTAACAACGCTGCCCAACAAATCAACACAGCGCCGGGAGGCCCAGCAGTAACATCCAGCGGCGAGGTGGACTTCACCGCTGCCGTCGTAGCCAATTACCAGATGCTTTACACCGACTGTGACACCAATGGCCGTCAGGCTATCTATGACGTGCGCTGGAACATCGCGGCGATCCCGAACTCCCTCGGTAACGTAAAGATGCTGACCGTGTCGGCGCAATTGAGGCACAACGGCAACAACGCGGTGGCCTTCGCTCCGATCGCTACTGTTCGCACCATCATCGGCCAGGGAACATAAATCATGAAACACACTGCCAATCGTCGCAATGAGCGCGGACACACCCTTGTTGAGTTGCTGGTAGCGATCGGTGTTCTAGGCGTGGTCACTGCCGGAGTCTTCGGCCAGTTGAATACGGCCGCGCAGCGCATCTATACCGAACAAGTCAAGGTCGACAATTTCGACCAGGCGCGCGATTTCGTCGACCAGTTCTTTCGCGACATCAATCAGATCGGGTACCCGAACGGCAGGATCGTCACGAATCTTGCGAATGGCATTAACGATACGCGCGTAGCGGTCGGTCTCGTGAAAATTAGCCCTACTTCGATCTGGTTTGAAGGGGACATCAATGGGAGCGGTGTTGTGCAGGAAGTGCAGTATCAAATCAACGGTTCAAACACCTGCGCCCTTTGCCTACAGCGAAGTGCTGTGCCGAAGATAACCGGCAATCCCTACACCGGGCAGAGCCTCCCCGCCTGGGGTACAGAAGTCAATGACCTAACAACGCCGATCATATTCACGTACTTCGACGTGAACGGCAACCAGATCACCCCTCCTGCAGCTCCGGGGGGGTATGACATCGTCAACAACGGGTCACAGCTGGCCCAAGTAAAGACAATTCACATTTCGTTGACCATTCAGGATCCGAACGTTACAGATCCCAAAACCCATCAGCAGATCCAGACCAGCTTCGAAGGAGAGGTTTCATTGAACAACTGTTCGCTTGCAGCCAACGGCTGGAATCCGATGAGCTGCCAGTGAGGAGTAAACCTATGACTAAACCTTGCAAGAACAACCGAAATTCGGAAAAGGGTATTGCCTTATTTGTGGCGATCTTTACCGTGTTGCTGATTACCGCGATTGGCGCGGGCATGATCATGCTTACGATGACGGACACGACCATCAGTGGTAATTTCCGCGACGAGCAGAAGGCGTTTTTCGCCGCAAAAGCTGGAATGGAGGAGGTTCGCGATCGTTTGCGGAACGGAGCAGCGAACTCTCTCGCCGCCAGTCTCCCCACTACTAAGCCGGGCAATGCGAACGCTTTTCTTTACGTCCTCAACCCCAAAAACGCAGAGGCGGACACTCCTTGGGTGACCAACGGCAGCGCGAGCGTGTATCCGGATACGGAACTCTGCACCGAAATGGCCAACATGGGCGCGGCTTGCGGCGGCAATCCTCCGGTCCCCGGTGGCGGAGGCTGGTATACGAGTACCACCGCGAGTGCCAGCTATGCCATGAACCCGGTATCGTCGTGGAAATGGACCCGCATCAATCTGAAGACTAATGCGACGGCTTCAGGTACGAGCACCATTAACCGGGTGGATACAACTCTGGCCGCCAATGCCCTGGTGTGCTGGAACGGCGCGACTGAGGTTGCTACGACCTTGGCAACCTGCTCGGCACTGAATCCGAATTACCTGCCCGTGTATGTGATGACCACGTTGGCAGTGACGCCCAGCGGATCGCGCCGCATGGTCCAGGCCGAAGCCATCTCGAATAAGTTCCCAACTTTGCCAGGCCCGATGATCTTCGATGGCGCCAACCCAGTCTTTAACACGCCCAACTCGAATGCATTCACGGTAAGCGGAAATGACATCGCGCAGGGCGCGAACGCTGGCGCGGGCTGCCCCGCAGCCATTGGCGAGCCCGCTCTTGGCGCCTACAACGCTGCGGCCGTAACCTCTCTCACCGGCGATGCCAACAATCGCCCTGCGAGCTACACTGGGCCGGTTCAGTATGGCAGCCCAAGCGTCGCCAACGTCAGCTCGCAGTTGACTATGCTTTCTACGGTGGGAGGTTTACAGAACCTCGCGAGTACCATCACTCTGGTCGCGGGAAACAATAACAACGTTTACGGCAACAATCCGGCCAGCATCGTGAGACCCGGAACCAACGCCGTTCCGCAGATCAATGTTGTGAACGGCGATCTCTCGCTCGGCGGCGGTTGGAGCGGAGCGGGGATTCTACTAGTCACGGGTAATTTAACTTTTTCGGGTAATCCCAGCTATAACGGTCTGATCCTGGTGATTGGGAAGGGATCCGTCACCAAAAACGGTGGTGGCAACGGAACCGTAAATGGCTCCATGCTGGTGGCTAATCTTTACGATTCGAACAATGCCTTGCTGCCCTCCTCCAGCGCGCCGGGGATCCCGCATTTTAACTGGAACGGCGGCGGCAATGTTTCCTGGCAGTACGACAGCTGCTGGTCCAACATGATGAACAGCCTGCAGTCCTACCGCATCGTGGCTGTGCGGGAGATGATGTACTAACCCCGGTATTCTGAATTCTGACTGATGCACCAACCCTCCCAATTCCGGGAGGGTTGATTTTTATTTTATGTTCTTGTCATCCTGAGCCGCGTCTTTTGCGGCGAAGGACCTATGCATCCCACCTGGTTACATATATCCTTCGGCGGGCAAAAAGCGCCCGCCTCAATATGACAGATTCACAGAAAGCGCCTGTTTCGGGGTAGATGCATCGGGCTCGAACGGATGTTGTCGGTACCACTCCAGACTTAAGAGCTTGTTGAAATACCCTTCACGCTATGTGCGGATCGTTCTGCGAACCGCGCGGTCAGACTGAGTTTCGTGATTCGAGCTTCCGATCTGCTCCCGATGGCCGCGGAGCAGAGGGTTCGGTCGGTGGCTTCATGCGCTCTGCGCCCGCAGTTTCGGGATACGAATCAGGTTGAAAGCCGCGCAACTGAACACGAACAACCACTCCACCTTCGCCAGACCGCGCAGTTTCACCTTCCTTAAGGGTCCGATCTGCTTCCGCCAGCCGAACGGCTTCTCCACCAACCAGCGCTTGCTGAGGCTGACCGAGTACCCCGGATGCCGGCTCGTTCGTTTGTCGATCGCACCGTGCTGCCGACGGGCCACGTGCGGGGTCACACCCAACTCGCGCACTGTGTTAACGAAGTCGCGCGTATCATAGGCTTTGTCAGCTCCCGTCGTGATCCGACTCCTTCGTCCCCTACTCAACTCGTGCAACATTAACAGAGCCGCATCGCGCTCTGCCCGACCATCGGCCTGCGTGGTCATCGCCGCCGCGATCAACCCATTCCGGTTCTCCACCAAGGTATGTCCCAGATAGCTCAGCTTGGCTTCCTGGCCTGCCGACTTCTTATAGAGCCGCGCTTCGGGATCAGTGCGCGAAGCGTGCGTCTGGTTGCGGCGCGGCTCGCCGTGAAAATTTCCTCCGTCCTTGGGACCGCCGTCCTCGTCTTTACGACGAAAGCTTTTCTGTCCCGCCCAAGCCTCGATCAGCGTGCCATCCACCGTGAAGTGCTCGTCCGACATCAGCCCCGCCGCCTGCTGTTTCACATGAGCGAAAAACTTCTGCGCCAAATCTTGATTCAACAACCGATCGCGGTTCTTGCTGAACACGGCGTGGTTCCACACTTCCTCGTCGATCTCTAATCCCACGAACCAGCGAAACAGCAAGTTGTAGTTCAGCTGCTCCATTAACAGCCGCTCACTGCGCACCGAATAGAACACTTGCAGCAGCAATGCCCGCAGCAACCGCTCTGGCGCTATCGATGGCCGCCCCACCTCCGAATACAGCCCATCGAAGTCCTTCGTCATTCTGGCCAGGACCGCATCCACCAGTTTCCTCACCCCACGCAGCGGATGATCCGCTGGAATCCGATCTTCCAACGCCACGTAGCTGAACATCCCGGTTTGCAGCTGCTGATCGTCTCCTCGCATCCCTGCTTCTTATCACACTCCTCTGCGCCACCGGCAGTGACTTTTTCAACAAGCTCTTAAATCTCTCCACCCAGGATTGATTGACACAATTAGAGCAATTTTCTTAATTCGTAGCCATCCTTTGATTTGTTTTTCGCGGCCGATTGCTCTGTGGATGTCTTCGTAACGCTCGTAATAGACAAGAGGGTCCAGTTTGTATTTCGCGGCGAATTTCGATCCGATTCCCAGCTTATGCTCGTGAACGCGGCGAATGAGGCTGTTGGTTACCCCAACATAGAGAGTCTTCGAGCGATTGGTCATGATGTAGACGAAATACACCTTGGGCGTACTCATGCTTCCTAGCATTCCACTCGCATTGGTGGGTTGTCTGTGATGGATGAACATGCGGGCTGTGGAAAAATCAGCCTGCTCTTGTCATCCTGAGCCGCGTTTTTTGCGGCGAAGGACCTATGCATCCCGCCCGGTTACATAGATCCTTCGGCGGGCAAACTGCGCCCGCCTCAGGATGACAATTGACACGGGATGACAATCACCAACGGCGAACACCTTCGAACCTGCTCTTGCGCCCAAACCCAAGGCTCGTGACCGCAGTAACCTTGTTCATCACACCGACGAAATCTACCATCACCGTACGTATGACTCTATCTGCTCTGCTCGTGTGCACGGACAAGAATGCGGCACAGGTGTTGGACCGTGTCCTCAAAGAACTGAAAATTGGTGTGGAATCGTGTGCGGACTTTGCACGCGCGGCCATTCGCAGCGCGCAAGAGCGATATGACGCGATCATCGTGGACGGCGATTCGACTCGGGATGTCACCCGGCTATTGAAAGAGACACGGTCATCGCGCTTGAACGGTTCGACGCTCGCCGTCGCGGTCGTCAGTTCGCAGGAGAGTATTCGAGAGTTATTTTCATTGGGCGTGAGTTTTGTGGTCTACAAGCCGGTGGCCTATGAGCGTGCGCTGAGCAGCCTGCGCGCGGCCCGGGCTGTCATGCGCAAGGAGAAACGCAAAAAATCGCGGGCTACGGTGCACGCGCAAGCGCTGGTCGATTACGCCAATGTCGAACGGGAAAAGGCCACTTTAATCGATCTTGCCGCCGACGGAATGGCGGTATCATTCGGCCAGAAGCTGCCGCCTACCAGCAAGGTTTACTTTCAGTTCACGCTGCCTGGACAAAAATCCCCGATTCGCCTCTCGGGGCAGGTCGTCTGGCAGGAATGGAATGGGCGCGCAGGTGTGCAGTTCGCCGACGTGCCCCGGAGTTCGCGGCGCCTGCTCGATGATTTCTTGGCCGCGAACGTATCAAACGCATCCACCCGTGAGGCTACGGAACAAAGCATCGAATTGCAGGATCCGCTGCCCATCGCCTTGAGCATGTCGGAGCCGCGCCAGATGGAGGATAAGCCCGATGTGCGCCCACCTCAGGAGCAGCCAAAAACTGCGCACATGGATGTCGCAAGCGCCGTGCTCGATGCAAGACCGGAGCCGAACAATCGCCGTGCACAGGTTCGCTACGCATGCCGATTGGGCGCGGAGGTATATCGAACCGGAACGTCTGTTCCGAACCGTTGTTGTCTGACGGACTTGAGCGCTGGGGGATGTTACCTGGAAATGTCGCTGCCTTTTCCGCAGGGAGCAACCGTCGAAATCGTAGTTCGGACCTACGAAATGAAACTACAGGTGCGGGGAAGCGTGCTGACCTCACATCCCGGCTACGGCATGGGAATCGGTTTTGATTTGAAAACCAAGGACGAGCGGGCCAACATCAACAAGCTGATCGACTTCGTGGCCGAAACTACCGAACCATCTTGAATCCAGTCAGGTTATATCAGGTGGCCACCATTCGTTCTACTTCCCTGAATCTTCTTCAGCAACCGCTTTCCTGAAATAATCCAGCGACAGCCGCAGCCCCTTTTCCAGATCGATCCTGGGCTCCCAGCCGAGAAGTTCTCGCGCCTTGGAAATGTCAGGTCGACGTTGCTTCGGATCGTCCTGAGGCAGAGCCTCGTAGCAAATTTTGCTTTTCGATCCCACCACTTTCAGCACCATTTTCGCGCATTCCAGGATCGTGAACTCATTCGGATTTCCGATATTGACGGGTAGCGGTTCGCTGGATCTCGCAAGCCGCATGAAGCCGTCGACCTCGTCGCTCACGTAGCAGAAGCTTCGAGTCTGATTGCCGACTCCGTAGACCGTCAGGTTTTCGCCGCGAATTGCCTGCTTCATGAAATTGGGAACGACCCGGCCATCGTTGAGCTGCATTCGCGGGCCGTACGTGTTGAAAATGCGTACGATGCGAGTGTCCACTTTGTGATAGCGCCGGTAAGCCATGGTCACCGCTTCGGTGAAGCGTTTAGCTTCGTCGTAAACCGAACGCGGGCCGATAGGATTCACGTGCCCCCAGTAAGTTTCCTTTTGCGGATGCTCCAGCGGGTCGCCGTAGCACTCGGAGGTGGAAGAGACAAAATATTTCGCCCCGTACTTGTGGGCCACGTCGAGTGCGTGAAACGTCCCAAGCGAGCCCACTTTGAGCGTGGCAATTCCGTGTGTACTGTAATCCACCGGGCTGGCTGGACTCGCGAAGTGAAAGACGTAATCTACTTTTCCGACGTCAAAAGGCTCGCAGATATCTTTCTGGATAAATTCGAATCGCGCCTCATTCCGCAGGTGCCCTAGATTCGATATGCGTCCAGTGAGCAGGTTGTCTACGACAACAACGTTCCAACCCTCGCCGAGCAGGGCATCACAAAGATGAGATCCGAGGAAGCCCGCGCCGCCTGTGACCAGTGCGCGTCCAGTCATGCCTTCTTGCCGTTCCTGAGAAGTCCCGAGGGCACTCCGTCCGGGTGGGAAGCCGCGCGGCCCACGCTGTAGTAGGTGAATCCCTGTGCTGCCATCAACTCGGGGTCATAGAGATTCCGCCCGTCGATCACGATGGGATATCGAAGTTCCTTCCGGATCTGGTTCAGATCAAGATTGGCGAACTCCTCCCACTCGGTAAGAATCAGCAGTGCGTCGGCGCCGTGTGCGGCCTGGTAAGGGGAAGAAGCGAAGTCGATTTGGGAGCCGAGCACCTCGCGAGCACGCTCCATCGCCGCCGGATCATACGCGGTAATCGTGCTGCCTTCCTGCAGCAACGATTCGACCAAGTGCAGCGCTGGAGATTCGCGAATATCATCGGTGCCGCCTTTGAACGCGAGACCAAGTACTGCAAGCCTCTTCCCGCGAAGCGTCCACAGGGCATGGTGAATTTTGCGCAGGAAGCGCTGCCGCTGGTCCTCGTTGATGCGCATGACTTCGTCCAGAAGCCGGAAATCATAGCCGCACTCGCGAGCTACTGCACGAAACGCCAAAACGTCTTTCGGGAAGCAGGAACCACCGTAGCCGATCCCGGGATTTAAGAATCTCCTGCCGATGCGGGAATCGGTCCCCACGCCGTTGACGACTTGGTTCACGTCCGCACCCACGGACTCACACACGGACGCCACCGCATTGATGAAGGAAATCTTCATTGCCAGGAAAGCGTTCGAGGCATGCTTGATCAACTCTGCGCTCTTCGTACTGGTGACGATAATTGGCGGTGGAATGAGAGCGCGGTCAGGTTGGGGAATGGCGTCAGGGCGTAAATAGTAACTACCATCCGTCATGGGCGCGTAAACTTCCCGTAATACTTCCGCCGAGCGGGCGCTGTCGCAGCCAATCACAATGCGGTCGGGAAAAAGAAAATCCGTGACCGCGGTGCCCTCGCGCAAAAATTCAGGGTTGGAAGCCACGTCGAAGGTCTCCGGATCAGCGCCATTGCGCAGAATAATTCTTCGCACCCACTCGCTGGTATAAACCGGAACCGTGCTCTTCTCGACGATGACCTTGTATTGATCGACGCCTCCGGAAATTTCTCGCGCGACCGACTCCACATACGACAGGTCGGCATCCCCTCGCTCCGTCGGCGGTGTTCCCACCGCCACGAAAATAACGGAACTGAGGCGAGCCGCTTCCTTCAGATCGTCCGAGAAGGTCAGCCGCTGCCCGCGATGCCGATTCAACAATTCCGGTAAGAATTTCTCATGGATTGGAACCTGGCCGTCGCGAAGCGCCGCCAGCTTCTTCTGGTCATTGTCCACAAGAATGACCTCGTGCCCCAGGTCAGCGAAACAGGCGCCTGCCACCAAGCCCACGTATCCCGAACCTACGACAGCGATGCGAATCGGCATGTATCCCTCAGAGAATGGGTCGTTAGGCCGGGTGGGGTGGGAATGTGAATGGCGCACACCCGACTGTTGGCATTTTAAGGTAGGTCCCGAATTCGTGTACAGCCAAACACATGGTTTCCGCGCCCCTTTTCCATCTTGGAACTTTAGGTAATCATTCAGCCTGATTCGTCACAGTCCTCAAGTAATCATTTGAAACCGCGTGAATCTGGCCTCATAATGGCATCGCGAGGAGCCTATATCGAGGGCAGTATGAGTCTTCGTCCCAGCTGGCGGTCGGCCCCAGCGAAAAAAAATTTAAGAGAAGAGCCGCCTTTGGAGGCTGCTGCCTCTGCGTCTGATGCGGACGCAGCGCAGGAGATTGCCACGGTGGCAAGGGCGCTGGCCAACGCCGGCGGTGGCGCCCTCTCGCTTGATCTTGCCCTCGATCTACTTCTGCACGAAACCGTCGAGCAGGCGCGGCAGGCAACTCGCGCCACCGGTGCCGCCATCGCGCTGGCCCGCGATGGAGAGATGATTTGCCGCGCTACCTCGGGCAATGCGCCCGAGCTTGGGACTGCGGTGGACACCGCGTCTGGGCTCTCGGCCTCATGCCTGAGCACAGGAGCCATGCAGGAATGTTCCGACACAGAAACTGATTCGCGCGTAGATCGGGACGTCTGCCGCCATCTGCATCTGCGGTCCATGCTGCTTGTTCCCATCATCCAGGATGGAAGTGCCTGCGGAATCCTGGAAGTCTTCTCCTCGCAACCCAACAACTTCGGCCCGGATGACTGCCGGACGCTTCAGTCGTTGGCCGATAACATCGTGAATGCAAAAAAAGCGGCAGCACGCGGTGTCACGGAAGACCCGTTGACCCACCAAGTGAACCCCGCGTCTTATGAAGCCGATATCGCGACGCCACTGGAAAGCCCTAGCTTGGACTCTACGGAAAGGAAGCAGCCTGCTCCGAATGCATTCACTCCCGAGACTGCGGCCAAGAATGAGGTCCTGACATCCGCATTAGTCGTGCTGGTAATCGCGGCCGCGGTCCTGCTCGGTGTCGTCGTGGGAGTTCGGCAGATGGCGAAACGCAGCGCGGAGAAAGCCGTTGCTGCAAAGAACGTGGATAGGTCTCTCAGTCCGGGTAACACAATGACTGCTCCGAACGCGGATCAAGCCAACTCTGCAGCTCCAAAGCGTGTTGCAGTGCAAGCGCCGGTGGGTGGATTAATCGTCACTCAAAACGGGAAAGTGATCTACCGAGCGGGACCGTCAGGAGAAGCCACTCCATCCCCAGTAATGGCACCCGCGCCAAACCGGCTGCTGCACCGGGTAGATCCGAAATATCCTGAGTCAGCCAAGTCCCAGCACATTCAGGGAGCCGTGGAGCTCGAAGCGCAAGTCCTCGGGGATGGGACAGTGGGGAACGTCGCGGTGTTGCGTGGCCATCCGCTGCTCGCCGAAGCGGCCGCAAGCGCCATCAAGCAATGGAAGTACCAGCCCTACTCCGTCAATGGCCGGCAGGTAGAAAGGCAGGAACGGATTACGGTGAAGTTCAGCTTGCCTTCGAGCTAGTGGGAAGCGGCGCTCTCTCGGCAATCTAGTTCGCTATTTCGCGCATGCTTGAACGCCCTTTCGAGCGGGCACGGGAGCTTTCAGGCACAAGGTGGGGCCGCTTTACGGGCCCGGACGGCGCGGCCAATTCGCTGCTTGCAGTTCTGCCAAGCGCTTGTAGGATGACCTCCACGCGGCTGGAAACCCCGAGCTTCTCGAAAATTCGACACAGGTAGTTCTTCACGGTATGTTCCGTCAGGTTAAGGCGCCGCGCAATCTCGCGATTGCTCAAGCCGTCCGTCAATCCGACAACGACGTCGATTTCGCGCGCGGATAGCGCCGCCTCGGTTTCCGGAGTAAGACGCGCCTGCCCCGGCCCGCCCAAAGCTTGCAGCACAAACTGCAGTTCGGCGCTGCTGGCCCAAACTTGACCTGCATGGACACAGCGGATGCACTTGGCCAGAAGTCGAACCGGTTCGGTGCGACAGAAAACTCCCAGCGCTCCCGCCCGAAAGGCGCTGATTACTGCCTCCCGTTCCGAGCTGTTCAGAAGAACGACGACACGCGACAATGGCGATTGCAATCGGATTTCCGGCATCAGATCTGAACCCGCGGCAGAGTCGGTTAATTCCCCGCTCAACACCACCACATGCGGCTTGTCTCGCTTCACCAGCCCCAGAATAGCCGCCGGCGACGATGGTGACTCAAGCATCTGGAACTGCTTGTCCTGCGACAACGCGCCAACCAGCAGTTGCGTATTCATTGGAGTGTTGTCCGCGGCAAGCACAACTACTCGCGCCGGTGACATCGGAATCAGGTTTGCCATCTTTGTTTTCCGCGAGAGATTCCTCGCTTCGCTCGGAGATTGACGGTGAGTCAATCCGCGCCAGAGGTTTGCTTAAACGTTAGGTGTAGCCCCAAAACCCGAAGCTTACCGCCGGGCGGCCACAGAATTGCGACAACGATAGCCGGGCAACCGCCTGCAGTAAATGGCACTATCGGGTAGTTCAGAAGGAAGAGGGTCGAGCCGCACCAGGATCCGTAACTGTTTGTGTCCAAAGGTTGTCCTGCCCTTGAACAGAGCTGTTACTGCGTGTAAGGTAGTGCCAGTTGTCATAGTGGTGAACGTCCCTTCAACACCACTTCAGCCGCACCAGCGAGTGAAAGATTGATGCATGTGGGTGCCAAATGTTTTTGAAGTACCATGGGCTCCAGCGGGACCCTTTCGGGGATACTCCCAACCCTGATTTTCTTTACTTTTCGTCATCGCACCGCGAAGCCCTGGCCGCATTGCTGTGCGGAGTGGAGCTCGGGCGAGGGTTCCTGGCGCTGATCGCCCCTCCCGGCATGGGGAAAACCACCCTGCTGTTCAAGTTGATGAGGCATCTTCGCTCCTCCACGCGTATCGTCTTTCTCTTCCATACGCAGTGCACTTCGCGTGAGTTCATGCGCCTGCTTCTCAATGAACTGGGATGGGAGATCGATCAAAACGCGGACCTCGCGACCATCGTCGATCAATTTAATTCGTACGTGTTGCAGGAATACCGGGCGGGGCGTCGTGTCGTCATCATCGTCGACGAAGCGCAAAATCTGGACTCTTCCGTCCTCGAGACAGTGCGACTCCTTTCCGATTTTGAAACTCCGCAGACTAAGCTGCTGCAGATCATTCTGGCGGGGCAGCCGGAGCTTGCCGATAAGCTGGCCTCTCCCGAACTGCGGCAACTGAGGCAAAGAATTTCTACGTTCTGCTCATTGACCCCGCTTTCCCACGAACAGACCGGGCGCTACATTCGTCACCGTCTCAGGGTTGCGGGATGTGCGAGCACACTATTCAGCGCACAAGCTCAGGAGGCAGTTGCGCAGCTGAGCAAAGGCATTCCCCGTAACATTAACAATCTTTGTTCCAACTCCCTGGCCCTCTGTTGCGCCCTGCGGCAGAACACGATCACCGCGACCATGGTCCGGGAAGTTGCCGGCGATTTCGATCTCACGAAGTTCCTATCGAATGGCCAGGAAACCACCATTCATCCCGATGTTTCCAGCGCGCCGGCCCTCGATGACAAGCTTCCCAACGTTGAGGCGATACGTTCCATGACGCCGGCTGAAGCCTTGTCCTACATGCGGCGGGTCACGACCAATCTCAAGACGATGCCCGACTGAACACTGTCGAGGCACTGGCAACCCACTCAGAAACTAGCTTTATTGGAAGCAGTTCAGGAAAATCAGGCAGATAAATGGCATTGTTGTGCCATACGGCTCAGAGAGAATCCGGCAGGTAAGGTCGGGGAGACGCGCCAATAATGCCGTCAGGCGGCGTTTTCCTCTTGCGTAACCGGCTGAGGCCCGGTGCTGCCGCCCTTGCGCTCCTCGAAGAGGAGGCGCCGCAGCGTTCGGAGGTCATTCAAGATCCGGCTGCTTCGATTCATATGCATTTCCAGCTTTTCCAGGTTGTAGACTGCCAGTCGCAGGGCATCCACTCGACGGGTGACGTCCGGTTCGGACTCCCGTTGCAGATCGCTTTCAACCTCTCGCCTGGCCTCTTCGACAGCTTCGGATAATAGCGTCAGAAAATGATGCGCACTCTCGATTGTCTCGAAGGGATTCTCGGCTTGCGACTTCATTGGGGGATCTCCTCTTACTCGAGCGGTCCGATCTTATATATGTACTTGGGAATCTGGTTCTTAAATCGTATGACGATCCCAGGCTAAGGTCAAGGAAATCTCCCACAGACCTTCAAGCTGCGCCGCACGTTCTAATAAAACGTGCTCCCAGGAACTCCTTGGTTGCGCCCTTCTGCTTCTCAGAAAGGAATATCTTCGTCGGTGATCGGGCCTGCTGGCGCGGGTTCGTGCTCCGGCGTGCGCTGATCGAAGTTGTTGCCGGCGGACGCACCGCGCGAGCTGGCGAAATCGCCTCCTCCACCTTCGCCCCGACCTCCTAGCAGAATCATGATCGCTGGCGACGATTTCGGTCATGTACTTCTTCTGGCCAGTCTGCTTGTCGTCCCACGACCTCGTTTGCAGTCGGCCCTCGATGTAAACCTTGCCCCTTTTTTAAGATACTCGCCCGCAATTTCCGCCAGTCCGTTGCCACAGCACGACATTGTGCCACTCCGTGCGATCCTGCCACTCCCCACCCTTGTCTTTGAAGCGCTCGTTGGTGGCGATGGTGATCTTGGCCACGGGTGTGCCGTTGGGGGGTGTACTTGATTTCAGGATCCTTGCCCAGGTTGCCGATCAGACTGAACCCGGTTCAGACTCTTTCCAGCCATAGCCATGCTCCTTTGCAGGGGTTCACTATATCAGAATGAGAGCAGTGGACATGGTGCGATTCATCACACCGGCGGCTTGATTCGTGCCATTCTGGGATGCAAGCATCTAACCGCTCTACTTTGTTATCAGGAAGGGATTCGTCTCACGCTCCTCACCGATCGTCGTCAATCTCCATGTCCCGGTACGACAACGGTCTCATCCGGAAACGCCAGCACTACATTGTGCAGCGAGCGCATGATCTTCTGCGTGTCGCCTCCTGGAAGATCCGTGCGCCCAATCGAACCCGCGAACAACGTGTCTCCCGCAATCAGTTTCTTTTCCTGCGGAAAATACAGGCAGATGCTGCCTTCGGTGTGGCCCGGAGTGTGAAACACATTCGCGACCAATGATCCCGCGCTCACCGATTCTCCCGTTGTAATGCTCCGATCAATCTCCACGTTGCCGGGGTTCGGCACACCGATCCATGCCGCTTGCACATCCAGCATCTTCAGCAGGGCATAATCGTTCTGATTCAGCAGAATGGGCGCGCCGGTCGCCGCGCGCAACTTCATCGCCCCGCCGACATGATCGATGTGCGCGTGCGTGATCACGATCTGCTTCACCTGGAAATTGTGCTTGCGCACAATCTCCAGCACATCCTGAATGTCGTCCCCAGGATCGATCACCATGGCTTCGCGGCTTGCCTCGTCTCCCACGACGGAGCAATTGCATTGCAGCGGGCCAACCGGGAAAATCTCGTGGATCATCGAAACATTCTAACCAGATAACAGACATCTCTGCGCTCGACTGCGAGGAGTTGGGCGCTCCTTGCTTGCTTCAACGACTTGCCGTGCGACTGGCATCGGGTGGACAATACGTCCACAGGGCTTGGGGAGGCTGTGGTGGCCAAATACCGTCAACCGGGATATCAGGATAGCGGTCGAGAACCGCGTCGCGAGGAGGCGCGCAAGAAAGCGCCTCAGGAGCGAACCAGTGGTCCGCCGCGCTGGGACCACGCGCTAGGACCCAAACCGGTGAATCTTCCAGGAACCAGGGCAGTGTCGCGCTGCGCGCAATGCGGCACTGTGCTGCAAGGCGCCTCGGGAGAGGGCAAATGTCCCAAGTGTGGCTTCGAATTACATTCCTGCAAGCAGTGCACGTTTTTTGATCCGGGTAGCCGGTTCGAATGCATGAAGCCGGTCACGCTGCGGATTGCGAAGAAAGATATGCGCAACGAATGCGACATCTTCGAAATCCGCGTCACTCACGAGAAAGAGACTTCTACTCCCGCCAGCTTGCGTCCCAATGACGCCCGCGCGGCCTTCGAGAATTTATTTAAGAAATAACCGAGGCGTCACGCTTCCGCTGTCTGCTCCCCCTCCCGAACTCAAAACTCGAAACCCGAAACCCGAAACCCGAAACTTCCTCACGGCTTCTGCGTAGGTCTGATCAGAACCTCGCTGATAAATGATTGCGGCGCTTGCATCACCAGCATGACAACGGCGTGGGCCACGTCGTTCGGTTGCAGCATTTTCTTCGCATCTTTCCCTGTATGCGGCCCGAGTTCGGTTTCCACGGAGCCGGGACAAATCACCGATACCCTCACTTTGTATCCCCGCAGTTCTTCCGCCACCGAGTAACTCAGGCCATTCAGTGCCCACTTCGAGGCCGCATAAGCAGCTCCGTTGCGCAGAGCATTCTTCCCGGCAAGGGAGGAGATATTGATGATGTGCCCGGACTGTGCCCGAATCATCATCGGAGCAAACGCCCGAATGGTGTAGTACACCCCACGAAGATTCGTATTCAGGATGCGGTCCCACTCGTCAGTGGGCAACTCATGCAGCGGGGAGTCGAACCCGCCAATTCCGGCGTTATTCACCAGAATGTCCACGCGTCCAAATGTGCTCTCGACGCGCGCAGCGGCATGTTGCACCTGGTGCAGCGCGGTGACGTCGCAAGCAATCACCTCCGCCTTGCCGCCACTATCGACGATCGTAGTTGCCGTTTCCTCGAGCGTCGATTGCGTCCGCCCACATAGCACAGCGGTAGCTCCGGCAGCGGCAAGGTGACGGGCGATCGCCGCGCCAATGCCGCGTCCGGCGCCGGTTATAACTGCCACTTGGCCTTTGAGGGGCGGTGCGGTGTCCATATAGGGAGATGCTCCATCCTTTGCCGGTTTGAACAGTGATGACGCGAACCATCCGCGTGCTCTGTTGTTTGCATCTTAACAATAACGGGGAGGGCGAATGGGAACTTGCTTGCCTTCGGCAGGAGAGGTACTTATAATCCGGCCAGCCGGGAAAAAGGGTCAGCCGTTACGACACTCCACCGGGGACTTGCTCTCCCGGCCCTGCCAGGAAGCCCGGCATTCCAAGCAGGATCCGAAACAAATGCGGTTCCAGACGGAATGCAGTTGCTGCTCAGAGTTTGAAGGACAGGATTTCCCAAAAAGTCATTTCCCGAGATTTCAAGGAGCCATACTGATGAAAAAGATTCTGCTTTCGGCTGTGCTTGGGGTTGCGGTGGTTGCAGTGGCGCAAAATCCTGCCCCGCCAGCTCAAGGGCAACCGCCGGCTCAAGGACAACCGGCTACGCCACCAGCCCAGGGCCAAGCGGCCGCGCCCGCCTCTGGTCAGCAGCCTGCGTCTCAGGCCCCCGTGATCAAGGATCCCGCCGAATACAACGCGTATGTGGCTGCCGTGCAGCAGAAGGACCCTCAGGCAAAGATCAGTGGTATGGAAGCGTTCCTCACGCAGTATCCCAATAGCGTGATGAAGCAACAGGCGCTCGAAATCTTGATGCAATCCTACCAGCAGACCAACAACGCGCAGAAGGCAACCGAGACGGCGCAAAAGTTGGTCGAATCCAACCCGTGTCAGGTACCCGCCCTGACCTTGCTCGCCTACATCGATCGTATGCGCGCCCAGCAGGGGGATCCCAACGGCAAGCAGCTGTCCTCTGACGCCGGCAAATACGGCCAGCAAGGCCTGGGCTGTCTGGACAAGTTCCAGAAGCCGGAGGGCACCAGCGACGCCGACTTCCAGAAGATGAAGGCACAGATGAGCGGCAACTTCAATGCTGCCGCGGGCTGGGGCGCCCTTCAGGACAAGGATTACGCGAAGGCAGCGCAATTCTTAAAGGCCGCAAGTGAGGCGAATCCTCCCGATTCGCAGAAAGATCTGGCTCTTCTGTATCCTCTCGCTCTCGCTTACCTGCAACAGAGTCCACCGGACTATCAGAACGGCATCTGGTACGCGGCGCGCGCTGCCGCGGTCGCGCCTCCACAGAGCCAGCCTGGGATCGAGAAGTACGCCAAGTCGCAATTCGTGAAGTATCACCAGGGCGACGATGGCTGGGACACTGTTTACAACGCAGCCAAGGCCGGTGGCCCGCAGGTTCCGATACCGCCGCCGCCGACCCCTGCCGACCAGGCGCACGACATGGTCACCAAGACTCCGCCGGACAAAATGGACTTCGCTACCTGGGAGTTCGTGTTGACCAACGGCAGCCAGGCCGATCAGGACACAGTGTGGAACGCCATCAAGGGCAAAGCTGTGCAGATGAACGGCGCTGTCATCAGCACCGAGCCTGACCAGTTCATGATTGCCGGGAGTTCGGATGACATCGATGCCAAAAAGGCCGACATCACCCTTAAATTCGAAGAAAAAGTTCCCGCCAGGCTCATTCCCAAAGAAGGAGCCAGCTTCGATTTCCAGGGTGAACCCGCTTCCTACACCTCGAATCCGTTCATGATGGTGATGGAAAAGGGCCAGCTATTGAGGGCAAAACCGGCGCCCACGACGACTAGAAAAGCGCCCGCCCGACGCAAGCCGGCAACTCATCAGTAAGCTGTTCGCAGCAAAAACTAAAGGCAGCCCGAAAGGGCTGCCTTTAGTTTTTGGGACCATGCATCAGGTGAGCAGAGAAGAGTCCTATGCCTTCGGACCAGCCGCTAACGCAGCAGCCTTTTCTCGAATGATACCGGTCGCGCGCTCCTGGGCGGGCGTTTCCCACCGTCGCGCAGTTGCCGCACATCAATCTTCAGTTCGCTGATCGTGCGGCTCAGGGTATTGCGGTGCATCCCCAACTCGCGCGCGGCGCGGCACTGATTCCCTTTGTTTTCCTGGAGCACGGTGAGAATGAACCTCTTCTTGAACTCCCGCACACCTTCGGAATACAGAATATTGCTGCGGTACATTTGCAGAATGAGTGCTTCTAGTTGATCCTTCACGATGCGTCTCTTTCTATGGCTGGAATTGTTTAATGCACCGCAGCCTGCTTCGGCGGAGGATTATGAGTGCCATTCGACTTCTGGGGAGCTTGATGGATGAGATCCAGTCCCTGATAAAAGCGGGCACGCATTTCCGAAGGCGCCAGCCAGATTGCCGCTCTACCCACGACCAGGAAGTAAGGCGCCAATTGCGAATTCTCCAGCAGCTTCGAAGTCGGCTGAAAAGCCGTCATGCCCATCAGGATTACTGCCACCATCAGCCCGCCCTTAACTAATCCCAGAACCCCGCCCAGGAAACGGTCAAAGCCACTGAGTCCGGACTCTTTCATGATCCAGCGTGCAATCTTGGCCGCAAGGCCAAACAACAGCACGATGGCGAAGAAGATAATCAGAAAGCCCAGAGTTTCAGCTAACCACGGGTTCTTCAAAAAACTGTCGAACCATTCTGCAAGCCGCCGGTACTGCCACGCGGCTACCACATACCCCACGATCAGTCCTGCCATGCTGAGGGCTTCGGAAAAAAAACCCTGCATGGCCGCTGCTATGACATTCAGCAGCACAACCGCGCAAATCATCCAATCGGCAATTGTCATGGGCTTTCCCGCGGGAGTCGGCCAACCCCGCGGTCAGACCGCCAGCTTGTGCCCTGTAAGCTGGTAGTACGCTTCCTGATATTTCTCGCTCGTGCGGCGCGCCACATCCGGAGGTAGTGCCGGAGCGGGTGGCTGCTTGTTCCAGTGAATCTGCTCGAGGTAATCGCGCACGTACTGCTTGTCGTACGAATCCTGTGCCCGGCCGGGCTGATACTTGTCCGCGGGCCAGAAGCGCGATGAGTCCGGCGTCAGCACTTCATCTGCCAGGGTGATGCCATGCTCCGTGTGCCCGAATTCAAACTTCGTATCGGCGATAATGATCCCGCGCTGCCGGGCATAACCCGCAGCCTTCTTGTACACGCGCAGGGTCAAATCCCGTAGATGGCTGGCGGTTTCAACCCCCACAATCTCACACATCTGATCAAAGGAAATGTTCTCATCGTGCCCAGTCGTCGCTTTGGTCGACGGCGTAAAGATCGGCTCCGGGAACGCATCCGATTCCTTGAGGCCCGCGGGCAGGGAAATGCCCGAAACCTTGCCGCTGGCCTTGTATTCCTTCCACGCCGAGCCGGAAATGTAGCCGCGCACCACGCACTCCACCGGAAACATTTCTGCCCGCCTCACCAGCATGGAGCGGCCGCGTAGTTGATCCTTGTATTTGCGGATTTCGGCCGGGTACTGGTCCACGTTCGCCGTGATCAGATGATTGGGAACGATGTCCGCCAGAAAGTCGAACCAGAACAGCGAAAGCTGGTTGAGAACGCTTCCTTTGTGGGGGATACCCGTGGCTAGCACGTAATCGAAGGCCGAAATGCGGTCGCTGGCGACAAAAAGCAGCTGTTTGTCGCCTATTTCATACACGTCGCGGACCTTGCCGCTGGCGTGCAGCTTTAGATCGGGAAAGTCTGTCTTGAGAAGAACGGAATCGAGAAGATCAGGGCTCATGATCAGATTTTACAGTTAAGAGGCGAGGCGTATTCTAGCTGCTCCGAAAAAAAAGTCAACGATTGTCGTCACGCGTGAAGTTCAAATTACACGTTTTGCCGGATGGAAAAAATGTTGACAGTAAACTGGATTGCGTGCGCTTCCGCAAAACTGCGAGTGGTCTTGTGGAAAACCTGAGGATGAGAGTGGATAAGCTGGCCCGAACAGCGAAGAGCCGTCCGCCGCATCTAAAGACCATGTCCCAACTGGGTTGCACAGGTTCGCTGAAGGAGATTGAGTTCTATGCAGAAGAAGGCGCGATTGCAATTCGCCGGGGTGGAACTCTACTTTGAGGATCTGCCGAAGGCAAAGAAATTCTACGCTGAGACGTTAGGCTTGGAGTTGTCCCATGAACAACTGGGACACCATGCCAAGTTCGATAGCGACGGCGGCTTCATCTGCCTGGAACGGCAAGGCGTTGAGTCGTTTCCATCGCAGGATAAAGCCCTCATTTTCTTCGAAGTTGCCGATCTGGAAGCTGCCATCAACGCCATTGGCCCGGAAAAAATACTTCAGTCCGAAGCCAATTGGGCAGTCCTGCACGATCCCGAAGGACACAACATACTCTTGCTGCAAAGGTCCAAATGAATCGGCTCACTGCGTCCCAAACCGCACCGAAACCAGCTTCGATACGCCGGGTTCCTGCATGGTCACGCCATAGAGCACGGGAGCGATGCTCATGGTTTTCTTGCTGTGGGTGATGAGCACAAACTGCGTCTGTACGCTCATTTCCTTCACCAGGTCGGTGAACCGGCCCACATTGGCCTCGTCCAGCGGAGCGTCGACCTCGTCCAGAATGCAGAAGGGGCTGGGAGCATATTGGAAGATGCCCACCAGAAGCGCCAATGCCGTCAGTGCCTTTTCCCCGCCGGATAACAGCAGCACGCTTTGCAGCCGCTTGCCCGGGGGCGAAGCGATTACATCGATTCCGCTCTCCGCGCTGTTCTCTTCGTCGGTAAGCTTCATAAACCCATGCCCGCCGCCGAACAGCTTCTTGAACGTAGCCTGGAAGTTTTCGTTGATTTTGGTGAAAGCTTCCTCAAATTTCTGCCGTGAAATCTGATCGATCTCACGAATGGTCGCGGTCGTGTTCTCAATCGATGTGATGAGATCTTTTCGCTGCGTCTCCAGGAACTCGTGCCGCTCGGCCGTCTCCTTGTATTCCTCCAGCGCCATCATGTTGACCGGACCCATGGCATCCAGTTTCGCCCGCATGTCGCGATAGAGCTGATCTTCCGCCTCCAGTTGCTCGCCGTTCACCGCGGTCAACGTCGTATCGCTCATCAGCGCCGAGCGCTCGATTCCCAGTTCGTTTAAGCACGTTTGCGACATGTATTGGCAGTCCGACTGCAGCTTGGCTGCGGTGGCGGACAATTCGCCTCGACGGTCCCGCGCCTGATCCAGCAGCAGCCGGCTACTTCGGAGCAGCTCCTCGAGTTCCGTAAGTCGCGCCCGCACCTGTTCGGTTTCGAACTGCAGCAGACCTTCGCGAGCCTGGGCTGCATTTCTTCCGGCTTCGAGATCGGTCGCCGTTTGCACCAGTTGCTCGTTCTCGGTCTCTCTCTGCAGTTTCTCCGCGGCAGCGCCTTCGATTTGCGAACGGAGCGCGTGAATACGCTCGTCCATCTCCGCAAACAGCGACTCAATTCTCTGCAACACAGCGGCCGCCGAGCGGTGGCGTTCTTCGAGCGTGGCGACACGGGCCGCGTGCTGCGACGTGGTCTGCGCCGACTGTTCCCGCTGCTGACGCAGCCTCGCCAGCGACTCCTGTCCCGCAACAATCTGCTGCTCCAGGTCCACGCGCTTGAGTTCCAGAACCTCGATCTCCGACTGTCGTGCGCACAGAATTCCTTCCTGTTCGGAACGTTCCGCTGACAGGCGGCTAAGGTCCATAACAGCGACATTCAGGCGTTCATTCACCCGTCCCATCTCGGAGTCGAGTTGCTGCAGCATGTGACCGGAGGTCATGGCTTGATGCTCGGCCTCGCGCTTTTCGCCTTCCAGACGATCCAGCAGGGAAGAGAGTTCCTTGATCTCGCGCCCCAGCGTCAGAACTTTCATTTCCTCCGCCGTGACGGCCCGTTCCAGATCTTCGACTTGCCGAAGCACTTCCCGGAGTTCCCGCTTCATCGAGAGCGGCCCTTCGGCACGCTGCTTGCCGCCAGTCACTGTTACGTTGTGGAAGCATTCGCCGGCTTGCGACAGGAAAAACGCGTTCGGATTTTCGAGAGCCAGGCCGCGCGCGACCCCCGCTTCCGGCACGATATACCCGTCACGCAGCTTGGGCAGGATCACTTCCAGCGATTTCCCAAAGCCATCCAGCACGCGGATCGTGTTCTTCAGCGGAAGAATCTGCGCCGCGGGAGGCGCGCAATGCGCCGCTTCATCCAGCACGAATGAGAACTTCGCCTGTGAGTCCTCGGGATGCACCAGGAAAGTCGCGCGTCCATCGACGTCGGTACGCAGCATGCGCAGGCCTTCGTCCGCCGCATCCCACGACTTCACCACGACGTAGTTGAGTTCGTCGCGCAGGAAGTCTTCGACTACCCGCTCGTAGCGCGGCTCCACTTCCAGAAAATCCGCCAGAACTCCCACCGGAGCAAGGCCGCCCTGCATCACTCCGGATTGGAACAGCCGCCGAACCGACTCTGTGGAATATCCATGTTCTGCAATGACGGCCTCGAGAGATCCTTTCTTGCCCAGGGCCGTCGCGTACTCCGCGCGAAGAACGTCCAGATTGATTTTGGCGCTACTCTCCGCTTCTTTCTTGGACTCGATCAAGCGCCGGACCTGCGTGATCTCCTCGGTGATGCCGCTGACCCGCTGCTTGACTCCTTCAAACTCAAGTGCAAGTTGCCCGCGCTGTCCGCCAAAGGCTTCGATCTGCACGTTGGCGTTCGTAATCTCCGCATCCAAGCGGCGACCTTCGCGATCAATGCCTGCCAGCCGCTCTTCCGCTTGCGCCAACTGATTTCGTAAACGAGATGCCGATGACACGATGTCAAAGATGACAACGCGCGACTCTTCCTGCTGACGTTCAATCTCTGCCAGGCTGGAGGCCGCCGCTGCCGCGTCCTGCTGGCACAATGCCAGATCGCTCTGTGCCGCCGCGAAATCTGCCGCCGCCGATTCCAGCAACTGCCGGTTCGCTTCGCGCTCAGCTTCCAACGCAGTCAGCCGTTGGGTCGACTGCGCGAGTTCCGCTTCCGCGGACGCCGCCCGGGCCAGCAGCTCCGCGCAACGCTCTTCATTGTGTTTGCGCCGGGCATGGGCTCGATCGATTTCCAGCGCGATCTCGGCGATGCGGTCGCGATTTTCCCGTAGCTCCGCTTCGATGGAATAACCGCGTTGCGTGCGTTCACCGTGCTCCGCTTCGAACGCCTGCACCTCGGCTGTGCGCTGCTGCATTTCTTCCGCCAGAGCGTCTAATTGCGTATCCAGCTCCGCGCTCTCCTGCTCCATCGCGGCGAACTTACTGGCCAGCACCAGCCGCAGCTTGGCTCGCATCTCATCCCGCAGCCGAGCGTAGCGCTCCGCCTTGGAAGCCTGTCGCTTCAGAGAATTCATCTGCCGCGTAACTTCCTCGAAGATATCGTTGACCCGGTTCAGGTTGAGCTTGGCATCTTCCAGCCGGGCTTCGGCCAGCCGTTTTTTCGTCTTAAACTTCGTGATTCCGGCAGCCTCTTCAAGGATGTTGCGGCGATCTGTCGGACGGCTGCTCAGGATCTGCCCAATTCTGCCTTGCTCGATCAGCGCGTAGGACTCTGGTCCCAGGCCGGTGCCCATGAACAATTCCTGAATATCGCGAAGCCGGCAAAGCTTCCCGTTCAGCAGATATTCGCTGTCTCCCGAGCGAAACAGTCTGCGCGTAACCACAATTTCTCCCGCGCGGAACTGTTGCTGGTTGAATTTGCGACGGCGAATCTTCAGAACCACGTGGCCAGCTGGGCTGCCCATCGATGCCGCGTTGGCAGGCGCCGTTACGTTGTGCACCGGAAGCGCAAAAATAGGTTCATCGTCCGGGAAGGCAATCGCAATTGTGTTGATCTTCGACCGGGGAATTTCGACTTCGTCCGTCCGTCCGGGCTGGGCATCTTCCACGGCTTGCTCGGTATCCGCCGCGGCTCGGGCCCGAATCGAAGCCTCATCCCAATCATCAGCCACGGGTGCTCCAGATTCCGGCATGTCGTCGTGAATGTCGATCTCGGTCGCGGCATTCGCGTCTGCTCCGCCGTAAACCTCCGGATCGATGAGCGTCAGAGAAACTTCCGCCATCCCTGTGGGCTTGCGGTCCCGCGTCCCGGCGAAGATCACGTCTTCCATGCGCGCGCCGCGCAGCGTCTTCGCTGACTGCTCGCCCAGCACCCACGAGATCGCGTCAGAAATATTGGACTTGCCGCAACCGTTCGGCCCGATGATGGCCGCCACCCCGTCCCCGTGGAACTTGAGTTCGGTGCGGTCGCAGAACGACTTGAACCCCAGAATCTGAAGTCTTTTCAGTTTGAGCAACGTGAACTCCTTAGAAACAGTTGCCAGTTCTCAGTAGCCGAGTCGGCAAGCCCTTCTCGGATGCCGACGGCGTGTTTACCAGGAAGGTTACCCTCCCGGATTGGATGCGTTTTGCGTTCCGCACAAGGGCCTGCTTGAGCGGCATCCTCACCCCAGGCTGGGCAGGGTGGGCACAAAGTTAAGCTACTGTAACGGCCAAATTGCCGCGGGGTCAAGCAATATAACACTATATATGGTGTGAGCTTAGCAATAAGCGCTCTGTATTGCACAGACTTTGCAGCACGCATGCAGCATTCCGTTGTGGAGGGAAAGAGAGGTGGGAGAACCGCGAGAGCAAGATAAGGCTAGCTCATCGCAATCTCGCAATGCAATGACGATCTTGATTGCCTGTGTAGGGGCGGATGCCTGCGCCCCAGAGTAATCCATTGCTCGCGCCGCATGGCAAAACTGGGAGGGCGCCAACGGTCCTAAGGTATGTTCCCAATTGACCCATCGCCGGCGCGCTACTAGCGTATGGCGCGGAACGCTGTCTTCCGACTCCTGTTCAGTGACGGAAATTTGGGCCCCCTAGCGGGTGAGGTGCGGCAGCGTCTGTCCGGGAGGAAAAATGAAACGATTGAAATCGCGCGCTTCTTCCATCGGTTGTATTGCTGCGGTGATCCCGATTCTCTGCCTCTTGTTCATGCCGCCATGGGCCCTGTCGGATGACGACGATTTTGGACACGACGCAGCTCTCTACCGCATGGCTGCGGACACCTGGAAGTTCTACGCCGCTGATATCGATCCCAACACCAACCTCCCGATGGACAACCTTACCTGGGCAGGCGGAGGTCCGCTGAGCGGCAAAGGTCAGTACACATCCGCGTCGAACATCGGTGTATACCTCTGGGCAGTTGTCGCAGCCCACGACCTTCATCTGATCTCTCGTTCAACGGCAGATTCGCTCGTGAGTGCGACTTTGAACGAGGTTGCCACTCTGGATCGCTACCAGGGCATGCTCTATCAGTGGTACGACACGAGCAACGGGCACAAAATCCTCAATCCCGGCGCCATTGACTGCGCGTTCGATCCCCCGCCTCACACGGACAACTGTGATTTTCTTTCTGCCGTGGATAACGGCTGGTACGCTTCCGGGCTCATCGTAGTTCGGCAGGCTTTACCGGAGCTGCGGCCGCAAGTAGATGCCCTTCTCCAAGCCATGAATTTTCGGCTCTTTTATGACAGCGGATATCAGCATCCCGGCTGCAACGCGAACACAGGGACTGACCCCAGTCCGTATCAACCGACCGGCCAGATGTTCGGTGGCTACTACGCCTACCAAGGTCCTGCCGGCTATCACAACGGTGCCTTGTACAGTGACCCGCGCATCGCCATTTATATCGGCATGGGACTTCACCAGATGCCTGGGGATGTGTGGTGGCGGTCATGGCGCGTATTACCCCCGAAGCAGTGCCCAACCGATCCCGATTTCTCGTGGATAGGGCAGTGGCCCGCGCCAGGCTATTGGCAGACTTACAGGGACCCTCAGTCCCACAAGAAATTCAATGTTTGGGAGGGCCACTACGACTACACAGGGACTTCCACGACATTCGTTCCCACATGGGCTGGCGGGATGTTCGAAGGCTTGATGGCAAACCTGGTGATGCCTGAAACGATCTTTGGGCCGCGGAGCTTCGGTCTGGACGATCTTCGCTGGGCCCAAGTGCAAGTTCAGTACGCAACCCAAGCCTTGCATTACCCGGTGTGGGGAATGTCTCCTTCGAGCACGGCAGACGACAGCGGCGGGTATGGTGGGTTTGGGGTCGAGGGTTTGCTCTTTCCTTACTACGGCGGAGGAGCGGACGCAACTCACCCGAACCTCGGCCTCTCACAATGTCACGGCTGCGCGACCGAGGATACGGTGTCGCCGCATGCAAGCTTCCTTGCGCTCTCTGTCCTGCCGCACGAGGCCTATGCGAACATCGTCAACTTGCGGAAGCTATATCCCGACATCTACAGCTCCGACGGAGGCTTTTATGACGCGGTCAATCCGACGACTGGTGCGGTAGGTCATCGCCGGCTGGTGCTCGATCAGTCCATGATCATGGCCGCGCTGGACAATGCGATCACTCACGGTAGGCTGCAGCGCCATTTCGCAATCGACCCAGTTGCTCGCATTGGATTGCTCTATCTTGCCTACGAAAGAATGTCGATTCACTAGCAGAGCTTTCACAGGCGAAAAATTAGGGCCGATGCCAAATAGCATCGGCCCATTTTCTTACTAAGTAGCCCGTGGCAGTCTTCTCGTGCGTTAAGCGGCGCGTGCGCCGTCGGCCCATGGATCCAGAACGACTTTCGTGCAGTTCTCTTTCTTGTCCCGAAAGATTTTGTACATCTCCGGCGCTCGATCGATCGGCACGCGATGGCTGATGACAAAGCTGGGATCGAACTCGCCCTTCTCGACCTTTTCCAGCAGCGGCTTCATGTATCGCATCATGTGCGTCTGCCCGGCCCGCATGGTCAGGCCCTTGTTCATGAATGCGCCCATCGGAACCTTGTCGATGAAACCGGCATAGACCCCCGGCACCGACACAGTTCCACCCTTTCGGCACGCTTGAATGGCCTGCCGGAGTACTACCGGCCGATCCATTTCGATGCGGGCCATTTGCTTGGCCCGATCCATCCTGTACATCAAGCCGTGGTCGTGCGCTTCCATGCCGACGGCATCGATGCAACGATCCGGCCCGATGTTCCCGGTCATGTCTTTCAGCGTCTGCACCACGTCGTCCACTTCTTCGTAGTTGATGGTTTCAGCCCCGCCGGCTTGCGCCATGCGCAGTCGGTAATCAAACCGGTCGATTGCGATGACCCGCTCGGCCCCGAGCATGAAGCAGGATCGGATGGAAAATTGCGCAACCGGACCGCAGCCCCAGACCGCGACCGTGTCCCCGGGTTCAATGTCTGCCATTACTGCACCGAAGTAGCCGGTCGGATAGATATCGGAAAGGAATACCGCCTTCTCGTCCGAGATCCCCTCCGGCACTTTGATCGGTCCCACATCCGCGAATGGCACGCGCGCGTACTGTGCCTGTCCACCGGCATATCCACCCATCATGTGCGTATATCCGAACAGGCCGGACGGCGAGTACCCCATCATTTCTTCCGCCATCCAGTAGTTCGGGTTTGAATTGTTGCAGAGCGACCACAGCTGTTTCTTGCAGAAGAAGCAGTTGCCGCAGGCAATGGTAAAGGGAACTACCACCCGGTCACCGACCTTCAACTTGTCCGCCTTGAGTCCTGCGCCGACTTCCACCACCTCGCCCATGAACTCGTGGCCCATGATGTCTCCCTGCTCCATCGTGGGCACAAATCCATCGTAAAGGTGCAAATCGGAGCCGCAAATGCAGGTGCTGGAGATTTTTACGATTGCGTCGCGAGGATTCAGGATCGTGGGATCCGGCACGGTTTCCACGCTCATCTTCTCTACGCCCATATAACAAACTGCTTTCATGCCATCCTCCTTCGCGCTGCGAACGTGTCTTTTAGGTTTGATCGCGCCGGAATTGGACGCGTCGGGTCGGCAAATCTCATGAGGCCGGTGATAAAGTCTCGCCGCCCGTGGGACTGGCCCTCGATCGTCGGAACTTCGCCGGCTTCCATCATCGCTTCCAGCCGTCGCAGGTCCTGACGCATGGCGAAGTTGGCCCCCTTATTCAGAAAATTGGCTAGTGTGTTGCCAGTGCCTAGTGACGGGCTGTACTCGATGTGGACATCGATCAGGGTTCCCCGGCCGGCAGGGGCGGAGCGAAAATCCACCGTCCCGTCCACCTGTATGTCGGAATCCGGCAGTGAATGCCAGGCAATATGCTCGTTTTCCCGCTCGTTGGTAATTTCGGCGTCCCAGTGGATCTGTTTCCCTCCTGGCCCCACCGCGACCCATCGCGAGCGGCGATCATCGAGCTTGGTGACCGTCTCCAGGCGGTTCATGAAGCGAGGCAAGTTCTCGAAGTCGCGCCAGAATCGGTACACCTCCTGGGGCGTGCAGTTGATGAGAATCGTGGACGAGACGGAGGCCTCGGGTGAGGATTTGCGGTTGGCGGCGAGCAAAGCAACGGTGCCGCCGCTAGCCGCCAAGGCGATGCCGAGCGGCGATCGCCGCGTGATTCCATAAATTGCCAGTGCGCTGCCGCTGATCAAGGCTCCCCAGCGCTGGGGTGACATCGATCGGGACCGGCCGCGCCCGGCATCGGTATTGCGTATGCGTGCGTTTTCAGCCATATAGATACGACCTTTTCTTGGATTTACCGAATTGGATTCTGCGATTTACGAATTGACAATTTGATCTCAGATGCCCTTTTCAAACGAGCCCGTTGCCGCTAAAGCAGAGTGGGATTGTCGCTCCGGCGCAATATTTTTACTGCTTGTCAAAATGCACCCATAGCGCTGCAAGCGTGATCTGACTTTCATGGCGAACCTGGTGCTTAGCACAGCGGACTTGTGACACCTGATTTGCTATGCAACGGGGGTTCACGCAAAAAATCCCCGGACACTTTGGTCCGGGGATCGTGAGTGTTGCTGAACGGAGCTTTTTGCTCGTTTCAGCCGCAAACGTTTCAGCAGCGCTATTGCTCGTAAGCGCCCATATTGATTTGGCCGCTGCCGTTTACGCGAGCATTGCCAGCATAATCCAGCACGCCAACCGTGTTGACGCCCAGATTTGTGCCCGCATTCAATGCCGGCGAGCCGGATGCGAGATCAAAATTGTAGGGTGTAGTGGTCACGTTTACGTACAGAGGATCGGCGAATTTTCCATGTACGTCCTGCGCCGACGCAGTCTGGTAAGCAGGGAAGCCGCTGATGCTCTTCCCCTGCCAGTCGAACAGGCTGGTGGCCCCAGCGGTGTTGTAGTAATCGTTGTAATCGAGCGCCGCAGGATTCGGTACGCTGCTCGTGAAATCGTATAGCAGATATTTTGAAGTTAGCGTGTAGCCGTCAAAGATGTTGTTCGCGACCGTGTTGTTCGTGGCCTTGTACTGAATCTGGAATTCCCCCAGTCCGGAGCTGCCGAAGGTCCCATCATCCCACAGGGAATTGTTAACGATCACGCAGTGATCCGTTCCGCCCACATTCTTCGAATAACCGCCGATCGATAAGCCGACATACAGCGAGTGATAGATGATGTTGTTCCGGAACATCACGTAACTCGAGGTATGTCCGGAATGCTCGCTGGCCATTTCGCTCAGATCGGAATCGTGAATGAGGTTGCGCTCCACGATAATGCGCGTACATCCATCACAGTAATAAGCATCCGCCCCGACTTGGTTGTGATAAACCGGGTTGGTGGTGGAACTGATGTTGTAGATGGTGTTCTGAAACACCCATCCATCGCGGGCTTGATCGTAGGCTGAGTTCGAGGACACGCCTTCGAATCCGATATTGTCCAGGCCGATGTTGTCTCCATCGTGAACCAGATTATTCGCTTGCACGAAGTACTGGACATTGCCGTCAAACGAGACATTCTCGCTGCACCCGGTCGTGTTGTGATCGATCTCATTGCCCCAAAGCGTGACGTTGTTGATCGAGGCCGGCGCCTGCGTGCCATAGAGCGCCACCGCAAGGGCGTTCGCCGCATTACAGCTGCCTAGCGTCTGGACAATGTTGTGAATGTGATTGTTCAGGATCTCGATATTGCTGCCCGCGCCCTCGAAGTCGATGCCGACGGGAACCTTGCCCCGTGATGAACTCGAGTAGTTGCGAATTTCAAAGCCTTTGATGACGATGTAGTTGAAGGTGCCTTCCAGGCTGAACAGGCCTGTTTGCCCGCCGACGGCCAACCCCGTTCCGTCCACGATGGGGGCCTCGCCGGGATAGTTGGCGAACGTGATGTATCCCTGCGTGGAGTTTCCCGAAGTCTTCAGCGTGACGACCTCGTTGTAAGTGCCGGCCCGCACCTGAACAGTTTCGCCCGCTTGCACAGTATTGGCGGCCTTCTGGATCGTGCGCCAGGGCGCAGCCAGCGTACCCGCGTTGTTATCGTTGCCCGATGTGGATACGTAATAGGTAACTCCCGAGCGCGAGGGCAGCTGAATGGTTACGGTCGCAGTCGCGGACTTCGTCGAGTCCGCTTGGGAAATAGCAGTCACCGAAACGGAAGCGGGGCTGGGCACTGCTGAAGGCGCGAGAAAGATAGCTTCATTAGCCGTGCCCAAAACCGTGGTTGAGATGAGCCCTGCGGCTGAGTTTCCACCGCTGATGCCATTGACCTGCCATGTGACCGCCGTATTGCTGGAACCCGACACAGTGGCCGTGAAGGATTGAGTTGCCAGCGTAGCCATTGTGGCCAGGCTGGGCGAAATGGTAACGCTGACCTGAGCTGAAAGCTGCGTGGTGAGGCATGTGGAGAGTACAACCAGAACGAATACAAGCGCTCGAGGGCCCGGCTTCACAGCATGGAGGAAGTTGCTGCTTTTCATGGTGGCTCCTTTGACAGCTGATTAAGATTGCCAGGGCCCATGCTTACGTTTTATTACGGACCGTGCTTTCGGATAATTACGGATGGCTATGTATTGCGTCAGATGAGACACCGCGCGAAAGGGATTGTCAAGGACTTTCGTGAGAGAAGTTCAGGAACGGTAGCCGCAAGTCCGGGGCAGCCGCAGAGCGGCTGCCCGGGTGAAATCGAATTCTTGCTGAACTACCTTCCCAGTTTCTCGAAGAACCTGCAGATCGTCTCAATCCCGCGATGAAAATTCGGGATGTGGAACTTCTCGTTGGGCGCATGGAGATTGTCGTCAGGCAGGCCAAAGCCCATCATGACGCTAGGAATCTTCAGCACGTCCTGAAAGTCAGTGACGATCGGAATCGAGCCGCCCGACCGGATGAACACCGTATCTTTCTTGAAGGTGTCGTGCAGCGCATCGGTTGCCGCCTCAATGTACTTGTTGTCCGTGCTAACCACGCATGCCGGGCCTTTGCTCCACACTTTCACCTTAGTGTCGATCCCCTTAGGCGTGTTCTTCTTTATGAAGGCCAGGTATTTCTTGAGAATGTCATCGGGATCCTGGTTGGGAACGAGGCGCATCGACACTTTCGCTTTCGCCTTCGCCGGAATGACGGTCTTCGCGCCATCGGCAGTAAAGCCTCCTGGCATCCCGTGAACTTCGAGCGTAGGTCGCGCCCACGTTCGATAGAGCACTGAGAATCCCGGCTCGCCGGTGAGAACCTTAGATCCAACTTCGGTCTTGCGGTAGTGCTCCTCGTTGAACGGCAGACGCTTCCAGGCTTTCAATTCGGCAGCGGTGGGAGCCTTCACGCCCTTGTAAAAGCCGGGAATCAGAATCTCGCCCTTAGGATTTTTCATCTTGCCGATCATCTCGATCAGCGCGAAGAAAGGATTTGGAGCCGCTCCTCCGTACATGCCAGAGTGCAAATCGGTCTTCGATCCGTAAGCTTCGATCTCGGTGTACACCAACCCGCGCAGGCCAACGCACAATGTGGGAAGGTCTGGCGCGAAGAGTTCCGTATCGCAGACCAGCGCGAAATCCGCCTTCAGCTTGGCTTTCTGCTTGCGAATGTACTCGGCAATCGATTCGCCGCCCACCTCCTCCTCGCCCTCAAAGAGCACCTTGACGTTGATCGGCAGCTTGCCGCCGCCCGCCTGCATCAGCGCTTCCAGCGCCTTCACTTCCATCCAGAGCTGACCTTTGTCGTCGACCGCGCCGCGCGCGTAGATGTTGTTATTGCGTTCAGTCGGCTCAAACGGCGGAGAATGCCACTCGTCAAGCGGCTCGGCAGGCTGCACATCGTAGTGCGCGTAGCAAAGCACAGTCGGCTTGCCGCTGGCGTGCAGCCAGTCGGCGTAGATCAGCGGATGCCCCTTGGTCGGGATGATCTCGACATTCTCCATCCCGATGCGGCGCAATTCGCTGGCAACATAATTCGCTGCTTTCTGGATGTCAGGCTTATGTTCCTCGAGCGTGCTAACGCTTGGAATGCGAAGAAGGTCTTTGAGTTCGTTCAAAAAACGCTGCTGATTGCTGCGGGCAAAATCGACTGCCGGAGACGCCATGGATGAGTCCTTTCTGTGATCTCGGAAGATGCGCAAGAGAGCGGATCGAGAGTCCGGGAAACGAATCAGTATAGCGCCAGCCGGGTCTGTATGCGCTCCCAGTCCTTCGAACTTTCCAGCGTTGTGAACTCAAAACTGGCGTGTTCGTGCGAGCAGCTCAGTGGAACCGTGAAGGCGAAAACGCGCTCATGTCGAGCTCCGGCGTGCTTCCTTCTATCACGGCGCACATGAGTTTCGCAGTGATCGGCGCCAATAAAATCCCATCGCGGAAGTGTCCAGTAGCCACGTAACAGCCGAGAGTTTGCGTGGCGCCAAGGATCGGAAGATCATCGGGCGTTCCCGGACGCAGGCCGGCCCAATCTTCCAGCATGCGAGCATCGCGCAGTTTAGGCACGAGTTCCAAGGCCGCCCGGTGCAGGCGCTGAATCGTGTCGGGATCGGTGCGCTTGTCGAATCCGGCTTCTTCTACGGTTGCCCCCACCAGCAAACGCCCATCACTCCGCGGGATCAGATACGCCTTCGGGGAGCGGATCACGTGCTTCAGCAACGTTCGCGAAGGCATGGCAAGGCACAGCATTTGCCCTTTCACCGGCCGCGTAGGAAATGCGCAGGGCGCAATCTGTCCCGACCACGCGCCTGCGCAGATCACTACCTTGGGTGCAAGGAAGGAAGTCTTGGTAGTAGTCACTCCCGAGACTCGGCCCTCTGAGAGATCCACAGCGCTCACTGGATCGCCGGAGGAGAAATCCACACCCAAGTTCTTGGCTGCTTTAGTCGCCGCTGACGAAAGCGCCCGCGGATCTACACTGCGCTCTTTCAGGTAAAACGCCGGTTTAGCTGCTAGTTCCGGTTCCAACTCAGATAAGGGTGCGGGCAAGAGTTCCGCCATAGTGAATCCCGGCCGTTCATGCACGTGTTCTGGGGGAGGAATAACGAGCGTACCCTGGTCCCGCAGATCGACCTTTGCCCCGGACTCAACCTCGATCTCATGAGCAAATTCCGGATACATGCGCGCACTGGCCACCGCGAGCGGTTGCAATGCGGGTGGCGTCTCGAGCGAGCAATCGACCAGCATGCCGCCAGCAGCGTAGGATGCTTCGCGGCCCGGCTCTCCGCGTTCGACCACCAGAACGCGGGCCCCGCGCCTGCGCAACGCGATGGCAAGGGAGAGGCCGATGATCCCTCCGCCGACGATGATTACGTCCCAACTCTTCACTCCGGCATTGTAAAAGACGGAAGGTCCGCCGCTCCATTTCGCCTTCCCGGAACAGGTGACAGGCAAAGCCCGGCTGCTTACAATGACGGCATGATGAGGATCATGCTTGGCGCGCTACTTCTGATCATGCTCGCTGCAGCCACGGTGGCCGTTGCGCAGAAGGACAAGGACAACGAGCCCACGACCTGGGTCTACTTTACCGTCGTCAAGGACGATACTGGCAAGCCGGTGCGAAATGCCGCCGTCATCATGCATCCGGTAAACGAGAAGGGAAGCCAGGAGCGTGGCGGGCTCGAATTGAAAACCGACCCGGACGGGAAGGCGAATTTTGATGGCGTTCCGTACGGCCCACTTCGCGTGCAGGTGCTGGCCAGGGGCTTTCAAACATTCGGCGAAGACTACACCATCCAGAAAGACAAGACCGAGATCACCATTAAGCTGAAACGTCCGCAAGGGCAGTTCTCGATCTATGACGACCCGGCGAGCAATCCGCCGCCGAAGCAGGATCCCAAGCAGGAGAATCCGCCGGCCGACGCCAAGAAACCCAACTAGCGAGGTATCAGTTCTAGTCACAAACATCTGCCAGGATCGACATCATGGATTACTTGCTGAAGACGGAGCCATCGACTTATTCCTTCGCTGATCTGCAGCGCGAGAAAACCACGATTTGGGATGGCGTTTCGAATCCTGTCGCCTTGAAAAACATGCGAGCAATGAAGCCCGGCGAACGACTGGTGATCTATCACACCGGAGACGAGAAGAGAACTGTAGGAACGGCCTCGGTGGTCTCGGTGGATACATCGGATCCCGGCAATCCGCGCGTGACCATCAAAGCAGGCAAAGCGCTGGGGAAGCCGGTCACGTTGGCGGAAGCGAAGGCCAGTGCTGTATTTTCAGAATCTCCGCTGGTACGGCAGGGCAGATTGAGCGTGGTTCCGCTGAATGCGGCGCAGTTTAAGTTCTTGACTGGCGAATAGTGCGGTTCAGAAGAGACAACCGAGAATCCCATCCTGTCCTGCACAATGCGCGGGGCAGGATGGGACCCTGTCAGTCACCGTCTCGGCAATAGCTACGACGCGCGCGCATCGCGACGAATCAAGGTTGAATCCAGAAAATAGCCCAGCCCCAGCGTGAAGGGGATCGCTCCGAAGGCTGCGGCCATCAGCGCGTCAGGCTCGACTCTGGCGATGATGCTGAACGCCAGCATGTAGCCTATGGCGCCGGCAACCAGCAAGATTCCAGCGCGACGGGAACGCGCCGACTCCGACAGCTCCGCTGCCATAGGGACATCCACTCCGCGCTGCATGGCGGCTAAACGCTCTTCGGTGCGCAATTTTCGCACTCGATAAAAAGTGTACATTCCGGGGATGCCGATGATGACTCCGAAAAACATGACGACTGCTGCGAGACCGGTGAGGCCGTCCATAGTGAGTTCTCCTTCCTGCTTCTGCTGGTAGGTACGCCGAAGGGCTCGGGAAAGTTCCCTGAAAAACCGAGGCGCAACGCGCAGGTTTCCCGGCAGGCGCGACGATCAAAGAATCCCAAACCCGGCTATGCCATCTGTTTTCGGAGTTCGCGCCGGAGAATCTTGCCTGATGCTGTTTTCGGAACTGCATCCACGAAGTGGATCTCCCGCGGCTGCTTGTAGTGGGTGAGTCGATCGGCGACAAAGCCGCACAGTTCTTGCTCCAGTTTTCGACTCTCCGCAAAGCCGTCTCTAAGCGCGACGAAGGCCACCGGGATTTCCCCCGCGTCAGGATTGGCGCGCCCCACCACGCCGCACTCTTTCACCGCCGGGTGCTCCAGCAGAACGCCTTCGACTTCGGCGGGAGCCACTGCGAAGCCTTTGTACTTGATCATTTCTTTTCGCCGGTCTACCACGCGGTAGAAGCCTTCGCGATCGCGAGTCACGATATCGCCGGACCAATACCAGCCGTCCCGCAGAACGGCAGCTGTCGCCTGCGGTTCTTTCCAGTATCCGAGCATGAACTGCGGGCCGCGCATCACGAGTTCTCCAGGCTGGCCGCTAGCAACTTCCGTGAGTTCATCCGGACTGCTCGAAACGTCGAGGTTGGAAGTTGCGAGCACGCGGCAGTCGGTTTGTGCCAGAGGATGGCCGATCGAATCTGGACGGTACAAAGCGGGATCGAGAAAGCCCATGTGCGTGACGGGTGCGGCCTCGGTCATTCCATATCCCTGGCACACCAGAATATTGGTGAGTTCGGTGAAGCGCCGGGGAAGGTCAGGAGCCAGCGGTGCCGCACCGGATTTCACCCAGCGCACTTTGTGATCGCGTGGGAACTGCCCGGCTTCGGCCGCCTGGCATATCGCGAGAATCGCCGGCGGAACCAGCGGCATCATGGTGACGCCTTCATCCACAAGAATCCTGCCCATCTGCTCGACATTGAATCTCGGCGTTAAAACCAGTGTCGAGCCCAGAAGGAGCGCGGGACTCAGGATCACGTTGAGTCCGTAAATGTGATACAGGGGCAGGCAGCAAAGAATGTTATCGGTCTTGCTGAGTAGCGCCGCATTCGGCCCTACTAATTGGTAAATATTCGCCACCAGATTCAGGTGCGAGAGCATGACACCCTTGGGCAGTCCCGTGGTTCCGCTGGAATACGGCAGCGCCGCGATAGCCTGATCGGAGGGTTGCTCCGGTTTGGAGTAGTCACCAGATCGCGTCAGCAACGAATCGTGAAAAGACTCTGTTCCAGGCGCAGCTTGGCGCGTGGTATAGACGTGGCGGAGATTCGGCAACGCCGCAAGATTGATGCCCGCAATATTAGCGCCATCGGTGATCAGAACCGTGGCGCCGGAATTTTCCAACTGGTAGCGGACCTCGCGCTCGCGATAGGTCGGGTTCAACAGGGTGGGAATGCCGCCCGCCAGTTGAACGCCATGAAACGCTGCGCAGAACTCCCAGGAGTTCGCCAGGAAAATAGCAACTACATCGCCGGGCATGACTCCCGCGGCGGTCAGACCTCGCGCCACGGCCTCAACTGTCTCGCCGTACTCGGCATAGCTCAGGCGGCGCCCGTTCGAGGCGTCCACGAGTGCGGTTTTATTGCTATTGCGGCGGCAGGAATCCAGTACCAGGTCGTGCAGAAAACGGCCCTTCGGATCCGCGTACAGCTCAGTACGTAGCATGCGGCAAGAATTGTATCGGTAAAGTGGTGCGGGGGCCCTGAAAACGTTCGCCCGCCCCTCACGCGTGCCAGTATCGGTACCCGTGAACTGGTACTACTTCACTCCCTTTTCCGGATTCCACGAGCCTTGCAGTTTGCGCACATAAACGATCTGCCCGACATGGTAGGCGTTGTGCGTAGAAATGTTGGCAATGGTCGGCGCGATCGCCGCGAGCTTCTGTTCGTCGGCCGATTCCACCAGCTTCTCCAAATCGGTCATCACGTGGTCGAGTTGCTTGACGACATCAGCCCATTGCTTGTCGTCGAAATTGGTGAAGGTCTCGTCGTTGTTGCCGTTGAACTTCGCTTCCGGCTTACCCTGGAGTTTTTCCAGCGCGCGCCCATTCCAAAACAGCAGATGGTAAGTAAGCTGGCCAGCGGAGTGCGCTCCGGCGGGCGGTTGCCAGCGGGCTTGCTCCGCGCTGAGTCCGTCTACGGCCGCGGAAATAGGAGCGAACCATTCGGCCTTATTGTGCGTGGTGCGGAGTTCGTGCAGCAGAGTGCTCCGCAAGGTTGCTTGCTGCTGCTGGTTCTGCGAATAGCCGGGAATGGACAACGTGACAGCGACAAGAAAGCAACTCAGGATGACGAAGCGGGTCTTCATATGGCGATGCTCCTATTTACCGGGGCGTTCCGGCGTTTTTCTCTCGCGTTTTTCGGCGACGCTGAATCGTTCGGGGGAGAGCAGACCGACTTCCAGAGCATAGCGCACCAGATCCGCGCGTGATTTCAGGCCCAGTTTTTCGGCAAAGCGGGCGCGGTAGGTCTCCACTGTCTTTACTCCGATGTAAATCTGTTCTGCAATTTCACGGCTGCTGAAACCTTCCGCAACCAGTTTCAGCACTTGCAACTCACGTTCGCTCAAAACTTCATCCGGACGTCCCGGCTGAGCAAGATCCGGAAGCGCGTGTTGAATGAGGGCGCTCGCCAGCTCGGAATCAACGTAGGAACGCCCTTTATGGACGGAGCGAATGGCGGCGAGAAGGTTGGCGTCCACGCTTTTTTTCAGGACATAGCCGGCCGCTCCCGAGGCCAGCGCAGTACGGAGGTAGGCCGGCTCCTCGTGCATGGTGAGCAGCAGGACCCGGGTTGAGGCGCAGGCTTTCAGAATTTCCGGGACGGCCCGCAATCCGCCACCGCCCGGCATTGTGATATCGAGAATGACCACGTCAGGGCGCTCGGCGCTGGCCAGACGGACGGCCTCCTCCCCGTTGGGAGCTTCTGCAATCACCTTCATGTCGGGTTGGGAATCGATCAGCATGCGCAGACCGGCACGCAAAATAGCATGATCGTCGGCAATCAGCACGCGGATCTTGGCACCATTAGCCATTAGCTGGCCGGCCTCCGGGAATCTTCTGAAGCGATGTCGCGTGCCGGGTCCTCGAGGCTGGCAGGGATGGTCACGCTGACCGTGATCCAGGTGCCTTGTTCCGGAGCGGATTCTACTTTGAGTTGCGCGCCCATAATGGAAGCCCGCTCGCGCATGCTTTGCAGTCCGAGATGTTTTCGGCCGTCACGATCCTTGCTCAACGTGGAGAACCCGCGGCCGTTGTCGCGGATGGTCATCGTCAAATGATGATCTTCAAGGCGCACGAGAACAGCAACTTCGGTGGCCTGAGCGTGCCGCGCCACATTGGTCAGCGCTTCCTGCGTGATGCGATACAGGCCGCGTTCCATCGAGTGAGGAAGACGATCGTGCATCTAAACCCACAATTTCCAATTGAGCCTTGATGCCGTGCAGTGTCGAATATTGGTTCACATAATTTCGCAGCGCGACCGCGAAGCCGAGATCGTCGAGCACGATGGGATGCAAGTCGCGCGAGAGTCTCCCGACGTCGCCGATGGCGCGGGATGTGAGTTCGCGAAGAGCACGTGCCTGCTTCTTAGCGTCCTTCACCGTCTTGGATTCTTCGATCAGACGAAGACCCGCTAATAGCGACGTGAGCATCTGGCCGGACTCGTCGTGCAGTTCGCGGGCCAGCCGCTCGCGCTCGCTCTCGCGAGCGAGAATCTCGTGCTCGAGAAGCTGCCGCTGCATCTCCTGCATGAGGGTCAGTTTCTCGATTTGCTTTCTCTCGCTGACATCCACGGATACCCCGGCGAGGAGCACTTTGCCTTGGCTATCGGTAAACGGGAATTTGATGGAGAGCCATTCTACGTCGCCCATGGACTCCGTGAACTCTGCGGGCTTGCCTGACTCACGTACCAGCTGATCGTTGCGACGGAATGACTCAGCCACTTCCGCCGGAAACAGCTCGTAGTCATTCCTGCCAAGCGCACTCTGCAGCCCGGGGAACTGGAGCCCGACGGTTCGGTTGTGGAAGATATAGCGTCCACTCGCGTCTTTCATGTAGGCAAACACTGGCAGGTTGTCCATGAAAGCCTGAAACAGTTCCTGACTCTTCTTGATTTCTTCTTCCGCCCGTTTGCGATCAGTAATGTCCTGCACCACCGCGTTCACACCTGCAACTTGCCCCCGCTCGTTCTTCAGAGGATGCAGGTTCACCAGCCAGTCGCGCATCAGGTCCGGCTGCGCCGGCGCCGGAGTTCTGATTTCAAGGTTCACCAGAGGTTCACCAGTGGAGAGCACCTGCTGAAAGAAATCAATGACCTGGGCATCTACTTCGGGTACTAACTCCCGCATTGAGAGTCCGATGTGCTCGTGCACAGGGATCCCATTGATTTCGGCGAGTAGTTGGTTCACGCGAATGAAGCGCAGATCCATGTCCAGCAGCGCCAACCCGACCGGCGCGGAATTGTAAATCGTCTCAATTTCCTGCGCTCTTCTGCGGGCCTCTTCTTCCGCTTTGCGGATGCGTAGCAGCGATCGTATGGTGGCGACCAGTTCGTCGGGATCAATGGGCTGGACCAGGTACGCGTCAGCGCCGCCTTCTAGTCCGGCAACCCGATGTCTCGTATCGACCAAGGTCGCCGAGACCTGCAAGACGGGGATGTGGGAGGTGAATTCGTCAGCCTTGATCCGCTTGCAGACTTCAATGCCGTCGATGTCGGGAAGATTGACATCCAGCACGACCAGGTCCGGTCCAGAGCTGCTCATTTCGAGCGCCTGATATCCCGTGCTGGCTTGCCTTACGTCGAACCCGGCGCGGCGCAACACTCGAGACACGGCGTAGCGCTGCGCCTCAGTGTCGTCCACGTACAGAATGGTCGGCGATGTTTCCTGTGGCTCCGGCACGAGCAGACGGTCCTCGGGCGATTATGCACTTTCCACAGGTGGAACGCACGTCTTGTAATGGTTTCCCCTACACCGAGCCCTATTTTCAGGAGAAGTCCCCCTTCACCGCGGAGGCAAGGAATGCGAGTGTAAGCGAGTAACACAGAATTTTAATGTCCCCTCAAAGGGTTTCCAGGAACGTTAGACGATGAGTTCGGAACACAAGCAAGAATGGATGCGTCTTTGCGAATTGGCTTCCAAGGAGCAAGACCCGGAGAAACTGATGGAATTGGTGCGGGAGATCACCCGCCTTCTGGAACAGCGGGAGGCGGCGATCAAGGCTAAAAAAAGCACGTCTGAATCGAGTGCCCTCAGCAATTAAGCTATAATCCGTCCAGTTAATTAGCTGTCGCGGACTTCCTATGACTAGGAACAAGCGCCGAGGCAGCATTCCAGTTCTCACCTTTTCTGTTCCCCGGAGGAATCTCGTATGGCAACCAGCACCGTAAACCAAAACGCCACTCTGGCCTCCATCATCGAGCGGCGTCGAGAGGCGATTCTGGCCGAATGGCTTCGCGAGATGAGCGGCGCAACCCGCCGCAGCGATCTGATGAAAGAGTCAGAACTACAGGCACAGTGTGGTCAGTTCTTGGATTTGCTGGCGCGGGCGAGCGGAACCGGTACGAACGCGCAGGCCTCGGCCTATGAACCGCTGCGCGAAATGCTCCTGGACATCTCTCGCGTGCGAGCCCAGAAGGGCTTCACTCCTCGCGAGACCGCGATGTTCGTTTTCTCGATCAAGCGGCCATTGTTTAGCGCTATTCGCGAGGCTCACAGCAAAGATCCGGTCGCCATGGCCGAGCAGATGTGGAGTACGACGGAACTGCTCGACAGCCTTGGGCTGTACACAACTGAGGCGTACCTGAAGTCGCGGGAAGAGGTGATTCGGCGGCAACAGGAAGACATGCTGGAACTCTCGACCCCGGTAGTGAAGCTCTGGGAAGGGATTCTGGCCCTTCCCCTGATTGGCACGCTGGACAGCGCGCGGACCCAGGTCGTGATGGAATCACTGCTGGAAGCGATTGTGCAGACAAATTCGCGTGTGGCGATTATCGACATCACCGGTGTGCCCACTGTGGACACCGTCGTCGCCCAGCATCTGTTGAAGACAGTGACCGCCGCCAGACTGATGGGCGCGGATTGCATCATCAGCGGAGTGCGTCCACAGATCGCGCAAACCATCGTCCATTTGGGAATCAATCTCCTGGACGTGACCACCAAGGCCACACTCTCGGATGCTTTCGGCCTGGCAATGCAGAGATCAGGCTTTTCCTTCGTACGTTCGGACCGGAAGGAAACGAAGCGCGACAACTAGGAGGAACCGGTGGAACGGATTCCAATTCTGCGGATGGGCGAATACCTCCTGGTGACGATCCAGGTGGATATGCACGACCGCCTCGCGATGACGCTACAGGATGACCTGACTAACCGCATCAGCGAGACTGGGGCCAAGGGCGTGTTGATCGATATTTCCAGCCTGGAGATCGTAGATTCGTTCATTGGACGAATGCTGGGCAACATCGCATCCATGTCACGAGTGCTGGATGCGGACACGGTGGTGGTCGGAATGCGGCCGGCTGTAGCCATCACGCTGGTGGAACTCGGAATGTCCCTGACAGGTGTAAGGACCGCACTGAACGTGGATGCTGGAATGGATCTGCTGCGCAATTCCATGGACGCCCGGAAGGATGCCCTGTATGGCAGTCGTATCCAGTGAGGCGACCGCAGTGGCGACCGAATCCGATATCGTGACGGTACGCCGCCTGGTTCGCGAGGCAGCTGCAAAGTTGGGTTTCTCCCTGGTGGATCAGACCAAAGTAGTTACCGCTGCCAGCGAACTCGCCCGCAACGCCCTCATCCACGGCAAGGGCGGTGAGATGGAGTTGATCACGCTGAACGGACCCAGGGTAGGCCTCCGCCTGAAATTTCACGACCACGGTCCGGGGATTCGCGACATCCAACTGGCTCTCCGCGATGGTTTCACGACCGGAACTGGCCTCGGGCTGGGACTGGGAGGCGCCAAGCGGCTGGTCAATGAATTTGAGATTGATTCCCGAGTGGGAGAAGGAACCACGGTCACGGTGACGCGATGGAAGTAGCAGTTCATCAGCCCGCGCAACAGTTTGTAGAGCTCAGCGACTCTTCTCATGCAGGGGAGGCCCGGCGGCTGGCACTCCATTGCGCGGAAAGAAGCGGACTTACCGAGACCGAGCGCGGTGCTATCGCGATTGCAGTCACCGAACTGGCCACCAACATTTTGAAGCATGCTGGCTCGGGTACGATTCTTTGCGAGTGTATTGGCCAGAATGGAAACTCGGGGTTGCGCGTGCTGGCCTTGGACAAAGGGCCCGGAATCCCTGATCTCAGCCGCGCTCTGGAAGACGGGTATTCGACTTCCGGTACGGCCGGGAACGGCTTGGGTGCAGTTAAGAGACTCTCCACACACTTCGACGTGTACACGCTGGCGCAGCATGGTACGTGCGTGCTGGCTGAATTCTGGTCAAAACGAAAAGCTCCTGTCCCTGGACTCTCGTTCCAGGTTGGATCCGTCTCCCTTGCCATGCGGAGAGAATCAGTGTGCGGCGATGGCTGGAGATCCCGTCAGTCGAATGGGACCTGCCTGTTCATGGTGGTGGATGGCCTGGGGCACGGACCACTCGCATCCGACGCGGCCCGTGAAGCAGAACGAGTGTTGGACGAAACCGGATCGCTCTCGCCGGCGACAATTCTGCAAGACTGTCACGATGCCTTGCGAAAGACCAGGGGCGCAGCGGGGGCCATTGCCGCAATTTGGCCAGAGAAGGGACTTGTGTTCTTCGCCGGAGTAGGGAACATCTCGGGAACAGTGATTAATGAGAATTCGCGTCGCGGCATGACCTCGCACAACGGAACTCTGGGACACGAACTCCGAAAAATCCAGGAGTTCTCGTTTCCTTGGGAGCCGCAGAGTGTACTCATCATGCATTCCGATGGACTCGGCTCGCGGTGGGATCTGAACCAATACCCCGGAATTATGACAAAGCATGCAAGCGTGATTGCGGCCGTACTATACCGCGATTTCGAACGGCAACGCGATGACGTCACCGTGCTGGTAGCAAAGAATCTGGAGTAGTTTCCGTATGGCTTTACCGCTCTTGCGAATGGAAATCCGTCATGAGTATGACGTGGTGCTGGTGAGGCAGCGCGCCCGCCAGATCGCGGCGGCGCTGAAATTCGATTCGCAGGACCAGACGCGCATCGCGACCGCCTTGTCGGAAGTAGCGCGCAATGCCTTCCAGTACGCGGGCGGAGGCCTGGTGGAGTTTCAGATTGAAACGCCCCCTGCGGCCGCATTATCCATCACGGTGAGCGATAAAGGGTGCGGTATCGAGAACCTCCGCGAAATCCTCGACGGCAAATACGTGTCACACACCGGCATGGGCCTGGGCATGATTGGCGCCCGGCGCTTGATGGATGTGTTCAAAGTCGAGAGTACTTCCCGCGGGACAAAGGTCGTGCTCGGCAGGAACCTTCCACCGCGGTTCTCCGGTCTCAGCAAGAAGGGTCTGGACGATCTGCTCGCCCAAGTCGAGTTGCAGGGGCCCCAGAATGCCTATGAGGAATTACAGCAACAGAATCAGGAACTGCTGAGGGCGTTAGACGAACTTCGCACGCGCCAACTGGAACTTGCGCAACTGAACCGGGAGCTGGATGAGACCAATCGCGGCGTAGTGGCGCTCTACGCCGAACTCGACGACCGAGCTGATTTCCTGCAGCGCGCGTCCGAGTTGAAGAGCCACTTCCTGTCCAACATGAGCCATGAGTTCCGCACCCCTCTGAATTCCATCATGGCGTTGAGCCAGATCCTGCTCGACCGCATGGATGGAGAATTGACGGAGGAGCAGGACAAGCAGGTCCGGTTTATCAAGAACTCCGCACAAGATCTCAGTGACCTGGTCAACGATCTGTTGGATCTTGCGAAGGTGGAAGCGGGGAAGGTTACGATTCGTCCGGCGCGCTTTGATGTCAAGACGTTGTTCGCAGCGCTGCGCGGCATGCTTCGTCCGCTGCTGGCACAAAATTCGTCAGTGCGGCTCGTCTTTGATGATCCTGACGAAGATATCGAAATTTTCAGCGACGAAGCCAAGCTGTCGCAGATTCTGCGCAACCTGATCTCCAATGCCTTGAAGTTCACCGAACGCGGCGAGGTGCGGATCTTTGTCTCCCGCGACCAGGATCAGACCATCGCGTTCGAGGTCTCAGATACGGGAATTGGAATCGCAGCGGAGGATCAAGAGCGCATTTTTGAGGAGTGGACGCAGGTCGAGGGCAAGATGCAGAAGGTGGCCAAAGGAACCGGCCTGGGCCTGCCGCTGTCGCGCAAACTCGCGCAGTTACTCGGCGGCAATGTTTCTGTGACCAGTGAGGTGGGCGTGGGCTCGGTGTTCACGGTCAGGATCCCAATGCAGTTCCGGGGCGCAACCGAGGTTGCGCAGGTCTCCGATGCGAAGCCTCAACTCGACGCCACCAAGTTGCCTGTTCTTGTGGTTGAAGACAATCGCGAAACCTTGTTCATCTATGAGAAGTACTTGAAGGACTCGAACTTTCAAGTGGTGCCCGCCAGCAGTATCCGCGACGCACGGGCTGCAATGCGTTCGATGCGACCACACGCTATCCTCCTCGACGTATTGTTGCAGGGCGAGCATGCATGGGACTTTCTGCAGAGTCTGAAAGCGGACCCGGCCACTCGCGACATACCGGTGTATGTCATCACCGTGGTGGATAACCGGGACAAGGCACTGGCCTTAGGGGCCGATGCTTTCAATCCTAAACCCGTCGAACGGGCATGGCTGATGAAGCAGTTGGAAGCCTCAGTTTCATCGCATCCATCGCACCAGGTGCTCGTCGTGGATGATGATGCGACCGCGCGATATCTCCTCAAGGTCGTGCTTTCGCAAGCCAATTACGAAGTTGCAGAAGCCGGTGGAGGCATTGAGGGCCTGCGCCTAGCTCGCGAGTTGAGGCCCGCCCTGATCGTGCTCGACCTCGTCATGGACGACATGAGTGGATTCGAAGTCCTCGAACAGCTCAGCGCAGATCCAGCCACGCGATCCATCCCAGTAGTGATTCATACCTCCAAGGATCTCGACAAGAAGGAGCGAGCCCGCCTGAGCGCCGCTGTCGATATCGTCCCAAAAACAGTCATGAGCTCCCGCGAGAGTGCTCTCGCAAGTTTTTCTGAGGCATTTCGCAAGGCCGGACTGACGCTCCTTCCCACGCAGGATCAGGTAGTGGCTGCCGAGTAGACGAATGGCGTCCTCCACCCCCCAAACAATTCTGGCCGTCGATGACAATCCCGCCATTCGTTATTCGGTGGTCCGCCGGCTTCGCGAGGCAGGCTTCCATGTGATCGAGGCTGCAACCGGAGCGGAGGCGCTGCAGTTGGCAAGGAAAGACCCTGTCCTGATTACGCTCGACATCAACCTTCCGGATATCGACGGTTTTGAAGTATGCCGCAGGTTGAAGAGCGACCCGCTTACACGGGAGATCCCCGTTCTTCACTTGTCCGCTTCGTGCGTAGATTTAGACCACAAAGTGCGTGGGTTGGAGGGCGGGGCTGACGCGTATCTTTCCGCGCCCATTGATCAACAGGAACTGCTGGCTACCGTGAAAGCCCTGCTGCGCATGCGGGAGGCGCAAAGAGAAGCCCGGCGCCAGGCCGACGATGCAGAGCGGGCAAAGCAGGAACTGAAGGCCATCAACGAGACGCTGGAGACGCGCGTGCAGCAGAGGACTGCGGAACTGCAACGGCACATTTCGGAAGTGCAAAAGCTTTCCAGCTTCTTGCTGCAGGCGCAGGATGAAGAGCGACGGCGAATCTCCCGCGAATTGCACGACAGTACGGGTCAGTTGCTGGTCGCTCTGAAGCTGAATGTGAACCGGTTGAAAGCTGAATTCGGAACAGCCGAGGGAGTGCACATTCTTGAGGACACCGAGGCGCTGGTGGAAGAAATGAGCCGCCAGCTTCGAACCATGTCTTACCTGCTGCATCCACCTCTTCTCGACGAAGCGGGCCTGGTTTCCGCGCTCCGCTGGTATGTCGACGGATTCGCCAAGCGCAGCAGCCTGAAAGTGACCTTGGATGTACCCGGCCAACTGGGCCGGCTTCCTCAACTGTTGGAGACCACTATCTTCCGCCTCGTGCAGGAATCCCTTACCAACATTCACCGTCATTCCGAAAGTAAAACTGGCTCCATCCGCATCGTAAGCAACGATAACGAGGTCCTGGTGGATGTCAGCGATGAAGGGAAGGGATTCTCCTTCGACTCGGAGGTGGAAGGCCGAACCTCGAGGCCGGGTGTTGGCATCCTGGGCATGAGGGAACGCGTAAATCGATTCGGCGGGACGCTGGAGATTTTGTCCGATTCCTCGGGCACGCATGTCGTTGCCAGGCTGCCGATCCATTCCGTTCAGAGCACGGCAGTCAAGGCTTCGTAGCGACAGTCGCCTCGGCCGTTCGGCTCGGCGAAGCTGAGCCATATGCCACCAGCGACAAATCGAGGTCTTTCCTGAAGCAGTAAAAGTCAAGACCTCGATCGGCTATGGTGTGCACCAGAAGCGTTGCAGAGCAGCTGTAATCTGCTGATTCCGAAGAGTATTGCAATCCTAAAAGGCATGTGTAAATAAATGCGTGGATCTCGTTCATAATCAGCAACATAGATCCTGCAGTTAAATCGGTTTAACTCCGTCGTAGCAGTGGCTTTTCCTGCCGACAAGTTGTAGTCGACCGTGGGCTTCATCGTCGCGTTAGCGCGTCGCCAGCTTCGGCGTGAGGCATTCCTCGACGCAAGCTGATGGTCGAGTTCCGCCCTGCCGCGCTGTCCCGGCGACGTGATCTCCGCCGCAGCGCCGTCGTTAGGAACTCGCTACGGTTGAGTCTCTTGTTCGACCTTGGCTGCGCCATGACGCGTTTTAGTCGCGCTTTTGTGGGCAGCCTTTTTGCTGGCGGTTTTTGTCTTGTGGCCGGTTTTTCTCGCCGCGTTGTTCGTGGCTCGGCCAGTATCTTTGGCCGCGTTTTTGGTGGAGTGACCGGCGTCCTTCATATCTTGCTTGGGGCTGTCCTGCGGAATCGCGTAAGCCACAGTTGCCAGCGCCATTGCCAAAGTCAGGCCTGCTAGTTGCTTGCCAAGTCGCATTGAAATTCCTCGTAGCGAGCGGTGTGCATAGCGCTCTTGTGAGTTGGCGGGATGAAAGCGCCACGAGACTAAATGCCGCCCTCGGTTCCAGTGGAATATTCATCAGCGCGGCTGCTGACCCGGTTGGTGATCTCCTGCACTTTGTCGGTGATGTTATTGCGGAGTTCCTCTCCACTGGAGGGCGCCAGCAACATTCCGGCTCCAATGCCCACTCCTACGCCGGCGGCGAATGCCAGGAAGTTTCGCAGCGTGTGATCTTCGCGCGGATAGATCGCATCACGCGCGTCTTCGGCCATCGCAGATGCGCGACTGGAGGCGCGATCCACGGTGTCCGCAGTCTGGTCCATGAGGTAAACAGCCGTCTTCAAAATCGACTTCACAACATTGTTCATTTTCATTGTGATCATCCTCTCTTTAACATTACCGCTGCCTGGCGGAGGTCCAGCACGGACTGCCGCTGCGATTCCAATGGGCGTGACAACTGCCTCGAAGCTAATCTCGGAACGTAAGCGTGTCAGTACGGGAAATCTGGTACTTCCAACGGAGCGTGCAGGTACAAACGTTTGGCAGCGTAGCACCAGTGACAGCTGGCAACCTGCATAACGGATTTGCCTTCTAAAATTTCAACGTCCTATCAGCTTGGGGGCCCACAAACGATCTGCAGAATGCCCATAATCGGAAAAGTGTTTCTAGTCGCGGTTTTGGCGGTCGCGTGCAGCGTTCCTGGCTTCGCGGTGCTGGGCGAAGATGTCTCTTCGGTGCAGACCGACCGAGTCCACAGCAACGCCAGCATGCGAGTCACGCCGGCGCAGAATTATACGGTTCATGAACTGCGCTCTGCGACAGGCGTCGTAGTGCGGGAATACGCGTCGGCCTCAGGGAAGATTTTCGCGGTGTCCTGGCAGGGACCCACGCTGCCGGATCTGCAGCAGCTCTTGGGATCTTACTTTGAAGAATTCCAGAAGGCCGCCCAGTCGCAGAATCGACCCGGTGGCCACAGCCCCCTGATCATCCAGCATCCCGGCTTCGTGGTGGAACTGGGCGGACACATGCGATCGTTCGTAGGACGAGCCTACCTTGCCGACCAAATGCCATCCGAAGTGAGCAACGAGGAGATCCGGTGAAGTTCTCGGCAGTGATGGTATTGGCCCTGACCGCTGCATCTCTCGCTTGCGGAGGCGGCAGTTCGCATAAGAGCAGCATGCTTCCGAGCGCGACGTCGGCAACCAACGTCCAGCCGATCGTCGTGAACTCAGGGCCCGCGGGAAACTACGCGAACGGATTATTTACGAGTGTGACCGTCTGCGTGCCCGCGACTTCGAATTGTCAGACGATTGACGGCATTCTGGTGGACACCGGCTCTTTCGGATTACGGCTTTTATCCTCGGGTGGCGGGGGCACCCTGACCCTCTCACTACCCCAGCAGAAGCAATCGAACGGCACTGTGGGCGAGTGTGCGCTGTTTGTAAGCGGGTTTACGTGGGGTTCGGTGAACACGGCCGACGTGATGATTGCCGGGGAGCAAGCCAGCAATGTCCCGCTGCAGGTGATTGATCCAACTTTTGCCGCTGTGCCTTCTGGCTGCAAAAGCGCTGGAGTTCCGGAAAATGACAGCTTGCAGACGCTGGGCGCGAACGGCATTCTTGGAGTAGGCCCGTTTGCATCTGACTGCGGTGGAGCATGCGATCAGACAGGGTCGGCGAATCCCGGCATGTATTATTCCTGCACCGGCAGCTCTTGCCAGATCGCGGCGGAGCCGGTCGCACAGCAGGTTCAAAATCCTGTTGCTCTTTTTCCCAGCGACAATAATGGCGTCATCATCCAACTGCCCGCGCTCACAGCTTCAGCCGCGAGCCTGAGCGGGTCGATGATATTTGGCATTGGCACGCAATCCAACAATTCATTGGGTAAAGCTAAGGTGTTCCCCGTGAATTCAAGCGGGGAGTTCACGACGACGTTCAAGGGCCAGAACTATCCGGCTTTCGTCGACAGCGGCTCCAACGCCTTGTTTTTCCTGAACACCAACACCACTGGGCTCTCCACGTGCAGCAATAGTTCCGGCTTTTATTGCCCGAACTCTACGCAGAATCTATCCGCAGTGACGTCGTCGGGCAGTCCCACTCAGACCATTAATTTCAGCATTGCCAACGCGGATTCGCTGTTCTCGAACCGCGGGGACTTCGTCTTTGAAAATCTGGGTGGACCGAACCCAGGCACATTCGATTGGGGGCTGCCGTTCTTCTTCGGGCGCAGCGTCTTTACGGCAATCGAGGCGCGCAGCACCCCGGCGGGAACGGGACCTTTCTGGGCCTATTAGGCGGTCTATCTACTCATCCCGTGCGAACTTACAGCCAATACCGGATGGACTCCTAGACGCAAGGGCGGCTAGGGTCAGTGCTGCATTGTGTCGCCCCGGTGCGCGCAGAAACGAGGCTGCCATGATTGAAACGAAACTATTTGCAAATAAGGCATGTAGGCGCAGTGGGCTGGCCATACTTGTCGCGTTTCTGCTTGCTGCCGTGGGGCTGGGATCGGCCGCAGATAGCAATAAGGATCAATCGGAAATTTCGAACCGTCTCGCGGCATCAGGCAAGGTATTGGACGAGGTGATGGCGTCGAGCAACAAGAGAGCGATTCCCGAGGGCATCCTGCAACACGCAAAGTGTGTGGCCATCTTTCCTTCGACGATACAGGTAGCGGTGCTCGTAGGCGCGAAGCACGGAAAGGGCTTCGCCACGTGCCGGACGGCAAAGGGCTGGAGCGCTCCTGCTCCTCTTGATATTTCCGGCGGAAGTTGGGGAGCGCAACTTGGTGGACAGGAAGTCGATCTGGTTTTAGTCGTGACTGATGACAAGGGCATGCAGGAACTCGAGTCCGGCAAATTCAAGATGGGCATTGAAGCTTCCGTTGCAGGTGGGCCCGTCGGCGAGCATGCTTCTACCGTGACCACGAACGCCGACATCCTCAGTTACTCGCGAAGCCGCGGGCTATTCGCCGGGACGAACCTGGATGGTTCTGCGATCACTGAAGATGAAGACGAAGCCCGCACTCTGTACGGTTCGAAGGTGCCATTGCGAGACATTCTTGCGGGCAAGACGCAAGCTCCGAGCACGAGCCGCGGGTTTGTGAGCGAGGTCGCCAAGTGTGCTGACCAGCCGACGCAAAGGCAGTAACCGGCTGGTCACTACCTGAAGCGACAACCGCACGATCTTTCTTACACATCCAAGGAGTCCTATGGCCGAGCGCCAGCCAGCTATCGTGCCCGAAACTTCGTCGCAGCCTTCCGTGATTCCGGAGCAGCAACTGTTCCTCTTCCGCGAGATTCTTGAGCTGCTGGAACGGAAGAAGATGCCGTACGCGGTCGCGGGTGCGTTCGCGCTGCGCCAACACACCGGAATTTCCCGCGACACGAAAGATCTGGATCTGTTTCTGACCTCCAAGAATGCAGTCAAAGCTTTAAAGATCCTGGAACAGGAAGGCTTCGAGTGTGAAGTGTGCGATCCGGTATGGCTCTTCAAAGCTCACCGCGACGATTTCTTTGTTGATCTGATTACTGGGATGAGCAACGCGGTGATCGTGGTGGAAGATTCGTGGATCGAGCGCGCCAAGCCCGCCGTGATCTATGACGTGAGCACGCGGGTGCTGGCGGGCGAGGAGTTGATTGCGTCCAAGCTGTTTGTGACGCGGCGCGAGCGCTTCGATGGAGCCGATATCGCGCACGTGATCTATGGCACGCAGGGCAAACTCGACTGGCAGCGAGTGCTGCAATTGATTGGAGACAATTGGGAAATGCTGTTCTGGGCGCTGGTGCTTTTCCGCTACGCGTATCCCGCTCAGACAAACTATGTGCCTAAGGAGCTGTGGCAGGAGTTGATTGATCGCTATCGGGATACCATCGCCCATTCTGACCCGGGCGCCAGGTTCCGCGGCAGCCTCATCGATGACAAGATGTTCGCCATCGACGTCAATGAGTGGGGAATGGCCAATCTGATGCAAGAGCATCGCGAACGCCGTCTGCGGAATCTAAAGTCCAACGGCAAAGCGATATGAGGATTGCAGCCACCGCCGATTTGCATTTTTCTCCGTCGCGGCAAAGCGCGCTGCACGATGAGTTAAGCCACGTGCGCGATGAAGCCGACGTTCTACTTCTGGCCGGAGACCTGACTAACTACGGCCAGCCAGATGAAATGGAACCGCTGCTGAATGTGGTAGTTCGCTCGCGCATTCCGACCATCGCTGTGCTCGGCAATCACGACTACGAAAGCAACCGCCAGGTCGAGTTGATGAAGATGATGAACGCCGCCGGTATTAAGGTTCTTGACGGTACGGCTTACGAGCGAGATGGGGTTGGATTTGCCGGCACCAAGGGCTTTGTGGGAGGCTTCGGGCGCGGGATGCTGACGGCCTTCGGAGAGGCGGAACTGAAGACATTTGTCCAGGCTTCGATTGACGAGGCGATCAAGCTGGAACGCGCCATGGCGCAACTCCGCACCCCGAAGAGAGTCGTGGTGCTGCACTATTCGCCGATTGCGGCGACAGTGCAAGGAGAAGCGGCAGAGATATTTCCTTTCATGGGTACGTCGCGGCTGGCGGAGGTCGTGGACCGTCATGGGGCTGACCTGGTGGTTCATGGGCACGCGCATCACGGGCAGCTGGAAGGCAAGACTGTGGGCGGAGCTCCTGTTTACAACGTCGCGATCACCTTGCTGCAGGGACGGACACCTGCATCGGCTTATCGCATTTTCGATGTCTAATTCATATACCAGGAACGATGTCCCTTACCGCTGCGCTCAAAGCCAATCGACTAGGTGCCAACCGGCTGCCGGATGGAAGCTGGCAGTTTCTGCTGTGGGCTCCGCATTCCAGATCTGTGGCTCTCAAGCTGGTTGAGAACGGGCGCACGATTTCTATGAAGGCGCTCCAGGGCGGCTATCATCAAGCCGTGGTGAGCGATGTTTCAGCGGGAGCACGCTATTGGTATCGCCTGGATGACGGGCGCGAACTCCCCGACCCCACCGCTCGATTCCAGCCGGAAGGCGTTCATGGCCCCTCGCAACTGGTGGATACGGGTGCGTTCCGCTGGACCGATCACAACTGGAAAGGCCGGGAAGTGCAGGGAAGTGTTCTGTATGAACTTCATATCGGGACATACACGCGAGAAGGCACGTTTGACGGCCTGATCTCGCACCTGCCGCATTTGGTGAAACTTGGCGTCACCAGCATTGAGATCATGCCGGTTGCTCAATTTCCGGGAGCACGCAATTGGGGCTACGATGGAGTCTATGAGTATGCGGTGCAGAATTCTTACGGCGGACCAGAGGGATTGCAACGGCTGGTCGATGCCATTCACGCGCACGGGTTAGCGGCCATCCTGGACGTGGTTTACAACCATCTCGGACCGGAAGGCAACTACCTTAATGCATTCGCTCCCTATTTCACCGACCGTTATCGAACACCTTGGGGTCAGGCCTTAAATTTCGACGGTCCCGGCTGCAACGACGTGAGAAGATTCTTCCGCGAGAACGCGTTGTATTGGCTCGAAGACTACCACTTTGATGCCCTGCGGCTGGATGCTGTCCACGGCATCTTCGATTTCAGCGCACAACATTTCCTGGCAGAACTCAAGGAATCGGCAGACGAACTCTCGCAAAAGCTGGGTCGGCCGATCCAGCTCATTGCAGAAAGCGATCTCAACGACTCTCGCCTGCTCCTCGATCGAGCTCATGGCGGCTACGGACTCGACGCGCAGTGGAGCGATGACTTCCATCATTCCGTGCATACGTTGGTGACGAAAGAGACGCGCGGCTATTACGAGGATTTCGGTGAAATCCAGCCGCTGGTCTCGACGCTGCAGGACGGATGGCACTACCGCGGGCAATACTCGCCACACCGGCAGCGCAGCCATGGCAACCAGCCTCCGAAAATTGCGCCCTCAAAATTCGTCGTCTACGACCAGAATCATGACCAGGTGGGAAATCGAGCCGCAGGGGATCGGCTATCCACTATGGTGCCGTTCGAAGCTCTCAAGCTCGCAGCAGGAGTCACTCTGCTGTCTCCGTTCACGCCGTTGATCTTTATGGGTGAAGAATACGGAGAGACCGCACCGTTTCAGTACTTCACGAGTCATGGAGATCCGGCGCTGGTCGAAGCGGTCCGGCGTGGCCGCCGCGAAGAGTTCGCCGCCTTCGGCTGGCAGGAGGCCGTGCCCGATCCACAGGACGAGCAGACCTTCCTTCGCTCTCACCTGGACCATTCTCTCGAACAACGAGAGCCGCACAAGACTCTTGCTCGCTTCTACCAGACGCTGATTCGCTTGCGCGGCGAACTAGGGATCGCGTCGGCGAGTTCGCACAAGGTCCGCGAGATCGGTGACTGCCAGGCATTGTTGACCTACAAAACAAATTCGCGAGATCTAGCAGTGGTCATGAATTTTGCCGAATTCCCCGTTAGCCTTAAGGTCCCGGAGCTGGACGGCAACTGGGCATCACTACTTTATTCGGCGGAGGGTTCATGGAGCGGATTAGGGGATGACTCCGCGCCCATGTCGCTGCCGCAACGGGAATTGCGGCTGGGTCCATACTCGTTTGTGGTCTTCGCAAATCGTGCTTCCCAGGAGATTCCATGAACTACGTTTGCATTCACGGGCACTTCTATCAGCCGCCGCGCGAGAATCCCTACCTGGAAGCGATCGAATTGCAGGACTCGGCCTACCCCTATCACGACTGGAACGAACGCATCACCGCGGAGTGTTATGCGCCCAACGCGGCGTCGCGCATCGTGGATGCCGAGAACCGCATCGTGAAGCTAGTGAACAATTACGCGCACATCAGTTTTAACTTCGGTCCTACGCTGCTGTCATGGATGAAGGAGCTGGTTCCGAATGTGCATGCGGCGATCGTTGAAGCGGACAAAGACAGCCGTCAGCAATTCTCGGGACATGGATCAGCCATTGCACAAGGCTACAACCACATGATCTTTCCGCTGGCGAACCGGCGGGATAAGGTCACGCAGGTGAAGTGGGGAATCGCCGATTTCCAGAGCCGCTTCGGACGGAAGCCCGAAGGCATGTGGCTACCGGAAACCGCGGCGGATACCGAAACCTTGGAAGTGTTGGCCGAAAATGGAATCTTGTTCACCATTCTTGCCCCGCGCCAGGCCAAACGCGTGCGCAGCAAACGCAGCGGGCGGTACCATGACGTGACCGGGTCCCGCATTGATCCTGCGCATCCCTATCTTGCCAAGCTGCCCTCCAAGAAACGGCTGACCCTCTTTTTCTACGATGGACCGATTTCGCAAGCAGTGGCGTTTGAAGGTCTGTTGAGCGACGGCAAACGATTTGCCGACCGGCTGATGAGCGGATTTTCAGAGACTCGCCAATTTCCCCAACTGGTGCACATCGCTACCGATGGGGAAAGCTATGGGCACCATCACCGCTTTGGCGAGATGGCTCTGACCTATGCCCTGGAAGAAATCCAGAATAACGACGCTGCGAAGCTGACCAATTACGGCGAGTACCTTGAGAAATATCCCAATGAAGACCTCGTGGAGATCGTCGAGAACAGCTCCTGGAGTTGTGTACATGGAGTGGAGCGCTGGCGGAGTGATTGTGGCTGCAACTCCGGCGGGCATCCCTGGAATCAGCAGTGGCGTGAACCCTTGCGTGCCGCCCTGGATTGGTTGCGGGATCATTTGGCTCCCATCTTCGAATCTCGATTAAGCCGCTATGTTCGCGATCCGTGGGCTGCGCGCGACGGCTACATTCAGCTGATCCTCGACCGCTCGGAAGAATCGCGCGTCGCTTTTTTTGCTGAGCACGCCGGGCGGGAACTCAATGCCGAAGAAGAAACCCAGGCCTTGAAGCTGCTTGAAATGCAGCGTCACGCCATGCTGATGTACACCAGTTGCGGCTGGTTCTTTGACGAGCTCTCAGGTCTGGAAACCGTTCAGGTGATCCATTACGCAGGACGCGCGCTGCGGCTGGCGGAGGAATGTTCGGGAGAGTCGATCGAGGCGGAATTTGTGCAGCATCTGGCGGCGGCGAAGAGCAATCTGCCGGAGCACGGAGATGGTGCGCGCATTTATGAAAAATGGGTTAAGCCTGCGGTGGTCGATATTCCGCGCGTGGCTGGGCACTATGCCATCAGTTCGCTCTTTGAATCCTACGGCGACAAAACGCGCATCTATTGCTATCAGGCGGATCGGCTGCGGTATTCCGTTGATGCTGAGGGCAAGATGCGGTTGGCGACGGGTGCTGCCAAATTCAAGTCGGCCATTACCGGCGAATCCGCAGAACTCGCGTTCTCGGTGCTGCACTTGGGCGATCATAATGTGAGCGCCGGCGTTCAACCGCTGGAGCAGTTCTCGGAGGCCGATCAGACAAAGCTGGTCAACGCGTTCAGCCAGGCCGAAACTGCGGAAGTCATTCGCCTGCTGGATCATGTCTATGGCAAGAACATGTTTTCGCTGCGGCAGCTTTTCCGCGACGAGCAACGCAAGATCGCAAACTTGATCCTTGCAGATTCCGTGAACTCGGCTGCCGCGGTGTATCGCACCTTCTTCGAGAGCCAGGCGCCGCTGATCCGGTTCCTGAATGGACTCGACATACCGGTGCCCAATGCGTTGAAATCGGCGGCGGAGATCGCCCTCAACAATCAATTGCAGCAGGCTCTCGAGAGGCCTGAACTCGATTTCGACCTCATCCGCGGGTTGCTCCGGGAAGCCGCCAGCGAGAAAATCACGCTGGACGCAACCACGCTGGAGTACAAAGTGCGCAAGCGCCTGGAGGGCGATGCGGCTGCGTTTGCCGCTGATCCGTCCGACCTGGCCGCGGCTGATCGCATGATGAAGCTCATGGAGTTGTTTCCGTCACTGCCGTTTCCGGTTACGCTGTGGGAGGCTCAGAATCTCAGCTATCGCCCGCTGGTCACCGCTTACCAGCAGAACGGCTGGCACGCTCAAAATCCCGATCCCGCAGCCCTGCAGCGTCATGAAGAACTGACACGGCTGGCCTCTCAACTGCATATACTATTGCCGCAAGACTGAGAAATGCTCGCCTCGCACGTGCCATCGTCGACGTACCGGATACAACTGAACCAGGGCTTCCGCTTCAGCGATGCTGTGCGCATTCTCGATTACCTGCACGATCTCGGCATCACCGATCTCTATCTGTCGCCCGTTCTGGCGAGCCGCAAGGGCAGCAATCATGGATATGACGTGATCGACCCGACCCGCGTTGATCCTGATCTGGGCAGTGAAGAGGAGTTCGCGTTGCTGCAGACGGAGTTGCAGAATCGCGGCATGGGATTGCTTCTCGATATTGTCCCTAATCACATGGCGGCCAGCGCGGAGAATCCGTGGTGGATGGATCTGCTGGAAAACGGGTCGCAATCGGCCTTCGCCGCGTACTTCGACGTGGATTGGAATTCGTACGCGCCGGGATTGCAAGGAAGAATTCTGCTGCCGACTCTCGGTCGCCCCTTTGGCGAGGCACTGGAATCCGGGGAACTCAAGGTTGTCTATAACGACGGACGTTTCTTCATCCAGTATTTTGAATTGCTGTTTCCCGTGTCTCCTCGATCGTATTACTCCATCCTCAATCAAAGGGTGGAAAGTCTGAAGGAAGCACTGGGGGAAGAGAATGCCGCCTACCACGAGTTTTCTGGCATCCTGGCTTCAACACTGGAACTGGCGCGCGGAGATCGCCGCGTGGAGAATGCGGCAGAGCGGCGGATGCGATTTGAATCCGCACGCGATCGTCTGCGCTCGCTGGCCAACACGAGCCCAGAAGTCGCGCGGCTCCTGAAAGAAAACATCGCGGAGATCAATGGCAAGGAGGGGGATCCCGCATCCTTTGGCCGCATGCAGCGCTTGCTGGCCGAGCAAAATTACAAGCTGGCGTTCTGGCAAAACTTGAATGAAACCATCAATTACCGGCGTTTTTTTACGATCGCGGATCTGGTGGGCGTGCGCGTGGAAGATCCCATTGTCTTTGAGGCGACCCATGGGTACATCCTCAGGTTAGTGGCAAGAAATCCTGCGGCGGGCTTGCGCATCGATCATATTGACGGGCTGCGGGATCCGCTGGGATATCTCAACCGCCTGCAAGAACGACTAGCTACCGATGAGACAAAGTCGGAATCGCCTTCCTACGTCATCGTGGAGAAGATTCTCGCGCCGGGTGAGGATCTACCCGAAGATTGGCCGGTAAGTGGCACCACCGGGTACGACTACACCAATCAGGCGAATGGAGTTTTTGTGCATCCCGACGGGGTGCGCCAGATTGAGGAGATCTACTCGCAGTTCATCGGGCGCCGGCAGGATTTTGCCGACGTTCTCTATCAGAAGAAGAAGCTGGTGATGAGCACGCTGTTGGGCGTGGAGATGCGAACGCTCGGCCGCTACTTGTCGGAGATCGCCGCCCTGGATCGGTACGCGCGCGAACTCGATCGCGGACGCCTGATGGAGGCCTTGGTCGAAGTCACAGCCTGCATGAGCGTGTACCGCACCTACACGCGGAACATGGATCTGCGTCCGCAAGAAACGCAATATATCGAAGCAGCGGTGGCGCAGGCTCGGGCTCGGGCGCCGCATCTAAGCCCTGGATACTTCAATTTTGTTCGTGAAGTCCTGTTGCTTTTGAATCCTCCGCATGTGCTGCCGGACCAGCGGGAAATGCGCCTCGCTTTTGTCACGCGATGGCAGCAATTGACGGGTCCTATTGTCGCGAAGGGCTTCGAGGACACGGCCCTATATGTGTACCACCCATTGCTCTCTCTGAATGAGGTGGGCGGAAATCCGCGTGCAGACGCAGTGCCCAAGCGCGAGGAATTCTATAACTTCCTTGGCGCTCGGCAGCAGAAATGGCCGGGCACGCTGGACGCCACGTCGACACATGACACCAAGCGCAGCGAAGATGTCCGCGCCCGCCTGAATGTGCTCTCCGAAATGCCCGACGAGTGGGAGCACCATCTGAAGCGCTGGTCGGCACTGAATGCAAAACACAAGGTCAACATTGCGGGTCAGGTCACGCCAGACAACAACGAAGAATATTTCTTTTACCAGACACTTCTGGGGGTATGGCCGCTCGAACAGGAAGCATCGGCACGTCTTTTGCAGCGCGTGCAAGAGCATTTAGTGAAAGCTACTCGCGAAGCTATGGTTCATACGCGTTGGACGCGGCCCAATCAGCAGCATGAGGACGCGCTTCAGAGTTTTGCAGCCAGAGTGCTGTCGGGAGAGAATCGGGAGTTCCTTGAAGAGTTCAAGGAATTCCAAGAGAAAGTTGCATATTACGGAATGATCAATGGTCTTTCGCAGACTCTGCTGAAGATCGCTTCGCCGGGGGTAGCGGACTTCTACCAGGGTTCTGAATTATGGGACCTGCGGCTAGTGGACCCTGACAATCGCGGACAGATCGATTTCGACAGACGTGCCGCTGCGCTGAAAGGGATTATGAGCGCGGAATCTGAGTCTGGGCAGCGAGCTTTGCGGGACATGGTCGCGCATTGGCAAGATGGACGCATCAAGATGCATGTGATCTGGAAGGCTCTCGGGTTTCGGCGCGCCCACCCAGAATTGTTTCATGAGGCTGAGTTTGTGCCGCTGCAGACCGCGGGATGCCATGCCGCAAACGTGATTGCGTTTCTGCGCAGGGGTGCGCGAGGTTCTGTTCTTGTGGCCATTCCTCGATGGCTTTCCCAAATTCGCCAGAATAACCAGCAATTCGACTGGTGCGACACGCGCCTGATTCTGGAGGCCGGTTCAACGATGGAGTGGACCAATATTCTTGCCGATCATCCGGTTGCGGCCCACGATCGAAATGGGCAAACGTGTCTTTCGATGAATGATCTATTCGGCGATTTTCCCGTGGCTCTTCTCCATTCATAGTCCTTACAACGTCCGTCCAGTTGCGAGCCCAACGCACTTTGTGCGAGACTTCGCAGCGTGATCGGGCCAAATGCGGGAAAGGGCGCGGGACGCACTGTGCCGATGAGTCCCAAGCCAGTCAGCTTGAAAGAGCTGGCGGAATACCTGGACCTGTCTCCGGCTACAGTGTCGCTAGTCATTAACCGTTCTCCGGTGGCCGACTCCATCCCGCAAGACACCAAAGACCGAATTTTTGCCGCGGTCAAGAAATACAAATACCGCCCCAATTTCTTTGCGCGTTCTCTCCGTGCCCGGCGCAGCTTCACCATCGGCGTGATCGTACCCGAGGTCAGTGACGGGTACTCCGCTTCCGTGATGAGCGGGGTGGAAGACTACCTGCTGCAGGAGGGATATTTCTATTTCGTGGTGAGCCACCGCCACCGCGCCGATCTAATCGATGAGTATCCCCGGCTCTTCCTGCAACGTTCGGTGGATGGCTTGATCGCGGTCGATACTCCCTGGTCGCTTTCGCTGAAGGTCCCGGTGGTCACGGTGTCGGGGCACAACCAGGTAAAGGGCGTCACGAATGTCGTGCTGGACCACGTGCGGGCAGCCGAGTTGGCCATTAAGCATCTGGCGGAGTTGGGGCATCGGCAGATCGCGTTCATCAAAGGCCAGGAGTTCAGTTCCGACACGGACATCCGCTGGGCCAATATCGAGAAGGCGGCGCGGCGGTTTCAGATTCCGATCCATCCAGCGTTGGTGGGGCAACTTGAAGGCGATTCGCCGTCCCCCGAACTTGGATATGAGGCTGCCCGGAAACTGCTCGCAACCCGCCAGCCATTTACTGCGTTGTTCGCGTTCAATGACATTTCGGCAATGGGCGCGATTCGCGCCTTGCGAGAATCTAAGCTGCGAGTGCCGGATGACGTGTCGGTGGTTGGATTTGACGATATTCAGAGTGCGGCGTACCAGAATCCTGCGTTGACGACGGTGCGGCAGCCCTTGCGCGAGATGGGACGCATTGCAGCCGAGACCTTGCTGGGGCGCATCCGCAGTTCCGAAGCGCATCCCGGCGGCGAAATCATGGTGAAGCCGGAACTCATGGTGCGCGAGACTACGTGCAAGGTGGAGCAGAGTGGGTCTAAGGGCTCAAAGAAACACTAGGGCGATCCAGCCGGACGATCAGGGCTCCACATGCGCTACTGCATTTCGGGGCTGCGGATGCTCTTCCCACCATTCCTCACTGTGAAAACCGGCGCGAGCCATGCCGCGGCGCGCTTCCTTGTTCTTCATGAATGTCCTCCAGACGAACTTGGTGCGGTGATTCTCCGCCATTAACATCGTGATTCCCAGATCAATGCCGAGCACGGCGTTGTCGTACCAGCCGGTCAGCGGGTTGAAAGCATCCACGAACCCGTAGTTTCCCCAAGCCCGGCCGTACCGCTCACGGATATTTCGCAGAACTTCAATGCACTCGGGATAGAGAAAGACCAGTGATCCTGCCGGTGCACAAGGAACGATGGTTCCATCCGGCTCTCCAAAACTGGGCGGACCTCCCCAGATGCGATATCCCCGGAAAGAGTCGGAGGCTGTGATTCCCCAAAGGCGTGAGCTGTAATCGGGAAACTTGGGATGCAACGAGAGGCAAAATTCGCGGTGCGCCATGGTAGCGGTGATCGAATTCTGAAAATAGTTCAGGTGCGCGTCGCGCTGGTTGCGAAAGTCGAACCACGCATGGGAATACTGGTGCGTGAAGATTGGGTCGTTCCCCGATATGTACTCGTAGCCTTGGTAGTTGATCGTGGGCCGCTTCCACGCCGCCCAGGATCGCGAACTGATGGGATGGGTCGGCGATCCCAGGGCCAGCAGGTAGATCATCATCAGCTCGCAGTAATGCGCCCAGCGCATGCCGATGAAACCAGACTCCGGGTACCAGCCCATGCTCAGAGTGTGGCCGTCATTCAGCATCCAGTCCCAATCCACGCGCTCGTAGATCTTGGTGGCCAGCTCCTGGATCTCGGCGTCCAGGAAGTGCTGGCGCGCAGTCAGGACACCACACATGAGGATGGATGTGTCGATTGACGATATTTCGCTCATCCACTCACGCTGCCCGGTGGTGATATCGATGAAGTGGTAAAAGAAGCCGTGCTCGTGGGGAAGTTTCTCCCAGATAAAGCGAAGTGACTGACGCACGCGCTCCTGGATGTCGTCCGGATTGCGGTACCTGCGAGCGTGTCCGATGCAAAGGCCAGTGAGTCCGAAGCCGGTCGCGGCAATGCTGGCCAGCGTGTGCGTGTCGCGCCCATTCACGAAGGCGCGGTCTTTCACCTGCCCGCTGCTGCCGGCCTCGGTCCAGAAAAAGTCGAACGCGCCCCGTTCAATCTCTTCCAGAAGATCGTCATCTGTGCCGCGATAACGAACGCGCTTGGGCTCAACGAACCGCGGATGGCCGGGGAGCACCTTATCGAGAGCAAACAGGCGCGAGAAAGGCATCGCAGCCATACCCGCCGCCAGTCCGCGCAACAATTCCCGTCTGGTGCCCCCCACGTCTCGGCGCATTAGAAGAGAAAGGCCAACCAGAAAGGATAACCGCTGTACGCGAGGTTACCGAGGGTCGGAAGACGAAGAGTTAACGGTAGGGAGATGTGTCATGGCCGGCAGGGCGCTGCAGTCCGTCCCACACCATGCGATGAAACAGTTCGTCCATTTCCCGGGGCGATTCTTTTGCGCCGCGATCGAGCCACCATCGCAGCATCGCCAGCAAGCTACCGGCCAAGGCAAAGGCCCGAAGCGCCAATTCCCGTTCCGGTAGCTTCGAGGGAGGTTTGGATTCCCTGAGGCGTTGCTCAATTCCGCGCGCGAAGTAGCCTTGCGCGAGATCGAAGAAATCATGGAGACGGCCGGAGTCGGCCAGGGCGCGATACATCTTGTTCTTCGGTCCGCCGATGTGCTCGAGCATCTCCGTCACCGGGCACAACTCGATGTGAGTTTTCTTTTCGCCTCGTAAGCAACGTGCTCATTGTTTCCAGGAACATTTCCAGCTGACTGAGAAGCAGGTCGTTCTTGTCGCGGAAGTGAAGGTAGAAAGTAGAACGACCGACCGATGCCCGGTCCAGCACATCCTGCACGGTGATGTCGTCGATCGGCTTCTCCGCCATTAACTGGACCAGCGCACTGCCGAGCCGCTGGTGCGTACGCCGGATGCGCTCATCGGGCTTTCGACCCTGCTTCTTCTGCTTGCTCACCATAGGCTGCAGTGGCAGCGCTCATTGTTGGACATTGACCGCGTCTTTGTTCAACAACTCGGAATCACTCTCGACGGGACAACACGTGAGCGCTACATTGCGAATCATAAGACAAACGCCGCTGCAAAGGAGAATATCGATGAACCATTTCCGTTTACTTGCAACCGGGGCGATGCTGATGTTCGCGCTGATTTGCCCTGCTCAACAGACCGCTGGCGGTCCCGCCGATCCCGGCAAGCAACACGAGCAGAGCGCTGCTGACGCACACTTGAGAGCCTTATCCGAGGGGCTCGAACTGAGCGCCGATCAGCAGGTCAAAATCAAACCCTTGCTCGAACAAATGCTTGCTGCGAGGGAAAAGGTAAGGCAGGACGGCAGTCTCTCCAACGAAGCGCGACAGGAAAAAGAGAAGGGCCTGCATGAAAAGGCTGACAAGCAGGTTCGCAAGTTCCTGAACGAGGAGCAGAAGAGAAAGCTAGATCAACTTGAGCAGGAACCACACCCTACGATGCATGGCAACTAGGGCGCCTGGCCAGCTACGCGCGTTTCGAAAAGCAGTGTCGCCCGCTCCGGCACTGCTTGGGCTCAACCAGTTGGTCGTCAGGTCCGCAGGCGCCCATCGTTTGCAGACACCAATAGGCCGCCGTGCTGGAGTCGCCGCGCTGCCAGCCTTCATAGCCGATGGCGTTTCCGTATGCCGTCTTGGTGCGGATGAAGCGGCAGACCTCCGGCAGTTCGGCGGGATCCGGAGTCTCGATCTCGGGCTCGTCCATGAACTCGCGCATCACGCCTCCTGGCCTGCGGCCAAAATCGTACGCCGCACCACGGCTTCAAACATGGGAATCTTGTATGCGTTCTGCGAGAGTGGCGTGGCGCCCTGCATGGCGGCAGCGGCGGCATCGCGCGCGGTCTGCTCGTTGAGCGGTTTGCCGGTGAGAGCTTTCTCCGCCGCAGTTACTCGCCATGGCACGGGGGCGGCAGCGCCCAGCACGATGGATGCTTTGCTCACCACACCGCCACGCGGTTCCAGCACGACGGCGACCTCCGTCAAAGGCCAGTCGAACGATTCTTTCTGTCCCACCTTGGTGTAAGCAGAGCGCGTGGAATCCGACGGAGCCGGTACGCGAATCTCCGTGAGCAACTCGCCGGAATTGAGCACGTGCTCGCGGGTGACGTCGGTCTCCGGACGTACAAAGAGATCATCGAGTGCGATCTCGCGCGCACCCTTCGTGCTTTTCACCTGCACCTTTGCGCCGAGCGCGGTGAGTGCGCAGGCGGCCGCCGAGGGATGCACGATGGCGCAGATTTCGTTATCGAAGATCGCGTGATACTCGTTCTCGCCCTCCTGCGCGAAGCACTCGTCGCCTCCTTTGCGCCGGCAGTGAAACTGCTCGTTGCGGAAATACCAGCAGCGCGGCCGCTGCAGCAAGTTGCCGCCTACCGTGGCCATATTGCGGATATGCGGCGTGGCCGCGTTCAGTGCGGCATCGGCCAGAACCTTATAGCGCTGGCGAATTACCGGATGCTCCGCGATCGTAGTCAGAGTCACCATGGGCCCGAGGCGCAGCCATCCGGACTCTTCCTTCACGTAGTCGAGATCGGGGATGGAGCGGATGTTGACCAGCCGAGATGGCGCATCCAGGCCTTCTTTCAGGCGATCCATCAGGTCCACGCCGCCGGCTTTGGCCAGACTCTTGTCGTTGAGTTGCCCGATGGCATCATCGATGGAGCGGGCATTCGTCCATTCAAAACGGGTGATCATGCGACACCTCCTTGCTTCACCTTGCCGAGTGCGGTGAGGACGCGCGCCGGCGTCATCGGCAGTTCGTACATACGCACGCCGGTGGCGTTGTATACGGCGTTAGCCACCGCGGCAGCGCCAGGAATCTTCGCCGGCTCGCCGATCCCACCGGCGTCGGTCGAACTTCGCGCCAGGTAATCCTCAATGAAGTGCACCTCGATCTGCGGCATGTCTTTCGCACCGATGATCTTGTACTCCTCCATGTTGGGGTTCACCATGATGCCGGTGTTCTGATCGAGGCGGCGGTCTTCGAACAACGCGTACGAGATGGCTTGCAGGATCCCGCCGTTCACCTGGCTTTCCAGTCCCAGGATATTCATCGGGCGTCCGCAGTCGTGCACTGCGACCACGCGCTCCACGCGGATCACTCCAGTCTCGGTGTCGACCGCAACTTCGGCGAATTGCACGCCCCCGAGAAAAATCATGTCTCGCTTGCCGTATTCGGGGCTGCGCATCGCGGTCGCGGATACAGTCTCGGTCTTCATAGCACCCGCAGCTTGCTTGAAGCTGGCGGACTTTCCCGACTCGCTGCTGACGTTCCCATCTGCAACGCGGAGAGAGGCTGCCGGAACTCGCCAGGCAGATGCCACCTCCTTCACAAAGCGTCCTTTGGCTTTGAAAGCGGCGTTGCGGACGGCCGGCGTAATCGAAGTGGTCGTCATGCTGCCGCCAGAAGGCGGCCCGGGCGGCATGCTCGTATCGCCGACGCGAACGGTGATGTCGCGCGGCTGCAACCCGAGTTCCTCGGCGACAATTTCCGCGATCACGGTCTTGATGCCGCCGCCAATGTCCTGGACTGCCGAGAGCGCTTCCACCGAACCGTCCTGGTGGATGCGCACTTCGCAACCGGAATCCATGCTGTTGATGCGGTACCACACGGCTTGCGCGACGCCGACACCGCGCTTCACCGGACCAGGATCGCTATTCGGCTTGCGACGCTTTTGCGCCCAGCCGAACTTCTCCGCCCCTATGCGGCGCTCCTCGCGGCGCGCCGGGCTGCGATCGTTTTTATCCATGAACTCCAGAACGTCCATGCCGATCTTTTCCGCGAGTGCGTCGATGGCCTGCTCCAGCCCGAACACGCCCTGCGGATGTCCCGGCGCGCGCATCGCGGCTCCAGGACCGGCGTTGGTGAAGACGTCGTATTCTTCGACCAACAGATTGGGGCAGTCATACATGTTCTGCGCCGGGCCAGCACTTCCCGCGCCAGTGCCAACGCCCGCCGTGCCGTAGCTGATCCACTTCAGAGCCTGCAGCGTGCCGTCTTTATTGGCACCCGCTTTTACATACATGTGAGCGTCCGGACGGTTACCGGTACCCCACTGCTCCTCTTTGCGGTCACAGAACATGCGTACGGGAGCGCCTGCTTTCTTTGACAAGTGCGCTGCGACTGCTCCGGGATTGCTCGCGCCGAACTTCGCGCCAAATCCGCCGCCCATGTATTCCGTAAAGACGCGAACCTTCGTCTTGGGCAAGTTGAAGATCTCGGCCAGTTCGTCGCGCACGCTCATTGTGCCTTGGGTGGAGGCGTAGACAGTTAAGCCATCCGGCTTCCAATCGGCCACAAGGCCGTGGGTCTCCAAAGCGGAGTGCGTTTGCACCTGGGTGCGGTATTCGGCCTCGACAATCGCCGCAGAGCCGGCGAAGCCTTTTTCGACGTCGCCCTTCGGCCCAGCGTCGTGGCGACCTCGATTGGGTCCGCGGACGTTGCCTTTTTGCGGAACGTCGCTTGCGCCACCTCCGCCTCCCGCGGTGGCCTTTTCGGCAGCAGGGCCGGGAAACACCAGCGGAGCATTGGGCTCGCGCGCTTTCGAGCGCTCCACTACGAATGGTTTTTTCTCATACTGCACCTTAATCAGCCGCGCGGCTTCCAGTGCGCCGGCCGGAGTGGTCGCTGCGACTGCCGCGATCGGCTGCCCGGCGTAGCGCACGATGGGATAGCGGGAGGGAACTTCCTTCGCCTTGTCCTGGAGTTCTGCCTGCCCTAGCACATCCTGCAGAACGTGCACGGCCTTTACACCAGGATGCTTTTCGGCTGCCGATGTATCGACAGAAATGATCTTCGCGTGCGGAACAGTGGCATTCACGAACCGTGCATAGAGCATCCCGGGCAGGTGGATGTCGCTCGGATACTTGGCTGCGCCGGAGACCTTGAGTGCTCCATCGTAGCGGGGCACACGCTTGCCGATCACCTTCAGTTCGGCGTTTGGCGGCAGTTGCGGCGGCTCGTCAGCGGGCACGTTGCGCTGGATCTTCTTGACTCCGTCGCTCGAGCCGGGAATCCCGATCAGCAATTCAGCGCTGCGGCTGTCGGGCGGAGCGGCGGAAGCCTCCTGGGCTTTCTTCTGCACGGTTTTGGATTCGTCCTTAACGCCTTGCTTCTTGCTCTGGTGTTGCGTCTCTTGAGATACGGGAGTCATGACCTATGCTCCTTTCCGCGAACGGGCCGTGGCCAGCACTGCTTCCACAACTTTGGGATAGGTGCCGCACCGGCAGATATTGCCGCTGATGGCTTGCTGCACGTCGGCAGCAGCGGGATCGGGATTGCGCTCGAGCAGGGCCGCGCAACTCATCACCATCCCGGGCGTGCAGTAGCCGCACTGCATGCCATCGTGCTCGACGAATGCTGCCTGAACCGGGTGCAGGTGCTCGGGATCGCCGAGCCCTTCGATAGTAGTGATCTTGCGATCGACGGCATCGAGTGCAAATGTCGAGCAGGAATTCACCGGCATGCCGTCGAGCATGACGGTACACGCGGAACAGGATCCACGATCGCAGACGATCTTGGTGCCAGTCAGGTGCAGTTCGTGACGCAGGGCCTCGGCTAGCGTGGTTCGCGGTTCAAGCGAAACGTGCTTCACGGACCCATTGATGTTCAGGGCGACGCTGGTCGCGTCTGGCCCAATCACGTTGGAATGCGGTTCTGAAGCTTGGCCCAGAAGACCGGAGTTGAGTACTGCAGTGCCGGTTGCGGCTACACCCGCGCCCTTGAGGAACGAGCGCCGCGAGAAGCCGAGGGAGTTGTCGGGAGGGGATGATTTGTGTTTCGACATGAAACCTCCGCCAAAAGCTTGGGAAACATTCTATTCCGCTCTACTCTGGGTTTCCACCCCCTGCGGGCGTTTTGCCTTGGATCACCGCCTAAGAAGGGCGAGGTCCTTGCCGAGTTTTTCCCAGTTCCACATAGCGGCGATAGTTTGCATCGGGAGAGGGAATCCGAGTTGATGTGCCAGCATGCAAACCTGTCCGCGATGATGCGCCTCGTGAGAAATCATGTAGGCGCACATCGCAACTCCCGGGCGCCACGGCCTCGACCAGCCGTCTCGGAGAAAACTGGGGACGCGCCCTGCAGAACCGCTGAGCGCATCGCTCATCATTTCGCAGCAGCACGCTGCAGTTTCGGCGAGGGCCGAAGCTGCCTGCTTTTGTGTGCAGCCGCTGCGATCCAGGCGGGCTGTGATCTTCAGGTGAGGAGCCGATAACCGCAGCCATTTGCAACGAACGTTATGAACGTGAGTAAAAATGGCAGCAATCGTTCTAGCTCCTTTGCCGGACGGCCTGGCTCGCCAGGCACGTGCATCGAGATGCTCCAGCAGGAGTTGGTTCACGCGCTCGTTCAGCGCATAGGCTTGCACCATCTCGTCGGTGAAATCTCCCTGATCTCGGCCAACGGAGCGCTGGCTACCCGCCATGTTTGCTCCGCTTGCCGAGGCATGCTTCTGCATTTTGGACTTTTTCATAGACTGAAATGCCACCGTATCGTTGGAGTACAAGCTCTGAATGAGTGCTGCCAATCCCTGAGTGCCAGCCGGACGAGAGGCTCACCGCGTACAATATCCCTTATCAAAGAATCAGGGAAGGTTCTCATGACCACGACTCAGCAGCCGCGCCCGCAGGCCGCGGCCGAAGTTCCAGCCGTTCCGCTTACGACGGAAGGATATAGCGTTCTTCACCAGATGATGCGTCTGCGCTGGCCCGCGTGGCGTGCTGTCGCGGCGGCGGACAAGAAGTCGATTCTGCGGGAGGCTTCGGATGCGCTCGCAGCAATGGAAACGCACTCTCCGGGGCAGTCCGCTCTTTTTTCGCTGATTGGTCATAAGGGCGACCTGATGTTGATTCACTTTCGCAATTCGTTTACCGATCTGAATCAAGCCGAATTACAAATCGCCAATCTGCGCTTGAGCGACTATCTCGAGCAGACGACGTCGTATCTCTCGATCATCGAGCTGGGCCTGTACGAATCCACGCTGAAGATTTACAGGGAGCTGATGGACCAGGGAATCGAACCTCACTCGGATCAGTGGAAGGCGGAGATCGAGTGCAAGCTGAACCGTCACAAAGAGGCGATGCATCCGCGCTTGTTCCCGCAGATTCCGTCCCACAAATACGCGTGTTTTTATCCCATGGATCGCCGCCGGGGCGAGGCGAAGAACTGGTACACGCTCCCGCTCGAAGAACGGGCCCGGCAAATGAACGATCACGGAATGGTGGGCCGCCGCTATGCAGGGGAAGTGAAACAGATTATTACCGGATCGATCGGATTTGATGACTGGGAATGGGGAGTCGATCTGTTCGCCGATGATCCGCTCGTATTCAAGAAGTTGATTTATGAAATGCGCTTTGATCAAGTCAGCGCTGAATATGCGCTCTTTGGGCAATTCTATGTTGGCGTCCGCGTGCCCGCCGCGAAATTGGAAACGCTGCTGGGCGGACAATTACCCGAGTAGAGTTTCGAAGTTTCAGGTTTCGAATTTCACAGATCCAGCGTTCACTGATCAGGAGCCTTCATGTCCACCCTCGGCCTTATCGAATACAAAGATGCTTCCCCGGAAGTGCGTGCAGTGTATGACGACATCATGGCGACGCGCAAGACGGATTGGATCAATAATTTCTGGAAGGCGATCGCGCACGATCCCGCGACCCTCAAGCGCACGTGGGAGGACATCAAGCAAATCATGGCTCCCGGCGCGCTGGATCCTCTAACGAAAGAGTTGATCTACGTCGCGGTGAGCGTGACCAACCAATGCCATTACTGTATTGCTTCCCACACGGTTTCGGCCCAGAAGAAGGGAATGAGCGACGCCATGTTCAAAGAACTGATGGCAGTTGTGGGCATGGCGAACGAGACTAACAAGATGGTGACGGGATATCAGGTAGCGATCGATCCGCAATTCAAGAAGTAATTCAAATGGTTCCCGGCTCCGCAAGCCCCTCGCGAAGACGTATGCTTGATGATAACGGGAGTGCTCGCTGTGAAAACTATCCCTTCTCTTCGGCAAAACCTTTGGACCGCGAGCTTTGCATTTATTATCGTTCTGCTGGTGGGTTACGGAGCTGATCTCTTCCTTTTCCGGCATCCCGCGTGGATGCTAATCGATGATGTCATTCTCGCGCTTGCTGCTGGCATCGTGGTCTTTCAGTACGAAAGGGAACGGACCCACTTTCTCTCGGAGAAACTCCGGGTGATCCGCGAGATGAATGCCTTTGTGCGCAACGAACTGCAGATTCTCAATACGTCGGTGGAGCATCTCGATAAGCCTCGGGTTAGCACCATTGAGAGCAGCGTAGCGCGCATCGACTGGGCGCTCCGCGAGTTACTGCCGGGCAAAGAGATGTTAGCCAAGCAGGCACCCAACCTGACCACCACGAATCAGCGGTTCAAACACTCGGCCTAGCATTACCCAATTCTCCCCAGATGGAAATTCAGGGTAGTGCCCCGCCTGGAATGTCTCAGGGGTCCACTGCACGAAATCTCTACAATATTCGCGGCCGTCGTTCGTCTACACAGGTGGATGGATGAGCCGGCGAGTGTCGCTTTGATGACCGAGCAGGATCGTCGAATCTCCGAAATCGTTACGAAGCAAGGGATGCGGCTGCGCAACTTCATCCGCAGGCGCGTACCCAACGACGCGGACGCCGAGGACCTGCTGCAGGAAGTCTTCTACGAACTGGTGGAAGCGAATCGCTTGCTCATGCCGATCGAGTACGTCACCGGATGGCTGTTTCAGGTGGCGCGGAATCGCATCACCGATCTTTTCCGCAAGAAGAAGCCGGAGAATTTCAGCGACGCTGCAGTTGCGGACGAGAACGGAGAACTGCTGAGTATCGAAGATATTTTGCCTTCCGCGGATGCGGGTCCGGAAGCGGCGTACCTGCGAAATGAAATGTTGGAAGAGCTTGAGTTGGCGTTGGCCGAACTGCCGGACGAGCAAAGGTCCGTGTTCATGGCCCATGAAATTCAGGGGCGCAGCTTCAAGGAGTTGTCGCGAGAAACCGGCGTAAGCATCAACACGCTGCTCTCGCGCAAGCGGTACGCGGTACTGCATCTGCGGGAGCGTTTGCAGAACATTCATGACGAGTTTTTCGGGAAATGAGGGAAGTCAATGAAGAGGCGAAGATGGTTTTTCCTGATTCCGATCGCGGTCGCGGCGTTCATCTTCCTCGGTGGCGAAGTAGTCATGCAACTCTGGAATTGGCTGCTTCCGGGACTTTTTGGATGGCGCCACATCACTTTCTGGCAGGGGCTGGGGCTGCTTCTCCTGTGCCGGATCTTGTTTGGTGGCCTTGGACACGGTGGCCCTCGTGGGCGTCCTTGTAGGGGGCGTGACCGGATCTCTCCCGAAGAGCGGCAGAAATTCCGCGAAGTTCTGCGCACCCGGTGGGGCGGCATGGAAGGGGAGACCGGCGCGAGCAAGGAGCAGGCCTGAGAAGCTATGCCCCGTTATGTAGAGATGTTGGAAGCCAACGTCTCTACGCTATTTACGCGAATACTTAGAAGCGGTCGTCGGTGTTGACACCGAATCCCAGGATGGCCGTCACGCCCACGGGTTGATCGTTGCGCATAGCGGGCTGGAACTTCCAGCTTTGCAGGGCCGAGAGGATTTTGGCCGTCATGTTGGCAGGGCCGGGTTCCAGGACGCGCACGTTGTCGATATTTCCCGAGGCATCCACTATGCAGGCAATGACCATGCGAGCGCGGGGCGTGCCGCTCGGAATATCGGTCCGGATTGCGACCGGTGCGCTGATTGCGCTTCGGAAAGAATGCGCCGCGGCTGCCTGATCTGCGAATTCCATCACCACGGTGCCGGCCGCCGTATCCAGATATGTGGTGTATTGCTCGCCCTTCAGCAGGTTCTTATAGGGCTCGAACGCGCCGCCAGAGCCGGCGGTTGCTGCAATCACGACATTGAGTGTTTGTGGTTGTTTGCTGGTGCTGCGATGAGTCGTGCTCGGGTCGTTGGCGCTTGGGTCGGAACCAAATCCGGGGAGCGTGACGATACTGCTGCCACCACTAATCTGGACGCCTCGAACTGCGGGATTGCCCGCCGGAGTATTGCCTGCGCCACCGGGACCGTTCGAGGGAGAAATTCCGCTGTGGGCGGCAGGATCAGAGCCGTGTCCAGTTCCGGCCGTTGCGCCGCCCGGCGCGTTTCCGCTGACGCCGCTGCCGGGACCATTTCCGCGCGAAATTGCGGTGCCCCCACCCGAGCCGCCCAACCCTGGTTTCTCGCCGCCGCTGGGTGACATCGCCAGCGAACCTGTACCGCCGTTCGTGGGTACTCCAACTTTGGTGCCGGGCTGAGTAGAGATAACTGCCCCAGCATTCGATCCCGCGCCGCCGGAGTGTGCCGGCGCGGAGGGTGCGCCCACGTCCATCGGAGCGCCAATGCCAGCGCCACGATGTCCGGAGCCGGCTCCGGTTTCGTTTGAACCGCCACCCATTGAGGGCGGGGGAGGGACCACGTTATTGGCCAGCAGCGTGCCGCCGTCCACTCCCTTTGCTCCCGGCGTGCTGCCCGTCGCGCCGCCCGCTCCAGATAGCGATGGCGGAGGAGGAACAACATTCGGAGAACCCATCTGGGGCGCAGACCATCGCGATGCAGATCCCGTACCGCTCGGAGCCCCAACGGATGGAGGCGGCGCCACCACCTCGCCGCCGAGGGAAGCGCCGGTGCCATTACGAACGCCGCGCGGATTCCCGGCAGCGCCATTTACTGACGGAGGCGGTGCGACGACATTGGCAGCCAGTGACGCAGAACGTCCGCCATTGCTGGCAGAGGTAGCTGATGGAGGAGGCGGAACCACTACACTCGGCCCGAAGATCTTGCCGATGATGCTGCTCATGAACGATCCGCTCCCGGACTGCGAGGGCGGCGGGGGCACGACGTTCTTACCGGCATCCGCATCGCTGCTTCCGGCCAATCGCCGCATGTCACGGGACAAATCTGTGGAAGGTGGTGGTGCAACCACGGCCGGAGCGGGTAGCGTCGCCTTGGAAGTTCGAGCCCTGGAATTTTCAGGAGCCGATACCGGCGGCGGGATCACTGCCGGGTTCATGGCCTGTAGAGGGGCCGTAGTAATCTGGCGGGCGACTGAGCCCGGTGCAGGCGGAATCACGCCAGTCGCGAGTCCTGGCCCGGAACGCGCCTGATCCCGCGAAACACTCGGCGCGGGAGCAATTACGCGCGACGTGAGGGACGGCGCCGTCAGGCCACGATCACGCGCCACATTCGGTGATGGCGGGATCACTGCAGGCACGAGTGCCGGAGCCACCAGAGTGTGACTACTGGCGACAGCAGGCGCGGGCGCAATCAGCGCAGGATCGAGAGTCGGAGCGGTCAGGTTGCGATCACGCGTGACCGCAGATGCCGGAGCAATCACTGAATTCAGCTCCACGCCGTTGCGGGTGTAGTCGCGAATGACATTGGGCGCCGGAGCTACTACGCTGGCCGCGAGATTTGGCGAACTTCGAGCAGAGCGCAGCCCCTCTGCGGGAGGAGGCCCAGGATTCGGATGGACGGCCAGCAGATTCGCTACTGCATCACTGGAGGAAGGCAAAGCCAAATTCGGAGCATCGACAACTTTGGGAACCAGCGATGCGCCGCGCGCAATCTTGATGGTTTGGCTGCGGTGGGATGATTCGTCGCCACCGGCCCTGCCCGTCTTTCCTGCATCTGCGCCGCCGAGATCTTCGGTGCGTGGAAGCTCGTCCCCACTGTAATAGATCACGTCGTGGCTGCTGATGCGCGGCACAACTTGCGGACGCAACTCTTCAATTTTGACCTGAATGGCGACCAGCGCGACGATCAGGAACGCCTCCAGTACGTAAGAGGGAACCATGATCCGCAAGGGAATCAAACCGAATGGAGCCTCGCCCGCGAGGCGGGCTTCCGACCGCGCTAGGGCCGGCTTGATGGAGGTGACAAAATCGCGCCACCGCGAAGACCACTCCACCTGCAGCTTGGGCACAGCGTGCCGGGGCTCACGATCGTGCCGGGGCTCACGAAACAGGACAACTTTCCCGACTTGGAGAGTCTTGCTCACGCTGGAAGTTTGCTTCGGGTGGGGACTGTGATTTCAATTGTATCCCCAATTTGCGTTTTTGTTTCGGCCAATGTACGGCTCGGCAGTTCCAGTACCGACGTCGCAAGGCGGCGCACCGGCGCAACTCGCCACGGCCGCAGTTCCGCCTGGGCGTAGATCACGCTCATATGGCGATCGAGGTAGAGTACGTCGATAGGAAAACCCATGCCTAAAGTATGGACGCCATGGCAGGGGACAATCCAGAGTCCGGAGCCGTTACGGAAGTCATTGCTGTTGCGGCCCAGCAGGCCCCGAAACCGGGTCCAGTGTGTGTCGGCAAGCGCCAGATCGGTTGCCAGATAAGCCTGGCGCGTGCGGTTGTACGCTTGTCCCGGTGCAGAAACAGCTGCCATATACGCCCTAATTCCCCCTCGCCGTCCCCAATCAGTGGGACGAGATCGGGCCCAATTGCCGGATCAGTTGGATCACAGCTGGGCCGATCGTGACGAAGATGATCGATGGCAGAACAAAGATCACTAGCGGGGGAACCATTTTAATCGTGGTTTTGGCTGCTTGTTCTTCGGCGCGCTGCCTGCGCTCGGTGCGCAGCGAGTCGGAATGGACGCGAAGGGCCTGGGCAACACTGGTGCCGAAACGATCGGTCTGAATCAGCGTACCCACGAGAGCTCGAATATCGTCAACCCCGGTGCGGTCTACCAAGTTACGGAGCGCCTCCGCACGTGGCTTGCCGGCGCGCATCTCAAGATTCACGAGGTGGAATTCGTCGCTGAGATCGGGGTGGGCATGGTGCAAATCCTGCCCGACGCGCATCAGCGCCTGGTCGAGTGCGAGCCCGGCTTCCACGCAGATCACTGTCAAATCAAGTGCATCTGGGAGCCCCAGACGAATGCGCTTCTGACGATCCTTGATCATGCGTTTCAGGATGAAACGCGGCAGGAAAAAGCCGAGCCCCGCCACTCCAATCAGCAGCGGGAAATTGTTCAGGCCCTGGAACAGGAGCACGGCCAAGCCGCCGAGAATTGCGCTAACGATGCGCGCGCCGAAGTAGTAATTCACCTGGATGGCATCCCGGTAGCCAGCCTGGACGAGCCACTTTCGGGTGCGAGAGACGTCGGCGGCAGAGAGAGGAATCGCTTTGCTGATGGGCTCGAGGGCCTGTTCGATGCGCTCGCGAACGGCGGGCTTATTTTCCGCGTGCCGGCCCTGCTGCCCGCCTAATGCTCGCAACCGGGCGCCTAACACCGAACCCGGGCTGACCACTGCGGCCCCAAAGGCGAACACGGAGAGTGCTACTGCTGCGAAGATCACGACCACGAGCACAAGAGGAGACATAGTTTTCTACACCTGGATCCGGATAATCTTCCGGATGACAAAATAGCCAACGGTCTGCAACGTGATTCCTCCGACCACCAAAGCGTGCCCGATCGGATCGGCAAATAAAGGACGAATGAAGCCGGGATTGAGGATCAGCATGACGGCCACAATAATCGGCGGCATTCCCATCAAAAGGGCCATGGTGAGCCGTCCCTGCGCCGTGTAAACCCGTACCTGCCGCTGAATCTTGAATCTTTCGCGAATCACGTAGGAGAGGTTGTCGAGGATCTCCGCCAGGTTTCCGCCGGTTTCACGCTGCAACATGACGGCGGTGACGAAGAACTTCACGTCAACGAGCGGAATGCGTTCGGTAAGGTTCATGAGCGCGTCGCGCACCGGCATACCGAATTTTTGTTCTTCATAGAGCTGACGGAACTCTCCCGCGATCGGTTCGGAAATCTCGCCGGTGATCATTTCCAGTGCCGTAGTGAATGCATGGCCTGCTCGGACGGCGCGAGCCAGAGTGTCAATGGCTTCAGGAAAAAGCTCCTCGAATTTCTCAAAGCGTCGATTGCGTCGTATCGACGCATAGGCGTAAGGAAGGATCGCGCCGACGAGAACGGCGACCCATCCCACTTCGGCACGCGAACTCAGGACGTACGCAGCGAATCCGATCACCAGGCCCGATAGTCCGCAGATCCCAAGGAAGTTGCCGGCGCGCAAATTCAAGCCGCCCTGCGCCAGCATAGCTTGCAATTCTGAAACCCGCGCCGATCGCCGTAGGATCGAGTCGAGAACGGGAATATCGCTAAGTTGCTCGTCACGCAACAGCGCGAGTTCTTCATCGGGAGAACGTTCCGGCGCTTTTTGCTCGTTGGCGAGACGCTCTCTAATCAGGCGTGCCTGCGCATTCCTCTGATTCAGTACGGATAACAGTGCAAATGCGACCGCTGCTACAACCACAAAAACGATAAGCGCTAAAAGAATAGGAGACATAGCTACACGCCTAGAGAAATCACAGCCCGAGATCCTTAGTTTTCAGATCTCCGTCTTCGATTCGAACCAGGCAGAATTTAAGCGTGCGCCCGAGGTTGCCAGGCGCTCGGCGAATTGAGGACGCGTTCCAGTAGCGCGAAACATTCCGCGCACCTTTCCGCTCTCATCAATTCCGGTCCGTTCAAAAACGAAGATATCCTGCATGGCGATGGAATCTTCGGCCATGCCCGTCACTTCAGAAATGGTGATGACCTTCCGCGTGCCATCGGCCAGGCGCGCGATCTGGATGACCGCGTGAACTGCCGAGGCGATCTGGTGCCGCACCGCGCGCTCGGGAATGTTCAGGTTAGCCATCGAAACCATGTTCTCGATGCGCGCCATCGCATCCCGTGGCGAGTTCGCGTGCACCGTCGTTAAAGATCCTTCGTGGCCCGTGTTCATGGCCTGCAACATGTCGAATGCTTCCTCGCCGCGCACCTCGCCTACCACGATACGGTCCGGACGCATACGTAAACTGTTAATCACCAGTTGCCGCTGGCGGACCGCACCTTTGCCTTCAATATTAGGGGGGCGCGTCTCCAGTCGCACGATGTTCTCCTGCTTTAATTGCAGTTCGGCAGCATCCTCGATAGTTACTACTCTTTCGAAGCCAGGAATGTAGCCGGAGAGCACGTTCAGCAGGCTGGTTTTTCCAGCGCCGGTACCCCCGGAAACCAGGATGTTCAAACGTCCCTTGACCATGGCCTTGAGTAGATCCAGCATGGACTCGGTTAGCGTCTGATTGTCAATCATCTGCCGGTCAGTTACCGGATCGCGTCCGAAGCGACGTATGGAGAGGCACGGGCCATCCAGAGCCAAAGGCGGAATGATCGCGTTTACGCGGGATCCATCCGCCAGACGCGCATCGACCATGGGTGAGGATTCATCTACACGACGTCCGACTCGCGAGACGATGCGTTCGATGATCTGCATCAAGTGGCCATTATCTTTAAACGATAGGCTGGTAAGCTCGAGTTTGCCGCCCTTTTCTACGTACACCCGGTCAAAGCGGTTGACCAGGATGTCCGAGATGGCCATATCCTTCAGCAACTGTTCGAGCGGGCCCAGGCCGAAGATTTCGTCGAGAATTTCCCGCGAGAGACGCTCGCGTTCGGCAAAGCTTAACGGGACTACTTCCGCATTCACCGCGCTGCGGATGAGGACTAGAACTTCGTCGCGCGCGGAATCGTTAGTAGTCCTGCCCAGCTTTTCCAGATCGAGGCGATCGAGAATCTTGCGGTGCAGGTCGGACTTGACCTGCTGGTAATCGGTGCGCTCGAACGATTGAAGGTTCGCCATAAAACCCTAACTTTCAAACCGATTTGAATAATGACCAGGCCGTACGTTTGACCTCGACATCATTTCGGGTAAGTTCTTGCGTGAGTCCGGCAAAGCAGCGCGCGATCTCGGAATTGCGCTGATCCATGACCGGAGTGCCGCGGTCGATGGCGGTGGATATCGCAAAGTACTGGTTGGGGACGCGCCACAGCAACTTAGCACCTACTGCGGCTTCCGCTTCGGCTTCACTGAAGCCGGGCACCTTGCGAAAGCGATTGAGCACCAGTCGCACGCGTTCGCGGCCGCCGCCCTCCGCCAGATATTGATTCACCCGCGCGGCGCTCCACAGAGATGCCACGTCGGTGCACGCAACCAGCAACACGGTTTCTGACAAGCTGGCGATCAGGCGGCTGGCTGCGTCAAAGCGAGAAGATCCATCGACCACGATGTAGCGATAGTGCGTAACCAGCATGTCGAAAAGGCGGACAAAATCCGCGGTCGAGGGATCCACTGAAGCGGGCACGTTCGACCCGGCCAGCAACTGCAGGCCGCTGCTGTGGCGCGTCATGTAGCTTTCCAGCAGGGAAGCGTCCATGCGGTGCAGATTTCGGGTTGCGTCGGAAACCGTGAACACCGGCTTCATATTCATGTGCAGCGCGGCGTGGCCAAGAGGAGCCAAATCCACCAGCGCAGTTTGTCCAAATGAACTTTGCAGCCCCAGGGCAAGATTGACGGCTACCGTCGTTGCGCCGTTGCCGCCTTTGGCATTGATGACGGAGAAGACCTTCCCGCGCAAACCCTCTTGACGTCCTCGACGTTGCGACGAAGCCAGGCGAACGAAGGCTTCCAGCAGGTCGGTTGTGGTGGTGGGACGCTCGATAAATTCGCGCGCACCTGCGCGCATGGCATTCACAATGACTTGCGGCTGTTTCAGAATGCCGATAGCAAAAATGGCGCCATCCGGCATGTCCTCGCGCAGCAACTCTATACCTCGCAATGCCTGCATGGCATTATCCGCAGGGATATCGACCAGGGTTACGTCGGGATTGGCGGCACGGACTCGCCGGACCACAGGATCGGCTGTCGCCATGGGAAAACTGCTGCAGGTCTGCACGGTGCGCGCAACACTGGTGCCGTCCACCAGCACCTGCAAGAGTGCTCGCTGTTCGTTATCCGTCGCGACGATCACCACTGAAAGTTCTGCCATAGCAATCCGCGAATCTACTGCCAAATCCATTTCAACTTCAACTTCTTTCGAGACTGCGCCGGATGATGTGCCGGCGGTTGGGTGCTATTTGTTGCTCTTGTCGAACTTGTCCTTGTTCAGAAATGGTTGTGGATTTTTCGGGCCGGGCGGCGGTTCCGAACTCGGACTGATGCGATGCACGGTACACAAAACCATCAGTTCGGAGTTGTTCTTCTGCAGACTGCGGCTGCGGAAGAAATTTCCCAGGATCGGAATATCGCCTAGTCCTGGAATCTTGTTGTAGATGTCGGTAACGCGATTATCCATCAGGCCGGCAATAACGAAGCTCTGGCCGTCCTGCAATTCAAATTCAGTTTCCGCGCGCCTTGTACTCAGCGCTGGCACCGTGAAGCCCGAGATCGTGAGCGCATTCGCAAAATCCAGCGTGCTGACTTCCGGAGCCACCTTTAAATGGATATAGCCGTTGGGTGTAATCACCGGTGTGAATTGCAGGCGAACGCCAAACTCCTTGAACGAAATGGTCACGGCCGTAAAGCCGGCGCCGGGTTGGACAATAGGGAAAGGAAACTGGCCTCCGGCCAGGAAACTCGCCTCTTTCCCGTTCACCGCGATGAGGTTGGGCTCGGCCAGAATCTGCAGCAGGTTCTTGTTTTGCAGCGCCTCAATTACCGCGCCGAAGTTGATATCCGGACGAAAAACAAAAAGGTTCAGAACATTGTTGACGCTTTGGCTGGTGCTGGTCGAGCCGCCCGTGCCAGAGTTGCCAGGACTGATTGTCTGTGCCCCGAATCCGCCAAACTGGCCGGTGGTAATCGTGCCAACGGTATTGGCGGCGCCGTTGGAGATGAAATTCACGCCCAACTGAGTCAGCGCGGTGCGATCCACTTCGGCGAATTTAACCTGCAGCAGAACTTCTTGCGCGCCCACCGGACCAAACGTCAGTACATTCACAACTCTGGGAGAATAGGCAGTAGCCAGTTCTCCGGCCCGCTTCGCTACGTCTTCTGTGGAAACGTGCCCCGAGAGCACGATGGCGGCGCGAGATGGAGTCACGTCTATCTGCTCGTCCGGAAACACCCGGCGTTCTTCTTCCGCGCAAGCGCTTACGTCCACGTCCACGCGCAGGTCGAAGCTGCGAGAGCGTTCTAGTTCGTCCCAGATCAGGAGCGACACTTCGCCGGGAGACTTGCCATGCACCAGAATCTGCGTAGGTGTAATGACCTGGGCGAAAGCAACCGCCGGATCTGTAACAGAAATTCTCTTCAGACGTTCTGTCGTATTGATGAGCAGTGACTTGCCCACCATAACCCGCAGCGGCGCGGAGGCTGGAGTTGGCTCTGATTGCGCGGGCAGAGTAGTGGTCTGCGTCCCGGTCGGAACGTTCGTCTGCGGCTGGGCGGGTGTGTCACTCTGCTGCTGCTTCTCGGCGCGCAGCGGAGAGACACAGAACAGCAGACCCAAGCCGAGTGCAGTGATGGAAACCGCAGTTTGCTGCTTTGTGTTGCGCCATGAGAGCTTGCGCCATGAAGACTTGCGGGCTCGCCACCAGGTGGGTATCAGGGTCGGATTCGTGCCCATCACTTTGTGTCTGAGCCCTCGTCTGGAAATTTCACATCGGGTAACTTCTTGTCTCCCTGGTAGACCTCAACAGTGACACCAGTACTGGGTGGAGCGACAGGTGGCGCGATCTTCGGGGCAGGCACATGGCGAACTGGGGCGTGCGTAACCGGAGGAACCGGCGCCGCAGCTCCCTTGAACAACGCCCTCGCGCTTGCGGCGAGCACCTCGTCCTGCCTGGTATCCACCGGATTGCGCAAGGCAAGCTGGATCCGGCCCTCATTCGTGGCAAGAGTCAGGCGCTGCGCATCCTCCGGAGTCACCAGCAATGTGATCACGACCGCGTTCTGCGCCTCGCCCGTCGAGCTCCGCTCCAAAGTGTGACCTGACGCCAGTACTTGAACGTTCTGTAACACTGTCGTGGTTTGCGGCTCTCCCGTTCCCGTAGTGGACGCCGTTACCAGGACATCAACCCGGGTCCCCGGTGTCACGAATCCGGAAACGGAAGCGACATCGTTCACGCGTACGGAGACCGCACGCATCCCGGGAGGAATCAGCGACGGCAATCCGGCCCCGGCATTCTCGGCAGCCAGACGGTTGGGGAGAATAAATTCTCCCTTCGCGATGGGCATGATGACGCCATGTCCAATTACGTCGGAACGTTTTCTCGGTGCTCCGGGAGGCAGATCCGCAGAAGGCACACTAATGATGCGGACATCGCGTTCTTCCACGCGGCTCCCCACCTGCAAATCATTGGCCGCCACCATGACTTGAATTCCGGGATCAGAGCTCCCCATCTTGCCCTGCAAGTTCTTGTAAACAGTGACACTGACGAGGAAGGCGATGGCGAGCGCCAGCGCGCCAATCATCATTAAGCGTGTACGATTCATGCTGTTTTCCTTACTACTGGAGCGGCGATCGCCGCCCCAGCGAACGCGCCATCACCGGTTCACCGCGGCCAGTTACTGGATGGAACTGGCGACACTAGAAAATACGTTGTTCGAGTTGGAACCGATCAGGCGGATAGTTCCGACCACGATGACCAAAATCACCGCGAGCATTACCGCGTATTCTGCGATGTCTTGACCTTCTTCTTCGCACCAGAGTCGGCGCATAAGCTGATTCAACATGCTTATCTCCTGTAGACCAAAAGAATTGGGGGAATGGTGTTCGGGAGCCCGAGCTTTCTGGGAACTGGTTTCGCGACCCACGGACCACTCGACTAGGACTAATAATACCTTCATCCGGACGGAATGTGACAAATTCTTGCATCTGCGTAGAAAACCCACAGTAACCCCCGATATGCCGCGTTTTAGCTCCTGTTTTTGTGTGTTATTGCCGCAATTGGGGGTCCCCCGCCCGGAGAACCAGGCCTTGTAGACCCGCAGCTACCCGATACGTACTGTTTGCTGGCGATAGCCAGAGCTCCACGCTACAATTCGCGTTCGCCCCCCGAAAATTCCCGGAGAACACAAGCGATTTTCACCCCATCCCATAAACGGATCACCCAGCTGTTCTGTATGGCCATCGTGGGCCTGCACCTTTTCTTCTTATGGAACGTAAGGACTCGCATCGCGAGGGGTGATCCCGATTTTACGGCCTTTTACGCAGCCGCAACGTTGGTGCGCTCCGGACACGCAGTAGACATCTACAACCCTTCCGCACAGGTCACGGCCCAAGCGTGCTTCACCGATGATTCCGAGCTTCGGCGGGGTCCCCTTCGGTATATCCATCTGCCGTTTGAAGCTCTCTTGTTCGTGCCCTTCACGTTTGTTCCATATCGCGCGGCGTTCGTTTTGTGGGATCTGGCAAATCTCGGAATGCTGATTGTTGTTGCCGTCTCGCTGCGAGCGAGTCTGTTGCCGGATAACGGCATCGGCATTTGGGATCTGGTTTTGGGGCTCTTAGCATTTTTCCCCATTTTCGCGAACCTCTTCCAGGGACAGGACGCGATCGTGCTTCTGCTCCTGCTCGCGCTAGCGTTTCGGGCGATGAAGGTGCGAGCCGATTTCTTAGCGGGATGCTGGATGGCACTGGGGCTGTTTCGTTTCCAACTGGTGATCCCGCTAGTTCTGGTTCTCGCACTCTGGGGTCGCCGGAGAATCGCCCTAGGATTCATTTCCGTGACAGCTGTGCTCGTCCTGATCTCGGCGGTAATGGTGGGATGGGGAAATTTGTTGCGGTATCCCGGGTATCTTTGGCTCTGGGCATCGGTGCCCGGTTCTGGACGAACGCCGCCCTCCTTGCTGCCCAGCTTGCTCGGACTTGTAACCGGGTGGCCGCGACTCGATCATCATCAATGGCTGGTAGTCATTGTGCTGATGCTGTCGGCGGGATTGGTGATCCTCGTTGCTCGCATGAAAAGTCTCGCCCATGAGCCCAGGTTCTTTGATTTATGTTTCGCGTGCGCAATTCTGGTGTCAGTCCTTGTCGGCTACAACACCAGCACTTATGATCTTGCCTTGCTCGTTCTGCCGCTTGCCGTGATGCTTCGTGAAGAACTCACCGGGCCGATGCCGCTTGGTTTGCTACTGCCTATTGTCCCGCTGCTCATCAGCCCCTTCTGGTTCCTGATTGGGATGTATTGGCTGAACTTCAACGTGATCGCCATCTTTCTGCTGTGGTGGCTCTTTGCCCTGCGAAATGAATTGCTGCGCAGGCGAGTGACTGCGCCCTTGCAGCAAGCTACGTTTCCCCTTGCCTGATATGGTCAGAAAATTATTGTTAATTTTCGGGGCGATTCTGATGGCGGCAAGCGTGTGGTTCTGGGTGCAGGACATCACCATCGCGCATCAGGAAACAGATTCGCGCCAGCGTGGCATTCCGCGCGGGAATCTCTCTGATCTCTATCCGCGTTGGTTGGGAGCACGGGAATTGCTGCTGCACCGGCGCGATCCGTACGCAGCCGACATCACGCGTGAAATTCAGACAGGCTACTATGGCCGGCCCCTCGATCCGGCGCGGCCCAATGACCCCAAAGACCAGCAGGCTTTTGCTTATCCCCTGTATGTCGTGTTGGTGCTGGCCCCGACCGTTCGGCTTCCGTTTCCGCTGGTGCAAAGGGCATTCCTGGGATTGCTGCTGGTGCTGACCGCCAGTTCCGTGTTGCTTTGGCTGCGGGTACTACAGTGGCGGGTATCACCCACGGCGAAAATGCTTTGGATCATTTTGGTTGTGGGATCGTTCCCCGCGATTCAGGGCTTCAAACTGCAGCAACTCACATTGCTGGTAGCGGCGCTGCTTGCCGCGGCGATGGCGTGCCTGATCCAACGCCGTTTTGTGATCGCGGGCATTCTGCTTGCCGTTGCCAGCATCAAGCCGCAACTGCTTGCGCTGGTCGCGATCTGGACGATGATCTGGATATCGGGAAATTGGCGTGAAAGGCGGAAGTTATTCTGGGGCGCTGCAGCCGGCATCGCCCTGTTGCTCGCCGGCAGCGAATTGCTCCTGCCGGGCTGGATCCGCGAATTTCGTGCGGCGATGTCGTCCTACTACCAATACACCGGCGGGGGACGCTCGATACTGGATGTGGCGATATCGCCTTCGTGGGGGAGGGGCGCGTCGGCAGCACTCGTTTTGGCCCTAATTCTTCTTCTCTGGAAACTCCGCCGCGAGCCCGAAGGAAGTCTGGCTTTTCAGTGGTCGATCACGGCTGTCCTCGCCACGACCTTGATTATCGTTCCCATGTTCGCACCGTACAATCAAGTCCTGTTGGTGCCCTGTGCGATGTTGACGCTGAAAGAGCGCCGCACGCTGTGGAACGCGGGCCGGCTGGCGCGGTTTTTCGTTCTGATCGTTGCCGTCTCGCTTGCGTGGCCGTTCGTCTCAGCGGCGGCATTGGCGGTCGGGTGGTTGTTCCTACCCGCAGCAATGGTTCAGCAAGCCTGGCCCGTGCCAATGGCTACGACATTGATGATCCCAGTTTCGCTTCTCGGGCTAATTCTTGTCGGTAGGCAAGCGATTTGCTCCACATCCGGCGCAACGTCCGCGCCAGCCACGGTAAGCGCATAGCCCCACAACATCTTGGCGGCTTGCGACGCAGCGCGGCGGCAGAGTACTCTGGAGGCGCTGCTGAAGCGGAGTGCGGCGGCATTCCCCCGAAGGCGTCACCGGTGAAAACACCCATCCATGGCTCTTAATACCATTGGACCTACCAGCCATCACGGCTCCACTTCCGGAGTGTTTCCCGCCCTCGTATTTGTGCAAGGGAGCGAGCAGAAAAACATCATCCTGAACCGCACCCCTTTCACCGTGGGGCGAAAGGTCGACAAAGACCTGGTCATCGCCGATCCGCGCGTCTCGCGCGACCATGCCCAGATTGAGCAGGAGGGACTCAATTTTTACCTGCAGGATCTGGGCAGCAAGCACGGAACTTTTGTGAATGGCGAGCGCATCCAGCGGCAGAAACTGGAGCGAGGCGATCGGCTCGAATTCGGGGCCCGTGATTCCGCTTACGTGCTGTTCAATCCGGCGAATCAAACATCCAATACGGCCCGGGAATTTCTAAGCCAGATTTCCGTGATCAAGCCGGAAGCGACCGAACTCGAGACGCTTCGGCTATTTTTGGAAGCTGCACGCAAGCTCAACACCGCCGGGGTGCTGGATGAAATCCTGATCACGATGCTGGACGTCACGTTGCAGTTGACCAAGGCGGAACGCGCGTACGTTTTTTTGAAAGATGAGGATGGCAAGTTGCGTTTGGCCGCCGGGCGGAACGCCAAAAAAGAGCCGCTGCTCGACGACAAGACGATTTCTCATTCCATCCTCGAAGAATCGATTCGCTCCAACCTGGAATTCCTGCTGAAGGACACGAGCGAGTCGGTGGACATGGCCGGACGGCAGAGCATTGTGGCCTACGATTTGCGCACTGTGGTCTGTATTCCGTTGCGTAAACTTGCGGTGCATGCCACGCGCGATGCGCAAACCGCGTCGCCCGGTGGGCCTGCGGCCCAAGCCCTGGGCGTGCTGTATGTGGATTCGCGATTTGCGTCCCGCGACATTACCGCGGTCAGCCAGGAAATTCTGCACGCGATCGCGACAGAAGCCGCGTCCCTGATTGAGAACGCGCGCTTGGTGCAAGCTGAGGAAGAGGCGCGCCGCTACCAGCAGGAGTTGAGCATCGCCGCCAGTATGCAACAGCGGCTGATGCACGTGAAAATTCCCGAGGTACCGTTTGCCCGGCTGCGCGGAAAGAACCTCTCCTGCAAGGAAATTGGCGGAGATTTTTATGACGCCGTGAATACCAAAGAGGGATTGGCGGTGGTGTTGGCCGACGTCAGCGGCAAAGGGGTTTCCGCCGCTTTGCTGGCTTCCACGCTGCAGGGGATGATCTACTCCCATCTGACCGCAGGAATGTCGCTACTCGGCGTCGTAACGGCGGTCAACCGTTACTGCGCGGACAAGTTGATGGGTGAAAAGTATGCGACTGTTCTGCTGGCGCGGCTCCGCCGCGATGGCGAACTGGAATATGTGAACTGCGGCCATGTCCCCCCGTTGCTGGTCTGCGGCGGGGAAGTGATTCGCCCGCCGCACGGCAACGTGCCCGTCGGATTGCTGTCAGACGCGACCTTTGAGAGTGCTTCCTGCCACATGAAGTCCGGGGACCGCTTCATCATCGTCACCGACGGCGTCACCGAAGCGGAAAATGCGATGGGAGATTTCTTTGAAGATTTCCGCCTGGAGGCTGCCGCTTCAAAGTCTCCAACGCTAGAGGGAATTTTCTCGGCTGTTAATGATTTCTGCGCAGGGACTCCGCTGAGCGACGATTGCACGGTCGTGGAGTTGTGCTATTCCAGCACGGAATTCTAGTGCAGCAACTCTGACCTTCACTCACGATCTCGCCTCGACTGTGACCCCGTAGTCCGTACCCTCCCAACGATTCTGATCAGGCCAGAAGAAGGTGAACGTCGCTTGTCCTCCCGCCGGAAGCGAAGTGGTGGGTAAATCGAGGATGTAAATGCCTAGCCCTGTGTCGCGGGTGTCCGTATCATGCGCAGTGTTCCAGTTGTCGATGCTCCAATGCACGCGTGCTGGAGACAAAAGCACGATGCGAAGAGTCTTGTTCCGCGGGATACTTCGGGTTTTATTGTTAAATCTCCAGCCGAAGATTTGCCTTCTACGTTGTTCGACCAGATAACGCTGCACGGTTTGCGGCGGCTGGTCAAAGACTTTGCCGTCGCGAATGGAACGGCGCAGCTTGATGTATTCGGAATGAGCCCACACCAGCGGGCAAGCCGATCCCGATGGCTTGCCGCGGAATAATTCCAAGGCTGGAATATCGGCCGCATCCCACACTTGCTCGGGCAATAGCCGGCTGTGTCCGGCGGTCGAGTTTTCCATGACCGTAAGCAGCGCCTCAGCTTCGTCGCGATGTCCGGCAGCGAGGGCGTAGTGGGCTCGCTCTCCAGCCAGCAGCGGCCATGCGCGGCCGATTCCGGTACCATCGAAAGCTGAGCCATCCTTGTGCTCGCCGTACCCGTCGCCGTTGTAGCGGTACCAGCAGGGGCCTTGGGGTAACTCAACTGCCAGCAAGGCATCGATCGCACGCAGCGTGTTGAGAATGCGGGGATCATCCGGGGCGCGCAAACCAAAACGCACCAGGGCCAACGCATCCGGACTGATGATGTGATATGCGCGGTCGCCATCCTGCCCCGGCGCCTTGTTCTTGATGGGGACGAAGCCTTGCGTCGGCGAGGCCGCACCGTCGCTGGTATCGGGAGGGGCAATACGAACGTAGTATCCGTCGATTCCAAGTTGCTGCGCGAGATCCCCTCCGCTGGCATACGTCCAGCGTTCGATGTTGTCGTTCCAGGCATCGGCGGCATCGCGCATGATTTGCGCCTGCTCGGAATGTCCAGTGATATCCGCGATATCAGCGGCCGCGAGCAGCGCGGAGATCTCCGCCGCTAGAGTGAATGGCGAATAACCGGCATCTTCCTCCCAGCGATCCTGCTGGGTCACCGGCCCATTGCGAATGATGAAGCTGGCCGCCTTGCGCACCATTGGCCACCAGCGATCAAGCTTGCCTAAGCTTTGTGGCGCTTCGCGTCGCATCAGGTCGATCAGCAGGATGGGAAAGGCGGTTTCGTCCATCTGGATGCCGCTCCAGTACGGACGCCCGTCGAGCCAGAGATTTTGGGCCCAGTTTCCGTCGGCTTCCTGCGTCGCTTCCAAATAGCGCAGCACGCGGGCAGCATCGCTCGTCGCTCCGGACGCGAGCAGGGCCCCGGCAGTCTCAACCAGGTCGCGCGGCCACACGAGGTGGTAGCCGCCAAGATCTTCGTCTCCTTTGTTGAAGCCCCAGGGAATCGAAAGACTGGCGATGATGCCACCCAGAAAGTCCTTCGACTCATGGGTGCGCAACACCGCCGTGGAGGAGCGATACAGATCGTTCTGCCGCAAAGGCTGGTCCAGCGGCAGAAGCTTCGTTTGCCAGGTCTTCCACTGCGCCATGTAATGCGCGCGCAAGTCGTCGTAATCTTCGAAGAGACTGGATCGCACTTGCTGGCCAGCTTCGGTCCAGATGGCTCCGAAGCCGATGGCGACCACGAATTCTCCGTTACATGCCGTCAGATCGACTTCTCCAGTGAGGGCAACGTTTCCGTTCTCGGCGCGCGTGTACTCCCATTCCATCTCAAAATGCTGCGACAGGTCCTGCCATCCGTCCGATGCTCCCACAAAACCAGCCGACATCTTTTTCCACGGCGTGGAAGACGCCATGCTCACGTTTACTCCAGCGTGCTCGGCAAAGAACGCGGGAAAGCCCTTGTAATCGCCTGTCCATCCCGTGTTGCCGTAGCCGCAGTTCGCCAGATGTGGAGAGAGCAGCGCGAACAAGCGGTAGTCGGAGAGTTTTCCTTGCAGCGGTTCCAATCGAACTTTCTGCAGAACAACATTGCGGTAGGGATCGCTGAACACCTCCTTATGAATGCGGTAGCGTCCCGAATTGCACGTGTTAACGAGTTGAAAGACAGAAACCCCGGGCTCGACGGGAACATTCTCGAACTGGCAATTGCGCTTTTCTTCCGAGAAAAAATCCTCGCCGTTGGTTACGATGAAGCCCATGTCGCGCGTGCAAGCCTGATCCACGCGCGGAAAGTAGATTTCGTTGAGAATGCCGTGACTGATGGTGAACCAAACTTTACTGTGCTGGTTGAGGGCGGTGCCTGCGCCGCTCTTTGCGCTGGAAGTCCAACGCGGTGGAATGCCGGGCCAACCAGGGGCGTAGCGCGTAGTCGAATCAGTCATGAAACCAGTTCTTCCTCGGAATGATGGTTTGACAAAGGTTTTACAGCGTAGGGCTATGATTTTCGCCCGAAACAGCATCCAATGGAGAGAAGCTGGTTCGGTCGGATTTTCTCCGTTGGCGAGCCACGATCATAAACAGAGTTGGGCGTAGGACGAAAGCTGCATGATTCTCGCATGCAAAACGCGGTTGAACGGAGCGCTCAGGTTGTGCTGCTGCCTCACCACTCTGTTTGGCCTTATTTGCGTTGCTGAAGATGGAGCGAATTTACCCGCCCCTTCGGCACTGGATCGAGGTTTTACGGGCCTCTATAACCTCGATTTCTCGGGAGCACAAGAAGAGTTCTCGCTGTGGGAGAAGCAACATCCGGAGGACCCGGTCGGCCCGGTAAGCGAAGCCGCCGGACTTCTTTTCTCCGAGTTCAACCGTCTCGGAGTTCTGGAAGCCCAGTTCTATGAGAACGACTCGGCATTCGAGAACCGGACGAAGTTGAAGCCGGATCCAGCGCTGCGCGCGCACTTTGACGCAGCCATTGCGCGCGCTCAAACTCTGGCCCGGGCCAGGCTGGCTACAGATTCGACGAATCGTGATGCACTGTTCGCGCTTACTTTGTGCTCCGGTTTGCAGGCGGATTATTTTGCCCTGATCGAGAAGCGTAACCTGGCATCTCTGCACTACACCAAAGAAGCTTCGGCATCGGCTCAGCAACTACTGGCTGTTTGTCCCAATTGCTACGATGCGCTGCTCGCAACCGGATTCAGCAAGTACGTTATCGGGAGCATGGCCGCGCCGGTGCGCTGGGTATTGCGCATGGGAGGCTTGCCCGCGGACAAGCAGGGCGGCATCAACGATCTCCAAACCACGGCTGAGCACGGGCACTACCTGGCGCCGTTTGCGCGCATTCTGCTGGCCATCGCTTATGTGCGCGAAAAAAATAAAGCACATGCACTCGAACTGCTTTCCGGATTACAGCACGAGTTTCCAGGAAACACTTTGTTCCCGCGCGAAATCGCCCGCCTGCAATCTGCTCGTTAATCCCTCTTTTCCAACAGGTACGCGCTCCCATTTATCAGAAATTCACTCCCCTGTAACAGTCCTGTAACACGTGGCCGATAGAAGTTGAGCATCAATTCAAGGAGGCATTCCTGGTAATGCGCAAACTCGTGCTGCTGTTGGTGTGTGCAGTTCTGGCCCTGCCGGCCGTAGGGCAGACCACGCTGAACGGAGCTGGCGCCACATTTCCTTATCCGATGTATTCGAAGTGGTTCAGCGAATACCACAAAGTTCATTCCGACGTGCAGGTCAACTACCAGTCCATCGGCAGCGGAGGCGGTATTCGCCAAGTGACTGAGGCCACCGTGGACTTCGGTGCCAGCGATATGCCGATGACCGATGAGCAACTCAAGACCGCTCAGGCCAAGTTGGGGACCAAGGTTCTGAATATTCCCACCGTGCTCGGGGCTGACGTGCCCGCATACAACGTTCCCGGAATCAGCACGGAACTGAAATTCACACCTGAAGTCTTGGCGGGCATTTTCCTGGGTCATATTACGAATTGGAGTGATCCCGCGATTGCAAAGGTCAATCCTGATGTGAAATTGCCCAACCAGGAAATTATCGTTGTGCACCGCTCCGACGGTAGTGGCACGACGTTTATCTGGACGGACTACCTTTCGAAGGTCAGCCCTGAATGGAAAAGCCAAGTCGGCGCTGGCACGTCGGTCAATTGGCCGAAGGGGCTGGGAGGAAAAGGCAACGAAGGTGTAGCCGGTTCCATTCGCCAACTTCCAGGCACCCTGGGTTACGTCGAATTGATTTACGCAGTGCAAAACAAGATTGCTTATGGAAGCGTAAGAAATTCTGCAGGCGAATTCGTGAAGGCATCGTTGGACAGTGTCACTGCAGCAGCAGGTTCGGTCTCCAAGATGCCCGCCGATTTCCGTGTTTCTATCACCAACGCTCCGGGGAAAGATGCCTATCCGATTTCCAGTTTCACGTGGCTATTGGTCCCGATGCAGGCCAAGGATCCTGCGAGGGGAAAGATCTTAGCTGATTTCCTAAATTGGATGGTCACCGATGGGCAGCCGATGACGGCTTCGCTGTCCTATGCGCCCCTTCCGCAGAACGTGGCGGCCAAGGTGAAAGAGACGATCAAACAGGTGAAGTAGGCTATTAACGGCAGCGAAATAGTCCCATTCCGTCAGTCATGGAAAATAGGAGAAGAAGAATGAAGTCTGCTTGGACGTTGTGCGCAGTTGTGATGCTGGCGACAGCACTGGTTGCACAGACCAGCACTGCGCCGAAATCAACCAGGAAGAAAACGGCTACAGTCACGGCGGCCGATGTTCAGTCGCTGAAAGATGCGATCGCGGCGCAGCAGGCGGCCCTGGCGCAAGAACAGCAGCAGATCCAGCAGCTGCAGGATCAGCTTCGGCAGAGAGATCAAGCGGTTCAGCAGGCCCAATCTGCGGCCAGTGATGCAACCAGCAAAGCGGACGCTGCCCAGGCAGCGGCAACTCAGCAACAGCAATCCGTGACTGAGCTTAAGAACGATGTGGCTGACATGAAGACGAACAGTGTCAATACGGCCACGACTATGCAGGAAATGCAGAAGTCCGTTAAAAATGCAACGGAAAGCCCCACCGCCCTTCATTACAAGGGAATCACAATCACGCCGGGCGGTTTCATCGCGGCAGAAACGGTTACGCGCCAACGCAGCATGGCTTCGGGCATCAACACTCCGTTCAACAGCATTCCATATCCGGGGAGCGATCTGGACCATATCAGTGAGAGTAATTTCACCGCTCGTCAGAGCCGGCTCTCCCTACTTGCCGAAAGCAAAGTTGGGAGCGCGAAGCTGACGGGGTATTGGGAAGGTGATTTTCTGGGCACGGGCGTGACTTCGAATAATCGGCAGAGCAACAGCTATGTGTTTCGCCAGCGTGTTCTTTTTGGGCAAGCCGCATTTGATAGCGGTTGGATTATTACCGGCGGTCAGCAGTGGTCCTTGGCGACGGAAACGAAAAAAGGGATCACCAACCGGACAGAAGTGCTTCCTATGACCATCGATCCGCAATACCAGGTGGGCTTCAACTGGGCGCGGCAGTATGGCTTCCGGGTAGTGAAAGATTTCGGCGGCAAGTTCGCTCTCGGCCTTGCGGTGGAAGCACCGGAGGCGACTATTGGTGGACGAGGCTTTTCCGCAGTCACGACAACAGACCTGAGTAAGGCCACCGTTACCACGACAGGGAATGCCTTCGTCTTTGCTCCGGGCAACGGTGGCGGATTGTTCAATTTCGTCGACACAACGGGGTATTCCTTCAATAAATCGCCTGACATCATTGTGAAGGCTGCCGCGGACCCCGGTTGGGGACATTTCGAAGTATTTGGGATCTACAGCATGTTTCACAACAGAGTCTATCCCTGCGGCGTCGTCGGCACGAACACGAAAGACACGGTCGCTCCGGCAACCCCGGCGACGATTGCCTGCGCCCTAGACGGTTCCACTTCGCCAAGTTCAATCGGAGCTTACAACGACACACGAAGCGGTGGTGGGGTCGGCGCAAACATACGCGTTCCCGTTGTTCCAAAGAAGTTGGACTTTGCTCTTCAGGGTGCCGCGGGAAATGGTGTTGGCCGGTACGGCTCTGCCCAGATCGCGGACCTGACGCTCCGTCCGGACGGAACGCAAGCGCTGATTCGAACCGCTCATGCTCTTGGGGAACTGGAGTTGCACGCTACCCCGAAACTGGATTTTTACGCATACTTCGGCGGAGAATACGGCTGGCGCACGGCATATCAGGGGTATGACAGTATCGCGGTTTTCAAGACGCCGGGAATTCCGGCCACTGCCACGACTACCGCTATACCCGGCACAACAACCACGACAATCAAAGTGAACCAATTCGGCGGATATGGTTCGCGCTTCGCCAATAACTCGGGTTGCAACACGGAGAATCCACCGACCAGTCAGCTGATTCCCTCAGGTGGCGGTACCTGCGCCGGAGACACTCGTCTGGTGATGGAAGGCACCTTGGGGTTCTGGCATCGCTTAATTCAGGGACCGAAAGGCGGCCTGCGCTGGGGTATTCAGTACTCCTATTTTGAGCGGCTTGGATGGTCTGGGAGCAACGGCACTACTGGACCTAGCATTTCGCCCAAAGGTGTGGACAACATGGTCTGGACCTCGTTCCGCTACTACCTGCCGTAAGCGGAATAATATTACGCAACTGGATGGCGCCGGATAAATAGCTCCGGCGCCTTTTACTTTGTACGCGCGGCAAGCTCGTCAATCACCGCAAGCGGAAAGGGAATGATCTATACTGACTGTCCTGAATTGGCACGGAATTCTCAAGCAATATTACTGAAGCGCGTTCATGACCCGCATCTCGTTAGACGATCCCAAATACTTTCTCAACCGAGATATTTCCTGGCTCGCCTTTAATCGCCGTGTGCTCGAAGAGGCCGGCGACGAGGGCAATCCGCTGCTGGAACGGCTGAAATTCCTCTCCATCTCGGCGAGCAATCTCGATGAATTCTTTGAAGTCCGCATTGCCGCCATACTGCAGCAGATTGAAGACGGCTACAACGAGGCTGGTGCCGATGGCCTGACGCTCAACGAAAAACGCGACATTCTGAGCAAACAAACTCACGAGTTCGTAGACGACCAGTACGACTGCTGGAATGCAGAGTTGCGTCCGGCGCTTGCCGAGCAAGGGATTCGCGTGCTCGGCCTCCATGAACTGGATGCGCAGGCAATGCGTTTCGTGGAGGAATATTGCGAGAGGGAACTGGACCCGCTGCTCACCCCTGTCACAGTGGATCCGGCGCATCCTTTTCCTCGCGTCATTAACAAGGCGCTGTGCCTGGGGCTGCTGCTGAGGCGGCGGCGCCGTTCGGCTCTCACTTACACCGGCGTGGTGTCGGTGCCGCGTGCTCTGCCGCGCCTGGTCAAGCTTCCCTCCGATGGCACCCACGACTTCATTTTTCTTGCCGACCTGGTAGCGCATCACGCGGTGCGTATGTATCACGGATATGACATCGTCTCCTCCGCCCCGTTTCGGGTAACGCGGAACAGCAATTTGTATCTGGCGGAAGAAGAGGCCCGGAGCCTGCTGGAATCGGTGCGCACTGAATTGCACAACCGCCGCAAGGGCGACGCCGTGCGCCTGGAGATCGAGGCTGATGCCGATCCGGAAATTATTGACCGCCTGAGGACAGTGTTTGAGCTGGATCCCTGGCAGGTCTTTCCGGTGAATGGCCCGGTGAACCTGGTGCGCCTGTTCAACGTTTATGAACAGGTAAACCGCCCTGATCTGAAATATCGCGCGTTTGTGCCCCGCGAATTGCGCCTGACCTCGAAATCCAAGGATCTGTTCGAAGAGTTGCGCTCGCACGACATTCTGCTGCACCACCCCTTCGATTCGTACGACGCGGTAGTCTCCTTCATCGAATCGGCGGCGGAAGACGACAACGTGCTTTCGATCAAGCAGACGCTATACCGGACCAGCGAGCATTCTCTTATTGTTCCGTCGCTGATGGATGCCGCCTCGCGGAAGGAAGTGACCGCCGTCGTCGAGTTGAAGGCGCGCTTCGATGAAGCCTCGAATATCCGCTGGGCACGCGATCTGGAAGATGCGGGAGTGCAGGTCTTTCATGGGCTGGTCGGCCTGAAAACGCATTGCAAACTTTCGTTGCTGGTGCGCCGCGATCCCGACGGCGTCCCGCGCAGCTACGCGCATATTGGAACGGGGAATTACAATGCGGCCACCGCCCGCATCTACACCGACCTTAGCCTGTTCACCGCGAATCCCGAAGTAACACGGGCGGTGCATGACGTTTTCAGCTTTTTGACCGCATATGCGGAGAATCAGAGCTACGAGCCTCTGCTGGTTGCGCCTCTCGATCTCGCGGAAAAATGTATTGCGCTGATCGAGCGCGAGGCGGATCACGCCCGCCGCGGCGATCCCGCGCGCATCGTCGCGAAAATGAATGCGCTGCTCGATAAAAACATCGTGCAAGCGCTCTACCGCGCTTCCCAGGCCGGGGTGGAAATCAATCTTATTGTCCGCGGGATTTGCGCGCTCCGTCCCGGCGTGCGCGGGGTGAGTGAAAATATTCGGGTGCGCAGCATTGTGGGACGGTTCCTCGAGCATAGCCGCATTTATTACTTTGCGAATGGCGGCGACGAAGAGATCTACATCGGGAGCGCCGATTGGATGCCGCGCAATCTGTATGAGAGGGTCGAGGTGCTGGTTCCGTTACGTGACGAGATGCTGCGGCAACGGGTGCGACACGAGATTCTGGACGCCTACCTGGCGGACAACCGCAAAGCTAGGATTCTCCTCAAAGATGAAACTTATATCCGGGCATGGCAGCCCATGCAGGGGAAACGAAATCGCCGGATGCCGACTGGCGCAGCCGCATTCAGTGCCCAGGAGTTTCTTATGAGCGTGGCCGAAGGCAAAGCTCCGGCGGTTATGCCTGCCCTTATGCCTGCGAGAAAGCGTAAAGTAGTTGCCGGAAGGGAACGATAATCCATCATGATTCTTTACTTCTTGCGCCATGCCAGCGCGGGCGAACACGTGGCCAACCCCAAAAAGGATGAGAAGCGAGCGCTCGATAAGGAAGGCATCGAACAGTGCGGCTACATCGGCCGCGCGCTGGCTGCCCTTAACGTGCAGGTTGATGCAGTGGTGTCGAGCCCGCTGAAACGCGCTACTCAAACGGCGTCGCTCGTGGGGAATGAGATCGGCTATGAAGGTAAGTTGCAGATTGACGCTACGCTGCGTCCCGGGGCAGGCCTGGCGGATTTTCGCAAACTGCTCGACAAGTACTCGAAGCAGGAAGCGGTGATGGTGGTTGGGCACAACCCCAACCTGAGCCAGTTTCTAGGTTCGGTGATCAGCGACTCAGGCTGTGAGGCCGCGGTGGACTTGAAGAAGGGCGCGGTCGCTAGAGTGGAGATGCGCCGGACATCGGGGACTCTGCAGTGGTGCCTGACGCCGAAGGCGGTTCGCACGCTCTACGAAACTGCCGTGGAAAGTTCCCGTCCGAAGACTTCGCGGAAATAGTCGCGCTCTTTTTCCACCGCCCACTGCTCCAGGTCCACGCCCATCCGGCGGCGCGGGATCAAAGTGAGCTTCACTCCAGCATCGCGCAGTGAGATTCGCACCTTCTCGACGGCGCGAGTGCGCCCCAGGTTTAATGCCCGCGCTACTCGTAGCAACACGATCGCTTTCTCCACATCCGTACGGTCTGCGCTCTCGATCAGCTTCATGGGCCCATCGTCCACGGCGGGCTTGGATTTCCCCAGATAGCGGGCGATCGCCGCGATGATGCGCCGTTGTTGCGGCGTAAAACCAAGGATTTCCGAATTGGAAACGATGTAGTGCGTGTGCCGGTGGCGCCCGTTGCGATTCACGAAATCGCCGACTTCGTAGAGCATTGCCGCGGCACTCAGCCATTCGCCGTATTCCGGGGGAAGCCTGTGTAAGGAACGCAGGGCAGAGAACAGCAACGTGGCGGATTCACGAACATCCAGCGCGTGCTTGCGATCGACGCGATAGTGCGCCACCGCATCCATAATGGATTCCCAGCGTTCCGATTCGATTTGCCGGCCGGAACGGGTCGTACGATCGTAGTCCGCCGCCATTTGCGCCAGGATCCCATCGCGGAGTCCCAGGGGAGAGTAGCGAAATCCTTTCAGGTGCAGGCGCTCCAGCAATTCGTGGTAGACCGTAGCGCCGGCCACAATGATTTCCGCGCGTCGTGGACCGATGCCTTCAATTTTCCTCCGCTCCGCTACGGGCAGCCGCGAAATGCGCTTGGCCATTCTGGCCACGTCGGCGCGGGAGACGACGTTTCGTTGCCGGCTCTTGCTGCGGCTGAAATGGCTGGCCACCGCTGCCAGTGATGCAGCAGTCCCCGAGGTGGCAATGACGTTCTTGATCTTTGCCGCCGTGATGCGGTTCACGACCTTGTTTACTTCCCGCGCAACGAACCCACGCAGGCTCGTCAACTCCCCCTTGCGTGGGGGATCATGACGTAGGAATTCATTAGTCAGACGAACCGCGCCTAGCGGAAGACTAACGGCATCGCGGATATGACCTCCCTGCGAAACGGTTAGTTCACAGCTTCCGCCGCCTAGATCCAGCATCAGGGTTGGAAACTGATCAATGCGAGCCCCGGAGACCAGGCCGAGGTGAATGAGCCGCGCCTCTTCGACCCCCGATACAATCTCTACCTTCCATCCCGTCGCGGATCGGACCCATTCAAGGAAGGCTTGGGCATTGCGCGCGTCCCGCATCGCGCTGGTTGCGACCACACGCACCGAGTCCGTAACTACCTGCTGAGTTGCCCGATGAAAGCGCCGCAGGACCTTGACCGTTTCCGCCATGGACTCGGGAGTCAGAAAGCCGGAACTGAATACGCCTTCTCCCAGCCGCGTTACTTCTCGATCCTCGTGCAACGGGTGAAGACGTCCTCGTTGCAGGCGCGCGATTTTAAGCCGGACTGAGTTTGAGCCGATATCGACCGCAGCGAAGGTAGGCATCGAAGCCCCACAGTTTACATGCAGGCAAGCGCAGCGTCACTCAGGTGAGTTGCAGGTGAGTTATGCGGCTTGGCTTTGTGACGCGGCAGGCGGCTTTGCAGGTTTGCGCGTGTGGGCCACGGGATTTCCTGCAGCAGAGTAGGCTGGTGATTCCGAAAGAGCAGCCACGGCATGGCGAAATTTAACGCGGGTCACATTGTGGAGGGCCGCCACTAAGGACGACTGCTCGATTTCACCGAGTTGCTGGGCGGCGGTGCGAGTCAGAGTCATCCAGTCGTGCCAACTGCCTAAGGCATCCTGCAATTGTTTGAGGCCGGCAATGAAACTGTCGCTTTTCGCAGATCGCGGAGCAAATTCCGCCGCGTACCGGGCCCGCTTCACCGCAATTCGATAACGGTGCAGGATCTCGTCGTTCAGCGAACCTGCCGTTGAAGCCGCGCCAAGGATCTCGTTTGCGACCACGAGCGGATCACGGTTCGACGTCGCCCGGAGGTTCTGCGAAGCGCGGCGAATCCTCTTTGTTAGTTCTGTCACCGCTTTCTTTTTCAGCAGCTTTGCGAGCTTATGTTCATGTTGCACCCGAAGGTCGATCAGGCGCTGCATCAGCAGCGTTTTCCGCCGCGGTTCCTGCGGGACTCTGAAGCTGCGAAGCGCCGCCAGTTGCACATCGATGTCGCGAATCCTTCCCGCTCTGCGGCGTATCCGGCTAAGCTGTTTCAGAAGCTTTCGCTGGTTTCGATCCTGTGCCGAAAGCAGCAGGTCAAGCAGCGTTTCGAGACGGCGGCTGGTGGTCCGAAAATCGTGAACGGCCTCTCGATTGGGATCCGCCGCCAGGCGCAACAGATTCCGTTCCATCCTGCGAAAAATAAGTTTGCCGCGATGTGATACCAAAGCCATAAAAAGCAGGTGCTACAGGAGGGTGGAACAATTGAACGTCAGCGGGAAAGCCACCGCTATTTTAACACCCCTGTAACACGCGTCTGCTAGCGTGATGGGGAATGGCCCATCCTGCATTCCCTCGGCCTGGTGTGCACGGTCCCCAACCCGTTCCAGCTCGGGAAGTGAGCACGGCAACGGCGCCGCGGACCTCACCTCTTCTCCACCTTTCGGGAGGCGAAATTCCCGATGCTGCTTTCAGGGCCGCGATGACTGCCTGTGCGCTGGCAGTATTGGCCGTTCTTCTTCTGATTGTTTATGAGTTGATCTCGCGCTCCGGTCGTTCCTGGCATGCGTTCGGATTCAAGTTCTTCGCCTCCAGCGAATGGGATCCGGTCAGCGAGAAATTTGGCGCCTTGCCCTTTATCTACGGGACGCTGGTTTCGTCTCTGGTTGCGCTGGTCATTGCGGTCCCGCTCTCGGTTGGAGTGGCCGTGTTCACGACCGAAATGTGCCCCAAGGCGTTGCGCGGGCCGCTGTCGTTCTTCGTGGAATTGCTGGCGGCGATTCCCAGCGTCATCTACGGACTCTGGGCGATGTTCGTGCTGGTTCCTCTCCTGAGCACGAAGGTGGAACCATTCCTCGGTAAGACACTGGGCTGGACGGGACTCTTCACCGGGCGCTCCGTACGGAATCGGCATGCTGGCGGCGGGAATCATCCTGGCGATCATGATCATCCCCATCATTTCGTCGATCACGCGCGAAGTGCTGCTGGTCGTTCCGCAACAGCAGAGGGAAGGCGTGCTCGCGCTGGGCGCCACGCGCTGGGAGATGATTCGCATCGGGGTTTTGCGCAACGCGCGCGCCGGAATTCTTGGCGGAATCATTCTCGGACTGGGCCGGGCGCTCGGCGAAACCATGGCGGTCACCATGGTGATCGGAAACCGTCCCGAAATTGCCAAGTCGCTGTTCGCTCCCGGATACACCATGGCCAGCGTACTGGCCAATGAGTTCAGCGAAGCCACGGGAGACATTTATCTGTCGCGCCCTGATCGAGATCGGCCTCGCCCTTTTCCTGGTCACGATTGTCGTGAATGCCCTGGCCCGGCTGCTGGTCTGGAGCGTGACTCGCGGCCAGCCCGCGAAAGGGACGGCATAACCGAATGCACGCTACTGCTCAGACCGTCTCGCCCATCAGCCTTCGCCGGCGCGTGACCGATCACGTCATGACAGGCGTGGCGGTGTTGACGGTGCTGCTGGTATTGGCGCCCTTGGTCGCCATCTTTGGATATCTGATGTATCGCGGCATCGGATCCATCAATTGGGCGTTTCTGACTCAGACTCCGAAGCCTGTGGGAGAAGCGGGCGGTGGCATGGCCAATGCCATCGTTGGTTCGATATTCATCTTAGGGATCGCCAGCCTCATCGGAGTGCCATTCGGAGTCGGAGCCGGCATCTATCTGGCAGAGTTTGGGCGTAATCGTTTTGGCAGCGCGATCCGCTTCACTGCCGATGTGCTCAATGGCGTGCCCTCGATTGTGATCGGGATTGTGGGCTGGTCCATCCTGGTTCGGGGGCGCGGTTTCTCGGCGCTGGCAGGAGGTGTGGCGCTGGCCATCATGATGGTGCCCACGATCATCCCGCACCACGGAAGAAATGCTGTTGCTGGTGCCGACAGCGATGCGCGAAGCGGCTTACGGTTTGGGAATTCCGCGCTGGAGAACAACGCTTTCCATTACGTTACGCACGGCAACCTCGGGTGTGATCACGGGAATCATGCTGGCGTTTGCGCGCATCGCAGGAGAAACCGCCCCACTGCTCTTTACCGCATTCGGAAATACATTTTGGAATTGGAAGGCGACGCAGCCCACCGCCGCTTTGCCACTGCAGATCTATCGTGTACGCCAACTCGCCGTACGACGATTGGCATCGTCAGGCATGGGCCGGATCATTTGTATTGATTGTTCTGATTGTGACTGCAGTCGCGGCCGTGCGTTACGCCGTGCGGCGCGGTTCGTTTGGAGCGGCATAGATGGGTGTCGGAATTCAGGTCGAGAAGCTGAGTGCCTGGTACGGCAAGACCCAGGCCCTTTACGACATCAATCTGAAAGTTGCTCCCAACCATGCCACCGCGCTCATTGGACCCTCCGGATGCGGCAAGTCGACCTTCATTCGCTGCATCAATCGCATGCATGAGACCATCCCGGAGGCCCGGATTGAGGGTCAGGTACGCATTGGCGAGATCGATGCCTACAACGGAACGAATCGCTACGCAACTTCGGCGCCGGGTCGGGATGGTGTTTCAAAAACCGAATCCGTTCCCGACTATGTCCATTTATGACAACGTCGCTTCCGGCTTGAAGCTGAATGGCTTTCGCGACCGGGGCAAGCTGGACGAAATTGTTCAGCAGTCGCTCGAAGCCTCCGCTCTCTGGGATGAAGCCAAGGATTTTCTGCACAAAAAATCCGGCGCGAGCCTCTCTGGAGGCCAGCAACAACGTTTGTGCATTGCGCGCGCGCTGGCGGTCGAGCCGGAAGTTCTCCTGATGGACGAACCTTGTTCCGCCCTGGATCCTATCTCGACCGGCAAAATCGAAGAGTTGATCTTCCAGTTGAAGGAGCGGTATACCATCGTAATCGTGACGCACAACATGCAGCAGGCGGCGCGCGTGGCTGAGTTCACGGGCTTTTTCCTGCTGGGCAAGTTGATCGAGTTCGACAAGACCGAGAAAATCTTCACCAAGCCGTCCGACAAAAAGACGGAAGACTACATTACCGGCCGGTTCGGATAACGGGAAGGTTGGGGCAAATGCGCACGCGCTTTCAGCAAGGGCTCGATGATCTGCGGCAACGGTTGCTTCGCATGGGAGGCCTGGCGGAGCAGGCCGTCGATCGTGCTCGCCAAGCCTACGTGGAGCGCGATCTCACCCGCTGCCAGATGGTGCTGGAGAGCGAGAGCCTGATCAACACGGCCGAGCGAGAGATCGACGAAGCGGCCTTCGATTTGCTCGCCATGCAGCAACCGATGGCGGTGGACTTGCGCTTCATCCTGGCGGTTACCAAAATCAATTCTGACCTGGAGCGGGTGGGCGATCAGGCAGTCAATATCGCCGAGCGCGTAATGGATATGGTCGAACTTCCCGCGGCCGATCTGCCCGTCGATATCGGACGCATGGGGACTGCAGTAAGTGCTATGGTGCGCCGCGCCTTGGAGTCGTTCATTGAAGGCAAGGTTGAACTTGCCCAGGCTGTACTGGAGATGGACAACGTCATCGATCGGATGCGCGATGATGCGTTCATTCAGCTGGTCAAGTGTATGAATGATCATCCGGAGATTGTCCGCCAGGCGCTGGATGCTCTGCTGGTGGCGCGCAATCTGGAGCGCGTCGCCGACCACGCCACCAACATCGCAGAGGACGTCATCTTCTGGGTCCAGGGCTCCGATGTTCGCCACAATGTGCATCCGGAAGAAGAATCGCCGGCTCCGAGTCCAAGGCTGTCCGGCGTCTGACGCGGAGATATAAAAGAAACCTCGCATACTCCTAACCCTCCTTTGACCGCCCGCTGCGCCTTGCATTACGCTCATCACCTCTCCAATTTCAGCTTGCGGAGGCGCCTTGAATCCCTCTCTTCTTCGAGTTTGTCTTTTGCTGATCGTGCCATGCGCACTGGCCTTGTCCCAGACCAACAATTCCGTTGTGAACCTGCCCAGCAGCAAGCAACTTACGGTCCCAGCTCCGGGACACGTTGGCAGCACGAACAGTTTTCCGGTAACGATGGTGGTGAGCCCCGACGGCCGTTACGCCGCGCTCCTCAATGATGGTCATGGCACGCAGGAAACTCTGGGGCACCAATCGATCGCGGTCCTCAATCTCGCCACTAATCAGATCACGGACTTCCCCGATGCCCGGCTTCCGGAGGACGCCCACCAGAGCTATTTCATTGGCTTGGCTTTCAGCTCCGACGGAAAGCATCTGTACGCTTCGGTCGGTTCTTTGACGGACCCGACCGGCGCGCGGTCGGGAAACACAGGCAACGGAATCGCCGTTTACAGCTTCGCGCAAGGCAAAGTAGCACCTGAGAAATTCATTCCCATTCCACCGCAGCCGTTACTGCAAGGTAAGAAGCTGGCCATCGGTCTCACGGCGCCTCCGCGCTCCGCGATTCCGTATCCCGCGGGGATGGCGCTGATCTCCGATGGAGGTCACGACAAACTTCTCATCGCCAATAACCTCTCCGACAACGTTGTGCTGCTGGATCCTGCAACTGGGAAAATCCTGCAGACCTTCGATCTGACTACGAATGATCTGGTACCGTCGTCATTTCCGTACACCGTGGTCGCAACTCGCGATGGCCGCCATGCCTGGTGCAGTCTCTGGAACGCTTCTCAAGTCGCGGAACTGGATTTGACCAATGGTAAGGTAACGGGCTGGATCAAGCTCAAACAGCCGCAGGATCCGCTCGCGCCGGGCTCGCATCCCACCGCGATGTTGTTGACTCCGGACGAAAAGACGCTGTATGTCGCACTCTCGAATCTCGATCAGGTTGCGGCGGTATCTACAAGCGACGGCACCGTGTCCGGATTTCTTTCGACGGCATCACCGTCGCAGAAGTTCTCCGGCACATATCCCACTGCTCTCGCGCAATCCTCGGACGGCAAATATCTGTTTGCTGCCACTTCTTCGCTGGATGCGGTCGCGGTGTTCGACACCTCGGCGGCGACTCCCGGTTCCAATTCGCAGGCAGCGCAACCTGCGATGGGATTTATTCCCACGGACTGGTATCCCAGCGCGCTCGCTGTCCATAGCGGAGACCTTCTCATCGCCACCGCCAAGGGACAGGGCACGGGGCCCAACAAGCAAATGGGTAAGACCGCATCCGAACTCAGGCGCCACCAGCACGCCTACATCGCCAGCCTGCTCAGAGGTTCTATCGCGCGCCTGAACATTGCCTCCACGCTGAAGCAGCTTCCGCAATTGACGGACACGGTCGAGCGGGACAACCTATTCCACAGTGACTCTGGGACCATTGCCTTCGCTGGACGGCAGAATCCGATCAAGCACGTCATCTACGTGCTCAAGGAAAACCGCACCTATGATCAGATTCTCGGCGATCTGAAAGTCGGCGACGGCGATCCTTCGCTCACCATGTACGGCGAGGACATCACTCCCAACGAGCATAAACTCGCGCTGCAATTCGGCGTGCTCGACAACTTCTATGACAGCGGAGAAGTCTCGGGCGACGGTCACGTGTGGTCAATGGCGGCCATCACCTCCGATTACAACGAAAAGACTTGGCAGATTGCCTATCGCGGCAAAGAGCGCACGTACGATTTTCAAGGCCAGGTTGCCGATGAGTATCCCTTGGACCACAAGCAGTCGGATGTGGACGATCCGGGAACAGGTTTTATCTGGGACAATCTGGACCGCAATCACATGAGTTTTCGCGTTTATGGAGAGTTCGTGAATGCCCAATGGTGCAACGCTCGCCGGAAGTCGGCGAAGCCCCAGGAAGGAACTCCCTCGGGACAGGAGAACAAATGTCCGCGGACGGAATTACATAAGGGCGACACTCTGCCGCCGAATGTCGGCGATCCTCATGGAGGACGCAGTCCCTGGCCATGGTCGGTGCCGTTGTTCAGCGGCGTCAAAGCAACCAAGGCGGTGCTGCGCGACCACTTCGATCCTCTGTATCCGGACTTCAATACCGATTACCCAGACCAGATGCGAGCGGATGAGTTCTTGAATGAGTTTGGGGCCTACGTTCGCGCGCACGAAGCACACGAAGGTCCGGAATTTGAGTTGCCATCTTTCATCCTGCTGTATTTGCCCGACGACCACACGGGCGGCACGCGTCCCGACAAAGCGCGCCCAGCCGCCAATGTCGCCGATAACGATCTCGCTTTGGGCCGTGTGGTCGACGCCGTCTCGCACAGCCCTTTCTGGGACGATACAGCGATTTTCGTCCTAGAAGATGACGCCCAGAATGGCGCCGATCACGTCGATGCGCACCGCTCGACCGCCTTCGTGATCAGCAAGTATTCGCCAGGGTCCCCGGCGCGGCCGAATGTCGAGCATCGCTTCTACACCACGGTGAACATGATTCATACGATCGAGGTTCTGCTTGGGCTGCCTCCCATGAATCAGAACGATGCTTATGCGCCCGTCATGAGCGGACTGTTCACCGGTCCGGGTGATCAGCCCGCATTCAAGGCCGATTTCCGCAACCTGCGCAATGGACTTATTTATGAGACAAACCGCAAAGATGCTCCCGGGGCGAATATTTCCTCGCGCATGGACTTCTCGCGGCCCGATGCAGCCAATGCCGCGAGTTTGAATCGAGTGCTCTGGCAGGATCAGAGAGGCTCTGCGCCGATGCCGAAGCCCAGGCACACTGTCTTTCCTGCCGGCGAAGGTGATTGATCATCGATGAATCCAATCGAAGTCTCCAGTGAAGACTTTCGCCGCCTGGCAGAACACATCACCGACTTGGCCGCCAAGTATCTCGAGAATCTTGATGAGCAGAGAATTTCTCCGGAGACGCGCGGCCAGGAAACGCTCCACCTCTTTGGGGGGGCGCTTCCGGAGCAGGGAATGGGCGAGGAAGCGCTGGCGAGTTTGCCCGACATTATCCGCCTCTCGCGGACACAGAATGGACGATTTTTCGGATACGTGCTCGGCTCGGGAGAACCGGTCGGTGCTGTAGCCGATCTGCTGGCCAGTGTTCTCAATCAAAATGTCACCGCATGGCGCTCAGGCCCGGCGGCGGTCGCCGTCGAGCAGACAGTTGTGAGTTGGCTCGCGCAGGCGATCGGCTGCCCCGGTTTTCACGGACATCTCACGGGCGGGGGCTCATCCGCTAACTTGATGGGACTCGCCATGGCTCGTGAGGCCAAAGCGCCCGCCAACGAAAAGGGAATTGCTCTCGGGTTGGTTGTGTACGCTTCAGACGAAGTCCACATGTCGATCCCTAAAGCCGTAGCCCTGCTGGGGATCGGCCGCGAGAACGTGCGCAGGGTTCCCGTCGATACATCCTTCCGAATGATTCCCGGCGAGTTGGAGAAACACATGCGCCAGGATCTCGCGGCTGGCAAGACTCCGGTCGCGGTGGTTGCCTCGGCAGGCACGGTCAGCACAGGCGCGATTGATCCTCTTCGTGAAATCGCAGAAACGGCGCATCGCAACGGAGCCTGGTTCCACATCGATGGGGCGTACGGTGCTTTGGCGGCCATTGCTGAGCGCAACCAATTCGCCGGCATCGAACTCGCCGATTCCATCTCGCTGGATCCGCATAAGTGGCTTTATCAGCCGCTGGATTGCGGATGCCTGCTATACCGCTCATCCCAGGCTGCGCAGAAAGCTTTTTCGCACACCGGGGATTACGCCCGTTCGCTGACTGCTGATCCCGTGGAAGGCTTTGCTTTCTTTGAAGAGTCGCTGGAGTTATCGAGAAGATTCCGCGCCCTGAAGTTGTGGCTGTCACTTCGGTATCACGGTTTGGCAGCATTTCGGCAGTCGATCCGCAAGGATCTGGCGCAGGCGCAAAGGCTCGCAGAGTCCATCAGTCGCGAGCCTCAGTTGGAACTGCTTGCCCCGGTGGCGTTAAGCGCTGTGTGCTTCCGCCACCGCGGGACAAGGCAGCTTTCGGGGGAAAATCTCAACCGCTTCAATGCCTCGCTATTGAAGCGCGTGGTCGAGCGCGGGCGTGTTTATCTGTCCAATGCGACGCTTCACGGCAAGTTTTGTCTGCGAGCTTGCATCGTGAATCATCGAACTACCGACGCCGATATCGACAGCGTTATTCCCGAAGTCCTGGCCGCGGCCACAGAAGTTAAATTCTGAAGCTTTTTCGGCCCGCGGGCTATTGCAGGTTCACCGTCTGCTTCAACGGCAGGTTTTGCGATGATCCGCCCACCATGAAGCCGTACTCACCGGGAAGCAATTGCCAGCCATTCTGCTCCACGTTGAAGATGGAGAGATACTTGGGCTCGATCTCCACCGTCAGTTCCTTGGACTCGCCCGGTTTCAGCGTCACCTTGCTCCACCCCACCAGGCGCTTCGGCGGTTCAGCCGCAGCTGCGGGCAGGGAAGCATAGACTTCGGCCACTTCAGCCCCCGCGCGTTTCCCCGTGTTCTTCACCGTGAAGGTCACGCGAGGAGTCTGTCCGGGCTCCACTTTCAAGTTGGAATACGAGTACGTCGTGTAGGAAAGGCCGTGCCCGAAGGGGAACAGCACCGGCTTTTTCTCGGCGTCGTACCATTTGTATCCGACCTTGACGCCCTCGTCGTAGGTGACTTGAAAGGGCGGTAGTCCGGCTGCGATCTGTTTCCACGGCTCTGGGTTCTTGTTGTCGGGAACGGATTCACGCGGCGGCTTCACGATCGTGGGATGCGGAAGATCAGCATCGCTGCGGGGGAAGGTCACAGGTAGCTTCGCGCTCGGATTCACGTCGCCGAAAAGAACATTCGCCACGGCGTCCGATCCCTTGCTCCCGGCGAACCAGGCTTCAAGAATCGCGCTCACCTGCCCCCCCCACGGCATGGTGACTGGGCCTCCAGTTTCCAGCACAACCACTGTGTGCGGATTCGCCGCTGTGACTTTCGAAATCAAACTATCCTGATTTTCCGGCAAAGATAGCGTCGGCGGGTCCATATCTTCGCTTTCCCACTGGTAAGCGAAGACAATCGCCACGTCAGATTTCGCCGCTAAAGATGCTGCTCGTTCCGGATCCGCTCCAGAATCGAACTGCACGCTTGCGCCCGGAACCTTTGCTCGAATCGATTTCAGAGGAGAAGTGGGGAACCATACCGGTTCCAGCCAGCGCGTCTGGCCTTTGCCCGGGGGCATAATCGCATTCCCTACCGGAGGATCGACTTGCGCCGAACCGCCGCCCGAAATCATTCCCGCATCCGCATGCGGACCGATAATCGCGATGCTGTGTACCTTGGAAGCAGCGAGGGGAAGTTGCTCGTGATCATTCTTGAGCAGCACGATCGTCTGCTCTTCCAGAGTGCGCGCTACTTCGAAGCCGCGTTCGACATCCACCACGCTTTTCTGCGGAGGATCGTCAATTACGCCGGTGGCGAACATGGTGCGTAAAATCCGCTGCACATGATCGTCAAATTCTGACTGGGGGACTTTTCCAGACTCGACCGCTTTCTTCAGTGCGTCACCGTAGAAAATCCAGCCCGGCTGTTCGTGATCCAGCCCCGCTGCGGATGCCTTTTCTGTGCTGTGGGCTCCTCCCCAATCGGTGAGAACAAATCCTTTGAATTTCCAGTCGTTCTTCAAGACGTCGGTGAGCAGATACTTGTTCTCGCAGGCATAGTCTCCGTTCACGCGATTGTAAGAACACATGACCGCGCCTACGTTGGAATCCAGCACTCCGATCTCGAAGGCGAGCAGGTCGCTTTCCCGCGCCGCGCGCTTGTCGATGTTCACATTGACCGCGTTGCGTCCGCTCTCCTGATCGTTCAATGCGTAATGCTTGATATCGCCGATCACGTGCTGGTCCTGCAAGCCTTTAATGGCCGCCGCCACCATCTTGCCCGCCAGAATCGGATCTTCGCCCATGTACTCGAAGGTCCGCCCGTCGCGCGGTTCGCGAGTGAGATTTACCCCGCCGCCCAGTCCCATGTTGTATCCCTGCGCGCGCAGTTCGCGGCCAATCAGAGCTCCATATTCGTATGCGCCCGCCAGGTCCCAGGTCGCCGCTCCGGCGATGTCCGACGGCAGCGCCGTAGAGTAGCGGCCGTTCTCGCCACTCACGCGAACGCCGTAAGCAGCATCCGACATCTGCAGCGCGGGAATGCCGAGCCGCGGAATCCCGGGAACGTATCCGGCGCCCCCGTTGGAATGGATAGCCAGAGGGCTCATCGGACTCAGCCCAACCATGCCCGTACCGTGCAGCATCTGGATCTTTTCGTCGATAGTCATTTCCTTCACAACCATCGAAGCACGCTCGTCGGGCGAGAGGTTAGGGTTCATCCAGGGATGCGACGTGTCGCTCTTTTGACGAGAGAACGAGAGTCGAAGAGAAGAGGAAGCAGGATAAGCAAGATAAAAAAAGGCGGTTCGTACTCTGGGACATGAGCGGACCTCCATTGTGATTCACTACAAAATCGATATTGTAGCAGGTTGGGAGCGCCTGAAAGTTAATTGAGTGGAGTCGGGGCGATAACTCGGGTTCCAATTCGGTGCGCTGGAACGCGCCCGGGCTTTAAACTAAACCTGTGAAGATCGCGCTCGGGCAAATCAATCCGACGGTCGGAGATTTCTCCGGCAACGCAACCAAGATCATCGATTTCTCTCGTCGCGCACAAGCCGCGGGTGCGGGCATGATTCTGTTTCCGGAGTTGTCCGTCTGCGGCTATCCTCCCCGCGACCTGGTGGAGCGTCCATCGTTCGTAAGCCACAACCGCGAGTCGGCAGAGCGGATCGCTGCGCAAACCAAGGGCATCGCTGTTATCTGCGGACTGGTAACTCCCGCGGAATCCGATGCCGGCAAGAGCGCTATGAATTCCGCCGCCCTGCTCATGGAAGGCAAGGTCGCGTTCCTTCAGTCCAAGATGCTGCTGCCCACCTACGATGTCTTCGATGAGATGCGCAACTTCGCTCCAGCCAGGAAGCAGGAACTGTTTCCTTTCTGCGGCAATCGCATGGCGCTCACCATCTGCGAGGACGCCTGGAACGACAAGCAGTTTTGGGTGAAACGCCTCTATACCGTGGATCCCGTGGAGGCGTTGATCCAGGCTGGCGGCAATTTCGTGTTGAATATCTCGGCCTCGCCGTTCTGGATCGGCAAGCGCGAACTGCGCCGCGACATGCTGGCCAGCATCGCCCGCCAGCATAACGTTCCCGTCGTTCTCGTCAACCAGGTTGGCGGGAATGACAGCCTGGTCTTCGATGGCTCCAGCCTGGTGCTCAATCGGGAAGGGAATGTAATCGCGCAGGGCCGCTCGTTCGAAGAAGACCTGATCTATTTCGATTCGCAGACTCTGACCGGCGAAATGCATGAGCAGCTGGCAGGCGATGAAGCCAGCGCTTACTCTGCGCTGGTGCTCGGCACCCGCGACTACATTCAGAAGTGCGGATTTCAGAAGGCGATTGTGGGTCTGAGCGGTGGCATCGATTCCGCGCTGACCGCCGTAATCGCCGCCGATGCGGTTGGAGCCGAGAACGTGATCGGCGTCGGCATGCCGGGTCCATATTCATCCCAGGGATCCATCGAGGATGCTCGCACTCTGGCGAAAAATCTGGGCATTCGCTTTGAATTACTCTCCATCAATCCCGCGTATGAGGCCTATCGCCAGATCCTGCACGATGTTTTTGCCGGCCTTCCGCAAGATGTGACGGAAGAAAATATTCAGGCCAGGGCGCGTGGAGCCGTGCTGATGGCACTCTCTAATAAGTTCGGCGCGATCGTGCTGTCTACGGGGAACAAGAGCGAACTGGGCGTGGGTTACTGCACGCTCTATGGCGACATGGTCGGAGGGTTGGCGGTAATCTCCGATGTGCCCAAAACCCTCGTGTACCGACTCAGCGCCTACGTGAATTCCCAGCGGCCGGTGATCCCCCAAGCAACTTTGGAAAAGCCGCCATCCGCGGAATTGCGTCCCGATCAAAAGGACAGCGATTCGCTTCCGCCGTACGAAGTCTTGGATGCAATCCTCGAGGACTATATCGAAGACTCGCATTCCGCCGAGCAAATCGCTGATGATCGTAAGTTCGACATTCAACTTGTGAAGCGAGTTATTCGGATGGTGGACCGCGCTGAGTACAAGCGCCAGCAGGCCGCTCCCGGGCTGAAGATCTCGCCCAAGGCGTTCGGCTACGGACGCCGTGTTCCGATTGCCGCCAAGTTCGAAACGTGAGCCGGAGAAATATCGTATCCTCGTACCCACGCGGACATCGCTTCCCAGAGCAGAACGAAAGGAAATCATGCGCAGTTTTCTAAGCCTGTGTGTTTGCCTGAGCTTTTGTAGCTTGACACTGGCCCAAAACCCGGCCCCCAGCAAGCCCACCCTGACGACCCGTCCGACTGCAAACACTAATCTGCCCTCAGAGGCGACCGTCGACTCATTTCTCCACCAGCAGTTCGGCTATCAGCCTGACCTGACCTGGAAGATTGCGAGCATCAAGCCCTCGATCATTCCGGGCCTGGCGGAGGTCAATGTCGTTCTGGCCAGCCAGCAGGGGCAGCAACTGACGCGCTTCTACGTGTCCCCGGACGGCGAGCATGCTTTAGTCGGCGAGGTTATCCCTTTCGGCGCGCGGCCTTTCGACCCAGTTAAGAACGTTCTCGACAAGGGTGTGACCGGGCCTTCCCGCGGTCCCAAAGACGCCAAGGTGATGATTGTGGAATTTGGCGACTTGCAGTGTCCCGCCTGCAAAGCGGCCCAGCCGACGATCGAGGAACTGGTTGCCGCTGAACCCAACGCCCGCTTCGTATTTCAGAATTTCCCGCTGGAGATGCATAACTGGGCTGCCAAAGGCGCCGACTATGCGGACTGCGTAGGCCGGGCATCCAATGATGCCTTTTGGAAATTCGTGGCCAAGACTTATGACCAGCAAACCACCATCACCGCGGAGAACGCCGACGAAAAGCTCACGGCCATTGCCAACGACTCGGGCGTGAAAGGCGATGAGATCGCCGCCTGCGCAGCCAAGCCCGAGACCAAAGCTCACGTGGATGCCTCGATCGCGCTGGGCAAGCAGGCCGATGTGACCGGAACGCCAACCCTGTTCATCAATGGGCGCAGGGTTGGCAACTTCGATCACCAGTTGCTCGACGTCTACAAAAAGCTAGTGGAGTTCGCCGCCAAGGACCAGTAGCTAGCGTTCGCTGATCCAGATCGGTGGCGTGGTCCGCTCAAAATTCGCGACCACGTGCGGGGTGATGGCAATCATCAGTTCGTCATCTTCCTCTTTTTTCGTATTGTTGACCATCGCCTGGTTCAGGCCAGGGATGGCCCCCAGCCCGGGGATGCCGCTCATCGAAAGCGTGTCCGTCTTCGAAATTTCTCCCGCGATGAAAGCGGGCTCGCCATCTTTCAGCGTCACGCTGCCCTTGTATTCCCGGTTGGAGATTACAGGTACGCCATTGTCGGATTGCCCGGTAAGCGACCTCACTTGCAATTCAAGTTGCACGCTGACGCTGCCGTCTCCATGAACGACCGGCTTGGCCTTTACATTCAATCCCAGATCTTCGTAGCTCACGGATGGAAACGGAGGAATGTAGCTCTGATTGCCCAGAACCTGCGAAATCTGCGGAGAATTGTAAATGGGCGCGTAACTCGCATTCATGATCGGGAAGCGCTCGCCCAGGTGAAAGGTCGCGTCGGTCCCTTGTCCCGCGCGCATGGACAAATTCTCCAGGCTGCGAACCCATGATTCATTCACCGACAACGCGGCCGCAAATTGATCCAGGCTCAATCCCATAAACGTGAGCCCGCCACCGAAGGTCGCCAGGGGCTGTTTGAAAATTGAGCTCTGCTGTCCTCCCAATTGCGACAGTAGCCCGGAAAGAGCGCTGTTCCCCAGTTGGTTGATTCCTCCGGAGGAGATCAGTTGATTGATCAGTTGCTGGATGTTCTGGCCCGCTAATCCTGCCAGCGCCGCGGCGGGAATGTTGTACAGGTTGAAAGTGTTGGGAATATGTACGCCGATGTTGCGCGTCAGTTGATGGCTGATCTGAAACACGCGGATGTCGAACATTACCTGGGGCCGCGCATTGCTCAATTGCTCCATCAATGCGGCGCAAGCCTTGACCGCCGGGGCAGGTCCGCGCACTTCGACGGTATTTGCCGTCTGGCCCGAGCTGACAAAGCGCAGCTCGAACATGTTGCGCATCGCATTGACCAGGTCGGTACTTTCCTGCGGAGTGGAATGCGCTGGCAGGATAAACGTCTGCAGCAGCATGCGATCGTATTGCTTGTGATTGGCGGGAGTATCCGCGGCGATCAGCACCTGGTGCATATCCAGCGCCGCCCACATCATCTTGCTCACCTTGCAGGCCAGGTTGAGCGCGGTGAAGAAATCCACGTCGTCCACGTTGAACACGACTTGCCGCGGCTGCACCGTCTCATCGAACTGCACTTTGACGGAATAAGCGGAAGCAAGTTGCGTGAAAAGAGATCGGCTGTCTCCCGTGAAGTGGAAAGTGGCGCGGCTCTCGACAGGGTCTAAATGGATTTCAGTCGATTCCGCGAGCGGCGCTGGCAGAACTTTATTCAGAACGGGGTTCGACACCCGGATTGCTTCTTCCAGACGCTCCTGAGCGAACTGGTTATTGCCGTCGAGATCGATCGCCGCCCGGAATTCCGCAGCCGCCCGCAGACGCGCTTCTTGCAACATCAGCACGTTTCCGCGCTGAATGTGGTCAAAAACCAGCTTGGCTCGTAAGCCCTCCCGAGCGCGTAAGTAATCAATGTTTTGGGGGTTCAGCCGTGCTGCTTCATCGAACTGTTCGAATGCTTCCTCGATCCGCTCGCGCTTATGCAACTTGAGTCCGCGCTCGAACGCCTCCCGCGAGTTCTTCAGATCGTTCTTCGTAGGAATGCAATTGATGCTGCCGATCAGGCCATTGGCGCACGCAATTGGTGGAGACAGGGGCTGATCCGTGGCCACCGCAATGCGAGGCACGACTGCCAGAGACATCGCCGTCGCAAGAATGGATAACGCCCGCACCATCATTCCTGATTTTAACGTGATTGTTTATCGCCAGATACCTGCCAACAGGGCTGGGTAGTACCTTCGGTCACATGTGTACTGGAAGAACGTTGAGCCGGCTCCGTCTTGCAATCTGGGGCATTCGAATGCGGAGAACGCATTTAAGACAGCATCAGTCGCTCGATCTTCTGTGCCTTGCCGGTGTCCTCGTCGCAGTCGATGACCACCGCGCACAGGCGCACGTCGCCCGTTGCAGGCTCGAAACGCACCGGCATTCCGTTCAGAAATTTCCCGACCACCAGCTCTTTCTTGACCCCGATCACCCCATCGTAAGGCCCGCTCATCCCCACATCGGTGATGTAAGCCGTCCCGTTGGGCAGAACCCTCTCATCCGCCGTCGGAATATGAGTGTGCGTCCCAACCACTGCGGTCACACGCCCATCCAGATACCAGCCCAAGGAAACTTTTTCTGAGGTCGCTTCGGCGTGTATGTCGACCAGAATGACCTTGGCCTCGATCTTCTGCAGAATCTGGTCGGCAACGCGAAAGGGATCATCATTGGACGCCATGAACACGCGCCCTTGCAGGTTGATCACCGCGTACGGCACCTTGCCCTTGAATCCCTGATAAAAACCCGATCCCGGCATATCCGCGGGATAATTGGCCGGGCGTAGAACGCGCCGCGCCGGACCATGTCCGTTTCCTTCCACCATCTGGAAATAATCGACAATCTCGCGCTTGTCCCACACATGATTTCCGGTGGTAATTACGTCAATGTTGAGTTCGAACAATTCCTCGGCCAGGGCAGGAGTAATGCCGAATCCGGCCGCGGAATTCTCGCCATTCGCGATGATGAGATCGATGCCGCGCTCCCGGACAATACCCGGCAAGCGATCCTTGACAATGTTGCGTCCGGGCCTTCCGAAAATGTCGCCAATAAACAGAATGCGCATAAATAGGGCCGAAAAGTGATGGTAACACGCGCGCAGAGGCGGTTCGGAGGAGTCGTCAATCACTGCGAGACAATTTCGGCAGTACGAAGAAAATCATAATTTCCCGCTGCATTCAACTTGATCCCCTGCACCCGCTTGGTGTGCACCAGAACGTTATCGAGGTACCACAAATTGATGTAGGGCAAATCCTCGGCCAGAATCTGTTGCACTTCGGTATACAGAGGCTTGCGCACTTCAGGATCGATTTCCCGCCGCGCTTTATCAATCAACGCATCCACCTTGGGATTGAAGTAGTAGTCGCGGTTGGCCCCGTTCGGGGGAAATTTCGAGGAGTGGAAGGCGTATTCGAAGATGCCCGGGTCCTGATTGCCGCCAATCCAGCGCAGGCCGTACATCTGAAACGCTCCATGCTGCACGTCCGAAAAAAAAGTCGCGAACTCGAAGCTGCGGATATCGAGAGCGATGCCGACCTCGCGCAACTGTTGCTGCATGACCGCCACCATCAATCGGGTATTCGCGTCAGTGGAAGTCTTCATGGTGATGTGACAGCGAATCCCGTCCACCGCCGGATAGCCCGCCGCATCGAGCAATTGCTTCGCCTTCTCAGGATCGTGGAGATAGGGCGGGACATCTCCGTTGTACGCCCAGCTTTGAACCGGGAGCACGCTGCGAGCCGGCTGTGCCTCTCCCCGCCATAAGTACTCGATCATGGGCTTGCGATCCAGCGCGTAGGCGATGGCTTGCCGTATCCGAACATCCTGCAGAATCGGATCGCGCAAATTAAATCCCAGGTAGGCGAGCCGGGTCCCGGGTCCCGTATCGACCGCAAGATTTGGATTGCGAGCCAGCGTAACCACCGTATCCGGCGTCAGCGAATTGATGGCTATGTCTCCGCTGCCCTTGCGCAGTTCGAGAGCTTCCGTAGTCTCATCCGGAACCACTGCGAACCGAACGGCCCCCACTTTCGCCCTTTCTCCCCAGTAATCATCGTTGCGCTCCAGAACCACTTCGCGGTCCGTTTCCGCGCTGACAAACTTGAACGGCCCCGATCCTAGCGGGTGAAGCGTGATCTCATCCCCGCTCCCGTAAGGGACGATGCCCATGGCACCATCCGAAACATTCCACAGCAGAGTAGCGTCTGGTTCTTTCATGTGGAACACGACCGTGCCGTCGTCCGGAGCATCAATGTGATCTACGAACTTGTAAGCGCCCGTCTTGGTGCTGCGGATCTTGCCTTCTAACAGCGAGTCAAAAGTCCATTTCACATCGCGAGAGCTGAGCGGCCGTCCGTCGTGGAACTTCACGCCCTTACGCAGATGGAAAACGTACGTTAGGGGAGTGGGAACTTCCCAACGCTCCGCCAGTCCAGGCGCTGGCTTCAGGTCCTCTCCTGTGGTAAGCAGGTCATCGAAAACAAGATTGTCAATGTTCTCCGACTGCCCATCAATCCCAATCCTCGGGTCGAGATTCGTTGGGCTCGACTCGATGAGCATGACCAGGGTGTTCGCGTCAGGCTTCGAATAGCACGAGAGGCCGGGTAGAAGCAGAATGGTCCCGAGAAACGCAAAAAGCAGCCGGGAAGTCGGGGTGAAAGATCCCAAGCCAGGCACTTCACGCATACGAGATCTTTCCCAGAATCGCCGGGCGCTTCGCCCCGGTGGCCGACGGAATGTTCGAAGGCCTGCGGTGCCAGGTCTCGTAGGCCAATACCGCGAACGCGATTGCTTCTTTTGCCTCCGAGGGCAATCCGAACTCGTCCGAAAAGCGGGCCACAATTCCGCTTGGTGCAAGGCTCTCTCTCAGCATCGCAACGAGCGTGCCATTCTTCGCTCCGCCCCCGGAAAGAATCAGTTCTTGAAACGAGCCTTTGCGTTTGCCCGGCACAAAACGATCGATGGCATCGGCGATCGATCGCGCGGTGAGCGCCGTCGCCGTTGCGACCACGTCTTGCTTGCGTGCCCGGCCGCACAGGCGAACAAATTCGCGCCCAAATTCGCGCCCGAATTCCTCTCTGCCCGCCGTCTTCGGAGGCTTGGCCCGAAAAAATGGATTCGCCAGTAGGCGCGTCAGCACGGGCTCAATCACATTGCCCATAGCGGCGATCCGGCCTCCATCGTCGAAGGCGCGCTTGAAGAGTCGCTGGGTTACCGCGTCGATCACCATGTTTCCGGGACCTGTATCGAAGGCCAGCACGCGATCCGAATCCGCCCCGGCGGCGATCGCGGTCAGGTTGGCGATGCCGCCGATATTTTGCGCAATCCGCCCGATTCGCTCATCACGAAACCACAAGTAGTCGAGGTAAGGCACTAGCGGCGCTCCCTTGCCTCCAGCCGCCATGTCTGCAGGACGGAAATCCGAAACCACCGGCACTCCCACGCGCGCGGCAATCCAAGCCGCTTCGCCGGTCTGCCACGTGGTGGTGATCTGTTTTCCGAGAAATCGCTGTGGGACTCCTTGGTGATAGAGCGTTTGCCCATGGCAGCCGACCAGATCTACTTTCGTGCGAAAGCGCCGCTGTGTCGCCAGCACCGCGTCGGCATAAAGCAGCCCCAGCAGGGAACTGATCCGCGCCAGGTCGGCTACGCTCGCCCAACGCGCGTTCATGGCCTCGAGCACCGCCGCACGAACCTTGGGGGGATAGGGATACTCCCTTTGCCCGATCAGTTGAATCCTCTGGCGACCGTGCGCTTTCCCCCGCCCGGTTGACGGTCGTGAATCCGCAATCCGAACCAGAACTACATTGATGCCGTCAGCAGAAGTTCCGCTCATGACCCCGGCCACAATCATGGGCTTGCTCATGCCCGGGACCGCCGATCCTCGCGTCGGCTCAAAGGCTCCAAGCGCACCTGCTCACTGAATTCCCACAACCTGCGCATCAGCTTTTGGATGGCAGCTTCCGACGGTTCCTTGCCCACGCGCAGGCTGGAGGCATACTTCTTTTTGAAAGCCGTGATCTTGCGCGCCGATTCCGCAACTCGCTTTGCGAAATTCTTCTCACGCTTGGCAGCGTTGACCAGTTCGTCGTACGCATTCACCACGTAGTCTTCGCGATGGCAGACCAGGCAAAGATCTCCGCCGGCCGCCACAAACTGCACGGCAGCCTTGCCCACCGGCGCCGCCGAGAGCACTCCTCCCATTTCCAGATCATCGGAGACGATCAGATTCCTGTACCCAATCCGTTTTCGCAATATGTCCGTGATCCAAACTTTCGAGAGTGAGGCGGGAGTCTTCGTCTTCGTGACCTTGGGATACGATGCGTGCGACACCATGACAAACGGAAGTTCACGGCGCAGAGTCCGGTAAGGAAGCAGATCCTCAGCCCACAAATCATTGCGAGACTTTTGAATGACCGGCAGCTCGTGATGGCTATCGAGCTCGCCCTCTCCCAGCCCAGGAAAATGTTTCCCGCAACCGAGAACTCTGCAGTCGTTCAGCCCCGCAAGGAATGCTCGAGCATATGCCACCGTCTCGCGAGGGTCCGTCGAAACTGCGCGGGTTCCAAGCACTGCATGTGAGGCGTCCAACGCCAAGTCGAGCACCGGCGCGAAATCCACGTTGAATCCTAAAGCGCGGCAGTTTTCTCCGATGATCTTCCCATGCTTGCGAAACACGTGGGGATCGCCGGTTGCAAATACATCTGCCGCCGCAGGCGAAGCGCCCAGCGTATCGCGCAAGCGATCGACGGTTCCGCCCTCCATGTCGATGCAAGTGAATAAGGGAGCAGAAACGCACTTCTGGCACTCCCGCCACAAGCGCCATGTTTGTTGTGGATCCTTGATATTCCGCGCGAAGAGGATCACCCCAGCCGGCTGCAAGCGCCGCAGCAGCGCAGCAAGTCGGGTGCTGATCTCCACTCCATCGAACCCGATGATCAGCAGTTGCCCAGGGTCTTGCAGAACTCCCTCCGTCCTCGCTGTGGCTAGATTTCCTTTTTCAGCTCAGCCAGCAGGTTCAAAGCTTCGAGCGGCGTAAGCCGATTTAAATCGACCTCGCGCAGTTTGTCGAGCACGGGCTGCGAGAGCGGTGTAAAGATCGTTAACTGTGCCGCCGGCGGAGTCGCCCCGGGCGACAAATGCGCCGTGGCCTGCTGTTCCGCAAACTCATGCTGGGCCAGCACCTCGCGCGCGCGTTCCACCACTTCCAGGGGCAAGCCTGCCAGCTTCGCGACTTCGATTCCGTAGCTGCGATCCGCTGCTCCGGCATACACCTTGCGCAAAAAAACAATTCCTCCGCCAGTTTCTTTCACCGATACGTGATAGTTCTTGACCCCGGAAAGCTGGTCGGCAAGTTCTGTCAATTCGAAGTAATGCGTCGCGAACAGCGTCTTGGCGCGCACGCGCGCATGCAGATACTCCACGGCAGCCCAGGCGATCGCCAGCCCGTCGTAGGTTGCAGTGCCGCGCCCTACTTCATCCAGCAGGATCAACGATCGAGGTGTGGCAGTGTGCAGGATGGCCGCCGTTTCCGTCATCTCGACCATAAAGGTGGAACGCCCGCGCGCCAGGTTATCGCTGGCCCCGATGCGCGTGAAAACGCGATCCACAATACTCAACTTCGCGGATCGTGCCGGAACGAAAGATCCCATCTGCGCCAGAATCACCATGAGCGCAGTCTGACGAAGATAGGTCGATTTGCCGCCCATGTTGGGCCCGGTCAGCAGCAGGATGTTATCGGTTGTGCCATTCAGATAAAGATCGTTGGGGACAAAACGCTCGCTGCCGCCAGCCAACTCCTGCTGCTCGATCACTGGATGCCGGCCCTCAATGATTTCTAACTCATCCGAAGCATCGACGAACTGCGGCCTGCAGTAATTGCGCAGCGCCGCAAGATGCGCGAATGAAGCAAGAACATCGACCTCCGCCAGCGCCAGAGCCGTCTGGCGAATCCGTTTTGCCTCCCCGGCAATCGCGGTGCGCAACTCGGTGAACAGCCGACGCTCGATGTCTACGATCTTTTCCTGCGCATCGAGAATCTTGACCTCGTACTCCTTCAATTCCGGAGTGGTGAAACGCTCCGCGCCAACCAGCGTCTGCTTGCGCTCGTAATCCTGCGGCGCTAGATGCAGATTCGACTTTGATATCTCGATGTAATAGCCAAAAATCGAATTGAACTTCACCTTCAACGACGAGATTCCTGTGCGCTCGCGTTCTCGCTGCTCAATCTGCGCCAGCACTGCTTTGCTGTTGCGCGAGAGTTCCCTCAGTTCGTCCAGTTCGCGATCGAGCCCAGGTGCAATGATCCCGCCGTCGGCAAAGCTTAGCGGCGGCTCCGGCACAATCGTCTTCTCGACGCGCTCCCGTACATCTCCCAATTCGTCCACGAGCCCGAACAGGACCAGCAGCCTCTCGGAAGGAAGCCGCCGCACCGCGTTCCGGATTCCCGGAATCCTTGCCAGCGACGCGGCGAGCGCGAGGATGTCCCGAGGATTGGCCGCCTCCAGGGTCACCCGGCTGAGCAGGCGTTCCAGGTCGAGCACGCCATCCAATGCTCTCCGCAATTCTTCGCGGGCGACGATGTCCTTTACCCCGGCCTCCACCGCATCCAGTCGCCCATTAATCTCGGCCACATCTAAAGAAGGACGCAGCAGCCAGGCCCGCAGCAGTCGCTTGCCCATGGGAGTCACTGCGGAATCGATGCACCGGAACAAAGTGACTCCCGGATCAGTACCGGCAAAGAGCGGCTCGATCAGCTCCAGATTGCGGACCGTCACCGCATCCAGCACCAGGCAATTCTGCCGCTCGTACCACCCAATGCGATCGACGTGATCCAGCGATCCACGCTGTGTCGAGCGCACGTAATACAAAATCGCCCCGGCAGCGCAGGCGGCCGCTGTGCGCCCCGCCAGCCCGAATCCCTCGAGCGATAGAACGCCAAAATGATTTTCCAGCAGAGGAAGCGCATGATCCGGCGCGAAAATCCAATCATCCAACGGAGTCTCGGTAGGAATCGCCCCAGACCCATGTAGGGACAGCCGCCCGCGGCTGTCCGGCCGAGCGAAGCTCGGCTGTGGCGCAGTGCTTTCAAACAGCGGAGCCGTGGATCCGTACAGAATTTCCTTAGCCCGCAGCTGCTCCAACTCCTCCTGCACCCGCCGCATCGCGCTCTCACCAGAAAATTCCGTAGCCCGAAATTCTCCGGTCGATAAATCCAGAGCGGCGAATCCCACGCGGTCTCCCACCTGAGCCAGCGCGGCGAGAAAATTGTTCTCCTCCGATCCCAGCGACGAATCCGCCGCGGTTCCGGGCGTGACCACGCGGGTCACTTCGCGCCGGACCAACTTCTTCGCCAGGCGCGCATCTTCCATCTGCTCGCAAATGGCTACCTTGAATCCCTTGCGAATCAGTTTGCCGATGTACCCTTCGGCGGCATGGTAGGGCACGCCGCACATGGGCACGGCAATGCCTTTTTCCTTGTTTCTCGAGGTCAGCGTGATCTGCAGTTCTTTGGCGGCTACCACGGCGTCCTCAAAGAACAGCTCGTAGAAATCTCCGAGCCGGAAGAACAAAAGTGCCGTGGGATGCTCTTTCTTGACGGCAGCGTACTGCCGCATCAGCGGAGTGGACGGCTCATTCATCGGGCGGGCTTCGGCGGATTATAACAAAGCGACTCGCTGCTTTCAGTGTTCTCGCGCACGCACCTCGCAACGATGGGCGGGTTGAGTTGACTCCTCCATGCGGCAGTGTTCTCCTTTGTTGTTCAGGGTTTTAAAATTATGGAACTGCGGAAGGATCCAATCACGCGCTCGTGGGTTATCACCGGGGATGATCCGGCAGAAGCCATGCCGCGCCTCGACGGGCCCTGCCGTTTTTGTGAGCCCCCGAAAACACAACAGGTGATCGCGGCATCTCCGGATACGCCTGGAAGTCCGTGGTCCGCGCGCTCGGTCGTGCATCCCTGTCCGCTCTACCGAATCGAGGGGGAGCCGGGGCGCCGCGGTGAGGGTATTTACGATTGCATGACCTCGGTCGGCGCGCACGAAGTGCTGGTGGAAAATCCGAATCATGATCGGCACCTTTGGAATGCATCCGACGAAGAAATCGCGCATTTCCTCCGCCTCGCCGCCGAGCGCATCCTCGATCTGAAGCGCGATGCCCGCATTAAGTACGTCAGCCTGTTCAAAGATTTCGGCAAGAATGCGGGGCAGGAGTTCTCTCACCCAACGTCGCAGCTGACTGCGACCATGTTCGTTCCGCGCCGGGTGCTCTATGAACTGCGTGCCGGACGCGAGTATTTCGGCAGCAAGGAGCGCTGCGTTTTCTGCGACATCATTCAGCAGGAGGAGCGCCAGGCCCAGCGCGTCATCGAAAGTCGCGGAGATTACCTGGCCTTGGGGCCGTACGCGCCCCGCGTTCCTTATGAAACCTGGATTCTGCCGAGAAATCACGAATCTTCATTCGAGCGTACTGGCCTCAATAAGCCCGGCCTGCGCGTGAATCTGGCAGCCCTGCTGCGCCGCACCCTGCAACGCATTCGCTCCATCACCGAAGACTTTCACCTGGTGCTGCACACGTCGCCCAGCAGCAGTCATCCGTCGAAGAATCTCGGCTACTGGAAGACCATCGACGAGGACTATCACTGGCATATCGAGATCCTTCCGGTAATCGCTTCTAAGGCGCGCTCCTACACTTTCAAGGAGGTTTACTACTCGCCCGTGAGCTCCGAAAGCGCGGTGAAGCAGCTGCGTGAGGCCAAGATCAACGGTTAGCTAACGCATAGCCCCGGATCGTCATCCAGGGCATGGCAGCTCGCGCTGCTACAATTCCTGCCTTTAGGAGCGACCCATTGAGATCCCTAGTCTGCGTCTTACTTCTGGTTTCCGCGTGCGTTGCGCAAAGTGCAGCTCCCTCCGCGGGCAAGCAGCAAATCCTCTGGCAGAAACTGGAATCTCAGATTCAGGAAATCGATCAGCATCTCGACGGCGTTATGGGCATCGCCATCGAAGACCTAACGACCGGCGATCATTTCTTCCTGCACGAAAGCGAAGTATTCGCCCAGGCCAGTTCCATCAAGATCACGGTGCTGGCGAATCTCTATCTTCAGGCGCAGCAGGGGAAACTCAAACTCAACGATCTCTACACTGTCCAGCAGTCCGATCTAGTGCCCGACAGTGACATCATGAATGGCCTAACGCCCGGTGTCACTCGGGTCACCCTTCGTGACCTGGCCACCATGATGGTCGCCGTTAGCGACAATTCCGCGACCAATGTGCTGATCGACAAAGTGGGCATGCAGAACGTAAATGCCCTGCTGGACTCGCTGGGTCTCACCCACACTCGCCTGCGGCGCAAGATGATGGACCTGGAGGCCGCGAAGCAAGGCCGCGAGAACATTTCAACCCCGCGCGAAATGATGCAGTTGCTGGATGCCATCTATCACGGGAAGGTCCTCAACAAAGAATCCACGACAGATTTTTTCAAAATGCTGAGTACCGGCAAGGCCTCTTTCATTCCCCGCGACCTGCCGCCCGATCTGAAAGTCGCCAATAAGCCGGGCGAACTGGAAGCGGTTCGCAATGATTCGGGAATCGTCTTTGTTGAGGGACGCCCCTACGTGATCTGCGTGATGACGGGCTACTTGCGCAATGAACGAGACGGAGAAGATGCCATCAGCAAAGTCTCGCTCGCCACCTGGCGCATGTTCGATCGCCTGAGCCGCGCGACCGAATACGGCAGGGTAGTTTCGCCCGGGAATGGCACGCGCTGAAGAACCAATCACCGCCCCATAGCGGCCGCCGGGTCATGAACTGACAACGATCCCGCCAATTGCCGCCCTCGCCATCGGGGCTATATGATGGCCCTTATGAGTTTTTCTGAAACGATCTTCCTGTTCTTCCTGGCCCTCATCATCTTTGGGCCCAAGAAGCTGCCGGAAATCGCCCGCCAGGTCGGAAAGTTCATGAACGAATTTCGCCGTGCCTCCAACGAATTCAAGTCGCAGATCGAGCAGGAGATCTCCCAGCTTGAGGTCGACAAGCACCCGACGATTCTGCCTCCGTATCCCCGGGTCGAAGGGACCACCAGCCGGAGTTGGACTTCGCCACAAACTGAGACCACACCAGCGGAACCGGCCGCAACGCTCGCTGCATCGAATGACGAGCCCGCTTCCCCGGCCCGATCCAATGGATCTGAGCCCGGCGCCACCGAGGCCACTCACCCCAGCGCTGACCCCGCTTCGCCCGCTGACACCGCTCAGTCCGACGCCCTGACATCCTCCAGTTCCCAGGAATCCCATGCCTGAAGTTGCGGAAGTCCCTCCCGTCGAAGAAGAAAAAGAAGCGATGCCCACCATGGGCTTCCTCGATCATCTCGAGGAACTCCGCCGCCGGCTTGTCTACTCGATTGCAGCGGTTGCCGTCGGTTTCTTCGCCTGCTGGTGGAAGGTGGAGAAGATCTACGAATACATGCAGCGGCCGATCATCGACGCCCTCAGAGCGAACGGGATGGCGGAAAAGCTGGTTTACCTGAACCCCACCGAGCCCTTCAACCTTTACTTGAAGATTGCTGCGCTCGCCGGATTGTTCCTGATGTCTCCGTTCGTTCTTTACCAGGTATGGATGTTCATCTCGCCGGGACTGTACCGTAAGGAAAAGAAGTATGTCGTGCCCTTCATGGTCTCGACCATCACGCTGTTCGTTTGCGGCGGGCTGTTTGGCTACAAAATTGTTTATCCTGCGGCTCTGAATTTCCTGATCAACTTCGGCAAGCAATTCCAGCCGATGATCACCATCGGCGAGTACACTTCGCTTTTCCTGAGCATCATTCTCGGCATGGGCCTGATTTTCGAAATGCCCATCCTGGTCTTCTTCCTGTCGCTGATGGGCATTATCAGCGCCGGGTTCATGCTGAAGAACTTCCGCTACTCGATCCTGGTGATCTTCATTCTTGCGGCCATTGTTACGCCTACGACAGACATCCTGAATATGTGCATCTTTGCCGCACCAATGATCGCGCTCTATGCGGTGAGCATCGGTGTGGCATGGCTGGTCCATCCCAAGACCCGCGCCGCTCGCCGAGAGAAACAGGCGGCAAAATGAGCCCGGGTAAATCCGTAACCTGGATCGTGCTGGCCTCGGCGCTGATGCTGCTGGCTTGCGATCGTGAGAAGGGTAGCGCTCAGAATCAGCCCGCATCGACTCCCGCGGCAGTGGAACCGGTAAACATCAATTTTCCAACTGATACCGGCCCGGCGCCCGCTTTCGATGCCACCCGCGCCATGCAATACACCAAAGAGATCGTGAAATTCGGACCGCGTCCCTTAAACAGCGCCAGCCACAAAAAGGTGGAAGAATACATCAGCGCCCACCTCAAGGGGGATGAGGTCGAGAACGACGTTTTCACCGCCGAAACGAACATTGGTAAGTTCCCGGTCCACAACATCGTCGCCAAATTCCCCGGCAAGAAAGACGGCATCATCGTCTTTGCCAGCCATTACGATACGAACTATCCCTTACGCAACACCCCATACGTTGGAGCGAATGATGGAGCTTCTACCAGCGCGCTCCTGCTGGAGATCGCCAACCAACTGCAAGGCAAGCAGCGCGACGGCTACAGCATCTGGCTGGTCTGGGACGATGCCGAAGAAGCCATGAAGCCCGACACCGAAGTCGACTTCATGTCCGATGCCCTTTATGGCATCACGCATCTGGCGGAAAAATGGCAGGCCGATGGCACGCTGAAAAGAGTAAAAGCATTTCTGCTCGCGGACATGATCGGCGACGCGGACCTCAATGTAGATCGCGACGGCAACTCCACACCATGGCTGCAGAGCGTAGTCTATGAAGCCGCCAAGCGCCTCGGCTACCAGTCACATTTCTTCAGCCGTACCCTGCCCATGGAGGACGATCATCTCCCCTTTGTGAAGCGCGGCGTTCCCTGCGTCGATCTGATCGACTTCAACTACGGCTACAACAACGTGTTCTGGCACTCTCCCCAAGATACGGTCGATAAGCTCAGTCCGGAGAGCCTGAAGATCGTCGGCCTGACAATGCTCGAGAGCGCAAGCATCCTGGACAAAATTGACCCGCTACCGCCCAAGTGATTTCCAAAGAGGTGAGCCTGATTTGATGGTGCCCCCTTCTAAACGTGGCGTATTTGGCAACGTTTAGAGTGGGGTAGTTCACAAGACTGATCAACTTCACTTTGCTCTTTCGTACAATTTCGTTTCTAATGCCCACACGCTATGCGAACTGCGAAAACTCTTTTCTTCGTTTGCATTCTGAATGTTCTTGGTTTCTCCGCAACTCCCGCCGATCCCAACGCTGACGCTAACCACATCATCCAGGTTGCCCTGCAACCCTCGCCGCTACAGGACAATCTCCGTCGATTAACCGACGAAGTGGGCGGCCGCGTGCCCGGCACTCTCGCCATGCAGCACGCGGTGCAGTGGGGCATGCAGGCCTTCACCGCGGCAGGCGCCGACAGCGTACATGCAGAGAGTTTCGAAATTCCAAACTCCTGGTCCGAAGCCGCCACGGAGATGACCGCAACCACCGCCTATGAACTCAGCCCCACCCGAGTGGGCGGAGCAACCGTGCTCTCCTCTTTCCATGTGCGCGCGGTTTCGGTGGCCTGGGCGCCAGCACTGACTCCGGTGAAGCACGTCCCGGTAATCGATGTGGGCGGGGGAAGCGACGCCGATTTCCAGAAGGCAGGGGATGTCACGGGCAAGATTCTTCTCGTACACACCACGGTCCTGAAGACCTGGGCCGATCTGTTTGCCGAATACGCAAATGCGCCTCCCATCGTAGACCGTGCGGCTAAAGCAAAGGCGAAAGCCATCGCCTTCATGGCCACCCGCGAGCATGACATCCTGTATCGCCACACCAACTCCGGAGCTGGTGAGATCGACAAAATACCCATGGTCATTGTGGCGCGGGAAGACGGCGAACGGATGGCGCGCCTGCTCGCGAACAAGAATCTGGTCTGGGCCGATCTTTCCATCCCCAACCAGATCGGGGGAGCCATCAAATCTTCCAATGTGATTGCCGAACTCCGCGGCGTGGAGAAACCCGACGAGTTCGTGATCGTTGGCGCGCATCTCGATTCCTGGGACCTCGGCACGGGCGCGCTCGACAACGGCTGCAATGCCGCCCTTGTCGTCGATGCGCTTCGGGCGATCAAAGCCTCCGAAGTCCTGCCGCGCCGGACCATTCGTTTCATCCTTTTTTCCGGAGAAGAGCAGGGACTGCTCGGTTCGCGCGCCTACGCATCTCATCATCGTGCTGAACTGGACAAAGCCGCCGGCGTGATCATCTATGACTCCGGCACAGGCAAGACCACCGGCTTCTCGGTCGGGGGCCGTACCGACCTCGCCCCAGCCGCCAAGCAACTCCTGGCTCCGCTCGCGCAGTTCGGCGTGAACGATGTGGAAACGAATATGGAATGGGGAACGGATCACTTCGATTTCATGCTGGAAGGAGTTCCCACGTTTGTCGCCGAGCAAGAAGAGGCGAATTACCTGGAGAACTATCACGCCGTCTCGGACACCTATGACAAAGTCGATTTTGCCCAACTGAAAAAGCACGTGGCCGAGGCCGCTTTGCTGGCGTTGGAACTCGCAAATGTGGACCAGAAAATTGGCCCGCGTCTCACCCATGATCAGATCGAGCAGACCATGCGCGAGAGCAAGAGTGTAGAAATGATGAAGGCCAATGGCATCTGGGACGATTGGGTTAGCGGAAAACGAGGAAGACAAAAATAAGTCGTCCCTGGTTGAAGCACATCCCTTAGCTCGGATGTTTTTGCGTGAAAGCGTTCAGCATCAACAATTCTTAAGCACTTCCAGGACCGTCCTCTTGCTCTATTTCTGGATTCTCTTCAATCTGTTCGCGCTCGGCATGCTGGTGCTCGACCTGAAGGTCTTTCACCGTTCCGGCCATGTTGTGCGCTTCCGCGAGGCCCTTGGCTGGAGCGCCATGTATGTGGCGCTGGCATTGCTGTTCGCTGGGGGGCTCTATATCTGGCAGGATCGCCAGAGCAGCCTGGAATTCCTCACCGGCTATGTTCTTGAACTGTCGTTGAGCATCGACAATCTCTTCGTGTTCCTGGTGATCTTCAAGTATTTTTCCGTTCCCGAGGAGCAGCAGCACCGCGTGCTTTTCTGGGGAATCATCGGCGCTTTAGTCATGCGCGGCATTTTTATCGCGGCGGGCGTAGGCCTGATCCACCGCTTCCACTGGATCCTCTACGCCTTCGGCGCGCTGCTGGTATACAGCGGCATTCAACTGGCTCTCTCTGGCGGGCACAGCGTCAATCCAGCGAAGAATCCCGTGGTGAAGCTGGTGCGCCGCGTGATCCCAGTGACCCCGAATTATCGCGATGGCAAATTCTTCGTGCGCGACAATGGAGTACGTTCGGCAACGCCGCTTTTGATCGTGCTCGCCGTGATTGAGACTAGCGATGTCCTCTTCGCGGTGGATTCCATCCCCGCGATCCTGGCCATCACGCTGAACGCATTCATTGTCTACACCTCAAACGTGTTCGCGATTCTTGGACTGCGTTCGCTGTACTTCGCAGTTTCCGGTCTGATGAAAATCTTCCGCTTCCTGCACTATGGATTGGCTGTGGTCCTGGTCCTGGTGGGCTGCAAGATGCTGCTATCGAACTTCTTCAAGGTGCCAATCCACATCACGCTGGCCGCAATCGCGGGAGTCCTGGTGATCGCAATCGCATTGTCGATAGCCTTCCCCGAACCGGCGGAGTCCAAGACGTAGGATGATCGAGGTGGGCTTTACAAGGGTTAGTTCAGAAATACAATCTTCTCCCCGCGCACCACGGAGTGTTTCAGAAACTTGCGGTCATCATGATCGGGATACTCCATGCGGTAGTGCGCTCCCCGGCTCTCCTCGCGAGCGAAAGCCGATTTCGCCACCAGCAGGGCAGTTGCATGCAGATAACCCGCCTCGTAACCGCGCCGAGTCTTGGGCTGTGTAACCTTCGCTGCTAGTTCTTCTAGAGTCTTGATCGCTTTCTGCATACCCGCGCGCGTCCGAACGATTCCGACTTCTTTCCACATCAGATCCTGAATCTGTCCGATCAACTCTTCCACTCCCGCATCCACCGGACCGTTGGAATAAACCGCCTTGGGCTGAGCATCGCGTTTTGCCGCAAGCTTCTCAATACTCCCCATTGCCTTGCCGGCGCGGGCTCCAAACACCAGCGATTCGAGTAGGGCGTTACTTGGCAAGCGGTTGGCGCCGTGCACTCCTGTTCCTGCAACCTCGCCAGCAGCATACAAGCCTTGCACGTTGGTCTTGCCATTTAAATCCGTGCGGACTCCGCCCATGCAGAACAGTTCCGCCGGACGAACCGGAATCACGTCCTCGGTGATATCCACGTTATGCGCCATGCAGGTCTCGTAAATGTGATGGAAATGTTTTTGGATCACCGACGCCCGCATGTGGGTCACGTCCAGATACACGAACGGGTCCTTGGCCCCACTCACTTCCATCTCATGCACGATGGCGCGCAATACCAAATCCCTGGGAGCCCGTTCGGCTGCCGGATGGTACTTGCCCATGAACCGATTCAGCTCGAAATTCCGCAGATACCCGCCCTGCTCAAGAATGCTTTCCGGCAGGGGAATCTTCGGAACCTTCTTCATGTACAGCGTGGTGGGATGGAACTGAATAAATTCCATATCGCTGAGCTCCGCCCCGGCCTGATAGGCCAGCGCCACCCCGTCTCCCGTAGCCGCTTCTGGGTTCGTCGTGTTGCGATAAATCTGTCCCAGGCCGCCAGTCGCAAGCAGTAGCGCTGAACACGCAATCTCCAGGGGCGCACCTTTTTCGTCGAGCACCGAAATCCCGGTTAGGCGTCCGCCATCAATCCGCAGACCAGTCACTAACGTCGACGGCGCAATCGATACATGCTTAAGCGAGTGCAGCTTCTCGCACAGAATGCGATAAATCTCTCGACCGGCCGGCTCCCCGTCAGCATGCAGCACGCGCCCGCGGCTGTGGGCATTCTCCGGGCCAAAAACTAGCTTGGTCCCGTGAGCCTTTCCCCAGGCAATCAATTCTTCGATCAGCGGTGGGGCTTCTTCCAGCAGCAGCTTGACGGCGGCAACATTGCACAAAGCGTCTCCGCAATCCAGCGTGTCCTGCAGATGCAGACTGATATCGTCTTCGTCGCTCAACCACGAGGCCTGGCTCTTGGCATCCACCGCGCTGAAATTGGGGATTTCCTTCTTGTTGAGGACCAGCACACGTCCAGCTGCGGCCAGTTCGACCGCGGCTCGCAGTCCCGCGACACTGGCGCCAATCACAATGTAATCGGTGTCGGCTGGCAAACCCTTCATAAACCGAAGGAATACTACCACCGAAGGGGGACGGCGGTCTGTATACGCCTTACGCTATGATGGAACGGCAATGCCGCAAGCCACCATCCATGTCCTGCCCCGCCCCTACCAGGCCTCGATTGAGAATGGCCTGCTGTCGCGCGCCGGATCGGTGCTCGCCGAGCTCCTGCCGAATGCCAGCCGTGTCTTTGTCGTGACCGTGGCGCCGGTTCGCAAGCGCTGGGGAGCGAAATTCCTAAGCTCCCTGAAAGCCGCTGGTTTCAACCCGCAGGTCATCATGATGCCCGATGGCGAACCTGCCAAGCGCCTGGAAACTGTCGAGGCCATGGCTGAGAAACTCGCCAAAATGGGTGCCGACCGCAAGTCCGTGATTATCGCCCTGGGAGGCGGCGTCGTGGGCGATGTTGCCGGCCTGCTCGCTTCACTCTACATGCGGGGCGTCGAATTTGTGCAAGTGCCCACCACTGTGTTGGCGCAGGTGGACGCCTCCATCGGCGGCAAGACCGGTGTCAATCTCGTTGCCGGGAAGAATTTGCTCGGAACCTTTCACCACCCTCGCGTCGTGCTGATCGATCCGGCGGTCTTGAAGACACTGCCCGACCGCGAGTTTCGCGCCGGGCTTTATGAAGCCATCAAGTGCGGCATCATTGGCAATGTGGAACTTTTCATCCGCTTCGAACAAAATCGGGACCGCATCCTGAAGCGCGATCCCGCCGAACTGGAATGGCTCATTGCGCAATCGGTGAAGCTGAAAGCCGAGGTGGTATCCGCCGACGAGCACGAGGGTGGTCTGCGCCGCGTTCTGAATCTCGGGCACACCATCGGCCATGCGCTCGAAGCCGAAACCGGCTATCGCAAACTTCTCCATGGCGAGGCGGTGGCTTGGGGAACGATCGCAGCCACCAACATCGCACTCAGCGTGGGCCGCACGGACAGCGTCACCGCGGGAAGAATCTCTGATGCGGTGTTGAGCCTGGGCCGCCTCCCCGAACTGAATGTCAGTACCGCGAAAATCATCGGACGGCTGCAGTCAGACAAGAAGACGCAAAACGGCGTCGTGCATTTTGTCCTGCCCCGCGAGATCGGCAAAGTCGAAATATCCAGCGATGTGCCCGAAAGGGCAGTCATCGGTGCTGTGGAAGAGCTTCGCCGCTTGTCCCGTAGTGCCTCGGGACGGGCCAGATAGATTCGAAGCACACTCAGAGTTCCAATGTTTCATTGGAGTGACCTATGCCAGAAACAGCAGAACAATACATCGGACGCATTCTCGGTTACGTCGAGGGTCAGGATGCCGTCAAAGTGCAGCGCTCCACCGCCGCCAGACTGAAGAAATCCATTCAGGGGCTGACCCCGAAGCAGTTGAAATGGCGCCCGGAACCGGCGAAGTGGTCGATCGCCGAAATCGTCGCGCACCTGGCGGATGCCGAGATCGTTGCCAGTTGGCGCATGCGTTCCGTCATCGGCGAGAACGGCATCACCATTCAGCCCTTCGATCAGGACTCGTGGGCGTCTGTTTTCGAGTACCGCGGCCGCGATGCTGGCCGTTCCTTAGAAATCTTCCGCATCCTTCGTGAAAACAATCTCGCGATGTTGAAGGAGATCCCGCGCGAAACCTGGAATAACTATGGCATGCACCTGGAACGGGGGAAAGAGACGATCGCGCACCTGACGCGCATGTTCGCCGGCCACGACACCAATCATGTGCTGCAGATCGAACGCATCGTGAAGCAGCTGAAGAGCGCGCAAAAGAAGAAGCGCTGACCGCGAATTCTCGTGCCCGAATCGCTCAAACCCAGTGTGGTCGGAGCCGCTCCCGCAGGCTCGCGCGATCAGCAGTCCGCAGCCCGCGCCGTGCGCGACATGTTTACCTCGATCGCGCCCCGTTACGATCTTCTGAACCACGTGCTGTCCTGCAACGTTGACCGCATGTGGTGGCGCCGCACCGCCCGTACTTTCCGGCAGATTCTGGGGCGTGCAGATTCCCGCGTTCTCGACCTGTGTTGCGGGACCGGCGATATGACATTCGCCCTGCGGCGCGAAGCAGGGAAGTCCCCGGCGCGAATCCTTGGCGCCGATTTCTCCCACGCCATGCTGCAGCGCGCCGCGGCGAAATCGCAGGCTTCGCAATCGGCCCTCGATTGGATTGAGGCCGATGCTCTCGATCTACCATTCCCCAACGCGCATTTCGACCTTGTGATATCCGCGTTCGGATTTCGCAATCTCGCGGACTATGACGCCGGCCTGCGCGAGATCATTCGCGTGCTGCGCCCAGGAGGAGAATGCGGCATCCTCGATTTCGGCGAACCCCAGGGCCTCTTGGGTTCTTTGTACCGAATTTACTTCAAGCAGGTGCTGCCGCGGATCGGGACCATCATCTCAGGCGTCTCCGGCCCATACGCTTATCTCCCTGCATCGGTGGAGCGCTTTCCCGCTCCGCCGCAAATGACAGATCGCATGAAGGCAGCGGGTTTCGCCCAGGCATCCTGGACGCCCTACACCTTCGGAATCGCTGGCTTGTACCACGGGAAGAAATCCGAGTGAAATCCGTCCTTACCGCGCATCGCGCAGCAGCTTGCTGAGAGCCTCAATGTCATGTCCTCCGACATCGCCCACCACGAAATAGCGCAATCCATTCTGCGCCCAGTCTTCGAATGTGAACGATCGGACTTCAGCCGCTCCCGACAAAGCTGCCGCGGGCGCGCCGGAATCGGGGAAGATGAAAACGGAGATTTCGTGCTTCCGAAGACGATAAATCAGGTGCGCCCCTGGCACTTGCGCGAGATAAGTAACTCTTCCGCCGAGCAGTGAGAAATCCGTGCCCTGAAGTTCCGGCAAATTGAAAGTGAAGGGGATTTTTCCTTCAAACCACGGCTTCACCGTGTGCCGGTCGGTCGATACTACGTCGACCGGCGTACTGCTGGCGAGCGTGGCTACATGCAGATCGGCCAGTTCGCTGTAAACGCGCTGCCTCTCTGCCCTTGCGCCGCGCACATAATAATTCAGGCCCGCGACGAAGATCAGCGTCAGTAGGGCCGGCACGACAAGAATCTTCCAGAACCATCCAATGCCGCCATACCGCTTCCCGCTCACGCTGCTTGCAATCTTCGCCCGGAATTCTGCGCTCGGCTCATAACGCCTGCCCGCAACCGCGACGGATCGCTTCAACTGTACCCGCTGCAGAGCCTGCACCGAGCAATCCGCGCAGCTGCGCATATGATCCGCCAGCGCGTTCATCTCCGGCAACGAGAGTTCGCCGTCAGCATAGGCGTCCAGTTTTCCCTGCCAGTCATCGCACGGCATTCACACCTCCCGGGGATTTCTCCAGCAGCCGCGTGCGTAAAGCCTTGCGCGCGCGATGCAGGCGCGACATCACCGTGCCCGGCGGAATCGTCAACACCTGCGCAATCTCTTCATATGACATCTCCTCCACGTCGCACAGCAGCAGGATCTCGCGAAATGCAACCGACAACTCGTTCAACGCCTGCCGCACCGCGTCACGGTTTGCCTGTTCCACCAGCACATCCTCAGGCGAAAGATCGGTAGACGGAATCGTCTCACTCGCATCGTCTTCCAGGGGAACCGTGGATTTCAATCCCGTGCGCGAGGTCAGAAACGTGTTGCGCAGAATCCGAAACATCCATGCCCGGAAATTGGTTCCGGGCTGAAAGCTCTGAAATCCACGTAACCCTTTCGCGAAAGTCTCCTGCACCAGATCTTCCGCCTCATGGCGATCTTGCGTCAGCCAATGAGCGAAATTGTAGAGCTGGTCAAAAAGCGGCAGCGCCAGATCTGCAAAGTTCGCGTCGGGCAAGCGTCGGTCTGGCACCTCCATAGCATAAACTGCGCTTCCTCTCGTTTTATTCCCATACTTGTAAAAAAAGTTTCCTTGCCCCCGCGGGAATATTTCGCCGCACCGGCAGTTCTAGATGGCACAGGACACAGGAGGAAACATGAAACCAACGGATCGCAGATCGTTTCTTAAAATCGCCGGCAGTTCGCTGGGAATTGGCGTGCTGTACTCGGCCTATCCAGCAGCTGCCAGCGCAGGAGAAGCCGGCAATCTCTTCGCCGAACTCGGCAAAGCCACCGGGGAAAAGCTCACGCCGTTTTCCTTCCTTCAACTAAGCGATGCCCACGTAGGTTTCAACGGACCACCCGATCCCCTGGGCACCAAGGCTTTTGAACGCGCGGTGGATATGGTGAACGCGCTCCCCCGGCGCCCGGACCTGGTTCTATTCACCGGCGACCTCACGCACGATACCGAGGACAGAAATGTTCACGTGCAACGCATGAAGCAGTTCCAGGAAATCTCCAAGCGTATGAACGTGCCCATCATTCGCCACGTTCCCGGCGAGCACGATGCCGGGCTCGACAGTGGCGCTCTGTACCGCGAAGTCTTTGGCGAAACCTTCTACTCCTTCGATCACCGCGGCGTCCATTTCGTAGCGCTGGACAACGTCACGCGCGCTAAGCCGGAAATCGGCGCCGAACAACTAGCCTGGCTGAAGAAAGATCTGGCCCGCTTCCCGAAGGCTGCGCCCATCGTCGTTTTCACGCACCGCCCCTTGTTCGATCTCCGTCCGGACTGGGAATGGTTCACCAGCGACGGCGACGAGGTCATGAACGTTCTCTCTACCTACGACAACGTCACCGTACTTTATGGACACATCCATCGCGACGACGAACACCAGATTGGTACGGTTCATCACTATGGCGCGCGCTCGTTGATTTTTGGTTTTCCCGATCCCACCGGCGCTACCGGACCGCGAAAGGCTGTACCGTTCGACAAGGAGCATCCCTTCAAGAATCTCGGCATTCGCACCGTGAGTTTCAATGGCGCTCCTCAGCCTGGAACGGCGCCGCTGTCCATAGAGGATATGGAACTCACGGCTCGCGAATTCCGCGGCATCAACGGAGTCCAGCAGCTTCTGAGAAATCCACTGGTCTAAACAATTCTTCGGAAAAGAAAGGAATGTTTCATGCCATCGATGAAATTGCGTCTATGTGTGTTCGCAGCCGTCCTCTGCGTGTGCCTGGGCATCTTGCTCAGCGGCACCGGTCGGGTAAGAGCAGATAACCTGCCCGTCGTTGAGATCACGGCGAAGCGCTTCGCCTTCACCCCCGACAAGATCACTCTCAAGAAGGGTCAGAGCGTGAAGCTACGTCTGCACAGCGAAGACGTAACCCACGGCTTCTTCCTGCGCCCGCTCAAACTCGATGAGGAGATTCCCGCGGGCGAGATGACCGAGGTGATCGTCACGCCTCAAGAAGCGGGCACCTTCACGACTATCTGCGATCACTTTTGCGGCGCTAACCACGGCAACATGAATATGACGATCGTGGTGGAGGAGTGATGTCGCCGCCTGCATCACGCTGGCTTTACTCAGCTCTATGTGCGGGGCTGCTCGTTCTCGCCGGGTGCCAGGTGCGCGCACCCGGCGCAATTGAGACGAGCTTCATGGATGGCGCCAAGCGTCGCGTTACGGTAGGTGGCGGTTCTGATGTAAACCCGCTGCCCGCCTCCGCGGACAACATTCACGCCGGCCAGCGCAACTTCGCCGCTTACTGCATGGTGTGTCACGGCTTGGATGGTCAGAATACCGGCGTGCCGTTCGCCGACAAAATGTCGCCGCCCGTGCCCCAACTCAACTCGCGCGCGGTGCAGGCCTACACCGACGGCCAATTGCACTGGATCATCAAGAACGGGATCGCTCCCTCAGGAATGCCGGCTGCGAGAGACATTTTCCACGATGAAGAAATCTGGCAATTGGTGCTCTACATCCGCCACCTTCCAGTGAAGGCAAGCCTGGGAGAACCGAAGGTGTACGGCGGCCAGTGACTTGCAGCAAAGAGCTATGAGCAATGAGCTGGAGCGAGGAGAGCAGCCCTGCTCACCGATCATTGCTCACAGCTTTCAACTAGGTTGTGGCAGTCCGAAAGCTATCCGCAAACGCATCCCGAATCGAATATCGAATCACGTGTTCGTACTCGGGTCCGAGGAAGCGCCGCAGCCGGTCCGTATTCATGATGTACTCGCCCGTCATATAGGGCAGCGCCTCAGGAGGAATAGCCGAAATCCGCTGCTTCCACAAAAAGCGAAGAACCTGGCGCATCGCCCATCTTCCAGGCACGCGGATCAACTTGGCCTGCGCCAGCTCAATGCATTGTGCAAAACTTAGCGGCTCGCCGCTGCCCGCCACGTTCAGCACCGTCAATCGCTGCGGCTCCGGCTCGCGCTGCAGAATGTGATCCAGCACCCGCGCCATATCATCCACGTGAATAAACTGCAGGCGGTTCGACAGGTACTTCTGCCCGCGGGGCAGCATGCAGGGAAGTCGCTTGCCTGCAGCCCTCATCTTTTGCGCCCGCTCGCTTTTTCCATTGGGCGTTCCCCGGAACGCCCCCATCAAATAGTTCTCCACCGTCGCCCCGGCAAAAATATGCGGACGAAGGATGTACACGCTGCACCCCCGCAGAGAGCTGCAGCGCTGCCGCACTACATCGTCCGACTCTTTCTTATGGATGGCGTAAGGCAGCGTGTGCGCCGCCAATGGCGTATCTTCCGTTGCGGGCGCCGCCAGATCCGGCCCATAGGCGGAGACACTGCTGGGGAAGATGAACTGCTTGATGCCATCATCCGAACTCCGGTTCACTTCGGTGATCGCTTCCATCACGCGCGCCGTCCCGGCCACGTTGATCCGCCACATGCGGTCTACATCCAGTACGCCCGTGCGCACCGGATCAATCACAAACGCGAGATGAATGACGGAATACGCGTGCGTATCGCGCAACAATTCGAACAACGTCCGGGTAGAGGATTCCTCTCCCAAATCGAGGCTTTCGAATTGCAGCGCGCAGTCGGTCTTGGGTGGATTTACGTCCACCCCAATGACCGTATATCGTCCCAGCAGCGGCAGGAGCCGCATTCCCAGGTTTCCCGAAACTCCCGTCAGTACAACTACAGGCTTGGCCATTATTGCGGGTTCGCCGCCGGTGGCTGTGCTTGCGGCGCACTCGCCCCTGGCGCCGGAGGCATGCCAGGACGCGGCCGCATGGGCCGGGGTGCACTCGGGTTCGCGCCACCGGGCCCAAAATACGCTTCGTTGGTCTCCACCTTGAATGAATTGTTCAGCTTGTCCGTCTGTTCCTTCATGCGCTCAGTTTGTAATTTTCCCTGAATCTCCGTTTTCGCCTGCTCCAGCGTCATCTCGTTCTTGCTGACCACCTTGTAGATGTAGTGCCCGCCCGAATCGCTGATGACTTGCGAAACCTCTCCTGGCTTAAGATCAAACACCGCTGCATGCGCGGGAGGCAGCCCCGAGCGCCGGATGTTCGGCAGCGTCACCGTCGGCGACTCAATCTTCATCCCCGCGGCCTCAAATGCTTCTTTCTGCAGCTTCAGGATGTCTTCTCCTCCCGCCGCGCGCGCTCGCAGGTCGTCAGCCAGCTTGGTCATGGCCTTCTCGCCATCTTCCTGCTTGGCTTTTTCGGTCGCCTCCTTCTGCTGCTGGTCGCCGGCCTTGGTCTCTTTCTCATCTTGTAGTTTTTCTGGCTCGATTTGCTTCATGCGCGGGACGAACACACGCTCCACGGTGGCCTGCTCATACATTTCCGGATGATCTTTGTAGTACTTTTCAATGTCGGCCTCGGGAACCTTGGCCGCTTGTTCCTGCATCTTCTGCTGCAGTTCCTGCGCCAGGATCTGCATCCGGTTAAACTTCACCCGCTCTTTGTACTGAGGAGTATTCTCCAGACCTTGCTTCTTGGCCTCATTCGCCATAGCCATGAGCCGGGGCAAAACGGCCGCCAGTTGCTTTTTCAGCTGCGGCGTGATGTTCGGCGCCAGATTGTTAGCCATTGCATCAAACTGGGCTTTGGTGATGACCGTCTTGCACCCTGCTGCCGCGCTCTTCGCCGAAGTGGCGGTCTTGGCTGCCGCACCTGCAGCGGTTTTTGCCGGAGTATCACAGACGCCATCAATAGTGATGACTGGCGCGCTCGGCGGAACCGAGGCAGAATCATCCTTTTCAGCTTGTTCTGCTGGACCATTCATTGCGCCGGCGCCCGGAGCAGGGGAGGATTGCGGCGGCGGACCGCCCGGAGCTGCCTGTCCCCAGGCCAGCGCTCCCGCCAAAACACACAGCACCCAACTCTTGCGCATAAACTCTAAACCTCCAGGATTGGTCCACCGGACAGGTGAAAAATTCCAAGCAAGAAATCCTAGCACAACGCAAAGCATTTGCCGGAAGCGCGCCGCCTGTGCAAACCGTCATTTGTCCGCAATCCTTCTAACTGGTTCAGTTCAGGAATGGAATCCTGCGGAGAAGCTGCTTTCGCTTGTCGCTTCTCGCGCCCAACAGCGATAATGCCAGCATGTCGAACCCGGCGCTCCCATCACCGGAATTGATGCGTGCGGAAAAGCGCTCCGCCGCCGGTAATTCAGTCTGGGCTGCGGTTGTAATTACCGGCCTGAAGGTCGCGGTGGGAATCACGACCGGCAGCTTGGGAATTCTCTCCGAAGCCGCGCACTCCGGACTCGACCTGGTCGCCGCTGTTCTGACATTCTTCTCCGTCCGCGTTTCTGACAAGCCCGCCGACGCCGAACACCAGTACGGTCACGGCAAGGTCGAGAACTTTTCCGCTTTCGTAGAAACGGGACTGTTGTTGCTCACCTGCGCCTGGATAATTTACGAAGCCGTGATCCGTCTATTTTTCCGCCGCGTCGAAATCGAGCCATCGATCGCCGCTTTTGCCGTGATGTTGTTCTCCATGGGCGTCGATTGGTGGCGTTCCCGCATTCTGGGACGCATTGCCACCAAGTACGACAGCCAGGCTTTGGAAGCCGATGCTCTGCACTTTTCCACCGATATCTGGTCTGCGGGAGTAGTAGTCTTTGGCCTGGCGCTGGTCCTTGCCGGCCGAACCTATCACATCTGGTGGCTGCGCGACTCCGATCCCATCGCCGCCCTCATCGTTGCCGGTGTGGTGATTTCCGTCAGCTGGCGCCTGGCCCGCCGTACCATCGACGCCTTACTCGATGCCGCTCCTCCTGGCGTTCGCTCCCAGATCTACGACGCCGTCTCGCGGGTGAATGGAGTGCTTGAAGTCGATCGCGTCCGCATTCGCCGCGCGGGAAATCGTTACTTCGCCGACGTTGCCGTCGGGCTCGCTCGCAGCGTCACCTTCCAGCGCTCTGGCCAATTAGCCGCTGCCGTGACCGAATCGGTTCACCGCGTGCTGCCCGATGCCGACGTAACCGTTCAGCCGCTGCCCCGTGCGCAGCATAGCGAAAACATCTTCGACCGCATTCGCGGGGTCGCCACTCACCGCAATCTCAACGTGCACGACATCAGTGTCCAACAACTCGGCGGCCGGCTCCATGTCGAACAGCATGTGGAACTGGATGAGCGCATGACCCTCAAAGACGCCCATGACCAGGTCACGGAACTGGAAGCCGACATCCGTCAAGAGGTTCCGCAGGTCTCCGAGATCCTGACCCACATTGAAAGCGAGCCCGCAACGATTGAAAAGCCGGAACAGGTCATCGGCGACGCTGAACTAGAACATCGCTTGCGAATGGTTGCGTCTCAATTTCCAGAAATCCTGGATGTCCATGATTTCATCTTCAAGCGCGTCAATGGCCGCCTTTATCTTTCCTGCCACTGCACCCTGTCGGATAACCTGAGCCTGTCACGCGTGCACGACATCCAGACCGACCTGGAAATCCGTTTCAAGCAGGACGCCCCGGAACTGTTCCGCGTCCTGATTCATCCCGAGCCCAGCACCGACAACCGGAGATAAGCATTGATATCCGCCAAAGCAATCTGGACCGACAACGAGCGATACGTAGCCGAGGCCACTTCACGACATGCCCTCGTGATGGATACGGCCAGCGACAAGACCGCGAACACGCCGATGGAACTGGTGCTGATCGCGTTGTGCGGCTGCACCGCCTCTGACGTGGTTGGAATCCTGAAGAAGAAGCGCGAGCCCTTCACCAGCCTGGAAGTAAGCGCCGAAGGCGAGCGCGCCCAGGGCTATCCCGCCGTCTACACAGAAATTAAGCTGAAATACCGCGTAGGCGGCAAAGTCTCCCCCAAAGCGATGGAAGACGCCGTCCGCCTCTCGAAAGAAAAATATTGCTCAGTCTCCGCCATGCTGGAAAAGATCGCGAAAATAAAAGTAGAAATCGAATACCTGAACTCTGCGGAGGCTCCCAGCCGAGCGAAGCTCGACAGTTTTGACGCGAGGAAGTAAGTCACGCAGTCACACATAAGAAATGACCCAGCCGCGAAGCGGCGGCAGAATGCAGCCCACGGCGTAAGCCGTGGGGATGCTGAAAACTAGCGCCAGCGAGCCCCGGAAGGGGCGAAAGAAACAAACCCTAAACCCCACCGAACCCGGTGGGAGTATGATGAACCACCGGAGAATCCTGTCCCTTGTCCGAAGCCATCCCTAACTCCCGCGTTCTCCTCTTCACCCAGCCCGGATGCCTCTCCTGTGAACTGATGCGCATTTACCTCGAGGCCCGCGAGATCCCATTCCAAGAGCACGACATCAGCGCCGATCTCGATTCCCGCCGCTTGATGACCGAGACCTATGACAGCACGGAAACTCCGACGCTGGTGATCGCCGACGAGGTCATTACCGGATTTGATCCTGCCCGCCTTGACCAGTACCTGGATTCGGTTTCATCATCGAATCCGGTACCTGAATCCTGAACTCTCCAACTCCCAATCAGCCTCATCCCCTGCGCGGATATTTTTTTATCGGCGCCGCCGCATTTCTTTGGGGCCTCTCCGCCGCGATGGCCCGCGCCGTCTTCACCGGTAAATTCCAGCTAGCAGGAGAAACTCAGCACCCCATCGACCCACTGCTTCTGTCGCAAACCAGAACGACGTTTTCTCTCCTGGTTCTCGTGCCGCTGCTCGGAGCGCCCGGCGGATGGCGCCGCATCCAGCTCCCCAGGCCCGATCTCATCCAATGCCTGATTCTCGGGATCCTGGGTGTGGCCGTCTCGAATTACTTCTATTACGTTGCCATCCAGAAGACGAGCGTGGCCATTGCGATCGTCCTGCAATACACCGCGCCGGTATGGGTGCTGCTTTACGTAGTCGCGCGAGGGCAACAGAGGCTCACAGTGCAAAAAGTTGCGGCCGTCGCAGTAGCAATTGCCGGAATCGCACTGACCATCGGAATCATTGGTGGACGCTCCGCGTCTCCTCTCCATCTCGACAGATGGGGATTGATCGCGGCTATGGTGGCGTCTTTTTCATTCGCCTTCTACAACCTGGCCGGACACCGCATCCTTGCGCGTCATGATCGCTGGCGCGTCCTGAGCTGGACGCTTGCGTCCGCCTCGGTGTTCTGGCTATTTGTCAATCCACCATGGAAGGTCATCGCCGCCGAATACACGTCCGCGCAATGGGCGTTCCTGCTTATCTTTTCAATGATCTCGGTCCTGGGACCGTTTTCACTCTACTTTTTGGGCCTTCAACATTTGGAACCCACGCGCGCGATCATTACCAGCTGCCTGGAGCCGGTATTTTCAATCCTGCTGGCAGCCGCGTTGTTGGGCGAAGGTGTGCGCCCAATCCAGACACTGGGAATCGCGTTCGTGCTGGCCGCAATTGTGATTGGCCAGTTGCCTCGGCGGGGCAGGGAAGCCGAGGAACTCGTTGTTGTCGATCCGATCGAGTAAGCGCAACCTACTTCGCCAACCGATCAATCTTCGCGGCCAAAATGAAGTCGCTCTCCGTCAGCCCGTCGATCTTATGGGTCCACAGAGTAATCCCCACCTTGCCCCAGGCCAGCAGGATATCCGGATGATGCCCCTCCTGTTCGGCGATGGAGCCCACGCGAGTGACAAAATCCAGCGCCTGCTTGAAATCAGGAAAGCGGAATTCGCGATGCAGGTGGTGCTCGCTCACCACCTCCCACTCGGGAATACCGTTGTGAAGCTTCTTTAATTCCTCGCCCTTGAGTGGTGGCACACCCCCGCGGCAGGGAACACATTTCTTGTCGGCTAACGCTTCGCTCATGCTGAACTCCTATAAAACAATGTAGGGACAGCCACCATCGCTGTCCACGACCCTGTGTTGGGCCGCCTTTTTCGATGCGCTCATGCGGTCTGCCGGGCCGCCTGATGACACCCGCAAACATCGTCCTGTGTAAAATAGTCTACTCACCATCATGGCAGCTCGATTCCGGGCGCCAAACTATCTTGTAAAGGAACTTACGGTGAAAATTCTTGTCATCGGCGGAGCCGGCTACATCGGCAGTCATACCGCCCGCGCTCTGCGGCGAGCCGGGCACGATGTAATCATCTTCGACAATCTCAGCACCGGCTACGAATCGCTGGCCGCCGGCTTTGAACTGGTGAAGGGAGATGTCCTCGATTCCCGCGCTCTCGCCGAGATACTCCCCCGCGTGGATGCGATCATGCACTTCGCCGCCCGTGCTTACGTCGGCGAGTCTGTAACCAATCCCCGCAGATACTTCCATAACAATGTGGAAGGCGGCCTCTCGCTGCTCAACGCCGCCCTGGACGCCGGCGTGAAGAAGCTCATCTTTTCTTCCACCTGTGCCGTCTACGGTGAGCCGGCAAAGATTCCCATCGAAGAAAACATTCCACGCCAGCCGGTGAATCCCTACGGCGTTTCCAAGCTGTTCTTCGAACAGGCGCTGGAGGCCTACGATCGCGCCTACGGATTCCGCTTCGCCAGCCTCCGCTATTTCAATGCCGCCGGCGCGGACGATAGCGGCGAGATTGGCGAGTTGCACGATCCCGAAACTCATCTGATTCCTCTCGCTTTGCTTGCTGCTGCTGGATTGGGCCCGGAACTGCACGTTTTTGGCTCGGACTATCCCACTCCCGATGGCACCTGCGTCCGCGACTATATCCACGTTAACGATCTGGCCAGTGCGCACATCCGCGCTCTGGAGCATCTGGCTGCCGGCAAAGATAGTTTTGCCGCAAACGTAGGGACCGGCGTAGGAGCCTCCGTGCAGGAAGTGATTTCGGCAGTTGAAAAGGTTACCGGCAAGAAAGTACCGCGCACCGTGGTCCCGCGTCGCCCCGGAGATCCTCCCGCACTAGTCGCCAATCCAGCCAAGGCGCAAGCGCTCCTGCACTGGAAAGCCGAACGCGATCTGAGCAATGTGGTGTCTACAGCCTGGAATTTCATGGAGAAAAGAAGAACAGCGGTCGCAGAAAAGTAGTCCCTCTGTTTAACCCAGTGTCCCCCGTGGTGAAAGGTTTACGTAATCTATGGCCAATCCGCTAGCAGGGAAGAAGGTCGCATTCTTAGGCGCCGGCAAGATGGGCGGGATCATACTGCAGGCGCTCCTGAACCATGGCCTGCTCTCGGCGAAGTCCACATCAGCAACGGTCGCCCATCCCGATCGCGCAAAAGCACTCTCCAAAAAAATGAAAGTGAAAGTCGGGACCAGCAACGTCGAAGCCGCCAAGGATGCCGACATCATCATCATTGGCGTGAAGCCGCAAGTGGTCGAAGAAGTAGTCCGCGAAATCAGCAGCCAAATGACCCCGAAGCAGCTGATTATTTCAGTGGCAGCATCCGTGCCCACGTCAATGATCGAGAAAAATCTTCCTGCGAATGTCCCGGTAGTCCGTGCCATGCCCAATACTCCTTGCCTGCTGGGCGCCGGCATGACCGCTATCTGCAAAGGCAAATACGCCAACGCGGATCACATTGCCACCACGACTCACATCTTCGACGTAGTCGGCCGCACCGTGGTCGTCGACGAAAAGCACATGGACGCCGTGACCGCTCTTTCCGCCAGTGGTCCCGCTTACATCTACATCATTCTGGAATCACTCGCTGAGGCAGGCGTGAAGGTGGGTCTGCCACGCGACACCGCTACCCTGCTCGCCGCCCAGACGGCTCTCGGAGCCTCCCGCGTCGTCCTCGAGACCGGAGATCATCCCGCCCTCCTCAAAGACGCCGTCACGACTCCCGCCGGCTGCACCATTGACGCGATCATGGAACTCGAAGAAGGCAAGCTGCGCGTGACCCTCATCAAAGCTGTCGTAAAAGCTGCACAGCGGGCCAAGGAATTAGCTTTCAGCTGATTCGAGCAAGCTGAGCAAAAACAGCTACAATCATGCGTCCGGCGTGCCATGGATAGCCTGCAAAATTCGCCGTTCAGATTTCTGCTGCTTGTCGTATTCGGCGCCGCCCTCGCCAGCGCGCAATCGACCACCGCCTCGCTCCCGTTGCTGACTCATGCCGATCAACTGCGCCATCTCAGCGCGGAAGAAGCTGCGCTGGGCTATCCGGTGCGCATTCGCGGCGTGATTACCGACGATGTCCCTTCGCCGGATTTCTTTGTGCAGGACTCCACTGCCGGAATTTATGTCGAGGGCAGCACCTCTCCCCAATTCCCACACCATTGGGGGGATCTGGTCGAACTGGAAGGCGTGACCGGCCCGGGAAAATTCGCGCCAGTCATCCGCGAGCAGAAACTCCGCGTGCTGGGCCGCGGGCAGCTTCCCCAGGCCCGTGTTTATCCTTTCATCGAACTTGCCGCCGGACAGCAGGACAGCCAATGGGCACAGGTCCGTGGCATCGTGCGTTCCGTTTCGATCGACCGTACGTCCTGGCCTGAAACGGTGCTGGCCATGACCGTGGCATCCGGCGATGGCCGATTCAACGTTCGTGTGCCCATTACCCGCGAACAGGATTTTTCCTCCTGGATCGATTCCGAAGTTGTGGTCGAAGGCGTCTGCGGAAGCCTGTTCAACAATCAAAGGCAGTTAATTGGAGTCCTGTTTTACGTTCCCGATCTGCAGTTCATCAAAGTCGAAACCCAGGAGAAGGACGTCCCCATCTCCTCACTCCTGCGCTTTTCCCCCGGCGGAGGCTCCCGCCACCGGGTGCGGGTTCAAGGCATCGTTTCTTATCAGCAACCCGGACGAACTCTATTCATCGAGAGCAAGGGCCAAGGTCTGCGCGTGCTTTCGCAGCAAAGCACGCCCTTGGCGATCGGCGACATTGTGGACGTGCTCGGATTCCCCGCCACTGGAGAGTCCGCGCCGGTGCTCGAGAACGCAGCCTTTCATCGCGTCAGTCACGGGCCGCCGCCGCAACCTATCACGCTGGATCTGACTGCCCCTTGGGAGCAGTACGACGGAGCGCTGGTCACTACCGAGGCCAAGTTGCTGCATCTTGAGCAGCACGCGGACGGCCCGCGTCTGCTCTTGCAGCAGGGGGACAGAGTTTTTGAAGGGCTGGTGGAGAATGCCTCCTCGGCAAGCTTCTCCGGGCTGCGCGTGAACAGTGAGCTGCGTCTGACCGGGATCTGCCTGGTCCGCAACGGCGGACTCTGGTCCACCCCTCTGTCCTTTCGCTTGCTCCTGCGTTCGCCGCAAGATGTCGTTGTGCTGCATGCCCCATCCTGGTGGAACCTGCGCAATGCGCTTTGGCTGCTCGCCATTGTCAGCGGAATCTTATTTCTGGTGCTGGCCGGAATGATCTTCCTGAGCCGTAAAGTGCGCGAGCAAATGAAAGTGATCCGCGAAAAGATCGAGCACGGAGCGGTTCTCGAAGAGCGCAACCGCATCGCCCGTGAACTGCACGACACCCTCGAACAGGAACTCGCCGGCATCACCATGCAGTTGGACCTAGCTGTGGATTGCTTCCGCCAGGTGCCCATGATTGCGTTTGACGCTTTGAGCGCAGCTCGCAATATGAGCCGTCACAGCATGGTCGAAGCCCGGCGCTCGGTTTGGGACCTGCGCTGCAGCCTCCTCGAAAACGGTGATCTTCCTTCGGCGCTGACGGAAGTTGTGCGTTCGATTCCCGCCCCGCCAGAAACCAAGGTCGAAATCAAGGTTCAGGGAACTCCCGTGCGCCTGCCGGGCCGGGTCGAGATGAACCTGCTACGCATCGGGCAGGAGGCCGCGTCGAACGGGATCAAGCACGGCCGAGCCATGAACGTCCGAATTGCCCTGCGCTATACGCCGGAAAAGGTCATACTGGAAGTGCGCGACGACGGCTGCGGCCTGACCGGCGAGCATTCCAAAGCCGGACATTTTGGCATGCTCGACATGCGCGAACGCGCTGAGGCGCTCGGATCTCAACTCGTAATTGAGAGCGCTCCCGGCAATGGCACCAGCATTTCCGTCGAGGTCGCGATGCAAGCGCAAGTCACTTCCGATGCCGAGCTTAAAACCCATACGCATTCTGGTCGTGGATGATCACTTCATGGTCCGCATGGGCCTGTCGGCATCCCTCAATGTGGAGCCCGACATGGAGGTCGTGGCCGAAGCCGCCAATTGTGAAGCCGCATTAGCCGCCTGCCGCCAGCATCATCCCACCCTCATCATTATGGATGTGCGTCTCCCCGAGAAGAGCGGGGCCGAGACCACCGCGGCCATCCTGAAAGAATTTCCTGAAGCCAACATCCTGATGCTCTCCACCCATTCCGGCGAGGAGGAAGTCTTTCGTTCGCTGCAGGTGGGCGCCCGCGGATACATTCTGAAGAGCGCCATGCGCGAGGAACTTTTGCATGCCTTGCGCGAAGTGCACGCTGGACGCCGCTACATTGATCCGGCGGTGGCACCGTTGCTGGCCGCACGCGTGTCCCATCGTTCCCTCACCAGCCGCGAACTGGAAGTGCTCCGCATGGTCGCGAAGGGGATGGGCAACAAAGAAATCGCAGCCGCACTCGACATCGCCGAAGTTACGGTGAAGCTGCACGTCAGTCACCTCATGGACAAACTCGAAGCCAAGGACCGCACCGAGGCAGCGACCGTCGCGCTGCAACGCGGCATTATCAGTCTGGATTAAAACCTATACGAAAGCAGTATTTCCTTCATCACCATCCGGATATCATGACAAACGCCATCACCCCTCCATAGAATTTGCCGTTCGCCAAAAGCACAGCTTGCAAGAAGGCAGTGCCTTGATTCGTGTGCTCCCTGCGCAGCCCGATGCAGAATGTGATTTCACTGACTGATGGAATTCAACGTAGCCCAAACGCTCGTAAGCACGAAGTTTGCGCCTTGTCTGCGCACCTGTCTAAGGAGACCCCGATTATGAAGCGCCACTCTGTACTCCGTATTTTCTCTCGGTTCGCAATCCTGTCGCTGCTTGCGCTGATTGGCTCGACGGCAATGGGCCAGGTCACCTCGGGCACGATTTTCGGCACGGTGAAAGATCCCAGCGGAGCTTATGTTTCCAACGCGCGGGTGACGGTGCACAGCGATACCGTTGGAGCAGAGCGAACAGTGACGACCAATGATCGAGGAGATTTCGTCGTTCCCAATATGCCGCCCTCGACCTACACGCTGACCATCGACGCACAGGGATTCAAGAAAACGACGGCGAAGGGCATCGTCCTGAGCGCCGCCGACAAATTGAACGCCGGCGAGTACACGCTCGAAATCGGAGGCACAGCGGAAACTGTGACGGTGGCGGCCGACGCCGGTCAGTTGCAATTGCAGTCGGAATCGGGCGAGCGCTCGGATCTGATTACCAGCAAACAATTGAACGACGTGGCGCTCAACGGCCGCAACGTGCTCGATTACATGAAGCTCGTTCCGGGTGTCTCGGGAATGGTCGATGGCCACGCGTCTGGAACCGGGGGCATTGATGCCTTCAATGTAAACGGCACGCGCTCGAATCAGCACGAATTCACTATTGACGGCGCTTCCAACGTCGATACCGGCAATAACGGTGGTACTCACGTCACCATCAATCCTGACGCCATCGAAGAAGTGAAGATTCTTACCTCGAATTACCAGGCAGAGTTTGGAAAAGCCGCCGGTGGACAGGTTGCGATCACTACCAAGAGCGGCACCAATCAATGGCATGGCAACGGCCGGTTCTTCCATCGCAACGAGGGCTTGAATGCCAATGAGTGGTTCAATAAAGAAAACCAGATCTCAAATGGCGACAAGAACAACCCCTACATCTACCGCTACAACTACATCGGTTATCAGGTGGGCGGACCCATCAAGAAGGACAAACTTTTTGTATTTTGGAGCCAGGAGTTCTATCGCCAGCTGATTCCTATCGGGGGCACGACGCAGTTCTACACTCCCACCGCTCTGGAGCGGCAAGGTGATTTCTCGCATTCGGTGGACGGCAACGGCCTGCCGATCGTGATCTACAACCCGAATACGGGACTTCCTTTCGCGGGGAACAAAATCGATCCAACGCAGCTAACCTCCGCGCAACAGGCGGTCTTCTCCAACATTTCAAAGTTGTTGAGCCTTTATCCGACTCCCAACGTACCCGGCTTTGGCTCCAACGGATTGAACTACAATTACGCGACCGCGTTGTCCTATTCCAATCCCCGACGTGAAGACATCCTGCGCGGCGATTGGCAGGTGAATAGCAGCAATCGTTTGTTTGCGCGCTGGATTCACAACAGCGATCATCTCCAGGCGCCATTTTCACCGGGCGGCCTTGGTGCCGTGGATTGTGAGGCTTCTATTAACTTTCCCGGAGGTTGCATTCAAGACCATCCGGGCTGGAATCTCTCAGTCAACCTCTTAACCACGATCCGGCCTAACCTTTTGAATGAGTTCTCCGTGGGGCCGAGTGTAACGAAGTCGCTGGTGACCGGTACCAACGGAAATATTTCATTAGCCAAGAACGGCATCACCTTGCCATTGCTTTATCCCACAGATACTTTGCCGGACATGAGTTTCGGTGGGCTCGATAACACCCAGTTTGGCGGGAGCTATCTCGGTTCCATGCCCTGGCACCAGGCCAACACGACCATCAATCTGAACGATAATCTTACTTGGGTTCACAACCGGCACACCTTCAAGTTTGGCGCGTTCTACCAGCGCAATCGCAAGGACCAGATCGCGTGGGGCAACATCAACGGGCAGTTCAGCTTCGATGTCGGCCCAACGGGTAGCGGTACATGCCCCGCGAACGCCCGATGCGGCGACCCCTATGCCAGCGCCTTGCTGGGAGACTTCAACAGCTTCAGCCAGTCCACGGCTCGTCCATTAGGCAAATTCCGCTATAACCAGCTCGAATTCTATGTTCAGGATACCTGGAAGGTTACCGACCGTCTGACCCTGGATTACGGCATGCGTTTCGCCTGGATCCCGCCGCAATACGATGCCAACAATCAGATTGCGCTGTTCGATCCCGCCGCGTACAACGCCTCGCAGGCTGTGCAGGTCGATACCAATGGAAATATCGTTCAGGGCAGCGGCAATCCTCTGGAAGGCATGCGTTACGTCAGCAATCACACTCTTCCCAAAGGTGGTTGGAACGATCGCGGAATCATGCCCGAACCGCGCTTCGGTTTCGCCTATGACCTGCTCGGAGACCACCGGACGGTTTTGCGTGGCGGAGCCGGCATGATGCACGATCGCGTGCAGGGCAACCTCATCTTTAACCCTGTGTTCAATAACCCGGCGATCGTGCAGACGGCCCAGGTCGGATCAGGGAACATTGCCAGTCTCCCCACAATGGGCGCTAATTTCGGCAGCGGGGTGTTGGGCAACATTGTAGGCGCCGATCGCGCCGGTCAAGTCCCGACCGTATACAGCTACAGCCTGGGGCTGCAGCACGAATTCGGCGGCGGCATGACTCTGGACCTGGCATACGTAGGCACCCAGTCGCGCCACCTCGTTACCTCGCGGGATGTCAACGCCGTGCCCTACGGGTTTGCTTTCACCAAGGCTGCTCAGGATCCCACCGCTTGCGGATGGAACGGAACGGTCGGTACGGATCCGAATCTCACTCCCGATTACAGCAATGCGGGACTGAGCTACACCGGCATTTGCGCTTTGGGCAGAAACGCCTACACCGACGCTCCGCTGCGTCCCTACAAAGGCTACGACCAGATGAGCTATATGAAGTTCGACGGCACTGGCAATTACAACTCGCTGCAAGCGTCGTTCCAGCGGCGCTTCAGTAAAGGCCTGACCGCGGGAGCGGTCTACACCTGGTCGCACGCGCAGACCACCGCCAATAGCGATCAGGACACCGTGGATCCATTTTTCCCGCGCGCCCTGGATTATCGCTCCGCCAGCTTTGACCGCAGGCATGTTTTCGCCGCCAACTACGTCTACGATCTGCCCAACGTCACCCGGCACTTCGGAGGACCGAAGTGGCTGTCTTACATCACCGACAACTTCCAGCTGAGCGGCGTAACCAACTTCATGACAGGCACGCCGATCGATTCCTCAAATAACTGGCAGGGCGAGCCGGGCGCGCAAACTGGCGGTAACATGTGGGGCGCGCTCCCGCTGTATTACGTGCTCGATAACAATCTCAACCCCATCTACCCGCATTTTGGCGTTCCTCTTCGCGGTTCGCGCGACGTGCTCCGCACTGGCGGATTGCAGACCTGGGACATGTCTTTGTTCAAGAACCTGCCGGTGACCGAACGCATCTCGATGCAGCTGCGGCTGGAGGCCTTCAATGTCTTCAATCATCCCAACTTCATCGACAAGAACGTAGGCTTTGCCGAAAACGGTCCCTGGCAATGGCAGCCGGGAACCCCGTTCAGCATTGAGAAGAACAGCAACTTCGGCACGAACGCAGATACTCCCGGCACCGCTCCCGGCGGATTCCGCGTTATTCAACTCGGCGCCAAAGTTTACTTCTAGCCTCAGGCTCTTCCCTCAGCCGGGCGCAAGTAAAGAAAAGTAGGGTTGCCCAGCTCTCGCCGAAGTTGCGAGACCTGGGACGCTCTAGTCCCTAAGCTCCGACAAGGGGATCCCCATTTCATCTCCCAAATTTTCATGCCCCGATCTCTCTAGCCCCTTACGTTGTTATGAAGTGAATTGTCATCACCAGAATGTTGGTGTCGTCGATCTTGATGGGACGGCGCCTGCCCTACATTCTCCCTGGGACCTACAGAAGAGGTTTCAGGGCCTGCTCGATCTTGTCTGTGTACTCAAAACCAATGACTTTTGTCCGAAGAATGCCGGCACGGTCGTAGAGCATCGTTGTCGGCAAGCCTTCGATGCCGCCAAACTTTTGTCTCACCTCGTCGCTAGCAACGGCCAAGGGATAGTGAGTTCTAATTGATTTGGCAAATTCAAGCGGGTCTTCCGTATCGGGCATGTTGTCGAACTTGAACCCGACCACTACGAATCCGCGAGCACCGTAAGTATCTGCGAGCTTCTGGTAACCCGGCATCTCTTTCTTGCACGGTTGACACCAGGTCGCCCAGAAGTCGATCAGCACAACCTTTCCGCGAAGGTCAGCCAGAGGACAGCGGCTTTCCTTGCAAATCTTTCACTGAGAAGTCGGGCAGCCGTGAACCAATCTCACCTGCCGCAATTGCAGCTTCCTTCCGTGAAGTCGGACTTGCCGTCTGCTGATTGCATCCGGCAAGTCCGGCCACAGCGAGGCTCAGGAACAACACACATGATCGAACCATCTATTCCTTCTTCTGTACTTCGAGGATCAGCAACTTCAACGGCGCAGACGCGTCCGTCTTCTTTTGTTTGCCCGCAGGTTTCTTGTACAACTGCCCGCGAACCGTGACCAGCGTCGGAGAACCCGCCAGCGGTTCCAGCCCTTTAGATAATTCACTCGAAGAAAGGACGAACGAACGATTGGGCTGAACTTGCAAGACAAGATTGTCCGACGAGTCCTTCACGACTTTGCCGCGGGCGACCATGTCCAATTCCGCGACGCTGACGCCGCTGTCGTATGTCGCCTTCAGAAGTTGCGCAGGGTCGATCTGCCCATCCTCCTTGGGGGTGACATCCACTTTCCCATTAATCAAGCTGACTTCTACTGTTTGAACGCCAGACTGGCGCCCGAGGCTTTGTTTCACCCCGTATGCTCAAAAGTTTCACGTCATGCCTTCAACGCGCATTTCGATGTGCTTGATCTGCGCCTGAGCCACGGGCACGACCACCATCGAACCCAGCAGAACAAGCAACGCGACTCTTTTGCTGTTCATACGTTCCTCCTTTCGCTAAAGATGTAATCGAAACTGCTGCGTGATACCGAAGCTGATGTGACGCCTCACCGGCATGAACTGTGCGCCTGTAGTATGGGCCACGTCCCAATCCATTCCGATCCAGACGTGCATTCCGGGACGCAAACCAACGTACGTGGTGATTCCAGCCAGCAAAACATCGCCGCCACTCCCGTTCTGAGTGACGCCCGCAATACGATCATCCTGGGAATGCAGCCAGGTCAACGCGGGACCGATGAACCACTCCCGAGCCACGTCTTTCGACTCATACGGCCGATACGAAAGCCAGAAACGTGACTCGATGTCACTGCCGAGTCGGGTCTGCTGCGTACCTTGCGAGCGGATCAAGGAATGAAAATCTTCGTCCGCCACCAGACGCCTCAGGTTGAAAAGCCCGGTGTAAGTCCAATTCGCTGCCGCGAACAAGTCAGTGGAACCTGAGCCGGGCTGCAAACTCGCAGGGAGCCGGCCTCCACCTCTTTCTATCAGGTCCGTCCGCCCTGTCGGAACCTTTGGGCCCAAGGTGAACGAAGCCTGTGTGGTCCCTCGTCCTGAGTCTCGTCGATAGAAACGGTACTTCACGAGCAACATGGAATCGCCAAGCCCCGTTCCTCCGACATTCGACGTACCCGCCATTTGAAAGTAATTCGTGATTATGGGGACGAGAATCGTCAAATCGAAATTGCGACGGAAGCCCCACGTGAAGTTGAAGTCACCCTCGTGGCCAAATGTAGGACGCGCTGTTGCCGCAATGTTTGCAGACGATTCCGTCGGACCCCGCGTCGTAAAAATAGAGTTGTAGGAAATCAGTCCCCCTCCAGGAAACAAAGGCGGTGCTGTTTCCGGTGCAGCGCCCTGTCCTTCTGCCGCCAAAACGCAAAGCAGTACGACAACCGACAGGGATGCGCAGTTCCCGCAGTTAACGCGGAATACTCTTCGTAATCTCACAGCTGTTCCTCCAGCGAAGATGGGATTTCCCCGAACACACGTGTGCGTGCACCGGGAACGGCTGGAGTGAGGCTAGATGCGCAGAGGCGGGGCGGCCGGTGGGGAAAATATCGGTGGCGCGTGAGAATGCTCTGCAACCATACGAGCAGAAGGCTCTAAGCCGTCAGCTTCGCTGACTGCTTGCACCAATCCGAGGACGACGGGTGAAAACGAGACCCCTTGCGCAGAGGATGGCTGGCCTAAAACAGCATGCATCTCTGGCATGGTCTTGCAGCAGTCCTGAGCCCGATGATGGTGTGAATGGCAATGCATCGAGTTGCAGCACTGCATCGCCTGTTCGGGCGTGCTCATGCTGACGCAGTCGAGCGCATACGTCGCGAGAGCGACGCTCAATGCCAGGAATAGCACTCGCCTGCCAGCCAACATGAACATCAGATTAGAGGCTTGAGCTCCCAGGAGTCAATCAGAGGGGGATCAGGTGGTGAAAAAACAGGGCGGGAAAGAATGGCGGAGAGGGAGGGATTCGATTACCGCCATTTCTAGCAAGTCGTGATGATTCCTACACATAGCGATAATACCCTGTGTTTATGAGGGTTTCAAGCACATTCTCGACTTAGGGTCGGTTGTCTGAGACGACCTCTAACGACCTCCATTGCCCATCAAAACGATATCACTAGTATCACCTGCAAGTGGTGTCGCCCCATTGGCTGCTGAGAACCGCATCGGGCTATGCGGAAGTATTCCAGGGAACTGAATTGCGTCACTGCTTTCTGCTTGCTCACCACCCAGGGAGGGGCACAGACCTTCCGACCGGCAGCCTCGGACGGCGTGACCGCTTGATCTCATCATGATCGACTCAACCGACCAAAGGGTATTCCAACGCACTGTTGCGGTATCGATGTTAGAAAACCTTCGTCGGCGGTTGGCTAGCCTCTACAGAATCGCTCCGTTGGAGCCCCGCAAGGATTGGACTTCTTGATCTCCCCTCATGGCGTTAGGAACGGGTAGGTTTCGGGAGGGGCCTGTTTGGCCCGAGTAGGAATCAGCCCGCCGAATACGGGACCTAGTCCCATGGAGCACGACCAAGGCATACTTCTCCAAGCTGTATCCCCGTCGACGAAGCTGCTATCCTTAGCCCTCCCAGCGAGCGGGACATGCTCAACCAAACCTTGTCGCACTACCGGGTTCTGGAGCAGATTGGCGCCGGAGGCATGGGCGTTGTCTACCGCGCGCGCGACGAGCAACTGGAACGCGACGTCGCCATCAAAGTCCTCCCGTCACGCGTCCTCGCCGACGAAAACGCGCGCAAACGATTTCGCAAAGAAGCCTTATCACTCGGCCGCCTGAATCACCCCAATATCGCGACAGTCCATGAATTCGGTACTCAGGGTGACATCGATTTCTTGGTTGTCGAGTACATTCCGGGAACAACCCTCGATGCGAAGTTGGCTCGCGGTTCCCTCACCCCAAAGGAAATCATCGATCTCGGTGTGCAACTTGCGCGTGGCCTCGCGGCTGCACACGAGCAGGGCATCGTCCATCGCGACCTGAAGCCCAGCAACCTGCGCCTCACTCCTGACGGCCGCCTCAAAATCCTCGACTTCGGTTTGGCGCAACTTGAGCCCCATGCCAGCGAGCTGGGCTTGACCGCTACCTTAACCGAATCGCAGGAAATGACCGGAACTCTCCCTTATATGGCGCCCGAGCAGCTGCGCGGAGAACGGGCCGATGCGCGCAGCGACATTTGGTCGGCTGGCGCCGTGCTGTACGAAATGGCAAACGGCAAACGCCCTTTCCCGCAATCCAACCAGGCAATGCTCATCAATGCCATTTTGAACGAGCCTCCGGAGCCGCCCAGTAAGAAAATCACCGGCCCCGTTTTAATGGGTGCGGAACAAATCATCCTGAAGTGTCTGGACAAGGATCCTGGCCGACGCTACCAGAGCGCTCGTGAACTCGCGGTCGACTTGGAGCGATTGAGCACCGGCACTTTGCCCGTCGGCGTTCCTCAACCCACTCCCACGAATCGGTACTTCCTTGCTGGCGTAGTCGCATTTCTCATTGCTGTGTTGATCGTCGGCTATTCCGTCATCAATCGGAAGAAACATTCGGCTCCCGCGACAGCACCGCCCAGCCACCGCCGCTCGGTCGCCGTGCTTGGATTCCAGAATCTCGCCGGTAAGCCCGAAGACGCCTGGCTCTCCACCGCACTCTCGGAAATGCTCACCACCGAGCTCGCCCAAGGCGATCAATTGCGCACCATCCCCGGCGAAAGTGTTGCGCAAATGAAACGCAGTCTCGCGCTGCCCGACGCCGATAGCTTTAGCCAAGACACGCTATCCCGCATCCACGAAAATCTGGGCACTGATGACGTCGTGTTCGGTTCTTACATTCCGCTGGCCGACGGTGTCATCCGCGTGGATCTGCGTCTGCAGGAGACCAAGGCGGGCGAGATTCTCGCTTCCGTTTCCGAGAAAGGAACCGCCTCCGAAATTGACGAACTGGTCAGCAAAGCGGGCGCCGATTTGCGGGCAAAGCTCGGTGTCTCTGCACTTTCCGACGCCGAGTCGGCCAGTGTCCGGGCGGCACTGCCCTCGGTTCCCGAAGCCGCCCGGCTTTATTCGGAAGGTCTGAAGAAGCTCCGTCTGTTGGATGCTCTGGAGGCGCGCGCTCTGCTGGAGCGAGCTGCCGCACTTGATCCCAATCACGCTCCCACGCACTCCGCACTGGCTGAGGCCTTGTCTACTCTGGGCTATGACGAGAAAGCGAAGCAAGAAGCGAAGCGCGCCCTCGACTTGGCTCTTCCTTTCCACGCGAGGAGCGGCTCCTGATCGATGGCCGCTACCGGTCTCTGACCAAAGACTGGTCTGGCGCGATGAGCAGTTACCGCACACTGTGGGGATTCTTCCCCGACCGTGTGGACTATGGTCTGCTGCTGGTTCGGGCCCAAACCTCAAACGATCAGCCCAACGAAGCTCTTGCCACCATCGCCGAACTTCGCAAGCTTTCTCTTTCCAAAGGCGAGAGCGCCCTTATCGACCTCGCCGAGGCCTCGGTCGCCGCTGCTCGCAGCGACTACAAACTGCAACAGTCGTCAGCGGAGAGAGCAGCGCAGGCCGGAGCCGCCATTGGCGCAAATCTCCTGGTTGCTGGGGCCTTGCGTTGGAAGGCAACGCCTGGCAACGCTTGAGTCAACCGGAAAAATCCCTGTCCGCTCCGAGCACGCACAGGAGCTTTACACCGCGGCAGGCGACCGCAAGGAGCCGCCGTTTGCCTGATGTTGGCCGGAGACAACATCGACAACCAGGGACGATTTGCCGACGCAAGAAAACAGTTCGAACGGGCTCTCCTGGTCTTTCGAGAGATCGGAGACCTGCATCATACCCGTGGAACTCTCGAAAGAATCGGCAACACGTTTTACGAACAGGGAAATCTGCATGTCGCCAATGATTACTACCAGCAAGCCCTGAAGATCGATCTCGAGACCGGGCAAACCAGTGACCTGGCCAGCGACTATGGCAACATGGCCAACGCCCTCGACGGTCTCGGGGATCTAACAGGCTCCCGCAAAATGCAAGAGCAGGCTCTCGCCGCCTTCGAAAAGACCAGCGATCGCCGTGGCGCGGCGGTCACCCTCGGCAACATCGGTGGTCTCCTGATCGAGCTTGGCGATCCCGACAGTGCCAGAAAATATTTTGAGCAGGCTCTGAGTCGCATGCGCGAAATCTCTTTCCTTTCCGGGGAATCGTATCCCGCTGCCGGCCTCGGCGATGCTTCTTTCATGCAGGGCGATGTCGCCGGCGCCCGGAAGCAATACGAAGAGGCTTTCCGGATCGCCCAGGAAGCGCACCGCGATGACCGCGCCGCCGAGATCCAGACAGCCCTGGCTGTGGTGGCGTGGGAAGAAAAACGCTTTGCCGATGGTGAAGCCCTGGTACGTTCGGCCATCGTAACCTTCGACAAGGACAACTCTGTCGAGAACGCCGTCTGGGCTCGGGCGGTTTTGGCGCGCATCTTGCTCGCTCAGGGGAAGGCTCGCCGAAGCACAGATCCAGGCAGAAAAGGCGACCACCCTTTCCCATCAAACCCCGAGCCAATCCCCACGCTTCGAAGCCATTCTTGCTGATGCTCAAGCCAAGGCGAAGACTGGAAAGATCTCGGAAGCCAAGAAAGAGCTGGATGGGATGTTCGTCTCCACGCGCAAGTTCGAATACCGTTTTTACGAATACGAAGCCCGCCCCTTCTGGCAGAAATCGAGTTGCAATCCCACTCCGCCGCAGCAAGGCCGCAGCTCGCCGCTCTCGAGAAAGAGGCGAAGGATCACGGCCTCCTCCTGATCGCGAATCACGCGCAAGCAGCAGCTCAAGGGAGGTAGGACCTTCGAGAAGATCGCCAGGGGAATCGATATGCAAGTGGCACGGCTCGAGCAGGTGAGGGGAGTAGGGACGCTGATCGCCGCTTACCTACTTGCTGAGGCTGGAAGGTCCGCATCGGTTTCGCAAAAGCCCCAACGTGGGCTGCTATGTGGTGCTGCAGCCGAGAAGGCAAAACTCTGGGTAGAGCGAACCGCAGTTGCACATTACGGAAGGGGCGATGCATATCTGTGAACATTGCTGGCAGGGCGCACATCACATTCTGGGTTGGAGCGGAGAGCGGGATCTGCGACGCTGGGGACTAAAACTGGGAGCGCCACCAGGAGCAAAAAAATGGCAACGAAAAAGACAGCCAAGAACGCAGTCAAGAAAAAGTCCACTACGAAGAACGCGAACAGAAAGGCTGCTAGAAGGAAGAAAAATGGTGGCTGAATCAGCCGTCGACTCTGAGAAAGGGGCAGCCCACGTACTTTAGGCTGTACTGTAATCAATTGTACTGGTTGCCGATCAGAACGGATCATTTCCAAGCAGAACGGGTCAAATCGACCGCCTTGTAACGAGCTGGAAAGAGGAATAAAGTAGACGATTTTCATAATGGCCGCCAGCAAGTATTACCTGCTGGTCACCTTTGTGCCATTTTAATGAGATGCTGGTGCAGTTAGAATGTGCATAGCATCAGGACAGCGCGAAAGCGCGACCAACCGACTTGGAGAGCACGGTGGTATGGGCTTCGGCCCGATGCGGCAGTAATGCAAAGTTCTCCACGAGCCGCCTCATTGTGGGCGGCGTTTCTTTCTTCGGAACCTGATGCGCGTTCACTGAAGGAGACGCGCATGCACTCACCAGAATAAACCGGCTTCTACCCGCCCTTCCAATCCAGACGTTCTTGTCGCGAACGAAGGAACCGTCTTCCTGTTCAATCCGCTCACGGCACGAGCCAAAGAGTGGATTGATGAAAATGTACAACCAGATGCGCAGTGGTTCGGTACGACCCTCGTCTGTCGAACATCGATATGCGTGGGGGCTGGCAATTGGGATGAAGAACGCCGGACTGGTGCTTGCATGACACGAGCGCCAAGCGACCGCGATGTTCTTACGAAGCTGACAGCATCGGATTTGAGAGCGGAGGCAGAGAAGCTCATCCGTTCGGGAAAGATCCCGAGCCTGGGCGAGGTGCTCGATATCATCCGCGAAGTGACAGGAAATCCGAAGCACACGCCGCAAGTGATTCAGGAGGTGCTGGTTCGCACAAAGGGGAAGAAACAATGAGTTCCATGTGTGCGGGTCAATTGAATCGGAGGACCGATGCTACGACTGTCGCGTCCTGCGACGCAGGCATCAGGGAAAATTGTTACCGCGACCGCGCATTGGGTTGACATGAGATACCCACCATTGCACTTCGATACTGACTTTTCTAATGTTGTTCAGCAGCCTACCGGACGTTTAGGGTCGCGGTACCCACGGTGGTGTTGTATGCCGCTCTCACAGTGTAGGCTCCGGAGCTCAGATTACTAGCGGGCAGAAATCCTTCTCCCTTACCCTCCACAAAACTCAAAGTGAAGTTCGCTGTCTGGTCGAATCCTGTCGAATCCACTACGGTCCAGTCCGCACCTGCGTTAGTGACGTCGGTCGCGCCATTCGCCGAAGCTCTGTAGTAGACGGGAGTGCCGCCTATCTGCACGGTTTGATCGCCCGGGCTGACCGTGATTGAAGTGACTCCTTATACCGAGAAACGGGCTTGTGTTTACAAATATTGCGTCACCTCCCGAGTGGTCGGCAATGCGGAAGTTAATCCAGGTTGCGGAGCGTTAACACCATCGGCGTCCGACTCGCTCACGAATCGCTGGACGTGACGCTCGCCTACCTCAAAGGCAAGGATGCTGAGTCGGAAGAAGCCCAGGAGCATGCCAAGAGCAGCAGCCTGCGCTGTACGCATAGACTCAGAACATAACTGCTGGAGATGTCTGCATCACGAGCCGAGATCTCCCCTTCTCGTCTTTAGACACCCGGTTCCTGACAGGGCCGTGAACCCGGGCTGCGAGAAAAGTGCTTCTTCCTTTCTACCGCATTAACCATGCTGGGCGGACGCACCCAAAGCTCCGGCATGCGAATATATCAGGCTCTAATGCCTGATATTGTTCCGGTCAGTACTAGGTTTATTTAGTATCAGGAGATTGGTTTGGAGTTCGCGGGGTGCGACGAGCGCGGACCTTCGTCTGAACTTCCGCCAGGTATTCTCTGGCTTGCTCCCGTGTTTTGATGGATTCTACGCGCTTTAAAATCTGGGCTCGTTCACCCGGTGACATTTCGAGATCCTGGCGAAGCGCAGAATTCAGAATTACGGGAAGGTTCCCCTGATCGACAGTTTCATCCGGTCGGCTTGCCGCCGTGGTATTCAGGTCTCGAACTGCCATACTCATCACCGGGGCTAAAGCAGGTGCGGCGGGAGAAGGCAAGGTCGCCGGCGTATCCTGCCTCGCAGTCTGCAGAGAGAGCAGCCGGTGCGGACTGTTGGCTTGACTGTCTCGGGCGGTAAGTGGGCCCGCTCCGAATACTGCTTTGATCATGGCCGGGATAGAAGCGTGATCGTAAAGCCGATGATCGATCGTATTCTTCGGGATCAGAGGCGAGACGACGATCGTCGGCACGCGAGGCCCATATCGTTCGAACGTGAAGCCGAATTGGTTGTGTTTGTCTTTCGGCTGTGAGTCCCCAGGTGCCACCGCTGCAGGTGGACTGACGTGATCATAGAAACCGCCATGTTCATCCCAGGTAATGATCAGAACACTCGTCTCCCAGAGTTCTGAATTCCGGATCGCTTCATAGGTTTCCTGAAGCAACGCCTCTCCGAGGCTGACGTCTGTAAGAGGATGTTGTGACGTGCTGTTTCTGTATTCGTGCAGCACACCATAGCTGGGCTCGATGAAGATATAGCCGTACGGCAACCTCCCTTGGCTGAGATCACTCGCGAATTCGCTGTAGTGGTGGATGTCGAACAGACTAATCCCCTTGAGCGCAGCCACCATGGGAAAGTCATCCCCAGCATAGAGTCGGTGCGTTACGCCTTTTTTCTTTAGCGAATCGAAGATCGTACCAGCCCTGAACTGAAAACCTCCAATCGTCTCCCATTCAACAATTTCTGAGGTGGTCGGGCTATGATCGAGCCCACCGGCCGAACCTGCATGGACGAACATGCGGTTCGGCCACGTTGGACCCGGCATGGACGCGTGCCAGTTGTCGCACAGCGCGAACTCCTGGGCCAAAGCGGTCAGGACCGGGAGTTCATCGGGAGCGAAACACTTCAGGATCTCCCCCGGAGCGGCGCCTCCTCCGCTGGCTGCATACGAGGCTACGAATCCGCTGTTGTTAATCGGAGGATAGGCGCCACTCGAGGGATAATTCACGCCAGGCCCGCACAGTTGTTGGAGGACGTTTGTGAACTCGTGGCCTGGGTCGGCTGGCATGACAAGATCCGCGCCTTTCGAAACCGTATACGTTGAACCGTTGAAGACATTCGATTCGGTTCCACTCAGGCCATTCGCTTTCGTCGGCGCACCGGTTTCGGCATCGCGTCCGTTGATCATCGAGAAGCCAAGCAGGTGGTCGAAGGCGCGGTTTTCTAGCATTAGCACGAAGATATGTTTTACGGACATCGAGAATTCTCAATGCAAAACGACTTCGAATCAGCATGTCGATTTTATAGCAGCCTGTACAGCCCGTCCGCCTTTGTTACGGGGCTGTCACCTTTTTTGCACCGCTGTTGTAATTCTGCCTTGGATAAACTTGTGAAGGATGACAGAGTGCTGAGATGTAAAGCTAGTTCTGACCACTGGGAAGTTGAGGCGATATTAGTAAACACAAGCCCGTTTCAAGGGACTTATAGTCAGCGAGGTCTTCAATGAGTGCGTTGGCCTGTTCTCGACAGTTGAGAGCCTAGCCTTTAACCATATTCATGGGCTGGCCGACTTCACGGGGCTAATCGTACAGATGTAAGCTCGATAGTGCTGAGTGAGATGGGTTAGTTGGATTGCTAGTTCCAGCATCTCGTCGCGGAACCGTACATCGTGGCGCTGTCTCGTCGTCAGGTTATGGATGCGAGCGAACCTCCGTTTTCGATCCTTCTTGCGATGTCCTCTATT
>CAWKLW010000022.1:0-73354 GCA_963850585.1 uncultured Acidobacteriota bacterium | reverse complement strand
GCGCTCGGATTGGGCGCGAGCGCGGCGATTTTCAGCGTTACGCACGCGGTGCTGCTGCAGCCGTTGCCTTACAAGAATCCGGACCGCCTGGTGCTTGCCGGGATGGAGTTGCGGCAGCGGCATGTGAAAGACCTGCAGTTCTCGAACGCCGATTACATCGATTTGCGCGATGGAACGAAGCAGGTGTTCGAGGATTTTGCCGGCGTCTTCACCTTTCGCGGGGCACTTCCCGCCGAGGATGGCCGTCCGGAACAGATACGGCAGGCCATCGTCACCACCAATTTCTTCCGGCTCATGGGAGCGAGAATTGCGGTGGGCCGTGATTTTCAGGATGGCGACGGACTGCCGCAGGCGGCTCCCGCACCGGGAGGCGCAGCGGTGCCGCAACTTCCTTTCATCGCAATCCTCAGTCACGAATATTTCCAGCGGCGCTTCGGGGGGAACACGTCGATCCTCGGGCATCCCATGGTTGCCGGCGGAGGACAACCGGCGCCCATCGTAGTGGGAGTGCTGGCGCCGAACTTTCATCTGTATTTTCCTCCCGAAGCGAATGAAGAGGCCACACCGGACATCTGGGTTGCGAACCGGCTGGATTATGATGCGGCGAACCGGAATCAATTCGCTATCCGTCCCATCGGCCGGTTGCGTCCGGGCGTGAGCGTGGAGCAAGCACAGCAGGCCGCCGATAAGGTCGCGGCAGAGAATCGCAAGAACTACGTGATCTCCGGAACAGCGGGGTACTACATCGATCTGGAACCGCTCGGAAAGCACTTGGTCGCGAATGTGCGCCCTGCGATCCTGGCGCTGATGGGTTCGGCAATCTTCCTGCTGCTGATTGCATGCGCCAACGTGGCGAATCTTCTGCTCGTGCGAGCTTCGCTGCGTGAGCGGGAACTTGCGGTGCGCGCGGCTCTAGGTGGAAGCCGGTGGAGGCTGGTGAGTCCGCTCTTGAGCGAGGCATTGGTCTTGGCGACGGCCGGTGCAGTGATTGGTTTGTTGCTGGCGTGGATGGGGATTCGCCTGCTGCGCGTTCTTGCGCCGGAAAATCTGCCCAGGCTGGAGACGATCCGCATTGATTTTGTGGTGGTGGGATTTACGGCGTTGATATGCCTGGCGGCAACCGCGATTTTTGGCATGTTGCCGGCGTGGCGGGCGTCGAAGCCGGGAGTAGCGCTTCTGCTGCGCGGCAGTGGGCGGAATCCCGGACTGCTGGGCGGGAACGCGCTGCGCAGCGCGGTAGTGATGATTGAAGTCGCACTCTCATTCGTGTTGCTGGTGGGATCGGGCTTGATGTTGCGCAGTTTCTTCGATCTGCAGCATACGAATCCGGGATTCGATGCGAACCATTTGCTGACGTTCGAACTCGACGGCAATGACGGGGGAGCACAAAAACCGGAGGAGCGCGCGGTCGCGGTGCGTAAGGTTGAAGATCGGCTGCGAGTGATCCCGGGAGTGGAGAGCGTGACCGCGGCGGCTCCGTTTCCGTTGGCGGGAGGTTTCAGTCCGATCCGGTGGGGCATGGGGGATGCGCTGGCTGATCCCAGCAAATTTCAGGCGGCGGATGTTCAGATTGTGCTGCCGGGATATTTCGAAACCATGCGCGTGCCGTTGCTGGCGGGGCGCACATTTACGGACCAGGACAATCTTCCGAAGCGTGATTTCGTGATCATCGATGACCTCCTTGCCAGGAAGGCGTTCGGGGGGCAAGCGGCCGTGGGGCAGCGGATCCTGATTCGCGCGCGCGCGCCGCAACCGGAATGGGTCGAGGTCATTGGAGTGATCCCGCACCAGCGGGAGACTTCGTTGACGGAGGTTGGGCGGGAGCAGGTTTATCTCACCGATGCCTATGTGGGTAGCGGGGCAGTGAACCGCTGGGCGATTCGGACGGGCAACGATCCTTTGAATTACGGGAGCGCGGTGCGTGGGGCCGTTACAGAAACGAATCCGAATCTGTTAGTGACTGAGATGCAGCCGGCAACGGCGCTGATCGACAAAGCGCAGGCGGGCACGCGGTTCTCGTTGCTGCTGATCGGTGTGTTCGCGGTGATCGCAGGCGTGCTGGCGGGAGTTGGTTTATATGGAGTGCTGGCGACCGCGGTGCGGCAACGTACGGCGGAAATTGGAGTGCGAATGGCCCTGGGCGCGGAGCGGGAGAGAATCTTCCAACTCGTCGTGGGACAGGGATTCCGGCTGAGCGCGATTGGGATCGGAATTGGGTTGGTCGCCGCATTCGGCCTTACGCGGATGATGCATGCAATGCTGGTGGGAGTGAGTGCGACCGATCCGGCGACGTTCGGCGCGATTGCAATTTTGTTCTTGCTGATAGGGGTGGGATCGTCATGGCTGCCGGCGCGAAGGGCGGCAGCGCTGGAGCCCTCGCGGGCGCTGCGGGAGGAATAGAACGGCTTGTGATTACGGACATCCTCTGCGAAATAGATCCGGTGCAAACCGGCGGCCGCAGTCGGCCTTGTTTTCAACAATAAAAGCAAATCGAGAGCATACTCATGTGATGCTTCAGGACGTCAGGTACGCACTTAAGCTTTGGACCGGCCGGCCCTGGCAGACTGCATTTGCGATCACCGCCCTGGCCATAGGCATTGGCGCAAACACAGGCGTTTTCAGCGTACTTAATGCATTACTGCTGCGCTCCCTTCCGTTTCGCGAGCCGGAACGCATGGCTCTTAGCCATGAGTTCATCCCGCCACACGACAGCGCAAAGCAGTTTCATGAGTGGACTCAGCAGAGCACATATCTCGCCGACGCTGCGTTATTTGAAGAATTCGATGTGAACCTCGGCGGAACACGCGTTGGCAGCCGCGTGCACGTGGCCCAGACATCCTGGAACTTTTTTTCGGTACTCGGCACACAGCCTGTGTCGGGACGCGGCTTCGCCTCAGGAGATGATGTGGATGCGACGGGGTGGGGTCTGCCCGGACGCAATGCGGTAGCGGTGATCAGTTACGGTCTTTGGCAGCAACTCTTCGGCGGTGATGCAAAAGCTCTGGGCGCCACGGTACGAATCGACGGGAATCCACTTACGGTGATTGGGGTTGCGCCGCCGGGATTCGATTTTCCGCATAAGGCGGTTGTCTGGAAACCAGCAGCGTTTAGCCCCGGCAACAACGGTTGGGGCACAGTCGCGAGACTCAGGCCAGATGTTTCGTGGACCCAGGCGCGTGCTGCCTTTGCCGTTGAAGCGAAGCGTTTGTCGCCAAGACAGGAAGGTCCAGACGATTTGCACCCGAGCATGGCGCCGCTTCAGGATGCACTTGCCGGCCCGGCGAAGAATGCTTCGCTCATGTTCATGGGTGCGGTGGTATTGGTTCTGCTGATCGCGTGCACGAATGTCGCGAACATCCTGACCGCTCGGACAGCCGATCGCATCTCGGAATTTTCCATACGCTCCGCCCTGGGAGCAAGTGGCGGCCGCCTTGCACGACAATTGTTCACCGAGAGCCTGCTGCTTTCTTTGGTCGCCACTCTAGGCGGATTCGGGATCGCTTATTGGATAATCTCTCTTGCGGCGAAGGTCGCGCCTCCAACCCTTGCAGCACAATCCTATTCAGTCCTGGATGCACGTGTTCTGGCGTTCACAGTAATCATCTCGATAGTGACGGCTTTGACGTTCAGCATCTTGCCGTCCTTGTATCTGGGCCGCGTGCACGGCTTGCGGACACGCAGTTCCAGCCAGCCTTATGGCTCACGAGTGGTTCGCGAAATTCTGGTCGGCACACAGGTCATGCTCACTATCATTCTTCTTGCAGGATCGGTGTCATTGGGGCGGGCGTTCTTTGATCTGATGAAAATCGATCGCGGATACGACGTAAAAGACGTAGTCACGGTAGGCGTCTCTCTGGATGGAACCACTCATCAACTGGATAAGAGGCAGCTTCCTTACTTCGAAGAGGCACTGGACCGGATTCGGCGGCTTCCAGGAGTTCGTAGCGCAAGTGCGACAGAATTTCTTCCGCTATACGCGTCAGCATTTGTCGGAGGACCGTTTGGGCTGGATGGACGTACGGCTGCGCGCAACTCCACGATGATTCCGGTCATGGCGGAATACTTCCAAACGATGGGCGCGAGAATTCTGTACGGCCGGGAGTTTACGGATGCCGAAATCCACTCCGGCGCGAGAGTCGCGGTAGTCAATCAGCGCTTCGCTACGGGGTTCGGCGCGGCGCAGGATGCCATAGGTCATCAGCTCACGAATGAAAGTGATACTTGGAGAATCATTGGTGTGGTGAACGGTATGGAGTACGAGACTGATCCAACCCTTGCTCACGGAAATGAGGTATTCATCCCGTCGACGAACCCAGGCAGCTTCTTCTCGACCTTTGTCGTGCGGGTGGACGGCGGAGCGGAAGAGCGCGTGGCTGAGGTCCGTGATGTTATCCAATCGGTAGATCCTCAAGTTCCTTTATTCGGCGTGAAAACTATGAAGCAGAGGCTGGACGAGACCTTCGCAGGCCCGAAGTTCTACCGGACCGCCGTGTCATTCTTCGCCGGATTCGCGCTGCTGTTAGCGGTGATCGGTATTTACGGCATCGTGTCTTATGCTGTCATCCAGAGGACGCAGGAACTGGGAATACGGATGGCGTTGGGTACAACTCCGGGCCGGCTCCGTGCCATGCTGTTGCGGCAGGGACTGCTGATGGTTGCGGCCAGCGCGATTCCGGGAATCGCCGGAGCACAACTTTCGGGGCGCCTTCTTGAAACCCTGATCGATGGGGCGAAGCCAATTGGCCTGGGAATGTCGGCAGGATTGATTTTGCTGCTCGCTCTGATCGCATCCACGAGTATCTGGTCCGCCAGTCGTCGCATAGCAAGATTGGATGTCACGGCCATCCTGCGTTCGGAATAAGTCGGGAGTTGCTAACACTTGGCAGGTAAACCCCACAAGTTGGCTCAGCTAAGCCAGAATGAAACAGGTTCATTGGATAGCTCCTACTCTGAAGTAACAGATGTTTCGTGGTACTCTTCTCAGCCCTATAGCGCCCGGTGTAGCGGCTACGCTAGTAGATCGTCGAAGGAAAGGTTCTTGATGAATTGGTATAGAGCTCTATATGTCTGTGCACTCATCTCGATAATGTTTACGGCTAGCTGCGGCGGCGGAGCTAGCGGGTCTAATCCGAATAATGTGACTGTGGCGGTTTCGCCGATGTCGGCCACGATTCCTGCAAGCGGAGAAGTGACCTTGCAGGCTACGGTCAAAGGCAGTCCTGGCGCTCCATCGGCGGTTTGGTTCATCGCTGAGCTGGCGGTCAACGGGGCCAGCGGTTCCCAGTGCAACTGGTCGGGTACTACGCAGCCCGCTGGTCCATGTCCAGATGGGACGATTGAGATAGTGGATGTTTCTTCCTCACTGACCGTGAAGTACCATGCTCCCAGCACTGCGGGTACGTTCCACGTCACTGCGCAGTGGTCCACTGCGTTCAATCCGGTGGTGGTTAAGAATGGGACAGCCGTCATCACGGTTGGACCCTAGATTCGACTCGGACAGTTGGCGCCAGCAGCCCTTCCTATAGAGCGAATGGCATTCGCCGCCGGGGACCTTGTCCGATTCCGGACAGCGGATTCCGGCAGCGCACAACGCGCTTCTTCGCGGGTTTCGCACATTCCGCAGATTGGCTTTGGAATGAGCAGTCTAAACGGGGTGCGAGTTTGGCCTCCGGTATGCAATTGCTCTTCGCATGGAAGCCGCAGCTATTTGCCGAGAACATACCAACACCCAGCTTGATCTGCCACGCATATTGATTGCGGACGATCAGCCGCACATTCTGGTCGCATTAGAGATGCTGTTGCGCAGCAGCGGTTTCGCCACGGACGTTGTGACCGATCCGGGCCGCGTGTTGGGGGAGATTGAGACGGAACAGTTCGACGCCGTTCTGATGGACTTGAACTACACACGCGGGAGCATTGGGGGAGAGGAAGGGTTGCGGCTGGTATCGCAGATCCGGGCCGCCGACAGCCTGCTTCCGGTGATTGTGATGACGGCATGGAGCAGCGTCGACTTGGCGGTGGAAGCCATGCGGCGCGGGGCTTCGGATTTTATTCAGAAGCCATGGGAGAACCGAGAACTGCTGCAGAAACTGCAGAGCCAGATTTCGGTGGCACGCCAACAGCGGCGGGCGCGACGAATGCACGACGAAGAACTGCGAGATGCGCGCGCGATTCAGGACGAGCTGCTTCCCAAAAGATTGCCCGAAGTTGCCGGGTACGACATCGCGGCCATGACGCAGCCGTTGAAATTTGTGGGAGGGGATTACTACAACGTGGTGCGCACCAGCGGGCGAGAAACAGTATTTTGCATCGCGGATGTGGCGGGCAAGGGGATGCCGGCGGCTCTGCTGATGTCGAGCCTGCATGCTGCGCTGAAGCCGCTGATGGGGCAGCGGCTGGCGCCGGCAGAATTGTGCGACCGGCTGAATCGAATCCTGTGTGACTTCACGCCCGTGGGGAAGTTCTGCTCGTTCTTTTATGGCGTGCTCGATAACGTGGAGCATCGGCTGAGATATTGCAATGCGGGACATAATCCGCCGCTGCTGGTTCGAGCGGATGAGACATGCGAGGAGCTGAACGCGGGTGGGGCTGTGTTGGGCCAGTTTCCGAACTGGATGTATCAGGACGGGGAAGTAGCGATGGGAAATGGGGACAAGTTGCTGCTCTTCACCGACGGCTTAGTCGAGGCCGGCAATGCTCATCAGGAAGCGTTTGGGGAAGAGAACCTGATTCGGGTTGCGCGCGAAAATTCTGGTTGCACTGCGGAGTCTTTGATGCACAGTTTGATTCGTAGTGCTTCGGAGCACTGTGGCGGCAATTTTCAGGACGACGCCAGTCTCATCGTGCTGCAGGCGAAGCAATGATGGGATGGCGACACCGGTTGCGGAGATGTTGGGTGTACAATTTCTCCCGCTCGCAAAAGGGTCTTACGCTGGGGCGGAAATCCTTTGCCGGGAATGGACATGAAAAAATTGCTCTGCGCGGTGCTGACGGCCCTGCTTGTACTGCATCTGCTTTCGGTCAACAAACGGAATCTCCTAAAAATCCAAGTAAGAACAAACCTCCTGCCACGCCACAGTCGCAGGAAAAGCCTGCTGAAACTACTCCGAAACCAGAAGCGACGCCGGAGCAGAAGCCGGCCATTCGCGAAGCCTCGGGCGATAAGGATAAAGACAAGGACAAAGAAGAGCACTTCGATATGACGGAAGTGCCGCCGGCGGTGACGCATCACCAGATCACGGTCGATGGGAAGGCGCTGAGATATACGGCAACGGCGGGACGGCTGCCGATCAAGCGCGGCGATGGGAAGATCGAAGCGGAGATGTTTTATGTCGCGTACACGCTGGATGGGCAGGATGCGGCGAAGCGTCCGCTGACGTTTGCTTTCAATGGCGGGCCGGGGTCGGCCTCGATCTGGTTGCACATGGGAGCGCTGGGACCGCGGCGCGTCGTGCTGCAGCCGGATGGATTCATGCCTCCCGCGCCCTACCGCATGGAAGACAATCCGTACACGCTGCTCGACAAGAGCGACCTGGTGCTGATCGACGCGATCGGGACAGGGTACAGCCGCGCTGCTGAAAGCGAACTGATGAAGAAGTTCTGGGGCGTGAAGGGGGACATTGAGGCGTTCAGTGAATTCGTGCGGATGTATATCAGCCGGAATGAACGTTGGGCTTCGCCGCTGTTCATCCTGGGCGAAAGCTACGGGACTACGCGGGCGGCCGGTATTGCGGGCTATCTTGCGGATCAGGGGATTTCGTTCAACGGGATTACTCTGCTTTCCACGGTGCTGAATTTCGAGACGCTGGAAGATAACTTCACCAACGATCAGCCTTACGTTTTTCTGGTTCCTTCTTTCACGTCTATTGCCGGATATCACCACAAGCTGGCGCCGGACCTGGCGCAGGATATGAATAAGGCGCGGCAGGAAGCGGAGCAGTGGGCTTCGACCGAGTACGCGCAGGCACTCGACAAGGGCGATGCGCTGACTCCGCAGGAGCGACAGAAGGTGATCGATCAACTGGCGCGCTTTACCGGGTTGAGCAAAGAAGTCATCGACCAGGCGAACCTTCGCATCGACGTAAGAAAGTTCACGCATTATTTGTTGATCGATCAGAAAGTACGGGTGGGAAGGTTGGACGGGCGCTACACGGGTCCGGACCCAAGCGGGCTGCTGGATACGCAGTTTTATGATCCCACGGGCTCAGCGACGCAGCCACCGTTTACTTCCGTATTCAACAATTATGTTCGGACGGAACTCAATTACAAAGTCGACATGCCGTACTACGTGCGGGCGCAAGGTATCGGCTTTGACAAGTGGGATTGGGGATCGGCGATTCGCGGATTCCCGGATACGGCGTCGGCCATGCGGCAGGCCATTGTGAAGAATCCGTATCTGAAGGTTCTGGTGATGGAGGGCTATTACGATCTGGCGACGCCGTATTATGCGGCCAACTATACGGTGGACCATCTCAACTTGCCGGCGAAATACCGGGAGAACATTTCGTATGCGACCTACGATTCCGGGCACATGGTGTATCTGCCGATGGACGGGCTGAAGAAGATGAAGGCGGATCAGGCGGCGTTCATGACGAAGTCGATGCCGTAAGCCAGCGATGTGACCGGGACAGCCTGAGAGGCTGTCCCTACGTGGCCATTGTAGTGTCGTACAGGATTTTCTCATGAGAAGAAGTGTTTTGCTGGCAGCCGTTGTGCTGATCCGGAGCGCGGTGGGGTTTGCAGACGAGTCGTGCGCGAAGCTCACCGGGCTCAAGATTCCCGGGGCCACAATCACTTCGGCGCAAAGTGTTGCTGCCGGGAATTTCGTGGGACCACCGGAGCCTGAAGCCGGGCATGATAATTCGGCTTTGTATAAGACTCTGCCTGCATTCTGCCGGGTCGTTGCGCAAGCGAAGCCCACATCGGATTCGGACATCAAGATTGAAGTCTGGCTGCCGGCAGCGGGTTGGAATGGCAAACTGCAGGGCCTGGGCAACGGTGGATTCGCCGGGATGATCAACAGCGGCGAACTGGCACTGGCGTTGAAAGCCGGGTACGCAGCCACTGCGACGGATACGGGGCATAGTGGTTCTCCAATTGATGCGACGTGGGCGCTCGGACATCCGGAGAAGGTGATCGACTTTGGGCATCGCGGCATTCACGAAATGACGCGAGTGGCGAAAGCGGTGGTGCAGGCTTTTTATGGGAAGAGCCAGGAGCGGGCATATTTCGCGGGATGCTCGGATGGCGGACGCGAGGCCCTGATGGAGGCGCAACGATATCCGGAGGATTATGACGGGATTCTGGCGGGAGCTCCCGCGAACTACTGGACGCGACTGCTGGCGCTGGCGGCGAGTGATACGCAGGCGCTGACGATGGATCCGGCGAGCTTTATTCCGCAATCAAAGATTGCCACCATTGCTGCCGCAGTGAATGCCGCCTGCGACAAATTAGACGGCGTGCAGGATGGGATCTTGAATGATCCGCGACAGTGCCATTTCGATCCTTCAACTATTCAGTGCAAGGCACAGGATGCGGAGAACTGCCTGACCGCGCCGCAAGTGGCCGCGCTGAAAAAGCTCTATGCGGGAATCCATGATTCGCACGGTAACGAGCTCTTCCCTGGATATGTGCCAGGCGCGGAAGGCGGCCAGGGTGGTTGGGCATTATGGATCACGGGCCCGGCCCCGGCTAAGAGCCTGATGGCGGCTTTTGCCGTTGGGTACTGGTCCAACATGGTTTATGAGAAGCCCGACTGGAATTACAAAACGTTTCAGCTCGATTCGGGGTTGAAGCTGGCGGAACAGAAAACCGGTGATGCCCTGAACGCCGTCAATGCGGACCTGAGGCCCTTCAAGGCTCGAGGGGGCAAGCTCATCCTCTATCACGGCTGGGACGATCCGGCGATCTCGTCGCTGAACACGATCCACTATTACAACAGCGTGATCGGGAAGATGGGACAGCGCGACGTGGATTCGTTCGTGCGCTTGTACATGGCGCCGGGAGTGCAGCATTGCGGAGGAGGGCCGGGGCCGGATTCATACGGGGAAGTTGGGGATCTGAATTCTGGGGATCCGCACGCACAGTCTGGGTGGCGCGCTTGAGCAGTGGGTGGAGAAGGGGACCGCGCCCGGGACCGTTGTCGCTTCGAAGTTCTCCGGAGAAGACCGGCAACACGCAACGATGACGCGGCCATTATGCCCTTATCCGCAGGCGGCCAAGTACAAGGGGAGCGGGGATACGAATGACGCGGCGAGCTTTGTGTGCGCCGCGGGGCAGAACTAGGGGGAGTGCTCAGCGCGATGCTGTCGAGCTGCGCTCGACCGGACAGCCTGAGAGGCTGTCCCTACGTGTTCACAGCCGATGGCGGCTATCCCTACATAAAATTCCGGCTGACTAGCGGGTGTATTGATTTTTCTTTTTGTCTTCGTGGCGCTCTATGCCTAACTGGATCAGCCGGTCGATCAGGTCGGAATATTCCAGTCCGGATGCGGCCCACAGCTTGGGGTACATGCTGATCGAGGTGAATCCGGGCATGGTGTTGATCTCGTTCAGATAAATCTTGCCGGTTTTTGGATCCATCAGGAAATCTACGCGGGCGAGGCCGGAGCAATCTACGGCCTTGAAGGCCTGCACTGCCATCTCCTGTACTTTCATGGTTTGGGCTTTGGTGAGCTTGGCGGGAATGATCAGTTTCGAGCCTTCGTCCAGATACTTGGCGTTGTAATCGTAGAACTCCTTGATGGGAACGATCTCTCCGGGAACGGATGCCTGAGCTTCGTCGTTGCCGAGCACCGAGCATTCGATCTCGCGGGCTTTTTCTTTTTTCCCGCCTACGCCTTCCTCGATCACGATCTTGCGGTCGAACCTCGCGGCTTCTTCAATTGCAGAGCCCAGTTCCTTGCGATCGTGCGCCTTGCTGATTCCCACGGACGAGCCCAGATTGGCGGGCTTCACGAACACGGGATACTTCAGCTTGCTGGAGACCAGCTTCTCGATTTTTTTCGGATCCTTTTCCCAGGCGCTGCGCAGGATGGTGACGTGCTTGACGATGGGAATTCCGGCGGCGATGAATAAGGACTTCATGATGTCCTTGTCCATGCCGGCGGCGGAGCCGAGAACGCCGGCGCCAACGTACGGAATGTCGGCGAGTTCCAGCAGGCCCTGGATGGTGCCGTCTTCGCCGAAGGTGCCGTGGAGCACGGGAAAAATGACGTCCACGTTGATGGCGCGATCGGATGCGCGGCGCAGGGGAGAAGCGTCGGTCTGGAAAGGGAACCAGTCCTTTGTCGCGGTGGACGGGTTCCGGGGGGAAGACGGCGGCCTCGCCGCGATGGAGCACGGCAGCTGGTTCCGTCATATCGGGATCGCCGGCGCGCAGATTGCGGGGCTCAATCTGAAGCTTGCCTGCGAGCAGATTTTCGGCATGCTCGGCGGTGAGCCAGCGTCCTTCTTTGGTGATGCCGATGGGAACGACTTCGTATTTCTCTTTATCAATGGCGTTGAGAACGGAGGCGGCGGAGAGCAGGGAGACTTCGTGCTCTCCGCTGCGGCCGCCGAATAAGATACCGACGCGAAGTTTTTCCATGACCCATTAGTGTGGATGTGGGCCAAGTGTCCCGTCAATCTCAGGCTGGGTTCCCCCGCCCCTATTCGCTGAGTTGGATGAGTTCAAAGGAAGTCGAAGAAACGTCCTCGAAGATGAGCCGTTTTTCCTCCGCAATGGCTGATTTCGCGAGATGGTGGGGTACGTACCAGGTGAGGAAGGCGGCCGGCAACATCGCAGCGAAACGCGCCGGATGTACCAACGCGTAGGACTCAAATTCCGGCAGCGACGCCGCATAGAGCAGGAATCCAAAGCCGACGGAGATAAGAACAACGATGGAATGCTGTTGGAAGATGGGTCGCGTGCAGGTGAAAGGCACCTTGCGGAAGCGAATCAGCAATGCATTGGTCAGCAGCAGCGACCAGCCAAGAACCACTAATGTGTGCATCAGAGCAATTGAGAGGCCGGAGATTCGCAGATACAGCGGAAAGAGTCCGAGGAGCACCCACGGAACTACGGCGAGCAGGATGACTATTCGCGCCAGGGATTCGCATTCCTGATGGTCGGGATCGAGCATCAAGCGAAAGATCCAGTTCGAGGGCAACTCGGCGGGAATTTCGAACACCGCTCGCAAGCCAATGATGATCAGAAACGAGAGAATGAATGGTATGGACAGAGCTTCGGTTGAGAGCGCCGCTTGGCGCGCCGATTTGGTGGCTTCGACGGCGTTCAGCAGTGCCTGAGAAGCGAGCACCAGTCCCAGGCCGCCAGTCCCGGTCAGAAGCAGGCGGTGCGCCTCGCTGCGGCAGAGAGTTTTCCAGACAAAGCGGAATCCCGCTCTCTGGAATGGAGTGTGCAGCACCAGGCGATCGAGGTAGCGATAAAGCGGTGAAAGATGTGATGGCGCACCGGCGGACATTGCTTCCGAGAGTTCGGCTATTCGGAGGAAGTGGCGACGGTAGCCAATGGCATACGCGCAGAGTGCGATTGCAGATACTGCAATCACGGCTGGGAAGGTGAGATGGCCGAGGGTGGTCAGCGCGGGAGTGGCTCGTCCGCGCAGGGATTGGCCCATGCCAACGAACCACGCGGAAGGCAGCAGAAAAGTCCAGATCGGAGGAGTGCCGCGCACGCTACGCAGCAAGTTTGGCACTGCGAAGCTGGTACTGAGTAGGGCAATGAGATAGACCACTGCCACCGCCCGGATGTAGCTAGACGCTTTCTTGAAGGCGCGCGCGGGGAGCAATGCCATGCTCAATCCAAGAAGCGAAAACACGAGCAGGAAGGAAAACATGCTCGCCAGAAGAACGGCCAGCGCATGTACGGCAGCAAATTGAACGAAAAATACAAAGTGGCTCTGCGTGGCGGCGACCACGGTCGGAAACAGGATGCAAGAGGCGGCGTTGACATCGACCGCAACCAGCACTGCGAGAAAGAGAACTGCCGTCAGATTCGCCAGAAAAATCGTGCGGGTAGAGATGGGCAGGTGGACCAGGTTCATGTAGTCGCGGCGATCGGGGAAGATTGCGTCCCAACGCCAGACGGCAACCGCACCGCTCACGGTCATGGAGAGGACGATAAAGAAATACTCGTCCGGCAAGGAAACCAGAAGCGGGTCAACGAAATTTGCGCCGCGCAGCCATTGCAATAATGTTGCGTATTTGTCGAAGAGGAATAGGGAAACGAAGCCTCCGGGCATGGCCAGCAGGGTAAGAATCAAACCCATGCCGAGATCGAGGCCGGGGGCATCGCTGTCTCCGCCTCCGCGGAAGACTCGCGCGACAAACAACTCGACAAGCCGCCAGAATGGGCGTTCCCGGTAAACGTCCCAGCGACTGCGATGCGACTTGGCGGCGAGCATACTCATGCCGACTGCATGACCTCGACGATGTCCTGAGCCACGGTCATCGTGTTTACGTCATCGACCAGGTGCAAAAACGTGTTCTCCAGCGACTGGCCTAGAATTTTGCCGATGTTTGCTACTGAGTCCTGGGCAATGACGAGGCCTTTGCGGAGGATTAGAACATCGGTGCAAATTTTCTCGACGACCTCGAGAACGTGGGAGCAGTAGAAAACGAGTTTTCCCTGCTGGCCCAGCACGTGCACCATGTTCTTGAAAATCAGGGCGGAGGTGACGTCGAGTCCGGAGAGCGGTTCGTCGAAGATGAAGATCTCGGGATTGTGCATGATGGCGGCGATCAGCAAGATCCGCTGCCGCATGCCCTTCGAGTATTGGCCCATGCCGAGGTGACGAGCGGGATGAAGCGAGAAAAGCTGCAGAAGGGAATCGATCTTGCTTTCCAGTTCCGCGCGCGGCATTCCGCGCAGCGTGCCGACTAATTCCAGATATTCCCAGCCCGTGAGAAAGGGGTAGAGATGAGCTTCTTCCGGAACGTAACCGAGCTGGTTGCGATAGCCGGTAACGTCATCCTGAATGCTGCGGCCATTGAACTGAACCAATCCGCGGGATGGGGAGAGAAGGCCGGTGAGCATCTTGACTGTAGTGCTCTTGCCCGAGCCATTGGGGCCCAGGCATCCGAGGACCTGGCCGGGGCGCAAGGAAAATGAAAGATCCTGCACGGCCGGGATCGATGCATAGCGTTTGGTGAGGTGTACGGCTTCGAGCATGGCAAACCCCAGCGGGCGGAGATATCGAGGGCCGAAGAGCAGACGGGCAGCGGGAATGATACACCTGGTTTGACACCGCTCAACAACGCGGAGTTCCCAGGGCGCGAGCTTCGCTCCGCTGGACAGCCGATGGCGGCTGTCCCTACATGAATCTTTCTCAGCTTTGAATCGGCAGTGTCCGGATTCTTTTCTTCGTCGCGGCGTAGATTGCGTTGCATAACGCTGGGGCGAGAGGAGGCAGCGAGGGTTCACCGATTCCCGTGGGAGCTTCCTGACTTGGAACCGCATAGACCTCCACTGCCGGGGTCTCGTCCATACGGAGGGGGGCGTAATCGTCGAAGTTGCCTTGCACTACGCGTCCCTTGTCGATTGTGATCTGTGCGCGCAGGGCGTTAGAGAGCCCGTAGACGACTCCGCCCTGAATCTGTTGTTCAAGGATGGCCGGGTTCACGACCTGTCCGCAATCTACTGCGGCGACCACGCGGTGCACCTTGGGTTGAGTGTTCTCCATGGTGATCTCTACCACCTCGGCCATGTAGGTTTGGAAGCAGGCGAAGCACGCGATACCTCGGTAGTGGCCAGCTGGGAGCGGCTTGTCCCAGCCTGCTTTTTCGGCAGCGAGTTGCAGCACGGTGCGCATGCGAGCTGTGTGCCAGGTCGTCGTGAAGTAGGCGAGCTCTTGATCTTTCGCCAGCAGCTGCAGGCGATACTTCAGCGGATCTTTTCCGGCTGCGAGCGCCAATTCGTCAATGAAGCTTTCCAGAGCGAATCCCGCCTGCAGGGCATAGACGGAGCGCATCCAGCCGAGCGGCACGGGAGTTTCGGTCATCACGTATTCGATCGCGTAGTTCGGGATTCCATAAACCGGTCCGGCCTCGTCGGGTAGATCGGGATCGACATTGTTCGGAACGGGTTGCCCCTTTTGCCCCGCAATCGAGGGCGCGATGATGCGATGAGTGAGTGCGACGGGAAGACCCGCACCGTCGAGTGTGGCGCTGAGTTGATGCAGGCTGGCGGGACGGTAGGTGGAGCAGCGCATGTCATCTTCGCGCGTCCAGATCACTTTGACCGGAGCGTTGATTGCCTTAGAGACTTGCGCGGCTTCGACGGCGTAGTCGTGTTCGAGACGGCGTCCGAAGCCTCCGCCCATCAGCGTGACATTCACTTTTACCTGATCGGGATCGAGTCCGATCGCAGTCGCGACTGAATCTCGGCAGTCTTGGGGAACCTGCGTGGGCGCCCAGAGTTCGCATTTCGAGCCCTGAAAATGCGCTGTGCAGTTGCCCGGCTCCATGGGAGCGTGGGCCATGAATGGCAGCACGTATTCGGCGGAGATGTGGCGGCCGGAAGCTTTGCCGGGTTCTCCGGCGGCATACAGGTTTGCGCCCTTGTTGCTGGATGCCTGCTTGAGCGAGGCCAGGATTACGGCTGAGTTCAAGTCCTTGTTCGGGCCTTCGTCCCAGCTGACATTGAGGACGCGGCGGCCTTCCATTGCGGACCAGACGCTGTCGGCTACAACGGCAACGGCGGAATCTCCGATCTTTCCAACGTAGGAGACGCCCGAGATCTTTTTCGATTCCTTGTCGTCGATGGAGGTGACTTTTCCGGCAATCAGGGGACAGCGGGCGAGCAGGGCATACTTCATGCCGGGCAGGCGGAAGTCGATGCCATAGATGGCCTCACCCTTGACTTTGGCGAGCGAATCGAGACGAGGCAGACGCTGGCCTACGATCTTGTAATCCTTACTCTGCTTCAGCGTGACGTCGCTGGGGATCGGCAGGGTGGAAGCCTTGCCGACGAGTTCTCCATAGCTCACGCTGCGGTTGCTGGCAGCGTGCTTGATATGTCCGGCTTCGGCCGTGCATGTGGATCGCGAAACGCCCCAGGTCAAAGCGGCGGCGCTGATCAGCATCTCGCGTGCGGAGGCTCCGGCTTTGCGCATGGGATCCCAAGTGGTGCGGATGCTGGCGCTGCCTCCGGTGGTCTGATCGCCGTAGAGAGTGCTGGCTCCGGCCTGCTCGATTTCAATCTGCTTCCAGTCAGCTTCGAGTTCTTCGGCGAGGATCATGGGCAGGGCAGTGCGGACCCCTTGCCCCATCTCGGAGCGGGCGACCACGATTGTGATCTTGTTGTCTGGAGTGATTCGCAGATAAGCGTTGGGGGAGAAGGAACCCTTCTGCGATTCGCCTTTGTGCGGAAGATAAAAGCCGATGACCAATCCGGCAGCGGCGCCGATTCCGGCGCCCACGAATTCGCGGCGGGAGAGCGGGCTCATCGCGCACCTCCGTTGGCGGCGCGATGAATCGCTTTGCGAATACGCTCGTAGGTTCCGCAACGGCATAGATTGCCATTCATCGCTTTTGTGATCTGGTCGTCCGTGGGTTGGGGCGTCTTCGCGAGAAGAGCGGCGGCGGACATGATCTGTCCCGTCTGGCAGTAGCCGCACTGGGGAACTTCTTCGGCGAGCCAGGCTTCCTGCAGCGGATGAAGTCCGTTCGGGCTTAGGCCTTCGATCGTGGTCACGTTCTTATTGGCGACTTGCGAGACTGGGGTCGAGCAGGAACGAATCGGATTGCCCTCGACGTGCACGGTACAGGCGCCGCACAGTCCGGCACCGCAGCCGAACTTGGTGCCGGTAAGTTGGAGAGTATCCCGCAGAACCCAGAGAAGCGGGGTTTCGGGGGAGACGGAGACTTGCTTCTCACTGCCGTTCACGCGGAGTGTGATGTCAGCCATGGTTGTCCAGTGTCGGGAGTTTGAGACTGCAGTACATCGTACTCAAGTGCAGGGAAAAGTGGAATGGGCGTTGGCAGGTCCGACAATTCGAAGTCCCACTTCTCCCAAAACCGGGGAGAAGTGGGGTACCGCATGCCGGCCGATTGGGAGCGCGGCAGTTCGATTACTTCAGCTGTGCTAATCGCTGCGTGGCCAGCTGTCCGGCTTCGGTGGCGGGATTGTCTTTCTTGATCTGCTCGTACATTTTCTTGGCGTCGAGGGGCTGGTTGGAATCCTGATAAAGCTCGGCGAGCTGAAGCTGCGCGGTTACTTTGCTGACTGAGGTGGTCGGCTTGTTGATCAGTTCCTGGTAGAGCGCGATCGCGTCCTTGCTGCGGTTCGTGTCGGCGTAGAGGGCAGCGAGGGCATCCTTGGCGACCGATGCGACTTCCTTATTTGCCTTGGAGATTACTTCCTTGAAGTTGCGCTCGGCGGCGGCGTTGTCGCCCAGGTTCTTTTCGGTCACTGCCAAGAAGTAGTGGGCCATGTCCGCGGTGCGGGTGTGGGGATACTTGTCGATGATGGCCTGAAATTGCTTCTGGGCTGCCTGGGAGCGATCCTTCGCCGAGGTAAAGGTGGGGAAGTCAGGTTGCTCGGGGGTACCGGGGGCGCGAAGTTGGGTGTCCAAGGTGCGGACCGCGACGGAAAGGTCGAGACTGGCTTTTTCGTCCTGGCCGCTGAGATAGTACCAGCCGCCGACCGCGCCGCCGATGAGAATAATGGCGACGATAGTCGCGATGATGATCGTGTTCCGGTGTTCAACGGTCCAGTGGGCGGTCTTTTCGGCGGCGCCGATGGTGGCACGGCTAAACGCATCCTGTTTGAGTTGATGGCGGGTTTCTGCGCGCAACGGACTTCCCTTCTAAAGTTGTGGGTGGGTGGACAACATCGAGTTTAACAGGGTAGAAAAGACAGGTCAAAAGGGGCCGGCCTACAGGTCCGGGTCGGGGTAGAGTCCGGCGGACGCTCCCACCCACTCCATATTTTTGTTGTGATCCACTCCCATCATCAATCCGCGGCCCATGCGGATGATGGTGAGCACCGGCTTAAGATCTTCCAGCCAGATGTACATCACGCGCACTTCAGCTTTCGTGCCGCCGTGGGGAGTGGCGATCACGGGTTCAAAGTTCATGCGCTCCTGCAGGATGTAATAGGGGCGCTTCTCGGTTGGAATGGCGTCAATGTCCTGTCTACTGGGTGCGATCACCACCCCGAGCCCGGCGAACGAGTACAGCGGCTTAAGCGCGTAGTTCTCGAGATCGGGAGGAACTTCGGGCAGTTCATTCAGAAACCAGGTTTTGGGGACGGAGCGGTGCTGTAGATACGGAATGGAAAATTTGCTGATGCGGAAATACCAGTTGGGATGTCCCGCCCATTCCACGTCGAGATCGTCGCGCCAATCGAAGTTGAGCGTCACATGTTTCCGCTGCAGTTCGTCGACAATGGCCCGGTTGTAAATGCGGTGAATCGGGATGCGCTTTCCCGCACGCTGGTAGTAGAGATGCGAACCTTCTTTCTTGACATCCACGATGTCGACGAAGGGAACGCCCAGCAGTTCCTGAGTGAGCCGGAAGTCGGGCAGTGTCTTCTGCTGTTCGGGATTGATCTCCATCAGAACTACGTTTTCGGGATCATGCTTGGCAACGATTGCTCGCCGCAGCAGTTCGCGATAGGAATCTGTGGTCAATCCACTTAACAAGTACTGCAGGCTGCCGGAAGCCGGGTTATTCAGTCCATAGACATCGATATAGAGCTGCGCGAGAAAGGCTTGATAGGCGTACAGCGATGGGAACGCCTGTAGCTCTACCAGTTTCGGTTGTAGTTGGCCTTGTGCATCGCGAACCAGCCCGAAATCCACCTGCACGAACATCGGATGGGACGCTTCATCCGGCACCTTGAACTCTGGGGGCACAGCCTCGTCGGACTTCGCGCGATACGAGGGGTTCTCGACCAGTTGGCGGATCAGTTCCTTGCCGTCCTGCGCCATGCGGTCGAGTAGCGACTTGGGGAAGAAGCAGGGCGTTTCAGAAAGGCGGAACTGTACGTGAGTTCCGCAAATCTCATCCATGCGCCGCAAGAACGTCTCATAGTTCGCGGGGCTGAAACTGCTGTTGAATTGCTTGCGGAGCGACGGAATCATGCCGGACGGCAGTATAGGAGATTACTCGCGAATGGTCATGCTCTGAATGAGCCCGTCTTTCACCGAATAAACATGCTGGACCATGCGGTCCAGAAGAATTTTGCCGGAGAGATCGCGCACGACCTGGTGTACGCCGACGACCACATCGCCCGAACTGTCGAGTTCGAAGCTGACCGGATCCACGTGCGGATTGATCATGCCCCACTGACGCGTCCAGTACTCGCGAACGCCTTCGTGGCCGTGAACCGTGCCGCCTTCCATGCCATTGGGCCATTCGACATCGAGGCGCATAGTGGACAACGCTCCTTCCATGTTGCGGGCATTGAATGCGGCGTAGGCTTGTTTCAAAAGCATGGTGCTCTTCTCCAGATTGGTCATGAGCTACGCCTCAACCAAGAATTTTCCGTCCTGCATGATCTGCCGATCGTCAACCCAGATGTTGAATCGACGGCCGACAACATCGATGTGTGTGGTGGAATCCCAGTCCGCGCCGGTGTGAGCGCCGTAAGGATTGCCGAATGCGATGTGGATGCCGGGATATTTTTCGTCTTGAAGGATCTCGCCGATGACATGCTTCAGGTCGATGTTTGTGCCGATCGCAAATTCGCCGACACGGTCGCTGTTCGCATCAGTGTGGGTGTACTTCCAGAAATCACTCTCCAATTCGCGGTTCTCCGAATGGGCCTCGGTCAGCCGGTTTCCCTGCATACGGATGGTGAGAGGATTGTGCTCGAGGTCGCCGAACTTTGCGCAGAGATAGTCTCCGACTACTCCGTCGATGACGAAGGTTCCGTTCACCTCACCCGGAGTCGTGAAGATCTCTCCGCCGGGCAGGTTGCCCCATTTCTCCGGGGAAATAATTCCGCTCGTCTTCAGCCACTTGTAGTTCGGATTTAAGTCGGCGGTAAGATCGGTGCCGGGTGCGGTGGTCGCGCGAATGCGCGATGCCTTGCGGACCATCTCAACGACCTTCTGGCTCAGGCGGTCGACGCGCTGAAAATCCGCGCGCATGCCCTCCATCATGATCTGGCGGTTGATGTTGACCATGTGGGCGTGGCGAATCTTGCGGCGATTGACCACGTCGGTCATTTGAATGCGGGAGCGCAGTTCATTGGTCTGCGCCTGGACGGCGAAGATCGAGACTTGGCTCTGGTCCAGGTCCTCAAGAATTTCGCGCGGGCATGTCGACCAGCGGTCGCGAGGCGTGATCTTCCAGTACCCAGGCGTGATAGGGAGCCCCGAGCTTCTCCAGTTCAGCCACGATGGAGGCGGCGATTTCGCTGGTAGCCTCGTCGGTAATGACGCAGACGCGTTCCTTCGGCTGAATTCGCAGGCAAACCTTCACTGCGTTGGCAGCGCCTGGAGTGAACTCGGGATCGAATGGAAGCTTGCTTAGTGGTTTTTGGATGGAGCGTACAGAGGCAGTCATCAAACGGTTTGTCTCACGGTTGCTGGTTCAGTCTCGGCCAGCCCCGCTTCGGTCTCCTCAATCATGTAGTCGACAACTTTCTTCAAGTCGCCGGTTTCCTGGAACACGCGCAATTGCCGGTCGGCGCCGCTGCCTTGATCCAGGATGGTGTGGATGTACTCCAACTCTTCGCGAGAGTCGAGTTCATCGACGACATCGTCGACGAAATCAAGATACTCGCGCACCAGGTCGCGCGCCGGAACTTCCTTCTGCTTGCCGAAATCGACCAGCTTGCCATCGAGTCCATAGCGCGCGGCGCGCCACTTGTTCTCCATGATCAAGGCTCGGCGATAAAGGCGGAATCCCTGATTGGCTGTATAGAGCTTATACAGCTTGGCTACGGTCGCCTGAATCAGGGCGGCCAGCGCTACCGTCTCGTCGGCGCGCATGGGAATGTCGCAGATCCGGAATTCGAGGGTGTTGAAGAATGGGTGAGGGCGAATGTCCCACCAGATTTTCTTGGCGTTGTCGATGCAGTTCGTCTTGATCAGTAGCTTGATGAAATTCTCGTACTCGCCCCAACTGGGGAAATAGTCGGGGATATTAGTGCGGGGAAATTTGTCGAACACTTTGCAGCGGTATGACTTCAGGCCCGTGTTCATGCCCAACCAGAAGGGCGAATTGGTGGAGAGTGCTAGGATGTGCGGCAGAAAATAGCGGGCATGGTTCATCATGTGGATCGCAGTCTCGCGATCCTCGATGCCGATGTGCACGTGCAGCCCGAAGATAAGGTTGGCGCGAGCCACCAACTGCATGTCTTCCACAATGTTCTTGTAGCGCTCGTCGGGATGGATTTCCTGCACGCGCCAATCGCCGAAAGGATGGGTGGCCCCGGATGCGAGCCGAAGGCCGTTCTCCCGCGACAGGCGCACCATGTCGCGCCGCAGTTTCTTTACTTCCGCCTTGGCTTCCTTGATGTTCTTGCAGACGTTGGTGCCGACTTCGACGACCGACTGGTGCATTTCGGCTTTCACGCGTTCCTGGAGAATCATCTTGCCCTTCTCCAGAATCTCGGCATGAATATGCGACTGCAGATCGCGGGTGACCGGATCGACTGTCTGATATTCCTCTTCAATCCCGATGGTAAAGGTCGGAGACATCGAAGCACCAATGCTGGGGATTCCAGCGGCCAGATTTCTCGAGCATTGCGGTGCGGCTGGAAGAGTGTGCGTCAGAACTCTTCTTTCGCCCCGCTGGGGCTGAGGCTCTTTCCACTCTTGACCCACGCCTTACGGCGTGGGCTGCATTCTTTCGCCGCTTCGCGGCTAAACGGGAGCTACCCGCCGCCTTTCCCCATCTCCGCGTCCGCGCTTCTCGCCGGCAACCCCGGCCGGCGTGGAAGACAGTATAGCAATGTCTTCAAGCCAATCTAGAGTCGATTCGACTCAGTCCCACTCCTGGTTTTCTTTCACTCTAGCTCTTACGATCTTTTTCAGTAACGCGTCGGGGAAGCCCTTGTCGGAGGGGAACTGGATGGTTCCTCGGGAAGTTTTATAGCCGGCGAGTTCTTTCTTGAACTTCTCAATCACCCCTGATCCGGTCGGAAACAAGCTGCAATGCTTGGCGAAAGCGGCGTAGCCGATGAGCATGCCGTTGTACTTGAACATGGGTATCGCATAGCTGATCACCTCGGTGGTTTCTGGAGGAACCACGGAGCGAATTACCTGGCGGACATGGGTCAGCGTGCTGCGCGCCGGTTCAGGAACTTTGGCGAGATATTCGTCTACTGTTTTCGGAACCTTACCACCTCGCATGCAGTCCTCCTGATTACCCGTACAGCCGATGCGCTAGTCAGAGATTCGTAGATTCATGGCTGCCGGGATGGCAGCCTTGCGTTTCTTGCGGGCGGTTGGCTTTGCTTCTTCTCCGCTGCCATTCAGGAAGTTCGCCCAGCGCAATTCGCTGGCCGGATTCTTCCCATGCAGCGCCATTTTGACCGCCATCTCGGCTACGGCGTTCACGATCCAGTTGAAGTTTTCTTCGCCGACAGAGCTGATCTCGGCGTCTGGAGCGGGATTCAGGAAGTCGATGGCGTAGGGAACTCCGCCCTCCACGGCAAACTCGACGGTATTCAGGTCGTATCCGAGAACCCGGCACAAGGTGAGAGCGTCTTTCTCAATGCGATCGCGCAATTCGACCGAAGATGGCGGCGGATTTCCCTTTACATAGCGCTCGTGATGCGGCGCCTTGGGATCGTATTTCATAATGTGGACCTTCTCCTGCCCGACCACGTAACAGCGGTAGTACTCGTCGAACTCGACGCCGTGCTGCAACGTCATGCATAGATCGCCGGTCTGGTTGTAGTGCTGGAAGAATTCTTCCGGAGAATGCACCTTGTAAACGTGCTTCCAGCCGCCACCCGAGTAGGGCTTCAAAAAAGCAGGGAACCCGACGTAATCGAAAATCTCCTGCCAGTTCAGCGGGTACATCAGATTTCGCATGGAGCGATCGGTGGTGCCTTCTGGATGTTTGTTATGAGGCAGAATCACCGTTGCCGGAATCGCCACGCCCAGCTTGTGGGCGAGGGCGTAATTGAAGAACTTGTCGTCCGCCGTCCACCAGAAGGGATTGTTCACCACAATCGTGCCCTGCATGGCAGCTTGCTTCAAATAGGCGCGATAGAACTGGATGTCCTGCGAAATGCGATCGATGATGACGTCGTATTTCCTGGGTTCATCCATGCGGATGCCGCCAATGTTGACGAACTCGGCCGTGACTCCGTCGACGTTCATGCTGTTGATTTTGTCTACGACCGCGGGAGGGAAGCTGTTTTCCATGCCGAACAAAAGGCCAATTTTCTTCATCGCTCCTCCGTAGAGACGTACGTGTCTACAATCTGCCTAGAAATACTTTTCCGCCATCCTCAACCACAGCGGCCAGTCGTGCTTCGAGTTGTCATTCCACACATCGAGCCAGTGCGGAATGGCTTTGTTATTCAAAATGGCCGAAAGCTTCACGTTTTGATCCAGACATATATCCCAGTCGGCCGAGCCCAGCACGATCTGCATCTGCCGGTAGCGGCTGAGGAACCAATCATCGCTCAGGTTGGGAATGTAGTCGGGAGGGTTGTTGAAGTAGCAATCGCTATCGTAATAGCCATTGAGAAACTGGTGAATGTCAAAGGCTCCGCTCATGCTTACGCAATGCGTCACGATGTCGGGGTGCTTCAGGGAAAAATTCACGGCGTGGTATCCGCCAAAGCTGCATCCGGTCACGGCCAATTGCCCCGCGGAATTCTTCCCGCGAACAAAGGGCATGAACTCGTGCAGGATGTAGCGTTCATATTGCAGATGCCGCAGGATGCGTTGCCGCGGGTGCGTTCCCTTGTTGTACCAGCTCTCGGTATCTACGGCATCGGGGCAGAAGACCTGCAATTCGCCGCGGTCGATTTTGGGCGCGAGCACGCCGATGATCCCGCGATCTTCGTATTCGAAAAACTTCCCCATAGACGTGGGAAAAACGAGCAGGGGCTTGCCTGCATGACCGAACACCAGGCACTCCATGTCGCGATGGAGTTCCTGGCTGTAAGCCTTGTGATATTCGCGATTCATGCCGGTTAGGAGAGTTGAAATTGCTGGTCGCGAACGCCCGTTCGCGGCGGCACAATGTTAACCGACGCAGGGAGGAAAGCATAGAAGGTCGGAAAGGGAAAACCGCGACTGAGCTTCGTCGAGCCATCGCGGATTGCGCTCAGAGCGCGAGCAACGTACGAGCCCTATCGCTTATATAGAAAGATTGCCAGTGCGACTAAAACGGCAGTAATGATCCAAAGGACAATACTTTTGCTGCTGCTCTTGTTTTCGTCGGCCATAGCGGTAAAGTACACCATACCTGCTAAAGAGGTTCAAGTCCGTTTTAATCGCCCCGGGACTGCCGGCTAGGGTCTCGAGGCAGTCTGGGTTGCGGCTGTGCGCTGGTAACCCGTGAATTTGACGATCTCGCGGACGTGGATCGACTCGACTCCGAAGCGCAGCGTGTCATCGATCCGGGCATAGGTTGGGAACCAGTTTCCATCGACAATCTGCCGGTATCCCGCGAATGTGGGGCGGACCTCAAGCGTGTCGTTCTTCTTTTTTTTCTTGCTGGTCGCCTCGGGCACGCTCTTACCGCAAAGTTTGACCATTTGCACGTCGCGATCATCGACCCAGATTTTGCCTTGAAAGTATCTTCTGTTCTTTTCCATCTGCTTCGGTTCGACATGAAAGACGTAAGTGTCGAGATCGTCGACGTGCTGCTTACCGGCGTAGGTCAGGTTGTATTGAGCCGCCTGATCGGAGGTCAGAATCCAAGGCATGAAGGTGCGGATGTCGTCGAGATCGGCATCGGAAAGCTGTATCCCGCGCAGGGTGGACTGTTCAGCAAAGCTGACCTTCTCGACCCGCTTTCCCTTGTCGTCGTAAGACACGCTCGTGATCTGGTGAAATTGTCCATCGACTGCCTTGCCTTCGAGCGTCTGCACCAGCACGTCCTGGGTGAATGTGTAGTGCTGGCGGGCCGCTTGCACTTTGTCCTCGTTCGCGATCAACTTCTGCGTGAGCTCTTGCACCGACATGCCTTTCGGAGGGTCGGTGTCGAGGGGATTATCGCTGTCGCCGCAGTTGGTTTGGCCATAAGCCGAAATTAGAAAGAGCGAGAGAAAGAGGGCTGCGAAGGTTGCCGGGCGGAGAAAGCCATTGCGCGAATGTCTGAAATTCATGACTCCAGCCGAAACATACACCCTTGCTGAGGGGTTCGTAAACTCCGGCAGGAACCGTCCAATGGGGTTCCGCGAGCTGTGCAAACTGTTGCACGCGGCTATCCAAGCGTCGCCTAAGTGAAAGAAAGCAAAGCTCTGCAGCTTGGCACTGGGCTTGCATTTTCCCAGTGTTGGTTCGAGAAAACCTATGAAAACTACTTTGCTGATATTGATGGTTCTGGCCGCAACCGCCACCTTTGGCCAGTCCGCTGGCGTGCTTTCTAATGTGCCGCAGGAGTTGCATATGTCTGAGCACCCCATGCATGCCGAGCTAACGGCGATGGCCTCTGAGCACTTCCTCGTTGGCGGGGGTACCTATACAGTGGCGCACGGCGAACGCCCGCTTTGGGAGTTTGGTCCAGTATCGGAACCGGCACGGCCGCTTGGCGATGTTGCCCGTGACGTCCGCAAGGATAAGCAGAGCGCAAGGAGGGCCGAAATCACTCTGGAAAAGCAGGGCTCGTAAGGACTCTCTGCTGGTCCAGGAAGTGATCCGTCGCTTCTGTTGAACATTCCGCTTATTCTGTTGACGATCTAGCCTGGCCGGAATCGGATACACAAAACGATTCCCCCACGCCACGCATCACACCACTACAATTAGGATTCTTAAATTGTGAAGCCGCGGATCAGTGGATGCGGCCGCGGGGCGATTTTTTTTCAGAGTGGAGGAACTTCAGGGCATGATGCGAGGCAAGACGCAGGGGGTGCTGGTGTGTTTGGTGATATTGCTCGCGATTCCAGCCTACTGTCAGCGCGGGACTTTCGGGATCGATGTGGGGCAGTCGACAGACGAATTCGGTTCCTTGCCATCGGTCAGCGGGTTAGTGGTCGGTATTGACGGAGAAATCACGGTTCTGAAAGCGAATAAGAAAGAAGGTGGGGCCAGCATCGTGGCGGGAGGCGAGATCCGGTTGCCTAGCGACACCGGGAACCATGCGAAGGAGTTCGCGATATTTGGCGGTCCTGGATTTCAGTACCACAACTTCACCATCGAAGTGCATGCGCAAATCCGCAAGATCTATTTGCCGACCGGCAATGTGGAGAATCAGTACTTCGTGCGCAATAAGATGGAAGTGCTGGAGATTCCGCTTGTGCTGCGATACAGGTTCGGGCCTGGAAAGAAAATTTTCCTGGAAGCGCAGGGTGCGCCGGAATTTTCACCACGTTGGCGATCCGCCGGCTCACTATCGCCGCTCCCGAACCCTACCTTCGATCACGGTTATTTCGTTCGAGGCGGAGTGGGCTACATCTTTGGCAAGTGGTATGCCAAGGGCACATACGAGAACCGTTACTTCAAATTCAACGCGAACCAGTTCAATCCCAATAATCTTTATAACTGGCGCACCAACGCAATCGCTGGAGGCGCTGGGTTTGTCTTCTGACGACCGAAGATGCACGGCGTAAAACCTGGACAGCCCAAGGGGCTTTCCCTACGCAAACCTGGACAGGATCAAAAACCGGCGCGGAAGATTGAGTATTGCGGCTGCTGGGCGATTTTGTGAAAGCGCGGGTTTTCTGTGAGGACGTGCTCCTGCACGGGATTGTGATAGAGGACGTACACCGGCCTGGGATTTCCATCTAAATCTTCCACCACATGGCTTAACACGCGTCTTAGCGACAACTCTGGGAACGGATTGAACATGTATAGGACCAGGGGAGCGGCAGGAAGCGGAAAGCTGCTCGCGTCCGCGCACACCGATTCGATTGCGAAGCATTTCTGCGAACTATTCTGGTAGCGCGCCAGGTTCTCTTGCGCAACCTGGTTGAGCGCCGGAAGGAGCTCCACGCCAATGATGCGCTGGAAAGGGTAATCCGAGGCCATCATGAGCGTGCGGCCTTTTCCCGAGCCGAGGTCCATGAACACGAATTCCGAAAAATCCAGAAGGGCAATATTGCGAAGAGTTTGCATCATCTCGTGGAACGCGGCCGGTTCGGTCGGCTGATACAGCGAATGAAGTTCGCCGAGGAGCCTCTCGCGCCAGCCAACGCCTCCGCTCATGGTGTTCACGCGATGTTCCCAATCGAAATCGAAATCTCCGTAGAGCAGGCGTTGCCGCTCCGGGGTGGAGTTGCGCACGAAGCTCCAGACCGCCTGAATGAGGCCGGTAGTGGCGGCCCGGGAGCCGTCGCGGGCACACAGGTCCCGCCAGTACTCCCTGGCTGCGGCAACGACACTTGGCGATTTCGCGGGGCTGGAGTGCATGGAACGGGCGTGAGTCATCAGTCTAGTTGAGGCGGTGCTGGAATGTTGTGCTTGCGCGAATTGCGTCAGCAGTGAGATAGGACGGCGAGGTTAGGAGTTGCCGTGGAATTTGGGCAGGCCGGTGGGCTTGTAGCCGGGAGGCAGTCCCTTGGTGACGAAAGGAAAATCTTCGGGCTTGGCGACCTGAACCTGACCGTCAAGGCTTAGGACGTAGGGGTTGCCGTCCGGGTCCACCGGGATGCCACGCAGGTGTTCGGCGGCTGCCAATTCCCATATGGTGGCGGGAAGCCGGCCATTCAGCTGCTCGAAACGACTGACCGCGTCCTGCAAATGTGTGACATCCTCATCGACTCGGATGGCGCGCAGGTGTTCCGCGGCGTTCTGGCGGATATTGGATTCCGTGCTGGATTCGTAGGTGGCCGTCCACAGCATGCGCGCGGTCTCGTAATCGGCGGCGTGCTCGGCCATCTGGGCGGCCAGTAGCTTCAAATAAGGGCTTGCGTTCGGCACCTTCGAGCCTTGCTCGAAAGCTTCGGCGGCCCCTTTGTAGTCCTTCAGCTCGGTGTAATAGACGAAGCCAAGATCGTAATAGAGGTGCCAGTTATCGGGATTGTGCTGGATGCCGTACTTCATCAGATCGACCGCGCGCCGTGGTTGACCAGCCCCGGTGGGTGGTGCCGGAGCCAGAAAGCTCGCGCCAAACTGGTACGCAGGAATCATCTTGGGATCGAGAGCGGTTGCGATCTCAAGCAGCGGAGCGAGTTCGTTATAGCTACGCGATCCGCGGGCGTGGCGATCGCCAAAATACTGCACAGTTCGCGTCCAGTAAATGCAGGCCATCAGGCCTTCAAACCCCATGCTGGCGCGCTTCACCACCTTCGGAGAACTGATGTATAGAGCGTCCTCAATATTGGCCCGGGGCCGGATCTCGTCCACCCGGTGCAACAGCAGAACGCTGGCCGCCATCGACAATGCCAGGGACGTTGCAGCAACGATTGTCGTACGGCGGCGCGCAGTCATCGGGCGCGGCTCCGCGTTGGATTAGACCTTATCATTTCAGGTTCCTGCGCTCAAAGATCAGAACGGCGCCGCTCAAGGCCATGGCTGAGTAACACAGCGCGTACAAGCTGTTCTGCAGAACCAACTGTCCGGCGACGCTCTGCTGATGGGCTACGGCAGTGATCACATTCAACGCGGAAAAGTTTGGAACCAGGTAGGCGGCGGCGGTGGCGAACCAGCGGGCGATACCGTGAGTCATTCCCGCAAATCCACGGAGATCGTCAGCGAAACTTCCGATGATGAACAGCGAGAAAGTGAACACTGCCGACAGGAGCGGCGAAGAAAATGAGGAAAACAGCAGGGCCAGCGAACAAAGAATCAGGAATTCAAGAATGATGAAATACAACGCGACCAGGATGAAGGCGTCTGCCGAAGAGAACTTGTGCGCCACATAGAGCAGAGCGGCGAATACGCCGACAGCCATGAAAAACGTATTCACGACCAACGTGCCTGCCAGCCCGAAGAACTTGCCGACAATGAACTCCCAGCGCCGCACCGGGCGGGAGAGGACGGTGTACAACGTGCGCTTCTCGATCTCTTTCGAAACCAGCCCGATGCCGATGAAGATGGCGATGACCACTCCGAAAAGCGACACCGCCGTGAGGCCGAGATTCACCACCACGAGGCGTTCAATTTCGATCGAGATCTGGCCGATAAAGATGGCTGCTCCTGACAGCAGCAGCGCGAACGCAATCAAGTTGTAGAGAACGCGATCGCGAACCGCTTCGCGAAATGTATTCGAGGCGATATGGATAATGCGGGCGCTCATACGGTAGTCCCAGCGGTGGTTTGGGAATGCTGCAGTTTTTCTACAAAGTAAGCTTCCAGCGAGGTGCGCAGCGGAGTGATGGCAATGAGGCGGAGACGCTCGCGCCGAAGCGCGTCAATGGCGGCGTCCTGCTGGGTGTCGGCAATGACGGCGCGAACCGTGTCCCCGGTTATATGACACTCGGCGCCAAGCGCCTTCATTGATGCCGGCACCTGGGTGCCCTGCCACACAACTTCCACTTTGCCCTGCACGCCCGAGGTCAGATCTGCGACGGCGCCCACTCCACGCAACTCGCCTTTATGAATGATGGCCACCCGATCACAGAGGGCCTCTGCGTCGGAAAGAATGTGAGTGGAGAAGAAGACGGTTTTACCCTCGTGCTTCAACTGCTCCATCAGATCGCGCACTTCGCGGCGCCCCAGGGGATCGAGGCCTGACATCGGCTCGTCAAAGAACACCAGCTTGGGATCGTGCAGGATGGCCTGGGCGATTCCGGCGCGCTGCAACATCCCTTTCGAAAACTTGCGCAATTGGACACCCCTGACGTCGGTCAGGCCCACGCGCGCAAGGACTTCGTCAATACGGCGCTTGCGGTTACTCGCGGGCACACCAGACAATTGCCCGTAGTATTCGAGCAGTTCGTGGGCGGTCAGATAATCGTAGAAATAGGGCTGTTCGGGCAGGAATCCGATCTGCGCTTTGACTTCCGGTTCGGTCCAGTCCCGGTCGAGAATGCGAGCGGTTCCGCCCGTCGGGAAGACCAAGCCCATCAGCATTTTCAAAGTCGTGGTTTTGCCAGCGCCGTTAGGCCCCAGGAAGCCAAAGATCTCGCCGTTCTCCACGGTGAGATGCAGGGGATGCAGGGCACGCCGGGTCTGCTTGCGCCAGAAGCCGACCTTGTAGATTTTTTCCAGACCAAGAATTTCAATCGCAGGCATAGCGGATGAATAGAGCATTCGCTCTGTGAATAATTATATTCAGGACTGACGGAGGGAGAAGGGGGTCCAACATTACGGAAGTCATGGCCGAGTTTCCCTCGCTACGAGCAGCTAGCTACTGCGCCAGGAGCCGGGACGCTTCCTTTTGCGCTGCATCAAAATCACCAGCAAGTTTTTTGGCCTGCTCCAGCGCTGCGGAGGACTCGGGTTTTCGCCCTGCCGCCTCCAAGGCCCGGGCCAGCAGAATATAGCCGACATCGGAGGGTTCCACTGCCAGTCCACGAGAGTAGTAATTCACCGCGCCGGCCGCATCGCCCGTCGTGTGCGCTAGCAGCCCCAATCCGATGAGAGTCATCGCGCTCTCGGGGTTTATGCGAAGTGCAGCCTCATAGTTCGCGCGAGCAGCGTCGTACTCGTGCGACATGCGGTAGAGAGAGCCCAGATTGCTGAATGCCGTCAGCCGGAGGTTGGGTTCCACAGAAAGCTTCAGCGCGGCCCGATAATGTTCCTCGGCGCTTTGTACGTTGCCCATCTTCTTATCGCAAACACCAATGTTGAGTTGGCTGAACGGATCCTTTGGATTGATGTCGATCGCTCTCTGGAACCGCCGCCGGGCTGCTTCGATTTTTCCCTGTTTGATCAGTTCGGCCCCGAGATTGTCTTCCGCCACAAAATTAGGACCGGTCACTTGCAGCGTATGCGACCAAAGATCCGTGGTATTTGCCCAATATTTCATCTGCGCATGCGCACTCACCGCAAGTGCGGACGCCCAAATGGTCACTGCCACGGCTAAATAGCGCGGCGCGATTTTGTGATTCGCGGACCAATCCGACAAACCCCAGACCACGGCAACAAACAAACCGACAAACGGGATGTAGGCGTAGCGGTCAGCCATGGATTGATCGCCGACTTGCACCAAACCAATGACGGGCACGAGAGTCCCGAGAAACCAGAACCAGCCCACTGCAAAATAGCGCTTCTTAGTCAGGAACAATACTGCGCAAGAGATTGCGAGGATCAGAAGCGCCGCTGCCCCGAGTTGCCAACTGGGCACTCCATCACGCGGATAGGGATAAACTGCTGCCAGCTTCGACGGCCAAAATGCCTTCCCGATATAACGCGTGTAGGCAACGACAGCGTTGCCCAAGCGGAGCCCTAATCCATATCCGGTCCGTAGTGCTCCCCCGCCCTTTTGAGCGATGACGGTAGTGATCCCGCTACCCACGGAAAGCAGCATGAACGGGAGTTTCTCCACTAATAACCAGGGAAGGGATCGGCTGCGAGCAGTAGACTCACTTAAGTCCGCCGGCGTCGTCCCCCGGTTCAAGCGCCGCAAAGGCCAGTAGTCGAGCAGAAGAAGCACGCAGGGGAAGGTGATCGCCATGGGCTTTGCCATCAAGGCCAGGGCAAATGTGACAAGGACGGCCAGATACCGTTTGAATTCAGGATGCCGAACGTACCAGTGATAGAGATAGAGCCCCAGGAAGAAGAAGAGCGTACATAGAACGTTCTTACGTTCAGAGATCCATGCCACCGACTCGACGTTGATCGGATGCACCGCGAAAAGAGCCGCCACCGCCATGCTGCGACCCGCGCTGCCCGTTATTGACTCCAGGAATAAGAACAACAGCACCACGCACAAAGCGTGCAGCAGCAGGCTGTCATAGTGATGTCCCGCTGCCTTCAACTGGAACAGTTGACAGTCGAGAGCATGCGACAGCCAGGTAAGGGGATGCCAGTTGGATACCTCTGTGCTAAGAAAGGCCCAGCGCACCGTCTTCCATGTGAGACCGTTTTGCACGTTGCGATTACCGGTCACATACGCAGGATCGTCGAAGTTGACAAAGCCCATCCGAGTGACTGGGTTATAGATGACCAGAGCCAAAAGCGCCAGCAGCAGCGAAATCACTACCCGTCTTTTCTCAGGAGAACTGAAGAGGGCCGCGCTCGTAGACTGGGGCGCTTCAATCTTCAGAGCAGGAGTCGCCATACCCGGATTTGAACACATCAAGGCTTAAGTCGAGCAGTGAGGTAATGAAGGAGACATCACGAAGGTAATCCGCCGGGATTGTGGCGTTCTACTGCATACCCGGAAGTGCGACGCAGGAGGCGTGTGAAGCGATCGCCCCTCCGTTGGTATCAATCCGAACTGTGCCATCTTCGTACGAGCAAAGACTGCGAACTCCGGTTACGCCTTGCACCACAGGTGTTGCCGACGCGAAATACGTGGACATATTTGCACTGCCCGAAAAAATATAGCCGCTCTTCCCAGGTGCAGCGCTCGCCGTTGCTATGTTGTCGTCGATCAGGCAGGCATTCGTAGAAGACGCAATGCACGGTTGCACTCCGCCGGAAGCGAGCGCTGCGAGGCTGGCATATCCGGCAGTCGGATAGGCATTGAGAAACGACATCTCGGCCGTGTTGATGGCGCGGAGAGAACCTGCTGCAGCAGACTCGTTGGCAGCGATCTTCGCTCGAATCAAATTCGGGATCGCGATCGCTGCAATAATTAGAATGATCGCGATCACGATCAGCAATTCGATCAGGGAGAAGCCGACCTGTTTTCTCGGTTTCATAAGAGCTGTTCTCGTACGTTCACTTCGTTGCACATTGAGGTCCATTCGGACAAAACTGCGGTTACGATCGTACGCTCCGTCCAGGTTGTGCCCTCAGTCAGATACAAAAGCGTGGTCGCATAGGGCAACGCTGCTAAGGCCAACCCACCTCAGGCCGACAAATTCTGTCAAGAAGGAGTGCGGTAATTACCCTTTTCTGCGCTGGACCCTTCTGTCTGAGTAGCTCCAGAAGTTGTCGATTCGCACCGGAAAGGAAAAAGGGGAGCAGGTTATCTGCTCCCCCTTTGGCCAGATCATACTTCGACAACGTAGTGTTAGTTCGCGATACCAGCCGTACCTTGGCAGGTTGCGTAAACCTTAACGCCGGCGCCGCCAGCCGTATCGACGCGAACCACGGCATCCTCAACGGAACAGAAACTCTTGGTGCCGGTTGAGTTGAGAGTCGTCGGAACAGCCGACCCTACGTAGGTCGCGGGCAACCCAGTCATCAGGTAGATGAAGCCGCTCTTGCCAGGTGTCACAGTCGCGGTTGCCAGGTTGTTGTCGATCAAGCAAGCGCTAGCGGATGATGCCGTGCAGGGCGAAGCTCCACCCAGCGCTGCGAGCGTCGCTCCATAGCCCACGGTCGGATAGGCAGTGATGTAGCTGACCTGCGCTGTGTTAAGTGTACGAATGGAGCTGGCTGCAGCGGACTCATTGGCCGCCATGCGAGCGCGCAGCAAGTTCGGAATGGCGATAGCTGCAATGATCAGGATGATTGCCACCACGATCAGCAGCTCGATCAGTGAGAAACCCTTTTGCTTCCGCATCTCTATTTTCCCCTTTTGCTTTTGACTTTTTTGTCTCAAATGACCCAAGACTACACAGCCTGTTGCACCTCAGCGGCCAAAGACGACCCCCGGTTACCGAGGTACCGACTGGCATTGATAAGACCTTTGCTTTGGATATGAAACCAGCCGGACGAGCAATGGATTTGTGACGTGCTCACATTCGTGGATAAGGAATCTCGGTTCTTTTACCTTTGCAGTTAGCAAAACGGGGCAGCTCTCGATGAGAAGTTGACACTTAATGTCACCGAGCTTCCGGAAGGTGTTTGCGCCAGGAGATTTTGGCGTACTCGATAGTTGTCTGCGGTGTGTTGCTGCGCGGATTCGGTCTGTTTGATTTCAGCGGGAGGGGTGTTCGTGGCAAAGCGGAAATCCAGAGGGGACACCTGGTGCCAAGAAGCTGTGACGCCGGCTTGGTCATATTGACGCGGACGGGTCTTTGGATGTCCCTGGCCTAGACCTTAGCCGAAAATGAAACGGGGAGCAGATGATCTGCTCCCCGTTTCGCCATCAAACTTCGACACACTCGTGCTAGTTCGCGATACCAGTCGTGCCTTGGCAGGTCGCGTAAACGTTGAGGCCGGAACCGCCAGCCGTATCGACGCGAACCACGGCATCCTCAACCGAACAGAAACTCTTAGTACCCGTAGAGTTGAGAGTAGTCGGAACAGCCGAGCCTACGTAGGTCGCGGGCAACCCAGTCATCAGGTAAATGTAGCCGCTCTTGCCAGGTGTCACGGTCGCGGTTGCCAAGTTGTTGTCGATCAAGCAAGCGCTAGCGGATGATGCCGTGCAGGGCGAAGCTCCACCAAGGTTCGCCAACGCCGCTCCATAACCGACCGTCGGATACGCAGTGATGTAGCTGACCTGCGCAGTGTTAAGTGTACGAATCGAGCTGGCCGCGGCAGACTCATTGGCTGCCATACGGGCGCGCAGCAAGTTCGGAATGGCGATAGCTGCGATGATCAGGATGATGGCCACCACGATCAGCAGCTCGATCAATGAGAAACCCTTTTGCTTCCGCATCTCTATTTTCCCCTTGTTTTCTTTCGTTAGAACTTCTGGTCGCTGGTGACCCAGTCGTGACTTCATATTGCACTTGCGAATCCAAAACCGCGAGTTACCTTGGTTACGGGACCCTTGGCAAAAACCGCTTTGGTTTCAACAGGACTCTCGCGTAGGTCATCTGGGCCGGCACGTTCTTCTGGGATTCCTGCGCAGCTTGGCTGGCAAATTACGGCGAGCCAATGACAATTCACGTCAGTGTTGGCAATGCTCAGGATCCGCTCTGGCGAGGGTACGCTTGCAGTCCCGAGTTGCGAGTCCCGAGCCCCGAGTAAAAACCGGTTGCTCGCGCTGCTCGGAATCACAGGTTGGGTCATAACTACGGGATCGTAACGGAATAGAGAAAGGGAACAGCGCTGCGGGGCGGCGCTGCTCGCGTGCTTGAGTTTCCTTTTTGGTGAAGACGAACCTATTGGTTCAGGGGCGAAAAAGCCTCGCAGCCAGCGCCACTGGTCACGGTGCTCCCGGCCGGGTCGGCGCGGATCACAGCGTCTTCCACCGAGCAGAAACTGCGGATGCCTGTCTGGTTGACAGAAACTGGATGCCCTTCGGCGTAGTAGGCAATATTCACGTTGCCGCTTCCCCCGGTCGTGCCAGCTGCATTGAATATGTAGCCGCTCTTGGGCGTCGTATTCGCCTGGCTCAACACGCTGTTGATCAGGCAAGCGGATGTCTGGCTAGGGTGGCAAGGACTAGCTGTGCTACCCAGCGAGACCAAATCGGGTGCAAATCCTACCGTCGGGTAGGCGGACGCATAGCTTATCTCCGCGGTTTGGATGGCACGAATGGAGCCCACGGCCGAAGACTCATTGGCTGACATCTTCGCCCGCAGCAGGTTCGGGATGGCAATGGCCGCAATGATCAGAATGATCGCCACTACGATGAGCAGCTCGATGAGCGAGAAGCCTTTTTGTTTGCGCATTTTTGAGTTAGTCATTAGCTTTGCTGATGGACTCGGCCGCCTGCAAGCAGTAAGGCCTGGTATTCCCCTCTTTGAAAAAAGAACGGCAGGCAGCTTCATTCTTGCGTGAGCTTTTCACTCCCAAGGCGAATCAGAGTTCATGCTATTACGCTTCAGGCAGCCACCACAGATTCCCTGGCACGAGAGAGACTAGGTAGGGAGGACCAGTCCTGCAGCCGAGGCCGAACATCGATGAGTATAGTCCTTTTTAGCGGTCCTTGGGGTTGCGGGAGAGCAACATTGGAATCGCGGGATTCGCGTTTTTCATGAATTCACTCATGGGGAATGCAGCCCACCTTTTCGCTGGCCGAAAACCACCAGTTTTGGTTGAGGTCGGCCAATTCCATCGGATGCTCAAATTTGCCGGATTTTGTGCTGCTGTAAGCGACTGAAAGTAAAACGCTTTCAGGACTTCGCGGCGGCGGTCTTTGGCATGGCAGTTGCCACTCCCCAGATCAGGGAATTTGTATGCGGACTCATACAGGCAGGCTCGCTTCGAGAGGTGGGGCCATGAAGAAACTTTGGACAGGAAAGCTCGCAATTTTAGTTCTGGCGTTTTCGGGTGTGTTGTCGTTGAGCGGGTGGGCGCAGACCACGGACGACGGTTCCGGTCCGACGGAGCAGCCCAGCGCGCCTATGGAGGTCGGTCAGGACCAGCAACCAGCGGATTCGGGAGTGGACGCGCAGGCAGATGTCGATTCCGCCAACGCACAGCCCCCCGACGCGCAGCCGAATGACGCGCAGCCTAGCGAGGCCCAACCCACCGAAGCTCAACCGGGTGGGCCGACCGGCGAAGCACCCGCTCAAACTGACCAGGGTGTGGCTCGCATCAGCTTGATGCATGGAGATGTTTCCACCCAGCGCGGCGATTCCGGCGATTGGTCAGCGGCAACGCTCAACCAGCCCGTGATGACCGGGGACAAAGTTTCGACCGCCGAGGGTGGGCGCGCCGAAGTACAACTCGATTTCGCTAACACCCTTCGCTTGGGCCCGAATTCCACGGCCAATGTCGCGAATCTCACTCGCAAGAATATTCAAATTCAGCTCAGCCAGGGCATTCTCAATTACTCCGTTTCCAAGGATAGTGAGGCGGAACCGGAAGTCGACACGCCTAACGTCTCGGTTCATCCTTCGCACCATGATGATGTGTTCCGCATTGAAGTGCGCCCGGACGGTGACACGGTCGTGATCGTACGCAAAGGTGAGGCGCAGATTGCAACTCCGCAGGGCAGCACCGAAGTCCGAGCTGGAGAGATGGCGACGATTCGCGGCGACGCCAATGAGGCGCAGTACAAGATCGCTTCTGCTCCCGATCGCGATGAGTGGGATCAATGGAATAGCGATCGTGATCATCTGATCCAGGATGCCAATTCGTGGCGTCATACCAACCGGCGCTACACGGGCACCCATGATCTCGATGCTTACGGCCGCTGGGAAAAGGTGCAGGACTACGGCGACGTGTGGGTTCCGAACGAGCCGGATGGCTGGGTCCCTTATCGGGATGGCAACTGGGTTTGGGAGCCTTCCTACGGTTGGACATGGGTAGGTTACGAGCCTTGGGGCTGGGCGCCTTATCACTATGGACGCTGGTTCCCCTACGGCGCTTCCTGGGCATGGTGGCCGGGACCGGTATGGGCTGGGTATAACCCCTTGTGGGCGCCGGCGTATGTCTCCTTCTGGGGCTGGGGCGGCGGCTTTGGGTTTAGCGTCGGCTTCGGCGGCTGGGGCGGTTTCGGCTGGCTGCCACTCGGACCGTGTGACTGGTTCCATCCGTGGTGGGGTGGATACCGCGGGCGCTTTGGTGTCGTGAACGTCAACAATGTCAACGTCACGAACATCCACAACTATGGCGGAATCGCTCCTCTGCATGGCGGAATGCGCTACTCCAACGTGGCGAACTTCCGCAACGGCCGCATTGGCAATGCCATGTCGGCCGTGAACGCCAGCCACTTCGGCGCTGGCAGAGTTCGGGCCATGGGCGCCACTCCGCAGCAGTTGAGGGGTGCGCGGATGATGGCGGGGAACCTTCCGGTGGTGCCGACTCACGCGAGCTTGTCAGCGAGCGGACGGGCGGCGGCGCCTTCGACGGTTCGTAATGGCGGTTCGCAACGCTTCTTCGCACCAGCGCGGGGCACGATGGCTCGCCCAGTCCCGTTCCGGCAGCAGCAATCCAACCTGCGCCAGACTATGCAGCAAAGCCATGTCGGTGCGGTTCCTGCCGGCGGACGATCTGCTTTAATGGCTCGGGGCAACAGCAACATGCGGCCCAGCGCAGGAGTTCCTGCAAACCGGCAGATGAACAACATGGGGAACCGCGTGGGCGCGAATGCCGCAGGCGCGCAGAATGCTAATCGGGGCAACATGAGGCCGTACAGCCCGTCCGCGAACGGCACATCTGCGGGAGCGAATCGGCAGGCTTCCCGCGGAATCGGCGAGCCGGGTGGATATCGCCCGTACACGCAGCCTGGCAACCGCTCGACGGCCCCGTCCATGGGGAACTCTGCACGCGGCACGATGCAGAATGCTCCGGCGGCAAACCGCGGCGGCTATCGTCCGTTTACTCCGCCGAGCGGCAGCAATCGTCCGTCGACGATGGGAGCAGCGCCCCAGCAACGCGGCACGTTCCAGTCGGCTCCGGCCGGCAATCAGGGCGGGTTCCGTCCGTTCACGCCGCCGAGCAATCGGTCCTCCGCTCCATCGAGCATGGGATCGGTCCCGCAGCGTGGAACTTACCAGTCCGCGCCGGCAGAGAATCGCGGCAGCTACCGGCCAGTCAATCCTCCATCGCGGAACCAGATGGGCAGCAGCCCGTACTCGAACCGTGGGAGCAACAGTAATTATTGGAATCGCACCGCCCCGAGTTACGGTACGCCGCAGCAGCGGGGCTACAGCGCAAGTCCGTACTCAGGTGGTGGCTACGGGCGTGGCGCATCTCCGCGTCCGCAGCTGGATATGCGCCAGCCAGTTGTACGCACCCCGTCGTATGGCGGCGGTGCGCGGCCAAGCTACGGTGGTGGAGGCGGCGGATATCGTGCGGCGCCTCCTCCCAGCTACGGCGGTTCGCATAGCGCCCCGCCCAGCGGCGGTCGCGCCCCGTCCTATGGCGGTGGCGGTGGTGGACATTACGGCGGCGGAGGTGGAGGCGGTGGCGGACATTACAGCGGAGGCGGCGGTGCGCGCTCCGGAGGCGGAGGTGAAGGTGGTGGTCACTCAGGTGGTGGCGGCGGCCACTCCGGTGGAGGTCATCGCTAGAATTCGTGACGAGCAGTAAATGATCACGACGTCAACAGCGCAAGTTGTTGTCGATGAAGTGAAGGTCAGAGGCGAGAAAAGGCGTGCTGCGAGGCACGCCTTTTCTCTTTGTACTACCTACGGACGTGCGTAGGCCGGGCTATTGGGATCGGGGCGGTCGTAATCGCGACCGTACTTGTTTTTATGTGCGGAGAGGGCGTCGGTTTCGGCAAGTGAGAAGTTGCCTAGCGAAGAGTCCGCCGAGGTTACCGTGATCTCGCGCTGCGCGGCGCGCAATGTGTCCGGTGAGACCGATGAGTGAAATACCTGCACGTCGTAACGACCCGGCGGAACTTCGGGAAAGGTGATCTCTCCCCTGGCGTTGGAAATCGCGTAATAGGGCGTAGCCACGGCGATCACGACCGCGCTCATTTCCGCATGAATATTGCAAAAGATAAATGAGATGCCCGGCTTGTCGAACTGCACAAAGCGGGTGGTGCCGCTTTCGTACAGGCCCAAGTCGAACCGCTTCCCCTCGAAAAGTGAAAACACGTTATGAAAGAAGGGGTCGTGATTGGGAAACTCCACCTTGCCTCCAACCGGTATCACAACCAGCGGAGGATGGAAGCTCTTGTCCTTCTGCACCAGCTTCGGAATGTTCGTGGGGTCCTGCTTTGGCTTTTGCGCCGCAACTCCGACCGGAGTGAGCCAGATGACGACTTCCGAACTGTCTTTGACACGATGACCGTTGCGGGTCAGATCCACGTGTGCCCGGAGCGGGGACTGCGCCTGGGCGCAGATTCCGGCAACTACAAGCACCGATATCGCGGCGGCGGAATATAGTCTCAAAACAGAATCCCCATGGCCAGGTTCAGTTGGTTAGTCATACTGCTGCTGCTATAGACGGGAAACGTCCGTAGACGTCTCAGTTCCGCCGAGAGCAGCAGGTCGGAGCGTGGGCGGAAAACAACATTGCCCAGAGCCCCACGATTTCGCCCCAGGATGGGTCCGAAATTATTTTGATCGGTGGCGAAGCCGCGTACGTCTCCAGCATACGCATTATCATCCGCGATGCTCGCGTTCACTTCCAGCTTCGGGGTGATCTGCAGCTTCAGCTGAGCCCAACCGCCGGCAGAATCGAGGCCGCGAATCGGGGTAAACGGCGCTCTGGGATCTCCGCCATACACAATCGAAGTTGCCACGGCGCCTCCCAATCCGCCGACGGCGCGGCCGCGGTAGAACTCTCCTGACAAGCCCAGTCGGGGCAGGAGCGGTACCTGGAAATCGAGCATTCCAGCCCATGAATCAATGTTGCGGCCCCAAAACCAGTTTTGCCGGCCGTAGTATCCGGCTACCCCGACGGTCAGAGGGTGCTGTTGTACCGGGCGTGACCACGCCCCGCGAAATGCCAAGGCGGGTTGACCGGAATATTCCCCGGCTTGCCCTGTGCGATAGAAGGAATCGTACGGACTCTGCCAGTCGAGATTGTCGAGGAGTCCTGCCTGGAGCGTGACTGTCTGCTGATCGGAAACCGCGAAGCGGTGTTCCACGCGAAGCTGCGGGGTCCAGGCCCAGAGATTGCCCACGGAGGCGAATGCCGGCACCGCTAGCGAGGCGAATGATGTGGGCGACAGTGGCGAAATAAAGAGAGAGTCCTGGCCTGCAGTGATCGAAGTGTTCTTCCAGTCCAAATGCAGGCTGCCCGTTTGCAGGCGGACAATCCCAAAATTCACTCCGTTTCCTGTGGAAGGAAAACCGCCGGCAAAATCAAACTGAATATCCGCCGAACTTTTGGCTCCCGCTATGGTCGGGCCGAACAACTCGAGGCCGATTTCTGACTGGCGCATGGAGAAACCGAGATTCGCCTGTGGCCAGCCCGGAAGAACGTTCTCGGCGTAAGTTGGCAAATCCAGATTGTCGGAGTTGCCCACATTGCGGAATGCATTCATCAACACGATCCCGTGGAGCCGAGCGCGATACTTGGACGCCGTCTCTACTTTCGTCTGATATTGCTCATCTACTTTCGAGCCGATGAGAGATGTTGTGTCCTCGAGCTTCTGAACCCTTTCTTCTATAGAGTCAGGTGTCGTGGCCTGGGTTACAGCTGCAGTTGGCGTCGCAGAAGCGGGGGCAAGATTCGCACCCGTTTGGTCCGGAGTGCTGCTCTGGCCCGCGGGCCTGCTCCAGCAATGCACGAGTGGCCTGCAAGTCCTGGCGCAGTTGCTGCATTTCGGCGCGGGATTGCACGTTCTCGGCGCGCATCTCCTGCACCATAGCGCGCAGTTCACGAACCTGATCCTGCAGTTCGCGAACACCAGACGTTGGGGCGGCAGAGGCAGGCGATACCTCCTGCGCATACACCTGAGAGAGAGACGCGGCCAGAATAAAAATCATCATGGGTCCGCCGCGCGACACAACATTCCAAAGGATCTTCACACCGTCCTCCCGGAGCATCCGGAGTCAGGCACGGGCGAGACAGGGGAGGTGCGCCTAAGAGCCCGGATGAGACAACAAGTTCTGATTGGCTTCAACCCGCTGGGCGGGCACAAGCGGAGGCGTCGTTGCTCTGGTCTCCGCCAACTCACTCGACAACTGTGGAACCCGGTTCGGCAGGAACATGCGAAAAACGGTCATGCCATCTGCCGTGCGTTGGACCGAAACTTCACCGCCGTGATCCTGCACAATCTTTTGCACGACGGCTAGCCCCAAACCCGTTCCGTTCTCCTTGCCAAAGCTGACGAACGGATGAAAAATGCGGTCCCGAATCGAATGCGCGATGCCGGGACCATTATCGGCCACGGAGACGGTAATCGCGCCCGCTACTTCGGCCGCGGTTACGCGGATCATTCCGTGGTCGCCGGGCGCGGCGTCACACGCGTTGAGCAGCAGATTGTATAACGCACGCTCGAGTTTCCGCTGGTCGAACCATCCGGAGAGGTTGTTGGGGCAGCCAACTTCGATCGTCCGCACGCTATAGCGGGGATGCAGGCGAACCGCTTGTAGCGCCCGTTGAATTGTTTCGGACACGCTGCTGTAGGCCAGGTTTAGTGATTCGCGCGTGCGCGCAAACTCCAGCAGGGAATCGATGAGATCGGTCATCAGATTTACGCCGATGCGCACCTCCTGGTACAGCTCTTCCCGTTGCGCGGGACTGAGATGGCTGTCGCACCAGGAACTCGGAGTTGGCCACGATCGCCGCCAGAGAATGACGCAGGTCGTGAGAGATAGAACTCGCCATGCGCCCAATGGTGGCGAGCTGTTCCGATTCCAGCAGGTCTTGCTGACTCTTGAGAAGGCTAGCGCGCATGCGGTCAAAGGCGCGCGTCAATTCAGCGACTTCATCACCTCCGCGCGCGTCCAAGGGATGGTGGAAGTCTCCCGCGCCCAGTGCCCGCACGCCGCCCACCAGATTTCCCAGCGGCCGAGTGAATGTATGCGAAACAAAAAAGACGAGACCGCTGCCGATCACGATTGCGGCCAGGCCCAAAAGAAGCATGTAGCGATTCAGTTGATCCAGGAATTTTGTGGCTTGATCGTAGGAGGCCATCACGGTGAACAGCACCGGAGTATCCGGCGAATTGGAAAGCTGCAGGGAAGTGGCGAGGTAGCGTTCGCTGCCAATTTCGACGTCATGCGGTTCGGCCTGCGCCGATCCTCCAATCAGAGGGCGGACGTTGTCGACCGTCAACTGGTCTTGCCGGAGCGTCGAAGAGATCAGTTCATTGCCGCACGAGATTGCGACGTGACTGCCCGCTACCTTGCTCACCTCTGCCGCCAGTCGGTGGTCGATCTCGTACCCGATCACCAGGAATCCGAGCATGGTTCCATTGGTGCGGGAGCCGCGGTACACCGGCTGAATGAAGGTCTGATAGAGATGATGCTCGCCAAACCACCAGTGGCTGGACACGTCCCGATCCTCAAGCGACTGCTGGAAATACTTCTGGGCAGCCTCGCGTCCGAAGCCCGGAGTCTTGGTATGAACTGCCAGAACTTTGCCGGCCCGGTTGACCAGAACGAACAGATCGTTATTGGCGATGTCGGCAACATCTTCGGAAGCATCCTGGATGGTGACCGGGTCCGAGACGCTCATGATGTTGCGCGTGATCGGCAGATCGGCGAGCAGCGCCACATCGCTGGTCAGCATGGTTTCGCGTTCGTGGAGGTAATCCTGGAAGACAGAAACGGAGTTCCGTAAATTGATGGCAATGCTCTGGCGAACATTGTTCTCTACGGTGCGGCGCACAAGGAAGAGGCTGGTGAGCGTCAATCCTGCGGTGATCAGCAGCATCGCCAGCAGGAAGCGCGTGCGCAACCGCAGTCGCGGCACGAATACTCCGGACGAATTGCCTGGAAATGAATTTTGCACGGCCCTGGACACCGGCTTACGGCTTAGCGGACGAATTTATACCCCATCCCGTGCACGGTGCGGAAGTGTATCGGACTGGAGGGATCCTTCTCCAGCTTTTGCCGAAGCTTAAGAATGTGATTATCGACGGTCCGGGTAGAGGGGTAATTCTGATATCCCCAGACTTCGTTGAGGAGTTCGTCGCGGCTGATAACCCGGTCAGCATTTTGGACAAGGAACTGGAAGGTTTTAAACTCCTGGGCGGTGAGTACCACCAGTCTCCCGTCGCGTTTCACTTCCATCTTCCTGAAATCGGCGGAAATCCCATCGAAGCTGACGACCTGAGTTTCAGTCGTACGGGCAGTGTGGCGCAGCGCCGCGCGGATTCGCGCCAATAATTCGCGCGGGCTGAAGGGCTTGGTGACATAGTCATCTGCGCCTAGTTCCAAAAGGAGAACTTTATCGGAGACGTCGCTGGCGGCGCTGAGCACCACGACTGGCAGGCCTGGGGCGACCGACTTGATTTCTTTGCAGACGTCTCGGCCGGATACCTTGGGAAGCCGAAGGTCGAGCACGATGGCGGCAGGTGCGGCAGCTCGAAAGCTGTCCAGCGCAGATTTGCCGTCCGACTGGGTTTCGACGGCATAGCCTTCCGTTTCAAAGAGCCGTCTTAAGGCCTTTTGGACGGCGGGATCGTCCTCAACGACCAGGATACGATTTGCCGCCCTGGATAGCGGCTCAAGACTCGCCGTTCGAAGCGTATTTAGCGGAGCAGCCAGATTCCCCATATAGCACCCCCCCACACAACCTTCCACCCGGTTTCTGAAGCTTACACTGCTTTCCCCCTACTTCCTTTGCGCTGGAACAGCCTTTTGACATTTTTTTTACAAATGGAAGCGATTGCCAAACCGGTGGGGAATGGCTCGCCGAAGATACGGTCAGCCGGGAGCGTGTTTGCCGATAACCTCAGGTCAATACAGGAGTTGGACCAACTTACCTACGGCGACTGCTGTATGGACCAGTTGCCCCGGGCCGACCTACGCTTAAGCCAGCTTTGTAGGTTGTGTGTTTCTGCACCAACCAGCCTTCTGCAAGGAGCGACTTCATGGTCTCTGTACGAACTCTCACCATTCTGTTGATTGCGCTGGCTTGCCTGATGATTCCTGCCGCTTCGTTTGCCGATAGCAGCGTTGACTTCAGCAATATCGGCGGAACTCTGGCTGGGTCGAGCAGCGGCTTGACTCTTTCCGGATCCACATTGATCGCGATCGTCGCTGACGGCAGCCCAAAAATTACAGGGGATTTGGGGACGGTGGCATTTTCCACAGGTGCCCTAACCAGCGGTTCTTCCCTGACCATGGGCGGCACGTTTGCAGCGGGCGGCACTTTCACCGTGACCGGTAACGGAACCAATGGCGTTCCCAGCGGGACGTTGTTCTCCGGATCGTTTTCCGGGCCTGTGACCTGGTCTCTGGTGAACCTCGCGAACGGTACTCACAGCTACACGCTAACCGGGACGCTCACGGGTACGGCACAAGGAGTTTCGGTATCCGGAGTCACCGTTCAATTGACGATCAATACTGGCAAAAACTTCTTCAACGGATCGACCATGATCTCAGGTGGGGATACGACCATAGTAGGGTCGGTGCCCGAACCTTCAACGGTAGCGATGCTAGGCACCGGATTGCTGGGATTGGCAGGCATGGTCCGGCGTAAGCTGCACAGCTAACTTTCTTTCCCCCGTACCAAAGGCGCCCGCAATTTGCGGGCGCTTTTGTTTTCCCCAATTTCAGCTGGGAGGTGGCCCCAGTGCGCACATGGCCATCGAGGAGGTGTACCTGTGGTCACTAGTGCCAAGCGTCACTGACAAATAAACTCCAGAGCGAGTATAAGTATTGTCCTCACCTCAAAGCTCGCGAGGAGATTTTGCGCGGTCAGACGCGATTGAAAGTGCAACCGAAGTTGTGGTCTCGCCAGAATTGGGGCGATGGTGGCGCGCGCTTTCGTGGATCCGCAGGGGGCGCGATGTCTACCGCGCTTCTTCTATTGTTTCTGATGTGTGCCATTCCTGGTGCTTCGGCACAGATTTCTCCCGGCCCGCTGTCGCGGCCGCACCAGTCCCTCAACGGTTCCACCAATTGCGCCAGTTGCCATAAATTCGGCGGTCAGGCTGCCCTTAAATGCCTGGATTGTCACACTGAAATCGCTACTCGGCTTTCCGCTCACAAGGGGCTGCACTCTACCTACAACATTCCGAACGGTTCAAGCCAGGAATGCGCCCGCTGCCATTCCGAGCACAACGGCGAAGATTTTCCACTGATCAAGTGGAATATCAAAACCTTCAATCACAAGGAGGCCGGATATGTTCTCGAGGGGAAACATGCCGGACTGGAGTGCGCCAAGTGCCACAATCCTTCGCACATCTCTCCCCAGGAACGAACGTCAATCAAGATCAAAGACCCCAGCCGAACTTATCTCGGCATTTCCACCGCGTGCGTCACCTGCCACCAGGATCAGCACAAGGGACGGCTGGGCCAGAACTGTGCTTCCTGCCACAACTTTGTCGATTGGAAGTCGATCAACATGGGCCAGTTCGATCACTCCAAGACACGCTACCCGTTAACTGGGCTGCACGCGCAAGTGCAATGCGCCAAGTGCCACACCAATGGAGCCGACGGGAAGCCGCAGTACGTCGGCATTCCATTCAATCAGTGTTCTGACTGCCATAAGGATCCGCATCACGGCAGTTTCCCGCAGAGCTGCCAGTCGTGTCACAACACCGGCGGCTGGAAGAAGATTTCTTTGCAGTCAGTCAATCAGCGCTTTGATCACTCCAAAACGAAGTTTCCGCTGGAAGGGAAGCACGCGAGTGTCGACTGCGGTCAATGCCATGCCAACGGCGACTTCAAGAAGCCGCTGGTATTCGCCAAGTGCATGGACTGCCACAAGGATCCACACAAAGGGCAGTTTGTTAAGCGGCCGGACCAAGGAGAGTGCGCGTCCTGTCACACGGTGCAGGGCTGGAAGCCGTCGAAATTTACGGTCAAGGAGCATGCGTCCACGGCGTATCCGTTGCAGGGTGGTCACGCTCGTTTGGAGTGCGCGCAGTGCCACATTCCGAAAGGGAAGGACACGCTATTCAAAGTTAAATTCGATCGCTGCACAGATTGCCATAGCGACAGGCATGCGGGACAGTTTGCCGCCGCGCCTTATTTCAATGCTTGCGACCGTTGCCATACTGTGAATGGTTACAAGCCGTCGACCTTTACGCTAGCCAAGCACAAGGAGACTCGCTTCGTACTCACGGGAGGGCACATCGCCGTTCCCTGCGCCGACTGCCACAAGGAATCGGCGGAGTTCCAACCCAAGCCCGCTGTTGTTTATCACTGGAGCAATCTGAACTGCGCCAGTTGCCATAATGATCCGCATAAGGGACAGTTCCAGGAACGCATGCAGCGTGTCCGGGCTGACGGATCGAAGGCTGGGTGCGAGGCCTGCCACTCCACCAAGAGTTGGAGAGAGCTCTCAGGATTCGATCACTCGCAGACGAAATTTACGTTGCTGGGTGCGCACCGCGCTACGGCGTGCATCGACTGCCACAAGCCGCCAAATCTTGAAACGAACTTGTTGAATGTCGATTTCAAAGCTGCTCCCATGCAGTGTGAGGACTGCCATCAGAACGTGCATGCGAACCAATTCGCAAAGGCCGGAGTTACGCGCTGCGCCGAGTGTCACAACAGCATGAAATGGAAGCCGTCGCTGTTTGATCACGATAAGCGTACTGCGTTCGCATTGCGGGGCGCGCACCAGAACGTGCGCTGCGCCGGCTGTCACAAGCTGACAAGGGTGGTGGAGGGCAAAACGGTTCTGTTCTACAAGCCGACGCCGAAAGAATGTGCCGCTTGTCATGGTGCCAACAACCCCGTACCTAAAGCAAGCGCGTCCGGATTAAAAGATTAGAAAGCCCCGACTTTTCTGTGCGGACTTCTGCGTGCGTATGACTCGCAGAGCTTACAACCTTTCATTCTGCGCGTTGCATCTCTAGGCCTATATTCTTATACCCTGTCCTGCCACAGAGTCTGCGTTTCATTCAGTTCAAACGTTCGGATTTTTCTACAAGTGAAGTGCCCGCGAAAGCAGCCATGGCTGCTAACGACACGCTTCTAATTGTGGCCGGAATCTGTTCAAAGATTGCGCGTTCAGATTTCTTAACAACACGAAGGTTCAATAGGAAAAACTTCGCGGTAATACGAAGAACTTACACGTGGCTTCAGTATTACTGAACCGGCTGGAATCTGGCCATTGGCCTAACCAACCCGCGAATACGCACCCCGGTAACTTTCCGCGGCTGCGATGGGATCGTTATTGTAGTTGGACTAACAATTGCAGTTGCAGGTTCTTCCGTCCTTATAGCTGTTCTTAATTCATCTCTGTCTGTTGTGGGTAGACGAAAGGGCAAGTCATGTCACGTGCTGGGGCCGTGCTCAAGGTCATTGCAGTGGCGCTGCTCGCGTTTACCGCGTACTCAGGTACGGGGGAGGCGCAGGTATCGGGCGGAACTCGCAGTCCGCACGGGAACCTCGCTATTCCTTGTCAAAATTGCCATACAGCAAGCGGGTGGACGCCGATTCGAGCCGTTCCAGAATTCGATCACAACCGCACGCGCTACCCTCTGCGCGGCATGCACCAGTCCGTCGCCTGCGCTCAATGCCACATAAAACCGGTGTTCAGCAACGTCGGACAGCGGTGCCAGGACTGCCATGCCGATATTCACAAACGGCAACTGGGAGCCAATTGCGAGGCCTGCCACACGGTTCGGGGATGGCAAGTTTCGATTCAGCAGATCCAGCAGCACAATAACCGCTTCCCCTTGACCGGAGCGCACGCGGCTGTGGACTGCGATGCCTGTCACAAAGGCGGGGCCAATAGCAAATTCCAAACGATGTCGACGGCTTGCGGTTCCTGCCACTTCAAAGATTTCCAGGCCACGACGAATCCCAACCACGTTACCGCAAAGTTCTCCACGGCCTGCGACACCTGCCATTCCAGCGATAACTGGCTCAACGCGAAGTTTGACCACTCGTCCACCGGTTTCCTGCTGACGGGCGGGCACGCTGTGCCACCGCGCCAATGCACGGATTGCCACACGAATAACAACTACACCCTGACGACCTCGGCATGCTTAACCTGCCACCTAAAGGATTTTCAAGCCACAAAGAATCCGAACCACGTCGCGGCCAACTTCCCCTCGAATTGCCTGCAGTGCCACACCACTGCGGCGTGGCAACCGGCGAAATTCGATCACTCCACGGTGAATTTTGTGTTGACCGGTGCGCATACGGTTCCGCCTCGGCAGTGCACCGATTGCCACGTCAACAACAACTACAACCTGACCAGCACGACTTGCGTGTCGTGTCACTTGAAAGATTTCCAGGGAGCCACGAACCCGAACCATGTGAGCGGGGGATTCGCGCAGACTTGCGAAACCTGCCACACCACCGCAGCCTGGCAGCCGGCGACTTTCGATCACGCCAAGTCCGGTTTTCCGCTGACCGGTGCGCACACCGTTCCCCCGCGGCAATGTACCGATTGCCACGTCAATAACAATTTCAATATCACCAGCACCACATGCGTCAGCTGCCACCAGAACGACTTCAATACGGCGGTAACTCCGGTGGCGCACGCCGGGTTCCCGACTACGTGCCAGCAGTGCCATGACACGGTGCAGTGGACGGACGCGAAGTTCGATCACTCGACCACCGGATTCACGCTGAGCGGTGCGCACACGGTTCCGCCGCGGCAATGTACGGACTGTCACGTCAATAACAACTTCAACATCACCGCGACCGCCTGCGTCAGTTGCCATCAGACGGACTACAACACGGCCACAACGCCGGTGCCGCACTCCGGTTTCCCGACAACCTGCGCGCAATGTCATGACACCGTGGCCTGGACGGATGGCAAGTTCGATCACTCGACCACCGGATTCGTTCTGAGCGGTGCGCATACGGTTCCGCCGCGGCAGTGTACGGACTGTCACGTAAATAACAACTTCAATATCACCGCAACCGCCTGCGTCAGTTGCCATCAGACCGACTACAACACCGCCACCACGCCGGTTCCGCATTCCGGTTTCCCAACCACGTGCGCGCAATGTCATGACACTGTGGCCTGGACCGACGGGAAGTTCGATCACTCCACCACCGGATTCGTTCTGACGGGTGCGCACACCGTGCCGCCGCGCCAGTGCGTCGATTGCCACGTCAGCAACAACTACAACCTGACCAGCACGACCTGCGTGTCGTGTCACTTGAAAGATTTCCAGGGCACCACGAATCCGAACCACGTGAGCAGCGGATTCGCGCAGACTTGCGAGACGTGCCACAACACCGCTGCATGGCAACCGGCAACCTTTGACCACGCCACGTCAGGATTCCCGCTGACGGGCGCACACACGGTGCCGCCGCGCCAGTGCACGGACTGTCACGTCAACAACAACTACAACATCACCGCGACCGCCTGCGTCAGTTGCCACCAGACCGACTACAACACGGCGACCACGCCGGTACCGCATTCCGGCTTCCCCACAACCTGCCAGCAATGTCATGACACTGTGGCCTGGACAAATGGCAAGTTCGATCACTCGACCACGGGATTCATTCTGGCCGGTGCGCATACCGTGCCACCGAGGCAATGTACGGATTGTCACGTCAATAACAACTACAACATCACCGCGACCGCCTGCGTGAGCTGCCACCAGACCGACTACAACACGGCGACCACGCCGGTTCCGCATTCCGGTTTCCCAACCACGTGCGCGCAATGTCACGACACTGTGGCCTGGACCGACGGCAAGTTCGATCACTCCACGACCGGATTCGTTCTGACGGGTGCGCACACTGTGCCGCCGCGCCAGTGCACGGATTGTCACGTCAACAACAACTACAACCTGACGAGCACGACCTGCGTGTCGTGTCACTTAAAGGATTTCCAGGGCACGACGAATCCGAATCACGTGTCTTCGAACTTCCCGCAAACCTGCCAACAGTGTCACAGCACCACCAGTTGGTTGAATGCAACGTTTGACCACAGCACCACCGGGTTCCCGCTGAGCGGTGCGCATACCGTGCCGCCGCGCCAGTGTACCGACTGTCACGTCAATAACAACTACAACATCACCGCGACGGCATGCGTTAGCTGCCACCAGACGGACTACAACACGGCAACAACGCCGGTCCCGCATGCCGGGTTCCCGACGACCTGCCAGCAATGTCACGACATGGTGGCATGGACCGACGGCAAGTTCGATCACTCCACGACCGGATTCGTTTTGACGGGTGCGCACACCGTGCCGCCGCGGCAGTGCGTCGATTGCCACGTCAACAACAACTACAACTTGACCAGCACGACCTGCGTGTCATGTCACTTAAAGGATTTCCAGGGCACGACGAATCCGAATCACGTGTCTTCGAACTTCCCGCAGACCTGCCAACAGTGTCACAGCACCACCAGTTGGTTGAATGCAACCTTCGACCACAACACCACCGGGTTCGCGCTGACCGGATCGCACACGGTGCCGCCGCGGCAGTGTACGGATTGCCACGTCAATAACAACTACAACATCACCGCTACTGCGTGCGTGAGCTGCCATCAGACTGACTACAACACGGCACTCAGCCCGGTGAACCACGTGACCGCGCACTTCCCCACGACGTGCGAGAGTTGCCATGACACCGTGCTTTGGACCGACGGCAAATTCGACCACACCAGCACCGGATTCACCTTGACCGGAGCACACACGGTGCCTCCGCGTCAGTGCCTCGATTGTCACGTAAACGGGAATTACAACATCACCGCGACGGCTTGCGTGAGTTGCCACCAGACCGACTACAACACGGCCACTACGCCGGTGAATCACGTGTCTGCCCATTTCCCAACCACGTGCGAGAGTTGCCACGATACGGTGCTTTGGACAAACGGCAAATTCGACCACGCCAGCACCGGCTTCACCTTGACCGGAGCGCACACGGTGCCTCCGCGCCAGTGCGTCGATTGCCATGTGAACGGCAATTACTCGTTAAACAGCACGCTGTGCTACTCGTGCCATCAGAAGGATTATGCGGGCACCAACAACCCCGCCCACGCTTCGGCGGGATTCCCAACCACGTGTGAGTTGTGTCACGACACCACAGTCTGGACCGACTCCACCTTCAACCATGCCAACACGACATTCCCGCTGACCGGTTCGCACACCGTGCCGCCGCGCCAGTGCACGGACTGCCACGTAAACGGGAACTACACGACTCTGCCGATCACGTGTGTCGGCTGCCACCAGACGGATTACAACAACACCACGAACCCGGGCCACAAGGCGCAGCCACAGTTCTTCCCGACTACGTGCCAGACTTGCCACACCACGACCGCCTGGACGGGAGCGACGTTCAATCACACCCAGTACTCGCCGTTCCCAACCAGCCATGGAGGCGCTAACAACGTTTGCGCCACCTGCCATACCAACTCGAACGATTACTCGGTGTTCCAATGCACCGCATGTCACGGTGGTAACAATGCGGCCAACTTTAGTCACCCGAACGTATCGGGCTACGTGTACAACAGCATTAATTGCTACCAGTGCCATCGGAACGGCCAGGGTGGATAACGGCAGATAAGCGGGCGGCTGGCCTTACAGTTGCAAGGAAGAAGTTGCAGGCGGCAGGGCGGGGCGTCGGAGAGTGTTAGCTGATGATGGTAGTTCAAAAACATCTTTGGGCAGTACTGGTCCTGGCCTCCTGTGCCGCGGCACAGAACGGGACCCCGGCTACCGTGCAGAATGTTACGGTCGCCCGCGAGGGCACCGATGTGCGCGTGGAAATCACTCTGAGCGCTCCAGTGACGCCCTCGGTGGATACGGCCGTGAAGCCCAACCGCATTCTGCTGGACCTTCCCGAAACGATTCCGGGGACATCTCTGAAGGCAGTTCCCGTCAATGACAATGGCGTTCGCCAGGTGCGAACTGGGCAACATAGCACCTTGCCTCTGGTCACTCGAATTGTGGTGGACCTCGACCAGCTTCACCTTTACTCCGTCACGACCGAAGGCAATCGGATCATCTTAAGCGTCGTCGCACCCGACAAGCGCGCCGTGTCGCGAAGTGTTCCCGCAGCCGCTACAGGGGGAAATCTTGCCGGGATTTTCCGCAGGCACCGCGACGACAAACCGGTGACGGATACTCCCGCCGATACGGCTGTCCCCGCGCCGCCACCCGCAGTGGCCGGGCCCGCATTTGATCCATCGAAGCAAAATTCGTCCGCGCCGCCAGTTCCGCCGCCAGCAGTCGCAACCGCTTCGCCCGCGCCATCCCCGGGCGGTTCTCAAGTTCAGCCTGCGGCGCCGCCCTCGTTTCAGCAGAGACAGTTCGCCGTGACCACGGCTGCGCAGCCAGGTGCCGCGACGGCGCAGCAACCGGCCACTCCTTCTGCCGCCAGCACCGCTGCTGCGCAGACGCCGCCGACGGTATCCCCGGCAGCTTCGAAGAGCGTGCCGGTGACGGCTGCGACTGCACCTGCGCCAGCAACCGTCACTCCGACTGTACCTGCAGAGCGTGCGCCTGCCCCTGTAGCTGTGGCTGCGAATACGTCGGTTGCCGTGACCCAACCGGTGGCATCGGTCCCTGTGGCGAAGAGCCAGCCGGTCACTTCCGTTGCGCCGGCGCCGGTAGCCGTTGCTCCGACTCCAGATTCTGCGGCTACGCCTGCCCCAAACACAGCAAAGAATGCTTCCCTTGACGTCATGGCGCCTGCCGAAACCGCCGCGACCGAAGTTGCGGGTAATGCCGCTGGCGACGCCGCCAGTCCAGTTGCCGTCTCCGCTCCGGACACCAGCGCGGAAGCGGTCGCAACCCTGATTGCGCGTGCCGACGATCCCAGCCTGCGCACCGTTTTCCGTGTTAAGTATGTTGCCGAAGGTGTCGCCTACCTCGAAGGCGGCCGGGCTCAGGGCTTGAAAGAGGGAATGAAGCTCGAGGTCATTGACAAGAACGTGCCCGCAACCCAGGGCGACAGCGCCAACGCGGCGGATCCGCGAGTGGTTGCCGAACTGGACGTGAGCGCGGTCGCAGACACTTCTTCGGTGACTGACATCCACACGCCCAAGCGTCCAGTGAAGGTTGGAGACCTTGCCTATCTGTCTACTGGTGATACGGAAGCAATGGTGCAGCAGCGCGCTTTGAGTCCGACGCGGCAGTATCCGGCGGTGATCTCGTTCACAGAAGGCGACACGCTCGACGAGGAAGCTCGCGAAGAGATCCCCCGTCCGCCGCTGCCCTCCGTGAACCGCGCACGGGGCCGCATCGGTTTCGACAGCATTGAGACTATCAGTCACGGCGCCAACAACATCACAAGCAACGATGTCGGAGTGGTTTTCCGCGGCGATATTACGCGCATCGGAGGAACCTACTGGAATCTCAGCGGCTACTGGAGAGGACGCATCACCAAGGAATCCGTAGCCAGCCAACAGACACTCCAGGATTTGGTCAACCGCACCTACCACCTGAACATGACGTATGACAATCCCAACTCCACGATCGTGGCCGGAGTGGGGCGGCTTTATCTTCCTTATGCGCCCAGTCTTGACACCATCGACGGCGGATACTTCGGCAAGCGAATCTCCAAGGGCACCACGCTGGGAGTCTTCGGGGGCTCAACTCCCGACCCATCCTCGTGGGATTACAGTCCGAACCGTGTGATCAGCGGAGCTTTCGTCAACTTCGACGGCGGCGATTTCAATGGAGTGCATTACAGCACGACGGCTGGTGGTGGCGTCAGCATGATCAGTTGGAACGTCGACCGGCCATTCGTCTTTATCGAGGATTCTCTCTCCTACAAGCGCACTTTCGCTCTCTACGAATCGGCACAGATCGACAACCCGGTCGGCAATGCGGTGACGCCTTCACCCGGATGGGGCTTGGGGCGCAATTTCTCCACCTTCCGTGTGAACCCGCTATCCCGGGTGGAACTGGATTTCAACTACAACTACTTCCGCCAGATTCCCACGTTCGATCCCAGCCTGGCGGCGCTCGGCTTGCTCGATAAATATCTGTTCCAGGGCTTCAGCGCCGGTGGCCGGGTAGAGGTTTGGAACCAGATTTGGCTCTCCACCAACCTGGGCCGCAGCAGTGGAACCGGCGATGCCAAGAGTTCTCTGAACCAGATGTATGGCATTACCTTTAACCGGGTCCCGCTCATACGCCTGCGCGCCGATGTACACTATGCCAAGTTCGATAGTTCATTCGGAAGCGGAAACTATAAATCTTTCTCGCTCTCGCGGCAGATGAGCGATCGCCTGCGCCTTGAGGTTCTCTTAGGGCAGCAGACGTTTGCCTCGGCCCTGACCAACAATAACCATAGCAAGTTCGTTACGGGCACGGTTGAGACCACGCTCGGCCCGCACTACTACCTGCAGGGGAATTTCACCACCAACCGTGGTGATATGAGCTACGACCAGATGATGTTCTCCATCGGCTATCGCTTCGATAGCCGAAGGAAGGGGGAAAAATGAAACGCCCTCGAAGCATACTCGCAACTTTCCTGTTGCTTGCTCTGGCACAATCCGTGCTGGCTAGCAATGAAAGCGGGGCCTCGCCCGACTATCAAAGGCTAGACAATCTGCTCGCCCGAACGGCGAGCCGTACCTCCGAATTTCTAGATCAATTTTCGGACGTGAAGTGCACCGAGCACGTGCGCCAGGAAAAATTGAACAAAGATGAGAAGGTGGAACTCAAGGAAGACTCTACCTATGACTACCTCGTGATCCTGACGAATGACAGCGGTGAACTTAGTCTCGCCGAATCGCGCATCCCCATTCGCGAGGCCAAAAAGGACCGGAAGAATACGTCCATGCTGTTGAGCAATGGCTTTGCCACACTCTTTCTGGTCTTCCATCCCTATTACGCAGCGGCCTTCAAGTTCACCCCTTCTGGGGAGGAAGTTGTGGCCGGCCACACGCTGGAGAAAATAAATTTTCAGCACGTACCGGGCATGAAGTCGCCCGCGGCACTGGCGCTTCGGGGAAGGGAATATCCGCTGGAGCTGTCCGGGACCGCGTGGATCGACCCCGTCACCGGATCGATCGCTAAAATCGAAGCTGGGATCTCCGACAGCTTGCAGGACGTGGGCCTCAAAACGCTCACCTCGCAAATCGATTTCGCCCCGCTGACATTCTCCGATTCCAAGCTGGAATACTGGTTCCCCACGCAAGCGCGTGTGGAAGTTGAAACTCCGCGGCAGCACTGGCGAAATGTGCACCAGTTCACCGCATACAAGAAATTTTCAGTGACTACCGAGGAGCAGGTCGTAAAGAAATGAGCGCTAGAGCTACAGCAACAGCAACCGCCCGCATTGGCGATCGCGCCACGGCCGTACCGGATGCGGATCGAGGCCATCGCATACGCCTCTATTCGCTTTACGTACTGGCGTTCGCAAGCAATCTCGCCATCTTCATCTACGGCTTTGACTATTACAAACTATCCGCCATCGATCGTCCGTTTTCGCCCAAGCATCACATGCTGAGGCCCAGCGGGCCCATCGGCCTGTATCTTGGGTTCATCGGTGTCGCACTGTTCGTCGGAATCTTTCTGTACCCCATTCGCAAGCACTGGGCGTGGCTGGCGCAGTTTGGCAAGACGCGGCACTGGCTCGATATTCATGTGCTGATGGGATTGACTGCTCCGTTCATCATTGCGTTTCACTCCACCCTGAAGTTCCGGGGCATTGCCGGCATGGCTTTCTGGATCATGTTCGCCGTATCGGCCAGCGGAGTCGTCGGACGTTACTTGTACGCGCAGATTCCGCGTAAGGTCACAACTGCGGAGCTCTCGATGAAGGAGTTGCAGGAACTGCAAGAGGGACTTTCGCAGGAACTCGCGGCCCAGAAGTTGCTTCCAGAAGCCGATCTCCGGGCCCTGCTGCGCATGCCCGACAAGAATCGCGTGGCCAGGCTCCCCATCGTTATCGCGCTGGTGTACATGATGATTCTGGACGTGATTCGCGTGTTCCGCGTCGCCCGGCTGCGCAGGAGTGCCCTGAGCTTTGGGCAGTCTCTCTCTGCTCTCGCGGGCTTCATGCCCACCCGGCATCGTGAGTTGGAAAAAGCCATTCGTGCGGCGGCGGATGAAGCCGCGCTCCTGAAGCGCGTTCTATTCCTTTCCCGTTCCCAGAAGGTATTCCATCTCTGGCACGTTGTGCACAAGCCTTTCAGTTATGCTTTCGCAGTGCTGGCTCTGCTGCATGTCACCCTGCAATTCGTCCTGGGATATTTCTGAGGTATGGATACACTCATCACGTATGGCATCGGCGGGATTATCTGTTTTTTCTTCCTGATGATCTACCTGAGAAGCCTGAAGAAGCGGGAGGCTCGTGCCCGCGAGGCGGCCGAGAAGGGCAAGCTGTTTTCCGAAGGACCCAAGGCGCAGCACCCGCACATTGACAGTAATTACTGCATAGGCTGCGCCACCTGCACCAGCGTCTGTCCGGAAGGCGACGTGCTCGCCATGATCGGCGGCAAAGCAGTCATTGTGAATGGGCACAAGTGCATCGGGCATGGCTTATGTGCCGACGCTTGTCCGGTCGGCGCTATCACGATGGTGATGGCAAGCCCCAGCATGGCCGTGGACATGCCCACCTTGAACCCTGAATACGAAACCACAGTTTCGAATCTCTTCATCGTGGGCGAGCTGGGCGGGTTGGCCCTGATCAAGAACGCCGTCAACCAGGGACGCGATTGCGTGGACAACATTGCTTCCCGCCTGAAACAGCCGGGCTCTGCGCGGCCCGCGGAGGGCGTGCACGACCTCATCGTCATCGGCGCTGGACCGGCAGGCATCAGCGCATCTCTGCGCGCGATCGAGCACAAGCTGAAATATCTCACCATCGAGCGCGATGAGATCGGCGGCACCGTTGCCAAATATCCCCGGCAGAAACTGGTGATGACCAGCCCGGTGGAATTTCCCATGTACGGCAAGTTCAAGAAGATGCAGCTGTCGAAAGAGAACCTGCTGGCATTTTGGGACATGATCCTCAATCGCGCCGACTTCAATGTGACCACGGGCGAAAAAGTTGAGGACGTGCAGAAAGATGATCAAGGCATTTTCACCGTGACCACAACCAGCAACCAATATCGATCTCGCGCCGTGATCCTGGCCCTGGGCCGTGCGGGCGAACCACGCAAGCTCGGCGTCAAAGGGGAAGAACTTCCCAAGGTCATGTACCGCCTGATCGAGGCTGACCATTACATCAATAAGAAAATTCTGGTTATCGGCGGCGGCGACAGCGCCGTAGAAGCCGCCATGGGACTGGCTCACCAGGCCGGCAATCAGGTGACGCTCTCCTATCGCAGCGAGCGCTTCAGCCGCATCAAGGAGCGCAATGCCATACGTATTGACGAGTGCGCGCGGTCCGGCAAGATCAAAGTGCTCTTCAATTCAAACCCGCTGGAATTTACACCGCAGTCCGTGATCCTTGAGGTGGCCGGGGTGAAGCAGGAAATTTCGAATGATTTTGTGTGGATCTTTGCCGGAGGCACTCCGCCCAATGCCTTTCTGAAAAAGATCGGGGTGGGCTTCGGGGCACAGGATGTCACGCTTCAGGCCAGCAAAGCCGCCAAGCAGGCCGACGCCGAACGCAAACAACTTGCCGAGGCCGCGACCACAGTACGGTAGCGTAGACGGGCTGTCGTAAAATGAGCGCTTGCCGCTGCTCGATCTCACCAAACTCGTAGTCGTCATGGTACGTCCGCGCAACCCGCTGAACATCGGCGCGGCGGCGCGCGCGATGAGCAATTTCGGATCGCGCCATCTACGAGTCGTGAATCCCTTTCGCCTCGCCTTCCGCGAGGCGCGCTCTGCCGTAGGCGGCTCCGCGGTGCTCAAGAATGCCGAAGAGTTCGATTCTGTTGCTGATGCCGTTGCCGATTGTGCGCTGGTCGTTGGAACTACTGCCATCCGAGATCGAAAGCTGGACCCTCCACCCAAGATGCTGGATGGGCATTCGGCGCGCCTCATCCACTCTATCCTGCAGCAGGGCCGGGTAGCACTGCTGTTTGGCTCCGAGAAGATCGGGTTGACCAACGATGACTTCAGCTACTGCCACTGGCTGATGACCATCCGCACGCATTCGCAGAATATCTCGATGAACCTGGGACAGGCTGTGGCCGTCTGCCTTTATGAGCTCGCGAGGGAGGCTGAATCCGCAGCACCCGCCGAAAAGCGGGAACTCCCATCCGCAGAACAGCTCGAGCACATCGCCAAAGGCCTGCTCGAAGCGCTGCGCATCAGCGGTTACGTAAAGCCCGGAACTGACAAGATGTTCGAGAAGAAAGCGCGCCAGCTGATTCTGAAGATGAACCTTGAGGCCTACGACGCGAAACTTTTTCTGGGAATGCTCCGGCAGATCCTCTGGAAGCTGCGGCAATCGAAAAAAGCTAGCGGCTGACAGGCTGGGAAGAGGCATCCACGCCGCTTCGACGGAAATAAAAACTCACCAGCCATGCCCCGCTGTCTGCTTGCGGAGCAAACTGCCACTGCTCCGCGGCTTTCATAGCCTTCTGCGCAAAATACTGGCTGGAGCCGGTGGTCTTGAACTTGGCCGCTACCACCTTGCCGGCCGGGCTCACGTCCACGTGTACGGTTACTTTGATCGTTCCGTGGATCGTGTTTCTGGCGCTCTTGGGAATGTCGGGCATGACGCGGTGCGTCACTTGTCCGCTCGCGGCGGGGATATTGCGCGCGGGAGCAGCGGGAGTAGTATTCGGCTGCCTGGACGGTCCCGCGGGCCCAGCTGAGGGCTTATTGTCGACCACGGCCGGCGCCGCTGTGTCAGGATTTGACGGCGGTGCATTGTTTCCGCGGGAATGCATCAGCGCGAAGATGACGATAATGGCTACGACCGCACCGCCGAGAGCGATGATCGGTGTTCGCTTGACGCTCGAAGCGCCCGCCGCAGGCGCCGCAGACGCCGTCACTGGAGAGGTAGGCGCTGGCCTGGCTGGCGCAGGTGTGGGCTTGCTTGCTGGGGCCACCGGGACGGCGCCCGGTTGCAGTCTCGTTTGCACCTGCGGCAGAGTAGCCCGGCGTTTCGGATCCAGTTGCAAGCAATCGCGCGCGATGCTGCGATACGGTTCGGCAATTGTTTCCGGCAAGCTTTGTTTGCCCGGAGCAGCTTGTTCAGCGAGCGCAACGTTCTGCGTAATGGCTGCTACCAGAGTCACGCCCAGCGACCAGACGTCACTGGCAGGCGACAAGACTCCTGCGGCCGTTTCAGGGGCGTCATAAACGTCACGCCGCCGTGCCGAGCCCGTTTCCGCCAGGGGCGTGATCTGGTCCGCCGAAAGCTTCAGCTGATTTCCCACCGCCAGAATATTCGATGGCTTGATGCGGCTGTGCACCATGCCCCTGCCATGGAGATAGGACACCGCATCCAGCACGGGTGGAAGCAGGTCGGAGACTTCGTCGGGCGACAGCGCGCGCTGCGGCAGGATCTGCGACAAATCCTCGTCCGCCAGTTCCATGACCACGTAAATGAACGAGTCCGACTCGATCTGGCCGCGTCCGGCCTCGAAGATCCGGATCAAGTGCGGATGGGAAAGCTTAATGGCCGCGCGGATACGTAACAGTTCCTGCTCAGCGGCGCCGGGCTCCACAGCGATCAGCTTGATCGCGGCCTTGGCCGCTCCCGGCCGCTCCGTGCTGAACACCGCGCTGTGATTCGAGCCGCCCAGCCACTGTCGCAGCGGAAATTTGCCCGCCACCGAGCGACCTTCCCAAATTTTCCACGATTCCGGTTTGCTCATGAGCGCTTCCGCGAATTCATCATTCTATGCCATCACCCTGCGGATGGCATATCCGGAGGTTTGCGAAAGCGCTCTTTCTTCAGCTCTTCAGCGGGTCTTATAGCTGAAGGTCACCTTCGTGTCCTCGTCGAGCACCAGCGGGCGCACGAAGGCGAACGAAGTTCCCGCCCGAGGCACTTCCACCGGCACCGGCAATACGCCAGCGACCCGCTTCTGCAGGTTGAGAACGTTGGCGGAAACGTTCTGCTGCGCAACCGGTGCAGCCGAGGGCAGATCGCCACTCATTTGACCGTACACGGTCAGATCCGTTGTGTGTAGCGGTCCGCCGAGGACTGAGGGCGCTACTATTTGAGCGGCCTGCGCAGACACCTCGACAGTTTCGTTCGAGTTGGCCACGCTCAGCGGGAAACTGTACAGCGAAGGCTGGTTCGCATCGTAGTTCAGGTTGAAGATGCTGGTGCTGAAGCCTGGCATCTCGACCTTGGCCTTGAAAGTGCCCGACGCCATCCCGCCCACCACAAAGCGTCCACTCCAATCGCTCGAGACGCTTCGGCTGGAACCATTGCCCGCAGTAATCGTCACCCGGGCGTTGGCGACCATCGCTCCGCTCGGATCACTGACGTAGCCTCCGATCTGGCCTGGCACCGCCATCATTCTGGCTTCTGAATCCCGAGACTCGCCCTGCCGCATTGCATATTCATCTTCGCGGAATGGCGCTGGCACACGGTTCGCGGCGATTACATCTCCGCCAAAATCTTTTACTTTGTATTGTTCCGGCAGAAATACTTCCCAGCTCAGCAGGTTGATGGGAATGTCCATGCTCGGCAGGCTCAACTCGGCTCCGCCTTTCTTGGCAAACGGTGCGCCAGAATGCATGAACACGAACGAGACCGTATACGAGTCCGTGGGCCGGAATCCCGGCCTCAGCAGTGGAATCCGGCTGCCGTCCGCTCCTTGCACTGGCTTTACGCGTTCCCCTGCGACCTCCGCGGAGAGTATGCTGGCTCCCGCTGCGAGCCCGACCTTCAGGAACGGTTGCGCCTGATTCTTCATCATCAGCTTGATCTCGGTGAGAGATTTGCCCTCAGATGTGACCAGGGTCGTGACCTGGGCGCTTTCCGCGACCGCGGCCAGCACGCCGCTGTCGGGGAATCGCACCCATACGAGCGCGAGGGACGGCGTTTCGTTCGGCTGCCGGTGATAACGAAATGCTGCCTGCGCCGGGAACCGCGCCATCGACCGCAAGTACGGGTTGGCTTCTTTCACGTCCATGCGCTTCAACCCGCCGGCTTCTTTCGCGGTGATCTCCATCGTGCCCGCCCCTTCTACCAGGACTTCACCGGTCTCGCGCTGGGCTCCTTTGAAGCTCAGGAAAGGCGCCTCGGCTTTCGCATCGTTGATCGAGCGCTCCATGGAAATCAGAAACTGATGCGAGCGCTGGCTGGGCGCGTTGATCTTCAGCGTCAAAACGCCGGATTGCGTTTCGCTGGCATCGAGCGTGGAGCCGGTCACTCCAGTGATCTCGTAACCGGCAGGCAGCGCCACCTGGAACTGAGATGGTTCGCCCTGCACGACGGTGACATCCGCCAGGACGGCAATGCGCATTTCCGCTTCGCTCACAGAGATCATCGTTTTTGTGTCGGAGAGGAATCGCGTTTCGCGCGGCACCACCGGGGCGACAACTTCCCGCGTTGCCCACCAGAAATTTGCCGGCTGTCCCGGGACTAGGGTCGCTTCGATCACGGTGTGCCCGTTCTCCGACTTTCGCCCTGTGATCAAACCGGGCGTGACATTGGCAAAACTGTGATCCCCCGGAATGACCAGTGACACCTGCACGCTGCCCGCGGCAGGAGCCGGAAGAGTGAATGAGGCCCGTCCTGCTTCGATTCGCAGGGGCAGGCCCGCATCCAGCGCAATCGAGAATTCGCCCGACGGCAGCAACGCAGCATGCGTTCCATTCTCCTGGATCAGGGGAACGCCTTTCCCGTTCAGCCGTGCGTCCAGAATGGTCATCCCGCTGGTTAGCGGGACTTTGCTGATGCCTTTGCGCAAAACTTCACCATCCAGTTCGACGGTTCCCCGAATCGCATCTTTTTCAACCCGCAGCTTCAGATCCGCATGTTGAATGGAGAAGGGAAGCGGCGCCAGTTCCGGATTCTTGGGCGGATGGGCCGCGAGTTCGATCAGATGGTTGTATTCCGCCAGCGTGAGCGTCACATTTCCCGGATCGGGCAGCGGCAGTGCCGGTGTGTCTTGTCCAGCGGCGAAAAGCGAGAACACGAAGCAGCAGGCAAACGGCAACACCAGATTTTTGCAGCTCATCGCACACCTCCCTTTTTGTCGCGCTGAAAGCTGAATTCTGCGGCCGGAAACTGGTTCTCGCTGGTCAGTTCCGAAACCAGGAACATGGAGGGGCCAAACGCGGGAAAGGCAACGTTGACCGGCAGAATGCCGGTTACCTTTCCTCCTGTCGATTTCGCCTTGTAGTCATCGAGCAAGGACAGCGTGTGGTCTTTCTTTTCTTTGTCATCTATACGTTCCCGCTTGGCAAATTCTTCGAGGCGATCACGTTCTTCCGGGCGGGTCGCCGATATCGTGAAGACTCCGCCGCCTGATCCGCCGCCGACTGCCGGAAGCAGTACGGCAGAGCTCGGGCTTTGATATTCCTGCGTGTGGAAAGTCCCAGGCTCGGCGCTCAATTTGAATGACGGCGGGTAGTACAGCAGCATTCCCGTGCGGGAGATCGGAAGATCGAGCGCTGGAAGCGTCACCCGCTCGTGCCCTTTGTCTTGCCAGGCCGTCGCCTTCACCAGATAAAAAATCTCAACTGGGAACGCGGGCGCATCCTCGCCGCCTCTGGATTTCTCCAGAGGTAGCAGCAGGCTACCGTCCGGAGATTGACCCGGCCGCACCGGCTTGCCCGCCAGAGAAGCGCTCCAGACCGTTGCACCCGTGGGCAACGTGATCTTCACAAAATTGCGCTGGTTATTGCGCACCGCGTAACGCGCTTGCACCAGTTCCTTGCCATCGGCGCTGATCAGCACGTCATAACGCGCCTCCTCGATATTGGCCATGAGCACGGCCTGCTGGTCATAACGCGCCACGTTAATACTCAAGGAACGTGTCGCACCGGCCTCGCCCGCGCGCGCCCGGAATGCAACCAGCGCAGGCGATTGCCGGTTGGCGATCATCGTTCCCAGGTCCGTCGCGTCGGCGTCCTCCAGTCCTTGCGCTTTCTGGTCCTTGATCTCCCCGGCGCCGAGAATCTCCACGGCAACACCGCCGGTATCGCGCTCGGTCCCGAGAAGCCGCAGCATGGGAATATCGATGACCCCATCTCGCGGCAGCCGCGCTTCTGCGCTGATTACGAATCGCGCGCTATGCTCCACTGGTTCCAGGAAGGTAACGACGAGTTCACCGTTATTCATCTCCCAATCGGCAACCATCGCGCCGCCCACCTGATTCACCGTGATCTTTTCCGGAAGCTGGATTCGCACCTGGCGGGCCACCCCTTGCACCACCTCAAGCCCCACCTCCGCGGATATGGCAGACGAGTCTTCTCCAAGGCTTGTCAGTTGTGTCAGCGATCCGCGCAGCCGCAAGGGAAGCTCCACGTGGTGATCTTCTGATTTCTTTCTCCACGTGAAGTTCAAAGCTTCATTGCCCCTGCCGTACGCCAGCCATTTGGTGTCGCCCGCCGCTTCGGATTTTTCAGCCAGCAATCCACCGCCGACGCGCAGCTCGATCCCCTGGCGCGCGAGTTGCACTGCCGCGCGCGTAACGCCCGAGTCAGTGGACGGCAACGAGAGCGTTTCCTCGCCAGTCGCGGACGTCACCGGCACATCCACGTTTAGAGTCAGCACCGAGCGTCCCGCGTGCGACAACAACGCCGCTACATGGGTTCCCGCTTTGCCCTTGTCTGCGGGGACCAGCGACAGAGCTTTGCCATCCAATTGCGCATCGCGCACCAGCAATCCCGCCGGTACCGGCACGCGTACCCAGCCATCCTTCAATACGTCCACCGTCAGTTTCGCAGTTCCGGTGGCCAGATCGCCCAGCACATGCAGGTCGTACTCAACTCGCGTCAGAGTTGCATCCAGCGGGGGCGGCGCTGGGACCGGCTCAGTCGGGTATGCCTTTGCCCGCAGCACGCGATATTCGTTGATAGGTAGGACCACCCATCCTGCGGCGTGCGTGGACGCCTGACTTTTCTCTTGTGCCAAAGACAGTGATGCAGCCAGCAAACTGCCGAGCAAAATGAGAAGTAACGATCTCAGGGTGTTGCGCCTGAGTGCGGAATCGAATGCGAGAACCGGCTTTTTCATAGTTCAATCCTCACTTCAACTACTCTGGGGATGCGCATCTTTTGCCGCGAGATGTTCGGGGACGCGGCACTGAATCTAGAATGCGCAGCTTTCGCGAAATTGCGGATGATTTGAAGTACCCTGCCGGGTGGTTACCAGCGGACGGGCCCTAAACCACAGAGGCCACAGAGTCACACAGGGCTTTCCCCTGAGGCCCTCTGTGTACCCTGTGGTGAAGGGTCCTGTAACATGGCAATTCACCGGGAGACTGGATTGCCCTTTAGCACCGAAAAGTCACGCCAGATTTACGAGCGCACGCTGGGCGTCCTGATCGAGGCCAGCAGTTCGTCCTCGCGCGGCCCCGCGAATTTCGGCAAGTATCCAATCTTCATGGAGCGCGCGAGCGGCTCTCGTATCTATGACGTGGACGGCAACCAATACATCGACTGGATGATGGCCTTCGGCGCCCTGCCGTTAGGCCACGCGCATCCCGAAGTTGTCGAGGCAATCACGCAGGCGGCCACTAGCGGCGCGCATTTTGCGACAGCCACTCCGGTGGAGCTCGAAGTGGCGGAAATAATTCAGAAGATAGTCCCCAACGCCGAGCGTGTGCGCTTCGCTAACACGGGAACCGAAGCGATGATGGCCGCCATTCGCCTGGCTCGTGGCGTGACCGGGCGCCCCAAGATTCTCAAGTTCGAAGGCCATTACCACGGTTGGCACGATGATCTGCTAGTGAGTTCGAATGTACTGCCCCCAGCCGCTTTGGGCTTGCGCAGCGATCCCGTGAAAATTCCCGACAGTTCCGGTCTGAACCGGACCGCGCTCGATGACACCATTGTGGTCCCGTGGAACGATTTGCCGGCGCTGCAGCGTGCGCTGGAAAATCATCCGGGCCAGATCGCCGCGATTATCACCGAAGGCGTAATGGCCAACATGGGCGTGATCCCTCCGGCGGACGGATACCTGCAAGGCCTACAGAAGCTCGCGCGCGCCAACGGCAGCATTTTTATCCTCGATGAAACGGTCACAGGCTTCCGAATAGCACCTGGGGGATGCCAAGAGCACTACAAGCTTTCCCCTGATCTGGTGACTTTTGGCAAGGCGCTGGGGTCGGGGCTTCCTGTAGCCGCGCTGGTGGGCCGCGCCGAAATCATGGACGCTCTGCGGTGGGGAGGCGTCCTCCACTACGGCACCCACAACGGGTCGCGCATCGGCATGTTTGCTGCGCGCGCGAATCTGCGTGTGTTGACTCGCGACAACAACGCTTCTTACCGTCACACCTGGAAGATTTCTGAAAAGCTCTGTTCCGGACTGCGGCAGCTGTTGCAGAAAAAAGGCCGGGCCACAGTCGTGCAGAACGTAGGCCCCATGTTGCAGGTCATGTTCACCGATCAGCCGGGCATTCGCGACTATCGCGATTTCTGCCAGCATGTGGATCGCGCCGCGTTCCAGAAATTCGTGCTCTCGTTATTTCCCTTTGGCGTCTACGCCTCTCCTTCCGCGGCATTGCATTCGATCGTCACGCTGGCGCACTCCGACCAAGACGTGGAGTTGACGCTTGAGGCCGCCGGTAAGGCGCTGGACGCGGCAGCATGAGTCACGATTCCTCAAACATTGCTAACCGCGCTGCCCGGCTGCTCTCGCTTACCGGCAAGGTGGCCATGGTCACGGGCGCTGGTTCGGGAATCGGTCGTGGTATCGCTCTCCTGCTGGCGCAGATGGGCGCATCAATCGCCGTGCTCGAAATCGACGAAGCGAAGGGAAGCAACACCGTCGCCGAAATTCAGGATCAGAACAGCCAGGCGCTTGCGCTCCACTGCGATGTGCGCAGCGCATCCGATTGCCGCCGCGCCGTCGAAACGACGATTCAGAAATGGAGCAAGATCGACATCCTGTGCAACTGCGCCGGAATTGCCATCCGCAAAAACATCGTCGATCTTACCGAAGAAGAATGGGATCTCGCTTTGGATGTGACTCTGAAAGGAATTTACCTGCTCTCGCGCGAGGTCGTTCCCCACATGATTCGCAAGGGCGGAGGCAGCATCATCAACATCGGTTCCGGATGGTCTCTGAAGGGGGGGCCGAAAGCTGCTTCGTACTGCGCAGCGAAGGGCGGCGCGGTGAATCTCACACGTGCCATGGCCATTGATCACGGCCAGCACAACATCCGCGTCAATTGCATCTGCCCGGGTGACATCGACACACCCATGCTGCGCAGCGAATGCGCCCAGCTTGGCGACGACGTTCAGTCGTTCATGAAAGATGCTGCCAATCGCCCGCTGGCCCGCGTCGGCATGCCGGAAGATGTCGCCAATGCTGTTCTGTTTCTCGCCAGCCCCATGTCCACCTGGATCACCGGAACGGCTTTAGTAGTCGATGGCGGAGGCCTGGCCTAAGTCACCGCCTCGCTGCTCCAGCGCCAGTTACCAAGGGTTGCTGTCAAGAGCGTACGCCCGGACACCTTCGTCACACTCCTTTCGAGTGATCCGCCAAAGCAGCACTTCGAGGTATGGTAGGACCAACCAGCCATCCGGCCCGCGCCAGGTCGATGGCACATACTCCCCGCACTAGAAGGCAGGCTTGTATGCAAAACGCGAATAGCCCCGCACTGAGGCGCAGTTCGAGAGTGCCCGCGGCAGTTCCAATCCTGGTCACAAGTCTGGAAGGCACGCAGTTCTCCGAAGTTTGCGAAACGCTGGTGGTCAATGCCCACGGCTGCGCCATCCTGACTCGCGTGAAACTCGACAGCGGCGTCCCGCTTCACCTGCATACCAAGGAAGGCCGCGAGGCGACTGCTCACGTCGTCTCCTGTCAGCCCAACGACTCCGAAACGCGCACCTGGCGGCTCGGCGCAAAGCTGGATCGTCCGCAGAATTTCTGGGGACTGAAAGAGAGTCCCAAGGATTGGGCTTCGCCTTCGGTGATCGTGCAAGCCAGAGTGCCTCAAACGCTTGTGCCGACTATCCCGATGCCCTCGCACAAGGGCCCTCTCCAGCCAAATCAGGTCTCTGCGGCTGTGCTCGACCGCGTAGCTCGAGACCTGCAAGCGCAAGTCACAAAAATGATCGCGGAAGGTGTTGCGCCGCTGCAGTTGGAAATATCGGCGCTGAAGGAAAAGCTCGCGCGTAGAGATTCTAATCCCAGCCGTTTTGAGGTGTCGCTCTCCAGTATTCCGCCGGAACTTCAGCAGCAACTGGAACTCCGCCTGCGCAACGATTTCGGCCCCAAGGTGATCGCGGAGGCGCGACACCAGTCCGCAGATTTGCTGGCAGCAGCCAAATCCGCCATTGAGCAGAAAACTATCGAAGCCTACCAGCAGTTCACCGGCCGCGTTGCCGATGATCTCAAGGGCGTGGAAAAACGAGCCCAGGACCTTTCCGCTCATATTTTCGACAACGCTCGCGAACACATGCGCCGCGGTCTGGAGGACTTTCACCAGCAACTGCTCGAGGGAGGCAACTCCCTCAAGCGCCTCAGCGAACAGCTACTGGAGTTTCTCCAACAGAGTCTCAACGACGAGCACGATGCCCGCCGGGGAGATCTGGAAAAACTCCGCCTCCGTGTGGAGTCCGAATCATCCCACTTGCGCGAGCAGATGGATTCGCTCGATAGTCGCATCGCAAAGCTCAATGCGGCGACGGAGGCCTTCGAGTCCGGCCTAGACCAACGCCTCAGCCAGATGTCCAGCAAGATCGTCGGAGATGTGCGCCAGCAACTCGCAGTTGAGGCGAATGCCATGCTCGAGGAACTGACAGCACGCTCCGTCACGGCCTTGCAATGCCAACTGGACGAAGCGGCTGACAAAATGAAAATCTTCCAGAGCGGGATTGTGGATTCTACTTCCCAGACTCTTAAGGTCGAAGCCGGCAGTGCTTTGCAGGGTTTCGGCGAGTCCGTGGAAAAAATGACGAACCACTCTGTCGAACGCTGGCGGAGCAAGCTGGCCGGCGGATTGACAGCGGCGGCAAAAAACCTGAGCGAGCAATTGCAACTGGATGACTCCAGTGACACCGGAGTTGAACGAAAAACAGACTAGGGGAACAGAAGGTTGTTCGCGCAACAGTCGCGACAGCCTGATGCTACGAACCGCTCCGCCGTTGCCGCGCCGCTTCGTACAACACAATGCTTCCCGCCACGCCCGCATTCAACGATTCCACCTGGGCAGCATGCGGAATCGTAATTAGTTCATCGACCTGCGCCAGCAGTTCTCGCCCCAACCCCGAGCCTTCACTCCCGACAAAAATCGCCACCGGTCCCGTAAGCTTCGTCTGATCGAGTTCCGTGCCCTTGTGCGAAGACGTCGCGATCAGGCGAACCTCTGCCGAGCGCATCGTCGCACAAATCTTCTCCATGCCGCCCGCGGACTTCGTGACTACGATCGGAAGCCTGAAAATCGATCCCGCCGACGCGCGAATCACTTTCGAATTGAATGGACTGACTGTGCCCTCGCCAAGAACCACCCCCGCGCTCCCAAACGCCTCGGCAGAGCGCAGGATCGTCCCCAGATTCCCTGGATCTTGGAGTCCCACCACGACCACGATGGGCCCCACCTGCAAACGCTGCAAAACATCCTCGGTTGAAAATTGTTTCACCTGTACCAGCGCCGCCACGCCCTGGGGCGCCTCGCTGGGCACAGTCGCGTTGAAAAGCTTGTCCGGAAGCAGCAGCGTCTCCACGTGCGTGCCGATCTGCGGCAGCAGTCGCTCGGCGACATTTTGCGCCGACTCCCGAAAAAATACCGCGTGAAACTTCAGCCCACTGCGGATGGCCTCTTCCAGAATGCGGACGCCTTCCACGGCGCAGAATCCGTCCGCTGTGGGCTCCGCCCACGCAAACGCCTGCCGTAACTCTTTCACCAGCGCGTTATGCCGTCCCTCGATGCGGCGAAGACGTTGCCGCGCCCCGGGGATGCTTTCCAGTCTTTCCTTCATGGCATTGAGCCTGCTCGCCGTCAGGGCATCATACTCTGCCTCGCGTTGCGGCCTTTTCCAGTATTATGATAAGTTTCGCCGTTAAACTCCTCGGAACTTGCAGTTATAGAAGGGAGCGCTGTGCGCGCTGAGATTGTAAAAATCAATTGCGATAATCCCGAAGTGTCCCTGGTGAAGTACGCCGCCGATCAAATTCGTTCCGGGGAAGTTCTGGGCATGCCTACCGATACGTTCTATGGATTGGCAGCCGACCCCTTTAATCTGCGCGCCGTGGACAAGGTCTACGACATCAAAACCCGGTCCCGCCACAAGCCTCTGTCGCTGCTGATTGCGAGTACCGATCAGGCCGAGGAACTGGCCAAGGCATTGCCCGATGAGTTCTACGCGCTGGCCCGGAAATTCTGGCCCGGCCCGCTGACGATTATCGTGAGAGCGGGCTCTCGGCTGCCTCTCAAGGTCACGGCCAATACCGGCAACGTGGCCCTGCGCGTCCCCAATGCCAGCATTCCTCTCGCCGTCGTGACTGCGGCTGCGATTCCCATCACCGCCACGTCCGCGAATCTCAGCGGGGCTTCGGAGTGTACCACTGCCGAACAAGTTCGCGATCAGCTGCAGGGACGCATCAATATCATCGTCGATGGCGGTACTTCTCCGCGCGACATTCCCTCCACCATTGTTGATTTAAGCGATGAAGCGGCGCGCTGGCGCGTCATTCGCGAGGGCGCTATCCCCGCTGACGAGATTTCACAGTTTTTTGCTCAAGGCTAATCGCCCCCAGGATGACCAACGCACCCACGAACCAGCCTCTCATTACGCGCTGGTGGGTTCGTCTGCTGATACTAGTTGTTGGCATGCTGGTTCTGTTGCTGGTAGGGACGTCCGTTAAGGTCATCGAAACCGCTTCCCGGCAGGAAGTTCATCCGGCGGACGCAATTGTGGTCTTTGGGGCTGCCGAGTACGCCGGGCGGCCCTCTCCCGGTACTGCGCGCCCGTCTGGATCACGCTTTTGCTCTGTTCCAGCGCGGAGCCGCGCCGGTAGTGATCACCACCGGAGGCGCCGCCGAGGATCCGCATTACAGCGAGGGCGGCGTTGGACGCGATTACCTGATGCGCCGCGGCATCCCCGAACGCAGCCTGATCGCCGAGACCCAGGGCCGCGATACTTCTGAATCCGCCGCCCGCGTCGCCGTAATCATGCGGGCCAACAACCTGCACAGTTGCATCGCCGTGAGCGACGCGTATCACGTCTTCCGCATCCGCAAACTGCTCGAATATGAAGGAATCGCTCCGGTATACACCGCGCCGCGGCTAGATACGCGGCCGCATAGCATTCTGCAGCGCGCCCAGTCCGCTCTGCGGGAGTCGATCAGTTATCTGCTGTGGCGGGTCGGAATCACGTAAGAAGTCCTCTGTGAACCCCTCGTGCTCCCCTGTGGTGCAAGCCTTCACAGAATCCCATGCACGGACGCCACGTCATAGTGCGCCGCCTTAGCGTCATACCGTGCGAGATACTGGCGCCGTTCTTCCGGGATCACCGCGGTCTCGTAATCCGCTCCCGCGACCGCACGAATCGCCTCGATGGATTCCCAAAGCATGATAGTGATGAACTCGATCTCGCCGCCCAGATCTCGCCGCAGAAGATAGCTGCCCTTGTACCCTTTTTTCTTGCTGACGCCCGGCAGCAGTTCCGGCTTCAACATGCTCTCGTAACTGTCGGCATGCTCAGGCTTCGTATACCCATGCCACACTCGTGCAATCATGCACAGCCTCCTAATACTTCGCTACCAAGACATCCGTTTCCGCAACTCCGTAATGTGCGCCACGTGATGCCTGCCATGCCAGGCATACAGGGCCAGCGTTTTCTCCAGATTCATAGGCCCGAGATCGGGATGACGGAAAGTCCGCTTCCATTGTTCAGGAGTCAGCGAGCGCAGCAACCGCACCCAGCGATCATGCAGGGACTCCAGCAGCGAGAGCGAAACTTCAATGGGGGTGGCTTTCGTGTCCGCTAACTCCGCCCAGCGGTCTTCCGCATAAGGCTTGATCGTAGGCCCATCTTCGGTAAGCGCCAGCTTGAAGCGCACATACGAATTCATGTGACTGTCGGGGACATGGTGCACGACCTGGCGGACGGTCCATCCGCCGGGACGATAGGGCGTGTCGAGTTGAGTTTCCGATAGTGCTGTTGTCGCAGACCGAAGATTGGCGGGAGTCTCAGCAATTCCCTGGATCAGAACCCCCCTCTGGCCTTCGCTCAGCGGGCCCTCATACTCAAATTTTCCGACGGGGTAGCGCAGATCACTCATTGTCCCTCCGTAGTTTTCGAGAAAGAGATGATTCGGCCGGCTGTGAAGGTTCAAAGAAACGGCAGCAGGCTACCAATGAGCCATATCGCGATTTAGCACTAAAGCACCCAAAACTACAGCAATGTCTGTATTCACGCATGGAACAGCCATGGTAGTGTGCGAGCTTATTTCAATCGGGAGATCCGCTGTGAAACCACGTCCGGCACTACCACTGCTGTGCGTTGTTACCTATTGCACACTTGTATTTCGGCAGAAGGGCCCCTGGTGTAGCTCGAGACGACGAGAGAAGGAGATGAAACTATGGTCCAGACGTCAAGCACGATTCGCATGTTCGCAAGGCTGGCTGGCACCGTCATCGCGGTAGTTCTTCTGGCTTGTGGAGCCTTTGGTCAGAGTGTGTTCTTCGATGACTTTAACTATTCGAGTTCGAACGATCCTGTCCTGCTCAACTTTGGGTGGTCCCCAAGGTCAGGCGGCGGGGGGCCCGGCATTGGAACATGGGATCCTACTCACATCACGTTTCTCCCTGATCCCGCTGATTCGAGCAACCAATTAATGCAGATGGCCGCGACAACCAGCGGAACCGCAGGCACAACCATCCAGACCGAGATCTTGACACCCTTCAAGTTCCTGCACGGGACGTTTGCCGCGCGAGTGAAGTTCGAAGATGCCCCGGAGTCGGGGCCGGACGGCGATCAGCTCTATCAGACGTTCTTCACCATTAGTCCTTACAAAAGCCGTCCCTACAGCGAAATTGACTTCGAGTATCTACCTGATGGGTACGGGTCTGTAAAGGCGCCCCACTTCTTCTTCACACTTTGGCAGACGACCCACAAAAGTGTGTCGACCAACATTGCGGCCTCTTACTCCGGCTGGCACACGCTGGTAGTCGATGACGCCGATGGGGTTAACACCCACTTTTACGTTGATGGCGTGCTTGTGGCGTCATCCTCGGTCTACTACCCAGCTGCCCTCATGGCGATCGATTTCAACCAGTGGTTTCCCACTGGCAGCCTGGTCAATTCGTCGACACCCCGCACTTGGGTGGAACAGATTGATTGGGTATATCACGCCAAAGATACGTTGCTTACGACGTCCCAAGTTGAGGCTAATGTCGCGGCCTATCGTGCTCAGGGAATCGTTCGGTACAACACTGTGTTTTAACCACAATTCAATATGGGCAGCCTTGACGAGCTTCGACAGGGGTGGATGAACTACAGCCCAGAAGCATATACAGCAATGGCGAATAAGCTGCCGAGGAAATCTCGTGCTAGGTTCGCCGCTGTTGCGCTTGAATGTTGTCTGGACAGGCTGCCTGGCCAGGCACAGCTGTTCGACATAGTTCGCATCGGAAAAAATCCTGAGCGCTGGGACCAAGCCCATCTTGCTTTCGACAGGCTGAGGAGGGATGTGACACTCAAGTATGAGGCGCATATTCCACGAAGTGACGATCCTTGCTACGCGTTGCTATTTGTCGGCGAGAATGCGGCCAGAGTCATTTACAACGCTACATCGCCCGCGGGTCCCTTCGATGACGACTCTGTTGAATGGTTTTTCCGCGTATTGGCCGATTTGGCTAAAGTCCTAAACGATCAGGATTTGGCGGATCGTATTTGGCAGCAATTTCTGGAAACGCTCGAAGCTGGTGAGGGCTATATGTCACGCGAGCCGCGTTACCTCGATGAGTGAAATGGCGACATTTG
>CAWKLW010000021.1:0-86386 GCA_963850585.1 uncultured Acidobacteriota bacterium | reverse complement strand
TGGCTCGAGCGTAGCCTCTCAACCTTCGACATTCCACACGTCATTCAGTTGAGCTACAGCTACGATCTCCCGTTCGGACGTGGCCGCGACATTCCTCGGCAATATGCCGCGATGGGCAGAATTCGTCATCGGCGGATGGAAGACGAACGGCATCTGGCGTATCGCCGATGGACGTCCGCTCACCTTTGACGTTGAAGACGGAAATCCAATTCCCACCTACGGCACGCAGCGCCCCAACATCTTAGGGACGCCCAAGCGCAACCATGGCTCGAATTTCATGGATAACTATTTCGTCGACAACACGATCTTCCAGCGTCCAGCCGATTTCACGCTGGGCAACGCTCCCCGTGCGCTGGGCAGCGTTCGCAGCCCGTGGTCCTTCACCACCAATTTGTCGGTAGGGAAACAGTTCTACATTCGCGAGGAAATGAATTTCGAAGTTCGCCTCGAGGCCCAAAACGCGCTGAATCATCCTGTCTTCGGAACGCCGAACACAACCGTGGATAACGACAGCTTCGGCAAGATTTTCTACACCTCGGTTGGACCAAGGCAGGTACAACTAGCTTTCAAGTTCAACTTCTAAACGCCGTCACTGCTCGTTGGCCGAGTAGTTGGCATTGAGTCTCTCGCAAGTGTAGGGGCGGACGCCAAGTCCGCCCCGCCTCGCAAAGCCAGGCGCGCGCGCATCGAATTCCTCACGCCATCAGATTTTCACGTTGATCTTCGTGGCATCAATTCAATCCACGTGTATCTGGTGCTCCTCCGCAAGCTTCTACAGCACTTTTCTTGCTGTCCATCAGGAATGAACGTATTTCAGAGGGGCTATGACTCCTCCACAATAGGAGCGCAATGGCGTCACCACGTCGATTGCCAGGCAAGCGCCTGGAGTGATGCAGCGGAAAGGTGACCCAAGATGCGCAACGGCCTCTCTGTAGTGGTTCTGCTGATGTTTTTGGGTGCATGCGGCACTCCTACCCATCAACCAACTCCCGCTACAAGCTCTCAACCAAGTTCAGCGACGCCCAGTCAACCAACTTCCGGTACGGGATCCCAGCCACCCTCGAGTACGGACCCTCAACCACATTCCACCACGACCTATCAATCAAACTCCGGAAAAGTGACTTCACTAAACGCGGTCACGGCAGCTTTGCAACCGGGCGGAAGTTTTGCGTCTCCGGACTCCATGGGCGGCGCCTGCAATTACGGAGAATGTCCGGCCTGGCAGTTTACTAATGACCACTTCTCCTACGCGCTTCCGGATGGCACGACCGCAGATTTCACCAACTTCAGCGGCACGGCGGACTTCACTAATCAGTCCGATGTGAAGGTAAAAGGAACGGCCTCCGGTAACGACTCTACGGGAGCTCCGGTGCAGGTAACAGTGGACTGGGCGTGGTCCGCCTCTTGCCGCAGCGGACGCGGTGGTGGATGTACGAAAACGTTCATCTCGGGAACATTAACAGTTGCGAAGTGACAAACTGCTCCAAACGATAGGAGTGCTATCCCCGCGCGGACGGTGGCCTTTTTGGCCTCGTGTAGCACCCCGACCCGGTTGCCCCAGCCTTGCCATGTTCTTCGACGATTAATAACGCCCCATATTCGCTGCTACTGTCCCGTGAATGATCTCTCTATAGTGGGGAGCATGGCTAGAAATGGGACCAACCAGGAGAAAGGCTTTCACGTCTTTGCCACGCTGGCCGCCAACATGGTCGGCTCGAAGTGGGCATTCCTCGCCGCGCTGCTGATAATCGCCCTGTGGCTTGTCTCGGGCCCGTACTTCCACTACTCGGACACTTGGCAGCTCATCATCAACACCGGCACCACCGTCGTCACCTTCCTCGTGGTCTTCCTGATCCAGAACACGCAAAACCGCGACGCCCGCGCCATCCACCTGAAGCTCGACGAGATCATCAAGTCCATCGACCAGGCACACAACGAGATGATCGATATCGAGCATCTCTCTGATGATGAATTGCAAAAACTCGCCGACAAGTACCAGAAGGTGCGCGAGGAATGCGACAGCCGCAGCCAGCGCCGCAAGCAGCAGGATTAGAACGGCGGTGCCCCACTAAAGCCGGAAGCAGGCTTGAGTGGAGCACCTTTGCCGATCCACAAACGAAGTTCAACGCATCCTTTACCCGAAGCGGTGCAGTTCTTCCGTCTTCCCTCATCGTGGAGATCGTTATGAATTTGAAACGCATCGTTCTGGTTACGGCAATTGTTGCGATGTCTGGATGTTCAGCAGCTGGGCTGACCGACAACGAAGAACCAGTATCGGATCTACACGTGTGGGGTGCCCGCTTTCGAAAATACTTTGCGATATCAGCTATACGGTGGCGTGTTCCGCGGCAAAAGCGCGAACTTCGGCCAGCATGAGTCCGACATCATCTTTCGAAAAGTCCGACCACAAGCCGCAGCTCGCCTGATCGGATAAAGTCGCCGCTCGCTGCAAACGCCCTTTCATCTGATCGTCGTAAACCCCTCGGCTGGCCAGCTCCGCATTCATGATTTCGGCACTCGCTTTTGCCGAGATAGTCACGCAATTGGTCGCGCATAGTCTTCGCAGAGCGTCCTCCAGCGCATCGCCGGCCAGGATCGCCGCGCTCTGATGTCGCCCTGTCTCCAGGTACTTTTCCGCTTCTAACAGAAAGTCGACCACAAAATCCTTCTGCGCTAGATTTACGCTTTCGTCCGCTTCCGCCGGGGAAACTGCGCCCCAGGCCCCCATAAGTGCGGCCACTCCACAAGTAATTTCAGTCCACATCTGATTTCTCCTTGGTTCTTAAGGCTGATTTCGGTCTTCTTGGGGGGAATTACCTTGGAGATTGGCACGTAACGTACCATTCGTTCTGAAGTGGGGAGTACCCCCCCGTTACTTCCGGATAAGTTGCGCCTTTCCCTTCGTTTATCGCCCGGACTGTCTCCCATTGTCCCAGCCCCCACGCGGTTCACGCCCCGGATTTGCCCCTTGAAAAGCCAAATTGTGTCAATGAATTTGGGCGCCCTGCTGCCATTTCTTGACCATTACCGACGGCCAAAGATAGGGGATCTGCGGACATCAGGAAAGTAGTCCATCAGTAACAAGAGCTGAAGGGCGACCCACACTTCTTAGTCTCTTCTTTCCCCTTCCGAGACAATCAGCGGGTGCCCCACTCTTTGCGGTTTGTGCAAAGGGTGAGGATTCCCAAATCCAAACGCAATGAGATTTCGACGTTGATTTTCACACCCCCTTAGGCAAGTTCGCTGAGGAATGCAGCCGCGAGGCGGCGTAAGAATACAGCCCACGGCGTAAGCCGTGGGTGCCAAATCAAGAAAACTAACAAGCCCCGGAGGGGCGAAAGAGCAGCATTCACGCACACTCGGCTTCGCGTGAGCAAACATGAAATGCACACGTTGTGTAGGGGCGGACGCCTTCGTCCGCCCCGCCGAGCGAAGCGAGGCGTCTCCGCGATCAATCCGGGAACATCCCAACCGGGAAGGGCACGACCTCGGTCGGTGCCGATGAGCGCTCCGTTGCTCCCGCGCTTTAGCGCCTGAGGGCGCCCTTCCACCGGCGGGTGCCCCATCCTTTCGCGCACTTTGCGAAAGGGTGGGCATTCCCAACTCCAAACGCAATGAGATTTTGACGTTGATTTCTCACCCCCACGGCGGAACCGCCGACCCTCATGCCAACCCGAGCTTTGGCCTGACGAGCCACATCTGTGGCAGCGCCCCTTCTACAATTTCAGTGTGTGGAGCGAGCGCAAGCGGATCGAGAGGCCGCGCTATATGCATCGCAACCCGCTGAAGCGCGGACTGCTGCTCGAACCAGAGCAGTGGCAACGATGCAGCGATCGCAGCTACACCATCACGAACAAGGACGGGTGAAGATCAATCAGTGGCCGAACGCGATAATGAAGGTTCGGGCTGCAGCGTAGCTAAAATCTCAGGGAGGGACAGCCGGCACCGCCAACCTTTGCAACAACCGCACTGGGGAGTCCATGCCTCTTTGGGGTGGCGCAGCGGTTTACCGCTGCGATTAAAGTGCCAATAAAATCCGCCGGCTTTAGCCGCTGAGGTGCGCTGCCGGAAAGCTTGAGGATAGCGCCTTTGGGTGGCGCAGCGGTTTACCGCTGCGATCAAACCGCCAATAAAATCCGCCGGCTTTAGCGGCTGAGGTGCCCTCGCGGAAAGCCTGAGCATAGCGCCTTTGGGTGGCGCAGCGGTTTACCGCTGCGATCAAACCGCCAATAAAAATCCGCCGGCTTTAGCCACTGAGGTGCCCTCGCGGAAAGCCTTCGGTTAAGCGATAGAAAGGGGTTGAATTGCAACGTGGTTGTCGTTCGGTGTAAATTCAAAAGACGTATTCGTGGGGTAGTCAGGTGCGTTTCGTCATTAAGAGCACAGCGACATTTTGCCTGCTGCTGACGATCTGGTCAGCGGTAGGTTTTGCTGCGCACCATCACTCCAACAGCACTGAATCCGCGAAGTGCACGGTGTGCGTCGCCGCGCACACGTCGGCGCCGCGAGCAACCGCAGCCCCGCAAAAGGTCACCCTTACCCACGTCATCGCTGTCCCTGCCGAGCCTCTAGCGGCAAACGAAGCTGTTGTAGCTTTCGCGCTCAGTGTCCGTCCACCTCCCGCGGCCTAGTTCATCGAAACACATATTCGTGTTTGTTGAACCCGTCCGCATTCAGGGAGGAATTTATGCTGGCTTCTTCTACGAAGTCGCGTGTAGCGGCTTTTTTATTCGTTCTCTTTTCACTTCTTGCTCACGGTCAGTCGGGGAGTTCGGGCTCGATCACCGGAGTCGTTACTGATTCTTCCGGCGCTGTTGTGCCCAACGCATCTGTTGAGGCTCGCAACCCGGTCAGCGGTTTCTCTCGAGATGTGGTCACGGATGCGGCCGGGAAATTTTCTATTCCGAACGTCCCCTTGAATCCATATCACCTCGCGGTTACGGCTGCTGGATTTGCGCCGTACGCTTCCGATGTCGACGTCCGTTCAACCGTTCCCGTCAACTTGATCGTCAAGCTCAACGTTGGCGGCTCTGCGGAGAGCGTCACGGTAGAAGCGAACGGCGGAGACTTGATCGAAAACACGTCGACCTTTCATACGGACGTTGACCGCGGCCTCTTCGACAAGGTTCCCTTGGAAAGCCAATCGTCCTCCCTCAGTTCGTTAGTGACGTTGTCTTCTCCGGGGATCGCCGCCGACTCGAACGGCCTCTTTCACGGAATGGGAGATCACGCCGAGAACTCATTTTCTGTAGATGGTCAGCCGATTACCGATCAGCAGAGCAAGGTGTTCTCGAATCAGATTCCGCTGGACGCAATCGCATCCATGGAGGTCATCTCTGGCGCTCCACCGGCTGAATTTGGCGAAAAAACCAGCGTCGTCATCAATGCCACGACCCGCTCAGGCCTGGGTCTGGCGAAGCCGGTCGGAAGCGTCAACGCCAGCTACGGCAGCTTCGGTACCTCAACTGTCGGATTGGATCTGGGGTATGGCGGGGAAAAGTGGGGCAATTTCATCTCTGTGAGTGGGTTGAATACAGGTCGTTTCCTCGACCCTCCCGAGTTCACGGTCATACACGCAAAAGGAAATGAAGAGAACCTCTTCGATAGAGTCGATTACAAGCTGTCGAACGTCGATTCAATCCAGCTCAATCTCGGATTCACGCGCTCCTGGTTTCAAAATCCCAACAGCTTCGACAATGTGTTTCACCCTGGCGAGACGGACCCGTCAGGAAATCCTCTCGGAGCTACCGATCAAAGATCGCAGATCAAGACGTTCAACATCGCTCCCTCGTGGAACCGGGTGCTGGGCACGGATGCGGTATTTACGTTTGGGAGTTTCATCAGACGAGACCAGTACAACTACTACCCCAGCCAGAATCTCTTCGATGATTTGTCGCCGATCCAGCAGGAGAGCGTGGGTCAAGACCGCACTTTGACCAATGCGGGACTGCGGACATCTTTGTCCTATGTGAAAGGTATTCACAACCTGAAGATTGGAGGAACGTACCAGCAAACCTTTCTCAAGGAGAACGACAATCTCGGTATCGTGGACAGCGCTCTGATTCCATCGCTAACCGATGCCAGCGGCGCCCCCTGCTTTGTAAATGCCGTCGCGCTGTCTTCTCCCTGCACCGACCTGCTTCCGTTTGACCTCACCCGTGGAGGAGGCCTGTTCAGTTTCCACGGACGCACCGACGTAAAACAGCTAGCGCTTTACGTTCAGGACCAAATCACAAAAGGGGCATGGTCGTTCAATGTTGGGTTGCGCGGTGACTTCTACAACGGACTGACGACCCACAAAGAGGCCGAGCCCAGAGTCGGAATTGCGTACAACATCAAGCGTAGTAATACGGTTCTGCGAGTTTCTTATGCACGGCTGCTGGAAACGCCTTTCAATGAGAACCTCATTGTCGCCAGCGTGGGATGCGACAGTCCTGTGTTTAATCCTCTTCTCGGATGTTCTGCCACGGCTTCGACTCCCTTGAGTCCTGGGTGGCGCAACGAATTTCACGCAGGACTGGAGCAGACCATCGGCAAGTATCTGGTCTTCTCAGGAGAGTACGTTTGGAAATACACCCACAACGCTTATGATTTCAGCATTCTTGGGAACACGCCGATTTTCTTCCCGATCGCATGGGATCGGTCCAAGATCCCAGGATTTGCAGGGCGCGTCAGCGTACCGAATCTTCACGGGTTTTCCGCGTTGATGGTTTTCTCAAGTGTTGCCGCGAGATTCTTCCTGCCGCAAGTCAGCGGAGCGGGTGCAACACCTTCGGCCCCCGCTGGTGTTTTTCGAATCGATCACGATGAAAAGTTCAATCAGACGACCCATGTGCAATATCAGATTGGAAAGACCGGTCCCTGGATAGGATTGAACTGGCGGTATGACAGCGGAATGGTCGCGGGTGCCGTGCCTTTCGCCGCTGGCCCGAGTACTCCAGTGGATTTGACGGGCTTAACGGCAGATCAGCAAATGCAGGCGGGACTGTTTTGCGGCAGCGTGTTTCCCACGCTCAATGCTCCGCTGACAAGTTGTGCACCGTCTCAATATGGCTCGACACGGGTCACAATTCCAGCACCCGGGACTGAAAACGATGACCACAATCCTCCGCGAATTGCACCGCGGCACATATTCGATGTCGCCGTCGGTGACGACAATCTCTTTGGCGGAGACAAATACAAGTGGAGTCTTCGCCTGACTGCGATTAACGTCACGAACAAGGTTGCACTCTACAACTTCCTATCGACCTTCAGCGGAACACATTTCTTAACTCCGCGAAGCTACACGGCTGAGCTGGGGTTTCATTTCTGAGTACGGCTGAGACGGCTGGAAAATATGGAGACGGAAAATATGGGGACAGACGGTTGGAGTGCACCCCAAAACTGAGACAGAGATAATGGTGACAGTTCTCGACCAGGAGAACAGATGTCACAAAAGAACACGAATCAACCGGAATATGGAACGGAGTTGAAGATAGCGGCGGTGCGCCGAGTGTTGGCTGGGGAAAGCGTAAGTGCAGTAGCGCAGGAGCTGGGCATTCGGCGAAAGCGGCTGTATGTGTGGAAGGACCGTTATGCAGAGCTGGGCGAAGCCGGCTTTGTGCATAGGCGCGGAGGAAGGCCGCGGAAGGTAGTCTCGGCAGCTGGTGACGAAGCGGAAGCGAGATCCGGCCGCGGGGAGTTGTTGGCGGCGCGGAAGCGGATTGCGGAATTGGAGCGCAAGGTGGGGCAGCAGGAACTGGAACTGGATTTTTTCGGCGAAGCCTTGCGGCGCATAAAAGTGGGCGGGAAGCGATCTGCACGTTGATCGCGGAGCGGGCCGGGCAAGGCGGCCTCAGCGTGGAACGAATGTGCGAGTTGAGCGGCGTCAGCCGGGCGGGGTTTTACCGGCATTGGGAGTCGTCGGCACCACGCCAGGCCGACACGGCGCTGCGTGATGCTATCCAGCAGGTGATCGTGGAAAAGCGGTTCTACGGATACCGGCGCGTGCACTGGGAACTGCGGCAGCGCGGGCAATGCGTCAATGCTAAGCGCGTGCTGCGCTTGATGCGTGAAGATAATCTGCTCAGTCTGCGCACGCGGCGATTCGTGCCTGCGACCACCGATTCGCAGCATGGATGGCGAGTGTGGCCGAATCTGGCGCGTGGCTTGGTGACGCGCAATCTCAATGAACTCTGGGTCGCCGATATCACTTACGTGCGATTGCGAGAAGAGTTTGTTTATGTCGCTGTGGTGTTAGACGCGCATTCGCGGCGGGTGATCGGGTGGGGGCTAGCGCGGCATCTGGGCGCGAGCGTGGCCGTGCAGGCATTGCGCATGGCACTGCTCGAACGCCAACCTGCGCCGGGACTGATTCACCATTCCGACCGCGGCATTCAGTATGCCTGTGCCGACTATCTCTCGCTGCTGGCCGATCATGGAGTGCAACCGAGCATGAGCCGCGTGGGCAATCCCTACGACAACGCCAAAGCGGAGTCCTTCATCAAGACGCTCAAACAGGAGCAGGTGCATGGTAGAGACTGGCGCGATCTGGACGCCTTGCGCGCCGAACTGACGACGTTTTTCGAAATCACCTACAACCATCAGCGGCTGCATTCTGCATTGAACTATCAAACACCAGCCGCCTTCGAACAACAGTTAGGGAGCGTGGCAAACGGCAAGGCTTCTACAGAGCTGACTGGGGCGAGGGAGCTAACCGCTCCCTCGCCCCAGACCCCACTCCCCGGTTTACAATCTTTTTCGCAAGAAAACTGTCCCTAGTTTCTTTGTCTCACGTTAGGGGTGCAGTTCAACGGGGCGTACCCCATTTCTTTTTCCCAATTCGGGAGCACTCCCCCTCAGAAGTTTTCCACAGCAAATATTTTCAAATTGTGACGTACAACCTGGACTGAGAAATCTGGATGTGGAACTTTGGGACTATGCATCACCAAAGTCCCAAAAACTCCGACACTCAACGCGAGCCATCGGACGCCTCCTCCGCCCCCGCTACTCCCTGGATTCCCAATTCGGCACTCCCTCCCGTCCACCCAGAATCCCTTAACTCCATTGTTCGCAAGACTTTACTCGCAACTCCTGAGTTCCCAAGACTTTACGCGGACATGGTCCTCTCCACTCGCCCCAACTCCGCAGAAGCAAAGATCTTACGTCCTAAGTACCAACAAATTCTTCACAGGATCAATCTCATGGAAAACAGAAAAAGCTGCACTCATATCAAGATCTCCGGCGTCCGTTGCGGCTCTCCTTCTCTTCGCGGACAGCAATTCTGCTACTACCACCAGCGCATGCATCGCGGCGTGCGCACTCCGCCGCAGTCGCGCCTGCATCCGCTCGCCTGCATCGAGGACAAAGAGTCCATCCAGGCCGCGCTGGCCGAAGTCATCAACGCGCTGCTGCGCAACACCATCGAGATGAAGCGCGCAACGCTCATCATTCGCGCCCTGCACATCGCGGTGAAAAATGACGCGCGCGCCAGCGTCAGAGTGTCCGAGCGCGAGATGGTGAAAGAGGTTCCCGAGTACGACGAAACGGCCCCCAGCCACATCGCCGATGGACTCATTGACCTGGATGTCCCGTTCGAAGCCTCCTACGGTCAGGACCCGCGCGCCACAAGACCTCAGCGCAGTTACAAAACTCCGGAACAATTCGAGAAAGAGCGCAACGAAACCATCGCGAACTACTACGGCTTCCCCACAGCGGAAGCCCACGCCGCCGCAAAAGAAAAAGGCTGGACCCCATACACCCAAGCCCAAGAGGCAGCAAGAAAAGCCGAACCCACCACAGCCCGTGAAGAGAGCCCGCGTAGGGACAGCCTCTCAGGCTGTCCAGGCGGACCAGCAGTATCGGTCCGCAGCGCAGTCGCCCCAAGCGCGCTAACCCCGCACAACGTCACAAAACCCTCCGCTTCGAACGCTTCGAACTCCGGCGCGAATAGCGCCCCCCGCAAACCACCTATGCCAGCAAAGGAAGCACCCACATCCGTCCAGCAAGCGAAAGCAGTGAACGCCGCCCGGCCCTCTGCGCCTCGAAGCAATATGGTCTAATGACCAAGTGTCTTGGCTTACCGTTCTCAACCGGGACGTGGTCGCCTGCACGCGCTGTCCGCGCCTGGTTACCTATCGCGAGCAGATCGCCCGCGATAAGCGCCGCGCCTACCGCGACTGGGAATACTGGGGCAAGCCCGTCCCCGGATTCGGCGACCCCCAGGCCCGCGTCCTGATCATGGGACTCGCTCCCGGCGCTCACGGCTCCAATCGCACCGGGCGCCCATTCACCGGCGACGCTTCGGGCAACTTCATGTATCCCGTGCTGCACGAAACCGGATTCGCCAACCAACCCACCGCCACCGATCGCAACGACGGCCTCAAGCTGAACGATCTCTACATCACGGCCGCAGTCCGCTGCGCTCCTCCGGACAATAAGCCTCTGCCCACGGAACTCGCGGCCTGCTCGACCTTTCTCGATCGCGAGCTGGCAGGACTGGAAAAAGTGAAGGTCGTAGTCGCGCTAGGCAAGATCGGCTTCGACGCCTATCTGAATTACCTCAAACGCCGCGGCCTGCTGAAGGGCAAAAAGGCCTACGTCTTCAAACATGGCGCGACCTACGAAATGCCGGACGGCAAGATCCTGCTGGCCTCGTATCATCCTTCGAATCAGAACACCCAGACCGGCAAGCTGACCAGGGAGATGTTCCTCAACATATTCAAGCAGGCGGCAAAACTTGCGCGCGGGCGAGGGTGAGAATTCCGCCTTTGTGAAACTGGGCGTCGACGTTCTCCTCGGCGCAACGATGTTTCTGAGCACACAGGCTGGACTCGCTCTAAGCAATGGTCTGCGCGCGCCTGCAAGCAACCTAGCGGATGCTCGGCAACTCGGAGTTTCGTGAGGTCGCCGATTCCTTGTCAGAACCGGCAAGGTCAATCTGTGAGCGAATGTTCGGCGCACGGCCAATTGGATGATCCGGCAAAGTGAGTGGACGGTTCAGTCTAATCTGCATTTCCGTGAGATTGGGCAAGACCACATCACGTCCATGGCGGGTCGCAAGAAAGATGCCAGAAACAATGGCGCCGGCGATGCGAGCAGTGCCTGCGGTGGAGGCGTCGGTTGCTCCACTAAGAACAGCCTCCAATAGCAATTGAGTACCATCATCGACTTCCTTTGCGATGCCCGCGGTGAGGCCGCCGTTGATCAGTGTCCAAGCTGTTCCGGGATGATCTCCGTGAAGATGACCTTCGTTATCTATTTTCACGTGCGAACGGCGATCAACTTCAAGCCCACTTAGAGAGGCGCTCGCCGCCGCGTACTCTCCGTGAGGAAGTCTTACGCCCGTGAATGTGATCGAGAGGGAACCCGCACGGCTCAGCCGTCGTGGAGGGGTGGTCTTCACAACATTGCCTTCGAACAGCGTGCCGGCCGGCAAGGCTACCCGCGAGTTCAGAACAACCGGCTCCAGCAACAGAGCCTGTACCGGTTCTCCTGAATGGCTTTTGGAAGCGCTGATGGCGTTTAGCAGAAGTACCCTGCAAGCTGTTCCTGTGGGTAGACCTTCAGGCGTTACCGGAGAGAGCATCGTGTCGGACGAAGGCGGTGTGTCTGCCAAAGCGTGACCGGCTTCGAGAAATATAAACTGTCCCGTTCGCGCGTGCGAACGCCTAAACCAGCGATGAAGGGAATTGAATCCAAAATCGACTTTGCTGATCTTGCCAGCTACATCTTCTTGCTGTTCTTTAGTAGGCTCGGCACCGATCTCAGTCGTCTTCGCTGCGGAAATGAGAGTGACGTGCAATGGCTTTTCGCCATCGCCGGAGGCGATCATGGCTTCCTGAAATGACGGCACTGTCTCATGACGTGGTGCCAAGGCTCGGATAATCCAAGGCCAGTGGTCGTTCGCAGTTTTGTGCTGCCGCTTGAGATGATCGACCCGCAACTGGACTCGGCTGCCTGCATTCAGGAGCTTTCTATCTGCAGAGTAGACGTCGCGGGCGAGCTTGCCCTGGACAATATCTTGCGGTTTCAGAGCAGAAAGCTTGATGGATTTGTCGAGTTCAACCTTGATGTAGACGGGAAAGGAACTTAGGTTCGCGATGGAAGGTGCCTGGCCAAATACGGCGGACGTAAGCAGTAATGTCGCTATGAGATGCAGGAATATTTTCATCATGAATTCCTAACACGGATTACCTTTGCGAGGCTTATCAATGCGGGGATGTAGCGGGAACGTTCATGTCTCGTTTTGCTGAAGTGCATATTCGCGAGCAGGGTAGACCAGAAGTGTTGCACAGCGGTTAAGGTTTGATGAAAATTTTCGCGAGCGTGGCTAATCCGTCCGCTGTACCCATTCAAATCATCGCTGCAACGCGGGGCGCCGTCCATGTCCTAGTCTACGTTTCCTCGCGCGATGAGGTTGTAATGGTCCCTTAACATTGACATGCGATAGTCGCGTCATGCCCCAGTCTTCGAGAACAGTCGCTCCGCAGCAGGTGGCGGATCTGCTTGCGTCGGCCGGTGAATTGCTGGAGGCTGGCCGGCCGGGAGATGCAATCGCGCCGTTGTGCGATGCGGCGCTGCTGCAGCCCTTCAATCCCATCATCCAGCATGATCTCGGCCTCGCCTGCCTCGAGGTCGGCCGGGTACCCGAGGCAATCGCGGCGTTGCAGCGGGCCGTCGCGATTGACCGGCGCTACGCCGATGCCCATTTCCGACTGGGAATCGCCTTGGAGAAGCTGGGCAACATTGCCGCAGCAATCGTCTGCTTACGACCGCGCCACTAAGCTGCTTCCCTCGTTGACCGAGGCGTGGTTCCGTGCCGGCGCGCTTGTCTACGAACTCGGCCATCGTGACGAGGCGATCGGCTGTTTCCGTCGCGCGGCGGCCACCGGAGGCAAGACCAGCTTCGGCCGCCTTGGGAAGGCGCGGGCGTTGCTGATTGAGGATCGCAATCAGGAAGCCGAACAAGTGCTGCGAGAGACGCTGGTAGCCGATCCGACGAACGCCATGGCGTACGATCTGCTGGGCAGCTTGCTCTCTGAGTTCGGCCGTTTCGACGAGGCCCGCGCATGCTTCGAACGCGCGATCGCGATCGCGCCGCTGCTGGCGGGAAGCTACTACGATCTGGTTCGGTGTCGCCCTGTCACGAGAGATGACGACGGTCTGCTTGCAACAGATGATAGCTGCCCTGGCCACGCCGGGGCTGGAAGCGGCGCAACGCCTGCGCCTTCACCTCGCGATCGGCAAGGCGGCGGAAGATCTTGGCGATTACGCCTTGGCCATGCAGCATTTCGATGCCGCAGATGCCGTGCGCCGGGGCTCTACGTCGTTCGACTCGGCCGCGTTCTCCATCGAGATCGACCGGCTGATTGCCCGCTGCACACCCGAATTGATGGCGCAGGCGCCCGAACTCGGCAGCAACGATGCAACGCCGGTGCTGATCATCGGCATGCCGCGGTCCGGCACAACTCTCGTCGAGCAGATCGTCTCCATGCATCCCGAGGTCGGGGCCGGTGGCGAGTTGAATTTCTGGAACGAGCGCGGGGCGGCAGTGGCACCGTTCCGGCGCGGCCGGGAACGAGAAGCCGTTCCTCGCCAAGGCGGCGGCAGATTATCTTGGCGTGCTGCGCGCGATCGCGCCGAAGGCGGCGCGAGTGACCGACAAGATGCCGTTCAACTTTCTCTGGGCCGGGCTGATCCACCTGGCATTCCCGCGCGCAATCATCATCCATTGCCGCCGTGCTGCAGTGGACACGGCGCTGTCGATCCATCAAACTCATTTCCATCCGAGCCTGGCGTTTCCGACCGGAGGCGACGAACTGGTCGCGTATTTCCGCAGCTACCAGCGGCTCATCGACCATTGGCGGAGCGTGCTGCCGGCGGATCGCTTCATCGAGGTCGATTACGAGGACCTGACCCGCGCGCCCGAACCAGTCATCCGGCGGATCATCGCGGCCTGCGGCCTGGCGTGGCACGACGCGTGCCTGCGCCCCGAACTCAATCCGCGGGCTGTGAAGACCCCCAGCAAGTGGCAGACCCGGCAGCCGATCTATCGCACCTCCGTCGCGCGCTGGCGACGCTACGAACCCTGGCTGGGGCCGCTGCGCGCGCTGGTCGACGAAGCGTCGTGAGTCGACGAAAGTAGTGCTCACTCCTCATTGGCCTTAAGCAGCCTATCTCACCGAATCTAGCCGGCATTTACGAAACATTCTGTGCGAAGCCGTGGACCTGCGCGCGTCACAATCGCCGAGGAAAACTTCAGCCCATATGACGGAAATTTCATGTGATCGTCATCAAGGCTTAACACGCTCTCTCTAGCATGCCCCACGATGTGCAGAAGCGCTGATCGTATTCCATCCCGATATCGCAGGGCCAATCCCGATTCCTGTGATGAACAAAAACCCAAAAAGGATAAAGGAGAACAGTACATGTCCCGAAAAGGTCTTGGTCTCGAAATAACTCTCGAAATAAATCTCGGATGAGCCGTCTGCGTCCGCTCGCCGGCTCTGCTGGCCGCGGCGGGGCTGAGCCTTCCGGGGCTCGCCGGTGCTCAGTCCATGGCCGTATCCCGACCTACGTCACCGGCCCGCAGCCGAACGGCTCGTGGGTCGTCGGCGATGGCCAGGTCATCACCCCTGCCGGCACCCAAGTCGATCTCGGCATCCGGGTCCGCGCGAAGGCCATCGCGCTGAACCCCAATCGCCACAGTCACACCGCCGCCGTCCTCACCATGGGCGCGTCGCAGGCGGTCGAGGTGTTCGACACCAACACCGGCGTTGTCCTGCAGAACTACATCGCGCTCGGACACGATTCGAGCGGCAGCTATAGCGGCATCGCCTATTCGGCGGACGGCAAGCACCTGGTGTTCAGCCAGGACAGCAGCAATGTCACCATCGCCAACGTCTCGGAAGAGGGCTTGCTGGAAGACAATGCCCAGGTCAGCGTGCCGCCGAACAATTCCTTCATCAGCTGCTTTCCGAACAGCCCTGTGGGCCCTTACGCCAGACCCTGCGGCACGTTCTATAGTCCGAGCACTTCTTATCCCGGCGGCGTCGCGCTCTCAAAGGATGGCAAGAGCGCCTATGCCCTGCTGAACCAGAACGATACGCTCACCAAGATCGACCTGACCGCGAATCCGCCGAAGCAGGTGACGGAGATCCGCGTCGGCAACGCGCCGCACAGCATCGTGATCGACGGCACGGCACGACCGCCTACGTCAGCAACGAAGGTGGCCGGGCCGCTACCGAGGCAGACTTCCAGATCTACTCCGCCGGCACTGAAATCGTCGCCGACCCGGTGGTGGGCGCAGCGATCACCGGTACCGTTTCTGTGGTTGATCTGGCCTCGATGAAGGTCACCGCTAACATCTCCGACCGGTCTGCACCCGACCGGGATGGCGTTCTACGGACGATCCCTGTTGGTCGCCAATACCTACAGCGACAGCATCTCGGTGATCGACACGGGCACCAACGAAGTAGTGCGGACGATCGACCTTGGGCTGCCGATCGGAGTGCCCGGCGAACGCAAACCGGCCTATGGCGCCGCGCCGAACTCGATCGCCGTCGATGCCAAGAAAGGCATTGCCTACGTCGCGCTTTACAATGCCAACGCGATCGCGGTGGTCGACCTCAGCGAGACACGCGAGGAATCCGGTCCTGGGCATGATCCCGGTAGCCTATGCGCCGAGCTCGGTCGTGCTGGACGAAGGCCAATAACGCGCTCATCGTTGCCAACGACAAAGGCATCGGCACGCGTTATTCGTTCGAGACCGACTACGGCGTCACCAGCTACAACACCCACCAGGACAATGGCACCGTCAGCATCGTCCCCGTACCAGATCGCGGCAACGTTGGAGACGATGACGAGGCAAGTTTTCCAGAACAACCACTGGGATCTGGCGCAAAATATCCAGTCTGCCTCCGGTGGCAGCCCGCATGCCAAGCCGGTCGCAATCCCGGCCAAGATCGGCGATCCGTCGCTGATCAAGCACGTGTTCCTGATCATCCGTGAAAACCGCACCTATGATCAGATTCTGGGCGACGTGGCCGCCGGCAATGGCGATCCGTCGTTGGCGGTGTTCGGCGGCAAGGATCACGCCGAACGCGCACAAACTGGTGAAGCGATTCCCTCTCTTCGACAATTTCTACGACCCGAGCCGCCAGTCGGCTGACGGTCATCAGTGGATCAGCCGAAGCCATGGCGCCCTACGCCGACGACATCCAGTCGCCTGACTGGGTCCGCAGCTATCCAGGCGGGAATGCCGGCGATGCACTCGCCTATCAGAAGAAGGGCTTCCTCTTCTCGGAAGCAGTCGGCCAAAGGTCTGCCGGTGAAGATCTACGGCGAATACGTCGAGTACGATACGTTCCAACAGCCGAACGGGTCGACCACCGAGCCGAGCTGGAGCGACTTTTACGGCGACGCAAAGAAGTTCGAGGCTGGGCTCGAGAAGCACGCTGTATCTATCAGAACACGGTCCAGGCACACTCCTCCGTCCCGGCCGTATCGAACCACCTCATCACGAACTTCCCGCAGTTCGATCTGGGCATCCCCGACCAGTTCCGCGTCGATCTGTGGCTGCAGGACTTCAAGAAAGACCTGGCGGCCGGTACAGTGCCTGCGCTGAGCATTCTGTGGGTAATTGACGACCACACCGGCGGCCCGCCGACGCCGGAGGCGCAACAGGCCGATAACGACCTGGCCATTGGGCGCATTATCGACTACATCAGCCACAGCAAAGTGTGGCCGACGTCGGCGATCTTCATCGAGGAAGACGACGCGCAGAACGGCGTCGACCACGTCGATGGCCATCGCAGCCCAGGCTATATCGTCAGCCCATACGTTGTGCAGAACGGACCCACCGACCACACCTACTACACGCAGGTCAACATGACGCGGACGATCGAGCAAATCCTCGGTCTGCCGCCCATGAACCAGTTCGACCTCGTGGCGTCGCCGATGACGACGGCTTTCGTCAAGGGGTACCCCGCCCGACGACAACTTCAAGCCGTGGACGCACGTGCGCGAACCAGGTCCCGCTGGATGAGGGTGTTGTGGCGAGCACGGCTGAACCGACCGGCAGCCCTGCCGTCGCAGGCTCTGAGGAAGGCTTGGCTGCAGAAGAAGGCGCAGATCTTCGCCGGCAAACTGACCAAGCCCGACTCCGAAGACCCGGACGCCGTTAACCATTTCAACTGGTACATGACGACCGGGTTTACGCGGCCCTATCCTGGCGAGAAGACCGTTCGCCCTCCCAGCGAATTCAACAACCCCGCACCAAGCACCGCTGACCAGGACGACTAAAACGTGCTCGACTGCAACGACCCTCTCCCCATCGTGGGGAGAGGGTTTCTCATTCAAGCGGGAACGGCTTGAACCAGTTCTTCGAGACAATAGAGCACGTGGTCTGTTCAGAAGAGCCGCGGCGCAAAATCCTTCAGATCGCGGCGCCAGGTCTGCCATTCATGATCGGTGCCGGGTGATTCGTAGAAAACGTGTTGGATGTTTGCCTCCAGCAGGGATGTATGCAGTTTCTGGAGTCCTGCGCGCATCCTTTCAGGCTCATTGGTTCCGACGCCGAGCCAGAGCAAGTGCACTTTCTTGGCGAATGCAGCCGGATCGGCGAACGCTCCGTTGTAGTCAGTCTTGGGATCCAGTTTGCGATTGCCCAACACGAGCATGCCGCCGGCTCCACTGAAGCCGCCGATGTAGGAGAAGAGATCGAGATGATTTAGCGTGATCTGGAACGTCTGCATGCCACCCATGGAAAGGCCAGCCATGGCGCGATGGTCGCGATCCGAAACTGTGCGGAAGGTTGCGTCGATAAATGGGATTAGGGCTTGTGTCACATCGTCTTCAAAGGCAGCCCCCATCTCCTGCATTGCCTTCAGCATCTCTGGCGACCCAAAGGGCTTAGCGAACAAATCCGCAGGCGGCTGGCCGGCGCGGTGGGCGTAGCCATAGGCCATCACCACGATCATCGGCTTGCAAGTCTTCGCCGCGATCAGATTGTCGAGAATGAAATTCGCATCGCCTTGGCGAACCCAGCCTGTTTCGTCTTCGCCGGCGCCGTGTTGCAGATAGAGCACGGGATAGCGTGCCTTGGTTTGCTTCTCATAGTCTGGCGGCAGATAGAGGAGCGCATGCCGCCACGTGCCTGTCACCTTCGAGTTGTACCAAACTTCACGAACCGCGCCATGCGGCACATCCTGAATCGAATAATAGGTAGAGCCGGGATCCGGGACTTCCACGGCACTTGCGGGCTTGCCGCCTCCGAAGAAGGCGTGAGTGTTGGGATCGCTGACCTCCGCGCCGTCGATGATTAAGGTGTAATAGTGAAGGCCGGGAACGAGCGGGGGAGTGGTGATCGTCCAGAATCCATCCGGCTGTTTCTCCATGTCAACTTTCGGCCCGCTCCAGAAATTCAATCTGACCTTCGTCGCGTCGGGAGCCTTCACGCGAATCTGTACTCTCCCGGCGCTGTCAACCCGCGGATACTCCGCTGCCCAAACGTTGGTGGAGGAAGGCTGAAAATCGGCTGCTTCTTGTGCATAGCAACAGCTGGCGAAAAGAATGACTGCGATTCCGATACGCTTCATCTCTACTCCTCCTCATTCATGTTCCACAGCGTCAGGCCTGAATTCCTGCTCAGCGGCACTCGAAAGAATTCGCGTCTTCGGGATTGCCGTCTCCTTTATATTGTGGGTGCTTGGGATAAGCACAGAGCGGCCGACTGCGACTAGGGAAAGCTTTGCCAGTCGCGGTTACTGAGAGGGGCGCCGATCCCTTCTCGACCCAGTTGACGATTGCGCCCAACAAATCAAACTGATCGAGCGCCTGCCCTCCGCCACAGTGGCTCATGCCTGGAACGAAATAAAATTGGCTCCATTTGGATACCGTTTCGAGGCCCCCGTTAGCGGCTGCCAGGTCTTTGTAATAGCCGAACGTATCGAGCGGCGAAAACCATGGGTCGCTATCGCCGTGGTAGAAAATCAGCTTTCCTCCGTGTGCGGAGAAGGTCGTCAAGTTGGTGGACATTGAATCCACGAGCGGCTGTATGTCTGCCAGAGCTTCCTTATCGACGTCCATGGTCATATCAGTCGTTGCAGGCCCGAAAACACCGGGCCCGGGTGAGAGCAACCCCCGGAACGGTAGACCGTTCGTAATCCCTGTGTCGTAAAGGAATCCAGCATAGACTTGCGTTCCAGTTGCGGTCTTCGGCCCGGCGAGGGCCTTTTTGATGGCGGCGGCTTTGTCTGGAGCCAAGCAGGAGTCGTTGTTTTCGCCCTTGCACGCCAACATCTCAGGGTCGAAATCGCACGCGAGAGGATCGGAGATCAAGCCGTCGGCAAGACCGTCTTTAGCATCGCACTCTTTGATAAGGACGTCTTTGATCAGTTTGCGGTCGTTGTCAGTAATGGATTGCTCAATGATTGGTTTGCCATTCGCATCTTTCGGAGCAATTTGATTGAAGGCAATGGGAATCCATCGGCCGATCGCGAGATTGGAAAGTCCGGTGCGCATGGCGGGATCCCCGGAGATGATGCCATTGAACACCGTGGGATAGCGCTGCGACAGAATCATTCCTTCGCGGCCGCCGGTCGAACAGCCTGAAAAATACGAAAAGGCTGCCGGCTTTCCGTAGTGTTGCGCGATGAGTTGTTTAGCGACTGCAGCAACCTCAGCATTGGCGAGATAAGCGAAATCCAGATAGGCCTGCTGATCTTTCCTGAAAGCGAAATCGAATCCGGCATGATGGCTCTTGTGACCCGTATCCGTACTTGCAACCGCGAATCCGCGGATAAGGCCAGGGGTATCTCCCGTGGCATTCAATCCGAGAGGGGCGAAAACAATGCCGTTGCTGCCGCCTCCGCCTTGCATCAGGAAGTCGCTATTCCATTTGTCGGGCATGGCCAATGCGAAGGTGATGCCGAATTCCTCGCCGTCAACTCCTGTCCTCCGATTAATGATTCCTTCGACTCGGCAGTATGCGGGAAGCGGGGCGGTACGAGTTTGATTCCAGGGAATCGGCTCGGTGGTTCCAGCCTCGACGTGAGCGGCCTTCGTGATCTCGGTACCTGAAATCTTCAGGTCCGTGAGGCTGGTGCATGAGTCTTTGGCTTGGCTGAAGGCGGGGAACACAAGTAGTAGACAAAATAGTCCGCAGAAGATTTCCGAACGCATTCGTATCTCCTCAATGAATGTCGACCGCGCGGTCAACTCCGGATGAACCCTGAATCGGCCTTTAAATGACCCGACGATCACGCCGACCACTGTCTTGTTCATGGTAAGGCAGTGCAATCCTAGTGGAGATGCTCTCCGAGAGTCCACGTCTCGCAAGTTGACAAGTCCGCAGATTAGCCGCCAGCCTCTTGCTCGCACACTCAGACCTAAGATTACCGGGGCGGCTCGCACGAGTTCTCGCTGCGGACGCACACGAATGATGTCACTTGATAATGTTGACGAGAATTTCTGAGGAGCGTCGGCAAGTGGGCGCGCCGTAACTCGTGCAGCACCCCAGAAGACAGCAGCTTCGCCGTGCGCCATCGCAGTGATGAAAGGCGGGTAGTTGCAGATTAGAAACGTGGAATGGCGGCAGCTTTCGCACGCAGTCGGGGCAGAGAGGGAGGCTTCCGCTTGCGGTGTAGGCTTTTATCAGTTGCGTTAGTTCGTTGATTATGCCCAGGACCCAGAGCAAAAGCCAGCAAGACATTGCCCGCCATGGCGTTGGTATAGCCGGTGTTCACGAATAGCATACTGTTGAGGATGGCCGGGCCGGCGCCGTTCAGAGAGCCGCCGTGAGCGTGGACGCCATTGGTGGTCTTGAAATCCTGGGCGGTGTCAAAATCCCAGATCACCTGTCCGTTGCGCGTATCGTGGGCGCGCAGGTGGCCGTCTAAAGATCCGGCGAAGAGGATTCCTGGAATCAGAGTTGGAGGTGCCATTTGAGCGGGACTGCAGCCGTACTGTCCGGCGCAGGCAGGCTTGGGGGGAGCTACATGCCAGACCTGCTTGCCGGTCTGAAGGTCGAGCGCGAATACTCCTCCGCCTACATTGGGATTATCGAAATCAAAGTCGGAGACAGGGAAGTAGGCATAACGGCTGTTGGCGGCGCCGCCCCATTCCACGCCGCCCAGCGGACCGCCCTTTGCGATTCGCGTCTTCCATAAAATACGGCCATGCTGGTCGGGATCGAGTGCGTAGATTACGCCCGATTTCTGGGCTGCCAGAACTATCCGGCGGCCATCAGGAAGCGATTTCAGCATCGGGGGGGCGCCAAAGTCGTAATCATTGCCACGCTCGGGCGGGCAATTATCTTTTTTCTCGGCTACGCATCCGCTATTCCAGACGTCCTTGGGCATGAGTTGGCGGGCCCACAGCTTTGTGCCATTGCGAATGTCAAATGCAACCACGGCATCGGACATGTTGGTGGGCGGATCGGAATAGTTGTTCCCGGTGGCAACATAGATCGCGTGCCCCTTCACATCGAGCGTGGGAGAAGACCAGACTGCAGCGCCGGAAGGTCCGAAGTACTGCACTCCCTGTGAATTTTTGCGGGTAGGCCTGACTTCTTCAGAAATGGTGGAGGCCTTCCAGACCTGCTGTCCCGTAGAGGCATCGAGTGCGATGATGCTGCCCCGGAAGGTGCAGCAGGGATATGCAGGATCGGCCGATGCGCCTTCTTCTCCGGACGAAACTGGCACGTATAAGCGATTGCCGAGGAGGATCGGAGATCCGGTGATGCGCGCGGCGGGATGTGGTTCGGGATGAACCTGCCAGATCACCGAACCATCGGCGACATTCAATGCGTAGACAATTCCATTGGTGTCGCCGAACAATGCGGTCTTTCCGCCATTGCCGATGGAAATCGCCGTCTTCACTGTGGCGGAGGCCTTGAACATCCACCAGAGGCATCCGGTCGCGGCATCGAGAGAGTAGACGGTGCCGTCTTCGCTGCCCACGAAGAGTCTGCCTGCATAGGACGTAGGCTGACCGAATGTGGCGGCAGCTCCGGGAAATCCGAATGCCCATTTCAGCTTGAGATCCTTCAGCTGTGCGCGATTCAGTCCTGCGGTACGGGAAGATTGATAGCGGCTGTTGCCCGGCTCTGCTCCCCAGCCGTTCCAGACGCCAGAGTTGGCCGCGAGAGGAGTGACCTCGTGACCGCAGTAGCCTGTAAACGTAACCACGGGAGAGTCGGGGGCGGCCAGGTAAGTTGCGATGGCGAGCTTCTGGGCCTTGGTCAGGCCTTTGGCCTCGAATTTCATCCGGCCTGAATTCAGCGCGGCAAGGATGAACCGCTGCGACATGAGGTGCAACGCTGCGGGCTCAGGAGCGCGCATGTCATTGCCGGGAGTGTGGCAGCTAGAGCACCTTTTCACAAACAGGGCGGAACCATCGGGCGGCGGAGTATTCGGCTTTCGCGAACAGGCTGAGAGGGACAGGAAGCCGCATGTGGCTACCAATAGCAGCGCCATTCCGGGTGCATGCGCCCGTGGTGGGGAAAAAAGACGTGGGGTCATGCTGGGGCGCAGTTTCGCACGCCATGCAAAAACCTTCAGAATGGAGTCACCAGCAAGCATCGGGAGTTAGATGATCGATCATGGCAGAAGTACTGTCTGAGGTGCGTAGAGATACGTAAAGATTCCTTACAAATTCACGTGCGCATACGGGCAATTCGGGCGCGAGTACGTGTCTTGCTGTATAGACGAAAAGAGAAGCTTTATACATCGGGCCCCTGAGATCAATTGAGATCAATGTTGTGCGGGACGGCGCTGCTAAAATCTGTAGCTGCATGCCTGCGGCCGACCAGCGCGCTTTTCCTCGCACTATCTTTCATGTGGACATGGACGCGTTTTTCGTTTCGGTGGAAGAGCTCTACGATCCATCTTTGAGGGGCAAAGCGGTTGTGGTGGGTGGACAGCGGAACGAGCGGGGGGTGGTGTCCGCGGCTTCGTATGAAGCGCGCAAATTCGGAGTCCACTCGGCCATGCCGTTGCGCACCGCGGCCAAGCACTGTCCGCATGCCATTTTCGTTGATGGCCATCCTGAGCGGTATCGCGAGTGCTCCGAAAGAGTCTTCAGGGTGCTCAGTGCGTTCACTCCGCAAGTGGAGATGGCCTCTATCGATGAGGCTTATCTCGACATGACCGGGACGGAACGGCTGCACGGGCCTCCGCTGAAGGCAGCGAATAGTTTGCACCTGCGGATGAAAACCGAGACGGGACTGAATTGCTCGGTAGGAATTGGAAGCTCGCGTTTGATTGCCAAAGTGTCATCAGGACAGGCGAAACCAAACGGGCTGCTATGGATCGTTTCCGGAGAAGAAGCCAAATTCCTGGCGCCCTTGGACGTCCGTGAAATTCCGGGGGTTGGCAAGGTAATGGAGAGTCATCTCCACTCCCTGGGGATTAAGAAGGTAGGAGACCTCGCGCGCCTGGAAGAGTCGGACCTTAGCGAGCGTTTTGGGAAATGGGGTCTCGCCCTAGCCGGCAAAGCGCGTGGCGAAGATGCGGGCGGATGGTTCGATAGCGAAGTCGGGGCCGACATTGATGCGAAATCAATCAGCCATGAACACACATATAACGAGGATACGGCCGATCCTGGTCGGCTGGAATCTACTTTGATGCGATTGTCGGAAATGGTCGGACGGCGGCTGCGGGAAGCCGAGTTTTACTCCCGCACCGTGCAGCTGAAGCTCCGCTATAAGGATTTCACCACCATTACGCGCGCTCACACTCTGGCCAGCCCCACCCAACTCGATACTGAAATCTTCGAGCAGATTCGGGCTTTGTTCAGGAGTAACTGGAAGAAAGGATGTGAGGTCCGGCTGCTAGGCGTGCAGGTATCGTCTTTCAGTGCGCAAGCCGGACAAATGGATCTGCTGGAGGGTGATCGCCAGCAGCGCTGGAAAAACGCCCTCGCGGCGGCAGACAAGCTGCGCGACAAGTTTGGAGAATCCAGCGTCGGCCTAGCATCTGGAATGCGCGGCAGTTTCCGCGAGCGTACGCATGAGAACCCCGCCGGTTTGCCGGGAAAAGGGAAGAGCTAACAGAAGCTAGTTGTTTCTTCGTGTAGCCGCGGAGGCCGACGCGGCTGTGCCTACACTCTCCGCCTTGACCTCTCCGGCGGCGCCAACTTAAGATTCCCCTTCTCTTTCCGCGCCACTTTGGAGCCTCGTATGCGCAAGGTGTTAGTGCTTTGCCCAGTCGTTTTTCTGGTATGTGGGTGCATGTACGCCGCCGATTCGAATCCTCCGTCGTTATTGCTGCGCTTTCCAACCGTCAGCAAAACGCAAATCGTTTTCAACTATGGCGGCGACCTGTGGATCGTGAGCCGGGACGGCGGCGAGGCTCGCCAACTTACATCAGGAGTTGGAGTCGAAGTGCTGCCGCATTTCTCTCCGGATGGGTCCATGATTGCGTTTACGGGAGAGTATGACGGCAATCGAGACGTGTTCGTGGTGTCCGCCACCGATGGCGTGCCGCGACGACTGACTTACCACCCCTCTGACGAATACGTTGCTGGATGGACGCCGGACGGCAAGAAAGTGATGTTCAATTCCTGGGGCAGCAACTTCATCCATTTCGAGGATCAGCTTTACACGATTCCGCTGGAAGGAGGGCTACCCACATCGTTGCCATTGCCGATTGCAGAGGATGCTTCATTTTCCCCAGATGGAACGCACCTTGCTTATGTTCCGCATCCCAAGTGGCAGCAGGCATGGAAGCGTTACCGCGGGGGGCAGACGAGTCCGATCTGGATCGCTAATCTGAACGACTCTAGTACAATCAAAATCCCGCGGGACAACTCCGACGATCACCACCCCATGTGGGTCGGAGACACCATTTACTTTCTGTCAGACCGCAACGGTCCTGTGAGCTTGTTTGCGTACGACACTAAAACAAAACAAGTCACAGAAGTTCTGCACAGCGATGGGCTGGATTTCAAGACTGCGTCCGCGGGACCGGATGCGATCGTCATTGAGCAGTTTGGAGCGATCAAGCTTTACGACCTGCAAACGCATCAGGCGCACAACGTCGATATCCACGTGCGCGGCGATGTGCAAGCTGTTCGCCCGCACTTCGCCAAGGTCGAACCCAAGAAAATTCAGAACTTCGGAATCTCACCCACGGGGGCGCGAGCGGTATTCGAAGCGTGGGGAGAGATCTTTACGGTTCCCACGGACAAGGGCGATATTCGGAATCTGACGAAGAGTCCCGCCGTGGCGGATCGCGATCCCTCGTGGTCCCCTGACGGAAAATCGATCGCCTATTTCTCCGACGACACGGGTGAATACGAGCTCTGCATTCGCGATCAGAATGGATTGGGAACAGCACGGCACATTAACCTCGGCAATCCCCCGTCATTCTTCTACACGCCCACCTGGTCACCCGACAGCAAAAAGATCGCCTATACCGACAAGCGGCTTCAGTTGTGGTATCTGGACTTGGATAAGGCAACGCCGAAGCTGGTGGACCATGATTACTTCGGCGGCTTCGGTCCGACGCAACTGGGACAGACCTGGTCTCCGGACAACAAATGGATTGCTTATTCGAAACAACTTCCCAGCGGGCAGCATGCAATTTTTCTTTATTCCCTCGATCAGTCAAAGTCTTTTCAGGTGACCGACGGCATGAGCGACGCCGTGAACCCTATTTTCGATAAGAACGGAAAGTATCTTTACTTCACGGCGTCGACGAATGTGGGCCTGACCACGGCAGGGCTTGACATGTCAAGCCAGGAACATCGGGTCACTCGCAATGTGTATCTCGCAGTTCTAAGCAAGGAGGAAAAATCTCCCCTGGCTCCCGAGAGTGACGAGGAAAAGCCAAAAGAGGAGAAAAAGACGGATAAGGATAAAAACACGGGCAAAGATCAGCCGGCCGAGAAGGATAAAGGAAAAGACAAAAAGCAGTCCGCCAGCAAAGTCGCTGGTAATGACAAGAAGCCCGACGATCAGGATAAAGAGAGGGACAAGAAGGAGGAACCGGTGATCGTCAAGATCGATATTGACGGTATCGGCCAACGCATCCTCTCGCTACCGATCCCAGGCAAAAACTATTTCGGCATGCAAGCGGGAAAGACCGGGATACTATTCCTCGCTGAAGGGCCAACGGTGCTTGCGGAAGACGATTTTCCCAACGTGCCGCAAACGATTCAGAAGTTCGAGTTGAGCAAGCGGAAGGTCGACAAAGTCGTGGAGGATGTGAACGACTTCGCGGTGTCCTTTGATGGAGAGAAAATTCTTTACCGTAAGGGAGAGTCCTGGGCGACAGCTTCTTCGGATGATTCTCCGGGTGGAGGCGGCGGAAGTACTCCCAAACCCGGTTTTGGTCCGTTGAAACTTGATGGGTGGCAAGTCTACGTTGAACCGCGGGGGATGTGGAAGCAGATCTATAACGAGACCTGGCGGATCGAGCGCGATTTCTTCTACGACCCGCACTATCACGGACTCGATCTTGAGAAGGCGAAGAAGAAATACGATCCTTATCTCGATGGAATCGCTTCACGTGATGAGTTGACCTATCTTTTCCAGGAGTGCCTCGGCGAACTGACAGTTGGCCATATGTTTGTGGGTGGCGGAGAGACTCCGCAACCCAAGAAGTTCAAGGGAGGATTGCTGGGCGCGGATTATAGCCTGGAGAACAATCGTTACCGCGTCGCCAAAGTCTACAACGGAGAGAACTGGAACCCAGGCAACGAAGCGCCGCTAACGCAACCTGGCGTCAACGTCAAAGCCGGAGATTATATCCTCGCGGTGAACGGGCGCGAGCTGCATGCCTCCGACAATATTTATAGCTTCTTCGAGGAGACGGCAGGGAAACAGGTGGTGTTGAAAGTGGGCGCCAATCCAGACGGCAAGGATTCGCGTGAAGTCACGGTTGTACCGGTGGAGAGCGAAGAACACCTGCGCCATCTGGAGTGGATCGAGAGAAATCGGCGCCGTGTGGATGAGGCCACCGGCGGAAAGATCGCGTACGTGCACGTGCCGAATACCGCTGGCGAGGGATATACCAGTTTCAACCGGTACTTCTTCTCGCAGGTTGGGAAAGAGGGCGCCATTATCGACGAGCGCTTCAACGAAGGTGGCCAGTTAGCCGACTACATTATCCAGTATCTAAACCGGCCGGTGATGAGCAAGGTGGTCACGCGGGAAGGGCAGGACTGGTTCAGCCCCTCGGAGGCGATCTTTGGGCCGAAGGTCATGATCATCAATGAAATGTCAGGTTCTGGAGGAGACGCGTTGCCGTGGTACTTCCGAAAAGCGGGAATTGGTCCGCTGATCGGTAAACGAACCTGGGGCGGACTGGTGGGTATCGGCGGTTATCCCGAACTCATCGATGGCGGTCGAGTGACCGCTCCTCGCGCCGCGATCTATGGTTTGAAAGGCGAGTGGGAGGTGGAAAACCATGGAATCGCGCCCGATGTGGAAGTGGATCTCGACCCTGCGGCCTGGCGGCAGGGAAAGGATGCGCAACTGGAGAAAGCGATCGATGTCGTGATGCAGGCATTGAAAGATCATCCGCAACCGGAGATCAAGCGTCCGCCTTATCCCAACTATCACGAACACGATGATTTGGGGCAGCACTAAGGGCCGCGAAAGGAGAGTCTGATGTTACGACCGATGTTGCTGATCTTGCCGTTGATCCTAGGGGGTATCGTGCTAGCCGCGGTGAGAAGTCCGTCTCCACGCGGCGTGCTGCTGGTGGCGAACAAGAGTGACGCGACTCTGGGGATTATTGACGCGAAAGCCGGTAAGCAAGTGGCCACGGTTGCGGAGGGCGGAATCACTGGCCACGAGGTCGTGGCCTCGCCTGATGGGAAGCTTGCGTACGTCCCGATCTACGGAAATTCCGGCGTGGGCAAGCCTGGCACGGACGGCAGCAATATGATCGTGGTGGACATCGCCTCTCGGAAAGTGGTGGGCAATCTTGATTTCGGACATGGAGTACGTCCGCATTGCCCGATGTTCGGGCCTAAGGATGGGCTGCTGTACGTGACCACCGAGCTTGATAACGCGGTTACCGCCATTGACCCACGAAATCTGAAGATCCTTGCCAAAATTCCAACGGGACATCCTGAATCGCACATGCTGGCGATTACCCATGACGGGCATTATGGATACACAGCAAACGTGGGATCCGGGACCGTCTCCGTGCTAGACCTGGAGTCGCGAAAACTGATCGACACCATTGCAGTAGCGCCGCAAGTGCAGCGGATTTCACTATCGGTCGACGATCGCTTGGCCTTTACTTCCGATCAGACCAAACCTCAACTTGCCATCATTGATACACGCGCGCGCAAGGTCCGCAACTGGGTCGCTCTGCCTGCCACAGGATATGGAACAGCCGCGACGCCGGATGGCAAATGGCTAGTGATCGCGCTGCCCGCCGCAAAGAAAGTTGCCGTTCTCAATCTGGATACGCTCAAGATTGAGCACCTCATCGAGGTACCAGCAGCGCCGCAGGAGGTATTGGTACGTCCGGATGGCGCGGTGGCGTATGTATCTTGTGACGCCAGTCATGAGGTGGCGGAGATTCAAACTTCAAACTGGAGTTCGCGGCTGATCGATGCGGGTCCCGGCGTTGATGGTTTAGCGTGGGCTCGCCAGTAGCGCATGGGCGCCGGGCACGGTTTAGAACATTCGCCAGGAACGCTGCCCGCCTAACGCAAAAGCATTATCGTTGTGCCGGTGTTCATTGACTTGCTAATTCGGCTAACGTAATATTCCCGCGCTGCAGACGCGGCTTCTTTCGCCGTGGGCCCGCAGAGGATCGGTCATGCAACTGCACCTGGAGAGCCGTCCGGTTGGCGAAGTTCTGGTGGTCCAGTGCATTGGGCGGATGGTTGCCGGCAATGAAATCTTCACCTTGCACTCGCAGGTGGGAGACGGGATCGAGAAATACGGCGACGTTGTGCTGCAGCTCGACCGGCTGGATTATGTGGATAGCAGCGGGCTCGGTGCGCTGATTCGTCTGATGCAGACGGCTCGCGCCAAAGGAGGGGACTTGAAACTCAGCGGAGTTCCTCCCCGCTTGCAAAAAATGCTTGAGCTGACTCACCTCAGTTCGCAGTTTGAAATTTACGAATCGATGGAGGAAGCGATTACAGCGGCATACCTGGGATCACGCTACTCCCGAGGAAAGACAGGGGACACAAGGCGGCGGATCTTATGCCTGTACGCTTCCTTGGATATGTGCACCTTCCTGCGCGAGGTTCTCTGCACGGCCGGGTTCAACGCGTTAACCACGACCGCCGTCGAGGACGCCCCCATTCTGCTGAAGGCCACCAAGGCCCGGCTGGTGATTGTCTCGTCGCGTATTCAGATGCTGCGTGGTAAGCCGATTCGCGCAGTATTGCAGGAGATTGTTCCAGACGTACGATTGCTGCCCCTGGATGATCAGTTCGCCGGACTCGATCCCGGAGAGGCGGCTGAGAAACTTCTCGCCAATGTGAACTCTGTGTTCTCCCCGGCTCAGGCCTGATCCAGCTTTCGGGAGAGATAATTCTGACGCGGACTCACCGACTGCTTCCCGCCAACTCCGCGCATTTTTAGCTTCAGGATCAGTGTCTCTCATTCATTAGTTCAAAGACCTCGGGTAAATGCCTGATTCTCTTTAGTCTGATTGCCGCCAACTCAGGAATCGGAAGTGGCATCTGAATGTCGCACAGCTTTTGGGGAAGGCAGTGCCACTAAAGAGATGAAAACAAAATTGTTTCGCTGGGTTACCTGCGCGGCGATACCGGTCGCCTTTTTCGCGCTTTCGGGCTGCAATGGGCTGAGCAATGGCGGACCACCGGACTTGGTCTTCTCTGCCAGTTCAGGCGCGATTAATGCCGGGCAGACGGTCACTCTGAATTGGCAGTCGGCCAACGCGACCTCGGTGACGATCACAGCGACGGCGGGCTCATCGACCCGCACGGTGACGACCAGTTCGCAGGCTTCCGGAAGCGTTACCGACTCACCCACCCAGACCACGACCTATACAGCTACCGCGAAAGGCGCCCACGGCACGAGTGCACCCCAGACGGTGACGGTACAAGTGGTTGGCTCGGCGTTACCCACTGTGACGCAGTTTACGGCGAAGCCGACGTATGTGAGCGCTGGACAGAGCACAACCCTGACCTGGGCGACCACGAATGCGACTTCGATCACCATCACTCCAGCCATACCGCAAACTGAAGATACGGGTCCGCTGCCCCCCTCGGGATCTTTCGCCGGCATTCCTGTGAACGCTACAACCAAGTACACGCTGACAGCAACCGGGCCTGGTGGGACATCTGCTCCGGCAACTGTCACCGTGACCGTGCCGTTTACGTTGAACTTCACGGCTTCTCCAAGCACTATCACTGCCGGCGAATCGGCGACTCTGGCGTGGCAGATCACAGGAGGGACGGCAACCTCGTTGTCCATAAGCGACGCTGCTGGCAATGCGATCTGCAACCCTTGCGCTTTGCCGCAGGGTTCGGCGATGGTGAACCCCGCGGTTACCACGACCTACACGGCAACAGCCGGGGTGGACGCTAACAACTCGGTTCAACAATCTGCGGCTGTAACGGTGACCGCGGCCACTACGGGAGCGATCAAGCACATCTTCTTCATGCTGCAGGAGAATCGTTCCTTCGATAACTATTTCGGGCAGCTGGGAGCCTATCGCGCCGGTCGCCTGCAGCAATTTGGAATTGCTGACACCCAGACCATCGATGGATTCGATGCCTCGGTTGTGCTGACGAACCACAATACAGGAGCTAAAGCCAGCCCCTTCCATGAGCCCACTGTTTGCACCGAGAACCTGACTCCGTCATGGGACGAAAGTCACCACGATACGGCCCTGAATGGCGGCGACAACGCGTGGGCTACGACGACCACGTTCGCACCGGGCGATTTCCAGATGAACAATTTCATGGATACGGCGACCGAGCACGTGAACTACGATCCGAATGGCACGCGAACTCTCGGTTACTACAATCAAAACGACCTGCCGTATTACTACGATTTGGCGACATTCTTTGCGACCAGCGACGCCTGGCATTCGCCGATTCTGGCCAACACAGTGCCCAACCGGATGTACTTGATGGCTGCAACCTCGTTCGGGCATCAGTATCCCGACGCCGACTCGAACCATCCGAGATATTCGGCGCCCACCATTTTCCGGGCGATGAACACGGCGAACGTAAGCTGGATCTATTACTACAAGGATGGGATCTTCGTGCAGAATTTCGCAGATTACGCGGATCCCAACATTGGGCCCAAAACCTATCCTGTGAGCGATCTGATGAACCGACTGGCAGGGAACTGTAGCGGCGGGCCCTGCGATCCCGATAAGGCTCTCCCCGAAGTTATCTTCATCGAAAGCGCCTCCGGTGCCAGCGGACTGGACGAACATCCGGATAACAATCTCCAGGCCGGGGCGGCTTACGTGCAGACCATCATCTCAGCGTTGATGAAGAGCAATGCATGGCAGGATTCAGTTTTCATTCTGACGTACGACGAAGGCGGAGGGCTGTACGACCACGTACCGCCGGTTTCGGTGCCTCTGCCCGACGCCGATGCTCCAGGCCATTGTCCGGATGCGAATAACGGTTCTTACGGTTATTGCCTGACGGGCAAACTGGGCGGGACTTTCGATTTGACGGGCTTCCGTGTGCCGCTGATGGTGATCTCGCCTTATGCGAAGCCGAACTACGTGTCGCACACGCCACGGGATTACACCGCAATCCTGGCGTTTATCGAGAAGACGTTCAACGTTAAGTCGCTGACCGCACGCGACGCATACTGGCAGGATCCGTCGCGCGACATGAGCGAGTTCTTTGACAGTACACCGGCTCTGCTCAATGCGCCGAATGGCAAGCCCTGGTCGCAAGTGCTTAATACGCAACCGACAAATGCGACCTGCGATCAAACCAAGGAGGCAGGTCCAACACAATAGTCTTTCACATAGATGCAGTAGTTCGGGCTAAAGCGAAGGCCGGGCCTCCTCGAAGGAGTTGCCCGGCCTCGTTACTTCAACTTGGAATGTCATCCTGGGCGAAAACGAAGTGCCGGAGCAATTCGCTTTGCTCAGGATGACAGCGTTAACATCGCAGAACTCTAATTGCTGCCGCTGTTGTTCGCTGCGCTGGTAGGCGCCGCGGGAGCAGTGGCATTGGCCCCATAACGTGACAGGCGCGGGAAGAATGGCGTGACTTCAAAAGGCATCTTGTCACGGGCCGAGGTGATCGCCACCGGTGCTGTCTTCACCATCTCCGCCGTGTTATCCCAGGGATTGACCTTTACGCGTCCCCCCAACGGAAGCGCCGCAATCTGGTCCAGTTTCGTGTTCTCGATGGCAGGACCTTGCAGGGCCAGCGCCGAGAGGCGAGTCACCGACCCATTGGTCGCGAGCGGGTTGCCAAGGTGTGTGGTCAGAAGCGCACCCAACGCCGGCGCTCGCTGTTGCAGAGCTTTCAGGAACAGCCCAACGTTGTCCAGTTTCTGCGCATAGGGCGAGTTCTTCAGGAGCTCAATGGCTTTCTTGTCGGCCGCGGTTTCTTCTTCCGGAATGTGACGGAACCCGAGGTTCTGATATGTGCCCTCGTCGGAGAACAGCATGCGGTCGTTGAATGCGTACTTTGATCCCAGATTATGACCCAACACAATATGGGCGAGTTCGTGACAGAGTACGGCCGCTAAGCTGGCTTCATCGGGAAGCACGTCAATCAGCCCGCGGCTGATGACAATCGTATTGCCCACGCTGAACGTTTCCAGCGGAGAAGTGAGCAGCACGCGTGTGCGTACCGGGCGCGGAAGATCAATGTTGTTTGTGACTTCCAGGTTGTTCACGACGGTTTGGAGGATGCGGTCAACGTCGCCATCGGGAGCGAGCAATCCAGCGCTCGTGAGGCGCTCCACGACGTTGTCTTCGGCCTGCTGCTGCCAAGCCCGCTCGGCTTGTAGTGGAGAAGCATCCTGCGCGGTCGCGCTCTGGTCGGTAACGCTGTCAACGCGGATCTGCGTCAACTCGTCATCCTTGCCGCCCTTCTTCAGCTCATAACCCCAAATGCGGGTTTGCGCTTTGAAGGCCAATTTGTTCTTTGCGCCAGCGCTGAAGTCCCCTTCCTCGCTGTAAATGAATGCCGGAACCCAATATCCAGCCACCAGGTTGAGGCGCCAGCTATCCATGTGGAAGAAGTAGGAATTGCGCGGGGCGGGATAGTACGTACCGTTCAGGCGCACGATGTTGAATCCCTGATCCTCGACCCAAATACGGCCCAGGAAACGTCCCTTCCCGGAATTCTTCTTGGGGGTTACGTCGAACACCAGGCAGCGGACGTCGCCTACGAACTCACGGCGAGCATAGCGGAAGTCATAATGTTCCCGATCGAAGTCGGTGCGGTCGGCATAGACCATCCAGGAGAAGCCGAGCGGCTGATATTGCACCTTATATAGCTTTTGGAAGCCGCCCATCAGGCGCTGCTGCATGCTCTTTTCTGCTTCCTTGAGATAGTCTTTGCGATCGACCGTAGCGCCCATATCCATGCGGCCGAGAAAATAATGATCTTCGCTGGGAACGGCACCGAGCACAGGGTCAGCAGTCAGGTTCTGAAGATAGGTCTCCACTACAGGCGTGCGGCTCGCCAGCATCTTAATCAGCCCATGTTCGCGCTCAATGAATAGGCTCACAACCTGGTCCATCGTGGTCGGAGCGGCTATGGTAGCCGCGGCTGCTGGTTGGGTGGGGGCGGGGGCACTCGAGGCAGGCACCGGCGCGCTTTGCTGCGAAGTCTGCCCGCTTTGCGCCGCTTCGGGTGTTGCCGGTTGTGCCGACGACGGCGAGTCCGCTGCTTGCTGTGCGGCTGCGCCCAGTGAAATTAACAGAGCGGCGGCCATTATCCATTTTGTAGTGCGCATAGCTCTTTCTCCAGGTCTTGTTTGACCCATTTCGTTCTTTTCGCTGCCCCAAAACAACAGAGTTTCCAAAACGCTAGTACGCCAACTGGAACGTCACGTGAACCACCGCCGTCGAATCCACCGGAGTGCCGTAACGCAATGCCGGCTTGAAGCGCATCCTGCTGGCGGCGGTAACTGCGGCCTCATCCAGGCCATGTCCCAAGCCGCGCACGACGCGATTCACATGCAAAGTTCCGTTGGCAGAAAAACTCACTTCGAGGAGGACCTCGCCTTCCAGCTTCAGCGCGCGTGCTTCCTCCGTGTAAACCGGATTCGGCTTAAAAGTGATTTCGACTGGACTGGTAGCCGGACCGGAATCCTGAACGGCTTTGGGCGCCTGCTGGTGCGCGACTTCCTGCGATCCGAACCCGCCAGTGGCGATGTTGTTTTTACCGTTGCTGCGGCCATCACCGCGGCCAGCTGTCGCGACGCCACTGCCGAAGTCGGCGCTGGCTACAGTTCCTTTAATGCCCTTGGCCCCGCCACTGCCGTTGCCTTGGCCAGGGCCTGCGGGCATATCAAAGGCGCCCGTTTGGGCAGCGTATAACTTCGCACCCTGCTTTCCGGTGCCGGGCAGGCCGTTGGGATCGCCAAACCCGCCGGTTTGAACTTTTTCAATGGCAGCATTAACCGTGGGCGTCTGCGAACTGCCGGTCGCGTTGAATTCCCCCGTGTGTATAAGCTGAGGACGCGCGCCTCCGGCCGTGAGTTTCAACTGTGGAGGCGCAAAACTGTTGACGACTACTTTGGGTGCTTCCACCGGCTGCGGAATCTCGCGCTTCAGTTCTTTCGGCATGACGAGCTTCGGCTGCTCGAAGACCGGAAGCTTTACCGCGGGAAGAAGTTTGGGCTTGACTGCTGCGGCGACCTTGATCGGGAGGGGCTCAGGACGGAGCGACGGCATAGGAATAAGTTCCGTCACGTGATACTGCCTCACTTGCATTCTTTCCGGCACAAGGAGTTCAAGGTTGATCACAATCAACAGGGCGAGCGCAACCAGCCCGTATGCCGCGGCTACTGCCCGTTTGTTGATCTTGCGTTCGGGCAATAACCCGAGCTGAAATCCGCCGTACGCCGTCGCCATGCAATTTCGCTCCATTGGAGCCTGGCCGGGGAGAAGAGCCAGGACTGGAGTCTCAAAAATACGGGAGTTAGGACAAGGGGTAAACGTGTCCACGGCTCTTGACCTTCAGTAACCAGGGGGTGACTTTTGGGAAAAAGGACAAAAAAGGACAGGAACAGCGATTCAGGAATCGGCGCGGACCTTCGCCGAGGAAGACAGAAGTAGGCTGGTCGACCATCCCACAATGAATGTGACGCTCGTGCCAATCATGACCCACCATGTCCAGGCCACGTGCGTTCCCAGCCATAGATACAGTTCAATGCTGAATCCGCACGCCATGCCTACCATGGCGCCAGTTTGATTGGCTCGGCGAGTCAAAGTGCCCAGCAGGAAAACCCCGAGAAGGGCGCCGTAAGTTACAGACGCGATCTGCAGTCCCACTTCGACTACGCGTCCGACTTTATGCAGGGCGACCAGAGCCAACCCAAATAGGACAAGAGCCCACGCCAGGGTTGCTAGGCGGGAGAGTCGCATCTTCGTTTTCTCATCCGATTGCGGTCGCACCCGGGCGTAAAAATCCATGATGGCGCTGGAGGATAAAGAATTCAGCGCAGCGCTGAGGTTGGACATGGCTGCCGCCAGGATCGCCGCAATCAGCAAACCGGAGATGCCATGTGGCATCCGGGTCACGATGAACGTGGGATAGATCCGATCGGGCCTGCCGAACGCCGCTGAAGGCTGATGATAGTAGGCCCAGAGCATCACGCCCACAATCAGGAACAGTGCGAACTGAAACAAGATGGCGATGCCGCTGGACAGCAAGGCGGTTACCGACTGTTTCTGCCCCCGCGCAGCGAGCAGGCGCTGAACAATGAGCTGGTCCGTACCGTGACTGGCTGTAGTCAGAAATGTCCCGCCGATGACGCCGGCCCAGAATGTATACGGCAGCCAAATGCTCGATCGAAAATCGAATATCTGAAACTTTCCCGCGCTGTGCGCAGCCACTTGAATTGCGCTCCAGCCTCCGGGCACGAGATGCGTGATGGTGACTAGTCCGACCAGTGTCCCACCCACGTAAATCACAGTTTGTACGACGTCCGTCCAGATGACAGCTGCAAGCCCTCCCTCAAAGGTGTAGATGACTGTAAGGCCAGTGATAATCGCAATGGACGCCACTTCACCCGTCCCGAGCGCAATAGACACGACGATGGAAACCGCGTATACCCGAACGCCTTCCGCGGCAGCGCGCGTCAGTAGAAATAAACCAGCGGTCAGCGAACGAAGGTTGCGTCCGAAACGGCGTTCGATGAGTTCGTAGGCGGTGTAGAGATCACCGCGGAAATAGTGTGGGAGCAAAACAAAACTGATCACTACTCGTCCCACAACGTATCCAATGACGACCTGCAGGAAGGTTAAATTGCTGTCGTAGGCCAGTCCCGGAATGCTGATGATGGTGAGAGTGCTGGTCTCGGCCGCAACAATCGAGAGCGCAATCGCCCACCAGGGAATCTCGCGCCCCGCAAGAAAATAATCGCGCAAGGTGCGTTGTTTCTTGCGAAAACGCAAACCGAACAACGTGATGCCCGCAAGATAGAGGCCAATGATGGCGAAGTCGAGTCTGTTAAGTCCCATGCGTACGCGTCGAGCTTTGATGCCCGCATCACACTGCCCTGCGCGTTACGCGCCGTAGCTCGCAACGCTTCATCTGAAGCTCTGTAGTCACATCGACGGGTTTCTATTATCGGAGGGTTTTCACCTTTCCGCGAGTGAGTCTTTATAGTCCCCGGGGCTGAAGCCAGCAAATGACATGTGTTAAAAATGAGCCGTGCCCTATTATCTCGGCATTGACGGGGGTGGGACCAAGACGACGTGTGCGGTCGGGGATGAGGCTATGCTGCTGGCCACGGCGACGGCCGGTGCAAGTAATATCGTTCGTGTCGGAGAGGCCACATCGCGAGAGTCGCTGCACACCGCTATCCGCCAAGCTTGTGCCGCAGCGGGCATAACCCCGCAACAGGTACAGGGCACCTGTATAGGCGGCGCTGGAGCTGCGCGCCCCGAATTGGCACGAGTGGTGCGCGAAACCATTGCTCAACTCTTACCGGCGCCGATCGTCGTAGTTGGTGACATGGAGATTGCACTCGAGGCGGTCTTCGCTTTCGGTCCAGGTATTGTCATAAACGCAGGAACCGGTTCCTTCGCCTACGGTCGAGACCGACAGGGAACGACGCTTCGAGCCGGAGGCTGGGGATTCGCTATAGGCGACGAAGGATCCGCGCACTGGATCGGGCGCTCGGTTGTAGCCGCCTTGCTGCGGGCCACCGACCGCGATCCGAAAGCGGCGGAATCCAGATTGGCGGAAAGCTTGCTCCAAAATTGGCAGCTGAACTCTGTTTTGGATTTGGCGCGCCGTGCCAATGCCATTCCATTCCCGAACTTTGCCGCGTTGTTTCCAACAGCGATTTCCAGCGAGGATCGCATTGCGCAAGACACTCTGAAAGCTGCGGGAAAGGAACTTGCCGATTTGGCGGCTACTGTGATCGAGCGTCTTTTTCCCGGGGACGAGCAGGTCCCCGTTCCAGTGGGCATCACGGGCGGTGTCTTTCGTCATTCCGAGGTCGTCAGAGAAAGTTTCTACAATGAACTGCGCAGGCTCGACCCACGCACGCAGGTCAATCTGCAAGTGGTAGATCCAGTGGAAGGAGCCCTGCGTATGGCGCGGAGAACGGCATCGAATCGGAACTAGCGAGCGCGAGCATCATGACGGAGCCAATCGATACGCAATACCCCGAGAACGCCCAAGCGCCTGCTCAACATGCACCATCCCTGGCCCTGACCGAAGATCAGGCGTGGGCCCAGTTGAAGCAGCGCAACCTGCCCACCGAGGCCATTGAGGAGATCCTGTGCAACGCTGGACTGATGAAGTCTCACAAGGTGCGGATACTGCTCGCCGCTCATCCCTGTGCGCCGCGACGAGTGGCATTGCGGTTGATCAGGGAGTTTTACACGTTCGATTTGATGCAGTTCGCTTTGCGGCCGGGGACGCCTGCGGATTTGAGGCGTTTTGCCGACGAACTTCTGATCTCGCGCGTGGCCTCGATCACGCTTGGAGAATGTATTTCGCTGGCCCGGCGATCGTCGGAAATGGTTGCGGGCGCGCTGCTCCTTCATCAGGAGACTGCGGTTTGGCAAGCAGCACTGCAAAATCCTCGCTTAACGGAAAGGGCAATCATTAAGGCCTTAAGCCGAACCGCCGCTATGCCGTCATTTGTTGAGTTCCTGAGCCGGCATTCGAAATGGGCGTCGCGAGCCGAGATCCGGCTTGCCTTGTTGCGAAATTCTCATACTCCGACAGAGCGAGCGGCCGAATTCGCACGAGAACTGCCTGCCGCCCAATTACGCGATGTTCTGCATTCATCGCCCCTGCCGGAAGAAGTCAAGGAATTGCTACGCCAAAAGCTTGCAGATATGACGTCGGAATTGAGACAAATTAAGACAAAAGAAGCCCGCACAGCCGGGTATTCCTGAACCGCATGGCACTATTGACAGACCAGTGTGGCCGTACCACTCACGGAGGAGGCCGTGTTCTGCACTCCGTTGTTCACAGTGAGCTGCAGGTTTTCGGGAGCAGTCGCGGTAATGGTGACATTGCCCGGTGCGGAGCAAGTCGCTTCCCCTGTCGAGCCAATCGTAGCTGCCACGGTACCGGAGCTTGTCGGCGACGTCTTCCACGAAAGACCGTCTACTTGCGACAGTTCCCGACTTTTGCCATTCGCGAAATGTCCAGTCGCTGTATACCCAACTTGGCCCTGAGGACTGCTCGTAGTGGTGGCCGTCTGAGGGCTGACGGTAATACTGGTCAGGTTTGCATGCCCTGCGCCGCAGCCGATCAGAGCACAGAGAGCACATAGCGCCAAGAAAGAGAGTGAGTACTTCATAGTAGTTCCGGGATTGAGATGCGCCGCACCTGCTCTGGGTTGGTGTCGAGCTTCCGACGAGCTACTCGGGACCAAGACGTAGCGGCGGGTCTTGCGGCAGTTGGATGCTGGGTGCCGACCACAACAACGGAGTTGACCTCTTATGCGTAAGATCAGTTCAATATCAGCTATTTCTCTCCTCTTACTCGCCTCCTTTGCTTGGCCGCAGGCCATCCAAGCACCGGTCAAATCTCGGGGACCGAGTGTTGTCGTCGGCAGCCAGGGCGTGGTTGTTTCCGGTAAGCCTGCCGCCACCGCGGCCGGCATCAAGATTCTGGAGCAGGGCGGAAATGCTGCCGATGCAGGCGCCGCGACGCTGTTGGCACTGTCCGTGACTTACGTTGGTGCATTCTGCGTCGGAGGAGAGATTCCCATCCTGGTTTACAGCGCCGACCAGAAAAACGTGAAGCTGCTGGAGGGACAAGGGGAGGCTCCTCGCGATCCCAAAGCCATCGCCTGGTACATGGAACACGGAATCCCGGACGGTGACGTCAAGGCAGCCGCCGTGCCCGGCACCATTGATGCGATTGTCACGCTTCTGAAACTATACGGAACCAAGAGCTTCGAGGAGGTCGTGCAGCCGACGTTGGCCATCCTCGACGCGGGCGGCCCCACTTGGTATATCGATACCGGCAGTGGGCAGAGAATCGAAACAGGCATGAAGTGGCAGGCGGATTTGGCGGTGACCTTTCGCAAATTGGTCGAGTCCGAAAAGGCTGCGAAAGGTACGCGGCAGCAGAAGCTGCAAGCCGTCTCGGATCGCTTCTATCGTGGCGACATCGCCGATGCCCTCGAAGCCTGGTATATCGAAAAAGGCGGTTTCCTTCGCAAGGCCGACCTGGCCGCCCACAAAACTCCTGTGGTGGATCCGCTCACAACCACATACCGGGGCTACACGGTCTATAAAACCGGTCCCCTAACGCAGGGCCCTTATTTGTTACAGACGCTCCGGCTGCTGGAAGGCTTCGACCTGAAAAAGATGGGCTTCAACTCTGCGGATTACATCCACACGGTGATTGAAGCGGAGAAACTTGCGCTGGCAGATCGTGATGAGTACTACGGCGATCCGAACTTTGTGAAAGTGCCGATGCAGCAGTTGCTTTCCGATCAATACACCGAAATGCGGCGCAAGCTGATTGCTCCGAAAAAGGCATCTCTCGAGCTCCGGCCGGGCGATCCATACAATATGAAGCCGACCAAGCTGCCCACCATCACCGGTCCATGGCACGGTGGAACCACCGTCATGTGTGTGACGGATAAGTTCGGGAACGTCATCGCGGCAACTCCCAGCGGCCTGTCAAGCACAGCGGGCGTGGCCGGACGCACTGGCATTATTCACGGAAGCCGGCTCAGCAGCCTGAATACGTTTAAGGGAACTCCGAACGTGATCCAGCCCGGCAAGCGGCCGCGAATCACGCTGAGTCCCACGCTGCTTTTTCACGACAACCAGCCAGTGATGGCGATCTCGGTAGCGGGAGGCGACCAGCAGGATCAGGCAGCCATCCAGGTCATCCTCAACTATGTGGACTTCGGCATGACTCCGGAGGAGGCGTTCAACGCGCCACGCTTCTCTACCGAGCATTTCATCAGCTCCTTCGGTCAGGACCGCGCGACGCTGGGCAGCCTGTCCGTGCCTAACACTCTCCCCGAAGCAGTGCAGGGGGATTTGAGGACTCGCGGGCACGTGGTTACCACCAACCGTGGCGGAGTGGGCGGAGTTGCGCTGATCGGCATTGACCCCAAGACCAACCAGGCCACCGCCGTGGGTCCGGCCGGGGACAAAATCCACTAGGCTCCGAACGACATCGTGTACCGCTCGGCTGCAGCTTAGGTTGGATGTCCTTTAATTGTCTAATTATCGTTCGATGAGAAGCGTCCGGGGAAAGCTACGGTGAACGGACGATTTTTTTTCCAGAGGTCCGCGCCGGTTCACTTTGAGAATTAACGATTCATGTTTTCGATATGCTATTTGACGAATCTCTGGCAAGAGTCACCTGTACTGATCTGAATTTCCTCTGCTACAATTCGTTTACGGGGCAGGGACAGCTGCTCTGGGTTGGTGTTTGCCTCCAAAACGGTCTTGGACGGCGACTAGTTTGGCGTTCATGGTTCCTATCGACCTCGGAATTTGGTTCTAAGAGGTTGAAACAGGGGACACAGGCGAGTCGACTAAGCCTGAGGAAAGCCAAAAACACGCGGCTTTCCGATAAAGGTCAGAAAACAAGTTGGGGACGTAGTTCAGTTGGTTAGAACGCTGCCCTGTCACGGCAGAGGCCGCGGGTTCGAGTCCCGTCGTCCCCGCCATTCTTTTCAAGCACTTGCAACCCTAACCTCCAGCAAATCAGGGGATGTTAGGGGACGATAAGCGCCGAACGAGAATGGTCCCATCCGAGAACGGTTCCAAACAGCGCTCATTGGATTAGGTTTGTCTTCGGCAAAATACCCGTCGGCAAAATAGCGTCGACCAATTTGTCCTGTGCCAAGCGCTTGGTCTTCGACGTTGCCTGCAGGTATTTGTTCGTGACATGAAGGTTGCTGTGCCGCAAGTAGTCGCGGATTGTGAGTTGATGTTCGCCCATCTCCGCCAGCATTGTTCCGACCGAGTGTCGAAACGTGTGCCAGCCCACACCCGTGATTCCGATCCGTCTGAATGCAGGCTGAATCTTCTTCTTTAACACTGAAGCTAGATCTAACGGCTTGCTGCCTTGCAGTCTTTCGGAAGGGAATACGAAATCTTCCGGTTTGTTGTAGAGGCTTTGCGATCTCCACTCCTGCAAGGAATATTTCAGGCTTGGATGCATCGGCAACAGTTTTGCAGACGCTTCCGTTTTTGTGCTCTTCAGGTTTCCACCTCGACGCCAGTAATACGAATGTTGGACGCTGATGCTCATGTTGTCGAAATCGCACGACAGCCAGCGTAGCGCCCCGAGTTCGCCTTGACGAATACCCAAGGCCCCTTCTAGAAACACGAGCAACTGATCCCGAAACTCCAACTCTGCCAATCCGAGCTTGACCTGCTCCGGTGACAAAACCAAGGGGGATCTCTGACGTTTGGCGCTGATCCGTACGCCAGTGCTCGGGCCTCGCTTGCCCCCACTCCCTACCGGTATCCCTGAAGAGATGGGATTGTGGCCACAAAACTCCCACCGAACGGCGTGCGAAAACAAAGCCGACATCACGCACTTGATTTTGGCTTTGGTCCCATCCGCAACTCCGGTCGCCCGTAGCCAACGCTCTACCTCGACGGTTTTGACTTGTTCTAGTGGTAGATTGCCCCAGCGTGGAACAATCCAGTTTTTCGCGTAGATGATGTACGCGTCCTGTGTGGATAGTGCTTTGAGAGGCAACTCCTCTTGAGAGTAGTGCTCCCAGAGCGTGTTGATTGTGGTTCGCCGCAGGTTCCTGTGTTCGCAGCGATTGTTGATGGTTAGCCGAAGAGCGTCTGCTGCTGAGTGTGCCGCAGATTCGGTCGGGTATTTCTTCACATCCCCAACCTGGGCCTTGCGGTGCATCAGTTTCCCGTTGATGTCTTCTTCCCACCATCGGTAGACCCAGACTGCTGGTCCCTTCTTCCGCTCTTCTCGTTCGACGCTTCCGTGTTGGTAACGTGTCCGTCTAAACAAAGTTTCTCCTTTGCTTAAACGGTGTCGGCGGACACCGTCAGAATAGATCGGCGATTCGTTTCGGTCGAGATGTTTTTTGTTCTTCACCGTGCCGACGGTCAGCTGGCGAGCTTGCCGAGCCAACGATCCAGCGTGGACGCACGAAAGCGCCAACGCTTTCCAACCTGGACAGCGGGAATGGATCCACGCCGTGCTTTCGTGCGAAGAGTTCGAGGGTGCATTCTGAGAAGTCTTGCGGCTTCTTCGGTGTCTAGCAGAGGCTCAAAATCTCTTTGACTCTGAACCTGTTTTCGCTCTTTAACGTCCTCGGTTGCCAGGTCAATAGTTTCATGCGCGTTCTCTAGCATTGGAGCACCACCACACATCCGCTGCGCTGGGTTAAAGTCCAGTTGAACGGTGGCGACTGGGACATTTATAGCCAGCCCTCAGACGGGTCGCGGCCGGCGGAAGTGTTGCTCAAGCGGCCGTATGATCAGTTCCCGCTATCGCTTTCGGCGGACGGCACACTGCTTTATGTTGAGATCCATTCGAATACGGGCCGAGACCTTTGGACTCTATCGCCGGACGGAAAGACAACGCCGTTCCGGGTCACGCCATTCAACGAAACGCAGGGCCAATTTTCGCCGGGGCCGAAGAGCGGACCGCACTGGATCGCCTACGCGTCCGACGAGTCGGGCCGAAGCGAGATTTACTGTCAGTCCTACCCCGGTGGAGAGCACAGAGTCTTGGTCTCGACTGGAGGCGGCATACTCCCCCGATGGTCCCCCGACGGCAAGGGACTGTTCTACGTTGCCAACGATGCGGTCGTGACCGTTGGTATGCGGGCGGACGGGTCGTTCGGCACTCCACTCGGTTTGTTTGACCGCTCGAATTTTCTCTTCAACCATCGGTTCAACAGCTACAGTCTCTCGCCGGACGGCAAGCGCTTACTTATGATTCAGCGCGATCCAGCTTCGGTGCCGCGCCAACTCAACGTGATTCTAAATTGGGCAGACGAACTCGATCGCCCGCCGGCAGAGAATCGGTAGCGCCCACATTCGGCGCAATGCTCGCAGCTCACATTGGGTCTCAGCTGTCGGATTACGGGCAAAACGGAAGTCAATTGTTGTAACCAGTATTACGACAGTTCGGAGGTCACGGTGCCTCTCAGACTGAATTTGAGCTTTGTCTTTCTCTTTCACGAAGTCTTCAGGCTCGCCCTATGTAATCCAACATGTGGTAAATGCATGTCACTTCACGAAGGAGATTTCTATGACTCAATGGAAGCTTGCCCCGGTAGTGCTGATCGTGATCGCCAGTCTCACTGTTGCTGAGGGTCAGGAAAAGAAAATAAAGAGAGCTGACCTACCTCCCGCGGTTCAGAAGACCGTGACCGTTGTCAGCAAAGGTGCAACGATCAAAGGATTTTCTCAAGAAGTAGAGAATGATCAGACTCTCTACGAGGCCGAGATGTCCGTCAATGGCCACAGTAAGGACGTCAATATCGATTCCAGCGGTGGCGTTGTCGAGGTGGAGGAACAGGTCGAGATGGCTTCGCTCTCAACGGCCGTGAAGAAAGCCCTCCTGACCAAGGCCGGGAACGGCAAGATCGTCAAAGTCGAATCAATCACCAAGCACGACAAATTGGTCGCGTATGAAGCGCAGGTTCGGACAGACGGCCAAAAGTCAGAGATTCAAGTTGGCCCAGACGGAAAGCCGCTTGACCACGAGGAGTGAGGGTCGATTCGCCGTGATAGTGGTATCGCACGACCATGCTTTCAGCATTACACGAGTGGGAACGCCCCCAGACGACCCGGAAGGATCAATGTGCGTTTTTCGTTTGAACGCAAATACCTCGTAGGCTGAGATCACTCTGCGCACGAATCCTGCATCGAATCAACAGATATTTCAGCATTTCGAGTCCCCCGAGGGCCTATTGTTTAGCGTTGTCCGGTGGTCGAAGCCGCTCCTGGCGGCTGTTTTCCTGTTTGTATCTTTGCAGCTGAACGCTGCCAGTTTCGCACAGCAAACGTCCACTCTGCCGGCCCAGCAACAGGCACTTCCCGATGCGCCTGAGCCGCAACAAACTACAGACGCCGATAACCCCCAACAAGCTGCAACTCTCACCGGCACGGTGTTCGACACAAACCACGACGTCCTGCAGGGCGTCACGATAACGCTGGCTGGATCTTCGGGGCTCTCGCGAACGGTGCAATCCGGCAACGACGGCCAGTTCGCGTTCAGCAGCTTGCCGTCTGATGTCTATAAATTGACGGCATCCGCGCCCAGGATGACCTCTTTCACCGCCCCAGAGATTACTCTGCGCGCCGGTGAGACGCGCATCGTTCCTCCGATCACACTAGCCGTATCGGGAGTGATCACGAGCGTGAACGTGACGTCCAGTCCCGAGCAGGCATCTGAGCAGCAGATGCACATCGCGCTCCAGCAACGCATCGGCCGCGTGATTCCGAATTTCTACAGCACCTATGACTGGAACGCACCCCCCATGCTCGCCAAGCAGAAGGTTCAGTTGAGCATCCGTTCCATCTTCGATCCCGTCGCCATGCTAAGCGTGGCGGGACTCGCCGGTGCCGAACAATACAAGAATATCTTCCCCGCCTACGGCAGCGGAATCGAGGGATATGGCAAGCGCTACGGCGCAGCTTTCGCCAATCACGCGTCGGGCATTTTCCTGGGACGCGCAGTTTACCCCGCGATCTTTCATCAGGACCCGCGCTACTTCTACCGTGGAAAGGGAAGCATCCGCTCGCGCGCGTTCTATGCGGTCGCCGCCGCCGTAATCGCTCGCAGCGATAACGGACACTGGCAGCCCAATTATTCGCGCGTGCTGGGCAATTTCTCCGCCGCAGCAATATCCAATCTCTACTATCCGACGGCCGACCGCGGAGCATCGCTGGTCCTGTTTAATGGCCTAGCCAGCACCGGCGCCGACGCTGCAGCCAACCTCATCCGAGAATTCCTGCTGAAACGTGTCACATCGCACGTGCCCGCAGGTGAAAACGGCGAACCCTGAGTCCTCTCTCCCCCTTTTTTGCTTTCCTAACAGCGTTGCCCAAGCGGAAGCCCCGAGACGCGATTCGCTTTGTCACGAGGTGAATTGTGCCTAGGTCACGAGCAAGCCGGAGCTCACCTGCCACCATTGATACGCTCTTGTTTGCCGACGATAGAGAAGTTCATGATGATAAGCCCACGTCTGGCAAAGAGGCATCGTCCGAGGTTGTCGGGCCGGATGCGCTAGTATTGTTGACTTCGTGCAATCGATTCCTGGTCCAAATTCCGTCACACCCGCTTGCACATTTGACACAATTCCGAGCTACATGGGACTACAAGCCGGCTCCTATCGCTTCCACCTTGCCGGCTTTACGCGCGTGCCGCCGAGCGGCAACATACACGGATCCAAACAGTTGTGTACCATTCGTGTAAACTCGACGTGTAATTTCAATCCATCATTAATCGTTTTAATTGGGGCGACAACGTCATGATTGCCAGTTCTGACCCACGCGTCGTGTCTCGAGTTTGCCTGTGTGCGGTTCTGGCGGCGCTGGGGCTTTTGGCGCTGCGCATGCACTTTTCTCTGCGCGTCCATGCGCAAACGACTCAGGCACACACCGCCCAAGCACCGACTGCTCAGACGCAAGCGCCTCACCCGCGACACCATCGGGAGGAGCTCCCGGCGGATTCGGTTGCCCCCGTGGGCACACTTGATCCCGTTGCCACGGTCCACGTCGACGTGACCCTGTCGCATGTTCTGAACACGATCTATCCCGACACGGCGACGGGCGCGTGGATGGATGATTTGAGCAAGGCGCAGGTGGACAACCTGAGCAAGCCCGAGACGATTCAGGGGGTCAAAAACCTGGGCTGGGGTTCCATCACGATGCGCAACAACAGCGAGTTGCGCCTTTCCGCATGGCACTGGAACGAAAACGGCACGTGGAGCGATCCCGCGACCAAGAGCGGCTATTACGTCGGAAGCGCTGATTTGGGCGAACCGATCCACTACGGGTATTCCTATTCGCTGCCCCATCGCGACTTCATGACTAGTGGCGATACGCCGCTGGTGGCTGGTTTTCAAAGTTACTGGAAGAGCAATCCTTACCTGACCAGCCATTTCACGGGCGAGAGCGATACTCTGCACCCGCAATGGGTGGTAATCGATATGGGCATGGCGCGCGCCGTCAATGCGATCCACATCCAATGGGTAAACCCGTATGCCGTGGTTTACGTGGTGCAGTACTGGGTCGGAGACAACAACGCCATGGACTGGGACATGGGCCCGAACGGCATGTGGAAGGCTTTCACTTCAGGCGCGGTGCTGAACGGCAGCGGTGGCGATGTCCGTTTGAAGCTTTCGGATGAGCCCGTCACGACGCGCTTCGTCCGCGTTTTAATGTCGAAGTCCTCCGGAACCTGCGACACTCACGGCTCGCAGGATATTCGCAACTGCGTCGGGTACGCTCTGCAAACGCTGTCCGCCGGAACGATCGATGCTGAGGGAAAATATGCGATTGTTTATCCGCCGAACGGCAAAGAGCCCGGACCCGGGCCGCCGCCAGTTTTCCAGGGCGCGGGAGAGCAGGAAGTGATCGCCGGTTCGGAGGCAGACTTGGCGGGATCGTTTTTCGCTTCCTCCATCGATCCCTGGCACCAGGCTGACAATCTGATCACTGGGGGCCACGATCAATACAACGGCATGGACAATTTCTTCACCAGCGGATTGAACATGGGCCACGCCGCGCTGGTTGCGTGTGCGGCGATTTATGACACTCCGGAAGATTGCGCGAATGAGGTTTCCTACATTCACAAGCGCGGTTATCCAGTCGCCGGAATTGAAGTCGGTGAAGAGTGCGACGGCAAGCACATGACGCCGGAAGATTATGGCGCCATCTACATTCAAGTAGCGGATGCAGTCCACAAACTAACGCCCAGCGCGAAGTTGGGCGGTCCGATTTTTGAAGGCGTGGATAAAGACATCACTCTCTGGCCGGACGCGGAGGGACGCACTTCGTGGATGGAGCGATTCGTCGATTACCTGAAGGCCCACGGACATCTGAACGATCTCGCTTTCATGTCGTTCGAACACTACCCGTTCATGATCAATGGATCCACTCCACCCAACGACTGGGCGTCGCTTTACCTGGAACCCGGAATCATGAAGCACGTGCTGCACATGTGGCGGCAGGACGGCGTTCCCGCGGAGGTGCCACTGATCATTTCAGAGAGTGGAATCATCGCGGGGCGAAGCGGACCGGGATACCTGGGCGTGACCGGCCGCTCGATTTGGGAGTGCGATGCCTTTGGCACATTCTTTGAACAGGGAGGCACTGCATTTTATCGCCCGGCGATCAATAATGGCGCGGTTGGTCACGGACTTCTCGACCCTGAGGGGGGCGCGGATGGCGGAGGGGCGTATGGTATGCCTGCATACAATCCGTATTCGTCTGCACACATCATTAATTTCGAATGGTTGCAGCACGAGGCGGGAGCGAACAAGATCTTCCCAGCGTCGGCCGATCTGAAGGACGCTGTCGGCCGGACCGTAGTGACGTCCTACGTCGTCAAACGTCCGGACGGGAACTGGTCGTTGATGCTGATTAATCACGATTTGAACGCGGCGCACCCGGTTCATCTCGTCATCGACGATGCGAAACACGTCAGCCGTCCGTTCAGCGGATCGGTGGCTCTGGTGCAGTATGCCAACAATCCTGCGGAGAATAAGAACACCACGGTTACGGCCGCAGCGGATGGTATGTACACGCTGCCGGCGGGGTCGATCACGGTGATTCGGGGGAAGCTGAGGTAGTTCAGCCGAACCTATCGTCCCCGATGGAGCCTACACCTCTTAGAACGAATACCGCGAAAGACACGGCCGGTTCGCAAGCCTGCGTGGCCCGAGGAAAACCCGATCCGATTGTCGCAGCCTAAGATTCCAAACGCTAGAGGCTAGGTTACTAAGCACTTCAGGACTGTTTCTGGATTGGGCCAATCGGCAGTTATTGCGCGCCGGAAGACGGCTTCTGGGAAGTATTGTTCCCTCGAAATGCTCGCCCAAGCTTTTTTGGGCGTCGTTTCTCGAGTACCGATGCCCGAGTGATCGACCCCTTCCGGATTGCCCCGTAGTTCGATGGAACTCCGAACTCATTTCCGATCATCGGACGAAGGTTAGCGATTGCCGTGCTCAATTGCTACTCAGTCGACAATAAGTGTGTCGACAGGATGCTCCCGACCAGCGGCGACCACCAATCTCCCATTACCGCCCTTCAGAGCGCAGTTTTGAAGCAGGCGACCGTTCCCCTACTCCTGAGTATTCGACCAGCGCAGGCCGAACGTGTAAGTACGGCTATAGTATTCGCGCTGATTGGGATAGATAGGGCTGCCTTGATAGAAGCCGAACACTTCATTGTTCAGGTTGAGGATGGAGGCGATAAATTTAAGTCCGCCCCGTATGCGGTAGCTTCCCTGAAGATCGATTTGCGTGTGCGCATAGGTATAGTTGTCGCCGTTCGGCCCCCTCAGGCCGAGATCCGCGCCGGTGGAGTAGTTGTACTGGTAAATGTAGGCATCGTTGTGCGTCACGCCGAGCCGCGTTGAGAGGCGCTTCTTATCGTAGGTCAGGCCAAGGTTCCAGTTGTTTGGGCCCTGGCGGGCAAGGGCGGGATTGTCCGTTCGTTGCGGCACCACTGCTTTCGACGTTGTGTGACTGTAGTTTGCCGTGATGCCGAATCCGTTCAGCATCCCGGGCAGGAACGTGAGCAGTTGCTGATACGCCGCCTCAAAGCCAAATATGTGAGCTGTTGTTCCGTTGGTAGGCTTAACTTGAGTAAACCCTGCGAAGGGGCCCGAGGTGAGCAGGCTGTTCACCGAAAAGATGGGATCCTGCAGATCCTTGTAAAAGACACCGGCCTGGATAAGGCCGACCTGCCTCAGGTAGTGCTCCCCCAAGAGATCGAAGTTGTTTGCCGTGGTTGGCTTCAGGTCGGGATTGCCCACGCTCACTTGCTGAGCGCCTGCCGTATCGTCTTCAAAAATAGAAGGGGGAAGGTCTGAAAAGTTCGGCCTTGCGATTCCGCGTCCGTAGCCGGCGCGAAGCTTGGTGTCGGGCGCGAATGAGTATTGAAAGTTTACACTTGGTAAGACATTCACATATAAATTGTCTCCCACAACGGGGGTGGTCGAGACGTAGTCGCCATTTGTATCCAGCGTGACGTGATACCCAGTGAAGCTCGAGCGCGTTGTTTCGACGCGCACGCCGGTTTCAATGCGCGCTTTGCCGAACGAAATCGTATTCATGGCATAGCCCGCATAAATTCGCTCGAGTGTGTGATAGTTGTTCGGGTCTGAACGTGAATGAGTTGCGGTCACATCCAAGGAGATTGAGGTTGGATTGGTCGAGAAAAAACCCAGGATCTTGTTGTAGTCGGAGAGGGGAGGCAGGGAGTATTGCCCAAAGTAGAAATTCGGATCTTTGGGTGCGCTCCCCAACACTTGGCTATACGGCAAGATGGGGCTGCCGGTCGCTCTTTCCACGGGCTCGTAGGTCTTGTTGGTCTTATCCCCGCTGCGTATTTTGATCCCGGCTTCAAGTGCGCCGAAGTGCGACCCCATGGCGTAGTGATGCGTGAAGTCTACAGCTCCTTCCAAATCAAGTTCCCGGACGGGATCCACTGCACCGACGGTCTTCGTAAGAGTGTAGGCGGGGGGATCGTTAATATTGATGCCGTTCAATACCGGAAACTTTGGAGTCGTCGGATTCGTCGTATCGATGCCGAACGTCACATTCCCTGGGCCTGCAAAATAGGTGCTTGGAAATTGCCCATCCTGACGTTCGCGCGAAACGGCGAATTGATAATTGAAAAGAGATTGACCGAAATTGATTCTTTCTCCCGCGGCAATACTGTAGATCCTTTGCTCTGGAGTACGGTTGAGGTGCCGGATGACTACGGCACCGTCAGACGTGGCTGGGTCGGTTGAGCTTGGTGAGATCAGGGTGCCGACGTCTTCTTGTACGTTCCAGGTATCGCCGAAGTCTTTGAATTCGGCGAACAAGCCACGGACATAAGCACTCGAGTCATTGTGCAGGCGATAGTCCGTGCTACCCGCAAAACCGTAACGATGACGGCGCTGCATATATTCGCGCAGGTGTATGCCGGTAAAAACTGGGACCGGACCGTTTCCGAAATCCTGGGTGCCCGGAGCTGGCTCAATGTTGTTGTACCCGCGCCCGTTATAGTCGTAACTACCCCCGAATGCCACGCCGAGGCGCTTTTCCGCCCCGAACCTTTTGCTGGCGGTGGCGTCGTACTCCGTGAGCCAGCGGCCGTTGATAATGGGCGTGTACCCCGTCATCCCCGTGATTGTATAGAAAGGCGTATCGTCTGCAGATCTGGTTACCAGGTCGATCGATCCGCCGATCGCATCTCCGTCCTGATTTGCCGATAAGGTTTTGCTGACCTGGATCGAGTCCACGAGCGACGCGGGAATGACGTCCAACTTCACATTGCGCACGTCGCGTTCGGGGGAGGAAACGTGCACTCCATTGATGGTCACATTGCTGAGTCGCGGCTCGGTCCCACGAATCTGCACGTACTTTCCTTCGCCCTCATCGCGCTCCAGTGAGACTCCGGGCAACCGCCCTAGGGCATCGGCGACATTTGTGTTCGGCAGGCTGGTAATCACTTCCGCAGGCAACACCTCAATGATGTTGTCGGCGGTACGTTCCAGGTTCAGAGCCTCGATCTCGCCGTGTTCGCGCTCACCGCGAACTACCACCTCCTGATTCACCAGTCCGATCTGAAGCAGCGCTTCCACCCGGGTTGGTTGCCCCGATGTGACTGTTACCGACTTTGAGAAAGTGGAGAATCCAAGATACGAAACAGTGAGCGTGTATGTGCCCACTGGCACACCCTGAATCGTGAAATGGCCTTCGCCATCGGACACGGCAGTTAGACCCGTGGGCTGCAATTCCGCACGCGCGCCTTGCAAGGCACTGTTCGCAGGATCGGCAGCGCGGCCATCGATAGTCCCATAGTCTTTCTGAGTAGGTACAGTTGCAGGGGCTCCGGCAGTCCCCTGCGCCCACATTGGAGCACTCACCATACAAAGCAGAATCAACGATAGAAGTCCCGGCTGCATCAGCCATCCAATTCCAGTGTGCACTTGCTTGAGACCAGAAATGAATGAGGTCGCCGTGACAAAGTGACTGAAGAAAGAAAATGCTTTGGACTTCATATGCTCTTTCGGTTCGTCCGAGATCGGGATGCAGAATGCAGCCGTCAACATGCGCTCTCATCTATCAGCGACCCAAGTCTGGAGTGAGTCTGTTACAGTACCGTTAAAATCCTCTCGCAAAGCGCCGAATGACTAAAAACTCTTTGTTCCCGGGTTATGGATTCAATAACCGAAACCACGTTATAACCATTTACATGGCGCTCCGATAACCGTTCTGTGATTTTTCTGCTGTGCCGAACGACAGGTTCAAGAATTCGCGCGCTTCCTGCCGTAATATGTCTGAACCATGAGCAAGATCAGACTCGTCATTTTCGATATTGGCGGAACAATCATTGAGGACCATGGAGAGGTAGTCGCGTCTTTTAGCGCCGCACTGGCAGCAAATAGTCTGCCCGCGAGTGAGGCGGAAATTAAGGAGTTGAAGGGTTCCTCGAAACGAGACGTCATCAAGAAATTTGTCGAGCGCCAGTGGGGTAGTGAGGATGCCGGAAACGAAAGTCGAATTGCGAAAGCCTATCAGGACTTCAGGACAGAACTGGAAAATAGGTTTTCAAATGGCGGGGTCAAGCCTATCGTGGGTGCCGAGGCGTCATTCGAGTGGCTCAAGGACCGCAACATAGCCTGCGCCACAACGACTGGATTTTATCGATCTGTGACGGACCGCATTCTTAATGCTGCCGGTTGGCGGCAGACGTTTGCGGCCAATATTTGCAGCGACGACGTCAAAGTAGGGCGCCCTTCTCCATACATGATTTTCCACGCCATGGAAACCTGTGGAATCGATGATGTTCGCAAAGTTCTTAACGTAGGCGACACTCCGCTGGATGTGCAGGCTGGCACTCGAGCCGGAGTGCTCGGCGTCATCGGCGTCCTCACCGGCGTACACAAAGAGGCCCGTCTTTCTCAGGAATCACCTTCGCACCTGATTGGAAGCGTTGCGGACCTGCCATCGCTCATCGAGGCTCATTATTCTTGATGTCCGAGCTTCCGAGAGAGATCGTTGCCAACAGCATTGATCGAAAGGCTGCTGCCGGCCGGCTGAGAGTGTGGCTCTTACGGGACACCAATGTAAGAGGACGCTCGAGTGCCAATCCCTTGATCTTCATAGAACTCAGCCGTTCCGCTGACACTTCTTTTTCGACAGTACGCCAGGAAAGAATTGCGACACCAAGATTCGCTTCGACAAGAGCCTTGATCACCTCATTGTTGTTAAGTTCCAAACCGTACGCTAGGCGAACTCCAATTTCTGAGAATTTGCTTTCGACGAACAGGCGTGTGCCAGAATTTGGCTCGCGTACCAAGAGAGTTTCGCCCGCGAGCGTTTTCGGATCAACCGAAGTCTCACGAGAGAGACGATGATGCTTTCCTACTACGACGACAAGTTCATCCACACCAAGTTCTTCGACTTTCAAATTGTCGGGTGGCGAGTGAGAGAGTGAGATGCCGAGCTCGTAACGTCCATCGGCAACCGCTTGTTCGACTTGGATTGAATTGAAAACCTTGAGATTGAGGGTGACTTCGGGATACTGCAAACGAAAATGTCCCAGCGCCAGCGGCAGGATATGTTCGGCGGCGATTACGACAGCGGCCAGATCCAGACGCCCGACGATTACTTCCCTCAACTCGGCAGTCTCGCGTTCGGCGTTTGCAATTCGTTGCAGAAGGTCGTTGGCGTGGCGATTGAGCAGAGTTCCAGGTTCCGTCAGGTACACGCGCCTTCCGACTCGGCGAAACAGCGCGACCCTGAGCTTGGCCTCCAATTCATGGATCTGATTCGAGACATAGGGTTGACTGACGCGGAGTTCCTCGGCGGCACGAGAAAAGCTGGCGAGGCGAGCGACCGATTCGAATATTCTCAGCCCAGCCAGGGTGAGCGGGGATGACGGGTAAGGGCCCTGCGGAGTTGCGTTGTCGTTCATAACTGTTCGGCCGAGACAGCGAGATTGGTGACCAAAAAGTCTACATCATCGTGAGCGATTGATTGAGCAGGCTTTGTTAAAAGGATTTCGGAGCGAAGAGGGATTGTGATACTTGCTGACCGCACCACAACGATAGCGCCTCCCGGCACCTCGGCCATGCGTGAGCTTGCCAATGATCTGAAAAGGTCCGGGGTTAATGTCATCAATTTCGCCGCAGGAGAGTTGGATTGCGACGCAAGTGATCTGATGAAAACCGCAGCCAAGCTTGCGCTTGACCAAGGCTACAACAAATACACTCCTACTCTCGGAATCAAGAAACTGCGGGAGCAAATTGCGGCGCAGGTTTCCACCCGATGCGGCATCGCTTATAGAAACGATGAAATCGGCGTTACCGCCGGTGCGAAGCAGGCCCTTTACAACGCCGCCATGGTCCTGTTCAATCCAGGAGATGAAGTCGTCATTCCACAGCCCTATTGGGTGACGTTTCCGGCGCAGGTTCAGTTGGCCGGAGCTAAACCGGTCTTCGTGGACACGGTGAGAACCGGCTATCAACTTGTCCCCGAAGACCTGGAACAAGCGATCTCTCCGGCCACAAAGGCGGTCATCATCAACAGTCCGAACAATCCAACTGGAGTGATCTACAAACCAGACGATCTTCGTCGGATTTCGCAAATCGCACTGGAGCGCAAGATCTGGATCATCTTCGATGAATGTTATTCAGAACTGGTGAGGCCTGGCGCCACTCATCGCAACGTTGTTCAGTTGGCGGAAGAGACGAAGGGCCAGACAATTCTGATAAACTCCTTCTCCAAGAGCCACGCCGTCACGGGCTGGAGAATTGGCTATGCCTGCGGTCCAAAGCATGTCATCCGTGCGATGGAGACTTTCCAGGGACATACAACGTCGAATGCATGCACCATACCTCAGCATGCCGCCCTGGCTGCGCTGCAGCAGGACGACGGTCAATTCATAAGGAATGTGAACGCTGTTCTCGAGAAGAGGCTTCGCATTGCCATGCGCATCATGGGCTCAATGAACGAGATTACGTGCGCCCCTGCGAACGGCGCTTTTTATCTATTTCTGAACGTGGCTCAGAAATTTGGAAAGACTTACCGTGGCCACCGCATTTCCGATGTTGGCAAACTCTGCGAACTCATGCTTCGCGAAGTTAAGGTCGCCGTTGTGCCGGGGGACGCCTTTGGCGATCCAACCGGACTCCGCGTTTCCTATGCGATCGAAACCAGTCAAGTTGAGGAAGGCCTGCAGAGGATGAAACTCTTCCTTAACGACATCGTGTGATCGTCTTTATTCACCAGGTTTTATCGAGGGATTTCTTATGCGCAACGCGCTCTTGCTCAGCGTGACCTTTCTTCAGCTAACCGCGTCCTTATATTCTCAACAGCCTCCTCAGAAACATTTCGACGGGCAAACCTGGTGGGAGCACGTGAAGTATGTCTCCGATGATCGGATGGAAGGCCGCGAGACCGGCAGCGACGGCTTACGCAAAGCTGAAGCCTACGCCGTCGAACAATTGGTGAAAGCCGGAGCTCAGCCCGCGGGCACTAACGGTTTCTATCAGCCCGTCAAGTTCGTATCCCGGCAGATCGTGGAAAAGGATTCGAGAATTGCGTTGCTTCGAAACGGTGTCGAGGAACCCCTTGTTCTGGGCGACGATGCGTTCTTCAATACCCGCGTCGATCTTGCTCGAGAAGTAATCACTGCTCCGTTGGTTTTTGCCGGTTACGGTCTCACAATCCCTGAGAAGAATTATGACGATCTCGAGGGCTTGGATCTGAGAGGGAAGATCGCGGTCGTTCTGACTGGGTTTCCCGACGATATTCCGACGGCGCTGGCTGCTCACTATCAATGGCCGGGAGAGCGCTGGAAAGTGTTTCAAAAAGCTGGCGCGATCGGAATCGTCACGATTCCAAATCCCGCATCCATGGACGTTCCGTGGACCCGCATGTCGCTGAATCGTTCGCATCCCCAGATGGATATTGCCGATCCTGAATTCCACGAACTTGCCGGCCAAAAAGTTGCGCTCACTTTTAATCCCGCACGAGCAGAAAATCTATTTACGGGCTCCGGCCACAAGTTCCAGGATCTGGCAGACCTAGCCAGGCAGCGGAAGCCGCTGCCTCGATTCCCGCTCCTGCTGTCACTTAAAAGCCAAGCCCGACGTCGAGGAGCAAATGGTCGTCTCTGACAATGTGGTCGCTAAGCTACCTGGAAGCGATCCTAAGCTAAAAGATGAATTCGTTGTTCTTTCCGCGCACATCGACCATCTTGGCATCGGTGAACCGATTGATGGGGACCGCATCTACAACGGCGCCATGGATAACGGGTCTGGCGTTGCGTTGTTGCTGGACATGGCTGCGTCACTTCAGCGAGAGAAACTCCGCCGGTCGATCCTGTTTTTGTTTGTAATCGCGGAAGAGAAGGGTTTGCTGGGGTCGAAATATTTCGCTGCTCGGCCTACAGTTGACCCGAAATCGATGGTTGCTGACTTCAACGTTGACATGTTCCTGCCGATCGTGCCGTTAACTGTGCTCAAGGTCAAAGGACTGGCTGAGTCCGACCTCGGAGACACGGCAACCAGCGCTGCAGAATCGCTCGGCGTACGTGTGCAGCCTGATATTCAACCTTTGCGCAATTCCTTCATTCGCAGTGATCAATACAGCTTCGTTCGCCATGGCATCCCGTCTCTAAACATGGAGATCGGGTTCGAGCCTGGTTCACCTCAGGAAACAATCTTGAAGGACTGGCGTACCAAGCACTATCACGCTCCCTCCGATGACATCCATCAGCCAGTAGACCTGTCGGTCGCAGCTCTTTATGAAGAAATCATGCGAAAGCTCCTGGTCGCAGTGGCGAACGCTGACCGCCGTTCGCAGTGGAAGGCGGATAGTTTCTTTCGCCGCTATGCGAGATAGAAACCGTCATGGCGGAACCCGAATGAGAATCTGACATCGCGACAAAAATCTCCCGTGCTGACTGACAAGCACAACCTGGTCCGCGCCATTGGACGATGGAGCCTCATCGCGCTGATGGTCAACTTTACAATCGGAGCCGGAATCTTCGGCCTGCCTTCCGTCGCGGCCAGACTCCTCGGAAGTCAGAGTCCAATTGCCTACTTGATCGCGGCTGCCGGAATCGGGGTAATCGCGGCCTGTGTTGCCGAGGTTGCGTCGCGCTTTCATCAGGCCGGAGGTCCGTACCTATATGCGAGAGTTGCCTTCGGACGTTTCCTCGGAATACAGACTGGATGGCTGCTTTGGTTGACGCGGGTGAGTTCAGCCGCCGCCGTAGCGAATGTGTTTGTCGACTACCTGCCCGGTTTGTGGCCGCAAGCAACAGGACCGATCAACCGCTTTGTAATCCTCACGACTCTGATCGGCGGACTAGCAATCGTAAATATTCGCGGCGTCAACGCGGGAGCACGATTGAGCAACTGGCTCACCGTCGCCAAGCTATTGCCGCTGTTCCTTCTCGTCGCTGGCGGCCTCTTCTTTGTCCAGCTTCATGGCAGTCCTGTCGCACTCACTTCTGAGTCTCACCCGACTGGAGTCTGGCTAAGCGCGGTCCTGCTGGTCATCTATGCCTTTACCGGCTTTGAAGCCGCATTGATTCCCGCTGGAGAACTTAAGAACCCCAGCCGTGACATTCCGGGTGCGATCTTGGTGTCTCTGCCCGTTGTCGCGATTGTCTATTTCCTGGTTCAAACGGTAGTGATCAGGATGCTTCCCAACTCTGCACAAATCGACCACCCGCTCTCGGCGGCAGCGTATGTGTGGGGCGGCAATGTCATGGCCCGTATCGTTTCAGTGGGCGCCCTTCTCTCGAGTTTCGGGAGTCTCGCGGCCAACATGATCGCCAATCCGCGATTGACTTTTGCCCTTGCCGAACAGGGTGACTTCCCTCGCTGGTTTGGCGCCATACACCGTCGTTATCAAACTCCTTACGCCTCGATCATTACTTTCGCCGTTCTCCTCTGGGGGCTCGCGCTGATGGGCACGTTCCGCTGGAACGCTATTCTATCGGCGCTCTCCCGACTGTTCGCCTATAGCATTACTTGCGCGGCCTTGCCCGTTTTGCGCAAGAAGAATCCTTCTCAACAAGGGTTTCACTTGCCCGGCGGTCCTGGCTTCGCCGCACTGGGTATCTTGTTTGCTCTGGCCCTGCTCAGCCGTATGGGTCGAGCTGAAATCACCGTACTGGCGATTACGGCAACACTGTCATTCCTGAACTGGCTTGCCGTTCGAGACAGGAAATCAGGCGAGAATGGCTAACTCAGCGGGCACGGCCGAGTTGCACAATCTCTTCGGCAGGCTGCGCCTAGTGGCAGGTTGCAGTGCCCGAATCGGTGAATGTCTTGCCCTCTTCGGGCACAAAGGCCCATTCATAGCTGGTTGGATGCAAGGTCAGTTTTAAGACTCCGTACGTATCCGCTTGTCTGATTTCACTGTTCGGCTGCGGAGTCGAGAAACTACGATGAGTGTTCTTACCTCCCGTACCCACGACAAATTCACGAATGCCCCTGAGAGAATCGCGTTCTCCTGGCGGATTTCCGTCATCTGCATCGGGTCTATGACCGAGATGTAGTCCTCGCCGCGCACCGAGACCCACAATTCTCGTCCATCCGGCGTATAAAACGCCTCATGGGGCGACCGGCCCACATAAATGATCCTTCTAACCTTGTTCGTCGCGGTCTCGATGAGCGCAACCGAATTCGAAGCGATCGAAATCACGGCCAGCGTCTTTCCGTCGGGCGAATAGCCGAGGCCATGCACCAGGAGTTGCCCCTGATAGAGCGGGCTGAGCGCGCCAGGCACCGGATCGCCGAGACGGATCACGCCGAGCAGTTTGTTGTTCGACGGATCAATCACCGAGACCGTGTTTGAAGTCTGGTTTGCCGCGTAAACGCGATCGTGGCTGGACACTGGAATGTCCGGTCGCCCCCACGGCGCCGCGAAGGACGAGGTGGACGGGACGTTGGCAAAACTGGCCACGCAAATCAAATTCAACGTCCGACTGGAGTTGGATGCCGCTTCTCACCAACTCAGGTCCTTTGCCTCAGCGGTACCTGCCCCGGTGTTGCAGAAGCCCCTCGTCCCCAGCTATCTCAAAGTTAGCACCACCCGCCTCGACTACTCCTTCTTCGACAACGCATCCTGGCTGGATTGCACTGGCCAGCAGGTTGCCAAACTGGACATGCGGGCTGCGCCTACTCCCACTATTTCCGTCGGCTCTCGTTCCTATTTCCGCATGGTCATTGCCGACCTCGAAGAGAAGGTCAGAGCGTCCGAATCCAAACCCGTCAGCGAGCAGGATGTCTGTGAACAGCGGTTCAGTGGCCAGGTGGACACCCCTCTCCACTTGGAACCAGTGCTCTCCGTTAACACCGACAAGTTCGCCACCCTCATGGCAGTACCGTTTACGGGCGCAGACAGGAAAGAGAATGAGAAAGAAATCAAGGTCGCGGCCTTGAATTTTACTCCCTTGTCTCTCGTAGATCCTGTCCTTCAACCTGGCTACCGCTTTGCCGTAATCGACCGCGACTGCAAGGTGCTGTTCCATTCGGACTCATTCCGCAACTTGCGGGAAAACTTCTGCGAGGAATCCAAAGATCGGAATGAACTCCAGCCTTGGCTCTTTGCGGGGGTGGATACGCCCCTCGACATCTCCTACCAGGGACATCCGGTGCGAGCGTACATCACTGCCCTCGATACTCATATCTTCGTCGGCGGTCAACCTTTCTTATTGGTCTTCCGCGAGCCAGATGTAGACCTGACCTTAAACCTAGCCATCATTCTCGTATGTGCAGTCCTGCTGTCAACGTATTTCGCCGTGTGGATCACGGCCGCGATCATTTACTTGTTATTAAGACGGCCTCTTCGTTTGATCTATCCCGCACAGTCCATCTGGCCTCAGCGCAAGAATGGCGTGTTCTATTTGCAGCTATTCGCCGCCAACGTCGCACTAACGGTTTTTTTCTGGTCTTCCTACACGCGAGTCTTCGAGGCGCCATTGATCGCGCTGACCGCGATCGTGGCGCTGGTCGCGGTGCTCCTCGCAGCTTTTAAACTCATCCCTCGTCAACACGGGCCTCTCGCTTTAGGCGGTTTGCTTGCCTGTGTCACGGTGGCGCTTTGGCTGTTCCTCTACCGCTACGAGCACTTGGGAGAATGGAATCTGGTGCTCCTTGCCTTGGCCGGTAGCGCGTTGATCGCCCTATTACTGGATGAATCCATTTCTTCTCCCGTGGGCGCCTTGGTCGCTTCCGTCATCTCGAAAGCGGTGCGCTTTACTATAGGTCAGCGGTTAGCTCGCGGACGATCCCTTTCGATTCGCCGAACCGGCGCGCGGATCAGCGCTCGCTTGAACTCGCCTGGATGGCTAAAGAATTCTGCTGAGAAACACTTCGCCCTCGCCTACATCCTGGCCATACTGAGCCTGATCACCTCCACTGTTTTGGTCCCGTGCTTCGGCTCATTCAAATATGCGTACGATGCCTTAAGCGAGCTTTCCTTGAAGCACGATGAACTCGTTCTGTCCCAAAGGGTCTCCGAACGTCGTGCGCGTATCCTTCAATACTATGACAAAGACGTCATCGCGTCCCAAGAGGTCGTTTACGATCGAATCCTCTCGCGACTGGACCGTTACGATTCCCCTTCAGATACCTGCGTGCCACCAGACCGGCCGTTCTTTGCGGTCGGAGGTTTGACCTTCGGCGACGCCGATTGTCTCTCGCCGCTCGAACCTAAGCCTGAAGGCCTCAACGATCTTCTTGAAAGATGGATGGCTGCCGCAACCCTCCGATTTCCCGCCAACCCTCTGGGCCAGGAAATGAGCAAGTTGGGGGTCGCCGCTACCGCGAATGCAAACAGTGAAGTGCAAGGCTACATATGGAAAGAGCCGACGCCCAGGACGTTCGAATTGTCCTGGACCAAATATTCTGAACTGTATCCTTTGAATGTCATTGCGACTTTTCCATGCTGGACGGGCCTCAGACATCTGGATCAATTCCTGTTGATAGTCCTGTGGGTCGCCTTGAGTTTCTGGTTCATGACCATCGTGAACAGTATCTTCTTCGCCACTGTCGAGGACACTTCACTCGACACCGTGGCCTGGGAGAAGGTAGACGACATCAAGCGAGACTACTTGGTGATCGAGCGGGCCAAGTCCGGCCGTAGAAAGTGGATCGGCGCGATTTCCGGCATAACGACTGAAAGTCATGTTGACCTGCGCGTCGAATTGCAGAACATCATTGACAGCAAGTTCACTGACATCGTGTCCGCCGGCCCGGTCATTATCCTCGATTACTTTGAATTCAACTTCCGCGACCGCGAGTATAACCTGGCCCGCCTCGAACTCCTCGAAAATTTGCTCGTAGATCCAGATCGCAAACTCGTTCTGGTATCGACTATCGACCCACTCTTCTTCCTATCCGAAAGCTCTCCGGGAGTGCTCACCGACTCTGCCAATGCAGCCAATCGCAGCCAGTTGCTCGACCGTTGGGCACACGTCCTCGGCGGCTTCGTGAAGGTGCATCCCAAGGCGCCGAGCGACAGAGACTTTCATCGGGCTCTGCAATCGTTCGATGAGTTGCATGCAATCAAGGGCCACCAGGATTGTCACCAGTTTGCCCTTTGGATCGAGCAGGAGTGTAACTGCACTACCCACCTACGCAGGATCGGTCAGGATCTCCTGGACCAGCACCGCGAGGAAGATTGCGACCTTTCGCGCGAGTGGGTGGTCAGTAAAGTCCTCGATTTGGCCGATTCGTACTACCACATTCTGTGGTCGATTCTGACTCCCAGCGAGCGCCTCGTCTTGTATCAACTGGCCATGGATGGATGGACGAATCCCAGGAACATTGCTTCCATTCTCCAACTGAAGCGAAAGCTCTTGATCTTTCGGGATCCCATGTACCGCATCATGAATGAGAGCTTTCGCAGGTTCGTTCTCTCCAGCGAGCATGCCGAGGAGATCGCTCAGTGGGAGAAGGCCGAACAAACCAGCACTTGGCGCGCATTCCGATTTGTCGGCATAGCCGTCGCGATCGGAGTGGGAGTGTGGCTGCTCTATACGCAGGCGGCGTTCTCGCAGATTGTTGTTGCCTACATCGCAGCAATTACCACCTTGCTGACCGCAATCGCCGGCTTGTTTGGAAAGTCGTCAGGCCGGGCGAATTCGTCCCAAGCAGATTAAGGGCAATGTGCGCGAGAGGATCAATCAAGATGCAATGGGTACAAAGCCGCATAGACACTGAGTGTTGCGCCTCTCAAAAACAAATCCAGAAGAAACAACTTCCGAATGCGCATGCCCGGGCACCGAAGAGTGAGCGGAAGCCGCCTGAGCCCTTACCACGCAAGTAGCCTGTTCAGCCTGCGACCGTTCCGAACTTCGGCGGAGTTGAGACTAAGCGCAGCGGACCGGCACAGGCTGTGTCTCTTCAAAAAGCATTACTCAAATGCTCAGAGAATCGCTAGAGGTACTCGTTCCTTCAGCTGTCGACTTACCCGGCCACCTGAAATCTGGCGCACCTGACTTATGCCGCGGTTGGGGACCAATCGCGATGCCTCTGGTGAGTGTTTCCTTGGGGACGCGTCAGGGTTCGAAAACGTGCACCGGATGTGCCACAGACGGGACCCCGTTTTTGTCCGTCAAGAAAAGCATGTACCAGCCTGGCGGAGCAATATTCGGCTCGCCCGTAAGAGTGACCCGAACATTGCCACCGGCCTGCGATGTCATCGGGAGGTCGACGAGGCGCTGCCCAGTGTTGAACGAGTGCGTGGTTACGCCGTAACGGATCAGATGCGCCCAGCGAATGCTGCCTGCCTGCGGTGAGGAGATGTTGACGGTTTGACCATAACTCCATTCTGTAGGAGCAGCGGCGATCACGGGGCGAGGGCCTTTGAAAAGGTACGGAGGACTATATATATCGATCCGCATCTCTTCATTGAGCGGATCCTTGCCCCATTCGACGTGCGTGCCTTGAGCAGGGTTTCCACAGGTCGAGACCACGCGTCCGTCGGGCAGCAGCAAGGAAACAGAATGGTAGAGGCGGGGAATTTTGGAAGACGCGACCAGCGTCCATGTATTGTTCGCCGGATCGTAGATCTCGGCCGCAAGGGTAGGCGTAAGCCGGCTTTCCCGCGCCAATCCCCCGCCCGTGACGAGCACGGTTCGATCCGGGAGGAGCACCGCATTCACGTGCGTGCGCGGAAGATTCATTGGCGCTGCGGCCGTGAAGCGGGGATTGGCCGCACGCAGCTCGATTACGTCGACCGCTGCCGTGGCATCGACGATGCCCTCATCGCCGATGCCACCTCCGATGAGCATCGCCTTCTGATCTTGGACGGGCGGCAGGAGCACGCTGGCGGATTGCTTGCGCGATTCGGGCACTCGCAGCCCATCTAGTAGAGTCAGCCCCACTTGGCCGTGAGCGATATCGATGAGACAGGGGCCGAGCGCAACGTCCGGACCCTCGACGAATCCACCAGTAAACAGTAGTCGCCCGTCCGTCATAAGGAGAAGATGGGCGTAGAGCGGCAGGCCGGGAAAGTTTCCTGGAAGGTGCAGCGCCTGCCAGCTGTTCGCGTCTGGCGAGTACACTTCGACCGTGGTATTGAGGTTGCCGTCCACGTCCAGACCGCTTACGGCCAAGACCCGGCCGTCGCCCAGTGTCACCAACGTGGGATACCAGCGGCCGTGGGCCATGTGTGCGGCTCGCGACCACTGCTGGTTTCCGGAATCGAATATGACCGCATCCGAACGGCCGGATACATGGCCCGGGTAGGCCTCCGTACCGCCCGCGGAAAGCAATCGCCCATCAGCCAGAAAGCTATCCCCGCCGCAGAAGAAATCGAAGATCCTTCCGTCGTCGCCCCTGATTGCGATCGGATGGAAATAGTTCTCGTCGCCTCCAGGTGAAGGAGTGACGCTCGGATCCCACACTACGCTCGTGTAAATCTTCTTGGGGATGCTGCCAAAGTCCGGACTGTCGTGTCGAACCGCGACGTTGCCGGAACCGGAGAAGAAGATCACTTTGCCGGTATGAAGCACCGCGGCATGTACGGCCAGCACTTCTGAGGTGAACGGAGCTTCGTCCCAGCGGCCGGTTTTCGGCGGGTCGGCGTCGAGGTGGAGCAATCGGTAGAGGCCCACGTTCTGGCCGCCAGGGTTGTCGACGAGCATCGTGACTAATTCGTGCTTGCCGTCGACTTCCATCACCGCCACACCGCCGCCCGCGTTCTCCGCAGAGAACCAACCTGGGAGAACGGTCCAGAAACCCCATCCGCCTTGAATGTGACCATCCGCATCGAGCTGTTTGCCAACCTTGTAGAAGCCTTGATTGATTCCGGGTGGGTTGTCTACCTGAAATACGATCAAGTCGGGAGTGCCCGTCCCCAAGTCGGCGACCGCAATGCTTCCTGCTTGATTTTCAAAAGAGAACCAGTCCGGCACATCCTGCCAGGGAGTCCAGCCCCCCGTAACGGCGCCCGCGGCGTCGAGCTTGCGGCCGACGCGGTATTTGCCCTGGTTCTGCCCCGGGGGATTGTCGATCATAAAGACGATCAGTTCCGGACGACCGTCGGCGTCGAGATCGGCTACAGCTACTCCGCCGTATTGATTCTCGAAGGAGAACCAGTCAGGGATCGGCGTCCACTCTCCCCAACCGCCACTAACGACACCGTTCGCGTCGAGCTTGCGGCCGACCCTGTAGTAACCCTGATTCTGCCCCGGCGGGTTGTCGATCATGAAGACGATTAGCTCCGGACGACCGTCGCCATCGAGATCGGCTACGGCAACACCCGCCCCTTGGTTCTCAAAAGAGAACCAATCAGGTATGTCTATCCAAGGGCTCCAGCCTCCGCTTGCTGTCCCATCCGCGGCGAGATTTTTCCCGACCCGGTACAGGCCCCTGTTTTGGCCCGGTGGGTTATCGACCGTCAGCACGATGAGGTCCCGCGTGCCCGCGCCGGTCAGGTCTGCTAGAGCGATTCCACCGCCTTGGTTCTCAAAAGAAAACCAATCCGGAATCGTAATAAAACCGCTGGCCATGAAGGGACCCTCCTCTGTCAGGTACACGAAAAACAGCGAACCGTAGCCTGAATCCGTAGATCGGTCATTCGCGTTCGTTTCGGATTGTGAAGCCGAGTTCGGAACTCACAATGTCTACACTATGCTCAGCATCAGCTTCGACGTCCACCAGATCAGCATTCAAGCCCATTTCCAGTCCAGGCAATCAAGCGCATGTTCAGCTTCCATCGGATCGTGGCAGTGCTCAACTTGAGCGGCAATTTAGAGAACGTCCATCAGCTTCGCAGCGCCGCTGAATACACGGCACAGTGGTCCTCAACAGGATTTCAGACATCTGGGTTGGCCTATGCCTGGTTCTTTACTTTGCCGTGCATGTGTCGGACTCGACCCGACCGCGCAGTCATAGGGTTCAACACGGTCAACGTGAATATCGGCTCCGTACATTTGCACGTCAGTTTTCTAGCAGCCTTGCCCGTAAACCTGGGACCGAATTCCGTCTTAAGCCAGGCCCGTGACCGTGATCAGATCAGAGAGCCCGAATTTTCCTTTCAAGTCAGAAGTAAATGGGGCAAAATTGGAAGGTTGCTTCATCAGCGGACTCCATTCTGGCCATTGTGACAAGAAAGAGAACTGGTCACCCAAGATCAATCCGACCAGAACTTCTGCCACGATACGTCCACCCATCGGTCCAAGTTTCACGTGGATGGAATTCTTGGCATTGTCATCGCTCTTCTTTCCATTTGCCGCTTTCGCCCACTCGTGTTGGGCTTCAGCCAGAACGTAGAACCATAAAGGCGCGTTGTCCTCAAACCCCGCCGCCAGATCGGCGATGGACTTATTGTCCTTAAGGCCATCCACGTTCGCTTTTCCCACTCTCAGGTCCGTATCAGGGATCGGCTCGATGTCCATCTTGCGTGCAACCGTCTGCCCTGAAGGCAGTCCCATGGCTTTTCCGCGAAGGAGATTCCGCTGGGCTAACTTCGCAATTTGGTTCTCTTGGGTTTTTGGATGTCCATCGCTGTCCATCTGGAAGTCACCCTTATTGCCTATATCATCGGGCACGGAAAACTCGGGCAAGAAAGCCAAGGGGTTCACCAAAGAACTGTCGATCTTGTAGGATGGCTGAACCCGTCCGGCACCCAGGTTCTTGGGATCGTCCAGCTTTCGATCAAACTCAAAGAACAACCTCCAATCAATTGCCCAAATCGAAGGAAAATCGCGAAATCCATTCAGGGATTGATCGCGCAAAGCTCCAAAGATGAACTGCCGTCCATCCACTCCCCGCGTCTTTTGCTCTTCATCCCCAACGAGTTCTTGGTTGAGACGATAGATCGGGCGGACCATCGAGTGACCGAATCGATAGGCAGCAGCAGCAAACTCAATCGGCATGAATGGGTCGTTCTTCCACTGGAAGAAGCGCAAATCCGGCTTGTCCTTGTAGATGCTCGTCTTGTTCTTGAGGTGCGGCAACACCAGATGCAGCGTCTGCTCGCCCACGATCTTTGGAAGAAAATCATGGAGCACAACCCATTGATAATGCCAGCGTACCAGGCGTTGAACATCCTCAAACTTCATGGTTTTCTGCGGTAACCGGTTTGCGACAGTATTGTGAAATTGCAGAAAGACGCCTTGCAATTGCGACACAATCACGTTCTCGTCGTTACGTTTGTCTCCTATGATCGCGCGATGCCCGACACGCGGAAGGTCTTTGGCTTTGGTCGGCTTTACATTGCGAGTGAGATCGCTGCCTAGTAGAAATCGCACACCATCCGACGCATACATGTATGGTTGGTCCGCTGGGCCACGACCATACAGGTTATCGAGATCCAATCTGGGCGTGCGAAAGTCGACCAATGCTTCCGGGTCATTCTGCCTCTGCAAACTGCTGGCCGGATCAAAAGTAATGTCATGGTCGATGAACTGCCCGAGATAGGTATAACCAGCAGGGATTCCGAGGTTCTCCTCGTCGTCGAGCTCAGTTTCCGAAGTTGCCTTAGGGATCAGACGTCCCTTGTCGTCCCGTTTTGGCGTGCCGTCAGGCTTGGTCACAATTTCCGGATCGGCGGTCATTGCATCGGCCAGGAGTTTCAGATCGTTATCTTCAAAAGGCGCCGCCGGCAAGGTCCTGAACATCCTCCCAAACAGTCCCTCGAATTGGGGCGACGAACTTGGGGAGTCGGCGCCCCGCAGGCTTCCATGTCCCCCTTGCGGCCGCGCCCAAGGGGTTAGGGGTTTAATAGGATTCTTGATTGCATTAGAGTTCGTAATTGCCATTGACAAGACCTCCTCGAAAGGAACTTTGGAGCCACTTGAGATTCTGAAACCCAAGTTTTCAACGCCGATTGCAGTTGTTTATCGTTTCCTACAAGTTGATTTCTAGGCAGTCGTTTCGTGCTGAACTGCAGAACTATTGTGCGCAGATGCCAATCCAACCCCGGGAAAGTCGCGCAGGCGCTGAAGCGCTGCCGAGACTCTCACCAGACTCGCGGACGCGTTTGGCGACTCAGCTAAAGCCTTCGAGAATGCTGAGAGTTCATTCAGTCTGTCGGCTACCACCAGTCGCGCAGTGGTTGAATTTACCGGCAACAGAACGTGCCGCGTCAGCCCAAATGGCGGTCCTGCGGTTCGGCCTGGCTTGAGACTCGCAGGCAGGGCAGTGAGCGCTTCCCCAAGAGGTTTGATGACAGTAGCCATGAGAATGATTGCTCCCTGCCCCAGGTTTCGGCGCAGATCGAATTCTCCGCCAGGTGCGAAGGTGTAACTGAGCATGCGCAGCATCAGCGAATAAAGGCCGTCAAACAACCGCGCCACATCCGCAGAGTGAGGATTTTCAATGAGGGATGCACGGGATGCTCCATAGGCTTCCGATCGGTCAACCGCAGGATTGTTTAGAGTCGGATGAGCCGGCGCAAACCGGGGATTTCGTTTCATCTCGCGCTTCAAAGCATCCCGAAGGGTAAGGAAGATGCCGAAGTGACAGTCGTCCCGATCTCGTTCAGTACCCTCGCCTTGGTGAGTGACGCGATGAATTGCCTCGCGCGCCGAATCCACATCGACCACACGAACGATATCCGGAAAGTCGATCAGATCCGGTCCTACCTGGGCCTCTGACTCACCTATGATTGGGTTGGGCAATTGGACGATTCCGTCTTCGAGAATGTTATAAAGTTCGCCCACGGTTCTGAAGCTAACGACGTTGTCGTCGCCCCGGGCCTTTGTTATCTCCTCCACAAAGGAATGCTCTTCCAGTAACCGCGTGGGTTTCTCGTACCCAATGAAGCGGTCGAGGGCCGCTTCACCGTAGGGCTCAAGGGCAAGCCGCATGTGCATCGGATAGTATTTTGTGTCCTGAGGAAAGTTTGGACGCAGATAATAAGGCGTGCCTCCTAAAGCAGTCAATAAGTTCCAAACCTGAGCCAGATGAAGCATTTCCTGCGAGGCGACAAAATAGACTTGAGCTGCCCATTGCCGCACGAGCACAGCTTCCTCTGGTCTCACTTCCTCGGCTACCGGTTCATGGCGCAAAGACATTGCCGAATACAAGTAAGAGCAGGCGAGACCATGTTCGAGTTCACAGGCCTCTGTAAGCAGACGAAGCAGGTCGGATCGGGAGAGAGATTGTCGAATCGTCATCAATGGAACTCCGATGCGCTCGCTGGAAACTGTGACAGAGTTGCCACGATATTGCTTGCGGCACGCAGCGCCAGAGCCGCGATCGTGATCGTTGGGTTGGAGGTCCCACAAGTGGGAAAGGGGCTGCTCCCGACGATATAGAGATTGCGATGATCATGCGAACGAAGATCGGGATCCACCACCGAGGTTGCGGGATCAAATCCCATGCGGCAAGTGCCCATTACATGGCCCGCACCCGAGTAGTGCAGGGGATCGCGATCCACGACCGTAGGAGTCGCACCCAAGGCCCGCAAGATTTCCGTAATCACATCCAACGCCGGACCAAAAGCCGACCGCGTGTAATCATCCGTGGCGAAGTTAATGGCCGGCCGAGGAAGCCCGGAAGCGTCCTTTAAATCGGACAGCGTAACCCGATTATCATGATTCGGTAGAACCTCGATCGAGCAACTGACTCGCACTTGACGCGATACGTCGTGAAACAGGCGCGCTCTCAGTTCTTCGCCGAATAGCCCCTCAACCTGGACCAGATGGGCCACGTCGCTGTACGGCGAACCGGCACGACTCCAGCCATCATTGCCCAGAGACAGCCGAAAAGCACCGCGGCGATCGCGGAACGGGCCATCTCGGAAAGTCTCGATTCCAGAAGTCGAGGGCGGACCGCGAAACGGAAAAACGGGATCGATCGAAGTGGCCAAAACCGCCTTTTGCAGGTGGTCCATTAGATTCCGACCCACCTGATCGCTGGAAGAATTCGCAACTCCTCGTGGCGCGCGATCGCTCATTGACATAAGCAAGAGCTTGGCAGACTCGATTGCATTCGCAGCAAGCACAACGATTCGGCCGGACACAGTACCTTGCGTGCCGTCCCATTGCTTGTAGTGAAGCACATGAACCGTGTTGTCGACATCGACGTCAAGGCGAATCACCACACACTTCTCGCGCAGTTGCGCTTTCTTCTTGACGGCCTTGTTTACATGTACCGAAGCGTCATACTTGGCACCAATGGGGCAGATGGGGACGCAACTCGCATTGCCAGCGCAAGGCGGACGTCCGTCGTAGGCTTGCGAATTTCGCGCCGAAGGCGTGCTCAGCACCGCCACCGTTTGCCCTGCGATCTGTACCGAACTCAGTTTGCGGGCGGCCTCCAAATCTGACCAACTCGGCCAGATCTTGCTCATGGGAAAGGACTGACTCCGAAACGCCCCATGCACATTCTTCCACTCCGCGTCGTCACCCGCCACACCCAAAGCCTGTTCCGCCTTGCAATACCAGGGTTCAAGATCGGAGTAACCAATCGGCCAATCGACTCCTCTTCCGTACTCAGTTTTTAGGCGAAAGTCGTTCGGGAGCAAGCGTGGCGTGTGTCCCAACCAATGCCAAGTTGACCCTCCGACGCGGCGTTCGTAAGTGCTCAAGTATTTTTCGGGATGGTTCGCCTGATCGTAGTAAACGTTGAGCGCATTCTTGCGGTCTTTCTCATCGGCGGGTTGTTCGGGTCCGGGAATCTTCTTAGGATCGCTGGGAGTGTAAGGTGTGCCAGGAAAATTCTTGATCGTACGTTGAGCCCAATTCCAGACTAGCAACTCGCGATCGACTCCAGTTTCCCCAGCCTCAAGCAGCAGAACTCGAACATCTTTGTCGCGCAACGCATCTGCAATAAGCGCGCCCGCTACGCCCGAACCGATGATTACAACGTCAAAGGCGTCCTTTTCTGCAATCGAATTCTTCGCCTTACTCATACTTACATCTCCGGAGGATATTTCCAGTGTCCGAAGTAGCCATTCGAAAGCGTGGGAGGATGGGCCCCGATCGCTTTCCAAACTAAGGCCCGGTAGTAGTGTTCCGCAGACATCATTTCCCAATCGCCACTGGCTGGATTTTGAATTCCCCCGATATACCAAAGCAGCAAGATCGTTCTAGCCAGAGGGCCCAGTTTTGGATCTGGGAGAAGAATATCTTTAACGATCTTCACGGGATCATCTCCAGCGTTCACCCGCGTCCGAAAAAGATCCAGCAACATATCGAGGTCCGCCCCGGCGGCTTTATGTACTCTTTCCAGGTACGCTTCGGCCAGGTGGGCATCCAAGTCCTGTGCCGCCAGGACACCCGACAACTGCAAGAACTCGTACAGCGCAGGTTCTTTCCTCTCCTTCTTCAAGAAAACTCTCCCTCCATAAGATAAGTAGGGTGCGGTTTGGCCTTTCCAAGGCGGCGTCATCCTTCGCGTAGATGTTTTTCAAAACGGGGCGAAGAATTTTCCACTTACGATGCAGACCTTCGGCAAACGCACCGCCCTCTCTCTAGCTCTGATGAAGTTGTTAGCTAGGCCTACCACTGGGCCGGCTGCCCGTTTTTCGTCACTGTCGACGGCATTTCGTGGAAAACTAGGTCTTTGGCATTCACGAGAAACTTACTTTGGGGACTTACGAACTCATCCAGCAGGCGATGCTTGGCCGCATGCACACCTTGACTGAGAAAATCAGAAGTCTCAAAACAATCATCTGGCTCTAGCGTGAGATAGTTCTTGAAAGACCCCTTGACCATTTTCGCGGTTACCGAAACTCCGAACGTTGAACGGCGTCGGAATAGCTTAGGCATCATCACCTGGCCTGGGTCGTGCGCCGGATCAGGAGGGCCGCCCTTTCGGAAAACCGCCGATGGGTCGAATGGTGTTAGATCGCTGCTGGCCTTTTTCCAAATACCAGCCTTGTTTTTGCGGGCGGTTTCACTGAGGTGGGTAAATGTGTCGATCTCATCCTTGGTCATGGAAGAGTAGAACGTCGGGAACGCCCAGCCGTTCTCGCACAGCCACTGATTCGCGTCTTGTTCCTTGCCCCCAATCATTACAACGATATCTCCGATGAACCGCCCGAAAGTATCGAACACATCGCCGGGTTCATCTACCAGCGTACGCACCACACACTTGATTGGGCTGGGTCCCGCCTTAATCAGAAACCCGAAGAGCTCTGTCGTGGCCGTCTCGCCGAAATGCTGCCGGAAGTTTCCGTTCGCCGCGTTGAAAGCCGCCCTCTGCGCCGTGGTTGGCTTCTTCTTATTCAAGGTGGGCGCAAGCGGACGGTAATGAAGTTCCGGGGCATCGATGGCTTGAAGGCGGATGGTGACTCGCCCTTTGTTGTCGATGGCATCCTTGGTCACTTTTCCATGGACCTGCGCACCTTCGAACGCGTGAGTGATCTTCGACGCGGCGCCGGGATGAGCGGTAAAGCGAAATGCGTCAGGGCCGGACACTTGCACCTTGACTGTGTCGGCGTCCGACTCTCCTGAAGGCCAGAATTGGGTTAAATCGATTGTGCCAGTGAGTTCAAGCACTCCCGTGGGCATGATCGGTCTCCTTCTGCGGTATTCGTTAGGCCCGGGGTCTTTGGCGATACAAGCGAGGGCATAAAACGACCTAGCCCTGCAGCGTTCTTTGGCCCATTTTCACCGACCGCAGGGAAAGTGCAGGGCGGCCAGCGCGCAAATTTGCTCAGAGCGAGAGACAGTTCTGGGAACCCTCGCCCCGAAATTGGCTTAAGGTCTAATCGAAGAGGGATACGTTGTGAATTATTAATTTCTCTTGTTACGAATCACGAACAAATTCAGGTTTGATAGTAATTCCTAAGTGATCTCCACGAAGGCTGCATCGTGAAATTGCCTTTTGTTACACCGTACAAATTGAGATAGTCGATTCATCATCGCTTGCACTGCTTCGCGACCTCCGGTTACGCTGAAAGCTGTCTGTTACGAAAACGGAACAGAGATGCAGATATGATAGACAGCGTCGCTTTCATCTGAGCGATGCTCCCTGTTGCTGTCGGCGGATCAACCGATCAACTAATCTGTCGGAACGAACAATATTCGATTGGGGTACTACCCGAAGAAAAGTTTTGCACGGTGGTAGAGGGGTACTAATGGCGCCCAAAGCAACCAGTGAAATCCGCTAGCGAAATGGCCCACGAGCATCTGTTTTAGGGCAGCCAAAATACCTCACCTATGACCTCGTCGATTCACATACCTGCAAAGATGGCGGTAAGGGATGATGGGCAGGCTCCTCGACGAATCCAGCTTTCTACCCGCAAAGGGCATTACCAGCTTTCCTCCAGTGGATTCTCTCTCGTTCCACTTGGTACAAAAATCCCTGGTCACCTTACTCCAGCGGTTCGCCTCGGTTCTTCCTCGTAAACGGGACCCATGGTTCAGTGGAATATTCGCTCGGAAGTCGCTGCGTCGCGTATCCACCGTCGAAAACGCTCTTGTGGATTAAGGATTTTCCAGGAATCTGCCGATACCATTTACCACGCGGGAATTGCCAGTTGGTACCGTGAGTTCGGGGATCGTATCGCGGAAAATACTCTAGCAGCCACCATGCTTTCTTTAGCGACTCATGGAGCCTATCATTCGCCTTGGGTCTCACATAATGGGGAAGAAAATCGACGGGGGGAGGACTACATCCCAGAACGACGTCGGCTCTCTCACCATCGATTTCGAGTTCAGCTGTCTGAGCCTCGACCAGCATCCACTCGAATGCAACCTTCGATAGGCCAGCCTCCCTTTCCAGATAGCTTCCTCCCACGTCGGAATGGACGCCCGAAAACCAAACCTGGCGGATGTCCTGACCCGGCAACGGCTCTCCCCAGAGGTTCGACTGGAAGCAGCAGCGGTGTTCGTGAATGCATATGGCATGGCGGCCGGTCTCAATGACCGGGTTTTGCCCCGCAAAAGGTAATTCAACAGGCGAATTTATCCATCCGTAAGAACTAACCGTGTCCCAGAGACCACAGAAGTGCACTTTGACTTCGCGGGAAAACGCGTATTTGAAATTGTCTTCGGCTCGAAACGTAGGAGTTCCGCGTTTTGCCTCCTTGGTGCGTTTTGCATATAGGCGCAGGATGTAAGGAATCAGCCCATCATTGCCGGCCTCTAGCAGACCGAAAACGTGCAGAAGGCCACCGATTACTCTGGCCGTATAGGCACCGCGGCTGAACCCGAAAAGAAAGATGCGATCACCCTGCTCATACCTGTTCATCAGGTAACGATAGGCATCGGCGCAGTTGTCGAGCAGTCCGGAACCAAACCCAAGGCCCTTGACTCGCGTCCATTCCCGTTCCAGGCGGTTACGCGCGCTTGGGGCGCCCATTGTGCCGACTCCCGGATGGTAGTAAGCAATCTGTTTTGGACCGATTGCCAGCGTGTTATACAGCTTGACGACGTTAGAGTCGTTTTCAGGATTGTCGAAACCATTCCCAGTTCCATCGCAGCACAAAACGATATTCTTCGACATAAGCCTCCTCAAACTGCTCAGAAGCCCCAAATGGTCGAATGTCATTTGAGCACACTCTCGCCTGCGAGAGCTGAACCAAAACGAGAAGTGAGCATTGACGGCTTTAAACACATTGGTATACGGCCGCCGAAGCTCCCTAACCCCGGCAGTTCGCTTTTCGAAACGACGGAGCGTTTGGATGGAGTTATCCACATTCGCAACGAGCCTTGCCGTGGCTCAAGATGCTGCGCTGGATAGGTTGGGCGGTTGGAGCCACTCTATTTGTTCTGAGCATTACGGGCGGCCGTTTGCCTTGGGTCTACAGCATGGCGTTTACATCTTTTTCGGCGGGCCTCTCAATGCCCGAGAGCTGGATCAAGCGCTCGAGTTCTCCGACAAAGTGACATGCGAATCGCACCAAATCCCTAACAGGGGTTCTGACTGCAATGGCCTGTTCTATAAAAGGGGATGTCAAGAAAATACTTCTCCCTCGACCGGAAGGCGGTTTTCGCGGCATCCAGCCCCCTCTCAGTTGTGGAAGACGCTGATTGGTGTCATACCCCTGGATTGGATTTGTGTTGTTCCATCTCAGCAACTGCATCTTCAATCAGTAGCGACGACGCCGATCGGTTTCAGAAACGGAGCAAGCCTGGCGGTTGTACGGTGTCAACCATGGGTCTATCTGAGGCTCGTGGCCTAGTGCTTTTTCAGGTTATCCGAGGGGGCATAGGGGTTACACAGAGACTGGGTGCAGAAGCACCGTGTCGTCTACAGGCCATTCTCATACTCACCCTCGAACCCGAGCGTCTCAAAGAACCGACAGACCACCACCAGAAAACAGATCACGGGAGATGGAAGGGGCCCTTCACCCGAGACGCTCAAGCGGCTTGCGATTTTAGTTTTTCGGCGTCGAAGTTTTCTCCCTTCTTCCACAGCGTCAGCGTTATCGCTGCAATCTTACGCGCTAGCGTCAGACGCGCCATGGTCGGCTTGATGCCTTTGGCCAGCGCCGCTTGATAGAAATCCTGGAACGGTCCGGGGCGCACACTGGCCATGGTAGCCGCCGCTTTGAACAGACCTTTCAGATCATGATTGTGGTCCTTGTTCAAACCCCGGATGGCGACCACTTTCTTGGAGCGCCGCAGTTGGCCTTCTACATAGCGGTAATCCGCGCTGGTATGGGTCTCCAGGGCCAATCCGCTGTACGCCCACAGTTGTCGCTTGGTGCGAAAACGATGGGGAGTCTGCATCAGCGCCACTGCAAGCACCGAGCGAATCGGTCCCAGATAGGGAATCTGTCGCAGCCGGGCGGTGACAGCATGCTTGCGCCCCTCGGCTAACAGTTCCCGCCGCGCTTGCTGACGCAGGTGTTGCAACATGTCCAGTTGCTCATAGAGCCGCTCGGCTCGACGCCGCACGCCGGCTTCCCGGATCTTGGCCAACCACTGCGCTCGATGCCGGCTGTAATAGACATCTCTGCCGGCACAAGGAATCGCCCAGCTGCGATACACCGCTTTCAGCCGATTCATGACTCGCGATAGATCTTTGACGATGGTCAGATAACTTCGCGATAGTTCCCGCAGCATGCGTACGCCGGTTTCGCCGTGATACACGGGCTTGAGCTGATTGCCGCGTAACAGCTCTGCCAGTTTGCGCGCATCGATGCGGTCACTCTTGTTTCCGTCTTTGAGCAACGCGTTCTTCCGCGGATTGCACACCACCAATTTGTCAACGTGAGGATTGAGCAGATCGTACAGCCACACCGACCAGGTGCCTTCTTCGAAGGTCACCCACAAGGTTCCGCGCAGTCCTGCAAGAAGCTCAAGGATTGTTGTTGCCTTGGTCTCCAGAATGGATTCCATGACCACCTTGCCGGTGGCATCCATCACCGCCACCGAGATCGTTGCTTGATGCACGTCCAGCCCAATATACTTTTCATCGTTCACGAGGGTGCTCCTTTCGTAGGTCATGATGCGAACGATCACAACCTACTCCTCAAGGGGTGCCCTTTTATAATGCGGTAACGGCAGTTGAGTCAGCCTATACTTTTTCTTAGGTGCATTCGTCATGGACCTTAGGACATTCGCAGAAGTCCCACCAATGCGGCTCAGCTTCGCACAGATGTGGCGGGACGCTGAATTCGTTTGGAAACGCTATCGCGCTCGGGAAGACTGGTCGCACGATCACTGCTTAGTGTGTTCCAGCCTGTATCTGCGAACACCGTGAGCGAGACCCCTACGATAAGCCAGGTCCGGTTGTCGGCGGCCACTACCGCCACGCTTTCTACGCGGAGGCATCAGACGGCACCTACACTTGGGTGTGCAGGTCGTGTTTCAAAACGATGAAATTGCTCGTCAATTGGAGTAGTCGCCGCTCAAAGACACGTTCTGCACCCGTTCGTTTCGGGAAGCGTAAGCAGCGAAGTCGGTGAACCGTTCACTCAAATCCCTCGGCAGGGTTTTGAGCGTAAATGGCCTGTGGGTGTTGAAACAGTCACGTCGATTAGCGGGATGAGATTCGGCAGAAGCATGTTAGAAGAAAGCATTCACACATGCTCTGTTTGATTCTGATCGTCGGAGGCCTGCTAATCATGATGGGGCAACACGACCGTTCTGAAGCGCTGTTCTACTACTTTCGCCTGGAAGATCAGGTTCCCGAGAACCATCTGCTGCGGCTGATCGAGAAACACATCAGCTTTGAGTTTGTACGGCGGCAATTGAAAGACAGCTACAGCGAAACTGGACGACCGTCGATTGATCCCGAACTTCTGGTCCGCATGTTGTTGATTGGATATCTGTACGGCATCACCAGCGAGCGCAAACTGGTGGAGGAACTGCACATGCACCTGGCGTGGCGCTGGTTCACGGGCTTGGGTTTCGATCAGGAAATCCCGCATCACTCCACGTTCTCGAAAAACCGGCACGGGCGGTTTCAGGAATCAAAGTTGTTTGAGCAGCTGTTCGAACAGATCGTACGGCAGAGGGTGGAAGTGGGACTGGTGCAAGGGACGCATTTATGCGTGGACGGCAGCTTCATCGAAGCGAATGCAGCTAAAGAGAGCCGGATTCCACGCGAGCAGTTAGCGGAAGCGGCCCAAGTTCGTCGCACCGTGCGGCAGTATCTGCGGGAAATGGAAGAGCAGAATCCGGTGGAAGAGCCGGTGCATGAACAGGACAAGGTTTCGACCACCGATCCCGATTCAACCTACGCCACCAAGGGCGGCACACCGGCGCGGCTGGGATACTACGACAACTATCTGGTGGACAATCACAGTTGTGTGATCGTGGGCGTGCAAGCTACGGCGGGGCGCATGAGTCAGGAAACCGTTGCCGCGCAGGACATGCTCACCCGTTTCGCTCAATGGCGCGGAGAGCCGGAATCGGTGGCGGCCGATACGACCTACGGGAACGGCGAGTTCTTGCAATGGCTAGCCGATCGGAGCATCACTCCCTACATGCGGACCCGTGACAGTTATCCACCGAAAGAGGAGCCCATTCTTTGGCCCCGAGCGTTTCACCTACGAACCGGAAAACAATCGCTATATCTGTCCTGCTGGCCAGTTCCTCAATTACGGTGGCCGAGTTTATCGCAATCGAGCCTTCAACTACATCGGGACACGCAAAAAGTGTGGCCCGTGCTCGCTCCGACCACAATGCACCAGCGCTGCCTTCCGGGGCCTTATCATCCACCAAAACGAACCAGCCCGACAACGTGCGCGGGAGTTGGTCAACACGCCAGAGTTCGCCCAAGCACAGAGGCAAAGAAAGAAGGTGGAGGCCTTGTTCGCGGAACTGAAGAATCAGATCGGATTGCAGCGCTTGCGTCTGCGCAGACTCAGGTTCGTGCGCGAGCAGTTCTTCCTGGCCGCGGTAGCTCAGAACATCAAGCGACTAGTGCGCTTCCTCAGTCAGCCGGCAACACCCGCTCTGCCCGCCACAACTTAGTCGAACACAGACAAGAAACACGGCGACGGCATGCTCGCACATGAAAAGGCGTTCTGTTCAGGCACTTTTTCAACACCCACGCCTGGTTACATCAACAATCTCAGCGTCGCCTGCTTAGGTTGCTAGGACCTTATCGGCCATCATCACCGCAACTTGCTGCACCCGCTCCTCTGGGGCAAGGTGCATCCTCCGTATGAGTTCGCTCTCTACCAATTGGATTGGGGGATGAGCAATCAGCATCATGCGCATCTGTACTCCTACATCGTCTAAGTCGGGTCGGGCTTGCCGCAATCGTCCCCGGCAGACTTCTCGGAGGCGTCGATACACGCCTGCCATCTCTTCAGCAATCTCGGTTACGGATGCGTCATCCCAATCGGGGTGCCCCTGCCGCAGTCGCTTCCGACTCAGCTCTCTCATCTCTGCGCCAACTGATTCAGGCTGATTTTTCCCATTCCAAGATTGGGTGACCTCCGGAGGGCACCGCCCATGCCCTGGCGAATCAAAGGTGCAGCAAGAATTCGGGATTGTCTGGCAGATCGCAATGAAACTTCGTAGGACGAAAGTCGTTATCGAATCCCAGAATCGTATTCTCAGTGCGACTGGCCACATAAAAGTGGCCGGAGCTATTGAACGCCATGCCAGATGAGTTTTTCACTTTTAATTTTTTGATGGGAGAGAGAATGAAGTCGCCGGCGGGGCTTGGAATCGGAGATGACGACACTTGATTGGCGCCGCTGACGTACAACTTGCCTTGGCGCGCAAGCACATGAACTGGTGTTTCCAGCACATTGCTCTGCCCAACAAATTCGCCGCTGCTGTTGTAGATTTTTACTGTTCCGGCGGGTTGGTCAACCACATACAAATGCCCGTTTGCCCACGCAATGCCGCGAACAGAGTGCTTCTTATCCGTGCTGAACTTTGGATTGTAATAAGAGAGACCATGGGGAGGTTTCACCGGCGTCGTGGCTTGCGGAGGCAAGTCCCCCTTACTTGAAGCCACGAATGTCCCCGGCAAGAAAATGCCCGAAGTGGGCAGGTTCCGAGACAATGGAGCTGCGTTTCCCGTCGTGCCATCCTTTGCAACGATCAGGCGCGTAACGACATTTGTGTCCTGGCTCGATAAGTAACAATAGTCGAGGCCATCGAATACCAGGTCAAACGGATGCAGAATCCCTTTGCAGGTCTCGCTCGAAGCAAACGTACTCACATATTTGTAGCTAGTGCCCGATCCTTCATAGCACAGCACGCTGTTTTGCTGCATGTTGGCATTCACTACATACAAGTACTTTCCGACCAGGCAAAGACCCCGTAGTTCATTCAATGTCAGATCATCCCGGGACTCAAGAAGCGAAGAGGTAATCTTCTTGCCGTCCTTGTCATAGGCGTGCACGTTATTCTTGTGGGGATTGTTTTCAGGCTTGCCACCGTGTAGCGTTACCAAAAGCATGCCAGCTTCTCCTGAGATCACAAGATTCCAACGCTGTCCTTCAACATTCGTTGAGGAATCTCAAAGCGGAAATAGAGTAGGGCTCGCGTGCCTCTAGTTGGGTTTGCAATTACGGGCAGTGCGAATTTCATCTTCGCGCTGCATCAAGACCTTCGTCCACTCCTCAAGGACCGCCTCGTCGACGTCTTGCGAACCTTTGGCGCGTAGTCTATTCACTTGTTTTTGGTCCATCATATTGAACCGCGCTACACGAAAGATGGATTTCACCGTGTCGCGATCCAATCTAGCAAGGCGCTGAATCATGACGCCCTGAGCCTCCTTCAACACTTGCTTGTCGCCCAAAAGCGTAGCGCGCAACTCGCATTGTTCCGCATTCACGAAAACAGTCTGTGGTTCCCATGCACTGAAGTTGCCACGCGGATTGCTGCCGAACAGGTCGAGGCCACTTCGCTTCTTTCCGAAGGTTGATCCCAGATCATGGACGTAGATCACCGGTTTCCGACAGATTTTGGAATGACCGGTTGTGGCTTCGTCCCACTGTGCGCAATCCAACCGATTCTGTTGTGGAAGTGCATTGTGATAGTGAATGAGTCCAAGGGCTAGCCGGTAGGCATCGTATTCCACCTTCTGCTGATGACTCCATTGTCCACCAGTGTAAAGACTGGCTACGTCGGTCCACGACCAGGTCTCATCATTTTCAGGATTGATTTCGTCCCACGGAAGCTCACGTTCCGCACTGACGACTTTGAACACCGAGGGAGTATCCTTAAGCGAGGAGGTATTATCGTTCAGCTTTTTCCCAAAGGGATCGTCGGTGCAGCCGATGCAGTTCGCAGACCCTGCTGGATACGCTGGATCCGTGGGAAAGCCTAAGACCCACATCAGTCGAGAGGCCGCAACCGAGGTGAAAACCTCGTTGAATCGAGGATTGTGCCCGGGGTATGGGGGAGTCAGATACTTTACTTTGAAGTGGTCAACTTTAATTGGATGTTCGTTGCTCGCATCATCCCGTGCATATAGTTTCGCCTCTTTGTCACCGCTTTTGTCTTTTTGTACGACTACTTTCACATCCGCAACCCGAGTCGTCTCGCCCTTTGGGCTATAGAAAGCCCCGTCCTGAGTCATGTGCCAGCACTGAAATTTTCTGCTATCTCCAGGTACTTTGACAAACGCGTAGTGAGGGCGAAAGTAACATGCAATACTATCGGAGTCGGTAAAGTATTCGAATCGGCTTTTCTCCGGTTGCATCGCATCGAAGCCCGGACCATTGCTGACTTGTATAGCACTCAGTGCAGGTTGGTCCAGCATTATGGTAGCCGCACGGATACAAGGAATCTTTTGCGCTTGAGTCATCCCATCTGGGACTTCGCATCCGGAGGCCTGGGCAAAGCCGCGGCTGGCAATAAGTACAATTACTGAGTGCATAAGAATCCACGTTAGCTTCATGGTCCCTCCTTTAATCCGGCGACTTCGTCAGCGAGAGCACTATTCTCAAAAGAGTTTCGCCGAGCAAAAGTTTGGCACTGTCGCCAGACCCATGGGATTGTCAATCACTTTGAGTTCAGTCGGCTGATTCTTCCATTGGCAGCGACCTTTGGCGAGGTCCTCCCGCTTCTCCTTAAAAGCCTGCATCCACTGTTGGATGATCGAAGCTTCGTCCATACCGGATTTGAATGAGCCATCGCGGTTGTGATACTCGGGCTTCTGAGCAACCCGAGAGGCTTTGAACAGTTCTTGGACCTGCTGGTCCGATAACTGACACAGAAGGCCGGCATCGAAACGTCTACCCTCTTCGCTGATGATGGGATCGCTCAAACCGTCGTGCGCGGTCAGGCTCTTCCGGAGAACGGCTTGGCATTTCTGAGGCGCGCCGTCGGTTCCGACCTTCTTCCAAAGTTTGGTGCTAGACCAATTGTGGAAATTCATTTTTGCGCCAGAATTGCTTGTAAACCAACCGCCGCTGCCAAATGTGGCGCCCACATCCTGGACTAGCATGATGGAGTTATCGCAAGTCGTCGTGAAAGGTTGCGTTTTTTGATCCACATGCACCTTGTCGCAAACCAAGCGCTGCTGCGGAGGTTTGTTATCGCTGTGCTTCATGAACGCGGCGAGCAGTTTCAGACCATCTCTCTCGTAGCTGGGTAGTCCATTTACCGAGTCAAGTTCCTTCCAGCTCCAGCCCTGTTCTTCCTTGCCGACTTCATACATCTTGTGGCCTGGGAACTTGCGCACGATCGTCGCGGGATCATAGGTCCGTGTCTCTCTGTTACCCGAACCGGTGACGGGATTGTCGGGGCAATTGTGGCACTCCACACGGACTGGAAACCAAGAATCTGCGTAATAGCCTAGCGCCCACATCAGACGAGTAGCTACGACCTCGGCGTAGACTTCGTTGTCATCAGCACCGAATTTGACCTTGACGGGTTCTTCGTCCATCTGATCGGTTAACTCTTGGACTTGGCCATTCGCACTCTCTACACGAGTGATCTTGCATTCAAACTTAGGTGTCTTACCTTGCATCTTCGAACCTGGATTGGAAAAGTCGCAGATCACCTTGTCATTGAAATGAAGCTGAAAGTGTTTGGGGTTTTGCGCCGGGCCATCTAAAATGGAGGCTTCTGAGACGGCATTCGGCGTGAACAGCGAGGCAGAACGCACGGCTTCCAAACGATCCTTTGCAGAATAGAATTCCTTTTGTACTGTTTCGTTGCTGCTTTTGGAGTCCGATTTGTCATCGGACGATTGGGCCGTCGAATAGAAATCGCTGAAAAATACTGACACCAGCAGCGCGAGTAGCGCCGTCACGCAGCGCATACCTACTGGCACCAGCAATGAGGCAGATCGAACAAGCGAAGGACGCGGAATGTTCATGCTTCCCACTTGGGAACGGTGATTACTTGCCCAACTTGGTTTCATATCACTCATTATCTCTCAGGAACAGCAAGCGCATCACTCAGTTGTCGCAGAGCCGCGTGCTCAGTAAGTGGAATCCTAGCGATGGCGGGTGGCGCGTCCTGCGCTCTTTGGGACAGCACGTTCGAATTGCGTCGCTGCTCTATTTTATTAAGTGTGGAAATCGCTTCTCTCTCAGTTCCTGGGGCTCGACTCGCAACAGCCTGATTCAGGACATGGTCAACAATTACCAGGCATTCGCTGTCGTTGAGTTCTTGTACCTTCGCGGGCACTATCGCCGCGCCGTACTCACGGACTGCCTTAACAAGATGTCCCTCCCTCGCAAATATAAGCGCCAGTTGACAATGGGCTGCGCTGTAGTCCGCCTTGGCGTGTATGGCCGCCTGGTAGGAGGTGGCGGCACCAGTGTAATTGCCAAGGTCGCGTAGCTCGTTCGCTAGCCATTGATTGGCAAACATCTGGGAATATCCTCGCTCCAGGTCAGACGGACTGAGCTTTGCGACTTTGTTGTATTCATCGAACGCCTGTGCTCGCCGGCTTTCATGCACCAGTGCGCGCGCCAACTTCAGGTGAGCCTCAACATAAGTCGGCCGGAGTTGAGCAGCCATCTGGTACTCCTCAATTGCGCTTCGCCAATCGCCCTTTCTCTCGAGCAAGGCTCCGAGTTGTAAAACTGCGTATGGAAGCGATCCGGAAGTTTTGTTTTCCTCGACGGTGCTCTGGATCTCTGCGATACCGGAGTCTAGGTCCTTTGATTCAGCCAATTCGAGTCCCTCGTTAACCCGAATGAGTACATCCCGGGGCGCATACTTAAGTGCCTCTTCGTATTCTCTCAGCGCTTCATCGTGCCTTTGAAGGTGGGAAAGCGCGAGACTTCTTTTTACGTGTGCAATCGCCCGATTCCGGTCCTGACTTTCAGTTACTAGGAATTTGTCGTACACCATCAGCGCACCTAGATGGTTGCCCGTGTCGTCCAGGGCCTCGCCAAGCCCGAGCAGGGCCCTTCGGTAGCCCTCTTTGTCCGCCAACTGTCGATAGAGATCGATCGCTTTCGTCCTATCTCCATTGAGGTAGTATGCATGCGCCAAGTGTTCCCACACTTCCTGCGAGGTTTTCGGATCGGTCGCGGCCACTTCCTGATAACACTCGATTGCTTCTCGATACCGACGATTGACAGCAAAACCCATGCACAAATTCAACTTCAAACGTTGATCTTCTGGGTTCAAATCGTGCGCCCGGCTCAGTTCAGCCAATCCTTGATCAACTTGTCCGTCCTTCAGCAGCGCCACTCCTGCCAGAGTGGGATCCTCGGAGGCAACAATTCGCTGCGCCAAATCTCTGCTCGCCTGCTTCAAGCCGTCGGCAGTAATGGGTCTAGGCGTTGACTCCCATGGACCAGTGTCCGAGCTCCGCGCCACGAGAATGAATTGGTTTCCCTTCACAATAATGTCTCCCGAGACCAGCGTTTCGGTATGCAGAATTGCTCGAATAATGGAGAGTAGCCTTTCGTAGGACACTCCTTTGATCTCGACTGTAAATCGAGGAGGAGTTTGTACCCGCCAAAACTTTGGGATGAGTATGTTCCGCAAGTCCGGCAAGCCTGTGTCCGACGACCTAAGGCCTGTATCCTCCTGGTCTTCTTCGATTTCATTCCGGATCGACTTCAGGCCGTCCTGCACGGCATCGGCGACGATTTCACCCGTGAAGGGTAGGTCCCCCTTCGGCACCTGGAAAGGGCTAATCATCGTAACGGGTGTCCTCGCGTCCCAAAGCGCATACCCGGCCATTATGAAAAGCACGAAGTACAAGGGATACGAGTTGAGCGCCTTCCAAGCCCAAGAGGACAATTGGAGCGCGGCCTTCAATGACTTCCCACGTGCATCTCGGATCAGCCCTCTGAACTTGCTTTCACACATGACGGAACTCCTTTGTTACGCTGCATTCTCCTTCCGCGTGTGTTCATCTGCAATGGACGCTTACATATTCCGAGCATTACTCTCTCTTAAGCGACAAGGCATTGAAATGCAGGAATTTGCTATGCGAAAGCCGATCTCGTGAACGCCCTCGTGTGGTAAGCTTGTGCGCATATTGGGGTCCTACCTTTTCTATGCCCCTCGAAGAGCAGCGTAATCTACCTCAGTACCGTTTCGGCCCATTTGAAGTTTGCTGCGAAACTGGCGAACTGCTAAAGAATCGAAGAAGAGTTCATCTGCAACGGAAACCTTTTGAAATCCTGGCGGCGCTATTAGAACAGCCGGGCATGTTGGTCAGCCGGGACAGTCTGCGTCAGCGACTCTGGCCCGCTGATACGTTTGTGGATTTCGACAACGGTTTGAACACTGCCTTGAGTAAGTTACGGGAAGCCCTAGGGGATACTGCCGAGAAACCTAGGTATATTGAAACGTTAGAACGCCGCGGATATCGCTTCGTCGCACAAGTAGAGAAATTCGCAAGCGTGCCTGAAACTCGGATGCGAGAACTGGAAGTGCGAAGGAAGCAGGTAGAGCCTGACGTTGTCCTGGTCGAGATAGCAGGGAACATTGTGTATGGACCTGAGTGCCAGCAAATCGAACGGCTCATCGCTGAACTTCTGCAGAAAGGAGAGAAGAAATTCATTTTTGATATCTCGTGCGTCCATCATCTTGACAGCAGCGGATTCGGGATCATCGTGATGTGTTCGGCAAAGGTGAAAGAAGCAGGGGGTGAGTTACGAGTTGCTGGCGCAGGGGGGCACGTGAAAGCCGTCTTCAACATCACCCAGGCAGCTAAGATCTTAGCTTTGTACCCGAGCAGGGCGGATGCATTAGAAGGATTCGGCATTCCAGCCGCCTGAAACATTACTTCGATCGTTGGCCCGGACGGCTACCCGTTCAGGCTAGCCCGTGTTGTCTCTCGACATTGCTGGAGAGAGTGAAAAAGATCGCGACGGTTTAGTTGCGGTGCTGCCATCCGGTTTTTGAGGACATTGTTGGCACACTGATGAAAAAGGGAGCTTGAGACTGGGAATTTCCAGGAGGTCCCTGATGGGGTTGATGGACATCCCACCTCTGCCATTCCGCCATCTCGCTTTTCACTTCGCCCCAAGGACCTTCTCCGATAATGCCGCTGTCAGAGTTTTCTTGTTTTATTTTTTCTAATATCGAAACGGCGAAAATGGGTGACCGCTTTCTGGGTACCCTAGCCTTCTGGACAACGTCTGCGCACGCGACTCCTGTCAGTTTCAACCCAAGTGTCCAATTTTGGACGGGTGAAGGTTGCTTGTTTGTGTCGCAGTTTGTGTCGTAACCGTCCCATCCCTGCCCGTTTCGCGTGAGTTTCCTCAGTATCGCTTGGATACACGTGGGGAGCAGGAAAGATGCTGAGAACTAGCATTAAAACTGGGCTTCTATGCTAGTGCGTACCGCCCCATGTCATTCTGGCTTCTTTGGCCACCGAATTCGGGACCAGGTGCTCTACCCGAACATCCTCTTCGGAAATCCTTTAGATTCAATTCCGGTATTCCCTGCGCATGTTGAAGGCTATTGGGATTGGTTGAGACTGGAGGCTTTCACAGCTACAGTTTCGTCTACATCGAGCCAGGTGTCGCGGCGACGTACCACAAAGTGGTTCACATCTGCGAGCTTACGAGGAGCAACACCGGTCGAGCACCTGGTGTTGCAACAGGTGGTCTATGTGAAAAATTCGCGGGTAGCGGGGACGGGTGTAACGTGGAAAGTGGGATGTGGCACCACCGGGCCGGAACATCCTGAGGGGCACGCATGCGATTTATGAGGCGGGACTAAGCCTCGCCTGTTGGCTGGAGCAAACGAGAGCAGGAGATGTCCTTTATCTACCGACAAGTCCGATGTCTGAAGGTTTTGCGCGCGCCATGCAGGGAGTCACCGCAAGCAAGTTTGAGGCGCTGCGTGTCGACCTCGAGTTAATGGCGTGCTGCCTGGCCCAGCGCGACGGGAGTGCTGATTTTCACCAAGTCTGGTTGCGTCCAGACGGCTTTGCCGGTCGTGAGGTCCAGACGATTCATCGTGATCGACACTCCTGCCGGTCGTCGATGTTGATGTTCAGAAAGTGGTAGTTGACTTCGTTGTTCTTGAAAAGATCGTCCGGAGCGCGGTTAATCATGTAGGGATGCGCCGCTCCTCCTCCGGAGACGAAATATTCAACGCCGCCGTGCGCGTGGTGTTCGTAGTTGTGAACGTGTCCGCTGAACACCAGCAAGCGGTAACGGGAATGCATCTGCCGCCCTTCTAACACCTGAGCCAAAGCCTGTTCCTGCGTGCGCGCGGAGTGGCCGCCGCCGAGCAGTTTTGATTCGCCTGAACTGGTGTATGGCGGGTGATGAAACACAAGAAAAACGAAATCCACATCCGCAGGTACCTGGTCGAGCTTCGTGTTGAGCCACTCGCTCTGGGGCCCGGTGGCT
>CAWKLW010000020.1:0-82637 GCA_963850585.1 uncultured Acidobacteriota bacterium | reverse complement strand
TGGTTTGAGTCCCCTGCTCTGGCAGCCTTGTACTAGCCTTCCTCATGCCCGCATCTCCAACTGCTGACGTGCAAACTCTGCTGGCGGCAAGTAGTTCAACGAACTATGTGGACGTTGTTGGTTGTAATCTTGCCGCCAATCTTCGATCTTTCGCCGTGCATCGCTCAAACTCGTGAACCAATTGGCATTCAAGCATTCGTCTCGCAATCGGCCGTTGAAACTCTCGGCAAAAGCATTTTGTGACGGCTTGCCCGGCTGAATAAATTCCAGACGCACGCCGCGCTCTTCGCTCCACGCCGCCAGCGCTCGCCCGCGAAACTCCGGCCCGTTATCGAGCACGATCGCTTCTGGCAACCCGCGTTCGCTGGCGATCCGATCCAGCACCCGCCGCACACGCAGTCCACCCAGCGAGGTATCGACTTCAATCGCCGGGCACTCCCGCGTGCAATCATCTACCACAGTCAACATGCGAATCACTCTCCCCGTGCTCACACAATCACTGACGAAATCGATCGACCAACGTTGGTTCGCCCTGGTCGCAGCCGCGCTACTCACCGCACTCACCCAGCGAATCCGCCGCCGCTGCCGGATCCTCATCGCCAATCCTTCCTCGCGATACAGCCGGTACACCCGCTTGTGGTTGGCCGTGATCCCTTCCCGCACCAACATTGCCGTCAGTCTGCGATATCCGAACCGCATGCGCTTGGCAGCCAGTTCCTTCAGACGCGCTCGCAGCCCCGCATCCCGCTCCTCCCTGTGCGCTCGATAGCGATGCGTCGACCGTCCCAATCCCAGCAGCCTGCAGGCGTGCCGTTCGCTCATCTCGTACTCCACTTCCACATAGCTCACGGCTGCCCGAAGTCCCGCAGGCGCTACCAGTTTTTTGAGAGCACGTCCTTCAACGCCCGGTTATCCAGCGTCAGATCCGCTACTACATGCTTCAGCTTGCGGTTCTCGTCTTCCAGTTGTTTCAGCCGTTTCGCCTCGCTACTATCCATACCGCCGTACTTCGCCTTCCAGCGATAGTAAGTCTGCTCGCTGATCCCGTGCTGCCGGCATAACTCCGCCGTCGCCACTCCTGCTTCGCCTTGCTTCAGAATGGCGATGATCTGCTCCTCACTGTGTCGCGTGCCTTTCATCGCGGTTCTCCTCTCCAGGGTTTGGGAGAACTCACATTGTAGATGGATCAGTTTTCGGGGGTTGGGTCAGTTTGACATGACGGATGCTAAGCGAGAGCAGTTCGGCGGCTTTGGCACACGCCATGTCTCCTTTCACGCAAGCAGATATGACACTCACTCGTTGCAGTTCCTTTTGACTCAACGCGAACGTCCTTCCTCTCATGGGGTGACATTTTCACGTTGCCGTTAAGGGGTGACAGAATTATGGAGCTAAGACACTCGCGAAAATCTCGCGAAAATTCCTCTAGTCTTAAGCCCAAGAGTGCGGTAGACTTTGCAGCCCGGTAGCCCTCGTTCCCCCAAGGAGCGTTCTAGGTCGTCTGCCGCATTCATGAGAACACCATCTTTACTCCCTCTGTGCGCCCTCGCTGTTCTGTGCTTTTTGTGCCCATCGCCCGCCGACTCTCAGGTGAGTGCAAGAACCCTCTCCCGTTCGCTCGATCAGCTCGTCCAGGAAGCCGATTGCATCGTCCACGGCGTTGTGCTGTCCCGCACCATCGAGCCTCATCCCCATTTGCGGAACCTTATGACGCAGGTTGTCACCCTGAAGGTGGCCGAAACATATAAGGGAAGAGCGCAAAAAACTTTGGTTTTCCGGCAGTACGTTGGGAATGTCGCACAGGGCAACCCCGCGTCGGACTATCACAAGGGCGAAGAAATGATTCTGCTGCTGGGGCCTGTATCCGAATACGGCTTGAGCAGTCCGGCAGGACTCGAGCAGGGCCGCTTCCGTATTACTCTCGATCGCGCACACCGCCCGATTGCGGTAAATGGTCGCGGCAACGTGGGCCTTTTTGACCGTGTGGAGCAGGCTGCGCGCGCCCGGAATGCCCCACTTTCGCCCCACCTCACTACCGTGCTGCGCCAGATGCCTGCCCCGTTGCTCGTTACAGATTTGGAGCAGATCATCCGCACGTTTGCGAGGTCTCGCTGATGGCGTACCGCATAACCGTCCTTGCCCTCGTTCTCTTGCTCTTCGTTGCAGCAGCATCAGCAGGCGGACCACAACTGGTCGGCGGACCTGCCATCGGTACTCGCGCGGCCTTTGGCATTGACGGCCAACCTTTTACGTGGAATCCGGCCAAGATGCCGGTTGCTTATCGTCTCGATCCAGGCCCCATGTCGGTCGCGGGCGGCACGACCATCATCGATCACAATGCCGGCGCACAGCGGGTCCAAAGCATGTTCAGCGTCTGGCAATCGGTGGCCACAGCGAAAATCTCGTTCACTAACGCCGGGCCTATTCTGCCCGCGGGAAGCTATCCGGGTGGCGATGTAGAGACGGCGCAGCAGTATAACGACATCATTGGCTCGTGCAACAAGGCTGCGCAGAGTCCCGTCATCTTCGACGCTAACGGCGCTCTCGTTAGAAGTCTTGGGCTGCCGCCGGAAGTCATCGGGTTCAACGCTCCTTGCGCGATGGATACAGTGCACGGCTACATCTTGAGTTCTGCGGTGGTCCTGAATGGTGAGTTTCAGGACGGAATCAATAACTCCTCCAACTATGAATTGTCTGCAAATCAGTTTGACGAAGCCATCACGCATGAACTCGGGCACTTCTCCGGTCTGGATCATTCGCAAATAAATGTGGATATCCTGACCAATCTGACCTTCCCCTGTGAGGTGGATACGCTCGCGGGCCTCCCCCTCATGTTTCCGATCGCGCTCTGTCAAGCACGCAAAGATGCCGGACTCCCCGTCCTGGCCACCGATGACGTCGCCTGGATTTCGACTCTTTACCCCAACAATCCCGCGGCTAATTACGGAACCATCAGTGGTGTGATCTATTTCAACGACGGTGTCAGTCCCATGCAGGGCGCCAACGTGATTGCCCGGCTCATAGACGATCCCGGCACTGCGGAAGATGAATCGCGCCGCATTGCCGTCTCGGTAGTTTCAGGATACGCGTATACGACCAATCCCGGCCAAAGCGTAACCGCAATTCTGGGCAAGTTCGAAGACAATACCAACGGGAGTCTGCCCGGATCGCGCAATCCTGCTCTGATTGGCTATTACAAGATAAGTGTTCCGCCCGGGACCTACACGGTTGAGGTAGAAGCGATTTATACCGCATTCGTGGGCGGATCCAGTGTTGGTCCACTGGATCCCCCGGTTGCCCTGCCGGGAGATCCTGAGTTTTGGAACAAAGATGAGTCCGCGTTTGATTTCCCCATGCAGCGGGACATGATTACCGTTACCGCCGGTGAGAACGTCACCGGCATCGACATAGTCCTGAACGGCAGCTATCCCCGTTTTGATCAGTATGAGGACGACGGGAAGCTTCTTGATCCTCCTATTCCCCTGCTCCTTGCTATCGCGGAGGAATTTGCCGGATGATTCATCTGCCAATTCAGCGTCCGTTGTTCTTGCTGATGCTGCTGACCGCGCTTCTCAGTGCTTGTGGAGGTGGTTCCGGCAATACCGGAAGCGGAGGATCGGCCTCCCAACCAGCCGTTCTTACCATAACAACCGATGCCATTCTGTCCGCCACATTGGCCAATGCTCCGTATAGCACGACTCTCCAGGCTTCCAGCGGAAGCGGACCACTGACTTGGTCGATCGCCCCCGTCGCGCCAACCGCACTGTTCGTAGATGGACTGTCCATGGATTCCAGCACGGGCATTCTTTCGGGCACCGTCAAGTTCGAGGGCACTGCCGGGTTTGTGGCCACCGTCAAGGACGCAGCCTCACATACTGCAACCAAAGGTTTCTACCTGACTGCCTATTCGCGGCTTCAGACCCCTCCGCCGCAGACGTTTACTTTCTCGCAATATGAACCAATCTGGTACCAACAGATCCAGGTTAACGGCGGCCTGCCACCCCTCAACATCACCGTGAGTGGAAGTCCGCTGCCGGTCGGCGTCACCCTCGACCGCGAAACCGGAACATTTAGAGGGAGCCCGATGTCCACCGGGAATTTCTACACCACGATCAGCATTCGCGATTCTTACGCTCCAGCTCCGGAAACGACATCAGTCCAGATCAGCATCCAGGTTTCCCCTCCGCCCTTCAGCATCGCCCAGTCACTGCCTCCCACATTGTCAGTGAATCGCCCATTCAGTGGAAAGATTATTGCCACGGGAGGCACCCCGCCCTACAACTTCGTGATGACCTCAGGTTCCGTGCCTCCGGGGTTGACCCCCATTGACGCAAGCACAGGCGGGATCAGCGGCACGCCAACCACATCGGGATACTATTCCTTCAACGTGAGTGTCACGGATTCCAGTTCCCCTCCGCTTTCCTCGAACGCAAGCTTCAGCATCAGCGTCGGTACTCCGCTCGGCCGCAACGACACCATCGCGAGCGCCACAGCGATCGACAACGGCTATATCATCGCCAGCATCTCACCTTATATCGATCCACCCAATGCCGCTCCCCTTGCAGGCGATAGCGATTACTTTAAGCTGACTTCGATCTCCGGTGCGATTGTTCATCTCACCACTGGCACAGGAGCAGTGTCGGGGGGCGTCTTGCTCGATACGGTGCTCGAGATTTTCGATGCGAATGGCACTCGTCTGGCCACCTGCAATCAGCCTGGTAACACCAGCACCAACTTCAGTTCCCTGTGTATCAATGACGATGTTCCGGGCGCACAAAATACCGATTCCGCACTGGATTTCAAAGTTCCCGGTACCCCAAGCCTCCCGACTACTTTTTATGTCCACGTCCAAGACTGGCGAGGCAACGCGCGCCCTGACATGATCTACAGCCTGAACGTCTCCGGTGTGGTCGAAGTGCTAAAAATCACTTCCACGAATCTCACCCCGGCCACCCGCAACCTCTCCTACTCCCAGCAGTTGACCTCGGCCAACGGGACCGCGCCTATTACCTGGAGTTTGTCCAGCGGAACTCTGCCGCCCGGCATCACTCTCAGTACCTCGGGGCTGCTCACCGGGCCGGCCACAACGGACGGCACCTATTCCTTCACCGTCCAAGCCAGCGATTCCAGCTCTCCACCGCAGGTGGTCACTGCTTCTGAACAGATTGCAGTGGTTGAACCGGTAAAGATTGTGAGTTCTCCCACATGGCCTGCCGCTTGCGTCAACCAGCCGTACACGTTCGCTATGGAAGGTTCCGGCGGCATTGTTCCCTTCTTTTGGGGATTTATCTCGAACCATTGGATGGGCATTAACCCTGACACCTCCACCGGAGTATTCAGCGGATCGTCTGCAGTTACGGGGACGTTCACGGGCAGGGTCTTCTTGACCGACGCTACTGGAAACGGGGTCTCTCAGACTATCAGCCTGACAGTCAACCAATGCCCCTAAATAAAAAAGGCGCCGGAAGCCCCGGCGCCCATGAGATACGACTCGCGAGATGCGGTCAGGCGAGAAGACAAAAAACTGGGTAACTCTCAAACTTCTACTTGCTCTCCGCCACCGACGGGCTGGCTCCAAAGTCGCGCCGATTCCCAGCCGCCGTTCGAGCCGCGCGCGTCGACTGCTGGTTGCCGGCCGCCGCTCCATACCGCTCCAGCATGATCGGGGCCATCGCGTTCTCCGCTTCCTTCACAAACATCATCTTGTTCTCGGAAGCCATATCGATGCGCACGAAATCCCCCAGCTTGACCTGCCCGGTCGCAACCAGGTTGGCCAGCGGGAACACCAGGTTCCGCTCAATCGCCCGCTTCAGATGCCGCGCTCCATACCGCGGATCGGTGCCCTCTTTCAGCAGATATTCCTTCACCGCCGGTGTGCAGCTGAACACGAACTGGTTCGTGCCCGCCGCCATGAGCACGCGCTGCTGCACCATGCCCAATTCAATTTCCAGAATCTGCGATAAATGCTCGTCGCGCAGCGTCTTGAACACCACCGTCTTGTCGATGCGGTTCATGAACTCTGGTGTAAACTTCCGCCGCGCCGCTTCCACTGCCGTCCGCTGGATCTTGTCGTCGAACGACTCATCCACCTCGACCACCTTCGGCGCGAACCCAAATCCGCCGTCCACCAGGTTCATCATCTCTCCCGCCCCCAGGTTCGAGGTCATGATGATGATGACTTGCGACAAATCCACCCGGCGGTTATCGCCCAGCGTCAGCGTTGCCTTGTCCAGAATGCCCAGCAGCAACTGCCACAGCGAGTCGGAAGCCTTCTCGATCTCGTCAAACAGCAGGATCGACAGCTTCAACTTCTCCGTGAACCACTGGTTGAGCGCTTCCTGCGTCAGCAGCGGATGCGTCTCGCGGTGTCCCAGGTATCCCGGAGGCGAGCCGATCAGCTTCGCAATTTCATGCGAGTGCTGGAACTCGGCGCAATCGATCTTGATACACGCCCGCGCGTCCCCAAACAGCGCCTCCGCCATCGCCTCGACTACACGCGTCTTCCCGGACCCGGTCGGTCCCAGGAACAGCAGGTTCCCCACCGGGCGTCCCGGCGCGTTCAGGCCCGCCAGGAACATCTGATAGATCTCCACCACCTTCTCAATCGCCTGATCCTGCCCCACAATGCGCCGCCGCAGGGCAGTTTCAAACTCTCCAGCATCGTTGCTTCTCCGGTTCGGATCGAGCACTGTTGCGAGATTCGTTCTCATAAGAATGTTGCCGGGGCTCCGGACTTTCCCTTTCGGCCGCTTTTCTGCGGCTCTTCTCTGGTTTTGCCGGACGACTCAGGCCCCTACCGTTTTTCTACCCTGTTTCCTGGGAGTGGCCAGATTCTACTCCAACCGCGCTACATCCGACTGCTTCCAGTTGAGCAAGCATCGGACCATGCCTAAGTTACCTTTCACATTAGATGCAAGTACCCCGGCCCACGGCAGTTAGCGACGTTTTCTCCTGATTCCATTCGCGCCCGCCGCCGCAATAGCGGAAAAGCTTTTCACAACCACGGAACGAACCTACTAGTAACCAGTAATCCGCCTCACGCAGACGCATCCAAACCTACGTAGTACTCCCTCCCGTAACTAGCTCCCGCATATACCCCGCACTACTATCGCGTTGAGAACGAAAAGTTGCGCGGAGGCACGTTGTGCGTCACTCGTCATATCGCACGATCCTGGGAATTCTTTGTCTCACATTCGCCCTTGCAGCCTGGCTGCTCATGTCACATTCCAACACCGGATTCGCAGCGCAGGCCCAAACCGTCCAGGCGAAACCATACGTAAGCTCTCAGTCAGCCCAGCTGCAGCCTGCCAGCATCACCCGCAAGCCCCTGAGCCCTGATCCCAAGCCCCTGGCCCCTGCCGGGAGCGAACTCTATACCGCCAAGCGCGGAGAAGCCATTCCCACCATCGCCCGCCATTATCTCGGACGCACCTCATACCTGACCTCGTCGCAATTGGCCGCGGCGATCCGCAGCGCAAATCACAAGTCGGACGCCAGCAACATTCTCAAGGCCAACGAGGCCATCATCATCCCCGGAATCCTCTTCGCCCCAGTCACCGAAAAAACGGTGCCGGTTCCCAAGGACTTCGAAGTCCGCGCCGTTTATCTCACGGGAGTCATGGCGGCCAGCGACAAGGGACTCAACATCGTCCGTCGCTGGCGTGAAGTCGGCGGCAACTCCGTCGTTTTCGATATCAAGGATTCGGACGGCAGCGTCGCCATTCCCTTCGAGCACCCGCTCCTCGGAGAACATAAGGTTTACATCCGTGACGTCCCCAAGCTGGTCCGCTTCCTGCACCAGCAGAACATGCACGCCATTGCCCGTATCGCCATCTTCCGCGACGAGCGCCTGGTCACCCAGCACCCCGAACTAGCAGTCCAATCCCGCAAGAACCATACTGCTTGGCGTGAGAACGGCAAACTGGTCTGGACCGATCCCTCCAACCCCAAAGTTCAGGATTACAACATCGCCCTGGCCAAGCACGTCGCCCAGCTGGGCGTGGATGAGGTTCAATTCGACTACGTCCGCTTCCCCGCTGAAGGCGACCAGAAAGACGCGGCCTTCGTGTTCCAGAACGGCCTACCGGTAGCTGAGGCCACACCAGCGGTGAGCCCGGACTCCACCTGCCTGGTTCCCGTTCCGCGGCGCCACCCCAAAAAGGGAGTCGCCAGCCCGGCTCCACAGATGCAGAAAGGCCCCTGCCCGGTGGCAGCCAAGCCGGCTCCCCATGGCCCGCAACGTTCCGATGTGATCGCCGGATTTCTCAAGAAGGCCTACTCCGAGCTCCACCCCACAGGCGTCCTGCTCTCGCTCGACGTGTTCGGTGTAATGGCTTGGCAACGCTCCGTCGACCTCTCTCATACCGGACAAGACATCGTGCAGATGGCTCGCTACTGTGACGTCCTGAGCCCGATGATCTACCCCTCACACTTCTTTGGCATGGATAAAATCGCTCACCCCGGCGACGAGCCCGCTCACTTCATTGGGGAGTCCATGGACCGTTTTGAATTGATCACCAAGGGCAGCGGAGTGGTCATCCGTCCATGGCTCCAGGCCTTCCATTGGCGTACGAAAACCTATTCCCCCGAATACATAAAGATTCAGGTGGAAACCGCCCGCTCCAGGGGTGGCATAGGATTCCTGTTCTGGAATGCCGCCAACGATTACTCCAAGCCCTTCGTCGCCATGCCCGAAATGAAAGCAGCCAACTTCAAGCCAGGCTCAAAAGACAATCCCAAATACTTCCGAGGCGACGAACTCCCGTCAGCAACAGTCCAAGCCGCCCTAATCCCTCAACAATAACGACAGGTCGCGTAGGGACAGCCTCTCAGGCTGTCCAAGGTTTTCGGTTGAATCACTAACGCCTGTCCCTGGACCTTGTTTTCCTCCTCCGCCTTCAATTACCATCCCTCCACGTTCTGCCAAACATCCCAACCACCCGCCGGGGGAAGCTCCATGACGCCCGAAGAACGCGAGCGCATGAACGAATTGTGCGTGCAGATCCAGGAAGAAAAAAACTACGACCAGTTTGCGATCCAAATTCGTGAGCTAACGGACCTGCTTGCCCGCAAGCAGCAACGTCGATTCACCAACCATCCCCAGCTCCTCTGGCACAGAAATCGCCCTTGGACGACCGTGCCTGCGGTGGTCAACAAGGTGATCAAAACCGGCATCGCCCGCCAGCCGGAAAAAGCCGAAATCTCCATCACCCCGGCCGACTATCTCTTCCGCGAGATTCGCATCGAGAACTCGATGACCTCTCCCACCGGCGACGCTGTAGCCCTGAAGGCAGGCGCCAAAGTCGATGTCACCTTCGAGGCCGACCCAAAAGACACTGTAGCGAAGTAGTGACCAGCAGCCGCGAATGACGTATGTGGGACAGCCGTAAGGAAGGGCACATGTAGGTGCCATCGGCTGTCCAGTCGAGCGAAGCTCGACAGTTTTTCTAAAGAGTCAGCGGACTCATTGCTCATTGCTCATCACTCATTGCTCATTGCTCATCACTCATTGCTCACCGCTGATCGCTCGCTGTCGTCGCCCCGCCTATGACATCGTCTCTGGCTTCTAGTCGCTTCCCCGATAGCACCACCGATGCCTCAGTCCAATGCAGAATCTTCCCGCTCTTCTCGACGCACTCCAAGCCGGAAGTGATTGCCTCCATGGTCTTCCGGATGTTCGCCGCGAAGCAGAGATCATGAGCCGTTGCCCCTTGACCTCGCCTGGACTTCCGTCTTCTTCCGTTGCGCACCATCTCCGTTATCGCATCCACCATGCCGCTTCGGACAACGCCGCATCACGTAGGGACAGCCTCTCAGGCTGTCCAATTTTTCCCGCGTAACAACATGCCCGGCTCGAACTCTCCTGAATTTAACCGCGCTCAATTTCCTTGAACATCCGCGCGAGCGTGTAAGCATTCCTCCTGACACCCCGCCTCCGGGTCACTCTCACCACGCCTCGCATCACGTAATAACGGCCTCTCAGGCTGTCCAGGTTTCGAAACCGGCCTTCCGACCTATGACATCCCCGTACAGGAATCCCCCTATGTCTACCCCCTCTCCCAAGCCGCTAGACTTTTAGAGTCTTTCTGTCCGGACCACAAGAATTGCCTGGTGAGCTTTCACTGTGCAACAGCCACATAAGGGCTTAACTTTGCTTTCAACCGACGTTCAGGCAAAAGAAGAACACGCGGAGCACCGCCTCGAGCAAAGTGACGAGATCTTTCGCCTGCTCGTCGATAGCGTTAAAGATTACGCCATCTTCCTTCTCGATCCTGACGGTAAGGTCGCGACCTGGAATCAAGGCGCCGAGAGAATCAAGGGTTACACCGCCAACGAGATCATTGGCCAGCATTTTTCCCGCTTCTATCCCAAAGAGGCTCGCGAGAGCCGCTGGCCCGAGCGCGAACTCGAGTTTGCCACCAAAGAAGGACGGTTTGTTGATGAAGGCCTCCGCGTTCGCAAAGACGGCTCCTCCTTCTGGGCCTATGTCGTCATCACTGCTCTCCGTGATCAGAAAGGGGTTCTGCGCGGTTTCTCTAAGGTAACCCGCGATCTCACAGAGCGGCGCATGCTGGAAGAGCGCACTCGCCAGCTTAATCGCGAACTGCGCGGCCGCGTGACCGAACTCCTTGAATCTCAGCGGCTGGTCGAATTGCGCACCCTGGAACTGCAGAAGCTCTCCGGGGAGTTGCTCCGCGTGCAGGACGAGGAGCGTCGCCGCATGGCTCGCACCCTGCATGACGAGTTGGGTCAGGAGCTGGTCGCCCTCAAGCTTGAGCTCGATTCTGCAACAGGGTCAGAACTCAGGGGCAATCGAAATCTGATCCACGCGACGGAACTCGCTTCCAGCGCCTTGCAAAAGGTACGCAACATGTCTTACCTGCTGCATCCGCCTCTGCTGGATGAGTCCGGTTTGCTGCCCGCTCTGCATTGGTACTTCGAAGGCCTGCAAAGCCGTGGACAGTTGCGCATCACCTTCGAATACCGGCCCATCCTCTTTCCCCGGCTCCCGCGCGAAATCGAGACCGCCATCTTCCGCGTGATCCAGGAGTCTCTGACCAACATTTACCGGCACGCCGAAACGCATGACGCCCGCATCGAGCTAATCCAGGAAACCGACTCCGTCATCCTTCGCGTGCGCGATTTCGGCAGAGGCATTCCCGATCTAAAATTCGGCACTGGCATCGCTCCCGGTGTCGGCATCAGTGGCATGAAAGAACGCGTAAAGCAACTCAACGGCGAATTGCGAATCTCCCGCGCCGAACCCGGAACGCTGGTCCACGCCACCATCCCCACCCTGGAGCAGGTGTAGGTCCGCCCCCCAATTTGACTTAGTTGGAAGATTCCCCATTTAAGCCCGCCTTTGGCTTGAGTGGGGCTTTTCCGCGAGTGCAGCTCTCCCCTGTGTTGCTCTGTGTCCCCTGTGGCGAGTGATTCAACAGGGACACGGGACCAATCGCGCCTCCGTTATAATGATTCAACCAAGGAGATCGAATGGCGATTCAGAAGACCGACAAAATCTGGCATAACGGCAAACTCATCAACTGGGACGACGCGACTGTCCACGTCATGTCGCACGTCCTGCATTACGGCTCCTCGGTCTTCGAAGGCATCCGCTGCTACGACCTGCCCAGCGGCCCGGCCATCTTCCGCGCTGTCGAACACATGCAGCGCCTGCTCGACTCCGCCAAGGTCTACCGCATGGAGATCCCTTTCACCCGTGACGAACTGCTAAAAGGCATGCTCGAGACCGTCGGCCACAACGGCGCCTGGCCCTGCTACATCCGCCCCATCGTCTTTCGCGGATACGGCGACGCCGGCGTCAACCCGCTGCAGTGCCCGGTCGAGACTTACATCGTCAACTATCCCTGGGGCAAATATCTGAGCGGTGCCGAGGACGGCGTAGATGTCTGTGTCTCCTCTTGGACGCGCCTCGCTCCCAACACCCTGCCCGCCATGGCCAAGGCCGGCGCGAACTATATGAACTCGCAGCTCATCAAGATGGAAGCCATAGCCAACGGCTACGTGGAGGGGATCGCGCTGGACAAGAATGGCTTTGTCAGCGAAGGCTCCGGCGAGAATCTCTTCCTGGTTCATCGCGACAAACTGATTACCGCGCCCTTGGGGAACTCTGTGCTGCCGGGCATCACGCGTGATTCGGTCCTCCAGATCGCCCGTGACCTGAATCTGCCCATTGTGGAGCAGACCATCCCGCGCGAGATGCTCTACATTGCCGACGAGGTCTTCTTCACCGGCACCGCCGCCGAGGTCACCGCCATCCGCTCCGTCGACAAGATTAAGGTCGGCAACGGTGCCATGGGACCGGTCACCAGAGCCCTGCAGAAGGAGTTCTACGCCATCGTTCGCGGCGAAAAGAACGACCGTCACGGCTGGTTTACTCCAGTTCCCGTGCGCAGCAAGCAGCCAGTCGGCGTATAATTCGTTTCGTCAATTCGAGCCAAGGGGCGCCACGTGCGCCCCTTTCGGCTTCTAGCCCGGAAAGAAACAAAACAGATTCTTATAAGAAGGAGAAAATATGTCCCAAGGAATGACTCCCGAATTCGCCGCCGGCCTCTGCGCCATGATGCTCGACGGTATCCAGCGCGAAGCAGAATGCACCAAGCGAGTGCTGGCCGCTGTCCCAGATGACAAATCCGATTATCGTCCCGACCCCAATGCCCGTACCGCCCGCGAACTCGCGTGGCACATCGCCAACACCGACGTCCAGTTCCTCGACGGCATTGCCGACCTGAACTTCAGCATGGAATCTCCGGAGAACAAGCCCCAGACCTCGGCAGAAATCGTGAAGTGGTATGACGAAAACATGAAGCGGGGCATCACTCGCGTCGCCGGTATGACTCCCCAGCAATTGCTCACCCCAATCGAATTCTTCGGAGTGTTCAATCTGCCCGCGGTCGCCTATCTCGGATTTCTCAACAACCACAGCATCCATCACCGCGGCGAACTAGCCACCTATCTGCGTCCGATGGGATCAAAGGTCCCCTCGATTTACGGCGGCAGCTACGACGAACCCTTCGTCCCCGCAGCTCCCGCAGAAACCGCCGCATAGTCCCGTTTCAGCTCAACCAGTTGCCCCACTCTGTCCCTTTCGTAGAGTGGGGCTTTTCGCCTCGGCCAGATAGTATTTACCACGCAAGCGGGCGCTTTATTCCGTTACCAGTTGATGTGGGCGATTGTGCTCGGCACTGGCGCAATCATTGTCTACATGGAAATGTGCGGCAGGATCGCCGTCGTTGCCAAGGGACCCGTTTTCTCGGTAGTGCGCTCACGTCTCGGGATGCCCTTAGGACTCGCAACGCTGATCGCCTCCAACCTGCTGAACCTGATTACATGTGCCGCCGAACTTGGCGGCATCGCCATTGTGCTGCACTTGCTCACGGGATGGCCCGAGAAACTCGTCCTGGTTGGAGCGAGCCTTTCCTTTGCCGCCATGATCCTCTTCTTCCGTTTTCAGTGGATCGAGCGAACGCTCGGGCTTTCAGGACTGATGATGATCGTTTTCGCGGTTTCGGCGTTCGTTCTCCATCCCGATTGGCATCAGTTAGCGCGCGGGTTGGTGCCCGCAGCATCTCAGCCGGATACGAAACATGCACTGCTTTACTGGTACTTCGCCGTCGGAATCTTCAGTGCAATGCTGATGGAATACGAGGTCCATTTTTATTCCTTGGGCGCCCTTGAGGAAGACTGGACGACTAAGGATCTCGGGGAGAACTTCATGGTGGCGTCCCTGGGTTCAGTTTTAGGTTCAGTGCTGACCGTCGGCTTGCTTGCTTTAGGTGCTTTGGTCTTCCTCCCGCGGGGAATCTTTCCACAGGTGTTGAGCACGACTACCATGGCTGGAGCCTTCCCCTTCGCCAAGAAAGCGCTGCTAATCGCTCTGATCGGCACTTTGGCTTGTATCTCCGGCGCCGCGGTGGAAACGGCGTTGTCGGGGGCCTATAACGTTTGTCAGTTCTTCAACCTGAACTGGCGTAAAAATCAGCTCCTGAAGTCGGTGCCTATATATACCGCTACATGGGTGGTGATGCTTTTGTTGGCCCTGATCATTGCTCTGACCGGAGTGCGCCCGCTCCAACTTGTCAATTTGTCTATCATCTTTGGAATGGTAATCATGCCGCTGACGTACTATCCGATTCTTCGTGCTGCCGCCGACAAGAAAGTAATGGGATGGCACGTGAATAGCAAGTCCGACACAATCATCGGGTTCTTGTTCCTCGTACTCATCACCGGGGCAGCAATAGCCGCCATTCCGCTCATGATCCTCACCCACTCGGGTCAACCGTAACTCGTGGTGCGAACGCCTGCTGATTTCGCCTTTGTGCCCAAGCCACTTCCAGTTGTCCAACCCTGCGCGACCAATTAATGATGTTCGAACAACGATAGCGGAACTGCGTTGCCGGTTGCGATGTAGCCGGCGTCTTTCACGTGCAAGTGATCCCCCGCATCATAGTCAGCTCGTATTCGGGTCGGGTGGGCTGGATCGCGCACTGGCGCGTCAAAGTCGACGACCGCGTCGAATGCGCCACTCTGCAGAATCCAGGTATTGACCTCTTGCCGAACAGCCTCCCGCTCAGGCGTATAAAACTCCACGTGCGGTTTCTTGAAGAACGCGCCCTCGAAGGGCGGTATGGTCGTCCCAATAATTCGAATATTCTTCTTGTGCGCGCGCGCGATGAGCTGGCGATAGCCGGCTATGATGTCCTTGGCGCTCACCTTTTCGTCTGCAGGAGTGAACGCGAAGCCGGGGAACAGGATGTCGTTCACGCCCAGGCACACGAAAACGTACTTGACCCCGGGCTGCGAAAGGACGTCGCGCTCGAATCTCGCCAGCCCAGACTCCCCAAGTGCCGCACCAAATGGACTGCTCGGAACCAGAGGGCTGTCATGCAACAGGCGATTTCCGATGACGCCAAGATTCAGTACACCCAGCCCTGACTTTGTTCCCCCAGCCTTCTGCAATCGCTCTGCAAGTGCGTCCGGCCAGCGGTGATTGGCATCAGTGGTTGACCCATCTCCGTCGGTGAGAGACGATCCCAACGCCACAATCGTTGCTCCCTCGGGCGGCGCAACTACATCCACACCCGTTAGGAACGGCCAAATATCAATCGTCTTTTCGACTGGCAACTTGGTCGTCTGGGTGAAGTCGCCTGTACTCGAGACGTAGCTTGTCTGCAGCGCCAGAATGTGTGAAGTCGTAGCCTGCGTCCTCTGCGGAAGAAAGAGACTGATGGCCAGATCACTCAGTGGAGGCACGTCTAGCTCGACCGGATCGCTCAGTACCTGCGAATGTGCGGGAACCGACACGGATGCCTGCCCCTGAAACAACAGTTTTCGATCTGAGGCAGAATCGATCTCCGCACCCGCCGTTCGACGCGCAATGTGTGTGCTCCCAATTTGCAACGGCTGGTCACCGTAGGTATTCGAGATTTTTACTCTGACTTTCTTCCCGCCCGCGCTGGTATGCACGATGAGGCGCAGCGTCTGGTTCTGGAAAGTGTCGATCTCTCCGGGAAGGGCTGGTTGTGGCGCTGTTGCCCAGGTGCCAATCCAGTGTTCACCGGCTTGATTTGCGTGTCCCGCGGTTGCGGCCTGTGGGATGGTCGAAAACACAACCAGGAGTGTCGAAATTGAAAAGATGCAAGAACGGCTTCGTAGCGCGAAACCGAAAATCTTGAAAACATTGCAGAGACTGTTTTTGACCATCAGGGACCTCGAGATTCACCTACTGATGTGCTGGCAGGGCAGGTATCCGAGTGTGGCCGGATCAGCAGAAGTGTAGCAGTGTCGGCACACAGAAGATGATCTGAATTGATAAGGGATATGAAGTAATAGACGATCAGAACATAACAGTTGTGATGTTAGAACCGGCGGATGGAAGGGGACACACCGACGCCCCTCTTAGAACTTGATACCACTCCGTCATCTCACGACAACCGCCGCCTGACGTACCTTGTCGCTTGTACTCATCCGGAACATCTCCTACAGTTCACGAATGAAGAACGCACTTTCACTTTTTGCCTGGCTCGCCGCCTCCATTTTCGTGTCTGAATTTCTGGGGTACCTCCTTCATCGTCTCCTGCACAGCGGACGCATCGGGTTCCTCAGCCGCGGCCACATGCGACATCACCTTGTCCTCTACGGACCGCTTCAATCGCAACGCCCCGGCACCGCATATCAAGACGCCACCACGGGCGACATTGCTATTGGGAATATCGGCCTGGAGTGGCTGCTCCCCGGAGCTTTGCTGCTCGGCGCTTCCATCGCGCTGTTTACGCTTATGAAAGTGAGCGTTCTGCACCAGGCGGTTTTCGCGGCCGGCACCCTCACGTGGAGTTTCCTGATGTTCAGCTATCTTCATGATCGAATGCACATCGCCGGTTTTTGGATGGAACGCAATCGCTTTTTGAAGAAGTGGTTCATGGCGGCCCGTACGGCCCACGACACCCATCATTGGGCCCTCAACGACCAGGGCTTCATGGATAAGAATTTCGGCATCGTTTTTTTCTTTTTCGATCGTATGTTTGGAACGCTCGCCAGCGCTCCTCCCGCTTTCAATGAACACGGCTACGGCATCGCCCTGTCGAGGTTCAGAGGCCTTCTGCAGAACACCACGACGAGTGATCCAAAGGGAGACTCTATTGCCGCCCCGAATGCGGTCGCTGCTAAGAGGGCACATTATCGGTTCAGCCGGATTGGGCGCCTGTGTTGAGGGGCGCAGGCGAGGTTACGATGAAGAATCGACAACTGTACTTGCCAAATTTTCATTGAATGAGGCGACGCTGAGCGGCCAATGCATTCGATACCGCGGAGAGCGTGAAGCCCCGGCCCTTCGACAAGCCTTCCACTCCAACGGCCGTACCCGCTTTGAAGTGCCGGCGCGTTCCTACACGGTGATGCAGTTGGGCGCGTAACGGATGGAGTTGGCATGGATGCCGGGCATGTCCGCCGAACATTTTTACGGCGGCAGTTGCAAATACCTATGCGCATTTCGGTAGCAGATATCTTCAATCAAGCGCCGCAGAATGCTTTCATCTTGGGGCAGTTCGCCACCGGCGGCATCCCGGCCAACCAGATTGCATAGAACCCGGCGAAAGTATTCGTGCCGCGGATACGACATGAAAGAACGCGAATCTGTCACCATGCCGATAAAACGTGAAAGCAGCCCAACATTCGACAGCGCGTTAATCTGCGCCGAAATTCCTTCCTTCTGATCGAGGAACCACCACGCGCTACCGTACTGAATTTTTCCCGGCTGATCGCCTTCCTGATAACAGCCCGTAAGTGTCGCGAAAGAGAACGTGTCGGCAGGATTTACGTTGTACAGAATCATCCGCGGCAGCGCATTCTCGCGCGCCAGCAGGTCCAGGTAGGCCGCCAGAGGCCTGATTTGGCGAAAATCTCCGGCCGTGTCATAGCCTGTATCCGGTCCAATGCGCTCGCGAGCCGCACTGTTGACGTTGCGCAGAGCGCCCAGGTGAAGCTGTTTCGTCCAGCCTTTTTCCGCGTCCAGTTGCGCGAAGAACAGCATCATGAAAGAAACGAACTTTGTCCTCTGCTCCTCGCTGATGCTTTGCGCAATGCGCGCTTTGTCGAAAATCGCCGCGCATTCGCTTTGTAAGCAGGGCGCGGCGAAACAATGATCCAGCCCATGGTCCGACAAGCGGCACCCAAGAGCGTGGAAGTCGTCGTGCCGCTTCCGCAGCGCAGCGAGAAAACCGTTTAAATTACGGATCTCAACGTTCGCGGCCTGCCCCACTTCCTGAATCCAGCTCTCAAAGCCAGGCGTGCCGAGGGCCAGAGCTTTGTCGGGACGGAATGCAGGAAGCACGCGCGTCTTCAGATTCGATTTTGCAATGGCGCGATGAAACTGAAGATCGTCTGTCGGGTCATCGGTCGTGCATACGAACTGCACCCGGAATTTCTCCAGAATGCCGTGTGTGCCCAGTTCGGCCAGCACTGCATTGGCCCGCTTCCAGATTTCCGGCGCGGTGCTTTCATCCAGCAAGTCATCAATATCGAAATAACGTTGCAATTCGAGATGCGTCCACTGGTATAGAGGATTGCGCAGGGTGTAAGGCACGGTTCGCGCCCACGCCAGAAACTTCTCATACGGACTGGCATCGCCGGTAATGTATTTTTCCGGGATCCCGTTGGCCCGCATGGCCCGCCATTTATAGTGGTCCCCTTCGAGCCAGATTTCGAACAGGTTAGCGAACCGCCGGTTTTCGGCAATGTCTTTGGGTGGAAGATGGCAATGGTAATCGAGGATCGGCTGGGGCTGCGCGTAGTCGTGATACAGTCGTCGCGCGATGTCGTTCGAGAGCAGAAAATTGTCGTCGAGAAAGGCCATCAGAAGTTCGCAATCGTGACGCGAAACCTACCCAAAAAATATATCAGTTTGGGCGAGAGGCGCAGTTGAACTCCCATCCATCCCTATCCAATCCGGCGCAACAGACGTCCGTCCCAAGCCACGGCAATGTGCGCTGGATGATCTGCGGCCTCCTGTTCTTTGCGGCTTCCGTGAATTACATGGACCGGCAGGTGATCGGCCTGCTCAAGCCCACTCTGCAGGCGCAGTTCGGCTGGACCGAGATTGGCTACAGCAACATCGTATTGGCATTTACCTTCGCCTATGGCGCCAGCCTGCTGGTAGTCGGCAAGCTGATTGACCGCATCGGCACCCGCAAGGGATTCTCCTTCGCCGTCCTGTTCTGGAGCATTTCCGCGATGGCCCACGCGGCCGCAGGCTCCGTCTTTCAGTTTGCCCTCGCGCGCCTGAGCCTCGGAATTGGAGAATCGGGCAGCTTTCCCGCCTCCATCAAAGCGGTCGCCGAGTGGTTTCCGAAGAAGGAGCGCGCGCTCGCCACCGGGATCTTCAATTCAGGGACAAACGTTGGCGCGATCGTGACGCCCTTGATCGTCCCCTGGATCACCTTTCATTTCGGATGGCGCGCAGCATTCCTGGGCACGGGTGCATTGGGACTCCTTTGGATCATCGCTTTTCTGAGCCTGTACCGCAGGCCAGAGGAGAGTTCGCTCGTATCGCCGCAGGAACTGGCCTACATCCAGAGCGATCGCGAGGGAATTGCCCCCACCGTTCCCTGGCGCGTCTTGTTGAAATTTCGTCAGACCTGGGCCGTTGGCCTCGGAAAGTTTTTTACCGACCCCATCTGGTCCGTCTACCTCTTCTGGATGCCTGACTTCCTCAGCCGCAATTTGAAACTCGACCTGAAGGGCATGGCGCTTCCTCTCTTCGTGATTTACAGCGGCGCGAGCGTGGGAAGCGTTGCCGGAGGATGGCTTTCGTCCCGGCTTATTAAAGAAGGATGGAGCGTCAATGCCAGCCGCAAGCTTGCCATGCTGATCTGCGCTCTCGCAGTTACCCCCATCGTTCTCGCGGGTCACACCTCGAATCCTTGGACGGCCGTCCTGCTGGTGGCACTGGCCGCGGGCGCGCATCAAGGCTGGTCGGCGAACATTTATACTCTGACCTCCGATATGTTTCCCCGCAGCGCAGTCGCGTCGGTCGTGGGATTTGCCACTCTACTGGGCACGGTGAGCGGCATGTTGCTCTCCAAGATCGTGGGCTACATCCTGCAAAGCACCGGTTCGTACGTGCCCATCTTTGTGGTCGCGGGATCGGCGTATCTGGTGGCCTTGATTTTCGTGCAAGCACTGGCGCCGAAGTTGAAGCGGGCAGAAATTTGAGCCGCCACGATCCGCCGATGCAGAACGTTCGCAAACCAATCTCGAATCTGCGCTGGTGGATTGGCTGCCTGCTGTTCGCTTCCACCGTCATCAACTACATCGACCGGCAGACCCTCTCGCTGCTCGCTCCTTATCTCAAGCTCCAATATCACTGGACCAATTCCGATTACGCGAACTTGGCCATTGCTTTCCGGGTGGCGTACTCCATCGGGCAGAGCGTGTTTGGGCGCCTCATGGACCGCGTGGGCACGCGCCGTGGCCTCACCATCACCGTAATTTGCTATTCCATCATTTCAATGCTGACCTCGTTCGCGCGCGGCTTCTACAGCTTCGCCACTTTTCGGTTTTTGCTGGGCGCGGGAGAGTCAGCCAACTGGCCGGCTGCGACCAAGGCGGTCTCGGAATGGTTTCCCAAGCGCGAGCGGGCCTTGGCCACCGCGCTGTTCGATAGCGGATCGTCCATTGGCGGAGCGATTGCTCCTTTCCTCGTCTTGTGGATTTACTTCCGCTGGGGCTGGCGCCCTGCCGTTGCCGTTCCCGGCGCATTGGGATTTCTCTGGCTCATTGCCTGGCGACTGTTGTACCACCCGCCTGAAGTGCATTGCCGCATCAGCCAGTCCGAACGCGAGATGATCGCCGCCGACAAGCATGAGGCCGAGACTGCTCAGGGTGCCGGCGAGCGCCCCCGCTGGCGCGACCTGCTCAGGATTCCCCAGACCTGGGGGACGATCATCGCCAAGACATTTACTGATCCCGTCTTCTTCTTCATTACCGAATGGTTCCCGATTTATCTGGTCGCGAAAGGCATCGAACTAAAGACGGGCCTCACCGCCGTTTGGATTCCATTCATCGCCGCCGATCTCGGCAGTTTCTTTGCCGGATGGCTCTCCGGATATCTGGTGCGCCGCGGAATGTCTTTGGGTTGGGCCCGCAAGGTGCCCATCATCTATGGCGGATTTGGGATGACCTTGCTCATCCCCACCATATTCACCACCAATGAGTACGCCATCGCCACTCTATTCGCCTTTGTGACCTTCACCTATGCCGGCTTCACCATCATGGCGAACACCCTGCCCTCGGACCTGTTCCACAGTGACTCGGTAGCCTCTGTAAGCGGGCTGGGAGGAACTGGCACCGGCATCGGCACCATCATTGCTTTCAAGCTCATCGGATATGTATCCGACGCCCGCCAGGCCACCGGTACGCATGCCTTCGATCCCATTGTGATTCTCGCTGGGATCATTCCTTTTGTAGGCATGATCCTGACGCTACTGCTCATCCGCAACAACGAAGCCACTGAACGCGGCCTGGTGCGCCGAATCTGAGCTTTCGGTACACTCGTTGTTCATCATGAGGAGAACGGCTTGAAGATTACCGACGCCAAAGTATTCGTCTCCTGCCCCGGCCGGAACTTCATCACCTTAAAGATTTATACCGACGCAGGCATTTACGGCTTGGGCGATGCGACGCTGAACGGGCGCGAATTGGCCGTCGCCTCTTATTTGCAGGATCATCTCGTCCCCTGCATCCTCGGTCGCGATCCATTTCAGACGGAAGACTTGTGGCAGTACCTGTATCGCGGCGCGTACTGGCGTCGTGGCCCGGTTACCATGACCGCGATCGCGGCCATCGATATGGCCCTGTGGGATATCAAAGGCAAAGCGCTGAACACTCCGGTTTACAACTTGCTTGGAGGCGTGAGCCGCACCGGCGTGATGGTTTATGGACACGCCAATGGTCGCGACATCGAAGAAACCTGCGACGAGGTCGCGAAATATAAGGAGCTGGGATACCTCGCCGTCCGCGCGCAAACCGGTATCCCTGGCCTGCCTTCCACCTACGGAGTGGCCGCCGACAAGCTGTTTTATGAACCCGCAGAAAAAGGATTACCTCCGGAGAATTCCTGGTCATCTGAAAAATACCTGATGCACGTACCCAAATTATTTGAGGCTCTCCGCCTGAAGTTTGGAGACGACCTGCACTTGCTGCACGACGTGCACCACCGGCTCACTCCGATCGAGGCCGCACGTCTGGGAAAGAGCCTTGAGCCCTATCATCTCTTTTGGCTTGAGGACCCGGTTGCAGCAGAGTTGCAGGAAGGATTTCGCCTGATCCGCAAGCACACGACCACGCCGCTTGCGGTGGGCGAAGTTTTCAACGCGGTCTGGGATGCGCACATTCTCATCACCGAGCAACTGATCGATTACCTGCGCATGACGGTGGTCCACAGCGGAGGTCTGACGCATTTGAAAAAGATCGCCGCGCTGGCCGAGATTTACCACGTGCGCACGGGATCGCACGGAGCCACCGATCTTTCTCCTGTATGCAATGGCTGCGGCGCTGCACTTCGACATCTCCATCAATAATTTTGGCATTCAGGAATACATGCGGCACACTGCGGAGACCGATGACGTCTTCCCCCACTCCTACACATTCAACAAGGGATATTTGCATCCGGGCGATTCGCCGGGACTCGGAGTCGATTACGACGAGAAACTTGCGGCGAAATTTCCTTACGAGCGGGCATACTTGCCCATCAACCGCAAACTCGATGGCACAATGTTCAACTGGTAATTTTCATCTACCTTGAGGAACCATGTACAAGCAGCTTGATTTAACAGGCAAGGTCGCGGTGGTGGTAGGCGGAAGTTCGGGGATCGGCAAAGTGCTTGCGCTCGGATTAGCTAAGGGCGGCGCCGATGTAGTCTCCAGCGCCCGGCGCAAGGATTTGGTCGACGAACTCGCGGGCGAAATTGAAGCTCTCGGTAAGCGCTCGCTCCGCGTTACCTGTGACGTCGCTGATCGCAGTTCGTTGGAGCGGCTGCTCAAGGCGTGCCTCGACGCCTTCGGCAAAGTCGACATCCTGGTCAATGCCGCCGGAGTCACCAAGCGTGCCCCTACCCTCGACTACAAGGAAGAGGATTGGAACCGCATCCTCGAGACCAACCTCACGGGTGCACTGCGAGCCTGCCAGGTCTTCGGCCGCCACATGATCGAACGGCGCTACGGCCGCATCATTAATATCGCTTCCATGGGATCATTTCTCGCCCTCTTCGAAGTGGCGGCGTACAGCGCCAGCAAATCAGGACTGGCATCGCTCACGCAATCGCTCGCCATTGAATGGGCCAAGCACGGCATCTGCGTCAACGCCATCGCCCCGGGATACTTTCGCACTCCTCTTAGCGAGAAACTTCTCGTGGGTACGGGACGCGGCAATGAAGTTCTGATGCGCACCCCGATGGGCCGCTTCGGCGAACTCGAAGAACTGGTGGGAGCCGCCGTCTTCCTCGCCTCCGACGCAGCCAGCTTTGTGACTGGGACTATTCTGCCGGTCGATGGTGGCGTTCTGGCTAGCGGCGTGAATCAGTAACACTCAGCACCGGGCAACGGAGCGAGCGCTCCCATTGGTCAGGATGCTTTCTTCGCTTTGAGTGCCGCTCGCGCGGAAGTCACGGCATTGACGAGTTCCCGTGCAGCATTGGTGATCTTTTCCAGATTGCCTTCTCGCAGCGCTGCGGCATCGACCAGGTCTGCGCCCACTCCCAGCGCGAAGGCTCCTGCGGCGATGAAATCCGCCGCATTCGCGGTATTTACGCCTCCGGTGGGAATCAGCATGGCTTTCGGAAACGGTGCTTTCAGCGATTTCAGATATTTCGCTCCACCCACATTGCCGCAAGGGAAAATCTTGACCAGCGTTGCGCCGTGTTCTTGAGCGCTCATCAATTCTGTTGGTGTGAGCGCCCCCGGGATCGCCAGGATCGAGTGATTTTTCGCCTCGGCCAGCACCGCAACCGATAACCCGGGACTGACCAGAAATTGAGCTCCGGCGAGAATGCACGCCTCGGCATCGGCAGCGTTGGTCACCGTTCCTGCGCCGATGAGCACATCCTTTCCGCGCTGCTGCACGATTTCCCGGATCACCGACACAGCATTCGGCACAGTCATCGTAATTTCGACGCTCGCAATGCCCCCAGCGCAGATTGCCTCCACCGCGCGGTTCGCTTCCTCCACCGAGGACGCGCGCACAACCGGAATAATTCCAATCTCTCCGATGCGGCGGACTACTTCGTCGATGCTCAATTTGCTCACAGGCATAATTTCAATAGGATCTCAGCGCTCGATTCTAGCGGTTCGCGAGGTCATCGCTTGCTGTACTTCGGCCATCGTAGCCATGGTCGTGTCGCCCGGCGTGGTCATCGCGAGCGCACCGTGGGCCGCGCCGCACTCCACCGCCCATTGCGGATCTTTTTCCGACATCAACCCATAGATCAATCCGGAAGCAAAAGAGTCGCCGCCTCCCACTCGATCATAGATCTCGAGATCCTCCCGCACCGGAGCCTCGTAGAACCGCCCATCGTGATAGCAAAGGGCTCCCCAGTCGTTGCGGCTCGCAGTTTTCGCCGTTCGCAGCGTGGTCGCAATCGCCGCCATAGACGGATATTCCTTCACCACCGACTCGATCATCTTCTTGAAACCTGCAGCCTCAAGCTTCGAGTGGTGCTCGTCCACTCCTGAAACTGCGAATCCCAATGCGGCCGTGAAATCTTCTTCATTGCCCAGCATGACGTCCACCAACGACGCCAGGCGGCGGTTGACCTCCTGCGCCTTTGCTTTTCCCCCAATTGATTTCCACAACGACGCGCGATAGTTCAAGTCATAGGAGACGATCACGCCCTCCTTCTTGGCCGCTTCCATCGCCTCCTGTGCTACCAGCGGAGTAGTTTCCGATAACGCGCAGAAGATCCCGCCCGTGTGGAACCAGCGCGCGCCATCCCTCGCAAAAATCTTCTGCCAGTCAATTTCCCCAGGCTTTAGTTGCGAAACCGCGGTGTGGCCCCGATCCGAACATCCAACAGCCGCGCGTGCTCCGAATCCGCGCTCGGTGAAGTTCAGTCCATTGCGAACCGTCCGCCCAACCCCGTCGTACGGAACCCAGCGCAAATATCTCTGCGATACTCCGCCCTGCAACATCAAATCTTCGATCAGTCGGCCCACAGGATTGTCTGCCAGCGCCGTGACGATCGCTGTCTCCATGCCAAAACAGCGCCGCAGTCCGCGAGCCACGTTGTACTCGCCGCCGCCCTCCCACACCCGGAACTCGCGGGTCGTGGAAATGCGCCCATCTCCCGGATCCAGGCGCAACATAACTTCTCCCAGGCTGACCAGGTCCCACATGCAGTCGCGCTTTGGTTTGATATGGAGGTTCGACATGATCGAGATGTGCGGACCGACATCGGCCCGCGAACGGCAGTGATTCTAAACGATCCTGCAAATGCACGCTCTCAATCTCGCGAGCGACTTTCACTGTGCGAATCGGGAAGCCCAAGCTGCACGGGCGGCCTGCGCCCGATCACCAGCCACAGCCCCGCGCAGGTCATGGCGACCGCTGCACCGGAACCAAGAGCCGGCAGCCATCCGAAATATTTCACGATGACCGGTGTGACCGAGGTGGATACGATGCCTCCGAGAATTCCAGCAGTATTCATGATTCCTGAGACCGCCCCGGCATTTTCTTTCGAGAGTTGAACCGCGGTCGCCCAGAATGCGGGCTCGGCAAAATAAAGCGCTCCCACGCTTACACACAAGGCCGCGATCACCACTACGCGCCCGTTGAATTTGGCGGCCGCGAACAGCAACGCTCCAGATAGCCCGTACCCCAGAATGATGACCATCCGCGCCCCCGCAAAGCGCCCGCGAGCCTGGCTGAGCCGGTCGCAAACCAGTCCTCCGATGGGAGCGAACACCATCGCCGTCAGCCAGGGAAGACTGGCTACCAGCCCTCCATTCAACATGCTGAAGCCCCGCACCTCCACAAGGTAGATGTACAGCCAGAACACAAATATGAAGAGCACGTATCCTTCGCACGTGTAACTAAGTGAAAGAAAAAGAATGTCGCGATCCCGCAACACTTCGAAAACCGAAGCGCGTTGAATGACGGCCGAGGGCCGCTCGGGATTGATCCACCGCAATTCCTTGGCGCCGACCCGTGGATGATCGCGAGGATCATCACGAACGACGACATACCAGACTGCTGCGATAGCGAAAGCCAATATAGAAGTGATGTAAAACGCCCAACGCCACCCAAAATGCACCATCAGCCAAGAGACTAATGGGCCAGAGGCTGCAGCTGCCGAAGCGCTGCCCACCATCATGAAAGAGTTAGCAAAAGCGCGTTCACTTGGGGGAGTCCAGTTGCGAATGGCCCTGCTTCCGACGGGAAAAGTGGCGGCTTCCGATACTCCTAGCACGAACCGCACCGCGACCATACAACCCAGCATCGCCAGAGTCCCGGAAACGAACACTGCGGGTAGGAGTCCCGTCAAAACCGTCGTGATGCCCCAGATCAGAGCCGCGATTGAGAGTGTAATGCGCGGTCCAATGGCATCTCCGAGTCGCCCCGTCGGCAGCTGAAAAATCGCATATCCCCACAGAAAGCTGCTGAAAATTTGCCCCATCTCGATCTTCGTGAGACCGAGGTCGGGCATCATCAACTCCGCCGCCACCGAAATGTTCATTCGCTGGACGTAGCTGACGAACGCGAACGCCCCCGCCAGAGAGGCGATGAGCCATCGCACCGAACTGCCGCGCTCCGCAACCGCGCTTCCAGCCTCACTTTTTGCCATTGGGAAGTCCCCAACTCTAACACGACGAAAGAGAAGGGAAGCCCGTCGCCGGCCGTGTAGACACGTAACTTGTTACGTCTCTACGCTGCGAGCAAGCTCGGGATCCCGCAGTTCTCCGACGCGATTGGGCTTACAACCGGAGTGTGTGCTGTTGAGACCTGTCCACCGCCGACTGAAATCGCAGGATAACGTAAGCATTCGCAAGATTCGTCTTGACCATGGCCATGCGCTGGAACGAAAATTCTCAGTTCATCGTGCATTCAAAAGGAGGCGGTCGTGGTGTGCCTCCTTACTTTCAAATCCGGCCCATCTTGCGGCCCAAGGACCTACTATGAGACGTATCACTTCGTTCGTAATCATCGCGGTAGCTTCCCTTCTGCTGTTCTGCCAGTTTTCCATGGGACAAGCGGTATACGGCAACATCCTCGGCACCGTGACGGACAAAAGCGGCGCGGCTGTGCCCAATGTCGATGTGAAGATCACCGATTTAGACCGCGGCACGACGTCCCAGGTCAAGACCAATGAGAGCGGAAATTACGAGCAGACTCACCTGCTTGCTGGTCGTTACAAGGTGAGTGTTGCCGCATCTGGATTTGCGGCCTTTGAGGCCACTGCCGAAGTCCAGATCGACTCTTCTACTCGAGTCGATATTCCGCTCGGCGTACAGGGCGAAACCACACAAGTAACGGTCACCGGCGAGACCCCGCTGCTAAAAGTGGACCGCGCCGACGTAAGCACCACGCTAACGACCGAGGAACTCGGCAGCCTACCCATCCTGAACCGTAACCTGACCCAAATGCTTCTGGTGACGCCCGGCACGCAACTCAATGATTGGAGCCATGCCCAGTCGGAGAATCCGCAGGGCGGCTATCAGATCGATGTGAATGGCCAGCAATTCACTGCGAACGGATTCCTGCTGGACGGAACGGAAAATAATAGCTCGATCCTCGGTATTGCGGTCATCAATCCGAATATCGATTCGCTGCAGGAGTTCAAGGTCACCACCAGCGACTATGACGCCCAGTTCGGATCGGTAGCGGGCGCGCTAATGCAGGCCACCACCAAGTCAGGCACGAATCAGTATCATGGTTCGCTCTTTGAATATCTGCGCAACGATTACTTCAACGCCAAAGACCGCTTCTCGGGAATCAACCTGCCGCTGCGCTGGAACCAGTTTGGCGGCACGTTTGGCGGCCCAATCGTAAAAGACAAGCTTTTCTTCTTCGGCGATTATCAGGGCACGCGCCGACGCCGGGCGGCCACGACCACCACAACCGTGCCCACGGCGGCCGAGCGAAGTGGCGATTTGACCTCCCTGCTCGGAGATTACTTGTGCACAGACAACACTTCCTCGCCGACGCCATGCGCCAGTCCGATCACAGTGACTACAACATTCGGAGATGTTGTTCCGGCGCAGGCGGGGATGATCTTCGACCCGACGAAGCCGGAGAACCCGAACGGCACTGGCAGGTACGCCATCGCGAGTGATGCCCTCGCTTCGGGCGGAAGAGTCAACGTGCTGCCCTCCGTCCCGGGTCCTGTGACTAAGATTCTGAGCTACATCCCCATGCCCAACAATGGTACTGATATTGCGAACAATTTCATCGCGGTGGGAAGCGAGAAGTTTAACAGCGACCAGTTCGATACACGTATCGACTATGCCTTCTCCGACCGAATGCATTTTTTCGGCCGCTATACTCTGGCAGATTTCGATTTGTCAGCGCCGGGTGCTTATGGCAGCGAGGCAGGTGGACCCGGACTGAATGGAATTTATTTTGCGGGTAGTTCTCTGGATCGTAATCAGAGCTTGGCCTTGGGTGCGAATTACACACTCAGCAACAGCCTGATCACGGATTTCCGCTTTGGCTTCTACCGCTATCGCATTCGGGTGCAGCCGAACGGCGTCGGCACTACTCCCGCCACGGATGCAGGCTTCCCTGGATTGAATCAAGGGACCCCGGAGACCAGCGGCATGCCGGCGTTCTACATCAACGGTGACGGCGGCTTCAATTTCGGATATGCCCTAGGAATCAATTCCTGTAACTGTCCACTGAAAGAAACCGAAAATCATTTCCAGTGGGTAAACAACTGGATGAAGACCATGGGGAATCACTCGTTTGCATGGGGGGCTGACATTCGTCGTGCCCAGCAGCAGCGCATTCCCAGCGACTCTCATCGTTCCGGTGAAATCAACTTCAGTGATGGAGTCACCGGGAACGCGTATGTCGACAATTTCGGTGGTGGTACCACCGGAGCCGGATTAGCCTCGTTCCTACTGGCGCAACCCAACTATTTCGCGCGCTATTTCACGGGAGCCGGTTTCCATGCGGGTCTGCGGCAAACCAGACTCTTCTTTTATGGACAAGATACCTGGCGAGCCACTCGCAAGCTGACGCTCACCTTGGGCCTGCGCTACGAAAATTACCTGCCGCAAACCGCGGCAAGCCGGGGTGGTGCTGGAAGCTTTGATCCCGAACACCGGCGAAGTGCTGGTCGCTGGCTACGGCTCCGTACCGTCGAACATGGGTGTGAAGGCTTACAATCTCGGTTTCGCGCCGAGAATCGGATTTGCTTATCAACTGCAGGAGCACACGGTGGTTCGTGCAGGCTACGGTCGCAGCTTCACGCCAGCCGGTCTGGGCGCGGTGTTTGGCCAGGCGCCGGACTACGATCCACCTATTACCCTTCCCCAGCAGGTTACGACGTCGAACAATTACACCCCAGTATTCGATCTTTTGGCGGGCCCGCCTGTTCCTCCGAGTCCGACCATCAACCCCAATGGCCGCTATCCCCTACCAGATGGGCTGAACGTCTATTACTTCTTCAACCCGCCGAGTTCCTACCGAATCCCGCTTGCCGACTCGTGGAATCTGACCCTTGCAGCACCAATTCAAGCCGAGCTTAACAGCGGAGATTGCGTATGTCGGCAATGTCGGGCGTCACTTGTTTATCAATCCCAATGTGAATCAAGCGACGCTTGACCCCAATTGCGCCGCCGATGGGACCTGCAATAACTGGGATTTGCGGCGACTGTTCTTCCAGAAGTTCGGATTGACGCAAGGAATCTATCAGACCTGCAACTGCGATAACTCCAGTTATCACGCATTGCAATTCAAGGTGCAGAAGCGGGCGGCCAGTGGCCTGGATTTACTACTAGCTTACACCTATGGCAAAGCCATGGCGAACAGCGAGACAGGTAGCGCATTCTCGAACAACCTGAATTGGTGGCAGGATCATGGGCCCGCGAATTATGACCGGACCCATACTCTCACCATCGGCCATACCTGGGCAGTTGCCCGTATGGCGAGGGCCGCCATTTTGGTGCATCGGCTTAATCGCGGCCTGGATCTCGTGCTGGGCGGCTGGGATTTCAGCGGGATCAGCCACTTCGGAGTCCGGCCTGCCCTTCACTCCGGCTACATGTCTGACGCTCCAATTTGTCTACGCTGATTTCAACCAGTACCGTCCTGATCAGATTGGCAATCCAAGCGTTCCCAATCGCAGCGCCAATGCTCTGGTTCAATCCGGCCGCGTTCGTCGCTCCCCAAAGCCTGGGCCGCAATGGCTGACGTCCACCACAACGCTCTTCGCGGTCCCCGCTTCGACGAACTTCGACCTTTCGTTAGGGAAGATTTTCCACTGTCGCCGAAGGCAAAACGCTGGAGTTCAAGTGGGAGAACTACAACGCGCTCAATCATGTGAACCTGGCGAATCCCAACAACTACGTCGGCGATCGTAACCGGTGCCGGACAGATCTACGGCGGCTGCTGACGATGCGCCAGATGCAGTTCGGTCTGCACTTCCGCTTCTAGTGCTTGCGCCAGCCGAGCCCTCCGGCCCGGCTGGCGTGGTCTTCTTCTGTTGCTGTTCATAGAAATTTAGAAAGGACTCATACCCTGATGAAACTGCACGTGTGTCTCATTCTCGCAATGCTGATTGCTGCCGGCTCCCATTCGCAGGCGCAGCAGGCGCCTCCCTATCCCCCGCCCGATGATCGCTACAAAGTAGACATCCTCGAAGTGAACGGCCATCCCGACGACGACATCCAGTTCGCCGCCTACGTTGCCAAACTGGTCGAGCAACAGCACAAGAAAGTCGCGGTCATTTATGCCACGCGCGGAAACTCCGGCGGCAACGCGGCCGGTCCCGAGCAATCGAAAGCCTTGGCCGACATGCGCGAGATGGAAGCTCGCCACTCCCTCGCTTCCTACGGAATTACCCACGCCTGGTTTCTCCATGGCTCCGATACACCGGGAGCCGATGTTCTCCATTCGCTGGAAGCCTGGGGACACGGGCAGGCTCTCGAAGAAGTCGTGCGCCTGGTTCGCATTACTCGCCCCGAAGTGATCCTCACCTGGATGCCAAACTACGTTGTCGGTGAAAACCATGAGGACCATCAGGGTGCCGGAGTGCTTGCCACCGAAGCCTTCGATCTCGCGGCCAATCCTCTGGCTTTTCCCGAGCAGCTCGAAGCTCCACGCAATCGCCTGAGCATCAGCAATTACGGCGAAGGACTTCGCCCTTGGCAGCCCAAGAAAATCTATTACGTCTCCGACGCCATTCATTTCGACTTCTTCAAAGGCAACGGTCCCGAATACGCCACCAGTGACCAGTCTCCCGCCCGCAAAGAACCCTACTCCCGCGTTGCCGCCGAGGCTTGGGGACACTACAAAACGCAGAATGATTTCTCGGATGCCCAGTTAAAAGAATTCACCGAAATGCCGGTGCGCTTCATTTTCGGCAAGTCGTTGGTAGGCGGAAATGCCGCCAGCGACATTTTCGACGGGATCACTTCCACTCCCATCCCATATGCGCGTCCTCGCGGATACGAACCACAGCCGTCAGGACTCGCGCTCGAACTCGGTGGGCCTTGGGCTTTCTATCACACGTTCTGGCCGGCGCACGGCATTGAGCATCTCGCGAAGCTATTCTCGCCCGAAGCGCAGGTCACTCCCGGAGAATCGCTCTGGGTCCCGCTGATCATCCGCAACGATACGGATACCGAAAAGCAAGTCACGCTGCACGCCACGCTGCCGGCGGGCTGGAGCCAAAATCCGCAGACCACGGTGTACCCCGTTGCGGCCCATGATTCCTACACCATTCAACTCACCATCAACAGTTCAGCCACCCAGAAGGGAACCTGGCAAACACTAAGCTGGACGGCCGACAGCGGTGGCCAAAGGCTGGGAACGGTGACCCTAAGAGTTGACGTCGTCTCAAACGGCTTACCGCAATGAAAGCTATAGCCCCGATTTTGTGTGGCCGCGCTGTTTGTGTAGCCCCGGACGCCCTCGAGTCTATTACGCAACGCAGTTTTTGTTCAGGCCAGTGGACCAGCAGAGGCGAAATTCCTGCCACGTAGGGGCATTTGATAATAGCCCAGCGCTTCAGCGCTGGGAAAAGTGGCAATAATATTCAAGTCCCGAAGGGACGACTGAGTTTCTGACAGACTAGCCCTCGTCGCGGTTGCGTGCGAAGCACGCCATGAGCATCCATTCGGATCGGTTGGCAAGCCTGATCGTTTTTCTTGGCTGGACGCTAGCGCAAGCTTTGCTTAAGCCACTCCACCAGCGCCTTCTTATACCAAAGCCACTCAGCATGCGACTCCCAGTGATCCATCCCATGCGGCGCTCCCTCGATCGTAATCAGATCGCAAGGAGCCCCGGCTCTTTTCATCTTGTCGCACATCTCGACCGACTGCTCATAAGGCACGTCCTCATCCTTGGACCCATGCATCAGCAGAAACGGCGGCATCTCCTTCGAGACGTAAACTACCGGAGAAGCCTTAATCAGCATCGGCACAGTCTCCGCATTCACGGCAGTGATTCCGAACAGGTCCAGTAGTTCACGCGGCAAAGGCTTCCACTGCACGGCCGCCGCCACAAAATCGTGTACCCCGTACATCGACACCACTGCAGCAACACGTGAATCCGCTTGGTTGCGTGCTCCCACATAAGAAACAAGATGCCCGCCCGCGGACTCTCCAATCAGTGCGATTCGCTTGGGATCCACCTTATATTTCGCTGCGTTCGCTTTCACGAACCGGATCGCCGACTGCACATCGTCGGCATCGGCGGGAAACTTGAATTGCGGCGCCAGCCGATAGTTGATGCTGAACCAGGCAAATCCAGCGTCACTCAACGGCTGAAAAATGTACGTGATGTACTGCTGCTTATCCCCCGCAACCCAGCCCCCGCCATGGACGAGTATGGCAGCAGGAAACGGGCCATTCCCATCCGGAACATGAGCGTCCAGAGTCAAATGAACCCCGTCCGCCTGACCATACTCGACATCCTTAAAGTCGGCCCCGACAGCGCTGAGGCAAAGAATTGCCAGCACGAACATGCAGCCCAACAAGTGAGCCATGATTTTCATAAGAAGGAAGTTTGAGAAGTGTAACGGAAGGATTGCCTTAGCAGTAAGCTCAATACCCCAGCCGCTTATCAACAACATTCCTCAGCGGCTCACCCTTTTGGAAGCTCTGGTACTGCTCCAGAAAGAAGCGCATCGCCTGATCCTGCCAGTCGGCGGTATGGTCGGCGCAATGCGGCGACAGCAGCACGTTTTCCAGCGTGTATAGAGGATGCCCCGCGGGCAGTGGTTCGTGCTCAAAAACATCCAGCGCGGCGCCTTTAATCCGCTTTGCCGTTAGTGCCCCCACGAGAGCCGCCTCCTCAATCACCGGGCCCCGCCCGACATTGATCACGACCGCCGACGCTTTCATGACCGCGAACTCCGCCTCTCCAATCATGTGCCGAGTTTCCGCCGTCAACGGTGCCGTCGCGACAATATAATCGCAGGCCGCAATCATCTCGCGCCGCTCTTCCGGCCGGTAGAAATGCTCTACCAACGAATCCGGCAATGCGGGAGGATGCCGTTTCGTCGCCAACACCCGCATGCCGAGTGGCTTGACTCGGCTGGCGGCCGCGCGCCCGATATCCCCGTATCCCACGATCCCTACCGTCTGTCCATCAATCTCTTGCACATCGAAAGGCTCCCACCGCTCCGCCATCTGGTTGCGAACCATGCGCCGGAAATCCTTGCCGAAATACAGGATCGCTCCCAGCACAAACTCGCCCAGCGACGCGCTAAACACGCCGCTGCCGTTGGTCAGCAGAACTTCGCTATTCACAATTTCGGGGAACAAAAGGTTGTCGACGCCGGCGGCACGCGAGTGGATCCAGCGCACCTCCGGGCAACTTGCAAGCGCTGCACGCAGCAACTCCGGCGTGCCAGACCATTGCAATATCACGGATGCATCCCGGCCCGCCCCGGCGCAATCGCCAATCTCCCTGCAGATCGTGTGCGGCACTTCGCCGAGCATCGCGAATTGCGGATCATCTCCCAATGCCAGCACCAGCACGGGATTCTTTTTCGCCATACCCAATTCGAATCGCGACATCAGGAGTTCACAGCCGGGAGAGACGTGCAGGATTCCCAGGGACAGAACTTCTGCTACGGTCCGAAAATTCCAATTCAGCCGCGCATTGACGGGATATTACTGCAGCGCGCTCGACGTGCTCGAGAACACGTTGTTCGCGTTCGAACCCACCAGCCGGATCGTCCCCACCACCAGTACCAGGATGACAGCGAGCATCACCGCGTATTCGGCAATATCTTGCCCCTCGTCTTCCGCCCACAACATTCGAAGTGTTTTCATATTCTCTCCTTTGAAGCATCGCGACTGCATTGCCGCTCGCGCTCACGCGGACAACTACCTTCCACTATCGTCTTCCCAGTCGTCGGGTGGAAGTGAAACTCCCCAGATATTATTCGGCTTCTCCAAGCCGATGCCGCACAGTCGGGGCCGGTCAGGATCTAGATATACTACTTGGGCTGTGGCGCGTTTGTCAGTCAGAATCACATGAATTTCGATTCGCATTCCTACTCTCAGGGGAATGGCCGTCGAGATCAGCGCTCCGTGCAGGTTCACGATTACCGTCTCGCCGTCGCAGCTCAGAGGTTCGTTCACGCCATGTGCCTTGATTTCTACTTTCATCCGAACGCGCGTGCTTCTGCGCTGTTCACGAACACCGGGTTCTGCACCCATCCATCACCTCGCGGAGATTCCCCACAAGCGGCAGCTTGGAACGACGAAAGACGTACCTGGCTGAGATCTTCCGATCGCTGCCCGGCACTCCATGCTGCGCCGATCAAACGCTCACGTCAAGGTAGCAGGTTCGCCGGATGGCCGTTATCAGAATTAGGGCAGGGGACAGCCCTCTGGGCTGTGGAAGCGAAGCAAGGCGAGCCGCAGGATGTAAGGCACACCCGCTATAGAAAACTTTCGCGCGATGTCTCTCTAACGACCTCCTTTCTACTCTGAAAAAAAAGCCAGGTGGACCGTCTCGCCCACCTGGCCAATTTGTAACTCGATGCACTCTATTTCGTCGCCGTAGCGCCAGTCGGAGCGTTTGCGGGTTTCTTCGCTGCCGTGGCCGGCTTTGCCGCGGCCGGGGCTGGAACCGCCGTGGCCTGACGAACCACCGGTGCCGCTGATGGTTTCGCCGGAGCCACCGGACTTTTCATTGCCGCATTCTTCACCGGAGCTGCGATCGTCTGATTCTTCGCCACCGGAGCTGCCGTTGTCTGCACAGGCGTACCCACGGGCCTGCCATTGACAACCCGCTGCTGAGGCGTCACGCCAACACCTTGCTGTCCTCGCACCACCTGGTTGTTACGTTGCGCCACTGCTCCAGCTGGGGCGGCACTTCCCACTGCCCCGGCCTTGCCCGTAGCTACTGCGTTGGACCCGAATGACGTATTGCTCGTTCCCGGCGCCAGGCTTGGGAAATTCAGGTTATACGTCCGCACCGGAATCGCCATCGCCCCGTTCTGCGCCTGAAGCTCGTCAATGGTTAGGTTGTATGTATACCCCGTCCCCACTGGGCTGGTGTCAGGGCGGCCGCGCGTCACCGAGAACAGCGCATTCCCCGTTTGCCCGGGCCCGAGCACGAATTGCGAGTCGGTCTGGTTCCCGCGGTCGATCCCCATACCCTGCAACTCACCCGGGTTGCCGCCCGCTGGTATGTACGTGTTTCCGTTGTTGTCGACCATCACCATGGACCCGTCGTGATACGCGATGATCAGCGGCTGGTTGGTCGCATTGTGGAATTGGATGTTCATGCGGATCACATGCCACCCTCCTTGCTGACTCATCGTCATTTGCGACACGTTGGCCTGGAACGGTCCCGCATCGAAGCAACTCGGGCCGCAAGCACCCGCTCCGCCTCCTCCGCCACTGAAGGCTGCGTTTCCCTGGTCCGACGGTAAGCCCCCACCTTGCTGCATCGGCTGTATTCCCTGTTGCGTGCCTTGCTGCGCGCCGTTCTGCACCTGCTGCATGCCGTTTTGCACCTGTTGCCCGTTCTGCTGCACGTTACCCGTACCTTGCTGAACCGTGTTCGAACCCTGCTGCATCGTGTTCTGACCTTTCTGTGCAGCATCCTGAACCTTTTGCCAAAAACTCTTCTTCTGCTTTGGTTGATTTGCGTTCTGGTTTGGCTGCTGTTGATTCTGGTTCGGCTGTGCTTGATTCTGATTTTGATTTGGCTGCGCCTGGTTTTGCTGCTGCTGCGCCGCGGCGGCGGCTACCAAAACCGCCACGCTGGCCAGCAGGATCATCTTCCGTGTCCAATGCTGTTTCTTCATTTCCTCTCCTCCAAGATTAAATTTCGTGCGCACTGCCCCAAAAACGATTTATGCCGATACTTCTTGAGACCTGCCGATTCGTTTCCTCTCGCCGCTCTTCCCGCCATGAATTGCTTTGCGCTCAGCGCCGCCATGTAGATGGCCAGCGACACAAACACATAAGCTCCGAAGCCAATGGAGACGCCACTGAGACTCGCGCGTGGAAACGCCGTTGCCTGTTCGGAAGCGATTCCTCGAAGGCTGCTGTTCACTAGGTACGCGATCCACAAAACGAAACCCAGCGGCAGGACTCCTCCCAGCGCCGCGCGTCGATCCGCGCTAAAGAAGTGAATCAGAGGACCTGCGAGCACTAGGATCGCCGCAAAGCCCATCGCGCCCGCATCCGGAGTCGCAGTCATTTCGGAAATCTGACGCAGGCCGCCTGCATTCAAATAGCCCAGCACCTGCCAAAACGTAATCTCCACGGTCCCCGAGAAAGGCAGATGGATCGACAGGGCAGTCAGCGAACACCACGAAACCAGCAGCAACATGGCCACTGAGAACTGGATCAGCAGCGCGATTCCGAGGTTCGCGTCTTCCTGTGCCAGCGTGCCAATCGCCAACCCGCCCGGCGGAACGCTCTCTTGTTCCCCATTCATCTGCGACTCCGGGATAGCCGTGATACTTCTGAGATTCCCGCTGGGATCGAAATCCACATTCACCGCGAGTCCGGGTCTCGCCCGCACCTCCGACCTCCACAGGTCTTCCGCCAGGGGATACTGTCTGCCCTCCACCATCACCAGACCCGGCCCCGCGAACGGCTCGCGCAGAACCCTGCCTCGTTTCGCCATGGGTCGCTTCCTCCCCCGACGTGGCGGCCACTGCCTCCGCGCCTGGCGCACTTGCTCTCACCACGCATTGCGCAGGAACCCTCTAAAAAACGTCATCGGCTATAAAAAAAAGCGTCGCTCAAGCCCGCATTGCGGGTTTTATGTTGGGGATTGATTCGCATGAAAACGGTCTTGCTTGGCCCAGTCCTCGGTGATAGCATTCGACGCTGTCCCAGCGTGCGGCTGGGACTTGGGCTCCCCCCTCATTTGAGCCAATGCCGGAGAGGATCATGCCGGTCGAACGTTTTGACCCACCAAACAATTCTGCAACCGGTCAGGATGCGGTGACCGTAAATGCTTCCGAGCGACGCGCGCTCAATGATCTGTTCAGCCTGACCTACGAAGAACTGCGCCGCCTTGCGTCCGCGGTCAAGCGCGGCGATCCCAGCTGCACGCTCAATCCCACCGCCTTGGTGAACGAGGCCTGGTTGAAGTTGGCGAACTCCCCTGAATTGGCTTCTTCGTCGCGCCTGCATTTCAAGCGCATCGCAGCCCGAGCCATGCGTCAGCTCCTGGTCGAAGCCGCGCGCCGTCGCACCGCGGACAAACGCGGCGGGAGCGATGCCGTCCATGTGATTACCTTCGACGAATCGATCATGGCGGCCGCCACCTGCGGCAAGGAGTTGATCGCGCTCGATTCAGCTCTGCAGGAATTGGCTCGCCTGCAGCCGCGTCAGGCCCTGATGGTGGAGAGCCGATTCTTCGGGGGATGCGATATTTCCGAAACCGCGGCCCTGCTAGGCGTGTCCGAAGCTACGATTCTGCGCGATTGGCGGGCAGCCAAAGCTTGGCTCGCGCACGCGCTCCAGCAGGTTCATTGATCCCGCACCTTCTCGTTCCGGGGACTTAAATATGGAGCACAACCGGTGGGAGCGCATTCAAAGCCTCTTTCACCAAACCGCCGACCTGCCGACAGCCGAACAGGACGCCTTCCTTCACGCAGCATGCGCCCATGACACCGCGCTGATCCGTGAAGTGAGCGCCATGCTGAAAGAAGATTCCCGCCCCGCTTCACTCCTCGACCGAGGTATTGCAGACGTTGCTCAGACGCTTCTCAACAATTCTGATCCTGAGCAAATGCCCCGGCAACAGTTCGGGCCGTATCGCCTCATTCGTCTGCTGGGCGAAGGAGGCATGGGCCTTGTTTACCTGGCTGAGCGAAAAGACCTCGGCAATCTAGTCGCGATCAAGATCCTGCGGGATGCCTGGCTTTCCCCGGCCCGCCGCGAGCGTTTTGCCAGCGAACAGCGAACTCTGGCGCAACTGAATCATGCCTCCATCGCGCGCCTCTACGATGCCGACGCCCTGCCCGATGGCACTCCGTGGTTTGCCATGGAATACGTCGAAGGCGTGCCGCTCACCGAGTACTGCAAGCTGCACGTGTCCCCGCTCCAGACCCGCATCCACCTGTTTCGCGAGGTGTGCGAGGCCGTTCAGTACGCGCACAGCCAGGCCGTAATTCACCGCGACCTCAAGCCTTCCAACATCTTGGTCAAACAGGATGGCAGCATCCGACTGCTCGACTTCGGAATCGCTAAGCAGCTCGAGAGCCTCGATACTCCCGTCAACCAGACCATGACCGGGTTGCGATTGATGACCCCTGCCTATGCGGCTCCGGAGCAGATTCGCGGCGACCGCGTTGGCATCCACACCGATGTTTATTCGCTGGGCGTCATCCTGTTCGAGTTGCTCACCGGACAGCTTCCCTTCGATCTCTCCAATCTCACCCCCGCCGAGGCAGCTAGCATTGTCGCCGAGCATGAGCCGGGCAAGCCATCGTCGATTCTGAAAACCGGAAATCCGCCGCCCGATGTCGCCACCCTGAACAAATCTGCATGGAGTGAATTAGACGTCTTGTGTCTCACCGCCATGCACAAGGATCCCGCTCGCCGCTACCGGTCGGTGGAGGCCCTGATTCGAGACGTCGATCACTATCTGCGTGCCGAACCCCTGGAAGCGCGTCCCGACACGTTCTCTTACCGGATAGGCAAATTTGTTCAGCGCCATCAACGCATGGTCGTCACCAGCGTGGCGGCCGTTGTGTTCGTGCTCGCCATGCTGTCCTTCTTTACGGTGCGCCTGGCCAAAGCCCGCAATGCCGCCTTGGCCGAGGCCGCGCGTACCCAGCGCATCCAGAAATTTATGCTCAACCTGTTTGAAGGTGGCGATCAGGCCGTCGGTCCCTCCGACTCCATGCGCGTCATCACCCTGGTCGACCGCGGAGCCCTTGAAGCCAAGACGCTCAACAGTGATCCCAAAATTCAGGCGGAGCTCTACCAGAATCTCGGCGACATCTATGAAAAGCTCGGAAAATTCGAGCAGGCGGATGCGCTGCTGCAAACCGCGCTCGCCCAACATCAATCCCTTTACGGTGCTGCCAGCCCGGAAAGCGCTGAGACCCTGCTGGAACTTGGCCTGCTGCGCGACGCGCAAGGAAAATTCGACGACGCCGAACGCTACGTGCGCCAGGCTTTAGCCATCGACCGGCAGAAACTCTCGCCCACTCATCCCGCTGTTGCGCGCGCTACCAGCGCGTTGGGAAAAGTGCTGGAAGACCGCGGCTCGTATGACGCCTCCATCCAGGTACTCGAGGAAGCAGCTCGCCTGCAATCCGCCCGCGGCGGAACCACGACCGATCTCTCGGAAACGCTCAGCGAGTTGGCCAACTCGCATTTTTACACCGGTCATTACGATGCCTCCGAATCCCTGAACCAGAGGGTCCTCGCCATGGACCGGCAACTCTACGGTGACCGCCATCCGCATATCGCCGACGATCTCATTAACCTCGGCGCGATCAAGTACGATCTCGGCCACTATCCCGAAGCAGAGCGCTACGATCGCGACGCGCTCGACATTACGCAATCCTTCTACGGCCTCAATCATCCCGCCACCGCGTCGGCCCTCACAATCCTGGGACGCACTCTGGTTTCTGCAGGCAAGAGCGATGAAGCCGCCGGAATGCTGCGCCAGGCTCTCCAGATTGAAGAGCAGGTCTACGGCAAAGTTCACCCCCGCGTGGCCGGCACCCTGAACGAACTCGGCAAAATCTCGCAGCAGCAAGGCAAGCTCGACGACGCCGAGGCTGACTTCCGCCGCATGGCCGACATCTATCGCGCCGTCTACTCCGGCAAGCACTACTACATTGGCATCGCCCTGTGTAATCTCGGAGGCGTGCTGGTCGACCGCAAAGATTATTCGGGTGCGGAGAAGTCTTTCCACGAGGCCCTGCAGATCTATTCTCAGACCCTCCCGCCGGATCATCTCAACGTGGGAATCGCGCGCGTTCGCCTGGGCCGTGCCCTCTTATTGGACAAGCATTATCCGGAGGCCGAGTCCGAGAGCCGCACCGGATACGAAATCCTAAAGAAGCAACCCAGCGCCCCCGAGCGCTGGATCAATAACGCCCAAACGGATCTCGCGCGTGAATCTGAAGTCCTGCACCAGCCCATCTAGGGACAGCCGCCCTCGGCTGTCCAGTCGGGCGAAGCCCGGCGGTGCGAAAGCAACGCTCAGCGGTTGGAAAGCAAAGGTGGCAACTTCAGAGCCTGCAGAAGATTCTGATTGTTTTGCAGATTAAAGGTTCAACAGGTCACGGGTTTAGCCGCGAAGCGGCGAAAGAATGCAGCCCACGCCGTAAGGCGTGGGTAGAAGGCGAAAAAAGGTCGAGCCCCAGGGGGGCGAAAGAAGCCTTCTCGGGAAACTCTACAACTCGCGCTTACGGCGCCGGGATCTGCACATTAGAAGCGATATTCGAGTACCCGCTCTCCTGGCTGCTCGAATTCACTGCCGTAGCCGCGTAGCAATACGACTTGCCGTCGACCACGTTGCTGTCCGTATACAGAGTTGTGGTTGTGAGTACAGAGTTGATCTTCGAGAACGCCCCGCACGCCGCGCTCGCATACAACGCGCGATATACGTTGTAGCCCGAAATGCCCGACAACGTGCTCCCGTTCCACGATAGGTTCACGGTGTGTGTCGGCGCCGGAGTGCCCGATCCCGTCAGCCCCTCGGTCGTACTCGACGGCTGCCCATTACTTGCCACAGTCAAAGTCGCGTTTGCTGTCCCCGACGTCAGCGGGCTGAAAGTGATGGAGAACGAGGTACTCTGCCCCGCGGGAATCGTTACCGGCAAGCTCAATCCGCCAATGGTGAACACCGAATTATTGGTGCTGGCTCCCGTTACTGTCACATTGGCCCCGCTGGCACTCAATGTGCCCGACGCACTCTTGCTGGCGCCAACAACTACGCTGCCTAGATTCAGCGTGCCGGGGCTCACCGCCAGCTGCCCCACTGCAGTCGTGCCGGTGCCCGACAGCGAAATACTCACGTTGGGATTCGTTGCGTCCGACGTAATGCTTACGTTGCCGGATGCGCTCCCCGCCGCTTGCGGTGCAAACGCCACCGTGAAAATTGCGCTCTGCGAAGCATTCAGTGTCAGTGGTGTATTGAGGCCGCTTAAATGAAACCCGGTACCGCTCACTGACGCATTCGAAACCGTTACCGTGGTTCCTCCCGTATTCGTCAGCGTGACGCTCTGCGATTGCGTGCTTCCTACCGTGACGCTGCCGAAAGCTTCGCTTCCGGAATTCACCGCCAGCTGTCCATCGCTGATGCCCGTGCCGGACAACGAAATATTTGTCAGCGCGCTGACCCATCGCTGCCGATCGCCGCCGTCGCGCTGAAACTTCCCGCCGCATTCGGAGTAAAAGCCAGAGTCAGCGATGCGCTTTGCCCTGCCGCGATACTTACTGGAAGACTGGGCGCCGTCAAAGAAAAGTATTTCGTCGACACCGACGCGCTGCTGATGCTCGCCGATGTTTTCCCAGTATTGCTCACCGAAAGCGTAAGTATCTTGCTGCTCCCCGCCGCCACGCTGCCGAAATTTAAGGCTTGCGAATCAAATGACAAGCTGCCCGTCGCAGTCGGAGTGGGGCTCGGCGAACTCGGCGACTTAGAACTGAATCCCTGACATCCGACTAGCAGCAAACTTCCAACCAGCACGATCAAGCCGCCTGCCTCTTTTCGGCATCGGGAGAAGTTTTCTCTATCGCGGCCCATGAGTTTCATTCCAGACTTTCGAGAACGCTCAGATTTTTGTGTTGATCAAGGAGTGACTGCTCACAGTTTCCGTCAACACAATTTTGTGCGATAGATTTCGCAAGTACATAGCACTGATCGCCGGAAGGACAATGTTTGAATTTTCAACAATTCATCACGCAGCTGTGTTGCGGAATTCAGCACCTCCCGACCCAGCACAGCCCACGTACGAAGGCATGCACAGCCCACGTAGGGACAGCCTCTCAGGCTGTCCAGTCGGAATAGAAAAATCTCAAGTGCAGTGGTGACCATGAACAACGAGTGAACAGAACTGCTGAGCCTCATAGCTCATCGCTCACTGCTCATACCTCACCGCTCACGGGTCCCTGTCCCTAAGGCATTGTCCTTCCTACTACTTCTGCCCTAGCCCCGCGTACCCCATCAGTTAAAATACGAACACAGCCAAATCACAGTAAGCACCTCAACCAGGAGAGGGAACCAGTGCGTTTTTCTGAATTCATGAAGCTGTTCCGCCGCCATGCAATGGCTGCCCCGGTATTTTGCTTCCTCCTGCTTTTGATCTCCGTCTCCTCCGCCACTGCGGATAATGCCGCCTCGATCTGATTGGCCCCAAGGTTGAGGTTCGCGTCCAGCGCGCCGGCGTGACCCTGCCCATTGCCGAGGTGCCAAATCTCCAGGGTGGAGACCGGATTTGGGTTCATGCCGATCTCCCCGACACCCAGTCGGTGCGCTACCTGATGGTGATCGCTTTCCTGCGAGGCGCTACCAATCCTCCGCCCGAATCCTGGTTTACCCGCGTGGAAACCTGGAGCAAGCCAGTCCATGAAGAAGGCGTCTTCATCAACGTTCCCCAGGAGGCCGAGGAAGCATTAGTGTTCCTAGCCCCCGAAACCGGAGGAGCCTTTAGCACCCTTCGCGCGTCCGCGGCAAGCCGGGCGCATTCGTGCGTGCCGCCCAGGATCTGCAGCAGGCCAGCCTCGACCGCCTGCGCCTCGAAAAGTATATGGAGGCGGTGCGCGAAACCTATACCGCCGATCCTGACCAGTTGAAAGTACACACACCATGCTGGCCCGTAGCCTCGGAATGAAGCTTGACCAGCAATGTTTCGACAAGCCCAGTGCGCAACAGGTCCCGTGCCTCACACAGAACACCGATCAGCTGGTGCTTGATGACGCCCATAGTCAGACCATGGTCGCGACCTTGACATCCGGGCCTTCCACAGACCTCTTGACGCAGATCAGTTCCACCCAACCGCCCGGGGCGGTTACTACAGCCCATACATTGGCGCAGTCGTAGACGTTGCCCGCATCCTGAGTACTGCCCACACCGCGCAGTATCAATACATTCCCGCGCTTGCCCTGCCACACAAAGATGAACTGAATCTCCGCCTCAACAGATCCTCCCTCATTCCGCAATCCCAAATCGGTGATCGTGATCGGTTTGCCTCCGGTCCGTGTGGCGCCTCCTCCGCCCTTGCGCGCGGTCGATGGCTCTCAAATTTCTGTGCCGGCAAGCCCTCCGTCGTGGTCCCCGCCGATGGCGCTCCCCTCGTATTCGCCTCCGAACTAGCCCACGACTTTGTCCTCCACGTGGATATCAAGGGCGCGCCGGGCGTCGATCTTCCTGCCACTCCTGATCCCATCCGCGGCGGATTCATCGTCGAAACTCATGCCCTTCAATCCGCCGACCTCAGCGGCGAGGTCTCGGGAACCCTGCGGGGAACCTGGGGCTTCCGCACCTTCGAGGGCCCGCATTTCCACTTCCGCACCTCGCGACCCTCCCAGTGGACCTCGCTTCCAAAGACGCCAGCGCCCTGATCGTAGGTCGCGAAGACACTCTGCACCTCCAGTCCGACGACGCCTGCTGCGTCAGCGAAGTCTCGTTGAAAGATCAGCAGGGAAAGACTGTCACCGCGGAATGGAAGCGTTCCAAGCCCGACGAAATCGAATCAAAGTCCCCTTGCAGAAGGCTAACGCCGGATCGCTCACTCTGCAGGTGAAGAAGTTCGGCCTGCGCGAGATGGACGAGGTTCCTCTTCACACCTCCGCCGGAGCCCGACACCTGGGCGCCTTCAGCATTCGCGCCGGAGATGCGACGGCCTCCTCAAGGGCGCGCGCCTCGATCAGGTGCGAAGGCCTCGACGTGAATGGCGTCCGCTTTACCCCGGCGTGTTGAGCCGCGCCAATCAGCAGGATGATTGAAGCTCACTACCGCGATTACAATGCTCACGAACTTCCGCCCCGCGATTCGCTGACGGTCCACGCCACTCTCAAAGAGCGCCCGCGTTTCTCCGACCTGAAATTCAGAGTCGAAGAGCTCAGCGCCCCCGCCGTCACCCTGCTCAGCAAAATCATGCAGGATCGAACAAAGTTCCTGGCCCTTGAGCGGATTCATATCGAGCAGCCAGGAAGAACTTCAGCGGAATGGCCGTATGAACTCTCTTCTAAAGGCACGATCCCCGATCGCTTTTCCGCCCGCCGAGAGAGTTGAGGTCGCCACCGCCGACAAATCTCCTTCCGCGTGACGGGCTTCACTTTAAAAACTTGAGCCTCACCCCGCAGGATTCCAAGGCCATTCTCGCCGCGCTCGATTCCCCATGGAGCTCCTCGGTTCCTCCGCCTTCGCCCCTTTGAAGTTACGCCCCGTGTCCAGCGATCGGCGCCAACCCTGACTCACAGTCGCTCATCAATCTCGTACGCCGTTCCCTCTTCTTACGAGAGTCCCGCTCTTCCCTCCGACCCCAAAAAAGCGATCCCACCCTAAGCAGCGACAAACTTATCTTCCTCGGTTCCGTCAGCACTTGACACAGATTAGACCCGTGATGTGAAAGTCCCCCAAGGCTTCATCAGAAGATCCCCTTCCCATCCCGCCCCCAAAAGGCGACACACTGTCTGTCAAGCTGCACAACGACCGGCGACGGTTGGCGCGGTTGCGCTCTTCCGCTCCATCAAAAGAGAACATGAGAGCTTCAGATCTTCTCAGAGATGCCGTGTGTCCCTCTGTTCCCGATGTCGTGAAAAACTGAGCACAGCGTCCCACAGAGAGAGAATAAATAATAAGTTTTTTTACTGACCCATTCATGGCCAACATCCTCTATGGCGTAAACAGCGAAGGCGCAGGCCGCTCCAGCCGCGCCAAAGGGGTCCTCACCCACCTCGCGGCCCAGGGACATCATCTGCACATCACCTCATTCGACCGCCGCCCTTGCGGAGCCTCCAGGAACAAAGTTCAAGTCACAGGGGTCTACGGATTCCACTTTCGCCTACGTCGACGATGATGTCCGCTAGAAGCGCACAATCGCTCAGGACCTGATCACGGTCCCCACAAGCCTCGAGGGGCCTTACAAGCCTGAATCGCCTAGTCAATAGTTCCCAAGTAGTATTCTCATGATCACCGACTCCCAGCCCACTCACCTGCCACATCGGCCAGCAGCGCCCGCCTGCCGGTAGTCTCCATTAAATCTCCTCAGTGCCTAGCCAACGCAGGTAGTTACTTATCCCAAACAATGCCGCCGCGATGCCGCTGCTGCCAAAATGTCGTCACCAGGCTGAATAACCCCACACGCGATCCCCTTCCTCCTGATATCTTTCTTCACCGCTCCGATCCACAAGCACAGACACCTTCCTGTTTCCTCCATTCCTGCGCCAGCAGATGCTGGACACATATTCCACCCCAAGCAGACCATCGTCCTGGTCTACGTAGCCTCACCTGCCCCCGAGTTGGCAAAGTTGTCGGGCTCCGTCCAGCACCTCGTTCATGGCGTACGGCTTCAGCCACGACGGCAAGAAAAAGAAGACATCACATACAGAAGACCCTCTCTCGAAATAGTTTCTTTTCCGTCTCGTTAGCGCCCGCGCCGTCATCAGCAAACTCCAGACTTTACACTGGTCACAGAGGCTTTACATTTGGCCAGAGCCCTATCTGGCGGTCCCAGTCAGCCATACGATTCCAGCCAGATACTTCAATCCCCTACTGGCTGGAAGAATCCGACTATCGCACCTATCAGGAAGACTTGAATAAAGGGCCTATAAAATATACCCTATTATAACATTCCCGCACAACTCCCGCTCTCTCGCGCACTATCCGCGCGCAGGAACAAAGCACCTCCTCCAGAAACTTGACGGCCTGATTCCCAGTATACACAGAGGACCCGCTGGCTTCACTTCTGCGTTCACCAAGGTTGACAGTGGACCTACCCTCCACCAGAGGATGAGGTGGTAAAGCATCCTGTAATACCCCCTGCCCCACATTTGGCAAGACTTTTATTTTGCTGGAGTTCAGGGACAAATCCATGCCAACCAACAAACTCATACTGAGCACTCGTTCTTTATCTCTCCTGCACATGGGCAACCACACAGAATTCACAATCCTTTTTGGATCAAACCCGCCAGACAGAACAGCAGAAGCAGCGATAGGGAAAGGAGGCACGGCACGATCCACCCAGATCCCACAGAAGCCCTCAAAATCCACTCACGTCATCACCAACCAAGAGATTCCTCAGCATCCAGACGCTACAAACGCAGCTTCCTGGATCCAGCGATTCGCCGAGTGAAAAGCCTGATCCAGAGCAAAACCTACCCGCCGACTATCGGAAATCCCATGTCCTGCGGACCAAGAGGAGCATTACATCTTCCCAGCACACCCCACGACGCCCTGAGTGCGTTTCCCATCCGCTTCTTCCCAGAAAAACTACCAAAACCTCATGGAACTGGAATCGAACGACAGCGCCGAAGGCAGCGAGGGTTCAAAACTTGCTGGAATCTCCACTGAACCACTTGCGAAGACATGCTGGAGGGCTCCAGCAAGACCGCCCGGCTCCAGGCTACAGCAGTTCCATGTGTGCGGGGCCCGTGAACATCGGTTCCCCAATTTTCCCTCTCCCAGAATTTATTCATTCCCATGCGAAACTTGAGCCCGTGGCCTTAGTTGTTCCACCCATCAGCCATTCACTCGGTAGGACATTTACACCAACACCCCTCTGCACAAGGGAACTTCGCGTCGTAGAAGTTCGCCAAAAAAAAACACATTATGATGCCGACCGTTCACCGCTACAACAGCATGTCTCCCACGTATTTATATCGCCTCAAAATCGCCGAGCCCATCATGGGCAACAAAGGCCTGGTTGCCTCACTGGATCACTTCCTCAGTCCCAACTGAGAAGTCGACCAAGTGAAGAGCCGGTATTCACTCTTCTGCCAGTCCGCAACATCACCACAAGCCGGGAACTTATCTGGGACTACAGACCTTCACAGTGACGACGACCCAGCCCCCTGCCGCTGCAGGTCCCCCAGGTGCCCAAGGACCAAGTCCCTCCCCGCCATTTCAATCACCAAAATTCCCAGCACAGCCCAAAAGATATCCCAACAGCACAAATCCGTAAAGAGAGAAAGACACCCAACCCCGCGCCCCGTGTACAGCTTCTCCGATCCCCACCTCAGCCCCTCGGACTATTAAGGCGAAGCGAAGCGAGGCGGACACGCGAGAGAAGCGCCAGTGCCTCCAGCGAAGCCGTCCAGCGTACAGAACGACACCTCGTCCACCGGGAGCGAAACGACTGCATACCTAGGGATGCTCCCAGGCGCAAACCCATGCTTCTTTCCACCCCTCGATCATCGGAGTCAGCAAAGGAGTCGAGAGAACAGGTGGGGCACACATCAACATAGTCGTCCCACCCGAAGCACATACGTTTCCCGACCGAATGCCGTTTCCATCTCTCCAGCCCCCGCTAGCGAACGCCACGGGCACCCCGCCCAGATAAACGCCCAACGAAGTTCGTCGAGATCGGCCTCCGCCGATGAGTGCGCCGCCTGCGCAGCTCGCTTCCACCAGCGGCACCTTTCACCCCTCTCTGGCGAATTGCTCCACAACTTCCACGATCGGAGTTTCGTTTCTTGCTCGACGGTCCGACCAGCATCACCAGCCCAACCTGGCCGACCACGTCGTTTAGTCGCCCACGAGGCCGGCTCCGCCCCCGATGCCAAGAGCAGCGCCATCGGCACGGCCAGCGGCACAATAAAGAGCAACACAGAACTCACATGCTACGCAGACAAAGTGGGATGCGGACGGCCAACGTTCCCCAGTCCGAGTAGAGTGAGCAACATTTCCCCCCGGACTGCAGTTTCTTCCGGCGTTGACCCTGTCCAGCTATAAGAAATCCCCTTTTTCATCTTGCTCGCCAATCTTTCCATCGCGGCGATCAGCCTGCCCCGAACTATTGCAAAGCACAGGCGACCCATAGATTTCCGCAAACCAGAAAAGTTGTGATCGCTGATGCACCTTCGGCGTCGTCGTCTGTGTCAAATCATAATAATCGGTTCTTGAACGATTATCAATCGCTACCACTGTTTAAACGATGAGGTAGAATCGCTTCATTTCTTCAACGTCGCCCAGAATTACAGATCAGTCTTCACATGATTACAGTTCGAACAATTGTCCGAATCAAAAATAGTTCACGTACGCCGATTCCGTACCCACGCCCAACATATCAATAATCTTCAAGGCTTCGACGTCCAGCTTCTTCACTTTCTCCCCGATGGATTCTGACCACGTATTTCAAATAATTTGGCAACGGAAAGATATCTACAATTCGACCAACTTTCCTTCATATTTCAGACCTACTTCGATCGATTTTTCCTCCCCACCAGCACCCTACCATTACCTCGAGGGGATATCGGTCTCGTCTTCCGCCCTGGACTGAAATCCGCCGATGTCCCCAGCCTTCCGCCGCCGATGGCGACGTGGCGCGTACAATCACGCCCTACACGCGAGGCAGCATCGGGCGCACACATTTCACGATCACCGGGGCCGAATGCTGCTCGCCCTTCCGTTGCGGTTAGGGCTTCAGCAGAACGAAATGGCCCTGGTTCGCCCCGCTCCCACGAGCTTCGCCCAGCTATCGAGGCGTGCCCTCTGCTCCAGGCACATGCGCCAGCGTGCCGGCTCTCTACTTCCAGTCGCCTTCATGTATCTCCAGCAAAGCTCCCGAGGGAGCTTGAATGACGATGATGAAGTATCCCTGGTCTTCATCCGCCGGGAACCAATCGGACTCGCATGAACACGAAATGCATCGTCCCAGTCCAATCAAGACACGATTCCCATCACGAAGTTCGAAGTCTGGTGATGTCGAGAGAGCTTGGTGCCCCTCGTCATCACCGCAACGCCCTGGTCGAACTTCCGGCCGGGCCACCACCGCTTTCCTAAATACGGTCCCACAAGAAAAATCGCCGCCGATGCCCGTCCGAGATCTGAATGCATTGAAGGCAGAGATGGCGATGGAAAATCCGATCATCAGCGCAGATTGGCGAAAGAGGATGCCTGTTGTTCCCGGAAAAATTCCACCGGAACAAATGCGCAACCAGCGCCAGCGATGTCGCCATCGCCGCGCTCGTGATCTCCGCCCTGGCCGCCATGGCAAGCTTTTCACGCGTCGCGCTTTCTCCCCGAATTTGCCGCTCAATGTTCTCGATCACCACGATCACATCGTCCAGCCACCGAGTCCCGTCACCAGCATGTTCCCGAAACAGGGTCAGGTATTGATAGAGAAAACCAGTAACTTGACGAAGGCAAGAATGCCGATCGGCGAAACTAGATCACAATGAAGTGGATCATCATCGTTCGCCAGGTACCCGGAGAAAATAAAGTCACCAGGATGACCAATGGAATCCTCCCCCCACATGAAGAGCCGCATCCTTGATCAACTCGCTGATCACGTCAGTGATATCGAATGACGATTGGTGATACATGCCAGGTGGAAAACTCTTTGACAACCGTCCAGTTCCGCGAATTGCTCAGCGGTCCACATCCAGTGCATTCGCTGTTTGAAGTGGCACTTCGTCAATTCCCACAGCATCCTGCCCATCCAATAGCAGGTCGGCATCATAATTTTTCCGCCCCCAGCTGAGCGTGCCCAACATCTTTCAAGGAACCATCGTCCCGTCCACATCGTTTTCAGGATGACATTGTGGAACTGTGTCACCTCGCTGGTCGTCCCACCGCCCGCACGCTGACCTCGTACGGGTTCCCCCGGAACGACGGATCTGCCCAGCCTATCCGGCCACCACCTTCAACATTCTCTTCACCCAGCACCGCCCCTACGTCGGGCACCATTGCCCCCGTCCCGCCGTCCGCACCGGATCGAGCCACAGCCTAGTTGCCGTCTTAGCGCTCACCGGAATGATCACATGCGCCACGCCAGAAAGTCTCTACAGCACGTCTCACACGTCCACATCAAGATAATTTCTCATGAACAGCTATAAATACTCTTTCTCGTCTGAGTCGATATCCGCACCAGGACGAACTTTTTCAAAGTCTTTTGCGTTTTGATTCCAACTTCTTTCCGCGCTCGGGAGCCTCCCCTCGGCTATTCATTCAGTTCTGAATGTGACAATGGCCGGATCCGGAGCCGGGCCCAGGTCAAAAGTCGCACTGATCTGGCTGGTCCCGTCATTCCAGCTCGTCAAGGTGATCTCTTTCGTTCCCTCAGATCCGGTATTCTACTTTGCAGAGGATGATGACCACGCTCTCCACGGTTTACGCCGGCTCCGGTGTCGAAGCTTGGCACCCCAGCCGGGCGCGGCGAGGTTGGGAGCTCCGCCGCCGGCAAGGCAGGGGTCACGGGCTGCGCCCGGCAGGTCGGTCACAGCGCGCGGACAGTAGCAAAGACAGGACGGCTCATTCCTAAAAATCATCAGACGTGAATATTTCCTGTACGCTCCTTGATTTTCGTCCGGCTTAATCGGAATTGTGGAGCTTTCACGAGAATAGCGCTCTGGACTTTGACGGAACAACTCAAAGCTAAGAGCTGATGCGCTAAAAGCTACGCTAGCTCTACAAAATCATCGGCGCCCCATCCAAGAGGGACTCGTCCAGGAGACGATCACCTTGTCCCCGCGCTTTGATGCCTGCCGAGCGCTTCGTCGTCATTGGCGCCCGTTTCCCGATCTCAGCGGCTTCTGCCGCGCGACGGAAAAATTCATTCTACGGCTCGGCCACAAACGCGAGATACTGTCCGGCCAGCCGCGACACTGCCAGAATCAGCGCTTCGGGATTCTGATGTCTTCCCCAAACCACCCGCGCCGGATAAATTACGACTGCCGCAGCCGATCATGCCGTTCACGATCCGTGCTTTGACGAGCACCGTCTGCGTTGTGTTATCCACCTGCAGTCAGATCAACTAGCCGCGTCTCCGCCATCGCTTTCCGTTGCTTCAGATCTGCACGGCATTCATCTTTAACTGCGACGATCGCTCCACCGGAACATGCGCATAAGCTTCCAGGCTCCAGTTGGTCCACGTCGCGAGTAGGTTGAGGTGGTGACCCGATCCCCCACGCGCACCGGAATATCTCCTACAATCCCTCCACATGGCCACAACTTTGTCGTATGGAGCTCCGCTTCCTGCTCCCGCACCTGCGGGTTCAGTGAGTCGATCTTCGCCTGCGCAGCGTCCAACGTCGCCTTTGCCTGATCCAGATCCTGCTTGCTTCTTCGCCGCCGACGCCAGTCCCTGCGTTCATTGATACTGCTGGCGCCCCCAGTTCAGTCCGCTTTCTGTGCCGCCCGCGCGCTCTCCAGGCTCTTCACCGTCGCCTGCTGCTTCAGCGGATCGATCTCCATCAGCGCCGCCCCGCCCTCCACCTTGTCCCCCGATGCACATAGATTTGCGTGATGATGCCTTCCACCTGCGGCATAACCACCGCCGAATCCCGAGATTTCAGCGTCGCCACGTACTCGGAACTGTCCTGCACCGGCAGAGCCTTGGCGTCGATCACTTTCACCGGCGTTGCGTCGGGCCCCCAGCCGGCGGCCCCGTCTGTGCCGTATTTTTCGAGCACGCCAGCCCTGCGCTGATCCCCGACAAAACCACAACCAGCAAGCTTTTGGAAAGATAGTGATGAATATTTTGCGCCATAGATTGAAGACCAATTGTACGCAGCTTAACGTCTTTGCGCCCGCCGATTGTACCGCGAAATATCGTTTTTCTGTTTGGCTCCGGCGTCCCTGGATCGAGGCCATTCGCCGCGTGCTCACCTCGCCATCATCTTCCCCAGGACTTCTTTCAAAATCTTGGCCGCCACCATGGCGGTCATCCCCGAAACATCGCGCACCGGGTTATATTCCACCACATCCGCGCCCACAATCTCTCCTTCCACCGCATGCAGATGCGCGATCGCTTCCCGCACCGACATCCCTCCCGGTTCGCGATGCGAAATGCCGGGCGCGTACGCCGGATCGAGCACGTCCACATCGAACGAGATGTACACCGGCCCCTCAGCCTTCAACCGCGCGTAAGCCGGAAGCTGCCGCATCTCGATCACCTGCACTCCAAACCTCTTCGCCTGCTCCCGCTGATGTCCATTAACGGTTCGAATCCCAATCTGCACCAGCCGTTTCGCCAGCCCGCTCTCCATAATCCGCGCAAAAGGACAAGCATGCGACCACCGGTTCCCCTCAAACTCGTCGTACAAATCGGGATGCGCATCAAAATGAAAAATCGTCAGCTCGGAATATTTCTTCGCCACGGCCTTGATGATCGGAAACGTAATCGAATGATCCCCGCCCAGCGACACCGGCCGCTTCCCCTGCTCGATGAGCGTACTCACTCCGGACTCAATGGCCGCAAACGCATCTTCGTCGGAGCCGCCTGCGAACGCCAAGTCCCCCGAATCTCCATAGGTCCCCTTAACCCCGAGGTCCACCCCCGTTTCCGTCCACCGGTTCGAAGCATCGCAACCGAGCGCTTCGCGAATCTTCGCCGGAGCCTCCGCCGCCCCGCGCAAATAAGAAGACTGCCCATCAAACGGAATCCCCAGCAGCGCAGGAGTTTCTCTTGATCTCCCATTCATCTCCAACCCACCTTTCTTTCCTGACACTAAGCTCATTCCCCAAGGTTTCCCCTGTGTTCCTCTGTGCCCCCTGTGGTAAATCACCAGCCTAGAATCTCGCGCACCCCCGCCCGCATCCTTTATTCTAGAAGCTGCTTCCTATGACCCCGAAAGCCAAGAATGCGAACGGAGGCTCCGCCGCCGTCATTGAGACCCCCGCCTCCAACCCCGAGCGCGACCGCGTCTTCGCCAACTACCGCCAGTACGGATACCTCGAAGGCGACCTCGACCCCCTCGGATTCCTGCGTCCGCGCCTCACCCCCGAACTCGAAAGGGAAGGCGAATACGCTCGCAAGGCCCGCGCCATCTACTCCAGCACCATCGGTGTTGAGATCAATCACATCTACTCGCCCGTCCGCCGCCAATGGATTTACGAGCGCATGGAGTCTCCCGCTCCCAAAGAAGACCAGCCACGCATCCTCGATCTCCTCACTCGTGCCGACATCTTCGAGCACGTAATGCAGCAGCGCTATCTGGGAAGCAAGCGCTTCTCCCTGGAAGGCGTAACCGCCCTAATCCCATTAGTCGACGAAGTCCTCGACACCTCCTCTCGCTTGGGCGCAATCGAGCTAGTCATGGGCATGAGTCATCGCGGACGCCTCAACGTAATCGCCCACGTCGCCAAGCGCCCGCCCCAGGAAATCTTTGCCGGTTTTGAAGATGTCGATCCCCGCAGCGTCCTCGGATCCGGAGACGTCAAGTACCACATGGGAGCGACGGGCGAATACGTCACCCGCAGCGATGGCAAGGTTCACATTCACCTGGTCTCAAATCCCAGCCATCTGGAAGCGGTCGATCCCGTAACCGTAGGCCGCACTCGCGCGAAACAAGATCGCACCGGAGAAGGTGGCCGCGAAAAATATCTTCCTCTGCTGGTCCACGGCGACGCAGCCTTCGCAGGCCAGGGAGTTCTCGCCGAGACCATGAACTATGCCGATCTTCCGGGATACACGGTGGGCGGCACAATTCACGTCGTGGTGAACAATCTTCTAGGCTTCACCACCAACTACACCGAAGAGCACTCCACCCGTTTCGCCGCCTGCATCGCCCGCCGCCAATCCATCCCGATCTTCCACGTCAATGCCGAGGATGTCGATGCGGTAGTCCGCGTGGCTCGCATCGCCACCGAGTTCCGCTACAAGTTCGGCACCGACGTAGTCATCGATCTCATCGGCTACCGTCGTCACGGACACAGTGAGGTCGACGATCCCACCATCACCCAGCCCCTGCTCTACAAAAAAATCAAAGAGCATCCGCCGCTCTGGCAGATCTACGCCGAAGACACTGGCGCAACCGACGCCCAAGCCCGCGCCGACGCCATCAGAACCGAATTCGAGGCTGCCCAGAAAAAAGCCGGCGCCATCAAGCACAAGCCCCTCCTGCGCGAGCTGCCTAAATATTGGAACAGCTATTTCGGAGGCCTCTACCGTCCCGAATATGACGTCGAAACTGGACTCTCGCAGGAAGAGCTTGCCGAACTCACCACCCGCCTGACCACCTATCCCGCCGACTTCCACATCCATCCCAAGGTGAAGAAGTTGCTCGAACAGCGCGCTGAGATGGGCACCGGCAAGCGCACGGTCGACTACGGCATGGCCGAGGCTCTGGCCTTCGCCAGCCTGGTGAAAACGGGAACACACGTTCGCATGTCCGGCCAGGACTCCCGCCGCGGCACGTTCAATCAGCGGCACTCCGTCCTCATCGACATCGAGAACGAAAACGAATACGTGCCGCTCGAGAATATCGCTCCCGGCCAGGCCCGCTGCGAGATCTACAACTCCACCCTCTCCGAAGCCGGAGTCTTAGGTTTTGAATACGGCTACAGCCGCGACTATCCCGAATCGCTAGTCCTATGGGAAGCCCAGTTCGGCGACTTCGTCAACGTAGCCCAAGCCATCATCGATCAGTTCATCAGCGCCGGAGAAGCGAAATGGAATCTGCTCTCCGGTCTCGTGATGCTTCTGCCCCACGGCTATGAAGGCCAAGGCCCGGAACATTCAAGCGCGAGAATCGAGCGCTTCATCCAACTCGCCGCCAAGCACAACATCCAAATCGCCCAGCCTTCCAACGCCGCGCAGTATTTCCATCTCCTGCGCCGCCAGGCTCTACGGCACTGGCGCAAGCCCCTGGTTGTCTTCACGCCCAAGAGCATGCTTCGCCATCCGGACGCCATCTTCTCCCATCGAGGACTTAACCCACAAAAACTTCCTCAACGTTCTTCCCGACACTCAAGTTGGTGAAGCCGAACGCATTCTGATCTGCACGGGAAAAATCGGCCACGAGCTCCAGGCCGAGCGGAACCGCAGAAAAGACACCAGCACCGCGATCGTGTTTCTGGAACAGCTCTATCCATTTCCCGAGGAAGAAGTCGCCGCTGAATTCGATCGCCACGGCAAACACGCGGATATAGTGTGGGTGCAGGAAGAGCCCGCGAACATGGGAGCGATGTTCAATATGCTCCCGCGCCTGAAACGCCTGGTAGGAGATCGCCCCGTCCTAAGCGTGAAACGCAGCTCCGGTGCCAGCCCCGCCACCGGCAGCTCCAAAGCCCATGAAGTAGAACAAAAAACCTTACTAACTCTGGCCTTCACCATTAAGTAAAGACAAGCCACGTAGGGACAGCCCCTTGGGCTGTCCAAGGTTTTTCACTAACAAAAAAAGAATTGGGGCGCCCCATGTCTCGCCGATTTTGCGAGACATGGGCTTCGCGAATGTTACCCTAATCCGCGATCAACACCATGCCGTCCCAACCCTTACGGATCGCCATCGACACGGGCGGAACCTTCACCGATTGCGTGTGGATCGAAGACAACCAACTCCGCATGCTCAAGATTTTCTCCACCCCAGCCGATCCTTCCCAAGCCATTGTCCAAGCCATTAACAAGATCGCTCCCACAGCGAATTTCATTCTCCTGCACGGGACCACTGTCGGAACCAACACGCTCTTGCAACGCAAAGGCGCGCGTACCGCTCTCGTGACTACCAGCGGCTTTGAAGACGCCCTAGAGATCGGACGCCAGGCTCGCCCCAAACTCTACGATTTTTTCTTCGATCGCATCGAGCCACTGGTCCCTAAGGAACTCCGATTCGGCATCAACGAACGTACCGCCGCAGACGGAGAAATCCTCACCGCGCCCACGAACCAGGAGTTGCGCGCCCTCGCCGACCAGATCGCCGAATCTCATCCGCAATCCATAGCGATCTCGCTGCTCTTTTCTTTCGCGAACCCCAGGAACGAAGAAGCCGTAGTGCAAGCGCTGAAATCCCTGAATGCACCACTCTCTATCTCGCACGAGATACTCCCCGAGTTCCGCGAGTACGAGCGCACATCGACAGTAGTAATCAACGCCTACCTGCAACCAATAATGGAAAGCTATCTCCGCAACCTGGAGCAATCCTGTCGGAGAGAGGTTGCTACCAACATCTCTACAGAACGAGACTACAAAACAGCCACGGAACGACAATGCAGAGCAGTGGTGCAAGTGCGGCCCTTCAGGGCCGCGAAAGGCGCGAGAAGAAAACGGGCTTTAGCCCCCGCCCCCCGCATCTTCGTAATGCAATCCAGCGGAGGCATCACCGCCCTCGCCACGGCCGCTCGCGAGCCCGTCCGCACCGTTCTCTCCGGCCCCGCCGGTGGAGTAGTCGGCGCCCTCGCCACCGCTCGCTCAAGCGGTTTCCAAAACATCATCGCCTTCGATATGGGAGGCACCTCCACCGACGTCTCGCTGGTCGAAGGCGCCATCAAGACTGCCAATGACGCCCAGATCGCCGGACTTCCCATCAGCGTTCCCATGCTCGACATTCACACCGTTGGCGCCGGAGGAGGCTCGCTCGCCCGCTTCGACGCCGCCGGAGTCCTCCGCGTCGGCCCCGAATCCGCGGGCGCCGATCCCGGTCCCATCTGCTACGGCCGCGGTACTCAGCCCACCGTGACTGACGCCAATCTCCTCTTAGGCCGCCTGCAGCCAACGCGCTTTCTCGGCGGAGACTTCACCCTCGACCTCGATCGCACTCGACACGTCACGAAAGAATGGCTGAGCAAGCAGACCTCGAACCTATCGTTAGAAAAGTTCGCCGCCGGAGTCATCCAGGTAGTCAACGCCACCATGGAAAAAGCCATTCGCGTAGTCTCCATCGAGCGCGGCCGCGATCCCCGCAATTTTGCCCTAGTCGCCTTCGGCGGCGCAGGAGGACTCCACGCCTGCGCTCTCGCGCAAGCCCTCCGTATCCCCAACGTGATCGTTCCTGCGTTTCCCGGCGCACTCTCCTCCTTGGGCATTCTGGCCAGCGACGTAGTGAAAGATTATTCGCGCACCATCCTGTGGCGAGTTTCCGGAAAAATTCCCGAAGCCAGGCTCGCCGCCGAATTCAAAACTATGGAACGGACAGCCGCCTTAGATTTCCGCGAAGAATCCTGGCACGGAACTCCCCGGATCCACCGCAGCATCGATGTCCGCTACCGCGGTCAAGGATACGAACTCAACATCCCACTGACGCCCAATCTGCTACAAGACTTCCAGCGCGAGCACAATCGCCGCTACGGCTACACCCATGCCGCCAGAGAAGTTGAATTAGTAACCCTCCGCCTCCGCGCAACCATGGAACATAAACCGAACAATGTAGGGGAGCCCGCGGTAGGCAGGATTGATCATGTAGGGACGGCCGCCATCGGCCGAGTGAAATTCGGCAGGGTTTCCGTCTCGCAGGCCGAAGTTCTCTTCCATGGCACGAAGCTGAAAACTCAAATCCACGCCCGCGAATCCGTCCTCCGCGGCAATAAATATTCCGGTCCAGCCATAATCACCGAATACAGCGCCACCACAGTGATCCCTCCGAAAGCAATCTTTCACCTCGACAACTATGACAATCTGATCATCTCCCCAAAGTGATCATGTAGGGACAGCCGCCATCGGCTGTCCGAGCCGAGTGAAACTCGGCTGGGTTTCCTGTCCCGCGCCCGAACTCCCGCGCCCCAAACTCTCTTGCCATGGCAAGAACCCTGAAACTCACCCCAATTGTTAAAATCCGATGAAAATCCTCCCTGCCCACCCCGCAACTCGCTCATACGTACTAGGTACTCCCAACTCTCTCCGCTAAAATGATCCCGTGAAACCCAGCATCTTCGTGCTCGAAGACGATCCTGACATTTCCCGCCTGGTCCGCCATCATCTCGAAAACGAAGGTTTCACCGTGCGCGTTTATCCGGGCGGCGCTACTATCCTGGCCGATGCCGAACGCCAGCGTCCGGCGCTCTTTCTCCTCGACATCATGGTCCCTGGCAAAGATGGCCTGGAAATCTGTCGCACCATCCGACAGACCGCTGGTCTTTCCTCGGTGCCGGTGATTTTCCTAACCGCCAAGAGCAGCGAAGCCGATCGCATCCTCGGCCTCGAACTCGGCGCCGACGATTACATCCCCAAGCCCTTCAGCCCGCGCGAGCTCGTGGCCCGCGTCAAAGCCGTGCTCCGGCGCTTCGAACGCCCGCTTCCGCCCAGTCCCATGACGATCGGCGACATCGAGATTGATCCCTCGGCCATGATCCTCACGGTTCGCGGTAGCACCGTTCCCACCACCGCCACAGAGTTTCGCCTGCTGGATTACTTCGCTCGCCACAAAGGCCGCGTCTTCAGCCGCGATCATCTCCTCGATTCCGTCTGGCGCGACACTGCCTACGTGACTCCGCGTTCCGTGGACGTCTACGTTCGCCGCATTCGCGAAAAAATCGAGCCCGACCCGGAGAATCCCCGCTATCTCAAAACCGTGCGCGGCGCTGGCTATCGCTTCGAGGTCCCAAAGTAAAATGGACACGAGTCAGCCGAGGAAACTTTGAAGAACCGCATCTTCTTCAAGCTGCTCGCCGTTTTTCTCATCGTCATTGCCGCCACTGCCGCCGTCCTCTACGTCGTCATCGGCAAGGCGTGGGAAGCCTCTCTGCGCGCCGAGATCCAGCGCAATCTCACCCAGAAGACACTCCTTTTCGCTCACCGCGTCGAAACCGATAAGACCCATCCCCTCCCTGAGATCGCCGCCCAGGAAGGTCAGTCCGCCGGAGCTCGCGCCACCATCATCGACGCTTCCGGCAAAGTGCTCGCCGATTCTCAATCCAATCCCGACAACATGGAGAACCACTCCCAGAGGAAAGAATTCGTGGCGGCACTTAAGGGACAAACTGGCGAGAGCGAGCGCCGCAGCGCCACCATCGGCATACCGTTCCTCTACGTCGCCGCTCCTATAGCCGGTGGCGCAGTCCGCCTCGCCTATCCTCTCTCCGACGTCGAAGCCGTGCAGGCCCAGGTTCGCCACCATCTGCTCTGGGGATCGCTTTTCGCCTCTCTCATCGCCCTGCTGATCGCGGCCGCTGCCTCGGTGTGGACCTCGCGCCGCTTGCAGCACATTGTGGATGTCGCCGCTCGCATCGAGAGCGGTGATCTGCGCGCCCGCGTCAACGATCGCACCATGGACGAAATCGGCCGCGTCGCTGCCGCCATCGATAAAACCGCCCGCCAGGTCGAGCTAAGCTTTGCTGCCGTCCGCTCCAGCCAGCATCAACTCGAAACTCTGCTCAACAGCATGCAGGATGCCGTCATCGCCGTCAGCGCCGACGGCCTCGTTCGCTGGGCCAACCATCCCATGGATCAGCTCGTTCCCCAGCGCACCCGCCTCAATGCCCCGGTGGTCGAGACCATCCGCGACCCCGATTTCCTCGCCGCCGTGCAGGCCGCGACCATCACCAAGGAAGTGAAGAACGGCCGCGCCACCTCTATCGTTCCCGGCCGCGCCTTCGAAGTTACCGCCGCTCCTCTGCCTGACGGCGGAGTGGTTGCCGTCTTGCGCGATCTCACCGAAACCGAACGCGTCGAAAAAACCCGCCGTGATTTCATCGCCAACGTCTCCCACGAACTCCGCACCCCCCTCACCTCCATTCAGGGATACACCGAAACCCTGCTCGATACCATTTCTGATAATTCCCATTCGAGCCGCGAGTTCCTCGAGATCATTCGCAAGAATTCTCTCCGCATGTCTCGCCTCACCGAAGACCTTCTCACCCTCGCCCGCGTAGAATCCGGCGAGACTCGCTTCGAGACTGAGCCCGTCCCTCCCCTCGAGCTGCTGCACGACGCGGAAGAAAGTTTTCGCGAGATCGCCCGCACCCAGGGAGTGGAGTTGAATATTGTCGACGCCTCCAGATTGGAATCGCTGCCCCCAGTCCGTGCCGACCGCGAAGCCATCCACCAGGTCTTCGCCAACCTGATCGAAAATGCCATGAAGTACGGCCGCTCTGGTGCACGCATCGAACTGGGCGCGCGTGCCGCCCAGCGCGGCATCGAATTTTATGTGCGCGATTTCGGTGCAGGCATCTCCTCCGAGCACCTCTCGCGCTTATTCGAGCGCTTTTACCGCGTCGACAAAGCCCGTTCCCGCGAATCAGGAGGCACCGGCTTGGGACTGGCCATCGCCAAGCACATCATGCGTGCCCATTCCGGCTCCATCCGCGCCGAAAGCGAAATCGCCCGCGGCAGCACTTTCCTCTTCACCCTGCCCACCGCGTAACCGGATCTCCCGGTTCAAAAACTATCCGCAAGAATTCACAACCTATTAACCACGTCTCCCGCAGAACAACTTAAGCTCAGGCGTTGCTGCTTGGGGAGAAGTCCATGACCACTGCCGTCAGAGTCCCAGAGCCGGTTCACCGCTATCTAGTACGCCGCACGGTCGAGGCTTGCCACATGACCAAAGAAGCCGCTGCTGCCGCCGCCGAAGGAATCGCCACTGGCTCCAGCACGCTGCTCAATTCCGTACGCCAGCGCGAGCGGGAACTCGACACCCTCGACTTGGAAATCGACAATGGCGTGACCACCGCCATTACCGCGGTCGAGCCCGCTCACGCCCGCGAACTCCTCGCCTGCATGAAGTTCATGATCGGCCTCGAGCGTATCGGCGATCATCTGCTCAACTTCGCCAACAGCGCCCATTCGGTCCGCGGACGCATTGATCCCGAGGACACTCGCGAACTCACCCAAATGGCAACCCTGCTGGAAAAAATGCTCGCCGACTGTGCCTCCGCCTTCTCGGATCGCAATGTCAGCCAGGCCATCGATGTTCTCCGTGCCGACGCTGACATCGACCGCCTGCGCAACCTGATCTTCCTGCGCCACATCGAGAATCCGGAAAACATTTCCCGCCAGGCCAGCCTCCAGGTCATCTTCATGACCCAATCTCTTGAACGCGCCGGAGACCACGCCAAGAATCTCGCCGAAGAAGTCTGCCACCTGGTCAGCGGCCATCCCGCGCGCCATGTCCTGATCGCCTACGACAAGCCGATAGAACAGATGTTCATCGAACACCTCCGCAGTCGCGACGACAAGCCCTAGGACCCCACCACGCGAAGCGTTGCCAAGTCTCATCTGCTAACCACTTGGTAACATCTCTTTCGCCGCATCCCTTCCGGAATCCTGACAGCCCGTCCATCAACGCTTATTTTCAAGCTATGGCCGCAGTGTCTCTGTCCGGCGGCATGAATCTGAGGAGTTTCTATGGCAACCTTGAAACACAGGCTTCTTACCACGACTTCAGGGCAGGACGGAACGGCTCGCATCCTTCCCCTCCTGGCAATTTTGCTAGTTATTGCGATGGGAGCGCTGGCCGCTCCCCAGCAGCAGCAATATCGTCCATCGCAGGATCGTGATGGCTATCGCGATCGGGATCGCGACGGCTTCCGTGATCGAGGTCACGATGGCGATCGAGGCGATCGCGGACGCTTCGGCGGCGATCGCGATGTCATCCTGATTTTGGGTTTTCAGCGCGTCGCCAGCGACTTTGGCGGCGGCAACGGCGGACGTCCCGCCCCGGACGCTGTCTGCGATCCCGGCTTCGTGGCCGTCGGCTTTCACGTGCAGACGGGAGAATTCTTTAATCAGGCCTGGCTCGATTGCGCCCCCATGCGTTCTGATGGCTCGCTCGGACAGGAGCGCCGCATGACCGCGCGCACCGGAAGTCCCGGCGGCCGTCCCATATCTGACGCCTCCTGTTCTCCCGGCTTAGCTTTGCGCGGCCTGCGTGGCCGCAGTGGCGCATCCATCGATGAAGCCGCCGGCGAGTGCAGTTCCGTTCGCGAAATCGCTCAGCGTTTCGACAATCCCAGAAGTGAGTTGACCCAATCCGTCGTGCGCCCCCGTGCTGGAGGCCATCCTTCCGGCGCCCAATGTCCCGCCGGATTCGTAGTCACCGGCTTCCGTTCCATGAGCGGCGAGTACATGGACCACCTCTGGCTAGTCTGCTCCGAACTGCAGCGAACGTACTAGCACAGCCCACGTAGGGACAGCCTCTCAGGCTGGTCCCAGCCGGGCGAAGCCCGGTCCCGAACTCAGAAACCAGCCGCGAAGCGGCGAAAGAATGCAGCCCACGACGTAAGTCGTGGGTTCTCGAAACCTCACCCCCAAGCCCCAGAGGGGCGAAAGAGCGAATCCTACCCCTTCACCCCAACCGTTGACCAACTCCTGACGAATTCCCCCAACCGATCAAGCGCCTCAGGAAATTTCTCCGTAACCGCCGCGAACCCAAGCCGGAAATGCGACGAACACGCCTCATCGAAGCAATCCCCAGGCGCAAGCAGGATGCCCTCTTCTGCCGCCGCCTCACAAAAACCGCGGCTGTTCTCTCCACTTCTCAGCCACGGAAACGCCGTCATTCCGCCCTTAGGACGAATCCACCCGAGCGTCTCCTCATGCTCGCCCATAAAGGTCTCAAGCAGCTGAAGATTGTCCGTGGCGGTTTCCTGTGTTTTCCCCAGAATCGTATCGCGATGACGCATCGCAATTTCCGCCAGCATCTCTCCGGCAGTGTTGTTGGAGATCGAAAAATACGTGCGCGCGTTCCAGTAGCGCTCGCGCAACTTGGGATCGTGCTCGATCATCCATCCAATCCGGATTCCGGACAAAGGAAACGCCTTCGAGAAATCATGGATGACCGTAGTGTGCGGCAGGCGAGACGCCGACCTGGTCGCGCCCCCATGATAGATAGGGTGATAAACCTCATCGCTGACAAGCTGAATTCCCCGCGAGGATGTGAACTCATGCAAGCTGTCGAACTCCGCATCGCTAGTCGTGGTCCCGGTCGGATTATGCGGGCTGTTCACCAGGATGAGTTTCGTATTCCCATCCGCAAGCTTCTTGATCTCTTCGACATCGATGCGAAATTCGTTCTCCTTCCGAAGCGTGTAGTAACGAATCTCAAGGCCGAGCGATTCGGGCAGAGCAGAAAAAGGCGGATACCCCGGTCGCGGCAGGATCACGTTCGCCCCAGGCTCCGCTGCCAGCCACATGAGCACCACCAGCGCCTCCGATGCCCCGGTTACCACCTGCACCGCTTCGGCCTTCACCCCTTGCATCTCTGCGATGGCCGCGCGTAGCCCCTCCGCTCCTGCCGGACGGCTGTAACCGAGCGTGTGATTCAGGAAGCGCTCCCGCTCTTCCTGCCCGACCAAGCTAAGGATCTCATTCAGCTTCCACCGTGGCCCCTCGCTCGCCGCCAAATTAAATTCAATATCGTGCTCGTGGTTGTCCAGCCAAATATCCAGCAGGAACAGTTTCAATTGCATAACGCACCTCGCAGAATTCGGTAAGCCTTCCTCCGTGTCCTCTGTGCCCCCTGTGGTGAAGATTTAAGATTTTTCACCACAGAGGCCACACGGATTCCCACGGTAGTTTCACGCGCACTCCTCAACGGACCTGACTTCACCCGAGTGCTTAACAGGAACGCGCCTCGTCGTCCGCTCACCCCGCCGAATCAGCACAATGGCTCCCAAAATTGCAATCGAAGCCACCACCACGCGCCCAGTCAGAGCCTCGCCAGCCAACAGCCATCCCAGCAGCACCGCCACCACCGGATTAGCGTAAGTATGCGTCGCCACCAGCGCAGGCGCGCAGCGCTGCAGCAGCCACGTGTAAGAAGTGAATGCCACGATCGAACCAAACACAATCAGGTATGCAAGACCCAAGATCGATCGCCCCGAAATGGCCGCCCAGTGCAGCCGGTGAAACTCGCCCGTAATTCCAGCAGTCGCGAGTAGCATCACAGCCCCGCAGACCAGCGGCACCGCCGTGCGCGCCACCGCGTCGTCAGGCAACTTCACTTTAGGCGAGATCACCACTCCTGCCGCCCACGCCGCCGACCCAATCAGCACCGCCATCATCCCCACCAAGCTAGCATCTTTGGCCGACACCTCCATGCCAGTCAGGATCGCTACTCCCACAACTCCCAGCGCCAGCCCCAGCGCGCTCGCCCGGCTGATCTTCTGCTGTCCACTTGCCCACGCCAGCACAAGAATGAACATCGGCTCAGTGGCAATCAACAACGCCGCCAGCCCTGAAGCAACATGCTGCTCCGCCCAATGCAGTGTTCCGTGCCCGATGAGAAAGAAGAATGCGCCCACGATCGCCCCAGCAATCCAGTGCTCGCGTTTCGCCCGGTATCCGCGCGCATACGCCCACGCCAGCAGGATCCCTCCCGCAACCGTGTGCCGGATCCCGGCAGTCACCAGCGGCGGGATGGTTTCCACCGCATACCGGATCGCCAGGTAAGTCGATCCCCAGATCACGTAGATAGCGGCGAAGGCGAGCGCCAGCTTCAGAGAATCGAGTCGCAGCTTCTGCGTCGAGTTGGCTTTCGGAACCAGCACGGGTCGACCTCCTATATTAACCAGTCGCGCGGGAAGCATTTGCCGCGAGCGGATCAGCGTCAGAATCTGCGCGGGTATCTCGAAGAACATAGCCTAACCCTCAAAGTAATAATCACTGGTTAGAGACTAGGCCCGCTGTTCTAACTTGTCAAGATGATTTTGATGGTTACATAATAGACAGTAGTTCGGGGAGGAGAAGATTCACACCGAGAAAAAGACCGTTCGTCGGCCTCCGCAGTTCGAGTTAATCGCGGGAGCCGTGTGCCTCGACTTCGTCAACACGCTCGACGATCGTTTCACCGATCACCCCAAGGAATTGCTCACCACCTACCGTGATCTCGCGCGCTTCGCCGAGGACGCGGACGTTTTATCGCACCAGCAGGCGGATCATCTGAGTGCGAGGAGTCAGAACTCACCCGGGCAGCGAGCCTTGAAATCAGCCATCCAGATGCGCGAAGCCATGAGTGAGGTCTTCTACGCCCTGGCCCGCGAAAAGCCCGTGCCGAAATCAGCGCTCGCCGACTTGAACCGCTATGTGCAGGAAGCCGCGCAGCACGCCAGGCTAGTTCCGGCCGCCGGACACTTTGAATGGCAGTTCGATCCCGCACAGGACGACCTGGAATCCCCACTCTGGCCGATCGCCCGCTCAGCCGCCGAGTTGCTGGCTTCCGATCAGTTGCAGTACGTGCGCGCCTGCGCCTCCCCGACCTGCGAATGGCTCTTCCTGGACGAAAGCAAAAATCACGGCCGCCGCTGGTGCGACATGACCAAATGCGGCAACCGCGCCAAAGTCCAAAACTTTTATAACCGCCAGCGAAAGCCCACGTAGAAACTGCCGCCATCGGCTGCCCAGCCGAGCGAAACTCGACAGGGAGTCCATCCCCAATCAAGGTTCAGACCGGCCCGCACCAACTCCTCGATAATGCTGCCCCCCACGGGCGCTACAATTCTGAAATGAGAATCCGCCCTCTTCTCGGATTGCTATTTGTATGTACAGCAACCTCACTGGTTGCCGCCCAGCACGCCACCATTCGTTTCTCCATAGGTCTGGACGAGGTGGATACGGTTGAATTCGACGAGAGTCGCGTCTCAGCCCCCCGACGTGAAGCACTGGATGAAGTTCACCGAGAACGGCTACTACAGCTCCGCTGGCATCAGCCTTTCCGGCTGTGATGAAAATGCCGAGGCAAGAATGCTCAAGGATCTAGCGAACTCCGGACCTGGAGGCGCTCGCGCCCATCCAAGGAGACAACCTATGAAAAAAGCAAAACTCTAGCGTGCTCCGAATCCCGCCGATTGCATGGACTGCCGCGAAATGTCCGAGCTCGACGCGATGCCCTGCATGCGCAGCTTGAAGTCGTCGGCATTGGAGGCGTTCTCCAGCGCGGTTTCGTAGTTGACCAGCCCGGCCTGGAACAGGTCCCAGAGCGACTGGTCGAAGGTCTGCATGCCATATTGCGAAGTGCCCGCGGCGATGGCGTCGCGAATGGACCGGGTCTTTTCCGGCACCAGCACGCACTCGCGGATGTACGCGGTGTTGATCATGACTTCCACTGCCGGCACGCGGCCTTCGGCATCGCAGCGCCGCACCAGGCGCTGGCTGACGATGGCGCGCAGCACGGCCGCGAGCTGCATGCGAATCTGCTTCTGCTCGGGCGGTGGGAAAATCGAGATTACGCGGTTGATGGTTTCCACCGCATCCAGCGTGTGCAGGGTCGAGAACACCATGTGGCCCGTTTCGGCCGCGTGCAGCGCGGTCGAGATCGTTTCCAGGTCACGCATTTCGCCCACCAGGATCACGTCCGGGTCCTGACGGAGAGAAGCTCGCAGCGCCGCTCCGAACGAAGGCGTATCCACACCGATTTCGCGCTGGTTGACGTATCCCTTCTTGTCGCGGTGCAGGAATTCGATTGGATCTTCGATGGTGACGATATGTTCCGCGCGCGAGGAGTTGATGCGATCGACCATCGCCGCCAGGGTCGTGGACTTACCAGACCCGGTGACGCCCGTAACCAGCACCAGCCCGCGAGGCATGTCGCAAATCTGCTCCACCACTTTGGGCAGGAACAACTCATCCAGGGCGCGAATCTTGGTGGGAATCACGCGCAGGACGAGTCCGACATTGCCGCGCTGCTGGAAGATGTTCACACGGAAGCGGCCCAGTCCGGCGACGCCGTACGCCATATCGATTTCCGTGGTCTCTTTGAATTTCTGTTTCTGCCGCGCCGACATCATGCTGAAGGCCATGTTCAGCATGTCTTCCGCAGTGATGCGAGGCTGGTCGGTCAAGGGCGACAGTTCGCCATCGACGCGCAGGTGAGGATAGTTGCCCACCTTCAAATGCAAGTCCGAAGCCTTGCGCTCGGTCGCGATACGAAGCAGGTCATCAATATTCATGCGGAATATGTCCCAGGAAGCCGAAGGCGCTTCAAGCTCTTCCAGCATGATGCTCCGAATCGTCACCTTGCCCAAGATGACCTAGGTAATGCACCGAAGTGGGCAAGCGGGCAGGGGCCAAAGTTTTCGGGAGGCCCCACAATCAACGAAGCCTCCCAGGGCAGTCATGATTCCCAGCGTGAGCCCCAGCACTTTTTTCATAACGAGGAAACCGCCACTTGAAGGGCGTTGCGGATAGCGGCAATTCCATGCTGTTCGCGGGCAAGTTCATCCGAGTGACCGATACGCATGCGTAGGATGCTAAGCTCCGCAGCGAGAGCATCCACTTGCGTACGGCCTTGCGCGAACTCCGGCGCGCCATCAGCAGGAGGACGCGCCTGATGCAATTCCGTCGCGATGCGGCCAACTGCGGAGAGCAAATACTCTGCGTGACCTTTGGCGTACTGATCGGTTGCGCGATTCTGGCGAACGTAGTCAATAAACGTGCTCGTTTCAGCCGCAAGTGATTCTGCCGATCGCAGGTTGGACTGCAGTTCGTCTCGGGACATAGTTTTCTGACGAGAGCAGGAAGTCAGTGCGGTGAGTGCGAGACACACCAATGAGGTGATCTTGTGCACACAGCAAAGATGCAACATGGTGGTTCAGGTGTTTGCTCCGAAACACGGGTAGCAGGTGAGACGGGGAGGCGAACATTATCACTGAGGATCGATATCACTGAGGATCGATGGCGGAAGCGAGTGGGGGTCGAACCCACCGGTGACGGGGAAACCCGCCACCCGCCGGTTTTGAAGATCACATATGGTGTTCTGATCCATTATGAAAATTCTCTATTCTACTTGATTGGTCGACACCTTCCCAGATTTGAGTTTTGACTTGTTCTGACTGGATTCGACGCGTTTTGAGCATAGAACTATCACGTTTTTATCACGCTCACTGTGACTGTTGATCTCGGCCAAAGTAGAAGTCGAACGCTTCAGGCCGGGGAAATATGCGGTTGTGAGAGTCAATCCAAGGCAGCCGCAAAGGTCAGCGATAAAGTGGGCGGACCAACCGAATTAAAGTCGTTGGCGATCGGAGTAGGGATCGTAGTCTCTCACGACCCCCTCCTCGGACCCGGACGAGCGCTCGTTAGCGCATCCGGTTCTTATCTCAGATGAATGGCGGCAAAGCGTGCATCGGGAAAAGGCTGAAGCGTGCTCGGTTGCGGAAGCCAGCGCTGAGCCAAGGCAAGAGTACGCGTCCACGAGATCCGGTGTCGCTGGCTCCGGCGACGCAGAGTACGCCACCATAGCGCAAGCACCCGGTCACGGAACGCCCCCAGGCTCGCGAGGTTTCCTGGTACCGCGTAGTAATTGAAGTGGCCTTGGACGACCGACTGCAGCCATCTTCCGGTTTGGGGCAGCGGATCGTGCATGCGCATCCGAAGCTGCTGCTTGATCTTTCGCAACTTGCCTCGCATACGTTTGCGGATCGTTTTGCGCCGTACCATGAAGCGCCCTAGACTGTTTTTCCCGCTGATATGCGTGAATCCCAGAAAGTCGAACGTCTCTGGCTTCCCTTCTCCTCTACGTTTCCGGTTCTCTTCGGCAAACCTGCCGAACTCGATCCGGCGCGTCTTGTCTGAGTGTAATTCCAGTCCAAACTTGGCCAGTCGCTCTCGCAAGTTTTCCCGAAAGCGATCCGCGTCCGTCTGATACTGAAATCCCAGAATCGTGTCATCGGCATATCGGATGACCACGACCTCGCCTTGCGCCCACTTCTGGCGCCAGACGTTTACCCAGAGATCGAAACTGTAGTGCAGATACACGTTGGCGAGCAACGGTGAAACCACCGAGCCCTGCGGCGTACCCGTCTGCGGTTCCGACCATCGGCCTTCCTCCATCACTCCCGCCTTCAACCATTTTCGAATCAGGCGCAGAATGCGAGGGTCGGCAACGCGATGCTCCATGAACTGGATCATCCAGCTTTTGTCGAGGTTGTCGAAAAAGCCCCGAATGTCCGCGTCCAGTATGTAGTTCACCTTCTTCTTCAGCAGCGCGTACGACAGCGCATCCAGCGCATCATGCTGGCCACGCCCCGGGCGAAACCCGTACGAGAATCCCAGAAAGTCTTCCTCGTAAATCTGGTTGAGGATGGTGACCACGGCCTGTTGGACGACCTTGTCTTCCAGGGCTGCGACCCCCAATGGACGTTGCCGCCCATCTTCTTTCTGTATGTACACTCTCCTCGAGGGCAGCGCCCGATACGCTCCACGATGAACCCGTCCGTGAAGGTCGACGAGACGATCCTCCAGGCCGGACTCATACTCCTGCCACGTAACTCCGTCCACTCCGGGTGCGGCTTTCCTCTTCAACGAGTAGAAGCTTTCCCGGAGTAGATCGACAGTCAAGTGGTGGAGCAAGGCGGTGAACTTCATCTCCTTGTGTTCCCGTGCTGCTTTCCGCACGCCTGCCAACCCTTGGGACACGCCCTTCCCGCTCTGCGTCGGGAACGTGTTAGATTGACCGGCGTTCTCCTTGATCAGCGGCCTTCCCTCCCCACTCTCCGCCGACAATCTCGTGTCTTTGTTCGAATGGTTCATCGGTAGTACGCCACTGTGTGACTCCTCGCAGACGTACACGCGGGCCGTGCGGCCTGAGCCTTCGCCCGCCGACCTGCCGACTGGTTTGCCAGCAGGTATCTCCGAGGTCTCCCGGTTCTCGTGCAAGAAGTTTCTAGGCGTGCCGTGGGGTCTTCGACCACGCCGGACCGAACAGGAACTCGCGTTATCGCTCCTGACCATGTTGCCTTCCGCGCATATTTACCGCGTCGGCGTCCGGGTTGTATGTTTTCGCGGCTCAATACCCACCCCGCCTATCCTCTATCTACGCTTCGCTGGGTCCCTCGCGGTAGCAGCGCAAGACTCGAGGCCAAGTGGTTCGCTACTCCTTTCTTGTAAGGCTCTTTCATCCTCTACTTCCTGCCGGTTTATCCCGGCGCACAAACATCGCCATAGCACTCACCAACAAGGTGAGCCTCACGGGCGAGATCTCAACCTGTTAAACTCTTCCGCGATGTCGACCTTCGTCCTCGTACACGGCGCATGGCAGTCCAGTGGTACGTGGGATTTGCTGGTCCCTTTGCTGCAAAAGCATGGGCATGAGGTAATCACGCCGACTCTTCGTGGGCTTGGCATGGACCAGATCCATCTGACTTCTGATGTCACGCTACATCAACACGTCGAGAATGTTTCCACGGCATTGGCGACGGTGGGAGATAAAGCGGTGCTCGTAGGGCACAGCTACGCAGGAATGGTCATCAGCGGCGCGGTAGAATCGAGTCCAACCAAAGTGCAGACCCTCGTCTTCTTGGACGCTTTCATTCCTGAAGATGGGCAATGCGCACTGGACCTCCTCCCACCCCAAATCTGCAGCTTTTTTCGTAATGTTGCGCAGGAACGAGGCGGCGGTTGGCGGCTGCCGGGCGGAGAAAGTCAACTAGATCTCTGGGGACTCAAACCAGGAGAGGCCCGAGATTTTGTGCGCGAGAGGCTGTGTGATTTCAGTCTAAGGTGCTTTGAGGAACAGCTTCCTCTTCGCGAGAACAACAGGGCAAGAGTTCCGGCCACGTTTGTGAGCTGTGTTGCGGAGGGATACCCGGCTCGGCCGTTTTTCGAGCCGTTTGCGAAAAAAGCTCGTGCTTACGGATGGCACGTCAGCGAAGTGAACACTGGCCACGACTGCCACGTCGAGAGCCCCACAGAAGTCGCGAACATTTTGCTTTCTGCTGCCGCCGGTTCGTAGCTGTTGATAAATCTCGGTTTCACTCATTAACCAGGATCGGCAGTTCTCAATGGCAGTAGTTGAACCGTAGACGCGTTATCCGTTCGCAATCACGCTCATCTAGGGTCTTATAGAATGGCGGGAAACATCGAAAAGTGAGAATCGATGCACCATGAATCTGACACGTAGAGACTTCGCCAAACTGAGTGGGCTCGCTGTGGCAGCCCCGTTTGTTCAGAATCTGCATGCTGGAGTCTCTGCCCCTCGGAAAACCGGCTACTGCGTCATCGGCCTGGGCCGCATCGCCGGTCACTTTATGCCCGCTGTCCGCAGCACCACCACCTCCCAGATCACCGGTCTCGTGAGCGGCCATCGCGAGAAGGCGGAGCGGATTGCCGCCGAGTACGGCGTTCGGTCAAGCTCCATCTACAACTACGAAAATTTTGATGAAATCGCTCACAACCCAGCCATCAATGCGGTCTATGTAGCCCTGCCTAACTCGATGCACGCCGAGTACACGATCCGCGCGGCCAAAGCCGGAAAACACGTGCTTTGCGAAAAGCCGATGTCGACAAACGTGGCCGATGCAGAAGCGATGATCGCGGCCTGCAAGGCGGCCCGCGTCAAGCTGATGATCGCCTATCGGTGCCACTACGAGCCCACCAACCTGAAAGCGATCCAACTCATCCGCCAGGGCTCACTGGGCCAGGTGCAAGCCATTGAGAGCACCTTCGGCTTTAACATTGCCCCGGGCGAATGGCGGCTCAGCAAGAAACTCGCCGGCGGTGGGCCGCTCCTCGATGTGGGCATTTACTCACTCAACGCATGCCGCTACTTGACCGGCGAGGAGCCGGAACACATCGCGGCCAATGCCTCGGTCATCGATCAGGACGGCCGCTTCAATGAAGTGGAGGAGAATGTCTCTTGGACAATGAAGTTTCCCTCCGGCATCGTCGCCAGTTGCAACACTACTTACGGTGGCAACATGGAAGGCTTCTATCGCGTCCATGGATCGAAAGGCTGGCTCGAAGTCGACTCGGCCTTCGTCTACGAAGGACTGCGGCTGCGCGCTGATTGTGCGAGCGGGAAACTTGACGAACTCAACCCGGCGCGCGACCCTTCGCACTTCTTGGCCGAAGCCGACCACTTCTCCAACTGCGTCCAAAATGGGCTGGAGCCGCAATCGCCGGGCGAAGAAGGTCTCCGCGACATGGGCTACATCGCGCAGATTTACGGCTCGGCGGGAATCGCAATTTAAGGCTGTGACTGGAGCAAGGAAGTGAGGGGCGGGTTCTCAATGCGTGTAAAGCCCTGATTACGTCAGTTGATCAGCACTGACGTATCCATCTTCAGATACATTATTTCTATCATGGATGAACATCCAGCTTTCAAACAAGATCTCCTTCTGATAACTGGCATCCCTGGAACCGGCAAAACAACGTTTGGCGCCAAGTTCGCAGCAAATGTGAGCACGCTATTGACGGACCGGCATAAGTCAGAAGATTTGAGCGGAGGCCGCACTCCGCCACCACTAGAGTTTCTGAATTTTCGTATGGATCCTTCCATGCCCCGGGCGTGTTCCCTTCTTTCCATGGTCCGCGGATGAAAACGTTTTGCTGCGGAGGATTGCGCAGCGTGTCTGTAGAACGGGAATCTCAGCAGGGTCGGCAGCCGACACTTGCGTCGACAGCAACCTTGTGAGTGGCTGGGATTTGTGGGAATTCTTGGTATGATCGCTGAGCCGGCTGCGAGGATGGGAACTCAAGCCGCTGCAGAGGCCTCGACGCAATGAATCGCACGTCTGTTGGTTTGCTGTTTGCAGTGTGTTCGACAGCGCATCTCTGTTCGCAGATGGGCAATATGAACGCTCCGACATTTACAAAAGATGTCGCGCCGATCCTGCAGAAAAACTGCCAAACCTGCCACCGGCCGGGAGAAGCTGCCCCGTTCTCAATGCTTACATACGAAGAAACGCGGCCCTGGACCGGAGCCATGAAACTGGCCGTAAAGCAGAAGCTGATGCCGCCATGGTTTGCCGATCCTCAGATTGGACATTTCGCGAATGATAGGTCGCTCTCTCCGAAAGAGATCGAAACCATTGTTGCGTGGGTGACCGCCGGCGCGCCCAAGGGCGATCCCAAAGACATGCCTGCCCCCGTGACCTTTGTGGAAGGATGGGGCATTCCAAAACCGGACGCGATTTTCCAGTTGCCCAAAGAATTCTCTGTGCCGGAATCGGGCATGGTCGAGTACCAGTACGCAATCGTCCCCACCGGCTTCGCGGAGGACAAATGGGTTCAAGCGGCTGAAGTCCGGCCAACAGACCGCTCCGTGGTTCACCACATCATCGCTTATGTCCGTGAGCCAGGATCCAATTACTTCAAGGGCGAAAAGCCAGGAGTGTTTTTTGAAGCCCTTCCTGCGAAGACCGATGAAACTGTCGACACAAGCGCGCTCCCCAGCGACTTTCTGGTCGGTTATGCTCCCGGCCAACCGGCGGAAATCCTCGTCCCTGGCCAAGCGAAATTGATCAAGGCCGGATCCGACATCGTATTCGAGGTGCACTACACGCCTAATGGAAAAGCGGTAATGGATCGAACCAAACTCGGCCTGGTATTCGCCAAAGAGCCGCCAAAGAAGAGAGTGCAGACGTTGTCGGCGGTCAATGGCACGTTTAAAATTCCTCCCGGTGATCCCAACTACCGTGTCGATGCTTCCTTTGACATTCGTAAACCGGTGACCCTGGCTTCCATTCACCCGCACATGCACACTCGAGGCAAGGATTTCGAATATCGTGTGGTATTCCCCAACGGCGAAACTCGGACCATCTTGCGCGTGCCGCAATACAACTGGCACTGGCAGCTTTGGTACAACCTCGCGGAACCGATTGATCTGCCGCCGGGAGCGCGGATTGAATGCACCGCCCATTTCGACAATTCGGTAAATAACCCTGAGAATCCGGACCCTACGAAAACGGTGATCTGGGGACAACAGAGCTGGGATGAAATGATGGTCGGATTTTTCAATTTGGTTTACGATCCGAAGATTTCTCCCAAAGAATTGCTGCCCGAAAAGAAGGATCTCGCCACGAGTAAAGTGTCCGCCACCCGCAATTGACCAGGCAGATCGTTGGAAATTCGACCGGCTATGCGATGAGAATCCGCAGCAGGTTCATCATCATTCTCTCGCTGAGCGTTGTGGCGGTAGCTCAGTCTGTCCCGTCGCCAAAAAAGCAGATCCTGGTCGTCGGGGAAGAAAAAGGATACCGCCATGAAGCTGTGTCGCATGCCATGGCCACGATCGAACGACTGGGGAAACAAACCGGCTTTTGGGACGCTACTCTCCGCACTGACACCGAAGCTCTGACGAAGAGAAAGCTGGAGTACAACGCCAAGAATCTCACCCACTTCGATGCCGTGATTTTCTTTACAGGCGGCGACCTTGAAATGGACGCCCAACAGAAATCTGATTTCTTGGCTTTCGTCCACGACGACGGAAAAGGTTTCATTGGCATTCACAGCGCCGCTATCACTTTCGTCGATTGGCCTGAATACGGGGAGATGATTGGTGGCTATTACGATGAGCATCCCTGGGGGACTTTCGACGCGCCCCTTATTGTTGAAGACCAGACTTTTCCCGGAATGGAGCAGTGGCCAAAGTCCTTTGTGCTGCGGGACGAGATCTATCAGATGAGGAACTATTCGCGCGAAAATGTCCGCGTGCTCATGCGCCTGGACGCTGGCAAGATCGACCTGGGAAACAAGAACGTGCATCGAACAGATCGCGACTTTGCTGTAACGTGGGTCAAAACGTACGGCAAGGGACGCGTTTATTACACAACCTTAGGGCATGTGCAGGACAACTGGGACAAACCGGAGTTCCAAAAGATGATCATCGAAGCCATTCGATGGGCAACGGGAGTGACCGATGCAGAGACGAACCCGCGGCCTTTGGCTAAAGGCCAGTGAACCGATGACGAGAGACGCCCGCGCGGAGGCTTATTGTCGATGATCGCTAAGAACGTGAACAGCGGAGTTACGCGGAGGACATTTGGCAAGCTTGCTGCCTCTGGACTGGTCGCGAGGGCGTTGGCCGTTGATTCGCTTCGCCAACTCGATGTAGGGATCGGTGCCTACAGCTATCACAACCTGACCGTCGACGCGATGATTGCCCAGCTTAGTTCTCTGAAAATCTCCGAAATCGAAATGTCTCGCGGTGAATTCATGCTAATGAATCACCCTAGCGATGACCTGTTTCAAGTGGCACGCAGCAAGCTGGACAGGGCGGGAATTCAGTGTGTTTCCTACTACAGTGCAACCGTTACGAACGATCAGGATCTCGACAATGTGCTACGCTTCGCGAAGATTCTTGGGGCGCGGAACATCACGGGCGATGCTGCTGGCAGCATCCTTTCGCGAATCGACAAACGTTGCTCTCAAGAAGGGCTGACGTTCGGAATTCATAACCACTTCTTCAAGGGTGAGAAATTCGCCTACGAAAGCCCAGCGGATGTTTTACACGCACTCGCAGGACTTTCGAATGCCGTCGGCGCAACGGCCGACATTGGACATTTTGCGTCTTGCGGTCACGATACGGTCGATGCTGTCCGCAAATTAGGGTCACGTTTGAAACTTGTGCATCTTAAGGACGTTGAGGCCGCGGGCGGCGAAGTGAACGTGCTTCTCGGAAAGGGCATCGCCAAAGTTCGCGAGGTCATGCGCGAGCTCCATCGGCAGAAGTTTGCCGGACTGATCGCCATCGAGTATGAAAAGGAAGGCGACGTTAGGCAGGATATGAAGACCGATGTGGACTTTGCACGACGCCTTTCCTAGACATCAAAGAGCAAAGTCAGAGCAGACACAAGCGGTGCGGGCAACGCCGGAAACCAGTTGTTAGAAACCCTCTCGAAAAGCCAGGCCGAAAAGCCCGCAGAAATGCTGAATTTCAGATCTCCATTCTCGGTGTTAGAAAGGTTTAATCTTCTAACATGCTCGTGGCCGAGCCTACATTAGTCCCTCATCCAGCCTGTTGCTGAACGGCTTTTTTCTGGCGAAGGTCTCCGTCGGCAAACTTTACTGCCTGAAGAGGCGTCGAACTCGGAGGTACCGAGTACCGGCGGATTTTGAGTTCCACAGTGGGTTCTGAGCCGTTAGGAAAATTTTATACTCTACTCCATTTTTCAATGTGTTACCAGACTTGCTGATTGCACCGATTTGATCCAACTTGACCCGTTCTGAACGTGGAACTACTACAGTTTTACTAAAGCGACCGGAGACTCGCTAACCTCTACCTCGCACGGCAGAGGTCAGTTGGAGGTTTTCCAGGGCCGAACAGAGGGGACATTGTTCCCGATTGGCAGCGGTCCAGGTAGAACGGATGACTTTGGTGACGTTCTCAGGCCTGAGATGATCGTTCATCCTAAGAACGGCTGCCGTTCACGACGGCGGCAGAACCCGAAAACCATGAGCTTAACAACCTTCGTCGAACTGCCTGACGTTAAGCTATTCTTACGGGAAACCGTCACGAAGCCTTGGTTCCAAGTGCGAGCGGAGATCAAGGCTCCGCCGCTTAGCGAAAGCTACGGTTGGACTGGAACGGCTTTCGACTACCTCTTGCGTTTTTACATTGAGAAGCTTAACCCATTCGCCAAAAAACAGACATGGGTGGCGGAAGACAGTCTAGCAATCTTAGAAAAATACCCGCCTGAGCGTGCCACTCTGAAACGCGCGCGTCGCATCATGGAAACTGCCAAGGAAGAGTACCACTCGTACCTGGCGGGCCGTGAGGCGAAGCCGAATGAAAAACTCATTCGCGCCAGCATGGGTTTAGCGCAGCTCGACTTGGTTTATCGAATTGGCCTGTTGGAACTCGCCCCCATTAAACACGCTGTTGTCGAAGATCTCAGGACTCTTCTTGCGCTTGTGCACCCAGAGAATTTCAAGGCTAAACGGACCTGCGTGCTGAACCCGACGTTTGGGAGAGCGTCCGAACTTGTTGGCGGGGCAGACGGTGATGCGTTTATTGATGGCACATTGATCGACTTCAAAATCAACAAACACCTAAAAATGAAGCGTGACATTTTCAACCAGCTTCTAGGCTACTACTGCCTGTCCTGCATTGATGGAATCGAAGGTTGCTGAGAAGCTGCTAGCGCTCCGCACTGCCCAGGTCTTCGAAGAACGTTGGAGCCTGCCGAGGTCTAAGTCTCCCCGCTTTGGAAATTGGGCCAAAGACTTTCTGAAGTCAGTCACTCACGAGAAAACTAAATCCCGTTACCAGTCCAGTATCAACAATCTCCTAAGACACTTCGGGGAGAGGATCAGAGTGTCTGAAATCAGCCCGGAATCCATATTCAATTTTCAACAGGCCAGACTTCAACAAGGGACGGGGAAGGCAACGATAAATAGAGATGTGGCGACCCTCTCTTCTTGCCTTTCGCATGCGAGGAAGATGCGATTTATTTCGCACAATCCCTGCGGCGACATCGGAAAATTGAACGAAAGACGAGACCGCCGCCAGGCAAGACCGCTTACATACGAAGAAGAGGACCGCATCAAACAATTCTCTCCTCCGCTTCTGCGGATGCTGATCACGCTGCTGGCGGATACGGGATTGCGCGTGAAGAAGGAGGCTCTCCCTCTTCGGTGGACAGAGGTATCGTTGAACTCTGAGCACCCATACATTCACGTCGTTGACTCAAAGAGTCCCGCCGGGGTACGGGCTGTCTGGCTCACGAATCATTGCCGCGTTGCTCTTGCACACTGGCGTGAATTTATAGGAGCCGCGTCACCATTTGTTTTTCCCAGTCCGCGCAAACCATCGGCCCACTTTTCGGATTACAAGACCGCATGGCGAACGGCAGCCCGGAGAGCGGGCTTGTCCGATCGTCGTATCTATGATCTTCGAGCGACATTCGCCAGCCGTGCGAACGTATGCCACGCAACCGGACTGACAGTCGCTCACCTCCTGGGCCACGCCAGCACTCAGATCCTTCCGACCTACATTCGTCCACTTGACGAAAACACCAGAGCACTTATTGAGGCCATGGACGCTGCCCGCAAGCAAAAGAGTGCTTCAGCCTCGATCAACTGAAATGACTATTGGACTCGCGAAAGCACTCCGAGCCGTCTAGAGTTGAGAAGTTTTATCACGTTTTTATCACGGTCCCCCTCATCCGCAGGACACGTCTCATTTTGATACAGCACTAGCAGCCTGCGTAAACAAATGAAAACAAATGGCGGAAGCGAGTGGGAGTCGAACCCACCAATGACAGGATTGCCTGCCATTCACCGGTTTTGAAGACCGGGACGATCACCGGACCGCATGCGCTTCCGCTGCAAGCAAATGCCACGGACTTCCGGATCTGCTGTCCGATCAACTACAAATCAGCAGCGAGTTCCGTCTAATCCGTGGCAAATTCCTTCCGCAGTTTAGCCTAGTTCGGCTGCTTCGTGGTTCGGAGATACGGCTTGACCGTCTTGAAGCCGGGGAACTTCTGCTGCGCTTGTTCGTTGGAGACTGCGCCCGAAATAATGACGTCGTCACCCGGCTTCCAATTTACCGGCGTGGCGACTGGGTGTTTCGTGGTGAGCTGCATGGAGTCGATGACGCGCAGGATCTCGTCGAAATTGCGGCCTGTGCTCATGGGATAGCTCAGTTGCAGTTTGATTTTCTTGTCCGGCCCAATCACAAATACGGTGCGCACGGTCGCGTTGTCGGCGGGGGTGCGGCCTTCGCAGGTTTCGCCCGCGTCTCCGGGCAACATCCCGTAGAGTTTGGCGATTTTGAGTTGAGGATCGCCGATCATGGGATAGGTCACCTTCGCGCCTTGCGTCTCTTCAATATCCTTCTCCCACTTCTGGTGGCTGGAGACAGGATCAATGCTGAGGCCAAGAATCTTCACATTGCGCTTGGCAAATTCCGGCTGCAGTTTGGCCATGTAACCGAGTTCGGTGGTGCAGACCGGAGTGAAATCTTTGGGATGGGAAAACAGCACTGCCCAGGAATCTCCAATCCAGTCGTGGAAATGGATGGTTCCCTGGGTGGTCTCGGCGGTGAAATCCGGAGCAATGTCGTTGATTCTGGGAACGCTGTAAGTTTCATTAGCTGTCGCGGTCGTCATGGGTAAATTCTCCTTCTCGATTTCGCTGGTTAAGATTCCGAAAGTCGGCCCGATCCGGCTCCCGGACGCGTTGGCGGATGAAACATGAAACCCACCCGCTCGCGCCGGGTGGGTGGGAAGAATCTCGTTGAGTTCCTACCCACACACCGGCATCAGGCAACAACAACAGAAGTTGCGGATGCTGGATGGGCGGAACATATCCATAAGGATAGGACCAGCGCTGAGGCCTGTCAAACGGGCTACATCGCGCAAACAAATCTTTTTCTGCATCGTCCAGCCGCGGCTTTCATCGTTTATTTCGCGGATCAGTTTTAGGCTCCCCATGACAAAACAAGCACGGACGCTGGCCATGACACAGTGGGATGTATTCTCGTCGAGTCCACTGGAAGGCAACTCGCTCGCGGTATTTTCCGATGCGCGCGGACTCAGCGACAGCGAGATGCAGGCGCTGGCCAAGGAGATGAATCTCTCGGAGACGACGTTTGTCTTTCCGCGCGAATCTGAGGTCGAACGGGAACGCGGAGTGCGGGTACGCATTTTCACCGTGCAGGAGGAGTTGCCGTTTGCCGGGCACCCGACCTTGGGCACTGCTTTTGCGTTGCGCGGCGAAAGCGGTGCGGACGTGATCACGCTTGATCTGAACGTGGGAAAAGTTCCAGTGAAGTTTGAAGAGAGCCCGGGCCAGCCCACGTTTGGAGAGATGATTCAAGTCGATCCCGTTTTTGTTATGCAGCATGATCGCGAGGCGGTAGCTAAAGCTACCGGGCTGAGCAGGGATGACTTCGATGCTTCATTGCCGATCGAAACCGTGTCCACGGGAGTTCCGTTCACGGTTGCGCCCCTGAGGTCCCTGGCGGTCATGCAGAATTTGCGCGTGGACGGGGGTAAGGCGGACGAGTACTTGCAGAAAACCGGCGGCAAGTTCCTCTATTTTGTGTGTCGCGAAACCGTCGACCGGTCCGCTGTATTGCATGCGCGCATGATTTTTTACAACGGCGAAGACCCTGCGACGGGCTCGGCCGCGGGCTGCACGGCGGCCTGGATGGTGGCGCACGGAGTTGCCGAACCGGATCGCCGGGTAATGATCGAGCAAGGCATCGAGATCGAGCGGCCCAGTAAAATTTTCGTGCGGGCAGCGAAGCGCGATAACCGGATAGTTAACGTTCGCGTCGGAGGCAATGCAGTCGAGGTAATCCGCGGCGAATTTTTTCTGTGATCCACATGAGGCGCGCTACCGAAAACACTGCACGCGGATAACTGCTCACAAAAGCAATAGCCAGAAAGTCTCATTAGCATCGCTGGCACTTTACAGCGAGCGCGCTTCTCGTTAGCATTCATCTCGCTCTGCCACTCTTCATATCGAGAAAACTTCTGTTGGATTGTGACGCGTGCCGTCAGTTTCCCCCAACGGATCACGAAGGCTGATGAAACCGAAGCGCACTATCCTGTGTGTCGATGATAACGAGCAATCGCTTTCCCACCGCAAAATCATGCTGGAGACGCGCGGCTACCGCGTCGCCAACTTCGATCGGGGAGAAGACGCAATGGCGCGCTTCTCGCAGGGTGGAATTGATCTGGTAATTGCCGACATGGCCATGCCCGGCCTGGACGGGCCGCAACTCATCGCGAAAATCAAAGAACTGTCGCCGCAGACTCCCGCGATTCTTATTTCCAGCAAGGTTCGCATTTACGATCACGATTCCAAGGCGGATGTGTTCCTCACCAATGGCATGTACGCCCCCGCGGACCTGCTGGAGCGGGTTCGCGTGTTGCTGGTGCGCAAGCGCGGTCCGAAGCGATTGCAGCATCGATCTTCTGTGTTGCCTCATCACGTCGGCGTGGCCTGAGAAGCCGGGGGATTCTGAAGACCGAGATGAGTTCCACCTGCCCCGCGCGCGCGTTCCGTTCGTGTAAGATTCCTTTCAGGCATGGCCGCATTCATCGAAGCTAGAGAACTCTCTAAGACCTACCATGTGGGCAAAATTGAGGTGCAAGCGCTGCGCGGCATCTCCTTCAGCGTGGAGAAGGGCGAGTTCGTAAGCGTTGTAGGCCCGTCGGGAAGTGGCAAATCAACCCTCTTCTACCTGCTCGGCGGCCTGACCCGGGCGGATGGCGGAAGTGTGGTACTGGACGGGGATGATCTGGCGAAACTTTCCGACGCCGAGCGAACGCGCATGCGCAAGCGCAAGATCGGATTTGTTTTTCAGAAGTTCAACCTGCTTCCCACGCTGGACGCCCGTTCAAACATCATGATCGCGCGAGAGATCGCGGGCAACGGGAATTTCGATGCTGCCTACTTCGATCGCATCACGGAGCTTCTGGGGTTGAACAAACGGTTGGCGCACCGTCCCTCGGAGTTATCCGGGGGAGAGCAGCAGCGAGTGGCGCTGGCCAGAGCGCTGGTCAACAAACCAGCCGTGGTGCTGGCGGACGAACCCACAGGCAATCTGGACTCCAAGAATTCCGACGTCGTGCTGCAGATGTTGCGCCGGTCAAACCAGGAACTGGGCCAGACGGTGCTGATGATCACCCACAATCCCGAGGCAGCTTCCTTTGGCGACCGTATTATTCATATGCGGGATGGACAGATCGTAAGGGCGGAAGATGATCCTCAGTGGAAGGCGCACTAGAACCGCTGGGGCAGCGTGCATTCGCGATGGTATCCTGAATAGACCACCACATTCCTAGAGGGCTGTCTTCTTTCATGGCTGATCCAGTCACCTCCAAAACCAGCGTTCCTGAGAATCCAGCGGCCGAAGGCAACGAGTCTTTCGGCGAAATTTTGTCCCAATTCCAGAAGAGCCACTCCCATAAAACTGAGGACAAACGACAGCTCGAAGCCACAGTCATTGCGGTAACCGACGAGTCTGTCTTTTTTGATATCGGCTTCAAGTCGGAAGGCATTCTGCCGCTCTCCGCCCTGCAAGGGGAGGTGGTCAAACCCGGTGACAAGGCGCTGGTCACCGTCAAAGGACGCGATCTGGACGGCTATTACGAGCTTTCCCGATTCAAAGTCGAGCGGCCGATGGATTGGAGCGCGCTGGAGAAAGCGTTCGCCGAAAAATCGGCGGTGTTGGGCACGGTCACGGCCGTGGTGAAGGGCGGATTCAGCGTGGATGTGGGCGTGCGAGCGTTTATGCCCGCATCGCGCAGCGGAGTGCGCGAAGCAGCTGAAATGGAGAAGCTCGTAGGACAGGAAATCCGTTGCCGGATTATCAAGCTCGATGTCACCGATGAGGACGTAGTTGTCGATCGGCGAGCGCTGGCCGAAGAGGAGGAACGCGCGACCAAGGACCGCCTTTACGGCCAGATCAAGGAAGGTGACACGATCAGCGCAACGGTGCGGAGCCTGACGGATTATGGCGCGTTCGTCGACGTGGGAGGAGTGGATGCGCTCCTGCACGTGGGCGACATCGCGTGGGGACGCATCAACAAACCGGCAGACGTGCTCTCGGTCGGCCAGCAGGTGGAAGTGAAAGTCCTCAAGCTGGCGAACGAGGGTGAGAAGAAAAGAATTTCAGTGGGCATGAAGCAGTTGCAGCCGCATCCGTGGGATTCCATCGCCGAAAGATTCAAAGCGGGAGAGCGCGTCCGCGGAACGGTGACGCGACTCGCTGATTTTGGCGCCTTTGTCGAACTGGAGCCAGGGATTGAAGGGCTGATCCATATTTCCGAGATGTCATGGTCGAAGGGCAAAATCCGCAAGGCCAGCGATGTGGTGAAAGAAGGAGAAACAGTCGAAGTTGTCATACTCGGAGTCGATGCAGCCCAACGAAGGCTTTCCTTGGGACTAAAGCAGGCGCTGGGGGACCCGTGGGTCGACGTACCTCAACGCTTCCCCATTGGATCGACTGCAGAAGGACCGGTTACCAGC
>CAWKLW010000019.1:0-142590 GCA_963850585.1 uncultured Acidobacteriota bacterium | reverse complement strand
GCGAACAGAGGTAGCTGACTGGCAGAGTCGGCAGGCTCCAGCGAGTGACGCAAAAAGTACTTCTGAAATCGCGATCAGCCCTGAAGTATCGGATTAGGCCTGAATGGGAATAGCACGATGTGAGCGTTAGAGACCAGTTTAAATCTGTCCTTGCGCCCATAATCGACCTAGGATGCACTTCCGTTAGGACGGCCTTTTGTGTCAAACGAAGAAAAAGTTACAACCGCAACGAAAGCCCATTTCAATCCCCGCACCTTCCTGTCAACCATTGGCAAGGGCAGAGAAATGGTGTCGTTTGGAAAGAAAAGCACGATCTTCGCTCAAGGCGATGCAACGGATGGACTGTTCTTTATCCAGGAGGGTAAGGTGCAGCTCAGTGTCGTGTCTGAAGCTGGGAAAGAAGCGACTCTCGGCATTTTGAGCGAAGGAGACTTCTTTGGGGAAGGCGGTCTGGCTGGTCAACTCAGCCGCATGTCATGCGCGATAGCCTTAACCGACTGCGTGCTCCTGCATGTTGAGAGAAAGGCAATGATGCACGCAATGAACATGCAGCCAAAATTATCGGCCATGTTCATGAAGTGCCTGCTGAAACGCAACATTCGATACCAGGACGACTTGGTCGATCAACTCTTCAACTCCAGCGAAAAGCGGCTTGCACGAGTTCTTCTCTTGATGGCGCACTTCGGCAAGGAAGGCGTTTCCGAAATGTCAGTGCCAAGACTCAGTCAGGAAACACTGGCAGAGATGGTAGGGACCACGCGCTCGCGGGTCTGTTTCTTCATGAACCGATTCAGGAAGCTGGGCTTCATCAATTACGACGTCGGCAATAACTTGCATGTCCACAGTTCGCTACTGAATATCGTTCTTCATGATGATGACGGAGAATCTGCAACGTCGCCAGCAAGGAACCATACTGCTCGGCAAAAAAGGGTTTCAGAACCGCCTCCAGAGCACGGCAGGCTGCGCGATCGGGACCGTGCAAAGCGACCGAGCCTTCCTGGAGTTCAAGGGGCTCGGAAGTAACGCGGCCTATAATAATCTCCACTGTCGTGAAGGCTGAATCGCGACTAGTTATATTGATTGAATAGCTGTGTAGAAGATCAGCGCTATTCTTCCTCGATACAAAACCAATTCTGAGTAAAAGCGGTGTCTCATCCATGCAACGCAACCCGACTGATACTAAGGATGCACTCCAACGTTTGAAGGACGAAATCCAGCAGCTCTCCGACGAACAAAGCGAAGCCTTGAAAACCGCCACATACAGGGGCATGACCGCAGAAGAGGCCGAAGTTTGTCATGCACGACGCGCGCGCATAACTGAACTAATCAATCAGATGATGCAGCTTTATCCGTCTGCCTGAGAGAGCTCGCAATCCACGCAAACGACCATCGCGACGGTCGTGAGGCCATGATTCCAGCCCAAATAAAAATCCGTTCAGTTCCGTGGTGGTGGGGGGTGTAGCATTTTCCCCGAGGTAGGTATAACCCCTGCAACCATTTGACCCTTCCTTGCAAGCGCCCGTAAGATCAACCTGGCCAGAGCGCAAAGGCTGTTGAGCTTGTCGTCGGGGGTCGTGTCGTGGTCCCGCCCTTAATGTGGAGCAATGCTCTTCAACGGACCCGTAGAGGCCTTCGATGTGTGTCCTATAACAGTGCCGTTTTGCGGGCACGCTTTTCGCCTATGTCTCGCACAGCCCGGACAGTCGTTCGAAACTTAAATAACAAACCGCACGGTTCGCACCATGCGGGTGTTTGTAATTTGCGCGCTATTTTATGTTGAAAAATTCACTGTCAGAGCTTCTATAGCATAAGCCGGGCAATACCCTCTCGGTCCCTTCGTTCACAGTGATACGGCCTCACGCGTCTTTTCTTCTTTCGTCTGAGCGTCATTGCTTTAGTTCGGAACCCTGGTCGAGCAGATTTATACATGATCCCGGTCTATCCGCTGCGCTGTCACGTTTTTAGACATGCTCCCTTTCTGGTGCGCATCGGAGTAGCCGAAGGAGTGAGCAAAACAAAAAATGCCCAAACTCATCATTGAGTCCAGGCTTTCATTACGCTTTAAATGTTTAAGCTGATTTCTTCGCAGCCTTTACTTTTGCCCATCGGGCGCGCTGAGCTGCAGCAATTTTCTTCCGTGCGGCGGCTGATAGCATCCGCTTCTTAGGCATTGAGACTACTTTGGGCTTGCTCCCGTTTGACCGAGCCTTAGCCCATCGCGCTCTTTGGGCGGCCGCAATTCTCGCTCGTCCTGCTGCTGATATGTTACGAGTTCGGCCATTACCTCTGTATGAGGCACCGAACGCTGAGAGCGCTGCACATAATGCCTTTCAGTTCGCGTGTTAAGCGATCGTGTTCTTTCTTCAGTGTCTGGACTACGCCAGCTAGTTTAGTCATTTAATCCCCCTCGCGTGGCATTGTAACAGGGGAGTTAGATCTCACAGATCGTTGATCCCTAACATTGATGGCTGTCTGGCGTGGGGCGACATTAGAACCTGTGCAATAACTATGCCGGTCCAAATCGAGCCGGGCGTCGTCGTCATCGCTTATGAGAGCCAACCCAACTGGATCGTAAGCTATCGCTGGTCTTGGAGGCCATAGAGAAACTCTAACGCACGTGGAAACCTCTGTGCCCATGCCTTCTCGTTATGCCCCGCTTCGAGCTCCTCGTTAACCAACAGCCGCTGGCCGCCGAGGCCCTGGCGAGCGAGCGTCGCTTTGAGCCGATGAACGTCATCTACGGGCTCGTTGATCGAACCGACGCCGACATATATCTTCGCGGGCCATTGGTGGAAAGTTCCGGCTCTATGAAGAAGGTAGTTGTCATGAGCGTAGAGTGAAGGGCTTTCGAGCAGTAGCTTACCAAATCGCCTGGGGCGTCTCATGACAGTGTAGAGTGCGATGCCAGCTCCATAAGAAGAGCCTCCAAGGCCGGTGCTCGCTGGCCTCGGGTCAGTTCGGTAACTACGATCGATGAACGGCATCACCTCGTCCACCAAGAACTTGGGGAAATCCTTGCCGTAAACATGCGGCGTCACAGGCCTAAGGGTATCATCGGGGAAAGGCAGATATTCCTTAGGCCGGTCTCGTTTACCTGCGTTATCAATCCCAACGATGATGATTGGGGGAATCTTGCCGTGCTGGATCAGCGCTGTGGCGGCTTCATCGACACCCCACTCTTCAGAATTGAATAGCGACGTGCAGGCGTCGAATAGGTCTTGGCCGTCGTTCAGGTACAACACGGGATAGCGCTCGGCCGCATGCTCAGGACTGTCGTAACCCGGAGGGAGCCACACCCGGAGCATGCGTGTGTTATGAAGGACTTTGCTGGAGAACGGAAGTATCCTCAAGTCACCGACGACCGAGCAATGAGGTTGCTTCGGCTGTGCAGGTGCGATCTGGCTGTGACAAATTCCAGCAGTCCCGACCAACACCACCAAACAAACAGTAATCCGGCAAGCCATAAATGGAGCGCCGAAGCCAGCTTATGTCTGCGCCGCTGAAACAGTCTGCTATCTCCGAACGCCGCGATGGGTGTTCGCATGGCTAACCACTCTCCGCCGCCTCGTCACCCGATGGGAGTAACACATCGAGAATTTGCTCGCTTTGTTCAACTCGCCTGCCTTCATCTCTTGCTCAGGCATCTATGAGACTGCTTCTAGATAATTCCAAGCGCGTTTCCAGCTTGCTGCGCCTGGGTCTTCGTTTTTGCCGCTTTGATTTTTCTATACTGAGTCTCCTGAGCGTACTTCAGTGCAGCCAGTGCACGGACCTTGGAGGGGACAGGCTTGACACGCTTCGAGGTCTCGGCGAGGAGACGACGCAACATGCAGAGTGGAGGATGAGTGAGTTGCTGTAATGCTTGCACTCGGGCTCCTATCGGAGCGTGTTCGTCCTCGGCTAATCGAGTCAAAGCCGTTTCCGGTCGCATGAATTTCGCCATAACGATTGCTCCGCCTACGTGAGAATTCCGAGTTGCCGTTTCGCCGCTCTGGCATACTCGCGCAGGGTGCGATGATACAGATTATCAATCGCGGTATCGTCAAGCCGATCCAAGGACCCTGATGATCTATCTGTCGTTTCCTCCGCCTCATTTCCGAACTGACTGAGCAACGATGAGCGCGTTGCGACTTGTTCATTTCTCTTACACTCTTCCCAAGCGGCATCGAGAAGCGCAACCGTCACGAAACGACCGCCACAGTAGTCATGCAGAAATCTTCGACGATCGGCTGACGGTGAATAGTCTTTTCGGTGTGCTTCCCAGCAGAACCAACAAGCTTCTTCGAGAATGGGACGCATTGAGGGATCAGTGGTGAACGAAAGGGGCTCCAATAGACTAAATGCCACTTCGTTGGCTGCATCTTCGCTGATTCTTCCTGCCACGTATGTAGTGATGGCCCCGAGCACATCGCCGTTCGCAGCCAATTGCTCTGCACGGAGGCGCTGCGCTTCCTTTAGCGGGCGCGCATGGTTGGACGGATACTCAAGCGCTCCTACGCGGTCGAGAGCTTTATACGCAGCCTCAAGATTCGTTAGTGTCCAATGGCCACTGTCAATTAGCAGATCCTGCGCATCGTCCGGCTCCATATCGTCTTCGCCCAAGAGGTTGTGCGCCATCGTCTCGACTATGCAGCGCCAATTCCCGTCGCACTTTAAGTAGTCCGGATTGCGTCGGCGAAATTCATGGACAACTTCCTCGGCGCGTTCGTCTAGCCAGCTCAGAAATCAGCTTTGGATTTCCTCGTCTCTGCTGCTGATCTCTTCGACAACTTCGCGCGGCGGATTGGCGAGCAGCTCTTTTAACTGGTTGATCCCCGCGAGTCCTGATTCATCCACTCGGTTGAATCCATGGCGGTCCTGCAGCTGAATGTCTCTGTTTGAGGATGGGCGAGGTCTGGAAAGCCCGAGAGGTCCAACTGTCCGAAGCTCCCGTCCATGAACCGTGAGGTTTCTTCGGCGACGATACGTTCTTTGTTTCTTTGATCCATTATTGATGACTCCCTTCCTGTTGAGGAGGCAGGTTCTCCGTTTTCTATTTCGCGGCTCTTCCAAGGGACTGAATATCGCGGCACAGGACTCTCGTCTTCGGGCACCCTCAGTACTGAAGAGGAATAATGTGGCCCGTCAGCGTTTGCTGTGAGAAGCGAAATGTGTTTACAGCCTGAAAGCAGTGGCGTTATGGTTTGCTGTCCCCCAGGAAGCGAGTTCGCATGAAGCTCTCATTCGTCCATCTCGTTACGGTGGGGTTTCTCTGCACATGTGCCCACGCTGGCGATTCAAGAACCCTGAAATCGCAATGCGACAAACTGATCGTGAAGGCGGAAGTACTGACTGCACATCACAAATGGTGGGCAGAGCGTCCCGACCCGAATGCACCTGTGCTCAACATCCGCACGCACGCGAACTTTGCGAAGGATTTTCTGCTGCCCCTCGGTGCCGTGTTCTCTCACGAAAAAGTAGGAGCACTCACGTTCGAAGATCAGAACGGCGAATGCTTAGTTGAGTCGAACGGCCACCCTGCAGATGTGGTGCTTTCGGACCTCAACAAAGTATCATCAACGGCCTCCACTAGCGAAAGCGCCAAGGCTAAATCGCTAGGTGGCTGCGCCAGTGACAATCCACTCTATTCAATCGATTGCCACGGCAATCTCAAGCAAAGTTCGCGTTAGAAACCCCAACCTGACATGGCTTCAATCAGTCGCTGTCTCGCTGCCCGCCAGGTTCGGCGGCGGTTGTACCCGTGCTCGACAGCTTCAGAAGAAGCAGAGTACTGTTTACCGGCAACCTCACCCGCAGGGATCACTTCCAACCGCCTTTGGTGCTTTTATGCGTCCTGATTCACCGGAAACCAAGGAGATTATTGAGCGGCTAAAAAGGGAGATCGACGACCTCAGCCGGAAACACTCACAAGCCCTTGAGATGGCGATACTCGTTGGGTTCTCGCGCGAGGAAAAGAAAGCATACGATGAGCAACTTGAACGAATCCAGAAGCTCCGGAGAGAGTTGTGGGTACTTGAGGAGTCAATGCGTGGCGCTGCGTAGTTTACTTGCTATCCGAAATGAGACGTAAGCAGCCGCAATGAAGTTGAAGGTAGCCGCAAGGAACCGTAACCTAGCGCACCGATCACGGCGCAGTTTGGCTATCCCTGTCGGCCTCTCTACAGGGTATCCTGTAGCCATCAGTCCCTCCCCCGAGGCCCAGATCGTTGGACACGTCCGATTCTGGGGGACGGAAGGTGACCAGCCATGTCACAGCAGCCGTTTCAACCGCATTCTCCCCGGATACCTCCGAAATCTGTGTCCCAGGACGTTCCCCTGTTCTGTCCTATCTGTGGTCGCGTCGTAAAGATTGAGGCCGCGAAGACGGATGAGTACGGTAAGGCCATTCATGAGGATTGTTACGTCCTCAAGGTGCAACTAAAACACGCGAGCGAAAGCTAACGGTATTAGTTTGAGTGGCCCCGTTGATCAAGCGGCTTTCTGTGAGGTAAGTACTTCGAGTTCCTGCACCAGCTCTCGAATTCTTGCTCGTCGCTGCTCAAGCTCATGCTTTTCATCTGCGGTCATTCCGACGAACGTTGCTGTCCTCATAGCATCGATCTGCTGTTCGCTGAGACAAGTGATCTCGGCGGTGAGAGCCTGAAAGAGGGTGATGCTTCGGGGCAAACTCGACATAACCTTCGCAGCCTCTGGTCTGGGGAAGGTGGGATGCGCAACCCGTTGCTCGGGTACATACACCAAAACGTCTTGGTAGCATACCCTACGGATTTCTACACGGTTTCCTGTATAGCTGGGGTACGAGGGCCTGTAGTACAAACATCCGAAGATCGTGCCAGGCTCCAACCGTTTGGAAGACCACATCAGAGATCTGTCCGCGAAGCTACTGAAGGCCGAGGGCGAGGAGTTCCATCACCTGGCGGCTGAACTGAGGTCTGCCCTGAGCGAGCACATCCGGCGCATGAGGTCCAGATTGATTCAGTATCCTCTGGCAGATGACCGGCGAAAACGTGACGATTAAGCCAACACGCCAGAGCCACGGCGGAACCTAAAGGCGTCAAGCTGGTGTTCGGTGAGCTGGGAGATGTTATCCGCGCCGGTGCGGTTTAGCAGCCCGGCCTGGAGCTGATCGGCAATCTTCTCGATCTCTGTCTTTTCCTGATTCATATTTCCAGTCGCGGTGAGGCGGTACGACCGCGCTCTCGTGGTGGTTACCAGGGTTATTACGTCCGCCATATTGACGGCTGCTGGGTTCGGTGTAGCTTTTATTGCGTGGGACCATCTTTTACGCTGACCGCCTGGAGGGGAAAGGCAGATGGACAATGATCAGAACAACCGCATCAGGGAACTGACCGAGCTGATCGCCACTGAGCGGGATCAGGAAACGTTTGCGAAGCTGGTGGCCGAACTCAATCAGATCCTAGACGAGCACAACGCTGGTCAGCCGCGCAGCAACCGATAAGCTAGTCCGATGAGCGCGAATGCGATGAAGATGTACGGCCAGCAGCGCGCGATCCACTTCGAGATGGACACGGGGCAATCCTATCCCCACCGCTTGCACTCCGCCTTATTACTTTGGTGCGCGGGGCCGTGCCTGGCCGCCTTTACGGCGCAGTCGTGTAATGTCTACTAATGTACTTGTGATTACTTTACGGCATGGGCAACCGTCCCAGCGTCGGGCAACCCCTCACAACTCTTAATGACTTACCTCAGGTATGCACGTTCCCGCAGTAGTGGGCGCGGTGCGGGGCTGAGTGCCGAGGTTAGTCGGTATGCTTACAACCATCCACTCGCCGTATTCGGGCGTGATATTCTCGCAAGGCTGGAGTTCATGGAATGCGGGAATCTCGTCACAGGCGCGGAGAGCGGGGCGTCACAATGGTCTTTGTCGCTCTGGCGATGGTGGCTATCATTTCTGTGGCGGCTCTGTCGATAGATGTCATCGTGCTTTATCTGGCGAGAGAGGAAGCGCAACGCTCTGCCGATGCGGCTGCGTTAGCTGCCGCTAGAGTTCTGTCGCTCAGTGGCGTGACCGGAAACCCGTTGAACACGCAAGGAAGTCTACCTTCAGGGCCGTGGCAGTTAGCTTGCGCGCAGGCCACCCTGGCGGCGCAGGCTCTAGCGCAGCAGAACACAGTGGGCCGTGCTGTCCCAGGTACGGTGACCGTAACCTTCCTCTATAACGGGACGGCGACTGATTGCACTGCGGGCGTACCCTTCGCGATCAATCCGCAGGTAAAGGTCGATGTCGTTCAATCGGGGCTTCCTACTTTCTTTTCTCGCATCTGGAACAGAAGCACGAGTCAAGTCAGCGCGACAGCGACGGCGGAGGCATTCAATCCTTCGTTCTCTCTGAACAATTCCCCAAATGGTCTCGTAACGGTGAATCCGAGATGTGTCAAACCGTGGCTTGTTCCGAATCAAGACCCTCGCAATTCTGTGCCCCTACCTCACGCCCCTTTTGTTGTGCTGGCTAATGGATCGATCCAGAACCCCGGTATCCAGCTTGCGCCCGGTACAGGAGCTGGCAGCGTAATCGGGGAGAAGTTTGCGATCGTCTCGGACTGCTTGACCGGCAACCCGAACTGTAAACATGGAAGTGGGAACGGCCTGCTTGAGCCACCACAAGCGAACGGTCAAGCTCCGGGTACCTTGGATTACATTCCGGCGCTAGTCGGCGGCACCGCTAATGGCGTCCCTAGCTGTGCCACTGGGTCCGCTTATCAAGAAGCCGTCGCCGGTTGCGACGTGAGCACGGTGTACGCCTGTGGAATCGCAAGCGCTGGCGTTCAGGCAGACCTGACATTTAATCCGGGCAAGACGAGCGGCGACACTGCGACGGGTACCGAATGTCTAATCCACCAGAGCCTAGGTCAGGATGTCCTGGATACTACCCACTTTCCCTTTCAGATCCAAGCAGGATTGGGTAATCCAGTAGTCACTAATACCGTAGTCACGTCGAGCAACAGCATCGTAAGCGTGCCAATCTACGACGATGTCGCGGCGGGAACATTTTCGACCGTTCAGGGTACGGTTCCAGTCAATATCGTGGGGTTTCTGCAAGTATTCATCAACGGCATAGACGCGGGCGGCAACGTCAATGTGACTGTGCTGAATGTCGCAGGGTGCAGCAACACGGCGACGGACACCACTCCTACCGTGACCGGCTCCTCTCCCGTGCCGGTCCGGTTAATTACACTCCCATAATACGAACCTGCTACGAACGTAGAACGACTCGAACACAAGCTGAGCTGAGCTAGCCTGGCGGCGCGGTTATTCGAATTATGTCCCGCCCCTGGGACTGGACCTGTCAATAGCCAGGGCGATACGGAGTCTGTCCAACTTCGCAGAGCCCCGTCCACTCGTGCTGAGTGCTCTGGTTCAAGATCGAGGCGACGCCGTGGCCGTTCTTACGAAAATCGGACAAGTACCGAACGGCAATCTCCTGGGCTCGCTCGGTCGCCCCTTTGCCGATCCGCTCGCGCATAGCGAGGTACGCGGTCCATTCAGGCGCTGGCATCCACTCCGGCACCGCGATCCGGCCCCGCATCAAGGCAGCTTGCTTGAGATGCTTGCGGAGTACCGCCTGCCAGTTTTTACGTTCGCTTCCAATAGAGCCATGAAGGTCGTAGAACGCGGCCAGTTCTTCCTTGAGATTCAGGCCATGTTTGTCCGCATAGCGGACGTTGCTTGCATCAGCCTGGAAGTCTTCCGGTATTTCTCTTAGAGGAGCGGGGTTGGGGTTGATCTCTCCCCTCCCCAGGAAGGTGTTGGTGTTGACTTTCTGAGGCGAAGCCGAATCATGTGAAGCCGGAGCGAACGAAGTTCGCGGAGGGTTCGTAGACTCCTTCGGAGACTGGTCGGAGACTAGGGTACCAGTTGCTGGGAGGGGGTACGACCCAGATTCTGGTAGGGGGTACGACCCAGTTTTTACCCCTCCCCCCTGTGCAGTGCTTTTGTGCTGCTCTTGTACAGTGTCCGCATTGATGGCCCAGCACTTATCTGTTGCTGCCAGCTTTGAATGCGGAATGACGCTATAGACGCTCGCGAAATTGGCAAGCCCATTCCCGCCGTAGCCGCGCCTAACTAAGGTGAACATCCCCGCTTGGCGAAGCGCTCTGAAAGCGGACCGCACCGTTTTAATGTTCCAGCCGAGATAGTGCGCTAGCTGGCCCTGAGATAAGTAGAACTCATTCTTCCCGCCTTCAGTGAGATGCAAGGCGATGCTGTAGATCATGAACGCGCGCGGATCGTCTCTCACATGCCACTCCGAGCTGCAGTAGATCGGCGGACGCTTATCGTCGGCGGTAGTCATACTCTGGCGATTTCGCCTCCGGGTTGTACTTCTTGCTGCTGATCGTTTTCGATTGCATCACTGTGCCCTTGACGAACGACAGCTCGATGGAGCCGTAGAAGTCGGGCGGCAGGCTGGCCAGTAGTTCTTCGCAGATTTCTTTATTAGCCTTCATATGGCTGACTTCGAGTTTGCGTTTAGCGGCGTTCTGGCCATGCAAGAGCCCGATCTGGTACTCAGGGGTCAGAATCGATTTTATGTAACGCTAGGGCCTTGATTCTAAAGACATGCTTTCGTCGTTTTTCGCTGTTGGCATCGCCCAGACGAGGTCTTTTGCTTTCCGGGACGCCCGCGACCGATTTTCCGCGTTACTCCCGGTCTGTTCGAGAGGCCGCAGGGATCTGAATTGTGAGAGAGTGATCGGCCAGTTGTGGGACGCGCGACCGTGTTTCGAAATTGCGAGCGACTGAATGGCACACTCTTTGTCATGGCACCATGCCGTTCGCTTGCGCGTTTTCTGATAGCGGTTCTCCGGTCGATCTTCAAGCGTGATCGAGACTCCCGGTCCGCTGACTGCCCATGAGGGGAGCCCGCAGTTCTCGCACGTGCGCCGCTGTTCACCTTCCATGATTTTTTTCTCCCCTCTTAATAGTTGTCTTCATTTGTCACGGACCGCCATTCAGTTCACTTTCCGGACGCCTCTCTCAGTTCTTCCAGCCGACGCTCAACCGTCCGGAGCTTCATACCGAGTGCCAGCGCGATCTGCGGTGCGGTCTCGCCTGCTATCGTCCGGTCTACGATCTCTGCAAGCTCTTGCCAGTCATCGACTCCACGATCCACGAGGACCGCTAGGCCGTCTTCCAGTTCCTGGCGCGCGCGCCCGTCTACGGTCGAGGCGATCCAGGTGCTCCTCCAGGTGGCCGCGATAACGCGGCGAGCTGCGAGCATCCCGTGCCGTCCGCATAGTGGAGAGATCCGGGATCTTCACCGGTGCCGCCAGTGGCCGGACGTTCTGCTTCCAGGCGTCGAGCATCTCACTGGACCGTCGCGCGATAAGTTCGCACCGTCCCTGCTCGGCAATCGCTCCCAGGATGTTTTGAATCTCTTCCGCGCTGGCATCCGTGAAGATCCGCCGTAGCTCCATGCCCGCAAGGTACGGCTGCAACGCCTCGGGCACGGGTAAGGGCTTCAGTCCCCGGTAAGAAGGACGGTCGGCTGCGGTTTTAGGTCTCTTCCGGGGCATTAGGCTGCTTCCTATTCCGGTTGAGTCTTCCGCGTCTTCTTCGGCGCAGCAGGCGGCAGAGACGGAACGCCTGACGGCCAAAATTGCGCGGCGATAAGCAGGGTTCGCTCGGTCCCGTCCCCGAACTTCATGTCAGCGACGAAGCCGCCGCTGTCCAGTTGCCGGACAGCGACGACTTCGCCCCGGCCATAACGAACGTGCTCGGCGTAGCGCGATGCGGGCTTACAATTCTTCAATTCCGTAACTCCTTATCGAGGGCGCATTCGGCGGGCGGGGGCGGAATGGGACCGGAGGCGACGGCGCTCACGTTCCGCCTTGCCCTCTGGAAAAATGGCGGCGACTGACGACACACCCAGTCCCCGCCATTTCTGGTTTCTAACGAGCCGCGATCGTCACACCCTCTCTGCGCAACGCTCCCACGAGATTTGCGATCTCCGTCGTGAAATTGGGGAACATTGCCCTCACAACAGCATGCGAGTTGCCTGCCGTGAACAAATGACGGGCCTTCTCCAAGACTTCCGCAGCCTCTTTCGTGCGCAGTTCTTGCTGTTCACGCTCTCGCTTCAGTCGAGCCTCTCCGGCGGCTTCCTCGGCAGCGATCTGTGCGGCTTCGGCTGGATCCCAGGGAACCGCGATACCTAGCGCTTTGGCAGCTTCCTCCAGAATGTCCTCCTCTTCATGCTCGTAGTCTTTGTGCAGTAGTGTTTTGCCAGCGTTCAGCGCCGTCAGAGTGGTTTTCGCGGCAGTGAGAGCCTCGTCGTGGAATTCCGAAATCGCCGACTGAGTGAACTCGTCGATTTCCTCTTCCATCTCACCGTCATCTTGCGGGTATCCATCGTATTTCCCGTCATCGAATTCGGATTCGGTCGTAATGTCCTCTTCTACCTCCTTGATGGACTCACTGTTGGGGAGCAGCCTGGGAAACACATCGCGGGCTGCGAGGTCTCCGGTAAGTGCGTACCAGGTTTCTGTTGTTTGGCGTTCGATCACTTCTAGTGGCATTTATCACTCCTCCGCCCTTTCGGGCTCGTTTGACGTTCCCATGGAGCCGCGCTGAGATGACCGCAGATGAAGCGTCTGCCGATCTGGCGCTGTTTTGAGAGAGCGATAACGCAAACGTCGCACCGAGAACCTGTGCGAACGAGCGTTTACTCTTCGCCTCCCGCATGCTTTCGTGAAACCATGAAGCCGAGGATGTCCGTATTTGTGCCCACTGACCTAACGAGTTAGCTTGCATGTCAATCCTCATTTTTTGAAGCCTGCTGTTTATCCCTTTAGGACGCAGTGCGGAACGTGTAGTTCGGGCCAGTCCATTGCCAGTCCCTTGTCACTGCCTCACCAGTGCCTTACAATGTTTTGTGGGGCTAGAGAGAGCGTCCCGGCTCCCTGCAAGTTATTGAGAATTCAGGTAGGGGAGAATTCAAATCCCCCCTTCCGCACCATGAATTTCTCGTCAGCAACAGATTCCAAGATAGATAGCTGCGGCTATCGGCAGGAACATACGGACATGGTTTACGGCTTAATCGTCGCGGTTCACATTTTAGTTTGCTTCTTCATTATCATTGTCGTTCTGCTGCAAAGCGGAAAGAGCGGCGACATCTCCGCGGCTTTCGGCGGGCAAGGCAGCCAGACCGCTTTCGGTCCGCGCGGCGCGGCCAGTGCCCTCTCCCGGGCGACTACGTGGTCCGCTGTCGCCTTCATGATTACGTCTATCACATTGTCGGTGTACGCCAGCAAGCGCGGCGGCCCCGGTTCCGTACTTCAGGGGCTCAAATCCCAGCCCGTTAAGACCCAGCCCGCGCCGGCCCAGAGTCCAGCTCCAACCACACCCACCAAGTAGATTTGGTATCCCGTCCTGAGCCAAACCCTGGCCGCGTCGTCTCTCCGCAAGGCGGCCCGTTTTGGGCTTGCCTGATAATCCTGCCCGGAGTACTGCATGCCCTGTAATTGTCTTTTGCCCTGAAGAGGATGTACCATCCAATGAGACGTTTAAGTGTGGAGGATTGATATGTCTGATCGAGATACTGGCACTAGTTTGGTATGGTTTCTGGCGGGACTCGGACTAGGAGCGCTGGCAGGAGTTCTATACGCACCGCGCTCGGGCAGCGAAACGCGCGAGGCGATCCGGGCAAGAGCGGAAGAGGGCCGGGAGTTTGTGAAGAATCGCGCACGTGAAGCCCGCGACCAGGCATCGCAGTGGGCGGATAAGGGCCGCGAGAAGGTGACTCAGCAGAAAGAGCAGTTCCGGCAAGCGTACGAAGCCGGACGCCAGGCCTATCACGAAGCTACGGCGGAAACAGCACCCGGAAAGAACCTGTAGTCCTCGAGTCCGTGCCGGTTCTCCCTCCGGGCGCGGCCCTTCGCAATCTTGAGGGAGGAAGAACTATGGATATGCTGACGATCTTCGTTGCTCTGACGGCGATTGCCATCCTGTTGCAGGCGGGTCTGCTGCTGGGTATGTATCTGACCATGCGCAAGAGCACCGAGCGCATGGAAGCGCTCGCCAGCGAAGTGAGAACCAAAGTCCTGCCCACACTGGAGCAAGTCCAGGAAGTGCTTACCGAAGTGCGTCCCAAAGTGACAACCATCGTCGCCAATGCCGAGCACGCGACCACCGTGTTGCGCGGCCAACTAGAACGCATCGACGCCACCGTGAACGACGTGGTAGATCGCGCGCGCTTGCAGATTATCCGCGGTGACGAAATGCTCACACGGACCATGGACCGCGTCGAGCAAACGACCGAGATTGTGCAGAGGACCGTCGTCTCTCCCGTTCGCCGAGTCTCAGGATTGATGCAGGGTATCACCGTGGGCCTGGAATATTTTTTCGGGCGGGGCCGCAGAAACGGCGGCGGCCGCGGAGAACGCCGCCCCGTTCCTCAGGATGAAATGTTTATCTGAGTTGAATGTCTACTCACCCCCCGTCATTCCTCTTCCTGAGCCAGGCAAAAGATCTATGCATTCCGCCTTTTCCCGCTATCTCATCGTAAGTGTCATTCTCTTTCTCACGCTTTCTGTTTCCGCACAACAGAAGACGGTATGGAGCGCGCAGGAACAGCCCATCGCCGATCACATCAAAGGGCTGCGGAAACTCGACGATACAGTCCGGGCACGCACCACGAAGGAATTGGCTCTCCAGATTCGCCAGCTTCCGGTCGTTCCAAATAAGTTGAAGTTGGCCGGAGCGCTGGCAAACCTTTCTACCGAAGGCGACTTTGGTCGCGACACTCTGCAGGAAGTGACGACCACGTTGGCCTCCGCTTTGCGAGAACAACCTCCCGCCGGAAAGCCCGGACAACCCAATGATCTTTACATCTCGCTCGCATCGCTTGTCCGTTACGAGCACATGCAAGCTCAGTCGGACAATCCTCAGTTCTCCGAAGCGCTCTCTAGACTCCAGGCGGCCGACGCCGCGCGCCAACAGGCCGATTTCACGCTTTCTGACCTGCAGGGAAATCCGTGGCATCTGCGGGATCTCAAAGGCAAGGTCGTGCTGGTAAATTTCTGGGCCACATGGTGTCCGCCGTGCCGCAAAGAGATGCCCGATCTGCAGGCGCTCTACGACAAGTACAAAGATGAGGGATTCGTGGTGATTTCGATCTCCGATGAGGAGGTCGCAAAAGTTCAGCCCTTCATCGCGGAACGAAAGATTACCTATCCCGTGCTGCTCGACCCCGGCCGAAAGGTAAACGATCTCTTCCAGGTGGAAGGAATTCCCAAGAGCTTCGTTTACGACCGTGAAGGCAAGCTGGTTGCGCAGTCCATCGACATGCGAACCAGGAATCAATTCCAGGCAATGCTCGCCCAAGCCGGGCTGGAATGACCGTGTAAAGCTAGACTATATGTGTTCGGAGTTACCATGAAAGTATGCGTTACCTGGTGCGAGCCCGCGTAAAACCCGATCGAGAAGCCGACTTGCTGAAAGCAATCGACTCCGGAGCCCTGGGTCATGGATCGGTCGCCGAAGGCGAATATCTCCGCAACATGCAAGACGCTCGGTTCTGCGAAGATCAGACCGCCCGCTGGGTGGAGATCTGTTACTGCCCGACGCCGCTGCAGGAAGAGCGGCCCTACTGGGAACAGTTTTTCGACCTCACCCGCGTCCAGGACGCGCATGACCGGCGCAAATGCCGCGACCACAACGGCACTGACCTCTGGGCTTGTGACGGATGTGACTGCACCGCACGCCTGGAAAAGAAGCTAAACAAGACCGGAAAGTCGTTTATAGAGTCGCTGCGCTCCGGGAACTGAGGCTCAACAACCCCAGCGGCGCGCTAGTTCGGGGCATACAAAATAGGGTGAGGCTGCCGTCTGCGGGGCTGGTTACCTGGGGGCTGGTTACACTAACGAGCCATAGCCAAACATTCCGTCTCAGGTAGACTTATCCGAGTACCTGTGGGTAGCTTTAAGACTCTATGAAACAACTTGCCACCATCTTCTGCCTGGCCTTGTGCTGCTTGGCATTCTCCATGCCTGCAGCGGCGCAAAAAAACAAGCCTGCTTATCCCGACAAACCGCCTTATCCCGTTAAGCCCGTATATCCCGAAACCCGCGCCACACGGAGGGCAACTGCGAAACACCAGAAGGCGGAAGAAAAGTATTTGAGGAAGCAGAAGAAGGCACAGGACAAGATGTACCGGCAAAGTGTGAAGAAGAGCCATCTCCCGAAGCACTCGTACTGACGAGCATTCAGAACCAGCAGCGCCTCGAGCCTGCTGCTCACTTACGCTACGATCTTGCTAGCTGATCCAGCCGCCGCCAACCACAACATCGCCGTCGTAGAACACAGCAGCTTGCCCGGGAGTGATGGCGCGTTGCGGCTGGTCAAACGTGACCAGGATCTCGTCCTCCCCAGCCTTCTCAATAACGGCCGGAGCGGGCTCATGGCGGTGTCGAATCTTCACAGACACACGCATCGGCTCGCGAATCTCTGCCAAGGAAATCAAGTTCGCTCGGCGCGCCCGCAGTGTGCGCGAGTAGAGATGCTCATCATTGCCCACGACCACCTGCTTATCCGCACCGCTGATCTGGATGACATACAGAGGCGATCCCGTCGCCACGCCGAGCCCCTTACGCTGCCCCACGGTGAAGTTGTGAATCCCGGTGTGCTCGCCGATGACTTCCCCGTTTGTCGTGACGAGTTCGCCCGCGGTGTCGGGCAACGACTCTCCTTGCTCAGCCAGGTACGCGTCGATGAAGCGCTTGTAGTCGCCACCCGGGACAAAACAGATCTCTTGTGAGTCCGGCTTCTCCGCCAGCGCCAACCCGTGCCGGCGGGCGCATTCGCGGACTTCTGGCTTGGTCATATCCCCCAGCGGAAACAGCGTCCGGCTGAGTTGCTCCTGAGTCAGGCCGAACAGAAAGTAAGTTTGATCCTTGCTGTGATCCGCAGGGCGCTTGAGCAACCAGCGCTGCCGGTTTTCATCGAACGCGACGCGCGCATAGTGCCCGGTGGCGACGCGCTCGGCGCCAATCTGCCGCGCCACCAGTTGCAACTGCTCGAACTTCAGATGATTGTTGCAAAGGCTGCAGGGGATGGGCGTTCGCCCGGAAAGATACTCGTTGATAAAGGGGCGAATCACATCGCGCTCAAAGCTGTCCTCGTGATTGACCACGTAGTACGGAATGCCGATCTGCTGTGCGACTCGGCGCGCATCGTACACGTCATCGAGCGAGCAGCAGCGCCCCTGTACCGACTCGGGCATACCATCGCGTCCCGCAAGGCGGCGCTGGTTCCACAACTGCATCGTGAGCCCGATGACTCTATGCCCCTCCGCGCGCAGCATGGCCGCGACAGTGGAAGAATCCACACCGCCCGACATGGCTACCGCGATGGTCTCTGTGCTCAACTTATGTATCTCACTGGGGCATGAATAGCTAAGTAGAAATTGTCTGCTTCTTGTACGCCGGCGACAATTCCCGGAGGCGCGCCACCGTTTCCGGCAACAGCTGAATTGCGAAATCGATATCCTCTTCCGTGGTTTGCTTGCCCAAACTGAAGCGGATGCTGGCGCGCGCCTGTTCCGGCCTGAGTCCCATCGCAATCAGCACGTGCGAGGGTTCAATCGCTCCGGACGAGCACGCCGCGCCGGTGGACACCGCCAGCCCTTTTAGATCCAGCGCGATGACCAGGGATTCACCTTCGATGTCGTCGAAGCGAATGTTAGCCGTGTTGGGAACCCGCGGCGCACCATCCCCATTCACCATCGTGCCTTCGATGCAGCTGAGAACGACACGTTGCAGCCGATCCCGCATCGCCGCAAGTCTCTCGATCGCGCCGTTATTGAAACTGTCGCTGGCCAACTTGGCGGCTTTCCCCAAACCCACGATGCCGGGCACATTTTCCGTTCCCGCACGCCGCGAACGCTCGTGACGCCCCCCATGGAATAGCGGCTGAAGCTGAGTTCCCTTCTTCAGAAACAGAGCTCCAGTCCCCTGCGGCGCGTGAAGCTTGTGTCCCGAAATCGACAGCGCGTGGCATTGCACGCGCTTCACATCAATCGCAACCTTCCCTGCTGCCTGGACCGCGTCCGTGTGAAACAGGACACCGGCTTCTGCCGCCAGCTTTCCAATTTCCTCGACCGGTTGCAGCACCCCGCTCTCATTATTCGCCATCATCACCGTGATGAGTTTGGTGGTCGGGCGTAGCCCGCGCTTCACGTCGTCCGGATCGATCAGGCCGCGACCGTCCACCGGCAAAACCGTGACGTGGCAGCCGATTTGCTCCAGGTTCTTCGCCGCATGTAGCACGGCATGATGCTCGATGCCGGAGGTGATCACGTGATCGCCGGCCTTGACCAACCCGGCGATCGCAAGGTTGTCGCTCTCCGTTCCGCCGGACGTGAAAATGACCTCGGACGCACCGCAACCCAGCAAGGCAGCGACGGACTCACGCGCATTCTCGACCGCTGCCCGCGTCTCCTGCCCATGATGGTGGATGGACGAGGCATTGCCGAAGTGTTCCCCAAAATATGGCCGCATGGCCTCGAATACTTCGGGCAGAACCGGGGTGGTGGCGTTATTGTCGAGATAGACGCGGTGCATAATCAGCCCTCTCTGTATTCTACGTGAGTTCAGAACCCACAAAAAAATGCGGTGCCCCATGTCTCGCCGCATTTGCGAGACATGGGAATGGCGGACTTCGGGGTCCCTACTTCCCAGGTCTCCCAACTTCGGCGAGACCTGGCGCCCCCGGTCCTACCTCTGGTCAATTGGGACGTATTGACTCGGGTATTCCGGGCCCATATATTCCGCGCGCGGGCGGATCAGGCGATTGTCGTCTAGTTGCTCGATCACGTGCGCGGTCCAGCCGCTGATGCGCGAGACGGCAAACACGGGCGTAAACAAATCCACGTCAATCCCCAGCGTGTGATAGGTGGACGCGGAATAGAAATCGACGTTGGCATTCAGCTTTTTGTCGGCCTTTACGAATTCTTCGATCTTATGGGAAATGTCGAACCATTTCCCCTGCCCGCTGGAGTTCCCCAAATCGCGCGACATGACACGCAGATGCGTGGCTCGCGGGTCCTCGGTGTGATACACCCGATGCCCGAACCCAGGAACTTTCTTCTTCTGCGCCAGCATGCCTTTAATGTAGTCAACCGGATCAGCCCCGGAAGAATCGATGGACTGCAGAATGCGGAACACCGCTTCATTGGCCCCGCCGTGCAACGGCCCCTTCAGCGCCCCAATTGCGGATGTGATCGCCGAGTGCATGTCCGATAAAGTCGCGGCCGTCACCCGCGCGGCAAAAGTCGACGCATTGAGTTCGTGATCCGCGTGAAGAATTAACGCGATGTCGAGCGCCCGTTCCGCAGTCGCCGACGGATGCTTGCCATTCAGCATCAGCAGGAAATTTGCGGCATGAGAGAGCGAGCGCTCCGGTTCCACCACGGGCTGCCCTTTGCGAATGCGATCGTAAGCCGCCACAATCATTGCGATCTGCGAAGTCAGGCGAATGGCTTTATCCACATTCGCCTTGCTGTCATTGCTCTTTTCCTGTGGATCGTAAAACGAAAGCGCCGAAACCGCAGTGCGCAGTACATCCATCGGCAATGCGTGACGAGGCGCGTTGCGCAGCAGCGAAATGATCGAGGCATCCAGCTTGCGTTCCTCTGCCAGGCGATCGTGCAGCTCGCGCAATTCACGCCGCGTGGCAAGCTTTCCGAACCACAGCAGGTAGCAGGTCTCTTCAAAATTCGAGTGATCGGCCAGTTCGTGAATATCGATACCGCGATAGGCAAGAACGCCCTGATCTCCGTCGATGTAGCAGATCTTGGAGTTGGTTGCAACGACTCCTTCGAGTCCTTTGGGCGCGTGATTTGCAGTGAGGCCAGGCATTGGATGTCTCGTTTCCCGCGGAATTGGCATAACCCTGCGAAGCGGTCGCGCGGAGAGCAACCTTTTTTTATACCTGAAAACTGCCGCGCTTTCCAACCCGCTCCCGGCTGCGCTTTGCTCGCGCTCTTGTGACGGGCGTATAGTTGAGAGTTTGTTTGATGGTCCGGTTTGCTAATGGTCCCCGCTGTGCTCTCATTTCTTCATGGAAGGAATCTCCTCGAATGAAACGCATTTTTTCGATTCTGCTCGCGTGTACATTTCTCAGCTCGAGTTTGGCCCTCGCCGACGAGGGCATGTGGCTCTACAACGCTCCTCCCAAAGACGCAATTAAAGCCAAATACGGGTTCGAATTGACCGAGCAGTGGCTCGATCACGTCCGTCTCTCCTCGGTGCGCTTCAACAATGGCGGCTCCGGTTCATTCGTTTCCTCTGACGGGCTCACTTTTACCAATCACCACGTCGGCGCCGAGTGCGTGCAACAGTTGTCGACCGGCGGACATGACTACATCAAAACTGGCTTTTACGCGAAAACCCAGGCTGAAGAGGCGAAATGCCCCAATCTGGAGTTGAACCAACTGGTCGGGATTGAAGACGTAACCGAGAAGATCAATGCCGGAGTGAAGCCGGGAATGTCGGCCGCCGACGCTGGACAGGCCCAGCGTGCCGCTATGTCCGACGTGGAAAAGAACTGCTCGACTTCCACAGGCCTGCGCTGCGACGTCGTCATCTTCTACTCGGGCCAAGTCTACAATCTTTATAAGTACAAAAAGTACACCGATGTCCGTCTGGTGTTTGCGCCCGAGTTTGACATCGCCTTCTTTGGCGGCGATCCCGACAATTTCACCTATCCTCGTTACGACCTCGACATCACCTTCTTCCGCGTCTACGAAAACGGAAAACCGGCTCATTTGGACAATTACCTGAAGTGGTCGTCCAACGGTGTAAATGATGGTGACCTGATCTTTGTGTCAGGACATCCCGGCAATACTGGACGGCTGCTCACCATGGCTCAGCTGGAGTTCCTGCGGGACGTGCAGTATCCAGCGGCTTTGAAGTACTACGCTCGCCGGATCGAAGTATTGCAGAAGTTCAGCAAGGAATCCGAAGAGAACGCCCGCATTGCGCAAGAGGACATCTTCGGCCTGCAGAACTCGCAAAAAGCTATCACCGGCTACGAAGCAGGGTTAAGAGACAAGTCGATTATGGACGAGAAAGCTGCGGATCAGGCCAAGCTCCGCGCCTCTTTCAAAGCCGACCCCAAAAATGCCGGTGCGCCCGATCCCTGGGATGAAATCGTGCAAGCCATCAAGGTGAATCAGGCGATCTATGGCAACCTGACTTATCTGGAGCGGCTGCGCGGAGTCCCTCCCCTTCCCCAACTCGCTCGCACCCTGGTGCGGGCCGCGGAGGAGAGACCAAAGCCCAATCCGGAGCGCTTTCGTGAATTTCGCGATTCCGCCCTGCCTTCGCTCGAGCAACAGCTTTTCTCGACAGAACCGATCTATAAGAACCTCGAGATCGTTCTGCTGACGGATGCCCTGACAGAAATGCAGCAGTCGCTGGGCAATGAGAATTCCGACGTACAAAAAGTGCTGCAAGGACAGAGTCCAGCCGAGGCCGCGAAGCAGCTGATCACAAATACGAAGCTGGATGACGTCGCCGTACGCAAGCAGCTTTATGAAGGCGGACAGCAAGCGATCGATGCCAGCACGGATCCACTTATTACAGTCATGCGTGCGATCGACCTAGACGCCCGGGCGGCTAGAAAAGAGTACGAAGACAAGGTCGAATCGGTAGTGCGCCGGGATGGAGCCACCATCGCCAAGGCTCGTTTTGCACAGAGCGGCTTCACGCAACCACCCGACGCAACTTTCACCCTGCGACTTAGCTACGGACAGGTGAAGGGTTACCAGGAGAATGGTAAGGCAATTCCCTTCGACACGAATATCGGGGGCGCGTACGAGCGCTCGGCAGAACACAGTAACCAACCGCCGTACAATCTGCCCGAGAGCTGGGTGAAATCGAAATCCCAGCTCAACCTGAAAACGCCTTTGAACTTCGTTTCTACAGCCGACATCATTGGAGGAAATTCCGGCTCTCCCACTGTCAATAAAAAGGGCGAGGTGGTCGGAATCATCTTCGATGGCAATATCCAATCCCTCGCCTGGAACTTTGCTTACAGCGACAAGCAAGCACGCGCCGTTTCCGTGGATTCACGCGGCATTCAGGAAGCCCTGCGCAACATCTATGGGGCTGGCGCCCTGGCGAATGAGTTGATGGGATCAAACGCTAAAGCCGCCAGTACTGCTAAGTAATGTGGTTGTATTCTCCGGCCCCTCACCCGCGAGGCGGCCTTCGCGCTTATGCAGGCCAGATGCTCAATGCAGTTTTGCTCAGAATCTGCTGCTGCGTAGAGTCGCTGAGCGAGAGTGACCGAAACTCGTCAAGGTTCCTCTTAATATCGGGAACACCAGGGCCCGGCCAATCCGTCCCGAACAAAGTCTTATGCGCGATTTCTTCTAAGCGCGGGAAGTACTGCAGCAGAGTTTTCGGAGGGATACCGCTTATATCAAGATAAACGTTGGGGTGGCGCCGGATGAGGAAGAACGCTGTCTCCATCCACAGTGGCCGCCCGCCGTGGGCAAGGATAATCTTCAGCTTGGGGAAATCCACCGCAACATCGTCTACGTAAATCGGATCGCCATATTTGTTGCGTGCTCCAGGAAAAATCGAGGTGCCTGTATGGAACATCACCGGAATCCCATTCGCCTCTGCTGCGCGATAGATGATCTCCAGTTCCTTCACTCCCCGAAGATAGTCGTTGGGGAATAGCAACTGGTGAGGCGGGTGGATCTTGATCATCTTTATCCCCAGTTGCAGAATCTGCTCCATGTCCGCGAGAACGTTTGAGGTATGCCGGGGGTGCAGGCTTCCACAGGAAAGCAGGCGCTTCGGATTTTCTTTCACGTAATCGGCAACGAACTGGTTCACACCGCTCGTGAAGCCGATGACCTCAGGGGCCACGTAGTTGATGAGCATGGCGCGATCAAATCCGCTGCGGTCCAAGTACTTCAGAAAGGCTTTCGGCGACCTGCAGAACTCCTCAATCTGTTCGAAATTCGCGCGCTTATTTTTCATGAGTTCCAGCGCATGCGGCTTGAACATCTCTATTGGCTGGATGTGAATGTGGCAGTCGGTAATCATTCGCGGCGGCGTTCGCCTCAGAGCTGCATTTTATCAGTCGGCAGCTACGTCGCCGGGCAGGGCTCAAATCCTGACCAATCAATTCCCTGCTGGAATTCGTCGTCCGGCTCGAAGCTTGTTTTGAAGGTGAACGCAAACTGAGTTGGTCCGTGCTTGGCAAGATGTGCGATGCGTTTCGTCGCTTCGTCCATACCGGGACGATGCCCCGCCGGAACCCACCACAGGGCCATGTATACGCCCGCGAACTTCTCAAACCAGGATTCCCTTTGCCGCAGAAGCTCCGCGTGAGAGGTCTTGTAAACGTAATGTCGTAACGCGGCAATGTTCTCCCACACGGACATGTTGATCAAGATCCGATCATCTTCGGGATAGGGTCGAAAATAGGTCGCATTGCCGACGGGCGTTTGTAGTCGCCACACGAAGCCGGGGCTGCGATCCGCCAGAGCATTGAGCTCGTCCAGCCGCGAAACGAATCCGGCCATAAGAGGGTCTTCAACCGGAGCTTTCACCCGGCCAATGTTGACCTGCGCGATTTCGTAGTTGGACATATAGCCTTGCTCCTTGCAGCGTCGGGATTAATTCTGGCGTGCCTGGGCAGCTGCCAGCACCGCTCGTTTCGTGAACACACGGATCATCTCGCGACGATACTCCGGAGTGAGGGCGGAGGTTGTCAACGGTTTGCTGATTCTAGCGGCCATATTGCCGGCGGCTTCGGCCAGGGATTCATCGATTATTTTTCCCGCCAGCAACTCCGATACGCCTGCCACCAGCAACGGGGCCGGGTTCACCGCGGTGATGCCAATGCGCGCATCGGCGATATGGCTGTTCGTACTCTTCATCGCAACCGCGACTCCGGCCAGCGGATAATCGATCGACCCCCGAACCCGCAGCTTGCGATATACACCCGTGAAGCCGGCAGAAGAGGCGGGCAGGAAAACGCGCGGTGAGAAGTTCGTTTGGCTGCAAATTGCGATAGTTGTCGCCGAGCCCCGTGTAGAAGTCACGCAACGCCACACGCCGCGTTCCGGTTGCGCTCGCGATTTCAATCTCAGCGTCCAGACAAAGCAAGGCGGGAGGAGTATCGCCCGAAAAAGCCGCCCAGCATTTAGTTCCGCCCGGAGCCACGTGGCAAAGATCGCCATCTTTCTTGATGCAGAACCCGCAGCCCTTTCGCCAGGTGAGCGACTGGTTGTACCAGAGGCAGCGTGTGTCGAGGCAAATGTTGCCGCCAATCGTCCCCATGTTGCGCAGCACGGGAGAAGCGACCGTCGCCGCCGCTTCCGTCAGCACGGGATAGTGCCGCCGCAAAACGTCAGAGCGCTCAATCTCGCGCAGCGTAGTCAGAGCGCCAATCTCAACGCCACCGTCGGATAAAGGTCGAATCCCCCTCAACTCCCGGATCGCGCGCAAATCGAGCACATACTCCGGTTCGAACAACTTCTGCTTCATCGACGGAATCAGGTCAGTACCACCCGCGACCACGCGGAGATGAGGATTTTGCGTGGAGGCTCCGGAACCATGTAGGGATACCCGCCCTCGGCTGTCCGGCCCGCGCGACCTTTGCACGGGCAGATCGGGCGCTGAATACTTTACGAGATATTCCAGGGCCTGCGACACTCCCTGCGGACGCAGCAACTTGAATTGCGGCAGGCTCAATCCGCGCCTCCCGCGGGTGCTTCCGCCTGCCGTGACGGATCGAGCGGATGCCGCTCCGGCCCTTTCCCTTTGAACCAGAGCGAGCCGCCGTGCTCGCGGAATCGGCTAGGCGCAGTAGGATCGATGCCCTCGGTCAGGTTCAGCGCCTTGGCGTTGCTTCTTCGCGCGCAGCGCCGCCAGCACTCGCTCCGGAGTAAACGGAGACTCATGCAGCCGCACACCCACCGCGTCGTAAATGGCATTGGCAATCGCGGGAATCGTTGCCGCCAGCGATCCTTCGCTGCACTCTTTCGCGCCGAACGGCCCTTCGGGATCCATGCTCTCCACGATGATGGGTTCCACTTCCGGCGACTCCACCGAGGATGGGCTGCGATATTCGAGCAGCCCGGGATTCATCAGCATGCCATCTTTCCAGACCATCTCTTCGGTGAGCGCCTGGCCCATGCCCATCCAGACCGAGCCGATGATCTGGCCTTCGACCGAAACCGGGTTCAGCGCGCGTCCGCAATCGTGCGCCGCCCAGACCTTGTGGACCGTGACCTCGCCGGTCTCTTCATCGACGCTGACTTCGGCCACCTGCGCCGAATAGGAATATGCGGGCGAGGGTCCCACGCCCGCGCCTTTGTGCTTGCCTCCGCGGGCTTCAGCCGGAGGGGCGTAGGATCCTGTTCCGGTCAGCGCGCCATGGAAATCGATGGCGGCGACCACCGCTTCTTCGAAGGTCATCGAGTCCTTGGGCCTTCTTCTTTGCGCTTCTGCTGCAGCGAGCCGCGGAGGATCTGGCCTTCGACGCGCCCCGACACTGAGGCTGCCGAGCCTTGCTCGGCTGGAGCGGACGGCGGCGTCCCTCCCTCCACGAGCGTTCCTGGTAACGAGGTCATCCCGGAAAACCACATCTTCTGGATCACACGCCATCTTCTTTGCGGCTGCGGCTGCGATCAGCTTCTTCACTTCCCCTGCCGCGCGCAGCGTGGCATTGCCTGCCATGAACGTGACGCGGCTGGAATACGAGCCAATATCAATCGGCGTCAGATCGGTGTCCGCCGCCACCACCCGCACGCGCGCCAGCGAGCAGCCCAGCGTCTCGGCAGCGACCTGGGCCGTCATCGTGTCCGATCCCTGGCCAATTTCCGAAGCCCCCGTGTACACCACCACTCCGCCATCGCGATCAATCTTGATGTTGACCGTGGAGTGCGGCATGTCGGAGCGAATGATCGAGTTGGCCGCCCCGCTCACGTAGTGACTGCAGGCAATGCCCAGGCCGCGTCCCTTTGCCAGCTTGCCTTTGCGCTCTTTCCATCCGGAGCGCTCGACTGTCTTCTCGATGCACTCCGGCAGCCCGTAACTCTGCACCCGCAGGCCGTTCACCGTGATGCAGGGCGGCTTCAGCAGATTGCGGCGGCGAATCTCGGCCGGATCCATTCCAATCGTCGGACGCAAGTTCATCGAGTTGCGACTCGAAGGCGAAGCGCACATTCACCGTGCCGTGACCGCGCATGGCCCCGCAGGCGGGCTTGTTGGTGAGCACGCGGTAGCCGTCGTACTGAATATTGGGAATGTCGTAGAGCGCGCCCAGCAGCGCTCCCGAGTACAGAATGGTCACCACGCCATAAGAGCAATACGCGCCGCCATCCTGCACCACGCGCGCTTTCACGGCCGTGATCCGCCCGTCATTCTTCACGCCGGTCTTCAGATCGATGATGGTGCGCGGGCGTCCGCGATGCGCCCAGAAGACCTCTTCGCGCGTGTAAGTGATCTTCACCGGGGCTTGCGCCTTGCGCGCCGCGACGGCAGCGATGATCTCCAGCGGAATCACTTCGCTCTTGCCGCCAAATCCTCCGCCCACCAGCGGCTTGATCACCCGAATCTGCGCCATCGGCATTTCCAGCACGAGCGACAGCTTGTGCTGCAGGTAATACGGGACCTGCGTGGAAGACCACACCGTGAGGCGTCCCGGCTTGCCGGTATGCGGATCGATTTCGAAAGACGCCAGCGTGGAGTGCGGCTCCATGGCCGCATGCGTCACTTCGTTGGCGATGAAGCGCGCTTCGGCAACCTGATCCGCTTCCGCAAAACCGCTGCTCAGGATCGCCGAAGACGTGGTGATAATCCTTTTCGATGTTGTTGGGCTTGTTGTCGTGAATCAGATCCGACTCCGCCTTCATCGACTCTTCCGGATCGAAGTAGGCCGGCAGCACCTCGTAATCGACATCGATCAGTTCGAGGGCCGTTCTGCGATCGCTTCCGAGATCGCGACCACGCAGGCGACGTTATCGCCAACATAGCGGACCTTGTCGAGCGCGAGCGGATACTCATCGTGCCCGACCGGAAGAATGCCGTAGGTATTCGGCGCATCCTGGCCAATGGCGACCGCCACCACGCCTTCCAGTTTCTCGGCGCGGCTAGTGTCGATGGCCTTGATTCGAGCGTGGGGATACGGCGAATGCAGGATCTTTCCGACCAGCATGCCGGGAAGGCTGAGATCGTCGGTGTATTTCCCGGCGCCGGTGGTCTTCTCGGCGGCATCCACCATCGCGGTGGGCTTGCCGATGATGGAAAACTCGGAGCTCATCGCTTCTCCACCGCCAGCGCTTCCCGCTCCGCCTGAATCGCTGAACGAATCGCCTGATACATCTGGTTGTACCCGGTGCAGCGGCAGAGATTGCTGCTCAGCGCCATCCGAATTTCGTCCTCGCTGGGATTCGGGTTCTCCGCCAGCAACGATTTCACCGTCATGATGAACCCGGGCGTGCAGTAGCCGCACTGCGCTCCACCCCAGTCGCCGTAGGCTTTCTGAATCGCCGCCAGGCTCCCGTGCTCGCTGACGCCTTCGATGGTCGTGATCTCCTGGCCTTCGCAACTGGCGGCCAGCAGCGTGCACGACATCATCGCCACGCCATCGATCAGCACAGTGCAAGCGCCACAGGAGGAATCGTCGCAGCCGCGCTTGGAGCCCGTGAGCTGCAACTGCTGCCGCAGGACATCGAGCAGCAAGCGCATTGGGCTCGATGGCAAGCTCGTGCGTGCGGCCGTTGACGCGAAGTTCGATGAGTTCTTTTTTCACAGAAGCTCCTAGCTGCTGAGCAATGAGCCCGTCTCTGATTAGCTACAGGCCAGAGCTCAGCAGCTAGCAGCTCTCAATACACCGGCACCTTCCCATCCACCGTGCGCGACCAGGCATCGATGCCGCCGCGCATGGACTGCGCCTTCTCGAATCCCTGTTGCCGCAACCAGGCGGTGACATTCATCGAGCGCACGCCGTGATGGCACACGACCACGATGTGATCCTCGGGATCAAGTTCCTGATGCGCCCGCGATGGCACATCGCCCATCGGCATAAGTTTGGCGCGATCCATCCGCGCCGCCTCAAACTCCCACGGCTCGCGGACATCGAGCAACGTGAACTGGTCTCCCGCATCCAGCTTGGCTTTTACCTCTTCGGCAGTGATTTCGTAATCCATCTCAGCAATGAACACTCATTCGCCGCGCCACTTGGGCGGGCGCTTCTCCAGGAATGCCCGGATCCCTTCCTGCGCATCGGACGTCTTCATCAGATCTTCGAAATAAATCTTCTCGGCACGCGCCAGCCCTTTGTCGAAATGCATGGAGTCCCATGCGTAAGACGCTTTCTTAGCCACCGCGAGTGCCGCCGGACTCAAGTGCAGCAATTGCCCCACTCCGGCTGCGACCGCGGAACTGAGCTGCATCTCAGGAACCGCACGCGTCGCCAGCCCGATTTCCGCCGCTTCCCTGCCTGAAATCGAACGCCCCGTCAGAATCATCTCTGCCGCGCGCTTCTGCCCCACCAGCGCGGCCAACGCCGTGCACGCCACCGGCGGATAACAGCCCAGCTTGATTTCAGGAAATGCCCACTCTGCTTGCTCGCTGGTGTAGACCAGGTCGCAGACCATGGCCAACTCTGCCCCGCCGCCAAGACAAAGCCCGTGTACCGTTGCAATCGTGACCTTCTTCGTGGCCACAAGCGCGCGGACTAGGCCGTGGAACTTCGAGAGCATCTCCTCGACTTTGTCCGGAGTGTGTGCGGCTACATCCACGCCAGCCGAGAACGCCCGGCCTTCCCCGCAAATCACGATAACCGAGATTTTCGTCTGCGCCTCGAGTTCCGCCAGAACTTGCGCCAACTCCTCCATCATGCGAATGTCGATGACATTCACCGAAGGATTGCGCAACATGATCGTGGCAACGGCGCCATCGATTACCAGCGAAAGTCGGCTGAGCTTCGTATCTGCTGCAGTCGTCGTCATGGTCAGAGATTGATCGCGGATTTCCGTACTTCGCCGATTGATGCCAGCGGATCCCGCGCTCCGGCTTTTTCCGCAATCCAATTCTTTTCGTTGCCGATGATTTCCAGCAACAGCTTCTTGTCTTCCGCCGACGGCATGTACTCCTTCAGATGCTCTTCGTAAGCCTTGTCCTCGAGCGGTTCGCCGGTTTGAGCATGGAATTTCTGTCCCGCCCAGCGGCCGATGGCGCGGTTGAACTTGATGTCGGGCGCGTACAGCTTCGGTTCCCCCGGCTTCAGTGAATTGTTGAAGCGCTCGATCAGTCCGGAGACTTCCTCGCGATAGAGATGACGGTTGTAATCATTCAGATCATCGAGCTCGGCAGCTGTGTCGTTTTTCGGTTCGTCGTAACGTCCCTTGATCCCCCACACGTACGCCCAGTGCGCCGACGACGAGTGATCTGTACCAAACAGGTCGTACGAACTCGAGATCCATTTGTTCAGATACTTCTGAATCAGCCAGGCCGGAATGATTCCTGCCTCCACAATCCGGCGCAGCCCGTCGTTGCCCGTGCCCATGTGGAAGGCCTCTTCACGCAGCATGTACGACATCGAGCGCCCCAGCGGCGCGAATGCCGAGTATTTCAGCATCTGCAGCTGGAATTTTCCATCGCGGTCCACGAAATCGGTGTAGGTGAAGAAGTCCATCCAGTTGTCGACATCGACGTTGAACGCGCCCAGCAGCCGCTTGTTCTCAAAGGCGCGGCGCTCCAGCATCTTCTGCGCTTCCACTTTTCCCGAATAGCCGAAATGATCGACCAGCAGAGCGCACATCTGCCAGCCGTGCCGCATCTCTTCGATCATGACCCGCGTAATAGCGCGGCGATCCCAGTCTGTGGGCGCATTGTCGAGCAGGTTGCGCTGTTGCTCGACGCTGGCAAACTCGGTGTCGCCCTGATAGACGATCATATTCATGAGCGCGTCGCGCATTTGTTGCGTGGGAATCTGCCGCAGGTTCTCCCACTTGCGGCGGCCCTTGTAGTGCCCGAACTCAATATCCTCAGTCTCGATCGCGCCATAAAGCGTATCGAATTGGAAGGCCTCGATGTCCGCCGTGTTCACTCCTATCTCTTTGCGCCAGTCGTTGAACAGGCCGATCCAGTCGCTGAATGTCCCGATTTTTGCTACTTTTCCCGGCATAATTCAAAACCTCTGTGCTCTTCTGTGTACCCTGTGGTGATGCTTTTCATAACATGTTAAGCCACACAGTTTTCAATTCTGTGTAGTGCTCGACCGCATGCGCGCCTAATTCGCGGCCGAAGCCTGAACTCTTATAGCCACCGAATGGAAGCGCCGCGTCCATCAAGCCGTACGTGTTGATCCAGACCGTCCCAGCTTTCAACCGACGCGAGACGCTGTGCGCCTTCTTAACATCACGCGTCCACACGGCGGCAGCTAATCCATAAGGATTGTTATTCGCTTGTTCGATCACTTCGTCCACATCCTCAAAAGTCAGCACGGAAAGCACGGGACCGAAAATCTCTTCCCGCGCGATTTTCATATCGTTCTTCACCTCGCCGAAGATCGTCGGCTCGATGAAGAATCCCTTGCTTCCGTCCACCGACACGCGATTGCCGCCCGCCACCAGCTTCGCCCCATCCTTTTTCCCGGCGTCAATGTAACTGAGGACCGTCTGCATCTGCTCCTGGCTGACGATGGCACCCAGCCGCGTTTTCGGATCGAGCGGATCTGCAGGTTTCATCTTTGAGGTCGCGCGCAACCAGCTTTTCCGTGAACTCGTCTTTCAGCTTGCGTTCTAGAAAGAGGCGCGAGCCGGCGTTGCACACCTCGCCTTTACCGTAGAAGATCCCGTTGATCGCCCCCTTGACTGCGTTATCCACATCGGCATCGGAGAAAACAATATTCGGAGACTTTCCTCCGAGTTCCAGCGTGACGCGCTTGAGCGTGTCGGCCGCTCCGCGCATGATCTCCTTGCCCACCGCAGTCGAGCCGGTAAACGCAATTTTGTCGATCCCAGGATGGGCCACAATTGCTTTCCCCGTCTCCGGTCCGCCAGTAACGATGTTGATGACGCCTGCCGGAAATCCCGCTTCGATGGCGAGTTCACCCAACTTCAATGTGGTGAGTGGTGTCTGCTCAGCGGGTTTCAGCACGATCGTATTGCCGCAAGCCAGTGCGGGCCCGATCTTCCAGGACGCAAGCAGCAACGGGAAATTCCAGGGCACGATCAGTCCCACCACTCCCACCGGCTCGCGCAAAGTGTAGGTGAAGGCCGCCTCAGACGTGTTGACCGTTTCGCCATGGATCTTTGTCGCAAGTCCCGCATAGTAGCGCAGCACGTCGACCACCATGGGCATATCCACGTAACGCGATTCGAAAACCGGCTTGCCGTTGTCGAGCGTTTCCAACTCGGCAAGTTCGTCGATATTCTTCTCGACCAGGTCAGCGAGTTTCCAGATCAGGCGTCCGCGCTCACTGAACGAAAGCTTGCGCCAGGGGCCGCTGCGGTCTTCGAAGGCTTGCCGGGCCGCGGCTACTGCGCGGTCCACATCGGCGGCGGACGCCTCGGCGATCTGCGCGAGGACTTCACCGGTCGCCGGATTCAGCGTGTTAAACGTCTTCGAACCTTCGGCCCACTGACCATTGATCAGGAGCCGACCCGGTTCGATCTTCGCTTTGCTAGCTACGATCATTCAGCATCCTCAGCCGGACTTCGTCCGGCGGACGACGGCCGCCCCTACACGATCTGTCCGGACACGCCCGTGCGCCCTTACACAAGCTATTTCGCTTTGAATATTGCCGGCCGCTTTTCCACGTAAGCAGCCAGCCCTTCCTTCGCGTCTTCACTCTGAAACAGCAACTGCTGGTTCTCGCGCTCCACTGCGAGCGCCGACTCCATCGGAATCTCCCAGCCGGTCTGCACGGCGCGCTTGATCCGTCCCACAGCCTTGGCGGCTTTGTTCGGGGGACAGAATTGCTTCGCGTACTCCATCACGTTTTCCATGAAGCCATCGCGCTCAAAAGTGTCGTTGATGATGCCGAGTTCCTGCGCCTCTTCGAACGAGAACGTGTTCCCGGTGACCATCAATTCGATCGCTTTGCTCTTGCCCACCAGCCGCGAGAGGCGCTGCGTACCGCCCGTCCCCGGCAGAACTCCCAGGTTCACCTCCGGCAAGCCGATCTTGCCCGCGTCTTTACGCGCGATGCGGATGTCCGCGGCCATCGCGATTTCCAGTCCTCCTCCCACACAGTGTCCGTTGATCGCCGCGATCACCAGCTTGGGCGTGTGCTCCAAACGCAGCAACATTTCGTTGGCGTGCAGGCAGAAGTAATACTTGAATGTCGGATCGACGCTGGAAAGCATCTTGATGTTCGCCCCGGCCGAGAAGAATTTATCCCCAGCGCCGGTGAGGAGTATGACGTACACGTCATTGTCCATGCGCGCCTTCAGGATGGCATCATCCATCTGGCGGTTCATCTCATAGGTGTAAGTGTTCGCGGGAGGATCGCACATTTCGATAATCGCCACCCCGCCATCGGTGCGATAGTTAACCAGCTGTTTCGAGGATTCCGTAGTTGCCGGTTGCAGTGTCGTCGCCATGAATCACTCCTTTTCGATGTTCGTGTAGGGCCGGACGCCTCGTCCGCCCGGTCGAAGCAATGCTCGACCTAAGTTCTCTCACCGCCCAGCACCCCGCGCAAAAAGATATCGCCCATCTCGCGGGCGATAGCTGCCGCGTCGGCATCTACCCGTGGATTGTGCCATGTATAAATCCAATTCATCATGCCAAAAAGACTGAGCACGGCGATCCGTGTAGAAAATTGTAAGCCCCGGTCGCGCTTCAACTGATCGAGCAGCCCAACGCAAATCCGGTAGTATTCCCGCTTGATGGCCGCCACTTCCGTTCCGAATCCATTTTTCAAAGCCTCGTCCTCGTGTGAGAGCACCTTCATAGCGGCCTGGTTGGCCAGAAAATATTCCAGATGGTTCAGGATGAAAACCCGCACGCGTTGTTCCGGGTCGCTCACATTCTCCAGACGAGACTTCAAGCGCTGCACGATGGTACTGAAGGTATGCTTCTGAATCAGGTAGAGCAGCCGCTCTTTGGACTCGAAGTAGTAATAGAGCCCGGCCAGCGACATGCCGCTCTCCCGCGAAAGATCGCGCATCGACGCCCCTTCGTATCCCTTTTTGCAAAACACCTCAGTGGCGTGGGCCAGGATTTCGGAAAGGCGCCGGTCGTAGCGCGATATTGGAATCGGCGCGGAACGCTGCCGGCGTGAACCAACCCGGGTTGCGGCGGAAGGAGTAGCCATGGGGCTAATTCGAACGTTCGTTCGAACCCAGTATACTCCGCTGTGATTTCAATCACAACACGATCGCAACTACCTATTTTTCTTCGAATTGCGCGCTGCTTCGAAGGCTCTGCGCAGGTACTCGAGCGCATCATGCAGGTCGGGGTCACCCGAGAGTTCGAAGGTGAACCAGCGTGCCTTATCTTTGTCGAAAGGAGATATGCGCGGATCTTTCTCGATCAGACCTTGCAAGCTGCCATTTGCGGAGTTGATGCGGAAGGCGACTGCGTTGCCTTTGAAGATGCTGCGCGTGCGCGGCAACAACCCAAACATCGCCTTGCCACGATAAAGCGCCGTGAAACCGAAGAAGGATTTCAGAGTGACCTGCGGCCAGTCGCTCAATTCAGCAGCGAGCGCGGTAGACCAAGCCTTCATCTGCTCGGAGAGCAGCGGTGTTTCCTCGCGCTGAGGCCTTTCGAGTTTCACGAACGAATCCCTAATTTCGGATATCTGCCATGAGTTGCTCGACTTCCTGCTTGAGCGCCGCGCTCAGAGGCAAGAAGGGCAGGCGTGCCGGACCACCATAGTATCCATTGAAATCCATTGCATACTTAAGACCGGGGATACCCAGTTCACTGCCAACCCGCTGGGCCGCTTTGAAAATGCGCTCCTGCTTGAGACGCGCCAGCTCGGCATCGCCCTCTTTCCAGGCCGCATAGATTTCATAGCAAGCGGTCGGCGCTGGACACGCGAACGCGAGAATGGCTCCCACCGCGCCGGCGTCAAGTGAGACCTGCAGCTTGTGGGCGGCTCCGACCAGCACCTGTAATCCCACTTCCTTCTGACGAGTTTTCATCTTCCCAACCACGGTCACCGCAGATGAGGAGGGTCTCGCGTCTTCCGAACTGGGGTGCCCCACTTCTCGCCCCTGTTGCGAGACGTGGGAATTCGTAGCATGAGAATTCGCAGCACCCGATAAAGCTCCGACCGGAATCAGCTCGCCAGCGCTCTGCGATGTGCCAGCAGCGCTCCCGAGCATGCGCGGCGTAACCGCATCAAAACTTTCCGTTACCGTCGCGCTCCGTTTGATGTGCCGCGTCGCCTCCACCATCCTTCGCACTTTGTCTACATCCCCGCTCGATTCCTTGATGCCGATCAGATTCGGATGCTCGGCCAGTTCAATCACCACCTCTGCGGGAATGTCGTAACCGGTCGCTTGCGGGAAGTTGTAGATGATCACCGGGAGCGGCGAGCGGTCGGCAACGGTGCGGTAGAAGGCGAGCAGGTTCGCGGACGCCATCTGCTTCTTGTAGTAGTGCGGCGTGCGCACCATGGCAATGTCATAGCCGAGTTCCGCCGCGTATTCGGTTAAACGCAGCGTTTCGATCGCCGACTCGATGCCGCTTCCGGCAACCAGCACCTTGTTCGGTGCGGCAGCCTGGCGCGCTACTTTCAACACATCCCGCCGCTCCTGATCCGATAGCATGAGCGCTTCCCCGGTCGATCCCAGGACCACGATTCCAGCGATCGGCGTGCGCGAAAAGCGCTCGACATTGTGCTCCAGCTTTTTGTAGTAAACCTGCCCGTCAGGATAGAACGGTGTCGTAATGGGAGGAAAAATGCCCTGCAGCAGCATAGCGTTCCTAAGCCTATCAGTTCCGCGGTGGACAGAGCAGAGGAATTGCTTCGCGTTTATTGCGGCGGTAGACGCGGAAATCGCTATCGACAGTGGCAATCACGTGCTCGGGATAAAGTTCGCTCATCCGGATGAGGCACAAATCAGCCAGATCAGGATGGCGATCTGCGTACCGCGCAGCGAGTTCGTGGAGATGCCCTAAGTGGGCGTTGCAGTCGAAGGCGATGCGAATAAGCCGATCTCGGACCATGGCCAGGACTCGCTCGCTGGACTGCAAATGGTAGGCGGTTTCCGCAAGGACAGCTTCGCAGCTAAGTGCGGGCCAGGCGATTTGTCCCGCGATCTCAATTGCCCAGTCGTGATATTGATCCGCTTCCCTCGTAAGGGCTACCAGTAGCCCGGTGTCTGCAATGACCTTCATCCGCGCGAAAATCCCTTGCGCGAAGAGAGGTCGCGTGGCCCTCCCTTAATAGTTCCGGCATATTTCTTCCACACTTGCTGATTGCCTTCATCAGAAAGTCCGGCTTCGACGAACTCGCGTACCACTTTTCCCACTGGCAGGCCGGTGCGGCGGGATTTCTCCCGTAAGCGCTTGAGCAGGTCCTCGGAAAGACGAATGGTAAGTGTGTTACTCATTTGACAGAATTGTAACACATACTGATTCACTGGGGATCTGAGGCATTCGCTTGCGCTCAGGGCGGACGAGGCGTCCGCCCCCAGCTTTATCCCACCAGACGCCGGGCGCCGACGACGCGGTCGGCATGCAACTGCTGCAGCGCACGGACCTTGATTTCTCCACGCTGCAAAGCCGCAATGCCTTCCGCTGCCGCGCGGGCCGCCGCCAGCGTGGTGATCGTAGGAATGCGCGCCATCACTGCCGCGCGCCGGATCGCCTTCTCGTCAAACCACGGCTCCTGCCCGGTGGGTGTATTGATGACCAGTTGAATGCGCTGCCCTTTGATGAAATCTACGACGTTCGGGCGTCCTTCTTTCACCTTGTAAACCCGTTCTACATGCATGCCGGCAGTTTCCAGCACGTCCGCAGTGCCGGAAGTCGCAACCAGCTTGAATCCCATGTCGACGAATTTGCGAGCGACCACAGCCACGTGGCGCTTGTCGCTATCGGTGACGCTGATGAAGACAGCCCCTTGCGTCGGCAGTTTCTGCCCCGCAGCCAATTGAGCTTTGGCAAACGCTTCTCCGAAATTATCCGCGACACCCATCACTTCGCCCGTTGATTTCATCTCCGGCCCAAGTACCGTATCTACGCCGGGGAACTTGCTCCAGGGGAACACAGGAGACTTCACGTAGTACCAGCTTCCGGTGTCGAGATCGGCGCGGCGCTCGATGAACTCCGGTAAAAATTCGCGCAGCTTGCGCCCGGTCATCAGCCGAGCCGCAATCTTTGCCATGGGCACGCCCGTCGCCTTAGAAACGTAAGGCACTGTTCGCGAGGCCCGCGGATTTACTTCCAGAACATAAACCTTGCCGCCCTTCGCTCCATTCCCGGAGTCGCCATTCCCCCGCGGAATGGCAAACTGAATGTTCATGAGCCCAACCACCTTCAGCGCTTTCGCCAGCTTAAAGGTGTACTCGCGCATGCGCTCCAGCAAGGGCTCGGGAATATCGACCGCAGGTAACACGCAGGACGAATCGCCGGAGTGAATCCCCGCCTCCTCGATGTGCTGCATAATTCCACCGATGACTACGTCTTCGCCGTCGGAGAGGGCGTCTACATCGACTTCGATCGCGTCTTCCAAAAAATGATCGATTAGAACGGGACGATCGTGCGAATATTCGACCGCCTCCTGCATGTAGCGGACGATCGATTGTTCGTCGTAGGCGATCACCATGGCTCGTCCACCAAGTACGTAAGACGGCCTGACGAGAACTGGAAAGCCGATACGCTTGGCGCCTGCGACGGCTTCTTCGATCGAGGTCGCCATGATCCCTGGCGCTTGCGGAATCTGCAGGTCTTCCAGCAGCTTGTTGAATTGCTTGCGATCTTCGGCCAGATCAATCGATTCCGGTGATGTGCCGATGATCTTCACTCCAGCTGCTTTCAATGGAAGCGCGAGATTGAGCGGAGTCTGTCCTCCGAACTGGACGATTACACCGACGTCGGCGCCCTTGGACGTTTCGTGCTGGTAAATTGCCCACACGTCTTCAAACGTGAGAGGCTCGAAGTAGAGACGATCGCTGGTGTCATAGTCGGTCGAGACGGTTTCAGGATTGCAGTTGATCATGATCGTCTCGTATCCGTCGTCGCGCAGCGCGAACGAGGCATGACAGCAACAGTAGTCGAACTCAATTCCCTGCCCGATGCGGTTCGGCCCGCTACCCAGGATGATTACTTTCTTCTTGTCGGTCGGCGCTGCTTCGTCTTCGTCCTCGTAGGTGGAGTACAGATAAGGCGTGAAGCTTTCGAATTCCGCAGCGCAGGTGTCCACCCGCTTGTAGACGGGCATAATGCCGTGCTTCTTGCGCAGGTGCCGGACTTTTTCCTGCCCTTCCAGCCGCCAGACCTGTGCCAGCCGGCCGTCGGAGAATCCCATGCGCTTGGACTCCCGCAGCACATCCGGCGGAATTGATTCCATCGGATGTTTCTCCAATTCCAGCTGCTGGTCGTTGATCTCTTTGAGTTGGTAAAGGAACCACGGATCCATCGAGGTCATCTTCGCAATCTGCTTGACCGTGTGTCCCTGCCGCAAGGCGTAGCGCACATAGGCTAGGCGCTCGGGATGAGGCGTCACCAACCGTTGGGTCAAAATCTTCGGTTCGATCTTGTCGGAGCCAACTTTCTTTCCGGTATCGAGCGAGCGGATGCCCTTCATCAGGGCTTCTTTGAAGGTGCGGCCGATGGCCATCACCTCGCCCACCGATTTCATCTGTGGACCTAGCGTGTCGTCGGCGCCGGGAAATTTTTCGAATTGCCACTTGGGAATCTTTACGACCACGTAGTCGAGAGTAGGCTCAAAGCACGCCGGCGTCTTGCGCGTGATGTCGTTCGGAATCTCATCCAGCGTGTATCCGACGGCCAACTTCGCGGCGATCTTTGCAATCGGGAATCCAGTGGCTTTGGACGCGAGTGCGGATGATCGCGACACGCGCGGATTCATCTCGATCACAACCATGCGTCCGGTTTCAGGATTCACGCCGAACTGAATATTGGAACCACCCGTATCGACGCCGATCTCGCGGATCACTGCAATCGAGGCATCGCGCATGGCCTGATATTCGCGATCGGTCAGCGTTTGCGCGGGAGCGACCGTGATCGAGTCGCCTGTGTGCACTCCCATGGGATCAAAATTCTCAATCGAGCAGATGATGATGACGTTGTCTCTGGTGTCGCGCATCACCTCCAGTTCGAATTCTTTCCATCCCAGGACCGATTCTTCGATCAGAGCCTCGTGCACCGGCGAGAGGTCGAGGCCGCGGGCCAGCACTTCGCCGAGTTCCTCGCGGTTGTAAGCGATGCCGCCGCCTGTGCCTCCCAGCGTGAAAGATGGGCGCACGATGACTGGGAATCCAATCTTGCCGGCAAACTCCAGGCCGTCTTTCGTGTTGTTGACCAGCGCCGACTTGGGAACATCGAGCCCGATACGCTGCATCGCGTCTTTGAAAAAGAGCCGGTCTTCGGCTTTCTTGATCGCGGCAACATTGGCGCCGATCAGATGCACGTCGTATTTTTCCAGCACGCCGCCATCGGAAAGTTCAATGGCCAGGTTCAAAGCAGTCTGGCCGCCAACCGTGGGCAGCACGGCAAAACCCGCGCCCGGCGACATCTCGCGCTCAATGCGGATGATCTCTTCCAGATACTCCAGCGTGAGCGGCTCGATATAAGTGCGGTCGGCCGACTCCGGGTCGGTCATGATGGTCGCCGGATTCGAGTTGGCCAGCACCACTTCAAAGCCCTCAGCCTTGAGCGCCTTGCAGGCCTGCGTGCCGGAGTAGTCAAACTCCGCCGACTGCCCGATGACGATGGGCCCGGAGCCGAGGACGAGAATCTTTTTGATGTCAGTGCGTTTGGGCATTAGGCAGTTTTGTTCACGAGTTCGAGCTTCTTGACCTCAACACGTTAAATGTGTTGTTTTGAAACGGCGCTGCTAAACCTGCAAAACTCAATCGAAGTCCCAAACCTTCACCCCTTCCACTCCTCCATCATCTTCACGAAATCCTTGAACAGATAATGCGAGTCGTGCGGGCCCGGCGCGGCTTCCGGGTGATATTGCACGCTGAACAGCGGCATATTCCGGTGGCGCATGCCTTCGAGCGTGTGGTCGTTCAGGTCGATGTGCGTCAGTTCGACTTCGCTCTGCGGCAGCGAATCGGGATCGACGGCGAAATTGTGGTTGTGCGCGGTGATCTCGATCTTGCCGGTCTTCAATTGCTTCACCGGATGATTCCCGCCGTGGTGGCCGAACTTCAGCTTGAAGGTCTTGCCGCCGAGCGCGATGCCGGTCAGCTGATGTCCGAGGCAGATTCCGAAGATCGGCTGCCGCCCCATCAGCCGGCGAATGGTATCCACCGCGTACGTACACGGCTCCGGATCGCCGGGACCGTTCGACAGGAACACTCCATCCGGCTTCAGCGCGAGCACGTCTTCCGCCGGAGTCTGCGCCGGGACCACCGTCACCTTGCAGCCTTCGCCGCGCAGCTTGCGCAGAATGTTCTGCTTGATGCCGAAGTCGTAGGCGACCACGTGAAATCGCGGCGGCTCATCTTTCACGCCGACAACTGCCACCGGCTCGTGCGAGCGCTCGCCCACTTCCCAGACGTACGGACGCTTGGTGCTGACCTCTTTCGCCAGGTCGGTCCCGTCCATCTTCGGAATCGACCGCGCCTTTGCGACCAGCTTCTCGGCGTCGCTCTCCAGCGTCGAGATCACGCCGCGCATCACGCCGTGATCGCGCAGATGCCGCACCAGCGCCCGCGTGTCGATATCCGACGAGCACCGGAACCTTGAACTGTTCCAGATACTCTTCGGCGACCTGCTGCGAGCGCCAGTTGGAGCTGACGTTCGAGAACTCGCGCACGATCAGGCCTTCGATCTAGGGACGCGTGGCTTCGTTATCTTCCTGGTTGGTGCCGTAATTTCCGATTTCTGGATTGGTCAGAACGACGATCTGTCCGGAGTAGGAAGGGTCGGTGAAAATTTCCTGGTAGCCGGTGATGGAAGTATTAAAAACGACTTCGCCGTAGCATTCGCCTTTGGCGCCGTAGCCTTTGCCTCGGAAGACTCTGCCGTCTTCCAGCGCAAGGATAGCCTGCATTCTTGCTCCGGGGAGTGGATTTTATGAATTTTAGCAGGGATTAACGCACCGCGAAAGAGAAGAAACCGCTTGCGAATGAGGAAATCTGAGGAAAATCGAGCGTCGAAGCGAAACCGAGGCTCGGGAACTTACCGCACCCGTCCCATTTTCTCCATGGGCCAGTAGCCAAACACGGCCTTGCCATAGATGAAGCTCTGATTGACCGAGCCGAAATCGCGGCTGTCGTTCGACATGGAGCGATGATCGCCCAGCACAAAATAGCAGTGCGGCGGCACCACGATCTCCGGATAGGACCGCTGGTCGGCGTACTCCGAGGGCACGTATGTCTTCGTCCAGCGCCTCGCCGTTCACATACACCTGGCCGCCATCGATGCGGATGTCGATCGCCCGCCATGCCGATCACGCGCTTGATGTAGCTCTTCGAGGGATCGCGCGGATAGCGGAACACCACGATATCGCCGCGCTCGATCGGTTCCAGCCGATACACAAACTTGTTGACGAAGATTCGTTCCTGGTCTTCGAGCGAAGGCATCATGCTGGTGCCTTCCACTTTCACCGGCTGATACAGGAAAATGATGATGAAGGCGGAGATCGCCAGCGAGACAACAAGGTCACGGAGCCAGACGCCAAAGCTGGTCCCGACGCGCAACGGTTTGGCCAGTATCTCCGGGACAGGCGGCGCGGCCGCAGAGGCCACGGCTCCCGGAGCGACAGGCAACGCAGCCTGCAACTCAGCCGCTGAGCTTTGATAGGGAGAACCAGGATCTGAAAAAGTCTCCGACATGCGTGCTCTATTGTATACAGAACCCGATTCCCCAGCCGAGGGTTGTACGTGAAGATTCCACCCTGCCGGCCGAGCCCCACCGACGCTTACCCGCCCGACGCGACGGGTTACAATAGCGGAACCGAGGAAATCTATGACACGCCTTTTCCGCAACGTGATCGTGTATCGCACCCTGACACTGGCTTTCCTTTTCGTGGTTACGCTGAGCGTCTCCGCCCAGTGGTCTTCGCCCCAAGAGGAAGGTGGTGGCGTTCCGGCCTTTAATGCCGCCCCGCCGCCGAAAGGCACCAAGCTGCCGCCGATCCTGACCAAGGCGGATCTCTGGGGAGCCGACGCCCAAAACGCCTATCAGACCCACGCCTACGAATTGGCGGCCAAGATTCCTAACGTGATTCATCAGCAGCCTTGCTACTGCTATTGCGACCGCATGGGGCACAACAGCCTGCACAGCTGTTTTGAGAACACGCACGGCGCGCAATGCTCCACCTGCCTGAAAGAGCTCTACTACTCGTACCAGCAAAGCAAGAAGGGAAAGACCGCCTCCCAGATTCGCGCCGGAATTATCAAGGGCGACTGGAAGCAGATCGATCTGGAATCGGCTGCGGCCATCAATTAGCTCGCAAGCGGAACATGAGTCGGGGCATGGACTGCAAGGTTGCAATCGTTTATCAGCGCAAGCGTGCGTGCGCTGCACCGAATTGCCCTCCACCCCGGCTTTGAGTGATACTTAGCATTCGACTCCCAAGTACGCTGGCAAGGAGTTCCCTATTACCAAGAGCACAGGAAGAGTTTTGCACATGGCTCAGAAAACGACTGCGAAGAAAACGGTTGCGGAAGATCCCCACTACACGCAGGCGCTGCAAAGCTACGAGTCCGGTTTGCGCGCTATGCAGGAGCATAAGTACGAGAAGGCGAAGCCGCATTTTCAGAAGGTGATCAGCGGCCCCGTCAAGGAACTAACCGACCGCGCCACGGTTCATCTCAATATCTGCAACCAGCATCTGGAGCGGGCGACTGTCAGCCAGTTCAAAACGCCGGAAGAACATTTTGACTACGCGGTTTCGCTGATGAATGTCGGTGACTACGTGACCGCTCGCGAGCACCTGGAGAAACTGCAGAAGCAGAATGCCAAGGCCGATTACGTAATCTATGGCCTGGCGGCGCTCGACTGCCTTACCGGACACATAGAGGATTCGCTCCGGCGTCTGGACGAAGCCCTGCGGCTGAACTCTCAATTGCGATTCCAGGCGCGCAATGATTCCGACTTCCAGAATCTCGCCGAAGATCCTCGGTTTACCGAGTTGCTGTATCCCGATCCCGGCGCAGAACTGGACTCCTCCGATCGCGGGATGGGTGAGGAAGAATCATTCTAGCCCCGCTCTATCTGCACTAGAAGATTGATGGAAAGCAAAATCGCCGAGTTCATAGCAGCAAAGCAGACCTCGCAGGCACGAGGTTTGCGAGTGGTTGCTATTGGCGGGGGAACCGGCCTGTCCACGCTTCTGAAAGGCCTGAAGCGCTATGTGCTGTCTACTCCGGAAGCTGCCTGCGGGCCGCCAGATTCTCCTGTAATTCGAGATCTCTCCGCCGTGGTCACGGTCAGCGACGATGGTGGATCCAGCGGACGCCTGCGCAAGGAACTCAATATGCTTCCGCCGGGTGACATTCGCAACTGCATCGTCGCCCTCAGCGAAGACGAAGCTTTGCTGTCGAAACTTTTCCGGCACCGCTTCGAAAAGGGATCCGGTCTGGAAGGACATAGTTTCGGCAATCTCTTCCTCGCAGCCCTGACCTCAATCACTTCGGATTTCTCAGAAGCGGTCCGCCTCTCCTCGGAGATCCTGCTGACGCGCGGCCACATCTTTCCCGCGACCACCTCCAATGTCGAACTGGAAGCTTTAATGGAGGACGGCACGCGCGTCCGTGGAGAAACCAAGATCACCGCGAGCAAGGGACGCATCAAGGAACTCTTTCTCGTTCCGCCCAGCGTTGGCCCGATGCCACAGACTTTGGAAGCGATCGCCAGCGCCGACCTGATCACCATTGGTCCGGGATCGTTATTCACCAGCCTTATTCCCAACCTGCTGGTTCGCGGCATCTCGCAAGCGATCGTCGAATCGCGTGCGACCAAGGTTTACATCTGCAACCTGATGACCCAGGCCAACGAAAGCCTGGGACTCACTGCCGCCGATCACATCCGCGCGTTGAACGCCCACGCACAGGACCAGCTTTTCGACTACGCCCTGCTCAATCGCACGCCAGCCTCCGAAGAGCTGAAAGCCAAGTACGAACTGGAAGGCGCATGCCAGATCGTCAACGATCTGGATGAAATCGAAGCGCTTGGGGTGATCCCAGTTCTCGGTGACTATCTGGAGGAAGCAGGAGTGGCCCGTCACAACACCGCGCGGGTCGCGGATGACCTGATGCATCTGGCCACTCATTCCCGAGAGCGGGCATGATTCTCGGTCCCGGTTATCCTCATGTGGGGACGGACCCTCTGGCCCGTCTCGCAAAGCGAAACGAGCGCTCCGGGCAGAAACTCCTGGCCGTATTTCTCTTCCTAATGATGCCGGCGCTTCTGCGCGCCCAAGCTCCCGAAAAAGGCGGCAACGAGATTCAAGTCTGGGCCGGCGGCGGGCACTCCGTTCCCGGAGGCACAAAGAACACGGGAGCCTTCAATGCCGGGCTCCGCTATGGCTGGGTTCTCACTGACCCGCACCTCCCCGGATTTCTCCGTGGCCGCTTTGAGTACGGCCTCGACGCCGTCCCGATATTCCTGATCTTCCAACCCGCGAACACCGCCATCGGCCTGGGCTTCGATCCACTGGGGCTGAAATGGAATTTCGAGCGTCACGGCCGGTTCTCACCGTTCCTGGAATTAACCGGGGGCGTGGTCTTCACCAACCACAACGTGCCCACGGGGACCAACCCAGTGAACTTCATGGATCAAGCTGCGCTTGGCACCCATATCCTCCGCGAGAGGTATAACGTGAGCCTGGAACTCCGCTACATGCACATCTCGAATGCGGGGCTAGCGACGCCCAATCCCGGCCTCAACACGGTTCAGGTGCGCCTAGGCGTGGGGAAATTCTTCGGCAAACGTTAGTCCCTGTGCTCCTCTCTGTCCTCTGTGGTGAGTTCTTGGGGGGTGCTGAGTTCTTGCGCCCGCACTCCATCGACCTATATCCTCATCCGTTATGTCCACGTTAGTCGAGTGCGTCCCGAACTTTTCCGAAGGCCGTGACAAGGCCAAAGTTGACGCCATTGTTGAGGCCATGAAGATGCCGGGCGTTTATCTTCTGGATCGCGAAATGGACTCCGACCACAACCGTTGCGTCATCACAATTGTGGGCGAGCGCGAGGCCATTCAGGAAGCAGCCATTCGCGGCGTGGGCAAGGCCTCCGAGCTCATCGATCTCAACAATCACGCGGGAGCCCATCCGCGTATGGGAGCCGCCGACGTGGTCCCGTTCATTCCCATCGACGGCGTCACGCATTGAAGATTGTGTCGCCATGGCCAATCATGTGGGCGAGCAGATCTGGCATCGCTACCAGATTCCTGTATATCTCTACGAATCCGCGGCAAAGATTCCTGAACGGCAAGGACTGGAGAATATTCGACGCGGACAGTTCGAAGGCATTCGTGCTGAAATCGCGACCAATCCGGCGCGACGCCCGGATATTGGCGAACCGCGCGTGCATCCCACGGCTGGTGCCACGGTGGTGGGCGCCCGAAAATTCCTGATCGCCTATAACGTTTTCCTGAACACGCCTGACGTCGAGATCGCCAAAAAGATTGCCAAGGCGGTGCGCTTTTCCAGCGGCGGAATGCGCTTCGTCAAGGGCGCCGGATTTCTGGTGCGCGGCCTCGCTCAGGTCTCGATGAATCTCACCGATTTTGAGCAGACTCCCATTCATCGCGTGTTTGAGGTGGTGAAACGCGAAGCGGCGCGCTATGGCGTTATGCCCATTTCTAGCGAGATCGTCGGCCTGATTCCTAAGAAAGCTCTCGAACAAGCGGCAGAATGGTTTCTGCAGGTAGAGAACTTTGATTCTTCGCTGATCCTGGAAAATCGCCTGGCAGCGGTGATGGGCGGCAAAATGGCGGTGGGCGGCCTTCGCGCCGGGGTCGAGCCGTTCGTCGAGCAATTGGCCGCTCCTACCGCTACCCCGGGAGGCGGCAGCGCATCGGCGGCTGCCGGGGCCATGGCTGCAGGGCTGGCCGTCATGGTCGCATCCATGTCACGCGGCAAGAAGGCGTATATGCAGCATGAAACTCAACTCAGCGCTGCCATTGCCAGCCTGACTCCGCTGCGCGAAGAACTGAAGGCCGCAGTGGATGCGGATGCGGAATCCTACAACTCGGTGATGAAAGCTTATAAGGCGGCAAAAACCGACGAAAAGTCCGGCGAACGGCTGATCGAAGCGGCCTTGAAAGAGGCGACCGCAGTCCCGCTCGGGGTGGCCGAGAAGGCCTACGAAGTTGCGCAGCTCGTGAAATTGCTGGAGCCGATTACCAATCCCAACATGAAGTCCGATCTAGTCACCGCCTCTGCATTGGCTGGAGCGGCCATTGCTGGCGCTCTGGCGAATGTTCGAAATTAATCTCGCTTCACTGAAAGACGAAGCGTTCGCAGCAGAAGTACGCCAGCGCACCAGCCGACTCCGTTCGTAGAGATGTAGGCAGCTATTCCTCTATGATCTGATGGACGCGCCGGACCCGATACGGCAATGGGTCTTGGCCTTTTGTTTCCTTCTATCCGCTTGCAAGTAAAATAGAATAAAGCGTTCCACTAACGACAAGGCCTGAGCGCGCATCCAACTATGGGGTGCCCGCAATCCTGATCATTTCCTGACTTCGAGGCGTTATGAGACTTCTAAAGATTTGTCTGGCTTCCCTGCTGATGGCGACATGGCTTACGCCATGCCCCTGAACTCTTCGGCGAGATCGTGCATGCCTGCCGATCTGCTGCAATTGATCTCAGTGGATTACCGCTCTCTGAAAGATTCGCCCACGGCCATGGCGCTGAAGCAGCAACTGATGCCGGATAACATCAAGCAATTTGAAAGCGCTCTGAAGGGCATCGGTATTGATCCCGAGAAAGACGTGGACACGCTCACCTTCGCCTCCTTCCGCTCGGGCAAGCAGGGCGTCAAGGGCGGTTGGCGTCGCGGCCGGCCCCTTCAACATGAAGGCCGTGCTCAAGAAGATGAAGCTGCAGAAATACGTTCCCAAGAAATACAACAACTCCTACATCTATCCCATGGACGGCGGCTTCATGATGAGCTTCCTCGACGACAGTACGCTGCTGTTCGGCGACTCGACCGCGATCCGCGCGGCCCTGGACACGCGTGACGGCCAGACGCTCGGCCTGGATACTAACGGCACTATGGCCGACATGATGAGCAGCGTGGATTCTGCCCCGGTCTGGAGCATCCTCGACCAGCAAGGCACGCAGAACATGATGCGCTCCGCTCTGGGTGACGCCTCCAAGATTGCCGATTACGAAACCGTGAAAAAGCGCCTGGTCGGCTCGCGCTACACCATGAATTTCAACAGCGGCGTGAATTTCGATTTAACCGTAGTTACTTCCGACTCAATGACCGCCAGCACCATGTCATCGTTGGTGAAGGCTGGCATTCTCTACAAGAAGATGAATGCGACGCCAGCCGAGAAAGTCGCCGTCGACAACACCACGGTCGATGCCGACGGCTCCAATCTGGGCGTGCATTTCAAGGCCAACGACCAGCAGTTCCAGTCGCTGATGCATTCAGACCTGTTCGCGGCAGTGTCGCGCTGAACCGCTGAACGCGTAGCTAACAAAGGCACTGAGAACAAATCTCAGTGCCTTTTTTGTTTCAGTACTTCTCACGAGTCCCGGAGCGAGTTTCATCTCCCCTGGCACATTTACTTCCGAGTCCGCTCTTCCCTCTTCTGGCGCGCCCAGCCTTCTTTCACGACCTGTCGTCCGCGTCCGATGGCCAGCGAATCCTCCGGGACGTCCTCCGTGATGCACGATGCCGCCCCCACATAAGCTCTCTTCCCGACTCGCACCGGCGCAACCAGCGTGCTGTCGCTGCCGATAAAAACATCGTCGTCGATCACGGTTTTATGTTTATGCACACCGTCATAGTTGCAGGTAATCGTCCCCGCCCCGATGTTCACGCCCGCGCCGATCTCCGCGTCGCCCAAATAGGTAAGGTGATTCGCCTTCGAGCCCTTCCCCAGCTTGATCTTCTTCGTCTCGACGAAATTTCCGACGTGCGCGCCCTCACCGATATCGCTCCCGGGACGCAAATGCGAATAGGGCCCGATAATCGCTGCCGCCGCCAATTTTCGCCTTCTCCATGATGCAACCTGGACGGACCATTACGCTGTCGCCAATCTCCGTGTCGCGAATCACGCAGTACGACCGCACTCTGCAACCGCCGCCAATCTTCGTGTTGCCCAGCAACTGCACGTAAGGCTCGATCACGGTGTCGGGCGCAATTTCCACGTCAGCATCGATGACGCACGTCTCGGGATAAAAGATGGTCACTCCATCAGCCATCAATTGCCGGCATTTCGCCAGCCGCATCTGCTGATCGATAGCCGCCAATTCCGCGCGAGTGTTCCCGCCCAGCACCTCGTTCGGAGTCGCCGTAGGAAACGCGACCACACGTTTGCCAAGCTTGCGCAGCACCTCCGCCATATCCGTCAGGTAATACTCGGCATGGGGGTTGTCCGTCGATAGCTGTCCAATCGTGGAATACAGCGCCTTCACATCAAAGACGTAGAACCCGGAATTGATCTCGCGAATTTTCTTTTGCGCGGCGCTCGCGGCTTTTTCTTCCACGATCTCGCGAACCTCCGGGCTGCCTGGCTTCTTGTGCAGAACGCGGCCGTAGCCAGTCGGATTTGCCAACTCAGCGCTCAGCAAAGTCATGGCCGCACGCTCTCGCAGATGAAAATCTCGCAGGCTCTCGACCGTGGCGACCGTGATCATCGGAGCATCCCCGGAGAGCACAATTACGTGGTCGTACCCGGCTAACGCGTCAGCCGCCATCATTAAGGCATGCCCAGTTCCTCGCTGCTCGGCCTGCAGAACAAAATTGATGCCGGTGTGCCCCACCGCCTCCCGCACACGCTCGGCTTCGTATCCGATGATGGCGTACACGTCGGTCGCCGCCACAACGCTAGCCGCCGCGCGAATGACGTGCTCCAGCAGCGGCTTGCCCCCGACCTCATGTAACACTTTAGGTATTCGCGATTTCAGCCTGGTTCCCTTGCCCGCAGCCATAATTGCGATTGCGATCCGTGGTGCGGCAGCAGAGTGATTCGGGGTCGAGGCGAACTTAGGCGAAGCGGAGGACTTTGCTTTAGATTTCTTCATTCGAACTCAATATACCTTGAGTCCGCAGCGATGGCTATTTCAGGAATCCTGTCCTACAATCTTGCGACGGCTGCGCTATGAAGCTCTGCCAAGCAACGGAGGAAACATGCCGAAGTATGTGATTGAGCGCGATATTCCTAAAATTGGCGATGTCACACCCGACCAGGTGATTGCAATTTCGCAGAAATCCTGCAGCGTCCTGAATACTCTCGGACCCAAGATCCAATGGGTGCACAGCTACGTGACCCAGGACAAGATCTACTGCGTTTACATCGCGCCCAACGAGGAGATGGTGAAGGAGCACGCCCGGCAGGGAGGCTTTCCCGCGAATCGCATTTCGGAAGTGAAGCTGATGATCGATCCCACCTCGGCGGAAGCCTGAACGCTACAGCCCGAGGCCGCCGTCGACCGTGAGAATCTGCCCGGTGATGAACTGCGGAGCAGTGGCGAAAAACAGAACCGCCTCGGCAATCTCCTCACCCCGGCCGTTGCGCCGCATGGGAGTCTCTTTGGCCATCCGCCGCATGAAAGCGGCGGCGGACTTCTCGCCCAGATCGATCATCCCGGGCGCAACCGCATTGACGGCAATCTCAGGCGCCAACGCTTTTGCCATGACTTTCGTCAGCATGTGCAGCGCGGCTTTCGACGAGCAGTAATGGGCATGCGTCGCCCACGGCCTGATCCCGCCAAGAGATCCCAGGTTGATGATCTTGGCTTCGAGCGGCCCTGCGCCCCTGCCGCGATCGCGGCGAAGCCACTTCAATGCCTCGCGCGAGACCAAGAACGGACCCCGGGTATTGGATGCGAACATGGCATCCCAGTGCGACAAGGTCAATTTCTCGAATTCCACGGTCTCGTAATTCGCGGCATTATTGACCAGAACGTCAATACGCCCTAACTCCCGGCCAGCCTCTTTCATCATCCGCCGAACCTGGGTTTCGTCGGTCACGTCGCAGCGCAACGCGAATGCCCGCACGCCCAACGCCGATATCTCCACCACGGTTTCCCGGGCCTCATTAGCCGAGTTTAGAAAGGTGATCGCCACATCGGCGCCGGCCTGCGCCAACCGAAGCGCCGATGCCCTCCCCAGGCGCTTGGCGGCCCCCGTGATCAACACCGTCTTGCCCTCAAGAGGCTTTGCGAGAAGGTCTGGCATAGCCGCCTATTCTAATGCCTCGCTCACCCAAGCAGGGTTTATACCCGTCCGCGTGCCACGCTGTTTTACCTCTGGAAATTGCTGGTTTTTTCGAGCTACAATGCCGCGCGCATGCCAGAACCTCGCACCGTCGTTGTCTATTCCAGGAAGGGATGCCACCTGTGCGAAGTGGTGAAGGAAAGTCTTTCCAAGCTGTCCCGCCGGGGCGGCTTTATTTGGAGCGAAATCGACGTCGACGCCGACACTGAACTCCGCCGTCAATACAACGACGAAGTTCCCGTCGTCTTCATTGATGGCCGGAAAGCCTTCAAGTACCGCATGGACGAGCAGGAGTTTCTGCGCAAGCTGGTCAGTTAGCCGAAGTTCCCCTACTTCCCTGCCGGGTGGTGGTCATAGCTGATTACGCGCGTGACCTTCCAGGCTCCATCCTTGAATTGCCAGAGATGAATGAACTGCCCTTCGCCGACCCCTTCGGTATCCTCGTGTCCGGGATGATGAAACCGGTGCACCCCCGTCTCCAGCATCCCGTATCCCTTCATAGGGAAAACCTTCAGCGAAACGAGCTCTCGCGTAACCTTGCCGCAGATGTTTTTCTTAACACTGTCGGTCAGTGTCGTCTTACCCAGGGTGACCCCGCCTTGATCGTGATAGAACTCCACGTCGTTCACAAAAAATGATGCAAACCTGTCCAAATCGCATTTGTTGTAGGAATCAAACAAGGCCGCATCCAGAGCCGCCCCGGCGCGGTCCAGTTCGGCCTGATTCTGGATCTTGTCGAGCGGAGGCACCGATTGTGCCTCTGCCAATGAGACGAATGAAACGACGCACAATACAGCCCCAAACATGGGCAGACCGCAACCTCGCATCATGAGACCTCTCTCGGTGAAGGATGCTACTGCTGAAGGAAGTACGGCAACGAACTGGAAAAAGTTCTCGAATAATCGCGAAGCTTAAGAGACAGCGAGGGAAAAAAAGCGAAGGTCCCGCGCTAATCTCGCGATGTTTCCGTGACTAGCGTGGGTTCTTGATTTGCAGAAAATCCGGGAATGCCGATCCCGCTACGCGGCGAAGGGCATCGCACCTATTCCGCAATCTGTGACCGCCGGGACCGCTCCCACCACACACTCGGATCGTCGGGATGAGTCAGCATCTTGGATAATTCCTGCTTGATCTCGCGCAGCCGGTTCGTGCGCAGTTCCAGAGCGGTCTGATCAAATTCGTTGTGTCCCGTCTTTTCCGCAAAGTGGGCGTTGAGTTTGCGTAGGTCCGCGATTTCCTGGCGAAGACTGCTGAGGTGTTCCGAGATGTAGGGCATCACCTTCATCATACGCTGTATTCGCCAGATCGGAGCTTCATTCGTGCGGCCGCTACGGCCGAAGTAGACCCGTCCCTTCCGGTTTTGGGGCAGGTTTTGCAGTCATCTCGACGCCAGACTCGGCACCTGCACCGCTTCCTTCTCAGCTCCGGCACCGGCCCTCGATCGCAGAAAAATGGCCGAGGCCACATACAACAAAGCTGCAATCACAGTCAGAGACTTCAACCCAAACCACAGGGATGAAGATTCCAGCAATCCTCCGATCAATGACCCGAACAAGTTCGATCCCATGGCGCTGCCTCGAAAACCCACCCGCGCAAAACTTGAAATAAAAATGATCCCAGCAAAGAAAACCGGTGTGCACAAGACCAATGTGGCCACAACTCCCCACAGCATCCACGATTCGAAAAACAATTTCTGCAGCGGAACCGCATACATTACCGCCAGCGAGAGAAACAGGCCGACATACGCGAGCGATAACGGGATGCGCGGCAGAACGCCATAGACAAGATTGGCCGCCACAATCAGGCACAACAATCCAGAAACCACCACGGCGTTGACCACCCAGGTGGTTCCGAACAGCAGTGCCATTTTGCTGACAATCTGCGCCTCCAGCAACATGAATCCCGCTCCCAAAAACATGAAGTGCAGATCGACTCCTCCACCCTCTCCGCTGGTTTGTCGAAGAAACCAGCCAAACACGATCAGCACCGCGATTGAAACCAGAATGACGCTGATCGGCAGTCCCGGAGCGTGCTGGTAAAAGTATGGCCAGTCGTCTGTAGTAGGGGCGGCGGACTGCATCGGCACATTTCCGTGCGACGCAAGATAACTCGCCAGCTCAGGCTCCGCTACCGCCTTCCGCAACCGTTCCGCGGATCCACTGATGAAAAAGCGCCCGGAACTGTCGAAGCCGCCCAGATCGGTTTGAAACTGCACCGGCTTCTGCCCAAACGTCGCCTGCATCAGCTCATACAACCGGCCCGCAATCCAGGGAGTATCCACCTGGAACTTCACCACGAACAGTCCGTCCGGCTTGAGCAGTTGCCGCGCTCGCGCGAATGCCTCGCGCGTGTAAACGTAGTTATCAATGCGAATATTGGTGAAGTGCGAAGTCGTGGTATGCGAATCCAGCAGCGAGAACACGATCAGGTCGAACTGCTCATGACTGTTCTCGATGTAGCTCCGCGCATCGTTAAGAACTACGTGCACCCGCGGAGACTGATAAGGACGTTCGAAATGCAGCTCCCGCCCCAGCCGCAGAATCAGCGGATCGATTTCAACCGCTTCGACCTGCCCAGCGCCATTCCGCAGAGCCGCCGCTACATCGTTGCCCATCCCCGACCCCAGCACCAGCACGGACTCCGGCGCCGGATAGAAACGGTAGGGCATGTTGTAAGAATTCTGATTCACCGGATGCTCACGAAATGCGTCCGCATGCTGCCGCACAAATTCGGGCGAAAGATTCAGAATCGACTGATAGATAGATTCGTTTGTCCAGAGGAAATATTGCTCGAGTTGCCCGTTCCCGTACACCGGCCGGATCGATAACTTTTGATACGGGGACCAGTAAGTGGTCGAATTGCGATGGTCCGGAAACAGCAGCAGCACCACACACGCCGCAAACGTAAGCGCTACCATTTTTCGCGCCCGCGCCGGGCGCCAAAACACCGCGACTAAGAAAATCCCCGCGACCGCAAACCACACCCAGGGCGGCTGATTCAGAAATGAGAGCAGCGTGAACGCCGCAATCCCCGCAAGACTGGCCAATACATTGACGCTGTACGCCGCGACGCCGCGCGGCGCATTCTCGAGATAGCGCCCCACCAGCTGCCCGATGGGAATAAACGAAGTCGCAATCACAGCGAATAGCGGGACCACGAAGCTCAGGGCCAGCAGCATGCCCCACCAACTCGTAGGCATCGCCGGCACACCCCAGACATGCACTTCCACACTGGCGCCCAGCAGTTGCGGCAAGGCATTAATCGTGGTGCGCAGCGGAGAAAACGGCGCTTTCAAAATAACCGCCAGCAGCAGCAACGACATGGTCAACGCCATCAACTGGACGCGCCGCCGGCATAGATAGCAGCCAAGTCCAAACCCCAAAAAGCAAGCCACCAGCACAAAATTCTTGAAGTAAGCAAAGATCCGGATCTCCGAAGAAACCCAGCGGATCATCAGCATTTCAAGAAACAGCCCCGCCACACTGATCAGCACGAGTTGCCGGTAGCTGAAGCCTCCCAATGCTTCAAGGTCGACTTCCGTCCGGCTCTCTGCCCCGGTGGTTCGAAGACGCCGCAACACACGGACCACGAGGAAAACAGCAAGGCCCGCGATCAGCAGCAACATAGTTACGGAAACAAAAGATAACGACCGACTCTCCATCCTGGGACCTCAATCAAAGTTATCGCTGGACTCCAGTCCAGCGACCGCGATCCTAGATTGTAAGCCGGGACGGTTCGTGTAGGGACAGCCGCCCCCTTGCCCGTACCGCCGAGCGAAGCTCGGCAATACTGCGCCCGCTTTCGCTCTCCGTTCGCCAGTACCTTGGTCATTTTTGCGCACCTTTCCTCCGTAGCAAACTGATCCGGGGGAGAACCATGAAAAAATCCATATTCGTTTTAATCCTGCTGGCCGGCGTAGCCGTCGCGCAGGAGAAGCCAAGAGTTTTCGTTCAAGGAAAAGGATCGGAAGACGCTCAGACCTCAGGCTCCGGCGTGGGAGGCCATCACTGGTCCACCTTCGGTACCCGGACCACCGTCGATTCCCACGATGAAGGCATGGAAGTCAGCAAAGACCTGCAGAAGAACTGCCCGGCCGTGACTGTCACGGTGAACCAAAACGCCGCCGACTACACCGTGATGCTGAACCGCGAGTCCAAGAAAAATCGCGGACTGCTGCGCAGTAACAGCCAAATACAGGTGGCCAACCGCCTCGGCGATGTCTTGGGCAGCAGCGCTACCCACACCGTCGGCAATGCGGCGAAAGATGCCTGCGAGCTGATTGTGGCCGATTGGAGCCAGCATGGTCGTGTGCCGTCTCCCGATGCGGCACCCGCTCCAGCCTCTGCACCGGCTCCGGCGCCCTCGGCTAAACTGCAGACCGTTTCCTCAGTTCAGGCCCAGGACGCGGCTCAGGATCAGACTGCTCCTGCTCCGGTTCCCGCAGAGAACACCAACAGTCTGGGCGATGCAGCCAAGCGTCAGCAGCAGCTTAAGGCCTGCCAGGCTCTGGCCAAGGACAATCCCAGCATCGTCTGCAAATAGTGAAGTGCATTTTGTTTTATTTGAAAACGGCCTCAGAAATGAGGCCGTTTGATTTTGCCGACGAGAAACATCAGATAAAAAAGCCCCTCGCTAACGGGGCCGCCTCTCCACCGCCCTTATAGACGCACGCGCGCCAGCGGATCGACTCCAGTCGACTTCACCTGAGGTGCCAGCGTCTCCAGAACCTCAAGGAAGACCAGCACGTTCGGCAACTTGTCCGATCTGACGTTTATCGCGGCCAGCCACTTTCCGGATTGCTTGATCTGGAGATTGCTACGCACTAGCTCGGCCTTGGTGATCTGCGATACCGGAATGGAATTCTTTTTCCACGTGACCGCTGTCGCCGATAGCCCGATGCCCCCGAACGCCACTGTCTCGCCCCGCTGCACTTTCGCTGTGGTGCTCTGGACCATTGGGCGGCAGAATTCGGCTAAGAATGATCCCGATGGCTTCGTCCGCCTTTTGGAAAGCCGACGTGACCTTCAACTTCTTCCCTTCACCGCTAATCAACTGGAGCGTGAGTTGCGCGCGTCCCGACTTGCTTGACATCGCGACTAGAGCCCCAATCAGTCCAAAGTGTGCATAGATGTTGACTGGCACTACGCAGTAGCGCGTCTCGGCAATCTGGCTCCAGGTAAGTTCCTGCTGTCCCAGGAATGATTCACGTCGGACCCCGGCATCATTGATGATCAGAACGGTTTTACCCAGGACGATCCACAATGCGGCAAATACGGCGATCAGGCCGATAGAAAGCCAAAAGAGCCCCGGATGAGAGGGAGCACGCGGATTAGTCTGGCCGGACCAGAGCCCTACCAGCGTTCCAATTAGCACTAAGGCTAAGACAATCCGTACCGTGTATGCCGCGCCGAACCTACGCTCCCCGTATGCCGTAGCTGCAGTAGCCATGAGACACCCCTGAAGGCCGCCGTCTAGGACAGCAGCCACAATCTGCCCGGCTATGCTAAACGCCAGGATGTCGCAGGGCTAATTACCTGTGTAACTTCCAAACTGAGCAGGGGTTGCCCAGATTCGCCGGCGTCTCTAAACGCAAAGCTCCAGCCGAATACCGCGAAGTTCGGTTGAGCCATCCGCGACGCGGTATCGAGGGAAAGTAAAAGCCCCGCTCTCGCGAGCGGGGCTCATGTTTTTTTTTACTGGTTACTGGCAACCGGCGACTGGTCTTAGTACATGTCGCCCATGCCGCCGCCGTGTCCTGGAGCCGCCGGAGCTTCCTTCTTTTCCGGAATCTCCGCGACCAGGGCTTCGGTGGTGAGCATCAGGCTGGCAATTGAACCGGCGTTTTGCAGCGCGGTGCGCACGACCTTCGTCGGATCGAGCACTCCGGCCTTGACCAGATCCTCGTACTCATTCGAGAAGGCGTTGAATCCGTAGTTCGATTCCTTGGATTCGAGCACCTTGCCCAGGATCACTGCACCTTCTTCGCCGGCGTTCTCGACGATCTGGCGCAGAGGCTCGGTGATGGCGCGCTTCACGATGTTGACACCGATCTGCTCGTCGCCTTCGGCTTTCACCTTCTCAAGCGCTGCGGCGCAACGGGCCAGCGCCACGCCGCCGCCGGGGACAATTCCCTCTTCCACGGCTGCGCGTGTCGCATGCATTGCGTCTTCCACGCGGGCTTTCTTTTCCTTCATTTCGGTTTCGGTTGCGGCGCCGACTTTGATGACGGCCACGCCACCGACCAGCTTCGCCAACCGCTCCTGCAGCTTCTCGCGGTCGTAATCGCTGGTAGTCTTCTCGACCTGGCTGCGAATCTCTTTCACGCGGCCTTCGATCTCCGAGTGCTTGCCCTTGCCTTCGACCACCGTGGTGTTGTCTTTGTCGATGGTGATCTTCTTGGCCTGGCCGAGATCGCTGATCTGAACGTTCTCGAGCTTAATGCCGAGATCTTCCGTGATGGCTTTGCCACCCGTGAGGATCGCGATATCCTGCAGCATCGCCTTGCGGCGATCGCCGAATCCAGGAGCCTTCACAGCCGCCACTTGCAGCGTGCCACGCAGTTTGTTGACCACCAGAGTCGCGAGCGCTTCGCCCTCGACGTCTTCTGCGATGATGAGCAGCGGCTTGCCGCTCTTCGCGATCTGCTCCAGCAGCGGAAGCAGGTCCTTCATCGAACTGATCTTCTTCTCGTTGATCAGGATGTAGGCGTTCTCAAGGGCCACTTCCATGCGCTCGGGATCAGTGACGAAGTAGGGTGAGAGGTATCCGCGATCGAACTGCATGCCCTCGACCACTTCCAGCTGAGTCTCCAGCGTCTTTGACTCTTCCACCGTGATGACGCCGTCTTTGCCAACCTTCTTCATGGCCTCGGCAATGATCTTGCCGATGGTTTCGTCGTTGTTGGCCGAGATGGTACCGACCTGTGCAATCATTTCGCCGGTGACCGGCTTCGACAGCTTGTCCAGTTCGCCGGGGAGGCGGTTGCCTTCCTTGTCGAGTTTGCCGGCGATGATGGTGACGGCTTTCTCGATTCCGCGCTTCAGGGCCATCGGATTGGCGCCGGCGGCAACGGTCTTGACGCCTTCGCGGTAGATTGCCTGGGCGAGAACGGTGGCGGTTGTGGTGCCGTCGCCAGCGACGTCCGAGGTCTTCGAAGCGACTTCGCGGACCATCTGGGCGCCCATGTTCTCGAGGCCGTCTTTCAATTCGATTTCTTTTGCCACGGTAACGCCGTCCTTGGTGATAGTCGGCGAACCGAATTTCTTTTCAATAACCACGTTGCGGCCCTTAGGACCGAGTGTGACCTTCACGGCGTCGGCCAGAAGGTTAACGCCGCGGAGGATCGCTTGACGCGACTCTTCTCCGTGAACGATGTGCTTTGCCATATCTTTTGTCTCCTTCGTAAATTGCTGTTTGCAGGGCTGGCCTGCGGGATTTCTTTTTTCATCCCGAGCTCGTGCGTTTTGTGCGCGAGTCCAGGGACTTTGCGTTACTTCCTCGATCCGGCGAGTTCTTTCTTGGCCGGGCTGGTGGTGCCGGTGAGGACGCCCAACACTTCGTCTTCCTTCATGATGATGAACTCTTCGCCATCAATCTTGATTTCCGTGCCGGCGTATTTGCCGAACAGGATGCGGTCGCCTTCTTTTACGGCTAGCGGGAAGGTCTTGCCTTCGTCGTTGGTGCGGCCTTTGCCGGTGGAGATGACTTCGCCCTCCTGGGGCTTGTCCTTAGCCGAGTCCGGGATGATGATGCCCCCACGCGTGGTGGTGGATTCCTCAACCCTGCGGATCAGGATGCGGTCGTGAAGCGGTGCGAATTTCGCCATAATTCTGACTCCTTTCAGGTAGTTAGAAGGTTGACTGTTGCGATTGATATCTCTGTAACCCTATGAATCGGATAGGTAGGCTGCGGAGTGTTAGCACTTGAGCCTATCGAGTGCTAATTATAGAGAGGTCGGTGGGAAGTTGTCAACAGGTTGCCCCATTGTGCTCCTTTCGCTTCGCAAGGCAGACTAATGGGTCCGCCCCTACGCGATTTGCAGGCCTTCGGGGTTACCACTCTTGCCCGGGGATTCAGTGGGGCCGATTCAAGGCAAGGTGAGGCTGGAATGGCAAACCCTTTAAGGAGGGGCGAATCTAACGGGCGGCGTAGAAACCGAGGCAGCTATGGGGCAGTGCAGATGCAGCAGCAAGAAGCATGGGCACGGGGAGCGATGCAATCGTCCGACGGCGGACAACAGCGACTTCTGTGAGGAATGCAAACAGCAGATGGCGATCGACCGGATCACCGGAAGCAAACCCAACCTCACCCCGATGCGAGAAGGATCGCAACAGAGTCATAGTGCCGTACCCGGCGAGGCAGGATCCGGGAATAAATCTTCCGAGGAGCACCGCGGCAGCAGGCGTGATCCCGAGGAACGCCCCGTCGACCAGAGTGATAAGGATCAAGTCCGGGAAAAGATGCTGGATAAGACTCTGGCTGATTCGTTTCCGACTAGCGACCCCCCATCGAGGATCCCGGATCCGGCTGAAGACGATCCGCTGGTGTAAAGTCCCCCCTAGCACCCAGCCCTAGGGCTGAGCTAGGCATTTGCGCGAGTGTCTTGCACGCGGTCCTTCCATTCGCCGCCACGGCCCATCCAGTATTGAAGTGCTGAATGAATCGTTGCGCCGGCATAGAACACCGCAATCAGTGGAAGCATTGGAGCCCACAGAGGTGAAAGAGAGTAGAAGCGCACCATAGGCAGAAAGGAAAGGGTCATCAACAGCCAGGCAACGGCGGCCAGGAGCGGCGCCCAGCCCCCATGAAAGAGCAAAGGCGGCGGCGCGAAATACGTGATCGCCAGGCCGATGATGGTTCCCATCAGCAACCACAGCGAGTGTTGAAGCTGATAAAAGGCGCTGCGCGAGATCATGCGGCCGATCACCGCGAAACTCTCATAGGGCCGGATGCTGCGGGCATTCTTGGTTAGTCCCAACCAAATGCTACCATTGCGCTTGATTTCTCGCGCCAGCGCACAATCATCGATCAATTCGTGGCGGATGGCGGCAATGCCTCCCATTCGGGCCAAAGCTGCGGGGCGAACGAGAATGTCGCCTCCGGCCGCCGCCGCGGTTTTGTACTTCTTGCTGTTGACCCACGCCGGCGGATAGAGCATGAAGAAGAAGAAAACGAAGGCCGGAATGAGAGTACGTTCCGGAAAAGATTCACAGCGCAGCATCACCATCATGGAGACCAGATCGCGGTCGCCTGCTTGCGCCAGTGCCACCATCGAGGAAACGCTTTGCGGCGCATGCACAATGTCCGCGTCAGTGAAGAGGAAATAATCCGGGGCGAACGCGGAGGCATGTTCCACGCCTTGAGAAAGCGCCCACATTTTTCCGGTCCAACCGGCAGGCAGAGGAGCGGAAGCAATCATGGTCACCCGTTTGCCCTGCTCAGCGGCCACATCATGCACTACAGCGGCGGTTTCATCCGAGCTCTGGTCATCGACCACGACGATGTGCAGCGGGCCAGGGTAATCCTGAGCGAGTAGGGACTGAATGCTGTGAGCGATGACATCGGCCTCATTGCGAGCGGGAACGACCACCGCGATGCGGGGAGCCGATGCAGATGCCAGGGCCGGAGCGGCGGCAGGCACGATTCGCCAAAACTGTCCTCGAGCACCGATCAGGTACAGCCATATCACACAGGAGAGTGCGGCGATGGCGAACGTGATCATAGGTTCGTACAGGACAGCCTGCAGCCGGCGAGTTCCCCAGCCTCGATGCCGGACTCAGAACGAGTTTACTGGCAACGAAGCGCGACCATAGGATCAATCTGCGTGGCGCGTCTGGCCGGCAGGTAGCTGGCCACTAAGATCACGGCAACTAGGAACAGCGCTGATCCGGTAATCGTGAATGGATCAGATGGGCTGATTCCTACCAGCATTCCGCTGAATAGCCTGAACGCGAGGAGCGCGGTAACAATTCCGGCGAATACTCCGGGCAGGGTCAGAACAAGGCTTTCTCGCGTAACCATGCGAACCACGTTCAAACGGCTGGCGCCCAAAGCCATCCGCACCCCGAACTCCTGAGTACGCTGGCTCACGGCATAACTCATCACGCTATAGAGTCCCATCGCCGCAAGCAGGAGACAAAGGCTGCCAATCGCGGCAAGCAGGCTAGCGGCGATTTTGTGCGCATAGAGCGAATAGGTGACGGCATCGGACAACAGGATGGCATGGAAGGCGGCGTCCTGATTCAGAGCAAGAGCTTCGCGGCGAAGATCCGGGACTATCACCATCGGATCGCCGCTGACCCTAATCAGCATGGAGAAGTTCAGCCCAGGGGCGAACCACTGCCGGAACGGCAAGTAGAAGTAGGGAGCGGACGCCTCGATGGGCGTGGTGTATTTGCTGTCCTTGACCTCTCCAACTATGGTGGCGATGGCTCCCGCGACATGTACCGTGCGCCCCACGGGGCTGGCATCGCCGAAAAAGTGATTGGCGAACGTTTCATTCACAATCATGACGGCGGGCGCTCCCGCCTCGTCACGCTCGGTGAACTCGCGCCCCTCGAGCAGGCGGATACTCATGAAGCGAAAATAACCCGGAGGCACGGTGGCGCGGTGAATCAGCATCTGCTCGCTGGGCGCTGGCACATATCCTTCCACCACAAGTTGATCCTGTGGACTGGAGTTGGGCATCGACAATGGCACATAGTCGGTATAGGTAACACCCGTGACGCCGGGCTTGGATTCCATCCGCTCGCGCAGCCCGCGAGCGAAGGCGTGTTGTTCCGCGCCGGTATAGCCCGCGTTGGATAAATAGAACTGCGCGACCAGCGTATTCCCGGTCTCGAATCCAGGCTCAATCCGGCTGGCGTTCTGAAAGCTGCGCAGAAACAGTCCGGCACTGACCAGCGCGAGCATGGCGAGCGCGACTTCGATTCCGACCAGCGCACTTCTGAGCCGGTGCGAGTGTGCGCCTCCAATTCCGCTGCGGCCACCTTCATTCAAAGCCTGGCTCAGGTTGGCGCGCGTGGATAGCAATCCCGGTGCGAGCCCGGAGGCGATCGTGACCACTGCGACGATGAAGAGTGTGAAGCCGAACGTTGTGGGATTCACGCCTCCGCCGAGGTCGAAGGGGAAATCCACGGCGGGAAGCAAACGGTTCAGCGACCCACCGAGCCACACCAGCAGGAGCAGTCCGGCGGCTCCTGCCGCGAGTGCCAGCACCAGCGTCTCTGTAAGCAATTGACGGAGGATGCGGCTCGATCCCGCCCCAAAGGCACGGCGGAGCCCGAATTCTTTTTGCCGCGATACCGCACGAGCCAGCAGCAAATTTGAAACGTTGGCGCAGACGATCACCAGAAGAAGCGCGCAGACAGCTACCAGAATTTGCAAGGGTTTCAGCAAAATGCCTTGTGCCCCCAAGTGCCCGGCCCACACCGGGACCACCGTGAGGTCGACTCCACGATTGGTTTGCGGATATGCCGAGGCGAGCCTTGCGGCAAGAGCGCTCGCCTCGGCGCGCGCCTGATCGAGGGTAACGCCGGGCTTGAGTCGCACGATTGTAGACGTCAGGTCCCGGCAGCCGCGATAGTTCAGGGTACCACCACCTGTCCCCACCTCCTCTGCCATCGTAATGGGCATCCAAACGTCATATACGAGGCCAACGGTGGTGCCGCGGAAGCCCTGAGGCGCAACTCCAATGATGGTCAGCTCGTGACGGTTCAGGCGAATCGTCTTGCCCAGGATTTCGCGATCTCCATGAAAGCGGTTCTGCCACATCCGATAGCTGATTACAGCTACCGGAAACGCTCCCGGCTTTTCGGCGCCTTCCTCGGGCAGGAAGCTTCGGCCGAGTATGGGTTTAATCTTGAGCAGATCAAAATAATTGGCGGAAACGAGTTCGGCCCAGGCGCGTTCCGCGTTCCCTTGCCATCCCACACTCAATGGAGTAAAGCGGCCAATGGCCACATCCGAAACCAGCTTTAAGTTGTCCCGGTAATCCCGATAATCCTGATACGACGACGCCATCAGATGTTCGCCGCTGAGGGTTACGGTCTCCATCAGCGCGAGGTTCTCCATGTCCTTTACGGCGGGATACGGCCGGAGCAGCACGTTGTCGATCCAACTGAATGCTGTGGAAGCCACCGCGATGCCGAGCGCTAAATTGAGTACGGCGACCGCGGTGAATTTGGGGTTTGAAGCGAACACCTTGAGGCTGAAGCGGAGGTCCTGCCACAGCGTTTGCAGGAGTGAAACAACGGGGAAAGCCGCAAAGCTTTGCACCGGCATCGGATCCGTCCTTTGCTTGCAATTGTGCCGACCGATGTTCCGAAATCAAGCCGTTCTACGTCCCGAGAATACCGGGCGGGAAAGCGATGGCGCTGTGATGCCTGTCACGCTCAAGTTGAGCGAAACGTTACACTGAAGCATGCCTCCTACTTTGGGAAACGGAAAGATCTGCTACCTGCAGATCCCGACACGGGATATCCAGAAGTCCTCAGACTTCTATCAACGCGTGTTTGGATGGAGCGTCCGCAAGCGCGAGGACGGGAGTACAGCATTTGACGATGGCGTGGGTGAGGTCAGCGGCGAGTGGGTCCTGAATCGGCCACCCGGGGAGCCTGGGGTTCTCGTTCACATCATGGTGGATAGCGTCGCGAAGACACTCGACCTTGTGCTTGCGAACGGCGGACAATTGGTGAATCCCATTGGCGTGGACCCTGGCGAGATCACGGCCCATTTTCGAGATCCCATGGGCAATGTGTTTGGGCTGTATCAGGAACCGGCTTAGCGCATCGCGCCCGTTCTGAGTGAAGGCCCACTTCCCGCAACAACGGCGGGAGGAGGGGCAACCCATGGTTCAGGTTTCTTGTAGCGCTTCCTACTGCTTCGCCTCGCCGTTCTTCTTAGCCAGAGAGCGGACGTAGTTCACCAGATCCCAATTCTCTTCCGTCTTGATGCGTGGACCCTCGGCAGGCATATCGTTGTGACCATTTTTGATGATGTAGAAGACTTCGCCATCGGTGCGATCTTTGAGCGTAGCGGGATCGGTGAAGTCGGCGATCTGGAGCTTCATTTCTTTGGCGGTGTCGCCCTTGCCGTCGCCATTCTTGCCGTGACACATCTCGCAGTCGAGGGTCCACCATTTCTTGGCGCGGGCCAGTGACTCCGGGGTGTATTTCACCGGATTGGGCTGTTTGGTCGCCTCGACCGGAATGGCGGCATATGTAGGCGTCTTAGCGGCGGGCGGATTGGAAGACTGCTGGGCGAACCCGGCAATAAGAATAAGTGCTGGAAAAATCAGTGCAAAGCGGTACACAGGACCTCCTCTGGGACAAGGAGCGTCGACACCAAAATTGTAGCACCGGCAGCAAGATATTCCAGTGACTTAGGGCGGTCCTCTCCCTCTGGTCTCCCCGAAAGCGGGAAACCAGAGGGAGCACCCAGTTTCCGAAAGGCTGTGATTCGGGGCCGCCTTTCATGCTCCCAGGTGCTGAATGTTACCCGGCCATTACAACCGTGAAGGCTGAAAATTGCGTGAAATCGGAGCGTTTAAAAACGTGTGAATTACTTGTTGAACCACATTGAAAGTGTCCCCTTGAGACCACATTAGAAGTGTCCCCTTTAGAGTTCCTCCGACGAGGAGGAACCGCGATTGGGGAGAACGGGATTGAGCAAGAAAGAGTTGAGCCGAGTGGAAGTGATGGGGCGGATGAAGGCGCACAGTCTGCGATTGTGCGAGGCGGCGGAGATGCTGGGGTTGAGTTACCGGCAGAGCAAGCGGATCTGGGCGCGGTACCGGGTGGGCGGAGCGAAGGCGCTGCAGCATGGCAACTGTGGGCGGGTATCGAACCGGGCTTACACGGCGGAGTTTCGAACTGCAGTACTGAAACAGGTCCAGGCCCGGTATGAGGATTTTGGCCCGACGTTGGCTTGTGAGCATCTGGCCAGCGATGACGGACTTGCCGTGCATGCTGAGACCCTGCGGCGCTGGCTGAAAGAGGCCGGCCTGTGGCAAAGGCAGCGGCGGCGGAAACCGTATCGCCAGCGGCGGGAAGCCAAGGCGCATTTTGGCGAACTGGTGCAGATGGACGGAAGCTTTCACCCATGGCTGGAGGAACGCGGACCGCGCGGCTGCCTGATGCACATGGTCGACGATGCCACGACGAAAGCGCTGGGCTGGTTCACGGCGGAGGAGTCGATCTGGGCGGCGGTGGCAGTGTTGCGGCGCTGGATCGAGCGCTACGGGGTGCCACAAGCGCTGTACACGGACTGGAAGAACGTCTATGTGCGCCCACCCAATGCCCAAGAGCGCATGCGCGGAGAGCCGGCAGTGACGCAGTTTGGGCGCATGTGCGCGAAGCTGGGCATCGAGATCATCGCCGCCAGTTCGCCGCAAGCCAAAGGGCGAGTGGAGCGGGCGCACGGCACGCATCAGGATCGGCTGGTGAAGAAACTGCGCCTGGCCGGAATCGCTAACTACGACCAAGCCAATGCCTATCTGGACCAGCACTACCTCGCCGAACACAACCGGCGTTACGCGCACGCCGCGGCGGCGGCAGCCGATTATCACCGGCGACGCCCGACGGCGCGGCAACTGGACGAAGTCTTCTGGCTGGAGGAAGAACGCGTGGTCAGCGAGGACTGGGTGGTGCGCTACCAGAACCGGCTGCTGCAACTGGACGGCCGAGCCGACCCAGGGTACCGGCGAAGAGTCGCGTGCTGGTGCGGGAAAACCAAGCCGGGGAAGTGGCGATTCACTATCGCGATCACGTCTGGTGTTCCGCGAATGTGAAGGCGGCTTCTAAACCGCTGAGCGAGGGAAGGGGCTCTGCCCCTTCCCCCGCGCCCCCATCCCCGAAACCCAAATCCTGCATTCCGGCGCCTGATCATCCGTGGAGAAGAAATCGATATCAGCAAATGAAAACGCCGATCTTTTCTGCGGCTTGGTGAACCTATAACTAGGGGACATTTCTATTGTGCACAAGACGGGGACATTTCTATTGTGGTATGACAAAACGTGTGAATTACTTTGACACTGGAATGCGAATCGGGCTATGCTCTCGCCAATTTGCTCGTCGCCCTGGCCACTTCGGGAGGCGTTTCATGACGATTTCTATTGTCTGTGAGCTATGCAAGAAGCCGGTGCTGCTGGAAAAAGCTCGAATCAACGAACTGGGTAAGGCCGTGCATGAACAGTGCTACGTGCGAGCCATTCGAGCCAGCAAGCCGATGGGACCAGCGGAGGGTGCCAAGCCTAGGGTTTGAGCCGCTACTCCGCTTTAGCTTGCGCCACTGATGCCCTGGCATCGGCGAGGGCAACCTCAATCTGCGACGAATCGGCAATGCCTCCTTGGGCCATGTCCTTGCTGCCGCCACCGCGCCCTCCGAATCGCGCCACAATTTCCTTCATACGCGCACCCATGTCGAACGGCTGTCCGCCCGATTGTGCGAACACCAAGGCCGGCTGCGGAGAAGTGGTGCCAAGCAACGTAACCACGTTTGGCGCGAGCCGGGTTAATTTCTGGGCGGACAATTTCAGGAAATTGACGTCGCGATCGGAGAATACGCGCACGACTAATCGGCGGCCGTCTGCTTCGGGAGTCTCGGCCAGCAGGGCCGCGGCTTGCGCTGCCGCCAGCTCTTCCAGGGATTCGGCACGTTGTTTGCGCAGTGTCTTGATTTCTTCCAAAGATTTTGTTGCCTGTTGCGGCAGGTCGTAAATATGGGCTGAGAACAAGGCGGCAGTTTCGGTCAGCGTCGTGAAGTCCCGCCGAGCGGCAGCAACGGCGCGCAGCCCCGCTACAAATTCCACGCGGTATCCTTGGCGAACTTTCTCCGTCTTGCGGAGCAGAATGCATCCGATTTGCCCTGTCTGCCGGACGTGCGTGCCACCGCAGGCCGTCAGATCGAAGTCGGTAATGTCGATCAACCGGAGTTCGTCGCGTTCGGTCGGAGGTATCTTCCGCAAGCCGAGCTTCCCTGCTTCTTCACGCGTGACAAAACGGATATCGACGGGACGATTCTCCAGGATGACTTCGTTGGCGAGACGCTCAGCGGATTCGATTTGTTCCTTGGTCAAGCTCAGAGTATCAAGGTCGATGGAGCAATAATCGTCGGCCATGTGGAACGATACCGTAGGCATATTAAAGAGGCGGACGAAAGCGGCGGACAGGATGTGCTGTCCCGAATGCTGCTGCATGTGATCGCGCCGCCGGACAACGTCGACTTCACCTCGGATACGGCTTCCCGGAGCCAACTCTTTTACCGGAGCTTCTAGATAATGGACCACTCCTCCGCCTTCGGTATCGGCGACCTCGGTGACGCGGTGTTTCGTTGTACCCGAAGTGATCCAGCCGGTGTCGTGGATTTGTCCCCCGCTAGTCGGATAAAACGCAGTACGGTCCAGAGTGAGCGCTGGCCGCGGCGTTTCGGTGATGTCGCAAATCTCGCCTTCAAATTCATAGAGAAAAGAGTCGCGGTAGTAGAGCCGGTCGGTCATGCGCCTTTATTTTATTTGAACCCGCACTGTAGAGACGTAGCCTGCCACGCCTTAGCAGGCCTGAAGGCGCAGCAAGCTGCATCTCTGTGATCGCCTGTGTCCCCTGTGGTGAACCGGCTTTACCACAGGGACACAGAGGCTCACAGAGAAGACGGCAGCCTAGTACGGCCCTATAATGCCGCCGATTTGACGCGCCGGGAGTCTTGCGGACGACCGCTTCCCCGCAGCTTTCGTGTCCAACACATCGAGGTATTTCAAACCGTTTCCGGTGTTGAACAGGACCACACTGTCTTCGGGCTTGAAGAATCCGCTGGCGCGCAATTTGCGGTAGGCCACCAGGCAGGCGGCGCCTTCTGGGGCGGCGAAAATTCCTTCCTTTTTCGCCCAGTGGCGGGTCGCTTCCACCAGCTCTTCGTCCGTCGCGCTAATCGCGGCGCCTTTACTCTTTCTCAATATGTCGAGAATAAGATAGTCGCCATAGGGTTTCGGCACTCGGAGTCCAGACGCCAGCGTAGCCGCATCCTTCCACATTTCAGCAGACTGCTTGCCGTCATCCCAAGCTTTAACGATCGGAGCACAACCTGCAGATTGCACAACAATCATGCGTGGCCGCTCCGCGCCAATCCATCCCAGCACCTGCATTTCTTCGAACGCTTTCCACATACCCAGCAGGCCGACGCCGCCGCCCGTCGGATAAATAATGCCTTGGGGTATGCGCCAGCCCAACTGTTCGGCCACTTCGTAGCCCATAGTCTTCTTACCTTCAACACGGTAAGGCTCCTTCGTCGTTGAGACGTCGAACCATCCTTCTTTCTCCCAGTAGCTTTCGTTTTTCATGTTGGCGACTTTCCGGGCGCAGTCGCTAATCAGTCCGTCCACGAAGGTCACGTGCGCGCCGTAGTAGTCGCATTCAATCCGGTTGGCCATGGGCACATCTTTCGGCATGAAGATGTGAGCTTCCAGCTTTGCAGCGGCCGCGTAGGCGGCGAGGGCGCCTGCGGCATTTCCAGCGGACGGGATCGCCAGTTTCTTCAGTCCGAAGTGGCGCGCCATGGTGACGGCTGCAGAAAGTCCGCGGGCTTTGAAGGACCCGGTAGGGTTGAGGCCTTCATCCTTGATATAGACGTTGGGAAGCTCGCGACTGGGGATCATCGGCGTGAAGCCTTCCCCCAGTGTGACCGGATCGGCCGCGGGCAGAACCGCATCGTAACGCCACATCGTAGGCGTTCGTCCCGCCAGACGGGCAGAGGAGAACGTGCGTTTGATCTTGTCCAGATCGTACCGTGCGTACAGAATTCCGCCATCTTTTGAACACACCGATTGCGGACGATCCGCGGGATAGTGCTCGCCGCAGCGAGTGCATTCCAGATGACTGAGCATCGACGGTGCTGAGTGTAGCAGAAGGATGTTACCGGATATGGTTCGCCGCATTTAAGTTCCGCGTTTCGAATTGCTCAGTCGCGCGGGCACAACGATTGACAATTTTTTACATTCGCTGTGCGTGCATTCACTGCAGGTTGGCTTGTATGTACGGTAGTATCAAAAGCCAGCATTGATTCAGGAGAACGTCACATGATCAAGTTTGTCTTGGGTCTGATCATCGGGGTCATCATCGTTCCGCTTTCTGTTTATCTCTATTTCCTCACTGGTATGGCGCCGGTGGCGACGACTGCGCCTCCGATGCCTTTTGAAAAAATGTTTGCGCGCATGGCGCTGCACGCGCGGATGGACAAGGAAGTGCCTAAGACAGTGCCGATCCAGGCGGATGACTCGAATTTGATGGCGGGAGCGCAACTCTACAAAGAAAATTGCGCCGTGTGTCACGGGCTTCCGGAGGGCAAGGAGACCGATATCGCCAAGGGGATGTTTCCGGATCCTCCGAAATTGATGCAAGGCAAGGGCGTGACCGATGATCCTCCGGCAGAGTCTTATTGGAAAGTCGCTGGCGGGATCCGCATGACGGGCATGCCAGGTTTTCAGAGGACACTTTCGAACACACAGATGTGGCAGGTGAGCTTGCTGGTCGCCGACGCCAACAAACTGCCGCAAACGGTGAAGAACAGTCTGGCGGCAGGACCGGCGGCCCCGCCGACAGCCCCGCAGGACAAGAAGAAATAGACGCACCAGCGCTCGCTTCAGGCAATTACTATCTTCCTTCTTTGGTGATCTTCCCCGCACCCGGCAGCATGCTATAGTGCGTTTTTCAGCATGCGATCGCTTCTCTTTTTCGCTTTTTCGTGGTGGGCTATCGCCCTGCGCATCATTGCGCTCGTACACTTCATCAAGCGGCGCCCGAACTTCTACTGGCTGTGGGTAATCCTGTTTCATTGGGTGGGAGCGCTGGTCTACATCGTAGTGGAAGTGATTCCCGACGCAGGCCTGTTGCGGGACTCCTTTCAGATGTTCCCGCGCCGCAAGCGCATTCACGAACTCGAAGCGACCATCCTTGATAATCCCTCCGCCGGAAATTATGAAGAACTGGGCTTGTTGTACCTGGATGACAAGAAATACTCGCAGGCGCGGGCGTGCTACGACAAAGCAATATCCGCGCGCACCGATCATCCCGATCCGTTTTACCGGCGCGCCCTGGCCGAGATGGAACTGGGGGATTTCGCCGCGGCCGTCCCCGATCTGGAACGAACCCTGAAATTCGACCGCAATTATGACTTCCATCGCGCCAAGGGCTTGCTCGCCTGGGCGTACGCGCAAACCGGTCAGACGGACACAGCCGAGGCGTTGTTTGAAGAGGCCACGCGCATCTCCACCCTCTCGGAAACTTATTACCACTACTCGCTTTTCCTCGAGTCGCAGGGCCGAACCGCACAGGCTCGGGACTGGGCCCAAAAAATTCTCGCGAAGAAACCTACTATGCCGCGGTATCTCAAACGCCGGGAGCGGCCGTGGTTCCGCCGCGCCAGCGCGGTGCTGGGTCGCGTACGGGCTTAAAGAGCGAACCTTCCCGGCGTGAGCTGATAAAATTGCAATAGTGACAATCTCCAAGGCTTCCATTCGGCTGCTCGCCACTGATATTGACGGCACGCTGCTCAATCCACAATTTCAAATCTCTGAAGGCGACCTGGCAGCCTTACGGCGGGCCCATGCTGCCGGAATGGAAATCGTGCTGGTTACCGGAAGACGGCATACTTTTGCCCTGCCGATTGCCCAGCAACTTGGGTTCGATTTGTGGCTGATCAGTTCCAATGGCGCGGTCACGAGGTCGCTGAGCGGCGAAACCTTCCACCGCGATCTGATGCCAGCCGAGATCTGCCGCCAGTTATGCGAGACCATGATCCAGTTCCGCGGCAACACCGTGCTTACCTTCGACAAAGAAGTAAAAGGGGCGATCGTGCTGGAGCACCTCGACGAGATCGGGGCCAGCATCCGGCGATGGCTTGAAAAGAACATGGAGTTTATCGAATTTGTGGTGCCGATCGAGCGCGCGCTGGTCAGTGATCCGGTGCAAGCCATGTTCTGCGGCACAATGGCACGAATGAGCCTGGCTTTAGAAGCCCTGAAAGGCACCGGTTTGCAGGACAAGATTACGATTCTGCGCACCGAGTATCCTGTCCGCGATCTGTCAATGATCGATGTCCTGAATCGCGGGTGCTCCAAAGGGCATGCGCTGGAGCGCTGGGCCAGGCACCGCGGCTTCCATCGCGATGAGGTCATGGCCGTCGGTGATAACCATAATGATGTGGAAATGCTTGAGTTTGCTGGGCATCCGGTTATCATGGGTAATGCATGCGAGGAATTGAGAACCCGGGGTTGGCGGGTTACCTTGGGCAATGAAGCTTGCGGCGTGGCCGCCGCCCTTCAAGAAGTGATGGGATAGCGCGCAGTACTGGTACGAAATGGTGAAATTCACAATCAGCCGCGTTCTGTTCATCACAATATTGATGGCACTTCCCTGCTTTGCAGGTGAGGTCGCGGTGTTGAAGAACGGCTTCTCGATTGTGCACGAGCGGCGAGAAGTGATCGGTGATTTGACCCGGCTTTACATCAGCGCTGACGGATCCAACTTTGTGGATGTGCCCACTGACGATATTGAGCATTTTGAGGCTGCGCCGGATGAGCCTCGCAGTACCGCACTTCCATCCTCCGCTTCCCGTTTATCCTCTGCTCCCAAGCCCGCAGGCTACGATGCCGGCAGAGCATTTCCTGCCCGCTCTAAAACTGATCTGACCCAGGTGGTGAATGAGATCAGCGGAAAATATCGCCTCGATCCCGACCTGGTGAACAGCGTCATCAAAGCCGAGAGCGAGTTTAACCCGCATGCCATCTCGCCCAAGGGAGCGCAGGGGCTGATGCAGTTGATGCCGGGAACAGCGTCGCAGCTGGGAGTGCGCAATGCCTTCGATCCCCAGGCGAACGTCGATGGCGGCACCAAATATCTCCGCGAACTGCTGGAGATGTACAACTTTGACTTAGTGAAGGCTCTGGCTGCGTACAATGCCGGCCCTCAGCGAGTGGAGCGGTTTGGCGGAGTGCCACCGTACTACGAGACCCGGGCTTACGTAGCGAAGATTGTGCGCGACTTTAATAAGAAGAAAGCCGCGCAGGAAAAAGCAGCGGCCGCAAAGAAGAACAGCACTGCCACGAGTGTCACGGTCAATAAGACTTCTGCTCCGTCGAAGAAGATTGCAAGCGCCGTCCCGCAAGCCAAGGGCAGCGGAGCCAGCGAGTGATCACCACGGTTTCCGTAGGGATAACCTCTTGGGCTATCCAGTCGAGCGAACCCCCACTGCGGACTGATATTCATTGATTCGTCCCGCAACGTCATTTACCTTGGGTGGTGCCGTTTCCCGCTTCGCGCGGCAGGGGTGGCGGCGCGGAGCACTCCCCTAAATGGATAGAAAACGCATTCTGGCCAGCGTTGTCGTGTTCCTCATCCTCGCCGTTCTGGTTTACCTGCAATACCGCCATTGGCGGACCTTCGACTGGGGCACGTTCTGGAGCCAGACTCACCGCATCAAGAAGTTGCACGTTCTCCACGGGATTGCGTACATCTACATCGGCTACCTGATGCGCGCCCTGCGCTGGAAGATTTTCCTCAAGCCAGTACGGCCCAAAACCAGTGTCACCGAAATGGTCTCGCCGACGCTCGTGGGATTCACCGGCATTGCGCTGCTTGGTAGGGCGGGAGAGTTTATTCGCCCTTATCTGATCGCCCGCCGCACCGATCTTTCATTTTCCTCGCAGCTCGCGGTGTGGGCTGTGGAACGAATTTTCGATATCGGCTCGTTCGCGTTCCTCATCGTCATGGCTATTTTCCTGCCGAGCGCGTTGCCCTCCATACCACACCCGGAGTACTACACCAGATTTCGCGAGGCGGGATTTGCCCTCATCGCGCTGGTCGCAGCCACCACCGTCGCGGCCTTCATCATTAAGAGGAAGGGAGAAGCGGTGGCGCAATGGGTGGAACAACGCTTTTCTCATTTGCCGAAGGTGGGACAAAAGCTGGGCGATAAGGTGCGGGAGTTCGGCATGGGATTGAACACGATCCACGGCGGGCTGGAAATGCTGTACCTGAGCTCCGTCTCCATCGGCATGTGGTACCTGATCGCGCTTTCATACCACGAAGTCACCCACGCCTACGGGGTCGATGCACTCGAGATTCCAGTATCGCAGCTGCTGATCCTGATGGGATCCAGCATGGTGGGATCGATGCTGCAATTGCCGGCGGTTGGAGGCGGCTCGCAGATGGCTACTATTGCCACGCTATCGAGCGTCTTTGATGTGCCTCCGGAACTGGCGGCGAGCTGCGGAATTCTTCTATGGCTGGTAACGTTTGCGGCAGTGGTCCCGCTGGGGCTTTTGCTGGCCCGTCATGAGCGGCTCTCGCTGCGCAAGTTATCGGAGGAGAGCCACAAAACGGAGTCACACACACCGGTGTCCCGGACGTGAACACGCATTGCGTCCTCAGGGCTGTTGCGCGCCCTCGGTGCCAACATACAGTGCGTAGAGCGACTGGCTGGCCGCCATAAACAGGCGGTTTTTCTTGGCGCCGCCGAAACAAAGATTCGCACAGGTTTCCGGAAGGTGGATTCTGCCGATGAGTGTGCCATCGGGCGCGAATACGTGCACTCCGTTGAACCCCTCCGCGCCCCATCCAGCCGCGGACCAGACGTTGCCGTCCACATCGCAGCGAATGCCGTCGGAACTGCCGGGCGCCATATTCGCAAACATGCGGCCGTTCTTCAATCGCATTCCGTTCTCGACGTCGTACACGCGGATGGGACGAGGATCGCCGGGCTGCTTTGCTTCGCCGGTGTCCACGATGTAGACCTTCTTCTCGTCCGGAGAAAAACAGATTCCATTCGGCTTCGCTAGGTCGCCGGCGACTACGGTTGCTTCGCGCGTGTTCGGATCCAGGCGATAGACATTCGCAGGAACTTCGAAGGCGGCTTTGTGGCCCTCATAATTAGACATGATGCCGTAGCCGGGATCGGTAAACCAGATGGCGCCGTCCGAATGAACAGCCAGATCGTTCGGAGCATTCAGCGGCTTCCCTTGAAAGCGATCCATCAAGACTGTGATCGTGCCGTCATGCTCAGTGCGGGTAAGCCGGCGCGTGTCGTGCTCGCAGGTGAGCAGTCTTCCCTGCCGATCTCTGAAGTTCCCGTTGCTGTAATTGGACGGGCTGCGAAACACCGAGATCTCGCCCGTGTCCTCGAGCCAGCGCAGCATGCGATTGTTGGGAATGTCGCTGAACAGCAAGTAACGGCCATCGCCAAACCAGACTGGACCTTCTGCCCAGCGCGCACCGGTCCACAGGCGTTCGACCGCGGCGCTCTGAATCTTGTATTTGGCAAAGCGCGGATCCACGATCTCAACGGCGGGATCGGGATAGGCCACGGGCGTCCTGCCTTGTTGCGCCGCGGAGAGCGGCAAAGAGTCGAAAGCCAGTGCGCCGATGGCGCCAGTGGTCAGGTTCATGAATGTGCGTCTCTGCATCGCGATCACACCCCGGCGGGAGAACCCGCGCGAGAAACGTTATCACGTTCTCTGCCTGGAGAGCTTTTCGGATCAACATTCTATTGCCGTGTTTGCGGAATGGACCCAGATTGGACTGGAGGCCCCGGGCGGAGTCGAACCGCCGACCAACGGTTTAGGAAACCGCTGCTCTATCCAACTGAGCTACGGGGCCATTCGGGCTCGTCTCGCGGTGGTTGGCTCTGAGACGACCGACAATTCTTACGAAATTCCGAGCACCTCTATTCTAGCGAACTTCAGCATTCCCATCCGCGGGCCTCAGGAGATGTCAATTCCCGAAAAAATCGCAGAACTCTCCCGGGTGACTCTACGTCATGTACCACCCGCCGTTCACGGAGATGGTTTGGCCCGTAATGTACTCACTATCAGCCAGCATGACGGCAATCGAGGCGACGTCATCGACTTTGCCGAAATGGCCCATCGGGATCAGCCTTGGGCTTGCGTTGGGATTGCTTGTCACCATATCGGTTTCAATCAGCGCGGGAGCGATGGCGTTCACCGTGATTCCATCCTTGATGAACGAAGATGCGCAGGAGTGCGTCAGGCCGATGATCCCCGCCTTGGACGCCGCATAGTGCGCTCCCACGGCGCCACCGGTTTGCGCTGCCACAGAAGACAAATTGATGATGCGTCCCCACTTGCGTTTTCGCATGCCTGCCATTACAGCCTGGGTGACCAGGAAAACGGATTTCAGATTCACGCTGAGAATCTGGTCCCACTCGGTTTCGGTGATTTCTTCAAACGGCCGGGGCTGCGCGATGGCCGCATTGTTCACCAGGATGTCGACTGGACCCAGCGAGACTTCAATCTCCCTGACCATCCGGGTCACCTCGTGCGCGCGTGAAACGTCGGCCTGAATTGCAATTGCCTTTCGTCCCAGGTTGGCAATCTCCGTACACACCGCTTGCGCAGCCGCGCCTTGCTGGCGATAGTTCACTGCGAGATCAGCACCGGCACCTGCCAAGGCAGTAGCAATTCCGGCGCCGATGCCGCGACTGCCTCCGGTCACCAGCGCCACACGGTTCTTCAAATCGTTCATGGCGTCATTTTATTTCCAAGCTTGCCCGCCCTTGTACACAAACTTTTCACATTCTTTTAACACTCGTTGTTCTCTCTGGCGATGAGCTGCCTCGATTGAGGCAAAATGCAGTGGAGTTACAGACACTTAGTCGGATAGCGCAACATAGATATCGAGTCCCGCCCCACAACATAACATTCATAACGCACAGACGCGCACTCAATGGGCGAAAACCGCCTGCCAGTGGGGGCTTTCCAGCGCTGCAACCCTCCAGCAGGAACTTACATCTATTTTGTCGCGATCGGGCAAGGCCTGCGGGGAGGCAGGCAATACTCGGTTATATGGATGTCACTGAGTCTTCTTCTTTTTCCAAGTATCTCTTGCTGCTTGCCTTCCTTCTTCCCTTTGTTGGATGTGCCAGCCAGAAACTGAGCACTGGTGGCAATCCGCCACCGAAGTCGCTCGACGTCACCATCCAACTGAACCAGAACGCGGTGACGCTCGCGGCAGGGGCGCAGCAGCAGTTCAGCGCAGCCGTGGCAGGAACCAGCAACACTACCGTGAACTGGTCGGTGGACAAGATCGCCGGCGGAAACGCAAGCGGTGGCACCATCGACGCGACGGGGATGTACACCGCGCCCACGCAAGCGGGGTCGCACACCGTAACCGCCACCAGCGCTGCCGATGCTACGAAGAGTGCCAGCGCGACAGTAACGGTGACTGCTGCCGGAGTTGCCATCTCGCCTGCGAACGCGGTAATGATAGCGGGAGCAACCCAACAATTCACGGCGACGGTGAGCGGACAGGCAAATCCGACGATTACCTGGTCCGTCGATGGCGTGACCGGAGGGAATTCCACGGTCGGAACCATCAGCAGCGCAGGACTCTATACCGCGCCGGGCAGCAGCGGGAATCACGCTATTGGCGCTGCATCCTCGGGCACGCCGTCGCAAAGCACTAGCGTGCAAATCAGCGTATTTACTTTGAGTGTTTCTCCGGCAGGGGCTGCGCTGCCGCCGGGCGGCACGCAGCAATTCACAGCCACGGTGCAAGGCATCTCCAATACGGCGGTTACTTGGAGTGTGGACGGAGTTAGCGGCGGCAATAGCTCGCTGGGAACCATTAACTCAAACGGGCTCTATACGGCTCCGAATGCAACCGGAGGCCACCTGATCACAGCCGCGAGTGCGGCGGATCCATCGGGGACGGTGCAAGCCAATATAACTGTGCTCAACCAGGCTTCCGGCGCGGTCCTTACCTATCACAATGATGATGCCCGAGACGGTGCATTCACCCAGGAAACGACTTTAACAACCTCAGTGGTCAATTCATCCCAGTTCGGCAAACTGCGTTCTTATCAAGTTGACGGACAGATCTATGCGCAGCCTTTGTACGTGCCGCAATTGAGCGTCCAGGGAGCAACCCACGACGTGGTGTTCGTAGCCACCGAAAACGATACGGTGTACGCCTTTGACGCAAACCAGCAGAGCTCGCCTCTGTGGCAGGTCAGCCTGGGAGTTCCCTCCCCGCGTAACGATGTGGAAGGCATTTCTCCCTCGATCGGCATCACCAGCACTCCCGTCATCGACGTCACCACAGGAACCATGTACGTGCTGGCGATTACCAACAGCGGGCCGTTCTACCTCCACGCCTTGGACATCACCTCGGGCGCGGAAAGGTTCGGCGGACCGGTGCGAGTGAGCGGATCGGTCTCGGGTACCGGCTGGGATAGCTCGAACGGAAGCATCTCGCTGGAGCCCGGCTGCTACCAGCGTAACGCGCTCGCGCTGAATCCGGTCACGAATCAGATCTACATCGCATTCGGCCATTGCAATCATGGCTGGCTGCTGGCGTATGACAAGACATCGCTGAAACAATCGGCTATTTTCAACGACACGCCCGATGGCGCGGGAGGCGGCTTCTGGAACGGCGGCGGTGCCCCGGCCATCAACGACGGCAGCGGTAACGTGTACATCATGTCCGGAGTGGATCAGGACGATCCGCCGAGCGGCTACAACGATTCCTTCCTCCGGCTCTCGGGCACCGACTTATCGGTGCAAGATTACTTCCAGCCGGACGACGCTTCCTTTCTCGCGGCCAACGATGCCGATCTCGGCAGCGGATCTCTGGTGATCATGCCCGACAACTCCTCCAGCACGCCCTATGAAGTCATCGGCGGCGGCAAGGATGGCAACATATTCGTAGTTAACCGCAGCAACATGGGATCGTTCTCCTCGGCCACCAATAACGTGATCCAGACTGTGCACACCGGCGTGCACCAGTTCGACAACATCTTCTCCACACCGGTGTATTGGAACGGATATTTCTACGTTCACTGCGAGGGTGATGTGTTACGCCAGTTCACCTGGAGCAACGGACGGCTCTCAAATCAGCCCGTGAAGCTGGGGCAAATTGTGGTTTCCGTTCACGGGGCCACCGCTTCCCTCTCGGCGAATGGCACCAGCAACGCAATCCTCTGGGAAATCGACAATTCCGACCACGATAAAGGGGGCCCTGCCATCTTGCGCGCCTATGACGCCACCGATGTCAGCAAGGAAATCTACGACAGCACTCAGGCTGGTTCTCGCGATGTCGCAGGTACCGCTCTGAAATTTACGGTTCCTACCATCGCCGGCGGAAAAGTATTCGTGGGGACGTCGAATGAGTTGGACATTTACGGGCTGCTCGGCCCGTAAAATAAATTGAGCATCCGAATTTTGGGCCTGTGTAGGGATAGGCCGCCTCGGCTGGCCCTACATGCTCCCCCGAAGCTGCCGCATGCCCCTGTGCTGGCGTAATTTGGCGTGACCCGTCCTCGGTGAAAGCCTTTACATTTATACGCAAATCACTTCTAGCCGAGAGCCTGTGTCGAAGCCCCGCCTCGCGCGAGGCTAGCTCAAACGAATGAATTTAGGTTGTACAAGCAGTCGCCGATGAACGACGCGGCGCTACGCCAGAAAGAGACAATTTCTGCCCTTGAAGAACGGAAATCGCGGTGGAAATGCTGAACTGCTCAGGCTCAGAGAACATCGCAATAAATTAGTTGAGGCTCTGCAAACCCTCTCTCACCTGCTCGAGGAATACGCTCCCACCTGGTACTCCGAAGAACATCGGGAATTGGCAGTCGCCGCGCTATCGCGCTCGCAAAAACGCATCGCTGGCCGGAAAACACTCGGTTGATTGTCCCCGCAGGGCCCGGATTTTTCGAGGAGTCTAGTTGCCAGGGCCTTGTGGCTGGGAGTGATTCTGTTGGGCCTGCATCTGCTTACGCTGCTGGTACAAGCGTTGCAGATCCATCTCCATCTTGGAGATGGAAGAGCCGTCGCCTGAACCTCCGTTAGAAGAAGACGCTATCGCTGCACTGGCGCCTGGCTGCGCGAGCCCCATGGACCCGACCCCGGCATCAGATGCTGGTACGCTGCCATCCGCGGATTCGCCAGCCGTGGAAGGCGCTGGCTGCGGGTCGGCTTTGCTCGCTGTTTGAGGATTCTCGCTGCCGGCATCTACCGCTGCTTGACTGGCCACCTCACCAGCAGCCGCATTGGACGGCTCTGCCTGGGCGGAAGCATCATTGTCAGCATTCTCATGCCTGACCTCAAAGTCTCTTTTTCCGGGTGCAGCATACCCAGGCATGAGCCGCACTCCCCGTCCAGCCGGTGTATTGCTGGCCGATACATCTTCAGAGCCGTCTTTTTCTCGGGCGGTGATAATCACCTTCCCTAAACCTTCTTCGTCTCCGTCGGAACTTTGGATCACGTAATTGAAATCGGTGCCGTACAGCAGTGAAGAAATAACCTCGCGCACGGGTGCAGGTCCCATGTGCACCGCAACCCGCTCGGAAGAGGTGCTAGGCGGCATCTCGATGGAAGCGCCGGTTCGCGCACGGATCGCCAAAAGGATTTCCGAGAGGCTCGTGTTTTCAGCATCGATGGTCAACTGCTTCCCATCCCAGGAAATTACCGGAGCCTGCGTCACCGCTGGCTGCGCAGGAGATTGCTCCACCTCTATAGCGAGGGGAGGTGGCGCAGCCGTTGGAGCTGGAGTGGGGCTTGGCGCGGATACAACTCCATCCGTAGTGCTGAGAACGATCGTCTTAGGAGGAGGCTGCTGCTGTAGCCGTTTGAGTCGCGATGCCTGCGCATCCGCCGAACCCAGAAACAGCAGGCCAGTCAGCATGATTGAACCCACTGCCCAATTCCGGCAGCCGATCAACCGCACACTTGATCTAGCGAACCTGGTGCAGCACACTCTACACATCCCCCGGACTTCCTTCGTAGTTGCTGGCCGACTCTGGCTCTGGTTGGGAAGCCCCATGTTGAACATCCTGGCTGCTGGGCCAAGGCCAAGTGTTTCTATTCAGAGTATTTGTCAGAAGCTCGCCTCACTCTTTGCGCTAGCGCAAACACCAGAAGCGAAAACATTCCTGAAAACCCAATCCTGTCCGCGGATTGCAAGCGTACGTCTAGTGCGAATGCTCCTCGGCGCCGTTGGACATGGCGTCCTCTGGAACTATGCCGCCACAGGGGCCGAGCTCTTTCTGGCCTGCCGGATGCGGCTTGGAGCGCTCCATCTCCGCCTGGCACTGATCGAATGTCTTTCGTTCCTTGACCGGGATCAAGCGAGCGATAGCCTGACCTGTCTCAACCTGAATCTGCTCAATCTTCTCGTGCTTTTGCTGTGCAGAGGTCGAGGGCTCGGTACAGACCGCTGCAATCTTGCTCTTTTGCTCGTCTTCCAGCTTCCAACGCTGATTCACCATCTCCGGAGTAAGGCCCGCCTGCCTCCAACATGGCGTGGGATGGGCTCTTCGCCGTACCCTTGCAGCACCGTCATTTGGCCCCGCGTCTCGGTCGGTGGCCGGCTCGGCGGATTGGGCTGCAGGCTGTGACGCTTTGCCTGAATCCGCATCGGCCGGCGTCGACTGTGCTATTCCCAGATTGCTAAAGCTCAACAGCAGCAAGCCTACAAACGTGATTCTCAGATTCGCCATTTTCCAACTCCCGATCGGAATCTACTCTTGTTGAGAGAGTTCCTGCAGGGCAGGAACATCGTGGATCAGCACTGCCTCTCTTGGCGCGCTGACAATCCCCTGCGTTTCCCATTTGCACAGAAGCCGGCTAACAGTAAACAACGTGGTGCCAGTCAATTGCGCCAACTCCTGGCGGGAGAGATAGATGTGAGTGCGCCCGTCGGTCTTGGTTCCGACTTGCTTGGCCAGACGCACCAGCAGGCTGCAGAGTCGGGACGCAACTTTTTCGGTTGAGATTTCGCGAAAGCGGGTGTCCAGGTCGTCGAGTTGGTGCTCCAGGCCACGCGAAACGTTGCGCCGGAGAATGGGAAAGCGATCCAATGCGTCCTGAAAAGTGCTGGTTTTCCAAATCAGTGCCGAAGACGGCTGGACGGCACGGGCACTCAACGACCCCCTGCCTTGTCCAAACACCCCTCCAGCTAATTCCCCAGGCCCATTCAGGCGCAGGATGATGTCATGATCGTTTTGCCCCCGCTCAGTCAATTTCAGGCAGCCGGAAACCAACAGCAGCACATAATCCAGTGCTTCACGCCCGGCGAAAATAGTAAAACTCCGGGCGTAATGTTTTTCCTGCGCACCGCTGACGATGGCGATGCACTCCGCCATGGGAATGTCGGCAAAGGCCTGCAGACGCTGCACGGATTCCGCGCGCCGCCGCATGCTGGCCGCTATATCAATATTGATGGAAGGGGTTCTTGGTCTCCCGGAATCCCATGAATCCCGAGTGGTTGTCCTTATGCTTGCAGGAAACGACGACAATCCGACGGCTATTTGCCCCATAGTTTATCTCCCCACACACAGAGTTGCTTGATGGCCCGGGCTGCCGAGCAATCGCTGATAACGGGGGGGAGAAGGGAGGATGCGGCTCGCCGTTTCTTCAACGGCGAGTGCGCTCTTCGGCCAGAGAAAACTTCGATCATTCACCGCCCACGCACGGTACTGGGAAACCGCAACGTGGCGTTCTGGACTGACGATCCCTATTTCCGTTTACGCCCGGAAGTGGCAAAACCGGGCGCTTTATCTGCGCGATGCTGAAAAACCCCACAGAAGGTCAGGTCCCAACTTCTCAGACTTACCCACATGTTTACAGTCTGATCGAGTGCTAATCGCAGATAGGGGAAGGGCAGTTGCGAAACTCAACAGAAGCTTATCTTGTATAACTCATCTTCGCCGAATGCTCTTTGCGCTACAGCAAAGAGCGTCTTGAGTTTTTGACAAACGCTTGATTTCTTGACAAATACTTTTTCTAACGAAAGACCCGGAAGTACTTTGGTAACGTTACACAAACCCAGCTGCTGCTCGGCATGAACCAGGCACCCTCGAGCCGAACACCTTTCATCTCCTGCTTCACTCAAACCCTATAGTTTCAGGGTCACCAGACTGTCTTCGCCCTCGTCTAAGGATTCGAGCCCGGCAGGCTCGTCAATGTTCTCGGAAACGGCAAGCCGCGCCAATGAGCGCTGCCGCCAGACTCCGTAGATCGCGGGGTACACCAGCAGTTCAAGCAGGAAAGACGTGAAAATTCCGCCCAACATCGGCGCGGCAATGCGCTTCATCACATCCGCCCCCGTGCCGATGCTCCACATGATGGGCAGCAACCCAAGTGACATGGTCGCGAACGTCATAAACTTCGGGCGCAAACGTTTGACGGCGCCCTGCACGATGGCTTCGTTCAGGTCGTCGATGCTCCTCAGTAGGCCGCCCCGCAGAGCCTCGTCATACGCGAGTTCCAGGTACAGCAGCATGTAAATACCGGTTTCGGCGTCGATCCCGAGCAGCGCAATCAGCCCCACCCAAACGCCGACGCTCATGTTGTATCCGGCAAAATACAGGAACCAGACCGCACCCACTGCCGAGAACGGAACCGCCAGCAGAATAATTGTCGTCTTGGTCAGCGAACGGGTGTTCGCATACAGCAGCAAGAGCACCAAGCAGCAAGGTCAGCGGAATCACGCGCGTGAGCCGCTGCCTCACTCGCTCCATGGCCTCGTATTGTCCGCTCCAGGAAATGGCGTAACCCGCGGGCAGTTTGATCTGATCGCGGACAACCCCAGAGGCCTCGTTGAGATAGCTTCGCGGATCGCGATCGGCCAGATCGACGTACACATATCCGGTCAGCAACCCGTTCTCGTCGCGGATCATTGCCGGCCCGCTGGTGATGTGTATCTGCGCTAACTCGCCTAACGGAATTTGTTTCTCGCCGGCCGGAACTAAAACTCGCTGCAAGGATCCCAGGTCGCTGCGAAAATCGCGCATATAGCGCACGTTCACCGGATAACGTTCCCGTCCGATGACTGCCGTCGTGACATCCTCGCCGCCAATGGCGTTCTCCACGGCCCGTTGCGCGTCTTCGATGCTTAGGCCGTAGGGCGCCAACCGGTTGCGGTCCCATTGAAAGTCCAGGAAGTAGCCGGTGCCAGTCCGTTCCGCAAACACACCGCGGGTGCCTTTGACTTTGCCCAGAACAGTTTCCAGCTGTGTCCCGATCTGCTCGATCTTCCCCAGATCCGCGCCCGAAATCTTCAAGCCGAGAGGAGTGCGCATGCCGGTGGTCAGCATGTCGATGCGACCTTTGACGGGCATGGTCCAGGCATTCGTCAGCCCGGGCACTCGCAGCGCCTGATCCATGAGTTGGACCAGTTCGTCGGAAGAAATCGTGTCCGAGGTGAAATGCCGCAAGCCGGCTTTTACGAACTCCGGAGCCCAGGAGGAATACCAGGTCGCGCGCTGGCGCCATTCGGAACGCGGCTTCAAAGTAATCACTGTCTCGAGCATGGAGAGCGGCGCGGGATCAGTCGAGGTCTGCGCTCGCCCCGCCTTGCCCAGCACGCGATCCACTTCTGGAAAGCGGGCGAGAATTCGATCGGTATTCTGCAGCAGAATTTGAGCCTGGCTCACCGAAATGCCCGGCATGGTGGTCGGCATGTACAGGATCGCGCCCTCATCCAGCGGCGGCATGAACTCCGAACCAAGTTGCATGAACACCGGAATCGAGAGCAGCACGATAGCAACCGCGCCGCCGATAACCGCCCACTTCCAGCGCAGGCTCTTGCGAACCAGCGGCTCGTATACCCGCATCATCCAGCGGCTGATCGCGTGATCCTCTTCATTGCGAACTTTGCCGATCAGCAATGCGTTCGTGATTCGGCACACCCACCGGGGATGAAAATCGAAGCGCCGCACGCGCGTCAGCAGCAGGCGCAGAGCAGGATCAAGCGTAATCGCCATCACCGCCGCGATCAGCATGGCCAGCGTTTTGGTGTACGCCAGCGGCTTGAACATGCGGCCTTCCTGCGCTTCCAGGGCCAGCACAGGCAGAAAGCTCACCGCAATCACCAGCAGTGCGAAGAAGGTTGGGCCCGCGACCTCTTTAATGGCTGTAATCACAACCGCGCGGTAGTTCCCTACACGTCCTCCGCGTTCCCACAATTCAAGTTTCTTATGGGTCTGCTCGACCACCACGATGGACGCGTCCACCAACTCGCCAAAGGCGATCGCCACTCCGGCGAGTGACATGATGTTGGCGCTGATCCCCAGCAGCCGAAAAGGAATAAACGAGACCAGCACGACCACCGGCATGGTCACGATCGGAATCGCCGCACTGGGGAAATGCCACAGGAATATCAGGATGATCAGCACCACTGTGACGACCACCTCGAGGATGGTGATCTTCAGATTGCTGATCGCGCGATGAATAAGTTCGGAACGATCGTATACGGGAACGATCTTGACGCCTTCCGGCAATCCGGGCGTGATGTCGGCTATTTTCTGCTTCACGCGGCCGATCACGTCCATCGCGTTCTCGCCGCTGCGCATCACCACGATGCCGGAAACCACTTCTCCCTTGCCGTCCAGATCGGCAATACCGCGCCGCAGTTCCGGCCCTTCCACCACCTGACCCACGTCCTTGATGCGGATAGCCGTGCCGTCGGCGCTGGTCGACAGCACGATGTTGCCGAATTGTTCCGTGGAGGTCGCATATCCGCGGCCACGAATCATGTATTCCGTGCCGCCAAATTCCAGGAGGCGCCCGCCCACTTCTTCATTCCCGCTGCGCACCGCTTCGACCACGCGCCGGATCGGAATGCCGTAAGCCTGCAGCCGGTTGGGATCTACGTTGACCTGGAATTGCCGCGTGTACCCGCCGACTGGCGCCACCTCGGCGACGCCTGGTACCGAACGCAGGTGGTAACTGAGATTCCAATCCTGATAGGAGCGCAGATCCGACAAGCTGTGTTTGCCGGAAGTATCCACCAGCGCGTATTGGTAGACCCAACCCAGAGCGGTGGCATCGGGTCCGAGCTCCGCCTTCACTCCCTCCGGCAGGCGCGACTGCACTCCGGACAAGTATTCCAGAGCGCGCGATCGCGCCCAGTAGAGATCGGTGCCATCTTCAAAAATGATGTAAACGTAGGAATAGCCGAAATCGGAGACGCCGCGCACCGTCTTCACTTTCGGCGCGCCCAGCATGGCGGTCACGATCGGATACGTGACCTGATCTTCAATGATGTCCGGGCTGCGGTCCCAGCGGGAATAGATGATAACCTGGGTGTCGCTAAGATCCGGCGTAGCGTCCAGGGGAATTCCCAACATCGCCCAGCATCCGAAAATGCAGGCGAGCGCTACCGAAACCAGCACTAAAAACTTGTGCTCTACAGAGAAATCGATAATGCGATTGATCATGGACGGCGCCCAGCAGGAGTTAAGGATGCTACGTGCTCCGGTTCCTGGCTGAACTTACGCTTGCAGCGATCGGAGCAGAAGTAATAGGTCACGCCGTCGCGCGTCAGCGTATTCCCGTCTTTGACAGATTTCGCGGGATCGATGCCCATACCGCACGACGGATCTTTGACTTCCTTCGCACCCAGTGCAACACCATTTGCCGGAGTCGCCTGGAGCGGCGTCTTCTCGGATTCTGGTTCGCTGGTCGAGGACGGACCCGATTTGAGGCGGCTTTCGGAATCAACTAAGAAAGTCCCCGCGCTCACAACGCGCTCGCCTTCAGATAAACCCCGTACAACCTGCACCCAGTCTCCCAGCCGCCAGCCAGTTTGCACCAGCCGCGGTTCGAACACGCCGTTGCTGCGCTCGACGAACACGCGTTGCTCGCGCCCAGTATCGATGAGAGCATCCACTGGAATCGCAAGTCCCTCCGGCACCGAAGCCGGCAAGTCCACATCCACGAACATGTCCGGGCGCAGTGAAAACCCGGGATTCTCGGCCTCCAATCGCAACTTCAGGGTCCGCGTCGAAGCATCCACTTGCGGCAAAATTTGCGTAACCCGCGCCGTGAAGCTCTTTCCCCCACCCGCTAAAGTCACGTGCGCCTGCGTGCCCGGACGGAAATTCTGCGCGTCACTGGCAAAGATGTCGGCCACGATCCACACTCGGCTCAGGTCCGCAATGCGATAAAACTCCATCGATCGATCAAAATGCTGTCCGCCACTGATATTGCGGCTCAGGATAAAACCTTCCACGGGCGAGACCAGGTCGAGGCTCTCCGGCAGTTGCCGGTCCTCGGCCATCTGTTTGATCTGGGCATCGCTCATCCCCAGATTGCGCAGCCGGTCTGTATATCCCTGGATACTGCTCACGCCCTGCTTTGACACCGCACCCGGGAACGGTACAGTTCGTGAGCCATCCCTGCCCGTGGATCCCGGGATCGACGCCGTCGCCGCTAGGAAACCGGAAGCGACCGATAGCGCGTCCGCCCCATAGCAGGTTGCCAGCTTCTGATCCTTTTTCACCAGCGTTCCGACGGAATCGTTGAAGGTGTCCCGCACGAATCCGTCCATGCCGGCGTCAATCCGATAAATGCGGTTGTCTTCCGGGACCACCCGGCCCAGCACCCGAACGTTCTCCTTAGCGGGAGTTTTCTCGACGGCCGTGACGCGAATGCCGAACAATTGCTGTCTCTCGGAGTCGATGCCGATCATCCCCGAAGACATAGGCGCCGAGGAATTCACCGGCGCGGAAGTGTTCTCGGCGTAAACGGCTTCCAACTCCATGCCGCAGTCCGGCGCAATCCCGGCATGATCCGAGCGGTAATCAGGATGCATCGGATCGACCCAGTAGAGTACGCGGCGCGCACTCTGGATGTGGGCAGGAGCTTGCGAAGTATGATGCCGTCCTACCAGGTAGGAACCGATCATCAGAACTGCGAGGGCGAATGCTGCTCCAATTTTTTTCATCGACGTTTATACCGCAGCCGTAGCCAAACCTCGGCCCGTCTCTGCTACTGGGGTGAAGCGGAAGAGCTTGATGGCGATTTCGGGGAAGTCGATTCTTGTGTAGCTGGTGTGGCTGAGCTCGGCGACGACGCTCCCGCCGTACCCATCTGTGCAGCCGTCGCCTCGCGTGCCTTCAGTGCTTGCTCAGCAGCTCGCTGTTCCGCCTGTTTGTACATTGCCTGGCGGCGTGATTCCATGTCTTCGCGCACGCGGGCCGCCTGACCTAGTTCAGCCAGCTGCTTATCGAACTGTCCAACCATGAGCTCCCACATCTGCAGATTCGCCTTGGCAACCGGATCCTTCGAATGTGTAGCCACGGCTGTCGTCTGCATCTGCTTCAATAGCACATGCATCTTGGCCACAGTAGCCTTCATCTCGTCTACACGCTGCTGCATCAGTGACTCGGAGCGCGCTGCGGCAGCCTTACCCTCTGCATCGGTCATGGCCATGCCCGATGTCCGATGCGAAAAAGCTCGCGGTGTTGAAGGCGCTACCGTCTGCGCCAAACCGGCCGTCGTTGCCAGGATCAGCATGGCAGCGCTTGCTGTTATCAACTTCATTTCAATTTCTCCTTGGCGTGAAAAAACTATGCTCTGGCGCACTCCTCAAAGCATTTGTACTTCGTCAATCGAAGAATTGGGGGAAGGCCAACATCAGCGCGGTATAGCAAACCGCGATTCGTCCAGTTTGGGATTCGAGACGATACTCTCGATCTGGATCTGTTCTTTATCTTTATAGCCCTCAACTACGGTTTCCAATAGGTAAGGCATCATCAACCCGTTGACGGCACGATAATCGTGCAAATAGGTCGCCACCGGGCGGTATTTGCCATCGAGGCGCCGTGGAGTTCCTTCTATCTTGATTTCGAGGAAGTTCTCTGCATCCACCCAAACATGACGCGAGTGGCCGGCTTTATCCGTCACTTTCAGGTTATAGGCTTTGTGTCCTTCAACCTGGTCCACCTCTTGCAGTTCTACTTGCGAGCCTTTCGCCGCATAGTCGATCAGGAGCCCGTCCAGATCCGACTCCGTAGCCGCCGCTTGCAATTCCTCGGGCGTGTATTTCTCCACATCATGCCGGTTCAAAAATGGACGTAATTTCCAACCCTGCTTGCCGTCATAAACCTGCACTGCGGTTTGGCCGTTAAACTCGATCTCGACTCGTTGTTTACGCCCTCGCTCCAGATCCATGACAAAAGGCAGCTTCACCTGCTCGGTTGGCCGTTGCGGCGCTGCCGCGGCTTTACGTACACCCGGAACCGGAATCGTCGGCCGGTTATTTCCGCCCGCGTCCATCTTGCCCTTCATTTCCAGCGAGTGCACTGCGCGCCACGCAGTCAACCCTCCTCGCGCCTGCACGTTTTTCTCTACGATCTGTGCGGCTGTCAAGTTGGACGCGGTGCCCTTAGTTTCAGTGCCGCCCGGCGCAGCCATCGACACGGAGACGCACGTCAACAGCAGAGTTGCGGAAAACAAGAGTCTCTTTCTCATCGATTCCCCTTTTTTACCAACTAAATAACGAACGCAGAAATAGTCCGGAGCGAGGTTTTCTTTGGAGGAGGTATGTTATGGGTCTTGCGATTTGCCGCATCTCTGCGGAACAAGGGGGAGCATTATTGTGACATGAACGGGGTGCGCAGGCAAGCACAATTTCATGTCTTGCAACCCGTTTCGATTGTGGCTTTCGCCGCTTCCTGCGTCCTGATCGTCTGGGGTTGTCTACTGCACCACGAGTTCGTCCACGTGAAATTTCCCGATGACAACGCTGACGCGGTCACCACGCTTCACGAACCCGCCTTTATTGGAAAACAACATCCAATAAGACCTTCCTTCTTCTGGAGGTGCGCTTTGGCGCAACTGTCCCACCTTTTCCATGCTAGGCACCACCAGTTTCACGTGCGCACGCTCATCCACCAGGTACGGCTTCAGCCGCTTGTCGCTAAGGGCCTTCGCCTTTTGCGGATCCAGTACGCGGTAGGTGAAACGAATCATCGCCCCGGATTCGACCGATTTCGTTGAGATCTCGTCCACGCCCCAAACAGTCTGTGTGTAAAGCTGGGAGCGTTTCGTCCGCTGACTCCCTTCACGTTCAGAAGGAGAAGCGGCGCGGGCTGATTTACTGACATTTGGATTTGGGGATTGGCCGAGAGCCATGGAAACAAGAACGACACTGGCGAGGGCTAACACGACATGCTTCCTCGCGGCAGGCAGAACCGCACTTATGCACATATAACCCGTGACTCCCGAGTTCTCTATCTTAGCCGAAAAATTTTCCGGGAGCAGTACTCAGGGCTGGTTTACCTCTGGGTACCGCCCCCGGATTTTAAACTTCCACCTGTTCTCACGCGATCTTTGCGGATCCTGCCGGGGTGCTCCGTTGCGATCCACCCCGTCAGAACCCCCTAGTTTGCGTTGAAGTTCGCGCTCCTCTGCGTCCCTGTGCCAGCTGCACCCGTAACGTTGATGGACACAAACGCCGCTCGTGTACTGGTGCTGGTCCCTGGGACATATCTAACTGTGATCGTACAAGTACCGTTGGTGGCCAACGTTGTGCCGCTTGTGCAGGTTCCCCCGGTGATGGAGAACGTGCCTCCGCCATTGGTCGTCTTAGTGATGGTCGGAGCGGCAGTCAACTGTGTCGAAGCACCAGTGGTATTTGTCACCGTGATGGTGGCGTTCTTAGTGCTGGTGTTCCCGGGAGTGGTCGTCATTGCCGGGCTCGGAGCCGAGAACGACACCGCAACGGCTGTTCCGCTCAGGCTTGCAATGTTTTCAACGCTCGAACCACCGGGATTCGACAGCGTAATCGTTAAGAATCCGCTCTTCGACCCCGTTGATGTTGGATTGAAATGCGCTCCGACGGTGCAACTCGCCTGTGGCGCCAATGAGGTTGTGCAGGTACCCGTCGTGCCCGCCCCAAACTGGTTCGAGGTCACGCCGAAACCGGAGAACGACATGCTGTCGGTGGTGCTCGGATTCGTCACTGTCACCAGCTGATCCGCAGTGGTCGTGTTCACCAGATGCGAACCGAATGCCAATGATGTCGGACTCACTGTGAAGCCGCTGCCTGAGAGGGCCACCGGGTTGATAACCGCGCCCGCTGGCGAGCCACTAGCAAAAGTACCTGTTACGGTGAGATTGCCGGTTGCTGGCGCCGATCCTGTCGGCGTAAAGACTACGCCGATGGTACAAGTGCGCGGGTTGGCCGGGGTACCTGCAGCCAGGGTTGCGAGGCAAGAGCCGCCGGACCGTGAGAACGGTGATGGAACGGTGACAGCAATGCTGTTCAGCTGCACGTCAGTGTTCGACAACGTAAGCGTCTGAACCGCACTAGGAACTCCTTGCGCCTCGAACCCGAAGTTCAGCGAACTCGGCGACAAGCTTGCGCCCGTACCGATTCCACTAAGCGTCACGGGGGAGCCAACTACCGCAGCACTTGAGGTAATTGTCAGGTAAGCGAACGTGCTCCCCACTGCCGTCGGCTTGAACGCCACGTTGATGGTGCACGTCCCGCCGTTAGCAACGGGGGTAGCCGCGCTGCAAGTACCCCCAGCAGCCGTCACGAACATGGAGCCAGTCGAGAACGCTGCATCGATTCCCGTCACCGCACTCCCGCTCGAGTTCGTCAAGGTCACGGTCATCGGTGCGCTAGTCGCGCCGACTCTCGTGTTGGGGAAATTGACGGTCGAAGGCGATACGAAGACCTCCGCCGCACCCGTACCAGTCAGGGTTACCGGTGACCCACCGACCGGTCCACCGGCAGTGGCCGTGATGCTCAGGCCGTTGGGGGGCGCGGCCGTGAAGGTTCCAACCGCAGTCGGGTGGAAAGCCACGGTTATGGTGCAGGTGCTGTTCGCAGGCAAGGTCGTGCCGCAGCCGCCAGCTACGCGCGAAAATGGGGCCGGGCCAACTGTGATCGCGATACCGCTCATTGCTGCACCGCTAGACAAGGTCACAGTCTGCGTTGCGGTGGCACCAACTGCCACGTTGCCAAACGACAGCGACGTTGGGTACACGTTCGCGGATGTGGAACGCTCTCCCAGTTGATACTCAATGGCACCTGCGTCAAAGTGGCCATCGTTCGCCTTTCCGTCAGGCCGCGGGTTTCCATAGAAATCCAGGGCTGGGTGAGTCACGCTCGTCGGTACCATGTCGATCGCCGGCGAGTACTGCGACAGGTTGAAGTCGGCGAGAGCCGCGCCCGTGACCGGGTTCGAGGTCGCCAAGGGGCCCCACCGCAGGTTGATCCAGTTGTTCCCTTCGTCCGTCGTCGCAGAAGGACTGAGGCTGAACTGGGGTGTAGGCAGCGCGTTCGATTCGTTGGTTCCCGGAGGCACCTGCCATCCCAAGTTGTGGTAGCAGGCGGTCGCACTCTTGTCAGTCCCGCAGGCCTCGGGCGGTATGCGCGAGCCGTTGCAGTACTGGTGATTGAGCTGCGGGTTGCCACTGATGTTGGTGGAGGCATAACCCGTTGTGCTCGTCAGAACGGAGAACGCCGGTGCCAGTGTGCCACCGGTATGGTTGGTTGGCCCGGTATCGCCACGTACGCCGATATCCCAGAAGGTGGAGCCACTCGGACACGCACCGGTGGCGGTCTGGTCGCCTGCCAGGCTACCGTCCATGTTCTTCAGCTTCACTACGTATTGCTGGTTGCTCGTTCCCGGACCGACCGCTTCCACACCGATGATGAAGGAACGGTTCTGGTAGATCACGTTGTTGGTAAGGAACGGCGCCGAGTATTGCCGGCACGAAGTTCCGTTGCTGTTCGTGCCTCGGTGATTCACTGGGCACGTCACCCCTCCTGGCATGTTGGCCGCCAGTATTGCGCTGTTGGTCACGCTAACCAGGCCTGCCGGTTGCGGCTTCGAGCCCGCGCCGACGTCACAGATACCCGTATTGGGATCGAGATGACCCGCCGGGCACGGACCTGACGCGCTCGCCAGTGGAGCAAACAGCGAGTTGAACAGCACGCCCGAAGACGCCGTCGAGTCGTTGGACACGATTGTGTTGTTGATGATGTCGACGTTCAACGCATCCAGCAGCGATACACCGCCGCCGTCCCAACCCGCGACGTTGTTGGCGATGATGTTATTGGTGATCTGGATGGCGTTCCACGGCGATGACATCTGGAACTGGCGCGAACCATCGAGCGGCGCGCCAGGCCATGACGTACTACTGCTGCCATTCCGGAAGTTGACCACATCCGTTCCGTTGATGTTCTGCAAGCGCAAGCCACCGCCGCTGCCGGCGTCGGCCGAGTTGCCCATGATGGTGTTGGCGTTAATGATCAGCCCTGGCCCGGTTCCGTCGCTCGGGGTAATCGAGCTTGGAGTCGAGACGCAGTCCTTGTCATTGCCCACGCCGCAAGGCGGATCCGGATCCGGCGCGCCCATGATCAGCAGGCCGCCGCCGTTGGTGGCGATGGTTGGGTTCGTGCTCTGGTTGAAGATGATCGTGTTGTGTTCGATGGTGCCGTAGTAGCTGTAACCAAGGTGCGCTACCCCGGCGCCGTCGCCCGTGTTCATGTTGCCGCACACCCAGTTGTAGCTGAACTTGTAGTAGTCGGCGCCGTTGCAGAAGCTGACGCCGCCCGCACCCGCCGGGGTGGACGAGAACAGCTCGTCGCCCAGTGAGGAGTTCGCCGTAACTGCGTTGTGGTGAACGTTGACATTCAAGTTGTAGCAATAAGGCAGCGCCAGATTAGCGATGTTCGTACCTAAGCAGGAGCCCGGAGGGACGTTCAGAGCGGCGTTTGCGCCATTGCTCGGACCGACCGGAATTTCCGTGTGTTCGCCTTGACCGACAGTGATGCCGCCGGAGAGCGTTCCCTGGTTGCTGTGGATACGGTTATTGGCAATCTGCAGGTGGTGACCCCACGCGTGGACGAAGATTCCGCCGCCGCCTTGGGAGCTGTTGATCAGGCTCAATCCGTCGATGCTGGACGGGTTGCACTGGAAGTTGCTGGGATACGGGTTGCTTGGATTTCTGTTCCCCCCAACTAGGCAATCGCCGCTCGTCAGCACAGTGCTGCCGTCTGGGAATGCGGACTCAGTTGCTCCGCTGCCGAACGGATCGCCTCCATTTCGAGGGATGTTGACGCCCTTGCCGAGCACTGTGATGGCGGCACCTTCATAGGCTCCCATCAGACTGGGCTCGATCAACTGCTCTGCCAGGTTGCCATTGACTGATGTATCCCAACCCAGCACACCTTCCATCGGCACACGATCCACGATCAGGGTCGGGAAAGTAGCTGAGCCATTGGGCAGGTAGTTCATGCCCGCCGGGCAGTTGGGAGGATTCCCGGTGCCCGCTGCCGAGCCGTCCGGCGTCAGGCCAAACAAGCAGCCCACCTGCTGCCGCCACGGGTCGAGCTTGGTCGACAGCGAGAAGCCCTGGGGATGCGGATTGGCGTTGATGACGCTGGACACGGCGCCCACACCTTGCAGCCGCACCGGCTTCCACATCAGCACCATTTCGTCGTAGCTACCCGGGGGAACGATAATCATATCGCCCGGAGCAGCCGCGTCGATGGCCGATTGAATCGTCTCGCTTCCAGACAGAACCGTAGGAGGTTTGCCTCCGATAGTAACGGTCACGGTATCAATCGACTGTTTGCCATTGGTCGCAGTGATCGCCAGTTCGCCACAGGACGCTCCAGGCAAGCCGCCATATAGTGCCTGCTGCTGCACCTCGCAAGCCGGCACGCCGCTGGGCACGAAGCCCGTGATTGAGCCATCTGACCATGTCACGCCGGTCATGGGCTTGCCGGCGATGGTCACGTTGGGACAAGGCGTGCCTTCGACACCACTATTGCAGGCAGCTGATGGCGCCGTGCCGAAACCATAGTGGCGCGTCACCTTCGCCTTGTTGAATGGATCCGCCGACGCCGATGGACCGGTATACCCGTAGTTGTCCACCGGTTGGTCCCCAAGCGCCGTGATGGTCAGCTTAGCGTCGCCCGTACGCACGCTTGCCGTAGCCGCAGCGCCGCTGCCCCCGCCGCCGGTGAAACCGACCGTCGGAGCACTGGTGTAGTTCGAGCCGGGATTCGTGACGTTGACCGCGACAACAGTCGAGGTGATCGTCGCAATTCCGGTTGCCGTGGTTCCGCTGGGAGGCGCCGCGAACGTCACAATTGGCGCGCTGCCGTAGCCGGAGCCCGGATTGGTTACGGTGACTGAAGTTACGGCTTGACTTACATTCGCGGTCGCGGCAGCACCGCTGCCCCCGCCGTTCGCGAACGTGACAGTTGGCGCTGAGGTGAATCCCGAACCTCCGTTATTTACAGTTACGCTACCCACGCCCATGACGACCGAGAAGGTTGCGCAGCTGGTGGTGCAACCGTGGCCGCTAATCGTGACCACGCCGTTTGTGCCGGGGCGCGACGTGTAGTTGTTCCCCGCACTCAAGAGCGTGATGTTCGTGACGTGGCGCGGTGCGGTTGCGTTGATCGTAACCAGGGCGACAGCACAGCCTGCCCCGCTGCAGCCTCCTCCACTAATCGTGAAGGGGAAGGCATTAAAGAAAGCGGCGTTGTAGCCAGTGCCGGCCGTGACTAGCGAAGCTGAGTTCAGTTTCAAACGCGCTGTGCCAGTTGCGCCGCTGCCCCCGCCCCCAGCGATGGTTACGTTGGGTGCGCTGGTGTAGCCCGTGCCGGCACTCGTCATCGAAACGGAATCTACTTTCGCCACCACATTCGCCGTTCCTGTAGCAACGGTTCCGCCCGAATTCGGAGCACTGAACGTGACTGCAGGAGCGCTCGTATACCCAGTGCCGCCGTTCGAAATGGTTACTCCAGTCACCGCGCCAGAGATGACCGCAGTTGCGTGGGCATTGCTGCCACCACCACCGGTGAGGGTCACATTGGGGGCGCTGGTGTATCCCGAACCGCCATTGGTGACGTTCACAGCGATCACTGGTCCCTTGCCGCTGGCCACCCACGGTCCGGTTCCGTCGCCTTTAACTTCCTTAATAGACGGCGTGGTATCGGGATAAGAGCAGTCCGGATGGTTATAGCCTTCAGCGAACGCCGAGGTTGGGACCACCGGCGTGTCGAAGTACCCGGTCTGGCCTGGCATGAACGGCAGTTCATAGCAGAACTGGCTGTAGCCGGGCTGGAACAGCGGGTCCGGCGCTGCATCCGATGCCTGCATCGTTCATGCAGATGACCATCATCGTCGGGCCATAACCCGTCGGGTTCGGCGGGTTGACTTCCCAGGTCGAGTAGTTCAGGCCGTTGTACGCGCCAAACGCATCGGAGTACGTGCGCGCGATTTCGTTGCCGGTCCAATCCTTAAGCGAAACGGGCAGGTACGCCGGCGCGAACTTCTCGCCGAACTGCGGTGAGAACGGATCGAATTCCGCCGTGAAGTCGTCGGTGATTACGCCCGTGTAAGTGCGCGGCTTTGTGGGTCGAGGTGAAGAGGTAGAACTTCGCCAAGCGCGGAGCTCTGATCTTCCAGCGTGACTTCCTTACGGTCGCACAGACGGACGCATTGCTCCGGCGAACGGCGCGATTTCCGCCGATCCGGGGAACAGGCTGATGTAAGTCGGGAACCTGGCGAACCGCGCCCACGCAAGGCCAGAAGCTCTCCACGCTGCCGGTGTCGCCCTCATGGCTGGGGACGTTGGGATCGCGTCCCAGATTCTCAGTCCCGTTCTGAGCATTCCCGGGATTGCCGCTGCCAACGTTGCTGGCGATCTCGGCCTGGTCGGGCAGGATGAAGATGCTGCCCAATCCGCCGAACTGCTGCGTGACCGGAGCGATGTAGTTGTCGCCGATCAGGATGTTCTTGTCTTCTTCCTTGACCAGCTCGTAGCCCGGGGGAACAACCACTTCCACCACGTACTTGCCTGCTGGCAGCATGGGCGTGCCCACGCGGTAAGGGTCGACTCGAATCCGGGTTCGGAATGCAGACGCTTGGGATCGCAGTTGCGTACCCGCCGGCTTTCCGGTCGTCGGGTCAATACTTGTGACGCTGGGGAAACTGTACATGCCGTCGTAAGGAGCCGGCTGCAACTGGTTCCAGTTGTGCATGCCGTCATAGCACTTGTACTGAGAGTTGTACGGCAGCGGTTGCGTCATGGCGGTCCGCCGTTGTTGTTGTACAGTCGAGCCACTGCGGCTGGTTGTCCAAAGCGTAGAAGAAGACGGGTCGGATCGTGGACTGGACCTGGCCGGGGCAGTTCATGTTCGGAACTTGCCGTCCGGACCGGAAGCCCTGAGCCCAATCATCGAAGCTGGTGGTCTCGGTGTGTGTCGACCAGCGTCAGCGTCTGGGTTACGCCGTCGGCAGCGAAGCCTTCTTTGTACAGATTGATCTTGACGTGGGGAACCAGCGGCTCCCAGCTGAGTTGCAGGAGCAGCGTGCGGATCGTCAAACGGCCGCGTCGAAGCATAGACCACGTGCCCGTGGATGCCGCCGTTCTCGCACGCCGTGCTGGATTGGCTTCCGCGAATGGCTTCTTGCCGAATTCCAGGAAGTTGTTCTGTCCCGAGAAGCCCTGCCATCCGTAGGAACCGAACCAGTAAGGCGGATCGATTCGGCCTGTAGAGTGGTTGCTGGTGCTGCTGGGAACCGGACCCAACCTGATGGAGTCAGTGGCACCGCTGCAATCCGGATTCGAGCAATACACCGCACCCGGGAGCGACAAGTCCGCTGGCAAAGGCCAGTTCTCATAAGTATTGGCTAAGTACTGACCGATCGCGGATCCGCCGCAGTTCGGGTATCCATTACTACCGTTACCGCAGAAGCTGGTGCCGTCAGCCGGACCACCCGCGTCATAGACCACGTGCACTCCCGTGGTCTTGTAGCGAGTGGTATCGGTCTCGATCACGTACCAGTTGAACAGCGGGAACACCTCGTTGAAGCCGGCATAGCCGTTCAAGTCGGTGCTGTTGAAGTTCGAGAAGCTGCCGTCGCGGAAGCGAATGTTGGTCGCCACCAGCGGGAGTCCCGTGTCCTGATCGTTGCCATCTCCGTCGTGATGAGTACGGCCGTCCCCGTTCATGTCGATGAAGGTACGAGTGTAGATGTCCGACTGCCACTGATGGACCGCCACCTCTCCCATATCCAGGTTTGTGTTGCGCTGGCGAGTCCGATGGGGGTCGAGATTCCGTCCACCACCTGATCGTTCCACTGGTCGAAGGTCGTAATCTTCCAGTTGCCGCTGGGTATACCGGTGAAGTCTGAAGTTGCCGTCGGCATCGCACTTGGCGAACGCAAAATCTTCGCCGTCCGGATCGCCCAGGCTGACGTAGGACTGGGTGAAGGAGTAGCTGTCGTGCGTGCCGCTGCCGTACAGCCGCTCATCCGGCGTCCGGCTCATGCGGCCGGTCGTGATGTGACCCTTGACCGAATTGTTGCAGCCCGTGTTCCCAGTGCACAGCGCTTTGAGGCGCTGGTTGATGATGTCGGGGTTGGCGAAACCGATACGTCACGTGATAACCCGCCGGCCCGAATTCCTGGAAATATGCGGGCTCGCCAACGCGCATGAAGGAATCGTGCGCCTTCTGCCCGTCGAGAGTGTTGGTCTGCAGCCACTCTTCGCCGCGTGCAATGCGGTCCGCGGCCGGAGTGGCCACGATGCCATAGCGGCCCTGGTACAAGTTGGGCACTACAGCCTGCCCTGCTAAGGGGGAGAGCGTGACGCCGTCGGCCTCGTAAGTCGGGCAGGTAAGGATCATGCCCACGATACCTCTCTGGCTCTGATCCCCAGTCTGCACGTTGGCCGTGACGGTTGGCGAAATTGGGCAAGCATCCAGGTTCGTCATCGGGTCGATGCTTCCCGCCAGGCTGTTCGTCAACGGCATATTGAACATGTCGTAGGTGGGCTGACCCGTAGCATCTCCGGTGCCGCCTGCGTCGTCAAAGATCGTGACTTCGAACCCACCCAAGCCGGGCTCGTTCGGGGCCAGGACGTCGAGACCGCCGCCCGCATCGTGTTCGCCATTCAGCGGGAAATCATCTTCGAATACAAAGACGGTCAGCTTCGCCGTGGGATACGGGCTGGGCTGCGTGTAAATCTTCACCGCGGTTTGTCCGGGCACTGATCGGAGCACCACCCATGCCGTGGCCGCAGGAACCTGCTGCAACGCCGTCGGCGGAGCAATCGGGCGCGCCTGCATAACCAGCCTTGAATGGCTCTGCCGCGTCCCCTGGCAACACCGAGATGTAGTAGCGCTTGTTCGGATCGAGGTGGACATCCTTGGGATCAAGCATCGTTTGCTGGTTTCCAGGACGGCAGACACCGTTGCCGATGTCGCAAACCACGGGCTGACCCTGCAGCGTCTGTCCGAATTCACAGGAGACTTGACCGGTACAACCAGTCGCGATCACCGGCATGCTGCTGCTGTGGAAGTTCGTTCCGAAGTTCGGAACCACTCCACCGCCGTTCCCGGGACAGCCCAGTGGTGGCGGGTTCGTTGTGCACTTCGGGTCGACATAGAAGGTGCGGTCTTCCTCAATGATCCACCGGTAATCGCCGATCGTCGTTTTCTTGTCGGCGCCGTCCAAAACAGTCACCGTCAAGCCGCTGCCTGGGAGGAAAGTCAGGTTCGCCGTGGCCGTGCCTGATCCAGTCGTGCCCTGGGAGTTTTTTGCACGGAAGGTAAAGGAGTAAGACCCGGCCGCACCGACTGCAGCCGTGAAGCCGCCATCACCAGTCGGATTCGGGACCACGGTCAGCCCCGCACTCGGCACCACACTTGTAGGATCAACGGTGAGCGGATATCCCGCCGCGTCTTTGCAATTCTGCAGAACGCCAGGAGGCGCCACGCTGATCCGAGTCGCCACATTCGATGTGTAAGAACTCGGGCCGCACGTGATGCCGCCGGCCGATTCAAGTGATGCCGGGTTCAGCGTAACAGTCGCGCAAGCCGGGCCAGCAGTTGCGCCGTTGCCGCAATAGGTAAAGGAGTCAGTTCCAGACCAGCTGGAATTCGGAACGTAGGTAAACGTTCCGTTCGAAGCCAGAGTGACAGTTCCCTGCGTCGGACCTGAGCCCGTTAGGACCTGCACGCCGAAGATATTGACATCATTGGCGACTACGCCCTTCGATACGTCCGAAACAGTGAGCGTATTGCAATTCCCGCTCTGGCACACGATAGAGTTGAATGTGTCTGCATTAGCTTTGGCAGCTCCAATTCCGCCTGCGCCGCTTGCGGGAGCTGATGATCCGTTAATGCTGATGTACGCCAACATTCCGGAGTCACGGTTTATAGAACCACCCGACAAGCTCAACTGGCGATCGAAAACCGGAAGCGCTGGGCTCGTGCAGCTGGTAGCCGGTGCGACAGGAGTGCACGCCGGTGTCGAGTTAATCATGACATCGTAGGTCTTGCCCGCGGCCATAAAGACTTCACTCTGCACACGGAGATTTAGAGGCTTGGAAGCAGCCGCGGCTCTCGCGATGTCCGGAAAAACGTTCCCGTCTTCCGCAATTAACGACATTCCAGGAGAATTCGTGCCGGTGGTCGATCCAACAATCGACGGGACGTGCATACGCAAACCGGCATTCACCAACCGCACCAACACATTCCCGCTGATCCCAACTGTGATCGGAAGACCCGTAGTCGAATCAATACCGGACGAAGCGCTAAACAATGAACCTGGCGCATTGGTTTTGTTAAACGCAACGCCATTGATCATGTAATAGAGTGGCGTGTAATTCACGACCGCCGGATAGCATGCTGCGACTCCGTCACTGCAGGGTGATCCCGCGGCTAAAGTCAGATTAGCAGTGAGCTGGGCGCCGCTGCCGGCAACGGTGTTCACAGTCACCAAGCTCGGAATGGACGTGTAGCCCGCGCCTGCATTGTCAACGCTCACCCCGGTAATGGCGCCGGTTGTCGGATCTACGGACGATACGTGGGCAGTTGCCTGAGTGCTGTATCCGCCACCGGTGATGGTGACGACCTCGTTTACCGCGTACTTCGTTCCTCCCATCGGGTTGCCGTTCGCATCAACGTTGACGGTCACCGAACTCACACTGTCGCGCAGCACACGAATTGCCGTCTCACTGAATCCGCTAGTAGTTACAGCGGCCTGAACGCTCTTGTTCTGGACTGGGTCGATCTCGCTGAATTCCAGAGGAACGTCAGCCCCGTACGCAACACCCGTGTAAGCAGTATTAGGGCTGGCAGTCACAACAACTATTCCGTAAAGGCCCATTGGACCCTGGATCGATGGGTGAGTGCCGGATTCCAAAAGGTAAGTGCCTGGCCGGAGTGTTGCCCAATTCAAAGCACTACCTGACGCAACCTGGCCGGAAATAACCGTGGCGCCCGACGCCGCGACTTCCGTCGCGAACGATTGCACTCGGGGACCTTGCGCAGGGGGATTAAACGTGGCACCGGTGCTGTCGCCGACTATAGGCCAAGTCGCACCCTGCACTGCGTGAGATGGACTTGGAGAATGCGTCGCGGTGGTTCCTAAACCGCCCCCCAGTTGTCCTACAATCACCAGCGACGTTGGAACATTGTTGACGGCTGGGGCTGTTCCTCCGACGGGCGTGGGTGGCTGAAACACAAGGTTATTCGTCAGATTGATCTGCAACCCGCCAACCGCGTTGGCCGGAACGGTAATGACCACGGGCGACCACTGGCCAATAGCCGCAGCGGCCGGATTCAGCGGAGCGCACGTTGCGCTCGAGCCGGCGACCGTCTGACAGCTATAGCCCCACATGGGAACGATTTGGCCGTCCGGCAGAGTGGCCGTCGTGGGCGCGGCGGTCAAATTGACCGCCTGCTGCCCGACAGAAGGGCTTACCCCCAGGAGGAGAAGAAGGGTGAGCGGTGCGGCGATCTTCAAACTCGACTTAACGAAGTGGGATAGCATCTTTTTCTCCTGGTTAGAACGACTCATCAATGACGAACTCCCGGGGATCAACCAGCATCATCATCAGCATGCCGCCCGGGAAAATATTGTTGGTGGTAATTTCGCGCTCGTTATGCGAGTGCCACATGAACGCAAAGCCCGCTTCCGACGAAGGGTTATTCGCGATCGTGCCGGAAGGCGGAGTTGTACCGGTAGTTCCGCAAGTGGTGCCGTTGTTCGCGCCCGTGCACGTGCCGAAGGTGGCGCGCGTTGTCGCATCCGGGCCCAGATACGGACTGCCGCTAAACCAGGCTCCATTGGTCAGAATGTTCGGATCGGGCAAGGTGACCGGACCGCCGCCGCTCACATCTCCAAAAGGCGCCTTTTCCACTGGCTTGTTGTGGTCCTGGCACCATTCGAAATAGTTAATGGCGGTGGGATCTCCGGTGTTGTAGCCGTTCGCATCCGGCATGCACGGCACCACGGCATTCGGATCGCTGGAGCCTGGGTGGTGACCATACGCATCCCAGTTGAGGCCCTTCCCACTCCAGTAAAAGATGCCGTCCATCGCTAACCCTGGAGTGGTTGTGGTCGTAAACAGCAGCGGGCCGGCGAGGGCGCTGCCATCCGGAGTGAGAAGCAGGTTGCCGTCACGTCCCAGGATGCGCACGTGATTGCCGTGCTCGTGGAACGGATGTTGCCACCGGCCCTGGCCAATAACCCGCAGCAGGGTCAACTCACCTGGATGCATGTGCGGATTGCCGTTGTAGGGCTGGTGCGGATATTGGATCGCGTAGTTCGGGTCCATGTTGTCTGGCATGGAACGCCCGTTGATCATGTAGTAGGCCGGATGATATGGCTCGGTCGCCACGTTCAGGCTGGTCGGGCACGCATTCGTATCCGAAGGCGTGCAGCTCGCGATCGTCGCGAGTTGCTCCTCTGCCTGGCGATGAATCCTGGGATCGATTTCGGAGAACTGGAACAGATACTCGCGGTCATAACAGGTGTTCGGATCGTCGTACGCTGAATCTGCAAGCCTGAAATCAGTTTCCTTCCAATGGCTCTGCGCCGCCGCATTGCCCCCGGGTTTCGTCAACGGCAGCCCGGTCGTGCATACCGACGGTACGTTCGCGGGGAGCACAACGACCGCTCCGTACATCCCCATTTCCACTTGTAGATCGCCCTGCGTTCCGCTGTAGTAGGCGCGCGTACCTGGCGAGTTGGCCACCAAAGTATAGGTAACACTGCCGTTCGGCGCGGCCTCCGTGGTCAGCAGGCCCCCAACTCCGCCGCTTACGCTTTGCAGTTGCAGACCCGGGAACAGGATCGACGTGTTTCCTGCTCCCATCGGCAAAGAGTTCGCTAGCGTCACCGTGAACGGTACGCCTTCGGTCACGATCAGCGTTGGTCCAGGAACCTGCATGTCATTGCAGAACGTGCCGCTGATTGCGTCGGGCATGAACTTCGCGCTGCCCGGCGCGTTACCGGTACAGCCATAGCCCCAGGAGTAAATCGCCTGCCCATCAGGCTGAGTCAGAAAGGCGGCCCTTGCCGTCAGGGTGAATGCCGTTCCCTGAATGCCGGGAGTCGCAGCGTAAGCACTCGCCGTGAGCAGCAGAGCCAGCGCCGCCATTGCCAGCGGAAGCAGTCTCGTCATTGAAATCGTCTTTTCTTTGTTCATGGGTTTCATCGCTGCTCTCCTAATTGCTGCAAGTGTTGCCGAAGGTGGAGCCGCCCGTAACTTTCGAGCAAACATGAACCTCGGTCATCAGCCCGCCAAAGTTCTCCGCGTCGTTCGAGAGATGATCCAAGTTCGGGGTGTAAAGGTAGTAAGTGCCGGTGGGAACATTGCTGGCATCCAGAATCACATCCAGGGATTCGCCGCCCCCAAGCGTGATCGAGTTCGTGTCGTACGCCATGTTGTTGCCCTCTTCATCGCGCAGCATCTTGGCGTTCAAGGCGATCACGTGCATCGGAATGCCGAGTGATGCCAGCGTCTGATATTCGGAAACATCCAGGTCGGAAATTCGCAACAGCGCGCGCCCCCCGACGGGAATGTTGATGATCGCGGGAAGAGGCTGCGAGAAATGCGACGCGCCATCAGCCGTCTGCGTTTGCAGCGCACCAGGAGTCACCGTGTCCGGATAGCTGCGTCCATTCAGTAAGAAGTACTTGTCCTTCATATCGGCGAACCCTTCCGGGTTAAACGTCATGCCGACAAAGTGGAAGTTCGGATCAAAGCCATGGATCTGGATGGGATACTCAACGTCATAAGCCGTGGATGCGTCGCCATCGTTGTAGGCGTATTTGTGTAGGTTGCCCAACAGGTCCAAGTCATGAGTAGCGGTCGGGCTGCCAGCCGGCACCGGATTGCTGCACAAAATATCCGGGACGGAGGTGACTGAGGGCGAGGCGCCATCATTTGGTCGACGGCAGGCGGTACGCAAGTCGGTCTGCTGCGTTTGTAACGAGGCAACCAGAGAACTATTTTGCGGCACTCGATTCTGCCGCGGTCGCACGTAAATCTGTCCCACCATCCCCATCTGCAAGTGTTCGGGAGGAGTGATGTGGCAATGCCAGAAGTAAGTCCCGGCATCGGGTGCCAGATAGTAGTAAGTGAAGCTGCCGCCGATATTAATTGCCACCGAAGCGTCCGGCACGCCGTCGTAAAACGTTGACGCGTTCGGATACCCGTGGAAGTGGACCGTGTGCTGCTCGAATAGGTCCGGCCGCATGATCATGCCGACATTGGTCAGCGTAAGGAAAAATTCGTCGTCTTCATCGATCGCCATCAGCGGAGCCGGGATGTTCCCGTTCATCACGCCGATGTCCATGATCTGCCGCGGATCCACATGGCCGTCCACCGGTGGGATCGCCACATTCCCGCCTGCGCCTCCGTTCCCGACACCGCTGTTCGGCAACAGAAACTGATAATGCCCGGCTGACAACACGGCGCTGATCGTGTGCATGCCGTTGTAATCCGCGGGAGTCACGCCAGAGACGATGACGGTATCGCCCACGGAGAGGTTTGCACTCGCGGGAACCGTAAAATTGACAATATGGCCGGTTTCACTCATCGAGCTAATCGCGAGGTTGACGGTGTTGTAAGAGAGGTCGGGAACCAGACCGATGGCCCCGTTGTAGCCGAAGTTGCCCCCTGAAGAATCAGTGGTCGCTGGATCTCCAGGTAGCAGCGGAGCTCCATCCTGTGGGTACACCGTGTTGAACACATTAGGAAACTGCGTACCTGGCTGGCCCTTGGCGATATCCGCGAGGCCGGACAGTGGCCCGAAGGAGAACATATAGGTCTGCGTGCCGTCTCCCATGGTGGAGAACCCATCGCCACCTGAAATCTGCTGGCATTTGACAGCACCGTTTGCGCCAGTAGCAGGTATCAGATAGCCAGTGTTATTCTGTCCCGCATTGGATACGATCCCCTGGTAACCACTGCAGCCCTGATTCACCGAGCATGTGTATATGGTGGGTCCCGCGTACTCTGGCTCAGAATTATTGTTTCCGGGGTGAGTGATCGTGCTCGGCGGACACTGCACTCGAAACGATTGCGCGCTGACCGTTGTCGTTGCGATACCGAGGACAAATAGGGGCAACCAAAACCGACACGTATTCCTCATGGCTGTGCAGCCTCCTTCGTGGGGCGAAAACTTAGTTCTCGCTCCAGTGCACCTGTGCTGTTATTGGGGGGCGGGCTTGAACGCTTTCCGATGTCGCGAAGGAAAGTGCCCTACGCGCGCTGGGGGGTTCGGATCTGGCGTTCTCTGAATCCGCGGGGCAACAGTACTAGGCGGAATGTACAAACTCTTTGCGTTGGGCCAAATATGTTTGTAAAGTTTTGTAAACTGGCACCGAATGTCAAAACATTTCACTTTTTACTGTTGAACTTTACTTCAGCGGCTCTGACCTTCAATGACGAACGCGTCACTGCTCATAATTAGTTTCCCCATTTGAACCGCCTCGATTTCATCCTGCCCTTAAGGTCTTTGGAGGAAATATTCGCGCGATCACGAGGCTCTTTGTTCCAGCGCAAACATTAGGAAGGTTCCGTGATTTATCAATGATGATCATTGTGCGCACGCCCCCGGCTAAACCAGTCCGGTAACGAGCGAAACAATTGCTCCCCCAAGTTGTCTCGGCACGGCAAGCAACGAACCCCAGAGTATTCAGCATGCACGGCGAGACCTCATCTAACTTCTCTTACAGGCATAACGGACGCCCATGAAACGAGCGCGTGTTGTCGGAGCTCTCATTCTCGTAGTTGCATTCTCACTGTCCGCTCACGCCGACCAGGCCGGTGCCGCGTTCAAGCGCGGCGTTCAAGCGGAATCCAAGAACAATTACGACGAAGCCTTTCAGAAGTACAGCGAGGCTCACGACCTCAAGCCCCGAGACGCGAAGTATTTCGCGGCATTCACTCGCATGCGCTTTTACGCGGCCACCGAACACGTCCGCAAAGGCCAGCTCTTGCGGGATCAGAACAAGCTGCAGGAAGCTGGAGCCGAATTTCAAAAAGCGGCTGACATTGATCCCACAAACTTCGCAGCCAAGGGAGAGGCTCGCCGCATCGAGGAGTTGATCAAGAAGCAGCAACAACAGGCCCAGGGGGAAACAGCACGAAAGGAATTGCCTCTCGACAAAATGGCTCAGGACGCCGCCGGCCCGGTAGAGCTGCAGCCTTTGTCCAACACTCTTATTAATCTGCGTCTCACGGAAAACGCGACCATGGTTTACAAAACCATCGCGCGCCTGGCCGGCATCAACGTTCTGTTCGATCAGGATTACAAGACTCAGAAGATTACCGTTGAGTTGAACGACGTCACTCTGCGCGAAGCCCTGAATACCGTTGCGCTGCAGACGAAAACGTTCTGGAGTGTGGTATCCAGCAACACCATCCTTGTAGCCGCCGACACAACCAGCAAGCGCAAGGAGATGGAAAATACCGTGATGAAAACGTTCTACCTCAAGAACGTTTCCGCTCCTTCAGAATTGCAGGAAGCCGCCACCACCCTGAAAAGTATTCTGGACGTAAACCGCATTCAGCTGATTCCCAATCAGAACGCGCTCATTTTGCGCGGAACCACCGACCAGATGGTCCTGGCCCAGAAGCTGATCACGGACCTCGACAAACCGAAGCCTGAAGTTGTGATTGATATCGCCATTCTGCAAGTCAGCCGTGCCCGCCTCCGCACGCTCGGAGTGAGTCCTCCAACCTCGGCCAATGTGGTGATGGTTCCAGGCACAAGCACCGGTAATGGAGGAACCGGCGGATCGCCCAATGGCTCATTCACCATCAACTCTCTTAAAAATTTGACTGCGAACAATTTCCAGGTCAGCATTCCCGGCGCGTCGCTCTCTTACCTGATGAGCGATAGTGACACCAAGCTGATTCAGAATCCGGAGATTCGCGCCCTCGACAACGAGAAGGCCACGCTGAAGATCGGAGATCGTGTTCCGATCGCGACCGGTTCCTTCGGCGCCGCCGGCGGCCTCGGTGGTGTCAGCGCACTGGTCAATACTCAATTCCAGTATCTCGATGTCGGCGTCAACATCGACATCACTCCTCGCGTCCACGCCGAGGGCGAAGTCACATTGAAGATGACGCTGGAAGTCTCCTCGGTCAGCGGAACGCAAAATATCGGCGGCATCAGCCAGCCGGTTATCGGGCAACGTCGCATCGAGCATGAAACCCGCTTGCGCGATGGAGAAGTCAACCTGGTCGGTGGCATTCTCGAGGATACCGAGAGTAACTCGTTGAGCGGTTATCCCTGGCTCACGAGAATCCCGATACTGAAATATCTGTTCGGACAAGAGGCCAAAGATCGGCGGGAGAACGAAATTATCTTTGCCATCACGCCTCACATCATTCGCGCGCAGGAAGTCACCGACGACAATCTGCGGCTCGTCGATCTCGGCCGCGGCAGTTCGGTTTCTGTTGGCCATACTGACCCAAGGGACGGAGCCACATCTAAAGGCCTGATGGATCAAAGCGCCGCGAACAAGGGGCAAGGCCGGACGCAAGGACAGCGTACGACCGTTCCCGCGACTGCGCCCAGCAGGTCGGTCGAGGCTCCTAAGGCCCCGGCGCAGATGCCCGTACCGACCGCCACCACGACCCCAGTGCGCCCTGCAACTGCTTCGGTCCAGCAGAGCAATCCCGGGGTGCCCTCCGCCGCTTCACCTGCGAACACTCCTCCACCGCGCCCGGTCGCACAAGTAGATAGCAGCGCTCCGCCGCGTGCCTCTTTGCAAGCGGAAAATTTTGCTATGCGTCCCCATCCTCAGGAAGAGGACATACCACCCGTGCATCCCGCTTCACAAGCGCAGAGCAGTCCAGCAGCAGCTCCCGCTGATAGGACGAGCGTGCGGGCTGTTAAGCGCCCGCCAGCCCCGGCGTCCACGGAGCAATGCCCCACAGGAACTCACCTGGTCGGCACGGAAAATGGCGTGATCAACTGCTCCTTCGATTAACAACGAAAAGAGAAAAGGAAGATGCCCCACTTAAGACCTGTTAGGGATTGAGTGGGGCTTTTAGCAGCCGACGATCTCCAAACGAGTCTGTTCGGGTCAGGCTAGGAACTCAAGCCAGTAAATTTCAGTTTATTGGGAGAATGTGCGGCTCTCTTTACGCGTCCTCTGGACGGCTATTCCCCTGCAGACAAGCGCGCCAGCGCGTCCACATCCTGCACGAGTACAGCCTCGCGCCGGATCTTCACGATGCCCAGCGTTTGCCATTGGCAGAGGAGTCGGCTCACGGTGAACAGCGTCGTACCCGTCAATTGCGCTAGTTCCGCGCGCGACAACGTAATCTCGAGATCGCCTGTGCTGGAGCGTGCGATCTGATCCGACAGTCGAATCAACTCACTGCTCAGCCGCGACCCCACCTTTTCGGTGGCAACTCCGCGAAAACGCTGTTCCATCTCCCGCAGCCGCTCGTCCAGCGCTCGCGCCGTGTTTCGGCGAAAAATCGGAAAGCGTCCCAGCAGTTTCTCGAACGCCAGCGAATCCCAGATCAACGCCACACACGGCTGAACCGCCTGCGAGGTCGAGCAATGAATGCAGCCGGTACACGTCCGGAACGATCCCACGATTTCGCCGGCGCCATTCAGCCGCAGGATGGCTTCATTCCCGTTCGGCCCGGTCTGCGTGACCTTCACCAGCCCGGAAACCAGCATGATCACATAACGAACCGGATCCCCTTCAGAAAAGATGGTGTCTCGGCGGGAGTATTGCTTATCTCGCCCCGCTGCCAGGATGAGATCGCAATCTGCCGGATCCACGTCCGCGAATAGCGGGAAGTTTGAAACTAAGCTGTATCGTGCAGTCGACAACTGGTATGCTCCGTCGCCGTCAGGATTACGTTCCCCACGTCAGCTGGCCTTCAGCAGCAGCATTCTGAAATCGAACGAACGTACACTGCTGCGCACAGCCCGGGGAAGGACTGACGTAAACGTTGCGCCACAGTCGAGAATGCCCTGCCAGTCACGACCCGTCAATAACACCTTGGTGCGGGAACCATAGCACGAAGGTGGGATAGAACAGGTAACCGAAGGAACCTGCTTAGTCCCGCTGATATCTGAAATTAACTTTGAAGCAACTCGCCTTACTTGCGCGGACGTGTGCGCCGGAATGTGCAGGTAATGTGCCCGGCAATCAAGCCAACGAGAGGTTTTTCGCTGCAGGAAAACGGATACTCGATTTCTAACAAGGAAGCGGTCACGCATCCCCGGCGAACGCGCTTTGCGGAATTTCCCGAGTGGCTCCGCTCTGCCCGTGAAAGCCTTGTCTGGCGCAGGATACGGCTTCCCTTTCAAAATGATGCTCGCCCCGTTTGTGGCGGAATCAAACTGCCAAATAGCGGGTTTTCCCCTGCCTCTCTGCCGCGCGAGGTATATACTGCATGGGTATTTCATGCGCGAAATGCTGCATGGATGAGTCCGAGTCGGGGCGGTCTCAATCATCAGCCCTGGGGAGTCCGCCGCGAGTTGCGGATCACGGCATGATCGACCCAAAAAATCAGAATTACGATCCGGAAGCTGCCACGTTCGTTCCTGGCGGCTCGTCTGGAGCTTCGCCTGCCCGCACCGGCAACGCGGTGCAAACGCCGGTGCCGAGTTCGCCTCCAGGCGGCTCCGAGGCACCGACGATGCTCGAAGGGGCTTTGCCGCCGATGGCCCCCGTCACCCGCCAGAACCCGCCTGCCGCAGCGGCCACACCAGCTTCTCCGCCGGGTAGCACGTTGGGCGGTCTCCTCCTCCAACCGGGAATCCTCCTCGGCAATCGCTATCAGATCATCCAACTGTTGGGCGAAGGCGGCATGGGCGCCGTCTACAAGGCCAGAGATATTGAACTGGACCGCATCATCGCGCTCAAGGTCATTCGCCCGGAGTTAGCCAGCAATCCTGAAATTCTTCAGCGCTTCAAACAGGAACTCATCCTCGCTCGGCAGGTCACAGATCGCAACGTCATCCGCATTTTCGATTTGGGCGAAGCCAACGGCATCAAGTTCATCACCATGGAGTACGTCGAAGGCGAGAGTCTTTATCACATCCTTCGACGCCAGGGCAAAATCCCGATCAACGAAGCAGTCGAGATCATGCGCCAGATGTTGAGTGGTCTGCAGGCCGCCCATCGCGAAGGCGTCATCCATCGTGATCTTAAGCCGGGCAACATCATGCGCGACTCGCAGGGCCGCATTGTGGTCATGGACTTTGGCCTGGCCCGTTCGCTCGAAGGCGACGGCATGACCCGCACCGGCACCATGATGGGGACGATGGAGTACATGTCCCCCGAACAGGCTCAAGCCAAAGAACTGGACGCGCGCTCCGACATCTTCACGGTCGGCCTGATCTGCTACGAACTGCTCACCGGCAAAATGCCTTATCACGCCGACAGCGTGGTCGCCAGTCTGCTCAAGCGAATGCAGGAGCGGGCAGCGCCTCCTTCCGATTGGGACGCCAGCATCCCACAGCCCGTAAGCGAACTTGTTTCCCGGTGTCTGGAGAGAGACCCGGCGGATCGCTGGCAAAGTGCGCAGGAGATTCTCGACCGAATTGACGAGGTCCAGGGCAAACGGCCGCTGTCGGTGCTTTCGACGTCGCCGGCATCCCGGTCGGCCTCCCCCAATTCCGAGCATGCGCCCGCAGCGCACCCGGAAAGCTCCAAACAAAGGATCCTTGTAGGAGGCTTGGCACTTGCCGCGGTGGTAGCGCTGGCCGCCGCTGGAGGCTGGTTCCTGCGCTCGCGCCCGCACAGCGCTCAAGCCCACAAGAACGTCACGGTGCTGGTGGGCGATTTCACCAATCACACTGGGGATACGGTTTTCGATGGCACCCTGGAGCCGATGTTCAACGTAGCTTTGGAAGGCGCTAGTTTTATCAGGGCGTATAACCGCGGCACGGCGCGGAAACTTGCCGAAAAGCTCCCCAACCCGACGACCAAGCTCGACGAACAGTCCGCAAGGCTGCTGGCGCTCAGCCAGGGAATCAGCGCTGTCATCACCGGCGAGATTACCTTGCGCGGCAACGAATACAGGGTGTCTACGATAGCGCTGGATGCCGCGACAGGGAATGTCCTGGCGTCGAGCGATGCATCCAGCAGCAATAAGAATGACGTCGTCGGAATCATTCCCGATCTCGTCGCGCCCATTCGCAAGGCTCTCGGCGACACCAGTTCCAAGGCGTCGCAAATGGATCTCCTCCGAGGATCGCTGACAGCCGCATCTTTGGAGGCAGTACACCAGTACGGCCTCGCGATGGAGCAACAATCGGCGGGGAAGCGAGAAGAAGCGCTCGCTTCATTCCAGAAAGCTGCGGAACTCGATCCGGGATTTGCCCGCGCGTACTCGGGAATGGCGGCGTCGGCTCTTCCACTGGGGAAGGTGCAGGACGCCCAGAAGTACATTAAGCTGGCCATGCAACACGAGGACCGCATGACTGAGCGCGAGCGCTATCGTGTTCGCGGTTTGTACTATTTCGTGGCGGGCAATTTCTCAAAGTGCATTGAGGAGTACAGCGCATTGGTAACTCGGTATCCCGCGGACAATATCGGGCAAGGAAATCTTGCCGCTTGCTACGCGCGGTTGCGAAACTTTTCCAAAGCGGTCGAGGCTGAGGCGCACGCAGTCGAAGCGGCCCCCAAGGACGCGATTGAGCGGCTCTATTTGGGTTTTTACACATCGTACAGCGGAGACTTTCAGACTGGCGAGAGCCATGCCCGTGCGGCGCTGGCCATTAATCCTTCTCCTGAGGCATACCTGGCTCTGGCCGAGGCACAGGTGGGACAAGGGAAACTGTCGGAGGCCATCGAAACTTATGCGAATTTGCAAAAGCAGGGCGACGCGGGTGCCTCGATCGCGGCGTCAGGCCTTGCCGACATATATATCTACGAAGGCCGTTACAGCGAAGCCGCGAAAATGCTAGAGCAGGGCATCAGCGCCGATCTCGCCGCCAAGAGTCCTGAGAATGCCGGGGATAAACTCATCACACTGGCGAACGTTGAGCTTCTGCTGAAGAAAAAAGATGCGGCGGTGGCGAGCGCAACCAAAGCGCTGGCGGATAACAACTCCGTGAAGATACGATTTCTGGCCGCGCAAGTATTTGAGGAAACGGGCCAGGCCGCGAAAGCCCATAATCTGGCGAGCGGTTTAGCTGCCGAATTGGACGCCGAGCCTCAGGCCTACGCCAAAATCATTTCCGCGGATTCGGTGGCGCAGCATGGCGATTACCGGGCAGCAATTAAGGACGTGTCTGATGCGAATGCGCTATTGGATACGTGGCTCGGACATTTTGAGTTGGGCCGCATTTATCTGCAATCCGGGCAATTCGTGGAAGCGGATTCCGAATTTGATCGCTGCTTCCAGCGGCGCGGCGAAACCCTCGAACTCTTCCTCGATAATGTTCCCACCTTCAGTCACGTCCCACCCGTCTATTACTTGCAGGGACGCGTGCGCGAAGGGATGAAGACCCCGAGTTTTGCGGAGTCTTACCGCACGTATCTCGGCATTCGCGGACAGGCCGGCGAAGATCCGCTGCTCCCCGAAGTTCACAAGCGGCTGGGACAGTAGCAACACGCAACGCGCCGAGGAGCAAGTAGGGATGCTTCGACTGCGTAGCTGCTCCGCTTCGCGGATCAGTCACTCTCTCGGGATGACAGTGACCTGCTCTCACCTGCGAGCCGGCGCGATCTGCATTCGCGCGTCAGTAATACAAGCAAAAAAATGCCCGGCACCTGGCCGGGCATTTTCGTTGTTCCCTAAGGACATCGTTTATTGACTGGATCCTGCGGCGATGATCGGTGTAAGTGGATTGGTGTTGACCACGAAGGTTGCGACACCGGTTGCAGGGTCAATGGAATATTCCTGTCCACTAGCGGTGAAACCATACAGCGTGCCGCCAACGGACGCAGAACCAACAAAGCCATTCGTATGCGAAGAATTGACACTGACCATAACGCTAGACGTTTGCGTGTTACCCGTGGGATCGATTACGTACAGAGTGTCAGGCATTGGCGTATTGCAGTTCGCACCACTGTAACCAACTGTGTAGTACAGGGTGGTTGCCGATCCGGAGAGACTCGTTTCAAGGTTGCAGCCGGTGGGAACTGCGACACCCGCGCCGGTGTTGCCGGCCGGGGTGGTTGCTGCGGTCGAGGTGTCAATCGAGTACAAGTTCCCGTTAACCACGTCGATCCCGAAGTACGAACCGTTGGTCAGAGATCCAGTGGTCGCCTGATCGGGAATTGATCCGGTGGTACCAGTACCAACCTGGGTTGCCGCCAGGGGCGATGGGGTCATCTGCCACAACTGGTTCGACGCGTTGTATGCGTAAACCTGAAGGCTGGGCATCAGGTCGATTCCATTGCTGCCGGGTGCCGTCGCTGCGCCAAGCTGGGTGACGGTACCTGTGGCCAAATCCAGTGTCCCGAAATTGCCCGAGGCGTCGATATAGAACGTGTCGATGTTAAACGTACTTGAGGTTGGGGGAGCAGAACCAAGAACACCGCCTGCGGGCTTAGCCGTGAGCGTGTATCCGTTCGCGATTTGGTTAATGCTGAGGTCGCTGAAGGTGGCGACACCGTTTACTGCGCTCTGGGTCAAGGTGCCGGCAAGTGTTCCCGGGCCTGAGCCGATCGCCAGGATGATGCCGCCAGCGAAGTTCGCGAGCGGGGCGCTGCTGCTGTCCTCGGCCGTCACCTGGACTGCGGGTGTTATGGTAAGGCCGACTCCCGTATTGCTCGGTTGTGCCGTGAATGCGAGTTTGTACACGTTGTAGTTGCCATTGCCTCCGCTGGCTACGAAGTTGCTGTCACCGGGGTAACTGACTGTGTAAGTCACGTTCCCGGCTGCTGTCGGGGCTGGCGAAAGCGTGCACATCCCACCGGAGAGACTGGGCGCACCCATGCAAACAGATCCGTCGCTGGCCGCCACAGTAACGTTGCCGGTTGGCGCGATTGGCGAATCGGCCCCTGGTGCGACCACTCCAAAAGTGTAAGAGACAGTGACGGACTGGCCCACGAACACCGTGGAAGGCGAAAGTGAGCTGATAGAAAGTGCGGTCGAGGCCTTGTTCACAGTCTGTGCCCACACTGCTGAAGTGCTGCCGGTGAAATTCGAATCGCCAGCGTAGCTGGCGGTGATGGAGTGAACGCCAACCGACAGAGCGGATGTCATGAACGTCGCCGTTCCGCCAGCAAGTGCCAAGTTGGAAGCGATTGGAACCGCTCCGTCATAGAGCGTTACGGTTCCCGTGGGCGTGCAACCACTTGCCGGTTGCGATGCGACAGTGACAGTCAATGTAACCGGCTGCTGGAACACGGACGGGTTTGCACTGGACATTACTCCCGTTGTGGTGCTCCCTTTCAGTATCTGCAATGTGAATGCTTGCGTTCCAGTATTCGATTTTGCGTCGGTCACGCTCGCGTTCACAGAGTAGGTGTTAGCCGAGCACGCAGTGCCGGAGAAGATAGCCGAACCCGCAGGGTTCTGCGAGATTCCGGTCGGGAGACCCGTGACGTTCCAGGTGAACGGTTTGGTTCCACCGTCTTCCGTGAGGGTGTCAGTGTACGCGACGCCCACGGTGCCACCGGGGAGGGATACAGTCGTGATATGCGGGTTGTTCTGATCGTTGATGTCGATGTTCAGCGTCAAGGCCGTTGTGGTTTCTTTTTGGCCGCTGTCTGTATCCAGTTCGAAAGTGTACGAACCAGCACAGAATGCGTCCGTATTCCACTGGAACCTGAACGTGTTCCCGACTTGGTCAAACGTGCTAGCACCGCTCTGTGAGACCCCGTTCAGGACCAACGCGGTGCGCCCTGTTGTCACGGTGTTGCATCCGTCAGCGGAAACGGGACCGACAGCGTACAGCGAATTTGCAGCCGGGTTTGTCACATACGAACTGACGTAATCACTCGTGTTGTCCACCTGCAGCGTCCACGTGATGGGAACAATCGTTCCTTGCACCGCAGGGTTTGTTGCCCCGAATGACAAGTCATTCAATGCGATTGCCGGCGGTGTATTGGTGTAGCAGCCGGTCATCGTGTTGTTCTTGGCGGTCACCGACGCGGTGTTGGACGGCACGCTTTCCTGGCTTGTGCCCGACAACACTGCGGTTACGAAATACTGATATCCCTTCGGAGTGTTGCAGGTCGCAGTGGTATCGGTGTAAGTCGTGGCCGGCGGATTACCGGAGACAGACGTCAGCAACGGGAAAGTCTGGCCTCCGTCACTCGAGCGGTAAATGTTGTACTCGCCGATCTGTCCGAAGGTGGGCGCAGACCAATTCAGCGTGATGTTGCGCGCGGATGCATCTTCCGTCGCGGTAAGGTTGCGAGCCGGACGGGTTACGGCGTTCGCAGTCTGGTGATTGATGTCGCCGCCGCTGAGGCCACCACCACGTGGGAAAGCGCCGCCGCCTCGCGGATAGGCGCCGCCGCCGGACGGGAAATCTCCTCCACCTCTGGGGAACGCACCTCCGCCTCTCGGGAATGCTCCGCCGCCTCGCGGGAACGCGCCGCCGAGAACGTAGGCACTGCCGGTTGCGCCAACCTGTCGCAACTCGAGACTGGTCCAGTCATTGAAGCCGTCGAGCACGGTCGTGGATGTCGTAGTTGGACCAAAATTGATGTTCTGATTGTTGGCCCACTTGGGGCTAATCGCTGACGCGATTCCGTTGACGCGCACGAACTGCGGAGGATTGTTGGCAGGAAGCGGAGTGCCATCACAATAACGGGTCGCTGGCGTGCCAACCGGGGTTCCGGGCGCGTACCAACTGATCCCGCCATAGGTCGGCGCAGCATTACCAGTCGTTAGTAATTGCGATACGCTGCCGATCGTGCCGATGGTTAGCGGCTTTAGTGTGTCCTCAGAAAAGTCGAGGTAGCCACCGGTGAATTGATTGTTCTGCGGATCATATTTATCCAGCAGATCCACCTGGAACAAGTAGCTCATCACGCTCTGATAATTTGGTTTGCAGTTCGCCTCGAAGATGGGCAAGTAAGGAGACGCTGCGTTGTAGTAAACGCCGCCGTGAGGCAGGTAGAACGTGTGACCCAACTCATGCATGAGCGTTCCGGCCTGTACCGGCACTGTCTGACCGTCCGCGCCCCACAGGCCCAGCGTAATCAGCGAAACGGCTCCGCCCAGATCGGACGTACCGGAACGGCTGAGCGCTTGTCCGGTGGCCACGGCGATGTTCGGGTCGTTGGCGTGGGTATATTTCGCCGTCGGGGAACTCGGGATCTTTATGGTGAAAGTGTTTGTGGTGAAACTCTGGACACAGAATGTTCCATTGAGGTTGGGGTTGCTGATGGCGTCGGCAATGGAGACACGGCCGCCCGATGGACAAATGGGATCCGTGGTGAAGAGGCCGGTGGTGGGAAACGAATTCGAGGTCGTGAATGTGGCGGTAGTTCCAGAAACTGCGACTTGGGTGAGCGATCCATCGGACAAACTCCAGGTCGCGTCGCCCACCGAGTCTCCGAAAACTACGTAGTGGTAGCTATCTTTTTGCGCGGGTGAGAAACGGGGAACGCAGGAAGGCGGAGTTGGACTCTGTGTGCAGTCCGCATTAATGTTAGAGATGAGGTAATTCTTCACGAACTCGAGGCCGCCGCGCCAGGTAGTGACTCCGGTTTGATTGGGATAGGCGCAAGTCGGCTGACCGTTTGTATCCGTGCATTCTCCTTCTGGAATCTCGTTGAAGCCGCTGAAGTGCAAGTGGACGTTGTGCGCTAAGAACGCGTCATGCACGTTCTGCAGCACTTGGGTACTGGGTCGGAAGGAAGTGCCATCCGGTTCGGTCGTGTAATCCAGCTGGATGAAAACATCTTTGTGCCCCTTCTGGGGCGGGTCGGCAGGCTTCACCGGATCGAGTGGCTCATCTGCGAGACTCACATTCAGGCCCGTTCCAACGTCGGTGTAGCCCTGATTCGTTTTCCAGATGTCGAGAATGCCGTCCTTGTCGGTATCCTGAACCGTGGTACCGACAATAATTGCGCCCCAAGATACACATCCTGCATTGCTGGGTGTGGGGTCGACCTCGGTAGTGACGCTCGAATCCGAGCTAGCGATGGGATTGGGTGTGGCTGGATATTGGGCCGTACGCGCAAGTGGAAGAGTCCAGGTCGGGTTATCCCACATGCCGTAATACCCGGGAAAGGGCGGGCTCGATGGCCCGTAGAGAGAGGGGAGCACCCGGCCCTTCAAGTAAACGTTTTGATATTTGTTGCTCTGGCCGCTGCTGACAATGTGCGTCAGCCGAGTGATGACATTTCCACCTTGGTCGTTCCCTGGCTGGTAAAAGCCGGATATCGTTTGCAGGGTATTCAAGTTGCCCGGAGTGGGGGCATATGCGCCCTCGTAGATCACTACTGCATCCAGCGGAGCAACCTTCCCTGAAACGTTTGTGACGACCCGATAGATGACGACAAGAGTTGCGCCCAGAGTCAGAGGGGTACTGTTGTTGCTGACACTTGGGAGCCGAACTTCGAACTGGCCGTTTATCAAAACATTGCCGTTGGCGTCCTGCGGCAGCAAGCCAACAACGTCCGTGCGATAAGTTTGAAGAAGCTTTCCGGTGGAGGTGCCGCTGCAGCCGCCATTGCTCCAACTGACGCTCTTGTGGTTGGAGACGTTTACTCCACTGATGGAATACCCGGGGGCTGCGGGCCCACCGGTAATGCCAAGGGGGCGGAAATATCCATTCTGACCAGAACCTGGACCCCCCGGAGCAACAGCGGTTTTTTCGACCGTTTGCCAGTAGAGAATCGCATCCACGATCTGGGCGCCGGCGGGAACCTGTTTTATTCCGGTGATACCCGGATTCGGGTCGGGGATCGTGATGGTTCCCACGGCGTAACCGTTGGAAAATGTCTTGTTCATGTTCTGTGCGCCGGCCACAATGTAGTCCCCGGTGACAAAAAGATTGTTGCCAAAAGTGAGCGGAGCCGCCTGTCCGAAGCCCGATTGCGTCGCCATTGAAAGCAACGTGAGCAGAACGCAGAGAAACAGAAACTGTATTTTTAAAATCGGCTTCATTTCACTCCTCTTTCCCTTCGAAAAATCTTCTGGTACAACAGCGCCTAGGCTCAGTGACCCACAAGCCCGCAACCTGCCTGATACAACATTGAGTAGAGAGGAATGGCATGGGAACACCCACTCGTGTCTAGGGGACCTGGAAGCTAAAAGATTGTGAGAATCTCTGACCACGAGCCCGCATGGCGCTTCCCCCCAGGAAACGCACTTGTAACTCCGTGCGCGCTGACTTCGAATTGTGAGCGGTGAAAAGCACAGGGCAGCCTTTGCCCTGCTCATGTGACAGAAAACGGGAAAATAATGATGATGAACCGGGATGCCGAGTTCGTGTCCTACACACGCTCTCGGATTCGACAGCCGCTCACGCTCTCCCCATCAGAACGCGCACTGATTCTCTAATCCAGAGGTTCCATTGTCAACACAAATAGGGCGTTCGAGGCCTAAAATCAAGCCTTTTAGACCGAACTTGTCAGAAGAAGGACGCTAACTCGACGGGCGCCCGGAAAATGTTGCAAGCATTTGCAACTGAACTTGCTCTAGCGCAAAGTGCGTCAGCCAAATCTGCCTTCAGGGCAGATCGTCTTCATCCGGCCATTCCTTGCCGCTGCACTTTTTATCGGGCGATCCAGAATGTGACCTACCTTCCGGGCCTGCGCCTCGTCGGCGAAAAGAAGAAGCTGAGATCGTTTCTCCCAGTGTTCATTCCCGCCGCATCGGATTCTTTGGACGAAGTCGCGACGCGTGCTCCCCAGTGATGCCGCCATTAGTACACATGCAATGGTGAGTAAGTGTACGAAATTTTTCGGCACTGCTGTCCGCCAAAACGCGTCACGCTTCCAATACAGCCTTTCGCTTGCTTTCCAGAAGCTTCATCATCTTCTCCGCATTCTCTGGCTTCACGCCTACTTCTTCCAGCGCTGCGCGAAAGTGCTGGAGAAACAACTCGAACTGCGCGCCATCCAGGCCGTGCTCTCTTACCCCCGCATGCGCGGCATGGATCTCCTTGCCTGTATAGACCCGTCCACCGAGAAGCATGGAAATAAACATGACCTGCCGGGAGCGCAGGCGCGCCATGTCAGCTCCCTTAAAAAACTGGCGCAGCTTCTCATCTTTCATCACTCTCTCATAGAACCGCTCCGTAGCAGCCTTGATCGTCTCCTGTCCACCGACTAGTTCGTATAGGTTTTCGATCATGCTCCTCCTGCAATCAGCTGAAGCCACGATGATGCTGTACAGCGGGGGAAGGGCTCATTTTAGTAGTCTTGCAGGTGCAGTCAATCCATTTAGCGCAAACATCGTGCTTTTGCCCCATCAATTCGGCCCCGGGCAGGAAACTCCACAGCCATAATTCGCGTCGAACTTAAGACAGATCAATTTAGAGGTACCACGAGGATGGGCTGATTGGTTCTGAATCTGCGATGGTTGAAGCTGTTCCTGGCGTCCAGCTTTGTTTTGTTGATCTTCCCCAGCTTCACCAGTTCAGCCGCGTTGGCTCAGTCCATCGTAAGCGCCCCCGCCGACGACAGCGCTCTTCCGGAGGCACCCCAACCGGCACAGGATTCCATGTCATCACCTACGGATAACCCTTCTGCCTCTGTGCAGGCGGGCACTGCATCCATCACGGGCACGGTGCTCGACATTAATCGGGACGTGCTTCAGGGTGCTCGCGTCACCGTAACGGCGCAGTCTGGTTCTGTGATCCGGAGTGCGCAATCCGGCAACGACGGTCAATTCGCCTTCACTGGCTTACCCCCAGATGTCTATAAGCTCACGGTGACAGCTCCCGGCATGAGCACTTTCACCTCTGCCGAGATTGCGTTGCAGCCAGGCCAGGCCCGTATCGTCCCGGCGGTGACCCTGGCCGTTTCGGGCGGCTCCACCAGCATCACCGTGAATGGAAACAAGGAGCAGCTTGCCGAGCAGCAATTGCATGTTGCGCTACAGCAACGCATCGGTGGCGTCATCCCCAATTTTTACAGCGCCTACGACTGGAATGCGCCTCCAATGCTGGCCAAACAGAAGTTTCAACTTAGTCTTCGCTCCATTTTCGATCCCGTGTCGTTTCTCACCGTGGCCGGGCTCGCTGGCGCCGAGCAATATAAAAATGTCTTCCCCGCATACGGTAGCGGCATCGAGGGATACGGAAAGCGATACGGGGCTGCATTCGCAAATCACGTATCGAGTAGTCTGCTGAGCAGAGCTGTTTACCCCGCAATTTTCCATCAAGACCCACGCTATTTTTACAAGGGCCAGGGCAGTATCGGCTCTCGCGCGCTGTATGCCGTATCCGCCGCCGTGATTACAAGGGGCGATGATGGACAATGGAAACCGAATTACTCGCATCTGCTGGGCAGCTTCTCCGCCGCAGCCATCTCGAACGTTTATTATCCGGCTGCCGATCGCGGCGCTTCCCTGGTCCTGTTCAATGGCCTGGCGAGCACGGGCGCGGACGCCGTCGCCAATCTAATCCGCGAATTCGTCCTCAAGCAGATCACCTCGCAGGTTCCCAAATAGGCCAACGGCGAACCATAGCACCCAGCTCCCTCCGCGTCAGGATCTCGGTATTCCTTCGGGTGCCCCCTTCAAGCCTGCCTTTGGCTGGAGTGGGGCAGTTCCGTCCACAACTTTCTTCTGTATATACCTTGACACGTATATTCCCATCAGAGTATATACGAAGAGTGCAATCCGTCTTCGATATCCTGTCTGAGCCCAACCGCCGCGCCATATTGAGCCTGCTGGTCTCATCCCAACAGTCGGTGGGAGAAATCGAGCGCCAGCTGCGGATGCCGCAGCCAATGGTGTCAAAGCACCTGCGGGTCCTGCGTCAGGCCGGCTTCGTGGAATCCACGGTCGACGCACAACGCCGTCTCTACCGCCTGAAGCCTGAACCTTTCCAGGCGATGGATGCCTGGCTGGCTCCCTTCCGCCGATTCTGGTCCGCTCACGTTGATGCACTCGAACGCCACCTCGACCGCATGGATCCTCCAACACCCACGAAACAGAAAACAACGAGCGAGCGACGCGGCCCCACCCGCAAACGCAACAAAGGAGCAAAGAAATGAAGATCAAACTCACCAGCATCTACGTCGACGACCAGGACAAAGCCCTGCGCTTCTATACCGAAGTGCTGGGCTTCGTGAAGAAGACCGATTTCAGTCAGGGCCCATTTCGCTGGCTCACCGTGGCCTCACCCGAGGATCCCGACGGCACCGAGCTGCAGTTGGCGCTCAACAACAATGTCGCGGCCAAAACGTATCAGCAGGCTATCTTTCAACAGGGCCAGTCTGCGGCCATGTTCTACACGGACGACGTGCAGGCCGACTACGAGCGTATGAAAGCGCGCGGCGCCGTGTTCACCATGCCGCCCAAGGACGTAACCGCCTCCAAGATCGCCATGCTAAATGACACCTGCGGAAATCTCATTCAGATCACCCAGTTGATGCGCTGGTAGTCCGGAGTCCAAGGGGAAGAAGATGAACGATCGCGAGCACTACACACCGGGTCCGGCGTACGGCGCGCAGGTAAACAAAGACGGGGAAGATAAAAGCAAGTGGACGCTCGTGCTCGTCCGCCAGCTGCGGCACTCGCCGGAAAAGGTCTGGCAGGCGCTCACCGACCCGGCGCATCTCCGCGAGTGGGCACCGTTCGTGACGGACGCGAATCTGGCTACGGTGGGAACAGTGAAACTAACCTGGGTAGCCGCGCCCACACCGCTGGAAACAAAAGTCACGCAAGCCGAGCCTCCCACGCTGCTGGAGTACGGTGATCTCCGCTGGCAACTCGAAGCCGTTGCCGGCGGCACGCGCCTGACGCTGTGGCACAAGATCGATCGCCGCTTCATCTCATGGGGCGCCGCGGGCTGGCACATTGCCTTCGACGTTCTCGATCGCCTTCTCAACGGAACTCCAATCGGCCGCATCGCCGGTGCTGACGCCATGAAGTTCGACGCCTGGCAGCGCCTCACGGCCGAGTACGCCAAGCAATTCGGGGCGGAGACACCCAAGTCGTCTCCGGACCCAGCTCACAATTCATGAATCGAGGGTCAAAGCCATGCAACAGCCAATCCTGACTCAAGGCACCAGACGTTGGATTTTTCGCTGGATTCACATCGTGTTTGCGATTCCAATACTCGGTTACATTTACAGTCCGTTTGACAAGATTCCCGACTACGCCCCGCTAACGAGGTATGTCTTCGTCCCTGTGATGGTCCTTTCGGGATTGTGGATGTGGAAAGGCCACCTCGTTCGACGCCTAATTTCAAAAAGATCCTCCCAACAAAATGCCGCCCCCGTTAACTCCTAAACTCGACGGTACCCCATTCAAGCCCGGTTTTGGCTTGAATGGGTTTTTTCGAGTCGCTGACATCGGGGCTGTGCAGGTCAAGATAAAAAATTAAAATTCATCGCTGATCCAGGCAGCAAACCCATGGCACCCATCTCTCTTTCAAAAAAACAACGTGAAGACCTGCTCAAAACCCTGAAAGCCCGTTTTGAGCAAAACATGAACCGCCACAAAGATGTTCAATGGCCCCAGCTGCAAGCCAGGCTGGAAGCCAACCCTGAAAAATTGTGGACCCTGAATGAAATGGAAAGAACCGGCGGCGAACCAGACGTAGTGAGTCACGATAAAAACGGCGAATTCATGTTTTATGATTGTTCCGCGGAATCTCCGAATGGCCGCAGAAGTCTTTGCTACGACCGCGCCGCGCTGGACGCCAGAAAAGAAAATAAGCCAAAGGGTAGCGCTCTGGACATGGCAGGGGCCATGTCCATTGAGCTCTTATCCGAAGAACAATATCGAGAGCTGCAGAGACTTGGAAAGTTCGATACGAAGACGTCCAGCTGGGTGAAAACACCTGCTGCGATCAGAAAACTTGGAGGCGCCCTTTTCTGTGACCGCCGCTACGACACAGTTTTCGTCTATCACAATGGCGCGGAATCTTACTATGCCGCCCGAGGATTCCGCGGCTGCCTCAGAATCTAAATGAAGCGGGCGTTTCTCCGTATCCTACCGGCAAACCACCTTCAGGCGCTGGCTTCGCCTTGAACTTCCGAACCTGGCACGTCTTCGCGCTGCGCGACCTTGCCCCTGGTCGGCCGATCTCTGCGACCGAACACCGCTTCTTTGATCAGCTTGAAAATCGTTCTCCGATTCTCCGCTGCCACTTTCAGCCATGCCATCTTTCCGAGCATCGGGAAATAGATACCGCGGAAACAAAGCCGCGCCAGGAAGATATTGATCCGATATCCGAGAGGCTGGTCATCTAAAGCGTCAACAGCCTGCGCCAAGGCTTCAGCGCTGTAGGAATGCGACCATCCATAATTCACTTCCGCGTGCGCTTCCTCGATCGACATCTTCAGCGGCGTGTGCGCCATCGCGAACGGGATAAACTCCTGCCAATGTTTGTGGCGCGTCAGCCGTCCTGCGGCCTCCAGACGCTTGTACAGCGGCGTAGCCGGCAGCGGCGTCAGCAGGCCGAAGATCGGCAATCCCGGCGGCCATGTGCGGACTTGCTCCAGCGTGCGCTCCGCCACGCCCGTGGTGTCGTTGTCCATGCCGAAAATGAATGAGGTAATAGCATAAACATTCCGCTTGGCAAGCCGCTCGAGAACCGCCCCGTATTCGCCCGGCTTGTTGAATCCCTTGTTCACGTCCTTGAGATTCGTGGGATCAATCGATTCCATGCCGATGAACACCCACTTCCCCCCGGACGCCGCAATGAGGTCGCAGAGTTCTTCATCGCGCAGCAGGTTGGCGCTGATCTGCGCCACCCAGTGCACTTGCGCTTTGGCCGCGATGATGTCTCGCAACAGTGACTTGGTGCGCTTCACATTGATGGCAAAATTGTCGTCGATGAAGAAAACCGCGATCTGGCCTTTTTCTTTTCGTGCCCGCGCCTTCAACATCAGCAGTTCGTTGACCACGCTCTCGTTCGTACGAAAACGTATGGAGTCGCCGAAGAATCCGGTCACGGTACAGAACTCGCATCCATAAGGACATCCGCGCCCCGACTCCACCGGAACGATGCGGAACGTTCCCCAGCCTTCGCCCACCTTCTTCAGCAGCGGGTAAACGACTTTCGGCAGAAGATTGAACTGGTGCAGATCTATCTTGTCCCACGGAATGGTCGGATAAGCCTTGAGGGAAGGCTTGCTCTCTTTCCCCGAGGCATCCACCGGCGCGTAGATTTCTTTCAGCTCGCCCCGAGCTGCATCGTTGACGATGCACGGCCAGGTATCGTCGGCTTCCCCGAGGGCGACCGCATCGGCATGTCGCGGACCGCCATCCCGGCCAAGCGCTTCGTCCGCCAGTTCGGTCACGTGCGGACCGCCCATCACCACCGGAACTCCGGTGGCACGAATCGCGTCGGCGATGCGATAGGCCTTCGCGATCATGCGCGTCATCGCCCCGATCCCCACCAGTCCGATGTTGTGCTCGCGCACGTACTGTGCAATCTGCGCCTCATCCATGGGCTGCGCATTGCCGTCGATCAGAATCACTTCGTGTCCGGGAGGGGTGAGCGACTGCAGTAGAAACATCCACAAATGCGGCATGAAATTGCGGGTGACCCCGTTGTCGGGGTTATAGAGCAAGATTTTCAATGACAGCTCTCCTGTGATCGTGCCTTAATCACGCCGGGGCCGTCACGAGCGAGGCCAAATCCCCAGCGGCCCAGCCAGTGCCTTGCATACGGAAGTCTTTTGGTATCCCAGTGTGGACAAATTCTACACCGTTGGATGCCAATAATAATGAGAACGTAGACCTTTTCGAAATTTCCGTTACTGCACGGATGCGTGGTGAAAACTCCCCTCTGCGTAGCAGTTCTATCCGGAGCGTTACGTCTCGAGTACTTACCGAACTTTCCGACGGTGCCCCACTCAAGCCAGAGTTGGCTTGAGTGGAGTTTTTCTAGTGTGGTCAGTAGCGCTCTTCGACAGATGCACATAATTCCATCCGTGCATCCTGCAACTTAAACTCTAAATCCCCGAATGTGCGGACCTGTCACATCCGCACAATCTGAGATTTACTCCGTGATCGTCAGCATGCCGCCCTTCACCGTGTACACGGTCTTCGAATAGCGCATCCGGACATACTGACAAGTTGTGGTCAGACTCAGCGATCCCTTGAACGGAATTCCCGCGGCGTCCTTCCCGTAAAACTCAGCGTACAAATTTCCGCACGATCCCACAGGCTGCGTCGTCACACTGGCGCAGACTCCGTTTCCAAATATGCCGCCATTTAACAGCACGAATCCCAAAGCCTGGGTGGTCTGGCCGCCGCAACTCGTACTGTAACCAGACTCGAAAAATTGAGTTCCGCCCATAGCCGCAAAGCTGATCCGTGTCGGGGTCGTGGCAGTTCCGCTTCCTCCGGTCACAGGATGGGAACTGGTGGTTTGAGCGAACAACGCTAAAGACATCAGCAATAGAAGCAGGGGGAGGGCCTTGCGCATGTAAGTCGCCTTTCGATTGAAGTTCAATGACTCTCATCTACCGGCGTCGTGGCGCGCGCTAAGCGCTTCCTATTCTGAGCAGTCTTAAACCTCCCTTGAATACGTTCTTTCCTCCATCTCGATAGGCACTCGTCCGTAATGCACTGTAGAACTCCTGAGTAAATAAAGGCGGGTATTTGCCTTGACGGCCCAACAAAGACCTGACGGAAATTTGTACTCGAATGAAATCGATGTCCGCTGGATCTCCCCTGTTCCGGTGCCCCACTCAAGCCCGGCGTTGGCTTGAGCGGCTTTTTTGAGATCGGGAAAGAAGCTTTCCAGTTACCGAATGCACAACGACGGCTCCGCCCAAGGTCGGAACATCTGCGTTCGTAGCTTTTTCATTGCGAGGGGGGCATGGTAGTGGGTACCTTTTCCGAAATGCATCACTTGAACGATCAGAGCAGAGGACGGTCATCAGATGGGCCCTCCCGTTTACGCTCAAAACCGCTTGGCGGAGTCCGATCCTCAAGCATCGAGCTTTAGCGTCCCAGCCCTGGTGCCCGTTGCTAGCCAATGCGCTAGCCGAGTTGCTGCTGTTTCTTAACGCGTGCAAGGCTCAGCTGCTCGATTGCTGATGCCATGCTATTGCGAGCATCTTTCGCAAATTGTTTCAGAAGATCATCAGTTTCGAGCGGCAAAACCTCGCCTTGACACTCTTCCAATCGTCCCACCAACCAGTCAATCAGTTGTATAGTACGGTCACCCTGCTGGACGATGGGGTCATCGTTAGGAAATGCCATTTCGTATGTCCTCCTCTGCACGATAGCACCGAGTCGCGTAAAACACCCACTCGCATGGACAAATCCGTTTGACCCTGACTAGTTAGTGAAATAGCAGGGCGCGGACTTCTGAATCTTTCTCTTTTCAGACTGTGGCGGGTCGTGGCGGAGGAAATCAGGCGCCGTGGCACTTTTTGTATTTCTTGCCTGAGCCGCAGGGACAAAGATCGTTACGGCCCACTTTGGCTTGCCCTCGAACGACCTGCTGCACCGGCTGCGCGTCGCCAGCGCCTGCCATGCGTGCTTGCTCCAACTCACGGCGCTTGCGGCGCATGAAGGCTTCTTCCAAGTCGTCGGCTGAGGTTGAGACCATTCTCGCAGGGCGGCGACCGTTACCATCTCCGTCACCATGCGCTGGTGCTGCCGTATCCTGCGGTTCAGTCGGGGATTCGGCGGTTGGCGCAGATGGGCGCTCCAGAATCTGCATCAGGTAAAGATAGCGAACAGCGTCTTCCTGGAAGCGCTGCATCATCGCTTCGAACATGTCGAAGGATTCTTTCTTGTACTCGACCAGCGGATCGTGCTGGCCGTAGCCGCGAAGGCCGATGCCCTCTTTCAGGTGATCCATGCCCAGCAGATGATCTTTCCACTGCTGGTCGATCACGCTGAGCATGATCATGCGCTCGTGACGGCGCATGGCTTCGGGACCGATGAGTTTTTCTTTGGAGTCGTAGCGTTCCTTGAGCTTGGCGAAAATGGCGTCGCCCAGCTCGGCCCGGTTCATGGATTCCGGCTTCACTCCCTCGGCGAGAAAATCAACTCCGAAGCGCGTGAAGATCGCGTCTTTCAGCCCCTTGATGTCCCAGTCATCGGGGTGCGCCTTGGGAGGACAATGCTGTTCCAGCTGCTCGGCGAGTATGGCCGAAACGTAGTCCTCAAGAATCAGGTCTTTCTGGTCGAGGCCTTCCAGCAGCCGGCGCCGCAGGCCATACACGGCTTCGCGCTGCTTATTCATCACATCGTCGTACTCCAGCAGGTGTTTGCGTGATTCGAAGTGCTGGCCCTCGACGGCTTTTTGCGCAGTCTCGATGCGGCGGGTGATGAGTTTGGATTCGATGGGAACGCCCTCTTCCATGCCCAAACGCTGGAGGAGGTTCGACACCCACTCCTTGGCGAAGATGCGCATCAGGTCATCTTCAAGCGCGAGATAGAAGCGGGATGAACCGGGGTCACCCTGACGGCCGGCGCGGCCGCGAAGCTGATTGTCGATTCGGCGGGACTCGTGCCGCTCTGTGCCTAGAATGTGCAGGCCGCCGACACCAATCACCTCGTCGTGTTCCTTGTCCGTCTGCTGCTTATACCGGTTGAGCGCTTCCGCCCATTTGTCGGTCGGAACGGTGAATTCATTCCCGTTGTAATAAAAAACGGAAGTTTCGCCGTCTTCCTGAGGGCCTTCGATTTTTCCCTGGGCTACACGAAGCTGCTGCGCGATTCCCTTCTTGACCATCTCCTGCTTGGCCAGGAATTCAGGGTTGCCGCCCAGCAGAATGTCGGTACCGCGGCCGGCCATGTTGGTGGCGATGGTGACTGCCCCCTTGCGCCCGGCCTGCGCCACGATCTCGGCTTCGCGTTCATGGAACTTGGCATTGAGCACGACGTGCTTGATTCCCTTTTTCTTCAGTAGTTCGGCAAGGCGCTCAGATTTTTCAACCGAAGTCGTACCCACCAGAACCGGTTGGCCTTTGACCGCAAGCTGCTGGATTTCGTCGGCGGCCGCGTAGTATTTCTCTTTCTCGGTGCGGAACACAACGTCGGCATTCTCAATGCGCAGCAACTGCTTGTTGGTCGGAATCACCACTACTTCGAGCTTGTAGATCTTTTCGAATTCTTCGGCTTCGGTTTCCGCCGTACCGGTCATGCCGGCCAGCTTCTTGAACATGCGGAAATAATTCTGGAAAGTGATGGTGGCCAGCGTCTGGTTCTCGCGCTCGATCTTGACGCCTTCCTTCGCTTCAATCGCCTGGTGCAGGCCGTCAGACCAGCGGCGGCCCGGCATCATGCGTCCGGTGAACTCATCCACGATGATCACTTCGCCATCTTTGATCACGTATTCCACATCTTTGCGATAGAGGGCGTGCGCCTTGATCGCGGTCTCAACGTGGTGTTTGAGCGGCCAATTCTCGGGATCAGCGATGTTGCCGATGCCGAGCAACTGCTCGACTTTTTCCCAACCCTCATCCGTGACGGTGATGTTGCGGTGCTTCTCGTCGACGACGAAATCGCCGGTCAGGGTGGCGGGCTCGCCGGGAGGGCCTTCGATCTCCTCACCCTTCTCCAGCTTGGGAATGATGCGGTTGACGCGGTAGTACTTGTCCGTGGATTCTTCGCTCGCGCCAGAAATGATCAGGGGGGTGCGGGCTTCATCGATGAGGATCGAGTCGACTTCGTCGACGATGGCGAAATTGTGCCCGCGCTGCACGCAATCGCGAAGATCGAACTTCATATTGTCGCGCAGGTAGTCGAAGCCGAATTCATTATTGGTGCCGTAGGTCACGTCCGCGGCATAGGCGGCGCGACGCTCTTCGTCATCCAGATCATGCACGATCACGCCCACGGAGAGCCCCAGGAAACGATAGAGCTTGCCCATCCACTCGGAGTCGCGTTTTGCCAGGTAGTCGTTGACTGTAACGACGTGCACGCCGCGACCGCTGAGGGCGTTAAGGTAAACGGGCAGCGTGGCGACCAGCGTCTTGCCTTCTCCGGTCTTCATTTCGGAGATCTTGCCGTCATGCAGCACCATGCCGCCGATCAACTGCACGTCGAAGTGCCGCATATTCAGGACACGGCGTCCGGCCTCGCGGACTACGGCGAAAGCCTCGGGCAGGATCTCGTAGAGCACTTCCTGCAGCGCGTCGTATTCCTCTTTTTCGAGGCGCTTGGTGCGGTCAAAATCGTCTTCCTCTTCCGTCGCCTGCGCGGGGTTGGCGGGAGGCTGGTTTCCATTGCCGGCTCGGAACCGGCTGAGGCGCCCCTGAATCCCCTTCCGGAACTCGTCAGTCTTGGCTCGGAGTTGGTCGTCGGTAAGCTTCTGCACCTCCGGCTCGAGCGCATTGATGGCCTTGACGTTCGGCAGCAGCGCCTTAATGACGCGCTCGTTCTTGGTCCCGAAAACCTTGCCTAGCAATTGGTTAATCAAACCGGAAATCCTTCAGAGGGCAGACTTTGGCTAAATCCTGTCTTTAGAAGCCTAGCATATTAGATGCATCGAAAGTCCGCCGAGAATGTGGCTGTCCCTCGAAGTATAATGGCGGCATTCCCATCTGCGGAGGCGTCTATGTTCCGCCGCGTTTATTGCTTGTTGCTGCTGTTTGCCCTGCTGGCCGCCCCCGCTGTCTCCAAAAACAAGAATAAGTCCGCTTTACCCGAGGACATCTTGCGGGCACAAACGGTACGGGTCGTTATCGATCCGGATGCCGGAGAACCGCTGGATCAGCCCAATGCCAACGCCGTTGCGCGGGAAAACGTCGAGAAGGCGCTTCGGGAATGGGGCCGCTTCCAAGTTCTGCTGATGGATGGCGCAGAGTCGGATCTGATCATATCTGTGCGGACGGGAAATGGCAGCTCGATGCGACCCACGATCAGGGGTGGCCCGCTCGACCGGCGACCGGGAACCGCACAGACAACGGATTCGACCATTGCCATCGGGGGTCAGCGCGGGCACCCTCCCATGAACGATCCGAATATGGGCCCGCCAAACAACGGCCCTCATATGGGTAATGAAGTCGGGGCGCCGGACGATACTTTTGCTGTGTATCGAGGAGGAATTTCTGATCCGCTGAACTCGTCGCCGGTGTGGCGCTACATGGCGAAAGATTGTCTGCGCGCTCCCAAGGTGAATGCGGTGGAGGAGTTCCGGAAGGCCATTGTGGCGGCGGAAAAACCGCAAATCCCATCCAAGAAGCCCTAGGGCACGGCGGCAGCTTCCAAAGACCTGTCACCACTGACTGATACAGAGGAAATTCCCCTTGCTCTCATGTGGTGCAGTTTTTCGCATCGCGGAGAGCACTGCGCCTGTGGCGCTTTTCGTGTATATTCCCCACGACCCATGCCCACGTTCTACGACCGCTTTGTGGACTGCGCCGAGCGCTGGCCCAACAACGTAGCCTTGGAATTGCAGCGTCGCGATCACGTTGAAACCTGCACGTATGCGGAACTGCGGCGCATGGCCGAATCCGTGGGCCGGTGGATCGCTGACAAGCAATTCGCAGGCGGTACCCGGCTCGCGCTGCTCGCTGACAATCATCCGCGCTGGGTGGCGGCTTACCTGGGAACGATCGCATCCGGCTGCGTGATCGTGCCGCTCGACACTGCCTTGCACGCGGACCAGGTCACGAAACTGCTGAAAGACAGTGGTGCGGTTGCCGTTTTCTGTGATGCCAAGCATGTTCCGATCGCAAAGCCGGCGGCTGCGCAGTTGAATTTGGGGATCGTCCTCAGCGATCCGGATCGTATGACGGGGGGCTCAGCTTCCGACAAGTGGCTGGCCACTATGCCGGAGATCTTCGAGGCTGGCCCTGGGGGATTCAAACCAGTTCCCGGCAATAACGAGGATCTCGCTTCCTTGCTCTACACCTCCGGCACTACTGCCGATCCCAAGGGCGTGATGCTGACCCACGCCAACTTTCTGGGCGAGGTGGAAGCGGTATTCAACTGGGTCGAGCTTGGGCCTGATGACGCCCTGCTCGGGGTCCTGCCGCTCTTTCATGTGCTGGCGCAGATGGCGAATCTCTTGCTCCCGCTGGTCAAGGGATCGCGTGTGGTGTATCTGGAAACCTTGAATACCACGGAACTGCTGCGCGCCCTGACCGAGCGCAACATCACCGCCTTCGCCGTGGTTCCACAATTCTTCTACCTGATTCACGAGCGCGTGATGCAGGAGATCGGGAAGCGGGGCAAGGTCACGCAGCGAGTTTTCCGCGCGATGCTGGCGTTGAACCGAATGCTCCGAAAGTTGGGGATGAATGCGGGGCCGGTGCTCTTCCGCAAAGTGCACGAGACGCTGGGGCCGAAGATGCGCTATCTGGTGACCGGAGGATCGCGCTTCGATCCTGGGATTGCGCGCGCTTTTTACGATCTGGGCATTGACGTGCTGCAGGCGTATGGGCTCACGGAAACGACGGCGGCCATCTATGCCAATTCTCCGGGCGACAATGAAATTGGGTCGGTGGGCAAGGCGATGAAGGGCGTGGAAGGCAAGATCATCGATCCTCAGCCACAAGAATCCGGCCCGGCAGTTGGCGAAGTCGCGGTGCGCGGCCCAGTAGTGATGAAGGGCTATTGGAACCGTCCTGATGCCACTAATGCTGTGATGCGCGACGGCTGGTTTCTTACTGGCGACCTCGGATACTTCGACTCCAAGGGACATCTGTTTCTCACTGGGCGCAAGAAGGAAGTGATCGTCCTCAGCAATGGGAAAAATGTGTATCCCGAGGAGATCGAGGCGCACTATCTCAAAACACCCTTCATAAAGGAAATCGCGGTCATGGGCCTCGAGGGCAAACCGGGGGAGAGCGAAGATCGGCTGCACGCCGTGATCGTGCCCAACTTTGATGTGCTGCGTCAGCACAAGGTCGTCAACGCAAAGGAAGTTATCCGCTACGACGTTGAGGGACTCTCGACGCAGATTCCTTCCACCAAGCGCATCAGCAGTTACGAAATCTGGCAAGACGATCTGCCGCGCACCACCACGCGCAAGATCAAGCGCTTTGAAGTCGAGAAGCGAGTGAAGGCGAACCAGGCAAAAAAGCTGGACAACGGCGCCGAAGTGGCAGCGGAGAAGCCGTTAACCGAAGAAGAAACGGCATGGCTGGCTCAGCCGGATGTGCAGCGTGGGCTCAAGATCATCCGCGAGGCTTCCCGTTCGGCGCCGGAAACCATGCGTCCGACGCTCAACCTGGAACTCGATCTCGGGCTCGATTCCATGCAGCGCGTCGAACTGCTCAGCCGTCTGGAAGAAGAACTCGGCGGAAATCTGGAAGAATCGCAACTGGTCGAGATTTACACCGTGCGTGACCTGCTCGATGCCGTGCTGCAGAGCGCGGCAAGCGGCGCCGGGGGCCCGGGAACTCGCCCGACTTATGCGGGATGGAAAGCAATCCTGAACGAGCCCATTACCGACCCGGACGTGCTGGCTCTGGCGCATCCCGGTACATTCAACGACGGCTTCTGGTTCCTCGTGTCGCGCGTGATTCACATGATCTCGCTGGATCGCTTTCGGTTAAAGGTCAGCGGCAGGGAGAAACTTCCCAAGAGCGGCGCCTATCTTCTCTGTTCCAACCATCAGAGTTACATCGATCCGTTGATCCTGGCGGGGGTTACGCCCTGGGAACTTTTCCGGCGGCTGTTCGCGGTGGGAACCAGCGATATCTTCGGCAAGCCGCTGATGCGACGATTGGCGCGGTCGATCAAGACGATTGTGGTCGATCCCGATGCCAACCTGATTCCTGCCATGCGCGCGGGCGCTTTCGGGCTGAGAAACGGATTAGTGCTGATACTTTATCCGGAGGGCGAACGATCGATTGACGGCACGCCCAAGGTGTTCAAAAAAGGGGCTGCGATCCTGTCGATTCATCTGCAGGTGCCGATTGTGCCGGTGGCGATTGAAGGCTTCTACGATGCCTGGCCGCGGAAAAAACCGTTTCAGCGCTTTGCCCCTCTCGAGATTGCTATCGGAGATCCCATCTTTCCGCCAGCGGAATCCGAGGCTTCGGAGCAGGCCTACGAAAAGCTGACCGCTGAGTTGCGAGCGCGCGTCGTCAGCATGTGGGAGAAGTTGCCTAAGGACCGCGGCTAGAGACGTGGCAAGGTACGTCTCTGCGATGACTTATTTTGCTCTGGGATGCGTCTGGTCGTAAACCTGCAAAACGTGCTTCATCGATAGCTGGGTATAGCGCTGCGTGGTGGCGAGACGCTCGTGACCTAGCAATTCCTGGATGGCGCGAAGATCGGCGCCTTCTTCCAACATGTGGGTACCGAAGGCGTGTCGGAGCGTATGCGGGTGGACGTCGGGAGAGAGGCCCTTCGCAACGGCAATTTTCTTGATGATCCGGCCTACACTGCGGGTGGTCAGACGTCCCCCGCGATGATTGATTAGCAGTGCCGGCGTATTCTTTCTTGCTTCCGCGAGAGTTGTCTGGCGCACAGGAAGATACGCGGCGAGCGCGGCTTTCACTGAATCGCCGAATGGAACGTAGCGCTCCTTCTTCCCCTTCCCTCGGATCAGAATGGCTTCGGCGCTCAGCCGGATGTCATCGCAGTTGATGCCCGTCAGTTCGGAATTGCGGATGCCGCATCCATAGAGCAACTCCAGCATGAGGCGGTCGCGCTGGGGAAATGCGGCGGTCTCTGGCATCTGCCCATCGAGAACAGAATTCATCTCTTCTATGGTGGGCACGCGGGGCAATTTTTTGGGCAGCTTGGGCGTGGCGACCAGCTTGGCCGGATTCTGATCCACTACGCCTTCAGTCGCCAGCCAGCGGTAGAGCGAACGCACCGCGGCCAGCGATCGAGCGACCGATGTCTTGCTCAATCCTTTCTCGTACAGCTGCGACAGGAATCCGCGAATGGCAATGTGGTCGATCTGCTTCCATCCGCGAGAACCGGTGTAAGCGGCGAAATTTGCGAGGTCGCCGGTGTAGGCCTTGATGGTATGCGGCGAGGCGTTACGCTCGTGCAGATGGCCGAGGAAATCCGCCACCGCCGTTGCCACGACTGTACTGGTTTTCGGCATGGAGAATTCTTACCTCGACTTCGCCCGCGGGTGATGCTTCTGATACACCGTGCGCAAGCGGTCCAGCGCCAAATGCGTGTACACCTGCGTCGTAGAAATATCCGCGTGGCCCAGGATCGTCTGCACCGTGCGCAGGTCCGCACCGTTTTCCACCATGTGCGTGGCGCAGGAATGCCGCAGCATGTGAGGAGAAGCGTGCCGGCCCGAAGCTGCCGACGCCGCGCCTACCATCTGCCAAATGCGTTGGCGGGTCAGCTTGCGTCCGCCACGAGCGATAAAGAGTAAGCGAGAGTTCCCGGCGGGAAGAGATGCGGCCGAAGCTGCCTTGCCCGCGGTCTTTGCGGCGCGCGCCTGCGCCAGCACCGGACGTCCGCTGGACAGGTACTCCGACAAGGCGTCCTGCGCTGGCTTCCCGAGGGGCACAATCCGTTCCTTGTCGCCCTTGCCGCGAACTAGCATGTAGCCCGATTCCAATTTCAAATCTTCCAGCTTGGCTGTAACCAGTTCGGAAACCCGGAGGGCTCCCGCATAGAGCAGTTCCAACATCGCGCGATCACGAGCGGCAAGGCTCGGGGCATCTTTTGATTGCCTGAGCAAATCTGCGTTCCTGCTCGCCGGAGCTGCAAGCGTAGCCTCGACTTCATCGTGGGCCAGCGATTTTGGTAGAACCTTCCACTGGCGCGGGGTCTCGATGTTGAGCGTGGGATCATGCTCAATCGCTTTGTCGAGCAGGAGATACCGATAGAGGTGACGCAAGGCGGAGAGCTTGCGGCCCACGCTACGTCCATCGACCTGGTTGGAGAAAAGCTGCTGCAGGAATTCACGAACATCATTGCGCTGCGCGGTGAGCAGCGTCCCTTTTCGATCGTGAAGAAATTCCGCGAACTGACCAATGTCGGTCGTGTAAGCGGCAATCGAAAGGCGAGCCAGACCTTTCTCAATGCGCAGGTAATCGAGAAAGCCGGAAAGCACTCGCGCATTGGGTTCGAGGGGCATTAGGAAGAATAGTATGCGCGTTATCGGACGCTCAGAGAAGTGATGGGGCTGATACCACGGCGCCGAGATCGCGAAGATCTTGTAGGTGTAGCCGCGGACGCCTCGTCCGCGGAGCGAGCTTCACTCGGCTGGAGAGCCGGTGGCGGCTGTCGCTACATGGCTATCCTTTGCTTACTTCGCTTAGCAGGTCGACCGCGTACAGGGCGCCGGCTGCGGTTTCCTCGTGCTTGAAATAGGCAAATACGTTGCGGTCTTCGGCCAGATGCTGGCGCACTCGGTCGATCATGGATGTCTTTTCCTCTCCCGTATAAGTCGGCTTGCGGAAGCGGTAATAGACGAACGGAGCGGTCACGACATCCGGGGTCGTTATGGTCTCCGTCTCGGCCACGCACAATGCTGCTTTGCAAGACCTGAGAACGTCCCAGGTAGCATCGCTGAACCATGAATCGTGCCTGAACTCAAAGGCAGTTGGAACTGTGCGTGGCACAGTGGCCAGAAAATCTTTCAGCAGCGGCGCATCCGCTTTCAGATTGGGTGGGAGCTGAAACAGGACGGGACCAAGCTTTCCCGCGGCCGCGAGCGGTTCAATGGTTTGCAGGAAGCGCGGCACGAAATCCTGCGTGCCTTTAAGGCGCTTGATATGCGTGATGACCTGGTGCGCCTTGATGCCGAATTTGAAATGCTCGGGAGACTCCTGCATCCAGTTCTGGACGGTCGTCTCTTTGACCAGCTGCCGGAAGGTGAAGTTGACTTCGACGGTGTTCAGCTTCGTCGCGTAGTAGCTCAGAAACTTTTTCTGCGCCAGTTTTTCTGGATAGAAATCAGGACGCCAACTTGGATAAGCCCATCCTGAAGTCCCTGCAAAGAGTTGCGCCATCGCTCAAAATCCCGGTGTCATGCTGGAATGAACGGGATTATACCTTGCTGCGTTTTTTGCGGGCAGGCGCCTTCTTAGCACCCTTTTTGCCTGGCGCCTTCTTCGGGCGATGATCATCATCCGCCTGTGCCGCGAGTTCGAGGGGCTTATTCTCCACGACGGCGGAAGGCACCGCGGTCTTCAGATCGGGAAGCTTCTGCTTGAGCTTGAGCACTGGCTCGAACAGATCTCCCATCTTCTCGAAGCGGGCAATGGTCTGCTTCGACTCGAAAACCAGCAACCCCGCATCCTTTTTCTTCAGACAGCGCTCAACCTCGTCCCAGGTGACCGGGGTTGATACCGTCGGGTGCTCCCGTGCTCGCAAAGAATACACGGCTATTGTCGTCTTGTGCTCATCGTTCTGGCTCCAATCGACGAAAACTTTGCCGGTGCGCAGGTGCTTCTTCATGTCCGAAACCACTTGCTCAGGATGATCTTGCTCGAGTACCTGTGCCAGCGCACGGGCAAAAAGTTTGGTGGCATCAAAGGTGGTCGGAGTATGCAGCGGAACATAAAGCTGCAGCCCCTTGGAACCGGAAGTCTTGGGAAAACTCTGAAGCCCGAGATGCTCGAAGATTTCGCGCAGCCACATCGCCACTTGGCAGCATTGCACGATATTCGCCGGAGGGCCCGGATCGAGGTCATAAACCATCACCGTCGGGCACTTGATATCTTTCGCGAGGGCCAGTGACGGGTGCAATTCGATGGCTGCCAGGTTCGCCAGCCATACCAGCGTTGCCAGATCATTCGCCAGAATGTAATAAACGGTGCGGTGGCCGCCTTCACTCCAGATGGGCGCTGTCTTCACCCAGTCCGGCTTGTGCATGGGCGCGTTCTTTTCAAAAAATGGTTCTTTATCGACGCCGTCGGGATAGCGCTTGCGAGTCAGCGCCCGGCCTGAGATGTGCGGCAGAATCGCGGGAGCGATCCGCACGTAATAATCGATGACATCTTTCTTGGTGAATCCCGTGACGGGATAGAGGACCTTGCTCAGATTTGAGAGCTTCAGTTCCCTGCCCTGAATTTCGACCACCGAGGATTCAGCCACGTGATCTCCGTCCTGCCATTGTGCCTGAAACGGCTACAGCCGCAAAATACAGGGTTGCTCCTAACCGGCGGGCCGAAAAAGCCCGGTCGGGCGGTTTGACAAGGTCCCCGCCATGCACGTACTTTCAAACTTCTGCCCCGCTGGTCCGTCCAAATGATGCGTTCCGCAGAAAGATCCGCCCAACCTTGGGAGGTCCGATGACAATTCGTACTCTGAAAACCGCATGTGCTGTGCTGCTGTTGTCTGCTTTGGTTACTGCCCAGGATGTGGCCTTGTTTGAAAAGCGGGTCACCGTGAAAAAGCTCGCCAATGGGCTTACGCTGATCGTCTGCGAGCGTCCGGAAGCGCCTGTGTTCTCGTTCTACACGATGGTGGATGCGGGGTCGGTTCAGGACCCCATGCAGCAGACCGGCCTGGCGCACATGTTTGAGCACATGGCGTTCAAGGGCACGGACAAGATTGGAAGCAAGAACTATGCCGCAGAAAAGCCAGCTCTCGAGAAGGTGGAAGTGGCGTATGCGGCCTACATCCGAGAGCGCGACAGACGGGTGGATCAAGACCAGGCCAAGCTCAAACAACTGGAGAAAGCCTGGAAGGATGCAATTGCCGAAGCCGACAAGTACGTGGTCCCCAACGAATTCGGCAAGATCGTCGAGCAAAACGGCGGGGAGGACATGAACGCCTCCACTAGCTATGACCAGACGGAATATCATTACTCGCTGCCGGAGAATCGCCTGGAACTGTGGGCGTACCTGGAGTCGGAGCGCTTTCTGCATCCGGTCATGCGCGAGTTTTACAAAGAACGCAATGTGGTGATTGAAGAACGACGCATGCGGACGGAGAGCAATCCCTTCGGCCGCCTGCTGGAACAATTCACCGCGGAGGCTTTTTCCGCGCATCCGTATCACCGGCCCACGGTTGGCTGGATGTCAGACTTGAACCATTTTTCGGCCTCTGATGCGCAGAAGTTTTTCGACCGATACTATGTACCGTCGAACATGGTGGTCGCCGTGGCAGGCCAGATAACGCCAGGGCAGGCGATGCCGATCCTGGAGAAATATTTCGGGCGGCTCCCGGCTCATCCCAAACCGGACGAGACCACGACCCAGGAGCCTCCGCAGAATTCGGAGCGCCGCGTGCTGCTGAAAGAAACTTCGCAGCCGATTTACATCGAGGGCTATCACCGTCCCGATTACCGCAGCAAAGATGATGCCGTGTTCGACGCCTTGAGCGATCTGCTCTCCGAAGGCCGCACCTCGCGGCTTTATCGCACGCTGGTTCGCGACAAGAAGATCGCTTCCTTCTGCGAAGGATTGACCGGGTACCCGGGAATCAAGTATCCGCACCTGTTTGCGTTTATCGCCGTCCCGCTCCCCGGGCACAAGCCGGATGAAATGGCCGAAGCCATCCACGGTGAGATCGAGAAGCTCAAAACAGAAGACATCAGCGACGACGAACTCAAGATGATCAAGACCCGCAGCAAGGCCAACCTGATTCGGGGACTGGCCGACAATGAGGGGCTGGCGACACAACTGGCGATCTATCAAACGCGCTACGGCGATTGGCGCGAGCTATTCCGGTCCGTCGACCGCATTGACCAGGTCACGAAAGCCGACATTCGACGCATCGCCAAGCAGGTCTTCAACGATACCAATCGCACCGTCGGCATCATCGAGAACTCCGGTGCCGGAGGAGCTCCCCAGCAGGGTGAGCAGCCCTCGTCCGGCGCCGCTGACCAGGGAGGCGCGCAATGAAAAACCTTCTTCTAATCCTGCTGGCGATCGTGACGGCGCTCCCGGTGCAGCGCGCGAATGGGCAGGTTACAAACTGGAAACAAATTCCTGTCCCGCAGCTTCCCGCGTTCAAGCCGCAGCAACCGAAGCGAATTGAGCTTTCCAATGGGATGGTGATCTTCTTGCAGGAAGATCACGAATTGCCGCTGATCGACGCCAGCGCGCGAATACGCGGGGGATCCGTCAATGAACCTGCGGATAAGGCGGGATTGGTCGATATCTATGGCGAGGTCTGGCGCACTGGCGGTACCAAGTCACAAACCGGCGACCAACTGGATGACTTCCTGGAAGTGCGGGCCGCAAAAGTTGAAACCGGTGGCGGTCCCGACTCCACCACCATCAGCTTCTCGTGCCTGAAGGGCGATCTGGACGACGTGTTTAAAGCTTTCGTCGATGTCCTGCAGAACCCTGAGTTCCGCGCCGACAAGATCGACATCGCCCGCAAGGCGATGCAGGACGCGATCTCCCGCCGCAACGACGAGATTGGTGAAATCGCGCATCGCGAGGCGGTGAGGCTTGCTTACGGTCCGGAGAACCCTTACGCGCGCATTCCTGAATACTCCACGGTTGCGGCCATTGGTCGGCAGGACTTAATCGACTGGCATGAGAAGTACATTCATCCCAACAACATGATTCTCGGGATCAGCGGGGATTTCGATTCCGCGGCGATGGAATCGCGGCTGCGCGCTGCATTTGAATCCTGGCCCAAAGGTCCGGCCTTTCCCAAGAACAACATTCAGTACAATCCGGCCAAACCCGGGTATTACCTCATTCCCAAAGAAGATGTGAACCAGAGCAACATCCGCATGGTCGCGATGGGCACGACGCGCGATAACCCTGACTACTACGCCATCAGCGTCTTTAATGAAGCGTTCGGCGGAGGATTTTCTTCCCGGTTATTCAACGACATTCGCACCAAGCGCGGTCTGGCCTATGGCGTGGGTGGCGGGATCGGGACCAACTTTGGCCATCCGGGCATCCTGCAGATTTCGATGGGCACGAAAAGCCAGAGCACGGTGGAAGCGGTTCAGGCGGTCGATGAGGACGTCACGAACCTTACGAAGGAACCAATCACTGAAGACGAAATCCAGCGCGCCAAAGACGCCATCCTGAACGCATTTATTTTTCGCCTGGATTCTCCCGATAAAATCCTGGTCGAACGCATGACCTACGAGTATTACCGCTATCCTCCAGACTGGCTGGACAAGTATCAGGCGGAGATCAAGAAGGTCACCGCTGCACAGGTGAATGCGGTCGCCGCGAAGTATCTGCACAAGGATCAACTGGCGGTGCTGGTGGTGGGCAACACCAAGGAGTTCGATAAACCACTGTCGTCGCTTGGTCCGGTGAAGGAAATCAACATCACGATTCCAACTCCGCCGGAAGATAAAGAGGAGAGCAAGCCGGCGGCGTCCAATGCCGAAGGCAAAGCGCTGGCGGCCAAAGTCGCCGCTGCTATGGGAGGACTGCCCAAACTTCAGTCCATAAAAACCATGCACGTCAACATATCGGAGAGCGATGCCGGTGCGCCGCCAACGCCGGTGGACGTTTACGTCGCCTTCCCCGACAGCATGCACGTGGAGATGCAGATTCCGCAGGGAAAACTGACCATCGTGGCGTCTCCCCAGGCGGCGTTCATGACGCTGCCAGGAATGGGGACGCGAAGCATGCCGCCCGCGCAGAAATCGGAGATGCTGTCGCAACTTCACCACGATCTCGTTTACGTCGCCCAGCATGCCGATGATGCCGCATTCAGCTTTGCCGCCAACGGCACGGAAAAAATCGGCGACGTGGATGCCGCCATTCTCGACATCGGCGGCGCGATCCCTTGGGTGCGTTGGTATATCGATCCCAAGTCCGGCTACATCTTGCGCGAGAAATATAAGGGTATGGGCCAGCAGGGCCCGTTCGAAGGAGAAACCGACCTGGCTGACTGGCGCACTGCCGACGGGCTCACCATGCCTTACAAGCATGAGAACAAGCAGAACGGACAGCCGACCAGCACCGCGGAATTCAAGAAGATCGAAGTGAATCCGCAACTTGATCCCAAGCTTTTCGAAAAGGCTGCGGAGAGTACGGCGGGACAACAGTAGAGCGGGGGCTCTGGCCTTGGAGGTCAGGTAATGTAGAGGTACCTAGCTACGGCTCTACAAGAAGGAGCACTCCTCGCCTTCATCCCAGCTTCCATAACCGGCGCTACTGTCGCACTGTGGGCACAAAATCGATTTCGACGATCTCCGTTGTTTCTTTAGGGCCCGGTTCCCATTTCAACAAGCTGACGGCATTCAAAGCATAAGGGACAAAGACGGGACTGCCGCCGATCAACTCCATCTTAACGACCTTCCCCGTAGGCGCTACCGTCGCGCTGACCTTGACGGTTCCTCGCAGCCGCATCTGCTGCGCCAGCTTCGAGTAAGTCACGGCCGCCCGGCTGATCACTTTGCGCTCCCCCCTCGCTTTGATGGTCTGAGCCGACCCGGTGGACAGAGCCGATAACGCACCAAGAGTGATGCTGAGAATCAAAGCGGCGAGGCGCCGACCTCCTCCCGGCCAACAGTGTCCGCGGGATGACGCCAATGAGGCTCCCATCGTCTGTGCGAGGCGAGTCTGTAGCCGTCGCTGATTTCCTTATCGGCGGGGAGATCGGGGTTCTTGAGACGATATGCGTCGTTGTTGGTCCTAGTATCACTGCAGCGTACATGGGATCATCAGAGAGTCGGCAGAGCTTCGAATGATCGCTCGTTCACTCCGGAGAAGATCGTCGGTGCGGCCGGAACCAGGGCTTAGGGCGTGGGGGATAGGGAATGGGAACTTGACGGGATAGGAGATAGAGATGATGAAATGACACATCATGTTAATTAGTTGATAAACATGTGGAGATATTTTGCACAAAATGACGCGTCTTGGGGGTGTTGATTTGGTCATGATCCGCTTAGGGCGTGGATGATGTTGACGCGTGGATGTGGTACTGGGGACGAGAAACGCTGGAATCCGAAGTCAATTGAAAGGAATTGAAATTTGAGTGATATGGCCTTCCATGAGAAGGCCGGTCGGAGTCAAGTCGGATTTTGGTTTTTATTAGACAAGGTTTTTCTCCCCGCCGAGTCGCCACTGTCGCCATCCTTCCATCCGCACTCTCGAGGAGCGATTGTTTCGCTCGGTGCAAGTTGGGCGTTCTCGTTACAGCCGGTGCTGCTACCTGATTAGCGACCTGCGCTCCTCGTGGATCAGAGAAGTTGGGCCAGACCATAGACGCAGTCACCGGAACTCGGCTTGTGGACTTGATCTTTCCTTTCTCAGAATGTTTTTCTTTATGCTGCTGCCGGTAAAGCCAAACGGCTGCTGTTGTGCAACGGTTGGTACACTTCTCCGCTCACCCATAGGTGATGTAGCAACACCGCTAGCTTTCTCGCCGTGGCAATGATGGCTCGCTTCTTGCCACCGCGCTCGGCTAGCTTCAGCCCCCAGCGTCGCAGATCACAGTCGATGCCGAACGGCCCCAGAATGTGCTGCGCCCCTTGTACCAGCAGCGTTCGCAGATAGGGATCGCCTTCCTTGCTGATGTGCATCTGCGGTTGGCTCTGGCCGGAGTTTCTTCGTCCTGGCTGCAGTCCCAGGTAGCAGCCCACGTCACGGCTTTTCCGAAAGCGGTGTGGATCTTCGAGGGTCAGCAAAAACGTCAGCGCGATCAGCGTGCCCACGCCCTTGATCTGCTTCAGTAATGCCACTTGCGGGTACCTTTCCTGCGCCAACTTTTCGATCCGTTCGTTGTACTCCCGAATCTGCTCGCTCAAGGACTCGAGCGCCACCAGCAAGGGCTCCAGTGCGCCTTGTAGTTCTGGACTGAGGCCCTCCGCTTTTTCCGCATTCATGTTGCGCACGTTGCAGGCGCGCAACCGCTCGCCGTAGCTCTTGGCCAGTCCGCGGGCTGTGTTGACCAGCGCGGTCCGCGCTCGCACCAGTCCGGCTCGCGCCCGGATCACGGTCAGATCCGCCTGCGCTTTTGCGCTGCGGTGCTTCACCGGACACAGCAACTGCGGATCAATCCTGGCCAGCCGCGCCAACGTCTGCGCGTCCAGCCGATCGTCTTTACGCCGGCTCTCCCCGATCAACCGCACGTTGCGCGCATGCGCCACGATTACTTCGTGCCCGAGTGCGGACAGCACGCGACTCACCCACGGTGAGTGCGTTCCCGTTTCCAGCGCGATGCGACTGCGCGGCATGCCGCCCAATGCCGTTTGCAGAGCCTTGGTTGTGGTGGAGACTTTCTGTTCCATCACAACGCGCCCGGTTTCATCCAGAACGCAGTAGCAACTCGAGCGATCTCCCAGGTCCAAACCAATGGTCAAGTCGGATTGCGACAAATTCCTGCTCTTCTTCCTCGGTGTGGTGCTAACCTTCTTCATTGCCGGTCTCCTTTATCTCTTGTGCTTCAAAGCACGTCGATAACTTGGGAGCGTACAGCATCCCGTCGGAGACCGGCCTTCTCATCCCATCTGATTTGAATAGTTACAATGCAGACCTTCGCCGATGGCTGCTCTCTCGAGCTTTACGCGATCAAATGGCTGCCTGGAGGGATTCCGAAATGCAACGTACCTCGTTGAAGTACTGCTTGGGAGCCATGCTTCTCATCGGATTGAGTTGCTCCTCGATTCTCTTCGCGGAACGTCCCAAAACCACACCACCAAGAGCAATCCACAGTGTCGATCCCAAGTACCCTAAGGATGCCCTCCGAGTGGCCAAGGACAAAGTAATTTCAGTTACGGTAACCGTGCAGCCTGATGGCATACCGACCAATATAAAATTGCAAAGGGAGTCCGACCAGATATCGACAAGGCGGTCGTTGAGGCCGTCCAGAAGTGGAGATTTGAACCAGCCACACGAGATGGAAAGCCTGTTGAAGCAACTATTACCGTAGAGGTCGATTTTCATCTGTATCGGTGAGTGCAACTTCGCGACTTCGAGGTTTCTGCCCAAGCGATGCGAAGGCCGCTGGCGTAATGACTAACGGAATATCCCCATTGCACTCATCTCAGCCTAAGAAGGGACCTATCCTGAAAAGAACTCGGGGGAAAGGGGAGCCAAAATGCGCCTGCGCGACAACCAACACCTCTGTGACTACCTCGTCGCCCTGAGTACCATTCTAAACAGCCGTGGTGCCGTGGAACTGAGCCAAGAAGTGCTAGCCGCAAGCCGGGTGGTCGCTACAATACCCGTCACGGAGTTTTTGGGCGAGTCTCGCATCGCGCTGCGGCGCGTAGAGAATGAGCAAACAGTTCTAACCGACGAAGAGTACTCTGACTTGCGCGACGTTATACGCCAACTGGACGAAGCCTTCACTCGCCTTTAGCGGGTTCCCGATGTGCCTGTTGAAATATCGCCATAGCACTCACCATGTTTTCGCGCTGGGCAATTGGGTGTAACCGCCTGATTTAGTAAACCATCGACAACAACTGCCTTTTCAACGTAGAGTGCTGACCATGAAAGACAAAATCACTTGGTCAGTTCTGTTGCTGACCTTCGTTGTAGTTGCTGGTTTGTACGGAGGAGCTACAACGTGCGTCTCAAACAAAAAGTTCAAGGTCAAGAAGGCGTGTGGAACGGTCACCGACCCAACTGGCGTACCGATTCCAAAGGTGGATATCGAGCTGCTGGACAGTCAGTCGGTTGTTTTGCAGCGAGTAATCACGGACGGGGACGGACGCTTCAACGTGCCGAATGTCGCCAAAGGAGAGTACGTCGTGCGCGTAAAGTCTCCCTATTTTGCAGATGCTTGGCAACCGTTCATAGTGACGAAGAGCAGTGCAAATGGTCAATGCAGCAAGCGGATGGAAGTGCGCCTCGAACTTGCAGGACGATGCAGTTCAGTCTCAAAACCGAGATAGCTGTCGCAGAATCCCGATTGCACTCATCATTGACGTTCTTCTCACCGCTGCGCGAAGTACCACACAACAAGCCCAACCACTAGGAGCAGCAAGAGATCGGACAGTCGCCTAGTGACCCAATGATTCTGCCAGCCTTCAGAGCGGGAAAGAGACCAAACTAGGACCATGACGCAAAGAGCAAGGGCGGCGGTCATGTTGTGCGCTAGGCGCATTGTCTTCGGCCTTCAATAATAAGCACCCAGTTCGTCGAAACGCCACCTGTCGCAATAT
>CAWKLW010000018.1:0-46179 GCA_963850585.1 uncultured Acidobacteriota bacterium | reverse complement strand
TCCTCACCGCATCGCCCTACTACAACAAGCCCACGCAGGAAGGCCAGTATCGCCATTTCAAGGCCATCGCCGAGGCCGTCGGCGACAAGCCGGTCATCCTCTACAACGTCCCGGGACGCACCGGCGCGAACATCGAACCCGCCACGCTGGCGCGCCTCGCCGAGATCCCGAACATCGTCGGCGTCAAAGAAGCCAGCGGCAACATGACGCAAATCGCCGAAGTCGATCACGCGGTCCCGGAGACTTTCTGGTCTTTTCCGGCGACGACGCTGTCACACTCCCGGTCATCGCGCTCGGCGGAGTTGGCATCATCTCCGTCGCCTCCAACGAAATCCCGCGCGAAATGGCCGCACTGACCCGCGCCGCGCTCGATAACGACTGGGCCACCGCGCGCAACTCTGCATCGCAAATATCTGCCGCTGATGCAAGCCAACTTCATCGAGTCGAGTCCACTGCCGTAAAAGCAGTTCTGGCCATGATGGGCAAACTCGAAGAAGTGTACCGCCTGCCGCTGCTCCCCATGCGCCGCGACACGCGCTCCCGCCTGCAGAAAGTCGCCACCGAAGTCGGACTGATCACCAAACCCGCGGCCCCGCCCCCGAAGCCGCCGAATTCTTCATCTACGAAAACTGGGCTGCGGGCCCGCACAAAATCGTCCTGCACCGCGGCACCTGCGGCCAGTGCAGCCACGGCAAAGGACGCCCCGCCGGACACGACGCCAACCACGCCCGCTGGCACGGCCCCTACGCCACGCTCGCCGAAGCCCGCGAAGCCGCCCACGCCATGACCGGAGTCCTGATCCGCAGCGAATGCAAATGCGTTTAAAAGTCAGACGCTTGAATGTTGATTGGAAAACCGAACCATGATGCCCAGAGTAGGAATCTTTGCTTTCCTTCTGTGAACCCTCTGTGTTCTCTGTGGTGAACGCTTTTGTGTTGAACGCTTTTGACAAATCAACAATCAACAATCAACAATCAACAATCTCATGTCCCCTGAAATCCTCCATCGAACGCCTCTCCGCGCAAGGCGAAGTCGAGCACGATCCTGAAGCGCGCAAAACTTTCCTCGAATTCCGCGACCAACTCACGCAAGGCAAAATCCGCGCCGCCGAAAAAATCGACGGCCGCTGGACCGTCAACGCCTGGGTCAAGCAAGGCATCCTGCTCGGATTCCGCCTCGGCGTCCTCGCGGAAATGCCCGCCGGCCTCTCCTTCGTCGACAAAGACACCTTCCCCGCCCGCCAGTTCACCACCGCCGATCGCGTGCGCGTAGTCCCCGGAGGCTCGTCCGTCCGCGTCGGCGCTTACGTCGCCCCGTCCGTCATCTGCATGCCTCCCATGTTCATCAACGTCGGCGCCTACGTCGACGAAGGCACGATGATCGACTCCCACGCCCTCGTCGGCTCCTGCGCCCAGATCGGCAAGCGCGTCCACCTCAGCGCCGCCGCCCAGGTCGGAGGAGTCCTCGAGCCCATCAACGCCGCCCCCGTCATCATCGAAGACGACGTCCTGGTCGGCGGCAACTGCGGCATCTACGAAGGCACGCTGGTCCGCGCCCGCGCAGTCCTGGGCGCCGGCACGATCCTCACCCGCTCCACCCCGCTCTACGATCTGGTCAAAGGCGAAGTCTACCGCGCCACGCGCGAGACTCCGCTCGAAGTTCCAGAGAATGCCGTAGTCGTCCCCGGCTCCCGCGCCGTAAAAAAAGGCGGCGCCGCCGCCGAATGGAATCTCTCGCTCTACACTCCGGTCATCGTGAAATACCGCGACGAAAAAACCGACCAGGCGATCGAACTTGAAGACTGGCTAAGATAAATCTGCTTTACTTTTCTATAACTTTACTTTTCAATAATGTAAAGCGTGGCCGAAATGTAAAGCATGGCTGAAGTTACCCTATCTTCAAAAAACCAGATCGTCGTTCCGCGCGACGTCCGCGAAGCCCTGCAACTCAAACCCGGCGACAAGCTCCTCGTCACCGCGCAGCGCGGAAAGATTCTCATCCTGCAAAAACCAAAATCCTATAGCAAGGCGATCCGCGGCGTAGTGCCAAGGGGCTACTACGGCAAGGATTATCTTCGCAAGGAACGGCAAAGTTGGAAGTAGAGCGGTTTGGCGGCTTCTTGCAGCAAACATCACCGCATTACTTTGCGCGGCACGTTGGCGCGCCGGGGTTATAGGTTGGACAGCTACAATTGCTTCGACATCACAATGCAGTGGCACTCCGCCGTACTGACGAATGCGCGCGGCGGATGAAATTCCTCGACCCCGCTCTCCGCATAACCCAGCTTGCGGTACAACGGCGGCAACTCCGGACGCAAGCTCAGAACCACCAGATCCATCGCGCCGCACCCTTTTCCGCGGCAGTACTCCTCGGCCGCGCCCACCATTTTCGTTCCTAATCCATTTTTCTGCTGCCCCGGATGCACCGCCAGCATGCCAAAATACCCGCGAGCCCCCCGCACCTCAACGTAAACCGACGCCACCAACTGCCCCGCAGCATCGCAGCCCAGCAGAAACTGCCCTTTCTGCATCATCGCTTTGAGCTGTTCTTCATCAGTGCGCTCGCCCTCTAGAAATTTTTCGATGGCGAACGCCGAATTGATCAGGGACGCAAGCGCTCCGCAATCCGATACCGACGCAACCCGCACGCGAAGCTTGGAATCTCCGCCGACGGGCCCAACGGCCACCCTCAGCCGCCCATCTCGAACTTCAACCGACAACTCCTGAAAGCTCCGGATCACCGCATCCGCCGCTATCAATTTTGACGTGTCATACGTGCTCGCAATCCCGATCACCTTCATGCCCGCGGCCCGCGCCGACGCAATCCCCGCAGGCGCATCTTCAATGACCAGGCATTCTCCCGGCTGAAATCCCAATCCCGCCGCCCCCTTCAAATACGGCTCCGGATGCGGCTTTCCGTTCACCACATCATCGGACGTAACCAGAACCTTGGGCATGGGCACCCCGCAATGCGGCAACCGATGCTCCGCCAGCAGCCTCGACCCTGACGTAACGACTCCCCACCGCTCCGCAGGAATGGATTTCACCAGCTCCACAGCGCCGGGCATGACCGTCACTCCCCGCTGATCGAATGCCTCGTGATTCTCGATCGCGGCAGCTTCGGCCTCAGCATCGAGATGCGGCGCTACTCGCCGGATCACCTCAATCGTCCGCACCCCGTGCGCAATCGCCATCACGGCGTCCCCATCGACGCCCTTGCGCGCCGCCCACTCCCGCCACTCGCGGTCGACGGCCTTCGTGGAATCGCACAGAACTCCATCCAAATCGAACAGAATGGCAGAACACTCGAAAACAGGCATCCCTATTTTTCTATCACAAGCAAGCCGACGCGGCAGCAATGAGCGATGAGCAGTGAGCAACGAGCAGTTAGCAATCAGCTACGAGCGGTACAGAACCTCGAGCTCGGTAAGCACCTGATACGGGTCTTAGCGCTGGCTCATAGCTCATCGCTCACAGCTCATCGCTCACCGGCAACGTCTTCTGCTCGATAATCATCCCCTTCTCGCGTTCCGCGGCCCGCAACTGCAAATGCCGCTGCCGAAAATGCGTCCGTGCCCGCTCCCCCCAAGCTCGCACAAACCAGTAATTCAATCCCGCTCCAATCGCCGAACTGGCCAGCGGAATCACCCGCCCCGCCCACTTCTCCACCATCTCCGCGCTCGCCTTCGCCGCAATCCTCTGAATCACCCGCGGCACAAATCTCTGCACCACTTCCCTCTCCACGAATTCGCGGCTCACGTCCAGCCCCGCCGCGCTCGCCGCCGCAATCCACAACTCCGCAATCTCGTCATCGGTGTTGAATTGAAATCCATAAAGCAGCGACAGCTTCTGCACCGTGCGCATAGTGATCGCCGACAACACTCCCAGATCCGGCACAATCGTGATCAACCCGCCCAGCCCGAACCCCGCCCCCTCCACCGCCGCCATCTTCATCCCGCCCCGAATGATCGACTCCGCCACCACATCGAGTTCGTGAATCTCCAAAGAAAACACACCGTGATACCCGCTGATGGGCACGCGATACCCCGCCCGCAATTGCAGCAGAAACTTGTCAGGATCGACGCGAACGGTGGTATAAGCCCGATTGAAGCCCGTGGTAAGAGCCCCCTCCACCCTCCGCCGCAGCCACGATTTCCGCTCCTCAGCCATAATTCCAAGTTACGCCACAGGAACAGCGATGAGCAATGAGCAATGAGCAGTGAGCCATGAGCCAGAGGCAACCAGCTCTCATGTCCCGTAGCTCTAGCTAAGAGCTCATAGCTAATAGCTAAGAGCTTCATGTGCTAGCATCATCCTTACTAAATGCCCTCCGGAAAACTACAAGTCATCCCTCTAGGTGGTCTCGGCGAGTTCGGCATGAATTGCATGGCCGTGCGCTGGGGCGACGACATTATTGTCATCGATGCCGGCCTGATGTTCCCTGAAGCCGAGCTCCTCGGCGTCGACATCGTCGTCCCCGACATCTCCTATCTAATCGAGAACCGCCAGCGCATCCGCGCCATCATTCTCACGCACGGACACGAAGACCACATCGGCGCGCTCCCCTGGTTTCTCTCCGAGCTCAAAGTCCCCGTCTGGGGCACCGAATTCACTCTCGCCTATGTCGAAGACAAGCTCGATGAGCATGGCCTGCTCGACGACGCCGACCTCCGCGAGATGCGCCCCAACGAGCGCTTCAAAGCCGGCATCTTCACCGTCCACCCCATCCGCGTCACGCACAGCCTGGTCGATTGCGTAGCGCTCGCCATTCACACGCCGCTTGGCGTAATCATTCATACTGGGGATTTCAAAGTCGATCCCACTCCCACCGACAACAAGCTCTTCGATCTCCACACCTTCGCCGAATACGGTAAAGAGGGAGTCCTCGCGCTCTTTCAGGATTCCACCAACGTCGAGCGCAAGGGATACACTCCCAGCGAGCGCGCCGTGCGCCGCAAGTTCGACGAAGTTTTCGCCCACACCAAGCGCCGCCTCTTCATCTCTTGCTTCTCGAGTTCCATCCACCGCATTAACCTTGCCGTGGAACTCGCGCACCAGCACGGACGCAAGGTCGCCTTCATCGGACGCTCCATGAACAACTCCGCCGAGATCGCCGAAGATCTCGGCTACATCGAAGTCCCCGAAGGCCTCGTCATCAATCCCGGCGAGATGAAAAACTTCCCGCCGGAAAAAGTCTGCGTGCTCATCAGCGGCACCCAGGGCGAGCCCATGTCGGCCCTGTCGCGCGCCGCCGTCGACAATCACAAGCACGCGAAAATTGAGAAGGGCGACACCGTAGTCCTCTCCAGCCGCATTATTCCCGGCAACGAGAAAACCATCTACCGCATGATCGATCACCTCTTCCGCCGCGAGGCCCACGTCATCTACGAAGATGGCACCAGCCCGCCCATCCACGTCAGCGGACACGGCAGCCAGGAAGAACTCAAACTAATCATCAACCTGGTAAAGCCCCGCTACTTCATTCCGGTGCACGGCGAATACCGCCAGTTAAAACTGCACGCCGAGATGGCCGGAGCCATGCACAGTTCGGTAGGCAAAGTCATGCTGATCGAAAGCGGAGACGTTCTCGAATTCGACGAACTGGGCGCTCGCAAGACCATGAAGGTCAACGTAGGCCGAGTCTGCATCGATTCCGGCAATCGCACCGATGTAGTCGAAGACCTGATCATCAAAGACCGTCGCCACATCAGCGAAGACGGAATCGTTCTCCCCATCATCGCGATCAATAAATTGTCGGGAAATGTTGAGACGCCTCCCGAGATCGTCACCCGAGGCTTCAACATCGGAGAAGATGGTTTTCTGGAAGGCGCCCGCCGGATGGTCGAAGACACGCTGGCCCACTCCAGCCAGGAAGAAAAAGCGGACTACGGCGTAATCAAAGAAAAAATCCGCTCCGACCTGAAGCGCTACATCAACAAACAATCCCAAAAACGCCCGCTAATCATGCCAGTAATCCTGGAAATCTAAGCCCTTCCGTCTCGAATTCCAATCGACCCACGTTGGGACAGTCCCCCGGCCCATCCAGCGAAGGCCAACCCGCGCCAGTAGAGACAGCCGCCATCGGCTGTCCGGCGGGGAGCAGCCCCGCAAGCACTCGCGAGAATACCAATTGACATTCAACGGAAATCCACTACCATATGGTTGTGGATCGCCTGGGCACAACATTTGCGGCTTTGTCGGATCCAACCCGGCGGGCCATGATCGAGCGGCTCTCCCGTGGGCCCGCCTCTGTGCACGGCCTGACGGAACGGTTTGCACTCTCGCAGCAGATGATTTCAAAACATATTGCCTACCTGGTACGCGCACGGATTGTGATCAAGACGAAGCGTGGACGAGAAAGTGTGTGCAGGCTCAGGCCGGAGGCGATAAAGACAGTCAGCGACTGGGCCATTAGCTATCGCCGATTCTGGGAAGAGAGTTTCGACAAGCTGGATGCAGTTGTGAACGAAATAAAAAAAGCGGAGGTCAGAGATGACAAAAAGCACGGTTAACGCGACAGAGCGGATGATTGTCACAAGAGTTTTTGATGCCCCACGCGAATTGGTTTGGAAGGCGTGGACAGACCCGAAATACGTGAAGCAGTGGTGGGGACCGAAGGGCTTTACTGCGCCGGTTTGTCAGATGGATTTTCGCGTTGGAGGAAAGTCTCTCTTGTGCATGAGAACGCCGGATGGGCAGGAGTGCTGGAATGCGGTTGAATACCACGAGATTGTTCTGCACGAGAAGATCGTTTCCTCCATGTACTTTTCCGACCCGCAGGGAAACAAGGTTGAGCCTGCGGAATTAGGAATGGAACATGAGGCCATAGAGGGTGCCTACGACGTGACCATCTTTGAGGATCTAGGAAACGGCCAGACGAAACTCACCTTCATTGGAAATGAACCCATGGAGAGCGCGAAAAATAGCGGTCAATTAGAGGGCTGGAACCAGATACTCGATAAATTTGCTGCGGTTGTTGCGGGGCTGAAGCAGGTGAAATAAGAAGCTGAAGCTTTGATTCGCGAAACTCATCGTGGAGAAAGAATGAAAAGAATACCGTTTCTCGCTATCGTCCTGCTGGCATTCGTATTTCCCGCGAATGCCCAGGGCGCGATGAAGGAAGATGCAGCGGTCAAACCTGCCGATCCGGAATGGAAAGTCGTGCTCGATTCCTGGAATGACATTGGCCGCAAGCTGACGGCGATGGCCGAAGATTTTCCCGAGGACAAATATGACTTCAAGCCGACACCCGCGCAGCGGAGCTTCGCCGAGCAGTTGCTGCATACTGCGGGTTCTATGTATTACTTCACCAATCCGGCGATGGGGCAGAAGCCTCCCGCCGGAGAAGATCCGAAGCGCAACCAGTACAAATCCAAGGCCGACATCGTCGCATTCGTAAAGAAATCCGTTGCCGACGGCGCCGCTGCCATTCAGTCAAAGGGCGAGAAAGGCCTGATGCAGACTGTCGTATACGGTGATCAGAAAGCGCGCGTTCTCGACATAGCATACGGCCTGATCGAACATAGCGGTGAACACTACGGCCAGCTCGTTGTGTACTACCGCCTCGCAGGTCTTGTGCCGCCGGAGTCGCGGCCCAAGAAGTAAAGCTCAAGAGACCAGGTACCCCGTCCTTATCGCGCGCCGTTTGCGCGAATGGGCGGGGATTTTGGTTTTTGCGACGTTCAGTATTCCGTGCGCCGCGCGGCATATGGATATCTCTGCTTTCGTTCCGCCTGCAAGATTTTGGCCTCGCTGTGCTATACAAAACGAAGTAGACGATCTACCTCCATTGGGAGTAGAGTGTCTACATCTATGAACGAGAAAGACCAATATAAAAACCGAATTGAGCTGCTGCAGGGAACACTCGACATGCTCATTCTGCAGACGCTGCAATGGGGACCGCAGCATGGATATGGCATTGTTCAGGCTTTGCGTTTGCAATCCGGAGATGTGCTTCAGGTGGAGACCGGATCACTGTATCCGGCTCTCCATCGATTAGAGCGTCAGGGCTGGGTGCAGTCTGAATGGAAGCAGTCAGAGAGCAAGCAAAAAGCCCGATACTACCGAATCACAGCCAAGGGGAAAAAGCAGTTGGCCTCCGATCTGGGCCGATGGGAGCGGATTGTCGAAGCGATTGGGTCGGTGATGTACGTCAAGCCGAAGGAGAGTGAGTCGTGAAGTGGTTTTCGAACTTCGGTTTTCAGCGGCGAAACCGCGAATTGCAGGAAGAGATCGATGCCCACCTGCAGATGGCGATTGCAGATCGGGTGGCGCGAGGCGAGACGGCAGAGGCGGCGCGACAAGCGGCAGTGCGGGAGTTTGGAAACATTCCCCTTGTGCAAGATGTGACCCGCCAGATGTGGGGCCGAGGGTGGTTTGAACCACTAGGCCGGGATGTTCGTTATGCCTTGCGGCAACTGCGCAAGAGCCCCGGCTTCACGATCACTGCGACGGCGATGCTGGCCGTAGCTATCTGCGCCAACAGCACCGTATTCAGTTGGATCGACGGCACAATGTTGCGTCCGATTCCTGGTGCGCGGGACACGGGCGATCTTGTTAGCCTGCAGCGAGGGGAACGGAACTTCTCTCCCACTCCGCCCTTCTCGTATCTCGACTATCGCGATCTGCGCGAGCAGAACCACACCCTCACCGGGATACTTGCCTATCATCACGATTGGATTACGCTGACCGGTGGCGCACAGCCGGAGCGTGCCTATATTGCGAACGTGTCGGCGAATTATTTCGACGTGCTCGGCATCAAGCCGGTGCTGGGGCGTTTCTTTCTGCCTGAAGAGGAGTCACGTCCAGTTCCCAACGTGGTCCTGGGTTACTCGCTTTGGAAGACGCGTTATGCCGAAGACCCGGCAATTGTGGGCAAGTCGATCGAGATCGCCCGGCATCCCCTGACGGTGATCGGCGTGGCGCCGCAAGGGGTTGTCGGAGCAATGCCCGGGATCCGTGAAGATTTGTGGGTAACGCTCGATCCCCTCGGGACGGATCCGTGGCGGATGACGCATCGCAGTGGTGGTGCGGTCTGGCTGAACGTAATAGGAAGATTGCGGCCCGGCGTGAGCCGTGGCCAGGCTGCCCAGGATCTCGACACCGTGATGCACAATATTGTGGCAGCGTATCCGAACGATCATCTGGGCGATAACCGGATCACCCTCGATCCCATGTGGCGCTCGCCATTCGGCGCCAACGGATACATGGCGGCGACGCTGCCCATTCTGCTGGCCTTCGCCGCTCTAGTGCTGTTGCTGACCTGCGCGAATGTGGCTACGCTCACGCTGGTGCGGTTTGTATCCAGGCGGCGTGAGCTTGCGATCCGGCAGTCGCTCGGGGCGAATCGTATTCAACTGGTCAGGCAGATGGTGCTCGAGAGCGTGGCGCTTTCTATCGTCGCAGGAGCCGTGGCCCTTGTGCTGACATCGTGGACATCGAAGACATTCGCGTGGTTCTTTCGAGCGACTACAATTCCCCTCGCACTGAACGGGAGCATGGACCATACGGTGGTGATTGGGATTACAGTGTTTTCTCTATTGGCCGGCATGCTATGCGGTGCGCTCCCGGCCTGGCGTTCGTCGCACGCGCCGGCCATTGAGGTACTGAAGGCAGAGTCTGCAAGCATCTCCGGCGGCTCACGCAACCGGAAATTGCTCAGCGGGCTGGTAGTGGCGCAAATCGCGCTTTCACTTCCTCTGCTGATCTGCTCCGGGCTATTTCTGCGAACACTGCGGAATCTCGCCAGCGCGAATCCAGGATTTGAGCAGGATCACATTCTCACTGCGTCCGTGGGGCTGAATATTGTCGGCTACAGTGACGACGAGGTAAAGGTGATCCGTCACAAGATACTTGATCGCGTGTCGGCATTGCCTGGTGTGAAGGTTGCGTCTTTTACGGACTGGATTCCGATGACCCTGAGCCACAAGGGCGAGGATGCGTATCCGGAAGGGTATGTGCCACATCCCCATGAATCTTTGCAGGTGTACCACGCCGAGGTGGCCCCGCGGTATTTCGAATCCCTTCATATACCCATTCTGGAAGGGCGCGAGTTTACGCCCGAGGACGATGAAAAGGCCCCGAGGGTACTCATCGTGGATCAGACCGCGGCGAGGCGCTACTGGCCAGGACAGGATCCGCTGGGAAAGAATCTCAGGATCTGGGGCCGCCGCTTCACGGTTGTCGGCGTCGCGAGAAATTCGACACATATGTTAGTGAATGAGTCACCGGAGCCTATGGTGTATATGAGCTTTTTCCAGCAGGGCTATGAGACGATAGTGCAGGTGGAGACCGAGGGAAATCCGGCCGACCTTGCGCCGGCGGTCGAAAACGCCATCCACGAAATCGATCCACGGCTGCCGGTTTTCGATGTGCGTCCCATGCGAGAGAGTACCCAGATGGCGAGCAGTTTCGCCGTCATACAAAGTACCCTGGCGGGAATGTTTGCGCTGATTGGGCTGGTTCTTGCAGTAACCGGGATCTACGGAGTCGTGGCATATCGAACCCAGATGCGAACACACGAGATCGGAGTACGAATGGCTCTAGGCGCTTCGCGCGTCGATGTGCTGAGACTCGTGCTGTTGCAGGGATTCTGGCTCACAGGCATTGGGATGGCGGTGGGACTGGCGTTTGCGTTGGGACTGACACGTTTCATCGCCCAGCTCTTGTACGGAATCGGAGCCAACGATCCCGTCACCGTTGTTTCCGTCGTCATGCTCCTGGCAGCGATGTCTTTGGTTGCATGCTACCTTCCCGCACATCGAGCGATCCGCCGGAACCCCGTGAGCGCGATTCGCGAATTGTAAGCCACAGTTTGAACTCGACCCGAATTGCGCGAATTCAGCGTGTGCACGCTGCTCCACTTGGTTGGCCAGGAAATAACGGAATTCCACCGGCCACCAACCAATCTCCGCAAGGTGCGTCTTCGTTGTGCGTTGACGTGAACAGGCAAATCACTCATGGAAGCGAACTCGGATTCCCACGACAGCTCTCGATAAACGGGCGGCTTGTGTTTACGAATGTCGCGTCAACTGCCGAGTGGTCGGCTATTCGGAATTGAGCGCTCGTGGCTTTACTTTCGGATTGCCCGTGATCCGCCCCGAGTAAGCGCTATTCGGGAGCGATTTCTGCGGGCTGCACACGGCTCGTGTTTCGGCGTTGCGGAAAGGCCAGTTGTCAGAGTTAGACGGCACTTTGTAAATTGGAGAAATGGCGCTCAAAAGAATGGACAACGTAGGAATCGTCGTCGATGATCTCGGAGCGACGATCGATTTCTTTCGCGAGCTAGGCCTCGAGCTCGAAGGCCGGGCGATGATCGAAGGTGAATGGGCCGGACGTGTCACTGGGCTGGGCGATCAGCGCGTCGAGATTGCTATGATGCGCATGCCGGACGGCCACGGCCGGCTCGAGCTCTCCCGCTTTCTCACGCCCCCTGCCATCGCGGATCATCGCAGTGCGCCGGTGAACGCCCTAGGCTACCTCCGCGTCATGTTCGTCGTGGACGACATCGACGAGACGCTTGAGAGGCTCCGCAAGCGTGGCGCGCAGCTCGTCGGCGAAGTAGTCCAGTATAAAGACGCTTATCGGCTCTGCTACATCCGCGGCCCCGAAGGGCTTCTCATCGGACTAGCCCAGGAACTCAGATGAGGGTCAAGACGACGACGCCAGAAACCGCCGCTTTCATCTACCGAGTGGATCGTCTGCCAACAGGAAGTTATCCAGAAAAGAATGGGAACTTGGCAGGACACTCCAGCCATTCCACCATCGGGCGCAGCTCGCAAGTCGTAGCCCAACAGCAGCAGGTCCGTGACGATGTCCGAAATCGCCCGCCACTTCAGTGGCGGGACACCCGTCATTAACGATAACCTCTACCGTAGACACAGATGATTACCCTCTCCGATCTCCGCACCGCGCAAGCCCGCCTGCAAGGCGTCATCACCCGTACAACCCTGATCAACTTCCCGCTCTGCGCCGAAGATCCTCGCCGCCTCCTGCTCAAGCCGGAAAACCAGCAGCCCATCGGGGCCTTCAAACTCCGCGGCGCCTACAACAAAATCGCCTCGCTCTCGGAAGAAGATCGCAAGCGCGGAGTCATCTCCTACTCCAGCGGCAACCACGCCCAAGGAGTCGCCTATGCCGCCCGCGCTCTCCATGTGAAATCCGTAATTGTGATGCCCAATAACGCGCCTCAAATCAAGCGCGACGCCACAGCGAAACTCGGAGCCGAAATCGTCCTGGTCGGCCCGGGCTCGGACGAACGCAAGACCAAAGCCGAAGAACTCGCCGCCCAGCACGGATACGCAATCGTTCCGCCGTACAACGACGAAGAAATCATCGCCGGACAAGGCACGATCGGCTTGGAGATCCTCCACGATCTGCCCGAAGTCGAAGCCGTCCTCGCCCCAGTGGGTGGTGGAGGTTTAATCAGCGGCGTGGCCGCCGCCATCAAGCTCACAAATCCGAAAGTAAAAGTGATCGGTGTAGAGCCCGAGCTAGCCGCCGACGCCCAGGCCAGTCTGCGACAGGGCAAGATCGTCCAGTTCCCCGCCGAGCAAGTCTCCCGCACCCTCGCCGACGGCCTGCGCACCCAAAGCATCGGCCCCATCAACTTCGAGCACATCCGCGCCTACGTCGACGACATCATCACCGTCACCGAAGACGAAATCCGTCAGGCCATGAAATATCTAGCGGCAAATCCCGACACAGTCGCCGAGCCCAGCGGCGCCGTCGCGACCGCCGGATTCATCTTCCACGCCAAAGAACTCCCGCACACAAAGCTGAACATAGCCATCATCAGCGGCGGCAACATAGAGCCTAAAATGCTCGACCAACTCCGATCGTAGGCTCGGCCTCCCGCCGCAACCCCAGAGACTGTTCAGCCGAAGCCCGAGCCGACTCACGTGTGGGCTCTTCATCAGTACACGTGCTACACGCGTTTCTGGACGATTGGCCGGCAACCCTCACCTTGGGACCACTTCAGGCTTAGCCGTTAAATACCCAGAACTCCGAAACCAGCGGTTGCGGTGCGCAGGGCAGCATCACTGGTCCTCCGCTGACTCCTCGACGATTCGAATTTGGACTCAGTCCTCAATCGGAGGAGCCAGCGTCCCATCGGACCATTTGCCAACCCAGACCATGAAAATTGTCGCCCGTTCTTCTGGATCATCCGCCGCTATGACCGGTGAGCCCGGCAGATTGCCTCCCCAGCTTTTTGACGCATCGCCGGGAACAACAAACATCACATGGGGATGCCAGCTCATGCCGCGGTCGTTTAGGTACTGCTGCTTCGAGAGCATGTAGCACATCGCTCCCGGCTCCAACCCGGGCAGTTCCTTCTTGTCCAGTGCCGAGGCGGTCGCCTTGACGATTTCGGTCTTCGATCTTCCTGCCAGCACCAGTTTGGTCTTCATCAGGAAGATGGGCACAAACGTTCTTGCGGCTGGAGCGTTGAAGCAAATGGGAGCGCGCACTTTAGGATTCCAGAACTCCGGTTCATCGGTCGCCGCGCCCCATGATCGCTCCACAATGCAGAGAAAACCATTCGTGCCCTTCACTGCGGTCGTGTATCCCTTCGGTCCCAGCACCATCACTTCTGCTCCGTCCGAAATGGATGCTGGAGCAGCACTGCGCGCCAGCGCGATTTCAGAATTCCCGTCGGCGATCAAATACTGATCGAGAGGAGCCATGCCGGGATAGGAAGCCTTCTCGGGCTGCGCTCCTGCCTGACCGCTTGCGCCGAGTAAAACAAGCGTCGCCAGAAACGCGAACCCAAGGAAACTGAGTATTTTCTTCTGCATTGAATTCTCCGGTACGGCGTAATCTCGGCTTCAGGCGTGGGAACACGGGTGACGCTCGCAAAGCAATTTTGGTGTCGATACTATACCAAGCCAGGGCGCGCGCGAATCTGTGTTTGCAGCTGATATATCTGTTAGGTTCTCGGTATGAAGACAGCATCGTACGGGCGGTTTGTCTTTGGCGCATCGGCAGTGCTGTTCGGCGTTATCGCACTAACCTGGCACGACGCCGATACCTGGCAAAACTTGCAACACATCTGGACCCTGCCTTTTGGCACCGTAATCGGCGGGTGTCTTATGGCCGCTCAAATTGCTGGTGGAATCGGGGTGCTTTACCCCCGTACTGCGCGGTTGGGTTCGGTCGTACTTTGCGTTGTCTATTTGTGTTTCTCGCTGGCCTGCATCCCAGACATCATTGCTGCCTCGAACATATATCAACGATACGGGGGAAGCTTCTTCGTGTTCTTTTCCTTGGTATGCGGCGCAATAGCGCTGTACGGTGCGACTGGGCCGAATGGCCCAAGGGCTCTAGTGTTCGGCCGACTGGCGCGCCTTGGGCTCGGCGTCTGTGCCATTTCCTTTACGCTGGGTCAGGCACTCCTTCTTCGCGAGACAGCTCACCTGGTTCCAAAGTGGATTCCGCCCAACCAGATGTTTTGGGCGATCCTGACGACGATCGCGTTTGCGCTCGCTGCCATTGCCATTCTCGCCAATCGACGGGCTCGGCTTGCGATGCGTCTGATGACGCTCATGCTGGCCTTATTCGGCGTGCTGGTGTGGGTTCCGCACTTGATCGCTCACTCACAGGCGCATCTCAATTGGTCCGAGTGCGTGCTGACTTTTCTGGTTACAGGAGCTGCCTGGGTAGTGGCTGATTTGAGATCTTTCTGATTTAGGCCCGGTGTTTGTAAGCCGATCACTCGCTAATCGCTAGAGCCGTTTCCGGATCACTTCGCCTGTAGTCGGCCATGCGTAAGGAACTGGTTAAGTTAGCGCGGTGCCGTGCCGCTGCGCATTGTGATGTGTCCCCCGGCGCCCAGGTTTTCCACAGCCCGCGAATGTTCAAATGACCTTGACTTCAACAAAATGAACGATGATCCTGATACCGTCTCCCAAATAATTATGACCAGCCACTCGATGTGCGACGCTGAGCCTGTCGCCCCTGAGATCTTTCCCGCGAGCAGAGATTCTCTGAACTGCAAAGATTCCGTGCAAGATTACGCCGGCAAGTCCCCTGTTTCGAAGACTTTACCTGTAAGCCCTTTTGTTCGAAGACTTTGCGAGCACAACATCCCCTCTTGTTCGCGTAAGTCCTTTAAAGCCTATATTTTGAGAAAACAGGATCAAAAAAGTACTGTCCGGACTCCTTTAGCAAGCACCGTGTTCTCAATAGTTTACCCGCAAAGTATTGAAAACATTAGGATGAGAGCTGCAATCGCGCGACGAGGCCGCATTTCCGCAGGGCTCAAGCGCGCACACTTACTTGCCTTTTTCGTCGCCTCCCTGTTGACTCTCACCAGCCTGTGCCTCGCCCAAGCCCAGCGCGGCACGCTGGTCCACGAGGAAAGCATCCGCGTTTCCCCCAGCGGCGACACCGCCAAGCTCGGCACGGTCGAGCGCGGCTACGAACTGGTCATCATCGACAGCAGCCGGGACTGGGCCCACGTCGAGGCCATCCTCCGCGATCCCAGCAAGAATCCCGACGACGAAGACGATGAAGAAGCCCAGGGCAAGACCATTACCGGATGGGTTCCGGCCAAGGCTTTTGTCGGCATGTCCACGCCCAACGGCGACAAGATCGTCTTCGGCGAGGCCGCCGATTCCGAGGATGAAGCCAGCCGCCGCCGCGGACGCAAAGACGCTGCTCAGGACGCCATGCGCCTCTACTACCGCGTCTACGACCTGTTCCCCGCTTCCCCGCTAGCCGGCGAAGGCCTCTACCGCGCCGCCGATATCCGCTGGCAGATCGAACGCTCCGACATTATGACCCGCCCCTCCGCCCGCGAGCGCGAAGCCTACATGCGCGGCCAGATCAACGAAGAGTGGATGAAGCTGGTGATCAAGAAATTCCCTGGCACCAAGTGGGCCGATCTCGCCGCGTTCCACCTGATCGAAAACAAGCTCTGCGGCGACTGGCAGGCCGCTTCCAAATGTCCCGACAAGGAAGCGGACATGTACGAGAAGTACGCCAAGGAGCGCCAGCAATCCCCCGCCGCGCCGCAAGCCCTGTATCAGGCGGCCTGGCGCCGCTCGGCATTGATCGAGATCTACAAGACCGAAGCCAATCCCAAAAAGGCCGAAGACTCGAAGAATCGCGCCCTCGGTCTGGCCCAGCAGATCCTCAGCCAGTACGGGCAAAGCGACTGGGCGAACCGCGCACAGACGCTGATCTTCTACGTCCAGAATGGCGTTCCCACGTACGGCAATGCGAGCGACTGATGTTTACGCGAACTGACTTCCCGAAACCATTTCGCTTTGCGACCATCGGCTTCTCCATCACCGTTCTCTTCGTTGTCTACCAGTTGCTCGCGAATCTCGATTTGTTCTCGGTCCGAGAGTTCTTGCCGATGATCGTCTTCGCGATCCTCTGCCCTCCGTCCCTCGTTTCATCTCGGATGATCGATGCGGAAGTTGGCACCCACGCCTTCTACGTCCTCTGGACAATGATCGCAATCCTGAACGCAGCCCTTTATTTCCTCGTCGCGGCCATGCTTCGGGCAGTAAAAAGACGCGCGTGACTCCCCTTCGCAACTCCCCAACTGAAAAGTCTTTCTGCGATACTGATCGTCCGATTCACGTAGCGACAGCCCCTTGCGCTGTCCAGGTTGCGGAGGAAGATTGAACGATTACCTGCTCTCGTTGATTCTAGGAATTGTCGAAGGCATCACTGAGTTCCTGCCCGTAAGTTCGACCGCGCACCTGCGCCTCTCCGAAGCCTTGCTGCACTCTTCTGGTTTGGCTCCGAATCTCACTCTGGACAATGGCTATTGGAAGATGTATTCCATCGTCATCCAGCTCGGCGCGATCCTGTGCCTTCCCGTTTACTTCTGGAGTCGCATCACAAAATTTCTTTCTACGTTTCCGCGCGGCGAGAGCGGAAACCGCACCGTCCTCACGCATCCCTTGAGCCTGACCATCGTTGCCTTCGTGGTCACCGCCATTCCAGCCTTCCTGCTCACAAAAATCATCGGGAAGCACCTCGAAGATGTGGTGATCATCGGATGGTCTCTGCTGATCGGCGGAATTGTCATGTGGATCGTCGACGCCATGCGCGCCAAAGCTGAAGCCGCAGGTCCTGGCGCCGGCAACAGCATTCATACCTGGAAGATGGAAGAGATGAGTTTGCGACAAGCGATCTGGATCGGCCTCTGCCAGATCTTCTCCGCGGTATTCCCCGGAACATCGCGCTCAATGGCGACGATTGCCGCCGGACAGATCGCCGGCATGTCACGCGCCGCGGCCCTGGAGTTCTCCTTCTTCGTCTCCATGCCGACCATGGCCGCAGCCACACTCTACACGCTTTACAAATCGCTGCGCGGAAAAGGCGAGAACCCGATCGGCGTCTCGCAGATCGATGCCCATGGCTGGATCGTGCTTGCCATCGGCTTCGTAGTTTCGTTTGTTGTGGCTTACGCTTCGGTGGCGTGGTTCATGGCCTGGGTGCGCAAACGCGGCTTCACCCCATTCGCCATTTACCGCATCGTGGTCGGAATTCTGGTGCTGGTTTTTGCCGCGAAGCTCGCCTAGGGTAGCCGGTCGGCTAGCCCCGGGATCGTCTTCATCAGGTCGTTGTAGATGACCATCACGGCGAACAGCACCAGGAACACGAACGCCGCCTGGTACACGCGCTCTTTGATGGTCATGCTGATATCGCGCCGCATCAGCCCTTCGATCAGCAGGAACAGAATCACGCCGCCATCCAGAATCGGAATCGGCAGCAGGTTGAAGATGCCCAGGTTCAGGCTGATCCCGGCCGTCAGCTCCATCAGCGGAGTCCAGCCTTTTTGCTGCGCCGCGTAGCCGGCGTCCTGCGCGATCCCGATTGGCCCGGAGATGGCACGCATGGAAATCTTGCGCTGCACCATCTTCTTCGCCAGCTCAAGAATCATGAATGAATACTTCTTGTTCTGCTCCAGCGACAGACTGAGTGCCTGGGCAAACGGCAACTGGCTGACCTTCGTCACGCCCTTGTTGACGAACCCCAGACGGTAGCGCTGCTCTTTCGGATCTTCTGTCTGCGACAGCACCGGAGTCAGTTTGAAATCCAGCGTCTGGCCGCTGCGCTCGACCTGCAGATCCACTGGCTGATTCTTGGTCTGCTGCAGCGTTTCGATCATGCTCTCGATCGAAGGCACCGGCTTGCCGTTCAGAGAGACGATGCGGTCGTCCTCCTTCATTCCGGCTTTGGCAGCTGGAAGATTGGGATCGATCCGTCCTACAACCACCGGCTCTTCCGGGAACCACCCTGCCGATCCAACTTCAGAACTCGTGACCGCCTTGGGCGTCAGGTTTTTTTGCAGCACCTGGCTGCCGCGCTGAATGGTTATTTCCAGCGGCTGATTCGGACTCAGCCAGACCTTCGGTTGAACCTGCTCCCACGTGGGATTCTCGATTCCATCGATTTTGATGATGCGGTCTCCGGCTTGAATCCCCGCCTGTTGCGCCGGCGAGTCCTTGCGGACGCCCTGCACTACGGCTGCCTTATCCAGATAGATCGGGTATTCGTAGTGGACCATGTACACCACGGTCAGCAGCACCACAGCCAGGAGAATGTTCATCGTCGGCCCGGCGATCGCGATCAGGAAGCGATGCCAGCGGGAGTGATTCATGAATTCCCCGGGATCATCGGTGCGCTGATCCATCGGGTTCTCGCCGCTCATCTTGACGTAGCCACCCAGAGGAATCGCGTTGATCCGGTAATCCGTCTCGCCTTTGCGGAAGCCAACAAGCCGCTTGCCGAAACCAATGGCGAACTGCTCCACGCGTACCCCGAGCCATTTGGCCACGGCGTAGTGGCCGAACTCGTGGATCAGGATCATGAAGCCGAGGACGGCAACCACAGAAACCACTGAAATCAGAAAATCATACATAGTCGAGGTACGACGCTCCCACCCATTAGATTCTCAAAACTACACAAAAGATGTTGCGCGCGGTCGTGAACCCAGGCCTAAAACTTTCAGCTGCGCCGTCCGGCGGGCATCGGCATCCGCGTCCAACACCTTCTTAATTGACTCCAGAGCCCCGCAACTTGTTTCCGTGAGTGTGTCTTCGATAACCTTGGGAATCTGGTCGAATCGGATCTTGCCTTCCAGGAACGCCGCCACCGCGACCTCATCGGCAGCGTTCAGGGCCACGGTCTTAGCGCCCCCAGCTTCTGCGGCCTCATACGCCAGACGCAGGCAAGGGAATTTTTTCAGGTCCGGCGGGCTGAAGTCCAGATGACGCAAGTCACTGACCGCGAACCGCATATCTGACTGAATCCGCTCCGGATATGTTAAGGCATACAGGATCGGCAAGCGCATATCCGTCACTGAAAACTGAGCAAGTATGCTGCCATCCACGAACTCCACCATGGAATGAATTGTGGACTGCGGATGGACAATTACTTCCACTTTCGACGCGGGCATGTGAAATAACCTGCATGCCTCGATGACCTCGAATCCTTTGTTCATCAGCGTGGCGGAATCGATCGTGATCCGCTTGCCCATCTTCCACGTAGGATGGTTCAACGCCTGTTCCACGGTGATGGAGGCAAACTCTGAGGGTGGCGTGTTGCGAAATGGGCCTCCTGAGGCCGTGAGCCAAATGCGCTCGACTTCTTCCATGCGGCCTCCGCGCATGCACTGGTGCACGGCATTGTGCTCGCTGTCGATCGGCAGCAGGGCGACGTTCCGCTTGCGGGCTTCCGCCGTGATCAATTCTCCCGCGGCGACCAGGCATTCTTTGTTGGCCAAGCCGAGAGTCTTTGCCGGCGCGGACGGCTTCGTAGGTTGCCTCCAGCCCCGCAACTCCGACGATGGCGCTGACCACAAAATCGACTTCCGCGTGGGTTGCAACCCGCACCGTTCCAGCTGGGCCGTGAACGACTTCGACATCGCCGTGGCCGGCGTTTTTAAGGCGAGCCCGTAGCGCAGCTGCATCAGACTCCGTCGCAATCGAGATCACGCGCGGCATCCACTGGCAGGCCTGCTCGAAAGCAGCGTCAACGTTGCTACCCGCGGCTAAGGTCACGATCTGAAAGCGCTCGGGATAAGATTCGGCAACGCTCAGAGTGCTGCGCCCGATCGAGCCGGTCGATCCCAGGATGGCGATGCGTTTCATGAAGGCAGAGTTCTTATTTTACGCGCTCGGCTGGTAACGAGGGGGATGCGTTGGGGAGGCTTACTGCATCACGCGCCAAGCCGCATAGTACCACAGCACCGGAGCCGCGAAGAGCAGGGCGTCGATGCGATCGAGCATTCCTCCATGGCCGGGAAGAAGCGCTCCCGAATCCTTTACTCCGGCGCCGCGTTTGATCAGCGACTCGACCAGATCACCCAGCTGTGCTGCGATATTCAACACAATCGTGAGGAGAAGGACTGGAATGATGCCCGGCTGCTCCAAGCCGAAAAGGCCATCCCGGCGCTGAATTAGTCCTGCGCGCAGCAGCGCGGAACTGATGGGTTGCGCGTAGTGGAACAGCAGGTAGCCGACAGCCACACTGGCGAGGACCGAAGCCGCTGCGCCCTCCCATGTTTTCTTCGGACTGATCCTCGGGGCCATCAGATGTCGTCCGATCGACTTGCCCACGAAATAGGCGAAGACGTCTCCCGCCCAAACTACGAGCAGCAGATACAGCAGATAGAACGCCCCGGCCCATTGCTGCCGCAGTTGCACCAGCATTCCCATGGGCAGCGCGATGTAGGTGAAGGCAAAGGCGGAGGCGGCCGCGGCGGGATATCCGCTGCTCAGGTCTTCATTCTTCATGGCGCGGGTCAGAAAAATGAACGGCGCAAGCGCGGCGGCAAATCCGACGCAGTACACGAACACGGCGGTCGAAAGCAGAGGCTTATCGTTGCCGAAATTCAGGCCGAGTAAGACAAAGAAGATTACGGTGAAGATGTAGGTGAGAATCCGCAGGGGCTTCACGCCATAGGATTCGGTGAGCTTGAGGAATTCGTGAATGGTGAGCAGCGCGACGATTCCGGCGAAAATGGCGAGCACCGGCACGGGCGCGCGCAGAATCAGCAGCAGAACAATCGGGAATCAGTACGACTGCGGTCGCGATTCGTTTCAGCAAAGGAGTATTCAGTGCGTTGAAAATCGAGCCACGGATTCACACGGATCTTCACGGATTTGTCCGCGGGTTTCCGTGTCGGTCTGTGGCGAACTCAGAGGCATTTTAAGGAACGCGCAATTATAACCAGAGCGGGTACCGAGGCCGTGTTTTTCCGCTCTGCACCGCAGTAGCGTCGGGATTCAGGCTTTTACGAATTCTGCGGGAGCGTGATTGAGGCCGCCGTAGCGGCGCTCGCGCTTTTGATATTCCGCAATGCCCTCGAGAAGGTGGAGGCCGCGAAAATCCGGCCACAGAGTTGGGGTCACGTAGATCTCGGCGTAGGCCAGTTGCCAGAGGAGAAAATTGCTGAGCCGCATCTCGCCCGAAGTGCGCACGACCAGGTCGGGGTCGGGCAGATGGCGGGTATAGAGATGGCGCGAAACTGTGTCCTCATCGATGCGCACGTGATCGACTCCGCCATTGCGCGCGGCGGCGTCAAGGATCGAGTGAAAGGCGTCCACCAGTTCGCTGCGGGCGCTGTAATTGAGCGCGAGCGTCAGCACCATGCCGCGTATTGCGGACGTGGCTGCGCGCGCCCACTCCATTCGCTCCTGCACATCGGAAGGCAGTTCGTGCTGCCGCCCGATGTACTCCAGCCGGATATTGTTTTTATTCAGGGTGGGAACTTCCGCCTTGAGATAGCGGCTGAGCAGCCCCATGAGAAATCCGACTTCACTGGCCGGGCGCTTCTTCCAGTTCTCCTCGGAGAAGGCATAGAGCGTGAGTGCGGGAATATGAATGCGCGCGGCGGTCTCTACGGTCGAGCGCACCGCCTCGACTCCGGCGCGATGTCCCGGCCACACGGGGCATGTGGCGCCGCTTGGCCCAGCGTCCGTTGCCATCCATGATGATGGCGATGTGTTCGGGGGAGCCGCTGCGGATCGAGCCGCCGGTAGAGTTCCGTTTCCTTGCGGTCCAGCCCGTCAGGCACTTTGTCGTGCAAAGTGGTCATTCCGATATGAGGCTATCACAGGCAGGAAGCCGCTGGCAATGAGGGGTAATCCCTTCTGGCAGAGGGCGACCCGCATGGCGTGTTTACGGGCGAGCCTCTTCCGGCACGATCTTCAGCTGCAGCTTTTCCGTCCAGCGCAAGACGGTCAGTTCGCAACTCGCGCCAACCCGCAGCTCCGTCAATAAGCGGTGAAGATCGTCCACGCCCGCCACTGCTTGTCCGTCGAGGGCCACCAGGATGTCGCCTTGGCGCAAGCCTGCGCGCTTGGCGGGACTGTTCTCCTCAACCGCGAGCACCATCGCGCCCGTCTCCTTCGGGCAGATCGTAGAAGCGGACCACGCGGCGATGCACGGCAACGGTCTGTCCAGAAATTCCGACATAGCTGCGGCGAATGCGGCCGTCGCGCAGCAGACGGCTGGCAACGAATTTCGCGGTGTTGATTCCTATCGCAAAGCAGATTCCCTGAGCGGGCAAAATGGTCGCGGTGTTGACCCCGATAACGCGTCCGGCGGAATCCACCAGAGGCCCACCCGAATTGCCGGGATTCAGGGAAGCGTCGGTCTGAATCACGTCATCGATCAGGCGGCCGGAATACGACCGCAGCGATCGCCCCAGCGCGCTCACTACACCTGCGGTAACGGTGGATTGAAAACCATAGGGCGCGCCAATGGCGATGGCGATCTGGCCGACGCGCAACTTCTGAGAGTCGCCCAGTTCGGCCGCGACCAGGCCCGGCTCATCGACGCGAACAACCGCGAGATCACTGGCGGGATCCTCGCCGATCAAGGTCGCGGGCATATGACGCCCGTCGGCCAAAGCCGCAGATATGCGGGTGGCTTCATGCACGACGTGGCTGTTGGTGAGGATGAGGCCGTCGGGCGTGAAGACAAATCCCGAGCCGCCACCCTGGCGTTCGCGAGGTTCTCCCGAGCGCGTGCGTCCTGCCGCCTGAGAAACGGCGATATGCACTACAGAAGGGCTGATGCGCTCGACGGCGCCGGTGACCGCGGCGGAGTACGCGTCCAGCAGAGCCCCGTTCGGAAGGGCTGTGGTCAGCTACCAGGGCCGAGATCGCGTGCTGCCGCGGTCAGAAAACTCGGAGGAAGGTCCGAGAAAAGCAAAACTATTTTCACCAGTTTGCGAATCCATGCTGGATAGATGTTCCTCGATCTAGCGCGGATTCACCGCGGTTGGGCGGCCTGCCTGCGTGCGCGCCGGCTTCTGTGGTCGCGCGGATCGTCGACATCGGAGAGTCCCAACATCTTGCGCAGGAGCGCGTCCATCACCCGCTCCGGGAGAATCTTTGGCAGAGTCGCGAGAATCTTCGCGTGCTTGCCCGACGCGGTAGCGGATGCGAGGACGGCTCGAGGTCAGCGCATGCTGCACGGCATTGAGCGACGACATCGGGCGAGCTTCCGTTCTTTTCCATCTCGTACCCGCGCCTTCCCATCTTGCTGATCAGGGCGCCCGTATTGCGCCTGAGCTTCGGGCGGAAGATTGCGGATGACCGCTTCCAGGTCGCCTAAAGTTTTGTCCACAGCCGGGGTGGCAATCGCGCCGGGCTCGATGGCGATGACGCGCACTCCAGAGGAGTGCATCTCCAGCCGCAAGGTGTCACTGACCTTGGCAAACGCAGACTTGCTGGCGTTGAGCAGGCCCCCGAAGGGGATGGCGACGTTGACTCCGACCGACGTGATGTTCACGATCCGGCCCCGGGCTTTTCTTAGCAGGCGCGACAATGCCTGGGTCACCGCGATCTGGCCGAAAAAGTTGATGTCGAATATCTGCCGCAAGTCTTTCATGGACGCATATTCGAGAGGACGCACCATGCCGACTCCGGCTACGTTGACCAGGCCATCCAGGCCGCGAGCTGCGGCTTGCGACTCGATCTGTTGAGCGGCCGCGGCGATGGAAGCCTCGTTCTCAAGATCCATCAACACGGGATGAACATTTGCTCCGAACTCACGGGCAATCTGGTCGCTGTCCGATTGTTTGCGAACCGTGGCGAACACTTGCCAGCCCAGGCGGCTCATCCGGGCCACACAGGACTTCCCTATTCCGCTGGACGCCCCAGTAATAACAACCGTTTTCTGTGATGTGCTCATTGCGTTCCTCAAAATTGGCAGATACATGCACAGATGAGGCCCGCGCAAAGGAAGTTTCGAAAGTTCTGGAGAAGAAAAAACCGGGACCATTGCTGGTCCCGGCTTAGTGTTGGCTGGTTGCCCGGATAAAAGTCGTGGGGTTCGGTTTCGAGTTTCAGGTTTCAGGTTTCTAGTTTCAGGTACAGGGACCAGGGATCAGCACTTCCCTTTGTAGCGATCCTGATCGGGAAATCATTCCCGAAACTTGAAACCTGAAACTCGAAACTGCCTTCTACGCGCTCCTTCTCGGTCGTACCGTCAAGTCCCGCACCTGCGTCAGGATGCTGGACATCTGCATCCCGTTTAGTTGCGAAACAAACGGTAAGAGTTCGGCGATAAATTGGTCTTTGACCAACTCGCAGATTTCCTCCTGACGGCTGCGTTCACCGCCGCTGAGCAGTTCGGGCACAGTAACCTCCAGTGCACGCGCCAGCCGTTCCAGGGATGACAGCGTAGGCGTGGCCTTTTCGTTTTCGATCTTTGAGACGTAGGTGCGGGGAACCGCCATTCGCCCGGCCAGTTGCCGCTGGCTCAATCCGCTGCGCAGGCGCAGGGAGCGGATGGAGGTCGCCAAGTTCAGATGCCCGCGCCCGGTCCCGGGGATAGGCATCATGAGCGGCGGCACCACCGAAATGGGCTCGGGCTCCGGTTCCTCGTCCAGGGACGCATGACAGCGTCTGCAATTGTTGTTGGATGTGCGGAACTGAACTAACAGGCAGTGGTCACAGCGTACAACTTCCCTAGAATCTACCGGGGCAAGTGTCGTGGCCATCGGGTTGTGGGAGTGCCAGAGCGGGCTCTCCTTACAGATGCAGGAACACTTTCGGGGGAGAGGTTCAGCTGCAGGCTCAATCTGCGGCATGTAGCCTGTGGAAGTCAAGGGTAAACTGCACAAAGAATTAGGCATCGCCCGTTTTGGCTCACAGCCTGTGGTGAAACCCCTTAGTTAACAGGGTAAGTCAGATTTATTTGCGACCCTCACTGCTGTTTACTAACTTTGTTCAGGCAGATTGGGAGAAAAATCAGGCTCGTCGAATCGCGGATTGCAGCGCCGCGCAAGGCGCTACTGAAAAAGCGGGTGAGGAGTGAAGTTCTCCGGCACGGGGATCTCATTGCGGAGAATCTCGGTGCTCTTGTAGGAATGTTCCGCGCCGCAATCGTTGCAGCGAATCCTGACCTGCTCGGTCGACTCGGGAATGGGAAGCGGAGAGTAGGGGTCGGTCTCTGCTAACGCGATCTGATGCGCGTAGGATGTATTTCCCTTGTGGTGAAAACGCTGGTTCTTGCAGATGACAACCCAGAAGTATGACGTTGCGTAAACCATGAGGTCCCCACCCCCCCAGAGCTGAGAAATCCTACCCTATTCTGGCCGGGCTGGGGTTTAAAGTTGTAACGTGGATGTAAAGAAATTGTCAGAAGCACCAACATTGCAACTGGGGGATTGAAGCCATGGATGGCGGCCATAGCCGAGAAGCAGGGTGGGAATTGTTGACTGAGTTCACGCAGTCGGAAAGCCTGCGTAAGCATGCGCTCGCGGTGGAAGCGTGTATGCGGGCTTGTTCGAAGAAGTACAGCGACGGCTCGCCCGAAGCGGAACAACTCTGGGGCGTGGTGGGGCTGATTCACGATTTCGATTACGAACGCTGGCCCACGCCCGAAGAGCATCCGTACAAAGGGAACGAAATTCTGAAAGAGCGGGGATACTCCGACGAGATCCGGCGCGCGATTATGTCCCACGCGGAATACTCCGGGGTCTCGCGAGACACGGCGATGGAGAAAGCACTGTTCGCCTGCGACGAGCTGGCTGGATTCATCACCGCTGTGGCTCTGATAAAGCCGGGCAAGTCGCTGGCTGAGGTCGACGTGAAATCCGTGCGCAAGAGGATGAAGGACAAAGCGTTCGCGCGGAAGGTGAATCGTGACGACATCATCAACGGCGCGAAGGATCTTGGCGTCGAGCTGGATGAGCATATCGCTTTTTGTATCGAGGCCCTGAAGCCGGTGGCAAAAGAATTAGGTCTCGATGGCAGTGCCGCGCAAGCTCCTCCCGAGAGAAATAGCGTGCAAGCCTGACTGCTTTCGCGGATAATTTTCTGTCCCACTCATGGATGTCCCGCAAAGCGAGCTGGAAGCCATTCGTCAGGCTTTAGCCGAGCTTACAACCCGCGTGTACCGGATGGAGCAGCGGCTGCAGCTGGCTGCGCCAGCTCCGGCGCCTTCCGCCCCGGCACGGGCCGAACCTGCGGCAGCGGTGGACTCGCCGGTATCTGCCCAGCGTCAGGCGCCGCCTCCGTTGATCCCGCCGCGTCCTGCGATTGCTCCCACGCGGAAAGCACAACCGGACTGGGAGTCCCGCATCGGTTCGCATTGGCTTAACCGGATTGGCATCGCCGCGCTCCTGATCGGGGTTTCCTACTTCCTCAAGTTTGCATTCGATAACAACTGGATCGGTCCTGCCGGGCGGATCTCCATTGGACTGGTCGCGGGCATCGCAATCGTCATCTGGAGCGAGCGCTTCCGGGCCAAGGATTACAAGGCATTTTCATATTCATTGAAGGCTGTCGGCATCGGCACGCTGTATTTGTCGCTCTGGGCGGCGTTCCATCTCTACAACTTGATTCCGAGCAGCGTGGCATTCGCCATGATGCTGGTGGTGACCGCGGCGACTTCAGTGATGGCGCTGAGCCAGGATGCCCAGATTCTCGCGGCGTTCGCGCTTGTCGGCGGCTTTTCTACCCCGATCCTGCTATCGACCGGCGAAAACAGAGAAGTCGCGCTGTTCACGTACGTCGCGGTTCTCGATATCGCGACCCTGGCGCTGGTGGCGCTCCGGCCGTGGCGTCGCCTGCTGGTGATGAGTTATGTGGGCACTCTGATCCTGTATCTCGGCTGGTACTGGACGTTCTACAACCGCGGCCCGCTTGAGTTGACGCTGGGGTATGCCAGCCTCTTTTTTGCCATCTTCGCCATTGCTCCGCTGATCACGCTGCAGCCGGATGGCGAGCACCCGGTCTTGGCGGCGATCCCGGCGGTGCTGGCGTTCGTGAATGCCGGGGTCTATTTCCTTGAAGCATACGCCATGATTCAGGAAGTGAATAAGGTGAACATGGCCTGGTTCGCGCTGGCGCTGGCGGCCGTGTACATCTTTTTGAGCCGGCTTGTGCATGCCAGAAAGCTAGCGGCCGGGACTTCCGAGATCCTCTACTACCTGCACCTGGCGCTGGCGATCGGCTTCATCACGGTCGCGATCCCCATCCGGCTGGATGCGCACTGGATCACGATTGGATGGTTCATCGAGGCGGGAGTCCTTCTGTGGATCGCCAATCGCATTCATTCTGATTTTCTGAATGCCTTTGCGCTGGGCGCGCTGGTTTTGGGCGTGACGCGGTTGCTGGCTATCGATAACTTCCACACTACGCAATTGATCTTCAACTTGCGGATGGCGACCTTTGCGGTCGCTGTCGCGGTGCTGGGAGCAGTCGCGTGGTTTGGAGCCAAGCGCGAGGACGAAACCGCACGCACCATTTCGGCAGTCGCCGTGGTAGCCCTCAATGTGCTGGCGCTGATCGCGCTCAGCCGAGAAGTTTCCGACTATTACCTGCGGCAAATGGCCGGCTTTCGCTCGACTGGCCATCAGTGGAGAGGCGCTTACCGGGACTATCACAATCTCGAGATTGCGCGCGATTTCACTTACTCCGCCCTGTGGATGGCTTACGGCGCGATGCTGATGATCGTTGGGTTTGTGCGCCGCAGCGCTTTCGTGCGCTGGCAGGCATTGATCCTGATTGCCGTCACTATCGTGAAGGTCTTTGTTTACGACGTCTCGCAACTTGACCGGGCATACCGCATCGTCAGCTTCATCGTGCTGGGCGCGTTGCTGCTGGCCATCTCGTTCGTGTACCAGCGGGACTGGCTCAAGCTAACCTCGCGGGACACGTCTCAGTCCCGCGCGCAGGACGACACCACTCCCGCATGAGGCTGCTCATTTCACTGGTTCTGTTCTTTGGAGCGGCGGGCGCTGCTTCGCGCCCTGAGGCGGCGATTCCGTATTTCACCAATGTGCGCGAGGTGCGCATCGCAGAGCCCGGGCGCCAGAGTTTCATCATCGTCGATGAGGAGTTGTGGAATCACTCGCGTCCTGACCTTGCTGACCTGCGCCTGTACGATGAAGGGACCCCGGTGCAATATGCGCTCTCTGAGCAACGGGCGGGAGTTTCTTCGGAAGAGGCACCGGCGAAGATCCTGAACATGGGCGCGGTTGCTGGACATACAGAATTCGACGTCGACGTGGAAGGCATCCCGGAGTACGATCGCGTGCGTCTGCGGCTGGATGCTCACGATTTCGTGGCGACGGCTTCGGTTTCCGCGGGGAACGCGCTGGGAAAGACGGCAGAAGTGAAACTGCCTAACTCCACGCTGTATGACTTCAGCAAGGAGCAACTGGGGTCAAATTCTGAAATCAAGCTTCCCACGTCCAGCTTTCGCTACCTCCATATCAAGTTGTCTGCCGGAATCCTTCCGCAGCAGGTCAAGGCTGCGACGATCTTCAACCGGCGCGAGCAGCAGGCTTCGTGGACCAAGGTGGGTTCCTGCGCTGGTCCGCAAGCCCGGCAGCATTTGACGGTTATTACGTGCACTCTGCCGCCGAAAGTTCCGCTGAACCGGATCGGATTCAAAATTCCTTCCGAGCAAGTGAACTTCCGGCGGACGGTGAGTATTGAAGATGCGGCGGGATCCCAGGTTTCCAGCGGTGAAATCAGCCGGGTTCGGGTGAATCGCGGCGGCACTCTGGTCACCCACGAAGATCTTGCGGTCAATCTTTCCGGCAGCTACGGCCAGATCACGATCAACATCGACAATGGCGACAATCCGCCATTGACCTTGAGCTGGGTGCAGCCGCTCACACTGGAGCGCCGGATATATTTCGATCCCGGAGGAAAGTCCGGGCTTCGCCTGTATTACGGCGATCCAGGGCTGGCCGCACCCATTTACGATTACGCTCGCTTCCTGCACGTCGACGCATCGGCGGCCCAGGCACAGCTCGGTCCCGGGATGCACAACGCGGAATACACGGGACGGCCAGATGAACGTCCATGGTCGGAGCGCCACGGCGCGGTGCTGTGGTCGGCAATGATCGCGGCCGTCCTGATCCTCTCTGTTCTAGCTTTGCGCGGCCTGAAGGCGGGAACGGGGCGGCCCAGGAACTGAGATAGCATTTTCAATTTCCTGTGCTAAGATTTGCAGTCATTCGAGGCCAGTGGTATGCCAACCGCGAAGGACCCCGACGTCGTAGTAGAGATCAACATCAAACAGAGTCCGGCAGCGGCAACGCTTCCGCCGCGGCCGGTGGTCGTGCGTCCTCCGGGCCGCAAGCGGCATTACGTGCTCTGGACAATTTTCGTTCTGCTACTTGCAGTGTTCCTGTGGCTCGCGACCAGCAGCAATCCATTCGCGGAAGGCATTCAGGAACTTGCCGGGAACAGGCACGACCAGGCTGTAGTCGATAGCCCCTTTTCGGTTTCGGCGAAAAATTTCCGCTATTACAAATTCAACTTGCCCGAAGCATCCACCAACGTGGCGATCGTGGGAGACTTCACGGTGCTGCCGGACGCTGCAGGCCGAAAGAACGATACTAAGCGCCCATTGTCGCAGCCCGACAACGCCATCGAGGTCTACGTTCTGAGCGAGTCCTCTTTCGCCGTCTGGCAGACCGGGTATGCCACGAGTTCGGTGTTTGAGAGCGGCAGAATCCCGCAAGGCAAGATTGCGGCCGACCTGCCGCCGGGCTCCGGTGTTTACTACTTAGTATTCAGCAACAAGTTCTCGCCTTCGCTGGCGAAAAAGGTCGACGCCAGCGTGGTGCTGCACTACAAGAACTGGATTCCCGGATGGATCCGGCAACTGAACGGCGAGTTACGTTCGTGGATCTTCAGTTAACGCTACCAACCTAAGAGATTCATTCTGCTGCGCTTAGCTCATTTATTGTTACCTGCGCCTGCTGCTTTCGTTACTTGTCCGATCGGGCAAGATCAATTTCACTTAGATACGGCATAACCGTTCAGACGAACGAGCGGTTGCGGAACTGAGGGGGCGAAGTTGGTTTCGCACCCGTTTTGTTCGAAGAAAGATAGACCACTCATCTCTGGAGGAGTTTACAAGTGCGTAAATTCATGGTTTTGGCTTGCGTGTTTGGGTTGTTCGCTGGACTCGCGATGGCGGCGGAAACTGAGAACTATCCGAAGGCAGAATTCTTCGGCGGCTATCAGTATTCGCGTCTGGAAGGCGGCGTCAATGCTAATGGCTTTGGCTTCGCCCTCAACGGGAACTTCAACAACTACTTCGGCATCACCGCTGATTTCGGATCCGCTTTCACGACTCAGGGTGGTGTGAGCATTCACAACTACAGCTACACCTTCGGGCCTCAGCTCTCGCTGCGCGCCAACAAGGCATACACGCCTTTCGTGCATGTCCTGATCGGTGGCGATCACGCTTCGGCTTCGTTCGCAGGTGTCACGGCAACCGGCAATGGCTATGCGATGTTGGCCGGTGGCGGAGCTGATTTCAACTTCAGTCAGCATATGGCCTTCCGCGGCGGCGCGGACTGGTTGATGCTGCACAACAATGGCGTGACCAGCAGCAAGAACCTGCGCATGGTTACGGGCATTGTGTTCAAGTACTAAGCTCGTAAGCTGAGCGAAAACAAAGGGCGGCTTCGCAGCCGCCCTTATTTTTTGTCTGGTTTCTGGTCTACCGCATCGTTTCCTCAATCTCTGAAATCCAGTCGGGACGCTTCAACACTTCGCGGGGCTTGGGGCCATCGGCGGCTCCAACGATTCCATCCTGCTCCATGAGATCGATGAGGTGCGCGGCGCGGCCGTACCCGATGCGCAGGCGCCGCTGCAGCAGCGACGTCGAGGCTTTGCCGAACTCGATGACCAGCTTCAGGGCGTCGCCATACATGGGATCGTCTTCGCCTTCGCCAGCCTCGCCGGAATCGCTGCCGCCGGCGCTGCCAGCTTCCCGTTCTTCCTTGGGCACTTCCAGGAAGGCCTGCTGGTATTCGGCGGTGGCCTGCGACTTCCAGAACTCGACCACGGCGGCAATCTCTTTCTCCGTAACGAAAGGCGCGTGCAGTCGATGAACCCGGGCGGAGCCGGAGGGTAGATAGAGCATGTCGCCTTTGCCGAGCAAGGCTTCTGCGCCGTTGGCGTCGAGAATGGTGCGGGAGTCAACCTTGGTCGCGACGCGGAAAGAAACGCGCGCCGGGAAATTGGCTTTGATAAGTCCGGTAATGACGTCGACCGAAGGCCGCTGCGTGGCCAAAACCAAGTGGATTCCGACCGCTCGGGCCATCTGCGCCAGGCGCGTGATCGATTCCTCCACGTTGGAGGAATCCAGCATCATCAGATCGGCCAATTCGTCGATGATGATGACGATGTACGGAATCGGCTTCTCTTCGGAATCTTCGCCGAACAAACTCGGCGTGTCGCCCTTATCGAAGAGCTTGTTGTACTGATCGATGTTGCGAACCCCCTTGGCGGCCAAAAGCTTCAGGCGGCGTTCCATCTCGCGCACGGCGTTGCGCAGCGCATTGGCTGCCAGCTTGGGCTCGGTGATGATCGGAGTGTAAAGGTGCGGAACGCCTTCGTAGTTGCCGAGCTCGAGGCGCTTGGGGTCGACCAGGATCAGCCGCACCTGATCGGGCGTGGCCTTGTACAGGATCGACATGATGAAGGCATTGATGGCCACGCTCTTGCCGGCGCCTGTCGATCCGGCGATGAGCAGGTGAGGCATGCCCGCGAGATCGGCAGTGACGATGCGGCCGTTAATGTCCTTACCCATCGCCATAGTGAGCTTCGACTTGGAGCCCATGAACTCCTGCGACTCGATGTTCTCGCGCAGGAAGATGATCTCGCGCTGGCGATTCGGCACCTGGATGCCCACTGTGCTCTTTCCGGCCATGCGCTCGATCAGGATGCTTTCTGCTTTCAGCGCCAGGCAGAGATCGTCGCAGAGATTGGTGATGCGGCTGTACTTGATTCCCGCTTCCGGCTTGAACTCGAAGGTGGTAACAACCGGACCAGGATTGATCTGCGTGATCTGTCCGTGAACTTCGAACTCGGCGTATTTCTCGGTGAGCACCTGCGCAAGGAGCTTGAGTTCATCGGCATCGACGGCCTGCTGCTCATCCGGACGCTGCAGCAAGCTGCTGGAGGGCAGTTTGTAGCCCCCGGCGGCAATGCGCGGCATGGTGGTCTTGGCTTTGTGGCCGCTGTCGGCGCGCTCGGTGACTTCCGGTTCTGCTTCGCCGGAAGCAGTGGGCATGGGCTCGGCCAGGATTCCACCCGTCGACGATAAAGGTTTCGGCGTGGCCGCAGATTCCTCTTCCGCCAGCATCTTCTCGATTCCGGTGCGGCGCGGCTCCGCTTGCGACATGGGCGAAGCCGGACGCGAGGGGATCAGTTGCGTCTTCACGATCGGTTTTGAAATGCGACGTTTGTCGAGTTCCTTCTGCTGGCGCTTTTTGGTGCGCTCCTGTTGCCAATCCTGGTAGCGGTTCCACAGTGCAGTCATGAAGGCGAAGCGCGTCGGAGCCCAAAGCTGGATGGCCGAGAACGAGAACGCGGTCGAAAGGTAAAGTGCAGTCGCCAGAATCGTGGCGCAAACAATATACGCGCCAATGATGTTCAGGTAGTGAATCAGGAAATCGCCGAGGACGCGTCCCATTAGGCCTTCGACGGGGATCACGTTTTTCCAGCGCATTTGTCCGGGCAAGAGCGCCAGCAGCGCGGGAGCGAACATGACTAGCCAGATTGCGCCGAGGCTCTTGGCCAGTGGGGATTTCACTTTGACGGAGCGGAACCAGCGCGCGCCCAGCATGGCGGGAAAGATCACGAGTAGAAAGGCACCGACCCCGAAGAACTGGAGCAAGGCATCGGCGGTGTAGGCGCCCACCACGCCGATCCAATTGCGCGCGGCGTGCGCCCCAGTCAGAACGGAGGCGCTATCCCACGAGGGATCGAGCGGAGAGTAAGAGACGAGAGCGAGGGAGAGGAGGAGCGCGGAGACGCACATCAGGAATCCGATCAACTCATTGAGTCGCCGGTTCCCGGTGGGCACAAAAATTGTCGCCAGATAATCCATGAAGGCCGGAAAGACCGCCGAAGACACGTCTTCGACGCCCGTGATCGGCCAGAGCCCCTACATTATGCCAAGAAGCCAGGGTTCTCACAATGCGGGAAATCGCCGGGAGTATTCAGCTAGCTTCCCCGAGCTTCGCCGCTATTTTTTGGGCGGAAGCAGGCGTTTTGATTTCGGTTGACATACGACGGGCGTATGCGGCCGTCCAGCGGGAAGCATTGCCGCCTGGATATTAGCCAGCTGCGGTGGCTTGGACAACCCGCCGAAGGGATCGTCATTCTTGATTCCGCCTGGCAGGTTCTTAAGAGCATCCTGGAACTTGGGCCAGGCGTTGCTGGCGCTGTCCCCGGTAAGCGTGGCATAGAGGTCGGCCAGAGTTCCCGAGTCGCCGAGATTCACCATTGCGGGAGCGATCTTCTCAAGACCGTGTCCCTGACTGATCATCCACGAAATGAATGCCATGCCGCAGCCCGTGCTGTCGGCACTCTGATCGGTATTCTCGGTCTTGTTGACGAAGTCCGGCATGCCATCGGAGGCCCACTGAGGGGCGGTTGCGAAGTCGGCGAGCGCGTTATTCCCGATCACCGCGGCACACCAGCGCGACAACGCTTCCCCGGTGCTTTCGCCGCAGAGGTTTCCGTTCATTGAGCATTCGCTGAGTTCGGCCTCAAATAAAGCCGAGACACGAGCCGAGTTCCCATACGAAACGTCCACCTCGATGGCATTGCCGGTGGTGTAATCGCAGCCATTGTGGTCGGCGCCTCCGGTGCCGTCGGTGGCGGCACCGAGGGCAAAGAGAATTACGCTGACGGGGCCTCCGGTGGTGCCGAAGAGACCGTCATTGGCGCTGACCACGCGATCGGCATCCTTGAGCAGATCCTGGGCGTTCTGTAGGGCCTTTTGGCCGAGCGAGGGATCGACATATACGGTGACCCGGCCGCTCGGACTGGTTCCAACCAGGTGTGAAGTTCCGCGATAGCTGGGCCATGAGGGGATTTTTGCGTCAGGCATGATGATGTTTTCGTTCTCCCTGTGAGTGGATTTGATGCGGTGACTCATGGAGGGCCTCTGTTGAGGACAGATTACATCCAAGGCTGGCAGGAAGGGCGTACTCGAAGGTTTGGGGCCGAACCGGCGTAGGTCATCGTTAGCATGCTGAGATTCCAGGCGGGGCGCAAGCGGGAGAAGAGGGCGTGCGGATTGTTACGGAGTCGGGAAGTGCTTTCTTCGCGACGCTCGGCTTCGCCTTCGCGGGCCGGACCAATGGTCCGGCCCTACGGGCACCGCCATTACTGCGTGATAAACTAGAAGTTCCCAATGGCTATGATTCAACGCAGAAAGACTGTGACCGCCGTGGTTGGCGGCGTGCGCGTGGGGTCGGATGCACCAGTTGTGGTGCAATCCATGACGAACACCGACACGGCAGATATCCCCGGGACCGTGCAGCAAGTGGCTGCTTTGGCTCGATCCGGATCGGAACTGGTGCGCGTCACAGTCAATAATGACGAGGCTGCCGCCGCCGTGCCGCGCATTGTTGAGGAACTGGACAAGCAAGGCGTGCGGGTGCCGATCATCGGCGATTTCCATTACAACGGGCACGTTCTGCTGACCAAGTATCCGGAGTGCGCGCGGGATCTGGCCAAGTATCGCATCAACCCTGGCAACGCCAGCATTGGACGGGGCGGGGATTCGAATTTCCGCACCATGGTCGAAGTGGCGGTGAAATATCACAAGCCGGTGCGCATCGGGGTGAACTGGGGATCGCTCGATCAGACGCTGCTGACGAAAATGATGGACGAGAATTCGAAGCTGGCCGAACCGAAAGACGCGCGCGAAGTCACGATGGAAGCGATGGTGGTGAGTGCGCTGAATTCGGCGGAACTGGCGAAGAAATACGGGTTGAGAGCCGACCAGATTATTCTCAGCGCCAAGGTAAGCGGCGTGCAGGACCTGATTGACGTGTATCGCGCGCTGGCGGCGCGCTGCGATTATCCGTTGCATTTGGGCTTGACGGAAGCCGGGATGGGCGCCAAGGGCGTGGTTGCATCCAGCGCCGCCATGGGAGTTCTACTGCAGGAAGGGATCGGCGACACGATTCGGGTTTCGCTGACACCGGCGCCCGGCGGAGATCGCAGCGAGGAAGTGCGCGTGGCGCAGCAGATTCTGCAGTCGATGGGAATCCGCAGTTTCACTCCGCAGGTTACCGCTTGCCCGGGATGCGGGCGCACGACGAGCACCTTCTTCCAGGAGATGGCGGAGCAGATCCAGTCCTACCTGCGCGAGCAGATGCCGGCCTGGAAGGGACGTTACGTCGGCGTCGAGGAGATGAAACTGGCTGTGATGGGATGCGTGGTCAACGGGCCTGGCGAATCCAAGCACGCCAATATCGGGATTTCGCTGCCGGGGACGTTCGAGGAACCTAAAGCTCCGGTGTATGTCGATGGGCGGCTATTTACGACCCTGAAGGGCGACCGCATTGTTGCGGAGTTCATTCAGATCCTGGACGAGTACGTGGACTCGCATTATGCGGCCAGAGATAGCGTCAAAGAAGAAGTTCCCACCAAAGTGTAGTTCGACTCTCCCCGATTATTGTCCGGTCAGCAGGAATATGGGAGCTTGCGGAGGCGACAGCGGCACCGCAACGCCAAACTTACCCGACACGCCGGCATCAAGCTTCGAGTTCACGTGGGCGGAGAACGAAGCATAAGGCGGCGGATTGGCTCCGGGAGAGAGCACGGTAAAGGTCTGTCCGTCCAGGCTTGTGCCCGTTTTTGAGATCGCCACCCTGGTTCCCGCAGTGAAGCTGTTGTTCGCGCTGAAGGTCACAACCCCGTTCGTCACTGAAAAGGATGTGAAGGTCGCCACTCCGGGACAGGATCCCGTGCAGGCTGCGAAGGGCGCGGCCAGGTTGGTGACCAGCGTGTCGGGGGCGTTGGTCCCGATCGAAATCGTGTTGGTGGCCGTGACCACATCCGCAATCATTCCCGCATCGCAAACGCTCACATAGACGTGGCTGCTATCGGCAGCGGCCGTGGTGAACATGCGGAAGCGCGTGGTTCCAGGCGCGTAAGTGGGCGCCGGGGCACAACTCGCGACTGGCGCTAGCGCATACTGGTTCGCAGCGAAATTCGGAGGGCTCAACAGCGAGATTGACGGCGACCGCAGGGATGCGCTCACCGGCTTCACTCTCATACTCCGAGCATCGAAGACCGTCAGCAGCGGGATCACGCAGCTGCTGGTCGCTCCGACGTTGGGATCGGAGCAAGCGGCTTCACTCTGATAGCTGGCGACATAAAAACGCGAGCCGTCCGGCAAAGCGGTGACAGAAACTGGCGAACACACGCTAGGGCACGGCGGGTTGGAACCGCCATTCATCGAAATGGTTGCGAGCAGGGTCGGCGTGTCATTGTCGCCGCCGGTGGCGGAGAAAACGTACACATTGCCGTTGGTGGGATTCGTGACGTAAAGGCGATTCAGATGGGGATCGTAAAGCAGGAAATTCGCGCCTGCACCCACGGACAAGTTCGTCTGGCTGGGCAGGATGGTGTCACTGGGAACGTCGATAGGAATGAGGGTACCGCTGCCCTGGCTTAGAACGTAGACGCGCCGGTTATCCGGCCGCGCGACCGCCCAGACGGGAGTTGCGTCGACAGTAATGGTGGACGTAGTCGACAAGTCCAGAGGTGACAGATCCGAAACGGTGTCGTTGCCCTGGTTCACCACGTAGAGATGCTGGGCGTCAGGAGTCTCTGCCAGGGCCACCGGGTGCGAGCCGGCGGGAAGATATGCAATGTTTGTAATGCTGCTGGAAAGATTGCTCACAAAGGCCACGGAGTCCGTGCTGGCGAGGTTGGTGCAGCCGGGATCGTTGTCTACGCCGTAATTGGCGACGTACATCTGCGTGTTCGAGACTGTGGTCAAAAAATCGGGAAGGTAGGAGCAAAACCACTGGGGAACTCCAGTGGTGGAGTCGATTGGTCCCAGGTTGGGATAGGTGAAACTGGCTGGATTTCCCAGGCCGCTGGCCGTGCTGCCCGATGCGGCAGGCGAAAAGGTCGTGATCAGGTCCGACTGGCCGGGGAATAGACTGCCGGCGCTCACCACAAATACGCGGGAGTTGTTGGGCAGAATGGCAGCATGGGTGGGATTGATCCCCATATCTGCCTGGCCGATGTCGGTGTCGCCGGAGACATCGATCTGCAGCGCGGCGCCCGGATTGGCCTGGGCGTTGGCGCTGATCGCGAAAACAGAATGAAAACTCGCCGGGTTGGGCGGAGTCACGGCAATGGGGATCACCACTGGACGGTAGATATCGCCGCATGACAGACAAATCATCGCTGCCAGCACCACGGCGGCCAGCCCGCCCACACGTCGAAGACTCATCGGCACCCCGAAGGAAGATTCTGGTTCAGATGACAGAATTGAATATTGTAACGATTGATCGGCGTATGCGCTAGGAGCAGGGAGCTGTGAGCTTCTAGCTTCTAGCTTCTAGCCAAAGATGCGCGGGGATCAAGAGATGGATGCCTGAGAGGGCAGGAACCACGTAGGGACAGCCTCTCAGGCTGTCCAGTCGAGCGAAGCTCGACAAAGCTCAGCAAATGTCCATCATCGACGGCGGCGTGATTTTCCGCTCGCGGCGGCTGCCACCGGTTCTTCATCTTTGGCTCTGGCGGCGGGCTTCTTCTTGCCTTCCATTTGAGCCAGACTTTGTTTCAGCGCGGCCATGAGATCGACCACCGGGGCCAGTTTCTTGGGCTTCTCGACGGCGGCAACTTCCCCGCCTTCCAGTTTGGTCTCGATCAATTTCTTAAGATTCTCCTGGAAATTATCTTTGTATTTGTCGGGATCCCACTCGTCCGCGAGGGCTTCGATCAACTGGTGGGCGACCTTCACTTCGGCTTCTTTCAAATCGACATCTGGCGCGCCAAATCCTTCCACCTTCCGCACTTCGTCCGCGTAGTACATGGTGTGCAGCATGAGCCCGCCTTCGCTGGGACGCAGGAAGCAGGTGTATTCGCGGTTATGCATCGTGATCTTGGCGATAGCAACGTAGTCGCTCTCTTCGAGAGCCTTGGTCAGCAACGCGTACGGACGGCGTCCGGCTTCTTCCGGCAACATATAGTACGACGACTCGAAATATACCGGGTCCACGTCGTCGGACTTGACGAACTCAAGGATCTCCATGGTTTTGGCGGTCTGGGGCTCGATCTTTTTGATCTCATCGGGCTCAATGACGATGTATTCGTCTTTGCGGAATTCGTAGCCCTTCACGATCTCGCTGCGCTCGACCACCACATTTTCGAGTGGACAGATGTATTGCTGCTTGACGCGCTGCTTGTCGGGACGATGCAGCATGTGAAAGGAGATGCCGGAACTGCGCGCGCCCGAGAACAGCCGTACGGGCATAGAGATGAGACCGAAAGTTAAGTGGCCAGACCAGACCGACGATGGCATAGGTTCCCTCGCTGGTTCCCGGGCACGGCCCGCACAGGCCAGCCTCGGCGTAGCTAAACTCAACGGCATGGAGAGTTTAGCCTAGAACCATCATTTGATGCACCAATCCCGCGCAAGGGGAACCGGAATTCAAAGCCAAATCACATGCGGTGAGCGTGGCGGGTATACAAGGGATTGTAGTTACAACTTCGATTCATATCGCCACACAGCTTCGCGGATCGTGTAGCGGGCCTGCTAACGACGGATAGCGCAGGGCCGCCTCCGCGTGTATGCCAGCCGCCCAGACGTCGGGCGGCCAGATTTTGCTTTGAGCCGCGAACTTATTTCATGCTTTCTCGTTGTGCGGGCGCGGCAGATTCAACGCAGTTCGTAATAGCGCCGGTACGGTCGATGAAGCGAGTGATCGGAAATTGCGGTTCGCAATCTACATCCAGTCCACTCAAGTTACCCGTTATGCTTGCAGCGAGGAAACCCGCGAAAGCGCCGTCTTCCAAGTGGACACCGACCCCGCCATTGCCGGTGATTGTCGGACCCAAAAACACCGCTTTGCCGCTGAGGAGTCTAATGCCATCGCTGCTGTTTCCACTGATGGTACCGCCGCGGAGTGTCAGGGCTCCGCCCGCGTCAATGCCCACCCCGTTATTGTCAAACTTGGAATTGAGTGATTCGAAGTAAGCCGCAGCTAATATTACTAGCGCTGACCCCCCATTGCTTTGGAAGACGTCGTCGCTGCTGAACACTTGCCCACCACTGTCAAGGAATGCACCGCGATCCCAGTTCTGGATCACATTGCTTTCAAGAAACGCGCGGGAACCTTTAATAACATTTACACCAAAATGTCCAGGACCCTGAATCGTGTTGCCGGTCAGATAGCAGAGACTTGCAGTACTGCACAGGATACCCTGCGCCCCGCCGTTGATGGTGAATCCTTGTAGGGTTACCTTTTGCGAGTCCTCGATATCCACGACCGGCAAGGTTCCGCCGGAACGATCCGTGATCGAAGCGCCCGTCTTGGTGATCAGCGTCAGTCGATCCATGCTCTGAATCACGAAATTTGCCTTGCAATTGCCCGAAATGGTGATCGTGTTCGGCCCTGGAGGATTGGCAATCGCGAGAAGGTGCAGTGCTTTATGAATGGATTCGTGTTTGTCGCAATTCACGCTACGATTCGCGGCATGAGCGTACGGGCCTGCCGCCCCAATGGTCACCAACAGAAAGAACGCAACAAATCTTGCTCTTTGCCTCATCATGCTCTCCTCTCTCACTTCAGTGAGTGTGGTGCTTCTTGTTAGTACGCGTTAATTCGGCACCAGTGCGGACACGGGCACGCGCCGCCCCGGTACACCCGCGACGCATAGCGCCTCATGACGCACTTCTTGATGAACTTGTAGCTGCAACGCCCCGATACGGCTTCGAAAGCCAGAGCCTAGGAAGGGAAGAACCGATGGACTAGGAAGAGGCTCCCCACAACGTGACTGCAACAGTGCGCCCCAAAGGAGCCTTTGTCAAGGCGCATGAATCTAAGCATGAATCTAAGCGGGAGCTTTGAAGATTTGCCCAATCGGCCCTGAACACAATTGCGATTATTGCCGTGTCTAGAACTGTCACCATTTTCTTTGTGGTGAAAAAACCTTCTGCTCCTCTTTGAGCTGTTCGTCCATGAGTGGGTGTGATTAGATGTGGCGTATGGCGATTCAATCACCCAAATTTGCACTGTGCATGGCGTCAGGACTTGGCATTCTGCTGTGTCAATTTGTGTTTGCGCAAGGGAATGGTGAGATGAAAGACGAAGGCTGCGGTGTTACGTTGGTCAAACTATTGCCACCCATTTTTGCACCATTGGCTCGGCAAGCGCGAATCGGGGGTGACGTGGTCATTCAGTTGGCGATTGGGCGCGACGGAAAGGTTGAATCCGCTAATGTCGTGAGCGGGCATCCAATGCTGAAACAGGGTGCGCTGGAGAGCGCGCAGAATTCGACATTTTGAGTGCAGATGCTGTGGTGAGGCTGGGAGCCCGTACACGCTAACGTATACATTTGGCTTTCGGGATGACGATGCTGATAGCTGTGGGGTGGAACTCGATGAAGAGTGGCATGTGCGGTCGTTCGACTGCCTCTATTTGTGGAGATGCAAAGTAGTGCGCACCTACAGATCGAGGCAGCATAAGTTAGGTCCAGACGTGACGCAATCACAGAACCACGTGACCGTTATCGCGCTACCAGTCTGCTTCCAAACCGATGTTTCCCATTGAGATGAGTTGAGTTCTCTGGCATTTCCGACCGTGTCATCGCGCGACTGTTGCATCGCGATTGCACTCAATGCCGTGATTCAGGTTTCGCCAGCTGACTTCCGAATACCTGTAATCCAGGAGCACCCGCAAAACTAGGGTTGCCTTTGTACCAGCTTTTCCAGAACCGACATGAGCAATTGCTCAGATCTGGAGTCCGTCTTATTATTTCGAGGCACTCCTCTGGCCGCGAACGGAGCGTGTGATGAAACTCGCGACCTTGTCCCTCATCATTGCAACCACCATCCTGCTGGGCCTCGGAATCCATTCTCGTGGGCAGTCGACATCTTCGACGATTGAAGCCCCTACTGGATTTGACGACCAGAGCAACGGCTTTTCTGATCCTGACCGCCGCCATGCCGATGAGAAATTCTTCGAGGAAGTGGAACATATTACTCCTGATGGACTGGGTCCGCTCTACAACGCGCAATCGTGCCGGGAATGCCACCAGAGCCCGGTTTCCGGTGCGGCCAGCCAGATCACCGAGCTGCGCGTGGGACACCTCGACGTACATGGACTATTTCAGAATCCCGAGATCCCCATTAATCATGGCGCTGAACTGGTCAAGGACAGAACCTTGATAAACGATCGCGGCATCTGTCCTGAAATCCAGGAACACGTGCCGGCAACGGAAACGGTGCGCACCACCCGCCTCGCTACCAGCACACTGGGCGACGGCTACGTGGAAGCGATCTCCGATGAGACCCTTTTGCAGATCCGCAGGCAGCAGTGCAAGGCCACGCACCGAAAAATCTGTGGCCAAGCCGTAAAGGTGCCCGTGCCGGAGAGCGAGGGATCCAACCGCATCGGGCGCTTTGGCTGGAAGGACCAACACGCCAGCTTACTGGCTTTCGCTGCCGACGCCTATCTCAACGAAATGGGCATCACCAGCAGTCTTCAGAACACTGAGGTGACCACCGCCTGCAATCCTCTGGTGACCACGACGATTCCGAATAACGATCCCACGAAGGTTACCGAACCAAACAGCGTGCCCGATCCGACCGACAACAATTTGGAAGATATCGATCACTTCGCCAGTTTCATGCGTTCGCTGAAAGCTCCTGCCCGGGACGAATCAATAGCGGCCAGCTCGGATGCGAAACGTGGGGAGGATCTGTTCACCAAGATCGGGTGCGCCACCTGTCACGTAGAAACCATCGTGACGGGCAAAAGCCCAGCGGCAAGCGGTGGACCGGGATTGCATCCCGAAGCGCTTGAGAACCGGACCATTCATCCTTTTAGTGACTTCCTCCTGCACGACGTTGGTACTGGCGACGGAATCTCGGTTGCCTTAGTGGAACATTTCGGTCGTCACCTCCTTGAGAAACGTTTTCGGGAGGAAGGCCACGCGGAAGGCAATGAGCCATCCGGAAAGTTCGAAGAAGAATGCAGTGAAAGCTACCAGGAAGCTGTCGCTGAAGGCGAAAAGCACCCTAAACTGCTGCGCGACACTCTCTGCGCACGCAACAAGATCAGGACCGCTCCGCTCTGGGGATTACGCCTGCGCTCTCGTTTTATGCACGACGGCAACTCCGTCCAATTGGACGACGCCATTCGCCGGCATTCAGGAGAATCCTCGAAGGTAAACGAGCGCTTTCTAAAGCTGAAGGCGTCGGATCAAAAAGCGCTGCTGACCTTTCTGCAATCGTTGTAATTTTCAGTCTGGCGAATGAGGCATTCATAGTGAGCACAACTGTCCCTAGTTGCTATATCTCACGACAGGGGTGCACTTCATGGGCTTGACCTTCATTCTGACCGCATGGCATGTTTGCAGCTTATTTCCGTGACGAAGATTTGGGAACGTCTCTATCTCGGCAGTCTCAAAGATGCAGAGCAACTGGCGCGTTCCAATCCGCAGCGGATCACTACCGTCATTTCACTCTGCCGGGAACAGACCATTCAGCGAGCTCCGAAAATCACGTACATCCATATCCCAATCCCAGACTCGCGCCCGATCTCCGCGCAAAAGTTCGAGGACATTATGTTCGCGGTGGCGATAGGCGTCCGGCGAGGGAATCTGCTGGTGCATTGTCTGGCGGGCAAGAGTCGGTCGCCAATCCTGATTGCTGCATGGCTACATCGTTGTGGCTATGCGGGAATCGACAAAGCACTATCCCAGATCGCGGAGCTGCGGGATCTCGCTCCCTCTCGCACATTGCTCGCAAGCGTAAAGGAACTACTGAGCCAATAAAAGTGTTAGCGGTGGGATCATGAGAGATGTCGCCTCTCCCTGTTGAGGGCGAAAAACCGTCATTCATGCCGTTTATCCTGCACCAACATCCAGAATCTCATTGATCCCGGAGCGGAGTTTACCGGCGTTCCCGCTGTTAGCTAAGTTATCAGGACAGGTTGCGTTGCATTCTCCGGTGTCAAAATGTAAGCGAGTCGGCTCTTGCTTACCGCGATGCTCTTTCTATGCTTGGTGGCGTCACGATCTTTAATTGTTTCCTAAAGCGAGCGAATCTCAGTAAGTTTACGTTCAAACGTAACAGCTATGACAGTTGATGTTATGGCGATGTTATATAGTTGGAAGAATAATGTCTGCAGCAGCTCAAGACGCGCGCACTTTGAAGGTGGGCCTCGCAGCATTTTTGCTTGTCTACACCTCGAATTGTATTGACAGCTCGGAGCGGCCAGCGTACTCTGCACGCGGTTCAGGCGGACTCCAGCGATCCTATCCGCACCATAGAGTCCGACCGAAGATTCCCCAATGCTCCGAATCGTTGTTTTAGGTTCGCAATTCAGTAAGCGCAACACGGTCATCAGTTCCAATCATTTTCTGCTCGTTGCTTATGTCGCAAAAGTATCTTTCGTCGGCACTGAGGATTTCTGGGTCTTCAGTGCAATTAACTAGGTGAGCGAGGAGCTTGCATATGTCTTTGTTTCGGATGTCGCTAATGGATTCCCCCAACCACACAATCAGCAAACGGATCTTCTTCCTGATTTTGGCTTGCGGACTGGTGGCGCTCAGTTCCATGTCCTATGCGCAAAAGGCAAGTTGGAGCCCACTCAAAAATCCGCCCCCAGGTAGCTCGGTCATCAACATGTTGCTGCTGTCGGACGGGACGGTCCTAACGCAGAGCGGCGACGACGGTCAGCACTGGTTCAAGCTCACCCCGGATGCGCAGGGCAGTTATGTGAACGGGACTTGGACCACGACGGCGCCCATGAGTTTTCCGCGTCTCTACTTCAGCGACCAACATCCTGCAAGACGGAAGAGTCTGGCTCTTGGGCGGTGAGTACACCGGACCGTACTTCGATCCGAATATCGCGCCCTCCGGTGAAATCTACGATCCGATCAAAGACAGCTGGTCTCCTATAGCCCCTTACCCCAACGAGGTGGGCGCGCGCTTTTGTGGCACGCGCAATGTTACTTCAGACGTTCAGCTTGCAGCCGGTTCACCTGCAGTCACAGGGATCTATTCCACCGACCGGCTCACGCCCGGCTGGACAATAACCGGAAACGGAATCCCTGCCGGAGCTACGGTGCTAAGCGTTGATTCGCCAACCCAGGTGACCATCTCGGCCAATGCGACCTTGACCGGAGCGAGTCCCGCCGTCCGGTTTCGCGGGATCGCGCTCGCCTGCTTTGGCGACGACCCTTCAATTCTGCTCTCCGGACACCGGATTCTGGCCGGCAACATCTTCAATAATTCCACTTACATTTACTCCGTCGACACGAACTCCTGGACGCAAGCGGCCACCAAGGCCTACAACGACCGCAGCGATGAAGAAGGCTGGGCCAGTATGGCTGGCGGCGGCATTCTCACCTACGACTTGTTCCAGAGCGTCACGAATAACCAAGGCTACGCGGAACTCTACAATCCAACCCAGAATGTTTGGACGCCCATCAGTCCCGCCGATGGCTCCGCCAACGGAACCTTGCCTGTTCTCACCAGCCCGGCACTTGGCTTTGAACTGGGACCAGTGTTACGGTTGCAGGATGGCCGCGCGATCGTGATCGGAGCGAATCAGCACACGGGCTGTACAAACCCGCCAACAACAGCTGGTCGGCCGGTCCTGATATCCACGGCACATTAAGCAATCCTTTTGGCAATGTCCGGCCTGCCAATTTTGGAGCGGATGACGCGCCGGCGGCGCTAATGCCGAACGGGCATGTTCTGCTGGCAGCAGATGCCGGTCCGAATCCGATCACCCAAAGTGGCGACGCCGCAGCGGGGTCCGCCATCATCAGTAACATCCCTTCCACAGCAGGCCTGCAAGTCTCCTGGGCAGTTTCCCAGGCCGACGGCACCACGAACGTGATCCCACCGGACACGATCATTACCAGCATTGACTCGCGGCACCAGATCCATCTCTCCTCGAAATGCCGCAGTTTCCGCACAGCAGATCAGTCTGGTGTTCGGCGGCGAATTCAGCAGCCCCACGCAGCTGTTTGATTTCGATCCGAGAGGAGAACGAAATCTCCCCGGTGAGCCCGCCTCTGAATGACCCGAATCTGCCGACGTTTGCTGCATTCGTGACGCGGATGCTCGTACTTCCGAACTGGGCAGGTCCTGTTCAACGACGGACTCGGCAACCAGCTTTATGCCTACACGCCCCAAGGATCTGCCAGACCACAACTACTTGCCCGTGATTGAAAGAGTCCAGCGCGGCGACGATGGCGTCTTCACCCTGACCGGCAGACAATTGAACGGACCATCCGACGCGTCAGCCTATGGCGATGATGCGCAAAGCAACGAGAACTTTCCCATCATCCGGCTTCAGAATTCCAGCGGGCTGGTTTTCTACTGCCGGTCGACAGACTGGACCTCCACCGACGTAGGCGAAATATCCCCACGAAAGCGTCAAATTCACCCTGAACCCAGCGGTCACGCCCGGTGTCTATCAACTGGTCGTGAGTGCAGGCGGCATTTCCTCTTCCCCGGTCACGATCCGCATCAGCCGGGAAGACCTGAATCATCACTAGAGGTGAGGGTAAGCGAATGCTTTGCTCGATTTCCCACCCTACCTCGCACTCGTTGCGAGGGAGGGTGGGATCGAGTCTTCTGCTCACCGGTGGGACGGACGACGCCTGGGATCGGCGTGGTCGTACCTCCCACAATTTGCCTGGATCGAGTGGTGATC
>CAWKLW010000017.1:0-62698 GCA_963850585.1 uncultured Acidobacteriota bacterium | reverse complement strand
CGGCATGAAGCAGAGGAGGAGGAAGCCTCACGAGAAAGGACTAGCGATCCACTCGGCCCCGAGTTTTGCGTTGGGTATCGCGAGGTGCACGACGAAGCGTAAACAGGGGAACAGGTGGGGTGGGTATTGAGCTCCGAAAAGATGCAATCCGGACGCCGACGCTCTCGTAATGGCGGAAGGCAACATGAGTGGGAGCGATAGCGCGAGTCCCCGCTCAGTCTGGCGTAGTCGAAGACCCCACTGCACGCCTAGAAACTTCATGCATGAGAACCGGGAGACCTCGGAGACACCTGCGGGTGAACCAAGCCGCAGGTCGGCGGGTGAAGGCTTAGGCCACACGGCCCGCATGTACGTCTGCGAGGAGTCGGACAGCGGCATAGTACCGATGAATCATTCGAACAAAGACGGAAAATCGTCGGCGGAGAGTGAGGAGGGAAGGCTGCTGATCAAGGAGAACACTTTTCCATCTGGCACGTTCCCGACTCAGAGCGGGGTCTGTACGTGTCCCACGGATGGGCGAGTGTGCGGACAAGCTCAACGCTTGGCCGTCATTCATCTGCGATAAGAGCCGCATGCGCTAATAAGCGCTCGTGCGGATCCGCGCGGGGGGCGATCAGCAATGATCGTCCCTACCGCGACCCATGTTGGCCATGCTGTTCGGTTGCGGCTTTCGCAGATCGGAACTCGTCGGCTTGGAGTTGGACGACATCCAGATGCGCCAAGGGCACTGGGCGGTGGTTGATCTGATCGGCAAAGGTGGCCACATCCGCACCGTGCCCATTCCGAACTGGGTCAAAGCCGCTCTCGACCAGTGGATACGCGCAGCCAATATCAGGGAGGGCAAAATATTCCGGCGAGTCGCCAGACTGGGAAAAGTGTGGGGCGGCGGCTTATCGCAGAACGTTGTGTGGTACGTGGTCAGAACCTGCTGTGAGAGAGCCGGCTTAGAGCACATCGCGCCGCATGATCTGCGGAGAACGTGTGCAAAGCTGTGCCACGATCGAGGCGGTGAGCTTGAGCAGATTCAGTTTCTGCTCGGGCACGCATCGGTCCAGACCACGGAACGCTATCTCGGTTGCAAACAGAATCTTGGCCACCCAGTGAACGATCTTTTCGACCTCAGAACGGACGTGCAGCAAGCGAAACACGACGAATCTATTGCGGCGAACCCGGCCAGGGAAGCTGTGGAAACCATGAACCAGAGAGGGATAGAATGCCGCGGAGGATCGGAAAATGCCCAGCCCGTCCACGATGCAAGACCGCTATCCCTACCAGAACCAACTCAACTGGTCGAAGTCGGAAAGACTCATCGCCCGCAGAGCCTTCGACGCTGCTCTGAAGCGGGAACTTCACGAGATCATCCAGCAAGCGAAGCGGAAAGCAAGTCAGATCACAGAACCAGCGGACGTGTGGGAATTGGAACGTTACTTGACCCGGCGTCGTAAGGACATCGACCAGAAATACCAATTTCGGAATTCGCGACTCAAAGATGTCTTGGGGAGACTGTTGTATGAAAATCGACTGCTCAAGGAAGATCTGCAGGGATTGAGCAAAGACAAGGTGGAAAAGATTCGCTCCTTTGCACAATTCCTCGCTGAGGAAGTAGCCCGACTTCGATTCTGAGCGATATCGCCTGTTTTACGACAGTTACTTCCGCGACTCTGGAGTCACTGTTCAGCGCGTGGGCCTAAACCTATTTCTTTTTGTTTGTTTGCCCGAGCATTGCCGCCGCTTTAGTAGGTCACGGCAGAATGACTAGTTCCGGCTTGCTGCCGCCGCTCATTCCATAGACTGTCCCGGAACGGAACGCACCCGCATCATACTTGTAGCAGCCGGGAGTGACTGCTTTGGTGGTCACCTGCTTCTTGCCGCCTCCCCTGATCGGGTCGTCTGGGTCAAACGGCGAGTCGGTGCCGAACGAGACCATGAATCCATTGTTCTTGTTCGAGCTCATCCACACCACGGTAGTACCAGACTTGATGCAGAATAACTGGTTATTCTTCGCGTTGGGGATACCAGGTTTTACGTTGGCGGAATCTGACCCTCTTGTAATGTCAATCGTGCATACCGACGAGGGCGAACCGCAGGTGTTGGCCGCATTGCACATGCTTTCGGGTTGCTCCTCATCACATACGTATTTGCTCTTCTTTTGCGCCTGCGCGGTTGCGGAGCTCAGTAGAACGACGAAAGGCAATAAAAGCAACGCACTCCAACTGTTGAACTGCCGTTGAATCGTCATAGTGATATACCTTGGCTCGCGCTGAGGACATTGCGCGATTTCACTTCCACTCGATGATGTTAACCAATTTCCACGCATTCTGGTTTAGCTCGATCTGCAATTCGCCTTCCTTGTTGACGATGAGCTGTGCGGCAGGGAGAAGAGCACCGCCACTCTTTTTCTTGTCTTTATCATCCAAGTTGATTTCACCGGCCGTCAGATTGAAACTCTTCGACTGGGTATTCTGACGGGCTTCACCGAAAGCAATCCTGCGGTCCGTAAGAAAACGAATGGTTCGGCCGGTCGGGGTCACAATTTCTCGAATAAAGCGAAGGTCGTATCCAACTGTGCCCGGGATCTGTATCCGACCCACGCCTTTCATCTTTTCAAGAGCATCCCTCAGTCCGTCGTTCTGACCCTGCTGGAACGCCCGTACCAGGATGTCCCTGTCCTCGGGGCTCGAGAACTCGTTAATAATGATTTTCACGCTAAAGTTGCTTCCCATCTGAGTGCTTGTGCCAAAGGCGGTGGCGTCAATGGTTTCGGGTTTCCCTCGTTGCCCAAAGCCGGGAACGCTAGCGATCATAAGCAGAGCAATCAGAAGGAGGATTCCATTTGCGAAGTTCAGGATCTTCAAGGTTGTGCCCATGCAGTCCTCTCCTGGGGCGCAGCGTGTCTCGCCTGTATAGGACGTCGGCCAAATCCCTCGAAAAGCCTATAGAGGCTCGGACAATGGCGACACTGGCAGAAGTCACAGTCGGTGACGCGAATGAGCCGTGTTGCCGGACGGCGAAATCCTTTTGAGCCATTAGTTGGCGTAACATCTCTATATCACTCAAGATGCCCGGAACAGGGATTCTGAGGGTAACGGCCTGATTTCAACAGCTACACTAAGATTCACTGATGTCTGCCTTATACACATGCAGCGTTTGTGGTCGCGTTCACGACGGCGTCCCGTTGAGCTGGGGACCCGACGCTCCTGACATGTGGGCTGAATTGTCTCCCGATGAACGGGCGCAACGTGGCGAAGCGGGAACCGATCAAACCGTAATCGATGAACGTCACTTTTTCGTCCGGGGTCGAATCGAGGACCAGATCACCGAAACGGGTGAAACCTTCTCATGGCTCGTCTGGATCGAAGTGAGCGCCAACGATTTTCTAAAGATGAGTGATCTGTGGACCGTCGAGGGGCGAGAAAAAAAGGTGGAACCCTGCGACGGCAGGTTGGCAAATAATCTTGCGATCTACAAGGAACGGACCCTTGGCCTGCCGGTAAAGCTACATACCCGTCCAGTTGGTGTGAGACCGTTTGTAGAGGTTCTGGCGGATCATCAATTACGCGATGAACAGCGTAGAGGCATGACATTGCACCGCGTACAGGAAATCTACGAACAGCTCACGTCCTGATAGTTGGCGAAAACCGCCATTATCCTCAAATCCCGCTTTGCCGCTCAAAGCGTGTAATCGCCCGTTCTCAACACTTGACTGGCACGAGACCAGCCGGATGGCGAAACACCAATTTACTGTGGGTGAGCGAGCGGCCTCCCGGTTCGCACCGCCGACACAGCCTGCAGTACCCCTTCAACCACGCGATTTGGCTGGTACAGATGAATCTCATGGCCGCTGCCGGCTGCCGTAATGTGCACTGTATTTGCACTCAGGTAGTCAAGACGCGGGCCCGCTGCGTCGCGCGAGAGGCGGGCAGATTCCGAAGCGGCTGGATCGCTGGCTATCACGACTACTGGAAGCGTCCCGAGCGGCGGCTTCTTGCCAGCGTCTGTTTCATCGAACTCTGTCAGAAATTCTTTTCGCCAAGACAGGAGCAGCTCGGGGACGGCGTTAGATGGATCGGACCTCTCCCACAGGCGCACGTCTAGCCATAGACGAACCTTCTGCAAATCTGACGGCAATTTGTCATAGGGATCCTCCTCGCGTTTCGGCTTGCGCCTTTTAGTGGCCGAGCGCGGCAGTGGGAACCCGGAGCGGATGTCTGCTTCTGTCAGCTCCCAGATCAAACCGTCCTTATCTTTTCCCTGGAATCCGATGCGATTGCTGCTGTTGGTGAAAACGAGCGCGGCGACATCCGTGGGAAATGCCCGCTGGTACGCCTGGATAAAGATTCCTGCAATGGAAGCACCCACCAGCACGTACGGCCCATGCTCGCCTGACGCTTGCAGCAGCCCATGCAGGTCGCTAACCGTCTGTTCCACCGAGTCCTCGGAGGGCCCAGGGTCGCTCCAGCCTAGTCCGGCTCGGTCATAGGAACAAACACGCGTGCTCACGGCGACCTGTGGCTGCACCATGGCCCAATCGATGGAAAAGCCACCGCCGCCAGCGATCAGAATAACGGTCGGACTTCCGTTACCGGTGCAGTACATATGCAGCTTGCGGCCACCGATGTCGATCAGACGGCCCGGCGGCGGATACGACTCTGGAGATGCCCGCTGCTGTACGCAGGCTGGAGTAGTAAGCGCGACGATGATAACGGCTATGCTCAAGAGCGATCGCATCTGCCGGAGCCTCCGTCGAGAGCATACGACAGCTGAACCAGGAAAGTTCAATAAGACTGCAACTGCTGATAAATCCCCATCTCTAACAATGTCGGCAGTGTCAAGCAGTTTTCGAGCGCACTACAGCATGCACTCGAAGAGGAGCGCCATTTCGCTCTCGTAGATGGTTTGCGCGTTTCCAACCTGGGCTCGTTTTTTAATCGTTAGGGTCAGGAACTCAGTCCGACCCAGCCATCTCTTCGATCACCAACCGCGATCATGATTACTTCTTCGAACTCCCCTGCCGAAGGGGGAGCGGGATGCCCAATCATTACGTCGGTGATTTACTGCACACCATGGCGATTTCCGGGCTTTCCCGCGTGCGAACCGAGCTTTTGCCATTGGCCGTAATCGCAGCCTTGGCGCCACATCCAGTACAGATGCACAGCGAGTTTCCGGGCCATGGCTACTTTGGCAATCTTGCGTCCGCGCCGCATGGCGAGGTGAAAGAACGTACTGCGCCACTCCGGTTGGCTGCGCACGGTGACCTGCGCGGCTTCCACCAGCAGAAACCGCAGCAGCACGTTGCCTTGCTTGCTGATGTGACCGAGCCGGCGACGGTCGCCGCTGGACTCTTCCGTCGGAACGAGTCCTACATAACTGGCAATTTGTTTGCCGCAGTGAAAACGTTCGGGCGTTCCGATCACCAACTCGAAAGCCAGGGCCGTGAGTGGACCGACTCCGGGATGCGACGTCAACCGCCGTGTCACCGGACGCTTCTTCACCTCCTGTTCCAACTGGCGCGTCAGATCCTGTATCTTCGGCGTCAGTTGATCCAGTAAGTCGAGCAAGTCTTGGCGTCGTCGACTGGCCCAGGGAGCCAGTTTCAACGACTCCAGTTCGTTGCGCCCCGCCGGCCGCCACAACGCCTTCTTGCGCCGCAGGCCCTCGTTGAGCGCCACCACATGCAACTGATTCATCACCCGGGTGCGCATCTGCACCAACCGATGTCGATGCCACAGCAGTTGCCGCAGGTCCCGGTTGGCTGCGTCGGGAACCCATATCCGCGGAAAGCGTTCTTCGATCATCAGCCGCAACAACAGCTGTGCATCCTGCCGATCCGTCTTCTGCTTGCGCACTCGCTTGGTGCGAATCTCGGCCGCGTCCCCGATCCACAACTCAAACTGCAGCTCGCGCAGCAAACGCGCAAACCAGCGCGAGTGCCCGCTGGCTTCCATACCCACACGTACTGGCAAGTTTCGTTCTTTGAGTTCGCGGTAGAACTGCTCCGCTTCTTCGCGGTGAGCCAGACGCCATTCGCCGCACTCACCTGTTTCTGTGTCCACAAATGCTATTTGCTGGAAGCCCGGATGATAGTCACCACCTATAATCAGCATGTTGGCTCCTTTCCTCCGAGCCCTTTGGTTGGTTTGCGCCTCCAAAGTTTACTCGGTCGATGGGAGCCGACATTGTTATGGAATCATTACGCTCATCGTGATTGCCCGCAGGCAACGACACTGTCATGCGGCAAGTGCGATGTTCAAATCGGCTCAGTCCGGGTACTCCCCCCACCTGCTGAGGGGGTGCATGCCGTAAGGCACGCTGACACTCCGGGTGACCGGGCTGAGCCATATTTGCGACTCAACTGGCGAAACATCCCCATAACGCTCAAAACCCGTTGCTGAGGCAGTTTGTCAACTGGCGAAATATCCCCGTTACACTGCCACAAGTCATAAGCTTCTTTGCTGAGAATGACTGCAGACATTTCCCTATTCACGCCTGTTTTTTTTCTCGTTGCGAAATGCCTGCGGGTAAGTCCTGCGGTGCACCCCGCAGATAGAGCACCCAGTCACTCAACACCGTTACACACAGTGCATTTGGGTTTGCTGAGCGAGTGTTTGCGGTAACTTTGCTCATGAAACTCTGAGTAGAATAGCGCCAGTCAATTCGCCGTAATTGCTGCCTGTCCCCGGCCCCCGCCCAAGCACTGAGATGCAATCAACCGGAGGAGTTACGCAACGATACCGAGGACGCGATGCAGCCCCGCTCGTAACCTGAATGATAGAAAGTTTTAAGGTCACCGAAGTTTTGAACGCTGAATCGTTGCACGTAATTTCAACGGGATGCAGAGCAAGCAAAGGCACCCGCAGACTGGGGCTTTTTGAACACCGAACTCCGGTTGGCGAGTTGAGGATTCACACTTGGAATCCTATTGATGATGCGCGATACGGTGGCGGTAGAAACTCGCGCGCGCCTTGCGATTTCTCGAATGTCCATAGGATGGGTGCGGGCGATGTGCGCACTCAGCTCGAAGGAGGAAGGATATCAAATCAGGGCAATCGTTTACGCAGTTTGTCTACTCGCGAAGCGTACGCCTCCGACCTCAGGGGCCGGTTAAACTCATCCGTAAACCGTCATTGCAAGGCCTTCCGCAACCGACAATCTCTGGCACATTCCTGTGGCTAAGAACCGTAAAGGTCCGGAGCGTATAATCCCAGAAAACGTTTACACAGCAGTGGAGGTGTGGGATGTACGACGAAGATCTAACACCCCTATGTGCCTCGGGCATTCCGGTCTGCCACACACAACGATTTCTGCACGAAGGCACGCTGAAGAGAGGACCGAATGGTCAACGTATCGAACCTGGAGGCGTGGTTCGTCACCGGCAGCCAACATCTTTACGGGACTGAGACGTTAAAGACAGTTGAGCAGCACGCCAAGTCCGTGGCGCGTGCCGTGGGTGCATTTCCACAAATGCCGATCGACATCGTGGTAAAGCCGGTGATGACTACTAGCGACGCGATACACAAGTTGTGCCAGGAGGCCAACAACTCAGCGAACTGCGTCGGACTGATCACATGGATGCATACCTTTTCTCCCGCTCGGATGTGGATCGCCGGCATGAAAGCGCTCAACAAACCATTCGTTCACTTACATACGCAGTTCAATGAGGAGTTGCCGTGGTCAACCATCGATATGGACTTCATGAATCTCAACCAGTCCGCGCATGGTGATCGTGAGTTCGGGTTCGTCGGAGCCCGAATGCGCCTCAAGCGCAAGGTGGTTGTCGGCCATTGGCAGGATACACAGGTTCAATCGGAATTGGCTGGATGGATGCGTGCTGCCTATGCCTGGCATGACGCGCAACAGCTGAAGGTCGCCCGTTTAGGTGACAACATGCGCAATGTTGCCGTCACCGAGGGAAACAAGGTGAGCGCCCAGATTGCACTTGGTTACACGGTGAACGGCTATGGCGTTGGAGACTTGGTGAAATTCGTTGAGCAAGTGACCGACGCAGAGGTCAATGAACTCGTGTCCCTGTACGACGATGCCTATATCGTCTCCGAGCCACTACGTAAAGGTGGATGCAAGCGCCAATCGTTGAGCGATGCTGCCAGAATCGAGATCGGACTGCGGCACTTCCTGGAGATGACCGGTTCAAATGCTTTTACCGACACGTTTGAGGACTTGCATGGTTTGGCACAACTGCCTGGCATAGCCGTGCAACGCCTCATGGCCGATGGCTATGGCTTTGGAGCTGAAGGCGACTGGAAGACAGCAGCCCTTGTCCGAGCGGTCAAAGTCATGAGCCATGGCCTGAAGGGCGGAGCCTCATTCATGGAGGACTACACCTATCACCTGAAAGATGGTGGTCAGGTACTAGGAGCTCACATGCTAGAGGTCTGTCCATCAATCACCGATGAAAAGCCCTATGCTGAAATCCAGCCTCTATCCATCGGCGGCAAAGCGGAGCCGGTTCGCCTGGTGTTTACGGCTGCCACGGGAAGGGCAGTCAACGCTTCGCTGGTCGATATGGGAAGCCGTTTTCGGTTGATCGTGAATGAGGTCAATGTGATCGAACCCCAGCATCCTCTGCCCAAGTTGCCTGTCGCGAGGGCGGTCTGGATCCCCGAACCGGACTTGAAGGTTGCGGCGACCGCGTGGATCCACGCTGGGGGTGCGCATCATACCGCCCTTACTCGAGCGCTGACCTCGACGCATTTGCAGACCTTCGCCGAAATGGCGGGAATGGAATGCCTGATGATCGACGGCGGCACCAAGATTTCAGCATTCCTGAATGAACTTAGGTGGAACGATATGTACTATCACTGGTCAAACGGATTTTGAGTCAAATCCCGTGAAGCGCGGGACAGTGTGTCGGGTCTCAGTAGCTTGCGACTGCTGTAAAGAAGTGCAGATCAAACTAGAGGACATAGTGTGAACCTCGCTTCCGAGAAACTCGCCGGCCTAATTAAACGTGGCTGCCTTACTTTAAGCTTCTTTGCGGTTCTGAGCTGTGCAGGCACTGCTCAAGAAATGAGGAAAAAGCAGCCCGCCGTCGCTGGTCCCATGCTGCGTCAGGGAACAATGGAGTTCGACACTCCCGAGTTCACTCTCACGCTCGTGCGTTCTTCGCAGACAGTCGCAGCTCTGAAACCGAAGAGAGCTGGAGATTTCGACTTTACTCCCGGCGATTTGCTCATCGAGCGCTCAAAAAACGGGTATTTTCATTTGGGCGACATCACGCTCCGCTTGCGAGCGATTAGTTCCGAGCAGTGGAAAAGTTTCTCCACCTCCTTGGCGCGTACTCCGGTTAGAGCGTTGCCCATCTCAAAAGATGTTCTGGCCAGCGCCGATCTTACGCCAACCTTGCCCACGGATTTCCCTTTGGAGGTCACGCGTACGTGGGCAGTCCGCTCCGGGAGTCTGGTCCTTCAATTCACCTTGAAGAATAAGTCGTCGCAGGCCGTTCAGATCGGTGCCCTCGGCATCCCCATGATCTTCAACAACGTACTCAATGATCGGTCGCTGGAAGAGGCCCACGCTAAGTGCTCGTTTTACGATCCATACATCGGGGAAGACGCGGGGTATTTGCAGGTAACAGGACTAAGCGGCCGCGGTCCTGCTTTGTTGGTTGTACCGGAAGGCAAGACGCCGTTCGAGGCGTACAACCCTATCCTCGACAAGCCAGGACCCTGGGGAGCAAAGCCCCTATTCACCGATCCCACGCCACGAGGAATTACATTCGAGGGCTTCTACGAGTGGATGGTGCACAGTCAGGCCTACGCTGAGAATGAGTGGAACGCAGCACAGCCTTGGAACTCTCCTACCTCGCTCACACTGTCTCCCGGAGAAGCTAAGACTTATGGAGTTAGATTTCTGCTTTCTGACTCGATCCGTGACATTGAGGACACGCTTACGCGGAATAATCGCCCGGTGGCCGTAGGCGTCCCCGGCTATGTTGTTCCGATGGATCTTGAGGCTCGCCTATTTTTGAAGTCTGCCCAAGCGGTCAAATCAATCGCGGTGGAACCACAAGGATCTATCGCCGTCACAGAATCTGGTGCGCGGGGATCCGGCTGGAGAGTATACACCGTCCAAGGCAAGAGATGGGGCCGCTCGCGGATGAACGTGACGTACGACGACGGTACTGTGCAGACGATTCACTATTTCGTCATTAAGCCCGAGGTGCAGGCCGTCGCAGACCTGGGCCATTTTGTTACCACCAAACAGTGGTACGTGGATGCCAATGACCCGTTCCATCGCAGTCCCTCCGTCATGACTTACGATCGCGAGACAAACCACATCGTGATGCAAGACAGCCGTGCTTGGATCGCCGGTCTTGGCGATGAAGGCGGCGGCGGGGCTTGGCTCTCGGCCTTCATGAAGGAGTTCGTGCAGCCGAATAAAGAGGAGATCGAGAAGTTGCAACAGTTCGTCGACGGCGTCCTGTGGGGTGGCCTGCAGTACAGAGAGGGGCCGCATCAGTATGGAGTGCGCAAGAGCCTGTTCTATTACCAGCCCGACGAAATGCCCCCGGGCTACTATCGCAGCGATTTCGATTGGAGTTCGTGGACGAGTTGGAACAAGAAAGCGTCACAGCAGGTTGACCGCTCGTTCGACTATCCTCACGTGGCGGCAGCCTACTGGGTGTTTTATCGCTTGGCCCGCAATCACGACGGTTTGGTAACGAATCATCCATGGGAGTGGTATTTGGACCATGCATATCAAACTTCCATCGCGATGACCGCCTTTGCGGCAGAGTTAGCAGTTTTCGGGCAGATGGAGGGGGACATTTTTCTGGAAATTCTGGGCGATCTCAAGCGTGAAGGATGGAAGGAGCAGGCCGATAATCTTGAGGCGCAAATGCGGGCCCGTACCGAGCGCTGGAAACGAGAGGCTTACCCTTTCGGCAGCGAGATGCCTTGGGACTCGACCGGTCAGGAAGAGGTCTACGCGTGGACGAAGTATTTCGGCTATGACGACAAGGCCGAAGTGACGCTCAATGCGATCCTCGCCTATGACCCGGCCATCCCTCATTGGGGCTATAACGGAAGCGCGAGGCGCTACTGGGACTTCATTTTTGCGGCCAAAGATCGGCGTCTGGAGCGCCAACTCCATCATTATGGTTCGGCCATGAATGCGATCCCTTTGCTCGCCGAGTATCGCCAACATCCTGGCGATTTTTATCTCTTAAGAGTGGGATATGGTGGGACTGTGGGCGCTCTGACCGATATCGACCAGGATGGCTTCGCCTCCGCTGCCTTCCATGCATTCCCCGACATGCTGAGGTTGGATCCGTTATCCGGGGACTACGGTCCAAACTTTTTCGGCCACGCCTGGAACACCGCAACCTACGTAGTCGATCATCCTCAGTTCGGTTGGTTGGCCTTTGGCGGTAACCTCAATGTCGAAGGTAACCGAGTCAAGGTCACTCCACTTGATTCATTCCGAACGCGACTGTATCTCGCTTCTTTGGGATTGTGGCTGCAACTGGATGCAGGGAATTTCGAGAATGTGGAACTTGACTCCGCGACCGGTGCAGTGCGCATCAGCTTGGCTGCGGCCACGCCTTTTACATCGACGGCTCGCTTGCGTGCGGAGCAAACAGCGGGGGTAAAGAATGGAGTCTATCGGCCCGCCGAAGCGCTGGCGTCGGAACGGGGTATGTGGCTTGTGCCACTCGGCATAAAAACCACCGTGGTCGAGTTGCGACTAAAAGAAAGGTAACCATCCGACCAGGGCCGAGATGCGACAACTGCCGCGACTGCCTGACTCTAGCCTTATTAAAACAAATAAGTTGCAAGTCGTTGTTGCGTGTTGCGGCACACGAAGCCTGTAACCTGTCTGTGCTACGGCTCACGGTTTCTGAGCCGTAGGAGGAAGTTTCTCAGGCGCATAGCCGCACGCACTGAGTTCAAATGAACATTATTTGGCACGCCAACAAAAGGCTTCCATAGAATTACCGCGTTTCCTCCTGATCCAGTTGCTTCATTCGCCGCGGCATCTTTCGAACTGCAGCGCATGCGTAAGGCGGAGATGTGGTCCGGAGACGATGACTGGGTGCTGGCGAGTCCGCCGATCATCAAGGCTGATCAGTAGCAGAATGCATTTGAGACATCATCGAACTCGGGTCCGGCCGATTAGCCGGGACGGGGGAGAAATGCTTGCAGAAGCGCCTCGCGATCCTCGGAACTGAGGCCCCGCTTCAATTCTAGCAAAGCAACGGCCACGATGTGGTAATGATGCAGTCCGGCGTAACGTGTATCGGCTGTGATTTCCAACCACACGTTATGCAGCAGTTCCACATCGCACGGGCGCAGTCGTGGTTCGTGCGGGCCCAGGGGGTACTCATGGCGCCCGTGGGTGCCGATAATCTCCATGGTCAGCCGCGGCTTGGGTTCAGGCAGCCTTTCCCACGCGTCTCCCGTCAATTTAGCTTGCTCGTCGGCGGATAGTTTCGTCGAAAGGCCTGAAACCACGCGAGAGGATGCCAGTCGTTGCGCGCTCAGCATGATCGCGTCAAAGACGTCAGTACCGGGTACAACTAACAGAAACACGCGCTTGCCTTGTTTTTCGGCGAGCGCGACGACCTTGGAAAAAAGTTCCTGCTCATAACTGTCAAAAACGTCTCGCGCTTCATAACTGGTATTTCCAGTGAAGGAATGGCGACCCGGCGACAGTCTGGCACTGAGAACGATGACGTCCTGATGAGCGGTATTGGTTCGGGACAAGACTTCACGCAAGTGAAGCAACCGGTTGGGGTCACGGACCGTGACAAGGACATTTCCGGGACGAGCGCCTACTAACTTGTAATCCAGTTCGGGGTTGTCGAACACTCGAAACTGTTCGAGCGATTCGGCTTCGCCGGCTTGCTCGCGTTTTGCATAGTGCTCCGAAACTGTGAGAAGCCCGTAAAATGCTCCGCTAAAGATCACCCCGGCGATCGTTGCCTCCTGTTTCGTCAGGAGATTGGCAACCGCAATCAGAAAGAGCAGTCCCGTAATCAGCCCCAGGCCGATCGGAACTTCGTGTCCACCAATCTTCAAATTCCCCGGTACTTTCCATTCCCGTTTCTCCGGGTATTTGTATCGTAAGATGAACACCGCAAGACCATTGAACGAGAAACTCCAGACCACACCAAAGGCGTAAAGAGCCGCGAGAACGTAGAAGTTACCGCGGCTGAGGACGATTGTCAGAACCTGTAGCGCTGCGATCAGATTGATCGTGCGGTAAGAAGTGCCGAACTTCTTGTGAGGTCGCTGGAACCAGGATGTGAGTACGCGCGTTTCACACAGCCGGTTAAGCACCCCATTCGCACCCAGGATTGCCGTGTTAGCCGCTCCAGAAAGAATCAACACCCCAACCAACACGACAAATCCATGGAAAGCTAGCTTGGCAACGGTTGGCCCAACCAGAAACATGGACAAACCCCCAATGAGGTTTGCGAAAAAACTGGGTCGTACCGCATCCGGAATTATCATGACAGCAAGGAACGAAACAAAAGAAGTGAAGACCAAGCTGTAAATGAAAATTACCATTCCAGCACGCTGCAGATTCAGAAGCTTTGGGCTCTCAATCTCGCGATTGACCTGGGCCAAGGTCTCTTCCCCGCTCATTGCCAGAACGGAATGGCCCATTCCGACTAAAGCAACAATCCACATGATATGGCTGAGGCGGGTACCGGTGAGCCAGCCGAGAAAATCGTGATCCAGTTTCATATTTGCCAAACTGGGCAGAGGTGGCAAATGTGCTCCGGTCTTCAAGACGGTAACTACACACCACACGATTAGGATGACGACCATGACGGTCGTGACTTTCATGATCCAAAGAGCTTTATCGCTGGATTCGTGAACTCCTTCAATGTTCTTCCACCAGAAGTAGAGGACGGCCAGAATGCCGAACCCTGCCGCAAAATAGTTCTGGCTAAATTGCACGGGATGTTTCAGATAATGGCGTGCGAGTTCTTCAATATACCCGGCGAGGTATTGTCCAGCGGTCACCGCGCTGATCGGTCCGGTAAGAATGTAGTCAAAAAGCAGTGCCGACACAGATAGTTTAGCTATCGTGCCTCCCATGGCCTGTTTCACCACACGGTAAACGCCGCCTCGCACAAACATGCTGCTGGCTTCGATATAGACAGCGCGGACCGCATAGCTGAACAGCATGACTGCCAGAATGAACCAGGGGGCACTCTTGCCGATGACTTTCTCAGCGTCTCCACCTGCGTAGTAGGCAGAGGAAGCAAGGTCGGAAAGGACAATGGCGGCGGCACGCCAGAAGGAGATGAAACTGAGCATCACCGTCGTGGCGATAAAAACGGCGACGGGACCGCGCTTAGTTTGCAGTTCAGCCACCGGACGCCTCAAAATGGTTCTGTTTCCAGGACACAAATGCGGTAAGTAACAGTCTCACCGATGAATTCCAGCTTCTGCATCGAGCCGAATTTGAATTCTCAAGGGTAGGGGCACGAGTCAGAGTGCAGCTACACCACGCTCCTGGTTGCGGATGCGGATAGCCTCCTCTGCTTTGTAAAGGAAGATCTTTCCATCGCCAATTTTGCCCGTGGCCGCATGTTTGACAATGGCGTCGACGACTGCGTCGACGATCTTTTCGTCGAGCACCAGTTCGAGCTTCACTTTGGGCATAAGATCGGTTTCGTATTCGCGGCCGCGATAGCTCTCTGTGTGGCCCTTTTGTCTGCCGTGCCCGCGCACTTCCGAGACGGTCATACCTTCGACGCCAAGCTCGATCAGAGCCTCTTTAACTTGCTCAAACCGGCCGGGCTGAATAATTGCTTCGATCTTGATCATCTTTTTTGTCCTCGCATTGGCCTACGGGTTAACAGCCGGGAGGCAGAGCGTACTCTGCCTCCTAGAGATCGGAACCAGCCCGACGGACCTCTCAACTAGCCATATCCGTAACTGGTATTCTCGTCGCCGATTTGGCCGTGACTTGAGCCGTCGGGAGTTCCTGGGACATGCCGCTCGGCGCGCCCAATGCCGAGATGACATACTCCGGATATGCAGAAATGCCGTGCTCGTGCAGATCCATGCCGTAGGCTTCCATTTCTGCCGGCAAGCGCAGCATGCCGAGTGCGTTCACCGCATACATAACCACCATGGCAACGCTGAATGTCGCCAACGTTACGCACGCGCTACCGATCAGTTGGGCTTTGAGCACTTGCAGGCCGCCCCCATAGAAGAGTCCTGTCAGCGGAGCGGAGTTATCGGGTGCTAGAGGCCCAGTGGCGCCGTACTGGCCACTGGCAAATAGACCCAGCGAGAGCGTTCCCCAGATGCCGCACAACCCATGAACCGGAACCGCACCGATGGGATCATCGATTCGCAGCCATTCCAACAACTCGACTCCCAGGATGACCAGCACTCCAGCGATCCCACCTAAAAGGACCGAACCTGTCGGGCTGACCCAATAACAAGGGCAGGTAATCGCCACGAGACCAGCTAGAAACCCGTTCGTGGTGAAGCTAGCGTCCCACTTCCTCGTCATGATGTAGCCGTAAAAAATGGAGGTGAGTCCGGCGGCGCATGCGGCGAGAGTGGTATTCGTAGCCACGCGGCCGATGCCTACAAAATCCATCGCCGAGAGCGTGCTGCCCGGATTGAATCCGTACCAGCCGAACCAAAGAAGGAGTCCGCCGCTGACAGCGATTGTCAAATCATGCGGCAGCATCGGACCGCCGCCATCGCGCTTGAATCTGCGCCCGAGTCGCGGGCCCAGAACAATCGCACCCGCCAGCGCGACGAATCCGCCAATGGTGTGGACCACAGTGGATCCTGCGAAGTCATGAAAACCGGTGCCAAGCGACGGGAAGAAATATCCAGCGCTGCCCATGGTCGCCAGCCAGCCGTCCGGTCCCCACGCCCAGTGACCAATGATCGGGTAGATGAAACCGGTAACGCAGACGCTGTAGAGAAGGTCTCCGACAAACCCCGTTCGACCGATCATTGCACCCGATGTGATGGTCGAGCACGTGTCTGCAAAAGCAAACTGGAAAATCCAGACGGCGAGGAATGCTACGCCGGTGGTTTCGTAAGTCGCCGGTGCGTTTTGCAGGAAAAACCAGTGATGACCGATGAATCCGTTGCCATGCGAGAACATAAAAGCAAAACCGACCGCGTAGAAGAGAATGCCGCAAAGGCAGGTATCCACCACGCACTCTACGAGGACGTTCACGGTTTCTCGAGAACGACAGAAACCAGCTTCCAGCATGGTGAATCCAACCTGCATGCCGAATACCAGAAACGCCGCAACTAATGTCCACATCGTGTTCACTGGGTTCACGACGTCGGCGGCTTTCACCTCGGGAGGGGCGGTCTGAGCGTAAACGTGACCGAAGAAGAGACCCGAGACCACTACCATCAGGAGTAGCACGATTCCGACACCCAGTGCTTTTCCGCCGAGCAAAAGTCCTCCGTAGCGTCGCCACTCAGGATCCCGCAAGCGCCTGGCTAGGCGCGAAACTTTTTCAGATAGAGACAGCCTCTTCTCCCGTTGTCTGGCAATGAGGGACATGTCACAGCTCCTTATTCGTAAGTTTTGAATGTTTTTCATGCTCTTCCTTCGCTGCTACACACTTTGGCCCTTGCCCCAAGCTGCACCTGTCTAACTTCTCAGCCTGAAGCCTTCAAGAGCTGGTTCCCTTTGTGCGACGCCCCACGGGGCAGCGAGGACCGTGCCCCTTTAATGCTACTTTCGTAAGCTGGCGGCGATGCTCTCATCGGGTATCACCAAAGTCAAATTCGTATTTTTTATTGCGAGCATTACTTCAATTTCTGCAGACCTGGAAACTCCGGTCCACCGCCAGCGCATGCAAAACCGGCTACGCTCTTGCATCGTTCTTAGCCTCGCCCTCACTTGCCGCAGTCTGTGCACCGCATAGACTCGCGACGGATCTCAGGAGAAGGGCCATGGAACCGAGCGCGAGTAACACGCCAATAAGCGGGTAGGCCACGAAAAGAAGCAGCCCCCATAGCAGGCCAACATAGGCCGCCAGCGTCGCGAACAGATTCTTCAGATGAAACGATCCCGTCATTAGGTCCGTCTACCCTTCGGCTCTTTTCACAGTCTGTCTATTTAGTATCTGAGCTGCTGATAGCCTTCAGCGCCCTGCGGAAGCAAAACAAGGCAATAAGATGTCCGCCTCTCTCGGCTCAGAACATGAAGCCTGCTTCAAGAACACCGCGCGGCTGGTTCGCGTTCAGGCCAGCAGTTCCGAAGGCAGCCCCTGGCGTCATATTGGTTGCGTGAACAATTGCGAAGTCGCCACGAAGGAAAAATGCATCTTTGCGATAGGTCGGCGTCACTGTGAACCCGAACGCGCCGCTACCCGGCCCGTAGAGCAGGTTAATAGCGCCGTTGCTGACGCTGCCTGTACTCTTTATGTATTCGGGTCGGGCTGCCAGTGAGAATCCGCGCTTGAAATTGTAAGTGACCAATACTGCCCCTGCTTTGGTCCCCGCACCTTGGGCAATTCCAATCTTCGCATTGGTGGGAACGTCGGTGTACTGAAAGTACGGCTGAACCACCCAGCTCCCCTTCGTATAGCTGTAGATCAAGTTGTAAATCTGCTCGTTGTTGAGAGCTAAAGGTGTCGCAAGCGTGTTCTTCGCGTACGCACTGGCATTCCCGCCTCCCACAAGCGCCAAGCTATTCGCAGAATTGAAAGCGTACGTAAGGGAGCCCGTCAGCCAGGTGTAACGGTTAGAGTAAAAGCCGTCGTTCCAACTCAATGCCGCAGTCCACTTCTTGTAGGTCTCGTTGAGTTGTATACCGCGATTGACCGCGTTTTCCTGATTCCAAAGGAGACCGCGTTCGATGTTCATGTTTTGGAAACTGAACGTGTACTCGGCCCCGATCAGTGTGGGCAGCGCGCCGATTTCTACGTTGAAACCTCCTTTGACAAGCTTCAGATAGCCTTGCGGAAAGGGCCCATAGATGTTTTTGATCGTATCCGCGGTTGAGAGGAATGGCACTCCGATAGCGGGCAAGTTGTAAGCGCCGCCCTGCAAATAGAATTGCCACCAACCGGTGGTCTTTTGGACAAAAACCTGGGCATTGCTGACATCCCAGTGCGTCGCCGAGTCGCCGGAAATGTGATTTCCTTCCGTCAACATCATGCCGCTCAAAATGCCCGTGACTTTCAGACTTCCACCTTCCATTTCACGAGGTGGAGAAGTTTGTAAGGGCCCTGACATCGAAGGCATAGGCAAAGGCTGGGGATCGGGAGGCTTAGTCTCGACAGGGCTAGCCGCTGGAGGAGAACTCGTCGCGCTTTGAGTGCCCGCGGAGGCGCTCTGCCCGAAAGACGGGAGCGCCATTAATGTCACTGAACAACACAGAAAAACGAAAGACGCCAATCGTATGCGCAACGGTGATCTCCTTGTAGAAGGCTTAGTCATTTCGTGACCTCCTGCGCCTCTCAGCACGGGACTGCTTTTCGGCGTGCTGATTTTCGCCCCGGTCCCACGTATGTCACGTGACTCGTGGCTGCGAAAGTACTGAGTGCCTGGCTTAGTGTCCAATTAATTTTTTGTTTTGCCGCGATTAGAGAAAGTTGTGAAGAAGAAAAATCAATCATAGAGATAGGCAATTGCGATTTGGGCGGCGAGTGGGGCGACCTGGACTACGTTACAAAACTCCGAAAGAAATCGGGTTTCTTTCAGCGATGAGATACACGATTGCGTCCGATTTCTCCAGTATCCATGCGCTGAATCGACGAACTAGTCAGAAACGTTCGGGGTAGTTTGATGGATTCTCGGAAGACTCTCTCAGAGTGCATTGCTCGGTGAAATCGATTCGCATCCTGTTGATCGGATCGGTTTGTCGACCGCACATTCAATAGCGGTGATAAATATTTTCAATACATGCGCTTTCGTTCCGAATCCTTGCAGCCTGAGGTGAGCTTTCTCTCGGAGAAGAATTTAAAATTGTTCTCCTCCGCAACGGGAGGGCCACGAGTTCCTCTCGTGCCGATAAGCCGCTGAAAATTGAACTGCGCTTTAGCGCCTGAGGTGAAGTTCCGCTCGCTGATTTAATTTTGTCACGGCCCCACTGCCGTTTTGGTTAGGCTTGACGGATGTGTAACCTGGATTGGAGACCCTAACCAGCAGGGATTCGCCGTAGGACTAACCACTTGGTTCGGTCGCCTGCTGGGGTGTGCGCGACGTGAGCAGAGGAGCTCGACACCGAGGCGCGGGTCTCACCGGGGAACTTCCCTGTGTTTCTCTGCGTGCTCTATGGTGTGGACTCTGAGTGCCGCGTGCCTCGCGGCACAGACCAGCGGGTTACAATTGTCCCACTATGAAACTGCAGGTCGAGTGCTATTCAGGGTACAAAGCGGAGGAGAGGCCGGATATCTTTCGCATTGACGGGCACGAATACCGGGTAGAGGAAGTGCTCGATCAGTGGTATGGCCCGGGGGACGCCTGGTTCAGGGTCCGTGCCCACGACGGCAACCTCTACATCCTCAAACAGCGAACCTGTGTGCCGCACAGCGACTGGGATCTCGTCTCTTTCCGCCAGGCTGCAGGATAACCGGAGGCGTTCCAGTTACAGTTGTTTCCAATCGGCTGGGGTCGGATCGATCCCCCACACATTGCCCGCTTCGTTGAGGGCGAGCGCCAACAGCCAGAGTTTTTCGAACTCTCCGAGCGAGATGCAACTGACCACCCGCGCTTCTACAGGAGCTTTCGTGGGGAGGTCCTCGATGCGAACAGTGGTCCCGGTACGGACCGGGCGCGGCGAGCGGACTGTGCATCCGCGAAGGTTAGCCAGGATTACGACGCACGGCTGCGAGAACTGATCGCGCGGATCCAGGCTCGTGAGAGTAATAGGAATTTCGCAGGGAATACGAGTACCTCCCCGCGCCACTTCTCTCTGTGGTGAAGAGTTCAGGTTCGGCCGTCCCGAAGAAAGTTTCGCAGAAGTTTGCCGGAGATTTGTCAGCAGATGATTTTCTGTTCGGGATTCGTAACACAGCTCTGGTGCTGCGCCGGGTTGCCGTGTATGAGAAACTGCAGAGCGGGTAGGAATTTGAGAAATGGCTACTCCACACGCTACCGCTTTTTCCGACGCCTCTGAATGCTGGCCTGCTCTCCGCCTGGGCGAGTGGAAAGACACATACGCCACGCTTCACATGTGGATGCAGATCGTGGGCAAGATTCGCCTCGAACTCACGCCTAAAGTGAACCATTGGTGGAATGTTCCGCTCTACGTGAGTTCGCGCGGATTGACCACCTCGCTGATTCCTTACCGCGATCGCACCTTCGACATGGAGTTCGATTTCTTTCAGAACCAGTTGGTCATTCGCACCTCGGACCCGAAGACCGCATCTGTAGCGCTAGCGCCCCGTTCGGTCGCGGATTTCTATCACGAGGTCATCGCGGCGCTGCGGTCGCTCGGTATCGAGGTACATATCTGGAAGATGCCCGTCGAGGTCGCCGATCCCATCCCCTTCGATCAGGACCTCATTCACGCCACTTATGATGCCGAGCAGGCGCGACGACTCTGGCGGATTCTGCTCTCTTTGGACGCTGTGTTCAAAGTTTTTCGTGCGCGGTTCGTGGGCAAATCCAGCCCCGTCCATTTTTTCTGGGGCAGCTTTGATCTGGCCATCACCCGTTTCTCGGGGCGGCGCGCTCCGCCCCGCGACGATCCTGACCCCGTGCTGCGAAAGATCATGCAGGAAGCCTACTCGCACGAAGTTATCAGTGCCGGATGGTGGCCCGGCGGTGGGGATATCCAGGAGGCTGCGTTTTACTGCTATGCTGCCCCCGCGCCCGCAGGGTTCGCCGACCGAACGGTGCTCCCGGCTGAGGCGCTCTACCACTCCGGTTTGGGCGAGTACCTGCTGATGTACGACGCCGTGAGACAGGCGAAGTCCCCGAGCGCCACGCTCCTGGACTTTCTCCAGAGCACCTATGAAGCGGGCGCTACAGCGGGGAAGTGGGACCGTCAAGCGCTCGAGGCCGCGTGACCTCGGGGATTAGCTGGCCTGCATCAGTGTGACGTCGACGACGAAATGTTCACACGATTGGCCATGAGAAACACTCCGGACGTTTTCTCGGCATCGTGCAACGAATTCTTCTCTGCACCCGTCTTGTCCGCCAGTACCTCACTAGCCGCCTGCAGGTCCCCAGTAACCGTAACCACATCTCCCTTGTGTACCCGCAGAGCGTGAAGTTCGAGATTGCTGGTTGGTTTCACAATCAGCAGGCGATGATGGTGGTCCGATCCAACCCAGAAATTCCCGGTGTCGTTCGTATCTTGGACCATAACGTTTTTAAGAGTCACCGTCTTGCCAATCCACTCTCCAGGCTTCCTCGAGTTGTAGATGACGCCGGGGTCGATCAGAGTCTGGCCCTGCTGCTCGGCATTATTGTTTGCCTGCTCGCGATTCTGCTGCTCAGCAGCGTTGGGTTGCTGCGTGCCATAGGGCTGCTGAGTGGTATTGGGCTGATTCGGGGTTTGTTGATCCGCTGGCGGCGTGGTGTTCTGGGCAGCCAGTACTCCGGCCAGCAGCATCATGGAACACATGGTTAGAATCGTTTTCTCGGGACGCATCACAACTGATCTCCTTCGTTCCTTCGCTAATTTCGTGCTATTACGATGATCAAAGGATGGACGCGGTTGCAACAGAGTTGCTGCAGGTCTACCCGCGGCCATGTCGTCAGCCCCTGGGTCTGCCCGATGGCGCCAAGACTATTTGGTTTTGCCGTCACCCGGATTTGTAACGTTGTAGAACCGATAACTATATTTCCATCTAGCTTCCGCGCCAGACGCCGCCTCGATCTCCACATACGGTTCCGGAGCGACCACGGTTCGCACTGCCCATATTCCTAAATTGACCAGCGGCCGGTCGCCCCGGATCAGCACACCCGCGCCGCTCTTGCGGTTCTCGACGCGGAGCTCGTAATCCGCAGCTTGTTTCCCAAACCCAGCCAGCTCGGTATAGAACGTGTCGCTCCCCTGCAGATTCCTGGGGAACAAGAGTTCCTTCCCGCGAATCTCGCCCAACCCGCCCATGTCCTGGGTTGCGCGCGGTGCAAACGGGAAACTGAGTACAGTCGCCGGTCCAGTATTCTCATGATCAATGCTCAGGAAATTGTGGTCGTAGACCCGAGTCTGGATGGCTTTCTTGCCGGTGTTCATCAGCCGGTCCTCGATGACCATCACCGGCTCGTCTTTCAGAAAGCGAACTGTTTTCGTATAGCGGTACGCATATCCCGAACCGCATGCCAGTTCCTGCGTGAACTCAATCCAGTCGGCGCCGCTTTTCACGGAGCGCTTCCCGCCATCGACGATGGGATAGTGAACGTAAGAGCTGTAAGCCGCGTTGTCGATCTTTCGTAAAGATCCCACGCCAATCTTGCAGAAGGTTTCGCCCGGCTTCGCCTCGAGATATCGGAGCGCTGCGCCGTCATTTCCAATGAATTCCTCAACTGGCCCGCTCGCCGCGCTGTTGATCCCCGCCTTAATGGGATTGCCAATCTCAACGTCTTCCACCAACGGGTCGAACTTCTCGAAGAACGGTCCGAAATAGCTGTGTCCCTTGTAATCAAGACTGCCCATCACCCCCGCCCAATCAAAGCGGGTGCCGCGATAGAAACCTTTTTTGGCGTCTGGGAGATAAACCTTCGCTCGCAGCACTCGATTGGATAACTCTGTCGCGGGGTAATCCTGTGGGGAATAAGTTTGCGCCATGATGAGCAAAGGGAAAGTCAGCTGAATTATGCACACAATCCACTGAGTTGGGTTCATATTTCGCGCCTGCCGCAACCGAATCCTACACGTTCGTCCCTTTCAATGACGAATCGGGGCCCACTTCTCGCCTCTTTGCCACAAGTGGGATTCTTTACCTGGCCCCCAAAGTTGACCCGCCATTTCAGCGCATCTACCATGTCGTTTCTGCAAGCCATCTGCAGATCTGGGGGAGCCGTGCATCCAAAGTTTCTGCGTCACATCAGCATCTGCCTGTGCATTTTCGGATTCATCTCGTTCTCACAAGCGGAAATCTTGAGTAGTTCCGATCTCTACAAGCTGCGCAATGTCGGCAGCGTGGCGCTTTCGCCTGACGGCCACTACATCGCGTACACAATTACGATGCACGACGTCGCCGGTCGCCCCTACGGCCAGCTCTGGGCGATGGACCTCAACACTCAAAAATCCACGCGTCTCGGCGGCGACAATCCCGCCGGAGGTCCGCTCTGGTCGGCCGACAGCAAGTGGATCGCCTTCCACGGCCAGGACGGTGACAAACATGGACTGCTGATTGTTCATCCCGATGGCGGCGGATCGACGTTCCTGGCGGAAATGAAAGGCACCAATTCTCCCTTGCCCGGAACCAGCAAAGACATCGCATGGTCCCCCGACGCAAAGCAGATCGCTTTCATCGCCTCTACTCCGGGCGAGGGCGCGGCAGAAGCTGCTGGTGATCCCATGGTCATCACTCGTTATCTCTACAAGCCTGACTATTCCGAAGGCATGACCCGCTTCAATGACAACCAGCGTTTGCATATCTTCCTGGTCGATATTGCGTCCAAGCAGGTCCGCCAACTGACGCAGGGCAATTACGACGAGCACTCCATTGACTGGTCTCCCGACGGCAAGCAACTCGTCTTCGCCTCCAACCGCGAACCGAATCAGGACGAGTTCTTCAACTACGACCTGTTCACACTGCAGTTGTCCGACAACAGTATCCATCGCCTGACTGCGACCGAGTACTGCGAGTACGATCCCCTCTGGTCTCCCGACGGCAAATTCATCGCTTTTCGCGGAACCCGCCGCGGCCTCACCGATCGCGAGACCACCATGGAAGACACCCACATCTGGATGATGAAGGCGGACGGCAGTGATCGCCAGGAGATCGGCAGAGTCGTCGATAATCGACAGGGTTCGCCGCAGTGGGCGCCAGATGGGAGGTCGGTGTACTTCACGGTGCAGGAGCGCGGCAGTAACTATTTGCTTCGCCTGCCCGTCGCCGCTGGCGAACCGGAATACATCGTCAAAGATCCCGGCTTTGTTGGAAGCTTCTCCGTTGCCAATAGCGGAGCACTCGCGTATTCCTTAAGCACTCGCGGTGATGCTTCGCAGCTGTACCTGAAATCCGGCAGCGCCGCTCCCCGTAAGCTCACCGATCTCAATCACGATCTCCTGGCCAACAAGATCATTGCCGACGTCGAAGCCTTCACCTTCACCAGCAACGACAACAAGTTTGAAGTCGAAGCCTTCCTAACCAAGCCCATCGGCCTGACCACAACCTCAAAGCATCCGCTGATCGTCGTCATTCACGGCGGTCCGCACGGACAAAACGGCCCCGCATTCAATTTCAGAAATCAGGTCTACGCCGGGCACGGCTACGCGGTGCTCAACGTGAACTATCGCGGCTCGACTGGTTACGGGCAAAAATTCGCCGACGCCGTCTTCGGCGATCAGGACGGCAACGAAGGTCAGGACGTTCTCTATGCCGTTAGCGCCGCCGTTCGCCGCTATCTTTGGATGGATCGCGAACGCCTCGGTATTGAAGGCGTCAGTTATGGCGGACAACTCACCGACTGGCTAATCACGCAGACAAATGAATTCAAAGCAGCCATCCCCACCGCCGGCATCGCCAATCTCGTCAGCTACAACTACATGACCTACTACAACCAGTACGAAGAAATGGAATTTGGACAATTTCTCCACCAGGGAAACCTGATGGATATTGCCTGGGAACGCTCAGCCCTGAAGCACATAGCCGCCGCGCACACGCCCACGCTGATCATGCACGGCGAAAACGACAACGATGTTCCCATCGCCGAAGCCGAGCAATTCTTCATCGCGCTGAAAGACGTCGGCACCGAAACCGTCTTCTTGCGTTATCCCCGCGAAGGCCACGGCCTCTCGGAAACCAAACACCAGGTCGACTCCATGGACCGTTCCATCGGCTGGTACGACCAGCATTTCGCGGCTAAGAGCGCGCCCGCCGTGACCAACGTGCAGCCATGAGAGTGCATACAGAGAACCCCTGACGAGTATTGTTCCCGGAGAGTGCAATTTTCGCCTTGGCGGTGCGTTTGCGCCCGCCGATATGCCGAGGACAGCTACCGACCTAAACTCGCACCAGAGTGATACTTACTCGCCCTTCCGTGACTCTGGTTCTTCAGTTGCATAGAGCCATTGTGTTCCTACCTCGACCGCAGCCGAATGGAGGTTTCAATGAACCGTTCATTCTTTCACGCAGTCCATACAAGCAGGACCCGTTGCTCCATCTGTGGAAACTCCGTCTCTCTGGAATCCAGCAAAACGGATGAGCAGGGAAGCGCTGTGCACGAAGAGTGCTATGTGGGTAGAACCATCGCGTTGCTCGCAGCCCAGCAGCAAGCGTTAAAACTTTCCGCGAGCCCGCGATTGCAAATCGAACTTGTGAGCCCAGAAATGCAGTGGCCGAGGTGGTAATGCGTGGGAGTGCGCGTCAATCCTGCCCTCTTGCTCGGGGCTGTGCCGGACGAATTGCGCGTGCCTCTATTCCTTCACGTTCTTCGCTCGCACCGCGCGCACAATCTCCGGCAACCGCGGCAGGATCGCCGAATATTTCAACCATGCTCGATGATCCACCGCCGGCGATCCACTGACCAAAGCACCTGGGGCAATATCCGCCGCCACTCCCGTCTGCGGTGTGACGATGGCGTTGTCGCCCACCGTGCAGTGCCCCACAACGCCAACCTGACCCGTTAAGATCACGCGATTCCCAATCACGGTCGATCCCGCCAGCCCCACCTGCGCGCAGAGCAGCGAGTCCTCGCCCACATGCGAGCCGTGTCCCACCTGCACCAGATTGTCGACCTTCACCCCGCGCCCGATGCGGGTTTCGCCTACGCTCGCGCGATCGATGCACGAATTCGCCTGAATCTCCACATCATCGCCAATCACCACCGCAGCCGGTTGCGGAATCTTGTGCCACCGCGCCTCCGGAGTCTTGGCGAATCCAAACCCGTCCCCGCCGATCACCACTCCATTCTGCAGAAGCACGTTGCTCCCGAGGCGACAGTTTTCCCGCACAACGGAATGCGCGTGGGCGAAAAAGTTATCGCCAATTTTAGCTCCGCGATAAATCACCACATGCGCCAGCAGCACCGCATGGTCGCCAAGTTCCACATCCTCCCCAATCACCACGTAGGGACCAATATGCGCACCCGCTCCAATCCGCGCGCTCGAATCCACAACCGCCGTGGGATGCACACCCGGCACATATCGCTGAGCCGGATGAAATAGCTCTATTGCCCGCGCAAACGACAGGTACGGATCCTTCACCCGCAGCGTCGCCGCCGTGATAGCAGGGAAGTCTTCCCCAACGATCACCGCCGAAGCACTAGTAGTCCGCGCGGCTTGCGCGTACTTGGGATTCGACACAAACGTCAACTCCCCGGGACCAGCCTCTTCGATCCCGTTGAGTCCCTTGATCTCGATATCGGAAGATGAGTTTTCGAGACGAGCGTCCAGCGCCGACGCAATAGCAGAAAGTTTCATGGGCATGGTGAGATTCGAATAAATCGTACACCATGCCCCGCGCGGGTCCCGCTGAGTCTTACCTCTAGCGAATCACAAGCGCGAACGAGCCCTGTTGTTTGAGCGACCCCGCCGTCGCGGTCACGGTAACGACGTAGCTCCCCGCTGGTGTGCCTGGATCCTGCTGATGCGCCGCCGGTGAGCCTCCTCCGCCTCCGCCGCACGACGGAAGCACGGCCACAAGCCCTAGCAGCATCATTCCGAGGAGCACACTGGCCCGTCGCCGCTTCGGCGCAGCCATCAGGAAAATGCCAACGAGCGGCAGCCCACCCCCCAGCAGCACGGCGTAATAGCGTCGCTCATTCGATCGCAGCATCGTGGTATGCGCCGCCACCGTCGTGACCGTCAGGGTCGCAGAAGCGACTGTGGTTGGGCCTTGGCCGGTAATCGACGTCGAGGTACAGGTGGCTTCTACAGGCAGGCCGCTGCACGACAACGTGATGGCGGTGGTGAAACCCGTTGAGGCGATGATGCCCACCGTGCTAGTGCCGCTCGTACCAGGAGCGCTGATGCTGACACTCGTCGGACCGGACACCAACGCAAAACCGGGCTGCACCGTGAACGTCGACCGGCACGGTGCTGCTGCTTGCGCTGAAGCTCGGATCTCCCGCGTAGGTGGCTGAGATGCTGTGGTTCCCCGCGTCGAAACTGACGATCCCATCGCCAATCGAAGTATTGCCCTGGCTGTTCAGCGGTGGATTGTTCACGACCTGCACAGGAGGATTCACCTGCGGATTTGTAGACGGGATCGGACCGAAACTATCAGTAAACGTGACCGAGCCTGTGGCGATTCCTTTCCCCGAATTTCCCGCAACATCCGCCCGCACAAAAACTAAACTGCCGAACGGAAATGTGCCCGTAAGCGGCCGCCCGCTCGGATCGGAGCCGGACAAAGCTCAATGTGGTCGTGCTCGGCTCCGGGTTCACGGTCACCTCGACATGATTGGAGTCACTGGGAGCATAGGTCCCGTCGCCACCGTAATGGGCCCACACATCGTAAAAACCAGTGGATCCCGGCAGCGAACTGGTTGAACCGCTGACGGCTCCATTGTTCAGGTGGAACACGTCTGGAGCGATCCCAGTAGTGAAGCCGAGGCCGTAATACAGCCTGACCGCGCCGGTGGGAGTTCCGGTTCCAGAATTTGGCGCAACTGTAGCGCTGACAGCGACCGGGTCACCGTGCGTGGTCGTTAGGACCCCGGTGGTGCCGCCGTTGAGAGTAATTTGGGTCGTCGTCGGACTAAAAGCTAACCGTGCTCCAATTCGCTACCAAATTGCCGACATTCACCGAGCCCAGACCCGTCGCCAAATCGTAGCCAGGTGCTGCGTGATAATTCGAACTCAGCTCTCCGGGAACCACGTTATTTCCGACGGTCACATCATTGAAGATGCAGTTGCTGGCGGGAAGGCCCACAGTATCGGAACCATTGCACTGCGAGGGGTAGATACCTTGTGCGGCCTGGGAGGCGGCCAAAGGATAAAGAACGTAATTCGCCTGCCCCTGACGTCCACCGGCGTTTGCGATGACCAGCGCCATGATGCCTGCCATCGAAGGAGCGGCAGCGGAAGTACCGCTGATCAGGCGAACACGAATGTATCCCTGTGCGTCGGGAACACAAGATCCTTCGAAGCAGAGCAGATACGGATCGTGCCCGGCAGAGGTTAAGGAAATATCGGGTATGTCGCGCACGCCGTCTTGTGGAATATTTAAGCCAGCGCCGGATTGCCATGACAGGTTTTGGCACCCCGGCGGTAGTGCCAGCAGGAGAGATCTGATTATTCCCCACGTTGCCAGCGCTGGCGCCGCCACTGCCCGCCCAAAGTCCGCTGGTCGCGCCGCTCTGGTTCCACACATTTTCTGGGATGTACGAAAGCGCCGTCTCAGCCGGCGGTGCAGTAGAGGCCCAGTATTTGCTCGCGTTTCCGTTTTCATTGAACATGGTCCCGCCCACCGCTACATTGAACGCGGTAGACGCGAGCGCATTTACGGAAATGGGATATTTCGCGGAAGGATTGCTGGGATCGTCACAGCCTTCTGCACCGTTGTCGCCGGTGGAAACGAAATAAGTAATGCCCTGGGCGGCTGCCTGCTCTGCAAGGGAACGGATTTGCTGAAGCTGAGTATCCGTCGCGAAGTATTCGCAAGTGCCGAAACTCTCCGTCATGATGTCGGCGGCATTGTTTTCGACGATGTACAACTCAGAGAGGTCGACGCCATGAGGTCGACGCCATCGGTGGTGTTCGTACCTCCCGAGACTACAAAATCCACAGTCGATTCGGGGCGATGGCGCTGGACCAAGTCGCGTCAAGCGTGGCCTCGGCTTCTTCTCCGCCACCCTGGTTGCCCGGATCAGGGCCGTTCACCACGACATTGACATAGCCCCCGCCGAAAGAATTCATGCCGGATCCGACTACGCTGAGGAAGTTCTGAACGTCTTGGCCGCCGTTGTAAAGATTATTCCGCGCGACCACGCCAATCGTCACACCTGCTGCGATCCCGGGATTGTTGTATGCCGGACCGAATGTTGTAGATCACCGCGTAATCCTGCGGCGCAAGGGCGTGGATTTGCTGGCCGTTTTGGGTGAAGGTGATTTCCGGACGTGCGCCCGGTACTACTCGTGCCACAACGGTTTCCTGCTTTAGGCCGCTCTGCGGCCTGCTGACGAAATTATGTAGCGTGGCTACGCCGGCTACTGCTGGAACGAGCGCCGCCGGAATCTGCGGATCACTGGAGTTGGCCCAGTGCTGTTCGCCATTGACGATGTACTTGTGAATCGCGGTGTGAAACGTTTCCTGCACCTGGCTGGCCGACCCCGAAAACTCCAGCACCGTTCGCCCTTTGGTGGTTCCGACTTGAAAGCCGTGGGCTCGCAACCATTCAGTGATGGTTTGCATGTCGGCATCGCTCGGGCCGAATTGTTTCCCAAATTCCTCCGGAGTCACCCACTTGTGATAATTGGGCGAATGCTTGTCCTGCTGGTCGTCAAGCAGTTTGCGTAGCGCCACTTGCTGTTCCGGACTCCGCTTCAGCACCAGCAGCATTCGCTCCATGGGCAACGTTGCCGGCGCAGTTCCTAAATCGAATTCTTTCCGGGCCAGATGATGGGTGTTCCCCTTCAGCGTCGTCAGCTGCGACTCGTCCACCGCTTTGGTAATGAGGGGATGCGGCGCACTCACCATCTGCGCTCGGTCCTGCCCCCACCCGGCTCCGGTAAAGGCAAGAATGAGAACAGCAATCCACATCAAACTTGAGAAAGACAAGTACCTGCAGGGGAAGAGAAGCCCCGAGACCGTACATACACACCTCGACTGGGATCACGGCTCATCGAAATCGAACGGAGAGAGGGAAGGGATGGAGATCCGCCCGTTTCGCCCCGCCAGCGCTCAGCCGGCGGACCAGAAACACTACATCAACGTTTCGGGCTTTTGCAATGAATTCCCAGCATTTCCCTGTGTTCCGCTGTGTCCTCTGTGGTGCAAAAAACTGGACGCAGAGGACAAGAGGAACGCGGGGGAGTAGCCTGGCGTCCGGGCACCCACTCGTTTCTCCGCCTTCCGTCGGTCTGGTAATTTAATCCGGATGCCGAAATGCCACGCCATCTTCATCTGCGCGATTCTTGCCGCGGCGTTTCCGCTCGCCAGGCTTTCAGCGCAAACCGCCGTAGTGGAAGGCACCGTTCGCGACTCGGCTGCGGCCGTCGTTGCCAACGCCTCGGTAATCCTGCAAGCCGGTTCTTATAATGCGAGCACCGTTACTGACAGCAGCGGACACTTCAGCTTCTCGTCCGTCCCCGCGGAATCTGGATCTGTCGAAGTCCAGTCGCCGGGATTCGCTCCCGCAGAGCGCTCCTGGACTGCCACGCCCCATGCTGTCATTGATGTCATCCTCGAACCCGCATTCGGCCAGCGAACAGGTCACGGTTTCTGCGACCCGTACTGCGATTCGCCTTTCGGAAACTCCCGGGAGCACAGTGTTGCTCTCGCAAGAGGATGTGATCGCCAGCCCCGCGCTCCGCGTTGATGACGTCCTCCGCCAGGTTCCCGGCTTCTCTCTCTTCCGCCGCTCAGACAGTCGCACCGCGAATGCCTCCAACCAGGGCGTCTCCCTTCGAGGCCTCGGAGGCACCGCCGCCAGCCGTGCCCTTGTGCTCGAAGACGGCTTTCCCCTGGTCGATGCCTTCGGAGGCTGGGTTTATTGGGATCGTGTTCCCCGCGAATCCATCTCCAGCGTCGAAGTGTTTCGCGGAGGCGCTTCCAACCTCTATGGCAGTGACGCTCTAGGTGGAGTCGTGCAGTTCCTGACCCGCCAGCCCGAACGCCCGGCATTGAGCTTGGAGACTTCCTACGGGAACGAGCAGACCCCCGACCTCTCTGTCTGGACCGGCACGCGCGTTCTACCAATGGGACCTCTCGCTCGCCTCCGAGTTGTTCCGCACCAACGGTTTTATTCTCGTTCCAACTTCGCAGCGCGGCCTCGTCGATACTCCCGCCAACTCGAGAGACGCCTCGCTGGAGTTAACCATCGGACGTCACATCGGAGATAAAGGCTCGACTCTTCGCCCGCGGAAGTTTCTACACCGAATTTCGCCACAACGGCACGGCCATCCAAACCAACGATACGAGAATGGGCGAAGGCGCACTCGGCTACGATCAGCAATTCGGCAACGACTCTTTCATGGTCCGTGCCTACGGCCAGGTGCAGGGCTACGATCAGCGTTTTTCTTCCATCGCTCCCGACCGCAACAGCGAATCTCTTACCAACTTGCAGTACGTCCCTGAACAAGTCGTCGGGGGCGCAGCACAGTGGACGCATCTGCTAGGCAAGCATCAGACGCTGGTCGCCGGCGCTGACCTGATGGAAGTGATGGGCGCGAGCGACGAGCAGCTTTTCACCGCCGGCACTCACACCCGTAACAACGCGGCAGGCGGACGCCAGCGCATTGCCGGCTTCTTTGGCGAGGACCTGATTCGCTGGAATAACTGGACCGTCATCCTCGCCGCCCGCCTTGATGACTGGAACAATTTCCGCGCCAGTTCCATCTGCACTCCCGTTGACGGCGCTTGCACAGCCCCCACCGTCCTGTATCCAGCCCGCAGTGATCTCGCGTTCAGCCCGCGCGCTTCCGTGCTTCGAACGGTGAGCCGTAACGTCTCGCTGACCGCGTCCATGTACCGGGCTTTCCGCGCGCCCACGCTCAACGAACTCTACCGCAGCTTTCGCCTGGGGAATGTTCTCACGCTGAACAATCCGTATCTGAATGCCGAGCGCCTCACCGGAGCCGAGGCCGGTGTGAACGTTACCGCTCTCGATCGTAAGCTCGATCTCCGCGGAACATTTTTCTGGAGCGATCTGGTCGACCCGGTAGAAAATGTCACTCTCGATCCGGCCGCGTCGCCGGTTTTGCGCCAGAAGCAGAATCTGGGCCGCATTCGCTCCCGCGGACTCGAACTCGACGCCTCAGTTCACGTTTCCCGGGACATCCAGATTTCCGCCGGCTACGCGTTCACTGACGCTACGGTGGTGAATTACACGGTTCCACCGGGCGCAGTCTCTCTCCTCGGCAAGCAAGTGGCGCAAGTCCCGCGAAACGTCTTTACCTGGGAAGCCCGCTACTGGAATCCCTCACGGCTTCTGTTGAGCGTTCAAGGACGCTTCATCGGAAACCAGTTCGACGACGATCAGAACAAATACCCGCTAGGGCGCGCCTACACCATGGACCTGCAGATCGGCCGAAACCTGAGTCGCAATGTCGAGCTTTTCGCCGCCGCCGAAAACATCCTCAACCAGCGCTATAACGTCGCGAACACGCCCTTCAACGGAATCTCACTGCTGAACCTGGGTCCACCCATTCTCTATCGCATCGGGATGCGCTTGAATTTCCCCGCGGAAGGGCACTACTAGATGCCCAACTTGGTTAGATTTTCAATTGGCCGGGCCAGTACAACTTTTTCATCGCGCACGACGATCGGTCTCTGCACCAGCTCCGGATGGGCAGCCATGAGCCTCAGCACTTCATCGTCAGACAGCTCCTTGCCGGCCACGAGTTGCTTATAGGCAGGCTCGTTGCGGCGCAGCACGTCCTGCGGCTTCAGTCCCGCGCGGCCCAGTAAAGCCCTCAACTCAGAAGCCGAAAAAGGTTTCTCGATGTAGTTGACACTCTCGAAGTCAACTCCTCGCGCAGTCAAGACACGCTTGACCTCACGGCAAGTGCTTCAAGTCGGCTTTTCATAAACCGTAATCATCTGAGTACTGAGTACTGATTACGCCCCTTACTCCTCAAACATCGGTACCTGCCGCTGATCCTGCGCCGGACGCTTCCTCCGCGTCGCTCCAATCACCGCCAGCACGGTCAGCGACTCCAATGCCGTGCGCGGCACGAAAATTCTCTGCGTATTCGACCGCTGGTCCGGAGGATTCACCAGGAATCCCTCCGGCGTATTCTGGGTCAGGTCCGCGGGCATCAATCCTTCCAGCACCTCGCTGTCTTTGAAGCGCAGCCGTACCCACAATCCCTCCGACCGCGGTCGCGAGGTAAAGGTCTTGCGCGTAAGCGACTCCGAATCGCCAAACTCGCGCACAAAATAAACGCCCTTGATCTCCCGCAGGTCCATCGCGATCACGGTGCCTGAAGTATTCAACAGTTCCAATTTGCCTTCATGCACGAAATTCGCCGGAGACACGTATCCCGACACCGAATCCCGGTCCATCTTCCGGACAATGACTTTCTTATGAGTCGAAGGCATGAAAATAAGTGATCAGTTGCCGCTTCTTCCTGAAGACAGAATGCGTCTAAGCTGCCGCAAACTGCCGAGCCGTAACCGCTGACGACTGCGGTCTCGATTCTCGCACTTTTCCCGGCAAAACTCCCGGAATCCGCCTTGGCAGTAGCCAAAATGTAAACGTTGTGTTATTTTCTTGTGCTTGCCGCAGAGTTTCCGCTTCGTCTAAGTCTCATGTATTTAGCCACTTGCATCTCCGTGGCTCGGCCCTGCTTTAGCAGTCGCTTGAGGGCTGTGGAAATCCTGTGGAAAGTACGGCTCGTCGGCCCCGCATTCCCGGCCCGGCAAGTCGCCTAACGCGAATGGCTGATTACATTTACACGATGGAAATCCGGCTGACGCCGGACCAGCTCAAAGGCGTCGGACTGGTCCAGGACGTTGCCCGCGCCGCGGGTATGAATCTTTACCTTACCGGCGGCGCCATCCGCGACATCATCAGCGGATTCACCATCCGCGACCTCGATTTCACGGTCCAGGGCAACCCCCTCAAGCTGCAAAAAGATCTTGAGAAGGCCGGCGCCAAAATTGCCGCCGTCGAGGAAGACGTTCGCACCATCTTCCTCTCCCTTCCCGGCAACGCCCGCGCCGAAATCAGCATGGCGCGCACCGAGCGCTTCGAGAAGACCGGCAAGCCTCCCATCGTCATGCCGGCCACCATTCACGACGATCTCCGCCGCCGCGACTTCACCGTCAATGCCATGGCGCTGTCGCTGAATGAAGGATCGCGCGGCCTGCTGCTCGATCCCTTCAACGGCGTCGCTGACATCGAAGCCAAGCTCATCCGCATCCTGCACAACTATTCCTTTCTCGAAGATCCTTCGCGGCTGATCCGCGCCACCCGTTTCTCCGCCCGTTTTCACTGGCCGCTGGAGGAACGCACGCAGGCCCGCTACGACGCCGCCAAGGAAGGCAAGTACATCGACCACATTCTGCGCAGTTCCATCGGCCACGAAATCGCCGCGCTGGCGCACGAAGACGATCCGCTGAACGTCGTCAAGATGCTGGAGAAGGAAGGCTGGCTGCAGGTCCTGCACGAGCACTGGACCACCGCCAAGGTCGACCTCAACGGCCTGAGCGCGCTGATGAAGACTCGCCAGCAGATGGTCGATCTGGGATACACCCCCGATGCCGGACCTGCGGTCATGTATTTCCTGACCGGGCACTTCTCCGATAAAGACATCGCGGACATTCAGAAGATGATTCCGCGCAAAGATCTGGTGGAAGCCTGGCGCGATATCGAAGACCACGCGAAAGAACTGGCCAAGCGCTTGAGCGGCAAAGAAGCCGCTACCCCGTCGCGCACCTGGCAATTGCTCTCGTCTGCGCGCCCGGAGATGGTGCTGTTCCTGGCGGTCACCGCGAAGCAGCAGGCAGTCGAGCAGAAGATCAAGAATTATCTGACCAAGTGGCGGCAGATCCAGCAGAAGATTCCGCTTCCTGAGATGACGGAGCTGCTCATCACGCCGCAATTGCCGGAGTATCCAAAAATTGCGCATGACGTCTTCATGCTGTTGCTGGATGGCAAGCTGCGCTCGCGCACCGAGACCCTGAAATTTCTGAAGCCGTTCGCGCCGCCACCGCCGCCACCGCCTCCCGCTCCACGCCGTGGACGCGCCGCCAAAGCGGCTGCTGAAGCCGCCGCGGCCGCCACCGCTGCCCAGAACGCGGCAAAAACCGCCGCCAAGCTCGCACCAAAAGGCAAGAAGGGAAAGGCCGCAGTGGTGGCCGCCCCGCCTCCAGTCGCCGCGCCAGCGCCGCCACCCAAGCCGCAGGCCAAGGCGAAGGTGCCCCCAAAACCGGCACCCAAGAAGCCAACCAAACCTGCTCCCAAGCCCGCCAAAAAAGCCAAGAAGCATTAGCGTAGAGACGGTCCATGGGGCTCTCCAGGCGAAGCCTGCCGAGTTGCTCCAAACAAAAATTCAGAAGCAATCTACGAAAATCGTCCTATAATGGCCGAGTATGCGCCCTTTGGTTTCCATCGCGGCGTTCGCACTTTTCCTCACTGTGCCCCTCTGCGCCCAACGCGGCGGTGGCCACGCCGGTGGATTCGGCGGAGCGCGCGGGATGAGTGGCGCTCACACGGGCGGCGGCCATTTCTCCGGCGGAATGCGCTCGGGATTCCCCGTCAGCGCTCACAGATCCAACTCTTCCGCAAACGGATTCCGTGGCAATCGGTTTAGCAATTGCTTTGGTGCGTTCTGCGGGCATCCCGGCCTGGATTCCTCATCTTGGGGCGGTGGTGATTACAACGTTCGGCGGAGTGGTAATCAGTTCTCGAATTGCTTTGGCGCGTTCTGCGGACACCCCGGCCTGGATTCCTCATCGTGGGGCGGTGGTCATTACAATGTTCGACGACGTGGCAATCAGTTCTCCAATTGCTTCGGCGCGTTCTGCGGACACGACAACTTTACGTCTCGTTGGGGTCGCAATCGCGGAGGCTGGGGCTCCGGATGGGGCTGGGGTTGGGGTTTGGGCTACTACGACCCTGGCTGTGGAGTTCGTGGGACTACGACGATTACAGGTTCGATCGCGACTACTACCGCGAGCGCGCCCTCGCCCAGCAGTGGAACGAACAACAACTGGCAGAATCTCGCATGCAGGACGAAGCGGAAGCCGACCGCGATGAACATTCCTACGGCCGTCGTTCGTATTCCCGCAACGCTCAGCCGGTAAGCGAGGATCAACAAACGACCGCAGCGCCTTCGCCCACAGTACTGATCTTCCGCGACCGGCACCAGAGAGAAGTCACTAACTACGCCATCGTCGGACAAAATCTGCTGGACCTGACACCCCAGCATCACGAAAAGATTCCGCTCGCGAATCTTGATCTACCCGCGACCACCAAAGCCAACGACGATCGCGGTGTCACATTCCGTGTTCCCGGCTCGCAGGAAGGCCAGTAGTACCTCCCTAGGTAATTCCACTCACCGCATCCCACGCCCGTTCGCTGCATCCAACAGTGCATTGGCCCCACAGGCGTTTCTTTTCAACCCAGGGCCTAGTACATTGAAATCAAGCATTTAGGCCACGATCCAATACCTGGGGGGAACCTCTTGCTATAACGGTGACTCGCAGGGATAACCGTTGCTTGAATGCTAGAATGCTTAGAACCCCAATATGCCTCTAAAAACGCTGTTCCTCAATCCTCCCTCTTTTGAAAATTTCGACGGAGGCGCTGGCTCTCGCTGGCCCGCCACCCGCGAAATCGAAAGCTTTTGGTATCCGGTGTGGCTGGCTTATCCCGCGGGAATGCTGGAAGGCGCCCGCTTGCTGGATGCGCCTTCCCATCACGTTTCGGGGGAAGAGACGATCAACATTGCGCGGCAGTACGAGTTTCTTGTGCTCTTCACTTCTACCCCCGGGTTTCCTGGCGATATGCGGCTGGTGAAAGCCATCAAGGCTGCCAACCCTTCCGTCAAGATTGCCTTTGTCGGGCCGCACGTCTCGGTGCTGCCCGAGAAATCGCTGCGCGAGTGCCCCGAGATTGATTTCGTTTGCCGCAAGGAATTCGACTTCGCCGTCGTCGATTACGCTAAGGGCAAGCCGCTGGATCAGATTGCCGGCGTTTCTTATTTGAAGGACGACAAGATCGTCCACAATCCCGACGCTCCCCAGATTCAGGATCTGGATTCGCTGCCACACGTCACTGAGGTCTACAAGCGCGATCTGGATGTGACCAGGTATAACGTGCCTTTCCTGCTGAATCCGTATGTGTCGCTTTACACCACCCGCGGCTGTCCGGCTCAGTGCACTTTCTGCCTATGGCCGCAGACCTTGAGTGGACATCCGTGGCGGAAGCGCTCCAGCGATGACGTCGCTCGCGAGATGGCCAAAGCGAAAGAGTTCTGGCCCAATGTGAAAGAATTCTTTTTCGACGACGACACTTTTAACATTCAGAAGGCGCGCACGGTTGAACTCTGCGCCAAGCTCAAGCCGCTCGGATTGACCTGGTCCTGCACCTCGCGCGTGACCACTGACTTCGAAACATTAAAGGCCATGAAGGAAGCGGGCTGCCGTCTGCTCATCGTCGGCTACGAATCGGGCGATCAGCAGATTTTGAAGAACATCAAGAAGGGCGCCACCATCGAGCGTGCGCGCCAGTTCACCAAAGACTGCCACAAGCTCGGACTGGTTATTCACGGCGACTTCATTATGGGGTTGCCGGGCGAAACGCCGGAGACCATCAACAACACCATTGCCTTCGCCAAGGAACTCGATGTCGAAACCATCCAGGTTTCAGTGGCGCATGCCTATCCCGGAACCGAACTCTACGACTATGCCGTGAAAAACGGCTTCATCGTCGGCGACAACAAGATGGTCGACGAGGGCGGACATCAGCTGGCCCACATTCAGTATCCTGGGCTTCCTGCGGATGAAATACTTTCCGCCGTGCATCGTTTTTATGACGAATATTATTTCCGTCCGAAGGCTGTGTTTCGCATTCTGAAAAAAGCCGCGTTCGATAGCAATGACCGCAAGCGCCTTTATGGTGAGGCCAAAACCTTCCTGAAGCTGCGCTCCCAGCGCAATAAGCTGGTCAAGAAGCATGCCAAAGAGGCTGCGGCAGGCCAACCACCGGCCGGCCCAACCACGGCCAGCCGTCCGGCGGACGCAGTGGGCATGACGGATTAGGACCGAGTTCCGGCTTTCTCACCTTCGGTTCTATGCCGACTGAGAACCGGGAACTGACAACTGAGAACTGCGTTTGACCTTTCGCAAGTATCTAGTGCTGGCCGGGGTGACCGTCTTCGCGGCGGCCGGTGATTCCTTGCTGTCGCACGGCATGAAGCAGGTCGGCAACATCTCCTTTCACAATATCGGCAGCCTTTTTTTGGCGGTGAGCAATCCCTGGGTGGCCATCGGCATTGTCCTGCTTCTTGCTTTCTTTGCTTCTTACATGAACGCACTTTCCTGGGCCGATCTCACGTATGTGCTGCCCGCATCTTCGCTGGGATACGTTCTGCTGGCCTTGGTGGCTCGCTTCGCATTGCACGAGCAGGTCAGTCCACTGCGTTGGGCGGGAATCGCTTTAATTTCCGGCGGGGTTGGGTTTGTGGCTGGGGGCCCGTCCGTAACCCAGCATTCGGACGCGGGCTCAGCATCTTCCGCTGGGGATATCGGCGCCGGGTCGGGCAGTGCGGGGGCAGGCCCAGGGAACCAGCACCATGTCCGCGTTGCGACCGGAGGCAAGCCGTGAGGCACCTCTACACCTGGTGTGGAATTCTACTGGTGGTGTCCTTCTCCGTCGTGGGAGATGTCAGCATGTCACGCGCGATGAAGCAGGTCGGTGATCTTCACGCCCTGCGGCAACGCTTCGGAATCGGCACCGTCGTTTGCCGCATCTTCTCGAGTCCCACGTTCTTCGTTGCCGTGGCAGCGATGGCCCTTTCTTTCTTCAGCCTGCTGTTCTCGCTCTCTTGGGGAGACGTGAGCCTGGTCGGCCCGGCGGCCGCTTCGCTCACCTTCATCGGCAACGCCTTCGCCGCGAAACTCTTCCTGCGCGAAAAAGTGGATCACCGTCGCTGGATGGCCGCTTTGCTGGTTGCTGGCGGAGTGGCCCTGCTCGCGGGCTAATTCCCCCTTGAAGTATTTGCTTGGGCTCGGTTTATGCGCTGCTGGTTCTGTTCCAGAAGTTCGTTCAATTCCATTACCAGCTCGTCGAATGTCTGGGGGGCCTGCTCGACTTGGATTCGCTCGCAGAGATACCCGAGTCGCTCTCGTTCCTCGGCGGTCATGGCTCGGCCTCCTAACGTAGATCGAAACCTCGGCGCGCTATTCCGTCCTTCTCTGTCTGCGTATTTACTAAAAGTGCCCTGGGCGGCTTTCAGAGTCGACGCCAGCTTCAGAACGTAACAATTTTCGTGTATTGCCCGTCCGCACTCGTCGGTTTTTGCTGTCTCCAGCTCAACGGGTTCGTCGCATATGGAGCAAGCTGGTTTCGAACTGCAGCGCCACACCCCTGCGAGATCCGCGAGGGGTATGCGGTGAAAATAATGAATTGTCACGATTCAGCCTCGATGCGTCACAACCCTCTATTGTCGGACGAGCGGAACTGCTGGGGTCTGGGACTGCTTGCCTACAGGATACACCGTAGGCCGACTGCCACAAGCGCCAAAACGCGCCAAAACGTGGCCGCCCGGGCACAAAGTACAGTTTGCGAGGTATCGCGCACCCGCGCAGAATGTGCTTTTCTCTCTACAGCACCTGCTTTGAGGACCCTTGTGAAACTGCCGCCGGATGACCGCATTGCCGAACTTCCCGAATTCTTCGACCGCAATCGAAACCTGGAAGACCGCATGCGCGAGCTTTGTCAACAGCTCGCCACGTCGCCCGACGACTGCGACCTGGATCAGATCCGCCAGGAGCTTCTATGCCTCTCCCATGAGAAACTCAGCCGGTCTCGGAATGTTCCGATAGAACTGCCTGAAGGCAAGTTTCTCGCCACTCGCCGGGTGAGCCGGTGTTGAGCCTTGAACGGCGATAGCGTCGTTGCCAGCTTCATTTCAGCGGCCTACTCACTGGTAACTTTGGTCATACCAATTTCGCCCTATACCTTCCCACCCTCACGACCGATAGTCTGTTTCCAACTCCGCTAACAATAGAACGGCTTCGACTGGTTTCGTCGGGAGACACGATGGAGCGGCGCCCCCTTCGCGTGCTTGTGGTGGACGACAATGAAAGTGTGCGTCGAAGCATCTGCCAGATACTTGATTCCCAAACTGATATTGAAGTGATCTGCCAGGCCGTGGACGGCGCCGACGCTCTCAACCAAGCCAGGCAGCATCACCCTGACCTGGTTCTGCTGGACATCACCATGCCTACGATGAACGGGCTGGATGCTGCGCGAGTTCTCAAACGTGAATTTCCCTCACTGCACGTTGTCATTGTGAGTCAACACGATTCTCGTGGCTTTCAGTGGGCGGCTTTGGCGGCAGGCGCAAGTGGGTACGTGGTGAAAAGCAACGCTGCCCAGGATCTGCTTCCAGAGGTACGACGCATCCAGGGTCTGCGCATGTCGGCTTAAAGACTACGCCGGCGCGGGTTTTCAGGCCGCGTTTCTGGAACCTTGCGCCTTATCATCCTCTTTCACAGCTTGCAGGACCAACTCCCCACACCTTGATTCCGGCACCGCGAGGTCCGTGCCCCGAGGCACTTGGTCCTTGTGTCCAGGTTCGGTGACAAAGATCACCCGTCCTTCGGGGCAGTTTCTTCGAAACAACCTGGTCAACTCCTCCGCCTGTTCCTTCGAGACGCGGTAGCAGATGACGAAAACTCCACACCGGCCCATCTCGATTTCGAACCTCGCCTGAATAGTGCTAAGCACCGAAATTACTTTCAGACCCCCGCTGCGAAGCGTGGCTTCTCGCATGGCCAGGGCGTCCTGATTGGGACTGAGCGAGAGAACCGTATTCTTGTCCATCGAATGCTCCTAAAAAGCTCAATTTAGGATGCCCCTGCCACGCATTGTTGTTGCACAAAACTCCACTCCGGACCTGCAGGTGAAGGTGGATATGATGGAAGTGGAGGGTGGAATGCGGAGAGTGGAAGGTACGTGGAGGTGCCCCACGCAAGCCCTCCTCTGGCTTGAGTAAGGCTCTTCGCTGGCGCCGGGGGTTTTCGTCGATCCCATACTCGGCCGGGCACCACCGTAAAACCCAGGCAGCCAAAGCACCTTCGCTTGCACCAAAGCCAGCGTGAACCGATGCCCCGAATACGAAAAACTCACCTCCCGCGTGGACGAAATGCTGAAGAAGTTAGCCGAAACCACCAGCTTGCAGCTTGAAATCTTCCGCTCGAGAAAACCCGGCGAGTTCATGCGTGTGGACAAGGAACTCGAGCTAATGCTGGGTGAGAAGGAGCGCCGGATCGGCGCCTTGCAGCAGCACGTCAATGAACATCAGTGTCACGAACGTGAGGCAGCATAAATGCTCCGCGTCGTTCTTCCTCTGTGATCCCCTGTGTACCCTGTGGTGGGCCGTTTTCTATCACAGGGTTCGCCTGAAACGCCCGTCCATGGCCGACTTTCACGGACATTAAAGAATGTAAGTGTCTGGATTTTCTGCAACCCCCATTTTTCTCCGCGGCATCTCATGCCCAAATTGACGGGCTTCTACCGTAAGCCCACCTAGTTCTCCCCCTGCCGCAAACCTCGTGCGGGAGAACTCCTTGTAGACGTACGATCCAACCACAATACGGAGAATCCAATGAATCACGTAAGCGTAAGACTACGCCTCACCACAATCCTCGCCCTGTTGTCCTTCTGTACGCTCACCATGGCCGCCACGGGCGCCATGGCGCAGCCTCCAGCGCCACACAAAGTGCCGCATTCCGTCAGTGCCTACGTGCAGTGGACCGACGGTGCTGGGAATAACATGACTGGCCTGATCCACATTACGCATTTCTCCATTCAGGGGAACCAGCTCGTAGCTGAGGGCGTATTGAACGGCACCGTCACCCGGGACGGAACTCCGACAGAATTCACTCAGACCGTAAGCTTGCCGGTGATAAGTGCGGACCCCAGTTGCAGCCTCGTCAATCTCGTGCTGGGCCCGCTCCACCTGAACGTTCTTGGGCTTGTCATCGACCTGAACCAGGTGGTGCTGAACATCACCGCGGTTCCGGGCGCTGGTAATCTTCTGGGCAACCTGCTGTGTGCCGTTGCCAACCTGCTGAATGGCGGAAGCCCTCTGAGCACGTTGCTGACCCAACTCCAGACTCTGCTGAACCAGATTTTGGCTGCGCTTTAAATCCAAATGGGGAGGGAAGAAGTCCCTCCCCATTCTCTCCGCACGAGCAGCAACTCACGGCAACCGGGCTCAACGCCTTGGCTTCTAAAATGCACCCTTCTCGCCATGGCCGCTGAACCCATTCCACCTGTTGAGCGGCGCAAGAAGAATCCTAAAGAAGAAAAGCGTCTGCGCGCCGGTGTCTCCAAACCCGTGCCTGGCGGGCGATTTCGCTCCCTCGGCCTTGGACTGATTACCGGCGCATCTGACGACGATCCTGCGGCTATCGGAACTTACGCCGCCGTCGGTGCCTCGCTGGGGCCGTCGTTCTTGTGGACCATCCCGGCGCTCCTCCCCATGATGTATGCCACCGTGTATCTCTGTTCGAAGGTGGGCCAGGTTACGGGGGAAGGCCTCTTCGCCGTCATTCGCAAGCATTATCCGCGCTGGCTTCTTTTTTCGATTCTGGCCTGCGCGCTCATCGGTAACGTGATTGAGGCTGGTGCCGACATCGGAGGTATGTCAGCCGCGTTGCGCCTGCTTATTCCGATTCCGCACTGGCTGCTGGTGCTGGCGATAGGAATCGCAACGGCGGCTCTGCAGATTATGGGATCTTACAAAACCCTCAAGAACGTCTTCCGCTGGCTCGCGTTGGTCCTGCTCGCTTATGTCGCCGCCGCATTCCTGGCCAAACCCAGTCTCGGCGAGGTGCTGAGGGGAACCTTCGTCCCGCACCTTCGCTTCGATGCGCACTCCTTATCCATGCTAGTCGCCATCGTCGGCACCACGCTCTCGGCGTACCTGTACAGCTGGCAATCGAACGAAGAAGTGGAAGAAGACATCTCCCTGGGCAGGCGCAGGCTCACCGATCGCAAGGGCAGCACGAAGGACGAGCTCAAGCATGCGCGCCGGGACGTCGCTGCGGGCATGACCTTCGCTAGCCTGATCACTTACTTCATCATGCTCTCGACCGCGGCCACCCTGTTCAAGGCGGGGAAGCACGATATCAGCACGGCCGCCGAAGCCGCACAAGCGTTGGCACCCGTCGCGGGAAAGCTGTCGGAGGGCCTATTCGCGCTCGGCGTATTTAGCGTCGGCTTCCTCGCCGTTCCCATCATGACCACCGGCGCCGCGTACGATCTCTGCCAATCCCTCGGCTGGAAGCACGGATTGCACTATCCCCCGCGCGAGGTGAAGCCATTCAGCATCTCCATTGCGATCTTCACCGCGCTTGCCGTGGGGCTGAATTTCATGGGCATCAATCCCATGCGAGCGCTGGTGTTTTCTTCCATCGTGCAGGGAGTTTCCACGCCATTTCTGATGTTGCTGATTATGCTGATCACGACGAATGGCAACATTATGGGACGCTGGCGCAATACCCGGCCGTTGAACGTTCTAGGCTGGCTGAGCACCGCGGCCATGTTCGCCGCCAGCATGGCTCTGCTGATTACGTTTATGAAGTAACCACGGATGTCCGGATCACGCGGTTTCTGCTCCAGGTCTCTTCACCAGCCGCGTGAAGGTGTCGCGCAACTTTGCTTTCGACGCATCAAATGTCGCCCGCGTCAGTTTCCTGGTTCCCTCGCTCACGATAGCCCCCAGTAGCTTCGCCGCTTTCACGGTTGCCGCCCGGCGCAATCCTTTCTTTTCCACTTCTGTCGCGCAGCGGCAGTACTCCTTCGTGATCATGCCCACGCGCAATGTGAGAAATGCGTTGGCCGATCCCGACAGCACCGAGCTGGTCAGCAAGTGCATGCCGGGAATAGCCGCGACCGTCGAGCCGAAGACGGTGCTGACCAGGACATCCACATCGACGTCCTCAATCCCCGCGGCAATGAACGCCGTGGACGCCACGTTGGCATACAGTTGCACAAAGTCCCGCAGCGACGGCCGTTGATAGTACACATGAGCGACCTTCCAGATCAGCCGCGTCTGAGCTGCAAACACAACCAGCACGTCGAGCCGCCCGCTCTGCAGCACCGCTGTACTGAGAAAGACAGCCGAGGCGGCCTCGGTGACGACGGCGTCCGCGTGCTTGTCGAGGATCGCCAGCGCAGCTTCGATCTCCTCCGCCGAATCCAGACACATTCCCCGCAGCCGCGGGTTGCGCGCCAAACGCCGCTTGAACTCGCCCAGAAACGCCTCGTACGCCTCGCCTTCCCTAGCCGTGGGTGGCAGCATCCGTTTGGGCAGCCGAAACCAGAGCACGAATGGAGTCGTGAGCAAAGCAGCGTACAGGAAAATCAGCGCCCACATCACCGCCTGCCCGAATACAGGATTGAGCGAGCGCGCCGCCTGCACAATCTGCATCGTCTGGTTGAAGAGGAATACGGCGAATACAACCAGGATGAACGCCGCTACGGTGAGAACGATCTTTTTGATGGTCTTCGACATGGAAGGCTCCGGTATTAGTATCGCCGGACGCCGAGCATTGGGAAAGGAGTGGGGTGCATCTGACCGCACTATACCCTTCATCCCCGATGTGCCCGGGATGCGCGCGCTTGTAGCTTACTGAGAGGGGAAGATATTTCTCTGCCCACCCGTGAAGAGGAGAATCCATTGAAACCATTCTTACGGCTCTTAACCTTGATCCTTTCCGTAAGCACGGCCGGACTGATCTGGGCGCAGCAGGACCAGCCAGCGACTGGCACTCAAGCGCCAGCCGACAACACGAAAGCTAACCAGCGTGACCGCAACCAGAACGAACCTACGGCCGACCAGCAGAAAGAAAATAGCTCGGATCGGGCTCTCGCCCAACAGGTGCGTCGAGCCCTGGTGAAGGACAAATCCCTTTCCACCTATGCACACAACATCAAAGTGATTGCGCAGGACGGTGTCGTCACCCTGAAAGGCCCGGTGCACTCTGACCAGGAAAAGCAAGCCATTGAAGCCAAAGCCGCAGAGGTAGCGGGTGGCACTGACAAGATCAAAAGCGAGATAGACATCGCGAACAAATAGAATTCGCAACTAAAACAGATCGATCAACCTTCAAAGGAGATTACATGGCAGGTAAAAACACAGCAGCGTTCGGAATTTATCGAGATCGTATCAGCGTAGAGAGCGCGGTGGACGCGCTACGAGCCGCCGATTTCCGCAACACGGATATTTCCGTGCTGTTCCCGGAGAATGAAGGAACGAAGGATTTCGCGGTCGAGAAACAGACGAAGGCTCCGGAAGGGACAACGACGGGAGCAACGTCGGGCGCAGTAATCGGAGGCGGGTTGGGCTGGCTAGCCGGCATCGGCGCGCTGGCGATCCCCGGCTTGGGACCTCTCATCGCAGCCGGCCCGATTGTGGCAGCGTTAGCCGGAGCGGGTGCGGGTGGCGTTGTCGGAGGCATCACGGGAGCCCTGGTAGGCATGGGCATTCCGGAGTACGAAGCGAAACGCTACGAAGGTCGCATTAAGGACGGCGGAATCCTTCTGTCAGTCCATTGTGACGATTCGAAGTGGACGAAGAGGGCAAAACAAATTCTGGAAGAGACGGGCGCAGAGGACGTGTCGTCAACCGGCGAGGCCGGCGCAGACTTCCAGAAAACAGATAAGCCCATGCAGCGCGCGAGCTAAATCCTGACCGCATAACACACGACCCTGGGTCAGAGCCCAGGGTCTTTTTTTAATACGGACCACGTGGGCCCGGGCCCATTGGCCCGGGAAGGTTTTGCCCTTCCTGTGTAGAATAAACTCCTGCGAATTCGCGCCGCTTTGCGGGTGCGAGCGAAATCCTCAGCTCGAGGGTGCTTCATCATGGCCGAGAAAGCTGCCGTCGATTCCCACTCCCCCAACATCGACTCGATTCTCCAGGAGCAGCGCAAGTTTCCTCCTCCGCCCGAGTTCAGCCAGCAGGCCCACGTCAAGAGCCTGGACGAGTACGAGCGCCTGTACAAAGAGTCAGTAGACGATCCGGACAAATTCTGGGCGCGCGTGGCCAGCGAGCTGCACTGGTTCAAGAAGTGGGACAAGGTGCTTGAATGGAACTGCCCCTGGGCAAAATGGTTTGTCGGCGGACAATTCAACCTCTCGTACAACTGCCTCGACCGCCATGTCGCAGACCGGCCGCAAGAACAAGGCCGCCATCATCTGGGAGAGCGAGCCGGGCGAAGATTCGCACTCTGACCTATCAGCAACTGCATCGTGAAGTGCAGAAGTTCGCCAATGTGCTGAAGTCGCTGGGCGTAAAGAAAGGCGATCGCGTCGCCATCTACATGGGCATGACTCCGGAGCTGCCCATCGCCATGCTGGCCTGCGCCCGCATCGGCGCGCCGCACACGGTGGTCTTCGGCGGATTCTCCTCCAACGCGCTTGTCGATCGCATTCACGATTCCCAAGCTTCCGCCGTGATCACCCAGGACGGCTCCTATCGCCGCGGCAGCGAAGTGAAGCTCTTTCCGGCAGTCGAGGAAGCGCTGAAGTCGTGCCCGTCGGTGAAGAATGTTGTCGTCTACAAGCGCACAGGTACGCCGATCAATCATGCAGGCCGGACGCGATCACTGGTGGCACGAGTTGATGGCGAAGGCGTCGGACGATATGTCCGGCCGAGCCGCTCGACTCCGAGCATCCGCTCTACATCCTTTACACCTCCGGCACCACCGGCAAGCCCAAGGGCGTGGTGCACACCACCGGCGGATATTCGGTCGGCACCTACCTCACCACGAAGTGGGTCTTCGATCTGAAGGAAGAAGACACCTACTGGTGCACGGCCGATATCGGCTGGGTCACCGGCCACAGCTACATCGTCTACGGACCGCTGCAGAACGGCGCCACCAGCCTGATGTACGAAGGCGCGCCCAACTTCCCCGAGCCCGACCGCTTCTGGACGATCATCGACCGCCACAAGGTGAACATCTTCTACACCGCGCCCACCGCGATCCGCACCTTCATCAAATGGGGCGACGAGTGGCCGAAGAAGCACGATACTCGAGCAGCCTGCGCCTGCTCGGCACCGTCGGCGAGCCCATCAATCCTGAAGCCTGGATGTGGTATCGCGAAACCATCGGCCACAACCGCTGCCCCATCGTCGATACCTGGTGGCAGACCGAAACCGGGCACATCATGATCACCCCGATTCCCGGCGCGATCGCCACCAAGCCCGGTTCCGGCCACACGGCCGTTCCCGGGCGTCGTGCCCGAGATCGTGACCATGGAGGGCAAGCCCGTGCCCGACGGCTCCGGCGGATTTCTGGTCCTGAAGCAGCCCTGGCCGGGAATGCTGCGCACCATCTATGGCGATCCCGACCGCTACGTGAAGCAATACTGGTCGCAGATTCCCGGCATGTATTTCACCGGCGACGGCGCCCGCAAAGATAAAGACGGCTATTTCTGGATCATGGGCCGCGTCGACGACGTGATCAACGTCAGCGGACACCGCCTGAGCACCATGGAAGTGGAATCCGCGCTGGTCGCGCATGAGGCAGTGGCCGAAGCGGCGGTGGTCGGACGTCCGGACGAACTCAAAGGCCAGGCGATTTCCGCGTTCGTCACGCTCGAGCAGGGAAGACAAGCCATCGAACGAACTGAAAGAAGAGTTGCGCAAGTGGGTCGCGAAAGAAATCGGCGCCCTGGCCAAGCCCGACGATATCCGCTTCACCGACACGCTGCCCAAAACCCGCAGCGGCAAAATCATGCGCCGCCTGCTGCGCGAACTGGCCACGCAGCGGCGACGTAATAGGCGACACCACAACGCTCGAAGACCTCAGCGTAATCGCAAGATTAAAAGAAAACGAAGAAGCCTAGCGGCTCACGTAGGGACGGACCCATTGGTCCGCCCCGCGAAGCGAAGCGAGCGCTCCTGCGGCAGAACGCAGGGCAAGAGCAAACGGAAAACCTCCCCCGACCAATGAGTCCGGGGCTACGTGTTCGTGGTTACATCTACGTGGTTCGTTTTTTACTTGCTGGTTGCTTCTTGTGCTTTGGACCGCAGCTCTTCGAAGACCGGATTCTCCCTGAAAATGTTCCGGAAACCGCTTCTCATAAAACTCCAGCGTAGGACAGATCAGGTGATGTTTCCCTCTAAACCCAAACTCTTCCATTTCTTTGAGCGCCTCATCGGCAGACCATCCCTCATTCGCCATGCGATAAGCCGCGACCGCCATCCCCGTGCGATCGTCGCCCAGACGGCAATGGACAAACACCTTCTTTTTGGGATGCTCGTGAATCACCTTCAGAAATCTCGCGAAGATCGCATCTGAAGGGAACGGGCAGTGCCACGGAATGGCGATGTACTCCATCCCCAGCTTGCGCACCGCGAGCTGTTCGTGCGAACTCTTCGTGCCCCGCATATCAATCACCACGCTGACGCCCATCTTCTTGAGCGCCTCCAGGCCATCGACCCCCGGCTGCCCACCGCGGAAAAGCTTTGGCGACACCTCGGCAAAATTCGGCAGCCCGACATAATGCTTGCGGCTGCCCATCTCGCGTTGTTGCGGTGGCCGGCTTTGGCTGGGTGCCTGGGCGATGGCGGAGCACAGCCATAACGTCGACGTGAGAAAAAGTGCGAAGGGCTTGCCGTGCTCAGTGAGAATCACTGCGTCAGCTTGATCGCCAACTGTCGTTCCGGTTGGGTCATTTCTCCCCAGAGTTTTTGCAGGTCACTCTGAATGGCCTCGTTGGACGGATCTTTGCGCAGAGCCACCGCAAACCAGCGGTACGCAGTCGGAAGATCATGAGGCGCGCACAAGCCGGCCGAATAAAGCGCTCCCATTTCCACCATGGCTTTGGAATTCCCTCCATTCGCCAATGGCTTGAGGATGCGCAAGCCATGATCGCAATCCTGCGCCGCTCCGCGCCCATATAGATACCGCTGCGCCTCGGCCACCGAATCAACGGGCTTGCTCGCGGCTTTCGGCTTGGCGGGAGGCGTTGACTTGGCTTTTGGTGCGGCCGCCGGCGCAGCCGCCTCAGACTCGCTGTCCCCCGAGTCATCAGCTTTGGCTGCAGGTTCGGCCGGCTTACCCGGTGCAGCGCCATCAGGTTGCTCCTTAGCTGTGGCCGCATTCTCCGGTGGATTACTTGAGTCGGCTTTCGGTGTGCTCGAATCCGCAGGTGGCAGCGCGGGAGTCGCCGCAGCAGGCGTGCTCGCCGGCGCATTGCCGCCAGGCTGCGTGCCGGGAGACGTATTCGCGCTCGGCGAATTGCTGGCCGGATTCGGCGCTGGCTGTGCTTCGGGCGTAACGCTGGGCGATGCCGGAGCGGACGAGTCCGCCGGCGGTTGGTCCGGCGTTTGCGCTGTGGGAGTTGGTTTGTTGGCGCCGGTGTTCTGCCACGGGAGTTGATTCTTCCAACGCAAGTAGCCGAACCCAACCGCGAGCAGCAGCGCCAGCACAATCAGAAAAAACTTGCCCGCTCCTCCCCCGCCTCGATGTTCTTCCTCGTCATCGAGCAGGTAATTGAGATTTCGCGCACCCGGATGCGGATCGATACTCAGGTTGGAGCGCTTGCGCGCAGGTGGCGGATCGTTGAGTCCAAGAAATGAGGGTCCGCTGATCGATGGGGAACTGTCAGCCGGAGGCCGGGGGTGTTCAGGGACCACCGGTCGGGTCGCAGTCGCCGTCGCCGAGGGTTGCGGAGAAGGCGACGCTCCGCGCTCCGGCCTCGCTGCCGGCGTGACTGAAAGCAACGTTCCACCGCACATTCCGCAGAAGCGCATGGTCTCCGGATTATCGTTACCGCAACGAGGGCAGCGCACAGGATCTCCTACCCTATAGCTTACGATATCTTGAGCGTTGTATGCAGCAGGGGCGCCTCTCTCGCCAGCACCGGTGCAAGTGCCGGTGCGACACCGCGTCTGTGGTTAAATTCTCGGAGCATGAAAGTACTCCTGGTAGTGCATCATCGCTTCGATCTCTGGAGATTGCCGCCGTGGTTCGGCCAGAGCCTGGCCCAACAATATCCCGATCTGCAGATCGCACAGCGCGACAGTTACGAAGGAATTGAAACTGAGTTGCGCGACGCCGAAATTGTATTCACCATTTCTCTGCGACCGCATCAATTTGCCGCCGCTCGTACCCTGCGCTGGATTCACACGCCCAGTGCCGCAGTCCACCAGATGCTCTTTCGGGAACTGATCGACAGCTCCGTGATCCTCACCAATTCGCGCGAAGTCCATGGCCCGGTGGTCGCCGAACACGTCGTGGCATTAATGTTTGCCCTGGCCAAGAAAATTCCGCAGTCCGTGTTGCTCCAGCAAAAATGCATCTGGGGACAGGAAACTATCTGGAACGAGGGGCAGCATCCCCAGGAGATTGCCGGCGCCACCCTCGGCCTCATCGGTGTGGGAAGCATCGGAGGCAGAGTGGCTCGAATGACGGCGAGCCTTGGCATGCGTGTCATTGCGGTTCGTGAGCATCCGGAGAAGGGAACTCCCGACGGAGTGGAGCAAGTCTTCCCCCTGACCGAACTGGACCAACTCCTCGGCCAGTCGGACTTCGTGGTCCTTGCCGCCCCGCTGCTCGCAGCGACCGAGCGGCTGATCAATGCGGACCGCCTCGCTCACATGAAGCCCTCCGGTTATTTGATCAACGTCGGTCGCGGTCCGCAAGTGGACCAGTTGGCGCTCGTCGAAGCTCTTCGCACGCGACAGATCGCCGGGGCCGCCCTGGATGTCTTCGACCGCGAGCCTCTTCCGGCGGACTCTCCCCTGTGGAACCTCGACAATCTCCTGATCACTCCACACACCGCCGGTCTCACCGACAAACTATGGCAGCGCCACTATGAGTTGTTCTCCGAAAATCTGCGCCGCTATACCGCGGGCGAACCGCTGCTGTACGTCGTCGACAAGCACAAGGGATATTGACCCCCGCCTTCATGCTAAAGTCTGATGAGTTGCTCGTCGGCAGGCAAGTTTGCCAAAATTGCCGACCATGAATCATGGAACCGCGCCTCATACTCATCAATCTCTTGGTCAAGCTGGGCGTGGCTGCGGCCGTCTCCAGCAGTCTGGTGCGCTCCAAGGAATTCAAGAAACTCCTCTTTCGCGAAGAGCGAACCTTTCGGCAGAAAGTATTTCTTGTGCTTTGGTTCGCTCTGCCCATCATGACCGGCGTCTGGATCCGCATCTCGCAGACCAGTTTCGCCGCCAGCGACATCAGCTTCGAAACCGCTTTGATCCTTGGAGTCATGGGTGGACGTTGGGCAGGATCGCTCGGCGGATTTCTCATGGGTGTGCCCGCTGTGCTCCACGGCGAGTGGGCCGCCATCCCCTTCCTGGTGCTTTGCGGATTCCTTGCCGGACAACTGCGCACCATGGCCGCCGACAAGGATGACATCTGGTCCTTTTCTCCCTTCATCGATCAGAGCATCTTCCGCCTGATCCGCCGCAACCTGCCGCGTCCCGCGCTTGTTCGACTGGCAGATCATGTTCTTCTGGACCGTAGTCGGCTTAAGGTTCGTACAGACTGAAATAGCGCAGGCCTTTCCCCGATCGATCTTCGCCATCGAGAGTCCGGATAACTGGTGGGTCTTTGGCGCGATCTATGCCGCTACCGTGGCCGCGGTTGGAATCGAGATCAAGGTCTTCAACAGCGTCCGCATCCAGATCAAACTGGAAGAGCAGGAGCGCCTTCTGCTGCACGCCCGCATGGAGGCGCTGCAGAACCAGATCAATCCCCACTTCCTCTTCAATACCCTGAATTCCATTTCTTCGTTGGTGCGTTTCGATCCCGATACGGCGCGCGACGTGATCTTCAAGCTGGCCACGATTCTGCGCCGGTTGCTGAACAGCAGCGACGCCTTCGCCCCTTTGCGGGACGAATTCGAATTCATCGACAACTACCTTGATATCGAAGTCGTGCGCTTCGGCCGCGACAAACTGCGCGTCGTCAAGGAACTAGATCCCGCCTCCCTCGAAGTCATGGTTCCCGCCATGCTGCTGCAGCCGCTGATCGAAAACTCCATCAAGCACGGCCTCTCGCCCAAGGTGGAGGGCGGCAGCATCTTTCTCCGCAGCCGGCTTTCCGATCGCCGCCTCATTATCGAAGTCGAGGATGATGGCGTGGGCATGGGCGGAACTCAACTCGAACAAAGCAGTAGTTGGGCTGGAATGGGCATTGGCATGGCCAATATCGCGGAGCGCCTGCAGGTCCTCTACGGCGACACCGCCCGCATGACCATCGACAGTCATGAAGGGAAGGGAACTCTGATCCGCATCCGCCTGCCGTTGGTGGAATCCGATAGCGCTGTTCCGGAAGGCTTCTACGACGAGCGCTCCAGCACGCGGCGGTAGAAATCTTCATACTGCTTCACGATCTTGGTGGAGCAGAAGCGCTCCATCGCCGCCGCCCGAGCTGCCTTGCGCATCTGCGCAAGCCGCTTCTCGTCCTGCAGCAGTTCGATGGCATAACGCGCCATCGTCTCCACGTCGCCCACCTCGGCCAGGTATCCCGTCTTGCCGCTGTCGACCACCTCGGGCAGGCCGCCCGCGCGCGTCGCGATCGGAACCACCTCGCAAGCCATGGCCTCCAGCGCCGCCAGTCCGAACGATTCCAGTTCGCTGGGCAGCAGCATGATGTCGGCGATCGTCAGCTTGTCGTAGATCTGGTCCTGCTTGCCCAGGAACAGCACGTCATCGTGAATGCCTTTCTGCACCGCCAGCCATTCCGCCACCGAACGGTCCGGACCATCCCCGATCAGCAACAGCCGCGACGGAATTTGCTTGCGCACTCGATCGAAAATCTCGATCACGTCGGTAATTCGCTTCACCGGACGAAAGTTCGAAAGATGCACCAGCACGCGCTCCCCATTGGGCGCGTACTCAGCCCGCATCTCTTCCGCCATCTTCGGATTGGGCGCGTACACATCGCAATTGACGAAGTTGTAGATGACCTCGATGTGGTTCTTGACATCGAACACCCGTTGCGTCCGGTCGCGCAGGTAGTTGGATATCGCTGTGACGCCATCGCTCTGTTCGATGGAATAGCGCGTGATGGGCAGATACGACCGGTCCAGCCCCACCAGCGTGATGTCGGTTCCGTGCAGGGTCGTAACAAAGGGCAAGCGCTTCTTGCGCGCGCCATGCCGCCAGCATCTGCCGCGCCAGCATCGCGCTCACCGAATGCGGAATGGCGTAGTGCACATGCAGCAGATCGAGATCGTAGAGTTGCGCCACCTCCGCCATGCGCGTCGCCAGCGCCAGATCATACGGCGGATAATCGAACAGCGGATAGCGCGAAACTTCCACCTCGTGGTAATGGATGTTGGGTTCAGGCCCTCGCAACCGGATGGGCTGCGCGTAAGAAATGAAATGGATGTCGTGACCGCGCTGAGCCAGTTCCAATCCCAGTTCCGTGGCCACCACGCCGCTTCCGCCGTACGTCGGATAACAGGTGATCCCGATCTTCATGCGCGAGAGTTCGCCTTTCGGTTCCTGTCATTCGATGGCCGGAACATGCGATGGTTGCAGATTTTACATGAGTGGCAGGGTAGCGTTGCTCGCTAGCTCTACTGCACGACGTCGGTGGAACCTTCTTTGGGGCCGAGAACGTTAGGTGGGTCGAGCGTGTCCAGATGGGCCTGGAAGCGCTTTTTCATCTCCTCAGTCATCCCGGTAAACTCAATCCCCATGCCCACGCCGGGATCGCGGGTGCGAACAATGGCGCTCGGCGAGACGCGCTCCTCGTCAATCCAGAAATCCACCCGCAGCGCCGTCGCCAGCGCCAGCGGCATCACCGTCTCAACATAACAGCCATTGCCGCTGATATCGGTGGCGTTCACTCGTAACGGGGTATTGACGCGTTCGTCGCGCAATTCGAGAGGAAACGAAATCTTGTGCCGGAGGAATTTGCGGCGTTGTTCCTGCTTGTGCGTGGTGCGCTCGTCCACTTTCATGTCCGCGGGCAGAACCTGCTTCCACGGACACTCCTGATCCTGGACCAACTGCACTCCCACCTGCATCTTTTTGAGCGCCCCGGCGTCCACCACCCAGATGACCTTGCAGCGGGCTTTCTTGCCCTCGTACTGCACGCCGATTACGTCGCCAACTTTCAATTCAGGCTCGACGCCGTATAGGCACGCTCCCGTCGCGCTGACGTTTTGTGCCATCGCCGATTGGAAGAACGGCGACCCGTTGGCGCCCATCCCCCACACCTTCACCTTCAACTCCATAGTGGCGCGCGGAGCTGAGCCTTGGGCCGACATCGACGCACTCCCCTCTCTCTGCCGAGAGATGACTTACTGGTAAATGATCATATACCGGCGGTTCTCAGAAAACGTTACCAGAGTACCCCCCTGTCATCAGCACTCAGTACCCAATGCTGTGTAGCCCCGGACGCCTCGTCCGGGCAGGCTGTTCAGCGAGCGGTGCGCTAGAAACCCAAGCTCAGGCCCCCGCCACCAAATCCCGGTAAGAAATCAACTGAATCCCTTTTTGCTCGAGAATCTCACGCGCCGCCGGCAGCGTCAGGACGCGCAGCTCCGTCTCCCTCGATTCCCGCAAACGCGTATTCGCCTTCTGCAGGTCCGCATCGTTGTAGCCAGGATGACAAACGAACTCCCAAGTGCCCTCGGGAATGCTCTCGGCAATCGCGTGGAAGAGGGTTTCGTCGAGCGTCCCTGTGACCTCGATGCCAAGAGTTCCGTCGGTAGTGACGAAACCTTCCTGCGCGACCGTGCTGTGGAACTTTTTGGCGAAGCCACCGAGAACGCGAAGTTGCGCGTAGCGCGTCCACAAACTCGGACGGCGCATGAGTTGGCTGGAGCGCATCGGCAAGCGCGGCCCAAACGGATTGCGCACGGCTCGCACGCCGCACTCGCGCGCCGCACCGCAGGAGAGGACGCAGAATCTTGGGAAACAGATGCGTGTGCTTGTGCGTGTCCACATGCGAGACGGAGATTCCGCTGGCTTGCAGCTTGCGAATTTGTGCTGAAGCCTCAGCAAAAATCTCGCCCTCGGCAATGCGGCCGGTAAGCGCTCGTCCTGCGAAGTTCTTAAGGCTGTTGCGGAAACGCCGTAACTCCGTGAGAGATGGGAGCTTCTCCGGATCGAGAAGCGGTTGGCCATCGATCAGCACGACATGACAGCCGATGCCGAGCTGCGGATTCCGTTTGGCCAGCTCCACCGCTTCGGCAAAAGTCGCCCCATTGGCCATCATGGTGGAAGAAGTGACGATCCCGCGCGAATGCGCCTCCACGATGGCGCGATTGACCCCCGAAGTAAATCCGAAATCGTCCGCATTGACAATGAGCCGACGCAAGAAGCCAGTCTAGCAACGAACCGCGTGTTTGAAGGATTTTTCCGCCGTCGCGTATACTCGAACCAACGCCGCAACGCGACGCCCTTCATCCGGGGCCAAGCCACGAGGGGCGGTTAGCTCAGTTGGTTAGAGCGCCTCGCTTACACCGAGGAGGTCGCAGGTTCGAGTCCTGCACTGCCCACCAGATCCATCTATAGTTCTCGTATCGCATCTCCCGCCCCGCTTAAGTCGGCGAGCCGCATCTCGGAATATTTTCGCGAAAGAATTACGCCCGGCGCGCCTGCGCGGAATGCCGCCTGCACTGCGGCTTTTACGCTTTGCGGCGTGCATTTGCTGTTATTCGGCTCGGTCGGGATATCGATGTCGATGCCGGGCCAGATTAAGGTTTTCGTGCCGGCCACTCCTTCCAGGGCGCGTCTGGTCTCGCGATAAACATAGTCTGGCGAAAGTCCTGTGCGCGGGATCTCCTCGTACGTGCCCTCCCGCAAACCCATCACCGCGTTGTTGAAGTCGATCAAGCCCTGTTTCGAGAGATCACCATAAAGAGTCGTGCCAATATTGTCGGCATAGAGTGCCAGGCGCTCGCCGCCGCAGTTGTTGTACATCACGACTTTGATGAAGTCGGAATATTTCGAGAGCTCCTGCATATCCTGCTCGGCGCGGTAGATCGGGTTGAAGGAATTGTTGTGCCAGATGTGCCAGCCCACCGGGACGTTTGGTTTGGCCGACTTTACGGTTTGGTAGATGGCGGAGTAGGTCTCGCGCAGGCTGTCGGTCCACAGCATCTCCCAGGCTGCGAGTTCCGGATAGCGCAACAACAGCCGCCAGAACTGGACGTAGTAGCCGTCCACCGGGCGCTTTCCTGCGCGCGCCGAGCGAACATATTTTTCCAGTTCGAGGAATCCCTCTCGGGCGCGGTCCACATTCACGCCGCGTTCTTTCGCTTTCTTCTGGCAAAATTCGCAGAAGCAAGTCACTCTTCCCGGATCGACCGGGGGCACGTCATGCGTCGCTCCTAAGCTGTCGCAAAGAGCGCCCTGCCGTTCGGAACCCCACATAATTCCGTCGATGTCATAGGAACGGGCGTAGTCCTCGACCAGGCCGGTCAGGAAATTCCGATAATCAGGATTATTCACGCATAGCGTTTCGGCATTGCGTCCGTAGAGATCCCGCTCCTGGACTTTTCCAATGCCGGGCAGGTCGGTGCGAAACACATCTTCTAGCCAGCAAATGACCTTCATGCCGCGCTTTTTCGCAGTCGGCAGCACCTCGGCAAGAATGTCGAGGTTGCCGTGATCGGGCGCGCGCAGGTCCTTGAGCACGGTGTTCTTGTAGTACTGAGGATGTGGCGTGGCGAAATTTCCGCCGTGGAAATTCAGATCGTATTCCTGCTTGCCGTGATCGGGCAGAGGCTGTCCGGGAATCTGCCTTCCCGCGATGCCGCGTCCATAGGTGAATACAGCAAGGAACAGGGTATTCACGCCTCCGCGTTGCTGCAGTACATCCAGCACTTTCTCCGTGCCTTCATCGACAAAGGAGATTGCTCCCACCTGAATGCCAACCATTTTTGAAGCGCCCACGGTTGTGGCTGAAAGCGGCATGGCCAACGAGGCTCCCGCGGCTGCGGTGAGCTTCATGAATTCGCGGCGATCGAGGTCCAGTCTAGACGCGGTCACTTCGAATCCTCTTTCAGAAACTTGACGCAAACCGGCGAGCCTACTTCCAGAACTTGCCCGGTGGCCGTGAGATGTCCGGTTTTCTGATCGATGCGAAAGATCACGATGTTGTCGGATTTGGAATTTTCCGCCAGCAGGAACTGGCCCGTGGGATCGATTTCGAAGCTGCGCGGAATTTTTCCTTGCGTGGGCACGTCGTCGATATGGGTCAGCGTGCCTTTGTCCGGATCGACGGCGAATACCGCGATGCTGTCATGTCCACGGTTGGAGGTGTAGACAAACTTGCCGGAGGGATGAACGTGAACTTCGGCGTCATCGTTCTCGCCTTTGAAGTCTTTCGGCAGCGTTGAAATTGTCTGCAGGCGGTGGAGTCTGCCCGTCTTCAGATCCACTGATAATGCCGTCACTGCCGACGCCATCTCCGCCACAACGTAGCCGAACTTTCCGGAAGGATGCAGCGCGAAATGTCGCGGACCGGAACCCGGATCAAGCTTCACGAACGGCGGAATGTTCGGGGTGAGCGATCCTTTGCTGCTGTCGAATCTGTAAACCAGCAATTCGTCGAGCCCAAGATCATCGACAAAAGCGAAGCGGTTGTCGGGCGACAGGTCGATGGAGTGGCCGTGCGGGCCTTCCTGGCGCTTGGGGTCGGCCCCATGTCCATGGTGTTGCACGAACGTTGTCGCTTCGCCGATCCCGCCGTCCTCGTGAATCGGAAAAACTGCGACGCTCCCGCCGGTGTAGTTCGCCACCAGCACCCATTTCCCGCTCTTGTCGACGATGATGTAGCAAGGATCGGCGCCGCGGGATGGGACTTCGTTGAGGAAGGTCAACTTGCCGGTTGCGCGATCGACCGAGAACGCGCTCACTCCGCCGCTGTTGGGGCCTTTGTAATTTCCAAGTTCGTTCACGGCATACAAAAAACGCCCGTTCGGATGGAGTGCCAGGAAAGATGGATTGGTCGTTTCCGCGGCGAGCCCCAGCGACGTGCTCTGTCCGGTCGCGGCATCGAAGCGATAGGCGTAAATACCCTTGCTCTTACTGCCTTCCTGCGTGTAGGTGCCGACATAAAAAAGATACGTGCCGTCGGCGGGAGCTGCCGAGGCGAGGGACGCTACAAAAGTCATGACTAACAGGAGCAGCGCGAAACCCAGATAAATGTGCGAAGTTTTCATGCGAATAATAGAAACGCATTTGCGTGATTCGCGCAAGCAGGCCATCGCGAGCTTCGAGACGCCGGGATCGGCAGGAGACCTAGCGGAGCTGCGTCTCTAACATAGAGGGAGAGATAAAGAGCCGGTGCTACTTCGTCAGAGGTCACCGGCTTTCCCCTTCTTTGCCGGAATTTCGGCTACGACTTCCAGTTCTCTATCGCCGCTCTGCCAGACCTGTTCGCGGATGGCGCGGGGCAGGATGATGCAGCCGTGAGACGCCGTTCCCGGATTCGCCTTGGAGTCTCCATGGACCAGAAATCCGGCGCGGGCGTGGGTCTGAGTTTCTGCCGCAGGTTCGAGGCGCAGAACATAAGGACCGTGATCGTGGGTATCGACGGGAGGGCCGGTGATGGTCCATCGGCCACACGGGATCGGGCCAACATTGGGAACGTTCTCCAAGGCTGGGTTGTTCTTTCCGTCCTTCGCGCCGGAGTATCCGCTAGCGACGGGGCGGCCGTCCTGCTCAAGTTCTCCGCTTTGCTGGGCGTAGGTCCAGGCGAAGGCGTTCAGGTCAGTGGTCGAATTTTTTGGAGTAGACATGGTTGCTCCTGGGCTGCTACTGCGTAAAAAAAAGTTTGGACCCTTTTGCGCAAAGTATTCAATCGATGAGAGTTGCTGGCGAGGTATCCTAACTTGTGCCCGCAAAGTCTTCTATTTACAAGGGTTACAGGCAAAGTCTTCTCAAATAAGGAGTTGCGGTGGGCTCCTCTATTGTTTTCTGCTGTGGGTTGACGAATCGTGCTCATGATCCCAGTGTGCGCTTCCTATTACCTGGGTAAAGGTTATGCGTCACATCGAGAAGATTTTGTTGTGGAAAACGCTCACATGCCTTCGGCGTTGCGGCACACGGCGGAGTCGTATACCTCCAATAAAAACTGCGGAGCTTCGCTCCGCTGGACAGCCGATGGCAGCCGTCCCTACATGCGAGAACATTGGCGCGATTCGCCGGACTTGCACTGGCGGGGGTAGAATCTTCGCTGGTAAGGGACAGACCTATGCCCGACGAAACTCCCAACCCGCCTCCTGCAGCTCCGCCTGCTCGAACGCCCCCTCCGTCTCCTCCAACTGTTCCTCAAGACGCTGCGCCTTCGGCCTCTCCAGCCACCCCTGCGGGACCGACGATCAACATTGGCGAAGAGTACGGGACTGCAAAGAAGAATCTGCCGCCTACGAAGATCGTGCTGATTGCGATCGGCGCGGTGGTGGTGGTGGTTCTGATCGCGTCGTTTCTCAAACGCGCCAAGCCGCAGGGATCGGGATCGCTGGATAACGTGGTCGCGGTCGAGATCCCGGACCAGAAATCCACCATGGTGGCCCTGACGTTCACGCTGCACAATGGCAGCGACAAGGCTCTGTATGTGCGCGAACTGCAGGGAAAGGTGACGACCTCGAGCGGGGAATCGACGGCCGATGCGGTGTCGTCGGTGGATTTCGAGCGCTACTTCCAGGCGTTCCCCGCGCTGAAGGAAGGGGCGCAACTGCCGCTCGCGCCCGAGGTGCGGCTGGAAGTTGGGCAGAGTGTGAATCGCACGATCATCGTGGTGTTCCCCGTGCCGCTGGATGGGTTCCAGCAGCGCAAATCGGTGAGTGCGGTGATTTGGCCTTATAACTACACGGTGCCGATTGTGCTGACTAAGTAGGTGGCTGCTCGGCCCTAGTAGTGGACGATTTTCGAACTTTTCTGCTTAGCTCTGCCGATTCTGAGTCTACCTTCCAGCAGCTTACAGCCTGAATCTTGTTCCTCCGAAGTCAACGAGTGCTATAGGGATTTTTCATCAATATTGAACGGACCTGCGCTCGCAAACGTCTACAATTGCCTCGATTCCGCGAACTCCGCGATTCACGACCGTGGCAGAAAATGAAACACATCTAAGCGGTACGTCGAGAAAAATCATTGCGGTCGCGCTGTACCTTACCGCGATGGTCGTTCCTTGTTTCGCTCGAACGCTGCAATACCGTACATACGTAGTGCCCAGACCAAATGAGACCATTCAAAACAACTGTGAATATCAACTGACCATACCTGACGCGAGCCGTCCAGTTTCCGCTGTCCTAGTTGTGTTCGAGCGCGGCTGGCAGTTCGGCAACCTGTATTTTGATCCTGCCGTAGCTGCGTTCGCTACGAAGCACCAAATGGCTACGATGCTTGCACAACATTGCCGCTCAAAGGAACGCGAGGACATGGATGTTGTGCCAGAGCACGGCATTGCTCGGGCGCTGTTCACGGCACTAGATCAACTTGCGAACAGCGCTCAACATCCAGAATTGGCATGGAGCAAACTGATCCTTTTCGGCTTTTCTGGCGCTGGGTCGCTCGTTGCTCGGCTCATCGCGTATATGCCGGAGAGAGTCCTTGCCGGGATCGAGTATTCCCCAAGTCAATATGATCCTTTGGGAATGGACACTGTTGACCTTCCCGAAAACGCGCTCGTTGTTCCGCAGCTGATTATTGCCAACGGTGCAGATGAGGTCGCTGGTACGAAACGTCCTTACGACTACTTCCAGCGACATCGAAAACGGAACGCGCCACTAACGTTCGTTGTCCAGAATCGAGTGCCGCATTGCTGCGTTGCGAACGTAACTCCGCTGGTATTGCTGTGGTTAGGTGAAATCATCAGACAACGAAGACCGAGCGCAGCACAGAAGCCACTCTCTAGCATTACGGAAACACACGGGTGGGAAGGCTTCATAAAGACTCAGATCACTGCCGTCAAGGACCAGTGGAAAGAATCCGTTTGGAACGTTTCCGAAGCATCGATCGAGCCCCACAGCAAGCAATCTCCCGTGGGTAACGCACGAGATGCAGGCTGGCTGCCTACTAAGCGCTTTGCGGCGTGGCTAGCGTTTGAACGACAGCCAGAGCACCCGATCACTCCGTTGGAATAGGATTTCTGCCTTAACTGCTGAGAACAGAGGCCATTTCACTCATCCTATGAGAGAGGATGTCAAGCGAAAACACTTCTCCACTCCTCTCGGTGAGGCCTCGATCGGTGCTTGCATGCAGGCCCCTTCTTCTTCGTGGAGAGGATTTTGGTTTTAACGCCTGAAGCGTCACAGGGTGCGACCGGGATACGGATCGCAGTTGCTGGTTTCCTTTGAGTGGTTTCATGCAGCGGTCCGACACCATTCGTTGCGAGCTGCGCAAGCCAACCGTTGGCTTAAGTGCCAACCATCATCCTATGTGAGGCTCGAGGCCTATGGCTTTTTTGGGTTATCCGAGGGGGCATAGGATTGACCCGGAGACTGGGTGCTGATTCCAGCACCCGAACGCCTAATGAGTGAATGGATACTCTCCCTCGAACCCGAGCATCGCCAGAACCCATGGATCATAACCGAGGCGTGAAACCTGGAGACCACCTGCGTTCCGTGCAACGCTCAAGCTGCTTGCGGCTTCAGTTGTTCCGCGTCGAAACGTTCCTCCTTCTTCCAAAGTGTCAAAGCAATGGCGGCAATCTTTCGGGCTAAGGTCAGACGCGCCATCTCGGGCTTCATTCCCTTGGCCAGCAAACTCAGATAGAAGTCGCGTAACGGACCCACCCCACAGCTGGCTCGGGTCGCGGCTCCCTTGAAGATCTCTTTCATCTCGTGGTTGTGATTCTGATTCAGACCCCGAATCTGCTGCGGTTTTTTCGCATGTTGCAGTTGTCCGCGGACAAAGCGGTATTGCGCACTGTCGCGCGTTTCAATGCCTAGCCCACTATAGGTCCAGAGTTGCCGCTTGCTACGAAATCGGTGCGGGGTTTGCATCAGTGCGACCAGGCGGGCAGCCCGAATCGGACCGATGCAGGGAATCTGGCGCAGCAGTTTCGAGGCTTTGTGTTTCCGGCTCTCCGCCAATAACTCAGGACGCAGGGTTCGTCGTAACGTCTGCAATCCATCCAACTGCTGGTACAGCAGCTCGGCTCGCCGGCGCACGCCGGCATGTTCAATCTTGTGTAACCATTCCTCGCGGTACCGCGGAGCATAGACTTGGGTACCCGCACAAGGAATGCTCCAGCCGCGATACAGAGCCTTGATCCGATTCATCACTCGGTTCAGATCCTGGCTGACAGTCCGATAACTGCGCCCCAGCTCGCGCAGCGTCCGCAGTCCGTGTTCACCGTGATAGACCGGGCGCAGCATTCCCGTACGCAACAAGTCGGCCAGCTTCCGCGCATCGATCTTGTCGCTCTTGTTGCCTTCCTTTAATAAGGCATTGCGCCGCGGATCGCACACCAGGACTTGGTGTACGTATGGCTTCAGCAGATCGTAGAGCCAAGCCGCCCAAGTCCCTTCTTCCCAGGTCACATGCAACTCGCCCCGCAGACCGTGGATAAACTGCAGAATGCTGCTGACTTTGGTTTCCACAATCGACTCCATCACCAGCTTGCCACTGCCATTCAACACCGCGATCACGATCGCTTCCTTGTGCACGTCCATGCCGATATACTGGATGTCGCGACTCATAAAGTTGCCTCCTTGGGGGAAAGAACATCGCGCTCAACGGAGTCTTTCCCTCAAGGTACAGTGTCATCCTTTACCTGATTTGCCCACCTTCAAGCAGGGCCGCTCTCTCATAATGC
>CAWKLW010000016.1:0-8382 GCA_963850585.1 uncultured Acidobacteriota bacterium | reverse complement strand
GGCTGAGATGCAGGACGTCGCCCATAACACTCGCTTCACCTCCTTCGCTCGCTGGACTCTTTCTCGCTGCGGATTCGCCTCCAACGATCGCATGATCGCGTTTCTGACGCGCACCTTGAAGTGCAAAACGTTTGAAGAGTTACGCATTCCGCTCGGGGTCACGGCCACGGATTTCAACTCCGGAGAAGCCGTGGTGTTCCATTCGGGCTCGGTGATCGATCCTGTTCGTGCCAGCTGCGCTTACCCAGGAATGTTTTTGCCGGTCGAGATTCGTGGACGATATTTTGTGGACGGCATGTTGTCGCATCCGGTGCCATCGCATCCGGTTCGCGAAATGGGCGCCGATCGGGTTATCGCGGTTCACCTCAGAGGAACCTGGACACAGAAGCGAGCGCCGCGGCACCTGCTGGAAGTAATCGGGCAGTCTTTCGCCATCGCGCAGGACACCATGTCCAGCATCTGGCGCAGCGGTGCAGACCTGGTTATCGAACCTGATGTGGCGGGATACGCCTATGACGACTTCAAACGGGCCGACGATCTGATCCGCGTGGGTGAAGCCGCCATGCGGGCTGCGCTGCCGGAAGTTCGAAAGTGGATCCAGACCGCGCCGGAGCCCGAAGTTGAGATGCCTCCAGCTCCGCCGCAAGTCCGTAGCGCACCAATGCCAGCGGACTAGGCCAGCATCGTCCGGTCATTCTTCAACGTCTTTTGCTTCCTCCTGGATCCGTTTCCATGCCCTGTCAACGTGGCTCGCTTGAGTGTTGGTCTGTCCCACGCAAAACCGCAGCGTAAGCCTGCCGTTGAGCTTCGTGTGCGTCAGGAACAGATCCCCGCTGTGATTCAGCCGATCCATGATCGCCTGATTGGCCGCGTCCCCTGCCTTATGCCGAAAACAAACCAGGTTCAACGGCACTGGCGCGGGCAATTCGAACCGGGCATCCTGTCTTACCCAATTTGCGAACTCTTGCGCGAGATGGACATGCTCGCGAACGTGATGTTGCAAGCCCACCACTCCGTAATGCCGGATCACAAACCACAGCTTCAACGAGCGGAAGCGGCGCCCCAGTTGAATATGCCAGTCACGATAGTCAATGACTGCTCCGGATTCCGTTGCCTGATTTCGCAAATACTCCGGCAGAATGCTGAGTGTCTGAATCAATGCCTTCCGGTCCGCTACCCAGAAGCAGCTGCAATCGAAATTGGTAAACATCCACTTATGCGGATTGAAATTGTAGCTGTCCGCGACGTCCACCCCGTTCTGAAAGTGCCGAAACTCCGGACAGAGCATCGCCGTTCCGGCCATCGCCGCGTCTACATGCAGCCAGAGATTGTGCTTACGACATACCTCGCCAATCGGGACTAGCGGGTCCATGGCATTGGACGACGTGGTTCCAACAGTGGCGCATACGAAGAAAGGAGTGAGTCCGGCGTTCCGATCAGACTCGATCTGCCGGGCCAACGCATCCGGCTTCATCGCGAAGCTCTTATCCACCTCGATAGCGCGCAGATTGTCTACGCCGATGCCCGCAATCATCGCCGCTTTCTGAAGTGATGAATGCGTTTGTGTAGAGATGTACGCCACCAGCTTTCCATCGCATCCCTTTTTGTTGGTGACGTAGTTCGTCGCCCGCTCGCGGCCTGCGAGCAGCGCGCATAGTACAGCGCTCGAAGCCGTATCTTGAATGACTCCCCCGCCGCTGGCCGAAGAGCGGAATTTCTCGGGCAGGCCGAGCATGCCCACCAGCCAATCCAGGACATGCGTTTCCAATTCCGTGCACGCCGGACTCGTCGACCACAACATGCCCTGAACGCCCAGCCCCGAGGACAACAGGTCACCCAGAATTCCCGGCCCAGAAGCATTACACGGAAAGTATCCGAACCAGTTCGGTGATTGCCAATGCGCGACCCCCGGAAGAATCACGCGGTCCATATCTTTGAGCAACGCCTCGAAAGCCTCGCCTTTAGCCGGGGGCCTGTCCGGCAGCATCGCTCGAATGTCTCCGGGCTTCGTCCGCGACATCACTGGAAGCGATTCAACGCGAGCTTGGTAGTCCGCGATCCAGTCGACCACCGCATGGCCATGGCGGCGGAATTCCTCAGGAGTCATATGAAACGATTTTTCTTGCGACACGGGCACCTCGACACCAGTTTCCTTAATCATTGCCGTCCTGATTGAGCCATTGAGTGGCCGCGATGCTACTTCAGTCTTCCAAAGTAAATGCGAGTCGTGTACTCGAACATAACGCGTCCCGCGGAAGAGTTCTCATCGAAGATGCGGCGCAATTCCCGCAGCATGGGCGCATGCTTGGGATGGCCCGCCGTCGGCGCATACGATGACGAAAGCAGACGACCCTCCAGCCCTGCATAATCGAATTCCTGTCGCATCGCGAAGCTCCGTTCCACGTAACGTTCGGGATCAAAGAATTCATTCACTGCATCGGTAGTGCGCTCGTGACGCACCTCCTCGTAGTCCGTTCCATGAGTCACGAGCAATTCTTCATAGTCGCGCAGAAAAGGTGTGCGGTCGATCAGCCGCTCGTTCCACAGCAGTACCAGGCATCCGCCCGGTCTCAGAATTCTGACGAACTCCTGCCGGGCGGCACTCCGCTCGAACCAGTGAGCCGCCTGCGCCGCCGTCACGAAATCCACGCTGGCGTCTGGCAATGTCGTAGCTTCAGCGTTTCCGGCCCTACTGATGAGGTTCGGAAAGGCGGAAAGCAATCGCTCTCCTGCCCGTCGCATGTCCGGGTTAGGTTCGACCGCAAAGACCCGGTTGCCATTTTCCAGCAGCATGCGCGTCCAAATACCGGTGCCTGAAGCGACGTCCGCAATGACATGCCCCGGAGTCAAGCCGCACTCATTTTGCAGCACTCGCAATCCCTCAGCGGGATAGCCGGGGCGATAACGGACGTAGTTCTCGACTCGATCGGAGAATCGGCTGGTCGCGTTGGAAGCGGGCATAAGCGTGAATTCGACTTGCCAGAAAGCCCATTCTAACGGCAGGATAGAAGTGTTGTCCCTTCCGGGCTGCATTCTCCCCATGGGGGATTCGCGGCAGCGTGAAATCGCACGAACCAGGAAAACATGCGAGTAGTGATCAAAGTCGGCACCAGTCTCATCGCCCCCGGCGGGCAGATCGATACCAATCTACTGCGCGGAATAGTGGACCAGTTTGATTGGACCAAAAATGAGTACCTGATTGTCACCTCGGGGGCGATTGCCGCCGGCATCTCGGGTCTGAACTTACGAAAACGGCCCACTGGCGTCCCCCGCATGCAGGCCTGCGCCGCAGTAGGGCAGAGCAAACTGATGCACACCTATGAGCGCCTGTTTTTCGGGAAGAAAATCGTTGCTCAATTGCTGCTCTCGAGCGACGACTTCACTTCTTCTGTTCGGTATCGGAACCTGCAGAACACTTTGGCAGAGTTGTTGTCGCTGGGGGTCGTGCCGATCGTGAATGAAAACGACAGCGTCTCTGTGCGGGAGCTGGAAGGCGCGTTTGGTGACAACGACGAACTCAGTTCACTCCTCGCCACTGCCGTGAAGGCCGATTGGCTTCTGCTCTTAACCAATGTTGACGGATTCATGATTCCAAACGGCCAGAAAAAGCCGCGTCTGCAGCGCGTGATTCGGAAACTCACCCCCACACTCGAAGCCCAATGCAATGGCAAGAGTTCCCTGGGCCGCGGCGGTATGCTGTCCAAGCTACGTGCCGCCAAACTCGCCAGCGAGGCGGGGGTCCACGTGGCTATCGTGAACGGGCGCCATCCCCAGGCCATTACATTGGGAATCTGCGGCAAGATCGGCACATATTTTCCCGGGCAGAGGTTGAGCTGATGGCGAGTGCTTCCATTTCCGCTTCCACGCAGGAAAAGATTCTGCGCGCGCGTTCTGCGTCGACGAAAGTTGCCCTGCTCTCGACCTCGGACAAGAATTCTCTCCTGCTCGCGATTGCCGACTCCATGGAGGCATCCGAGAAAGCCATTCTCGACGCCAATGCTGCGGATGTGGAGAACTCCGGCATGGAAGGTCCTATGCGGGACCGCCTTCTGCTGACACCGGCACGAATTAAGGAGATGGCGGCCGGTGTGCGCGAGGTGGCGGCCTTGCCCGATCCCATCGGCGAGATTCTTGCCGAATGGACCAAGTCCAACGGCCTGCATATCCGCAAGCTGCGTGTGCCGCTGGGAGTGATCGGCATCGTGTACGAGTCTCGCCCTAATGTCACGGTGGATACTGCCGTGCTTGCTTTGAAGGCAGGGAACGCGATCGTTCTGCGCGGGGGGAAGGGAGCGGCGCGCACGAATCAGGTGCTGGTGGAGATCATGACGAAGGTCGCTGGCATCCCCGAAGGTGCAATCGAATTGCTGGATTCCGTAACGCGCCAGTCGGTGCAGGAGCTGATTACGGCTCGCGGCTTGATCGATGTCGTGATTCCCCGTGGCGGCGCGGGGCTCATCCAGTACGTGACGGAAAACTCCACGGTGCCTGTGATTGAGACGGGAGCGGGAAACTGCCATGTGTTCGTCGATGCCTCCGCTGATCTCGACATGGCAGACAAAATTGTGATGAATGCCAAGACACAGCGCCCCTCGGTGTGCAACGCCATCGAGAAGTTGCTGGTGCATGAGCGCATCGCCGCGGCATACGTCCCGCGTATTCTGCGAAAGCTGGTTGATGCCGGGGTTGAGCTGCGCGGCGACGACCGGGTTCGCTTTGTGGCACCCGATTTACCAATATCCTCCGCCAAAGATCAGGACTGGTATGAAGAGTATTCGCGCCTTTGCATCGCGACAGCCGTGGTGGCCGATGTCGAGCAGGCGATCGCTCACATCAACAAGTACTCCACCAAACATTCCGACGCGATTGTGACCAAGGACGAATCCAATGCCCGGAAATTCTTGCGGGAAGTGGATTCCGCCGCCGTTTATTGGAACGCCTCGACACGCTTTACGGATGGCGCGGAATTCGGCTTCGGGGCGGAAATGGGCATCAGCACGCAGAAGCTCCATTGCCGCGGGCCCTTCGCGCTGGCGGAACTCACATCATCGAAGTACGAGATAGTCGGTTCCGGCCAGATCCGCTCCTGATGCAGGCGCAGCTCTAAGTTCCTGGGCTGTGCTACTCTGAATACCCTTCGGTCCAGGAGCCCGATGAAATCCCTTTCGATCGCCACGCTTCTGTTCGCCATCATTGTTTCCGGTTCGGCAAGAACTCCAAACAAAAATTCGTCGACAGCGAGTGCTCCGGGCGCGGGTTTGCTCGGATTCCGTGATGCTGCCTCGGAATCCGCCATCGAAGCACGCTTCCTCGCAGTGCCCGACCCTAAGCTGGCGGAGCAGCATCTTCGAACGCTGACGCAAGCTCCCCATATGGCGGGCACAATCGAGGACAAAGCAACCGCCGACTACGTAGCGCAAAAATTTAGGGAAGCCGGTCTGGACACAGAAGTTGTCGAATACAAGGTCTGGATTAACTATCCGTCAGAGATCAGCGTCGATCTCACCGCGCCCACCGGAGTCGAAATGCACGGCCCCACTAGGGAGCATGTCGATGGCGATCCCTTTCAGGACGATCCCCGGGTAGTCATGCCATTCACCGGCATGTCACCTTCGGGCGATGTGGAAGCTGACGTGGTCTATGCCAATTACGGATCCCCGGACGACTTCGAGAAGCTCGAGAAGATGAAAATTGATGTGCGGGGAAAAATCGTCCTCGTGCGCTATGGTCAGAACTTCCGCGGAGTCAAAGCTTTCGTTGCGCAGGAACGCGGCGCCGCGGGAGTCATCATCTACTCCGATCCGGCGGACGACGGCTGGCGACGCGGTGACAAATACCCAGAAGGACCCTGGCGCCCCGATACCGGCGTACAGCGCGGGTCCATAGGGTATATGTTCGAATTTCCCGGCGATCCCACCACTCCCGGCGTCGCGTCAGTTCCCTCACTCCCATCGTCTGATCGCATTGCCCCGCAAGCCTCGGCACAAATGCCGAAAATTCTGGTTACGCCGCTCTCTTATCACGACGCTTGGCCTATCCTGCAGTACCTCGACGGACCTGAGTCACCTCGCGAATGGCAAGGCTCGCTGCCATTCACCTATCACGTGGGTCCAGGCCCGGCACGCGTGAAGATGCATCTCAAGCAGGACTACGAATTCCGTACGCTTTGGGATGTGATTGGAAAGGTGCAAGGCACTGAATTGCCCGACCAGTGGGTGGTCGCCGGCAATCATCGGGACGCGTGGGTCTATGGCGCCGTCGATCCGAACAGCGGCACCGCGGCTATGCTGGAAGCAGTGCACGGCATTGGAGAACTACTCCGGTCAGGCTGGAAGCCGAAACGTACGCTGGTATTCGGTAGCTGGGACGGCGAAGAAGAGGGCCTGATGGGCTCGACCGAGTGGGTCGAGCAGAACCAGGCGGAGCTCCGCAGATCTCCCGCGTATTTCAACATGGATGTGGCTGTCTCTGGCCAGAAATTCGGCGCTTCGGCTGTGCCTTGCCTGAAGCAGTTTGTACGCGACGTCACCAAGGCGGTCCCCAGTCCGAAGGGTGGAACGGTGTACCAGAACTGGGAGAAAGCTGCGCACGCTCCTCCCGCGCCTTCCGATACGCCCCTCGAGAACCACCGCCCTCCCGCCGCGCAGGCCAAGACCGATGTTCCGGTAGGAGATCTCGGGAGTGGCTCCGACTACACTGCCTTCCTCCAGCACCTGGGAGTTCCCTCAACTGATGTCAGCTCGAGTGGATACTACGGCGTTTATCACTCGGTGTTCGACAACTTTGCCTGGTTCAAGAAATTCGGCGACCCCGATTTTGCTTATGAGCAACAGATGGCACGCGTCTTTGGCCTGCAGATGGTCCGAATGGCCAATGCGGATGTGATCCCCTACGACTACGAGGAATATGGCCAGGAGATCAAGTCCTATCTCGATGCGGCAGGGAAGAGAGCCCACGACAAATTTGGCGAAAAGGGGCTCGACTTTGCACCCGTCAATGCGGCTGCCCGTCACTTTGAGACGGCTGGGGCAAAGCTGCTGTCCAAGGAAAAGAATCCTCCCCGCGACGTTTCGCGCCTGAACCAGGTCTTGTTGGATACGGAGCGTGCCTTGCTTGTGCCGGAGGGCTTGCCTCACCGCAGTTGGTATCACCATGCCATCTACGCGCCGGGCGAATACACCGGCTATGCTGCCGTGGTGATTCCCGGGGTTAATGAGGCTCTGGACAAAGGAGATATGGAACGAGCCCAACAGCAGCTGGCTGTGCTCGCCGCCGCGCTGGAGCGCGCCGCTAAGACCCTGGACGGATACCGCTAGAGCGCCCGAACGCCTTTGGGGAACCTTTGCTCGATTCGACTCGTATCAGCTGGCAGGCGTCGTTTGTGCCTGAGAGGTGTCCCATGGTCGAAAGGCGTTCTTCGTTTCCACTGAACAAAACACTTCTGATCTGTCTCGCGTTGATCGCGTTCGCCGCTCCCTCGGTTTGCGCAGCCGACGACTGGAAATATGAGGAGACTCGTCGCGACGCCCGCGAATTCGTGACTGGCGGGACGATCCATGTCCGCATGACCGTGGGGGACCTTCACATCAAGCGCGGAGATTCCAGCCAGATCCGGCTGGAGTACACGGTGAAATCGAGGCACGAATCGAGTGTGAAGAAGACTACCGTGGAGTTCGACGTTCATGGCAAAGATGCCGATATCGAATTTCACTCGCCCTCTGGGGTGAACACGAATCTTGACGTCGAGCTCGAAGTGCCGGAGAACAGCAATCTTGACGTGCACGAGAAAGTCGGAGACCTCACGGTAGAAAACATCGAGGGCGACAAGGACCTGAGTCTCGGGGTCGGCGATATTCGAATCGCCACCGGGCATTCCGGCTACCGCTTCGTTCACGCCAGTGCCGGAATTGGTGACGTGAACGGAGATGGCTATGGCGAAACTAGCGGCTGGTTAGGCAAGACCCTGAAATACCACGGCGACGGCAAATACGAGCTCCGCGCTCATGTCGGAGTGGGTGACATCAACCTGGAAGGCAAATAGCGCCGCGATTGTATAGGGGCGGAGGCCTCGTCCGCCCCGAGCGAAGCGAGTCTAGTGCTATAGCGTCACTCAACGCCCTTACTACCAAACGTGGCAAGCATTCTCAGCAACCATAGGCTGCCCAGTCTTGCATCCCCATGCCTTCTGAAATTCCGGCATATTCTGCACCACGCCGTTGACGCGATACTTACCCGGCGAGTGCGGATTGGTGCTGACCTGCATGCGCAAATACTCGGGACGCTGCTTCTCGCACCACACGCGCCCGAAGCCCAGGAAGAACCGCTGCTCCGGCGTATAACCGTCTATCTTCTGCCCTTCTTTTCCGGTCTTGTCTTCCGCAA
>CAWKLW010000015.1:0-597006 GCA_963850585.1 uncultured Acidobacteriota bacterium | reverse complement strand
GGGGGTGGAAGGAAGGAACGGCAAAACTGCCACACCCCGCTTTGCTTTGAGATTGCACCCTAGCGGTAAGACATTCGCAGAATTGATTCAGGAAGGCGCTCGCCCTGAATCGGGATCTTGGACGCTGCCGCATTGATCTCATCAAGATCGTCCGACGTCAGCTCAACTGAAGCGGAGCCGATGTTCTCTTCCAGTCGATGGATCTTCGTCGTTCCTGGAATCGGAACGATCCAAGGCTTCTGCGCGAGCAGCCATGCCAGTGCGATTTGTGCGGGAGTTGCATTTTTTCGCCGGGCGATCTGATTCAGAAGATCAACCACCGCCTGGTTTGCCTTACGAGCCTCCTCGGTGAATCGAGGAAATACTGCTCGGAAGTCCGTGCTTTCGAACTTCGTTGAGGCATCAATCTTCCCCGTCAAGAATCCTTGTCCAAGCGGACTCCAGGGAACAAAACCGATCCCCAATTCCTCGCAGGTTGGAAGCACTTCTGGTTCGGGGTCTCTCGTCCATATTGAATACTCGCTCTGGACTGCGGTGACCGGCTGGACCGCGTGTGCGCGGCGAATGGTGTTTGCACTCGCCTCAGAAAGGCCGAAGTGCTTGACCTTGCCGGCCTGAATCAGATCTTTCACTGTGCCGGCGACATCCTCGATCGGCACGTCTGGATCGACGCGGTGCTGGTAAAAGAGATCGATGACATCGGTCTTGAGGCGTTTGAGTGACGCTTCAGCAACCTGCCTGATGTGCTCTGGCCGGCTGTTGAGCCCGCCCGCCGCTGCCCGTCAGGAGCGATATCGAAGCCGAACTTCGTGGCAATCACTACCTGTTCACGATGCGGCGCGAGTGCCTCGCCTACGAGTTCTTCGTTCGTGAATGGGCCGTAAGCTTCCGCCGTATCGAAGAATGTCACGCCACGTTCGACGGCTGTTCGGATCACATCGATCGCTTGCTGCTTTTCGATGGCTGGACCGTAGCCATAGCTCAGCCCCATGCAACCGAAGCCGAGCGCCGATACTTCAAGATTGCCCAGTTTGCGCTTCTTCATGCGAATCTCCTTGCTGCAGGGGCGCTACTTGACGAGTTCCTCGGAGCCAGAATCCGCTTCTTTACAAGAGCTCCGAATTTTGTGGAACTCCCGGCTCTCTCTACCTGTGTGGTTAATTCTTATTGCTATTCATTTTGACCGGCCTAAGCAGATGCGAGAACGTGAGTTGGGCGAGCTTCCACTTGCCGTTTTCCTTGATATAAACCTCAGTCACCATAAAAGGATTGGTGACTTCGTGCTCACCGACTGCTGCCTGCAAATCAATGTCCTCCAGCAGGATGGCTGTGTTACCAAATATGCGAGCGTCAACTGCGTAAACTACAGCTTTTTTGTACCAGATGCCACCGCTCTTAATGGTGGCTAGTTCCTGGGTTTTTCCCCAGGTTCCTCCCATGTGAGTGAACATGGCTTTGTCATCAAATAGTGTCTCTAAGGAATCGACCTTCTTGTCTGCCATCCAATCCCATTTCATGTTTGAGAGGTTGATGACTTCTTGTTGCTCGGGTGTATGACTTGCGGCAGTTTTAATCGTTTCCGTTGGTGGCGCTGGCGATTGCTGTGCGTAGGACGATTGCGCAATCAGTGTTGATAGAAACAGACCTAATCAGGTTAAGGTTTTCATGGCTCTCTCCAGGGGTCCGCGTCTTCATTTTGTTTCCCTTGCATCCTCGAATTTATGGGTAAAGGGCCGTCAACTGGTAGCCTGATCCTGCCTACTTATTGCCTATTCCTCTTGTCAGGTACTCCTAGTTTTCGTTAAATCGCGCGATTCTGCTCAGCATGACGCTAAACTCAAGGTACACCGGAATTAGGTTCTGCTAAGAAATTCAGTGATCCTTTGCATTGTGCTGGGTTTGATCTGACCTTCATGCCGTATGTGGCGGATAATCCGGCGCGACAATCCCGTGCCATCGTGTATTTCGCGTTCTGAAAAAGCATCATTCAGCGTGCGAAGAGTTTCGGGGTCGGCGCTGACCCGCGCATTTGCATATATCTTTACCTTGACGTCCGTTTCGTGATCGACCGGACCTTGCTCCAATTTTCGCTTCACTTCCTTCCCACAATATTTGAAATCTGCGGCGACGATGTGGCGGCGCTGCAATATGCCTCGCGTCCAAGGGTCGCAGGGACGGCCATCGGGTCCAGCAAACTTGCATTCGGGGTGATAGAGGTATTGATGGAGGATTTCTCGATAGGTCTTGACGGGGATGCGGCCTTTTCCGCGATCCCCCACTGTGATGCGACATTTTTCACCTGTGCGAACGTTGTAATAGGTCGCTTCGAGCCACTCATCGGAATGTTTGTTGAATCGTGTGATTAGGATTGGTTTTTCAGCCCGTTCCGCCGGATCAAGTTTGTCGCTCCGTAGAATGGGAGCAAGCACGAAATCGAAGGGTTTGCAGAACCCCTTCAAGCGCCCAAGCACAGCAGGCGAAGAGACAGGAACTCTTCATCATCGCCGGATAAGAGACGTAGACTGTATTCCCATGCGCTTTGCATCCAATCTGGTTCGTCGCCGGATGCGGGTGACATCAGATAACCGAGCCCGTGCCCTTTGACCTCAATGATCTTTGACCCTTCCATCACTGCATATCGTTTGGAGCTAACTGCATAACCCTGCGCAATGCGCAATGTGTCAGTGTTCGGATCGCCGTTTTCGTAATTCACGTCTTCCACCTTCAGCACGTCACCGCCAAATGCATAAGGGTTTAGCGAGCGGAAGCGGCGGACCATCTCCAATACTGTTGAATGGAGAAGAACCGGAATCGGTGCGGTCTCACGCTGATCCATCTCGCATTCCTCTTCTGGGCGCTTCGGGTAGACTATTCCACCCGTTGGAGAAGCGACCACCGCGAGCGAATCTGTATCGGCAAACAGCCATGTGCCGCCCGCATCTGTGACGCATTGTTCGGCCATTGCGAGGAGTAAGCGACCGCCGGACGTAATCAAACTCGCGAGCGCGGGGAAATACCATTTGCCGGGCAATTCGATATCGCGCGCAGACTGCCGGTGATGGTGCTCACCGGAGAACACATCCAGCTGGACTGGTTTCGATTTCCGCTCCTCGTTCAGTTCAACGAAGGCACCATAAGCGGTGGAGTTGGCGATGACCTTGAGGGCGCGCTTAAGTGTCTTGTCAGACTCGTTCGCCTTGCGCTGCTCGATTAGCACTTTGAAAAAGTCGTCGCGGTAAGGGTCAATCTCCACGACACCCCGCAGCATGATCGGTTTCATCCCAGGCTGACGACCGTGCGGCACGATGCGGATGGGCCTGATGAGTTCCACCGCCGAGGTCTGGTTTCCCCTTTCCAAAGCAGCATGTCTCTTTATCTGCCACGATGCGGAAAAAATGAAGAAATTTGGTGAACTTCCGGAAGCAGGAGACATGAAAGGCGCGGAAGCGCTTCGCGCTGAGTTACCGCCGGTAAGCAGTGTCGAAATTCCACGAGCCCACGTCGATGCGGTAAACGCCCAAACAGTTCTTAATGCTGACAGGTTTGTATATTCTCCTTCGAATCCAGTGCAATATCTAAGATTTTCAAGGGTAAATCTCACAACATGCGCATTGTGACATCCGGCGGCCATTCGCCTGCTCGACCAGAGAACAGTGCGGAAGAAGGAGCGGAATAAGGAACCTTCGAACTTCGCGGGCCCGCCGTCCCGTTTTTACTGTGCGCTCCACTACCCCGTCAAACCGTTGGGCTGGACTGGGGTATCCATTATGGGTTTGCTATTTGCCATCCTCGGAACGTTTTTGCCGCCGCAACCGCACAACTCAAATACGCCATGAACCCTGCCTTTACGCGTGCGGAAAATAATCTCGGCTTCCGAGGGTAACTGTCGCAAACGGTCAGTGAGCGTTATGGTGATATTTCACCAGCTATGCGAATGAATGTTCAAAATTGACCAGTTTTCTTGCTGCGGACTGTTACATGATCTACCACTGTGAGAACCAAGAAGCCTACTCTCGAACAGTCATCAGCTGTCCGTTGTAGCGAATCGGGGTTTATGTGCAGCCGTCCCGCGAAGAATCTATCGCCTGCCATATATGGACAAGTCCCTACGGCCAGTCAGTTCTCTGTCGTTCTCGAACTCAAGTCTTTGGGAGAACTGCCCAAACCGCGCATGGATACGATCCAAGGACCGGACCGTTCCAGGATTTCTATTCAGGGACGCCTGTTGCGGTCCGGCACAATGAATCGCCCAGCTTTCTCATACCCTCGATAGAAGGAAGCCCATTGGGTCATGCCTCCGCCCTAGTGGCTTTCCTCAGCCCAGAACACAAAAATCGAAATTGGCATTTCCACTTCGTCGCAACCTGAACTTCCAGGAGAACACCATGACAAAAATGCGTTTGGTTGCAAACCGTTCATTTTTGATTGTACTGATCACGTTGGCTCTTGCGTCGGCGGTATTGGCGCAATCATCCAACGTGTCAGTTTTTGCCAGGGGCTTCAACAATCCCCGTGGTCTGAAATTTGGTCCGGACGGAAATCTCTATGTTGCGGAGGGCGGCGCGGGCGGAACGTTGTCGAGCACCGGAGTGTGTAAACAGGTGGTTGCCCCCATCGGTCCCTACACTGGCGCGTTTACCGCACGGATTTCGAAAGTCACGCCTACTGGAGCCGTTACTACCGTCGCCGATAATCTGCCCTCTAGCCAGACCTCGGCGAACTTAGGCAATCTGATAAGCGGGGTTGCCGACGTAGCATTTATAGGCAACACGCTGTACGCGATTTTGGCCGGCGCAGGCTGCTCCCACGGACTCGTAGGCACGAACAACGGGGTGCTTCGGGTGAACTCCGATGGCACAACGACCATGGTTGCCAATCTTTCGATGTTTCAGAAGAGGCACCCCGTGGCCAACCCCCAGCCCGATGATTTCGAACCCGATGGCACCTGGTACAGCATGATTGCACCTCAAGGAGTTTTCTACGCCATCGAGCCGAATCATGGAGAACTCGATTCCATTTCGACCAGCGGGGTCGTTCGCCGAATCGCCGACATCTCTCATAGCCAAGGCCACATCGTGCCTACGGCACTTGCCTTCAATGGTCTAAACTTCTTTGTGGGTAACCTCGACACTTTCCCCATCAAGGACGGCTCCTCGAAAATCCTCAAGATCACGCCGCAGGGAGTCGTCACAACCGTGCATATTGACTTCAGCGTCATTGTCGGACTGGCCTTCGACCATAAAGGCCGGCTCTACGTGCTCGAGAATACAACTGGCAATCCGTCTCCGACACCGGGGACGGGAAGGATCCTCCGAATCGACGGATGGCATAGTTACACGGTGATTGCAACCGGGCTGTCGTTGCCGACCGCAATGACATTCGGTCCAGACGGAAACCTTTACGTCTCCAACTGGGGTTTCGGTCCGCCCCCCGTTGGAATGGGACAGATCTTGAAGGTTACGGTGCCGAAGTAACCGAGGACACTCAATCGTTTCGGGGCGGGGGGGACTGGCACTCCCGCTCCCTTCCTCTTCGCCTTTCTGAGGAGAGTTCCTGGAGTGAGAGTTCCTGCTCCGCCACGAGGTTGGGTCCCGCATGATCCAGTTTCGCCGGGTATCCTCATATATGCGGCTACTATGCTTGGCGGCGAAAGTGTTAAGACCGCATTATAAAAGGGCGCCCCTTTAGGAGTAGGTTGTGATCGTTCGCATCATGACCTACGAAAGGAGCACCCTCGTGAACGATGAAAAGTATATTGGGCTGGATGTTCATCAAGCAACCATCTCAGTTGCGGTGATGGATTCCACCGGCAAGTTAGTGATGGAGTCCATTCTGGAGACCGAAGGCAGCGACGATTCTTCAGTTTTTTGCCGGACTGCGCGGAACTTTATCGGTGACCTTCGAAGAAGGAACCTGGTCAGTCTGGCTGTACGATCTGCTGAATCCTCACGTCGACAAACTGGTGGTGTGCAATCCGCGGAAGAACGCGTTGCTCAAAGACGGAAACAAGAGTGACCGCATCGATGCGCGCAAGCTGGCCGAGCTGTTACGCGGCAATCAGCTCAAGCCGGTCTATCACGGCGAAACCGGCGTACGGATGCTGCGGGAACTATCGCGAAGTTATCTGACGATCGTCAAAGATCTATCGCGAGTGATGAATCGGCTGAAAGCGGTGTATCGCAGCTGGGCGATTCCTTGTGCGGGCAGAGATGTCTATTACAGCCGGCATCGAGCGCAGTGGTTGGCCAAGATCCGGGAAGCCGGCGTGCGGCGTCGAGCCGAGCGGCTCTATGAGCAACTGGACATGTTGCAACACTTGCGTCAGCAAGCGCGGCGGGAACTGTTAGCCGAGGGCCGTAAGCATGCCATCACCGCCCGGCTGCGGCAGATTCCCTATCTGGGACCGATTCGCTCGGTGCTGGCCGTGGCGCTGATGCAGACTCCCCATCGTTTTCGCACCAAGCGACAACTGTGGGCCTACAGCGGATTGGCCTTGGAGACCCACATCAGTGCGGATTACCGCTATGTCGAAGGTCAACTGCGGCGTTCCAAGAAAGTGCTCTCCATCCGAGGTCTGAACAAAGACCACAATCATGATCTGAAAGGTCTGTTCAAAGCGGCGGCTACCATGGCCAGTATGCGCCCCGGACCGTTCCAGGATTTCTATCAAGCTGCGCTGGCCAAAGGCATCAAGCCGACCATGGCGCGTCTGACGCTAGCGCGCAAGATTGCAGCGATTACGCTGACTCTTTGGAAGAAGGGAGAAAACTTCGACGCCGAAAAACTAAAATCGCAAGCCGCTTGAGCGTCTCGGGTGAAGAGCCCCTTCCATCTCCGGTGATCTGTTTTCTGGTGGTGGCCTGTCGGTTCTTTGAGACGCTTGGGTTCGAGGGTGAGTATGAGAATGGCCTGTAGACCACACGGTGCCTGCTGGCACCCAGTCTCTGTGTAACCCCTATGCCCCCTCGGATAACCCGAAAAAGCACTAGGCCCCGAGCCTCAGATAGACCCATGGTTGACACCGTACAACCGCACAGGCTTGCTTCGTTTCTGAAACCGATCGGCGTCGTCGCTACTCACTGAAGATGCAGCTGCTGAGATGGAATAACACAAATCCGATCCAGGAGCATGACACCAGACAAGCGTCTTCTACAGTGAGACTGGGGCTGGATGTCGCGAAAAACCCGCGCCTCCGGTCGAGGGAGAAATATTTTCTTGACATCCCCTTTTATAGAACAGGCCATTTCACTCATCCTATGAGAGAGGATGTCAAGCGAAAACACTTCTCCACTCCTCTCGGTGAGGCCTCGATCGGTGCTTGCATGCAGGCCCCTTCTTCTTCGTGGAGAGGATTTTGGTTTTAACGCCTGAAGCGTCACAGGGTGCGACCGGGATACGGATCGCAGTTGCTGGTTTCCTTTGAGTGGTTTCATGCAGCGGTCCGACACCATTCGTTGCGAGCTGCGCAAGCCAACCGTTGGCTTAAGTGCCAACCATCATCCTATGTGAGGCTCGAGGCCTATGGCTTTTTTGGGTTATCCGAGGGGGCATAGGATTGACCCGGAGACTGGGTGCTGATTCCAGCACCCGAACGCCTAATGAGTGAATGGATACTCTCCCTCGAACCCGAGCATCGCCAGAACCCATGGATCATAACCGAGGCGTGAAACCTGGAGACCACCTGCGTTCCGTGCAACGCTCAAGCTGCTTGCGGCTTCAGTTGTTCCGCGTCGAAACGTTCCTCCTTCTTCCAAAGTGTCAAAGCAATGGCGGCAATCTTTCGGGCTAAGGTCAGACGCGCCATCTCGGGCTTCATTCCCTTGGCCAGCAAACTCAGATAGAAGTCGCGTAACGGACCCACCCCACAGCTGGCTCGGGTCGCGGCTCCCTTGAAGATCTCTTTCATCTCGTGGTTGTGATTCTGATTCAGACCCCGAATCTGCTGCGGTTTTTTCGCATGTTGCAGTTGTCCGCGGACAAAGCGGTATTGCGCACTGTCGCGCGTTTCAATGCCTAGCCCACTATAGGTCCAGAGTTGCCGCTTGCTACGAAATCGGTGCGGGGTTTGCATCAGTGCGACCAGGCGGGCAGCCCGAATCGGACCGATGCAGGGAATCTGGCGCAGCAGTTTCGAGGCTTTGTGTTTCCGGCTCTCCGCCAATAACTCAGGACGCAGGGTTCGTCGTAACGTCTGCAATCCATCCAACTGCTGGTACAGCAGCTCGGCTCGCCGGCGCACGCCGGCATGTTCAATCTTGTGTAACCATTCCTCGCGGTACCGCGGAGCATAGACTTGGGTACCCGCACAAGGAATGCTCCAGCCGCGATACAGAGCCTTGATCCGATTCATCACTCGGTTCAGATCCTGGCTGACAGTCCGATAACTGCGCCCCAGCTCGCGCAGCGTCCGCAGTCCGTGTTCACCGTGATAGACCGGGCGCAGCATTCCCGTACGCAACAAGTCGGCCAGCTTCCGCGCATCGATCTTGTCGCTCTTGTTGCCTTCCTTTAATAAGGCATTGCGCCGCGGATCGCACACCAGGACTTGGTGTACGTATGGCTTCAGCAGATCGTAGAGCCAAGCCGCCCAAGTCCCTTCTTCCCAGGTCAAATGCAACTCGCCCCGCAGACCGTGGATAAACTGCAGAATGCTGCTGACTTTGGTTTCCACAATCGATTCCATCACCAGCTTGCCACTGCCATTCAACACCGCGATCACGATCGCTTCCTTGTGCACGTCCATGCCGATATACTGGATGTCGCGACTCATAAAGTTGCCTCCTTGGGGGAAAGAACATCGCGCTCAACGGAGTCTTTCCCTCAAGGTACAGTGTCATCCTTTACCTGATTTGCCCACCTTCAAGCAGGGCCGCTCTCTCATAATGCATTGACTCCGGCAAGCCCTGAACTGGGATTTTGAGTGCAATGGCGATATTTCACCAATCAGCAGTGAGCTGTCATGCAGCGCGAATTATTGGGCGATGCGGAATACGAACGCGGATTCGCGTCCCATGCGACGGTTCTGATTCGATTGAAAGTTGCCCCCCGACGGATCGCAACCGCTCTCGCATGCTGATTAAACCCAGGCCTTCTTTCGCGGATTCAACGTTGAATCCTGCCCCTGAGTCAATGACGACAAGATCGATGCGATCACCATAACCAGACAGCTCAACCTGCGCCGCTGCGGCTCCGCTGTGCTTCACCACATTCCGCAAAGCCTCCTGCACGATACGATACAGGCAGAGAGCCACGTCTTTTGAAATCCGGTCCGGAATGTCACGATGCACAAACTGGACCTGCAGCATGTGCTGCTTGCCGTGTTCTCTGCACAAGGCGGTCAAGGATGCCACCAGACCCAGAAGTTCCAGCCTTGCGGGGTGAAGCTCGTGGGAAAGGTTATGGATAGTGGACGAAACCTCCTGGGTTACTTGTATAAGGTCCTGAAGTTGTTGCTGGGCCCCGGAAGCGAGATCGGGCACGCCTTTGCCCCCCCCGAATTGCTCGAGTCGAGCTGATAGCAGCGCCATTCGTTGGCCCAAGTCGTCGTGTAACTCTCTAGCAATGCGGATCCGCTCCTCTTCCTGTGACGTGATAAGCCGCCCGCTCAGAGTAAGGAGGGCTTCTTCTGATAACTTTCGATCTGTGATGTCTTGAGTAGTGCCCCGAAGGTAGATCGGATGACCATTGGCATCAACGACGACTTCAGCTCGCATCGTAAGCCAAAATTTCGTGCCGTCTGGACGGATACCCTCCAGGTCCAACTCGTAGGGCGCTCCCGTTCGTAGTGCCCTCTCCATGCTCTGCTTTAATTGATCCCAGCTGCCCGGAGCGAAGAATTGTTCGTGATCTTTGAAAGAAGGCGGTACCCGGTCCGGACGGTCTCCCGCAAGGCGATACAGCTCTGCTGACCAGGTAACGGCGTCAGAGCTGGGATCCCATTGCCAACTTCCAATCTGTGCCAAGCGCTGGGCCTCATTCAGTTCGCGTTCTCTCTGTCGCAACGCCTGCTCCGCATCCTGCCGCTCTTCTACAACGGCTGCCAGCGTCATGAATGGCGCCGCCGTGAAAAATAAGAACAGTTGCAGTGACAACACATTGACAAGGGGCCCCGGATGAGTGAATGGGCCTCGGCCATGGACGGCGCCCCAAATCGAAACAAAGGCAATTGCAATCATCGAAGTACTGACCCCCGTCGGTCCGAAGCGCAAAGTGGACCACAGCAATAGTGGAACGAGAGAGTAAAGCAGAGCGGGCGGGCTGTTCCCCCCGGGAGCGGCGAAAGCGAAATATCCGAGAAAAGCTAACGCACTAAGCGTTGCAGCTGCTTCCGGATAAAAAATACGTGGTTTTCGTGCCCTAGTCAGAATTTCCCTGGCCCAACCCAGAATGGCGGGCATCAGAGTGAGGAACCCTAGCGCCTCCGAAAAGAAAGCAACCTTCCAACTCGACCAATAGTTGCTAGGGGTGGAGAGCGCGCCGGGGAAGGCTCCCACGAATGGAGCTAGGAACACCGCATAGAATGAATATTTAGCCAAAGCTTTCACACTATTCAGCCGGGGCACGCCACCGAATGAATAGCTAAGACATAAGGCGGCAGTAAGGACTTCTACTGCATTAGACAGAACGAGCCAGACAATGGAACGAATCGGTGTGCCCGCCTGTAGGTCATAAACGAGAAATCCAGCCAGGCCTGCTGCCAGAAGCAGTGGCCAAATCTCTCGCCTCACCAGCAACAGAAGCGATACCAGAAGCACGTTCCCCATCCAAAGTGGCGAGACCATTTGCGGTCGCAATATGAGCGCTCCGCCTAGTCTTGCTGCTAGGTAAGACAGGGTAGCTACAAGACATGCTTGGACCATCAAGCGCTGTGGGGCATACGGACTCACTATGCTCGACAATAGACGGGGACCCTCGGTTCCTATGGCCTGCCTCCGATGCGGTGGAGCCCGTTGGCGGCTTCCTTCGTTCCTACACCAACAGCCCTTGTAGCTCAGTGCAAATGACGGGACTATCTTACACTCCGACGATTCGTTCCATTAGCGAGACCAGACGATAAGGCTCAGAATCCCCATTCCGGGCATTTTAAATGTTAACGCGTATGGCAACAGATAGCATGACTAGTGAAATGCATTTCGCATCGCTCACCAGCGGCTTCAACGATCAGCGGAGTTGCGAACAGAGGATGGGAGAAATTACTACAGTCTCGCAAATCCTTTAGGATGGCATTACTGAACCCCGCAAGCCAGACGGTCCGGTTGGTTGCTGGTATCACAACTGTCGAGAACACGTTAACACTCAAATTTCAATTCCTTTCGATTCAGTTCACATCTGAGTGTTTTGTTGCTGCGTAATCTCTTAGATTGCTGCCCCACTCGCACCCACGCGCAAGGCGCACGAACACACGCACGAGCCCCCCGCCCTCCACTCGCGTTCAGCAACGTGAACACACGTTCGCAGGTGGGACACTTTTTGCGCGCAAGTAGCTAACCCCGTCAAACGGGAACGGGGCCGCATATATCGACGGCAAAAATGCTCCCTCCCCCTGCAGACTCCCTGAAAGCTCAACCTCGACCGACCCACTTCACGTCGGTCTCGGCGAGACCCAAGGGCGCGGAGCGAAGAGTGAGAGAAGCAAGAGCAGGGCAAGCGCTAGAGAGTTATTTGGGTTGAGCAGCGCTGCTTAAGTGCGCGCGTGCGCCCAAGAGTGGATCGGGAAAAGGATATTTCGAGTGTAATTGCCTGCTCATAGGAGTTCCAAATGAGAAGAGCGCGCAGCGAGCGCTCTCCTCATCTTAGGTCTTTCACTTCACCGTTTGAGTGACTGAGGCCGTTGCCGAACTGTGATTTCCGTCTCCTGTATAGGTGGCCGTGACAACGTCACTCCCAATCGGGAGCGTCGCGATGAATAAGTTCGCCTTGCCTCCGGTGATCTTAGCCGTACCCAGCACGTTTCCGTTGTAGTTAAACGCAACTGTCTGTCCGTTGGGCATGCCGCCGTTGCTACTCAGCGTCGCCGTGAACAACACAGAGTGCGCCTGCTTTGACGGATTCTCCCACGACTTTAGTGTCATGGTGATCTGCGCCTGATTTACCGTCTGGATGATAGCCGACGAAGTGCTCTTAGCGTTTATGGCGTCAAGGAGTCCTTCGTTATACGTAGCGGTAATCGAAGTGGAGCCGAGGGGTAAGGTCGCCTTAGATAGCATTGCGACACCCGTGGCGTTCACTAGGGCTGCTCCCAACGCCGTTGTTCCGTTTTTGAAGGACACCCCACCCTGTAGGTGCGCTTGTACTTGTGACGCTGACCTGAGCCGTTAGACTTACATATTCTCCGTAATTGGACGGGTTCAGAATGCTAGTAAGTGTCGTGGTGGTTGGGTATCGAGTGACGACCTGGTTTACACCCCCCGAACTTGGCCTAAAACTAACATCCCCCGGATACTTTACGTGGATATAGTGTGTCGCTGGCTTGAGTGCCGAGGTCGTGTACGTTGCCTTCCCTGCTCCTAGCGCAACCGAGGCCAGCGGGGACAGGCCCTCGTAGAACGTCACGAGTTCTCCGTCAGGGATCGCCCGGGTGCCGCAGCTTACCGCGGCTGTGAACGTTACCGGCTGCCCCACGAAGGATGGTGAGCCAGAAGTAACTAGCACTGTGCTAGTCGAGAACGGGGGCGCCTGGATCCGTTCAGTTACGTTAGCGTAGCTACCGGCAGATCCAGAATTGCCGAGGTAGGTAGCGCTAATACCGTGTGTGCCCGCAGATTTGTAGGCTGTGCTATATACCGCTTCACCGTCAACCAGCGGCGCCGAAGCTAGGACGAACCCGTTGTCCTGGAAGGCCACCTTGCCGTTCGCCGCGCCATCGGATGCGTTCGTGACGGTAGCTGTGTATGTAACTACTTCATTCAAATCCAAAGGATTGATGCTCGACGCCAATGTGGTCTCAGTAGCGGACCGGTAACCACCTAGATTGATATTTACACCCAGAACAGCACGGTTGCACGGCCCGCCGGGTGCGCAACCGGGGGCCAGCAGATCCGGCATGCCGTCACCGTTCAGATCGGCAATCGCGATCGTAGTCGGAAACAACACACCCTCGGTTAGCAGCACCGGCGACTGGAAGGTGCCGTCCCCATTGCCCGACAGAACACTGACGCAACAGCCGAAGCTCGTTACCAGAAGATCTGGCACCTCATCACCATTCACATCTGCAACCGCAAGACTCCACGATTGGGGTCCAGCACCCGACTCGTACGTTTCCACCGGCTGAAAGGTCCCATCGCTATTGCCTAAGAGCACACCAACATTTCCGTCCATGTAGTTCGTTACAACTATGTCGGGCTTCTTGTCGCCATTTAGGTCGGCAACTGCCATAACAGATGATTGCGTCCCACCCGAGGGGTACGTCACAACCGACCTAAATGTGCCATCACCATTCCCTAAAAGAACGCCCACGACAGAGGAAGCATCGGCAACCACAATGTCAGGTTTGGTGTCGCCGTTTACATCCGTAACGGCCACTGTAAAAGGTGCTCCTCCCGACTCGTAGGTTACTGCCGGCAGAAAAGTTCCGTTTCCCTTCCCCAGCAACACAGCGATCACACTCGAATTTGCGCCCCCGATGATTACGTCGGGCTTGCCGTCCCTGTTCACATCAGCAATGACGACGTTAAAAGGAGTTTCCGTTCCGGTACTGTACGCCCCTGACAGGTGGAACGTACCGTCGCCATTGCCGAATAGCACTGTTACACGACTACCGCCGTTTGCCACGACCAAGTCCGGTTTGCCATCACCGTTTAGGTCTGCAACTGCTACCGCCATAGCAGCGGTTCCGCCGGTGCTGTAGGTCCCTGACAGGTGGAACGTACCATCGCCATTGCCGAGCAATATAGTATTAGCGACGATAACGTCGAGTTTGCCGTCGCCATTCAGATCAGCTACTGCAAGCGCCTCAGTTGAATTGGCACGCGCGTCGTAGAGCATTACTGGCAGAAAAAGCGGCGGGGAGTCGTTCGTGGAGGCTGTCACGCCCGCTTTCACTCCTGTTGCATACGGCGGCGCGCCTGCCTCTCCTTTTACCCGATTGACCGTCACTTGCGCGGCTTGTTGCGGAGGCATCATCAGGGCAAGAATTGCTACAAAAGGAATAAAGATGCTCAGAGACCGAGAGTGAGTAAGCCTACGCGTCATGAAAACCTCCATTACGAATCGACCGGGCGCGAGCAGAGTCTCCGATTGATGGTTCACCTAGAGATGAGTGTTTCTGTGACTTCTGGCCCGAATGCGAAACACCGGTTGTAATTCTGGCTTCGCCTCAGGGGGTGCATCTCAACTGGCCGGTGCGCGTCGGAGAGGCGGGAATATCTAACAAGGAAAGCTTGCCTCCGGTGTTTAGAGTTTGTCAGTGAGCAGAGTCACAACAAATGAAATGTCGGGACAGACGGGACGTACCCCAATTCTTTTCTTCACTTCACAGACGCAACCACATTCAGAGTGGACGAACCTGAACGCCTGCGAAGTTGAAACTCCCACCTCCCCCAGCTAGAATCCCGCCATGCGCGGAAACGATAAAGTCCACAAAGACTTGAGCGAAGCCCTCAAGGCCGAGCTCACAGCCATCAATCAGTACTTCCTCCACGGCAAGATGTGCGACAACTGGGGATATTTCCGCCTCGGCGCCCATTACCGCAAAGAATCCATCGAAGAAATGGTTCACGCCGAAAAACTCATGGACCGCATTCTTTTCCTCGACGGAACTCCCAACATGACCGACATTGGGAAGATTAATATCGGCAACAACGTCAAGGCGCAGTTTGAAAGCGATCTCGCGCTCGAGATACACGCGGTCAAGCACTTGAACGAGGCCATCAAGATCGCCACCGAAGTCGGCGACAACGCCTCCCGTGCCCTGTTCGGGGAAATCCTCGGCGACGAGGAAGAGCATGTCGACTACCTGGAAGGCCAGCTGCATGCGATCGGCGAAATCGGCCTCGAGAATTATCTTGCGCAACAGCTTCACAAGGGCGATAAAGAAGACAATTAATCTGGGTGGGCGACTCAAGCCAGATTTGGCTTAGCGTGTAACGATGACGTAACTGCTTCCGTCGGGCGAGAAGAAGATCTGCGTTACGCCTTTCTGCAGGCATGACTGAGTGCAGGCTTTCATCTCCGGCTCTTCGATGATCTTGGTGCCGTGCTGCATCTTCACACACGCGCGGGTGCACTTGCTCTCGTCAGCCGCGTGGCACATGCACAGGCAGCAGAGCCCACCGGGCGCATTGGCGGCAACCGGCCGCGAAGCTCCAGTCAGCGATAGCCCCGCGAGGCTGACCATGAACAGCGCGCACCTGAACGTCCCTCTCATAATTCCTGCCGCCCTAAAATGGAATGTCGCGGAAACGGGTTGAATGTCCTGCGCGATTGATTTTGCGGGGCTGCAGGCCGGGTTGGCTAGATCACTTGCGTAACGCGCAGCAGGGGGCATTTTTGCGCCCATATGTATCACGCCCGAGGTGCCCGGTTCAAGCCCGACTTTGCATTAGGTGGCCAGTGAGCCGTCCGTAATTTTGTGTATCGACGTGTCGACACCGAAGAGGACTGAACGTTCCTCCGTGAACCACTGTGCCCCCTGTGGTGAGACCATCTGGTGCGCCCACGGTCCCATTCCGGGCGCACGAAAACTCCGTCACTTTTCCACAGCCAAAGTCCGTTCCATATGACCGATAACCTTGACCCTCGCTATGAAAAGCGCACAATGACTCGTGCGCATTCGCATCGCAAATCGCTCGGAGAACGGCGCCAAGACCTGCAATCCTGGCCAGTTAAGTCTTTATTCCAGAATACTTTGCGTGTAAGTCCTTCTTTGACAATACTTTGCAAGCAGCGGCCTTGGGTACCTGGGGGTTTGGTCTTTTCTTTGAAGATTTTGCAAAAAGAGGTAGTAAAAAACTTTCCCCGCAAAGTCGAAAAAGCGACCGCTAACCCCAATTTCCAGAATACTTTGCCAGTAAAGCCTCTACTTTGAATACTTTGCGAGCTAAGGACGAGGGTGCCCCACACTACGCGGTTTTCGTAGTGTGGGGGTTTTGCGAGTGTCAACGCGAGAGATTGAAGAGAATCCAGAGCTGAACCGCTACGGCTGCATGTCCCGGATGTGCGTGGCGATGTACCACTTGTTCCCGAAATTATCCTGCACCGCCGCGTTGCGATCGCCGTAGGGCTGATCGGTCGGTTCCTGGAATGACTTTGCCCCCGCCGCCAGTGCCTGCTGATACACCGCCTCCACGTTCGGCACATAGACGTAGAACATCGCCGGCATGGTTACGTACTTCCCGTGCGCCTCGCCCATCTCCACGACGGAGTCCCCAACGCGGATCTCGGCATGGTTCACAACTCCATCGGGCGAAACATACTTCATGATCTCCTGCGCTTCGAATGCCCGCTTCAGGAAACCGATCAGAGGCTCTGCCCGCTGCGGGTGCAGATACGGGTTCACATTGTGTAGCCCCTTCGGCATGTAGCTGGCACCCTTGCTGGTGGCGATGTACCACAGGTTCCCGGCGGGATCTTCCACTGCGCCCGAACGCTCGCCATAATCCTGATCGACCGGCTCATCGATGCTCTTCGCTCCGGCCTTAAGCGCCTGCTGGTAGACCGCGTCCGCGTCCTCTACATAGACGTGCAGAGCGCTCGGCTGCAGCGACCCAGCAAATTTCTTTCCGGGGATGCCCCCGCCGATCATAAGGATCGAGTCTCCAATTTGTACTTCGCCGTGGACTCCAGTTGGCATCACGTACCTGCCCAATTCTTTGGCTCCGAGCCCTGCGATGGCGAAGTCGAGCAACGCCATGCCATTTTCTGCGATCAAATACGGTGTCACCATGCGGAACCCAGGGCGGATGTGGGGAACGCCCTTGCCCGGCATCTTCCCGCCTTCCGGCCCCTCGTGCAGGTTCTTCATTCGGCGCTGCATTTCCTCGACCGACATTTCTTCTTTGACGGTGAACACGCCCCAGGTATAGCCGAAGGGATCCTGCAGCGTCGCATCGCGATGGCCGTAGAACTGGTTCTGTGGAGCACGCACCAGTTTCATTCCGGCTGCTACCGCATGCTCAGCAAACGCATCCACATCGGGCACCTGCACCGACATCCAGATCGGCGACTGTCCGAGAGTTTCGGCGCTGAAGCGGCCTCCCTCGGGCCACTCGCCAGTTATGTTGATGGACGACTCGCCAATTCTGAGCTCGGCGTGCGGAACGGAATCGCCCACCTGGAAACGGAACACTTCTTTCGCTCCCAGAGCTTCCTTGTAAAACTCAATCGCTTTCACAGGATCTCGGAATGCCAATCTTGGGGCTGCAGTCGTGCGCGTCGCTGCAATGGGTTCGGCTACGGTAGACATACGTGTTCCTCCTAGTTCAGATTTCAATCGTGCCTTGAATTTCGCATTCGGCAGATTGCGCAATTCCGCCGCGATGCGCACTAACGGCTCGACTTCCGCCCCGGGCTTCCCGACTCGCCCATCGTTGCGCGCCAGCATCTGCTCCAGCGCGCGGTTCAACTGCTCCATCTTCTTGCTGTCGCCATTCCCTGGTTTTAGAGAGCGCTTAGGCATTCGCACCCTCCATGCGCGCCCGCAGACTAGTTAAGGCGCGGAACTGCAGTTGCTTCACCGCGCCTTCAGTCTTGCGAATCTCCCGCGCCACTTCTTTGATGCTTTTCTCTTCCACGAACCGCAATACGACAACTTTTTTCTGCTCCGCCGGCAAACCGTCGACCAGGCGGAAGAGCGTCGCCCGCCGTTCAACGTCCTCAATCTCCGCCGGACTGACCTGCGCCGAGTCGATGGCCGCATCGTCCGAAACCTCGCGTCCCGATCGTTGGTATCGGTCAGAGATCAGATTTGCCGCGATCCGGAACAGCCAGGCCGCAAACGGAATCCCTCGCCATTCAAACCGCTTCAAATTCGCCAGCGCCTGTTGAAATGTTTCCGAAGTCAGATCTTCCGTTTCGGCGCGATCTCGTACCCTCCGGACGACGTACGCATACACTCGCTCGAAATTGAGTTCGTAGAGATCGGCAAAGCGGGCGGGGTCCTTCTGCGCAGCTTCGATCAGAAGCCGCTCGTCCGCTTCTTTCTTCAGAACCTTCAACGAATTCTCCGCGGTTGTTGCTGTACACAGGGTAAACGCGCGGGCTTTGGAAAAGGTTACGGCCATGAAAAATTTCGGGCGGAATCGCCCGGAGCTATAAATTCCTGCATCAAAGTTGCTACTTCAAACGAAAGGGGTTGGTCATGGAAGCAGTCACTGGAGTATTCCAAACGCGGGAAACTGCAGAACGGGCCCTAAGTGAGCTGCGAAATACGGACATTCCCGAGGACAGAATCACACTCCTCACCCCCGGAGCGGTCGATCATGTGGAGAAGGAAATGCGGGAGGTTCCCCGGGACACAACCGAGCAGCCGGGCATGGGCAATGCGATGGGAGCTTTGCTGGGCGGAAGCATCGGATTCACCGGAGGTTCGCTTCTGATGGCTCTGATTCCCGGGCTAGGCCCGGTGACAGCGCTGGGCTTGCTAGGCGCGGGCATTCTCGGCGCCGCGGGCGCGACCATTGGAGGCACGGCCGCCGGAAGAATTGAAAACGCCAGCTATCAAGGCCTGCCCGAAGATGAAATTTTCATTTATGAAGATTGCCTGCGCCACGGCCAGAGCGTAGTCGTGGCACTTGCTGAAAATGCCGGCCAGGCTTCGGTCGTTCGAGATCTGCTAAAGCAGGTGGGAGCCGACTCGGTCGATGCCGCCCGCGAGCGATGGTGGACTGGCCTTCGCAGCGCCGAGCAAGAGCACTGTAAGAATTGCGGCAAAGACTTAAGCCAGGACGAAAAGTTCTATCGCATGGGCTTCGAAGCCGCCCTGCATGCCAGAACGCGTTGCATGGAATTCGACCAGGTCTCCGCCGAGATGGAGGCGACCTTGGAGGACGTGCGCCGGCAATTTCCGGGAGAGAACGTAGAAGAGCCGTTCACCCGTGGATATCAGCGCGGGCGCGAGCACTATCAGAGGTTGTGCGACGAAGCGCAGAAAGCCGCGTAAAAGGGGCCTTGGTCAGGGCCGGTAATACAAATCTTCCACCCCCTTCTGCACTCGCTCGGAGAGCGCCTGCAGATCCTTCATCGTGAGCCCCGTGGTGGAGATCGGCTCGCCTACCCGCATTTCCAGCGGACGGCACTTGATGTGATAGGTGTTCATGGGCAGCAGTTCATAGGTGCCGACCAGCGCAATGGGAACGATGTCCACCTGAGCCTTGATGGCGAGGAAAAACGCTCCGGGCAGAAACGGTTTGATTTCTCCGTCCGGAGTGCGTCCGCCTTCCGGAAAAATGACGAGCGGCAAATTCCGCTGCAGCCCCTTCAAGGCGGCGCGGATACTGCTGATGGAGCGGGCGGGGTTCTGCTGATCAATGCAGACCTGCCCCGAGCGCTTCAATTGCCAGCCGATGACCGGATACGCGAGCAGTTCTTTCTTGAAGGCAATCCGGAACTGAAACGGGAGATGGACGTACAACACCGGAATGTCCATGGCCGATGCGTGGTTCACGGCATAAATGTGCGGCTTGGAGGTATCGATTTTGTCGAGCCCAGTGACCTTCATGGGCGAAAAGATCGACTTCATGATCAGCCACGACCAGGCATGGGAGAACCAATGGAGCCGGCGGCCATCGCTGTCGGCCATCCCGCCCGGGATGGCGATCAATCCCATGATCACCGTGTAGAGCCAGATCAAGGGGTCGATGATCAGATAAGAACGCAGCCGGCTCAGCCAGCCGTACTTTAGCCCCGCGATCGCGTGGGGGCTTGGACGCGAGGGAGCAACGGGCAAATCCCGCGGCCCGCTCTCAACCGGATCCACCGATGAATTGACTTCCTGCACAGCTCCCATTGTAGGGGAAAACAATCGTGGCTTTTTCAGGCGCGCAAGCCCCAAACCTGCATGGCTTCGCCAACGAGATAAATTGACCCGGTCACTACCATCACTCCGTCGGACAAAGCGGTCTGCCGCCCCCGCGCCATAGCCGCCGGGACTCCCGCGATGCAGTCGATCTCCACCCCAGTCCTGCCGGCTGCCTGCCGGATTTCTTCCGGCGTCGCGGCGCGCGGATTTCCGGGCTGTGTGGCAATGACCCGGTCTGCAATCGGGAACAAAATTTCTGCTATCTCAGAGATTGCCTTGTCGCGCATGGCTCCGAAAACAAAAATCAGCGGACGGTCGCCATAGCGCTCCGAAAGGGCGGAGCGCAGGGCCCACGCTCCTGCCGGATTGTGCGCCACATCGAGCACGATCTCGGGCCACCCCTGTTTTGGTTCGATCATTTGGAATCGGCCCGGCCAGGTGGTGTCGCGAATACCGCGCTCAATGGATTCCGCAGTAATGCCGGCAAATCCCTTCTTCGCGACTTGCTCGGCTGTGGCAATGGCCAAAGCTACGTTGCGCAACTGGTGGCGGCCCACAAGAGGGGTTTCGACCAGGATCTGCTTCCCCATGACCTCCAGCGGATATTGCGACCGGCTTGTCTGTGCATTGTGGTACTCGGCGCTCGCCGGAGAGACCGGTGGAACATACTGGACTGCGCTGATTCCCGTGGCGTCCATGTCAAGAATTGTGTTTCCGATGACGTCATTGGCTGCGGGCTGTTGCGGCAGAGTCACGACAACTCCAGCGGGTCGAATGATGCCGGCCTTTTCGCGCGCTATCTCGGTAACGGTGTTGCCCAGATATTTCTGGTGATCGAGGGAGATGTCTGCAATGACGCTGATCATCGGGTCGACGACATTCGTGGCATCTAGGCGGCCTCCCATCCCAACTTCGAGCACGGCCACATCCACCCGTTCGCGAGCGAAATAGCGAAAGGCGATCGCAGTCATCATCTCGAAAAAGCTGGGATGCCAGGGAAGCTCCCGTCTCGCTACCAGCTGCTCGGCGGCTGTGTCGACGGCTCCATGCAGTTGAGCGAAATCTCCGTCGCCGATCTGCTCGCCGCCGATGCGGATGCGCTCATTGATGCGGATCAGGTGCGGGGACGTGTACAAGCCGGTCTTCAGCCCGGAGGCCCTCAAGATAGAAGCTAGCGTCGCAGCCGTCGAGCCTTTGCCGTTGGTGCCTGCGATGAGTACGCTGGGAAAAGTCCTCTCCGGATGCCCTAGAGCCCGCAGCAGCACACGCATGTGCTCCAGATCGAACTTGTGCGAAGGCGTACTCGCCAGTTCGTGGCCCAGGGCAAACATGCTCGCGACTGCGGTTTCGTAGGACATGCTCAGCTCTTAGCTCTTAGCTCTTAGCTCTTAGCTTTTAGCTCTCATGTTGAGTAGCTCCATTGAGGGGAGGGATCACGCGCGACTTCCGAATGGAACAAAATGCCCGGACACATTGGGTTAGAGCTAATGGCTAAAAGCTAAGAGCTAAGAGCTAGAAGCTTGTCTCACGCCATAAAATCCAGGGCGCGCGCGATATATGGCTTCAATTGCTTGCGGGGAACTACGGCATCAAGCATTCCGTGTTGCAGCAGGAATTCACTGCGCTGGAAGCCGGCGGGAAGCTTTTGCCGGATCGTCTGCTCGATGACGCGCGGTCCCGCGAAGCCGATCAGCGCTCCCGGTTCGGCGATGTTCAAGTCGCCCAGCATGGCGAAGGATGCGGTCACGCCCCCGGTCGTGGGATCGGTCAGCAACGAAATGTAGGGCACCTTCGCTTTATCCAATTTCGCCAGCGCCGAGGAGATTTTCGCCAGCTGCATCAGGCTGATCACGCCTTCCATCATGCGGGCGCCGCCCGAAGCCGAGACAATGATCAAGGGGGTACAGGTATCCGCGGCGCGCTCGATGGCGCGGGTAATCATCTCGCCCACCACCGACCCCATGCTGCCGCCGATAAAGGCGTACTCCATCACGCTAGCCACAACCGGGCGCCCCATGAGCTTGCCATTGGCATTGATCACGGCGTCCTTCAAACCAGTATCCTTCTGCGCCTGCTTCAGGCGGGACGAATAAGGCTTCAGATCGACAAACTTCAAAGGGTCGGTCGAAGAGATATTGGCGTCCAGAACCTCGTACTGGTTTTCATCCATCAGCAAGGCCAGGCGGGCGCGGGCGTCGATGCGGAAGTGCTTATCGCACTTGGGGCAGACGTTTATGTTGTCTTCCAGATCTTTTTTCCAGATGATCTGGCGACAGTTCTCACACTTGACCCAGAGTCCCTCGGTGCGGACTTTCTTCTCGCCCGAGGTATCCAGCTCAGCGGATTCGCGCTTAAACCAAGCCATAAAGAAGTTCTCAGTTCTCGGTTCTCAGCTTTCAGCTCTCGTTGAAGTGCTTTTCTGAGAACTGACAGCTGAGAACTAGTACTCGATTCCTCTCTGGGCCATTACGCCCTTCTCGTAGGCGTGTTTTACCTGGCGCATTTCGGTCACGGTGTCAGCAATCTCGACGATTCTCGGGTGAGCATTTCTACCGGTCAAGATCACGTGGACCATTTCCGGCTTCTTCTTTAAGCTCTCGACCACTTTGGCCGGATCCAGCATTCCGTAGCTGATGGCATAGTTTATCTCATCCAGGATCACGAGGTCCCAGGTGCCGGATGCGATCGCGGCGTCCGCTTCCGACCACGCTTCTTCGACCATGCGCACATCTTCCGGGTCCGGTTTCTCGGCTCCGACCTTCACAAAGCCGCGGCCCATCTGCTTCATGACGAATTTGTCCCCAAATGCTTGCACCGCATCGAGCTCGCCGTAATGCCACGACCCCTTCAGGAACTGCAGCATGAGCACTCGCATGCCCTGGCCAACCGCTCGCAGGGCGGTGCCCATGGCTGCGGTGGTCTTGCCTTTCCCCGGACCGGTATTCACGATGATGAGACCACGACGGATATCAGCCATGTCCTGAGCGAATGTCCGATTCTACTCGAACTGGAACTTCGCAGGGCGAGCGCATGCATCGTCCTACGCTGTCCGATGGTGGACAGTTCGGTCCCACGGTGGACAACAATTCTCCTCTGTTGACGTTTCGTTGCTGTTTTATCAAAGGCTTAGAGTGGGCAGGCGAAGGAAGGCGGCTTGCAACTCCGCAGGTCAGAACCGTGATTTCCGGCAGTGATGAAGAGGAGCTGAACTCTCAGAGGTAGCAGAATAAAGGCAAACGCCGCCTCAACGTCTCCGTCTTTCATAGCAGTAAGTTCGCTTTCCGGAATCGCGCAGCGCGAATCTTCTCAGTCACCAAAAAATGTTCTCGCAGGGAGAATTTTTCTACGGAACTGCAGCATCCAAAGTTGCGTAACCCGGGTCAGGCGGATCTCTGTCCCTCGCGCTTCGCGGAGGTCTCATCGTGATCAACAGATCTGCGTTGTTATTGTTTTTCGTGCTGGCCGCGATGCCGGCCTTCTCCGCGCAGCACGGAGCCCCACGTTCCAAGTCGGCGGTGGTGGACGTTGGCGATCAGGATACGATCCGCGAGATTGTGGACATTGAGCACCAGGCCAAAGAAGCCACGCTGCGCCGCGACGCCGATTTTCCTCAACGCATGCTAGCCGATGATTATGTTGCCATCGGTCCGCTCGGCCAGGTCACCACCAAAAAAGAAGCCATTTCGGCGCGCAGAAGCGGCCAGCTCCGTTACGAGAACATCGACGTCAGCGACATGGTGGTCCGCCTCTACGGCGACACCGCCGTGGTTACCGCACGAGCCGATGTGAAAGGCCATCAGCTGGGCGAGGATTTCAGCGGACCCTATCGCTACACTCGGGTTTGGGTTCGGCGGTCCGGCCGTTGGCAGGCGGTAAGCTACCAGGCGACAGTCACCCAGTAGGTCTCGTCAGACAGCCCATCCCAAGTTGCTTCAGAAGCGTTCTCGGAAGAGAATGCATTGCTATGCCGAGGCAACTCCGTCCACTCCTTCTTTTCGTTGTATGCGTTTTCGCCATTCTGAGTTCGCTCGCCGATGCTCAAGAGCGCCTCGCGGCGGAGAAGCGAACGCAGATCGAAGCAGCCGTTTCGAAGTTCATGTCGACCACACACGTTCCAGGCCTCTCGGTGGCTGTGGTCGAAAATGCGGAGTTGGAATGGGCTGAGGGATTCGGCTTCGCTGACCTCGAGAATCACGTCCCGGCCACCGAGTTCACGCTCTACCGGCTGGCCTCAATTTCCAAATCTCTGAGCGCGACCGGAGCCATGGAGCTGGTTGAAAAAGGCAAGCTGGATCTGGACGCCCCGGTCCAGAAATATTGCCCTGCATTCCCACAGAAATCAGGCGTAATTACGACGCGGCTCGTGATGGGACATTTAGCGGGAATCCGGCATTACAAGTCCAGTTCGCAGGACGATCCGGAGATCGGAAATACAAAGCATTTCGACGACCCGATTCAGGCTGGTCTCGATTTCTTCAAGAATGATCCATTGCTCTCCGAGCCCGGCAAACAATTTCATTACTCGACCCAAGGCTACACGCTGGTCGGTTGCGTGATGCAAGGGGTCTCGGGTGCGAACTATGCGGAGTACATGCGGCAAGACGTCTTCGTGCCGGCGGGAATGGAGCACACAGTCGTCGACGATCGCTTTTCCATCATTCCGTACCGCACCCGCTATTACCAGAAGACGGAATCGGGCACGGTGGAGAACGCTGATTTTCTGGACTCCAGTTACAAAATTCCGGGCGGCGGCTGGCTATCTTCCGCCGCAGACATGGCGCGCTTCGAAATCGCAATCCTCAATGGCAAGCTGCTTAAACCGGCAGTGCGTGATTTGATGTGGACTCCGCTGAAACCCTCCGAGGGGCAGCCCAACGGGTACGCTCTCGGTTGGGGGACGCTCACTGAGGACGGAATCCGCTATGTCGGTCACGACGGCGGGCAGCAGGGAACCAGCACTAATTTCTTCATCGCCCCTGAAAAGCGCGCAGGCGTTGTAGTACTCGCCAATATGGAAGGCGTGCCGGTGGATGAACTTTCAAAGCAAATCCTGAAAATCGTGCTGCAGGGAACCGGGCCGGAGAAACACTAGCGCCGGGCGCTCAATGGCCCGAATGGTAGGGATGGCCCTTAAGGATTGTGAACGCACGATAAATCTGCTCGAGCAGGACCACGCGTGCCAGTTCGTGGGCCAGCGTCATTTTGCCGAAAGAGATTGTGTGGTGGGCGGCGGATAGTGTGGCTTTGTCAAAACCGTCCGCTCCGCCGATGGCGAAGACAATTGGCAGCGGATTGCGATCCTGATAGTCGCCCAGAAATTTCGCGAACTGCTCGGAGGAGAATTCTTTTCCGCGGGAATCCATCAGGATCAGCGTGGATTTCGAGCCTGCCTTGCCCGACGCGCCGTACTTGGCGAGCAGATCCTCTTCATCGCGCAGCGCGATGCCCTCCGCCTGTGCATACCGCGAAATGCGCTTTAGATATTCTTCGGTGAGAGAGGCGATGGCGGGTTCTTTGGTCTTGCCAATCCATGCGATCCTGATCTTCACGCGTGGCCGCCCACTCATTTTCGTCCTGACGCCAGGATCACCTCAGCCCCGAACGAGATCTTTTCTCCATCGAAGTAGTGCGCTACCTCGCGGGAAACTTCAGCATCGATTTCAGGCCAGCGCTCTGCTGGGACGCGATCCAACAGAGGACGAAAAGGCACCGCGACCGCCTTCATCTGTTGCCAGACTTCCTCCGGAGGTCCGGGCCAGGCCCATGGCAAGGTCACGCTCTGCTCCTCCACTGAGCCAAAGCCGGCCTGCCGCAGCGTCTCGGATAAGCTTCCCGGGTCGGCAAAACGAAAAGGATTCGGCCCGTCCGGCGGCAACAAGGGCCCGCCCACATTTCGATGCACCACGCCCATCATGCTCTTCCAGTAGGGCTGATCGAAACGTCCCCAGGCGAGAAAGCAGGCGCGCGCGCCGGGGCGCAACACGCGCTTCAGTTCACCCAGCGCTTTTCTGGCATCACGAAAAAACATTACACCGAAGCGCGATGTGCCGAGATCGAAGCTGTCGTCCGGAAATGGCAGGGAATGAGCATCGCCCTGCTGCGTGCTGAAGTTTTTTAGTCCGCGCGAGCGCGCCCGTTTTTCGGCGATATCGAGCAAGTCCTGGCTGAGGTCCAGCGCCGTAACCGACCCCTCCGGACCCACCCGCGTCGCGAGAGTGATCGCGGGCTCACCGGTGCCGCTCGCGAGATCGAGTACTCGCATTCCGGGCAGAGGGCGATGCATATTCCACCAGCGCCTCGGTCGCCGGCGTGCCCATGGCGGCGGATTTCGCCTTCCACTTCTCCGATGCAACCAAGCCGTACTGGTGTCCCCAGTCCGGCGCGGCTTCTGGTTGGGATGTCATTGGAAGATGCCAAGACGAAGTCCTTACGCTCTGACTTTTCTCTTTTTTGCGGGGACCTTCGTCGCTGTCTTCCTCGCCCGGACCGCGGTTTTCAGGTCGCCGGGTTCGAGACGGCGTGCCGACTTCCACAGCCGTTCCAGATCGTAGAACTTGCGCGCCTTCTCGGAAAAGACGTGCACCACGAAATCAACGTAGTCGATGAGGACCCATTCGGCCTGGGTGTAGCCTTCGACGTGAGTTGGGCGCAGCCCGGCCTTCTTCAGGCGCAATTCGACTTCATCGGCAATGGCCTGCACCTGCCGCGGATTGGTCCCGCTGCACAGGACAAAGTAGTCAGTAAACGCTCCTGACCCCTTTTCCATCTCGAGGATGCTGAGTTCTTCGGCTTTTTTTTCAAGGCAGGCTTGAATGGCCGCGGAAACTTGCTGCTTGAGTTCGCTCTTTTTAGTCATTCAGGAAAGAATTGTTGGCTCGACCTGCAAACAATTGTAACCGACCTGGCGCCCTTCCAAGTCCAGAAGCACCCCGCGCCAAACTACGCCAGCGAGAAGACGTCCCGGGCTAGGTGCCCCGGTACAGCTTCATCTTCTTTATATATTCGGAGACGAGAGGATCCAGAAAGCGATCCAGCGATTTGCCCGAGCTGATCGCCTGACGAATTGCCGTAGCTGACGCAGGTTGATGCAAGTCCGCCAGCAAGTGAATGGTGGCGCCCGGAAGCACCAGGTCGCCTGTGGCCGCTTGCTTTTGAAAAGGGCGAGTCACTTCGGCGCGAGGTCGCAGGTTTGCAGGCAGGGCGTTGGCAACATCTGCCAACGAGTAGCCCGGGCGGCCGGCGACGATGAATTCACATTCGCGAAACAGGGCTTCTGCATCACGCCACTTCCCGATGTCGCAGAATGCATCCATGCCGATCAGAAAGAAAAGTTTGTCGCTCTTGTTAAAGGACCTCTTCAGCGACCGCATGGTGTCGATCGTGTAGTTCGGCTTTTGCGAGCGAGGCTTGGCGCCGCTCAGCTCTTCCGGGGCTTCAAGCAGCGAGGGCACGAACACTTTTTCAGCGGCAGTCGCCAGTGCCATCATCGCGAAGCGGTGGGCGAATGGGGTATGAGACTGGCGCTGTTTGTGCGGTGGAACATTCGCCACCACGAAATACACGCGGTGAAGCTTGCAGCGCTCCATCGCCGCGCGCGCCACTGCCATGTGCCCGCGATGCACTGGATCGAAAGTCCCGCCAAAGAGTCCGATATTCATGCTGGTTTTAATCCCGCCTAGTTTCCAGATTCGTGCAAAAAGTTGCAAGTCGAATCGGCGCGTACTGTCCCGCGGCCCAGTATCTTTCTTGACAACAGGACATGACAACTGTTGTTCTTCTCCAGCATCAAAATGAACTCCTGTAACTATCGGTCTTAAGAGTTCTTAATTATTCTCCGTTCATGCGAGTAATCCTCCCCCTACTCCGCATTCCGCCTGCCCGTGCGCCGATATTGCGCTACGGAGTTGCCGTGTTCAGCACGGCACTGGCGCTGATTCCCACGATTCTGCTGGCCGATGTTTCCGAAAGCCGCTTAGCACTGTTCGGCGTCGCCGTCATGGTGAGCGCCTGGTATGGGGGCTGGAAACCTGGGCTGGTTGCCACTTCATTCGCCCTCACCATCATCGCCTACTTTTCACTCGCGGGTCAGCATGCACCCGAGCAGATGCGCATCGCTATATTGCGCTTGTCGTTGTTCTCGTTTCTTGCAATTCTGATCTGCTGGCTCAACGGTGCGCTGCGCTCCGTCCAGGAAAATCTGCGGGTTTCGGAGGCGAATTTTCGTTCGCTCGTCACCAACGCACCTTACGGCATTTGCAGTTGCGACTCTACTGGCAAGATTCTGGATGCCAATCCGGCGTTCCTCGAACTGCTTGGGCTTAGTTCCGCTGACGAACTGAGTGGACATTACATCTACAGTCTCTACCACGATACCGAACAGTGGTTCGAGTTGGCGGATCGCCTGCGCGCCTCTGAACCTTTCAAAGGAGTAATCGCTGACTGGAAGCGCAAGGGCGGCACCAGCGTGGTTCGAATCTCAGGGCGTTCCGTGGTCAACGGCCGTAAAGAAGGCATGGTGTTCGAACTCTTCGCGGAGGATGTCACCGAGCGCCGCGCCCTGGAACAGCAACTGCGTCAGTCGCAGAAGATGGAGGCGGTGGGCCGCCTGGCGGGCGGGATCGCGCACGACTTCAACAATCTCCTGATGGTGATCTCCGGATACTCCGAATTTCTCCTCGAACGTCTCGGCAACGAGCCGCACCTTCGCGGCCCGGCCCAGGAGATCGCCGGCGCGGCCGAACGCGCCTCTTCGCTGACCCGCCAGTTGCTCGCCTTCAGCCGCAAGCAAATGCTGGCTCCCCGCCTGGTCAACCTCAACGAGATCGCCACCGAGAATCTGAAGATGCTCACGCGCATGATCGGCGAAGACGTCGATCTCGTCCTCACTCCCGGAAAGAATCTCTGGCCCGTTCGCGCCGATGGCGGACAGATCGAGCAGGTCATCATGAACCTGGCGGTCAATGCCCGCGACGCCATGCCCACCGGAGGCAAGCTCACGATCGAGACTTGCAACGTCACACTGGGCGAGGAGGAAGCGCGGCATCACGCTCCGCTCCGTCCCGGCGACTACGTCATGATCCAGGTCAGCGATACGGGCGTCGGGATGGATACCGACACTCAGTCGCACATCTTCGAGCCGTTCTTTACTACCAAGGGCCCGAAGGGCACTGGACTCGGCCTTTCCACCGTCTACGGAATCATCAAGCAGAGTCTGGGATACATCTGGGTGGAAAGCGAAGTGGGCCGCGGCACTACCTTCAAAATCTATCTGCCGCGGGTCGCCGCCGCAGGGGAACCTGCGCAGATTGCTGCCCAGGCCCAAGCCCAGCGCGTGGAGCCAGGCACGGAGACCATCCTGCTGGTCGAGGATGAAGCCAACCTGCGTTACCTTGCCCGGCAGTATCTGGAGAAGCAGGGGTACAAAGTAATTGAAGCCGCCGATGGCGCAGTTGCCGTGCAAATTGCCGTCGCGCACGAGTCTGTGATCCACCTGTTGTTGACCGACGTCATCATGCCTGGCATGAATGGCCGCGAGTTGGCGCAGCGCATTACAGAAATCCGCCCTAACGTGAAAGTTCTCTACATGTCCGGTTACACGGAAAACGTGATCGGCCACAACGGCACTCTGGACGCAGGCATTCGGCTGCTCCAGAAGCCATTCAACCTTCGCGACCTGAAAGACAAGGTCCGCGAAGTGCTCGATGCAACCCCAACTCCCCCGGAGGTCGAAATGTCGATTCAGTCCGCTGCAACTCAACACGCGGCGCGGGCACGGGAAGTTCCTCCCACGCGCGCGCAGAGATTCCAACTCCACTTGCCATTGCGTTATCGCCGTCTCGGCGAGAAAGACTGGCATGAAGGAAAAACGGAGAACATCAGCCGCTCCGGCATGCTGTTCCAGGCCGATGAGGTGCTCCAGCCCAGCTCGCAACTGGAAATCAACCTGGTGCTCCCGGCGGAGATTGCGGGCCTTTCAGAAACGGAAGTCGTCTGCCGTGGAGAAGTCGTGCGCACCGTGGAAGGGCAGGAAGGCTCCATCAGCCCAGCCCTGGCCGCCCGCATTCTGCAGTATCACTTCCAGCATGGCCCTCTCCCCAGGGCTTAGAAGCAAACCCAGGTTCTGTGGAGTTGTAAACAAAAAGTGGCCGTGAAGGGCTGGAAGGGGTGCTCTCCGTTCGCCAACATCTGAGTTCGGTAGGCGCAGACGCAAGGTGCCATCCGTTGGATGGTCATACCTGCCCTTGACTGACCCTAACATCCCCTGAAGACTCAAAATGCCCGTCACAGAATTCTGAGGGCGCTATCGCCTAGTCTCGCCAATCTGCCACTGGTTCAATAGAAACGCAAGTTTGCGGAAAACGTGCGTTCTCAGCTTGGAACCGAAAGCCCCGCAACCATGAGAGGAGATGTATGGCAGCTTCCGGGTTGAGAGCGGCGCTGCTGAATATTCACCTGTGGGTCGGAATGGCTGCGGCGCTGTTCCTCTTTCCGCTTGGCCTGAGTGGCGCGTTGTTGACTTTCGAGGACATCATCGACCCCGCCTTGAACGCCAGTGCCTGGTATGTGAGGCCGCAGGGCACGCCGTTGAAGCTGACGCAGATCACGCAGACGATACGCCGAACGTTTCCGAAAAGCACGATTGAAGAATTGGTGTTGCCGCAGAACCCGGATGACACGGCAAAAATCATTGTCCTGCACTCGAATGGCCGCGAAGTCGGCGTTGGAGTAAACCCGTACACTGGTGAGATTGTCGGGAGAAGCAGTGATCAGCAATTTCGGCCAATGCTCGCTGTCCGTGAGTTTCACACGCACCTGCTGATTCGGCGTCGCAACGGTCATATGATTCAGACCATTGCGGCGTGCTGTCTGCTCGGTCTCGCCGTAACCGGCATAGTGCTCTGGTGGCCGCGCAAGATTTTTAAGTTGCGCAGCGGGCCGTCGCACAACGTGGTATTAGATTTGCACCAGATGCTCGGCCTGTGGTCGAGCGCTTGCGTTCTGCTTTTTGCGCTGACGGGAATCGCTATCGGACTCGAAGATCAGGTGGACCGGTGGGCAGTTGAGGTCGCATATGCAGCCCACGGCTTGGCCGACGGCCAAGCCGCCCTCACCTGGCGTTCCCCCACTCTCAACCGATGAACTGTTAGCAAAAGCCGAGAGCATCGCCCCGGGTGCGCGACCTATCGTGATCGAGTTTGGTGACACTCCCAATGATCCAGCGCTTGTGATTATGAAATTCCCCGAGGACCACCTCGGAAGAACGCATGTGATCTTGGATCCCTACACTGGTGACGTGCTTCGGTTCGATAACACACGCGCCATGCCGGTGGCGCTCAAGTACGCACGCCTGTGGAACCAAGAGATTCACACTGGCGAGATCTTCGGCTGGCCAACCCGCATCTTGGCTTGCATCTTCAGCCTGGCTGTTGCCGCGCTCGCTGCCACAGGTCCTTGGATCTGGTGGAATCGAAACCGGGCACAACTATCTTGAACGGCGGAGAATGCAGAGTAACGGGAGCGCAGAATGTGGGTCCGCAATCGACCTAACATGGCCATTGCGTTGATTTGCCCTTATGAGGCATTGTGAGTGCAAAAAAAGGAGCACCAGTGGTGCCCCTCCAGCTTCTTACGAACTATGGTGCCAGGCTCGCCTGCGACGAGGTCCAGATCAACCTTTTAGAAGGCGCCTGATTGGTGAAACGCCGTAAACTCCAGTCAGGATTGCTCCAGCGGCAACGCCGGTCAGCACGCTTTTCCATTTATAAGTGAGTGGCGCAAAAATCGCCGCTGCGGCGGCCGCAGAGCCGATCGCCAAACGGATTTTTTCCTCAGTCCCGCTCATCCTAAAGTCCTTCACAATCATCCTCCTTTTTGCGGTGAATTCTCACATTACCCAGCAGAGATCGGAGTCTGGGTATTCCGCGGCCGGGGCTCGGATGGCAACGCAGGCACAACGGGTAAGAGTTCCGCTACGTAGTGGCCTTTGAGATGACAGCCTAGGTCGTGAGGTTTACTCGAGATGCACTTTGCAGTAAAAACTCTGCGACGGAACTGATTGCTCAACCCTGGCCCGACTTGCTGAAATAATTCGCACTCATCCATCGAGAAAAGCACGATTCCTTTGCTGGATCGATAATGCATGGGCGGACGTTGGGGCTGCATGCGTGCTAACATCCATTCATTCGGCTCGCCCACCGCTTGAGCCCTGGAGGTCAAGATGAATCCAACCACACGGCGTACGTTTCCTCAAAACCAGTCTGGCTGCTGGAGCCATGGCGACCGCGGGAATTCTTCCGCTCTCCGCCGCCAAGCGCACCGCGACTGACACCGTGGTGCTTGGCCGCTCAAACATCAACGTGACACGGCTGGCCTTCGGAACCGGCACGAACGGAGGTGCGGTACAGGCCGCGACTGGGGCAGCAGGAGTTCACGCGGCTGGTGCGCTATGCGTATGATCGCGGCATCCGCTTCTTTGAGACGGCTGAAGCCTACGACACGCCCGGGATGCTGGGAGAGGCGCTGAAAGGCCTGCCACGCGACAGCTATCAGCTGATGAGCAAGGTGACTACCTTCCACCAGGGAATTGATCCGCAGGCCAAGTTCGACGAACTGCGGCAGACTTCGAAGACGGAGTACTTTGACATCATGCTGCTGCATTGGCAGCACACGCCCGACTGGCCAGAGACTACGAAGCGCTGGCAGGACGGCATCCTCCAGGCGCAGCAGAGAAAGATCATCCGCACGCATGGCGCCTCAGTGCACGGGCTCCCGGCGCTGCGGCAGATGCCGGGCACACACTGGCTCGACGTGGGACTGATCCGCGTCAACCACAGCGGCGCACGCATGGACGGCCCGACCTCTGAGGACACCAACCATCCGGACAACGTGAGCGAAGTGGTCGATCACATTCACCAGTTGAAGAAGGAAGGGCTGGGTGTGATCGGCATGAAGCTGTGCGGCGGCGGTCAGTTCGAGCGCAGTCATGACGATCGTGTGAAAGCCATGAGGTTCGCTTTCCAGAACGCAGGCGTAGATTGCGCCACGATCGGATTCAAGAACACGCAGGAGATCGACGAGGCGATCAGCAACCTGAATCTGGCGCTCGCGTGAGGCGGACCCATGAACTAAGTTCATGCGAACCCAGACGTCCTCATCCCTGATACTCCTCGTTGTCCTCTGGCTGATGCCCGTGGGATCGCCGACAAAGATATGGGGTTTGTTTCGAGGAGAGATAAAGAAAGACCATGAGGAACGCTGACCTGCAACAACTCCCCTGTGCGTCCTCTGTGACCCCTGTGGTGAATGTGTTGTTTTGATTCAAATCGCGAAATGCAGTCACCAGAGGGGGCACGGGGCACACAGCGGAAAGCACTGAGCGAGACGAGATGCTCAACAGAGCAGGCGAAGCTAACTCGCCTCCGACTCCACTCCTCCGACACTCTGGTCCCGCAACTCTTGCACGTTCTCCGCAATGGCGTACTTCAATTCCTCGATGCCCTTGCCGGTCACCGCAGAAATCTCATACAGCTTCCACTTGTGTTTTTTGCACAAGCGCTTCAACTGCGCCAGCTTGTCTTTGTTGGCGACATCGATTTTCGACGCGACCATCAGCATCGGCTTGTCTTCGAGATGCGCGCCGAAGCTGGCCAGCTCGCCCATGATCACCTCGACATCTTTGACGACATCTTCACGTCCGCTGGAGTCTGAAACATCCACCAGATGCACCAGCAAGCGCGTGCGCTCGATATGCCGCAGGAATTGCGTGCCCAAGCCGGCGCCGGTGTGCGCGCCTTCGATCAGCCCGGGGATATCGGCGACCACGAAGCTGATCTCGTCCCTGGCATCGCCGACCGCGACCACGCCGAGATTCGGCTCGCAGCGTGGTGAATGGATAATCCGCAATCTTCGGGCGCGCCGAAGAAATGCGCGAGATCAAAGTGGACTTGCCGACATTCGGATATCCCACCAGGCCGACATCCGCCAGCAGCTTCAGTTCCAGGCGATAGGTGTGTTCCTCGCCCGGCCGGCCCGCTTCGTGCTCGCGCGGCGCCTGATGCACCGAAGTGGCGAAACGAGCATTGCCGCGTCCGCCGCGTCCGCCGCGCGCAATCACGAACCGCTGATCGGCGGCGGTGAACTCGAATGCCTTCTCGCCGGTCTCGTCGTCGTAGACGATCGTCCCGACCGGAACTTTCAAAAGTACGTCGCTGCCCTCGCGTCCGGTCTTGTTGGAGCCTTCGCCGTGACGTCCGCGCTCGGCCTTGTGCTCGGGATTGAAGCGGAAATGCACGAGCGTGTTGTGGCGCTCGCTGGATTCCATGATGATGTCGCCGCCCTTGCCGCCATCGCCGCCGGAGGGCCCGCCGCGCGGGACAAACTTCTCCCGGCGGAATGCCATGCAGCCGTTGCCGCCGTCGCCGGCCTTTACCTTGATTTTTGCTTCGTCGATGAACATGGGTTAGCCAACTGCAAAGAAAAGCCTCGACCCGAAGGCGAGGCCCTATGCGACGCGGAGCCTCGCACCCGGCGCCGTGAACGAACAGCCCGCTAATCGACTGTTACTTCGCTTCCATCGGCTCAACCATGACGAACTTGCCCATGGATCCCTTGTCCATGAACTTGATGCGGCCGGTGATCTTGGCGAAAAGCGTGTCGTCTTTGCCGCGGCCAACGTTCAGTCCGGGCTTCACGCGAGTGCCGCGCTGCCGCACGATGATCGTCCCGCCGGGCACCACCTGTCCGCCGAATGCCTTGAATCCAAGCCGCTGCGCGTTCGAGTCGCGGCCGTTTCGTGATGTGCCTTGTCCTTTTTTATGCGCCATAATAAGTTCTCAGTTCTCGGTTGTCAGTTCTCAGTTGTCGCGAAGCGACCTTCGCACATCCTGCTTCAGTTACTTCTTCTTCTTCGGGCTTTCTTGGCTGCCTTCTTCGGAGCGGCTTTCTTCTTCGCCGCCCTTCTTGGCCTTCGGCTCGTGCTCTTCCGCAGCTTCGGCCTTCACCTTCTTCGGCTTCGCTTCTTTCTTCGGAAGATCGGGAGCCTTGAAGCTCTGGCCGCCGAAGGCGATCTCCGCGATGCGCACGGCGGTATAGTCCTGCCGGTGTCCGCGCAGCTTCTTGTACTGTTTCTTGCGCTTGTAATGGAAGACCAGGATCTTCTCGCCGCGGCCTTCTCCGACGACTTCGCCGACCACGCGCGCGTCCGACTGCTGGCCGACCTGGCCTTCTTCGCCGGAAACCGCCAGCACCGGGAACTCGACCTGCCCGTCGGTGCCGGTTCCGACCTTCTCCACTCGAATCACATCGCCGGGCGCCACCCGGTACTGCTTCCCACCGGCGCGGATAACCGCGTACATACGTTCCTCCATCAAGAATGTCGTTGAAATTCAGCCCGTACTCAGGATTTCCTGGAACTCTTACCCGGTCCCCAAGGCGCACACGGGCGCTGGCTGGGGGCTTGCTGATTTTCTCTGCTTGCTGTGTTTCCGCCACGGCGCATCAGCAGCCAGGGCAGGCGTCCCCAGAACGGGTCGGCTCGTACAGGCAAACTCAGTTATTTTATCGTGGCTTACGGAAATCGGTCAAACCAACTCGCGCGCCTGCCGCCGGCCGTTGCTGAATCTTTGGGAAATCCGGTAGAATCAAATGATCTGAATCGAGGTTTGGGACCCCATGAAAGCAGCCATTCATCCTTCGTATCATGAAGTGCGTGTGCACTGCGCCTGCGGCAACACGTTTACCACCCGCTCCACGCATAGGGGCGACATCGGCGTTGAAATCTGCTCCAACTGCCATCCGTTCTTCACCGGCAAGCAGAAGCTGATGGACACCGCCGGACGCGTCGAGCGCTTCCGCCGCAAGTACGCCAAGGCAGAAACGGCCAAGAAGTAGCGCCACGGATTCGCACGGATACATCTTCAGAGCCCTCGCTAGCGCGGGGGCTTTTGCTTGTCGGCTCGAATAGAATGGAATGATCGTCTGACGCCTCGCCACATGCGTAAATTCTGGGACAATCCGGGGAACGGCTCATCTGCTTTTGGCGCAGATGCCCGCGGCTCACTCCCGCCGCAACGAGTGCCTGCGAGTCTTCAGATCGGCTCCGTCACGATCCGTCCCGCGACCGTCCTCGCGCCCATGGCCGGAGTTACCGACACCGTGTTCCGCCGCTTCATCCGCAATCTGGGCGGATGCGGGCTCATCATGACCGAGTTCACCTCGGCGGATGGCGTCCTGCGCAAAAAGGATCAAAAAGCCAAACGATACCTACATTTCTACGAAGACGAACACCCCATTTCTGCCCAGCTTTTCGGCAGCGATCCCAAGGTCATGGCCGAAGCGGCGCGCATGGTCGAAGGCTTAGGATTTGATCTGGTCGACCTGAACCTGGGCTGTCCGGCAAAAAAAGTAGTGAAGTGTAATGGAGGCTCGGGGCTGCTGCGGGATCTTCCGGCCATCGGAAAAATCTTTGAAGCGGTCCGCGCCGCAGTGAAGATTCCGTTCACGGTGAAGTTCCGCGCCGGATGGAACGACGAAGAAATTGTCTGCGTGGAACTGGCGCGCATGGCCGAGGATTGTGGTCTCGCAGCGGTAGCCCTGCACGCTCGCACCCGCGAGATGGGCTACAGCGGCAACGCACGCTGGGAATGGATTGCCGCCGTCAAAGACGCGGTGAAGATTCCAGTCATCGGCAACGGCGACATTCGCACTCCGGAAGATGCCTGCGCCATGGTGACGCAAACAGGATGCGACGCCGTCATGATCGGGCGCATGGCGCCCTCAAATCCGTGGATCTTCCGCCAGATTGAGCAGTATTGCGCACGTGTAGGAACACACGCCATCGTCCGCCCGGTCGAGCGCAGTTCAACTGTTGTCGAATACGAGGGACAGCCCACATGGCCTGCGGCCACGCCGGACGAGGGCGTCCGGGGCTACACAAGCGCGAGCGCGTACGACCACCCCTCCGAAGCCGACCGCTACCAGATGATTCGCACTTATTTTCAGATGCTGATCGAAGAAGAACTCCCCGACGCCATGGGCAAAATGAAGCAGTTCGCCTCGTGGTTCACGCACGGCGTTCCCGGCGGCGCAGCCCTCCGCAAGGGCATCTATGAGTCAAAAAGCGCCCCGGAAGTTCTGGCGCGCGTGGAAGAGTTCTTCGAGAAATCGCTGGCGGCGCGCACGCTCGTTTCGCTCGCAAACTGAAGGGCAAGCCTGACGAATCGCTCTCCACTCTACCGAGCGCTGGCTCAATCGAACTCGCAGATCAGGACTTCTTCTCGCCGCCCGGCGCTACTCTCTTTACCTCGACTGGGCCGCCATCGTCTCCGGCGCTCCACGTTCCGACCAGGTTGTCGCCGTTCGCTTCCAGGGAAATGGTTCCGGAGGTACCCTGGGCATCAAATTGGAGCGCCACCTTTTTTCCCTGGTGAGAACCGCTGGTGATCGGAAAATCCCCGTGCGACGAGTTGATGGTTCCGGAGATCGCTCCGTCCTTTTCCGTGAGATCGAGGGTCACGGTGATGACCTCGCCTGCGGCGTTCTTCGCAGTCCCTTCATACTTCCCGGTCACATCGGCTTTGTTCTTGGCCTGCTGCGCCCCAGCACAAACCGCAAAAAAAAGCACTAAGGCGGCCAACACTTTTAGAGCGTTCGCTTGCGACTTCATATGACCTCCCTAGCGATCATCTTTCCTGAGTCGTCCTGCTCCACACGCGCCCACGGAATCTTCGGATCGTGCGTGAACACCGTGATCCACTTCTCGGGAATTGCACGCGCATAATACACCTTCTTGCTCTCGATCGTTTGCAGCGGGTACAGGTCGAAGCTCATTCCCCACGTGAGATCAATGTGCGCGGTCGTGGGAATCAGATCAGAAATATAGCAAGCAGCCGTCGAGTTCCCCGATGAGGGGGACTGAACGATGATCCCCATCATATGCGCCGTATGGCCCGGAAACATCTGCACCGAAATCCCCGGCACAATCTCCTCCCCGCCATCGAGCAAAGTCATCTGGCCGCTTTTGACTAGCGGATCATAATTTTCAGAAATAAAGCTGATGGAATCCCGCTCGCTCGGATGGCGTGCATACTGCCACTCGCCCCGGGGCGCGTAATACTTTGCCCGAGGAAACGTAGGTACGATGTTCCCGTTCTTGTCGCGCACCGTATTCCAACCGCAATGATCGAAATGCAGATGGGAATTAATCACGACGTCGATATCCTCGGGCGCCACCCCGCCCCCCGCCAGATTGCCGAGCAACTGCGCAGGTTGCCCGTAGAACTTTCGCATCCGCTCGGAAAGCTTGTTGCCCATCCCGGTCTCGATTAACACGGTGTCTCTCCCGGTGCGGATCAACAGCGAGTTGAGGCCGGCGGTGCAGTAGTTCCTCTCGTCAGCGGCAACTTTTTTCGACCACATGATCTTGGGCACAACTCCGAAAAACGCGCCCCCGTCCAGCGGATATGTGCCGTCAGAAAAAATGCTGAGCTCGAAATCGCCAAGCGCTATCCGATGCATAAATTCAGTGTGCCACACGAAGGGAAAAGGCATTCAACCCGCCGAAATCCTACTCTTGAGTTGGCGTAAGAAGGTCACCACAGAGGAACACTGGGTTCCACAGAGCGGTTTACTCCGCAAAACCCTGTGGCTCTGTAGTGTTTTACTCTTCGTGTAATTCCCGAATCCAGATATTCCGAAATCGCAGCGGATTTCCGTGGTCCTGCAATTGCAGCGGAGCCTTTTCCGGCCCGGCCTTGTAAGCGGGACGCTCTCCGTGAGCCGTCGGCCCAGTGAGTTCGACGTTGTCCTGCACCAGCACGCCATTGTGCAGCAGCGTAATGCGAGCGGGATGCTGCAACTTCCCATCCGCAAATCGCGGCCGGTGGAAGATGACGTCGTACGTTTGCCACTGTCCGGGAGGCCGCGATGCATTCACCAGTGGCGGATATTGTCCATACACCGCGCCCGCTTGCCCATCGGCATAAGTCTTGTTCTCGTAGGAATCCAGCACCTGGATTTCATAAGTGCTCATCAGAAACACGCCGCTATTGCCGCGCTCTTGGCTTTCTCCGTGAGCCGGGGTCGGTTCGGAGAACTCGACGTGCAGCTGGCAATCGCCAAACGAGTCGCGGGTGGAAATATTCCCGGTCTTCGCGACAACTTCCATATAGCCGTCCTCGACCTTCCATGCGGCAGGCTTGCCATCTTTATCGACCCACTTCGACAAGTCCTTCCCGTCAAATAGCACGACCGCATCGGAAGGAGCGCTTCCCGGAGTTTGCGGCGTGCTCGCAGTTCCTGGAGTAATCACTGGCGGATTCGGCCGATTGAGATCGTGAATCTTCCACTTGATCGTCGGAACTTGTGCCATGGAAAGTTGGATGAGGGAAAAGACAATCGAGAGCAACAACCAGGTTTTGTGCGTCATCAGTGCGCCTCGCGGCAAACATGATACTCGTACGCCCCGCACAAACACCATTAGCCACGGATTCGCACGAATTTCCAGGGATCAGATCAAAAAAAATCATCCGTGACAATCCGTGAAATCCGTGGCCAGGCTTTCAGCGCTTAGATTCTGCTGGCGCCTTCTCGCCCACGCGCTCGCTGACAGTGAAGATCATCTTGCCGGCTTTCTTGTCGGCATCGACGACGACGTGATCGCCATGCAGCACTTCGCCGTCGAGGATCTTCAGCGCCAGCGGATCCTGAATCAGCTTCTGGATGGCGCGTTTCAGCGGACGCGCTCCGAAATTCGGATCGTAGCCTTCCGTGAAGAGCAGGTCTTTCGCCGCGTCGGTGAGCTCGAGCGAGATCTTGCGATCCGCCAGCAAGCGGCGGACGTCTTCGAGGCGCAGTTCGATGATCTTGACCAGCTGCTCTTTGCCCGAGCGGGCGGAACACGATGATGTCGTCCACACGGTTCAGGAACTCGGGCTTGAAATGCGTGTGCAGCAGGTTCTGGACTTGCTGCGCGGCCTCGTCGAAGTCGGCATCGGTCTTCAAGCTCTCGGCCTGCAGGAACTGCGAGCCGATGTTCGAAGTCATGATGATGATCGTGTTCCTGAAATCCACCACGCGGCCTTTGCCGTCGGTCAGGCGGCCATCATCCATGATCTGCAGCAGGACGTTGAACACATCCGGATGCGCCTTCTCGATCTCGTCGAACAAGACGACCGCGTACGGGCGGCGACGCACTTGCTCGGTAAGCTGTCCGCCTTCTTCGTAGCCGACGTATCCCGGAGGCGCGCCGATCAGGCGCGCGACCGCGTGCTTCTCCATGTACTCGGACATGTCGATGCGGACCATGGCGTGCTCGTCGTCGAACAGAAACTCGGCGAGTGCACGCGCCAGTTCGGTCTTGCCGACGCCGGTCGGGCCCAGGAAAATGAACGAGCCGATCGGACGCTTGGGATCGCTCAATCCTGCGCGCGAACGCCGAATCGCATTGGCCACGCGCTCCAGCGCCGCGTCCTGTCCCACCACGCGCTGCCGCAGCCGCTCTTCCATGTTGACCAGCTTCTTGACTTCGCCTTCGAGCATCTTCGAGACGGGAATGCCGGTCCACTTGGAGACGATGCGCGCGACATCTTCTTCGTCGACTTCTTCCTTCAGCATGCGCTGGCCGGCTTTGCCATCCATGTTGGCTGTGAGCTGACCCAGTTCGGCCTCGAGGCTGCGGTATCACGCCGTAGCGGATTTCCGAGCCACGCGCTGCAGATTGCCTTTGCGCTCTTCGGCCTGCTCTTCGATTTTGAGCTGCTCGATTTTCTCCTTGAGCTCGCGCGCTGCGCGCGATCAGATCCTTCTCCTTTTTCCAGTTCGCTTTCAGCGCGTTGGACTTCTCGCGAATTCCGGCGAGTTCCTTTTCGATGAACTGCGAGACGCTCCTTCGAGTTGGGATCGTCTTCTTTCTTCAGCGCCTGCTTCTCGATTTCGAGCTGCGTGGCGCGGCGTTCGAGCTGGTCGATCTCGGTCGGCATGGAATCGATCTGGATGCGCAGCGATGCCGCCGCTTCGTCGATCAGGTCGATGGCCTTGTCGGGCAGAAAGCGATCGGAGATGTAGCGATGCGAGAGCGTCGCAGCGGCGACAATCGCCGAATCCTTGATGCGCACGCCGTGATGCACCTCGTACTTCTCTTTCAGTCCGCGCAGGATCGCGATCGTGTCTTCGACATTGGGTTCGCCGACGAACACAATCTGGAAGCGGCGTTCGAGCGCGGCATCTTTCTCGATGTACTTGCGATATTCGTTCAGCGTGGTGGCGCCGATGGCGCGCAGCTCGCCGCGAGCCAGCGCCGGCTTCAGCATGTTGGAAGCATCGATCGCGCCTTCCGCTGCGCCTGCGCCGACCAGCGTGTGCAGCTCGTCGATGAAGAGAATGATTTGTCCCTGCGAGTCTTCAATCTCTTTGAGCACGGCTTTCAGGCGGTCTTCGAATTCGCCGCGATACTTCGCGCCGGCCAGCATCGCTCCCAGATCGAGCGCGACCACGCGCTTGTTCTTCAGAACTTCCGGCACGTCGCCGGAGATGATGCGCTGCGCGAGGCCTTCGACGATGGCCGTCTTGCCAACGCCGGGTTCGCCGATCAGCACCGGATTGTTCTTGGTGCGGCGCGAGAGCACCTGCACCACGCGGCGGATTTCTTCATCGCGGCCGATGACCGGATCGAGCTTGCCGCGACGCGCCTGCTCGGTCAGATCGCGCGCGTAGCGCTCCAGCGCCTGGTACTTCGCTTCGGGATTCTGGTCGGTGACTTTCTGCGAGCCGCGAACCGACGGTCAGCGCCTTCAGGATCGCGTCGTAAGTGGCGCCGTGCTGGGCCAGGATCTCCTGCGCCGCATCGCGCTTCAGATGCGTGATGGCCAGCAGCAGGTGCTCGGTGGAAACGTACTCGTCCTTGAAATTGGAGGCTTCTTTGAAGGCCTGCTCCAGCAGATTGCTGGCTTCGTTCGAGAGACCGTGGCTTGCGCAGCCTGCGCCTGACACTTTGGGCAGTTTTTCGATCTCGCTGTAGACTCGCTCAGCACGGCTTGCGGGCCGATGCCGATCTTCTCCAGCACAGGCGGAACGATGCCTTCTTTGTCTTCGAGCAGCGCCGCCAGCAGATGCATCGGCAGCAGCTCGGGATTGCCGTGCTCGGAGGCGAGTTCGTTGGCGCGCTGCACGGCTTCCTGCGCTTTCACGGTAAATTTGTCCCAACGGATGGGCATGATGAAAACCTCGATTTGGTAATTGCGTAATTTTGTAATTTGGTAATTTTGTAATTTGGTAATTGAGTAATTGGAGGATGTTTCTGCGAGCGGGTTTCAAATTACCCGATTACCAAATTGCAAAATAAATAGGGAGGCGGTCACCTCTGCCGCCTCCCGTACCTCAGGGGCTAAAGCCCGCATGTCGTTGCTCTTCAACGCGGCGCTAAGGCGCCGCTCTTCCACTTTGGCTCGATGCCCTAGAGCTCCAACAACCTTCGCGGGACAGCCCAAGGGGCTGCCCCCTACGTGGTCGTACACGTCAGCGTTATTCGTCACGCTGCTTTGCTGGGGCCCTTGCCTTCCTTGGCTTCCAGGGTGCGCTCGCCTTTTTCGGCGCCGATGTTGACCTTGATCTGCTTCGGCTTGGCTTCGGCCTTCTTGGGCAGGGTGATCTTCAGCACGCCCTTGTCGTAGTTCGCCGAAACCTTCTCGCTGTCCACGGTCTGCGGCAGAGTGAAGGTGCGGGTGAAGCTGCCATACTGACGCTCCACGCGGCGGTAGTTCTCTTCCTTCTCTTCCTTCTCGATCTTGCGCTCGCCGTGAACAGTCAGGGTGTTGTTCTCGACGCGGACGTCGATGTCCTTCTCGTCGATTCCGGGCACTTCGATCTTCAGCGTGACCTGGTGCTCGTCTTCGTAGACATCAACGGCGGGGGCAAAGCTGGAAGTCGTCAGGGACTCGTCTTGGCCAGCATCGTTGTAGGACTCGCGGAACAAACGGTTCATGCGGTCCTGCAAGGTGGCGAATTCACGGAACGGATCCCAACGGGTTAATACGGTCATGACTTAAATCCTCCTTCAGAAAGTTGTATTGATCAGAACTTGTTGAATTTGCGACCGGCCTAGCTTCTGGTTGAGGCTGCGGTCACTTCATTTGACGCATCGTTAGCGTAAAAGAAGCATAAAACTTGAGTGTAGTACTGTCAAGCACAACATTGGCCTATTTTTCTTTAACTTACATGCTGCTATGACGCACTTCAAATAGGCTGTTTCGGGGATATTCAGCAGCACAGGGTGGTCTTTCGCCTGTCCACGAAGTTCGATCAGGCGCAGGCTCCTGTGGGCATCGAGGGACGCCGCGCCGAGCATTTCCAGGAAGCTGCTTTGACTCACGTGATACGAACAGGAGCAGGTCACGAGGATGCCGCCGGGACGGAGCATCTTCAGGGCGCGGAGGTTCAGTTCCTTATAACCGCGAAGAGCGGCGTCGAGGTCGCGCTTGCTCTTGGCGAAGGCCGGCGGATCGAGGACGATGGTGTCGTACTGGCGCTTTGCCGAGGAATAGTCCTTGAGCAGGTCGAAGGCGTTAGCCTCGATCCATTCGATCTCGCGGCCGTTCAGGGTAGCGTTCTGGTCGGCGACTTCCAGGGCAGGGCGGGAACTGTCCACGGCCGTGACCTGGGAGCAGTGCGGGGCGAGATGCAGGGCGAAGCCACCCTGGTAGCAGAAAACGTCCAGCGCTTCGCCTTTGGCATAGCTGGCCGCAGCGGCGTAGTTTTCGCGCTGGTCGAGAAAGGCGCCGGTCTTCTGGCCTTCCAGTGCGTCGAACTGGAAGCGGACGCCGTTCATGGTGAACGTGGTCGCGCTCTTTTGTCCGTAGAGCAGCGCGGAAGGGCGCGGGGGGAGGCTTTCCAGTTCGCGAACCCGGGGATCGGTTCGCTCCGCCATGGATGCGGGCTGCAGGTGTTCGGCGAGCGTGGAGATGACCGTGTCCCGTACGGGATTGGCGTCCATGCCCTGGGTGAGAATTTGCAGCGAGAGAACATCGTTGTAGCGATCGACGATGAGTCCCGGAAGAAAATCGGCTTCGCTGAAGATGAGGCGGTAGGCATCGGTGTTGCGGACCAGAGACTCCCGGTAGGCGATGGCGTTGGCAATGCGCTCGCGGAGCAAGGCAGGGAAGTCCGCGATTGGGTCGGGAGAGATCAGGCGGATCGCAATCTGCGAGGTGCTGGAGTATAGGGCCGTGCCCAGCGGTTTCCCACGCTGGTCGGTGACGGCGACGAGCGAGCCGGGTGCAATCGCGTCCGCTGAGAGGACGTCCGAACGGTAGACCCAGACGTGCCCGGTCTTGAGGCGCATCGCCCCGCGAGGAGAGATTTTTAGCTTTGGCAGATCTGGAAGTTCCGGGCGAGGGGGCATGCGGACATAGTAATGCCTGCAGCAAGACAGCCCTAGGGACAGCAGATTGGGGTGCTCCCGGAGAAAGCATAGCCGAGCGCAGCTGGCCTACTCAGTGAGCCCAAAACTGTTCTCCATTCCTTTCGTCTCCTGTTATCATGTCCTTAACTCTGGCCTCGCTGATCCTCGGCAGTTGCAGCCCGATTCGCATTCTGCCCGCTGTCACCATTATTTTTCCGCTGGATCGCAATCTGGCAAAGGAGTTATGGGGACCAATTCTTCGCTGTCGGCGCGAATTTCCCGCAGCAATCTCCTTCGCTACACGCTGGCCGTGGTGTCGGCCCTGCTCGCTTCGGCGGTGTGCTCCGGCCTGCAGCATTTTGTCGGCATTGCGGGGTGTTACGCCGTGCTGTTGCTGGCGGTGACCTTTTCGGCATGGTATTGCGGGGCTGGCCCCGCCATTGTCTCCGTCCTGCTTTGCCTGATCGCGGCCAGCTTTGGATTCGTTCCCAGGCTCCAGGCTTTTACGGCGATGAACATTGAGCGCTGGGTCGGAATCTTGGTGTTCCTCGCGGGCTCGGTGGTGGTGGCTCTTATGGGAGAGTGGCGGCGCGCGGAGAATGAGCGCCTGCTGCGTGCGCAGGACGAACTCGAAGACCGCGTTCGCGAACGCACCGCGGACCTGGACGTGGTCAACCGCAACTTGCGGGAGTTATCGGCGCGTTTGATGCAACTGCAGGATGATGAGCGGCGGCGTATCGCGCGCGAATTGCACGACAGCGTGGGACAGACTCTGGCCGCGCTGGGAATGAATTTATCGCTGGTGCGCAACGATATCGAGCGCCTATCAGGTATCGTTGCCGCGCTCAATGACAGCGAGAACCTCGTCCGCGAGATGAGCAGCGAGGTCCGTACCATCTCGCACCTGCTTCACCCGCCTCTGCTGGACGAGGCCGGCCTGTGCTCCGCCGTTCGCTGGTACGTCGATGGCTTCGCGCAGCGCAGCGGGATCAAAGTCGATCTGCATCTTCCGGAGGACTTCGGGCGGCTCCCAGCCGAGATGGAGACTGCAATTTTCCGGGTCATCCAGGAGTCTCTCACGAATATCCATCGACATTCAGGGAGCGCGGTAGCGCGAATTCAGCTGCGCCAAGTTGGCGAACAGGTTGCCGTCGAAGTCTCCGACAAAGGCAAGGGGATTCCGCGCGACAAGCTGGAAGAGATGTCGACGTCGGGAACGCCCGGAGTTGGCATTCGCGGCATGCGGGAGCGCTTGCGGCAACTCGGGGGCGCGTTGGAGATCGAATCGGCGAAGGTGGGAACGGTCGTATCCGTGAGATTGCCGCTCGAGCGAGGCGCGAGCCAAGAAGGACTTTCTGTCGTAGACCACGAAGCCGCTTAGGCTGTGGCTTTGAGCAAAGCCGCTGCGGCGTCGCGGCCGGAACGGACGCAGTCGGGCACGCCGATTCCGCGGTAGGCATTTCCCGCCAAAGCGAGGCCGGGCAGTTGCTGGCGCAATTGCTGGATGCGCTCAAGCCTCTCTAGATGTCCGACACCATACTGCGCCATCGCTGATTTCCAGTTGTAAACCCGTGCGAAGAGCGGCTCCGCGCGCAGCCCGAGAATCTGCTGCAGTTCGTTGCGCACAATTCCGATGATCTGGTCGTCTGCGTACGCCCAGACACTTTCCGCATTGCTTCCCGCGAAAAAACAGCGGAGCAGAGCGCGGTCTGGCGGAGCCCGGTGCGGGAACTTATTATGTACAAAAGTGGCTGCCAGCAGCCGCTTACCTTCGCTGCGCGGGACCAGAAATCCAAAGCCAGGCGGAAGCGAGCGCCGAACCTGGTCGTCGTAGCCGAGTGCTACCGTGATCGAAGAACTGTATTGAATGGCGCCCAACTCGCAGGAGAGCTCGGGACTCGTGATGTGAAGCACCGAGGCTGCAGCCGGCCCCGGAAGCGCGACGATAACGGCATCGAACTGATCCGACTTCAATCCGGCCGAAACGGTCCAGCCCCCGGCTTCGCGCTGCCGCTGCACCGCTTGCACTGGAGTGTTGGTCAGAAGAGCGTCCGGGCGAAGCCGCGAGACTATCGTTTCCGCCAGCGATTGCATTCCATTCTTCAAAGACGTGAACAGAGGAGGCGCAGGCCTGCGAGCGCCGGATGACATCTTGCGGCGCGCGGCCAGCATCGCCTTACCCAAACTGCCGTGAGTTCGTTCCATCTCCGCGAATCGGGGCAGGACGGCGCGAACGCTCAAGTTCGCGGCTTCTCCTCCGTACACTCCGGAGAGCAAGGGATCGGCAAGCCGATCAACCATCTCACTGCCATAGTGGCGCTCCACAAACTCGGCAACAGACTCATCGCGATCCGCGGCTCGCGGAGGGTGCAGAAATTCCTGCGCCATCCGCAGCTTGGTTTTCCAGGAAAACAGCGGCGAGAGTCCGGTGGGAAGGATTTTCGTCGGGACCATGAACATGAGTCCGTCCGGCATTTCGAACAGACGGCTTCGAGTCAGAATGTATGTTTTGCGGTCGGCGTCGTTTGATCCGATCAACTGATCGCCAATTCCGAGAGCGCGGCAAAGGTCAGCAGCCCAGGGTTTCTCGGTAATAAACGAATCCGGGCCCGCTTCGACCACGCAGCCATTAACGTGCTCGGTGCGAAGCACGCCTCCAAGGCGCGGAGAGGATTCGTAGAGAACATACTCGACGGCGACGCCAGTACGGCGTTCTTCTTCCAGGGCGTAGGCAGCCGCGAGCCCTGAGATTCCGCCGCCTACCACCGCGATCCGCATCATGAGCTGCGGCTTCCGTTTTTCGGCTTTCCTCCTGCGGAGGCAACTGAGGGAGAACCCGAGCTGGCGGAGTATTCCTGAACCAAACGCGCCAGATCCTTTACGTGTTCGACCGGAGTCTCGGGAAGAATTCCGTGACCCAGGTTGAAGATGTGTCCGGCGCGGCCGGCAGCTTTCTCCAGGATGTTTTGCGCGCGGGACTTCAACTCATCCCACTCGGCAAACAGCAGTACGGGATCGAGATTGCCTTGCACGGCGGTGGCGTGTTCGAGCCGCGACCAGCCTTCGTCCAGAGGAATACGCCAGTCGAGGCCGATGACGTCCGCGCCAGTCTCTTTCATGGCGGGTAGCAGCGTGGCGCTATCCGTTCCGAAATAGATGATGGGCACTCCCGTCTCGCGCAGGAGCTTGACCATGCCGATGACGTGCGGCAGGACGTAACGGCGGTAGTCTTCGACGCTCAGGCATCCTACCCAGCTGTCGAAAATCTGCAGCGCGTCCGCGCCAGCTTTGACCTGCTCGGCGGAATAAGCCGCCGTGACCGCAACCAATTTCTGCATCAGCGCGTCCCAGTCGCTGGGATGGTTGTACATCATCTTCTTGGCATGAATGTAGTTGCGCGAGCCGCCGCCTTCAATCATGTAGCTGGCCAGAGTAAAAGGCGCGCCGCAGAATCCGATGACGGGAACGCGTCCGGCGAAATGCTTCGCCACGAGCGCGACCGCCTCCGAAACGTAGCCCAGTTCGCCGGCACGATCCGTGCGCAGGCGATCGATATCGGCCTTCGAGCGAACCGGCATTTCAATGACCGGGCCTTCCCCGGCGGAAAAGTGAAAGGGCAGCCCCATGACTTCGAGCGGCAGCAGCAGGTCCGCAAAAATAATGGCGGCATCGACGCCCAGGATCTCGGCCGCGGTGATCGTCACCTCGGCCGCAAGCGCAGGCTTCTTGCAAATTTCTAACAGAGAATACTGCTTGCGCACGGCCCGGTATTCAGCCATATAGCGCCCGGCCTGTCGCATAAACCACACCGGCGTCCGTTCCACCGGTTGCGATTTGCAGGCGCGCACAAAGATGCTATTGGGGGCAGACATGAACTGTTGACTGTAGCATTTTTACGAAGAAATGTGCTGCGCCCGAGGCTCTGCGGTTTGTGCGAGACTAGCAGGGAAGAAAGGTACTGCGCGATGTCTAATGGTGCAGAGAAAAACGGGATAAGCTGCCAATCTTTGGCGTTAACCTTGGAGTTCCTGCGGTCGTGAGAATTGCGGCAGTGCTGGCCATAGTCTCAGCTGCAATGTTCATTCTGCAGGCGCCTGAAACGAAGCACACGCAGAAGACCTCCCCGCCCACGTTCTATCGTGACATACTGCCCATCCTGCAGAACCATTGCCAGAGTTGTCATCGCCCGGGAGAAGTGGCGCCGATGCCGCTGGTCACGTATGAGCAGACTCGCCCCTCGGCAAACGCCATCGCCCACGCGGTGGAGATGAAGATGATGCCGCCCTGGTTCGCGGATCCGCGCTATGGGCATTTTGCGAACGATCTGTCACTCACTGAATCCGAAATCGCCACCCTCTCCTCGTGGGCCAAAGCAGGTGCTCCTTCCGGAGATTCGCACGATGCTCCCCCAGCACGAAAGTGGACGGAAGGCTGGAACATCCCCAAGCCAGACCTGGTCGTCACGATGCCGCAACCCGTGCCCCTGCCGGCTCACGGCGAGGTCGAATACACCTACGAAATCGTGCCCACCCACTTCGCGCAAGACCGCTGGGTGCAGATGTCGGAGTTTCGGCCCGGCAGTCCGGCGCACGTGCATCACGCGGTGGTCTACATCCGCTCCCCGAACTCCGAGTGGTTGCGGCATGCGCCGATAGGCGTGCCCTTCACAGCCTCTACCCTGAGCGATCCGATGGAACAGCGGCAGGCGCACGAAACCACCAGCGACCTCTTGCTGGTTTATGCGCCCGGAAGTTCGCCCGATCAATGGCCGGACGGCATGGCGAAATTCGTTCCAGCAGGCTCAGACCTCGTTTTCCAGATGCATTACACGACCAATGGAACCCCGGATGAGGATCGAACCAGTATCGGAATAGGCTTCGCAAAGACGCCGCCAAAGCAGCGTGTAGTCACATTGCAGTTAAATAATCATGCGCTGATCATCCCTCCGGGTGCGGACAATTTCCGAGTCGAGGTGCAGGGCACTCTGCCGCACGATGCCACACTGCTCAGCCTGTTCCCCCACATGCATCTCCGGGGTAAGCGCTTCGAGTATGACGTCGTGCACGATGACGGCAGCATCGAGGTTCTGCTGCGCGTCAACTATCACTTTCACTGGCAATTAAGCTATCGCCTCGCGGAACCGCGGTTGATGAAGGCGGGAACCAAGCTGCGCGCCATCGCCTGGTATGACAATTCGAAGAACAATCCGCATAACCCTGATCCCACTAAAACGGTCACATGGGGGGATCAGACATCCGATGAAATGATGGTGGGATTCTTCGATGTCGCCATCCCGGCGGAAATGGATAAGTGGCAATTCTTCGAGCGAGGAGCCCTGTCGATCCCCGCAAAGCGCCCGTAGCCGCGACCAAGTCAAAAACTCACCACACAGGGGGCACATAGGCTCACAGGAACTTCCCTGTGTGCCTCGAGGTCCGCTGTGGTGGGCTTCGCATTTGCGAGCCAAGCGCTTCCTCTGTAACACTTGAACGGGAACACTCGGATTGAGCGCCATTTCTACCCCACCGATTCCTGAAAAGACAGTGCAGGTCTCACCGCGGCTGCGGACGGCCTCGTACTGGGCGTTGGCACTGGTGTTTGCCGCCGTGTACCTGGGAAGCCTGTTTTCGCCCCCGCTGCTCGATGATGCCGATAGCAGCCACGCCGAGGCCGCCCGCGAGATGTACGTAAACGGCGACTACGTCACCCTGCACATCAACGGCGTGCGTTATCTGGAGAAGGCTCCTCTGCCTTATTGGCTGGTTGCGGCCAGTTATCACCTCTTCGGGGTCAACGAGTTTGCGACTCGCTTGCCCATGGCGTTCTCCGTCATGCTGCTGGGGATTCTGTCCATCGTCTGGGGTACGCGCGCCTTTGGCGAACGCGCTGGAATCTACGCCGGCCTTTTCGTCTACACCGCAGCGGGAGTGTTTCTTTTTACCCGCATTCTCATTCCGGACGTCCTGCTAAGCCTGCTGATCGCCGCATCACTTTATTTCTGGTCATCCGCGCTCGAAGACCGCGGGCCTTCGTGGAAGTGGTATGCGGGTTATGTCTGCATCGCCCTGGGTATATTGACCAAGGGCCTGATCGCACTCGTGTTTCCGGCGGGCACCGCTTTTTTCTACCTTCTGATCACGGGAGAGTGGCGCCGCTGGAGAGAGTTCCGCCTGGCTTCCGGCTTTCTTCTGTTCCTGGTGATCGCCGCGCCTTGGCACATTCTCGCCGGGCTCCGCAACACGGGCGGACAGGGGGGACACGGATTTTTCTGGTTTTACTTCGTCAACGAGCACTTCCTTAGATTTCTGGGCAAGCGCTACCCGCGCGACTACAACAAGCTTCCCTGGGCGCTGTACTGGTCCTTGCATCTGGTATGGCTGTTTCCGTGGAGCTTTTATCTTCCGGCGGCGATTCGAACCGCGATAGCGACTCGAAGAAACAGGTCCAACTTTCAGGATCGCACGCGATTGATGTGCTACATCCTCGCGGGGTTGGTGCTGATTTTCTTCGCCGTCTCCACCAACCAGGAGTACTACACGCTTCCCGCCTACTTCCCGCTGCTAATGTTATTGGCAGAGGCCATCAGCCATTACGAACGCAGCGAATGCGACACACGCAAGGGTGAAGGATGGCTCACGGTCTCGGCTGGAGTCATCGCTGCGATCGGAGTTGCCGCCGGCATTACTTTGCTGACTCTGCTATGGCAGTCACGCCAGTTGCCCTTTGAGCCGGATATTGGAACCGTCCTCGCAAACCACGACATGGCAACGGACACGCTCTCGACCTCGCACATGCTCGACTTGAGCTATGCGTCGTTTGCGGCTCTGCGCCTTCCGGCAGCGCTGGCGGCGATCGCGCTGCTGATTGCCCCAGCTACCTCCTTCTTTCTTCGTCTTCGCCGAAGGCACTACGCTGCAACCTGGATGTTGGGCCTGGGGATGGCTGTGTTCCTGGTGGCGGCCCATATCGCTTTGGGACGTTTTGGACCCTACCTGTCGTCCAAAGATCTGGCCGAGAGGATCTCCGCGCGGCAACAACCCGGAGATCGCGTCATGATCTACGGCGACCAGGCCTTTGGATCCTCTCTATTGGTTTATCTGCAACGCCCGATCGAGTTGGTCGAAGGACGAACCACTTCCATGTGGTTTGGTTCCACCTTCCCAGACGCACCGCACATCTATCTTTCTGATTCCGACTTGCTGCAGGCATGGAACAGCCGCGGCCGCATCTTCCTGTTTGTCCCCCCGCATCTCAAATCCAAAGTCGATGCGATGCTGCCGCAGCGCTCTGTTGTGGCCGAGGTTTCGGGCAAGTACGTCTACAGCAACCGGCCTTGAAACTGGTAGACTGCTTTTTCTCAGGAGGGGTCCAGGTTGAGCGAACGCATCCGCTTGTCCGCAGCTTTTGTTGTTGCCGCCGTCCTCGCAGCATCAGCCATCAGTCTCAAGCAGGACAAGGCCCAAGCTCCCCATGCTGCGCCCGGGCCGGTGTCGCCCGCCAACTCGAATACGAAGAAAGCCGAAGAACAATTCAAGAACATCCAGGTACTCAAAGGCATTCCGGCCGAGCAACTGATTCCCACGATGCAGTTCATCAGCGCATCATTGGGCGTCGAATGCGACTTTTGTCACGAACCGAAGGCCTTCGACAAGGACGACAAGAAACCCAAGCAGACGGCGCGCAAAATGATAGAGATGATGTTCGCCATCAATAAAGACAACTTCGAAGGGCATCGCGAGGTGACGTGCTACTCGTGCCATCGCGGAAACGCGCATCCACAGGCCATCCCCGCTGTCGCGACTGAGCAGACCCCAGCCGCTCAGCCTCAGCACGGAGACGCTGAGGCAACGCAAACAGAAGCGAAAGAGAACTCCGGGCCCACTGCCGATCAATTACTTGAGAAGTATGTGCAAGCGCTCGGAGGATTCGCTGCCATCGACAAAGTTACGACGCGGGTGATGAAGGGCGCGATTGATGTCGGTGGCAAATCTTTGCCCATCGACATTTACTGCAAGGCTCCAGACGAGCGAATCTCTTTTACCCATATGCCGGAAGGCGACAGCGTTACGGCGTTCAACGGGCACGAAGGCTGGCTGGGTACGCCGGGGCGCCCCATCCGCGAGATGCATGGCAGTGATCTGGACGGAGCCTCAATCGATGCCAACCTGCATCTGGCAACACAGTTGAAAACAATGTTTACGGAAATGAAAGTACGCGGAACGGACAAGATTGGCGATGACGAGGCGTACCAGGTGATCGGACAGCGCGAAGGAAAGCCGCCGATTCATCTCTATTTCGATCAGCAATCCGGCTTACTGGTGCGATTGATTCGCTATGGAGATACCGCGCTGGGTTTGCTTCCGACACAAATCGACTATGCTGACTACCGCGAAGTGAGCGGCCTGAAAGTGCCGTATCGCTGGACCTTGTCCCGGCCCAGCGGACGCTTCAGCATTCAAGTCAGCGAGGTGCAACAAAACGTCCCAGTGGACGATGCCAAGTTCGTGAAACCCGCACCACCTGCAACACCGGGAAAATGATCGGCAATTCGCCGAACTTCAGAGCGGACGCTGCGCCTTGCCGCCGTCTCCGCTGCTCGTTACAAGCGCATCAGCTTCGATCTTTACATCGACCTCGGCGCCTTCTTTGAGTTTGACCTTCTCGCCGTTTTCATTTTCGAGCGTGTTGGGGACTCGAATCTCACGGTAGAGATGGTCGGCGCCCTCGACCGCAATTTGGGCCTTTTCCGGTTCCCCGGTCTGAGGGTGAGGACGGATCACTTTTTCGACTCTGCCTGGGAGCGTAGTGCTGGCTTTATTCTTTTTCGAAGACACGGATCTTTACTCTCCACAATTCCCCGGCAGCAATGTTTGCGCTGGAAGTTCAAAATGTGATCAAAGTATCTCAGGCGTTTCATGTACCCGCATATAGGGCAAAGACCGTAGGTAGCAAACTGAGGCATGATTCAGTTGCCAGGCCCGAGGAACTTTCTCGACGACAACGCGATCGGAACCAATGGAGTGACGCTGGTGGTCAATGGCATGGAAGCCAACGGGCCCGGCGTGACGCCATCCGCCGTGCAGGAAGTCAGGATCAACAACAATCCCTACTCCGCGCGATTTTCGCGGCCAGGTCGCGCCCGGCTGGAAATCATCACCAAAGGCGGCACTCCCAATTATCACGGCTCGTTGAATTTTATGTTTCGCGATTCCGTCTTCGACGCCAGCAATGCCTTCGCGCTGGTGAAGCCGCCGGAGCGTCGCCAGTACTACGAAGGATCTGTGACCGGGCCTTTAGGCCACAGCAAACGCACCAGCTTCCTGCTGGCTCTCGACGACGATCTGCTCGATCAGCAGGCAATCGTCGATCCGAGCGCGCTCTCGGCAGCCGAAGCGCTGGGCTTCGGCCCCATCACCCAGAGCGTTCCCAATCCCACGCACCACTTCTTCGGCTCGGGACGTGTCTTTCACGATCTCGCCAATGGCGACCAGTTCTGGATCGGCTACTCCTACGAGCATCGCTCTCGCAAAATCAGGAGTTGGAGGCCCGTCCTTCCCAGCGCCGCAACGACACGCTTTCTCGAACACGAAATCAACGTCAGTATCTCCACCAGATCTCGTCGCACTGGCTGCACCAGGGGCTTTTCACCGCCGGTGGAGCGCAGGCGGATTCCCGCCGCACGGAGTATCACTTCGACGGCACCGATTTTGCGACTATGCCAACGGCAAGCACCAGATCAGCTTCGGCATTGATGTGCCGGATATCAGCCGCCGCGGCCTGGATGATTTCACCAATCGCGGCGGCGCCTACACCTTCGAGAGCGCGGCGGATTTCTCCTCTGCCAGTCCTTCCACCTATTTCCTGCAGACTGGCCGAGGTCACTCACGTTCCTGGAAAAAGTGCTTTGCGGATTCTTTGAAGACGACATCCGCGTGCTTCCAACTTTTCCCTCTATCTCGGAATGCGCTACTACTGGCAAAACTATTTCCACGATGATCCCAACAATTTTGCGCCGCGGGTAGTTTCGCCTGGGCCCCATCTCGAAAGGGCAAGACCGTGAGTCCGGGGAGGCGGCGGAGTGTTTTACGACCGCACCGGCCCGAGTCCCATCGGAGATCTGCTGCACTTCAACGGCGTGAACCTGTTGCGCTTCATCGTCGATCCACCGCAGGTTACGTACCCGATCACTCCGGCTGCGCTGGCCCAGACGCCGGTCAGCGTGGCCGTGCTCGATCCTCGCGCCCGGATTCCTTACGCGCTGCAGTACAGCATCGGGATCGAGCGGCAGGTGACCGCGAAGACCACGTTCAGCGCGACTTACATCGGCAATCGGGGCATCGGCTCATTCCGTTCCATTGACGCCAACGCCCCCATACTCGTCAGCGGCAATTGGGTCCGACCCAATCCGAACCTGGGACAAGTGCGGGAGATGCAGTCCGAGGGATATCTGAAGGGCAACGCTCTGGAACTGACCTACCGCGGCAAAGCTGAACAAGTATTTCTCCGGGCAGGTCCAGTACACCCTCAATCGCACCGACAACAACACCAGCGGCATCACCTGGTTTCCCGAGAACAGCTACAACGCAGCCGCCGATTGGGGCCGCTCTGATAAAGACCGCCTGCACAAATTCGATCTGCTCGCATCCACGCAGCCGACGCGGTTCTTCACCTTTCGGCGTTGCGCTTTCGTTGTATTCAGGACAGCCGGTGAATATCGTGACCGGGCGGCGACAACAATCATGATGGCATTCTCAATGATCGTCCGGCGCAGGTGCCGCGCAATACCATGGCCGGCCCGGGCACGATCGATCTGGATCTGAATCTCTCGCACGACTTCATGCTCTCGAAGGGAAAGAAAGAATCGAAAGTGCTGTCGCTGTCTCTGAATTCCTTCAATGTCTTGAATCATCCCAATTACGTGACCTACATTGGCACGATTTCCTCCCCTTTATTCGGCAAGCCGGTAGCGGCCCAACCGCCTCGTCGCATGCACCGGAGTGCAATTCAAGTTTTGGGGGAATGCCCTCGAATTTGATAACAAAACCTGATAGGCCGCATAAATAGTTTCGATTTCCGCCCAGCCCCGCTGAACGTTACATTGATGCGTCTTCGATTGCGAGTGAAACCGAATCCGCCAACGGGGAGCCACAGTAGTGCCTAACCGCAAAAGGGTGGTCGAATGCCTGTTGACCGCCGTAGTCATGATTTTTCTGGCGCAGTTCGTATGCGCTCAAAGTGGCGGCGCGCCTGCGCCCAGCCCGGCGACCGACACTGCCTCACGCTTGGCCAGACTGGAGCAGCAAACCGCCGATGCCAAGAGTTCTGCCGACAACGCATGGATGCTGACCAGTTCCGCTCTGGTACTCATGATGACTGGCCCCGGCCTGGCGCTGTTTTACGCGGGCCTGGTCCGCAAGAAAAATGTGCTGGGCACGATGATGCAGAGCTTCGCGCTGATGGCGATCATCACCGTGCTGTGGGGGCTGTTTAGCTACAGCTTTTGTTTTGGCGCCGGGCAATGGCTTCATCGGCGGCTTCCACAATCTGTTCCTGAACGGCGTAGGTTCCGCGCCAGATGGCGATTATGCCGCAACCATTCCCGCCCAAACTTTCATGGTGTACCAGTTGATGTTCGCCATTATTACCCCGGGCCTGATCGCGGGAGCTTTTGCCGAGCGCATGAAATTCAGCGCCATGGTGGCGTTCACTGTTTTGTGGTCCATCTTCGTCTATGACCCGATGGCTCACATGGTTTGGGGCAAGGGGGGATTGCTGAATGCCGCTCTCGGAGGAAGATTTCCGACACTTGATTTCGCCGGCGGAACCGTGGTTCACATCACGTCTGGAGTTTCGGCTTTGGTTTGCGCCATCTACCTGGGCAAGCGCGTCGGCTATCCGAAAGAGTCCATGCCTCCGCACAGTGTTGTTCTCAGTTTCATCGGAGCCTGCCTGCTATGGGTAGGGTGGTTCGGATTCAACGCGGGCAGCGCGCTGGCGGCAGGAAGCCTTGCGACCAGCGCATTCGTAGCCACACATTTTGCCTCCGCCGCCGCCGCAATCGGATGGGCGGGTGCCGAGTGGATTCGCAACGGCAAGCCCAGCGTGCTTGGTGGAATCTCCGGCGCCGTTGCCGGGCTGGTGGCAATTACTCCAGCATCCGGATTCGTCAAGCCCATGTCCGCCTTGCTCATCGGATTGATCGCAGGGGTGTTCTGCTACTGGATGGTCGCCAAGGTGAAAGCAAAATTCGGATATGACGACTCCCTTGACGCCTTCGGCGTTCATGGCGCAGGCGGTACCCTGGGAGCGATCCTGACCGGGGTCTTCGCTGTCGCAAGCGTCAATCCAATCTTCAAAGATGCCCAGGGAAATCCCTTGCCCTCGGGCCTGCTGGAAGGCAATGCCCACCAGTTGCTGAATCAGTTGGTGGGTGTCGCGATCTCATGGGGTCTCGCCATTGTGGGCACGCTGGTGATTCTCAAGATCGTCGACGTGACCATCGGCTTACGAGTCTCGGAGGAGGAAGAACGGCAAGGACTGGATCTCTCGCAACATGGCGAAGAAGGATACTATTGGGAAACGCCTGCGTGAGTTCGGCTATTCGGTGTTATGGGGCTCCCGCGGGTGGGGTGTGAAATTTGCAGAGAAGGACTTGCAAACACCATGACTAAGATTGAAGCAATCATTCAAAACTCCCGGCTGGAAGCGGTAAAAACCGCGCTGCAGGAGATTGGCGTCGAGGGCATGACGGTGCTCGAAGTTCGAGGCCACGGCCGGCAAAAAGGCCACACGGAGGTCTACCGCGGCCGCGAGTACAGCGTGGATCTCATTCCCAAGACCAAACTCGAGATGGTTCTGCCCGACGCGCTGGTCGAAAAAGCCGAGCAGGCCATCGTTAACGCCGCCCGCACCGGCAAGATTGGGGACGGGAAGATCTTTCGTTCGCGCATCGACGAGGCCATCCGAATCCGTAACGACGAGCGGGGTGAAGGCGCCTTGTAGCGCGGCTGTTCCTTGCGCCGGAGCTGGCGCAACTTGAACGGGGACGCGACCGCAGTGCATGCAACAGCCGTTTGGTAGCTGAGTTCAGCCGGATACAGAAACTGCAGGGCTGAATATCTTTATGGTGGCAGCGTCCTCATTGATTGGCGAGCTACGGGGTTCTATTAACGATGAGTCAGCCCGCATCCGGCGGGAGTTTGAGGCTGCCGGAGACGGCCGGGCCTGCATTGCGGCGCGAACTCATCTCGTCGAAGAAATCCTCGAACGGCTCTGGAGCGAGATCGTCTCCGCCGACCCGGCGAAGCCCCCGAATTTGGCTCTCGTCGCTACCGGCGGATTCGGACGCGGCTGGCTCTTCCCTCATTCCGATATTGACATCCTTTTCCTCTACGGTGATCGCGACGCTGAACAAGCGTTTAAAGACCCCGTGCGCCGATTCTCGCAGGAGCTCTGGGATCTGCGATTGAAGCTGAGTCCTGCGTCGCGCACGCTAGCGGAATGTGACCGCTACGATCCCAACAACACCGAATTCGCCATCTCTCTGCTCGACTGCCGGTATCTCGTAGGCGATCGTGACCTTTTTCGGCGTTTGCACGACAAGGTAATCCCCAAGCTGGTGATGCGGGAATCGAAGTCCTTACTCCAAGGATTGGCCGAGGTCACGCGCGAGCGTCACGGCAAGTACGGCATGACCTTGTATCATCTGGAGCCCAATCTGAAAGAGGCTCCAGGAGGATTGCGCGACTGTAACGTGGCCAACTGGCTTGCCCTGATTTCAGCCATGGACAAGCTGCACGACTGGCCGGATGCCACTTCGTTGCGCGCTCCGGTACGAAAGCAATTGGAATCGGCGCTCGATTTCCTGATGTCCGCCCGCTGTTTCCTGCATTTTCGCCAGGGGCGCGATGACAACACGCTGAGCTGGGAAGCCCAGGACGAAGCCGCTGCTCGCAAGATCGGAGCATCCGATGGCCAAGAACTCTCCGCCGCGGATTGGATGCGTATCTACTTCGGCCATGCCCGCGCGGTGCAGCGGACGGTCACGCAGTTGCTCGAAGAGATTCCAGAGGCATGGTCGGCTTTGTATCGCCAGGTGCAGAGCTGGCGCTCGCGCCTGACTACAGCTGATTTTTCGGTGGTCGATGGTCTCATCTTTTTGCAGCAGCCGTCCGCTTTGCAGGATCCGGAAGTACTGCTGCGCCTGTTCCACTTCATGGCCCACCACGGCCTGAAACTCAGCGCGACCACCGAGTACCGCATCGAGCAGGCGCTTCCTGCCTTGGCGGCAACTCCTCCCCGCGGAGCGGAATTGTGGCTATACCTGCAGGAAACTCTGCTGCAGCCTCACGCCGCAGACGCACTGCGGGCCATGCACTCTCTCCGCCTGCTCACCCTTCTTTTGCCCGAGATGAAGCTGATCGACTCGCTGGTAGTGCGCGACTTCTATCATCGCTTCACGGTCGATGAGCACTCATTCCTGGCTATCGAGAGCCTGCACCGCCTGAAGCAGTCGCAATCCGAATGGGATAAGCGCTACGCCGAGCTTCTCGCCGAACTCGAAGACCCGCAATTGCTCTACCTTGCGCTCTTGCTGCATGACACGGGGAAAGGAGCCTCACCCGGTGAGCACGTGGGCGCGAGCGTGGACGTCGCCAACCGCGCCATGGATCGCCTGGATGTGGATCCCAGAGAACGCGCGGAGGTGCTGTTCCTGATTGCGAGTCACTTGGAGTTGTCGGCAGCATTGCGCCGTGACATCTTCGATCCCGCGACCGTAGCCGCCTTCGCAGAAAAGATGGGCACGCCCGAGCGCCTCAAAATGCTCTGCCTCATGACTTACGCCGACATCAAGGCGGTGAATCCGGAGGCTCTGACCCCCTGGAAGGCGGAGAATATCTGGCAGCTTTACATCGCTGCGGAAAATTACCTGAACCGCAGCGCCGATCATCGCGTCCACAACGATGTCAGCGACGAAAAGCTGGCCCGCCTCCGCTCGCTGGCCCCGGTCACCGGCGCGAATTTCAAAGCTTTCGTCGAAGGATTCCCCCAGCGATACCTGCTGGTGCACACCGCCGAAGAAGTCATGCGCCACCTGCAGATGTCCGAGGAACTGAGCCGGGATGCGGTACAGGTCGAACTGAAACGCGGCCGTCACTGGTACGAACTGACGCTGGTCACCGGAGATCGGCCGTTTCTCTTCGCCAAGCTGGCGGGTGTCCTGGCCGCCTGGGGCATGAACATCGTCAAGGCCAACGCGTTCTCGAACCATGCGGCGACGGTCGTTGACACTCTCTACTTCACCGACCGCTTCCGCACTCTGGAGCTGAATCTTTCGGAATGGGACCGCTTCCGCCGGAGCGTCGCCAGTGTACTGCTGGGTGAAGCTGACCTGGACAAAATGCTTCGCGATCGCCAGCGCTCTGAAAAATCCGCGATTGCCAAAGTCAAAGTAGAGACTAGGATCGAGTTCGACGATCTTTCCTCTGCCACCACCACCATCGTGCAGGTGATCGCGCAAGATCGCCCCCGCCTGCTGCACCGTATTGCTTCCGCGCTGTCCGATCAGGCCTGCAACATCGAGATCGCTCTCATTGACACCGAAGGGCAGATGGCGATCGATACCTTCTATGTGACTGCGGGAGGGAAGAAACTCACGGCAGAGCACTGCAAGACACTCCGGAAAACTCTGCTGGAGGAACTTAGTGCTGCTTAGGGCAGACTGATTGCACCTTCAACTCCGCGGATGAACGTGGATTAATCGGATTGTTTAGATATTTCAATCCGTGTTGATCTGCGTATATCCGCGGAGTTGAAGTTGCTAATTCCTGTTCACTTCGCCGAAAACTTGAACACCGTCTTCTGGTGGAATGTCTCTCCCGGCTTCAGGATGGTGCTCGGGAATTTGGGGTGATTGGGGGAATCCGGGAAATGTTGTGTCTCCAGGCAGAGGCCGTACCGACGGTTGTAAACGTGGCCTTCTTTCCCGGTGACCGAGCCGTCAAGAAAATTTCCCGTGTAGAATTGCACTCCCGGCTGCGTAGTCGAGACTTCCAGCACACGCCCGGTGGTCGGCTCCGAAACCCGCGCCGCCAGCACCATCCCGGGCCCTTTCCGGTTGATAACGAAGTTGTGGTCGTACCCGTGGCCTAGCTGCAGCTGCTCGTAATTGTCATCGATACGGGTACCTACCTTCGTCGGCGTCGTGAAATCCATCGGCGTGCCTTTGACCGGCCGCAGCTCGCCCGTGGGAATCAGATTCTTGTCCACCGGGGTGAAACGGTCGGCATTGATCATAACCTCGTGATCAAGAATGTCGCCGTTGCCTTCACCCTTGAGATTGAAATAACTATGCTGGCTGACGTTGATGGGCGTAGCCTTGTCGGTGGTCGCCTCGTAATCGATCACCAGTTCATTGTTGTCTGTCAGCGTATACGTGACCTTCATTTTCAGATTGCCCGGGAATCCTTCTTCGCCATCTTTGCTCAGATAGCTGAAAGCGACGCCATTTTTTCCCTTCAGCGGCTCCGCATCCCACACAACTTTGTCGAATGTCCGCGTCGTTCCACCGTGGAGGGTATTCGGTCCGTCGTTCTTCGGGAGCGTATAGGTTTTCCCGTCGAGCGTGAAGGTCCCGTTCGCAATGCGATTGGCGTAGCGTCCGACGATCGCGCCAAGGTATGGCTTATTGGGAGTGTAGCCTTCGAGTTTGTCGTGACCCAGCACGATGTCGGCGAACTCGCCTTTGCGATCCGGCACGCGGATGGACAGAATGATGCCACCATAATTCATTGCCTGAATTTCAACCCCGTGTGCGTTCTTGAGCGTATACAAGTTGACGGGCCTCCCTTCATGCGTCCCGAACTCTTTTTGCTGAACTCCAGAGCTGTGCTTCGCCGGTTTCGTTTGGGCGAACAGCAGCGCTCCACTCACCACAGCAAGAACGATAATGTAGACAGCTTCGCGGTGTCTGGGCATCATGGCGAAAAGTGTACTACGAAGGTGACACTTTGTGGTGAACCGCACTATACCGCTTGGAGTCGCCGGTCAGCTTTCAGTTGCGAGCGGCAGGAATGGCATAGAGTGCTCTTGCGCAAGTCAATCCACTCTACAGCGTGCGAAGACGCCATGGCACAGCGGTAGTCCTGACAGTGGCGCAACTCGAGCGTATGGCCCAACTCGTGAACGCACTCCTTCAGCAGGCGCTCACGCAGCAGATCCTCATCCCGATCCAGCCCATAAAATTCCTGCCGGAGCCGAAATACTGAAACCACCGCACAAGGTCCGGCGATCTGCGCTTCGCCAAAAACATACGTCAGGATAGGGATGTAGAGATCGACGTCGGCAATGGCGAGCAGCCGCCAAGAGCGCGCTGCCAGTGGTTGCATTCGCTGGAGGATTTCAGACGAGTGAAATTGCTGCCGCTCGGCGTGATAGGCGGCCCCGGGATCGAGCGATGAGGCAAGAATGTCGCAGCGCACGGGCAAGCATTCCGGCAGCGAGCGCGAGACCCTCTCGAGCAACGCCATACCAATGTTGCCGACCGGAAGCAAATGAACCAGGTTCATGGAAGCCAGCTTGGGTTGAAATCAGTTTCTGCTTCCAGCCGGAGTTCGGCTCCAACCGTAGCGCTTCAGCTTGTGATGCAGCGTCACCCGGTCGATATCGAGAATGTCCGCCGCGCGGCTCTGATTTCCGCCACACTCTTCGAGCACGCGAAGAATGTGCGCGCGTTCTACATCATCCAAGCTCTTGCCTGCTGCGGCAAAACCGTTCGGCTGTTTGAAGATAAAGTCCTGCTCGCGCAATTCGGGTGGCTGTGCCACCACCATGGCGCGTTCGACGGCATTCTCTAGTTCGCGGACATTTCCCATCCAGGGCTGCTGCTGCAGCTGTTGCATGGCAGCCGGAGCGACGCGTGTAATCTGTTTGTTCATCGCCAGCGAGAATTTGCGCACGAAATGCTCTACCAGGATCGGAATGTCTTCGCGCCGCTCCCGCAAGGGCGGCAGTTCGATATGAAAAACGTTGAGCCGGTAGAACAAATCGGGCCGGAACGTGCCCTCTTCGATCATCGCCTCGAGATTCTTGTTGGTCGCGGCCACACAGCGAAAATCAACCTTGATGACCTGGTTTCCGCCAACGCGCGTGATCTCGCGCTCTTGCAGCACGCGCAGCAAATCGGTCTGCGTCTTCAGGCTGATGTCGCCAATCTCGTCCAGAAAGACCGTTCCGCCTTCCGCGATTTCGAATTTCCCTTTCTTGCGGTACTGCGCCCCGGTGAATGCGCCCTTCTCGTGGCCGAAAAGCTCGCTTTCCAGCAGAGTCTCGGTCAATGCCCCGCAATGAATCGCTACGAGCGGATGAAACCGCCGCAGGCTGGCCGCATGAATCGCCCGCACCACCAGTTCTTTACCCGTGCCGCTCTCGCCCGTGATCAGCACATTCGCGTCCGTCGGCCCCACCGTCTGGATCGCGTCTATAACCTTGCGCATCGCGGCGCTCTGGCCGACCATGTCGTCCGGGCGGGTTGCTTCTGCCACGGTTTCCCGCAGCCGCACGTTCTCTTTCTCCGCATGCCGGTGCGCCAGCGCCTTCTTCACCAGATGCGCGATTTCGTCTGGATCCAGCGGCTTGCTCACATAGTCGTAGGCCCCGTTCTTCAGAGCCGTGACCGCGGTTTCGACCGACGCATAGCCGGTCATCATGATGACAATCAGGTCCGGATCGAGTTCGTGCAGCCGCTTCTGCAGTTCGATTCCGTCCGTTCCCCGCATCTTGATGTCGAGCAGGGCGACATCCCATTTGCCCTCCGCCATCCGCGTGAGCGCGTCGCTCGCGTTCTCCGCCGTTCCGATCTCGTACCCCTCTTCGCGAAACCATTTGCCCAGAGAATCGCGTACGCTGAGCTCGTCGTCGACGATCAGAAGCTTTCCCTGTGTTTCCACTTCAATCACCTCCCGCTGAGGACAGCGGACATCTCTTCCGGCGTAGGAGCTTTCGGTGCTTCTTTCTCCCACGGCAGCGTCACTGTGAACGTCGTGCCATTTCCGACTTCCGATTGAACCGCGATGGTTCCGCTATGCCGCTCAAGAATGCTGTGGCTGATGGCTAATCCCAGCCCACGCCGCGGCCGGTTTCCTTCGTTGTCAGAAAAGGTTCAAAAATGCGAGGCAGGATTTCAGGCGGAATTCCCGCGCCGTCATCGCGCACGACGATCCGTAACTGGTTGGCGTCGGCATCGGCTGTGCTGGTAATCCATAAATTCCCGCCTTGCGGCATCGCATCTATGGCATTCATCAGCAATGCAAGAAAAACTTGCTCGATCTGCGCGCCGTCGCAATCGATGAGAGGCAGGTCAGCTTCGAGGTGCTCTTCCAAGTGGATTGCGCTGAGTTCCAGTTGGTGCTGGATCAGCCGCAGCGCCTGGTCGATTACCGAGTTCAGGTTTGTGGGCTGCAGGTTCATGGGGGTCGTGCGCGAGAAGGTCAGCAGGTTCTTGACGAGGTCCCCGCAGCGGCGGCTCTCGGACGCGATCAGGTCCAGCGAATCGCAGATTTCCTGTCGCCGATCCCTGCCGTTGTCCGCGTGATCCAGATACTTCCGCAACAGCTTCGCGTAAGTGAGGATGCCCGACAGTGGATTGTTGATCTCATGCGCCAACACGGCCGCCATCTTGCCGATGGACGCCATCTTCTCCGTGTGCAGCGCGTGCTCGTGGGCGCGCCTCAACTCGCGAGTCTTTTGCTCGACCCGCTGTTCGAGGGTATGAGTCCAGGCAACGTTTTCGGTGTGCTCGGTTTTGAGCTGGCTGCTCATGTCGTTGAAGGACCGCGCCAGGTCGCCAATCTCGTCTTCAGACTCGACCGTGATCTGATAGCCGAGATCGCCGGCTTTCAGACGCTCGGTGCCGCGTTCCAGCGCTTGCACCGGCCGTCCCACTACCCTCCACACAAAAAACCAGCTAAGAACGGCGATCAGGACCAGACCGCACGCGGTATACGCGATCATGATCCGGCTGCTTTCCGCCAGTTGAACGTCAGCCTTGGCCAGTGACAGGTTGGTGTCGAGCACCCCCAGAATCTGCTGCGACGCCGGATGCGCGTGGCAAGCAGCGTTGGAGCACGATGGTTGATTCTCGATCGGAGTGATAATCCCCAGCACACGGCTTCCGCCACCGTTACGATAAATCCGGAAACGATCGGGACGATTCAGCCGGGCCAGCGGCTGCGATTGCGCGTGGCATCCGTAGCAGGCCTCGCCCGTTTTATCCACGACATGGTTCTGCTCGCTGGGCGTCGTGGTGTAGGTAATCCGGCCTTCCTGGTCGAAGATGCGGATTTTGTAAATGCCCGGTTCAGCCGCTATCGTCTGGATCGACTGATACAGGCCGCTGCGATCGTTGCGCAGCATGTAGTCGGTCGTACCCTGCTTGATGACGTCGCTGATCCGCTCTGCCGCCTGCAGAGTGTTCTGCTCCAGGTGCTGCCGGTGCAGCCGGACGTTCAGATACCCGAGCAGCGCAAAGATCACCAGCATCGCGCCCAGCAATAGCAGGTTCAGCTTGGCACTCAAGCTGTGAGTCAGCCGAAACCACCGGCTCCGCTTTGCTTCAGTCTCCGGCATGCTCCATCACCACGTCCACGGCCACCGCCGACGGCTCGGGCGACTTCTCCACTGCAAATTCTTCTTTGGGAAAGATCGGCAGATATTTCACCGCCAGCCCGAAGGCGGCGAATCCGATCCCGATGATCATTCCGGTTACCGCCAGTTCGCTCCACTTGGGGAAGTACCGCACGCCCGTCGATCCCTCCATCCCCGTGATGCTGACGTTCATCCGGTTGGTGATGAACCCGAGCACCACCAGCACCGCGGAGAGGTAAAGTCCCGTTGCGCTGTTCCTTACTCTTTTCTGCACCAGCAGGCACAACGGCAGAATGATCGCCAGCATGATTTCCAGCCAGAACAAGTACGTCTCATAACCGGCATGGAATGCCATTTTCAGGGCGCCGCGATTGGCCAGATCTTCAAACCGCAGAATGCCGTACACGCCCAGCACGACCACCAGCACCCTTCCCAGTTCCTGCAGCACCGGCAATTCCAGATGCAGGCCAAAATGCCGGGAGCTCAGCGACGATTCGAAAATCGTCATCGCCAACCCCACAGCAATCGCCGAAAGGAAGAAGAAGACCGGCAGCAGCGGGCTATACCAGAACGGGTGCAGCTTTTCCGGAAGGATCAGATACAGGGTTCCCAGCGAAGACTGGTGCAGCGTCGACAAAATCACGCCGCAGATCACCAGCGGAATCAGGATCGCGCGAACCACCTTCAAGGGCTTTTGCAGGTTGAACCGCTCCAGCACGATCGGCGAAAACTCCAGTGCCAGGACAGTCGTGTACAACATCACGCAATACGCCACTTCGAACATCACCGAGTGCGGATTGCGCATGATCAGCGGATGCCAGATGTTGTACGGCTTGCCCAGGTCGTACATCAGCGCGGCGCACACCAAGATGTAGCCCAGAAATGCGGTCAGAATCGTAGGCCGGATAATCGAATGCAGGCGCTTGATGTTGAGGATGTGAACGGCGGCCGTCAGCGTAAACCCGCCCGCTGCCAGCATCACGCCGCACAACACATCAAAGCTGATCCAGATGCCCCAGGGAAATTGATCGTTGAGGTTGGTGGATGCGCCCAGCCCCTGGGTGAAACGTATAAACGTGGCGTAAAGCCCGCCCGCCATCAGAAAGAAGAAAACCAGTTTCCAGAACGTCAACCGAAAAATTGGGCGCGCCATTATCGCTTTCCTCCATTTTTCTTTTCGCGGCCTTCCACCTCAGCCACTTCTTCGCGGCGATGAGTGATCCACCACACGCCGCCTAGCAACATCCCGCCCAGGGGCACGAAGTCGGGAATGTGCGACAGAACCCGGTAAGTCAGCATGGGCAACGGATCCTTGGCTATATCGGTGCGGTATCCGAAGGTCTCGAACGGAACGGCGGAGAGCATGAGCACAGACGTGCCTCCAACCTCTTCCAAGCCGTAGATGTGATTGACGTACTGTCCCGGATTGTCGTGAATGCGCTGCCGGGCCTCCGCGACCAATTCTTCGCGCTCTCCAAACTTAGTGGCCCCGGTCGGGCAGATCTCGGCACAGGCCGTGGGCTTGCCTTGCGCCACCCGGTCCGGGCACATGACGCATTTCTGCACTTTGGGGAACAGCTTGCCCCACTCATACTTCGGGACACTGAAGGGGCATGCCACCATGCAATAGCGGCATCCCATGCATTTCGAGGCGTCGTAGGTAACCGGGCCCAGCGCCGTCTTGGTAAGAGCGCCCACCGGACAAACCGAGGCGCAGGAAGGATCCGCACAATTCATGCATAGCCGGCGCATGAATTTGTCGCCGCGCGTCACGACGGTGGTCAACTTGTGGGCAGATTGATATTCCTCGCCCGCGATCGCATCGTTGTACTCCAGGTGATTTTGCGTGGCGCAGGCTTGCTCACACTGCTTGCATCCGATGCAGGCCGTCGAATCGTATAAGAGTGCTTTGCTCATGGAAGTATGGTCCCGGTCATCTCTGTTCGAGCACAGACGACGAGCGGCATATCCTTTCGACCGATGCCTGAGCTGAAGGAGAGGTAGGCGCGGTTACCCCTGTAACTGCAGAGGGGAACCGCCACAAGCTGCTTACCTCATCAAGAGCAGAGGCTGTCGCGAAATTCAGCAGCTTCAGACAGCTTAGAGTTTCATCAATTTGGCGGAATTCAGCCGTGACCCCTGTCACTCCTTGACGTGATGGTGGTCAATAGGGTCTCCGAGCTCGGCAAAGAGCTGGATTCGGTGTTGCCAATTGCATCGACGCGCCGATGCGGATTGCATCACCAGTCAAATAGCGGCGAAACCTTTGACCCTGCTGGGATTTCGCGGTGTGCAGTGGCGTCGAGCACGTGTTAGGAGCGAACTTCGCTGTTGTGATGTTCATCATTCGGGCCGCTGCATTTCTCTGCAGTCGGCTCCGCGGTCGTTCTCCATCTCTAGTCTATGTGCCTTGTGTCCCTCTACTTAGCGGCTGCGAGGCTGTTGCCGGCTTACTTTGGTCGCGTGATTGCCTTTAGATCTGTGTGAGTGACCGAGAAATCAAGAGGCACTCCGGGCGAGGTGGGTTATGACAGTCATCATGGTTCTTCTGACGTTCGCAATCTTTCTATCGATCGATTATGTTCGCGGCCACAAGCAACTGGCCCGGCAGTCTGAAGCGCAGCCAACCCGGCGTCGCAGCGTCTCCCAGGTAGTTCCCGCATTCGTCGCTGGATTCGAAGTGCCGGAAAATGTCCGCTACCACGCCGGACACACATGGGCACTCGCCGAAAGCCGCGAGTTAGTGCGCGTCGGCATGGACGACTTTGCCTCCAAGCTGATCGGCAAAATCGAGAGCATCACGCTCCCGCAGCGCGGCCGCTGGGTGCGACAGGGTCAGAAGCTCTGGACGATTTTCCGCGACGGAAAATCCGTGGATATGGTTTCCCCGATCGAAGGCACCATCACCGACGTAAACGAAGCGGTGGCGAAGAATCCGGAACTGGCGCGCAAAGATCCCTATGGCGAAGGCTGGCTGGTGACCGTACAGGCGCCGGATTCGAAGCTGAACTTCCGCAACCTGCTGAGCGGCACGCTGGCGCGGCTTTGGACCGAAGACTCAGCCCTGCGTCTTCGCAGCCGGATGCCGGCCCTGGCGGGCGCACTTGCCCAAGATGGCGGTGTGGCAATGGACGACCTGACCGCTCATATGCCTAACCAAGACTGGGCCGAAGTAACCAAGGAATTCTTCCTGTCCTAACCAGGGTAAGGAACGATCCTCGCCCCGGCCTCCTGACGGCAGCCGCCCGGAATCACTTCCGGGCGGCTTCTTTATCTTTGTGTGCCATGTGCTATTCGGAAATCGCCGGCTCCCCGACCCGACGAGAAAAGCTCCGCACGATCAATCCGCCCACGGCAACCGCAGAGCTCAGCATGATGACTCGAAGATACTGCGCCACGGGCAGGCTGCTGTCGCCGAACACCGTTCGCAACAGCCCAAAGCTCGCGCTGCAGGCGCAAAGAGTGAAGTAGGCGCGCTCGATCCCGACTCGCGAAATGCCCACCAGCCACGCCAAAATTGAGGACACGACCAGGTAGATGATGACCAGCGCGAAATCGCCGCCAGGGCCGCCATGTAGAATCCCGCCCTTCGGAGCGGAGAACCCGTGGATGGCGATTCCCAGGAAGAAGATGGAATGGATCAGAGCGATGAAGGCACGCTTGCGATTAGTCAGGACCCCAAAGTGATTCATATAGGGCTTAGTGTCGCCCACAACGCAAGTATGTCCCGTGACCGGCCTAACCCAGATTTGTGATTCAAATCACAGATTAGCCCGGCGTAGTACGTGTAGTCCCGGATGCCCTCGTCCGGGGTTGCGCGCGAAGCGCGCAATGGGGAGCACCCGATACAGATCTCGCCACTGTGGCCCCAAGCCTTTCCGCGGTGATACCATCGCGCGTTATGACGAAGCCCAAGTTCGCCTTGCGCTTGATGTGTCTCGTTCTCCTGGCCGGATTAGCTGCAGCCCAGGGCCCCGCTGCGAGCCCTCATCCCATCGTTCTGCATGCCGCCCGCATGCTCGACATCAAAGCCGGACGCATCGTCAAACCCGCCGAGATCCTGGTGCAAGGCGATCACATCGTGGAGGTGGGCTCAACCGTAAAACATCCCGAGGGCGCTGAAGTCCTCGACCTCGGTGATCGTACGTTAATGCCTGGCCTGATCGACGCCCACATCCATCTCTTTCTTCATCCCGGCGCCGAGGACCTGCAGACCGTGCAGGAGTCTGTCCCGGAGCGCACCATCACCGCGACGCTGGCCGCGCGCGAAGACCTGATGGCCGGATTTACCGCCGAGCGGGACATGGGAACCGAAGGCGCGGGATCGGCCGACACCGCGGTTCGCAACGCCATCAACGAGGGCCGCATTCCCGGCCCACGGCTGCGCATCAGCGGCAACGCCATCAACATTCTCGGAGGACACGAAGACGCCATCGGCTATAACCCCGAGCAGCACATCCTTCCCAACGCAACCTACGCCAACAGCGCGGACGAACTCGTGGCCGCCATGCGCCAGCAATTCAAAGAAGGCGCGGACTTCATCAAGATCTACGAGACGGGCGCAGACTCGGTCAAAGAGGGAAAGCTCTCCACGCCATATCAGTACAGCGAGCAGCAACTGGAGGCCGCGGTCAAAGAGGCCGCGAGATTGGGCAGACACGTTGCCGTGCATGCAACCGGAGAACCGGGGACGCTCTACGGGGCGCAAGCTGGCGTGGCTTCGATCGATCACGCCGATCAGTTGAGCGAAGAGACGATGCGGTTGATGAGGGAGAAGCAGATCTTTGCCGTGCCCACATTCACCATCTTCGAATATTTCGCCGAGCACGCCGCGACTCCAGCCCAAGGCGCGCGCGAGCATCAGATTCTCGATCTCAAGATTCAGGAATTCAAGAAGCAAATTGCGGCAGGAATTCCATTCGCCGTGGGCTCCGACGTAGGTCCGTTCCCGCATGGCACGCAGGCACGCGAATTCGTGCTGATGGCGAAGTACGGAATGTCGCCGCTGGCCGTGCTGCAAGCGGATCTAATCAATGGCGCGAAGTTACTCGGGCTGGGAAGGACAGATCGGTTCGCTGGAACGGGGATATCTCGCGGACATCGTGGCCGTGGCGGGCGATCCCCTGCAGGATATTTCCGTACTCTCGAATGTTACTTTCGTCATGAAAAACGGCGTCGTCTATAAGAAGTAGAGCGATTCCCGCGGACTAGGCCAGCAAACATCTGCAAGATACTGCGTTGCGAATTTCCTCTCTTATGAGAGAAGCGCCCAAGCACAGGGTATTAAGCATCTTGCGTGCTCTCTAATGTGCAGAACATGGTAGAGTGATTGCGTCCTTCCCAAGTGTTCGTCATCCCAGGACGGCACTTATGATCGCCAGCAGTTGTTCTCTAATCCGAGTAAGCACGGCCGTGTCGATAGCGATTTTGGCCCTGAGTTGCGCGGTTGCCGCGCAGGGGCCGCTTCCGGATGCGCCACTTCCGTCGTTAGCCGCGGTTGTGCCGGTCATGGCCGTAGCGCAGCCCAGAGTGGAAGTCACCCACAAATTCTGGGACAAGCAGAACAAGTTTCTCTTCATCGCAGCCGGTGCGGGCGCCGTCGCCGATTTCGCAGTCACGCGCGCGAACCTGCAAAGCGGAGGCCGCGAGCTGAATCCGATGGTGCGTCCCTTCGGCCGCTCCAGCGCAGGCCTGGCGATGAACTTCGCGGGAGAGACCGCCGCAGTCATCAGCCTCAGCTACTTCTTCCACAAGACCGGGCATCACAAAATGGAGAGAGCGGTATCGATCGTAAATATTGCGTCGTCAACGGGAGCGGTGAGCTACGGACTCATGCACCGCTGAGGCGCATTTATTCGTTTCGAGCCTCCCCCCACCCCCTCCGGTATAATGGAATCATTCACTTAGGGGAAAATCGGCCAATAATCTCTGGCGCACAATCACTTGCGGGCAAAATCTTGAATCCAAAGTACTTGCCGAGAGGTTAGCCCCGCGGGTGCGTACCATGTCCGCCTTCCGAGGATGCACTTGTTCAGTCAGGTGGCGCAAGGGCGGATGTCACAAGGTTCGAATGCATGCCTGTGCAAAAAAGTTCGATCGCCGTTAGATTGCCCGCGTTCAATTCCCAAATAAAAAAGGGCCGGGAGCATTGCTCCCGGCCCAGAGATTCTTGCCGAACGAATTAGAAGCTCAGCCGCAGGCCGAACTCCATCGTGCGCGGAGTGTTGCCTTGTCCTGGCAGTACGCCAAAGCCGTCGGACGAGCTCGCGTCCAGAACATCGCCCGGACCCGGGTCCTAGAACACGGGATGGTTGAAGAGATTTACCGTCACCATTTGGAACTCGAAATTAAACTTTTCGGTGATCTTGATGTTTTTCCGCAAGCTGAAGTCCATGTTCCAGTACGGCAACCCGCGGATTGCACCCCAACCTCCATTCTTTGTGTCTAACCCAAGAATCGGCTGCCGGATCTGGTCATAAGCCGCGCTCGGGTCCGTCTAAAAGATTTTACGGCAATTGACCGGGAGTCTTAGTGAGACCTCCATGTGCGTCGAATGAGGTGACCAGTTGGAACCGCGTTTGTCCGAGTTACCGTTGCCGAAAAAGTTGACGGAGTCGGCTTCACCGAATGCCTCGCCACCCCCGGTCAGTGTGCCGAGACTGATTTGGTATGCCGCTGCCCGCGGTGAAGATAGGAGCGAACGTCCAGCCGCCAAGGACATGCCCCAAGGCTCCATGTTGGCCCTTAAATACCGGAGGGGTGTAGACAAAGAACAGGTTGTAAACGAACTTGCGGTCAAAGCCCTGCCAGCCATAGCTCAGTATTCAAATTGAACGGATCCGGGGCCGTCGCCTGGCTGGTCGCCTGGACCACGGCTCCCGTGCTCAGCGTCTTGGACCACGTGAAATTCGATTGTGTAGTCAAGCCGTGCCAATCGCTCATCTTGAAGGATGCAAAGCAGCGCATTGTAGTTTCCGTGACCAATACTGGCGTTAATACCCACGCCGGACGTGAGCTGGCCACTGCAACCGCATCTGGGTCGACCCGGGGCAGGGCCGTTGGCAGCGGAGTGTTCATCATGCTGCGCGGGAAGTTGAATCCGCCGTTGTCCAGATCGCTCCACAGATCCCACACGTTCTGACCAGTGTTCGACGTTGTCGAGGACGGCGGCAGCACTTCAGTTAGTGCCAGCCCCGTTTGAAAATGTGCCGTTGCAATACGACGGTGCAGTGGCCGCGAAGACGGCTCAGGTGCGATGCTTCAAAGAAGCGGTTGCGGCGTTGTCTCGCACTGGCATTTGCAGCGAACGTTGGCGCCAGCCAGCGTCGGTGGAAATGCCGCATCCCAATATCTACAGCATCACGTTAGCATAGGCATTCGTGAACTGTCTGGCCGCCCTTCGTCATCATGTACGGCACAGCGTTGATGTTGATCGGCTGGTATTCGTGCGTGATCCGCCGTCCGATGTAGCCCAGCTCAACTGTCATTCCTTTATGCAGCTGTCGCTGAACGGTGAAATCAAACGAGTCGACGACGTTGGGCCGGAAGTGCGGGATCCAAGCCTCACCAGCACCGGCCGCAATGCCGTTGATGCCCGGGAAAAGCGGCTGGGGCAGTGTGGGTGTGGCCGCGGGAATTGGCGCGTACTAGCCGTCGATCCCGACGCGGAAAGCAGTGCTTGCGGTCGGCGCGCCAGTCCGAGGCACGTTTTGCCATCGCTGAGTAGGCACCGAAACACTGCACCGGCTGAATCAGCCCAGTACCCAGCAGCGGTACCAGCACCAGGTCCACGCCGTTCAACCGTCCATAGATGCGGCCGTATCCGCCACGAATTACAGTGTCCTGGCCGAAGATCTTTCCGCCCAGGAATCGCGTCGAAGTGAGGGTTCCACGCGAGCCGCCACTCGCGGGCTGAATGAACCATAGAATGGATTGTAGGGGTACTTCCGTCCGTTGCTCGGTGTTGCCCACCAGGGCGAAACCGACCGTCGGATTGTAAACCTGACCCTGCAATGCCGCTTGCTTGCGCGAGTGCAGGTAAGCCTGAGTATCGACCAGTTGATTGGCCTGGCATCCACCAGTTCGACCTGCTTTCCTTCTTTCTCCACGGGCGGCATTTCCAGCGTCCATCCCAAACCGTAAGTCAGCGTGAAAGTCGGCTTCATGTGCCAGGTATCGCTGAAATAGACGTTGTAGTAAGGAATGGTGCTCTGGTCAAATGCCGGGGTCAGCGGCGGATTCAAGGCCAAGATTCGGGCCGGTACGGGTGTAGGCCTGCTGTGCGATGGAGACAATGCCCAGTGCGGCTGCGTAATCGCGGCCCCAGTCCGTACTCAAGCGCTGCCGGTCACAGACCGCGGAGGCGTCAGCTACGCTGATTCCTGCGCCTTGTCGTTGCCCAAGCTGATACACGGGCTGGTAGTTGATGCCGCCGCCGTTGTCGGTTCGCTGGTGCCAGTTGAAGTTGTGCTGATAGGTTCCGCCGAACTGGAACAGGTGGTTGCCATTCAAGATGTTTACGTCATCGCGGAACATCTGGTCTTGTCCATCCCAGAATCGGGTACGGGTCTGCTGCGTGTTGACGTTGTAGGGAGCCAGAGCTTTGGTCTCGCGACTCGCCGCACCGGCTCCAGCGCCCCACCCAGTCCGAGCGAACTGAAGGGTGTCTCCGGTCCTGCTCCAGGACCACCAGTTGCGCAAAAAGCTATAGTGGAAGTTGTTGGTGATGTTGGAGCTGATGTTCGTGGTCACTCCAGCCACCAGGTACCACGGTTCCACTGTGGCGCCATGGATAGGGACGCCGGAACTCCCAGCTTGTCGCCAGGTAAAAGCCACCAATGTCCACCTGGTCGTGGGTGGCGATGGCTAGCTTGAAGTAGCGGTAGCTCGACATGAAGTGCCACTTGTCGCCGAAATCGTGGTCCACCCGGAGCACGCCAAAGTTGCTGGTTTGCGGCAGGGCAAGATTAGCTTTGAAGCCGCCAATGTTTCCCACGCCAGCTGCCATATCGCAACGACTTAGACCGCAGTCACCATTCACCTCGTTCGGCAGCGGCATGTGATTCCACATCTGTTGAACCAGAGGATTGATCCCGATGCCGCGCGGATCGAGGGACGTTCCTGATCCGGGGTAAGTAACGTTGTTGAAAGTGTACGGGCCCGGGATTCAAGTTGTAGTAGGTCGCGCCACCATCGAAGGTGAGCAGACCTAAGCGCATCGATGCCGACGGAACGATCTTTTCGACGGTCTCGGAATTGGGCCAGCGATAGCCTTCGTAGTTCGCGAAAAAGTAAGTTTTCCCGCCAAGGAAATTGGGCAGGAGCGTGCCGCCGAAGCGTGCGCCAAAACGACTGCGGTGCCAGTTGGGAACGGGTGTGTTTACCGGTCAGGTTAGTTATCCCAAGTGTTCGCCGACCAGTTGTTGTCTAAGTAGTACTCGTAAGCGCTGCCGTGGTAGCTGTTGGTACCTCGGCGGGTGACGACCTGCACCTCGGCGCCCGCGGAACTGTTGAAGTCCGCCGTCTGGCCTGCGCTGTTGACCTTGAATTCCTCCACGCTGTCGGCGGGAGTTGGCATGACGCCGGTCGGCCCGCCGGCCACCGCGTTACTCTGGTTCGAGATGCCTCCCGTAGGATCGCCGGCGAAGCTCGAGGTGTACACGCTCATGCTGCCGTCCATGTCGTTGGTGTTGTTGCCGCCGTCGAGCATGAAGCTGCTCTGGTCGACCACCGCTCCGGCCACGCTGCCGTCGGGGCTCACGCCCGGCTGCAGTTCGACGAAGGTGCTCACGTCGCGATTCAAGCTCGGCAAGTTATCGAGGGCCGACGGCAGTGACAGTGTTGCCAACCGTTGCGTTCATGGTCTGCAACTCAGTGCCGGCGGCGGTGACTTCTACCACCACGTTGCTGCCTCCCACCTGCAACGCCAAGTTCATTGCGATCGACGCACCGACGGTGACTTGTGTCTGCGTCTTGGTCGTAGCGAATCCTTGTTTGCTGGCGCTCAGTTCATAGCTGCCGGGATCGACATTGGTCAAGACGTATCGCCCTGACTCATTCGTGGTCACGCTGCGCGCGGTTTTCGTGGCTTTGTCCGTGAGAGTGACCGTCGCGTTGTTGACAACCGCGCCCGTGGAATCGCGTCACGATTCCGGCAATTGTGCCGGTGCTGGTGGATTGGGCAAACAGCGGCATTGCGCCGCAAGGCGAGAATCAACAGGGGCAATAACATTCGAAGAAACAAGGGAACGAAGTTTCATGCGCCGAGACTTGCATTGCAAAGCCTCCTGAGAGTTATCCCCAAACAGCGCACGTTCTGTGCGCAACCGAACTAGATTTTGAGACCCCTCGCATCTGGATCAGGTGGTTGTGTTTGGCCCCGTCACCTAATCCAAACCTTAAAACCCACTGACAGGTTGGATACGCTACCACCAATGAATGCGGGAAAACAAGTAGGAATTGTTTTGATTCAATAATTTGCTTGGTTCGGCCACAAATCCCTATTTCCCAGATGGATGAAAGGCGATCTGGCAAGCCCGCAAGGAGCCATGGCAACAAAACTGTTAGGAGTCGTTAGACCCCATCTGCCTGTCGCTACTCCAACCTAATGAGCTTGTGCCATTTAGCCTGAGTTCTGTACCTTGTATTCAGCCAAACTCCGGCAACCACGAAAGTCCGTCATGAAAATCGCCAAAGATGTCACGGAACTGATCGGCCATACCCCTCTTGTCCGCCTAAACAAAGTCACCGAAGGCTGCGTAGCCGAAGTTTTGGCCAAGCTCGAAAGCCAGAACCCGCTGAGCAGCGTGAAGGATCGCATCGGCGTGAGCATGATTTCCGAGGCCGAGCGCGCCGGCAAAATTCATCCTGGCAAGACTGTGCTGGTGGAGCCGACCAGCGGGAACACGGGCATCGGACTGGCATTCGTTGCCGCGGTCAAAGGCTACAAGCTCGTTATCGTGATGCCCGACACGATGAGTCTGGAGCGGCGCGTCCTTCTGCTCGCGTTCGGCGCGGAGCTCGTGCTTACTCCCGGACCGCGCGGCATGACCGGGCGCGATCATGAAAGCCAAAGAAATTCTCGCCAGTGTTCCCGATAGCTACATGCTGCAGCAGTTCGATAATCCCGCGAATCCCAAGATTCACTTCGAAACCACCGGCCCCGAGATCTGGAACGATACCGACGGCCGCGTCGACATCCTTATTTCTGGCGTCGGCACGGGAGGCACCATCACCGGAGTTTGCGAGTACATCAAGCCCAAGAAGCCTTCTTTCAAAGCCATCGCGGTCGAGCCCGTAGATAGCGCGGTGCTGTCGGGGGGCAAGCCGTCTCCGCACAAGATTCAGGGAATTGGCGCGGGCTTTGTACCCAGCATTCTTCGCCGTGAATACATCGACGAGGTCATTACCGTCAGCAACGATGATTCGATTGCGATGGCGCGGCGCCTGCCGCTGGAAGAAGGATTGTTCGTCGGCATCTCGTCGGGAGCCGCGGTGGTGGCCGCATTGCAGGTCGCTCGACGCAAAGAGAACGCCGGAAAAATGATTGTGGTGATTCTGCCGTCTTTCGGCGAGCGCTACCTGAGCAGCATTTTGTTTCAGGAACTGCGCGAGAAAGCTCTGCACATTCCCACGGCCGAACTCCCGCCGGCTTGATCGTTAAACGTCATGCCGCATCTGCTCTCCCTAATTCGCGAAGACGTGGCCAACGTGATGGAGTCGGATCCCGCCGCGAAGTCTCGCGTGGAAGTTCTCCTCTGCTATGCGGGCCTGCATGCGGTGTGGTTTTACCGCGTGAATCATTGGCTCTGGAATCACGGTCTGGGTCTGGCTGCCCGCTGGCTCTCGCAGGTCGCTCGATTTCTAACTGGCATCGAGATTCATCCCGGAGCGAAGATCGGGCGCCGCCTTTTCATCGATCACGGCATGGGAGTCGTCATCGGCGAAACCACCACCGTCGGCGATGACGTGACCTTATATCAAGGAGTGACTCTCGGCGGTACCGGCAAAGAGCACGGCAAACGGCATCCGACGATCGAAGATGGAGTTGTCGTCGGCGGGGGAGCGAAGATCCTGGGCAATATCACTATCGGAAAGAACTGCCGGATTGGCGCGGGCTCCGTCGTGTTGCGTAACGTGCCGGATAACTCAACTGTAGTCGGCGTGCCGGCGCACATCATTTTTCGTGAAGGCAAGCGCGTGGTCATCACCGATCCCAAGCAGATCAACGATCCGCTGTCCGAAGCGCTCGCCTCAGTCGCCTCGGAAGTCCACAGCCTTCGCGAACGCGTGCGTGAACTCGAAGGCCCCGCGCATAAGCCAGAGTCCCTGTCTGAATCCTTGCAACGCATCATGGACGACCTCGACTACCAGATTTAGCGGACGTATGATGGTCCGCGGATCGGGCGAGGTCTGAGACTCAACTTTCATACATAGACTTGCTGGCCCAACGTTTCAGATCCCGCGTCCGTGTGTTGAGGAGGATTGAATCGTGAAATGGACCGTCCCAGCCATTCTCATCCTGTCGTGTGTCTCGCTCGGCGTAGCGGCCGATAAGAAAAAAGAAGAGAAACCGAAGCCCGCCCAATCCATCCCCGAGTTGCAGCAGCAACTGGAAAAGATCCTCAAGGATACTCACACGCCCGGAGTTTCGGTGGCCATCGTCCACAAGGACGGGCCGGAATGGATCGCTGGCCTTGGAGTGGCGGATGTCGCCAGCGGGCGCGCCAACACTGCGGACACTCTGTTCCGCATCGGCTCCACCTCCAAGGCGTTCTCATCCTTATCTATTCTGTTGCTGACGGACCAAGGCAAACTCACGCTGCAGGACCCGGTCCACAAGCTGGTGCCCGATGTCTTTTTCGAAAATCGGTGGGAAGCCAGCGATCCCATCCGCGTCGTCAATTTGCTGGAGCACACTACCGGCTGGGACGACATGCATTTGCGCGAGTACGCAAAACAGGCGCCGGACAGCATGAGCCTGCATGATGGGCTGGACTACGACCGCAGTTCCCGAGTGTCGCGCTGGCGTCCCGGGACTCGTATGGCCTACTGCAACTCCGGGCCTCCGGTGGCCGCGTACGTGGTAGAGAAATTGACGGGTCAGAGGTTTGAAGATTTCGTCCAACAGAATCTGTTTGTTCCCATCGGCATGAAGACGGCAACGTACTTCGAACCGATGCCGGCACGGCTACCACTCTTTATCACGAAGACGGCAAGACTCCGTATCCTTATTGGCACATCCTGTTGCGACCGGCTGGGGCGATCAACGCTTCGGCGAAGGATATGGCGGCGTATGTCCAGTTCTACCTCAATCGAGGTTCCGCCGCGGGCAGGCAGGTCGTCCCCTCTTCTGATATTGATCGCATGGAGATTCCGGAAAGCACCTGGGCCGCACAACAGGGACTGAAGACCGGCTATGGGTTGAGCAATTACTGGAGCATTGAAGATGGCTTCGTATATCACGGGCATGATGGCGGCGTGGAAGGCGGCCTGACAAATATGGCCTACATGCCCGATTACGGTGTCGGCTATTTTTTCAGCATCAACAGCGGAAACGGGGGCGCATTCGAGAAAATTGCTAAAACGATTCGCGCCTACATCACCCATACTTTGCAGAAGCCCACGGTTCCTTCGGTAGCGTCCTTGCCAGCCGACGCCAGCGACTATGCGGGATGGTACGAGCCCAACTCTCCGCGTGTGCAACTTACACAATTCATCGAGCGCATCACCGGACTCACGTGGCTGCAGGTGAAAACTGGACATTTGGTATTTACCTCGCTCGGCGGCAAGCAAGAGTACGTGCCGGTAGTAGGCGCGCAGTTTCGCCATCTTTCTAAGAAGGAGGATCCGCCTGATCCGGCCCTTTCGCTGGTGTTGCTGGCTCCCAATCCGGACGGCCGCTTCGTGCAGGGCGGAATGATGGACACGCTCAAAAAGATTCCGGCATGGCTTGCAATTTGCGAGATTCTTATTACGGCCTACGTCGCGCTCGCGGTCATCGCCATTGTGATCTACGCCCCGTTCTGGCTTCTCGGCGGATTAATCAAACGCCGGCGCCGACCCGCCGAGCGTGGGATGCGCTTATTCCCGCTGTTGGCTGTGCTCAGCCTCTTCGCGTTCGTTGCCATCTTCATCGTATGCAGTGCCGACCTGATTGGGCGAATGGGGAACCATACGCTCTGGTCAGAAGCTCTGCGACTCACGACCCTGGCATTTGCGATATCCGTCCTGCTGAGCGCTTATGCCTGGTGGCGTGCGCCCAAAGAGAGCGTGCGTCGCGGGGTTCGCATCTTTTCCCGGGCGGTCACACTGGCCCTCCTGATTTTTGCGGTGTACCTCAGCTATTGGGGGATCATCGGCCTGCGGACCTGGGCATGAGAAGAGGTGGTCTGCGAGGGCGCGGCTGAGGTCACCATCTATGGAATTCTTTGACAAAGCCGGCACGTGCGTTTAATGTTTCCCATTACGTAAACGTTTACGTGACGCTTTTCAGCAAAGAATTTTCCCGGCAAATGCCAGAGTCCCAGCCTTTAGCCCGCAACGCGCACCACCAGCAAATTTTGCGAACGTACGCTCCAACTCCCCGTTTCGGACAGGTTAAGACGCAATGAATCCTGCTCTGCTATTGCTTAATTCGTCCACCCTGGTGCATCTGTCGCCGGTTGATCTGGTGATCATCGTCTTCTATTTTGCCTTGGTCCTGGGGATCGGCCTCTATCTCAAGGGACAGGCCAACACCGGCGAAGACTTCTTCATGGCCGGACGCGAGATGACGGCGTGGGTGGCCGGGCTGGCATTTTTGTCCGCCAACCTCGGATCACTAGAATTGATGGGGTGGGCGGGAAACTCCTATAAATACGGCATTCTCGCGGCCCACTGGTACTGGATCGGCGCGATTCCCGCCATGCTTTTCCTGGCGCTAATCATGATGCCGTTTTACTACGTCTGCAAAACCCATTCCGTGCCGGGCTATCTCAAGCTGCGCTTCGGCACCGGCGCGCAGGCGATCTCTTCCATTTCTTTCGCATTCATGACAGTGTTGATGAGCGGCATCAACATGTACGCCATGGCTGTCGTCATGCGGGTCGTCCTAGGCTGGGATCTCAATTTCAGCATTCTGGTTTCTTCCCTGACCGTTGCCGCCTATGTCGCCCTCGGCGGCCTTCGCTCCGCCATATTTAACGAGGTTCTGCAATTCTTTCTGATCTGGGCGGGAGCCCTGCTGATTCCGATCCTCGGACTCATCGAAGCGGGCGGCTGGAGCGGGATGCAGGCCAAGATCATGCAGAATTTGACCGAACTGCACGTGGCCAATCCCGGATCTTACACCCACCTCTGGTCGACATTGGGGCATTTCAATACCAACCCTATGGGAATCAACTGGGCGGGGATTGTGTTCGGCCTCGGCGCGGTGATTTCGATGGGCTATTGGACCACCGACTTTCTTGTGATCCAGCGCGTTCTGGCGGCTAAGGACCTGCGCTCGGCTGAAATGGCTCCCATCATCGGAGCCGCCTTTAAGATGTGCGTGCCGTTCATCGTCATCCTCCCCGGACTTCTCGGCTTGGCCCTGCTCCGCGATCCCAATACTGGCCACTTGCTGCGACTGGTGCCCGCCGACGTGGCATGGTCTCCCGCCGGGCAGGCCCAGGGATTGCACGGATATGACGAAGTCTTGCCTTTGATGTTGGCTCGCTACTGCGGGCCGGGACTGCTGGGGCTTGGTATCACCGCGCTCATCGCCGGCTTCATGTCGGGCATGGCGGGGAACGTCAGCGCGTTCACCACCGTATGGACCTACGACATCTACGGGACGCTGCTCAATAAGAACGCTTCCGACGAATCCAAGGTACGGATGGGTCGCTGGGTCACTGTGATCGGCGTCTTTATTAGTATCGGTACGGCCTATCTCGTAATGCATACGCAATCGATCATGGATTACGTCCAGGCCCTGTTCAGCTTCTTCATTGCCCCGCTCTTCGGCACGGTGATCCTCGGTATGCTTTGGAAACGCGCGACTCCCGCCGGTGGTTGGACGGGCCTGCTCGCGGGAACGCTGTCTTCGGTCGGGATGTACGCCTGGGTGAAAGTCGACCCGGAAGCGGTACGCTATGTCGCTCTGTCCATGGATGCGCAGGATCAGGCACAAAACATGTTTCGCGCATTGTGGTGCTGCCTCATTTGTGTAGTCGTGACCGTCGTCGTCAGCTATCTCACGAAGCCAAAGCCGGATTCCGAACTCAAGGACGTTGTCTACGGCCTGACGCCGATTCCGAAAACCGACCACGCGACCATCTTTCACAGCCCGGTTTTCTGGGCGGCTGTGGTGGCGGTGATATTCATTGTTTTGCAGATCATCTTCTGGTAGGAGCAACTCATGAAGACGGGCGGCGCATTGTCCATCTGGTTTTTCATCGGGGTTTGCCTGGGCGTGAATGGCTTGTTGATCTTCATCACCGGGATCTACGAGATCATTCATCCCCCTCAGCAGCAACTTGTGCTCTCGAACCTCCATGCCAACGTATGGTGGGGCGGAATCTTATTAGTTCTCGGTGCGCTGTACGCGATACGCTTCTCGCCCGCGCGCGAACGCAAAAGAATGTCCGAAAACTCTTAATCGCGGTCTTTCATAGCTGAAAAAGGATTTATGTCGCATAAGAAGATGACCATGGGAGTAATTGTCGGGAACCGTGGATTCTTTCCCGACCAGTTGGCCAAAACCGGCCGCCAAGAAATTATTGACGCGCTGGCCAAGGCGGGCATCGATAGCGTGGTACTCGGCCCGGAGGATAGCAAGCACGGCGCCGTCGAAACTCACGAAGAGGCCAAGCGTTGTGCAGCCCTGTTTCGGAAGAACAGCGATCGCATCGATGGGGTCATCGTTACTTTGCCGAACTTCGGTGACGAGCGCGCGATTGCCGACACAATGCGCCTGGCCCGGCTGGATGTACCTGTGCTCGTGCAGGCTACTCCCGACAACGCGTCCAAGATGACCATCCTGCACAGGCGCGACAGCTTCTGCGGCAAGATGTCGGCCTGCAATAACCTCCGCCAGTATGGCGTTCCTTATTCTTTGACCCGGCTGCACACGGTGGCACCGGATTCCGCCGAATTCCAGCAGGACCTTGCCTGGTTCGCTGCCGTGTGCCGCGTCGCTAATGGAATGCGCAACCTGCGCTTGGGCAGTATCGGCGCCAGACCCGCCGCGTTCAATACAGTTCGCTACAGCGAGAAGTTGCTGGAGGCTTCCGGCATCACCACGGAAACGGTCGACCTCTCGGAGATCATGGGGCGCATCGGCCGCTTGAAAGATGAGGACTCTGGCGTTCAAGCTAAGCTGGCGGAAATTCGTAAATATGTGACCACCGGCGGCGTTCCCGATGCCGCCCTCATCAAGATGGCCAAACTCGGCTACGTCATCGATCACTGGATGCAGCAAACCGACGTGAAAGTCAGCGCCGTTCAATGCTGGACCGCCATGGAAGAATATTTCGGCGTGGTCCCCTGCACCATCATGAGCATGATGAGCAACAACCTGCTGCCGGCGGCCTGCGAGGTCGATGTCTGCGGCACCCTCAGCATGCACGCGCTCGCGCTCGCATCTGAGACTCCCAGTGCGCTGCTCGACTGGAATAATAATTACGGCGAAGATCCCAACAAGGCCGTCTGCTTCCACTGCAGCAATCTTCCCAAGCACTTCTTCCAGGACGTCCGCATGGACTTCCAGGAGATCATCGCCGGCACTGTCGGCAAAGAGAATACCTTCGGAACTGTCGTAGGACGGGTCAAGCCCGGCGCCATGAGTTTCGCCCGCTTCTCCACCGATGACCGGGCAGGGACGATCCGCGGCTACGTCGGCGAAGGTGAGTTCACCAGCGACGCGTTGAATACCTTTGGCGGAGTTGGGGTAGTACGGATTCCCGAACTCCAGAGCCTGCTGCATTACATTTGCGAGAATGGATTCGAGCACCACGTAGCGGCCAATTTCTCGACCACCGCGGCCGCGGTGCATGAGGCCGCCGTTCGCTACCTCGACTGGCCGATGTACTGGCACCAGAACTAAGTTGGCGTTCTGCGGTAAGCTCTTAGCTGTTAGCCCTTAGCCTTTAGCTAAAAGCTAAGGGCTAAGGGCTGAAAGCCATACCGAAGATCCACCCTTTGTCTGACTCTCCTTCGATATTCCCGCGATTTCAATAACTTACCCGTGGAGAATCTTTTGATGCCGCCGGCATTGCGCGTTGGCTCGTGTTGGGCGAGAGTGCTCGCAGATCTTGGAGGCGAACATGGCAACCCTTGGCTCCCGGAACATGACTGATGTCAGTGAGCAGTTGAATTCCGGAGTACGGATGGAGACGAAGATGCGTGGCCCGGACGTTGTGCGGGTGCAGGAGAGTTGGGTCGCTGCGTGGGAAAAACGTGTTCTGGTCTGGATTGCTCAGCGAACTCCGAACCGAATCGGGCCGGATCACTTAACTCTGCTGGGCTTCATGGCGCAGCTTAGCGCTGGCGCCTGTTACGCGCTCGCGTTTTGGAATCGTTTCTCGCTGCTCGGAGTCATCGTATGCCTGGCCCTCAACTGGCTGGGCGATTCTTTGGATGGGACCCTCGCCCGTGTCCGGCACACGCTCCGCCCCCGATATGGCTTCTATGTGGATCACATGGTCGACAGCTTCGGCGGGGTTGCCCTCATGGGCGGCTTGGCTCTGTCCGGTTATATGCACCCTTGGATTGCTATCGGGTTACTGATCGCCTTCCTGATGCTGTCGATCCAGTCTTATCTGGCAACGCACACGCTGGGCGAATTCCGCCTGTCCTTCTGGAAGTTTGGGCCAACGGAATTGCGAATCCTGCTGGCAGTTGGAAACCTGGCCCTGTTCTGGAAGCCTCGCGTCCATTTCATGGGCGGCCAATACCGGCTCTTCGATGTTGGCGGCGTGATTGGTCTTACCGGCATGACGATGATGCTTGTGTTCTTCAGCCTGCAAAACACGATCCGACTTTATCGGGCGGAAAGGATCTCGCAATGAAGGCTGGTCCGGGAATTGTGCGTTGGTGCAAGTTCAATCTGGTGGGAGGAATTGGGATCGGCGTGCAGTTTGCCGCCCTGTTTCTTCTTAAGACCGTGCTCCACTTTGATTATCTGTTCGCCACCGCCATCGCCGTAGAAGCCGCAGTGGTCCACAATTTCGTTTGGCACGAGCAATTCACCTGGGCTGACCGGGTCGACGGTTCGTGGCGGCCATCCTGGCACAGATTCGCCCGCTTCAACCTCACGACAGGACTGGTATCAATTCTAGGAAATCTTGCATTGATGAAGGTAATGGTGGGGCTCGGAAACATGAACTATCTGGTCGCAAATGGCGTTGCCATTGGCTTGTGCTCCGTGGCAAATTTTCTGGTCAGCGATAGTTGGGTGTTTGAGTCTGAGCCTGCGGGAGGCGCAAAGTGAAGTTTAGAAACCACAATCCCACTTCTCGCAAAGGAGGCGAGAAGTGGGGCACCCATTTCGAGGTAGTTCTGGGTACGTTTTAGGCTGCGACCTTCAGGATTACTTTGCCGTAGTTCTTCCCCTGCTCCAGAAGTTTGTACGCTTCCACCGCGCGCTCGAAAGGAAACACCTGGCCGATTTGCGGCGTCAGCTTCCGTTCTTTGATCCACCCAGAAAGTTGCTGCCAGGCTGGCCCCATAATCTCAGGCTTTTGAGATAAATAGGTGAGCCACAATCCCTGCACGCTGGCCGACTTTGCGTAGAGTGCTCGCACATCGAGTTTCGGCTGGGCTCCGGTCGCAGTGCCGTACTGAATGACCTTGCCGAAATCGCGCAAGCAGCGCAGGCTCTTGGCGGTATGCTCGCCGCCTAACATTTCGAAAACGGCATCGACGCCTTCGCCGTGGGTGAGATTCTTGACCGTTTCTTCGTAGTCGTGACGCTTGTAATTGATGCCGTGCTGCAGCCCAAGTTCTTTTACCTTGCTCAGCTTTTCGTCTGACGAAGAAGTTCCGTACATTTCTACTCCGAGCAGCCGCCCAATCTGAACCGCAGCGGTCCCAACGCCGCCAGCCACCGCATGAATGAGGACACGATGGGTGCGGCCCGGCAGGGCAGCTTCCGTCATCGCGGCTTGCCAGTATCCCAGATACGCGGTGAAGTAGTTGACCGGGAAAGCCGCAGCCTCTTCGTCGGACCAGTGGTCAGGAACCGGCCACAGCATGTTGGAGTACGCCGGCGTCCGTTCGGCAAAGGCGGCCCATTGCGCATATCCCATCACGCGGCGACCGCTGTTTTCTTCCAGCCCGGAAAACTCGCGGCCAACGATCATGGGCGGCGGCGGAGTTCCAGGGTAGCCCCCCTTAGTGGTCATGACGTCGGCGAAGTTCACGCCTCCGGCGCGGACCCGCACCAGAGTCTGGCCGGGTTTCGGATCGGGATCTGGGGATTCTTTAACGGAGAGAGCTTCAGGTCCGGACAAGCTGGACAGGACTAACGCTTTCATAGCCAAAATTCTAGCAGGCTATTGCAGCGACCTCTCAAAGACTAAGCTATGACCGCACGGGTGCCGTACGCTTCGCTGGTCGCCCAAGGGTGTCCCTACGCGAGCGAATGCGCTACATCACCACGAAAAGCGCGATCCGCATTCCGGGATGCATGAGATCGTACAGGTAATAATCGCCATCGAGATCATCCACGTAGTAGCCGTCGTCGTAAGCCCAATCTTCAGGCCAAGGGTCGAGGAAGACAAAGGTATAGCCGCTGTAAACAAAGCCTTGCTGGCCTCCGGAGACCCCCACCGGGCGGACGGCGAAGGTGTGGTTTCGACCAAACTGCTGTCGAAACCTGTCGTCAGGGATGCGTACGCTCTTGCCAGCGGGCCGCTGGTGTCCCTGGCCAAGTTCGGGTTCGGACCTCATCTGATCCCGCGAGCGCTGATCTTCGCGTCTTTGCTCCTGCCTATTTTCTTTCGGAGGTTTGGCCTCATCCTGGCGCGGGGCGTTGTTCTGATCGCGGCGGGGCTCGGGTCGAGCTTCAGGCCGAGCCTCAGGCTGCCGGGGTTCAGCTTGCCTCGGCTCCTGCTGCCGTGGCGCTCTGTTTTCGTCTTGTCGTGGTTCCTGTCCGTATATCAACGCGGAACACGCGATCAGGAAGCAGAAAACGATGAAATTCAAACCGCTGCTAGCTCGCATGAGCACCTCCAAGAACTCTGTTACTGACAGCAAGCTTGCAAGTGTCCTGCTGGACGACGGACGCGAGTGCGTCTTTCAGATGCAACAATGTTGCTCGCCTTAAGTAAGGTGTTTCCCTGTACGGAAGGCGGGAGCGAACCGTAGATTGCCAGCTAAACACGCCTCCGGGAACGCTGCAGTATGACGTACGATGGTGTGCGCCAGGTGCTCCCCAGGCTTAATTCTGAGGTATATACTCTTAGCGTTACTGGTACATATCCGGCTGGGCCCCTTACGGCCGGACGGGGCGTGCATTCATTCCCCCTTAATTCATGCGCTCCGTATCTGAAAGGCCGATCCCGCTGGGGCGGCGAGAGCGGCACGGGTGCATTTCCCTGGTAGTTGGGCAACCTGCATCCGCGGGAGGTTTACCGTGGATATTGTTTTTGTACGTCTTCTTTTTATCATCGTTGTAGGGGCCACCTGCTTTGTCATCGAACCCTTTGCACTGACTCGCCTATGGGATGGTGTGGTGGGTCTTGGTATTGGCGGGGCCATTGTGCTGTTCGAATGGAAGCTGCGCATGGTCAGCCTGAAACGGCTGATTGGCGCGGCCATCGGCAGCATACTTGGCATTTGTGGCGCCTATCTGTTTGCTCTGGTGATCCGTAGCAGTGTTCCTGAAGGACACACCCAGAGCTTCCTGCAGATCCTCGTGATGCTCCTGATGGCCTACGTGGGCCTGATCGTGGGCGCCAATAAAGGGGACCTGCTTAACCTCTCGGCGCTGGGCGGAATTTTTGGCGGCGAGAAGCAGAGTAGGAAGAGCTACAAGATTCTCGATACCAGCGTCATCATAGATGGTCGTATCGCCGACATCGCCGAAACCGGGTTCCTGGACGGCGTGATTGTGACTCCCCAGTTTGTACTGCGGGAGCTACAACTCGTAGCCGATTCCGCGGACTCGCTGAAGCGCAATCGCGGCCGCCGCGGGCTCGATATCCTGCAGCGGCTGCAGAAAGTAGCCAACCTGCAGATCCAGATCGTGGAAGATGATTTCCCGGCAGTCCGCGAAGTGGATCTCAAGCTGATCGAACTGGCCAAGCTCTACGAGGGCAAGATCATCACCAACGACTTCAACCTGAACAAAGTGGCGCAGCTGCAGGGAGTCGAGGTGCTGAACATCAATGAACTGGCCAATTCCCTGAAGCCCATCGTCCTGCCAGGCGAGACCATGCGCGTATTCATCCTGAAAGAAGGTAAAGAGTACAACCAGGGTGTGGCCTATCTCGACGACGGCACTATGGTGGTTGTGGACAACGCTCGCAAGATGATCGGCAAAACCATTGACGTTTCTGTGACGTCGGTCTTACAGACTACTGCCGGCAAAATGATCTTCGGGAAATGGGACGAGCGTGCTGCTTATGCGCGGCAGGCCGTGCCCGTACCGGCAACTTCGGCTGGCGTTTCGGTTCCCGCGCCAGCACCGGTCGGCACCTCCGCCGTGGGCGCCGAGCCCAAACCAGCGTCGTAGTTCGTCTTAATCTCAGGCGAGGATTAGCTAATGTGGCCAAGTCCTCGCCATCTCTTTCGGACCCGCGAGATTTGAAGTTGCCGTTCGGCATCCGTATACTTACACCCCGCTATGAAGGTCATCGTCATCATTCCGGCTGCTGGACTCGGAACCCGCATGGCTCCCGTTCCCAGCGGCAAGACTGCGAAGGGCAAGAACCCGCACCCATCGAAGCAGTTTACCGAACTGGCCGGAACTCCCATTCTGATTCATACCCTCCGCAAGTTTGTCGCCGTCGATCTGGTGAGTGAGATCTGGGTAGCCCTACGCGAAAATGAAATCGAGGGCTTTCGGGAAAGGCTTCAGGCCGAAGCCCAAGATGTGCTCAAGAAAAAAGTTGAGTTTGTAGCTGGCGGCGAACACCGTCAGCAATCCGTGGAGCACGCGTTGAATGCAATTTCCGCGGGGCCGGACGACATCGTGCTGGTGCATGATGCTGTGCGGCCGCTGGTCTCCAGCGAAATCATCCTTGAAGTCATCGAGGCGGCGAGAAAACATGGCGCTGCCATTGCCGGACTTCCCGCGGTCGACACCGTCAAGCAGGTGGAACGCACGGCGGAAGGCGCCATCATCAAGGCGACGATTCCGCGAGCGAGTGTCGTATTGGCGCAGACTCCGCAGGGGTTTCGCTACAGTGTGATCAAGAAAGTTTTTGACGAAGCAGTTGCCGACGGCTTCATGGGCACGGACGAAGCGTCGCTGGCCGAGCGCTCCGGACATGACGTTTGGGTGGTCATGGGATCGCCCCGCAACATCAAGATCACGAGTCCCGGGGACATGGACCTGGCCGAGTTCTATTTGGGGAATTAGCCACAGATCTTCACGGATTCGCACGGATAAACCTTTTTTCACCACGTAGACTGAACGTTATGGAAAGGCTACGTGCGAATCTGAAATATTCCGAGCTGACTGAAAGAGTCATTGGAGTGTTTTTCGATGTCTACAACGAACTGGGATTCGGCTTCTTGGAATCGACCTACTCGACCGCGATGATGCTGGCCCTTCAAGATTGCGGACTGGAAGTTGCCCGTCAGGTTGCTATTCCAGTGTGGTTTCGCGGCAAGAAGATCGGTCCGTACTTTGGCGACATTCTCGTAGAACACAAAGTGCTGCTCGAGCTGAAAGCAGGACGCTGTCTCGAACCCGCTCACGAAGCGCAACTGCTGCATTATCTCCGCGCAACGGAAATCGAAATCGGTTCTGCTCAACTTTGGCCTCCGTCCGCAATTCCGTCGCATGATATTCGATAACGAACGAAAAAAGATCCGTGGAAATCCGTGCGAATCCGTGGCCGAGGTCTCTGCATGAGAATCGGCTACGGATTCGACTCCCATGAATTCCGTGCAGGCGTCCCGCTGAAGATTGGTGGGGTAGCGCTGCCCCACAGTAAAGGGCTAGGCGGACATTCCGACGGAGACGTACTTCTCCACGCCATCACCGACGCGCTTCTGGGAGCCATCGCCGCGCCTGACATCGGAGCATTGTTTCCTCCTTCCGATCCCAAATGGAAGGGCGCGGATTCCGTGGTCTTCTTGCGTGAATCGCTCGACCGCGTACGGCGCGCCGGATACCAGCTTTCAAACCTGGATTGCAGCCTCATCCTGGCGGCTCCCAAAATTGGGTCACACAGTGTCGCCATCCGCGAACACGTGGCAAAATTGCTCGGCGTCCAAAGCGACTGTGTGGGCCTCAAAGCGAAAACTCCTGAGGGGCTCAGTCTGGAGAACACCGCCGTGGCCCATGTCGTGGTCCTGCTTGAGAGTGCCGGCAAAATCTCCGCTTCTCGCAAAACCCGGAAGAAACCGGGCACCCGGGGCAAGAAGAGATGAGAAGCGTCGGACTAATTTCCATTCAAGACCTGATGCAGCAGCTTAGAAAGCTAGACGGCTCTGCGTTCAATGAAACCGAGTCGCTGCGCCGTCTTCTTCAGCACAACCCTGTCGATGTGGATTCCTTAGCTCCTTATCTGACCTGGGATCGGCAGCACTATACGCGCAATCTGATCGACCGTACGTCCCTTTACGAGTTGATGGCGATCTGCTGGGAAGTCGGGCAGGCCAGTTCCGTGCATAACCATCGCGATCAGAACTGCTGGATGGCCGTTCCCATGGGACGCCTGCGAGTGGAAAATTTCCATCTGGTTCATCAGGACTTAGAGCGCGGCACATGCCGACTGGAGCCGCTCAACACCGTTGAGATGAATCTCGCCGAGCCCTGCGCAGTGAACCCGGCCGATCCAGTGCATCGCGTGGTCAATCCCAAGGAATTTGATCAACGCGCCATAAGCCTGCACGTCTATTCCCGCCCTTTCGATACCTGCGTCGTCTACTCTCCCGAGCAAGGCACATGCGGCGAAATCAAATTGCACTTCAACACCGAGTACTGCAACTCGAAGTAGCCAGAAGTTACTCTGGATATCTACCTGCCCGGCTCAAGCGCCCCTAAGATGGTCTTTTTTAAGTTGTCAGGAGTCGGTATGAGAAGTTTGTTTGGCCTTTTGTTAGTAGCCTTCGTCTTCATCATGGGTGGGCTGTACTCGTATCGCCGCATGCAGCAGGTTCCCCTGGTGGCTCGCGCAGTCTCGCCAAAGTCATCCGAAAACCGCACGAGCTATGCAGAGGCGAAGCAAGCCGCTCAGGCCGTGAAGATGGTCGGTCCATTGGCCGATTACATGGCCAACCAGGAAGGGTCCACACCCGCCGCGAAAGAAGTCGAGACGGTAACCTGGATCCCCACCGCCAGCGACCACGTGGGTGGCTCCGTGGTTGGGTCTACGGCTCAGATTTTGCATAAGAGTTTCACCGTGCGCTCAGCGGTGCAGCTCGCCTTCCAGGTTCCGGCGCACGCATCGACTCCGCGGCTGCGTGGCACCTTCCAGTCCTCTGCAACACCCGGCGGCGGTGCGAACGCTCCGGTCGAGGTTCTGGTCCTGAGTGATCAGCAGTACTCCGAGTTTGTGAGCCACCGCGCGGGAGACGCAGCTTTCCAGGCTGAAGATGCCCCCGCGGCAGATATTAATGCCCAGCTTCCGCCCACCTTCAATCAGCCCGCCCGGTATCACCTGATTTTCCGCAACAACTCTCGCCGAGACGGTAAGAAGTTCGTGAAAGCGGACTTCGGCCTGGAGTTCTAGCTCGCGTCCTGCTGCTAAACTAGAACGGTTGTCTCCTCGCTCCAAAGCATCGATCGCCAGGACAAGGGCGGCGTCTGCAGCCGAGAGAGACGTTGCCAGCAACGTCTCCACAGGCACGCCCGCGTGTGTCGAAGACAGTACGGCGGCGCCCGGCCGGATTTTCTTGATCGACACCATGTCGTTCATCTTCCGCGCCTATCACGCCATGGCTCGGCAGCGGCCCATGTCCACCAAAACGGGCCTGCCTACCGCTGCCATCTACGTCTTCGTTAACATGCTGCGCAAGTTGCGCGACGACTTCTCCCCGCAATATCTCGCCGCCGTTTTCGACGTTGCGGGGCGCACGTTCCGAGATGAGCAGGCCGACAGCGTCACTTCCATCCGCAAGTTCGACATCAAGACGCAGACTTTCACCGAAATCGAATACAAGGGATACAAGGCGAATCGCAAGGCGATGCCTGAGGATCTCGCCCAGCAGGTTCCGTACATTCGGCGCGCGCTCGAGGCGTACCGCATTCCCATGATCGGCGTGACTCGCTTCGAGGCCGACGACGTGATTGGCACCTTGGCGCGCAAGGCTGCCGACGCGGGGCGTACCGTCTACATCGTGTCGAGCGACAAGGACATGATGCAGTTGGTGAACGACAAAGTGCACATCCTGAATCCGCCGAAGGACAACTTGATCTGCGACGCAGCCAAGGTCGAGGAGATTCTGGGAGTGCCGCCCGAGCGCGTCATAGACGTCATGGCGCTGCGCGGAGACTCCATCGACAACATACCTGGAGCGCCCGGGATCGGCGACAAAGGCTCTGTGGAGATCATCAAGCGCTTCGGTTCCGTCGAAGCGGCGCTCGATCGCGCCGCCGAAGTCGAGCGCAAAACTTATCGCGAGTCGCTGCAGAACAATCGCGACACCATCCTTTTCAGCAAGAGCATGGCGACTATAGACACGAATGTGCCGGTGGAACTGGACGTGGACTCCATGCACGCCGGTGACCCAGACATTGACGCACTTCGATCGCTATTCACGGAATTGGAATTTACGTCGCTGCTCAAGGAGTTGCTGCCTGTAGCCGAGGTGAGCGAGACTCACTACACCGACGCGGATTCGGCAGCGGATCTCGAGCAGGTCCTCAATTCCCTCAGCGCGGAAACTGCCCTGGCGGTCGCGGTTGAGCACGAAGAGTCGTCTGCGTCGGCAGAGCAAGAGACCCAGCCCGAGGAAGAACCTGCGCAGCAAGAGCAGCTTTCGCTTATGGGAGGGGCATTGAATGCTCCTGCGCCGAAAACTCCACAGCGCATCGCGATCTCCGCGACCACGGGATCGTCCACGGTAGTGAAACTCGATTCCGGCGACGCGGCTTCCCGGCTGAAGGCCGTTTTGAGGGACGGCAAAATCCCCAAAGCGATTCACGACTACAAGTCCGCACTGCATGCGCTGGCTCCGTTGGGCATCAGCATCGAGGCCGTACAGCATGACTCGATGCTTTATTCGTACCTGCTCGATCCCACGTACTCATCCCATGCGTTGGCCGAGGTTGCCCTGCGCCGGTTCAATCTCAAGCTCTCCGGCTCGCTGGCAGAATCAGCCGATATCACTGGACGCGTGAGTAGCGCCTTGCGTGCCGAAGTCGAGCACCAGGGATTGAACAAGGTTTATGAAGAGATCGACATGCCGCTGGTTCCCGTGCTCACGCGCATGGAGCAGGCCGGCGTCAAGATCGATGTGCCCGCGCTGGCCAGCATGTCGGTGGAACTTGAGCGGGAGATCCGGGTAAAAGAAAAAGAGATCCACGAAGTTGCCGGGACGGAGTTCAACGTGGGCTCGCCCAAGCAACTGGGCGACGTGCTCTTCAACCGCATGAATCTGCCCAAGCCGGTGAAGTATGGCAAGGGACGCACGATTTCCACCGCTGTCGATGTGCTCGAGGAACTGGCTGAAAATTATCCGATTGCCCGCATGGTGCTCGATTACCGCCAACTGACCAAGCTTAAATCCACCTACGTCGATGCACTCCCCGCGCTCATCAATCCAGCCACGGGAAGGCTGCACACCACCTTCGCCCAGACCGGGACGGCAACCGGACGCCTATCTTCGGCCAATCCCAATCTGCAAAATATCCCCATTCGCACCGAGTTGGGCCGGGGTATTCGGGCCGCCTTCATCGCCGAACCCGGACACGTGCTGCTCACCGCGGATTACTCCCAGATCGAGCTTCGGCTTCTAGCGCATTTCTCGGGAGACTCCCTTCTGGTCGAAGCGTATCGTCGAGGCGACGATGTGCACACCCTCACCGCATCCCAGGTCTTCGGCGTCCCTCCGCTGATGGTCACCGCAGATCACAGGCGCCAGGCCAAGGTCGTGAACTTCGGAATTGTGTACGGGCTATCGCCGTTCGGGCTTTCGCAGAACCTGGGAATCGATACCAGCGAGGCCAAACAATTCATCAACGCCTACTTCGAAAAATACAGCGGCGTCCGCAAATTCATCGACAGAACGCTCGAGGAAGCCCGCCGCGACATGAAGGTCAAAACACTCTTCGGCCGCGTGCGCCCAATCCCCGACATTAACAGCAAGAACTCCAACCAGCGCGGATTCGCCGAGCGCACTGCCGTGAATACCCCCCTGCAGGGCACGGCCGCGGACCTAATCAAGATTGCCATGATCCGCATCGACGCCGCTCTCCGCGAGCGTGGCCTCAAATCGCGCATGACCTTGCAGGTGCACGACGAACTGGTCTTCGAGGTCCCGGAACCGGAGATTGATGTAATGAAGTCACTCGTCCGAGAGCACATGGAGAAAGCGCATCCGCTCGCTGTGCCGCTCCTGGTGGAGATGGGCGTAGGCATGAACTGGAGAGACCTGGAGTAACCTTCGCTCCCGCCGCATGTGCACCGGGCGTTGCAGGCGAGATGTCCCCGCATCTTTGGTGTAGAATCACTGAGAACCCCTTCCGCTAGCCCTTCAGCACGGCGGAATTTTCCAAGTCGGGACGTGGCTCAGCCTGGTAGAGCACTCGCTTGGGGTGCGAGGGGTCGGCAGTTCAAATCTGCCCGTCCCGACCAATTCAACAAGTTACGAGCGAAATCCTCAAACTCTCGGGTTTTGACCCCTTGTCTTGGAGGTTTCGCTGCTTCCCAAATTCCAGCAGTTCATCCGTGAACGCCAGTACCTTCACAACGTTTCTCCTGCCACAATCTCCTGGCACACCCACAATCTAAAGTGGTTGCCGTCCGAGTCTCCAACCGAAGAGGAATTGAGGCAGGTCGTCATCCGAATGCGGGAGAAAGGCCTTCGTGCGACTGGCTGCAATAGTGCTATTCGCTCGATCAATGCATATCTGAAGTGGGCTGGTTTTCCTTTCAAAGTGCCACAGATGAAAGAACCGCAGCACATACTTCCGACGTACACGCCACAACAATTACACCTCCTTCTCGGTTGGAAGCCAAAAAGAATCACAGGCCATCGCCTATCGACGTTTATTGCGTTTCTCGCTGAAATGGCTGCCGCTTGACGAACGTTGAGTCTTCACTGGAAAGACGTCACCTTCGACAATCTGCTCGTGCTGCTGCATGGCAAGGGCAGCAAAGACAGGCTCGTCCCGATCTCTCTTGAACTCCGAAAACGGTTGTTCCTTTTTCAGCGAAAGACCGAAGCGAGGGAGGGCTATGTCTTCGGAACTCAGGGCGGGACAAAACAGGGACGCCGGAATGTTCTCCGCGACTTCAAGTTTCTGTGTCGATCGCTCGGTTTCGAGCCACCTGAGCGGAGCATTCATGCCATGCTGCACACGTTTGCGGTCAACTATCTGCGGAAGGGCGGGAGCGTTTTCCACCTCCAGAAGATGCTCGGTCATTCGACTCTTGAGATGACCAGGCGTTACGCCAACCTGATGACCGAAGACCTACAGGCGGTTCATCAGAGGCTTAGCTTACTCGGCTGAGAGTTGCCTGTCTGAGGCGGGGCGGGAGAAGCCTTTTTTTCCCGACGATGTAAACTGCCGGCCTGGGATAGCCTTCGACTTGGGATGGGACCCTCGGGATAGGGAATTTTGAAGTCTTGAAATAAAAAGGTCAATGCTAGTCTCTAATCGTAATCCTTGAACCGTTTCGTTGCACATCATTCGAATGTGGCTGAAATCGGATAGAACTACAGAATATTCTGTATTCTCTTGTTGTTGGGGCCGCGCTAATGTACTCCCCCTATTTAAGGAGTGAGTATGCGTAAACTACTCCTGGTCGTTCTACTTACACCATTAGCGCCTTTGCCGACAGCATTACTGTCGGCACGGTGACGTTCTTAGGTACAACTCTCAGATTTGCGGGGTTGAATTTCGTTCATCCCGCAGCTGGATCACGCCCAAACCCCAAGTTTTTGGCAGGCATAACAGCAAATGGCGGGCTCGCTGCGATTCATTTCGTGACCACCCACGAACCTGTCAGCTTCTTTCAACTGGGCGGCCCAGCAACAGGTTTCCAGCCTTGTCCCTGCAAATCAGTCGGGTCCTTCTCTTTTTCAATAACCCTTTCAATGAGCCGTTCACCAGTTCGTGCTCGCGGATGGCGAGCCATTCAAGCTATCGCGAGTATACCTTATGCCGGCGCCGCTCTTGACACGATCGACCCACTTGCAAAGCAGTCGTCTCACGCTCGCATCATGCCGGAGCCAGCTACGTCCTCTGCTCCGGCCATCGGTGTCAGTACGAGTGGGTGAACCATCGCACCTGCGAGGGCGGCTTCATTGGCCAACGTTCTAATGCATTGTTGGCGGGCGATTTGCCGCCTCGAATGGAAGCAGTCAATCGATCGGGGACAAAACGGATCCCCAATCAATAACGAGTGAACGCGATTACTTTAAGGACCCGGCGTAAAGTTCATTTAAAACGCAGTCCCGCTATAAATTCTTCTCGGTTATTCCTCCGTATGGCGGTCCTATCCACCGCCGAATCCAGGGAGAACGATCAGCACCGCTACATGGATTATCACGAAGCCTGTGCTGAGAAGCTGGAAGCAACTAAGGAACGAGAGAAACTGGTTTTCTAAGTAGCGGTGTAACATTTCTCCTTGCATAACTTGATAACTCGCCTTAAGCTTTCCGAAGAGGAATTCGGTTTCTAACCTGTTGATTCCGCAATTCTCGTTCTCCTTCGGCGCAAGCCCGCTTGGGGTGCGAGGGGTCGGCAATTCAAATCTGCCCGTCCCGACCAATTTTTCGGCCTTGTTTTTCTCAGATACTCATGTACAATGTTTTGAACTCTTGGCAAGGATCTAACTGCCCAGCAGCGGTGGGCCGACCAGCTTCATGCCGTGCCTCTCAACCGGCTCGTCTTGACTTTCGTGTCGGTCATCTCCTCGAAGAAACTTTCAATTCTCGCCAACGGCGTAAATGCTACAAACATTCGGCTAGGTTGTTGGCCCAAGTAAGCCCAAACATGTGGCACATTGCGCGGCGCGAGGACCTAATCACCCGGTTTGCGGCGCAATTTCTTCTCGCCGACTTTCATCAAGATCTCGTCACTGCCTTCAACGAGTGAACCATTCTTCCTGCTCGTAGTGCACGTGTCGCGGCGGTCCGCCGCGAACCATATTCCGGTTCTCCATGATGAACCAGGCGCCGTTCGTGTCTCGAGTCAGCACTTTGAAGTCCAGATGGCTCTCCGTGCGTACGGCCTTGTGAGGCCTCCCAGTGCGATCAGCGCCTGCCTCGACAGGGTGAAGCGTAGGTTCTTGTTCCGCAATCGCAGCATAAGGAGCAAACGGAAGAACTGCCAGAGCTTTCAACAAAAAACGGCGCTTGAAGTCATGCATGGACAGGCCCCCCACTGAAAATCTGTTTGTCATACTAACCGAGCTACTGGTCGAACGCATCGCTCCGCGATTCTGGTGCTAACGGGAGCTCGAAGGCGATCATAGTTCTTAAATCGTTCGCTAAGGCCGACCAAGAAATAGTGCCTCCTCTTTCAGAAGGTTGCAAACCTCCATCCTTCCTAACTGCATGTCTTAGGCGCTTTCGTCATTGACTAAAACCCAACGTCCGAGCGCTCACTTCACCAGTGTCAGCGATGCCGGGCCCGTTCCGGCACTGACCGGCAGGCCGACCGCGGTCAAAGCTCCGGTGTTTGAATCGACTGCAAAGTGCGTAACGTTATCTGAGCCCAGGTTAGCGACGTAGGCGAACCGGCCCGAACGCGTCCAACGTTAACGAGACGGGATTGGTGCCCGCGGATACGGTGGAGCGCGGCGTCAGCGCACCGGTAGCCACATCGATGGCGAACACGGAGACACTGCCCGCAATCGCATTGGTCACGTACGCGAATCGGCCCTGCGAGTTTATGGTGATGGAGGTTGGGCCCTCGCCGCTGGTCACCCGTGGCGTCAGCGCCGTCAAGGCTCCGCTGGCCTGATCCACCGAGAAGCTCGTGATTTCATTTGAGGCCAGGCTAGCCACGTAAGCGAATTTTCCAGACGGGTGCATGCTGATCGCAGACGGACTCAAGCCAACCGGACTTGCGCCGAGCAGTCCCAGGCTCCCGAGCCGTCCATGCGATAAACCGTCACTCGCCGATTGAAGTTGGCAAGATAGGCCAACTGGCCCGAGGGATGGAAACGTAGCTCGACCGGGGCTTCGTCCGTCGGAACGCTGCGGGTGAGAGGTGTCAGTGCGCCGGTGCTCGGATTGATCGTAAATCCAGTGATGTTGTTGGCTTGCTGGTTCACCGCATAGAGAATATTCCCCGTCGGCCCGACCAATGATCCGTGGGCCGCTGCCCGCGGGGACAGGCGAACCCACCATCGACAAATGGCTCGTACTCGCGTCAATGGCGAATACCGAGATGTCATTGGAAGCGACATTCCCGACATAAGCAAAGTGGCCGGAAGACTCCAGCGCCAGAACCCTGGAATTCATGCCGCCTGTCGGCACCGTTTCTTTAGCTTTCAGTTGACCGCTCTGAGGATCGACCGCATAAATGGAAATGCTGTTCGAAATCGAGTTAGCCACCAATGCTAACTGCGGCGCAGTCGCAGGCGGCATGGAAGCAGGATTGGTATAACCGCCACAACCCACGAAAAGCATGGGCACAATCAAAAACAGAACAGAGCGCGCAATCTTTTTTGCAGACATGCCAGTCCTTCTGGTCGGAATTTAGTGCCCAAGGATGCCGCTATTCCTGATCGAGTTTCATTCCTGGAGATAGCTTCGGCTGATTGGATTCGCCACTGGCGGGTTAGTTTCTGAGGTGGCGGTCAACTTTGTGTCAATTTCTTGTCACGAACAGGTTGGCGACTGATCCACGCGTCATCCTGTGAACTGGATAACGGAATTAACGCTTGAACCAATAAAGCAGAATTCCGTATCCCACGCCGGCAGGATCTGTCGTGCGCGCGCTTTGGAATGCCATGAAGCGGCCGTCGGTTGAAATCACCGGATTCGACGCCTTTCCTCCTTCGTAGTCGTTGAAGTGCGTTAGCCGAGTGAAATCTTTTCCGGTTCCATCGAGCCTGAGCTTCCAGATATCAATATTCCCCGATCCTCGCTGCCCGCCGAGTTGTTCGCACTGGCGATCCGCCTCAACCGCGGTGTGGACGCCGTCGGGAAAGATTCCTTCGACCTCGTTGTAGGTCCCGGGAGCTTTCGAAAAGTTCGTGACTTCACCCGTTTGCAAGTCGATGCCCATCACCGATGCGTGTCCTTCCGGTTCGTAGCAGGTGAAAGTCATCTTGCGATCGTTGTCGTAAAAATCCTGGGCTTCGATAGTGCAGCTTCGATCTTTGCTTTCATAAACCGTTTTCTTATTGATCAGCTTCGGCGTGGCGGAGAGGTCGAGGTCAGCCACGATCAGACGAGAAGCTTCGGGCGCAAGGTCCGGGGCCTGCTCGGCAGTCTGCGAGAACGCGATTTTCAGAGTCTTCTTGGAAACTGCCGCGCCTTCACTCATTTTCTGATCGAGTTTCACAGGTTTCGATCCACGTTCTTTGCTGAGGTACCAAAGCTCGTTATCGCGTGTACGGCTGATATGGGTATTTTCAAAGTGGTCAGGGCCGATGAGGAGGTAGTCTCCGGTGACCAGGTGCATCACCCGGAGGAAAGCCGCCGCGGGTACATTGCAGGTGAGGCATTGAATGACGCGGGATTTGAGGTCGATCACCATGGCGTCGCCGAAGCTCTTTGCCATGAACGCCACGCGCTGGTTGTCGGGAGAGATGTCAGCGCGCTCTCCAAAATGCGTGAGAACTTCGATGTTCGAAGGTAAGTGTTGTAGTGGATCCTCTGGAGATCTTTGGCCCAAAGGTAGCATCAAGCAAGAAGACAGGATGAGGGCAAGGGTTCGCACCGGGAAATCGTATCATCCACGCAGCACCGGTACCGCGGTGGTTCAGATCTCCATCTCCTCGGCGATCTTCAACATCGCGCTTACACTGTTCCAATTCCGGGCCGTGCCGTTGACCTTCAGTAACTTCTCCACTTGCGACCACGGCAGTTTGGATTTGCCCGCACCGTCGGGAAAATAAATGTACAGTTCGCGGCCTATGAGATGTATCTCTTCGGGAAACGATTTCAAAGTCGCAAGCTTGGCGGCAGCTTCCGTTGGCGGAACGTCCGCCAGAAAGGTGACCAGGATTTTACCAGGATGCAGACCGCGACGGGCATCAAACGGCGTGGCAGCGATAGCCTTTCGGAGTTCATCGAGGGTGCGAACAATTACCGCAGGACGGAATTTGAAGCTCTTCTCAATCGCATCCTGAATCTTGGTTGCGAGCTTCCTGGCGTTCTTTTCCTTCGTCCGGAAGATGACATTCCCGCTTTGGACGTAGGTGCGCGGATCTTCCAGCCCTATCGCTTGATACATCGCCCGCAGCGCATCCATCTTGATCCGGTTATGAGGACCAAGATTGACGCCACGCAGCATGGAGATGAACACCGGCACGGCGGCCCTCTACTTGTCCTTCGCTTTATGGAGCGCAATGCGGCGATACAATTTCTCGCCCTCGATTTTCAGCGTGCCGCTCATGGACTCGCCAAAACGTGAAACTCCCAGTCATCCTGCCTGCTCGTGTTGCCGGTACAACTCAGTGCGCCCTGCTTGGCGTGATACTGGCACTCGAGTGTGCCTATAAAATCGGGAGCGCCATCCACCATCTTGTACGCGTCCAGATTCAGATGCTACGGATCTTTCCTGTCCGTGGAAACCTGAAATAGCACTTGTTCGTCATGACATGGAGAATCGGAACAGTGCACTTCGATTCCCCCTCCCAGGAGCCGAGCACGGTCGCTAACTTTTGGCGGACTGGCCCCAGCCAGCCGGCAAACACAAGCAGAGTAAGAATAGCGAGAAAAAGGCTCCGCATGATGGTCCGCAAGATCAGCATCATAGCCGAAACCCCGCAAAATGTCCTACCGAGTTTCGAGGAACCAAGAGAATCACTTTGACGGGCAGCGTCTCGCGGAAAATCAGGACACAGCACGACCGCGCTCCACGTTCGTCGAAAGTTTTGCTGGTAAAGACCTTCCAGTGCACGCTCGCATGGTTCGGGCCTTTCGCCCAGGGGAGAAGTGACTTATGTCGGGACAGGTGGTTTTGTACTTCGACGATCAGGCGGATGCGCTTCGTTTCGCACTGGCCGCAGGCTCGGTGATGGCGGGCGAAGCCGGCAAGGTCACACAGCAGCCTGTGGAAGGCACCGCAAGAGTCACCCGCATCCGGTTCGATGCGGTCAATGCCGCGCCTGGAAAGAAGTCGAACTCAGGCCGCGTAGCCTAATTGCTTAGTCCTGCCGCCGGCATGCATAGGCGCGTCCGCAAGCACTGCGCCGCTTACGCGCTGCCCGCGTTGGTGAACGCTTCGATCGCATCAGAGAGCGTGGGAAACATCAGGAAGATCTGCTCCACCTTGGTGATCTCAAATACTTTCAGCACTCGTTTGTTGACGCCCGTGAGAGCAATGCGGCGTCCCGCCTTCGCGCAGATGTACAAGCGCTCACCAGCGATCCCAGACCTGAAGAATCCAGATAAGGAACCCCGGAGAGATCCAGAATCATCGTGGGCGCGCTCTCGCGTCTCACGGCATTCATGAATGGCGTGACGTTCTCCATCGTGAGCGGACCACGGAAGCTCAGCACTCCACGGTCCAAACGCTCGATCTCCAACGGTTCGGATGCCATAGGAGAGCGATTCTAGGCTAGAAACCCCTATACTTCAAGTTACCCGGTCCTTCGAGTTCCGGCTCAGTTCTGAGCGTTTTCGCTTTGTAATCTTTTTGTGTTTTCTGCGGGAGCGTGGTTGCAAACGCCCGCCAGCATCTACGATGACATAACGGCATGTGGGGAGAATGGATGATGAGAAGAAGTGGAAATCCCTGCTCCTCACGAAAACAGCTCCAGTTCCCTGAACCCATCCCAAGGGCAAGCGCGCGCGCATCCTGCTGACCTCCGTCTTTGGGCCGTACGCGCAGGACGACGAATTCGGCAGCCGCTCCATCAATCCGATGGAGCTCTATCACAACCAGGTGACGCGCGCGCAGGGCAGCTTTCTCGCTGCGCATGTTCCATCGCTCCTGGGGCATCATGATGATCCAGGAGAATATCTCCGCGCCCTGCACGGTGCTGGACTTCCCCACCCGCGAAGCCTTCGCGCGCGAACTGACGCGCATCAGTACGACATCGTCGGCATCTCCTCGATCATCGTGAACGTCGGCAAGGTGCGCGAGATGTGCCGCATGGTGCGCGAGCTCTCGCCGCACTCGACGATCGTCGTCGGCGGCCACGTCGCCGCGATTCCCGGCATCGAGACACATGATCGACGCCGACCACATCGTGCGCGGCGAAGGCATCTCGCTGGATGCGGCGCTACCTGGGCGAGGACGAGAACGCGCCCGATCCGGCATCCCGCAATCGTCTCCGGCTTGCGCACGCGCATCATGGGCATTCGCGCTGCCCGAGCGCAAAGGCGCGACCGCCGCCACCATCATTCCGTCGGTCGGCTGCCCCATGGGCTGCAACTTCTGCACCACCTCGGCGTTCTTCGGCGGCAAAGGAAAGTTCGTCAACTTCTACGAAACCGGCGACGAGCTCTTCGACGTGATGTGCCAGATGGAAGAAGAACTGAAAGTGCAATCGTTCTTCATGATGGACGAAAATTTCCTGCTGCATCGCGAGCGCGCCATGCAACTGCTGGAGCGGATGAAAGAAGGACGGCAAGAGCTGGGCGATGTCCGTCTTCTCCTCCGCCAACGCGATCCGCAAATACACCATGCAGGAACTGGTGGAGCTCGGCGTCTCCTGGATCTGGATGGGGCTGGAATCTCCGCGAGCCACCTACAGCAAGCTGCAGGGCGCCGACACCCGGCAACTGACGCGCGAACTGCGCGAGCACGGCATCGCGTGCAGGGCTCCACCATCATCGGGCTCGAACACCACACGCCGGACAACATCATGGCGGAGATCGAGCACGCCGTCGCGCACGACACCGACTTTCACCAGTTCATGCTGTACACGCCGGTGCCGGGCACGCCGCTTTACCAGCAGATGTCGGAGCAGGGACGCATGCTGAGCGATGTCGATCTCGCCGACATTCACGGGCAGTTCAAGTTCAACTTCCAGCACGCCGCCATTTCGCGCGACGACTCGAAGCGCTTTCTGGACTGGGCTTTCCGGCGCGACTTCGAGCGCAACGGCCCCAGCCTCTACCGCATGTGCCGCACCATGCTTGACGGGCTGGAAGCGCTATAAGGACTTTCCCGATGCGCGGGTGCGCGAACGCTTCGCACAGGAGATGCACCGCTTGAGCGGCATCTACAGTTCGCGCTTTGGGCGATGGAGCGCCAATTCAGGAAAGTCAACAGCAAAGTGAGCGATCAGATTCGCAGCGTGCGGCAGGAATTCAAGCAGGAGTCTGGATTCGTTTCGCGCATGATGCCCGCGGTCCTTGGTCCGGTCTTGTTGTGGACGACGCGGCGGGAAGAAAACGTCTGGCGCGCGGAAAGACCTACGAGCCGCCCACGCTCCTGGAGCGCAGGAACTGGGTGAATGCCTGAGGAGCCGCCCGTGACTAGCGTAGCATCGGGGTGCCCATGTCTCGCTGCTGTTGCGAGACATGGGAATGGGAAATCCAGCCTCCGTGTTCCTCTGTGTCCCCTGTGGTGAAATTCCGTTCGCCTACCCAACCCTCGCGCATGAGCGCTCTTCCGCAATTGACCATCGCGTGACAACACTCTTACAAAACGCTGACAATCCCTCAACGCCAGCGGCGCTACGTTTGTGGCTCGCTGATTTAGCGCGAGAGGATTTCCAATGTCAAAGTTTTTCAGCCGCTCCTGCAGACACACTTCAATCGTAACCCTCAGCATCCTGCTGCTGTCTGGTACAGTCGCTTTCGCGCAACGCTACCAGCGCACCGACCTCACGGCCGACAACGCCTCGGTCTCGTCCACAGCAGTCATCGATCCCAACCTGGTAAATGCGTGGGGACTTTCCCGCGCAACCGGATCGTTCTTCTGGATCTCGGACAATGGCACCGGGCTTTCCACGCTATACGACAGTACGGGTGCGATTGGTCCACTCGTCGTGTCCATCCCTCCCCCGAAGGACGGCACTCCCCCATCTGCTCCCACCGGCACCGTTTTCAACTTCACTGGCGGGTTTAACGTTGCCGCCGGCACCCCGGCGGTGTTCCTATTCGTTACCGAGGATGGCACCATCTCGGGCTGGAACCCGGCGGTGAGTGTCAGCAGCGCCGTTCTCAAAGTCGATCATTCCAAGCAAGGGGCGATCTTTAAAGGTTGCGCCGTGGCCATGACCGGGGGAGGTCCTCGGCTCTACGTCACAAATTTCGCAAGCGGGCGCGTAGAGGTGTATGACTCGAGTTTCACGCGCCGGGCCAACAGCGCCGCTTTGTGGATCCCCAACTTCCGAATAACTATGCTCCCTTCGGGATCCAGAACGTGGGTGGCAACATTGTCGTCACCTTTGCCTACCGCGCGCCCGGTTCCAAAGACGAAGCGCATGGACCAGGGCTGGGACACGTCGATGTTTTTGATCGCTTCGGCAACCTGCTTCTGCGCCTTGGGCATGGAGCATACTTCAATGCTCCTTGGGGCATTGCGATGGCTCCCAGTGACTTTGGACCTTTCAGCCACCGGTTGCTCATCGGCAATTTCGGCGATGGCACCATTCAGGCCTTTAATCCTTTCACTGGCCGTCACGAAGGCGCCTTCCTGAATACGCAAGGCAATCCCGCTCATGATTCAAGGATTGTGGGCACTCAGCTTCGGAGGAGACGCAGGGCACTCGGGACTGGCCACCGAGCTCTTCTTCACCGCAGGGCCCAATGATGAAAACGACGGTCTCTTCGGAAAGTTGACCGCAACCCCGTCTGAGCAGCGCGGCAATTCAGAGTAGATGAGTTCCGTAGCGGTGACCCACCCTTGTCTAGCAATTTAGAAGACAAGGGTGGGCATTTTCATTTTCAGCCCATGTAGGGACAGTCGGCATCGGCTGTCCGGCGGAGCGAAGCTCCGCTATTCTCTGGAATCGAGCCTTCAGTACGTGCAGATCGAGCCCATCGCAGCCATCCCCCCGTTAATATAAGCGCGATACGATTCCGAGCTGGTCAGATCCATATCGTAAAAAGTCCAGCTCGCGAGACGAACCGGTTGCGCCGCCGTGTTCCAGTCGTGCGCACATGCCCTTCGCCCAACTCGCGACGTCGCTCGCACCCCAATATCCCGTGATAATGGTCTGATACGGCGCATAGGTCGAATAGTTCGCTTGAATCTTGCGCCGCGCTATACAGCTCGGTGTTGACCCAGTACGGCCGCTTCAACTGGTTCACCACGTATTTCTGCAGCTGCTGCACTTCTGCTGTGCCGGAATAAGGAGTATCCAACCACGTGATGTATGCCGCTTGCAGGTTGCAGCCATTCGCATAGACCTTTCTGGGGAAGAGATTGCCAGAAGCTCTTCAGCGCCGCGTAGCCTGGCGAAACGTCGCCCCAGCCATACCACACCGCAACCGGTCGGTTGTAAGTACCTGCGGTGCACGGCCCGCTCAGCGTCTGGGCGAAATTCATGAGTTTTAGGTATCCTTTGGTAAGCCACTGCCGTGTCGTTCCAGACGCCACTGGACAGGCCGTGGGCGAGTTGCGGTTGTACAGATAGCAATATTCGCCGCCGAACTTCCACTTGGGAAAGACTACGAGCTGAAGCTGAACTCCATGATTCTTCGCCGAGTTATACATCCCGCGAATATTGTTGAAGTAAGTGGCGCGTCCCTGAGCGGAAGAATCATCATGATGCCCTGGTACCGGCCCATCGACTGTACCGCGGCGAAGGTTGAATCGATCGCACTCTGGAAATTCTTGAAGTCCCATTGTTCCCAGAAGCGATTGTCTCCCGCACAAGCCTCAGGACTGGCTTGGCACGCGCTGGACGCGTAGGTGCGCCAAGCCGGCGTAATCTGCGGGTTCGGAAGCGTGAAAACGTTCCAGCTGGTTTGCGGTCCGGCCGCAGCCACGGCTGCAATACATGAACATCAGCATGCAAGACACAACAACGAGCAGGCGAACTAACGCTGTTCGCATATCTCCCCCTGAGTTTTAAACCGCGCCTACTGGTGGACAAATCTGGCTAGTCTGGGACCGAAAAACGCGGATGTTTTGTAGGAATGTTCCAAAGTCTAGGTTCGGTGCTCGCCAGATGCAAGGCTTTTCTGGCATGAGAAGACATTTTTCTTCGCTGTGAGGCGGATTTGAACCATCCTTTTTGGATCGGCAAGGGTGGTAGCCGACCCGAGCTACAACCCTCCTACCAACTTCCGATCCATCCACTCGAGAATCAGCTTCCGCATTTCCGGCAACTCCACATGCGCGCAATCAAATAGCTCAATGCGGCAATCCGACTCCTGGCCGTACTTGCGATACAGCGGCAGCAGATGCTCGCGAACTTTTTCCACCCCAGCCGGAGGCGTCAACGGATCCCGCCGCCCGTTCACACTCAAGCGCGCACGCGGCACGATCAGCTCATTGATGTCCGCAGTCTGAAAGTGTTTCAGCAAGGAAGGAACGTAGTAGTAAATTCCATGCTCCTTCAGCCCGTGCGTGCGGATCAGTTCTTCATAGTCCGTCAGGCAGCACACGTCCATGCAAACCTTCACCCGCGGATCGAGCGCAGCCAACCACCATGCCTTCGTCGATCCCATGGACATTCCCAGGGCCCCCAGCCGCGCGCTGTCCACTTCCGGCCGGCTTGCCAGGTAATCCATGGCACGGAATTCGTCGAACATCATCATCCCGTACAGCACCTGCCCTCGCCACAACATCAGCTTGAACGCATCCTGCTCGCCTTCGCCCCCATTCGCCACGTGCTTGCGCTCGCCAAAGCACCAGCTGTCGATCGCCAGCGTGACCAGCCCTTTCTCGGCGCACACCGGCGCATACGCGGGCTGCGCGTCCACTCCCTTCAGCAGTTGCTCCTTGCCCAGGTCATACATCCCGCCATGCCAGTGAATGTAAAGCAGCCCGGAGCCTTCGGCTGTCGCTTGTGCGGAATCAGCAATAAAGCAGGCACCGGCTCAACCCCATTGAGATCGAGTACCAGCCGCTCCAGCGTGTAACCATCGTGTTCTTCCTTTCGTATCAGCTTCGGAGGTCCGGGGCGATGTTTCCAAGGCAAATCGCCTAGCAGTCGCCACAACTCGCGCCGTCTCATGATTTGCCGCTCAGTAAACGATCCCAAAGTATCGGCGCTCCCCACAGGTACCGTCCCTGCCGCGGCGACCGAACCAACAACCGCCGCAGAGCTCTCAAGAAACTCCCGTCGAGTCCAATCGTTCATACAAGATTCCTATCCCTTCACGGATTTGGGGTGACCGGGAATTATATGCGCGTTCCTACAACATGTAGGGACAGCCGCCATCGGTTGTCCAGCAGAGCGAAGCTCCGCTAGGTTCGTGCTGAGCGACTCTCTCCGCAGAAAACGCGCCCACCAAGCCCTCCGCATGCCATTTCCCGCCAAAACGGCAACTTTTCCGCCTCAGCGGACGTCATAGCACTGCCGTAATATGCCCACCCCTGCCCCATCCCGAGACAATAGAAGGATTATCGACTCTCATCGAAAACCCGCGCTGCTGGGCTTGCTGGTATTCGCCATGGCCTACACCCCCGGATGGGCACAGGACACAGATATGCCAGCTCCGGTTGCCGTTCGAACCCAGGCGCCGGCACACTCCGTATTGCTCACCCCGCGCGAAGGCTCGTCAGTCATTGACGCCGCCCTGGACCGCCGCTTGCGGCGCGCTCCGGGCGTCGACTGCTCTCACCTGGTCCACACGGTCTATGACCGGGCCGGATTCCCCTATGCCTACGCGGACTCCTCCGACTTGTATCGCGGCACCGACCACTTCCGCAGAGTGAAGCACCCCCAGCCCGGCGATCTGGTGGTCTGGCCCGGACACGTCGGCATTGTCGTCAGTCCCCGGCACCACACGTTCTTCAGCGCCCTAAGCCATGGCCCCGGAACCGCAAAGTATGACGAGCGCTACTGGCGACGACGAGGTCCAGCCCGCTTCTACCGCTACCTAAAACCGGATCAGTCCGCCGCCGTCCTAAACCCAGACCGCTAGCGTCTGCGGAAAGCTCCCTTTTACCGAATCAGCGAGGCCGTGTTGAAAGTTGTCCGCCTTCGAAGGCACGCCGCGAACATACGCTAGGGATCCGGATTTCCATGACGAAGAAATCGGATGAGGTGCAGGGCGCCGATTGGCTACATCGTATAGACGATTGTCACAGGATGCGGCTCGTCGCGGTATGTGTTCAAAATTGAAACCATTTGCTCGCAATTTCCGCCGCATCAGCGGAGTACCACAGTAATCAAGATCTCCGCTACCGGTAAGGATAGAATCGGCCCAATGGATCTCAAGCGCCTGGTCTCGCAGTTCGCCTACCACATCGAGCAAAAGCCCGATGGCGGCTTCATCGCTCGCGCCAGTGATCCCTCGACTCCGCCGCTCGAAGCTCCCACTCGCGAGGAGTTGCTGAAGACAATTCAGCAAAAGGTAATCGCCGACCTTTCCGCCGAATTTCCCGACCTCAAGCTCGCTCTCGACGGCACTCAGCACCAGTTCGCCTTTCACGTTGAACGCACTCCGGCGGGGGGCTTCTCCATCCACTCCGCCGATCCGAATACGGACGTAGTTCACGCCGCCACAGAACAGGACCTCCAGACCCATGTGTTGGAGAAAATTTTGAATGCAGCCGGGAAGAGTATTCTTCCCCAGCTAGCTCAAGCCATTGCAGCACAAGGCAATCTGGGAAATGTGAATGTCGTAGTAAAGAAGACGTCGTTCAAAATGAACTCGGGCAAAGCCGCTTCGTCCCTCGGAGCCGGCCAAAGCACCGCGATGCAAACTCCCGCACCCGACGGCACTTCATTCACCAATGCGAGCAACGTGCTGCTCGATGGTTCCCCGATCACTCCTGAGCCCAGCAACTTTGGCAAGGTCTTCCGCTTAGTCCCGGTATTCCTCCTGCTCGCTGCCCTGATCTATTTCCTACTCCACCGGGCCTGAAAAGCAGCCTCAAGCCAGTCAACACAGGACGCAGTTTCGCCCTGTGGGCGTGGTATAATAATTCAAGCTCCCAGGGCACATAACACGCTGTAAATAAAAGCATTTACCTGAAGTTTCCGCCCGACAGGAGTGCCCCTCAACGGGGTGCCCCAACTTCTCGCCGATGTTGCGAGAATTGGGAACGTATAGTCGAGACCCTAAAACATGGCTGACGAACAGAATCCAGAACTTCCCTTGACTCCTCCGCCCGGCGGCGATGGCCCCGGCGCGTTGAACATTCAACCCGTCAACATCGAAGAGGAGATGCGCCGCTCGTATCTCGACTACTCGATGTCGGTGATCATCGGCCGCGCGCTCCCCGATGTGCGCGACGGACTAAAGCCAGTCCACCGCCGAATTTTATACACGATGCAGCAAATGGGGTTGTATCCGAATCGGGCTACGCGCAAATGCGCCCGCATCGTCGGCGAGGTCATGGGCAAGTATCACCCGCACGGCAATCTTGCTGTGTACGACGCTCTCGTTCGTCTCGCGCAGGACTGGTCGATGCGGTATCCGCTGATCTTTGGTCAGGGAAATTTCGGCTCCGTCGACGGAGATCCGCCCGCGGCCGATCGTTACACGGAAGCCAAGCTGGCGCAAGTTTCCACGTCGCTGCTGGAAGATCTCGATAAAGAGACTGTCGACTTCCATCCTAACTACGATGGCAGCGAAGTCGAACCTGACGTACTCCCCGCGCGCATTCCGAACCTGCTGATCAATGGCTCCGACGGGATCGCCGTAGGCATGGCGACGAAAATTCCGCCACATAACCTGACGGAAATCGTCGACGCCACCATCACGCTGGTGAACAATCCCAACGCGCAGCTCGCAGAAATTCTGAAATTCGTGCAGGGCCCTGATTTCCCGACTGCCGGAATGATCCACGGCCGCAGCGGAATTTTCGAGGCCTACCGCACCGGCCGCGGACGCTTCATGATGCGCGCCAAAGCCGCCATCGAGAACATCAACAAAGACCGCCAGGCCATCATCGTCACCGAAATTCCTTACCAGGTGAACAAGGCCGTCCTGATCAAGCGCATCGCGCAACTGGTCAACGACAAGGACATTGAAGATATTTCCGACGTCCGCGATGAATCCGATCGCGATGGCATGCGCATCGTAGTCGAACTCAAGCGCGGAGCTGAACCGCAAATTGTTTTGAACCAGCTTTTCAAGCACACGCAGATGCAGGAAAGCTTCTCGATGATCCTGCTCGCGGTGGTCAATGGACAGCCCCGCGAGATGGGCATCATCCAGACCATCAAATATTTCATCGAGCATCGTGTTGACGTCGTCCGCCGTCGTACCGCTTATCTGTTGGCGAAGGCGAAGGACCGCGAGCACATCCTCGAAGGCTATCTCAAGGCGCTCGATCATCTCGACAACGTCATCACCATCATTCGCGGCAGCGCAAATCGCGCCGACGCCCGCGAGAACCTGGTCGCTTACTTCGGCGGCAAGAAGATCGACATCAACACCACCGGACGCGCGCCCAGGATTGATGCCGACAAGCCCTTCACTGCGAAGCAGGCCGATGCGATCCTCGAACTGCAATTGCATCGTTTGACCAAGCTCTCGCTCGATGAGATCGCGAATGAGTTGAAAGAAGTTCGCGACGACATCACCGAATACGAATCGATCCTCGGCTCCGAGAAGAAACTGCGCGCCGTCATCATCAAAGAGCTGGAGGAAGTAAAGAAGCTTTACGGAGACGAGCGCCGCACGCGCATCGAAGACGAAGCCGCGGAGATCGTTCTCGAAGACCTGATCGCCGACGAGCAGGTCGCGGTCACCGTCAGCCACTCCGGCTACATGAAGCGCACGCCCATCTCCACCTACCGCATGCAGCGCCGCGGAGGCACGGGCCGCACCGGCATGAAGACTCGCGAAGAAGATTTCGTCGAGCATCTCTTCCTCGCCAGCACGCACGCCTACATCCTGATCTTCACCAACAACGGCCGCGTCTACTGGCTGAAGGTGTACGAGATCCCGGACGTAAGCGCCGCGGGACGAGGCAAGCACATCGGCAACCTGGTGGGCCTGCAGCCCGGCGAAAGCGTAAGGACCATGGTGGCGGTTCGCAATCTGGAAGAAGAGAGCAAGTACGTTTTCTTCGCCACGCGCAACGGCACCGTGAAGAAATCCGAACTGCGCGAGTTCATGCACGTCCGCTCCAACGGCATCAACGCCATTGGCATTGATCAGGGAGACGAACTCGTTGCCGTCCGTATCACCAACGGCAACCAGATCATTTTCCTCGCCAGCCATGAAGGCAATGCCATTCGCTTCGACGAAAGCCACGTGCGTCCCATGGGCCGCGGCGCTTTCGGAGTAAGGGGAATCGATCTGGAAAAGGGTGATTACGTGATCGGCATGGCAACGACGACTAAGCCCGACGCTCCCGCTCCGCCGAAGGAAAAAGTCGAAGGCGAAGTTGAAGTGGTCGACGAAGCGATCAAAGGCGACCTGATCCTCTCCGTCACGGAAGGCGGATTCGGCAAGCGCACTCCAGCGGAGTCTTACCGCCTCACCAATCGCGGCGGCAAAGGCGTAATCAACCTTAAGACCACCGAGCGAGTCGGGAAAGTAGTGGGCATTGCCCAGGTCGACGAAAAATCCGAAGTCATGCTGATCAGCCACTACGGCAAAATCATCCGCATGGACTCGACCACAATCCGCGAGTCAGGAAGAAACGCCCAAGGCGTCCGCCTGCTGCAGTTGGAACCAGGCGACCGAGTAGCGGCAGCAGTAGTCATCGCCCCCGAAGCCGAGCCCGTAAACGGCAACGGCGGCACGCTGATTCAATAATGTTCGCGTAGGGCGGACGCCTCGTCCGCGCTGAGCGAAGTCGGCAATCTGAGCCGGTGCGGCATCGTAAACGCCTGATGCAATTCCGTGATAACTCATCCCCGGTGTAAAGAATGCGGAGGATGGGGCCACCGGCGCAGTTTTTTTCTCGTAATTGCTACGAGCCGTTAGCGACCGACTCAGCCTGCCGTGCTTGTGTGAAAAGCTCGACATGTTCCCTGTACTGCGGCTAAGTTGCGTACAAGAAACTGTACATTTAGCCATAGTTTCATCATTAGTCGTGCTGCGATCTATTAGCGACCACTTACACGGCCGTGTTTGCGTCAGTAACTCGAGGCTTTGCTTACATATTCCGAGTTAAGCTCACGTACAAGAAACTGGACACTTATGTAACTCTCCAGTTATAAACTCTTAGCTGCAATTTACAGTTTTTTCCCGATAGCACTCTGCTCCACCGCCACGGTAAGTTCCTCTACGTCCACTCGTTATCGCAGACGCAAAAATTTTTACCGACTCCGCCACTTTCTAAGGAGTTCCAGCCGTGAAATTCTCGCCCGATTCTGCCGGTGCCGCCAAGACCTGCTGTCCTACACCGGAACTCCCCGAAAATCTCAATCAGCATATCGGCACTCTCCGCGTGACCGAACAGGAAAAAACAATTGCTTTCATAGAGACTCTGTCCCGCGGTACTGCCCCGTAGGCCAGACGCAGTAAAACGCGCAAACACCTTCGCAGTTAATCCAGATCCTACGCAGACGCCGCCAGGTGTGCCTGGAGACGCAAGGGATCCTTCGTTTCTTCGCGCCGGGAACGACTTTTCCATTCTTTGAGCTTCTGCTGCTCGAAAGAGTCCGAGGAAATCTAATGACAAAAGTGTGCCTTAGGTGGAAAGAAGTGTGCCCCGGAGTACATGGCAGTAATAGCCGGGCACTGATTTGGCTGCTAGCAATTTCGCTGATCACGATAGGCGCTGCTGTACCCCGGAGCGCAGCGCAAGAAAAGGAACAGGAAAACCTGAACTGGCCATACTACGGGAACGACCCGGGCAACATGCGTTATCAGAATGTCGACCAGATCAACCCCGCCAACGTTTCGCGCTTGAAACCAGCCTGGGTCTTCCACACTGGCGTGCACGACAAAGACGCTTCCATGGAAACGACCCCTATCGTTCTGAACGGGGTCATGTACCTGACCAGCGGCCATGACGATGTCTTCGCGGTCAGCGCCCGCACGGGAAGTCAAATCTGGGCCTACCATCCCGCAGACCTGCCTCCGCTCGGCAAGCTTCCCCTGTGCTGCGCGCGCAACAATCGTGGCGTGGCGGCGGGACAAGGCCGCCTCTATCTCGCTCGCCTGGACGCCACGCTGGTGGCGCTCAACCAAAGCACCGGTCAGCAGTTGTGGAAAGCGACGGTGGATGATTGGCATAACGGCTACACCATGACCATCCCGCCGCAGTACGTGAACGGCCTGGTGATTGTGGGCGTCTCCGGCGGTGAATACTTCATTCGCGGACACGTTGACGCCTATAACGCCAAAACTGGCAGCCTGGTCTGGCGCTTCTACACCACCGACCCGAACACATTCGCCGGAGACTCGTGGAAGAAGGGCGGAGGACCTGTCTGGCAGAATCCATCGTTCGATCTCGGACTTGGCATGCTGTATTTCTCCGTCGGCAACACCGGGCCGGACATCAACGGAGTGCAGCGCGCAGGCACCAACCTTAACACCGTCTGCGTCGTGGCGCTTGATATTGCCACCGGCAAGCTGCGCTCGTACTTCCAGGAGTCGCATCACGATCTCTGGGATTACGACGCAACGCCTCCCACGCTACTGTTCACACTGAACGGCACACCCGCGATCGCGCATGTGGGCAAAACCGGGTACCTGTTCATTCTCGACCGCCGCACCGGAACTCCGCTTTACAGCGTGGTAGAAACGCCGGTGCCGACCGAGCCCGCGTGGCAGAATCCCTGGCCCACGCAGCCGGTATCGACGATCGAATCTCTAGCTCCGCATGAAGTAGGACCACTGCCTGCCGGATACACCGGCGCGCCGCAGTGGACGCCTCCGCAGGAAACCACATATGCCATCCAGCCGGGTGATAGCGGGGGGACGGAATGGCCGCCCAGTGCGTTCAGCCCACGCACGAACTTTATTTATCACCACGCCCGATATGCCCCCACAACGTTCTACACTACGCCGACCAACACCTCGGGTGGCACCTTCCCGGGTTGGGGGTCCATTACCGAAGACGTTCCCGGCGTTGATTATGGTCTCTACGGGGCAGTTGATTCGACCACCGGAAAGATCGTGTGGAAGATCAAAGTCTCGCAGGCCCTATCGGGTATGACAGTCGGAGGCGACCTGGTATTCTTCGGCGACAACAGCGGATTGTTCTACGGGGTGAATGCGCTTACCGGCCAAATCCTGTGGACGTTCAACGGTCTGTCGATCAAAGGAGCGGGTGCCCCGACCGCCGCTCCGATTGTTTACACCGTAGACGGACGCGAGTACGTCGCGATGGCGTTTGGCGGCCAACCCGATTCCGACACTCCGCTGGGCGATGCTATGGGGGCTTTCGCTCTTCCCCAATAACTTCAATTCGGTTGCCCCACCCCTTCCCGCGTTTTGTGCGGGAGGGTGGGCAGCCGGCGAACTTCTGCAGTATTCCGGCCTCTTCTCACCTCGGCGCTGTAAAGCGCACTCGAATGTCGACTCCGCCCTCAGCTCCAGCTTCATCGGCTCAAGTTGAGTCCCACCCTGTCTCCGCAGAGTGCGCGGAGACAAGGGTGTGGCAACCTTGATTTTCGATTTGAAATCCGGTTGCCCCATCCTTCCCGCGTTTTGTGCGGGAGGATGGGCAGCCGCGCCTCAACGACAGCCCGTTGCACCCCGCCCGTTCCCGGAGTATCGTTTCTGATTCACTCGCATTCCGCATTCCCACCCGGAGCTCTTCATGAATCCTCTATTCTTTCGTCGCGCTCTACTAATTATGACTTCGCTTTCCGCGCTCCTTCTCACTGCAGCCGATACTCTCCCAGCCCCCCCGATTGCCAAGAAGGTTCCGCACGAAACCGAGATCAATGGACACAAAATGATCGACAACTACTACTGGCTTCGCGAGAAATCCAATCCCGAAGTGCGCGCTTACCTGGAAAAAGAGAACGCCTACACCGACGCGGTGATGAAGCCCACCGAGCCTCTGCAGAAGAAGCTCTACGACGAGATGCTGAGCCGCGTGAAGGAGACCGACGTCGAGGTTCCTTACAAGGAAGGCGACTACTTCTATTACGTGCGCACCGAGGCCGGCAAGCAGTACCAGATCCGCTGCCGTAAAAAGGCCAGCATGGACGCGCCCGAGGAAGTTCTGCTCGACATCAACCAGATGGCGCAAGGCAAGCCATTCATGACGGTGCAAGCCTTTGCCGTGAGCCCGGACGGCAACCTGCTCGCCTACAGCTACGACGATACCGGCTTCCGGCAGTTCACGCTGGCGGTGAAAGATCTCCGCACGGGACAGACTCTCACCGATCACGCCGTGCGCGTGGGCTCAGTCGTCTGGGCCAATGACAATCAGACGATCTTCTACACGCAGGAAGATGACGTTTCCAAACGCCAGTACCGGCTCTATCGACATACTGTCGGATCGACCAACCCGGACATCCTCGTCTACGAGGAACCGGACGAGCGCTTCAACGTTGAAGCCTACAAGACTCGCAGCCAGTCTTATATTTTCCTGGTCTCGCGCAGTCATACAACGAGCGAAGCCCGCTTCATTCCTGCCACTCAGCCGGACGGCAACTGGCAGATTGTCGAGCCTCGCAAGCAAGGCGTCGAATATTATCCCGACCACAACGGCAGCTCGTTCTACATTCGCGTCAACGATACCGGACGCAACTTCCGCCTGGTGAGCGCTCCGGTCACCGATCCCGGGCAGCAAGAACTGGCATGAAGTGCTGGCGCACAATCCCGACATCATGCTCGACGAGATGGATCTGTTCAGAAATTTCCTGGTGCTGTACCAGCGCGAAGGCGGCCTGCCGCAAATTCGCGTGACCGACCTGCGCGACGGGCACTCCAAGCGCATCGCGTTCCCCGAGCAGGCCTACGCGTCGTATCCGTACATCAATCGCATTTACGACACCACCGAATTCCGCTATGGATACCAGTCGCCGATCACTCCGCCTTCGGTGTTCTCCTACGACATGGAGAAGGGAACATCGACGCTGCTGAAGCAAAAAGAAGTGCCCGGCGGGTACGATCCCAAGAAGTATCAGGTCGAACAGATCTATGCCGTAGCCTCGGACGGAGTGAAGATTCCGGTCTCGGTCCTGCGCCTGAAAACTGCGAAGCTCGATGGCACCGGGCCGCTGTATCTGTACGGGTACGGCTCCTATGGAATTTCGATCGACATGTTCTTCAACTCAAACATCTTCAGCATGGTCGATCGCGGCGTGGTCACGGCGGTGGCGCACATCCGCGGCGGCGGCGAGATGGGCAAAGGCTGGCACGATGCCGGCAAGATGATGAACAAGAAGACCACCTTCACCGATTTCATTGCGTGCGCGGAAGACCTGGTCAAGCGAGGCTACGGCAGCAAGGACCGCCTGGTGATCGAAGGCCGCAGCGCTGGCGGACTCCTCATGGGCGCGGTGCTCAACATGCGTCCCGACCTGTTCAAAGCGGCGATCGTCGGAGTTCCCTTTGTGGACGTGATCAACACGATGCTCGACGAATCTCTGCCGCTGACCGTCGGCGAATTTGAAGAGTGGGGCAATCCCAAAGAGAAAGCCGCCTACGATTACATGATCACCTACTCGCCGTACGACAACATCGAGGCGAAGACTTATCCCAACATGCTGGTGAAGACGTCATTCAACGATAGCCAGGTGATGTACTGGGAGCCGGCAAAGTATGTCGCCAAGATGCGGGCCACACGAACCGATCACAATCTGGTATTGCTGAAAACGAATCTGAGCCCGGCGGGACACGGAGGCGCCAGCGGCCGCTACGACCGCCTGAAAGAAGCGGCCTTCGACTACGCCTTCATACTGACCCAAATGGGAATCACGAATTGATTGTGTAGGGTGGGGATTCTAGTTTCGTCATGAATAAAAGCCCGCCTCCTAAGAAGCGGGCTTTCTTACAACCACAATCCTAGCGCGTATACGGTCCCGGATAATTCGTCCCGTCGGCGCAGCCTTTCTGTCCGCTGGAGTTCGCGTATCCAGTGTTATGGTCGAAATCGTAGTTCGACCAGTTCCCCTGGATTTTCCAGGTGGTCGACCCCAGCGTGATGGACCTAGCGCCGAAGGTCCAAGCGCACTTGTCGGAGTTCTCCGCTCCTGAGCTGTCGTACCACGCGTTTCCATTCGGATCAGAACGCGTCTCCGACAACTCATGTCCACTCACATTGGCCAGCGCCTTCAGGCCTTGAGACTGCCCGCTGACCGTGCTTTGCGGGTCGCATCCCGCGTCGCCATCCAGCTTGAAGAAGAAGCCAAACTCGATCGCCTTGCCGTTGCACGAGCCCCAACTGTGATACGCGCAGTAGTTCGCGCCTCCGCGTGGCTTGTCCACGTACACCGGGTAATAGGCGCCCGCCGTCGGCGACGGAACCTTCTTGCAGACTTCGTTCAGCACCGCCGAGGTGCTGATGTGGTTCGGCAACGAACTCCCATCGATCACGTGGCCCTGGTACGTTACGGCGCTGCCCACTCTATGCCCGGCGTTATCGGTAAACTCGTCGACAGTGGCCTCGTAGCTGGTGCCACTTAAGGAGGAATACAACTTATCGATGCCCGTGATCTTATCGCCCGTATAGGACGGCCAACTGGTGCCCCACCAGATTGCCTTGACAGTGGCCGACGGCAGTACCGGACCGCCATGATAAGTCATGTCGGGAGTGCTGCCGGCGTTGTGGGAATGTGCAGCCCCATTGGTCCAATGCGGACCTAAGATCGGCGGCTCCTTCTTATTGGGATTTTTGTTTACGTCCTGGGCGGTTACGGACAGGGCGCACAGAAATAAAACAGCTAACGTAAGCCAGCGCATGAATAGTGTCTCCTCTGGTGGATGCGAAGCGGCAGAAACAGTGGAGGGATTCTCGTTTGTTTCTCTTTGTGTTGTCAATAAGGAAATCGGCTGTATGCCGCGCCGCTCGAGGCTTAATACCCGAGCTACTTCGCGAAAAAATAATCGAACGACTTCACCGCCGTGAACTCGTCCTCGCGTATATCGAACACAGTGTAAAGCTTGGTCACGTACAACACATCCTGCACCTTCTGGCTCAGCTTTAGCAGCTTCAACTCTCCCCCGGCGTTGCGCACGGTGGTGAAGCATCCCACCAACTCACCCACTCCGGAGCTGTCGATGTAATCGACATCCGCCAGGTTCAGAATGATCTTCTTCTTCCCGTCCGCCACCAGGCCGCGAACTGCGTCGCGCAAAACGCCAATTTCATCCCCCAGCACAATCCGTCCCTTGACGTCCAGAACGATGACGTGCGCAACTTCACGAGTCTCAATCTTCAGCGGCATATTGGCGGACTCCCGGCCCGAATGGTAGTGCCACAACTGGGGCAAGTCAATGCCGGATCGGGCGACGAAAACAATTGTGGGATCGCAGAAGCGGAATGATCGGTGGCTACGAATGCGCCCCGTGCGGCCGCGAATCCAGTTCCAGCGCGGGCAGCGGAACGTTGTCGCGAATTTCCTGAATGGGCGAGGTCACAATCGGGGTCGCATACGCCGGATGCCGAAACTCCAGGTGCATTCCCCGTCCTACATACTGCAGCTTCAGCATCGATCCGCCCCACGTGGATCCCGCAATGGCGACCTGCACCGGCTCCGGGCAAAACTCCGGATGTCCCGACAGCAGCGCCTCGCTCCCGCCCAGCAGCACCGCCGTATAGCGATGGTGCATGGTCTGGATCTCCAGCACGGTTGACGGCGGAAGATCGTTCAGAAAAACGCCGCCCTCAATTTCCGACTGGATGATGCTGCGGTTGACTTCGTTGGCCAGGTTTGGATGCGGGTTAAACATACACTTGGCTGGGCTTCAGGGTACCGGGTTTCATGGCTCCCTTCAAGCGTCCTTTCGCTCAGCGCCCAAGCAGAAGGGCGCGACCCTTTAGACGGACGAACATACCTTCAGGTTGCAGCGATTGTGACCCCGGCCCGCGACACGTAGGGACAGCCCTTCCAAATCACGTAGGGACGGACCCATGGGTCCGTCCCGCGAAGCCGAAGCCGAGCGAGGCAAGCCGAGCGCGTGAGCAGCTCCAGGCTCCCGCTGCCCGACCGGTGAACCCTCCGGTGCTAACACCTTTCAAATCAAGGTTCCACCCGAAGCCTTAAGCCCCTGCTCCTGTTAGAATACTCAATACAGGGGTTCGTCTTCATGCCAGTACCCGTATCTCAAATCTGGACGGTGACCAGCTACGTCCTGCGCCAAAAGCTTGCCGGACGCAAGCGCTACCCGCTGGTCCTGATGCTGGAGCCGCTGTTCCGCTGCAACCTGGCCTGCGCCGGATGCGGCAAGATCCAGTATCCCGCCCACATCCTGAAAAAGGACCTGACGCCCGAAGAATGCTTCCGCGCCGTGGAAGAATGCGGCGCCCCCATGGTGTCCATCCCTGGCGGCGAGCCCCTGATGCATCCCCAGATCGCCGAGATCGTGGAAGGCCTGGTCGCCCGCAAAAAGTACATCTACCTGTGCACCAACGCCCTGCTGCTGAAAGAGAAGATCCACCTCTTCAAGCCGAGCAAGTATCTGACGTTCAGCGTTCACCTCGACGGCCAGCGCGAAGAGCACGACCTCGCCGTGTGCCGCGAGGGCGGATACGACATTGCCGTCGACGCCATCAAAGAAGCCCTCCGCCGCGGCTTCCGCGTCACCACCAACACCACGCTGTTTGACGGCGCCAATCCGAAATCCGTCCGCGCCTTCTTCGATGAAATGATGGACCTTGGGCGTCGAGGGCATGATGCTCTCGCCCGGGATATTCCTACGACAAGGCGCCCGACCAGAAGCATTTCCTGGGCCGCGCCCGCACCCGGCGCATGTTCCGCGCGATCCTCTCCAATCGCAAGAAGAACTGGCAGTTCAATCTGTCGCCGCTGTTTCTCGAATTCCTGATGGGCAAGCGCACCTATCCCTGCACCCCTTGGGGCATGCCCACCTACAACATCTTCGGCTGGCAAAAGCCCTGCTACCTGTTGCAAGACGGCTACGCGGAAACATTCAACGAGCTGATGTCCTCGACCGAATGGCACAACTACGGCACCGAGTCGGGCAATCCGGCCTGCGCCAATTGCATGGTCCACAGCGGCTACGAAGCGAGCGCCGTGAACGCCACCTTCAGTTCGCTCTCAGGATTCCTGGCAACGGTGAAAGCCACGCTGTCCACGACATACCGCGATAAAGAAGCGCTCGAAATGCTGGAAGAACCGCCAGCGCCAGTTCACCCGTTGATTCAAATCGGCCAACCGCAGTCGCACAGTCTGGAAGGAGCAAGAAGCACCTAAGCTTCGAGGCGCCTACGTACGGACAGTACCCTAGGCGGTCGAAGCAAAGCCGAAGGCGAGCGGTAAACAGGTTTAGCTCAAGGCTCACAGCTCATAGCTCATAGCTAACATGACAGGCAAAGAAGCCGGCCACATCGAGCAACATCCGTCGCACTCCCAAGCGCTCAATCCCGACGCGCTCGAAGTCGCCCCCGGCGTAGAGCACGAAAAACTGGAAGGCTGGATCCCGCAGCTCGCCTCCGAAGAAGAGCTCCGCCAAGCGCTGGAGAAAGCCTTCGACTACCGCGGAGACATCACCATCACTCGTAAAGACGGCAGCCACATCGAAGGCTACCTCTTCGACCGGCGCACCGGCGCCACCTTGAAGGATTCGTCAGTCCGCCTCTACCCGAAAAACTCCAACGAGAAAATCTCCATCCCCTACTCGGATATCGCCGCCCTCGCCTTCACCGGACGTGACACCGCCGCCGGCAAAAGCTGGGAAGCCTGGATGAAAAAATACGCCGAGAAAAAAGCCGCCGGCGAAAAGGACCTAAGCCTCCACCCCGAAGCCCTGGAGTGATCTGCGAAATGTGGGACAGCCGCGCTCGCCAGTCCAGCGCAGCTCAACGGAGCTTTTCCCAAGCTCATCCTGAGCAAAGCCGTAGCGAGCGAGCGAAGTCACGGCAACTCGACCATGGCTTCGCTGCAAAGTAGCGCTTAAAAGATCCGTGTTCATCCGCGAAATCCGCGGCAAAGAATTCTATTTGCCCGTGAAACTGATACCGTCGATCAGTTCCTCCACCTCATCCTCAGTCCCGCCGATGATAGTGATGGAAACCGCATACCCGTGGGAGAGGAGCGCCAAAGTAGACTGCCGCATCACGCGCGTTCCCACGTCCTTGTGAAAATCTCCTCGCACCAATTTTTTGGCGCCCACGGCGTACTCATAAGGCTCCTCGTCCACCGAGAACCCCTGCGCCTTAGCCACCTCGGTGAGCGGACCAAAATACTGCGCCGCGTCCTTCAGTCCCGGATAAGCCTCCGCGCTCTCCGCCGCAATCAGAATGGAAGAATTAACATCCTCGCCGCGAGCCTCGGGAGGCCGCGAAAATGCGGCCAGCAACACGTGCTGATCCCCTGTGTTGCTCTCTGCGCCCTGCGTGGTAGGCTTTTCTTCGTCCTTAGCCTGGTCCTGGGAATTCATCTCCTCAGTCCGCAACACCCAGCCCTCCGGAATTTTGCACGCCAGCCCGAGCGCCTTGTTGCGATAGACGCCGTTCGACACTGCACCCTCAGTGACGGCCCTTGTACCTGTGCTGGAGGATTCTTTGGTGTGTTTGGAAGAAGAGGACTGTGCAGAAACACTAGCGGCAATACTAACCCCAAGGATCGCTGCAAGACACAGATGCACTAGACGAGACAAACTCATCTCTTAATCTTACTGAAGCTGTCTCCTGAAGCGATCCAACGATCGAAAAATCGATAATGCCTAAGCGACTCGCGCCATCACCGGTTGCGTACAGAACGAACACCGCTTGGCTTCGATGGGAATCTCGCTCAAGCACTCCGGACATTTCTTAGTAGTAGGATCGGGCGCCTTCTCCCCGCGATGCATCCGCGCAATCAGCGCGTTAATAGGAAGCACCACAAAGAAATAAACGGTAGCGGCGATCAGAATGAACGAAATGCAAGCGTTGACGAAATCTCCGATCGGGAACTCAGTTCCGCGGAGATAAAACTTGAGGCTCGAATAATCCGGTTTGCCGACGATTGCCGCGATTAGAGGTGTAATGAACGCTTTGCTGAGCCCCGTGACCACGCCCCCGAACGCCGCGCCAATCACCACGCCCACGGCCATATCCACAACATTTCCACGCAGGATAAACTTCTTGAATCCGTCAAGCATAAGTGCCCCCCGCAAGAATTCAATTCGCCGCCAATGTAAGCCACCCCGGGGAGCAGGTCAAGCCTGTGTGGGGGCGGATGCCTCGTCCGCCCCGGTGCGCAGCGCCGTGACAACTTTTGGGTCAGGATCAGGGGCTAGGAATTAGGGGTCAAGGCGTGCAAGCCCAGCAGCCATGAAGCGATGAAATAACAAAGCCCACGGCGCAAGCCGTCGATCTTGAAGTTAACTTCAGGGACACTCGGGGAGGGGCGAAAGAATGTTACTCAGGAAGGTAAACAGCGTAAACAATGCGAACCTCAAATCCTCATTGGCATCACAATATACCGGTACTTATAATCATCCCCTTCGGCCGGCCTCAACTGCCCCGCCGATTGCGAATCCTTCAATTCAAGCCGCACATCGGCGGTCCCGGAAGCTTTGAGGAACTCCACCAGGTACGCCGCGTTGAACCCTATGGTCAGCGGTTCGCCATTGTAAGCGCATTCCAGCGAATCCTCCGACTCACCCGCCTCGGTGGACGACGCCGAAATCTTAACTTCGCCTTTCTCTAGCTTCAGCCGTACCGCGCGCGACCGCTCGTCAGCAAACTGCGCGACGCGCAGGATCGCCGCATTCAAGTCATCCGCATTCAGGGGAACCACTTTGCTGTTGTCCTTGGGCAGCACAGCTTCGAAGTTGGGGAATTGCCCAGTAAGCTGGCGTGAAGTCATCAGCCGCGATCCAATACGGAAGAACAGAGTCGACTCATCTTTGGCGAACTCGATCGTCTCGGCGTCGGTCGAATCCAGCAGCGACTTCAACTCGTCCATCGCTTTCTTGGGCACTAGCGTCTTCATCTCACCCGAGATCCCGTCAAACTTCTCGCCAGCGCGCTCGCAATGCGCCAGCCGATGCCCATCCGTCGCTACCATCGTGATCGACTCAGGCTTCAGCAGCATGAGCGCACCATTCAGCGTGTAGCGCGACTCTTCATTCGAGATCGCAAATCCCGTGCGCGCAATCAAGCCGCGCAAAATCTGGGCCGGAATCGAAACCACTCCCGCCGTCGGAAACACCGGCAAACTGGGGAAGTTCGACTTCGCCATTCCTACCATCTTGGTATTCGAGCGCCCGCAGCGAATGCTGACCCAGTGATTTTCCAGCAGCTTGATCGTGATATCCGCATCCGGCAGGAGTTTCACATAATCGTGCAACTTGCGCGCCGGAATGGTGCACGAGCCTTCCTTCTTCACCTTGGCCGCGCACGAAGTCCGCAGGCTCAGATCCAGATCCGTCGCCGTGATCGATAACCGGTCTCCGGCCGCCTCAAATAAATAATTGGATAGGATTGGAATCGTGGTCTTGCGCTCGACCACGCCCTGTGTGGCAGTCAATTCACGGAGCAATTCGAACTTGCTGACCGTGATCTCCATCGTCCCCGCGGCAACGGCGGCTTCCACCGGCATAAGTCCTTCTCCCCGAAAACACGGCGTCCCGTGCTACTTCTGGTACTACCTTATATCAAATGCAAAACCTATAAAACCAGCAGTAACAGTAGGCCCTGCGGAGAAGTGGAAATCTCGACCAACCCACCTCTTCTCACTAACTTCCCGGCCCACCCTTGATGTGAGTAATCGCTCCCGCCAACCTCGGAGCCCTCACTAGAACTCGCCCGCTATTCCGATTTCTGCCGGGCCTTCCACAACTTCCACATGTCATTCACAGCCAGCTACAAGGAAGACTGTATTGCAAAGTGGAAATCACCGCGCCACCCGCGTTTTATCCGCCTAATTGCTCAGTCAGTTTATTGATGAGCCTGTTCAAATCTTTATCGTTCTTGCGGACCTCTTCAATTTTCTCGACCGAGTGCAAGACAGTGGTGTGATGCTTCCCGCCGAACTGCCTGCCAATCTCCGGCAGCGAGGCCTCCGTCAAATGCTTCGCCAGATACATCGCAATCTGCCGCGGATACACGATCGCCCGTGAATTGTTCTTCGCCTTGATCTCTACCAGCCGCAGCCCGAACTGCTCGGCCACCATTTTCTGGATGGATTCGATCGTGACCTTCCGCGCCTGGGAATCGATAAAATTCTTTAGCACTTGCTGGGCGTAAGGAAGAGTGATCTCGGCGCCGATCAACGAAGAGTGAGCCACCAACCGGATGAGAGCCCCCTCCAGCTCGCGAACGTTCGAGCGAATGTTGGACGCGACATACAGGGCGACATCAGTAGGCAGCGTGACCTTCTCCTGCTCCGCCTTCTTCTGCAGAATTGCGACCTTGGTCTCAAGATCAGGCGGCTGAATGTCCGCGATCAATCCCCACTCGAAACGGCTGCGCAGGCGATCCTCAATCTCGGCCAACTCCTTCGGCGAGCGATCGCTGGCAATCACGATCTGCTTCATCGACTCGTGCAGTGCGTTGAAGGTGTGGAAGAACTCTTCCTGTGTGCGCTCTTTCTGCGCCAGGAACTGGATGTCGTCGATGAGCAGCACATCCACGCCGCGGAACCGGTCGCGGAACGACGTCATCTTGTCGTAGCGCAGCGAGTTGATCATGTCGTTGGTGAACTTCTCGCTCGACACGTAGCTGATCGCTGCCTGCGGCATCCGCCGCTTGATCTCATGCCCGATGGCCTGCATGAGGTGCGTCTTGCCCATCCCCACCGGACCATACAAGAAGAGTGGGTTGTAAGCCTTCGAGGGCCGCTCCGCAACCGCCTGGCAAGCCGCATGCGCGAACTGGTTCCCGCTGCCAATGACGAACGCGTCGAAGGTGTACCGCGGATTCAATTGCGCCGCTCCATCCCAATCGAAGCGCGACTGCGAGGGAGCTCCACCAGCCGCCGACAGGCCGCCATCATGCCGTACCGGCGTCGCTGCCGGATCATCCTCCGGCGTGACGAACTTTACTTCGTTGAAGCCCAGGCCCAGAACGTCCACCGCTTCCTGGATCAGGTCCGCGTATTTGTCGCCGGCGTGACGGAACTCCACCGTGGGCACTCGCACAAACAGAACGCCGCCACTCGAGTGGCTGTAGCGCGTAGGCTTCAGCCAAGTGTCGTAGGAGTGCCGGTTGATCTTTTTTTCCAGCGCATCGAGAATGCGCGCCCATGGGTTCGGCGAAATAGTGGTTGTGCCTGAGGCTGACATATATGAACTTGTTTTCACCGTGCGGCGCCCTGGCGGCTGGTAGTCGAGCGCCCGTTAAGACTGCCGTGTTGGATTTCGTGGAACGCTTATTTTACTGCGGAATGTGTCCGTTTGTTCGTCGCGCTGAAAAAAATAACGAAGCTCACTTCGAGGACCAGTCCGGCATACTAGCACAAAAAAATTTTGTCGTAGAAAAAACTTCGGCTGGAATTTTCCCGCGAACCCCTATTCAGAACCAAGCGCAACCCCGTGTCAAGTGCCCAGTTTCTAACTGCCGCGCAGAAGGTGCACTCGCGACAGCAGCGATGAGCGGTGAGCAATGAGCACTGAGCGATGAATCGCTCGCTCGCAGCTCATGGCTCACTGCTCACCGCTAACTCGCCTTCCTCTTCATCTTCGCGCCCATCTTCAGTAGTTTCCGCACGGTTCCTGTGGGCAGGCTTTTCATGTGATCGTGCAACTCAGTGACGGCTTCAAAGAATCCTGCCATCGCCTGCAGTCTCTCGCGCGTGTATTCCGCTCCCGCTTCCTTTGGATCCAGATCCGCCAGAGATCGCCGCAACATCTCGCGAGTCGGATCGATCTCTCTGCGCTTCCTCTGTTCGATCACTAGCCGGAACATCTCCCACACATCTTTCATGGATTCGTAGTGCTCGCGCCGGTCTCCCAGCACGTGCACCGCGCGCACAATCCCCCACGTCTCGAGCTCTCGGATCGAAGTACTCACGTTGGATCGCGCCACGCTCAGAGTTTCCGCAATTTCTTCCGCCGGCAGCGCCTTCGGAGACAGGAACAGCAGCGCATGAATCTGCGCCACCGTCCGGTTGATTCCCCAGCGCGTCCCCATCTCTCCCCAGTGGAGTATGTACTGCTTCTGTAATGCAGTAAGTTCCGCCATGTCCGTCCTTTCAGTACAAACTGAAAGTAATGAAGTGTGTACCGGCCTGTCAACCCAGCACGTGGCGAAGCCATGCCGCAGCACCGGGCCACGCCCCGTTGCACACTACCGCATGTTGTTGGGAAAGCTGCTCTGGCCTAGCTCACCGGCCGATTCGTAGGGTCGCTCAACTCGATGAGTTTGCCGGGGGGATATTCCGCAGGGCTGAGGGCAACACCCGGCGTCTGATTGACGATGGTCAACACTTCTCCAGTGCGCACGCCTTGAATGGTTAAGCTTTGACTCTCTACAGCCAACACCCGGTACTGCTCGTCAAAGATTTCCCGCTTCGTGGCCTTCATACCGCAATGGGATGCTGATTCCGGTCAGAGTGATTCCAAGTTAATTTTCAGAAAATGTTCGCCGCTTGCCTTGACAAACGACTGTGCCATTAATCCAGGCCACTACATGAATGCCACTAAATGAAGTGCCCTATGTAGCTCAAGAGTCTTCTCCCGTGCGAGAATGCGTCGGAGCCAACCATGAGTGCACGCGAGCTTCGGATCTTAAGGCTCGCATTTAAGAACTCCCGAGGTCGTCATGAGAATTCTGCTCTGTGTTCTCTCCTTTGTTTTCGTTCTCTCGATCTATAAAGCGCCCGCTCTTGCCGCCGCTGAGCCGCAGGTGTTCGACACCTCAGCGGGTCCTGTGAAGATCACTCCCCTAAACCACGCCAGCACCTTAATCGAAGCCGCCGAGAAGGTCATCTATCTCGATCCCGCCAAGCCCGTGAAGTTCTCGGGACTTCCCAAGGCAGACCTCATCCTGATCACCGACATTCACGGCGATCACATGGATCCCGACTCCATCAAGGAAATCACCAAGCCCGGCACCGAAATCATTTCTTCGCCAGCGGTCGCGCAGACCGTTACAGCCGCCAAACCGATCGCCAATGGCGAGACGAAAACCTGGCAGGCGTGGACCATCGAAGCCATTCCCGCCTACAACATCAAACGCGGCCCCTCGCCCGGCAAGCTCTTCCACGATAAAGGACGCGGCAACGGTTACGTCCTCACCTACGGCGGCAAGCGATTTTATTTTTCCGGAGACACCGAAGGCGTCCCCGAGATGCGCGCCCTTAAGAACATCGACGTCGCATTCGTCTGCATGAACCTGCCCTACACCATGCCGCCCGAAGAAGCTGCGGATGCCGTCAAGGCCTTCCATCCGAAGATTGTGATCCCCTATCACTACCGGGGATCAGATCTCGCAGTCTTCAAAAAAGCCTTAGAGGGAACCGGCATAGAAGTGCGTCTGCTGGACTGGTACCCGAAATAGTTCGACGCGATTCGCGCTCGACATCTGGGACAGCCGGCCTCGATCTAAGAAACCTTTGCGATCGCCCACCACTGCACGCCGAATAAATCCGTGTCCTGGTGTTGGCGTTGAGCCAACTCGCCCTTTCAGGTAACAATTGCGCGCTTTCGCATTTCGTTCTACCATCCGGAACAGTGGCTTCCGTCAAAAACAATCCTGGGCCCGATCCCAATCGCGAGCGTCTGGTTTCGGCGGCTCCCGTCGGCGACGACTCCTCTTTCGAGTTGAAGCTGCGCCCGCAGCGCCTCGCCGAATTCATCGGTCAGAAGAAGGTCAAAGAAAATCTCGCGGTGGCCATCGAAGCTGCCCGCTCGCGCGGCGAGGCCATGGACCACGTTTTGCTCTATGGTCCCCCCGGCCTGGGTAAAACCACTCTGGCCAATATCATCGCTAATGAGCTGGGAGTGCACTTCCAGCCCACCGCCGCTCCGCTGCTGCAGATCAAGGGCGACCTGACCGCGATCATTACCAATCTGCAGGACAAGCAAGTTCTGTTTGTTGATGAGATCCATCGCCTGCAGCCGGTGTTAGAGGAACTCCTCTACTCCGCGCTGGAAGACTACAAACTCGACATCATTATTGGGCAGGGGCCATCCGCACGGACTCACACTCTGGAAGTGAAGCCATTCACCTTCATCGGCGCCACCACCCGCGCCGGACTCATCTCTTCTCCCTTACGCGCTCGCTTTGGCATCGTGCTGCGTCTGGAGTTCTATACCCCGGAGGACCTGCAGGTCATCGTCGAGCGCTCCGCGGAAATCCTGGGCGTTGCCATCGATGATGCGGGCGCCCGCGAAATTGCCAGCCGCTCCCGGGGCACTCCGAGAATCGCCAATCGCCTGCTGCGCCGCGTCCGCGACTACGCCCAGGTTCGCGCCGGAGGAAAAATCGATGAGGCCACCGCCAAAGCCTCGCTGCAAATGCTGGAAGTGGATCAGTACGGTTTCGATGAAGTCGATCGTCGTCTGCTGCTGACCATCATCGAAAAATATCAGGGAGGCCCGGTCGGCGTGAACACGTTAGCCGCCGTTCTGGCCGAAGAACCCGACGCGATCGAAGAAATCTACGAACCCTTCCTGATGCAGATCGGATTCCTAAACCGCACTCCCCGAGGCCGCGTGGCCACGCAGTTAGCCTACGACCATTTCAAAATCACCCCACCCCGCCGCCAAGCCTCCCTGTTCTGAAGGTCTATGTAAGGAAGGTTTATGTAGGGACAGCCGCCACCGGCTGGTCGAGCGAAGCTCGACAGGGTTTTGAGCTTGCCCCTCGCCCCCATAGCAGCTAATTTCGGATTTCAACCCAAGATGTTGATCTTTCGGGATTAGTTTCCCGCGGGTGAGTTCGGGTTTTGCGGACGATCCGAGGCGGAATTGGTATTCGGCACCGCCGTGTCGGTTTCGCTGACTACCTTCCCATATATTTCACTTGACTATAGTCCACACTAGTTTACTCTAGGCCTTGAGTAGCAAGGCCTGCCGAAATCACCAGGGGAGCCGCCGTATGAAAAAACCGAAGCAACGAGATCTATTTCCGGGTGCGCTGGAGATGATGATTCTCCGAAGCCTAAAACGACAGCCCATGCACGGTTACGCGCTCGTCCAGGAGATTAAACGAACATCGGATGATCTGCTTCAGATCGAAGAAGGCTCGCTGTATCCGGCTCTCCAGCGCCTTCTCAAGGAAGATTTTGTGAAGGCTGAATGGGGTATCTCTTCCACAAATCGCCGCGTTCGGATCTACAAGTTGACGGCGGCGGGCGGAAAGCATCTGGAACGTGAGGTATCGAGCTTTGAGCGAATGCTTAGGGGCATTACACAAGTTCTAGCTCCGGGTGAATTATGAATTGTCTCAGGCAATTGTTTTCGCGGGGACGGCTGAACCGTGAGTTGTCGGAAGAGATTCAGGCGCATCTCGACGAAAAACTGGAGGAACTGGTTGCTGGCGGAATGTCGAGAGAAGAAGCGAGACAGTCCGCACGGCGGGAGTTTGGTAATGTCGGACTCATCGAGGAAGACTGTCGCGAAGTTTGGGCTTGGCCGTCCTTGGACGACGTTTTCTTTGACATCCGTTATGGCCTACGCTCGCTGAGTCACAGTCCGGTGTTTACTGTCGTCGCGTTGCTGACCATCGCGATTGGAATCGCTGCGAATGCAGCGGTCTTCAGCGTCGTAAACAGCGTACTGCTGAAGCCGTTGAATTATCCCGAAGGCCGAGGAACTGGTGGCGCTGCATCAAGTCGCTCCGGGCGCAGAAGGACTTGCGGATTTTGAGAACGGTCTTCTGCTCTCGCCGTCAATGTATTTCACATACTCTGAACATAACCAGACGTTTCAATCGTTAGGGGTCTGGATTACTGGTACGGCTAACGTCACCGGCATGGCGGAGCCGGAACAGGTGCGGACGGTTTCGGTGACCGATGGTGTGCTCCAGACACTTGGCGTGCCTCCGGCAGTCGGGCGATGGTTCTCGCCAGTGGATCAGGTACCGAACGGTTCGGGAAGGGTGATTCTGAGCTATGGGTATTGGCAACGGCGTTTCGGCGGAGACCGGCAGGTAATTGGACGAAACATCACGGTTGATTCGCAATCCAGGGAAATCGTTGGTGTCATGCCGAAGGGATTTCGATTTGTTGATTCGGACTTCGATTTGACCACGCCACTCGCGTTCAACCGGGGGAAGGTGATCCTCGCTGGCTTCGGGTTCCACGGAATTGCGCGGCTCAAGCCGGGAGCAACGATTGCCGAAGCGAATGCGGACCTGAACCGGCTGCTGCCCGATCTGGATGGATTCCTGGTCGAACGGCCCGGGCTCGAACCCACATATTTACGAAGAGTGGAGAATTACTCCGATGATTCGCCCGTTGAAACAGCAAGTTGTCGGCAACGTGGGCGAACTCTTGTGGGTGGTCATGGGGACGATTGGGCTGGTAATGCTCATTGCTTGCGCGAATGTCACGAATCTACTGCTGGTAAGGGTAGAGAGCTCGCCAGCAGGAATTGGCGGTGCGCACCGCACTCGGCGCAGGTCGGACACGAATTGTTCGAGGAATTCTAGTAGAAAGCGTAATGCTCGGCATCATTGGCGGGATGGTAGGCACTGGCTTAGCCTATGCGGGCGTGCGGTTTCTCGTTGCGATAGGGCCATCGAATCTGCCTCGCTTAAACGAAATCGCGATCGATGCGCGAACCTTGGGGTTCACTTTTCTTCTTTCGGTGATTTCCGGTTTGCTGTTTGGACTGATTCCGGCTCTGAAATATGCCGGAGCCGGGCAACGATTTCCTCCCTCCAAAGCGCTGGGCGGACGATCAGCGTGAGCAGGGAGCGGCATCGCGCGCGGAATTTGCTGGTGGTTGGTCAAGTTGCGATGGCACTCGTGCTTTTGATGAGCGCCGGCCTGATGATTCGCACATTCGCAGCATTGCGAAAGGTCGGTCCGGGATTCGCTGATCCGCAGCACTTGCAGGTTTTGCGAATTTCCATTCCCGATTCTCTGATCGCGGAGTCGGAACGGGTAACGCGAACACAAAACGCAATCCTCGAGAAGGTTTCAGCGATTCAGGGCGTGAAGTCTGCCGGGTTCGTAAGTGAAATGCCGATGGAGGGTTTCGACTCGGATTGGGATGAGATCTTTGCCGAGGACAAGGTGTATGCGGACAACACCATACCGCCATTGCGGCTGTACAAGCATATCTCGCCCGGTTTGTTGCACGCGGCCGGGACAAGATTGATTGCAGGACGCGAAATGACATGGAGTGACGTCTATGGACTCCGGCCGGTAGTGATGGTTTCCGAGAATCTGGCGCGCGAAATGTGGGGGACACCGTCGGCAGCTATCGGGAAGCGTCTGCGCGAATTTCCCAAGATGCCGTGGCACGAAGTAGTGGGCGTGATCCAGGACGTTCGCGAAAAAGGTGTGCAGGATCCAGCGCCGGAAATCGTGTACTGGCCTCCGCTGACGGAAAATCTTTTTGGAACGGGACCGGCGCAGGCGACACGGACAGTGACATTTGTGATTCGCAGCGATCGCGCTGGCAACGAGAGTTTTCTGACGGAGGTTCGCGCGGCAGTACAGTCTGTGAATTCGGATCTGCCGCTGGCCTCCGTGCGGACCATGCAGGAGGTTTACGACAAATCGGTTGCCCAGACTTCCTTCATATTGGTAATGCTTGGAATTGCGGGAGCAATGGCGCTCACGCTGGGGATTATCGGTATCTACGGCGTGATGTCTTACACAGTATCGCAACGCAAGCGCGAAATTGGTATTCGTCTGGCACTCGGAGCGCAGGGCGGAGACGTGCTGAAAATTGTTCTGAGGCAGGGTACGAAGTTGGCGCTAGTGGGGGTGGTCATCGGGATCGCTGCTGCTTTTGCATTGACCCGACTGATGAGCAACCTGTTGTTTGGCGTGTCAGCGCACGATCCGCTGACGTTCGTAGCGGTTGCTGCCCTGCTCATTCTGGTCGCGCTCTTGGCCTGCTATATCCCCGCTCGCCGCGCGACACTCGTCGATCCGATCGTAGCCCTTCGGTACGAATAAGTTTTCCAACCATGAGTTCGAGTGGTTCATTCTACGATGGTCGGCTTCACCTCTTGCTATCTTTTTAGTCCGCCGTTGTGTCTGTGTCCGTATCACGGGTAAACCGAAACCGATTCTTCAGTAGTACTTAGCCCTTTCCGCCCTCCTGCCCCCGCAAACTGAAATAAACCGCCGTCCCAATAATGAACGCTTCGCCCAGATTCAAAACACACCCTGGGCTTCGAGGCCGGCCTCTATCCCAATCCTTAATTCCAAACAAAAATACGCCGGCATAGAGAAAGTAACTCCTCGACTTTCGCCTTTCGTTACCAACACTTTTTTTTGCTTCGTTGTCGGGCGGGATAGTGTATCTTGCTGAATTCCCGTGTGGGGGGCGCGGGAGAAGCGGGGAGTCGTGCGTCTGCGTCGAGCCTTGGGCCGGACAACTTATTGTTTCACCATCCTGCTGTCGGGTGCTCTTGTTGCCGCAATGCATCTTCCTGCTTTTGGCGCGCTCGCGCCGCAGTCGACGGAATCCGTCACCACGCAAACGGGAGCACAATCTTCACCCTCGCAGAATCCCGCACCTCAAAATCCGACTCCCCCGGGCACCGCTCCTCAGCGTCCGACTCAACCGGTGCCGCCTTCTTCCCAGTACCCTCCGCCTTCAGCCCAGGAACCCGAGCCTCCCATCAAGGACCCGATGATTCGGCCCGCTCCCCGGCCGGAGGTTGCCCCGCCGTCGCTCTCCATCCCGCGCCTGGAACGTGCGCCATCGCTCGACGATTTCCTGACCATGCAGCCACAAGGCGATGTCGCCCTTCAGATGGCGAAGGTCACAGGATTCAGCCAGCGCAACCCGCACGACGGCGACCCCGTGACCCAGCCGACCGACGCTTATCTCGGCTATGACCAGAAGAATCTGTATGTCGTTTTTGTTTGCTTCGATGATCCCAGAAAAGTACGCGCGCGCATGTCCCGCCGCGAAGACGTCTTCGATGACGATCAAGTCGAAGTCATTCTTGACACCTTCCACGACCGCCGCCGCGCCTATGCTTTCCAGACGACTCCACTCGGCGTTCAATGGGACGCCATCTGGACCGAAGCCTCGCGCGAGGAGCAGACGCAAGGTCACTTCGATACCTCCTTCGACACCGTCTGGGATTCCAAAGGAAAAGTTACCAGCCGCGGATTTGTGGTTTGGATGGCGATTCCCTTCAAGAGCCTGCGTTTTCCCGCCAATCAGCATCAGGAGTGGGGAATCATCCTTTATCGCGGCATCACTCGCAACACCGAAGACGCTTTCTGGCCCCATGTTTCCTACAGGATTGAAGGCCGCCTCGGTCAGGCGGCGACTCTTTACGGTCTGGAAGGAATTTCTCCCGGCCGCGATATCGAACTCATCCCCTACGGGGTGATGCGCGGCTTCCGTGCACTCGATACACGCGACTTCAGCAATCCATATTTTCAAAAAGCAACCGTTCAGGGTCAGCCCGGCATGGACGCGAAGTTCGTCTTTCAAGACCATTTCACCCTCGACCTGACCGCGAACCCCGATTTTTCCCAGGTCGAGTCCGAGGACCCGCAGATCACCGTCAACCAGCGCTATGCCGTCTACTTCCCCGAGAAACGTCCATTCTTTCTGGAAAACGAAGATTTTTTCCGCACCCCCATGGACCTGTTCTTCACGCGCAACATCGGCGACCCATCGGCGGGAATTCGTCTCACCGGAAAAGACGGTCCCTACTCGCTGGGCGTGATGACCGCCGACGATCGCAGCCCGGGTCTAGCCGTCCCTGCCTACTATCCGCTGTCCGGCCTGCGTTCGTATTTCACTGTGGGCCGCGTGACCCGGGACATCTTCCGCCAGTCCAGCGTTGGCGCGCTCTACACGGATTGGGAATGCCCCACCACCGGCGAATACAACCGCGTCGGCGGCGTCGACACTCGCCTGAAGTTCACTCCTAATTGGACGCTCGACGGCCAAGCCGTCACCAGCTCCAGCAATATTTTCGGGAACTTCTCAAACCCCAACTACTCTGCCAACAACTGCGAAGCCAACTACTATCCCTTCAGTTCCGGCAACCTCGGCAACACGACGAACAATCACTACGCCGGACCCGCCGAGAAGCTGCAGCTCCATCACGATGGCCTGCACTTCACCTACGATGGAACTTACAGCGATATCTCTCCCGGCTTCGTCTCCATGCCCGGTTTCATCAATCGCGTGGACATTCGCGAGACCAGCCAGGAGTTGGATTACCGCTTCCGCCCTCGCCGCGGATGGATCGTCGATTGGGGCCCCTCACTAAACATCCGCTACGATTTCGATCACAGCGGCCTCCGTCTCGATACCGACTACCTGCCCTACTTCGCAGTTCAAGGCCGAGGCCAGACGCTCGTAATCGTCCGTCCCTATGAACGTATGCGCGAGCGTCTACGCCCCCAAGACTTCTGCTTCTACGGATTCTGCTCCACCCTGCTCGGCAATCAGGACTATCAGGAGCACTTCAGCGCAGCCACCCTCCAGACGGGATACTTGAAGAAAGCCACCATTCTCGCCAGCTACATGTGGGGCGAGGGAGTCAATTTCGTGGCTCTGCCCGGCTCCTTCAATCCCGCCGTGAATCCTTACGGGCACCCATACCTCGCGCGCGAGGACACTGCTCAGGCCAGCCTGGTTGTTCGACCGATCAAGCCGCTGAAAATCGAGAACACGTATCTGTTCGAACGCCTCCGTCCCGACCAGAGTACGTACACCTTCCAGCAATCACAGAATCCCGGCGCAGGACGCAGCATCTTCAACGATCACATCCTGCGCAGCAAGTGGAACTGGCAATTCACGCCCCAGCTCTCCGCCCGCGTGATTCTGCAGTACAACGCGCTGTTGGCAGGAACGCCCGGCATCGGATCTCCTTACACCTACCTGCCCACCTCCCGGCAATTCAATGCCGATTTCCTAATCACTTACCTGGTCCATCCCGGCACCGCGATCTACGTCGGCTACAACAGCGACCTGCAAAATTTGAACGTCGTGCCCGCCACTCCCGGAACTCCCGTCATTCCCGGATACGTGACCAACACCGCCCGCGGGTACATCAACGACAGCCGTCAATTGTTCGTGAAGGTCAGTTACTTGTTCCGCTTCTAAGCCTTAGTATTCACGCTGGCTTCGCCCGCCACTGGGCCTTCCCACAGCATGGCCGCGCCAAAACACCCACGAATGTTCCTCCTCTTCGATTCACCTCCTTCCCGCTCAACCACATAGCCGCTGTCTCAGATGGCACGGCAACTGCCTTTAACCCAGCAATGACTTCCTATGACACATCAGCCTCTATCCATCCTGTTCAGCGCCTCCGGAACGAAATCGAGAAACTTACCCACGAACAAAGTGAAGCCCTGAAAACCGCAACCTTCGTGGGCATGACCGCCGCGGAAGCCAAGATCTACGACGCTCGCCGCCGCCGCATCACTGAACTGGTTGAGCAATTGCGAGGTCTGCAAAACTCGAGGTAATCTCCCTGACCTTCGCTACCTTTGTACTTTTCTCTCGCTCATGCGAGAATTCCGCCCGGAATTCTGGGAGGCATTTACATGAAGCGTGTCTTCGTGGTCCTGTTCTGCGCCCTGGCTCTCGTCCTGTCCAGTTCGGCTCAAACGAAGAAGTCTGCAATGAAGAAGTCGACTGCCGGGCCTGCTCCCGACAAAGCCTACTTGCAGAAGATCTGGGACGGTTGGTCCACCCTCGATCCTTCTAACACGGCGAAGTTCTACGCCACGGGTTCGCACACCTTCTTCGATATCGCCCCGCTGAAATACAACAGCTGGGATGAATACGAGAAGGGTGTCCGCGGAGTAATCTCCGGTTATAAGAGCGCGAAGTTCACGGTAAATGACGATGCGGACATCCATCCCCACGGCGATCTCGTCTGGGCCACGTCCACCATTGCCGAACAGATGACCGAGAAGTCAGGCAAAGTCAGCATGGGCAACTTCCGCTGGACGGTCGTCTTCGAAAATGTAGACGGCAAATGGCTGATCGTCCACGAGCACGTCTCAGCCCCGTTGCAATGAATGGCCGACGGCGTGGCGCTTCAATACGATTTCCAAAAAAAGTACACCGTCATGCCGGCGCCCACCAGCACCACAAAGTAGCGGATCCACGCCTGCGGCATTTTCATGGCATAGTGCGCCCCCAAGAATCCTCCCGCGATTGCGCCCACGATCATCACGGCCCCCTGCCTCCAATACACCGCTCCCGCCAGGATGAACGTGATCACTGCCACCCCATTGATGACGAATCCCATCACGCTTTTCAAAGCGTTCATGGCGTGGATATCCGTCATGCCCAGCGCCGCCAGCATGGCCAGCATGACAATTCCCATGCCCCCGCCGAAATATCCGCCGTACACCGCCACTGCCAGCTGAAACAAAGTCGCCCCCGCCAGGGCGAAGCCGGTGCTTTCGTGCTCAATGACAGAGCGTCGTCCCCCCGCCAGTTTTTTCCCGAACGCAAACAGCAGCGTCGCGCCGAGCGTAAGCCACGGCAACACTCGCATGAACGTATGTGCGGGAGTCTTCAGCAGCAGATACGCTCCGGCCAGTCCTCCAATCAGGCTGGCGCTCAACAGCGGGATCATCACTCTTCGCGGCACGTCCAGCCGTTTGCGGTACGCTCCTCCGCTGGCTGCCGCTCCCGTCCACAGCGCAATCGTGTTCGTCGCATTGGCGGGAATCGGAGGTACTCCCGTGAACAGCAGCGCCGGGAACGCGATAAAACTTCCTCCTCCCGCCACGGAGTTCAGGGCTCCGCCGAGCATTCCCGCGAAGAACAGGAAGGCGATGATGTGTAGGGTCAAGCAGCTAGGTGTACCAGAAAACTCCGCAACCAAACAACGCACTAACTTTTGCCCGGGCCGCGCGTCTGAACAATCCATGACTTTCACCCGCCTGATGATGATGATCACCCTGCTCGCCCTGCTGCCATCCCTCGCCCCGGCGCAGTCCAGCCCGGCCAATCCCTGTACGCTGCCGCAGCAGAAGCAATTCGAGTTTTGGGTCGGTGAATGGGATCTCACCTGGCCCGGCCAGAAAGCCGGCGAAACTGGCCATGGCACAAATTCGATCAAGCGCATTATGGACGGCTGCGTCGTTCAGGAAAATTTCTCCGGAGCCGATAGCATGCCGATGCGCGGCACCAGCGTTTCCGTCTTCGACGCCCGCGCCGGTAAATGGAAGCAAACCTGGGTCGACAACCAGGGCGGCTATCTGGATTTCGTTGGCGAGTTCAAGGATGGCCAAATGATTCTTCAGCGCGAAGGCATTCGCCCGGATGGCACCAAGGTCTTGCAGCGTATGGTCTGGAAGAATATTTCGGCCGGCGAATTCGATTGGAGCTGGGAAGGCTCGCGCGACGGCGGCAAAACCTGGCAGGTTAATTGGCCAATTCACTACAAACGCAAGAGCTGATCGCCCTCAATCGGCCAGGTACACGATCTTTCCGTCCACGATCGTCGCCACAACTTTTCCGGTGAATTGCCATCCGTCAAATGGAGTATTGCGCGAAAGCGATCGCGATTTCGCCGCCTCAAATCTCCAGCGCTTCTTGGGATCGAAGATCGTCACATCGCCAAAGCTGCCCCGGGCCAGCGACCCGCGCTGTTTCAGGTCGAACACGCGCGCCGGACCTGCGGTGAACAGTTCGACGATGCGCATCAGCGGGATTTTGTGCTCGCGATGCAGTTGCGAGATGGCCAGCGCCAGCGCCGTCTCCAGCCCCGTAATGCCGAAGGCCGCGCGCTCGAACTCAACCTGCTTTTCATGGGCGGCATGCGGTGCGTGGTCCGTGGCAATTGCGTCCACCGTTCCGTCAGCCAGCGCCGCCACAATGGCCTCGCGATCTGCTATAGAACGCAGCGGCGGATTCATCTTGAAGTGTGTGTCGTACTCTCCCACGTTCTCGTCGAGCAGGCTGAAATGATGCGGAGTTACCTCGCATGTGACGCGTGCCTTAGCCCGCTTCCCCCGCCGCACCGCCTTCAGCGCGTCCGCCGTCGACAGATGCGCCACGTGCAACCGCGAGCTCTGAATCTGCTGCGCCAGCGTGACATCCCGCTCCACGATTCCTGCTTCGGCCGCTCCTGACATGCCTCGCAGGCCCAGGCGAAAACTGGTTGCCCCGAAATGCATCGAGCAGCCCTCGGTCAGCCGCGTGTCTTCCGCATGCTGCACCACTGGCAGATTTAACTCGGCTCCCAATTGCAGGGCCGCCCGCATCATGTCGTCATTGAGAATGGGCTTCCCGTCGTCGGTGACAGCAACGGCTCCCGCCCGCTGCAACGCGCTGAAGTCGGTAAGACTCTGTCCCTGGCTCGCGTGCGTCGCCGCGGCAATCGGAAAAACGTTCACCACGGCCGCACGCTCCGGACTACGCAGCCAGTTCACCCAATCCGCCGTATCCACAACCGGTGCCGTGTTGGGCATGGTGCACACCGATGTGAATCCACCCGCCGCCGCGGCCGCCGTGCCCGTAGCAATCGTCTCTTTGTAGCCCTGCCCCGGCTCCCTCAAATGCACATGCAGGTCGATGAACCCGGGAGCAACGACCAATCCACGCGCATCAAACTTCTCCTCGGCGCTCGCGCGAATTTTGTTAGGCGCAGCGATCTCGGCCACACGCCCGTCGCGCAGGAGCAGATCCATAGGCGCATCGATCTTCGCCGCCGGATCGATGACGTGGCCGCCCTTGATCAGCAAACTCTTGGTCCTCATCCGCAGCTCCCGACCAACTTCTTCTCCGCAGATTGCTGCGGATTTCGCGGATTCTTTCTGGCATTCTCGAACGCGTAGCGCCGGAACTGCGCTGTTGGCCCGAAGTTGAACAGCAAGCCCACTTCGACATCGGTGGCGCGGAGATAATTCAGGATTTGCTTTTCCCACGCGAGTTCAATGTCGCGGCCTGTCTTGAGTTCAATGAGTACTTTGCTCTCGACCAACAAATCGGCCCTGAACTCCCCAATTTGCTGATGATGAAACCAGACCGGAACCGCGATTTGTCTTTGAAAGAAAATACCTTTCTCCCCCAGAACCAAGGAGAATGCCTGCTCGTACACGGATTCCAGAAAGCCATGCCCAAGTTCGTTATAGACGGTGAAGAAAGTGCCGATGAGCAACTCGGTTAACGCCGCATGTTTCAATCCGTGTTGATCCGCATACATCCGCGGAATGGAATTAAAGGTCCTCATCGAGCCTCCTCGGCCAGTCTGCCAAACCTCTTTTCCGCAGATTTACACGCATTCGTCCTGATGAACTTCTTTTCCGCAGATCGCGCGGATTCCACAGATTTTGCCAAAGAATTGTTTTCAATCCGTGTTCATCTATGTAATCCGCGGAAATGAAGTTCTCACGCTGTTCCCAAAGCCCGCGCCAAGATCGCCATCCGCGTAGGCACTCCATTCCTCACCTCGTCCACAATCACGGACTGCCAACAATCGGCCACCTCCGCCGTCAACTCCAAGCCCCGGATAATCGGCCCGGGATGCATCACGATGGCATCGCGCTTCGCCAGCTTCAACCGCGCTGCCGTCATCTGATAACGCGCAATGTAGTCCTGCAATTGAATCTTCAAACCTGCCAGGCGCTCACTCTGCACCCGCAGCAGCATCACGACATCGGTCCCCCGCAATGCTTCGTCGATGTGCCGCGTGAGCCGGAGTCCCGGCATAAGCGTCGCTGCCACGTCCGGCACCAACTCGGGCGGACCGCACAGGGTCATCTTCACGCCCATCCTGGTCAGCAGGTGGCACGCACTCCGCGCCACCCGGCTATGAAAGATGTCGCCAATGATCGTGGCCTGCAGCCCCTTCAGCGATTTTTTGTGCTTGAGGATCGTCACCGCGTCCAGCAGCGCCTGCGAAGGATGCTCGTGCATTCCATCTCCGGCATTCACGATGGGAATATCGAGATGCTTCGCCATGAAATGCGGCGCCCCGGCCGAGGGATGCCTCATCACGATGCAGTCTGCTCCCACCGCTCGCAAGGTGTTCCCGGTATCGATGATCGACTCGCCTTTTTCAATGCTCGATCCTGAGGACAGAACCAGGGTAGTGGTGGCTCCCAGTGCTTTGGCTGCGAATTCGAACGAGGTGCGGGTCCGCGTGGAAGCTTCGTAGAAAAGAAGTACGATTCGTTTGCCGCGCAGTAGCGGCCGCGCCTTCTGCGGATTCATGCGGCGCGCCAACTGCAATAGCCGCACAATTTCTTTGGTCTCGAGATGCTCAATCCCGAGCAGCGAACCGCGGGCAGGTGTAGTCATCGGAAAAATGGCAAACGGTGGATCATACGCGCCTGCCTGCAACCCTGCAAGCGATCCCAGTTCTACCCTGTGGCCTCTGTGTCCTCTGTGGTGAGTAGCTTCGAGCCACAGAGGGCAAGGGGGAACACACGGAAAGACAATGAACGCTCGGGATAAGAAACCTAGGGCTTGCGCCGGGGCCGCAAAACCGCTCCGCCGAGCGCTCCAGTGATAGCTGCCAGCAGGACGCCGGCAACCAGGCCAAACAGAATACCGAAAATCATCAGTGCCTCAAGACCCTGAGGAGTCTTGAAACGTTCGAACATGGCGAGCGCTTGCGGATCGCTAGTGCGAGAGGCTGCCTGATTGATGGTGGTGAGCAGCGCCTGCCGAATCTCAGCTCCTTTGTGGAGTCCCAGCACCGCCACAGCCTCCACGATCGAAGCTAACGCGAAGCAGATCAGGCCGCTGAGCGCCCCCAGCCGCGCTCCGGCCCCGGGACGTATGGATGCTTCTGGATTGCCGAGCCGGTAAAACACAACCGCCAGAAACCCCACCATCAGCATCCCGACAAAAGGATTCAGTCCCACCAGCATCAACAGCGACGTGACCACGGCTGCCAGCGTGCAGGGCTTCAGCGCCTGCGACCACTGCATGGGAACCGCGAGAACCGGGACGGTTTGCGATGCAGGCAGCTCAGCATCGGAAGGAATTGCAGTTATGTCGGAGTGAATCGCAGCAGCGGCAGGAACTGCTTCAGCAATCAATACCCGTATCTGCGGCGCCCCGCAGTGTGGGCAAAACGGCCGCCCGTCTTCCATCACGTGATCGCACTTGTAACAGGAATGTTCCATGATGAGGGACAGAAGGTCGTCCCTAGGAAATTATCGCACCCCAAAGCCACCCAGGAACACGGAGGGGCGGACCCATTGGTCCGCCCAGTCGAGCGAAGCTCGACTAGCTTTCGTCTAAGGCGCCTAGCCGGCTATATATCCCCCATCTTGCCCCGAGTATGCACATACACCAACGCGAACGCCGATCCCCGACCGTCCTCCCGCGGTTCCACGGCAACGAGGTGCTGATTCTCCTCGCTCCCGACTTTCAACTCCGTGACGGGTCCCGAGCCCTGTTCGCACTTCAGTTCCTTATCCGAGCCCTTGTCGTCCTCAACCGACACATTCCCGCCATGCTTGTCCGAATGGCACTCCAAAACTTTTCCGTATTTCTTCAGCTTGTTGCGGTAGAACGCGACAATCTTCGCCGGGTCGTCATCGGAAACATAGTTAGCGACCACCAGCTTCATGCCAAATGCTTCCGTGAGTACGCTCAGGTTGGCTTGATCCGAGTTTGGGTCGTGAGCCTTCAGTCGAGCCCCAGGATAAAGCGGCACACCAATCTTCTTCGCATCCGCATCGGCCCCCAGGTGCAGATCCCCGATCGGGCTGCGTACGTCCACATTCTTGTTTTGAGAATCCGCATCCTGCGCGACTCCTGCCAGAACACTGGCCACGCTCAGGAAAAAAGTCAGAACGACAGCTCGCAACATAAAATGCTCTCCAATGGCTAGATGCTAAATGTCGGCGTCTTTGCCGTGCGTGCGCACGTACACCAGCGAAAACTTAGATCCGCTGCCTTGCGGCTCCACCGCCACGATGTGTTGGTTCTCGTCGGTGCCGACTTTCAACTCGATGTTACTCCCGCTTGAATCCCCGCATGTGAGTTCATGCGATTCACGGTCGTGCCGCGTGGGATGCCTGTCTATGTTCAGATGGCTCGTGTGGCATACCAGCACGTTCCCATACTTCTTCAGTTGGTCCTTGTAATACGACACAATTTTGTCTGGAGATTCATTCGACTCGTACTCCAGCGCGACCACCTTCAACCCAAATCCGAATCCCGATATATTCACATTCGCGCTCTTGTCGCTGCCATCCGAATCCTTTTCTTTAATGTGAGCGCCCGGGTAGACCGGGACTCCAACATCCTCCGGATTGGCTCCTTTGCTGACGTGAATGGCCCCCAACGGCGTCCTGATATCCACGTCTTTATCCTGTCCGCTTTTTTCCTTCTTGACGTTCACGCTGCAACCAGCCGCAAGCACCACGGCCGCGATGCTCAAGAGCGCAAGCAAACGCCAACTCCAAAAATCATCTTTGCGCATGAATAGGCCCTCCCTTCGCTGCTGGGCGTTCCATCCCCGTTCCGCGTTGCGCAATATTGGGGATCGTGACCGGCAAGTGTCCCGCAATGGCAATCTCCCCAAACAGCGCCTTCACCGCCGCCACTTCCGAGACCGACGCATTCGAAAACGTGCAAACGTAGTTCTCGATCTTCGGAAAATCGCTGGCCAAGTATGGATTCCCCACGGCCACGACCGCCGTCTTCTGTGCCGCGCGATCCAACAACTGCTGCAGCAGAATTCCAGTCGCATCGCCCATCGCCGTCGAGTTTCCAACTTTACCGGGACTTGGCACCACATATACGGCGGCTACCACGGTCTGCGCCGCATCCACCGCTTTCAAAACTTCATCGCTCATGGCGGCGGCAATCCTCGGGTCGACATACAGTATGCGTGCATCCGGGATCCGGCTGTGAAATTCGCGCGCGAACGCCCGCCCCGAGTCCGTGCGTACATCGTCGGAAAACAGCACCGCCACCACGTCGTTATGTATCTCCTCTTTCGACATATACGGAAGCGCCGCCGGGCCGGTTCCCTTAGCTTTCAGCGGCATCACCCGGCCGTTGTCCCGCACCACCGTGATCGCCGAATCCGCTACCTGCTGCCCGAATGCGATGTTTTCTGGCTTTCCTACGATGTTGCTGATGGCATTCAGGTCCACCGTTCGAGCCTCGTTCAGCCCCACCGACGCCTTTAGTTTCAGGATCTTGAGCACCGAGGCATCCAGCCGCTTCTGCGGAATCTCGCCCGCAAGCACGGCTTTGATCATGGCCTGGTACGACGCTCCCAGGTCTGGCGGAATCAGCAGCAAATCGTTGCCCGCTTTGAACGCCTCCACCGCCGCCCGTCCAATATTGTTCGCGAACAGATGCGTCACCCCGGCCATATCCAGCGCATCGGTCACAACTAGTCCCTTGAATCCCAGTTGCGTTTGCAGCAGATCGGAAACGACGCTCGGGGAAATTGTCGCTACATGGTTCGGATCCGGATCCAGCGCAGGCGCGGTCACGTGCGCCACCATCACCGAATCCACTCCGGCTGCAATTGCCTGGCGAAACGGCGGAAGTTCGACGGAGTCCAGGCGCGCCCGATCTCCGCTCACGCTCGCCACTCCCAGGTGCGAGTCCGTGGCCGTGTCGCCGTGTCCGGGAAAATGCTTCACCGTCGTCAGCATGCCGCCCTCATGCGCGCCCTTGATATATGCGGTAACCATGTCCCCAACCTGCTTCGGATCCTCCCCAAACGAACGCGTGTTGATGATGGGATTCGCCGGATTCGAGTTCACGTCCGCATCCGGAAAGAAATTCCAATGCACCCCGACCGCGCGCGCTTCCAGCGCGGTGATGCGCCCAAAATTCTCCGCGTCCTGCAACTTGCCGTCCGCCCCGAAGGCCATCGCATGTGGGAAATTCGTGCTCCCGATCAGCCGGATCGCCACCCCGCGCTCGAAATCCGCCGCAATCAGCAGCGGCAGCTTGGATTCGCGCTGCAGTCGGTTCAGCAGTTCCGCCGCTTCGTAGGGTCCCGTGCGCAGAAGAAATGGACCATCCACCGGCACGCTCATCGCAAACGATCCCACGTGATACTTCCGCATGTCATCGCGGAACTGCAGGTACTCCGGGCTCTCCACATTCAAAAACTGCGCCCGGCACCAGATCATGAACACCTGCCCGACCTTCTCTTGCAGCGTCAGCTTGCGCAGAGTCTTCTCCGCCCAGCGATCCCCTTCGCGGCTGTGCTGAATGGCACTCCGCGCTACATGTTTTTCCTTGGCGAACGCAGGCGTGGTAAGGCTTAGCGCAAATAGAAGAAGAGGCAGGAGTTTCGGCATGCTGGAACGATAGCAGAAACGTCAGCCACCGAAATCTCGTTTTCACCCGGTGAACCGCCCGCTTGCTTTCCCGCCCTGCCAAAGGTTTAGACATTCCTGTTCGATGAAAACGAACTCTTACGGAGCTCCCATGAACCGCCGCTCTTTCCTGAAATCCGCGAATGTTGCCGGACTCGCGATCGCCCTTCCTTCCTCCACCTTCGCCGCCACCCACCAGAAGAAGTCACCCACCGCCGCCCCGAATCCGAAAACTCTCCTGCTGAAAGACTATCGCCCGCAGTCCATCTACAAAGTGCCTGTGACTGAGATCAAGAAAGCCAAGTACCCGATCATCGACATGCACTCCCACCCCTATCCCAAGAGCGAAGCCGAAATCACCACCTGGCTCAAGAACATGGACGAGTGCAATATCGAGAAAACCATGATCCTGACCATGACCACGGCAAAAGAGTTCGACGACATCTACGCGAAATATTCCAAGTATCCCGAGCGCTTTGAAGTCTGGTGCGGTCTCGATTTCACGGGCCACAACAAGCCCGGATTCGGTCCCGCCGCCGTCAAAGAACTCGAACGCTGTCGCCAAAAAGGTGCTCGCGGCATCGGTGAAATCCACGACAAAGGCCAGGGACTGCGCTCCGGCAAATCCAGCGCCCCCGGCATGCATCCCGACGATCCCCGCGTCGATGCGATCTGGGAAAAGGCCGCCGAACTCCGCATGCCCGTCAGCCTTCACGTCGCCGACCCCATCTGGATGTACCAGCCCATGGACAAGCACAACGACGGCCTGATGAACGCCTACGAATGGCGTCTCGACAACCAGCCCAACATCGTCAAGCTCGCCGGCATGGTGGACATCCTCGAACGCACCGCCGCCCGCCATCGCAACACCACATTCGTGGCCTGCCACTTCGCCAATCTGGATTACGATCTCAACCACCTGGCCGAAGTGTTCGAGCGCAATCCCAACATCTACGCCGACATCTCCGCCCGCTACGCTGAAACCGCGCCCATCCCCCGCTTCGCCGCCGAGTTCTATTCCAAGAACGCGCATCGCCTCGTCTACGGCACCGACATGGGATTCGACCAGCAGATGTACCAGGTCACCTTCCGCATTCTCGAATCCCGGGACGAGCACTTCTACGAGCCCGAACAGTTCTCCTATCACTGGCCGCTCTACGGCCTGGGACTAGGCGATGACATCCTGCAGCAGGTCTACCAAGACACCGCCGCAAAACTCCTGGCCGCCCGAGAGGCATAGTGGATGTGGGTAATAAGTGATTGAATCAGGGTGCCCCACTTCTCGCCGTCGTTGCGAGAAGTGGGAATCGAACCGCTTCGGAACTTGAGCCTTGAAGCCCCGCCTCGCCCAATCGACATTCAAAATCCAACCGCCTACAATCACCTCAATGGACCTCCTCGACAAGCAGCCCGCGGCCACGGAAGAACGCGACAACAGCCGCATCATTATCGCGGTCGCGGTCACGCTGGTGATCGGAGGCGCTCTGGCCGCCGCCGTCCTGCTCCGCGAGCCGCCTCGCCAGGTCAAGACTCCTTCTCCCTACATCGCGAAGCTGAAGTTGTCCGATTTCAAGATGAGCGCCGCCGAAAATTTCATCGGAGCCACCGTCAGCTATATCGATGGCACCATCACCAACACCGGCGACAAGTCCGTCACGCGCGTGATGGTCGAGGTGAATTTCGAAGATTCCATGGGACAGGTCGCGCAGCGCGAAGATCTCCCGCTGCGCATCGTCAGAAATAATGGAGCCTATGAAGAACCGGTCGACCTGAACGCAGCCCCTTTAGCTCCCGGGAAGAGTGAATACTTCCGCCTCACCTTCGACAGCATCTCCGCCCAGTGGAACCATCAATACCCGGATATCACGATCACAGACGTAACCGTGAAGTAGTTCCCTCTGTTCCCCTGTGGTGATCCAGCCCTCGGGTCTACAATGACCTCGTGCCCGAAGTAAAACCATTCCGCCTGACGGAGTCAGTCAAAGCCGCTGGTTGAGCGTCCAAGCTGAGTCCGGCGGTGCTGGACAAAGTGCTTGGGAAATTAGCCCGGCAACATGACCCCAACGTTCTGGTCGGCTTCGATCACGCCGACGACGCCGGAGTGTATCAAATCGCTCCCGACCAGGCGCTGGTGCAAACGGTAGACTTCTTCACCCCAATCGTGGACGATCCTTACACCTTCGGCCAGATCGCCGCCACCAACTCGCTAAGTGATGTTTATGCGATGGGAGGGAAGCCGCTCACCGCGCTAGCGCTAGTCTGCTTCCCGGATAAAGCGGATCTCGAGATTCTCGAGCGCATCCTCGCCGGCGGCCTTTCAAAGATGATCGAAGCCGGATGCACAGTGATCGGCGGCCACAGCATCCGCGACGAGGAAACCAAGTTCGGCTACTCGGTAACGGGCCTGATCCATCCAAAAAAAATCTACGCGAACCAAGGCGCGAAGCCAGGCGACGCGCTGATCCTGACCAAAGCCATAGGCACAGGCGTAATCTCCACCGCAATAAAAAAAGACAAAGCGAAACCAGAATGGATCGAAGCCGCCATAGCCTCGATGACGACGTTAAATAAAAAAGCCGCCGAAGTAATCACGACCGCCGAAATCACCACGCCTCACGTAGGGGCGGACCCATTGGTCCGCCCAGTCGAGCGAAGCTCGACAGCGCACTCTGCTGACGCCTACTCCGTCCACGCCATGACCGACATCACCGGCTTCGGCCTGATCGGCCACCTGCGCGAAATGCTGCTAGCCTCAAATGTCTCGGCACGAATCGCGGCCAGCGCAGTCCCCCTCCTCGAAGGCGCTCTCGAATGCGTAAACCAAGGCCATATCCCAGGCGGCCTGAACAACAACCGCGACTTCGCAGAATGCACAGTCGAATACGACGCGAACGTTCCCGAAGACCTCCGCACCATCCTCTACGATCCCCAAACCGCCGGAGGCCTATTGATCGCCGCAGCAAATGGTGAGCACTTGTTAAGCGAGTTGCAAGCCGCCGCCATTCCCGCCGCCCAAATAGGCGAAATTGGTGAAAAGATGAAACCCCTAATCTCAATCGTGAAATAGCGGTGAGAGGTTGCCCCATCCTTCCCGCGTCTTTTCGGGGTGGGAGCTCTTGAAATGTTCCGAACAAATTCCGGCAGCGCAATCCGTACAGCAGCATCTATAAAAGGTCACTGCCGAATCCCATCTGGAGAAACATCATGCAATTTCGCACTCTCGGCCGCCAAGGCCTCGAAGTCTCAGCCGAAGGCCTCGGCTGCATGGGCATGTCCGAGTTCTACTCCGGACGCGACGACAACGAGTCCATCGCCACCATCCATCGCGCCCTCGAAATCGGTGTCACCTTTCTCGACACTGCCGACGTTTATGGTCCCCACCTCAACGAAGAACTGGTCGGACGCGCCATCAAAGGCAAGCGCGACCAAGTAGTCCTCGCGACGAAGTTCGGAATCGTGCGCGACCCCGCCAACCCCATGGCGCGCGGCATCAACGGCAAACCCGACTACGTGAAAAAATCCTGCGAGGCCAGCCTGCGTCGCCTTGGCGTGGATTACGTGGATCTCTACTACCAGCACCGCGTAGATCCCAACACTCCCATCGAGGAGACGGTCGGCGCGATGGCGCAACTGGTCAAGGAAGGCAAGGTCCGCTTCCTCGGCCTCTCTGAAGCCAGCACCGATACGCTTCGCCGCGCCATGAAGGTTCATCCCATCAGCGCGCTGCAAACGGAGTACTCTCTCTGGTCGCGTGATCCGGAGGAAGGAATCCTCTCCACCTGCCGCGAGCTAGGCATAGGATTCGTGGCCTACAGCCCCCTCGGCCGCGGATTCCTTACCGGGCAATTTCGCTCGTTCGATGATCTCCCCGCCGACGACTACCGCCGCAACACCCCGCGCTTCCAGGGCGAGAACTTCCAGAAGAATTTAGATCTGGTGCGCCGCGTGGAAGAGATCGCAATCGAAAAGCACTGCAAGCCATCCCAACTCGCCTTAGCCTGGGTGCTGGCGCAAGGAGACGATATCGTCCCCATCCCCGGCACGAAACGCAGAAAATACCTGGAAGAAAACGTAGGCGCGCTAGACGTGAATCTGAGCCAGGAAGATCTAGCAAGGATCGACGAAGTCTTCCCGCCCGACGTAGCCGCAGGCAACCGCTATCCCGACCACATGATGGCAGCAGTAAACCGCTGACTCAGAGGTGCCCCACACAATGTGCTGTTCGTTGTGTGGGGATTTTGAGGTCCGCCGGTTGAACCTGAAATTTATTGACCCCTTCTTAATTACCGACAATTCTTGACCCGATCCCCATCCCTCTCCTATCCTGACTTCTGAGCGCGAAGGGCGCCTCCAGTCCGCGGAAAGGGCCGTGCCCACCTCCATTAACTTTATCGAAGGCTACGAACCTTCTTTCAGCCTGATCTAGTGCGGACTCCAGGCATGCAACTGAAAGGAGCTTCGTATGTTTCCCAATCCGCAAGACGCTCTCCCGCTTCCCGCCCGTCCCAATCTTGATCAGTACAAGAAGCGCGCCAAGGATCTAGTCAAAGCCGCCAACTCACCGGATCATGCCGCACTGAACCACTTCGTGCGCACGTGGGTCGATTCGCTTCTCCACTCGACCAGCTTGATCATCACGCCTAAACTCCCCGTCTCACTCGATCGCTGGACAGAGGAGTTGTCATCCTTCCTCCGCACTGAGCAGCAGTCAGCCGAGCCGTTCACGCTGGCGCGCGCCCAGTTCATCCTCGCCCGCATTCATGGGTTTGAAAGCTGGCCGAAGTTCACTCGCCATCTGCAGGATCTCTCGCGACTTCGTTCCCCGGACGGGACATTCGAAAACGCAGTCGAAGCGATCGTCAGCGGCGACCTTGCTGCGCTCGAGCACCTGCTGTCCAGTGATCCCAGCCTGGTTCGAGTGCGCTCCGCTCGCGAGCATCACGCGACGCTGCTGCACTACGTCGGCGCCAACGGCATAGAGGGCTATCGTCAGAAGACCCCGAAAAGTATTGTTCAAATTGCGCGGGTCCTTCTACAAGCCGGCGCTGAGGTCAATGCAACCGCTCACGTCTATGGCGGAGAAGCCACTGCATTGGAGCTGGTCGCCACTAGCATTCACCCGGAGCAGGCCGGCCTGCAACAGGAGTTGATGAAACTTCTCCTGCAGCATGGCGCCTCGCTCGACGCGCCGCTGGTGAATGCCTGCCTGGCCAATGGTCGCGTTCGCGCAGCGGAATTCCTGGGTGGGCTCGGCGTGCAATTGGATTTGGAATCGGCTGCCGGGCTGGGCCGCCTTGATGTAGTCAGCAGTTTCTATGACGATAAGGGAAATCTGCACTCGCGGGTTAACGCTGAGCAGAGGGATCGAGGCTTTTTCTGGGCGTGCCAATACGGCAGAAATGACGTCATCGCTTTCCTTCTGCTGCGCGGTGTGCGCCTGGACGCATCAGACAACGTGGGGCAAACCCCGCTCCACTGGGCAGTCATTGGAGGACACATCGACACGATCAACCTGCTGCTGGCCCACGGCGCCAATCTTGAAAAGAAAAATTCTTATGGAGGCACTCCCCTGGGTCAGGCGCTCTGGTCCGCGCTTAATAGCACCGAAGAGATGCACGCGTCGTACTTAGCGGCAATCAAAACGCTCATTGGTGCTGGAGCGCGCATCGATGCGAATATGCTGCCCTGGGTGCTTCAGGAGAAAAAAGCATCCCCAGCCCTGAAGCAGCAAATCGCCAAGCTCCTGAACAGAGAACCGTAATGCGAAGGCGCCCCACACTGCGCGATTTCCGTAGTGTGGGGATTGGACGTGTAAGACTTTGAATTCCGAGTCAGAGCCCCGTCATTCAGCCTTGTCGCGCCGCCTCAATGTCCCGTACTCCCGAACCTTCCCATCCACCACCGCCGCGATGTATTTCCCCAACTCCACATCTCGCACTTGGACCACCTGGTGCCCGTCGCGAGCAAACTTGCCCCACCGGCTCGGCTTCTCCGGATTCTGTTCAATCATCTGATACTCGCGACCATCCACCTCAAAGCGAACCGTTCGAAGCTTCTGCGACCCGGTTCTCTCGACCTTCACCGTTTTTCCCGCCACCGACACCACGCTGCCGCTCATCATCTCTTGGGCGACAGCCGACAGCTTTTCGTGATCCAGCGACATCCCTGCGCTCCAATACAGTTCCTGTACCCACTTCGATGCTCACATTGGCGGAATCCGCTACTTAAACCCCTGGAAAACCTTCGTGCGCTCCACCTGATTACTATCCTGATTCATCCCGCCGCACTTACCAATCCACGGCCCTTGCCTTAAACTAAATCAGGATGCTCGACTTCTCCCGCTTCCAATTCCTGACCTTCGATTGCTACGGTACCCTGATCAACTGGGAAGGCGGCATACTCCCGGTTCTCCGCAGCATACTCGCCGCCCATGGGAAGAACGCAGACGATGCCATACTTCTTAAACTATACGGAGATTTCGAGCAGCGGGCCGAAGCCGCCCCATACCAGTCTTACCGCCAGGTCCTGGCCTCGGTAGTCGCTCAATTCGGAAAAGAGTTTGGTTTCGCGCCCACTGCGCAGCAATCAGCATCCCTGGCTGCTTCCTTGCCTGGATGGAAGCCATGGCCCGACACCGTTTCCGCCCTCCACCGCCTCAAAGCGCGATTTCGGCTCGCCATACTCTCCAACATAGACGACGATCTATTTGCCGGGACTCGCCCCCAGCTGGGGATTGACTTCGATGAAGTCATCACCGCACAACAAGCCCGAGCCTACAAGCCATCCTTTAAGGTGTTTGAGCTGGCTCTGAACCGGATTGATGCGCCCGCTCACCGCGTCCTCCACGTCGGCCAGAGTATTTACCATGACGTAATTCCCGCGCAGGCTCTAGGCTTGGCTTCCGTATGGGTCAATCGCCCCTCCGCCCGGCCCGGCATCGGAGCGGTCAGAGCCGCAGATGCGACTCCCGATGTGACCGTCTCTTCGCTCGAAGAATTAGCGGACATGGCAACCGAGAGACAAAGCCTGAGACCAGAAGCCTAAGCCCTAATCCCCGACCCCCTGATCTTGTTTGGAAAGCTTGGTTTTGAATTAGAAACTAGCGGGAAGCTTCACAATCTTGCTCTGGATGGCCCACATCACCAACTCGGCTTTGTTGTGTACCCCAAGCTTGCGCATGAGATTGAATTTGTGAGCGTCGACGGTTTTCGAGCTGAGTCCCAGGATGTTCGCGGTCGATCGCACCGTCTGCCCCTCAGCCAGCAGCTTCAAAATCTCCCGCTCGCGCGCGGTCAGATCTCGGCGCCGCGGCGCCGACGGCCATTCTGTAATGTCCGCCCCGGTCCTCTGCGCGCTCGCAGTGCATTCGATTGCGGCGGTCTTGCGGACCATGTCGACCAGTTCCTCCGCCGACGTTCGGCGCACCGCATAGGCGCTGTCCGCCAGGTCTTCGCCGCGCGATTCTTCATCGTGATTCGTCAGGAAGAGCACCTTGCTCGAGGGCGACTCGCGCACGATCAGCCGCTCGGTCTGGACTGCGGTGCCCTCAAAGATATGGTGATCGACGACCACGATATCGGGCCGGTGCGTGAAAACGTCGCGCAACGTTTGCACGGCGTCCTCCGCCTCCGCTACCACCGTGATATCCGGTTCGTCGTCCAGCAGCCGACGCACGCCTTGCCGCAGCCAGGCAATGTCATGGGCCACAACGCACCGGATGTTTTGGTCTTGCTCATTCTGTGTCACGGGACACACGGGTCTCTCCTTGATGGCCAGAGATTTCGATGTGGCGCTGGGCTTCATCGGCCCACGCGATTACTGAGGATGTACTTCTGATTGTAACCCGCCTGTTACCCTCCGGCCCCAAAAATTGTCGATTTTACGAAAAATGATGCATATCGAGGGTCACGGGTGCAGCGCAATCACGCAGTGAGAGCCCCTTCGGCTGTCCAGGGTGTCGCGCCTGAAAACGTACTTGCTGGAATTTTCCCGCTGTCCTCGGACCGCAAACGCATGTCGTCGCTCGCGCCCGGAGCTAGGCTGATCTCGCCCACCTGTCTCTCTCTCCGGCCTTCGAGCAAGCGCTTCCCGAACGCTCGCCCAGCCATCTACAATCGGCGTCCATGGACGCCGCCCGGATCGCCGCCTTGCTGGCCCCCTTCCTCGGAGAATACGAGGAACTGAATGCCCCGGCGCTGTTCGCGAGTATATCGACCTACATCGATATACTAGTGCGTTGGAATGCCCGCATCAACCTCACCGCCATCCGCGACCCCGAACAGATCGTAACCCGCCATTTCGGGGAAAGCCTCTTCGTGGCCCGCCGCCTCTTCCCTAGAGGCACGGTCGTCGTCGGCTGTCCAGCCGGGCAAAGCCCGGCTGCTGCTGGGATCTCTCCCGTCGCGCTGGGCGACGTAGGCTCCGGTGCCGGCTTCCCTGGCGTTCCGATCAAGCTCTGGGCTCCATCAATCTCGCTGACCCTCATCGAGTCGAACCACAAGAAAGCCGCCTTTCTTAGCGAGATCGCTCGCTCCCTTACATTGACGGACATCAATATACAGACGGTCCGCGCAGAAACCCTGCCCCCAGCCGCGTTCGACGTGGTCACGCTCCGCGCAGTCGAACGCTTCGATGCCGCCCTTTCCATCGCCGCCCGGTTGCTCAAGCCACAAGGTCGCCTAGCCCTCCTGATCGGCTCCGCCCAGATAGCTCAAGCTCGCTCCATCCTTCCGGACAACGACTTCTCAGACCCATTTCCCGTCCCGCTATCCACCTCGAGAGTCCTCCTAATGAGCGAGCCTAGCTCGCAACGCGGACCAGAATAGTAAATAAGTGGAACGAAATACCAGTGCAGGCCCTACATTGCTCAAAATCGATAGAAGAACGTAATGAAAAGTGGAGCAAGGCGAGCGTTATTCGCCGAAAATTCGGGAAAGAACCCATAGGTAAGGCGAAATCTCCCGCATCGATAAGTGTTCCTGCAGGAACACTCAGCACGTGACAAATGTTCCTGCAGGAACACTTCTATCCTACCCTTACCGGCTTCGTCCAGACGAGGAGAGTGGCAAACGTTCCTGCAGGAACACTTTGCCAAGCCACTTGACAAAGCTGGGCGGCCTCGCCAAGCAAGTGACTCCTTCTCTGGCCGGAGTGTTCCTTCAGGAACACTCGCCTAGTTCCTGCACAAGTAACCCAGCTAGAGCTCAACTCGACTCTCGCCTATCTGCAGCGTTGCTTCAGGAACACTCGCAGCGTTGTCCGGGTGATCATCCGAGATCTCGAATGTTCCTGCCGGAACATTAGTCAGTCGAGGGTGTGACACTTTTAGATCAGGTGAGTGTTCCTGCAGGAACACATCGGACGTGTTTTGCACATGAATTCACCACTATGCACAGCAGTTCTTCGTTGCAATCGATATGGCAGCGCATTATGCTGCGGGTGACTCTGGTTTCTCCTTACAACTTCATATGGGACGCGTTATCGCTGTTGCCAATCAAAAGGGCGGCGTGGGGAAGACTACGACTGCCATCAATCTAGCCGCGTCCTTTGCGGCTGCCGAAGTGAACACGTTACTAGTCGATTGCGATCCGCAGTCGAACGCCACCAGCGGCCTGGGATTCGCCAAAGATCCTGATCGCATCAGCTCCTACCACTTGCTGATGGGAGCGGCCACTGGCGAAGAGGCGCTGCTCACGACAGAGCTCGAACAGCTCTGGCTGATTCCATCGCACAAGAACCTGATCGGCGCCAACCTTGAGCTGGTCGATGCAGAGCGGCGCGAGTTTCGCATGCGCGAGGCGTTGGCGCCACTGCGCGAGCGTTTCCAATTCGTTGTGCTGGACTGTCCACCTGCGCTGGACTTGCTCACGTTGAACGCGCTCGTCGCGGCTGACGCTGTGCTCATTCCTATGCAGGGGGAGTACTTTGCGCTGGAAGGTATCAGCGAGTTGCTGGATACCATCGAGCGCATCCGCGCCAGCTTCAATCCTGAGCTAGGCATTGAAGGCGTAGTGCTGACTATGTTTGATGAGCGCACCAACCTGGCGCAGCAGGTCATGACTGAGCTGAAGAATTTCTTTGGCGACAAACTGTGTCGCACGAGCGTGCCGCGGAACATCCGGCTGGCTGAGGCCCCGAGCCATGGCAAGGCTGCGCTGGTGTACGATCCGCGCTCGAAAGGTGCGGAGAGCTACATCCGGTTGGCCAAGGAGATCATTGAGAGGCAGCCGGCGGCGGGAGCGCTCGCGAGCTCAGAGCTCGAGGCCCAGGTAGCGGAGCCGATTGCCTCAGAGGAGCATAAGGAAGAGGCTGCGGTGGAGGAGATTGCCGCGGCTACGGCGGAGATGGACAAGAGCGCGTGACATATTTATTCGTATCTATTCATGTATTGATATGCATCGATATATGAAGAGCGAAGCGTGACGCCATAAAGAAGAAAACGCAATCACGGAAAGCGCTCGCGGGACTGCGGAGTGCGATTAAGAGGAGACTGATGACTACTGCGACGACGGGGAATCTGGCGGAACAGGCGGCCGATAAAGACAAAGAAAAGATTGACAAGCGGCGGGCGCTAGGGCGCGGGCTGGCTTCGTTATTGCCGGGGCCACGGGTTGTGCCGCAAGCGCCACCAGCTACCGTTCCCGCCGCGAGTGTGCCTCATCCTGCACAGCCTGCGGTTGCAACGTCGACTTCTTCCCAGGCGAGTGTGGCGGTATCGGCGAACGCAGCCGAGCTTCGCACCGCCGGACAGCCGGTGCCGACTGTCCCTACATATTCTCCTGCTATCCCTGCACTTGCTCCGGACATGCCGCAGGCGGTGGTTTGGCCGGAGGAGCCGGCATACGATTCTCACGCGGCGGACGGGACACTCACCATTAATGCGGTGGCTGAGTCGCGTATTCCGGGGAATCTGGTCGTGAACCTGCCGATCGCGGACATCGACAAGAATCCATTTCAGACGCGGTATGTGCAAGATGACGATGCCCTGGAGGAACTTTCGGAGTCGATCAAGGCCAATGGAGTGGTGCAGCCGATCATGGTGCGTCCTTCGGAAGATGAAGAGGGGCGGTACGTCCTGATTCTGGGTGAGCGGCGGTTGCATGCGTCGAAGAAGGCGGGGAAATCGCATATTCCGGCGCTGGTGCGGCGGGTGTCACGGCAGCAAGCGGCGGAGATGACGATCGTCGAGAACCTGCAGCGTGAGGACCTGAGTCCGCTGGAGCAGGCGGAATCGTTTCGCGTGCTCAGCAACGAATTTTCTCTGACGCAGCAGGAGATTGGGGAACGAGTGGGGCTGTCGCGCGAGTCAGTGGCCAACTATATGCGGCTGCTGAAGCTGCCACGCGAAGTGATGGAGATGCTGGCGGAGAAGCGAATCACCTTCGCCAAAGCAAAGGAGTTGCTCAAGCTCGGGGACAATGACCGGATCGCACAAGCGGCGCTATATGCGGTTCAGAAAGGGATGAACCTGGAGCAGATCGAGATGCTGGTGCTGCGCATGGATGGCCTGCTCGATCCTTTGCCAGATATGCCCGGAGTCAAGAAGAGAGAGAAGAGCACGGGAGGAGCGCGCTGGGTCGATCCCAACGTGCGCGCGGCGCAGTTGGACCTGGAGCGGACGCTGGGATTGCGCGTGCGGATCCGGGATCGCAAGGGCAAAGGGAAAATTGTGATTGAGTACGCCACGGTGGATGATTATGACCGGGTGGTCGAGATGCTTCGGAGGAAGTGAGCAGTCAGTACTCAGTTCTCAGTACTCGGTACTCAGTTGTGACTGCTCGCGGATAACGGTTAGGAATTTGGCGCATTCGGTTAGCCCCAGATGTGGATAGAAGATCAAGGGCTAGGGACTCGGGGCCAGGGATCAATATTGAGCTTAATGCGCGCTGCTATTCCGACTGGCCTACTACAATGAATCGCCTTGTGTTCTTGTCGGGCAGGAGCACCTCGTAAACCTCGTAGGAATCGTAAGTGGCGCCACGCCAGTGGTCGTTCTTCACTTGCTTTGCCTTGTAATCACCCAGCGAGAGAAGTGCATTGGGGATGGTTTCGGATTCTAACTGTAATTTCTTTCCGTCGATGATGACGTCCAACTCTTGCCGGCGAGCACCGTCGCCGGGCTCGCGCACCATGTGGGTCGCAATCACGTGGATATTTACGTTGTAATCGCTGGAGCCGGCACAGGCTAGAGCCGAGCAAAAGAGAAGAAGAAGAGGGTTTCATACAGAGCGGGCGTTAGCTCTTCTTTTTCACCGAGGGCGGGAGTTGAAAGACTACGCCGCGCGTGTCGTTCTCCTTTTGAGTGGCGTCGAGGTTGAGATCCGAGAGGGGAATCTTGTGCGAGCGGCCCGAAGTGAATTCGAAGATACTTGAGCCTACGATGGCGTAATTTCCCACCTCGAGTTGGTGGCCGTCTTTGAAAACGAGAACGGTGGGCTGAAGGGGCTCTGGTTCGGCGACTGGAGTTGGATCGTCGTCGTGAGCAGGGGCTACGTCCTTGACTGGAGGAACGTAGGAGCGTTCACCGGCGCCACGGCGGTCGAATACCGTGGGACCTCCCTGATGATCAGCTTCATCGTTGGCGGAAGCATCATCCTGCGGAGGGCCTTCGGGAGCGCCCTCGACGGCGTAGGGAACCGGAACCGCGTAGTAGAGCGGTGTATTCGCGGAATTGTTGTCGTTGTGATGGCGGTGATGCTCACCTGTGCCGCTCGAATGGCCAGAGCCGACCGTGCCCGGAGTGCCATTACGGAAATCGGGAGCGTAGCCGCGCGGACCCACGGAAGTCACGCTGGAAGGAGTGCCGTTGACAGGGTGTCCGCCGAAACCGGGAGAAGTGACGGAAGTGGGAGTCCCGTTGACCTGAGCCGGACTGTTCACAGGAAGAAGTGCGAGCGCCAGTAGCAATGCAAGAGCCGAAGCCAGAATTGAGGACCGCATAGGGCGACTATGATACTCCATTTTTACTCCAATACAGCACGTTCTTTTGTAAATTATATTCCAGCGAAACTGGCGAATGGGCAGTATTTTCGGGCCCTTTGGACCGGGGCCTTCCGGGCTGCAGAACAGAAGACTATATAATCTGCCCATGAAATCGGCGGTCCGATTTGTGCTGCTGGCGCTGGTGCTGTTGGTTGTGGCCATGGTATCAGCGCTGACGGCGATGAGATTCGCCATCCACGGGCAGGAGGTTACGGTGCCTGCGCTGGTGGGGATGAGCCCGGCGGAGGCGGAACGGGGGGTTGCGGGATTGGGGCTGCAGATGACGATCGAGCGGCAGTACTACAGCCCCCAGGTGCCCGAGGGGAAAATCATGTCGCAGCTGCCACTGCCCGGAACGAAGGTGCGGCGGGGATGGCAGGTGCGGGTGGCGCAGAGCTTGGGGCCGACCCGGGTGGCGATTCCGGATGTGACCGGGGAGAGTGAACATGCGGCGGAGCTGAATATTCGACGGCGAGGGCTGGATGTCGCATCGCTGGCACAGGTGGGCACGACTGGAATTCCTGCGGATCAGGTGCTGGGGCAGAGTCCTCCGGCGAATGCGGGGCAGGTGCTGGCGCCCAAGATCAGCTTGCTGGTCACAACCGACGCACCTGCACAGGCTTTTGTGATGCCAAGTTTTCTGGGACAGCCTTTGGGGACGGTCAGCCGGACTCTGCAGGATGCGGGCTTCCGGCTGGGAACCGTGAATGTGGCGGCTGCGCCGGTTCCGGCTATAGATTCGGGGGCGGTGGCGAGTACGCAGCCTACTTCGGCTCCGACGGAGGTGACGCCCGCTAGCATTATCGTTTCCCAGGTGCCGGGGGTGGGGCAGAAGCTGGTCGCGGGATCCACGATCAGTTTTGAGGTACGGTGAACTTCTTTGCCACGGATTAACGCGGATTTTCACGGATAGAGCCAGATCTATCTATCTTTCTCCAGGATCGCCGCGAAGAAGCCATCGCAGGGGTGAATGCCGGGAATGGTGCGGAGATAGGGGCCGCGAGTGAGTGAAGCGGGATCTGGCCAAACCAGGTCTCCTGATTTCTTCAGCAGATCCAGTTCTGGGCGGCAGTCCAGCAGGCGAATTGAGTTGTCCCGCGCCAGGATTTCTTCGACTACATCTTCGTTTTCTTCTTTTTCCAGCGAACAGGTTGAGTAGACCAAGCGGCCACCCGGGGAGAGGTGTGCCAGGGCGGAGCGGAGGATCGCTCGCTGGCGCGCTTGCAAGTCCGAGAGGTCTTCGGGCTTGAGGCGCCACTTGATTTCCGGATTGCGGGAGAGCGTGCCGGTGCCAGAGCAGGGGACGTCGGCGAGAACACGCTGGTATGGAGTGGTGAAGGGGAGATTGGTGACGTCGGCGATCAGCGTTGCGATGTTGTGCTTCGAGCCGCTGACTAGGTTTTGCAGCAGGCGTGCGCGGTGGGGATGGATTTCGACGGCGGTGATTTCGGCAGCGGGATTCTGATCGGCGATGGCGAGCGTTTTTCCACCGGGAGCGGCGCAGCAGTCAAGGATGCGGACTTCGCCTTGAGCGCGGCCGATCAGGATGGCGACCAGTTGCGAAGCTTCATCCTGGATAACAATGCCTGCATCGCGAAAAGTTTCGGTGTGGGTGATGTCGCCGGAGAGAATACGGCGCGCCGAGGCGAGAAGGCGGCCGGGTTCGAGTTTGATCCCCTGCGCATTCAGTTCGGCTTCCGATGTTGGGGTGCGGAGGCGGATTGTGGTGCAGGGGATGAGTTGATTGTGCCGGCAGATCTCGGCAGTCGCGGCGATTCCGTAATGCTCGATCCAGCGCTCCACTAGCCATAGCGGATGTGGAAGTGTGGAGGCGATGGCTTCCGCTGAATCGAGGCTGCCGTCGGGCTGAGGTGCGGCGGCTGAGAGTTTGCGGAGGACGGCATTGACGAAGGGCGCGGCGGAGCGCTTGCGGGCGCGCTTTACGAGTTCGACGCTTTCGTGAAGGGCGGCGCGTTTTGGAATGCGATCGAGCGAGCGAAATTGGTAGAGCCCGAGACGCAGGGCGATCAGGATTTCGAGGTCGAGCTTGGAGAGAGGTTGCGAGGAGGCTGAGGCGATTTCGGCGTCGAGGCGAGAGCGCCAGCGCAGGACTCCCATGACTAGTTCCATGGTGAGGGCGTGATCCTGGGCGGAGAGGCTGGTTGTAGGTGTTGGCGTGCAGGAGTTCGCTGGCGTAGGAGGATTCGCGTTCGACGCGCAGCAGGATGTCGAAGGCGGCGACGCGGGCGGGGGAGATGGGCATTGGGTGGATTTTACGCAAAAAGGGCATGCGGGGCTGCTGACAGTTGCTTGGCTTCGCCTTCGCTGGACAGCCCGAGGGGCTGTCCCTACGTGGGCTGTGCTCGCCCTACGTGGTTACACTCCTAGCTTTTCGGATGGTTTGGGGCTGTAGCCGTGGATGAAATCTTTGGCTGTCGTGCGTTTTTTGCCTTCCAGTTGGAGTTCCAGGATTTCCAGGGAAGTATTTTGGGCACAGACTACGAGCAGGCGATCCGCGACAGCTTTTATTTCTGAGTGCTTTCATTTCTGATTGATGACAGGTCAGTTGTGGGGCGGGCTTTGAGGATCTGGAGGGTTTTGCCGCGGAACCTGGTGTGGGCGCCGGGCCAGGGTTGGAAGGCGCGCAGGCGATTGTAAATTTCTGTTGCGGTACGGGAGAAATCCAGCTGGCCATCTTCTTTCTTCAGGACTTGGGGCGAGGCTGGCTTGCGCGGGATCTTGCTTGCGGGGATGGATGGTTCCTGCCTGCATGCCACGCAAGGTTTCGCTCACGAGATCGGCGCCGGCTGCGGCGAGTTTCGGGGCAAGGTTTTCGGAAGTGTCGTCGGGCGCGATGGGGAGTTCCTGTTGCAGGAGGATATCGCCGGTATCGAGTCCGGCGTCGATGCGCATCGTGGTGTTGCCGGTGACCGATTCGCCATTGGCAATGGCCCACTGGATGGGGGCGGCGCCGCGGTATTTCGGGAGCAGCGACGCGTGCAGGTTGATGTTGCCCAGCGGCGGGAGATCGAGCATCCATTGCGGGATGATGCGGCCGTACCCGACTACGATGATGGCGTCGGGCTTGATCGCGGTGAGTTGGGATCGGAATTCTTCGTTGGTCTTGATTTTCTCTGGCTGGGCGATGGGCAGATTGAGTTTTAGCGCGGATTGTTTTACGGGAGAGGCAACGATTTCGAGGCCTCGCCCTTTGGGGCGGTCCGGTTGAGTGACGACGAGATGGACGCGGTGTCCGGATTGGACCAGTTTTTCCAGCGTGGGCACGGCGAAGCGCGGTGTGCCGCAGAAGATGAGATCGAGAGGCATGGAATTGAGTAATTGGGGAATTTGGTAATTGAGTAATTGAAAATCTACCTGACGGGAGCGGCCCTCACCTGAGAGGGTTTTAAATTATCCAATTACAAAATTACCCAATTACAAAATTCTCTACCATTCTCCGGCTTTGATTAGCTTGCGGATTTTGCGTTTCATCAGGTCGCGTTTTAGAGCGCTGACGTGACTGATGTAGAGCTTGCCATTCAGGTGATCGGTTTCGTGGAGGAAGGCTCGTGCCAGTAGCTCCTCGCCGGTCTTTTGGAAAGATTTTCCGTTCACATCCTGTGCGCGGACGGTGACCTTGTTAGGACGGGTGACGTTTTCGCGGAAATCGGGGATGCTCAGGCATCCTTCGCTCTGGGTGTGCTTGCCTTCTGTGTGAATGATTTCTGGGTTGACTAGGACCAGTTTGGCTTTGGGATCTTCCTTGAAGGTGACGTCGATGACCGCGATGCGCTTGCCGATACCGATTTGCGGGGCAGCGAGGCCGACACCGTGAGCGGCGTACATGGATTCGAACATGTCTTCGACGAGCTTTTTCAAAGCGTCGTCGAAGACCGTAACCGTTTCCGAAGGTTTCTCGAGAACGGGATTGCCGAATTTTACGATGGGATAGATCATCAGAATTCTTTCAGCTGTTGGCAGTATCCCTGGAAATTGCGCAAGGTCTCGGTCATGGAATCGCCGCCGAATTTTTCGAGAGCGCAGCGGGCGAGGGTGAGAGCGACCATGGCCTCGGCCGCGACTCCGGCCGCGGGCACGACACAGACGTCGGAGCGTTCGTAGGCGGCTTTGACGGGCTCGCGCGTGGAAAAGTCTACGGATTGCAGGGGGCGGCGCAAGGTAGAAATCGGTTTCAGATAGCCGCGGACGCGGATGTCCTGGCCATTGGAAATGCCGCCTTCGATGCCTCCGGCATTGTTGTGCGCGCGGGAAAAGGCGGTGAAGCCGGAGGTCCCGCTGTAGCCGATTTCGTCATGCACTTGAGAACCGGGACTGAAGGCGGCGGCGACTCCGCTGCCGATCTCGACGGCCTTGACGGCCTGCAATGACATGACTGCGGCGGCGAGGAGTCCGTCGAGACGCTCGTCCCATTGCGCGTAGGTGCCGAGACCGGGCGGGACCTGGTGGGCAACGACTTCGAAGACACCACCGAGCGAATCGCCGGTTCTCAAGACTTTGTCCACTTCTTCTTTCATGCGCTGTTCGGTGTCAGGGTCGGCGCAGTTGAGAAGAACTTCGTCCTGATCGTAGAGGGCGCTGATTTTTTCCCATGCGATTTCCTGATGCAGAGTGACGGCACCGGTGGTGATGACGTGACTGAGGACTTCGATACCAAGTTCGCGCAGGAAAAGTTTGGCCAGGGCGCCAATTGCCACTCGAGCGGCGGACTCGCGGGCAGAGGCGCGCTCGAGAATGTAGCGCGCTTCGGGGAAATTGTATTTCAAGGCTCCGGCGAGATCGGCGTGACCGGGGCGGGGCGAGGCGACTGGCTTGTGTTTTGCGGGATCGCCGGCGGCGACGGGGAGAGATTCCTCCCAATTTTTCCAGTCGCGGTTGGCGATCTGCAAGGAGATCGGGGAGCCGATGGTGATGGCGTGACGAACGCCGGAGAGAATGTGGGCGGTGTCGCGCTCGATCTTCATGCGTCCGCCGCGGCCGTAGCCTTGCTGGCGGCGCCAGAGCTCGCGGTCGACGAAGGCCTGATCAATTTTCAGGCCTGCGGGCATTCCTGAAAGGAAGGCGACCAGGGCCTCGCCGTGAGATTCTCCGGCAGTGAAGTAGCGCAACATAAATTTTTGATTGTACCTGATGGCCGGAGGATTGCTTTTGTTTCTGCGCTACTCTTCTTCTTCCTTGACCTCGCCGCGTTCCGCCTTGGATTTCTCGATGATCTTCTCCTGTAGCTGACCGGGGACGACGTCGTAGTGATGCATTTCCATGTTGAAGCTGCCGCGGCCCTGGGTCATAGAAGTGAGTTCGACGCCGTAGGTGAGCATCTCGGACATGGGGACTTCGGCCTTGACGATGGTGTTGCCGCCCTTGTTGTCCATGCCCTGAATACGTCCGCGGCGGCTGTTGAGGTCGCCCATGATGGCGCCGGCGAATTCGTCGGGGACGGTGATCTCGACGTTCATGATGGGCTCGAGCAGGGTGGGCTTGGCGATCTCCATGGCCTTCTTGAAGGCGATGCGGCCGGCCATCTGGAAGGAGAGGTCGTTGGAATCGACGTCGTGATAGGAGCCGTCGTAGAGGACGACTCTGAAATCGACTACGGGAAAACCGGCGAGGTAGCCGCGTCCGGCGGCGTCTTTGATTCCCTTTTCTACTGCGGGAATGAAGTTCTTGGGAATCGCGCCGCCGAAGATGTCGTTGACGAATTCGAATTCTCCGCCGCGGGGGAGAGGCTCCATTTTGATTTTGCAATCGCCGTACTGGCCGTGTCCGCCGGTCTGCTTCTTGTGGCGTCCCTGGACGTCGGCTTTGCCGCGAATGGTTTCGCGATAGGGAACCTTGGGAGCTTTCAGGTTGACCTGGGTGTTGTAGCGCTTCTTCAGCTTGGAAACCACGACTTCGATGTGCTGCTGACCGGTTCCGGCGATGAGGAATTCTTTGGTTTGGGGATCGCGGAAGAAACGCAGCATGGCGTCTTCTTCCATGAGTTTGTGGAGGCCGGGGCCGAGCTTGTCTTCATCGGCGCGGGTCTTGGGCTCGATGGCGAAGGTGATCGCGGGCTCGGGCAGCTGCACGCGGGGATATTGAATGGGAGCAGACTTATCGCCGAGGGTGTCGCCGGTCAGAGTGTCTTTCAGTTTGGGGACAGCGCCGATGTCGCCGGCGTGCAGTTCGGTCACTGGAACCGCGGTCTTGCCCTGCATGGTGGAGATATGGGCGAACTTTTCCAGCGACGCGCGGCTGAAGTTCTGCAGGGTGGCGTCGTTCTTGAGAACTCCGGAGAAAACTTTGAAGTAGGAGATGCGTCCGGCGAAGGGGTCGGAAATGGTTTTGAAGATGTAGAGGGAAACGGGCTCGGCGTCGGTCTCGTGGCGCTTGGGAGCGTCGCCGTTGCCGCTGGTGACGGGCTCTCCCTGCACCCACTCGTGTTCGGAGGGGGCCGGGGTGTAGTCGACGATGAAGTCCATGACGCGGTCGGCGCCGATATTGCCCAGGCCTGAACTGAAGATGACGGGAAAGATCTTGTCCTCGCGGATGGCGTTGTGCAGGGCGGGAACCAGATCCTCTTCGCCGAGGGTTCCGGCTTCGAAGAATTTTTCCATCAGCTTGTCGTCGCCTTCGGCGACCAATTCCACCAGGCGCTCGTGGGCGGACTGTGCCTGCTCTCGCAAGTTGGCGGGAATCTCTGTTTCTTTGCCCTTGCCATCGCCGCCCATCTCGTAGGTGTAGGCCTTCATGCGGACGAGATCGATCACACCGGAGAGGCTTTTTTCGGCGCCGATGGGCAGTTCGATGGGGATCACATTGCGGCCGAAGTTTTTCTCGATCGATTCGAGAACGCGGGTCGCATCAGCGCGGTCGCGGTCCATGCGATTGACCACGATGAGGCGCGGAGTGTTGTATTCCTCGCAGTAATTCCAGACGCGCTGCGTGACGACTTCGACTCCGGCCACGCCATCCACGACGACGATGGCGGCGTCGACCACGGGCAGAGCCATCTTGGCCTCATGAACGAACATGTTGAATCCGGGAGTGTCGAGGATGTTGATCTTGGTCTTGCCCCACTCGACGACAGCCAGACCGGTTGACACCGACATCTTGCGGGCGATTTCTTCGTCGTCGTAATCGGTCGTGGCGGAACCGTCATCGACGCGGCCGAGGCGGGGAGTGGCTCCCGAGGTAAAGAGCATGGCGGAGGCGAGGGAGGTTTTGCCCGCGTGCCCGTGGCCTACCAACGCGACATTCCTGATGTTTTCTCCGGAATAGGCTTTCAAGTTGGGTCTCCTTCAGGCAGGCGCGAGGAAACGGCCCATGAGAAGAGGATGAGGACAGGAACTCGGGCCAAACGGGCTCATTTCTTCGAAGCACCCGCCAAAACCTAGGATGCTAACACGCGGGAAGCGAAGGCCTCAACCGAGTGGGGACAAAGATTCAGGTTCCGGGCCACGGTTTCCCAGCTATAATCCCGGCCAATCTGACTCCTGGCAGTCCTGCCAGCGACGGGCAGTCAATCCGAAAATTGGGCCTGATGGAGGTTCTCCATGAAATCGACCATGATGTCGTCGCCCCTGCTGCTGAGCGGAATTCTTGAGCGCGCGGCGAAGATATTCCCCAACGTGGAACTCGTATCGGTGCGGCCGGACGGATCACGACATCGATCCAATTATCTGGAAACACATCGGCGGGCGAAGCAGCTCTCGGCGGCACTGCTGAAAGCCGGCATCCGCAACGGAGACCGGGTAGCGACTTTGATGTGGAACCAGCAGGAGCATGTGGAGGCATACTTCGGCATCCCGGCCGTGGGCTCGGTGTTGCATACCTTGAACCTGCGGCTGCATCCGGAAGAGATCGCGTACATCGTCAATCACGCGGAGGACCGCTTTCTGATTGTGGACGCTACGCTGCTGGACGTTTATGAGCAGTTCCGGCCACACGTTCAGCTGGAGCGCGTGTTCGTGGTGGATCACGGGTGCGGGCGGCAGACGGCGGGAGGGGAGTCGTATGAAGGATTCCTTGCGGCGGCGGGTGACCTTGAGCCGGATTGTCCTGCGGTGGGCGAGGAGGAAGCTGCGGCCATGTGCTACACCTCGGGGACGACGGGAAAGCCCAAGGGAGTTCTTTATTCGCAGCGCGCTCTTGCGTTGCATTCTCTGACCATGGCTTTGCCGGATCAACTTGGCTGCAGCTGCCACGATGCGGTGCTCCCTGCAATGTCGATGTTTCATGCCAATGGATGGGGCTTCCCATACGCAGCGACGATGATGGGCAGCAAGCAGGTTCTGCCGGGACGGAATCTGCAACCGGAATGCCTGCTGGACTTGCTGGAAGGCGAGCAGGTGACCCTGACGGGAGGAGTTCCAACGATCTGGTTGGCGGTGCTCAATGCGCTGGACTGTCATCCCGGGAGATGGAAGCTGGCTCCGGGTCTGAGGATCGTTGTCGCGGGCTCGGCCGCGCCTGAATCCATGTTCCGAAGATTCGATAAGTTTGGAGTTCGCGTCATTCAACTATGGGGGATGACAGAGACGACGCCCGTGGCGACAGTCTGCACTCTCAAGCCGCCCATGGCGACCTGGACGGAAGACGAATGCTACGAGCAACGCGCAAAACAAGGTTGTCCATCCCCGTTTATCGAAGTGCGGGCGGTGAACGATGCAGAAGATGCGCCGTGGGACGGAAGGACAGCGGGCGAATTGGAGGTCCGGGGACCATGGGTGGCGAGCAGCTATTTCAAACTCGATCAGAGCGATCGCTGGACGAAGGATGGCTGGTTCCGTACCGGGGACGTAGTGACGATCGATGCGGAAGGCTATGTGAAGATCACCGATCGGGTGAAGGACTTGATCAAGTCCGGAGGAGAGTGGATCAGTTCGGTGGATCTAGAGAACGCAATTGTGGCGCACGAAGCGGTGAAGGAGGCCGCGGTAATTGCCGTGGCGCATCCGAAGTGGGTGGAACGGCCGCTTGCAGTCGTCGTGCTGAAAGAAGGCCGGCAGGTCACAGAGGCGGAGTTATGTGCTTTCCTGGCGACGCGATTTGCGAAGTGGCAATTGCCGGATGCCTTCGTGTTTGTGGATGAACTGCCGCACACCTCGACGGGGAAGCTGCTGAAGAGCAAACTGCGGCAGCAGTTTGGCGAGTGGCAATGGGAGCAAGTTCCGGCCGGCCAGGGCAGTGTCTCAGTTTCAAAATAGCCGCTGACCATCGCATACTCGATTCGTGAAGCGCCGATGCACCAACGTGCAAAGTAGCGCGTCCGCCAGCTAAAAAATGCATCGAATTCGTAGCACGCAGAGAACGGCACAGAATCGGCTAATCGAAATGTACCTGGATAATCCACAGCGATTTTGCGAGAGGAATTGGCAATCGTGTTTTTGATGTATTATTCGGGAATCACCGAAACCAGCAAGCAAAGTAGGAAGGCGCGAATATGGCTGAGAGAAAACCGTTTCTAGGAAACATTAAGAAAGATCCAGAATTGCAGAAGCTGCTGGATTCGTCGCGGAGTAAACCTATAACGGAAGATGAATTGCGTGAACAGAGAATCAGTTTTGCTTTCGGGAACGCGCCAGCGGATGCGAAAGGCATTACGAAGGACAGCGTTCGCAAGGCATCGCAGCACATCCTTTTGAAAGCATAACTACATTTGGCCCGCCATTCAGAATTGGCGGGTCCTGCAATTTTCTCCATGTCAGTCCGTGAGAAAGACAATCCCGACCTTTACAACAGAATTCAAGAACAAAATCTTTTGCGACAGTACGATCTCCTAACAAACTGCATTGAAATAGGGCTGGAAAAGGGCATTGAGGCTTTCGATAAATACACCCTCTGGGCTCTGAACTATGTGGCTGTGGCCAACATCGCTCAGTTTGGGGGACGTTTTAGAGAAGAACCGATCTACGTGAGTGATCATGTACCACCACGATTTGAAGAAGTGCCGCATCAGATGGATTTATTCTTTTCCTTCATCCATGAAAATTGGAGCGTAGACGGGATAGGCGACCACCCTACCGGGCTTCCTGCCTATGCTTTATGGCGACTCAATTGGATTCATCCTTTTGTTGAAGGCAATGGAAGAACAGCACGGGCTGCCTGTTATTACCTTATTTGCTTAAAGCAAGGGGCCGTTCTTCCCGGCAAGAAAATAGTTCCCGAACGCATACGCGAAAATCGAGACCCTTATTACGCGGCTCTCAGGGCTGCCGATGAGCGATGGGATGAGGGGCACCTCGATGTTTCCATCATGGCTGAGTACTTGGCAGAACTATTGAAAGGGCAACTCTCCGAATAAAGATTTCAAACTGAGCCAGGGCACAGCATGAAGTCGGGCCGAAGATCGGTGTATGATTTTCAGCACGATGTTTGGGGGACTTACCAGCCAGGAGTGGGTTGCGCGCTACTCGCGAAGCCACCAGCACCCGGTCAACCGGATGTGCCATACGTTGGGGATCCCCACGATTCTCGTCTCGGTGGGCGTGTTTCTGATTGGATTCCGTTATCACAGGCTCTGGGCCTGGGCTTTGGGGCTGTTCGTGGCGGGATGGGTTCTGCAATTCGTTGGGCATGCGTTTGAGGGCAAGCCACCTGAGTTCTTCAAAGACTGGCGATTTCTTTTTGTGGGCGTGCGCTGGTGGTGGGCCAAGATCAAAGGCAAAGCCTGAATCCTGAGTTAACCCAGGAGGATGCATGTTCCCCGTGCTGTCCCGCTTCACCGATCTGGGAATTCTTCTGCTGCGGCTGATGGTCGGACTGGTGTTTGTGACCAGCGGGTACAGCCACCTGAAAGATCCCGAGGCGCGGTCGAAGAGCATAGGCATGTCGAAAGGCTTTACGGTGTTTCTGGGAATGGCCGAGGTGGCGGGAGGATTGGGAGTGGCGGCCGGTGTGCTGCCACAGATTGCGGCGTTCGGATTGATACTCGTCATGCTGGGAGCGATTCAGAAGAAGATCTTTGTGTGGCACACGGGGTTCTGGGGGGAGAAATCGTCGGGGTGGCACTACGATCTGATTTTTGTGCTGATTAACCTGCTGATTGCGTTTACGGATGGAGGAAGTTACGTGCTTGTGAAGTAATCCGGACGACAGTTCTAAGCACAAGTCTTTTCTCCCGAGTGTATGGGTTTGTGACCGCAGTCTTGTCCACCCGGCCTCTCTCATCTATGCTGACTGGATTGGGTTCTGGATATCGATAAAATCAGGGCTCAGGGGTTGGGGATTAGGGGCCAGGCTTGTCGGTTGGATTCTTTGTGGTGCCTTCTTCTGTCCCGGGTGAATTTTGCACTGGAAAAATATGCAGCGCGTGATCGGGCGGTTTTTGCTGCTGTTGGTGGCTGCCGGAACTCTTGTTCCTCCGGCACTGCAGGCCTCGGGTGCGCCTAGTCATCTGTGCTGCAGACGCTCGGCCCAGCATCGTTGTCACAGTTATGCGCTGACGGATCCGGAACAAGCGGCAATTCATGCCCCGGGATGTTCGCGCGACTGCCGTCGCGCGGTGGCAGTCTCGCAGTGGGCGCATCCGGAACCGTGGCGCGCCATCCGGGCGCAGCAGCGATCGGCGCTCAAGCCTGTAGAGGCTCGCTCTCATTCTCTTGCAATCGGCGTCTCGTCCGCCCGGTCGACGCGCGCTCCTCCTGCCTAGTACGTCTCCTTAGTCTGCAATTGAAAAATTTATCGGCGGCGGAAGCAGGCGGGTTGGTCTGCTTTTCCGCGTCGCATCGGAGATGGTATGCGCTGGATTCGGATTGCGCTGTACACATTTGTGTTGGTGTTCGGGCTGACGGCATGGGCGGCTGTGGTGGGATCGGTTCGCGGCATCATTCACGATCCGCAGCATCGTCCCGTGGCGAATGCCATGGTGATGATCAAAGCGAAGAACTCCGATTGGGCGGCGACGATGAACTCTGACGCGAACGGAGAGTTCGTTTTCAACGCGGTGCCCCTGGGGGAGTACACGGTCAGCGTGTCTGGCACAGGGTTTGAGCAGACGCAACAGGATGTGCTGGTGGCATCGGGCTCGCAGCCCGTCCTGCATTTTGCGCTGAACGTGGCGGGGACAAAGGAGACCGTGAATGTGTCGGCCAGTGCGGAAGGTGTGGCGACGGATTCCCATACTCCGACGACGGTGGTGGATCGCGAGGAGATTTCGCGAACTCCGGGAGCGGCACGGACGAACAGCTTGGCCATGATTACGGATTACGTTCCGGGGGCGTACATGGTGCACGACCAGTTGCATGTTCGCGGCGGGCATCAGACGAGCTGGCTGGTGGATGGAGTGCCGGTTCCGAATACGAATATCGCGTCGAATATCGGGCCGCAGTTCGATCCCAAGGACATTGACTACTTGGAAGCGAGCCGCGGCGGATACGGAGCGGAGTTGGGCGACCGGACCTATGGAGTGTTTAATGTGGTGCCGCGTACCGGGTTCGAACGGAATCGGGAAGCAGAGGTGGTGTTAAGCGCGGGGAATTTTTATCAGACGAATGATCAGTTCAGCCTGGGCAGTCACAGCGCGCGCTTTGCCTACTATGCCAGCGTGAATGGCAACCGCAGCAATCTGGGGATCGAGACGCCGGTGCCGGAGGCGGTACACGATGCGACGAACGGTTACGGGGGATTTGGGACTTTGATTTTCAATGCCGATCCTTCCGACCAGTTCCGCGTAGTGAGCTCGTTCCGGCGCGATTATTACCAGATTCCTTACGACCCGTTTCCTTATGACATCGAAAACGGGCTGGTGAACGGAGTGCTAACGGGGCAGTATCCGAGCCTGAATTTGCGCGATGGGGATCACGAGGCGGATGCGGTGGCGAATGTTTCGTGGGTGCATACGTTCAATTCGAAGACGCTGATGACGGTGTCGCCGTTCTATCACTACAACCGGGCGAACTACGACAGCGCACCGAGCGATCCGGTGGCCACTACGGATCACCGCGGGTCGAACTATGCCGGGGGGCAGGTTAGTTTCAGCGCAAACCTGAAGAGAAACGATTTGCAGGTTGGGTTTTACAGCTTCTATCAGCAGAACAGCGAGTTGCTGGGGGCGAGGTTCAACGATGGAAGCGGAAACGCGTTCAGGGTGGCGGAGAATCCCACGGGGAGCCTGACTTCGTTTTTCATCGATGACAAGTTCAAGCCTGCATCGTGGCTGACCGTTTCTGCAGGAGCGAGGCCCACGCATTTCTCCGGCGGCGTGATGGAGAATTCGGTGAGCCCGCGGTTTGGAGTGGCGCTCAATGTTCCGAAGTTGAAATGGACGTTTCGGGCGTCGTATGGACATTACTACCAGCCGCCGCCGCTGTTGACTGCTTCGGGGCCGCTGCTGCAGTTTGCCAACAACAACAACCTGGCGTTCACGCCGCTGTACGGGGAGCGCGATGAAGAGTCGCAATTTGGGGTGAATATTCCCTGGCGTGGCTGGGTGATTGACGCGGACACGTTCCGAACGAATGCGCGGAACTTTTTCGATCACAACAATATTGGGGAATCGAACTTGTTTTTCCCGCTGACGATTGAGCGGGCACACATTCGGGGATGGGAACTGACGTTGCGTTCTCCGCGGCTGGCGCATCGGGCGCAGATCCACGTGGCGTATTCGAACCAGGTGGCGTGGGCTGGAGGAGCCGTTAATGGAGGACTAACGGATTTTTCTTCGGTGGAGTGGGGACCGCTCGATCACGATCAGCGGAATACTTTGAATGTGGGAGCGGACGTCACGCTGCCGCGACGGGCTTATCTTTCCACTAACGTCTACTACGGATCGGGATTCACCAATGCATTTCCAGGAGAGCCTTATCCGGGAGACTACTTGCCCGGGCACACTAGTTTTGATGTGACGGTGGGGAAGGATTTTGGCGAGCGGTTGTCGGCTTCTGTATCTGCACTGAATGTGGCTAACCGGCGGTATGAGATCGATAACAGCATCACTTTTGGCGGATTTCACTGGAACAGTCCGCGGGAGATTTTTTTTGAACTGCGGTATCGGTTTCACTACTAAGAAAAGGCATTCACCACAGGGGACACAGAGGGGCGCAGGGGAATTCCTCTATGCTCTGTGGTTCACGGCTTACTCTCTGGCTAGCTTCTCACGCAGCAGTTCTTCCACGTCTCCCATTTTTTCTCCCAGCAGGTTCAGCTTGCGGGCCAGGCCTTGAATCTCCGATTCGGCGCGGCGGTTCACGTCGTAATCGAGTTCGCTGCGGAGGCGATCTTTGGTGTCCTGACGGTTCTGGCTCATCATGATTACCGGCGCCTGAATGGCGGCCAGCATGGACAGAAAGAGATTCAGCAGGATGAAAGGATATGGATCCCACGCCGCGCCTACCGAGCAGAGAATCCAAGGCGATGTAAGCGGCGAGTCCGAAGGCGAAGGAGAGGATAAATGCCCACGAGCCGCCGAATCTCGCAACGGCGTCGGCGATGCGCTGGCCGAAAGTGGCTTCGCGATCGATGATTTCGTTGGGATGGCGCATGGCGCGCACGCGAACCAGTTGCTGCGCGGCGTGGAACTGGCGTCCCAACACCCGAAGCATTTCCATGCCGGCCAGGGGCTTGCGTTGCAGGAGAATGGAGATGTCCTCACGGTCCACTTCGACGCAGACGGCCTCGTCGACGGCAACGGCGTCGGTCTGGTGCGGAGTCTGCTCCAGCATGGAGGCGAAGCCGAAGAACTCGCCATGCGTGGGCTCGTCGACCACGACTTCCTGATGCTCCTGATCGACGGTGGTCACGCGAACGCGGCCGGACACCACGACGTAAGCGCGTCCGGTGGAGTCACCCATCTTGTAGATGCGCTGGCGGGGATGAAATGTTTTCACTTCCACCTGGCCGGCCAGGACGGCGGTTTCGTCGTCGTTGAGCGAGGCAAACAGCGGAACGTGCTGCAACACTTCAGGATTACATGCCATGGAACTTTCTCCCAGTAGGATTCCGGAGCGCGTAGGATGGCACAAAGTGCGAGCGTCGAACAACCGGTCAGGATCGCAGTTCGGCGGGTCATGGCGGCGTTTGTTAAATTGGTAGCAGGTGAATCCTCCAATTCAAGTCTTATCGCGCACTCTTATCGTCGGCATCGTGTGTGTGGCGGCTCTTTCGAGCTCGGCGTGCCATCGCACGAAAACTTCAGCCAATGCCAAGCGGTATCCGTTTACCGGACGCATCGTTTCCGTCGACGCGAAGTCCGACTCCGCGACTATTGATGGCGACCTGATTCAGGGCTTCATGGAACCGATGGTGATGAGTTACAAGTTCAAGCCGGCATCGATGCTGCGGCAGGTTGCGCCAGGAGACTCGATTTCCGCAGACGTGGTGGTGATCGAGCCCGATCCGGGCAACCGGGACGCCGAGCCGGACTACTGGCTGGAAAACGTGAAAGTTACCGGGCACGCGAAGTCACCTCCGGCGAAAGGGCCCGGTGCGATGCATATCCCGCAGTCCGGAGAAGGGGTTCCAGACTTCTCTTTGACGAACCAGGATGGGAAGCGCGTCTCGTTGAAGCAGTACCGGGGCAAGGTGCTGCTAGTGACGTTCATCTACACGCGGTGCCCGTTCCAGGATTTTTGCCCGCGAATGAGCCGCAACTTCGACGAGATCTATAAGCAGATGGGAGACGATGGGGCGACGCATCTGCTGAGCATCAGCTTCGATCCGGAGCACGACACGCCCAAGGTGCTGCGCCAGTATGGGTTCACTGTGGCGCATACGCAGGACGCCGCATTATTCAAGCGTTGGGAATTTGCGGTGCCGCGGGCGGCAGATCTGCCGAGAATCGCTGATTTTTTCGCGCTGACGGTCACGCCGGAAGGTGGGCTGATTACGCACAATCTGAGCACGGCCGTGATTGGGCCGGACGGCAAGATCGTGAGCTGGTATCACGGCGGCGACTGGCAGGTTTCTGATCTAATGAAAGAAGCCGCGGGGGCGCGGGTCCCAAAAACTTAACGTCGCCCGGAGTCGAGGAAACATGAAATACGTGCTAGTGATCCTGGCAGTATTCGGGATGGTTGTGGCGGCACTCGCGTTGCGCGAGCATTATCGCGAATATGGTGATTCGCCGTGCAGCATCAACGAGCACTGGGATTGTGGCGTTGTGAATCACAGCAAATATGCGCTGGTGGGCGGGGCGGTTCCGGCGTTGAGAGCAGTGCCTGTGCTGGGAGCGCTTCCGGTGGCGACAGCGGGCATTCTCGGATACCTGGTGATGGCTGCGCTGGCGTGGTTTCGAGCCTATCGAGTGTTGCTCGTTTTTACCCTCGCGGGACTGGCATTCTCGCTGTATCTGGCGACGATCGAGAAGAATGTTCTTGGGGTGTGGTGCATTTATTGCGTGATCTCGCTGGGGATCATTGGCGCGATGTGCATCGTAGACCTAGGCGCAGTCCTTGCCGGGGCGATGCGGAAACCGAGAGAGGCATAGCGACTCAGCCTCTTTCGAAGGCGTGCTTTTTTTCTAAATCCTCGAGGGCCTGGCGTCGTGCCGCCTCGAAGCGCTCTGCCTGATTCATGAGTCCAGAGGTGGGCTCGGCCCACTCGCCGTCGATCCGCAATAAGCCTTGGGCAGCGACCAGGCGGCAGGCGATTTCCAGCAGATGGTTGGGAGTGGTCTGGACATACTGGGCTTCGGCGGGATCTGCGATCCATATGCGTGGATCGCCGGCGAGCCGGGTCTGCCAGTAAACTTTGCGCTCAATAAATTCCGCCATGACGTCGTCGCTGGCCTTGCCGAAAATCCACTGCTGGCGTTTGAAATCGTAATGGCGGCTGGAGAAGGGCACGGGCAGGAGTTTTCCCGATTTCAAAAACTCAATCTGGCGGCGGTCTACTTCCTTCCGCAGGGCGTTGACGACAGGAGCTTCCGCGTCTTTGGGCTCGAGAGAGGGCATGACTTCGCGCACGGTTTGCGAGAGATTCACGGCCACAGGCGCGTGCAGGCCATCGGAACCCTCCAGGCGGATGTCGCCATGCAAAACCGAGAAATCCGCGCCTGAGGTGGATTGATGAAATGGCCAATTCAATTTGATGGTCAGGGGTAGTCCCGTCAGCGTGACCCAAATCTTCTTGCCTGCATCAACAGCTTGAGGCCCAGGTTCCGTCATCTGGTATCCCTTTCAAAAAGCTTTCAGGAAAGCCGCTGATTCATTTTACCGGAGGGTGAACACAATTCAGGGGGCTAGGGATTGGGGGATAGGGATCAGGATTACTGTCCGTCTAACGTGGAGCGTACTTTCTTCGCCAGGTCCAGGCGGGTGAAGGGCTTCTGGAGCATGTTCACGCCGGGCTCCAGGACTTTGTGCTGAACGACCATGTCGTCGGTGTATCCGGTCATGTAGATGATCTTGGTTTGGGGGCGCTTTTTGTGGATGCGTTCGGCAAGCTGGCGGCCGCTCATGCCCGGCATGATGACGTCGGTCAGCAGCAAATGGATGGGGGCGGCAAATACTTCGGCGATCTGCAGCGCCTGCTCGGCGCTTCCGGCTTCGATGACGTTATATCCGTAATCGCGGAGAAAGATACGAGTCAGTTCGCGAAGGTCAGGCTCGTCTTCGGCGATCAGGATCGTTTCGGATCCTCCTGCCACGTTGGCATCTGCGGCGGCACGTTTGTTTAGCTGGACGGGGCCGTGTTCGGCGGGGAGATAGACGCGGAATACGGTGCCGCGTGCAAGTTCACTTTCGACCTGGATACTGCCACCGCTTTGCTTAACGATGCCGTAAACCGTCGAGAGGCCGAGGCCGGTGCCTTTGCCCATGGGCTTCGTGGTGAAGAACGGCTCGAAGATGTGGGGGAGAGTTGCAGCGTCCATGCCGTGGCCGCGTATCGGTGACTTTGAGCATGACGTAATGCCCGGCGGGAAGATCAAGATCGCGGCCTTGCTCGGCCGAGAACTGGAGGTTGGACGTTTCCATCGTCAGGCGACCGCCCTGGGGCATGGCGTCACGGGCGTTGATGGCAAGGTTCATCAAAACCTGTTCCACCTGGCCCGGGTCGGCCTTCACCGGCATGAGCGAGGGATGAAGGCTGGCGATTAGCTCAATGTCCTCACCAATGACGCGGGCCAGCATTTTTTGTACATCGCTGACCGCTTCATTCAAGTCCAGCATTGCCGGCTGCAAGACCTGTTTGCGGCTGAAGGCGAGCAGTTGCTGAGTGAGAGAGGCGGCGCGATCGGCAGCGCGCTGGATCTGCTCGATGCCGTTGCGGGCCTTGTCGTCGAAACCAGGGGCTCGCAGCAGCAACTCGCCATGTCCCATGATGATGCTGAGGATGTTGTTGAAGTCGTGGGCGACACCGCCCGCTAGGCGCCCGATGGCTTCCATCTGCTGAGCGTTTCGGAGTTGGGCTTCGAGTTGGACGCGCTCGGTAACATCTCGAGTAATGCCCCAGGTGCGAACCCAATGGCCGTCGACCACAACGCCGGCCATGGTGTTGCGGAAGATTTTGCGCTGGCCCCGGGCGTCAACCTCGCGTGACTCCTCGTCGCTGACCCGATAGCCGGCTCGGATGAAATTTTCCATGAACTGCTTCGTGACCGGATCGTGCAGGATGAAGAACTCCGAAATAGGCCTGCCGATGAGTTCTTTGGCCGAACTCCGGCCATACATCTTTGCCATGGCGTCGTTGCATTCGGCGACATAACCGCGGTGCAAGGCGACTTCGTATTGCTCGGGGGGAGGGAGGTTCGAAGGCACGGGGGGATCGTATTCCAGGCGGAAGATGCCTTCCGAGCTTTGCTCGACAAACGCGCGGTAGCGCTCTTCACTTTCCCGGAGTGCGTCCTGAGCGCATTTTTGTTCTGTGATGTCGATGAGCAGGCCGCGAGTCATTCGTTTTCCGGTCTGGGGGTCGCAGAAGATCAGAGCTTCATCGCGCAGCCAGACTTCTTTACCGTCTTGCCGGCGCATGCGGTATTCCACCTGAAAGGTTCGGTTCACTTCCCAGGTGTCTTCCAGCATGGCGACGGCGTGGTCGGCCGGGTTGAGATGATCCCACCAGAAGTGGGGATCGGAGAGACATTCTTCCGGGCGGTACCCGAGAATGGCAGTGACCTGGGGGCTGACGTAAAGAAACCGGCCCTGCGCGCCGGCCTCGGCGACGTAGGAAATAGCGGGGACCTGTTCGACCAATTGACGGTATTTCGTTTCGGCGTCGCGCAGGGCGGCGGTGGTGCGTTTGCCGTCCTCGCGCGAGCGAATGGCGGTTATGCCGAAGGCGAGATTGTTCGCCATCTCTTGGAGCAGATCCACCTCAGAGGTTTCGAAGGAGTCATTCTGATCGGAATAGATGGCGAGGGCGCCGAAGGTGGATCCGGCGACACACAGGGGCAAAGCGATCATCCCGGAGTATCCGCGCGCGAGGGCGGCCTCACGCCAGGGAGCGAACCTGGGATCGGTTTGAGTATCGATCACTACGGAAGGAGAGTTCTCTCGAATGGCGGTACCCGTGGGGCCTTGGCCAGAGGGCTCTTCTGACCAGGTAGCGACGATCTGGTTTAGATAGCCGGCTTCGTGACCGGCATGGGCCATGGGACGAACGGATTTGGCAGCATCGTGCAGCGCGTAGCCAATCCAGGCGAAGCGGTAGGCTCCCAAGCGCACAATAATGTCGCAAATCTGATCGAGGAGTTCCTGCTCGCTGCCTGCTTGGGAGAGCGCCTGGTTGCAGGCACTCAAGGCACGGAGGGCGCGGTTGAGCCGGCGAAGTTCCCGGTTAATTTCGGTGTCGCGGTCGACTTGCGTGCGAAATTCAACCTCGGACGAGGTTATGGTGGGTGAGGCGGAAAAGTCCGGCCCCGAAGACGTCTCAGAGTTCGGTTGAGAATGGGTCAAGGCTGTACGGAACTGCACATGATTGTAAATGCGGGCATTGAGCAAGTGCACGAAATATGTAGGGCACAGGAGTGAGTAGACCAGAGTCATGCAGGGCTCTTGGCATGCACCGCCCTGTATGATCTCCTGATAGGAGATCATGAGTCGGATGCGCCAACACGGGACGAGTCTGCGAATGGGGCTGGGGGTCTGTTCCCTGACCTGCCTGTGCCTGGCCCTGATGCCGCTGGGCTCAGAGGCGCAGTTGCAAACACAGCAGCAACAGCAAGCGGTGATCCGCTTTGTGCGCGATCCCGATCCTGCGCCGGACCTCAAGGCGAAAGACCTGGACGGAAAAGAACTCAGCCTGGATGCCTACAAGGGCAAGGTGGTGCTGCTGAACTTCTGGGCGACATGGTGTGGACCTTGTCGGGCAGAGATCCCCAGCCTAATCCGAATGCAGGAGGCGTACAAAGACCGGTTGCAGATCATCGGCATGGATGTGGATGACGATGACGAGGAGCGACTGCGTGCGTTCGTGAAGAACGAGGGCATCAACTATCCCGTGGCGAGGACCTCGAATGCGGTGCGCCTGGCTTACGGAGGCATCGCCGCCCTGCCCACGGTGTTCGTCATCAATCGAGACAGCAAAGTAGTGCAAAAACATGTGGGGCTGTTCAATCCAGCGCTGTACGAAATCGAAGCCCGCGCGCTGCTGGATATGGCCGTGCCGGCGAGAGTCGAAACGTTTCAAGATACCGGCGAAGTATTTCTGAAGCACGCGGACCGCGCGACCATGCTACCGGGAGTGGACACGTCGAAATTGACGGCGGAACAGCGCATGGCGGCGTTGCACAAGCTCAACGCGGAAAGCTGCGATTGCGGCTGCAAGTACACGCTGGCGCAATGCCGCATCTACGATCCGGTGTGCAAGATCAGCAAGGAACGCGCCGCCGCCATCGTGGACGAAGCTGGGAAACTGCCGCCCCGGGGTGCGCCGGAAAATACCGCTGTACCGGGTTCGAGCGCACCATCCGCGCCTGCCGATCCCGCGAAACCACGCGGACGAAAATAGAGGTTGGTAAAAGGAAAAACCATATCGCCGGCCATTTGCTCGAGCACTTGCAAAGGCTGGGAAATTCCAAGCGGCTGAACGACCGCCTCATGGAACCATCAACCCTAAAAAACCCTGCACGGACATTTTGAGTGAGATGGGGATTTTTCGCCAATACCGCCGAATCGTAGCATGCATCAAAGAGATGTCTTTCAGGCTCCTACGACCATGCTCGTCGGCGGTCGTGATCGAGTAAGCTACAGCATTGTTAACTCCGCGATAACTCAAGAGAGAAGGCCGGAAGCATGCAAAACCGCAAACTTGGGAAAAGTAATTTGGAAGTTTCAGCGATCGGATTCGGCTGCATGGGATTGAGCTTCGGCTATGGCCCGCCCGTCGAAAAGCAGCAAGGGATTTCAATTATTCGGGCTGCCGTCGAGCGCGGGGTGACATTCTTTGACACCGCTGAAGTCTACGGGGCGTATACCAACGAAGAACTCGTCGGTGAGGCTCTGGCTCCACATCGTAAGAACGTAGCAATTGCGACAAAGTTCGGCTTCAACATAGACGCTAACGGCAAGCAGGCTGGACTAAATAGCCGACCGGAGCACATTAAGGAAGTAGTGGAGGCTTCACTGAAGAGGTTGAAGACTGATGTAATCGACCTGCTCTACCAACACCGCGTTGATCCAAACGTCCCGATCGAAGATGTTGCTGGTGCTGTGAAAGATTTGATCCACCAGGGTAAAGTGAAGCACTTTGGCTTGTCCGAGGCGGGCGTGCAGGTCATTCAGCGCGCGCATAAAGTGCAGCCTGTCACTGCTCTGCAGAGTGAGTATTCGCTGTTTTGGCGAGAGCCGGAGGAAGCAATTTTACCGACTCTTGAAGAACTCGGGATCGGGTTCGTTCCATTCAGCCCGCTGGGAAAAGGATTTCTAACGGGCAAAATCACGGACGAGACCAAATTTGAACAGAGCGATTTTCGCGCTGTTGTACCGCGCTTCAACGAAGAGAACCGGAAGGCAAATCAGGCGTTAGTAGATCTCTTGAGCAAATTTGCGCAGCAGAAGAGAGCAACACCGGCACAAATCGCCCTCGCCTGGATTTTGGCACAGAAGTCGTGGATGGTCCCGATCCCAGGAACAACCAAGCTGCATCGGCTCGAAGAAAATCTCGGTGCGGTCAACGTAGAACTTACGCCCGACGACCTTCGCAAGATTGATGAACTGTCTTCCGGGATCGAATTGCAGGGGGAGCGCTACCCCGAGAGCGCGCAGCGCATGATCAATCGCTGAGCAATTTGGAGACCTTCGCGATGCTACCTGAGGGCTGCTAGAAGTCTCCTGTTGTAATCAGCGCATAGCGCTCAGAGTCCCGTTCCGGCCATTTTGAGAATTAAGGCGATGTTTCGCCAACGACCCTCACGGCGGCACAAACTAGCTTCCCCACTCGAAGTTTATTGATAGGGAACAACTACTCCCGCCGCCTTTGATCGTGGTGGTGCCTTTGCGATGGCCAGCCACGAAAGGCATTAGAGCGAACTGAAGGTTGCCTTCGTTGTCTGTTTTCGCGTTAACAGCGTGCTTCTCGCCAAAGGATTCGCCATTGAAAGAAACGTCAGCGTCGGGAGGAAACCCGCGGCCCATAAAGTAGGCCAGCTCGAAGTGCGGGAGCAGGCGCTCGACAGTCAACACGCACCCTTTATCCTTTGCCATAATGGGTTCGGGCACAATTACAACGGCCGCTTTGTCGTTTCCAGCGACCAATGCCACGCGGTACGGCTCACCTTTGGCAGCGTTGAACGAGAACTCGATAGGGTCATCCTTCTTTGAGGAATCACCGCACTGCTCCGGCGTCCTTCCGGCACACATTACAATTCCATCTTTTCCGAGGCTTACCCCTTCCATGACGGGGGACGGTTTAGCTTGTGTGACGGGCCAACTCACGGCTGTGTACAGTTCGTTGAAGGGCAACCCTGAGACGTAAAGGTGGTACTGCACTAGCGATCCCTGCCGTCCTACTTCTTTTACCTGAATGGAAGCGCCGGGACTGGATACCTTGCTCCTCCATGCGATATGCCCGTTCACCAGAGCTTGGCTGGTGGCGGCAGCACGTGTTTCGACATCGCTCTGTCCATAGTTGAGACTCGAAAAGCAGGCTAGCAGGAGTACCACAGTAGCAGCCCAGGCAAAGGCATTTTTCATTAGAGCTTTTTCTTTCTGCATGGAATAAAAACCTATAACGTTGCGGCATTGTGTCATCAATTAGCGAGTTCTGGAAGAGTGATTGACCAAATCAGCCATAAGTTCAACTTCTTTCGACTCAGTTCACGTCTGAGCGTTGTTGCTTCTACACCACCGACCCGCCCGCACGAACGCGCGTAAAGCGCACGGTTTAGGAATATCCCGTCGCCTATAGCTATCATGGAGGGAGTTTGGCGGTAATGCGAGGGCTGATTTATACTTTCAGTTTGCCCCAAGACCGCTGAACGAATCAGGAGCAGGTACTTTTCAATGCCTAAGCGTACATTCCAACCCAACCGGCGCAAGCGATCGAAGAAGCACGGGTTTCGCTCGCGCATGAAGACCCAAGGCGGCCAGAAGGTTCTGTCGCGCCGCCGCGCCAAGGGGCGCAAGCGGGTCTCAGTGAAGCCAGGCTTCCGCGAATAGCAGCCCGGAATCTTCCCCGAATCGGGGCGCAGAGGCCTGCGCTCCCATGAGTCACACAAGAGATTAGAGTTCCTGCGACCTTCAGTGTGCGTGGAGAATCGAAACAACGTCTCGAGCCTCGAGCGGGAAAGACTTTTCCGCGCAGTGGACGGCTGTTAAGACACGCCGACTTCGAGCGGGTTTATAAGCAGGGACGGCGGCATTTTTCGACGTCGATGACCGTGTTCTACTGGCGGAGACCGGAAGCGTCGCCGGCGGCGCCCGGACTGCGGGTGGGATTTACCGTGGGCCGCGCGTTGGGAGGCGCGGTGCAACGCAATCGGATCAAGCGCCGTATGCGTGAAGCCGTGAGGCTGACGCGAGTTTGGCCGGGAGCGGCAGCCGATATCGTGATTAATCCGAAGAAGGTTGTGTTGACAGCCGATTTCGAGACGGTGCTGAACGAAGTCCGCCAGGCGTTCGTAACGATAGAGAAGAAACTCGGCGGGAAGGCAGACGAGGGCAAGGATTCTTCCCAAAGCCCGAAGCCGCAAGGGTAAGGCTCCAATGATGCGCCAGTTGGCTCAACGCGTGACGTTGCAGTTGCTGCGGGGGTACAAGGCGATCGTCTCGCCGCTATTCCCGCCGGCCTGCCGGTATGTGCCGACTTGTTCCGAATACGCGATGGAAGCGGTGGACCGGTTCGGAGTGGTACGCGGAGGCTTACTGGCGGTGTGGCGATTGCTGCGTTGTCATCCGTTTGTGAAGGGCGGGTACGATCCGGTGATCAAGCGCGCCAGAAGTGGCGAAGAGATGAGTTCTGCCGGGCGGCATCACGGCGCCATGCACGACACGATCTGAGGAAAGACTTTACTTGGCCGAATATCAAAATCCACAACACGAACCGGGCGGAGAAAAGCGTTTACTGCTGATTTTTCTGGTCACGTTCGTGATCATGCTGGCATTCCAGCCGTTACTGAAAAGATTTCTTCCGTCGGCTACTCCGCCGCAGCAGCAAGCGAGCCAGTCCAAGGCAGCGGAACCGCCAACCAGCAGGCCTCCGAGCGCAACCACGGCAGCGCCCGCTCCGGCAGTACCCGCGGGAGTGACGAAACAGGCCGCCAGCGAGAAGGAAGTTGTTCTGGAGAACGATCTTTACCGGATCACGTTCACCAACCGCGGCGCGCAGGTGAAATCGTGGATCCTGAAGAAGTACGACAATGAAGCGGAGAACGGGCGTCTTGACCTGGTCAACCCCGCGGCGGCGTCTCAATTCGGATATCCCCTCTCGCTGTGGACGTATGACACCGATCTGCGCGGCAAGTTGAGCTCCGCCCTGTATGCCTCATCGGTGGAGGGGCAGCAAAGTACTCCCGCCACGGTAACCTTCGAGTACGCCGATCAGGATTTATCCGTCCGCAAGACGTTTAGTTTCGATAACACTTACGTGGTGAAAGTGGACACGAGCGTCACGTACAAGGGGAACTTTGTGGCGGCGCTTCCGGCGTGGCCGGCTGGGTTCGGCGACCAGGTTACGCCTGCGTTCTATAACGCGGGCAATATCGATTACCAGTACAACAAGAACATCGAGCGCGTAGCCATCAAGAAAATCAGCGGCGGGGGAACGGTGCCGGGGCCGTTCCATTGGGCCGGGCCCACGGATCTGTATTTTGCGGCAGTGTTCATCCCGGATGATCCCGGGTCATCGGCGATGGTGACGCTGCGGAATCAACTGTCCATATTGAGCGATCCGCAGAAGAGCTCGACCGAGAAAACGAATGTGGAAGTGATTGGAGCGGCTGTGGGGAATCTCCACGGGCCGACTTCGGAACGGCTGTTCGCCGGGCCTAAAGAACTTGACGTTCTACAGAAAATTCCCGTGCCGGGAGTGACCAGCGGGGATAACGACCTCAATGGGCTGGTCGACTTTGGCTGGTGGGGCATCATCGCCAAGCCGCTGTTTGTGTGGCTGAAATGGACCTATCACCATGTGGTGGCCAACTGGGGATGGGCGATCGTGCTGCAGACGCTGATCATCAGCGTGGCGCTGCTGCCGCTGCGCATCACGCAGATGAAGTCCATGCTGAAGATGCAACGCGTGGCGCCGCAGATCAAGTCGATCCAGGAGAAGTATAAGAAGTACAGCCTGAAGGATCCGCGCAAGGCGCAGATGAATGAAGAGATCAGCGCGATCTACAAGAGAGAGGGAGTGAACCCGGCGGGAGGCTGCCTGCCGATGCTGATTCAGTTTCCCTTCTTGATCGCGTACTACCGGATGCTGGGAGCGGCGATCGATCTGCGGCACGCCCATTGGCTTTGGATCAAGGATTTGTCGGCAGCTGAGCCGTTGCCTTACATTCTGCCGATTATCATGGTGGTCAGCATGCTGGTAGTGCAGAAGATGACGCCGCAAGCGGGCATGGATCCAGCGCAGCAGAAGATGATGACGGTGATGATGCCGCTGATGATGGGCTTCATATTCTTCCGGCTGGCAGCGGGGTTGAATCTGTACTACGCGGAAGCCAATTTGATTTCGATCGCGCAGCAGGCGGTGATGAACCGCACGTCGCTGGGGCAAGAGATGCGTGAGATGATGGCCAAGCGTGCGCGGAAGAAAGAGAAATGAGCTATTAGCCATTAGCTCTTAGCTTGAATCGACACACTATCCGAGATGCTTAGGGAGATCGCCAGTTTGCTGCCGATCCCTTTGCAATTGTGAACGCGCGAGACTCGAGCTAAAAGCTAACGGCTAAGAGCTAAGAGCTGAATTTATGTCCATTCCCGACAAAGTCGCTGCTGCTAAGAAGATTAATGAGTTTCTGCAGGCCGTGGTCACGCATGGCGGGCTCCGCTTTAAGTATCGGATCGTGGTCGATCCTCCTATTCCGGAGGACCGCGATTGGGAGAAGCCGGAAATTCTGGTGGATTTCTCGGGGCCGGATTCCACTCTGCTGCTCGACCGCGGGGGCGAATTGCTGCGTGCGCTGGAGCTTCTTGCGCTGGAGATGTTGCGGCTGCCGTCGGGAGAGCACGAAAAGATCAGCTTCGATTGCCAGAATCACCGGGCGCAGCGCATTCATGAGCTGCGGATGGCGGCCAGCGTGGCGGCGGAAAAAGTTCGCAAGACCGGAACGCCTTACCAGTTCAGCCCGATGTCATCGCGGGAACGGCGGATTGTTCACCTGGCGCTGCGCGAGGAAGCCGACCTGATTACGCAGAGCGAAGGTGAGGGGATGCGGCGGTGCCTGGTGGTTTATCCCAAAGACCACAAAGGGGCGGTAAAGCCGGCTACGCGAACGCTGCCGTAAGACTCCTGATCGATTCGCACCCGCTGTTCCTGAACGTCCACGCTTCTCAAAGTCATCTCTCATGGCGCCAGTCGCTAAGCTTGCGCGGGAGTGCAAAGAATGTCCCGGAACACTGCATAAAGGATGTCATGGAACTGCACATCAAGCGCTGTTCCTTGGTGCTTCAGCCCACTTCGCAGGCTGGTGTACGGCTTCATTACACTCCGTTTTCCCACCCCTTGTCTTAAGTGATTCGTAACTCTTCAGGTTCATTCGGCCAAATGAGGAAGGGCTGCATTCGCGGCCGCCCTTTTTAGAATCTTTAAAGGAACTCGCCGGGGTGCTCGCTTCGCTTCGCCGGACAGCCCAAGGGGCTGTCCCTACGTGTTTCATTCCACTTCGAGCTTGATTTAGGGCTTGAGCCTACTCCGCGGTTCCACCTGTGACATACGTGATTCGTAACTCTTCAGGTTCATTTGGGCAAATGAAGAAAGGGCGGCATGTCGCTGCCGCCCTTTTCGACTCTGTTGCATCCGGCTACTTGCCTGCGGTGGCCGCTGCTGCCTTGGCTGCGGGCATCATGCCTGCAATGTTCATGCTTTCAATGCGGTTGAGGATGTTCTCGATGCTGGCGCCGGTGTCCACGCAACCATCGACGTAGGGGTGGCGCGTTCCGTCGGCGTGCAGCACGAGCACACTGATTTCCGCATTGGCCTTCTTCGCCATGTAAGGCAGATGATGGCGGTCGTTGCGAGTCATGGTGGCGCCCAGAATGAGCAGGTCAAAGGTGGACTTCTTCAGAGCCTCATCCACCGCCTTGCGCCCGATCGCCTTCTGAACCGTATGCCCGGCCTTTTCCATGGCCGCGGCTTGCTGCGCTAAGATTTCGTCTTCGCCTTCGCCGTAAAGAATTCTCAGTTTTGATTTCGCCATTGACTCCCGTCCTCGCTTGGCACCCGACGCACCGGCACCTGCCAGTCACGGTAGCAACGGGGGCAGGCGGGGGAAACGTCACCGAAGACGCATGACCGAAGGAGACTGTCCGGCGCTGTTTTGGGTATAACTCCTTAAAATTCTTCCCCTGTTAGCCTCTGGGGCGCTACACTTCTGCGCGGAGGCTTTCCATACCCATGTCGGCCACATTTGTCTGGAGAGCAGTACTCATATCGTTATTGTTAAGTCCTTGGGTGGCGGCGCAGTCCGGGCCTGCCACTTCCACCACAACGTGCAATCTGGATGACGGGCGGCAAGTGTACGTGCGGTACATCCCGGTGGCGAGCAATAAAGAGAGAATTCAGAATGGCAAGCCGCTGGTGCCGGGCGGCACGGCGATGACGCTGTTCACCGAAGCGCAACTCAGTCTCGGAAGTGGGATGATTCCCATCGGCGCGTACACGTTGTATCCAATCCCGGCGCGCGGGAACTGGAATCTGGCTGTGAACAAGAACGTGACGACCGGCGCTGCGTACGATGAGAAGCAGGACGTGGCGAAGGCGCCGATGGAGACGGTGCAAATCGACCAGGCTTCCGACGCGCTGGAAGTGGCGTTCGCACACGTGGGGGCGCGATGTACGCTGCGCATCTACATTGGCAAGACCGCAAGCTTCGCTGAGTTCACAGCGAAATAAAATCTTCTCCCATTGCTTGAATCAGGGTGCCGGGATTCAGTCGAAGTTCATTTCTTAGAAACGCCTTCTGCACAGCGGACGTTTTCTGCGACAATGCCCGCATGCGATTGCTGTATCTGCTCCTGCTCGCCACTACGGACGTGGCTCAAGGGCCGCGCGTCCAGATTTCGAACACCACTGAAAACCTGCGCGGCGTGAGCGCTGTGTCGCGCCAGGTGGCGTGGGCCAGCGGCACTCACGGGACCTATTTACGCACGGTGGATGGAGGCCGCACATGGACTCCGGGGCAAGTTGCGGATGCGGAGGGGCTTGATTTCCGTGGAGTGGCTGCGCTTTTCCGCGGACGAAGCGTTTCTGATGTCCTCGGGGCCGGGCGAGCAATCCCGCATTTATCACACCCAGGATGGGGGCCAGCACTGGCAGCTGCAATTCACCAACAAGATTGCCAAAGGATTTTTTGACGCGATTGCTTTCTGGGATGCGAAGCATGGAATGGTGCTGGGCGATCCAGTTGCGGATGAATCGGGCAAACTGAAATTCGAGTTGCTGCAAACGGAAGATGGCCAGAACTGGCGTCCGCTGGCGAGTGCGGCGATGCCGGAGGCGCTGGAGGGCGAGGGGGCGTTCGCGGCCTCGAACAGCAGCCTTGCGATCTTGCGCGATTCCGGTGACCACAACCTGTGGTTCGCGACTGGAGGGAAGGTCGGCACGGGTCTTCCATTCAGCGGATCGAGGGCAGAGCTGGCAGGTATTCGACACGCCGATTATGCATGGCGAGGACTCCACGGGGATTTTCTCCATCGCATTTCGGGACGCGCTGCACGGGGTGATTGCCGGAGGGGACTACAAGAAGCCTAAGAAAGACGGACCCAATCTGGCTTTCACCGAAGATGGGGGGAAGACGTGGAAGCTGGCAACCATCACTCCTCAGGCATATTTTTCGGCCGTTGCTTTTGACCAGCGCGTGAACTTGGAGGCTGCTCAGCAGACAGCTGCGCAGAAGGCCGCGGAAGCCAGCGGGAAGAAAATTCGGGTGAAACCCTATTTCGCCGGAGCGGCTGTTCATCATCGGCGAAGATTTTGTCTTCGACTTCTACCTGCCCAACAACCCTCATCGTATCGGCGGCAAGAAGAAGCAGGGGTATGCGTTCAATGCCGTCAGCGGTTATCCAGACGGCGGAGCGCTGGTCGTGGGGGCCAAGGGGACTATCGCGTTTATTCCTTGAGGACGGCGAAAGCAAAAGCCTGTCGAGCTTCGCTCGACCTGGACAGCCTGAGAGGCTGTCCCTACGTGGTTACTGGTTACTAAAGGTCCGACCCTTCTCCGTCTTTTCATTCGGCGTGACATCCCGCAACATGGAAACGTAAGAAATCTCTCAGTCTCCCCCAGATTCGAGAATACTTTGAAGAGCCTCTTTTTTGCTTTGATCTTTGCCGTCGCTGCGCTTGGCTGCGCGCCAGCGCAAACTTCCTCGACTGCATTCCCGACCGCGACTGCCACCGTGTCGCGCACCAGCAAGGCCATGCATTATCGCCTGCAGGGTGGATCGACCAAAGTTGATTTTCAGGGAACCGATCTGCTGCAAGGCGCCAGTGGAGAAGCCAAGATCGAAGGCAAGAAGACAAATTTTCAGATCGAGGCCAAGTTCCAGGGATTCGAAGATGCCACCAAGTTCGGGCTGGAGTATTTGACGTATGTGATGTGGGCGGTGTCGCCGCAAGGACGTCCGGTGAACCTGGGCGAACTGACGCTGGATCATCATGGAAATGCGTCGGTGAAAGCGTTCACCGATCTGCAGAGTTTTGGGATGATCGTGACGGCGGAGCCGTATTTCGCAGTGACGCAGCCCGGCAACATGGTGGTGGCGGAAAGCGTGACCATCAGCGGCGCGGCCACCGAGAACATCGAGGCGAGATACGAGCTGGTGACCCGCGGGACCTACTCATCGACGAATACGCATATTCAGGACGCCATCTTCGGGATCGACAGCAAGACGCCGCTGGAGTTGTTTGAGGCGCGCAATGCGCTGCGCATCGCGCACATTGCCGAGGCCGATAAGTATGCGGCGTCGATTCTAGCCAAGGCCGGGCAGCAGGAGATGCACGCAGAAGATCTCTTCCGCCAGAGGCAGAACAAGGCCAGCATCGAAGCTGCGGCGAAGGAAGCTACCCAGACCGCAGAGGACGCGCGAATGATGGCGGTGAAGCAGAAGGCGGAAGCGGAAGCGCAGGCTGCCGCGGCTGCGCGGGAAGCCAAGGCGCGGGCCGACGCGGATGCGGAAGGGCGACGGCGCGTCGAGGCAGAAACCGCACGCCAGGAGGCGGAGCAAGCTCGTGCGCAGGCCGAGCAGGCGAAAGCCGAAGCCGAACGGATGAAGCAGGAAGCGTTAGCAGCCGCGCAAGACGCTGCGCGCCAGAAAGAAGAAGCAGAGAAAGGCGAAAGCCGAAGCGGTGGCGCAGCAGCAAGCGTTGGCGGCGGAAGCTGATAAGGCGAAAGCCGCGGCTGCGGAATCCGACAGTTTGCGCCAGCAGGCAGAAATTCTTCGGCAGCAAGCGGAGAAAGACAAGGCCGATCTGCGGGCGCGGCTTCTTTCGCAGCTCAATTCCATTCTGGCCACGCGCGACTCCGCCCGTGGACTGATCGCGAACATGTCGGACGTGCTGTTCCGCAGCGGAAGTTACGAGCTTCTGCCCGCGGCGCGCGAGCGGCTGGCGAAGGTTTCGGGAATCATTCTGGCGTATCCCAGCCTGCATCTGGCCGTGGAAGGACACACGGATAGCGTAGGCGGTGACGAATACAACCAGAATCTTTCGGAGCAGCGGGCGCAGGCGGTGCGCGATTACTTCGTGCAGCAGGGGCTTACTGCGAACTCGATTGACGCCCGAGGATTCGGGAAGACAGAACCCATTGCGTCCAACGATACTTCCGAGGGACGGGCGCAGAACCGGCGCGTAGAGCTGGTGCTGTCCGGAGACGCGATTGGGAACGCGATTGACGGGGCGGGCCCGGCGCAGACTGCATCAAGCCAGAAGTAATGGGCGTGGCACGCTTGGCTGCAACCCAAGCGTCACCCGAAAACACTCACGTCTCGCAAAGACCGCGAGACGTGGGGCACCCCCGTTCAGACTCGCTCCCGTTCACTTCTGCTCAGCCCCGGTCCACCCTTCACTTCCATTCACGCTCGGACACTAGGGTTCCCATCGTCATTCCCCGGGACTCCCACACGCGTACGTCTACATGGCTCGCGCTAAACTGGGGTGGCGGAGGCTTCATGACGAAAGATCACGAGCAACACCTGCGCCAGAATCTGGCTTACCTGATTTCCGGCGGCGGGGCGCACGCCAAATTTGAGGATGTCATCAAAAATCTTCCGCCTGAACTGCGTGGCCGCAAGCCCGGAAAATTTCCCGCATTCTTCGTGGATGATTCTCGAGCACATGCGCATTGCGCAGTGGGACATCCTGGAATTCAGCCGCAATAAGAAATACGTCTCCCCAAAATGGCCGGATGAATACTGGCCGAAAGCAGAGACGCCCCCGAATGCCGCAGCGTGGAACAAGAGCATTCAGCAGTTTCGTGCTGATCAGCAGGCGATGATCGATCTGGTGGAGAATCCGAAGACCGATTTGTTCGCCAAGATTCCGTGGGGGGATGGGCAGACTATCTTGCGGGAAGCGTTGCTGGTGGCTGATCACAACGCTTATCACATAGCGCAGATGGTAGATGTGCGGCGGCTGTTGGGGGCGTGGAAAGGATAAGACACGGGGGCTATGGGAGCGATATCTCAGACTCTGCGTCCCTCCGCTTCCGCTGGACAGCCCAAGGGGCTGTCCCTACGTGAACCGGCTCTCCCTACGTGATTCGCCTCCTACATTGGGCGCTTGCGGAAGATTACCTTAACTCCTTCGCGCCAGCGCTCGTCAATGCCGGCGAAGGCCCATTCAATTTCCGGCGAGATGTAGCGCAAGATCGTGTCGGTGGCGGGATGCACATGCAGGGCGGGCGCGACCAGGAATAGCAACGGTGGCAAGGGCGACAATTCGCGGCCGCCGAAATATCCGAATTTAAGAAACTCGCCGCGCTCGTGATGCCACTGGACGCGTGCCCAGTAGTCCAGGCCCTGAAGAGGCAGATGAATATCTTCATCGGCCTTGAGTTCGATCACCGCGAGGCGCTCGTCACGGGTTAAGGTGAGCACATCGATCATGGCGCGATCGGCCGCGGAAAACGCGGGCACCTGCGAATAGACCGACTCGGTCTCCAGGCGTTCATCTAATCACGCTGACATCGGTTTTCACCAGAGACTCCAGCCAGCGCTCTGGATGCATGCGAAACAAAGGGTGATGGCGCGCGCTGTAGGGATGCCGGGCATCGCGCAATGTGGTGAGCAACTGCACGAAGAATGTCCAATTGCGGTCTTCTAAAACGCGCTCTTCGGCGCCGACTCCAAAAACAATTTCCTGCTTGCTTTCGAGAGTGACCGCCTCGGCGGAGATGCGGGCGCGGGCAAACTCCAGGCCGCGCCAGCGGAATGCGATCTCGGCCGGCGAGAGTACGGCCACCTCGCAACCGGGCAGGATCTGTTGGATTCGAGCGATGGATGCGGCGAAGCGTTGGAGAGCGCTGGCCTCGTTGGGCGCACGCACCAGCCTGGTCGCAATATTGCCCCGGTCGGTGCAGTCCATTTCAATCATGGAGTCATTGCGCTCATGGAACTCGAAGAGCCGCCACTTTGCGGCGGAGCGATTCAGATTCGCCATGCGCTCTCGCACCAGAGACGAGCAGCCGTGCGGGACTATCATGACGAGTCCCTCGACCAGGAACTTTCCGCCCGAGCGCTCGCGGCACAGATCGAGCCAGAGAATGGCGAAGGTCAATGCCGCATCGATGGAAACCTGAGTCTCCGACGCATTGACGCCCAGGAAGGCGAATGCAGACTGGCCTTGGCGCAGCAGACCGCGGGCATAGATGGGTCCAAAGGATTTCTCCAGATCGATGCCGGAGGTCAGCCGGGCAATGGTGAAGCCGGGGAAATGCCTTTCGATCACGCGACGCAGTTTTTGCTCATAGCTGGCCCGCGCGGCCTTCTTGGCGGAAGGAGAGCGGAGGTCGCGCTCGCGGCAAATTTCCAACTTCGTTGGGCGCGACTGGCCCAAGCGCTGCACCGCGAGCCGCAGCGTCCCGGACTTCACCTCGGCGTCGAGCACGCGGCGCACGGCATTGCGCTCCGCCGACCACAGATGCAGCAGGCATTTGTTGTATTCGCCGGAGATGGAATACTTTGCCCGAGCAAGGTCGAAGGAGACGGCGCCATCCTCGAGCACCAGGGCGCCGGAAGCTTCGGCGAGGAAGTCCTGCACCGTGCGGGTGAGGCTTTCGGGGGTCACGGGAGAATTGTGCACATCGGAGAGACACAAGTCTGTGACGAATGAACATTGCGCCTGTGGAATTCCATTGGGAGCCCTGTCGAACTGCGCCGGGCGTGAGCCCGGCTGTGCGGCGCATGTGGGATAATCACGAGATCGAGATAATCTGGGATGGGAGTAGCCCGTGGAGTCTTCGCTGAGCTCGCGGGCATCTAATTGACGTGGAAAATATTAATATTAAAGATAAAGCCCGTTTCTTCTTCGAGCACTACGGCCTCACGGAACGCGACCTGGAGCACTATCTGGCCGCGGCCCTTTCTGCGGGCGGCGATTACGCCGACCTCTACTTCGAATATCTGTCTTCGACCTCGTTGATGGTGGACGAATCGATGGTGAAATCTGCATCGCAGGGCATTTCGGCGGGATGCGGAGTGCGCGTGGTCTCGGGAGAGCGCACGGGATACGCCTACACGGACGACCTTTCGTCCGATCGTATTCTGCACGCGGCGCGGACGGCGGCATTGATCGCCAGCGCTCCGGCGAAAGCCAAAGTTGCCGGATTCCAGAAAGCGGCGGCCCGCAGCCTTTATCCGGTAACCCTGCCCAGCGTGGACGCCGAGATCAGCGCGAAAGTCGAGCTGGTGATGCGCGCCGACAAAGCGGCGCGCGCGTACGATCCGCGAATCAAAGAAGTGCGGGCGAGCTACGCGGACGAACTGCGCAACATTCTGGTGGTCGCCTCGGATGGGACGTTTGCCGAGGATTCCCAACCGCTGGCGCGTATGAACGTGTCGTGCATCGCCAAGACTGAGGGTAATTCAGCCCGGGGCAGTGCCGGGGGTGGAGGGCGCGTCGCGCTGGATTTCTTTTTCAGCGACAAGAATCCCGAGTATTTCGCGAAGGAAGCGGCCCGGCAGGCACTGCTGCAACTGGATGCGCGCGAGGCTCCGGCGGGAGAAATGGAAGTCGTGCTTGGTCCGGGATGGCCGGGAGTGCTTTTGCATGAAGCCGTCGGACATGGACTGGAAGCCGATTTCAACCGCAAGAAGACGTCGGCGTTTGCGGGGCTGGTGGGCAAGCGAGTGGCCAGCGAGAAATGCACGGTGGTGGACAACGGCACCATGCCGTGGCGTCGCGGATCGCTGAATGTGGATGACGAAGGCGCGCCCACGCAGGAGACGGTGCTGATTGAAAAAGGAATTCTGAAGGGCTATTTGAGCGACAAGCTTTCGGCGCGGCTGATGGGCATTTCCGATACCGGGAACGGACGCCGCGAAAGCTACGAGCACATTCCCATGCCGCGCATGACCAATACTTACATGCTCGCGGGCGAGGATCATCCGGAAGACATTATTCGCTCCGTGAAACACGGCGTATACGCGGTGAACTTCGGCGGAGGGCAAGTGGATATCACGAATGGAAAATTCGTGTTCTCCGCGAGCGAAGCGTACATGATCGAAGACGGCAAGATCACCGCACCCATCAAGGGCGCGACGCTGATTGGCAACGGTCCGGATGTGTTGACGCGCGTGTCGATGGTGGGAAATGACCTGAAACTAGATGAAGGCGTGGGCACCTGCGGCAAGGATGGGCAGGCTGTGCCGGTGGGCGTCGGGATCCCGACTCTGAAAGTGGATCGGCTCACGGTGGGCGGAACGGCCCGGAAGGATCCGGGCGGGTTCATGCAGTAATTCGCCACGGATTGGCACGGATCGCACGGATACTTCCCTTCGGACGGCGCTTGCAGGCGAGATGCTTCCGCATAAAAGGATTTGATGACTCTAACTGAACTCGAAACTCGAAACCCGAAACTCAAAACTGATCTCAAAGAAGTCGCGACCGACATCGTGCGGCGCGCGATGAAGGGCGGAGCCACAGCTGCCGAATGCGTGGTGCGTGAAGGCGATGAATTCTCTACGCTGGTCCGGCTGGGACAGGTGGAAACGCTTAAAGAATCCGGTTCCCGGGCGATTGGGGTGCGAGTCTTCTTCGGGCAGCGCGCGGCCAGCACGTACTCTAGCGACTTTTCGCGGGCAGGGCTGGATCGCATGCTGAGTTCGGCACTGGAGCTGGCGAAAATTACTTCGGAAGATCCCTTTGGCGGAATCCCACCGGCGGAGCAACTGGGGCAAATTCCGGGCGATCTCGATCTCTACCACGAGGACGTGTATTCGCTGCCTGGGCCGGAGAGAATCGATTACGCACGGCGTACGGAGAAAGCGGCGCTCGATTTCGATGCGCGCATCAAGAATTCCGAAGGGGGATCGTTCGACGCCGCTACCGGGCACAAGGTGCTGGCCAACTCGCATGGCTTCGTCGGAGAGTATTCCCGTTCTTATTGCTCGGTTGCGGCGGTGCCGATTGCGCAGACCGAAGATGGCGGGATGCAGCGCGACTACTGGTTCTCGGTGGCGCGCATGCTGAAGAAGTTGGATGCTCCGGAGAAAGTTGGCAAGATCGCGGCCGAGCGTACGATCCGCAGGTTAGGGGCGCGCAGGGTAAAAACCGCGAGGGTGCCCGTGGTGTTTGATCCTATGGTGTCGACCTCGATTCTGGAACATATTTTCGAAGGGATCAACGGAGACTCGGTGTACCGGGGCGCATCGTTCCTGGCGGGGAAACTGGGCGAGAAGATTGCCGGGGACAACGTCACGGTCATCGATGACGGAACCATCCCCGGCGGATTCGGCACCAGCCCATTTGACGGCGAAGGTATCCCGACGCGGCGCACCCTTGTAATTGAGAATGGCGTGCTGAAATCGTACCTGCTCAACACGTACACCGCGAAGAAGCTCCGCCTGCAGACTACGGCAAATGCCTCGCGCGGACTGGCGGGAACCCCGGGCATCGGACCGGGAAACTATTTTCTGCAACCCGGCCAGAAGAGCGCAAAGGAACTGATCGCCAATATCAAAGAGGGCCTGTACGTGACCGAATTCCTGGGGCAGGGAGTGAACCTGGTGACGGGCGATTACTCGCGCGGGGCGTCCGGGTTGTGGATCTCGAATGGAGAACTCGGGTATCCGGTGGAAGAGATCACGGTCGCGGGAAATTTGAAAGAGCTGTTCTTCAACATCTCGGAAATTGCCAGCGATCTGGAATTCCGAGGGTCGGTGGCGGCACCAACGATTCGCGTTGATGGATTGACGGTGGGCGGCGAGTAAGTTATTTACGCGGCGGATAAAGGCCGTCTTGCCAATTAGCATCGACCAAATCCATCGCCTGCCTCTGAATCGCGGGATCATCTCCGTAGCCGGGCAGCCAGTGCACGTCCGGTTCCCTGCGAAACCAGGTCATCTGGCGTTTGGCGTAGTTTCGGTGAGCCTGCTGGGCCGAGGCCAATGCCGCTTCGCGGGACAGCTCCCCCTTCAACAACTGCACCGCTTGTTTGTAGCCTAGCGAATTCAGAATGCGCACCGGTCCGTATTTCTGCAACAAATGCTCCGTCTCCTCGATTAATCCCCTTTCAAACATTTCGCGCGCGCGTTGGTTGATTCGCTCGTAGAGCAGGGATCGCTCGGGATCCAAGCCGAGCCGCAAGATGGAAAATCCCGTCAGCGGGTCGCGGCCTTGTTGCCAGAGATCCGACATCTTCTGGCGCGATGCCAAGCAGACTTCAATTCCGCGAATCAGCTTGGGGGCATCATTGGGGTGAACCTTGGCGGCCGTGGCGGGATCGAGGCGTTGGAGAATTCTGTGGAGATATGCGGAGCCGCGTTGCTCCGAGCGCTGGCGCAAACGGGCGCGCAATTCCTCGGAACGCTGCGGGCCGGGAAAGAGGCCTTCGAACAGAGCGCGCAAGTAGAGGCCGGTACCTCCCACGAGAATTGGCAAGTGCTGGCGCGCCTTGATCTCGGCCAGGACCTGGCGGGCCTGGCGGGCATATTCTCCCGCAGTCACGTCCTGGCTGGGATTGACGCAGTCAAACAGATGATGAGGAACCTGGGCGCGTTCGGAGGGAGTGGGCTTGGCGGTTCCAATATTTAGCTCGGAGTACATTGCGACCGAATCGCAGTTGACGATCTCTCCCGCGAATTTCTTCGCGAGTGCGATGGAGAGCGAGGTCTTACCGCTTGCGGTGGGGCCCAGGATGACCAGCAGGAGCGGTTCGCGGGATCCGGGATGCTGCCATCCTGCGCTCAGCGCCAGCTCCAGTGGATGTTGTGCCAGTAGCGAATGATGGTCAGGGCCAGCAGTAGGAAGGCGACTAGCAGCAGGCCGGCAGCTTCGGACGCGTAAGTGGCGTGGCGATGTTGCTTGTGGGCGTCGGAGGATTTGGCGGGAGCGACCACTTCGCCATTGTAGCGCTTCCTCAGTGATCCTCTCGTGCAAGCGTCTCACCACAGGGGACACAGGGGAGCACAGAGGATGACCTGCTACACTCGGCCTCGTGCCCGCGCCGCAAAACAGCAGCCGAGTGCTGCGATTCGGAGTATTTGAAGCCGACCTTCGAGCGGGAGAATTACGCAAGAGCGGCATCAAACTGCGGCTTACAGGGCAGCCGTTTCAGGTTCTGGCCGTGCTGCTGGAGCGTGCGGGCGAAGTTGTGACCCGCGAGGAATTACAGCAGAAACTCTGGGCGGCGGACACCTTCGTCGATTTCGATCACAGCCTCAACACGGCCATCAACCGCGTGCGGGAGGTTCTGGGCGATTCGGCGTCCAGTCCCCGCTATGTAGAAACGCTGGCGCGCAGGGGATATCGCTTCATTGCGCAGATTCAAAGCGAGTCGCCGCAGGCGCCGGAGGCGAGGCTCTCAGCACCATCGGCAAACCCAAGCCCGCCCGCAATTGCAGCGCTGCATCCGGAACTCGAAGTACCCATTCCGCATCGGGGGCTTACGCGCGGGCTCTTTGCATTGATCCAAATCATGTACCTGATCTTCTACGGGACCGCATTAATCCGGCTGCATGCGGTCGAGGGGGTCGCGGAGTCATTCCTGCCGCCCTGGGCCGCGACCGCCCTGGTGGGAACTGTCATGATCACTGCCGGAGCCGGCATTCCACTGCGTTTTTATCTGTTGTCTTCGATTGCTTTTGATTACCAGCGCCTGGGGGAGAAGTTCCGGCGGATGTTTCCGTTGGTGCTGGCGCTGGACCAGTTGTGGGCCGTAGCCCCTTTCCTGCTGACGGCACAGATCGGACTGGGAGCCGCCTTTGCCGCCTGTGCCGCCCTGCTGTACGTGCCCTTTTCTGAGCGGACGCTGCTTCGCATGGCCTATCATCTGCCGCGGGAATGAGCGGTATTTTCATGGAACCAACCTCACGGTTTTGCCGTACTCCCGTCTAACGGGCTGGGTGCACGTGTGTCCGCCCGCCGGAGGACTCTATGACTAAGACTTGCGTGAGCCGAGGCTTGCTTTCGGTGCTGGTGCTAACGATTGCGGCAGTTCTGCCTGCCAATGCCGAGGAATGGTCGAAAAGCTATAACGTGAGCGCCAATCCTGACCTCCGCATTGAAACCACGGATGCGAACATCCGGGTGAATACGTGGGATCAGAACACGATTGAGGCGAAGGTGATCACCAGCCGGTACAAGATTGGGGAAGGTGGCATCCAGGTGCAGGAGCACCAGACCGGCAACTCGGTTGAAATCGAGGTCCGTTATCCCCATCACAATATGAATTTCGGGTGGAGCGGTTCCGGGCACCGGGTGGACATCGTGGTACAGATGCCGCGGCAGGGAAATGTGAATCTGCGCACTGGGGACGGAAACGTTGAACTCGCCGATCTGAAGGGGACTATGAACCTGCACACCGGCGATGGTTCAGAAACTCTAGACAGGATTGATGGCAAGCTGCACGCGAGCACCGGCGACGGTCACATTCGGGCGAATGGTCGGTTTGATGAACTGGAACTCAAGACTGGTGACGGTCACGTTGACGCTGTGGCACGCCAAGGCTCTACGATGGGGGCCAATTGGAGGCTGGAGAGTGGGGATGGCAGCGTGTCGCTGGAATTGCCCCCGGACCTGTCGGCGGACGTCGATCTGCATACCGGTGACGGCCATATTGATCTCGAGATGCCGGTGACGACGGAAGGAAAGATTCGCCCGAACGAAATCCACGGCAAGCTGAACGGGGGAGGTAGCCTGCTAACCATTCATACCGGGGATGGTTCGATTCATCTGCGCAAGAGCTAGCGGGCAGCAAAGACGCCGAACGTCGGAATGTGTTTAGAATCTCAGTCGTCCCTCCGGGACTTGAACGACTATTGCCGGTTTCCCCAGCGCTGAAGCACTGGGCTACTATCAGTCGCCCCTACGGGGCTGGGAGTTGCTTATACTTTCACGTTCGCATTCTTCAGCCAGAAGAGGTCTCTCCATGGCATTTTTCCGCTGGGGCGCTCTTGCGCTCGCACTTTTTTCTGCAGTCGCTCCCGCTATCGCACAACAAGCTAGCACCGAGAAGCATGAGCCCGCACTCGATGTGCGCTCGATGGATCGCAGCGTGGATCCGTGCACGGACTTTTTTGCGTACTCCTGCGGAGGATGGGTCAAGAATAATCCGATTCCGCCCGACCAGGCCGCGTGGGATACTTACTCGAAAATGCAGGATGAGAATACGGCGCGACTGCGGGGGATTCTGGAAGCAGCGTCCAAGGCAGATCCGGGGCGCACTGCGGTGACGCAAAAAATCGGAGATTATTACGCGTCCTGTACAGATGAACAGGCAATCGAAGGAAAAGGGGCGGAGTCTATTCGGCCGATGCTGGACCGCATCTCCAAGCTGAACTCTAAGCAGGAGCTTGCCGATGTGGCCTCGTCGATGCCGACTGCCAATGTGCTGTTCCGGCTGGAATCGATCCAGGATTTTCGGGACGCCAGCCAGGTTGTAGCCAATGCCGATCAAGGCGGCCTTGGGCTTCCAGATCGTGATTACTACACCAAAGAGGATGCGAAGTCACAAGAGCTGCGGAAGCAGTACGCGGAGCACGTGCAGAATATGTTCCAACTGCTGGGCGATGCCCCGGATGTGGCTGCGAAGGAAGCCCAGACCGTGATGCGCATCGAAACGGCGCTGGCGAAAGGCTCCCAGACGCGGGTGGAGCGGCGGGATCCTAAGAACCTGGACCATAAGATGGCCAGCAGCGACTTGGAGAAAATCACTCCTGATTTTGCGTGGCCGGCGTATTTCAGCAAGGTTGGCTTACCCAGGCTGGAGTCGCTCAACGTCACCTCCCCGGCATTCTTCAAGACTCTGAATGAGGAACTCAACAACCAAAGCTTGGATGACTGGAAGGCCTACCTGCGGTGGCATCTGGTGCACGCGAATGCACCGCAGCTCTCGTCGGCGTTTCTGAACGAGAACTTCGCCTTTTACGGGAAGACGCTGCGGGGCGAGCAGCAGCTGAAGCCGCGCTGGAAGCGTTGCACCGAGGATATCGACGACTACTTAGGGGAGGCTTTGGGCCAGGCATACGTCGAAAAATATTTCAGCCCGCAGGCGAAGCAGGAAGCAGTGAAGATCGTGAAACAGATTCAGGCGGCGATGGAGCAAGACATCAAGAGTCTGCCGTGGATGTCGGCGGCGACGAAGGAACAGGCGTTGGCGAAGTTGCACGGTATGGCGGATAAGATCGGGTATCCGGACAAGTGGCGGGACTACAGCAAGCTGGAAATTGTGCGCGGAGATAATCTGGGCAACTTCCAGCGGGCAAAGCAGTTCGAATTCAACCGTCAGCTGGCGAAGATCGGGAAGCCTGTGGACCGGGGCGAGTGGGATATGTCGCCGCCCACCGTGAACGCCTATTACAACCCGCAGATGAACGATATCAACTTCCCCGCGGGCGTGCTACAGCCCCCGGCTTTCGATCTCGATTCCGATGCTGCTCCGAATTATGGGGACACCGGCGGCACGGTGGGACACGAACTCACGCACGGCTTCGACGACGAAGGGCGGCAATTCGACGCACAAGGCAACCTGCGCGACTGGTGGACTCCGGAAGACGGGAAAGAGTTCGAGAAACGCGCGGCCTGCATCTCGAATCAGTATTCGAATTACACCATCATCGATGACATCAAAATCAACGGCAAGCTGACCCTCGGCGAGGATGTGGCCGATCTCGGAGGCTTACTGCTGGCCTACATGGCGTGGAAGCAAGATAGGAAGAATCAGAAACTGGAGCCAATTGAAGGGCTGACTCCGGAGCAACGATTCTTTGTGGGATACGGGCAGAGCTGGTGCGGACACGTGCGTGACGAATCCAAGCGGCTGCGCGCGACCGTCGATCCGCATTCGCCGGAGAAATACCGGACCAATGGAGTGGTGTCAAACATGCCGGAGTTCCAGGAGGCATTCCACTGCAAGGCGGGGTCGCCGATGGTGAATCAGAACCGGTGCCGGGTTTGGTGAGAGGGTTGAGATGCTAAATCGCCCTAAAGTCAAAAACCCCACCCTACGAAAACCGCGTAGGGTGGGGCACCCAGACTACTTTTCGGATTCTGCGCCGAAGAGGATTGCGCGCATGGAGATGCTCCCAAGATCGAAGCCTTCGTAGGGATACGAGATGGAATCTTTCGCATCCGTGCTGCCCATGCAATAGAGCAACGGTAGGTAATGCTCGAGCGTCGGATGCGCGGTGGCCAGCAGGCGCTCTCCCCACTTCGCGGGGTCAGCCAAGGCAGAGGCATCATGCGCGTCCACAGAATCCTTCACTCGGGAATCGAACTCACGCGCCCAGTCGAACGCGCCATGGGGATCATTCCAGTCAATCTGCCGCAAGTTGTGCACCAGGTTTCCGCTACCTAAAATCAGGACGCCGCGCTCGCGTAGTTGTTTAATCTCGCGTCCGAGTTCCAGGTGTTCTTTCGGAGTGCGGCGCTCGTCCAGGCTCAATTGAAATGCGGGAATGTCCGCAGCGGGATACATGTGGCGCAACACGCTCCACGAGCCGTGATCGAGTCCCCACTTTACGTCGGGCACAATCACCGGATTTTCGGCCAGCTTGCCGGCTTCGGCGGGAGCGCCGGGCGCGGGATATTCAACTTCGTAGAGCGCACGAGGGAAGCCGTAGAAATCATGAATGGTCTGGGGATGCGAAGATGCCAGCACGTGCGATCCCGAGGTGACCCAATGCGCGGAGATCACGCACACGGCCCTGGGCTTCGGCAGGCGCGCGCTCAAATCCCGCAGCGCTTGCGTGAAGACATTGTTCTCGATCGCGTTCATCGGCGAACCATGGCCGACGAACAGTACGGGCATCTTGTCCACAGCTAGGCTCTTCAGAAAAGAAAATCAGCGCGAACGCGCTGTTAACGATTTGATTAGCCGGCAGACAAAAAGATTCGAACGGGAACTACTCGAGATCGGCTTTGTCGGGATTGTAGTAATAGCGGAAGCGAAGGGCGAGATAAGGCCCGCGAAATTCGGTGGGAAGCGGCGGGAACGGATTTGAATTCGTAATGCTGCCCCAGGCGGGGCGGTCGAGGGCAACGTCGCCGGAACTTGTGACCAGGCGCATGTCCGCGACTTGTCCATCTTTTGTGATGGCAAACTCGATCGCCAGCTTTCCCTTTTTCATCTCGGCGGATTCTGGAATCAAGATGTACCAGTCCTGGCGTACGACCTGGACAATGCGCTGGAGATACGGCCCAAAGTCCACCCCTTGCGTGTCGCTGAGAATATCCAGCGCCCCCATGGGCGGCCGTGTGCGCCAGTGCCCAAACCGAAATCACCAGCCTGACCACCGCCCCCGCGATTTGACGCGGCGGCTTGCGTCGCCTGCTGGATGGCCTGCCCCGCGGTCATGGGCCCGGCGAACTTGCTGAAGCTGTTGTTGGGACGAGCGGGCGATTGTAATTGCGCCGTCTGATTGCTTTGGAACTGCGGTCTTGCCGTTGCCTGTTGTGTTTGCTGAGGCGGCGCCTGATTGGCAGGAGACGGTTGCGGCGGTGCAGCGGGCTGCGGCGAGCGCGGTCCCGGAGCTCCAGGCGCCCCTGGTGGAGGCGTCAAAATCTTACGCAGCTCGTTGGGATCCAGCGACGGATGGCGCGACATGGCGATGCGGTCCTTGTCGGACATCACATTTGTGTTGGGCTTGCGAGTGGGTTTCTGCAGGTCCGGCGGAAGCGGCAGGAACGTGACGTTCTTGTCCTGCATGGGATTAATCGCAACTACCACCGCGCGGTGGATTCCCAGTGTTTTCTCGATCAGAGGTAAGTTCCACAAAAGAATGAACAGCACCAGGTGAGCGATGATGGAGATCCACGCGGCTTCGCGGCGGCGCGAGCGCGACAGATCGTCCTGCAACTGGATGAGCAGGTGGGGAACGCGCGCATCGAGTTCCTTATAAGCCGTTTCCCAGTCGTCGCTGTCGTAGAGGCCGAGTTGCTCGGGCTGTGGGTCGGGAGACGGAGGTGGTGGAGGCACCGGATCCCTAAATGGAATTTGCGTAATCGGCATGCGCTGGATTTAGGTGCCTGTCACTTAGACACGAAGAACACTGACGGCGTTGCATCTGGCATTGCAAGTGACATGCTCTGGGCGCGCGGTGCGTTACCGTCAAACTTACTTCTATTCTCGCATCTTTCGGGGCATTTCGCTCTTCACTAATCGAACACCGACTTTGGTGTGTAAACATATGTAAATGCGAGGGAACGCTTCTGGGGCGAAGAGGCTCTCACGGCTGTTGGCGCCGCGATTTGGGATCTACCGTTTCGTATGGGCGATTGCGGTCAGGCCGACTTTGTTGCCGTGCTCGCGGATGGCGGCGACGATTTCGAGAGCCAGGGCGAGTGCGCTTCGTCCATCTTCCAGCGGGACTACAGGGGTGGATCGCTCACGTACGGCACGGAGAAAGGATCTCAGCTCCGCGTGAAGCGGTTCCTCGGAGGCGACCGGCGGCTTGGTTACGCCGATTTGAGGATTGACGGAGGGAGCGCCGGCGCCATCGGATCCGACGGTGAAGACCAGCACCTCCTGGCGGCCGTAATCGAGGGAAATGTATTGGCGGGGCTGAAAGAAACGCAATTTGCGAACGCGCTCGGTGGAGACGCGGCTGGCCGTGAAGTTGGCGATGCAGCCCGATTCAAACTCAATCCGCACGTTGGCGATGTCCGCTTTGCCCGAGAGGATCGGGCAGGCCCGACGGCGCGCACTTCCTTCACCGGCGACTTGGCAAAGGCCAGCACGATATCGAGATCGTGAATCATCAGGTCGAGCACGACGTCGACATCGAGCGAGCGCGGGGTGAAGACGCTCAGCCGGTGCACTTCGAAAAACATTGGCTGGGTGAGAATGGGAACGGTCGCGCGAACGGCGGGGTTGAAACGCTCGAGGTGTCCGACCTGGGCAATGGTTTTGTGCTGGCGGGCAAGCGTGACCAGCTCGTCGGCCTCGTCCAGCGTGGCTGCGATGGGTTTCTCGACGAGGACATCGACGCCGGACTTCATCACCTCTCGGGCGACGGAAAGATGATGCAGGGTGGGAGTGGCTACGGATGCGGCCTGCACTTCGCTGTGAGTGGTGAGTAGCTGCTGCACGGAGCCGAAGGCCTTGCACTCGAACTCGCGCGCCACGGCGTCGGCGCGGGCTGTGTCGGGATCGACAACGCCGAGCAGGCGTACTGCCTCGCCTTGCAACTCCAGTTCCTTGTAGACTCGGGCATGATTGCGTCCGAAAACGCCCACGCCCACGACTGCGACAGAGATCGGGTTGTGCGGTGGCAGAGAAGTTCTCGCTGGGCCGGTTGCCGGAAGGAATTGTAAACGCAAAGCTGCGAAAGAGCATCCCGGACGGTAGTTCTGAGCTTAATCTCGACGCCGTGGAGAGTTGCGCCGCCAGTGCATAGAAAGGAATCCATCGCGCCATGAGGACGATCGCGCTCCTTACCATTTCCAATATCTTCATGACATTCGCGTGGTACGGGCACCTCAAATACCGCGAGGTGCCGCTCTATAAAGTGATTGTGCTCAGCTGGCTGATTGCCTTTTTCGAATACTGCTTCCAGGTACCGGCGAACCGGATTGGATCGTATGAATTCAGCGCGGCGCAGTTGAAGACGATTCAGGAGGTGATCACGCTGACCGTGTTTGCGGTGTTTTCAGTTTTGTATTTGAAGCAGCCGCTGCGCTGGAATTATCTGGTGGGATTTGCGTTGATTGTGGTCGCGGTAGCGGTGATTTTTCGGAAGTGGTGACTTCGGGCGGGCGGGGCTTGCGGATACTTCCCCAGCAAAAATCCTGTCGAGCTTCGCTCGACTGGACAGCCGATGGCGGCTGTCCCTACACGGCTCTTCCTACATGGACCTTAGCTTCTTCAGGATTGCCATCTGGCCGGCATGATAGAGCTCGTGCTGGGCGATGCCGTGGAGCATGTGATAGAAGTTGTAGCGTTTGCCGGGAACGCGATCGCGCAGGCGCTCATCAGATAATCCAGACACCGTTCTGACCAGCTTGTCGTGGGTGCGCTTCGCGTCTGAGACGGCTTTGCGCCATGCGGCTTCGGTAGGCTTGGTGACCGGAGGAAAATTCGCATCGCCGGTGGGCTGGCACTTCGATCCGCTGAGCCGGGTCAACGCAGCTCCGTCCCACACGGCGACATGCAGCAGAAGCTCCCAGATGCTGTGCACATTGGCGATGGGTTTCGCCGCAGCGGTTGCTGTGTCGACATCTTCGAGGATTTCCATAATTGCGGGGCCGTGCCACGCGCTGCCATAGAAGGCGCGCTGCAATTGATCGGCTATGCCGGCGCTCTCCGTCGGCAGTTGAGTTTTGGCTTGCATCGGTTTACTTTCCCTCATCTGCGACGATGGCGATTGCGGCTGCATTTGCGGCATCAACTACATTTTGTCCATCGAGCAACAGGCACTTGCCGGCATCCACGGCCAGACAGGTGGCGCCTGCTGCCTGCATGATCTCAACGGTCTTGACACCGATGACGGGCACGTCGAAGCGCATATCCTGATTGGGTTTTGCGATCTTCACGACGGTCAGCGCTCGGCTCAGGGTTGACGCATCTCCGTGCAGCGAACGCATGATTTGCCCGGCGCGTTCGATGGTTGCGTCGGTGCCTTCCATGGCTTCGACCGCTACGCAGGCCGCATCGGCAATGACCACCGTCTGGCCGATATCGTGCTGCGCGAGATTGAGGGCTACCGCGCGTCCGTAGTCGATGTTCTTACGTTCCTGTTCGCTCGCAGCACGCTGGGTGAGAATTCCGGGCCTGGCCAGGAGCGGCTCCAACAGCCAGGTGGATTTTTCCAGCGTGATGCCTTCATCGGCCAGAACCTTCGCTACAGCTCCGAGCAAGGAATCGGTGTTGCGTGTGGTGAGGGAGAGCAGAAGTTTTGCCAATCTCCAATCCGGACGGATGCTGGAAAAAATTTGCTTGTGCTTCACCTGCCCCGCCATGATGGCGCGGCGCACGCCTTCGCGCTGGAAGGTCTCGATCAGCTTTGATAGTTCTCCCAGCGAAAGCCAATGGATGGACGCAGCTCCGTGGTTGGAGATTTCGGGAAAGGCCTCTTCCTTGATGGCGGCAACCACAACTTCAAAGCCCTGCGCGCGGGCGGCGTCGAGCACGAGAAAGGGGAATTTGCCGTTTCCGGCAATCAGGCCGAGCTTTTCGTTCTGGGCGGGCATAGACTGCGGCGTTCCGCAGGGAACGCGGAGTCAGTCTAGCATCGCGCGTTCAGGGAGCAGCGAAGATTCATTGGTAACGGTTCTCCCGTTTGTAGGAGGCGAGGAGCGAACCCATCTCGCGGAGTAGCGCGGACAGTTCCCGGGCCGCTTCATGCAACTGCGCAGTTAACGTGTGATGCTCTTGCGAGTAGCGCAGCAGCTCGCTACTGGATAACGGTTTCCGGCGAGGTTTGGACTTTACCTTGCTGGGGGGGGGATTTGGAGAGCGCATTCAAAAGAGCATCCCTTCGTGCAGACTTGGGAGTAGATTATCGTTGCACCAGAAAATTCAAAAACGCCAATGTGCGCCAGGGAGGTGTGTCACGCGCGTGGTGCAGGGTGTTACTTGATAATTCCGCGGTCCGCTTGCTCAACGAACCGGATCAGCATATCCACATCTTCGCCGCGGTCTGACTCCGACTTGAGCTTCTCCAGCGCCTGGGAGGTATTCATCTTCGAGGCCAGCAGAATCTTGTAGGCGTGATGAATTTTGGCGATGCGTTCCTTGGAGAATCCTCGACGCTGCAGGCCGACTTTATTCATGCCATAGGCGTGAGTCTCGCGGGCCGCGGAGGTCATCGAGAACGGCAGCACATCCTGGGTGATGGTGGTGCCTCCGCCGATGTAGGAATGCGCGCCGATTCTCACGAACTGGTGCACGGGGCAGAGGGCTCCGACTACGGCCCACTCTTCGATGATGACATGGCCGCCCAGCGTAGCGCCATTCACCAGCATCACGTGATCGCCAATAACGCAATCGTGTCCCACATGCGTGTAGGCCATGATCAGCAGATGACTGCCGATTTTGGTGAGGCCTCCGCCTTTTACGGTGCCGCGGTTGAGCGTGACGTATTCGCGAATCTCGTTGTGATCGCCAATTTCCAGGCGAGTGGGCTCGCCGCGGTAGGTGACATCCTGTGGCGCCATGCCAATCGCGGCATAGGGAAAAAAAGAATTGTTAGAGCCGATCTTTGTCGGGCCCTCGATCACAACATGCGACAGCAGGCGGCAGTTTTCTCCGAGTTCGACGTCCGGTCCGATCACGCAATAGGGGCCGATCTGGCAGGAAGCTGGGACCTCCGCACCGGGATCGATGATGGCTGTGGGATGGATCATCGGGGATGGCTTGGCGCGCTGACTGGGAGCATTCACGGTCAGGATCCGCTGGCACCGTCGTTCGATCCGCGCCCGCGTGAACTATCGATCAGCTGACAGGAGACGATCGCCTCGGCCACCTTCTTGTCGCCCACGAAAGCGTAGCCCTGCATCTTGGCGGCGGTCATGCCGGGCACGGAGCGCCAACCCGTAACAGTCACTTCCATGCGCAACTGGTCTCCGGGGCTGACAGGCTTGCGAAACTTCGCCCTCTCGATGCCGGTGAAGACCATCACTTTTTCGCTGCGATCCTCAATTTCGGTGAGGAGGAGAGCGCCGCCGGCTTGTGCGATGGCCTCGATAATGAGAACTCCCGGCATGATAGGAAGGCCGGGAAAGTGTCCGACGAAGAATGGTTCGTTAATGGTGACGTTCTTGATGGCGACGACCCGCTGCCGGCGCTCCAGTTCGAGGACGCGATCAATCAGCAGCAGGGGATAACGGTGAGGCAGGATTTTGAGAATGTCGTGGATGTCGTACGCGATCTTCGCCGTGCCTGACGAAGGATCTGGCGCAGGATTGTTTTCGTTCATAGTCGTCTTCAACGGCGTGACGATTATACTGTACCGCTTGCGCGGGAAGACCCTTCTAGATGCGCGGAGGCGGCGATGAAGAGCACGAAGAAAACGGTCAAGCGGCCAGGAAAGCGGGATTCCCTGTGGGCCGACAGGCTGCGATATTTCCAGGAACGGTTGCCGGCAATGGTGGAGACGATCCGCGCGTTTGTCGAGATCGAGTCTCCCAGCGACAACAAGGCTGCCGCCGACCGGATGGGAGCGTTCCTGGCAGGCATCTTCGAAGAACTGGGCGGGAAGGCGCGGCTGCATCGGACTGGGGATTACGGCGACCACCTGCAGATTGATTTCCCGGGGAATGACGGCCGGAAGCCGGTGCTGCTGCTCGGCCATTTCGATACGGTGTATCCGCTGGGCACGCTGGCGACGATGCCATGCCGCACTGAAGAGGACCGGCTGCACGGGCCCGGGGTCCTCGACATGAAGTCAGGGATTGCTCTGATGTTTTATGCCATTCAAGCTCTGCAGAATTGGGATGGCGGCTTGCCGCGGCCGGTCACCGTTTGGCTCGTGTCCGATGAGGAAGTCGGCAGCAGTTCTTCCCGCAAAGTTACGGAGGAACTGGCGAGGGCGTCGGCTGCTGTGCTTGTACTTGAACCGGCAGCTGGCGCCCGTGGCGCGGTAAAAACGGCGCGTAAAGGCGTGGGCGAATACACCCTCACGGTGAAGGGAGTTGCCGCGCATGCCGGACTCGATCCGAGGAAAGGTCACAGCGCGATCGTCGAACTGGCGCGACAGATCACAGCCATCTCGAAGTTCAACGATCTGCGCAGCGGAGTGACGGTGAATCCTGGGGTGATCCGCGGGGGCACGCGCACCAACGTAATTGCAGCGGAAGCGACGGTAGAAATCGACGCGCGCATTCAAAAGGCGAAGCAGGCTTCCGGGCTCGAGCGCAAAATGCGTGCGCTCAGGCCATACGATAAGCGCTGCCAGTTGATCATCGAGGGAGGCATCAACCGTTTGCCGATGGAACGAACTGCCGGAGTCGCGGATCTTTATGGCAAGGCAAAAGCCATCGCGGGGCAACTCGGATGGAAATTAGAGGAAGCCGCTGTGGGAGGCGGGTCCGACGGAAACTTCACGGCAGGCATCGGCATCCCGACACTCGATGGTATGGGCGGAGTTGGGGAGGGAGCGCACGCGGTTCACGAGCATATCCTGATCTCGCAATTGCCTCGTCGGGCGCTGCTGCTGGCGGGAATGATCGAGCAGGCGTGAAGGAACTACTGTGCTGCCGCGAACACCAGGAAGTAGTCCATCTTGTCGCCTTTCACGAAATCGTAATCGTTGAGCAAGCTGTAGCCCGCCTCCTTGGCCTCCCGAATGACGATATCTTTGGCCACGCCGTGGTTCTCGCCATTTCCATTGCGATCGATAATTCCGACCTTGGCGCCGGGACGAAGCGCGGCGCGCAAATTTTTCAGCAATGTGACCGGATGGGCGATCTCGTGATACGTCTTCAGCATTAAAACCGAGTCGACCGAGTCTGAAGGGAGAAGCGGATTTTCAGGCTGGCTGTGGAGCGTCTTCACATTTTCCAAATGTTCTTTCTGTGCGCGTTCGCCGATGTAGCGAGTGGCTTCGGGATTGATGTCCACCGCGTAGACCAGGCCATTTCCGGCAACGCGTTTCGCTGCACGTACGGTGAACCATCCCGAGCCGGCCCCAATGTCGGCGACGGTCTTTCCGGGTTTTATACCGAGAATATCCATCACGCGATCGATTTGGAGCCGTTGGTCACGGCCCGGCGTTTCGAAGATGGATAGGTCTCCGGTATACGGCTCGCTGGTGGGGCGCTGCTGCGGCGGCGGCGGAGCTGGGGGCTTGCGCCGCAGCCTGGGAAAAGCAGACAGGCGACGAGAGCAGCACTGCTAATAACGCAATCGGGACAGCGCGCAGGCGCAATTCCATGACGCCCCTCGGAAAGTGAATAGACTCTGAACGCATACGTAAGTGAGCGGGCGACTCAGGGCGTAAGATGCGAAGATTTTGACTCTGAGGGGCAGCTAGCCTAGAATTTTCGTAAGCCCGAGATAAGCGAGTGGAAGGCTGAGGCGAGCGGAGGAGTGTCCTAATGAATGGCAAAATCGGTCTGACCGAGCTTATTTTTATCATGGCCATCGTTCTGCTGATTTTCGGCCCGAGCAAGATCGGGCAGCTGGGAAAGAGTCTGGGAGAAGGCATTCGCAATTTCAAGTCGTCCGTGAAAGAAGAAGAGCCGAAGAAAGAAGAAGAAGAAAAAAAGTCGTAGGCACTTCCTGCCCTGTACCGCAATTTACTTTCCCGCCAGCATTCGATATACCAGCGCTACCGGTAATCCAACCACATTGCTATAGTCGCCTTCAATGCGCGGAATCCAGCGCGAAGCTCTGCCTTGGATTGCGTAGGCGCCGGCTTTGTCCATCGGCTCGCCGGTCGAGACATAGACGCGGATTTCAGCGTCTGAAATCTCGCTCATCGTGACCGAAGTGGTTTCAGAGGCGATCAGGAGTTGGCGCTCGTCCGCTGTGAGTACCGCGTACGGCGTGGGCTCCGGCAGCTTACTAACCACTGAGCGCTGTGGACCGGGAACGGGGTTCACCAGGCACACTCCGGTGATCACCTGGTGAACGCGCCCGGAGAGAAGTCGCAGCATGCGGACAGCATCCTCGACGTCCACAGGTTTATTCAGGATCTGGTCATCGAGGACTACCACAGTGTCGGCGCCGAGCACATGAGCATGAGGATGATGGCGGGAAATCTTCAGAGCCTTTTCTTTCGCAAGCCGCTCAGCGCAGGTGCGAGCGCTCTCGCCTGGGAGAGGAGTTTCATCCACATCGGCAGGCTGAGGGGTGAATGGAATCCCCGCGTTGCGCAACAGTTCCTGACGGCGGGGGGAGGCGGATGCGAGGACGAGCATGGTTTTCAGATTGTATCGGGAGTGACGATGAAGAAGATTCAGAGGTGCTTCTGGGCTTCGCGGCTGGAAGCGGATAACTGTTCCACCGACCACGAAATCTGTTCCGCATTGATGATGGCTGGTGGAGCGAGCAGAATGTGATCTCCAGAAATGCCGTCCACACTGCCTTGCATGGGATAGACCAGGAGCCCGCGTTCCAGAGCCGCCGCAGCCACTTTGCTGGAAAAGGCGGAATCGGCAGGGAAGGGCCGCTTCGTATTCTTGTCGGCTACGAATTCGATGGTCCACAGGAGACCGATGCCCCGGACATCTCCGACGGATTCTTCGCTACGCAATGTGGCCAGCGCGCGTTTGAAGGCGGCGGCCGGAGTCGCTTCCTGCTCCGAGTCGGCGGCTCGAACCAGATTCTTCTGCTGCAAATAGCGAAGCACGGCGCGGCCTGCCGCAAGCGAAATCGGATGTGCGTTATAGGTGAATCCGTGGAGGAATGCTCCTGAGCCTTGGGCGATTTCATCCACAATTTTCGCGCTCGCGATCACCGCGCCCAGAGGGGCATAACCGCTGGAGAGTCCCTTGGCGGCGACGAGAATGTCCGGCTCGACATCCCAGTGTTCGACAGCGAAGTTGCGGCCGGTGCGCCCCATGCCGGTCATGACCTCGTCGGCGATAAGCAGAACGCCATGGCGGTGGCAGATGTCGGCGATACTCTGCAAATATCCGGGGGGAGGAACTACCGCACCCAGGGTCGCTCCACTGACCGGTTCGAAAATGAAGCCGGCGACCTCACCATTTGCCGTTTCGATGGCTCGTTCGAGTTCCGCGGCGTACTGCTGGCCGCAGTTGCGGCAGCCGTCCGTGCAATCGAAGTCGCAGCGATAGCAATAGGGCCTGCCGATGTGGGGGAATTCGCGGACCATCGGCAGATAGATTTCGCGGCGGCGCTTGTTGCCTGAAACCGAGAGGGCGCCGAGAGTCGCGCCGTGGTAGCTCTGCTGCCGGCTGAGAACCTGATAGCGCTTTGCGTGCCCAATTTCTACTTGATACTGGCGTGCCAGCTTCAGCGCCGTCTCGATCGATTCCGAACCGCCGCTGGTGAAGTAGACTGCGCCGCCCGCGAAGTGCTCGCCGGCGAACGCCAGCAGTTCCTGTGCATATTCTTCCGCAACGGGCGTTGTGAACTGGCTGGTATGCACAAATTCGAGTTTCGCGGCTTGCTCGGCCATAGCGGCGGAAATCTCGGGCACGCCGTGTCCGATGAAGTTCACCGCGGCCGAACCTGCGAGGTCGAGATATTTCTGTCCGGCGCTATCTGAGACATAGACGCCTTCACCGCGCACCGCTACGGGAAATTCTTTGCGGAACGACCTGCGAAATACCGACGATCGCGTCTGTACCGGGCTGGGAAGAGTCACAGTGCAATTATCCCATTTCCTAAGTGCTGAGATTTGTTGCGAAGTGCCGGTTGTGCCAGTCCCACCTTTTGTTAGTTGCTCTCATCTAAGTGGTTAGAACGTGCGCGTTATGGCTCGCGAACGAAGCTGTGGGCTCGAGCGACCGCACTGTGGAGGCATGATGAAGCGGCATCAGATTGTTCTTGCGGCGGTATTGGCGGGAACGTTGTGGACTGCCGGGACGGTCTACGCCCAGGCGGCTCCGGAAGCGGGAACGGCGGTACATCTCACCGTAACGGCGGAACCTAAGCACGGCAACGATGTTCCGGTAATTCAGAAGAATGAAGTGATGGTGTATGAGGGAAAGGACCGGGACCAGGTGGTCGATTGGGTTCCGGCGCAAGGCGATCACTCGGCGCAGGAAGTGTTCATCCTGCTCGATGACAGTTCGAGCACGAATCTGGGGTCGCAACTGGATGACATCCGCAAGTTCATTGATGGACTGCCGCCAACCACATTGGTCGGCGTGGCTTACATGCGGAACGGTACGGCCGAGGTTGTGCAGAACCCCTCTTCGGATCACGCGGCCGCCGCCAAGGCTCTCAGACTACCGCAGGGAATCGCGGGCGCGAATGCGAGTCCATACTTCTCCCTGAGCGATCTGGCCAAGCGTTGGCCGGCGAGCAACGCGCGGCATTCGGTGCTGATGGTGAGCGATGGCATCGACCGCTATTACGGCACCGGCGATCTGCAGGATCCGTACGTCGATGCGGCGGTGGACGATTGCGTCCGCAAAGATATTGTGGTCTCGGCGATTTATGAGCCCGGGGCCGGGCATTTCGGCCACAGCTACTGGCAGAGCTACTGGGGCCAGCTTTACCTGGCGCAGGTAGCGGATCGAACTGGCGGCGAGGCCTATTACATCGGAATGACCGGGGCTCCTGTGTCCTTTGCACCTTACCTACAGGATCTAAGCCGGCGATGGCAACATCAGTACCTGCTGTCGTTCATTCCGAAAGGGGAGAAGAAGTCGGGATGGCGCAATGTGAGGCTTAGCAGTGAAGTTCCGAACGTGGACCTGATTTCCGCGGGCAAGGTCTACGTGAACGCAACCGAGCACTAAAGTATCGCGACGGCGGGATGCAAGTCGATCAACCCTGAGCGTTGGAGATTCCGATAAGATTGAGCTTCAATCGCCCGGGTCTTGATGAACAAACTGTTGCGCTTCTTCCGGCCGTCGCACCAGCACACGGCATTTTCCGCGACTCTGCTGCTGATTTCGGCGGTCATGCTGTCGCGTGTGATCGGCTATGCCCGGGATGCCTACATTGCGTGGGCGTATGGCGCGGGCGGGGCCACCGACGCTTATGTGGCGGCGTTCACGCTGCCCGATTTTCTTAACTACATTGTCGCCGGCGGCGCTGCGTCGATCACCTTCATTTCCATCTACACCCGCTTTTTGGCGGAGAAGCGGGATGCCGATGCGCAGAAGACTTTCTCCATCATCATCACGGTAATGACAGCCGTCATGATCGTGGGGACGATCGCCACGGAAATCTTTGCCCCGCAGTTCGTGCGTTGGTTCGTGAAGGGCTTTCCACCCGACAAGATTGAACTTTGCGTGCACCTGACGCGCATTCTGTTGCCCGCACAGATTTTCTTCTACGTTGGCGGGGTGGTCTCGGCGGTCCTGCTTTCTCACCGCCTCTTTCTTTTTCCCGCGTTCGGGCCCCTGATCTACAACGTGTTCATCATTCTGGGGGGCGTGATCGGGGGCCGGCACTTTGGAATTCAGTCGCTGGCATATGGCGCCCTGATTGGAAGCGTTGCCGGTCCTTTTCTGGCCAGCGTGATCGGCGCTGCGCGGATCGGCACTGGTTATCGACCGTCCTTCGATGTTAGCAATCCCGCATTTCGCGAGTGGGTGAAATTGTCGGTGCCGCTCATGCTGGGGGTGTCCCTGGTGACAGCCGATGATTGGATTCTTCGTCACTACGCGGCCAGCGGCGTGGGCGATATCACGCGCCTGACTTTCGCGAAGCGTCTATTTGCGGTGCCCATTGCGGTACTGGGGCAGGCCACGGGCCAGGCTTCCCTTCCGTTTTTTGCACGGCTGTTTAATGAAAAGAAGCTGAAGGAATTTGCATACACGGTGAACGATTCTGTGTACCGGGTGGCGTCCGCATCGCTGCTGGCCACGGGATGGATGATGGTAGCGGCAGTTCCGCTGATCGATCTGGTATACCGTCGCGGAAAATTTGTTTTCTCGGATACTCAGACCAGCGCGGTGTACTTTTTCTGGTTTTCGTTGTCGCTGGTGTTATGGGCAGCGCAAGGGCTATACGCGAGAGCGTTCTACGCTGCCGGTGACACTTTGACGCCGATGGTGGCCGTCACGGTGATTACCGTCCTCTCTCTGCCGATCTACTCTGTTCTGTTTCACACGTTCGGAGTCATTGGCCTTGCGTGGGCTTCGGATGTCGGGATTGGGATCAATCTGGCTGCGCTCGCAGGATTGCTGCATTTCCGCGGCCTGGTGTCATTGGGCGAGATGCGGTGGAAGGAACTCGGGAAAGCCGCCGCGGCCGCGATCATCGCGGGGGTGATCAGTTTCGAGGTTGCCAAAGCTGTTCCGCTGGCGACGGTAGGCCGGGGAAGCCGGGTGGCGGACGTCACGCAGCTTGTGCTGGTGTCCGTCACGTGGATGGCCGCAGCGCTGGCGGCTCTATGGTTGCTGCGATCTGAGCTGCCGCGCGATTTACGACGCCGCAAAGCCGCAGCTTATCCGGCGGTCGCGCAAGACGAGAGCCGGGAGATTCTGGGAGCCGGACGTTAGTCCACACCTCACTCGCAAGCTAGTATCAGCGCCTGGAAGATCTTGGAGGAGTACTCGTCCTGATCGACGGAGCGCTCGGGGTGCCACTGGACCGCCAGCAGAAAGTGATCGGAAGCTGTTCCCTCCAGCGCCTCGATGATGCCGTCGTCAGGACAGCGCGCTACGATCCGCAGACCTTCTCCAATCTTGTCGGCTGACTGGTGATGAGATGAGTTCACCGGAAGCGTGAGCTTGGCATGCGTTTCAGCGCGGGTGGTGCCGTTCACGATGCGGTGCAAGTTGGAGTCTGCGCCGATTTCGACCGTATGCGCTACGGTGACCGTCTTTCCCGCTTCGTGATTGACTCTATTTCTCGCCGGTTCCGGCAGGAAATCCGGGATGTGCTGGATCAAAGAGCCATGCCGGTAGACATTCAGGCTTTGCAGGCCATAGCAAATCCCCAGCACCGGTTTTCCCCGGGCAAAAGCATCATCCAATAAGATGAAGTCCACCACCTCGCGGCGCATATCGGCCGCAGCGCTGTGTGGGGAGGCGGGTTGATGGAATTTGGCTGGATTTACGTCGGCCTTGCTGCCTGGCAACAGAACGCCGTCACAGCCGGCAATTACTTTCTTCAACTCGCCCGGCGTTTGATCAAGTGGAATACGAGCCGGCACGCCCCCGGCGAGTTCTACGGCGCGTTCGTATTGGGGAATCGCGCGCTGGGCATACTCGAGATCCACCGAGTGCGGCATAGGGATGGCAATGCGGGGAGGCATTAGCCCATTCTCTCGAGGGCGCGGAGAGCTTTGTGTTGCCGGTAATGCCGGATTTCCAGGGCGGTGGCAAACAGGAAGATGATGCCGCCTGCGACCAGCGCCATCGGAAGCGCGATGTGCCAGTAGGCAATCGTCATATCAGGAACGCCTGCCGCGGAGGGCAGCCATGAGCATCGTGCCCAGAATGGCGAGGAAAAGGCTGACTGTAAACGAGAATAGAGTCCCGATGAACGTCAGCAGGAAGATGCGGACCGGAATGCCATACCAGTGTGGGGAGTGATCTCCAGTCGTGGGTGCAATCAAGGTCTTCGTTGTGGCGGAATCAGGCACGGCGCTTATACAGGATGGAGAATTCAAAACCGGCGTTTGGAGGAAAGAGCTCAGAGATCTTTCGCAAGCGCTCGGCTAAGGCAGACGGCGCGAGCAGTGGATAGTCGCGCTCGCGCAGGTCGTAATAGTCCACGTCAAGGTACAGAGAGAGCAGATAAATCGAGACTGCATCAGAAAATGCCGCTTCCAGGTACTCCGTCTTATAGCGCTCGGCGTCAGGCCCGTTGGCCGTGGCCAGTTTTCGCGCTTCCCATGCGTCGAGGGAGGTCTCGCCTCGTACTCCGACTTCGGCCTGGCTCCAGACCAACTGGCTGAATTCCTGGGAGACGCCGGCGCGCTCCACCAGGGCGTGTCCGACATTGATGTAGAACTCAAAGGCCACGGAGAACTTGTCGTCCATCAGGCGGGTGGAGATGAACACGCATTGGGAGTCGCCCAGATTCAGGTTGCGATGGCAAACTGCGTTATCGCTGAGAGCCACGTCGTAGCGGTCGGCGATGAGGGTGTCGTCTCCCTGGCTGACGGTCAACGGGACAAAGTAATAGGCTTTGCGCTGGAGCGCGGCCGCGATCGCCATGGGAACGGCGGCAACCATGCGCTCAAGATCGAAGGAGTTAACCGCGATTTCGCCGGCGCTGGCGTAGCAGACGCCGTTGGCAGCCTGCGACACGGGCGTAAGCCGAACAATTTCCGCGGGGCTGCGGGTTATCGCTTGTGCTGCCTGAGACATGCAGCCTTTATTCTACACACAGGGCAAGCGTGACAAACGGAACTGACCAGGCAAGCGATGCCAACCGCCGATTCGTGCAGATCCCTGAAGCTACTTGTTCGAAAGCAGAAACTCGACAGCTGCCGGCTTATTCGCGCTCACAGATACGGACTTTTCCCAGGTTCGGGGCTCGCTGAACACAGGACGTTCGACGCTGCGCTCGGTCAGCACGTCGAAGGAATGCTCTTTCCCCTGCAGGCTCCAGCCTTCATGCCAGGCGACAATCTGATACGTTCCGGGCGGCACGTCATTGAACTCGAATCGGCCGCTCTCATCGGTGACCGCGTAGTAGGGATGAGGGGCAATAAACATTTCTGCATTCATCCAGACATGGCCGCCGTTGCAGCGCAGATTGACGAGTCCCGGGGTCTGCATAGTGCGGCTGGAGACGCGGCCGGGGAACGGAAATGGCAGATTGAAGGTGGCCGCTCCGTCCATGTGAATGGTGTGCAAGGTGGCGTCGGAACTCATCATGTCGAGCGCAGCGTCCTTGGGCACGAGCAGAATGTGAGGAACGTAACGGCAGCGCTTCTGGTCGAGATGGCGACGTTGTTCGGGCAGGTCCATCGCCTTCCCGCTGGTGATGTTTTTCAGATACACCACGGTATTTGCCACCCCACCCTGGGGGCCGACAATCAGTCGCTCGAGATCTGCGGTTTTCCTAGATGCAGGGTCACAGATTTGCTGGTCCTTGGTAATAGGAAACTCCAGAGCACGAGGGAGGGGGCCCGACCATTTCACCGTTCCGGCGATCGTGGCTCCATCTTTGACCGAGATGACTTGATAGTTGCTCTGGGCGAATGCCAGGGCAGCCATGAAAAAGTAAACGACAACAGCAAAGGAAATCCTTCGCATACCCGTCCCCCAAAAAAAGTTCGGCGGCCCGCACAATATCCGCAGAACAGAAGATTTGGCTGTGCTATCTGAGCCTGCTTCCACCAAAATTCATGTCCTAACTTGCAGGAGGAGCTGCCCAGGGGCCCGATGATGCGGGACAGCACGGTGGTTACAGGTCTTTCGGTTTCAACGGGGGAAGACGGCGTCTAGGGGGCGCGTCCCGTGATTGAAATCACAACAATCGTGCGCTCTTCTACGAGGTGCGTCGAGATTACTGAGGTCACGTGACTGGGGTCCCTCGGTGATCTTGCGCTGGATGGGCGCGTGGAGTTCGACCCCGGGGAGGATCGTAAATTGCCGATCTAGACCGTACAATCATTCGTCCATGCCCGTCACCTTACGATCTTTCGCGAAAATCAATCTGGGCCTGCGGATTGGAACGTCGCGGCCAGATGGTTATCACGAGTTGCTGACGGTGTATCAGACGATTGGTCTGCACGATCTGGTGCGTGTCAGCATACAGCGGGGCTCCGGGATCGAGATTCATTGTGCAGATGCCCGTGTGCCGAAGGATGAGACGAATACGTGTTATCGCATCGCAGAGCGTGCGATGCAGCTGCTGCGGGCGAAGGGGCGCGTGCGCATTCAGCTCGACAAGCGTTTGCCCGTCCAAGGCGGGTTGGGTGGGGCGTCGGCGAATGCGGTGAGCACGCTGCTGGGGCTCGAGAGGGTACTGAAAAAAAAACTTCCCGCGACGGAGAGATTGCGCATTGTGGCGGAAGTCGGATCTGACCTGCCGCTATTTCTGCTGGGCGGGACAGTGCTGGGCGTGGGCCGCGGGGAGCAGGTTTATCCATTGCCGGATTTGCCTGCGATGGCTTGCGTGGTCGTTACGCCCGAGATTGGGGTGTCTACGCCGAAGGCATTTGGGGAATGGGATCGGCGGAAAGCCGCCGAACTGCGCTCGTCTGGAGAATCGATGACGGCTGTCCCTACATTGACCATCGCATGGACCTCCGATAGAATTAGTGGGCTTAGCTGCGGCTTGTCGGCGTGGCTTAGCGAGCAGTACTCCGGTGCTCCTTTTGGAAGGGGCCGGGCCGAGAATCCGCTTCTCGCGCTTGTCCGGGCCGGGATCAAGAACGACTTCGAAGAAGTCGTCTTTCCTGAGTATCCCGAGCTAGGTGAAGCTAAGACTGCGCTTTTGCGCGCAGGCGCGAAGTATGCGTCGTTGTCGGGTTCTGGTTCGACGCTGTACGGGCTGTTTGCCTCGAAAGCGGCAGCTAGGCGTGCCGCGCTGCGAGTTCGGAGACTGGGTTGGGCTACGCAGGTGACGGCTACCCTTTCGCGCTCGACTTACTGGCGGCGGATGTTCGTAGGCTAGGGCGGGGGTGGTGCTTGGCTTCGCCTTCGCTTGGACAGCCCAAGGGGCTATCCCTACGTGAGCCGGGTTTTTTTGATTGTTGATTTTTGAATGTTGAATGAAAATGATTTCGCCCCGGGACGGGGTTCATTCAACCATCAACAATGGCTTACTGGGCCGTCGACTAATGGTAGGTCAAGTGCCTTTGGAGCACTTTGTCTAGGTTCGAATCCTAGCGGCCCAGCCAGAACTGCAGTTGTCAGTAGCCAGTTCTCAGTTCTCAGTTGAACTGGCCAAGACCGAAATACTGAGGACTGCGAACAGGGAACTGAGAACTGCCTATGGCCACTGTAGCGACGCCGACCGACAAGACGACGGAGAAAGTGGAAAAGAAGAGTCCGCCTGTGCCCGACGAGAAGCCGGACCGCAAGCAGCGTCCGCGGGTGGATGAGAAGTTTAAGATTTTCAGCGGCACGGCTAACCTGCCGCTGGCCGATGAAGTTTGCCACTTTCTGGGAATGCAGCGCGGGCAAGCGCAGGTTATGCGCTTTGCCGACGGCGAGTGTTACGTGCAGATCCAGGAGAACGTGCGCGGCGCTGATGTTTTCGTGATGCAGCCGACGTGCCGTCCGGTGGATGAGCACTTGATGGAGTTGCTGCTGATGATCGATGCGCTCAAGCGGGCCTCGGCGCGGCGCATCACGGCGGTGATTCCGTATTTCGGCTACGCGCGGCAGGATCGGAAAGACAAGCCGCGGAGTCCGATTTCGTCGAAGCTGGTGGCGGATCTGCTGACCACCGCGGGTGCGCACCGGGCATTGATCGTGGATTTGCATACGCCGCAGTTGCAGGGATTTTTCAATATTCCGGTGGACCATTTGTTCGCGTCCCCGGTGCTGGTGGATCACTTCCGCAAGCTGGCATTGCCGAATTTGACGGTGGTTTCGCCCGATGCGGGCGGCGTGGAGCGGGCGCGGTTTTTTGCCAAGAAGGTCGATGCCGCGCTGGCCATCGTGGACAAGCGGCGGGTGGATGTGAATGTGGCTGAGATTATGCACGTGATCGGCGATGTTCACGGGCGCACGTGCCTGATCATCGACGACTTGATCGATACGGCCGGAACGCTGGTGAAGACGGCGGCGGCATTGATCGAGAATGGGGCGACTCAGGTTTATGCCTGCGCGTCGCATGCGGTGCTTTCGGGGCCGGCGGTGGAGAATATTCGCAATTCAGTGATCAACGAAGTGGTAGTTACGAACACAATCCCGCTGACTCCCGCAGCGGAAGACGCAACGACGGATAAGGGCGGCAAGATCAAAGTCCTGTCTATCGCGGGACTGATTGGCCGGGCAATTCAGGCGAATCACGAAGAGACTTCGGTAAGTAAGTTGTTCATTTAGCTGTGAGCCGTGAGCTGTGAGCCGTGAGCGAACCCGGGTTGCTCATCGCTTATAGCTTCACTGCTAAAACAGAAATTTGTAGACAGGACATCTCATTTATGGCAACTGCACTGGAAACTAACGTACTGGAAGCGCAACCGAGAGAAGCGGGCACGAAGAACGATGCCCGGCGCGTGCGCCGGGAGGGCAAGATTCCGGCCGTTGTGTATGGAGCGGGGAAAGACTCGCTTGCCATCAGCGTGGATCCGCGCGTGGTTACGCGCATTCTGAATTCGGAAACCGGCCACAACACGATTTTCGATCTGACGATGGATGGCGATAAGACGAAGGCTATGATCGTGGATTGGCAGTATGAGCCGATTAAGGGCAACCTGCTGCACATCGATCTGAAGCGAATCGCGCTGGACAAGGTTCTGACGGTCAGCGTGCCCATCTTCCTGATCGGCGAAGCCGCCGGAGTGAAGCAGGAGGGCGGCATTCTGGAGCAGATGCTGCGTGAGGTCGAGGTCGAGTGCTTGCCGGGAGACATTCCCAGCCACATCGATGCCGACGTAAGCCAGTTGACGTTTGGCAAGGTGTTGCGTGTCCAGGACCTGCCGCACTCGGAGAAGTTGAAGTTCATAACGGATGAGAACCAGCCTGTAGCCCACGTAACCTCGGTGAAGGAAGAAGTGGTGGCTGCGCCGGAAGCAGTGGCGGCGGAAGCGGGGGCTCCGACCGAGCCCGAAGTCATCAAGAAGGGCAAGCAGGAGACCGAAGACGAAGGCGAGGCTGCTCCGGAGAAAGCCGAGAAGAAGGAGAAGAAGTAGCTTGTGCGTGAGAAGGCCGAGCTTCGCTCGGCCGGACAGCCGAAGCTGTTCCTGCATGGGCCGTTCAAAGCGTGAAACTGATCGTTGGTCTCGGCAATCCCGGAATCGAGTATCAGTTTTCGCCGCACAATGTCGGATTTTTGGCGATTGATCGCATCGCTGGAAATCTGGGAGTGGAAGTAAGAAACCGGCAATGCCGGGCATTGACGGCTCGGACGGTGCTCGCGGATCAGATGGTGCTGCTAGCGAAGCCCGAGACGTTCATGAATTTGAGCGGGATTGCCGTACAGGGCCTGGTCCGGGAGTATGAGGCGAAGCCGGAGTCGGACCTGATTGTGATTCAGGACGAACTGGATTTCCCACTGGGCACGTTGCGGATTCACACGCGGCGAAGTTCGGCGGGGCATAACGGCATCGACTCGATCATCGGTGCTTTGGACACGCAGGATTTCCTGCGCATCCGGATCGGCGTCGCGCCCGAGCGTAAGGTCACCGACGGCAAGGAATATTTACTGGCGCCGATGCGCAAGGCAGACCTGAAAGTGATTGACGGAATGCTCGACACCGCGGAGGAAGCGGTGAAGATGATTTTGAGAGATGGTCCCGCGGCGGCGATGAATCGGTTCAACCGCAAAGAGCTGGACGAACAAAAAGATTAGCCACAGATTTACACGGATGAACACGGACCAGGAATTTTCAACGGTATCCGTGAATGTCAGTGAGAATCCGTAGCCAAGTTTGGAGAAACGAATGAATCGTATTTATGAGCTGATGTTCATTGTTCGTCCTGATATGACGGACGAGGATTTGGACAAACTAATTTCCACGCTGCAAACCGTGGTCCCCGCTTCGGGCGGAACTGTGAAGAGCGTGGACAAGATGGGCAAACGGCGTCTTGCCTATGCCGTGCGCCGCTTTCACGATGGCATTTACGTGCTGATGGTTGTGGAGGGCGGAGGCCCGGCGATCCTCGAACTGGAGCGCCGTCTGCGGGTGACCGAGCCGGTAATCAAATTCCTTACGGTGCGTGTCGACGAAGAGCAGAAGCGGCTGGACAAGATCAAGAAGCTGCGCGAATCGAAGAAGAAAATGAGCGCGCAACCGGCCCCACCGCCCGAACCAAGCGTGGCCGCTCCGGCGACAGAAGCACCGACCACAGTTTAGATAATGGTGCCAGGCATCGGTGAGATCTTCCGGCCACAATCAGGCTTTACTGGCTATTGCCTAGCGGCAACTGGCCACAAATTTTAAGGAGAGTTATGGCTGACGAAACAAGAGCACCAGAGCAACACGCGCCATCGGGCGAGCGGCCGCAAGGTCCACGTCCGGGTGGAGATCGTCCGCGATTTGGCGGACCGGGTCGCGGACCAGGTGGTCCACGCGAAGGCGGCGGAGGCGGCCGCAAGTTCTTCCGGCGCAAGAAAGTATGCAAGTTCTGCGTCGAGAAGATCGAAGACATCAACTACAAGGACTACCGTCTGCTGGGGCAGTTTGTCGCGGAGAGCGGGAAAATCGTGCCGCGGCGCCTGACCGGTGTGTGCGCACCGCATCAGCACCGTCTGTCATCGGCGATCAAGCAGGCGCGGAATATCGCCTTGCTGCCGTTTGCGGGAAGAGCGTCGTAAGAAGCTTTTAGCCATTAGCCTTTAGCTCTTAGCTGGATCACACTGAGCTGGAGGTTTGGCTAAGAGCTAATTGCTAAGAGCCGAGATTGGAGTTATTCATGGAAGTCATTCTCAAAGAAGATATTGCGAAATTGGGATCCCGCGGCGACGTGGTGAAAGTCGCCGAAGGTTACGGGCGGAACTACCTGCTGCCGCGTAAGCTGGCGATCCAGGCCTCGGAGAGCAACAAGGCTGTCATTGGCCAGATGAAGGCCGCTGCCGTGCGCCGCTCCGCCAAGGAGAAGGCGCAAGCCGAGGAACTGGCGAAGCAGTTTGACGGCGTCTCCGTGTCGTTCACCCGGAAGTCGGGCGAGCACGATCAACTATTTGGCTCAGTGACTTCGGGCGACCTGGCGGATGCGCTGGTCAAGAAGGGCTTCAACGTGGATCGGCGCAAGATCCAGCTGCACGAGCCGCTGAAGACTCTGGGCGAGTTCGCTGTGCCGGTCAAGCTGCATAAGGATGTGACGGCGCATTTGAAAGTGGTCATCGACAAGGAACCGTCGACGGAATAGGTCTCTGGTAGAGATGTTGGTGGCAACGTCTCTACCAATTTTGCATCGAGATCAGGGCATTTCCCATGCCAAAGCTGCGGCCCACTCTGTGGGCCGTTGTTGTGTTTCGCCGTAAATCTTTGCTGCAGAACCACCTAGAGCCCCCTAAAAATCCCTGTACCGCCTATAATTCCTGCTCACGGATCTCTTAATTCCCCGTCTATTCCTGTGCAAGCCCGGAGGACACTAAAGCCGGGCAAGTAGAGGACATAGCGACAATGCCGGCCGGTGTATGGGCAGTACCCTTTGCGGTTGGCGGACGGGCCCACTCGAGAGAGAGTGAACGAGTAGAAAAAGTAGCTGGAAACGAACTCCCTGCGCGGGGCCGCATGGCTGGGCTAGATCGTCAAGCTCAAGATCGCCGCATCGATGACACGATGCTCATCCGCGAGGCACAGCGCGGTAACCGCGCCGCCTTCGAGGAACTCGTCCGCCATTACGACCACGCGGTACTGCGGCTCGCCCTCCACCTCACCGGAACTGAACAGGACGCCCAGGATGTTTATCAGGACGCGTTCCTGAAAGCTTATAAGAACATCGGCAGCTTCCGGTTTGAGTGTTCTTTCTACACTTGGATTTACCGGATCGTAACGAATCTGTGTCTGGATCATCTGCGTAAACGGACCGTGCGCAAGGAAGACGCGCCCGTCGCGAAAGATCCGGATGGCCAGGAGTACGATCTGCTGGACCAGGTAGCCGACGGCCGGGCAGGAGCGAATCCGGAGCGCGATTTGATGCGGCGGCAGTTGGGCGCGCGCATCGCTGGGGCGCTGGACAAGCTGACGCCTCGCGAGCGAATGGTCTTCGAGCTGAAGCATTATCACGGGATGAAGCTGCGGACCGTGGGAGAGATTTTGCATACGACGGAAGAGACTGCCAAGAATACCCTCTTCCGAGCCACGCAGAAACTGCGCGGGGCTTTGTCGGATATGAGGTAGCGGTGAGATGAAGGTGGAACTATGAAGTGTGAATGGGTCAAACAGAATATCGTGCTTCACGTTTATGGCGAGCTGCCCGACGATGCTCGCTATGAACTGGAACAGCACGTAGCCCGCTGCGCCGATTGCGCGGCCGAACTGAAGGCAGAGCAGGATTTTCATGCGCTGCTCTCGCAGGATCGCGTTGCCGATCCGACGCCGAATCTGCTGGCGTCCTCGCGCATGCACCTGCAAGAAGCGCTCGAAACTACACAACAAGGCAGCGCCTGGACGCGCCTTGCCTTCGATCCCGCGAACTGGCTGCGTCAGGTACGATTCTCTCCCGCTCTCGCTTCTGTGATTCTGATTCTGGGTTTTGCCGGCGGCATCGGAACAACCTACGAGATTTACGGTCGCGGCGCAAAAACTGAGCAGCTCCCAATCGCTGCCCCCAGCGGTACTACTGCAGCGAGCGCGGCAGCCATCGCTGGCATTGATTCCATCACTCCCATTCCCGGAACCGATCAGGTCACGATCAAGTACAACACCCTCGCCACCCAGGAAAAACAGGGATCGCTCAACGATCAGCAGATCCAGCAACTGCTGCTCTATGCAGCCCGCAACAACTACAACTCGGGCGTACGGGTCGATTCCGTAGACTTGCTGGCCAAGCGATCCAGCGACCTGCAGGTGCGGGACGCACTCATCTACGCGCTGCAGAACGATACCAATCCGGGAGTGCGGCTGAAATCTCTGGTGCACTGGGTAATTACGTGAAGAGCGACACGAATGTGCGCGACGCCGTTTTGCGGGCGCTGGTGAATGATGACAATTCCGGAGTACGCATCGAAGCATTGCGACTGATCGAGCCGGTGAAGGCCGACGGCAGCGTGCGTGGCGTGTTGTTGGCCTTAGCGGCGAAGGATCAGAGCACGTATATCAAGTCTCAGGCACGCACGATGCTGGCGCAGTTGCCGGAGATTGATTAAGAGTTCAGGCGAGGCGCTCGCTGCGCTTCGCGGGACAGCCCAAGGGGCCGTCCCTACGCAGGCTGAGGACGACCGAAGGGTCCGTTCTCAGGTTAGAGAGACGAGGTGATTCATTTGAAACGCGCGCTACATTTCGTTCGGTTGGCCAGTGTTCTGGCCCTGATTGCGCCACTGGCCATGGCGCAGGAGGCGAAAGTTTCCCGTGAAGGGGGATCCTGGGGTCAGCAGATCACAGGCTCGCTGGCGGCGGCTAAGAACCTTAGGGTCAAAGTGGATATGGGCTCGGTAGTGGTGCATGGATCGCAACAGCAAGGCATCAATTATGTCGTTCATACCCGTTATGGCAATTCTTCATCGGAGCAGGATGCACGCCATCAGTTTGATCAGTACAAAGTAACCGCCTACGTGAAGGGAGACACAGCCTGGATCGTGGGGGACTGGCAAGGTGGCCATCGTCCGCGGCATTTCTCAGGTGAATTCAATGTAACCGTCCCTCGCGAAATGGCGCTGGTAAAGCTGGAAACTGAAGGCGGCAATGTAGAGGCGATCGGGGTTGGCGGCCGCGTGGAAGCCGAGAGCGGCGGCGGCAGCATTCGCTTCGACGATATCGGTGCAGGAGTCAGCGCTGAGACAGGCGGTGGCGGAATCGATGTTGGAACCGTCAACGGCGATCTCTCGCTGCACACGGGTGGAGGCTCCATCCAGGTTCGGCACGCGAACGGCAAAGTGATCGCCGAAACGGGCGGAGGAGGCGTCCTCATTGAATCCGGGGCCCAGGGTGCGACTGTTGAAACCGGCGGTGGCAGTGTGGAAGTCCGCCAGTGCAACGGGAAGCTAAAGGTGTCGACCGGCGGGGGCAGCGTGGAGCTTAAAGATGTCGGCGGTTCGGCTGACATTGAAACGGGCGGCGGCAGCATTCGGTTGACCTCCGCGAATGGACATGTCAATGCCGAGACGGGTGGGGGAGGAATCGAACTTTATGGAGTTCCTTCGGCGATTGCCCAGACCGGCGCGGGCGGGATTACCGTCAAGCTGGTGAACACTGGAGGAGAGCGTCATGACTCCGAATTGGAAACCGGCGCGGGTGATATCACGCTGTATATCGCATCCGACGTTGCGTTAAATTTGCGGGCCACGGTGGACATGGGGAATGGACACCGCATCACGTCGGATTTCGCAGACATTCACGTCAGCAGTGAAGGTGATCAGTGGGGTCCGAAGACCCTAATCGCGGAAGGAAAGCTGAATGGCGGCGGGCCCATGGTCAAGGTGCATACCTCGACCGGCGATATCTGCATCAAGCGAGCCGGCCGGTAAAAGGAAAGTGAGCGCGCGAGAGGCGCCCAACAAAAACCTGAGGAGTCACACCATGCGCAGACACGCTGTGACAATCATTGCTCTGTTCCCGCTGCTACTCGGATTATCTTACGCAGACCAGAGCTCGTCGGTGGAGAAGCCCGGGGGCGAAACCTGGGTATTTTCCAGCGAAGACAGCGGCACCAGTTCCTATCTTGGGGTGGATATTGCAGACATTAGTACCGAGCGATTAAGTGCCTTGAAGTTGAAAGAGGAAAAGGGAGTAGAGATCACGATGGTGGATCAGGACGCTCCCGCCGGAAAGGCTGGGCTGAAGGAGCACGACGTCATTCTGACCATGAATGGCACTGCGATTGAAAGCGGGGCCCAGTTGCGCCGGATGATCCACGAGACACCGCCGGGGCGGCTGGTAAGCCTGGGCGTGAGCCGTGACGGCCAGCCCATGACCGTGAAGGTGCAGCTGGCCGACAAGCATAAAGAGTATTCCATGATGGGTCCGAAGCCGGGTGACATGCACCTGAACATGCCCGAGATCCACATCCCCGATATCGATATTCCGGCCATCAACATGGTAATGGCGACCTCGTCCGCGCGTAGCGGCTTGATGGTCGAGAACATCACGCCGCAATTGGGAGAGTTCTTTGGGGTCAAGAATGGAAACGGAGTACTGGTGCGCGCGGTGGAAAAAGGCAGCCGCGCGGAAAAGTCGGGCTTTCGCGCCGGGGATGTAGTCATCAAAGTCAATGATGAAGCCATCCATGACACTAGCGACTTCACCCACGCAGTGCGAGCGCGGCGTGGGAACTCCGTTCCCATCGTGGTCATGCGCGACAAGAAAGAACAGAACCTGACGCTTTCGTTGCCGCCGAGGAAAGAGTCGGGGGACCTCATTGAGGAAGAAAGTTTCAATGATGAGCCTCTCTTTCACGCGCAACGCGCTCTGGAGATGACCGAGTTGGAGAATGAAATCGCAAGACTGCGGCCGCAAATGCAATTGGCGGCGGAGAGTTCCCACAATGCGGCCAAAGAGTTGCGAAACGAACTTTGCCAGGAGCGAAAAGAGGTTCGGCAGCAGAGCGCGCAGCAAAGAAAGCAATTGCAGAGAGATATGGAGCACCTCCGGCAGGAATTGCTGCGCCTTCGGGATGAATGGTTGTAGCGGAGCAGCTTCAAAAGAACAGCCGATGAAGTCCTCGGCGGCATCGGTAACCCGCTGCGCGCTTTTGCCCTAGCGCCACTTCCGCACGGTACGAATTAGCCCGTAAATAACCAGGCACATCCAGAAGTCAAGCACCATGCCCAGATCCACGCGAAATGGTCGGTGCCGGGCTGCCAATGGGAGGGTTGGCAGGAGCGAGAAGTACACCACATTGCCCGCAATGATCGCGAGCAGGGCTTGAAGGAAGTTCAGACGCACCGATAGGTTAGACACCACAGCACCAGCCCGGGGTTGGCGAGCACGCAAAGTAGCTTCAATTCTGGCGGCAAGTTTTCCTTACCATCGATCACCGCGGCTGATCCACGCTCCTGATATTCTTTCGATGCCTGTTTCCACCGGCTTAGGACGTGATCAGGATTCGCCGCAATGCTTGAGCTTTCTACGCCCGTCAAATACGTGAAGGGCGTTGGTCCGCGCATTGCTGAAGTACTGGCGGGCAAAGGGATTTACACCGTCGGGGACCTACTGCACTACCTTCCCTTTCGTTACGAAGATCGGTTGAACCCACGGGGCATCTCGGAATTGCGTCCGGGGGAAATGGCTACGATTGTTGCGGAGGTGCGCAATTCAGGCCTTTTCCGCACTCGGAAGATGCCGATTTTTCAACTCACGGTGGGACAAGGGCGATCACGGTTGCGGTGCCTGTTTTTCAACGCCACTTATCTGCAGGATAAGTTTGTGCCCGGCCAGATGATCGCCCTGTACGGCAAGGTAGAGCAGGACGAGCGCAGTCGCGAGTTGCAGGTCATTCAGCCACAATTCGAAGTTCTGGGCGACCCCGGCGACTCCGAAAATGGAGCAGAGAAAAAAGCGGCGGAGTCGCTGGAGATCGGGCGCATTGTCCCAATCTATGAGGCTACGGGACGGCTGACGCCGCGCTGGTTCCGGCGCGCGATTCATACCGCGCTGGAGAATCTGAATTCCGACCTCCCGGACCCAATCCCCGCGGCCGTGCGCTCGCGCATGGGACTTGTCTCACCTCACACCGCACTTTGGAGTGTCCACTGGCCGGAGGCGGGCGAGAGTCTGGAGCAGTTGCAATCGTTCCGCACGCCGGCACACGTCCGAATGATCTTTGACGAACTCTTTTTTCTGGAACTCGGCCTGGAACTGAAGCGACGGCAGCAGAAGTCGCAGACCGGAATTGCGTTCCGGTTGGATGATCATGCTCGGGCGGCAATCAAGAAGATTCTGCCGTTTCATCCCACGGCCGCGCAAAAGCGGGTGCTGAAGCAGATTGCGGATGATATGGGAAAACCTTATCCCATGCGGCGTCTGCTGCAAGGGGATGTGGGTTCAGGGAAGACCATTGTCGCGTTTGAGGCTGCAATCATCGCCATTGAGAACGGACATCAAGTCGCACTGATGGCGCCCACGGAAATTCTTGCGCAGCAACACTTTTTCTCGGCGCGCAAGATCCTGGAGAAGGCCGGCTATCGCATTGTCCTGCTCACAGGCTCTCTCGAAGCCGAGCGCAAACGCGAGACCCGCCGGCACATCGCGCAGGGAAACGCGCAGCTCATCATTGGCACGCATGCCCTTCTCGAAGAAAAAGTCGAATTCGACAATCTGGGCCTGGTGATCGTGGATGAGCAGCATCGCTTCGGAGTCATGCAGCGCCTTAAACTTATGAGGAAGTCGGCAGACGCCGTGGCAGAGCCTGAGATGGCGACGGCCGGTGCCGCCGCCGCCTCCCCCCGGCGCCAGGCGGAGCCAAGTCCTGCAGTGGCTGAGCCGGATGTCCTGGTTATGACCGCGACGCCAATCCCGCGCACACTCGCATTGACCCTGTATGGAGATCTCGACGTCAGCGTGCTCGATGAACTGCCTCCGGGACGAACGCCCATCGTGACCCGATGCGTGAGCGATGACCGCTCGCCGGAAGTATGGGAGTTTGTCCGCAAGCAGGTGGCCGCGGGAAATCAGGCGTACGTCGTCTACCCCGTGATCGCCGAAAACGAAGAGAGCGAACTGAAGGCGGCGGTCAAGATGTACCGCGAGCTTAGCGGTAGTATTTTCAAGGAGCTGAAAGTCGGGCTATTGCACGGCCGCCTCGATGCCGACCTGAAAGATCAGGTCATGCGCATGTTCCAGAAAGGCGAACTGCAGATTCTGGTGGCGACCACGGTGATTGAGGTGGGGGTGGATGTGCCGAACGCCACCGTGATGGTGATCGAGCACGCCGAACGCTTTGGCCTGGCGCAGCTGCACCAGTTGCGTGGGCGGATTGGGCGAGGAGCGGCGAAGTCGTATTGCATCCTGATGACGGGAGGGAAAGTGTCCGAAGAGGGCCAGCGACGCCTCGACGCCATGGTGCGCACGAATGACGGCTTCAAGATCGCCGAACTCGATCTGGAGTTGCGTGGTCCGGGAGAATTCTTTGGCACCCGCCAGGCGGGGCTTCCCGCCTTCCGAGTTGCGAATATCATCCGAGATGTGCAACTGCTGCAAGCGGCCAAGGCAGAAGCTGCGTTTGTGGTGAGTGGTCCCAATGCAGAAATTTCCACCGAGGAAATCAGCCGCGCGCTGGTCCACATGCGGGCTCGCTGGCAGCACACGTACGGATTGGTCGAGGTCGGCTGAAACTCTCATGCGCCAACGATTTTGCACCCTGATAGGCCGTAATCGACTCAAACCATGGTTTTCATCCCAAGCGCATTCCCAGCCGACGAGGTCGATCCGGAAGATGTGCCTGAAGAATGTGTTTCTGGCGGCCGTGATCGCTACGTTTTCCCAGGGCTTTGTTCATGCCCAGTATCTCGGATATTCATTCCACGCCGATGCCAAGAAGGGCGAGCAGGTGTACCGCGAATCGGGTTGCAAGTCGTGCCACGGCCCGGATGGCCGGGGCGCTCCGAAAGCGATTGCCGGATTCGAGCAGCCCAGCACGTTCCCTGACTTCAGCAAGTGCGATCAAACTACCCCAGAGGTGAATTCGGCATACAAGGATGTCATCGTGCATGGTGGGCCGAGCCGGGGTTTTTCCCAGATCATGCCCGCGTTCGGCGAGGCCCTCAGCTCAGAGCAGATTGACGATCTGATCGCTTACCTTCGCACCTTTTGCACCAGCCGGCGCTGGCCGCGAGGCGAACTGAACCTGCCGCGAGCGATGGTGACCGAGAAGGCTTATCCCGAAGACGAAGTTGTGCTCTCGACGGCGGTGAATGCAAACGGCGCGCCGGGCAATGAAACGCACATTATTCACGAGCAGCGGTTCGGAGTGAATAACCAGGTCGAGGTCGACGTTCCCATCGAGTTTCAGGACCAGAACCGTGTGTGGTACGGCAGCGTGGGCGACGCGACGCTGGGAGCTAAGCGCGTCATGTATTCGAACCTAAATAGCGGATCGATTCTGAGCTTATTCGGCGGACTTCTGATCCCTAGCGGAAACCGGGCGCGCGGCTTCGGGTCGGGCACCACCACCTTCGAAACCTTCGCCGCCTTCGATCAGCTTTTCAAGACCGATACTTTTATCCAGACACAGTTCGGGGCGGAGCTGCCTTTCCACACCAGCATCGCGCCGCAATCACTATTTTTTAATACGGCCATTGGCCAGAGCTTTGGCGCGAATCATGGCCTCGGACGGCTCTGGACCCCGATGGTTGAGTTCATCGCCAACAGGGACCTTATGACGGGAGCGAAGACGGACTGGGATCTCGTCCCTCAAATCCAGGTCACGATCAGCCACCGCCAGCATATTCGGGGCGACCTCGGGTTAAGGATTCCGGCCAACGATACTACGGGCCGGCAAAAGCAAATCGTTTTCTACCTGCTCTGGGACTGGCAGGATGGAAAACTGAACGAAGGCTGGTGATGTTCAGAACGTTATCAGGGGCATTTGTAATCCTGGCGTCGGTCTTTTGGTCAGCGCAGTGGCTGAAGGGTTCCGATCCGAATCTCAAGCCGCAGTTTCACACTTCAGACCGCTGCTTTGCCTGCCATAACGAGCTGACTACTCAGAATGGCCAGGATATCTCTATTGGATTGGCGTGGCGTTCCAGCATCATGGCGAATTCGGCGCGCGATCCCTACTGGCAGGCGAGCGTGCGCCGCGAAACCGTTGACCATCCTCAAGCGGTGGCTGATATTGAGGACGAATGCTCGGTCTGCCACATGCCGGTCACGCGTTATGAAGCGAAGGTGAAAGGGCAGAAAGGCGCGATCTTTGCGCATTTGCCTTTCGATCCGGATAACAAGGAATCGGCCGCGGCCGAGGATGGCGTGACCTGTTCGATCTGCCACCAGATCAGCAAGGAAAAACTGGGCACCAAAGAGAGCTTCAACGGTGGATTTGTGGTCGAAACTCCCCGGGCAAAGAATGAGCGTCCCGAGTACGGACCGTTCGCGATCCCGCCCGATCGTCAGCACATCATGAATACCTCCACTGCGGGTTTTCAGCCGGTGCAGGCGGCGCATATCCGGGACTCGGCCTTGTGCGCCACCTGCCACCAGCTTTACACGACGGCGCACGGCAAAGACGGCAAGCCGAACGGATCTCTACCCGAGCAGATGCCTTATCTGGAGTGGCTGCATAGCGATTATCCGTCGAAGTACAGTTGCCAGGGATGTCACATGCCCGAAGTTGCGGAGCAAGTGCAGATCAGCTCAGTTCTGGGTCTTCCGCGCACCGGGATGCACCAGCACGTGTTCGTCGGTGGAAATTTCCTGCTGCAACAGATGCTGAACCGCTATCGCGATGAACTCAGCGTGGCCGCACTTCCGCAGGAACTGACAACGGCTTCCGAAGGGACTCTCAGATTTCTGCAGAGTCAAGCTGCGCAGGTGGAATTAGGCGACGTTGTAGTGTCCGGCGGCCGCCTGCAGACCCAAGTGACGGTGCGCAATCTTACGGGACACAAGCTGCCCACCGCGTATCCCTCCCGGCGTGCCTGGCTGCACTTCTCGGTTCAGGATCGTGATGGACATGTGGTCTTCGAGTCCGGCGCGCTTAAGCCTGACGGCTCTATCATTGGAAACGATAATGACGCCGATGCTTCGCAGTTCGAACCGCACTATCGCCAGATCACCCAAGCGGGCCAGGTGCAGATCTACGAGTCGATTCTTAAAGATGAAGAAGGGCATGTCACCACCGGACTTCTGGCGGCGACGGGGTATCTCAAAGACAATCGCCTGATTCCCACCGGGTTTGACAAGCGCAGTGCGGAAAAGGACATTGCGGTCGTGGGGGACGCCGCTGACGATCCGAAATTCTCTGCCGGTGAGGATGTGGTGAGCTATTCGGTTCAGGTCTCAGAGACTGAGGGCCCGTTCCATATTTCTGTGGAACTGCTGTACCAGCCGATCGGATTTCGCTGGGCGCACAATCTGGAACCTTACTCGGCCATGGAACCGCAACGGTTTGTCCGCTACTACGATTCGATGTCGAGTGCGGCATCGACCGTGCTGGCGCGCAGCGAAGCGACACGTTAGCTACTCGCAGACAGCGAATCGCGGTGTGCAAACCCGAACTGATAGAATCGAAATGATGGCTGGAACCTCCCAACTCATTCAGATTGAGCTGTCACCGCCGGTGCGTGTGCCGAAGCCGCAGTGGCTGCGGGCAAAAGCTCCGGTGGGAGACAACTTCCACAATCTGAAAAAGCTGGCGCGAGGCCTGGGGCTGCACACGGTTTGCGAATCGGCACAGTGCCCTAACATCGGCGAGTGCTGGAATCATAAGACCGCGACGTTCATGCTGCTGGGCGATATCTGCACGCGGCGCTGCGGCTTCTGTGCCGTTCCCAAGGGACGTCCGGAACCGATCGACTGGGAAGAGCCCGGCCGTGTAGCGGAGGCGGTGGCCACGCTGGGGCTCAAGCATGCCGTCGTGACCAGCGTCAATCGCGACGATGACAACCTGGGCAGCGCCCGCATCTTCGCTGAAACCATTCACGCCATCCGCGAGTTAACCCCGGATTGCCGCATCGAAGTTCTTATCCCCGATTTTCAAGGCCTGGAAGAGTCGCTGCGCATTGTGCTGGATGCCAAGCCCGACGTGCTGAATCACAACACCGAAACGGTTCCGCGGCTCTATCGCGCCGTACGCTCGGGTGCGCGCTACGAACGGACGCTGAAGCTTCTGGAAGATGCGAAGAAGATTTCTCCCGGAATGGTGACCAAGAGTGGAGTGATGGTCGGACTGGGCGAGTCCAGTGAAGAGTTGATCGAAGTGTTTCACGATCTCGGGTCGCGCGGAGTCGATATTCTTACCGTCGGCCAATACCTGCGGCCCTCGAAAGATCACCTTCCCATTGCCCGCTTCTACGAGCCCGCGGAATTTGTTTATCTGCGGAATCAAGCACTACGCTTTGGGTTTCGCCACGTTGAGTCCGGGCCGATGGTACGGTCCAGTTATCATGCGCACGAGCAAGCCGATTCAACTGCTCTGCCCAGGGCGGTGTCCTAGCTTGCGGCGGACGGGTCTTCCCGCCCGCTTTCATTTTCTGAAGAACACGGCTTCCAGACCTAGTAACTCCATCGAACAACTGGGCAATCGAAGGGACATCCGCGGATGGTGACAGTACTGCTGCTCATCCTTGGATTTGGCGCGGGCCTGCTCGGGGCCCTGACAGGCATCGGGGGTGGCGTGCTGTTGACGCCGCTGCTTGCACTGCATTTCGGGATTCCCATTCGGCAAGCGATCGGCACCAGCCTGGTGGCCGTGATCACGACATCCGCAGCGAGTTCTTCCGTTCACCTCCAACGCCACACCACCGACATTCGCCTGGGCATGACACTTGAGCTCGCCACTTCGCTGGGGGCGGCCGTCATGGCGTATCTGGTCGGCTACTTTAATCGCAGTTTCCTGGAGGGCCTGTTCGCGGCGTTTCTTCTGTACAGCTCGATAACGCTTTTGCGCGGACGGAAGCCCAGAGCCGACATGGGGGATGAATCTTCTCCTGCCGTGGGAGGGAATGGAGAAGTAGTGATTCCGCACTACGAACCTAAGCGCTATCCACTGGGAATGGGTTCGTCTCTGGTCGCGGGGGCACTGTCGGGATTACTGGGAATTGGCGGGGGTCCAATTAAAGTTCCGGTGATGATGATCTTCATGGACGTGCCGCTCATCGTGGCTACGGCCACTTCCAACTTCATGATCGGCGTGACCGCTGCCGCGAGTGCGATCGTTTACTACCGCCGCGGCGACATTCTAGTGGAAGTCGCGGCTCCGCTGGCAGTCGGCGTTTTCTTGGGCTCCCTATTGGGAGCAAGGCTATCCCCGCGCATTCACAAAAAAGTTGTGGTTTATCTGCTGGTTGGGGTCATGTTTTACCTAGCTGGACATTTGCTGCTGCATCTCGCGAAGGTGCATCTATGAGCGAACTTCGGGAACCCGCATTCGACCGAGCCGTGGCTCTGGTGCTGCGCATCGGTGCGTTTGGCTGCTTCTTCATCATGCTGGCCGGACTGATCGCTGGATTGTTCATGAGTGGCCACATCCCGCTAGACATTGAGCGCGCAGGAGTCCTGCTTATGCTGGCGACCCCAGTGGTGCGGGTTCTGGTCGCGTGCGTGTTATTTTTTTGGAAAAAAGACTTCAAGTATGGCTGGATATCATTTGGCGTCCTGGCGATCCTGATGCTCGGAGCTGTTTTTGGAATCGGCGAACACTGATTCCGCAGGCTAGAAGACGTGCAGCTTGATGCTCAGGTACTTCTTCGGGTTCTCCCGAATTGCCTTCAGCAATTCGCGAGTCTCAGTCAGCATCTGGTTGGTGTTGTTGTAGAAGGATTCGTCTTTCAGGAACTTCCCCGCAGAGCCCTGGCCTGCCTCGAGGTTTGAGGTCAGCTGAGCGAGCTTCGTCATGGTGGTGTCCAGCTTTTTCGCCAGTTCCTCGTCCTTGGTCAACTTGCCCAGCGTGCCTTTGCCGGCGTTAATGTCTTCAGTGACTTTCTTCAGGTTGGCGATGGTGTCGTTCGCGTTGTTATAAAGCGAAGGATCTTTCAGGAACTTGCCTGCTGTGCCTTTTCCCTGCTGCAGATCGTCCACCACCTGGTCCATCTTGTTTAAGGTGGCAATGAACTTGTCGTAGGCATCGTTGCGGCTGACCAGGCGTCCCAGGCTACCCTCGCCATTGCCGACCTGCGCCACGATCTTCTGAAACTCTGCGACCGTATCGGAGAAGCGGTTGTACAGCGTGGGATCGTAGATCAGCTTTCCGAGGGATCCCTTGCCGCTTTCGGCGAAAGCCAGGATGCGATCGGCGCGCTTGAGCAGCGCGTCCATGTTCTGCAACGTGCTCTGGCTGGCACGCACGACCTGATTGAAATCAGGATGCACCTGCGTGGGCAGAGTGTCACCATCCTGCACGGGCGACCCCACTGCCTGCGCGCTGTCGATGTCGAGATAGGTTTCCCCCAAGACTCCGGCGGTCTCCAGCGATGTGACCGAATCCCTGCGCAAGCTAAAGCCGTATTTCGTGCTGACCTTCATGGTGATTTCGACGGGCGTCAGCGGCTTGTCGCGGACAATGGCGATCTTTGTGACGTTGCCAATATCCACACCGCTCAGGCGCACGGGCGCGCCCACGCGCAATCCTTCGGCGTTATCGAAATAAGATTTGACGGTAATGCGAGGCGTAAACAGTCCGGAAGTGCCGGACATAAGGAAGAGCAAAACTCCGAGCGTCACACTGGCCACGATGACCGTGATCCCAACCTTGAGTTGAGACCACTTGAGCTGCTTCTGGCTAGGCAAGTGATTTCCTCATAACGCCGGGTTTAATCGGGATACACCGGTTGCGGCAAACTGCGGGGAGTGCACCGGGATCTCGCCAACGCCCTTGCTGAATGATAACAAAACGGATGCCAGTCGCTAGGTGGCTTTCATGGGCAGGCAACGTACGAAGGCGAGCGCCAGCAGGTATGCCGCAGCTCCGCAGGCCAGGGTGATGGTGAGTCCGAATTGAATCGCAATGACCATGGCCAACACTGATCCTAGAACGCTCGCGGCGGCATTCATCGCCCAGGCCCACTCCACAGCATTGTCTGAGGATTCGTCCGAAGATTTCTTAGTGGCTGCAGCGGCCAGCGCGCGAAGTCCGGTAGGAAAAGGCATGCCCATGACAAAACCCAACGGAACCAGGAGGACCGCGCTGATGATCAGGCGGAAACCGAAGGCCAAGCCAACGAGCGCAGCCAGCCGGCTGGGGAGGAATACAACGTCAGCGAGGAGAGCTACTACTACGAGTAGCAAGGGAAGCCAACCCATGTCGGCCCGCGGTAGCCAGAGTCGCGAATACAGGCTGCCTGCGCCGCTGGAGAGCATCAGCAGGAAGATGACGACAGTTAAGGCATACGTCGGGTGTCCCAGGAACAGCACGAACCGCTGAATGAAAGCGATCTCCACCAGGATGTAGCCGAGCCCAACCGCGACGAAATAAAACAAGGCAAGCGGAGAGGAGCGCGCTCGCCTTCGTTGCAGCAGCAGGGGCAGAATCAAGAAGAGCAACACCGCCATAGCGGAAATCACCAGTACGAGCAGCAGAACCAGCACTCCCAAGTTCACTTTCCAATCGATCCCGTGGTGCAGCCCCAGGTCGTTGAGGAGCTGATCTAGCTTCAATGTGAAGAAGAAGAATGGCGCGTTGTCGGTCACGGGCGAGACGTTGTACCCGTACCCACGGGCAAAGCGGTAAGGATCGTTGCTGGCCAGCAGATCGGAAAAGGGGTTGCTCTCGGGAGCGGAGGGTGAGTAGAGAAGGTGCAGAGTTGGATAGCTGGTCAAGTGCGCGGCCACTGCAGTTTCCTCGTCAGGCGTGAAGTTGCTCTTCTTGGCCAAGACCAGGACAGGAATGCCATCTTCGTTGAGTGGTCCTTCTGCTGCGACAATGAAATTGCGCGCTGGATTCGAAATGCCCAGCCGGTGTAGCGCTTCCATAGCTACCGACACAACGCGTAACGCCTCTCGGGGCTGGCGGAATTCCCAACGCGTGATCGCGATCATTCCATGCGGCTTGAGGTGATTGAAATATTCCTCGAATGCTTCGACGGTGTACAGATTGTTTTCGCTTAGTGCGAATGCGCCGGCGGCGGTTGATGCCCAGGTATCCACCAGGGTCATTTGCACGACATCGAAAGTTTGCGGAGTCGCGCGCAAATAAGAGCGGCCATCGGTGACGTGTATGTGCACATCGGGACGCTGATAAAGGTGCTGCGCGTAATCGGCGTAACGGCCCCGCATGATGGTGGTGGCGATAATGGGATTGATCTCAATTCCGGTGACGCTGGGACTGCCACTGGCCACTGCTCGGAGCACGTCCACGCCCCCGCCGGGCCCGATAATGGCAAATTCTCCATGCGGGCGCAGAACGTTGGCCAATGCCGGGGGAGCCGACATAAGGGCTCGCTCCCAAGCGGTCCCATGCCAGCGCGAGACGTCCGCGTTCATGATGTAAGTGGAGGCGTCAGCATCGATGACGATGACCTTGGCTTGTCCCTGATTGTCTACTTCAACGCGCGAGAGCGCGTTCCAGCGCGCAAATTCCACCCAGGCCGGATCGCGAAACTTACCTTTCGCGTAGACGACGTCGATGAGGCGTCCGGAATAATTCGCCGCCGTGAGCAGAACGAGTGCAGCGGCAACGAGCGCCGCTTGTTTGCGGGCGCGGCGAGTATCGGACCACAGCCTGCCCGCGCACGCTAATGCGATCCCTGCAACCAGGATGGCATTCGGTCCTCCCAGCCAATTCAGGAGCGGCACGATGGCCAGGCAGGCAAGCGCACCGCCACACAGGTCGGCGCCATAGAGCCTCGGGATTCGCCGGGTCTCGCGCGCGAAGATGACGGAGAACAGCAGCCCAGTGACGAAAAACGGAATCGCGGCGGCGAGGTAAAGCAGGCTGAGACGAAAGAAATTCTTCGCGGCGACGTCCAGAGCAACCGGGACGTGCAACACGGTTTCGAGTACGGCGACAATCAAAATGGAATTGACCGTGCACAGCCGCGAGGCCAGGGTGCGCGTCTCGATTTTTGCTAGTTGCGGCTTTAACAGGTAAGCAAAAACGCCCCCGGCTCCGAGTCCCAACAACGCAATGGAAATGGCCAAAAACGCGAAGTGATAAAACAGGACCACTGAAAACAGCCGGGTCAATCCTAACTCAAGCAAGAGAGCTGCAAAGCTGGTCAGCCCGAGGCCTGCCATCAATGTGGTATCTGAAATTTCAGATTTGGATTGCGTCGTCAGGTCGGGATCAGCAATGGCGGGCATAAGTGTTCGAGTGCGCCAGTCTAGCAGATGAAATCGCAGATTGCGGGCAGGAGCATGCCACCACGGGAAATCGAAATCAGTTCTCGAGAATGATCTCGGCCATGGCTTGTTCTTTGGTGTGGGTGATCGATAAGGCTGCATTCTTCACCCCGAGCCTTGCCGCGAATTCCCCGGCTTTTCCGTGGAAATGAATGCTCGGCCGGCCACCAGGCATGCGTATCACCTCGCAGTCTACCCAGCGCACACCGTGGTTCCACCCCGTGCCGAGAGCTTTCATCGCCGCTTCTTTGGCTGCAAAGCGCGCGGCATACCGTTCCACCCGATTGGCTTTGCTGTCGCAGTAATGCTGTTCACCCGAAGTGAAGATACGATCCAGAAATCGAGCTCCGAAGCGCTCGATGGAGTGCCGGATGCGCGGAACTTCTGCGATATCGATGCCCGTGCCGACGATCATGGGAAGACTGAATCTTACAGCAGGCGATCCCCGCGATAGATTAACTGGCCATCGATCATGCGGGCTTCTGCCGTGAGCTTGTGCGTTCTGGGTGGTCCGTTGGTATCAATGTGCAGCACCTCGTGCCCGTGCGCCACCAGCCAATCCGACAGCAGCATGCGATGGCAGCGAAAATAAACCCGTTCGGCGCACATGTAACAAGTGCGGGATTGCTCCGCCAGTGTAATCAACTCCCGCGCGGCTCTTTCAAAATCCGGCGTGAGCATGTAGTCGGCGTAATTACGGAAGCTCTGGTTACGCAGCGCGAGGTGCGGTGATTCTTCCAAGACCTTCTTGCGATATCCACCCAAGGGCTTCATCCAAACGTGACGAATGCCGGCGGCAGGCAAGCTTTGTTCGAGCGAATCTCGATTGAAGTGCGGCAGGCGGCGCGACATGGGGAAGGCGCGGATATCTGCGAGCGTCTGAATCTGGTGAGCTTGCAACGTTGAGATCAGGTCGTCCAGCGTGCGGGTGGAATGGCCGATTGTGTAGAGCGTTGCCAAAGCTTAAAAATCCCGAGGGATCAGATGCTCTGAATCGCGTCTGCGATGGCGTGGTCCTGTTCGGGAAAGACCGTGCGCAAATCCAGCAGCACGCGGCCATCTTCGACGCGGGACACGATCGGAGGATCGCGACGGCGCAGGCGAGCGGAGAGCCAGTCCGCAGTTGAACCGGGCAGCGCCACAGCGATCAGTCGAGTCGGCAGCACGGCGGAAGGCGCCGCTCCTCCTCCCACGACGGATTCACCATCGACCATTTCCAACTCCCACTTCGGCGCGGTTGAGCGCAGCTTCTCAACCAGGGTCTCGGCACGCGCGGCAATTTCCTGCTTGCTCAGGCGCATCATGCGCAGAGCAGGAATGGCGGAGTGATCGTGCTTGACGTAGGCGAGAAGCGTTGCCGCCAAGGCGGCGTACGTGAGCTTGTCTACGCGCAACGCACGAAACAGGGAGTTCTTCCGCATGCGTGCAATCAAGTCTGCCCGGCCGCTAAGCAATCCGGCTTGGGGGCCTCCCAGCAGCTTATCTCCGCTGTAGGTCACCACGTCGACGGCCGTATGCAGACTATCGAGAACGTTAGGTTCGCCGCTGATTCCGAAAGTCCGCAAATCCACGATTGCGCCGCTGCCCAGATCTTCGAGCAGAGGAATATTTCGAGAGCGCGCAAGTTTTGCGAGGTCCGCGAGGGCTGGGCGCTCGGTGAATCCAGTGATCTCGAAGTTTGATCGATGCACCCGCAACAGCGCGCGGGTGCGCTCGTTGATGGCGTTTTCATAATCGGCGACGCGGGTACGGTTTGTTGTCCCCACTTCCCGGAGAGTGGCGCCGGACTTGGCCATGACATCCGGAATGCGGAAAGATCCACCGATCTCGACTAGTTCGCCACGAGAGACAATCACCTCGCCGTCCTCCGCCAGGGTATTGAGAGCGAGCAGGACTGCGGCAGCATTGTTGTTAACGACTATGGTTGAGATCGTGGGTGAGGCATCCCGCGATACTATCGCAGTGTCCGCCAGCAATTTTCGAAAGAGGCGATCCACGTGGACGTCGCGCTTGCCACGCTCGCCGGTTTCAACCTCGAACTCGAGATTGGAATAGCCGGTCGCGGTCTCGGTAATGTGCTGCAGCGCCGAGGCGGCAAGGGGAGCACGCCCGAGATTGGTGTGGAGAATCACTCCGGTGGCATTGATGACAACCCGCAGCGAGTAGGACAAGGACTGGGCCACTTGCTTCTGGATCGCTCTGTCTAAGCCTTGCAGCGCGACGTGAACGCCAGAAATATCCAGCAAGCCCGAACTTATCTCCTCACGCAGGCGCGCCAGAACGGCGCGAGCAGCGTCGGTGACCGCACTTGAGCCATGGGCTTCGATCAAGGGGGCAGAGGCTCGCACCACCTCATCCACCGACGGGAGTTCGCGAAACAGTTCCGATTTCTCCACGCTCTTCATAATTCGCAATCGCCTGCGCTCTGTTGCTTGCAAGGCTTAAAGCGTGTGCAGGTAAGCGAGCAGATCCTGCAGTTCCTGTGCGTCCAGCTTCTGGCTGTATCCGGGCATCTCATTGCGCCCGAGCCGAATGATATCGCTCACCCGATCGTCATTGGCGGGCAGGCCGCTCAAGGGAAGATACTTTCGCTGGAATATTCCCTTGAGTCCGGGGCCTTTCTTGCCGCGTGTTGAGTAGGGCTCGTGGCAGCGCGCGCACTCGGCATCAAAGACCTTGCGCCCTGCCGCTTGTTGCGGATTCAGCCCAAGTTCCGCATCGGATTTACGGCGCTCGACGTCGCAGGCCATACTGGCAGCGAGTACCCCGATCAGCAACAGCAGACAGAACAGAACGTGCTCTTTATCTCTCAATTGCGTTCGCCATTCTTGCATCGCATTCGCGGCAGCGAGCCGCTTTACAATGATAGACGAGGAGGTGGCTGCCCCATGGCAGTAGTCATCAAAAGAGTCTACGACCCTCCCTCTCGCGAGGATGGAACCCGTGTTCTGGTCGATCGTTTGTGGCCGCGGGGTCTCACCAAAGCCAGCGCGGCGATTGATGAATGGCTGCGCGAGCTCGCGCCTTCAACCGAACTCCGGCGCTGGTACCACGCCCAACCCAATCAATGGGCAGCCTTCCGCAAGAAGTACCTAAAAGAACTGGCGCAGCCGGCGTATCAGGACGCCCTGCATCGGCTGTTCGAACTTGCTCATCAGCACAAGCGGCTCACGCTTCTGTTCGCATCCAAGAACGAGAGTACCAACAATGCCGTGGTGCTGAAAGAAGTTCTGGAGGGAGCCCGCAAGCCACCGCGAGGAACCGGTGCCGGAGGAGCAACTCAAGCCGTGCGCAAACGGGCGGCGATGAAGAGACGTTGACCTGTTTTCAGTTCGCGACATCATCCTCTGTGGTCCTCCGTGTCCCGTAGGAGCGACTCACCACAGGGGACATAGGGGATCACAGGTGCTGGTTTAGAATCGGCTCGGCATGAGGCCTGTCTTTCATTGGAATCTGGGATCGCGTTCGCTGGAACTCGGCAAACGGACTCTGATCATGGGGATCCTGAATGTCACACCCGATTCGTTCTCGGACGGCGGAGAGTTCTTCGATGGCGATAAAGCTCTGAAGCACGGGCTGCGGTTATTGGACGAGGGCGCTGATATCCTCGACATAGGCGGAGAGTCGACACGCCCTGGAGCCCGGGTCGAAGCCGACAACGATGAAAATTTGCGGTCAACTGAAGGCATCCACTCTCAACCTCCTCATCCCGCTCCAACCGTCAGTGCCGAAGAGGAGTTGAAGCGCGTCATTCCGGTTATCACCGAACTCAAGAAGGAACGTCCTGCCGCGGTAATCTCAGTCGATACGTACAAAGCTGCAGTCGCACGAGCGGCGGTAGAGGCCGGGGCGGAAATCGTCAATGACGTAAGCGCGTTCCGGTGGGATGGGCACATGCTCAAGACGCTTGCTGATCTGCGATGCGGGGCCGTGCTCATGCATATGCGCGGACGTCCGGAGCAGTGGCGCAAGTTGCCTCCGCCCGAAGATATCGTCTCTCTGGTTAAGACCGAACTGGAACAATGGGCGGGGGCAGCGGTTTCGGCCAGAGTGCACCGTGGACACATCGTGCTCGACCCCGGATTCGGCTTCGGCAAGAGTTTCGATGAGAATTATCCGCTGATTGCGCACTTCGAGGAACTGCACAGCCTGGGATTCCCGCTGCTGGCCGGCACTTCGAGGAAATCGTTGATAGGCCGCACCGTTGGGGGTGAAAAGAAGGTTCCGCCCAGCGATCGCCTTTTCGGCACGATTGCAACCGAGACGGCGCTTGTGCTAAAAGGCGCGCACATCGTTCGCACCCATGATGTGAAGGCATCTGTGCACGCCGCCCGCGTGGCAGATGCAATTCTGTGCGCGGAGTAGTTTTTCGCCGCAGGAAGACCAACTTACGAAGGATCTAATTCCGCCGGACGCGTCGCCCGTCGAACAATATCTGCCAGCGGACAGCATCCCGGTCGGGCTTGGTGCGCGTGATCAACAGCCTCGTTTAGCGGCCAATTTTCGCACCAATGAAGGTAAGCGACGGCAACCGTAGGCGAGCGCGAAATCCCGGCCGTGCAATGAAGATATACGCGGTGCCCGGCGCAAATCAGTTCGCGGAGTGCCTTCACACAGGAAGGTAGTTTCCACTTGAGGTCCAGCGAGTCGTAGTCGGTTATGGGAACGTTCCGGTACGTCAGGCCTTCCCTTTCCGCCGCGTACTTCTCCCAATCCGGCTCGCGGTCGCGTAAGTCTTCCTCGGACTGGAGACTCAGAATTCCGGTGATTCCCATGGACTGGAGTTGCTTCAAGTCAGATTGATCCTGGGGGTTCACTCCGATACACAGACTGCGTGTGATGAAATGAGAATCCATATGAGGTACATCCTGCAATCAGAAAGCTTTTTTGGAATCTAGCAGGATCGTGACCGGGCCCTCGTTGACTAGTTCAACCTGCATCCTTTCCTGAAATTTCCCGGTTTCGCAGCGCAGTCCCGCGGCGCGGATGCGCTCGACAAACAGGTCGTAGAATTTCCGCGCCGGCTCCGGAGGAGCAGCATCATCAAACGAAGGCCGCTTACCCCTGCGCACGTCGCCATACAACGTGAATTGCGAAACGGCGAGCACGCTCCCGCCGGCCTCCACCACGCTACGGTTCATCTTTCCGTCTTCATCTTCAAAGATGCGCAATCCGGCAATCTTCTCGGCAAGGTAGGCGCAATCTTGCTCGGTGTCTTGTCGCCCGACGCCAAGCAATACGAGCAGTCCCAGGCCAATTTCTCCAGTCGTCAACTGGCCCACGGTGACTCTGGCCCGGCTCACTCGCTGTACTACAGCACGCATGTCGTTTCCTGCTCAATCGTCGCGGTTTGACCGCAGCGACGGCCAACCGTTAGGATTTGAAAGTGCAATCCCAAGTTAACAAAGGTCTTGCCGCAAAAAGCAAAAGCCTGCCTTTACACTAATAAACCGAGACCATTAAACTACACACTCGTCTTTTTTCGTACCGCAGCGCGCAGGATGGGCAGACGCAAGCGAGCATTAAAACCAGAGCGCATGAGCGCAATCGAATCCGAATTCAAAATTCATCGAGCCTAGCGAGGAGAACATGGCAGCCGTTGACGAGAAGGTAAAGCAGATTATCGTGGAGCAGTTGGGAGTAGACGAAGGCGAAGTCACGTCGAGCGCCTCTTTTGTGGACGATCTGGGCGCCGATTCGCTGGACACGGTCGAACTGGTCATGGCCTTCGAAGAAGCCTTCGATATCGAGATTCCGGACGAAGACGCGGAAAAGATCCGCACCGTGCAGGATGCCGTCGACTACATCGGCAAGCACGCCAAGGCAGGGAAATAATTTGGCACGCCGGGTCGTAGTGACAGGCCTGGGCATTATCTGCGATGTAGGGAATTCCGCGGGAGAAGCGTGGAAGGCCTTGCTCGCGGGCAGGAGCGGTGTTGGCCGGATTACGATGTTCGACGCCAGCAACTTCGCCTGCCAGATCGCTGCCCAGGTGAAGGACTTCGACCCGCTTAATTTCATCGAGAAAAAAGAAGTGAAAAAGATGGCCCGGTTCATTCACCTCGCCATCGCTGCGTCCGAGGAGGCGGTCAAAGCCTCCGGCCTGAAGGTCACATCCGAAAATGACGAACGCGTGGGCGTGCACATAGGGTCCGGCATCGGCGGGTTCGACATCATCGAGCGCGAGCATTCAGCCTTGCTCGAAGGCGGGCCGCGCAAGATCTCTCCTTTCTTCATTCCTTCGGCAATCGTTAACCTGGCTGCCGGGCAAGTCTCGATGCGCTTTGGGGCCAAGGGCCCCAACGAAGCCACGGCGACGGCGTGTACGACGAGTGCTCACTCGATCGGGGATTCCTTCCGCATCATCCAGCACAACGACGCGGACGTGATGATTGCCGGCGGTTCAGAGGCTGCTATCACTCCCATGGGGGTGGGTGGATTCGCTGCCATGCGGGCGCTTTCCACCCGTAATGACGATCCCGAAAAGGCGAGCCGTCCGTGGGACCAGGGCCGAGATGGGTTCGTGATAGGCGAAGGTGCGGGCATTGTGATCCTCGAGGAACTGGAGCACGCTCGCAAACGTGGCGCGCCCATCCTGGCCGAGATTGTCGGTTACGGCATGTCGGCGGATGCCTACCACATTACGCAGCCCGCGCCCGAACACGAAGGCGGCTTCCGGGTTATGCGCAACGCAGTACGCGATGCCGGAGTAACTCCCAATGTGATCGGGTACGTGAATGCCCACGGCACCTCGACGCCGATCGGGGACACGCTGGAGGCTCACGCTATCCGCAATTTCTTTGGCGAGCACAAAGTGGCGGTGAGCTCGACGAAGTCTATGACGGGGCATCTGCTGGGCGGTGCTGGTGGGTTGGAAGCCGCGATCACGGTTTTGGCGCTACGCGACCAGATCCTGCCTCCGACGATCAATCTGGAGAACCCTGACCCTGATACCGCCGGTATGGACCTGATTCCCAATCAAGCCCGCAAAGCGGAAATCGAATATGCCATGTCGAACTCCTTCGGGTTCGGCGGCACCAACGGCGCGCTTTTGTTCCGCCGCTGGACGGAATAGCTAGCGTAATGCCGTACGACACTCGCTGCAAAGGCTTATTGGGCGAGGCTTTTCAGACGTAATGTCCTTTCTCCCACCCGCCTTGGAAAAGCCAATGACCCTTTGCTACCCTGCGGGTTGGTCCTTTGGAACTTTGCAGCCCGGCTAGGCGGACTCACAATGCACTTCGAAAGTAGAGTCTTCCCTGACCATGGATAAAGCTTTCAGCGCAGGCTTCGCCCCCTCGCCCATTTTCACCAGAAAAGCCGCAGCCCGGGCCGCACTGGTAGGACTAAGCGACTCTTATCGCGCGCTTCTGGCGGAGAGTTTCCGGCAATTCAACATTGAAACCGTGCCCGTCACCGTGAATCCAGTCGAGCGGCTCCATAAAGAAAAATTCGAAGCCTGCGTCGTCGCGCTTGCGGAGGGCACCGATGCCGTACTGGAGTCGATGCGAAGTTCGCCCTCGAATAGCCGGTGCATTGTCTATGGTGTGGGCGGCAGCGCACAAGAAGCGATGCGCTATTCGAAATACGGCATCAATGCCATGTTGAACGAGCCCCTAGAACGCCCCGCCACACTCAAGCTGATCCGCGCCACCCGCATGCTGGTGCTGCATGAGTTCCGTCGCTACGTACGTATCCCTGTGATGACGGAGGTCTGCATTATTGGCGACGGCCGCAAAGTGTTTGGCAGCAGCATCGAGATGAGTTCGGGCGGCATGTCGGTTAAGAGTTCTGAAGATTTCTCACACGGCACCAACGTCGAAATCTCATTCGCCCTGATGACGCTCCCCCGAGTCAACCTGCGCGGAGCCATAACTTGGCGGAAGCCGAAGTCCCTCGGAGTGCGGTTCGATCCCGCGGATGATCGCCGGTTCAGGGTGAAAAGCTGGATCGATTCTTATCTCGAAAACTGATCGCAGCCCAGAATTCTGTAGAAACTAATCGCATCTTTTGATCCGTGTAGATCCGCGCTGATCGGTGGCCAACGAGGCGCATTTACAATAGCTTCGTGCCCGAAGCCAGCACTCGCGAGGCGGCAACCGCGTCAGAAACCGCATCTGGCCCGCGCCGGTGGTCCATGCGCCAGCGCGTTATGCTGGCTCTGATTGTTTGGGCCGGATACTGGTTCATCCGCCTGCTGGGCCCGACACTGCGGGTGAGTGTGTCCTATGAACCAGGCGCACAGAAGACGCTTGCTGAGCGGCCTCTGGTCGCTTCCTTTTGGCACTCCTGCATCATCCCCGCAACGTATATTTTTCGCGACATGGGCATTCGCGTCATGAGCAGCTACAGCTATGACGGCGAGTACATGGGCCGCATCATCAAGCGATTCGGCTTTGTGGCAGTTAAGGGATCGAGCAGTCGAAATCCCATCCGCGCTCTACTAGGGCTGAGGCGTGCTTTGGATGAGGGCTGGACCGTGGCGTTTACGCTCGATGGCCCGCGCGGCCCGCGTCACCAGGTGAAGCCAGGCCCGGTGCGCTTGGGAAAGTCTTCCGGCCTGCCGCTGACGACCTTCCACGCAGCCGTCGAGAAGGCATGGGTCCTGAATAGTTGGGACCGCATGATGATTCCCCGCCCTTTTTCGCGCGTGCTCGTCCGGGTAGGCAGACTCATTCCAGTTCCGCAGGATGCGAGCGAGGCAGACCTTGAGCGTTGCACCGCCGCACTGCAAGCGACGCTGGATCGTGTGTGTCAATTTGCTGAGGAGAATGTAGGCAGGGTGGGGACGCGCGACTTTCCTGTTGGTGACGAAAGATGAAGAATTGCAGCCTGACGGCAGATTGCAGGTCGAAGCGGTCGGACCCACAAGGCCGATTTACTCCATAGTTGAGCCGAGCTGCACGTAGCGGTATTTCTTTCCGTCCCAGTAAACGACGGAAGAATTGCTTTCCCCTTCTCCTTGCTCTTCCATGTAGATTCCGAGGACGCTTTTCTTCTTGAGGGAGTATTTCTTCACGGTCAAAGTTTTGAAAGGCAAGTTGATCAGAAGAAATTTTGCCTTTGGTTTTTCCGCCTGCCATGCATCCTTATCCGCACCGTGGATGATGAGCATTGCAACTCCGCGCCGTTCCGGCACGTCCGAGGCGAAGCTGGAAGTGACTTTGACATCGCCGAATCCCATAAACGTGTCAAAGGGATCGGCAACGACATAGTCCAGCTCATCCCGATCAGCCATAGGATTCTTGCATTTCGCGGCAACCACCAGATCATCGATTCCATCGCCATCGAGGTCGCCAACAAACTGGCGAAGAGCGGGCAAAACAGTGCAGTTTCCGCCGAATTGCTTCTGAATGAATTCGTTCGTAACTGCATGCGCGAGGGGCTTCGCGGGCGCGGGCGGCAGTGGCTTATTATCTGCGGCGAATCCGGCGCTCGTGATCAAGATCGCGAGAATGGAGCAGAACAGATGTCGGGGTGACGGCATGCTTCAACTGTAGACCGGGAACATAACCATGGGTAGATGCGCGCGGGTAACCAAGGTAATCAAAATGCCCCACACCGTACACAGAGGAACCCAGGGTCGTTCCTCTGTGTCCTCTCTGGTGAAGCTTAGTCACGCCCCCGAGTCGCTGTCTTCCGAAAGTGCTCCCAGCCACGCGGTTTCAGGGGCTCGGCTTTACCATCTATCCTGCGCAGGATGATCTTCCCGCTCGAGGTAATCCTCCCAATTTCGGTGAGTGCAACCTCCGCGAGGGTCCGGGGCACACGTGCACGGGCGGAAACGGTGAACAGTAGTTCGTAGTCTTCCCCGCCATGCAGTGCGAGATCCAGGTCAACCGATCGCGGCGGCCGGCCGACCTGGGCGCACGGAATGTGGCTGGCCTCGATTTCGGCCCCTACCCCACTTTCGTCACAAATGTGAGCTAAGTCGGTGGAGAGTCCATCGCTGGTGTCGATCATCGCGGTTGCGATCTTGAGTTCCCGCAAAATGCGTCCAACCCGGATGCGGGGTTCGGGATAGAAATGACGAGGGAACTGGCGGCCATCTACTTTCTTTCGGCCGGTTCGCATCTGCATCAAAGCGGCCGCCGACCCACCCAAGGTTCCACTGACGAAAATGCGATCTCCGGGTCGTGCGCCTGAGCGCAGGATGGCTTTTCCTTTGGGAACTGTCCCGAGAACCACGATATCGGCAAGGATTCCATTAGGGGATTCCGCAGTGTCGCCGCCCGCCAGGGTTACATGGTGCTTCTCCGCCATTCGAAGCAGGCCGCGAAAAAAAGCGCGGACCCAGGCCTGTGGTGATGTGCCGGGCAAGGCCAGGGATAGAAAAGCTGCTACTGGCTCGCCGCCCATCGCCGCAATGTCGCTCAAGCCCCTCGCGAGGCAACGATGGCCAACGGACTCGGGCGCATGCCAGTTCCTGCGAAAGTGGATCCCTTCCAGGCTGAAATCGGTGGTGACCAGACAGTCCAGGGCCGACCCGATCCGCAAGACGGCACAGTCGTCGCCCATTCCCACTGGGATCGCTGTTTTCGCCGCCCCCGAGAATCCTCTCCTGCCCGCCGACGAGACGAGTCGGCGAAGTTGCGCAATGAGCTCTCTTTCGGGCAGCGGCATGGGCGCCATTACTATACTGCCCAGAGCCGATTTCGACCGCAATGACGCGGCTGGGCAACTTTGTTGCCGTAACATGTCCTTCGGACCGTGCTGGTTACCCCATCTTCCGTAACCTGCTACAGCTTTGTACCTCGTTGACATGGGGAACCTACTTTGTTACCGTTGACGAGTCATTCACAAAAGACCTTTGGCCGGCTAAGTTCTGCAGCCAGTTGGAATTGCAGACGAACAGAGATCTCAGCTTCTGGTCGGAGTTCCGGTAGAAAAAAGGGCGCAATCAGTTCCCTTCCCAAGATAGGGAACGCTGCCCGAAAAAGTCAGGTGGTCCGAACAGGCTTTCTTGCACTCTAAGAACTTGGCCTGAAATTCCGGACCTGATGCTTCAAACTAGAGGGAAGGATTCTTGCAGAAACGCTTCTACATCCTTTTTGTCGCTCGCGGGGACGACGGCACGCTTCGCAAAATCTCCATTCCCGTTCATTACCTCTACGTTTTCGCCATCGGCGCGGCCATTGGATTCCTTAGCCTGACTGGAATTGCCAGCTCCTATACGCGCATGCTCCTCAAGGTTTCGCAGTTCAACCAGCTGCGGACCGAAAAAGATCAGCTGAAGTCGAGCTACTCCCGCCTGGAACAGGTTGCCAAAGAGCGTGACGTGCAGGTGGCATCGCTGGGCTCGATTGCCAGTGAAGTTTCGGCGCTGTATGGACTCAAGTCGGAGCCCATCATGGTCACTGGAAGCAGTGACCAGATCCATGAGGCGGACATCACTTCGTCGCTGGATCAGTTGCATGCTTTGCGGACCTCAGCCCTGACTGGTGCCACGATGGTCGGACTCACCATGGGGCTCACCCGCAACGCTACGACGGCGGACTGGATCAGGGCCAACTCGGCCCCGAACGTGTGGCCCGTCGAAGGGCAGGTCACGGGCAGCTTCGGGGAGCGGATCGATCCGTTCAACGGTGAAGGCGCATTTCACAGCGGGGTCGATATCGGCAGCACGTACGGCAAGCAGATCATTGCGCCCGCGGATGGTGTCGTAATCGCCACCGAAACGCTGGGCGGTTATGGCAAGATCATCATGATGGACCATGGAAGCGGGATCAGCACCCGTTATGGCCACCTCTCTGGCTTCGCGGTAACCCCAGGCCAGAGAGTCCAGCGCGGTGACGTCATTGGATACGTCGGCGAGAGCGGCCGTTCCACTGGCCCGCACCTCCACTACGAAGTTCGCATCAATGGCACCCCGGTAAATCCCTACAAGTACCTCCGCATGACGCTAGCCCATAGCGGCGGCTTCTCCACTGGCAGCTAACCTAAAGATTCCAAACATTCCAGCGCAGAGGACACGCAGGAGACAGAGGCTTTCTCCGTCTCTCTGAACCTGTGTGCCCGGCTTGGTGAGTCAGCCGTTCCGTAGCACAAACGGAATACCTTGGAGGTTACCCTCGTAATGCGTCCCACCAAAGAACGTCTCGGGAAGTAAAGAGCGCGGGCTTTATCATTAGCCACAAGGCCTCCCACGCGTTGTTGCTGTAGACAGCAGACATGGCTGTCGACTGTCAAGGAGCTCATGGAAAGTACCGAGGTCAAGCGATTTGGCCGCTACGAGGTCGTGGCAGAGTTGGGCCGCGGCGCCATGGGCGTCGTTTACAAGGCGCGCGATCCCCAGATCGATCGTCTGGTGGCGGTAAAGACCGTTTCCTTATGGGGGCAGGAGCCCGAGGAAGAACAAGAGTTCCGCCTGCGCTTCGGCAATGAAGCACAAGCCGCGGGGCGTCTTCATCACCCCGGCATCATCTCTGTCTTCGATGTTGGGGAAGACCCGGACAATCAGGACCCTTACATCGTTCTCGAGTATGTTTCCGGGGAATCATTGCAGCGTGTTCTTGCCCGCGAAAAGAAGCTGCCCCTCAGCAAGGCTTTGAAGCTGGCGGAAGAACTCGCGGAAGCCCTGGACTACGCGCACGCCCAAGGTGTCGTACACCGGGATATCAAGCCGGCCAACATTCTGGTCACAGAAGATGGCCACGCCAAGATTGCCGACTTCGGCATAGCAAAGCTGAATCTGGCGCACTTCACGATTCCTGGCAAAGTGCTGGGTACGCCCGCTTATATGGCTCCCGAACAGCTAAGCGGAGAAGGCGCTGACGGCCGCTCCGACCTGTTCTCGTTGGGAGTGATTCTGTACGTGATGGTCACGGGGCACTCTCCATTCCCGGGGAGCAGCGCGACCACAGTCTGCTTTAAGGTAGCGAATCGGGAGCCGGTTGCTGCCAGTGCGCTCGACATGACACTGCCGCCGCAGATCGATGCCGTCATCGCGCGCGCAATTGCGAAAGATCCCGGTGAACGCTACCAGAATGGTTCGGAGCTCGCCGAGGATTTGCGCTTGCTACAGCAGGCGTACAAACCCGGCGCAACCACCGCGTCGATGCAAGCCATAGCGGCACTGACGACGAATCTGAACGTTCGTCCCGCCAGTATGGACGCCCGGCCCGCCGCCGCTGTCGCCCAGGCGCAGGGGGTGGTCCAGTTCATCCTCTACAAGGCCCCGATTCGCGACTTAATTCTGGGAGCAGCCACTCTGGTTCTGCTGGTCGTGCTCGGCGCGCAATCGAAACTGTTTGTGAATGTCCCGAAATCTGCCGGTGTGATCGCTGCCGGCGAAATCCAGAGCAGCAGCACAAAGCCGGACCCTCCGCAGCCCGCCCAAGTAGCTGCTGCCGTCGTGTCGCCGCCAACCGTTCACGTCGTTGCACCGGTGCGGAAGGCGGTCCGTCCTGCTCGAACGAAGCCACCCGTTCGAATCCCGGATACGGTTCATAGCGAATCCTCAGTTCCGTCTGCAACACTCGATTTAGGAGTGCAACATCAGTTCAAAGATGCAACGCTTTTCGTCTACATCGATGGCAAGGTCGCTTTGACGCGGCCGTTGCACGGAGCGGTTAAGAGGAAGCTGATCGTATTCAATGGAGTCCGAGGAGTAGAATCGGAAACGATTCAAGTCCCCGCTGGCAAGCACGTGCTCCGTGTCCGGGCACTCTCCACCGATCAGACGACGGATCTCTCGAGGACAGTCACTGCAGAGTTTGTGGGAGGCGACAACAAATCTCTCGAGGTCACCTTCGAGAAGCACAACTCAACAATGCGCCTCACCTGGCAATAATCTCCTTGGACCTACTGCCGTAATCCCATCCAGTTTTCCGAAACGACCAGAGAATTCCCGGGGTTCTGCGGATCGTACTTCACCGATGTGTGCAACCCGAGGCGGCAGGAGTGCAGATTAATCCAATGACGTAGATAGGTGACGTCCTGTGAGCACTCATATGTCACCCCGGCTACGTCGTATTTGTAGATGAGCATCACGGCCGCATGGTGGTTATTGGCCGCGGCTAGTTCCTGAACATCGATGACGGTGCCATCGGTGATCCGGCCCGTGCCTTCCAGCCAGGAACGGCGCTCCTTCTCGAGTTCGTCCGGCGTCTTGGCGCGCGGACGCAGCAGCGCATAGACAGCCAACAGGGCAGCTCCGCCTGCCGTTACCAGACCATAGAGTCGCAGCGAATCCATACAGAGAGGTTCATGAAATCGGCCGGGACTTTCTCCGACTTCTTTATCAGCATAAGCGCAAGCCGAGATGGTTGGAAGTGGTTTGCAGGTTACGGAGGTGCCACTGCCTGTGAAAAAGTCCAACTCACAAACAGCAAGCTTCGTTTGTGTTCTAAAATCAGCGACTGCGGAGGATTGCTCCGCGAATTCCGGGGGCATCATTGAGTCTTTCTCTTCGAAACTGCGTCGCACAGCTTTGCTTCACCTTCGCGCTCGTGACCTGTGGACTGGGTTTTTCCGCCGACAAGAACTCTGATCGCGATTGGCCTATTTACGGGGGAACTCCTGAGAACAATCACTACTCGCCACTCAAGCAAATCAATCGCAAGAATGTAAAGCATCTCCAGGTCGCCTGGACCTTTGATACGGAAGAAAGCGGCGGGTTGCAAACCAGCCCCATCGAAGTGAATGGAGTCCTTTACGGCATCACTCCCACGCAGAAGATCTTTGCGGTCGACGCGGCCAGTGGCAAATTGCTGTGGAAATTTGATTCCGGAATCAAGGGGACGCAGCCAGACCGCGGCTTGTCGTACTGGTCTGACGGCAAAGAGAGTCGGATCATCGCTGGCGTGATGAATTTCGTGTACGCCCTTGATGCCACAAGGGGGAAGCCTGTTCCAAGGTTCGGCAAAGACGGCCGAATCGATCTACGCGAAGACCTCGTCCGTAATCCGGCCGAGCAAGTGATCTATCTCACCAGTCCCGCCGTCATCTACAAAGATCTGATGATCGTGGGGGGACGCGAATCCGAGACTCTGCCCGCGTCCTATGGCGACATCCGTGCCTACGAGGTGCGTACCGGTAAGTTGCGCTGGGCGTTCCACACGATTCCTCGACCGGGCGAGTTCGGCTACGACACTTGGCCCAAGGATGCCTGGAAGAGCACCGGAGCCGTTAACAACTGGACCGGAATGACCCTCGACCGGAACACCGGAATCATTTACATCCCGACCGGCTCGGCTGCCTTCGATTTCTATGGTGGAGACCGCCTCGGCGATGACCTGTTCGCGAACTGCCTGCTTGCCCTCAATGCCGAGACCGGCGAGCGCATATGGCATTTCCAGGGTGTACATCACGATATCTGGGACCGCGATTTTCCCACTCCTCCAATCCTGGTCACACTCAACCACGACGGCCAAAAGGTGGAGGCCCTGGCGCAAAATAGCAAGCAGGGATTTGTTTTCCTCTTCGATCGCGGCAACGGCAAACCGATTTATCCGCTGGACTGCCGCGAATATCCTCCCAGCAATGTCCCCGGCGAGGTCGCGGCGAAACAGCAATGCCTGCCCACTAAGCCTGCTCCTTATGCTCGGCAGCTGCTAACCGAAGATCTCCTGACCAATCGCACTCCGCAAATGCACCAATGGGCCCTCGATCGCTTCCGAACTTTCCGGAGCGAGGGACAATACGTTCCTTTATCGACCAGTAAAGAGACGGTCATCTTCCCCGGCCTGGATGGCGGCGCCGAGTGGGGCGGGCAGGCAGTCGATCCGGAGAGCGGCATTATGTACGTCAATGCGAACGACATTGCGTGGACCGGACGCCTGGCTGAAACGAATCCTGCCGAAGCCGAGCAGAACAGTCCCAAGGGCCTCTACATCAGTCAGTGCTCGATCTGCCACGGGGAGAATATGGCGGGATCTCCTCCAGCAATTCCGTCTCTGGTTGTCGCAGGCAAGCGCTTGTCGGGGGAAGAAATCACCGAAACCATTAAGAACGGCAAAGGCCGGATGCCTGGTTTCTCCAACCTGCGCGACGATCAGATCTCCATGCTTGTTTCCTACGTCATGGGAGAAGGCGTCAAGTCTCAAGCCGAAAACAAAGAAGTGACCAGCGCCGGGCCGCCGCTTCCCATCGTGCCGTACCACTTCACGGGATACCTCCGGTTCTACGACCCTGACGGATATCCAGCCGTTGCCCCACCTTGGGGAACGTTGAACGCGATCAATCTGAACACGGGTGAGTACGTGTGGAAGCACCCTTTTGGCGAGTATCCAGAATTCGCGGCACAGGGGATGAAAGATACAGGAACCGAGAACTACGGCGGCCCTCTGGTGACTGCGGGAGGGCTCCTGTTTATTGGTGCAACCAACTACGACAAAAAGTTTCACGCCTTCGATAAAACGACCGGCAAGCTACTCTGGGAAACTACCCTGCCTTTTGCCGGAAATGCCACACCCATTACCTACCAGGTGAAAGGTCGACAGTATGTAGTGATTGCGGCGGGTGGTGGAAAAGATTTGAAATCAAAATCGGGCGGGGTGTATGTAGCCTTTGCGGTTCCGAAAAAATAGAGTTGTAGAGACGTAGCTGAGCTACGTCTCTACAATGTGGAGGCTGAACTTACTCGTTCGGCTTTTTTTCAGACGCTTCATCGTGTGCCGGCGGTTCGTAGCCGACGTGGAACATTGCGGCCTGCGCCTCCGCAGCCTGCCTGAGTTCGTCCATTTCGTGCAGACTTTCTCCCTCAGGCTTGTCCTGCTTGCGTTGGACCCTGCGTTCAGCCTTATCGCGCTGCTTCTGCTGGCGCGATTGCTCTTTCTGGCGCTTAGTAAAACTTGATCGTCCTCTCGGCATACCCCATCTCCCATTGTCTAAGGTTCATCGTCCCCCGATCACTTCCCGCGGGCGTTTAAATACAGATTACCAGCGCGGTTCGCGTTTCTGACGCGGGCCACGGTGATCGTCGCGTCCGCGGCCGCCGCCGCCGCCGCCAAATCGGGGCCCACCACCGCCGCCTCCCCCTCTGGGTCGGTCCGTCTTCGGTTTCGCCTCGTTGATCGTCAGCGTGCGGCCACCCAGATCGCTTCCGTTCAAAGCGGCGATGGCGGTGTCCGCTTCCGTGGCGCTGCTCATTTCCACGAATCCGAAACCGCGCGAGCGCCCGGTCTCGCGATCGGTCACCAGGGTGACTTTTTCGACTGCGCCGTGGCCTTCGAAAATCTGACGAAGTTCAGCCTCGGTGGTGCTGTGGGGAAGATTACCGACGTAAAGGTTCTTCATTGCATTTCCTCTCTGAGTAAGTGCTGCGCCCCGGCGTTCGGCGAAAACCGCACGCGGCTGTTCATTCCGGTACGGCGATTGGCTTCGCAGAAACTGGAGCATTCGTTGGCTTCGACTTCTTCGTCGCGGCAGCCAGCAATTCGCGGGTACGTTTCCTGCGCGCGATATTCTGCTTGCGCTCGCGGTGGAACCTGGATTTATCGCCATTCACTGCTGACATAACGGACTCCTTCGAGCGGGTTTCTGAATTTCATCACGCAGCGCGCCAGGGCAGGAGCCGGTTGCGCGAGCATCATTTACGGACTGTTCAAGCAGGGCACAACTTGGAACGCACTCTCGCACTTGTTTGTGCAGAAGCCCACTACGCGGGGGAAGTTTCCATGTGGTCGCCGGAATAGGGGACGCCTCTCGATCTCTCAATCGCGAAGGCGCGGAATATTCGTGGCGTATCTTCGAGGTTAAGTGTCCTGAGTATACGCTGTTTGAAGTTGTCCCGCTTGAACTCGTGCTGCTGATGTAGAGAGGCAAATGCGCGAGAGTGCATCGCGCACTGGTCGCGGCAAGTTGCCGCGGTCTTCGACCGCAGACGTGATTGAGATTGCCAATGTCAGCAGACGCGTGTAGTATTGAAATGTGCGTTAGACCGAATCGGTCGTGAGCAGTTCTCGCCTCAACAGCCAGTAACCTGCACAAGATTTCTTCCGAATCCCTCCAGCGTAACTACATCAAAGAAAAAGAGTACACATTCACATGGAACAAGGAACAGTAAAGTGGTTCAATGACGCCAAGGGCTACGGCTTTATCAGCCGCCAGAATGGCGAAGACGTTTTCGTGCATTTCTCCGCCATCCAGGCAGGTGGCTTCCGAAGCCTGCAAGAAGGCCAGACGGTGCAGTTCAGCGTCACCAAGGGACCCAAGGGCTGGCAAGCCGAGAACGTGCAGGCGGTCTAAGCCGCAGATTTGAAAAAGGCGATTTCAAACGAAATCGCCTTTTCGTTTTTACAGCTCTTGTGCGGCCTTGCACACACAACACCTGCTAATTGCAAGTTCTCGCGCTTCAGCGAATGGGGAATGGATTCCTTCTGACACACGACGATACCAGCACCGCCTTCGCGATCATTCTGCACAACGTCCGCACATACCGCTCTGGCGGCGTGGTTGCCGTGGTGCACGGCAAGCGCAACGCAGAGTCAACCTTGAAGGATTTCCAGGAAGGGCAAAGCCCGTCGGATCACCATGCGGGCTGGCGCTACTTCCTCGAGAAGAGTGATTTGGCGGCGGGCACCGACCCGACCGAGGCCACCCATCGCCGCCAGGCCGACCTCGAACGGCGTGAAGCCAAAGAGTCGCAGAATGATCCGGTGCGGCCTTCGAATTTCGGCAAATAGGCTCGCTGATATCTCAGCGCCTTACTTCGCTGTCTCCAGGTCAAACTACTATTTAGCCTGGGTGCACACGTTCTTGCTGACCAACTCCAGGAAACCGCCCTCGGGCTCCTTGCCAAACTGATCGTCGTGGGTAGCCTTCTTGCTGACTACGATTCGTCCGCTTCGATCGCGGATATAGAACCATTCGCTGGTCGGCGTGATCTGTCCATTCGAGCAATTTACACGGACCCGGGCTCGCATCTCCACGAACGGTCCTCCCTGGGGCAGAACTGTAGGCTCCTTATACTCGACCCGGACCAGCGTGGAACGCTGATTCTTCTTCAGAGTGCGAACTGCGCTGACGAACACTTTATCCCCACGGGATGTCTGTCCGATGGGCTTCCAGTCTCCTGCGGCCAAAACCAGCGTGACCGCGAGCACCGGCCCGACGACCGCGACGCAAATGATCAGAATTGTTTTCTTCAATCGACGAAGTCCAAGGCGAATGCAGCCCCTTACTGTGGGCCATGGACCAGATTCTGTCAACGGCGACCGCCGGCACGGCTCCGTGTTATCGTTTAGGGCAAGCCTAAGCACTTCCCTCAACTAGCGTGGAAACCCTTCTCTGTACAACGGTGGAATCTCCCGTCGGACCGCTGTTTCTGGCGGCTTCCCGGCGTGGCTTGGTGGCGCTGGAATTCGATCGACGTCTCCCCGGACAGCAAACCATCCGTCCCAATCCGCGCGACCTGCGCGGGGAAAGAAAGAACCTGCAGTTCGAGCAATCCGAGCAGGGCTTGCAACCGTATGTCGGCGAATTGCACGAGTACTTTGCCGGCCAGCGTCGGCAATTCGATTTCCCATTGGATCTGCGCGGGACCGACTTTCAATTGGCCTGCTGGCGGGCTCTCGTCTCTATCCCGTACGGGGAGACCAGGAGTTATGGCGACATTGCGCGTGCTGTCGGGCGGCCTCGGGGCTTTCGCGCGGTCGGCATGGCCAACAACCGCAATCCTGTAGCGATCGTGGTCCCCTGCCATCGGGTGATTGCGTCTGATGGCGCGTTGTGCGGATACGGCGGCGGCCTTGAAATCAAACGAAATCTGCTGCAGCTGGAGCGAGCCGGCAATGAGAGTGCAAGAGTAAGATCCTGCGTGACTTAGGTCATAATTGATCAAAGCGGCTATTTTGCCGAAGAACGGGTAGAATAGGGCCTTAGGGAATTTCGCCGATCCAAAATCGTGCTGTGGCATCTAATCTATGAGGTGCTTCGGAATCGTGTACGCGGCGTTGAAATTAGGAGTCTTCTAGGTGAACTCAACTGTAAAAACCGTATTGTTCTGGCTGCTGATCGGCGTATCGGCATTGCTGCTCTGGGAAGTCGTCAAGGGCGCGCGTGACGGCAACAAGGACAAAGAAGTAAATGTCACTCAGTTCATGAGTGATATTGACCAGAACAATATCAAGGAAATTACGGTCAACGGCATGGAGGTGCGCGGAAAGTACAAGGATGGCTCCGCGTTCCACACGACCGCTCCGGCCAACTACTTCACTCCCGAGCTGCTGAAGAATTTGCAGAGCAAGAATGTGAACATCACCTTCCGCGACGTCAACAGCGGAAGCTTGCCCTTGCAGTTGCTGGGAACTTGGGCTCCGCTCATCCTTCTCGGCGCGCTCTGGTTTTTCATGATCCGGCAGATGCAGACCGGCGGGAACAAGGCGCTATCGTTCGGCAAGAGCCGTGCCCGGCTGCTCTCGATGCAGCAGAAGAAAGTCACATTCAAAGATGTGGCTGGCGTGGAAGAAGCCAAGGAAGAGCTGCGCGAGATCATCGAGTTCCTGCGCGAGGCGCAGAAATTCCAGAAGCTCGGTGGACGCATTCCCAAAGGCGTGCTGCTGGTAGGGCCTCCGGGAACCGGTAAGACTTTGCTGGCCCGTGCCGTAGCTGGGGAAGCGAATGTCCCGTTCTTCTCGATCTCTGGATCCGATTTTGTTGAAATGTTTGTCGGCGTGGGCGCGAGCCGCGTCCGCGATCTGTTTGAGCAGGGCAAGAAGAATGCCCCTTGCATCATCTTCATCGACGAAATTGACGCGGTTGGCCGCCACCGTGGCGCTGGCTTGGGCGGCGGACACGATGAACGTGAGCAGACGCTAAACCAGTTGCTGGTCGAGATGGACGGCTTCGAGTCCAATGAAGGCGTCATCCTGATGGCGGCGACCAACCGTCCAGACGTTCTCGATCCAGCGCTTCTGCGCCCCGGGCGCTTCGATCGCCGAGTGGTGGTCAGCCGTCCCGATGTCCGCGGCCGGGAAGAAATTCTGCGCGTTCATACTCGTAAAATTCCTCTTGCCGAGGATGTAGATCTTTCGGTGCTGGCCCGCGGAACACCGGGGTTCTCGGGTGCGGACCTGGCCAACATGGTCAATGAAGCTGCGTTGGCAGCGGCGCGGCAGAACCGCAAAGCCGTTCTGCACTTCGACTTCGAACTGGCCAAAGATAAGGTCCTGATGGGCGTGGAGCGCAAGTCGCTGCTGCTCACCGATGAGGAGAAGAAGAATACGGCCTATCACGAAGCTGGACACGCCCTGGTCGCCGCGAAGATGCCGCATTCCGATCCCCTGCACAAGGTCACGATCATTCCGCGCGGCATGGCCCTGGGCGTCACCATGCAATTGCCCGTGGATGACCGGCATAACTACTACAAGAACTATCTTGAGACGCAGATCGCAATACTGATGGGCGGACGCATCGCGGAAGAGATGTTCCTCAACGTGATGAGCACCGGCGCAGGCAACGACATTGAGCGGGCCACGGATATGGCGCGCAAGATGGTTTGCGAATGGGGCATGAGCGAACTGGGCCCGCTGACCTTCGGGAAAAAGGAAGAGCAGATCTTCCTGGGTCGCGAGATCGCGCAGCATCGCGATTACAGCGAAGACACGGCCATCAAAATCGACCAGGAAGTCCGTAAGCTGGTCAATACCGGCTACAACACGGCCAAGCAGATTCTCGCCGGGAACCGCGACACGTTGGAGAAGATGGCTCGTGCGTTGATTGAGCGCGAAGTGCTCGATGCGAACGAGATCAAGTTGTTGGTCGATGGCAAAGAGCTGCCACCTGTGCCACCGCCTCCGTCGAAGCCCGATGATGGCGTACAACACGTCATCAAGCCGGACCTGCAGCCCGGACGCGCCAAGGGTGGCGAAAGGCCAGCTACGGCGTAAGCTCCACAATCTAACTTTCACAGGCGGCCAACTTGGCCGCCTTTTTTTGCGTATCCACGGATTCTCACAGATACGCACCTTGATATGCCCTATCCGTGGGAATCCGCGCAAATTCGTGGCAAATCTCTCCGCAAGCTCCACAAAATCCAGAATTTACTAGCTCGATTCACTCCGCTTCCACAGGCCCGGAAGGGGCTGTTCCGTGGTATAATCAAGACATAAGTTTTGGCCCTAAGTGTTAGAAATTTCAACGACTTGAACCCATTAGACGGGTTCGAAACGCGGGCGACCAAAGCGCAAAGTCCCAGCCACTAGTTCCAGGGCGTCGAGCAGTACAGCGGCACAAAAATTCGGGACATTTTCGCGGAGCGGAATGGCCACCAAAGAGATCAATACTCCCATCGCAGATACGAAAACCAAAAACGGCAGCCTCACTCCAATCACTGGAGGAAACGGCAGCGGCAATAGCGGCTACAACGCCGATTCGATCAAAGTTCTCGGCGGCATGGAAGCTGTGCGCAAGCGTCCGGCGATGTACATCGGATCGACCGGCGAGCTTGGGCTGCACCACCTCGTGTACGAAGTCGTCGACAACTCCGTGGACGAAGCGCTTGCCGGATTCGCCGACCAAGATCGATGTCACCATTCACATCGACAACTCCATCACTGTCGTCGACAACGGCCGCGGCATTCCCGTCGACGACATGGACATTGATGGCGAGAAAGTTCCCGCCGCGCAGGTCGTGATGACCAAGCTGCACGCGGGCGGAAAGTTCGACGCTTCGACGCTACAAAGTTTCCGGCGGATTGCACGGCGTGGGCGTGTCCTGCGTGAACGCGCTCAGTGAAGAACTGGATCTCGAAATCTGGCGCGACGGCTTTACGTGGGAGCAGACGTATTCCAAGGGCGAGCCCACCAGCAAGCTGAAGAAGACTGGCGCCGCGAAAGTGAAGACCGGAACCAAGGTTCACTTCCTGCCCGACCGCAGCATCTTCACCGCCACGGAATACAACTACGACACGCTGGCGCAGCGCCTGCGCGAACTGGCATTCCTGAACAAGGGACTGCTGATCACGCTGACCGACGAGCGCACCACCGATGCCAAGACCGGCGAGGCGAAGCACGCCGAGTTCAAGTACAACGGCGGCATCGCGGAATTCATCAAGCACCTCAATCGCGGCAAGCAGGTACTGCACGACAAGCCCATCTACATGGAAGCCGAGCGCAACGGCGTCGCGCATGGAAATTGGCCTGCAGTACAACGACGCGTACTCGGAAACGCGTTTTCAGCTTCGCCAACAACATCAACACCGTTGACGGCGGCACGCACCTTTCCGGATTCCGCACGGCGCTGACCCGCACCATCAATTACGCCGGGCAGCAGATGGGCTTGTTCAAAGACGTGAAAGAAAATCTGACCGGCGACGACGTGCGCGAAGGCCTGGTCGCCGTGATCAGCGTGAAGCTGCCGCAGCCGCAGTTCGAAGGCCAGACCAAGGGCAAGCTGAATTCCGATATCGCCGGCACCGTGCAGGCAGTTCGTCAACGAGCGCCTGGGCGCATTCTTCGAGCAGAACCCGACGGTCGCGACGCAAGATCATCAACAAAGCGATCGATGCGGCCCGCGCCCGTGAAGCCGCCCGCAAAGCCCGCGATCTGACGCGCCGCAAAGGCGCGCTCGATGGCGGAGGCCTGCCCGGCAAGCTGGCCGATTGTTCCGAGCGCCAGCCGGAACGCTGCGAGCTGTTCCTGGTCGAGGGCGAGTCCGCAGGCGGAACCGCGAAGCAGGGACGCGATCGGCGCTTCCAGGCGATCCTTCCGCTCAAGGGAAAAATTCTCAACGTCGAGAAAGCGCGCTACGACAAGATGCTGGCGCACGAAGAAATTCGCGCCATGATCACCGCGCTCGGCACCGGCATCGCGAAGGACGATTTCGATCCGACCAAGCTGCGCTACGGCAAAATCATCCTGATGACCGACGCCGACGTCGACGGCAGCCACATCCGCACGCTGCTGCTGACGTTCTTCTTCCGCCACATGCAGGAACTGATCAAGCGCGGCAACGTCTTCATCGCGCAGCCGCCGCTGTTCTCGCATGAAGAAGGGCAAGTCGCAGCAGTACATCAAAGACGAGCGCGAGTTCGTGAAAGTGATGGTGAAGCGCGCGGCCGACGGATTGATCGTCCGCTACGGCGAAGGCGCGGCCAAGCTCGAAGGCACGGACCTGGCGAAGTTCATGACCGTGCTCAATGAGTATCTCGGCTTCTTCGACAAGGTGGACAAGCGCCTGCGCGACGAGCATGTCACCGAGCTGCTTCCCAAGCTCGATCTGGCCAAGCGCGCCGATTTCGAAGGCGACAAGAAAGCTCCGCCCAAGAAAATCGAGAAGCTGGAAAAAGAACTGAAGAAGCTGCAGAAAGAACGAAGGCTTCAAGAACGTCGAGTCGCCGCTTCGACGAAGAACACAATCTGTGGGAAGTGAGCTTCGTCAACACGCAGGGCGCCGAGCACGTCATCAACTGGGAGCTGGCTTCGAGCGCCTGAGTACCGCCAGATGATCGCAAAGTTCAAGCAGATCGAGCCTTACATGGAACCGCCGTTCGTGGTCGAGAGCATCGTGAAGGCTGCTCCCGCTGCGGCAAATGGCGACGGCGTGGACGGCGAGCCTGCGAGCGGTGAGAAGACAAAGGCGGAGAAGAAGGCCGCTGCCAAGACTCCGCAAGCGCAAAGAGAGTCGAAGTCGTCGAGAAAACGAACGTCCGCGAGCTTCGTCGATTACGTGATCAACGAAGGCACGCAAGGAGTTCACGATCCAGCGCTACAAAGGCCTGGGCGAGATGACCGCGCCGCAGCTCTGGGAAACCACCATGGATCCCGAGCGCCGCACGCTGCTTTCGGTGAAGCTCGAAGACATCGCCGAGTGCGAAACCATCTTCACCACGCTGATGGGCGAAGACGTCGAAGCGCGGCGCAAGTTCATCGAAGAGAACGCGCTGGATGTGAAGAACCTGGATATCTAAGAACTTCTTCGCCACGGATTTGCGCGGATTTTCACGGACAATCAAGAAATTCAGGGACGGCCACATGGCCGTCCTTTTTCTTGTTACTCGAGTCCTTCTCGGAACCCTTAGAATGGTCCTGCATGGGACACGCGCGAGCACTACGGAATCTGAGTTTTGCTTTGTTCTCCTCGGTGAGCCTCTGTGCCCTCTGTGGTTGGCTGCCTTTTGCCGCCGCGCAGTCGACAATCGCTAGCACTCCTCCCATGGGCTGGAATAGCTGGGATTCATACGGCACCACCGTCCGCGAGGAGCAGGTCAAAGCCAATGCAGACTGGATGGCGGAGCACTTGGCGAAGTACGGGTGGCAGTACATCGTCGTCGATATTCAGTGGTACGAACCCAACGCGCAAGGTCACGACTACAAGCCCGGCGCGCCGCTCACGATGGACGAGTATGGACGGCTCATGCCCGCGGTGAATCGCTTTCCTTCTTCCGCCAATGGCGCAGGTTTCAAGCCGCTGGCCGATTACATTCATGGCAAAGGCCTGAAGTTCGGAATCCACATCATGCGCGGCATTCCCCGGCAGGCGGTCGAGAAGAATCTTTCGATCAAGGGCACTTCATACCGCGCCGCCGATGTAGCCGACAAAGACAACGCGTGCCGCTGGAATCCGGACATGTGGGGCGTGGACACGACCAAGCCGGGTGCGCAGGCCTATTACGATTCCATCGCAGAGCTCTATGCTTCGTGGGGCGTCGATTTCATCAAGGCTGACGACATGGGCAGCCATCTCTATCAGCCGGCGGAGATGAAGGCACTCAGTCAAGCGATCAGAAAGACAGGGCGTCCGATGGTGCTCAGCATCTCGCCGGGTCCGGCGCCAATTTCTGAAGCGGAGTTCTTCGAGAAGTATGCGCAGATGTGGCGCATCTCCGACGACTTCTGGGACGACTGGAAGCTGCTGCGCCAGCAGTTCGACTACACGCGCGATTGGGCGCAGTTCGTCGGCAAGAACGATACCTGGCCCGATGCGGACATGCTTCCTTTCGGCAAGCTGCGCGTCACCAGCACCGAAGGCGGAGGCGCGCCCAGCAAGTTCACCTTGGACGAGCAGCAAACGGTGATGACGCTGTGGAGCATCTTCCGTTCGCCGCTGATCTTCGGAGGCGATCTGCCAAGCAACGATGCCGCGACCACTGCGCTGATCACCAACGAAGAAGTGCTTGAGGTCAATCAGCATAGTCATGGCGGCCATCAGGCGCTGGACCGAGGCAATCTGCGCTTATGGGTCGCCGATGGCGCACGGCCGGGCGAGAAATACGTCGCGCTGTTTAACCTGGGCGCAGCGGCGAGAAACTTTTTTGTGGGCTGGACTGAGGTCGGGATATCCAGCCAACAAATGGATGCACGCGATTTATGGACTCACAAAGCCATTAGGTCGCTCAGTGGCTTGCAGGTGAATCTGCGCGCCCACGCCAGCGCAATGTACAAGCTGACAACTTCCCGGCAGCCGTAATGTAAACTTCACGCGGAAGTGGCTGAGGGATTGATCGGTTCCGGCTTCTCCCCGCGAAACACGCGTGAGATTCCTCGCACGACGCGGCGCATGGGCAGCTCACCCTTGCCGTCGGCAAAGAAGATCTCCCCCGTCCGGCTTCCGCGATAGTACCAGCGCTTCAGAATCGCAACGTGCTCCATGGTATCCAGCGCCGATTTCGCAGTGGCTGCAGGGAACGACTGCAGAAGTTCCTGGACACGGGCTTCCATCGACTGCGACTTGGCTTGCTCCGCGGGTTGAATGCTGAACGCGACCGGTCCCGAGATTCGGCCCGAATCAATGCGAAAGAACGCAACGGAGCCCGGCAGGGGGCTGGGCTGGATGATCACTGCATTCAGGTGGTCGAGGCGGCGGACAATGGCCGGAAGTTGACTGACCACCGGATTCAGCTTCTCGATCCGCGCATGAATGGCGGCCGCCTCTTCGAATGCGAGATTCGCGGACGCCGCTTCGCGTTGATCGGCGAACTGCCGCAGCAGTGATTCTCCTTGCGAAGCGAAATACGTCTGTACCCGCTGCACTTCCTGCGCGTATTCCTCATTGCTGCATCCCTTGAAACAGGGCGCCAGGCACATTTTCATCTCAGAGTAAATGCAGCCAGGAAAGTTCGGATCGGGGTGCAGATCGTCGACGCAGCGCCGCATCTTGAAGAAGTCGAGCGAGTCGTTCATGAATTTCTCGGCCGCAATGCGCGATACGAATGGTCCGTAATAAAGTGCCGGCCCCGTGAGCCTGCTCAGCCGGGTTGTGATCGAAGCTCGAGGATATTCGTTCTCCAGATGTAATTTCACGAAGGGAGCGAAGCGGAATCGCAGGCGTTTCTCGTATGTCTTGGGAAAAGTCTCTCGCAGAACGCGGTACAGCAGAAAGCCCGACTCGAAATCGGAACCGGTGAGTGAATACTCGATCGAGCGCACCCGCTGGCGCAAGTTCAGCTTTTTGGTCCGCTCTTCTACCGGCCCCAGCAGCCGCTGTAACCGCCGGCGCAGGTTGAAAGTCTTGCTGACATACGGCTCCGCTTGGGACTCGTCCCCTCGCAACGCGAACACGGCAGGCCTGGCGGGCACGGCAGCGAGAATCTCGAGATCCCGCTCAGGCGTGAATTCGATGCGCTCAGTCAGCACTACTTGATTTTAGAGTGATTTCATTAAGGAGGCACAGACCCTACGAGATCCGCTTGTCGAGTTTGATCCGTGTAGATCCGTGGCCAAGAAGTTAGCGAAAATTGGCGCTCCGAAACTTTTGCCGGAAATCAGTCCCGTCGAGGGTAATAACCCGGCACATCTCGTGCAATCGTGAACGCATGCGTTCGCCGATCCTATCCCCGAGAGTTTCGCCGCGGCTGGCGGCGCGGGCGGGAGAGAGCGAACCCGTAGTCCCCGCCGCGGGTTGGTCGTCGAAGTTCGTGGTGATAATGGTGGTGCGGTTATCGTTGTAGCGCGTGTTCAGAATCAGGCTGACGGTGTCCCATACCCATTCGGTCGGCTTGACCGCTCCCAACTCGTCGAGCACCAGTACATCCGTCTCAAACACCGGCCGGAGCACGTCCAATTCCGTGGTCTGCACGGTCGCATTATAGGAATTCTGGATCTCCTTCAGTAGTTCGCGATAGTCGTAGAACAGGCATGGAATGCCGCGGTTCAGGATGAGTTCTTTCAGAATGCCGACCGCAAGATGAGTCTTGCCCGTACCGATTTTGCCAATGATCAGCAGGCCCTTGTCGCCGCGCGGGTCGCACTTTTTCGCGAAATTCGCTGCCAGAAAATGGGCCTCAGCCAGAGATGGATGCGCCCCCGGGAAATCCGTGTCGAAGTTCGTCAGTTCGCAATGTTCATAGCGCCGCGGGATCCGGGCCGTGGCCAGCACATTGTGGGCGCGCGCCCGCAACTGGCAATCACAGCGGGTTACGCGGCGGTCATTCACGCTCCCGGGTTTGGAAACCGTCTTCCAGCCCGAGCCTTCACACAACGGACAAATCTCAACTGGCGCCTTAATCACTTCACCGCCTCATTCGAGGAATCACCCCAGATACATTCCTGGGGCGCTCGCTTCGCTTTGCGGGACAGCCCGAGGGGCTGTGTCCCTACGTGGCTTGTTCTCACGCATTCTTTCTCTTTTGAATGTGCACTGAGGGGCGCTCTTTGCGCAAGCGGGAATCCCTGACCATCTGTGTACATCCTGTGCAGGATTGGTGGCTCCTGTGGAGGACGGAGGAAAACCCCTTCGTTGCATTCCGAGAACCCGCTTCCCGTGCCTATCGCGGGGCGAACCCATTGCGAAACAGGCTTCCGGCGCGGATTTTCACAGTTGACATTCTTCCAAGAGAGAGCACAATACCAGCGGTCAGGTTTCCCAACCCAGTCTAAGCCTTACGCAGTCCCGGTTTCGGCTGGGCACGAACGAGACCTGCGAGGAGAAACTATGAACAAAGCTGATCTGGTCGATAAGATCGCAGGTGCATGTGACATCAGCAAAGCACAGGCCACGACCGCCATTGATACTGCTGTCGATAGCGTTACCGCTGCTCTCCGCAAGGGAGATCGCGTGGCGTTGATAGGCTTTGGCACTTTCTCGGTTTCGCAGAGAAAGGCGCGCAACGGCCGCAACCCGCAAACCGGCGCAACCATCAAGATTGCCGCCCGCAAAGTCGCGAAATTCACCCCTGGGGCCGAACTGAAGAAAGCCGTAAACAGAAAGTAGTTCGGAATACGATTTCCACGGACGGCAGGGGGTCGGCCCTGCCGTTTTTTCGTGCCTGCATTACATGTGCATGAACTTCTGGTTCCCTCATCGTCTCCGAGTTGCAGCCGCAGTGGTCTCTTTAGGACTGCTGGCGGCGCAGTCTGGTCCGCAACTGCCATTCGGAACCTGGCATCGTCTCATGGATGCTCCCGTGATCTCGCCGGTCGGAGACGGTTGGCAATCCGCAGGCACTTTTAATCCCGCAATTATCAAAGCCCGCGGCAAGATCGTGATGCTCTATCGCGCGCAAGGCCGCCAGGGCACTTCCAGGCTGGGATACGCAGAGAGCTCCGATGGCATCCATTTCAATCGCCGCGATGAACCGGTTCTCAGTCCCACGGAATCCTACGAAAAAAATGGTGGAGTCGAGGATCCCCGACTGGTCCAGTTCGGCGACACGTATTACCTGACCTATACGGGCTACAACAAAACCGACGCGCAGCTTTGCCTCGCCACTTCCAAGGATCTGATCCATTGGGAGCGCAAGGGCGTCATCATTCCGGCCAACAAAGGTAACTGGAATGTGAAGTGGACGAAATCGGGAGCGATCGTTCCCGGAAAGGTTGATGGCAAATACTGGATGTATTTCCTCGGAACGAGCGCGGACAAGAAAGATCAGGGCGGCCTGGCTTATTCGGAGGACTTGATGCATTGGACGGAGGCTACCAAGACTCCGGTTCTTCCCGTCAGGCCCGGTCAGTTCGACTCACGCGTGGCCGAGCCCGGTCCTGCCCCTATCCTTACTGAAAAGGGGGGGATCGTTCTCGTTTACAACGGCGCTGACGACAAGCTCGTCTACCGCACCGGCGTGGCGATCTTTGATCGCAAGGATCCACGAAAATTGCTTTGGCGAACCGATCAGCCCATCTTCGAGCCAGAAAAAAACTGGGAGAAGGCCGGCCAGGTGCCCAATGTTGTATTCGTCGAGGGCATGGTGCAACGCGGCGAACGCTACCTGTTCTACTACGGCGGAGCTGACAAATATGTGGGAGTGGCCGAGGCGCCGCTCCTCCATTAACTCCGGTTATTCATAGCGCAGCGCAACCATGGGATCCACTCTGGTTGCCCGACGCGCGGGTATATACGTGGCCAGCGCTGCGATGCCTGCCAGGAACGCGGCGGCGGCCAGATAAATCAGGGACTCTCCCCCACTCCGGCCAAGAAATGAGCCGCTACTCGCAAGCGCAGAACTGTTTGCAGGCATCATAGGAACGGTCCGCGAAAGCACAAGCATCAGGCCAGCTCCGGCCAGCAGCCCCGCACTCGTTAAAACCATTCCGCGCCGCAGAAGCAGCGCAAGGATCTCCGCGCGTTGCGCTCCCAGCGCCATGCGAACTCCAATCTCGCGCGTGCGCTGGGTAACGGAATAGGACATCACGCTGTACAGTCCCAGCGCGGCCAAAACCATGGCCAGCGCTCCCAAAATGCTCAACATGCTGGCAGCGATCTTTTGCGCAAACCAGCTTGCTCCAATGTATTCCGTCATTGGGATCGCTTCGAAAATGACTACATTGGGATCAATCTCCCGAACCTCTCGACGCAGCAGGGGAACGGCCTGCACGGGATCGCCTGCGGTTCGCACGAAAACGAAAAGGTTCATATCCTCGCGATACACTTGCCGGAAAGGCACGTAAAAGTATGGCTGGGCGCTTTCCGTAAGCGAACGGTCTTTGATGTCCTTGACCACTCCGACTACAGTGAACCATATGCCCCAGCCTTGGACCTTGCGCCCAATCGCATTTCCGGTTGGCAGGAAACGCTTACGGAACGCCTCTGTAACGATCATCACCTTCTGAGCCTTGGGGCTTTCGTCATCCTGCTCCGTGAAGTCGCGCCCTTCCACCAGCGGGATATGCATCAGGCTGAAATAACCGGGCGAAACGACGTTGCGCTCGATCTTCATATTTTCGCCCGTCGCGGGCACGTATCCTTGCACCTCGATCGGTTCCCACCAGCTGCCCTGAAACCCGAGAGGCGCTCCGTCAGCGTAGGAAACGGCCGTAACGCCCGGCTCGGATTCCATTCTTTCCCTCAGCTGTGGGCAGAACTGCTTTCGCTGATCTAGGCTGTAACCGCTGGTGGAGAGGTAAAAGCTTGAAACCAGCACGTTGGAGGGCTCGAAGCCGGGGTCGATTTTCCGCGTCAGGGCAAAAGCCCGGGCAAAGAGCCCGGCTCCGATCAGTGCCACCAAGGCCAGAGAGACCTCGCAAATAACCAGCAGCGAGCGCAGGCGATTGGAACCCAGTCCAGTCATGGATCCGCGCCCGCTCTCCTTCAGGCCGTCGTCGAGCCTTTCTCGCCAGCAGTGCAGAGCTGGCGCTGCGCCAGCGAGTAGAGCGCTAAGCAAGCAAAGCAGAATCGTGAAAGCCAGCGCCTGCCCGTTCAGGTGTACCTGCAGCGCGGTCGCAATATTCGCGTGCGGGGGCAGCAGGTAAGGAAGCGCACCGGTCATCCACTTCGCCATGGCAGCGCCGATGAGGGCGCCCAAGGCAGCAAGGATCAGGCTCTCGCTGAGTATTTGCCGCACCAAGCGCCCGCGTCCCGCTCCCAGGGCGAGCCGCAAGCCGAAATCTTTACGTCGGGTCACGAACCACGCAAGCAACAAATTGGCGACGTTGGCGCAGGCAATCAACAACACCACGACGCACACTGCTGCCAGAATCTGTAAGGGCGCGAGTAGCAACTCTCCTGCACCGCCGCGCGCTTTCCATGTGGGCACCAGAGTCGCGCTCATCCCCTCGTTGGTCCTTGGACTGCCTTTCGCGATCTGCCGTGCCAGTTCCGCAATTTCCTGCCTCGCCTGGTCCACCTTCACCCCTGGCTGCAACCGAGCAAGGCCATAAAGTTGGCGCGTTTGGCGATCCGTCAGCAACAGGTCGAGGCTTTGTAGTTGCGGCTGCATCACGACCGGAACCCACATGTCGAACGATAAGCCGGAGAGCGTGCCGTGAAATTCAGGCGGCGTGACCCCGACGATTGTCATTTCACGCCGGTTCAGCCGAACCGTCTTTCCCGCAATCTGGGGATCAGAATTGAAGCGAGTACGCCAAAGCCTGTCGCTGATCACAACCACAGGGAAGCCCCCAGGCTTGTCGGCGAATTCTTCGCGCAGGAATACACGTCCCAGTTCAGGCCGTACGCCTAGAACGTCAAAGTAGTTGCCCGAAACCATCATGCCCCAGACTCTTTCCGCATGCTCTGTTTCTCCCACGTTCAGTGCAATAGGAACGAACATGGCCAGTCCGGAGATGGTTTTCAAGTTGTCGCGGTAGTCGCGAAAATCAAGGTAGGAATTCTCGACGTGCCCGCCGTCGGCGCGGGTAGTCTCGAATGCCCAAAGCTCTTCAGGCTTCGCGACACCGGGAAACGGGTGCAGAAGAACGTCATCAATCCAGCTAAAGACCGTGGTTCCGGCCCCAATTGCTAATCCGAAAGTCAGCGCGGCGAGCAGCGCGAGGCGGGGATTGTGCACTAGCATGCGCCAGCCGTAACGAAAATCCTGCAGGAGTGATCCCATTTACGCGTTTCCCTTTCAGGCTGACCTGCATATACGGGGCCATCGCGAGATCAACGTAAGTAGTTGAACAGCTTGATTCACCTGAAGCATTAAGACCTCACATGAGACCTCTGACTGTTCATTTGCGTACAGGTCCGTGCGAAAGCGGACGAAGCTTCGATACGCTGAACCCGGAAGAAGGCAGGCCCGTTCCGCTTGACCCCTCCCCAGCGCCGCCCCTAACATCGATTGGGCCTCATGGGATTTCAGATTTCTTCCTCTTTGCGCAACGTGATTGCGTGCGCGATCGCCAGCGGATACGTGCTGGCAACAATGACTTCATCCGCACAGCAGACGAAATCTGCTGCAGCTTCTGCCGCTCCCGTTGCAAATTTCACCGACGTCGCTGAAAAGGCCGGCCTCACCGCCCCAAACGTCTTTGGCGGGATCGACACCAAGAAATATATTATCGAGACCACTGGCAACGGAGTCGCGATCTTCGATTACGACAATGACGGCTGGCCTGACATCTTCCTGGTGAATGGCACGAAGCTGGAAGGCTTTCCCGAGGGCAAGGGCCCGACCAACCGGCTGTATCGCAACAATCATGACGGCACTTTTACCGATGTAACCACGAAGGCCGGCCTGACTGCGACCGGCTGGGGACAGGGCGTCTGCGTCGGCGACTACGACAATGATGGCTGGGAAGACCTCTACATCACGTACTACGGCAAGAATCGGCTGTATCACAACAATCGGGGAGTGTTCACTGAAGTGGCTGCGAAAAGCGGCGTAGCGGGATCGGGCAAGGCCTGGGGTACAGGATGTGCGTTAGTCGATTACAACCGCGATGGCAGCCTCGATCTGGTAGTCGCAAATTATGTCGATTTCGATCTGGCGACTGCGCCGGCCCCAGGAGATCGGCCAACCTGCATCTGGAAGGGTGTTCCCGTGATGTGCGGTCCGCGCGGGCTGGCGGGCGCCAAGAACATTCTCTATCACAACCGTGGTGATGGCACATTTGAAGACGTGACCGCTAGGGCTCACATCGATAAGACCGACGGGCATTACGCGTTCAGCGTGTCGGCGTTCGACTTCGACGAGGACGGCTGGCCCGATATCTTCATCGCCTGCGACAGTACCCCGAGCATTCTTTACCGCAACAATCATGACGGGACCTTTACAGATGTGGCGGTCACGGCAGGCGCCGCTTTTAACGAGGATGGACGCGAACAAGCCGGGATGGGATCCACCATCGGCGACTACAACGGGGATGGCCATCTCGACATCTTCAAGACGAATTTTTCGGACGACACGTCTACGCTTTACAAGAACGACGGCAATGGCACCTTCACCGATGCCACCACAGCTGCGGGTTTAGGCCTGTACACGCAATACCTGGGCTGGGGAACGATGTTCCTGGATTTCGACAATGATGGCTGGCCGGATCTGATCCTGGTCAATGGGCACGTTTACCCGGAAGTCGACAGCCAGCATCTCGGCAGCAGCTACAAAGAGCCGCGAATTCTGTTCCACAATAATGGCGACGGGACCTTCAGCGACATCTCAGCGTCGGCCGGACCGGCGATCTCCGCACCCGCTTCCTCGCGCGGCCTCGCGGTCGGCGATCTGTGGAACGATGGCAGAATGTCGGCGGTGATTAACAATATGAATGCCGCTCCCAGCCTGCTCGTCAATCAAATCAAGAATGCAAACCACTGGATCGCATTTCGCACGGTGGGAACGAAATCGAATCGCGATGGGATCGGCGCGCGCATTCGTGTGAAGACCCCGGCTCGTTTCCTGGTGGATGAAGTACGCAGCGGTTCCAGTTACATATCGAGTAGTGATATGAGAGTGCACTTCGGGTTAGGGAACTCCGACAAGATCGATTGGGTGGAAGTGCGATGGCCCAGTGGATTGATAGAGCGCTTTTCAAGTCTGTCAGTGGATCAGATCCACGCGCTGAAGGAAGGGTCCGGCGCCCCGGTGGAGGCGGAGCCGAAGAAACCACAGTAATCCTAGTTGCCGGCTTTGCCGTTCTTGGAAAACTGCATCGTGCGCGTGATCCCTTCGCCTTCCTTAACATAGACCACCTGATTCGCTTTGACGTCTTTCAACGTGTCGATTTGTCCGCTCGGCCAACGAATTTCGAGCGCCTCGACTTTGTCCGCCTTGCCCAGGCCGAAGTGAACGCGCAGATCATTTTGCGAGAAGTAGCCGCCCCCGCTGCGCACTTCATCGATCTGCCGGTGAGGTTTCGACTCACCCGGCACCTGGGTAACGCAGCTGATGCGAGCCCCGATGCCGCTGCGGTTTGACTTCGTTCCAATCGTCTTCACCTTGATCCAATTGTGATTCAGCTTCGAATCGCAGCGGAGGAGCTGCGGATAGTCGTTCACCGTATTGACGACGACGTCGATGTCGCCGTCGTTATCGAAATCCCCGAATGCGGCTCCGCGCGAGGCGCTCGGTTCAGAAATCCCCGGGCCTGCCTCGAATGAAATATCAGCGAAGTGTCCATTGTGCAGGTTTTGATAGAGAAGCTTGCGCTGCGCGTATCCAGCTTCGGTCTTAAGTTGCTCGACCTCGGGATAGACGTGGCCGTTGCAGATCAGGATGTCGGGCCAGCCGTCGTTGTCCATGTCGAAAAATCCGCAGCCCCAGCCGAGGAACTGCGTGTGCGCTCCCAGCCCAGCGAGGAAAGTGGTGTCTTCAAAGGTCGCGCCGCCCTGGTTGCGGTACAGCGATGGCGTGTCCCCCGCAAAATTTGTCTTCACGATGTCGAGATTGCCGTCCATATCGTAGTCCGCAGCCGAAACTCCCATCCCCGCCTGCGGCTTGCCGTCGGGACTTAGCGCGCAGCCCGCTTCGATCGCAATGTCCTGAAATTTACCGTTCTTCTTATTCTGGTAGAGCGCGCTTGCCGTGGAATCGTCGGCGACATAGATATCCGGCCAACCATCGTTGTCGAAGTCGGCCGTCAGGACGCCCAGCCCGTAGGTTCCATTCGCGCTGAGAATCCCGGCGGATTCGGAAACGTCAGTAAACGTCCCGTCGCCATTGTTGTGGTAAAGGATGTTCTTCCCACCCTGCAACCCCGGCGGACCGCACGCCACCATGATGCTCTTGTAAAGACATGGCCCCGATTCTGGCACCGGCGCAGTCGCCAGATCCATGTCGATATAGTTAGCGACAAAAAGATCCAGGCGGCCGTCGCGATCGTAATCGACGAACGCGCATCCGGTATTCCAGCGCTTCCCCTTGCCAGCCACGCCTGCCTTGTCGCTAACGTCGGTAAACGTGCCGTCTCCATTGTTGTGGTAGAGAACATTTTTCCCGAAATAGGTGACGAACAGATCGTCCCAGCCGTCATTGTCGTAGTCGCCGACGCAGCACCCTGGCCCCATCCGGTATGCGCGACGCCGGCCTTCTGCGTTACATCGGTGAAGGTGCCGTCCCGATTGTTGCGAAATAGATGCGAGGTCGGCTCACTTCCTGCAGGGAATCCTTCCAAACGCGTGCCGTTGACCAGGAAAATATCCAGCCAGCCGTCGTTGTCGTAGTCGTAGAAGGCGACGCCGCAGCCAGTGGTTTCGAGCAGATACTTGTTCTTGTGCTCGCCACCATAGATTGTTTTCACATTCAGTCCCGACTCGCGAGCGACATTCAGGAAGCTGATCCCGACCTCGGCACTAGGCGGCGTTTCTGCTTTCGTGGGCGCCTGCTGCAGACGGGCATGTGCGCGTGAACGGAGCGGCCGCACGAGCGACAACACCCCGTCCAGCGAGAGCACGAGCGCCGATCGGCTGAGAGATTTCAGAAAGACACGGCGTGAAGGAAACAAGAGGTCGCTACCTGCCCCACTTGGCTCGTGCTAGAATTCGCCCCTGCCTATCTTCATGCAGGGAACCGCGATTTTGCAAGCTCCAGCACGGCTCAAGCCTTCTCTCAACGAGATATTCCAATGAGTTCTTGTTCTATTCGCCATCGATATTTGCAGCGTATCTTCGTGTGCAGCGTCCTCCTTGCCTGTCTGACACCTGCTCTTCCCAGTGCCGCGCAGCAGCGTTCGCCAGAGATCGAATTAACGCGCACGGTCCGGACCTGGGAGTTCTTGCCTGTGGTCGGTGCGCGGGCTGGCCTGTTCGGGTACGAGACCGGAGACTTCGAGGCGTGGGTTTATCCGCTGAAGATCTTTCGCGACTTTCACCTGATCTTCCATATCGGGGACCGCGCTCTTCCGGCCGAAAGTCTGGCGCGTACGCTTACAGTTCGTCCTGAGTCAGCGACCCTGCTCTATGCGGGCGACAATTTTCGCGTTCGGGAAACGCTCTCGGTTCCCGCCAACCAGCCCGGCGCAGTGATTCTGCTGGAAATCGAAACCGAGCAGCCGCTCGAAGTGGAAGCGCTCTTCACCCCGGATTTTCAACTGGAGTGGCCAGCGGCGCTGGGTGGAACCTACGTCAACTGGGATTCGGCAAAGCACGCGTTCGTCTTCGGAGAGGAAACGAAGAAATTCGCCGCTTTAGTGGGATCGCCAACCGCGGGCGACGCCCATGTGGCTTATCAAACCAACTACTCATTTTCGAATGACAATTCGATGCGCCTCGGCGTGGTGCAAAAAGGCAAGGAGACGCGGGCCATCGCGATTGCCGCGTCCGTCAATGGCCTACAGGAAGCGACCACGGCCTACCAGCATCTATTTGATTCGGCAGCAGCCGCGATCCGCGAATCGGCGGAATATTACCGCGCTTATCTCGATAAAACCGTCCAGCTCGAACTTCCTGATCCGGTTCTTCAACAGGCGTATGACTGGGCCCGCATCAGCACCATTCAAGGCTTGGTCAACAATCCTTATCTCGGTACCGGACTGGTTGCCGGATACCGCACGTCCGGCGTCGGGCAGCGGCCGGGCTTCGCCTGGTTCTTTGGTCGCGATTCCTTCTGGACTTCGTTCGCGCTCAACTCAGAGGGAGATTACTCCACGGCTCGCACCGCGATTGATTTCATCAGCAAGTACCAGCGCGCGGACGGCAAAATCCCGCACGAGATTTCTCAGAGCGCGGGCCTGGTTCCCTGGTTCAAAGATTATCCGTACCCCTACGTGTCCGCCGATGCGACACCGCTTTTCATCCTCGCCATGAACGACTATGCGGTCCAGAGTGGCGACCTCACATTTGTCAGAGAGAAGTGGGACAACGTCTGGCGCGCCTATCAGTTCATGCGCTCGACCTACGATGAGCAAGGCTTTGCCAAGAACATCGGCGTAGGACATGGATGGGTCGAGGGCGGCCCTCTGCTTCCTGTGAAGAACGAGTACTACCAGGCCGGACTCGCCGTTCAGGCCCTCGATGCGCTGTCGAATCTGGCGCGCCTGACCGGGAAAGAGGATGTCAGCAAGCAACTGCGCGATGAATTCGACCAAAAGAAGCCGGCATTGGAGCAGGCGTTCTGGTCGCCCGACATCAAAAGTTACGCATTTGCCCTCAAGCAAGACAATCAGCGTTACGACGAAGCCACTGTCTTGACTACGGTGCCGATGTGGTTCGGCCTGGCAGAGCCGGACCATGCCGAGCAGACCATTACCACACTCGCGGGCGAGGATCATCAGACTGACTGGGGCATGCGCATCATCTCGAGTCACTCCAAGATGTACGACGGCTCCGGCTATCACTACGGCTCGGTGTGGCCGCTATTCACAGGTTGGGCGTCGGTCGGCGAATACCGCTACCACCGCGAGTTCCCCGCGTACACGAATCTGCGCTCGAATGCGTTGCTTGGTCTGGACGGATCCCTGGGCCATTTCACCGAAGTGTTGTCGGGGGATTATTACCAGTCCTTCTCGACCAGTTCTCCTCACCAGATCTGGTCGGCAGCAATGGTGATCAGCCCGATCCTGCGCGGAATGTTCGGGCTGCAAAGTGACGCGGAGAAACATGAGATCACGCTGGCGCCGCACGTTCCCGCCGACTGGACCTCTTTCGCAATTCACCATGTGCGGCTTGCGGATACGAGCGCGGATTTCAAATATTCCAAGACTGCCGACTCGATCACGCTCGACGTCACCCGCAACGGCTCGGGAGATTGCTGGCTGCAGTTTTCGCCGGCGTTCAGCCTGCGGACGCATGTGCTCGGGGTTCAGGTGAACGGCAAGCCGACGGCGTTCAAGATGCAGTCGAACAGCAACGATCAGCATATGAACTTGCGTGTTCCCTTGAGCGCGGGTTTGACCAGGCTGGTCATTCGCATGAAGGATGACTTCGGGCTGAGCCTCACCAACGAATTGCCTGATCTGGGCAGTGCGAGTCGCGGGTTGCGGGTAACGAATGAATCCTGGGATGCGGCCCGCACGCAACTGACCTTGGAGGTCTCGGGCTTGGCAGGAGGACGATACGAAATGGGAATCTGGAATGCCTCCCAGATTTCGTCTGTGGACGGAGCCTCGGTCAGCAAATCCGGCAAACTGGAGATCACCATGCCGGCGGGACACGCCGATTCCTATGTCCCGCAGAAAATCGTGCTCCATTTCGGGCGCGCCTGAACGCTGCCTTGCCTCCGAGTCAGCGCAGGAAGAGGCGTTACACTGAATGCTGCTGGATTCTTGAGGGAGGACTCGGGATGGCTCGGGGTCTCATCGGCAGTGCCGCACTACTTATATTTTTCGGTTGCGTGATTCTGACTGCCCACAATTCAAAGAAGACAGCGAACCCCGCAAGCCGCCAATGGTGGCAGCACGCGGTCTTCTACGAGATTTATCCCCGCAGCTTTGCCGACAGCAATAACGACGGAGTTGGAGACCTGAATGGCATCACCTCGAAGCTGGATTATCTGAAGGACCTTGGAGTGGATGCGATCTGGATAACTCCATTCTTCCCTTCGCCCCAGGTGGATTTCGGCTACGACGTTTCAGACTACGAAGCCATCGATCCCATGTACGGCACCATGGCGGATTTCGACGCCCTCGTCGCCGCGGCAAAGAACCGCGGCATTCGCGTGATTCTCGACTTCGTGGTCAACCACACTTCCGACCAGCACAAGTGGTTTCAGGACTCGAAATCGTCGCGCACTTCGAAGCACCGCGACTGGTACATCTGGCGTGACGGCAAAGGACCCGGCCAGCCTCCGAATAACTGGACCTCCACCTTTGGCGGGTCCGCTTGGAAATTCGATCCCACAACCAATCAGTGGTACTACCACTACTTCTATCCCGAGCAACCAGACTTGAACTGGCGCAATCCCGCAGTCCGGCAAGCCATGATGGACGTGACGCGCTGGTGGTACAAGCGCGGTGTGTCGGGATTTCGCCTTGATGCCGTCGACACGCTATTCGAAGACGCAAGTTTGAAAGACAACCCGGTCCGGCCCGGAAAGAGCGTCTATGGCGATCCTCTGCAGGAGCACAAGTACAACACCCACCTGCCCGAAATTCACGACGCTATGCGCGAATTGCGCAAGGTCGCCGACGAGTACAATGCCGTGCTGATTGGCGAGACCTGGACCGACAATATCGACCAGTTGAACGCGTATTACGGCAACGGCCATGGCTTGCAGTTGCCCATGGATTTCCTGTTCACAAATGTGAACAAGCTTTCTCCCGCCGAGTTCCGCAAACAGATCGCCGCGATCAATGCCGCCTCAGGCTGGCCCACCTTCGTGATCAGCAATCACGACATCGTTCGTTCCTACGATCGCTACGGAGACGGCCAGCACAATGATCAGATCGCAAAGCTGATGGCGGGGCTCTATCTGACGCTTCGGGGCACGCCGATTCTTTACTACGGCGAGGAAATCGGAATGAAGACCACGCCTCCCACCAGAAAGGAAGACGTCAAAGATCCCAAGGGCCGCACCGGATGGCCCAACGATAAAGGCCGCGACGGCGAGCGCACTCCCATGCAGTGGGATCAAAGCGACAATGCGGGCTTCTCGAAAGGCAAGCCATGGCTGCCGGTCCCGGCAACCGCGAAGACGCATAATGTGGCTGCCGAGGAAAAAGATCCCGATTCGATTTTGTCGTTTTATAAGCAGCTCTTGAAGCTGCGCCATACCAACAAAGAACTTCGCGATGGCAGCTATGTTCCCATCAATCAGAACGACGAGAATGTGCTCTCGTATTTGCGCGTTCATGAAGATCAGGCGGTGCTGGTTTCGCTGAACATGTCGGCCAGCCCGCAGAAAGTAAACTACGAGCTCAAGAAGAATGGATTCGCTTCGGCCAAGCCGCTGGTGACGAGCGGCAAGTCTTCCTCGAGCGGCGACTTCGTGAGTCTCGACGCTTACGGCGTCTTCATCGGCCAGCTCGTGAGATAAGCAGTGAAGCATGCACGAACTCTCCATTGCGATGGGCATAGTGGATGCTGCCCTGGACGAAGCGCGCCAACGCGGTGTCCAGGTGAGTGCCGTTCATCTGCGATTGGGAGCGCTGTCAGGAGTGGTCAAAGACGCGCTGTTGTTCTGCTATGAAGTTGCGTGCCAGGACACACCGCTCGCCGGATCGCGCTTGATCGTGGAAGACGTGCCCGTGGTCGTATTCTGTTCCGCGGTGCAACGATACGCGAGTGCTGGGTTCGGTACAGTCGTTCTCGTGTCCCGAATGCAATACGCCGACCATGGATATACGGCAAGGCAAGGAACTCGAAGTTTTCGCGTTGGAGGTTGAGGAATGAGCGAGCCGCGCCTGGTAGAAGTCCGGCGGAATGTACTGAAGCAGAATGATGTGATCGCGCGCTCGCTGCGCGAGCAGTTCCGCGAGGCGGGCGTTTTTGTCGTGAGCCTGGTGTCGAGTCCCGGCTCAGGCAAGACGAGCTTCCTCGAGAAAACACTGACACTGCTTCAGCCGCAATACCGGGTTGCCGCGCTGGTGGGCGATCTTGCGACCGAGAACGACGCTGTGCGCCTCGCCCGCAGCAAGGCTCCCGTGAAGCAGATTACGACGGGGACCCTCTGCCACCTCGAAGCTGCCATGGTCCAGAATGCGTTGAGTGACTGGGACCTGCATCAGCTCGATTTCCTGTTTATCGAAAACGTCGGAAATTTGGTATGCCCGTCCTCTTACGACCTCGGAGAGAGTCTGCGGCTCGTACTCATGTCGGTTACGGAAGGCGAGGATAAGCCGCTGAAGTATCCAACCATCTTCAACAGCGCGGACGTGGCGGTCGTCACTAAGAATGAGTTGGCAGCAGCCGTGGAGTTCGATTGGGAAACGGCGCGCAAGAGTATCGAATCCGTCCGGCCCGGCATGAAGATCTTTCGCCTGTCCGCCAAGACGGGAGAGGGCATGAACGACTATCTGGAATTTCTCAGTGGGCAGCTGCGGGAGCGGCGCAGCGTCGTCCTCAAATAGCGGGCGGCGTTATTATCCTGGCGGAACTTTAGCCAGCGCTGATAAGCGTGAGTGTCACATACGCGGCTAGTATGACCAGAACACCCGTGTGAATCAGCGGACGGTATGTGGTCTCCATCAAGTCCGCGAGAACTCCCGAAACGAAAATAAAAATGAAAGGGACTGCCGCCAGCGGAAATCCGGCGCCCGCCGTGTGCGGATGCGCGATTTCGAGAATTACAAATGCCCCAGCAACCAGCAAAGGAGCAGTATTTCCGAAGTAACGAGTTCTTCGCCATACGGCATAAGTCACCAGAGTGACCGGCAGGAAAAACGGCAAGGCGGGACAGGCTCGCGCAATTCGGATCGCCACCTGCTTGTAGACCGGCAGAAAAGTGAAGGCGCGCCACGTGGCTCCCCAGAACTCGGCATGGTGCATGCTCTCCCAAAAAGAATGTGCGTGGAAGAAGTACGTCGCAAATAGCAGCACCGAGCCAACCACGCACGCCGCCGCCCAGATTACAGTGGCCGCCCCCTTCCGCACGGGAGCAACGTAGAGCAGAAATCCAAGTGCCATCGGCGCTACGCCGATCATGGAAAATTGCGATCCTACTGCGATGGCAAGAGAGACCCCGAGAAGCAGAATCCGCCGCCAGTTCCACAGCACAACTTCTCGCGGTGCATACAGCGTATGCGCCACCGCAATGGCAGTGAAAATCGTCCCGAAAGCGCCCCACGCCGTTGCAATCTCCGGCTCCGTGTGCCACAACGCGCTCGCCTGAATCAGGGAAGGAGAGAAACAGTAAAACGTCAAGGCTACGAAACCGCCAGTATTTCCGCAGAGCCGGCGCGCCACATACCACAGCGAAGCTCCCAGAAACACGCCGCACGCCAGAAAGGGAAGCCGCGGCAACCAACGCCAATATGGCGCGGAATCGGGCGTGAGATCGTGAGGCCAGGCCAGAAGCGGAGCCGCCGTAAGCAGATAAAGCAGGGGCGAACGCTCTGGGTCATACCCTCCCACTTCGTTCCCGAGAGCCGGCTGGCCGGCATTCTCGGCAATGTCCATGGTGGGAGCGGCCGCGATCCCCTTGCCATGCCATTGTTTCCAGCCCTCTCCAATGCGCAGAGCCTCCTGACTCTCGGTCAGCGGCGCAGCGCTCAGTTCGCGATGAATCAGCCATAGCGCCTGTAAAAGAAATGCCAATAAAAGCAATCCGGCCAAAAATTGTGGACGTCCAAAGCGCTCCCGCGTGAAATATCGAGCCATAAGGTCGAGCCGAAGTGTTTTACCATGTCGGAGGCTGCTGCGGGAAACCATCTGCAATGACGAACCTGCAATGACGAACCTCGACACAAAAGGTCAGGATCCGGCCGCGAATCCGGAATCGCCCAATCCGCAATCGCATGGACGCGCTCCGGAATTCGCCGTGGCGAGCGCGCCATCGTACGCCCGCACATTGTTCCTTGGCCCGGACGGCCTACGCTTCGGCTGGGGCCTCGCATTCTACGCAGTCGGCTTTCTGATCTTGCAGCGCCTTTTTGTGGACTTGGCGTGGTCCCACGATTGGGGAGCCAGCGGCCTCTGGTCGTCGATGCTGGCGGAATTTGCCAGCCTGCTGGCTGCGGTCGTCCCATCGCTCGTCTTGGCTCGGGTCGAGAAGCGCCCCTGGAACACGTATGGATTACCGCCCAGCTTGGTCGGTGGACGACTTTTCTGCATAGGGGGTCTGTGGGGATTAGCTTCCATCACGATCCTCATTTTCGCCCTGTCCGGCTTTCACGCTTTTTCCTTCGGACATGTTGTCCTGCACGGCTTGCGCATCTGGAAATTCGCTGCCTTTTGGGCCATCTTCTTCCTGCTGGTTGGACTTGCTGAGGAATTTTGTTGGCGCGGCTACTCCCAATTCACGCTCGCCCGCGGCGTTGGCTTTTGGCCCGCAGCCTTGGCTTTATCCTGCGCCTTCGGCTTGATTCACCTGAACAATGAACAGGAGCATTGGCCGGGTGCGCTGGCTGCCGCGTGTATCGGCTTGTTCTTCTGCCTGACCCTGCGCCGCACTGGGAATCTCTGGTTCGCTGTCGGGTTTCACGCGACCTGGGATTGGGGAGAAACTTTCTTCTACTCTGTCCCTGACAGCGGAATGACCTCTCCCGGTCATCTGCTGAGTTCGACCCTGCATGGTCCCACGTGGCTGAGCGGTGGCGCGGTTGGCCCTGAAGGCAGCGTGCTGTGCTTCGTAGTGATTGCCCTGGCCTGGATTCTATTCGCCAAGGTTTACCCCGAAAGGCCCCACTCAAGCCAACATCGGGCTTGAATGGGGCACGGTCGCGCAACCTGCCCACGTAAGTTGATCCACGTAATGCCGCCCACTTAGGGGGCGGCCCTTAAGCCGTCCGCTCGCGCCGCAAGCCCGATGCGGTCCCAGATCGGGAGGGCGCCTGAACAAAAGGAAAATCCACATTCTGCGCCGCACATCCCAGCGCCTTATACTGCTGCCATGTCCCCAGAACCCGACCTGCTTGCCCCTTTGCAGCGCTACTGGGGGTATAGTTCCTTTCGACCGCTCCAGCAAAAGATCGTGCAGAGCCTTATTGCCGGGCACGATACCTGTGTAGTCATGCCTACGGGCGGAGGCAAGTCCCTCTGCTACCAGTTGCCGGCACTGGTCCTGGGCAGAACCGCGGTCGTGATTTCCCCGCTCATCGCACTGATGCAGGACCAGGCAGCGCAACTCGCTCAAATGGGCATTGCGGCCGCGGTTTTGAACAGTTCAATTTCCAGCGACCAGCAAGGGCGCATCATGCGTCATGCACGAGACGGAACTTTCCGCCTGCTTTATCTCTCGCCCGAGCGGCTGCAGCGCGCCGATACCATTACCTGGCTGCAACAAGTGCCCGTCTCTTTCTTTGCCATCGATGAGGCCCACTGCATCTCCGAGTGGGGACACGAATTCCGGCCCGAGTACAGGCAACTGAGCCGTTTGCGGGGTACTTTCCCAAACTCCCCGATCGCGGCTTTTACTGCCAGCGCTACCCGGCCCGTTCGCCACGACATCCTGACGCAACTCGCTCTCCGCGATCCCGATAAATACATTGCCAGTTTTCATCGCCCCAATCTCCGCTACCTGGTGCGCGAATGCGATGCCGTACAGCACAGAAATCTCTTGCTGGCTGCGCTGCACCAGCATGCCGACGGCAACGTCATCGTGTACTCGCCCACCATCAACCAGGTGGAAGAGACGGTGGACTTCCTCGGTGAGCAGGGAATTGCGGCGGTTCCGTACCACGCCAAGATGTCCACCGAGGACAGGCGCCGAAACCAGGAGCGCTGGATGTCCGACGAAGTGCGCGTGCTGGTGGGAACCATCGCCTTCGGTCTGGGCATCAATAAAGCCACGGTTCGCGCCGTCATTCATCTGTCCTTGCCCAAATCTGTCGAGCAGTTTTATCAGGAAGCGGGGCGCGCTGGCCGCGACGGTCAGCCGGCAGACTGCATCTTGCTATGGCAGAAACGCGACGCGGGCCTGCTTGGCTTTTTCGCCAACCAGGTCCTGGATGCAGCCGAGCGGGAGCGGGCGTGGCAGAGATACTACAAGATTCGAGATTTCGCTGAACTAGGCAAATGCCGGCATCGCCAGATCTGCCTGCATTTCGGTGAGACTCCGAAGTGGTCGTCTTGCAACGCTTGCGATGTGTGCGGGGAAACGCCGGATTGGCTGAGCCTTGCCGCCACTCCAAAGGCGGCTCGCAAGGCAGTTCGCTCTTCACCTGCCCCAGTGCGCGCGGCTGAAACGAGTCCTCCGGGTGACATCGATCCGGACCTGCGCGAGTACCTGCGGGAATGGCGCCGTATGATGGCCAAAGAGCAGGGGCTTCCTGCGTACACTGTGCTGCATGACACCACTCTGGATGAGATTTGCCGGATTCGCCCATCCTCGATCGCTCAGCTGAGGACGATTACCGGAATCGGAGAGCGCAAAGCCGAGTCAATCGGTGCGCTGATATTGCGCTCCCTCGAAGAATATCGAACTGGCGCCCGCGCCGCCCAACTGCAGGCCAGCACCCCTCCGATGCAGGAAACACTCGAACTGCTGAACAACGGTAAGAGCTTCGAGGAGATCGCCGCGATCCGCGGCCGGCAGATTTCGACGGTGATGAGCACGGTTGCGGCTCTGGTCGAAACCGGCGAACTGGAATTTTCCCCTGCCTGGCTCAGCCCGGAAAAAGTTTCCGTGATTGAAGCCGCTTGCGCGCGCCTGCAGACCGACGGCTATCAGCGACTCAAGCCGTTAAAGGAAATTCTGCCCCCGGACATCACTTATAGCGAGATCCGGTTGGTGGTGGCGCGCTTGCGGCGCCAAAGCAGTCAAGCTAGCCCGCAGCCCACCACGTGAGTTGTACCTGAAATTGCAAGGAATCGGCCGCCTGCTCTAGCTGGCAGCTTGCCCGGTCGGGACAGCTTCTTTCACATGCGAGGTGCTCGCCTCATGCCGCGCCAGGTCCAGGTCGGCATTCAGAGAATCCAGCACAACCATCGGAAGTTCCGTGCCGAAGTTTTCCAGATCATGTTCCGACCAGTTGCCGTTGAGACGCGTAGCACCGGTGATGTCTTCTGGGAACGCCTGTCGAAAATCACCCTCGCGAATGAGGATGTCGCCGATTAGCCGTCCGGTGTGGATGTCGTAGACACGGCGGCTGGCCTGGCCTCGAAGGTTCGTTAAGCAGAGGAAGACTTCGCCATCGCCGGCGAACTCGGGGCGATAGTACCAGGCTTGCGGTGCGTCGATTTTGGGATGATGCCGCTTGGGGCGGTGCAGCGATGGGATCTGGTCAACCAACTCTTCTTTAGGGTTGAAGTAGAGAATCCGCTGGCAGGAGTCGCAGACTATAGTCTCCCTGCCGGAGCGCACCTCGTTGTATGTTTGCGGGCGCAGAATCACCTGGCAACCCATGCATTTGTGGTCGCGCACTTCAGCGATGCCGCTGCCCCGGAACTTCGAAACTCGCTCGTAGTGGCGAAGCAGATTTTCGCTGATCCCGGAACGAAGCTGGTCGCGTTTGCCGCGCCATTCTGCCAGCAACTTCTCGTCTTCGGCAGTCCGCTGTCGGGCCTGCTCTTTTTCCTGTTCGATCTCCGCGGTTTCCGCCTTCAGGTCGGCCTGCGCGGCTTTGACTTCTTTGTCGCGCGTATCCGCGTTCACCATCAGCTCGAGAATCTTGTCTTCATTCGCGGCGATCTCTTTTTCGGCGAACTGGATCTCGTGCAGCAGCGCCCGGTATTGTTCGTTGGTTTTTACGTCGAGCGACTGGTCGCGATACTTGGAAATTTTGGTACGCAGCTCGGTGATGCTGGCCTCGTACTTGCGACGCGCGGCTTCATCGGTCTTGACGGCGGCCTGCGCTTTGTCGAGCTGGGCTTTCGTTCCGGCGAGTCTCGCCTCGATCGCGGCTACTCGTTTGGGGAGCTCGGCGACTTCGTCCTGCAGACGGCGGATTTCCTTATCCACGTCTTGCAGTTTCAGAAGATTCTCTATTTCAGGAAGCATTGTTGGAGAAGCTGCATTGATTTTAGCACGCGCCGGGAGCTGAAAAGCCGGGCCGTCCGGGCATATAGCTGGGGCGGGCTAAGCAGAGAAGGCTGCCGAGGCGGGAGGCGACCTATTTCAATCCCTGCAGTAAATAGAGCTCGGAAAGCTGCCGCAGCGTGTTATACGCAAAATACTGGCCATCGGGCGTGGTGACCACGCGAGTGATGCCCATCCCGCCAGCGGGATCCCTCATCTCAAGCACTTTGACAAGCTGGCGCACCCCAGTCTCGATGTTAACCCGGTAAACGCTGGCCGAAAGCCCATTGACGTTCACCACGAACGCCGTCTTGCCGTCCTCCGTAATCTGGATCAGCCGATCATTGGGTTGCGCTCCTTTGATCACCCGGGCAGGCAATCCGCCATCGACGGGAACGAGTTGCGGCGACCCATTCTGCCCAAGAGCAGCAAGGAACTTCCCGTCAGGAGTAAGCATCGCTCGTACCCCTTCGGGCAAAATTGGCTGGAGTTTCCCTGTGCCGGGGTCAAAAGAATAGACACGTACCTGGTGGCCGGGTTCCTTACCCGAAAGAATCACGCGGCGGCTATCGGAACTCAACCCCAGGACACTCACGTTCTCCAACCCAGCTGGCTTCACCTCTATGGGTTCACCAGCGCCGGTTGGGATTAGCGAGAACTTCGGTGGCGTACTGGCAGCAATCACCAGCACCCACTTCTGATCGGGTGAGAGGGACTGGGCATAGCCGTCTCCAAGGCGGACGGCGGCAGAGCCATCTGTCTTCCGCAGAAAAACCGTTCCATAGGAGCCGCCGCCTTTGCCTCCCTCATGGAACAGCACCTGCTTACCATCGCCAGACAGCGCTACCAGCACAGCGCGGTCCAGCCAGGTCAATTCTCGTTCTTCATTGCCTTTGAGAGTGGTGAAGAAAATCTTTCGCTCGCGATCGTCAATCGTGATGATCGCCGTACCATTCGGGGAAACATCATGCAGCGTCAGGTCTCCCGGAGCCGCAGCCAGGAGCCGGAACTTGCCCGACAGGGAGACAGACATCAGCCGCCGCGCAATCGTCGTCGTGGTGGGGTCAGCGGTAAACCAGACTTCATCCCCCGTAGGCGACCACGCCAGGCCATAGAGGCTGCTGAAATCACCGAAGAATTTCGCCTCGCTCCCATCGGAATTCATGATCGCAACCGAGCCGCGATCATCGCCCCTGGCGGAGTGCTTGCAAAAAGCGATTCGCCGTCCATCCCGCGAAATCCGAGGTTGGCTGATCCAGCCCGGTGCCGGCAGCTTAAACACTACTTTGCCCGCCGGATACTCGAGACGATTCTCGTTGTCTACGGTGCGGACGACGAGCAGGTTTGTGCCGTCCGGCGACCAGTCCGCCCACTCCACGTTCTCCAGAACCTCTCGCGGTGCTGTCCCTCCGGTCAACGGAGTTCGCCCCAGCGTGCCCTGAATCCCGAAGAATCCCTGAAGCCCTTGGGGGCGCAAAGAGACTGCCAATTCTCCTTGCGCCGAGATGCCAAACAGGTCTACCTGCCGCAGGCCTACAGGCCGTGATTCGATTGTGTCCTGGCGCGTGGAGAAGAGTTCCGGATCACTTCCGCCCCAGGCCGCGCTGTAGATCACAGTTCGCGTGTCAGGAGCAAAGCGCGCGCTGAGTACCGTTCCCTTGCGGAACGTCAGCTGGTGATAAGTCACCTCTCCAACCGGCGTGGAACGATGCCCGAGCAGAAATCCCAAGGCCGCCGCGAGCAGCAGCAGGACTGCCGCGATCGGAAGCTGAAATCGGCGAGCCCGCTGTATCGCCGATGGCCGCGCGACGACTCCGGCCGACGATCCGGAAAAATGCGACAGCGCCTCCAGATCGAACGCCAGATCGCGCGCCGACTGAAACCGCTGTTCCGGAGTCTTCTCCAGACAGTGACGGGCAATCCTCTCCAGGGCTGGCGAAATGTTCCGGTTCAGTTGCGTCAGCTCGGGTGGATCTTCTTTGAGGATTGCAGTCATCGTCTCCGCGGCCGTATCGCGAGTGAATGCACGTTTGCCGCTGAGCATCTCAAAGAAAATCGATCCGAAACTGAAGATGTCCGAGCGATGATCGACTTCCAGCCCGCGTACCTGCTCGGGCGACATATATCCTGCGGTTCCCAGGACCTGTCCGGCTTCGGTCAGGGCGACGTCCACGGCCGTGAGAGTCTGGGCCGAGCTCGGTCCAGATCCGCGCGCGATCTTCGCCAAGCCGAAGTCAAGAATCTTCACTCGGCCGTCCGTAGTGAGGAAGATGTTCTCCGGCTTCAGATCGCGGTGCACGATGCCTTTCTCATGCGCCGCGGCCAGCCCCTGTGCGATCTGCGTGGCGTATTCAATGGCCTTGCGCGAGGACAGCACTCCACCTTGCAGCCGCTGGCGCAGAGTCTCGCCTTCCAGCAGCTCGCAGACCATGTAAGGCGTGCCGTCCTGCGTGCCAATGTCATGCACGGAGAGGATATTGGGATGGGTCAGAGCGGCCACCGAGCGTGCTTCCTGCTCAAATCGGCGAAGCCGGTCAGGATCGGACGCAAAGGAAGACGGCAGGACCTTCACCGCCACACTGCGATCCAGTCGTGTGTCGCGCGCTCGGTACACTTCGCCCATGCCCCCCGCGCCGAGCGGAGACTGGATCTCATACGGACCGATTCTTGTACCGGAGTTCAGGGGCATTCGCCGCGCAATTATAGCCCACGCGGAGAACAGCGCCGGTCCTGCGGTGTACACTGCTCGGTTCGCCTGTGTGTGGGATTCCATTGCCTGAGGTGAGGTCACTTCGTGAATAGGAAGACTGTGCCTGCTCTTGCTGCGTCCACTCTGCTCGCTTTCGTCATTCTTGCCACCATCGCCGCAGCTCAGAACGCGCCCACCAAGCCGCTGACCATCGAAGCCATGTTTCAGCCGGGAGGCTTGGCAGGGCGCGGGCCTGAAACTATTGAGTGGAGTCCAGACGGATCGAAGCTGTCATTCGTGCAGCGCGATGAGAAGGGTGAAAAGGGCGAACTGTGGTACGTGGATACGGCCACCGGCGAAAAGAAAGTTTTGGTCAGCGCCGCCAAGCTGGCTTCGCTCGATCCCGACGTGAACAAGGTTAAGAACGAGCGGGAGAAGGAACGGCTGACCCGCTACCATGTCGCGGCTTACTTGTGGGCTCCGGATTCGAAGCACCTGCTGTTCGATTCTCAGGGCCAACTATGGCTGTTCGATTTGCTCACTCAGACTGCGGTGCAGTTTACTTCCGCTCCCGACCCCAGTGGTTCCCCGCAGTTCTCGCCTGACGGCAAGCGGGTTTCGTATGTTCGAAAGCACAACTTGTATGTCCGCCCGGCAAGTGGAGGCGACGAAAAGCAGCTTACAAAGGACACCAGCGACGACCGGTTGAACGGCGATATCGATTGGGTGTACGCCGAAGAGTTAGCGGTGCGCAGCAATTACTTCTGGTCGCCGGATAGCAAAGAAATCGTTTTCATGCACATGGACGAAACCAAGGTCCCGACGTACCCCATCACCGACTGGATGCCGACTCATCCCACCGTCGATCAGGAGAAGTATCCGAAAGTGGGCGATCCCAACCCAGTGGTGAAGCTCGGAGTCGTAGACCCCGATAAAGGCAAGGTGCGCTGGCTTGCTTTGAACAGCGATCCCGACACCTACATACCCCGGTTCGGCTGGCTGCGCGACGGCATCGTGTGGGCCGAGGTCCTGAATCGCACCGAAGACAAGATGGATTTGTATTTGGTCGATGCGAAATCAGGGAAATCACGCATCGTGCTGACCGAGTCAACTCCGGGAGCCTGGATCAGTTTCGACGAGGTGGAAGTCCGGTTCTTGAAATCGAAAGGCCAGTTCCTCTGGCCGAGTTGGCGCGACGGCAACATGCATATTTATCTCTACAGTTGCGATTTGCAGAACCCTCTTGCAGCGGACGCCAAGCTGGAGCGGCAATTGGAGCAGGGCGACTACGAGGTCACGGGCATCTTGGGCGCAAACGAGTCCACCGGCACAGTGTTTTTCGCGGCCAACAAAGAGGACCCTCGCCAGACCCAGCTTTTTTCTGTGAAGCTGGACGGCTCTGATCTTACAAAGGTGACCACCGACGAAGGCGAACACCGCGGCGATCTTAGCGACGACGGCACTCACTTCACCGACATGTATTCCGGGCCGCACGCTTCTCCTCGAATCGGTCTTTGCGCTCTAGGTGGAGACTGTAAGCCGGTTTGGAACGCGCAGGACGAAATCAACGACTACGGCCTGCGCGAGCCAAAGTACCTGGAATTCAAAGCGGACGATGGCACCACGCTCTATGGCCGTTTGCTGCTGCCCCCGGACTCCAACACTAGCGCGAAGATTCCTCTGATTGTGAACATCTACGGCGGTCCTGCGGCGCAGATGGTGCGCAAAGACGTGCCCAGCGCGTTCGATGAAATCCTGGCGCGCAAAGGCTTCGCCATTTTCGCGGTGGATAACCGCGGCACTCCAGGACGCGACCGCAAATTCCAGACCGCAATCCGCCACGAATTCGGAGCTGTGGAGTTGAAAGACCAGCTCACAGCCTTAGATCAACTCCTGCCGCAATTCCCGCAGATTGACAAGGATCGCATTGCTATCTGGGGATGGTCCAACGGCGGTTCAATGACGCTATATTCCATGACGCACTCGGACCGCTTCCGCGCGGGCGTTGCCGTTGCTCCAGTCACCAATCAGGTCAACTATGACTCGATTTATACCGAGCGCTATATGGGCCTGCTCAAAGACGATAAGGCGGGCTACGAACAGTCAGACGTAACTAGGGACGCTGACAAACTGCATGGCGCGTTACTGCTCGTACACGGCACCAGCGATGACAACGTCCACTTCCAGAACAGCATTCAGATGATCAATGCTCTCATCAATGCGGAAAAACCGTTCCGCCTGATGATTTATCCCAACAAGACGCACAGCATCTCCGGCAAAGATGCCCGAGTACATGTCTTCAGCATGATCGAGGAGCACTTTGAGAGGGAACTGAAATAGGCAATTACCGAACGTAGCGGAAAGCGCCAGCGAGCAGTCTACTTGCTCTTCTCGGCCTTCTTGCTGGTGCTTTCCTTGGAACTGTCCGACTTCTTTTCGTCTTTTTTGGAATCTTTGGAATCTTTGGAATCTTTGGACTCTTTTGAATCCTTCGAATCCTTGCCGCCATCTGACGACGAAGAGGACGACTGCGACTTCTTGGCGTAGTCGGTAACATACCACCCGGAGCCCTTGAATTGGACGGCTGGGGCGGATATGGTCTGCTCCACGACGCCGCCGCATTCCGGGCATTTCTTGATGGGCTTGTCCGAAAATTTCACGATTTTTTCGAAAATGTGACCGCACTTCTTACACTGATATTCGTAAAGTGGCATGTGTGTGAGAACTTGTGAGGAACTGCGATGATTTTAGGGTTCCGAGTCGCTTCGCGTCAATTTCAAGCAACTCGGTCTTGAGGCTGGCATTCTCCCCTCTTCGCTACAATCAGCTGCTTTAGTGAAGACCCCTTGCTAACCGAGAGGAGCCATACTAGTCTAACTCGGTAACCGAGAGGAGAGTTCATGAGCAAGCCTTCCGACCTGGTTCAGGGGACGCTGGACATGCTGCTCATGAAAATTCTCGCACTCGAGCCAATGAATGGCTGGGCGATCAGCCAGCGCCTGAAGCAGATTTCCAGCGACGTCCTGGGGGTCAGCGACGGTTCCCTCTACCCAGCCCTGCATAAGCTCGAACATCGGGGGTGGATTCGGTCGCAATGGAAGTCCAGTGAAAATAACCGGCGCGCGAAGTTCTATTCCCTCACGCCACTCGGGCGGAAGCACCTCGAGAAAGAGACCGCCAACTGGAACCGCGTCTCCAGCGCCATCACCGGCATAGTGAAGCTCAAAGAGGCATGAATATGGACGTTCAACAATGGTTCTATTCCCTGGCGATGCGATTGCGCTCCCTGTTCCGTCCTCATCAAGCGGACCAGGAATTAAGAGAAGAGCTTCGTGAGCATCTCGATCAGCAAATTGAGGCGAACGTTGCCCAAGGCATGTCACGCGAAGAAGCGCGCTACTCCGCTTTGCGCGCTCTCGGCGGCATGAGCCAGATCGAGCAACAGTGCCGCGACGCTCGAGGCGGGAGCTTGTTCGAGGACTTTGTGCAGGATCTGCGTTACGGCTTCCGTCAACTAATTCGCAGCCCCGGCTTCTCTGCATTGGCCATCCTGTGCCTGACCTTGGGCATCGGCGCCAACGCCGCGGTATTCAGCTGGATGGAAGGCATCCTCTTCCGCCCGTACCCCGCCGTCGCACACCAAGAGCGTCTGTTTGCCATCGGGGGAACGGCGCCTGGCGAGACTCGTGGCACGCCGCTGTCATGGCCGGATTTCCTTGATTTGCGCAGGAATTGCACCCTCTGCGAAGACTCTTTCGTCAGCAAAATTACTGGCAGCACGCTGAGCATCGGCGATCACGCCGAGACCGCCACCGGGAGCATCGTCTCGGCCAACTATTTCGAAGCCATCGGAGTTCGTCCCATTCTCGGGCATGCTTTCGAACCTGGCGACGATGTCGGCAGCAATTCGCATCCGGTCGTTGTCATCAGTTACCAGCTGTGGCGCAATCGTTTCAAAGGTGACCTCGAGATCATTGGCAAGATGCAGCGCTTCAATAATGTCCCGCACACCATCATCGGCGTCGCGCCCCAGGGATTTTATGGAACTTTCGTCGGCTGGGCCATGCAGTTCTGGGTTCCGGTCAACATGGAAGAAACCTTCGAGAACGACGGCTACAAACTCGAGGACCGCAACGCACGATGGATTGAGGCTTATGTCCGCATCAAACCTGGTGTCAGTCGCGCCCAGGCGCAGCAGGAAGTGTCGGCGATTTCCGCGCAATTGCAGGCCAGCTATCCCGCCAGCAATCGTGGCCGCGGTATGCGGCTGTGGGCTTTGTGGCAAACTCCGTTCAATAACGCCGGAAGTCTGCTGCCCACGCTTGAGGTGATGGTGGCTGTGGTCGCGTTCGTGCTGCTCATCGCATGCGCCAACGTGGGCAATCTTTTGCTGGTCCGCTCCCTGGCCCGTCGCCATGAAATGAGCGTTCGTCTCGCTATCGGAGCCAGCCGTTTCCGGCTGGTCAAGCAACTTCTCACCGAAGGCCTCCTCCTCGCGGCGCTGGGAACGGCCGGCGGAATTTTGGTCGCGTACTGGTGCCGGCACGCATTAGTCCTGTTGTTGCCGGCGCGCTCGGGCATCTCTATGTACTTGCCTGGGGAAATTGACGGGCGCGTGATGGCGTTGAGCGCCGGCGTTTGCCTATTAGTGACGCTCGTGGTGGGTTTCATTCCAGCATTTCAAACCCGCAAACTCGATGTCGCCGGACCTTTGAAGGCAGAATCTGTAGGAGTGGTGGGTGCCCGCGGAAGAACGTGGATGCGCTCGGGCTTAGTCGTCTTCCAAGTTTGCCTGAGTTTCATTTTGCTGGTGGGAGCGGCTCTGTTGCTGGAGAGCCTGCAGAAGATTCGCACCACCGACCCAGGGTTTTCCACGACCAGCGTTGTAGTGACCGGCGTGCCCTCTGCTCGCCGCCGGGTATGACGTGCCACGGGCCAAAGTCTTTGAGGACGAACTGATCGATCGCCTCAGCGTTCTGCCCGGTATCGAATCCGCAGCGTTCGCCGCGATGACGCCCTTGGGATATGGCTCATTCTCTTCCACGCCCATTGCTGTGGATGGCTATCAAGCCTCCGCTTGAGGAACAGCCCACGGTCGAATACAACCAGGTCAGTCCGGCCTATTTCGGTACCCTTGGGCATCCCTGTCCTCGCCGGGCGGGAATTCACCCGCGCCGACGATGAAAACGCGCCGCTGGTCGCCGTCGTGAATCGCACCATGGTGACCCGCTACTGGAAAGGGGAGGACCCGCTCGGCCGCCGCCTTCAAGTAAAGGGCCGCTGGGCCCGAGTCGTCGGCGTCGCTGCCGACTCGAAGTATGAAAGCATGCGCGAAACTCCCCGGCCATTTTTCTACGTGCCGCTGCGCCAAGAATTTGTTCTGAGGTCCGCCCTGAATATCCGCACCCATCAGCCGCTGCAAAGCCTGAGGGCTGCACTGGTCCGCGAAGTGCACGCTTTGGACGGCAATCTCGCGCTCTACGAGATGATCACTCTGCGGGAGCAGGTGAACCGCTCGACCTCGCCGCAACTTGTGGCTGTCACCCTGGTTTCAATCTTGGGAGGATTGGCGCTTCTTCTCGCCGGCGTCGGCCTCTATGGAGTCATGTCCTATGCCGTGGCGCAAAGCACACGCGAACTGGGATTGCGCATGGCTCTCGGCGCGGGCGCTGCCAACCTGCTCCGTCTCGTTATCTCGCGGGGACTGAGGCTGACCGCGGGAGGTGTCCTCTTCGGCGCTATTGCAGCCCTGGCTCTAACGAAATTGCTGGGAAAGCTTCTCTACAACGTGAGCCCGCACGATCCTTGGGTATTCGGATCGGCATTGGCCGTAATGGCGCTAACTGCAATATCAGCGTGCCTGTTGCCTGCGTGGCGTGCAGCCCGAACCGAACCAGCCCGCGTCTTGCGGGATTCATAATCTGTCGATCTTCCTCTGTGATCCTCTGTGGTGAGCCGGTTTCTACTACGGGGGACACAGAGGATCGCAGAGGAAGGAGTGCCCACGCGCTGCCCATCAGTCTCCGCGCTGCGGCGGGGGTTGAAAGCCGCTGCCATCCGAGGCCCGCTCTCCAACCGCTGAAATCCGATCTTTCGTTCCCGGAAATTCCTCTTCGATGCGCGCATCTAGCCAGCGTTCAAGCTGCTGCTGAGTCTCCTTCGCAACCTGATGAAAGCGGAGCCCCGCCAGCCCCTTTAAATCCGCCCATGCTACCTCGGCTTCCACCTCGATACTCGTATCCGTGTGAGGCAGGCAGAACTTCAGGATGGGAGTCGCGCCTTGGGGAAGCGCTTGCGGCAGCAGCAGCGCCATGCCGCCCTCGCTGACATTAGTGCTCGTCGCTTTCACGATCTTGCCTTCAACCGTCACAAGTACAGGCATATTCACCGGCTGCCGGAAATAGCGCCGGCGCCCTCTAAGCATGAAATTCAGCGCGGCATGAAAGCATCTGGACGCATTCAGCGTCGTAATGGGCTTCTGTAAGACGAAGTTTGCGCCCATGCCGAAAGCGTCCTGGGTCGTAGTCTTCTTGCCGTTCAGGACGGCGAATGCCACAGAAGTTTTGTTGCTCGGAGTATTTCTGAGCTCCTTCAGAACCGTCAGCCCGCCCTCAAGGTCATCGCAATCCACAATCACCGCGTCGAACTTGTCGGAGATCAGCTTCTCGTTGCCGGCGCGAGCTTCCGGGCAGATTTCCACGTCGATCGACAGACTCTCGAGCGTGGGCCGGATCACCGACACTAATTCCGCGTCCTGGCTAAGGAGCAGGGACTCCAACATCATAGTTTCTAATTTTAGAGAGCCCTCAAATTGCCGGATAGTGACCAAGGTCGCGGACCTTCAGCCCCGCCAACACACGAACGCTGCCGTTTTAAGGACGCCAGTGGTAACCGCTGCTGGGTACCAGCGCTACACTTGAGCAGCACGCATGAAGCAAATCGCCTATCTTTCGCTGGGATCGAACCTTGGAAGCAGAGAGCAGAACCTCCGCGAGGCCATTCGTCGGGCGAGCACCTTGGGTCGAATGGTTGCTGTCTCCTCGTTTTATCAGACCGAGCCGGTGGAATTCACGGATCAGCCCTGGTTTCTGAACTGTGTCATCGCCTTGGAAACCGCGACGCAGCCTGCACAACTGATGGCTGAATTGCTGCGCATTGAACAGGACATGGGCCGGCAGCGTGTCCTTAAGAAAGGCCCGCGCTCCATTGACATCGACATCCTGCTGTTCGGAGGCGCTGTCGTGAATACGCCGGAGCTGACCATTCCTCATCCCGAGATGGCGAGAAGGCGCTTCGTGCTGGAGCCTCTCGCCGAGATCGCACCCGAACTCCTGCATCCCATTTCGCAGAAGACAGTCGCGCGATTACTGGCAGAGCTGTCCGCCGGGCAGAGAGTCCAAAAATATGAGCCGGGGATCAGGGCAGAATAATCCGGCTTCCAGCTTCCTGGGGCGCGAGCACTGGCGATTCCTTCTCCGGAAACTGCGCAAAAAGAAATTCGACGAACGCACGAGACTTAGGACGTCCCGAGGTTCGGCCATGCGCTAGTCGCACCAGGAAAACCAGGGCATTCAACACCTCAGAATCGCGCAGGCTGGAGTACCCCATGTGCTTCTGCTCCGCCTCGCGATACTCGCGCACCATAGTTTCCACTTCATTGGCGGTGCGTCGCTGCGAATCGCTGGTCAGCGGCTGCTCGTAATGCAGCCCTGAATTCACCCGACGCTCGTAGCTCTTCGCCAGCACCGTGAGGGCCGCGATCAGGTCCTGATCATGCAGAGTCCGGTCCGCGCGAGCCGCTTTGGCCAGAGCGTACGTAAGCCCCATCAATAGATGTTCGTGCTGGTACATGAACTGGTCTGACACCTCAATTTGCAGGAACAACGCCGCATGATCGATCTGGTCCGCGGAGCGCGGCTTCTCGTGCTCGCGCGCCTGGATGAGATAAGGGCAGTCATGCGGACAGTCGAGTGTTACCTCGCGCTGCTCACCGCAGCACTGCGGACAAATGCGGCCATGCACTGCCGGGCAAAACCGCTTCTCCTTGCGAATTTCACAAATAGCGCAGCTCAAGTGCACTCCTGTAATCCATTATGTCATCCCGCGCGATGCTCGTTCACCCGCGGGGGCAGGTTCCCCACTGAGGCGCGCCTGCCGCTAACCCCCGTAAAATGCCCATTATGGAACCTCGGCTAGCGTGAACACCTGTAAAGACGCGCTCTGGCGCATGTACGAATTAGAAAACCCCCGTAAAATAAGGTGTTTTCCACAGCCCTGCGGGTATAAGATACCCGCGCTGGCATTAAACCGATTTTAAGGAGGAAGAATGGCTTCAGGTCTGACCAAAACCCAATTGATTCGGCAACTCGCGGAGAAGAACGAGATTCCGAACAAAACCGCGGCGGCGTTTCTAGAGAGTCTCGCAGACACCGCTATCAAAGAAACCAAGAAGAACGGCATCTTCGTGGTGCCCGGCCTCGGCCGCCTGGTGAAGGCGCACCGCAAAGCCCGCGTGGGCCGCAATCCCCAGACTGGCGAACCGATCCAGATCAAGGCGAAGACGGTAGTGAAGTTCCGCGTCGCCAAGGCTGCCAAGGACGCGATCGCCCCCAAGAAGTAGTTCCTGATTTCCTTTATATTTGAAGGCCGGCTTCTGCCGGCCTTTGATTTTTTGCACTCGCGTACACAATGCTGAACTGGATTGTCATCGGAGTTGGCGACATCACGATTCGCCGCGTGATTCCCGCGATTCAGGCGGAGGCACGAAGCGCCCTTCATGGCATTGTTACCCGAGACCCATCGAAAGCGGCGCAGTACGGCGTACGCACGTGGGGAAGCTTAGACGAAGCGCTCACGGATCCCGCAGTCGACGCGGTTTACGTCGCCACTCCGGTTTTCCTGCACGCGCGGCAAACCATTCAGTCACTGCGCGCCGGCAAGCATGTGATCTGCGAAAAGCCGATGGCCATGAATGAGCCCGAGGCCCGCACCATGGTTCAGGCTGCGGAACAAAGCGGCCGACTTTTTGGAGTCGCCTACTATCGCCGCTGCTATCCCAAGGTGCAGCGCGCGAAACAGCTCTTGCAAGAGGGCGCGATCGGCAAGCCCGTCGTCGCCGAAGTCACAAACCACATGTGGTTCGACGGCAGCGGCAGCCGGAGTTGGCTGGTTGACCCTGCAAAAGCCGGAGGCGGTCCGCTCTTCGACATCGCTTCCCACCGCATCGATGTGCTGAATTTCTGGTTCGGAAAACCGCTGCGAGTCACGGCCCAGCTCTCAAACGTAGTTCATCATTATCCAGTCGAGGACAACGCGACTGTGATGATTGAATATGAAAGCGGCGTGCGCGGTATCGTGGATGTCCGCTGGCATTCCAGGATCATCCGCGATGAATGCCGCATCCGCGGAACAGATGGCGAGATTGAGATGTCTCCCCTGAACGGCCCCCATCTGATCTGGCCCGGCGGCCGCGAAAATCTACCCGCACATGCCAACCTGCACTACCCCATGATCGAGAACTTCGTAGACGCGGTAGAAGGCAAAAAGGAACTGCAAGCCAGCGGAGCGACATCCTACTGGACAGACTGGGTAACCGGCCAAGCAGTTCGTGCTGCCAAGGCCACGTAGGGACAGCCTCTCAGGCTGTCCCGCGAAGCGAAGCGAGCGCCCGCGCAGAAACTCTCGACGAATTGCAAGCCTTTCGCTCAATAAGAAATATCTCTGGTGCAATCACTCACGGAACATATAACGCCGCCCCTGATACAGCCCACAGCCGATAAAATGTCAGTGGATGAATGCAGTGGCCATCAAGAAGGGTCAGACGAGAGAGCGGGCACCCGACTGCAAAGAAATGGGCACCCTTCGCTGTGACAGCTGTGGTGAGGAGTTCGTCGTCTTTCATGATCCCGCATCCGTGGACAAGTCCGCCGCAGAGCGACAAGCGCTCTGGCTGGAAAAGGTTCTGGCCGAAGAGCACGAACGAGCCCGGAAACATCCCGATCGAATTCAGCTGCCCGACTAACCAATTTGCCCTTAGAACCACTCGCTTCTGTAAGCCACCCACCACGCGATGAACAGGATCGGAATGGTTGCGCCACAAGCCCACCAAAATGGAAGAACAAAATCGGCCACGAGCCCGAGAACTGCAAACACCGCCCAGAATATCTTTCTCTCCATGAAGGCAAAATTGTACGCCGAGTAGCATCGCAAGCTCGTATCTTGATTGGGTCAGCGGATGTATGCCGGCGCGACCTCAAATCGCCGCATGTCTGTCGTGGGTTTAGTGCGACCCGACTACAGCAGCAGCTTAATTTGCGCTAAGCTCTGTTGTTCGATTCGTCTCTAACCTTTTCCGCGGTGATAAAAATGTCGAAATCAACCAGACGCCAGTTCATCCTCCGCAGTGCGACACAGGCGGCAAGCTTCAGCCTTGTGCTAAATGGCAAGCGAATCACTTTTCCTCCCTCGCTGCTGCCCAAGCCCGCAGCCCCGAACGATCGCGTGAACCTCGGCTTTATCGGCTTCGGCATTCGCGGAAACATCCTGCTCGAGGCCGCCAAACAAACCCAGCAGGCCAACCTGGTGGAAGTCTGCGACTGCTACCAGGGACACCTGGAGCGCGCCAAGGAGCGCACGGAAGGTAAGATCGCCACCAACTTCGCGCAGTACAAGAAACTTCTGGACCGGAAAGACATCGATGCAGTCGTTGTGGCCACACCCGATCATTGGCACAAGCATATCGTGCTCGACGCCCTGAGCGCGGGCAAGGACGTCTATATCGAAAAGCCAATGACCTATCGAATTGAAGATGGCCCGGCCATGATCAATGCCGCGCGCGAACACAACCGCATCGTGCAGGTGGGCAGCCAGTGGGTATCTTCCGAGCAGAACAAGAGAGCGCGCGAAATCGTGACATCGGGCAAACTCGGCAAGGTCACCAAAGTCACCGCATCCTACAACCGGAACAGTTCTACGGGATCCTGGAACTATCCCATTCCCGCGGACCTGCAGGACAGCTTCAATTTCAACTGGAAGGAATGGCTCGGTCCCGCGCCAGCCGTTCCCTACAATCCCGAGCGCGTGTTTCGTTATCGCAAGTATTGGGACTATTCCGGGGGGATCTCCACCGACCTCTTCGTTCACCTCATTACTTCCATTCACTTCATCATGGACGCACAGATGCCGACAAGCGTAGCCGCGAATGGCGGAATCCTCTACCGGCACGACGGACGCGAAGTGCCCGACACGCTCGACGCCCTGTTCGACTACGGCAGCTTCTGTGTGAACATGGCCGGCACGTTCAACAGCGCCAGCACGGCAGGTCAGGGAATCCAATTCCTGGGAACGGAAGGGTCACTCTCCGTTCTCCTCGGCGCGGGCATGGTCCAGCAGCCAGAGTACAAACGTGAAAACTACGAATACTCCATCGATAGCTGGCCAAAAGCGATGCAGGAAGCATTCCTGAATCAAGACAACCGCCGCGCGGAATCACAGGGAGGAACCAAGCCGGCGCCAGTGAATCTGGACTTTCCAGACAAGCCCGACGCGACTGTTCTGCATCTTGCGAACTTCATCAATGCAGTTCGCACACGGCAGCCGAGCTACGAAACCGCCGAGGTCGGACACCATGCTGCCGCAGCGGGACACATGGTGAACCTCTCCTATCGCACTGGCAAAAGAGTGCTATGGGACGCCACCAACGGCACCGCTGCGGAACGCTAGTTCCGATGAACGGCGAGAGCAGCAGCGGTTATAAGTGATATCGCGATTTTTCATCAAGTGCCCAGCCTCTGAATCTGCATCTAACATCCGAAATGTCATCCCGCCGCGTTGCTGCTATGGCTCTAGTTCTATATTCCACGGCTGTCGCGGTCGGGTGTAGCGCGCACCACAAGCAAACGCCTGCTGTGAGCCCACCCCCATTCGCTGAGAAAATTTATGTGCCGGGCATTTCGGATTTCGGCAGGGTTAACTATTTCCTCTATCGGGGCTCGCAACCAAAGGATGACGGAGTGGAGCAGCTCAAGCAGTTCGGCATCGATACCATTGTCGATCTGCGCGGCGAATTTCATGGATTGATGGAGAAGGAACGGCTGCGCGCAGAATCCCTGGGCATGCGCTTTATCAATCTGCCCGGATCTGGTTGGGCTACACCCAAAGATGAAGAGATCGCTCAATTCTTCTCCCTGCTTCGTGAGCGGCCCAGGAGGAAAATCTTCATCCACTGCTGGCTGGGCGGCGACCGCAGCGGCATGTTCATCGCTGCTTACCGCATAGCATTCGAAGGCTGGTCGCCTCAGCAGGCCATCCAGGAAATGCGCTCATTCCATTACTTACACTTTTGGCATCCCAATATGGCTCGCTGGGTAGAGCGATTCCCAGACTTCTTGGCTCAATCTCCCATGCTCGCATCCTTTCGCCGAATGAGTCCTCAGCCATAACATCTTTTCAAATCCCAACATGGCTGACTCCAGGGAGCAGACTGCGTCACACTCGACTACTTTCCATATTCGTTCTTCACCACCTCGCCGCCCTTCATGACGAATTTAACTCGCTGCAGAGTTGTGATGTCCTTCAGCGGATCGCCATCGACCGCAACGATATCCGCCCAGGCCCCGGGATCAAGCGTCCCCACCTTTCCCGACCAGCCCAGCAAGTCTGCCGCATTCAGGGTTCCAGCCTGGATGGATTGCAGCGGCGTCAGGCCCAATTTCACCATGGTTTCGAATTCGTGCCCGTTTAACCCGTGCGGATAAACCGCAGCGTCGGTGCCCAACGCGACTTTCACTCCCGCCGCAAAGGCGTGGGCAATATTCTTGCGCGCCGCCGGAATGACTTCTTTCGCCTTGGCCAGCAGTGGCGCGGGCAGGCGCGTCAACCCGGCATTATCGATCATCCAATCTCCCAGATACAGCGTGGGGACGAGATAAGTGCCGTGCTCTTTCATCGCGGCGATCCCAGCGTCATCGATATAAGACCCATGCTCGACGGAATCTACGCCCGCCTCCGCCGCCCAGCGAATTCCCTCCGCCCCATGGGCATGCGCCGCGACTTTACGGCCCAGCCGATGAGCATCGGCAACAATGGCCTTCATCTCCTCCAGCGTGTACTGCGAATGCTGCGGATTGTCGCCCAGCGAGAGCACTCCGCCGGTGGCGCAGACCTTGATCAGATCGGCGCCATACTTAATGTTCTCGCGGACTTTATGTTGAACTGCCGCAATCCCATCCGCCACGCCATCACTAGTCGCGTGATACTCGAACGGCAGCATATTGTTATCGCAATGCCCGCCGGTGATACTCAAAGGCGGGCCGCTGACCAGCATGCGAGGGCCGGGAACGTCTCCCGCATTGATCGCATCACGCAGCGCAACGTCGCTGAACTCTTTCGCTCCCACATTGCGGACGGTGGTGAATCCCGCGAGCAGCGTCAGGCGCGCGTTCTTGGCTCCCGTCAATGCCTGCCGAGAAGTGGAGAGCGCCAGAGTCTCATACCCGAACTTCGGATCCATCGTAATGTGGGTATGCGCATCGATGAATCCCGGCAGCACGGTGGCGTTAGGCAACTCAATGCGCACGGCGTCGCTTGGAATCTTGGCGTCCACCGACGCACCGCTGCTCATGATCTTGCCGTCTTCGATGACCAGAGTCTGATCGCTCAGCGTTTTTCCAGATTTGACGTCAAGCAAGTGCGCAGCATGCACGGCAACGTGATGCGGTGCCTGGGCAGTTGCCCCACCTGCCCAGCACAGCAACAAGCCTGGGATGGCAGCAACAATTCGTAGACGCATGAGTAACTCTCTCCCGTGATCCGGCTGAGAATGCAAAGTCGGTGATCGGAGATTATGCACGACGGCGCCGCTTCCCGTCCAAGCCCCAGATCCGTCCTGCGTCGGCAGCAAAGAAAATGACCAGCAGCAGAAGCACCGGCAGAGTGTCCAGGTGCGCCCCGAAGTAGCGCCAGACCGGCACTCCGTGACCACCGTCCCACCAGGAGGCAAGAGTCAGATTCAGTAAGAAGAGAGCACCGACTATGCACGCCGGACGAACGAAGAGCCCCAGCATAAGAGAAATGCCAATGAACAACTCGACGATCCCGACGACATAGCCGAAGAACACAGCGTGAGGCAGAACAATGTGGACCAGGACAGGACGGTAGAAACTCACAGCCGTGGTGGCAATGTAGTCGCGAAGATAAGTCTGAAATCCGCCATGCGCGAACCCGGGCCCGGCAATCTTATATTCCCCGAAAAGTAAAAAGAAAACGGAAGTGGCGATGCGCACAGCAGCGATAGTCCGAAGCGGGCTGGTGTTGTGCATTCAGTCGGTGGAGAATCCCCCTGTGTTCCCCTGTCCCCCTGTGGTGAGACGTTTTTGAGAGGAGCCCCGGGAAGCCTATCCTCCAGGCCCGTCGTTCGAAACGTACTGCTCAAGGGAATCCAACTCGCGGCTGAGTTGGTCCACGCGCCACTCGAGCAGATTGCGTATGGAAAGAATGCCCAGCAGTTTGCCGTTGTCGTCCGCTACAGGCAGGTGCCGGAAATGGCTCGCCAGCATAATGCTGAGCGCTTCCCCTGCCCCGGTTTCGCGCGTGGCCATCTCCACCGGCGTGGTCATGAGATCGCGGATGGAGGTGGTTTGCGGGTCAAGCCGCGTGAGCGACATCTTGCGGAGCACGTCGCGCTCGGTGAAGATGCCCGCCACGCGGTACTCGCTGTCCACGATGGCCACAGCGCCCACATGGTAATCCAGCATTTTATGGATGGCGTCGGCGACGGTCGCATCCAGCGGGACCGCCGCAATTTCCCGGTCACAAAGCTCCAACACGCTCATAAAGCCTCCTCCGGGTCCAGCGAGGCCAGATCGCTGAAAGTGGATTGAGGCATTATGCTCATGCAGGAGTGGTTGTCAAGAACATTTGCCAAATGGAGAGCGGAAGTCGGGGAGCGGCACGGCGTGGTCAACCGCCCAGATCTACGGGAACGTGATGATGACTTTCGCCCGGGCGTGTCCTCCCTCTGCGTAAGCGATGGCAGCCGCGGCCTCATTCAGCAGATAGCGCCGGTCGATCACCGGAGTGATTGTTCCTGCCACGATCAGTGAGGAGAGCGTCATGAGGTCGTCCCTTTGTATCTTTGCAATGAAGAATGTGAACTTCTGCTTCAGGAACGGCGACCACGCGAATGCTTTCAACAATCGCATAAGAACGGTCCCCAGCGTCTTAGGAGCGCCGGCCATGACGCACTTGCCATTCCGGCCAAGAACCCGTCTCATCTCCGATAACGCGCGGTTTCCCGCGTTATCCAGGAGCAGGTCGTAACGCTCATTGTCTTGGGTGAAATCGTTCTTTGTGTAATCGATCACCCGGCTGGCGCCCAGGGAGCGCACCATTCCAATGTTGTTCGTGCTGCAAACGCCGGTGACGTCAGCTCCCAGGGACCGGGCGATCTGCACGGCAAAAGTGCCAACGCCTCCCGCTGCGCCGTTGATCAAAACCTTCTGGCCTTGGCGCACATGCCCTTTGTCGCGGAGTCCCTGCAACGCGGTCAGCCCCGCGATGGGTACGGCAGCCGCCTGCTCGAAGCTCACGCCCTCCTGTTTGGCAACTACCTTGTCTTGGGAAGCGCACGCGTATTCTGCGAAAGCACCTCTGCCGGCACCAAACACGGCATCGCCGGGTTTGAACTGCGTCACAGTTCGTCCGACGGCGATTACCTCGCCAGCGACGTCTACCCCGGGCCTTTCACGCTTCAGGCGCCAGTCCAGCGGATTCACAGAAGCGGCGCGCACCCGTATGAGCACTTCATTGTCCTCGGGAACCGGCTGTGCGACTTCCCGAATTTCAAGCACCTTTCCCGACGCGGTCTTCGTATAAACAGCGGCTTTCATGTGGGCTGACATATCACCCGCGTTCTGCTCAATCACAGTCGCGCGCTGACCAGGTGCCGGCAAGGATGTGGCTTGCCGGAGCTAGGTACCTACTTCCCCCGAAACACCTGCCCATCCTTCATCACGAAGTCCACATTCTCCAGCAGCTTGATATCCCGTAGCGGGTCGCCGCTGACCGCGACTACATCCGCGAGTGCTCCCGGCGCAATCACTCCGATCTTGCCTTCCATATCGAGCATGTTGGCCGCCCGCGAGGTTGCGCTCTGGATGGCGTCCATCGGAGCCATCCCGAATTCGACCATGCGAGGAAAATCCTGCGCCACGGGCTCGGTCCACGGGATGCCTCCCATGTCGGTGCCGTAAACGATCTTCACTCCGGCTTTCAGGGCCTTCTTGAAAGAGGCTTCGTGCGCCGACGCGCGCAGCCGGTCCCGCTTGCCTTCCGCCGTATCCTCCGGAGCCCAGTCGGTGTAGTAAACATTCAGAGTTGGCACATACCAGGTGCCCTGCTTCAGCATTTGCGAGATGGCTGCGTCGTCGAGATCGAGCCCGTGCTCGATGGAGTCGCACCCGCCATCCAGCGCCCGATGCAGGCCGATACCGCTATATGCGTGGCAGGCGACTTTCTTCCCCCAGCCGTGAGTCTCGTCCACTATGGCGCGAAGTTCTTCCACCGTGAGCGTGGGCTGCGAAGCCAACTCGCCGGTTTTCCCCACCCAGGAGCGATGGGTCATGTATACCTTGATCCAGTCGGCGCCTTTGTCGAGCTGCTCGCGGGTAGCCTTGCGCGCTTCTACTGGACCATCCACGATCTGCGCGCCCTTGGGCATGTCGAGTTCCGGCGCGTACCCTTCCAACATGTATCCACCGGTCGTCGAGATCGCCCGCGTCACCACGAACAGCCGCGGCCCGGGAATGTATCCCAGATTGATTGCCTGCTTGATCCCGACATCCCCGTATCCTGCGCCCTCGGTTTCAACGTCGCGCAGCGTGGTGAATCCCTGTTCCAGCGCGCGTCTGGCCGCCACGCCGGCGCGAATCGCCCGCAGCGCCAATCCCTGGCTCAAAATATTGGCGTCATAGCCGCCTTTAGCCGGATCTTCTCCCTGCAGAAAAATGTGCGTGTGCGAATCGATCAGGCCAGGAAGGACTGTCTGTTTCGAAAGATCGATCTCAGTCGCACCGGCTGGAACCTTCGCCGAAGAAGCGTCAGACACGCTCTCGATCCGATTTCCTCGAATCACGATCACTTGATTCGCGCGTGGCTTATCGGATTTGCCGTCGATCAGGGTTCCGGCGCGAATCACCGTCACGCCAGCACCGGATTGTGCAAACAAGGCGCAGTTCCACATAAGAAAACACGTCAGCACCCAGCGTGAACATTTCCTCATCGACGTCATCCTCCGATCACCGCATCCGCTTCGATTTCCACCAGAATCTCCGGCGAGATCAGCGCGGTCACCTGCACCATCGAAGTCGCGGGCCGAATATCTGCGAAGAATTCACCGTGAGCCTTGCCCACCTTCTCCCATTCCGTGATGTTGACCACGTACATGCGCGTGCGGACCACGTCTTTCATGCTCGCGCCCGCCTTCTTCAGTGCGCTCTCAATATTCTTCAGCGTCTGCAGGGTTTGTGCGTAAACGTCACCCGCGCCAACGATCTTTCCATCACTTCCCGTAGCCGTCGTTCCCGACACATGAACGTATGAACCTACCTTGACCGCACGAGAGTAACCCACGACCGGCTCCCATGCAGTCCCGCTCGAAATCAGTTGCCGTTCCATGACTTCCTCCGCGAGAGCGCTAATTCTACCGCTCGACCCCCTTCTGCAGCGAAGTTTGGCAGCCAGTCGCTCGGAGTGCCAGCAGAGTACATGAACCTCCGGTGTGGAGTTACTAACAAAGCTCCCCCTGTCCTAGGGATTCATCGCACAACGCATGTGTATGTCCCTCGCGTCTAATCAATCGATGAAACGAATCGCGTCGATAAACAAAAGTCACTTGCGTGTATCACGAAAGTAAGTTATTTACTCACGCAAGTAGTTCGAAAATGTGCTTACGGCACGGGGCTCAGGGGGTTCAATCATGGTTCCGGAATCGCATCCGTTGCAGCAGCTGTTTGAAGACCTCGTGGGACAACACTACGCCGACGAAATTGGCATTCGCGATCCGCAGGTCGTGGCTTATGTTTCGCACCTGCTGGCCGAGTTCTGCGAAGCGGACCAGTTGTTCAAGATTAAGGACGCCCGGAATCGTCCGCTGGACGACGTGGGCGAGATGCTGCTGGAAACGGACCCGGTATACGGCCCGGCGCCATCGTTCGATCGCGAGCGCCAGGTGCGTAAGCACATCGGCGATTTCACTCTCTTTTTTGCTGGCATGTTCCCGGAGAGCATCAACCATCTGCGGCTTCGCCGGCAGCGCCTGGAGAATTTTATTGACTGGATGAAGGCCGGGAAGGAGAGCTACTACATCGTTTCCAAGTTCGAGCACTTCGAGTATGCCAAGGTGGCTCCGCTTTTCGCCTGCCTCTCACGCAACTTCGAAGGCTGCGTATATGCGCTCAACATGGTAAAAAACGATCTTGAGGAGATGCAGCATCCCATAGTCCGCCGCACCGACGAATTGATTATGTGAAAAGGAAAGTTCCGGGTTTCATGTGAACCCGAATTCTCGAAACCGGAAACTCGAAACTGAAAACTCTGTTTCTACACTCTCGCCTCGCTAACATTCCCCATGCGGTAAAAACTGAGCGCAATGCTGCCCTGCACCAGCAACCGGAATCTGCGTAGCGGGCCGAATTCTTCGCCTGGATCGAATTTCTTTTCATGCTCGGCAATTACGACCGACATCGCCCAGATTAGCGAAGAATCCGCCAAAGCCCGCAGAGTCGCGGGGTAAGCCTCTTTCATGCGGTACGGCGGGTCTATGAAAACAACATCGGCAGCAATCTTCTGCCGTTCCATCCGCCAGAAAGCGCGAGGCAGGTCGTCTTCCACGACGTGCGATCCCTGGGGGATCCCGAGATTTTTCAGATTGCCTCGAATAGCTTCCGCGGCCGCGTGGGAATTCTCCACGAAGTACACGTCCTTTGCCCCGCGGCTCAAAGCCTCGATGCCAATGGCCCCGCTCCCGGCGAACAAGTCTAACCACACACTGCCTTCGAGCGCTTTGGGATTGCCCGCCGTCAATACATTGAACAGCGTCTCGCGTAACCGGTCCGACGTCGGACGGATATCCATGCCGCGCAGCGCATGCAGCGGACGGCTGCGATATTTCCCCGCGATCACGCGCATGGCTCTGTCCTGTCGAATGCCTCAAGCCCCACATCCATCCATGTAGAATAAAGGAGCGGCGAATTATGCGAAGCTGGTCCATTTCGGTGGGGCGACTTTTTAACGTAGACGTCCGGATTCACCTCACCTTTCTGATCCTTCCCATGTTCATTTACTGGACGGATTACGCCGCTCATCAGGGTGCGGTGTATGGCAGCCGCGACATGGTCCTGGTTGGCATTATCCTGCTTGCCGTCGCCGCGCATGAGTTGGGACACATGCTCGCGGCCCGCCGCTATGGCTTGGTCCCGAAGGCCGTGATTCTTCTGCCTCTCACCGGCGTTGCTCTGTACGACGAATCGCGCAGCGAGAGGCCCAACGCAGCTTTGGCCAGGACACGGGAGATCCGTCTTGCCATCGTGGGTCCGCTGGTAAATCTTGCCTTCGCAGGCCTGGCCGCTGCCATCATCACAGGTATGGGGCGCGGCATCGATTTGTGGAGCTGGCCCTGGCTGTACGCCCGCAACCTGCCCCGCAGTCTGGTCTGGGCGAACCTCTACATCGCGCTGCTGAACCTGATGCCTGCCTATCCGCTGGACGGCGGCCGCATCCTGCGCGCCTTCATCTCGCGCTCCATCGATCTGAGCTCCGCCACCCGCCGCGCCGTCTCCATCAGCACCGCCATTGCCATGGTCCTGATCCTGGCTGGCCTGTTCAGCGACAGCTGGCTCACCATGGTGGGAGTCATTATTTTTTCCGCTGCCCAGCTGGAAGAGCGCGCTTTGGTGTTTCAGTCAGTACTGGACAACGTGCGCCTGGAAGAAGTGATGCTCACCGACTTCGCCACGCTCTCGCCAGCGGACACGCTGCAAGACGCCCTCGACAAGGCGGTCCATTCTCTGCAGGACGATTTCCCGGTCGTCCGCGGAAGCGACATGGTCGGAGTGATCTCCAGGCAGCGCATCCTGGACGCGCTGCGCGCCGAAGGAAATGGCTACGTACAGGCTGTGATGAACAAGATTTTCGAGGTCTCGCTGCGCAATGACTCGCTCGGTTCAGCCTTCCGCAAACTGACGGCTCGCAGCTCGAGCATCATTCCGGTGGTAGAAGAAGAGCGCCTGGTCGGAATCGTTACCCTGCAGAATCTTATGCACTCGATGACGCTGCTGGCCGAAACCCGCAAATTACAGCGGGACGAGATTGAATCCTGAGCTTTTTCCTAGCCGGCTGAAGATATCAGAAGAGCCTCACGGCCTTGGCCTGCTGCACCGCGGGAATTTCCCTCAGCCTCTTCAGCACCGCCACCGGCACCTGCCCATCGATGTGCACGACCGCGATCGCTTCCCGCTGCTCTGAGTCTTTCTCGATCACCCGCCGTCCTAGCGAGAAATCTGCGATGTTGATCGACTCCTCGCCCAGAATAGTACCGACCTTGCCGATGACACCCGGCACATCGCGATTGCGCAAATAAATCAGATTGCGCTCCAGCGGCGCCTCCACGTCGATCCCATCGACATGCAGCAGTCGTGGAGCCTCTCCGTGAAGCACCGCCCCCTTGACCATGTGCTCTTCCGTCGCGGTCTTCAGAAAGATGGATAGCACGCTCCCTGCGCCCCCGGTCGAAGCCTTGGCCTTGTGCGACTCCAATACGTGTAATCCGCGCTCCTGCGCAATCCTGGCCGCGTTCACGAGGTTGGCCTTTTCTTCGAGCGCCTGGTTGAGAATTCCCTTGATCGCAGCGTTGCGGATCAATTCCGTCTTCCACTCCGCAATGTGCCCGCCATAGCGGATCGAGATTTCCTCCAACGATCCCTCTGAAACCTGCGCAAGGAATGCTCCCATCCGCTCCGCCAGCACGATGTAGGGCTGCATGGCCGCATATTCTTCAGCGGAAACCGAGGGCACGTTCACCGCATTCTGAATCACCCCATGCTTCAGATACTCTTTCACTTGTTGTGCGATCTGCACCCCCACAGCTTCCTGCGCCTCCGCCGTGGAACCCCCGGTGTGCGGCGTCAACACGACGTTCTGCAACCCCAGCAAGGGAGAGTTCTTCGGAGGCTCCTCGGTGAAGACGTCAATCGCCGCCGCCGCAACGTGTCCGCACTGCAGAGCTTTCGCCAAATCGGCTTCATTGACCAGTTCGCCGCGGGCGCAGTTTACCAGCCGGACGTTCTTCTTCATCTTCGCGATTGACCCTTCGTTGATCATCCCCGTGGTCTGAGGTGTGAGACCGACATGAAGGGTGATGTAATCGGCAACCGCGTAAACTTCCTCGAGTTCCGCCAGTCGTATCCCTTGCTCTTTCGCCACCGCGACGGAAACGAACGGATCGTGTCCCACCAGATCCATCCCGAAAGCCCGAGCACGCCGCGCCACTTCCATCCCGATTCGTCCCAGGCCGATGATGCCCAGAGTCTTCCCTCTAAGCTCGGTACCTTGCAGGGACTTCTTCTCCCATTTTCCGGCGTGCATGAGCGCATCCGCGCGGCACAGGTGGCGAGCCATCGCCAACATCATTCCCATGCTCTGCTCGGCAACGGCGACTGCATTCGCGCCGGGCGTATTCATCACCGCGATTCCCTTGTGCGTCGCGGCTTCCAGGTCGATATTGTCCACGCCCACGCCGGCGCGCCCGATCACCCGCAGCTTGTGAGCATGCGCCAGTAGCTTGGAGTCCGCTTGTACCGCCGATCGCACGATCAGCGCGTCCGCCGTTTCCAGCTGCCGCGGAAGCTCTCCATCCAGTTGGTCGGCCGTAATCACCACCCATCCCGGTTCCTGTAATTGCGCCACAGCTGACGCCGAAATCTTCTCCGCTACAATGATTTTCACGAACGAATTCCTTCGGATCCAGAGTTCATTATCCACCCTTGACAACTATTGACGCGAATATGACAGGCTCCTGACACGCTCGCGTCGCCATGTTTCTAGACTCACTCTCAATGGGCCATCAGCCCCTGGGAGAAGACCATGAAAACAATCAGCGCAATCTCGATCTCTTTACTGATTGCCCTCACCCTAGCCTGCGGTTACAGCAAGAAGGCTGCTGCGCCGCCGACTGCCGGAAATGTTCCCGCGATCTCGCAGCTCAGTCCGGACTCGACAAACTCCGGCGGGCCAGCTTTTGCTATGACCGTCAACGGTAGCAACTTCGGTAGTAAGGCAGCGGTCAATTGGAACGGTACCCCGCTGACGTCCACTACCATCAGCGCTAACCAGCTGACCGCGACCGTACCGGCTGCCATGATCGCGAGTCCGGCCACAGTTAAGATCACCGTGACGAACCCTGCCACACCCGGCACCGGGTTGTATGGTGGAGGTGGCACTTTGGCGGAGACCTCCGCTCCGATGAGCTTTACCGTCAACTGATCCAGCCTGCCGCAACATCAGGCGCTGACCAGCTGTCGCTTTTCTGACTGTGTGCGGGCATAGACCTCCTGGGCCGCCCGCACCGCAGCTCCATAATCGACCCGCTTCTCGCTAACTCGCGCCAGCACGTGTTCCAGCGCCCCCAGAATGCCAATAGTGTCCAGGTAGTCGTAGTATCCAATGTGTGCGATGCGAAACAGCTTGCCTTTCATTTCGCCCTGCCCGTTGGCCACGACCGCGTCGAAGGACTCGCGGAATTCCTTCACGATCTTGCTTGAGTCGACCCCCTCGGGTGCGCTGATCGCGGTCAGCGCCGCCGCCGGGCTGGAAGCATAAAGATTCAGTGCCAACGCTTTCGCTCCGGCGCGGGTCATCGCAGCGCAGAGCTCGGCGTTGTTGACCAGTTCTTCGCGTCCTTTCGCCAAATCGCCCTTGCCCATGCTCCGCACAAATTCCAATGCGGCTCCCAGCGCGGCAAACAGCGAAGTTGCCGGCGTGTACGCCGTCTCACCCTTCGCTGCCGATTTCCTCTCTTTGCGCAGATCGAAGTAATACCGCGGTGAAGTCGTCTTCTCCATGCGCTTCCACGCCCGCTCGCTCACGGCGCAATACCCCAGACCTGGCGGCATCATGAGCGCCTTTTGTGATCCTCCAATGATGAAGTCCACGCCCCAGCCATCCACGTCCAGGTGCGTTGTGCCCAGCCCGGTGATCGCGTCCACCACCAGCAGTGCCTCGTCTCCCTGTGCCCGGACGATTTTCGCGATTCCTTGGATGTCGTGCCGCGCCCCGGTCGAACTCTCAGTCGCCTGCACGAACACGGCCCGCACCTTGCCATCGATCCGCGCCCCCACTTCGTCTAGCGAGAATGTCTGGCCATAGGGCGCCTCAACCACTTCCACATTGCAACCGAAAGCCTTCGCCAATCCGGTCCAGCGCTCGCCAAATTTCCCGGCCGTGAGCACCACAACCCTGTCGCCTGGTGATGTCAGATTGGAAACCGAAGCTTCCATAACGCCGGTACCCGAACAGGCCAGCACGAGCACGTCATTCTTGGTGCCGACAAAGTCTTTCATGTCGCCCAGCACGCGTTGAAACAGCGCCTTAAAGTCTGCTGTCCGATGATGCGCGGTATAAGAAGCCATGGCCGTTTGCGCCGCCGGCAAAAGCGGCGTCGGCCCGGGAGTGAATAGACGATTCTTATGCAACATAGCGGAGTCCTTTATGAAATGGGATAGCAATTAGTTTATAGGAACATAGCCTGTGGAGCACTGTGAGGGTGGCTCACCCTACGCGCTTTTGTAGGGTGGGGATTTTGACTTTCCCACGTCTATAATCCGTTCATGCCCCTAGTCGACCAGATCCAAAAAGATATCGTCACCGCCATGAAGGCGAAAGAGGAAGCCCGCTTGTCCACCTTGCGCATGGTCAAGAGTGCCCTACAACTGCGCCAAGTCGAAAAGATGGCTCCACTCGACGACAAGGAATCACAGACCGTGCTCGCCACGCTTATCAAGCAGCGCAAGGACTCCGTCGAGCAGTTCACGAAAGGCGGACGCCAGGAGATGGCCGACAAAGAAGCCGCCGAGATTACGGTGATCGAATCCTATTTGCCGACAGCCGCGAGCGAAGCCGATATCGAAGCCGGAGTCAAAGCGGTGATCGCCGAAATGGGTACGCCTAGCATGAAAGAGATGGGCACGGTAATGAAAAATGCAATGGCCCGATTCAACGCCGCAGGAATGAGAGTCGATGGCAAAGCAGTAAGCGACCGTGTGAAAAAAGAATTAACTGGAAAGTAGCGGTGCCGGCGATGCCCACGTAAGGACAGCCTCTCAGGCTGTCCAGGTTTTTAGCCGCCTCGCTAAACGCCCCTGATTCATTTCTCTCGCTGCAACTCCCGGTAGGCCTCGCTCTTAGAAATCCCTCGCTCTCTTGCCACTCTCTTCAACGCTGTCTTCTCATCAATCTTCTCTTCCGCCATAATCTGCCACACCCGCTGGCGCACACCAGTGCGATCAGCGGCCGATTCTGCACTCTTCTCCTCAGCCTTCCCAATCAGCAACGTGATCTCGCCCTTCACGGCCTCTCGCGCTTTCAGTTGCTCCAGAACCTCTCCTGCACTCCCGCGCAAGAATTCTTCATGCAGCTTGGTTACCTCTCGCGCCACCACGACATTCCGCGCCTTCCCTAAAACCTCGACCACATCCGCCAACGCCTCGACAATCCGATGTGGCGCCTCGTAGAAGATTTGGGTCCCAAGGGAATTCTCGATAGCTTCGAGCGCCGCTCGCCGTTCCCCGCGCTTTGCTGGCAGAAATCCGCTGAATCGGAATGAATCCGTAGGCAGCCCGCTCGCCACCACCGCCGCCAGAAACGCCGACGCCCCCGGCACCGGCAGTACCGGTATCTGATGGCGAATCGCTAACGTAACCAGCCGATATCCCGGATCGGAAATCCCCGGCATTCCCGCATCGCTGACCAAGGCGACCCTGGCGCCCACCTGCATCTCTTTCACCAACTCCGCCGAGCGGGTCATCTCGTTGTGTTCGTGATAACTGGTCGTCCGCGCCTGAATCGCATAGTGGTTCAGAAGTTTTTGTGTCTGGCGCGTGTCCTCACAGGCAATCAGGTCCACCTCTTTCAGGATGCGCAGTGCGCGCAGCGTAATATCTTCCAGGTTTCCGATGGGCGTGCCGACCAGGTACAGTGCCGGTTCGAGGTCCGATGCGACCTGCGCCCGGTCTGGAACCCTCTGGCGCTTCGCATCTGCATCTTCAGTGTCGAAGTCGGCGTCCCTCATGGGCCGAAGTCTATCACCGGGGTATCTTCCTTTGGACTTGCGCCACTCTTGCGCGCTCGGCAATCTCTTAGGTCTGGAGAATTCCCATGCTGACCAACCACTTCCGCATCGCCAAGGTGCAGAAATCGCTACGCTGGTTTGAAGATGACATCGCGCTGCTCGACATGCGCGTCAAAATGCTCTCCAAGGAGCGGCAGGAGACGGCGCGGAAGTTTGCAGCCGCAGTGATTGATGAAACCAGAGCTGAATTGGAACGCCTTCTGCGGGAAAATCCGGACGAGACCAACGACGCTACCGGCACTCAGCCCGAGCCTGCGGACTGATTAAAAGCTGCCCTATTGCAGCGATCCGGCTGCCGCTTCCGAACGCCTGGTTTCCTGCTCGGCCTGGTCCTGATCGGAAACGCTGACTTCTTCCCACATCGTCTTGTCGCGCAGGATACGCGACACCAGCGCCGTATGCATCGCGTGACCGGCTCGGTCTGCGACCACTTTACCCAGAACCTGCTTGCCCAGCAGCGCAAGATCGCCCACCAGGTCGAGAATCTTGTGCCGCACAAACTCATCCCGAAATCGCAACGGCCCATTCTCGACGCCGTCGCGGGTCAGCACAATGCAGTTCTCGCGTGATGCCCCGCGGATCAGTCCCATGTTGCGCATGGCTTGCTCATCTTCGCGCGATCCGAACGTTCGCGCCCCCGCAATCTGGCGCAGGTAGCTGCCATTCGTCAACTCCACCTCAAACGTCTCTTTTCCAATCAGCGGATGCGGGAAATTGATCGAATACGAAACCGAGTAGCTGTTCGATGGGTACACCGCAATGAACTTGTCGCCCTCCCGCAGTTCCAGCTCGCGCGCGATCTTCAGATACTTCCGCGGTCGCCGTTGCTTGCGAATCCCCGCCTCCTGAATCATTTCGACGAACGGCTTCGCGCTGCCGTCCAGGATCGGCAACTCCAGGTTATCCAGTTCGACGACGGCATTGTCGATCCCCATCCCGATGAATGCGGAAAGCAGGTGTTCGGTAGTCGAGATGAACACGCCTTTCTTCATCAAGCTGGTCGCGTAACTCACGCGCGCCACATTCCGGCTAACGGCTTCAATCTCGTAGCCGTCAAGGTCAGTGCGGCGAAATACAATCCCGGTACCGGAGGGGGCAGGCAGCATGCGCATCGAAACCGGCGCGCCACTATGCAGCCCGATACCGCTGCAGGCGACCGTAGCTCGGATTGTCTGTTCGTGTGTCAAAACGGGAATGGAAGTATTAGGGTACCGTCTGGTTCAAAAATCCGTCTGTGGCAAAAAAGCCACAGTTAGTGGCACGGCCAACCAGCTCTGAACAGGAGCTTACGGTTTAGATTGAATGGTTTAGACGTTCTGCCAGCCTGCCCAGACGAACCTGAACGCTGATTCCTAATCCCTAGTCCCTGATCCTGATTCTGATTCTGATTCTGATTCCCACCTCTACTTCTTGGCCTTACTAGGCTTATTAGGGTTGTACCCCGAGTTCGGATCGAACATGGCAGCATCGAGCCCCTGATTGATGGTCACAGAATTGAAGAACCGCTGGCTCGCCATGTCCCCATTGAAATAGCGCGTGACATTGAAGGGTGCCATGATTCCTGACACCGACCGATAATTTTCGTAGATCTCTTCTTCCAGATTCTTCTGCCGGTCCATCGGATCGCGCCACTCGAACGATTTTTTTACCGGGAGATGAGTGTCTTCATCGAAGTAGAGCGTAATGCTCTCGTTTTGCGCATTGATCAGCGTGACCCGTTGCGCCGGATGTTGTGCCGCGATCGATTTGCCCTCGTACAGCAGGATCACGCCGGGGGTGTTCACCCACGTCCGCAAAACCGAGTCCAGCGAAAAATGCCGCCGCCGTAGATACTGATCGAGATCTTTCGGATCGAGTGGATGCGGGCCCTTGAACGTGATCTCCCATCCCTTGTTGCCCACATAAAGCTGCGCAATGTCACGTTCCTTGGTGATCTCCACCCGTTCCTTGTCAGGAAACTCGATGAAGTCCCAGAAAACGTTTCCTCCGCCCTCGGCGCGCCCGTGATGAAATCCGTAGCCGCGCCCCTGCTGCTCGCGGTCCCGAATGTTCAGATACGTCTCGCCTCCCAAGGCCGCGATCGCCTGCTCGATCAATCCCTTGGCCTTCCGGCTGTTTTCGTCCGCCGGATTCGAGCTCTGCGCGCTATTTCCCGGCGAAGTTCCCGCCGTCTGCGCGGGCGCACCCTGGCCCTGGTCTGGCGCCTGAGCCAACGCACAACACACTAAAACCATGATCGGGAGAAACTGTTTCATTCCTGGTACGGGATAATCTTTTGTAATCAGAATTGTAGCGTCTTTAGTGGAATTTCGGCGCGCAACCTCGCTGCTTCCTACTCTCCTTCGATGCAGGAAGCCCGCTGAACGCAAGCCCGGGAACCCTCTATTTTCGGCATTTTTACCCCACCAGAACGGCGCCGCCATTCACGTTGAACACTTCTCCCGTGATGAAACTGGCATATTCGCTGCACAGGAATAGCACCGGTCCCGCGATCTCTTCCGGCGTGCCCACGCGCCCCATCGGAATGGTCCGCCGGATCTCTTCACCGCTCTTTGGATCCTGCAGCGCTTCCGCGCTCATATCCGTGTCCACCCATCCCGGGGCGACGGAATTCACATAGATTCCCGCCGATGCCAACTCCGTGGAAAGTCCCTTCACCATGCTGATAAGAGCGCCTTTGCTCGCCGAGTAATCACAGTGAAAAGCTTCGCCTCGCTGCCCGCTAGTGGAACTGATGAGCACAATGTGCCCCGCCGCACCCTGCCCGCGTGTCTGCGATTTCATCTGTGCAACCCCGTGCTTTACCAAGCCAAACACGGCATCCAGATTGATCGTTAATGTTGATCGCCACTGCTCGTCGGACATGCGCTCGATCGGCACATCCTCCACCGGCCAGACTCCATGATTCGCGACCAGAATATCTAGCCTCCCGAAATGTTTTACCGTTTCCGCTACCAGCGACCGCGCCGCTTCGGGACTATTCAGATCGGATGCCAGTGGATGGCACACCGCCTCGCCGCATTCTTTCGCCAGTGCTTCGGCTTGCCGGGCCGCGCTGCGGTAGCTGAACACAACCTTCGCGCCCGCTCCCGTGAAGATGCGAACCGTAGCCGCGCCAATGCCGCGCGACCCCCCGGAGATGAGTGCGACCTTTCCTTCCAGTGATATGGGGATGGACATAGCTGAACAGCCTATCGCAGAGGTCGTTCCTTCCGCCACATGCGGCTTTCTGATTGTGGTGAGAGGTTCAGAGACTCGGGTTGGACGATGCGCGTTCCGACTTCAATCCGCGCAGCAATACGCGCACCAGCATGCCGTCAAAACGCGTGCCGCTCATCTTGACCAGTTCGTCGAGCGCCTGGTCCGGCGTCCGTGCCGAGGAGAACGAATGCTCCGTCACCATATTTGCGAAGGTATCGGTGAGCGCGATAATGCGCCCCCAAAGCGGAATCTGCTCCCCTCGCCGCCTGTCCGGATACCCCGACCCATCAAAACGTTCATGGTGAAATTCCAGCGCCTCGCGCATCATCTTCGAGTGCGGAATAATTCCCACGATCTCCGCCCCCATCCGCGGATGCATCATGATCTGCAGAAATTCCTCATCGCTAAGCGGGCCCGGCTTGTTCAGGATGCCTTCCTCTACAAATATCTTCCCTACATCGTGTACGCGCGCTGCATACACCAGGTCGGCGGTTTCGTCGGACGACAGTCCCAGTCCGCGCGCCACTACCTCGCTGTACCGCGCCACCAGGTCGCCGTGCCCGGAGCTCTGTATTTCCCGCGACTCTGCCGCGCGGTTGAGCGATTCAATCGCCTCTTTCAACAGCCCGATATTGCAGCCTTCTTCTCCACCGCACAGCTTGCGCAGAGTTGAAGTCAGTTCCTCCAGGTGCTCGGGCCCGTTGCGTTCCCTTTGCAGGAAACCTTCGATGTAAGCCGAAATCTGCTGCCGCTGCCGGGCGAAGTCCTCGCCTTCGACGAATTCCTGCGCGGTGGACACCAGGTTGCCCCCGGAACGCTTGGAAACGTACATGCCCGCGTCCGCCACCCGGATGATGTCTTCAATCGAGAAGCCATGCATCGGGAAGCTGGCCACGCCAAAGCTGCCGGTAATGCTGTGCTCCACCAGCATGGGATCGCCGGCCAGCCACTGCCGCAGGCGTTCCGCGAGCACCTGGGCCTGCTCCGAGTCCGTGTCGGGCATCAGCACGATGAACTCATCCCCGCCATAGCGGGCGACAACATTGGACTGTCGCGATTTCTGTTCCAGCAACCGTCCCACGCGCGCCAGCACCAGGTCGCCCTCGAAATGCCCCATGCTGTCGTTCACTTCCTTGAACTTATCCAGGTCGATCAGCACCACCGAGAATGGACGCCCCGAGCGTGAAGCCCGCTTCCACTCCGCCGACAGCGCTTCCCAGAAGAAGCGCCGCGTCTTGATCCCCGTGAGCCCGTCGGTGATCGACTGCTGTTGCAGCTTCTGAAACACGAACGCGTTGTGCAGCGCAGTCGCCAGCAAGTCGGCCAGCGTGTTCAGGATGAGCACGTCTTGCGGCGAAAATGCATTCTCGCTGCGGCTTTCCACGTTCAGCACACCCAGCAGTTGCTCGCTATACGTAATGGGGATGCACAGCACCGCGCGCGAATCAGGCAGAACGCCGTTCAGATTGCCCGGCAGCGCATTCTGCACCAGCGCCCGCTCTCCCGTACGCGCTACTCGCCCCAGAATCCCTGTGCCTATCGCAATCCGCTTCCCCGTAGCATGGCTCGTCGTTCCCGCCTCCGCTTTGATCTCCACTTCCTTCGTGCCATGGTCCAGCAGCCCGATCCCGATGTGGTCAAAAGTGAAGTTTTTCTGGATTTCGCTCGCGATCTGCCCCAGCATATGTACAGGGTCGTCACTCGAGATGGCCATCCGCGAAACATTGTTGAGAAATGCTAACTGGCGCGAGCGGCGTTGCTCGTCCGCGAACAGCCTCGCATTTTCCACCGCCACCGATACCTGCCCCGCCGCCGTCACCAGCACGTCCAGATCGCGTTGCTCAAACACGTACTCTTTTTCGGGATTCATGGCGACCATGATTCCTGTGGGCCGGTTTCCCAGCAGAATAGGCGTCGCGATCAGGCATTTCGCCGGACGTTGTGGCACGTGCGTAATCCCCAGCCGCTTTCGCGCCGCCTCCAGATCGGATCGGATCAGGAGCGCCTCTCCGCTGCGAATCACATATTCGGTAAACGCGTCCTGGGTTGCGCGCTTCCTCTTGGGCAGCACCCGCCCGTCCCGGACCTCCAGTTCAAACCGGATCTCCTCTCCCTCCTGAAACGCGATATAGAAATTGCTGGTATCAAAAATCTGTCCCAGCTCAATTTGAATGGTGCGCAGAATTTCATCCTGATCCAGTCGCGAACTGATCGCTTTTCCGATGTCCGTCAGCAGCTCATACTCTTTCGTTCGACGGTGTGCATCGTGGCTGACCACGTAATTCTCCAGCGTTAGCCCCAGTTGTAACGACAAGCCCACCATCAGGCGCGGCCCGGATGCCCCAAATACTCGTCGCTCCCGGTGCGGAAAGACAATCACTCCAAAATTATTTTCCCGGGTCTGCAGATTCACTGCAGTCAGGTTCCTGACCCCAGCCTCCAGCAGGATGCGCTTCAACTCCGAAAACTTCCCTAGGGACCCTACGGGCAAAGGCTGCGCCATGTGCTCGAGCTCATGTACGGTAAAGATGCCGCTATTGCGGTATGCCAGGTCGCTCAGGTAATCGCCCGCTCCGCTGCTTTCCAGTTGCTCCAAAAAGCGTTCCGAGAAACCCTGCTGCACCGAAGGGAGCAGGCTGCGCCAGCGTTCGCCGATGACGATGGCAGCGCAATCCATGTGTAATGCCGTTCGCAGTCGCTCCAGCGCCGCCTCCATGTTCGGCACCAGATCGTCGGCGAACAGCAGGCTCCCCGGATCCACACCCAGCGTGGAAAGCGCCAGCGTGTTCTCCTGCACCGAGTTTCGCTGGTTCTCGAACAACACCATCACCATGGCGATACCCAGCAACATTTGCGGCGCGGGTCCAAACAAGCGCAGGGCGTTTCCGAAGGACTCAATCAGCGGATTCTCCAGCTGGCCCACGCCCATCAGCACGCCCCAAAGAGCCAGCGCAATCGCCAGCACTTGAAAGGCGAGCGAGCGCCGTCGATGCCCATTCAGCAGGAACACCGCCGAGCAATACAAAAGAATTGCCGCCAGCCCCAACCCTAGCCCCGTGGAAGGCTGCACGTCGGGTCGAAAAAGGCCATTCACGATGTGACCATGCAACGTGAGCAGCGCCAGCACCACCCCCACCGCCCCCACCGCGGCGTCGTACCAGCGGAATTGCGAAGGTCCCCGCATCATTCGTGTTGAAACAAAGATGCACAACGCCATCGCCACGAGGAACAGCTCGCTCACGAAGAACGCAACCGAAGAATCGGGAAACGCGTCCAGGATGTAGTGCAGGGAATACGCCGCCCACGCCAGTTGCCACGCACGAAAATATTGCTGCCGGCTTTGCTCGTACAAATAGGTAAAGACGAGGAAAAGGAGAAGAGACACCAGCCCCGGTACCAATACGGTCGTGATGACGACGTCATTCATAAGATCTCTGCAGATACCTCAAGGGCCAAATTCTTTGACGTCAATCAGGGAGGAAATGCTGCTGCAATGGCGCTCCCACAATGGTTTCACAGCCAACCCCCAAATGACAATACGATTTAAGTACAGGTTGTGCGCCTTCACTCGCCGGGTGCGCAGGTTTCGCCGCCTTTGCGAGACCTGACACTAGTTACAAGCAACCTCGCTGCCTTGACGATGCTTTCGAATCGCCCGTACCATCAAAGGTTTACCCAATCATGTCGAACTCCCCGAACCCTCCATCTTCCCCCAAACCTCGCGTCCGGTTCGCCCCCTCGCCCACCGGCTTTCTCCATGTAGGCAGCGCCCGCACTTTCATTTTCAACTGGTTATATGCCCGGCGCACCGGCGGAACCATGATTCTCCGCCTGGATGATACTGACGTCGAGCGCAACACCGAAGCCTCGGTGAACTCCATCTTCGAAGGCCTCAAGTGGTTGGGCTTGGGCTGGGACGAAGAATACAAGCAGTCGGATCGTGGCGCTCTCCACCGCCAAATGGCCCAGACAATTTTTGAGAAGGGACTCGCGTACCGGGACTTTACTCCGGCCCACACCGGCGACAGCGAAAAATCCGGTGCCCAGGGCACCTGGCTCTTTAATCCCGGCATGCGCGAGTGGTCCCGCGAAGAGAGCGACCGCCGCGCTGCTGCCGGAGAGCCCTTCGCCCTGCGATTCCGCGCACCCCGCGAAGGCGGCCAAGTCGTTCGCTTTACCGACGCAGTTTATGGCGAACAGATGAAAGCCGGAGCCGATATCGAAGACTTCGCCCTGCTCCGCTCCGACGGCATGCCCACCTATCATCTGGCCTCATGCGCTGATGATGCCGACCTGCGCATCAGTCACATCATCCGCGGCCAGGACCATCTCTCCAACACCTTCAAGCACGTGCTCATCTTCGAGGCCGCCGGGTATACTCCGCCGCAGTTTGCACACCTGCCCTTGCTGGTCGCCCCCGACGGAACCAAGCTCTCCAAGCGTCGTCACGGACCTGTGGTCAGTGTGACCACGTACCGCGACGCCGGTTTCCTGGCGGAAGCTTTCATCAATTTCCTCTGCCTGCTGGGCTGGTCGCCAAAGAACGACCGGGAGCATATGAGCGTGCAGGAACTGATCGAGTCCTTCTCGCTCGAAGGCATTAACCGCGCCAATGCAGTCGTGAATTTCAAAGATCCCGCGCCGACTCCGGAGGAGGCCTTCGATCCCAAGGCCGTGTGGCTTAACGCCGAGCACATCCGAGCCCTCCCGGTTCAAGACCTCAGCCAAAAATTGCTGCCGGTCGTGCGTGAAGCTGGTTTCGAAGTTTCGCCCGAAAGAATGCTGCAGATCACGCCCTTGATCCGCGAAAGAATCAAGCTGCTGCGTGACGTGCTGACCGCCGCAGATTTTTTCTTTGTCGATCAGTTGCCGCCCTATGATCCCGCCGAACTAGTCCCGCAAAAAGGCGACGCAGCCATGGCAAAGAAAGCTTTGGAGAAGGCACAAGCCGTTCTCCCCAATGTGGAGTTCAAACACGATCCCCTGGATCAAGCTCTGCGCGCTGCTGCCCAGGAACTCGGACTCAAAGCGGGGCAAATGTTTCAGCCCATCCGAGTAGCCGTATGCGGCCGCAAGAATGCCCCACCACTATTTGAGACCCTGGAAGTTCTGGGGAAACAAACAACCTTGCTCCGAATCGATCAAGCGCTCAAAAAGTTGACTTAGCATTCGGCAGCTGGGCACACGGTTCCTTCGACGGCTACTCCCCGCAACAATTCTTTGCAACTCCGCACCACGCTGTCCGATCTATTCGAGATGAGGGATGAGGGATGTAGGGATGAGGGATGAGTACTGAGTACTGTGCAATTCGCGGCCTGCTCTAACGAACTCTTCTGAAATTATTCATCAGCTTCTCCTCGAAAGAAGGTCTCCCATGAAAGCCGTTCAAATCACGAAACCCGGTGGAAATTTCGAACTTGTCGATCGCCCCATCCCCGAGCCCGCCCGCGGTCAGGTCCGCATCAAAGTGGAAGCCTGCGGCATCTGCCACAGCGATGCTCTGGTGAAAGAAGGCGTCTGGCCAGGCCTGCAATATCCGCGCGTTCCCGGACACGAGATCGCCGGACGCATCGATGCTATCGGCCCAGACGTCACTCTGTGGAAACCCGGTCAGCGCGTCGGTGTCGGTTGGCACGGCGGACACTGTTTCCAATGCGATCCCTGCCGCCGTGGCGACTTCGTGAATTGTAAGTTCGAGAAAATTACTGCCATCACGTTCGATGGCGGTTATCAGGAGTACATGGTCGCTCCCGCCGAAGCCGTCGCCCTCATCCCGGAAGATTTGCCCGCCGACGAAGCGGCCCCGCTGCTTTGCGCCGGCATCACCGTTTACAACGCGCTGCGTAATTCAGGAGCGAGAGCAGGAAACCTGGTCGCGGTCCAGGGTATTGGCGGCTTGGGCCATCTAGGAATCCAGTACGCGCGCCAAATGGGCTTTCGCACCGTAGCCATCGGTCGCGGCGCCGACAAGAAATCTCTGGCCCAGAAATTAGGCGCTCACGAATATATCGATACGAATGCCGGACCACCCGCCGACGCCTTGCAGAAATTAGGAGGCGCCGACCTAGTTCTCGCAACCGCGCCTGACTCGAAATCGATGTCCGCGCTTGTAGATGGCCTCGGCCCAAACGGCACGTTGATGATCGTAGGAGCCGGTTTCGAATCGCTGGCCGTCACGCCGCTTCAGCTCATCAGCGGCCGCAAATCGATCCGCGGCTGGGCCTCTGGCACCGCTAAAGATTCGCAGGATACGCTCGAGTTCACCGCATTCAGCGGCGTGCGTCCCATGATCGAGCGCTACCCCTTGGAAAAAGCCGCCGATGCCTACAACCAGATGATTACCGGCAAGGCCAGATTCCGCGTTGTTCTGACCATGGGCAGATAGATGCACGCGCACGAGTTCCACCTGCTTTACAATAATTGTCGTACGATAATCACGCATGGCTGCATGATTAGGCCGTAACTCCCGAGCGACCTCCGCACGCTCCCAACGCATCTGACCTGACGCACCCGGTACCACCGGTCCCGCGCCAAACATTAGCTCCAACCCAAATTCGAAAGGAAGATTCCATGCCTGAAAAAGATGTTCCCGTCGTCAAATACGGAGATGTCACCCAGCGCGTCGGCGTAGAGGTCATCCGCAAGCGCGGTGTTGATGTAGAGAAACTGATCAAGATGCTGATCGCGAACGCCGCCGCCGAGTTCGCCAGCACGTATTACTACTACACCATCCTTCGCATGCACCTCGCCGGTCACGAGGACTACAAGGAAATCTGTGAGGACGCAAGGCTCGAGGATCGCGCCCACTGGGAGCTGATCGTCCCCCGCATTTATGAGCTCGGAGGCGAACTGCCCAACGATCTGCCCGCCTTCCATGACCAGGCGGGATGCCGCGCCGCCAAGCTTCCCGATCCCCCCACCACAGTAAACATTCTGACGCTGCTGTTGGAGTCGGAGCGCTGTGCCATCCGCAGTTGGATCGAGATCTGTGACATGACGTTCGGCAAAGATCCGCGCACCTACGACATGGCTTCGCGCATTCTGAACGAAGAAATCGAACACGAAGCCTGGTTCATCGAACTGCTGGCGCACGAGCGCGATGGCAAGAGCATCCCCTCCGGCCACTTCCGCCGAGGAGAGCCCGGCCATGCCCCGTACAGCAAGAATGCAGCTTTCTACAATCCATAAACGTGCAAGAAAATGTGGTGCCCCACGTCTCGCCGATGTTGCGAGACGTGGGAATTTGCGCCCGCTCCATTTGGCGTTGGAGCCATGTAAGGCTACTGTGAACGAATGTCACAACCTGAAGGTTTTCAGGTCGAGTTGTTACACGACGACCAGACGCGCTCCGTCCAGGTAAGCCGTGACGAGCACATCTGGGACGCCGCTTTCAAAGCTGGCATAGTTCTGCCCGCCATGTGTCATCAGGGATACTGCCTGACCTGCGCAGCACGCCTGGAGAGCGGCGAAGTGGATCAGGCCGACTCCGAGCAATACTATCCAGCCGACCGCGACGCCGGTTTCGTCCTGCTGTGCACCGGCAAACCTCGCTCCGGCGTCCAGATCAGAACCCATCAGGCAAAGGCAATGCGCGAATTCCGCAAAAGCAAAAACCTCCCCGCCCCCTATTCCTGGAACGCGGAATAGCCCCCTGTCGATTTCTAAACAAAAAATGCGATTAGGTTCTTTGATATGAAGTACTTTGTGATATAAAGTGCATAGTTATGATCGCACGAGAAGAGCCCTTCCTTCATTCCCTTCGCAGCCGCTGGATCCCTCCTGCAATGTTGCATGCTCCACAGCTGGAGGAAGCAGGAATCCGCGCAGAAATTGAGCCCCGCTACGCCCTCTTGGTGAATCCGTTCTATCCCAAAGATGCGAACGCAAGCTTCGGCAAGCACGTGCTCACGCCGAGTCTGGCGATGACGAGCTTTGCTGCCACCACTCCCGACCACTGGCGAGTCGAATACTGGGACGAAAACCTCCTTCATGGACGCCCTCCGCATCCGCCCATGCCGCAAGTGGTCGGAATCACCGTTCATCTCACCTTCGCCAAGCGGGCCTACGAACTTGCGGATTGGTATCGCGGGCGCGGCGCAAAAATAATTCTGGGCGGCTTGCACGTGCTCTCCTGCCCGGAGGAGTGCGCGCCGCATGCCGACGCGCTCGCGTTGGGCGATGGAGTCCAACTCTGGCCTCGCATTTTGCGGGACGTAGAGCAAGGGAAACTTCAGTCCCGCTACATCGCGACGTACGAGAATGATTACCGCGACGACCCCGCGCCGCGACGCTCGATCCTGCCCCGCCGCAGCTTTCTCACCACCACCAGCCTGATCGCGACCCGCGGATGTCACAACCGGTGCGGCTTCTGTTATCTGGCAACCGAAGGCCTCCGCATGCCTTACCGCATGCGCGATCCTCGGCAGGTGGCGGACGAATTCAAAGGAGACGATCAGCCGTATGCGGTCTTCATCGACAATAATTTGGGTTCCCGCCGCGATTACCTGCATGCCCTGTGCAAAGCCCTGCGCCCGCTGAACAAGATCTGGAGCGCCGCTGTAACCATTGACGTGACGGACGATCCCAGTCTCATTCGCGCCATGGCGCTGGCCGGATGCACAGGCGTATTCATCGGTTTCGAATCGCTATCTGACCAAAATCTCTCAGACGCAAACAAGAAGACCCCGAAAACGTCCGAGTATGCCCGGCGTGTATGCATGCTGCACGACTGCGGCATCCAGGTGAACGGTTCTTTCGTTCTCGGTTTCGATCACGACCGCAAAGATGTCTTCGCGCAAACCGCGGAATGGATTGAAGAGAATCGTCTTGAGTGCGCCACCTTCCACATCCTCACTCCATATCCGGCCACTCCCTTGTTTCGCCAGATGGAAGCGGAAGGTCGCATCCTGCATCGCGACTGGACGTTGTATGACACCGGCCATGCCGTCTTTCGGCCGAAGCACATGAGTCCCGAAGAACTGGAGCGAGGCTATGGATGGATCTACCAGCGGCTGTTCTCTCACGCGTCCATCTGGCGGCGCAGGCCGGAACAGTGGCAGGCTGTCCCGCTCTATCTCGCGATGTCGTACCTTTACAAACGCTCCAATCGCTTCTGGCACTTGCTCATCCAGCACGATCTGGTGAACCCCGTTTGGAAGCCGCTGGTGGAGATGACCCGCTGGCGGCATGTGCGATTCCGACGTCAGCTGGAGGCGCATGAAAGGAAGACGCGTGCAGCGGGGCAAATTGTGTCCGCCGGCGTGTAGAGCAAGGTAAGCCGCTCCACCCGTCATTACGATAAGATCAAAGAGTATGAATCCCTCAACAACCGAGGCAAAAATGGCGGAGAACACCTCGCCCGAGCCTCGTCCCTCCAACTTTCTTCGCGATCGCATGGTCGAAGACCTGAAGACCAACAAGTACAACGGACGCGTGCAGACCCGCTTCCCTCCTGAGCCCAACGGCTATCTGCATATCGGACACGCGAAAGCGATCTGCCTCGACTTCGGTCTCGCCGACGAGTTTGGCGGACACACCAACCTGCGCTTCGACGACACCAACCCTGAGAAGGAAGATGTCGAGTACGTCGACTCCATCATGGAAGACGTCAAGTGGCTTGGCTTCCACTGGGACGGTCTCTTCTATGCTTCCGATTATTTCGACCAGCTCTACGAGTGGGCGATCAAGCTGATCAAAGATGGCAAAGCTTACGTCGATGATCTGTCCGCGGAAGAGATTCGCAAGCATCGTGGCACGCTGACCGAGCCAGGAAAAGACAGTCCGTACCGCAATCGTACTGCCGAAGAGAACCTGGCTCTATTTGAGCGCATGAAAGCGGGGGAGTTTCCCGACGGCGCAAAAGTTCTGCGCGCCAAGATTGACATGGCGTCGCCCAACTTCAATATGCGCGATCCCGTGATGTACCGCATCCTGCACGCCGAGCATCACCGCACGGGGAACAAGTGGTGCATCTATCCCATGTACGACTACGCACACGGGCAGTCGGACTCGATCGAGAAAGTCACGCATTCCATGTGCTCGCTGGAATTCGCGGATCACCAGCCGCTCTATAACTGGTTCATCGAGCAGCTGGGAATTTTCCCTTCGCAGCAGATTGAATTCGACCGCCTCAGCCTGACCTACACGCTGATGAGCAAGCGCAAGCTGCGCCAGCTGGTCGAACAAGGCACAGTGCGCGGCTGGGACGATCCCCGCATGCCCACGCTTACGGGCCTGCGCCGCCGCGGCTACACGCCGGAAGCGATTCGCAATTTCGTCACCGCGGCCGGGGTCTCGCGCACCAACGGAATCGTCGAACTGGCGATGCTGGAGCACTTCGTCCGCGAGGATCTGAACAAGCGCGCGCCCCGCGTGATGGCCGTGCTGCACCCGCTGAAGGTTGTGATCGATAACTATCCCGAGGGCCAGGTCGAAGAGATGGACGCGCATCAACAATCCCGAAGATGCGAGCGCAGGCTCGCGCAAGGTGCCCTTCTCCCGCGTGCTCTACATCGAGCAGGACGATTTCCGCGAGGTGCCGCCGCCGAAGTATTTCCGCCTCTCGCCCGGACGCGAGGTGCGTCTGCGTTACGGCTACTTCATCACCGCGCAAAGCGTGGTGAAGAACGACGCGGGCGAAGTGGTCGAAGTGCACTGCACCTATGACCCCGCAACCCGCGGCGGCAACGCTCCCGATGGGCGCAAAGTGAAGTCCACCATCCATTGGGTGTCCGCCGCAGCACGCCGTCGATGCCGAGGTGCGCATTTACGACAACCTGTTCACCAAAGAGAACCTGGCCGAGGTGGAAGAGGGCAAGGACGTTCTCGACTACCTGAATCCCAACTCGCTGCAAGTAATCCCGCACGCCAAGCTGGAACCGTCCCTGGCGAACGCCACTGCGGGAAGCCGCTGCCAGTTCGAGCGCCTGGGTTATTTCTGTGCCGATCCGGACTCCAAGCCGGGAGCCCCCGTGTTCAACCGCACAGTAGCGCTGAAGGATGCCTGGGCGAAGGTGGAGAAGAAGCAGGGCGGCAAATAGTCATACTGAAAGTAAAGGACTTGCAAGCCAAAAGTGTTCCTTCAGGAACATTTCCATGTACAAATATGTACTTACACTAGGTTGTTGCGCGCGAAGCGCGCAATGAGAATGCCCTGGGACGCCCCCTCGGTAGAAGAATTCCGCCGCCTCCCCCTCGCTTGGCGAGCGGGACGAACGATGCGTCCGCCCCTACACAAACTCCATCAGTTTGCCTGCCGCCTCAAGAATTCCAGAGTCTTCCCATTGAACTCTTCTACGTTCTCGTAAATCGGTGCATGCGAGCAGCCTTCAAAGATCAACATCTCGGATTTACCAATCGGTCCCTTCAGGCGCTCTGCAAACCGAGTGGACGTGGCAGCATCGTGGCGGCCGAAAGTGATTTGCGTCGGCGCTGTGATACGGCTCAGCTGCGCCTCGGCATCGTGGCCGAGCACTGCATTCGACTGGGATATGAAGCTGGAAACCGACTGCGCCGGGCGGCTGCGCACAAAAGCTGCCAGGTTCTGTAGATACTCCGGCTTGGCGGCGTAAAGTTCCGGCGTGAAGCACCAGGGAAACAGGCACAGAATCACCATCTCCGCGACGTTTCCCATCCCGTTCGCCGAGACCTGGAGTCCTTGAACCATGGTATGCAGGTAGGCATCCGTTTTCGGCCAGCCACTATGCAGCGATAACGATTTCACCATCTCCGGATGCTTTGCCGCCAGCCACATGCCGATCGCCGCACCCAGCGAGAGGCCCGACACATGAGCTTTCTGAATGCCCAACGCCTGCATTAGAGCGGCAACATCATCCGCGAGATCTTCCGTGGAGTAGGCTCCGTCAGGTTTGTCGCTCTCGCCTGTCCCGCGAAGATCAAGAGAGATGCAGGTGAAATGCTTGGAATATTCCGCAACCTGAAACGCGTAGCATGCGTTGTCGGCCGCCAGATAGGGAATTAGGACGAGCGGATCGCCGTTCCCCTGCTGCTCGTAATGCAATGTAACGTTGTTCGCCTTGACCTTTGGCATGAAGACCTCCGAATGGGCGCTTGACTCGGGCCGGGATATTGCGATGGGAGACGAAACGGGACGTTATTGAGAGCGCGTGAAATTGTGCCTCGCCTCTCGCACGCTGTCAATGACAACTTGCCGCACCGGGTAAAGTGAAGCCCCGAGCGCGAATTCAACTCGGGGCTTTAGCCTGTCCAGCTAAGACGATTATCGGCAGATGCAAACAGGAATTCAACACTACAATTCTAATCAAGCTGCGTCGATGTCCTCTCGGTCACCGAACGTGGTACTCGTTCCAAGTCGGGACTGAGTCCTTTGCCTCATTTCTCCGCCGCTGCTTGCTCCACTCCCGCCAGCATCTTGTCCAAATCAGCGCGCGACAGATAGCGTCCGTTCACAACCACCCCCGCAATCTCCTGCGTATTGCGAATTTCCTCCAGCGGATTCGCATCCAGCAGCACCAGATCCGCGAGCTTTCCTTTTTCGATCGAACCCAACCGGTCTTCCATGCCGAGAAACTTTGCCGGATTCAACGTTGCCGTCTGCAGCGCTTCGAGCGGCGTGAAGCCTGCCGCCACGAATCGCTGCAACTCCTGATGCAAGCTGAACCCGGGAAAGACATACACACCGGGTGGGGTATCGGTCCCGGCAAGGAATGGCACGCCAGCCTTGTGCATCGCCTTTACCACCTCGAGTTCTTTATCGACGAAGCGCCGGCGGGTAGCGAAGTCGTCGGTATTGTCCTGCACGATTTCTTTGGTAAAGCGCTTCCACGTGACATCTTTCCAGGACGCCGGAACGTACTTAGCGAGCGGGTCGTGCGCAAAGTCGTTGAGCTCCAGTAGATTTCCGCCGCGCTCCCAGACCAGCGTGGGACATTGCCAGGTCTGATTCTTCGCCAGCAGCGCAAACAGCGCTTCAGCGCGCTTTGGATCGTATGTGGAGAGAAATTTGCCTTCGGTCTTTCCGCCTTTGAGGAACTCATCTTCCAGCGGCGAACTGCCTTCGAAAATTCCGATCAGGTGCTCGAAACTTTTCTGCCCAGCATTGGACATCTCCGACGCGCGCACCGAGTCCGGAACGTGACCGACGAACGTAATCCCCTGCTTTTTGGCTTCGTCGGCAACGGCGAAGACCGCATCGCGAGGAATCAGCGACTGCAGCTTGATGAAATCCGCGCCGCGCTGCTTCAGATCGTCCACGGCCCGCCGTCCATCCTCGGGAGTCTTGACCGCAATCGAGCTGGGGAATCGCGGCTGCGGTCCGTCGAGCATCGGCCCCGACATCACGATGCGCGGTCCAATCAATGTCCCGGTGGAAATCTCTTTGCGCCACTCCTGCAGCACCTCCAACTCGCCGCCCATATCGCGCACGCCCGTAATCCCGTTGGCGATGAACAGCGGCAGCGTGATCTCCTTCCCGCGCGGGAACCAATCCCCGAACACCATGTGAACGTGCATGTCCCACAGCCCGGGAATCAGGTACTTGCCGGTGCCGTTTACTTCTAGGGCATGCTTGTTGACCTTGGGTAGCATTGCGTCGCGAATATCGTCGATGATTCCATTTCGCACGGTGACGTTGCGGTGGAGCAGCAGTCGCCCTCCGACGGTGTCGATAATAGTGACGTTGACGATCGTGATCGCAGGAGCTTGCGACGATTGCGCGGAACATAACGCCGCCAGTGACAGGGACATCAGGCAGAGAAGAGTGCGTCTCATGGAATTGAAATCTTAGGACCGGGAGAGACCTTCGTCAAAGAATGGTGCCATGTAGGGACAAACGCCTCAGCGGCTGTCCGGTCGAGCGAAGCTCGGCTCAGATTGCTGGCAAGACCAGGGCTATGATAGCTGTCGCGTCTCGGCAATGTTTGGAAAAGGGTCGGCGTCAGGTGGGGCGCTTCGCAGTGCCCTTCATTTGCCCTTCACAAATCAACGCAGTAATTGAGCACTCAAATGGGACTTTTATTGGTGTCTGAAGGGTTCTCACTCCGGAGCCCATTCGAACGGAAAGAGTGTGCCAGCTTCGGCGGGATCAATTTTCGTTCCGGCTAACTCCGCAGCCTTCGCGAGTACTGGATCCTCCCCCGTCGCCAAGTCCGTAGCGACTGGCAACGCTAGAATGTCCGGTATGACGCCCAGCTTCTCAAGGCTCCTGCCGTCGGTCATGATCAGATCGGCGACAGTGATGAGGGCTCCGTATACCACGACCACTCCTGAGTAATCCTGCAATGGAAAATATTGCGCCTCCATCACCCTGCCGGAGGTACGGTCGCCAATGACCGTCCCGCGATGCTCTAGCTGCACGACTCGTGCAAACACTTCCGCGGCGGACGCCGACCTGCTATCCACCACAACAATAAGGTTCCCAGTAAACAAACTTTTCGTTCTCGACTTCGCCGTCTACGGCTTCTGTCCCTTGCGCATCACACGCGTGCCAATCGTCACGTCATGATCCATCACGCTGCCAACCAGGCGCGCCGTAAGGGCAACGGATCCGCCTGAATTTCCACGCAGATCTAGTACCAGCGTCTTATGATGGCGCGCAATTTGTATCATCCGATCGACCTCCTTGTCATCGGTGAGAAAGGTCGGCATCTTCCAGAACAGAACATCAGCCCGCTCCACATACTGTTGTCGCAGCAGATGTCGGGTCATTTGCAACTCACCAACCTCCCGCCACATTTCAAAGTCCTTAAATGCGCGAGGGCGGTGCTCTACATACTTCGTCGCAATCAGGACATTGCGCGTTTCTCCGGATGGTGATCGTGCCGTCAATCTTGTTATGGGTTGCGGGGCAATCTGACGGAGATAATACTGGAGCTGCGAAATATCGATGCGCCCGACCGTATAGCCATCTAGAGATAGGATCTGATCGCCGGGGTGTATCTTACCTTCCGCGTCGGACCCTGGGCGCACCTTAGTAACGTAGCAATTGTCCCCTACCATCTGCAGCTCAAAACCATAATCGGGAGTGTTGTTGAAACGAGGCGGGATGAAAATTGTATGCGAATCGTTCAGGCCCGATAGATACGCGGCTACCACCCGGAATGCAGCGCCCAAGGACTCCGCCTTTTGAATCCGTTCTTCGTACTGTTTGTAACGTGCATCGATGTCCAACGCATGAAAGGACGGATCGTAGTAATTTTGCTTCAATAAATCGTGAACATTCTCGAGCATATGCTCGACAAGTTTGCGCTCCTCGCCCTTAATTTTTTGCTGCGTTGGTTCTTGCGCGAGAACGCCAACATGGAGTGCAACAAACAGCGACAAAAATGAGGTAAGAGATGAAGTTCTGATCATATGGGCGCAAAGAAGCCACTAAGTGTACGGGAATTTTGTCTGGGATCTTGACCGCGAGAACGCCAGCCATTGTAGCTTCATTCGTTCGCAGTCGGTATATGAAACGAGGTAGCGGTAATCGAGTGCGATGTTTGTATGCAGCTGTTGATGGACTATCTACCCTGTCTGAATGCAACTAGAGTCAAAACCTCTGCTGGGAAGATTGCATGGTCACTGCGCGCTGAATGCTGTGCGGATCACGTTATCACGGAATAGCAGGGCCTCGAGCTGCGGTCCGCCCGGGACAGCCCCAGGGCGGTCCCTACTTCAGCAGAGCTGTGCGATGGTTAGTGGATGTGCGGGCTTTGGGCGGGATTGCGATGTCCCTGCCTCGGTTCCTTCACGACCTTGACATCGAAGTTGACCGGCAGAGTCTTCGGAGGGAAGCACTGGGCGTTGTCGCAGGCTTGGTATCGCAGTGAGCCGCGCATGGCATATTTTCCCGGCACCACCGAACTCAATGGATGCACCGCGACCTTAATAGTGAAATCCCCGCTGTACACGTTCAGCTTTTCGTCGGGCGAGAAGGGAAAAGCCACATCCTTGCCCGGGGGATACACAATTTTGCCCAGGACAATATCGGTTGGCGGATCCATTTTCAATCCGGTGGCAATCAGAAATTCCGATTTGGGTTTGTTCGAATTGATGTGAAATCCGGGCGCGACGCGGAAATCGAGGTCCACCATGGTTTGCTTTGTTCTTTGCGTTGTCACCAGCCCAACCGGAACCATGGAAACCGAAGGCTCTTTGCCCGATTGCGCCACGGCAGTGGCAGCCAGCAAGCTGAAAACGCAAACTGCGCGCCGAGGATGCCGTCGCCATGCCATTGCTTTATTCATCGTAAGACCGATGCGAGCGCGTTCCTATTGTCACTTCTGAGCCGGGAGGGCCGCCGATGCCGTACTGCTCGGAGCCGCGCCGGGCTCGGTATTGAGCGCTTTCTTGATCGCATCTTCGATCTCGCCACGCCCCTTCAGGCCAATGATCCGCTCCACGATCTTTCCATTGCGCCCGATGAAGAAGCTTTCCGGCAGCGCCGGAACCCCGCCGTAGGCGTCGCCCACAGCCTCCTTGCCCAGAAGCACCGGGTAGTTCACCCCCATATCTTTGGCAAACTTTTCGATGTCGTCCTTGCCCGAATCATCCATGGCGATCCCTACCACCTGCAGGCCCTCGGATCCATACTGCTTCTGCAACTCCACCAGCCAGGGAGTCTCGATCTTGCACGGGCCGCACCACGTGGCCCAGAAATTCAGCAGGACAGCCTTGCCCCGCAGGTCCGACAGACTCATGTTCTTGCCGTCGAGAGTTTCCAGAGTGAAGTTGGGCGCCTGCGTAGATTTGCCCAGGACGTGAGGCGGCTCTTCTCCGCTGCGGCGCGCCATGTGAAATCCGGCATAGAGCATCGCGGCCGCAACTACCGCCACTACGACCAGGGCAAGAGGATTCCGGCCACCGTTGGGTGACGGCGGTGGAACTGGCGAGCTGACCTCGGGCGAATTCAAATCAGGACTGCCACCCGGCATGCCCGGTTGTTGCGGTCCCTCAGGTTGTTCAGAAACAGACATAGTGCTCAATCCTCATTACAGTGCAAATCTATTTAAAAATGAGAGCCAGCTGGAAATCAGGGTGAAACGCCCCATCACCAGCAGAATCCCCAAGGCGATCAAAAGACCCCCCGAAGCAACTTCCAGCGCGTGCATGTGCGAGCGGAACCGTCCATAAAACTTCAGAAACCGCTCCATCAGCAGCGACGTCAGCAGAAACGGCACCGCCAGGCCCAGCGAATACACCGCGAGCAGCAGAATCCCTTTCACCAGCGTGTCTTGCTCGCTGGCCAGCGCCAGGATCGCAGTGAGGATCGGGCCCAGGCAAGGCGTCCAGCCAAAGGCGAACGCAAATCCAATAACGAATGCTCCCAGCGGTGTGCTGCTGCCCTTGAGTCCATGCAGGCGCGTGTCCTGCAAAAGCCACTTGATCTGGAAGATCCCCGTCAGATGCAGCCCGAAAATAATGATCACCACGCCCGCCACGATCGACAGAGTGTGTTTGTATTGCGCCGCCAGTTGCCCGATTTCCGTGGAGATCGCTCCCAGGGTCACGAACACGATGCTGAACCCCAGAATGAATCCGATGGAATTCACCATGACCCGCCGCATCAATTGGGATTGCGGTGCCTTCAACTCCTCGACGCCAACTCCCGAGATGAGCGAAACGTATCCCGGCACGAGGGGCAGCACGCAAGGCGACAAAAAGGAGATGAGCCCCGCGACAAATGCGGCTATCGGCAGTGGCAAGCTGGACATTCGTCTTTATTGTACCCCGCTGATCCTTCTTACCTGATCAGACGCGCCGTAAGGCGTTTAGTTACAGATTCGCCGACTCTACCGCTTTGGATGTTTCTTGGCTGGAGCGGGAGTGGCGGGATTGGCGGGATGCGTCGGCGAGGCCAGAGGAGCCATCTGCTCAGAGGAGTCCACTAACTTGTGGAAGACTCCTGTAGGAACGGTGGCTACCACCACGGCCCGGTTATCATCCTGGCGCACCTTCAGGCTGTCGAATAAAACTTTGAGATCGGCGTCGGACCCGGGCGATCCCACCGACTCCTCAGCGCTATGAAACATGGAGAAGAAAACACCGAGCTTGTCGGCAATGGCCTGCGCGTCTTCCTTGTTGTCGGTCGACGCCTCCGCCCGAAGATGCAGCACTCCCGTTCGCAACGGAAGATGCAGCGGGTTATAGCTGGCCGAGACCACCACGTTGGCAGGATTGGGAAATATGGTCGACCATCCGTCAAAGAACGGCGCTTTGGGCTCCACTCGCGCGATCAGCCACACCGGGCTCGCCAACTGCACCCGCCGGTAATAGCGGCGCAGGAAAGCCGGTCCACCAAACGGCGATGCTAACCGCCGCGACCGATCGACAATGCCGCGCATCACGTTCGGGTCGTCATGGTTCGAAGCGGCAGCTATATCAACGCCCAGAATCGCAACGCGCACCGTGCGGCCATCCAGTGGGATTGAGTAGATGTCTACGGATCGGTAGTTCTCGATCGACTTGGCCGTGTGTTTCAGGTACGCGGCACACTTGGTGCCGTCGAAGCGAGCCAGGAACACTTCGGAAAAACGCGCCTCCGGCGCATCGCCGCCGGTTCCGCCTCCCGGCCAGCTCTGCGGATAGTGAACCGCAAACGCCACGGCCTCCAGGTCACGCTCGTAGTCGAACCCGGTCTCTTGGATAAAGCGTTCGTACTCGGGATCGTGCGGCACCGGCAGCAGCGAGGCCTCGCTATTGGTCTTGCGGGCCCAGCCCAAATTCGCGTACAGGAACGCGTCCCCCGCCGGAAGCAACCGTGCACACTCGGGAGGAGCCTGTTTGCGGAGTTGCACCGCCAGGATCAACGCGGCGGCCACGATCACGACCGCTAAAACGATGGGAAGAGTGCGTCTGATTCGCATGAAATGCGGTCGGGGAATGATACCATCCACCCGCCTGGACGGCAGTTATTCATGCTGCGGCCGGCAGGATGATCATTGATGTCATGCTCCCAAATGCCACTGGCCGTCGGGCGAGGTAAAATTCAGACGTCTCGCCGAGACGTCTCCATGCTTCGCCCTCGATACGGGAAATTAGCCGCGCTCATAATCTTCGCGGTATTGCCTGTCTGCGGTCAGGACATGCATGAGCACCCGGCACCCGAGAAGCTAGGCGAAGTCTCTTTTCCAATCTCTTGCCAGCCTGCTGTCCAGAGGGACTTCAATCGGGGCGTGGCTCTGCTGCACTCATTCAGCTACTCCGCCGCTGACAAAATATTTCAAGACGTTGGCGCCCGTGATCCGAATTGCGCAATGGCGCATTGGGGAATCGCCATGACACGGTTCCACCAACTTTGGCAGCCGCGCATCGCACCGGATGCCTATGGCGTTGCCCGGAAGGAAATCGATCTCGCGATGCGCAGTGGCGCGAAGACCGAACAGGAGCGCCAGTTCGTCCGCGCAGCCGGGCTCCTCTTTCAGGACGGCGATTCGGTCCCCTACGACGCTCGGGCCATGAAGTACGAACACGCGATGAGCGAGTTGGCGGCCGCGAACCCGAAAAGTGTGGAGACGCAGGTTTTCTATGCGCTGGCCCTGCTAGCCAATGCAGCTCCTTCCGATAAGACGCATACCCGGCAGAAGCAAGCCGCGCGACTGCTCGAGGCCTTGTTTCAACGTTTCCCGGAGCATCCCGGAATCGCTCATTACCTCATCCATGCGTACGACAACGCGGAACTTGCCTCTCAAGGACTGCCTGCCGCGCGTCTCTATTCCAAAATCGCTCCCTCTGTACCCCACGCGCTGCATATGCCCTCCCATATCTTCACCAGGCTGGGATTGTGGGAGGACTCGATTGCCGCCAACACGGCCGCACGCCACGCAGCCCACCAGGTCCGCGACATCGGGGAGGAATTGCACACTATGGATTACCTGGTTTATGCCGACCTGCAACTCGGGCGTGATCAGGATGCCTCCGATGTTGTCTCCCAGTTGCGGTCGATGCCCGCGCTCGATATGCGCGATTTCAAGATCGCCTATGCCGCTACTGCCATACCAATTCGATACGCGGTGGAACGCGCCGACTGGAAGGCCGCAAGTGCAATTACAGCTTCTCCGGATGCTCCGCCAGAGGTCGCTGCGGCTGCGTTCTGGGCACAAAGCCTTGGCTTTGCCAGGAGTGGCCGGCCGTCTGACGCTCGTGGACCAACTCAGCAGCTTCAGCGCTTGGAACAGCAGTTTCAATCCGCCGGAAGCAGCTATTGGGCGGCCCAGGTGAGAGTCATGAAGCGAGAAGCCATGGGTTGGACCGCCCACGCCGAAGACAACGAAGGCGAAGCCGAGGCCTTGTTGCAGCAGGCGGCAGCGGAAGAGGATTCGCTCGAAAAGCTTCCCGTCACCCCTGGCCCGATCATTCCCGCGCGTGAACAGTTGGCGACCCTGATGCTTGAGCAGGGGCATCCCGACTGGGCTCAGGTGGAATTTATGAGATCCTTAGCCGAGGCGCCGGGCAGAAGAGCCGGGGCCCGGGGCATGGAATTAGCGCTCTCCCAAGCGCGCCAGAAATAACTGAATTTTTTCGGCTTTCGACCAGCTATACTGTTATTGCGCCTGAAGTTCCGCTTGTGATAATTTATTAAATTGTCCCGGACATGCGGAAGGGATTAGAGGGATTCGTTTGCGCGACAGCGCGGCTTTCCCGAGAATTTGCTGGCGTAGCTCAGCCGGTAGAGCATCTGATTTGTAATCAGAGGGTCGGGGGTTCGAATCCCTTCGCCAGCTCCAGAGAACAGATCTTCGGAAGAAGAATAGAATTGTCCGGCAGGCGGCGGATTCGGTAAGCGGCGAACAGGTTTTTCCAACGCACTCCATTCGGAACTTTTCCGGGTTGTAGAGGCCAACGAGCAGTGATCTTCGCGATGGTCTTTGTGCGCGACCTTAGGTTTCCCTGTTTTGCGAATTTAAATTAGCTGTGCTGCGTTTGCTCTGCAGATTCGACGTTGACGATCGGCGGATGCAAAAGCGGTCTGCCGGACGGAGCGAAATGGCCGCCTCGCCCGAAAGTTTTTGCACAGGTGGGTGAGTGGTTAAAGCCAACAGACTGTAAATCTGTCCCTCCTAGCGAGGTACGAAGGTTCGAATCCTTCCCTGTGCACCAGGTTGAGCCGTCTAGCGGGCGTGAGCCCGCTGGCGAATCCTGAGCGGTTTTCGCGAAGGATATTGAGTAGCAAATGAATCGCCTAGCAGCAGCCCTGATCGCCTACGTCGGACTCGCGGTACTAACGTGGATGACGATTACGGATACAAAGCTTCGAGCGGGCACGCTGGTGATTCTCGGTTTGTTCGCGTTCAAAAGCTGGGTGCGACGCAACGACGTCATGCACCCGGACAAGAGCAACGACGCGGACGAAGTTCGCTCCGAGCTGAAGGCTAAAGGCTGACAGCTGAGTTTCAGGGCCGATGTAGCTCAGTTGGTAGAGCACTCCCTTGGTAAGGGAGAGGTCACCAGTTCAATCCTGGTCATCGGCTCCAGAGTTTGGTTGGAGATTTGGTGGAACCGCTTCAGAGTTGTGAGACTCTGATCTATTTGGTTTGGGAAGGGCACGGCTTTAGCCGTGCCGCTGTGAGTCGTAATAGCAAGCGGCTTTAGCCGCTGAGGTTTTGCAGAGGCTGACAGCTGATAACTGGCAGCTGGCTTTCGCGGGAGTAACTCAGTGGTAGAGTCACAGCCTTCCAAGCTGTTGGTCGCGGGTTCGATTCCCGTCTCCCGCTCCATAGATTGAGGCGTTTTGCGGGCGTGAGTCCGCAGCTGAAATCCCGAGCGCAGTTTGCGAGGGATCAGATAAGAGGGGATGACAGTGGTTTTTGAAAAAGCTGCCATCAAGGTTGAGAAGGCGCAAGAGTACGCGAAGCTGCAAGCAGCCATAGAGCAGGCGTTCTTGCCCGATAAAGTCGAGCAATTCCTGAAGCAGCTCGATCGCAAGGGAATTCGGATCCGGAACGTGGACGCGGTGCTGGCGCAGAAAGTACTCGAGCGGTTCGGCGAGCCGGGATTGAACGCGCAGCAGCTGTATCAGGCGCTCCCGGTTTCCGATCAGGCGCAGGTGCGTGAGCTTTACCTGTCAAAGCTGGAAGGTGTCGACACCGCACTGCGGCATAAATTTAAGAAGTTGTACCAGTATTACTAGTAGAACTCCGTAGGTCCTGAGAAGGCCAACGCCGCGAAGGACGACAAGAGTTGAGCTAGAAGCTAAGAGCTAGGAGCTAAGAGCTGAATCATGGCAAAAGAGAAATTTGATCGGACAAAGCCGCACTGCAACGTAGGGACGATCGGACACATCGATCATGGCAAGACCACGTTGACGGCGGCTATCACCAAGGTTCTGTCCAAGCACAATCCGAACATCAAGTTCCGCTCGTTTGATTCGATCGACAACGCGCCCGAAGAGAAAGCGCGCGGCATCACGATCGCGACCGCGCACGTGGAGTATGAGACGGCGAACCGGCACTACGCGCACGTGGATTGCCCGGGCCACGCCGACTACATCAAGAACATGATCACGGGCGCAGCGCAGATGGATGGCGCGATCCTGGTAGTTGCGGCGACCGACGGCCCGATGCCGCAGACGCGCGAGCACGTGCTGCTGGCCCGTCAGGTGGGCGTACCCTATATCGTGGTCGCGCTGAACAAGTGCGATGCGGTGGACGATCCCGAGCTGCTGGATCTGGTCGAACTCGAAGTCCGCGAGTTGCTGAAGAGCTACAAATTCCCCGGCGATGATGTGCCGGTGGTTCGTTTGTCGGCTCTGGGCGCATTGAATGGCGAAGAGAAGTGGGAAAAGCAGATAGACGCGCTGATGGAGGCGGTGGACAAGAGTGTGCCGCAGCCGGCGCGTGAACTGGACAAGCCGTTCCTGATGCCGATCGAAGATATTTTCTCGATCTCGGGCCGCGGCACGGTGGTGACGGGACGTATCGAGCGCGGCAAGGTGAAGGTCAGCGAGGAAGTGGAAATCGTAGGCTTCCGCGACACCCGCAAGACGGTCGTCACTGGCGTCGAGATGTTCAAGAAGCAGCTGGACGAAGGCATGGCGGGCGACAATGCCGGACTGCTGCTGCGCGGCATCGGCAAGGACGACGTGGAGCGCGGCATGGTGCTGGCGAAACCAGGATCGATCACGCCGCACACCAAGTTCAAGGCTGAGGTCTACATCCTGACGAAGGAAGAAGGCGGACGTCATACACCGTTCTTCAAGGGATATCGGCCGCAGTTCTACCTGCGCACGACGGACGTGACGGGCGTGGCGGAACTTCCGGCGGGTACGGAGATGGTGATGCCGGGAGATAACGTGGGCCTGGTGATCGAGCTGATCACGCCGGTTGCAATGGAGAAGGGCTTGCGCTTCGCCATTCGCGAAGGCGGCCACACGGTGGGAGCCGGCACGATCGCGGAAATTATTCAGTAGGAGTCCTGAGTCCTGAGTCGCGAGTTGTGAGCAAAACCAGGGTTTGGGCTAGAAGTTAAGAGCTGGAAGCTGATCAAGAGCTAGGAGCTGTTTTATGCCCCGAGAAATAGTGACATTACAGTGCGGTGACTGCAAAGAGCGGAACTATTCGACAACGAAGAACCGTAAGACGACGACCGAGCGGCTCGAGTTCAAGAAATTCTGCCGCCGTTGCCGTAAGCACACCCCGCACAAAGAAGTGAAGTAATCGGGTAATTGAGTAATTTTGTAATTTGGTTTTGAAATCTCTGAAATCAACGGTTTTCAAATTACCAAATTACTCAATTACAAAATTACCAAATGAATACAGGGGCGTAAGCTCAACGGTTAAACTGTCGGTCTCCAAAACCGAACTTGGGGGTTCGAATCCCTCCGCCCCTGCCAGAGTTTTTGGAGAGAAGGGCCAGGAACAAACAGTAGATGTCAGTCGAGACGAAGAAAATGGCAAATTCAATCGTAACCGCCAGCAGCAGCTTTGGAGACCGGGTCAAGGCCTGGCCGGAGCGCATCCGCTCGTTTTACAACGACGTGCGCACCGAAACCCGCAAGGTCACGGCGCCCAGCCTGAAAGAAGTTCGCGGCACGACCGTCGTGGTGATCATCACGGTTTTCCTGTTTGCCTTGTACTTCGGCGTGATCGACTACGTCATTCAGCACGCGGTGACGGCGCTGTTTCATTATTTCCGGGCCCGCTACTAGCGCGCTGACCCGAGGCAAGGACGAACGTTGTCCAGAGAGAAGCAACTTTGATTATGCAGGACGAAGATAAAAACCAGACCACAACCAGCACGGCCAGTGAGCCGCAGCCGGACGCTCCGGCGGAAGGCGCTACCGAAGCGCCGCGCAATCCGAACATGAAGTGGTACATTATCCACTCCTATTCCGGATTTGAGCGCAAGGTAAAAGAATCGCTCGAGTCGCGCGTCGCGGCATTCGGGCTGCAGGACAAGATCGGCAAGGTGCTGATCCCGACCGAATCGGTCACCGAGGTTCGCGGCGGCAAGAAGTACACCTCCGAGCGCATGTTCTATCCCGGCTACGTGCTGGTCGAAATGGATATGGACGATCATGTGTGGCACGTGGTGAAGTCCACACCTCGGGTGACGGGATTCGTTGGCACCGGACAGCAACCGACGCCGCTCTCCGATGAAGAAGTCCAGCACATCGTTTACAAAGTCGCCGACAGCCGCGAGAAGCCGAAGCTCAAGGTCAAGTTCGAGAAGAACGAGTCGGTACGCATTACCGAAGGCCCGTTCGCGAGTTTCACGGGCATAGTGGACGAAGTAAACGAAGATCGCGAAACGCTGAAAGTGATGGTCACGATTTTCGGCCGTTCGACCCCGGTGGAGTTGGAATTCAACCAGGTTGAAAAAGTCGCCTAAGATTTGGTAATTGGGAAATTTTGTAATTGAGTAATTGAAAATCCAGGTGGCCGCGGTTTTCAAATTACCAAATTACCCGATTACAAAATTACAAAATTGGATGAGCTGAAGTGCTTAGCTAGAAGCTGAGAGCTAAGAGCTAACAGCTAAGAGCTAGAAATCAGGAGCTAACGAAGTGGCAAAAAAAGTTACAGGTTACGTTAAGCTGCAGATCGCGGCAGGCAAAGCGACTCCGGCGCCCCCGGTGGGCCCCGCGCTGGGCCAGGCGCAGATCAACATCATGGAGTTCTGCAAGCAGTTCAACGCCAGAACCAACCAAAAAGAGATGGAAGGCCTGATCATCCCGGTCGTGGTGTCGGTTTACAACGACCGCTCGTTCACCTTCATCACCAAGACGCCCCCTGCGGCGATTCTGCTGAAGCGCGCCGCCGGCATCGCAAAGGGATCGGGCACGCCGAACAAAGATAAGGTCGGCAAGGTGACCGCGAAGCAGGTCGAAGACATCGCCAAGCAGAAGATGCCCGACCTGAACGCGGCCTCGATCGATAGCGCGATTAAGAGCGTCCGCGGGACGGCAAGGTCGATGGGAATTGAAGTGATTGGGTAACGAGATTGAGTTGGGAAATTTAGTAATTGGGTAATTTGAAATCTCTTGACCGCAAGGTTTTCAATTACACAATTACCAAATTTCCCGATTACCAAATCGTCACAAGCACCACGGTCGCTCGAACCTGAGTGCACGGTGGGAGACAAGGAGCAGTAAATGAATAAAAAAGAAGGAAAGAATATCGCCAAGGCGCACGCTGCAATCGAGAAGCGTCCTTATGTTCTGCAGGACGCAGTTCCTCTTCTGCAGAAAGTGAAATTCGCCAAGTTTGACGAAACCGTCGAAGTTACGATGCGGCTGGGAGTCGATCCCAAGCACGCCGACCAGATGGTCCGGGGCACGGTCGTGTTGCCGCACGGTCTGGGCAAGTCGAAAAAGGTCCTCGTCATCGCGACCGGTGACAAAATTAAGGAAGCCGAAGCGGCTGGCGCAGACTTCGCCGGTGGCGAAGAGATGGTCGAGAAGATCACCAAGGAAAATTGGACCGACTTCGACGCTCTGATCGCCACTCCCGACGTGATGAAGTCTGTTGGACGCCTGGGTAAAGTTCTTGGGCCCAAGGGGCTGATGCCGAATCCGAAGACGGGGACGGTCACGTTCGACGTGGGCAAGGCGGTTCAGGAAGTAAAGGCGGGCAAGGTCGAATTCCGTACCGACAAGACCGCTTTAGTGCATTGCCCGGTGGGAAAGATTTCGTTCACGCCCGACAAGTTGATCGACAACGCCACGGTGCTCATCACCAGCGTGATCAAGGCCAAGCCATCGGTCGCAAAAGGCAAGTACATCAAGGGATGCTACCTGAGCTCGACCATGGGGCCGGGGATTCCGCTGGATGTGAGTCCCATCGAGGCGGCTTCTAAGGCTTAGCCCCTTGACAGCCCAAGGGGCTGTCCCCACGTGAGCGCAAGATTGCGAGGATCTGAACATGGCAGTTACTAAGGCAAAAAAGACAGAACAGGTCGAGAAGCTGAGCAAGGACCTGAGCAACGTTTCCCACATGGTCGTAGCGACCTACACCAAGATGACCGTGTCGCAGGATTTTGAGCTGCGCAAGGCTCTGCGGGGAGCGGGCGCGAAGTACCAGGTTGTCAAGAACACCCTGGCCGAACGCGCAGCCAAGGGCACCAAGGTAGAAGGCGCGCTGAAGGATCTGGCTGGCGTCACCTCCATCGCTTACACCACCGGGGATCCGGTGGCCATGGCCAAGGTGCTCACGAAGATGGCCAAGGACACGCCGGAATTCACCTTCAAGGTCGGAGTGGTCGAAGGCCGGGTGGTCTCGATCAAGGAGATCGAGTCGCTCGCGACTTTGCCGTCCAGGGAAGAGTTGCTGTCGAAACTGCTGTTCCTGATCAACGCCCCGGCCCAGCGCCTAGCGACGGCCATCAACGCCGTGCCCCGCAACCTGGCCGTGGTTATCGATCAGGCAGTGCAGCAGAAGAAGTTCAAGGAAGCCTAGAAATTTTGTAATTGGGTAATTTTGTAATTGGGTAATTGAAAAGCCGACGGCTTCGAAAATCACCAAATTTACAATTACCCACGCAGCAAGCGATTTTGGTTATCAGTGTCAAGCGTTGCGTGACCATCAGCCGAACGTTGTCTGGCGTTCTGGCGCAAGGAAAGCGCACTGGAAACTTGCCCACGGATAACGCAATTGGGCGAAAGCCCCGAATTGAGCAATCGAGGAATCGGGTCAAATTGCCCGATTACAAAATTACTCAATTACCAAATTCGATACTGGAGAAACAAAATGGCGGATCTTGCACAGTTGGAAGAATCAATCGTAGGCCTGTCGCTTCTGGAAGCCGCGGACCTGGTCAAGAAGTTGGAAGCGCGTCTGGGCGTGTCGGCGGCGGCAGCGGCTCCCGTGATGGTTGCGGGCGGCGGTGGCGCAGCGGCAGCGGCTCCGGCCGAAGAGAAGACCGAATTCACCGTGGTGCTCAAGGAAGTTGGCGCCAATAAGATCAATGTAATCAAGGCCGTACGCGAAGTCACCAGCCTGGGCTTGAAAGAAGCCAAGGAACTGGTCGACGGAGCTCCGAAGAGCATCAAGGAAGGTGTCTCCAAGGACGAGGCCGAGACCATCAAGAAGAAGTTCACCGAAGCGGGCGCAACGGTAGAAGTGAAATAGCAGTGCTTGTGTAGGGGCGGACGCGTCGTCCGCTCTCGAGCGAAGCTCGACGGCTTGCTCGGTTGCAGCCCGCCCGGACAGCCGATGGCGACCGTCCCTACATAGCACTGAGATCAGTGCAAAATCGATTATCTTGTTGGTTCGTACTTGTGAAGCTTTGGGGACGGTGTTAGCATCTATATAACGTCGCTTCCTAGGTTTCGCTCGCTCGCATGCGAGCGAGGGCTCGCGAGGGAAGTTAGGCAGCTGCTTCGCAGGCATGCGGAGCGGAAACAGGCCCGAGAACTGGCGCGAAAGAGTTCAAATCAGAATTGGCAAAACGCCTTGGTTGGCGCGTGCGGGAGACACTGTCCCTGCATGCGCCGCGTCGTCTTTTAGGTTCTAAGTCTTTCCGGCTCTGCACGTATGTAGGTCCCGCGGCGCGATAAGCGCCATACATTCCGCGGTTTATTGCGCGGCTTTCGGTCGCGCGTTGTGATTGGGAGTTTCTTAACGATGAAAAATGCCTTCCGTACACGCTTTGATTTCTCCAAAATTCCGGCCACTATCCAAATCCCGAACCTCATTGAGGTTCAGAAGCGTTCTTACGAGCGCTTCCTGCAGATGGACAAACTCCCCAGCGAACGCGAAGACGGCGGCTTGCAGGCGGTCTTTCAGTCCGTCTTCCCGATAACCGATTTCCGCAACGTATCACAACTTGAGTTTGTGGATTACGCCATTGGTAACTGGGAGTGCAAATGTGGGCACCTCAAAGGTTTGCATCACCTCCGTACCACTTGCCGTAATTGCGGATCCACTGTCATTACCGATCCCTTTCATCCCGGGGAAGTTCTCTGCCAGAAGTGCGGCACCTACAACGCCAACACGCCTGATTTCTGCAACAAGTGCGGCGACCCCGTCGGCCTGCAACTGAAGTACGACGTCGCCGAGTGTGAAGAGCGCGGCATGACCTACTCCGCCCCGCTCAAGGTCACCATGCGTCTGACCATTTTCGATAAGGACGCCGAGACCGGCAATCGTTCCATTCGCGACATTAAAGAGCAGGAAGTATTTTTCGGCGATGTTCCGCTGATGACGCAGAACGGTACCTTCATCATCAACGGTACCGAGCGCGTGATCGTCAGCCAGTTGCACCGTTCGCCCGGCGTCTTCTTCGAAACTGCGAACAACCGCACCTACTTCCTGGGCAAGATTATTCCCTACCGCGGTTCATGGGTGGAGTTCGAGTACGACCAGAAGAATGTGCTCTATGTCCGCATCGACCGCAAGCGTAAGTTCCTGGGCACGATTTTCCTGCGCGCCCTTGGTCTGCGTTCCGGCGAGGACATTCTGAAGACCTTCTACACCACGGACCGCATCGCGGTTCGCGACAAGAAGCTTTACTGGACGCTCGATCCCAGCAGCGAGAAGGCGACAAACCTGCTCGGCATGAAGCTGGCGCGCAGCATCAAGAACAAGTCCGGGGACGAGATCGCTCACTCCGGCCGCAAGATCAACGCTCAGGTTCTGAAGGAAGTTCAGAAATCGAAGATCACGGAAATCGAAGTCGACATCACCGACCTCGAAGGCGCGTGGACTGCCGGCGACGTCGTCGACACCACCACCGGCGAAGTCATGCTCGAAGCCAACGCCGAGGTGACCGCCGACAAGGTTTCGAAGATTCTCGATTCCGGCGTCGTGGAAATGTCGCTGTTCTTCCCAGAGCGCGACGACGTGGGAACGGTCATCAGCCAGACGCTGAAGCGCGATTCGATCAAGACTCCGCAAGAGGCTCTGATCGAGATCTACCGCAAGCTGCGTCCCGGCGATCCGCCGACCCTCGACACCGCGACTGCCTTGTTCCACGGCATGTTCTTCGACCCGCGCAAGTACGATTTCTCGCGCGTGGGCCGCTTGAAATTCAACATCAAGCTGTTCGAAAACCAGGAAGCCACCTCGCTCGACAAGCGCACGCTTGATCCCGAGGACTTTTACGCCACCATCGCGTACCTGCTCAAGCTGCGAAAGAACATTGGCGCGGTCGACGACATCGATCACCTCGGCAACCGCCGCGTTCGCGCGGTCGGCGAATTGATGGAGAACCAGTTCCGCATCGGCCTGGTCCGCATGGAACGCGCCATCAAAGAAAAGATGTCCGTGTACCAGGAAATGTCCACGGCCATGCCGCACGACTTGGTCAATGCCAAGCCGGTGATGGCTGCGATCCGCGAATTTTTCGGATCGTCGCAGCTCTCGCAGTTCATGGATCAGACCAACCCGCTCTCCGAGATCACGCACAAGCGGCGTCTCTCGGCGCTTGGGCCGGGCGGTCTCTCTCGTGAGCGCGCCGGATTCGAAGTCCGCGACGTTCACCCCACGCACTACGGACGCATTTGCCCGATCGAGACGCCGGAAGGTCCGAACATCGGCCTGATTTCGTCTCTGAGCTGCTATGCCCGCATCAACGATTACGGATTCATCGAGTCGCCCTATCGCAAGATCAAGGCCGGCCGCGTGATCGACTATGTCACCGTGATCAATGTCGGCGACAGCGACCACAAAGTCGGCGATCACATGGAAAAGCACGAGATCGAGAAGATCAATGCCGAACTGAAAGAGAAGCGTAAGAAACCAGCGACGATCGAGCCGTTCTCGTTCTATCTCTCGGCGTGGGAGGAAGATCGCCACACCATCGCACAGGCGAACGTGGAACTTGATGACAAAGGCAAGATCGTTGCCGAGCTGGTCAATGCCCGTAAAGCCGGCAACTTCGTCCTGGTGCATCGCGATGAAGTCGACTACGTCGACGTCAGCCCGAAGCAGCTCGTATCAGTCGCCGCCTCGCTGGTTCCGTTCCTCGAGCACGACGATGCTAACCGCGCGCTCATGGGCGCCAACATGCAACGCCAGTCCGTGCCGCTGCTCCGCGCGCAAGCGCCGATTGTCGGCACCGGAATGGAAGGCGTTACCGCTCGCGATTCTGGAGCTGTCGTTCTGGCCCGCCGCAACGGCATTATCGATTCGGTCGACTCCGAACGCATCATCGTGCGCGTGGAAGGCGAGCACCATCCCACGCAGCTGTCGCGTGAGGTCGGTAGCGACATCTACCAGCTCACCAAGTTCAAGCGCTCGAACCAGAACACCTGCATCAACCAGAAGCCGGTGGTCAAGAAGGGCGAACGCGTGCTGAAGGGACAGATCATCGCTGACGGTCCTTGCACCGATCACGGCGAGCTGGCTCTGGGGCGGAACGTCCTGGTGGCCTTCATGCCGTGGCGCGGTTACAACTTCGAAGACGCGATCCTGGTCTCCGAAAAAATGGTGAAGGACGATTACTACACCTCGCTGCACATCGAGGAGTACGAAATCGAAGCGCGCGACACCAAGCTGGGTCCGGAAGAAGTCACGCGTGACATTCCCAACGTCAGCGAGTCCATGCTCCGCAACCTGGACGAAGCGGGCGTGATTCGTATCGGCGCCAGCATCAAGCAGGGCGACATTCTGGTGGGCAAGGTTACGCCGAAGGGCGAGACCCAGCTCACGCCGGAAGAGAAGCTGCTGCGCGCGATCTTCGGCGAAAAAGCCGGAGACGTTCGCGATGCTTCGCTGTACTGCCCTCCGGGAATTGAAGGCGTCATCGTCGATGTGAAGATCTTCTCCCGCAAGGGCCAGGAAAAGGACGAGCGCGCGAAATCTATCGAAGCCACACAGATCGCCAAGTTGGAAAAGAACCTTTCGGACGAGATCCGGATTCTGACCGACGAGCGTCTGAAGCGCCTCGATAACATCCTGGGCGGCAAGGAAGTGCAAGCCGACCTGCACGACGAGCGCACCAACAAGCGCCTGCTGACCAAGGGCACGATGCTGACGCGCGAGGAAATCGAGCGCATCTCAACCCGCAACCTGAAACGCATCAAGTATGCGGACAAGGATCCCCGGGTGAACGAGCAGATCGACGAGATCGAGGAGATGACCTCGCGCCAGATCGACGTGCTCAAGAAGATCGTCAACGAAAAGAAAGAAAAGCTCACCAAGGGCGACGAACTGCCCCCGGGCGTGATCAAGCTGGTCAAGGTCTACATCGCCATGAAGCGCAAGCTGAGTGTCGGTGACAAGATGGCCGGCCGTCACGGCAACAAGGGCGTCATCGCGCGCATTCTGCCGGAAGAGGATATGCCGTACCTCGAAGACGGAACGCCGGTGGAGATCGTCCTCAACCCGCTCGGCGTGCCTTCCCGTATGAACGTGGGCCAGATTCTTGAAACTCACCTGGGATGGGCCGGGTTCGTGCTGGGCGAGAAGATCACCGAACTGCTCAAAGCCAACACGCGAACGGAGGCGATCCGCCGCGAGTTGAAGGCCCTGTTCAAGGACTCGCAACTCGCAGACATCATCTCCGACATGAGCGACGAGGAACTGGAATCCGTGGCTCCGACCCTGACCAAGGGCGTGTTCATGGGTTCGCCGGTATTCGACGGCTCTAAGGAAGGCGAGATTAAGGCGTTGCTCGAACACGCCGGACTCCCGACCTCGGGCAAGACCAACCTGCGCGACGGCATGACCGGAGAGAAGTTCGAACAGCCGGTTACCGTGGGCTACATCTACATGCTCAAGCTGTCGCACTTGGTGGACGACAAGATTCACGCGCGTTCCATCGGTCCGTACTCGCTGATTACCCAGCAGCCGCTGGGCGGCAAGGCGCAGTTCGGCGGACAGCGCTTCGGAGAAATGGAAGTCTGGGCCCTGGAAGCTTACGGCGCAGCCTTCATTCTGCAGGAGCTGTTGACGGCGAAGTCCGACGACGTTTATGGCCGCACCAAGATTTACGAGGCCATCGTCAAGGGCGAAGCCGCCATGGAGCCGGGTGTGCCCGAATCGTTCAACGTGCTGATCCGCGAATTGCAGTCGCTCTGTCTCGACGTCGAGCTGATCAAGACGGGCGAGAAGAAGCCGACCGCCAGCGCGGCAGCAGACTGAGGAAACCGGTTCTCAGTTCTCGGTTTCCAGTTCTCAGTTGCGACTGAGAGGGAGTTGAGGGCTGAGAACTCTGAAAGAGTTTTAGAAATACGTGCCACTGCGGCATCGGGCCCCGATGCCGCACGAAAGGCCGAAGTTCGATCTCGGTTTTACTGATGACTGAGAACCGAGAACTGAGAACTTGATTCCGGGGCCCGTAAGCGGACGCGTCAGAGCCGCAGGAAGCGGAGGAACACCTTGTTTCGTTCGAGCCCATTCGAAATGGCAAATGTGATCGCGGACTTTGACGCCATTCGCATCAGTCTGGCCTCTCCAGAAAAAATCCGGAGCTGGTCGCATGGCGAAGTCACCAAGCCCGAGACCATTAATTACCGAACCTTCAAACCCGAGCGCGATGGACTGTTCTGCGCCCGCATCTTTGGCCCGGTCACCGACTGGGAGTGCCTCTGCGGCAAGTACAAACGCATGAAGCACCGCGGCGTGATCTGCGACAAGTGCGGCGTGGAAGTCACTCTGTCGAAAGTTCGGCGCGAACGCCTCGGCCACATCGAGCTGGCTTCGCCCTGCTCGCACGTGTGGTTCTTCAAAGGATTGCCCAGCCGCATCGGGCACCTGCTCGACATTTCCCTGCGTGACCTTGAGTCCGTGCTCTATTTCGAAGCCTACGTCGTGGTCGAACCCGGCGACGCTCCGGTCAAAGAGCGCGAGGTCATCAAGGACGAAGCCAAGTTCCGTGAACTCGATCAACAGTACCGTCCGGCCGGTTTCAAGGCCATGATGGGCGCTGAAGCGATCAAGGAACTGCTCAAGCGCGTCGACACCGACACGCTCTCCACCGAACTGCGCGAGAAGATGAAGAACGAGAGCTCGCTGCAGAAGCGGCTCAAGTACGCCAAGCGCCTGAAAGTCGTCGAGGCCTTCCGCAAGAGCGGCAACAAGCCGCACTGGATGATCCTCGACGTAATTCCGGTCATTCCCCCGGAGCTCCGTCCCCTGGTTCCACTAGATGGTGGCCGCTTCGCCACGTCTGACCTGAATGATCTGTATCGTCGCGTGATCAACCGCAACAACCGGTTGAAGAAGCTGATGGACCTGCACGCTCCCGAAGTCATCGTGCGCAACGAGAAGCGCATGTTGCAGGAAGCCGTGGACGCCCTGTTCGACAACGGACGCCGTGGCCGCGTGCTGCGTGGCGCCAACAACCGCCCGCTAAAGTCGCTCTCTGACACGCTGAAAGGCAAGCAGGGACGCTTCCGCCAGAACCTGCTCGGTAAGCGCGTCGACTACTCCGGACGTTCCGTCATCGTGGTCGGTCCCGAACTCAAGCTGCACCAGTGCGGCCTGCCCAAGAAGATGGCGCTCGAGCTGTTCAAGCCGTTCATCTATCACCGCCTCGAACAGACGGGCAACGTCACCACCATCAAGCAAGCCAAGGAGATGGTCGAGCAGCAGGAGCCCATCGTGTGGGACATCCTTGAAGAAGTTATTAAGGACCACCCGGTGCTGCTGAACCGCGCTCCTACGCTTCACCGCCTCGGCATTCAGGCGTTCGAGCCGGTGCTGGTGGAAGGCAAGGCCATCAAGATTCACCCGCTGGTCTGCACGGCATTCAACGCCGACTTCGACGGTGACCAGATGGCGGTTCACATCCCGCTGTCTCCGGAAGCCCAGGTCGAAGCCAGCGTGCTGATGCTGGCCTCGCACAACATCCTGTCGCCCGCTTCAGGTCAGCCGATCACCGTGCCCACGCAGGACATGGTGCTCGGTCTCTACTACTTGACCAAAGGCAAGCCGGGCGCCAAGGGTGAAGGCCGCGCGTTCGCCAACATCGAAGAAGTTCTGATGGCTCTCAACGCGGGTGAGGTCGAAACCCTCAGCCCGATCCGCCTCCGCTATTCGGGAGAGCTGATCGACCTGACCACCGCGTACGACGATCAGGACATCATTCACACCGAACCAGTACAGATCGATCGTGCGTTCATCAACACCACCGTTGGACGCGCCATTCTCAACGACTACCTGCCTGAGGGCATGCCGTACATTAACGGCCTGCTCAAGAAGAAGGGTATCGGAGCGCTGGTCAACTACACCTACCTTCGCTTCGGACTTGAGATCACGGTCAAGATGCTGGACGAAGTGAAGCAGCTTGGCTTCCAATTCGCCACGCGCGCCGGCCTGTCCATCGGCATCGATGACATGGTCATTCCCGAGAGCAAGAAGGTCCTGGTAAAGGACGCCGAGAAGCAGGTGGTCAACGTCCAGCAGCAATACCTGGACGGCGCCATCACCAACGGCGAGCGCTACAACAAGGTCATCGAAATCTGGTCGGCGATTACAGAAAAAGTTGCTGACGAGATGTTCGGCGAAATGCAGCGCCGCGACAAAGAAGGCGAGATGAACCCGATTTACGTCATGGCCGACTCCGGCGCTCGCGGATCGAAACAGCAGATCCGCCAGCTCTCGGGCATGCGCGGACTTATGGCGAAGCCCTCGGGCGAGATCATCGAGTCTCCCATCACTGCCAACTTCCGCGAAGGATTGACGGTGTTGGAATACTTCGTCTCGACCCACGGCGCTCGTAAAGGTCTGGCCGATACCGCTCTCAAGACCGCGGACTCCGGATACCTCACTCGCCGCCTGGTCGACGTCGCGCAAGACGTCATCATCAGCGAGTACGATTGCGGAACCGTCGACGGCATCTACGTGCAAGGCATCGTGGAAGCCGGCGAGATCATCGAGCCGCTGCGTGACCGTATCGTCGGCCGCGTGTCGCTCGAGAAGATCAAGGACTACGACGGCAACGTCATCGTCGACATCAACCAGGAAATCAGCGAAGACCTCGCGGGAGCGATCCAGGCTGCCGGTATCGAGCGCGTCAAGATTCGCTCGGTCCTCACCTGCGAATCCAAGCGCGGTGTCTGCGTCATGTGCTACGGCCGTAACCTGGCGTCCGGACGTCTCGTCGAACTCGGCGAAGCCACCGGCGTCATCGCGGCCCAGTCCATCGGCGAACCTGGCACGCAGCTCACGATGCGTACCTTCCACATCGGTGGTACCGCATCGCGAGTCTCCGAGCAGTCGCGCCTCGATGCCAAGAACAACGGCAGCGTGCGCTTCATCGGATTGCAGACCGTCAAGTCAAAGACCGGCGATCTGGTTGTCATGAACCGCCAGGGCTCGATTGCTGTCGTCGACGAGAAGGGCCGCGAACGCGAGCGCTACTCGGTAGTGTACGGCGCCAAGTTGAAGGTCAACGAAGGCGATCCGGTCACGCTTGGCCAGGTCATGGTCGAGTGGGATCCGTACACTTTCGCGATCCTGACCGAAATCGGCGGCACGGTGCAGTTCAAGGATCTGCAGGAAGGGGTCACGCTCCACGAAGAAGTGGACGAAGTCACCGGCCTGTCGCGTCACGTGGTCGGCGATTCTCCTGATGAGAAACGCCAACCCGCGATCGTGATCAAGGGAGGCAAGAACAGCAAGCGTTACCTGATGCCGTCTCGAGCCCACCTGATGATCCAGGATGGCGATGCCGTAACCCCGGGCGACGTGCTGGCCAAGATCCCGCGCGAAACCACCAAGACCAAGGACATCACCGGTGGTCTGCCGCGCGTGGTCGAGCTGTTCGAAGCTCGCAAGCCGCATGAGACTGCGGTCATCAGCGAAATCGATGGCACGGTCAAGTTCGGCGAGGTCTCCAAAGGACAGCGCAAACTCTACGTCACCGCCGACAACGGCACCGAGAAGGAATACTCGGTTCCGCGCGGCGTTCACATCAACGTGCAGGAAGGCGAGCGCGTCAAGGCGGGCGAACCGCTCATGGACGGCCCGCTCAACCCGCACGACATCCTGGCCGTGCTCGGCGAAAAGGAGCTGCAGGCTTATCTGGTCAACGAAATCCAGGAAGTCTACCGGCTCCAGGGCGTCAACATCTCCGACAAGCACATCGAAGTGATTGTTCGGCAGATGATGCGCTGGGTGAAGGTCGAAGACGTGGGCGATACCCGGTTCCTGCTCGAAGAGCAGACCGACAAGTTCGCCTTCCGCGAAGAGAACGAGCGCGTGATCGCGCAGGGCGGCAAGCCGGCTACCGGCCGTCCGCTGCTGCTGGGCATCACGAAGGCTTCGCTCTCCACTGACTCCTTCATCTCCGCCGCGTCGTTCCAGGAGACCACGCGCGTGCTCACCGAAGCCAGCATTAACGGCAAGGTGGATCACCTGCGCGGCCTGAAAGAGAACGTCATCGTCGGACGCCTCATCCCTGCCGGAACCGGCATGGAGTACTACCGCAACGTGCGCCTCTCGCCAGAGATGGAAGAGGCTGCCGCCAAGGTACAGGCGGAGGTTTCGGCCGCGTACGAAGAAGCCGAGCGCGCTCTCGAAATGATGCGCCACGAGGGCGAAACCGACGAACTCACTGCGGAAATGCCCGCCAGTGAGTAATCGGAACTAAAGGTTTTCGGGGGCGAAGAAATTCGCCCCCGAACCCATTTAGGAACACGTAGGGACAGCCCCTTGGGCTGTCCAGCGCAGGCGAAGCCGAGCTGAATAACAACCACGTAGGGACGGACCCATTGGTCCGTCCCGCAAAGACGAAGCCGAGCCAGCATCAGCGGAACGTATGCAGCCCGAACGCGATTCCTAGCAACCCGAGGCCCCTGAGAATTCATTCAAACGATCCCATGCACGCCAATCCCCAGCGACTGCATCTCGAGGAACCCACCCAGGCTCCCCCGATGCCCGCGGCACCCGCAAACCCCACTCTGGCCCAGGGCATGTGGCGTTTCTTTCGTCTGCTGCGAATCTCCTTCTGGCGCGCCTTCGTGCACGATGCCTTCGCCACCTCCAAAGCCGCCGCTTATTCTTCCATCCTCACTTTCTTTCCCGTACTGCTGATCGTTGGTTCCAGCCTGGCCAGTTGGCGTAAAGGGGCCCCGTACCTGCGCGAGATCTCTTACGCTCTCAGCAGCATCCTTCCCGCCGGATCCAACACCGTTCTCGCCTACCTCAAGAGTGCGGGCCAACATCCCGTAAGATTCCTGACCACCACCTCCATCATCAGTCTCTGGACCGCATCCGGCGTCATGATCTCCTGGATGGACGGCTTCCGCCGCTGCTATGAACTGCCCAAAACGTGGGGCCTGATCAAGGAGCGTAGCATCGCTTTCCTTCTCGTGATCTTCGCTCTCGTCCCTATGACTTTCGCCACGCTGCTGGTCGCAGTCGGCAGTAAATTCGAAACCCGCCTGCTGCCGTATCTAGATCCCGATTTCAGCGCGTACGTCCTGCTGCTCTGGGGCGCGATCCGCTGGGTGATTGCGACGCTGACCAGCATCTCTGTGATCGCGCTGATCTATCACCACGCGGTCCCGCGCACGCAGCCTTGGCACAGCGTCGTCCCCGGCTCGATTCTGGCAACGATTCTGTGGTTCAGCGTGACGGTTGGTTTCCGCGCCTACCTGCAACATTGGGGCGACTTCACCACGATCTATGGATCCTTGGGCGCAGGCATGGCCCTGCTGGTTTGGATGTACATGATCTCTCTGGTAATTCTCGTGGGCGCAGAGTTCAATGCCCTGCTCTTCCCGCGTGCCATGCTGGGCAAAGAACTAACGAAAATTCCCGCCTCAGAATAGAGACGTTGCTAGGGACGGCCCATGTAGGAAAGCCGCCATCGGCTATCCAGCGGAGCGAAGCTCCGCAGGGTTTCTGCACATATCAGTTTGAACCTCACCCCAGGACGAGACCGGGTCACCAGCGCAGAATCATTGTTCGCGTACAATTAATTCTTGGGCCCCGACGCCCGCAACCCCGTATCCCCAACCTGCAGTCGAGGGAACTAATTGAAACCGCACTTCGACAAACCTGAGGAGAGTTCTACCCCAAACGCCGCTGTCCGCCGCGCCAAGATCATCTGCACCATAGGGCCTGCCTGCAATACCGAAGCTGCCATGCGCGACCTCCTCCGCCTCGGCATGGACATCGCCCGCCTGAATTTCTCTCACGGCACTCACGAAGAACACACCCATAACATTCAACGCCTTCGCCGTGCTGCCCAGCGCGAAGGACGTACTCTATGCATTCTCCAGGACCTGCAGGGCCCCAAGATCCGCACCGGCCAATTGGAGCATCATCAGCCCGTCCTGCTGAAGACGGGCTCGCTCGTGACCATCACGCCCGAAGACATTGGCGGCAACAGCGCCCGCATCTCCACCAGCTTTCCTGATCTCGCGCGCGAACTCAACCCAGGAGCCCGCGTCCTGCTCAGCGATGGCTTAATCGAGCTCCGCGTCGATTCGGTCAAAGGCAAAGACGTAGTCTGCGAGGTCCTGAATGGGGGAACGTTGGGGGAGCACAAGGGCATCAACTTGCCAGGAGTCGCGCTCTCTATTCAAGCTCTGACGGACAAAGACCGTAAGGATCTCGAATTCGGCCTGAAGCAGGGCGTCGATGCGGTCGCGCTTTCGTTTGTCCGCTCGGCCGCCGACGTGAAGACAGTGAAAGAGATTATTGCGGATCACGGCAGCGACGTTCCGGTCATCGCCAAGCTGGAAAAGCCTCAAGCCATCGATCACCTGGAAGAAATTCTCGAAGTCGCCGACGGCGTGATGGTCGCTCGCGGCGATCTCGGCGTCGAAATGGCCCCGGAAAAAGTCCCGGTGATTCAGAAGCACGTGATCCGACGAGCCGCAGCCTGGCGACGTCCGGTCATTACCGCCACCCAGATGCTCGAGTCCATGATCGAAAACCCGCGCCCCACGCGGGCCGAGACCAGCGACGTCGCGAATGCCGTGTTCGACGGCACCGATGCCGTCATGCTCTCCGCGGAAACCGCCAGCGGCAAATATCCCCGCGAGTCTGTCGCCATCATGGCACGCATCGTGATTGAAGCCGAACGCAACACTGAAGATCTCAGCCCCGCCCGCCGTCGTCGCGAACGCCACAGTCTCTCCGTCGCCGAAACCATTTGCGAATCCATCGCGCACGCCGCCGAAGACCTGCCCATGGGCGCGATCGCCATCTTCACCGAAACCGGCAACACCGCCCGCATGATCTCGAAGTATCGTCCCAAGGCGCCCATCTACGCCTTCACCCACCTCGCGCCCGTAGTCCAGCGAATGAATCTCTACTGGGGAGTCCATCCAGTCCGCTGCCAGCAGGCCCGATCCGCCGAGCAGATGGTCGCGCTCGCTGAACAATTACTGGTGGGCCGTGGTCAACTCAAGGCCGGGGAGGTTTTGGGAGTAGTAGCCGGAACGCGCCAAACCTCAGGCTCGACAAACCTGATGCGCCTGCACGTAGTCACCGAACAAGAAGCCGAACGCATCGGCCATCAAAAAAAGAACGTGTAGGGGTGGACGCCTCGTCCGCCCCGCGAGCTAAGCGAGCGTGAGGCCCACCCAGTGAGTCCAGCATAGATAGTAATTGCGCGTGCACGCACCCCCGGACGACGGCGAGTTTGTTGCGAAAAGCAATTTCTGTTAGGAGCAGCGGGATAGACGGGCACAATGTGCCCCGGAGGGGCAACGATAGTAGCCCAGCGCTTCAGCGCTGGGAAAAGTGGAAACAAGTGTTCAAGTCCCGGAGGGACGACTGAGTTTCGTAACAGACCGATGGCATTTCGGAGCCTGGACGAGCAAGTTCGACACTCCCGCTGCGCAAGCTATAATCCCAACTTATGCCAGAAGAGATACTTTCAGTAGCTCTTTGGGAACCCCTGCCCGATATGGAGACAGCCGCCCTCGATACCTTTCGCGAACTGTCCTCGATAGTTGCCTCGAAGGGATACGGCCGGGACCTGCTCTACCGTGATCGCGATCATCACTACGTCTTCATGCGGTATTGGAACTCAGAAGGCTCTCGCCGCATCGCTCAAGAAGACCCAGACATGCTCCGCTGCTGGTCCCGCCTCGGCAACCAGATCCAAATCGTAAAGGTGTACGAAACCCTTCAGGAGATGCCCAAGTAGGCACGTCTCACGTAGGGACAGCCTCTCAGGCTGTCCAGCGAAGCGCAGCGAGCGCCGCACGCACGAACCCCGTCTAAAATGCACGCATGTCCTCAAGTAGCGCCACTGAATTCGTAAACGAAACCGTAGATCCAGCCATCCGCGGATTCCTCCACACCCCAGACACCCCAACCGGCGACGTCCTAGTCCTCTCCCATGGCGCAGGAGGCAACGCCCAAGCACCTCTCCTCCGCGCCCTCGCAGACGCTTTTTGCCAGGCTGGCATCACTGTGCTTCGCTGCAATCTGCCATATCGACAACTGCGTCCTTTCGGCCCGCCCGGCCCAGGCGACGCCGCCCGCGATCGCGCAGGCCTGAAGAACGCGATTGCCGCAATGGCCTCTGCGAATGGGGGTGCCCCAGTTCTCGCCTCAGTTGCGAGAAGTGGGAATCTCGCCGCTTCAGGTTACAAACTCCGAATCTTCCTCGGAGGCCATTCCTACGGCGGACGCCAATCCAGCATGCTCTGTGCCGAAGAGCCAGATTTAGTCGCAGGCCTGCTGCTGCTCTCTTATCCGCTCCATCCCCCGCGAAAGCCCGAACAGCAGCGCACGCAGCACCTCCCCGACCTGCGCACCCCAACACTATTCGTTCAGGGCACGCGCGATCCCTTCGCCTCAATCCCCGAACTGCAGCAAGCGTTAAAGATGATCCCCGCAAAAACAAGGCTCCTTCCAGTAGAAGGAGCCGGTCACGATCTAGGATTTAAAGGAAAAGCCACGCGAGAAGAACTGCCGCAGACGATACTAACGGAATTTCAGCAACTCCTCGGCCAACGACTTTGAAACCTGAAACTGCAAACTTGAAACCTGAAACTCGAAATCTGAAACTCGAAACCTCCTAATTCACCCACCCCGACTTCCCGCCCCCATTCCCCTTGCGCGTCTGATCGTCGGGCGGAATATAGTTCCCGTGTTCGTCGAAGTGCACGTCGCGGTCATGCTGCCGCATGTAAACTTCAAACTTCTTCGCCGCCCGCCGCCGCTTCCAGCGGTAATACGAATTCCGCAGCCCGTAGTACCGTTCGGAGACACCAACATTGACCAGCGCAGCTTTCGGTCCACGCCTCACGTACAGATATCCAAAAAGCAACCCGCCCAGGTGCGCGACGTAGGCAACATTTCCCCCGCCACCCATGGCAAAAGCCAGCGTGACCACGATCAAAATGCCCACAAAGTACTTCGCCTTGATGGTGAAGGGAAACGGGATCATCATGATCTCGTTGTCCCCGAACAGCATCCCGAAGGCAATCAGAATGGCGAAGACGCCGCCAGAAGCCCCAATCGTTGGCCGGTACGGATTTCCCAAAAGATGGGAATAGGAAAGCGCCACCGTAGTCAGCGCGGCCCCAAAAACGCCGATGCAAAACAGTTCCAGGAAGCGCCGGCTTCCCCATTGCTGCTCGATGGCGGCGCCGAACATCCACAATCCCAGCATGTTTCCGAACCAGTGCCAGAACTCGAAGTGAACCACTCCGTACGTCAGCAGTTGCCAGATCCACCCGTGCTGCACTACCTGGATGGGTATCAAGGAGAAGTAGTCGCGGAGAATGGCGCCGAAGGGAATTCGGAACACATCCAGCAGCAACACCAACAGGAACACGGCAGTGTTGATGCCGATCAACCAGCTCACCGCCTTGGTAAACGGCGGCAGGCTCAACGTCATCGGTTCGCCCGTTCGTCTCACAAAGTATCCTCGAACCCCAATTCTACTCGCATCCTGCCCCGGCAACTTGCGGGCCTAGCGCTCCGGAGTGGGCACCACGGGCAGGCTCTTATGCCCCGCTTTGTCCGCCGCTCGCACCGCGAAAATGACATTATCCTTCGAGATATTCATGGTGGTCCGCGTCACATTGCCCACGTGCTGCACATGCTCCCATACCGGACTCGTAGTCGTTCTCCACAGTACCTCGTATCCAGTCGCCAGCCCTCCCGGAGAAGCATCCCAGCTCAGCGTCGAATTGTTCTCCAGATCCTTGGTCAGCAGGTGAACGTTTGCCGGAGGCGCGGGCGCCGCCGCCAGCGCTGCCAGCGTAGCCGCATTCAGTCGGGCCACTCGCGCCACGTAATCGAAATCCACGAATTTCACGAGATCGCCGTACTCGACCCCGCTTTCTGACCTGACATTCTGATGCTGATGGTGAAAATCCTCGCGGTACTCGGTCAATCGCACCGCGGCGAATCCTTGCTGGTTGAATGAATAATGATCTCCGCCACGCAGATAGCGGTCCTGCCGGAATACCATGGTGGGAATCATCCCCGTCTCATACGACCGGTCCACCTCGACGATGTACCGCGCCAGTTCCCGGGATGGCGAATCGCTCTCGCCCCCAAGGCCCCGGATGCGCTTCAGGTCCTGATCACTCGCCGCGGCGGGCACACCCTCGGAGAACACCCGAACCATTGAGCGATCCTGCTCCGCGCCCTTGTCGCCACCCACGATGTCGTTATTGAGCACGGCTTCCAGATTCCAACCTTGCTCCTTCGCCATACGCGCGAAGTGCCGGCTGCCGTTCAGTCCCTGCTCCTCTCCGGCCACGGTAAGAAAGATTATCGTGCCGGGAAATTTCAGCTTGCTGAGCACGCGCGCGCACTCCAGGCTCACCGCCGTCCCGCTGCCATCGTCATTAGCTCCGGGCGCATCGCCATTCACGTCCAGCGTGTCGCTGTTGCGCGAATCATAATGTCCTGTAACCAGCACGATCCGCTTCGCGTTCTCCGGATCTGTCCCCTTCAGGACCGCATAAACGTTGGTGATTCTGGTGGCCTTTGGAATCCGATCCGTAGGCGGTTCCACGAAGCTGTCGGTCTTTACCTCCAGGCAGCCGCCGCAATCTTTCGAATATTGTTCAAATTCCGACTTGATCCACTCGCGCGCCGCCCCAATGCCGCGTCCTTTCGCAATCGGATCCTGGATCCTGTGCCGAGAGCGTGAGCCGCGTGCCGAAGCCGACCAACTTCTCAATGTTCGCTTGGATCTTCTGCGCGGACACTTGCCGCAAAGCTCCTGCGATCTGGGGATCGTCCGCCATGCCCGGCGCGTTCTGACTCACGCCAACTTGCGCCATAGCCAGAAAAAATGCAGTAATCGTGGCAAGCGCCCGTGGCGCCCACGCTCCGAATTTCACCCTCATTCTGGATACCCCATCAGGAAGATACGGCAGGGAGACGAATAATTCCACGGTCCTGCAAAAGCGCCAATTTCTGGGCACTTCGTGCCCACCCCCCCTTGACCAACTGCCGGGGAGAATCTAAATATTAACAGGAGGCTCTAATAGGCACGGGAGGCTTTATGGTGCTCTGTCCTGAATGCGAGAATCATTTGGACGTTGAAGAGGAGGAAGTCGACGAGGGCGAAGTGATCTCTTGCCCCGAGTGCGGCACCGACTTCGAAGTGGTCACAACAACTCCGCTGGAATTAAAGGCGGTCGAAGAGGGTTACGAGGAAGACGAAGACGAAGAAGAAGAGGAAAGCGAAAACGGTGATTACTCCTGATCCCCGTTCTGCATTGGCCAGACTCCCCCGGCTTGGGCTTTGCATCCTGGTTCTCCTCCCTGCGTTCACTTCTCCCGACAGCTTGCTGGCCGCTCAGAAGTCCAAAGACAAGGACAAAGAGAAAGCCTACGCTCTGATCGTAGGAACAGTGTGGGGGCCGGACAACCGCCCGATCTACGGCGTTCCCGTGCTGATCCGCCGCGCCAAAGATAAAAAGCCGAAATGGCAGGTCTATTCCGATCATCACGGAGAATTCGCCCAGCGCCTGCCAGCCGGAGAATCCGACTACATCCTCACCGCCGATCTGAAGCATGTCAAAACCCCCGACGGCAAGCCCTTGCGTCTGGCCCAGGAAGTCACCGTGCACGTCTACGGCGAAGAACGCCAGGATATAGGCCTGCATCTAACCTATTGAGAGCGAGCTCTGGTAACCGTGGGGGCGCAACCCTTTGCTGCAGGCGGGGTTTGCTTGTTCAGCGTGAGACAATAAAGAGAGGGCAACATGCACATCCGCTCAGTGCTCAAAGCCGTCGCTTCTGTTACCGCCATATTGCTGGTATTTTCACTGGCCGCTTCCGCCGCCCCCGACAAAAAAGACAAGCAGGTCGGACGCCTTTTGTTTGGCAAAGTGCTCGATCCCCAGGACAACCCTGTCCCTGACGCTGTGGTTTACGTTACCAACACCCGCACGCGCGCGGTAAAGACCTATATCGTCGGCAAGGACGGCAGCTACCGCTTTCCGGCTCTCTCCAGCGCGATCGACTACGAGGTCTACGCCCAGTTCAACGGCAAGAAGAGCGACACCAAATCTGTCAGCCAGTTCGATGATCGCTCCCAGGTTTACCTCGTCCTGAAGGTCAACCCTCACTGAATCCTCACCTGCCCGTTCCGCAACTTTTTACCCGTGTCGGGTTCAAAACATATAGATGTCTATGGGAGAGGATCTCGTGAATCCATATGCATTGCTTCGCCATTTGGTCACCGCTCTCGCCGCTACCTGTGTGCTCTGCGCCTGCGGCTTCGCCCAGGGCGGCGCGATGAGCCCTTACCAGAATGAACGCGATGGCGTCAGCGCCGGCGGCAAATGGATGCAGTTCCAATCCGAAGACAAAATGACCGGAGCCAAGCGCGTCCGCTTCGAACTCCTGGCCGAGAATTACTTCCGCGAAGATCCCGACTACAAACCACGCATTGAACTGTTCTGCGAAGACGGCAAGCTCAAGCTCGCCGATTTCAATCCCGGAGTAAGACTACCCCGCCCCAATCGCCCCGGTTTCTGGGGACAACCGCAACTCGAGGTCGAAGTCCGCATCGACGACTATCACAGCTCTAAGGGATGGAATTGGGTCCGCGGTCACTTCCTTTCTATGGATAAGGGCACAACCCGCGGCGTGATGGGCGCACAACTAGTCCGCATCGCGCTCCCGACCCGCAACGGCCGTGAGATCGCCGAATTCAGCCCCGCCGGCCTGGACGTAAACGAAGTCCGCCGAGCCTGCGACATCACTCCTAAAAAGCCAAGCAAAGATTAACGCGTAGGACCGCCCTAGGCGCCGTGGCAGCCCCTGACTGTCCTCCAGCCGATGCCCGGCAGCTGCGCATTCACTTCGCAGACACTTGCCATTGCCCAGCTCTAACTGGCACCCTGAATTCTGCACCGAGGTCCCCATGGACAGCAGTACCATCACCGCGCTGGCATTCTTCTTCTTCATTGCAGGCGTCCTGATCTACGCCGTCATTGTCTACAACGGCCTGGTCCGCCTGCGGAACGAGAACGACCGCGCCTGGGCCAACATCGACGTGCTGCTCAAGCAGCGCCACGACGAAATCCCCAACCTGGTCGAAACCGTAAAGGGCTACATGCAGCACGAACAGCAGACGCTGCTCGCCGTCACGCAGGCCCGGGCAGCTTCGATGAATGCCTCCAGCGTCGGACAAAAAGCGCTAGCCGATCTGCAAGATGGCCAGCGCTCTGCGTGGCCTCTTCGCGGTCGCCGAAAACTATCCGCAACTGAAAGCCAACGAGAATTTCCTGAAGCTGCAGAACCGCATCACGGAGCTGGAAGAGCGCATCGCCGACCGCCGCGAGTTCTTCAACGACGACGTGAACACCTACAACACCCGCATCGGCCAGATCCCCGACGTCTTCGTCGCCAGCTTCATGGGCCTGAAGCCGCGGAGATGTTCAAAGTTTCCGAAGAAGACCGCAGGCAGGTAGAAGTGAATTTTCACGATCAGGGCGCCACCCGAGCATGATTCGAAGTTTCGGATGAGAGTTCCCGTGAAGCCAAGTTCTGCTCCCTAGTCCCTGGTCCCGAACCCTGCGCTTGATTGGTAATGTAGATGGACAAATCCCCGCTCACTCTCCATAACACTGTAATGGCCTTAGGAGAACGCCGTGATTCCCGAGCGCGACTCCGAAAAGATTCAGCACAATGATTCGCTTCAAGAATGATCTGAGCCAGGCCCAACGCCGCAGTCATTGCCCAAAGTCAACGTCTGTGGTGGTAGAGGTCGGCGATGGAGTAGGTGAAGCCACCCAGGTAAACGACCCGGGGGACGTTGCCGGTCACGCGAAACTGTACTGCGCTGTCCAGCACCAGCCGTGGCCTGAGGGTGTAACTCACCGCCCACAGGTTCTGCGTGACTGCAGGCGTGGTGGCGTTCGCACCGCGTCGCGCCCGAGAACTCCATCGCAAGTTGCCACTTGTGGGTCAGCGAATAGGCGAGTGTGCCGGTGGGCAGCCAGTTGTGGTCGAAGCCGCCGCCCGGGCGTCCGAGCCACGTGTAGCCAAGGTTGGCATCGACATGGAAGCGCTTTGGAAGGTCCTTGCTGGCCAGCAGAGTGACAATGTGGTCCACCTCGCCAGAGCCTTCGACCGGCCCGGCTGTGGGGAGCTTGGCCGAATATTCCACGGTGAGTGTCGGCTGGCGCTTCGCCTGGTGCAGGAAGCGCCAACGCAATCCGGGGTTATTGTCGCTTACACCGACGTAATGCACGGAAGCGTCGTGTTGCCAGGGATTACCGGCCCAGTCCAATTCCACATCGCGTAGTAACCCGAACTTGAGCAGACCCTGGAGCGACTGCTGCCGGGCGGCGGAGCTAATGCCGAATTCGATCTCGAGCACTCCAAACTGCGTGATCTCCGCTGTGTTGGTGACCGTAGGACGGTTGGGCGTCGCGACCAGGTCAGCTAGCTGCTGCTGGGCACGACAATCAACTGTCGTCAACCACAAGAGCAGCAGGGCCGCCGTGAGCTTCATTCTCGGGGAGACCTGATGACGCTAAATCATCGGCATGCAACTCTGGCGGATCATGCCAACAGCCGAGCCGCGTCCTTAGCGTAATACGTCAGAATAATGCTGGCCCCGGCGCGCCGGATGCAGAGCAGCGACTCCATCATCACCCGCTCGCGCTCGATCCAGTCTATTCCGCGCCGCCGCTTCGATCATCGCGTACTCGCCGGAAACCTGGTACGCGGCCAGCGGCAGATCGAACCGCTCGCGCGCCGCGGCAATCACGTCCAGATAAGGCATCGCCGGCTTCACCATGATCATGTCCGCGCCTTCTTCGATGTCGAGCTTCGATCTCGCGCATGGCCTCGCGCAGGTTCGCGCCATCCATCTGATAGGAGCGGCGGTCGCCGAACTGCGGCGCCGAATCCGCCGCCTCGCGGAACGGCCCGTAAAACCCCGAAGCAAACTTCGCCGCATAAGAAAGAATCGGCGTGTTGATCAACCCGGCCTCATCGAGCGCCTTGCGGATCGCGGCCACGCGCCCATCCATCATGTCGGAAGGCGCGATGATGTCGATGCCCGCCTGCGCCAGCGAAACCGAAGTCCGCGCCAGCAGCTCCAGCGTCGCATCGTTCACAATCTCGTACTCGGTCAGTGCGCCGCGCGGAGGCGCAGCGCCGACCGCCGCTCCCAGCGACTGCGGCGCCGCCTTCACGATCCCGCAATGTCCGTGCGACATGTATTCGCACAGGCAAACATCGCCCATCAGCATCAGCTCCGGAACTTCGCGCTTGATCGCCCGCGCCGCCTGCTGCACGATTCCGTTCTCCGCCCACGCCCCGGTCGCGACCTCATCTTTCTTGTCGGGCAAGCCAAACAGAATCACCGACGGCACGCCCAGCGGTGCACTTCCTGCGCTTCCTTCACCGCCTCGTCCACCGACAGGTTGAACACCCCGGGCATCGACCTCACTTCCTTGCGCACGCCCTCCCCCGGACAAACAAACATGGGATAAACAAACGCATCGGGCGTAAGCCGGGTCTCGCTCACCAGGTTGCGCAGTTCAGCCGTTCGACGAAGCCGGCGCAGGCGCGTCACAGGAAATGCCATAAGGATTCACCGGGAAAGATAAGTTGAGCATATGCCTTTCCACTCCAAATTCTAGACCATTGCCAGCAAAGTAGCGCAGCTAGCCTGTGTCCACGTAGGGACAGGCCACGTAGGGACGGACCCATTGGTCCGTCCGCGAAGGCGAAGCCGAGCGCTTGAGCTGGTATGTTTCTCGTACCTCGATCGAGAACCCGGGTGACTAAAGTAACCCTCCCCTTTCCCGCAGTTCTCCGCCTCCTCACATAACTCCCATAAAATGTCTCCGGATGAGTCTGTTTCGCGAGCACCGCTGGTTTGTCGCAGCGGCCGGGATCACTCTGGCCTTTTCCGCAGTGTCTCTGGTCGCGCACCCCAGCCTCGCCCTCACGGCCTTTGCCGACCTCGCGGGCTTGGTCCTCATGCTCGCGGCGACTGGGAATCACCCTGACCAACGCCTGGCGCCGCCCCGGCCAGGAGCGCAGCTTCTGGGCCCTGATGGCTTTGGGATTCTCCTGCTGGGTCACCAATCAGGGAGCCTGGACCATCTGGGAGACCGTTCTTCACCGCCAGATCCCCGACCCCTTCGTTTTCGATATCGTCCTGTTCTTCCATGCCGTGCCCATGTTCGCCGCCGTGGGCTGGCGTCCCGACCTGCAAAACAAAGAAGGGAAAGTCCTGCTCAGCCTGCTCAATTTCCTCATGCTGCTCGGCTGGTGGATCTTCCTTTATGCGTTCATCGTCTTCCCGCAGCAGTATGTCAACCTGAATGTCGTCAAGTACAACGTCTACTACGATCGACTCTATGGCGCAGAACATCTTTTCTTGCTCGCGATTCTTGGCGATAGCTGTTTTCACGAGCTCCGGGCACTGGCGCCGTCTCTACTCCCACTACCTGGGGGCTTTCTGCGTCTATGCGGTGAATTCCCAGTTGCTCGATCGTGCCGCCGCCGACGGTTCGTACTACTCGGGAAGCCCTTATGACATCCCTCTGATCGCCACCGTTGCCTGGTGCGCCGCGGCCTCGCTTTCGGCCAGCGACTGGGACCTGAAGCCCATCAAATTCAATCTCCATCCCGGATGGAAAAAAGTCGTCCCCCGCATGGCCATGCTGGCCATCCTGTCCCTGCCGGTCTTGGGCCTTTGGACGGTGCTGTACGACGGTTCTCCCATCCCCTCGCGCATGTTCCGCTTGTACACCGTGCTGATCACGATGCTGATCCTCGCGGGCTTCGTTTTCCTGCGGCAGTATTTCCAGGACCAGACGCTCATCGCGCTCTTGCGGAATCCCGCCGCGCCTACGACAGCCAGAAGCAGCTTCAGAGCCAGCTGGTGCAGAAAGAGAAGCTTGCCTCTCTCGGCAATCTCGTTGCCGGAGCGGCACAGGAAATCAACCACCCTCTGAATGCGATCATGAGTTACTCAGAGGAGCTCTGGACCCAGGAGCGCCTCGGCGACCAGCAAAACACGCTGCTGCGCAAGATCGTCAACCAGGCCCGCCGCACCAGCGATCTCGTCGCCAATCTGCTCAGCTTTGCCCAGCAAGCGCCCGGAGAAAAAACTTCCGTAGATGTCGGCGTGCTCCTCACTCGCGCTTCTCACATGCTGGAGTCGCGTCGCACGCCGGGAAAAATCCAGGTGCGGCTCTCCATCGACAAAGATTTCCCCCATGCCACGGCCAACGCCAACCAGCTGTTTCAGGTTTTCGTGGAGATTATCGAAAATGCCATGGACGCCGTCGAAGAAGCGGGCGGCGGATCCCTCGACATCACCGCCGCCACTCAGGCCTCGGACCTGATTCTGCAGTTCTCCGATACCGGCCCCGGAATCCGCGACCCGCACCGCGTCTTCGATCCCTTCTACACCACCAAGCCCGTGGGCAAAGGAACCGGCCTGGGCCTCAGCGCAGTCTATGGCGTGATTCAGGATCACGGTGGACAAATCACCTGCCGCAACAAGCCCGAAGGCGGCGCCGATTTCACCATCCGTCTCCCCGTCTCCGCCGCACCGATAGCCCAAGGCGCAGGTGCCAGCTAAGCCTCTTGAGACGCGTGTCCGAAATCTGGCCGGTTTTGCCAGTCGTGGCGGCATGCGCGGCGAAGCGGCGAAAGAATGCAGCCCACGGCGTAAGCCGTGGGTGCAAAGGCCGTAACCGGACCTAGCCCCAGCGGGGCGAAGCAGAACCGTTCTCCCGACACTCTCGCCTCCCCGCCTGCTCCTGTAACATAAACTCCATGCCGCCGCAGCTTCTTCACACCTCCGCGCGCGTCCTGGAATTCGAATCGCTGCGCGACCTGCTGCGCGGATACGCCTCTTCTCCCCTCGGCCAGACCCGCATCGCCGACCTGACCCCCTCCACCGATCGCGACTTGGATCGAAACCCAGCAGCAACTCGCCACCGAAATCCGCGAATTCCGCCGCGTCGGAGGACGCTTCGACTTTTCCGGCCTGCTCGACGTCGGAGACCTCGTCGAACAAGCCCGCATCGCCGGCGCCGCTCTGGAAACCACCGAGATCCGCGACGTCATCCTGGTCGTCGATCGCGCCGCCGAATGGCGCGAGATCGCCAAGCACCCGCCGGCCGCCATGCGCTCGGAATGGCGCGCAGGTCCACGCACTCTCCGAACCGCATCGCCGACTTCACCGAATTCCTGCGCGCCTTCCGCAACAAGATCCAGCCCGACGGCACGCTCGAAGACAAAGCCTCGCCCGAACTCGCCCGCATCCGCCGCGAGATCGAAAAGCAGCGCCGCACCATTCAGGAATCCCTGCGCGGCTACCTGCGCCGCCTCGCCGAAGGCGGCACGGTGCAGGATGAACTGATCACCATCCGCGGCGAACGTTTCGTCATCCCGGTAAAAGTCGAGCAGAAGCGCCGCGTGCCAGGGCGTCGTTCACGGCGCCAGTTCCAGCGGACAGACCGTCTTCGTCGAGCCGCTCGAGACCATCGAGCAGAACAACGAACTGGTCCGCCTGCTGGAAGAAGAGCAAGCCGAGATCCACCGCATCCTGCTGGAGATGACGCAGCGCATCGGCGCGCAACGCCGACGAAATTCTCGCCGCAGTCGAAGCCCTGGCAGAACTGGAACTGCAATTCGCCAAAGCCCACTTCGCCGAAGACTACAACTGCGTAGAAGTAAGCTTGTGTAGGGACGAGCCATCGCCCACGTAGGGACAGCCGTCTCAGGCTGTCCAGCGTTTTCAGCGAAGCCCCGACCGAAGCGAGCCGCCTGCTCCTCCACAACGCCCGCCACCCGCTCCTGGAACGCAATCTGAAACCCAAGGGCCAATCCGTAGTCCCCATCAGCGTCGAACTGGAAGGCGCCAACCGCCAGCTGATCATCACCGGCCCCAACACCGGCGGCAAAACCGTCACCCTGAAAACCGCTGGGCCTGCTTGGCGCTGATGGCCCAATCCGGCCTCCCCGTCCCCGCCGACCGCGCCGAGCTCCCAGTCTTCGACGCCGTCCTCGCCGACATCGGCGACTACCAGTCCATCGAACAGAATCTCTCCACCTTCTCCGCCCACGTCACCAACATCGATTTCATCTCCCGCACCGCGACGGCGCATTCTCTCGTGCTGCTCGATGAACTAGGCTCGGCCACCGATCCCGAAGAAGGCGCCGCCCTCGCCGTCGCCATTGCCGGACACTTCGCCGCCATCGGCTGCATGACCGTCATCTCGACCCACCACACGTCGCTCAAAGTCTACGGCGCGAACACTCCCGGCGTGGTCAACGCCTCCGTAGGTTTCGACGAGGCCACGCTCCAGCCCACCTACGAATTGAAAATCGGAGTTCCCGGCGCGTCCGCGGGCATCAACATCGCGCAACGCCTCGGCCTGAATCCCTCGATCATCGAGAGCGCCCGCTCGCGTCTCGGCACGCAGGCCCGCGACGTAGGCCAGTTTCTCGACAAGCTTCACGCCGACTTGCGCGAAGCCGAAAGCGAGCGCCTGCGCCTGCGCACTCGGCAAGCAGGAACTCGAGCGCGAGAAAAACCGCTTAGCGGTGGAAGGCAAGAAAGAGCAGCAGGCCAAAGTCCGCGAGATGGAAAAGAAGCTCGAAGCCCTGCTGAGCGATTTCGAATATCACGCGCGCGAAGCCGTCAACGCCGTGCAGGATCGCGCCGCCGCCCAGAAGCTTATCCAAAGACGCCGAACGCCGCATCGCCAAGCTCCGCCGCGAATTCCGCGAGCAGTTCGACTCCACCGTAGTCGCGCACTCCACCGGCGCCGATCAGGGCGATCCCCACGCCCAGCCGCAACTCGTGAAGCATGTCGCCGAAGGCGACACCGTCAAGCTGAAGTCCACCGGACGCTCCGCCCGAGTCGCCCGCAAGATCGACGACAATCACTTCGAAGTCGAGATGGGCGCGATGAAGATGAAGATCGCGCGCGACGACATCGCCGAAGTCCTCTCCAGCGCCCGTCCTGCCGAAACTCCCGTGCAGGCCGCCCGCGCCCGCGGCATCTCCGTCTCCCTGGAGAGAGAAGATTCAAACGTTCCCCATGAAATCAACGTAATCGGCCAGACGGTCGACGACGCTTCCCGCGAAGTCGAAAAATTCGTAGACCGCGCCTTCCTCGCCGGCCTGCCCCGCGTCCGCGTAGTCCACGGCAGCGGCATGGGAATCCTCCGCAAAGCCCTTCGCCAATTTCTGCAGCAGCATCCCCACGTCGCGTCAGTAGCCGAACCTCCCCAAAACGAAGGCGGAGGCGGCGCCACGGTCGTGGAACTGAGAGTCTAGCCCGCGATGTTGCGTCGGACGGGACGAGCTGAGCGTGCCGAACGTCGATGACTGTAACGGGGATGTTTCAACAACCGAGATCGGGGAACGGCATTGACGTAGTAGAATCCGCGCGATGAGTCAGTTCCATAGTGCACGAGAGGCGAAGGAGTTCTTAGTAGCCCAAATTGTGGACGAGGCGCAACGGGAGAATATCGTCCTGTCAGAACCCGAGCGCAAGATGCTGTATTTTTCAGAGTCTGGGTGGACCCTGCCCGATATCTCTACCACGGCTGGCGAATTTGACGGTGCATACGACTATCGTGATTACGAAAAGAAGATGGCCGCCCTATTCCGGCGTGCTGCCAAGCACGCTCGAAAAAAGTCCGCTCAAGACTTTGACGTTCTCTGGCAAGCAATTCGCTGTCTTCGAAGAGAAGATCACTACCTGAACATCATCATCAAACAGGCCAGAGTTCGACCACGCGGCGATGTGCTAAAACTTTGGGGCACGGGTGTTGGCATTGTCGTGATATTTATTGCGTGGATAATGCTGTCCATCAAATATGGAATCGAACCCGACCGCTACTTGCCGTCGCGTGGGGCGATGACGTTGTACCTTTGGGCAACGCTCTTCGTTCTCGCAATTTTGTATTCTTACTTGCGTATTTTTCTGGGCGCGAAGAGAGTCGATGATTTCATCTTCGGAATTGTGGAAAGACTTCTTCGGTTTCGCTCAAAGACACAGTAGCTGACGCTATCGGCGATTGCACTCGTCGAGGTTTTTCAAGTGCTGGGCCTAGCGGCGGTTCTTGTCTCTTGGGTTCTGCCCGGTCTTCGGGCCTACGCCGAAGAAGTCATCAATGAACGGCTGAACTTTCTTGCCGATTGCATGGCCGCCTTACGTGAGACCAGATATACAAGCCAAGCATGACCGCGAAGAAAGCCCCGATTGCCCATTCCATGGGGGCAATCCTATCACCAGACGCACTGCTACCCGATCCTGATGTGAACAGGCGTTAGGACAACCGACCAGAGGAAAACTGATTTTATTGTTGTTCGAGAAACTGACCCGCAGCAGCAGACTCCTCTTCAGCTCAAGATCTTCTCCCAATTCTCCTGATAAATCGCGTCCCGCGCCGCCTTCGCGATGCTCTTCTTCGCTTTCTCCGAAAGATCATTTGACACGACATTCTCCGAGTTCGCCGGATCCCGGATCACCGCCGACTCAAACTTGCTCCCCAGATACCGAAACACGCAATGAACATTCTCCGCCAACTGCCCAAAGCGCTCGCCCTCCAGCGCCCGCAAAGTCGCCAGTTCCACCAGAAAAGACGGAAACTCCAGCCCATTCCGCTCCCGCCAGATCTTCAATGCGCAAATCTCCTGCTGCCGCCCCGAGTTCCCCACCAGGTGCACGTGCTGCCCCACGTCGGTATGCACCGCCTCCCCGGAACGCTTGTTGAACAAGATGTTCCCCGACTTCCCCTCGCGATAACTCGGAATCAAATCAACCTGCAGCTTCTTGCAAGGCACGCGCACGGAAACCTCGCGCGTGCTGGCCTTCAAATTCTGGTCGGTCAGAAATTCGAACAGCCTCCAGAAGACGCTCTTGATCTCCGCCCCGGGAATCGGCTTCAACAAAACCAATACATCCACGTGCGCAGCCAGCGTGATCGCCGTGTTCTTGGCGTACGCCCCCGAGATCGTAATCCCCTGCACATACTCCTGCCCCCACTGCTTGATCAAAGGAGCAATCTCATCCGCCACCCGATGCGAAGGCGACCCCTCCTCCAACGCAACCCGGTACTTCTCCACCACCGACGCCACATACTGATCCTGTGTAGCCATAGCCCGCACAAACCTCTAACTTGTCATCGGCACACGGACAGAAAAGTTGAGTCCAACCCAGGAAAAGCTAAGCCCGAAGCGGCTTCAGAATGCGGCCAGTCACGAACCTGCGCGGAAAGAATCAGCCCACGTGGTATGCCCAGCCGCGAAGCGGCGAAAGAATGCAGCCCACGGCGCAAGCCGTGGGTGGGACGACGTAAACGGATCAGCCCTGGAGGGGGCGAAAGAAAAGTACCGAAGCATGAAGCGGCATTTATCTTGCAACGCCTGTCAAACGCCCAATTCCCAACTCTCCTTGACAATCTAGGAGAGTGCGGAGTATTCCTAGACAATCTAGGAAGGACGCATGGACAAACAACTCGATCTCCTGCAGGGCACCCTCGACATGCTGATCCTGAAAGCCGTGTCGCTCAGCCCGCTGCATGGCTATGGAATTCTGCTGCGCATCCAGCAGATTTCCAAAGAGCGTCTGGAAATCCAGCAGGGCTCGCTATACCCCGCGCTCTACCGCCTCGAACATCACGGCTGGATAACCAGCGAATGGGGAGAGTCGGAAAACAAGCGCCGCGCGCGCTACTACCGCCTCACTGATGCAGGCAAACGCCGGCTGCAATCCGAGGCTGAACGCTGGAACCAGATGACCGCGGTCATCGCCGGAATCCTGCAGACCACGCCGGAGGAGCTATGAACACCTGGGCCCGCCTTCGCTCGTGGGCCGCCGCCATGCTGCGCCGCCGCCGCATGGAACGTGAAATGGATGAGGAGATGCGCTTCCACATCGAGGCCTACGCCGCCGACCTCGTGTCCCACGGCGTGCCCCAGCAGGAAGCCTTGCGGCGAGCCCGCCTGGAGTTTGGCGGCATGGAAATGACGAAAGACGAATGCCGCGACGCGGTCGGCGTCAGTTTCCTCGAAACGCTCTTTCAGGATCTGCGGCACGGCTTGCGATCTCTGCTGCGCACGCCCGCCTTCACCATGGTCACCGTGTTCGTCCTGGCGCTTGGCATCGGCGCCAATACTGCGATCTTCAGCGTAGTCGACGCCGTGCTGCTGCGCCCCCTCGCATATCGCGACTCCAGTCGTCTGGTCACGATCCTGATGAATGGCGACGATCCGGTTTCGGCTGCCAACTACATTGACTGGCGCGACCAGAGCCATTCTTTCGCGGCCATGGGCGCAGCCGATTACTGGTCGCCCAACCTTACGGGCGTCGATTCTCCGGAACACATTGCGGGTTTGAAGGTAACGCAAAGCCTCCTGCCCATGCTCGGAGTGGAGCCATTGCTTGGACGCTTGTTTGTCGACGGAGAGGACAAAGAGGGCGCCGACCGCGAAGTCATCCTGAGCTACCGCTTGTGGCAGCGCAGATTTTCCAGCGATCGCAACGTGCTCGGAAGGCCCATAATCCTGGATGGAAACGCCTACATCGTCGTCGGCGTGATGCCGCAGGGATTCCAGTTCGCGCCGTTCTGGGCCACACGTGCCGAGCTCTGGGTGCCAAACGCTTTTGGCGCGAGAATTCACAACCGCGGCGGCAATAGCTTGCGCATTTTTGCGCGCCTGAAAGACGGCGTCTCTCTGCAGCAGGCTCGCGCCGAAATCGCGGGCATCACTGGACGCCTTGAACAGCAGTTCCCCGGCACCAACCGCGATGTGCTGGTAACGCCACTCAAGGAAAAAGTTGTGGGTCCGATCGAGACTCCGCTGCTTGTGCTGCTCGCGGCCGTTGTGTTTGTTCTGCTCATCACCTGCGCGAATGTCGCACACATGTTGCTGGCGCGGGCGGCGGCGCGCCACAGAGAAGTGGCCGTGCGCGCCGCTCTGGGCGCTCGCCGCGGACGCATCATTCGCCAGTTCCTGACCGAAAGCCTTCTGCTCGGCTCGGTGGGGGGTGCCCTCGGACTTGGGTTGGCTATTTTGGCGGCCCGCGCTCTGATCGCGATGAGCCCGCCAAATATTCCCCGCGTGCAAACCGTCGCCATCGATCTGCGCGCAGCTCTGTTCCTGTTTGCGGCCACTCTGTTCACCAGCATCGGATTCGGACTCGCGCCCGCTTTGCAGGCTTCGTCCGTCAATGTCAATGACACCCTGAAAGAGGGAGGCCGCAGCCAGATTGAGGGAGCCGGCCGGAACCGCCTGCGCAGCTTGCTCGTGATTTCGGAGTTCGCGATGGCCCTGGTGCTGCTGATTGGCGCTGGTCTTATGATTCGCACTTTTTCCGCGCTGCAAGCCGTGGACGCGGGATTCAACCCGCACCATGTGATTTCGATGATCGTCTCCGTCGCCGGAACGAAAGAAGCGGATCCCGGGCGCCGTGCCATCTTTTACCACCAACTGCTGGAGCGTGTTCGGACTTTGCCCGGAGTGCAGGCTGCGGGCGGCATCAATCACTTGCCCCTGGCCGGCGACCAGTGGGGCTCGATGTTCGTCGTTGAGGGCCGCCCCAAGCCGCGTCCCGGCGAGTCGCCGCGCGCTGTCTACCGCATGGTCACGCCCGGATATTTTGCCACCATGCGCTTGCCAATCCTGCGCGGGCGCGATATCACCGAGGCCGACAATGTGACCGCCACCGATGTGGTCATCATCAATCAGCGCGCGGCCAGCGAATATTGGCCCGGTGAAGATCCCATCGGAAAAAGAATTTCCTTCGATGACAACAACCCGACTCCCACTCAGTGGGCGACCGTTATTGGCATTGCGAAAGATGCCAAGCAGGACAGTTGGGCAGCGACTCCACTTCCTGAGGTCTATTTAGCAGCTTTTCAGAATCACGACTTCCTGGGTGATTCCGGCTCGCAGGTCGCTTCTCATGTGTCCTACATCACGCTGGTGGCACGCACCGCCGGCGATCCTGCAGCAATGGCTCCGGCCATGAAAGAGGCTGCATGGTCCTTCGACCGCAACCTGGCCATCTCCGAAGTCTTGACCATGGATGGAGTTGTCGCCGACGCGACCGCACAACCGCGCTTTGAAATGCAGTTGCTTACCATGTTTGCAGCAGTAGCGCTGGTGCTCGCCACAGTAGGTATTTATGGAGTCATCAGCTATTCCGCCACGCGCAGGACGCACGAGATCGGCGTTCGCATGTCCCTGGGCGCAACCCGTAGAGACGTTCTGCTCTTGATCGTGCGCCAGGGAATGAGGTTGGCCTTGGTAGGATCGCTCACCGGGATTGGAGGAGCCCTATTGCTGTCGCGCCTGATGAGAAAGTTGCTGTACGGCGTGCAACCCACCGATCCCGCGACGTTCGTGGCCGTAGCTCTTGGGCTAGCAGTGGTGGCAATCCTGGCGTGCTACATTCCAGCCCACCGCGCCATGCGAATCAACCCCATGACAGCCCTGCGTTACGAGTAATGGTTCGCCCCTGAGCGAGCGGCAACTTATCGCCGCGGACCCGCAATAGCCCAGCCGCGAAGCGGCGAAAGAATGCAGCCCACGGCGTAAGCCGTGGGTCCATGAGCCTACAAAATCCCCAGCCCCGGCAGGGGCGGAAGACCGCTTCCTAATGGGACCGGATTCTGGCGAACAATTCCCGACCAACGGCGTACATCGATCGCTTGCTGTGCCGGATCCCGCGCGGCTGCATTCCGCGCACCCGCTCCATGACTACTTGCGCGAACGTCATCGAATGCTCATTTTTCCTCTGCCTTCAACCGATTGCCCCGCATTTCCACAACTTTTCCGCATCACTACCCCTCGTCTCCATTCCCAATCACCCCTCCTCTCCCTGACAATGGAAATCTCCATTCATGGCGAACCCCGGCGATTTCGCTTACACCCTCAAGCAGCAGGCGGACATCGTCCGCATCATCGGCGATTACATCAAGCTGAAAAAAGCCGGAGCCCAGAACTACTCTGGCCTGTGTCCCTTCCACGGCGAGAAAACCCCGTCCTTCTCCGTTCACGCGACGCGCCAGTTCTTTCACTGCTTCGGATGCGGCGTCTCCGGCGACGTCTTCACCTTCGTTCAGAAGATCGAGAACATCACCTTTCCCGAAGCCGTCCGCCTGGTCGCGCAGAAATTAAACGTCCCTCTTCCCAAGGCCACCTATGCCACGGAAGGCGAAGCCAAAGAAGCCCGGCTTCGCGGCCAGATTCTCGATGTCCACGAGCGCGCCGTAGCGTTCTTCCAGGAATGCCTGCGCCGTCCCGAAGGCGCCCGCGCCCGCGAATACCTCTCCGGACGCGGCTTGAACGAAGAAATGATCCAGAAGTTCCGCATAGGCTACGCGCCCGATTCGGGCTTCTTATTGCGGGATCGCTTAAAGGGGGAATTCAGCGAAGAAGTCCTCCGAGAAAGCGGCCTCTTCTCCTGGAAAGAAGCCGCGAGTGATGAGCGCCGTGCAATGAGCAATCAAGCTGACGACCGGGATGACCGCTCACAGCTCACTGCTCATAGCTCACCGCTCTCCGCGATGTACTCCAAATTCCGCAACCGCGTAATGTTCCCCATCTCCAGTGAAGCTGGCAAAGTAATCGCCTTCACCGGGCGCACTCTCGCCACCGACGAAAAGTCCGGCCCCAAATATCTCAATTCTCCCGAGACCCCCATCTACTCGAAGAGTCGAGTCCTCTTCAATCTCGACCTCGCCAAGGAGTGGATCAAGAAATTCGATTACGCCATCCTCGTCGAGGGCCAGATGGATTGCATCTCCGTCTACGCCGCCGGATTCCACAACGTAATCGCGAGTTCCGGCACCGCCTTCACCGAGCTCCAAGCCAAGCTCTTAGGGCGCTTCAGCAAAAATGCAGTCGTGAACTTCGACCCAGACACCGCCGGAGCCAAAGCCACCGAGCGCACGTTGGGTCTCTTAGTCGAAGAAGAATTCCAAATCAAAGTCCTCACCCTCGACCAGGGATTCGACCCCGACCTCTACATCCGCCGCAAAGGAAAAGATGCCTACGGCGAGGCTCTCCGCCACTCGCAGAAATATTTCGACTACCTGATCGAGCGTGCCCGCGCCCTGTTTTCGATCCGCAGCGCTGAAGGCAAAGTCAAAGCCGTAAACTATCTTCTGCCGCATATTCAGCGAATCCCCAGCCGCATTGTTCGCGACGAACTCGCCCACGAGATCGCGCAGAAGCTCCAGATTGACTCGTCGGTATTGCGTCAGGAATTACGCCACGCCGCCAGCACGCGTGCGACGGCGGCAGTCAAAGCTCCGCCGCAATCGCAAGTAACCGAAGCCGAAAAAGTCCTGATCCGCGCCCTGGCCTCCGCTCGCCAGATCCAGACCAACGAAGAGCACCTCTCGGCTCGCGACGGTGCAGAAGAAGAATTCGATCCCGCCCGCCAGGCCGCCTACGTTCTCGCAAACGAAGCCCTGCACCGCGGATTGTCTACGGAAAGTCTCGCCGAATCCCTGCTCAACGTCCCCGCCGATACCTCAGACGTCCTCCAGATTCCCGCCAGCGAAAGCGATCGCCGCCTTCTCGCCACAATTCTGATCCATGAAGAGGAGGAACTGACCCCGGAGGTTTTGGAAGCCGCAGTCCGCGCCCTGCGCCGCATTCACCTGAAACGCGAGCAGGAGCGCGTCCGGCAGGAGCTGAAGAAGCCCGGAATTTCGGGCAACAGGGATCTCCTGAAACAACTCCTCTCCGAACTGGAGCGCATCAGTCGGGCCCTGCGCGATCCCAGCGGCGAAGCCGCATAGCAAGGACCACGTAGGGACAGCCCCTTGGGCTGTCCAAGGTTTAGGGGATGGTTGTTGAGCGTGACTGGTAACTTAAGGCCGGAAAGCCCAAAAATCTGCGTGAAACAAAACGCCCTCGGATACCATCTAAGTATTAAGGAAACTTGCAGTTAGGCGGGCTGCGGGAACGATCAGGCGGGCAACTGATAGACGGCAGAGCGCTTACGTGATATGCTCTGTAGGTTTGTGCCATACGCACAACCCCGCTAGACCCACATTCCCACCTTTTAAGGAAAATTTATCACACGCTCCTGTGGAGCGGAGTTGACACTTTAAGGAACACCTCTTGGCTCTTGACGACAAGTACGACGACATTAAAAAGCTGATCGACACAGGTAAAGAGAAGGGATATCTCACGTATGACCAGGTCAATGACCTCATACCGCATGACGTGCACAGTCCCGAAGACCTTGACGATCTGCTGACCACCATCGGTACCCAGGGTATCGATGTCTTGGAAGGCCCCAAGTTGCCTTCCGCCGGACTCGACAAAAAAGGCTTTGACGAGCTGGAAGAAGGGGAGGACGTCGAACTCGACCTCACCCCCGGAGCGCTGGAAAAAACCAACGACCCCGTCCGCATGTATTTGCGCGAGATGGGAACCGTGCCGCTGCTCACGCGCGAAGGCGAAGTTGAAATCGCCAAGCGCATTGAACGCGGACAGCTGCGCGTGCTCAAGGCGTTATCGCGGTCGCCCATCGTCATCCGCGAACTGCTCAACCTGGGCGAGGATCTCAAGAAGAACGTTCGCTCCATCAAGGAAGTGGTCACCTTCGACGAAGAAGAGATCACCGACGAGATCCTGCAGAACCGCCTGAACGAGTTCACCGGAAAAATCGATGACATGGCCAAGCTGTACAAAAAGGCCCAGGTCCTCGAAGAGAAGTTCAAGGAAGTTTCCGAAAAGAAAAAGCCCAAAGACCACCGGCGTGCCCGCCGCAAGCTGGCTCGCGCGGTAGTTGCCGTTTCCATCGCGCTGCGCAAGCTCGGTTTCACCAATGCCGAGCGCAAGCGGCTGATCGAGCGGCTCAACAAAACTGTGGACGGCATGCGTTCGCTGGATCGCCAGTCGAACAACCTGGAGCGCAAGGCCGACGCCACTCGCAGCGAAGAGCAGAAAAAGGAATACCGGCGGCAATCGCGCGCCATTCGCGGCGAAGTTGAAAAGCTGGAACTCGAAACCGGAGTGTCGTTCCCGGAGCTCAAGCGCACGCAGCGCGAGATCATCCAGGGCGACATGGACGCGGAGCAGGCCAAGCGCGAACTGATCGAGGCCAACCTCCGTCTCGTGGTTTCGATTGCCAAGAAGTACACCAACCGCGGGCTGCAGTTCCTCGACCTGATTCAGGAAGGCAACATCGGCCTGATGAAGGCCGTCGACAAATTCGAATACCGCCGTGGCTACAAGTTCTCGACGTACGCCACGTGGTGGATTCGCCAGGCCATCACCCGCGCCATTGCCGACCAGGCGCGCACGATTCGTATTCCAGTGCACATGATCGAAACGATCAACAAGCTGATTCGCACGTCTCGTCAGCTCGTGCAGGAACTGGGACGCGAGCCCACGTCGGAAGAGATTGCCAAGCGCATGGATATTCCCGTCGCCAAAGTGCGCAAGGTGCTCAAGATCGCGCAGGAGCCGATCTCGCTCGAAACCCCGATCGGCGAAGAGGAAGATTCGCACCTGGGAGATTTCATCGAAGACCGCGCGGTAGTTTCTCCCGCGGAAGCCGTGATCAACGTGAACCTGAAGGACCAGACAGGACAGGTCCTGCGCACGCTGACCCCTCGCGAGGAGAAAGTGATCAAGATGCGCTTCGGCCTGGAAGACGGCAGCGAGCACACTCTGGAAGAGGTCGGGCAGAGCTTCGCGGTCACCCGCGAACGCATCCGCCAGATCGAAGCCAAAGCGCTGCGCAAACTGCGTCACCCCAGCCGCTCCCGCAAACTCCGCGCGTTTATGGACGGTGTGCGGGACTAACTTCTTCGCCACAGATTCACGCGGATCAACACGGATTGACCTAAGGCACGGCTTCGGCCGTGCCTTTTGTTTCTGGGCCGTTTTGGTACAATCAAACTGTACAGTTCATAATCGCGAACTGGAGAGTTACCAATGCCTCGAACTGATAGCAACGTTGTCTCCGCGCTCCACGCCCGTTCCAATTTCGGCAGATTGCTTCGCCGTGTTTCCGAAGAGCGCCGCTCCCTGGTGATCGAGAAACGCGGTACACCCAAGGCAGTGCTGTTGAGCATAAGAGACTACGTGCGCCTCGCCGCCCCTGAGCCGGAAGTGCTCAGAACGCTCGGAGAAGAATCCCGCCGCAAGGGCACCGACAAGATCACCTCGCGCAATATCGATGAGATTGTCCGAGCCACCAGGAAACGCCGCTCCAGCAGGCCATGATTCCGCTACGGCTGGTGCTGGACACGAACGTGATCGTGTCAGCAGCGCTGAAGCCCGACGGATTGCCGCTCACGGTCCTGATGCTCGCAATGACCCGCCCCGCCCAACTTTATGTGAGCTCCGAAATATTCGCTGAATACAGGGAAGTCATAGCACGTCCAGAGCTCAAGATCCGGAGAGGCCTGCGCCGGCAGTTTCTTCAGCTCATCAAGAATCATTCTCGATTGGTCCATCCCGCGCGTCCGCTGCAAATCGCAAAAGATCCCGGCGACGACAAATTCCTGGAGTGTGCCGATGCCGCCCGCGCCGACTATCTGGTCACGGGCAATCTCCGTCATTTTCCGAAGTTCTGGAAGAAGACCAAGGTGATCACCCCGGGCGAACTGCTCAGCATCGTGGCCCCGCATCTGATCCCCTAACCGATGCGCCCAGCCGTGCGCGACGGATGGTGTAGCGAGGATTTTTACAAGGCATGATTCGACCTTGCCCCAACATCCTGAGCAAAGCGAAGGGGAGCGGCCCTGCGGTAGTGAATCCGTGTTGATCTGCGTGAATCTGTGGCTGCATCGGCCGTTTCTTTTTGTTGGCTGCAACTTGGGACGAGACCCCCAAACTCGTTCTAAGCCAGAGCGATCTCTGAACTGAACTGGGCGGCAAATCATGCCCAAATTGTTCCTGATACTTGAAGCGGGTGATGAGCACGGGAGTTTCATCGCAGCGTACCCGTTCCAGTTCCCGCGTTTTCAACAGAATTCTCGATTAACGGATCTTCCAGCCCTCTTTTTCCTAATCAGAACGCCAGCGCACATAAGTTTGCAGCAAATGATGCCTTCGTAATTTGCCGTTTTGCAGCTTGAGCGTAGGATTGCACTTAGTTGCGCCGGTCGCGTGCAGACGCCTCTCGAGCTGTTCTGGATGGCATGTCGAACCGAGGACTAAAAACGCCCAGACGCAAGAACCTTCCGAAACAACCCGTGGAACTGAAATGGCGTCACTTCCTGAAACGTGGTCTGGCCCTCGCCAGCTTCGCGATCGGGCTGCTAGGACTGCTATCGTTTCTGCCGCGCCCTTCCGTCTCAGCTTCTGAGCCTGTCGATATTGAGAATCCATTCTCGTCAGCATTTACAGTTACGAACGGAAACATATTTCCTCTGTCCGATCTCCGAGTAGGTCTAGCACCGGTCAGAATGCCCATCAACGGCGGCCGGGTTGTTAATGATGAGCTCCTGGAGAGCAGGTTAGGCTTCATCTTTAATTCAAAGTGGGAGCATCACACGCTTCGAATGGATGAGCAGTATTCAGTCACGCCATCTGACATTTTCAACTTATTGGGACCTTTTCAAGGCGCTGATCTAGCTATCGTCGTGCAGTATAAGTTTTGGTTTCTCCCTATTTCTCAATCGAAAGCATTTCGTTTTCAGGCTCACCGTCAGACGAACGGACACTATTACTGGTATCCCACTCCCTTGCGGTAATCTAGCCTTGAAGACACTGCGCATGTCCCGCCTGCGCCAAGGTATCGTAGAGCTCGCACCAGCTCTCGGGAGGAGCATGGAATGACCTTTCCCCGCCGACAACTACTTCGACTCTTGTCCTACGCTTTCGGGTCGAGCGTGATCCTGCCCCGGATCGAATTACCCCTCGCGGCACAGAATCCCGCGCCGTCGAGTCCTGCTTTACCTGCCACGCCAGCTGCTAAACATGAGTCAGGAGGAACGCAAATGGAAAAAGTAGCTGGAATCGGAGGCTTGTTCTTCCGAGCTCACGATCCCAAAGCTTTGGCGAACTGGTACCAGCAACACCTGGGGATCGCCCTCACCCCCACCACCGAGGGTGGAACCGTTTGGCAGCAAGAGGCCGGACCGACCTCGTTCAGTCCCTTTCCTCAGACCACCAAATATTTCGGAGATCCCAACAAGTCCTGGATGGTCAACTTTCGCGTGCACGACCTCGACAAAATGGTAGCCCAGCTGCGAACCGCAGGAATTGAAGTCAAAGACCCGGAATCCTATCTCAACATTGGCCGCTTCACTCGTCTCCATGACCCTGAGGGCAATCCCATCGAACTGTGGCAGCCAGCATAGTGCCGCGCGGCCAGCGGCAGCTGCATTCCCAATGCTTTCGCTGACGATATCGCCTTTGGGTGGCGCAGCGGTTTACCGCTGCGATTCAGGCGCCACTCGCTGACCCAGATCCCCGACCGACTTTGGCCATGTTTGGCTGTTGACGCCCCGCTCGCGTGCGTCCTACTGTCTCCCGCATGACAAAAACCGAATATCTCACCGAATACGACGCAATCGTCAACACCGTGCAGCTCTACATTGACGGAAGCAGGCAAGGCAAGAGCGCGCTCATGCGTCCTGCCTTTCATCCGGACGCCTCTTTCTTCGGTTACGCCGGCGACCAGCTCGCCGTCGGAACCAAGTTTTTGTTCGACTGGATCGACAAGAATGGTCCCGCTCCCAAGATCGAGCCCCGGGTCGTGAGTGTGGACATCCTCGACTCCATCGCCGTGGTTCGTCTCGAAGTTGCCGGATGGTCGGGCAATCTGGCGGGCTCAGGCGTACGCATGTCGGACCTGTTCACGCTGCTAAAAATGCCGGGCGGATGGAAGATCGTCCAAAAAGCTTTTCACTGGCATGCCTGAACTTGCAACTTTGGCGGCGTGGGGGCACCATAGTGTTCCGCGGGGAGGCCTTAACATGCCTGAGCGGAACATCCCACAAAAAACTCTGGAGTCCTGGAAGCAGATCGCCGCCTACCTCGACCGCAGCGAACGCACCGTCCGGCGCTGGGAGGCGAGTGAGGGACTCCCCGTCCACCGCCGCGAGCACGAGAAGCAGGACACCGTCTTCGCTTTTCGCCACGAGATCGAAGCCTGGAGCCGTCTGCGCACCAGGTGTTCCGGCACCCTCGCGAACGAAGCAGAGGCTCTGCCCCTTGCCAGGCCGTCCAGCAATACCTATCTCCTCGAGCATGACGCCATCACTCGCACCATGCACTGCTACATCGCAGGTGCCCGCGCCGGCGACGGCGATCTCATGCGCCCCGCCTTTCATCCTTCCGCAACCATGTCCGGTTACTGCCAAGGCGTCGAATACAGTGGCTCCATTGAGCACGTCTTCAAATGGGTCACCGAGAACGGACCGGCCCCAAATATCAATCCTCGCTTTGCCCGCATCGAAATCATCGAGAGCATCGCGGTCGTGCATCTGGAAGTGCAACGCTGGTCAGGCAAGCTGGCCGGCACCAACGCGCGAGCCTCGGACGTCTTCACTCTGCTGAAGTGCAACGGCGACTGGAAGATCACCCACAAGCTCTTCCATTGGCACGATCAATAGCACGGCAACTCCACGGTGCCCGCATACCGCGATGTTAGTTGTGGGAATGGTGGATTTGGAAAACATGGACCGGGCGGCACGACCGAGGTCGTGCCGATGAGCGTCCCGTTCTCCCCACGCTTCAGCGCCTGAGGTCGGCCTTTCTCCGCCGGGTGCCTCATTCAAGCCCGGTTTTGACTAGAGTGGGCAGCTTCGAGCGCCGCACTCAATCCCATTCTGAAATGGGTGGCCCACTCAAGGCTTCTTTTGCCTTGAGTGGGGAAGTCCGAGACCTTACGCTGAGCTCATGCCTTGGGGTCTTACGCGTTATCACCAAACTGGGCAAAGCCATTTCGTAACCTTCTGTTGTTATCACCGCCATTCAATGTTTACGTCCGACGTGCGCCGACGAGTATTTGAGTGCGCTCGAGCGCGTGCGTCGCGGCTTCCGCCTCCGCGTCTATGGATATGTCGTAATGCCTGAGCACATCCACCTTCTCGTCAGCGAGCCGGAGCGGGACACCTTGGCGGACGCCCTGAAGTCGCTGAAGCAGGGAGTGGCACGGCGTTTGATCGGCGACGCCGATCATTTCTGGCAAAAGCGCTACTACGATTTCAACGTTCGCAATCATGCGTAATTTGTAGAGAAATTGCACTACATTCATTGGAACCCGGTGAAAAAGGGATTGTGCGAGCGCCCCGAAGACTGGCCCTGGAGCACCTTTCTCCATCACGCAACGGGCGGCGAGGGACGAGTTGAAATCGAGTCCGAATGGACCGCGCGCCAGCGCGAGCGAGCAGCGGGAATACTCTGTCCAGCCGTCGAACTCCCCCACTCAAGCCAAAATAAGGCTTGAATCGGCCACCCGCCTCGGGCGCGCCGGTGAGCGTTCCGTTTCTCCCCGCGCTTCAGCGCCTGACGTCAGATTGTCTAGCCAAGTTCGCGGAGGAATGTAGCCGCGAAGCGGCGCAAGAATACAGCCCACGGCGTAAGCCGTGGGTGCCAATGAAAAAAGGTAAACCAGCCCCGGAGGGGCGAAAGAGCCTCCTTCAAGCACCTCCGCTTCGAGTCAGCAAAAGATGAAACGCGTTGCGTACGTGTAGGGGCGGACGCCTTCGTCCGCCCCGCCGAGCGAAGCGAGGCGTCTCCGCGCCGCGCATCAAGCGGTGCCCCACTCAAACCCGCTTTTGGCTTGAGTGGGGATTTCCCTAACTGTGGATGGCACGGCTTCAGCCGTGCCGATGCGCGTTCCTTTATCCTCGCGCTTTAGCGCCTGAGGTCGCCCTTTCTCCCGCGGTTGCCCCACCCTTCCCGCGGATTCTTCGCGTGAGGGTGGGCATTCCCAAATCCAAATAGGGATGTAGCCGCGAAGCAGCATAGGAACCTAGCCGCGAAGCGGCGTAAGAATACAGCCCACGGCGTAAGCCGTGGGGGGACAAATCAAAAACGGTAACAAGCCCCCGAGGGGCGAAAGACCACCCTTCACGCACACTCGGCTTCGACTGAGCAAACGATGAACCGCGGCGCGCTGTGTAGGGGCGGACGCCTTCGTCCGCCCCGCCAAGCGAAGCGAGGCGTTTACAGGCGAACGTAACTACACCTGAGCCCAGGCATCTACAACAACAGAAGCTGGCCAATCCCCAAGTGGACGGGCACGGCTTCAGCCGTGCCGATGAGCGTTCCCTTATCCCCGCGCTTTAGCGCCTGAGGTCCGCCTTTCTCCCGCGGTTGCCCCACCCTTTCCCGCGTTCTTCGCGAAAGGGTGGGAATTCCCAAACCAAACGCAATAAGATTTTGACGGCGGCGGACCCGCCGATCCTCACAACCCAAACTCCGGCCTGAAGAGTCCCATGCCTGGCAGCGCCGCTTCCACGATTTCATTCTGTGGAGCGAGCGCAAGCGGATCGAGAAGCTGCGGTATACGCATCGCAATCCGCTGAAGGGCGGATTGCTGCTCGCACCAGAGCAGTGGCAACGGAGCAGCGATCGCAGCTACGCCTACCACGAACAGGACGGGGTGAAGACTAATCAGTGGCCCAAGCCGGTGATGAAGGTCGGGCTGCAGCCTAGCTAGAACTCAGGGATCGTCAGGCTCCCGCACTTTGCACAAACCTCAGTGGATAGTCTGCCGTCTTTGGGTGGCGCAGCGGTTTTAGGCTGCGATGTAAGCCCTATAAAAAATCCACCGGCTTCAGCCGCCGAGGTGCGTCCTTAAATACAGCGCCAGGGATGAAGTAGCAATCGTATTCAGTAATGCCGCGCGGGGGAGCGGCCACCGACGGTACCTCAGCGGATTAGAGAGCCATCAATTTGGAAGCCTTAGGAAGCCGTGGACCACGTTGTTCGCGTCGACATAATATCCGGTGATAACTCCCCAGTCGTTGATGCCATCTGGAAAAGTATAGGTTGACCCGAGAGGATCCACGGTCACAATCTTACCGTCGGGGCTGCGTAGATACCCGTGTGACACGAAATTCGCATCCCAGTAACTTGCCGTGATAGCCCCAAAGTCGTTGATGCTTACGGGGCAATCGGAGGGGCAGCCCGTTCCTTGGTAGCTGTCCGTACCCGCGCCCGGAGCATCAAACGTCGTAAACTTTCCATCGGGACTCCGTACAAAGCCGTGATTCACACTGTCCGCGTCAATGTAGGTTCCGGCGATCGCCCCCAACTGATTCAGGCCTAGATTACAACCAGGACAACCTGTGCCTTGGTAGCTGCCGCTGCCCGCGCCGGGAACGTCAAGCACTTTCAACTTTCCCTGTGCATTCCGCACGAAGGCGTGGTGAACAAAGTTGCCGTTGTTGTCCTCGAAGCCTCCCACAATGATTCCAAATGCATTTATGTTGGAAGCGCCCGACCCATAACACCCCTGCGAACCGTTGCCCGTGCACGCGTCGGGACCATTCCACGTCGTAAACTTCCCCTCGGGGCTGCGCAGGAAAGCGTGGAAGGAATAGTTCGAGTCGATGTAGACGCCTACAACCGCTCCCTCGAGATTAATCCCTCTTGGAGTGGTGCCGAATCCGGCCCCGCCTGGAACATCGAAGCTCGTAAACTTTCCCTCGGGACTCCGCAGAAATGCGTGGCCGAATCCGTTCGCGTCCGAATAGGTTCCCGTGATAGCCCTAGGTCGTTGATGCTGTTCGGGTATGTACCGTTGTAGGAACCTGCAGTCGTATCCGCGCCCGGAGCCTGGAACGTGATGAACTCGCCCCCAGGACTTCGCAGGAACCCGTGGATCACGGTGTCAGCGCTTTGATAGGCCCCCGTAATAACTCCCCAACCGTTTATGCCGCTTGGATAGGTTCCGGTATAGTCCGCCGGGTTCAGGTCCGCCCCGGGAGCATCGAAAGAAACAATCCGTGGCTGCTTAGCGTTCACAGTGGAGCCTAGCCCATACGTGCACAGCGCCAGACAAAGGACAAACGCTCCTCGCCCTCGCATGGCTGAACAGAATCGCGCAAAAGTACTCGTGCTAGGCACCATAAGTCAATCTCCTGTCGCTTATTGCTTCAAGAATTCCGCACTTAGCGGCAACTTGTTACTGCGGGACGGTAAGCTGTCATAAGGTCCCTGTCACCCCCCAAATGGGTGAAGCGGGCACAATTACTGGTTGACCTAACGGTCGCACCGGGGGACAATGCTCAGGTTTCTGGGGTCCCTCCGTTTCATAGCTCGGCACCGTCCCGTCCACGTTTTGAAAAGCCGAAGAACAACTTTCTAGAAACGCCTGGAAAGAATGACTGTTGGGATCGGGTAGAGTTCGTTCTGACAGATTGGAGTCTCAACTATGCCGTCCAGCATTCCTCAGGGTTGCGGACAGCCCGCCGCCGACATTTTGTCTCCTATACTCGAGGCGCTATATGAAGCTCCGCTTGATCCTTCCGGCTGGGACGAATTTCTCAGTTTAACCGCAGCGGCGGCCGGCGGAGAATCTGCAGCCTTGCTCATGTACGACTCCAGCAATGCTCAGTCTGTGATGTCAAGGGAGTGGGGATTCCATCCTGAAGTCGCTCACCTTTACGCGGCACATTATGGCGCAATTGATATATGGCGATCTGCAGTGACGGCGTCTTCCGACTGGGTCGGGATCTCTGAGCAGTTTGTTCCTGCGTCTGTGCTGGCGCGAAGTGAGTTCTACAATGATCTTCTCTTGCCCTACGGAATACCCCACGGCATATTCGCGATGGTCGAGCGCGGTCCGACACGGGTGGCCAATTTGAGCATCTGTCGTGGTGCTCAATACGGTTCTTTTGAGGAAAGGGACCTGGCGCTGGTGAGATTTCTTAAGCCTCATATCCAGCGGGCTTTCAAGTTACATTTCCAACTATCCGAGCTAAGAGCCCGAAGCGAAGGGATTGAGGCGACGCTAAACATGCTCGCCACCGGAGTGATAATTCTAGGAGCCAAAGGCGAAGTTCTTTTAACGAACCGAAAAGCCGAGGAATTATTAGCAGGCGAGGATGGATTGTCATCTGCACGAGGAAAGCTGATCGCGGCAGTTCGTGCGGAATCGGACCGCTTGCAGGCACTGATCTACGGAGCCGTGCAGACCGGAAGGGGAATCGGACTGAGTGCGGGCGGAGCCATCTTGATCTCAAGGGAGAGTGGGCGACCTCTCTCGATAACAGTGGCCCCGCTGGGCGAAATCAACATGGGTCTCTCACAGCGACCTGCGGCGGTGATCTTCGTCTCTGACCCCGACCGGACTCCGGATCTTCCTGCCGACTTGCTGCACCGCTGCTATGGCCTGACCCCGGCCGAGGTGCGACTCGCGATGGTGCTCCTGGAGGGACATTCGTTGAAGGAAGCGGCGAATTCTTGCGGCGTAACGTATAACACCGCAAAGTTGCAACTCAAGATCGTTTTCCTCAAGACTAACGTTCAGCGGCAAGGTGAGTTGATCCGCCTGTTGCTGAACACTGGCGGCATCGCCAAAGCCTAGCGACGGCTTTGTTGAACTCGCGTTCAAGAGACTGCGGGGAAGACGGGACATACCCCAATTCTTCTGTCCCCAATCGCACAGCACTTCCCCGCCTCAGAAGTTTTCCACAGAATAAATCTTCCCATTGTGACGCATAACCTGGACTGAGAAATCTGGATGTGGAACTTTGGGACTATGCATCAGCAAGGTCCCAAAAACTCCGCCACTCAACGCAAGCCACCGCCCGCCTCTTCCGCCCCGGCCACTCCCTGGATTCCCAATTTGGCACTCCCTGCGGTCCATCCAGAGTCCATTAACTCCATTGTTCGCAAGACTTTACTCGCAACTCCTGAGTTCCCAAGACTTTACGCGGACATGGTCCTCTCCACTCGCCCCAACTCCGCAGAAGCAAAGATCTTACGTCCTAAGTACCAACAAATTCTTCACAGGATCAATCTCATGGAAAACAGAAAAAGCTGCACTCATATCAAGATCTCCGGCGTCCGTTGCGGTTCTCCCTCTCTTCGCGGAGAGCAATTCTGCTACTACCACCAGCGCATGCATCGCGGCGTGCGCACTCCGCCGCAGTCGCGCCTGCACCCGCTCGCCTGCATCGAGGACAAAGAGTCCATCCAGGCCGCGCTGGCCGAAGTCATCAATGCGCTGCTGCGCAATACGATCGAGATGAAGCGCGCCACGCTCATCATTCGCGCGCTGCACATCGCCGTGAAGAATGACGCTCGCGCCAGCGCCCGAGTGTCCGAGCGCGAGATGGTCAAAGAGGTTCCCGAGTACGACGAAACGGCCCCCAGCTACATCGTCGACGGACTCGTTGACCTGAACGTCCCCTTCGAAGCGTCCTACGGCCAGGATCCGCGCTCCACAAGACCCCAGCGCAGTTACAAAACTCCGGAACAATTCGAGAAAGAGCGCAACGAAACCATCGCGAACTACTACGGCTTCCCCACAGCCGAAGCCCACGCCGCCGCAAAAGAAAAAGGCTGGACCCCATACACCCAAGCCCAGGAGGCCGCAAAAAAAGCAGAACCCGCGAAAACCCAAGAGAGCCCACGTAGGGACAGCCTCTCAGGCTGTCCAGGCGGACCAGCAGTATCGGTCCGCAGCGCAGTCGCCCCAAGCGCGCTGACCCCGCACAACGTCACAAAACCCGCCGCTGCGAACGACGGCGCCCCAAGCGCCCCCCGCAAACCTCCAACACCAGTCCAGGAAACACCGCCACAGAAAATGAAACGAGCCCTGCAACCAGCCCGCTGATGACCGCCGCAACTGCGAGCTTCACTCGCGCGCTGATTTTGGCCTTTCTTCGGTCATCCTTCGTTACTCTCGCGCGGAATCCTCGTAAGTTTCCATCACCAGGCAAGGTTGGACGCTCTGCGGCGACGTTTCTCGAGACGAGATCCAGGCGAGAAGACGCTCTATGGAGCGGATTCTCGACAGTTACCCCTGCCGAGCACGCTGCAAGTCGGCCTGCTGGTAAATAAAAATTACAAACAGGAGATGATTTTCAATGACTACTCCACAAGTTCCCACGAGGTTCAGACACTTCGCGATGCAGTTGCACTGTTTCGCGGCCGCTCTCGTATTGATGAGCATTTGCCCGTTAAGCGCGCTGGCGCAAACTGCTCATGAGCATGCAACGGTTACCGCGGAACAGAAGAGCCAGCGTGGCGCCCTGGTCCGGGCGGTGCGGGAAGCGACGGCGCGCTTTCAGGATGTGAGGGCCGCCGAAAACGCCGGATACAGGCTCGAGTTCGGCTGCGTCAGCGGAGACGATTTCGGCGCGATGGGTCTTCACTATGTAAATGACACGCTGGTGGGCAACGGGATCATCGACGTCAGCCGTCCGCAGATTGTGCTCTATGAGGCTCAACCCGATGGCAGCGTGAAGCTGACTGGCGCGGACTATCTGGTGATCGCCAGCAGCTGGGACGCAGCGCATCCCGGCGTCGCCCCGCAGCTCATGGGACAGATCTTCCACTACTTCGCCGCACCGAACCGTTTCGGACTGCCGGCGTTCTACACCCTTCATGTCTGGGCGTGGAAGGACAATCCGGATGGCGCCTTCGTAAACTGGCACCCGAACGTTTCGTGCCAGTCTTTCGTAGGGGAGACCACGCCATAGTTGAGCGCTTGGCGCCGATCTTAACGTGAAGGTGCCCCATTCTAAACGCCGCGTCTTCGGCGGCGTTTAGAGTGGGGCTTTGGTAGGTAGATGTCTTATTTCGCCGGTTCCTTCACTTGGACGACGCGATCCGCGGCCACATCTTTCAGGGTCTGCACAGTGCCTGAGGGCCAGCGAATCTCGACCAGGTCCGCCGAGGTGTTGGCACCCAGACCGAAATGCACTGGGCCCGCGCTCGACGAGGCGTAGCCGCAGCTGTAGGTCACGTGGTTGTACTGCGCGCCGGATTTGGTCACGACCTTGATGCGCGCGCCAATGCCGTCGCGATTGCTCTTCGTGCCCTGCAGCTTGAACTCGATCCAGTGATCCTTACCCGGACTCTGATTCATCCAGATTTCGGCCGGAGCGCTGATCGCGCTCACCACCACGTCGAGGCGCCCGTCGCCATTCAAGTCGCCGAAGGCCGATCCGCGATGCCGCGCTGGAGGGTGCGCCTCAAAGCCAGCCTCGCCGGTGAGAGCGGAAAACTTCATTCCCCCAAGATTGCGGAACACGGTGTTTGGCTGCTCGATTTTCAGATTGGTCGACGCCAGCGACTGGACGTGCCCTCGGGACACGAAGATGTCTTTCCACCCATCATTATCGAAGTCGGCGATCATCGGAGAATATCCCGCCATGGGCAGAGTCAGCTTCGTCATCCCGCTCTCGCGCGTGACTTCCGTGAAACTTCCTTTGCCGGTGTTCTTGAACACCGGGAAGGTTTCGCCGTCGAGGGCAACGATGACGATGTCGGGATAACCGTCGTTATCCAGGTCGCGGAAATCTGTTCCCATGCCGGAGATGTAAACGCCGTCCTCGCGCAGCGCGACGTTTTCTTCGAAGGCAACTTCTTCGAACTTTCCGCCGCCTTTGCTTTTGTAAAACTGATTCATCAGCTTGTCGTTGGGGACGATCAGATCCATGCGGCCGGTGAGTTCCGAATCGGCGGCCGCGGCGCCCATCCCCTTGCCGGGATGCGCCCGGAAGCCCGCTTCCACCGAGGCATCGCGAAAAGTCCCGTCGCCCTTATTGATGAACAACTGGTTCGGCGTCGGCTTGTACATCTTGGGATGGCAGTAATCGTTGTGTCCGTAGCCTGCACAGACGGGCTCGTGATTCACATCCCACTTCAGATAGTTGATGACGACCAGATCGAGCAGTCCGTCATTGTTCACATCGATCCACGCACCTGCTACAGCCCACAGCGGCCCGTACTCCGGATCAGGCTTATTGAGCCCGGCCTTCTCAGTCACATCGGTGAACGTGCCGTCGCCATTGTTGTGGTAGAGAGTGTTGCGATGTACGCCCGCCAGAAAGATGTCTTCGTAGCCATCATTGTCGTAGTCACCGATGGCCACGCCGGTGTCGTAACCCGTGCCGGTGAGCCCGGCTTTTTCGGTGACGTCGGTGAAGTGTCCGTTGCCGTCGTTCTCAAACAGGCGGTTGGAATATTTAGGAGAATCTTTCTTCAGCGTCTTGATGTCTCCGCCGTTGGTGAAAAAGATGTCTAGCTTGCCGTCGTTGTTGTAATCGAAGACAGCAACGCCGCCAGCCATCGTCTCCGGGGCATGATGCTCGGGAGTTTCGTCGGAATCCAGCTTGAATTCGATGGGCTGATAGACAAAATGGACGGGACTGCTTGAGGGGTCAGGCGCTGCCTTGAAAGGGGGAGTCTGCGAGCGCGACATTAGAGCCGCGCTCGCAACCAGAAGACAGAGAAACGCAAACCGACCAACGCCAGAACGAATCATGTGCGAATGGGCCAAACCGAGCGCCATTCATAGTTTCTCAGAAAAGCTCGCCTGCGTGTCTCCGAAACCCGCACTTCACTCCGGCAACTTCTCCTCGCCTTGGATTGTGAGATGCCCATCCGCATGCGCGGCTGATGTTCCGGGCTGTCCGCCGCCTACGGTGATGAGATAATCTCCCGCTGCCACCATGCGGTCTCCGGCATCGTTTACATAGCTCAGGTCGCGGGGGGCGAGGGTCAGCTTTACCTGTCGAGACTCTCCGCTCTTTAAATGTACGCGTGTGAATCCACGAAGTGCCTTCAAGGGAGTGCCCGGCATTTTCGGGAAGGTGATATAAAGCTGCACGACTTCATCGCCGTCTCGCTTGCCCGTATTCTTCACATTGACGTCGACATCGACGGGGCTTCCGGCTTGCAGCGTCGGGTCAGAAAACTTCAGCCCGCTGTACTCAAAGCTGGAATAGCTCAGGCCATAGCCAAACGGATACAGCGGCTGGCCGCTGAAGTACCGGTAGGTGCGGTTCTTCATGGCGTAGTCTTCGAAGTCCGGGAGCTGTTCCACTCCTTTATAGAAGGTGACCGGCAGCCGTCCGGCAGGATTGTATTCGCCTGACAGAGTCTGCGCGATCGCGGTTCCGCCCTCTTCCCCGGCATACCAGGAGTCCACAATGGCGTTGGCGTGATCGTTGGCCCAGTTCACCGCGAGGGCGCTGCCGTTCATCAGGACCACCACCAGAGGCTTGCCGGTGCTCTTCATTGCGCCCAGCAACACCTCTTCTTCGGATGGCAGGTTGAGGCTGGTGCGATCGCCGCCGCGGAATCCCGGAAGGTCAACCTTCATTTCCTCGCCTTCTAGCTTCGACGTAATACCTACGACCGCAATCACCACGTCTGCGTCGCGCGCCGCTGAGGCCGCTTCGACTAGGGGATTCTTACTGATTGGCAGCCAGACCAGCCTGGTGCCAACGCCGCCGCCCAGGAATTCGATCTTTACCGGGTAGCGCTGCCCCTTACTCAATTCCATCTCGACCGTCTGCGAGTTGGGATCGTGCAGCACGGCATCGTCCACGATCAGCTTGTTGTCGAGCCACATGCGATTCATCGATCCAATCAATCCGATGCGATACAGCCCCGATTCCGCCGGAGTGATAAATCCGGTCCAGCGCGCGGAAAATTCTTTCATACCGTTGGGCGGTGGCATGGCATGTGGGTCGGGATGATGCGAGAGGTCCACATTGACTTCGGAGTCTGTCCTCACAAGCTGCGGCGTGCCTGGCAAGCCTCCCGAGAAGTACTCGCCCTTCAACCCCGGCTTGCCATCTTCGGTCGATAGAGCAGAGGTGGGAATCACAAGCTCCTGCCGCAGAAAATTCGTGCCGGGCACAAACGAAACTTTGGCAGCGCCAAATTGTTTGCGAATTCCTTCGAGCGCGGTCACGGCATGCGAAGCCCTGCCCGCATAATTTCCATGCAAAACCTGCGTCTGCTCTGCCAGCGGCCCCACCACGAGGATTTTTTTCACGTTCGATCCCAGGGGCAGCACGCCATCATTCTTCAGCAGCACCATCGATTCCTGCGCGGTCTTCAGGGCGAGCTGCCGGTGCGCCGCACTATCGATTTCCGAGGCGGGCGTATTCGCGTAGGGCACCATGTTCGGAGGATCGAACATCCCCAACCTCATGCGAGCCGTAAAAAGGCGCTTCAGCGAGCGATCAAGATCGGCCTCGCTCATCAGGCCCTGGTGCACGGCGTCGATAAAGGGGCGGTAATCATGGTCGTCCTTAGTGATCGTAAAGAAGTCCGCGCACTCATTGTCCATGCCATGCTTCATCGCGACCGCGGCGGCTTCCGCCTGGCTCTTGGTGTAATGATGCCCTTCATAAATATCGACCACGGCATCGCAGTCTGACACTACGTAGCCGTTGAACTTCCATGCGCCGCGCAGCGTGTCTACGAGTAAGAAGTCGCTGGCGCAGGCGGGCTGCCCGTTTACCCGGTTGTAGGCGCACATCACCGATTCCGCCTTACCTTCTGTCACCGCGGCGCGAAAGGCGGGCAGGTAGGTATCTTCCATGTCATGTTTCGACACCTGCACATCAATGGAATGCCGGGAGGGCTCCGGCCCGCTGTGGACCGCGTAATGTTTGGGCGTCGATATCACCCGATAATATTTCGGATCGTCCCCCTGCAGGCCCGTGACGAACGCAACGCCCATGCGTCCGGTAAGAAAAGGATCTTCCCCGTAAGTTTCCTGCCCGCGTCCCCAGCGCGGATCACGAAAGATATTGATATTTGGAGACCAGAAATCGAGGCCCTCCATAATGTCGCGGCGTCCCGCTTTCACGGCCAGTTCGTGCTTGGCGCGCGCCTCGGTACCAATCACGATTGCCATTTGATGAATGAGTGGATCATCGAAGGTCGCTGCCAGCCCAATTGGTTCCGGGAAAACAGTAGCGGTACCGGCATTGGCGACGCCGTGCAGGGCCTCGCTCCACCAGTCATAGCCAGGAGCCTGCAACTCGGGAATGGCGCGCGCCTGATTCACCACCTGGGTTGCCTTCTGTTCCAGCGTCATGCGCTTGATGAGGTCGTCCACCCGCGCATCGATGGGCTGGGATGGATCCATATAAAGAGGTTTGTTCTGCGCCGCGCAAGCCGCAAGTAAAAGTATGAAGACGATTGCCGATTGCAGGATGTTGCGAAGATTTCTTTCCACGGGGTTCTCCTCCGTCGACCAGAGAGGTCGCGTAAATGCGAAGGCTGTATAGATGAGTTCCGTAAACGATTACGGTCCGACCGTCGCTTGTAGCACACGGTAGCGTTAAGGTCAAGAACTACGGTCACGCATACTACGGTCACGCATTTGCGAGGGCGGCCAGGCAATTCTCCCGAAATGAAAAACGCCAAAAGTACTGCGTTATCAGCGGAAATCCGAGATTCCCGTGGGATCAAGATCATCACCTCGGGTGCCCAAATTAGAAATTCCGAGAGGGTCTCAAAAGAGAGTTGCAAGGCTACAGAAATAAGACATTTAATCGAGAACACCCAGGATCGGCCGACTTCCGACCCACTTTGAGGCGTGCCGCGGGACAAAAAAAGCAAGGTAAAAATAACAATATCGATTTTGCGCTTGACAACGGTCACTGACCAGATGTAACACCGTAAACGTTCTCGGAACGTCGGGGTGTCTCAATCCCTGCTTATATCCCCGACCCCATACAGCTTGGAGGCTGGCACATGAAATTCCTCTCGCCCACGCATGCCGGGAGTATCGGCCAATTCCTGCGACGTTGCGATCTGCGTCTCACAGTAGTTCTAGCGGCAATGGTGCTGCTCTTCGCCGCGCAAGCCGTGGCGCAATCAGAGGCCACCATCGTTGGAACCGTAACGGATCCTTCCGGTGCTGCGGTCGCAAACGCATCCATCACAATCACCAACCTTGACACCGGATTGTCGCGCACAATTAACACCAGCGGCGACGGTCAATACGTCGTCCCCGATCTCCGCATCGGACGTTACACCGTTCGCGCCGCTGCGGCCGGATTCAAGACCACCGAGCACCAGAACATCACGCTGCAGGTCGGTGATCGCGCTCGTGTGGATCTTAAGCTGGCGGTCGGCAGCGCACAGGAACAGGTTACAGTCGAAGCCGCCGCTATTGCCGTGCAGTCCGATACAGGCGAAATCAGCAGCGTCATCACCGGACAACAGCTCAGTCAGTTGGCCACGAATGGCCGCAGCATGTACTCGCTGATCTCGCTGACACCCGGCGCATCCAGCGGCCAAGGGGACTTTCAAATTCCAACCCCAGTGGGCGGCGATGCCAATGTGAGTTTCAACGGAATGCGTGAGAGTCACAATCTCTACTTGCTTGACGGCAGCGAGAGCAGCGACCGTGGGGGCGCGGGCGGTTCAGATGTCATGCCCTCCATGGACGCGATTGCCGAGTTCCGCCAAATGACCTCAAACTACAGCGCGGAATACGGCCTGTCTTCGGCAGCAACCATGACCGCGGTTATCAAGGGCGGGACGAAGCAGTACCACGCCAGCGCGTGGGAGTTCCTGCGCAACGACGCGCTCGATGCCCGTAACTATTTCAACCCGGCTCCGAACAAGGTTGCCGAGCTGCGCTTCCACACCTTCGGCTTCAACGTCGGCGGTCCGGTTGATTTCTGGGCGAAAGAGCACAAGACGTTCTTTTTCTATAACATGGAATGGCGCCGGCTGATTCAGGGCCAGACTCTGAACCAGACTGTGCCAAGCACAGATTGGTACACGGGTCAGTTGCCGGCAAGTATTCCAATCTCGGTTCCCAGCGCCACCAACGTTAGTCCAGCCTATTTGTTCAGAAACTGTACCGGAGGGGTGGCCTATGGAGTGGCAAATGGAATAACGCCGGGTAGCCCTTTCCCGGGTAATAAAATCCCGAGCTGTATGATCGATCCAAACGCAACGGCTTTGCTGGGAGCCGGGATCTTCCCCGCCAATAACGCGGTGAACAAAGACGGAAAGCCGATTTTTTCCGGCGGCAATAACGTACCGACCAACGTAAAGGAAGAGATCGTCCGGATCGACCACCAGTTCAGCAGCAAGTTCTCAGTGTTCGGACACTATCTGGCCGAGCAGATCGCGCAGAACTTCGGTACATCGATGTGGAGCGGTGACAACGTGCCGACGGCAAGCAATACCTTCGGGAATCCGTCGTACAGCGCCGTAATTCACACGACATATGTGATCAGCCCGACGTTGTTGAACGAAGTTGCTTTTAACTACAACGGGAATCGCATCAACATTCTGCCTACAGGTGTCTTGGGGATTCCCAGCAAATTCAATTCGAGCCGCATCTTTAGTGGTCCGAACAATGACGACCGTATCCCTGAAATCCACCTTGCCGGTTACAACAATACGGATTTCACAAATGCAAGCTGGCCTTGGAGGAACAAAGCGGACGACTACCAGATCCGCGACGACATATCCTGGACTAAGGGTGCGCACCAGATCAAGATGGGCGGTAGCTGGGCCATCTACAAGAAGATTCAGGACCTGTTCGGCAACACGCAAGGCTCCTTCACCTTCAACAACAACTTTACGCAGAATGACTTCGCTGATTTCCTTCTGGGAGCCGCTTCGGGCTACAACGAATTGGCGGTTCAAGACAAGGGCTACTGGAACAATGTTTCCTGGGCCGCTTATGTTCAGGACAACTGGCGCGTCAATAACCGCCTGACCTTGAACCTGGGCATTCGTTGGGACGGAGTGCCGCACACGTATGAAGCGAACAACCGCATGGGCAACTTCTATCCGAACCTCTACAACCCGGCAGACGCTCCCATCTTCGCGGATGCCGCCGGCAACAACATTGCCCCCAACAGTCCGGGCCTGGGCACCAGTCCGAATCCCATTCTGGCCGGTACCCAGTTCTACCTGAATGGTATCGGCATCCCGGGAAAGACGCCGGGAGTTCCGAAGGGCTTGGTCGACAATCATTGGGCAGCCTTCGGTCCTCGCGTCGGCTTTGCCTATGATCTGACTGGATCGGGCAAAACCATCGTACGCGGTGGATTTGGCACCATGTACGAGCGCATTCAGGGCAACGACATGTATAACGCCGGCCCCAACGTGCCCTTCAGCACCAACATTAACTTCAGCAATGTGGAACTGGGGAACGCCGGCACGCAGTTGAACAACGGACAACCGCTGGTTGCACCGATTACGGTGGCCACCCTGACCGGCCTAGACAAAGTGAACAACCATCTGCCGGTGAGCTATCAATACAGCTTCGGGGTTCAGCGGGCGCTCTCATCACGCACAGTGCTGGCTCTTCAATACGTCGGCAACCAGAACCGGCACCAGAACGCATACCTGGAAACCAACTTGCCGGATCTAACCACCCAGATCCCAGCGCTGTTCGCGAACAACAACGCAGACTATAACAAGCGCGTTCAGTACCCTGGATTCCATTCCATCCGACAGACGTGGAACCAGCAGAAGTCGCATTACAATGGCTTCCAGGCTGATTTGCACAGTCAGATCCGTCAGGACCTTCAGATCCAGGCCGCTTACACCCTGTCTCAGGCAATCGACCCTGCGACAGGCAATAACGGCGTTGGCGACCTGAACAATTATGACAACCCTTACAACTTGAACTACGATAGCGGCCCGTCTGGCTTGGATCGCAGGCACATTGCGTTCGTCAACTTCATTTACGACATCCCGCTCCTGAGAAACAGCTCTAACAAGCTGTTGAAGTCCACCGTAGGTGGATGGCAGGTTTCGGGCATCGTAACCTTAACCTCGGGCGCGCCGATCCACATCTCGGAAGGCGGTATTACGAACTGCGCTCAGGGCGTCAACAACCCGTCGGGGTGCACGGCTGACCTGATTGGTACGGGAAATATCACTAGCATCATTCCCAATGCCGATAACCGGCCCAACGTCAGCGGCAGCGTCAGCTATCCGAAGACGGTGAAGAGTTGGTTCGACAAGTCTGCATTCTCCCCAACAGTAGCTGGAACCTTTGGCAACCTGCCTTTCAACAGCATTCGTGGTCCCGGCCGCCAGAACTGGAACCTCGCGCTGTTCAAGGCCTTCGTGTTCAGCGAGAGCCGTGGCAGCAAGCTCGAATTCCGTGCGGAGTTCTTCAATGCCTTCAATCACACGGAGTTCAATAACGTCAGCAACACCTTCACCAACGGTGACTTCGGTGCGGTCACCTCGGCTCACGACCCGCGCGAAATTCAGTTTGGGTTGAAGCTGTACTTCTGATCGATGTTCGTCAGCATCAAGGCCCCGCTCGCGGAAAAGAAGCTGCGAGCGGGGTTTTTCTTGCGTCCCGACTTGTTATCCTGAGATCAAGCGACTGCACTTGCCCTGAGCCTGTAGAAGCGATCCACGTTCTCTGCAGGTATGCACGCGAGTGCCAGCAGAGCGAAACTGCGCCGCCATGCGCCAAGTCCTCCCCCAATTCGCAACTTTGCTACTTTGCTGCTCGTTCGCGGTCGGGCAGGCTCCTAGTGCTGCCGAAGCTCTTGCACTCGAGCAGCAGCAAAAGTGGAGCGAAGCCGCCCAGGTCTGGAAGCAACTCACCGAGCGTAATCTCAACGATGCTGTGGCTTTTGCCAGCCTCGGGCTTGATCTGGCGCGACAACAGAAGTATGTGGAAGCCGTCGCGGCTTACCGGAAGGCTCTGCAACTCAGTCCCAAGCTTCGGGGCCTGCAACTGAATCTGGGGCTGGCCGAATTCAAGCAGGGACACTTTTCGGCAGCGGCCACCGCGCTACGCTCGGCACTCAAGGCGGATCCCTCGAGCACTCAGGCTCGTACTCTGCTGGGGATGAGCTACTACGGGGCCAAGAAGTTCGATCTCGCGTCTGAATATCTGGAACCGGTTGCGAATGCCGATCCCAACAACGCTGAGCTGCACCAGATGCTTGCCCAAAGCTGCCTATGGGCAAAGAAGCTCACTTGTGCCGAGGAGCAGGTCCGGCTCTTGTTGCAGCAGCATCCTGATTCGGCTCCCACGCACATCCTAATGGGCGAGGCGTACGACGGGCTAGGCAAGACTCCCGAAGCGATTGCCGAGTTTCAGGCTGCGGACAAAATTTCTCCAAACGAGCCCAACCTGCACTTCGGCTTGGGATATCTCTACTGGAAATCGCAGCAGTACGATCAGGCGCGCCAGGAATTCGAACGCGAACTGGCGAATGATCCCAATCATGCCCAGGCGCTCGCTTACGTGGGGGATATCGAGTGGAAGAGCAATCGACCTGACGCGGCCATCCCGTATCTGCAGCGCGCGATTCATGCCAAGAAAGATTTGCGGATCGCGTTTGTGGATCTGGGAGCCATCTACTTGCAGCAAAAGAAATACAAGGAAGCGCATGCTGCTCTGGCCCAAGCTGTAGCGCTCGATCCCAATCAGGCCGATGCGCATTATCAGTTGGGGCGTCTTTATCAGGCACAGGGAAATTCAGCGGCTGCTGCGGCGGAACTCAGCAAAGTTCGCGAGCTTCACGCCAAGGCGGACCAGGCCCTGGCGGGCAAAATGCCCATCACGACCACAGCGCCAAATTCAACGGTATCGAAATAATATTTTTTGAATTCAGGAAGGATGCAATGAGCAAAAAGAATGGGAAGAATGGAAAGCAGGGAAACTACGAACCCAAGCCGGAACACAAGTTTTCTTTCGGGTTGTGGACGCTGGCTAATCGCGGGCGCGATCCTTTTGGCGATGCGGTGCGTCCGACTTTTCCCCCGAATGACATTGTGCACGTGCTGGGAGAGATCGGCGCCTGGGGCGTGAACCTGCACGACAACGATCTGGTTCCGATCGATGCCACGGCTAAAGAGCGCGACAAGATCGTGCGCGAATTCCGGGCTGCGTGTAATGAGAGTGGAGTCGTGGTGCCGATGGCGACCGTGTCACTGTTCTTTCATCCAGTATTCCGCGATGGTGCGTTTACGGCCAACGATCCCGAAGTGCGCGCCTATGCTCTCCAGAAGACTATGCGCGCTATGGATCTGGGCGCGGAGCTGGGGGCGAAGATTTTTGTGCTGTGGGGAGGCCGCGAGGGCGTCGAGACCGACGCCTGCCGGCGTGCGGATGAGGCCGTCAAACGTCTGCGCGAAGCGGTCAACTATCTGTGCGAATACAACATCGTGCAGAAGTATGGATACCGCTTTGCCATGGAGGCCAAGCCCAACGAGCCTCGCGGCGACATCTATATGGCCACTACGGGTCATTATCTTGGGTTCATTCCTACGCTGGATCATCCGGAGATGGTGGGAGTTAATCCGGAATTCGCGCACGAGACGATGGCGGGACTGAATTTCATGCACGGGGTCGCGCAAGCCTGGGAAGCGGGCAAGCTCTTTCATATCGATCTCAATGATCAGTATCCGGGGCGCTATGATCAGGATCTCCGCTTCGGGTCGGCCAATCCCAAGTCCGCGTTCTGGCTGGTGAAGTTCTTGGAAGACGTTGGATACAGCGGGCCGCGACACTTCGACGCGCACGCGTATCGCACGGAGAATTGCGAAGGGGTGAAGGATTTCGCGCGGGGGTGCATGCGGACTTACCTTATCCTGAAAGAAAAGGCAGAGCGTTGGAATGAGGATCGGGAAATTCAGGCGATCTTGAAAGAGATCTCGGCGGTGTCGCCTAATGTGCCGAAGAATGGGCGATATTCACAGAAGGGCGCGCAGAGCCTGCTCGCTCACGGCTTTGATAAAGATGCCATGCTGCGAAAACGGCTGCCTTATGAATTACTCGATCAGCTCACGGTGGATGTGCTGCTGGGTGTGAGATAAGGCTCGCAGCGCACGGTAAAGCTTAGACCAGCCTCGCTGGCCTAGACAGCCTATTGCCGTTGTCCCTAACGTTCTGATTACGCGCGGCCCTTTTTGGCTGCTACTGCTTTTTTGCCGGACACTTCCCAGGGGCGCTTCGGGCGATCTGCTGTCGGCTTATCCCGATCTTCAACCCTGTCGTACTGATAGGACTCGCTGACCGTCCCTAGCGACTCGTTATACAGACTCGGCAGGCTCAAGGCTTCCTTCAATTCCTCGGAAAACATCTGCAGGTTCTTCAACTGCTCGGCGGTAGCGGGAACCTCATTCTTGGACGTTTTCAGAAATTGCTGATATCCGCGATTCACCAGCTTGGAGATCTCGCTTCCGACCAGACATCCAGGGTAGGCAAAGATTTTGACGCCGTCCTCGCGGGTCTTCTCGATGGCCGCCGACACGTTATACTTGCGCAGGAAAACGCGGGCGGCGGTGCCCGGGGCGTCTGTGGTGTCGAACCCGTGGTCGCGCAGCCAGGCCAGCGACTCTTCGTAAGTTCGTGCTTCCGATGCCTTTGCCATTGGGTTTCCGTTAACCTTTCTGTGCCGGCTCGCGTCCATCTGTTAGATGCGTATTCATAAAAGACCGGGCGTAACTTTACAGGACGTGCATCGCCGGGTGAAGCTGATTCATCTAAACAAAATACTACATACCGCGTTTGGGGCTACCTAGCACATTACGTTAGTCACAGTTATCCAGTTCAACCATGGCACACGCTTCAGGGAAAATGGCGGGCAGTACAGATTCCAGCCTGTACTCGGAAGGTCAGGAACACCCGACAGGTCTAGGGGAAACGCTCGGTCACAGCCTCGTCGAGCGTATTGGAAACACTCCGCTGCTGCGTCTGGATAAAGTCACTGAGAATCTTCCGGGCGTAGTACTCTTGGGCAAAGCGGAATGGTATAACCCCGGCGGTTCGGTCAAGGATCGGGCCGCGTGCAACATCGTGGCCGAGGGGCGACGAGCGGGCCTGCTTCGTCCGGGCAAGATTCTTCTGGATGCGACCAGCGGCAACACCGGGATCGCGTATGCGATGCTCGGTTCGGCCGAAGGGTTCCCGGTTACCCTCTGCATGCCCGAGAACGTCTCCCGGGAACGCAAGCAAATTTTGCAAGGCTACGGCGCTAACATTCTTTATACCGATCCCGCCGACGGCTCGGACGGCGCCATTCGCTTGGCCCGCGAACTTGCGTCCAAGCATCCGGACCAATATTTCTACGCCGACCAATATTCCAACGACGCGAACTGGAAGGCACACTACTGCTACACGGCCAGCGAAATCTGGCAGCAGACCCAGGGGCGAGTCACGCATTTCGTGTCTATGCTGGGGACAAGCGGGACGTTCGTCGGCACGACGCGGCGCCTGAAAGAACTCAATCCGTCCATCCAATGCATCTCGCTGCAGCCCGACGCCCCGTTCCACGGGATTGAAGGCGCCAAACACATGGCCAGCGCGATCGTGCCCAAGATCTACGATCCGACTCTGGCCGATCACAATCTGGAAATTTCCACGGAAGACTCCTACGCTATGGCGCGCCATCTCTCGCGCAACGCGGGATTGCTGGTGGGAATCTCTGCCGCGGCCGCGATTGTCGGGTGTTTGAAGATTGCTCGCGATCTAGAGCTGAGAAGAAATCAGGAAGCGGTCATCGTGACTATTCTCTGCGATTCCGGCGACAAGTATTTGAGCGAGCGCTTCTGGACCGAAGACTAGATATACGGAAGATGGAGTGCGTCATCCTACGCGCATGCTGAAGCTCTCCCACAAAGACTATGACGCGATCCGCACGCACGGAGAAGAAACCTATCCCCACGAATGCTGCGGCGTTCTGTTGGGGCGTTTCGAGGACAATGGGGCGAAGGCTGTGACTTCGACAGCGCGCTGCGGCAACACCCGAACAGACTCTGCTCACAACCGGTACAACATCGATCCGCGCGAGTTGGTGCGCATTCAGCGCGGAGGGCGCGAGCGGGGGGAGGATATCGTCGGGTTTTATCATTCGCATCCTGATCATCCCGCACAGTGGTCCAAAACCGACCATGAAGAGGCGCATTGGATCGGGTGCTCTTATGTGATTACCAGCGTGGAGAAGGGCAAAGCTGCAATAACGAATTCGTTCGAGCTCTCCGGCACCGACGAGGCTGATAAGCGGCTTGTGGAGGAAAAAGTTGAGATCGTCTGAAGCGGTGGCATAAGTCCCAGCCGCATCGCTTCTTACGCCCCTCCGGGGCTGGTCCGGTTGTGGCATAGAAATCCCACGGCTTGCGCCGTGGGCTGCATTCTTTCGCCGCTTCGCGGCTCCTGATCCCGTCTATCGTCTCTTACCTTTTCGGCTGCTCCTTCTCGCTAGTGCCAATTCCGCACGGAACGCGGTATTTGCGCGATTTTCACAGGAGCGCTGGACAGGTGTGCCTCGCTTCTGCCATTTCTGTTGCCCAATGAATTCTGCGGAAAGCCGCGTCCGGTGTGGCTTCTGGCGAGAGTCGAATCCGGGGCTGCACCATTTCCGGTCACGCGCTTGTGGACGGCGTGCACTGCGTTGAAAACACGTGTACTTACAAAGGCGTATTTTTCGTTGACTCAACAAATAGAAGGAGTACAACAGGATCGTTCTTTGACAGCTTCTTAAGTTTTTCCGGTTGGTGCGGCGTCCGGGGCTCAAGCGAAGTCACCTTCTTAATCGCAAGATTGAGAAGGAGGGCAAGCAAGGGTCTATAGCAAAGCGCTGGTTGAGGAGAACGAAGAAGAAATGTTGAAGGCAGGATAGAGTTCCGAGGCGTAAGGTAGGTTTATCCGGTTGGCGGTGAGCCCGGAGCCCAAGCTGACGATCGCGACGTTGCGCCCCGCAAGGGAGGCAATGCAAGCAGGTCGAGCGAGGGTCAAACGCGAGCTACTGGCCGAGACGAATGGACCTTACATCACCTCGGAACTCTCTTTGTTTTCGAGCTGTGAGCTAGAGCCCCTCACCCCCGCTCAGCCCCTCAGCTCTCTGGTGATTGTTTGCCTGATCATCTTTACCAGATATTACCGCGCCGTAATGCTCCTAGCGACTCCAGCAATCAAGTGGAATCCAGCCTAAGCTGTTCCCGGATCCGGTGGAAGAGCGGCGCTTTAGCGCCGCGTCAGGGCCACAAGACTGGGGCTTTAGCCCCTGTGGGCGCAAGCTCCGGTCCTCGGAAGCTCGAAAATCTGTCAGCTAATCTCCCTAGCGCGGAAGAATGCCCCTTCAGTGCTGCGCCAGGGCGTACTCGAACACCTCGGGCTTTGCCAACCTGGGGCAGGATCCATCCTCATCACTCCCGCGGCTGAGGAATACGGGTACAGTTCCGCGTGTTCCGCCAAGAGCGCCCGCACCGGATTCCTATGGATATACCTGCGGTGATTCTCATAATCCTCAAAGTCACGCACCCGGTGATTCGTAAAACTCTCTTGCCAAACCGGGCCATGAAATTTCAGCCGATGCGAAAATCCACCTTTGATGAATTGCATGACCCGCTCCACGGAAATCTGAGGGGCCGGCGTCAACAGGGCGTGGATATGATCGGGCATGATAACGAACTCATGCAGAAGAAATTTCCCTTGCTCCCGATAATGGGCGAGCGTGAGTAGAAAAAGTCTGGAGGTCGAATACCGCCGAAAGATTGGAAAACGGCCCGCCGTGATGGTAGTGATGAAGAATACACGATCGGAATTCATAACCTCATCGTCGGTCGAGTTCCGGATGAGAGTCTGTGAGATATGTCACAAACGAGCTGTGCAGAATCCAAAACGGGACACGGGGCCTAAAGGCCCAAGATTATCCTGGGGCGTGTCGCGGCGCTAAAGCGCCGCTCTTCCACGCAAGGCCGACGCGGTGACAGGCGCTAAAGCGCCGCTCTCCACCCACCCCATCATTGACGCTGGTTATTTGATGTCGCTCCCACAGTTCACTTGCCCGCGTTCCCCGGTCCGCCGACCGGATAGATGCGCGGAATCCTCTGCTCCAGCGCGGGCAGAGCCGGGAAGCTGGCGTGCGGCTCGGATTGATACCAGTACGCGACAGAGAAATAATTGTCCGACCTCACATTAGCGTGCCCATGTTCGATGGTCGCGCGCAACGATTTGGTAAATGAAATTGGGGAGTCCAGGTGAAATCGGTAGACGGAGGAGCGTCCGCCCGCGAGCTCAGATCCCACAACTGGCGCGCCAAACAGCGCATAGGAAAACGGGTGTCCGCCAAAATCCCACGCACCGAGAAAATAATCTTCCGATCCGGTGCCGTTGATCGAGGGCGTCTTTTCGCCATCGACGAAGAACATGTCATCGCCCTCGCCCCACCAGCCGTCCTGATTCTGCAGCACCGACATGGTCACGCCCACAAAGTGCCCGCGTCCGGTCGCCTCCATCCAAACGTAATTGCCCTCGCCATTCAGATTCCTTTTGTCATTGACCATCGCATCGCCGTTCGACTTCCACTGGTTGCTCCAACCTTTCGCCGGAGCCTCCTGGCGGTACTGCGCGTGGAAGTAAAGCTGATCCGAGGGCAGCGCCTTGCTGTAAACGCGGTAGTCGATGTTGAAGTAGAAGGAGTCTGTCTTGATCGAACCCTCGTTAGTTACCGTGATGCGCGCATGCTTCTGAAAGGGCATGGGCAAGAAGCAATTCAGCGCCTTGTCGGAACTCACGGACAATGCGAGCGACTGATAGAGGTAATACTCGCCCAGCCCGAGCCCGAAGAAATCGCCAATCGGAGCTTCGACGCTCGGAGTCGATTCCCCATCCCAATACATGCGCAGCACTAGCGCCTTGAGATGATTCGGATCATCGCTGGCAATCGTGACCCATACATGGGTGATTAGGCCCGGCCCCGCTTCGTCCAGCAGAGTCAAAGTCTCTCCCGGAGCAACGGGACGCGCATCGGCATTCGCGCCGCTGCGGTCATAACTGGAGGCGCGGTGCTGCACGTAATCTTTGGCCTGGGGCAGCGAGGAAATCCAACCGGCAGGATCTTGCGATAAGAGTGAAGTTGTAAGAAGGCAGCAAGCGATCAGGATGTAAACGAGGTTCATGGGGAAAGGCCTTTCTGTCGTCTTTAAGCAGAAATTGACCTACAGCGGTATATTCCCGTGCTTCTTCGGCGGATTCTTATCGCGCTTGGTCTCCAGCATGGCCAGCGCCTGGATCAGCTTCTTGCGCGTCTCGCGCGGCTGGATCACCGCATCGACGAAGCCGCGCTCCGCGGCCACGTAGGGATTGGCAAAGCGCTCGCGGAATTCTTCGATCTTTTCCCGACGCACCTGCTCACGATTCGCGGCCGCTGCGTCCAGCTCGCGCTTGTAGACGATGTCCACCGCGCCTTCCGGGCCCATCACCGCGATCTCGGCCGTCGGCCAGGCGTAGTTCACGTCGGTGCGGATGTGCTTCGACGCCATCACGCAATACGCGCCGCCGTAGGCCTTGCGCGTGATCACCGTGACCTTCGGCACCGTGGCTTCGGCAAAGGCAAACAGCAGCTTCGCGCCGTGCTTGATGATGCCGCCGTACTCCTGCGCGGTTCCGGGCAAGAATCCGGGCACATCTTCAAACGTAACCAGCGGAATGTTGAAGCAGTCGCAGAAGCGCACGAAGCGCGCGCCCTTGACCGACGCATTGATGTCGAGCGTGCCCGCCAGAAATGCCGGCTGATTGGCCACGATGCCCACCGATCGTCCATTCAGGCGCGCGAAGCCGACGACAATGTTTCTTCGCGTAGTGCTCCTGCACTTCGAAGAAATAGCCGTCGTCGACCACGGCGTGGATCACGTCTTTGATGTCGTAGGGCTGGTTCGATTCGTGCCGGAACCATGCGTGTCGAGCGCGGCATCGGCGCGATCGATGGGATCGGTGCAAGTCCGTCGCGGCGGATCGTCCAGATTGTTCGAGGGGATAAAGCTCAGCAGCTCGCGCACCATCGACAGGCACTCGGCGTCGTCGTGCGCCATGAAATGCGCCACGCCGGAAGTCTCGTTGTGCGTCATGGCGCCGCCGAGCTGCTCCTTCGTGACCTCTTCGTGGGTGACGGTCTTGATCACGTCCGGGCCGGTGATGAACATGTACGAGGTCTTGTCGACCATCAGGATGAAATCGGTGATCGCCGGCGAATAGACCGCGCCGCCGGCGCACGGCCCCATGATCGCGGAAATCTGCGGCACCACGCCGCTGTACAGCGTGTTGCGCAGAAAAATATCGGCGTATCCGGCCAGCGACATCACGCCTTCCTGAATGCGCGCGCCGCCGGAATCGTTCAGGCCGATCACGGGCGCGCCCATCTTGGCGGCGAGATCCATGATCTTGACGATCTTGCCGGCGTTGGCTTCGGACAAGCGATCCGCCGAACACGGTGAAGTCCTGCGCGAAGACAAACACCAGCCGGCCTTCGATGCGCCCGTAGCCGGTGACGAAGCCGTCGCCGTAGATCTTCTGCTCTTGCCATGCCGAAATCGGTGCAGCGGTGCGTGACCAGCTTGTCGGTCTCCTCGAAGGTGCCTTCGTCGAGCAGAAACTCGATGCGCTCGCGGGCCGACATCTTGCCTTCTTTGTGCTGGCGCTCGCGGCGCTGGGCTCCGCCACCGTCTTCGGCAAGCTGGTTCGCGCTTCTTCAGCTCTTCAACTTTGTGCTCAAGATTCATGGGGAAGGATTATATTCCGTCGTGTTCCGGTAGGGCGACGGCCGGGCTTCGCCGCGGCTGGACAGCCTGAGAGGCTGTCGGTACGTGGACACTAATCGTTGGCTTGCAAACTTCTGATTGCGATCACATCTCGCGACCTTGACCTCCCGTAATCTGGTCGCCATGGGTGAGTTCTATTAGCCTGAAGGTTCTTCATTCGGAGGAGTCTATGTCTCTAAAGCTATGGTTCCGCGGCGGCGCAGTCGCAGTGCTCTCGCTAACACTCTCGGCAACCATGGCGGTGGCGCAAGGCCATGGCCACGGCCACGACAAACACGATCGGGATCGCGATGATGGCGATCGCTGGCAGGACCGCCATGAAGATCACGGTCATGGGCATGAGGCCCGCGAACACGGCAATGGTCACGGGCGTGGCCACTACAGAGATCGCGACCGCGATATTCACGATTGGTATCGCGCCCACTATTCGCATCTGCCTCGCGGCCTGGCCAAGCGCGATCGCCTGCCTCCTGGACTCGAGCGTCAGTTGATCGTCAATGGAACTCTGCCTCCTGGACTTCGCAGCAGAATGGAGCCTTGTCCGCAAGAGTTGGAGGTCATGCTTCCTCCTCCGGATCCAGGCTATCGGCATGTATTCATCGGCGGCAACCTGGTTCTCGTGAACCGAGTTAGCTTCCAGGTAGCCGACGTGTTCCACTTCGACGCAGCCTTCTAAGAGTCGATCCGGAAGCAATCGAACCGCTTTCACTGAAATCAAAATCCCCGTATTAACGTCGCACAATAAGCGACGTTAATATGGGGCACGTTGTACTCCTGCGATAAACTGCGGGAGTGTCCTCCCTGTCCGACCAACTCGGGTTCAACTTTCGCGGACCAGAGCGCCGCGTGTGGAAAGTGCGCGACCTGGTCGCTGCCGTCCGCACGCACATCGAGCGCGAATACTCCGACGCGTGGGTGGAAGGCGAAATCTCGAACTTCCGGGCTCCCGAGTCAGGGCATCTCTACTTCACGCTGAAAGATGGCAACGCGCAGATCCGGGTGGTGATGTTCCGGTCTTCGGCGCGGCTGCTGCGTTTTCGCCCTGCCGACGGCCTGCAGGTCGTTGTGCGCGGGCGCGTGACGGTCTACGAAGATCGCGGAGAATTGCAGATCTCCGCCGAATACATCGAGCCCAAAGGCGCCGGATCGCTGCAACTTGCCTTCGAGCAACTCAAAGCCAAGCTCGAGGCGGAAGGGCTATTTGCCGCCGAACGCAAGAAGCCAATCCCGCCGCTGCCCTCGCGGATCGGCGTTGTCACCTCGGCTAATGCCGCGGCACTGCGCGACATCCTCAACGTTCTGCGGCGCCGTCATCACTCGGTGAATGTAGTCATTTTTCCGGCGCAGGTTCAGGGAGAGGCTGCGTCCTACGAAGTTGCCGAAGGAATCCGCTATTTCAACAAGCATGGCAACGTCGATGTACTCATCGTGGCTCGCGGCGGAGGCTCCGCCGAAGACCTTGCCTCATTCAATAACGAGGCGCTGGCGCGCACCATTGCTGCGTCGGAGATTCCGGTCATTTCGGCCGTCGGTCACGAAACCGATTTCACCATCACCGATTTCGTGGCTGATCTCCGCGCGCCCACGCCTTCCGCAGCGGCCGAGCTAGTGATCCGTTCGCGGCAGGAGATCGAAGAGCAAACGTCCGGCTTGCACGAGCGCCTGAACCGCGCCATGCGCTATCGCCTGCTCATGGGACGGCAGGCCCTGACGGAACTCGCGCAGCACGGCGCGTTTGCCCGCATCATGGAAGTGATCCGGCAACGCCAGCAAAGGCTGGACGATCTCAGCCATCGCATGGAGCTGGCGCAGCGCAACCTGCTGCAACAAATGCACCGGCGCTGGGAAACGGTTTCGGCCGCGGTCCGTCATTACGATCTGCGGCTGGTGCTTTCCGGGGTGCGCAAAGAACTGGAGAGCAAGACTTCGGCCCTATTGGCGGTGACGCGGAATGTGCTGTTGCAGCACAGGGTGCGCACCGAGCGACTGGATACCGCGCTTCAGTCCCTTTCTCCGCTGGCTATTCTTGATCGGGGCTATGCGCTGGTTTTCGACGGAGAAGGCAAGCTGGTCAAGGATTCTGCCGCAGTCCAGGCAGGGGAAGAAATCTCGGCGCGCCTGGCCCGTGGGCTGATTCAGGCGCGAGTGACAAAAAAGGCTCAATAGCCAGAGGCCCATTCACCACAGAGGACACAGAGGAGCACAGGGGAAATGCCCGTGTTCCCGGTGGCTCAGTCCCCTCAAATTCTCTCTGCATTACAATGGACGCAAATGCCCCCGGCCATCACATCCTGGACGCAAGGCGCATGGATTGCCCTCGACATCATCCTGGTGGCTCTGCTCATTTACCAGGTGCTGGTGATGATCCGTGGGACGCGCGCTGTGCCCATGCTGGTGGGGCTGACGGTGCTCGCGATCCTGTTCTACTTCGCCCAGATCGGCGAACTCACGACGCTGAACTGGGTTGTGAGCCGCGTCCTGCCGTACGTGGTGTTTGCGTTGATTGTTGTCTTCCAGTCGGAGATACGGCACGTGCTCACCGATCTTGGCCGCCGCTTGACGTTCCTCGGCGGCTCCAACAACGAAAGCGATTCCTACGATGACATCGTGCTGGCCGCGAATCTGTTTTCCCAGCATCAAACCGGCGCTCTCATCGTGATCGAGCGCGAGATCGGCTTACGCACTCACATAGAAAGCGGAGTCCCGCTCGATGCGCGCCTCTCCTACGATCTGCTGGCCACCATTTTTCGCCCCAGCGCTCCTCTTCACGACGGAGCAGTGATCGTGCAGAAAGATCGGATCGCCGCTGCAGCCTGCTTTCTTCCTTTATCGATGAATCCGCTGCTCTCGACGCAACTGGGCACGCGGCACCGCGCCGGAATTGGCATTACGGAGGAAACCGACGCCATCGCTGTTATCTGTTCTGAAGAAACTGGCGCCATCAGCGTGGCGGTCGGCGGCCGTATCGAGCGCGATCTCAGCGTCGAACAATTGCGCGATCGCCTGGGCGCGGAACTTCGCCGCCACATGACGGCTGCGGCCCTACCTACGCCGATCGCGCAGAATATCGACGATGAGTCCGATGCTGCGCTGCCGTCTCCGTTCACGGAGCCTGCTCCCAACCGTAAGTCTGAGCAAGGCCCGCAATCGGAGTCCTTATGATCGGATTCTTGAAGCGCTACGTATTCCACAACTTCAGCCTCAAGCTCATGTCGCTGGTGTTCGCGACGGCGTTGTGGTTCATGATCTCGCGCGATGACCGGCCAGCTGAAGTCGCTGTACGGGCGCCGATTGTGTTCCAGAATGTTCCGACCGAGCTTGAAATCAGTTCCGAGTCGGTTCCCGAAGCTCTGATCCGCGTGCGCGGCCCCGAGCGCGTCATTCGCCAACTGCGCACCAATGACGTGCAGGCTGTACTGGACTTGGCGGGCTCCAAGGCTGAGGCGCGCACCTTTGACCTGACCGCGCAGCAAGTCGATCATCCCCGCGACCTCAGCATCGTTCAAGTGGTGCCCAGCCAATTGCGCCTGTCCTTCGATACGCGGCTGACGCGGGAGGTGGAAGTTCATCCGCGGGTGACGGGCAACTTCGCCAGCGGAGACCAGATCGTTCGCATTGATGCCGATCCTTCCCGCATCACCATTACTGGCCCGCGACATCATGTGGAGAAAATCGATGCCGCCATTACCGATCCGATCGATGCCAGCGGCACTTTGGGCAGCGCGGTCTTCACCACCAACGCTTATGTCGCCGACCCGCTGGTCCAAGTCACGCAGGGCACATCAATCCGGGTAACGGTCGTAGTGGAAAAACTCGGAACGCCCACAACGCACTGAAAACGGCCGCCAGTCGTATATGATCACTCGTTGACTCAGACGCGTAGCGATAGTCCCTTGGGCTGCCCGCGAAGCGAAGCGAGCGCAAGAGCTGTACCTGATGCTGTATCTATGACCCAACGTCAATTATTCGGAACCGACGGCATTCGCGGAGTGGCAGGCGAATTTCCGCTGACGAAACAAAGCACGTACCTGATCGGGCGCGCCCTGGGACATGACTTGATCCGCAATCAACCGAGAGCGCAGGCCGTGATCGGACAGGACACGCGCGAGTCCAGCCGCTGGATCGCCGACCGCGTAGCCGAAGGATTGGCCGCGGTGGGAGTCGATGTGCACAGCGCCGGTGTGATTACCACACCCGGCGTAGCTTATCTGGCGCGTTCGCGACGGATGGCAGCAGGCATTGTCATCTCTGCGTCGCACAATCCCTGGACCGACAACGGCATCAAGGTCTTCTCCGGAGACGGGTTCAAGCTCACCGACGAACGGGAACTGGCCATTGAGAAAGAAATCTTTGCCTTGCTGCAGAATCCCGCGTCGGCGGACGATACTGCACTCAAGGTTCCCCGCCCTTCGCTCCCGGGTGAAGCGGAACTGCGCCACTCTTACATCAAAGAACTCGCTGGCAGCGTCAAATGCGACCTGAGCAAATTGCGCGTACTCGTCGACTGCGCCAATGGCGCCGCCGCGGCGGAAGCGCCGGAATTATTTCGGACTTTGGGGATCCAGGCGACCTTTATCCATGTTTCTCCGGACGGCAAGAACATCAACGAACAATGCGGTGCGCTCCATCCGGAAACGCTGGGCAAGCAAGTTGCCGAATCGCGCGGCCAATTCGATCTGGGAGTCACCTTTGACGGGGATGCCGACCGGGCTCTGTTCTGTGATGCCCAAGGACGGGTCGTCAACGGCGATGCCGTGCTGCTGGCGACCGCACGCCACATGCATGCTGAAGGGACGCTAAAAGGCGATACCGTCGTCTCCACCACCATGTCGAACATGGGTCTGGAAATCGCGCTCAAGAACTCCGGTATCCGCATGCTGCGCGCCAACGTCGGCGATAAGTATGTGCTGGAAGAAATGCTGAAAACGGGAGCCACCTTGGGAGGGGAACAGTCCGGTCATATTATTTTCCGCGATGGGGACTCGACCACCGGCGACGGCTTGCTCACGGCCCTGCGGCTGATGGACATCATCGTCCGTTCCAAGAAGTCTTTGGCCGAATTGGTTGCCGACCTAAAAGTATTTCCTCAGAAAATACAGAACGTTCGCGTGCGCGAGAAAGTTCCCTTCGCGCAGGTCCCGACGGTCCAGGATGCAATTCACTCAGCGGAGCGCGAACTGGATGGCAAAGGCAGGGTAGTCGTGCGTTACTCCGGAACCGAAGCGCTGGCGAGAGTGATGGTCGAGGCCGAATCCGAAGCTAAGATGCAGTCCATCACTGCTGCCATTGCCGGGGAAATCCAGAAGGCGCTGGGCCTGTAGGCGCCGTCGGCCGACTCTCACTGCGAAGGCATTACAGCGCAAAATACGTCTTCTTATGCAGCCAACTGTTCTCATCTCCAATGAGAACGCGATCGGGCCACGCTGGGATGGTCTGAATCAACAAGAGCAGACCGCTGGCATCCTTCGGTATGTGGAACGCCATCTCGGTGTTATACGAATCTCCTGGGCGAAGCGGCGTTATGAGGGATGCTCCGGCCGTCAATACCGGCTCGTAAGAGCGTCCTGAACTGTCTATGACGCGGACCTCGCGCGGGGATGGCAGGAGGGGCGCATCCATGGGGCGCTGTGCCGAGATCGTCGTCTCATCAAAGCGGGTGCGCAACGTAACTACATAATGCTTCGAGTTCCCGCGCATTTCGCTTTTCACATCGACAACTGCGTAAGCCAAATGACAATCGATTTCGCAGAAGTACTTTTCCTGTCCGAGAGCCAGCGCCCGATCATGACTGCTGGCTGAGAATCCGAGCAGCAGGCCAAAATACAGAACGCCTCCGATGCCAACCGCAGTACCCGCGACGCGAGCGAACTTTGGCTTGCGGGCAAACCAGAAAATCAACACCGCGGCGGCGGCCACAAACAAGCCACCGCAAGCGGCCAGAAAGCCGACTACTGCCAGGGGCGCGGGAAAATTCAGATTGCTGCCCTGTCCGCCGGAATGGGTTATCACTGCCGAGAGCTTGCTGGCGCCAGAATAATCGGGGTAGATCTCGTCGGCGATCCAATAATTCGTGATCACGATCGCGAATAGCATGCCCCCCATCCAAACGGCATAACGCGCGCGCCGCCAAAACTTGGCCGGGAGCGCGCCCTGGATGAAGAACTCGGCCACGTAGGCGGCGCAGTAGCAAAGATTCGCCAGCAGCCCGAGGATGGTCATTCTCCCCAAATCCGCCCAATTCAGCGCCGTACGGAAATGCGGCCAGGTCAGCACGACCCATAGCAGAACGATGACAAAAAGGATTGCGCTGTACCAGAGCCGCCGAGGCTCCCAAAAGTGCGTCGCGTCGCGAAGACCACCGTCAGGCTTGTGGTTAACTTCTGAATCGGACATGGACTCGCTCCTTGCAGTGAACTTTGTAATGCAAAGTAAGGCGACAAAAAAAGGGGCCCCTACTCTTTGCGCGTCACCCGGATCCACTCCTCCATCTGATCCAGATACTCGGCCAGCGCCTTGCGGCCGGTCGCGGTCAAGCGGTATTCGGTTCGCGGCACCCGCCCTTCGAAAAATTTGACGCAGGAAATGTACTGCGCCTCCTCCAGCTTTCGCGCATGCACGCTGAGGTTTCCGTCAGTGGTTTTGAGAACGCGCTTTAGATCGTTGAAGCTCAGCGAATCGTTGGTGGCCAGCGCGCTGACGATTCCCAGGCGAATGCGCTCATGGATCAGCCGGTCCAGTTCAGGCAATTCCGGAGTGCGGGCAGCCGAGTGTTCGCGGGTCTTTTCCGTCGAGGTGTGATGAACGCGCTGCTCCGCTTTCGCATGCTTGCCGCGTAATGACAACGCCCTACCCACCGTGCCTCCTTGCAATCAGAAATCCGAAAATGATGTGCAGGCCGCCGAATCCCGCTGCCAGGAACCAATTTCCCCATGCCGCCGGACCCAGCACCGCCAGCGAGCCCACGAGCATGAAGCACAATCCCATCACTGGAACGATGGAGACGGAGTACGCTCCGCCGGTCATGATGCCGGCGCCATAGAGCAAGAGCCACGCCGCGGGCAGTGCCGCCTGTAGACCCGCACGAAACAGCACGAACGTGAGGAATGCTCCCGCCACCAGAGGGGGAGCCAGTCCCAGTGCGACTTTTCGAGCCGGGCCGGAGAACAGAGGCAGGCCTCGCCGGTTCGCCTTCCAGGTGCATGCCAGAAGTCCTATTACAACGGCGACAATTCCCTCCGCCAGCCAAACGCGGAGCCAGCCGAAAGCAGAACTCTGTTGCGCCGCAACTGCCGCCGCAGCCAGCGCAGTTACCCCCGAAATCACCTGTCCCCAGCCGGAAACGGCGGTGAAGGCGGAAGCCCGCTCCATGGTGTCACGAATGAAGCGCAAATCCTCGGCGAGGTTCGAAGGCGTGTCCATTTCAGGCCGCGAGGCTGCCGACGAGCGATGGAACCGTCGAAGCCGATGCGGGCGGGAATCCAGCATGGGCATAGCCTAAAATGGCCTAGCGAGTCTGTCAAGTACTTTTCATTGCAAAGCATATCGGTTCTTTCCGCAACCGACTCCGCGTGATGCTTTTGCGCTACCCTCTTCATAGGCATTGACTGGAACTCTGTAATGATAGATTTTGGAAAAATGTTGATTGTCCTTGGGGGCATTCTGCTGGCCGCAGGAGTCGTGCTTGTTCTGTTAGGCCGCACCAACCTGCCCCTCGGCCGCCTTCCCGGCGACATCCTCTATCGTGGCAAGAACACGACGTTCTACTTTCCTCTGGCGACCTCGATCGTGCTGAGCGTGTTGCTGTCGCTGATCCTCTACGTGATCAGCCGCTGGAGGCGCTAGCTGCCCCCTACAGGGCGGGGCCGTGTCGTGCGGCGTGTCGTGCGGTTGACATGGCGAGACTGCTCCCAGTAGATTCAGAGGCCACAGTTCTTTCAGCTCTTTGATTTTTCTGCGGAACGCGCGTCTTCGCGAGAGCGAAGACAGGGAAGCGGGTGAAAATCCCGCGCTGCCGCGCAACTGTAAGCGAGGAAAACGCCTCCGGCCACTGGGCCCGAACCCTGGGAAGGCCGCAGGTTATCTCCGGATAGTACATCCTTACTCGCAAGCCAGGAGACCGGCGCATTCCGTACTCGTTAACCTCTTTCGCGTGCCAAGGAGGCCAGAATGCGCGTTCGTGCTCTCTATTTTCTTCTTCCTTTTCTTCTTTCGATCGCGGCGTCAGCCAGCGAACTCAGTGTAAAAGTGATCGACCCCAGCTCCGCGGCGGTTTCAGGAGCGCACGTTTCGCTCATCCGGTTGGGTGATTCGAAAGTGCTCAGGACGGCCGTGACATCGGCCGAGGGGACGGCGCAAATCGCCTTGCCGGATTCCGGATCATTCCAGATCAGAGTTCTTGCTCCAGGTTTTGCCGCAGAGAACCTAGACCTTGCCAGCCAACGCGAAGTGACTATCAAGCTGCGTCTCGCGCCTGCCGCCGAAACCGTGTCGGTAACCGCGACGCGCACCCCCATCACGGGCGAAGCCGCCATTGCTGACGTGAATACATTGACCGCCGAGCAACTCACTACGATGAACCCGCCTGAGGCTGCCGATGCCGTGCGCTTCTTGCCGGGTGCTGTCGTCAATGCCGCGGGGCAGCGCGGCTCGCTTACCTCCTTGTTCGTTCGCGGCGGCGAGTCGCGATACAACAAAGTTATTGTCGATGGTGTGACGGTCAACGAGCCAGGTGGGACTTTCGACTTCGGCACACTTCCGCTGAACGAGGCCGGACGTCTGGAGTTCGTCCGCGGCGCGCAAAGCACGCTCTACGGGTCCGATGCCATCACGAGCGTGGTCCAGGTCTGGACGCGGACCGGCAACACTCCGACTCCCGAACTACGATTGGGAGCAAGTGGCGGAAATTTCTCAACTGCGAGCGGTGATGCTTCGCTGGCGGGTGCCCACGAACGCTTCGATTACAACCTCTTCGCGGGTCAATTCAACACGTCCGGGGCGTGGACCAATAACGCCTACTCCGATTCACTGCAGGGCGCCAATGTGGGCGCGGCGCTCAACGATCGCAGTTCACTGCGCATTCGTTTCCGGCATTCCAACTCGCACACAGGCGTGCCGGGTGAGTGGGATTTCAATGGGACTCCGCTTCAGCCGCCGAATCCCAGCGATTGGTCGCAGCTGAACAACATTATCGGAAGCGCCGAGCTTGCGGTGCGGGCTCCCTCCGGGTGGGAGCATCACCTCACCGGCTTCGACTATCTCTATCGCTACTATGAACTCAATCCCAACGGAGATCCTGCGCGCGTCTTCGATTTCCCTTCGAATGAGGTTGACGGCATCAACCGCGCCGGAGTCGAGTACCAGGGAGACTATTCCGAACGAGCGTGGGCGCACACTACGTTTGGCTATCGTGTGGAAAACGAGAACGGATTCGTGGGAAACCTCGACTATCCGCCGCAAACGCACGGACAGCGCCTGAACAACGAGGCCTACGCGCAGCAGCAACTCGTGCTCGGCCGGTTCGATTTCATCGCCGGAGCGCGTTTCATTCATGACAGCGCCTTCGGCAACACAGGCGTTCCCCGGGTGGCAGTTGCCTGGCAGGCGTTGAGAGGCGCGGACACGCTCTCCGGAACCCGCCTGCGCTTCTCCTACGCCACCGGATTCAAAGAACCGCGGCTGGAAGAGACTTTCGCCGGTCCTCCTTACACGCAGGCTAATACGGCGCTGAAGCCCGAGCGCTCGCGCTCTTTCGAGGCCGGACTGCAGCAGAACTTTTTGCAGGGCCGGTACGTGTTCACCACCACTTATTTCAACAATCTTTTTCACGACCAGATTAACTATGTGACCGTCGATCCGGCGAACTTCATTGGGGAATACAGCAACGTAAACCGGGCGCTGGCTCACGGCGCGGAAGCGGAACTGCAAGCGAAGCTGCGCTCGCGGCTGCTGCTGGACACGGCATATACCTATACATCGACGCAAATCCTGGTGAATCCCGCGCCCATCAACGCTCTCAACAATCCAGGCCAACCGCTGCTCCGGCGCCCGAAGCATTCCGCCACTGTTCTGCTGTCCTATCTCGGGTCGCGGTGGGGAGGAAATGTCTCGGGAAGTTTCGTGGGACGCCGCCCCGACTCTGATTTCCTGGGTTTCAACATCGATCACGCGGCAGGATATGTTCGCACCGATGTAGGCGGATGGTATGCCATCCATCCGCGCCTAACCGCGTTCGTAAATGTGGAGAACGCCCCGGATCGCCGCTACAACGAAGTCGTAGGCTACCCCGCGCTGCCCATCAACTTCCGTGCCGGCTTCCGCATCCGACTGGGAGGAGACTGAGGTAGAAAAGAGGGCCGCGGAAACCAGATAAGGGGAACAGCGGGAAACTCGAAACGTGAAACTCGAAACTCGAAACTAACTCACTTCTTCCGGCACCCGAGGCAGGGGCAAAGGCATGGAGGCCGCGCTCTTGGCTCCGAAATACTTGGTGCGGGCCAGCAACAATTTCTCAATCTCCCGCTCCTTCAGAGGCTGCTGCCGGCCGAGCATATGCGTAACCAGCGAGATCTGGGCAAAATGCTCCACGGTTTCCATCTTCATGTAGGCGTGCTCGATGGTGTCGCCGTAGGCCACGACCCCATGATTCGACATCAGAATGGCATCGTACTTTGGAACATAAGGCTCAAGGCTTTGCGCCAGTTCGGCTGTGCCCGGAGTTCCATAGCGCGCCAGCGGGATGCATCCCAGGCCCATTACGACCTCGCAAACCAGGGGTTCGGTCAGAGCAATGCCGGCTGCCGCGAAGCCGGTGGCGGTCGGGGGATGCGCATGCACGATAGCCTTCACGTCGGCGCGCGTGCGGTAAATCATCAGGTGCATTCCGATCTCGCTGGTGACATTGCGGCGTCCAGCCACCTGTTTCCCGTCGAGATCCACGATTACGAGGTCCGCCGGGCGCATCGATCCCTTGCTCAGGCCGGTCGGCGTCACCAGAATTCGGTCCTGCTTCAGCCGTACGGATAGATTACCGTCCATGGCCGCCACGAAACCTTTTTCGTGCAGCATTCGCCCGTAGCGGACGATTTCTTCCCTGTGTTTGCGTTCCGTAGGCATTCCTTACCTTAAAGGGGAGTTGACAAAAAGCGAACCGCAGGCGGCAACGGCATACTATCAGCCCTCTCCACCGCACACAATCCATTTTCAACGAAAATTGCCCGCAATTCCACTCGGAAGTGCGCGCCAATCCGCCTTCTCCCTATAATCAAATGCCGTGCTGGTTTCCGATTTTGATTACAAACTGCCGGCAGAACTGATTGCCCAGCAGCCCCTGCCGGATCGAGCCTCGTCGCGCCTATTGCACCTCTCAAAGTCGACCGGTTCCTTCGAGGATCGCCAGTTCCGTGATTTCCCCAGCCTTTTGCGCCCGGGAGATCTGGTCGTCTTCAACAACACCAAAGTATTTCCAGCGCGACTCTATGCTCGCCGGCAGGGTCTTAAGTCTCAAGCCCTGAGCCCACGGAACCCGGCCTCGCGCGAATTTCTCCGCGGCCGAGTCGAGGTCCTGCTCACCCGCCAATTGCAGGACGAGCCCAACGATTGGGAATGCCTGGTCCGTCCCGGGCGCAAGATCGCAGTGGGCGAGCGTTTGTTTTTCGGCGAGCACGATGAGCTTCAGGCGGAGGTAATTTCCCGCGGTGAGTTCGGGGAGAGGCGCATTCGTTTCGCGCCGGCCGCTGATTTCTTCGCCATAGTCGAGAAGATTGGCCACATCCCGCTTCCGCCTTACATTGCGCGTCCGGATTCGGTTGCCGATCACGACCGGTATCAAACCGTGTACGCGCTGGAACGAGGCTCGGTAGCCGCTCCGACGGCCGGGCTCCATTTCACTCCGGAGATACTCGCCCAACTGGCTCAGCGCGGGGTGGAGCGAACGGAAGTCACTCTGCACGTCGGCTTGGGAACGTTTCAACCCATCCGTACCGAAGAGTTCGAAGCGCATCACCTGCACTCAGAGAAATATTCCGTCTCGCCAGAAGCCGCTGCTGCGATCCAAAGAGCTCGGGCCGTCTCCCGCCGCGTCATCGCCATTGGAACGACCACGGTTCGCACCCTGGAATACGTCGCCCAGCAGAACTCAGGCCAAGTGCTTGCCGGGAGCGGAGAAGCCAATCTCTTCATTTACCCGGGATTCAAATTTCAGGTCGTCCAAGCATTGCTTACGAACTTTCACTTGCCGCAATCGACGCTGCTCATGCTGGTGTGCGCCTTGGCTGGGAAAGAGAAGGTGCTGCGCGCCTACGAGCACGCTGTGGCTAGCCGCTATCGCTTTTATTCGTACGGCGACTGCATGTTCGTGGAGTAAGCGGCCCCCTCCACGCTGCGTTCTCAGAGCACTGCCGCCCGGCTGCGTGTGACATTAGGGAAAAGCTTGAGGTCAAAAGCCAGTGTTTTGCAGTATGTCCTACAGTGTTTCGCCTCTCTCCCGCGGGGGCGGGGTCCGGGGGACCTAGAGGAACGCATTCAGCAACTATGTTAGCGGTTGGCGGCAACTCATCATGACGAGGAGCTACACCGCTTATGCATGGAGTTGCGGAATGCCCTGAACGATCACATTCTTCAGCTTCGGCGGCGAGTCGAAGACTACCGCGACTCTCTCAATCCAGCTCCAAAGAAAGGAGACACTGGGGATGTTGGATGAGCAGGAGAAGCACCAAGTTAAGGAACTTTGCGAGCGCATTGCAAAAGAACAGGACCACAACCAGTTTTCAATCCTTATCGCACAGCTTAATCAGCTGTTGGAAAAATCCGAGCTTCGAACTAACGCAGCTCGGAACAATTTGTCTCATTCCCCCAAGAAGTCATCCCGGCCCAATGTCTAAAAAGTTCCCTCCGAAAAAGGGCACCCCTGGCGAGGTGCCCAAAGCAGTATCCCGCCCACAGAGCTGATCCTGATCTCTGACAAGACTCTCCTGGCGCGCCGGGAGGAGTGTTTGCTTGACAAGAAAAACGGGCACCCGTACGGGTGCCTGTTCTAGCCCATTTGAGATCGCGAAAGCCTTACGCGCGCGCGCCGACGGCTGCAGTCGACTCGCTGGTGGCAGCAGCCTTGTCTTCGCCGTTGGCCTTCTGCTGTTGCTGTTGCTGCGGCTGTCCGCCCTTGCGGATGTCAATGCCGCCCTTGAAGAACGCGCCGTCTTCGATGGAAATACGCGCCGCGATCACATCTCCGGTCAGGGAGCCGTCGCTGCGAATGTCCACGCGGTCGCTGGCCGTGAGGTTCCCGCGAACCTTGCCCAGGACCACGATCTCGCGCGCGTTGATGTTGGCCGAAACTACTCCATTGCGGCCGACGGTCACGCGATTACCCGAGAGATTGATGGAGCCTTCTACGCGGCCATCGATATACAAAGATTCGGAACCTGTCACCTCACCCTTGATCACCAGCGATTTACCGATGGTCGCCTGATCCGCAGTGGTCGTGGTGACCGGACGCGGGGCGCTGACCGGCTCACTGGCCGTCATCGCGGGCGCACTCGGGGTAGACGTGGTTGGGCGCTCCGGCTCGCCGGGCCGGGCAGGGCTCTGAGGTTGATTTGTGGGCTTCCACATGGGACTTATGGTTCCTTTCCTTGTTGGGATTAGAGCTCTCTGGCCGCACTTTCGTGACCAAAGCGAATTGTACTCCCGAGTCTCATTTTGAGCGCTGTGGAAATCCCTTTATTTCCAACGAAAGTTCCTACCGTGGTACGTACCACAGGTTTGCAGCCCGTGGCCTGTTCCCGCTCCTGGAACTGCTCTTTTGTACCCTGTTGCGTGTAACGATTCCCGGAATTAATTTCTGCTCCATACCCTTTTGCCAGTCCGGGCGTTATGCTGAGCGGTGAGTAATGAGCTGCGAGCTATGAGCCATGAGCAATGAGCTAACGACGCTTCTTGGCTCCGATCTCGTGAGGGTCCGCAGGGCGCAGTGAGGGCCCCGGCTTGGCTTGCTCACAGCTCATAGCTCATTGCTCACAGCTCAAAGGAGCACTTTCATGTCTGATTCCGCAGTTATGACTCGTGTATCTGTAGGCCACCCCGAGGCTGGCGAATACGATCCTTACTACGAGCGCTACATCTCGCTCGTTACCGGCACCGATATAGTGGGCACGCTGGAATCTCAGCGCCGCCAGATGCTACTGCTGCTCTCCGGTTGCGACGAGGCGGCCGCCGATCTTCGCTACGCACCCGAGAAGTGGTCGGTGAAGGAAGTGCTCGGGCATGTTTGCGATACCGAGCGCATCTTCGCCTATCGGGCTCTCCGCATCTCTCGCGGAGATCGCACGCCCATCGAAGGTTTCGAGCAGGATGACTATGTCCGCAACGGACCCCGGGTGCCTCTTGCCGAAATCATCGAAGACTACATCGCCGTCCGCCGCGCCACGTTGACCCTGCTGCGGAACCTCGACGAGCAAGCCTGGACCCGCCGCGGCATCGCCAACCAGAAGGAAGTAACCGTCCGCGCTCTCGCCTATATCGCCGCTGGCCACGAACTCCATCATCGCCGCATCCTGGAAGAAAAGTATTTCCCGGCCAAATAGTCTTACGTAAGGGCGGACGCAGTCGGCCGCCCCGCGAGCAAAGCGAGCGTGGTAACCGCGCCTGCATCCCTCAGCTAACGGTGCGTTATGCTGATAGCCTGAAAGCTGCCCCATGCTCTCCGACAGCGCCATCCTGAAACACATTGCCCGGCAGTCCAAGCGCCAGGCTGGATACAAGCAGTTGGTCCGAGAACTGGGCCTGCACGGGGAGGAGCGCCGCCAACTCAACGATCATCTTCATAAGCTGGTGAAAAGTGGGGCGCTCATCCCGGTGGATTCCGACCGCTACGCTCTACCCCAGGCTGCCGCGGACAAGAACCTAGTCGCCGGAAGGCTCACCATGCACCGCGACGGCTTCGGCTTTGTGATTCCGGATGCGAAATCGCTGTCGCCTGCTCTGAAACCCAAACTCGCCGGAGACATCTTTATCCCTCCGCACCATATCGGCAATGCCATGCACGGCGACCTGGTGCTGGTCGATATCCAAAATGTGCGACCAGACGGGCGTGCCGAAGGTCGTATCGTGCGGCCCGTCAATCGCGCGCACCCTACCGTCGTTGGCACCTTCCACTACAGTTCGCGAAGAAACTATGTCACGCCGTTCGACACAAAGATCACGCAAGAGATCGTCATTCCCGAAGGAATGGAATTTCCAGAATCCTCCGTGTCCTCTGTGTCCCCTGTGGTGAATGATTCTGAAAGCTCACCACAGAAGACACAGAGGACGCGGAGGAAGAACAAATCGGTTGATCGCGTTCTTGGCGAAGAAGCTGCGCGCCACACCGACTGGTCGAACCTTGAAGGTGTCGTCGTCGATGTCGAAATCACCGACTGGCCGAGCGCCACGCAAAGCCCGCGCGGCCGTGTCATCAGAGATTCTCGGCCACGAAGACGATTTCGGCGTCGACGTCGAGATCATGATCCGCAAATTCCACCTGCCGCACCATTTTCCGCCGGCAGTGCTGGAGGAAGCCCAGGGCGTTCCCGCCATCATCCCGTCCAGCGAGCTTCAGCGCCGCCGCGACTTCCGCGATCTCGCCCATCGTCACCATCGACGGAGAGACCGCCCGCGATTTCGATGACGCTGTCCTAGTCCGCCAGCTTCGCCAACAGCAACTTCGAGCTGCAGGTCCACATCGCCGACGTCGCCCATTACGTCACCCCGGACACCGCGCTCGACCAGGAGGCCCGCCTGCGCGGCACCAGCGTCTACTTTCCCGATCGCGCCGTGCCCATGCTGCCGCTCGAACTCTCGACCGATATCTGCAGCCTGCGCCCGCAGGTCGACCGCCTGGTCCTCTCCTGCATCATGGAAATCGATCACCGCGGCGAGATTGTCGGATACGACCTGAGCGAAGGCGTCATCCGCTCCGCCGAGCGCATGACCTACACCGACGTGAACGCCATTCTCGAAGGCGACGCAGCCGCTGCGCCAGCGTTACGCTCCGCTGGTCTCGACATTCGAACTGATGCGCGACCTGGCGCTAATCCTGAACCGCAAGCGCGAGCGCCGCGGATCGATCGACTTCGATCTTCCCGAGCCGGTCATCGAGTTCGACGAATTCGGACTGATGAAGTCCATCACGCGCTCCGAACGCAACATCGCGCATCGCCTGATCGAAGAATTCATGCTCTCGGCGAACGAGACCGTCGCGCACCATCTCGAGTCGCATCGCGTCGCCAGCCTCTACCGCATCCACGAGAAGCCCGATGCCAAGCGCGTCTACGACTTCGAAACCATCGCCGCCACTTTCGGATATTCCTTAGGCGTGGGCGCGCTCCCCATCCAGCGCGTGCAGATGAAAGCCGACCGCCGCGCCGCCTACGGCACCGGCAAGCGCGTGCGCGACCTCGAGATTCCCAAAGAAGTCCACATCACGCCGCGCATGTACCAGAAGCTCACGGAAAAGATTGCGGGCAAGCCGGAAGAGCGAATCCTGAGTTACCTGATGCTGCGCTCGCTGAAGCAAGCCCGCTACTCGGAAGAAAACCTTGGCCACTTCGCGCTGGCCGCGCCAACCTACACGCATTTCACCAGCCCCATCCGCCGCTACCCCGACCTGATCGTCCACCGGATCCTGAAAGAAGTTCTGCAGGGAGGCGAAGGTGGAGCGCATGCCTCGCCCGGTCCAGCCGCAAACTGACGAGTCCCCCAGTCCCTGGTCCAAACGCCGCGACCACGCCGCTCACCGCGAATCTCATGCCCCGCTGGGCGGCCCGATCCCGCTCGAAGAACTGCATGACATCGCCGAAGAATCCAGCCAGTCCGAGCGCCGCGCGGACGATGCCGAACGCGAGCTGATGGAATGGAAGAAAGTGAAATTCATGCAGGACCGCGTCGGCGAAGACTTCGACGGCCTGATCACCAGCGTCACCAAGTTCGGATTCTTCGTGGAACTTACGGACCTTTTCGTCGAAGGGCTGGTCCCGCTCAACACTCTGATCGACGACCGCTACACCTATCACGAAAACACGCGCGAAATCATCGGCCAACACTCCCGCAAGACTTATCGCATAGGGGATCGCTTGCGAGTTCTGGTCGACCGCATCGATCCGGTAGAAAAGAAAATCAATTTCGCAGTGCTGGAAGAAGAGCCGAAGCCACGCCCACGGAAGCGCCGCAAGAAATAGCAGTGCAACTCGCTATCGCAATCCCACCTGCCCACGCGTCGATTCGATCAATTTTGCCGAATCGTAGCCGATCCCGTCCTTGAACACGGTCTCGACATTTTCGACGTCTTCAATTTTGGTAGATGGATCACCCTTGATCACCACCAGATCGGCCTGCTTGCCGGGTGCAATCGTCCCAATACGATCCAGTTCTCCGAGATACTGCGCGCCATTGTAGGTCGCGATATGAATGGCCTGTACGGGTGTGAATCCTGCTTCGACCAGCAACTCCAATTCGCGTTGATCGCCAAAACCGGCAATCACGCCGCCCATGCCGGTGGGATCCAAACCGGCGAGCAATAAGCCGCCAGCCTTGGCGAAGGCAAATTCAAATTCTTCTTCTTTCCGGAAAGCCGCCGGCCAGGGGGACACGTCAGTTCCATAGCGGCTGCGAATGGCAGCGGCATCGCTCGACTGCACCCTGTGCTCCAGCAGAAGCGTGCGCGCATCCGGGGAGAGCACATCCAGAACCCGCGACTGCAGAGTAGGACGTCCCGGAAAGCTGCCCATTTCAAATACCGGCAGGGTGGAAGTCATGGCGACGTGCCGCGCAACCAGATCGAGAATCATCTCGTGCACCGGCCCGGCATTCATGTCGAGCTTGCCCATGAGCACCGCATCTTCTTCCCCCTTGCACTCGCCCGGCTTCTTGTTGGGAAGAAATTCCGAATCGACGATCAAGCCGTGTTCCAGGTCATCAATGCCCAGAGCTGCAGCTTCGCGGAAGCCAATCGTGCACAGATGCCCGGTAACCTTCGCGCCGCGCTTGTGAGCCGCCGTAATCGCAGCGGCCAGTTCGTCGTGAGTGATGAACATGTAGGCTTTGAAGTTATCGACGCCCTCGTCGAGCCAGTAATTCACTGTCCGGATCGCGTCTTCCGGGCCGGACAACTGGTGCAATTGCACGGCCCACGATCCCGCTCCTTCCAGGTACGGGCCGGTGATGTGCATGTGCGGACCGGGCATGTTTCCGGCATCGATCTGCTTCTTGATTTCGAGATCGGTGTAGGGCTCGATCGAACCGGTGGTGCGAATGGTGGTGACTCCACCCGCCAGATAGAGCCGCGGGAAACTGTACGCCATATCGGCGAAAGAAGCCGGTGCGATCGGATAGAACAGATGTTCGTGCATTCCCACCAGCCCGGGGATCACGCTGTAGCCGTGCAGATCGAGCACCTGCGCGTCTTTGGGAGGATTCGCGCTGGAAGCATTGCTGACGGAGTCGATTTTTCCACGTCTGAGGACAACTGTCTGATCTTCACGCGGGGCCGCGCCCGTTCCGTCAATAACCCTCACGTGAGTCAGTGCGATCACCGGCGCCTCGGTCTTCACGAAGCTCCGGACTTCTGGCGAAAGCGTTTGTCCAGCCGCACAGCCAAGCATCAGTAACATCGTGATAACTGTTCGCATGTTCTCTCCAATGAAGCTTAGCCCTAAATCTACCGGCCCGCTGGTACCCTTCGTTTAGAACCATGTCTTCGCGCGGTAGCGGCGGTACTCGTCCCCAAAGGCAGATTGCAGCACCGAGGATTCCTTCTTCGCCCGCCAGATCTGTAGGGGAATAATCAATAGAAAGAACAACAGCCACCCCGGTCGCGCTGCAATCAGAATGATTCCCGCGATCACGCAGGACCCAAACAAGTAGATCGGATTGCGAATCTTCGAATACAGCCCGCGAGTGACTAATTTCTTCGCCTGCGCTGAGACGGTGAGGGAAGCTCCGAGTTGAAATCGTGCCACCGTCCAAAACACAAAGCCTACAACCAGAAGGCAGGCACCCGCGATTTGCATCGCGCTCCATGGTCCCGCGGAAACCCTTCGCAGCATCGCCCAGAGGGCCACGCCGACCACGAAGGTCAGGAGGATGTTTACCGCAAACCTGCCGTCCTTCATCGTTCAGCCTCCGCCGGAAGAAAGTATATGAAGTAGAGACTCTGTAGCAACCGCAGCCGACAAGATTGTCGCGAACGAGACCACAGCATGCACGCGCGCGCCGGTCGGCAGGGCTCGGCGCCTCTTCCCGCCTGTTAGAATCAGTATTGCCCTCAACTCATGGACGCCGCTAAGATCCGCAATTTCGCCATCATCGCGCACATCGATCACGGCAAATCCACGCTGGCGGACCGCCTGCTGGAGCTTACCGGATCGCTGACCGCGCGCGAGATGCAGGCCCAGGTCCTCGATTCCATGGACCTGGAGCGCGAACGCGGCATCACCATCAAAGCCCACGCGGTCCGCATGATGTACACGGCCCAGGACGGCGAAACTTACCAGCTCAACCTGATCGACACCCCCGGACACGTCGACTTTTCCTACGAGGTTTCGCGCTCGCTGGCCTCCTGCGAAGGCGCGCTGCTGGTGGTCGATGCGTCGCAAGGCGTCGAAGCGCAAACTCTGGCGAACTCGTATCTGGCGATCAATCACGGGCTGGAAATCATTCCCGTCATCAATAAGATCGACCTGCAGAGCGCTGACATTCCCCGCACAAAAGAAATGATCGAAAGCGCCGTCGGGCTCGACGCAACCGACGCCGTGCTCATCAGCGCCAAGACCGGCCAGGGCGTTCCCGATGTGCTCGAAGCCATTGTGCGGCGCGTGCCGCCTCCCAAGGGCAATCCCGAAAACCAGCTTCAGGCGCTGGTTTTCGATTCCTGGTTCGACGCCTACCGCGGCGTGATCGTTCTCGCCCGCGTGTTTCAAGGAACGCTGCGCAAGGGACAGAGAATCCGCCTCATGTGGAATGGCACGACTTTCGATGCGGAAACCCTTGGCGTCCTCACCCCCAAGCCAGTCGAGATCGAGCAGTTGCAGGCTGGGGAAGTGGGCTTCCTGGTTGCCAACATCAAAAACGTCGCCGACACTAAGATTGGCGACACCATCACCCATGACGGCAATCCCGCCATTGAGCCCCTGCCCGGCTTCGAAGAGATCAAGCCCATGGTCTTCGCGGGGCTCTATACGGTGGACGCCCACGAGCACACGCAACTGCGCGAGGCGCTGGAGAAACTGCGGCTAAACGATTCTTCTTTCTTCTTCGAGCCTGAAAGTTCGGTTGCCTTGGGCTTCGGATTCCGCTGTGGTTTTCTCGGCCTGCTTCACATGGAGATCATTCAGGAGCGCCTGGAACGCGAATTCAATCTCGACCTGATCACCACCGCGCCCGGCGTGCGCTACAAGATCACCAAGACCGATGGCGCAGTGGTCGAGATTGACAATCCCTCGCGCTGGCTCAATCCCAGCGAGATCGCGAAGGTGGAAGAGCCGGTCATCCTGGCCACCATCCTCTCCGGGGAAGAATATGTGGGCGGAATTTTGGCCTTGGTGGAAGAAAAGCGCGGCAAGCAGAAGACGTTCGAGTACGTAGCCTCCACCCGGGTGATGCTGCATTATGAGTTGCCGCTGAACGAAATCGTCCTCGACTTCTACGACCGCCTGAAGTCCGTCTCCCGCGGTTATGCCTCGCTCGATTACCATCTAGCCGGGTATTGGGATTCGCCCATGGTCAAGCTGGATATCCTGGTGGCCGGTGAGCCTGTGGATGCGCTATCCATCATCGTGCACCGCGATTTCGCCTACGAACGCGGCAAGGCCCTGGTTTCCAAGATGCGCGAGCTCATCCCCCGGCAGATGTTCGAAGTCGCCCATCCAGGCCTCCATCGGCGCCAAGATCGTTGCCAGAGAGACAGTACATGCCATGCGCAAAAACGTTCTGGCCAAATGCTACGGCGGCGACATCAGCCGCAAGCGCAAGCTCCTGGAAAAGCAGAAAGAGGGCAAGAAGCGCATGAAGCGGATCGGCCGCGTAGACATCCCCCAGGAAGCCTTCCTGGCCGTCCTGAAAGTAGGCGAAGGCAGCTAGGATTTGCAACTGTAGCCCGAGCGCGTGTTGGGGTTCCGCGAAGCGCAATTCAAACGCTCGCGACACTCACGAGGCGGATGAGCCGTCCGCCCACACAAGCCATGAGTCCGCACGCGCAATATTGAAGCCGGTCAGGCGGTCATACAACTTTGTACGCCATCACACTTGTGCCCGATACCAGCAACATCGCCGGTCCCAATTGCCCGTATAGACTTGTGAACACCGCCACAATCTCGCGGAAGAAACGAAAGTGCTGGAACCTCAAAATGTGCAAATCTCAATTTCGTAAGTTATAACGTCATCTTCCGTACATGCTTGTATTAACAGCAGATGAATTGGCTAACTGATTACTATTCAGGGCTTTAAAGGCGGGAAAACGGAGTCTCTAGAACCGACCACCCAGTCTTCCTGCTGCGCAATCGAAACCTCGGCCTTTCGATCCACAAGGTTTTCCACAGGCTGGTGGTGTCTGCAAGGAAGCTTTGCAAACCTAAGGTCCTACAGTACTTACCGGAGAGTGCTACTACAGGGTTCACCTGAACAGGATTACTCTTCGGAGGCAATTCCGCCTTCGGCCAGTGACTCGAATCTGGTGCAATGTTTCAGGAAGGCCATCTTGACCCGCCCAATGGGACCATTGCGCTGTTTGGAAATGATGATTTCTGCCCGGCCCTGCAGTTCGGGATCATCCTGCTTGTAGACCTCTTCGCGGAAGATAAACATGACGAGGTCGGCATCCTGCTCGATCGAGCCCGACTCACGCAGATCGGCCAGTTGGGGGCGATGATCCCCGCCGCGGCTTTCGGGAGCACGGCTTAACTGCGACAGCGCGATCACCGGAACACTTAACTCCTTAGCCAATGCCTTCAGGCCGCGTGAAATCGCGGATACTTCCTGGGTGCGATTCTCAAACCGCTTTCCCCCGCCGGACATCAGCTGCAGGTAATCGACGATGATCAGGTCCAGCCGCCCCTGCGACTGCTTCAGCCGCCGCGCCTTAGCCCGCATCTCGCTCAATGAAATCCCCGGCGTGTCGTCGATGAAGATCGGGGCATGCGCCAGTTGCTCCATGGCGCGCACAACTTTCTTGGTATCGTCCTGCCACAGCGATCCGGTACGCATCTTGTGCGCGTCCACCCGGGCCTGCGAACAGAGTAAGCGCATCAGCAGCGCCTCGCGCGACATTTCCAGCGAAAACACTCCCACCACCTGCTGATCCTCAATCGCGGCATTCTCGGCAATGTTCATGACAAATGCGGTTTTGCCCATCGAAGGGCGCGCCGCGATGATCACCAGGTCGGACCTCTGCAAGCCCCGAGGTCATTTCGTCGAGATCGGTGTAATGCGTCGCCAGCCCGGTGATTCGCTGTCCGCGCTGCAGTAGCGCGTCGACGGATCCGAAGGTCTCGCGCACGATCTCCTGCACGCCCATGAAGCCGCGGCCAATGCGCTTTTCGGACAGCTGGAAGATGGCCGCCTCGGTATCGCTCAATACATCTTCGGCAGAATCCGACTGGTCGCTGGCCCGCGCAATGGCGGTGCTCGAAACCGAAATCACGCCGCGCAGCAGCGCCTTATCGCGCACAATCTTGACGTAGTGCTCGATGCTGGGACGCTCGGGCACGCCCTCCACCAGGCTCGACACATACGCTACGTCCCCAATGGGCTGCAGATCCTTGTGCCGATCGAGCTCCTCGATCAGCGTGATCATGTCGATGGGGCGCGAGGACTCCGCCAAATCCATCATCCGCGAATAAATCCGGCGGTGCGAATCCAGGGAGAAATCCTCCACCCGCAGATGCTCGGCCGCCTGGTTGTAAGCAAAGTTGTCGAGCAGGATCGCGCCTAGGATCGAGCGTTCCGCCTCTACGTTCGCGGGAAGCGTGCTGATGGTGTAATCAGAAGTGGCCAAGGATTCTTCTCTCAGGAATTTTCGATCGCGGAATCCTGAACATACTCTCGCGTTGCTTGTGAATGCGATGCGCCATCTTGGAAAACTCAGCCGCAATAGAAAATTTCAAAGTTGACTTGCGGGCATCTTTCAGTGTAGGCGAATAAAACACGAAGATCAAGCTCGTTGCTGAGCTGACCTGATGATCGTCTGCCGCTACGGCGGCAATTTCCTGTAAGCTCATGTATCAGCAACACTGAATAAACAAAAGACGATCAGGAGCCTTCGATGGCAAAAAATCACTACAGCACCAAGGCGAAGCGCCGCAATCGCTCGGGTAAACGCGGCGACACAAAGCGCATCGCCGCAAACATGGCGAAGATCAGGCAACTGGAAAAAAGCGCGGCTCCCAAGAAGTAAGAGCTCAACTGCAGGGGGACCCCCGAACGAGGATCCGCTTGGCCGGCGCTTAGACTAGCGCAGCGTGGAGATCGTCAGCGATGATGGCCCAGTACGGAGAATGCGAACCCGGAGACGACGGCGACCAGGGTCAAGCCTTCGGCCAGCAGCGCGAATAAGGTGAGGCGCTTCGGCGTTTGGAAGCGCGCCGCGCCCCGGCTGAACCCCGCTGCGGCCAGCGTGAAGGGCGAGGCTTCCAATCGGTATAAGCAAACGAAGCCCAGCAAACCCGGCCCTGAACTCACTGCGGGAATACAGAGCAGACCCAATGAGAGCGGGGCGCTCAGGCTTAGCACCAGCAGAATCGTAGGCACCAGCAATGCGCCCGCGATGAACATCTCCAACAGCAGATCCCCGAACGCGTACATTCCGCTGGACGCGGCGACATCCTCCGGATGTCTCGCATACTGCAGGTAGCGTTCAAGAACGAGAATGCCCGAAAAAATTACGACAGCCGCGTAAGAAGCGGCGACGAATCCCAGCTGTACGCGCCGTGGGATTGCTCTCATGAGCCGATGCTACCCTCGCAGCCAAGGGTGACCAGATGACCAAAGTGCGTGCATTTTCTCAGGGAACCACGAAGGCAGATCCCGCACCTGATCCGAAGGTTCTAAGCTGAGAATTGAGAACTGAGAACTGAGAACTGACAAATAGAATGCGGTCCGGGGCCAGCCACCCCGGACCGCATCAGACGTGGGTTCCTGCGCTTGCCTGAGTCACCGCGGAAGCGGCGCCGTGACTGCTTCAGCCAGACAGCCCTCGCTACGAGTGCCGCATGTTGCCGAAGCCGCTGCCGATGCGTGATCTTGCGACCACGAATCCGCAACTGCTGCGTGGCCAGCGGCCCTTCCTGCTTGTAAGCAAGTAGGGGGAGGAGGCCGCAACGCCCGGGCAACCAGTTTCGCGCTCGCGCGCAGTTTCTGGAAGTTTTCCCCCGGCAATTCACTTTCGCGAATCACCGGCTGCCACTGGCCTGCCGCAATCATCCAGCAAGCTCAGGAACTCTCACGTTTCGCTGCACACACTCTGATCGAGTTCAAGGCGTGGGGCAATACAAAAAGATGCGGTCTTTGTGAACAAGCTGTGGAGGACGCCACTTCGCTGTGGAAGTATGAGGAAAACTAAGAATTAATCTCCGCGACGGTAACGAAACGCGTGGGCTGCCCGTCCATGGTTGACAGTTTCTGTGTTGTTGCGTCTTCTACTCAGCGGCAGTCTCGAGTTCCCTGGACTAGATACCGCAGAAACGGCCTCATGATTAAACTTGGTGTGATTAGCGCCGGGAGTGTGCTATTGCTTAGCGCGGTCCTTTGCGCTTCGTCGAACCCGGTCCTGACCCATGATCGTGCTTTTTGGCAAAGCATCGCTAAAAACCATTACTCGGTTCCGCAAGGCGAATCCGCGGACGCCCTTGCTCCTGAGCTGAGCGCCCTGCTCGGCTCCCCAGATCCCGAACTGCGCGACGACCTTGCCTATTCCATTCTCGCGCACTGGATCTACCGCAACAATCTCTCGACCGCCGCACTGACCCAGCTCACGGACGAATGGACCTCGAACCTGCAGCTCGGGCTCGGCGAGTCCGGGACGAATTCGGTGCTGAGACGATCCTTCTCGGCGCTGTGCCTCGCCGAGGTACCAAAGAGCGAAAAGAAAAAGCCATTTCTAGGAAGCGTGCGCTATCACGCACTGCTGGCGCAAGCGATCAGATACCTGCAAGCCGAACGCGACCTTCGCGGCTACGATGAGGAACTGCACTGGATCCACGCCACCGCACATACTGCCGACTTGCTGGCCGCGCTCGCAGGTAGTCCCATGCTAACGAAAGAGGAAGGGGCGGCGATCCTGCGGGCCGTCGCCGCACGTCTCTCGACCGCACCGCAGGTTTACACCCAGGGAGAGCAAGACCGGCTCGCGGCCGCCGTGGTGGCGGTTGTCCGGCGGAACGATTTTGAGCGCTCGAACTTCGATGCGTGGCTTGCGGGAATTCAGCGCGAGGATCGTGAGGTCTGGACCGCCACTACTCTGCAAAGTCTAGCCCGGTACCAAAATCATCAGTATTTGCTGCAGGCACTGACTGTTCGACTCCTGCTCGAGACGCCATCGCAGCCACTCGAAGCCTACCGGAATGAAGTCCTCAAGCTTCTGGCGGAGCGTTAATCGTGTCCACTTCCGCACAGTCACGTCCGGCATTGGCCAGCGATACTCTCCATTCTGCGGCAGTGAAGGGGATCACATCTTTACTTCTCAATCGCTTACCACGCCATGACTGTGGTATGACATTTGCGCTGATCAAACAGCTCATTTTGCGAAAAGCGTATCGAGGGACAGCTTGAACGGCAGCTGTTTCAGAGGGAGCCGGTACCTATGGGAACCATTGGCCACGATCTGCGTCATGCCCTGCGGATGTTGCGCAGAAGCCCAGGTTTCACCTCGATCTCCGTGCTTACTCTGGCTCTCGCGATTGGGGCAACGACCGCCATCTTCAGCGTCGTGTACGGAGTCCTGCTGCGGCCGCTGCCTTACTCCGATCCCGGCCGCATCATGGCGGTTTTTGAGATTACTACTAAGGGCACCTGGAACAACCTCGCCGATCCGAACTTCGATGACTTCCGCGACCAGAGCAACACGTTCCAGGCGATCGCCAAATATTCGGCGTATGCCGTGTCCGTCTCTGGAGGCTCGCAGCCGACGCGCAGTATGGTCGCCAGAGTCACTCCCCAATTTCTGAAAGTCTTTCGCGTGCAGCCGGTCATCGGGCGCGATTTCGTACCTTCCGACAATACAAAAGGAGCCGGTCCGGTAGCCCTCGTGAGCTACGGATATTGGAAGCAATACCTTGGCTCCTCTCTCGATTTCTCGAAGCTGCACCTGAAGATCGATAACATCATTTACTCGGTAGTCGGGGTTCTCCCCGGCGACTTCCGCTTCCCTGAAGACGCCGCCATCTGGGCGCCCGCCGATCTCGACGGAGAGAATCCCAGCCGCACATCGCACAATTTCCAGGCTGTCGCCCGGCTCCGCGACGGAGTCACCGCCGAGCAAGCCAATGCCGAAATCAGCGCAATCGGCCGCCGCATTCATGACGACTCCAGCGAACAGGGTGAGTACCTGCTGAAAGATGCAGCCGTGATCCCGCTGCAGGATTTCATGACGCACGAAACTCGTTCGGCGCTCCTCATTCTTCTCGGCGCTGTCGGATTTCTGCTGCTCGTCGCCTGCGCTAATGTCGCCAACCTGCTGCTCGCGCAAGCCTCCGTCCGGGAGCGTGAACTTGCGGTGCGCAGCGCGCTGGGCGCGGCCCGCTCGCGTCTCATCCGGCAATTTCTCACCGAATCATTTCTGCTCGCGCTGATCTCCGGCGCGCTTGGAATTTTGGGCGCTTACCTCGGCACCTCCGGACTGCTCGCGCTCGCCCCGGCGAACCTCCCCCGCACCGACAGCGTCTTCATCAATGTTCCGGTGCTTGCCTTCGCACTGCTGCTTTCGAGCGCGGTGGCCATCGGACTGGGCGCCTTTACCGCGATCCGCGCCACTTCCGGGAACGTGCGCGAAGCGCTCGGCGAAGGCGGACGCTCGCAGGCCGGCTCGCAATCCAGCCAGCGCCTGGGACGCGGTATCGTCGCCGCACAGATCGCCATCACGCTCGTGCTCGTCATCGGCGCAGGATTGCTCGGCCGCAGCCTGATGAAAGTCCTCGAAATTGATCCCGGCTTCCGCGTGGATAAGATCGTCGCCATGGATGTCGCGCTCCCGTGGGCCGGCTGGACTAATTCCAAACCCAAAGCCGCACAGGGAATTTTCTACGCCAGCCTGATCGACCGTCTAAGACAAATCCCCGGCGTGCAGCAGGTCGGTGCTATTAGCGACCTGCCTCTGGACGGCGGTCTTCCCAACGGCCTGTTTCTCCGTATGACCGCCGACGAGCTCCCAAAAACTCCCCGCAATGACGAAGAACTCTCACGGCAATTCAGCATCCTCTTTCAACAGAAAGAGCGGCTGGGCGATGCGGACTTTGGAGTCGCGACACCGGGATATTTCCAGGCCCTCGCCATCCCGCTGCTTCGCGGGCGCATGTTCGACAACCGCGATACTGCGCGATTCGCCCCATGTTGCCGTCATCAGCGACTCGCTCGCCCGCACGGCCTGGCCCGGGCAGGACCCGATTGGCCACACTATCCAATTCGGCAATATGGACGGCGACATGCACCTGCTCACGATCGTCGGCATTGTGGGTGATGTCCGCGATTACGGTCTCGACGCCCCGCCGCACCCCACCGTTTACGTCGATCTGTTCCAGCGCCCGCGCCCCTGGATGACCATCACCATGCTGACCGATGCCGACACCCAAATGGTGACCACGACGGCGCGCCACGTGCTGCAGGAGCTGAATCCGGAAATCCCGCCGCGCTTCCGCACCTTCCAGCAAGTCTATTCAGCTTCGCTAGGCTCGCGCCGCTTCAACGTGATTCTGACTGCGTTCTTCGGTATCGTCGCGCTGCTGCTGGCCACCGCGGGCGTCTTCGGCGTGATGGCTTATTCCGTCAGCCGCCGCACCCGCGAGATCGGCGTACGCGTAGCGCTGGGCGCGCGCTCCCGCGACGTGCTGACCATGATCCTCAGCCAGGGAATGCGGACCATCCTGATCGGCCTCGCGATCGGCCTGGTCGGATCCTTCGCGCTCACCCGCACCCTGGCATCGTTCCTGTTCGGCATCAGCGCGACCGATCCCCTGACCTTCGCCGCAGTGATCGCGCTGCTGGTAGTAGCCGCGCTACTTGCCTGCTACATCCCCGCGCGGAGAGCCACCAAAGTAGATCCCATGGTCGCGCTGCGCTACGAATAACGCGAGTCCAAGATGCCGTCGCTCAAGCCGTTCCGCGCCTGCGGATCAGGTGGTAGATGCCGAGCAGGATGATCGCTCCCACCAGCGACATGATGAATCCAGCCGACTGCCCTTCCTGATAAAGACCCAGCACGCGGCCTAGCCACGTTCCTACCAGAGATCCGGCAATGCCGAGAAGGATAGTCACGATGAACCCGCCCGGATCTTTGCCGGGCATGATCAACTTCGCGAGGGCTCCAACAATGAGTCCAATCAGAATCACCCATAGCCAGTGCATGAGACTCTCCGATCTGCACGTTGTGCGGAAAATGTGGGCCCGAAACTCGGCGACAGTATATACGGGCCCTGACAGTGGATTCGAAGGCGGCGCTCAGGGTTGGCTAATCGGACGATGCCAGCGCACGCCTTCGCCTACACCCTGCCCGTTTCAATTCGGCTCCGACAGCGGAACGCCGATCTTCTCAGAGATGTCGAGCAGGTCCTTCACCACAGCCGGAAGCAAGGGAATCCCCTGTTCTCGCCGCACCTGCTCGGCCTCGCGTTCCGGATCACCGGGAAGGAGCGGGCCACTAGTGCCGGGCTCCGGCCGCGTGGCGCGGAACACGCGCACGTATTCGTCCATTTGCGACTTGAACTCGTCTGCGTCGATAAACGCATCGATGCGCATCGCCCCGAAAAAATGGCCGATGCCCTTGCCCACGCTGCGCGTGGGAATCTGGTTGCGAAGAACGAACGGGACGGTGAACGGTCCCCAGTTTGCTCCGCTTAGCACTGCGCTGAGCACGTCAACCATCACGCCGAGGCAGTAGCCCTTGTGCGCTCCGCGCTCGCGATCGGAACCCAGCGGCAGCAGCATTCCGCCTTTCATGATGTCCTCCGGGTCGGTGGTGCTACGGCCCTCTCGATCCATGCCCCAGCCCGTCGGAATGGACGTACCCTTGCGCACAGCCATTTCGACTTTGCCCAGCGCGACCGCGCTCGTTGCCATGTCGATCACGATCGGCGGCTCATGTTTCGCGGGAAACGCGATGGCGATCGGATTCGTTCCCAGCATGGGCTCTGCTCCCCACACGGGCGCGACAAGCTTCGTCGAGTTGGTCATCGCCCACCCAATCAGGTCGCGCTCCAGCGCTTTCAGAACGTAGTACCCGGCAATTCCGAAATGATTGGTACCGCAGACGCTGACCCATCCCGTACCGGACCTCTCCGCGAGATCCATCGCCATCCGGTTCGCCTGCGGACCGACCACCAGTCCCAGGCCGTTGTCGCCATCCAGGGTTGCGGTGCTCGCGGTCGAGCGGATCACCTTCACCTGCGGGCGGGGACTGATCTTTCCTTCCTGCAGCAATTCGAAATAGCTGTGCAGCCGTGCCACGCCGTGCGAATCGATCCCGCGCAGATCAGCACACAGCAATACGTCAGCCGCCTGCGCTGCATCCTGCGGACTCACTCCGAAATGGAGAAAGGTGCGAGTGGCGAACTCTCGCAGCGCTTCCACGGAAAAGGTTTTCGTCTCTGCCTGAGCCATCATCACGAAAGCAGGAATTGTACACTCGCCTGCCAGCGACGCTGTGCCCCGCAAGCCCGCAATTCCGAATGGCGCGCCATTGCGTGCAACACAGATCAGCTTTTCTGGCATCTTACGGCCGCTCGATGCTCGCGACTCGTACTTCAGCGTTACCACGCGTGAGGCCTGAGTGAGGATCGCTCTTATTGCTGCACCATTTATCGCTGTCCCGCCCGCCGAATACGGCGGAACCGAGTTATTCGTCGCCCAATTAGCCGAAGGCCTGAAAAAAGCCAATCTGGATGTGGTCGTATACGCCAACGGTGAATCCACTGTGCAGGTAGAACGGCGCTGGCTCTACGAGCGCTCGCAATGGCCCATCAAGCAAGCGGAACGGGCCTCGCTGCGGGAACTCAGTCACACTTCCTGGGCCATTCGCGACGCCTCCCATGATTGCGATCTCATCCACGTGCAATCGCCTCTAGGACTTGCCCTCTCTCAGTTCGTGGCCCCGCCTTTTGTGCTCACTCTGCACGGCCCGCACGAGGATTACCTCAGCGAGTACTACGCGCGCTATCCCGAAGCGCACTACGTCTGCATCAGCGAAGCGCAGTGCAAGCGGGAATCTTTGCCCAATGTCCGGACCATTCACCACGGCATCGATCTGAGCCTTTACCAGCTGGTCGAGAAAAAGCAGCAGTACCTCAGTTTCATCGGAAGAATTGCCCCTATCAAAGGAACTCACCTTGCCATTGACGTCGCACATCGGACCGGAGTGCCATTGAAGATTGCGGGCGAGGTGCAGCCCCAATTTCGCGAGTACTTCGAAAGCAAGATTCGCCCCAAAATCGATGGCAAGCTGGTCGAATATATTGGTCCAGCCGACCTTCAGGCCAAGAACGAGCTGCTGGGAAATTCCATGGCCATGCTGTTCCCCATCCAGTGGAACGAGCCTTTCGGCCTGGTCATGGTCGAGGCCATGGCCTGTGGCACCCCTGTGATCGCGCTGCCCGGCGGGTCGGTTCCAGAAGTGGTCGTGGAGGGAGTCTCAGGCCACGTTTGTCGTTCGCTGCGCGAGATGACGCGCTGCGTCCGCGATCTGAATTTTCAGCCCGCAGCCGTTCGCCGCTATGTGGAAGAAAACTTCTCTGTCGAGGTGATGGTCCGCAAATACATCAGCGTCTATCAACAAGCCGTGCAAGAACGGAGCCGCGAGCTGGTTGCCTAAAGCAGCGCTGAACTCCTCGGCGACGACGAAGCACCATACCTTCATTTCACACTGTTCCACACAACATGCGCGGGCTCAGCTATATTGTTCGCGACCGCTACACATCTCGAATTCATGGTGAAACGCATGCGTACCTGGTTCCTGATCCCCCTCGTATTGATAATTCTCGCTGTATCCAGCCTGGCGCAGCAGACGCCTTCCACTCAAAACCAGGCAAAGCCCGAAGACACCGAAGTATGGAAGCCTGTGCCTGAAGTGGTTACTCCGGGCGCAACCTGCGGGGCCGCACCTTCTGACGCGATTATCTTGTTTGACGGCAAGAATCTTGACCAATGGGTTTCCGCGCAGGACAAATCCCCAGCTCAATGGATCGTCTCCGACGGCGTGCTCACCGTCAACAAGAAGGCCGGCAACATTGAAACCAAGCGCAGCTTCAAGGATTATCAACTGCACCTGGAGTGGAAAATTCCTGAAAGCATCACGGGCAGCGGCCAGTTGCGCGGCAATAGCGGACTATTTCTTGCGTCCACCGGCCCCGGTGACGCCGGATATGAGCTGCAGATCCTCGATTCTTACAACAATCAGACGTACGTTAATGGCATGGCCGCCAGCATCTACAAGCAGGCGATTCCGCTGGTCAACGCCAACCGCAAGCCCGGAGAGTGGCAGACTTACGACGTGGCGTGGACGGCCCCGGTGTTCGATGCGGACGGTTCCATCAAGACTCCCGCGTATGTGACCGTGTTCTTCAACGGAGTGCTGGTGCAGAATCATTTTGAGTTGAAGGGCGAAACGAGGTACATCGGGCAGCCGTTTTATAAAAAATACGATGGCGCGCCGATCAAGTTACAGGCGCACGGGGATCCCAGCGAGCCGATTAGCTATCGGAATATTTGGGTGCGGGAGTTGAAGTAGCCAAAATTGCGGATAACGACCGCGTAGAAATCAGAACCTCTTTCGCCCCTATGCGGCCGCAAACTTCAAAGCCGCATAGATCTTCCGGTAAGTCGTATACGCCAGCTGCATGGTTGCGGAGTCTTTCGCATTCGGCTGAATTCGTTTCGAGACGCGCACCACGGCGTCGCAGGCCTGCTCGACGGACGACCACGCTCCCGCGCCCACTCCCGCCAGAATCGCCGCTCCGTACGCTGCGCCTTCTTCGGCGGCCACGATTTCTACTTCGCGCCCGTAGACATCCGCCTGAATCTGCCGCCAGAGCGGCGAGCGCGCACCGCCCCCGCCTAAGCGGATCGAGGTTACCGGAATCTTCATTTCATCGAAGATCGTAAATGTGTCTTTCAAGCTGAAGGCTACGCCCTCCATGATGGCGCGAATCACGTGCGCCCGGGTATGCGAGGCGGTGAGCCCGATCAGGGCAGCGCGGGCCCTGGGATCGAGGTGCGGCGTGCGCTCGCCCATCAGGTAGGGCACCCAGAACGCGCCCTCCGATGCCGCGGGAGCGGTGCCCGCTTCTTCGGCAAAGACGTCATAGGGATCGCGTCCATCTTTTTTCTGCACGCCCGGCGAAGCCGCGCCGAAGTGGTCGCGATACCAGCGGAGCGACAGCCCCGCTGCCTGCGTCACTCCCATGACGTGCCAGCGTCCGGGGATCGCGTGGCAGAAGGTATGAAGTCGTCCTTGTGGATCCATCGCGGGCCGATCCGTGGAGGCGAACACAACTCCGGAAGTTCCTATGGTCGCGCTGACGGCTCCGGCGCGGGCGATGCCCATGCCCACAGCACCGGCGGCCTGGTCTCCGGCTCCGGCAACGACCGGAGTTCCCGCCTTTAATCCCGTTGCTTCGGCCCCCGCGGCCGAGATCTTTCCGCACACTTGCGGCGATTCAAACAGCGCCGGCAGCAGCGTTTCCTTGATGCCAGTCTTGTTCAACACCTCCGTAGACCAGCGTCGATTCGTCACATCGAGCAGCAGCGTGCCCGAGGCGTCCGCCATGTCGATGGCCCGTTCCCCGGTGAGGCGGAAGCGAACGTAATCTTTCGGCAGCATTACGTGAGCGACGCGAGCCCAGTTCTGCGGCTCGTTCTCGCGTACCCACAGAAATTTCGTCAACGTGAAGTTGGTGAGCGGAGGATTGCAAGTGAGCCGGATCAGCGTGTCGCGCCCAAACATCTGCTCCAGTTCCCGCGATTGCGGATCGCTTCTCTGGTCGCACCAGATCAGGGCCGGACGCACAACTTCGTCAGAGGAATCGAGCAGCACCGCCCCGTGCATCTGCCCGGAAAAGCCAACGCAGGAGATCTCTTTCGCGTCCAGCTTGGCGGATTGCAGCGCCTCCCGCACCGCGATACCGCAAGCCCGCCACCAGTCGCGGGGATCCTGCTCCGCCCATCCTGGTTTGGGACTGGCAAAGTCCTGATGCTCCGAGGAGGCAGAAGCGGTAACGTTTCCGCTCGAATCCATCACCAGTGCGCGCGTGCCGCCGGTGCCGACATCAATGCCTAGATAGCTCATCTTGCTTTCCTAACGTTTGTAGAGACGTAGCTTGCTACGTCTTGCCCAGAATCACAGCCATGAAGGGGTTGATCAGGCGAAGTCCCCGGCATACTCGGCGTTATTTTCCCGGGGTGCCCGGCGTTTTTCTTTTGCCGACAATTCTTGGGATTGGCGGCGCAGGAAAAAGTCGAGATTGCCGCGCATCACTAGGTGCGGCGCCAGGGCCACCTGATGGGAGCGGCGTCCGCCTTCGGCCAGGAACTCGTGCAACATCCGCAGCGCGAGCTCCCCCTGGGCGTGCGGGCGTTGGTAAATCGTCGCGATTACCGCGCTCGAGCGAATATAGGGCACTAGGTCGGGGAACAGGTCGGTCGTGATGATCGTCAGGCGATCCAGCAGCTTCGCGTCTTTTGCCGCCTCCAGCACCGGGATCGAAGCTTCCGTCGTGACGTACACTCCCGCCACGTCGCTGCGTTCCTCGAACAGCTTGCGGCACTTGCGGTAGGCTTCCTTCTCGATGTCGTGATCTTCCACCGGCTTCAACGTCTGCAGATTGGGATAAAACGACTCCAGGGTGGACTGAAACGCGGAGTATTTCTCGGAGTGTTCGGTGATGTCCATATCGAACACGGTGACCGCAATGCACCCTTCTTTGCCGTTCAGAAAACGTCCCATGAGGTCCGCGGCTATGGACCCGCTGGCCAGCGTATCGATGCCCACCATCCCCAGGCGCCCGCTCTGCGGAGCGTCGGTGGCAACGCAAACCACCGGAATATTGGCGCGAGTGGCGCGTCGAATCGCGGCTCGGAGCTTTTGCGGACTGCTCGGGAAAATAACGATGCCGTCCACCTGATCCCGGATCGCGGCTTCCAGCGCTTCTTCTTCACCCTCTCCCAGAGTGGGGCAGGTGCGGAATTCGACTTCCACATTTTCCAGCAGGATGGATTCAGCCTCGTCCCGGATCCCGCTCCGCACTTCATCCCAGAACGATGTGGTGCCCTGCGGGGTATTGACTGAAATCCGCAGCGTCTTCTTCGACGACAGATAACGCGCGGCGAGGTTCGGACGGTAGCCAAGGTTTCTCGCCACCTGCAGCACCCGGGACTTGGTGGCGGCGCTCACCCCGGGATTGTCATGCAGCGCCCGGTGGACCGTTCCTATTGAGGTGCCCAGAGATTGTGCAATGTCACGGAGAGTCGTGGGAGGCTTGCCCATTTTGTGGCCGCATCAGGGCTGGCTGGTTTGCCAGCAGAGCTCCGGAGCACAAAACCGCCCGGAAGCGTAAACGTTAACGGAACTCGGCAAATTGTGCAAGATGCGCCCTTTTCACCCCATGAGAAGGCTTACGCAGAGGAGCGCCAGATTCGATGGGCGAGGATCAAAGTTGCAGTTTTGAATCACTTACCGGGCGCAGTTTGTGACGGCTTCGCCATTCTGCCCTTTTGATCGGCGATGCCCGACACTTGGTATATCCACTGGCAGATGCTGTCGCGCCACCGTACTGCCTCTCCTGCTTGAAACTCGAAGCGCCTCAGGATGTCGCGGTAGCGTTCCTCGTCGATGTGTCCTTCGAGATGCTTCCATTGGCGAATGAAATCCTGAGCCTGCTCCGCTCCTTCATAATGCGAATCGTAGATGTGCTGGATCACAGTTTTTCCCGAGTGCAGCACATCCCTGTAGGGCACGTGATGAAAGAAGAGAAGCAGTTCGTCCGGACATGCGGCCAGCGGTTCGTAGATCTTCTGCACGCCCGGCGGGTATTGCCCGATGAACCCAGTCCCCGTGGCGACGGTCCGGTCCATGCCAATGCCCTCGCGATCCGCCCGGTGCCATTGCCCCCAGCCATTGTTTTCGGACGACTCAGGAGCCGGATCGTAATGATTTCCAGTGATGTTGGTCAGCGTGCCTGCTCCAAGCGGGCCGGTGTAATTCTCGTACACGCGCCACGACCGCAGCTGCAAATCGTTGATGGTTCGAACTACCAGCGGATCGCTTCCGAACGTCAGGCGGGTCCATTCGTCGACAATTTGCTCCGAAGTCAGGTTCGGGTTCCAGGCGAGACGTCCGAAACCGTAGAGATTGGCCATCGCGAGCGGACTGCCCAGCCAGTTCGCATCCAGGCCGACGTTGGCGACTCCGGCGAAGCCGCCCAGCGGACGGTGAAACACTCGGCCCGACACCAGGTCCTCCACCGGCGTGTGCTGGTCGTCGATGCGCATGTCGAAATCGAGCGCTTCTTTCCACATCGGTACCAGAAAGCAGAGATGCTTCTGCTGCCCGGTGTACTCCTGTGTGATCTGCAGTTCGATGGCTTCGTTTGTCCGATGCAGGCCCGCAAAGAGCGGCGAGACCGGCTCGCGGACCTGGAAATCAATGGGGCCATTTTTGATTTGCACGATGGCGTTGTCGTCGAACTCGCCGTCGAGCGGATGAAAGTTGTCATAGGCGGCCTTGGCGCGATCGCTTTTCAGACTGCGCCAGTCCAGGTGGTGGTCGTAGACGAACGCGCGATAAAAGACGACTCCGCCATGCGGCTTGAGCGCGCGCGCGACCACGTTAGCCGCGTCGGCGTGCGTGCGTCCGTAGGCAGAAGGCCCGGAGCGACCTTCGGAGTCGGCCTTGATGACCACGCCGGTGAAGTCGGGAATCACGCGATAGATCTCATCGATCTTCTTTCGCCACCACGCCGCGACCTGGGGATCGAGTGGATCGAATGTCTGCAGGCCTCCGATCACCTTGGGACTGCTCAGGTCCACGGAGATGGACAGCGCCACTCCCCATGGACGGAACGCATCCGCAATGCGCGCCAGTTGCGGAATGAAACTGCCATTGAGAACTTCGGGAGCAGCATTCACATTATTCACGGTGCAGCCGTTGATCCCCACCGAACCCAGCAGCCGCGCGTACTGGCCTGCGCGCGTAAGATCCGCGCGAACTTTGCCGGCTTCGAAAAAGATGGAAGCGCCGCCATAGCCACGCTCGATGCGCCCATCGAGGTTGTCCCATTGATTCACCCAGCGGATCGGCGCATAGGGTTGTTGCAAGTCGTCGATAGATGCAATGCTTTCCCCTCGCGCAATCTTGCTGAGCAGCGCGAACACGCCGTAGAGCACCCCGCGATCGTTCGCCGCGGTGATGATTACGCATGGCGTTCCCCGCATGCGCAGAGCCTTCAGCCAGAATCCATCTGGCTTCAGCGCCTCTGGAGGTTCTAGTAGTGGGTCCGGCGGTCGCACGTCCGGTAGCTTTCCGAGCAAGAATGCATCTTGAGCTATCGAGCCCCGGCCGAAGCTGCGGCCCAGCATTTGTGCGAGGCCCCGAGACAACTCCTGCTCAGCGGTATGCAGGACCAGTGAATCACCGACGAGCACAATCTTCGATGGGGCGTTCTGATACAGCTTCGCAGTTTGCTGATTCAGAGGCGCGTAGCGCAGCCACGCCTCTGCTCCGTTCTCGGCCCAGGCATCGCCCAGCATTGAAAACAAGCAAGCCCATGCCGCGAGAAGTATCATGAGCAAGCGAACACATTTCAAGCGCCGCGGATGCCTGGAAGTCATTTCCAAACGAGTATACGAGCCCTCCGCGCTCGTGCCTCTGGCGCCCCTCCCTGCCGATTCCGGTTGCTTTCCAATGCTTTTTCGTCCTAAGATGCGCCGCATGGAGGGCCCGGTATGAATATGTCCGGCCCGATCGCCAAATCTCTCGTCAATGTAGCCGCGATTGTCTCGCTTGCTGTTCCGGTATTTTCGCAGGCCGCTCCCAAATATGATCCCGCGACTGAGACCACCTTCAAGGGCGTAGTGGGGGAATTGAAGATGATTCCTCCGACGGGTGGGAAGCCAATAGCCTATCTCGTTCTGAAAGACAGTACCGATGCGGCGATCTTCCTCTGCCCCAAGAAATTCTTGGACGATGTTGGAGTCGTCTTTAAGGTCGACGACCCCATTGAAATCACGGGATCGAAAATCAAGCAGAACGGGGCGGACCTGACGCTGGCGCGCGAAGTGGTAAAAGTGAACGGCGGGGAAACGTTGACCCTACGCTTCAAAGACGGCCGCCCCGCCTGGTGATTTCCTCGTCATCGGCTCGCTGCGCTTCGCCGGGACAGCGCAAGGGCTGCCCCCACGCGTTCTCGCCCCTGCTCCTGATAATCTCGAATGAAGAGAATCAGGAGACACCTGTCCGTTGCCCCCGCTGATTAATGTCCGCAGCATCGCCAAGTCATTTGGCGCCGAGCCTCTATTTCAGAATGTCTCCTTCACGGTTTCGGAAGCGGACCGCATCGGCCTCATCGGACCCAACGGCTCCGGCAAATCCACCCTGTTGCGCATTCTCGCCGGCGCCATGACGCCCGACGACGGTGAGATTGCCTATCGCAAACGCCTGCGCCTCAGTTACGTCGAGCAGGTTTCCGAGTTTCACCCCGGAGACACGGTGAAATCCGTGATTGACTCCGCCATGGACAAGGCCAGCGTGCCCGACGCCGAGCGCGGCACTCTCTCCGCGGAAGCACTCGGACGGGCGGGATTCACCGACGTCACGGCTTCGGCCGCGGCTCTTTCCGGGGGCTGGCGCAAACGCCTCGCCATCATCGAGGCGCTAGTGCAGGCGCCCGATATCCTGCTGCTCGATGAGCCGACCAACCATCTCGATCTGGAGGGAATCGAGTGGCTGGAAGAACTGCTCGAGCGCGCCGCCTTTGCCTGCGTCGTAATCAGTCATGACCGCTACTTCCTGGAAAATGTTGTCACGGAAATGGCCGAACTGAGCCGCGTCTATTCTGACGGGCTCCTGCGGGTCAGGGGATCGTACACGGTGTTTTTGGAAAAGAAAGAAGATTTTCTGCACGCCCAGTCCAAGCGGCAGGAAGCGCTGGAGAACCTGGTGCACTCCGAGATCGAGTGGCTGCGCCGGGGAGCGAAAGCCCGCACCCGCAAATCCAAAGCCCGCATCGACAAGGCGGGACTACTGATGGAAGAACTCGCCGATCTGAACACGCGAACCCGCAGCGCGACTGCCCAGATTGATTTCTCCGCAACGGAACGAAAAACCAAGCGCCTGATCGAACTCGAGAATGTCGCCTATAGCTACGGGGACCGCCGCCTTTTCGAGAATCTGAACTTCATCATCGCCGCGGGAATGCGCGTAGGCCTGGTTGGCCCCAATGGCAGCGGCAAGACCACGCTGCTGCGCTTGCTGCGCGGCGAGGTCGCGCCCTCCGCTGGCGAAATCCGCCGCGCCGACCGCTTGCGCATTGTCTATTTCGATCAGACGCGCACACTCGATCCCACGCTCACTCTCCGCCGCGCGCTGGCGCCGGAAGGCGATTCGGTCATCTACCAGGACCGCGCGATTCACGTCGCCTCCTGGGCGGCGCGATTTCTTTTCAAAGGCGAGCAATTGAATCAGCCTGTCGAGCGCTTGTCCGGCGGAGAGCGCGCCCGCGTTTTGATCGCCCAATTGATGCTGCAGCCGGCAGACGTCCTGTTGCTGGATGAGCCGACGAATGATCTGGACATTCCGACGCTGGAAATTCTGGAAGAGAGCCTGCTGGAATTTCGCGGCTCGCTGGTGCTGGTCACGCACGATCGCTACATGCTCGATCGCGTTTCCACGATCGTGCTCGGCTTGGATGGCCAAGGAGGAGTCGAAAGTTTTGCCGATTACTCCCAGTGGGAACTCTGGCAAGCCGCGCGGAAACAAGAGGGGGCGCAGAAGAATGGCTCCAACCCGCGAGCCGCAGCTCCCCAGGCTGCGCCATCTACGAAGAAAAAGTTGTCGTATCTCGAAGCTCGTGAGTACGCAGGCCTCGAGCAGCGCATAGCGCAAGCCGAAGAGTCACTGCGCCAGAAGCGCGCGAATGCCGAAGACCCCGCCATCGCCTCCGACGCCGAACGCTTGCTACTCGCGCACAGTGAACTGCAACAAGCCCAAAAAGATGTGGACGCTCTCTATGAACGCTGGGCAGAGTTGGAAGGAAAGCAATAAGTCACCGAGACACATCATGCGCCCAGCTCCGAAGGAGCGGCAGAATGCAGCCCACGGCGCAAGCCGTGGGTGCGCTGCGCAACATAAATGGCCTAGCCCCGGAGGGGCGAAAGAATACACACCGACCCGCTTGGGGGGTCACTTCGCTAGGCAGAAGGCAACGATTGTGTCTCCGTGGTGGCCGGTCTTCTTCTCGAGTCCCGCGAGCAGGTCATCTTCGAGGTGATCGGGATCGGGGATCATCTCGCACTCCGCGATCTCCTCACTGCTCGCGCCCTGAAAACAAAGTTCACAAACTCCCAGCCCGCCTTCCGATCGCACCGGCGGCCCAAACACTCGGCAGGTCATTGGACGCGCTTCGTACAGCTCGCACAATCCGCTCTGCGGATCAAGCGCCGGACAAGGCTCATCATTGCCGAAATTTTCAAATGCCTCGATGCACTCTTCCGAGTCGCCAAGAATGCCCGTCGCCGGATCGCCTGGAAAGTTCCTCGACAACCGCGAGACCGCCGCGCGCGCGCGTTGACGGATCGCCGCCGCTCGCTCCGGAGCCTCCGCTTCCAGCTTCCGCAGTCCGCGTTGTAAGCGCGCCGCATCCAACTGATTGATCGCGAACACACCCACGCAGCATTGTGTACATCCAGGCCGGCAGGCCAGCCAATCCCCGCACCGCCGGGAGACGTCGGCCAGTGCGGCATCGACGATCTGGATCAGCTTCTGATCTCTGCGAAGAGGAAAGCGAACAGCCACATCTCAGCATACCGCGCGCCCGCTCAGGCTGCTTTCGGCATTCGTGCCTTGGCCTGTTCCAGCAGGCGGAACAAAAGCAGCCAGCGCTTCACGTTCGTGGTCATCAGGAAATTTTCCTTCACGTGTTCGCGCCCATTAGCGCCGATCGTGCGCGCAAATTCCGGATGCGTGAGCAAATACCGGATCTGAAACGCACATCCTTCCACGGAATGCACCAGCACCCCGGTCAGCTTGTGAATAATCTGGTTGGGAATGCCTCCGACCGCTCCGGCGATGGTGGGTTTCCCTTTCCACAAAGCTTCCGTGACGGTGAGCCCGAAGCCTTCCTTCAGCGATTTCTGCACGATGATCGTGGAAGCCCTTTGCAGCGCGTTGATCTGCAGCGCGCACCAGGGCGGAAGATCGAGAATGATGATGTCCGGATCTTCGCCGGCTTCATCCCGCACTTCCTGCAGAACGGCTGCGCCTTCGGGATCATCGCTCGCTCCGCCTCCGGCCAGCACTAACTGGCAGTCCACATATTTCTTCGCTAGTTTGTACGCCTTCACCACGCCGACAGGATCCTTCAGGCGGTCAAATCGCGAGACCTGTGTGACGATCGGCCGCGAGCGGTCGATGCCGAAATCATCGCAAACCTGCTGAATCTCGGCATCGGACAACTCCCGGTTTTTCTCCGAAAGTGGGTCGATGCAGGGATAGAACAGGTATTGCGGAATCGACAGCTGCCGCGCAAACGACTGCGAAGAAAAAATGGCAGCGTCGTATCGCTCCACAAACGGACGAAGAAACTCCCAGACTTTGCGGTCGGGATTCGACAGGTCAATGTGGCAGCGCCATACCCAACTCGCCGGCGTTTTGCCGCGCGAGAGAACCAGTCCCACCGGCTGCGGATCGTGAATCACCACCATTTCTTCGTCAAAGTGCATCCGTTGGCGGTTCTGCTCGGTGTACATCAGGAAAATATCTTTCGCGGCTTGCGTGAGTTCGTAAGCGCTCCCGTGCAGCGCATTGTGAAATGCCTTCGTCACTTCGAAGAAGTCGTTCCCGCCGGTGATGACGTCCCAGTGTGCGGGCACCTGCAGTTCTGACAGCAACGGTACGAGCCGGTTCAGCATCTCGGCCACCCCGCCGCCAAGCGCCGTGGAGTTCACCATCCTGATCGACTTGCCTCTCAACTCGTGCGCCAGAAAACGCAGCGCATCGATTTGCGCGCGGCCTACGATGCTCGCATAGTCGTCCAGGTGAGGAGGCGGAGGCGGGGCCGGAGGCGTCAGTACGCTGGCCGGAAGGTTACGGCCATTTCTGCGGTCGGCGAGGCGGCGTTCGGGAACGTAAACTGCCGGACTCGTCCGGCGGTCGTGGCCGGAACCGGAGGCCGAAGTGGTTCCGGCAGACGGGGCGCGCTGATCTTCGATCCATTTGGAGATTCCTAGCTCATCGCCTGCGCGACGATGCGGCCAATTTTCAGCCGGACCCCTTCCATGGTGTTGGTGTAAATATCGATTCGCTCGATATCGTTCGCCGCTTCATTGAGACCAACGTCTTCTTCCAGCCATACGGAGAAATCGTTGGACATGCGTTTCAAGCGCAGCCGTGCCTCGATGAAGTGATGGTGAATCGAGTGCACGCTCACGTGTTGCAGCCCCTCCAAAAATCCCTGCACTGTATCCGGAGCGTACGGCGTCGGCAGAAGCACAATATCCGATGCGCAAAAATAAAAAGGCTCGTGCGCGGGGCGAGAGCCAGATTCCGGATGCGCAGTCACGAAGTCGCGGATGATTTCGATCATCCGCTGACGAATGCCCTCCACCGCGGTAAAGTCCCGTACGTCAACCCCGGCCAGGTGCTCCGCCAATTCCGGTTCATTGCAGGAGGACAGGCTCCAGTGAGCAAAATCGTTGGAGAATCCCTGGCGGATAAAGTGATGCTCCTGCAGGGTGCGGAAGGTGTGTTGAAAGATGCAATCTTCGGGGCAGGCTTGCATCGCCTGCAGCAACTCAGAGAGGTTATTAGCCTTGTAGCGGCCGATCCGCAGCAGGTGCTCTGAAGTATTGAAATAAAACGGAGCATCCGGTTTGCGAACCGGGGCTTTTGAGGCAGAAGCCATAAGCCCTAGTAGGTAGCACTGCGGGTCAGTTGGGTTGTCTCAGTCGCCGCCAGCCAGCGGGATAGAAAATCCCGGAGTTCCTCGGGTGGCTTCAGCCACGCTTGCGCCGCGCTACGCCGGAAGCTTGGCCGCACCAGAATTCCTAAGCCTCGCGAACTGAGCGCACGGAACGCGCGCTCGTCGGTGATGTCGTCCCCCAAATACGTGACCGGGACATTGGGCGCAGTCTCTTTCAACATCGTGCGCACGGCGTCGCCTTTATCGAGATCAGGCATGCGCATCTCCACGCCGCCGTCGAACTCCAACAATTTCAGATTCGCGCGGTCCGCGATGGGGAACCATCCCACTATGATTCGGCCGCGAAGCTCTTCCGCCTCGGTTTGCGCCAGGGCGCGCCAGTGTACAGCAATGCTCCCGGGTTTTCGTTCGGCGCAATCGTCCAGTCCCTGATACTCCAGCCAGCGCCGGGCATCGTCGAGCACTTCCGCCACAGCGGGAGGAATCTCGGGCATCTGGCACCTTCCGTCGGGCAGAAGCCTTTGCAATCCGTGCGATCCCCAAATCTCCGGCGCGGGCCGCAGCCGCAGAAATGGATCGATTTCGTGGGCATCCCTTCCGGTCACGATCACCAGGCGAGTGCGGCCGGTTTCGATGATCTGCTGCAACAAGTCCCGGAGCCCGGGATACGGAACGGCGCGGTGCCGGTCGATTGAAAACGGGGCCAGCGTTCCATCGTAATCAAGCAGCAAAACCGACTGCCGGGCCCGTGCTACGGATTCCAACAATTCCTCAATATTCCGTTGTAACATCCCTGACTCCACCCTCCGATATCAGCGCCCGACCCAATCCGGCGGAAGATGCCGCCTGGTCGTCGAGGCGCACTTCACAAAGCTCCGCGATTAGATTGCCGGCCCAGCGATACACGTTGTGCTCGCGGACCGTTTTGCGCATGCGGTGCATGCGAATTTCCTTTTCCTCCGACGGCATTTCCAGAGCGGCGCGGATAGCGTCGGCGGTCTGATCGATGTCATAGGGATTCACTTGCAAGGCATCGCGCAATTCCCGGGCTGCCCCGGTAAAACAGCTCAGAATCAAGACGCCTCGTTCGTCCCTCCGGGTTGCCACGAATTCTTTCGCCACCAGGTTCATCCCGTCATGCAGAGATGTCACCAGGCAGAGATCGGCAGCGCGGTAGTAAGCCGCTACCTCTTTGTGGCTGTGCTGCCGGTTCAGCAACAGGATCGGCTTCCATTGGTCGGCTTGAAAACGCCAGTTGATGCGGTCCGCTTCCGCGACCAGTTCCGCCTGCAGATCGTGATAACGCTTGATATGCGTGCGGCTGGGCGCGCCAATTTGCACGAACGTGAACACACCCTGATAGCGCGGATACTTTTCCAGAAAACGCTCGATGGCGAGGAAGCGCTCGAGAATGCCCTTGGTGTAGTCCATCCGGTCGACGCCTACTCCCATCAGCGCGGCTTCCACTCCCAGTGATTTGAGCAAGCGACCGCGCTCTTCATACGAAGATTCTCGCGGCACTTCAACCGGCAGCTCCGTGCACTCCACGCTGATCGGGAATGGTCGAACCGCCGTGCGGTGATCCAGTCGCTGCACCGTCGAGTGATCCCAATCGATGCGCGACTCAATCGTGCGGTCCACCGTCTGCAGAAAATTCGTGCAATGCGACTGGATATGGAAACCGATCAGATCAGCTCCCAGCAGCCCATCCACCAGTTCGCGTTGCCAGGGACAGATCCCAAACGCTTCCGGATTCGGCCAGGGAATGTGCCAGAAGATCGCCACGCGCGCTTCCGGCCGCTGCTCTTTAATCATTCGGGGCAGCAGGGCGAAGTGGTAATCCTGCACCAGCACCACCGGGTGCTTCGTGTCCGCCATTTCCTCCAGCAACGCATCGGCAAACTTCCGATTCACTTCCTGGTAATGCTTCCAGTCGTCCGCGCGAAATAGCGGGCGCGTGTGCGCGATATGGCAGAGCGGCCACAGGCCTTCATTGGAGAACCCGTAGTAATAACCCTGCTCTTCCTCTTTGGAAAGCCAGATCCGGCGCAATGTGTAATGCGGATCGTCCGGCGGAACCGGCAAGCGATCATGCACATCCACAGCATCGATGTCGCCGTCACCGGAGCCGTGTGCCACCCATGTGCCGCCGCACGCCTGCAGCACCGGCTCGAGGGCGGTCACCAATCCGCTGGCAGGCTGGCTGACTTCGACCGACTTCCCGCGCCGCAGGTGAATGTAAGGTTCTCGATTCGAAACCACGAACAGGCGACTGTCTTCCAGCCGCGCGCGAATATGCACCGCCAGCCGGTCGGCAGTCCAGGTGGATTCTCCCGACTCGCGCAGTCGCGCTTCCAGTTCCGCCGCGGACCGCGCCGTATGCAAGCTTTCCGCGAACGTCGCCACTTCCCGAGCCAGCGGGCGGAAGAGATCCAGATCGTGAGCCTTGATGCGCGCTACCGCGCGGCCCGTCCGCAGAGCTTTCATCCAGTGCGCCGTGCGCGCGATCGGCCCGGCAATGCTCCACCGCACGATCACCAGTGTGAGCAACACGATGATGAATACGTGCGCCAGCGCGCTTAAAAACGTTTCCCGCCATATGCGCAGGCTCTCGCCCTTGATGTATCCCGAGTCGTGCACGATGGCAAGGCTGCCGGTGACTTCCTCGCCTTTACGAAGCGGCACGGCATAGATGTGGAGAGATGCGATCCCGATGCGGACAAAGCCGCTGATCTCTCGTTGCTCCTTCAAGGACTGAAGAACAACAGCCGGCGCGCTCTCAATCAGCGGTTGCAGGTTGGTCGCGACGGCCAGCGTCTTCCCTTGTGGGTCGTATACCCCGAGTCCCGCCAGATGCTCGCGGTTCGCGAATTGCTGCACCGTCCGCCGCAGGATCGCCGGGTTCGACCGTTCCATATCCCGCTCGACGTTGCTCGCCAGGCTCTCGCCCAGCAATTGCGCGCGATGCTCCAGGTCCCGGCGCATCCCCTGCGCCAGCATGTAGGACTGGTAATACGAGGAGCAGAGCGAAACCAACGTGACGCCGATAACCAGCGAGATAATCAGCCGAGCGCTTAGCAGTCGCATTGATCCATCCTCGAAACCCTAGACGTTCGCAAGAACCACTTGAGCCGGGATTCGCGGTAATACAGTGCGATCCTAAAAAGGGTGCTGCTATCGGGACAGTTGCGGTCCACCGGACCGCGTCGGTTTAACCAGAGCGCGACACGAGGACGCCATCCCCGAACTGCCCGCAACTCGAAGGTATGCAAACCTCTGCTGAGTCGCTTTCAGCTTCATTCTGAGTACGGGGACAGGAAAAAGGTTGCACACCCTATGCCAAACCCGCAAGCCACTGACCACGTTCAAAATTCTGTCCAGCGATCACGGCCAACAATGTAATTCTTGCTTCTTGCGGCCCCGTGAGAATAGGTCTCACAAGGGCAGCCGGTCAGCTCCAGCTCAAGGTGCTAATCGAGTTTGCTGGCAACGAAACGTCAGCGCTGTGGTTTGCCAGCCTCAACGTGATGCTTTTTGCATCACCCAAGTTCGTTAGGATCAAAACCCGGCGTCCATCCGGATTCTCAAAACCAACGTGATCCACCCCAGCTATCGTCCCCGTGGACTCGAACCGGTTGGCTCGCCGTTGGATGTTCCGCGAAAAATGTGCAAAGGCCCAGTACTGTCCGCTGCGGCTGATTTCTTTCGTCCCCGAATCCACGGTCACCAGCCCTCCGCACGTGAAGGGGCCAATATTCGGACGCCCTTTCTCGTCCAGCGCCAGATTCCATCCTGTGACGCCGCGGCACCAGTTGCGCAGCACTTGCGTGTAGGTTCGTCCCCACTGGGCCCAGTCGCTCGCGTAATCGGGAGCCGTGTAGTCGGGTCCGCCCTCCGTCCAGTAAAGCTGCACCTGAGGAAATGCCTCGCGAACCCGGCTCATCATCTCCGGCGTGCCCACATATCCGTGAAACGCAACCGAATTGCAGAACTTGCGGAGATCCGGATCCTCCAGCTCGTCGATTGCCCGGCCCCACAAGTTGTAGTTGTGATCCAGAATCCAGATTTGCGTTGCCATCTCGCTTTTCTGCAGCACGGGACCGAGATGTTTTTTGACGAATGCGATTTCGTATTCCTGCGGCCACAGGCAGGCGGGCATGCGAGCGTCCTGATCGGTATCGACTTCGTTCTGCACCGTGACCGCCTGGATCGGCACTCCTTCCGCGGCATAGCTCTGCAGGAATTTCAAAAAGTATTGTGCGTAGGCAGCGTAGTAAGGCTGCCGCATGGAGCCGCCCAGCATCGAGCCTCCGGCCTTCATCCAACCCGGAGGACTCCATGGCGAGGAAAACAGAAACAGTTCCGGATTCACTGTTCTCGCCTCGCGCAGCATGGGAAGTACGTAGGCCTGGTCGTGCGCGATGGAGAATCTCTTCATCTCGGGATCCGGCTCGCCCTCGTCATAGCTGAACACCTCGGTCGAGTAATCGCTGGCCCCAATGCACGTCCGGCAGAGGTTTAGCCCCATCTCCGAGGGATGGAACAGTTCGTGAAACAAACTCTCCCGCACCGCCGGATCGAGGCGGTTGAACGTGTAACACGCCGCATCCGTGAACGCCGCGCCGAATCCGAGCACGTCCTGAAATCGTGTGGCGGGATCGAGCGTTACTACGTTGTTCTTCCTGTCTTCCCCAGTTCGCCACGATATCGCCGGCGCGGCGGCGTACCGAAGTGTTCCCCCCGTAACTCGAACAGAAATTTCTCCCGCTGACGTAGCGAAAGCAGCCGGCCACCGCGACGCGCTGCTCGCTGCCAATCCCAGTGCGGATATTTTCAAAAAGCCTCGCCTCGTAGGTTCGCTAGACACCCAGTTCTCCTGGCAGGAATGGAACACAGTGAGTATAGTTCGGATGATTCTCAATTACATCGGAGCGGGAATGAAAGCCCACTGGAGTTTCCCCAAATGGTCCGCCATCCTCTTGCTGCTGTGCACCTGCGCTGTCGCGCAAACCAGCGCTCCGCCCCCACGCGCCAGCCGGACGTTAGTGTGGAGTGACGAATTCAACGCTCCCAACGACTCGCCCCTGGATTCCTCAAAGTGGGTTCTGGAGTCCGGCGGCAACGGCTGGGGCAACCAGGAACTGGAGTACTACACGGCTCGCCCGCAGAATGCCTTTCAGCAGGACGGCAATCTAGTCATCAAAGTTCTCGAAGAAAAGTACACTGGGCCCGATGGCGTGACTCGCAACTACACTTCGGCTCGTCTCAAGACGCAGGGCAAGTTCGCCCAGAAATATGGACGCTTTGAAGCTCGCATCAAGATTCCCTACGGCCAGGGCATCTGGCCCGCGTTCTGGATGCTCGGCGACGACATCGAGAAAAAGGGATGGCCCAAGTGCGGCGAGATCGACATCATGGAGAACATCGGGAAAGAGCCCGCCACGGTTCACGGCACCATTCACGGCCGGGGCTACAGCGGGGACAAAGGCATCGGCGCTCCCTTCGAGTTGCCGGCCGGCCAGCGCTTCGCTGATGACTTCCACGTCTACGCCGTCGAGTGGGAGCCCAAGGCCATTCGCTTCTACGTCGACGACCACCTCTACACCACGCGAACTCCCGCCGACCTTCCCCACGGCGCCAAGTGGGTCTACAAGCACCCTTTCTTCATTCTGCTCAACGTTGCCGTAGGCGGAGGCTGGCCCGGCAATCCTGATTCCTCCACCGTCTTTCCCCAAACCATGCTGGTGGATTACGTCCGTGTATATCGCTGACAAATGTTTCGTGTTCTGCTCCGCGTTTATTCGCCAGCGCGGGTTGACTCCACCGCCGTCTTCGATAAAATCGTTTTTCTATTCCACGCCAACGAGCCAATTTTTCGAAGGAGCAAGTCCATGAGTAAGGTGCGAGTTCTAGTCGGCACACGCAAAGGCGCATTCATACTTACGTCAGACGGCAAGCGCGAGAAATGGGAAGTCAACGGCCCGCATTTTGCCGGATGGGAGCTGTATCACCTCAAAGGATCGCCCGCCGATCCCAATCGCATTTACGCCTCGCAGACCAGCGGATGGTTTGGCCAGGTCATTCAGCGCTCCGACGACGGCGGCAAAACCTGGCATCAGCCTGGAACCCCTCCGGGCGAAACCGCGGGTCCCGGCGGCATGCCCAAAGGCGAGAGCAACAAATTCGTCTACGACGCCGCCGGCGCGCCCCTCACCACGCATCAGTGGTATGACGGCACGCAGCATCCCTGGGAGTTCAAGCGCGTCTGGCATCTCGAACCTTCGCTCACCGATCCCGACACCGTCTACGCCGGAGTCGAAGACGCGGCTCTATTCAAATCCACCGACGGCGGCCAGAACTGGAAGGAACTCCCCGGCCTTCGCGGCCACGGCACCGGACCGAAATGGCAGCCGGGCGCGGGCGGCATGTGCCTGCACACCATCATTCTCGATCCCAGCGATCCCAAGCGCATTTACATCGCGATCTCGGCCGCGGGCGCGTTCCGCACCGACGACGGCGGCAAGACCTGGAAGCCCATCAACAAAGGCCTCTACTCCAAGTACATTCCCGATCCCCACGCCGAAGTCGGCCACTGCGTTCACCACATTGCCATGAACCCTAAGCGTCCCGGTCTGCTCTTCATGCAGAAGCACTGGGACGTAATGCGTTCCGACGACGCCGGCGATAACTGGCATGAAGTCAGCGGAAACCTGCCCACCGATTTCGGATTCGCTATCGACGTGCACGCGCACCAGCCCGAGACCGTTTACGTAGTCCCCATCAAGAGCGACGGCGAGCACTACGTCCACGAAGGCAAGATGCGCGTGTACCGCAGCCGCACCGGAGGCAACGAGTGGGAGCCGCTCACCAAAGGTCTCCCGCAGAAGGATTGCTACGTCGACGTCCTGCGCGATGCCATGGCCGTCGATACTCTCGACGATTGCGGCATTTACTTCGGCACCACCGGTGGCCAGGTCTACGTCTCCCCCAACGCCGGAGATTCCTGGCAGCCCATAGTGCACGATTTGCCTGCAGTCCTGTCAGTAGAAGTGCAAACGATTAAATGAGTTTTGATGTTGCACGCCTGAAAACTGAGTACTGGGTACTGAGTACTGGCAACAGATTTTTGATTTGCGTTTACCCAGGAGAGAGAAAGAACATGAGAAAGCTAGCGGTTGCAGTCCTGTTGTTAGCATGCGCGAGCGCAGCAACCGCGCAGGAAAAGCACGCGGCCGCCCCTCCCCTCGAGGCCAGGGTGCGAAAGCTCTGGCAGAGTTTCAAGGACAAAGACAAAGCGGCCCTGTCCTCCGTGATCGACGATCACTTCCGCATGTTTGAAGAGGGCCTCACCGCCTTCGCCGATAAGAAAGCCGAAGTCAATGCGGTCGATGAATTCGAACTCGTCAGCTACACCCTCAGCGATTTCACCGTGAAGTCGCTCGGACCGAACTCGGCCCTGGTCACCTACATCGCACAATACGAAGGCAAAACCGGCGGCGAATCCAGCAAGGCAAAAAGCGTCTTCGGCGAAGTCTGGACGCGCTCCGGCAACGAATGGAAAGCTCTCTACCTGCAAGAAACCTATATGAAGTGAGGATAAGTTCGAAATGGCAGTAACGATTCGAGTGGAGTTGCCGCAGCATCTGCGAACCCTGGCGCACGTGGGCCACGAAGTTGGGATCGAGGTCGAAGAACCGGTCACGCAGCGCTCGGTCCTCGACGCCTTGGAAGAGCGCTATCCCATGCTCAAGGGCGCGATCCGCGATCACGGCACCCGCCAGCGCCGCGCCTTCCTGCGCTTCTTCGCCTGCCAGGAAGATCTAACCCACGAAAGCCCCGACGCCCCCTTGCCCGACGCAGTAGTATCCGGCAAAGAACCCTTCTTGATCATAGGAGCAATCGCCGGCGGCTAACCGCGTCGAATGTTCCCAACCCGCGGCTGAAACCGTGTCCTCGCCGCTCAATATTCCACAAAAGAAACGCGCTCCAAGCCAATTTCACCGGGAAGGGCACGAGTTCCACTCGTGCCGGTTTAGGCGTGATAAGAGACGCGGCTTTAGCCGCTGAGGTCAGCCTCGACCAGAATCTTGTCAAGCCCCTAAATCGCCTTGATTCCCCGCAACTCCCTCTATATACACGGAAAATATTTTCGAAATCCTTTCCGGTTCACCCCACCCAAATTGCTAAAATAGATATAGAGAGTAGAAAAGCGGCGGCCCCAAAAGGCCGCCTTTTTTATTCCCCAAAATCCCGAGCCCAAATCGACCCACGTAGCCTCGGAGCCATTGCTCCGGGGCAGGTTTTAAGAACAAATGAAATCCCCAGGCGAATCCATCCGCCACGCGAAAGCGCGCGGCGAATGGGCGGAGCTCCGTTTCATCACCCGAGCCCTGGAACTGAAGTTCCGCGTATCCAAGCCCTGGGGAGACTCCGCCCCCTACGACCTCGTCACCGACCACCGCGGCCGCTTCCGCCGCGTCCAGGTCAAATGCACCATCTTCCACCGCGGCAACTCCTACAAATGCCACCTCGACTCCAACGGACTCCCCTACTCCCCCTGCGACATCGACTTCATCGCCGCCTACGTAATCCCCACGGACACCTGGTACATACTCCCAATCAAATCAACCAAACGACAGTCAGACATCCTTCTCACGCCGCATTCCAAAAACGCAAAATACGAAAAATACAAAGAAGCCTGGCACCTGCTGAAACGTTGATCAAAAGCGCAGCCGCGAAGCGGCGAAAGAATGCAGCCCACGCCGCAAGGCGTGGGTGTCGGGCGCCCGATGGGTCAGCCCCGTAGGGGCGAAAGAAACGCCTGGCGAGCGCGCTTACAATCGGCCTGCTCTGAACTGGACTGGCCTAGTCCCAAATGTATCTCGGGTCATACTCCACGTGATTCTTCTTCAAAAAGGCCACGTATTCTTCCTGAAATGATCGCTTCTTGTGGTGCGTCTCTTGTCCTGTGATGTACCTGGTGACGCCAACAACGTTTGATTCGCTCACGCTGAAAACCCCGTATCCCGTTTGCCACGTGAAATCCACGCAATGCTTTTCTCGAACCCATCGGGACGAATTCGCCTTCACCGTGCGGACGATTTCCTAGGCCGAATGGATTGGCCGCGAACGAATGAGCATGTGGACGTGATCATTCACGCCATTGATGATCAACGCCGTATCGTTCATTTCGCGAACGATCCCGCCTAAGTAGGCGAATAGATCATCGCGAAATTCGGGTTTGATCAGAGGACGTCGCCCTTCCGTCGAAAAGATGAAATGCAGCAAGATGTTTCCCGATGTATGCGACATGTTCTTTCGCCCCTACCGGGCTGGTCCATTCTTCTTACACGACACCCACGCCTCACGGCGTGGGCTGCATTCTTCCGCCGCTCCGCGGCTGAGGTGCTGGCCGTTGAAGCTGACAGCTCGACTCCGTGCAGATCGATTCTCTGAAAGAGAGATCTCGAGCGCGGTGTCCGACATCACAATCCGAAGCGCTCGGTTTCAAATCGGGACTCGCAACACCGACAGCTCCGATCGTGGTTTCACCGGGAGTCAAGGTCCGCAGCTCCGAAGGAGCGAAAGAGTGCAGCCCACGCCGTAAGGCGTGGGTGAGTGTAGGAAGGGACCAGCCCTGGAGGGGCGAAAGAAACGTTATTTAAAGACCTTATTCGAACGGAACGCGACGACGCTCCCCCCAAGCGCCGCTGTCACACAATGCCCCAACCCCAATCAATGCACCAAATCGGTAAACCCATGCTCTTTTCAAATTCCCCCTTGCGCTTTTTCGCAGGCCTTGATATAAACAATTCACCGAGAGCAGATGTGTGGCAGCCGGTCGTATTTTTGAATCTCTCGTGGCGTCCCGGCATCTAAAGATTAATAGAGAACGCTGAGTTCTCAAATCGCCCCGGCCACGGGGCTTGATTCGGAAACAAGAGTAGGTTTCTGAAGGGTACCTTCAAGGCAAGGACCTCCAAAAGTAAGTTCTTTTCTCAATTTTCTGTCTTCCGCTTCGGCGTGCGCCGAATTGAGCGCTATTGAAGCGGAAGGCCATACTGTTGCGCGCTCAATGAGCAGCCTCTGAGGTTTTGCTCTCCTGTCCGCCATCCGGAAATCTCACTGTGGAAATCATGTGGAAATTCTGTGGGATGCATGCGTTGACAGGGTTTTCCGCAACACGGTATGGTTGCAAGGTTTCGAGGACAGTCGGATTCGCTCTTGTAGCGGGTTCGCCTGGACTGAATGCGCGCCGCTCAGGCGGAATGCGATTCGGTCTTTGACAACTCGGTTGAACGTGCCAGTCGTGAGAGAACGGATTCGGGCATAAGTCTGAAACGATCTCACAAGATAGGCCACTGATCTTCTAGCAAGGAGAAGCTTTGCAAGGGGTCCAGTGGTCGCCATCACATCTCTTTCGAGCGGTGGAGATGGCAGCCTACCTTCTACCCGTCGGTAGGCGAACAGGTTTCAAACGAGAGTTTGATCCTGGCTCAGAATCAACGCTGGCGGCGTGCCTAACACATGCAAGTCGAACGAGAAAGTGGAGCAATCCATGAGTAAAGTGGCGACCGGGTGAGTAACACGTGACTAACCTACCTTCGAGTGGGGAATAACCTCCGGGAAACCGGGGCTAATACCGCATAACATCGCAAGATCAAAGCAGCAATGCGCTTGAAGAGGGGGTCGCGGCTGATTAGCTAGTTGGCGGGGTAACGGCCCACCAAGGCGAAGATCGGTATCCGGCCTGAGAGGGCGCACGGACACACTGGAACTGAAACACGGTCCAGACTCCTACGGGAGGCAGCAGTGGGGAATTTTGCGCAATGGGGGAAACCCTGACGCAGCAACGCCGCGTGGAGGATGAAGTCCCTTGGGACGTAAACTCCTTTCGACCGGGACGATAATGACGGTACCGGTGGAAGAAGCACCGGCTAACTCTGTGCCAGCAGCCGCGGTAATACAGAGGGTGCAAGCGTTGTTCGGAATTATTGGGCGTAAAGGGCGCGTAGGCGGTGCGGTAAGTCACCTGTGAAATCTCCGGGCTTAACTCAGAGCCTGCAGGCGAAACTGCCGTGCTGGAGTGTGGGAGAGGTGCGTGGAATTCCCGGTGTAGCGGTGAAATGCGTAGATATCGGGAGGAACACCTGTGGCGAAAGCGGCGCACTGGACCATAACTGACGCTGAGGCGCGAAAGCTAGGGGAGCAAACAGGATTAGATACCCTGGTAGTCCTAGCCCTAAACGATGATTGCTTGGTGTAGCAGGTACCCAATCCTGCTGTGCCGAAGCTAACGCGATAAGCAATCCGCCTGGGGAGTACGGTCGCAAGGCTGAAACTCAAAGGAATTGACGGGGGCCCGCACAAGCGGTGGAGCATGTGGTTCAATTCGACGCAACGCGAAGAACCTTACCTGGGCTCGAAGCGCAGTGGACCGGGGTAGAAATATCCCTTTCCCGCAAGAGACTGCTGCGGAGGTGCTGCATGGCTGTCGTCAGCTCGTGTCGTGAGATGTTGGGTTAAGTCCCGCAACGAGCGCAACCCTTATCCCTAGTTGCCATCGGGTCAAGCCGGGCACTCTAGTGAAACTGCCTCGGATAACGGGGAGGAAGGTGGGGATGACGTCAAGTCCTCATGGCCTTTATGTCCAGGGCTACACACGTGCTACAATGGTCGGTACAAACCGTCGCAAACCCGCGAGGGGGAGCTAATCGGAAAAAGCCGGCCTCAGTTCGGATTGGAGTCTGCAACTCGACTCCATGAAGCTGGAATCGCTAGTAATCGCGGATCAGAACGCCGCGGTGAATACGTTCCCGGGCCTTGTACACACCGCCCGTCACATCACGAAAGTGGGCTGTACTAGAAGCCGGTGTGCTAACCGCAAGGAGGCAGCCGTCCAAGGTATAGCTCATGATTGGGGTGAAGTCGTAACAAGGTAGCCGTAGGAGAACCTGCGGCTGGATCACCTCCTTTCTAAGAGAGAACGTCATGGCACTCACGCCCGCTCCTATGGAGTAACCGTTCGGCAAGCGATCGGCAGCGCGTGGGATGTTGCCATGTACCCCGTACCTGTCTCACTAACCTGAGAAGATGATGACGGGAGCCTCGTTTCGGACCTCTCTTTCTCGATTCGTTCGCATGATGGTCAGCTCCGGCTTAGCTGGAGCGCACGTTCAACCTTGTCCTCGAAAATAATTTGAGCTTCTGGCTACTAGCTTCTAGCTCCTAGCTGAACCACAAATCGGTTTGGCTAGAAGCTAGCGGCTAGACAGCCGGGAGTCGAAGTCTGGGCTCCGGGATGTTTGCAGTGGAAACCGGGCCTGTAGCTCAGGTGGCTAGAGCGCACCCCTGATAAGGGTGAGGTCGGTAGTTCAACTCTACCCAGGCCCACCAAAATCAGTGTCAGGTGTCGAGTTGTCAGTGGTTAGTCGATTGCTTGAAACTGGAAACACTGATAACTGAAAACTGCGGTTAATGGGGCTGTAGCTCAGCTGGGAGAGCGCCTGGTTTGCAACCAGGAGGCCACCGGTTCGATCCCGGTCAGCTCCACCAAGATCAGTTCAGATCGTAGCGATGTTGGGCGTCAGACTGCTGACAACCGATTCGTTCGCGGTTGAAGAAAGTCGCTTGGCGCCGAACATTGGGTTGGAGAGAATTCTGAAGTTTGCACGACTTCTGGAAGTGAGTAAGACCCATACCCGCTGAGGCGGCGTAATGCTGGCGCAAGCCAGCGAGGACGATATTTGACAACTGAATAGATTGGGCAATTTACAAGGCGTGTAAATTTTTATGAGTGCCTGAGAGATGCCTGCTGGTGTGCGTGAGGAGCTTCGTAGTTTCAGATTTCAAGGTCTCGAGGTGTCCTGGAGATGAGAGATGGGAGCGTGAATGCGAAGTAATGCCGTGCGAGGAGCAGGATCAGCAGGCCCATAGAGTTTAAGCGGCGTGTTTGGGAGGTTTAGCGAAGAGCTAATAGCCAAGAGCTAGGAGCTGGCAGCTGCTGCAGTGTGTCTGAGTAAATTTTATGGTCAAGCTACTAAGGGCGCATGGTGGATGCCTTGGCAGAAGCAGGCGATGAAGGACGTGGCAAGCTGCGATAAGCCTCGGGGAGCCGCAAGCAGGCTTTGATCCGGGGATTTCCGAATGGGGAAACCCACGAGGGTAAAACCCTCGTACGGCCTGATGAATCCATAGTCGGGCACGAGCGAACCCAGGGAAGTGAACCATCTCAGTACCAGGAGGAAAAGAAAGAAACCTCGATTGCGAAAGTAGTGGCGAGCGAAATCGGAACAGCCTAAACCTGTATCACCTTCGGGTGTAGCAGGGGTTGTAGGGTCGACAACAGTAGAGTTACCAATCCAGTCGTTAGCCGAAGCCCTCTGGAAAGAGGGGCCATAGAGTGTGATAGCCACGTAGGCGAAAACGATCTGGACTCGAAGTCGATACCTGAGTACCGCGGAGCACGAGAAACTCTGCGGGAAGCTACGGGGACCATCCCGTAAGGCTAAATACTAGCTTCTGACCGATAGTGAACCAGTACCGTGAGGGAAAGGTGAAAAGAACCCCTGCGAGGGGAGTGAAATAGTACCTGAAACCGTGTGCCTACAAACGGTGGGAGGACTATGCCGCGCAAGCGGAAAGTCTGACCGCGTGCCTATTGCATAATGAGCCGGCTAGTTATTCTTGTCAGCAAGGTTAAGCGAAAGCGAGCCGTAGCGAAAGCGAGTCCGAATAGGGCGATTCAGTTGGCAGGAATAGACGCGAAGCGGGATGATCTACCCTTGGCCAGGCTGAAAGTGGGGTAACACCCACTGGAGGGCCGAACGGGTGTTTGTTGAAAAAAGCTCCGATGAGCTGAGGGTAGGGGTGAAAGGCTAATCAAATTCCGTGATAGCTCGTTCTCTCCGAAATAGCTTTAGGGCTAGCCTCGGATGATTTGTCGTGGTGGTAGAGAACTGAATGGACTAGGGGGCTTTCCAGCTTACTGAATCCAATCAAACTTCGAATGCCATTGAACAACCAATCCGGGAGTCAGACGGCGGGGGCTAAGCTTCGTTGTCGAGAGGAAAACAGTCCAGATCGCCTGCTAAGGTCCCAAAATTCAAGCTAAGTGGGAAAGGAAGTCGGAACGCCCAGACAGCCAGGAGGTTGGCTTAGAAGCAGCCATCCTTTAAAGAAAGCGTAATAGCTCACTGGTCAAGCGGTCCGGTGCCGACAATTTAACGGGGCTCAAGCTTGGTACCGAAGCAGCGAATGCATCGACTTAACAGTCGATGCGTGGTAGGAGAGCATTCTCAACAGTTTGAAGCTAGACCGAGAGGACTGGTGGACGGTTGAGAAGAGACCCTGCCGGCATAAGTAGCGATAACGGAGGTGGGAACCCTCCGCGCCGAAAGTCTAAGGTTTCCTGAGAAAGGTTAATCCGCTCAGGGTCAGGCGGTCCCTAAGGCGAGGCCGAAAGGCGTAGCCGATGGACATCCGGTTAATATTCCGGAACTCCCTTGTGTTCGTTATCACGATGGGGTGACGCAGAAGGATAAGCAGGCCGTCCTATGGCTATGACGGTCGATGCGTGTAAGGTGTTTCTCGTAGGAAAATCCGCGAGGAAGTTATCACTGAGACGCAAAGCAGTAACCCGTATGGGTGAAAGCTGCCGATTCCACACTGCCAAGAAAAACCTCTAAGGAGAACGTAAGGGAACCGTACCTCAAACCGACACAGGTAGACGAGGAGAATATCCAAAGGCGCTCGTGAGAACAGTTGGTAAGGAACTCGGCAAATTAACCCCGTAACTTCGGGAGAAGGGGTGCCCCGGTAGGGTGCAAGCCCGAAGAGGCCGCAGCGAAATGCGCACTGCGACTGTTTAACAAAAACACAGGTCTCTGCAAAGTCGAAAACGACGTATAGGGGCTGACGCCTGCCCGGTGCTGGAAGGTTAAAGGGAGAGGTCAACCGCAAGGTGAAGCTTCGAACTGAAGCCCCAGTGAACGGCGGCCGTAACTATAACGGTCCTAAGGTAGCGAAATTCCTTGTCGGGTAAGTTCCGACCTGCACGAATGGCGTAACGAAAGTGCGACTGTCTTGCCGACTGACACGGCGAACTTGTAGTGCCGGTGAAGATGCCGGTTGCCCGCAACTAGACGGAAAGACCCCGTGCACCTTTACTATACCTTTACTATGAACTATGGCACTTGCTGCGCAGGATAGGTGGGAGGCTTTGATTCCAGGCTCTCGGGCTTGGAGGAGCCAACGGTGAGATACCACCCTGCGAGTTCTGTGGTTCTAACCTACTCCCGTAAACCGGGAGAGGGACATAGTAAGGCGGGTAGTTTGACTGGGGCGGTCGCCTCCTAAATTGTAACGGAGGCGCGCGAAGCTACGCTCAGGCTGTTTGGAAATCAGCCGACGAGTGCAAAAGCATAAGCGTGGTTGACTGCGAGACCTACAAGTCGAGCAGGTACGAAAGTAGGCTTTAGTGATCCGGTGGTTCTGCATGGAAGGGCCATCGCTCAACGGATAAAAGGTACGCCGGGGATAACAGGCTGATCGGAGCCAAGAGTTCATATCGACGCTCCGGTTTGGCACCTCGATGTCGGCTCATCGCATCCTGGAGCTGTAGAAGGTTCCAAGGGTTAGGCTGTTCGCCTATTAAAGCGGTACGTGAGCTGGGTTCAGAACGTCGCGAGACAGTTCGGTCCCTATCTGTTGTGGGCGTAGGAGATTTGAGAGGACCTGTCCTTAGTACGAGAGGACCGGGATGGACGAACCTCTTGTGTTCCAGCTGTCATGCCAATGGCACCGCTGGGTAGCGAAGTTCGGTTGTGATAACCGCTGAATGCATATAAGCGGGAAGCACTCCTCAAGATGAGATCTCCCAACCCGTAAGGGATAAGAAGGGCCCAGGAAGACTACCTGGTTGATAGGCTGGAAGTGGAAGCGCAGTAATGCGTGTAGCTTACCAGTACTAATCGCCCGTTCGGCTTGACCATAAAATTTACTCGGTGCAGTAAACCAGCTGTCAGCTCTCAGCTTTCAGCCCTCAGTTAGAACCTGAGCTGAGGTAAAGCAAGTTTCAGATGCTCGCTGAACCTGGGTGGAGCATGAAAAGCAGACGCTGACGACTGGGCGCCGAAAAAGCCGATGTAGTCATGAGATCTTGTCGAATATGTTTCAACCCAATCTATTCAGTTGTGAGGCATTCGTCCTCACGATCTTTGACAAGTTTGCAGCTGGCTTAGCTTCTGAGCTCTGTAGCGTCAGAGCTCCTGCGGATCGGCGCGTAACGGCTAGAGCTAATAGCTGAGAAGCTACGCGCGCTAGCGCGCGATCAAGTTGTCGGTGATCTTACCGCGGGGGTTCCACCCGTTCCCATCCCGAACACGGAAGTTAAGCCCCGCAGGGCCGATTGTACTGCACGCGAAAGTGTGTGGGAGAGTAGGTCGTTGCCGGCATAAATAAAGGCCGTTGAGAGAAATCTCGACGGCCTTTTCCTTTTTAGCGTCGGCTCTGGAAGCGCGCGGCTTGCGTTCCAAGCTACAAACACCAATTGGTGTCATGTAGGAAACTGTGCCTTTACGGCGTTAGTCCCCCGGTGAGAGTTCTGCCAAAGCTGCTTCTCCCGGAAATAATGTTGCGGCCAACGATTTAGTGAACTCCTGAAAGACTCCTTTCAGAACCTCACTTCTTTTCTCCCCCAAGGGGTCCAAAACGTCGTTGTCTATCGCCAAGAACGGTCCCCCCATGCCGTTATTACCACGGTATCTAGCGTCCAAGATATCGCTCAGCCTAACCTCTTTAAGGTACGGGGAGATGTACTCCAACGTGTCCGCACTGATGCAAAAAAGCGGCGTGAGTATTCTCGGACGAATCGTCTTGAACGACAGATTTGGAAGAGCATCGAACCGGTGATTCAGTAGGGCGTTCAGCATGGGAGCCTCTCCAATAGCATCTCTAACTACGAGCAGAGGGAACACGCGCTTGAGATGCGACAGGTCGACTCCGGCGATTTTATCGGCATCCTTTCGGCGGCAGGTCCTGCTTATCGCCTCTGCTAGTTGCTCGATACCTTTTCGTTTTCCCCCAGGGTTCTTAATCAATTTGTCGTGAATTTCGGCTCCCAATTTTTTGGCACAGCCGCTGTATTTTGACTGTGCTGTGAAAACCGCGCCTTTGTACTCTAGAAAAACTGCATCGGAGCCACAGAGCAATAATCCGTCGCATACTTCTGTCTGGTCAGATTCGTATCTCGGCTGCGCAAAGAAGACGTTGTATGCATTGTTGGCACCGACTGACTCGCTCAGCAGCCAGTTAACGTATCTTTCGAAGACTCTCCCCCAGAATGCCAACAATGCATCCTTTGCTTGCTTGGTAGAGATTGCGAACAGCGTTCTCCAAAATGGGCCAGTCTCCAACTTCTCGGCTAAGAATCGGGGATCAATACAAAAGAACGTGTCTCGTCCGGTTTGGTACAGCGGCTTAGCTCGAAAGAGAGTGAAATCGCTTGGCCCCGCAAGTCGCTTTTCAAACACCTTCTTTAGCTCGTCAGTTTTTGCTGATACTTCCTTTCGGAACTTGCTGATTTTGTCCGCCGACAGTGCTGTCTGCTGGTAGTACGTATCTTGCAAGAACAACGAGTCTGGATTAGCCGCAAACGATTGAAGTGACGCATTCGAGTATTTCGATAGCAGTCCAAAACACAGCCCCATGAACTCGCTTGGAGTCAGATCAACTAACCTTTGGAATTGGGCGGCGATATCGACATAGTCCACGTCACCCTTGAGTTCGTCACTAAATTTTCCGTACATAAGGTAGGCGCGAGCGACAGCATGACCGAAGGCGTGGGACCCTGAGTATTCAGAGCTCGGTATCAGGTTCACCAGCAGGTTCAGAAGTTTCTGCTCGACATCGGGAGTCTCGGTGTTGGGTACGTAAAGGTGGTCATTGGCCATTAAAAAGACCTGAACCAATTCACGAACCTGTTGAAAAGGATTCATCCCAGCTTCTGGACAGACGAGGATGGCTTCTTTTGCGATGAGGAGCAACTGTTCGCGATGGAGAATGAAGTGAGCCCCTCGTAGCTTAGCCTGTTCCACAAGCTTTTCGGCTACGCCTACACCGAAGACAGTCTTGAGCACCAGAGCATGAGTCGCTTCATCGGGAACGCCCTTTGGCCAACCGTGGAGTAAAATGTTTATCGCGCTGGAGAGGTAAACGATTGGGTCACGACTGAACTTTCTTAACTCATCCTTGAATTCTTGAACGGTGCTGGGGGTGCCAGTGAGTGTACCGTGCGAGAGATACGTCGCAAGTTCAGCCAAAACTCGCCTCCGCCACTCAGACCTGAGAACGAATTATGCACGACTTTGCTGCTGCCACAACATTCTAGTCGGCAATATAGTCCCAAATTTCATCCAGATCTTTGAAGGCCTCTCCAGCAAGGACGAAGTCGCTCATGAGCGAGCGCGACGATCGTGGCTCTTGCGCCGCAGATCCTCAAACGCCGATTCCCCATCAATCGCTTGCACCAGACCGTCTTTTAAATCGTCGTAGCGATTATGGAGCGTGGAACGAAGCTGTGCGAGTTCCGCTAAATAGCCAGCCATTGCATCCTCAACCAGATCATTGGCTGCGCGCCCCGTCTCTTGAGCCAGTTCGTGCAGGCGGGACTCGGTCTCGGGGTGGAAGTGAATTTCCATGCCGTAAGTCTAGCAGCGCGCGAAATGGTTATCAAAGCGCGCATAAGAGCCAGGCTTACCTTCATGGCGTCTGCACATTCTGCAGGTGATCTTCATCAGCTTCGAGTTTAGCTGTGTACATTCGAGTGCGATCCGCTTTTATTTCGATCCGTCTGCACGTTGGCAGTGAAGACCCCTCACCCACAAAAACATCATATAAGCCGGGCCGCAAAGGAATTTCAAAGAACCCATCTCGCGCGGGCTTGACTACGGCTGAAGATTGCCCAAAATGATCTCTCACATACACGAACGCATCTCTTGCAGGTGTATTATTGTCACCCACGAAGACCCGAACAACTAATTTACCTTCTTTGCTCCCTTGACCAATTGCCACAATCGAGCAGACCATGCAAGCCGCTATTATCAGGATCTTAGAATGACAATTGTTCACGCAGAGTTCTCCTAAGAAATCGGGGAAACGTGGGGACAGATGGATGGAGTGCACCCCCGTGGATATTCAAAGCCGGTCCTTCCAGTAGCTGGGTCTTCTGCTCGCGTGCGAAAATGCGACGATTTGAATCTCTTCCGGTGAAAGGATTCGATAAATCAGGACGAACGGGAATCGGTGCAAAAGGAATCGGCGAGTGGAGTGGAGACCGGTTGCCCAGCGGGTTGGTGCTTCAACGATCTGCGTGATCGCGCGCTTCACCTCTGCATCGAAATTACGGGCTGCATCAGGGCTGCGAGCCAGATACCAGTCGAAGGCAGCGTCATATTCGAGTCCGGCGTCTTCATGAAAATGCGCCCTAATGCGCACGGGGTAGTTTTCTGAGATTGCGCTCGCGCACTTCCTCCCAAGGAATGGTCTTTGCGCTGCCCGAGTCGAGTTCCTCGATGCGACGCTTGACTTCTTGGTCCCACGCCGCTTGTACCCCCTCATCCACCTTGCCGCCCAGGCTAGAGATCAGGGAATCGGCAAGCGCTTCCTGTTCCTCGACGGAAAGGGACAATGCTTGCTCGAGCAGCTTCGATACTTCAGGTGTCATCTGGGCCATAAAATTCGCTCTCCAATATCATAACGCGGCAACTATGCTCTCCCATCGGGAGCACGCAATTTAGGCCCGCTCGGCCGAGTGTACTGCACGCGAAAGTCGTCCGTCCCTACACGATAAAATGAATCTGTATGAGCAAAGTTCGCGTGTCTTCTTTTTCTGTTTCTATTGACGGCTTCGGTGCCGGGGCTCGGCAGGATCTGCAGAATCCTCTCGGAGTGCGCGGGCCTGAGATGTTTTCCTGGTTCTTTCAGACGGATGTCTGGAAGAAGATGCATGGCCAGAGCGGCGGCGGGCAGGGCGTCGACAACCAGATGGCTGAGCGCGCGTTCGAGAATGTCGGCGCGTGGATTTTGGGGCGGAACATGTTTGGTCCGGTGCGGGGGCCATGGCCCGACGAGTCATGGAAGGGATGGTGGGGCGACGAACCTCCATATCACGTCCCTGTCTTTGTGCTGACGCATCATGCGCGGAAGCCGCTCGCCATGCAGGGCGGGACTACGTTTTACTTCGTCACGGACGGGGCTGAGTCGGCGTTGAAGCGTGCGCGGGAAGCGGCTGCTGGGAAAGACGTGCGCATCGGCGGAGGCGTGGCGACCATTCGGCAGTATCTTCTTGCGGGACAGATCGACGAGATGCATCTGGCGATGTCGCCGGTGTTGATGGGCGAAGGCGAGCACCTGTTTGCCGGGATCAATCTGCAGCAGCTTGGGTTTCGAGTGGTTCGCAGCGTTGCGGGAGAGAATGCGAATCACATTTTCATCGAGAAGCAGAAATGATCCAGCGCCACTTTTGAAAATACTGAGGATCCCCCTCCGAAAGGGCATCCTACCTCTTACGCTCGCTTCGCTCGCGGGGCGGACGATTGCGTCCGCCCCTACACTTGCCCAAGTCACGCTGCTGCTTGCTGATGATAGGCGGGAACGAAGGTTTCGGATACGAAGGTTTCGTAGCTTGTGGGCGTGGTGTTCTCGCGCGTGCGGGGTTCCAGGGCACGCATATAACCGGAGTTCAGAGCGGCCGTCATCTCCAGAAGCAGCCTGGCGAATTGATCGGACATTCCCATCTGGACCATGGCGCCGCGGGCCTGATCGTCGCCTAGATGGACGTACTTCAGGTCCGGCTTGCCGATCGCTTTTCCAAGAACGGCGGCAACTTCGGTGTACGAGAGATCGCGCTGTCCGAGCAGTTCGCGGGTTTGTTTGCCGCTAGCTGTCGGGTGAAGCAGGGCGTCGGCAGCGGCGGTTCCGATGTCGCGCGTGGCGATCATGGGAACCTTCAGGTCGGGATGCAGCGGTCCCACGCTGTAACCCATCTTGCGAATGGCGTTCACCTGGGGCAGCGTGTTCTCCATGAAGTAGGCGGCGCGCAGGTGCAGCACATTCGCGCTGCTGATCTGGTTGAGCTTTTCCTCCAGATGATGGAGTCCCAGCACAGGGCCGGTTCCGCTGGATTTATCCGCTCCGATGCTGCTGAGCGCGACCACATTTTTCGTGCCTGCTTTTTGGAGGGCGGCGGCGATAGCGTCGCTTACCCGATTGGAATAGCCCAGAGGATCATTGCTGGTGGGATTTGGTGGAATCATGACGTAGGCGGAGTCAGTGTGGTCGAAGGCTTTGGTCAGAGCCGCGGCGTCGGTCACATCGGCGACAAATATCTCAGCGCCCTTCGCGGCGAGAGGTTCCAAGTGAGCGGCATTTCTGCCGACGACGCGAACTTTCTGCTCGCGCGCAAGAAGGTTGTCGGCTACTACATGTCCAGTATTGCCGCTTGCTCCCATGATGACGTACATAGTTTTCTCCTTTCTCGGCTTGGATGCTCAAGGGTGTGGATTGGACTCGGCTAATTCCACAACTTCCGAGTCGCTCACCACAGAGGGCATATGGCGACACGAGGGATTTGCTCTTAATTCTGAAGAGTCCATCGAGCTTCTCGCGAATAGCTCGCAATCGGCGCAACGTAAGGGTGGAAGCCGGCGCAACCAATTTTGAGATTGCTCAGCTCTGTGACTTTTTCTTTGGCACGAACATGTCTGCTTCGGTGAGGCCGCATTTATTTGCCATCTGGTAGCAGTAGTAAAGGTGGGCAGCGCCTTGGGGCGTGCGAGAGTCGGTGCCGAAGGTGAATTTCAGGCCGGCTCGTTTGGCGAGCATGATGAAGCTCGCGTCGGGGACATGCGAGACTTCGTTGATTTCGATGGCGATCTTTTTCGAGAGGGCAAGGTCGATGATGCGCTGCATTCTAGGCTTCGTCCAGAGGTCGGCGTATTGGCGGGCGATTGGGACTGGCAGGAAGGTGGGCCATCCGAAAATGTCGAGAGGTTCGGTCGTCATCACTTGCTCGATGAATTGCAGGTAGCGGGACATGAAGGCTTGCTCGTCGTCGACCATGGTGTCGATTTGCCAGATCGCGAGGAAAGTGCCGTCGGGATTGGGCAGCGTGAGGGCGTCCATTAACACGTAATCGAGTTGGTCGAGCAAAGGCTTGGAGAATGCTTTCGACCAGCCGGGATAGACCGGTTGCAGGCCGACAGGCACGGGAAATTTGCGGAGAGTGTCGAGATATTGCTTAAGGTCCGCATCGCTGTTGAGCTTGTAGCCGGGGCCGGGATGCTCGACGATGCCGATCTGAACTCCCCGTTGTTTGCCGAGATCGACGGCTTGCTCGATGGAGAGATGCTCGCTCAGGTGGACGTGATAGTCCGCGACGGGGAAGGTGGGCTTGGCGGACGACGTGGTGCTGGCCGACACGGCGCGGGAAAGCAGGGGTGTGCCGGCCAAAGCGGCTCCGGCTACGGCTGAGGTGTGCAGGAAAGTTCTGCGCGAGTAGGAATGGGACACGGTTATCTCCATCGAGTAGTGAAGGACTGAGGAGATTATCGTTGCGGGAGCAGCACAGCAGTGATCGCGGTCACTAGTTGGAACGCTGCCCTCTATTTTGGCTGGATCGAGTGGGAGGAGCGGATGCCGACCAGGACGATTGCGCAGAGGACAGCTAGCGTTCCGATAGCGGTGACCGCGACGAAATCGATCACGACTTGCTCGATCCCAAGGGCTTGCAGGATGGAACGGATCACGGCTGCGGTGATGATGGCGGGACTCGATGTGGACATTGCAGGCTTCTCTCATTGAAATCTAAAATCCCCACCCTACGAAAGGCGCGTAGGGTGGGGCACCTTGTGACTCGTTTCATTTACTGCGCTGGGGTTGCGGTTGGAGTGGATTCGGCTTGGACCTCCGGCTGAACCGGGTTGATTTTTACCGTGTGCAGGATCTGCTCCAGGCGGCTGAAGACCCGGTCGCGATCCACATGCTTTACGAGGCCTTCTTCGCTGGCGTCGGTGGTGACATTCAGCGCGAACTCGTAGCAGGCTCCGTTCTGATACAGGTGGAAGTACTTGGAGTCGCTCTGGCGCGTGCCTTCACCGGAGACGGCTTCGGTGGCGCGGAGTTGCATGTCTCCGATCAGAAGCTGGTTGGCGTCAAGCGTCTTCGTGCTTGGTTCGGTGCTGGACGGGGTTGAGGAATCTAGCTTCGCAGTCGAGTCCTTGGGCGCGTCCTTCTTTACGTCATCTGCCTTCTTTGCGTCGTCAAGCTTGGCGGAGCTGGTGGTTGCGGTTGTAGCCTCGGGCTTCACTTCGTTGATAGGAGCTGCGTCCGATTTCGCGGTTGACTTCTGGGCCGGCACGGCAAACTGGCCACATTCGTCCTCGGTGAGGCTCTTGTGCACGCTCACGTTGAAGAATGCGGAGGAGAAGTCCGTGTTGACGTAGTTAGTCTCGGGCAGTTCGACGGCAGCGAGAGCGACTCCGCCGGTCTGCACGAAGTTCATGGGAATCGAATTCGACAGGATGAGCTGCGTGGCAGCGTCGCCGGTCTCGATGGCGTAACGCCGCGGATATTCGAAGGTCACGCCGTAGGTCTTGTCAGCATAGTTCACGGTCGCGGGTCTTTTACGGACCACGGGCTTCTTGGGTGCCGGCTTGTTCTCAGCCTGTGCCAGGGGCATGGTCGGCATGGGCTGCGGTTGCGTCTGGGCTGCTGGAATCGGGTTATTGATGGTTACGGGTTTCGGTTTATCGCTGGAACATCCCACAGCGATGGAGCAGATGATCAGGACGGCAGCGAATACGAGCGCGCTTCCGTTCTTGCCCCAGGTCAGAAAACTATTCTCTCGAGTGTTGCTCAGGTTGATGCGGGTCATTGTGGTTGCCTCCTGCCGACTAGCGGCACCATGCGTAAATGCACGAGGGACACCAAGTGAAGCGCTTTTATTTTGCGCGGGTTACAGGGAGGCGAAATCCAGAGAGTGTGGCCCGCGAAACACGATGTGGGCCGGGCAACACGCTGCTCGCTGCCGTCTAGGTCTCGGGCGGAGTCGCTGTGGAGCGAATCTACGGCGTAGCTGGTTTCAGGGACGGACAGGGTGGCGGCTGACGTCAGCAGGGACAGGCCTTTCGGATGCAGCGGAAGTGTCACCGACGCTAGTCGATTTAGAGTCTGATGTGGAAAGGCCTCCGAGCTTGAGAACGCGCTCGCGCATGCCGGTGATGCCAACCCCGGTCTGAGCCGCAGAGCTATCGATTCGACGCAGGCGGGCTTCTGGAATTCCCTTGCCGTTATCGCGCACTTCGATTTCGATGTTATCGCCGGTACGGGCGAGGCGAACGGTTGCCGCTGAGGCTTGGGAATGACGGTGCACGTTGGTGAGGCTCTCCTGCAGGATGCGGAAGAGCACCAGTTCCCGATCGCGCGAAGGGCGCTCCATGTTCTGGGGAATGTCGCACTCGATGTGAATGCCGCTGCGCCGGGCAAATCCTTCGACGAACCAGCGCGCGGCCGGGGCGATTCCCGCTTCATCGAGCAGCGGTGGATGCAAGAGATAGGAGGTAGTTCGCACTTCCTGCAGCGCCTCATCCGCCAGTGCGTTGAGATCGTCGATCAGAGGCTGGAGCGTGGCTGGAGATCCTTTGACCTGCCGGATCAGAGCGATGGACATCTTTACGGCGGCGAGGGTCTGGCCGACGGTGTCGTGGAGGTCGCGCGCGATGCGGCGGCGTTCCTCGTCCTGCAGCGTCATCAAGCGGACGGAAAGTTGGCGGAGATCGATCTCGGCCTGCTGGCGGACGCTGATCTCCGATTGCAGCCGGTCGAGCGCCTTCGAGAGTTCCGCGGTACGTTGCAGCACCCGCGCTTCTAACTCGTCGTGCGCCTTCCGCAGGTCTTGCTCGGCGCGCTGGCGTTCGCGCTGCTTCCCTGGTCAAGGCGTCAATGGTTTCGTTCAGGCGCAATTGCTTATTACGGTTGGCACCCCCGAGGGCAATCAGGACGGCGGACACTAGAAAGAAGCCAATGGTGGCGTGAATTTCTGAAGAGTGAATCACCGCGAAGGAGTGGCGGGGTCCATGAACCAGTAGAAAATGCCAAGGAAGCCGATCAAGCCACTGAGGGCTGCCGGGATATACCCGCAGACCACCGCGCAATAGGCCACCGCGATGTAAACGGTAACGTAAAAAGCGACGTGTCCCAGGAGGGGATCGAGCAACCAGCGGAGCAGGATCGCGGCCAGCACCGGCGGCAAGCGCAATGATATATCGCCGCAAGACATTCTCAGGCGGAATGGGTGTGAGGTTAGTGAGCATCTGCGCTTCGACTGCGCCTTGCATGCAACTCACCTGCTGATCTGGTTGGAAGAAACACCGGCGGGCATGGAGCACGCAGGTGCGCTAAATCGTGCGGTGCGAACAGAACCCCTTGCGTATTCTTTGGTTGGGATGCGGCCCTGGTGTATGAGGGTTGTCCAACGGAAGTGGGTAGAGTTTCAGGAGGGGTATCGTCTCCATCCGAAATCGTGATTGACTGGCATTTGTGTTGAAGAACGAAAAGCGCGTATGCTCGGGCCGCGCTCGACATTTTCTAGACATTCTGTTTACATTCTCTTACGTGGAGCTTTCATCATGAACCGTTCGTGGCGTCGCTTGCTTGGTTTGCTCTTGTGTCTGGGGTCGGTGGGTTGGGCTCAGGAGAAGGTCATTATTGATACCGACATTGGCGACGACGTGGATGATGCGTTTGCGCTGGCGCTGGCGGTGAAGAGCCCGGAACTGCAGGTGCTGGGGATTTCGACTGCATTTGGCGAAACCGACGTGCGCGCCAAAATTGTGGACCGTTTTCTGGCAGAGGTCGGGAAGTCGGATATTCCTGTGTTCGTGGGGAAGCCTGCGGGAAAGACCCCGATGTCGCAGCGCATTTATGGCGAAGAAGGACACTTCGCGAAGAGTTCGCATGCGGACGCGACGGATTTTCTGCTGCAAGAGATTAAAAAATATCCGGGCGAAATTACGCTGATCGCGATAGGACCGCTGATGAACGTTGGGGAAGCGATCGACCGCGATGCGGCAGCATTTCGCAAACTCAAGCGCGTTGTGATCATGGGAGGATCGATCCGGCGCGGCTATGGAGATTACGGGTACAACGAGCATTTTCCACCTTCGCCCGAGTGGAACATCTTGAATGACGTCAAATCGGCGCAGAAGTTGTTCGCGTCGGGCGTGCCGTTCTATGTCATGCCTCTGGATTCGACGCAGTTGAAGCTGGACGAGGTGAAGCGGGCTTTTCTGTTTACGCGGGGGACTCCGGTAACCGATCAGCTGGCGATTTTGTATCACCTGTGGGCGCAGGAGACTCCGACGCTGTTTGATCCGATGACGGTGACGTTTGTGTTGAAGCCGGAGTTGTGTCCGGTGACCGCGATGCATATTCGGGTGGATGAGAAGGGATATACGCGCGAGGAGCCGGGGACGCCGAACGCGCAGGTTTGCCTGAATTCGAATCCGGAAGACTTCTTCCAGTTTTATTTGCGGAGAGTGGGGGAGAGGTAGGGCGGAAATTCGGAAGGAAGATTAGTGGAAGTCAAAAGACCCACTTCTCGCAACTACAGCGAGAAGTGGGGCACCCAGCTTCATGCGGTTTTCGTACGAGGGAATTCTTATGCGACCTGAAGACAGTGGGCGGCGCGGATTTCTGAAAGGGCTGGGAACTGCAGGGGGAGTGGCCTTGGTTCCCAAGATTCCCGCTTCTGCCGCTCAGGACGCCGCTCAACCTGCGTCCCGCGCTCTTTTCCACGATGTGCGGAACTTTGGGGCTACTGGGGACGGAAAAAGTTTGGATACTGCCGCCGTCAACCGGGCGATTGAGGACGCGGCCAATTCAGGCGGGGGTACGGTCTACTTCCCTGCTGGAAATTATCTTTGCTACTCCATTCATCTGAAGAGCAAGGTTGCGCTATATCTGGAGCAGGGGGCCACGATTGTGGCGGCAGATCCTGCCTCGGATGCCTCTCGCAGTTATGATCCGGCCGAATCGAACAAGCCTTGGGAGGACTATCAGGATTTCGGGCACAATCATTGGCATAACAGCCTGATCTGGGGCGAGGGGCTCAGCGATGTTTCGATCTGCGGGCCGGGGTTGATCTGGGGAAAAGGGCTGAGCCGCGGATGGGGCGCGGGTCCGGTTGCGGAGCAGCCTGGGGTCGCCAACAAAGCGATCGCACTCAAGAATTGCCGCAACGTGCTGCTGCGCGATTTCTCCATTTTGCACGGCGGGCATTTCGGGATTCTCGCGACGGGCGTCGACAATCTCACCATCGACAATTTGAAGATCGACACGAACCGCGACGGAATGGATGTGGACTGCTGCCGCAATGTGCGGATCTCCAACTGCAGCGTGAATTCGCCTTGGGATGATGGCATCTGCCTGAAGAGTTCGTTTGCCCTGGGCTATGCGCGCGCAACGGAGATGGTGACCATCACCAATTGTCTGCTCAGTGGCAGCTTTGAAGAAGGGGCGCTGCTGGACGGGACCTTCAAGAGATTTCCGCCGATGGTACGAAGGTTCCGCGCACCGGCCGCATCAAATTCGGCACGGAATCGAATGGCGGGTTCAAGAACATCACCATTTCGAATTGCGTCTTTGACGGCTGCCGCGGTTTGGCCATCGAGAGCGTGGATGGAGCGGTCATTGAAGATGTGACATGCACGAACATCACCATGCGGGATGCAGTGGAAGCTCCCATCTTTGTGCGCTTGGGAGCGCGGATGCGTGGGCCGTCTGGCGTTCCTGTGGGCGCGATCCGGCGATTGATCCTGAGCAACATCACTGTGCTCTGCGCCCGGCTCAGCCCGAGATCGCATCGATCGTGGCGGGAATTCCGGGACATCCGATCGAAGATGTGAAGATCAGCGATGTGATGGTCGTGCACGCGGGCGGGGGAACCGCGAGCGACGCGCAAAGAGCGATCCCGCAGGAGGAGAAGAAATATCCGGAGCCGACAATGTTTGGCACGACTCCGGCGCATGGTTTTTTCGTGCGTCATGTGCGAGGGCTGGAGATGGAGAGCGTCAAGATTGAACACGCCAGCCCGGATGCGCGGCCTGTGTTTGTGCTCGATGATGTGGAGGGCGCTGATTTCGGGCGGATCAAGGCGGCCACCGATCACGGAGTGCCGACATTTTCCTTGAACCAGGTGCGAGACTTCAGCGTGGCACGGAGTAAGCCGGTCCCGGATACAGAGATTGAAGTGGTAGGGAAGAAGGAAATGTAGAAACCAGTTCCCAGTAGTCAGTTCTCAGTTCTGAGTCTCAGTTTTGGTCACTCTTTTGATTTACTAGGGGGTTCTCGGGGCGGGGACTCAGAGTTGCATCTTGGGAGTAGGAATTCCTCGCTTCGCTCGGAACGGCAATTGCTTGCGACCGGGATGCGTTGGGTTCGGAGACCTGGAAATGCTGATTCGACTTTGGATCGCGGTTTTGATCGTCGTGAGTGCTACCGCCGCTGCGCAGGACAAGCAGGCTGTCGACCTCATCGTGAGTGGCGGGACGGTCGTCACGATGGATCGGCGCCCGCGCGATTTATCAGGATGGAAGCGTGGCCCTTCGCGGCGATTCCATCGTGGCGGTCGGGCCTCGCGCGGAAATTGAGTCCCGCTATCAGCGCTGCGCAGATGATCGATGCGCGCGGGCATCTGGTGCTGCCAGGATTCATCAACGGGCATACGCATGTGCCGATGACCTTGTTTCGCGGCCTGCATGACGATGTCACGCTGAATGACTGGCTGTACAAATACATCTTCCCGGCGGAAGCGAAGAACGTGAATGAAGAATTTGTGCGCTGGGGAACGCGGCTGGCAGCGGCAGAGCAGATTCGCGCGGGAGTCACGACGTTTGCCGATATGTATTACTTCGAGGACGCCATCGCAGAGGAGACGAAAGCGGCGGGGATGCGCGGCGTGCTGGGCGAAACGTTCATCGATTTTCCTGCGCCGGACAATAAGTCGGAAGCGGAGATGCTGGCCTATACGGAGAAATTCCTGAAGCGCTGGCAGGGAGATCCGCTGATCCATGCGGCCGCGGCGCCGCATTCGATTTACACCTGCTCGAAGAAGACGCTGCAGGATGCGGCGGCGCTCGCGCGGAAATATCACGCGCCGATCTTGATTCACGTGGCGGAGATGAAGAAGGAGTGGGACGACAGCGAGAAGGCAGAACGGGATGTCTCCGGTGCAGTATCTGGAGAAGATTGGCGTGCTCGGGCCGGACATCGTCGCGGCGCATTGCATTTTTGTCGATGAACCTGACCGCAAGACTGCTGGCGAGCGAGGCATGGGGTGCGTGCACAATCCGTCGAGCAACATGATGATCGCGAGCGGAGTGTCTCCGGTGCCCGAGATGCGGGCGGCGGGAGTGGCGGTGGGGCTGGGAACAGACGGTCCGGCGGGGAGTAACAACGATCTGGATCTGATGGAAGAGATCGATCTTGCGGCCAAGCTGGCGAAGATTTCCAAGATGAATCCGCTGGCGCTGGGCGCGAAGGATGTTGTGGCCATGGCTACCATCGATGGGGCGCGCGCATTGCACATGGAGAAGGAAATTGGATCGCTGGAGGCCGGCAAGAAAGCTGATGTGGTGCTGATCAGCTTGAATGAGACCAATGCCGTGCCCATGTACGACGTCTATGCGCAGATTGCATATTCGCTCAAGGGAAGCGATGTGGATACGGTGGTCATTGGCGGGCGCGTGGTGATGCGGGAACGGAAATTGCTGACTGTCGACGAGCCGGCGGTCATCGAGAAGGCGCGGGAGTATGGTGCGGCGGTGAAGAAGTCTTTGGGCATGGAGTAACGGCATTGACACATTCAGGGGATCAGGGATCAGGGGATAGGGATTCAGGAAGGCAGCATCGTGGACAGACTTCTTTGCATTTTCATTTTTGTTTGATCAGTGGTTGTGCTGCCCAGAAAGTTGCGATCACATTTGATGACCTGCCGCTGAATGGAGATCTGCCGCCTGGAGTTACGCGGGTGCAGATTGCGCGGGATACGATCGCGGTTCTGAAGAAGGCGCACATGCCTCCGGCGTACGGATTCATCAATGCGAAGAAGCTGGAAGGAAATGCGGACGCGGCCGAGGCGTTGAAGGTTTGGGCTGCCGCGGAGCCGTTTGGCACGCATACGTATTCGCACCTGGATTTGAATGCAGAATCCAGCCGAAGCTTTTGAGCGTGAAATCGAACGAGAACGAGCCGGCGCTGGAATTGCTGGCGAAGCCTGGACAGGATCTGGCACTGGCTGCGGTATCCGTTTTTGCGCGAGGGAGACACAGTCGAGAAGAGGCGGCGGTGCGGAGCTTATCTGCAGGCGCATCGATACCGCATCGCGCAGGTGACGCTCGACTGGGAAGATTATCTGTGGAACAGCGCGTATGCGCGGTGCGAGGCGAAGAAGGATGAGAAGTCGATTGCGTGGCTGCGTTCCAGTTATCTGAACGATCGCGGCTTCTTATCTGGATTTGGGGCGCGACATGGCGAAGCTGGTCTATGGGCACGACATCAATCACGTGCTGCTGCTGCATCTGGGGGCGTTCAGCAGCACGATTCTGCCGGACGTATTCGAGTCTGATGAAGCAGAAAGGATTCAAGCCGGTGACGCTGGAAGAGGCGCAGAGCGACCCGGTATATGAGGGCGATCCAGATGCCGGGCTCGCAATATGGCGGAACGCTGTTGGAGCAGTGGATGGATGCCAGGAAGATGAAGAACCCGCCGGTGATGCCGAAGCCCTATAGAGAGATCAAAGAGATTTGCCACTAAGTGCTCTTCGTTTTCAGGTACCGTTCAGATTCAATTGATAATTGTTGAGCGCTTGGGGACAGGTGTCGATGGACGGTGGAAGACCGGGATTCGTTCGGGTTGCGGCTTGTCTGCTCGTGCTGATCGCGGGTTCAGCGGTCGCGCAGATTACTCCAGCGGAGCCGGGCATCGAACCGATGCGCACGGTTCGAGCCGTGTCCGTCGAGCGCGCGCCGAAGATGGACGGAAGCCTCGACGATCCCATCTGGCAACTGGCGAAACCGATTACAGATTTCCGGCAGCGAGAGCCCTTCGAGGGGCAGCGCGCAACGGAAGCCACTGAAGTTCGAATCCTGTACACGCATAAAGACGTGTACTTTGGCATTGCGTGTCATGACTCGACTCCGCATGGCGTCATCGCTTCTCAACTGCGGCGGGATGTAAGCCAGGAGTTCGACGACCACTTCGAAATCATTATTGATTCACGTCGCGACCGGCGGAATGCTTACCTCTTCCAAATTAATCCCCTCGGCACGCAGCGCGACGGCTTGCTCAGCGATGAGTCGCAGATGGATAACTCGCAAGATGGCGACCCCGGATGGGACGGCGTGTGGACATCGGAGGCGCGCATCACTGAGGACGGGTGGACGGCGACCGTGGAGATTCCCTTCTCCACTCTGAATTTCATGCGCAGCCAGGATGTGGTGTGGGGCGTGAACTTCAAGCGCTTTATCCGACGGAAAAATGAAGAAGATCTTTGGAGCGCATGGCGGCGAACGTTTGGCATCAGCAAGATCAGCGAAGCGGGGGAGCTCAGCGGCATCAGCCAGATTGGCAGCGGGCGTCTGTTTATCGTGAAGCCGTATGCGCTCGGAGGATTCAGCCATCTTCCGGCAAGCGCGGTGAGCAGCGGCTTGAGGCCGGGCACGAGCGCGCTGCATACCGGAGGGCTCGATATCAAGTATGGGCTGCGGTCCAACCTGGTCGCCAATCTTACCGGTAACACGGACTTCGCCGACAGCGATGTGGATGTGCAGCAGTTCAATTTGACTCCGTACAAATTATTTTTTCCCGAGAAGCGGCAGTTTTTTCTAGAGAACGCCAATGTGTTTTCGTTCCCCATGAGCATTGGGGAGAGCGGCGATCAGCTATTTTTCAGCCGGCAGATCGGTATCGACCCGGTTACCGGCCAGGAGGTTCCGATCAATGGCGGCGGGCGCGTCACCGGTCAGTTGGGTGGATTCGAACTGGGAGTGATGGATGTAAATACGAGATCGTCCGGGCCGAATCCTTACGCCAACTACGCCGTGGTGCGGGTGAAGCGCTCGATCGGGGAGAGCGGCTCGTACCTCGGCGTGATGGGCATCGATAAGCGGTTTGGCAATCCGGCGGGAAATTACAACCAGACCGAGGGCGCGGATGGGCGACTGGTGCTGCTGAAAAATCTGGCGCTGTCCGGATACGCGGCGCAAACGCGCAGCCCGGGATATTACCTGTGCTCGATTAATCCGGATAATTGCCAGTCCGGGCAGACGAGTGTGGGAGCAGGACTCATCTATCGATCGAACTGGTTGGACCTGTTTGCCGAGCACCGGAAGATTGGGCCGAATTTCAATCCTGCGGTCGGCTTTGTGGAGAGGACGGACTGCGTTTGCGACTTTGCGGACGCGGTTTTCAAGGTGCGTCCACAGGTGATGAAGCTGCGGGAACTAAATTTCGAAAGCTTCATCGTTCACGGTCCGGATACTCACGGAAACGTGCAGACCCAGGAGTGGCAGGCGACGTTTCGGGCGGAGTTCAACAATGGTTCTTACACCGATGACGACATTGTGGACGCGTTTGCGCAACGGCTGACTGATCCATTCAACATATATAAAAACTTCTATATCCCGATCGGCGTCTACAACTGGGCGCGTCATCAACTGACGTATGGCTCGTCGAAGGAGCGTAAGGTGACGGTAAGCTTTTACGAAAGATTCGGCGGATATTACAACGGAAAGCTGAACGAGGCGCGCGTTCGCGCGACTTACCGGGCAAACCAGCGTCTCGCCTTTGGTTTCAGCGAGCAATGGAATCGGTTTCACCTGGGAGTGACGGACGGCAGCCCGGGCGCAGCCCCTTCGTTCAAGGACTTTTCCGTGGTGTTTGGGTCTCTGGAAACGGATTATGCGTTCTCGCGCTTTCTGTCGCTCTCCACCATCCTGCAGATGAATACCGCGGACCCGCAGGGCGCCAGCGCCAATATTCGGCTGCGGTGGAACTATCGCCCAGATAGCGATTTGTATTTGATTTATACCGCGGGCCAGAAATTTGCGAGCCTGGCGGCGGTGACTCCGCAGCAGTTCTACGAGCACCGCTTTGTGATCAAATACACTTACTCATTCCGCCCTTGAAGACGCCCTGAAGACAAGTGGAGACGGGCGCTTCCCGTATAATCGTAAGATTCCCCTGACTTGTGGGTGCTCTTCGTATGGCTGCATTTCTGGATCAGATTGTGGCGGCGACGCGCCGGCGGGTGGCTCGAAGCAAGAGCGCTGCCGACTTGCGCGCGTTAGAGAAGCAGGCGGAAACGCATGCGCCGCGCGGGTTTCGGCGGGCGCTGGCGTCTCGCAGCCAGGATGGGATTGCCGTCATTGCGGAGTTGAAGAAGGCTTCGCCGTCTAAGGGGCTCATCCGGCCTGATTTCGATGTGGCTGCTCTGGCGAGAGAGTTGGAGGAAGCAGGTGCGGCGGCGCTTTCGGTCCTCACCGACGAGGAGTTTTTTCAGGGATCACTCGACAATTTGCGAAGGGCGTCGGCAGCAGTGGGGATTCCCTGCTTGCGCAAGGATTTCATCGTTGATGAATTTCAACTGCTGGAAGCGCGGGCGAATTCGGCAGATGCAGTGCTGCTGATTGTGGCGGCGCTGTCGCACGAAGAGTTGATCTCGCTTTCGACTTCGGCCCGAGCCCATGGTCTGGATGTGCTTTGCGAAGTTCACGACGGTCAGGAGTTGGATCGGGCTCTGGACGCCAAGTGTGACTTGATTGGGGTGAATACGCGGGACCTGCGGACGTTTAAGGTTGATCTGCAGACGGCAATCGCGGTGGCAGATCGCTTTCCCGGCGACGTGGTTCGCGTGGCCGAGAGTGGGATTCACTCCGCTCAGGATGTGAGCCTATTGCGCTCGGCTGGGTACCACGCGTTTCTGGTTGGCGAGTCGCTAATGCGGGCTGAGCGTCCCGGTGCTGCACTGCAAGAATTGATGGGAGGAGCAAGTGCCCGGTACCCCGTACCTAGTACTCAGTGAAGCCATGGTCCTCACGCATTAATAATTATCATGACTTGGGTGAAAGTTTGCGGGATGACGAATCTGGAGGACGCACTGCTTGCGGTCGATGCCGGCGCGGATGCGGTCGGATTCGTGTTTTATGAAGAGAGTCCGCGGTGTGTGAACGTGGAAACCGCGCGACAGATTGTGCAAGCGCTGCCCAAGAAAATGGAGAAGGTGGGAGTATTTGTGAATGAGTCGGAGGACGTGCTTTGCGAACTGGCGGAGCGTGCCGGCCTGACTGCGATTCAGATGCACGGCGATCATGAGGACCCGCGCGTTGCAGACCTGGTGAAGGCGAGGCGACCGGAGTTGAAGGTTCTTGCAGCAATTTCAATGGTTCGCGAAAATCCGGACGAGTGGGCCATGAGGTGGCGTCCGGATGCGGTTCACGCTTTCCTGGTCGACTCAGGGGGCGGTTCCAAGCCGGGCGGGACGGGCAAGACTTTTGACTGGAGTAAGTCAGGGCCTGTCCTGGAAAAGATCAAGGCACGGGTGAATGTGGTCGCGGCAGGGGGGCTTACCCCCGAAAACGTTTCTATGGCTTTAAGCGTTCTTAAGCCCTGGGGCGTCGATGTGGTCTCAGGTGTGGAGACGCGGCCGGGGAAGAAAGACCCTGAGAAGGTGCGCGCGTTTGTTCGCGCGGTGCGGCAAGCGGACAAGAAGGTGAGTTGAGCATGGCTACGGTTTCGCGAGTCACCAAAGTCAAGGGTCCCACGTCTCGCAATAGCGGCGAGCCTGGACGCTTTGGCGTTTATGGCGGGCGGTATGTGCCTGAGACTTTGATGGCTGCGCTGGATGAATTGGAGCGCGAGTACGCCAGGGCTCGGAAGGACAAGAAATTTCAGGCACAGTTGGACGAACTGTTGCGCACTTATGCTGGGCGTCCTACTCCCTTGTTTTTTGCGCGGCGGCTGACAGAGAAACTGGGCGGCGCAAAGATTTATTTGAAGCGCGAAGATTTGTTGCACACCGGGGCTCACAAGATCAACAACTGCCTGGGGCAGGGATTGCTGGTCGAGCGCATGCGAAAGCACCGTGTAATCGCCGAGACTGGCGCGGGGCAGCATGGAGTGGCGACCGCGACCGTGTGCGCGCTTCTGGGATTCGAGTGCGTGGTTTACATGGGCACGGAAGACATGCGGCGGCAGGAACTGAATGTCTTCCGCATGCGTCTGCTCGGAGCCGAGGTGCGCGGAGTGGAATCAGGATCGCGCACATTGAAAGACGCTATCAATGAGGCCATGCGCGACTGGGTCACGAACGTGCGCACGACGCATTATCTTCTGGGGAGCGTCCTGGGCGCACATCCCTATCCCACCATGGTGCGCGACTTTCATCGCGTGATTGGGCGGGAGGCGCGGGCGCAGATTCTCAAAGCAGAGGGCAAGCTACCCACCGCGATCATCGCGTGTGTCGGCGGCGGTTCCAACGCGATCGGTGCGTTTTACGAATTTATAAAAGATAAGAGCGTGCGCCTGATCGGAGTCGAGGCCGGCGGGCGCGGTGAGACTTTGGGCGATCACGCGGCGCGTTTTCGCGGGGGATCGCCGGGAGTTCTTCAGGGAACGTATTCATACGTACTGCAGGATTCGGGCGGTCAGATCGCGCTGACGCATTCGGTTTCGGCGGGGCTGGATTATCCTTCGATCGGACCGGAGCACGCGGCATTGCGCGATGCCGGGCGCGCGGAGTATGTCCCGGCCTCGGACGCAGAGGCGCTTGAGGCAACGACCGTGCTGGCCCGGACAGAAGGTATCATTCCCGCGCTGGAGTCGGCGCACGCGGTGGCCGAGGTGATCAAACGGGCGCCTCGCATGAAGAAGTCCGAAGTCGTGATTGTGAATGTGTCGGGGCGCGGCGATAAAGACGTAGGCATTCTTCGCGAAAATTTAAAGATCGACTGAGTACTTCGATACTTGACAGGGTACCCACTCTACTTGGCTTGCGTAGGGGGGAATGGAGTATTTCGCTCAAGTTCAGGGATCAGGGGATAGGGAACAGGGTTCAGTGCCTCTTACCTTTTACAACAAGCCGGCGCTGGTGGCGTATGTGACTTGTGGCGATCCGGATCTGGCGACCACGCGTGAGCTTATTATGTCCGCGATTGAGGCCGGAGCGGACGCGATCGAGTTAGGCGTGCCATTCAGCGATCCTGTTGCCGATGGGCCCGTCATTCAGCGCGCCAGTGAACGGGCGCTGAAGCATGGAACATCTCTGGCACAGGTGCTCACGTTGGCTGCGGAAATTCGCCAGCAGGCACAGTCCACCGGGCTCATTGTATTTTCGTATCTCAATCCCATTCTGCGGATGGGCATGGAGAAGTTCTGCAAAGTTGCGCGCGCCGCTGGAGTCGATGGCGTGCTGCTTACGGATTTGCCGGTGGAGGAAGCCGGGGAATATCTGCGAGCGATGCGGGAGTATGATTTGTCTCCCGTATTCCTGGCCGCGCCCACCAGTCCCGATGAGCGCCTGAGGCGAATCGCGGAAGCGTCGCGCGGATTCGTTTATGCCGTATCGCGGACGGGCGTCACCGGACAGCGGCAGCAACTGGCCGAGGATGCGCGGAAGCTGGTGAAGCGCCTGCGTCGCGTCACGAAATTGCCCATTGCTCTGGGATTTGGAATTTCTTCGGCAGAACAATTCGCCGAAGTGGGCCAGTTTGCCGACGCGGTAGTGGTCGGTAGCGCGATTGTTCAAACGGTCGAGAAAAATCGAGGGCAAGAAGCGAAAGCTGTGGGAGATTTTGTGAGAGGCTTGCTCGGACGCGTTCCGGTGGGTGCATTGTGAGCGCCCGGGTACAATGCGCCCTCGGGCCGGTAAGAGCGGGTTCATGGATATAGAAGACTGGCGAAAGCAAATCGATGAACTGGACCAGAAGTTAGTCGCGCTCCTGAGCGAACGCGCGCGGGCGGCGGTTGAGATTGGCAAGCTCAAGCGCAATACGTCTTTGCCAATTTACGAGCCCGATCGAGAGCGGATTGTTTTTGAAAACGTGCAAGCGGTGAATCCGGGACCTCTGCCAGGCCGCGATCTGGTACGCATTTACGAGCGCATCATCGATGTGATGCGGAATATTCAGAAGGAAGAAATTGTTCCGCACCAGAAATCGAACGAGACCGAGACGGAGTTGGACTCGGATGTGAATGATTGAGGAAGCTTTGAGCTCTTAGCTAGAAGCTAGGAGCTAGGAGCTAGGAGCTCGTTTTTCATGATTGTTGCCATGCAGGAAGTCGCCGATGAAGCGCAGATACAGCAGGTCATCGAGCATCTGGTGAAGATGGGGTTCGAGGTGCACCGCTCGACCGGCGCGCGGATGACCGTGCTCGGGGCGGTGGGGTCGAATATCGATTTCGATATCCGCATCCTCGAGTTGCTGCCCGGGGTGCAGGAAGTGCACCGCATCAGTTCACCGTACAAACTCGCGGGCAGAAGTTTTCGCCCCGAGGGCACGATAGTCAAGTTGCGCAATGGGATCGGGGTTGGGGGCAATGAAGTGGTCGTGATGGCTGGACCCTGTTCGGTGGAATCTCGCGAGCAGTTGTTCAGCACCGCGGAGGCGATCGCCAAGGTCGGCGCGAAAGTCTTGCGCGGCGGGGCATTCAAGCCGCGCAGCTCTCCGTACTCGTTCCAGGGACACGGAGAGGACGCGCTCAAGTTGCTGCAGGAAGCGGGTGAAAAGTTCGGCCTGCTGGTGATCAGCGAAGTAATGGAGATCTCGCAGATCCCGATGATGCTGCCCTATGTGGATGTTCTGCAGATCGGCGCGCGCAATATGCAAAATTTCAACCTGCTGCGCGAGTTGGGTAAAGTGCGCAAACCGGTGCTGCTGAAGCGAGGTATCGCGGCGACCTTTGAGGAACTCTTACTCTCGGCGGAGTATGTGATGTCGGGCGGAAATTATGACGTGATTCTGTGCGAGCGCGGGATTCGCACCTTTGAAACGTACACCCGGAACACCATGGACATCTCCGCGATTCCCATTATTCACAAGCTGTCGCACCTGCCCATGACGGCTGATCCCTCCCACGGGACGGGCCGTCGCGACAAGGTTGCGCCCATGGCGCGAGCATCCGTGGCGGCGGGCGCAGACGCGTTGCTAATCGAAGTGCATTGCAATCCGGATAAAGCCTTGTCGGATGGAGCACAGTCGCTGTTTCCGGAGCAATTCGCAAAATTAATGGATGAGCTAAGGATGATTGCGCCAGCGGTGGGACGAAAGATTGGGTAAACGGAATTGAGTAATTGGGAAATTTGGTAATTGAGTAATTAAATTTCTCAGGCTGCTTCGCTTTCAAATTACCCAATTACAAAATTACACAATTACTAAATTTCATTATGTCTCTCCGGCAAATCACGATCATTGGCACGGGCCTGATAGGCGGCTCGCTGGCTCTGGCACTGCGCCGGAAGAAGTTTGCGGGGAAAATCATTGGCTGCGATCGCGAGGCGATCCTGAAGAAGGCGCACAATTGCGGGGCCATTGACGAGGGAATCGTTGAGCCGGGGGACGCCGTCCGTGGAAGCGATTTGGTCGTGCTGGCGACTCCGGTACTGGCGATCGTCGATCTGATTCAGCGCCTGGGTCCGGCGCTGCCGCGCCATGCTTTGCTGACCGACGTCGGCAGCACCAAAGCTTTGGTCGTAGAGTGCGCGAAAAAAGTGTTTGGAAAGAACGCGAGCCACTGCTTTCTCGCGGGACATCCAATGGCGGGAAAAGAAATGAGCGGCGTGGAATTTGCCGATGCCGATTTGTTTCACAAGGCGGTGTGGTTCGTTACCCCGCTGGAAAACCAGAACATGCAAGAGGGCCTCATCGGCGAGTATCTGGGATGGATCGATCACATCGGCGCGCGGGTCGCGATGATGCCGGCAGACGAGCATGACCGCTTGTGCGCCTGGATCAGCCACGCTCCGCAGATGATCTCGACTGCTCTGGCGGCCGCGCTGGTAGAAGAGTTTGGCGAGGATGCTCCGCTACTAGGGGCGGGAGGCCGCGCGCTGCAGGAGATGACGCGAATTTCGGCCAGTCCGTATTCCATGTGGCGAGACGTCGCCATCAGCAACAAGAAGAACCTCGCGGACGCCTTATGGAAAGTGGAGCAGCGGCTGGCGCATATCCGCGAAAACCTGGCGACGCGGGGACTGGCGCAGGAGTTTGATCAGGCGCACGCCCTGCGCAAGAGTGCGACACCGAAGAAGGCCAGGGCCGATTGAGTACAGGATCCTGATCAGGCCTGTTAACCAAGTTACCAAATTACCCAATTACCAAATTTCTTTTAAAATCTTCTCGCTATGAACAAAGTTGTGGCCAATGCGGACGAAGCCATCCGCGACGTGTTCGATGGCGCGACCATCATGATTGGCGGCTTCGGGTTGTGCGGCATGCCGGAAAACCTGATTCGCGCCCTGGCGCGCAAGGGCACCAGGAATCTGCACACCATCAGCAACAATGTCGGAATCGATGGCGTGGGTAACGGATTGCTGCTGGCCGCGGGACAGATCGTTCATCACATCGGAACCTACGTCGGCGAAAACAAGTTATTGGAAGAACTGGTTCTCACCGGGAAGATCAAGCTGGAACTCGTTCCGCAAGGAACATTTTCGGAGAGAATTCGCGCTGGGGGCGCGGGGATTCCTGCGTTCTACACGCCGACCGGCGTAGGCACGATGGTGGCGGAAGGCAAGGAGACGCGCGAGTTCGATGGCCGCCCGTATTTGATGGAGCGCGGATTGAGCGCTGATTTTGCGTTGATCAAGGCATGGAAGGGCGATCGCTCGGGAAATCTCATTTATCGCAAGACGGCCCGGAATTTCAACCCCATGATGGCAACCGCGGCAAAGATTACGATCGCTGAAGTCGAACATCTGGTAGATGTGGGCGAGTTGGAAGGCGACGCAATTCATACGCCCTCGATTTATGTGAAGCGGATTTTTCAGGGCGAGTTGTACGAACGCAGGATCGAGCGCAGGACTGTACGGAAAGCGAGTGCTCAGTAATTCGGGCGCCGTGGCGGGACTAAATATGACGACGGGCAAGCCGGGCAAAGACGTTGACAAACGCGAGCGGATCGTGCGGCGCATTGCGCGCGAATTGCGGGATGGCTTCTATGTGAACCTCGGGATTGGTATGCCTACGCTCATTGCGAATCACGTGCCCAAGGGGATTGAGGTCACGCTGCAGTCGGAGAACGGGATGCTGGGGATTGGGCCGTATCCGATCGAGGGGCAGGAAGATCCGGATCTGATCAATGCCGGCAAGGAGACGGTCAGCGAAATGCCCGGCACCTCTTATTTCTCGAGCGCAGATTCGTTTGCCATGATTCGCGGCGGGCATATCGACTTGAGTGTGCTTGGTGCGATGGAGGTCGATGAGACCGGCAGCATTGCGAACTGGATGATTCCTGGAAAGATGGTGAAAGGGATGGGCGGCGCGATGGATCTCGTGGCCAGTGCGCGGCGAGTTGTCGTCGCCATGGAGCACACCACGCGCGAGGGAGCCCCGAAAATCTTAAACAAATGCACGCTACCCTTGACGGGGGTTCGCGTGGTCGATACCATCGCCACTGAGATGGCTTACATTCGCGTGACGAAGGATGGACTGGTTCTGGAGGAAGTTGCGCCCGGACTGACCGCGGATGATGTGCAGAAGTGCACGGAGGCGCGGCTGATAGTGAGTCCCCAGTTGAAAGTGATGGAGAGCTAAGTCTTCTGTTCTTTCGTCGCTTCGCGGCTGGACAGCCGATGGCGGCTGTCCCTACCTCTATGCTGCCGAAATGCGGCGGATCAGGTCTTCTTGTTCCTGCTTGTTTTCGGCGCCAATCGTAAACGCGTCCAATAATCCCAATGACAGCGCGTACTTGATGCCCTCGTCCTGGCGGTTGCGCAGTGCGCCCTGACCCAGGATTTTCATTCCTACCACCGCTTTCCCCGCAGCCTTCATCTCTTTGAGGACGCTCACGACTGTGGCGGGATCGGAGTCCATGGCGGCGCCGATGGGGTTGATTCGAGCCAGATCAATTTCCACCCAGGGAGATTTTGCCGCGGCACGCAGAGCTTCGATGCTGTGGCATGAGCAGCCATGGGCGCGAATGATTCCCTTCTGCTTGGCTTCGGAGAGCACATCCATGGCTCCACGGAAACGGTCGGTCCAGTCGGCCTCGGTGACGCAGTGCATGAGGCAGACATCGAGATAATCCGTCCCGAGTTCTTTGCGGAAGCGATCGAGATCGGCTCGCATGCCATTGGCGTCGCGTGCCCAGGATTTGCTCAGGACCGTGACTTTGTCGCGCGGCACGTGCTTCAGCGCTTCGGCAACATGGGGATGACTCCCGTAGGAGTCGGCGGCATCGAAGAAGCGCAGGCCGTGATCGTATCCGTTAAGAAGCAGGTCCGAGAGTCCTTTGATCCCCAGAGCGGTCTGATGCGAATGATGGCCGGTACCGACTGTGCCTGTGCCCATGGCGAGACGGCTGGTCTTGATGCCAGTGCCGCCCAGCGTGACCGTGTCGGAGGCGGAAAATTTCTGGTTTAAAGTTTGCTCGGCCAGGCTCTTGAAGATGGATTTGGATGAGAGCCAGACTGCTCCCGCGGCGGTGGCGGTTCGAACAAGGAATTCTCGGCGACGCATGGCGTCCTCCTGAAGACCGTGGCGTTCATTCAGGCTACACCAAGTGGCGGCGGAGGTGAAGGGTGGCTGTCCCTACATACGTCAGACTCGAAAAGGGGCGGCGAGCAGGCGGAACGGAAGTGTGATTCCCAGGTAGATAACTTCGAGAATGCCATGCACGGCGACTCCCACGATGCGGAACGGGAGTAGAAGCAACCAGATAAAGGGATACGCAATCAGGGCCAGCAGGGCCAGCGGCCAGCAGATCACAAACAGGATGCACCACAGCAGGAATGTGAACATGAGCGAGACCTCGGCTCTATAGAATTCTACGTTGATGCTCGATGAAAAGTTCCCTTGCCGTCGTCGGATCTCTGCTATTCGAACTGCTTGCGGAATGACGCCAGTTGCTGCTGAACTTCAGTGAGCTCGGTGCGAAGCCGCGAAACTTCCTGTTCCAGTGCGGCAAGGCGCTCCTCGGAATTCGAGTCCTCTCCCGTGGCACGCGAGGGCCTCGCAACCTGGCTCTGCATCAAGTGCTCCGGCGGCTCTCCGGAAAACAGGTGCATGTAGCGAATTTCCTTAGTGCCCGGCTGGCGCGCGAGCGCGCGGACCAGCGGCGGGTCCCGTTGGCCCAGGCGATCCAGTGTGGAGACTACGTCATCCAGCGCTTCGAAGCGGTACATGCGATCAGTGCGGCCGCGGAGTTCGCCGGGAGTTTGCGCTCCACGCAGAAGAAGCACACACACAATCGCGATCTCGCGACGATCGAAATTGAAGACCTCCTGCAGGCGATGCTCGTACTTGGTGACGCGGCTGTCGGCGCCTCCGGCGGGGCCAGCCATGCGCCTTTCCTGCAGAGTCGCGAGCGCCCCGCGGACGGCGGCTTCGTCCAGCGTCATGACAGGGTCGCGATTATTTTTCTGATTGCATGCGTTGACCAGCGCGTTCAGCGACAAAGGATAGTAGTCGGGCGTGGTAATGTCTTTTTCGATCAGCGAGCCCAGCACGCGAGTTTCGATTGGAGTGAGATTCACGGCAGTGATTTTAATTCAGATCGGCGACGTCAAAGGAGACTCGGAAATCCCACCCTACGAAAAAACGCGCAGGGTGGGGCATCTTCAACTTTCTAGAAGAGCGCAGTGGAGCGGCGTTTCCAGCTCTTTCCTTTTTCTTTGGCGATATTTTCCATGTCGGCGACATAGGCCCCGGCTTGCGTCAATACGTGGTGCAGGTCGTTGCCGATGCTGATGAAGGTGAATCCCTTTTCCAGAAACTCGCCGACGCGTGAGGTGCCGAAAAGGAAAAGGCCGAGGATGACGTTGTTCTTGCGCGCGTGCTCGACCAGTTTCTTCGTGGCGGCATCGAGTTCGGGCGAGGTGTACATGTGCGGGAACTCGTACTTGTTGTAGAGGCCCATCGACATGCAGAGATCGTTCTGGCCCAGGAACAGAATGTCCACGCCGGGGACGGCCGCGATCTCCGCGATGTTCTCGATGCAGGAAGCGGTTTCGACTTGCAGCGCGACGATGCCCTCGTTGTTCCAATTCCCAGCGTAGCCGAGCAGTCCATTACGGTTCATGCTGCGCTGCGGGAAATAGACAGAGCGCGTGCCCACCGTGGGATATTTCGCGCAACTCACGGCCTGGCGCGCTTCCTCCGCGGTGTTGATGTAAGGAACCAGTACGCCGTCGGCGCCCATGTCGAGAGCCTGCTGGATGCCCGGGCGATCGTCATATCCGCCCACGCGGACCAGCGATTTTGCCCCGCCGTTCGCAATGCCGCTCAGCATGGCGGAAAGTTTTTCGTAGCCCATGGGGCCGTGCTGGGTATCGACGAGCAGCCAGTCGTATCCGCTGTGCGCCAGTTGTTCGGCGACCGTGGGGCTGTGCGCGTTCAGGAACAGCCCCATCTTGGGTTGTCCGGCGCGCAATTGTTTTTTGAATTCTGATCCGCTGAGTGCGGTGTCTGGCATTCGCTTTCTCCTTGGAATGGATTGCGTAGTGTACCGTATGGGGCGCTTCTGATCGTTGTCCCACGGCAGAATTTTTCGTGCAGGTGACCTGGGGACACAAACGCAATGCAACTCAAGCGCAAACGTCGGGGCATTCTTATGCGTGAATGACAATGCAGGGGACTGCGCCTATATTGTGAGCAGAAGCGGAGGCTGCGATGCGGCTGCTTTTGAACTGGGTGTTAAGCGCGCTGGCGGTCTGGATTGTGGCGCAGGTTGTGCCCGGGGTCTATGTGAACGGCGCCATGGCGGCCTTGATAGCGGCCCTGGCCATCGGGTTCATCAATGCGACGATCGGGTTCGTGCTCAAGGTGCTGACCTTTCCCCTGACATTGCTTACGCTCGGCCTGTTCTGGTTCGTGATCAACGCGCTGATGCTGGAACTGGCTTCGGCGCTGGTTCCGGGATTCCACGTGCGCAGCTTCTTCGCCGCTTTCGTGGGCGCGATTGTATTGAGCCTGGTGAACGTTCTGCTGAAAGCCATTGTCATGCCGAAGGCGGATCAGCGCTAAGCAGAAGACTTTGAACACGGCTAAGCCTTCGACGTTCCTTTATTCGGCTTGATAGCCTGCCAATCTTCCTCTTTCAGGAGCCGGCCCAGGTTGCTGAATTCGCCTGCGCCCTGCAGGAATTCTCCGCCGTCCATGCGGATGACTTCTCCGTTGATGTAGCCCGATCCGTCGCTCACCAGAAAAGCTGCGAGGTTCGCCAACTCCTCCACGGTGCCAAAGCGATGCTGTGGGTTGCGTTCCCGGGCGAGCTTTTCCAGTCCAGGATGCGGCATGAGGCGAGAGAAGGCGCCTTGCGTGGGGATCGGGCCGGGAGCAATGGCGTTCATGCGAATGTCGCGATTCCCCCATTCGACGGCGAGGCTGCGCGTTAGCGCCTCCACGCCGGCCTTGGCGATCGCCGAAGGCACCACGTACGCGGATCCGACCGGGGCGTACGTAGCCGAGATGCTGAGGACCGTGCCGCTGTGCGATGACTTGAGCCAGCGGCGCCCGCAAGCCATGGTGCAGTGCAGGGTGCCCATGAGCACGATATTGATAACGGAGTCAAAGGCGCGCGGAGAAAGGTCCTCGGTGCGGGCAAGAATATTTCCGGCGGCGTTATTGACAAGAATATCCAGAGGGCCGGAGGTCCAGATCGCGTCCATCATCTGCTCGACCGCATCCAGGCTGCGAACGTCGCAAGGATGGGCGTGGATCGGGCCTTTCGCCGAGAGCTCAGCAGCGGTTGCTTTCAGGACCTCTTCGCGGCGCCCGCAGATGTGTACGATGGCGCCCAGTTCCAGAAAACGCGCGGCCATGCCTTTGCCCAGACCGGTGCCGCCGCCGGTGATGAGAATGCGCTTGGCTTGGAGAAGATCGAGACGAAACATGAAATTGAGTAATTGTGTAATTTGGTAATTGAGTAATTGAAAACCGCCACGCCGAACGATTCTAAATTACTCAATTACTCAATTTCCCAATTGCTCAATTTCCGATTCCTCAATCGGAGGCGACTCTGAACCCATAGTCCGCGTACTGAAACTCCGGGGGAATGCTCGAACGCGCGGAGCAGCGTGCGACTTTGATGTGGTGGCGCCAGGAGCCTCCGCGGGATGATTTGCGGGCAGGCTTCATCGGGCTTTGTTCCGGGCCTTGCGGGTTACGATCGGGCGACGTTGCGTAACAACTCGGATCGTACCAGTCGCTGCACCACTCGTGGACATTGTCGCCGATATCGTAGAGGCCGAACGAATTCGGAGCATATTGGGCCACTCGCTCCGGGCCAGTCTGCCAGCGCGTGGAGTAGTTCGGAAGAGACTGGGGAGGTTCGTCGCCCCAGGGAAATTGCTTCTGCTCCAGCCCACCGCGGGCAGCAAATTCCCACTCGGCTTCCGTGGGCAGGCGGAAGCGCCGGCCAGTTTGCGTGCTCAGCCACTCACAGTATTTTGCCGCGACATGCCAGGAAACTCCGGCAACCGGCTGATCGGGGTGATTGAAGTTTGGGTCGTCCCAGAACGGCGGTGGGACATGTGATCCAACATGCAGGAACTGTTCGTACTGCGCGTTGGTGACCTGCGTAGCCGCGAGTCCGAAATCATCGACCCACACGCGGTGAATGGGGCGCTCGCAGTCCTGACCCACATCGGAGCCCATCAGAAACCAGGAGCCGGGGATACGCACGAGTGCGGGGATCAGAGTTACCGGCGAGATTCCCGTGTGCGTGGACATTGCGGCTGCGTGACTTGCTGACAAGTAAAGTTTACCAGCGCTTGGCATCAGCGCTCCGCACGGCGTGGTTATTTGCGAAGTTTGTGCACTAGTTCGGCGATGTCATTTTCCTGAAAAAGCCGAATTCCGGCGATCCCGGCGGCTCCGGCCTGCAGGCACGATTCAGCGTTCTCCAGTGTGACACCGCCCAGAGCGAGTACTGGGATGCTGGCGCGGCAGGCTTGCCGTAGCCGGTCGAGGCCCGCGGGCGTAGCGCCGTACTTCTCGAATACCGGCGCGAAGACTACGAAGTTGGCAGCATTCTCTGCTGCCTGGTTTACTTCTTCTGGCGTGTGACACGAGACGGCGATCACCGGTTCTGGCCGAATATCCGATTGTGCGTTGTCGTCGGCCTTGCTCCAAATATCGCGGACTTGTTGTGGCGAGATGTCATCGGCGCGAAGATGGACTCCATTCGCGCGAGAAGCCAGAGCGATATCCGTGCGGGAGTTGATCAGCAGTCTGGTTCTGGAATCCCGATTCGCAGTCTTTCCGGCAGTCACAGCGCGCATCGCTTCGAGTGCCAGTCTCTCGAGCTGCCGCGCTGGGAGATCCTTCTCCCGCAGTTGGATGTAGTCGACCCCGGCGGATGCGGCTTCAGATACCTTGGCAAGAAGATGTTTACGACTTGCGGATTCATCTGCCGAAAACTGATGGCGATCCGTGATGTAGTAGAGAACGCAGCTTTCAGCCATCAGCTCACGGTCTGGTCTTGGCGATCTCCGGCAAGACTTCGCCCTGTTTTTTCGGCGTCGGGCCCAGGTGAAATTTCGTCAAACCGTCGCGCAGGGATTCGAACGCTTCCTCGGGACTGTCCACCACTTTGATCAAATCCAGATCCTGCGGCGACACTGTCCCGGAATCGACAAAGGCCTGGAAATTGATCACGCGCTTCCAGTATTCGCTGCCATAGATAATGACCAGGATTTTCTTGGCCAGCTTGTCGGTTTGCGCCAGGGTCAGAATCTCGAACAGTTCGTCCATGGTCCCGAAGCCGCCGGGGAAAATCACCAGCCCTTTGGCAAGGTAGGCGAACCAGAACTTGCGCATGAAGAAATAGTGGAACTGGAAGTTGAGCGCCGGAGTGATGTACTGGTTCGGGTACTGCTCGAAGGGGAGCTGAATATTCAGGCCGATGCTCTTGCCTCCGGCCTCGTAGGCGCCGAGGTTGGCGGCTTCCATGATTCCAGGGCCTCCGCCGGTGGTGACCACGAAACGATGGCGGCGGGCGGGAATCTGCGTCGACCACTTGGTCAGCATGTGGGCGAGCTTGCGGGCGTCCTCGTAGTAGCGCGCCATGTCGACTCCGGCTTGGGCGCGCTTCAGATCTTGCTGCAGTTCCTCAGCCGCGGACGAGGCGTGGTTCTCTTTGAGCGCGGATAACGTCTGCGCGGCGGCTTCGCTGCCTTGAAACCGCGCGGAGCCGAAGAACACGACCGTGTCCTGGATCTGCTCACGGCGAAAGCGGGCCAGCGGTTCCTGGTATTCGGCCAGCATGCGCAGGATGCGTCCGTCAGGGCTGTTGAGAAAAGGCTCGTTCTGATACGCGACGGGAGCGGACTTCAGGTGATCTGTCATGCGTGACTCATCTTTCAGGACGTTTCGAGTTTCGCGTTTCGAGTTTCAAGTTCAAGCGCGCGGGAAACCCGTTTCTCGAAACTGGAAACCCGAAACTCGAAACTGGAGCTGCCGCTGCTGTGAAGCTTGCATGGAGTAGTGCAGGCTATCCTGGCTCGTGATAGTGCAGGGCCTCCCAGAAGCCAATCCATATATCGAGCAGGCCGAGGCCGCTGCAAATGCCGCGAACGAAACCGTTATCCACCACGGTCCGGAGGGAAGGGAATGACATCAGCAGGTAATTGTCGGTCCATCCCGGGGTCCACGGCAGGATGATGAGCAGCACACCCGCAACCGCGCTGATCAATACAAAAAGAAAGACGGAGATGCGATGCAGCCATAGCTGGCTACCGGTGGGCTGCCTGCCGGCGTCGGGCGCATCCAGAAGACCGGCAGGGGTGTCACCGGCCCGAGGAGCGGGATCAGGAGGCGCATCAGGCGCGCGAAAGAATGCGGGATCCGTCATGCGCAGCAGCTCCCGCGCAAAGACAAAGACAACGCAGCGAGGAGCCGGTTCCAAGCGGGACAGCAGCTGTGGGGTGCGGAACCCATCCGCCTATTTTACGACTTCAGGGCCTTGATGCGCTCGGAGACGTCGCGATAATCGATATTGCTGCCGTAAACGTCCATGAAATATTTCAGAGCCGAAGCCTTGTCGCCCGATGCTTCGTAGGCCGAGGCCAGTTCGTAGTTCAGGGCCGTGCGGGTTTCGTTGTCAATGCTGGGAACCTGCAGAGCCCGTTCGTACCAGCGCACCGCGGCCTCGGGCACTGCCTTTTCGAGGAAGCACTGCGCCAGCCAGGTGTAGGTCTGCATGATTTGCGGGAAAGGACGCCCGCGATCGAAGGACTGGCAGGCTTTCTGCAATTCGCCAATGGCTTCATCGAGCAGGCCCATTTCGCGGAAAGCGATACCGAGATTGTAGTGCGTTTCAGGATCTTCGTCGGCTGAGGCGACGTCGGCTTCGAGATCCTGCTTGAGTTCCCCGAACATTTCGGCGAGATCGACGCCCGCCTCTTCGGCAAACGGAGAAGCTTTCGCGGCCGCAGCGCGAGGATGTGGCGCGGACACCGGCGCTGGTACTGGTGCAGGCGACGCGGGGCGTACTGGCGCGACGCTGTGCGCGGCTGGCGAAGCGGAAGCGGCCGCACTTGCCACCATGGGCGCAGGCGTTCTCGGGGCGACTGGTGTGGGCGCAACTGCCGCAGCAACGGGTTTCTCCGGGACCGGGGCAGCCTTCAGGAAGTCTTCTCCGAGAGAAGCTTCGATGTCGGCCACAAATTTGCCGAGTACTGGCGCTCCCTGCGCTGCCGCAGCCGCGGTGGCGCTTGCGGGCGCTGCCGGAAGCGGCGCGGGTTCCACGGGCGCAGCGACTGTTCCGGGTAGGAAACTGTCTCCCAGTGAGGACTCGAGATCGGTTACGAACTCTTCGAGGACGCCCGGTTCGGGCTGCGGCTCTGGAGCGGGCGGCACCGGTGCTGCCTTGGGAGCTACTGGCGCAGGCTTTTGGGATACTGGTGCGGGTGCAGGCTTCGGCTCGGGAGCGACTACCGGCGGTGCGGGAGCCGGTTCGGGTTCGACCACTGCCTCCACAACCGGGATCTCTTCCATTGCGGGCGGCGCGGGAGCAGCGGCCACGGACGCATCCACCCCGCCTTCTTCCACAACGTCGAACGAAGGCACATCGTCAGGAGTGATTTCCTCGAATACTGGTTCGGGCGCGGGCGGCGCTTGCGCCTCGGCAGCCTCCATTGCGGCCGCTTCCACTTCGGCGCGAACTTCGTCCACCCTGGCTTTGTCGGTGGTGAGCGTCTGCAGCTTTGCCAGCCCAGCCATGGCCTGCTCGGGCATGCCGTGGGCCAGGTAAAAACGAATTTCGTCGATCTTCTCGGTAACTCTCGGATCATCGCCCGGCTTCGCCGCGACCGGAGCTGGCGCTTCAACCTCTGCGACTGGGGCCGGTACTTCGGCTGGAATCTCGGCGGGCTCTTCGACGGTGAGGGCATCGTCCCACTCAGAGGAGAGATCAATCTCCTCGGGAGCGGTGGATTCCTCAACCACCGCAAATTCGGGGGCAGCGGCTGGTTCCTCAGCCTTGGGCCATGCAGGCGCCGCTTCGGAAGCAACTGGCTCTTCTGCGACTTCAGCTACCGGCTCGGGCGCGGCTTCTTCCACGGAGAATTCAGGTACAGCCGTCTCTTCAGCTTCGGCTTCCGCCACTGGGGCTTCAATCACAATGGGAGCGTCGTCCTCGGCCACATTTTCCGCGGGCTTGGCCGTGAGCTCTTCGTAGCGGCCGGCAAGTTCGCCGTAACGCGTGGCTTCATCCGGATAGTCGGCTTCGGAATACAGGCTCTGCAAGGCGCGGCAACATATCCCGGCTTCGGTGAACCGCCCCGCGCGCGTGTGCAGGACTGCCAGGCGCTGGTTGACCCGCAGATCCTTGGGTGCGATCGGCAAAACGCCGACCAGCGGTCCCAGAGCCTTGGCCGGCATGTTGTACGAGATAAAGAGCTCGGCATCGGTTAAGGCGGCGCGCACCGCCAAGGAAACTTCGTCGGAATAATGCTGATGCAGCGCCGGTGCAGTGGTCTCCAGATCGTCGAGCAGGACGATCGCTTCTTCGGGGCTGATCAGTTTGGTCCCGGAGGTGCCGCCTAGTTGCCCGACCACCTGCTGGTAATTCTGCATGTGCAGGGCATTCTGCGGTTCGATCTGCGCCAGCTGTTGATAGAGATCGCGAGACCGCGGTAGATCTCCAGACTGGACACTGGCATGCGCCAGCAGTTCCATCACTTCGCTCACGTGGCTGGTGTCGCCCGACTTCTGAAAAAGATCAAGCAGCTTCTGCAGCGAGTCAGGATTATCCCGCACATGCCCGATGATGGCGTGCAAGCTCTCCAGAACCTTACCGGAATTTTCGGACAGCAGCCGGTCGGCATGCTGGTCAAAGACCAGCAGCGCGTTCTCATATTGCCCGGCTTGCATCAGAGCGTCGGCGAAGCTGGCGATGGCGTTCAGATCGTTGTGAACGTTGAGCAGCTTGCTGGCAACCGCACCCGCTTCAGAGAGTTGTCCCGTCTGGAAATACGCCTTGAGCAGGTCACGCAAGGCATCCGCATTGGAGTCGACATCGGGAACTTTCTTCAGCGCAGTGATCGCGGCGGCCGCATCCCCGGACTCGATCAGGTTTTTTCCCTGCATCAGCAGCGCATAGGTGTTGTTGGGGTCCAGCTTCAACATGCGCTGTAAGACTTCATCGGCCTCGTTCAGGGAGCCTTTCGCGCGCAGGCTCTCGGCGGCGGCGGTGAAGATCTGCCACGCCTCGTTCTTTTTGTTCAGGCGAACGTAAACTTCGGCCAGCCGGATCCGCATCGCGCTATTTTCCGGATCCATCTCCAGAACTTTTTGGAAGATGCGGACAGCGTTCTCCAGTTCATTGGCCTTCAGGAATTCTTCTGCCACCTGCAAATACTGCGCGCGGGCGTCATTGAAGAGACCTTGCTGGCTGTAGAGTTCGGCGAGCTTGAGCAGGCTCTCGAGAGAAGATTTGAGCTTGCAGATCTTCTTGTACATCGCGATGGCCTTGACCGTGAAGCCCTGGCCAGCATAGGCATCGCCAACGGATTTAAAGCACTCGACCGCTTTATCGGTTTCGCCCAGACGCGAGTAGAGATCACCAACGGTATTGTTGACCGTCAGGTCCTTGGCATCATTCTTGAGAACTTTTTCGTACTCGGAGATGGCATTCTGCAGTTTGCCCTGCTGGACATACTTCTCCGCACTGGCCAACACCTTTTGCTTATTGAAGCCGAACAATGCCATAAGAGCGTCGAACTCCAGACCCTGGTCTTTCGCCAACAACGTTTGACACAGAACCGGATGCCAGTCGAGGAAAACTGCTCCGGAGTACAGGCCGCGAGGGTCATCGCCAATATCGGCAGATGGCCGACCGGACAAGGCCAATTGTACGTCCGGACAGTGGGGAAGGGATGGTTACCAAGGGTTACCAGAAGGGAGTGTACCGAAGGGTTACGAATGTGATCCTCGACTGAAATAGCCGTAGGGACAGCTCGTTGGGCCGTCCCGCGACGGGAAGCAGGCGGATCGTCGCGCAATGGACCTCGACCGTGAACAGAACTCCCAACCTGCTAGTGCTCCATAAGCATGGTGCGGAGGTTCTCCTCCACATTCTGTTTGTCTACCATGCCGTTGTAAACGGCGGCGACTCGTCCCTCGCGATCAATCAGGAAAGTATCCGGCATGTTTTCGATGCCGTATGCCTTAGAAACCGCATCATTGCCGAGAATGATCTGATAGGGGACCTGGGCAGTCTTGATAAAGGGAGCAACCACTTTCCAGCCATCGGAATCGAGCGACACCCCGACGACCGCCACGCCTTTGTCGCCGTATTTACGGGAGAACTCGGCGAACCACGGGATTTCCTGCTTGCATCCGTGACACCAGGTGGCCCAGAAGTCGAGCAGAACCACTTTGCCGCGATAGTCTTTGAGCGTCATCGTTCTTCCAGTGCTGTCTGGCAGAGCAAATACGGGTGCAGGTTTGCGCTGGGCTGCCGGTAGCAGAGGTGCGGGCGCTCCGGTTGGTTCGGAAGCCATTAGCATGCCAAGAAGCAGAGTCGAGGTCGTAAGAATCCGGATTGCGTGAACCGTCATGATTTTCTCCTGATTTTTTTGGTTATGCTCTTGCCCTTCTGAGTCCGCGCTGCGTCATTGCGTGCGCGATTAAGAAGACGATGGGCCAGAACTCAATGGGCCACAGAAATTTCGTGGCACTCATTATTCCGGTCCAAATCCGTATATGGAAGATGCGCGTGCTTAGAAAGAGCCAGAAGCCAATCTCGGGCACCAACATCACGGCCAGGGTTGCAGTGGCGGCCGCCCATAAGGCGGTACTAACTAGTCGCCTGAGTTTGCCCATGCCCGTTGCCAAGCGAAATCCCCAAAGAGCAGGAATTGCCACCAGGACTATCTGCACGATTACCGGAAGTACGACGCGATAAAAGCCTACTTCGAAGACCGCGGCGTTAGCGTCGGGCAGATGAAGGTTACCAAACGCCTTGTCATGGAAATATGCAAAATAGTCCGGCGCCCCGATGACTTGTCCAAAGAAGAGAATCAGGCACAACAGAAGGCTATTGAGCGTACCCATCGTCCGAGAAAGCGAACCGAGCACGAACCCACCAGTCCACGACCAGCACGCCAGGGTCAGGTACGAAATGAAGATCGAGACCGCCGTTTCGGCGAACAGACGCCAGAACCCAGGGTTGTGCGTCAGCGCAGCATCCCAGTTATTGGCATACATCCATAAATAGATGGCGCTCAGGTCGGATGTTTGTCGGGAAACAATGGACAGCAACATGCCGACTGGGAGAATCAGGGCAAAGAGAATGAGCCACGGACGCCATGTCATCCAAAGACGCGCTTGCCTGCGAATCACCACATCAAGCACATCCAGCAGAGCGCGGGGCCCGGTCTGGCGCGACTCCTCGAGATCGCCTAACAGGGCTTCACGCTCATCGTGCTGTAGAAACCGGGAGACGGGTTCGATGAGCCACCACCGGAATTGGCTCATGATTGCTTCTCGTCCGCAGTGGCTTCCCACGCAACACCGCGGCTCATGCGGGTCACGGTGGCATAGAACTCGCTTGCGGCCCGGAGTCCCTTCCCAGTTACACGCACCATTCGCTTTGGCCTGCCACCGCGTTGAGGAGTGGGATCTCCCATCGCGGTCTTGATCAGGCCTTTGTTTTCGAGGCGATCAAGAGTTGTGTAAAGGGCCCCGATCGAGCATCGCCGTTTGGTAGCGGTCTCGATTTGTTGCCGAATCGCGGCACCGTAAGCATTGTTCTCCAAGCGAACGGCAGCGCTGAGAATCAGATATTCGAATTCGCCCAACATGATTAGTACTACATTGTGATGTTGTCGGTGTGCAATGTCAACCGTTCGCTGAAACTTTTTCCAGAAAATGCTTGACATTAAAACTACAGAAGTAGTAGTAATGCATACATCCGTAGGAGGTCAGCATGGCCGAACCCAAGCTGGCGAAACTTGAACTTAAGATTATGGAGACCCTCTGGGCGCGAGGTCAGGCCTCCATCCGCGAGATTCAGGAGACCTTCCCAGAAAATGACCGTCCTGCGTACACCACGATCCAGACCACCGTGTACCGCCTGGAGACCAAGAAAGCAGTCCGCCGGGTGAAGAAGGTCGGAAATTTCCACATCTTCGAGGCCGCGGTGTCTCGCAACGCGGCCCAGCGCAGGCTGATCGACGATCTGCTGGGCCTATTCGGCGGACGCACACAGCCGGTGATGGCGCACTTGATCGAGTCCGGCAAGCTTACTCTGGCCGACGTAAAAGAAGCCGAAAAGATGCTGCGCCGCTTGCAGAGAAAGGACGACTCGCAATGATCCCGAATACTTTCTCTTCCTTATGGAAGGCACTTGCCCCGGCTCTCGGCGATCACCTGTGGCAATCGACCGTGGTGGCCTTGGTGGCAGCGCTGCTGACGCTGGCTTTGCGCAAAAACCACGCGCGGGCTCGATATTGGATCTGGCTCGCGGCGTCGCTCAAATTCCTGGTTCCTTTCTCGTGGTTTGTCGCTCTCGGGAATCACTTGGCATGGCGGAGCCCTGTCGCCACCACGACCACTGGCCTTTACTATACGGTCGAAGAGATCAGCCGGCCCTTCACGCAATCAGTAACGGCCCCAACGAAATGGGCGCTGCCTTCGGCCAGCCCGACCCACTTGCTTCCGCCCGTCTTGATTGCGATTTGGCTGGGCGGATTTCTGACCGTGCTCTGCGGCTGGTGTGTCCGTTGGTGGCGAATTTCCGCCGAGGTGTACAGGGCAACCCCGCTCGTACAAGGCCGTGAATTCGAGGCCCTGTTGCGAATGCAGCGGGACGCGGGAATCACCAGCCCCGTTGAGTTGCTGCTCTCACGCTCGACTCTGGAGCCAGGTATTTTCGGAATCGTGCGCCCGGTGCTGCTCTGGCCGAAGGGAATTTCCCAGCGGCTCGACGACTCGCAACTGCAGGCGGTGATCGCCCACGAGTTATGGCATGTGCGCCGGCGCGACAACCTGGCCGCTATTTTCCACATGCTGGTGGAAGCGATTTTCTGGTTCCACCCGCTGGTGTGGTGGGTCGGCGCTCGCCTGATCGACGAACGCGAGCGGGCCTGTGACGAAGAAGTTCTGGCGTCCGGCAGCGAGCGCCAGATCTATGCCGAAAGCATTTTGAAAGTTTGTGAATTTTGTGTGGGGTCTCCGCTGGCGTGTGTGTCAGGAGTGACAGGAGCGGATCTCAAAAAAAGGATGGTTCATATTATGTCGGAGCACGTCGTACGCAGATTGGATTTCACCCGCAGACTATTGCTCAGCGCGGTCGCAGTGGCAGTCATCGCCGCTCCCATCGCGTTCGGGTTATTGCATGCAACTCCCAGCCGGGCGCAATCGCAGGACGAAAACGCCGCCGCAAATTCGAGTGCAACCGCCTCCGCAACCATTACCCCTAGTGAACTGAACATGCCGACCTATGCCGGCAGCAAGACTCACATGACCAGGATGATGATCGGCCCCAAGGGATTCGATGCGCGCAATGTTACGCTGCGAGCACTGATTCAAGAGGCCTACCAAGTCCAGGCGAATCAAGTCATCGGGGGACCGGACTGGCTCGATACGGCCGCCTTCGACGTCGACGTGAAAACCGGAAAGCCGAACGCAAGCGATGCGAATCCTGACAAGCTGATAGCGGAGCATGTGGCTCTGATCCGGAGCATGCTGCAGGCCCTCTTGGCGGACCGGGCGAAGCTTGCGTTACACACCACCAGCAAGGATATGGAAACATATTCATTGACGGTCGCCGACAATGGTCCGAAACTGCAGCCGGCACCTGCCGAACAATCGGACGAACTCAAGGAGCAGGGACCGATGCACATGGGACGGCAACGGATGCTCATGCAGATCGGTGGCAATCAGGTGTATGGCATCGGAGCGCAAAGTACTCCGCTCGACGATTTTGCGCAGCAGCTCTCGCGGCAACTGGGGACCCCAGTCATCAACAAGACAGGTTTGCACGGTCGTTACGATTTCAATCTGCAATGGAACGACGGCAAGGGAGGCTCGAATGGGAGTCCTTCGCTCGTGGATGCCGTGCAGGAGCAGCTTGGGCTGAAACTGGAGCCGCAGAAAGCGCCTATGCAGGTGCTGGTCATCGATCATATCGAAAAACCGGCGCAGACTTAGGCAAGCGAGTAGAAGCCGGTGAACCTCCGTGCGGTGCGTATCGTTTCGAGAAGATTGTGTAGCCCCGGACACCTCGTCCGGGGTTGCGCGCGTCGAGCGCAATTGGACTGATTTCTAATGCAAGCCCTTGAGAATAATTCCGCCTTCTCGCTTCGCGAGCGGGCGGAAGAGGCGTCCGCCCCTACACGAGCGGAGCAGTTTCTTTCGCTCTGCAATGGAGCGATGAAAAAGTTACCTGCTACTCATACCGCAAAGCTGTCACAGGATTCACCCGGCTGGCGCGCAGCGCGGGAATCAAGCTGGCGACGGTCCCGACCGCTCCCAGAATGAGCAGCACGCTCCCGATGGTCACTGCGTCGGCCGGTGCAACTCCGTAAAGCAGTCCCGTAAAGAGACGTCCGACGATGAGCGCGACCACGAGTCCCGCGCAGGCCCCGATGATCACGGGCGTCATGGCCTGTCTCCAAAGCATGTTCACAATGTCGGAGGCGTGGGCTCCGATCGCCATCCGCACGCCCATCTCATTGGTGCGCAAAGTGACCGAGTACGACACTACCCCGTAAATGCCGAGGCTGGCCAGCAACAGCGCGGTCAGAGCAAAGACCAGCAGCAGATTCATCTGAAAACGGCGTTGCGCCACGGAGTCATCGACTGCCTGTTCCATAGTCTCGAATCGCGGGACGGGTAATTCCGGGTCGATCCCATGGATGATCTTTCGAACCGTTGAGGACACGGACAGAGGTTCAATCGCAGTCTTCACCGCCAGCGCGGGGCCGCCGTACGTGCGGCGCTGCCAGTACGGCACGTAGACCGTATGCGAAGGCGTGCGGTCCAGGCCTACGCCGCGCACATCCCCAACTACTCCGGCAACTTCGAAGAAGGGACCATCGGGATCGCCGATCTTGAAGCGTTTGCCCAGCGGATTTTCACCCGGCCACAGCCGCTCGGCGGCCAGAGCAGAAACCTCGCACAGTTTGTGGTCTCTATCGGACTCAGCGAACATTCTACCCTCGCGCAGCGGAATGCCCAGAGTCTGGAAGTATTCAGGATTCACCCCTCGAATATCGGCCAACGGGCGCTCAGGAAACGGAACGGTCGTTCCCTCCAAAGAGATCAGATTGTTGCCGCCTTCGCCGCTGAGGGGAAGGATATTGGAAATTCCGGCGGACACGACTCCGGGAGAGGCCTGCACGGAATCCAGCAGCGACTTCATAAAGCGGTTCCGGTCCGCGTGTTCGCGGTACCGGGAGTCGGGCAAGCTGAGATTGACGATGAGGATCTTTTCTGCGGCGAATCCTTTATCCACTTCGAACAGATTCACCAGGCTGCGCAGGAGCAAGCCGCCGGCAATCAGGCAAACCGTGCTGAGGCCGACTTCAACGCCAATGAGCACCGTTCTCAGACGTCCAGTAGAGCGGCCTTCCGTAGTGCGCGATCCGGATTTCATGGCCAGTAACGGCTGGCTACGCGCGAAGCGCCATGCCGGGAGAATTCCGCAGAGCAGGCCGGCGAAGATGGAGATGGTTGCCGTGAACAGAAGGACGCGGCTATCAAGATGGATCTCGTTCAGACGGGGCAGATCCAGCGGGGCGCGAGCCAGGATCAGGCGCAGCCCCGCATAAGCTACGGCGATGCCCAACGCGCCACCAATTGCGGCGAGCAGAAAACTCTCCGCCAACATTTGCTGCAGCAGCCTTCGAATGCCCGCACCTAACGCCGAGCGGATGGCGAGTTCGTGTTTTCTTGAGGTTGCCCGGCCCAACAGCAAATTGGCAATATTCACGCAGCCAATCATCAGCACCGTGGCAACCGCCAGCAGCATGAGCTCAAGTCCGCGTCGGGACCGGCTGGTGATCTGCTCTTGCAGCGGAACCATGGCCGCATGCAATTCGATTTTTTCCGGCGCCTGGCGCGCCGACTCAGCTTGCGCCGCTTCTAATTCCGCCTGCGCCTGGCTCCGAGTCACGCCGGGCCGCAGGCGCGCGATGCATATGTAATTGAAATCGCCTAGCGGTTCCAGTTCATCCGGCTTGACGGCGAATGGCTTCCAGAACTCCGGCTGATCCTCTGAGATCTTCATCGCATAGAGCTGGTTCAGCCGCGGAAAGTGGAACGCGGGCGAGAGTACGCCTACAACTTCATAGGGCTGCCCATCCAGCATGATCTTGCGTCCCACGATGTTGCGGTCGGACGCAAAGCGGCTCCTCCACAGCTTGTCGGTGAGCAGCACGACATTGTCCCGCCCGGGCTGATCTTCTTCTTCCAGAAACGTGCGTCCCAGCTGGGTGCGCGCGCCCAGCATGGGGAACAGGCCGGGGGAAACGCGAGCCCCAGTCAGCCGCTGCGGCTCGCCCGATCCCGTGAGATTACGGCTGATGCCGCCGATCATTGCCGCCTGTTCAAATGCACTGACGTTCTTGCGCCAGGCGAGAAAGTGCATGGCATTTACTGGAACCAGCGGCGCGAGCAGGCCGAACTTCGGAACCACCTCGTGAACCACGAAGAGGCGGCTTTCGTCGCCGTATCCCAACGGCCGCAGAAGGATTGCGTCTACTACTGTGAAGATGGCAGTATTGGCGCCGATGGCGAGGGCGAGCGTGGCAACCGCGACGACGCTGAATCCGGGATTGCGCCGCATGGCGCGCCAGGCAACGCGGAGATCGGTCCCAACGCTCATGTAGAACCTCCATGCGGCTTCTTGGTTGTGAATACGTTTTCAGCGAGCCGCGTGTTCCGCTGAATTGGGGCTCGTGCGAATCCCCAGGGTTGCGCGATTCACGCTCCGTAGGTGTTCTAATATCAATGCGCTATGGGATGGACGCGCTTCGAGGCGTATGGTTTCGCCTCACGTGGAAATATTAGCTGGGGGCAAACACAACATCTATGGCTTGGATCAAGACTGTTCCGCTGTCTGAGGCGGACGAGAAACTGAAGCAGGCGATTGCGGGTGAGAAGGCGCTCTATCCCAAAGAGTATGCCGACCCGGTGCATCCGGATCCATCGGGCGCGTCGTCAATTGTGGGCTCGCACACGCTCATTCCTGACGCGCTCTATCACGCCTTCAGCACCTTCGGCGCGCTGATGTCCCCCGACTTGCCGTTGGAGCGCCGCCAGCACGAGATGATCGCCACCATGGTCTCGGTGACGAATCGGTGCGTCTATTGAATCGAGTCACACGCAGAGTTTCTGCGTAAGGTGACGTTGGATAAGGCTCTGGTCGAGGCGCTTGAAAAGGACTACACGAGCGCACCGATTTCTCAGCAGGATCGCGTGATGCTGGACTACGTGGTGAAAGTGACCAAGGACGCGACCAAGGTGGGGAAAGGGGATCACGAAAGACTGCGAGCCTCTGGGTTTGACGATCGAGGAATTCTGCAGATCACGCTCATTGCGGCCTGGTTCAACTACATCAATCGGGTGGCGGATGCCCTGGGCGTGGGGCGGGAGTAGAATAGCGCGATTGCTTTTGGGGCTCCCGCGGCAGCTATACGCCCAGCTTTTATTGACGCCGTGAAGAAACTCAAAATCGAGGTCGTATGAGAACGGCTGTTTTTGTAGTTGTTCTCGGGTGCAGCACCGCATTCACGAATTGCGGTGGCAAAGGGGGAAGCGCCAGTTCCGGATCTCCTCCTCCAGCGCAAAATCCAGCTCCGACGATCGCCGCCATCTCGCCCAATAGCAACGATCAGGGTGGTCCCGATATCTCCTTGAGCATCGTCGGCTCCAACTTCATCGATGCTTCAACCGTGGAGTGGAACGGAAGCCAACTGTCCACGACATTCGTGAACAGCACATTGGTGACAGCGGTGATCCCGGCAAGTTCGTTTGCGGCAGCAGGCAGTAATGCCGTGAAGGTATTCAACCCTGCGCCGGGTGGGGGCAGTTCGAGCGAACTGACGTTTACTGTTCCATGCCCAGTCCCCGCACCCGCCGCGGCGTCGGCACAAACGAAAGCTCGACTTGGCGCTTATTATTTTGATGGCTGGTCTGGACCGCTGACCAATTTCCATTTCCAGGGCTTGCCTTTCGGGCCTTATCAGGATCGCCAGCCTCTTTCCCCTTGGCAGGACAACACCGCGTGCGCTGTCGAGCAACAGTTGGCGGTTGCGCATAACTATGGTGTCGACTTCTTCGTGTTCGATTGGTACTTCAACGTGCAGGTCACCGATCCCGAAGAGAACTTGAACTCGGGTCTGCAGATTACCCACAGTCTCGCGAATCGGCACGGTATGCAGTACGCCATTTTGTACGTCGACGATCCTCCCTTTGACGTCGGGCCGTCGGATTGGAACTCGGCGGTGAACGAGTGGGTGGGTTATATGACCGATCCGGACTATCTTCGCATCAACGGATTGCCTGCGCTCTTCATCATTAACGTGGGGGAGATGCGCCAGATTTTTGGAACGGCCGTGGCGGTTTCCTCCGCTCTGGCACAACTGCGGACGGCGGCTCAGGCGCAAGGACTCCCGGGAGTTTATGTGGTCGGCGGCTTCGGCGTGCCCAGCAATGCGATGGGACAGCCCTCACTAACATCAGGTTTCGACATCGCTCAATCCGACGGATATGACGCGGTCGCGTTTTATGGCTATTCCTTTGCCCCGACGCCCGCACTTGGGCCTTTGCCCTTTTCCACGTTGTCGGGCGCAGGCCAGTGGACATGGGACCAGGCTGCGCAATACAGTGCGCTGCCCTTTATCCCCACGGCCATGTCGGGATGGGATCCCAGGCCGTGGAACGAAATTGAGCCAACCACCGGCGATCTCATGTGGTACACGCGGACTCCGCAGGATCTATCCGCATTTGTATCCAGCGCGATCGCCTGGACCACAGCCAACCCGCAGTACCGGCCGGAGCCTTCGCCCGCGCCGCCACTCGTCCTCATTGAGGCTTGGAATGAGTTTGGGGAAGGGAGTTACTTTCTTCCGACGGTGGCTGATGGCACAACCTATGGCGATGCGATCGCCGCGATGTTACAAGTACCCTAGGAGCTTGTTGAAATACCCTTCACGCTATGTGCGGATCGTTCTGCGAACCGCGCGGTCAGACTGAGTTTCGTGATTCGAGCTTCCGATCTGCTCCCGATGGCCGCGGAGCAGAGGGTTCGGTCGGTGGCTTCATGCGCTCTGCGCCCGCAGTTTCGGGATACGAATCAGGTTGAAAGCCGCGCAACTGAACACGAACAACCACTCCACCTTCGCCAGACCGCGCAGTTTCACCTTCCTTAAGGGTCCGATCTGCTTCAGCCAGCCGAACGGCTTCTCCACCAACCAGCGCTTGCTGAGGCTGACCGAGTACCCCGGATGCCGGCTCGTTCGTTTGTCGATCGCACCGTGCTGCCGACGGGCCACGTGCGGGGTCACACCCAACTCGCGCACTGTGTTAACGAAGTCGCGCGTATCATAGGCTTTGTCAGCTCCCGTCGTGATCCGACTCCTTCGTCCCCTACTCAACTCGTGCAACATTAACAGAGCCGCATCGCGCTCTGCCCGACCATCGGCCTGCGTGGTCATCGCCGCCGCGATCAACCCATTCCGGTTCTCCACCAAGGTATGTCCCAGATAGCTCAGCTTGGCTTCCTGGCCTGCCGACTTCTTATAGAGCCGCGCTTCGGGATCAGTGCGCGAAGCGTGCGTCTGGTTGCGGCGCGGCTCGCCGTGAAAATTTCCTCCGTCCTTGGGACCGCCGTCCTCGTCTTTACGACGAAAGCTTTTCTGTCCCGCCCAAGCCTCGATCAGCGTGCCATCCACCGTGAAGTGCTCGTCCGACATCAGCCCCGCCGCCTGCTGTTTCACATGAGCGAAAAACTTCTGCGCCAAATCTTGATTCAACAACCGATCGCGGTTCTTGCTGAACACGGCGTGGTTCCACACTTCCTCGTCGATCTCTAATCCCACGAACCAGCGAAACAGCAAGTTGTAGTTCAGCTGCTCCATTAACAGCCGCTCACTGCGCACCGAATAGAACACTTGCAGCAGCAATGCCCGCAGCAACCGCTCTGGCGCTATCGATGGCCGCCCCACCTCCGAGTACAGCCCATCGAAGTCCTTCGTCATTCTGGCCAGGACCGCATCCACCAGTTTCCTCACCCCACGCAGCGGATGATCCGCTGGAATCCGATCTTCCAACGCCACGTAGCTGAACATCCCGGTTTGCAGCTGCTGATCGTCTCCTCGCATCCCTGCTTCTTATCACACTCCTCTGCGCCACCGGCAGTGACTTTTTCAACAAGCTCCTAGAACAAGTTCGTAAATTGCAGGCCTGCTTCACTTGCCGGGTGTGCGGGTCGCCAGCGCAATCGAGCAGCACGTGCGGCCGCGCTGGGCTTATGGCGAGTGGTAAAGTCGCGTTGCGCTAAGATGCTCCCGTGCAACGCTTGATTCTCAAGATCCATCTCGTTCTCGGTCTCAGCGCAGGTGCGTTCTTGGTAGTTCTCGGCGTGACGGGAAGCATCATCGCATTTGAGCCGGAACTGGACCGCCTGCTGCATAGCCATCTCTCCTACGTAAGACCGGGTAGCAGGCTCCTGCCGCTTGTCGAAATTGGGAAAGCCGTATCGAATGAGTATCCAGGCGAGCCCATTGTTGCGTACCTCCTGCCCGAATGCGCGGAGTTTCCCACTCAAGTGAGTCTTTCTCGCGGCATCGTCTCGGTGAACCAGTACACGGGACAAATACTCGGCGTACGTACGAGAGGCCAGAGTTTGTTGGGCGCAGTACGAGCTCTGCATGTTCGACTAGCAATGGGCGATGTAGGACGGGCCATCTTGAAGTGGTCTGCCGTGGCCATGCTTTTTTCCGTAGCTTCGGGCGTGTATCTCTGGTGGCCCGGTAAGCGGATGCGCATCCGGCGCCAATGGTGGACGCTTGGATTTTGGTTTGATCTGCACAATGTAGTTGGCATCGTTTCTCTGCTGCCCTTAGTGGCGCTCACAGCGACCGGAGTCGTAATCGGCTTCGAAGATCAGATCGCCCCCTTGTTGGACAAACGGAGTGGAGTGCCAGCGATTGCTGCGCATCCGGCGATCACCCCACCCTCGCTGGCAAAGGCGGTTGAGATCACCCCGGACCAGGCAGTAGCAATCGCGATTGGGAAGGTTCCGGGTACCTACGCTCATCGCATCCAAATGCCGGAGTTCGGCGGAGCCTATCGCGTTTCTCTCGAGTACACTGACCACCGAATTGCAGGCGACCGGAATTTGATCTCGATTGACCCTGAGAATGGCGAGATAGTCTCGGCGAGTCTGATGCGCGATCTCAGCTTCCGAGATCGGTTGATGGCTGTGAATGAAACGATTCACACCGGGAGTATTTTCGGAATGCCCACCAAAATTGTCGCGGCACTTGCGAGTATCCTGGTTCCAGTCCAAGCCTTAACCGGTTGGCTGATCTGGTTGCGCAAGAGGAAAATCGGCGCAAAGTAATCGAGCACGAATCATGAATGGTCTGATCCTGGCACTCACGTTGTTCGCCGTCGGGACGCGGGGAAGTGATCTCACAGGCAAGTGGAGCGGCAACTTCAAAGCTGCGGGCGGCGACCATGCCACCCCGCAGTTATTCATCTTGAAACAGCAGGGCAATGTCTTCTCCGGCACTGGCGGCCCCAATGAGGGTGAGCAATACCCGATCGAGAACGGGACAACCGACGGTAGCCGCGTGCGGTTTCAATTAACGACTGGCGAATGGAAGTTCTCTTACGATCTGAAGCAGGCGGGAGAAGACGCGCTCGAGGGCGACCTGAAACTCGAAAGCATCAACGACAGTCGCACGGCCACGGTGTCCCTAAGACGCCTCAAATAGTACTGAGCCGAATCTCGCGACCTTTTACCAAGAACGGGCTCGGCAGATCTGTCGTGCGATAGGAGTTCTGCCCATTGAAGCTACTGCTTGTAGGGCACGCTGTAGTGCGAGGCAACCACCTGCCATTTGCCGCCAGTTTTGACCCAGCAATCCGTGAGGCGGTCGTGATAATCATAGCGTTTGCCATTCGACTCGCCTTTTTCATGATAGGTGCCGGTCACGATGGCGGTGTTCCCATGCATGCGGACCTTCAGGTCCGACATTTCGGCGACCTGCACTTTTGTGCCTGAATCGGCGGTGTGGCTGATGTATCCCGCCTTGCTGTAGACATTGCCATCTTCCACGGTAATCACGAAATCATCGGCGAGAAGCGAGGAGAGAATCTCGATGTTGCGCTGCTTGTAGGATTCAGTCCACTTCATCTCCAACGCCCGGACAGTTTCGCCGTCCGATTTCTCCTGCGCTGAGACGGCGGCCGAGGCGATCACGACAAGAGCGATGGCCCACGTTGTGGATGTGCGCATAGTATCTATGTCGCACAATCGCGTCGCCGGAACAAGTTCCTTACGGAACGCCCCCTTGGTGCGAGGACCGAGGCGTATCCTCATGGCGCGTTGCCAGTTTCCCCCACCCCGGTACTGCCTGCTGCGAATCCAATAGACTGGATGAGATCGGCCTGTCCGGGCCGGCGCTGCGATACCCATGGCCGAAAGTTTGGCAGAGTTCTTCCTCGAACATTTTTCAGCGCATGCCAGCGAGTGTGCCTACAAGCAGAAACGCGGATACCGCATGGAGTCATTCTCTTATGGCGCGGTGCTTCGCCTGGCCCAAGCTTTCGCAGGAGAACTCGACCGGCGCGGAATCGCCAACGGCGATCGGATTATGCTGTGGGGCGAAAATTCTGCCGAGTGGGTGGCCGCGTTTTTCGGATGCACGCTGCGTGGCGTGGTCGTAGTTCCCATGGACGACGGTTCGTCCGCGGATTTCGCAGCGCGTGTGTTCCGGCAAGTTCAGGCAAAACTGTTGGTCAGTTCACGCCAGCACGCCAGTGATGCAGCGCAACTCAGCCCTGCGATGACTTTCGACGACATGCGGAGCCTGCCGGAGTCGGGGCACGAAACTTTCCCGGAAATTGGCCACGAGCATACGCTTCAAATCGTCTTCACCTCGGGCACCACCGCCGAGCCTCGCGGTGTGGTCATCAGCCACGGCAACGTGCTGTCGAATATCGCTCCTCTCCAGCGCGAGATGCAGGGCTATCTGAAATATGAGCAACTGGTGCACCCCATCCGATTCCTCAATCTGTTGCCTTTGAGCCATGTATTCGGGCAATTCCTGGGCATGTACCTGCCGCCTCTGCTGGGCGGCACTGTCATTTTTCAACAGGAACTCAAGCCTTCCGAGGTGATGCACACCATGAAGCGCGAGCGGGTATCGGTGCTGGTCAGCGTGCCGCGGGTGCTGCAATCGCTGAAGCAGAAGCTGGAACGCGATTTGGAGGATCGAAAGCAGATCGAGGGTTTCCGTCAGCGTTTCGCGGCGGCCAAAGAGAAGCATTTTCTTCATCGCTGGTGGATTTTTCACCGCATCCGGCGGCAGTTCGGATGGAAATTCTGGGCATTCATCTCGGGAGGTGCGGCCCTGGACAGCGAAACCGAAGAATTCTGGGGGCGCCTTGGCTACGCCGTCGTTCAAGGCTATGGGCTCACCGAGACCACTTCGCTGGTCAGTGTGAATCATCCTTTTCGCCTGGGGAAAGGATCAATCGGCAAAGTTCTTCCCGGCCGTGAGGTGAAGCTCGCTCCAGATGGCGAGATTCTGGTTCGCGGGAGTGGGGTCGCGTCGGGATACTGGGATGCGAGTGGAGCGCACGCTGTCTCGGATGCCGAGGGATGGTATCGCACGGGCGACATCGGCGCGCTGGACGAGGCCGGCAATCTGTACTTCAAGGGACGGAAGAAGGAAGTCATCGTCACTCCCGGCGGGACCAATGTCTATCCGGAAGATTTGGAAGCTGCGCTGCGGCGGCAGCCGGAGGTCAGGGACTGCGTGGTCATCGGCGTGGAGAGAGGCGGCAACGCCGAGCCCTGCGCGGTGGTGATTCTTCGCGATCATGCTGATGTGGCAGCGGTGGTGCAGCGCGCCAATGAGCCGCTGGCCGACTACCAACGGATGCGGCTGTGGATGGAATGGCCGCAGCAAGACTTTCCCCGAACCAGCACGCAAAAGCCAAAGCGCATTGCCATTGCCCAGACGGTCAAAGAGGTTCTGTTTCAAAAACCCGCAGGCAGCGAAAATCGCTCAGGCAGTGGTGTTCCGGCTAGTCCGGTTGCAGATCTGATCTCCCGGATATCCGGACGCGCGGTTCCCGCCTTAGGGCCCGACGCAAACCTCGATGCGGACCTCGGCCTCAGTTCTCTAGGTCGCGTGGAATTGATGAGCGCGCTGGAGGATCGCTATCAGGTCGATCTGAGCGAAACCCGGTTCAGCGCAATGCGCACGGTTGGCGATCTGGAACGCATGCTGCGCGGAGAAGCCGCGCCGGCGGCGGGATACCACTATCCCAGTTGGACGCTGCGCTGGCCGGTCACCTGGATACGGTTGCTGGCGCATTACCTGCTTCTGCGTCCGGCGGTTTTTCTGCTGGGCTGGCCGCGAATCATGGGTCGCGAGAACCTGTGCGGCGTTCATGGACCGCTGCTGGTCATCTCTAACCACGTCGCGGATGTCGATCCCGGATTCATTCTGACCGCGTTGCCTGCGCGCTTCCGGCATCGTTTGGCTATTGGTGCAGGCGGAGAAGCGCTGGAGGCTCTGCGCACTCCCGCACCCGAACGCGGATTTTTCGCAAGAATCTATGACCGGCTGCGTTGGGTTTCGGGAGTATCCCTGCTGAACTTGTTCCCCCTCCCGCGCGAAGCAGGCTTCCGCCGCAGCTTTGCTTACGCGGGCGAGGCGGTGGACCGCGGCTGCAGTGTGCTCGTGTTTCCCGAGGGACGCCTTACTACGACTGGGGAGATGAATTCATTTCGCTCAGGCATTGGCCTGCTGGCGGAGAATCTCGGGATTCCAGTTCTGCCCATGCGCATCGACGGGCTCTACGAGATCAAGCAGGCGGGAAAGAAATTCGCGGCGCCCCACAAGATTACTGTGCGTATTGGGAAACCCATGCGCTTCGAGCCGGGGACAACGCCGGAGCAGATCACCAGCCGCCTCGCGGAAGCGGTGAAGGCTTTGTGAACTCCTGGACATGAGCTTCAGACCACGTAGCGCCAGCCCCTTGGGCTGGCGAGGCTTTTTGCACGTGCCGGGTTTATCGCGCCCGAATGATTGCCGTAGGCCGCTCGCTTCGCTTCGCGGGACAGCCCAAGGGGCTGTCCCTACGCGTTTCCCGCATGCGTGCTGCTTACTCTTCGTCTCCTGGGGGTTCATCCTGCTGGATGGACGCTTGTGGGTTGATTTCTGGAATATTGGCCTGCCGCAGCAGACGATTCATCGCAGGCAAATCCGTCTGCTTGAATTGGTTCCAGCGCCGCATGATGTCGTCGCGATCGTGGTTGATCGTGTCGCTGGCTTGCAACTGCGCGGTGGTCGGTTCCGCATCGACGTTCCAGACCTGTTGATACAGGCCCGAAGCCTGTCCGTTCAGCCTGCTCAGGGAAACTTCTGGCGAGGGCGGCGCGAAAAATCCTCCCGCGCTTCCCAGGAGCGCATTGAGTTTCTTCTCAAACTCGGCGGCTGACGTCTTAACTGAGGCATTGCCTTTTTCGGTCAGCTTGGACAATTGAGAGCGAATCGACGCCCCCTGGTGCAGCGCTAGCGTGGATTCACTCATGACGGAAGCGATGTGAGCCTCGGTCTCGAACTTCTTCTGCAGGCCATCAGCGGAAGTCTTCACCCTGGGATCCATCTTCACCGTTAACGGCGTGGTAGATGTTTTACCGTCCACACTCAGGCGCACAGTGTAGGTTCCGGGCAGAGCGTTCGGGCCGAGCGGGTACCGCGGAGTGTCGTGCGGGATCGCGGAGATTGGATAGTCATGCCGCATGGAATCTGGCGCGGTGTAGTGCAGATCCCATACCCAGCGGTGCATCCCGGGCTGGGTCGGGAGTGGGTGCGGCGGACGTACCCAGTACAGCGGAATCAACTGTTTCAGCAATTCTTCCTCGCTCGCCTCGGGCTTGTCAGTGTTCGCATACTTGCGGACGACCTGACCTTTGCCATCGAGGATCTCGATGCTGACGGATTTCGCGGTGGACGGAAGATAATAATCGAGGATCGCTCCATCCGGCGGATTGGCGCCGATGGGTTCATCCGGCGGCATTGGCGTGTCGGTATAGGTGTCACGCTGAATGCGGTACGCAGCCGCCGGCCCATACAGGTGAGCCGAATTGTTGATACCCGCAGCGATCTCGCGCAGTGGAGCAATGTCATCCAGAATCCAGAACGAACGTCCGTGCGTGGCCACGATCAGATCGTCATCCTTGATCCACAGATCTCGCATGGATGTACGCGGAAGGTTCAGTTGCAGCGACTGCCAACGATCTCCATCGTCGAACGAAACCCAGACAGCGTTCTCCGTGCCCGCGAACAGCAGGCCTTTGCGCACGGGATCTTCGCGGACGGTATCATCGGGGCCGAAGTCCGGCAGGCCGGCCGTGATCAGTTTCCAGCTCTTGCCGCCATCGTGCGTGCGATAGATGTAGGGATGCGTGTCGTTGATGCGGAAGCGGCTCACCGAGGCATAGGCAGTGTTCTCGTCAAAACGCGACGCGGAGAGTTGGGTGACCTTGCTCCAGGGAGTCAGCTCTTTGGGAGTGAGGTCGGCCCAATTCTTCCCGCCATCGCGAGTGATCCAAAGCAGGCCGTCATCGGTCCCGGCCCACAAGGTGTCGAGAGACTTGAACGAAGGCGCGAGCGAATAAATGACTCCACGCTGATTCTCCGCTCCCTTGTTGTGCATGCTTCCGACACTGGGTGGAGCGCCGGGATTCTCGCGCGTAAGATCTTTGCTGATCTCCTGCCAGGAAGTCCCGCCATCCGTGGTCTTGAACAGCACGTTGGTGGCGTAATAAAGCACGTGCGGATCAACCGGCGAAAACATCAGCGGCTCGGTGCGGTTGGCGCGGTACTTGCTATTGCGCAAGGGAATCGGCGTGATGTCCTGCACCTGGCCGGTGGGCCAGTGGAACTTCGAAACCTCGGTTCGGCCTGCGCCGTATACAAGATCGGGGTTCAGCGGATCGGGTGCGACGTATCCATACTCGATGACCCCCACGGGATGCCAGTCGCGAAACGTGATCGCGCCGTCATTGCCACGGCTGTTGATGCAAACCGAGCCGCTCTCCTGCTGTCCCGCGCAGACACGGTAAGGAAAAGAATTGTCGGCGATCGCGTGATAGAGCTGCGCCGTGGGCTGGTTGTACCAGGAACTCCACGTCTGGCCGCGATTGACCGTGATGATCGCACCCTGATCGCTGACCAGCAGAATAATGTCGCCGTTGTTGGGATTGATCCAGAGATTCTGGTAGTCATCGCCGCCGGGCGCTCCGCGAAATCCAGACCAGGTCTTGCCGCCGTCGGTCGAACGCATGGTGACCGTACTGGCCACGTAAACCAGGTCGGGATTCTTGGGATCAACCTTCGGGATCGGAAGGTCGCCTCCGCCGATGCGTCCCGAGGGCCGCGGGTCATTGGTGGCCTGCGTCCAGTTGTCGCCGCCATCGTCGGAGCGGTAAACGTTCAGCTTGCCGGAAGCGGTTGCCAGGGTCGCGTACAACCGCCGCGGATCGCTAGGGGCGATGGCAACGTAAATCTGCGAAAGATCTTTGGGGAGGCCGTTGGTCAGCCTATGCCACGTGCTTCCGCCATCGGTCGATTTGAACAGACCGCCGCCGGGACCGTTGAATTCGTTGTTGTCTTCCCACGGGCCTTCGCGCACCTCCCACATGGCGGCGTAAACCACGTCGGGATTCGAAGGATCGATCTCAACGTCGGATCCGCCGGTGTTTTCGTCTTTCGCGATGACGCGCTGCCAGTTCTGTCCGCCATCGGTGGAACGGTAGATGCCGCGCTCCTGGCTCGGACCATAGGGATGTCCCAGCACGGCCGCGAAAACTTTGTTCGGATCGCGGGGATCGATCGCCAGCGCAGGAATCTGCTGGCCGTCGCGCAAGCCGGGAAGGTGGGTCCACGTTTTCCCCGCATCGGTGGATTTGTAGATCCCGTCGCCCACCGAAAGATCGGGACGATGCAATCCCTCGCCGCTGGAGACGTAGATGATGTTCGGATCAGAAGAGGCGACCGCAATTGCGCCGATCGACTGCGTCGGTTCGTGATCGAAGATGGGATTCCAGGTGCGGCCGTAGTCGTCCGACTTCCACACTCCGCCGTTCACTTGTCCCACGTAAAACACGTTGGGCTGGCTGGGCACGCCGGAAGCAGCGCGAGTACGCCCGCCGCGAAAGGGGCCAATCATCCGCCAGTGCAATTCCTGGTAAGTATTTTCGGGAACCTGCGCCCAGGTTGCGGCGGAGAGCAGGGTGGTGAAACAAAGAAAAACAAGTACAACGGTCGGCGTAGGGGCGGACCCATTGGTCCGCCCCGCGAAGCGAAGCGAGCGCCTCCGGACGAATGCGTCCGCGGCTACGTGTTGGTTCACTTTTCCCCCTCAAACCTGAAACGCAAACCAGCTAGCATAAACCAAAATTGCAGTGATGGGGACGCACCTGGGCCGCTTCGGCGATGGTTAGTGGATTTACTTGGTTGCGTTCTCGCCGCCAGTTATCATGTCGAAGCTTTCGAGACCACACGATGATTATTGTCTTCGGCAACAAATGCGTTCTGCTCCGTAGATCACTTTGCTCTTTCCTCATCGCGCTGCTGTGTTGTGCCAGCACTGCAGCCGCGCCTCTGCCGACAGGCAGGGACTGAAGCCAATCCTTAATTACATTTCCCAGGCCTGGGATACGCTCACGCGATCGATGACGAGTTGCGAGAGTATTGTCGATCCAAAAATCGCCGAGACCCCGGTGTTGTATCTGCCTGCGGGATTGGAAGAGCCGGCGTCGGTGCGCGAGCTGAGCGGAAAATGCAAGGTGCGCATTGAACATCTGCCGCGGAAGATTGATCGCCTTGGAGAGATCACGAGCGGCAATATCGATCCCTCCGGCCTGCTCTACTTGCCCGAGAAGTACGTTGTACCCGGCGGGCGCTTCAATGAAATGTACGGCTGGGACAGTTACTTCATTATTCGCGGGCTGCTGCGTGCCGGGCGCGTGGACCTGGCGCGCGACATGGTCGATAACTTCTTTTTCGAGATTGAGAATTACGGGGCCATGCTCAATGCGAACCGGACTTATTATCTGACGCGCTCGCAACCGCCGTTCGTCAGTTCCATGTTTATGGACGTCTACGAAGCGCTGCAGAAGAAGGGAACGCCGCAAGACAAGCGAGCCCAGAGGGCATGGCTGGAGCGGGCTTACAGAGATCTGGATCACGACTACCAGATCTGGACGCATGAGCCGCATGTAGCGGGTCAGACCGGATTGTCGCGCTATTACGATTTTGGCGATGGACCGCCGCAAGAGGCCGTGCAAGACGAAACTGGCTTTTATCGCAAGGTCTCGCAGTATTTCTTTTTTCATCCTGGGCAGGCGGACAGCTATGTTTACGAGAATCGGCCGGAGGCAAGAGATTCGGTTGCGGGAGCGGCTTATTCGCTGGAGGTTTGCGATGCGCCCAGCACGATGGAGCGGCCCACGTGCGAGGCGGCGCGGCAATTCAAGTTGAGCAAGGATTATTACAAAGGCGATCGTTCAATGCGCGAGTCGGGCTTCGATGTGAGTTTCCGATTCGGGGCATTTGGCTCAGCAACGCATCACTATGCGCCCGTTTGCCTGAACAGCCTGCTGTACAAGAATGAAAAAGACATGGAGCAGATCAGCCTCTGGTTAGGACGAAAAAATGATGCTGAGCAATGGAACAAGCGAGCTGAAGATCGCAAGAAACTGATCACGCAATATTTATGGAATGACCAGCGTAAGACGTTCTTCGATTTCAATTTCGACACCGCCAAGGGCTCTACCTATCTCTACGCTTCGATGTTCTATCCCATGTGGGCAGGGTTAGCGACGCCGGAACAAGCCAGGGGTGTGGTTGCGAACCTGAAAGGATTCGAGCAACCGGGCGGACTCCCCATGAGCACCTTCGACTCCGGCGCGCAGTGGGACTTGCCCTATGGCTGGGGAAATATCGAGATGATCGCCATCGATGCGCTGCGGAAGTATGGATACAACGCCGATGCCGACCGCATTTCCTACAACTTCCTTTCCACGGTCGCCGAGAATTTCCGCCGCGACGGCAACATCCGCGAGAAATACAACGTGGTCACGCGCTCCTCCGAAGCTCATGTGGAACTAGGCTATGAAATGAACGTAGTCGGCTTCGGGTGGACCAACGCAGCGTTCCTGGAATTGCTGCATGCCTTGCCTCAGGAAATGGTGGACCGGCTGGACAAAGGGCAGAATCAGCCGCTGGCGGCCGCGAAATAAATCCAACGTAATCCGGCACACAGTCGGTTGTCATCCTGAGCGACGTCTTTTGCCGCGAAGGATCTATGCATTCGCAGCAGGATGCAGAGATCCTGCGCCGCGCAAAACACGCGCGTCTCAGGATGACAACCACGGGGTATCACTATCCCCGCGCGAACTCGCTGTGATGCCGGCTGTAGAAGATGTAGATCAACAGTCCGAGCGCGAGCCACACGACAAACCGGACCCAGGTGATCACGGTGAGGCCAGTCATCAACCCGCCGCAAAGGACAATCGAGATCAGCGGGAACCACGGCACCAGCGGCACCCGAAACACACGCGGACGGTCGGGCTGCGTCCGCCGCAAGATGATGACGCCCAGCGACACCAGCACAAAGGCGAACAACGTGCCGATGTTGGAGAGGTCGGCGGCGTCACTGATGTCGACAATTCCTGCCGGGATTCCGACCGCGAATCCCGCAATCCAGGTGGACCAGTGCGGCGTCTTGAATTTGGGGTGAACCGCCGAAAACATTTTTGGGAACAGGCCGTCGCGCGACATGGCGTACCAGATGCGCGCCTGGCCGTACTGAAAAACCAGCAGCGATGAGATCATGCCGGTGAGCGCGCCGATGACGATGATCGATTGCGAACAGCGGCTGTGCACCGAGAGCTTTCAAGGCGTAGGCGACCGGAGCCTCAGCGGCGTCGCCCGAAATGAACGTCGTGTACTTCATCATGCCCAGCAGCACGATGGCGACGCCGACATAAAGCAGAGTGCAGACAATCAGAGACGCGATGATGCCGAACGGCAGATCGCGTTGCGGGTTGCGCGCCTCTTCCGCGGCAGTCGAGACGGAATCGAAACCGATGTAGGTGAAGAAAACGATGGCGCCGCCGGTAACGATGCCGCCGAATCCGGAGGGCGCAAAGGGCTTCCAGTTGCCGGGGTGAACCAGCATGCCGCCCACGACCAGGAAGATCAGGATGGCGCCGATCTTGATCAGCACCATGACGTTGTTGGCTTCGGCCGATTCCTTGACGCCGCGCACCAGCAGCACGGTCAGGATGAAGACGATCAGGAACGCGGGCACATTGAAGTACGCGCCCGTCCAGTGCCCGGACTCCCACACGGGAGTCGACCATCGATCCGGCAAGTTCAATCCGAAGGACGACAGCTGCGCCTTGGTATACGCGCTGAAGCCAACCGCCACCGCCACGTTGCTGACCACGTATTCGAGAATCAGGTCCCAGCCGATGATCCAGGCGAAGATTTCGCCGAGCGTCGCGTAGGAGTAGGTGTAGGCGCTGCCGGCGATCGGAATCATCGACGCCAGTTCCGCATAGCACAAGTCCGGCAAAACTGCAGGCGACCGCCACCAGAAGAAATGAAATCGCGATCGAAGGACCGGCCGGAGGACGCCCGTGCATCAGCACCTGCGCGGTGCTGCCACTCCGCAGGAAGTTCACGATGAGATCGAGCACCTGCGCGTGCAGAATCGACGGCGCCTGGAAATATTCGCCCGCGGCCGCGGTGCCGGTCAGGACGAAAATCCCGGAGCCGATGATGGCGCCGATGCCGAGCGCAGTCAGCGACCACGGGCCGAGCGTCTTCTTCAGTCGTTCGCTCAGGATCGTCGGCCTCCGAGATCAGCTTGTCGATGGACTTGCAGCAGAAAAGCTGGTTCTCGGAGGTGCGCACAACATCTTTGGATGGAGGCTCGGTGGTCGTAGGTTGTGACAAAGAGTCGGATTCTCCTGAGGCAAAGCTCTCTGGGCGCTGAAGAGCGTGCCCCACCCTACGCGTCTTTTGTAGGGTGGGATTTTCTCTCGTCTTACCGCTTCGCCTGGCCGCGGGCCAACTTCTTGACCTTGCGGCTTCTTCGATCCGCGAGGATAGTCGCGGGGCTTGAGCGGCTTTTCCGTTTTGCGCTTCTTGCGCGCGGTGCGCTTCGCTTTCTTGCGTTCGTCTCTGCTTAATGTCGATGTATTTGCCATGAACTCTTTCTCGAATGAATTTTGTAATTGGGAAATTGAGTGATTGTGTAATTGAAACATCCGCCAGCCGTGCGCAGAACCAAATTACTCAATTACTAAATTACACAATTTCCCAATGTATTCAGGCTTTCTCCAGCTGGGCATACTTCTCCACCAGCTTCTTCAAACCGAAGCGTGGAAATTGTACCGTAATCTTGGCTTCTTCGCCTTCTCCTTCGCGCTGGTAGACCGTTCCTTCGCCGTATTTCGGATGGCGGACTCTCTGTCCGGGACGGAATCCGCGCTTGCCTGTGGGCTCCTCCACCGGAGCGGTTTGGGCGCGCTGAATTTCTTGCCCCGGGAGGCGAAGAACTCGGCGATGTTCTCGATCGAGTTGTAGGCGCGAGCGGCTGCGGTTTGCTTCGACGCACGCTCGGGCTGCCTGGTGTTGGTGTGCCACGACGCGCTCTGGTCTTCGTCTTCGTACGAGTAATGCGTGCTCTCGCTGTCGAAAGCCGCCGCGGCCGCGCCCGGCTTGGGCAGCCTGAGAGGCTGTCCCTACGCGAGCTCGTCTGCGTTCCTACTTCTTCGATTAATCCTCCCGGAACTTCTTCCAGAAATCGCGAGGGCACGCTGGCCTCCGGCAGATCTGTGCCGTAGCGGCGGCGGTAGACCGCGCGCGTCAGGATCGAGCTGATCCATCGCCCGCGTCATGCCGACGTAGCAAAGGCGGCGCTCTTCCTCGATGTCGTCCGGATACGAGCATGGTGCGCGAGTGCGGGAACAGGCCTTCTTCCAGTCCGCTGAGAAATACCAGCGGGAACTCGAGGCCCTTGGCGGCGTGCAGGCGTCATCAGCGTGATCTGGGCGCGCTCGTCGTAGTCGTCGGCGTCGCTGACCAGCGCCGCGTGATCGAGAAACTGGTCCAGCGTCTCGCCGCGGTCGCGCGAGTCCATGGCGGCGTTGACCAGTTCGCGCAGATTCTCGATGCGCGAGTAGGCTTCGGGCGTGTCTTCCGCTTCCAGCAGCTTGATGTAGCCGGTGCGGTCGATCAGAAACTTGAGAACGTCGGCCGTGCTGACCGTCGGAGCGGCAAACGCATCCGTTTCCCGTGTCTCGGCGGCGTCAGTTTCGGGTTGCGCCTTCTTGCCCTCGTCATCGTGAGCGGAGTCGAGGGACGCTGTGTTGTCGCCTGAGTCGGATGCGCTGGCGCCGAAGTCAAACGAAAAATTGCCGAACTCCTCGGGATCGAAAGCCGTCGCATCTTCTGCGGACTCGGCATCGCTTTCGACCGAGGAAGTGGCGAGCGCCACTTCCGCCGATGCATCAGCTGATTCTGCGGTCGTCTGTTCCAACTGCTCGACAAAGTTCCCGTACAGCATGGCTCGCGCGTCTTCAATCAGCTGCTGAAAAGTCTTGAGCGATGCGAGCGCGCGCGGCGGCAGCAATTGGCGTTTGATCGCCTCGCCGATCGCTCCCCACAACGACAGCCCGGTTTCGAGCGCCAGCCGCTCGAGCGTGTCGATCGTCCCTTTGCCGATGCCGCGCGCCGGAGTGTTGATCACGCGCAGCAAGGAAATCGAGTCGTCCGGGTTCTGGATGACTTTCAGGTACGAGATCATGTCCTTGATCTCGGCGCGCTCGTAGAACGAAAATCCGCCGACCACGTGATATTTCAGCCGATAGCGCCGCATGGCCTCTTCAAACAAGCGCGACTGCGAATTGGTGCGATAGAAGCACGGCCGCTCGCGGAGTCTCGCCGCGATCGTCGGCTTCGCGCAGGTAGCGCGCAATCCAGTCCGCCGCGAACAGCGCTTCGTTCTCGCCGTCGGGCGCCTCGTAGTAGCCGATCTTCGTGCCGCCCTGGCGCGAGGTCCACAGATTCTTGCCCTTGCGCCGGACGTTGTTGGCGACCACCGCCGACGCCGCCTGCAGAATGTTCTGCGTCGAGCGGTAGTTCTGCTCCAGCCGGATGATCTTGGCCTCGGGAAAGTCCTTCTCGAACTCCAGAATGTTGCGGATGTCGGCGCCGCGCCAGGAGTAGATCGACTGATCCTCGTCGCCCACGGCGCAAACGTTGTGGTGCTCGCCGGCCAGCATGCGCATCAGCTCGTACTGCGGACGGTTGGTGTCCTGATACTCATCGATCAGCAGGTACTGAAAGCGCCGGTTGTAGTACTCGCGCACCTGCGGCGCGGACTTCAGCAGGCGCACCGCTTCGAGCAGCAGGTCGTCGAAGTCGAGCGCGTTGGCCTTGCGCAGTTCCTTGCGATATTCCTCGTAAATGTGGGCGACGCGCTCGGTCTTGGGATCGGCCGACTGCAGATAAACCTCCTGCGGATCGAGCATGTGGTTCTTCGCCCAGGAAATCCGGCCCAGCACAGTGCGCGGCGTGAGTTCCTTGTCGTCGATCCCCAGCCGCTTCATCAGCGACTTCGACGACGGACTGCTGGTCGCTTTCGTCGTAGATGACGAAATTCTTCGTATGCCCGATCGGCGGCTGGCCCGGCACAGTCGACGGAATGCGCATGGCTTCGATGTCGCGCCGCAGCACGCGCACGCAGAAAGAATGGAAAGTCGAGATCACCGGCTTGGCGATGCTCAGCCCGCCCACCAGCTTTTCCACGCGCTCGCCCATCTCGGCCGCGGCCTTGTTGGTGAAGGTCATCGCCAGAATGGACTCCGGCATCACGCCCTTGTGCTCGATGAGATAGGCGATGCGATAGGTGATGACGCGCGTCTTCCCGCTACCCGCGCCGGCCAGGATCAGCACCGGCCCTTCGGTGGTTTCGACAGCCTCACGCTGTTGCGGATTCAGTTGGTCAAGAAAAGACAAAACAGAAGCGGCTCCGGTGTTGTTCTTTAATTTTACGTGAGGCGGAGGACTGGCGGAGGCAGGCGGGCAATTTCCTCTGTCATCCGAGAGCAGTCGAGGACGTGATTTGTATCGGTGAGAGTGGGAAACGACACGGTTGCCCATTGCCCGCGCGCGAACCAGCAGGGCGTGCGGAAATTGTTCTTTCGCCCCTCCGGGGCTCGGCTCTATTCCCACTCTGCAGCCATGCCTTACGGCATGGGCTGCATTCTTTCGCGGCTCCGCCGCTGCAGACTACGTCATCCCGAGCGCAGTCGAGGGACCTCGAGTTTGCGTCTCTGAAATTAACGGCGCAAGCAGATGTGGCTTCTACGTTCCTTCAACGGAGTCGAAAATGCGGCGCGCCCGGTTCGAGTTACACCCGTAACCGGACACGACTTCGTCCTTCGAAGTGGGCGCGCACGCCTTAGTGCGGGGATGGACGCCTGGCGTCCGTCCTCAAAAGGAGCCTCTATGAGCCCCAAGTTTTTCCTGGCTGTGATAGTTCTGTTGATCGTGGCGGGATTCGTGGTGCTTGGTCACCACGATGCGAGCGCCGGGGAGGTGACACCAAACTCTGGATACAAGGTGCTCGATCCCATTCGCCATGGGAATCTCACCGTGTTTCCCGTCGTCGCGGTGAAGAGTTACCCCACCAGCGAATTTCTGACGCTTGACGAAGGCCTGCGCTCGGGAGACGTTATCGTTACGGAATCCGGGAGCGTGCAAGGGCTGATTCGGAGGCATCCTACACCGTCCAACGGGTTCCACGATGGCGCGCAGGTCAACCGCCTTGTGCTGGTCAACAATTCCAAGCGACCGCTGCTGCTGCTCGCCGGCGAGGTGGTCTCGGGTGGCAAGCAGGATCGCGTGATTGGCAAAGATCGCATCGTGCCCGCCGAAAGCGATCCGGTGGATCTCAGCGTGTTCTGCGTTGAGCCCGGCCGCTGGGTAGCCACCAGCGAACACTTTGGAGCTTCCGAGGCGCTGTATGGCGGTGCCGCGAATGACGCCAAATTAGCCGCACCAATGGCCATCATGGTGCAGCCCTCGGTGCGCGCGAAGGCGATGGCGGACAAGAATCAGCAGGCAGTGTGGGACGCCGTGAACGCGCAGAAAACTCAAGTCGCGACCCGGCTTCCCATGGCGGCGCCGGTGCAGGCGGAGGTCGCAGGCACGAGTTCCTATGCGCGAGTGATGGAAAATTCCGAGGTCCGCAAGCAGGTGGACGCGGTCGCCAAGCCTATCGAGCAGAACTATCAGAGCCTGATTCACCAGTTGCGCGACCGCAATGCGGTTGGGGTCGTGGTGGCCGTGAATGGCCGCGTGATCTGGGCTGACATTTTTGCCAGCAGTGACTTGCTGGCGAAGTATTGGCCCAAACTGGTTCGTTCGTATGCTTCCGAGGCGGTGGTCACGCGCGCGAAAGATATAGAAGTGAGCGTGCATCGGGCGCAGGAATTTCTGGCCGACATGGAAGGCCGGCGGGAAACCATCGAGAATGAACCGGGAATTTACCGCCACACCGAAGTGAGCGGCGACGGATTCAAAGCCTTCGCGCTAACGTCGTTGCTGCCAAAAACCGGATTCGACGTGCATGTCGCGAAGATGGCAGAGTGAACAAAGACTTTCACCACAGAGGACACAGAGGGACACAGAGGAAATTCCCTATGTTCGCCTACTGTCTGTTTTTCGCTTCGTACCAACTGCGCCAGGCTGCGGCGTCATTCGGCAGATTCTGGTGGGTGATGTCGTTCAGGGCGTGGAACGCCCAGGCGTGGGTTGAGGCATCAAGCGTGGGATCGTCGGTGTAGTTGAGCAATTGCGGAAGCGCGGTCATGCGCTGCTCAGGCGTGAATAAGCCGGATTGCGCAATCCCGCAGGCGGCGCGCTCGCGCACTAGCGCTGAGGGATCATCGTGCATCGCCTTCAACAGCGGCTCGATGGCTTGATCGGAGCCGGTGAGCGCCAATGACTCCGCGGCCCAATGGCGTGAGTCCTCATCGGAATCCTTCAAATGCGAGATCAAAGTCTGCAGGATCTGATCGGTTTGAAAGCCGCGATTGGCCATCAGGCCGAGTGACCAGAGGGCCCAGATTTTTTGGGAGTGATCGGTCGCTTCGACAGTTTGCAGCAGAGATTCCAGACTGGGGGAATCTTTCGCCAATCCGTAGGCCACCAGTTCCACTTCCACGCCGGATTCCCGCACGCGCATATCGTTAGAGTTCAGCGCAGCACTCGTCAGACTGGCCATTTGCGAATCCCAGCGCAGCTTCCCCTGCCATTGCTCCAGGTGAGACGCAATTTGCTGGGGTGCCGCCGCGTTCTGGGCCACTGCCAACTGGAGCAGAGTTTCTGCCTGCCTCTGCGGACCCATGCGATCGAGCTGCTGCAGATCTTTCGCGGAGGCCGGCTTGTTCTCCGGGGCTGGTATGAATTGGTCCAGCCGTGGCAAAACGGGATGCGTGCGTCCCATCGTGCCAACCAGCAGAGCTACAAAAACGCCTACGAGCGCCGCAATGATCGATGCAGCCCTTGCGTCCTGACGCGGGCGCACAGGCTGCTGCGCACCGCTTGAAAAGCCGGTTGCGTCCGATCCAGGGCCTAGCGTGCCGTAATCCGGCGTGGGCTGCAGGCGCGGATCCACTTGCTGCGGTGCATTGTTCTGCGCGTCTGCGGAAAATGGCTGGGACGGGTCCATACCAGACGAGTCTAGGATCAGTTGCGAAATAGGGTAAAGTTACTTCGGGTCAAAACCGAAGTTCGGTGCAGGTTCATTTCGCGCGATGGGACGGGGCCCCGTCTCGCGGATCGCACCCAAATTGATCAGGAGGAAGTCATGGCTTTCAATTCGAAGTGGATTTGCATACTTAGCCTGTCCCTGGCAGCGGTCGCGGTCGCTGCGGCTGGCCCGGGATATCACGTAGTTAAAACCTATAAGTTGGGCGGAGAGGGCGGATGGGATTACCTCAACGTCGACGCCAGCGCGCGGCGCTTTTACATTTCGCGGGGCACGCATGTGATCGTGCTGGATGCCGATTCGGGCAAGAATGTGGGGGACATCCCCGATACTCCCGGGGTGCACGGCATCGCTCTGGCTCCGGACCTGGGCAAGGGCTTCGTCAGCAACGGCCGCGAAGGCACCGTGACTATTTTCGATATCAAGACGTTGGCGCCGATCGGAAGCAAGATCAAGGTCGGCGAAAATCCTGACGCCATTCTGTACGAGCCGGCCACCAAGCGCGTGTTCACTTTCAACGGACGCAGCCAGGATTCAACCGCGATCGATGCAGCGAGCGGGAAAGTGCTGGGCACGATCAAGCTGGATGGCAAGCCGGAATTCGCCGCCAGCGACGCCAAGGGCGAAGTGTTCGTCAATATCGAAGACAAAAGCGAACTTACTGTGATTGATCCCAACAAGCTGGAAGTGAAGACGAAGTGGCCTCTGGCTCCCTGCACGGAGCCGAGCGGGCTGGCGATAGACCGCAAGAACCGTCGTCTGTTCGTCGGTTGCGACAACAAGATGATGGCCGTAGTGGATGCTGATAGCGGAAAGGTCCTGGCGACTCCGGTGATCGGGGAAGGTGTCGATGCTACTGCTTACGACGAGGAGACGGGTCTGGCGTTTGCTTCTTGCGGTGAAGGCGTACTGACAGTTGTGAAAGAAGACTCGCCGGAGAAATTCAGCGTCGTGGAAAATGTGAAGACCGAGCCGGGAGCGCGCACCATGGCTCTCGACACGAAAACGCAAAACGTCTTCACAGTGACGGCGAAGTTCGGGCCGCCTCCGGCGGCTACGGCGGACAATCCTCATCCGAGAAGAACGATCTTGCCTGATACCTTCGAAGTTCTCGTGCTCAGCAAGTAGAAGGCACCGCGGCGGAAATCATCACGTAAGACTTAGCGCCGGACCCATTGGTCCGGCGCACTCGTGTGGCTCTCGCCACTGCGCGACGCAACCAATTACAATGATCCGGCCACTAAGCTAACGCGAATTAAACTCATAGCTCACAGCGCTCATAGCTCGCCCTCATGACCATGAAAGTCCGCAAAGCCGTTTTCCCAGCCGCCGGCCTGGGCACCCGCTTTCTGCCCGCCACCAAAGCTCAACCCAAAGAGATGCTGCCGCTGGTGGACAAGCCCATCATCCAGTACGGGGTGGAAGAGGCGATGGCTTCCGGCTGCGACCAGATCCTGATCATCACCGGGCGCGGCAAGCAGGCCATCGAGGATCATTTCGATGTCAGCTACGAGCTGGAGAAAATGCTGGAAGAGCGCCGCAAGCTGGATCTGCTGAAGATCGTTCGCCAGATCTCCGACATGATTTACGTGGGATATGTGCGCCAGAAGGAAGCGTTGGGATTGGGTCATGCGGTGCTGATGGCTCGGGAACTTGTAGGCAACGAGCCCTTCGCGGTGCTGCTGGCAGATGACGTGATTGACAATCCCGTGCCCGCGCTTAAGCAGATGGTAGATGTATTCGAGCAGAAGCAATGCAGCGTGATCGCGGCGCAGGTGGTCGAAGGGAAGATGATTTCTTCCTACGGCGTATTCGATGCGCAGCCTGCCGATGGATTCAACGGTCGCCTGTTCGAAATCCGCAATATGGTGGAGAAGCCGAAGCCGGAAGAAGCGCCGTCGAATCTTGCCATTATTGGACGGTACATCCTGACGCCCGCGATTTTCGATTGCCTGGCCAAGACTCCAACCGGTGCCGGCGGAGAACTGCAATTGACCGACGGGATGCGCGTGCTGCTGAAGCAGGAAAAAATGTATGCGTATGTTTATGAGGGCAAGCGATATGACACGGGTGACAAGCTGGGTTTTTTGAAAGCCACGGTCGAGTTTGCGCTCAAACGGCCGGATTTGGGCGGGCCGTTCCGGGAGTATCTTAGAGAGCTGAAGTTTTAAGAGCGGAGATCGTGGCCTCGCAATTTCGGGAGGTTTGGCTCGCTTCGCTTCGCTGGACAGCCTGAGAGGCTGTCCCTACGTGGTTTGTCCTCGCAGTTTTTTTGATTTCTCTTCTACGCCTTTTGCCAGTTTTTCTTTGTGAGCAACTAGCTTTTTGGTTACCTGGGCGTCGGACAATCCTATGATCTGTGCGGCCAGGATGCCGGCGTTGGTGGCTCCGGGCTTTCCTATCGCGACGGTCGCGACTGGAATTCCGGCCGGCATCTGCACGGTCGAGAGCAGGGAGTCCATCCCGTTGAGCGAGGTCGAAGGAATGGGCACTCCAATCACCGGCAAGGTGGTATGCGCGGCAATGACTCCCGCCAGATGGGCCGCGCCGCCTGCGCCGGCAATAATCACGCGGACGCCATTCTCGGCGGCCTTGCGGGCGAACTCGGCGGTGCGATCGGGGGACCGGTGGGCCGACGTGACATCGATTTCGTAAGCGATGCCGAATTCATCGAGAGCCTTGCCCGTCTCCCGCATGATCTCCAGATCGGAATCACTGCCCATCACAATCGAAACTTGTGGCTTGTTCATTTTCCAATTCTCTCCTGATATTCGAAGTTATTTTTCCACTCAGTGAGCGGTCATCGCTTGAGCGCGCGCGCGGCGATGTCTTTCCGATAATGCGCGCCCTCGAATGAAATTTTGCCACATGCTTCGTAGGCGCGCTTCACAGCTGTTTGCAGATCCGGGGCTCGCGCGGTCACGCCGAGAACGCGTCCGCCGGAAGTGTAATAAACGCCATCGCGCTTCGAGGTGCCGGCGTGAAATACATTTACACCCTCGAGCCGGGCAGCTTCATCGAGGCCGTCGATCCGCTTTCCTGCTTCAAAGGTACCGGGATACCCGCCCGAAGACATCACGACGCAGACCGACGCGTCCTGCGACCAGCGGAAATCGCCCTCGCTGGTGCGACCCTGGATGGAAGCCTCAAAGGCCTCGACTAAGTCGCTCTCCAGGCGCATGAGGATGGGTTGCGTTTCGGGATCGCCGAAGCGGCAATTGAATTCCAGCACCATGGGCCCGCGTGCGGTCATCATCAGCCCGCAGTAAAGGACGCCTTTGAATTCCGTGCCCTCGGCCTTCATTCCTGCCACAACTGGACGCGCAACGTGATTCAGCAGCCAATCGCGCATGCCGCTATCGAGAAGTTCGGGGGTGGAATACGCGCCCATGCCGCCGGTGTTTGGGCCGGTGTCGCGATCGCCGACGCGCTTGTGATCCTGCGCGGCGACCAGCGGCGCAACGCGCTCTCCATCACTGAATACGAGAAATGAAAGTTCATCTCCCTCAAGGCACTCTTCAAGGACGACCCGCGCGCCGGCATCGCCCACCATGCGGCCGCTGAGCATCTCGGCAGCGGTGGAAGCGGCCTCTTCCTTGCTCCGGGCGATGACCACGCCTTTTCCGGCGGCTAATCCATCAGCTTTCACGACCACCGGGGTGTGAAAGTGGCCGAGAGCCGAACGTACCTGATCCATGGAATCGCAAATCGCGAAGTGAGCGGTGGGAATGTGATGACGCTGCAGGAATTCCTTGGCAAAGCTCTTGCTCAGTTCCAGCCGCGAGGCCGCCTGGGTCGGGCCGAAGATAGGCCATCCGCGACGAGTGAACTCGTCCACCACGCCCAGGGTCAAAGGCAATTCCGGGCCAACCACGGTGAGATCCGGTTGCAAGCGGTTAGCCAGCGACACGATGGAATCCAGACTTTTGAGATCGGCGGGGGCAACTTCGGCGTCATCCGCGATGCCGCCATTGCCGGGAGCGCAGACGAGTTGCGTAATGCGCGGCGATTGCCGCAACTTCCAGACCAAGGCGTGCTCGCGCCCGCCGCTTCCTAAGACCAGAACTTTCATAAGTCAGAGCAAATCAGGTTAGGGGTTGAAGACGAAACCTGTCAAACGTCCTTACGGCAATCGGGCGAATGTTATAACTCGAAGAGAGTGGGGATGTGCTGAGCGCCATACGTGTGGCAGAACCACTCACCACAGGGGACACAGAGGACACAGCGTAGAGCCAGGCTTATGCTGGTGCAATTACGGAGTGTTAATCAACGCAGCGTAGGGTGAGGAGTTGCTGCGTTCCCATCCGGTTGCAGGCGGGCGGCCATTTGCGGCAGCAAGAAAAAGTTTCGCTCGGGGCTAAATCAGCTGCAGGATGATGAAGACCAACACAACGCCGGTTTGCGCCCAGTTAGGTAAAGAGTGCTGGGGCCGTGCCCTGCTAATTGTCGTTCTGTGTGGTCTCACGCTGGCGCCCGTCGCGGCGCAGCAGTGCGAGCCCAATTTGGCGCCCCAACCCGAACCCGCCGAAGCTGGCGCCGGCACGGAATCGATGCTTCCGCATTTCAAGAGCACGCGATTCTGGCTCTCGGGGCAGGCCAATTTTATTTTTCAAGCGCATCCTGACTTTCACGCGCCCTACAGCGGACCGCACAGTCTCCGTGCTCGTTATGAAAAGGCGACCTCGCGCGTTCTGACGCTCTATACCGGCGCTCGCGTGAGCAACTCGCTGGAGTTCCTGGTGGACATCGAAGAGACTGGCGGCTCGGCGCTCAGCGATGGCTTCGGGCTGGCGGGCAATACCAACCTCGACATCGTGCGCAATCCGTTCTTGAGCCACTCCCCGTATGTTGGCCGCGGGGAGATCCACAAAGTATTTGCCTTGAGCGATGACAAAGTTGAGAACCAGCGCACGGCCTTCTCGCTATTCGACGAACTGCCTCGGCGCCGGCTGGAGCTGCGCTTCGGGAAGTTCAGCATGCCGGATTTTTTCGACCTGAATTCCGCCGGCACCGACACTCACTTTCAATTCGTCAACTGGACCATCGACAACAACGGCGCGTGGGACTATGCCGCCGATACGCGCGGCTACACCGTCGGCCTGGTTGCCGACTATGAAGACCGAAATTGGGGATTTCGTTTCGCTGAGGCCCTGATGCCCAAGGTCGCGAATGGAATCGACCTGGTCTGGAAACCATGGCAGGCGCGCGCCGAAAATTTTGAATACGAGTTGCGCAAAGGCGTGCTCCCGGGCAAACGGGGAGTCGTGCGCGTCCTGGCTTACACCAATTCGGCAAACATGGGAGTTTACAGGGAGCAGGTCATCCAAGCTGCGGGGCGGGGCGTCGCGCCCGATATTACCGCGCATCCCTGGCGCATCACTCGCAAGTACGGATTCGGTCTCAACGTAGAACAGAATGTTTCCCCGTACCTCACTGCTTTTGTGCGGGTCGGCTGGGACAATGGAAAGGCTGAATCGTTCGCCTATACGGAAGTGGATCAGACTTTCGATCAGGGCATCGGGGCCAATGGGGCGTGGTGGCATCGCAAGCAGGACCGCGCGGGGGTGGCGTTCGTGTCGAATAGGATCAAGAAAGATCACCAGAACTATCTTGCGGCGGGAGGGTTGGGGTTTCTGCTGGGGGATGGGCATCTGCGCTATGGGCGGGAGAGCGTGTTGGAGACTTACTACACCGTGCATTTGTGGCGGGGGATTTATGTCGCGCCTGGATTTCAGCACGTGGTGAATCCGGGATATAACAGCGAGCGGGGACCGGTCAGCGTTCCTTCGCTGCGGGCGCATGTGGAGTTCTGAGGAGTAGCGTTCAGGGACAGCCGCAGGTGGCGGCGAGAGCTTTTCGATTGCTCTCACAACCTAAGCTTGCGGAGCTTCGCTCCGCTGACAGCCGATGGCGGCTGTCCCTACACAAATCTCGCTACAAAACCTGGACAGCCTGAGAGGCTGTCCCTACGCGGGCGTCCCAACATCGATCTGTTCGACCCTAATTTGCTGCGCCTGGGAGTTCTTGCGGGGCTAACAGCATTTCTCCGTTGAATTGCTGGATCGTGCTGTAACACTCGCATGCAGTGCTCTCCAGTTTTTTGCGGTTCAAGACTTTCACGGCACCGTGGGTGTACTCGATGATTTTCTTTTTCTGCAGAGAGCCCGCAGCCAGGCTGACGCTGGGGCGATCGGTTCCGAGCATCATGGCGAGAAAATCGTGAGTAATTTTCAGCAGACCTGAGCCTACGCGGTCCTGGGTCAACAGCAGCCAGCGCGAGAGCCTCTGCTCCAGATCATGGAGCCGGTTGCATCCCGCGGTTTGCGCCACTTGCATGCCATGTAGCGCGGCGTAGCGGTTCAGTGCCGTCTGCAGCCTGGGATTCGAAGCCAAGGCCGGTTCCATGGCGCTGGCGGGCATGCGGAAGCCATCGCCGCTAACCTGCATAATGGCCTGATGGGGAACGCTCCGCAGCCCCGCCGAAACTGCGATGGGAGTGAAACCTTCGTTGCCCAAGACGCCGACCTCGACGCTCTCTCCATTTTTGGTGCGGAACACCAGCGAGACCATACCCGAATTCAAGAAATAAACGAATTCCAGTTTCTGTTTGGGCTCATGCAGAACGGTACGCTGCGGCAGGTCGAGGTAGTGCAGGTCCTGGCGCAGAGACTGGAACTCTTCGTCTGGGATGGCTAACAAGATTTGATTTCGTACCGGCTTGCCTTCAGAGTTGGTACGTTCGCCGGGATGGGGGAGTTCGGTAATGGTGGGAATCGCATTCTTAGGACGCAAAGCTTTCCTCCGTGCGCGACGCGGTCTTGACTTCATACAAGATGTGGGATGCTGCGGACTGAACTCTGGCCGTGCGACCACTCCGTAGCGTACGGCTAAAAATTCCTTAATTCGTACAGGATTCTCCGGTTAGCTAAACGTTAATCATTGAGGAGGATGGCTTTGCGCGTCGAGTGGCGATTAAAATCTAGTCGAGCTTACGCTCGAGTGGACAGCCTGAGAGGCTGTCCCTACGTTGATTTCATCCAAAACTTGTCAAGGGGGTAAAACGGGAGAGATGGAGGTAAGTGCGTGAAAAGTCGGCAAATATAAATTTGAATTCTTTTCCGGTTTGCCCCAGTCAATTTGCTATTCTGGAAATATAGAGAGAAATTCAGGGAAGGCGCGGCCTAAGGTCGCGCCTTTCGTGTTTCTGGTCGCAAGTTCTATTCCTCACGCCCCTACGGTCTGGGGCTTGCTGGCCAGCAACTGCCTTAGGACGTACTGCAGAATGCCGCCATTGGCGTAGTACAAAGCTTCCTGCGGGGTATCGATGCGGACGACTGCATCGAACTCCAGGGGGTCTTTGCCGTTGGAGAGGGCGCGTACTTTGACGGTGCGTCCGGGGGCGAAGTGGTTCAAAACATCGCGGATGCCGGTGATCTCGAAGGTTTCTTCTCCCGTGAGCCCGAGAGATTCGGCGTTATGGCCTGCGACGAACTGCAGCGGCAGGATGCCCATGCCGACCAGGTTGGAGCGGTGAATGCGCTCGTAGCTCTCGGCGATTACGGCGCGAACTCCGAGCAAGGCGCGGGCCTTTCGCCGCCCAGTCGCGCGAGGAGCCTGAGCCGTATTCCTTGCCCGCGAGGATGAGCAGGGGGGTGCCATCGGCGCGGTATTTTTTCGAGGCGTCGAAGATCGACATCTCGGTATTGGTGGGCAGGTGACGGGTGAATCCACCTTCGGTCTGCACCAGCCGGTTACGCAGGCGGACGTTGGCGAAGGTGCCGCGCACCATCACTTCGTGATTGCCGCGGCGGGAACCGTAGGAGTTGAAGTCGGCGGGCTTCACCCCGTGTTCCTGCAAATACTTTCCGGCAGGACTGTCTTTCTTGATCGATCCTGCGGGCGAGATGTGGTCGGTGGTCACGCTGTCGCCGAGAACTGCCAGGACGCGGGCGTGGTTGATGTCCTCGACTGGGGCGGGCTTCACGTCCATGTCGTCGAAGTAGGGGGCGCGCTGAATGTATGTGGAGTTCTGGTCCCAGGCGTAAGTGTCGCCTTTCGGGACGGCGAGGCCACGCCAGCGCTCGTCGCCCTGGAAGACTTCGGCATAGGACTTCTTGAACATCTCGGAGGTGATGGCGTGCTGCATGGTGTCTTCCACTTCGCGCGAGCTGGGCCAGATGTCGGCGAGATAGACCGGTTGGCCGTCCTTGCCCTTGCCGATGGGATCTTTGCGCAGATCGATATCGATTCTGCCGGCCAGCGCAAAGGCGACCACCAGAGGGGGGGACATGAGGTAGTTGGCGCGAACTTCGGAGTTGATGCGGCCTTCGAAGTTGCGATTGCCCGAGAGTACGGAGGCGACCACTAGTTCCTTATCGTCGATCGCCTCGGATACTTCGGTAGGCAGCGGGCCGGAGTTGCCGATGCAGGTGGTGCATCCGTAGCCGACGAGATGAAATTTCAGCTTCTCGAGATAGGGCATCAGCCCGGCCTTCTGAAGGTAGTCGGTGACGACTTTGGAACCCGGAGCCAGCGAAGTCTTGACCCAGAGGGGAACAGTCAATCCCTTCTCTACGGCTTTTCTGGCGAGCAGTCCGGCGCCGATGAGTACCGAGGGATTGGAGGTGTTAGTACAGGAGGTAATGGCGGCGATTACGACGCTGCCATGCTGCAGAGAATCCTTGACGGATTCAGGAACATGCTCGCGGACAGTCGGGATCCTGGACGCCGACGGCAGTGGGGCGTCCGCCCTCCTGCTCCCAGCGATCTTTTGTACTTGGGGCGACGGCGGGGATGGCTCCGGCTTTGGTGGCGGCTTTTGGCTTCATCAGGCCAGGCAGGGCGTCGCAGAACGATTCTCCAGCCTGCGAGAGCACGACGCGGTCCTGCGGGCGTTTGGGACCTGCGAGCGAGGGTTCGACGGTGGCGAGATCGAGGGAGAGCAGCTCGGAGTACTCGGCCTGTGGAGTCTTGTCGTCATGGAACATGCCTTGCTCGCGTGCGTAGGACTCGACGAGAGCGATCTGTTCTTCGGTGCGTCCAGTGAGCCGCAGATATTTCAGAGTCTCTTTGTCGATGGGGAAGATTCCGCAGGTGGCGCCGTATTCGGGAGACATGTTGGCAATGGTGGCGCGATCGGCGAGAGGGAGATCGCGCAATCCCGGGCCGAAGTACTCGACGAATTTGCCCACTACCCCATGCTTGCGCAGCATCTCGGTGATGGTCAGAACGAGGTCGGTGGCAGTCGCGCCTTCGCGCAATCTGCCAGTTAGCTTCACTCCAACCACAAGCGGAATGAGCATGGAGACAGGCTGTCCGAGCATCGCCGCCTCGGCTTCGATTCCTCCGACTCCCCAACCGAGGACGCCCAGGCCATTCACCATGGTGGTGTGGCTGTCGGTGCCGACTAGGGTGTCAGGGTAGGCGACGCGCTTGCCGGGGGACTCACGGACGAAGACTACACGGGCCAGGTATTCGAGATTGACCTGGTGGACGATGCCGGTATCAGGAGGAACGATGGCGAGATTTCTGAATCCGGTTTGGCCCCAGCGGAGGAACGAGTAACGCTCCTGGTTGCGCTGGAATTCGAGGAGCGCATTCATTTCGAGCGCGTTGCTGGTACCGAATTCGTCGACCTGGACGGAGTGATCGATGACCAGTTCGACGGGTTGCAGCGGATTGATCAGGGAGGGGTCGCCGCCGAGTTGCTGCATGGCGTCGCGCATGGCGGCGAGATCGACTACGCAGGGGACTCCGGTGAAATCCTGCAGAAGGACGCGGCTGGGGGTGAAGGCAATTTCCTTGTCAGGCTTCGATTTGCTGTTCCAGTTCGCCAGTGCGCGGATGTCTTCTTTACGCACGTTGCGTCCATCTTCGGTTCGCAGCAAGTTCTCGAGAAGAATTCGCAGAGAAAAGGGCAGGTGTTTAGTCGAGATGCCCTGCTTATCGAGCGCGTCGAGGCGGTAGATTTCGTATTGCTTGTTTCCGATTTGGAGAGAAGAGCGGGAATTGAAGCTGTTCACAGACATGGGGGCCTTCCTTCGGGAATTGCTGGGACCAGAAATGGCTGCGCGGAATGCAACCTATAGTTTAATTCGTTTGGGGAGGAATTGCTCAGGCGCGGGTATGCCAAGCTGCGCTTCGCCGGACAGCCGAGGGCGGCTGTCTCTACGTGCTTGTGTGGATTGGGGGGTGGGGATAGAATTCTGGCGACTTTTTGTTGGAGGTTCTTATGGCTGTTGCTCCGCTTCCTCCGGTTTCGTCCTCTCCTGTGCCCGCCCCGGCTCCGCTCTCGGAAGGTGCGCGCATTGTCGATACCTTTGTCGCGCCGTCGAAGACGTTTACGGATCTGCGGCGGAGCGCGAGCTGGTGGGCGCCATTCCTCCTCATGGTTGTTGTTTCGACCGCATTCGTGTACACCGCAGGTCAGAAAATCGGGTTCCGCAAGATTATGGAGAACCAGATGCAGGCGCAGCCCAAAGCGCAGGCGCGCCTGGAAACCCTGCCTGCTGCTCAGCGGGAAGCGCAGTTGGAGAGTGGGGCAAAGGTTAGCGAGATCATTTCTTATGTGTTCCCGGTAATCACGCTGGTTATGTGGCTGGTCATTGCTGGCGCTCTTTTTGGCACTTTCAAATTGGTGGTGGGGGCGGACGTCTCTTTTAAAGTGTCCCTCGCGATTGTGATCTATTCAGCGCTACCACTGATGCTGAAGAGTGTGCTCGCGCTGGCGTCGGTGCTGGCGGGCATGAGCCCGGACTCATTCACGTTCCAGAATCCGGTGGCGACCAACCCCGGGTATTTCCTCAATCCCGCGGACGGCGTGTTCCTCTATAGCGTGATGACGGGGGTCGACATCTTCATGATCTGGACATTAGTGCTGACGGCGATCGGGTTCACTTGCGTCAGCAAAGTGAAGCGGGGAACTTCGCTGGCGATTGTGTTTGGATGGTGGGCGGTGTTCACGGTGTTGGGAGCTGCGCTCGGGGCGGCGCTGTCGTAAAAGGCGCCGGTTAGCCTGCAATCGATTCGAGGGCTTTCACGACATCTGGCGGGAGGGTCAGAGTAAGACTTGCCAAATCCTGCTGCAGGTGTTCGGGATTGCTGCTGCCCGTCAATGGCAGGATGCCTATCGCGCGGGAAAAGCTGAAGATCATCTGCGCGGGAGTAACTCCCAAGCGGTGTGCGAGGCCGACGAAAGGCGCGTGCTGCAGGACCTCGGGATTCGCGGTGAGCAGCGAGAATCCCTGGTATGTGATGTTGTGGCCGGCACAGAAGTTGCGCACATCGCGATCCCAACCGAGGCGTGCGAAGCAGCGATTCTGGACAAAGGTCGGCAGCTCGACGCCAGACGATTTCATCTGCTCCAGATGATGTAGCGCCACGTTGCTTACTCCCAGAAGGCGGCTGCGTCCTGCGTCGCGCTCTTTCCGCATGGCTTCCCATGTTTCGGCGTCAGCATCAGTCCATTCATAGCTTGATGCGGGGCCATGCAGGACGAAACTGTCGACATGGTCAGTCTTGAGGTGCTCGAGAGATCCTGCCAGTGATTGCTTCACCTGAGTGCTGAGGCTTGCAGATGGATCGTAGGGTAAGCGAGAATCCTGGCCGCGCTGGTAGGTGAATTTAGTTTGCAGAAACAGATCGTCGCGGGTGCATACACCGGCGCGGTAGGCAGCGGCGAGACCTTGTCCGACGGCCTCTTCGAAGTAATGCTTGCGTTGATTCGCGGTATCGATGGCGCGGAATCCGGTGCACAGCGCCAGTTCCGTGACGGCAGCCGTGCGGTCTTCTTTCCAGGCGGTGCCGTAAATGAAAGAGGGACGTTCGGAGGGCATCAATGAGATTGTGCCATGCCGGAAGATTTGGTTCGGGGGCGATCAGCGCAGGGTTTGGCTGTTCTGCAGTTTCTCGGCCAACTTTAGTTCACGCTCCGCGTCGTCTTTCTTGCCTACATTGCGGTAGGCTTGGCCCAGCAACTGATGGGTCATGGGATTGTTGGGATCCATGGTCGCGGCCCGTTGCAGGGCAACCACAGCTAAGTCAAACTCGCCCTTTTTCTCCAGAACCTTGCCTCTCAGGATGAAGGGCCCGGTGGAAGTGGAATCGAGCCAGATGGATTTCTGGAGCAGGCGATCGGCTTCGTCGTACTTCTGCACGCGGGAGTAGGCGTCCGCCAGTTTGTAATAGGTGGCTGCGTGGGCGGGGTTGAGAGCGATTTCTTTTTCGAATTCCGCAATGGCCTCTGGAAGCCGCGATTTGTATAGGTACAACTCGCCCAAAAGGAAATGCACCAGCGGCAGTTTGGGATCGAGAGTCGCCGCTTTTTGCGCATATTCTTCCGCAACGGGATCGTATTCCTGCCGCAGCAACATACGCGCGGTAAAGAGATAAGCGGCGGCGGAGTCTGCGGGCACAGCAAACATGGTTGCGAATGACTTGCGCGCCTGGTCGTAGTTCTTGGTTTGAATGTAGGCGATGCCCAGGACGTAAGCCGCATCCACATTCGCCCGGGGATACCAGGCTTGCACTTTTTCGAGCAAAGGAATGGCATCGGCAGGATGTCCACCGCGGAAATATGCCAGGCCGAGCATCTGAACGGCTTCGTCATTCGCGGGATCGGCAGCGCGCGCCTTTTTTAGATATTCGATGGCCTGAGGGAAATCATTCTTTCGGTAGTAGGCAGTGCCCAGTTCGAGGGCGAGCCCTTTGGCTGCGGGATCCTGTACCTCGACGGCATGCAGTTGGGCGATGGCATCGTCCAGTTTGCCTTCCTGCATGAGCTTGCGGGCTTGGGTGAAATCCGCGGTGGCTGCGGGTTTGGGGGCAGCGGGAGAGCTGGCGGCATCCGGCTGCTGTGCTGCAGAAATTGCTGACAGTACCAAGAATGCCAGCAACAAGTTGGCGATCTTATTTTTCATTGGCGCGAAGGTTCCCTGAGCAAGTGCATGTTGAGTCAGCGCGGGTTCATTTCCTTCAGTGCTTCGAGATTCTCTTTCGCAATCGGCTGAGAGGGATCGAGAACCAGCGCGTGCTGGAAGTGCGCCCGGGCGTCTGCGTACCGGCCCATTTCCGCCAGTGCCGCGCCCAAGGTTCGCCTCGACGGCGGCGTCTTGCGGCTGCAGGCGCAATGCAGTCTGGAATTGCTCGACCGCTCCCGGGAAATCGTTCTGCTGCGCCAACGCGAAACCGAGATTGTAGTGTGCGTCAAAGTAATCGGCGCGCGCCTTCAACGCGGCTTGCAAATAGGCGACGGCCTGTGCGGGATGTCCGCTTTCGACGAGAGCCGCGCCTACAGCATTGTTGCCGGCGGAGTCGTCAGGGCGCAACTTCACAGCAGCCTGATATTCGGCGAGCGCTGCATCCAGATTCCCTCTGGCCTGCAGCATCGCTCCCAGATTGTAGTGAGCCTCGAAGTCTGCAGGATTTTTCTCGACGTTATGTCGCGCCAGAGCTTCCTGTAAGAGCATTCGGGGATCGCCATTCGTTGCATCGAAATTCACCGGCAGTACTTGCAGCCAGAGATGGCACATCTCATCCGTCGAGCGATTGCCACCCTTTACAGGCAGTGGAGGGTGATTGGGATTCATCGGATTCGCATCCGAGTTGTCGTAGGTATAGCGGAGGCTGATGGTGGTTCCCTTGGGCAGCAGCACCGGGTCTGCGTAGCGGTACACCGCCTGCCAATTCAGGTTCCACTGCGGGATGTGAATCAGCATCTTCTTTGTGCCGTCGGGCAGGGTGGCTTGCGCCCGGATGTCCTTTCCCAAGTAATGGGCATGCGGGTAGATCGCCATCAGATCTACATCCACCGGCAGGGTGAAATCATCGGTGACCAGAAAATCTTTTTCTCCTGGCGGAATGTCGAGCTTGAGATCGTTCTCCAGTTGCAGCAGCATGGGAAGCTTGGTGGCGGGATGATCGGTGAAATAAAATCCGATGCTGGGCTGAATCACCTCCGGCTTGCCGGAAGGCTGCAAGTGCGTGTTGAGCACCAGGTCGGTTCCCTTGTCGAGGCGCAGGGCCATGCCTTCGGGCTCAACGTAGGGGATGGTCCCAGGCTTCCAAAAGAGAAGATGGCTGTCAGGATCGAAGACCTGCGATTCGATGCGGATTTCCATGCCGCCGAAGCCGGCGCCGGGCTCGGTTTCGCGCTGGCGGGAGGCGTGGGCGCGGTCGACCAGGATGTTGGCGTGGTGAACATATTGCTTGTCGCCAGGACGAATCTCTACCGCCTTCACCCATTTGGTCTGCTGGATGGGAAGACGGAAGATGAAATTCCAGTAAGTATCCGTTCCCTCCGGCGGCAAAATAAGCGGCTTCTCGGCCTTGAGGACCAGGTCTGGTTCACCCAGCCTCCATCCTTGAACAAATTTCGGGGCGGGAGGCAAATCGGCAGGAGCGCCTTCCGCCGCACCCTGCTCCACCCAGGTTACGATGCGATTAATGTCGGCGTCGGACGAGCGCAGCTCATCGGCAAACTTCAATTGCTGCGGCTCGGGAAGCCAGGGAGGCATGGCGCGGGAGCGGACGACGTCCGCAAGCTGGCGCGCATGCTTCTTCACGTCGGAGTAATTCAGCAGCGAGAAGGGCGCAGCTTCGCCCGGACGATGGCAGGTGGAACAGGAACGAAAGATGATGGGGGCGATGTCACGGTTGAAGGTGAGCTGAGAAGCGGGGCCGGAAGACTGGGCTGGCAGCATCGGAGCGAGGGTGGAGCTCAGGAGGACAAGCAAGATGCTGCGCAGGGGAAAGCTCATTCGACATCCGAAATGTAGCATCCCACTCCCCTGACTTCCTTCTGCGCCAGCGTGGTTTGGGCGGTGGCGGCGGTGATGGCGTCGCGCAATTCATGGGTGGTGGGGGCGGGGCGGGCGCGACTCAGGTCGATGTACCAATCATCTATGCGTCCGTCATAGATCAGTTGACGATCGCGGTCGAACACGGCCACTTCGGGAGTAATCTGCACCCGGCTTAACTTCACCAGTGCGTGCTCGGGATCGCGCAATACCGGCAAGTGGTATCCGTAGTCCGCCACGGATTTGCGGATCTCCGGCGGATTGTCAGCCTGGTCGGGGTATACCAGCCAGAAATTGGCCCGGTCGCCGTATTCTTTGCTGATTTTCTGGAGCACTGGAGCGTAGCGGCCCGAGACGGGACAATCGAGACGAAGAAAGATCAGGACCACCGGCTTGCCGGAAGCGGCAAAGAAAGGATCCACAGCATGCCCTTCAAGATCGAGCCCCTGCTGCGCCGTTGCCAGGCCGCAGAGCACGGCCAGCACCGTTCCCAGCCACATTGAGTTGATGCAGAATTTGGCCCGCCACATAAAACGCCCACGAACTCACCAATTCTAAGAGCCACACGCATGAGTGTCCACCGCTGGCCCGCGCTACAATGGGCCCGCAATGATCGCCCATATTCGCGGCAAGCTGTTGGCCAAGCATCCCAATCAGGTCATTGTTGAGACCTCGGGCGTCGGTTACGACGTCACCATTACTGTTCCGACGTTCTCTGATCTGCCCGAGTTAGGGACTGAGGTTGCCCTGCATATTCACACCCACGTGCGTGAGGATGCACTGGCGCTTTACGGTTTCCTGCGCAGCTCGGAAAAGCTGCTGTTTGAAAAGCTGCTCACGGTGAGCGGTATCGGGCCCAAACTGGCGATCACGATTCTCAGCGGCATGCCGGCCGATGAGATGGTGCGCTCGATCCGCGGGAATGATGTAGCGCGTCTTACGCGCATCCCGGGGATTGGGAAGAAGACGGCGGAACGAATGGTGCTGGAGCTGCGCGACAAGCTGCCGGAAGCTGGGCCGACCGCGACCCCAACGGCCACTGCCCTAAGTCCGATCGAAGATGACGTCCTCTCGGCATTATTGAATCTGGGTTACCAGCGCCCGGCGGCCGAAAAAGCGTTGGGTGGCGTTTCCCAGGACGGAAGCGCCAAGTCGTTCGATCAGATGTTTCGGGCCGTTCTAGGCCGGCTTTCGAAATAAGTCAATTTTCCGCTGGACACAAGATTTGGTTTGGGGTTTAATCCCCGGCCTATGCAAACGCTGGGCCTTTCCGATTCCACGACCCGCAGCGAGAGCCGCGTGAAGAGCCTTTTCTGGCCAACGATTCAAAGTGGAGTTGATGTCGACTACCTGGCGGTACAAGGCTTTTGGGTGTGCACAATCGTGGGAGTGATCTCGCTTGTGACGTTAGCCGTGGCGGGGCAACCCATCGTTGGCATTCTGGTTTTTCTGGTCTTACATTTAGGTGGCGTGGGAGTGCGTGAGCACAACCCGTTCGCCGCCGTGGTCATGCTCACCTATTACGTTTTCGACTGGCTCGCAGCTCCGCGATTCAGCATCCTCCGCATAATTGTGACCGCCCTGCTGGCGTCGAATGTTCGCGCTACCTGGATCGCGGGCGGGTGGAAGCCGGATTCGGAGGAGGCTGCCCTACCTCCGCGGTTTGCGGAGACGTTCTTGGACAAAGTGGCGGACAAATGGCCGGCGTTCATTTGGCCCAAGGTGAAAGTGCTCTACTACGTTTTCGCGCTCGGGTTCCTCGCCGTCATGGTTGCTGGAGTAATTGTGATGACGCTTAAGGGCGGAGTGGCGCGCTGATTTATTTCCCGATGCAGAAAGTACTGAAGATGAGATTCAGGATGTCGTCGGTAGTGGTCGCGCCGGTGATCGCGTCCAATGGGCGCAGCGCGTTATAGAGATCGAGTAGCAGCATCTCATGAGGGATCTTCTGGGCAACTGCCTTCTTCGCCGCCTCGAGCGCGGTTAGGGAATCTTCGATCAGTCCGCGGTGGCGCACGTTGGTGAGGAATCCCTGTTCGAGTTCTGCGCCGGTGTTTCCCCGAATATGCTGCAAGATCTGCGCGCGCAATTCTGGGATGCCTTCTCCTGTCACCGCAGAGGTGCGAAGGTCGGGGGCTCTGTTTCCTGATTGCTGAGGTGCGAGTTTCAGGTCGATTTTGTTTTTTACAACAATTGTCGGGCGCATCGAAGCCTGTGCAATCAGTTCGGTGTCTTCGGCGGCTTCCTCCTGCGATGCATCGAGGACTACGAGCACCAGGTCGGCATCGGCTAGGGCCTCCTTCGACTTCCGAATACCGATGGACTCGGCTTCGTCGAGGGAGTGACGAATGCCGGCCGTATCGACCAATCTGACGGGAATGCCCTCGATTGCAACGGTTTCAGTGACTAGATCGCGCGTGGTGCCCGGAGTGGCGGTCACGATCGCCCGTTCGCGCTCGACTAGCTGGTTAAAGAGACTCGATTTCCCCACGTTGGGCCGGCCGACAATCGCGAGCGTCAACCCCTCATGCACGATCTTGCCGTAGGCAAAGCTGGCACGAAGCTGCTCGAGCGGAAGCTGCACGTCGGCGATGTGTTGCAAGATGACGGCATCGGGCAAGACCGAAACGTCGTCATCGGCAAAATCAATTCCGGCCTCTAGCTGGGCGATGAACTGCACCAGATTCTGCTTGATGGGCTGCAAGCGGCGCGACAATGCGCCATCCAACTGCTGCGCGGCGACTTTGGCCTGGTAGACCGTTTGGGACTCGATCAGGTCGCGGACCGCCTCGGCCTGGGTCAGGTCGATTCGTCCGTTGAGGAAAGCGCGCGAAGTGAACTCGCCGGGCTCGGCCAAGCGCGCTCCCGAGGCGACACAAAGCTCCACAATGTGGCGGAGTACCACCGGCGAGCCATGAGCCGAAATCTCAATCACGTCGTCGGTGGTATAGGAGTGAGGCTTGGCAAAATAGGTGACCACGACTTCGTCGATGCGCTCAGTCTGCATAGGGGCAGACGCCTCGTCCGTCTCCGAGCGAAGCTCGGTGGAATCCACCAATTCTCCAAACACGGCTCGCCCGGGTTCGAGTTCATGCCTCAGCCGCAACATCGGGTGCGCGATCTCCAGAGCGCGCGCACCCGACAAGCGCACCACGCCAATCCCTCCGCGCCCGGGAGGCGTCGCGATCGCGACGATGGTGTCATCCAGATTCACGCCCCGATTGTAACGGGTAAACTATCGGCAGCTATTTCTGGGGATTCTGAAGTACATCACCATAATGTAAGGAGAAAGACTCTCTTGTCCGTCGCTGACGAGCTGCTAAAAGCTAATCAAGAATTCGCGCGCAACTTCAAGCTGGGAGAGCTGTCGGTTCGCCCCAAGCGCCACGTCGCAGTGCTGGCATGCATGGACTCGCGCATCCTGTTCGAGCATTGCCTGGGATTGAAGCCGGGCGATGCGCACATGATCCGCAATGCCGGGGGCATTGCCACCGATGATGCGCTGCGTTCGCTGATCGTGTCGCATCACCTGTTGGACACGCAGGAGTTTATCATCATCAACCACACCGATTGCGGTCTGCTGAAAGTGCAGGAGCCCGAGTTGAGGCAGCGGCTGGCGGAGAAGACTGGGGCCACGGCCAGCGAGCCCGCGCACTTTTACGCGTTCGATGATCTGGAGGAAAACGTTCGCAGGCAGGTGCGGCGGGTGAAATCGCATCCGTGGATTCCGAAGAATATTCCGGTGCGTGGATTTGTGTATGACGTTAAGACGGGGAGGCTGGAGGAAGTGTTTGTGTAGGGGTGGGGCTTGGGTGTCTAGCCGGGTCCAGTCCGGCGGCCTGGGTCACTCTGCCAAAACACAGCCGAGCTTGCCCTCGACTGGACAGCCTGAGAGGCTGTCCCTACGTGGTCCATCGCTGCCCCGTTATCTTGCTAGTACCTTCTCGACTTGCGATCTTAACTCCGCGTAGGGAACTGCGCCTGGGTGGTACCAGGCGACTTTGCCGGCGCGGTCCACTAGCACTAGCGTTGGAGTGGTCGAAGCTCCGTACACGTCGAAGTTGTGTTTGCTTACGGGCACGGGGATGTCCAGCAGGCCGCTATAAAAGCGGTGGCGCACGGCATCGATGTAGCGCATCTCGTCGGCAGGTGAGGCATGCTCGATCTGCGCCGTGTATCCATAGAGGCGCGTGGGGCCGATTACCTGGAAGCCCTTGGGCGCGAACTCTGATCGCAACTGGGTAATGATGGGGGCTTCGGCTTTGCAGTCGGAACACCAGTGCGCCCAAAAGAATAGAAGAGTAGGGTGGCCGCGCAACTGCTCGGGAGCGGCGAACGTTGGGCCCAGAAACTGATCGGCCTTCAACGCAGGAGCGATCTTCCCCTGGAATGTCAGCAAGTTGACATTCTTCTGCAGGCGGTCGTGGATCGAAGTGCCGGCATAGGTCCGAAGGGCGCTCTGCAACAGGGCCAAAGCCTGCGTGCGTTGTCCTTTGGCGGCCAGCACCTGGGACTGCACTTCCAGAGCCGCGCCGAGGGCGAGAGGCAGATGAGGCTCTGCGTCCAGCGGCCGCTGCTTCAATTGTTCCAAGGCCAGTGCCTTGGTTTCCTTGGCGTAATCGGCAGCCTGATCGTACTGGCCGGCGTCTAAGGCAGCGCGGCCGAGCCACGAGTAGGCCTCGAGGTATTGCGGATCGATCCCGCGCTGGTTGCGATAGGCATTGAGTTCGGCTTCGGCGGCGGCGAAATTGTTCTGACTGAGGGCAATGCGGACATTATCGACAATCCCGGCCCACGCCGAACCGCTCAGCAAAGCAGCCAGCAAAATGATTCTGAAAAGCATGTTCCTAGATGATGATCGGTTTTTGAAAAAGTGGCAAATTTCATGCTTTTTGGCTTGAATCAAGGCCAGACATAACATGCTGTGTGTCAGCAGCTTACGTTCGGCAATGCACGATTTCTGTAGCTATTTTGGGGCATTTCGAGGTACAATGGTTTTGCGTTTGACTTTAGAGTTCCTCGCAGTAAAAGCATCTCCGCTTAACCCAGCGTGTGCCCTGCCTGCAGAAGAATCCTGAAAGTTTCAGCGCTACATCAAGTAAAGGAACAAAGCATCACATGGAAACAGGAACAGTGAAGTGGTTTAACGACGCAAAGGGCTATGGATTCATCAGCCGCCAGAACGGCGAGGATGTATTCGTGCATTTCTCCGCCATTCAGGCCAGTGGATTCCGCAGCCTCCAGGAAGGTCAGCAAGTGCAGTTTGACGTGGTAAAAGGCCCGAAGGGCTGGCAGGCAGAGAACGTCAAAGGCGTCTAAGACCGCTTCTGAGCAAGACAATTCGAATAAGGGCGGCCAGCGATGGCCGCCTTTAGTTTTTGGTGTTGATTGCTGCTCACGGGACCAGCTGAACGTGATTTCAAAATCTGAGAGCCCAAGGGGCTGTCGCTACGTGGGCGCGCTCCTCTCGAAAATTTCGCTCCTGCCATCTACAATCGGAACTCATGAGCCCCGCAGGTGCGCCCACTCCGAATGCGTTCATCCGGCAACTGCCTAAGGCAGAGCTGCACTTGCATCTGGAAGGAGCGGTTGAGCCGGCAACTTTGCTGGAACTTAGAAAGCATCATGGCGACTCCGCGACGGTGGCCGAGACTGAGGCTCTGTATCGATATACCGATTTCCCCAGCTTCCTGATGGCGTTCAAAGAAGTGAGCGCTCACCTGCGCGAACCCGACGATTACGAAACGATCACCTACCGGCTGATGCAGCGATTGAAAGAAGGGAATGTGCTGCATGCGGAAGTTTACGTCGCGGTGGGCGTCTGCCTTTATCGCAAGCAGGATTTCGCGGCGATCTTTGAAGGCCTGGAACGCGGACGGGCACGCGGGGCACGCGACTTCGGAGTTTCGGTGCTGTGGATTTTCGACGCTACGCGGCACTTCGGAGTGGAAGAGGCGCAGAAGGTTTTTGAGCTGGCGGTTCGCTATCAGGATCGGCACGTGGTGGGCGTGGGTATTGGTGGAGATGAGATTAAGGCTCCGCCGGAACTGTTTCGCGGCGTCTACACCTACGCGGCGGATCACGGACTGCATCTGACCGCGCACGCGGGAGAGACGGGGCCGCCGGAATCCATCTGGGGAGCGCTGAATCTTCGTGCCGAGCGGATCGGGCACGGATTCAGCGCCAGTCAGGATCCCGACCTGGTGGAGGAACTGGCATACAGGCAGGTTCCGGTGGAGATCTGTATCACCAGCAATCTGCGAACCGGAGTGTGCAAGAGCGCGACGGAGCATCCGGTGAAAAGCTATTTCGATCAGGGGCTGATGGTTACACTGAATACTGACGATCCGGCGCTGTTCGGAACTTCTCTGGCACGCGAGTACCAGTTGGCCCAGCAGACTTTTGGCTTCACCGACGAACACCTGCGGGAGTTGGCGCGCAATTCTTTCGAAGCATCGTTCCTGCCGGCAGATAAAAAATTGGAATTGTTAGGCCTGTTCGATGCGGCGGTCGCGGGATAGTTATGCCGGTTAAGCGAATCCTCCAACTCGGGGATCCGGTGCTGCGGGAGAAATGTAAGCGCGTCGAGGATCCGTCATCGCCCGGGATTCATGAACTTGTCAGCAATCTTGAGGAAACACTGGCGCACTGGCGGGCTAAAACCGGTTACGGGCGGGGCATTGCGGCTCCGCAAATTGGCGTGCTGCAGCGGGTCATCTTTCTCGGGCTGCCTGGCGAGCAGCCATGGGCACTGATCAATCCAGAGATCGTGCGGCGAAGCAGAGAAACAATTGTGCTTTGGGACGCTTGCCTGAGTTTTCTTTCGATCTTCATGCAGGTGGAGCGGCACCGCGAGATCACTGTCCGCTATCAGGATCTCGAGGGGAACACGCTCGAGGTCGAGGCCGGGGAGGACCGCAATCTTTCAGAACTGTTGCAGCATGAAATTGATCACTTGGATGGAATTCTGGCGATCGATCGCGTGACCGACACGAAGACAATCTGCACGCGGGAAGAGTTCGAGAAACGCTACCGAGACGCAAGTCCCTACGCAATTGCCACAAAGTGAGTAGGAAATACTAGCTCGTAAGCCTGATGCTCCACATCGGCATCGTCGCCTGCAGCACTGAAGGAGCAGCGCTCTGCTACCGCACAATCTCGCTTGAAGGGGCTGCTGTGCTGGGTGCGCACGATCACCCGGAAGTCTCGCTCCATTCGCACTCGCTGGCGGAATACATGAAGAGGATCGATGCGGGAGACTGGGCCGGAGTCGCCGAACTGATGCTGTCTTCCGCCGACAAGCTGGCCAAGGCTGGGGCGGATTTCCTGATCTGTCCGGATAATACGATCCACCAGGCGTTTGATCTGGTGGAGCATCGTGCGCCGCGTCCATGGCTGCACATTGCCGGGGAAGTCGTGGCCGAAGCAAAGAGAAGAGAATTCAGGCGGCTGGCGGTTTTGGGGACGCGGTATTTGATGGAAGGCCCGGTCTATCCGCAAGCGCTGAAGGCCGCAGGCATCGAACATCGGATTCCGAAAGCAGAGCAACGCGAACGCATCAATCACATCATTTTTGATGAACTGGTGAATGGACAGTTCCTTCCGCGCTCGTTGGCGTACTACGTGGAGGTAATCCGGTCCCTGAAAGACGAGGGCTGTGATGCGGTGGTGCTAGGCTGCACGGAGATTCCGCTGCTGGTGACGGCGGAGGCATCGCCGCTGCCAACGCTGGATTCCACGCGGTTGTTGGCGCGTGCGGCAGTGCGTAAGGCCATAGAAGGATAGCTTGTGTAGGGATGGATTCCTCGTCCGTCCCCCGAAGCCCGGGGCGCCGTTGCAGTAACCTTGATCGAATGTCCACAAATTCACCGCGCGGTCAGCGTCACTGCCTGAAATTCCGCTCGCTCCGCGAGTCGTACGCCATTGTGCGATTGGAACCGGATGCGGCCATCCCGGATTGGGCGACCCAGGGCGAGTTCACCTCGATCAGCCGCAGCGCGGACGAACTCTCCATCGTCTGTGCGGCAACTAATATTCCCTCAAGCATTCGGGATCCCCAGCGCTGGATATGCCTGAAACTGGAAGGGCCATTCCCCTTTTCGCTGACGGGAATTCTGCTGTCGTTTATTCAGCCGCTGTCCGACAACGCAATTCCGATCTTCGCCGTCTCAACCTATGACACGGATTATGTGTTGATCCAGGAGGAGTTCTCGGAGAAGGCGCTCTCAATACTGCAGCAAGCGGGACACGAACTGAAACCATGAACACTGCTTAGATTTGCCGTTTGAGTCAGCCCTTGACCCACACGCTGCAAACAGGTGCACACGGTTGTAAGCCCTATGTTTTAATAGAAAGTAATCATCCAAATGGCATCGTTAGTCACAACCTTGCGCCGGCGGGCAAAAGCGCTGCATCGCAACCTGCGCGGAGCCAAGATGGTCGCGCGCGCGCTGGCCAACACGGAACATCCGCTGCTGGCCCATATCATTCCCATGCGCCGGTGCAATCTGGCGTGCACCTACTGCAACGAATTTGACGACTTCTCCAAGCCGGTCCCGGTCGAGGACATGTACCGCCGCATCGATAAGCTGGGCGCGCTGGGAACGTCGGTCGTCACCATCTCCGGCGGCGAGCCGCTGCTCCATCCGGAACTGGATGACATCATCCGCCGCATTCGCGCCAACGACATGGTCGCCGGTTTAATCACCAACGGTTACCTGCTGGTGGCCGAGCGCATTGAGCGGCTGAACCGCGCAGGATTGGAGTGGCTGCAGATCTCGATCGATAACGTGAATCCGGACGAAGTGTCGAAGAAGAGTCTTAAGGTGCTGGACAAGAAGCTGCAACTGCTGGCCGAGCACGCTGATTTTCACGTGAATATCAATTCAGTGGTCGGCGCGGGCATCAAGCACCCGCAGGATGCGCTGGTGATCGGAAAGCGGGCGGTCGAACTGGGCTTCAGCTCCACGATCGGGATCATTCACGATGGGGGCGGGCAGTTGCAGCCGCTGGCGGATGAAGAGCGGCGCATCTATCACGAGATGAAGCGCCTGGAAAAACGCAGCTTCACCCGGGTGAATTCTTTTCAGGACAACATTGCGACGGGCAAGCCGAACGACTGGCGATGCCGCGCCGGATCGCGGTATCTCTACATCTGCGAAAACGGCCTGGTGCACTACTGCTCGCAGCAGCGGGGCTATCCGGCGATTCCTCTGGAAAACTACACGCGCGAAGATTTGCGGCGCGAGTATCTCAGCGAAAAATCCTGTGCCCCGCATTGCACGGTATCTTGCGTTCACCAGGTGTCGATCTTCGATTCGTGGCGCGCGCCGCAGCATCCGTCGACCAGCAATCTTCCAGAAGGTTCCCTGGTACAGATCGAGTAGAGGGCCGGGTAGGGCAGCCTCTCAGGCTGTCGCGGCCGGGGCACCCCGGTTGGTGGGTTCAATTATGGTGTCCATAATTAGCTTGCTTCGCTTCGTTGGACAGCCTGAGAGGCTGTCCCTACGCAGGCGCTGCGGTATCTGCGGCAAAGCGTCAGTGACTTACTCGATTCCCAACGTATGGGCTCTGTCGGTTACCCGACCGACATCCCCCACCCCTTTTCGCTAGAGTACCTCGATTCCCTTCATTCATCGCGTAGGAGGCGAAAGATGACCCCCGACGAACGAGAGCGTATGACAACCTTGTGTCAGCGTATCGCGACCGAGCAGGACCGCGAAAAATTCACGCAGTTGGTCAAGGCGCTCAATGATTTGCTGAGCGTGAAAGACCACCGCCTGGAAGATAAGGAAAAGAAAAACGACTAAGCGCGAATGCAGTGGGTAGAGACGTAGCGAGCTACGTCTCTACGATCCAATTCTGAGGTCACTTCTTCGGCTGGGCTGTTGGGGGCAATAATCCATTCAGCCGCAGATAAATCGCGGCTGCGCTGTAATGATCTGACCAGCCACCGGCGAGGGCAAGCACAGCAAACGCCTTCGAGCCCTTGCGGCCGCCGAACAATTCCACTTCGTCGGCGAGCTTGGAATCGTCGACTTTCCCAAGTGCGGTCGAGCAGAAGTCAAAGCTGGCCTTCAGCGCGGGCACCAACTTGTCTTTTCCATCGGTCTCTTTCAGAGGCGTTGCGGGCTTAGGCTCGGGCGTGTCGCTGAGCTTGGAACACAACATGTAGTTGGACTGGATGACGTGCAGTACAAGATGGCCAAAGGGCATCTGCTTTTCGGTGGGCTTGTAGGTATATTTTTCGGCGGGCATCTCGTCGGCGGCTCCGACCAGATTTTTCTGCTGCCGGGGAAGAATCTCTTTCACTGCCGAGGTGACCGGATTTTTATCCTGCGCTAGAAGCGATGATGCCGTAAGAAGGAGAAGAACACAGATAGCTTTTTTCATGATGTCCCCTCAAGCACGCTGAAGTGAATACATCTCATTCTACTCACCCCCGGCAGGCTCTGCGAGTGAGAGTGCCGGACAAATAGCTTCTAGCTGCTTCTAGCAACACCACCAACCTCCACCAGACCTAGCGCGGACCTGGAAGCTAAAACCTGCTCTTATTGCAGGGATGCCCCTTCATGGCGACGGCGAGCCTGGATCTCGATGAACACGTTTACCAGAGACACCGCGGCGGGGGTCACTCCCGGAATCCGGGAAGCCTGGCCGATGGTGCGCGGGCGAATTGTGGTCAGCTTCTCCTGCATTTCTCGGGACAGGCCGCTGACCGAACGGTAGTCGAACCATTCGGGGATGGAGTGTTGCTCGGATTTCTTCAGGCGCTCGATTGCGCGCTGCTGCTGCAGAAGGTAGCCTTCGTACTTGATTTCCGTTTCCACGGATTTCAGTTCGTTGCGGATTTGAGAAGGAAGAGAACCTTCTGAGGACTGGTGGTTATTCTCCCGCTCGAAAAACTCTGGTTTCAGTTTCTTAAGAATTGGAGCCAGTTGTTCGATTGAGAGTTCAGGGCGCTTCAGCAGCTGGGCCAGGGGTTGACCCGTGGACGAGAGTGAGAGCGCTGCCGAGCTTTGCTCGGCTGGACAGCCGAGGGCGGCTGTCCCTACATGGGCCTTGCTGGACTCCAGCATTTCTGGGCTCAGGCGGGTGGACTCCAGGAGCTTTTTCAGTTCTGCCAGACGGCGCTGCTTTTCCTGGAAGTCCCTCCACGCTTCGTCTGAGATCAGGCCTACTTGGTGACCGTGCGGGGTCAGGCGGCGGTCGGCGTTGTCGATGCGCAGGTGCAGGCGGAATTCGGCCCGAGAGGTGAACATGCGGTAGGGTTCGTTGGTGCCCTTGGAAATCAGGTCGTCGATCAGGATCGCCGTGTAGGCTTCGGTGCGGTCCAGGATCAGGGGCGGTTGTTGCTTTACCTGCAGTGCGGCGTTGATTCCCGCCATTAGGCCCTGGCACGCGGCTTCTTCGTAACCTGAGGTGCCATTGATTTGTCCACCTAAGAACAGGCCCGCGACCTTGCGGGTTTCGAGCGTGCGCTCGAGTTCTGTGGGATCGATGGAGTCGTATTCGATGGCGTATCCGGGGCGCAGCATTTCCGCGCCTTCGAGTCCCGGGATCGACTTCAGGATCGCAAGCTGCACTTCGACCGGCAACGAGGTGCTCATGCCATTCACATAGATTTCGTGCGTGTTCAGTCCCTCGGGCTCGAGGAAGAGCTGGTGCATTTCCTTGTCGGGGAACTTGACGATCTTGTCCTCGATGGAAGGGCAATAACGCGGGCCGATGGATTGGATCTGGCCGCTGTACATGGGAGAGCGGTGCACGTTCTCGCGGATGATGCGGTGAGTTTCGGGCGTGGTCCAGGCGATGTAGCAAGGAACCTGTGAGTCGTGATGCGCAACGCGCTTGGTGCGGAAGCTGAAGGGTGTGGGATCGTCGTCGCCGGGCTGCAGGGCGAATTTGGACCAGTCGATGGTTCTGCCATCGAGGCGCGGCGGGGTTCCGGTTTTCAGGCGACATCCGCGAAGGCCTAGCTTCTTCAGGGCTTCGCCCAGCAGGACGGCGTTCGGTTCTCCGGAGCGTCCGGCGGGATATTGTTGCTCGCCGCAGTGGATCAGGCCATTGAGGAATGTTCCAGTGGTGATGATGACTGCTTGGGCGCCAACGGTGCGTCCGTCGCGGAGTTTGACGCCGAGAACACGGTTTCTAGTTTCAGGTTTCGAGTTTCGAGAGGTTGCAGCGCCATCTTGTGCCTGGCCCGAAACTTGAAACTCGACACTTGAAACTTCCTGTGTGATCAGATCGGCAACTTCGGCCTGCTTGATTTTCAGGTTCGGCTGGGATTCGAGGACCTCGCGCATTTTCAGGCGGTAGGCCTGCTTGTCGCATTGGGCTCGCGGAGACCAGACTGCGGGGCCGCGGGAGGTGTTCAGCAAACGGAACTGGATGCCAACGGCGTCTGTGATCTCGCCCATGATGCCGCCGAGAGCATCGACTTCGCGCACCAGATGGCCTTTGGCAATGCCTCCGATGGCGGGATTGCAGGACATCTGGGCGATCAGGTCGACGTTGAGCGTGTAGAGCGCGGTCTTCAGGCCCATGCGCGCGGAAGCCATGGCGGCCTCGCATCCGGCATGACCGGCGCCGACGACAACGACGTCGAATTGTTCGGTGAACTGCATGAAAGCGATTGCCCCAGAGACGTGTGTGCTTATTCTAGCAATTCGGTGGGAAACGCGATGTAGCGACAGCCGCGTCGCCGACTGGTCCCTGTCAGCGTGCCTAGTTTAGAAAAGATGAAGAATGGAAGCCGGTAGTCGCATCCAAAACGGACGTATGTCCAATCCCGAGCAAAGACAAAAAGCAGAAGTCTTCCGCAAGCTTCACACGGAAGGAGATGTGCTGTTGCTTGCCAATGTGTGGGACGTGGCCAGTGCGCGTCTTATCGAGGATGCGGGATTTCCGGCGATTGCGAGCACCAGCGCGGGCATTGCGTTTGCGCAGGGATTTCCTGATGGGCAGAAGATTCCTCCGGAGCGGATGCTTGCGGTGATCGCCGATATTTCGAGGGCCGTGGACGTGCCGGTGACTGCGGATGTGGAAGCGGGGTACGGAAATCGGCCGGAGGATGTCGCTCTTACTGCGCGGCGGGTGATTGAGGCTGGCGCTGTGGGGATGAATTTTGAGGACGCTACTGGGGACGCGGATCATCCGTTGTTCGACTTGCCATTACAGGTGGAGAGAATTCGGGCGATCCGCCAGACGGGAGAGCGCCTGGGAGTGCCGCTCGTGATCAATGCGCGGACGGATGTTTATCTGCTGCAAGTTGGTGACCCGGGTGGGCGCTACGACGAAGCTTTACGGCGCATGCGTGCATTCCGCGATGCGGGCGCGGATTGCGTGTTTGTACCTGGGATTGTGGATGAGGCGACCATTGCGCGTTTTATTGACGATCTACGTTGTCCGATGAATATTCTTGCCGGGCCGAGTTCGCCGTCAGTGACGGAACTCAAGCGAGCGGGAGTCCGGCGGATCAGCCTGGGTTCGGGGCCGATGCGGGCTGGTCTGGGAGCATTGCGGAGCGTTGCTGAGGAGTTAAAGAAAGAAGGGACCTACTCGGGCTTGAGTGATGCGCCGTCGCATGCGGAGATGAACCGGTTGATGCGCTCCCGATGAGAATTGCGGAATACTCGCACGACCAAGGAGAAATTTATTCTAATCGGCGTTATGTCGGATACTCACGGGCTGCTGCGACCGGAAGCTATGGCCGCGCTGCGGGGATCGGAGCACATCATCCATGCTGGGGATGTGGGCAAGCCTGAGATTCTGGACCAACTTGGCGAGATCGCGTCCGTAACCGCCGTGCGCGGAAATATCGATAAGGGGGCTTGGGCGCGCAAGCTTCCTGAGACTCAGGTGGTGGAACTCTCCGGGATCTCCATCTATGTGCTTCACGATCTTGCAACTCTCGATCTGAAGCCGCAAGCTGCGGGGTTCAAGGTTCTCATTTCTGGGCACAGTCATGTGCCGAAGCAGGAAATGCGCGATGGCGTGCTTTATTTCAATCCGGGGAGCGCGGGGCCGCGGAGGTTCAAGCTGCCGATTACGGTGGGGCGGCTGGTCTGCGAGGGTGACGGCGTGCGCGGGGAGATCATCAGGATCGCCGATTGATGTCTGCGGATTTCACCGGGCGCGAGACTTTCAGGAGTGGATCGAAATGGGCATACTCGCTTCGCTCGGGGGGGACGATTGCGTCCGCCCCTACGTAGTTCGTTGCTAGAATCCCAACGTGTCCATTGATTTTCAGGTAAACACAGTCTGCGGCAGGGGGCGGCTGGGCCGGTTGGCGACTCCTCATGCCGTGATCGACACTCCCGTTTTTATGCCGGTGGGCACCGTTGCGTCCGTAAAGGGCGTGCCGCAGGACATTGTTGAGGAACTTGGGGCGCAGATCATCCTCGGAAATACCTATCACTTGTATCTGCGGCCTGGGGTCGAGATCGTCCGGAGGATGGGTGGGCTGCATCGGTTTATGTCGTGGGATCGGGCGCTTCTGACGGATTCTGGGGGATTCCAGGTGTTCAGCCTCAGCGAGCTGAGGAAGCTCAATGAGGACGGAGTGACGTTCCGGTCGCATCTCGATGGCTCGTCACATTTCTTCAGTCCGGAGAGTGCGACGGCGGCGCAGATCGGGCTGGGGGCGGACATCATCATGGCGTTTGATGAGTGCACGGAGTATCCGGTGGATGCGGGCCGGGTGCGGGCTTCGATGGAGTTGACGGTGCGTTGGGCTGCTCGGAGCAAGAAGTATTTTGAGGAGCATAAGAGCGAAGTGCCTTGGGGGCAGTACTCAGTACCCAGTACTCAGTACTCGGTTGCCGTGTGCGACTCTGCCGCCGGACATCCGATGTTGGCTGTCCCTACATCTACCGAGGCTAATCAGGCTTTATTTGGAATCGTGCAGGGCGGGATGGATCGGGAGCTTCGGCGGGAATCCGCTTTGCAGACGGTGGAGATCGGTTTTCCGGGATACGCGATTGGGGGACTTAGCGTGGGTGAGCCTCGGGAGCTTACTCGGGAGATCGTCGAGTCTACGCTCGAGTATCTCCCTAAGGACAAGCCGCGGTATCTCATGGGCGTGGGCAATCCGGAGGAGATTGTGGAGTATGCCGGCATGGGGGTCGACATGATGGATTGTGTCCAGCCTACGCGGGCGGCCCGGCACGGGCTGCTGTTCACGTCACAGGGGAAGATTTCGATCAAGCAGGCGCGCTATGCGCAGGATCCGGAGCCGCTGGATCCGAACTGCGGCTGCCGAGTATGCCAGCGGTATTCGCGGGCCTATTTACGGCACCTTTTTGCATCTAATGAGTTGTTGGCTCAGGTGTTGAACACCATTCACAATCTGAGCTTCTACCTTGACACTATGAAGCGGGTGCGGCATTCTATTTCACTTGGGGAAGAGTCTCGTTCTCTTTCTGCTATCTGGTCTCGACCGACAGCGTGAGATCTCCCCGGATTCAAGCCTGAAAGCTGAAGGAACCCGGCCGAAGTCGATCTAAAACCCCGTGGTGAGATAACAGCTGCGCGGCGCCGCAGGGTGCCGTGATGATTTGCGGACACATCCGCTCAGACCTCGAAGAGAATGCAATATATTTTGGCAGTGCAGACCGGTGGCGGCGGTATGGGGTGGCTCGGAATCGCGCCGCTCATCTTCATTTTTGCCATCTTCTATTTTCTTCTGATCATGCCGCAGCAGCGGCGGCAGAAGAAATGGCAGGGAATGCTGGAAAAATTGAAGACCGGCGATAAGGTCACGACCAGCGGTGGCCTCCGAGGGACGATCATGGCGCTAAGGGATGACTGCATTCATTTGCGCGTCCCGCCGAATAACCTGTTGCTGGAAGTGACCAAAGCCTCGGTGGTGCAGGTGTCGACCACGGAGGAGCCGGAAATAAAGACAAAATAAGTTTCGAGTTTCGGGTTTCAGGTTTCACGTTGAACCCGAATTCCCCGCTTCTCGAAACTCGAAACTGGAAACTCGAAACTGATTTATGAATAAGAATCTGCTCTGGAAAGTTGTTGTTTATTCTCGGCACGATGTTGTTTTTCCTGTTCGGAATCTTCGGGATTCCGAAGGGCCTTTCTGGCGACGCGCTGGCCACGGCTTTGACCGATCACATCCACCTGGGCCTTGATCTGAAGGGTGGAACGCACCTCATTCTTCAGGTGCATGTGAACGACGCCATCAATGTCGATGCTCAGAACGCCATCGAAGTGCTCAAGCAGCAGCTGAAGAGCCGGAAAATCGACTACACCGACATCACTCAGACCGATCCCCAGAACAATCCTGACCATATCGTGATCAAGGGTGTCCAGCCCGGCGCCCGCTCCGATTTATTGAGCATCGTGCAGGAACGTCTTCCGGAATACGAAATAACCGGCGCCCCCGAAAACAGCTGGAATATGGTCATGAAGCCTTCCATGGTCTCCGACCTGAAGAACAAGGCGGTGTCGCAGGCGATCGAGACCATCCGGAACCGTATCGATGCGCTCGGCGTCAGCGAGCCCACGATTCAGGAGCATGGACTTGGGCAGTACCAGATTCTTGTGCAGTTGCCTGGCATTGACGATCCGGAGCGTGTAAAAGACATCATGCAGTCCACCGCCATGCTGGAGATCAAGCAGTCGCTCGGCGGGCCGTATCCGAGCGAGCAGGCGGCCCTGCAGGATAAGGGTGGAGTGCTGCCAGCAGATGCGATTCTGCTTCCAGGTCAATCCCAGCCGGGGGCCACTGAGGGGCAGGCGTGGTATTTGGTGTCCCGGGTTTCCGCGGTTAGCGGAAAAGACCTGCGCGATGCGCAGCCCAGTAGCGATCAGAACGGCCAGCCGAGTGTGAGCTTTACGCTGACCGGAGAAGGCGGGCAGCGCTTCTACAATTTCACTACCTCGCACGTGGGCGATAGTCTCGCGGTTGTGTTGGACAACAAGGTGAAGGAGGTCGCGAACATCAAGGAGCCGATTCGCGATCGCGGGGAAATCAGCGGCGGGCGCATGAGCGACCAGCAGGCGAAAGATTTGTCGATGATTCTCCGCTCGGGTGCTCTGCCGGCCAGTATCTCCTATCTGGAAGAGCGCACGGTGGGGCCGTCCCTCGGCGCGGATTCGATCCGCTCCGGCGTAAGAGCGGCCGTGATCGGGATGGTAGCGGTCCTGATTTTCATGTTGGTCTACTACCGCGGGGCGGGCATCAATGCGGACGTGGCCCTGATTCTGAATTTGATCATCCTGCTCGGGTTCCTGGGTTGGTCCACGATCGCAGGCGTGAACGTGGCGCTGACTTTGCCGGGGATTGCGGGCGTGATTCTGACCGTCGGTATGGGTGTGGACTCCAATGTCCTCATTTTTGAGCGTATCCGGGAAGAACTGCGGAATGGCAAGACGCCGCCATCCGCAGTGGATCAGGGCTTCAGCCACGCCTGGATCACGATTGTGGATACGCACGTGACGACGATCGTATCCGCGGCCATTCTGTTCATCTTCGGCACGGGGCCGGTCAAGGGGTTCGCAACGACGCTGACTTTTGGTCTGCTGGCGAACCTTTTCACTGCGGTGTTCGTGTCGCGAGTGATTTTTGATTGGATCTTGACCCGGAAGCAGCGCGGGGAAGCGTTGAGCATTTAGGGAATTTGGTAATTGGGTAATTTTGTAATTTGGTAATTGAAAACCCATGTGGCGGCAGCGCCAGATCACAAATTACGTACAAAATACAAAATCTTTTCCGTTGGATAGGGGCTTGACCGGTGGAGTTTTTTCATAACGTCAACATCGATTTTCTGGGCAAGAAGTGGTACTTTCTTGCGTTTTCGCTGATTTTCAGCGTAGCGGGACTATTCTCCATGCTGTTCTGGCACCACATTCCGTGGGGAGTTGATTTTCGCGGCGGCACGCTGGTTTATGTGAAGTTTTCCCACCCGCCGGACGTGAATGCGATTCGCGCCGACCTGGATCGCGCGGGGCTCAAGGATCCTAAAATCCAGCCCTACGATCAGCCCGCGCTGAACGAAGTGCTCATCGATCTGGACGTGCGCGAGACCAGCGAAAAAGCTCTCGATCAGGGCAAAACCAAGATCATCCAGGCGCTGGAGAAGAATGCCCCTGCGGGGAAAACGGACCTCAACAATGCCAGCTTCCTTGCCATCAAGAACTACCTGATGGATAAGGATCCCATGCATCTGGGAACGGATGCGGACCAGAAATACACGGCGCAGGCGCAGGCCATCGTGAACTTCCGGGACAAAGTGCAGGGCGGCGTTCTCAATTCAATGGACCAGTTGAAGGGTGCTCCAGGAGTCGATCCGGCAGTAGCGGCTGCAGTCCCGGAAAACTTCTATCTTTCCGATTTTGGCGTCCGGAACGTGGAAATCGTTGGGCCGCAAGTTGGGGGCCAGCTGCGTACGCAGGCTGGTCTGGCGACGCTTTATTCCCTGCTCGGAATGCTGGTTTACCTGGGATTCCGCTTCGAGTGGATTTATGGGGTGGCGGCGGTAGTCACGGTGTTCCACGATACCCTCATCACTGTAGGCGCGTTTTCGCTGACCAACACCGATATTTCCCTGACCGTGATCGCGGCCATCCTTACCCTGATTGGTTACTCCAATAACGACACCATCGTGGTATTTGACCGGATTCGCGAAAACATTAAGCTGATGCGGCGGGAAAAGCTGTCCGATATCGTCAATCGCAGCATTAATCAGACGCTAAGTAGAACAATCTTGACAGCCGGGCTTACGTTCCTTACTGTACTTGCTCTCTTCTTGTTCGGCGGCGAGGTACTCCGTGGATTCAGCCTCGCGCTGGTAATTGGCATCTTAATCGGTACGTATTCGTCGATCGCGATTGCTGCCCCAATTCTGGTGGCATATCAGGATTGGCGGGTACAAAAGGGTAAGCGTCCCATGGCAATGCCGGGGAAAGCTAGGTAGCTTACCTGATGGTGTACGCGAATTCATTGGTTTAGGCCTTCTTAAGCAGCAAATTAGAGGGTTTGCTCAGAACACGCCGCTGGTCGAAAAAAGACCCCCAGGCGAGAAACAAACCGGGAGCAAAGGAGAAACTGTCGGTGTCTAAGTATTCGTAGGGGTCTGAACCAGTTTGGGGAGAATCTCATGTTTGAAGACAGCCTTATCGAATCGGGCGGCAAGCTGAAGACGAAACGAGGATGGACGTCCATTATCTCGTTCGGTTTGCAGGTCGTGATCGTCGGCGTCATGATCCTGATTCCGCTGATATTCACGGAAGCCCTACCAAAGGGTACAACGATGTTCATGCTGGTGGCCCCGCCTCCGCCACCCCCGCCACCGCCTCCGGCTGCGGCTCCGGTCAAAGTCGTGAAGCAGATCCAGACCGACATTGTGAACGGCGAGCTGCGCACGCCTACCAAGATTCCCAACAAAGTAAAAATCATTAAAGAGGACGAGGCTCCGCCGCCGGCGATGGCTTCGGCTGGAGTGGTGGGCGGAGTCCCCGGGGGAGTTCCGGGCGGCTCGATGGGCGGCGTCATGGGCAGCATTCTGAGCGCAACGCCTACAGTGGCACCGAAGATTGCCACCCCGCAGCGCGTGCGGGTATCGTCTGGCGTGAGCACCGGTATGCTGGTCCGCAAGGTACCGCCAACTTATCCGCCGCTGGCTCGCCAGGCTCGCATTCAGGGCACGGTGATTTTGCAAGCCATGATCAGCAAGGAAGGGACGATCGAAAACCTTCAGCTGATCAGTGGGCATCCGATGCTGGCACCGGCGGCGATTGAGGCCGTGAAGCAGTGGAAGTACAAACCGTACCTCCTCAATGGGGAGCCGGTCGAAGTTGAGACGCAGGTGCAGGTGAACTTCACCTTGGCTGGAGGCTAGCCTTCAGTTCCAAGCTGGCACTTGGAAGTGAGATTGCGTAGGCCCTTCCCCTCCCACCTGAGGAAAAGCGGTGGTTGGGAAGGGCTTTTGTAAGCCTTGGACTTCGCCAGCCACGTTCGGCTCAAGGTCCCGGGCAGTCTGAGCGGTGTGCGTGATCTTCGCACACCCGCTGGCGAGAGTTCTGGCCAGCGGTTGGCACCAAAAAGCGCATCAAAGTGTCCATTGAGTAACAGAGTTCTGATTGCTAATAGAGTTCCGAGGAGGAAAAGCAACTCATGTTCGCACTTCACGTAGGAGCAGTTCTGCATCAAGTACCTGCTGCGGCCACCTGGATTGTCCAGGAGGGCGGCGGCGCAATGGCGACCGATCCCCTTGGCCTGTGGCATGCAATGGGCTGGGTTGCCAAAACGGTTGTCATCATTCTGTTCATCATGTCCGGCTGGTCGATCGGCGTGATGATCGATCGCTGGATGGCGTATAGCGCGGCGCGCAAGCAGTCGCGTGCATTTGCCCCCGCAGTGGCGGGAGCCCTGCGCGATGGTCGCATCGATGAAGCCATCAAGGTTGCCGAGCGCAACAAGAAGAGCCACTTGGCGAAGGTTGTCACTGCCGGCCTGATGGAGTTTAAGGCGCACCAGGATAGCCCGGGCGCGATCCCTGGCGAAACCATCGAAGCCTCGAAACGCGCGTTGGAGCGCACCGAAGCGATCGTCCACGCCGAATTGAAGCGCGGACTCGGCGGCCTAGCCACCATCGGTTCGACGGCTCCCTTCGTGGGGCTGTTCGGAACGGTGATGGGCATTCTGAATGCGTTCATCGGCATCAACAACTCGAAGGCCACTGGTCTGGCTGCGGTCGCCGGCGGTATCGCGGAAGCGCTGGTCACGACGGCTATCGGGCTGCTCGTCGCCATCCCGGCCGTGATGATGTTCAACTACCTGACCGGTCGCGTGGAAGCATTCGACGTCGAAATGGATAACTCATCCAGCGAACTGATCGACTACTTCCTGAAGAAGCGGGGCGACGTTCGCCGGTAGGAAAACCGGGGAACGAATTTCCGCAGTGAGTTGCTGGGCTGGCGCCGGGGCGAACCGGCGCCCGGCCTTCCCAACCTGAAGCGGGCCGGAGCCGTGTGGAAGTACTGGAGATTGCTGCTATGGCATTGGCAAAGAGAAATGAAGGAGCAAAGGTCAACTCCGACATCAACGTCACGCCTATGGTGGACGTGATGCTGGTGTTGCTGATCATCTTCATGGTGGTCACGCCCATGTTGCAGAAAGGCATCAGCGTGGACATGGCGAAGGTGAACAATCCGGAGCAGATGCCGGACGCCGATAAGGAAGACGCATTGCTAGTCTCGATCACGCGCGACGGCAAAGTGTATTTCGGCAGTGAACAGATCCAGGACGTGGATGGCCTGACGCAAAAAGTGAAAGATCGCCTGTCGAACAAAGCGGATAAGCGCGTCTACGTAAAGGCGGACATGCGCACCCGTTTCGGCGGAGTGGTCAAAGTAGTGGACAGCGTCCGGGCTGCCGGAGTCGACGATCTGGGCTTGCTCACCGATCAACGGAAGACGAACACACCGCCGCCGGCTCCACCCGCGGCAGCAGGACAATAGAGGAGACGACCATGGGAATGGCAGTTGGCCCGAGCGGAGGCCAAAACGCGAATATCAACGTCACACCGCTCATCGACGTACTCCTGGTTTTGTTGATCATCTTCATGGTGATCTCGCCGGTAACGCCGAAAGGACTGGATGCGCTGGTTCCTCAGCCGCCTCCGCCCAACGCGCCGAAGAATCCCCCCACTGACCGCACTGTCGTGGTGCAGTTGATCGACCTTGGGGCTGGAAAAGAACCCGGCGTAAAAATCAACAATGAAGACGCGACCTGGGATAATTTGCAGACGCGCCTCACTGACATTTATAAGCAACGCGCGGAGAAGGTGATGTTTGTGAAGGGAGATGACTCTATTCCCTTCGCCAACGTTGCCAGCGTGATCGATATTGCCCACGCCGCTGGTGTGGACAAAGTCGGCCTGATCACCGCGAAGATCGAATCGGGCAGTTAATCCTGCCCGCGCAAGGCCCAGGTTTGAAATCTTCTCAATTCGCCACGGCACGGAGGCGCGACCGCTTCCGTGCTGCCAAGGCTCCGCTTGTCAAATTGATGTCTCTGGGCCTAGGATGCTGTGGCGAGGGAGACTTATACCGCAATGAATAAAACTCTAAGACTGCTGACGCTGGCGGCAGTAGTGCTGGCGCTATTCTCTTCACTGGGCTGTGACAAGCTGAAGGCCCGCGACCAGCTCAATAAGGGCGTCAAGGCCTACAAAGACAATCATTACGAGCAAGCCATCGATCATTTTCAGCAATCGGTCCGGCTCGACCCGACTCTGATCAATGCGCGCATGTATCTGGCGACAGCATACGTTTCGCAATACATCCCCGGCGTGGATTCTCCGGAAAATTTACGCACGGCCCAGCAGGCGATTGATGAATATCAGAAGGTGATTGACGCCAATCCCTCGCGCGATCAGAAGGTGAATGCCGCCAAAGGTATCGCCTACTTGTACCTCAACGAAAAGAAGTGGGATGACGCGAAAAAGTATTACCGCATGGCCTCGGAACTCGATCCGAATGATCCCGAACCGTACTATTCGATCGGCGTCATCGACTGGACGGCATGCTACCAGCCGCGCATGGAAGAGCGTGCCAAGCTGGGCATGAAACCGGATGAGCACCTCAGCGCCAGCAACAAGGAACAGAAAAAGGTTTGCGAACAGCTGAAGCCCAAGAACGAGCCTTATATCCAGGAAGGCATCGACAGCTTGAACAAGGCGATTCAGCTGCGTCCCGACTACGACGACGCCATGGCATACATGAACTTGATGTACCGCGAGAAAGCGGACGTCGAGTGCGATGACGCGGCTGCCCGTACCGAGGATCTCAAAACGGCGGACGGCTGGGTTGATAAGACTCTAGCGGTCAAGAAGGCCAAGGCTGAAAAAGCGGCCCAGAACCAGAGCGGCGGGATCACCATGGATCAGTCTAAGTAAGCGGAGCAGGATTGGCGGAGTAGGCTCCTGATCTGAGAAGTTAGGCCTCGAACGTATTCGTCCGAGGCTTTTTATTTTGGTGGGGGCGACGTCGAACGCCACCGTAGTTTGGTCCCTTAGAGCGTCATTTGCTATACAGGCGTACTTCTACTTTCGCGAAGCGCCATCGCTGTACTTTGGGAAAGAACTCCGGAAGTAGCTGTGTCAGCATCACTGTGGTAGCGTCCGGCTTCTCCTCTGTGCCGTTATTCATCAACATTAGCCAAAGCCGTGCATGCGCCGATGCTGCCTGGCGTACCAGGTCGGGCGCAGGCTTGCCGGTGAAGTCCCGATAGTCAAGGCCCTGGCCGTGATGTGGGAAAACGATTTCGGGACCGAGTTGATCCGTGAAGTTGGTGCTTGCAGTGTCTCGTCCGGCGAGCAGCGAGCGTGCGAACTCATAGGGGATGCGCGTTTCCGGGATGTGAAACAGGATTACGTCGCCCGGCTTGGCTTGATCGAGAATGAAGTTGCTGGCGGCCTCCGAAGCGTCGCGCTCGCTGTCGAAATCGTGGCCGTAGACGAAGAATACGCCCTGCATCGAGAAGCTGAGCATCACGGCAAGGGCGGTTCCAAGCATCCAGGGGCGACGCAAGCGTTCCAGGCCAGCAGCGGCCAGAATCAGCAGCGGGGGCAGGCAGAAGATCATGTAACGCCCCAGAAATACCGGCCTGGCAAACGAGAGCAAGGCGGTCAAGACGATGGGGAAGAAGAACCAGATGAGCAAGAACTGCAAACGCCATACGTCGCGGCTGGGATCCCGTTTCCACAAGCGCGTGCCGACCGAAGAAACCGCTACAGCACAGGCCGCGACGTAAAGCAGGGCAAGCGGCCAGTGATCGCTTCCGCACAGATGCTCGAAGAATTCAGCCAGATCTCGCGCGCCAGGGCGGTGGATCCAGCGAATGGGCCCGGCGCCCGTCTTTCCGACAAATACCAGCAGGGGAAGCACCAGGAGCCCAGTGGTCCACCAGGCTCTCCGCAGCCGTGAGCCTGGCAGATCCTCTGCAATCTGCGGAGGGCGAGTCAGCCTCAATGCCAGCCAGTGCGCGGCGATCAGCAGCAAGGCATAAAAATGGGAGTAGGCCGCGAGGACGCTGGCAGCAATGTATCCTCGCAGCCGACGACGCGAGGGCTCTGCCAACCACCAGACGAGCAGGCCGGAAGACGACGTGGCAAGCAGCACGAAAAGCGAATAGCTTCGCGCCTCTTGCGAATAGCGAGCATCGTAGGCGTTGAAACTGAACAGAGCGGCGGCGATCACTGCTACTCGCCGGTCGAACAATAGGCGCGCGAGCCAGTAGATTGCAGGCAGGGTCAAGGCGGCCGTTATAACCGAAAGGCTGCGAATGAAATACGGGCTTTGGCCAAAGTGCAGCCATGCACGCAGGATCAGGTAATAGAGCGACATATTGGCTTCGCGCCACCAGAGCAGGTGCAGGAAGTTGGGCCAGGTAAGCCGGGCTACTTCGACGCTAAACGCCTCGTCGAACCAGAAGGGCTTGCAAGCCAGGCAGATCATGCGAACGGCAGGGCAAGTTACAAACAGGAGTACGAGTGTGATCCAGTGGGCCCAAGCCCGGGACTTGGATGGCGCGGGAGGTACGTTTGAACTATTTCCGGCGGCTTGCGGTCGCATCGTGAGTTTCAATAGGCTGACCGCAATCATTATCAGGGAAAGGTGCCCAACTGCGGCAGTGGCAGGCCGGATGGCACAGGATCACGATGGCGATCGCGCGGGTCCGATACAATGTCCAGTCGCAATTTCGGCGCTATCCCTTAAGCTCGGAGTCGCGGGCGTGTTGTCCGGGAATGCACAGCAAAATTCGATGGTGGACAGCAGGTACGACGCGAAGAGACGCTAGATCGAAATGCAAACGATTTGACGACGAAAGCACGGGTGGAAAATTGGCAATTGGGGTGCAACTTCGCACCAGCATCGAGAACGGCCGCAAGTGGGGAAGCGAGGGATTTCCATGGGCATACTGACACAAAACCTTAAGTTTGCCGTCCGGCAGCTACGGAGGAATCCCGGATTCAGCCTCACCGTGATCGTCACCTTGGCCTTCGCGATTGGCGCCAACACAGCGATCTTCTCGGTGGTAAATGCGCTGATGCTGAAGAGCCTGCCCTATCGCCAGCCCGAACGGATGGGAACGATTTATACGCGGATCCAGGGACAGCAAGTTTCCGACGAACGGCACCACGTAAACGGGGAGCAGTTTGAACTGCTGCGCGATGACGTGCCCGCGCTGATCACCGCAATTTCCGCCACGCGAGCGTCGGGCGTGAATCTGCAAGCTGGGTCACGGGTGCAATACGTTCATGCCGCACGCGTCTCCGCGCACTATTTAGATGTCCTGGCGATCCAGCCTGTCTTCGGGCGCAATTTCGCAGAAACGGAAGATCTGCCAAACGGACCGAAAGCGGCGATCCTGAGCTACGGTCTGTGGAGAAACATTTTTGGTTCCAATCGCGACATTGTCGGCGAATCCTTTCTTCTGAAAGGGGAACCCTACGCTCTCATCGGAGTGCTGCCCGAAGGGGCAGTTACTCCAATGAACGCCGACCTTTACACGGCGTTGCAAGCCAGTCAACGAGGTGAAGGGGGAGGCACCAACTTCGATCTCATAATGCGTCTGCGCGACGGGACAACGTGGGAAGAGGCCGATGCCCAAATCAATCGCGTCTGGTCGCACCGGAGCGTGATGTATGAACTGGGAGATGATCCGGGTGCGCGAGTGTCCTACCATTCTGTGCCACTGCCGAAAGGTGCGACGGACGGGGTGCGTCCGCAAGTTTTGGGGCTGATGACGGCGGCTGGATTTATCCTTCTGATTGCCTGTGGCAACCTTGCTGCTTTGACACTGGTCCGGGTGCTGCGGCGGACTTCCGAAGTGGCGACACGGCTAGCCCTGGGAGCCTCGCGCTGGCAGATTCAAAAGCAATTCTGGATCGAGAATCTGCTGCTGGCATGTATCGGCGGAATGTCGGCATTGGTTGTGGGGTTTATGGGCCTTCGCGGAATGCTCAGTCTGCTGCCGGAGCACTTTCTACCCATAGCCAGTGTTTCGCTCGACAATCGAGTCCTGCTGTTCACCTTGGGAATTTCCATACTGACGAGTGTGTTTTGCGGAATGCTGCCGGCATTCGCGACGCGACGGTGTGACGTCCGTGCGAGCATGGTGAACCGCGCCGTCACTAGCGCCGACCGCCTACGTTTGCGGCAGGCTTTGATTGCTGGCGAAATCGCTCTCACCGTAGTGCTAGTGGCCGGCTCCGGGCTGTTGGTGCGTACGCTCATCCATCTGGAGACACTGCCGCCAGGATTCAATCCAAGCGGGGTGATGAGCGCGAAAGCGTCGCTCGACGACGCGCGATATCACGATGCGGCCGCTTTTCGGAAGCTACTGAAGGAAAGCACGGAAGCAATGAGCCACATTCCCGGCGTGCAATACGCGGCCGCAGGGCTGGCACTGCCGTATGAGCGTACGCTGAATGACGGCTTAATGCTCAGCGATGGCCCGGAAGCAGGGCATCACATCCAAGCCGATTTGACTTATGTTACCTCGGACTATTTTAGGGCGTTGCAGATTCCGCTCGTGGCAGGGCGCGGCTTCACCGCAAGCGACGGGCCGGATACGCAGCACGTGGCCATCGTCAATCAGGCCTTTGTTAAAAAGTTTTTTCGTGGAGCAGATCCGGTCGGACATTACCTCGATAAAAACACTCTAATTGTGGGCACGGTGGGAGATGTGGCCGTTGCTCCGGGATTGAGAGTGGAGGCGCCGCTGTCCGAAGAAGAGGCTATGTACATTCCCGCGACCCAGGTAGATGCGCACTCTCTAGCGTTGCTTCACATCTGGTTTCAACCGAGCTGGATTGTGCGCACTGCAGGGCCCATCGATGGCTTGTCCGGGCAGATGCAGCGGGCTCTGGCCAGTATCGATCCCAATCTGCCATTCTCCGGTTTCTACAGCATGCGCGACCTGCTGGCGAGAACGCTTGCCATGCAGAGAGTCCAAGTTGCATTGCTGGGCACCATGGGCGGCCTGGCCTTGCTACTGAGCGCGGTGGGAATTTTTGCGCTGGTCGCGAATATCGTGGCGCAACGCAGACGTGAGGTTGGCATCCGCATGGCTTTGGGGTCTACCGTGCGTCGCGCCATGGTGGAGGTGGGAGCTCCGGGTATTCGGGCTGCCGGGCTGGGGATGATCGCAGGAGTTGCGTTGTGTTTGGTGACATTGCGGATGATGAGGACTGTGCTGTACGGAGTCGTCATCTACGATGTGCCCACGATTCTTGCTGTGCTAACGATTTTGGCCTGTGTGACGGTGGTCGCGATAACGGTTCCCACGTTGCGGGTCGCACGCATTGATCCGGCGGAGACGTTGCGGCAGGAGTAGATTGCTCAATGACGCATTGACACTTCGACGGCGGTTGGACTTTGCGCTTCGCACAAAGCCGAATCCTCTTCTAGGATGACGGCGACTCGGTCGACAACGGGCAAAACCGGACAGCAGATGGGCTGTTCTTAAGTGGGCTTCTATGTTTAAGAAGATTCTTATTGCTAACCGGGGTGAAATTGCGGTTCGCGTGATCCGGGCTTGCCATGAGATGGGAATCTCGGCGGTCGCGGTGTATTCGGAAGTGGATCGTGCATCTCTGCACGTGCGGAAGGCGGACGAGGCGTATCCTATCGGGCCCGCCGCAGCCAAGGAAAGTTATCTCAACGTCGACAAGATCATTTCTGTGGCAAAGCAATCCGGGGCGGATGCCATTCACCCCGGCTACGGATTTCTTTCCGAGAACGCGCAATTTGCTCGGGCCTGTGCGGATGCCGGGGTGAAGTTTATCGGGCCGACCGCGGCTGCCATGGATGCGATGGGATCGAAAACTCGGGCCCGGCAAGCTATGGAAAAGGCCGGAGTCCGGTTCGTGCCGGGGACATCTCGAGGGCTGGATTCGTTCGAGGAGGCGCGGGCCGTTGCCGAGCGCATCGGGTATCCGGTCATGCTGAAAGCCGCGGCTGGTGGAGGAGGCAAGGGCATGCGGCTGGTGCATTCGCCGGATGAGCTTCAGTCCGCCCTGGAAGGAGCGCGGAGTGAGGCCGAGCGTGCCTTTGGCGATGGTGAAGTTTACCTCGAGAAGGCAATCGTGAATCCGCGCCACATCGAGATGCAGGTTCTCGCGGACGAGCACGGGCATACTGTTTACCTGGGCGAGCGGGAATGCTCGCTACAGCGGCGCCACCAGAAGGTAGTCGAGGAGGCGCCCTCGCCGATTATCGACCCTGATATGCGGCGTCGAATGGGAGAAACGGCAGTTCGCGTCGCGCAGTCGGCAGGATATACCAACGCCGGTACAGTTGAGTTCCTGGTGGATCAGCAAAAGAATTTCTATTTCCTGGAGATGAATACACGGCTGCAGGTCGAGCACCCCGTTACTGAACTCATCACGGGTCTAGATCTAGTCCATCTACAGATTCATATCGCCAATGGAGAGCCTCTTCCATTTTGGCAGAGCGATGTCAACATTCGCGGTCATGCTATCGAGTGCCGCATTTATGCCGAAGATCCTGACAACAATTACTTCCCGAGCCCGGGCAAGATCACCTTGCTGCTGGCGCCTTCGGGGCCGGGCATCCGGCGGGATAGCGGGATGTACGAGGGCTGGACCGTGCCCATGGATTACGATCCGCTGCTAGCCAAGTTGATCGGCTACGGCACGGATCGGGCTCAGGCGATAGGACGTCTGCAGCGCGCGCTCAATGAGTATTTTGTGGGCGGGATCAAGACGAATATTTCTCTCTTTCGCCGCATTCTGAGGGACTCGGATTTTCAAGCGGGGAAGATCGATACGGGATTTTTGGATCGCCTGTTGAAACAGAAGACGCAGGCGGATGGGCATCCTGACCCTGGGGCGGCGGAAGCGGCGGTGATTGCGGCCGGGATATTCGCGATGATGGGCCAAGCGGCCGCGGGGCCTTTGGAGCGAGCGGCCACGGAGAGTCCGCAGAATATGGTGAGTGCTCATTCGAATTGGAAAGCCGCGGCACGGCGCGAGAGTTTGAAATGAGATCGGCTGTGCTCATGGTCGAGCTTCGCTCGGCTGAAGAGCCGAGACGGTTGTCCCTACTCGGGCTGTGCCTGCATAGATGACTTACGAGATTTCCATTGACGGTACGAATTACCGGCTCGAACTGAGCCAGATCGAAGGGCGGTGGACCTGCCGCCTCGACGGCCGGGAGATCGAGGCGGATGCCGTGCTTGCGCGTCCGGACGTGATCTCCTTGCGGCTGGGAAATAAGGCGTACGAAGTGAAATGCGAGCGCGTCGGCAGTGATTTGCATTTGTGGGTGGGAAGTGTTCGCTACGAAGCGGAGGTGCGGGATCCCCGTTCGTTGCGCTCACGCGCGCGGGCCGTTGAGGACCACGGCCCACGGAAGCTTACCGCTCCCATGCCCGGCAAGGTGGTGAGGATTCTTCTTCGTGAGGGAGCCGAGGTTGAGGCGGGCACCGGCATTTTAGTGGTAGAGGCGATGAAGATGCAGAACGAAGTGAAATCCCCGAAAAAAGGAAAGGTTCAGAAGATCGTGGTCAGCGAAGGCGCTGCAGTGAATGCCGGGGATGTGCTGGGAATCGTCGAGTAAGCGAAACTACTACTTTTTCGCCAGCCCGTTGCTGTCAAGAATGCTCTTCGCGTAATAATTCTCAACCTTGGCGGAGTCCCGCAGCACTTCGTAATAAGCGGCTTTGAGCAGCTGTTCCCGGCGGTCGTGTAGCTGGGAACGGATCGCTTGCTGCACGCGAGGGTCGGCCAACTCTCGCTGGCCGGCCGGTTCTTTCGAAATCAGTTTCACAATGCGATATCCCATAACCTGCTTGTTGCCGGGATTCACGATGGGAATGATGGGGCTATATTGCCCCGGCTTCAGTTTCGTGACGGCTTCGCGGGTGGCGGGATCGATGGAGCGCAATTGCGACTCCATGACCATGCCCAAATCGCCTCCATTGCCGGAAGTCTCGGGAGACTCGGAGTAGCGCATCGCTAGGCTGGCGAAATCGTCGCCACTGTCGAGGCGATTGGAAAGCATCTGGATCTTCTTGCGGGCGTCCGCCTCGTTCTGAGCCTTGTCATTCTGGTTTTGGACTTGGGGATTGGGTCCGGGTGTGACGCGAATCTCGGCCAAGTGATACTGAGGTTCGATCAGGTTGAATTCTGCTTTGTGCTCGTTGTAGTAGCTGGTGATGTCCTGGTCGGTAACGTTGATTTTTGACGAGACTTCCTTGTTGAGGACCTTCTCGACAGTGATCGAGCGGCGGATATCGCGTTTGAAATCGGCAAGAGAAATCTTTTTCTCCTGCAGGCGTTTGTCGAACTCTTCTTGGGTGAATGGAGACTTGTACTCGTTAAACTTGCGGTCGACCTCTTCGTCGGTAGCGAGCAGGCCGAGCTTTTCCGCACGGCGCATCAGGATCTCGTCGTCAATCATCTGGTGCAGGATATTTAATCGAAGCGCGGTGGCCTGTTCTCCGGAAGGAGGCTGTTGCGCCGAGGCGACATTGTTGTCGTAATACTTATCGACATCCGAGCGGAAGATTTTGCGGCCATCGACGGTCGCCATCACGTCGCTGCCTGGTTTGGTATTGCAGCCGGCCAGAGCCGCCAGCAGAAAGGCCGCCCCGAGGACAAAGCCTGCCTGAACCAGCGATGAAGTTTTCTTCAAGAAGATGGTCTCCGTTCTTGATGCGCACTCGCGATTGAAATCCCGTCAACCCTCTGGGACAAGCAATTTGAACCGCGTCTACCTGGATGTGGGCAGTGAGGCCGAGGGAGAATGCTGAGGTACGGGCTGGCCCGCATCCCTCAATGCCTGATCCAGAGCGGCACGGACTTCTGCAACTGGAACTGCTCCATCAATCTTCTGGCCGTTGATGAACAACGTAGGGGTGGCGTTGACGCCGAGCGCATCGCCTTCCTTCATGGACGCTCGCACCGCGTCTTCATTCTGCCCTTTCACGCAGGATTGCAGCTTGGGCAGGTCCACATTGTGTTTCTGTCCCTGCTGCATCGCCATTTTGTCCAGGAGGTCGTTGCGTGCTGGTGGGCTTTTCTCGTTGTCGACATCTCGCTTGCTGGCGTGGATGGTATCGGCGTAGTCCCAATAGGCATCGTTGCTTAGGGCCGCGAGGCAGTTGGCGTCGACCGCGGCGTGGATTGCCCAGGGATGTATTTCGGCCAGGGGGTAATCTTTGTAAATGAAATTCACCCGGTCGCCGTATTCCTTGAAGATCTCCGGGAACAAGGTAGAGTGCATCTTCGAACAGTAGGGGCACTCAAAATCATCGAAGTTGACGACCACGACCTTGGCGGATTTATTGCCGCGCGAGGGCCTGCCCCTGACATCGATTTTGCTCATCAGGTCAGCGAAAGGATCCTTGTTCAAATCAAACTTGGTGACCCGCAGCATGGTCGCGCGGTCTTTGGAGATGAGGAACTGGTAGTCCTTGGGCTTGCCGTCACCGCCATCAATTTTGACCACGACGGAGTCGTATCCGGGCATTTCGTTGGATGGGACTATCGAGCCGACAATGACTTTCACATCTGCGGGAATGGTGTAAAACGATCGCACCTGATGCTCGACCTTTCGAGCCACATCGGGCGGGGCGGACTGTGCCGCGCAGCCCATGCAAATCACGAGCAAAATGAACAGGGAACGTCGAATTAGAATCACCGAAAACCGCCTCAGCATTACTTAGATGCTCCGATTATCTCACAGCGATGTCCGGCGAAACCGCACCCGGCGCTGTTAGCGGCCGCGATGCAATTGGTCAACAGGCAGGAGCGTGTTCATCGATCCAGAGCGGAATCCTTCCAGGTCGAGGGTCACGAACTTGAAGCCGAGCTGCTTGAAAATGGCTGTGAATTGGGCGGCCATCGAGGAGTCCAGAGCGCGAGGCAGTTCGTCGCGGTCGATCTCGATGCGTACGATGTCTCCGTGGTGGCGGACGCGGAACTGGCGAAATCCGAGAGCGCGAATCGCATCCTCGCCGCGCTCGACCACCTCCAGGGCTTCGCGAGTTACCGGCCGCCCATACTCGATACGCGAGGACAGGCAAGCTGCTGCAGGTTTGTCCCACACGCGCAGGCGGGCGCTGCGCGCCAATTCGCGAATGTCCTGCTTGGTCAATTGAGCTTGTAAGAGCGGAGCCGCAACGTGGTGCAATTTCGCTGCCGCTTGCCCGGGCCGGAAGTCTCCTTGGTCGTCCAAATTGACACCATACGCAATCGTGTCGAAACGGCGCGCCTGCCGCAGGTTTTCCATTACTGTGAACAGCTCATCTTTGCACTGGAAGCATCGCTGGCCGTCGTTACGCGCATATTCGGCTCGCTCCAGCTCGAAGGTGGAAACGACTTCCACCGGGATGCCTTGCTCCTCGGCGAATTGCAAGGCGTCCGCCAGTTGCGTCCGGGCCAGGCTGGGGGAATCAGCGGTCACCGCCAGCATGTTTTCCTGCAACTGATTGTGTGCGGCCCATGCGAGATAGGCAGAGTCAATGCCGCCCGAGTAGGCGACCAGGGTGCGGCCCAGAGTCTTAAGATGAGCCTGCAACTGGGAGGCTTTGGCCGCGAGCTGGGCTGGCGACGACTGCATGTTGCTATGGTATCAGCCTGTGGAGCTCAATAGAGACGTTCCTGGCGTCTCAGATTTCCGAAAGCCCCGATATTGGCAAGGCTGAAGGTGAAGCGGTACAGGTTTTCATTCCTCAGGTTTGCGATGGCGTAGCGGCGGTACTCGAGAGTGATGCCGCAGCAGTCCCAGTTGTATGTGGTTTGGGCGGTCGCAAACTGGAGTTTCTTGGTTTCCGAGTCAAAGCCTGCGCTGGCAGCAGCGCTCAATCCAACTTTGGTGAGGCTGCCGTAACCGAGGGCCAGCCGGAACTGCTGAAACTTACAGGTGACCTGTCGGCTGCCGCTTACCGGGCCGCACTTGCCTTGTCCCAACCCCGGTTGAATCGAAGTCGTCTGAGGAATCTGCAGAAAGGCATCGCCTCCTCCGAAGGTGAAGGGACCTGCGTTGTAGTTCACCAGCAAGGTATTGGCATTCACGCGGTGCAGCTGGAAATCGTAATCCAGATCCCACTCGGTGTCGGTGCGACTTCCGCTGGCCACGCGCAATCTTGAGATCAGGGGAGAGAGATACCTGGGTTCGGTGATAAAGGCAATGCCGGTGAGATCTTCCGTCGTGGCAAAAACGTTACGCTGGCCCGGCACTAAGGCTCCGCCAAATTTCGGATCGAGGAAATATTTCTGCGCGATCTCCCAAGTGGCAACCTCCCGGGATTGAGGGCCGGGGACACACGGTTGGCTCTCCAGACTCCGAGGGCGCTCCCACGGGACGGTCTGTTCCGGGGCAGCTGCTCCGACGGCGAGCCCCGTCATCGATGTTTCGCATTCTTGAACCGACGACTGCTTCCGTTTCGAGTACAACCGAGTGGTGAATCCATACTGCACTTCGTGAGTGTTGCTGAGAATGTCGCGGTCATCGAAATGGAGGATATTGGCGAAATTGTTCACTCCTCTGGTCATCCTGTAGACGACTCGCGGCTCGATGACATGCTTCCACGTCTTGCCCAAAAATTCCCGCTGGAAGACTTTTTCCAGAGCAGGAGGCCGGACTTCGATCGAGGTATCGAGGGCCTCCCGGTTTATAGGGTCATTGGTCGCGGCGCCATTAACGAAGCGTTGCGTGTAATAGGTGTCGTGTAGGGCCAGCGCCGGACGCAGCGACCATCCCCAAAAATGGAGTGGCATTGAGATCTCGGGGCTCATATCCACTCGTCCCAGGACATTGCTGGTGTGGAAACCTGGTTCACTCCGGGACAGTCCCGAGATCGAGCCGTCAACCGACCACAGCAGTGGCAGGTGCCAGAGGGGCCGGTCTACGCTCGATGCATCAACGCTGGGAGTATGCAGAATCCGTATGGAATCGAAGGTCGGGGGATTGGACAGCGTGCCGGTGCCAGCATTCACGGTTTGAAAGAAGTCCTGATAGCGTTCGACCGCTCCTCCGAAGGAAAAACCTTTATAGTTCCTGGCTAAGAAGACCTGGGATTTCACTTCCGAGTTGATGGCTTGGGTAAAGACCTCGTTGAATGCCAGGCGAAACAGAAATGAACTCAGGTAATCGATGTCGGAAACCGCTCGAAAGCCGTAGTAATTTCCTTCCGCCGTGAGGCGGGCCTCCTGGCCGCCTTCGCGGACTGGAGGACTGCCGTTGCTGATGACAATGCCGCGATCGATCACTCCGAAATAACTGAGGTCAATGTAAGACGTATTGGTGGGACGAGCCCGGAACTCTCCCCGTTGCGCCCATCCGCGCTTGGAATAGTATTCGGCCCCTAAGGTTCCATCCATACTGCGGTTCATCGCCCAGTAGAAAGAATCGCCGACGACATTTCCTTTGGTGGAGGATCGGCCCGCGGTGGGCATTAGAAAACCGGAATGCCGTGCCTCGCGAGCGATCGGGTGAGTCGCATAGGGAAAGTAGAAGACGGGAAAGCCATGCAGCAGAAAATCGCTGTTGTAGATGGTGGCGTTGCCGCCTACATCCACGACAACTTTGTGGGCCTGGAACATCCACTTCGGCTGGGGAAGTTGGCAGGTAGTAATGCTGCCGTCATAGACCACGTAGTGATCCGAACTGGTTTTCTCCACTACTTTGCCGCTAAAGGCGAACGGCGCCGTCGAGGTAAGCGTGACACGGCTTCCTCCTAGTTGCATGCCGGTCGTCGCGGTGACGTCATAGAACTTTCCCGTCTCGGTAGTTAAGTTGTAAGTGCCGTGACTGGCCTGGATGTGGTCATCGTTGGGTCCGCCGTCGACTCGGAAGTGGCCGGAGGCCGTCGCTAGACCACTATGGTCGTCATAGGTGACTTCATCCGCTCGCAAAATGTATGTGTTGTAGTAAATTTCGACGTCGCCGTTAAGTTTATAGATGTCGCCGATCTTTTCCTGCTGAATCGCGCAGATGGTGGGAATGTTTGCATCCTGGACTTTAGCGGCTTGTTGCGCGCACGGCCCCTCAGAGACTTGTTTCTCGGCAACCTGTGCAAGCAACTGGCTGGTTACTAGCTTCGGCAAGAGAAGCTGATGACAAAGCACCACCGCCGTGATAAGGAATCTAGTGCGCAGAGTCATCGGAAAGAATCAACGGATCAGTGTCGATTGCAGGCGTGCGCATTGGCGTCATTGGGTGGCGGCAACGTGAAGGTAGCATGCCAATCGCAGCGTCGCAAAGTGACGACATAGGCTAGGATTGCCGTTGGTTCGCTCCGGTTGCATGCCCGGAAGTGCTGGCCTCATACTCGGGATCGTTTTATGAATTGTCCGAAGTGTAGTGATGTTTGCAGTTGCGTCGCGGAGCCGTCGCCCAACCCGTTGATAGCTGAGGCGGTGGGCACCGAAGTCACAGTCGACAGTCCTGCTCTAAACCACATGGCTGAAGCGGAAGCCAACGCTGAGCCCTGGCGGGATGAGTTGGCGCAACGCCTGAACCGCTATCGCGAGCGCCACAAGGCGCCGCCACCACGTTATCCTTCACTAAAGCTGCCCTTCGATAACATTCAGTACTCGCCCAGACCGGCGGCAGTCGAGACCTCGTCCTTGCCGGGGTTCGAAGCGTCTTCGAACAATGCATTGGCGCTCGACAGCAGCCAGCCGGATGTCGCTCTCGCGCCGCAGCTCGAGATGACCCCGGAGACGACATTTCCAGCGCCAAAAGCTGTCAAGCTTCAGCAGGTGACTGCCAAGGTCATCGAGTTTCCACGATTCGCATGGGCGCCACCCTCACCTCCTCCGGACCAGTTGGCCGAGCCTGTGGGTGAGCAACTGAGAATTCTCGAGGTTCCCGAGTTTCAGCCGCCCGCTCCCGCTCTGGGGGGCATCATGATTGAGCCGGTTCAGGCCGAGACGCCGGAGAAGAGGCTCGGAATAGATGTGCCTTTGCAGATCGCCCCTTGGAGACGGCGTGTGTCAGCGGCGGTGGTGGATGGCGCGATTATCGCTTCGGCGTGCGCCCTCTTCGGCGGCATATTCTGGAAGATTGCCGCGGTGCGTCCGCCGGAAATTCAGCTGCTGAGTCTTGCTGCCGGGACGCTCGCTGTCTTTTGGGCGGGTTACGAATATTTGCTAATTGTCTACTCGGGCAGTACGCCTGGACTTCGCGCCGCCGGCCTTGAGCTGACGCGCTTCGACGGAAGTTCCACGACTCGCTCCCTGCGGCGCTGGAGAATTTTAGCTTCCTATCTGTCGGCTCTCTCGCTTGCCCTGGGGTACGCCTGGGCTTTTCTGGATGAAGATTCCCTCTGCTGGCACGACCGCATTACGCACACCCATTTCGGGGTGAAGAAGACTCCGACCACTTCCTAAACTTCGCACGTTGTGTTGACGCAGCCCTCCTTTGCGCCGACCGCATCGTTTGATACGCTATGAACCCATGCGTATCCTCGTCTCGTCTATCCTTCTCGTCGCGTCGAGTATCCCCGCCCTTTCGCAAACCGCGAAGCCCCTTGCGGATCGCGTCGCCCAACAGAATGCGCTGTTTGAGGAGCAGTATGAGACCGACCTCCGAAATTTCCCAGAGCGTGCGACTGCTTTCGGCGATTATCGCTACAACGACCGGCTGAATGACTATTCCCTCGACGCCATCGGTCTGCGGCACAAAACAGATCAGGACTTCCTCCGGCGTCTGGAGGCGATTCCCACCAGTGGTTTCAGCGATCAGGATCAACTGTCGCATGATCTGCTGGTTCGGGTGCTGCAGCAGCGCATCACGGATTTCAATCTCAAAGAGTACGAGATGCCGATCAACCAGCAGAACGGGATCCACACCAGCCTGGCCGACCTTCCGCAGGCCGTTCCCCTGGATTCGGTGAAGCATTACGAGGATTATGTTTCGCGCCTTCACCAGATTCCACGGGCGCTCAATCAAGTGACGGAGGTGCTGCAGGCCGGCATGAAGGACAAGTTGATGCCGGTACGCTTTCTGGCGGAGAAGATTCCGGCACAGTGCGAGGGCATCATCGCGGCCGACCCATTTCTCCGGCCCACCAAGAAGTACCCCGCCGACATTTCACCGGAGGATCAGAAGCGCCTGACTCGGGAAATCACTGACGCGGTCAATACCGACGTATTGCCTGCCTACAAGAAGTTTGCCGAGTTCATTAAGACGGATACGCGCCTCAGGGCCGAACCACGCTTTCGATCACTTCGCTTGCGGACGGGCAGAAGCGCTACGAAAATGACATTTACGCGCGCACCACCACCCATCTGAGCGCGGACGAGATTCATCAGATCGGGCTGCGCGAGATCGACCGCATCGAAGCCGAGATGACCGCCATCGCAAAGAAGGAAGGCTTTGCCGATCTGGAATCGTTCCGCGCCTCGCTAAAAACGAATCCCAAGTACAAGCCAACCTCGGCGGAGCAGATCCTGGACGACTTCCGCCATTACATCGCGCAAATGGAGCCGAAGCTGCCGCAACTTTTCGGACTGCTGCCCAAGTCGCCGGTCACGGTCGAGGCGATTCCGGATTTTCAAGCCGCGGCTGCGACTCACTACATGACCGGCACTCCGGATGGGAAACGTCCCGGGCGCGTGGTGGTTGCCACCTCGCACTTTGCCGACCGCTCGCTTGATCGACGACGAGGCGGTGGCGTATCACGAAGGCGTTCCCGGCCATCACATGCAGCTTTCGATCCAGCAGCAACTTCAGGGATTACCCAAGTTCCGGCTGCACGGCCTTGGGTTCAACGCGTACAGCGAAGGATGGGCGCTCTATGCGGAGCAACTGGGCAAGGAAGTCGGCTTCTACCAGGATCCAGTTTCGGACTATGGTCGGCTCTCTTCCGAACTGTTCCGCGCCGTTCGTCTGGTCGTGGATACGGGGATTCATGCCAAAGGATGGAGCCGCGACCAGGTGGTCGAGTTCATGCGGAAGTCCGGAGCGGTGGACGAACCCACGATTCAGAGCGAGACCGACCGCTACATCTCCTGGCCGGCGCAGGCGCTGAGTTACAAACTAGGGCAGCTCAAGATTCGGGAACTCCGGGATCGCGCGCAGAAGGAACTCGGACCGAAATTCGACATCCGAAAGTTCCATGACGAGATCCTCGACGGAGGCACTCTGCCGCTCGACCTGCTCGAGGCGCGCACCGAGAAGTGGATCGCGTCGCAGAAAGCGAACTGAGTTCGTGTAGGGCGGACGCCTCGGGCCCCGCTCGCGGAGCGAGCGAAGAGCGGAATTCTTCTCGAATGTCTGCGTCGAATTCGTCTCAATTGCTTCCAATTGCGCGCTCGCGCAACCTCGGACGAGGCGTCGGGGCTACACAACCTGCCGAATTGCGCTATGCGGGATTGTCCCGAAGCTGGGACCTGCCTCCGGTATGCTATCTTCAATGGGTTTTCCTATTTTTAGTATGCAATCGTTCTAAGCATGGCTACGTCTGTTGAGGGCTCCAAACCGGCAGTAAAGGTCTTCGTCGCCACCACGGTGATGCTGACCTTCATCTCGTTCTGGCGGGCGGCCGCCATCGTTCTCTCCGATCTGGCTTCCTCCGCCTATTACGCCGGCGGCGATGCCGAAAAGGTCATCGGCAAGAGCGCTCCCTGGTTCATCCTCGCGGTCATGCTGTTCAGCTACTGCGGTGCGCGCGCTGTATATCGAGTCCAGCAGCATGTTCGTGCGCGGCGGCGTCTATCGCGTGGTGAAAGAGGCCATGGGCGGGACGCTGGCCAAGTTTTCCGTCTCGGCCCTGCTGTTCGACTACGTGCTCACCGGGCCCATCAGCGCCGTTTCTGCGGGCCAGTATCTCGCCGGCTTCATCGAAGACATCGGCCAGCTACTGCGGACCATCCGCTGCCGCATTTTCCCGAGAACGCTTTCGCCGCCAGCGTTTGGCGCATTGGTCGCGATCTACTTCTGGTGGAAGAACATTCAGGGCATCCACGAATCGAGCCAGAAAGCCGTGCAGATCATGATCATCACCACCGTGATGGTGGTGATCCTGATCATCTGGTGCACGATCACGGTCTTGCGCGTTCCGGTTCAGTTGCCGCCGAACCCGTTCCATGCCCGGCGTGATTCCGCTGAACAGCGAATCGCTCGGCTGGCTGAATACGTCGATGCATCTGGCGACGGATCAGCACTGCTGACCTTCATCATCGTGTTCGTCGGCTTCGGGCACTCCGTGCTGGCCATGAGCGGCGAAGAAACGCTGGCCCAGGTGAACCGCGAGATCGAGCATCCCAAGCTGAAGAACCTGGAAAGACCGGGCTGGTCATCTTCATCTACAGCCTGCTGTTCACCTCGCTGGTTTCGTTCTTCGCCGTGATGATCATTCCCGACAAGCGTGCGGCCGGATTACTTCGGGAACCTGATCGGCGGCATCGCCGATGTACCTGGTGGGCCCGAATGGGCCAAGCTGCTCTTCCACGGCTTTGTCGTGCTGGTCGGCGTGCTGATTCTGGCGGGCGCGCAGAATACGTCGATCGTCGGCGCCAACGGCGTGCTGAACCGCGTGGCCGAAGACGGCGTGCTGACCGCCTGGTTCCAGAAGCCGCATCACCGCTTCGGCACCAGCTACCGCATCATCAACCTGATCGTCGGCCTGCAGTTGCTGACGATCATTCTGACGCGCGGCAACGTGTTCACTCTGGCCGGCGCTGTACGCCTTTGGCGTGATCTGGAGCTTCGCCATGATGTCGCTGGCGGTGCTGGTGCTGCGCTACAAAGAGCCGGGAGACCGGCGATGGAAGGTTCCCGGAAACATCACATTGCGGGAACGCGAAATTCCGCTGGGCGTGATCGCTGATTTCCGCGGTGCTGTTCATGACGGCCATCGTCAACCTGTTCACCAAGTATGCAGGCGACCATCGGCGGGCGTGACTTTCAGCGCCGTGTTCTTCGTCATCTTCACCTATTCCGAACGCCGCGTCGGCACGTGAACGCCAGGGCAAGCCCGAGAACCTCGACCAGTTCCGTGTTTACGGCAATCAGGAACTCGGCAGCGGAGCCATGGGAGTGCGGCCGGGAAATGTGCTGGTCGCGGTGCGCGATCCCCGCAATCTCTACTACCTGCGCCACATCCTGAGCCACACCAACACGACCGAAGCAGGACGTCGTGGTGATGAGCGCGCGGCTTTACCATCGCGAGCACAGCTTCAGCGGCAGCACGGTTTTTGAAGCCAGCCAGGTCTTCGATCATTACGAGCAGGAGCTGTTCACGGCAGCTGTAGCGGTGGCGGAAAAAGAAGGCAAGCCGATCTCGCTGCTGGTGGTTCCGGCCACCGATGTTTTCGAGGCCATTATGGTGACGGCGCAGCGGCTGGATTCCAGCCGCGTGTTGTCTGCGGGCTCTCCAACAAGCTCAGCGCCGACGAACAAGCCAAGCTCACCGGCGATGCCTGGGAGCGCCTGCCGGAGCCGCGTCCACGGCTGATGCTGGAAGTCTGTGCGCCTGACGGTTCCATCCGCGAATATGCTCTCGGCCCGCACACGCCGCGCATGCGGGCGCAGGATCTGGAACTGATGCACCAGCTCTGGCTGAACATCACTTCAGATCCCAAGTTTGCTGGCGCACACCATTACCACATCGTCGCCCTCGCGCTCGAGGAACTGCAGCGCGAACTAAGCACCGAGCAGCGTGCTCAACTTCTGCAAAAACTGCAGGAGGAAATGAACCGTCCCAACCAGCAGTGAATCAGATCATTCGTGTAGGAGGCTTATCGCGCGCATTTCTGGCGCGCCCGGCAATCAGGGTGGGCCGCTCCGCCGCTTGTTCGTGGGACTCGTTTACTCCCTGACCAGACGCACGGCTCTGCCGCGTCATCATGCCGGTGCAGGTGACCGCACATCCAGTCAGCCCAGATAAAAAAAGGCCCTGGCATTCACCAGGGCCCGGTTGCTCGGGGTCCTTAGCTGTGGCTCGCGTGGTGGCAGCAATTCATAGCTGCTTCCACATTCTTCGAGCAGCAGCCTTCCGCACAATTTTTACCGCAGCACGATGAGGCAGTCTTGTCCTTGCCGCAATCTTTGCAGCAAGTGGCCGCCGTCTTGCCGTCTTTCATGCAAGACTTGCCGTCCTTGCTGCAGCATGACATCGCCTTGTCTCCAGCGCAGCAGGACCCCTTGCTGCCCTTCGCGTGCTTGCCGTGACGCGCGCACATCTTCATGTCTTTCGAGTCGGACGAGGACATCTTGTCGCAGCAAGCACATTTTTGTTTTTCCGTACTTGTCTGCTGATCATTAGAAGGTGCTGGAGTGGCGTCTTGTGCCCACGAAACTGCCGTGAGGGCGAGGATGAGAGCTAACAAAGTGTGTTTCATAATTGCAATCTCCTGGATGAATTCGGCTGTGCGGGTTTGTGCCCGCTAAAAATACCGCAGACCTGTCGTGCGTTGGCCTGCAAGGAAATGGATTGCGCCGCGGCGAGACTCAGATGCGAAGCACCGTGCTCCACAGGGAAGGAGGAGAAATATCCGCAACAGAGGCTGGGGTGCGCAGATCTAGCTTGGGGCTCAGATTCTGATCGCCTGTGCGCGCGAACGAATCGGCGGCGTGCGTCGATTTTAGCTGGGTGGATGCTGTCACTTCAGGAACGTTGTCGGGGCCTCTTTGGGCGCAGCATGGATGCTGATCTCCGCATGGCATTGCGGGAAGATCGCTGAGAACCACAAACTGGATTCGTGTCGAATTGGAGTGGAGGCCGGGGCAGCAGGAATGATTTTGCGCATCTGGCCGACCGGCAGTTCGGGAACCGGACCTGCTACCCGCAAACGACAAGGGCGCAGTCCAGTATGTCGACATAGCCAGAAACAGCGCGACCGTGAGTGTCTTCCTGATCCGCATTACTCGGCAGTGTTACATGCCAACGGATCCCAGGCTGTGACCGAAATCACATCTGCAAGTGAAATGGCACCTAAGTTTTAAGGGTACTTTGCAGAGAAGCCCGTAAGTCGCGGAAGCGGAATGGGTATCCGCTCGATACCAACTGCGTCGGTTCCACTCGTTGGCTTCCCAGCAGAACGGTTTCTCCCATCTCACCAAAAAGCAGCTTCACGGCGAATGCAGGAATAGGAAACACTGCAGGTCTGGAGAGCACGGAAGCAAGGGTCTGGGTGAATTCCGCGTTAGTGACGGGCCTGGGAGCCACCATGTTGACCGGGCCATAGAGCAGATCGCTCTTCAGGATGTGATGAATGGCCCCCACGAGATCCTGCACGTCGATCCAACTCATCCACTGGAGGCCGTCGCCGATTTTCCCGCCCACGCCCATTTTGAAGGCCGGCAGCATTTTTGCCAGTGCTCCTCCTTCGCCGCTGAGCACTACACCGGTGCGGATCGCCACCGTTCGAATGCCTGCTTCCGCCGCGGGATGGGTTGCCGCTTCCCATTCCTGGCAGACCTCGGCCAGGAACCCGCTACCGGGTGCGCTTTCCTCGGTGAGGGGCTCGTCGCCGCGATTGCCGTAGTAGCCAATAGCCGAGCTGCAGAGGAAAATCTGAGGCCGGTGTTTGGCCTGGGCTAAGCTCTGAGCAAGATTGCGACTGCCGATGACCCGGCTGTCACGAATCTTGGTTTTCTTGGACTCGGTCCAGCGGCCCACAATGGTCTCGCCGGCCAGATGAATGATGGCATCGAAGCCGGAGAGCGCGTCCGGAGAGAGTGGCTGTTCCGGGTGCCATTGAATGGTCTGCTCGTCGCTATAGGTTGCCGGGGCATTGTTGCGTACGAGGCGTGTAATGTGCGCGCCATTGGCACGCAAGGTCGGCAGCAGGGCCTTGCCAATGGGCCCTGAGGCGCCACTCACCAGAACCCGTGCCATTCGAAGGTTCACCATGCCCCAACACTTTAGCAGACGGCTGTGTAGGGACAGCCGGTGCTCTCGACTATGCTCAGAGCACAGGCGGCGCTCGCGACATCCAACCCGCTATAATCTATTCAGGCCCTGCATCCCCTCCGGTGTCCCAGATATGACGGGCTGTTCGCGGGCTATAATCCTGCATGGCGACGTTACGCCAACAGATCGCTACCACTGCGCTTACGCTGACCAAATTCCGCGATCTGATGAAGCGGATGCAGGAAAACCGTCCGCATGACGATCTCTCCATCGTCAAGAAAGCCTACGATTTTTCCCTAAAGCACCACGAAGGCCAGAGCCGTGCCTCGGGCGAGCCTTATCTTGTTCATCCCCTGGAAGTAGCGCTGGTCTTGGCCGAGATGAAGATGGACCCGGTAGCCATCTCGGCGGGGCTCTTGCACGACTCCGTGGAGGACACTTCGGTCACCATCGTCGATATCCGCAAGGAGTTCGGCGAACAGGTCGCCCACATCGTCGAGGGCGTGACCAAGATCAGCAAGATCGAGTTCGCCACCCGGGAAGAGCAGCAGGCGGAAAACATCCGCAAGATGATGCTGGCGATGGTGGATGATATCCGGGTCGTCCTCATCAAACTGGCGGACCGCCTGCACAACATGCGCACGCTGGAGCATCTCGATCCCGAGCGGCAGCACAAGATCGCGGAAGAGACCCTCGAAATCTACGCGCCCATCGCTCACCGGCTTGGCATGGGCAAGATCCGCGGAGAACTCGAGGACCTGGGATTCCGTTTCCTCGACCCGGTGGGATACGAGCAGGTGGAGAAAGCAGTCAACGCGCGGCGCAAACAGGGAGAAGCGTTTCTCGAAAAGACCCAGAAGCTCATCAGCGACAAGCTGAAAGAAGCTGGAATTCAGGCCCGAGTGGAAAGCCGGATCAAGCGGCTGTTCAGCATTCACAAGAAACTTCAGAAGCAGCGTATCTCGGTCGACCAGGTTTACGATTTGTGCGCGATGCGCGTCATTACCCGTTCGCTGCAGGATTGCTACGCCGTTCTGGGCATCATTCACAATCTTTGGCGCCCGGTGCCCGGCAGGATCAAGGATTTCATTGCCATGCCGCGGCCAAATTTTTATCAGTCGCTGCACACCTCGGTCATCACGGAAGACGGAACGCCTTTTGAAATTCAGATCCGCACCGAAGAGATGCACAAAATGGCCGAGGAAGGGATTGCGGCCCATTGGAAGTACAAGGACGGTCCGGTTTCCGCGCAGGACGAGCAGCGCCTGGCGTGGCTGCGGCAGGTAGTCGAGTGGCAGCGCGACGTCAGCGATCCCAACGAATTCCTGTCCACGCTCAAAGTCGATCTCTATCCGGAGGAGGTTTACACCTTCACCCCCAAGGGGAAGGTCGTAGTTTTACCGCGCGACTCCACCCCCATCGATTTCGCCTACACCATCCACACCGAAGTGGGCCACACCTGCGTGGGCGCGAAAGTCAATGGACGCATGGTTCCACTGCGCCACAAGCTGCACTCCGGAGATATCGTAGAAATTCTTACTCAGCCCGGGCATAAGCCGAGCCGGGACTGGCTGGGACTGGTCAGGTCGTCGCGATCGCGCAACAAGATCAAGCACTGGCTCAATGTCCACCAGCGCGAGCGTGCCATCGAAATCGGCCGCAAGCTGATCGAGAAAGAAGCGCGCAAGTATCGCATCGCGCTGAAAGAAATCAAGGAGGAAGAGCTGACGAGAATCGCTTCCGGATACGGCCTCGGCCGGGGCGACGATCTCATGGCAGGAATCGGCTACGGAAAGTATTCCGCGCGCCAGGTGTTGGCTCGCTTGTTGCCTGTTGGGGCCACGCCCTCGATCGCCGGAGATATCGAGGCGGAAGGCCTGACCTCCGGCTCCATCGCTAGCGCCGTCCGGCGGGTGTTCGGCGGCAATAATGCAATCACTGTCCGCGGTCAAGGCGATATGCTCGTCTATCGCGCGCGCTGCTGTAATCCCATTCGAGGTGAAAGCATTGTCGGATACATCACGCGCGGCAAAGGCGTGGCGGTGCACTCCGCGAATTGCTCCAACGTCACCAACCTGCTGTATGAACCGGAGCGCAAGATCGACGTGGAATGGGCACGGGACGACAACACGCCAACCGCTTATCCTGTAAAGCTGACGGTTTATTGCGACGACCGCTTTGGCATGTTGAAGAGCATCACGGGCGTAATCGGCGATGCCAAGAGCAACATCCGCAATATCGCGGCTCACACGGCCAACAGCCAGGCCAGTGTCGAAGTGGTGCTGGACATTTCCGACCTGAAGCATCTGGAAAACATCATCGCGGGGCTAAGAAAGATTGCTGGGGTGCATGAAGTGCAGCGACTGCAGAAAATCTAAGAAGCAGTTCTCAGTTCTCAGTGAAAACTCACAACCTTCTCTGTGTTACCCTGTGCCCTCTGTGGTTTGTCATTACTGAAATCGAGAACTGCATTTAATGCGTGAAGTCATTTCAACCAAAGATGCCCCTCAAGCCATCGGGCCTTATTCCCAGGCCATCAAAGCCAATGGATTTGTCTTCGTTTCCGGCCAGGTCGCCATCGATCCCGCAACCCAGCAGGTAATTCAGGCGGGAGTTGCAACTCAGACCGACCGCGTGCTGCGCAATCTCTCTGAAATCCTGGAGGCTGCGGGCAGCGGCCTTGGGAGAGTGGTGCGCGCCACCGTTTTCCTCAAGAACATGTCCGAGTTCACGGCGATGAACGAGGTTTATGGCAAGTACTTCAGCAGTTCACCGCCAGCGCGGTCGACGGTCGAAGTGGCTCGGCTGCCGAAAGATGTCCTGGTGGAAATTGACGTGATCGCCCTGGAGTAGGCGCATCGTCCTGTGGAGCTACCCATGCAGAAGCACTCTCTACTAGTCCTCTTCGCGTTAGCCAGCGTTCTCTCCCTCGGTGCCCAGACCACCGCGAAAAAGCCAGTGACCAGGCGTCCGGCAAGCGGGCCAACCAAGGTGACCGGTGAGGGCGTGAAAACTTCCTCCGGACTGCAGTACTGGGATATCAAGCCCGGCACGGGCGCGGAAGCCAAATCTGGCAGCAAAGTGAAAGTGCACTACACCGGATGGCTGACCTCGGGCAAGAAGTTCGATAGTTCGGTGGGAAGCGCCCCCTTCGACTTCACGTTGGGGCAAGGAGAGGTAATCAAAGGGTGGGACGAAGGCGTTGCCGGAATGAAAATCGGAGGCAAGCGCCAACTGAAAATTCCGCCAAATCTAGCGTACGGCGAAAACGGTCACCCACCGCAAATTCCGCCAAACTCCACGCTGGTTTTTGACGTCACGTTAGTAGCCGTGAAATAGGCGACGCGAGACAAAGGCGCCTGAAGAGGATTGGATTCCTCTGTGAACCCCTGTGGTGAGCCGGTCTAAGCCTTAACGACTTTGCCGCTGCGCAGGCAGGACGTGCAGACGCGGATGCGCTTTCCCTGACCGTTCACTTTGGCGTGCACTGGACGCAAATTGATGTTCCAGCGCCGTTTGGTGACGTTATGGGCGTGGCTGATGCGGTTTCCCGCTTGCGGCTTCTTGCCGCAGATTTCACATTGTTGTGCCATTGGACTGCTGCTCCCGAATGATTCAGATCTTGTAGGGCAAACCTCGATTTTACAGGAGCTTTGCCAATTTCGGCAATGCCGCTCATAAGTGAACTATTCAATCCGCAACGCTGTCATGGGCTCGATTCTAGCCGCTCGTCGCGCTGGGATGAAGCCCGCCAGAGCCGCAAAAAACGAAAGCACCAGTACCGCAATGCCCAACGTAAGCGGGTCGTACGTACGAACGCCGTAGAGTTGGCTGCGCATCAGGCGTCCAGCAATCAGGGCGACCGGGACGCCGATCGCCAGTCCCAAACCGACCAGCAGCAGCGCCCTTCGCAGCACCAGTACCAGCACGTTTCCCCGATTCGCTCCCAAGGCCATCCGCAGCCCGATTTCGCTGGTACGGCGCGCCACGGAATAGGCTGTAATGCCGTATAGTCCGACGGAAGCCAAAATGAGCGCGAGCAGGCCGAAAAGCCCGGTCAGGCGCGTGATCAGGCGTTCCTGGTTGAAGTTGTCGGCGACCTGGTAGTCCAGCGACTTGAAATCGACCAGGGTGAGGTCAGGATTGATATTGGCCAAAGTACGTCGCGCCAGCGACTCCAGCGCCGACTCGTCGCCCTGAAATTGGACAGTAATTGAATTGGGGAAAACAGACCGGCCCTCGGCGATCGCCATCTGCGACTCTTTGAAGCCACGGTTGTACTGCGTTAGAGGTCGGAAATACATGGGGCGATACTCCTCGCGCGGATTGTTGTACTTGGCGTCCGCCACAATGCCCACAATTTCATAGTCGCCCGCATACTTCTGATCAAAAGTTCCGAAGTGCCGCCCGAGGGGATCCTCTTTGGGGAAAAACTTCTTCACGAACGCCTGATTTACAACCGCGACCATGCGGGACGTGGCCGTGTCTTGCTCGCTGAAACCGCGGCCGCGAATCACCGGTTGCCCGATGGTTTCGAAGAAATGAGGACTGACGCGATCCCATGAAGACCCGTTGTGCTCTTCCGGTCCGGGCGCCGGACGGCCCTCTACGTAGATTCCTTCTCCCCAGTTGTTACCCTCCAGCGCGCTGTACAGGGCGATGCCCACGCTCTTGACGCCAGGCAGAGCCGAAAACTCCTGCTCCAGGCGCTGGTTGAACGCGCCCACGGTATTGATGTTGTATCCAGCGCCCATGGGGTCGATATGGATGACATAGCGATTGGTCGTGGTAATGCCGAAGTTCTGATGCTCGAGGTTGCGCAAGGTCTTGGTCATCAAGCCGGCGCCCACGAGCAAAACCAGCGACAACGTCGCCTGCAGCACGATCAGAGTTTTCTGGGGGAGGAGAGCGCGATTCCCGGTCGAGCGGTTGACTCCGCGGAGAGCCTCGGCAGGATCGGAGTGCGACGTGACCCACGCAGGCACAATGCCAAAAATAATTCCTGTGGACAGCGAGAGCAGGAAGGCAAAGCCGAGCACGATCGGGGACGGGCTGGCGTGGATTGGCATCTGGGTGGCGTCGGGGAATGCCAGGCTAAGGATCATGCGCGCGCCGGCATAGGCAACGGCGATCCCAATCAGGCCTCCGGCAGCAGCCAGAAGCACGCTTTCCGTGAGCAATTGGCGGATCAGAACGGATCGCGACGCGCCCAAGGCGGTCCGTATCGAGGTTTCTGCCTGCCGCGCTGTGCCTCTCGCTAGCAGAAGATTGGCAATGTTGGCGCACGCGACGAGCAAGACCAGAGCGGAGATCCAGGTCAGCAGGCGAAGCCCGTCTCCTGTCTGTTGCTGCAGGTTCTGGATGCCCGCGCCGCCCGGAGCCAGTACTACGTGCTGCTTCGGAATCTCTTTGTCGCCGCCATTGCTGGTGTAGGCGGCTTGTGTTGCCAACCAGTGGCGCAACGTGGTGGAGATCTTGGCTTGCAACGCGCCAGGAGCGATGCCGGGCTTGAGACGCCCCAGCGCGTACAGCCAGTTGGAAGCAGGCTGCTTCAGAATGCTGGTTTCGCCTTCCAGCACTGGTTCGGCATTGAGTGGAATCCAGAAGGCCGGAGGATTGGGGCGAATGCGATCTCCAAAAAAGCCCGGAGGCGCGATGCCAACAATGGTGACCGGGTGACTCTGAATGAAGAATGTGGAACCGACCACGTTGCGATCGCCCGCATGATTCGCCTGCCAGCCGGCGTAGCTGAGCACCGCCACCGGCGCAGCCCCGGGAACGTCATCGGAGGGCAAAATCATGCGTCCGGCATAGGCGCCGATTCCGAAAGTCGTGAAGTAATTGCCGGAGACGTATTCTGTGCGCTCCGCTTTCGCCGCCGTGTTTCCCACGCGCACGTTCATCATGTTCTGGCCCGACTGGAACGCTGCCAGTTGCTCAAACTCCGGAGTGGAATTCTGCAGTTCGCGGTAAAGATCGTAGGAGAACAGGTCGAAATCGCCTTCATCGTTCAGGTACCCACCATTGACGCAGCAGTCGTCGTGGTCGCCAATGCGGTAAAGGGTAGCGGGATTGGCGACTGGCAACGACTTCATCAGAACGGCGTGGACCAGGGTGAAGATTGCGGTATTCGCCCCTATGCCTAGCGAAATGGTGAGAACCACCGTGGCTGCAAACCCAGGAGACTTTTGGAACTGGCGAAAGGCAAATTTCAAGTCATTCATGGCTAAAAGTATGGACGGCTAAAAAATGGAACGGGAAGCAAAAAGGTTTATCGGGGCACAGCCGCCATCGGCTGTCCGGCGGAGCGAAGCTCTGGAACAGGTTTTCAGGGCCGCGGCGCTGCACACCGTGCCCCGCAACCGCTAACCTGAGATGTCAGGCTAGAGCTTGATGCTTCGGCGCTAGGCTCTGGCGCGCAACTTCTGGGTTGTCGACAAACCAGCCGCAACGTCGCAGGCCGTCTATTTGGCCTCAATAAGCGCATTTCGCTTAAGTGCCTTCCTCGGCCGGCTATTTCGCACTCCACTTGACAAGCAAGTGAAACGGAGTAGTCTCTCTTCAGAGAGATCACTTGGATGTCTAATAAAGAAAAAGAATCAATCCAACTGCTGCAAGGGACACTTGATCTCATGGTGTTGCGCACACTGGCGACGATGGGCCCACAACACGCTTATCAAATTGCTACGCGTCTCCAGCAGATCTCCGATCGATTGCTCAACCTCAACCAGGGCACTCTCTATCCGGCATTAGTGCGGCTGGAGCAGTACGGGTGGATTAAGGGAACCTGGGGAAGGACCGAAAGCAACCGGGAGGCCAAATACTACGAACTCACCAAGGCGGGACAGAAAGCCTTGGGGGAGGAGACTCAGGCGTGGAGAAGAATGTCAGCTTTGGTGGAACGGCTCTTGCTTGAGGAGTCTTAGGCATGAAGCACCTGAGACGCATTCTTCTGAAGTTTTATCTGCTTTTTCGCGAACTCCAAAGTGGAAGCGGAACTGGCAAGAGAAATTGGCGCGCATCTGGCTTTGCTGGAAGACGAATATCTGCGGCGCGGCATGCCTCCTGAAGATGCACGAAGAGCAGCCAGACTCGCCTATGGAGGTGTGGAGCAGGCGAAGCAACTGCATCGCGACCAGCGAGGTTTTCAAGGGCTGGACCAGATTTTGCAAGACACTCGAGTTACCTTCCGCCAACTGCGCAAGTCTCCCGGATTTACGATCACCGCCATCCTGATGCTCGCGCTGGGCATCGGAGCGACGACGGCAATTTTTTCCATCGTCGAGGCAGTATTGCTGCGTCCGCTCCCGTTTCCCGACCCGGATCGTCTGGTCTCTCTGGGAGATGTAACTGAAGGGTTGCACTGCGCGTCCTGCGCTCACTCCAGCGTAACCGCTCCCGACATCCGCAATTACATACGCGACACGCAAAGCTTTAGCCACTTGGGCGGCTATCGAGGAAGATTGTTTGAATTGTCCGGCGCGGGCGAGCCGGCGGCGGTGAATGGGGCGCGGATGAGCGGAGAGGTCTTTGCGGCGCTGGGAGTGCCACCGCTGCTGGGGCGCACGTTCACGCAACAGGATGATGAAGAAGAACAGCCAGTGGTAGTGCTGAGCTATGGCATGTGGCGGAACCGCTTCCACGGCGATGCGCACGTATTGGGGAGCAAGATCCTTCTTTACCGCAAGCCTTACACCGTCATCGGCGTGATGCCGCGTGATTTCGAGTTTCCGCTCAACCCTGGGCATGTGAACCAGAGCGAGTTTTGGCTTCCGCTCAGCCTGCGCCCAGAGGAATTTACGGCGGGCGGCGCGGCATCGTGGAACTCTCGCATGGTGGGGCGCTTAAAGCCTGGCATCAGTATCGAACAGGCACAGAGCGATGCTGAGCGAGTAGCCCGAGAAACCATGCGCGACTACCCGGCCTACATGCGCAGCATTCGTATTCACGCGGTGCTGACACCGCTGCGGGAAGATACAGTGGCGCAGGCGCGACCCCTGGTGCGCACCCTGTTCTTTGCCGTGATCGTTGTTCTGCTGATCGTCTGCGCGAACCTGGCGGGGCTTCTGCTGGTGCGTGCTATCCGCAGGCGAAGAGAGATCGCGGTGCGGCTCGCCCTGGGTGCTCGCGTGGCCACATTACTCCGACAGGCGATCGTGGAAAGCATGGTCTTGAGTATCGCCGGTGGCGCGATCGGGCTGGCACTGGCGGCTGTCGCTCTGCGGGTGGGCGTAAGCCTGCTACCACAGACGCTACCTCGCATCAACGAGATTGGGTTGGACTGGCCGGTCATGCTCTTCGCACTCGGACTGGCGCTGCTGACCGGCTTGCTCTGCGGATTGGCTCCGGCATTTGCCGCCATAAGGACGAGCGTGAATGAGACGCTCAAAGAAGGCGGGCGCACGGGCACCTCGGGCAGCGGCCATGCCAGGCTACGCTCGGCGCTGGTGGTGGCGGAGATTGCCGTGGCTCTGACCCTGCTTACCGCCTCCGGCCTATTGCTGCGCAGCTTCGAAAAGATGCGCGACGTGAACTTGGGCTTCCGTCCCGACAATATGCTGGCTGCGCTCTACGTTCTGCCGCAACAGCACTACCAAACACAATCCGCCGTCGACGAATTCACGAAAACTCTGCTGAACGATCTAGGGCAGTTGCCTGGCGTGGAGAATGTGGGCATCACTTCGTTTTTGCCTGCGGGCGGCAATAACTGGGGCATCGCTTTCACGATCGAGGGCTATGTTCCTCCCAAGGGTGCAGGGCTGAATATGGCGTCGATGTCGCTGGTCGAGGGCGATCCCTTCGAAGCACTGGGCATTCGTGTGCTCCGCGGGCGCATCTTTACCGAGTCGGATAACGCCGGCTCACAGTTGGTGGCTATCGTGAATCGCAAGATGGCCGAGCGCTACTGGCCAGGCCAGGACCCGATCGGCAAACGGCTGCGCCGGGGCATGCCGGAGACCTCCACGCCGTGGATGACGGTGGTGGGCGAGGTCGATGATGTCAAGTTGGGGTCAGCCGATGCGGAGACGATGCCACAGGTATACCAGCCGGTCACACAGACGGTCGCCAGTGAAGGCGTTCTCGCCTCTGTCGGAGAATTGAGCGCCACCGACGGCTGGATCGTTCTGCGCACCCGTATGGCTCCGGAGCAGATGGAAAATACGCTGCGCGCAACCGTGCGGAAGATTGACCCGCAGTTGCCGCTCTACCAGATGCAAACGATGGAGCACGCCATCTCCAAGAGCGAGGCGCCGCGACGCTTCAATACCGTGCTGATTTCCTCGTTTGCCATCGCTGCGGTGCTGCTCAGTGTGCTCGGGATCTATGGCGTGATTGCGTTCTCTGTGGCATTGCGCGAAGAGGAAATGGCGGTGCGCATGGCGCTGGGCTGCCAGCGTTCCGCAGTGATCCTGCTCATCCTGAGTTCCGGCGCCAGGCTTGCGGCTGTTGGCTGTGGCTTGGGTTTGCTTGGCGCGGTGGTCGCATCCCGTTTGCTGCGTTCCTTTCTGTTTGAAGTGAGCCCGTTTGATCCTGCAGTGGCTTGCACTCTCTGCCATCGCAATGCTGCTGCTCGCCCTGGCAGCTTCTGCGTTGCCAGCCAGACGCGCATCCAGTACCGATCCCATGCTAGCTTTGCGAGGCGAATAGGAAGATGCCGAAATCTTCGGTGAAGCCCGCATTCCCGCCAACAAATGGCGCGCTACAAATAGTTCCGCCAAGTTCGTTCGGTCGTCCCAGCGACTGCATAAATCGGCAAAATACTTCTCGAGCAATCGTGGGATCCCAAGAGCTCCGATTCTGATTGCCAGCCGAATAACGGGCAAACCG
>CAWKLW010000014.1:0-198182 GCA_963850585.1 uncultured Acidobacteriota bacterium | reverse complement strand
GTCAGAAGTCTTCAATCTAAGCAGGATGCTGAACGAATTTCGGTTCGACCGGTTCGTGCGGTTTCGATCCGGCATCCGATATTTGCTTCCGCGCAACGTAGAAATGAGTACGGTGCTCTATCTTTTTAACCAGCATGATGAAAACTTTACGAGACAAGGAGAACTCTATTGGATACCTCTTCAATCCGGGTTCTGGTCGTTGATGATCACGAGCCTTGGCGTCGTTTCGCGTTAACGACACTTCTGAAGCAGGCGGAACTTCGGGTCATCGGAGAGGCAGTGGACGGGTTGCAAGCGGTTCAACAAGCCCAGGAATTGCTACCGGACCTGATCCTGCTGGACATCGGCCTTCCAACACTGAACGGGATCGAAGCCGCTCGGCGAATCCGAGATGTTTCTCCGAACTCCAAAATCTTGTTTGTAAGCGAGAACCGCTCTCCGGACATTGCAGAAGCAGCTTTGAGCACGGGCGCAGGCGGTTATGTCGTGAAGTCAGATGCGGCAGGCGAACTATTGCCCGCTGTGAACGCTGTTCTTAATGGTAAGCGTTTCATCAGTGCCAGCTTGGCAGGTCACTTCCTCGTGGCGGCAACCTTGACCACACAGCTTTCATGGATGCTCATGTTCGTTTCAGGTATTCGCTGAGCGTCTGTCAATTGCAGCTAGCCAACTTCACGTTGGGATTTGTGCTCCGGCTTAAGTGGTATGCGAACGTGAATATTGGTTCCGGTGATCGGTTCCGAATGAATCGCAATCTTCCCATTCACGAGACGAACGCGCTCTCTCATGCTGGTGAGCCCCAGCCCTTTCGCTTGCTGCGCACTGTTGAGATCGAACCCACGACCTAAATCGCTGACGACTGCATGAATCTCGCCGGATTCCTCACGCAGTTGTACTTCGACATGCTTCACGCCGCTGTGCTTGACTACGTTGTGCAAGGCTTCTTGTAGAACTCGAAACAGGGTAAGACCGATTTCGCGTGGGAGGACGCTGTGCACGTCGCTTCTAAAGTCCACTTCGATCTTCTGACGCTCCGAAAACTCCTTGCACCAGCTTTTTATACCCGCGACAGCACCCAGATACTCCAGTTTCGAGGAGTGCAGCTCATGAGATAGAGCCTGCACATCATTCGAAACCTCAGCCATGTGTCTTCGGAGTTCCCGTGCGCGGCTCTGAATCTCAGAGGGATCGCTTTGCAGGTCCTCAACTTCCAATGCCAGCATGGCAAGTCGCTGGTTGATGTCGTCGTGAAGTTCTCTTCCAATCCGGGAGCGTTCTTGCTCCTGTGCTTCGATCAGCTTTCGAGTCATCTCCGCCAAAGCCTGTTCTGCTCTTTTTTGCTCGCTTAGGTTACGGGCGATTTTGGAGAAGCCGACAATTGTGCCTGTGGCATCTTTAATTGGGGAAATGCACAGGGAAACGGGGACTCTCTCGCCCGCCTTCGTAACACGAACTGTTTCATAGTGGCCGATGCGTTCTCCTGCCTTTAGCTTGCCAAGAATCTCCTGCTCCTCGTTTAGTAGCTCACGTGGAACGAGGATTGTAATCGGCTTTCCTAGGGCTTCCTGTTCGTTGTATCCGAAGATCTGCTGCGCACCTGGGTTCCAACTGGTGATAACTGCATCCAGATTCTTGGAAATGATTGCGTCTTCAGACGATTCCACGATAGCGCTGTGCCTTAACTGAGCTTCTTCTGCCAGTTTTTTCGCGGTAATATCCTCCACCATCGCGAGTACGAATGGAGTCGGACCGCTGCTCAAGAGAGAGATACTCAAATGCCCCCAGACCAAGGATCTATCTTGCCGAAAATACCTCTTCTCTAATTGGTAGTGATCTATGTTGCCTGCTTTCAACTGCTGGAAAAGCGCCCAGTCCTTCTCGGCATCTTCACGAGGTGAAAAATCCACACAGTGTTTGTTACACAATTCTTCTTCGCTGCAGCCGAAGAACGAGCAAAAGGCTGGATTCACGAAGAGAGGTTGGCCTTCCATGTTCTCGACTGCAATCCCGATGGGACTCGCGTTGAAAACATCATGAAAAAGTTTAATGTCGGGGGCCGGTTTAGCTGGTGCGGCTTCCTGCATACTGCAAGCTCCCTCAGACCAAAAACTCAATTGGAAAAGGTATAACATCAAAGTTATTTGACGGCAATGGTATGGCCCGAGATCATAGTCCTAGCTTTCCTTAAATCGCGCGAGACGGATCTGCGGGCGGGGGGTGTAGCATTTTCCCCGAGGTAGGTATAACCCCTAGGTCGGTTTGACCCTTGTTTTCTTTCGCCTGTAAGATCAAAAAGCACTCAGCAATCAGCATTCGGCGTCAGTCGAGGCAACATAGGATCGACTGGGGGATTGCTGACGGTTGAGTGCTCACGTTTCTATGCCGCACGAACTTCCTAAAGCGTATGAGCCGGGCGCGATCGAGATGCGCTGGGCGGATTATTGGGTACGGGAGAAGCTGTTCTCCGTGCCTACGCCGCCGCCGGGCGAGACGCGTCCGGTGTTTACGCTGCTGCTGCCTCCGCCCAATGTGACCGGGCGGCTGCACATGGGGCACATGCTCAATCAGACGCAGATGGACATTGTTGTGCGCTGGCATCGCATGCGCGGGTTCATCACTCTGTGGCTTCCGGGTACCGATCATGCGGGGATTGCCACGCAGATGATGGTGGAGAAGCAGCTCGAAAAAGAAGGCAAGAAGCGGCGTGAGCTGGGGCGGGAGAAGTTCATCGAGCGCGTGTGGGAGTGGAAGCGCGAGTACGGCGGGGCGATTCTCGATCAGATGAAGCGGCTCGGGGCGTCGGTGGACTGGGATCGCGAGTACTTCACCATGGACGAGAATTTGTCGCGTGCGGTGCGCGAAGTTTTTGTCCGACTGTACGAGCAGGGGCTGATCTATCGCGGTCACTACATTGTGAACTGGTGTCCGTGGCACGAGACGGCGATCTCGGATCTCGAGGTGAAGCACGAAGAGGTGCCGGGGAAGCTGTGGGAGATTCGGTATCCGGTGATTGGGACGGATGAATTCATCACGGTGGCGACTACGCGTCCGGAGACGATGCTGGGCGATACCGCGATTGCGGTCAATGCCAAGGACGAGCGCTATACGCATCTGCACGGGAAGAAAGTTCTGCTGCCGCTGATGAAACGGGAGATCCCGATTATTACGGATAATCTGGCGCAGCCGGAGTTTGGGACGGGAGCGGTGAAGGTTACGCCGGCGCATGATCCGAATGATTTTCAGGCGGGGAAGCGGCACAATCTGCCCGAGATCAGCGTGATGGATGAGCATGCGCGCATGAATTCGAATGCGGGCGCGTACGCGGGGCTCGACCGGTTTGAAGCGCGGAAACGGGTGCTGCACGATCTGCGGGAGCAAGGGTTCCTGGTGGCGGAGAAGGATTACACGCTGTCGCTGGGCAAGTGCGATCGGTGTGGGACCGTGGTGGAGCCTCGGCTGTCGGAGCAGTGGTTCATCAAGATCAAGCCGCTGGCGGAGCGGGCGAAGGCGGCGGTGGAGTCGGGCGAGATCACGATTGTCCCGGAAAATTTCCGGCAGATTTATTTGAACTGGATGGCGAACATCTATGACTGGTGCATTTCGCGCCAGCTGTGGTGGGGACATCGGATTCCGGCGTGGACTTGTGCGGGATGCAAGGAAGTGATTGTTGCGCGCGAGGCGCCGGTTCAATGCGCTAAATGCGGGGGGACGCAGCTGGAGCAGGTTTCGGACGTGCTTGATACCTGGTTCTCGTCTGGGCTGCTGCCGTTCACTACTTTGGGTTGGCCGGAGAAGACGCGTGATCTGGAGGTGTTCTATCCCAACACGCTGATGATCACCGGCTTTGACATTTTGTTCTTCTGGCTGGCGCGGATGATCATGTTTGGGTGCCACTTCATGCAGGGGCACGAGCAGGATCCGGCGATCAAGAAGGCGAATGACGAGGCGGAGAAGAAGGACGACAGCGTGCCCTTCCGGCATGTTTATATTCATGCGCTGGTGCGGGACGCCGAGCGGCAGAAGATGTCGAAGACTAAGGGGAACGTGATCGATCCGCTGCATATTATCGAGCGGTTTGGGACCGACGCTACGCGGTTTACGCTGGCGGCTATGGCTGCGCCTGGGACTGATATTGCGTTCAATGAGAGCCGGACTGAGGGGTATCGGGCGTTTGCTAATAAGATCTGGAATGCGGCACGGTTCATGTTTATGAATGTGGATCGCGTGGAGCCGGGGCTTCGGCCTGGGCGGCGGACGGACCAAGGGGTCCGTCCCTACGTGGGCATTGCTGGGTTCAATACTCAGGCGCTTGAGGATCGGTGGATTCTGTCTCGCTTTAATAGGGTTACGGCTGATGTGAACGAGGCTTTGCAGACTTATCGGTTTCACGAGGCGGCTAATCGGATTTACGACTTTTTCTGGGGAGAGTTTTGCGATTGGTATCTGGAGTTGATCAAGCCTCGGCTGCAGTTTGACGAAGGGGCCGACATGAGCGCGGCTCGGGTGGCGTGCGGGAATCTGGTGAATCTGTTTGACTCGGCGCTGCGGCTGCTGCATCCGGTGATGCCGTTTATCACTGAGGAGATATGGCAGGCGATGTATGAGGGAAAGGCTCCGGCGAAGTCGATTGCGCTGGTGGCTTATCCGCAGGCGGATGAGAAGCAGGTTGATCTGGCGGCGGAAACGGAGATGGCGATCCTGCAGGATCTGATTGTCAACGTGCGCAATTTGCGGGCGGAGTTGAAGATTGAACCGAAGGTGAAAGCTCCGATCCAGGTATTTGCTCATGAACCGGAGATTCGCGGGATGATTGAGCAGAATCGTGGGTCGGTGGAGCGGCTGGCCAACGCGGAGACGATCACGTTTGTGGAAAGTTCATCTGTCCAAAGTGGCCGGGGCGCGGAGCACGGCGCGGTTTGATGTGCACGTGGTTTACGAGCGGAAGATCGACGCGGCGGCGGAATGCGAGCGGCTTCGGAAGGAATTGGAGAAATTGGATAAAGGGCATTGGGAGCGGGCAGCGACAGTTGGGGAATGATCAGTTTCTGGCTAAGGCGCCGGCGAATGTGGTGGAGAACCTGCGAAAGCAGCAGGGGGAGTTGGCAGTCTTGAAGGAGAAGACTCTTAGCAAGTTGCAGGAGTTGGGGTGTAGTTGAGAGCAGCGGACCTTCAGTCCGCGGATGGCGCGAGGGCGCGCCCCTACATAATTCCTTATGGATTGGAATTCACGACGGCTTACGGCGGTTATTGAGAATGCGCTGGTCGAGGACCGGGCTACGCGCGATGCTACCAGCTATGCGTGCATCGATCCCGGGCAGCGGGCGTCGGCGACGATCCTGGCGAAGCAGGATTGCATTCTTGCGGGCATCGGATGCATTGCGCGCATCTTCGATGTCTACGCCGTGCTGGACGGTGCGGTCACGTCGCATTATGAGGTCACGACGCATCCGGAGATTTTTGATGGAGTGCGGCTGCACAAAGGGCAATCGGTGGCGGTGGTGCGGCACAATGCGCGGGTGCTACTTTCCTGCGAGCGCGTGATTCTGAATTTTCTGCAGCGCATGAGTGGGATTGCTACGCTGACGCGCAAGTTTGTGGACGAGGTCTCCGGAACGCGGGCGCGAATTCTGGACACGCGGAAGACGGCGCCCGGCCTGCGCGCCATCGACAAGTACGCCGTGCGTTGCGGGGGGGGACAGAATCATCGGCTCGACCTGTCCGATGGAATTCTGCTCAAGAACAATCACATCGCACTGGCGGGCGGCATCGTGCCGGCGTTGGAGCGCGCGCATCGCAATCGCCGGGGCGAGCAGCCCATCGAGGTGGAGGTGCGCAGCCTCGACGAACTGGAGCAGGCTCTCACGCATGGGGCGGAGGCGGTTCTTCTGGACAACATGTCGTCCGAAGACGTGAAGCGAGCGGTGGAGCGCTGTTCGCAGGTTCAGCTGGCGAATCCGGAGGAACGCATTCCGGTGGAATGTTCCGGCGGCATCCGCCTGGAGAATGTGCGGGCCTACGCCGAGACCGGAGTGGATTTTATTTCTGTAGGACTGTTGACGCACTCAACGCATGCGGCCGATATGAGCATGCGCGTACTTCCCGCCTAGCCCGTTTGTTGTTTCGCGGCAATTCGCGGATAATTCCGGCATCACGAAAAAGAGTCCAATGCAGAGGCGCAAACCCGCGCGGGAGAAGGTGCCGGGGGCCCATGCGCAGCTACCGACGGATGTTCGTCTGGGGCGAATTGTGCGTCTGCTGATGGAGCATGCGATGGTGGTGGTGAGCGGGACTAAGATCGCGCAGGAGATTTCCTCGACCCGCTCGGAAGTGTGGCGGCTGATCCAGCAATTGCGGCGGTTGGGAGTGGACGTGGCGGGGCATCCCGCGAGCGGTTATCAGTTGCGATCCGTGCCGGATTTGCTGCTGCCTGAAATCCTCCAGTCACTGCTCCGCGGCACCATTTTCGGCACCAATATTCGGCATTATTTCAAAATCGGCTCGACCAATACTGCGGCAATGGCGGCTGCGGCGGAGGGCGCTCCCCAAGGCAGTATTTTCCTGGCGGAAGAGCAAACGGCCGGACGGGGACGTGGATCGAACTCCTGGATATCGGAGCGTTCGACGGGAATTTATTGTTCGGTCATTCTTCGTCCACCGCTGCCTCCGTCGGACGTACTTGTGATCTCACTGGCGGCTGGGCTTGCGGTGCAAGCGGCGATTCAGCAGGTGGATCCGAACGTCGCGCCGGACTTGAAATGGCCCAACGATCTGTTGATCGATGGGAAAAAGGTCTGCGGCATTCTGACGGAGATGAATTCCGAGGCGACGCAGGTGCGGTACATCGTCGTAGGAATTGGGATCAACGTGAACCAGGCGAGTTTTCCGCCGGAGCTCGGCGCGACGTCGTTGCGCATGGTGACGGGAAGCGAGTGGTCGCGAGTGGAAGTCGCGGCGGCTTTGTTAAAATCACTCGATCGCGAGTACCGGAATTTGCTGGAAAGTCCCGATGCGATGCAGTCCATTCTGCGGCGATTTGTCGACGGCTCGTCGTGGGCGTACGGGAAGAAGGTGCGGATTGAAGAAACCTTTTCGGCTATGGAAGGAACCACGGCAGGACTGGATGCGCGCGGGTTTCTGCAGCTGAAGACAGCGCACGGAGTGCAGACCGTATTGAGCGGGACGGTGCGGGAGCGGAAGTAGTTTTAGACGTGTTGGGCAGCGGCGACTATGTTACTGGTCATCGATGTGGGCAATACGAATACGGTGCTTGGCGTCTTTGCCTCGGATGGCAAGGGATCAGCGCCTGTCGAAAGCCAAGGTGAGCCGACGTACAAGCGGCTGGCGGCGAACTGGCGCGTCGCCACGTCGCGAACCAGCACAGTCGATGAATATGGCGTGCTGTTCCGCAATCTCTTCTCCATGGCTGGACTGAAGGCAGAGGGCATTCGCGGCATCGTGATTTCCTCGGTGGTGCCGCCGCTCGACCCGGTGCTGCGGCAGGTGTGCGAACGGTATTTCAATTTGCGTCCTCTGTTCATCGAACCGGGCGTGAAGACCGGGATGCCGGTGCATTACGACAACCCTGCGGAGGTGGGCGCGGATCGAATCGTGAATGCGGTGGCCGCGTTCGATAAGTATGGCGGGCCTTGTGTGATCGTAGATTTCGGGACCGCCACAACTTTTGATTGTGTCTCCGCGAAAGGCGAGTACATGGGAGGAGTGATTTCTCCCGGGATCGGAATTTCCGCGGACGCGCTGTTCGAGCGCACGGCGCGGCTGCCGCGGGTGGAGATCTGCAAACCGGCGCGCGTGATCGGAACCAATACGGTAGGCAGCCTGCAATCCGGGCTTTACTACGGCTATATCGGGCTGATGGACGGCATTCTGGAATTGCTGCTGGCGGAATTAGGAGCGCAGTGCGAGGTGATTGCCACCGGCGGCCTGGGGCCGATGATCGGCACTGGGTCAAAGTACATCAAGACGGTCGATGAGTCCTTGACGCTGGAAGGGCTGCGAATCATCTGGGAGCGCAATGTTTCCGGGCGCAAGGATTCGAATGCGACGAAGCCATCCGCAACGACTGGCGGCAAAGCAGCGCAGTCCAAGTCGAAGAACGGCGAGGCCAGCAAAACAACTGCGGTGCCGCGTTCCTCCCGCTGACCTGTCGTGGAAAATTACTTCAACTACTTTACGGAAATTGAGGAGCGCTACCTGCAGCGGCGCGGCGGAGGTTTGCTGCTTTCGACACTCGATTGGGCGCTGATTGAGACCTGGAAAGACGCGGGAATTCCGCTTGCGGCGGTATTGCGTGGAATCGATGAAGCGTTTGATCGTTATGATCAGCGGCCCACGAAAACAAAAAAGATCAACAGCCTGGCGTATTGCTCCCAGGCCGTCTTAGTCGCAGCCGAAGATATGAAGGAGGCGGCGGTAGGGGCATCGACAGAGGAGCAGCCCAAGTCGCGGGCCGGAGAAGGATTTGAGCCGGAGGTAGTCGCAAGATATTTGCAGCGCAACGCGGACCTGCTGAACGATCTTAAGGTCAACGAAGCGGGCACAACTGCGCTGGTTCGGGAAACAGCGGGAACGCTGCGGCGGATGGCGGAAGAACTCACGGCATCGCCGAAACGCCTGGAAGATGTGGAGCGCCGGCTGACGGTGCTGGAGGAAAAGCTGTTCGCAGCCTTGCTGACCGGGACCTCGGATGAAGAGATGCTCGCCATTCGAGCGCAGGCGGACCGCGATCTGGCGCCGTATCGCTCGAAGATGTCGGGTCCGCAAATCGAACAACTGCATAAGCAGTACACCAACAAGCGGCTGCTGGAGAAATATCGATTGCCGCGGCTCAGCCTGTTCTACATGTGACCTCTCGTGACCCACTCCTTCGACGCGCTGATTGTGGGTGGCGGGGCAGCGGGACTGATGTGCGCCATCACAGCAGGCAAACGCGGACGGCGCGTGGCGGTGCTCGAGCGTGCGGATCGGGCGGGCAAGAAGATCCTGATTTCCGGCGGCGGCCGATGCAATTTCACCAACCTTCACTGCCGTCCTGAGAATTTTCTTTCCGCGAATCCGCATTTCGCCAAGTCTGCGCTCTCGCGCTACACGCCCGCGGATTTCATCGAGCTGGTCGAAAAACATCGCATTCCATACCACGAAAAGACTCTGGGTCAACTCTTCTGCGATCGCTCCGCCAACGATATTCTGGCCATGCTGTTGGAGGAGTGCAGGCTGGCTCACGTCAGCATCTTTTTGGGAACCAGCATCAGCGAGGTGAAGCGGGACCAGGATTTCGTGGTGCGGGCGGCTGATACGGAATTCCGAGCGCCCGTTCTGGTGGTGGCTACCGGTGGGCTGTCAATCCCGAAGATTGGAGCTACCTCGTTTGGCTACGATCTGGCCAGGCAGTTCGGGATCAGGATTCAAGAGCCGCGGCCTGGACTGGTTCCTTTCGTATTCAATGAGAAAGACCGCTCCGCGTATTGCGATCTGGCCGGCGTGTCGATGGAAGTCACTGCTGACTGCGAGGGGCAGCAGTTCCGCGAGAAGATGCTGATCACGCATCGCGGCCTGAGCGGGCCGGCGATTCTGCAGGTATCGTCGTATTGGAACTCTCCGCGCCGCGTGAAAATCGATCTGCTTCCTGAACGCGAGATTGTCGGGGAATTACTGAGGCAGAAGACGGCGAGAACTGCTGCTGCGTTGCGATCACGGTTGCGCGAGTTGTTGCCCAACCGGTTCGCGGATCGCTGGATGGAGCTTCATTCGCCTTCGGCCTGGAGCAATTCTGCTCTTGAACAATGGGAGAAGGAGATGCACTCCTGGACGATTGCGCCGGCGGGTACCGAAGGATTCGAGAAGGCTGAGGTGACGGTCGGCGGAGTCGATACTGACGAGCTCTCAGCGAAAACCATGGAGGCTCGAAGGGTTCCGGGGCTGTTCTTCATCGGGGAAGTTGTGGATGTGACCGGGCATTTGGGGGGATACAACTTCCAGTGGGCGTGGGCGTCGGCGGCGGCGGCGGGAGAGGCTCTCTGAGTTCACATGAAAACCCTGGACAGCCTGAGAGGCTGTCCCTACGCGTGCACATGAAAACCTCTGGACAGCCCAATGGGGTACGGGTTCGCACGTGTCGCAACTTCGGCGAGACGTGGGGCACCCCTAGCTAATCTCACGGAGCAGGGCGGCACGTTGACAAAGAAAAGGGTGGGGCGGATGATTCCGCATTGCAGTCACGAGCGCAAAGACTTGCCGGAGGGCTGATGCTTACTAGACGAGAGTTTGGACAACGAGGGGCTGCATTGGTTACGGCAGCGGGCGTGAAGCTTCCAGTTTGGGAACGAGCACTGCGTTCGATGTTTGCTCCTGCAAGCTCAGCTGAGCGTCCTCTGCTTCTGGGTGTGGACTACTATCCCGACCAGACTCCTGAAAATTTGTGGGAAGAAGACGCTCGCATGATCTCGGAAGCCGGGCTGACCAATGTGCGTGTCGCGGAGTTTGCCTGGTCGCTGATGGAGCCCTCCGAAGGCAAGTTCGATTTTGCGTGGCTGAAGCGCTCGGTCGAGATTCTGCACAAGCACAACATCGCGGTGATTCTCGGTACGCCGTCTGCGGCGCCTCCGCCCTGGCTCACTGAAAAATATCCTGAGATTCTGATGGTGAACAGCGAGGGAATGACCGTTCATCCCGGGGGACGGCGTTTCACGTGCCCTACGAACAAGACATATCGAAAATTGTCGCTGACCATTGCCACGGAGATGGCGAAGAATTTCGCGGAGACTGCCGGGCGTCATCGGCTGGCAGATCGACAACGAATTTACGCTACAGCAGTTTGGCCGCTGCTACTGCAAGTATTGCCGCGAAGGGTTTCAGGACTGGGCGAAGCAAAAATATGGAACGCTTGATAGCCTCAACCAGAAATGGGGAACGGCATTCTGGAGCCAGATTTACACCGAATGGAGCCAGATCCCCGTTCCGCTACCGTCGAATGGGCCGCCGAATCCCGGGCTGACGTTGGATTACGACCGCTACCAGTCCCATGCCAATGCTTCGTTCGCGGGCGAACAGCTGGCCATGCTGCGGAAGGAGTGTCCGCAACATTTCATTACTACGAACAGCGTTGGCGCGCCTTTCGACACGCTCAATTTGCGGGAACTTTTTCGGGATCTGGATTTCGTCAGCAATGACAACTATCCCGGCTTTGCCGCGATGTTTATGGAAGGCGAGGTCACGCCGGAGAGGGTGGGGCGTTCGTCGGCGATCAGTCATGACTCCATGCGATCGGTGAAAGGCGGCAAGCCGTTTCTGATTATGGAAGAGCAATCAGGGAAGGCGGGGCAGCCGTCGTTCGGGCCGCAACCGCATCCCGGGCAGTTGAGGCTGTGGGCGTTTCAGGCAGTCGCTCACGGCGCAATGGGAGTGAACTATTTCCGCTGGGATACGGCGCGCTTCGGAGCGGAAGAGTATTGGCACGGGCTGCTGAATCACGACCGGTCAAAGAGTCCGGGATTCGATGAGATCATTCGCACCGTAGCCGATATGAAAGTGCTGGGGCGAGAAGCGCTGGAATCGAGCTACGTGGCGGAAACTGCTTTGAGCTTTGACCAGGATTGCGATTGGGCGCTGCAGATTCAGCCCGGACATCCGAAATTGACGTACCGGGATCAGTTGGTGGAATGGTACGGAGCTGTCGCCGGAGCAAACACTGGGACCGACCTGATTCATCTGGAGGAGGATCTCTCAAAGTACAAAGCTGTGTTTGCGCCGGTGCAATACGTGGTGAGCGCGAGGCAGGCGGAGAACGTCAGGAACTATGTCCGCGGCGGGGGGATGTTTGTGGCGGGATTTCGGCTGGGCGTCAAAGACGAAAGCAGCCAGATTGTGAACATGCCGCTTCCGGGTTTGTTGCGCGACGTCATGGGAGTGACCCTGAAAGATTACGTCCCGATTTATACGGAGAAGGTGGGAGTTTCGTTTGAGCAGCAACTCGCCGGACCGCAAGGGCAATGCGGGTTATGGGCGGATTTGCTGGTTCCGCAGTCGGCAACGGTTTTGGCGAAATATACAGGGCCGTACGAGGGAGCGGCGATCACGGTGAATACGTTCGGCAAGGGGAAAGCCGTTTACATCGGGGCCGATCTGGATGGCACGAGTCTCAGCCGCGTGATTCGCAGCTTGCTGGAGATGGCCGGCAGCAAGTCTGAGTTCGGCACAGCAAACGCGGTGGAAATTACTCGCCGCCGGGCAGGCGGGAGGGAATGGGTGTTTGCGCTCAACCATTCCAATGAGGGGCAGAAGGTCACGCTTCCCGGTACGTTTGCCTCCGTCCTCGCAAAAAAGAGTGTTGACCGTGAACTGGACTTGAATCCGTACGAAGTCGTGGTGCTGCAGCGAGGTTAGCGATGCGTTCTTGCAAGCTTCCATAGCTTAGAATCAATATTGCTGCTCACCATTGAAAAACTCGTCTACGGCGGGGACGGTCTCGCGCACTTGCCCGCAGACGACAGCGGCCGGGGCAAGGCCGCCTTCCTTCCTTTTGTTCTGGCTGGAGAAAAAGTTGAAGCTTCCGTCATTGAGCAGAAGGCGGGATTCGTCCGCGCGCAGGCTGGAAAGGTGATCGAGGCATCTCCGCAGCGGGTCGTACCTCCGTGTCCTTATTTCGGAACGTGCGGAGGTTGCCATTATCAGCATGCTGCGTACGAGCACCAGCTCGAGGTCAAGAGCGAGATTCTGCGAGAGACTTTGCGGCGCACGGCTAAAGTGGAACTAGCGACCGAGATCCAGGTGCATGCTTCTCCTCCGTGGAATTACCGCAACCGATCGCGATTGCAGGTGCAGACCGCGCCGTTCAGCGCGGGGTACTTCAAGATGCGGTCGCATGAGTTGCTGGCGGTGCGAGGAATGTCCAATCAGTTCTCCGCTGATTAATCGCGCGATCAAAGCGCTGTGGGAGAGCGGCAGGGCGGGAAGGGTTCCGGCGGGAATTCGCGAAATCGAATTCTTTGCCAATGCCGATGACTCGCAGCTTATGGTCGAACTCTCGTGTTCTTTGGAGGCACGCCGCGGCCCCATACGCGCCTGGGCGGAGGAATTCCAGGGTGCGATGCCAGAAATCAGCGGGCTGGTCGCGTTCCGGGACAGCAAAGGGCGGGAGGTGCCCGAGAGATTGCTCAGTGTGGGGAGCAATCACTTAACTTACGAAACAAAAAAAGCGGCCGTATCGCGTGAGTGCCGGGTCGTTTTTCCAGGTCAATCGTCACATGACCGACGAACTGGTGCAGGTCGTGACGGGGGGACAGTCCGGGGAGGTCGCGCTGGACTTGTACGCCGGCGTGGGGCTGTTTTCCACAACCCTGGCCGGTGACTTTCATCACGTCGTTTCTGTTGAGTCGTCACAGACTTCTTCCTCCGATCTTGCCTACAATTTGCCTGAGAACGGAGAAAGTGTTCAGGCCTCGACGGAGCAGTACCTGGCCCGTTTAGAAGAGAGCAGGCGAGTCGGGAAGGGCAAATTCCTCCCCCAAAGCACTCATATGCCCGACCTTGCGGTGATCGACCCGCCTCGAAGTGGCCTGGGAGAACGCGTGGCGCGGAAGCTGGCGAACTTGGGCGCGCCACGCGTTGTTTACGTTTCGTGTGATCCGGCAACGCTGGCGCGCGATCTCGTCGTGTTGTTGGCTGCGGGGTATCGCATCGCGCAGGTGCATATGGTGGACCTGTTTCCGCAGACGTATCACCTGGAAACTGTGGTGCATCTGGTGCGCTAGTTTTACTCGTCGAAGTAGCGATCGCACTTTCCTTGTTCTGCTGTCCTCTGCTGGCACGTCATGATCCCGCAATCGACTCCGGCCACCCCTGGTACTTCGTTGCTGAAGGCGCCGCATCAGCCGATGCTATGGGCCTGCCTTGCTTATGCGTGCGGAATTCTGGTGGGAATTCATGAATGGCGTCCCATGTTGTGGTGGATCGTCGCAGGCGCGGCGTTCATCGCGTCTGCCGGGTACTTCATACGGCGTCGAGCAGGTCTGGGATGGGCGCTGGCGCTCGGGGCATTTTTCCTGGCAGGCGCATTTCACGTGCAGGTGCGGTCGGCCGGACCTCGACTGGATACGAGCATTCAGCCTTACGCGGACCGGCAGCCAGTGCCAATTGTTGCGCACGTGGTCAAGGATGGGCGACTGCGGCAGGATGGGCCCACTGCTTTTCGTCAGACGCTCGACATCGAGGTGGAAGAGATTCAGGGTGAGTCCGGGCAGGTGGTGCCCGTTCATTCCCTTATCCGCCTGGGGATTTACACTCCTCGTTCGCGAGACACATCGCCACAGCCGAAGCTCACGGCCTCCAATCCCTTGATGCGCGTTTTTCAGTATGGGGAGCGGATTCATTGCGTTGCGCGGCTGCGCCGACCAAGAAATTTTCGTAATCCCGGCACTTTTGACTACGAAGGGTATTTAGCGGAGCGCGGTATTGCCGCCCTGGGCTGGGCCAGCGTGGAAGATCTTGAGCTTCTTCCGGGATTTGCCGGCAGCCACATCGAACGGTGGCGGAGCCGCGTGCACAGGAATGTCATCGCCAAAGTTCACGAACTCTGGCCGGCGCGGGAAGCGGCTCTCATCGACGCCATGACCGTGGGTGAGGATGCATTTATCGACCGCGATACGCGTACCGATTTTCAGCGCTCGGGAACGTACCACGTTCTGGTGGTCTCCGGGATGAACGTCAGCATTCTGGCGTTCGTGGTGTTCTGGACGTTGCGGCGCCTGCGAGTGAGCGATATTCCAGCCACGTTGGCGACCATCGGGATGTGCGTCGGGTATGCATTGATTACCGAAGTGGGCGCGCCGGTCTGGCGCGCGACCCTCATGTGTGCTGTGTATTTGCTGCACGCGACTGCTCTATCGTGAGCGCGCCATGGTGAATGCCATTGGGACTGCCGCGCTGGCGTTGCTGATGTACGATCCGCGGCAGATTTTAACGCCCAGTTTCCAGATGACGTTTCTATGTGTGCTGATCGTGGGCGCCATCGCGGTGCCGATTCTTGAGCGCACTTCGCTGCGGTATTCGCAAGCGCTGAAGAACTGGGATTCGAGCAGCTATGCGGCTCAGTTGCCGCCGAAAGTGGCGCAGTTCCGCGTGGAACTGCAAATGATCGCCGGGCGTGTGGCGGCATTCGTGGGAGAAGCCTGGTCGCGGCGAATCGTGTGCACGGCCATATCCGCACTGTTCGCGATATGGGAACTGGTCTTTCTTTCCGCCGTGATGCAGATGGGACTTGCTCTGCCCATGGCCTATTACTTTCATCGCGCGACCACGCTGGGCTTGCCTGCCAATTTGCTGGTCGTGCCGCTTACGCAATTGCTGATGCCCGCGGCTATTGCCGCGCTTGCGCTGGGAGCGGTTTGGGTGTGGCTGGCCAAAATCCCGGTGCTGCTGACCACGCTCGCGTTGCACGGCATTATGGGAACGGTGCGCGGGCTGGGCGACATGCAGATGGCGGACCTGCGAGTAGCTGTCCCGTCCGTTGTGGTGATGCTGCTTGCGGGGGCCGCGCTTGGGTTGGCGATGTGGGGCGCTCGCCGCCACAGCGCCATCACCTGCATCGGCTTGGGAGCCATTCTGGGGGCTTCCGTCGTTCTTGCGGTGATGGCGCCTTCGCCCAAATTTCGGCCGGGAGTGCTGGAACTGACTTCCATCGATGTGGGCGAAGGAGATTCAAGCTTGTTGATCAGTCCACAGGGTAAGACTCTGCTCATTGATGCCGGGGGGCCAATCGGCGCCACTGTGTCCCAGTTTGACTTCGGAGAAGACGTAGTCTCTCCGTATCTGTGGAGCCGGGGAATCTCTCGCCTGCACGCGGTGGCGGTGACTCATGCCCATTCCGATCACATCGGAGGGATTTCCGCGGTGCTCAGAAACTTCCGGCCAAAGGAACTGTGGGTGGGTCTGGAGCCGCCCAGTGCCATGCTGGACAACGTGCTCGCCACCGCGCAATCGCTGGGAATAAAAGTTGTCCGGCGCTGGGAGGGAGAAGAGTTCGATTTCGGGGGCGCGCACGCCCAAGTTTTGTATCCCGCGCGAGACGCGGTGATCGCCGACAGAGCACGCAACAACGATTCCATGGTTCTGCGCGCGAGCTATGGCGACACGTCGCTGCTGCTGGAGGGCGATGCGGAGAAGACTGTGGAACGGTACGTTACCGCCCGGCATCAGCCCACCGCGACGGTTCTGAAGGTTGGCCACCACGGAAGTACCAATGCGACCACTGCGGAGTTGGTGAGCTCAGCGCGCCCGGCCTTTGCCGTGATCTCGGTGGGAGCAGGGAACTCTTTCGGCCTGCCGCGAACGGAAACTCTTTCAAGGCTGGGCGCAGCCGGCGCTCGTGTGTACCGCACCGATCGGGATGGGGCGACCACCTTCTATCTTGACGGGCAGTCGGTCACGGTTTCTGTTCGGGCTCTTCAGTAATCTGAAACTCCGCGGTATCGTCATCGGGCAACGACGTGCCCTCCGCGATGACGTTGCGCGCTGATTCCGCGTCCTCTTCGCGCACCAGAATGATCATGCCACCCAGTCCGGGAAAGGTGTCCTGCACCATCGAGGCTGCGGTGAGATCGCTGTCGATACCTGCCGAATCGAGCAAACCCTTGACCACCAGCGCTTCCGATTCGTTTTCAGAGTCGAACACTTTCACGAGTTTTTCGTTGGGATCAGGACGGGGCTGGCGGGCGGCAGAGTCACGCGGTTCTGGCATGAAGTCTCCATTCTGGATTCTCGCCGTACATGGCTGAATCCGCAGCGTACAGCCGATTTTACTCTCAACTAGAAGTGGATGGCGCCTGGTAAAGCGACGTCCGGCTTGATGCGAATCCTTCAAGGATGGTTGCGGACGGCCCATCTGACTTCGCGGCCATCACCATAAGCAGCACCTTCGGGGAGTTGCTTTCTGAAAAACATGAGGCAGAATGGCCGTAACCGGTGGCGCAACGCGCGACCGCAGCGCGTCATCCAATGGGAAGCGTATTACTGTGGGACGAACAAAGGGGAAACCATGAACTTACCGCAACGGGCTCCGAAAGAAACGACATTCCCTCTGGCGGAGCAGGAGGCGATTCGCGAACGCGAGGAGGAATCGAAGAAGATCCGCCGGTTGCAGGTCATGATGAGCATGGTGATGTCGGTGATCGGTCAAGACCCTAGCCTGACGGTGGAGGAAGCTTCGGAGCTTGCGGCAGGAGCGAAGCGTGCGGCCCTGGCCATGTTCCCCGACAAAGAACTCGCCTACGACCTACTGTACAAGCCGCGGCTGCAAAGGCTCATCCGCGAGCGCTTCCGCCTGCAGTAGCGCGCGCTGACTACTCGTCGGCGACGGGGTTGCTCAGAGTTCCAACACCTTCCACAGTCACTTCTACGTTGTCGCCCGCTTTCAAGGGACCCACTCCCGAAGGCGTACCGGTGGGAATCAGGTCTCCGGGAAAGAGCGTCATGGCCTGCGCGATGTGCCGGATCACGACGTCCAGCGAAAAAATGAAATCACGCGTGTTGCCCTGCTGCCGAACCTCACCGTTCACGCGCGTTTCAACTGCAACTCCCGCCCAGGGATCGAGGTCGGTAGTCACCATCGGACCAACAGGACAGAAGGTGTCGAAGCCTTTCGCTCGCGACCATTGACCGTCGGCGAATTGCAGATCGCGCGCGGTAACGTCGTTCACGCAAGTGTAGCCAAGGATGTACTGCCGGATGTCGGAGTCGGCGGCAGGTTGATAGCACGTCTTGCCGATCACCACGCCGAGTTCGCCTTCATGATCCACGCGCTCGGAAATCTTTGGCCGCCGCACGACTGCACGGGGCGATAGCAATGCGGAAGTTGCCTTCAGGAAGAGCAAAGGCTCTTTGGGAACTTCATGTCCCAGTTCCGCGGCGTGCTCGCGATAGTTGCGTCCAATGCAAACGATTTTCGAGGGCGCGACCGGAGGCAGAAGCACCGCCTGCTCCAGAGGAAGCGGATCAATCCTGCGAGTGCGCAGGCTTTCCATGTCGCCATCGGCGTCCTGGGGAGCGGTAAGGAGGATCCGTACGATGGCGTCGTGCCCGGCGACCGGTTCCACCAGGCCATACTGAGCTTGTCCATCCAGTTGAAATCGGCAATATCTCATCGCTTTCTATCTAAGCACATCTGGCGCACTCGCGCGAACAAAGTGCTGCAGGAGCTATGTTTCGAGGCGATCATGGTACGGTTTCGCTGGCCTCTTCCGACCTGGCGCTCTCGTTTCCTCGAAAGTCGATGGAGGTCACGGAGTAAAGATAGCGTTTGCCGGCAGTGACGTGGTCGTCGCGATAGGAAGGAGTCTTGAGCGGTTCGGAGTTCAATTTCACGGGTTCGCCACCGACTTCGTGGCGATAGACGTTGTAGCCTGCTAGATCTGCATCCGTGACTGGCGCCCATACGAGATCAATGAACGGGCTCTGACCCGGACCGGAGAACACAGCCTGCAAACCGGAAGGGACTGCGGGTGGGAATACATCATTAGCGAAGACTGTCACCTCGGGGGTGTCATCGCCATCCACCTGCGTTTCATTTCCATTTGGGCCGCGGACTACGGTCACCGTTTCGGCGTGATACTCGTAGTTCTTTTGCCACTGAATCTCTGCGTCTGTAAGGGTCGGTTCGGTTCCGATTGCAACCTCGCTTACAGCAGTTTGCTGCGGGCTGCCCTGCTCGCGGCGATATGCGCGAATCACAAAATGAATGTCTTCCGGCACTTGTTGCGAAACCGTGAGCTTTGCCCAACTCAGGACAACGCCTCGGCTGGTCACTTGCGCATGAAAGTTTTGCGGTGGGGGAAGAGTTGGGGCCAGCAGAACGCGAGTCTGATTCGAAAGTCCGGCTCCGCGTCCGGTTCTATTAAGCACCTCGACAGCGTACGTTGCGTAGCCCGTGGAATTCTCGTTCTCGAGTTCCGCGGGAAGAGTGTCGGTGAAGGACTGCTTCGGTCGCTGCACGGAACTTCGGCCCGGGGCTGAAGTTGGCGGAGGGGCCTCGGCGACTGGAGTTCCGCACTGCTTCATCTCAAGGGTGGTTCGGCAGATTCGCGTCGGGCCCACATTCCGAATCGTTTGCCGGTCGGTGGTGAGGATGGGGACGCTCCAGGTGAGGGTCACTCGATTTCCTTTCCGCGTCGCCCGGAGGTCAAGGGGAGGTTTGGGAAGGTCCAGCGACGGAGGCTGCGGGGGAGCAATCGTGGCGCAGTGGGTAAGCAGCAACGTAGCCGGCGCAAGCAGCAGAAGACGGGAGAGTTTCATGCGGACGGGAACAGAGTACCAGAAGGGATCTGGGTACCTCCCCTCCCATGTCTCGCAAAAACAGCGAGACATGGGGCACCGCGGGCAGTTCGCTAAATCGTCCCAGGCATGTGAGGCCGCTGTCATGCCAGTAGTTCGGTGAGTGCTTCACGGAAGACTTTTGTGTGTTTGTCCACGTCGTCGGCTTCGGTCTGGGGGCACATCAAAGCCATGTTGTGGAAGGGCGTCAGGAGAATGCCGCGGTTCATGGCGTAGAGATGCATGAACCGCTCCAGTTCGAAGTCCATTGCGTCGTGCGCCTGGGTTCCGGTCGTCGGCTCGGGACCGAACATGTACTCGGCGCGGCAGCCTAGGCGCGTAACATGCCAGGGCAGATCGGCGTCGGCTATCGCCTTGGCGACGCCGGATGTCCAGCGTTCCGCCATAGGAATCATGCGGTCGAAGGCTTCTTTGGTCAGGACCTTCGTCAATGTGGCTCGCATGGCCGCGAGAGAGAGCGCATTGCCGGCGAGTGTGCCTCCAATGCCGCCCACATCGCAATTTTCCAGTTCCTGCCGGGCGACAATGCGGTCAGCGAGTTCCTGCGAGAAGCCGTAGGCGGCGCCGGGAATGCCGGCTCCGATCGCCTTGCCGAAAACAATTACATCCGGCTGCAGGTTCTCGGCGCGGGTGTAGCCTCCCGGCCCGGCGCAGATGGTATGCGTCTCGTCGATGATCAGCAGGGTTTCGTATTTGCGCGTGAGTTCGCGAAGAGTTTTGTGGTATCCCGGCTGGGGATGCACGATGCCCACGTTCGTCATTGCGGGCTCGGCCAGCACGCAGGCAACATCTCCAGCGGCGAGCGCCTGCTCAAGAGCAGGGATGTCGTTGAACTCGACTACTGTCGTGGTTATCGTAGGGTTGACCGGGGGTCCGATATTGCCGGGGCGGGGACCGGCCGTCCCGTTCGCAGCGAGATGGATGAAGGTTTCATCCACGGTCCCGTGATAGCACCAGTTGTAAACAAGAATCTTGGGACGGCGGGTGATCTGGCGGCAGAGACGAATCGAAAACCGATTGGCGTCTGTGGCCGTGAGGGCGAATTGCCAGTAAGGAAGATTGAAACGTTTTTGCAATTCCTCGGCGACGAAGATTGCATCTTCTCCCGGAAGCATCAGGGTGATGCCGCGTCGCATCTGCTCTTCGGCCGCTTTCACTGTGGCGAAAGGCGAATGGCCGGTCATCGCGCCGGTATCGCCAAGGCAGAAATCGGTGTAGCGGTGACCATCGACATCGAAGAAGTGGGCTCCTTGCGCCTCGCGGACAAAGGGCGGGAAAGCTCCCGCCCACTTCACCATCCAGTTCATGGGCACGCCGGCCAGGAGCGACTTGCGGGCTCGTTCGAACAGCGCCTTCGATTTCGGGCGCTCGTCTACGAATTTCTTCTGCTCACGCTGCATCAGGGACTGCAGGCGGCTTCGCTCGATTATTTTCATGCAGTGCCCCGCCAAAGAAGGGAAACCTTACTAGAACAAAGTAAGGTTGGCAAGAAGGATTCCATTTCTTGTGCATTCGGGCCCCCCGAGGTATAAATCCTCATGCTTCGCCGATGTGCGTTGTCGCTCTGTGTGTTTCTGTTGCTCCTGCCCGCCGTTGTTTGCGGACAGCAGTCGTCGGCTCCCAAGGATCTTGATTTCGCCAGCTTTCTGAAGGAGACGCAGCAATCGGTCAATGAGCCAGGCTATGCCGGTCTGGTGTGGTGGATCCCGACTGAATATTGGGAAATCTCTTCGGAGAGATCGGGAATGCCAGAAGAAAAAGCGGCACAACGCTATGCACCGCTGAGGAAGTACACCGTTGTTGCTGTCGCGCTCGGTAAGATCGGAATTGGAAATATAAACTGGTTCTCGGAACCTGACATCAGAGATAACGTTCGCTTCCGGGATGCAGACGGGAATATGTATCCTCCGGTGCAAAAACTTAGCGGAGACGCCGAGGGGCTCGTCGCGGTGTTAAAAGTGGTGTTTGGCAATATGTTGGGCACAATGGGCCAAAACATTCAGCTGCTCTTCTTTTCTGCCACGAACAAAATGGCAAAACCAATCGCTGACCCGACCTCCACAGGAGAATTCTCCGTCATTGTGTCGAAAGTCATCGAAGGCAAAGACAAGAAGTTCGAGTGGAAGCTACCGCTGACCGCGCTGAGTCCACCGAAATATTGCCCCGTTGGGAAGGAGCGCTTGCAAGCCAACTGGAAATACTGTCCCTGGCACGGCGTGAGATTAGATGAGCAAGTCGGGACCGCCGCTGCCCCGAAGTAGATCAGAGGATGTAGCGCGACAGGTCTTGATCTTTGACTATGTCGGTCAGCATCTTGCGGACGTAGTCGGCGTCGATTGTGACTTGCTGGCCTTTCTTGTCGGGAGCTTCGAAGCTTAGTTCGTCGAGCACACGCTCCATGATCGTATGCAGGCGGCGGGCGCCGATGTTTTCCGTGCTCTCGTTCACGCGGAATGCGAAGTGAGCGATCTCGTCCAGCGCCTCCGGCGTGAATTCCAGCTTCACGCCTTCGGTCTCGAGCAATGCCGTGTACTGTTTCACCAGGGAAGATTTAGGCTCCGTCAGAATACGAACAAAATCTTCCATGGTGAGCGACTGGAGTTCTACGCGGATGGGGAAGCGGCCCTGAAGTTCAGGAATAAGGTCGCTGGGCTTGGAGACGTGGAAAGCTCCCGCCGCAATGAAGAGAATGTGATCGGTGCGAACCATCCCATAACGGGTGTTGACGGTGGTGCCTTCGACAATGGGGAGAATGTCACGCTGCACGCCTTCGCGCGAGACATCGGGACCATGGCCGCCTTCGCGTCCCGCAATCTTGTCGATCTCATCGAGGAACACGATGCCTGAGTTCTCCACCCGGTCGATGGCGGTGCGGGTGACGTGATCCATGTCGATCAGCCGATGCTCTTCTTCCTGAATCAGGTACTCGAAGGCCTCGTTGACCTTCATTTTTCGTTTCTTGGTGCGCTGGCCGAAGATGTTGGGCAACATGTCTTTGATGTTGACGTCCATCTCCTCTACGCCCTGGTTGGTCAGAATCTCGAAGGAGGGGAAGTTTTTCTCGCGAACATCGATTTCCACCATGCGGTCGTCGAGTTTGCCCTCGCGCAGCTGTTGACGCAGCTTTTCACGCGTTCTGCTGGAAGACTCGGTCAGGGCAGTGCTGCCGTCGATCACGACGCCGCCTGAGTTTGAGTTCGAGGGAGGGGCAGGAGGAGGCGAGGGAGGCAGGAGAATGTCGAGGAGACGCTCTTCGGCGTTGAGTTCAGCCTTATCGGCAACATCTTCCAATTTTTCTTCGCGGACGTTGTCGATGGCGATCTCCACCAGATCGCGGACCATGGATTCGACATCGCGGCCCACGTAGCCGACTTCTGTGAACTTGGAAGCCTCCACTTTCAGAAACGGGGAATTCGCGAGCTTGGCCAGGCGGCGCGCTATTTCGGTTTTGCCCACGCCTGTCGGACCGATCATGATGATGTTTTTGGGAATGATTTCTTCGGCCAGTTCCGCGGAGAGTTTCTGACGGCGGGTACGGTTGCGCAGCGCGATGGCCACGGCGCGTTTGGCGTCCTTTTGGCCGATGACGTACTTGTCGAGCTCGGAAACGATCTCGCGCGGGGTCAGTTCATCCAGCGCCAGCTGTTCTTCTTCTGCAGAGGAGGGTAAGTAAATAGCCATAAAAGTTCTCAGTTCCCGGTTCTCAGTTCTCAGTAGGCCGCCGTTTTTTTGCTGACTCTGAGAACTGGGAACTCAGAACTATGTTTTCTACAATTCTTCTATCGTGACCTTGTCATTGGTATAGATGCAGATCTTGCCCGCAATCTTCATTGCCTCTTCGGCAATTTGACGGGCGGAGAGTTGCGTGTGCTCCGCCAAAGCCTGAGCGGCGGCTTGGGCGTAGGGACCGCCGCTGCCGATCGCGGCAATGCCGGTATCGGGCTCGATGACGTCCCCTTGTCCGCTGAGCAGGTAGGTCTGCTCTTTGTCGCTAACTAGCAGAAGCGCCTCGAGGTGACGTAGAAACTTGTCGGTTCGCCAATCTTTGGCGAGTTCAACTGCGGCGCGGCCCAGATTGCCGTGGTACTGCTCCAGTTTCGCTTCGAAACGGCTGAACAGAGTGAAGGCGTCAGCTGTGGAGCCGGCAAATCCGGCCACAATTTTGTCGTTGTACAGGCGACGGATCTTCTTGGCGGAATGTTTGATCACCGATTCGCCCAGGGTGACCTGGCCATCGCCGGCGAGCACGACGGTTCCATTGCGGCGAACGGACAAAACTGTCGTGGAGCGAATCAGTCGTTTCGTGGACATGAGAGTAATTCTTGATTATAGCAACCGGAAGCATCTGGGGGCTGACGCGGCCGCACTCGTCAGTGAGGCGTGTCCACTTGCAAAACAATGATGTCCAGCCACTTACAGAGCGCTTTGGTAACTCGCAGAACGATTACCGCTGTGACATTTACCGTGACCGCTTTGAGTCCTATTTTGTTGTTTATGCGCAAGTCTGCCGCTGTGTTGTGCCACGATGACCGTTCCCTGAAAACTATCCAAGGCACGTTGGAGCACCTCGGAATTGAGTTCACCAGTTGTGACTCCGAGCGGCATGCCCTGGAATCCATCATGACGGGCCAGTGCTCCACCTTGATTGTTGACTTCGATCTACCTGGGGCGAGGGAGGTCATGAGGGTGGCAGATCTGCTGCCGGAAGCGCAGAAACCGAATCTGCTGGCTGTAGCCAGCCGGGCATGGCCGGGGACGGGAGAGGCGTTCCAGTCGGGGGCGACGCGCATCCTTTACAAGCCGCTCGATCCCGAACTCGCGAGGGAATCGCTGAAACCCGCCCGCAAGACTGGCAAGCAGAATCAGCGCCGCTCGGCACGTTACGAGGTAAAAACGCTGGTGTTTCTGGAATTGAAGGATGAGACGGTTCCGGCGCTCAGCATCGATATTGGAGAGCACGGGCTGGCGGTCCAGGCAACGGACCCGCTTCCCATGAGTTCAAACCTAGTGTTTCGCTGCGTCCTGCCCGGCACTGAGATCACGCTGCAAGGCGAGGCGGACGTGATCTGGGCGAGCGATCAGGGACGCGCGGGGCTGTTTTTCTCAAAACTCGCTCCCGCCGCGCGCAAGCACCTGAAGAACTGGCTGCAGAAACGCAGCAAGCATCAGAAAGATAAGAGTGCGGTGCGGGATTTGCTTCCGCCAGTGGACGAACACGTTTGCTTCGCGAGTTGCGAAGAGGATGCGTAGGAAGAGCCGCGTTTGAGGCCGAGACGTGGAGCCCCGGAGCTTCGAGTTACGAACTCAGCCGTCCTTCCGGGACTTGTGCAGTTCTTTCCGCTTTCCCAGCGCTGAACCGCTGGGCTATTATCAGCCGCCCCTACCGGGGCTGTCTGGACGTGATCAATGGACGACGGCGTGTCGCGTATTAACTAGAACCACCACGACCAGAGCCAGTCGACGCAGGTATGAGTGATGGCGGAGGCAGCGACACGCCTTTCCGAGCGCCAGGCCCGTCCATAGAAAATCCCAGCGATGGTCGCCAGCAGGACGTAGCGCCAGTTAAAGTGTGCAGATCGCTTGTTGAAATGCGAGAGGCCGAAAAGAATGGATGCGATCACCAGGGCCGCGTTTCGCCCCAGCCGCCGCTCCAACAGGTTTTGCACCCAGGCGCGAAAGAATAATTCTTCCAGCACGGCGATGAAGACAAAGATCCCAACCCAGTTCAGTATCGCTTTCGCGAGAGTGGGGACGTTGGCATGGGGATGAATAAAGCCCAAAGCTAAGCCGCCGGCGATCACCACGGGAGCGAAGAACGCGACCTCACGGAGGCCCACCTTCCAATCGCTCCAGCGAAAGTGAAAATCGAAACCGGTGCCGCTCAGACGACGAATGCCCAGGAAGCCATATAGGCCTGCGTCGAGCAGCAGGAGGTTGCCGAGCCCGCGAAGGCCATCGGGCCAGGCAGAATCGAACCAGCGCAGATCCACGGCCAGGCCCAGCGTTAGCAAGATGAAAGCATCGCGCCAGTTTCCACACTGCTCCGGATCGGCCACTGAGGCCTGCATCAGCAATGCAGCCACAATAATCGGCAGGAAAATGTACAGAAGCATCCATTCCCAGCGAAAGGTGCGCTGGTGCAGCGCCACCACGGCGTAAGGCAAGCAGAAAACCGCGGGAATTAGAAGGCGCAGCAGCCGTGGCCAGTGCGATACGGCCGCGGTGACACGCTCACCGGCGAATCCGAAAGCGGCGGCCGGCGCAAGCTCGAGCGCTAGAACTGCAATCACAATGGGCGGAGCGTTGTGCATGAAAGCTCAGGAGAATTTACTGCATTTCGGAGATGGACACGCACACGGCTGCGGATCCCACGTCTCGCAAAATCAGCGAGACGTGGGGCACCCTTCCACCTTAGCTCGCTCGCCTGTTCTGGCAATCACCGGGCTCGCAGAAGCAAAACGGGGACGCTGATTCTGTGCTGTACGCGGTTTGCGGTTGTGCCCAGAAACATGTCCGCAAAAAAGCGGTGTCCATGGGTGCTCATGGCGACCAGATCGCAGCCCTTCTGCTTGACCCACTTAACGATTTCATCAGCGGGTTCGCCATAGGCCAACTCGGCGTCGGTGGGAACTCCTGCGGATATGAATTCTTCGCGCACGCGATTCAGATACGCGGTGTCTTCGGCAATCTCCGGGCTCACGGCATCAGATCCGTAGGTCCTTGCTGCCCATCCGTCGGCAACGTGCAGGAGCACCAGCCGGCTGTGGGCGATATTCGCCAGTTGCTTGACGTGCTCAATGATGGCGCGATCGCTCGCAGTGCCATCCAGCGTCACCAGAATCCTGTCGTACATGGGTTCCAGATATCCTCTCGGCGTTGTCAGCCAACAAGCAAATGCCAGGCAGTTCTGATCGATTCCGGAAGGCCGTAGATATCCATGGAAGTGATCAGGATAGCACTGGTCCAGCCAGCGATCAGCAGGAAGCGCCCGTTTCTCCACGATCCCATGCGCACACGGGAGCTGGTGAACTGCAGCAGCGGAAACATGGCAAAGGGCAATTGCAGTGCGAGCACGACCTGGCTCAGCGTGAGCAAATCTGTGACGCTGTTATCGCCTCGAATACCAATCACGAGAACAGCAGGCAGGATGGCAAGCGTGCGTGTAATCAACCTGCGCACCCAGGGTTGGATCCGCCAGTGCATGAACCCTTCCATGACGACTTGACCCGCGAGCGTTCCTGTAATCGTGCTGCTTTGCCCCGCGGCCAGCAAGGCCACCGCAAACAACGTGCTCGCGACCGCGGTACCTAACAGCGGCGCCAGTGTCAGATAAGCCACACGAATCCAGTCGCTGTCGGGACTGAACGTGATGAGCTCTCCCCCAGAAGCCAAGACGGTTTTCTTGCCAAAGAATACCGTGGCCGCCAGAACCAGAATTGCCGCATTCACAAAGAATGCCACCGTGAGCGCGACGGTAGAGTCGATGGTATTGAATTGCAGCGCGCGCCGGATGGAAGCATCATCTTTCTGCAATCGGCGGCTCTGGACCAGAGCCGAGTGCAGGTAAAGATTGTGCGGCATTACGGTCGCGCCGATGATCCCAACCGCCACATACAGCATCCCAACCTGCCGCAAATGCGGCGTGATCAGCGCGTGGCCGATTTCCAGAAACCGCGGCTGGGTCTGCGGGAGTACAAAAATTTCAATGAAGTAACAAACCGCAATGGTTGCCACCAGCAATAGGACGACGGCCTCGATCGTGCGCATGCCGAACCGCTGTAATCCGAGCAGCAGCAGTACGTCGAGACCTGTGATGATTACTGCCCAAAGCAGGGGAATGTGAAACAGCAGGTTCAGAGCCACCGCACTGCCAAGCACTTCTGCGAGGTCGCAGGCACCAATGGCGATTTCGCTCATCAGCCAGTTCGGCCAGCGGGTCCAGGACGGGTACCAATCGCGGCAGCACTGTGCCAGATCTTTCCCGGTCACCACGCCGAGTCGCGCGGAAATTACCTGCATGAAGATCGCCATCAGGCTCGCGAGGCCCACCACCCATAGCAGGTCGTACTTGAACTGCGCTCCACCCTGCAGATCGGTACCCCAGTTTCCGGGATCCATATATCCGACACTGACGAGAATGGCGGGGCCGACAAAGGCGCGCCACTGCTCCCAAAAGCTTGCCTGGTGATGGGGCACATCGATGGAGCCGTGCACATTCTCAAGCGACAAATGGCTGCCAGCTTGAGCTCGCGCGGGAGGAGTGCTGGAACTTACGGGCACGGCGACGGCGTCATGTTGAGGGTTCTTGCCGTTCATTAGGACTCTGCTTTCGCGATTGGGTCGGAACAACTACGACGGATATTAGCCTAAGTATAGCGTAGAACGTAAACTATAGTTAACTCAGCCGGGGAACACTGCACGTTAGGTGGAATAGCTCAGGCGGAGTTGCCACAGGGCGATGATGCCCAGCACCATCAGGTTGGGAAAGAGCAGCGGAGCCATCGGCGGAGCGCCGTGAATAAAATTGTCAAAGGCGTGCACCGATGGACCCCGCAGGTTGCCCATGGCGTGCAGCACAAAGCCCCAGAGGCCTACGCCGGCCTCCACCAGGAGGATGGCCGCGCAGAGATCGATGTACTGGCGAGAGACTCGCATAAACAGCGGCACGGCCATAAAACCAATCGCAATTGCACTGGCAGCGACCGGCACCCACTCCAGCGGATTGAAAAATCCATTTCCTGCATGGTCCGCCAGGCTGAAGATGAAATTTCCCACGAAGCCTCCGAGCGTGAGCGCCAGAACCCATTGCGCCCACTCGAGCGCCTCGGGATCTACCATGCGATTCATGATCAGCAGAAATCCGAGGCCGGTGTACGCGAGAGGAGCGGCAAACGGCGCGGAATACGTGAGGCTCTGCAACGTCCGCTCGTAGAAAAAACGGCTTTCCAGATGCAGGATGACTCCCGTCAGCCCGACTATAACTGCTAGCCATCCGACGAGATATCCCAGGTCCTTCCACACCGCGGGCCAGCGATAGCGCACGCTGAGGGCAAAGACCAGCACCAGCGGCGCAGAAGCCGAGAAGAATAAGGGAATGTACTCGGCGTGATTGCGAAACTGGTTGACGGAATGCGCGAGGTAAATGTCGAAGGTCAAGAAGCCGACATTCAGGATGACGAACGCCTCAACCCAGATCTGCGGCCGGCCCCACCAGCGCTCATTTAGCCTTACCATGCTGTCTCCTGAGTTCGGCAGCCATGGATTGAAGTTCGACGGTCTTCTGCAGCATGGGATAGTTTCCGTGCCACTGCACGAAATCGGCGCCTCCCATGAACGCGCCATGTTTGCTGGTGCGACCGTCGTAGTGCCACAGATCGAAGTACACGAAATCGATGGGGTGGGAGAAGGGAGGACCGGTCAGAGATCCGTCCTTGCGTAATCCGTTGACGAGATCCTGGGCGGAACGCACGCGGCCGTTGGTGAAGTCGACCACCTGACCGGCCTGCTGGTAAACGCGGTCGATCAGCGCGGCGGTATGGCATTGCGCGCACACCTGCTTCATCCTCGCCTGCGCGGCCGCGTAGTTCGGGCGCTTGTCGGTGATCGCGTTGGCAAGATAGTAGGAGAGCCTTTCCGAAGGATCATGCGTCACGCCAAGTCCGTTGATACCGCTCATGTGACACGTGGCGCAAGTAGGCACGAACATATCGCGCGTGGTCAGGTTCTTGGACTGGACATCCAGATTCAGCAGATGTTCTTGGGCCTGGAACATGATGCCGTGCTTGGATTCTTCGTAGATCTCGATTTGTGAGTGATCGGGGCCCATGTGGCATTGGGCGCAGGTGCTGGGCAGCCGGGCGATGCGGACCGAACTGGTGTGCCGGGTGTGGCAAGCGGTGCAGTTGCCGATTGTGCCGTCGCTGTTGGGCCGTCCGACGCTGTGGCACTGTTCGCATCCGCTGGTCATGGCCGATCCGCCCTCCAACTGCACGAATGGATGCGGCGGACGGCGAGTGCCTCCGGGCTGATAGTTTTCCGAGAAGTTCACCTGCTCGGGCGTCAGCCCCTTCTCGCCATAGATGGCAGCCCAAGATGGAGCGGCATGGCGGCTGCGCAGGAACTGCTGGTAGATACCTTCGTGGCAACTCCGGCAATTGCCCGCGGTCAGCTTGGTCGAGATCACGAACCCGTGATGGTCCTTCTTCTCCTGTCCGGGCGCGGGCTGGTGGCATTCCAGGCAGTTCACGCCCTTGCGGGCGTGCAGGCTCATTTCATATTCGTGGACGACCGAGTATTGGGTGCGAGCGTGACACTCGGCGCATTTGCCGGTAGCTCGGACCAGGTCGGCGCTGGGCTGCTCGGTTTCTACTTTGGGTCGCGCACGATTGATCAGGAATGCGGCCATGATGAGTGCGAAGGCAATGACTATTGCGATGAAGACAGAGCGAAACGACATTGCGGCCTCTGGCGGAACCCGGACGGAGTCAGGTCCCCGGTGAAGAAGGTAATTGTATCGGAATAAGAGATAGAGTCATGAGTAGCGTGGCAGTGAATTGCAGAAAAAACCGCGGCTAGTGATGCAGGAACCAGAGCGTGGCCATGGCCCCGGCACGAACAGCGACGATCACGATGGCGAGCGCGATAGCAGTGCGGAAGAGAATGCGCTCGACACGGTTTAAACGCCAGTCAGAAGCAGGCATAGGTGAGATCCATCCAACTTAGATCAATGTAGCCGAGAGTGATCGAGAGGGCAGTGAGTGCGGTCACAAGCAGGCGTGCCGCTGGCGAACGCAGATGGTTTGACTTCGCTAATGCTTACTACGGGAAATGGCCGTCAGCCAGACACGTTCCGACGCGGCGGGGCCTAGGGATACGGTGCCGGCGGGAGTGGAGAGGGTTAGAGTCTGGTCGTAATTTCGCTCCACTAATCGCAGCCGGGCTCCGGGGCGAATGCCGCGGTGCTCCAGAAATTCCAGCAGTCCGCGATCGCGTTCGTAGATTCCGCTGACCGTATAATTCTTATCAACAGCAGCATCGGCGAGCAGGATCAATCCCCGGCGGCGCCGGCTGGCGGAACTTTCGACTTCACTCAGATTGCCGTGCGGGCAGGGACCACCCGACCCAAGTTTCGCCAGCAGTTTCGCTTCGAAGTCGGGGGAGACGGCATGTTCGAGGCGCTCTGCTTCATCGTGCACCTTCCACCACTCCATCCCGAAAAGTTCGGACAACATGCGCTCGATCAGGTGATGGCGGAGCGTCAGCTTGCGGGCAATATTGCGTCCCATGGCGGTGAGGCGGACTTCGCCGCCGGATTCTACGCGGACCAGGCGATCTTTCTTCAGGCGGCGCAAGGCCATGGTTACGGCAGGAGGAGAGACTTTCAGCAGGTGCGCCAGACGCGCCGAGATAACCGTTTCGCCTTCAGTCTCGGCCTCGAGGATGGACTTGAGATAGTCCTCCTTGGAAACGGTGATCATCGGCCCGATTATACGACGCGGGGTTAAGTATGGTTAACCTGCGGGAGCAAAAGAAAAAGGACAGTCCGGAGCCCCCGAGACTGTCCTTACAAACCCTCCCGGTTAGAAGGGCAAGCTGATGACGCTACGGTACTGCCGGGATGTTGCAAGCTGATTGCAGAACGATGAATATCTGATGAATTCGCGGGAGCGGGCACGCTATAGTAGTGATTACGCCCGTTCAGCCTTATTGTTGACATCCTTCTCCGTGTCGAGGATTTGATGCCATCCACCACTTTGCGCAAGACGGAACAATCGCGGCGGCTGCAGCAGCGCGCCGAAAGCATGATTCCCGGAGGAGTGAACTCGCCGGTGCGGGCGTTTCGGTCCGTGGGCGGCGATCCGCTTTTCATCGTGCGGGGCAAGGGTTCGCACATCTGGGACGCCGACGAAAACGAGTACATCGACTACATCGGATCGTGGGGGCCGCTCATTCTTGGGCATGCCGAGCCCACTGTCCTCGACGCGATTGTCAGTGCGGCCTGCAACGGCACGAGTTTCGGAGCGTCGACGCCGTCTGAGGCGGATCTGGCCGAACTGGTTCTGAGCGCGTTTCCCAGCATGCAGAAAGTGCGTTTCGTCAGCTCCGGGACGGAAGCGACGATGTCGGCCATCCGGCTGGCGCGGGCGTACACGAAGCGAAAATACATCGTCAAGTTTGAAGGTTGCTATCACGGGCATGCGGATCGCGCTGCTGGTGAAAGCGGGTTCGGGAGTGGCGACTCTGGGGATTCCGGGATCGGCGGGCGTGCCCGAAGAATTCATCATGTTCACGGTCGCTCTGCCGTTCAACAATCTCTCCGCGGTTGAGCAGGCATTTCAAAAATACAAGCACCAGATTGCGTGCGTGATCGTCGAGCCGGTGGTGGGGAACATGGGATGCGTGCCCGCGGCGGATGATTATCTTGTCGGCCTGCGATTGATTACGGAGCGCGAGCGTTCGGTGCTGATCTTCGACGAGGTGATGACCGGATTTCGCGTGGCCTTCGGCGGGGCGCAAGAGCTGTACAACATCAAGCCGGATCTCACGACCATGGGCAAGATTATTGGCGGAGGGTTGCCGGTCGGAGCCTACGGCGGGCCCAAAGAAATCATGGATCTGGTGGCGCCGCTGGGGCCGATGTATCAGGCGGGAACGCTATCCGGCAATCCGCTGGCGATGGCCGCGGGTTGCGCCATGCTGAAACAGTTGCGCGATCGCAAGGCGGAAATCTATCCGCAGTTAGAGAAACTTAGCGGAGAGTTGGTAGAGGGTGTGGCAGCGGCTGCCAAAGACGCGGGCGTTCCCCTGAGCCATAACCGCGTGGGCTCCATGTTCACGTGGTTCTTCCAGCAGGGACCCGTCACCGATTGGGATTCCGCTGCGAAATCGGATACTGAGGCATTTGGCAAGTTCTTCGGCGAGATGCTCGACCGCGGCGTTTATCTGCCGCCTTCGCAGTACGAAGCTGCATTCCTCGGAGCGACGCATAGCGAGGACGACATCCAGAAAACCATTCAGGGTGCCAAGCTGTCGTTCGCTGCCATGCGGAAGAAATGATCCTTGCTGACGCAAAGGCGACGAGAACAATCGCTAAAATCGGAAGAATTTCATCTTCACGATGAGCCCCGCCGTCATCGCTACCGCACCAAGTAGGGCGTTGTACTCGCGGTGCTTCAGATACAGATCCATCGAGAATCCCCCCGCGGCCTGGTCCCGAAAGGCGGGCGTGATGCGCGGGATCATTCTCGGGACCGCTTTCGCATAAGTGTCAAAGTCGGGGAATCTCTCGCGCAGGAACGCTTCTTCGCTGCGGATTACCGGCACGTATATCGCGAAGAACATCGCGATGAGCACCACGCCCACCCACCAGCTGCGGGCGGCTAATGCGAAGCCAATTCCGATCAGGAGCGAGCCGAGATAGAGCGGATTGCGGGTATGGGCGTAGGGCCCGGAGATCGCCAGCGCTTCATTTTTGCGAACATGCCCTGAGGCAAGGGCGCGAATCACAAGGCCTGGGATGATCAGCACTGCGCCCAACCCGAGGGAACGCCAACTGGGCCGCGCCAGCCAGAAGTAGAGCACGGCAAAGGCGAATCCCAGCGGGACGCGGATGCGACGCGCAACGCGCGACCACTCAGCCATGGGAGGCCTCGGTGCCAGTGAGGAGGCGACGGGCGGCGTCCACCACTGCGTCCACGGTGATTTCCAGCATGCCTTCGTCTGGCTGTGCACGGCGGGTGTGCGATGTGGGACTGGCAGGATTGCGCAGCACGATGCTGCGCGTGCCATAAGGACCATTGCGCGCGGGATCGGTGGGACCGAAGATGGCCACGGTTGGAACCTGTAGCGCGGCGGCCAAGTGCAGAGGGCCAGTATCACCGCCGATGAATAGCTTCGCCCGGCGGGTGAGCGCGATCAATTCCGTGAGCGAAAAGGCGAAGGCTTTGGCTGCTCCTTCACTGGCTTGTTCGGCTTCGCGGGCCAATTGGTCCTCGCCCGGTCCGTAATTCACGACTGAGCGCAGTCCGCAGCAGGCCAGCGCGCGAGCGACCGCGCCATAGCGCTGTGCGGGCCACCGCTTTGCGCCCCAGCCAGCGCCGGGATTGATGATGACGAGATTTTCCAGTCCTGCTTCCGCGAGGCGCTCATGTATTCGTTGCTCAGTGGCAAGGTCGCGCGGCAATTGCAGCGGGCCCGGATGCAAGCTGGTTTCAGTCAGTGCTTGCACGAGGGAGAGATTCTGCTCGATTACATGGGCGCCGTGTGCAATTTCCTGGCGAGTATAAAAAAGCGTAGCGGGAGACTCGCGCGTCTGCCGCGCTCCATAGATGACTGGAGCGCGCGACATGCGGGCCAGCACGGCGGAGCGGATTGCTCCCTGCAGATCGACCGCAACCTGGTATTTGACGCTGCGCACGTCGTTCCACACGCGCGCGATCTGCTCGAGGGTGGGCATCTCAAACAGGGACTTGCGCCATCCGGTAAGCCTTACGACATGCACCCAATCAACCAGCGGGCGGCCCGGCGAGCTCGGTCCGCGGCGCGGAGTGCCCGGGGCACATAACAGCTCGGTCCAGCGTTCCTCGACCAGCCATCCAATCACGGCGTTCGGAAATGCATCGCGCAATGCCTGCGCTGCGGGTAGCGTGTGGATCACGTCGCCCATTGCACTCAGGCGCACGATTAGCAGGCGGTCGATCTCCCGTCGTTGACCGTCGATCAAGGTTTCCTCGAAGACAGCCGCGAGCGGATAATTTCGCTGGTGGAGTGATCTTTAGAATCGCCGACGATGGCAACGCGTCCGCCGCACTCGGCGACCACGTCGCGCTCTGGGACAGTGTCGGCGGTGTAGTCGGTTCCCTTGGCGTGGATATCAGGGCGAATCTCGCGAATGATGGAGCGCACGTCCAATTCCGGGAAGACAATCACCGCATCAACGTCCGCCAGGGCAGATACGATTTCGGCGCGCTCCCGCTCCGGCATCATGGGGCGGCCTTCGCCTTTGAGCGCGCGCACCGACTGGTCGGAGTTGACGGCCACCACCAGCTTTCCACCGAGCGCCTTGGCGCCCCGCAGGTAGCGCACATGGCCCACGTGCAGCAGATCGAAGTTGCCGTTGGCCAGGATGATGCGCTCGCCGGCACGACGCCATTGCTCCACTTGTTCGCGAAGCTGATCGCGCGTCAGGATTTTGCTTTCTGCGCTCAATGAGGTCGTGTGGCCGGCGGAGTCTGTTCTATGGCGTGCAGCAACTCATCCCGGGAGACGGTGGCGGTGCCGCGCTTCATCACCACGATTCCGCCGGCGTAGTTGGCGACCTGGGCGGCCTCTTCCGTGGTTGCGCCGGCAGCCAAGGCGGCAGTGAATGCGGCAATCACGGTATCGCCTGCGCCAGTGACATCGGCGACCTGGTCGGACCCGAAGATCGGAATGTCGACCGGCTTGTGCTTGTGATTGAACGCCGCCATGCCATCGCGCCCGCGCGTGATGACCAGCGACTGCAGTTGCATGCGCGACATGATCTCGTCGCCGGCGGCCAGCACCTTCTCCCAATTTTGGCCGATGCGGATCCCGAGAGCCTCTTCGACTTCGGGTTCGTTGGGCGTGGCGGCGGTGACGCCGGAGTATTGCAGCATGCGGTAGCGGGAATCGAGAATGATTGGAACGTCGCTCAGCTTTCCCTTGCCTCGCAGCGTATCCACGATGGCGGGAGTGGCAGCGCCGTATCCGTAATCGGAGACCAGCAAAGCGTCGGAGGCATGCGCGTAATTCCGCGCCGCCAGGTAAAGCTCGCGTGTGAGGTGGGCGTTGGGTTCTTCGCGCGGCTCGCGATCGACTCGTACTACCTGCTGGCGCGCGGTGTGAGTCATGCCTGCGAGGATGCGCGTCTTGGTCACCGTGGTGTACGTCTTATCTTTCAAGACGCCGCTGACTGGAATTTTCTTGTGGCGGAAATATCGCAGCAGAAGTCGGCCGGCTTCGTCGTCGCCCACGATCCCGACTGGGAGGACGTTCACCCCTAGGTCGGCGAGATTGTTGGCGGCATTGGCTGCGCCGCCGGGCAGGACAGTGCGGTCGCGGTGTTTCAGGATGAGCACCGGAGCTTCGCGCGACACGCGCGAGATTTCGCCGAATACAAACTCGTCGGCCACGAGGTCGCCCAACACCGTTACGGTGATGTTGGGGAAGTCCTCGATGATCTTTTTGAGCCGCTCGGCTTCTTTGGGGTGCTTCGTCATTCTGAGCAGCGCTGGATTCCGCGATTCGCGGACGACACACGTCCGCGCCGACGGCAGCGCTACCGAATTCTACCTTTTCGTTCGGCGATCGTGCGGAGGATAGTATCAACAGCGTTAGCGGCATCGGCGAGTTCCATTTTCACCTGGATCACCGAGAGGGGCTCGAGCGCGGAAAGGTACGGACCGAGGTTGATGGCGTCCTTCTCGGTGGTGACGAAGCCGCCAGCCTCGCTGCGGAGCTTGAGGTCCAGTAACTCCCGGACATCTTTCTGGGTGTAGGCGTGATGATCGCGATAGAAGGCTTCGGCTACAGGTTCGATGTTGGCGGCGCGCAGTTGCAGAACAAAATTCTGGGGGCGCGCGATTCCGCAAAACACGACCGGACTAGGCGGAATGGCTTGGGGAATGATGCCACGCCGCAAGCGCCAGACCAGCTTGCCCTCGAGCGGAAAGGCTTCGGGCGAAGCCCCACTCGCGAGCACGACGGCGTCGGCGCGGCGCAACGAGGCGAGCGGCTCGCGCAGGCGTCCGGCGGGGAGCAGGCGGTCGGTCGCGTCCTGGGGCGTGACCAGCACGATGTCAAAATCGCGTGCCAGTGCGCGATGCTGGAAGCCGTCGTCCAGCAGATGCAGTTGCGGTCCGAATCTGGTTTCGGCGAAGGTGCCTGCCTGGTAGCGGTCTTCTCCAACGATCACCGGAACCTGAAGCTTGCGCGAGATCAGCAGCGGCTCGTCGCCGAACTGCTGCGGAAGCCCAGCGGGATCGACCAGAAGAACGCCCTGGCTCTTGCGGCCATAGCCGCGCGAGAGCACATCGAATTTCACGCCGCGGTTCTTCAGCAGTTCGCCCAGCAACAGTACGAAGGGAGTTTTCCCGGAACCACCGGCAGAGAGATTTCCGATGCTGATCACCGGGCCGCGCAGAGCACGGGTCGAGAGCAGTTTGCGCCGATAGAGCGCGTTGCGGGTGGCAACGATTCCGCCGTAGATGGAGGAGAGCGGCTTCAATGGTTGTGTGCGGCTTGAGCCGAGGGCGGCGCTGGATTGGCGGTTTGGGGGAGCAGAGCCGTCAGCGCTTGCAGGGTACGTGCGGTCGCTCCCATTTGTGACTGGATCGTTTCTTTGGCGCGGCGTCCGAGGGCGACGCGCTCGTCGTCGTTGTCTAGCAAGTGCATGAGCACGAGCGGCAACTCAGCCATGCCGACGATGCGCACCGCATCCCGGCTTTGGAAGAGCCATACGATGTCGCGAAAGTTCTCGGTGTGATTGCCGGTTACCACGGCGACTCCGTACTGCGCGGGCTCGATGATGTTGTGTCCGCCGCGAGGGACCAAGCTTCCGCCTACGAAGGCGACGTCGGCGAGGCCATAGAGCGCGGCCAACTCTCCGATCGTATCCACCAGAAAGACTGAGCCGGCCAGCGGCTCGCGGCTCCAGCGCGAGCGGAGATGAAAGGGGATGCCCATCTGCTGAATGATCGCCCGCGACAGTCTGGAAGCGCTCCGGATGCCGGGGAGCCAGGATCATCACGGCCTTCGGATGCTTTACCTTAATGTTTTCGAAAGCTTTCAGCAGCAAGCGCTCTTCGTCCTCAACCGTGCTGCCGCAGACCAGAACCGGCCCTGCGCCTTCAGAGTCGAGCGCCTGTCGCAGAGGTTCGAGGATGGGAGGCGGCGAAGGTAAATTCACATCAAACTTCAGATTTCCTGTGACCCGTATACGAGTTGGATCGGCGCCAATGGATTGCAGGCGGTCACTATCCTGCTGGGTCTGCGCCAGGAAGAGATCGACATTGCGGAGGATCTTCCGGAGCGCCCAGGTGAAGCGCCGATAATTCGGCCAGGAGCGATCGGAGATGCGGGCGTTGACCACGGCAATGCGCGCTCCACTGGCATGGGCGAGGCGGATAAAGTTCGGCCAGAATTCCGTTTCGGCGAGCACGACTACTTCGGGGCGCAACGCACGCAAGTAAGGACGGATGGCAAAAGCGAAATCCAGGGGGAAATAGAAGGCGTTCTCCGCTCCGAAGCGTTTCTGGGCGAGAGCGTGGCCCGTGTCGGTGGTGGAAGAAATTACGATACGGTGCTGGGGAAAGGCCCGATGCATCTGCGCAACCAGCCCTGCGACGGCCAGAACTTCGCCCACAGAAACGGCATGAATCCAGATCAATCGCTCGCCGGAGATCGCGGTCAATGCGTGCGGCACTTTCCCCATCCGTTGGGGAAAACTGCGCCAGTACTTTCCGTGGCGCGCGATTTGGAAGAGCCAGAATGGCAGGCTCAGTAAAAGGCCCAGCGCCAGCGCCACGCTGTAGAGAAGGTAGCTCAAGCTGAGCCATTCTAAACCGCGCGCTCCCCGCTCCGCGCCTCTATAATGGGCCAATGCCGAGGAATTCATTGGGTTTGGGCAGGAGTGGGGTAGTGCTCTGGCTGTGCATAGCCGGACTTGTGCCGGCCGCGCTCGCGGGAAAGAACTTCGTCAAGCCCACGGCGAAGAGCGCGATCAACTATCCGGCGCACGACTTCCATCGTGACGAGCAGGTGGCCATCGCTGCAGATCCGTACGACAATCCCGACAAGGCCAAGATTTTTTCGACCAACTTCGCAGGCTCCGGATTGCTGCCGATATTTTTTGTGGTCACCAACGATGGCGACCAGCCGGTCTCGATCGCCAACATGCAAATTACTCTGCTGACTGCGAATCACTCGAAACTCACTCCCATCGACACGGATGATCTCTATCGCCGACTTACCAATCCGCGAATGAATACGCGTCCCAGCCCACTTCCTTTGCCCAGCAAGGTGAAGGGGGCCGGGAAGAAAGAGATGGATGAGGTCGCGGCCTCGCAGTTCGCCGCACGAGCGGTCGAGCCGCATACCACGCAGTCCGGATTCATGTTCTTCGACGTGGGCGGCATCAGTTCGCCGCTGCAGGGAGCGAATATCGATGTCACCGGCGTGACCGACGCCAAGGGGAATGAGTTAATGTATTTTGAGATTCCGGTCGACAAGTATTTGAATGCGCCGGTGAACCCGTAGCACAAATCTATATTTCCCATGGCTACTACGACCCAGACGTCCATCGCTGCGCATCCCCGATTTGAGCCTGTGATCGGGCTGGAGGTGCACGTTCAGCTGCTGACGGCCACGAAGATCTTCTGCTCGTGCTCTACGCGGTTTGGCGCCCCTCCGAACACAAATGTGTGCCCAGTGTGTCTTGGGATGCCGGGGGCGTTGCCGGTTCTCAATAAAAGAGTGGTGGAGTTCGCGACGCTTGCGGCGATGGCCCTGAATTGCCGGATCAACGAGACTTCGATTTTTGCCCGTAAGAATTACTTTTATCCGGATCTGCCTAAGGGGTACCAGATATCGCAATATGACAAGCCCCTGGCAGAGTTTGGCTATATCGAAGTTCCGTCGCACGGGGGCAAGAAAAAGATTGGGATTACGCGTGTGCATCTGGAGGAAGACGCGGGGAAGAGTCTGCACGAAGGCTTTCCTGATTCGGATGAAAAGACGGCTATTGATCTGAATCGCACGGGAATGCCTCTGATTGAAATTGTCAGCGAACCCGATATCGCCACACCGGATGAAGCGTATGAGTACCTCACTCGACTCAAAGAGATCATCCTTTATACCGGCGTGAGCGACTGCAATATGGAAGAGGGATCGCTGCGTTGTGATGCCAACATCAGCGTGCGTCCGCGCGGAGAGGCGGAGTTTGGCACCAAGACGGAAATCAAGAACGTGAACTCGTTCCGCTTCATTCGCGAGGCGCTGGAGTACGAGATCGGGCGGCAGATTGAAGTCATTGAATCGGGCGGCAAGATTACCCAAGAGACGCGCCTCTACAACGCCAATGAAGGCAAGACCTACGGGATGCGCTCGAAAGAGCAGGCGCACGATTACCGCTACTTTCCGGAGCCGGATCTGCTACCGCTTGTTGTCGACGAGAAGTGGAAAGCTGAAATTGCCCGTGCCCTGCCTGAACTACCTGAGTCCCGCCGCGCTCGAATGGTGAAGGAGTACGGCATCACGGAATATGACTCGCAAGTGCTCACATTTTCGAAGTCGCTGGCGGATCAGTTTGAACAAGCCGCGAGAGCGGCAAAGAATCCCAAGCGGGTTGCAAACCTGGTGCAGAGCGAGCTCATGGGGCGGCTGAAGGCGAAAGGCATGGAGATTGAAAACTCTCCTATTTCCATGCAAGGAGTGGCGGCTTCCGCCGATCTAGTGGAGGGCGGCGCCATTTCCGGCAAAATGCTCAAAGATCTGTACGATCTCTGCTTCGAACGGGGCAAGGATTTCCCTGCCGTCTACGAGGAAGAAGGGCGGCCACAGCAATCTACGGATACATCGGCGCTTGAGAAAATCATCGACGAGATCTTTGCTGCGAATCCTAAGCAGGTGGAACAGTATCGCGCGGGCAAGAAGACCATGCTCGGCTTCTTTGTTGGCCAGGTCATGAAGGCGTCCAAGGGGCAAGCCAGCCCCCAGATCGTCAATGAACTGCTGGCGAAAAAACTTTAGTAACCAGTTCAGGGACTTCTGTTACCTCCTATTCAGCCATATCAATTTATAGGATAGGGAAAGGGCCCCGTTCGCCCAGGGTCGACCGATCCGGATTCGAAATGAAGAAACTGAAAATTGATCGCATCATCAGTGTCGCGACTCTGCTCGCTTCGGTAGTCGCTATGTTTTTAGTTCTGAAGAAGCCCGCGCCGGTAGCGGTGGCGCAACCTCCTGCGGCCATTGCGGCCCATGCGCAGTCGTTCGATCAGAAGATGGCGGACTTCCAGACCGCGGTTGCGCAATCCAGCGGTTCGCCCCAGACGGTTGGAGTTGCGCTGCCGGGAGCCACGTTGGACCCAACCGGCACTCCGAAACCTGAAGTGCACATCACCTCGGATGAGGTGAGTGCGGTGTTGGCACAGTCTCTGGGCACGGCCGCGCCGCTCACGCCCGACTCCAACATCGGCAGCGGTGCGCCCACCATCAAGGATCAGCAAGTCACGTTTGACGGAGATGTGGTGCATGGGCAATTCCTGACCGAAGTCGCGGGGAAAGATGTGTGGATCACGATCTCGGGCCACATGGGCGATCGAGACGGCTACGCCACATTTGATCCGACGGAATTTAAGGTTGGGGATTTGAGCGTTCCGGTTTCGCTGGTCAATCCTGCGCTGCAGAAGAAATTGGCCGAAGAGCGCGACCGGCTGAAACTGCCTGACGGCGTGGGTGGGATGAAGGTGGAGAACAGCCAATTGGTATTGCAGGGAAGATAGAGCGCTTCAGTATCGCTGCCAGGAGCGGTTGCGGAACAAACGCAAGGGATAGGGGCAGGGCATAGGGTTTAGTAACACACGGTCAGCTTCTAGCTTCAGGCCTCCGGTCTTCAACTCAGCTTATTCTCGGCTGCTACCCTCCCGTACCATCGTCCCGAGTCTTTCAGGGTTCGTTTCTGCGTTTTGAAATCCACGTAGGCCAGGCCGAAGCGCTGGCTGTATCCGTCCGCCCACTCGAAGTTGTCCATCAGGCTCCAGGCATGATAGCCGCGCACATCGGCGCCCTCTGACATGGCGCGCGACAGCGCTGCCAGGTATTGCCGGTGGTAGTCAATCCGGCGGCTGTCTCGAATGACGCCGTTCGCGTCGGGGCCGTCGTTATAGGAACAGCCGCTCTCGGTGATCTCAAGAACCGGGCGGTTGAAGTCGCGCGTAATTCGCATGACGATGTCGTAGAGTGCCTTGGGCCAGACTTCCCAACCGAAATCGGTTTTCGGGCCCTGTTCGCCGCCTGCCAGCGTTACCGGGAATAGCCATTCCTGAGCGTGTGTCGCGCGATGCAGCGGGCCGGCGGCCGAGGCGATGGTGCGGTAGTACAGATTGATGCCGACGAAATCCAGCGGCGCCCGGGTCTTTTCCATGTCGCCCGACTTTATACGCATCAACGTCTCGGGCAGGAAGGTGAAGGCATCGGGATAGCGGCCGCGCAGCACTGGATCGAGAAACCATACGTTCACGATGGCGTGGGCCCGTTCGGCAGCCAATTTGTCTGCTGCAGAGTCGCTGGCGGGCTCGCAACATGACATGTTCATGACCGTACCGACGCGGGCATTGGGGCGCACCGCCTTGAGCGCGCGAAAGCCCTCGCCTTGGGCGAGATTCACTACATGCGAGGCGCGCAAAAAGTCGAGTATGCTTTGGCGACCGGGCGCCATCGTTCCATCCAGGTAGCCGAGATCGATGAAAGCGGACGGTTCGTTGAATAGGATCCAATCGTTCACACGATCGCCCAAAGCCCGCGACACGAGTTGCACGTAATCGCAATAGCGGCCCACGAGATCGCGATTCGGCCAGCCCCCAGCATCTTCGAGCGCCTGCGGCAGGTCCCAGTGGTAGAGCGTCACCAGTGGCCGGATCTGCGCTTTCAGCAATGCATCGACAACTTGGCTGTAGTAGTCGATTCCCTTGGAATTGGCTACGCGGGAGCCGCTCGGCTGAATTCGGGGCCAAGAGATCGAGAAGCGGTAACTGTTCAGATTCATGGCTTGCATGAGCGCGATGTCTTCGCGCCAGCGGTGATAGGAGTCGCAAGCCACGTCGCCGTTGTCACCTTTTTTAATTTTGTCTGGAGTATGGGCGAAGCGGTCCCAGATCGACTCGCCTTTACCGTCTTCGTTCCATGCACCCTCGATCTGGTACGAAGCAGTGGCGGTGCCCCAGAAGAATCCCTTGGGAAAGACAGGCTGGGAGGGAAGCGAGAACGGCTGCGATGTGCCTGAAGCGAAGCCTGGAGATTTGGATGACCTGCCACAGGCGGAAAAGAACCCTGGAAGTGTGATGACCCCGGCAGCACTCAGGGCCGATTGCAAGAATTGTCGACGATTGGTGGGCAATCGGACCGGGCCGTTGGGCAAAAAGACCATCCTCCTAGCTATGCTGAGTGAATGTTCGCGGGTTGCGCCAAGTCAGCGACTCATACAGCCTTCGCGAGAATTCTAACGGAAATCTCGCCGGAGCCGAGGTGCACCACAGGGGACACAGACGGACACGGGGAAAGAACTGATCACTGGGGATTGAGGCTGTCGTACATCTTCCAGAGCTTGTCGGCTGTGGGGCGGTAGATGATCCAGCCGCTGCCTATATCGGAAGTCTGGCGCAAGAGCAGTTCGCCGCGGCCGTCGCCATCGGCATCGAGGGCGTCGATGAGGTCGAGGCGCGGAGTTACGTCGAGATGAAATCTGTCGGTGATTCCCGAATAGAGTTTGTGCAGGTTGTTATAGATGTCGGGATAGGTGACCAGGCAAATCGAGTATTGCAGATCCGATTCAACTTCCGAATGCGCTGTGCCTGCGGGTGGTGGCGGCATGTGCGCCGTGGCAGTCATCACGATTACCGGCTGGTTGGAGTTCCACAGGTCGAAGGCGGGCATCTGCACATTTTCAAAAATGGGTTCGGCCGCTGGAGGGCTTTTTCGGGAAGCTGCGGTGCGGGTCGTTTTCGGCTTGACCTCGGCCTTCGGAGAGTGAGCTGCGACGTAAGTGCGTAGCTCCTGCTTTGCCAGATCCATCATCTGCTTGCGGCGATCTTCTTCGTCGCCCCGAACCCATTCGAACTTGAAGGAGTGCGGAGGAGGACCAGCGGCATCGGAGATGGCAGGAATCAGCTTGATATCGGATTTCACCGCAGCCGTTTCGACGATCTTGCCCTTATCCGAGCTGGGCGTGGCCCCGGGCCTGCTGTAACCCGGCACGTCTTCATTGCCGAACGATTCGGCAGGCTTGCCGCGGCGCAAGCGGGGGCGATTGGCTTCGATCGTGCCGCTATCGGAGGCGGGAAGGTTCACGTTTTCTGGGTTCGCGTCTTTAGCCTTCGCATCGGGAGCCTTTGCATCGGGCTGTGCAGCAGGCGACGGGCTCGCGGGCTGCTTCGATTCTTCGGGCGGACCGGCCGGCGCCGGCGGTTTGCTCAGGCGAGGAGGTTCATCGCCCGATCCAGCGTTTGTACTCGGCTTTGAGCTGTCTGAGGGCGGTGGGGAACTGGGACCCGAGCCGCTTCCGGCCTTCGAACCAGCCGCTGGCGCATTTTGCTTATTTACGTCGTGAGTCAGCCTGGGAGGCGCATCCTCAGTCTCGATCCCCACCGGCGCGTTGTCGGCGGGGATGGCTTTCGCGGGCTCCTCCGTGCCTGCCGGGTGCCATGCGCCCGTGCCGAGCCACGGAGCCGCGGTATTCTGGGCGTTGCTGTGCAGGGCGTTGTTGACCGTGAACAGGCCGAGCGAACTGCCCGTCTGCTCGACTTCGTACACGTTGCCGGGATCCAGAGCCATGGGGACCGGGTCCGCTTTGTAGGCGGTGGCGTCCCAGAACTTCCCGTTGATCAGGATTGCGATTGGGATCAGCGAGGTCTTTCCACTCGGGGCAAGCTGGAGCACAGCGACCGCGCGCGGGCCCGCATCTTTTTTGCGCGGGGTTTTGCGCTCTCCCGGGATAATCTGCGGCCGTTCCTCCTGCGCATGCACAAACGGGGCCAGGCACCCCAGCAGCGCCAAGAGAAGAAATCCGAGGTGTAAAATTCTGGGGAAAGCAGACGCGCCGGACTTCCCAATGCTTGCCCGTCCGGCGTCTGATGGCATCAATCCTGGAGATATTTCCATGAAAGTCAATGATAAGGCTCCCGACTTCACTTTGCAGGACGAGAACGGAAACGAAGTCGCGCTAAAGGACCTGCGGGGCAAGACGGTGGTTTTGTTCTTCTATCCCCGCGCCAGCACTCCCGGGTGAACCGTTGAAGCTCGCGGGTTCCGCGACACATACAAGAAGATGCAGAAGACGGGTGCCGTGCTGCTTGGGGTGTCCCCGGATACGCCCAAAGCCCAGAAGAAATTCCACGAGAAGGAGAATTTGCCCTTCACCCTGCTGGCAGACGCCGATAAGAAAGTAGCCGAGGCGTTCGGGGTCATGAAAGAGAAGAATATGTACGGCAAGAAGGTTTGGGGAGTCGCGCGAACGACGTTCGTGATCGGTCCGGATGGCAAGATTCAGCACATTTTCGAGAATGTGAAGCCGGACGGCCATGCGGAGGAAGTACTGGCCTATTTGAAGGAAAGCGGCAAGGTGCCGGCTTAAGCGGCATTCGATGGAACGAAGTCGGGCGGTAACTCGTATCGAATTACGGGCAGTTGATATGGGATGAGGAGGCAATCATGCGCGGGGTCATTCGAATTGTCCTAATTTTCGGGATAGTGCTATCTGGCGTCGTGATGGCGCTCGCAACCGCTGCGGCCGCGGACGATCACGATGCCTTTGTGATCGTCTTCAAGGACGGCCACCGGCAGAGCCTGGCGACAGCAGAAGTGGACCATATCGATATCAAGGCTCCCGCCACGATCGTCTACAAGACTGGGCGGCGTGAAAAGGTCACCGGGGAAATTGATCGCATCGAGTTTGCCGATGCGGCCCATGCCCTGATCACACCGGGACGCGCCCACTACATCGGGAAATGGGAAGTTGACGACGGTGCCGGAAAACGATTCTTCATCACCCTCGAATCCGATGGAGATGCTCGGAAGAGTACCGGCTCCCCGCATGGAACATGGAGCCTGGTCGATGGCGAGGCTCGCATCCATTGGGAGGACGGCTGGTCCGATATCATTGCGAAGGTTGGCACCCGGCATGAGAAGCGCGCTTACGAGCCGGGGCGCTCCTTCGACGATTCACCGTCCAATGTGACCTACGCCCGGAACACGGAACCAAAACCGATCTGATGTCCTGAGCAATGCCTAGAGGTCCGACACTCGGCACAATGCTCGAGCTTCGCTCGACCGAACAACTGAGGGCGGCTGTCCGCCACATCCCTACACGCTAGGTGCGCGGATGTGGGGCTCGTCCGGGCTACACTCTTCTGCATGGCGTCTCTTCGCCCTCTTTCCCGAGCTTTCTACGGTCGAAAGCCCCGTCAGGTTGCGCGCGAGCTTCTCGGGAAGGTTTTGGTGCGACAGGAGGAACACGGCTCGACCCTGAGCGCGCGGATCGTCGAGGTTGAAGCTTATCTAGGCGAGCGAGATCCCGCTGCACATGCCTCGGCCGGCAAGACTCTTCGCAATGCAGTCATATTTGGTCCGCCCGGCCATGCCTATGTGTACTTCATCTATGGCAATCACTATTGCCTGAATGTGTCCTGCGAGCCGGAGGGCCTGGCGGGATGCGTCCTGTTTCGAGCCTTGGAACCGCTGACCGGGATCGAGGAAATGGCGCGAGCGCCGCGGCCTCGAACTGCATGGGCCGAAGGATTGGTGGAAGTTGACCAGCGGACCGGGAAGGCTATGCGAAGCCTTCGGAATCACGCGGGCTCGCGATAATGGGTGTGATCTGACCGCGCAGCCGGCAGCCTCTGGATTGGGGATGATGGATACCCCGCCCGTCGAATTGTCGCGACCCCGCGGATCGGGATCGTGAAAGCGGCAGATAAGCCCCTGCGGTACCTGCTAGGCGGAAACCCGTTCGTCTCGGGAGTGAAACTACCATCAAGATAGAGCGTGCTTCCACTCACTGTTTTTTCCATCTGGCCGATGGAGAATACAGGTGGTTCGGTCTTTGCCCTCACTTCGTCAGGAACTGGAACTGGCTCAAATTCACTTCTTGACAACGGGTGTAGACTGTCGAGCGGGTCTGAACAGGCGAGAAGCCGCGTCTGCGAAGGCTTTTAAACCTCTGTGGTCCTGTAATCCGAAAGCGGGCGGAGTTCTAATTTGGCCGCATCCCTTTCGTGAGTTCATTCATCTCAACCGGTAGGAGAGCCCGGTGACCCGCCTCGCACGAGTTCGACTGCTGCTTCCGGGCGTGCTCCTATGCTGCGTGCTGGCGCTACCTGCCGTTGCGGCGAATGGCGCGATCGAAGCCCAGCCCTCCTCGAAGATCAATTACATTCTGGTTGGATTTGCCGGCGGGTTCGTGCGGCACGACAATCCCCATCATGGTCCGGTGCAACTGGCTCAGCGCCTGCGTCGAGAAGCGCCTGCGGGTACTTACGTGGAAGTCTTCGAGAACCGGCGACGCAAAAAAGCTTACAAAACTGTTCTGCGCTTGCTTGACCGCAATCATGACGGAAATCTGAGTGAGGAAGAGAAGACTCAGGCGCATGTCATCCTCTTCGGCCATAGTTGGGGAGCGTCGGCGGTCGTGCTGCTGGCTCGTGAGTTGGATCATGCCGGCGTTCCGGTTCTGCTTACTGTTCAAGTCGACAGCGTCGCCAAGCCCTGGCAGCAGGATGAGGTGATTCCCGATAATGTGGCGGCGGCGGTGAACTTCTACCAGTCGCATGGCCTGATCCATGGACGTTCGGAAATCAAGGCCGAGGACGGAACCAAGACGCAGATTCTCGGCAATTACCGCTTCGATTACCGGGAGCACCCGGTGCAATGCGAAGCGACTTCGTGGTTTGATCGCACCTTCACGCCCAGCCACATGCAGAGCCAATGTGATCCGCAGATCTGGAACCGGGTAGAAGGTCTGGTCCGTGAGCGGATTGAGCCTGCGCCCATCTTGGCGGCGGTTCCGGGCCAGTAGCTCTCAGGTATACTTTTGACAGGTAAGAACCTGAGCTACGCCTCCGTCTCTTCCGCACCATCTTCCCAGGCAAATCCTGCTCTTAGGCCCCGTATTGGAGGCGTTTCTGAATGAAGGCATCCCCCAATTGGCCAAACTCCTTCCCTTCGATTCGGCGTTCGGCAATTCCTCTATTCTCAAATGCCGCCTTGCCGGACTCACAGGAGGCAAGATGAACGCGACCGGAAACCCATACTCTTCGTGGGCGCGGGTGGCCCCGAGCCGCCTGAATGCAAACAGCAATTAGAATGTTCAGGATTTTCCGTGCTGACAGCCGCGGACGGCGAGGATGGGCTGGAGTTGTTTAGAACGCAGGATCCGGCTGCCGTGGTTGTGGATGAGACTAGTGTACGAAACCAAGCCGATGATCTTACCGAGGCCGTGAAGCAACTGAACCCCCGCACACCCGTCGTCATCGTTTCTGATTCCGCTGCCGTGACGGAGAAGATCCGGGCACTGGCTGATGCCCTGGTCTTGAAGGCGCAGGCTCAATTGCTGCTGGAGAAACTGGATTCCCTGATCCGGATCCGCAGTCATTCCCATCCTCAGCTGGACGGGAAGTACGTTGTCTTCAGCAATAAGAACAGGCACTACCTGGATTGCTCGGATGGCGTTTGCGAGTTGCTCGGCTATACGAGGATGGAATTGACCAGTATGACAATTGATGAGGCAAGCTACCGTCCGCAAAGGACTGGCGGGTTATTTGAACAGTACGTCCAAAACGGAAAGCTGGAGGGTCAATACATTCTGCGTCACAAGAGCGGCAAGCCGATTTTCATTGAGTATCGCTCGGAGATTTTCCCCGACCGATGCATGGCTGCGGTCTGGGAACCAGTGAAGGATTGGAAACAGCTGTATCAAAGTGCGATGCTCGAGTTCGACCGCTCGAAATTGAGAGATCGGGTCGAGACAGCACAGCATGCGGTTGAGCACCGGATGCGGGAACTGGGGGAAAGCACGACGGCGACTCCCGAATATCAGCAATTACGGGATGCGCTATCCGGGCTCAGAGTATTGGCCCGAGACGTTTCTCAGGCATAGATTTCATGCGCTATGCCCGGCGCACTGCATCACCCCCAAATACGCGGTCCACGGTCCCACGGCTTCGCGGTATTGATGGGCCATGATCCTGGAGACCTGGTGCAAGTGGGTGAGGTCATGTGCCGCCCATGTTGCCAGCAACTGCGAAAGCGTGACCGTGCCCAGTTCGGGATGCAGGCCGCGGCGGCTCAATCCTGCTCCGTGAGATTCAGGGCACGAAGTTCGGCCAGATCTCAGCCCTGAGCCGGGCAAATTCATCCAGCAATTCTGAAGTGATTTACCTTGGCTGTCGCGCTCCTGGGCCGGCGGTCGTAGCGGTCGAGGCGCGGGTCTGCTGAACTCCAAAATTCTTTTTGCGCGCGGCATCCAGTCGGTGCGCTCTCCGTGGATCAGGTGCCCGATCACATCGAAGGCGTTGAAGGTGTTGCCACCTTCGTTTCGCATGGTGCATTCTTCCGGCAGATCACGAAGCAGGGCATCGAGGGTGGCGGGGGTACGGGCTAGAAGCGAGATTGTGTGCTGCAGATTGTGTCGCATGAGTGCCTCTTATGAATCAGGGCTTGATCAGAAGATTGTCGATCAGTCGCGTGCTTCCTACGTAGGCCGCGACCGCGATCAACGCGCCTTTGCTGATGCCTTCGATTGGATCCAGCGACTCGGGATTCACAATTTCGAAGTAGTCGAGGCGGACGGAACGCTCGGCGGCGAACTCATCTCGTCCGTGAGAGGCAAGAACAGTAGCCGAGACTTCCCCGTAGTTAATGAGTGCTTGCACGCGACTCAACGAGCGGTGTAGGACCAAGGCTCTCTTCCTCTGCTCTGGATCGAGATAAGCGTTGCGGGAACTCATGGCCAGGCCGTCCGGCTCGCGCACGATCGGGCACACGACGATTTCGACCGGCAGATTTTAATCGCGCACCATGCGTCGGATGATCGCGACCTGGGCTGCATCTTTTTGGCCGAAGAAGGCGATGTCGGGCTCCACGATGTGGAAGAGTTTGGAGACTACGGTGGTCACGCCGCGAAAATGGCCGGGACGGGAACGGCCGTCCAGCTTATTGCTTAACTCCTCTACGATGACCCACGTCACCGCGCCTGAGGGATACATTTCTTCGACAGAGGGCGCGAACAGCCATTCGACACCTTCCTTCTCCAGCATTTCGCAGTCGCGTTCGAAAGATCGCGGATACTTCGCGAGATCTTCGTTAGGACCGAACTGAGTCGGATTCACGAAAATGGAAGCGGCGACTACATCCGTGGCCTGGCGAGCGGCACGAACCAGAGATAAATGGCCTTCGTGCAATGCGCCCATCGTGGGTACGAACCCCAACGCTTGCCGGCGTGCCGCGCCGCGCGCGAAGCAGTCCGCATTTCGTCGATCGTGGGAAAGATCTTCAAAGGAGTTTCACCGGCATGAGCCGAACTGCCCTCGGCTGTACGCCGAGGCGACTGTCCCGAGCTTCTGCACTCAACTCGCAGGCACCCACTTCACCGCAATGTGCGCGCTTTGCAGCATTCCGCCGATAATCCCTTTGTTGCGCCGGATCGCCACCGCGTCCTGCTCCGATTCCGAGTGGCTGTTTCAGTAGCCGCGACCACCCTCCCGTAGGGCCAGTTGGATGCAGGCAACTTCGCCAACTCGGGCAACAATTCGTCCGGCTTCAGCACGATCTCCGCACTGTCTGCGACATCGAACAAGGCCACACCATCCGCGCGCACAATCAGATACGGATTCCGCCAGTTCTTCATGTCTCGGATGTGTTGGTACTTTGCGGAATCGGCGGCAGGAATCGCCTGCAGCATCGCTTGCGGATCGGGCGTCTGCGGCGCCTCCTGCTGTGTGCAGGCAACACAGTTAGCGGTGGCCAAGATCACTATCGAAGCGCGCGCGCAAAGAAATCACCCGATAGTACCTCGCCACCACGGAACATCGCTCTTTACCGCCCATACCAGCGCCACGATCCATCCAATGATGCTCCAACCGAGAAACAGGTTGAGCAGAAAGATCGCCAGGATGTCGCGCTTGCTGCGCGCCAATGCGATGATTGACGGCAGGAAGTACATCACAAACCCGAAGCCGAAAAATGGGAAGAAGAAAATGCCTGAAGACCCATAGCCACCTCCCAATAGCCTACACTACCAGTGCTCCAGTCACTGTCCGATCGAGCAACCCACATAAGATTACGGAAAACGGAACCGCTAGGTTCCGTAGTTTCGCCGTGAATCCGCTTTTATCAGCGTGAATCCGCGGAGAAGAATTTACCGTCGCATCGCCCGCTTGCGCTCGAGCACCGTGTCCAGCGCTGCCTTCGTTTCCTTCGGCAAATGATAGGACTCCTCGTCCGATGGATACTGCCGCGAAAGCACGTCGGCGCGGAACGCCTGCACCGCGTCGGTGATCGCGGCGGCCGCGTCTCCGTAGCGGCGCACGAATTTTGCCGGAGGGCCAAACGTCAGGTTCAGAATGTCGTGGAAGACCAGCACCTGCCCATCGCACTCCGGCCCGGCGCCGATGCCGATGGTCGGCGTGCTGACTTCGGCGGTGATCATGGCCGCGACTTCTCGCGGAATGCCTTCGAGATAAATGCAAGCCACGCCGGCGCGGTCGAGCGCCACCGCATCGCGCATGAGTTGCTCGATGGCGCTGAGGTTCTTGCCCTGCACCTTGTAGCCGCCCATCACGTTCACCGATTGCGGCGTCAGGCCGATGTGTCCGGCCACCGGAATCTCGGCGTCGATGATGCGGCGGATCAGGTCGGCGCGCTTCTCGCCGCCTTCGATCTTCACCGCTTCCGCGCCGCCTTCTTTCACGAAGCGCGCGGCGTTGCGCACGGCGTCTCTGGCATCCGACCTGGTAGGAACCGTAAGGCATGTCGGCGATCAGCAGCGCGTGCTTCACGCCGCGGCGCACGGCCTTCACGTGGTGCAGCATCTCGTCCATGGTGACCGAGAGCGTGTTCTCGTAGCCGAGCATGGTCTTGGCCAGCGAATCGCCGACCAGCACCATGTCGATGCCGGCCTCGTCGACCAGGCGCGCGGTGGCATAGTCGTAGGCGGTCAGGCAGGTGATGGGTTCGTGGTGGAGTTTCTTTTCGCGAAGAGAAGCGACGGTAATCTTGTGGCGAGGTTCGCCGATCGGAGTGAGACTCACGATGTCCTCCAGTGCCCCTCCGCCTGGCGGATAGAGCCTGTACACGCATCGTGGCGTCTACAGCTTGGATGACGCTAAGGGTATTTTAGCTGGAAAGGGATAGGGGGTGGACAGACGTGGCGGTCGTGTCATCAATGGCTTAGGATGGCATGGCAGCTCGCAATGAGCACTGACGATGGCGGTGAGCGATGAGGGATGAGCAAGACCGGTCTTCGGACGACGCTGAGAGTTTCGGTCTGTGCTGCCTCGAGAGAAAAACGTCATTTTCATCGTATTACCGCTGAGCGAAGTAAGAAGCCATTCCGCATGTTTTACTCGATGACTGCAGTCAGACGCGGGGCGTGGATGCTCACTGCCAATGCGGAATTCTCTGAGTAAGGGAGACAAAACCGTGTATTCACGGCGAAGCAATCGGATAGGCCAGCTAGCTACGCGCTGGCCGCTTCCTGGCCGCCCAGCGGCAGGAAATACTGCGTCCCCTTGATCGGCGCCGAGACCTTCCGCAGCAGCTCCTGCAAATCCTGGTTGCGCTCGACGAAGTCGATCTCCGAAGTATTCACGATCAGCAGGTCCGACGACGTGTAGTGGAAGAAAAAGTGTTCGTAGGCCTTGATCACTTCTTCCAGATAGTCCTCGTTGATCGCCTTCTCTCCCGGCGCATTTTTCTTTTTCAGCCGCTTCTTCAACACTTCGGGCGTGGCCTGCAGGTAGATCACCAGGTCGGGCGTGGGCAGTTGTTCGCGGAAATAATTGTAGTAGCGGTTGTAGGTTTCCAGTTCCTGATCGTTCAGGTTCAGGCAGGCGAAAAGCTTGTCTTTTTCGAAGATGAAATCGGTGACCACGGTCTTCTGCGAACGCGGGCCCAGATCGAGGGCGCGCAGCTGCTCGAAGCGGCGAATCAGGAAGGCAAACTGCGCCTGGAAGCCGCCCCGGGCTCGCCTTTGTAAAAGGCACCGAGAAACGGATTGTCTTCCGGTTCCATGACCTGCTGCGCGTTGAGGCGCTCGGCCAGGATCCGCGCCAGCGTGCTTTTGCCGACTCGTATGGGACCTTCCACTGCAATGTAGCGGGGCAGCTCGAAAAGATTGGCCATGGGTTAGAACGATGTACTCGGAATTGGCAGAATATCTCGCTTGCGCCGGAGTGCAATTGTGGAAAGAGTTAACAGGGAATTTTGTAGATTGCGGTAATTTCGTAGATTTGATGATTGAAAACCCGAGGTCGCGTGGGTTTTAAATTACTCAATTCTGCAATTACCAAATTCGAAATCTGCTAATCCATTACAATCACTGCCATGCTCGGAACCGTGCTCGCCGACCGCTGTCGCGGCCGCTGTCGCTGCGGCGGCTACCAGTCCATGGCGCCGACCGGACAATGGTTTGGCCATACCTTCACCGGACTGACCGCGGTCGAAGCAACTGGCGCTCACCTACGATGACGGGCCCAACGATCCGCACACCCTGCGCTTGCTGGAAGTCCTGGCCCGGCACAATGTTCACGCCACTTTTTTCCTGATCGGACGCTACGTGCAGCAACGGCCCGACATCGTTCGCGAACTGGTGAAGCCGGGACACGTCATCGGAACCACACCTTTACTCATCCTTTGCTGATCTTCAAGAGTGACGTCGCAGATCCGCGAAGAATTACAGCGGTGCCGCCGCTGCTGGATGCGTCGGCGAACACTCCAATCTCTTTCGTCCGCCTTTTGGGGGCCGCCGCCCGGGTGTCTGCGCATCGCGCGCGAATGGGGCTCGAACCCATCATGTGGAATGTGACTGGCTACGACTGGAATGCGCCGTCAGCCGAGCAGATCGAGCGCAAAGTGACGAGCCAGGTTCGAGGCGGGGACGTGATCCTGCTGCACGACGGCGGGCACCTGAGTTCGGGGCCGATCGTTCGTATACGGTTCTGGCGACCGATCATCTGATCTCTCGCTACAAGGCCGAAGGATATGAGTTTGTGACGATTCCAGAGATGATGGGAGAAGCCTGAGCACGATGATTCCATGTGTCGAGCAATCCGGACGTAGTCACTCTGCCATACCGTCACTTTTGTGCGACCAACTCCTTGGCATGACCGAGTCCGGCCGCGTTGAATTCCACCCTCGCACGACTTCAGCAGCATTGCGTAGTACGTATTCGCCTCGGGCTGCTTTCCCGCCTCTTCCGCCGCGCGCGCCGCGCCATACAGCCCGTTAAAGCGTTTGGGGCGCAGCTTCAGATCGGTTTGGTACTCGACCAATGCTTCCTGGGACGCTTCAGTTCCAGCAGCAAATCAGCCAACATTTCCCGCGCGGAAATGATCTCGGGATTGTTGTCATTCTTGTCGGTTTGTCTGCCAGCTTGCGCAGGGCGGCTCGCGCTTCGTCGTCCTTGCCTTCGGCGTGCTGCACCCAGGCGGAAGCTTCCTGATAGTCTCGCGCAATCACCTCGGAGACATCTGTCTTCTTCTCAGCCGCAGATTTTTGGCGAATCCGGCTCCATTGCAGCGAGATCCTTTTTTGCCTGCTCTACGTTCCCGCTGCGTGCTGCTCCAATGGCACGGGCCCAATAGGTGACTGAAGCGTCGGCGGCCATCCTTGTTGTCCGGCTCCGGCAACGCCGCAGCTTCGCTCCAGTGGCGGAGCTCCATCGCGTAGATCGCGGGGAATTTAGTCAACGCGTTGGCGTGCGGATCGGTTCCCATCCGTACATGTCGTGCATTGGGGGCATGGCTTTCACTTCTTCGATCACCTTCTGGGCTTCAGCTTCCCGTCCGCTTTGCAGGTAGGCGTACACCAGGTAATCCATTGCATGAAACTGGTGTCCTTCGCCGCCCATGCCCATGGCCGCCGTTTTCCGCGTGGCGGCGACCGACGCGAGATTGGAATTGATGTCGTCCTGCCACAGTCCGACACGGGCAAAAATATGCGATGGCATATGCAGGGCGTGAGGCGCCGCGGGCGCGATCTTCGATAGCGTCGCGCCGCTGGAATCCCAAGTTCCGCCATCGCGGGGGTGTCGTAGGTATGGATCAGATAATGCGCCACGCCGGGATGATCCGGCTCGAGGCAAACAGCTTTTCCAGAACTGCGGCCGCTTGCTTGCGATGATCCATGTTCTCATCGGAAGCCAGCAGCGACAGAGCATAGAACGCGGCGGCCTCGTGGTCGTCAGGATACGCTTCGTGCGCCTTTTTCATCGCTGCCGAGTAGGCCGCAGCACGTGTTTTATAGTCTCGCTTCCTGGAGCCGGAGTAGAAAGCCTTGACTGCGGCGAGATATGACTGCTCGCGCGCAGTGGCGTTCTTCTGCAGCTTGTGCCCAGCTTTGATTTCCTTCTCGCCCCTGGCGATCACTTTCGCGTCCGGCTGATTCCAGAGCTGGTGCCACAAGCTCATCGCCACGCCCCAATGCGCCATGGCGCACTTGGGATCGTCTTTGGCAATCTCCAGAAATTCCTTTTCCGCTTCCTCATACCAGAACGAATGCAGCAACGCGACTCCGCGCTGGAAAGGCTGCTGCACCGATGCCGCACAGGAGACCGGAAAATGAACCGTGCCCAGTTGGGTTTCGGTGAGGTCCTCGTGATGGTGATGATCTTTATCTTTCTCGTCGTCGGCAAACGCGGCGAACTGACACAGGCTTACCAGCAGGAACAAACTTGCGATTTTCTTCATCGGAATCCCCCACGTGCGGCGACACGAATTCTAGTCACGCCGGAAAGCAGGGTCAAACGGCCCTCGATCCTGAGCATGTGAGCTCCGGCCCCGCTTGGATTTCCTATGCGATACTTGAATGTATGCAGTCCCCGCTTCATCTGCCCACCGCCGCGACCGATCCCAAGTCCGTGAAGGTAAACCTCACATCCGGTACCGGGGTGGACATTGAATGGAACGATGGTCACGTTTCGCACTACAGCTTCGTGTACCTGCGGGATGCCTGCCCTTGTGCGATGTGCGAAGAAGAGCGAGGCAAAGCTGGGCGGCGTCCCGGCGAGCCTGCCGCTACTCCACCTGGCCAGTTGGTCATTTTTAAGCCTGCAGCGAAACCGGTTTCCGCTGAGGGCGTCGGCAAATATGCCATCAAGTTCTCCTGGAACGACGATCATGACCTGGGGATTTACTCGTGGAAGTTCCTGCGTGAGGTCTGCCCCTGCGAGGAATGCAAGAAATCGCGCGCCGCGCAGTAATTAAGGCCTTGGCAGGGAACCGCGAGAGCCGAAGTTCGCGTCCAAGACAGTAGGCCTCAGCCCGGATATTGAACCGCGCTCCAAAAACTGCATAATCCTTAAGTGCCGATGACTTCGCACCCTTCAAGCCCGGTCCTGCAGGCGGTTATCGCCGAACTGCTACCGGAGCTGCATGCGAAGGCCTCGTGCGAGCAGGTGGGACTCACCGCGCAATCGTTCTCGGAGATTTTGCTGGAGGTGGGCAGTAAGTATTCGGTTTCCGCATCCCCTGGGGAACTCCGCAGTTTCTTTCTGTCCCTCCGAGTCGACGAACTTGCCTTGGCCCGGGCGTGCGCCGGCGGCAACAACTCCGCCTGGGAAATTTTCCTGACCCGCTTCCGCGAAAAGCTCTACCTGGCCGCGCTCCGCATTGCCCGCGAGGACTCTGCAGCTCGCGATCTCGCTGACACCCTTTACGCCGACCTCTACGGCACCGGTACGCGTGATGGCCAGCGGGTCTCGAAATTTGCCTCGTATACCGGTCGCGGCTCCCTGGAAGGCTGGCTTCGGACGGTGTTAGCGCAGGAATATGTCAACCGCTACCGCCGTACCAAACGGCTGGTCAGTCTCGAGGAAGAATCCGAGGAAGGCCTGCAGTTCGCGGCTCCGGAAGCCCAACCCTCCTCCAGCGCCGACACTCGGCTGGAGCAAGCGACCGATGAGATTCTTGCCCAGCTTCCGCCGGAGGATCGCGCCGTCCTCGCTGCTTATTATCTGGATGGACGGACTCTGGCCGAGATCGCCCGCATGCTGGGGGTGCATGAATCCACCATCAGCCGGAAGCTGGATAACTGGCCAAGTCCTTGCGGAAGCAGATCCTTGCGGGGCTGACCCGCCGTGGGATGTCCCGCCGCCAAGCTGAAGAAGCGATTGAAGTTGATGTTCGTGACCTGAAGGTCGATATTCGCCGTAGTCTGGCGCAAGATTCGCCTCCTGGCGCGTTCTCTAAGAAGACAGTGGAGGCCAGAGTCCGAGAGGGCGAAGGGTAGTTACGACCCGTGTTGTCTGAATATAGAGACTGAGATGTCCGAGATTCCAAAAATCGTGCGCCAGCGACTGCAGCAGGCAGACGACGCCTCCGTGCCTCATCCGGACGCGAACGTGCTTACTGCCTTTGCAGAAAGCTCTTTGCTGCCGGCGGAGCGTACCGCTGTGCTCGATCATCTCTCGTACTGCGCCGAATGCCGCGAAGTCCTGGCCTTCGCGCTCCCCGCTATGGAAGCCGGGCAAGCTGTACTTCCCGTTCCTCGCAGGAGCAGGCTAAGCTGGCCCATCCTCCGCTGGGCGTTCGTGAGTGCCGGAATTGTTGCACTCTCGGTGTTTGGCTTCGTTGAATATGGACACCGCGACGACTCGCTGAAGATGGCAAAAAATTCACCGCCGCCCGCTGCGATCCATGCTGATCAATCCGTGGCTGCACCGGCCGTCCGGGACGAAATGGAGGCAAATGAGGAACGATCCCAGACTACGGCGGCCGTGCACGCGACCCGCGAAAAGGACAGGCACGAGCCTCCGCAGGAAACTGAGCTGGCCAAAGATTTAGCGCTCCTGCTGTTCACGGATCTTTGGCCCACGGCCCGCGGCAAACCAATCAATTTCAGCAGCAGAATGCCAATACCTTTCAAATTCCCGCTCGGGCGCAGAACGCCCCGGAAGCAAAGCAGGAGCTTCGACCGCAGATTGCAACCGGAGGCTCCGGAGCCAGTGAGATGGTTGAGGTTCAATCCGAGTCTGCCCAGCTGGATGTGCAATCGCGGGTGACCGATTCCTTCTCGCCGGGAATAAGCCATCGCCACAGCCCGTCTTCCTAGCGCCTCGGACGGTGAGGTCAGCCGGGCAAAATCCGCTCCGGCCGCTGCACCTGCTCAGGCCGCGCCCTCTGCTTTGGAAACCCAGGGAAGGACGTTCCAAGCTCTGCAGTTTAATGACTCCCGCTTGGACGCTGAACTCGGGCCGCCTGCAGCGCTCACTAGATCAGGGACAAACTTGGCAGGATGTAAATGTCGTGGCAAGCGCCGACACCGGAGCTAGCACTGGAACTGGCGATCGCTTCCAACAAGGCCGGAGAGCCCGGAAAGACAAGAAGGCCATTTCCACGGCTCCTCTGTTCCGAGCCGTAGCCGCGAATGGGCGGACGTCTGGGCGGGCGGGACTGCGGCGGCCCTTTATCATTCGTCCGATGCCGGCGCTCACTGGGCGCGAGTCGTTCCCACTTCGGAATCTGCAACGCTGAGTGGCGATATCTTGAGCTTGGAATTCGCGGATGCACAGAACGGCAGGCTTTCCACCTCCACCGGCGAGGTCTGGATACAGCTGACAACGGACAGTCCTGGAAAAAGCAGTAGGTAACCGCAGTGGCGGCATTATCCACCTCCGATTTCACGGCCAATCCCATTACCAAAGTGACGTTTACACGAATAGGGAGGAACCCTACTATCCAGATCGTAGTGTGGCAGTTCTGGGGGAGGGCTGCCGAGGCGTCCTGGACTGAAAAGTCGAGGGCGCTTTTTTGTTTTCCGCCGGATGCTGATCCGTTGTGCCCCGTTTCCGTTCAATCCCTGTTTTTACCCGCCCTCTGGGAGAAGTTGGACAAAACTCGGGATATTCCGGCACGCTAGTTCCGATCCAGCCGAGGGTCGTATATCCAGATATGAGATGTTTTCGTTTCCGGGCGGTGTGCCGCATGTCCGTGCTGTTGTTTATGCCAGCCTCGGCAGTTGGCCTGCATTGCTACAAGCTCAGGAGAGCTACTTCGTCACCTACTCGCACCAAATGGAGGAACCGGGAAATCTGGAGATCGCTGCCAAGAGCATCGCCGGCGCTCCCAAAGGAGGTAATCCCTTCGTCGCCACCGCTCTTGAATTCGAATATGGCGTGAATGGCTGGTGGACCGCTGAACTGTACATTGACGGGCAAACCACAATTCACGAAAGCACGGTCTTTACCGGTTTCCGTTTCGAAAATCGAATCCGTCCGCTAATGCGCGAACACTGGATCAATCCGGTCCTCTACTTCGAATTCGAGGACCTCAATGCGGCCGACAAGGCGTTGCTTGAGGTTGTCGGTCACGACACCAGAGAGGACTTAATTCCCCGCAACAGCCGCGCCGAAAAGGAGCACGAGGCCGAACTCAAGCTCATCCTCTCGAGCAATTTCAAAGGCTGGAACGTTTCGGAGAACTTCATCGCCGAGAAAAATCTTGGCCCTTTCTCGTGGGAGTTTGGCTACGCTGTGGGGACGAGTCGTCCGCTCGCTCTCAAGGCGAGTCCGAATACGTGCAATTTCTGTCGTGAAAATTTCGCGCTCGGCGCAGAACTATACGGTGGTCTTGGCGAACGCCACAGCTTCGGGCTTTCGGATACCTCGCATTACCTCGCCCCCCTCCTGTCGTGGGACATTCCGCGCGGTCCGTCCATTCGGTTTTCCCCAACATTTGGTCTGAATCACAACAGCAATGGCTTTCTATTCCGCTTTATGTTGTCGTATGAGATCGACCAGTTCTTCTCGCGGCTGCGAGGCCAACCATGAAGCTCAGCGGAGTCATCACTTATCTGTTGCTGGTGGGAATGGCCTTTGCCGGAGCGGGGGACGGAAGTTGGTTGCGCAAAGTCTCGGAAAAAGATCGGGCCCGTTTGAATCCTCTAGCCAACGATCCTGATGCGCTGCAGCCGGGGCCAAGATCTATGCTGAACATTGCGCTCCCTGCCATGGTGATAATGCCGAAGGCAAATTGCAGGGCAGGCACTATCGCCCGAATCTCCACTCCAAGCGCGTCAAAGAAGCCACTCCAGGCGAACTTTTCTGGTGCTTACGAATGGCAGCCTTCGAAATGGAATGCCTTCCTGGAGCCGCTTTCCCGAACCCGAGCGCTGGCAACTAGTTACGTATCTGAAATCCCTGCATTGATAGCTTTGGCGAAGATCGGGCGAATACCCGCGCTTGCGACTTTCCCTACTGCCCGGACATCTAACGCAGTGGTACGATAATGAGTTGGGCTTCCCTAGGGATGCACTCATATAGATCGCCCAGCCCGGCAACGCCAGCTCGATGCAGCGTCGGCCGATAGCGCGGCGTTTACAGCGAGGAGAAAGCATGGCAGGCAACGGAATTGTGGAAGTGACAGACGCGAATTTTGATCAGGACGTACTGAAATCGGATAAGCCGGTTTTGGTGGACTTCTGGGCAACCTGGTGCGGACCCTGCCGCGCTATTGCCCCTATCGTCGAAGAACTCGCGAGCGAGTTCCAGGGCAAGGTGAAGATTGGCAAGATGGATGTCGACTCCAATCAAGCCACCCCGATGCGCTACAAAGTCACGGGCATCCCAACTTTGCTGGTGTTCAAAGGCGGCCAGGTCGTCGAGCAGCTAGTCGGCTACAAGCCAAAGGACGCGATCAGCCAAGTTCTCAATAAGCACATCGGCTAAACACGAGCAGTGTATGCCCGCGGCGCCCGGAGATTCCGGGCGCTTTTTATGGTGAAGTCGGAGACTGCTAGTACTTCCTGAGCACGCCAATGACCCTGCCCTGCACATCGACGGAAGCCGCCGGCACGATGATTGGCTTCATCGCAGCATTCGAAGGCTGCAAGCGAATTTTGTCGCCCTCGCGATAGAAGCGCTTCAGGGTCGCGTCCGCGGAATCGACCAGCGCAACCACGATGTCACCATTGTGGGCAGTTCGCGCTTTCTCAACCAGAACGTAATCGCCATCGAGAATAGCCTCGTCCTGCATCGAATCCCCACGCACCTCGAGCACGAACACTTCTTTTGAGCGCACGAAGTCGGCGAGCGAAATGGTTTCCGGATTTTCGACCGCCTCAATCGGTTGACCCGCCGCAATCCGCCCCATCAACGGCAGTACAAGGCCGGTGTTCACGGACATAGACTGCTTCAATTTTCCTTTGGCCGGAAGAAGATCGATGGAGCGGCTGCGGTTGTAGTCGCGAGTGAGCAGTCCCTTCTTTTCCAGATTCGAAATGTGCTTGTGAACCGTGGCCAGCGAATTCAACTGCAGTCCTTGCCCGATCTCTTCAAAGGACGGTGAGTAGCCGTGCTCAGTCACGAACCGCGAAATGAAGTCATACACTTCGTGCTGCCTGCGTGTGATCGCCATGTCGCCATTATTGGCGAAGATAAAGCGAAAAAGCAAGAAAAATGCAGGGACATCACCACAGCGGGCACCGAGGAACACAGAGGAGAGCACGTGCCGCGGAACGGTACGGGGTATTTGCGCGCTGAAACTTTTTCCTGCTTTGCAACTCCTATATGGCAACTCTGTGTTCGAAGGAGAAGGGAAATGTCTGCATTCACTAAGGCCGCTGTGGTTCTACTCGGATCTATGCTCGTCGCCACGGCATGCAACGCCAAGGCCAAGCCGGGGATGGCAATTCCTGCCGCAGCGGCCGATGCCCCGCGGGCTTCCGTGGCCGCGAAGCAAACCGCCGTCATTTCCGGGGGATGCTTCTGGGGAGTGCAGGCCGTGTTCCAGCACGTGAAAGGCGTGATCAGCGCAACCTCCGGATATTCGGGCGGGTCGGCGAAGACGGCCGAGTACGAAACCGTCAGCACTGGAGAAACCGGCCACGCTGAATCCGTGGAGATTGTTTACGATCCTTCGCAGATCACCTACGGAGAACTCTTGCGCGTCTTCTTTTCGGTCGCGCACGATCCCACAGAACTAAACCGCCAGGGACCTGACGAAGGCACGCAATACCGTTCCGCGATTTTCTACAACGGCGACGAACAGAAGCGCATTGCGGAGGCGTACATTCAGCAACTCGAGTCGGGAAAAGTTTTCCCACGCAAGATCGTGACGCAGGTTGTCCCGCTGCAGGGTTTCTATCCGGCGGAAGCTTATCACCAGAATTACGCCGCGCTGCACCCGAAGCAGCCGTATATTGTTTTCAATGATGCTCCAAAAGTGGACCATTTGAAGCGGGAATTCCCGGATCTCTACACAGGAACGGATTGAGCACCTCGTGACAGCATGCCACTATGCTTTCCGAATTTTGCGTGATTTGGGTTCTTCTTTACCGGATTGTGAAGGAGCCTCGAACCCGATCCGCCGATGGTTGGCGGGAAGCGGAGCAATCAGTTCGCGAACGGCTTCGACGATGTCCTGAATTTCCGCATCATGGCTGTCCAGTCGTTCTTCGAGTTCAGATAGCTTCAAGAGCACGTGCTGGTTCGCGATCAGAGCCTGGCGCATCTGCACGAACGCCCGCACGACGAAGACACTCATTTCGATCGCACGCGTTGAGTTCAGCACCGTCGCCGCCATAATGGCGCCATGTTCTGTGAAAGCATGCGGCAAGTAGCGCCGGCCGCCACGGCCATTTGAGGTCACATTTTGTGACCTCAAACTTTGATGTTCTACCTTTGTCAGAGCGAATACAAAATCCCTGGGAAAGCGGTTGGCATTCCGCTTCACCTGCTGGTTTAGCTGTTTGACAGGAACGCCGTAAAGTTCGGCCAAATCTGCGTCCATAATCACTTTCTGATTGCGCAGCACCAGGATTTTTGCGCCCACTTTCTTGGTCAGGACGATGGCGGTTGCTTTCATGATTCACCATAATGTTTGAGGTCACAAATTGTGACCTCAAACGAATTCGAAGGACAACGCATGATAGCAAGCCTAAACGCGCAACGACATAAAGAAGCATAGCGCACGAAGCATGGTGTGCCGAATTGGGAACCTTTGCCCGCCAACATCGCAATGCTTCGCGGACTGTCACCGGCGCGTCACCCCGCCTGGGCGGCGCGCTAGAGGAGGAACGGAGACGCCATGAAACATAGCGGCCGTAAGAAGCTACGGCGAGTGGACGCAATCGACGCTAGAAGGGAGTCGCTCGTCGAGTACATCCGAGAACTGGAGCAGGCGAAGCGAGGCTGCAAGCGAAGAGGGTGCGGCCCAAGTGCGAACCGGATGGTGCGCCCACGCTACATCGCGATTGTCAGTGGAATTTTGGTGCTAAACAAATTCTAGATCGATCATACTGCCGACGGTGAACTAGCCCGGACCTGCGCGGCCAAAGCCTCTTCGTCCTGAGTTAGCAGATATCAATCGACGATCACTTCTCGTGATCCACCTGCCCCGCACTCTTAAGTGTCACCTGGTCCTGCGACACCTCGCCGCTCTTCCGCACGGGCGGAGTTTGCGCGTGTGGATCAGGCTTTGCTTCCGCCGGAGCGTGCGCGACTTGCTGGACGACAGGCGGGTGAACGCTGCTGATAGGATTAATCATTTGCGGTCTCCTGGTCTCCTGAAGTGTGAATCGGCAGCGAGCGGCCACACTTTAGCGCTCTGCATCCGCGTCGGCACACGTGAGTAACGGTTACCGACAGATCACGAGGTAACATCACTCTGCTTGCAGGAGAAGCCCGGCCAACGACAAGCAACGCCTCATGCACCCGCTCCAAACGCCTTCTCTTGCGTCTCGTCACTGACCTCGTCGGGTTCGGTGGACCCCGCTACATCCTGTACGAATTCCCGGCGGCGTTCCGGGCCTTGGCGCTCGATCTGGCGGACGCGGCGGCTCGGCATGGTGCTGGGCTCAAGGCTGACGATGCGTCCTTCGCGCACAACGATCTGTGCACGGAACCAGTCGGTGCGGTACATGCGTCCCGCGGCATAGAAAGTGACCGAGGCGGCGAGAGGGCCTTCGAATTCGTATCCGGTGCAAGCGAGGATACGCTTGCCCGTTTCTTGCGACCACGTCATCCCGCCGACCAGAGGATCGTTCAATCGGAAACGCTCGAAGGGCATGGCGTGCGAGAGCTTGCGCAATTGCAGGAGCTGCAGCAGGACGGAGGTTTTGGCGAGGTTCGTCACGATAACGCGCGCTTCCTCCGACGAGACGCGTTCCAGTTTAATGTGCAGGTCGGGATTCCATTCGCGCTCAAACTCTTCTCGCGCCAAAGCCAGGCCCTTGTCGGTAGCTTCTACCTGCCGTAGGGTGGCACGGGCCAGAACAATGCTGAAGAGCGTGGTCACGATAGTCGCAATCACGGGGATGTAACTCATCAGCGTGCCCCAAGGGACGCGGAACGAATTCACCATCTGCAAGGTGTGCATGAAGCCTGTTACTCCTGCGGACGCGGTTGGGGGAGAGCGTCCGACGGGATGAGTCTATCGAGGCATGGGTTGCCGCTCCAGATGCGGTTGGGGATGGGACGGCGCGTCGGAGAGTGTCGGGCCTTTAGTAACCGCTCGAGACTTCGCGACAGGGTCACAGAGTTCACAGGGGAGGTCTTCCGTGTGACGCCGCGCCTGGCCGCGAAGAGTGTTCAGGCTACTCCAGCACGCTATCGTCGAGTTTCTTCTTGCCCCAGTCGGCGGCGGCCTGCACGAATGCCAGCACAATGGGATGAGGATCTTTCTCGGTGGATGAGAGTTGCGGTTGGAACAGGGTTGCCACGTAAAAGCGGTGCATGGGAGATTCGATAGCGCGAATTTCGCCTTTCGGTCCGCGGGCCACGACGGGGAATCCGGCTTCCATGGTGGTCCATTCGAAATCCGGATTGATTTCGAAATTGCAGAAAAACGCTTCTGTAACCGTCTCTACCTCTTTTCCGTAGAACGATTGCAGGTATGAACCGGGACGCAGGCGGATTTCGGGAACGGCTCCGGACAGCTTCGGGGCGTTGCCTTTGCCGTCGGGAACAGCACAGGCGACAGGATAAATGATGACGTTTTTCGACGCGGAATTGTTTTCGGCGGTGTCGGCGTCAGCGATGTTGAGGACGTTGCGGGCGAATTCGATGAAGGCGTATTGGAATCCGCCGCAGGTGCCGAGGAATGGCCAGTCGCGCACGCGAGCGAACTGGATGCCCATCAGCATGCCTTCAAAACTCTTGTAGGGACTGCCGGGCGAAGCCAAGAAACCGTCAAAGGACTCCAACTTCTTCTCGGCGCCCGGTTTGACCAGGGAGGGAGTCGGGATCCACTCCGATTGAACTTCGATGCCAAGCTTGCGGGCGGCATGCTGCAGCGCGTCGTTGGTGGCGTGATGCGAGCGGAATTCAGGGTTGAAATCGCCCAAAATCCCGATGCGTACGGCGTCGCTCACGCGTTGATTGTACTAGAGCGTAGGCCAAGGACTTGGGAGGCAAATGCTTACCCCGGGTTTAGCACCGTGGTGCTTTTGGGACTAACGCGGGAAGATTACAAAATCGATGGGCCGTACGAGAACTAATGAATGACTCTGGTCATGCTCAGAAGTACATACAGGCTAAGCAGCGCTAGTCCCGGGCCTCCCCAGATCATGAGCGTGCATTTCCATGCCAGGGTGCGGGCGACTTCCTGCTGGCTACGCCACGAGATCAGGAACGTTTTGTCATTCTCGCCTTTCCTCAGCACGACGGGGGGATGCGGATCAAATCCGTTGGAGCCTCCGGCGTCTCTCGACGAAGCCGAGGCTGGGTCGTTCACGACTTCTACGCCGGATGCTGATTCCGAAGGAACACCGGCAACCGCCCAGGCTGCCGGGCTAGTAATACCAGCCTTGACGAGCGCGGCGGCAATTTTCTGTTGCTGCGTCATCTCGGAGCTTTTCATTGGAGAGCTACCCGATGGCAGCCGGACGACTTCGTGTAAGGCGTCAGCTCGAATGGCCACCGGCTCAGCGAGGACGGGGATGTTGTCATCTCCCCCGATTGAGTTAAATCCGGTGGGACTAAGCGAAAGCGAGAACTTGCCAATGCTCAGCGAGCTGATCTCTTCGCTCTCGCGAATCGGCTGCGGCGTGACTTCAAGCGCGGTGTTTTCGGCCACGGTTCCCAGCGTAAACAGCGCGTTTTTGGGCTTGATGCAGAACTCTTCCACCTTGATCTTGTTGTTCGTCATGACGCCGTGACGCGCCAGAAAATTGCGGACGGTTTCCGGAGCAGGATCTTTAGTGGTGAAAAACGAGTCGCAGAATTCTTGCTGGAAATCACGATGCAGATCGAGATCGGCGCCACGCGGATCGATGAGCATGCGCCCGGTGTTGTCATCCAGGAAGAAAGGAAGGTGCATGCATTCCCCGGCGATTTTGACCCACTCCTTGTTTTTGCCATGCTGCTTCCACTCCCAGACCAAAGTTCGGAAGTAGTAGCAGGGGTGCCCGGTGATGGGTGCCACCATGGTGTAAGGTCCAGTGGCGAGCCCGCTGATCTCGACCATGCCCAGAGACGCGCTACGAATCTTCGAAAGGGGCGTGTCGAGAATCAATCGGCGGCGCTGAAGCAGGCGAAATCCATAAAAGAAGAGAGCGATACCGGCGCAAAAGCCGATTAGAGACCAGACGAGCAATCCGCTCGCGTCGGAAGATCGGTAAATGATCAGTGAGGCCAGCACAGAAGAGACTTCGTCCTGTGGTCAGGCTAGCGAAGCGAGGCGGGGATCGCAGCTTACGTTGGTAACGATTTTGCGGGCCGGGGTTGGCTGAGTCTTTCTGGACAGTAAAAGCTGCAAAAACCAGGCATAGATCAAGACCGGAGAACAGGGAATCGGGATCAGGGGACAGAATGCTTATGCTTTCATTACTTTCTGAAAGGCGGATTGGAATTTCGCCATTTCGTCCTGCGTGCCAACAGTGATTCGAACCCAAGTGGGCATGATGGGCCAGATGCGTCCTACCATGACATTCTCCTTGGCCATGGCGTCGCGCACTTCCTGGCCGGGACGCTTCACATCGACCATGAAGCAGTTCGATTCGGAGGGGATGTAAGAGAAGCCGTTGCTGTCGAGGAATTGGAATGTCTGCTGGCGGATGCCGGCGTTGATGCGGCGGCGTTCGGCGACCAATGAGGAATCTCGCAGGCTGGCGGTTGCGGCAACCACGGCTGTGATGGGCATAAAGTTGAAACCCCCGCGCTGTAGCACCCTTTTGCCCAGGTCGGGACGGGCGATCAGCAGTCCGCAGCGAATGCCTGCCATGCCGTAAACCTTGGAGAAGGTCCGAAGCACTAAGACATCCTTGCCGGCTTTGACGAGATCGACAGCGGAAGGGGAGTTTTCAGTGAAGTGTATATAGGCTTCATCAACAACCACCACGGACTCGGCTGGTTTATTGGCAATCAGATATTCGATATCCGAGCGCGGAGTGAGGGTACCGGTGGGATTGTTCGGATTGCAGATGTAGAAAAGACCGGCGTCAGGGGCGGCGGCGAGCATTGCCTTGACGTCGTGAGCGTGCGTTTTTGTAAGCGGGACCTTGACCACGCGGGCGCCATTGTTTTCGGCGGCCATCATGCCGAGTTCGAATCCGGGATCGCCAGTCACATAGCTTTTTTGCGGATTGCAGAAAGCTATGACGCTGAGCGCTAGGGGAGGCGTCGAGCCGACCGTAGCGGTCACGAATTCGGGATTGAGACCTTCCATTTGCGCAAGGGTCTGGACGAGTTCGTCGGTCAGATTGTCGGAGTAACGTCCGCCTTGGGGAATGATGGCGGCCATGGCATCGCGCGCCGACTGGGAAGGTCCCAAAGGATTCTCATTGGAATCGATCATGACAGCGTCCGCGGCATGCGGCTTGCGGCGCGAGGCTGCGGCCAGCATGGGTTCGGTCGCGAACCGTAAGGTAGCGGCCGCTGATGCAGCCGCGGACAGGTGCAGAAAAGAACGCCGGGAGAAGCGTGGCATGCGGATCCTCCGTCTGGGGAGTTTGAAGCAGAAGTCCAGGAAAGTCAAAGGGCCAACGAGAGACACTCTCGCCCTAGCCGCGATAGCTCTCAGGGGAAGTCGACGTCGAGCTTGTAAATATCTTGCGTGCTTACATCACGAGTGAACATGACGGAATTGTCAGGGGTGAGGCCCGCCCAGACACCGAGGCTTGTACCGTAAGGAGCGGCATTCTGAATTGTGAATAAATGTTCAACGGAATTGCTCCCTAGCTTCACGCGCTTCAAACCGGATCGGTTTACATACACAATGGACTGGCCATCGCTAGTCCATGCCGGATAGCCGATTCCATCCGGGTCTTTCACCCAGTCCGACCATTTTCCGCTTTGAAAGTCGAACAGATGAAGCACTTTCGAATTTCTCATGAAGTCCAATGCGGCGAGGTGGCGGCCATCCGGCGACCAGCGGGGACTGAACATGCCGGTGGAGTCCGGAACGTTAGACACCTGATGTGTACTCAAATCCAAGATCCTGATATCGGAGTTGGTCGCGGTATCGGGTAGACGAGAGAACACCAGGCGTTTACCATCCGGCGACCAAGCGGGATCGCTCTCTGCGGTGTCCGCAGGCAGCAATTCCTCCGCAGTACCGCCCTGGCCCGAGATGGTAAAGGCTTTCCATGGTTTGCCCAACTCCGCGGATATAAAGGCGACCTTACTCCCGTCCGGGGACCAGCGCGGCAGAGCGCTGCGCTTGGCAGGGTAGGTCAGTTGAACTTTTGAAGTCCCGTCTGCTTTGGCCGTCCAGAGCGTGTCATCCGCAACGTTGATGTAGGCGATCGACTTGCCATCTTTGGAGAAGGCAACCTGGGTAGCTGAGATCCCTCCCAAGTAGGGCACGATCTGTTTGCTGGCCGGGTCGTAGCGGACGATTTCCCCTTTCTGGTTATAGCCTCCGACCAGGAGATGTTTGCCATCGGGAGTTATTGCGCCCATGGCAAACGACAGAGGACCGAAGGTCAACTGAATCGGGGTGGAGGATGATTTGCGACGAAAATGGCGGGCGTCAGGGATAGCAAAGATGTCCCCTGAAGCCGTCGAGTCCGCCGAACTCTGAAATACGTAATAAGCCCCGTCCGGGGTCCAAGTACCGCAACACTCACGGGGTGGATTGTGCCATCCCGGTAGCAGAGCATGCGGATTAGATTTGTCGACGCCAATCTCCCACAGAGCGGAGGTATTGTCCTGCGGATTGAAGAGCGTGAATCGAACGCGCTTGCCATCGGGAGAGAAGGCAGGATTACTCAGGCGACCAGGCGGTGCGGAAAATAGGCGACTAGAGTTGCTGCCGTCAGCATCAGCGATCCAAAGATCGGAACCTCTTCCGTAGACCAGCCGCTTACCATCGGCAGATAACTTTGCGCGGCTTTCATCTACGACAATATCTCCCAGCCGCCGCGGCGAGCCGGAAGGCAGAGGCACAGCCCAGAGGGCATTCCCAAGGCCAGCATCTCCGCCTGCCCCCACCAGGAGTTCAGAGCGATCAGGAGTGAGATCCACGACGAACACCTTCTTCAGGGGGGTGGGAATGTCGGAACTCTCACCACCCTTAATGGAGACCTGTGCAGGGATGCCATCTCCGCTGCTGGAGTCGAATCGACTGAAGTAGACGCGGGAGCCGTCGGAGACGACGCAGCACATCTGAGAGACGTCACGAGTGACCTGGGTCGAACCGATAACGTGCGGTGGTGAAATCGGTCTGAACCACCATGCGGCCATAGCCGCAAGGACGATGATGACTGCTGTGCCGATCGCCCAACCGGCCATGCCACGGCGCGCGGGTTTGGATGATTCCAGCGCTGCGGGTATTGCGGTGCCTGTCTTTCCTGAACTGATATCGCGCTTCAGGCGTTTCAGATCGGCGCGAATCTCTGCCGCGCTTTGGCAGCGAACGTCGCGATCCTTCTCCAGTGCCTTGTTGACAATCCTTTCCAGGTCGGCTGGAAGCTCTGGCTGGATGCGAGTGAGCGGCGCGGGTGCCTTGTTCAAAATGGCATCGAAAATTGCGGCGGTAGTTTCACCGCGAAAGGGAAGAACGCCAGTCGCAGTCTCGTATAGAACTGTGCCAAACGAAAACAGGTCGGTACGGGGATCGAGTTCCTTGCCTAGCGCCTGCTCCGGTGACATGTACGCGACGGTGCCCAGCGTGCTGCCGGCGGTGGTCAAGTGCTCTTCGGTCACTGTAGGCGCGGAACTGAACTTATCAGGGCCGGCCAAGGTCATCTTCGCGAGACCAAAATCCAGAATCTTGGCGTGCCCGCGATCAGTCACAAAAATGTTGGCAGGCTTAATGTCGCGATGCACAATTCCCCTGGCATGGGCAGCATCGAGGGCATCGGCGATTTCGATGCCGAGGTCGAGCAGTCGCTCCAATTCCAAGGGGTGGCCGAAGGCGAGTTCGCGGAGCGTCTTGCCTTCCAGGTACTCCATCACGATGAATGGACGTCCCTGGCCTTCTCCAATCTCGTGAATGGTGCAGATGTTGGGGTGATTGAGCGCTGAGGCGGCGCGGGCTTCCCGCCGGAACCGCTCGAAGGCTAACTCATTCGCGGCGACATCGTTGGGCAGAAACTTGAGAGCAACAAATCGCCCCAGCCGGGTGTCTTCTGCTTTGTAGACCACGCCCATCCCGCCCACTCCAAGCTTCTGGACGATGCGGTAATGCGAAATGGTCTGGCCAAGTGGCGTCCCGGCTGACATTTGCCACGTATGTTAGCAGAACTGATAAGTGTTTTCGGTGTTTACAGCGGCCAGGACGCAGCCCTCAGTCGTGTTCCTTGCCAGCGTAGTATCCGGCGCGGGCCTGCACTTTGTAGCCCTGCTTGGCTTTGATCTCGACCTTGCGGTAGGTTCCGTCTTTCTTTTCGTTGCTGGGCGTATAGCCGATGTTGTACTGGCTGCGAAGTTCGGCGGCGATCTGGTCAAAGGCCTCGCGCAGCTTGTCGAACTTGTTGCCGACGTTGATGACTCGTCCGCCGGTCTGCTCAGTCAGCTTGCGCATGTCGCCTTCGCCGGAGTAGCCAAATCCGCCGTAGAATCCGCGATCGGCGCATAAGAGGACGTAGACGATGGCATCGGCTTTTTGCGCGGCTTCGATGGCGTCCTGAAGCTTGAGACGACTGCCTTCATCCTGGCCGTCGGTCAGGATGATCATGGCTTTGCGACCGACTTCTTTCGACAGCATGTCGTGAGACGAGAGATAGACCGCGTCGTACAGAAGTGTCCCGGGCGAATTCCCCCGTTGTGGGACGGGTCCACCGCCCATACCCGGAATGCCGCCGCTGCTGTAATCCACATTCACCTTGGCTTTATTTAGGGCGGCTTGGAGACGGTGATTGTCGCGGGTGAAGTCCTGCAGCAGATCGACGGTGATGTCGAAGCTGATGACGTAGGCCTCGTCTTTATCGGTGAGGATCTGGCGGAGGAAGGCGCCGCCGACTTCTTTCTCCATGTCGATGACGTTGCGCTGGCTACCGCTGGCATCGATCATCATGCCCAGAGTCAACGGCAGGTTGGACTCGGCCGTGAAGTACTTGATGGTCTGCCGCTTGCCATCTTCATAAATCTCGAAGTCATCTTTTTTGAGGTTGGGAACCAGCCCGCCGTGTTTCTCCTTCACATTGAAGAAGAGCTGGACGACGTTGACGTTGACCTTAAGGGTCGTTGTAGGTTCCTGGGAATCCTGGGACTTCTGGCTAGTTGAAGCTGGCTGCTGGTTCTGGGCGGACGGCTGTGCAGCGTTTTGCTGAGCTAGGGAAAATGGCGCTGCCGCTATCAGCGCACACGCAAGCAGAGACACTAATCGCGATGGAGACGGGAAAGAATTTCGCATCCGGGACTCTCAGGCCTTAATTTGTTAGTCTAACCCTGAAGGATTAGATGCACCAAATGAGGTCGGATTGGCATCCCACAATCCAGTGGGAGCCTTTTTTTACGGATGAGGGACGCTATGGGCGGGCAGAGCGGCACCAAGACTTCGGGGAAAAGAATGATTTGGCGGCTCGCAGCGTTTGTAGTTGCCATGGCTCTGGCGATTCCCGCATTGCAGGCACAGTCCAGCGCGGGACAGAATCCTGCTTCGCAGCCTTCTAATACCCAGCCGGCGCCGGACATTCCCGATGCACCTTCGACGGTTCAGCCGCCTCCGGCCAAGATAGCCCCTCCCCCGGACCTTCCTCAGAATGAAACGGGAAAGTCGTCAAGCCAGATCCCCGCTCAGGAGAAGCCCGCGCCCCCACCCATGCCGCCGGTGGAAACGGTTCCGCCCGGGATGAAGGTGGAAACCGGCCCCCAGCAGTCAACTGGGCCGAGAAATCAGCTCAATCCCAATGAAGGCCTCTACACGATTCGAACTCCCGTCAACTTCGTACTCCTGCCGGTAATGGTGAAAGATAAAGACGGGCGGCGGGTGGACGGACTGCTCCCCAGTGACTTTGTGGTCCTGGAAAATGGAAAGCAGCAGAAGTTGAGCTATTTCAGCAGCGATCCGTTCCTGCTTTCGGTGGCGGTTGTGCTGGATGTGGGCATGGCTGATGTGGCCCTGCAGAAAGTGAACCAGACGTATTCAGCCCTGGTAGGAGCGTTCAGTCCGTACGACGAGTTTGCGCTGTACACCTACAGCAGCGCCGTGACCCGGGTGACGGATTTCACCGGTAGGCCCGAAAGACTTACCGCCGCATTGGATGCGATGAAACTGGTGCGCGGAGGCAGTTACGGGCCGCCGGTCTTGGGGGGGCCACTCTCGAATCAGGGGCCGATCATCAATGGCATCCCAGTTGGAACCCAAGGGCCACCCCCGGTGATGACTCCTCCCAAGGAAGCGCACGTGCTGAACGATGCCATTCTGAAAGCGGCATTGGACCTGAGCAAGCGGGATCGCACCCGCCGCAAGATCATTTTCGTGATCAGCGACGGCCGCGAGCGCGGGAGCCAGGCCAGCTACAAGGATGTTCTGAAGCTGCTTGAAACTCATGGAATTCAGGTCAAAGCTGTCGTTCTGGACCAAGGTGCACTCCCGGGGTACAAGCAAGTGGAGAAGCTCCCACATGTATTCAGGCAGGGATACGCCAATATCCTGCCGAGATATTGCAATGCCACTGGCGGCGGGGACGTGTTCACCGAATTGACCCGCAATTCCATTGAAGTGGCCTATGCACAGATCACGTCAGAAGCCAGGAACCAGTACACCTTGGGATACAGCCCGCAGGCGGTGGGTGGCAGCTCGGCGTACCGCGGCATCGAAGTGCTGGTGAATAAGCGGGGCCTCAACATCTATACCAAAGTCGGGTATTATCCGGTGCCGACCGCGCGCTGAGATCCCATGCAGTTAATCCAGCCTAGCCCGTCAAAGGGGGCGGGATTCCATCTGCCGCATTCACTGTGTTGTGTCAATGGACTGCGGGGGTCACCTGAGTAACCTGCGGCTGATACCCTCCGTATGATATAAAGACCGCGAGCCTGCAAAAGAGAATGGTGCGCGCGGCAAACCCGGGAGGGTGTGCCCGCATTTTCGAGGAAAGCCTTGAGTTTCATCAACTTCGCAGCCCGCGAGATCAACTGCAAAATCGTGTACTATGGCGCCGGATTGGGCGGCAAGACCACCAATCTGCAGGTGATTTACCAGAAAACCGCGGACCAGCAGAAGGGAAAGATGATCTCGCTGGCTACTGAGACCGAGCGCACGCTGTTCTTCGATTTTCTTCCGCTCGATCTCGGCTCGGTGCGCGGCTTCAAGACCCGAATCCACCTCTACACCGTGCCGGGACAGGTCTTCTACGACGCCAGCCGCAAGCTGATCTTGCGGGGCGTGGATGGCATTGTCTTTGTCGCGGATTCACAGGAACAGCGCATGGACGCCAATGTCGAGGCGCTGGAGAACCTCATGTCGAACCTGAAGGAACATGGGTACGACTTCAACAAGATTCCGTACGTATTGCAGTTGAACAAGCGCGACCTACCGAACATCCTTCCGGTCGAGATGCTCGCCACCGAACTGCGCAAGAAGAATGAACCTATCGTCGAAGCGGTCGCCTTCCAGGGCGTCGGCGTCTTCGAAACCCTGAAAGAGATTGCGAAGCAGGTCCTGACGGAACTCAAAGCCGGCGGGTAGAGTCGGCCGCAGGCTTCCCAGTTCCAACCCATCTCTTTACACTCATCATCCGCAATGGATGTGTCTACTCAACGAACCTTCTTGCCTAGGGCGGCAACGGCATGAGCGGGAGCGAGGCGAACCGCGAACTTGTCGTCGTGACCACAACTGATCACGGTGGTTTGATTGGAATATTCTCTGACCCAGATTACCCGTTCGGGGTTCACAAAAACTTCCATGCCATCCACGTCTTCAAACATTACAAATTCCATGTTGCCTCCTTGGACTGGTAATCATGCTGAGTCTCGTGCCACAGCGTGCGAAGCTTTCGCCAGCCGCAATGGACGTTCAGCTCACCGCTTCATTCCACTGCACGACCCGTTTTTCGCGGCTGCTTTTGTGGGCCAGCAATAGCGCGCGTTCGGTGCGGAGCACCTGTTCCGGCGGTACATCCAGGGGAGCGCCGGTTTCGATCGCGTCGCGCATGTTGGTGTAGAAGCCGCGATAATCCCCGCGCTCGGTTTTGACTTTCTTCGTTTCACCGTTCGTCAGGCTGAGCGTTCCCCACTGCAATTCCGGCTCCTCGCCCCAGTGCTCACCCCAATCGAGGCCATCCGGGTAATTCGGGCTGCGCAAGATTTCTTCCTGCGGATCCATGCCATATTTCACAAAGGATCCGGAGGTTCCATGGAGCAGAAGGTGGTGGCTGGGCTTGAAGGCGATGATGCGGGCGTGCAGCAGGACGCGGGTGCGGGGATACTCCATGTAGACGTCAAATGCGTCATCGACGGTGGAGTCTTCGCGCTGCCAGAAGGCAGTGGCCCAGATCGATTTTGGTTCTCCAAAAAGGACCAGCGCTCCATCGATGAGGTGGGGACCGAGATCCCAGAGCACGCCGGCGGCGGGAAAGTCCGGCTGTTCCCGCCAGGCATTCGGTTTGGCGCCGAGCCGGAACCGGTCGAAGCGGGCTTCATACTCCATGACTGCGCCCAGGACGCCGGATTCAACCAGCTTCTTTACCGTGATGAACGCGCCGTCCCAACGGCGGTCCTGGTAAACGGAAAACAGCTTCTTGCGTTGCGCAGCGAGGCGTACTAGTTCTTCGGCTTCTTTCATCGTTGGCGTGAGCGGCTTGTCGACGACAACGTGCCGGTCGGCTTCGAGAATCGCTTTGGCGTACGAATAGTGGGAGTCATTGGGCGTGGCCACGACCACCAGATCGATGGTTTTATCCGAAAGCAGTTCGTCGACGTTACCCGCGATGCGGACGTCGGGATAGCGCTGCTTTGCATGGTTAGTATGGCGCTCGACGACGCAGGCGAGTTCCATTCCTTTCACGCCGCGAATCATCGGGGCATGAAAAGCCTGTCCTGCCAGGCCAAATCCGATTAAGCCGACTCTTACCATTTCTTCCTCTGTGTTTCCAGGTTCAGCGGTCTTTCAGACGACGCACGAATTTTAGTCCAGACCAGACATCGCTTATCGCGCAGACTTTCACGTCAACGAGACCGCCGGCGAGACCTATATTCCGGACTTTAGTTTCATCGAGGTCGGTGGGTACGCCTGAACTCTTTTTGGGCCAGCTGATCCAAATCATGCCGTTCGGCGCGAGTGACGTCACGAGACGAACAAAATCGTTCAAGGCCGCTTTTGATTTGGCAAAGTACAGGATGACGTCGATCGGCTGTTTCCCATCGTGGTCGATTTCGCAGGTGGACAAGGCTGGCTTCAATTCTGCGCGCACGTCGGTGGGCATGCCTAAGAATGAGACGCGAATGCCCTCTTTGATCCCGAGTTTCTTAAAAAGCGGAGTGCCTGAATAGCCGGGCATGAGATGAACCTCTCCAGCCTAAGAAAATTACCACAGGGGAGCACTTAGGGCATTGAGGAGCTACTGGGCGGGAGCGTAGTAGCCACGACGCGCACGGACCTTGAAGTTCTTGCGATCGTTGGCCACGATTTCAATGGTGCGGTAGTGGCCGTCAGATTTGAAGTCGGCCGGCTTGTAGGAAACCGCGTACTGGCTGCGGAGTTCGTCCGCAATTTCGGCGAAGTCGTTGGATACATCCCGAAGCTGGAAGGGAAAAAAGGCGCGTCCGCCGGTGGCATCGGCTATGCGCTCGAGCACCTTGTCCCCGGGTCCCTTGGTGCCGCTCACGTTGGTGGAAATTGTGTAGACGATAGCTTCGGCGCGCTGCGCCATTTCGATGGCTTCTTCGCGGGTGACGTGGCTCTGGTTGTCATCGCCGTCGCTCAGGAGAATGATCGCTCGGCGGACCGGAGTGTTCTTGGGAGCCTTGAGCAATTTGTCGCGGCAGGCGAAGTACAGGGCGTCATACATAGCGGTGCCGCCGCCCGGACGCAGTTCGTGAACTCCGTGCGCTAACAGCTCGGTGTTGTCGGTGAAGTCTTGGGTAACCTCGGGGGTCACATCGAAGCCGACCACGAAGGCACGGTCCTTGCTGGGGTGAACCGTCTGATTGAGGAACTCGATGGCGGATTCCTGCTCGAACTTGAAGCGGTCGCGGACGGAATTGCTCGCGTCGATGAGCAAGCCGACTTGCAGCGGAAGATTCGTCTCCGCAGAGAAGCTGCGGATCTCTGCCGGGGCCTTATTGTCGTCGACGATCGAAAAATCATTCTTCTTCAGATCGGTGACGCGATGACCGCGCTTGTCGGTGACCGTGAAGACCACGTTGACTTCGTTGGTGGTGGTGCGCAGGGTGGTGAGTTGGTCGTCGGTGCCTGCCGCCGGAGTTCCGTCTGCAGCCGATTCATTGTCGCCCGGAGTGCTGGTGGCTTGTGCTGGCGGCTGCTGCTGAGTCACGGGCGTCGCGGGGGCGGTCGCCGGAGAAGATTGTGCTGGCGCATTGACGCCCAGTACTGCCAGCAGAACCCCGGTGCCGAGGGCCAGATTGATACCCAAGGTTGGCATCTATTCCCCTATTATAGCGGTTCTCCGCCCCGTAAATCGCGCTGAAACATTGGCGGAGACCCGGTCCGCTCAGTGGGGACGGTCATTAGCACCATCGTTTGCAGATTTGCGTTCCAAGGTGGCTAGAAAGGTCTCGAGCGTTTGCGGGAGAGGCGCCTTAAAGCTCAACTGCTCGCCCGTCCGAGGATGCGAGAGGCTGAGCTGCGCCGCATGCAGAAAATTGCGTGAGAGGCTGATCGCTCCAGCCTTGCTCACTCGGATTTCGCGTGGCGCTCCATACAGCGTGTCGCCGACGACGGGATGCCCGAGAGATCCGAGATGCACGCGGATCTGATGAGTCCTTCCGGTGTCGATTCTCACCTCCAGCACACTGAACTTGCCGTATGGGGTCTCGTAGCGGCGAAGGACAGTGTAGTGCGAAACGGCGTCCCGTCCGCCAGAACCGCTCGTAGTCATGCGGATACGGCGGATGCGGTCCCGGCTAATACTGGCCGAGATCGTGCCGGAATCCTTTTTCATCCATCCGTGAACCAGTGCGACGTACGTTTTTTTTACCTCACGGCGGGCGAACTGGGACGCCAGCTTGCGATGCGCCTGGTCGTTTTTTGCGACGACGATTAAGCCGCTGGTCTCTTTGTCAAGCCGGTGAACGATGCCCGGCCGCATCTCTCCGCCGACCCGCGAAAGCTGCTGGAAATGGTGCAGGAGCGCGTTGACCAGGGTTCCACGATTGCGCTGATCTTCGGTTGCTCCGGCACCCGCGTGCACCATCATGCCTGCGGGTTTGTTGATGATGGCGAGATCGTCGTCTTCATAAACGATGTCCAGCGGGATGTCCTCCGGAATGGCCCGCAAGGCAGGACGCTCGGCGGTGCCGAGCACTTTTATTTGTTCCCCGCCACGCAACTTGAGCGACGCCTTGGTGGACGCTCCGTCGACCAGAACTTTATGTTGCAGGATTAGGTCCTGCACACGGGCGCGGCTCACGCCATCGAGAGAGGCGGCAAGAAACTGATCCAACCGTTTGCCGGCGTCGCCGGCGGGAACGGTCATGGTTGTGGAAGCGAGTTCGCTCATCAGGGTTGTCGAAAAGGATACCGCGAATGGAATTCGGTAGCGCAGACATACGCCGGTCGGCCGTGCCGGGATCCATTTTCTACGAAATCTCATCCAGAAGCCCGCGCACCCGCATCTAACCCCAGCCCATGCACCAGATCAGAAATTTGTACGCCCTCTTTGTTGTTTATGCCGCCATTTATGCCGCCATTTCCGTATACCCGCAGGAAGCCCTGGCACAGGTTCACGGCTCCAATCTGCCTGATAGCCCGTCGGCATCTCAGTTGGAACGGCATCGTAACGATCCCGGGGCCGAGCGGGAGGTGTCATGGCGGTCGCTGCCGAAAGATTTTCTGCACGACCAGAAAGAAATCTGGACCTTTCCCATTCAGTTGGGCAAAGGGCGGCACTGGGCTCCGACGCTGGCGATTAGCGCGCTGACCGGCGGGCTGATTGTGGCCGACCCGCATGCCATGCCTTATTTCGAGTCGCACGCCCGAAATCTGGACGACATCAATGATGTGTTCGATCCGCTCATTACGACCGGAGAGGTCATTGCGTTGCCGTTATCCCTCATGGTCGCCGGCTATGCGCGTCACGATACCTACCAGGTTAGTACTGCACTTCTGGCCGTGGAGGCCTATGCAGACTCAGCGGTGGTGGATCTCGGGATCAAAGCGGTGACACGCAGAAAGCGACCGAGTGACGTGCTGCCCGGCGGATCGTACCACGACACGTTTTTCGCAGGAGGGAAATCGCCGTTTAAAGGCAGCTCGTTTCCTTCGGGGCACGCCGCCTCTGTGTTTTCAGTGGCGACGGTGGTGGCCAGCCGCTACCAGCACCATAAATGGGTGCCGTGGCTTACCTACGGGTTCGCGACCGCGATTACTTTGTCCCGGGTCACCACCAGAGCGCATTTTCCCTCCGACGTATTTCTCGGAGCTGCCCTGGGCTACACCATTACGAGATATCAAGTGTTGAGGCCGCGGTCAGGCGATACTCAGCCTTAGGGACGCCTTATCGGGCCGCGCCGACTGGTTGGGGTGTCATGTGCTTGGCGCCGGGACGCAGCCACCAGATGAAGCCTCCGGCCAGCACCATGCCAATCGCGATCAACTGCGTGCCAGACATCACGCCGCCGAAGACCGTTCCGCGGCCGGGATCGTCGCGGATGAATTCCAGGAAGAATCTTGCCACGCCGTAAATGAACAGAAAAGCGCCGATAACCTGGCCATCGAACTTCCTGCGTTTCAGCAGCCACATCAGAATGAGGAAATTGGCGAACTCTACTGCTGATTCGAACAGCTGTGCAGGTTCGAGCGGAATGTTCAATGGCGTGCCGGTGATGGAATTTGCGAGCGGATTGTGGAAGACCACTCCCCACCAGTGCTGGGTAGGCTTGCCATAGCAGCATCCAGCAGCGAAACAGCCCAGGCGACCGATCGCATGACCTAGCGCCAGGCCGGGCGCAAATGCGTCACAGGTGCCGAGAGCGGGCATGTGATGCTTCCACACATACCAGGCCGCAGCCACAAAGGCTGCGAGCAATCCTCCGGAAAATACTCCGCCCGCCTGCAGTGTGTTGATGCTGAAGATTTCCGAAACGTGAGACGAGTAGTATCCCCACTCATTGATGACGTAAAGAATCTTTGCTCCCAGAATGCCGCAGAGGACCACGAGAATCCCGAGATTCCAGGAGTTTTCGCCGTTGTATCCGAGGCGCTCCGAATTGCGGACGCTGATCCACAGCCCCAGCAGGACGCCTAGCGAGACCAGGAATCCGTACGTGGGGAGAAAGAACTTTCCTATGTGAAACAGTTGTGGGAACACTGGGTTATTAGATGCGAAGCGTCAGGAATCGCTACAGGATCAGTTTAGCAGGAAGAGCGCTGCCGAGCTGCGCTCACTGGAAAGAGGCTGTGCCTACGTGGTTCCAGGAATTTCAAAAAAAAGCCGACCCACTTGGCCGTGTGACGGGGCCGAGAATGAACCCGTCGGTAGACGTTGGGTGCCCGCCGAGACCCTTTAGGCATCTGCGCATGGCGCAGCGTCGCTCACCGGATCCTAGTTCGAGTCGAGCTCCCGTTCATTCTGCATTGGTTCAAATATCGGTTACCCGCCATCACCAACCTGGCAGGCCGGCTTACTGATTGGATGCTAGGGGAAGGTCGCCGGACTTGGCAAGTGCCGGAAGGTAAAAAGATGGCAGGCCGGTTGCTGTAAGGCAGCGATTTCCCGCGGAATGTTAAGTAGGGAAACATACGAATTCATACCATGGCATAACGGAAGTACTTGATTCTGCGGCACGGGTGTGCGTTCATACTCAGGACCGAACGAAGTGGGCCAGCCGCTGAGAGGGGCAGCGCTTGTCCGGAAGGTGTTTTCGATGTCGAGACTTCGCGCGTCGGCGTGGGCGATTGCAGCTGTCCTGATCAGTGTGCATGCGGGTGTCCTGCTGACGCGGTACGGGAGCGAGAGCGCGTCCGTCTGGGGAGACTGGATCGACGCAGTTGCTCCATTCACCGCAGCCGTGGTTTGCTGGCTGGTGGCGCAGCGCTCAGGGCCATTTGGCAAGCGAGTCTGGCGCCTGGTAGCGCTGTCCGCCCTCCTCACCTGCATCGGACAATCTCTCTACACCTATAGCTACGACTATAAGCACGCGGCACTGGGTACGCTGTGGCCGAGCGACTTTTTGGTCTTCTTCTGGATTGTGCCCGCAGTGATGACACTCTTTCTGAGTGTCCGCGATTCAGACGGCGAACTGGAGTGGTTGCGGTTCTTCGACTTCGTACAGGTTTGCACCCTGGCACTAGCTGTAGAGCTGACACAAATCTACGTTCCCTCGCGATGGCAGGCATCCGGGCAATCGATGCAACTGCGGGCGCTCCATGCCGGTATCTTGTTCTTTGGTTTGCTGGCAATCACTTTCCTTGTGCGTGGGCTGCTGAGCGAAAATCGCGCCGAGAAAGCATTTTTCCTGCGCATGGGCGGATTCCTGGTGGTGTATGGAATCGTGCTGAACGTTACGCTTAGCGAGCAGGCCGGCGGCCATTATGTGCAGGGGACGTGGCTAGACCTGACCTGGACCATAGGCTACGCCGTGCTGATTGCGCTCCCTGCGATGTGGGATGAACACGAAGATCCGCCGGCGGTTGAGCCACGTTCGAACTGGTTGCAAATGCTGGCGCTGTACAGTCCTCTGTTGATCCCCGCCATCGTGTTCCCACTGTTGCTGAGCCTCGCCCAGGAACAGTTCGCCTGGTCCGTGGCGCTGGTTCTGTTTTCATTCGTCGCAGCCGGAGGACGAATGTTCGTTGTGCAAAGGCAGCTGCTGATCCGTTCCAGAGAACTGCAGCACAGCGTTTCGTTATTGCGGGGCATTACAGAAGGGACGACCGACGCGGTATTTGTGAAGGATCGGCAAGGGCGGTACCTGATGATCAACTCCGCGGGCGCAGCCTTCGCCGGCAGGAGCGTGGACGAGATTGTGGGCAAGACCGATCTTGACCTCTTTAGCGCCGATACCGCTGAAGTAGTTATGGCGAAGGATCGCCAAGTACTGATGCAAGGTGTGACCCAGACTTTCGAAGAGTCTGGCACCGCGAACGGGGTGAGCCGGGTCTACCTCTCGACGAAAGGTCCATATCGCGATGCGCACGGAGAGATCATCGGCTTGCTTGGGGTGGCGCGGGACATCACCGAGCGCAAGCGGGCCGAGGAAGAAATGCGGCAGTCACAGCAAAAGCTACGTATTCACTTTGAACATACGCCGCTGGCTGTGGTGGAGTGGGATCTGGATTTTCGAGTGGCTGCGTGGAGCCCCTCGGCCGAGCGCATCTTTGGCTATTCGCGACAGGAAGCGCTGGGGCAGCACGCCCGGTTCATTGTTCCTCCACAGTACCGCGACGCGGTGGACCACGTCTGGCAGGCGCTGTTGAAGCAGGCAGGGGGCGCGCGAAGCACAAACGACAACCTGACCAAGGACGGGCGCAACATTTCTTGCGAATGGTACAACACTCCCCTGGTTGACGATTCCGGGCGCGTGTTGGGAGTTGCGTCACTGGTGCAGGATGTGACCGAGCGCGTGGCGCTGGAAGAGAGACTGCGGCAGTCGCAAAAGATGGAAGCAGTGGGACGGCTGGCGGGAGGTGTGGCGCATGACTTTAACAACCTGCTGACTGTCATTCTCGGATACTCGCAGATCCTTGCCGATGGCTTACCGGAGGGGAGCCGCCTGGCGGACAACACTGCGCAAATCAAATCGGCGGCGGACCGGGCCGCAGCCATCACCCGCCAACTCCTGGCCTTCAGCCGCAAGACCGTGCTTTCGCCGCGCGTCATCAACCTGAACGACATCGTACTCAATCTCGATTCTTTGCTGCGCCGCCTCATTGGCGAAGATATCGAAATTCGAACACTGCCGGCCACCGATCTGGGATCAGTGAAGGCGGATCCCAGCCAGGTCGAGCAAGTGGTGATGAACCTGGCCCTCAATGCTCGCGATGCGATGCCTGGAGGGGGAACCGTGATCCTCGAAACGGGGAATGTCATCCTGGACACCACCTACGCGCGAGACCATCAGTCGGTCGAGCCTGGACGGTACGTGATGCTGGCGGTCAGCGATACGGGCGAGGGCATGAGCCCGGAAACTCAGGCGCGCATTTTCGAGCCGTTTTACACAACCAAGGAAATCGGCAAAGGCACCGGCTTGGGGCTGTCGATGGTGTACGGCATCGTAAAACAGAGCGGTGGCTACATCTGGGTCTACAGTGAGCCCGGCCAGGGTACGACATTCAAGATCTATCTTCCGCGCGTAGATGAACCGGCCGAAGTGGTGGGCGGCGACGATCGTTCAGCCCGGGTGCAGCGCGGGACCGAGACCATTTTGCTGGTGGAGGACGATGAGCAGTTGCGAGCTCTGACTTCGGCGGTGCTGGCCCACTGCGGCTACAACGTGCTGGTCGCCGGCGCTCCGGAGGAAGGACTGGCAATTTGCAAATCAACCTCGCACGATATCCGGCTCTTGGTCACCGATGTCGTGATGCCGCGCATGAACGGACGGCAACTGGCAGAACAGGCGCAAACGATGCGTCCCCGAATGAGAGTGCTGTACGTCTCCGGCTATACGAACGATGCGATCGCGCACTATGGCGTGCTCGATCCTGGATTGTGGTTCCTGCCCAAACCTTTCGCGCTTTCGTCGCTGATCGCGAAAGTTCGCGAAGTGCTGGACTCAACGCCGGAACCATCGGCTGCAGCCACTTAGCGGGATTTCGTGTCTCCAGCCCAGTAGGTGGTCCGGGAGAGCACCACAGCATCTTTGCTCTCTTTTACCCGCACGCGTAGCAGGTGCAAGCCGGGATGCGGTTCCTTGGGCGCAAAACTCAGCAGATATCGGCTGTGCAGGTGATTGGTGAAGTCGTTCATGCGGATTTCGAATTTCTTGCGCGTGGCGAAAAGTTCGTATTCGCCTCCGGTCATATGAGTTACGGTTTCCGGCACGTTCTTGCGCATGAGCTGGGCGGTACGGTACGCGAGGTCGAGGAAGTTAGCGCCTTCGTGCATCTCATTTTTGTTATTCCCGCGCGCCGTGTCGAGGATGTTGGACAGTCCGGGTGAGAACGCCAGCGCATACATCAGAGTGTTGGATTGGCCGATCGCAGCGACGGCATCCTCGACCTTCGTATGACTGCCGTGGTCGCGGGTTTCGCTGATCAGCAGCAAAACGCGAAGGCGGTCATCGGGCTCTTTCTGCAGAAGGCCAACGGAGTAGCGAATCGCATCCAGGATGCCAGCGCCGGCGTCTCCAGGTTGCAGGTTCATCAGATCGGAATCGATCAGGCTCTCGTCGACCGAGAAATCTCTGGTCAGGTTTACCTGGCTGTCGAACTCGACTATCGCCACTCGCGCAGTGCCCAGGGCGAATATTGGATCGAGCATCGTCTTGAGTCCCTGCACGCGGGGGAATTCGTACGAAGCCCGCCGCCCTGTTTCAATAGCTAGTACCAGCGAGATGGGTTGCCCTTCGGCAGTATCGTCGAGGCGAGCGGATTGTTCGACTCCATCATCTTCAACGATGAAGCCTTTGGCTTCGAGACCATAGATCACCCGGCCCTGGGAGTCTTTGACCAAGGTCGGAAGCAAAACCAGGTTAGTTTGCGATCGGAGCGTGGTTTCCTGGGGACATGCGGTTGCAGAAAACAGCGCGAGGAAGAGGAAGAACAGCGTGCCGCGCGGCAGACTATCCCGCTTTGCGCTTATCCTGCAGGACCTCATCGAGAGCACAGGCTAATAGATGCGCACGCTTCTCGTAGTCAGTTGCCCCAGGCTCCTGTTTTTTCTTCAGGAGATGGTATTCGTCGGCAATGTTGAGCGCGGCCAGCACCGCCAGGCGAACGGTGTCGATGGTGTTGGTGGCTTCGGCGACGGCGCGGATCTTTGCATCCACATACTCCGCGAGCTTCAGGATGTACTCCGGGTCGGAGCCGCGGAGATTGTAGGCCTGATCGAAAATTTCAACCCGCACGGCGGAGTTCTGTGGGTCTTTTAGCAATTGATCTTTTGTCGCAGTAGCCATTCCCTGATCTCCGATGCTGGCGTCCCGTAGTTTTGTCACATGCTAGCTGGCTTGCGCCAAGGACTCGATCTGGGCGAGCATTTTCTCGACCCGGCTGCGGATGTCCTCGCGTTCTTTCTTCAGCTGAACGGTCTCACGGCGGAGCCGGACTAGTTCCTCTTCGCGGTCCTCGAGCTGCTGCCGTAACCGTTGGGCATCGCGCTCAGCATTAGCCTGGCTCTCGCGCGCAGCTTTGAACATCTCTATAGTGCGATAAACTTTCTCTTCCAGTGCCTGGAAATCGTCGGCGGGAACCTGCTCGGATACCTGTTCCACTGCATTCAAAGCCATAACTCCACATTCCCCGAAGAAGAATAGAAACTTCCTCGCAGTATACTCCACATCCTGATGAAGAAATCAGCTGATAGTTCATTTTCCAGCGCGGTCGTTGGCTATAATCGCCCATGAAATCCGGAGGCAAGTTTATGAAAATGATTGGCTGGCTTGTGGTCGCGTTGCTTGCATTAGTGTCGATGAGCGCCGCGAAAACGAAGGTGGAACTCAAGGATGGTCAGGGCAAGGACGTAGGTTCCGTCGTGATCTGGGATCAAGGCGCGGGTGTCGCACTCGAAGTCAATGTGCACGACCTTACGCCTGGGGAGCACGGGATTCACTTTCATCAAGTGCCGAAGTGCGAAGGGCCCGACTTCAAATCCGCGGGCGGACATTTCAATCCCGAAAGCAAGAAGCACGGGTTCGATAACCCTGACGGGCATCATGCCGGTGACATGAAGAACTTCACCGTGGGTGCGAATGGAAAGGCCAAGACGCGCCTGGAAGATGCGGATGTCACGTTGAAAGATGGCCCGCATTCGCTGCTGACGAATGGAGCGGCGATTGTGATCCATGCCAAAGCGGACGACTATAAGACCGATCCCTCGGGGAATTCTGGAGACCGCATCGCATGCGGCGTGATCACGAAGTAGCTATTTGCGGGCGTGCAGTTTAGTGAGCCTGCGCGAGGCTTCGTCGAGCGTCTCGGGTTTTTTGCAGAAAGCGAAACGGATCTGATGGGCGCCATCTCGGGGATCGCGATAGAAGCTTGAGCCGGGCACCGTGGCCACGCCGATTTCCTGCACTAAGTATCTGGCAAACGAAACATCGTCCGGATAGCCGAATGCGGAGATGTCGGTCATCACGTAGTAGGCGCCACGAGGACGAAAGCATTTGAATCCCGCGGCCGTCAGCGCCGGCATGAGATGATCCCGCCGCACGCGGTATCCCTCGGCCAGTTTCTCGTAATAAGCAGGAGGCAGACTGAGGGCGGAGGCTCCGGCTTCCTGCAACGGGGCAGGCGCGCCCACGGTCAAAAAATCGTGGACCTTGCGGATGGCGTTCGTAAGCTTTTCCGGGGCCACGGCCCACCCCACGCGCCATCCCGTCACGCTGTACGTTTTCGACATGCCGTTGATGGTCACCGTGCGATCGCGCATGCCTTCCAGCGAAGCCATCGAAATATGCTCGGTTCCGTCGTACAGTATGTGCTCGTAGATCTCGTCGGTAATGGCGAGGACGTCAAATTCAAGGCACAGATCCCGGATCAACTCCAGTTCGGCGCGGGTGAAGACCTTTCCTGTGGGATTGTTCGGAGTGTTGAGAATGATGGCTTTGGTGTGTTTGGCGAAGGCTCGGCGGAGTTCTTTTTCGTCGAAGGTCCATTCCGCTCCGTCCTCTCGTGGCGGGCTTAGTTTCACGAATTTTGGTTTTGCTCCGCTCAGGACTGAGTCTGGGCCGTAATTTTCATAGAACGGCTCGAAGATTACGACTTCGTCTCCCGCATTACACGCGGCGAGCAGGGTTGCGATCATGGCCTCGGTCGAGCCGCAGCACACCGTGATCTCTTTTTCGGGATCGACATCGATGTTCTGCCAGACCTTCATCTGCCGGGCGATGGCGTTGCGCAGATTCTTCGCACCCCAGGTAATGGCATATTGATTCACGTCGGAGGCGACGGCCTCCTGGGCAGCTCGTTTGATTTCGGCGGGAGCGGGAAAATCGGGGAAGCCCTGGGCCAGATTCACCGCGCCATGGAGCATGGCCTGGCGGGTCATCTCGCGGATTACGGATTCGGTGAAGTGTTCGACTTTGTCGCTGAGGAAGTGCTTCCGCGTGGTTTTTTCGGAAATCGAACTGCGCGTCGCCATACGAGGCAGACTAGCATAAAGCCGGGAGTGTCTGAGGCCATTGGCAGGGCCCTTGCCCGCCTGCTGCTCATAGCTCCAAGGCCGTTGCTCATGGCTTGAATCCCACGCTCTGCCACAATTCCGCGGTGTGATACATGCTACCGTTGGTGATGACGTACTCCACGTTCCGCGTGTTGTGGATGTCTTCGAGCGGATTGCCGTTAATCAGAATCAGGTCGGCACGTTTTCCTTTTTCTACGGTACCGGCTTCCTTTTCCATGCCCATCACGCGAGCGGGCACGACAGTTGCAGCCTGGATGGCCTCCATCGGGGTGAAGCCCGCCTGTACGTACAGCTCGATTTCGCGATGCAGACTGTGCCCAGGCACGGCCTGATCGGTGCCGGCCACGATCGGCACTCCGGAGCGATGGAGTGCGCCGACGATGGCCACGCTTTTCTCGAAGATCTTTTCCCCGACTTCGGAGTTTTCATTGGGCGGCCCGACGTCCGTGAGTTGCTGCGCTAATACCTGCGGGATTTTATTGATTCCCGGTTCGAAGCTGGCGGGCGGCTTTGCCGTGGTTGCAGTAAACAACTCGAACAGCGCGATGGTGGGATCAACAACCGTGTGGTGCTCCTTGAGGAATGCCAGAGCCTTCTTCGCTTCGGCGGAGTCTACGTCAAGGTTAGCAGCGGCGTTTCTACGTTCGGCACGTGTGGCACCGTCAGGAAGCGGAGGCTGCATGACGTCGGCAATGTAGGAGATGTGGTTGATCTGGTCCTCGCCGGCGGGAATGGTCTGATATGCACTGAGCCCTTGAGGCACATGTCCGGTCACGGTCATTCCAAGGCGATGTGCTTCATCCGCCACTACTTTCAAATTTTCCAGAGTCACCGAGCTGTAGATCTTCATCTGTTGGAATCCAGCGGCGTGATATCGATTGGTCCACATGCGCGCCTGCTCGGGGGTATCCACGCGTTCCACGCCAATGGCCATAGGTCCCGAGCCATCCACGATTCCAGCCAGGAGCAGGTGCGGGCCAAGGCCGCGTCCTTGGGCGATGGCATCGCGCACGGCGGTAATGAATTCCAACTCGTTGCCGCAGTCGCGCACCGTAGTCACTCCGGCTGCGAGATAAATTGGTCCCCACTCGACCTGCTCGAAGTGGGCGTGCATATCCCACAATCCGGGCAGGATGGTTTTGCCCCGTGCGTCCACAATTTGGGCGCCATTAGGAATTTTCACTTTGGCCCGTGGACCCGCTGCGACGATGCGTCCCTTATGAATCACGACCGCGGTATCTTCCACCGGAGCCGCCCCGGTGCCGTCGATCAGCGTAGCGCCAGTGATCGCCAGTGTGGAGGCGCGGCTGCCGGGAATTCCTTTCGAGATATCGGCTAGCGCGGCCATGCCGTCGGCTCCGGCTCGTCCGACAAAGTCTCCCAGCGCGCTCTCGTATCCGTCGCGAATGGCTTCGAAGTGATCGAATTCGGCGTCGGTGGTGATGGCGGCCACGAGATTGCGATTGCTATCGAACCAGAGGGTCTCGCGCCCCCAGATCAGGCCCTCGATGGTGTAGCGATCGAGTTTTTCGTCACGGCCGCTTACTTGAATTGTGTCCTGGCCTCGGGGCTCGATACTCACTGAGCCGCTGGGAAGCGTCGCGAGTTGTGAGGGCGAGCCGTGCGCTGTCCAGTAGCGCACCATCAGCATCTGCATGGTGGTTGGGGCATAGCCGGCAATCGTGAAGAATGGCCCTGTCGGTGCATCCTCCTCGGTTCGCGTGTCACGACTCCGCAGCTGGACTTTTCCGTTCTCGACGTTAACGGATTCGTCGATAGAAACCGAGCGTGCGGTGCGGCCCTTAATGTCAAACGCCTTTGGCGTCAGGTCTGCCCCGCTTTTGAAAGTAACGGACAGAGGTACGGCGGTCCCGCGGTCGGTGAACTTGAAATCGACTTTGACGGCCAGAGAATCGCTCTCGCGGCGGATCTCGTAGGTTTCTTCCCCGATGGGCTGCTCAAATTTGTGGAGGGTGAACTTGCCCTGTTCCAGCAGCGGAGCCTCATTAGACGCCGTCTGAGCTCGAAGTGCGACAGTGGAGAGGACAAGAATCAGACCGCTGGCAACGGCGAGAAATCGCTTGTTCGGCATCGATAAGGAATAATCCATGAAATTGCTGGGTAACCGCGGGAAGATTGTAACGGATTCGGGTGCAAGTCTGAGTTCGTCGCGGATTGCAGCCCCGACTAGAACTACGTAGCGCCGGCCTAGGGTCTTCTATATGCGGAAGATCGGTGCGAACGAAGGTTGGGGACGAGCCGCTCGCTTCGTGACAGCCCAAGCGGCTGTCCCTACGCGTTTCGAATACGGTGGTTTCGGAAAGAAAGTCCGGCTGGGCCGACGTGAGGCGATCTGGTTCTAAGGGCCGAGCGGTTCGTCGAGGCGGCTTCGCCGATCCTGCTTATCAGCGTCGTTGCCTTGCAGCAACTTGTTCGTCGCAATAATGCGTACGCGTTGCACCTTCTGGTGGATGGCTTCCTGCAGCTTTTGAAGTAGGATTTCGACTTCCTGATCCGTGCTGTGCGGGTCGCGTCCGACTGCCGATATCTGGGCACAAATCTCTCGGATCCGATCATCGAGCCGGCGTGTAGGCATAGGGGGAGGGGGCGCGACTTAAATGATGCTGGATTGTCCTTAATTGTTGGATACCCTGCAGACTGTAGGCGAGGAACTTTATTCCGGCTAGGTGCTGATCGCCGTTGTATCGGCAGAGGTCGGAGGCGTTACTAGGTTCCAAAGCGCTGGGCGGCGCGAGCTTTGGCTTTGACCGCCTCTTCTTCCCGATTTTTCGGCGGTGCGGTTGTTTCCAAAGAACGGAGCAGACGTTTGGAAATCGTGGCGACCTCATCGACCGCAGCCAGGAACGCAGCTTCATTAGACTTCGACGGCTTGTTAAATCCGGTGATCTTCCGCACGAACTGCAGGGATGCGGCTTGAACCTCGTCATCCGTCACCAGCGGATCGAAGTTGAAGAGCGTTTTGATGTTTCTGCACATATCAGTGAGCCCCTGAATCGGTATTTTTCATCCTGCGTCCAACAATCTCAAATTTGCCTTCCAGGACGATCTTTATCGCTTCGGTATAAGCCACATGTTCCTGCTCCAGAATGCGGGCTGCAACCGTGCGCTCATTATCGTTGTCCCGCACCTGGACTGCTTTCTGCACGATGATCGCGCCGTGGTCCAGTTCCTCGTCGACAAAATGCACGGTGCACCCGGAAATTTTAACTCCATAGGCGAACGCCTGCTCCTGTGCCTCGAGTCCCGGAAAGGCCGGCAGTAGGGAAGGGTGGATGTTTAGAATGCGCCGGGGAAATTGCTGCACGAACCAGGGGGACAGCAGCCGCATGTATCCGGCAAGGCAGACCAGTTCGACCCCGTGTTGTTTCAAGTTCGCGGCTACTTCGCGGTCGTGATCTTCGCGCGCTTTGCTTTTGGAAGCAATCACCAGAGCCTCAAAGCCCCTCTCTCGCGCGATTGCAATCCCCGGCGCATCCGCTTTATTCGAGATGACGACTGCAATGCGGGCATTGAGGATGCGCCCTGCAGCGATGCTGTCGGCGATGGCAACAAAATTTGATCCGCGCCCGGAGAGAAGAATGCCGATGTTTCTCATCTGATGCCCGCCAACAATCTTAATTGATTCGGGCCGTCATAGTGGCAGCCCACCACCCGCACCGCGTTCGGGCTACGCGGTCTCTTTGCGTGTTGTTTTTCTGGAAGGGATATAGAAGGTCAGCTGTAGGTAACTTTACGCTCGCCCTTCACCACGCGTCCCACGGTGTAGTACTTCTCGCCCACGCGCTCCAGAACGGACTGCGCTTTTTTAAACTTCGCGGAAGGCACGACCAGCAGCATGCCCAGTCCCATGTTGAAGGTGCGCAGCATTTCTTCCTGCGGCACATTTCCAAGTTGCTGCAAGTGCTCAAAGATAGGGAGCACGGGCCACGACCCCAATTCGATGAGAGCCGCCATTCCTTTTGGAAGCACGCGCGGCAGGTTCTCCGTAATTCCACCGCCGGTAATGTGCGCCATGGCCGCTACGCACTGGCCGTCTACTAGCTTGCGAAGAACGGGCCAATAAGTCTTGTGGGTGCGCATCAACTCGTTGCCGACTTTGTTCTTGATCTCGTTCACGTACGTTTCGGGCGAATAATGCCCCACTTCGAACAGCAGCTTGCGAGCCAGCGAGTATCCGTTCGTATGCAGCCCGTTGGAGGGCAGGCCCAGGATGATGTCGCCGATCTGAACGTCTTTGCCGGTGACGATCTTCTCGCGATCGACCACCCCCACGATGAAGCCGGCGAGATCATATTCGCCGTCGGGGTAAAAACCGGGCATTTCCGCCGTCTCGCCGCCAATCAAGGCGCAGCCGTTGTGCTTGCAGGCGTCAGCGATCCCTTCGACAACCTTCTCCGCGATGGTGGGATCAAGTTTGCCCGTGGCCAGAGTAGTCCATGAAGAACATGGGAGCCGCGCCTTGCACCGCGATGTCGTTCACGCAATGGTTCACCAGGTCCGCGCCTACGGTGGAGTGCAGGTCCATCTCAAACGCAACCTTCAGCTTCGTCCCCACGCCGTCCACACTGGAGACCAAAATAGGATCGGCGTACTTAGCCTTATCGACCGAGAACAGGCCGCCAAAGCCGCCAATTTCGCTCAACACACCCTTGGTAAAAGTCTTGTGAGCCAGATACTTGATGCGCTGCTTGGTGCGGTTGGCGCGGTTAATGTCCACGCCGGCATCGGCGTAGGTAACCACCGTCGGCTGGATGTGGGAGTCTTGGGCACAGATTCCTTCTGTGTTTTTATTTCCTTGCGTGGGGTTCAGTGCTGAGCGCTGCTGCTGCGATTACCTAAGGCCGCCAATTGTAGCACGTTGTCAGCCTGCGGCTTTGGACCAGAAAAAGAGAGCGCGAAAGCAAACTGGAGGCGATCCGTGCTGGGCTGAACGACTTGCACAGACGGTGCTGCGACAGAAACACTTCTCCCCGGTCCGCGGGCGCGCACGCCCGTTCGCCACTAAAGTCCCGGGGGGCTAGTGCGCGATGAAGTCCGAGAAGAAGTAGGCTAATACTCCAAACAGGGCCAAGCCGGAAATGCCATAGGCGGTCAACACCCAGGCGCCGCGGCCTTCGTGCGGGTGCTTCACATTCGCGGGAGAGGACTGCTCGGTAAGGGAAACGACAGGGGCCCGATCTTCCATGAAAACCTCCGTACGGAAAGATCGTGGCGCAAAGGTACGATTATGCGTCACGCCTGCCCGGCAACATGGCCGGTGCCAGGACCATTTGCGGATTGTAGCCCGGGTATTCAGGCCCTCCAATAGAAAAATGTGATTCAAATCACAGTATTATAGTGAAAACAAATTTTCGTATAATGAAATCAAGCACGCGACCTTGCTTAAACGCGCCGGTGCCGGGGCATGGGATAATACAGAGAAGTTCCCCCTTCTAAACTATGCGCCATTTTCTGGTCACCCTTGTCGTCGTTTGTGGGCTGGTTATTGCCACGACCGCCCAGCAGTCTACCCCTCCCACCCCCGGGCAGAGCCAATCGCAAACGCCTAATGCGGAAAAACATGCGGCTGGCCCCGAAGCACCCAAGCCCGAAAGCAACGGGCACGATTACTCCCGAGAATCATTTGTCATCGAGAAGATGCACTCGACCTATCGCTTTGAAGCCGACGGCACCGGACGGAAAGAAACGATCGCCCGCATCCGGGTGCAGAGCGAAGCCGGCGTGCAGCAGTGGGGACAGTTGCAGGAGGGTTACAACTCCGCCAGCGAACGCGTCGAGATTCCTTACGTGCGCGTGCTGAAGCAGGATGGCTCGGTGATGAAGGCGGGAGAGGACTCGGTCCAGGATCTGAGCGCGCCGATCGAGCGCGAAGCTCCGGTCTACACCGATTATCGCCAGAAGCACATCACGGTTCCGGGCCTGCGTCCCGGAGAAGTTCTCGAGTATGACATGGTGACCGTGATTCACACGCCGCTCGCCGCCGGGCAATTCTGGGTGGATTACGAGTTCGACAAGGCCAATATCGAGCAGGATGAAACGCTGGATGTCGACGTTCCCTCCGGGCGCACGCTGAAGCTGAAGTGCAAGCCCGGCATGGATCCCAAGATCACGGAAGCGAACGGTCGCCGAATCTATCACTGGGAAAGCAAGCACCTGGAACGCGATGATGAGCAGCAGGCGAAGGACAAGAAGAAGAAAAAGAAGCGTCCTGAAGACGAGCGTCCTGACATCCAGCTAACTACGTTTGAAAGCTGGGAGCAACTGGGCCGCTGGTACGCCAATCTCGAAAAAGATCGCCGCATGCCGACGCCCGAGGTGCGCACCAAGGCCGAGGAACTCACCAAGGGCCTCAATGGCGATCTTGAAAAAACCGAAGCCCTGTACGACTACGTGGCCAAGAATTTCCGCTACGTGAGTCTTTCGCTCGGATTGGGGCGGTACCAGCCGCACTCAGCGGCGGACGTTCTGAAAGATCAGTATGGCGACTGCAAAGACAAGCACACCCTGCTGGCATCGCTATTACAGGCTGAAGGCCTGCACGCCAGTTCGGTCCTGATCAATTCCACGCGCAAGCTGGACCCCGATGTTCCGTCGCCCTCGCAGTTCGACCATGTGATCACGATGCTGCCGCTGGGCGGCCAGGAAGTCTGGATGGATACCACGGCCGAGGTCGCTCCTTTTCGCCTGCTCGCCTATACTCTGCGCAAGAAACAGGCGCTGGTGATTCCACCGGCCAGTTCTGGGTCGGCTCCGCATCTGGAAGACACTCCCGCGGACACTCCCATGCCGGACAGCGAGCATTCGGAAGTTACTGGGAAAATCAACGATATCGGGAAGCTTGAGGCGCACGTGCAATACGAGTTCCGCGGCGATGAGGAGCTGATGTTGCGCTCGATCTTCCGGCGCGTCCCGCAGTCGAACTGGCAGCGCGTGGCGGAAAACATCAACGTCGGATTGGGCGGCGACGTTACCCATTTGATTGTCAGCGATCCCGCCGCTACCAAAGAGCCTTTCACGCTCTCCTACGACGTTTCCAAGCCTAACTTTTTGGACTGGTCCAAGAAGAAGACGCAGATCGTTTTGCCGCTGGTACAGTTCAGCCTGCCCGACGCCACTGACGACGACAGCGATGCCGATGCGGAGCCTCTGAAGCTGGGACCGAAGGGGGAGTACTCGTACCACGTCAAACTAGAGCTTCCGGCGAAATACAGCGCGCGGGCGCCGCTCGCCTTTTCCCTGAAGCGGGACTACGCCGAGTACCAGGCTACGTATCAAGTGCAGAACGGGGTTTTCACGGCCGGGCGCACGCTCACCTTGCGTCAGGATGAGCTTCCGGTGGCGCGCGTCGCCGACTATCAATCTTTCCGTCGCGCCGTTGCCTCCGATCTTGCCCAGCAGCTTGCTGTGGAGAATGCCAGTGCCGGTGGGATGGTTCCCCCGGCAGATATGAAAGCGGACGACCTCATTGAGAGTGCGCGTGCCGCTGCTGACGGCGGAAACCTGGCGCTCGCCGAAGTCCTGCTCAAGCGCGCCACCGAAGTGGATTCCAAGAACAAGTTTGCCTGGAACAATCTCGGGCTCATCTATCTCTCGACTCGCCAGAATGATCAGGCTATCGCGGCCTTTCAGAAGCAAATCGAGGTCAATCCATACGACGAGTACGCCTACAACAATCTCGGGCGGGTCTATTGGCAGGAACGTAAATACGATGAGGCGGCGAAGGCCTTCAACAAGCAACTGGAAAATAATCCGCTTGATAAGTTCGCGCACGGCAATCTCGGCGCCATGTACGCGGAGTGGCACAAATACGACCTAGCCGCGCCGGAGCTGGAGAAGGCGGCTTCGCTGACTCCGGAGAGTCCCGAGTTGCAAGTCAGCCTGGGAGATGCGTACCTGAATCTCGGTCAGGATGATAAAGCGCTGGCCGCCTTTGATCACGCGGTCGAAATGAGCGCGACTCCGCTGGTCTGGAACAATATCGCGTATCAGCTATCGCTGAAGAAGACGCATTTGGATCGCGCGCAGCAGTACGCCGAATCGGCTGTATCTGCGACCGCGGCCGCGCTGCGCAACGTTTCGCTCGATCGCCTGACGAAAAATGATCTGCCGTTGGTCTCCTCGCTGGTCGCCTACTGGGACACGCTGGGCTGGGTTCATGTCGATGAGGGTCATCTCGACAAGGCTGAGAAATACGTGGCCGCCGCCTGGGCGCTCGGACATCACGGCGAAGTCGGGGACCATCTTGGGCAGATCTTCGAAAAGCGCGGGCAGAAAGATCTGGCGGAGCGCACTTACGCGCTGTCAATGAACGGACTCCGTCCGACTCCGGAAACACGAACTCGCCTGGCGAAACTGGTTGGAAGCGAGGCGAAGGCCGATGCCGAGATCGCGAAATCGAAAGCAGAACTCGATCGCCTCAGTACGATCGATCTTGGCAAGGCTACGCAAACCGGCAACGCAGATTTCTTTGTACTGCTGAGTGGCGGGGCCGGCGATGTCGCCAAAGTGGACGGGGTGAAGTTCGTCAGCGGAGACGAAAAGCTTAAGACTTACGGCGAAGCGCTGCGCACCGCAGATTACCACCTGACCTTCCCGGATGACACGCCGGTGAAGATCCTGCGCCGCGGCACGCTTTCCTGCTCCACGGCGGGTGGCGGCTGCAAGTTTGTGATGATGCTCCCGGACGATGTGAGAACAGTGGACTGAACACGCAGGGGTAGCGGCCGCCCGCGCGGGCGAAGCCCGGTTGCCTACTCTTTGGGTGCGACATACTCCTTCGGCTTGGCCGACCCTTCGCCGAAAAAGAACATCTCTAACTGCTTCACGATGACTTCCTGATCCTCGCGCCGCGCAGGATTCAGACGATACTCATTCAGCAGCATCTTGCAGTGTTCCATCCACTGCCGCCACGCTTCCTGCGACACGTTGTCGTAAATTTTCTGCCCCAGTTCGTTATCGAATGGCGGCTCGTCCAAGCCGGGCATCTCTCTCTTAAACTTCACGCAAAAAACGTTGTGCGCCATAACTCCCTCAAATTTCAGATCTCAGAGATTATCTTACAGGAGCAACGCAGGCCACGTGGCGATAGGGGAAGCCGGCTGCCGAGTGAGCAGCGCTTGCCTACGCAGGTCCATGCGAGCGGGACAGTCGGTACCAAATTATTCCCGCAATTGCCCACATCCCTAGCAGCGGGATCAAACTCGCGAGTCCATGCAGCCGGAGCAGTTGACCCAAATTGAAGGCACCGTATCCACCGACAGCCTCTGCCGCGGTCAGCATCGACTCTCGATTGATCGCCATCTGCCCGGACCAAAAAGCCGGCCAGGAAGAATGCACGATTGGGCAGCTATCCTGCATGGCCAATTGCGACGTAGTGGAAACCACCACGAGCGCTACAAAGACACTGATGATGCCGAGCGCAACGATCAGGCCCCGCCACGTTTTCGTTGCCTGTTGCCAAGCCATCGCCACTCCCAGGCACAAGAGCGGAATGGCGGCGCCTGCGTAACGTGGACCGAACGTCAGGCCTGCCTTCCACCAGTAGAAGGATGCGTTGAACAAGAAGTAGTAAAGCGCAATGCCGGCGGCCACCAGCGCGGCCGCGGAGCGCTGGTTCTTCCACAATCCCCAGAGTCCAACCGGAGCGGCCACGATGACCGGCGATGCGAAAAATAATCCGCGCGCACAGCCGAACAGCAGCTTCAGCAGCCGGTCCGGATGCGGATAGGTCAGCCCCATGTATCCCCGCTGCTGCATAAAAGAAAACGAATTCGGATCGTAATACGAATAGCTGGGGCTAAACGATCCGAACGCCGCGTGCAGGTAGCCGAGCAGCACCCCGGCGCAAACCGCAGATCCGATTCCAACCCCGGCAACCACACGCCACCGAGCCGCAGTTCCACGTGGCCAGACCTGCGAGAGCGCGAACAGCGCCAACAATGCGGAGGCCGGCAAGGCAGGATATTCCGTGACGGTTGCCCATCCGGCAGCCAGCCCCAAGGTCAGCGCCCACCAGAAATTCGCTGGGGCACTGGAACTATCTTTCAATTTCAGTCCCGCCGCAAAGCCAAACAGCAGGCACGCTCCCACCAGAGCATGCGCCCAAAACAGGCTGGCATAGGCCCACATCGGGGTGCCCAGACTCATGACCATGGCTGCAAACGCCGCCGCTGTTGAACTGCACCCGAATCGCACGGCGAGAAAAAACAAGCAAACCACCGCCAGAGCCGTGGGCAGCCCGACAGCCCACGCGGTCACCAGATATGAGAGCACAAATTCGCCCTGCGCCGAATCCGGATCAACTCCCACCGTGTTCATGCCCGCGCGCGCAACAACTGCAAAGGGAACCGCTAGAAACACAAGTCCCGGAGCTTTATCTGAGTAATAGTGTCCGCGAAAGTGAGCCTTGTCCTGAGTATTGTCGGCGTACGCATCAATCTGCAGAGTATGTCGCTCGATAATGGCGCGCAGCAGATCGAAGCGCGAGTTCTGGTTCCACCCGCCGCCCTCGTAGAAATACATGAATGATAGAAAACTCACCGCGCCCAGCAAACAGGCAGATTTCCAGCGGGAAGAAGAACTGCTCGGAGGGCGACTCATGTGGTTGTTCCTGCCGAGCCGGTAACCGAACTGCAATGGCAAAGCCGCGTGCTGGCGCACGCAGCTATGGCTTTCCAACTAGCGTTACTGTTGTCCCGCTGCCAGCAGAGATTCCGCCACAATCCTTTTTGCTTCCTCCACCGCGACCGCCGGGTCCTGGGCAGAATTGGCCGCAGCCATCTTGTTCTTTAAGCCCACATACACGGCGTCGTACGAAGTGTCACCCAGGTTCTCGACCCGGTGTTTAAATGGAGGATACCATCGCGCCTCGCCGGGCTTGGAAAATATCTCGCGTACTTTTCCGTTCTCGTCGGTGAAGCGCAGATGTGCTTCTGTGAGAATGACGACCACGCCTCCGGGATGCTCGTGCAACGCGGATTTCTCATGCGGCCCGTAGTGCACCGAAACAACCTGCACTCGATCGTTCTCAAAATCCAGCTTGTAATGCTTGGGTTCGACTTTCGTCGGATCCTGCGCCCATGTCAAACTTGTCAGGCAAAGCACTGCCCCGAAAAGGTACGCACGCATACCCGCCTCCCGGTCCAGCTTCTTGTGAATGGAATGTGAAATCCTGTCGCGACTCTACGGGGCGTAATCCCGCAAAGTCAATCGCAGGCCCGACGCAGGTTCCACCAAGGTAACTGCAGAAGCGAGCGCGGAATAGAAGGCCGCGTGGTGGGCCCACCAGGATTTGAACCTGGAACCAACAGATTATGAGTCTGCTGCTCTAACCGTTGAGCTATGGGCCCGTGAGCCCAATCTAGCACATTCGCGGAGGCGCTTATGTTTGGAGACGGAGGCGGAGCCGCGCACGGCCTGGACCGCCTTACGGGCGGTGCCTACATCATTTGTATGTGCCGCTATGCGCCGGCAGCGCGCGTTGCTTTCTTTCCAGCAGCTGCCAGTTCCGCCAGAGATGGCACGGATTCGGGCGTAGTGACTTGGTTCTCCGGCAGCGTGCTGCCGTTCTTGAAAGCCTCGACCAACATCTCGATGGCCAAGTCAGTATTGGGAGGGATGAAGATCGTCGCCGCCAGCGTGCCGTTCTTGACCCATGCCTGTCCCGTCCTCGGCATACCATCGCACCCGGTCACCGGAATCCGGAGCCAGCGTCCGCGATCGCCTTCGCCTAGTTCCTGAAACGCTTTTCGCGCGCCCATCGCCATGCTGTCATCCTGCGCGGCCACCACATCGATGTGACTCTCGAGCGACGTTCGCAGGCGAAGCCACGAGCTGACCGTTCGGTAAGCGCTCTCTTCGGTCCAATTGGCTCGCATCGACTTGATCTGAATGTTCGCGGGTTTATTCCTCATCATGCCGGTGGTGCGATCTTTGGCCGCCGAGCTATTCGCCGGGCCCTCGATGTACAGCACCGTCCCACCATTGGGGAGCAGCGCGGCCAGTTGCTGTCCTTGAATTTTGCCAACCTGCTGGTGGTCGGAGCTGATGGCGAATACTGGAACCTTGTACGTCCGCCGCAACTCATGCACGTAGTCAACGTCATGGTTCAGCACGACCCATCCGATGCCGGCCGCCGCAGCCGCCCGCGCCACCTGCGGAAATGCGGTCCCGCCAGAGGGCTCGAACATGATGGCGTCCGGCCGCACCACCGACGAATCCTGCACGTAGTGCAGCAACTGCTGGCTTTGTGCCAGCGCGTCATTGCCGGCATGAATGATCTTCACGTCCACGCCCCATCGCCGCGCCGCTTTCTCGGCCGCTGCCGCCTGTTCGAGCTGATAATCGTTGTCGTTATTCGTGAGGGAAACCACAAAGCTAAGGCGTTTCATAGAATGATCCTTTCCCGGATCATAGGCCGATCCAGTACCGTACCCAACGTAACCGGAGTAACCGGGAAACTCTCGTCGGGCTTGCAATGAGGAAGTGTCCTGCTAAGCGTAGGCGAACGCTCGCGGCACACTGCTGCCGGAATCAAAAGAGAGTTTTCGGGACAGAGAAAGGAGAAGCCTACGCGCCGCTACTCGCGGCCTTTGCCTCTGCGCCAATGAAGGCTTTCAGGCTTGCGTCCAGCAACTCGCGACTGGCGTCCGGCAGATCGACAAAGCGAAACGGTTGCATCCAGCCCTGGGTCGCCCACATGGGAAACAGCATCTGAGCTTTGCTGTGAATGGTTTTTTCACGCAGGTGAAAGATCAACTCTACTACCAGCTTCTCATCCAGAGGTTTTTCCAAGTGAATGACTCCACCGCTGATCGACAACTGATGGAACGCCCCGCGCAGTGAGCGCTTGTTGGGCAAGCGCAGCAGGACCAGCACCGATCCGCGCAGCTTTACGCGAAACGGGCGCTGTACCAGATACTCTTTGCTTTCTGGCTGAACTGGCGATGCTGACTCTGGCTCTTCGGACATATCTTTGCCAAGTATCGCAGTGCTTCGCGAGTGCCAGAAGTTACGAAAGAACAACGATGCTGAATGGTTCTTTGATTTTTGTTAAGGAGAGTTTATTTGCGGCCCAGCGGAGCTTCTGCGCCTTCGGAGAAAACATTGTAGGGCCACGCCTTCTTCCGAGCGGGAACCTTTGCCGGCGCGCTCTCATGGGGCATCGGAGCGTTCGCGGTCGGCTTCGCGGCGGGATCATCTTTCGCGGCTACGGCCCAGTCCGGCGGAGCATTGGCGATGCCCCAAACATTTCCGTGACTGTACAGTGACGCACCCACGAGGAAGTATTTGCCATCGCTCCCCATCGGGACACAACTGGCGACGCGAGCAGTTACGCTGCCCCCGCCTGGCAGGTCGCTGATCATGATGGGCGTGCCAGCGAGTAATTCCTCCGAAGCGCGAAACCCGCAACCCTGTGCGCTTACGACCAGCACCACGCAGCGGTCGCCAAACGGCCGCTGACGATCGAGACTGATCACGCTGACCGGAATTTCCACTCGGAGTCGCGTGCTTCGCCGTGTCGCTTTGGGAGTTTGAATTTCCATCTTTCGACTTTCCACTTACTCGGCAGGACGCCAGGTTCATTCTCACAGATTCGGTCTGGCTTGGAACCATGACCAAGGTAATAACGCCCGTTGTGACGAAGGCGTCGCCTGATCTGGAGTGGAAGGTCGAGCTAAGTCGACGCCGGAGTTGTCTTGCGGGTCTTCAGAGAAGCAGCGTTGCGCCGCGCCTGCGTGATGCCAGCCTGTATTCCCTTCTGCACGGCCTGCCTGTACCCGGCTTTGTCCATCGCTGCGATACTTGCGGCTGCGATTCCGCCGGGAGTGACCGCCTCGTGCAAAAGTTCATCGACGCTCAAAGCACTCTCTCTCAAATACTGAATGCCATCGGCCAAAGCATGGGCTGCGGCGCTCAGCGCTGTCTTTCGGTCCAGACCGGCGCGTTGGGCAGCGGACGCCAGCGTTGCCAGGGCGTGATATCCATGGCTCGAAGAGTAGGTTGCGGTAAAAGCATCGAAGCTGCGCTCGGGAACCTCAATCACCTGCCCGACCACCTCGAATAATTCGCGGACTCGCTTTCGCTCTGTTGTCGACACCGCCGGGTCGAAGCTGAGCGCGGTCAGTCCCCGGCCGATGCGAGATGCCGGACTTGGCATGGCGCGCACCCAGTGCGCAGGATTACCCAGAGATCTTCGTAAGGCCGCCAGCGGAATCCCGGCAGCCAGGCTCACGCATAATCGCGGCCAAGTTCCAGTGCCGGCGATCTCCTGCAATACTCCCGGCACCGCCGCGGGCCGCACTGCCAGAATCAAAATCTCCGCACCCGGCAGTGCCTTCTGCAAATCTTGCGCGATGGTCACGCGAGATTCTGTCCGCAGTGCACGGAGCTTGTCAGGATTGCGATCGTAGACTACGATCTCGCGCGAGTATTTTCCGAGGCGCAATCCCGCGCACAAGGCACTTGTGATACGCCCGCCGCCGACGAACAGGATAGGCCTGTCGCGCATCACTAGTCGGCCGTCCCCCCGCCGTCCACGACCAGGGCCGCTCCGGTCATGAACGACGAATCATCGGAAGCCAGGAACAAGACGGCCTTGGCAATCTCCTCGACGGTGCCCACGCGCCCCAGCGGACGATTCGCGCAGCCCGCGATGTAGTCCTCCCACTTCAAGCCGCGCATCTTCGCATCTGCCGGAAGCATGGGGGTCTCCACATCACCCGGACAGACGCAGTTCACGCGAATGCCCTGTGAGCCATGATCGATGGCCATGGCCTTGGTCATCAGAACCACCCCGCCTTTGGAGGCGCAATACGCCACCGCGTGATCTCCGCCCACAATGCCCCAGCCGGAAGCGTTGTTGATGATCACGCCGAATTTTTTCGCAATCATTCCGGGCAGAACCGCCTTCGACATCAGGAACGTGCCTTTCAGGTTGACGTCGATCTGCTCGTCCCACTCGCGCTCGGAGCATTCCAGAGCGGTCTGGGGGTAGAACACGCCGGCGTTGTTGAAAAGAATGTCGATTCGCCCAAAGGCGCGCTCGGTCTCATCGACGACGCGCTGGCAATCGGACGCCGAGCTTACGTCCGCACGCATGAACCTGGCCTCGCCGCCGGAGTCGTTGATCCGCCGGACGACTTCGGCGCCGCGCTCCGGGTTGCGGCCTGTAATCGCAACTTGCGCTCCCTCTCGCGCGAAGAGCAAAGTCGTGGCCTCGCCAATGCCCGACGTCCCGCCTGTGATCAGCGCAACTTTATCTTTCAATCGCATATGGTAAGGAATTGGCCACGGATCGTCACGGATTCACACGGAAACGGCAAGCGATCATCATCTACTGGCCCACCTGAATCTGCGCAGGAGGAATTCTCACCGGCTCGCTAACCCTCCTGCAGTCTCTCCACCATCCATCGTGAACACGTGGCCGGTCGCAAACGCCGCGTCATCCGATGCCAGATAGACAAATAATCCGGCAATTTCTCCGGGCGTAGCGTGCCGGCCCAGCGGAATCTTCTGGTTCACCTCGGCGAGCATCGCGTCCGAATATTCCGCGCGCTGCATCGGAGTCAAGACGTAACCAGGGGCGACCGCGCACACCCGCACCTTGGGCGCAAGTTCCAGTGCCATGGACCGGGTCAGCTCGATCACGCCCGCCTTGGTCGCGTTGTAGTCCGCGTAAAAGGGATATCCCATGACTCCATTGGTTGAGGCCGTTTGCAGGATTACTCCACTGCCGCGCTCCCACATGTGCCGTGCGGCAGTCTGCGCTACATAGAAGACTCCGGTCAGATTGACCGCAAGCACGCGATCCCACTCCTCGGGCGAGATCTCGAGAAATTTATGCCGGATGCTGATGCCCGCGTTGTTCACCAGAACATCGACTCCATCCATCAGCCGGATAGCTTCGGCGAATGCAGCCTCGACCTGCATGAGATCGGTGACGTCGGCGATGATAGCCTCGCCTAAGGCAGGAAGCTCGTGTCTGATGTGTTCGCAAGCCTGCGCGTTGCGGTCGAGGACGCAGACGCGCGATCCCTCTTCAAGAAACCGCGCCGCAGTGGCAGCGCCGATTCCGCTGGCACCGCCGGTGATCAGTACGCGTTTGTCTTTCAATCCACGCATGGAGTCTCCAGAGCAGTGAGCAATGAGCCATGAGCGAACCAGGTTTGGCTCATTGCTCACTGCTCATCAGCATCCCTTCGCCCTTACCACAATCGTGTGCGGCACCGCCTTCAATTGCGCCATCAATTCTTCGTCGCAAGCACGATTGATATCGTAGATGGCATAACCCAGCGTGCCGCGCGTATTCAGCGCCTGGCGTTCGATGTTGATCTCGCGATCGGCGAGGATGTCGTTGATGGCGCGCAGAATTCCGGGGACGTTCTGATGGATGTGCATCAGGCGGTACGATCCCTCTTCGTACTCGAGATGGCACTGCGGAAGATTTACGCTGAGCAGGGAATCACCGGTGCGCACATAGTCGAGCAGCTTGGCGGACACGAACGATCCGATATTGGCCTGGGCCTCCTCCGTCGATCCGCCCACGTGGGGAGTCAAGATGACGTTGGGCAGTGTGCGCAGTGCGCTCTCGAATGCAGCGCCTGACTCAGGCTCTTTGGGGAAGACATCGATGGCTGCGCCGGAGAGCTTGCCGGTTTTCAAGTGAGTCGCCAGCGCTTCGTGATCGACCACAAAGCCGCGGCTGAGGTTGAGGAAGCACGCGCCATCTTTCATCGCGCGGAATTCCTGATCGCCGAACAGGTCCTGATTTTCCTTCTTGCCGTCGACATGGAGCGTGACGACATCGGAGATCTCCAGCAGTTCGCGGAAGCTTACGGGACGCGCATTGCCGCGGGCCAGGACGTGCGAGGTGTCGTAGAACACGACGCGCATTCCCATGGCCTCAGCCAGATCCGATAACTGCGAGCCGATCTTGCCGTATCCCACAATGCCCAGCGTGAGCCCGCGGACCTCATGCGCACCCGCAGCCGACTTGTTCCACACGCCGCGATGCATCTCTGAGGAGGCCTGGAATGTGCGTCGCAGGAGCATGATGATCTCGCCCATCACCAGTTCCGCGACGGAACGCGAGTTGGAGTGAGGGTCGTTGAAGACGGCGATGCCGCGCTCGCTGGCCGTCTTCTGATCGATCTTGTCGACGCCGATGCAGAACGCGCCAACGGCGACGAGCTTCGGTGCCGCCTGCAGCACAGCCGCAGTCACGCGCGTTTTCGAGCGCACGCCCAGAAGAGAAACGGGCTTGATCTTCTCGACGAGGTCGCGCTCGTCCAGCGCGGTCTTGTGCGCCTCGACTTCGTAGCCCGCCTGGCGAAAGCCCTCGACCGCCACCGCACTGATGTTCTCCAGTAACAGAGCCTTCAAGAATCCTCCAGCATGGATAAGGATGACCAAGAATTATCTCAGATGGGTGTGGGGCACGCTGTCAGGATGACAATGATCGGGAGAGGTTCCTACAGGAACACTAATGCGGATGTGAAAAGTGTTCCTGCAGGAACATTCTCATGCACGATCATGTACGTACAAATATGAATATACAATTAACAAGTCCTTTGGTTTGTGGCGCTTCCTTTTGTCCTCGCTCACAAACGAGTGCCCCGAGACCCGGGCCGCCGGACAGCAAAGGGCGGCTGTCCCCACGTAATTTTTGTGGTTGCCCAGACGCGAATAGGGACAGAGACGTATGCCTCCGGAGCGCGTAGCTCGGCGAGTAAATTTTTCGAGGGCGGGAGAGCAAAGTCTTGAATACACGGACGTTACGGAAGGGGGTACCCGCTTTGTGCTCGCTAAGTCTTCAAAGCAAAGGGGTTGGAGGTAAAGTCTTCGAAGTAAAGCATTTAGTGGAAGCGCTTTTTGAAGTAGGCAAGGAGTCTGAGTCGCTCTCGTGGCGCGCCGCTCTGGTTTGGTTGCTGGGCGGGAGGCGCTGGGACGTGTTTGGTGCATGCGTCCAGAGTGGCTTTTTTGTGATTTTCAGTAAAGGTTGTTCGTCACACGAATGCGATTATTTCTGTGGAAATTTTCAGAGGCCGGGCGGCGTCGAGCGAACCCGAATCCGCGATCCGCTTTGCCGCCCATGTTGGGCACCCCAAAAATGGGCACGGGGCTAAAGCCCCACTCTCGTCGAGAGCTAACGCGGCCCTGAAGGGCCGCTCTTTCACAAATCAGGGCGAAGGGCCGTCTTTCACACAGCCCCGAGCGGGGCACGTCGGCTGGAACTCGAATCCTGCGCACTTTGGACTATGGGCGCGGCCTACTTGTTCGCAGATGGGGTGCGGCTTAAGGTAAAACGACCGGGCCCGACTTTCTCATCGAAGTCGCGAGTGCGACCATATCGTGCGCCAGGTGGATCATCTCGCGGGCCGTGATCCGCTGCTCTTGCAGAATGCGCACGTGTCCCTCGCAGTTGTTCGCCATCCGCACGGTTGCGGCATCTCTTGGAGCGATAGGGTCAGTCTTGCGAGTCGCCATGTCGGGGTCTCCTGTCGTGCAAATCAATTCACAACGGACCGACGCCCGTTCGGGCACGGCGGAGGACTGTGGAGTGACATCTTCACCGTACGCTATGCCCACAGGGATAGCAATACAATGAATGGCGGCGTGGGCTGCAGCAGCGTATGCACGGCCGGATAGCCTGAGGGGCTGTCGCCACACGTTTCTTACATTTTGCCTTTGAAGAAATAGACCAACTCGATAATCAGGATTACTACAACCATCAGTTCCAGTACGAAGGCGCGGCTCTGGTTGAACTGCTCGACCATGAAACGGTAGAGGTCTTCGGCGGTGTGGAGCTTTTCCTGGACGAGATCTTTGTAGTCGGGAACCCCAACTTTCTGGGCGCACAGCTTGTAAAGCCGCGCGGAGAACATGTCGCTCAGAAACTTGATGGCATTGTCGGCACGTTCGGTGAGTTCGTTCACGTCTAACAGTACGGTGTGCAACTTGGAAGCGGCCTTGGCCGTGCGCCAGCGCGACCACCATCCCGTGCCTCCGACTTCCAGGAAGTCGTAAACGTTCTCCAATTCCTTGGTCAGCAGCTCGTCGTAATGACGGAACTCGAGCAGCTGCGAGTTGGCGTACTGCAGAAGCTGGATCGCCGTCTCTGCCCCGGATTGGGTGTCGTAGATGAAGGCTGCGTTCCATCCGATGACCGCGAGGTCGCTAGGATAGTACGACATGCGCGAGGCCAGGATTTCCATGCGTTCGTCCTCGGAGAGCGTGGCGGTTTCACCGCGTACGACCTGGGCGATGTGGTTGCTCTGCGTCGAGAGCAGATCGTCGGCGGTGGGAGAGCCATCGATCTCGCGGACGTGGAAGATGAAGTAATCCTCCTGTAACCAGTCGTCGTCCCTGTAGGGCTTGATCAGGGCGGGAGCGGCCCGCTCCAGCTTCTGGCGGACGAGGCGGGAGGCCAGCTTCTCGAAGTTCGTGTCGGAGGTCCAGCGCGCGGAAAGCTGGATCAAGGTTTCCCAGTCTCCGGCGAAGGGCAGCTCGAAGACCATGCTGACGACGCCGTAGTCGTAGTACTTGATCTCCCCGGAAAGGCGCTCGCCGGACTGGAGGATGACGGGCTCGATCGGCTCGGCTACGGGCGTGCGCTGGTAGCGGACGTATCCCGGAGCCTGGCTCTTAAAGGTGGCCTGCGCAGTGCGCGCGGGGATCAGGCCACGCAGAATGTCGAGGCGGATCTCTTCGCAGACGTCGTACTGGATTAAAACCAGCACCGATCCCCGCAGAGGGGTTTTCAACGCCGGAGTGGTGGTTGCCTGAACCTTACTGGTCAGGTCGTGCGCCACGTCAGCGCTAACCATGGTTGTGACTTCGCGATCCATGAGAGTGTTCCTTACGAAGGGCGCGGTCGGAGCAGGCGCGGAACGAAGCGGCAGAACCTACTTACCTATTGTCTCAGGTTCTGGAAGAGGTGGCTAGGTGGTCTAACTTATTGTAATTAGGGAGCTTGCCAACTTATTGTAATTAGGGAGCTTGCCAACACGCACCCGCTTCGCTTCGCGGGACAGCCCAAGGGGCTATCCCTACGCGATTTCGCCGAGTCATCGTCGGCGGGTGGCGGCCCATAGGAGAAGGCTGGTTGCGGCGATGGCTCCTACGGCGATTCCGGCGCGCTTCATCGAGGCGGTCACTTCCGACTGGCGCTCGCGGACTAAGCGGGATTCGGGATAGGGATCATCTTTATCCAGGGCGGACGGTTGAAGCGCCATCTGGAGGACTTCGGCGAGGTGAAGGGCGTGGCGTCCCGTACCCTGGGCGATCTGCTCCCGGCAACTGAAGCCGTCGGCAATGATCAGCCAGTCCGGTGGCGCTTGGCGAACTGCGGGGAGGAGCTCGAGTTCGCCGATCGCGGCGGAGACTTCGTACTTGTCGTGCTCGAAGCCGAAGGATCCGGCCATGCCGCAGCATCCCGGAGCGGGAGACTGGAACTGCACGCCCAGGCGGCTTAGCAGGGATTCCTCGGCGGTCATCTTCATGATCGATTTATGGTGGCAGTGCCCGTGGAGCAGGGCGTTACGGGGGAGCTGCGGAAGCTGGGCGTTGGGACCGAGATTCTGCTCCAGGAACTCGCTCAGGAGGAATGTCTGCTTGCTGAGGGCCTGGGCGCGTTCGTCGTGGGGGAAGAGATTGATGAGTTCGTCGCGGAAGACGGCGACGCAGCTGGGTTCTAGGCCCACAACGGGGATTCCGGCGGCGATCTCGGGCTCGAGCTGGTCGAGGATTTCGAGCAGCAAGCGCTGGGCGCGGTCGAGCATGCCGAAATCGTAGAGGGGGCGTCCGCAGCATAGATTGGCGCGCGGAACTCGAACGCGAAATCCCGCGGTTTCGAGGACCTCGACGGCGGCTTTTGCGGTGGAGGGTAGGAAATAGTTGTTGAAAGTGTCGGTCCAGAGGATGACCTCGGGGGCTAAAGCCCCATTCTCCTGGTCCGCTGGACGCGGCGCTGAAGCGCCGCTCTTCCACGGTCGCGATCCGGGGCTATCTGGGTCTGTGGGGATGCGTGCTCGTTGCGCTTCGGGCGAGGGACGATGGCGTCCGTTCGTCGAGCTACCCGTACGATAGAACCATTGTTTGAAAGTCTCCGGAGCGAATGCCGGGATCTTTCTCTGGGCTGGTATACCGGCGAGGAGCTTCGCTATGTCTCGTAGGAATGGGAGTTGAGTCGTCAGATTCACCAGGCCCGGAGCGTTGGAGGCGAGGCTTGCCCACAGATCGATGTTGCCGAAGGCGTAGGCGTTCAGGGGACGGAGGCGGCCTTCGTAGTAGTGCGAGAGGAACTCGGCCTTGTAGGTCGCCAGGTCCACGGTGACCGGGCAATCGCTCTTACAGCCTTTGCAGGCGAGGCAAAGATCGAGCGAGTGCTTGACCTCTTCGCTGTGCCAGCCATCGCGGATGACTTCGCCCTGGGTCATCTCCCAGAGGAGGTGGGCGCGGCCGCGGGTGGAGTGCTCTTCTTCGTGGGTGGCGCGCCAACTGGGGCACATGACGCCGCCTTCTTCGCGGCGGCATTTGCCTACTCCGACACAACGCAGGGCGGCATGCGAGAGGCTGCCATGATCTTCGGGGAACTGGAAATGTGTCTTGGGCTCCCAAGGTGCGTAATTTGGGCCCAGGCGCAGGTTTTCGTCGAGCTTGTAGGGCTCAAGGACTTTTCCGGGATTCATCTTCCAGTCGGGGTCCCAGGCCTCTTTGAATTTGCGGAAGGCCTGCATCAGTTCGGGGCCGAACATTCTGGGCAGGAGTTCGGCGCGGGATTGTCCGTCGCCATGTTCGCCGGAAAGCGAGCCGCCGTAGCTGACCACAAGGTCCGCCGCTTCCTCTACGAATCTACGGTACTTGGCAATCCCTTCGTTCGACTGCAGATCGAAGTTGAGCCGGGTATGCACGCAGGCGTGGCCGAAGTGTCCGTAGAGGGAGCCTTTGTAGCCGAAATCGGCCATCATTTTGCGGAGATCGCGGAGATATCCGCCCAGCTCTTCGGGACTGACTGCGGCGTCTTCCCAACCTTCCCAGTTGAGAGGCTCGCCGGGCACGTGCGAGGTCGCGCCGAGGCTGGATTCACGCACTTCCCAGACTCGCTTGGCCTGTGCGCCGGAAAAGAGTTTTACGTTCGGCGGATTAGGACTGCGACGAAGAGCATCGATCAGGCGTTGGGCTTGAAGTTCAGCGCCAGGGAGCGACTCGGCGCCGAATTCGACCAGGAGCCATCCGCCTCCTTCAGGAAGCAGCGTGAGTCCTTCGGCATTGATGCCTTTCGTGCGTTCGTAATAGACGAGGAGGTCGTCGAAACCTTCGAGGCCAATGGGCTTGTACTCGAGGATTTCTGGGATGTGGTCGGCGCACTGGTAGATGTCGGGATAGGCGACGACCAGGAGAACTCGTTGCGGAGGACTTTCGATGAGGCGACAGGTGGCTTCGAGAGTGGTGGCGCAGGTTCCTTCTGAGCCGACCAGGGCGCGGGCGATGTGGAAGCCGTTCTCCGGGAGGAGGTAGTTGAGGTTGTAGCCGGAGACTCGGCGGGGGATGTTGGGGAATTTCTGGCGGATCAGATCCCCGTACTGATCGGCGATCTGTTTGAGGGCGGTGCGGATTTCAGCGGCGCGATCGGCACTGCGGCCCGAAACTTCCGGGCCGCCGGATAGCCGATGGCGGCTGTCCCTACATGATCCGTCTGCGCCCACGCTTAGACGGGTGCCGTCATAAATGACTACTTCGAGGGCTTCGATGTTGTCATCCGTCTTGCCGCCCATGATGGAGTGGACACCGCAGGAGTTGTTGCCGATCATGCCCCCGATGGTGCAGCGGTCATGGCTGGCAGGATCGGGGGCGAAGGTCAGGTGATGCTTCTCCGCGGCGTTGCGCAGATGATCGAGAACGACTCCGGGCTGGACGCGGGCGATGCGGCGCTCAGGATCGATCTCGAGGATGTTGCCCATGTGCTTCGTGAAGTCGAGCACTACGGCGACGTTGCAGCATTGGCCGGCAAGGGAAGTGCCTCCGCCGCGACAGAGGAGAGGGGCACCGAATTCGCGGCAGGTGGCGATAGCGGCGAGGACGTCCTCCGCGTCGTTGGGAAGAACCACACCGATGGGGACTTGACGGTAGTTGGATCCGTCGGTGGCGTAAAGCGCGCGGGCGCCGTTGTCGAAGCGCACTTCCCCGCGAAGTCGAGCGCGTAGCGCGTCGGCGAGTCCCGCAGCATCTTTCAGCAAAGGAATGGCGGGTGCAATGGAATCAACCAGGTTTTCTGACATGGGCCCTTACTTCGATTTCGTGGAAACGCTGGCGATCTGAAATTTGGAGCCGTCCCCGCTGGGCTCGACATTGATGGTAATCATGTTTGGCGGATCATTGGAGACGATGGTGCAGCGATTCTGGTCGGAAGTGCTGACGGTGGCACTGGGGAATTTGGATTTGTAGAAGGCGCAGACTTTTTCGACCGCATCATCGCTCTCGAAGGCGGCGGAGACGGTGCGTACTTTTCCGAAAGTTGCGGTGGAAGCGCCTTGTTTCTGGGCCGAGGCTCCGGGGTAGACGTCAACGCCGAGGTCTTTCGCGGCTTCTTCTGGATCCTTGGAGGTTTCGGCGGTGCCGAATGGAGTTTCTACCTTGACGTGATCGCCTTGCTGCATGACGCGAGTGTGGCGGGCGACACGGATCCCGATGAAGGCGAGCGTGGCGATCCCAACTACTCCGATCACTACAATCGCCCCGACGATGATGAGGATTGTCTTGAGAGCGCTGCTCGGCGCTGTGGCCGGAGCGGTGCCCGGGCCTATGGCCGCCGCAGATGAGGCGGAACTGCCGGATGCGCCGGCAATTGAAGCGCCGCATTTGTTGCAGAATTTCGTTCCTTCCGTTAGTTGGGCGCCGCAGGAATTGCAGAATGCCATAGAAAGCCTCGGGAAGCGGATGATATCTGCCTGACGGGCGAGTATAGCGCGAACCGCGAGCAGACGACCACAGGGAGCGCCACGTCTGCCCTGCGAACGTAGAGAACGAGTGCTCTATACTCGTGCAGCGGAGATGGTGTTGGATTCAATAGATCAGGGAGGGGAGATGTCGAACTTGACCAGAGATGCTTGGCCGGTTGCGCTGATTGTCGCATTCATTTGGGGGGGACTGAATCTTGAGGTGGCCGCGCAGGAGCAGCCTTCAACAAATAAGCATGTCCAAGCACGGATGACTCGAGCGGTCAACACTACGTTCGAAAAAGGCATACATGCGCACTTACCACCCCATACGTCCACTCTGCTGGGCCTTTCGATGGAACAAGAGTGTCCGGTTATGCAAAGCATCGTGCGGACCGGGCAGAGAGTGCAAGGGTTCGACGTCTCGACGGCGAATAAGAACGACGTCGTCATCTTCCTCGTGGATGAGACGAGCAACGACCAAACTTTATATTTGAGCTCGGCGAGTGGCAGGCTCCGCAGGGTCGTAGCGATCGAGAAGGGCATAGGCAGAGTTCGCCCGGTTTCCGAGCAAGACAGGAAAGCGTTCGCAGAAGAAAAACAATTCTGGCTTGATCGCCTGGCTGCGGCCGGGACGTCGAAGTAATATCAGAACTGAATCTTGGCCGATCAGGCGGGGCGGTATGGGAGCCGTTATTTATAGCCACGGGTGGCGTAGTCGGCCATCGAGAGCGCCATCAGGATGAACAAGAAGAATAATGTCGAGATCACCACGACTTTCAGTAGCTTCTCGCTCGCACCTTTCAGGTGCATGAAGAAGAGGGCAACCAACAGGGCTTTGGTTGTCGCAATGATGAGCGCGACGGCGGCATTGTAAGGGCCGAGATCCAGCTTCGCGACGGCGTACGTGAGATACGTTCCGACAAGCAGCGCGATCCAGACACCGAAATAGCTTTTCAGGGGCGACGATTTTGCGTGATCAGACATGAATGATTTGCCTCACGGATGCCGGTCGATCAGGTACAGCAACGGGAACAGATAAATCCAGACGATATCGACGAAGTGCCAGTAGAGTCCGCCAACTTCTAAAGGCGTGTGGTATTCCGGAGTGAATCGCCCCTTCCAGGCCATGATCAAAAGCCAGGTGAAGATTCCCAGTCCTACGATCATGTGGAGAGCGTGCAGTCCGGTCATGATGAAGTAGAGCGCAAAGAATATCTGGGCATGACGTGGATTGGCGTACTGATCAGGGTGTCCGGGGATGGGAACTTTTTCGAAGCTGAAGGACGCTCCGGGAACGTGGTGCTCTTCAAATTTGTCTTTGTATTCCTTGCCCTTAATACCGAGGAAGGCGAGGCCGAAGAGCATCGTCAAGATGAGGCTGCCGATCATCAGCTTGCGACTGGCGATCTGCGCTCCCCAGATCGCGAGGACGACGGTCAAGCTGCTGCAGATCAGGACGGCGGTATTGGTGGCGCCGAGAGTGGCGTCGATGGACTTGCTGGCGGCGCCGAAATCTCCGAAATACCAGAGGCGGTAGATCAGATACGAGACGAAAAGGCCTCCGAAGAACATGACTTCCGTGCCCAGGAAGATCCACATACCAAAGTTGGACGCGTTACGCTGCTGCTCTTCGGTGGCGAAGTGGTGCAACAGTGCCGGGCTGTGGATGTCGTCGTGAGATGAGGTCGGTACGGCGGCTTGGCTATCCGACAACATGGGCCTCCTGCTTATGTCCGGTATCGATCTCGTCGTAGTTGTACGCCTCCCAGGTCACGACTGGTTGCTTCTCAAAGTTGAAGGTAGTGGGCGGAGATTGAGTCTGCCACTCCAGGCCGGCGGCGTTCCAAGGATTATCAGGAGCGGGTTTGCCGTAGCGCATCGACCACAGGAAGTAGATCATCGGGAGCAGGTAGCCGATACCCAGGACTGTGGCTCCGGCGGTGGAGAGCACGTTGAGCACCTGGAACTCTCCCGGATACTGGTAGTAGCGGCGGGGCATCCCGAGGTAGCCGAGAATGAACTGCGGGAAGAATGTCAGATTGAATCCCACAAATACGATCAACGCTGCCAGACGGGCCCAGCCTTCCGGGTAGAGGCGGCCGGAAATTTTCGGCCACCAGAAGTGGAGGCCTCCGAGATATCCCATCAGCGCGCCCCCAACCATGATGTAGTGGAAGTGAGCCACGACGAAGTACGTATCAGTGACGTGGACGTTGACGCCTAGAGCTGCCACAAACAATCCTGTAAGACCACCGATGGTGAATAGTCCCAGGAAGCCGAAGGCATAGAGCATGGGGGCGTCGTAATGAATCGAGCCCTTGTAGAGAGTGGCGGTCCAGTTGAACACCTTGACTGCGGACGGGACAGCCACGGAGTAGCTGAGCAATGAAAACACCAGGGCGGCATAGACGGAGATGCCGGCGACGAACATGTGATGCGCCCAGACGAGAAATCCAAAGACTGCAATGGCAAGCGACGAGAGGGCCACAAAACTGTATCCGAAGACGCGCTTGCGCGAGAAGCAGGCGATGACCTCGGAAACTACGCCCATCGACGGCAGAATCATGATGTAGACGGCGGGATGCGAATAGAACCAGAACAGGTGCTGGAAGAGCAGGGGATCGCCACCGAGTTTGGGATCGAAAATGCCGAGGTGGAGAGCGCGCTCGGCGACGACCAGCACGAGGGTGATGGCGATGACCGGGGTTCCCAGAATCTGGATGATGCTGGTGGCGTAGTGCGACCAGACGAACAGCGGCAGGCGCGACCAGGTCATTCCGGGTGCGCGCATGCGGTGAATGGTCACTACGAAGTTCAGTCCGGTAAGAATCGAGGAGAATCCAGAGACGAAGATCGCGAGGCCGGCCTCAATAACCTTGGTATTGCTGAAGGCGGTGCTGAAGGGCGTGTAGAAAGTCCAGCCGGTATCCACGCCGCCGGTCAGGATGCAATGCAACATCATGATGCCGGCGATGATGTAGAGATACCAGCTGAGCAGGTTGATGCGCGGGAAGGCGAGGTCTTTTGCTCCGATCATCATGGGCATTAGAAAGTTGCCCAGCACGGCGGGAATGGACGGAATCAGGAAAAAGAAGACCATCACCTGGCCGTGCATGGTGAAGAGCTTGTTATAGGTATCCGCCTGCACTAGGTCCCCGGCGGGAGTCAGCAACTCGAGGCGGATGAGCAACGCAAAGAAGCCGCCGATGAAAAAGAAGAATGTGATCGAGATCAGATAGAGCAGGGCGATGCGCTTGTGGTCAGTGGTCAGAAGCCACGAGGCGACGCCGTACTCCTTATTCAGATAATCTTCCCGCTCGACGGGAGTGACGATGGGGGTAGCCATACTCATTGCACCTGATTTCCCTTGGCTGGCGCGGTGGGCTGCGCCGTGGCGGTGTTCGTCTTTATTGCGGAACCACCGCTGAGTGACTTCACGTACGCGACCAGCGCGTTGACTTGCTCCTCGCTGACCAGGCCCTGGAATGTGGGCATGACCGGCTTGAATCCGTTGACGATCTTTGCGCCGGGATCGAGAATCGATTCCCGAATATAATTTTCATCAGCGGTTACAATGCGTCCGTCCTGAAGCTGCACAGGTTTGCCAAAGACGCCTTGCAGGCTGGGCCCGCGCCCCTGGGTATCGCTTCGATGACAGGTGGCGCATCCGAGTTCAGCGAAAATCTTTTCCCCGCTGGCCGAGAGCGGACCCGTGTTGCCGCCGCTCATCCAGGCCTCATACTGCGCGGGTTCCATGACTACGATGTCCCCGATCATGCCGGAGTGCTGAGTGCCGCAATATTCAGCGCAGAAAAGATGATAGGTGCCCGCTTTGGTGGCATGGAACCACGCCGTCGTGTAGCGGCCGGGGAGCACGTCCTGCTTCATGCGGAAGGCAGGAACGAAGAAGCTGTGGATCACATCCTGCGACGTCATAATGAGGCGAACATCGCGGCCCACGGGGATGTGGAGTGAGTTGATCTCGCGCTGTCCTTCTGCATGTTGCAGCTTCCACATCCACTGCTTGGCGACGACATAGACGTCGGTGGAGTCGCGAGGGGGCGTGCGGCTATGAAAGTAGACGACAGCTCCCCAGACAAAAATCACCATGAAAACGCCCAGGGGAATAATCGACCAGGTGACTTCGAGAGGGATGGAACCCTCAATTTGTTCAGCCAGCACGCCTCGGCGGTGGCGGTAGCGGGCGGCGAAGATGATGATCGCGGTGAACACCAGCAGCGTCATCATTCCCGACACGATGATCAGGAAGATGTAGAGGGCATCGACATTACCCGCCGCGGTAGAGGCCCGTGCAGGCCATAATGGAAAATTATCGAACATATCCGGTTGGCTTCAGTCCTGAGTGACCCGATTTCGTGTCGTCCCACGCTCTGCGCGGCGCGCTGCGTTCCAGGCGGAAGAGAATGAGAAGCAATCCGCCCAGAAATACGATGGTGAGCCCGCCCCCGAGCTTCAACATGTTGCTCACGACCGCGCCGTATTTGCCGGTAGCGGGATCGTAGTGGTAGCAGTACAAGAGAACCTGGTCGACGGCGTTGCCGATTTTTCCGTGCGAGGCTTCCACCAGTCCCATGCGCAGGTCTTTTGGCGGAAAGTCCACACCGTAGAAGTAGCGCGAGATGTGGCCCTGAGGAGTCAGGACCATGATGGCAGTGGCGTGCGCGTACTGGTTGCGCGCGGCGTCGTATTGGTACTGGAACCCGACTGCCTTCGTGAGCGCGTTGATCGAATCGGGTGAGCCGGTGAGAAAGTGCCAGCCGGATGCCGCGCCAGGGCGACCGTAGCGCTTGACGAATTCCGCTTTCTTGGCGGCCGCGTCGGCTGTGGTCTCTTTCGGATTGAAGCTGACCGTAACGACTTCGAACTCGTTGCCGACATCAAACTTGATCATCTTCATGGCGCCGCTTAGTCCGGCGAGGGCTTCGCCGCACAGCATGGGGCACTTGTAGTAGACGAGGTTGAGGATCAGCGGCTTTTTGCCAAAGTAGTCGCCCAGCTTTACGGGCTTGCCGGTGTCGTCGGTGAAGGCCAGATCGGGCGGAACTTGGGCGTCCAGGCGCTGCTCGATGCCGACGTTTTCGAGATACGGGGGACGCACGCTGGCCGGGGGCGACATGATGCCTTTGGTCATTCCCTGGGACCAGGCTGCCGTGGCCAGCGTGAGGAAGATCGCCAGCATGCGAACGGATCTCATCCAGTTTTCTGCTGCGGCCGCTTCGCTTCTCTTCGGCTGGACAGCCCAAGGGGCTGTCCCTACATGGTTCAACAACAACTTCGAATTTTGATGCTGCTGCTTCACTGTTTGGGGCCCTTCTTCTTTTCCTGAGCTGCGCTGGCTGGTTGGCCTGCCTGGCGAACTGGCAGGCCTTGTTGGGCTAGCAGGTCCATGGCTCGATCGATCGGAATGTGGACCGTGCCAGCACTCTGATCAACCCAACCATAGGTGCTCAGGGTATCTTCTTCGCGCTTGCGGACGTCATTCAGCTCCGTGCGCTCGTTGATTTCCAACTGGGGAGCAGGGAATTGATCCTGCAGGTACTTCTGATAATCGCCGTTGTATTGCGGCGGAATGCGGCGGGTATCGGAAGGGATATTTTTTACGAGCGGACTGACCCGCGGCTGTCTGGTCTCGTAATGGTTGTCGAGATAGTGATAGACGCCCTGCACGATGAAGTGGGCGATACCTCCTGCGACGAGCAGTCCCAGGAGAAAATACAACACTCCAGCCACGCCAATATCGCGGCGCTCGTAATCGCCGTGTCCGGGTACTTTCTCGTGTTTGAGGTCGTGGTTCATGTGTTTTCAGGAATTCCCCGGGGATGATTCGGATCGATTTCCAGAACTTCTCCGGCTGAGGGATCATAGGCCGGCAGCAAGGGTAGCGAACCCAGATTGCGGAAGAAGTAGGCGAGCCAGAATCCCCCGATCGCAATGGGAACGACGATGTCGGCGATGGTTATGCCGAGTCCCTTCATGAAATTGGGTTCGATGATCCAGAACAGGTCGACCCAGCGCATCAGCATCAGCCAGATTGCCAGCCACACCAGTTTGCGGATGTTGCGTTTAAAGGGCCGGGAAAGGAGAACTGCGAATGGCACAGCGAAATGGAACAATGCCAGGAAGAGGCCCACCTTGCCCCACCCGAAGCTCAGGCGCTTGGTGTAGAACGTGATCTCGTTGGGAAGGTTGCCGGCCCAGATGATCAGCCACTGCGAGAAGCTGAAGTAAGCCCAGACCATGATGAAGGTGAGTATCCACTTGCCGTGGTCGTGGACGAAGTCGGGCTTGAGCATCTCTGACATCGGCTTGTAGTTGACGAGAATGCGTTCAACCACGACGGCGAAGCACATCGCGGAGAGCATTTCGCCGATGAGGATGATCAGGCCGAAGATAGTCGAAATCCAGCTGGGGTCGAGCGACATGACCCAGTCGATGGCGGCGAAGGAGATGGTGAAGGCGTAGAGGATGAGGCCGGGTCCGGCGACGGCTTTAAATTTTTGGGTGTTGTCCGGTGCACCGGGGCGATCGGTCTGGCGCGACCACATGGAAAGCAGGAACGACAGCACATTCCAGATCACGAAGTAGATGATGGCGCGAATGATGAAGCCCGTCTGGTTCAGGTACGCGTTCTTGATAAAGCTGTGCTTTTCCAGATGCTCGCGGATGTAGGGGTCCTGAACCGATTCGGTGGGCATTGCCCAGGGATAAATGCGGTGCTGCACGACGGCGATGATGATCGGAATGAAGAGAATCGCGAGCAGCGGCAAGGTGCGCATGGCAGCACCCAGTATGCGGCGAATCACCATGCCCCATCCGCCACCGGTCAGGTGACGAATCATGACAATGGCCATGGAGCCAAGCGAAACGCCCAGCCAGCACAGGAAGCCGAGCAGATAGCCGCGATAGAACTGGTCGGGATTGGTGATCGCCAGGATGATGGACGCGATCGCAAAAACAATGCCGACGATCAGAGATCGCTGATAGATCTTGTTTACGACCGGCGGAGCCGTCAGATCGAGTTGTTTGGCGGGCACCGGGCTCATTTCTCTACCTTCTCTTGTCCTTCAGTTTTATTTTCCGGGATGATCGCCGGTAGCGTTGCGCCCGAACCGGGTTCGGCAAATTTTGGCGGCTGCGACGGGACCTTCTGTCCCTGAGGTACGTCCTTCATAGTCGCGTTCTGGCTTAATTGCAGCGCGCGAATGTAAGCCACAATCTTCCAGCGATCTTCCGGCGAAACCTGCGATGCGTAGTCGGGCATGATGCCGAAGCCGTTGGTCATCACGTCGAAGAAGTAGCCGAGAGGCGCCCTTTGCAGCCGCGGGATGTGATAGGACGGAGGCATGCGCGTGAATCCTCGCGACGGGATAAAGCCATTGCCATCGCCCACGCGCGAGTGGCAGGGAGCGCAGTAGATGTTGTAGCGCTCGCGGCCGCGCTCCAGAACTTCTTTGGTGACAGGGAAAGGCATTACGTCGCCAGGATTGTCACCAAGCCTGCCGGTGTAGAAATATGTGTCTTCATGCAACTGGCCGCGAGCGACTGTTCCTTCCACTAGCGGACGCGCGGAACGCTTATCGGCATAGAAGTCACTGGGCGAGAGCGGGTTCTGCTTAGGCTGCACGTGCATATCGATGCGGCAGCCGGACCAGAGAGCGATGGCGGCGATAAGCGCGAGGCCGGACATCGCTCGGTCGAGCTTCGCTCGACCGGACAGCCGATGGCCGCTGTCCCTACATGTGTCGAAACGGAGGTGCATCTAGCTGGGGACCTCCGATACCGAACGTGGATTCAGCGTGTGCATGAATTTCAGTGTTCCGTCGGGATCGTATTTCTTGTCGGAGGAGAACACGATCAGGAAGAAACGATCCTTCGAGGCAAAAGCAAACCTGGGCACGTTGAACACCGGGTGATAGGGCATGGGCAATCCGTTCAAGGCCAGCATGCCAAGCACGGCGGAGATTCCCGCGAACAGAATCGTCATCTCAAAGGTGATCACGATGAAGGCAGGCCAGGAATGCGGGGGCTTGCCGCCGATGTTCAAGGGATAATCGACCGCATTCATCCAGTACTGCATGAGATATCCGGTGGCGCCGCCGATCAGACCTCCGATCAGAACCACCAGTGGAACTTCATCGTGATGGAACCCGATTTCTTCCGCCAGGCCTTCGATGGGGAAGGGGCTATAGGCGTCGATCTTCTTGTAGCCCGCGGCATGGGTCTTGTGGGCTGCGTCGACCAGCGCCTGAGCCGAATCGAATTCGGCCATGATACCGTAGATGGGATCGCGCTTCATGGCTTACTCTTTCACCTCCGCCTCGGGCAGAAGCGTGCGCATTTCGAAGATCGAGATGGCAGGCAGGAAGCGCAGGAACAGGAACATGGCTGCCAGGAACATGCCTATCGTGCCGATGTAAGTCATCCAGTCCCAGCGCGTGGGGTAGTACATGCCCCAGGACGAATTCAGGAAGTCGCGACTAAGGCTGACTACGACGATGATGAAGCGCTCCAGCCACATGCCGACCAGGATGACTCCGGAGATGAAGAACAGAGCCAAGGGGCTGGTGCGCATGCGACGGATCCACAGGATTTGTGGGATGAAAATGTTGCAGGCGAGCAATGACAAATACCACGGGGCATAAGGACCGTGCAGCCGGTTCCACAGCGTGAACGCGTCGTAGCGGTCGCCGCTATACCAACCCATGAACGCCTCGATGCCGTAGCCGTAAGCCACGATTAGTCCGGTGGCGAGCATGACCTTGGCCGAGTTCTGCAGGTGGCGCAGCGTGATGAAATCTTCCAAGCCGTAAATTTTCCGGATGGGAATGGCGAGCATCAGGACCATCGCAAAGCCGGAGTAGATTGCGCCGGCGACGAAGTAGGGCGGGAAGATGGTGGTATGCCAGCCCGGGACGATGCCGATGGCGAAATCGAAGCTGACCACGGTGTGAACCGACAGCACCAAAGGCGTCGCGAGGCCAGCGAGCAGCAGGTACATGGTCTCGTAGCGATGCCAGTGGCGGGCCGATCCGCGCCAGCCGAATGACAGCATGCCGTAGACCATCTTTACCCAGCGTTTTTCTGAGCGATCCCGGAGGGTCGCGAAGTCGGGAATCAATCCCGCAAACCAGAACAGCGCTGAAATGGTCGCGTAGGTCGAGACCGCGAAGACGTCCCACATGAGCGGGCTGCGGAATTGTGGCCATACCCTCATCGTATTTGGGTACGGGAATAGCCAATACGCGAGCCAGGGGCGTCCGACGTGAATCGCGGGGAAGATTCCTGCGGCCGCTACGGCGAACAGAGTCATGGCCTCGGCGAAGCGATTGATGGAGTTGCGCCATGATTGACGCAACAGGAGAAGAATGGCAGAGATCAGTGTGCCGGCGTGGCCGATACCGATCCACCAGACGAAGTTGACGATGGCGAAGCCCCATCCGATGGGGATGGTGACGCCCCAGATGCCGATGCCTTTGACGAACAGGTATCCGATGGCAAACAGCATCATCATGGTCAGCATGAAGCAGATGCCGAATCCGATGAACCATCCGTTGGAGGCGGGACGGGTCAGCACAATGGCGCTGATCTTTTCCGTCACTGTGCCGAAGGTGTGGCCCGGCGCAATCACGGGGGTCCGCGTGACTTCGGTGGTCGATTTATATTGCTCTGGCATGGGGCAGCTTCTAGCTTCTAGCTCTTAGCTTTCCAGTTCCGGATTTGGATTGCGAACTTCGGCTAAATACGTTGTTCGGGGCCTCGTATTGAGTTCGCCCAGGAGGCTGTAGTTGCGCGCCTTCGCTTTCCACTGCGAAACTTTGCTGTTTGGGTTATTAATGTTGCCGAAGATGATCGCTTCGGCCGGGCACGATTGTGCGCAGGCAGTCTGCAACTCGTCTCCAATTGCGATCTCTTTGCCTTCGCGGACCGATGCGGTTTCGGCATCGATGCGGTGCTCGTTGATGCGCTGCACGCAGTAGGTGCACTTTTCCATGACACCGCGGCTGCGCACGCTGACGTCGGGATTGCGCATCATCTTCAGTTGCGCCGTGTCCCAGTCCTGGAAGAGCAGGAAATTGAAGCGGCGCACCTTGTACGGGCAGTTATTCGAACAGTAGCGCGTGCCCACGCAGCGGTTGTAGATCATGTCGTTCAGGCCTTCGCTGCTGTGGCTGGTGGCGCCCACCGGGCAGACCACTTCGCAGGGCGCGTTTTCGCAGTGCATGCACGGGACCGGCTGGAAGAAAGCCTTCGGATTGTCGCGGTCGCCTTGATAGTAGGCATCGACGCGCAGCCAGTGCATGTGGCGGCCGAGGAGCGTCTGTTCTTTTCCGACCACGGCTATGTTGTTTTCAGACTGGCAGGCAAGAATGCAGTTGTTGCACCCGGTGCAGCGGTTCAGATCGATCGCCATGCCCCAGGCGTACTGCTCTTTTTCGTACTCGTAGCGAGGGTAGAGTGTCAGGCCTTGCGGGACTTCTTCTTCCTTCGCGAATCCGGGCTCTTTCTTGTATTCCTCGAGCTTCGTTTCGCGGACCAGGGGGCGATGCTCGCCATCGGGCGTGTCCATCGACTGCATGCCTTGCGTGGAGGCCAGTTCGTAGGTCTCACCTGTCTTGCGGATCTGGACGCCGCTGGCGATCCATGGGGCAGTGCTGGTGCGCAGTTGGTAGGCGTCGTAGCCTTGGCCGGTGCCGACGCGTCCGGCGCGTTTTCGGCCGTAGCCTAGGGTGATGGTGATCGAATTGTCGGGATGGCCGGCTTGAATCCAGACTGCGCCTTGAATCTTCTTGCCGTTCAGTTCGAGTTCGACTACATCTTTCGATGCGAGATGCAAGCGCCCGGCCATTTTGGGACCGACTTGCACGGCGTTGTCCCAGGTGAGCTTGGACATTGGCTTGGGGAGTTCCTGCAGCCAGCCGTTGTTGGAGAATTGCCCATCCCAGATGGTGGGATCGCGGCGGAGGTTGAGTTCAAGGGCGTTGGAGTCAGCCGGCTTCGATTCCGAAGGTGCGCTGGCGGCTTTTGCGCTTACCGTTTTTGGCTGGAACGTGGTGCCGTCGATCCAGCCATCGTGCAGCGACTTGCGCCAGAATTGCTCGAAATCTGCGCCGGTGTGCTGCTTCTGCCAGTAAGCGCGGACGAGTTCGTACCCGGTCGCGTCGGCTTGACCGGAGAGCATGGCAACGAATTCGACCGGACTCTTCGCGTTGTAAAGAGGAGCAATCAGCGGCTGGATGATGCTCGCGGTCCCGTCGAAGGCCCGGGCATCGCCCCACGATTCGAGTTCATGCGCGGCGTTGACGTGCCACTGGCAAAGCTCGGACGTCTCGTCCTGATACAAACCGTAATGGACGCGAAGTTGCGCCTTGCCATTCTTGAGCACGTCAGCGAAGTTCAGATCAGCGGGCGCATCGTAAACAGGGTTGCCGCCCAGGATGATTAGCAGGTCGACCTTGCCACCCTGTATGTCGTTGACGAGTTCTTTCAGCGATTCGATCTGATTGACCGGATTCGCGTCGACTGGGTCGGTGTAGAAAACAGTCTTCCCGATATTTCCTAAATACGCGTTCAGGCTGTGAGCTAATGCGTGAACAGCTGGCGGTTGATGTTCGCCGACAATCACAATGCTGGAGCCACGGTGCTGCTGCAGATCGCGCGCCGCGGAGGCGACGAATTTTCCTTCTTCACCGCCCTGCGAGTTGCCGCCTGATGCGTTGGCTAATTCGGCCGCAATGTTTTGAATCTTGCTGGCCACCACTGGCAAACGATGATCAGCCTTCGCTCCGGTCGCGCTCGGGGTGCTCTCGATCGAATACAAGCGATTCATCTGCCCGATATCGGGATCGCGACGCAAGGCGAAATCGCGGATGTAGCGCACGTTGCCAGGCCATCCGGCATAGAGGAAGTCGGCATCGAGCGAGACCACGACGTCCGCTTTCGAGAAGTCATAGCGGGTCTCGACGGGCTGGCCGAAGGCCATCTTGGCGCCTTCGAGCACGTTGTCGCGATTCACCGGTTCGTATACGTGCCACTTGGCCTGCGGATATACCTTCAGCAAATTGCGGATCTGGTCGGCGAGTGTGGGCGAAGAAATAGTTGTCGTCAGAATGCGGATGCCCGCGCCTTGCAGCGCTTTTTGCGCCTGAAGCGGTCCGCGAATCGCGCTGAGGAATGCCGCGTACGAACGCTGATCGCCCATGGACACCACGCTCTGCGAGCGGTCGGGATCGTACATCGTCAGGATAGAAGACTGCGCGAAGATGTCGGTGCCGCCGAGAGAGGCATAGTGCTTATCGTTGCCCTCCACCTTTGTTGGGCGGCCGAGATGGCTCTCCACGAGAATCGGATTGGCATAGCCGCTCAGCGTGTGCGCGGTGGCGTAGTACATGGCCCGGCCGGGAATCACATTTTCCGGCTGGCGAACATAGGGAACGATGACTTCGTTGGGAAGCTTTACGCAGCCGGTCATGCCGGCTAGTCCGAGCGAAGCACCCATCACTTTGAGGAAACCGCGGCGGGAGACAGTGTCGATCCACTCGGAGGCGCCTTTAGGAAACTCGCGTTTGAGAGCTTCCTGAAACTCGGGATTGCCCGCGAGTTCTTCCAGGCTGCGCCAATATTCCGGGCCGGTCTTAGCGGCTTTGTCGATTTCGGCGCGAACTGCGTTCAAATCGAGTTTGCCCTTTTTGCTGGTGCAAACGTCTTCGCGCTTCGATATCTGGATGAGTTTGCCGTTATGTTTTTCGTCGTTCGCCATTCGTCGAATTTCTGCCGTCCCTACGGAACTTGATCTGCTAATTTGCCTCTACCCAGGACTTACGTCCTGGGCTACGTTATGTCGCCCCTACGGGGCTGATCTTAACCGCGCCTCCAGGCTCAATGTTGCCGCCCTGCGATGCTGAACCTTAACCGCCCGGACGGCGCTGATCTCAGCGATGGCATGTGCTGCAACTGGTGATATCACCCACGCTGGTCTGGCCGTCGCTAGTTTTCAACTTCCCTACGCGAACTCGATATTTCGTGATTAAGTAAGCGCCCAGAGCATCCTGGTCTGTGAAACTCTTGCCATCCATCTCGACGGGGCTAATGTCAGAAGGCGGCCGGTAGCGCATATTGAAAACCTGGTCGCGCGGCCGAAGATTCTTTCCGGGATCGCGATGACAATCCAGGCACCACGACATTTGCAGTGTCGCCTGTTGATACATGAATGGCATGGTGTCCACAGGCCCGTGGCACACGTTGCAACCGACTCCCTTGGTGACGTGAATGCTGTGATTAAAGAAAACGAAGTCGGGCAGCGTGTTGACTCGCGTCCACTGCAGCGATTCGCCAGAACGATAGCTGGCGCGTACGGGCTCGAGCAGGGCTGCATTGGTCCAGATCTGCGAGTGGCAGTTCATGCAGGTTTTGGTCGGCGGAATTCCGGCGAAACTCGAGTTCTCGACCGAGGTATGGCAATAGCGACAGTCAATGCCGAGTCCGGTGACGTGATGCTGATGGCTGAATGGAACCGGCTGCGGCTTCCGCACGCCTTCGTAGGTGACGTACGGCGACCCTTGTATGGCGTACCCTACCCAAACCAGAGCGGCCACGACGAAGATGGCGCCGAAAATAGTGGCGCGGGACAACGTATTCGTGCTGCGATGAAAGATCTGCGACATTCTCTTATGAGATCTGGCTGAAGAGACCCGCGTAATAATGGCCGCTTATTATTCCGAGTAAGAAAACCACCCACTGAGGTTTTCGAGTTGTCTGCGAAACTGGAAATTATAAATATTCCAAGCAGCTTTGTCAGGAGTTTTTGAAAATTCGCGAGGAAAAATTTTCGCGTCAAACTCTACTGAAAACCTGTTGAGTTTTTCAACGAGAGTGAGCGCAAGCCGCAGCCATACATAGTTTGCAGTAGGTCTGACTATCTAAGATTCATGACGAGCAATTTGGGTTCCGTCATTTCTTCGATAGCGTAGCGTAAGCCTTCGCGGCCAAGACCCGAGTCCTTCACGCCGCCGTAAGGCATGTGGTCGATGCGGAAGGAAGGAACGTCTCCGGCAATTACGCCGCCAACTTCGAGCTCCTCGTAAGCCTGAAAGAGGAGTTTCGCGTCGCGCGTGAATATGCCCGCCTGCATGCCGTAGATAGAGCTGTTTACCTGGCGCAAGGCTTGATCGAAATTCTGGTAAGGCTCCACGGTGACGACCGGGCCGAAAATTTCCTGACAGTTTACTTTCATGTCCGGTTTCGTTCCGGTGAGGATCGTCGGCTCGACGATGTTGTGAGTGCGACGGCCTCCGCACAGGAGGCGGGCTCCGGCGCGCACCGCTTCGTCAATCCAAGCTGTGGTACGGATGGCGTCACTTTCGCGGATGAGTGGGCCGACGTCGGTGGATTCATCCATCGGATCACCGGTCTTCAGCTGCTTGACGGCTTCGATCAACAGGTCGGTGAATTTTCCATAGACGGATTGTTCGACCAGAATGCGCTGCACGGATATGCAGGTTTGGCCAGCATAGGCGAAGCCGCCTACGACGCAGCGTTCGGCAGCATAGGAGACATCAGCGTCGCTGTGGACGAGGACGGCGGCATTGCCTCCGAGTTCGAGAACGACTTTCTTTTTCCCAGCGCGACGCTTGATGTCCCATCCTACGGGGACGCTGCCGGTGAAGCTGATGAGCTTGATGCGCTCGTCGGTGACTAGCAGGCCGGCGTCTTCGTTGGAGAGCGGGAGCACGCTCAGGCCGCCATCGGGCCATCCGGCCTGCTGCACGCATTCTGCGAGAAGGAGCGAGCAGAGCGGGGTCTGCGGGGCGGGCTTGAGCACGATGGGGCATCCGGCTGCAATCGCCGGAGCGACTTTGTGCGCGACGAGATTAAGGGGAAAATTGAATGGAGTGATGCCGGCGATGGGGCCGATAGGGAAGCGGCGCACGATTCCCCAGCGTCCGGCGGTGAATTCCTGCCAGTCCAGAGGCAGATACTCGCCATGGATGCGAGTGCTCTCTTCGGCCGCGACGGTGAAGGTGAAGATGGAGCGCTCGATTTCCGTGCGCGCGGCTCTGATGGGCTTGCCAGCTTCTTGCGCGAGGGTGCGGGCAAACTCTTCTTTGCGCTCGATCATGAAGGCGACGATCTGACGCAGGATGCGCTGTCGCTCGAAGGCGGGCAAGCGGCGCGTGGTGCCAAAGGCTTTTACAGCGGCAGCAATGGCGGCTTCGGCGTGCTGCTTCCGGCCTTGCGCAACACGGGCGACGAGGGTCCCATCGTAGGGCGAACGGATCTCGACGATATCGCCCTCCTGTTGCCAACGGCCATCCACAAAAAAGCCATGCGTCGCAACCGGCGCGATCGTCATTTCTGCCATGATCTTTCCGAGCCCCCAGGGAAACGACTTCCACGATTATAGGACCATTTTGATGCCGAGGATTGGGCGGTAGGTCTGCAAATAATTTGTGTACAGCCCCAGGCAGGCGCAGGCAGCAGAGTCCGCTGCCTTACAATGTCTGGCGTTGGCATGACGGCGATCTCGACAATTGCGGAGCTTGCACCACGGTTGCGCAGCCGGGAAATCTCTCCCGTGGAACTGACTCGCGAGTGCCTGGAGCGGATAGAGAAGCTGAATCCCGTGCTGAATGCATTCATTACGGTCACCGCGGAATCTGCTTTGACGGAGGCCCGGGCTGCGGAAGCAGACATCGCACGCGGCGAATGGCGCGGGCCACTGCACGGGATCCCTGTGTCCGTGAAGGATCTGATTGACACGGCTGGAGTGCGCACGACGTCGGCAAGCAAGCTGCACGAAAACCGAGTTCCCGGCGAGGATGCCGAGGTGGTCCGGCGACTGCGCCGTGCCGGGGCGGTGATCCTCGGCAAGAACAATCTGCACGAATTCGCCTATGGTGGAAGTTCGCTGATCAGTCACTTTGGAGAGGTTTGCAACCCCTGCGATCGCGGGCGAATTACGGGTGGGTCTTCCGGAGGGTCGGCGGCAGCGGTGGTGACGGGTATGGGCTACGCGTCGATCGGGACAGACACCGCGGGTTCCATTCGCGAACCGGCCGCGCTGTGCGGGTGCGTGGGGCTGAAGGCGACTTACGGGCGAGTACCGAGCCGCGGCGTATTTCCGCTTTCGCCATCGCTCGACCATGTGGGACCGCTGGCAAGGAGCGTCGCTGATGTGGCGATTGTGCTGCAGGCGATTGCCGGGTTCGATGCGGCAGACCTCACGACGCCAGAGGTTCCGGTCGCGGATTATGTTTCGGGAATGAAGGAGAGTCCGGCGCGCTTGCGCGTCGGAGTTGCGCGCGAGTATTTCTTTGATGATCTTGATCCGGAAGTTGCGTCGGCCATGCATCACGCTCTCGACGGAATTCGGACGATGGCCGCTCAAGTCAAAGAAGTGCTGCTCGAGGTGCCTACGGATCGCACGTTGCAGAAAGCGGAGTCCTACGCGACTCACGCGAAATGGGTGACGCAGAATCCGGAGTTGTACGATCCGGAAACGCTGCGGCGGATTCGCAGCGGGGAAGAAGTCTCGGCTGCGGAATACATCGAACAGCGTCGCGAATTGGACGCGGCACGGCGGAGTATCCGCTCAATATTTGCGGATGTGGATGTGCTCGTAACTCCGACAACTCCGATGCCGGCTCCCTCCATCACAGAGCTCAAGGCGAGTCCGGAAGCGCTGCGTCCGGCAGAACTCAGGCTACTGCGAAATACGCGACCATTCAACGTGTGGGGGCTGCCCGCGATCTCGGTTCCGTGTGGATTCACCCATGCGGGATTACCCATTGGACTGCAGATTTCGGCTCCGCCATGGCGAGAGGACCTGGTTCTTCGACTTGCATTTGCCTATGAGCAGGCGACGGCCTGGCACAAACGAAATTACCCTTTGCCATAGCCTAGCTCTCCGGAAGTTCAACGCCGCGGATTTACGCCGATCCACACGGATTTGAAAAAACAATCCGCTAAATCCGTGTTCATCCGCGGAGTTGAAGTGGCTCCGCGAAGGCCGACGGCGCTCCTCTAATCCCAACTTTGGTCAACGCTGCGGTCAGGCGCTGGTTACCCCAGCAGTTACCGTATGCACCAATATTGATGCAGTGTTCATGCTGCCGTAACAATCGGCTGGTAGAACGGGAGCATGGATCTGCACGACCACAACACGCTGATCCTCTCCGATCTGCACCTTGGGGCAGAGACGAGCCGAGCGCGCGAGGCTACTCGCGTTCTGAAACAGAGCCGGTTCGAGCGGTTAATTCTCCTGGGCGACATCTTCGCGGATCTGAACTTTGCCCGGCTCACGAAAGAACACTGGAAGTTTCTGGGCTACATCCGGAAATTATCGAACCCGAAGCGGAACGTCGAAGTGGTTTGGGTGGAAGGAAACCACGATCACGGCCTGGCGAATATCATGTCGCACCTCGTGGGCGTGCGGGTTTATGACAATTACGTTTGGGAATACCGCGGGCTGCGGCACATTGCCATTCATGGGCATCAGTTCGACGGATTCCAGGTGAGCCGCGTCCGCCTTAGCCAGTGGGGAACGTCACTTTACCTGCAGCTGCAGAAACTGGATTTCAAGAGCAAGCCCATCGCGCGCATGATTGACCGTCTAAATACGCATTGGCTGCGCATGTCGCCCAAAGTAGCGGCGGGAGCGCTCGCCTATGCACGGCATCACCAGGCGGCACGGGTGTTCTGCGGGCATACGCATGAGGCGCTGCAGATGGAGCAGGACGGGATCAGCTACTACAACTCCGGGGCCTGGGTGGGTTCCCGGCTGACTTATCTGACGATCGATGAGAGAGGAGTGCAAATCCATGACTACCACGAGCACGAATCCGGCGAACGAATTGACCATCGTGATTCCAGCGAAGAACGAGGTGAAACTGATTCCGCGTTTGCTGACTTCGCTGATGAACCAGGACTACTCGAGGATGTCGAGTACGAGAGTGTTGGTCGCTGATGCGAACTCGACCGACGGCACTCAGGACGCTGTGCTTTTCTTCAGCAAGCATCTGAACGTCAGTGTCATTCCCGGGGGCATGCCTTCCGTCGGGCGAAATCAGGGGGCGGCGGTTGCGTCCACGCCTTACGTTTTGTTTCTGGATGCCGACATCGAATTGGCGGACCGGTCGCTGATCCGGCGTTGCATGGAACGAGTCAAGGCCAGACAGTTGCACTGCGTGACGACGAACATCATCTGCCGCGACGGAAGCTGGATCGACCGGCTGTTCTACACGGTCAATGACGCCTTTCAATATGCGTCATATTTACATCGTCCATTTGCGACCGGAATGTTCATGCTATGGGACCGGCAGATGTTTTGGGAACTCGGTGGCTTTCACGAGCAGATTTTGTTCGCCGAGGATTATCGGCTCAGCCAGCAGTTGCAACGTAAGCGGTTCGGGATCGTGCGCGGCGGCGTGTACACCACGAACCGGCGGTTCAAGCGTATGGGGCATCTGCAAGTAGGGTGGCTCTTCTTGAAGACAGCCATGAATTATTGGAACGAGAAGTATTTCTTGCGGGATCACAAGTATTGGGCGGAGCCGGAACCGCACGCGTAGCCCAAGTTTGTAGTAGGTGGCCACAAAAGCAGGATTCAGCCAACCAGTTGAATCCTGTTTATTTTTAATGGTGGATTAGAAGCGGAGCACAACTCCGGTAGTGAAACGCGCATTGGGCTGCGTGGTGTTGAATAAAGAGCTGCGGATGAAGTCTCCTTCGAGCCGCCAGGCGAGCAGATGGAAGATTCGGTAATCAAGCCCGCCGCCAATTGCAGTCGCAAAGGATGTGTCCGAGCCGAATCCGTTGGTGTTGATGTGAGCGGCGCCGAACATCGCTTCGGCAAAAGGGCGCACCGGCCCGACAGAAACCGATACACGTGGACCGAAGAGCAAATTATCCACATGCGTGTTCACGCTGACGGGCGAGCAGACAACTCCAACGACGCAAGTGCCAGCTGGACTGGGAAATTTGAGATCGCCGTAATTGGTGCTGAAATCAGCAACGATACCCACGAAGGGGAAGAACTTGCCTTCGAGAGATCCTTCCCAACCATTCAAACCCTGGCGATCTGTTCCGACCATATTGGTATTGAAATACGAGTAGCCGGCGTAAATGTTTCCGCCGGTCGGAATTTGAGCGGAGGCTAAAGCCGTAAAAGAAAGCAGAATGAAGCCGAGAACCCAACCCTTGCGCATAACCATCCTCCTTCTGCATGCGTGACCCGAATGTATGCAGAAAGTTGTTGGATGCTGGGCGGGCTTTTTGGGTAGCGGGCAAATGCCCCGCTGGTGGCTGGAAGACTTAGAATCTCCAGACGAGACCGGTGGAGGCACGGTAATCGTTTTGCGTGTTGCTGGCGTAATGCGTGTGCATGTAATCGCCCTGAACACGCCAGGAGAAGTTCTTGAAGAACACTTTGTAATCGAGGCCACCGCCCACATCGATCACCAGAGGGTTATAGACAAATGTATCGGTAGAGCGAACGTGACGAATGCCGGCCATCGCATGAACGAAGGGGCGGATCTTACCGATATTGGCGGAGAGCCGGGGGCCGCCGACAATGTTGTATTGCCGCAGGCCATTGCTGCGATAAAAGCCACTGCCGTCCACGACCAGGCCGAGCCGCGGAAAGCGCGTGAAAGGAATATCTTCAAAGGAAGCATTCCACCCGCGATAACTCTGCTTGTTGATGACGTCGGTGAGTTGGCCGTAGGAGACGCCACCGTAAATATTTCCGCTGGGCAGAAGGCCGTTAAACTGTGCCGCCATTGGAATCGAGCATAAAAAAAGGCCCACGAATGCCAGCACTCCGGCAGCAATTTTCGACACGCAATATCCCTCCCCGGCGATCGCGCCGGCTAAAAAGGCTTTATTTAGTAACGAAATCCGTTAGATGCAGTGTACCGGATGGCAAAGATGTCCCGGCTGACAAAAATTGTTTGCGCGCGAGCTTTGGCCCTTTACGAAAATTTAACAGATATTCATGGTGCCAAAACGGAGTGCGTCGCGTCTATCTACTAACATGGAAACTATGCAAAGCACTTGGCAATGCTGGGAGTCAACGGCGCCGGTTACGGTGGGAATACCAAAGGAGTCGAAGGTGAAGCTCAGTCTGGAAACGCGCAATCGTGGGGACGTCATCGTGGTGCACTGCCAAGGCCGCATTGTGTATCGCGACGAAGCAGCGGCCTTGTCCCGAGTGGTGGATGAAATTCTGAAGAGCGGGAGTAAGTTGGTGCTGGACTTGAGTGGCGTGACCGCAATGGACAGCGCCGGCATCGGCGAGTTGGCCCTGCTGCAAACCTGGGCGCAGGAGAGGAATGCGGCGTTGAAGTGTGCGGGAGCCAATCCAGTCGTACGCACGTTACTTGATCTGACCAATCTGGATTCGGTGCTGCAAGTACATCCCAGTCTGGATGCGGCGCTGGAGTCCTTTCACGAGGAGCAGATCTGCGCGGATTGCTAAGGCAGAACACATCAAGATGACACGGGAGCAAAGGTTTTCCTTTGCTCCTTTTCATTTTCACCGCCGCCGGAGCGGTTGCGATGCCTTAGCTCTCGCGCTGGAAACGGTAGCGGCCCTTACGCTCTAAGGCGAGGGCTTCCACAACTTTGAGAAACGCCCGGGCAGCGTGCGAGAGGTTCGCATCTTTGCGATAGATAAGCCGCAGCTTGCGTTTTAATTGCAGTTCGCGCACAGGAATGCGGACGAGTTCGCCGCGGGCGATTTCCGTCTCGACGCTGATCTCCGGCAAGAACGCAACCCCGTTTCCCGTCGCAACATATTGCTTAATCGCCTGGAGCGTGGGGAGTTCCAGGTCCATGTGAAGGGGCGTCTTGTGGCTTTTGAATAACTGGATCACTTTTTCGCGATAAGGGGAAGAGACGATGTGGGCGACGAACGATTCTGCGCCGAGTTGACGGATGCTGATTTCAGATGCGGAGGCCAGCGGGTGCCTGGGGGGAACTACGAAAACCAACTCGTCGAGAAAAATGACAATGGAATGCAGGTTCGGCTCCTGAGGCTCGTAAGAGAGAACGCCGAACTCGACGCTGTAGCGCAGGACTTCGTCGGGGATGTGGCTGCCAAGCGCGCGTTCCACTTTGATCTTGATCATGGGATGAAGCCGGCGGAACTCGGCCAGCACCGGGAGAAGGTAGAGCACCGTGAATTCATTGGCGGCGACCACCAGGCGTCCTTTCTGCAACTCGCGAAGTTCTCCGAGGGATTCGGTGGCTTCCGTGCGCAGGTTGATAAGCTTTTCGGCGTATTCGTAAAGAACCTTGCCCGCGTCGGTCAGAACTCCCTCGCGAGAGGAGCGATCAAACAGGGCTTCCCCGAGTTCGTCCTCAAGCTTGCGAATGGACTGGCTGACCGCGGATTGCGTGCGAAAGAGTTTATCGGCAGCGCGCGAAAAGCGATGCTCGCGGGCCACCGCGAGGAAGACCTCGAGCTGAGAAAGGTCCATCGAGAGCCCCTTAACAAATCCCAAACACTATTAGGAAGACTTATTATAATAGTTGTTCTTATGGATAGTGAAGAAATATAAGTTTTGCTTCTCGCTCGTCCGGCCTTACCATGAAAGATCATTTCCCAAGAGGTACGCATGAGTAGCGAACGAGCACGGATCACGATTTTCGACACCACCTTGCGAGACGGCGAGCAGTCGCCCGGTTGCAGCATGAACCAGCAGGAGAAGCTGCGGCTGGCGCACCAGCTCGACCGCCTGGGTGTGGACGTGATCGAGGCCGGGTTCCCGATCGCTTCTGACGGCGACTTCGAGTCGGTGCAGGCGATTGCCGAAGTCGTACGGCGTCCCATCATTGCAGGCTTGGCGCGCGCCTGCCGTCCGGACATTGAGCGGGCCTGGGAAGCGCTGAAGGAGGCGGAACGCCCGCGCATTCATGTTTTCCTGGCTACGTCGGACATTCATCTGCAGTACAAATTGCGCATGACTCGCGAGCAATGCCTGGAGCAGGCGCGCGAGGCGATTGAGCTGGCGAAGTCGTTGTGTGAAGACGTCGAGTTTTCTCCGGAAGACGCGACCCGAACCGATCCTGACTTCCTCTGCCGTGTGCTCAATGCCGTGGTGGAGGCGGGCGCTACGACGTTGAATATCCCAGACACGGTCGGCTACACGGTGCCGACCGAATTCGCCGAGTTGATTAGCAGGATCAGGCGGCATGTAAACGGAATCGAGAACGTGACTATCTCGGCGCACTGCCACAATGATCTGGGAATGGCGGTGGCGAACGCGTTGGCGGCGGTCTCGGCGGGAGCGCGGCAGGTGGAGTGCACGATCAACGGCATTGGGGAACGCGCGGGAAATGCGTCGCTGGAAGAGATTGTGATGGCGATGCGAGTGCGGCCCGATCGCTATCCGTACGAGACCGGCATTGTCAGCGAGCAGATTTTTGCTGCCAGCCAGATGCTTAGCGAAATCACCGGCGTTCCGGTGCAGCCGAACAAAGCCATCACGGGACGCAATGCTTTCGCGCACGAAGCGGGCATCCACCAGGATGGGGTGCTGAAGAATCCTTTGACGTACGAGATCATGACGCCCAAGTCGGTGGGCGTGCCAGATTCGAAGCTGGTGCTGGGTAAACACTCCGGGCGTCACGCGCTGAGCATGCGCTGCGAGCAGTTGGGCTACCAGTTCGACCGGCGTGTGCTGGACGACGTCTACCGGCGGTTTGTGCGGCTGGCGGACAAGATCAAGCATGTGGAAGATCATCATCTGCTGGAGTTGATTCGCGACACGCACAAGCCTTCGATGTCAGCCACTCCGCTGATCGAGCCCATCGTGCCCGCACACGAGGCAGTGGTGAATGCGCCGGCTCATGAGCCGGAAAAGCCGGTTGCACTCCCCCATAGCAACGCATTCGGCGTGCCCTTGCCGGTTCACTCCGAAGCGCACCACGAGCAGACGCAGCAGGAAGATTATTTGTGGGGAGTCTAGGAAATTGAGTAATTGGGTAATTTTGTAATTGAAAAGCTCGCAAGCCGCCACAACTGGCGGCTTTCTTTTTCTGCGAATAGAATTGCCGATTACAAAAATTACTCATTTACCCAATCACAAGATGCTTCTAAAACTCACGGTTGTGGCGGGGGATGGGATTGGGCCGGAGGTCACCGAACAGGCGCTGCTTGCTTTACAGGCGGTGGCAGGCGGCTTTGATCATCAATTGCAAGTGCAGCACAAGCCCATTGGCGGCGCCGCGCTGACCACCGCGAACGATCCGCTACCGCCCGATACTTTGCACGCCTGCATGGAATCCTCTGCCGTTTTGTTAGGGGCGGTGGGCAGTCCGGCATTCGACCACAACCCTCCCCATCTGCGGCCTGAGGCTGGGTTGCTGCGCTTACGGCGGGAATTGGGAGCCTATGCGAACCTGCGGCCTGCTGTGTTCTTTCCCTCATTGGAAGATTGTTCTCCGCTGCGGGGCGAAATTGTTCGCGGCACCGACATCATGATCGTGCGCGAGTTGTTGGGCGGCGCCTATTTTGGGCAACCGCGATCGATCGAAGGAAATCCGGGTTCCCGCGTAGCCATCAACACCATGCGCTATGGGGAGGACGAGATTGAGCGCATTGCCCGTGTCGCCTTCGAACTGGCGATGACACGCAAACGCAAGGTGCTTTCTGTCGATAAGGCGAATGTGTTGGAGTGCTCGCGCCTGTGGCGCGAGGTGGTGACGCGCGTTGCAAAGAATTATCCCGACGTGAAGCTTGGGCACCAATATGTCGATTCGGCGGCGATGCTGCTGGTTCAGAGGCCGGCGGATTTCGACGTGCTCCTCACCGAAAATATGTTTGGAGATATCTTGTCGGATCAGGCCGGCGGGGTTGTGGGATCGCTTGGATTGCTCGCCTCGGCGAGTATTGGCGGAAGCATTGGGCTGTATGAGCCGGTGCATGGATCAGCTCCTGACATTGCCGGGAAGGGAATTGCCAATCCGCTCGGAGCGATTCTTTCCGCGGCGATGATGCTGCGGCATTCGTTCCAATTGGAGGCGGAGGCGCGATGTGTCGAGCGAGCTGTCTCGGCAGTGTTGTCGGAGGGAGCCCGAACTGCGGATCTCGTGCGCAAGGGCCAGGCACCGATTTCGACCCCAGAGATGGGACGGCGAGTGGTAGAGGCGATTACATCGCAACAAGCGGAGAGAACGGCCTGACATTGGTATTGACGTAAATAGGCGAAGCTCCGCTTCGCCGAACAGCCGAGGGCGGCTGTCCTTACATGGTCTTCGCTTGCTGAGGTGCTGTGGATGGGGCTTCGTTGTATTTTCCTGTCACTGAATACCAGCGGATGCGCAGCATCTCCGTCAGCATGCGGAAGCCGTCCACCAGGGGATTGATGCGTGTACCTCCGCTGTGGCCCCAGAGCACCGGGACTTCTTTCACCTTGAACCCCATCTTGCGGGCAAGGAAAAGGATCTCGGGGTCGAATCCCCAACGCTCAATTTTCTGTAGCGGAAAGATTGCCTGGGCGGCGGCCCGGTTAAAAGCCTTGAATCCGCACTGGGTATCTTTGAAGTGCAGACCGAGAATGAGGCGCATCAGAAGATTGAAAATGCGGCCGAAGACCTGCCGGTGCAAGGGTTGGCGCTGGATTTGAGTTTCAGTGCGCAGCCAGCGAGAGCCGATCGCGATATCAGCGCCTTGCTGGAGTGTCTCGAGAAGTTTCGCCGATTCCTCAATGGGCGAAGACAAGTCCGCGTCACTAAAGATAAGGATTTCACCTTCCGCCCTTAACATGCCATTGCGAACGCTGTATCCCTTACCGTGATTGCCGGGATTCTGGACTAAACGCACGATCGGATCTTTCGTCGCGAAGTCCCGGATAATTTCCGCTGTCTGGTCACGAGAACCGTCGTCGACGACTATTACTTCAGCATTCCAGCCCTGGCTATGAACATACGCCAAGACTTTTTCCAGGCTTGTGCCCAAGCGTGCGGCTTCGTTGTAGGCCGGGATGACGACGCTGTATTTGGAGGGCAAAAAAGTCTCAGTTCTTAGTGTCAGTTCTCAGTTATCAGTTCTCAGTTTCCTTGAGATTGAAACGCTGGCCTGGATTATCACTGAGCCATTGTATTTTGCTTTCTCGGTTTCAGGAAATGGAGCTGCTGGCGGGCGCTCCGGAAAAGCATGCACCCCAGAGGCCACAGAGTCACACTGGGGAAAATTAGGTGTATGAGCGCGAACTGACAACCGAGAACTGAGAACTGACAACTGCCCTATGCCACTTGGCGTTTGGCTTCCAGCAGGGAGAAATATTCCGCGACCAGTTCGGCGTCCCAGAGGCCGCGGCTGGCTTCTTCGCGCATGGTTTGAGCGGCTTGTTCGTGGCTCAGAGCGGGTTTGTAAGACCTCGCGGTGCGCAGCGCGTCGTACACATCGACGACCTGCAGGACTCTGGGGAGTACGGGGATGTCCGCGGCCATAAGGCCGTCAGGATAGCCCGAACCGTCGGAATGCTCGTGATGGTACCGAATAATGGGCAGCACCGGACGCAAGGAGTGGAGGGGCTTGCAAATGTTCTCGCCCGTGATGGGATGGAGCTTCATAACGTCCCACTCCGCGGGGGTAAGATCGCTGCCTTTTTTCAGGATCTCATCGGGCACAGCGATTTTTCCCAAGTCGTGCAGGTACCCGCCCCGTTTGAGGGCGAGGATGGAATCTTCGTCCATTCCGAGGTGGCGTCCCAGATCCGAGGCATGAGCCGAAAGGCGTTCGCAGTGGCCTTCGGTATAAGGGTCACGGCCTTCCACGATGAGGCCGAGTGTGCAAAGAACTGAGTCGGCAGTTTCCAGTTCGTCGGTGAATTCTTTTAGTCGGAGCAGGGACTTCACCCGGGCAATGAGTTCTTCGGCGAGGACGGGCTTGTTGAGGAAGTCGTCAGCGCCAGCTTCAATCCCGCGAACTTTGTCGCTGCTATCGCTGAGGCCCGTGATCAGAACGAAAGGAATCAGGCGCGTAGCCGGATTTTCCTTCATGGTACGGCAGAAGTCATAGCCCGATTTGCCCGGCATCATAACGTCAGAGAGGATCAGATCGGGAGTGCGGCGGTGAACCTCTTCTTCGGCCTGATCGGCACTGCAGGCCGTGACCACATCGTAGCCGCGAATCGTCAGGAGTTGGCTCATCAGACCGGCAATGCTGGCCTGATCGTCAACCACAAGAATGCGCGGAGCTCGACGCCTTGGTAGAAGGTCCCCCATGTCTTTGTAAGAAGCGACTTCCCCCACTGAAGTTGTCCACTCTTTCGAGCGAGGAGCGCGGGAGGGAAGCGCGACCTTCATAGAAAAATCGTTCTTTTACCCCACCGATTCTACGCCCAATCTGGTTCTTTCGTTTGCGCTGGCCAAATTTCTTGACAAGGTATCACTGCTTCTCAAAAGTTTCCATTCCCAATTTGACACCGTGCATTGAAATTGTGAAGCGAGCCCTTGCCAGCTACTTCATTGGATGCCTAGGCTTAGCAGTATGAGGCAAAAGCTGAGCGCCGGCGGTACAGGGGTTCTCGTGGCCGTGCTGTTTTTGTCCAGTTTTCTGGCGGCGGCGACTAAGGTGCACGTCATCACGTTCGGTAAATGGATTCCGGTGCAATGGTTGGCAGCCTCCGAATCGCCTCCGCTTACCAGTAAGGTACGGCCGTTGCTGGTGGACGGGCGGCTCAAAGAGTACGTCGTCGGTTCGGCTCATGAGACTACGGACCGTCTGTTCGTGGTTCGGCGCGCGTTTCGTATCAATGACGCCTTGCCGGAGGATGGCTGCTGGTGGATCGGGTTACGGGGCGAGTCTCTCCTGCAAGCCTGCCTTCGTTTGATCCTGAATTCTCGACGGCCAGCTGGTACCGGGATTACGCGGCATATTGCGGGGTCGGAGACGATGGGAAGAAAACCTACGCGGTAGTTGCGCAATTGAGCCGGCGCAAGCCCGTGCTGAAGAAACTGCTCCCGAATGTGCTGAAGGACGATTCTGCTCAAGAGTCGATCTGTCCTCCACCGCAGTGGCAGCGGAATCCAGTAAGAGTCAGTTTTGTGCTCGAGGGAGGGGACAAGCAGACCTTCGCAATTCGAGGCACGGCGGTGGATCTGGTCAACGATGCGGAAGAGGAAGATTAATCCAGGTGCACGCCCCTTCGCGGCTAGTCTCCGGCTGTTTCGACCGCGGGTAACTCTTCGGCCAGAGTCTTTTCTTTGACTTTAGCGCTGGTCACCAGGATCACCGAAAGCACTACGATGGCGCTGCCTGCCATGATGAAGCGGTCCACGCGCTCGTGAAGGATGAGCCAGCCCAAAAACACCGCGACGACCGGATTCACGTACGCATAGGTGGAAACCTTGGATGTGGGGACATGCTCCAGCAGCCAGATGTAAGCGGTATAGCCGATCCAGGAGCCGCATACGACCAGATATGCCACTGCTGCCAGGCTGCGGGATCCCCAGGTGGCATGGTTCAGGTCGCCATTAAACAAAGCAAAAATGAAATTTCCGCCTCCCGCCGCGAGGACTTGCCATCCGGTTGAGCTGAATACATCCATGCCGGACTGCCATCGTCTTGCGAGAACCGAGCCGAGAGCCCAGCTGAAGGATCCGCCGATGAGGCTGATGGATGCCCAGAATTCACGCCGTCCCATAGAACCCGCTGCCAGTTGCGGCCACACCAGAACGAAGAGTCCCAGAATTCCCAGTAGTAACCCCGCTTTGCCACGTCTCGAGATGTGATGATCGCCGAGGAGCAGGGAATCCAAAACCAGAAACCAGAGTGGCGTAATGGCGATGATCAGGGCGGCCAGTCCGGTACTCACTGCGAGTTCCGCATAGGAAAGAGTGAGATTCCCTCCCATCAGCAGGAGCAAGCCGACCACGGCGGCGAGGGCAAGCTGGCGCGGAGAATAGAGGATTCGCCGTCCTGTAGCGGCGCAGACTGCAAGCATGACTAATCCCGCAACGGAGAAGCGCAGGGCGCACATGAGCGCGGGAGGGATGGTCTGCACCGCAATGTCGATGGCGAGATAGGTTGATCCCCAGAACAGATACACCAGTCCGAAGGCGAGAATCACCATCCACCGGCTTGGGCGCTGAGCGGAGTGCATTGTGGTCACAAACAGGGGAACGCTAAAGATATCAGACGAGATTCAGCTCTGTTTCGATTCTGAATAGGCGGAGAATTCGTTCAGTTCAGCTTGGCGTATTCGGCTTTGGCGGTCTTGAGGATGGGGATATCAGGATCGGCGTCCTTCCAGGCAGCGAAGAAATCCTGATATGCGGTGCGGGCCTGGGCAGCGTCGCCCTGCAGAGCGTATGCGCGAGCAAGATTCAGGCGCGCGAGAGGATACTCCATCGACCAGCTTGCGGCGCCTTTATGGTCGAGCAGCCGCTTGAATTCGGCAGCCGCCTTTGCGCCGTCTCGCATTTTGAGATACACCAGCCCGCGCAAGAAGAGTGGGGTGACGCCCACGGAGTGCGGACCTATTCCAAATTCGTAAGCACGGAGCGGCTCAAGTGTCGCAATGACTTGCGAGAGTTGATCGTTGTGAAGTTGCTCTATGGCTCGGGCCTCGGCGACAGCCGTCTGGATGAAGCGGTTTTCCGGAACATCGTGCTGTAGGCCAGCAACCATGGTCGCCGACCTCCGCACATCACCCGCCGCGGCGAAGGCCAACGCGGAACCCCAGCGCGTGTCCGGATCGGCCGATAATTCGAGAGCCCGGGAAGCTTTCTGGCGGGCATCCGACTCATAGCCGATTAAAGCGTCGTCATACGCTTCCAGCGTTAGAATACCGACGGCAAAGTCCTTCGCCCCCGAGTTAGTGGCTGTTTCACGAGCGCGCTGCCAGAAATCGCGGGAGACCCTCACTTTGCCCATTGCACCCTGCCATGCAGCATTGAAAAACAGCATGAACTGCTCTGCCGATGTGCCCTTGACCGCGTCAAGTTCGCGTTCATAGCCGGCGCGGTCGCCTCGCATATAGGCCAGGTCGGTCAGAACGAAATAAGCGGCAATGACCTGCAACTTCTTTGCTTTCGCCTCTTCCGCTACGCTTTTAGCCTCATCGAAACGATTCAGCGCTTCATACGCACCCGCCAGGTTGTCATATGCAAAGAGATCTTGAGGATCCATGCGGTGAGCTTGACTGGCGAACTCGAGAGCTTTTTCATGCTGGCCGAGAGCTGCTGACGCCAAAGCTGCATTGTCGTACGGGACGGTATCGCGCGGATACGTTTGTCGCCATTCGGCATAGAGCGCGAGGGACTTTTCGGTATCCAGGGTGACTTCGTCGTAGTAGTGAGCCTGGATGTAAAGTTTTTCGCGCTCGCTGGCCCGATCTCTAAGCTCATACGCCTTCTCGAGAGCCGCGGTTGCCTCCGACCTCCGGCCATTATTGCTGAGTGCAACCCCCATGGTCGCGTACGCCATAGCGAAATTGGGATCAAGTTCGATTGCCTTCTTTAGATATGGGATAGCGGCAGCATCCCGCATTCCTATATGGGCGTCGTGCCCGAGAGTGTAGGCCTGCAGGGCTTCCAGCGAGGGAGTAGTGGCCTGCTCCAAAGGCGTCGCGAATTGCTGCACCGAACTCAGGGATTCCCCCATCTTCTGGCGAAGATTGGAAGCGGCTTTATCCAGAGCTTTCAGTACCTGCTCTTTGCGGTCAACCTCGACCTGCTCGCGAGCCAGCGCATCGCCGGTTGCGCCATTCAGTGCCGCCAAGGTGATGACGTAATGATCTCCGAGGCTGGCCACGTTGCCTGCCAGCATGGCCTTGATGCTCTGACGTTGGCAGATTTCGCGGGCAACGTCGTTGGTCAGCCGTTCGTCCGGTGGCTTGCCCATCAGGCGCAAGGCCTCGCGGATCTTGGATTCGGGGACGATGTTCAGGTACGGCGACTGCTCCAACTGCACAGCCAAAGCTTGCTTGAGGGTTCCGTCGAATACCGCATCGCCCGTAGTGTTGACGAAGTCGGCGAGCAGGACGCTGTCTTTCTCCGTCAGCCTGGCGGAACTCTTGGATCGTACATACAATCCCGCCGCGACGAGTGCTATCAGAATGGCCGCAGCTACGGGGAGTAGAACTTTCCGCGACTTGAGACTCGGCAGCGCCGAGGCAGAAGGTTCTGGACTTGCGACTGGCGGCGGCGTAACTACCGCGTGGGACGGACCTGACTGCGCTGACGCTAGCGATCGGGAGGAAGATGCCTGACCTGCAGATTGAGGAGTTGTCTCGGACGCGGCGGCCACCGAGCCGGAAATCGCCGCGACGGCGCGGCCGCTTTCGGTATCGCGCTTGAGGCGCTGCAGGTCGGCGCGCATGTCGGCCGCGCTCTGGTAGCGCAGATTGCGATCCTTCTCCAAAGCTTTGTTAACGATGTCTTCCAGTTTGGCCGGCAAGTCCGGGTTCAGACGAATCGGCGAAACCGGAGCGCGGTTGAGAATCCCTTCGAAGATCAGAGCGGATGTCTCACCCCGGAAGGGCAAGACGCCCGTCACCATTTCATAAAGAACTACCCCGAAAGAAAACAGATCCGTCCTGGCGTCGAGCTCTTTGCCTTTTGCCTGCTCGGGAGACATATACGCTACCGTGCCCAAGGTTGAACCGGGGCTGGTCAGGTGCTCTTCTAGCGCTACCGAAGTGGGGGCCGTAAGGTCAGGAATTGACGCGGTAGAGCGCGGGTCGGACTTTACTTTCGCCAAGCCGAAATCGAGAATTTTGGCGTGCTCGCGTTTGGTGATGAAGATGTTTGCGGGCTTGATGTCGCGGTGGACAATGCCTCCGGCGTGGGCTGCATCGAGCGCGTCGGCGATTTCGATCCCCAGCGCGAGCGTCATCTCCAGTTCCACAGGACGTCCGGTGATCTTGTGCTTGAGGGTCACGCCGTCCAGGAATTCCATTACCAGGAAAGTGCGGCCGTTGTCCTCGCCGATGTCGTAGATGGTGCAGATGTTGGGATGATTCAGGGCAGAGGCTGCCTTGGCCTCACGGCGGAAACGCTCCAGGGCTTGATGATCCTGCGCGAGATCGTCGGGGAGGAATTTGAGAGCGACGAAACGCCCCAGACGCGTGTCCTCGGCTTTGTAGACGACACCCATCCCGCCACCGCCGAGTTTCTCCACGATCCGGTAATGAGAGATGGTTTGGTCTAGCAAAAGAGAGGTCCCCAAGAACGGTGAGTCATGCTAAGACGCGAGCGAGTGGGAAGTCAAAGAGATTAGTGGCTTGCCCACGGACAGACTCTTACGCTGCGCCGCCGGCGCGAAGCCGGGGGCCCCAAGACTGCCTCGGTTACTAAAGGGGTTACGTCGCTCTACTGCTTACGGATATAATCATCTAGCGATCTTGCGTCATTGCGATGCTGCAGAAGAATCCAAATTCGCATTTGCCTGAGTGCTGGCTGCGCTGCCTGGTGTGTCCGCGGCGCTATCGGGCCAATCTGCCTTCCCGTCTGCGTCCAAGCCTCTTCGGTAGCGATTAATCGTTCCCTCCTTGTGATTACCTGAGCTGTGCGCGCTTGAACTAAAGCGCGTGCGAGTCCGAGACAACTGGCCGGTTTGGCGCACCCCTCAGGGGCTAAAGCCCGACAGGCATTGTGGCCGCACGGCACGACCGAAAGTCGTGTCCTTCCCAACAACGGAGGAATTTCAATGACTACCAAGACTTTGACCGCAACTGCCGGTCCGAAAATTAAAACTGCCCTGCCCGGGCCCAATGCCAAGCGTGTGCTCGAGGGCGACGAGAAATTCATTTCGCCGTCGTACACCCGCTCTTACCCGATGGTGGCCAAGAGCGGACGCGGCATTGTCGTGACTGACGTGGACGGAAACGAGTTTTTTGACTTCTCAGCCGGTATCGCTGTGACCTCGACCGGACATTGCCATCCCGATGTGGTCGCCGCCATTCAGAAGCAGGCGGGCGAACTGATTCACATGTCGGGAACGGATTTTTACTACGAGAACATGGTGCAGCTTGCCCAGAGGCTCTCGAAGATTGCTCCCATGAAAGGGCCCCATCGTGTCTATTACGGAAACTCTGGGGCGGAAGCGGTTGAGTGTGCCCTGAAGCTGGCGCGCTATCACACTAAACGGCAAAACGTCATCGCGTTCTTCGGCGCGTTTCACGGGCGCACCATGGGCGCACTCTCGCTGACGGCATCCAAGCCGCAGCAACGGCGGCGTTTCTCTCCATTGGTTCCGGGAGTTACCCACATTCGCTATCCCGATGTGTATCGCGGGTGCGTGGGTGGAGCCCAGGATGCCGAGAAATTTGCCCTGGGCTGCGCCCGCTTTATCGAAGAGAAGTTGTTCAAGACCACGCTGGCTCCGGAAGAAGTCGCGGCCATCTTTGTCGAGCCGGTACAAGGCGAAGGTGGTTACGTCATTGCTCCGACCGTCTTCATGCAGGAACTGCGCAAAATTTGCGACCGTCACGGCATCATGCTGGTCGTCGATGAAGTGCAGAGTGGCATTGGCCGGACCGGAAAATGGTTCGCCGTGGAGCACACCGGAGTTGAGCCGGACATGGTGTGCATGGCGAAAGGAATTGCCTCGGGAATGCCGTTGGGCGTCACCATGACTAAAGCCGAAGTGATGGATTGGATTCCCGGATCGCACGCCTCCACGTTTGGTGGGAATCCTGTCTGCATTGCTGCCGCTCTGGCCACGCTGGACGTGATCGAGAAAGAGCACTTGATCGAGAACTCGGCGCAGGTGGGCGCGCACATGCTAAAACGCATGGCGGATTGGCCATCCAAACTGAAGCTGGTGGGCGATGTGCGCGGACGCGGTCTGATGATCGGGGTTGAGATCGTCAAGGACAAAGCGACCAAGGAGTACGGAGCCGCCGAGCGCGACCGCATTGTGGAGATGGCATTCGAGCGTGGCGTCCTATTCCTGGGTTGCGGGCCGAGCACGGTTCGGATATGTCCTCCGCTCGTCGTGACCCGGGACGAAGCTGACGTCGCCATGGATGTACTCGAGGAGTGCATTCGGGAAGTCGGCAAGAGCGCATAGCCAACCTAGAACCCGCAATTCAAGAGGGGCGTCCCGACCATTGGAACGCCCCTTTTTCAGTTCCATTCTGGGAAGCCAGTGCTTCTGGAGTTAGAGTGCTGTGCTTTGGCTCACATCCAGCTGACATGCATTCCGCTACTCTCGGTTGCGGGTGCCCATGTTTCCTGCCCTTTTCACCCGTGAGTTGGTCAGAGGTCTGGACTGGCTTGCTGCGCATGTGCTTCCCGCTCCGGCAGTTCCTCTGCGCCAGCGTACCGGCCGTTGGGGCGAAGAGCAGGCCTATTTCTATTTAAGGAGCCTGGGTTACGTCATCATCGCCCGAAACTACCGTTCGCCGCGCTGCCGAGGCGAAATTGACCTAATCGGGTGGGACCAAGATATGCTTTGTTTTATAGAGGTTAAGACGCGGACTTCGCGCGAGATCAAGCCTCCAGAGGCGGCGGTCGATTATCACAAGAGACGAGAAGTGGCATTGGTCGCGCGGGAGTACTTGCGGAGCATGCCAGAGTCGTGCCAATGGAGGTTCGATATCGTGAGCGTATACTGTGACGGCCATAACTCCCGCCCGCAGTTCGAGTTGTTTCGGAATGCCTCACTGGCGGCGTAAAATATACAGTTTCCGTCCTCCTGGAAAGGATTCATAGCAGTGCCTGAGCTTAGGAAAGATCCGATCGTCGGTCGCTGGGTCATTATTTCGACCGATCGCGCCAAGCGCCCGACCGATTTTGTGCGCGAAAACATGAAGATCAAGGGCGGATTTTGCCCTTTCTGCTACGGGAACGAGAGCAAGACGCCTCCGGAGATTCAGGCTTATCGTCCCAACCCGAATGGCGGGCCTCCTCCGCAGCGAAATTCTCCCGGGTGGACCGTGCGGGTGGTGCCCAACAAGTTTCCGGCGCTGGGCATTGAAGGCAATCTGAACCGGCAAGCGGAGGGAATGTTTGACCGTATGAATGGGATTGGGGCGCATGAGGTCATTATCGAAACGCCCGATCACAATGCCAATCTTGCCTCCTTGCCGTCGAAGCGAATTGAAGATGTCCTGTGGACATTTCGGGACCGCATTCTCGATCTCAAAAAGGATCGGCGATTCAAGTACATTCTGATTTTCAAGAATCATGGCGAAGCCGCTGGGGCGTCCCTGGAGCACTCGCACTCGCAGTTGATTGCGCTTCCCATTCTTCCTATCAACGTGGTGCAGGAACTCGAAGGAGCCAAGCAGTATTTTCTGTATAAAGAGCGTTGCGTATTCTGCGACATTATCCGGCAGGAGATGGATAGCGGAACTCGCGTGGTGGCAGAGAACGAAAATTTCCTGACGCTGGCGCCGTATGCTCCCCGCTTTCCGTTTGAGACGTGGATCATGCCCAAGACCCACGAGTCCGCATTTGAGAACTCTTCCTCTCACATGTTCGAGAACCTGGCGCGGGCGTTGAAAGATCTGCTTGGCCGGGCTGATCGCGTGCTCGACAATCCTCCCTACAACTTGGTGATTCATACGTCGCCGGTGCAGGATCCGACTAACGACCACTATCACTGGCACATTGAGTTCATGCCGAAGCTTACGAAGACGGCGGGATTCGAGTGGGGAACGGGGTTCTATATCAATCCCACGCCCCCGGAAGAAGCGGCGAAGTTTTTGCGCGAGGCCAACGTGGAAGAGCCGGCTCCGGTTTCCGTCGGCTGAAGCTTGCAGTCCAAAAAGAAGGGCACGGTACACTGACCGTGCCCTTTTGCAGTTGTGGCCGGAGAGAGAGGCCTGCAGCCCCAATGCATGTGAACATAAAAGGACTCGTTAGGCTGGTTGTCATCACTTTGTAAAAGTTGGGGAAAAAACAAAACAGCTTATTCGCAATTGCAGTCCACGATACAGAATTCCGAGGCCTACCATGCGGCGATTTCTGCTCGTACTTCTTCTGGCTCCTTCCTGTTTTGCTGCTCCGGTTGAATCCACGCTCATTGCCAACATCCCTGGCCGGACCTCGGTGAACCTCACCGGATCGTGGCGTGTCATTGTGGACCCATTTTCGAATGGCGAGTCTGCCGGCATTTTTCGCGATGAGAAGCCACGCTCGAAGGGCGATCGCATTGAGTACAGCTTCGATGCCTCCCCGGTGATGAATGTTCCGGGGGACTGGAATACCCAACGCGACCAATTGATGTTTTATGAAGGTACGGTTTGGTATCGGCGGTTGTTTAAGTACCAGAAACGCAGTCAGACTCGAGCGTTCATCTACTTTGGAGCGGTGAACTATCGTGCTTCGGTTTACCTGAATGGCGAGAAGGTCGGTGAGCATGAGGGAGGATTTACTGCGTTCAACTTCGAAGTGACTTCGCTGTTGCGGGAAGGCGAGAATTCACTGGTCGTGGAGGTGAACGACACCCGACGCCCCGACGGGGTGCCGGCAATGAAGTTCGACTGGTGGAACTACGGCGGAATTACGCGTGACGTGACGCTGGTCGAAGTGCCCGCTGTCTTCATCCAGGATTATTGGATTCAGCTTGCACGGGGTTCGCAGAATGAAATCTCCGGGTGGGTCCAGTTGAACGGGGCACAAGCAGGACAGAAGGTGAATTTCGAAATTCCCGAAGCTGGTGTTCGCCAGGCATTGACCGCGGACGCGGCGGGTCGCACCCTGATACATGTAACCGCGAAGCTGGAGCTGTGGTCTCCCGAACACCCGAAGCTTTATGACGTGATGCTTGGGACGGGCGAAGAGAAGGTTCATGATCAGATTGGGTTCCGAACCATCGAAGTGCGAGGGGGAAAGATCCTGTTGAATGCGAAACCGATTTTCCTGCGGGGTGTTTCCATGCACGAGGAAGCGCCTTTGCGCGGAGGCCGCGCGTTCAGCCCGGAGGACGCGCAGACGCTGCTTGGCTGGGTGAAGGATCTGGGCTGCAATTTCGTTCGCTTCGCGCACTATCCGCATAACGAGAACGAGATCCGGCTAGCGGATCGCATTGGATTGCTGGTGTGGTCGGAGATGCCGGTGTATTGGGATATCGACTGGTCGAATCCGGCAACGCTCGCGAACGCGGAGGCGCAGCTCCGGGACGTGATCGCGCGCGACCACAACCGTGCGGCGATCGCCCTCTGGTCATTGTCGAATGAGACTCCGGTAAAGCCTGAGCGGGTCACGTTTCTCAAACAACTCGCGCAAGAAGCCCGAGAACTGGATTCAACGCGCCTGATTACATCCGCCATGAATCATGTCGACAAAACGAGTCCTGACCTACGGACATTGTCGGATCCGCTGGGAGAGGTGCTGGACGTTCTCGGGATCAATGAGTATATCGGATGGTATGAAGGTCGCCCGGAGGACGCGGATAAGGTCGAGTGGAAATCTGTCTGGAACAAGCCCATCATCGTCAGCGAGTTTGGCGGAGGCGCGCCCTTCGGCTTGCATGGCGATGCCGACGAGCGCTGGACTGAGGAGTACCAGAACAACCTCTATCAGCACCAGTCAAACATGGTGCAGAGGATTCCTAATCTGGCGGGAATGACTCCATGGGTGCTGATGGATTTTCGGTCTCCTACGCGACTGCTTCCTGGAATTCAGGACTACCACAATCGCAAAGGGCTGATATCAGATCGGGGGCAGCGCAAGCTGGCTTTCTACACGTTGCAGGAGTTCTATAGAAAGCTGGCGGCCTCCGAAAGAATTAGTCATTAAGGCAAGCCCGGATAGCGCCAGAACCTTTCGCGTAGGAGATTCCTGCAGAACCGCTCGCCTTCGCTCCGCAGCCCAAGGGCAGTCTCTACGGATTTCTTCTACGCCTGGGTGCGGTCCTGATACTCTTCGTGCCACGCCATCTGGATCGCTTCCAGTTTGCCCTCATTGGAGGCTTGGGGATCGCCGGCGAAGTCCTGAAGTTCGGTCACGTAGCGGTGCAGATCGGTAAACCGGACCGAGAGCGGGTCGATTGCGGGATGTTTTTCGGAAAGCTCGATGCCGATGTCTTCGGCGTCGTCCCAGGTCAGTTTCTTTGCCATCTCAGTGCTCCTCGGAAACGTAGTTACGATTCCACGCTGGGATTTCTACAACAACTTTGCCCGGTTTCGTGATCTGAGCCTGACAGCCGAGGCGTGAATTCAGTTGCAGATCGGCGGCCATGTCGAGGCGGTCGGCTTCGTCGTCGTCCATTTCGGAGAGATTCTCGGCGCCTTCCTTCACCCAGACGTGACAGGTGGTGCAAGCGCAGTTGCCGCCGCAGGCGTGGTCGAGTGTGACGCCAAAGTTCAATGCCACATCGAGAATCGACTCTTCTTTGCCGTGATCTTCATAGGGCAGTTTGCCGTGCTCGAATTGCACAGTCTTGCCTTCTGGCAAGAACGTAATCTGCACCGTGTTTTCGCCGGGAGCTTCTTCGGTGGCGGTTCCGGCGCCTTGAGTTTTTTCGTCTGCCATTGACTGCTCCTGTCTTCCTCGGTGATGTTCTGCGTCGCCTGTGCTAGAAACGCTTCAGTACAGGGGACGCAGAGGATCACAGGGTCATTCGAATTCCGCTTTCGCCATGGGATGAGGCGCCGTTGGGCCCTCTCCTAGATCAGTTTCTTCCATATTCTTGCCCTTGAGCGCGCTGGATACTGCGCTGTCCATCATCAGCTCTGCCAACCGCGTTGTGGCGTGATTCACGGTGTCGATCGCTTTTCGGATTGCCTGGTAATCGTCTTCACCGTTGACCGCCGTTAGCGCTTTTTCCAGTTTTGCAATCTGCTTCTTCTCGTCGCTCGTGAGTTGTCTCCAGGCGGGACTCTTTTTTGCTTTTTCGAGCGCGCTGAGGATCGTCGCCGTTTCATTGCGGGCCTCGATCAACTGACGCCGACGAAAATCTTCCTCGGCGTTGTCGAAGGAATCCAGAATCATGCCTTCGACCTGCTCGTCCGTCAGTCCATAACTGGGCTGAACCTGGATTTCAGCTTCCTTGCCGCTGCGCTGTTCCCGCGCGGAGACGTGCAGGATGCCATTCGCGTCAATGAGGAATTTCACCTCGACGCGGGGAATGCCGGCTGCCATGGGCGGAATGCCCTTCAGATCGAAACGGGCAAGAGAGCGGCAATCTGTGGCCAACTCGCGCTCGCCCTGCAGAACGTGAATCGCTACGTTCGCCTGGCCGTCAATCTGCGTGGTGTAGAACTGGGTGGCCGAAGCGGGGATCGTTGAATTGCGCAGAATGATCTTGTCGGTGACGCCACCGGCGACTTCGATCCCGAGCGAGAGAGGCGTGACATCGAGCAGCAGCATGTCCTGCGTGGCTTCCGAACGCCCTCCGAGAATGTTGGCTTGTACCGCGGCGCCTAACGCTACGACCTCATCGGGATTCAAGTCGGTGTGCGGTTCGCGGTGGAATAGATCCTTGACCAGCGCGCGGACTTTGGGGATTCGGGTCGATCCCCCAACCAGCACTATTTCGTCGATCTGCTCGGGCTTGAGGTTTGCGTCATTCAGCGCCTGCTTGCACGGGCCAACGGTGCGATCGATGATCGCCTGGATCAATTGCTCGAACTGCTCCCGGGTAATTTCGCGGCGGTATCGTTTGCTGCCGGGCAATTCGATGTCAAGCTTTATGGAGGGCTGCGACGACAGCGCGATCTTGGCTTCGATGACCGACTTGCGAATCGCCTGCACGGCTTCGGCATTGTGACGGAGATCGACGCCGAGGTCGCCGCGGATGTCGTCGAGCGCGATGGTGATCAGCAGGTTATCGATGTCATCGCCGCCAAGATGCGTGTCACCGTTGGTGGCGATCACCTCGAAAATTCCGTCATGCAGCTTGAGGATGGAGATATCGAAGGTTCCACCGCCAAGGTCATAGACGGCCACAATGCCGTTCTGCTTTTTATCGAGGCCATAGGCGAGAGACGCCGCTGTGGGCTCATTCACCAGCCGTAGCACTTCCAGGCCTGCGATACGGCCAGCGTCCTTTGTGGCCTGGCGTTGCGCGTCGTTGAAATAGGCGGGAACAGTGATCACCGCCTTCGTGACCGGTCCGGCGAAATAGCGCTCGGCATTGCGCTTGAGCTGGCGCAGGATCAGCGCGGAGATTTCCGGTGGAGTGGACCTCTTGTCGCCTAGCTGGATACGAAGCACTTCCCCGGGTTGCAGGTCCTCGGCAAGACGGAATGGGAAAAGCTTCAGTTCTTCCTGAATGTCTTCCATGCCGCGGCCCATGAGTCGCTTGATGGAGTAGACGGCGCGCTCCGGAGTTTCGATCAAGAAACGACGGGCGGAGTTTCCAATTACCGGCTGATTGTTTTCGTCCAGCGCCACGACAGAAGGCACGAGATTCGAGCCATCGTCTCCGGGGATCACGACTGGCGTGTCGCCTTGCATGAAGGCAACCAGCGAGTTGGTCGTGCCCAGGTCGATCCCGACGATGCGATCTGCGGTCATGCGATCTTCTCGGCTCCTTCGGCTTCTTCGTGCTTCGCGGGCCGTTCTGCCGGAAGCACGCGGGTGGGAGACCAGCCCTGAACTTTGGCGCCGTGAATCATTCCCTGAATGAAGCGCTCGAAAAATACATAGGGGTGCGTCGACTCGGGTGCACTTGCTTGATCTAGTTTCTGACGGAGTTCAGCGGGAATCGAGAACTCGATCGAGCGGAGGTTGTCTTCCAATTGATTCAGTTTGCTGGCACCGAGAATGGTTGAGGTGACACCCGGCTGCGTGGCCACCCAGTTCAAGGCCACGTGCGCCGGGGGGCGGCCAATTTGCCTCGAGATCTCGAGCAAGACGTCCAGAATTTCCCAGTTCTTTTGATTGAATCTGAGCAGGGTGGGATTTTGGGAGTCTCTGGTTTTCTCCAGGCGGCCGTCGCCCTGGCCGTCGTTTCCTTGACGCTTGTACTTGCCCGTTAGAAATCCACTGGCCAGAGGGCTCCATGGGCAAATGCCGAGGCCCAGTTCCTGGGCTGCGGGGATATGTTCCCGCTCGATATTGCGTTCCACCAGCGAGTACTCGAGTTGCAACGCGATCAGGCGATCCTTGCCTTCTTTTTCAGCAAGGGTGTAGGCACGCGCGACGTACCACGCGGGTGTGTCCGAGAATCCGTAATGGCGAATCTTTCCTTCTCGGACCAGATCGTTCAGAGTTGAAACCACTTCTTCCACCGGAGTCATCGTGTCCCATGCGTGCAGCCAGTACAGATCGATATAGTCGGTCTTGAGGCGACGAAGCGAGCCGTGGAGTGCGCGATAGATATTCTTACGGCCATTGCCGCCGGCGTTGGGATTGCCTGGCTCGGCGTTGAACGTGAATTTAGTCGCCAGCACCACGCGCTCCCGCAATGCGCGATCAGCAATAAACTTGCCCACCATCTCTTCGCTTTTGCCGCCCGTGTAGCTGTCAGCCGTGTCGATGAAGTTGCCGCCTTGCTCGATGTAACGGTCGAACAGGCTGCGCGAGACGCTCTCCTCGGCGCCCCAGCCCCATTCCGTGCCGAAGGTCATCGTGCCAAGGCAGAACGGGCTGACGCGCAATCCTGAGCGCCCTAACGTGCTGTATTCGTTCACTTGCATCAGTCTTCCTTCCAATCAACTCTCCAACGCGGTATTTACATCGCGCACCAGATTGCGGACGTAATTCCGGCGGTTCAGAACGTCGACCATTTTCCCGGTAATCTGTTTTCGCTCGGCAGAGTCCGCGCGGGGGTTGCGGTCTATCAAAGTGTCCCATTCTTTCCAATATGACTGCAGTTCCTGCAGCAGCGATTCGTACTTGTCTTCCAGAGCGACCTTGTGTTTTGCGATTTCCGCGGTCAAAGCAGCATCGTCTTCTTGCATCTGCTTGTTCATTTTCAGCTCTTCGAGCTGCATGTTCAGTTCGAAAACCTCCTCCAGCAGGTCGGGGGGCACAATCTGTTTCTTGACCGCGCCCGTGGCTCGAGCCTGTTCGGTCGCGCTCTTCGATTGCTCTTCGAGTTCCACGCCCTCAAGCCGCAGCAGGTATTGCGTGCGCTTGATGGGATCGCGCAGAGTTCGATACGCATCATTGAGTAATGAGCTCTGTTCCAGGCTCCACTCCTGTTCCGGGGTTCCGGCTCGCGCGCTGAGATCCGGGTGCAGCTTACGGCTCAAGTGGTAGAACTCTTTCTCCAGGGCGGGAGCGTCGATGGTGAGCTTCGCCGGCAGGCCGAAGAAGGAGAAATAATCGACCGGGGCAGGGGGCTGCACCTTGCCGCAGGATTCGCAGAAATGCGCGGCGCGCATCGAGCCGCAGGACCAGCAGCTGTTGGTTTCCTGGGGCAAGGGCTTCGCGCCGATCTCAGTGAAAGCAGGTTTGGTCACTTTCGCATTCCTTCCATGCAGGGCGATGCCCCTCCTCAGTCCGAATTATCCGGTGACGCCGGCAGTCGGCAGACAAGACGGCTCAAGTGGGGCTGCCGCACAGGCTAGGCGGAGAACGAAGTCCCGCAGCCGCACGACTTCGTGGCCTGTGGATTTACAAAAACGAATCCCTGCTGCATCAGAGTTTCCTGATAGTCCAGGGTCATGCCGTGCAGATATATGAAGGACTTCGGGTCGACGAAAACCCGCACATCACCGAACTGGAAAATCCGGTCGCGCTCTCGCGGCTGCGAGTCGAAGCGAATGTTGTAGCTCAAGCCGGAGCATCCGCCCCCCTGTACTCCAAGACGCAAGCCACCCTGCTCGGGCGAGATTCCTTCTTTGACCATCGCGGTGCGGATCTTTGCGATGGCCTTTTCGGTCACCTGAACGCCCTTCGCGGGAGCCTGGGTCGTGTTTTCGGTCGCGGTCGTCATAAGAGCGATGAGAAATGAACGTTGAGCCATGAGCAAACGGCGGACTTGCTCACTGCTCATTGCCCACTGCCGTTCTACTTCGCCTCGGCTGCTACGGGCTTCGGACTCTCCTGCTTCTTTTTCCAATCGCCGATCGCCGCGCGGATGGCGTCTTCCGCCAGCACCGAGCAGTGGATCTTGACTGGAGGCAGCGAGAGTTCCTTCACGATATCCGTGTTCTTGATGGCGAGAGCTTCGTCTACCGTCTTGCCCTTCACCCACTCGGTCGCGAGCGAGGAGGAAGCGATGGCCGAGCCGCAGCCGAACGTCTTGAACTTGGCTTCTTCAATGACGTTGGTCTCGCGGATTGACCTTGATCTGCAGCTTCATCACGTCGCCGCATTCCGGTGCGCCGACCAGACCGGTGCCTACGTCGGTGCTGCTCTTGTCGAGCGAACCGACGTTGCGGGGATTATTGTAGTGATCGATAACTTTGTCGCTATATGACATTATCCGTTTCTCCTGAACTTCGAGTCTTCCGTCAGAGGATCAAGCATGTTGCTGAACTCTCTACGACACAGTTGAGCCGTGCTCTTCCAATTTCCTTACTCTCCAGCCCACTTCACATCCTTCAGGTTGATGCCTTCCTTCGCCATTTCGTATAGCGGAGAAAGCTCGCGCAGGCGTTCCACAGTTTCGATAACGCGATCGGCCACGTAGTCAACCTCGGCTTCGGTGTTGAACCGGCCGATGCCGAAACGGATCGAACTGTGCGCCAGGTCATCGCCGGTGCCCAGAGCCTTCAATACATAAGATGGCTCCAGCGTGGCAGAGGTGCACGCCGAACCGCTCGAAACCGCGATGTCATTGATGCCCATCAGCAACGATTCACCTTCCACATAGGCAAAGCTGATGTTCAGGTTGCCCGGCAGGCGGTGCTCCATGGAGCCGTTGATGTAAACCTCGTCCAGCTTGCCCACGATCCGGTCGTTCAGACGATTGCGCAGGCCGGCGAGATGGCAGGACTCCTTTGGCATTTCTTCCGAGCGCGATGGCGCAAGCCTTGCCTAGACCGACAATTCCGGGCACGTTGAGCGTACCGGAACGCATGCCGCGCTCGTGGCCGCCGCCGTCGATGATCGCGGAAATCTGCACCCGAGGATTCTTGCGGCGAACATACAACGCGCCCACGCCCTTCGGACCGTACATCTTGTGACCTGAAATCGACAGCAGATCGATGTTGTCCTTGATCACGTTAACCGGAACCTTGCCTACTGCCTGAGTGGCGTCGGTGTGGAAAATCACGCCCTTCTCGTGGCAGAGCTTGCCGATTTCGGCGACCGGCTGCAGCACGCCGATTTCATTGTTGGCGTACATGATCGTGACCAGGATGGTCTTGTCGTCCATGGCGCGCTTCAGATCATCGAGATCGATCAGCCCATCTTTTTGAACGGGCAGATAGGTTACGCGGTAGCCGTATTTCTCCAGGCGCTTGCAGGTGTCCAGCACAGCCTTGTGCTCGGTCACGGCCGTGATGATGTGATTGCCCTTTTCGCGGTACATCTCGGCCACGCCCTTGATCGCGAGGTTGTCGCTCTCGGTCGCGCCGGAGGTGAAGATGATCTTCTTTGGTGGTCGCGCCGATCAGCTTGGCGATGTGCTCGCGCGCGCGTTCCACACCTTCTTCCGCCGCCCACCCGAACGAGTGATTGCGGCTGGCCGAGTTGCCGAACTTCTCCATGAAGTAGGGCAGCATCTCTTCCAGCACCCGCGGGTCCATGGGGGTGGTGGCATGGTTATCCATGTAGATCGGGAGCTTGATGCCCTTCGCGCTGGGACTGTGGGTCTCGGGGGCTGCCTGGGGGATTTTCACATCCGTGCTCATTGATTGCCTCTCCTGCTGTTTGATGAAAGTCGTGTTGTCCGAAATTCTTTAATTCGTCTATTCAGCCGATGGTGACTAAATCGGCGCCCTTCGGCGCGCTCACTTCCACCTGATCGGGCTCTTCGCGCATATGCGAAATCTTGATGCGCTTCAGAACCGCCTCGATGCTTTCGTTCACTTTCCGAAGCGGTTCGCGGATGTTGCAGCGATCGCTCTGGCCACATTCGCCGCGCACCGTGATACATGAGGTGATGAATAACGGCCCGTCAATAGCTTGGATCACCTCAAAGGCCGAAATCGTGTGTGCGGGGCGCGCCAGCATATAACCGCCATTAGTGCCGTGTTGCGAGTGCAGAAGCCTCGCCTTCACCAGTTTCTGCAGGATCTTGGCCAGCGCCTCCGGCGGAATGCCGTACGCGTCAGCAACGTCCTTCGCGCTGAGGGAGCGTTCGCTCGATCGCTCGGCGAGATGTTTCATCGCCATCAGCGCGTAGTCGGCCTTTTTGGTCAACTTCAGCAAGGGTGCACCCTTTACAAATCCGACGAAAGAAGTCGGATATAAATCCGACCTTTTCTGTCGTAGATTCATTTTACGTTACCGACGTGCCTTGGAGCAAGCGGTGGCAGCTAACGGGCAATCCGGGCACTAGACGGAAGTCTAGGGGAGGTAACGGCTTACAAGTAGGCGATAAAAATAGTCGGACTTCCTTGAAAGTGGAAGGACAACTCGGGCGGCAAGTCGTTAAAAATTTTCCACAGAGTAAGCGGGACAGGGCTTGACAAGCCGCAAACCCGGTCTAAAATACCGGAAATTCCGCGAAAACCTGCCCCTCAGCTCGGGGTCCTTCCGGATTTATGACCTCCAAACCGACGCCCTCTCCTGAGAACGTAACTATGAAACAACCCTGTAAGCACCCGCGCGTGCAAATCGTGAGCCGCGATGAAGAGTCGGAATTCGTCGAATGCAAGGAGTGCGGCGAAATCTTCGACTCCAGCGAATTCAAGGACATGAACATCGAAGAGTCAACCAAGGATGCCGACGTCTGAATTGTCCCGGAGCTCGCCTGCGTTAGCGTAAGAGCAGGGCTGCTTCTGCCGAGAAGTCCATGGCTGCGAAGTCATTTGCCAGGAATTTAGGGTACGCGGCCGCGGCAATCATGGCCGCATTGTCGGTGGAAAGAGGCCGCGACGGGAAGTACACCGGCAGGCCTTGCTTGGCGCTTTCCCGCTCGAACGTCTGGCGCAGTTCCTGGTTTGCTGCAACGCCGCCGGTAACGAAGAGGGTGGCGACGTTAGAGGCCTCGGCGGCGGCGAGCGTCTTGAAAGCTAGGTCTTCGATCAGTGCTCGCTGGAACGAGGCCACTAAATCTAGCGTCGGCTGGTCGCAGAGGACTCGGATATCCTCGAGCTTTGGTTTGGCAATTTCAGCTAAGGCTCGGCGGCGTTGTTCCACCGAGTCGCGCATCTGGTGCGTTTCGACATGTCGCAAGATCGCGGTCTTGATGCCGCTGTAGGAAAAATCAAAGCGAGGGTGGTCATCGCCGGGCGCGATCTGCTTGCCATCGCGGCGGTCACGATGTTTGATCTGAGCGGGCGGAAACTTCACTGCCCTAGGATCGCCGTGCATCGAAAGCCGGTCAATCACTGGCCCACCGGGATATCCCAGACCGAGAAGCTTGGCGACTTTATCGAAAGCCTCGCCCGCCGCGTCGTCGCGCGTGTGTCCGATGTTCTTGTACGTCCAGGAACTGCCGCTCTGAGCAGCCAGATACAAATGCGTGTGTCCGCCGGAAACCACTAAGGCCAGCACAGGGAATTGCACTTCATGATTTCCCTTTTGCCGCTCTTCAAGCAGAACGGCATGGATATGGCCTTCCAGATGGTTGACGGCGATCAGCGGCTTCTCCAGGGCAAAGGCGAGAGCTTTTGCATAACTGATCCCCACCAGCAAGGCTCCTGCGAGTCCGGGACCCTGAGTTACCGCGATTGCATCGACAGAATTGTAAGTGTGCTTGGCTTCGGCGAGCGCCTGGCGAACCACTGGCACAATCGCGCGCAAATGCTCACGTGAAGCGAGTTCTGGGACGACTCCTCCATACGGTTGATGAGTCGCGATTTGGGATGCGACCACGTTGGAGATCAGTTGCTCGCCCGAACGCACCACGGCCGCCGCAGTTTCATCACAGGAGCTTTCGATCCCAAGGATGTAAGCGTTGGGCACGCTTCTATATTAGTCCAGGCCCGCCGTCGGAATGTAGGCAGCCATGTGTGGCTGTCGTGCAATGGTTGGCTACAGAAAGGCGCGGATGCTCACGACCAAGGGGCAGCGCTATGATAAGACCGGTTCGTCATGATGAAAGATTTCGCCACTTCGATCGTGAAGACGCTGCGCCAGCACGGCTTTGAAGCCTACCTGGTCGGTGGATGCGTGCGCGATCTTCTACTCGGACAAGAGCCCAAGGACTACGACGTGGCTACGAACGCCACGCCGCAGCAAGTGATGACCATTTTCCCCGACACGTATGCAGTGGGCGCGCAGTTTGGAGTCTCGCTCGTTCCAGTGCCTGATAGTGGCGGTGCTTCCGAGTGCGAACTCGAAGGAATATCTAAGTCCGGTTGCGTTGAGGTGGCGACGTTCCGCAGTGATATCGGGTACACGGACGGCCGCCATCCTGACGAAGTGCGCTTCAGCAAAGATCCGCGCGAGGACGTGGCTCGCCGCGACTTCACGATCAACGGTATGTTGCTTGATCCGGTGAGCGGCGAGGTTCTCGATTACGTGGGCGGGCGCAAGGATTTGGAGGCGGGAATTATCCGGACGATTGGGAACCCGCAGCACCGCTTCGCCGAGGACAAGCTGCGCATGCTCCGGGCAGTACGATTTGCAGCGCGCTTTGAGTACACCGTCGAGCGTTCGACACTTGCGGCCATTCAACCCCTGGCAGATCAGATCGCGGTCGTCTCGCGGGAACGCGTGCGCGATGAGTTGACTCGCATGCTGACTGAGGGGCATGCGAGCAAGGCATTTCTGCTGTTGGATGAGAGCGGGCTCTTGCAGTTTGTTCTGCCGGAAATCTCGGCCATGCATGGCGTGGAGCAGCCGCCGGAGTTTCATCCCGAAGGGGATGTCTTTGTGCACACGCTCTTGCTGCTCGACAACTTGCCTCAGCCCTGTCAGCCAACGCTGGGCTGGGGCGCGTTGCTGCACGACGTTGGAAAGCCCGCGACATTTCGCGTTGCACCGGATCGAATCCGATTTGATGGGCATGTGGATGTGGGGGTGAAGATCGCGCAAGACATCTGCCGCCGGCTCCGTTTTTCGAACCATGACACGGAACAGATTCTGGCGCTAGTGGAGAATCACATGCGCTTTGCAGACGCGATGAAGATGAAGGAATCGACGCTGAAGAAGTTCATGCGCCTGCGGGATTTCGATGAACACATGGCGCTCCATCGCGCGGACTGCCTGGCGAGCCATGGAAAACTCTCCACCTATGAATTCATTCGGCAGAAGCAGGCCGAGATTCCACCGGAAAAGATGCGTCCGGCGCCACTGGTCACCGGCAACGACCTGATTGCAGCCGGACACGTCCCGGGGCCCAGGTTCAAGGAGATCTTAAGCGCGGTCGAAGATGCGCAGTTGGAAGGACGCTTGCCGTCGCGCGATGCGGCTTTGGACTTTGTGCGCCGCGAATTTCCGCCTGAGCCTTCTCCTAGGCCTTCCGGTTCGCAATGTTAAAATCAGTTTCGTCTCGATGCCGCTCGTTGGCCGGACTGGAGTTTACTTGGAGCAGGCTGGATCGGACCTGGAGAGAATCGTCGCGCAGTCATTGAAGCAGGCGCCCCCGATGGAGGCACCCTTGATGGCATGGCCCGTGGTCTGCGGTTCGGCAGTCGCGGAGAGAACGCATGCGCTGACTTTCGTCGATGGCGTGCTCCGGGTGGCCGTTCCCGATTCCGGATGGAAAATGGAATTGCAGGGACTCGCCCCGCGCTATCTTGCGGCTATCAATAAGTACACGCTCGAGGCTGTCCGCCGGATTGAATTTGTGATATTCCGGGCAGAGAATACGCCGTCATAGTCCCACTTACTTTTGAACGAGCCCATGAAAGTCACCGACAAAGACGTTTCCTACGTCGCCGAACTCGCCAATCTGGAATTGACTGAAGAGGAGCGAAAAGGAATGTTGCGCGATCTCAACTCTATTCTGGAGTACATCGATCGGCTAAACGAACTCGATACATCTGACGTGCCCCCCATGGCGCAGGTTTCAGATCGCTACGGCGTGGATCAATCGAAGCAGGGTAGCGAGCGGTTTGCCTATGCCAGCCGCGAAGATGTGCTCGAAGGTTTACGCAAGTCCCTGCCCCATGATGAGGCCCTGGCGAATGCTCCGGATGCGGATGAGCACTTCTTCCGCGTCCCCAAAGTGATCGAGCGATAACACCAGCATGGAACTGAATTCACTGACAATCGATGCCGCACGCAGCGCCGTGCAGGAGCGAAAGACGACTGCGGTCGCCATGGCTGAGGCGCATTACGCTCGCATCCAGAAAGAGGATGGGCAGATCGGCGCTTTTTTGACTCTGTCGCGAGAGCGCGCTTTGCCGCAGGCCGAGCGCATGGATCGAATGGCAGCGGAAGGGAAGCCGCTGCCGCTACTCGGGGGCGTCCCCGTCGGCATTAAAGATGTATTGAGCACATGCGGCGCGCGCACCACTGCGGGTTCGAAGATCCTCGACAAATATGTTCCTCCGTATGACTGCACCGCCGTCGCGAAGTTGGAAGCTGCCGGCGCAGTGATCTTGGGGAAGATGAATTGCGATGAATTTGCGATGGGCTCGTCAAACGAGAACTCTGGTTTTCACCCCGTGCGCAATCCGCGGGACCTCAGTCGCGTCCCGGGAGGGTCGTCGGGAGGCTCTGCAGCCGCCGTGGCCGCGGGCATGGCGGTGGCTACGCTCGGATCCGATACCGGAGGTTCGATTCGCCAGCCCGCTTCGTTCTGCGGCGTCGTGGGGCTGATGCCCACCTACGGCCGGGTTTCCCGCTACGGCCTGATCGCATTTGCCTCATCGCTCGACCACATTGGACCTCTCACCAGGACGGTGAAGGATGCAGCCATTGTCCTGGGCGCTATTGCCGGGCGCGATCCCATGGATTCGACTTCGGCTGAGGTGCCGGTTCCCGATTACGTTTCTCAACTAGAGAGGCCCGTGCGTGGCCTGAAACTGGGTGTCGCAAAAGAATACTTCGGCGACGGCTTGGATGATCAGGTGCGCCAGGCAGTCGAAGGCGCAATTGACAAGCTAAAGAGCCTGGGTTGCGAGGTCGTCTCCGTCTCGCTGCCGCACACTTCTTATGCGATTCCTGCCTACTACCTGATCGCTACTGCAGAGGCTTCTTCGAATCTAGCGCGCTATGACGGAGTGCGGTACAGCCTCCGTGCGCGCGGGGTGAAGACGTTATCTGAAATGTACCGGCGCAGCCGCGATGAGGGCTTCGGCACCGAGGTGAAGCGGCGCATCATGCTGGGGACGTATGCCCTGAGCGCGGGTTACTATGACGCCTATTACCTCAAGGCGCAGAAGGTTCGTACCCTGCTCACAAGAGATTTCGATGAAGCTTTTCAGAAGGTAGACGCGATCGTTACGCCCACGTGTCCGACAGCGGCATTCAGGCTGGGTGAGAAGTCGAACGATCCGCTGTCGATGTATCTCGCCGACATCTACACCGTAACCGCAGATCTGGCCGGAATTCCGGGAATTTCGATTCCGTGCGGGCAGACGCAGGAGAAACTGCCGATCGGATTACAGATACTGGGCAAGCATTTCGATGAAGGGACAATCCTCAGGATTGCTCACGCGTATGAGCAGACGACGGGTAGGTCTCAGCTTGCGGAAGTGTAGTAGTTTTCGCCAGCACAACTGCGGCAGAGAGCTTTGCCATCGCGCAGCACTTCCCTCCGGAAATTAATCCCTTCGCCACAGACCTCGCATGCGATCCGCTCGCCCTTGTATCCGGGGAACTCTTCAGGAGGTAGATCGACCTTCACCCACTGGGTCGTGAAGAGATCGTCATCGGACATCTCACGATAGGCGGCCATCTGCTGCCGATTCTTATTTTCGATTTCCGGGTGCATCTGGCGGGCGAGCGCTTTGGAAGATTCCTGGGCGGCGACACGGATTGCTTTTCCGGTGCTGACGTCGATAAACGTGGCTGCCATTTTGCCCCAATCGCGAAATTTCAACGCACGTTTCCCCAGGCGACAGCCGGTCACTACTGCAACCGCATCCGTAGCACAGCGATCAATCTCGACAAAGGTGACCAGGCGCTTGCGGTCCTTTCCCTGCGGATCGTCGATGCCGAGCTGTTTCAAGCCGAGTAGGGCCATGCGCACTCCCAGCACTTGTCCCGCACAAAGGTGGCCGTGCGCGACCTCAGCATCGTGCAGGTAATCCTCGAACGATTTCACGGCAAGCTCTCCAGCTTCTTAACAATGAATACGTCGGGACAGGCTCTCAGCCTGTCCAGTCCGGCAAAGCCGGGCAGCGATTTCTAAACGCGAAGCGCGGAAACTACTTTCTCCTCCACCGAACGCCATCTTTCGTAATCTCTATCAAAACGCCGGCTTCCGTGAGTTCGGCTCGGATTGCGTCAGACTTCTTGAAATCGCGGGCTGTGCGAGCGGCTTTCATCTCGTTGATCTTGGATTCAATGTCGGAGTCTGAGAGTTGGCCTGATTGCAATGCCTCACGCAGAGAATCCGTGATGTCGCGTTCCCGGCCTTCCGCTTGCGCCCACTGAAGAACTTTCTTCATCTTCGGTGCGTCGTCGTCCTCGAGTACGGCGAAGACTTCATCGAATTTCTTCAGCGCGCCAAGCAACGCCGTCGCATCATCTTTCTTAAGTGCTCCGCTATCGAGTGCGGTGTTGGCCTGGCGCACCATTTCGAAAATGGCCGCCTGCGCTTGCGCGGTGTTGAGATCATCCTCCAGAGCAGCGCGCATTTTTGCGATGGTTTCGGAAGCCATGGCCTGCATCTGCGGATTGGAGCCCGCCTCGAAGCTGCCTGCATTTAAGCGCAAACGAAAATTCCGCAGACGTTCGACCGAGACAGCCGCTTGTTTCAAGCCATCAAATGTGAAATTGAGCTGGTTACGATAGGGAACGGAGGCGAGCAGATACCGCAGGGACGATGGCTTGTGGCCTTTCAGCACGAGATCGCGAAGCGTAAAGAAATTGCCTGCGCTCTTCGACATCTTCTCGCCTTCGACCAGCAGAAAGCGCGCATGAAACCAAAAATGTGCGAAAGGCTTGCCCGTCAAGGATTCTGATTGGGCAATCTCATTCTCGTGGTGCGGGAAGACCAGGTCTTCGCCGCCTGCATGCAGATCGAAGCTCTCCCCCAGCTCCTCCATCGACATGACCGAGCATTCCAGATGCCAGCCGGGGCGTCCGGGACCGATGTTGGTATCCCAGGAAGCTTCGCCTGGTCGCGGACCCTTCCAGACGGCGAAATCGCGTGCGCTGTCCTTGTCATATTCATCCACGTCGACGCGGGCGCCATCGAGCATGCCGGAGAAATCCTTTTTAGAGAGTTTGCCGTACTCGGGAAATTTAGCGATCCGGAAATAGTACGATCCATCTTCAGTCCGGTACGCGATACCTTTGTCCAGCAAGTTCGCGACAAACTCGGCCATGGCCGTAATGTGCTCAGTTGCGCGCACCAGTTTCGGCTGCTCGATTCCAATCATCGCCGCATCTTCCAAAAACGCTTTTTCGAATTTCGCCGTGTACTGCTGAACGGTTACACCGTCGCGCACTGAATTGCGGATGATCTTGTCGTCAACGTCGGTGATATTCATCACGTGATGTACTTTGTACCCGCTCTGCAGCAGGAAGCGGCGCAGCAGATCCACCGCGACGAAAGTTCGAAAGTTGCCGATGTGTCCGTAGTCGTAGACCGTGGGCCCGCAGGCGTACATGCGTACTTCGTTGTCGCGCAGGGGACGAAATTCTTCCACCTGGTTCGACATCGTGTTGTAGAGACGAAGCGGCATGGCTCAGTGCGAAGCTGACAAAGGAACCTAAGATTCTAGGGGTCAGAGAAAAGCGCGGTCAAATCAGGGCGAGGAATGGCGGGCGGGGGGCAGCGCATGCGTATGCTCCCGCAGTCGTCTCTGGACCAGAATCAGATAGTGCAGGGCGGAAATCACGGTGAACCAGGCAGTTGCGTGGAGGAACGTTATGCGGGTAATTCGCACCCAGCGTTGCGGGTAGATCTCCAGCAACATCACAAAAAATACCGCGGTGATCTGGCAGAGCGTATTCGCTTTGCCGAAAATGCTGGGGCGGAAGTCCCGAAGCCCGGCAATGGCAAACAAAACGGCGCTCGCCGCCAGAATTGAAATATCGCGGCTAAATACCATGATCGTATATTTCCACGCGATTTTGTGAAGAATGGAGAGCACCAGGAACACGGTACTCAATAGAAGTTTGTCTGCAATCGGATCCAGATACTGACCCAAGAGCGTCTGCTGGTGAAGCGTGCGCGCCAGCAGTCCGTCCAAGCCATCACTGAAACCAGCAACGATGAATATCACGAGAGCCCAGCCGTAGTGCCCGTCTGCCAGCTGAATCACGATGAACGGGACGAAAATCATCCGCAGCAAGGTGAGTTGGTTCGGGGCGGTGAAAATTTGCGAAAGCTTCACGCGCGCTCCTGAGGCGCGTGTGATTTGGCCGGGCTCGGCTCTTCCTGATTTTGGGGTGTGAGTAGTGAGGAAGGTTCCCGTCCAGTCTTGGTGAGGAAGCGTTGGGAGAGCGAGGGCAAATTGCCGTCCGGCAGATCGAGTTCTACTCGCTCGATGCGGTGCATGGGAAAGAACACTACGGCAGGGGTGAACGGCTCGCCATCTCTCACCATTACTGATAGATCCTCGAACGAAGCTAATTCCGCTCCGCTCAAACTCAGGCCTTCGCTGGCGAGCGCCAGAATCATTCCCCAGAACTTCTCGCGCGGATTGGACAACGTCGCGATCACCAGCGCTCCGGGCACGAATACTTCACTTGGCGGAGTGCGATTGCCTGCAGCGTTCCTACTCATAACAACTGATTGTCGCTGGGAGCAGCGTTCATTGCAAATTCGTACGCTGAGTCATGAGGTTGCTTGGGACTGCGCTATGAACTCCGGTATGCTGGGCGGAATATGCCAGAGCCTGGGGCGACCCCGGTTATAGAGTTCCGAGATGTCTCGTTCCGCGTCGCGCAGACGCAGGTGCTCAGCAGTTTCAGCCTCCAGGTCTTCAAGGGAGAGACCCTGGTGTTGCTGGGCCGCAGCGGTTCGGGAAAGACGACAACCCTGAAACTCATTAATCGTCTGGTCGCGCCTACGACCGGTGAAATTTATGTCAACGGGAGGCCGAACACGGACGTGAACGTCACCCGGTTGCGGCGCGGGATCGGTTATGTCATTCAGGATGCTGGGCTGTTTCCGCATTTTACGGTCGAGCGGAATATCGGGCTTGTTCCCAGCATCGAAGGCTGGCCCAAGGAACGCATCCTCACAAGAACGCAGGAACTGATGCAACTGTTGGGACTTTCACCCGAGATGGCGACGCGGTATCCGCATCAGTTGTCGGGGGGCCAGCGGCAGCGCGTGGGAGTGGCGCGAGCGCTGGCCGCTGATCCGGAGATTCTGGTCATGGACGAGCCTTTCGCTGCTCTGGACCCGCTCACCCGCGACGATCTGCAACGGGAATTCCTGCTGTTGCAGCAGAGGCTCCATAAGACAGTCGTTTTCGTCACTCACGATCTTCGGGAAGCGTTGCGGTTGGCATCTCGCATCGCCCTGATGGAAGCAGGGAAACTGGTGACGGTTTTGACGCCCCAGGAATTTGTAAAATCCAGCGATCCGTGGGTAGCAGCTTATGTCCGGGCCTTTGGAGATGGTCTGGAGTCGGCGGCAAATCGAGGCGCATCGTGAACGTTCTCCGTTTCATCCTCCACAACCGCGGTCAGGTGCTCGAGCTCACGCTCGAACATCTCTGGCTGGTCGGCTTATCCACGCTATTTGCGATGCTGATTGGAGTACCGCTCGGAATCCTGATCGCGCATCGCCAGCGTCTAAACAAGCCGGTGCTCGCGGCCGCAAATATCATCCAGACAATTCCGAGCCTCGCCTTATTTGGCTTTTTGCTTCCCGTGCCATGGCTGGGCGACAGATCAGAAAGATTGGCCATCCTCGCCCTCACGCTTTACGCTCTGTTGCCGATTATTCGCAACACTTACACGGGGATCACTGGAGTGGACGCCGCAGTCCTGGAGGCAGGACGCGGCATGGGTCTCACGGAATCGCAACTTTTATTTCAAGTCGAATTACCGTTGGCGGTCAGTGTCATTTTGTCCGGAGTTCGGATTGCCATCGTGGTCGCGGTAGGGCTGGCCACGATTGCAGCAGCAATTGGGGCGGGCGGCCTGGGAGAATTTATTTTTCGCGGCCTGGCCATGGTCGATAACCGGGTGATTCTTGCCGGCGCCGTTCCGGCAGCGATCCTCGCGTTATTGGCCGACGTCGGCGTGGGATGGCTGGAGAGGCGGCTGCGAGCAAGATGATGCGACCCGGAGTCATCGCTATTGCATTGTTGCTCTGGCTGCTTTTAGCAGTCTCCTGCGCACCGTCGCATTCCAACCGCGTTGTGGTCGGATCGAAGAATTTCACCGAGTCTTTCATTCTGGGCGAGTTGATCGCGCAGCAGATTGAACAGCACAGTAATCTGAGGGTGGAACGCCGCTTTTACCTGGCGGGGACCTACATCTGCCAGCAGGCAATCCTGTCCGGGCGGATCGATATATATCCCGAATACACCGGGACTGCACTAACCGCGGTCCTTAAGCAAAGCGCGAGTGGCGACCGCAAAGATGTTTACCAGTGGGTCAAGAGCGAGTATGAACGCCGTTTCGGACTGACACTCGGACCTGAGTTCGGCTTCAATGACACTTTCGCCATGGAAATCCGAGGTGAGGACGCTCGCCGCCTAGGCTTGAAGACGCTCTCCGAAGCTGCGACGTACACCCCGCATTGGCGAGCCGGCTTTGGATATGAATTCATGGAGCGCCCGGATGGTTATCAGGGTTTAGTCGCGACCTATGGACTGCATTTTGTCGAGAGGCCGCGAATCATGGATCTTGGGCTGCTCGCACGGGCGTTGAAGGAACGGCAGATCGATTTCGCGGGTGGTAATGCGACCGACGGGTTGATTCCGGCTCTGGATCTATCCGTCCTGGCGGATGATCGACACTACTTTCCCCCATACGAGGCCGTGCCTGTCATTGGCGCACAACTGGTCAAAGCGCATCCGGAACTCCTTCCGGTTCTCGATGCACTGGCCAACACCATCTCCGATTCCGAGATGCAACAGATGAACTATGCCGTTGACGGTCAGCATCGCGACCCGCAGGAAGTCGTGCGGGAGTTTCTGCGCAAGAAGAACCTCTCCCGTTGACAGGATTCCTGAACTACAAGATCAACGAACCTTTCAGGGTAGCTACGGCCTTTCCTCGCAAGATAACCCGATCTCCGCTCAACTCGCAGCTCAATTCTCCTCCACGCGCGGAAAGTTGCCGAGCTTGCAGGCGTGATTTTCCAAGCCGTTCTGCCCAAATTGGAGCTAAAAGGCAGTGCGATGAGCCGGTGACCCAATCCTCGGAGAGGCCATACCCAGGTGCGAAGTAGCGCGAAACGAAGTCCACTTCATCTCCCGGCGCAGTGATGACGACGACTTCTGGATGCAGTGTTTCGAGACGCGCAACATCCGGCTGAAAGCTTTGAACCTGAGTCTGCGCTCTCAGTAGCGCGACGTAGATCTGGTTCCCGGCGAATGTTTGCAGGATGTCCCCCGCCCCCAAGCTTGGTGACACTGCGGACAACAACTCGGGCGTGAGTGCGCAAGTTTTTGCAGCTAGGGCAGGGAAGTCCATCGTGAGCAGGTCATGGTCGTTTCGTACTTTCAAGTCACCGCGAGCCGTTGAAAAGAGGACTTCTTGCTGTTGGGGGCTGACGAAGTGAAACAAAACAAAGGCGGCAGCCAGAGTGGCGTGCCCGCACAGTTTCAACTCGCAAACTGGCGAAAACCAGCGCAATGCGTGCCCCGTGGGGGAAGGCACGAGAAATGCTGTGGCCGGAAGATTATTTTCTGTAGCGACTTTGCGCAACAGGGAGTCATCTAACCAAAAGTCTAAAAAACAGACTGCCGCCGGGTTGCCTCGGAATGCGCGGTCGGTGAATGCATCAACGTGAAACAGGGGAATGCGCATGGTGATGATTCTACGCGGTGGAAATTGATAGGGTAGTCTGCGTCGGCTGCGTGGAATTTTACTCGCGCTGGAACTCTCGGTTCCACAACATAGCGAATCTGCTCTCGATATTCTCAATCGCCATTCAGGAGCTATCATGCCGACCGTTGAGAAGGACGTTGCTGTCGGGCAGCACTTACTTCAGAGAATGACAGAGGCGCGCCGCAGAAGTGACGCGCTGTTCGCCCTGGTAAAGACGGAGGCCATCTACGATCGCCCCATTCCCGAGAGGCATCGCATCATTTTTTATGTCGGCCATCTTGAGGCCTTCGAATGGAATCTCCTGCACGAGCGCGCGCTAGGGACCAAGAGTTTCCATCCAGACTTGGATCGGCTGTTTGCCTTTGGCATTGATCCAGTCGGAGGCGGACTGCCCAGCGATCAACCGTCGGACTGGCCTTCCCTCGAAATCGTGCGCGAGTATGTGCGTGAGATCAGGACTGCGCTGGACGAGAGACTCTCGACAGCCGCGCCGGCCGGCAATGGTTCGGCGCGGGGCGGTTTTTCTTTGGCCACTCTGCTGAATGTTGCTGTCGAGCACCGGCTGATGCACCTGGAAACCTTAGCGTACATGTTTCATCAGTTGCCGCTCGATCGCAAAATTCGCCAGGAATCTTCCGCTCCCTTGCTTGCCCCTCCGCCCGAATCGCAGATCATTACGATCCCTGCCGGAACCGCGACCCTCGGCTTGAGCCGCAATTCAGATGAATTCGGATGGGACAACGAATTCGAGCGCTACGCCGTTGACGTGCCTTCGTTTGAGATCGACAAATACATGGTTACAAACGCACAGTATCTCGATTTCTTGAATGCTGGGGGATACGAAACGCGGAGTCTCTGGAAGGATGACGACTGGAACTGGAAAACGGAATCCGGAATCACGCAACCAGTTTTCTGGAAGAAGCGAAATGACGCCTGGTTCTATCGCACAATGTTTGACGAAATTCCACTTCGCCCGAATTGGCCGGTTTACGTGAGTCACGCGGAAGCGAGTGCCTACTCGAAGTGGGCAGGCAAGAGCCTTCCTACCGAGGAGCAGTGGCAGCGGGCGGCATATGCAAGTCCCGATGGCACGGAGAGAAGCTATCCCTGGGGTCGTTACGCTCCCGATTCGAGCCTGGGGAATTTCGACTTCGCACATTGGGATCCGACTCCGGTGAATGCGCATTCTCCGGGCCAGAGCGCTTTCGGAGTGCAGGGCCTTCTTGGCAACGGTTGGGAGTGGACGTCCACGATTTTTCGTCCATTCGCCGGCTTCGAGCCATTTCCTTTCTACCGTGGTTACTCGGCCGACTTCTTTGATGGCAAACATTTCGTGATGAAAGGCGGATCGGCGCGCACGGCCGCTTGCATGCTGCGATCCAGCTTTCGCAATTGGTTTCAGCCGCATTATCAGTATGTGTACGCGGGATTTCGCTGCGTGAATTCCTGATTCGAGGAGTGAATATGCTAATGCTGGTCCGTGCCATTCCCGCGAATGCTTCGTACGAGTTCGCCGCCGATGTTCGCGCTGGGCTGACCCACCCTGGTCAGAAGGAACTCCCCTCAAAGTATCTTTACGACGATGTGGGCTCGGCTTTGTTCGAGGTGATCTGCCATTTGCCCGAGTATGGCTTGACCAGAGCGGATGAGCGGCTGCTGCGGCGGCACGCGGGTGACATCGTAGATCGCGTGGGCGGCCCGGTGGCGGTGGCAGAACTGGGCAGCGGCAGCGGCCGCAAAACTCGTTGGCTGCTAGAGGCATTCGCGCGCCGGCAACGGATTTCGTACTATCCGATCGAGATTTCTCAGTCTGCGCTGGTGATGTGTGAGAAGGAACTGCGCGATATCGATTCGATCAGCATTCTCGGATTCGAGCGGGAATATCTGGACGGTTTGCTGGAGGTGGCCGCTTATCGCAAGCAGGGGCAACGTTTGCTGGTTCTTTTTCTGGGAAGCACAATCGGTAACTTCGATCGGCCCGCGGCGCTGGATTTTCTTTCCGAGGTTCGCTGCCTGCTGCAACCGGGAGACTGTCTGCTGTTGGGCACGGATCTGGAAAAAAGCAGCGCCCAACTGCTCGCGGCGTATGATGACGAACTGGGTGTGACGGCAGCCTTCAACCTGAATATGCTGGGGCGCGTCAATCGGGAACTGGGAGCGAATTTTGATTTGACTCAGTTTGAGCACGTCGCAAAAATCAATCCCAGCGAGCGAAGCGTAGAGATGCATCTGAGATCGAAGCGACGGCAGAGTGTGAGCATCCCAGCCGCGGAAGTCATTGCGGAGTTTCAGGCGGGCGAAACCATCTGGACGGAAAGCAGCCACAAGTACTCCGCGGAAGAGATTGTAGACATGGCGCGGCGCTGCGGTTTCCGCTGCGACATGCAGTGGATCGATCAGGAGTGGCTGTTTGCAGAGAACCTTCTGGTCGCCGAGTAGACTGTTCTAGCTGCGGGCGCGCCGCCAAGAGTAAACGTTCATTGCACTCACCACAAGGCAAAATAGATTCGCCGGGATGAATCCCATCTGCGCAGTTCGCAATCCGATTACGCAGATGATCACACTGTTAATTGCGCATAGAGCCCAGCCTTCCCAGCAACGGCGTCCGAGCAGGATGGTCGACGAAATAGTCAGAACGCAAGAAAGATAATCAAGCCGCCACACGAATGAATGCCTCCGGAATCATTGTGGGCATGGATTTCGAAATTTGGCAGTGATTGTGGCCTTTCGTTATATGACTGAGGTCACTTGACGGTAAACAGGGCAGTTCGGAGCAAAGATATGCGAAATCAATGCCAGCACCTGGATCAAATCAAGATTAGGGAAACCAGCACACATGTTTGCGGAGAATGCGTGAAGATGGGAGATAGGTGGGTCCATCTTCGTTTATGTCTTTCGTGCGGCCATGTCGGCTGCTGCGATTCTTCCAAGAACAAGCATGCCACTAAACATTTTCATTCGGCCAAACACCCGCTGATTCGTTCCATTGAGCCCGGCGAGTCCTGGGTCTGGTGCTATGTGGACCAGATGCAAGCCGGGGAGCTATAGCTCCGGCTCGAACGCGTAGCTCATAAGCGACGAGACGTAGCCCGTGCGACCAAAGGCAATAGTCCGTATCTAATCAGGCTAATTCAGGCATTCGCTACCGACTTCGAGAGCATATGGCAAAACCGGTATTGCTTACAGTGGACGATGACGCAGATGTTCTGCGGGCAATCGAACGCGACCTGCGCTCTCATTACGGCGCAGAGTATCGCGTCATCAGCAGTGAGTCGCCGCAAGGCGCGCTCGATCTGCTGAAGGGGCTGAAAGTTCGAAATGACGGGGTCGCATTGCTGCTGGCGGATCAGCGCATGCCCCGCATGGATGGAGTCGGCTTTCTGCAGGCCGCGCGAGAGATCTATCCGGACGCGAAACGGGCGCTGCTGACCGCCTACGCCGACACCAACGCCGCGATTAGTGCCATCAATCAGGCGAACATCGATTACTTCTTCATGAAGCCGTGGGATCCGCCCGGCGAACATCTCTATCCCCAGCTCGATGATCTGTTGGAGGACTGGAACGCCTCATATCGACCAGCCTTTCAGGGGATACGAGTGCTGGGCACTCGCTGGTCTCCGCGCTGCTACGAGTTGAGGGATTTTCTGGCGCGCAGCCACGTCCCTTACCAGTGGATCGACGTCGAGGGATCTGCAAATGACCCTGAAACTAAGACACTGCTGGATGCACTGGGTCCGGACAAGAATGAGTTGCCGGTAGTGCTTTTCCCGGATGGCGCAAGGATGCTGAACAGCGTTCCAGCAGATCTGGCGCAGAAGGTCGGATTGCGCACTCGCGCAGAGACCAGCTTCTACGATCTCGCCATTGTGGGAGGTGGTCCGGCGGGGTTGGCGGCGGCCGTGTACGGCGCCTCAGAAGGATTGCATACTGTGATCGTCGAGCGCGAGGCGCCGGGCGGACAGGCCGGCATGAGCTCGCGCATCGAGAATTACCTGGGATTTCCTAGCGGCCTCAGCGGCGGGGACCTGGCTCGACGTGCCGTCGTACAGGCCAAACGTTTTGGAGTCGAGATTCTTGCGCCACAATCGGCAGTCGGCCTGCGCACCGAGAACTCGTATCGCATTCTTAAGGTGGCGGATGGCAACGAAATTTCCTGTCACGCTCTAATGATCGCGACTGGAGTCCAGTGGCGACGGTTGGACGCTCCGGGGATCGATCGTCTGCAAGGTGCCGGAGTCTATTATGGCGGGGGAACCACCGAGGCTCTTTCCTGTAAAGGTGAAACTGTTTATGTGGTCGGAGGCGCCAATTCGGCAGGCCAAGCGGCCCTGAATTTCTCGAAGTATGCAGAACGGGTAGTGATTCTAGTTCGCGGCGAGTCGCTTTCCAGCACCATGTCGCAATACCTGATCGACCAAATCCAGGAGACAGCTAACATTCAGCTTTGGACACACGCCAGCGTCGCCGAAGTTCACGGCGACACCCATCTGGAAGAAGTTTCTGTGCTCTGTTCCGACACGAACAAGGTGGAGCGCGTGCCCGCGAGTTCGATGTTTATCTTCATTGGCGCTTTGCCGCGAACCGATTGGGTGGGCGATCCGATTCAGCGCGATGACCGGGGATTTATCCTTACCGGGCCCGACCTCATCCACAGTGGGCAGCGGCCGAAGGGATGGACGCTCGAGCGCGATCCATTTTTGCTGGAAACAAGCGTGCCGGGAGTATTCGCTGTGGGCGACGTGAGGCACGGCTCCGTGAAGCGAGTCGCATCAGGCGTCGGTGAGGGCTCTGTAGCAGTGCAGTTCATCCATCAATACTTGAGCAAGGTATAAATGTCCGAAACCCTGCAGCTATTGCGGAAGGTGCCGGTCTTCGAAGGCCTCCCGGAAGATCAGCTCGAGTGGTTCCTGAGCCGCTCGCAAGAATTGCAGATGAAACCGGGAGACATCTATGCCCATCAGGGCGCTCCCGCCGACGCCATGTTTGTTGTCCTTGAAGGTGAAGTGCAAGGTCGGGGAGAACTGGCCGGCGATACCGTCATCCTACCCATCCCCGCTGGTTCCGTGACGGGGATTCTTCCGTTCTCCCGCATGAAGAACTTTACGCTAGGCGGGCGTGCCGTGACGGACGTTCACCTGCTGCGCTTTCCAGCGTCGCTCTTCCCCGAACTCGTCCAGAAATCTCCGGAGCTGGCAACCCGTCTGGTCGGCCTTATGTCGGACAGAATCCGCGAGACCACGCGTTTCGAACAGCAGCGTGATCGCCTGGCGGCTTTGGGTAAGTTGTCGGCGGGCCTGGCGCATGAGTTGAACAATCCCGCCTCGGCAGCGAAACGGGCCAGCAGCCAGCTTCGCGACCTTTTGAAGCGCATCCGCGACGCCAGCCACGAACTTGGGAAATTCGACCTCACCCCAACGCAAAGAGCCGAGATCGAAAGACTGGAGGCATCGCTTACGCAAACTGGCGCTTCGCCACTCGATCCGCTTGCTGCCAGTGATCTCGAAGATCAGCTTGACTCTCTGCTCCGCAGCCACGGACAGAACGACATGTGGCAACTCGCTGCTGACCTCGCGCGCAGAAATTTCCGGCCGGAAGCGCTAGAGCAACTCTTCCTGAATCTAGACGCTGATACGGCACGAGCCGCACTTGTGCGGATTTCTACCTCGCTCGAAATTTCCGGATTACTGAATGAGATTGAGAGCAGCGCTTCGAGAATTTCCGATCTCGTGCGCGCCATCAAGGAATATACCTTCATGGACCAGGCGCCGCTCCAGAACGTCGATGTGGTGAAGACGCTGGAAAATACCCTCACCATCCTCAATCACAAGCTGAAGCACGGTGTTACGGTCAGGCGCGATTACCGGGACACAGCTCTGTCCGTCAATTCGTTCGGCAGTGAATTGAGCCAGGTCTGGACCAACCTGATCGACAATGCCATCGATGCCATGGGGGGCCAGGGAGAGTTGTACGTGCGCACTTATCGCGACGATGGCAGCGTGGTGGTGGAGATCGCCGACAACGGTCCCGGCATTTCCCCCGAAGTTATGCCGCATATTTATGAACCGTTCTTCACCACCAAGGGAGTCGGAGAGGGAACTGGACTCGGACTGGACACCGTGAAAAGGATCATCAGAAAACATCATGGGACAATCCAGGTTCGATCCAAGCCGGGCGATACCTGCTTTCAAGTCTGGTTGCCGGTGGCCGGAGTTGCAGCTTCCTGACCTTGCTCCCGGGCGCCGTACGCTGCCCGGAGCAGTGAGCATTTGGAATTGACTTGATGGATGTTCATCTCATCGACGGCACGTACGAGTTGTTCCGATACTTCTTCGCGGTTCCGTCCGCAAAGGACGCAAACGGGCAGGAGATTGGTGCCGTTCGCGGTGTTCTCGGGTCTGTGCTGTCGATGATCGAAGCCGGAGCGCCGCACCTCGGCGTCGCGACCGACCACGTCGTCGAGTCCTTTCGCAACGACCTCTACTTCGGATACAAGACCAGCGAGGGCGTAGATCCCGAGCTACTCTCGCAATTCCCGATTCTCGAGGAAGCTCTGCAAGCGATGGGCGTTCTAGTTTGGCCCATGATCGAGTTCGAGGCGGATGATGCGCTAGCTTCCGCGGCCGCCAAGGCCGCTTTGGATGAGCACGTCGCTCAAGTGATCATTTGTACGCCGGACAAAGACCTTGGTCAGTGCGTAGTTGGTACTCGCGTCGTGCAACTGGATCGCCGCCGCGAGACATTGCGTGACGAAGCCGGTGTCGTTGCTAAGTTCGGAGTCAATCCGCAGTCCATTCCTGATTACTTGGCCGTCGTTGGCGATTCTGCCGATGGCTTTCCCGGCATCTCCGGCTGGGGGCCCAAAGCCGCTGCCCTGGTTTTTTCGAAATATCCGCGCCTGGAAGATATCCCGAAGGATTGGCGTGACTGGGATCCCTCGATCCGCCGTGCGAACCGGCTCGCCGACTCACTCTTTGCAGCCTGGGACGACGCCCTGCTCTTCCGCAAGCTCGCTACTTTGCGGCTCGACGTGCCCGTATTCAATTCCGTGGATGATCTTTTGTGGAAAGGCCCTCGTCCGGAGTTCGAGCGCATGTGTGAGCGCCTGAGAGCTCCGGACTTGTTGCGTCGCGCAAAAGCAAAGGAGCGATCTGGAAACGCAGCCAGAGTGGAAGCATTGCCCTAATCCAGATCGCCCGTTAGAATTGAAACAGCCATCCTCATGTAGGCCCGTAGCTCAGTTGGTCTAGAGCGCTTCCTTGACACGGAAGAGGTCGATGGTTCGAATCCATTCGGGCCTACCATCGTACTGACAGAAATCGGCCTTCAATTTCGACCCTGCACTTACGGCAACAAGGCTGGGTTTGCACGTTTGGCCAGATCTAAAGCCTGCTGCGGAAACCACGCGCCCGCCGCAGGATCCACCAAGCCCCAGAGGGGATCGAAGAGCGCCTGACTCGTCGCATCCGTCGGCCATCCGGGCTGAGTATAGGCGGTGTAGTCCCAGGCGCGAACGCCACCTTGCGCATTGCAACTGCCATCGGACTCACCCGGCACTTTGATCCATAGATAGGCGTCCAAGAGCGGGACTCCTGTATTCGCGGTTGCCCGCAATCCCAGCCCGCGCGCAGGCGGGTTACACCAGCTGCCAGAGTTCAGCGTGTTAATCACGGCTGGGGGCTGGTTGTACGGAGTTGCCGCATACGAGGCCGCGTCCAATGGGCCTTGGCCGTTGCGACTGGTATCGATCAGAAAATGAGTCGTCGGAACCGCGGTCCCCAGGTTGGCGTCAAACCACTGGTCGGTGTAGCTCCAGGTGGTGATATCGTTTGGGTTCACGGGGCCGTAGGGGGAATAGTACTGGCTGGCACACCAGTCATAATGGCCTAAGCGCCAGCCGCCTTCTTCCGGATCGTTGGCGAACGCAACGCATTTGGAAATCCACGTGTCGAACTTGGTCTCGTAGTTCGTGGCACGGTAGTTCGAGGGATTGGAGTAGAAGCCCTGAGTTTGTAGAAGTCCGCCTTGCACCAGGCGAACTGCCATGTCGCCGACGGAGTGCCAGGCGCTGTGACCGGCATCCAGATACACGATAGTCGCGGGATTCGCTTCGAGCTTGGCAACGGCGTAGTTGATCTGGGTAAAACGATCGGCCGTATTCTGAGCGGTGTACCCGCAGTCGCCAGGCAACAACGCGAGCCCATCGGGCTCGAGCAGGATCACGGCTTTATGGTTGCCAATAGCGCTCGCTACGGCATCGATCCATGCTTCGTAAGTGGGTGTATCTTGCGCCCCACCGGCGGAGTAGCTTCCGCAGTCGCGATTGGGAATGTTGTAGAGAACGAACACCGGTACAGCTCGTTGCATTTGCGCCTGCGATAATGTTTTCTTCACCGAGGTGCGCACTTGCGACGGAGTCCCGCCAGTAACCCAAACCGCGCGGGGCGCAACTTCCATCGCGGCAATCAGGAGGGCATTCTTCACCTGGCCGGACCTGATCAGAGTGAACGCCTGCTGTACAGCGCCTTGGTCTGGGGGCGGAGTAAAGAAGCGCGTATTGGGCGCGAGAGTTTTATCGGATTGGGCGAACAGCGGTAGCGCCAATAACAGCGCGGCTCCGATGACGATTGCATTAAGACTGCGGAAGCTTTTGGCAGGATTCACGACGGAGTGCCTCCTTAAGATTCGTATGCTTGCGTTCTGGCTCGGACGCCCAGACATTCAGGCGACGACAGTTTCCACCAATGCCCGTATCTTTTCAAGGAAAAACGTTATTCTTGCTGCTCGGGACACTATTTTGGAGGGGGGCGCTTAGGGTTTCGATTTCGGGGTTACTCGGTTCACTACGAAGCGGCAACACCGGGTTGTGCAGGCGATCTGGGCAGGATTACTCTCACGATGCAACCGCGGCCGCTGGGTCGGTTGGCAATGTCAATGCTTCCGCCATGGGCCTCCGCGATCTGACGCGATAGCACCAGTCCCACGCCGCTTCCGCTCGGTTTTGTAGTGTAAAACGGGGTGAATACGTTTGCCGGATTCAGAAGACCGGGCCCCTCGTCTTCGATTGCCAGCGTGACTTCCTCCCGGTCTGCATCCCAGCGAACGACCACTCCATTCTTATGCGATGCCGCTTTGGCGGCTTGCTCCTCCGCCGTCCGGGTCTCCAGAACGGCATCCGCAGCATTCCGAATCAGATTGATCAGCATCTGCTCCAATTGGTCGGGATCAGCCTGGAAGGCCAGATCGGGACCGGGCTCCACGCAGACTTTGAGTCGAGTCTCAAGTCCCGCGGCGCGCGCCACCAGCGGACCCAGTGTGATTTCACGAAGCGCCGGGGCGGGCATCTGGGCCAGACGGCGGTACGCTTCCAGGAAGCGGTGCAGAGAGGCAGAGCGTGCCTCTATGATCTCTAACCCGCGCTGGAGATCGCTGCGCACTTCAGTATCCATCGCCGTATTCGAAACCCTGGAGCTGAGGCTTCCCGCAATGGACTTGATGGGAGCCAGAGAATTGCTCAATTCGTGCCCCAGCACACGAATGAGGCGCTGCCACGTGCGCCGCTCCTCCTCGCGTAACGCGCGGCTCACGTCCGAAAGAACGATGAGAGTGTGGGGCACGCCGCTCTGCCGGAAGGAGCTGCGGCGCAGCAGCCATCGCGCCTGGGAGCCATTCACGCTGAGTTCCACCAGGCTTTCGTTGTCGGCTGCCAGGCATTGCTGCAGGCCGAGTTCAGTTGCGTTCCTTCCCAGCAGACGCGTTTTCGTTTGACGCAACAGCCGTTCTCCCGCGGGATTTACCAGCCGCAGCGCGGATGCCGGATCGAAGGTAAATAGAGGAGCATCAATTTCGTCGACCACGCGCTGCAACAGTGCTGTCGCCTCCACGGATCGCAGTTTCTGATCCGACAGCATATCGGCCAGGGCATTGACTTCCAGGGACAGTTCTCCCAGAACGTCGTCAGGCGAGGCGTTGCGCGCGCGGAAGGAGTAGTCCTCCTCCCGCAGCGAGGAGATAACATTGGAGAGCGTCTGTAAAGGCCGTGTGGTCTGCTCCTGCAGAGCTAAAGCCAAAATCCACCAGACAAATAGTTCAGCGCCGAGGATGCTTAGGCGGGTTTCCAGGGTCCATGGCTGTAACCACACCAGCACGCCCGTCAGCAGGAGCCCGGGCAGCGCCACTAGAAAAGAGTAGAGGCTGATTCGATGTTCGTAGAGGAGCCGGGCTTTTCTCCGCGGGCGCGACGTCTGGCCTCCGGAGCTAAACGCCATACTTCTCCATGCGCCGGTAGAGCGCTCCGCGACTCAGGCCCAGCGCTTCGGCTGCCTGGCTAACGTTGCCCTGAAAGCGCTGCAGCGCCTTGCGGACCAGCACCGCTTCCACTGCTTCCAGGCTGAGTTCTTCCATGTTTTGCGATTGCGCGCGCGGCGAATTCAGGGAGAGATCCGCGGGCTGGATTTCCCCCGTCCGGCACATCAGCACGGCGCGTTCGATGGTGTGCTCCAGTTCGCGCACGTTTCCCGGCCAGGAATATTGCTTGAGGGCAAGAAGCGCCGCGGGATCAAAACTCTGTACCGGCCGGCGGTATCGCGCGGCATAGCGTCCCAGGAAATGAGCCGCCAGAACTGGAATGTCCTCCCGCCGTTCGCGCAGCGGGGGTACGTGGATTTCGACCGTATTCAAGCGAAATAGCAGATCTTCGCGGAACTGCCCCGACGCACAAGCTGCCGTGAGATCCGTGTTCGTGGCAGACAGAACGCGGACGTTCACCTTGCGCGGCCGCGACGAGCCGACACGTTCGATTTCACCTGATTCTAAAACGCGGAGCAGTTTGGCCTGCTGGCGAAGAGGAACGTTGCCGATCTCGTCGAGGAATATCGTTCCTCCATCCGCCAGTTCGAAACGGCCGATCCGGTCGGTACGAGCATCCGTAAACGCGCCTTTCACATGGCCAAACAGTTCGCTCTCGAAAACGCCGTCGGGAATTGCCCCGGTGTTTACCGCCACCAAGGCTCGAGAAGCGCGAGGCGAGAGCGCGTGCAAGGTCTGCGCCACCACTTCCTTGCCCGTACCGTGCTCGCCGGTGATCAGGACGTTCGCGTCGGATGGGCCCACGCGCGCGATCGTATCCATGACCGCTTGCATTGAGGGAGCGCTGGCGATGAAATCCGGCCTGCCTTCGGCTCGCAACAGGCGATTCTCGGCTTCGAGGCGCGCAGCACGCTGCAGAGCGCGATGCAGTTCCACCTGCGTCCGAATAATCGAGATGAGTCGCTCGTTTTCCCAAGGCTTCTGGATAAAGTCGCGAGCCCCCCGGCGCATAGCCTCGACCGCCAGTTCCACGTTGGCCCACGCGGTCATGACGATCACCGGGACGGTGGCATCAAGCGAAACAATTTGCGACAGGAGATCGAGGCCTTCCTGGCCGGAAGTCGTATCGCGCGTATAGTTCAGATCGATCAGCACCGCGTCATACGAGTTGCTGCCGACGGCTTCGGCGCACTTTTTCTGGAGAGCGGACTTTGTCTACGCGATATCCTTCCGGGCGCAACAGAAAATCGAGTGCTTCGAGAATATGCTCCTGATCGTCGGCGGCGAGAATGCGAGCGGGAGCCGAGGACTCCCGCCGAAACGCTGTGAGGTCAACTTCTCCGGACTTGGCTGTGGTCGGCATGTTTGTTAAGGGATACGCTGCGAAACTGCGCCGGCGATTGCGTCCTGAATCAGTATGCCATTATGTTCCAAAGTTGTGCCCGTGGCGCGATCCAACTCAACTTTGGCCTTGGCATAAATGGTCATCGCATTTACCAGATCCAACTGCGCCAACGCCAGGTCGCGCTGGGCAGACAGCGTCTGGTAGCTCGAGCCCGCTCCCAGATCCTGTTCCTTTTTTGTGATGTCGAATGTTCGCTGGGCCAAATCTCGTGCTTTCCGCGCGGCTTCCACTCGCGCTCCGGTCTGATCGAGCGCGAACTGTGCATTGCGCACCTCGATCCGCACCTGCTTCTTGAGTTGCTCCATGCGTAACTCGGCTTGGCGATACTCCAACTCGGAACGATACTGATCCGCTTTGGCAACCCGATTCCTGATCGGGATGTTCAGGTTCAGGCCGACGTAATAGTCCGGCGCCGTGTTATTGAAGGCATTGAGCAGAGCTCCATTAAAATCCGTCGGGACCGTGGATACATTCGGTCCGAGTTGGCTGGTGTCATAGATGGGATTTAAAGGACCCGCGAGTCCAGACCCGCTATAAAAAGCCACCGCGGTGAGGGAAGGTAATAACGCGTTTCTGGCGGCGCGGCGGCTGATCTGGCGGTTCACAAGATCGATGTCGGTCTCGGCAAGCTCCGGACGATTGTGCTGAGCTTCCTTAATGAGGTCCTGCACCGGCTCAATCGCCTCAATCGAAACTGTCTGGATGCGATCGGTTGGAATCACCGGCATTGCCTCCAGCGTGGGATCATCCAGGCTCTTCGTAATCGCATTCTTCATGAGCGTCTGCTGCAGTTGCAGGCTGGTGCGTGCGACCGTCAGTTCCTGTGCGCGCTTTGAGACTTCAGCTTCCGCGCGCAGCACGTCCATCTCGGGAATACTCTGCAACTGCAACTGCTTTCGGGCGTTCTCGAGCGTCTGTTGCGCGAATGAGTAAGACTGATCATTGACTTGGGTCTGTTCGTATGCGCTGACCAGATCCCAATAAATGTTCTCGATCTGGGTGACGGTCGCGATCACCTGGTCTTTGAAACCAATGTCGGAAATCTTTTTATTGTTGCGGGCTATGCGCAGGTAGCGCAGGTTCGGACCAAAGCCAAAACCGGCCAGCAGCTCTTGTTGAATCTGAAAACGGAAGTTGGAATTCAGGGTGGGAGAAAGATTGAAGAACGGGCTGTTCGTTGTTTGCCGCGAGTTGGCGAATTGAAAAGTGATATTCGTCCCCGTTGGAAATGATTGCGAAAAGTTGGCGGCGACCTGACCTGTGTTCAATTGCAGCAGCGGCACACCATAAATCTGCCGGTTGGCCAGCGGAGTCGTCTGATGCTCGACTCCACCATTCACATTCAATAGAGGATCAAATGACGAGACTGCGGTTCCTGCGCCCAACGTGGATTGCACCAGGCCCGAAGCTCCGGCCCCAGCACCTCCCGCACCGCCGGTCGTTCCGCCCGCTCCGGCGCCCGGGGCGCCCGTGCCAAAGCCTCCGACACCGCCGCCGGGAGTGCCTTGGACTACGCCCGTGTTCACGCCACGAAAGAATCCGCCGGCTTTCGTTCGCAGAATATCCGTGTTGGCGATCGGAAGATTGTAGCGGGCAATTGCCAAGTCGAGATTGTCCTCGAGCGCAAGATCAATCGCATCTTTCAAGGTGATATATAAAGTTCCATCCTTAACCAGCCGATCCAGCCGACCGGAGTTCGACAGCGCTGGTTCAGGAACGGTGTCCGGCTCATAGGCGTGCAATGGATTGCGCGACTTCGGCATTTCAAACTGCAGCCGCATGGCACCCTGCCCGGTGGACGCTTTTTCCCCAGAATCGGTCTGCGGCATGGTTTGCGCTGAGCACGCGGCCGCAAGCAATGCGCATCCGGCCATACAGGATCGTAAGATTATTTTGCCTCGGAAAGTCACGATGCGCTGACCTCCGCCGGTTGCGACAGCGAAGGATTGGCCGTGTCTCCGACCATCCAGCCGTCTCGCAGTTGAATGGTGCGGCTTCCATATGCGGCGTTGGCGTCCGAGTGCGTCACTTGCACAATGGTGGTTCCTTGCTGGTTCAGTTCGCGAAATAGTTCCATGATCTCCTTGGCTTGACCGGAGTGAAGATTACCCGTGGGTTCGTCGGCCAGCAGAAGCGCCGGCTTGTGAATCACGGCACGGGCAACGCCCACGAGCTGCTGTTGTCCTCCGGAAAGTTGACTGGGATACAAATCTTTCTTGGCGACAATTTGAAAACGGTCCAGCGTGTCGGCGACCAGGCTCTGCCTCTCTTTTCTCGGGATGTCCTTGTAAGAGAGTGGAAGATCGATGTTCTCCTGCACCGTCAGATCGTCCAGCAAGTGGTAGCTCTGAAACACCATGCCGATATTGCGCTTGGCTACCTCGGCGCGCTGCTTTCGTTTCATCTGATGGACTGCCTCCTCGCGGAACCAGTACTCGCCTTCCCACGCGTCATCGAGCAGGGCCAGAACGTTCAGCAGCGAAGATTTCCCCGCTCCAGACGGCCCCATGACGGTGATGAATTCGCCTTCGCGAATGTCTAGATTGATCCGGCGCAGTACCCAAGTCTGGCCCGCCGGCGTTTTGTAACTGCGCTCCAGGTTCTTTAACTCAATCATCATTTCTCCCTTGACTTAGTCATTGCGCAACGCGATCCCAAGCGCAATCGTGAATGCAGCCACGGAGGTGAATCCGAAGCTCTTGCGCAACTGCCGCAGCCCGAAACGAACATCCTGCATCAAGCCCATTCATTTCCTTTATTCCTCCCTTACTCATATCGCAGCGCTCTCATTGGATCGACGCTGGCGGCGCGCCGGGCAGGTATTGAGTGCCGCACTGCCGCCACGATTCCCAGCACGACAACGACTGCAATCAAAGTGACCGGATCTGTGCCCTTTAGATCCAAAGAGTAGCTGTGGAGGAAGCGCGTGCTCGCCAATGATATCGGAATCCCGATTGCCAGACCAATACGACCAGCACCATGGCCTCGCGCAGCACCAGGCGCAGCACATCGAGGCGCTGCGCACCCAGCGCCATGCGTACTCCAATTTCCCGCGTCCGCCCGGCTACCGTGTACGACATCACCCCGTAAAGACCGATGCACGCCAGCAATAATGCCAATGCGCCAAAAAACGCGGAAAGTTTGGCCAGAGCGATCTGCTCGCCGGCGCTGGCCGTCACCAAACTGTCCAGGGTTTGGATAAAACCGATCGGCAAACGGGAATCGACAGCCTTGATCTGGCTCTGCAGATTGCTGACAGCTGCGGTGGTGAGCCTTGCCCGCTTGCGCTTCCAGCATGATCTGCCCGGGATCTGTCACTTGTTGGAAAGCGAGATAGAAACGGGGACGAACGTCTTCGCGGATCCCGCTGCCATGATCTTTCGCGTTCTTCGAGATCCCAATGATGGTAATCGGCCGCTTCATCTCAACTGCGTCGTCGATCATGAACTGACGGCCGATCGGGTTGCTGCTGCCATAGAAATGCTTCACCATGGCTTCATTCACGACAGCAACACGAGTCGATGTTGGTGTGTCCTGCTTTTCAATTCCTCGCCCCGAGAGAACCGGAATGCCAATCACTTCGAAGTAACTGGGACCGACGTAGTCTTCGAGCGCGATCCGATCGCGCTCGGTGCCGCTAAACCCGGGCACGATGATCGCGTCGGCGGATTCACTGCCGGCAAAAAGCCCGTTGGTGGAATAGGTCACGGCACCGCATACCCGGCGTGGTGGAGATTCGGGTGACCAGTTGCTCCGCCAGCAACTTCATGTGGGTCGGATCGTAGCCGGCTGCGGCCGGGTCGAGGCGCGCAACGAGCAGGTGATCGCGGGAATATCCGAAATCCTGCGTCATCAATTTTTGCAAGCTGCGCACCAACAGCAGTGCCGCAAACAGAACCAGGAAAGAGAGCGCCACCTGGCCGGCAATTAATCCCTTTCCCCACTACAAATTTCGTGCTCGGCTCAGCGGTGGATTGCACCGGGTCTTTCAAACTTACCGACAATCGTCCTTTCAATGTCTGCAGCGCTGGAATCATGCCGAAAACTGACTCCGGTGAGCAGAGCGAGGGCGATGCTGAACGCGAACACTCGCCAATCCGGGGTCAAAGGAAGAGTCGTTCCGACCCAAACATGCCGACCAGCATGCGAACTCCTCCGATGGCCAGGAGAGCACCGATTGCGCCGCCCAACAGGCCCAGCAAACAACTCTCCGTCAGCAATTGTTGCAACAGCCGCCGGCGATTCGCGCCCGATGGCTAGTCGAATTGTGATTTCTCGCGTACGGGAAGACGCCCGGGCGAGCAGCAAGTTCGCGACGTTGACACAAGCGATCAGCAACACCAGGCCGACAATACCCATCAGGAGCAGTAATGGGACCTTATAGTTCCCTCGCACATCGGAGACGCCGCCGGAGCCCTGTTCCACCTTGATGTGCGCGTTGCCAATGGCCTTGCGATCATCGGACGACAGAGCCGCCCCGTAATCGCTTTTCAGTGCCTGCTTGAAAACCACGTTTACGTTCGCTTCCGCTTGCGCTAACGAAGTGCCCGTCTGTAACCGGCCGATCAGGGAAAGCCACGAAACATTTCCGTTCTTGCGCCAGTGACGCCCGCGAACGATCTCCGGTTGCATGCTCAAAGGGACAAAAAGAGCCATCTGCTCGCCCACCACATCTCCGTCGAATCCGGCGGGAGCAACGCCAACGACAGTAAAGGGAGACCCATTGAGGCGGATATCGTGATTGATGATCGACAGGGCTCCCGCGAATTTCTGCTGCCAGTAGTCATACCCAAGGACGACGACGGGATTGGCGTTCTCGGCCGTGTCGTCAGCATCGGCGAGGAGGCGTCCAGCAGCAGGCTGCATTCCTAAAACGCTGAAGTAGTTCCCGCTCACCATTCGTCCATCGATTTTCTGGTCGGGAAACTGGGAAGTGCCGGGATCCACCTCGATGTGATGGTCCGTGGCGGCCGCACACAATCCGCTGAAGACCGCATTGCGATCCCGCAGCTCTTTATAAAGCGGGTAGGAAAAAACCTCGGTGCGGGGAGTGCCATTGGAGCGACTGCTGGCCTGCGTCGGGTCGCCGACGACAACCAACTGCTGCGGATCTTTCACCGGCAGCATCTTCAGCAGCAATCCATTCAAAACGGTGAAAACTGACGTGTTCGCGCCATTTCCCAGCGCCAATGTAAGGACGGCAACCAGAGTGAATCCTGGGTTCCTGCGAAACTGGCGCACTGCGTAGCGGATGTCCTGACTCAGATTCATTTTCTCTCCCTACTCGTACCGCAGCGCCTCCATCGGATCTACGCTCGCCGCTCGGCGCGCCGGAATGTATGCGGCAATCAATCCGACCGCGGCGATGCCCGTGCAAACCATTGCCATGACCAAGGGATCGCGAGGCCCTATTCCGTACAGCATGCTTTTCAGAATCGACGCCGAGGCCAGGGCCGAGATGCTGCCGATGGCGATGCCCCCAAGCAACAGAATGGCGGCATCGCGCAGAATCATCCTAAGTACTAATGCGCGCTGCGCTCCCAGTGCCATCCGAACCCCGATTTCGCGTGTTCTCCGCGTCACGGCATGCGTCATGATTCCGTAAAGGCCCACGATGGTGAGCACGAGCGCCAATGCCGCAAATGTGCTGACCAGCACCATGGCGAAGCGAGGCTGCGAAACCTGCAGCGACATCAGTTCGTTCATGGTCCGGACCTTCGTGACCGGAATATCCTTATCCATTTCGGAGACAATACGTTGCACGCTGGCTCCCAAACTTGTCGGGTCGAGCGAACTGCGCATAACGGTATACAGGCAGCACCAGGTATTCAGTTGCGACGACGGCAGATACATCTGCGGGTTCATCTCGCGGTCGGTCGCATACAGCTTCATGTTGCCCACCACGCCCACGATTTCGCGCCAGGGGGGGCCCTGCGGTGTGCCGTTACCAGCGCCCGGTTTCAGCCTCTTTCCCAAGACTTGTTCGCCAGGAAAAAACTTCTGCGCGAATGCCTGATTCACGATCATGACCTGCTGGGCACTGCCGTCGTCGTGATCACCGAAATCGCGCCCTTGCAGAACCGGGATATGCATGGTGCTGAAATACTCAGGTGTGATGAGCGTCAGGTGGGCGGCAGGTTGGTCGCCTTCCGGTACCGGATGTTCTGGATTTTCAAAGCTGATGACGATTCCATCGTTCGTCATCGGGAGCACCATCACCCCCGCCGCAGACCGCACGCCGGGCAACGAGTGCAATTTTTCAAAATACGACCGATAGAACTGGGGACGAGTCTTTGTGTATTGTGCATCCGGCAATTCGAAATACACGGTGGTCAGATGGTCGGGATCGAAGCCTTTGTCCGCATGAATCAGCCGGTTGAAACTGCTGATGAGCAGCCCAGCCGCGGCGGTCAACAGCAGGCCCACTGCGACCTGTCCTACTATTAATGACGACCGCAGCCAGTCCCGGCCAAATACTTCCGTTCGCCCGCCTTCTTTCAATGTCGAAACGAGATCCGTCCGCGCTCCGGTGATTGCAGGCAGGACGCCAAAGATGATTCCGGTGCAAATCGACAACGTGGTCGCGAACACAAGCACGCGAATATCCACTCCGGCATCGGTCGCGCGAGGAATGCTATCGCCAATAAGCGAGAGCAGCGCTGGCGTACACACGAATGCGATCCCAGAACCGGCGATTCCACCGCACATACTCAAGACCAGACTCTCCCCCATCAACTGACGCACGATCCTTGCTTTGGCGGCGCCCAACGCTGAGCGCAAAGCCATTTCGCGTTGCCGCTCACGGACTCGAGCCAGCAGCAGGTTGGCAATGTTTCCACAAGCAATCAGCAAGACCAGAGCCACTGCGCCGAGCACCACCAGCAGAGCAGTTCGGGTGTTGCCAAGCAGGGCTGCAATTTCCGATTCGACTCGGGCAGAATCATGCCTGGTGTTGGTATTCGGATATTGCTTCAATAGATTGACAGCAATCGCTCGCAAATCCTGATCTGCTTGGGCGACGGTGATTCCATGTTTCAGGCGTCCGAAAACGTTCAGAAAATGCGAGCCGCGGTTTCGAACGTTGGGATGAGCATCGAGCGGATCGTCATCCAGCGCCAGTGTAGTCCATACGGCATTGCTCGGACGCGTCACCGGAAATCTGAATGACGGCGGCATAACCCCGATGATCGTGAAGGGGCTGCCGCTGAAATGGAGACTGCGTCCTACGACGTTCTTATCCGCGCCAAGTTGTGACACCCATAGCGAATGACTGATTAGGACAACCTTGGTTCCTTGCTTTTCTTCTTCGGGAGTAAATCCACGTCCAAACTCCGGGCGTACTCCCAACGCCGGCAGCAGATCCCAGGAAGTGATCTCAGCATCGAACTGGATGGGCCGTTCCAGTCCCGTCAGCACAAACGTCGTATCGTGGTACGACACCAGATGTTCGAACGAATGGTTCTGCGATCGCCAGTCGAAAAAATCGGGATAAGAGGCGGCGTTCGGCTGAGGGTTATGTGAGTTTATGGATTCCGCCTCGACCAGGCGCTCTGGGCGCCAGTATGGCAATGGTCGCAGCATCACCGCGTCCACCACACTGAAAACCGCTGTGTTGGCGCCGATGCCCAGCGCAAGCGTGATGATGGCCACGGCGGCAAAACCTGGACTATTGCGCAATTGCCGGAACGCGTAGCGAATATCTTGGACTAAAGTTCCCATGGCTCCTCACTCGCACCCAGTGCTTTCCCTCCGGCATTCGCTCATGGCACACACTTCACTGCCGTCCTCACTCGTAGCGCAGCGCCTCCATCGGATCTACGCTCGCGGCTCGCCGCGCCGGCAGATAGCTTGCCATTAGCGATGAGGCAGCGAGTACGATGGAGACTCCAGCCAGTGTTGCCGCATCCCAGGACTGAACTCCGAACAAGAGCGCACCCATCAGGCTGGAAACTCCGACGGCGCACAGCAGGCCGACAACGATTCCCGTCGCGGCCAGCGCACCCGCCTCTTTCATCACCAGTTGCAGGACAGAGTCGCGCTGCGCGCCGAGAGCCATCCGAACTCCTATTTCCCGCGTCCTCTGCGTGACCGAGTACGAGATGACTCCGTACAGGCCGACCACTCCCAACAGCAGCGCGAGAAAAGCGAAACCTCCGACCAGCCAAGCCGAGGAACGGTGCAGATAGGCGCTCGGCGATTCATTGATCCGCGCTTTCATCGTGGTCGGATTCATAGTGCCAATTCCCGGATCGACTTCGCGTATCGCTCGAACCAGTGCCGGCAGGACGGATTGTTCGGACTGGGACGTCCGCACGACGAGAGAGAAATAAGTGTCGGCGCCCTGGTTGAAGGGGTAGTACATTGCTGGCCAGGTCGCGGCATCCAGGGACCCGTCTTTAACGTCCTCTACTACGCCCACGACCTCCGCAATCGACTTTGCCGTTAGCCGGTTGTCGCCAATCTTCTTGCCGATAGGATCTTCGCCGGGCAGATACATGCTAGCCAGCTTTTGATTGATGATGATCACAGCGGGTTTGGAGGCATCGTCTGTCTCGGCGAAGTAACGGCCGCGCAGAAGCTTCGCGTGCAGCGTGCTGAAGAATTGCGGGCTCACGCTGCGCTCGTTTACTTCATTGTGTTCTCCATTGTAAGGATGGCCGACAACCCTGATCCAGTTGGTGTTTCCGTTCGCACCGACCGGCAACATGGAGGTGAGCCCGACAGATTGAACTCCAGGTAAACTGCCGGTCCGTTGCAGAATCTGTTTCACAACTGGAACGATCTGTTCGTCCTTGGAATACTTCGCATCTGACAGGTTGAGAGTCACCGTGGCGAGGTGGTCAGGTTGGAATCCGATATCGACATGCAAGAGCCGGTAGAAGCTCTTGCCGAGCAACCCCGCACCGAACAGAAGCACGACGGCAATCGCCAACTCCACCACCACGAGGTTGGCCCCAAACTTGCGCCACAACGTGCCCGCATAGCTGCGCCCGCCCTCGGTCAGGCCTTCGCGAACCCTGGATAAAGACAGGCGCGCGATGGGCGCGACTGAGAAGAGAGTGGCCGCCAGAACAGCTACTATGGCTGCAAACACGACCACATGCAGGTTGATGCCTAACCCATTGAGGTACGGCATGCCAGCGAGCATGTCTTTTGAAATTAGGCGCAGGAGAATTCGCATGGCACCCCCGGCAGCAGCAAGGCCCAGAGCCGTGCTCGCAAGTACCAATACAAATCCTTCGGTCACAAATTGACGGATGAGTCTGGGCCGCGAAGCTCCTAAAGCGCCCCGTACGGCGATCTCGCGTTTGCGGCTCTCTGAACGGACCAGCAGCAGGCTGCAGACATTCGCGCAGGCGATGACTAGCAGCAGGCCGGCGCCGCCAAACAGCAGCAGCAGAATGGGACGCACATTGGCGACGACGACTTCAGCCAATGGCTCTACGTGTGCGCCTTGACCGCGATTTTCGACCGGATATTGAAGTTCAAGCTGCCGCGCAATGCCTTTCATCTCGGCCCGCGCGGTGTCAACCGAAACGCCCTCCCTCAATCGCGCGACTCCATACAGATTGTGGCAGTCGCGCCGTTTGCCACACTGGTCGTCGCCACGGTACGGCGTCCAGAATTCCGCGTCGCCGCCGGGAGCGAACTGAAAATCCTGGGGCAACACGCCTACGATGGTGTACGCGACGTCATTGAGTGATGCCGTCTCTCCAATGACATTCTTGGCTCCGCCATATCTTTTCTGCCACGTCGAGTAGGTCAAAATAGCGGTGTTGGGTGCTGCCGGCAGGTCCTCCTTTTCGAAGAAATCGCGGCCGAGCAGCGGTTTGATCCCTAACGTCCGAAAAAATCCCGCGCTCACGCGCATTGCCGGAACCGGCTCTGCTCCCGAAGCAGTGCGCAGCAGATAACCGCTGTCGTTATAGATTTCCAGGGAACTGAAAGAATGATTGAGCTTCTTCCAATCGAGGTAGTCGAGGTACGAAAGATTCGAGCGGGGAAACATTGCGGCTATTTCCGCGACATCAACCAAACGCGAGGAGTCAGGATAGGGCAGTGGTTTGATCAGTGCGGCATCGACAAAGGAAAAAATAGCAATGCTAGCGCATATGCCCAGGCTCAGGACCACAATGGCCGTGCCCGCGAATGCGGGACTCTGGCGCAACTGGCGGAACGCGTAGCGAATGTCGTTGATGAGCGTTTCCATAAATGTCCTCACTCGTACCGTAGTGCCTTCATGGGATCGATTCTTGCCGCCCGGTATGCGGGTATCACGCTCGCGAAAAAGGCTACTGCTCCCAGCAATGCTGCCACTGCAACGAAGGTGAGCGGATCGCTGGGCCGCACCTGATAGATCAGCGATGACATTACTTTTCCCAACGTCAGGGCTACAACCGCGCCGATCCCAACTCCCAGCAGTACGAGTTTCATTCCTTCGTAAACGATCATTCGTAGCACATCGCCCAGCCGCGCTCCGAGCGCCATGCGGATGCCGATTTCGTTGACCCGCCGTTTCACGCTGTAGGACAACACGCTGTAAATCCCAACCGCCGCCAACACAAGCGCGAGTCCCGCAAATGTACCCAGAAGCAGGGTGCTAAAGCGCTGTTGCGAGAGGGAGCCGGCAACGACATCCTGCATCGGCAAGATATCGCGCACAGGAATCTCCGCATTCACCCGGTGTACGGTATTTTCGATTGCCGAGGCCATGCCGGCAGGATTGTTGCCGGTACGCACCACCAGCATCATGCCGAACGAATGCCATGCGCCAACCGCGGATGTCGATACCTGGGCCAGCGGCCAGTAGAGTGCAACTGCGGGCCGAGTCTGATCCAGCCCGTCAAGCTTCACGTCTCCGACGACTCCGACCACTTCCCGCGACTCGCTGGGAAAAAAGCTCAACGTCAGACGCTTTCCAATAGGGTCCTCACCGGGCCAGAACTGCTGGGCCATAGATTGACTGATGAGAACGACTCCCGGTCTCCCCGGCGCATCAGTTTCGTTGACGTCGCGCCCCCGCACGATGGGAATCCGCATCGCTTGCATGTATCCCGGACTGATCATCCGCACGTCGACCTCGGGCTGCTCCGACATTGCTACCACCGGCCTCCCATCAATTGCGATTGGCTGATGCGAACCGCCTGACAGCGGAATATCGTCGACGACGCCAGCGGATTGAACCGCGGGCAATGCCCGTACTTGCTCCAGGACTTGGTCAAAAAACCTCACTTGTTGAGCGGATGTCTCGAACTGCTTGCCTGAGACGGCAATATTGGCGGTCAGAACGCCGCTGGCTTGGAATCCGGCGTTTACGGTGTGCAGCCGTTGAAAGCTGCGGATCATCAGTCCAGCGGCCACCAGGAGCACAAGCGAGAGCGCGACCTCGGCTACCACCAGGAAACTTCGAGTTCCGTGCGCAGCCGTGTCGGTGTCGGTACGCCCCAAGCCTTCTTTGAGCGTCTGGCTTACATTTTTTCTGGCGAGCCTCAAGCCGGGAAGCAATCCGGACAAGATCCCGGTCAGGAAGGAAATCGCTGCGGTGAAAGCGAGGACATTCACATCCAGGCCAACCTGAACCGAGGCGGGCACCTTATCGGCCAGGAATGCCATGATCAAACGAATTCCGAGGGGAGCGAGTGCCAGGCCGAGCGCTCCGCCCACAAACGACAGGAATACCGACTCCGTCAGGACCTGTCGCAGTACGCGACCTGCACTGGCGCCCAGCGCCGTCCGGATTGCGATCTCCTTCTGGCGACCGAAGGCTCTCGCTAAAATCAGGTTAGCCACGTTCACGCACGCGATCAGCAGCACGCACGCCACTGCCCCGAGCAGAACCAGCATGGCGGGACGAACATCACTGACTAGGTCCTGATGAAGCGGGACAACCACGGCACCCCATCCCTTGTCATCCGCGGGATAAAGCTGCGCGAGTCGGGAGGAAATCGTGTTCATCTCGGCTTGGGCCGCGTCCACGCCGACTCCAGCCTTCAGGCGTGCGATGACGACGTAGTGATGTTCTCCGCGGACGGTGCGATCCGCATCAGTCCATGCCATCGGCGTCCACATCTGCGCGTAATCAGGAAAGCGAAACGATGGCGGCATCACACCCGTAACCAGGTAATTACGCCCGTCTATCGTGACATCGTGCCCCACAATGTCGCGATTGGAGCCGAAATGTTCCTGCCAAAATCGATAGCTAAGGACCACGACATGCGAGCGTCCAGGGTCATCCTCGTCCGGCAGAAGCGTTCGGCCCAGAAAGGGCTGCACGCCCAGAATCTCGAAAAAGTTGGGCGACACCGCGGAGGCGTCCACCTGCACCGGCTTGGCTACATTGGTCAGCGTGAATCCGCGGTGGCTGTAAATCGCCATCTGTTCGAAGACGTGGTTCTGCCTTTCCCAATCGATATAGTTAGCCGATGAGACAGCAAAGCGGTCGATTCCCGGAAAGCTCTGCGCGGGTGGAACATGCCAAATACGAACCAGGTGGGCAGGGTCGTGAAAAGGCAGTGGTCGCAGCAGGACACCATTCACCACACTGAAAATCGCCGTATTAGCGCCAATTCCCAGCGCAAGCGTAAGTACCGCAACCAGCGCAAACCCCGGACCTTTGATCATCTGACGCAGTGCGTAACGAACATCCTGAAATATGGTTTCCATAAGTCCTCAACCTCCTTACTCGTATCGCAACGCCGTTGCTGGATCGACCTTACTGGCGCGCCGCGCGGGTACATAACACGCCGTGAGCGCGACGAGCATAAAAACCAGGGCAACAACCAGGAAAGTTGCTGGATCCGTAGCGCTGATTCCGTAAAGCACACTGGACATCAGCCGAGTGAGCGCTAATGCACCGGCTACTCCCGCGGATATGCCGATCGCCGCGAGCTTTCCACCGCCTCCCAGAATCAAATGGAAAACATCGAGCGGCCTTGCGCCGAGAGCGATGCGCAGACCGATCTCAGCAGAGCGTTGCGCCACGACATAGGAGATGACTCCGTAAACGCCAACGCTGGCCAGCACCAGCGCCAACCCGGCAAATACGAGCAACAAAATCATCGAGAACTGCCGGCGAGCAAGAGACTGGGAGATCAAAGAATCCATCGTCTGCTCGCCAAAGATCACTTGCTCGCTGCTCATTTGGCGGCCGATGGCTCGCACTGCAGAGGAAAGCCCAGCGGCGGCATTGTCCGCACGAACTACGACTGCCGAGCCCGACGCCGTCATGGCCACGAAATCGTCCGGCATCTGGCCGCAGGGTATATAGAGGGCCGAGCGCAGTGACTGAGTGTCGTCGTTGTCGAGTCCCCACTGCTTCACGTGCCCGACAATTCCGACAATCTCCGCTAGCTGTGGAAAGCGATTGATCTGGATGCGCTTTCCAATCGGATCTTGTTGAGGGAAGTATTTCTTCGCGAATACATCGTCAATCACCACCACCATCGGGGAGCTTTCGCTATCACCCGTGTTGAAGAGTCGTCCCCGCTGCAGCGAAATCTCCATCGCCTGCAAGTAGCCGGGCTCGACGATGTAATCGATGGCCCAGTTCATGTCATTTTCGTTTGCGGGTTTCGGCTGCCCTTCCAACAGAAACAACTGCTCATCATCCCCGTCGAAAGGGACCGCGCCCCAGGTCTGCGAGACCGCCTGAACACCGGGCAGGGAGGCCACGCGTGAATCGAACTCGCGGAAAGCCGCCCGGATCGCCTTTGCCTTCGCATGCATCATCGATGGCGGAAGCGAAACCCCAAATGTCAGGACGTTGTGAGGATTGAATCCTGGATCGACGCTCCACACCCGAATCAGGCTGCGTATAGATAACCCCGCCCCGATAAGCAACATGACCGCGAGTGCCATCTCCACTACGACGAACGCGGCTTGGGCACGGTGACGCAGGCCGGTTGAGCCGCGGCCTTCCTTCAGGGCCTCGTTCAGATTGGGCCGGGAAATCTTCAAGGCCGGGATCAGCCCGAAAAAAAATCCGCCCAGTACAGAAACGGCGCCCGTGAAGAGCAGGACGTGCATATCAAGACCGATATGCTCGGCACGCGGCAAAGCTGCCGGCAAGATGCCGAGGGCGGCGCGTGTTCCCCAAATGGCCAGAGCGAACCCGACTGTGCCGCCCGCCAACGCCAGCAAAATACTCTCGGTCAGCAATTGACGGACAACGCGCGCCCGCGTTGCTCCCAATGCTGTCCGCACCGCAAGTTCCCGCGTGCGTCCAGAAGAACGTGCCAGCAGCAGGTTGCCAACATTCGCGCACGCAATCAGCAGCACAAATCCGACCGCCGCCAGCAGAACAGTAAGGATCGGCCGAACGGAACCTACCATTTGCTGTTTGAGCGGTACGATGCTCGCGGTGATCCCCTGATCGGTGTCAGGAAACGCTGTTGCCAGATTTTTGCTCACAGCTTCCATATCAGCACGAGCTTGTTCGAGCGTTACTCCGGGCTTCAGGCGGCCGATGCCGTGAATGCCCAGTCCCGCCCCTCGCTTCAGGAGCAGCGGATTGCTCCACTCACCAATGGGTACATATACGTCGCACTCGCGAAATCCCGGAACTGTCAAATGGAAGTTCGCCGGGATCACGCCGACGATCGTGTACGCCTTCGAGTCCAGCGTGATGCTCTTTCCTAGAATTTCCCGCGCCGCGCTGAACTTTCGTTGCCACAGTCCTGCGCTGATCAGGGCAACCGCACCAGCACCCACTTCATCTTCGCCCCTAGAAAACGTGCGCCCAATAACAGGGTTGACGCCTAGTTGTGAAAAGAATTCGGAAGAGACAAACTCACCCTTGACCTGCTCGGCTTCGCCAATTCCAGTAAGGCTGAAAGCATATCCGCGCCCGATCGCCATGGAGGAGAATGTGTGATTCTCCTTCTGCCAATCGCGGAAGTTCGGATAAGAAATCGAGCCGCCTTCGAAATTTGGTTTGTTCTCGTGAAGCGTGACCAGTTGATCCGGCTTGAAAAAAGGTAGCGGACTGAGCAGTACTCCATTGACCACGCTGAAAATCACTGTGTTGGCGCCGATACCGAGAGCCAGAGTGAGGACCGCCACGGTAGCAAAGCCGCGGTTGCTCCGCATTTGCCGCAGTGCGTAACGAACATCTTGTAAGGCAATGTGCATCGTCAGCAGTCCTTATTCGTAGTGCAGAGCCACCATGGGATCGACCTTGGCAGCGCGCCGCGCCGGAATCCATGCGCCGAAGATTGCATGGGAAATCCTCACTCGTAACGCAGCGCAATGATCGGATCGACTCTGGCCGCGCGCCGCGCGGGCAGGGACGCGGATGCAATTGCAACCACCACAATCAGCAGCGTCGCTGAAACCAAAGACAACGGATCGCTGCTGGAAACTCCAAACAGTTGGTTTCGCACCGCCATCCCTAACAGCAGGGATAACGGCAACGCGATCACCACCGCAATTCCCGCGAGCCACAGCACTTCCGCCAGTACTACCCGCACCACTGACGCGCGGGTAGCCCCTAGTGCCATGCGAATCCCGATCTCAGATGTCCTTTGTGCCGTGGAATACGCCAGCACGCCGTAAAGTCCAATCGCCGCCATCAATGCAGCGAGGCCGCCGAAGCTTTCGGCAAGAAATGCGATGACGCGCTCGGTAGTCAACGTGTCCTCCACCTGCTCGGTCATCGTGCGAAAATCGCCGAGAACCAGCTTCGAGTCGAGCGTCTGCATGGCTTGCCGGATCGTAGATTCCGCCGCTTCTGGCGGCTGCACCGTGCGGATGTAGTAGCTCATCGCGCCGGGATCTTTCTCCTGCAGGTAAGGAGTGAAGGTTGTTGGCTTGATCGCGGCACGAACGTTCTCGTGCTTCGCATCCTTCACCACGCCCACAATTTCGATGTCGGGCTTCACATCACCGGCGCCCTGGGTGAAGTAATGTCCGAGGGCTCGGTCTCGGCTACCAAAGAAACGACGCGCCAGGGTTTCGTTGACGATCGCGACTTTTGGGGTTCCTACCCGATCGGCTCCCGTGAATTCACGGCCCGCGACTAAGGCAACGCCCATCCCTGAGAAGTATCCTGGGCTCACTCTGGGATGCTCGACATTCATGTCTTCGTCGTCTCGGGCTGTATAACCAGCGATGGTGATGTTGTTGCCCACACCCTCATTCGCGAGCTCGGCGTCGGTGGTCGCCGCCACCGAGCGCACGCCCGGAGTCGTTGAAAGCGTTTGCAGCACCCGGGTGTCGACCTCCGCATCTTCGGCGCGTGCATGTCCCGCAAGAGAGGGATCGACACGAAACGTGACCAGATGATCTGTGGGAAAACCGACGTTGAGCGCCTTCAGGTTGCGGAGACTTCGGACAAACAGGCTTGCCCCCACCAACAGCAGCAGGCTCAGTCCAATTTGCAGGCCAACCGCAAACCGACGGAAGCGCAGCGGCCCACCGCCAGCGATCACTTGTTGCTTCAGAGCGGGAACGAGATTGGGACGCCAGAACTGCACCGCCGGAGCCAGGCTGAAGAGCAAACTCGCCAGCACCGCGACCGCGAAATTGAAGAAGAGAATTCTCCCATCAACGTGGGACGAGAACGGCATATCGGTTCTCTCTCCGCCCCAGATCATGTTGATCAGTACTGCCGAGAATCGAGGAGCGAGGACGATTCCGATTAGCCCGCCGGCAAGCCCCAACAGCAGGCCCTCAATCACCAGTTGGCGCATAACTCGCGTACGCCTGGCGCCGAGTGCATAACGCACTGACATTTCCCGCACACGCCCCGCGGCGCGCACCAGCAACAAGCTCCCAACGTTCGCGCACGCCATCAACGCAACCAGGCCGACCATCGCCATCATGATCAGCAGCGGAACCTGCACATCTTGGCGCAGCGGTGAAAATCCTTTGGCTCCATCCAGCACAAACAGGTGAGACTTGGTTAAGAAGCTCTCGACGAAGCGCTCGGAACTATGCCCGCGCTGCTTCAGTTCCTCGGCGCGAAGCGCATACCATAATGGCCCGAGGCTAGCTTCCGCCTGCTCGCCGCTGACGCCCGGCTTCAGTCGTCCAATAATGTTCAGCCAGTTGGCTTTGCGTTGCTCGAGTTCATCTCCTCCCGGCATCACTTCGGCCTTCATCATCATGGGCGCAAAGAGATCCGGAGTATCTCCCGCGACAGCGCTGTGGAAACCGCGCTGGGCCACTCCGACTACGGTGAAAGGGTGACCGTTGATCAGGATGGCTTGGTTCAGCAGGTTGCGATCTGCTCCGAACCGCCGCTGCCAGTAATCGAAGCTGAGTACCGCTACGGGATTCGCATTCGGGGCGGTGTCGTCCGACTGCACCAGCAGTCGTCCCAATGCTGGTTGCACACCAAGAACATCGAAGTAATTTCCGGAAACAACTTCCGCTGTGACGAGTTCTGGTTGGTTATGCCACTGCACCCCGGCCTCGGCAGTAACCGTCGCTATGAGCCCATTGAATGCGGAGTTGCGATCGCGCAGATCGCGATACATGGGATACGAGAAATAAAACTTGTCGTCGGTGCGCGATCGGGTGTGGCCGTTGAAGCTGCCGGAGAATTTGAGGATCACTAATTGCGCTGGCTCTTTCACGGGCAAGCTGCGCAACAACGCCTGGTCGAGCAAGCCGAAGATAGCCGTATTGGCCCCAATACCGAGTGCCAGCGTGATGATGGCTACGGCGGCGAATCCCGGGCTCTTGATCAACTGCCGCCACGCGTAGCGCATGTCCTGAAATATCGCGTCCATCTGAGATCTCCGTTACTCGTATCGCAGAGCCACCATCGGATCGACCTTCGCGGCACGCCGGGCGGGCAGATAACAAGCCAGGAGCGCCACCGCAAAAAGAACAGAGAGCATCGCGCAGTAAACCACCGCATCCGGGCCACGCACTCCCGCTACCATCCGCTGCAGGGCGCGGCCTGCGGCAAGCGACATTACCGTCCCGATCCCGGCTCCAGCAAGAGCCAGAATCAATCCCTGGCGCAAGACCAGCTGCATTACATTTCCCGTGCTTGCGCCCAGCGCCATGCGCACGCCGAACTCCGGTACGCGCTCGTTCGTGAGGTACGCGATCACACCGTAGATGCCGAGGCATGCAAGGGACAGGGCCAGAGCAGAGAAGATTCCAAAGAGCCACAAAAGAAAACGCTGCAGGGCCAGCGAGCCGCTGACCAACTGTTCCATCGTGCGAACTTCGTAAAGGGCCTGATCTCCGCTGGAACCCCCCGCCTGTCGCTGTAAGGCTTCCACCACGCTCAAGGGACGGACATCTGTGCGGATCGCGACCGACATCACTGAGGAGAAGAAGCGCGTCAGAGAGTCCGGTACTTGAAACAGCGGGTAATAGCACTGGTCCTGGACCTGTGATTGATCGTCATTCGCTAGCCCCCAGTGCCGCACATGTCCGACGACACCGATGATCTCGCTTGGAGCGTTTCCCATTGCCTGCATCCAGAGCCGCTTTCCAACCGGATTCTCATTGCCAAAAGCGTGACGCGCCAGGTTCTGGTCGATCACGACCACGGGCGCGTGATCCAGGCGATCGTTGTGATTGAAGAATCGGCCGCGTAACAGCGGAATGCTCATGACCTTCAAATAATCCGGAGAAACCGAGGATGCCAGCGCGATGGGCGCTTGATTGGGCGGTGGCGCGACAGGCGTCGCCCAGTATCCGACGACATTCTCTCCCTCTCGCATGGGGACGATGTCGGTCAGTGCGACCTCCCGCACTCCTGGAACTTGGCGAAGATTTTCCGCAAATTCACGCCACGCAGTGCGGGTCTGCGCCGGATTGCTCAGTACACTCGGCGAAAACGCGATTCGAGCCGTTAGCAGGTTGTGAACGTCAAGTCCTGGGTTGAGGCTCGCGAGTCGCAGCAGAGTTCGCCCCAGAAGGCCTGCGCAGATCAGCAACACAACCGCCAAGGCAATCTCGGAGATGACGAAGCTGCTGTGCAGGCGTTTCGATTTCCCCGCTATCGTGCGGGCGCCCGACCGAAGCGTCTCTTCGAGGCTGGCGCGCGGAGTGCGAAGGGCGGGAACAATCCCAAACAGGAAGCTGCTCGCCAGCGACACTCCCATCCCGTATAGCAGAACGCGCCAGTCGAGATGCACTTCGGTGGCGCGTGGCAGACTGTCAGGCCAGAACTTTACGAATGGCTGACTTCCGTACTTCGCCAGGAGCAGGCCCAGAATTCCGCCGCAGATTCCAAGCAGTGCGCTCTCGGCAAGGCATTGACGTACGAGACGGCCGCGGTTTGCTCCCAGCGCAGTGCGAATGGCAAGTTCCCGTTCGCGCGACACTGCTCGCGCCAGCAGCAGACTCGCAACGTTCACGCACGCAATCAGCAGAACCAGGCTCACTGCACCCAAGAGGAGCCAGAGCGTGGATTCGATGCGCTGGACTAACTCTTGTTGCAGCCGATGAGGAGCGAAGGTGATGCCGTCATTGGAATCGGGATATTGTTTCGCCAATCGCTGCCCCATCATCGACAATTCGGACTGCGCGCTGGCCAACGTTGCTCCCGGTCTGAGCCGCGCGACAACGTGAAGGAAATGCGCGCCGCGATAGCGCATTCTGGGCTCGGTAGCTTGCGCCAGCGGCGTCATCACATCGATGGTCCCGCCTAACTGAAAGCCAGGCGGCACAACGCCGACCACGCTGTACGCTTTTCCTTCGTAAGTGAGCGTTTTTCCGATGGCGCTTCCATCCGCGCCAAACCGCCGCTGCGATAGTCGTGAGCTAATGATCGCGACCGCAGGCCCACCCCTCACGTCTTCCGTCGGGGTAAAGGATCTTCCCTCAAGCAATGGAACTTCCAGCACGGAAAATAAATCGGATGAGATCTGACGGCCGTCCACATACTCAGCGTCTCCCGGCGAACTGATCGTTCCACCGGAATACGTCCAGGCTGCTACTGGTCCCAAGGTTCGACTGTCGCGCCGGCAATCGAGGAAGTCAGGATAGGAGAAGCCCCATTTGTCGCCGTATTTCCCCGTTCGCACATGGACTGCAATAAGCCGGTCAGGTTCTGGATACTTCAGCGGTTTTAGCAGGACGCCATTAACCACCGTAAAAATGGACGTACTGGCGCCAATTCCGAGAGCCAACGTGATCACGGCAACAGCGCTGAACCCGGGGCTCTTGCGCAATTGTCGCCAGGCGTAGCGCACGTCTTGGAATATGCCTTCCATAGGACGATCTCACTCGTAGTGCAGAGCGGACATTGGATCGATCCGGGCCGCCCGCATTGCGGGAACGTAGCAAGCCAGTAGTGCTGCCCCCGATAGCAGCCCAGTTACGACGGCGAAGGTGAGCGGATCACCCGGCGCTACCTCATAAAGCAGACTTTGCATGAGCCGAGTCACGCCCCATGCTCCGACCAGTCC
>CAWKLW010000013.1:0-129242 GCA_963850585.1 uncultured Acidobacteriota bacterium | reverse complement strand
TTATAAGAGGGCGCCCCTTTTGGAGTAGGTTGTGATCGTTCCCATCATCACCTACGAAAGGAGCACCCTCGATGAGCAGTGAAAAGTATATTGGGCTGGACGTTCATCAAGCAACGATCTCGGCAGCAGTGATGGATTCCCAGGGCAAGGTAGTCATGGAATCCATCCTGGAAACGAAAGCCGCAACCATTCTGGAGTTCTTGGCCGGACTGCGCGGAACTTTGTCGGTAACGTTCGAAGAAGGAACCTGGGCAGCCTGGCTTTACGATCTGCTCAAGCCGCATGTGGCCAACTTAGTGGTGTGCAACCCGCGCAAGAACGCTCTGCTCAAACATGGCAACAAGAGCGACAAGATCGATGCCCGCAAACTCGCCGATCGGTTGCGTCTCAATGATCTCAAGTCGGTTTATCACGGCGAGACCGGGGTACGCATGCTGCGGGAACTCGCCCGCAGTTATCTGACCATCGTCAAAGATCTTTCCCGGGTCATGAATCGCCTGAAAGCTCTGTATCGCAGCTGGGCGATTCCCTGTGCCGGCCGGGACGTCTACTACACCCGCCATCGCAGTGAGTGGCTGGGGAAAATCCCGAGGCCGGCACCCGCCGGCGAGCCGAGCAACTTTATCAGCAACTGGACATGCTGCAGCACTTGCGGCAGCAAGCGCGGCGCGAACTGCTGGCGGAGAGTCGCAAACATGCCATCACTGCCAGGCTAAGACAGATTCCGTCCTTGGGCCCGATTCGTTCTGCGTTAGCGGTGGCGCTGATTCAGACTCCGCACCGTTTTCGCAGCAAGCGCCAGCTGTGGACCTACAGCGGACTGGGGTTGGAAACTCGCGACAGCGGGGAATACCACTTCGTGAAAGGCCAAGTGCGGCGGCGCAAAAAGCAGGTGCGGATCCGTGGCTTGAATAAGGATTACAACCATGATCTGAAAGGCCTGTTCAAAGCCGCCGCCATCCGGGCCAGCGTCCAGCCCGGACCGTTCCAGGAGTTCTACCAGCGCTCGCTGGCCAAAGGCATCAAGCCGACCATGGTGCGTCTGACGCTGGCGCGCAAGATAGCCGCCATTACCCTGACGCTATGGAAGAAAGGAGAAAACTTCGACATCGAGAAATTGAAGCCGCAAGCCGCTTGAGCGTCTCGGGTGAAGAACCTCTTTCCATCTCCGGCGATTCTTTCTCGGGTGGTGGTCGATCGGTTCTTGAGACGCTCGGGTTCGAGAGTGAGTATCCCTATGGCCTGTAGGCGCCAAGTGCCACTGAGCACTGAGCCTCTGTGAAATCCCTATACCCTCTCGGACAACCCAAAAAAGCACTAGGCCACGAGCCTCAGATAGATCCATGTGTTGCCCACCAGGCAACCACCCGGCTTACCAGCTTCGCCAAATCGATCGACGTCGTCGCTACTCAATAAAGATGCAGCTGAGATGGAACCACGCAAGACTTGCGGTAGGACCAGAGGAAAGAAAACCCAAACGCAACGGCTCGCATAACGAACAGGGGCTGGAAGTCGAGGACGCGCTCTCCCCTTCCGGTCGAGGGAGAAAAATGTCCTTGACATTCTCTCTTATAGATCAGGCCATATCACTCAAATTTCAATTCCTTTCAATTGACTTCGGATTCAAGCGTTTCTCGTCCCCAGTACCACATCCACGCGTCAACATCATCCACGCCCTAAGCGGATCATGACCAAATCAACACCCCCAAGACGCGTCATTTTGTGCAAAATATCTCCACATGTTTATCAACTAACATGATGTGTCATTTCATCATCTCCATCTCCTATCCCGAATGGGAACTTGACGGGAGAAGGGAAAGAGACATGCGTAGAGACACGTGTCGAGATGATAAACATGTGAAAATCATGTTGGAACAGGGAGTAGATTAACTCGGCTGCGCTCAGTGCATGTGTGGACTGGGACTTGGTGAAACTCGTGCTCTGCCTTCGAAATCGCATTTTGAGTTCAATGGGTCTGGTTTCGTCAGTTCGGGCAAAACAAATCGGGAACGACTGTCCACGCTACTACGTTCTCAACCCAAGTTCGGCATCAAATCTCTTAGAGATGACATAGCAGGCGCACGCCTGCTTTTCTAGTTTCATGCGATTGGTGATGGCGATGGATCCATGCCCGGCCGCTTCAATTGCGCCGTCTTGCTCCAGAGCAGCAAGCGTCAGCGTAATTGTAGGCCTGTCAGTTCCGACCATTTTGGAGAGCGTAAGGTGAGTTGCGCTGATGAGGTCTATATCTAGCCGGCTATTCCCATCAAGACGAGATTTTCTACCGATTGCCCGTTTATAGCTCTGTCCGGCAAGAAGATGTTCCTCCCAGGCCAGGCTATTACCCCGGCTCTCGTATTTCTATGTGCAAAATAGCAGGCTTGTCGCAGATTCTCAGGGTAGCCCAACCGCTCAGGGCTTGTGCTCCGGGTGGATGCGTTCGTGCTTGATTTCGAGCAGGTCGTTTAGCTCCCGGACAAGTTGATCGAAGATGTCGGGATTCTTTTCAGTCTGAATTCGTCTGCAGATTTCGTTCATCTTCTCACGTTCTTCAGGGGTCATCTTTCGGCCTCCGGGAACAACAGGATGAGATGATAGATTTTACTCTTGCTCTCCTAATTGAGTAGGGAACCCTACACAAAACAAGCGTCCACACCAACGATCAACGCAGTTAACTATCGAAAATAGTCATAGCGTCCCTCTGCCGACGTGAACGGAGAGTTGGAAGGTAGAGTTCGTCCTGAAGAACTCTGGCAGCACAGATCCTTTCTCAGTCTGGATTCGCAGGTGCCTAGCACTGGTCGGCTCTCTTCAGAAGCGAGCGCAGGTATGCCCCGAATGCAGAACCCGCCGCGCGAAAGTATGAGGATGGACAAAGCTAAACCTTGATCTCGCCTGGTCCATTCTCGTCACCGCTCGCTTCTACTGTAGCTTCGCTTTTGGGATGGCGTACGGGAGACGGTGCCGCCGCTTCAGGTATATGGGCAATGGGCGGAGCGTTAGGTGCGGCATCAGTGCTGCGACGATACGCTTGGACACCGGGGTACACCGCAAATTGCTTTCGTAGCTGGTCAACGTAGGTATGCAGTTGCGACCGCAGTTCCCCTGATAATGTGCGTATCTGAGTGTCGTCGCGCTCTTCTAGCAGCTCAGCACACAACTTCCGTAGTCGATCTCCGAACCTACGTTCCACGGGCCGTACCTCGAAGCTTGAGGTGATACTATGCTAGGCCTTTGTAGGACACCCTACAGTGGTTGCTGTACAAGGCGTGCAGTTCCGCAGAAAAGCTACTTGTAGGCTGTAGGGGTTGCTTTGTCCGGACGCCCCCTTGTGAGAAGTCATGTTTGGACGGGGACTGCCTCCCTAAGAACCGTCGATGGTCCAGAAGGGTAGAGACGGAGGGCAGCCGAGGGCGATGGAGAGTACAAGCACTTTCGTGGTATTCGGTACAGTATAGACAAAAGAAAAGCACGGTCTTTGAATCTAATAGTGAACGCGCAGCAAGACGGATCAAAGATATTCCTTTGACCTATACACTTCAAAATGAAATGCGCACTCAAGATTCTGCTAATCATGTGGTTGTCCGTTTCGATGCTCAGCCTAGCTGGGCTGATGTACCTCCTTCCAAGCTATGGAATTGTCGGTGCATTCGCAGAAGTCCTTAGGACGCCACAGAGTGATCAATTAGTGCGATGGCTTCATTTTTGTGAGTTAAGCTTCCTCCTCGCGACTCTTATGAGCGCATTGCTTTTTCGAACATATTGGAAGCACTTCGGAAAGCTCTGAAACCGCACTGGCTCGGCTGCCACGTCTAGAACGGCTCTTCACACTCGCCCGTTGTCAGAAAGATCCTGCAAACGCAACAAAGCTCTAACCGTCGCGAGTGGGGGCAAAAGCCCCCTGTTCACGCAAAAAGTCGTCCATCATCTTGTCATCGACGTTGTGCCGCCCGATTCGCTCGTCGGTCATTGCTCTGGACTTACCCCTTACTTGGATTCGTACTGCGCCACCGCAGTGCGTTATCGATTGCAGGTTTGATTGCGCCACAGCGCGACTATATCCGTCCATCATTGCTTAAGCACAAATTGCGTTTCGATGGAATACGGCACTGTAGCCGTAAAGCGGACCGGGGTTATGCGCCACAAAAAGTCAGATTTGGTTGGGGGAGGTCGGTCAGAACGTTGCCGAATACGCAGTTCTGCTCGCGCTCATCCTAGTGCTCATGATAGGGGCCGTTCGATTGATAGGTGTAAACACGACCAACGTTTTTTCGAGGACGGCGGATTCGATCGAGCATCATCCCGACGTGGACTGATGCTAAACTTTTCATGCGATTTCAGGTTTGTGCGCCATCGTAGATTGTGGGTCTTATAAAACCTCGCGCTATCCATAGGACCTAGTCCGTTGGTGCGGATGGCTCCCATCGACGGGCTTTCGCTAGGTGCTACAGCATGATCACTGCAGCTGTGGTTATCGGGTTCGTCGTCATCGCTCTGTGGATTGCGAGCGCAATTCTAAAAGATAAGTAATTGCAGTGCTCATTCGTAGTTGGAGCGAACCTTCAGGTTACTTTCATATTCGCCGTCTACTGTTAAGAAAGCGACTCTTGGGCAAGAAGGTTGCTCATCTGCTTGTGGGAGATCCCATGTCAATTAAAAACTTGTTTTCGTCGCTTCTGCTCGTGGCAGGGTTATTCAGCCTCAGTGGATTAGCCCTCGCTCAGGCCAAATGGGCTGTCGAAAAGACCTTTCACGTCGGCGGTGAGGGCGGCTTCGACTACATCACAATTGACGCAAAGAGTCACCGTCTCTACGTCCCGCGCAGCACACACACAATGGTCATCGACGCGGATTCGGGCGCCACGGTTGGCGACATTGCCGGCCAGAAGCACAATCATGGGGTTGCCTTAGTTCCCGAACTCGCACGGGGATTCATCAGCGACGGTGCCGGCTCGATTGTAATATTCGATCTCAAGAGCAACGCAGTTCTGGGGACGGTGGCGGCGAAAGATGATGCAGACGGCATCATCTACGACAAGAGCACCGGCCTAGTCCTGGTTGCTTGCGGCGATGCAGGCGTGTTGATCACCCTCAAGGCAGATGCCGATCCCAAGACCGCGGTGATTGATGCGGCCATTGAACTGGGCGGAAAGCCGGAGTACCTGGCGGCGGACGGAACCGGCAAGGTCTATGTCAACCTGGAAGACAAGGACCAAGTCGCCGTCGTCGACCTTAAAGCCAGGAAAGTGCTCGCACACTGGCCGGTCGCTCCTGGCGGTTCGCCGGTCGGCTTAGCTATTGATCCACAGAAACACAGACTCTTCATCGGATGTCGCAAACCGCAGAAGATGCTCGTAATGAGCACAGAACACGGCACGATACTTGGTGACCTTCCCATCGCTGTCGGCGTGGACGCCACGCGCTGGGACGGTAATCAGGCGCTCGCGAGCACGCGCGAAGGCAAACTCACCGTTGCGGAGGAGAAGGGTGGAACTTGGGAGACGGTGCAGACCGTGACTACGGGATTTGGCACGAAGACAATGGACATCGATAATGAGGAGCACAAAATCTATTTACCCACCGCCGAGTTCGATCAACCGAAACCAGGAGCGACAAGTCGTCCGACGGCAAAGCCTGGGACTTTCATGATCGTTGTTGTCGCGCAACACTGAAGCTTACGAACCCGCTTCTAGGTAGAGTCAACTCTTGTTAAAGAAATAGGCCTGGTCATCAGTACCCTGGCTCATTGCGGTTCCTTCGCAAATGGGGTCCAGCGTAGCCCGAGCGAGATGGTGCGGCTGTAATACTCTCGCTGGATCGGGTATCGTTCGGCCCCCACGTAGAAGCCAAAAACCTCATTGTTCAGATTGAGCATCGACACCACCGCCTGCAGCCCGCGCGAACGCGGAATCCAGTAACTCACCTGCGCGTCGACTTGTGTGTGAGGGTAGAGGTAAGTGTCGCCCGATGGGTCCTTCGCGTTGCTGCCGCCATAAGACCAGATGTAGCCGTCATTGTGGGTCAGGCCCATGCGGGCGGAGATACCTTTCTTGTCGTACGTCACGTCGAAATTCCAGTTATTCGGCGCGGTGCGAACAAGAGAGGGATGGTCGGTCCGGTCCCCTGCCGGGAATGTGGCTTGCGAAGTCGTGTAGCTGTAGTTGGCGCGGACGCCGATTCCATTCAGGCCCCGGGGAAGAAATGACAACCGCTGCTGCCAGGCCGCTTCAAACCCCAATATGTGTGCGCTGGGCCCATTGGCCAAGGTGGCAGTCGCATTAGGCGTTTCTTGGTTGATAGTCACCGGGTAGATCGGATCTGTCAGCGCTTTATAAAAGAATCCGCCCTGTAACAATCCCACTTGTTTCAAATAGTGTTCCAGTAGCACATCGAAGTTCTGCGCGTGCGTCGGTTTCAGGTCAGGGTTTCCCTTGGAGAACTCCGGCACGGATGAAGGATCGTCAATGAAATACGGTGCGATATCGCCGAAGTTCGGGCGTGCGATCCCCATTCCATATGATCCGCGCAGGATAGTATCGGTACCCAGCCGATATTGAGCCTGCACACTGGGGAACACATTGATGTAAGTTGTGTTATGGCGTAAGGGAGTGACTCCAATTGGGTCTGTCGTAAGGTCAAGCTTATTCGCCAGTAATGTGTCCTGGGTCGACTCGATGCGTACTCCAGTCTGCAGCCTCAGCTTTCCCAAAGTGATCGTGTTCATCGCGTAGCCGGCCCAGATGCGCTCGCCGATATTGAAAGCGTTCTGAAGGTTGTTTTGAAGGTCGGGACTCGTTCCCCCGCTCTGCACGGCGGCGAGAATCTTGCTGAATTGCGTGACTGGCCCGTAGGTGTACTGTCCGAAATAGTAATTTTTGTCGCTGAAGTTGCTGAGGAAGTCGGTCATCGGCTGGCCGCCTGCCGCATTGTAGAATTCCCGATCGAAACGCTGCGTTTTTTGCGCGTCCCAGCCCTTCATCCCGATTTCAAACGTGCTGTAGTGCGAGCCGACCGAATATTGTTTGTTGACTGAGATGTCGCCCACGATATCGCGCTCGAAAATGCTGTTGTTTTCCGTGAAGCCAAACCCAAGCGTATATTGCGTCGGGTCGTAGATGTTTACTCCATTAAGCACGTTGAGCTTGGGAACAAAAGGGTCCTTGGTATCTACGCCGAAGGCGACACTGTTGTCGCTTGCGCCGGGTCCGTCGAAGCCCATGCGCGGAAAACCCCCGGTATAGTGTGCCTCCGATAACGCTACCCGGTACGAGACGAGCAGGCTCCGGACAGCGTGTCGCGCGCCAGCTTGAATGCTGAAGATTTGCTGTGCAGGTTTTCGATTCACATCCTGCAATCCATCGCCGCCACAGCCCTGCGCATTTCCCGGGCTTGTGATTCCACACGTATTGGCAGGATCCGCCGGATCCGTGATGAAAACATTGATCCCCGGAGTGTAGGCCCATTGCTCACCATAGTCTTTGAAGTTGGAATAAAGCCCCCGCAAGTATACCGACGACATATCTCCGATCTTGTAGTCGGCCTCTCCGCCAAAACCGTAGCGGGTGCGATCGTAAAGATATTCGCGTAGGTCCATGGTATTGGGAACTAACAGTGGGGGGGCGTAGGCGGGTTCAATGTCATTGATGCCACGGCCATTGTGGTCATAGCTTCCGCCAAAAAGCAGGCCGAACTTCTTGTCTTGGCCGAAGCGCTGGCCCGCGGTGGCGTCGAATTGATGGAGTGTGCGCCCGTTCGCGATGGGCGTATAACCGAACATTCCCAGCACAGAGACGTAAGGCTTATCGTCGGCGCTCTTAGTCACCAGATTTACTGATCCGCCGATGGCGTCGGCGTCTTGATTAGCAGAGAGCGTTTTGCTGATTTCGACCATATCGACCAGGTCAGCCGGGATTGCATCGAGTTTTACATTGCGCACACCTTCGGGCGAAGGCAGGTGAATACCGTCGATGGTGACATTGCTCAGCCGCGGCTCCGTGCCCCGAATCTGGATGTACTTGCCCTCGCCCTCGTCACGTTCCAGTGACACACTGGGCAGGCGCCCCACTGCGTCTGCGATATTCGTATTGGGCAAGCTGGTGATGATTTCGTTGGGTAGCACCTGAATGATGTTGTCGGCCGTCCTCTCAATGTTGATCGCTTCCACTTCGCCACGCTCGCGCTCGCCCCTGACCGTAACCATCTCGCTCTGCGTTGCGACCTGGAGTGTTACTTCAAGGTGTTGCGCCGCCTCGCCAGTGACGTTTACATCCTTGGAGTAGGGTTCAAATCCCACATACGATACGGTGAGGGTGTACTTGCCCGGAACGATGTTGGTAAGGGTGAACTCGCCGTGACCGTCGGAAACCGCACTATTCTCTCCCGGCTGCAACTCCACCCGCGCGCCAGGGAGCACTCCTTGGCTCGCATCCGTGACGCGGCCGGTCATGCTTACACGGCGCTCTTGCGCCAATGTTCCGCCAACCCAAATTGCGCTGCACACCAACGAAGCCAACAATACGGATCGGACCGGGATTCGCATACTTGCCCCCTGGGGAAAGGAATAAACGGATGGGTCCTTATACGTTAGGAATGCGGCAATAAAAAGTTAATATTTTTTCAGATTGGAGGAGCAACCTGGGTATTCAAGAACTCTTCGCGGTGGTTCCGGCAGTCCCGGCACAACGGACCGAATATGAGCTGAGACTGGGGATGACTTGTGCTGAGCGACACCTGAGCCATACCCGATGATGATCTGCCCAAGTCCCAGTCCAAACATGATTCTCACAGAGGGGTTGTCTCTGAGACCATCTCTTTCCATTCTCGAATACGCGGATTCGCGAGTTGATCTAGTCCCAATCGAAACATGACTTCTCACATGTTTATCATCTTGACACGTGTCTCTGAGCATGTCTCTTTCCCTTCTCCCAATGGGAACTTGACACGGCTTTGTACCAGCGGTATCTTGGGCGAACAGAAGGCGAAATACCATGGCAGCCCTACCCTTGCTCCCCGTTTTCGAGAAACCGCGACTGGTCGGCATTGCGCGGCTGGCGGCGGACGGCGAATCGATTCGGGAAGGGCACAACGTGGAATATTTCACGTTGCCGTCGAAGTCGCTGCTTAACCGCTGCATCAGCAACCGGGCTATGCCGTTTACCTGGACCATCAATCCATACCGCGGGTGCGAATTCGCTTGCAAGTATTGCTATGCGCGCTACACGCATGAGTTCATGGAGATGCGGGACGGGCTGGATTTCGAGCGCAAGATCTACGTGAAACAACACGTGGCGGAGTTGCTACGCCAGGAACTGAAGCGGGTGAAACCGGACGAATCGATTGCGCTGGGAACCGCCACCGATCCTTACCAACCCGCCGAGCGAAGGTACGAGGTCACTCGGGGAATCCTGGAAGAATTCGCCCGGCACCGTGGATTCGAGTTAGGTATCGTCACCAAATCGAATCTGGTCGTGCGCGATGTAGAACTTCTGAAAAGTGTCGCCCGGGCAAATAGAGTCTCGGTGCACGTTACTGTCACCACGCTGGATACCGAACTGGCGAGAATTCTGGAGCCACGTGCGCCACGGCCGGATCTGCGTATCGATGCGGTTCGGGAACTGGCGCGGGCGGGAATTCGCGTCGGGATCAGCTGTTCGCCGGTGATCCCCGGCATCACAGACTCGCCAAAAGATCTCGAAACGCTGGTCCGCGCCGCTGCCGAAGCGGGAGCTGATTACGTCTTTGCCAACCCATTGTTTCTGAAACCGTGCTCGGCGGCGGTTTTCCTTCCTTTTCTCGACCAGAATTTTCCGCATCTGGCGCAGAGTTATCGCGAGCGTTATCAGGGTCGCGCCTTCCTTCCTCCTGCATACGGTAAACGTCTTTCGCAACTCATTTCGCGCCTGCGCGAGAAGTACAAGCTCACCCATCGCCGGGACAGCGCGGCGTTCGTCACCAAGTGGCCGGTGCAGGCACTTGACGAGCAATTGAACCTGTTCGAAAAGATTGGGTAATTGTGTAATTTTGTAATTGGGTAATTTAACCGCACATTTTGGATCAACCGCCTTGATCGACATTCCAATTACAAAATTACTCAATTACCAAATTACTAAATTCCCTCTTACTCTATAATTTCCCTGAACCTCATGGCCGCTGCCCCTCCGCCGATTTCGCCTGTTCCTGCTCAGCCCGTTCCTTTCGGGATGCGGCTGCAGAATTTCTGGCGGCGGGTCACTGAGGGCCTCGCGCTCAGCCAACTCTGGTCGCAGTTTGAAACCGAGGCCCGCGCCAGCTATCGGCTCTATTCCAGAGATGTTGCGGCCAAGACTCCCGAAGGATTGACCAACAGGGGCCGCCACCTTCATGTAGTCAAAGAATTCTTCTGGGCCGTATTCGAAAAACTCGCACCGGCGCGCCGCGTCCTGCTGCTGGCCGCTCTCATCCTCTTGCTGATTCCGCGCAGCGGGATGAGATACGTGGGAGAGAACGGGAAAGAATTCGCGATCGAGATCGATCTGCACTTCTGGGCCGCGCTCGTCCTGCTACTGCTGCTCATACTGGAGATCGCCGATCGCGTCGTGATGAAACGCGACCTGCAGATCGCTCGCGAAATTCAAAGCTGGCTGCTCCCGGGAGCGCCTCCGCAAATTCCCGGGCTGACAATTGCCTACTCGACTCGTCCGGCAAACACGGTGGCGGGCGACTACTATGACGTTTTTCCCCGCCCGGGAAAAACCAATGAGGAAAATCGTGTGGTGCTGGCTGTCGCTGACGTCGCGGGCAAGAGCATCCCCGCGGCCATGCTCATGGCCACCTTTCAGGCAAGTCTCAAGACCCTCTCCACGGCGCAGGTCCCTTTGCCCGAACTCGCTGCCAACATGAATCGATACGCATGCACCAACAGCCAGGGCGGGTTGCGTTTCACCACGGCATTCCTCGCCGAATACGATCCCGTCCTGCGCCGTCTGGTGTACATCAATGCAGGGCATAACAATCCGATCCTGCGCCGCGCCAGCGCAGAGATCGAGCGTCTAGACGTGGGCGGCCTTCCCTTTGGCATCATGCCGGATGTGAGTTATCAGTCAGGAAGCGTCACGCTCGCCCCCGGCGACTGGCTGGTGATCTTTACGGATGGATTAGTCGAGGCCGAAAACGCCCGCGCGGAAGATTATGGCGAGGCCCGGTTGCTGACCGCGATCGAGGCAGCGAAATCCTTTTCTCCGGCTGAACTTCTCAAACGGCTGATGACCGAACTGGACCTGTTCGTCGGCAACACGCCACAGCACGACGATGTCACCTGCATGCTGCTGAAGTCTGAATAGGGCTATTTCTTCGCCCATCTATTTCTTCGTCCATCGGCGGGCCAGTTCCCGCCACGTGATGAGCTTGATGTTCTCCCGCTGCAAGGCCTGGCGGAATTCTTCGCTGGTGAAGAAATCGTAATCGCGCTGTCTCCAAGCGGCACCCCAGGTGGGACGCTCGCGAGTGGCAGCGCGCAGCTCTTCATTGTCGAAGCCGGGGTGAATCACGAACTCCGTCACTCCTGGTTGCAGATTCTTCAGAGCCGTCAAATAGAAATCCGCCCACTTCTGCGCGGGAACATCGGGGTCGATGGTCACCGTATGATCCAGCACCACGTCATCCGGCCCGACGCTGGAGGCGAGATAGGGATACTGGGCGAACCAGTCTCGGGTCACAAACACCGGCAGCTTGTATTCGTGGGCCACGTGCAGCATGGCATCGAATAATTCCTTGCCATTCATGATCAGCCGGTATTGGTGCGAATCGAGGTGCGTGGGATGCACGCCCATGCGCAGCGCACGCTCGACCTGGGCGCGCAATTCGATTTCGACCTGCTTTGGGTCAATGCGCGGGTGATCGTCCCAGTCATGACGCAAATATCCATTCTCATCGGTGAGCGTGGACACCTGGTCCCCGGGTGCAACCGCTCCCCAACGGTAATAGATGCGCTCGCTGGTTAGAGTCAGGTGCAGGCCGAGGTCCGCATCCGGGTGCGATTTGGCGAAGTCCGCGATTTCCGGAAACCACGGACAGGGCACCATCATGCTCGCGGAATTAACGGCGCCGCCCTCGAGAGCCTGGGTGGCGGCAGCATTCACGGCATGCGTCTCGCCCAGATCGTCGGCGTGAATGATGATGAGCTTTGTGCCCGCCGGATATCCCAGTCGCTCCACCAAACTTTGTGCCGACGCGGCGTTCATTAGCGCGCCACAAATGCCGCCCAACAGCACTAGTACTAAGCTGAATGACGATTTCATTCGGCCTTGTCCCCTTCGTCCGCAATCCCGATTTTAGAGAGGCGGTAGCGCAGAGCATTGCGCGAAAGCCCCAGTAATCGCGCCGCCTGACTCTTATTGCCGTGAGCGCGCCGCAACGCCTCCTGGACCATCTCGTCTTCCCATTGCTCCAGGGTCATGCCGGCGGGGAGGAAACCTCCTTCGCCATTGCCTAATTTCCCCGGCCGGATATCCAGATGAATGTCTTCTACTTCGAGTTGGGAGCCTTTGGATAACGCGCAGGCCCGTTCCACGATGTTCTGCAGTTCTCTCACGTTGCCGGGCCAATGATAGTTGACGAGCATCTGCAGCGCTGGCGCAGTAATTCCCTCGATAGCCTTGCCTGACTCAGCATCGCATCGCGAGATGAAAAGCTTCACCAGTTCGGGGATGTCTTCCCTGCGCTCGCGCAGCGGCGCGATGTCAATCGGCACAACGTTGAGGCGGTAGTAAAGATCCTCGCGGAAAGTTCCCTGCTCTAGAGCCTGCCGAAGATCCTTATTGGTGGCGGCAATCAGGCGGACATCGACCTTGACCGTCTTGGTGCCTCCGAGACGCTCGAATTCGCGTTCCTGCAGCACGCGGAGCAATTTCACCTGCGTCGCGGGCGGCACGTCTCCGATTTCGTCGAGAAAAAGAGTGCCCTTGTCCGCCAGCTCAAATTTTCCCGGCTTGCTCGCCACCGCTCCGGTAAACGCGCCCCTTTCGAATCCGAATAACTCACTTTCCAGCAAGTTCTCCGGAATCGCCGTACTGTTGATTTTTAGAAATGGCCCTGAGGCCCGGCGCGATTTCTCGTGAATGGCGCGCGCAATCAGGTCCTTGCCCACGCCGCTCTCGCCCCCGAGCAGCACGGTGGCGTTCGTGGGTGCGACCCGCTCTACCGTGGCCAGAACCTCCTGCATCTTGGCGCTCCGCGCCACAATGTTGGGATGCGAATAGCGCTTGCCCAATGCCTCACGCAATGTCCGGTTCTCTTCCCGGAGATTGCGCACGTCCAGTTCCTTATGGATCACGATGCGCATTTCTGCCAGGGAGAATGGCTTCAGCACGTAGTCGCTGGCCCCCGCCTTCATGGCTTCAACCGCAGTCTCGACGCTCCCGAAAGCGGTCATGACCACCACGGGCAGCGCGGCATTCTGCCTTTTCACGGCCTGCAGAAACTCCAGCCCGTTCATGCCGGGAAGCTTCAAGTCGGTCAGGACCAGGTCGATGGGATTATCGCGCAGCAGTTTGAGTCCGGTCTCCGCGTCTTCTGCCGAGTGCGTGGTGAACCCGTCCTCCCCAAGGTTCAACTCAAGCAGGCGTCGCATCTTGGCCTCATCCTCGACGATAAGAATGTTGCCGCGCACCTGCTTCACCTGCTGTAGGGTTTCTTTCACGAAATCACCAAGTGCTCAGAAGTAGACGGCGTGCTAGTTTCGGTTGCGGCCGGGAGGAAAATGACGAAACACGCGCCCTGTACTTGGGTCGCGTCTCCCGAAGGAATGTTCGCGTTTTCCAAACGAATGATCCCATGATGGCCGTCAATAATCTTCGAGACAATCGACAATCCCAATCCAACGCCTGATTTCTTTGTGGTTACAAAGGGATTGAACATCTGTTCGCGCAACTCCGGCGGAATCCCCGGGCCCGAATCCGCGATGCGGATCTCCACCCCGTCCGCGCTTCCAGCCGGTGTGTTTCGTCGTGCCCGCTCCACACTCACGCGCAACTCTCCCCCGTTCGTTCCCATAGCATCGTATGCATTCTGAATGATATTGACGAATGCCTGCTCGCAGAGTCCTTCATCGACCGGAACCTTCGGTAGATTTGGCTGATACTGCTTTTCCACCCGCACCGGAGCGCCTTTGCGGAATTGTGCGACATCGTTCAAGGCCCGCTCCAGCACTTCTGTGATCTCATGCGGCGCCAGATCGGCGTGCAGAGGCCGGGCAAAATCCAGAAATCGCGTCACCAACGCACTGAGACGGTTGGTCTCGCTCGAAATGTATCCCGCCAGTTCCGTTGCCAATGGATTCGAATCCCCGAGCTTTTGGGTCAGCATCTCGGCTGAGCCCTTGATCACGCCCAAAGGATTGCGGATCTCATGGGCCAGGCCGGCCGAGAGCTGTCCTAGAGCGGCCAAACGTTCCGAGCGGCGCGCCTCCGCCTGTGCTTGCTCCAAGCGGCGATTGGTTTCTGCCAAAGTGGCGGCCAGTTCCTGATAGCGCTGCGTCTGCCGCCGTATTTCCAACGCAAACCGGTTGACCAGCATCGCCGCCAAGTAGAAAAACAAGACGCGGATGGCGAGCAACCAATAACTCTCAGCTGCAATTTCGTATTGTCGAATCTCAGGATCGAATAGATATGCGCAGTAAGTAGCAGAAGCAAGGGTAGTCCAGAACAGCGTGGCCCACGGCCCGAAATATTCCGCCGCCGTTACAATCGGTAAAAAGTAAATCGGCCAGTAACTGCTGTTAATGGCAACTTCGCCGGTATGATTCAGCACCAGCGCTGCTAATCCTGTCTTGATGAGAACTATGTAAAGCGGCCCACGCTTGGGCAGCTGCGCGATGACCCAACCTTCCAGCAGTTGCGTGACGCCGAAGGCCAGCAGCAGCACTTGCTTGTGGAACTCTTTTACCGGAGGAATTAAGGCCAGCCCCAGCAGAAAGAGCAGCCATAGAACATCCATCCAGTTGAGGTTAGTTCTCTTCTCGGCCATCACCGTGCTCGTCGGCGCCCACAAAAGAATACGCCGGGAGAGTGCGCCCATCCCGGCGTACAAAGCTCATTCCTCGGTTCGCAGAAGCATCTCATGCGAACCCTATCACAGTGCGAGTATCAAAGTCCCTTCCTGGCGGGCCGCTCCTGTTCGCCATCGAAGCTAAGCCATCCCCCATCCCATCTCGACATCTTTCCCGACACAGGGTGGGAAGACGCGGTTAGCTATATAAGACGGTCACTCTTTCATCTTAGGCCGCGCACAGGCATCCACGATCTTCTTGGGATCGATGGCGTCCTTGTCCACCTGCTCTTCCACGATCTTTCCATCTTTGCCGATCAGAAAGTTCACACGGCGGGGAGCCTGATATTCGTCTTTGTAGATTCCGTACTCGTGGGTGACTTTGCCGCCCCAATCGCTCAGCAGGGGGAAGGTGACTCCGATCTGGTCGGCGAAAGCTTTATTGGCGAATGCACTATCCATGCTCACACCCAGGACCTGGGTGTCGGCTGCTTCCAGCGCTTTCAAATTCTGCTGGAAGTTTTTCATTTGCTGCGTTCAACCACCGGTAAAAGCGAATATGTAGAATGCCAGCACGACATTCTTCTTGCCTCGGTAATCGCTCAGCTTCACGTCCTTCAAATCACTGCCGTCGAAATGTTTAAGCGTGAAGTCCGGAGCCATGTCACCGACTTTGGGCATGCTCGAACCCTCCTTCTTGTTTTGGGCGGACGCAGGGGGCGTCATTGCGAGTGAACCGGCCAGCAGCAATCCCGCTGCCAGCAGGCTTGAGTACCTTGTATTCATTTGTACTCCTCCCACAGGAGTGTTCGGAAAGCATACTCCGGCAGAGCCTTTGCGGTAAAATGAGAATGCAACTCGGCACCTCCCAACGCACCTTTCACGTTGCTCAACCGAGCGCACAGACAGTACATTTCAATCAAATCTGGCTCGTCCAAGAAGCGTAACGCCATGAGCATCGCGACTCTGAACGATATCTTCTTCGCTACCCTTGAGCGCAACCTCGAGCGCGTGATGTTGTATCGCGAGAATGGAAAGTGGCTGCCCATTTCTGCTCGCGAGTTTGGCCACAACGTGATCCGTACCGCGCACGCGCTGCACGCATTGGGCATTAAACCAGGGGACCGCGTCGGCCTGCTGAGCGAGAACCGCCCGGAATGGTCGACTGCTGACTTCGCGACTCTCCTGCTCAAAGCCGTAACCGTTCCGCTCTACACGACGTTGACCCCGGAGCAGACTGCTTTTGCACTAGCCGACTCGGAATGTCGCGTGGTGTTCGTCTCTTCTGACCAGCACTTGCATAAGGTGTTATCGATCCTCCCGCAGACCAGAATTGAGAAGATTATCGCAATGGATTGCCTGGAGTTCACGGGCGATCTCGCTCCTTCCGCCGCGAAGTGCGTATCCATGCGGCAGATTACACAGGATGGTCCCACAACGCTGGGAGCCGAAATCGAAAGCCGCGGCCGCTCCACTACGCCCGACGACCTTGCCACCATCGTCTACACCTCGGGCACAACCGGCACCTCAAAAGGGGCGATGCTCACGCACGGCAACATTGCTTCGAACATCCAGTGCTCGTTGCTGGGATTCGATATGCGCCCCGGGCTGGTCAGCATTTCATTTCTGCCGCTATGTCATATCACGGCCCGGCACGTCGACTTCGCGATGTTCTACCACGGGGTCACGTTGGCGTATTGTCCGTTCATTCAAGACCTGCCGCAGGTGCTGCAGGAAGTGAGGCCATCGATTTTTGTCGCTGTTCCTCGCGTGTACGAGAAGATCTACGCACAAGCGGGACTCAAGGCGCAAGGTTTCCCCAAGCTCGCCATCTTCAACTGGGCTCTTTCGGTAGGCGCAAAACATAAGCCCGAGATTCTGGCGGGAAAAACGCCGGGCTCTGCTATCTGGAAGCTCGCCAATCGGCTGGTGTTTTCAAAAATTCGCGAAGCCATGGGTGGGCAGGTCGGGACCTTTGTTTCCGGAGGCGCTCCGCTAGGACGCGAACTCGCCGAATGGTACGCAAGCATTGGCATCCGCATCCACGAGGGCTACGGGCTCACGGAAACGTCGCCGGTCATTGCGCTCAATACTCCCTCGAGCCACCGTATCGGCACCGTTGGCAAGATCATGCCGAACCTGGAAGTCCGCATTGCCGAAGACGGCGAAATTCTGGTGCGCGGTCCCTCCGTCTTCAACGGCTATTGGAACCGTCCCGAAGAAACCAAGGCGGCCTTTGAGAACGGCTGGTTCAAAACCGGCGATATCGGCAATATCGACGCCGATGGATATCTCTCGGTCACCGATCGCAAAAAAGAGCTGATCAAGACTTCGGGCGGGAAATTCATTGCGCCGCAGCCGATTGAGAACTCGCTCAAGCTGAATCCGCTGGTGGGAGTGGCTGCGCTTCTAGGTGACCGCCGTAAATTCGCTGCCGTGATCATCTCGCCGAATTTCCCTCTCCTGGAGCAATGGGCCCGGGACAATAAGATTCCTTTCTCCACCCGCGCGGAACTGGTGCTCGACCAGAAGGTGCAGGATTTGTACGCGGAAATCGTCGAGGCGGTCAACCTGAAGCTGGCGCGATTCGAGAAGCTGAAACGAGTCATCGTAGTCCCAGACGAGTTCACTATCGAGAACGGCGCATTAACTCCCAGTCTGAAATTGCGCCGTCGGGTAGTTGAGGAACGCTACCGCAAGCAGATTGACGACCTGTACGCCGAAGCGGAAGCGGCAACGGTCCCAAACCTGTAGGCAGCCGAAAGTCCATAGAGACGTAGCCAGCTACGTCTCTACAGCGTGGGATCTCGTGGGCGCCTTCGTACCTTCGTGATTTCGGAATACAATATCTCCATGTCGGACTCATTGATTATTGCCGGACGTTCATTCCGCTCCCGGCTTATTGTTGGCACGGGGAAATACAAATCGTTCCAGGAAACGGCGCGCGCGCTCGAGGCCAGTGGTGCGGAGATGGTCACGGTGGCCGTCCGCCGCGTGAACCTTGATCGCAGCAAGGAATCGCTGCTCGACTACATTGATCCCAAGAAGTATTTTCTGCTTCCCAATACGGCAGGGTGCTACACGGCGGATGAAGCGATCCGAGCGGCGCGTCTGGGGCGCGAGGTGGGACTGTCGGATTGGGTGAAGCTGGAGGTCATTGGCGATCAGGCGACGCTCTATCCTGATGTGCAGGCCACGCTGGAAGCCACGCGCGTGCTGGTTAAAGAAGGTTTCACCGTTCTCCCTTACACCTCCGATGACATTGTTTTTGCGAAGCGTCTGATCGATGCCGGTGCGGCGACCATCATGCCTCTTGGCGCGCCGATTGGCAGCGGCATGGGTATTCAAAATCAAGCCCACATCCGCATTTTGCGCGAGATGATCTCCGGCGTTCCTCTCATCGTGGATGCAGGCGTTGGCACCGCATCGGATGCTGCGATTGCGATGGAACTCGGCGCAGATGCCGTCCTGATGAATACCGGAATCGCAAACGCACAGGACCCGGTGCTTATGGCCGAAGCGATGAAGCATGCCGTGCTCGCTGGACGGCAAGCCTACCTGTCGGGCCGAATGCCAAAAAAGCTATACGCGACGGCAAGTTCGCCCCTCGAAGGCGTCGTGCGCTGATCCCGCTAAAAACCGGACAAGAGAACATGCCGCCGAGCTTGCATTCCGCCATTTACAGCAGCCTCGAAGGTAAAGTGGTTCTGGTAACAGGTGGGGCAAGCGGGATCGGCGAGGCTATCGTCGAGGCGTTTGTGGCGCAAAAATCGCGAGTTCTTTTCTGCGATGTTCAGGACGAGGTAGCACAGACTCTGATCGAGAGACTCCGGCAACCGGAATACGTTCCACCGCAATACTTCCATTGCGATCTCACGAACATTGAGGAACTCCAGCAAACGCTGGACCGAGTGCTTCGATCCGTTCCCGCGATCGATGTCCTTGTCAATAATGCAGGCAACGACAAACGTCACAACATTGAAGAGGTAACCCCAGATTTCTGGGACTGGTGCATTCAGACTAATTTGAAGCACCAATTCTTCATGGCCCAGGCCGTTCTTCCGGGAATGCGAAAGGCGCAACGGGGCGCAATCATCAACCTGAGTTCGATTGCGTGGATGATTCCTTCTACCGGAGTGCCGGTGTACGTGACGGCTAAGGCTGCGATTGTCGGCCTCACGCGGACGCTTGCTCACGAGGTGGGCGGCGACGGGATTCGAGTGAATTGTGTGCTGCCGGGAGCAATCTTTACTGAGCGCCAGCGCAGACTCTGGCTTACTGACGACTACAAAAAGGAGATTTTGAACCGGCAGGCGCTTAAGACCGAAATTCAGCCAGCGGACGTCGCGAAACTCGTTCTTTTCCTGGCTTCTGACGAAAGTCTTGCGATTACAAGTCAGAGCTTCGTGATCGACGCGGGATGGGTTTGAGTCTTCGCCCAAATCGGCTCAAAAATAAAGGGCGGCTATGGGAGCCGCCCTTTAGACTTTCTCTTGCCTACTCGATCAAAGCATCTTGGCGCTGTCGACGTGGATCGAATCGCCTTTGACCGTTCCGGTGACAGCGACGTGATGTCCTTCATGTCCCTTCAGCGAGTCAGGGTTATCGACCATCAGTATCTTCTGATCGCCGTCGGTGACGACCACCATCTTGGCTCCGCTCTCAAGGCACTTCTTGGTGCAGGCCTCAGCCTTGGCATTGGCGCCTTTGGCGCCGCACTTGTCGTCAGCAACCCATCCCTTTACGGTTGAACTCTTCCCCATGTCATCGGCCGCCATGGCGTACATCGCGAATACGAAGCAAAGGGCGAAGCAAATCAGCAGCACTTTTCTCATGAGCGTTTGTTCTCCTTTTCGAAGTTCAAAGTTGCGGACCCACACCGCAACGGAATCGTGGTTCGGCCGGGATAGAGGCTGACGTTCACGGGGCGTAATCCCGGCTGTGATGTTCCTTGGAGCAGAGGCAATATACCACAGAGCAAAGCTGAGAGTGTCAGTAACTGGAGACAAGCGGAATCGGAAATTGCATCCCAGGCAAAACCGAGGCATTACTTTTTCGCGGTGTGATTGGCCGGCGGCGCAGGCCTGGCCGCAGCCGGCGGCACGTAGACGTATTCGCCCGGTTTGGCGTACCCCAGTTGCTCGCGCGCTTCTTTTTCGATAGACGTCTGATCGGTCTTGAGGCCCTGGATCTGCTGGGTATAGCGATCATTGTCGCGCTGTACTTCGACGATCTTCTTTCGCAAAGCTTCGTATTCAGCACGCTTCTGCTTGTAGACGACCATTCCATTGGCCCCGAACATAACATGCACAAACAGGAGCACAGCGAGAACGGCGACGGCGATGGTTGCCAGGCGACGCCGCAACGCGTAAATCTGCATCAGCGTCGGGCGCACGCACTCGATCCATGACGCTGCCATCGCTTCCGCCTGGGGAGCGCGTTCGGCGAGGGCTCGCAACCCCGCTTCAGGGCGAGGCATGCGCGGCATCCGGTCCATCCCAAACAAACGATTCAATGAAAACCTCTTACTCGAAGATCCAATTCTTAGCGGCCGCGCTCAGCTTTCTGAGTCCTTCTTCACTGCGCGCCTCGCTGTACACGCGAACCACCGGTTCCGTCCCCGACAAGCGGTAACAGACCCACGATCCGTCGCTCAAAACCAATTTCAATCCGTCCTTACGGACCACTTCGCTAACTTTATGTCCGAGGAACTCGTGCGGATCGGACTTCAACTTCTCAGTGAACTTTGTCTTGACCTCAGGCGTCAATCGGAAGTTCTCCCTTTGAGGAAAGAACGAACCAACTTGGTTACTAATATCCTTCAGCTGTTCGCGCAGGGACTTGCCGCGATTCGCAACCGCCTCGCAGCAGAGCAGTCCCGCGAGCACGCCGTCTTTTTCTGGGACATGGTGCCGAATGGATAACCCAGCGCTCTCTTCCCCGCCAATCGCGATCTTGTCTTGCATGATCAATTCGCCGATGTACTTGAAGCCGACGGGCGTTTCGTAGAGTTCGACCCCATGTTTCCTGGCCAGCGCGTTGATCAGGTTGGTGGTGGCGACCGACTTGGCGACGCCGTTCTTCCAGCCGCGGCTCTCGACCAGGTAATCAAAGAGCAGCGCGATAATGTAATTCGGCTGCAGGAAGATTCCGTCGGCATCGACGATGCCGAAGCGGTCTGCATCCCCATCGGTGGCAATCCCAATTTGCGCCCCGGTCTCGCGCATCTTCTCGCGTAAGGTTTCGAGCAGATGGTCGTCAGGCTCGGGGGCGTGTCCGCCGAACAGAACATCGCGCGCATCGTGCACGGTCGCAACCTGCACGCCTGCGGAGCGCAGCAATTCGTCGGAGTATCCGCGCGCTGCGCCAAACATGGGATCGAACACGATTTTCAGTCCCGCCTTGCGCACTGTATTCAGATCGACCGTTTCCCGCAGCCGCGTCAGATAATCCGGCTTGGGATCGAGTGACTGAGTCTTCAGCGAGCCCGCCGAAGTTCCCTCCGACCGATTGCCGTCCGCCGCAACAATTTCCGCCTCGATCTTCCTGGTGACTTCCGGCAGCGCGGGAACACCATCCGGAGTGGAGAACTTGATCCCGTTGTATTCGGGAGGATTGTGCGAGGCGGTGAAATTGATGACGCCATCGGCCTTATTGTGAATGACCGCGTAAGACAAAGCGGGAGTTGGAGCCGGCTCCGAGGCAACCAGCGGAGTAATGCCATGGGCCGACAGGATCTCCGAAGCCATGGCACAGAAGGTTTCGCCGAGGAATCGCGGGTCACGGCCTACGATGACGCGCGCGCCCTGGGGCTTCTGCGAAGCCACGTAACGCGCAATGCCAGTCACGGCGCGGCGCACGTTGGCGAAGGTAAAGTCTTCGGCCATGACAGCGCGCCATCCGGATGTGCCAAACTTGATTTGCGTCGGCATAATCGAACCTTTCACAATTCCTGCGGACCCTAGCCGATCAAAGCTGAGGGCGCAGAACTGACGGCTGATTTTATATGACTGACAAAAGAATCGCCCTCTCGACTGCCGGATCTCAAGATGAGGCTCGCAAACTCGCGCAACACCTGGTCGAACATCAACTGGCAGCGTGCGTGAACATCATTCCGCATATCGAGTCCATTTATCGATGGCAAGGAAAGATGGAATCAAGCACAGAATGGTTGCTGCTCATCAAGACTACACAGGAGAAATTTCCCGCGGTGCGCGATGCCATTCGCCAGTTGCACTCTTACGAGGTTCCCGAATGCATCTCGCTGGTGATCGAGGATGGCAGTGCTCCGTACCTCCACTGGATCGCGCAGTCCCTCAAGTAAGCCTCAAGTGGCGCGGCCGCGCAGGTTCAGACGCCAGTAGTCCAACAGAAATGGAGGATCATCGTGGGCCGCTTGCTGGGCGAGAATCGCCATGAACTGGTCGCGCTGTGCGGCGCCCGGGATGTTTTCGAGATGGCGTCGTAACACAATGTTGCGCACGAACTCGCTGTAATGGGCGGAGTCGTCCAATACCGTTGGCGTAGCTTCCAGCGAAGTTTCCACATCCACGAATCCGGCGTTTCTTAGCCTCTGAGCAGCGTCCGCGGCATCTTCAAAAAGCCAGGGCTCGCGGAAACCAGCGAAGTAAGGGGCGAAGGCGGGAGTTGCTGCCAACGCGTTGGCGCGCTCACGCAGGCGAGCAATATTGGGCCCACCTCCGCACTGCGCTTCCAGGCAGCAGCCGGGAACGAGGACATCATGCAAATTCCGGAATAACTGGTCGTGATCCAGCACCCAATGGAAAGCGGCGGTACTTACAACCGCGTGGAAAACGCGCCGGAAAGGCATACGAAGCAGATCGCAAGCGAGCAGGTGCAATCGGCTTCCGAACTCCTGCGGGAGATGAGCGCGCGCAGTGCTCAGCATGTTTTGTGATAGATCGATGGCGACGACCCGGCCACGGGGCAATGCCTCGAGCAATTCGGCAGTGAGGAGTCCGGTGCCGCAACCGGCGTCGAGGACCCGTTCGTCTCCTCTGAGTTTCAGGCGCGAGAGGACCTTCTTGCCCCAACTGACTTGGGGAGACGAGAGGCGATGGTAGGCCTCGGAGTTCCACTCGCGCTCGGCGGATCGATTGCTCACTGAATTCTTCGCCACGGATTTGCGCGGATCTCCACTGATTGACTATCTGGTTAGATAGCGCTCAGCGCTTGATTCAGGTCGTCGAGAATGTCATCAACATCTTCGATTCCTACCGAGATTCGCACCAGGCCATCGGTAATCCCAATGGCCTTGCGGCCCTTTTCTCCTAGCGCAGCGTGGGTCATCGTGGCGGGATGCGAGATTAGGGTTTCCACGCCTCCCAGCGATTCTCCCAGCGAACACACTCGTACTCGCTTCAACATCTTGTTGGCGTTCTTCAGCGAGCCGGTTTCGAACGTGATCATGGAGCCAAAGCCTGTCATCTGGCGTTTGGCCAACGCGTGCTGGGGATGATCCGGCAACCCGGGATAGAAGACTGCTTGTACTTTTCGGTGCTGGGAGAGATAGCCGGCGACCTTGCGGCCGCTGCGGTCATGAATATCCATGCGGGCGGCCAACGTCTTCACGCCGCGCAACACCAGCCAGCATTCAAAGGGCGAGAGAATCGCGCCCGAAGCTTTCTGCAGGAACGCCAGCTTGTCGGCGTCTGCTTGATGGGCGCAGATGACAACTCCGCCTAATCCGTCGCTATGGCCGTTCAGGAATTTCGTGGTGGAATGCACCACCATATCCGCACCCAACGAGAGTGGCTGTTGAAAGTAGGGCGACATGAACGTGTTGTCCACGACGAGGGCCACTTTCTTGCGGCGCGTAATGGAACTGATGGCCGCGAGATCGCTCAGGCGCATCAAGGGATTGGTCGGAGTCTCGACATACACCATTCGCGTGTTCTTGCGGATCGCGCGCTCGACGTTGTTCGCGTCGGAAGTATCGATGTAAGTGAATTCGAGGCCGAAGTCAGTCATCACCTGATTGAAAAGGCGCGGGGTTCCGCCGTAGAGATCGTTGCCGCAGACTACGTGATCGCCCGCTTTCAGTGTGTTGACGATGGCGTGGATTGCCGCCATGCCGCTGGCGAATACGCGGGCCGCAACTCCGCCTTCCAGCGAAGCAAGGTTCTGCTCCAGGCGGGTGCGCGTGGGATTCGATACGCGGGAGTACTCGTATCCTTTGTGCTCGCCGATTCCCTGCTGCACGTACGTGGAGGTTGGATAAATCGGGACGGTAACCGCGCCCGTGAGTGGGTCGGGTTCTTGTCCGCAGTGGATGGCGCGGGTGGCGAAGCTGAGAGTTTTATTTTTTTCTTTCATGTTCCCATTTCGGGAAGGGTGGAGGTACCCCCTTCCCCCCCATCTTTTGAATTCAGCGGTTTAGAGGAAATTCTCTAAAAGATCTCTGGGCTGCAATCACTTACGGGCAAAATCTTGATTCAGAGGTACTTACAACTGACCGCCAGCATCTGCACGGCCCCATTTACAGGTTCGTTCACTGATCGGGTGTGAGTCAAGGTTTATGAAAGTGATGAACATCGACCGGCTGTGGAAAACATTGCTTAGCACAGCGAAAGACGCGTAGCCTGCGCGTCAGATGCCGCCCTCGAAAATCTTTTTGGACAAATAGCGCTCTGCCGAGTCTGGAATGATGGTGACCACTCGTTTGCCCGAACCCAGCTTTCGGGCTACTTGCAGCGCTGCAAAAACGGCCGCACCGCCGCTGGAACCGGCCAATACACCCTCTTTTGCGGCTAAATCTTTCACTGTGTCGAAGGCTTCTTCATCAGTCGCCATCATCACGCCGTCGCATACCGACGAATCAAAAGTTTTTGGGATGAAGCTGGCGCCGATTCCTTCCACTTTGTGCGGGCCCGGGGTCCCGCCGCCGAGAACGGACCCTTGGGTTTCGACAGCATAGGCTTCCACTCCTGGCAGCTTTTCCTTCATGAAGCGCGCCACGCCAGAGAAAGTGCCGCAAGTTCCGCAGCCTACGACGATCGCGTCAATGCGTTCATGCATCTGCTGAAAAATTTCGAGGGCTGTGGTTTCGTAGTGGTAGTCGGGGTTCGCGGGATTTTCGAACTGTCCGGCCATGAAGGCTTTTGAATCGCTGGCCACGAGTTCTTTGGCCCGGTTGATGGCGCCTTGCATACCTTCTTCGTCGGGAGTGCGGGTGACCTCGGCGCCGAGGGCGCGCATGATGATCACTTTTTCCTGCGAAAAATTCTCGGGCACGAACAGGCGCACTTTGTAGCCGCGATTCACTCCGATCAGAGCCAATCCGATTCCAGTATTGCCGGCAGTGGCTTCGACGATGGTGCCGCCGGGTCGAAGTCTTCCGTCCTTTTCCGCGCGCCGGATGATTCCAATTGCGGCGCGGTCCTTCACGCTGCCGCCGGGATTGAGGTATTCGAGTTTGGCAAATACGTCAGACGACCCGGGCGGGACCAGGCGCTTCAACTGCAACATAGGAGTCTCGCCGACCAACTGGGTAATGTCGTCGGCAACGCGCAGGTGGGACATTTCCGAGGTTTTCGAAAGCACGCTACAGGGTAGGGGGAAGGGGGTGCGGTCGTCAATCGGCGGAATCCTTCAAGTCTTCTAATGCAAGCGCTCGCGGCTCAAGTTCAATCCCGTTCCGTCGATTTCTGTGACAGAGGATCTCTGGAGGAAAACAATGCCCCGATGGATTTTGGCAGTGCTCTGGCTATGGGTGGCTCAGGTCGGCATGGCACAGGAATTCAAAGTGGCGAATCGCAGGGTGCAGGTGCATGGATTCTTCTCTCAGGGATTCGTGTACACGGACCGCAACAACTGGCTCACCATGAACACGAGTCAGGGCAGCGGAGCGATGACGGATATGGGCTTGAACATGTCATCGCAACTGACTGATAAGTTCCGGGTGGGAGCGCAAGTGTACGACCGCAATCTGGGGCAGTTGGGACAATGGCATCCCTCGCTGGATTGGGCAGCCGCGGATTACCGGTTTGCCAGTTGGTTTGGGATTCGCGCCGGAAAAGTGAAGACCACGCTCGGGCTGTATAACGATTCTCAAGATTTAGAGTTCCTGCACGTCTTCGCCCTGCTGCCGCAAGGCGTTTATCCGGCGGACCTCCGCGATGCGACCATTGCCCATGCTGGCGGAGACATCTACGGCAGCGTCACGCTGGGACGGCACTGGGGAGACATCGCGTATACCGCGTACGTTGGACATCGCAGCGACAGCATCTACAGCGGATATCCCTACCTGCTGCGGCAATGGAGCGCGTACCTGACCGACATGGGCGGGCTGCAGTACGGAGGCGATCTGCGATGGAATACTCCGGTTCGCAGGCTCATGGTCGGGGTCTCTCGCTTGAATCAGGAAATCACGGGCCACGGCACACATGTGAGCCCGTTCGATCGCGCCGCGGGTTTCATTCCCTATTACGAATCCTCGCGGCAAGACTGGACTAATCAGTTCTACGGACAGTACGAGATCTCGCGCTTCACCTTCGATGCGGAATATCGGCGCTACCTCCGGGATCAGTTGATCCTGAATGGAAGCACGGCAAACATAACCGATATGCGGGCGTGGTATGTCTCTGGGACCTACCGGGTTAGCAAAAAACTGAAGCTCGGATCGTACTATTCGCACTACACAGTAACCGATGTGTATGGCGGCGGACTGGCTGATCAGGGGGAGCCCGACCTGATCGACACCAGCCAACCCGGGAGTCACATCTACGACAAAGTGATCAGCGCTCGACTCGACCTGAACCGGTACTGGGATCTCAAAATCGAAGGGCATTTCATGGACGGCTATGCCAACACCGGATATCCGGCAGGATTTTACCCGCTGCAAAACCCAACCGGCTTCAACAGGAATACGAACGCTTTGGTCCTGAGGACCGGATTCCATTTTTGAGGCGGGGAGAACTAGAAATGAGGAGGTCGATGAAAGCGCTCCAGATCTTCATCATTGCAGGACACGTGCTCGTCTCGGTCGCTAGCTTTGCCGGCAGCGACATCAAAGTAATTGCGAATCCCTCAGTGACCACCGACTTTATTTCTGCCGGGGAGCTAAAACGCATTTACCTGCTGCAAACCAGGAAGCTGAAGAATGGGTCCGTGGTCGAGCCTGTGCTGCAGAAGCGGGGAACGGTGCATGACACATTCTCCAGGCAATTCCTGGAGCGGGACGGCGAGGAGATCCGGACCTACTACCATGGCGTTGTGTTCACGGGAAAGGGCTCGATGCCCCGGGAAGTGAATTCCGATCAGGAAATGGTTTCCTATATTGCACGCACTCGTGGAGCTATCGGGTACGTGAGCGGCGGCGCCAATATCGACGGCGTGAAAGCACTGTTTGTGGCCCCCGAGTCCTCGAGAGGCGAAAGAATTCTGCTGAAACGAGTCGAACCCGAATATCCCAAAGAACTGCAACATCGCGGGATTGAGGGTACGGTACGCCTGTCGCTCACGGTATCAGCAAGAGGGTCGGTCCAGTCCGTACAGGTGATCGGAGGCAACCCGATTCTCGCGGAGGCAGCGGAGAAGGCCGCGAAGGAGTGGGTGTACTCCCCATCGGCGATGACTAGCACGATCGAAGTCAGCATGCCGTTTGCAGTGCGGCCGTAAGTGGCTGTTGGAGCGCTAGGTCGAGCTTCGCTCGACACTGGACAGCCTGAGAGGCTGTCCCTACGTGGCTTCATCTGCTTCGCTTTCCCTTACAGCTATAATGCCGAGCATTCCATTTGGAAAGGGATTGCATGCGACGATTCGCCACTTTGCTGCTGATTTGTGCTCTTAATGCGTCACCTTTGTCTCTTGCCGCTGATGAGGCTTCTTTCGTGGGGTACGCTCCCCGATCCAGCCAGACTGAGCGCGACTGGGAAAGCAAATTTCGCGACATACCCGATCCCGCTAATTTGCGCGAGTACATGAAGCGGATGAGCGCGCGGCCCCATCACGTGGGTTCGCCTTATGACAAGGACAATGCTGAGTGGATCCTGGCCCGCTTCAAGGAGTGGGGCCTGGATGCACACGTTGAGACCTTCAACGTGCTGTTCCCCACGCCAAAGGTGCGCGTGCTGGAGATGACGGAGCCGACGAAGTTCACGGCCAAGCTGGAGGAACCTGCTCTCGCCGTGGATCCGACTTCGAATCAGAAAGCGGAGCAGCTTCCAACCTACAACGCGTATTCGCCCGACGGCGATGTGACCGCGCCCCTGGTGTTTGTGAACTACGGGCTCCCTGAAGATTACGAAAAGCTGGAGCGCCTTGGGGTTTCCGCCAAGGGCGCCATCGTGATCGCGAAGTATTACCACTCGTGGCGTGGCGTGAAGCCGAAGGTTGCGGCGGAGCATGGGGCGATCGGGTGCCTGATTTATTCGGAGCCGCATGACGACGGATATACGGTGGATAACGTTTTTCCGAATGGACCCATGCGGAATCCGGAGGGAGTGCAGCGCGGGAGCGTGATGGATTTTGCTTCGAATAGTCCGGGAGATCCGCTTACGCCAGGGGTCGGCGCTACTGCGGATGCCAAGCGGCTCTCGGTGAAGGAGGCCAAAAGCATCGCGAGTATTCCGGTGCTGCCGATTTCCTACGGCGACGCGCAGCCTCTGCTGGCTGCCCTCAAAGGGCCCATGGCCCCGGAGGAATGGCGCGGGACTCTGGCCATTCCTTATCACATTGGGCCGAGCGCTGCGAAAGTACATTTGAAGCTGGCGTTCAATTGGGACATCAAGCCGGTGTACGACGTGATCGCAAAAATTCCCGGCAGCGAAGCACCCGACGAGTGGATCATTCGCGGCAATCATCATGATGCCTGGGTGAATGGGGCGGAGGATCCGGTTTCCGGGCAGGCTCCGCTGCTCGAAGAGGCGCGAGCATTCGGTTTGCTGCTAAAGCAAGGCTGGAAGCCGCGGCGGACAATCATCTATGCGGCATGGGACGGTGAAGAGCCGATGCTGCTCGGGTCGACTGAATGGGTCGAGGCGCATGCCGACGAGTTGCGCCAGCATGCGGCGGTTTACATCAATACCGACGGGAATGACCGCGGGTTGCTGAACATGGGCGGCTCGCACACTCTCGAGCAATTCATCAACGGCGTCGCCAAGGATATTGCAGACCCTGAAACCAAGATGTCGGTCTGGGAGCGCAAGCGCTTGTCCGACATCGCAGCGGCATCCGCCGACGATCGAAAAGAAATTCGCCAGCGCGCGGACCTGCGAATCAGCGCCCTGGGTTCCGGGACGGATTTCACCGGATTTCTCGATCATCTTGGCATCGCGACCCTGGATATGGCATACGAGGGCGAGACCGAGCAGGGGATCTATCACTCGATTTACGACGATTTTTTCTGGTACACGCATTTTTCCGACAACGAGTTTGTGTACGGGCGCGCGCTTTCGCAGACCGTGGGCACGGCGGTGATGCGGTTGGCCGATGCGGAGGTGTTGCCCTTTGACTTTGTCGATTTCGCGGACACCGTCCAGAAGTACACCAAAGACCTGCAAAAGCTCCTGAAGGACAAGCAGGACGAAATTCGCGAGCGCAATCAGGAATTAGACGAAGGAGTGTTCAAGGCGACCTTCGACCCGCGTAAGCCCACAGTTGCGCCACCCCGGGAGGAGATGCCCCCGCATCTGAATTTTGCGCCCATGGAGAATGCGGGGGAAGCTCTGGCTCGGAGTGCGGAACGGTATAGGAAGGCCCTGTCCGCGAAGCAAGGTGCCCTGAATGAAAGTGAGGGATCGCAATTGGCGGCGCTGAACGCGAAGCTGATCGAGAGTGAGCGCACGCTGACCAACGATGCGGGACTGCCGCGGCGGCCATGGTTCAAGCACCTGCTCTACGCTCCCGGGGTCTATAGCGGATATGGAGTGAAGACGGTTCCGGGAGTGCGCGAGGGCATCGAGCAGAAAAAATATGCGGAGGCGGACCAGGAAATCATTCGGGTAGGAAAGGCATTGCAGGATGAGGCGGCGCTGATTGACTCCGCCGCTCAAATGCTCGAGCGCAAGTAAGTCCCAGGCGCACGCACTCGTAGAGACGTAGCTACGTCTCTACAGAGCGGAAAGCAAACAGGCTATTTCGTGCCAGTGGAGGCGGTTTGCGCGCCAGCGTAGTAGCCGCTCTTGGTGCGCACCATCAGCTTACCGTGACCTTTGGCTTTGGCATCTACGCGCACCTGGCGGAATCCGCCTGCGCCTTTCGGAGTGCTGGGCTTGTAGCCAATGGCGTACTGGTTGCGAATATCGTTGGCGATGGTGCGGCTGATCGCATCCACCTCATCCAGCGTCTTGGGGAAGAAAGCGATGCCCCCGGTGCGCTCGCATAGGATCTCGAGCGCCTTCTTTGCGCGCCGAGGATGCTCCTCGTCTCCCAGAATGCCGATGGCGTAAATGGTTGGACCATTCTCCTGCTGCAACTGCTTCACGGCCTGCTCCAGGGTTTCGCTGCTGGCATTGTCTTCGCCGTCGGTCACCACGAACAAGACCTTCTTTTCCAGCCGGCCGTTTTGCTTGAGATGATCGGCAGAGGCCACGACCGCGTCATACAGAGCTGTGCCGCCACGGGCATCGATCTTGTCCAGCGCCTCCTTGAGCTTCAGCAGGTTGTTGGTGAAATCCTGATCCAGATACTGCTCGTCGTTGAAGTTCACCACGAAGACTTCATCCTTCGGATTGCTGGAGCGCACCAGATTCAGGGCAGCCTGGTTTACCTTGCCGCGCTTCTCGCGCATGGAGCCGGAATTATCGATGACGATCCCCATGGCGACCGGAATATCCACGTGATGGAACGAGATGATGTTCTGCGGCTTTCCGTCTTCGAAAACGGTGAACGCACCTTTGATCGAGATTGGTGATGATGTGCTGCTTGTCGTCGATGACGGTGGCGTGCAGCATGACCTCGTCCACGTCTTTGTGGAAGACGAAGACGCCCTGGTCGTTGATCTGGTTCTCCTGATTATCCTGTTGGTCCGCGGCGCGTTGGATTTGTCGGGCGGCGGCTGGGGGCGCGGGTTTCGCCTGGTCCGGAGGACGCCGTTTGCGATGCGGCGCCCAGCGACCAGAGGAGGCAGAACAAGAAAACAGAGAACCCCGGGGGCTCTATTCCGCAGGTGCGTAGTATCCCGTCCTGGCATACACCCGGAGCGGCGGCAATCCTTTCGGTGGCAGCAGCTTCACTTTTATCTTACGCCATTTGCCGTCGCGCACTGCTTTGTTTGGACGGTATCCGAGCACATATTGGTTGCGTAACTCGACGCCAATTTTTGTGGCGACATCGGCCAGGTCGTTGGGGTTGTCGATGGTGAAAGCCCGGCCGCCGGTCAGTTCCGTGATGTCGCTGAGCAACTGCGGGCCCAGCCGCTCTTCCGGTGCGGAAGCGTAGCGGTCGTAGATGCCGATGGCGTAGATCATCACGTCGGCTTCCTTGACCAGCGACTTGATTTCGCTTTCGGTGTAGCGGCTGTGATTGTCGCCGCCGTCGGAAATGATCAGCAACGCCTTCTTGGGATACTTGGCCTGCCGCATTTTGCTGACGCCCAGGTAGATGGCGTCGAGCAGGGCGGTGCGCTTTCGGGCACGGTGAACACCAGCTTGTTCTGGATATCTTCCACGGAATTGGTGAAGTCGCGTGATCTCCTCCGGCTTGTCGGCGAAGGTGATCATGAAGAATTCGTCCTGCGGGTTGGCCGTCTTGAAGAACTCGATCACCGCTTCGCGGGCGCGCTCGATCTTGCTGCTCATGCTGCCGCTCATATCGAAGATCACGCCCAGCGATACCGGCGCATCTTCGCTGGAGAAAGTGCGGATCTGCTGCGACGCATTGCCTTCGAACAGCTGGAAATTCTCTTTGTCTAGCCCGGTGACCAGGCGGTTCATGGGATCGGTGATGGTGACGGGCACCAGGACCAGGTCCACATCCACCTTGAGCGGACGCACGCGCGCGCTCAGGCCATTGGTGGTCGAGACCGGATCTGGTTTGGGGGCTTCCTTCGGCTTTCTCCACTTCGCGAGGTTGAACGTGGACATCGTTGACGTCGGTGGTCTGCGCGAAAGCTGTGAAGCTGAAGCACGCGAAAGCGCAGAAGGCGAGAAGAAGCGCGGACAGCAAACGAGGTGAGAACGGAATTTTTCGCACGGTTAGACTCGGGTCCCGGGAAAGAACCGGAGAGCCACGTCGATCTCGGGCCTTCGGACTAGATGACCGGCGCCACGCATCGCGGGCCATAAATACCTCTATGCGGCGGATGTTAGCACAGGTGGTGACAGCGGCAGCAGGGTTTTTGTCAAATAGTGGAGACAAATCCCCGCGATTTCAGGAACGACTCGACCGGCGCGAAAGACGCGTCCCACGGCCATCTCCGGCCCCACCGCTATCTTGTTACAATCAAAGGTTTCCAATTAAAACTCATGGCTGACATACGTCCCTTTCATGCGCTTCGCTACAACCTGCAGCGAGTATCCGCGTCGCAGGTCGTGACTCAACCTTATGACAAGATCACTCCTGCCATGCAGGAAAAGTACTACGCTGCCAGCCCATACAACCTCGTCAGAATCATCCTCGGCCGGCGCGAAGAGGCCGACAATACGGTAGAGAACGTATACACGCGTGCGGCGGCCTTTGGCCGCGAATGGCGGCAAGAAGGCATTCTGCAGCAGGATTCCGAGCCTTCGATTTACGCCTATTCGCAGACCTTTAAGGCTCCTTCGGGGAAGACGTTTGAACGGCGCGGCTTCATCGCCTTGGGCCGGGTCGAGGACTATTCGGCGCACGTGGTCTACCGCCACGAGCAGACGCTGGCCAAGCCTAAAGCGGACCGGCTCGACCTGCTCAGGGCCACACGCACGCACTACGAGCAATTGTTTCTGCTCTATGAGGATTCCGGCGAGGTCGATGCCCTGCTGGCTACACCCAACGAGCCGGCCATCGACGTCACCGATGAATATGGAGTCGCGCACCGGGTTTGGCAGTTCTCCGATCCCAACGTCGTGAATGCCGTTCGGGAAAAGATGCGTGACAAGAAACTAGTTATCGCCGATGGACACCACCGCTACGAGACGGCGCTGAATTTCCGCAACGAATGCCGGGAGAAGGCTGCGGCTAGCGATCCCGCGGCTCCCTACGAGTTTGTGATGATGACGTTCGTCAACATTAACGATCCGGGATTGCTGGTTCTGCCGACGCATCGCGTAGTGCATTCCCTGCAGTCGTTCTCGTTCGATCAGTTCAAGAACGCGAGCAGCCAATTGTTTGCCGCGGAGGAAGTTGAGCCGGGCATGGACAGCGCTCGAGCTACGGCGCTGTTGCATGAGAGAGGACGCAGCGGCGCGGCTCTGCTGGCGCTGGCTGCAAACCGTGCCCTGCTTTTACATTCTCCAAAGCCCGCCGGGGCGAAATATCTTGAGGGGCTTTCACCGCGGCAGCAATCGCTGGATGTAGTGCAGTTGCACAAATGCCTGCTCGAAGGAGTTCTGAAGCTATCTGAGGAATCCATTCGCAACCAGCAGAATCTTTCGTATCTGCGAGAAGCCTCGGAGGCGATCCTGCAGGTCCGGCAGGGCAAGGCGAATCTGGTTTTTCTGATGAATGCCTGCCCGGTGCAGAAGGTGCGGGACGTGGCCTTAGCCGGAGAAGTGATGCCGCAGAAATCCACCGACTTTTATCCCAAGCTGCTGAGCGGACTAACCGCTTACGCGCTCGATTAGGTGGTCGAGGAGATTGACTGCTACCAGGCATACGCGGGATCGGCATGTGGGCGCCAGAGACTCCCGAAACAACTGGCGTAATGCCAGGGTGAGCTTCGTAGGCCTGATTCTCGCGTCGGCGATTTTGCTTTCCGGTGCTCCGGCGGAAAAGCATCTTTCCGTCTACTCCGTTGCCGCGAACTACTCTGTCCCCATCGTGCAACGCGAAGGGCGAGACTACGTGGGACTGCTGGAAGTGCTGGAACCCCTCGGCAGGGTGAGTGGCAAAGCGGACGGCACACGCTGGCGGCTTCGTTATAACAATGTCGAAGCCAACTTCACAGCAGGAGCGAATCGCGCCCAGGTCATGGGACGCGATGCCGACCTGGGCGGCAAATTTCTGTTAGAGAACAAACGCGGACTGGTCCCCGTCGGTTCGCTCAATTCCCTGCTTCCGCGCATTCTGGGCGGGCCGGTTACGCTGCACGAACTCTCCGATCGCTTGTTCATCGGAAGCGTGGCCACGCATTTTACCGCGTCGCTTGCAAGCGATGACCCACCCCGGCTGGTATTCCATTTCTCCGCTCCGGTGAATCCTTCGATTGCGAATGAACCGGGAGCGCTGCATATGACATTCCGGCGCGAACCTCTGGTGGGACCGGCCTCGCCACTGTTGACGTTCGGCAGCAAGGCGATTTCGTCGGCCAGTTACAGCGAGAGCAACGGCTCCGCCGTGGTAACCGTGAAAACCTCGGTTCCCGTGATGGCAAGTTTCTCCAATGATGGCCGGAGCATCACAGTAGCCGCGACGCCCGCTCCGCAAACCGGAGCCGCCCCAACCCCCGCGTCCCCCAGCCCACAGACAGCAGCCCAAAATGCTGCGCCGGCGAATGCAGCCCCAGCCAATGTTCCGCCTGCCGCGGCGCCGCATTATTTCGCTGTGGTGGACGCCAGTCACGGCGGCGATGATCACGGCGAGAGCCTGAGCAGCAGCTTGCTCGAAAAGGACGTGACGCTGGCGCTGGCGCGGAGCCTGCGCCAGGAACTGCAGAGCCGAGGCATCAGCACAGTGGTGCTGCGAGATACCGACGGCAATCTCCCCATGGACCAGCGGGCAATTTTCGCCAATGCGGACCACGCCGCCATCTATATCGCTCTGCATGCTGCTTCCAGCGGACGTGGCGTGCGCGTGTTCACCGCCATGCTGCCCTTCGGGTCCGATGACCACGGCCCTTTTCGCTCCTGGAGCACGGCCCAGCACGATTGGCTTTCGGCCAGTCAGAGCACAGCCAACGCCGTCGCTGGAGAATTACAGAAACGGCAGTTGCCGGTGAAGAATGTGGCAGCGCCGTTGCGTCCTTTGAACAACATCACCGGACCCGCGATCGCTGTGGAAGTCGCTCCCCAGGGCGCGGACGCGAATCAGGTGATGGCTCCCGATTACCAGCAACTCGTCACCAGTGCGGTGGCAACCGCCATCGCAGCGGTAAGAGATCAATTGGCAGGAGCGCAGCTGCAACCATGATTCCCCGTCATCTCCAGATCGCAGTGGCAGTGCTGCTGGCAGCGGCGCTCGGACTCAGCATTTACGCCTGGCATGTGAGAAAGACCGTGGCTGCGACCCCGGTGGCTCCCGTCGATACGCGGCCGCTCGCTCCTCCGGTGACAGGTCCGACCGAGAAGGTTTTGCTCTACGTCGCGCAGGACGAGGATGGCACGCTGCGCGCCCAGCCGGCACAGATCCCCATGCCTTCCGGACGGCAACAGAGGGCAGAAGAGTTGGCGCGGGCGCTCATCTCGCTTTATCTGGAAAAGAATTCGCCTCACGTAATCGGGCCAGGCACTGAAGTGCGCAGCGTTTTCCTGGTTGATCCGGGGGTCGCTGTGATCGATATGAATGGAGCGTTCGCTGACTCTCATCGCTCGGGTGTGCTGGTCGAAGAACTCACGGTCGCTTCGCTGATCCACACCATTACCGCGAATACTCCGAATATTCTGCGAGTGAAGATTCTCATCGACGGCAAGGAACGAGACACGCTGGCGGGGCATGCGGATCTGTCCTCGTTCTACGAGGTTGCTGCTGTCGACCAACTCGCTTCCCAGTTACAGGCCGCGCAGTAGGCGCGTCTGTAACATTCTGTTGGAAGAACAAATTGACAGCAGAACCAACCGCAAACAGCATCTGGGACTAGGATCAGGTTTTTGGGCTGAGTGAGTAAGGTGATTTACAATCCGGCCTGATGTTCTATCGCTCCGACAATCGCTCTCCCGACCAGTTGCGCCCCATCACGATCACGCCAGATTTCATCACCACAGCCGAAGGATCGGTGTTGATCGAGGTGGGAAACACCCGAGTCATCTGCACCGCCTCGATCGACGAAGCAGTACCATCGTTCATGAGAAATACGGGCAAAGGATGGATCTCGAGCGAGTACAGCATGCTGCCGCGATCGACCCTGACGCGCACGCCCCGCGAGCTGGCCAAAGGACGGCCGAGCGGGAGAACACACGAGATCCAGCGTCTCATCGGGCGTTCGCTGAGGGCGGTAACCGATCTGGCGCGTCTGGGAGAACGCACGATCTGGATCGATTGCGACGTCATCCAGGCCGATGGAGGCACGCGAACCGCTTCCATCACCGGGGCATTCGTCGCCCTGGGTCTGGCTTTGGAAAAGCTGGTGCTGGCAGGAACGCTCAAGGCCGTACCGCTCAAAGACTTTGTTGCCGCCATTAGTGTCGGGGTCGTCGATGGACAGGTTCTGCTTGATCTCTGCTACGAAGAGGACTCGCGGGCGGATGTGGATATGAATTTTGTAATGACCGCTGGCGGCAAGATGGTCGAACTGCAAGCCACTGCGGAGCATCAGGTGTTCGATGATGCCCAGTTGGCAACCATGATGGGCTTCGCCCGGCAGGGCGTGCAGGAACTCATTGCCAAGCAGCAGGCATTGTTGAGCGGGCTGACGCTGCGATCATGAGCAGACGTTAATCGTTTTCCCTTTTTTCCGCGATCCATTTCGAAACTGTTCCCATCTGGAACTTCGCCGCCAGTTTTCGCCTGGGTAACCGGGCTCCGTAATCTTTACGTCTCAAAAAGCCGACGATAGTGTGAAGAGACAGTTATGGGAATCCTTCGTCAGATTGACCGCCGCAGCGAACCCCGCACCCACGCTAATTTTGCAGTGACTGTCTGGGGAGTTGATACGAGAGGTGAACGCTTTCTACAGGAAGCGCAGGTTCGCGACATCAGCTTCAATGGGGCCCTCCTGTCCGGGATTGAGGCCGATTTGCGATGCGGGGACGTCATTGGCTTGCTTTACCTGGCTCGCAAGGCACGTTATCGAGTGGTGTGGGTACGCTACGACGACGGGGGAGACAAAATTCAGGCGGCAATCCATCGCATGGAGGCGGACCCGTGTCCGTGGGATGAACTGCTGAAGACGGATTCAAGAGTTGATCCGGCGCGACCGAATGCAGAACTTCCGCCAGACTCGCGCTAGCACCGCCGAGTCTTATGCCACCCAAACCGTTTTCGCGTTCAAGAACTCTCGAATACCTACGAGCCCAAGTTCTCTGCCGTGCCCGGAATGCTTGACGCCGCCGAACGGGATGCGCGGGTCGGAAGCCACCATCTTGTTAATGAAGACCATTCCAGCTTCGAGTTCATTGATGAAGCGCTGTTGTTCGCTCTCGTCGTTGGTCCAGGCGCTGGCGCCCAAGCCGAAGCGGACATCATTGGCCAGCCGAATGGCTTCATCCTGATCCTTCACCCGGAAGATCGAGGCTACGGGACCGAAGAATTCTTCGCTGTACGCGGGGGAATCTTTGGGAACATTAGTCAGAACCGTGGGAGCATAAAAATTTCCTTTGCGCTGCAGGGGATATCCACCGGTCAAAAGTTTGGCTCCCGCCGCCACCGTCTTCTGCACATCAGCATCAAGGCCCTTCAGGGCCTCGGGATTCGCGAGCGGGCCGAGTTCCGTCTTCTCGTCAAACGGATCTCCCACCTGAAGACTCTGCATTTTCGCCACGAACTTTCGCTCGAACTCCTCTGCGATCGGTGCGGCAACGATGAAGCGCTTGGCGGCAATGCAGGACTGACCATTGTTCTGCACACGAGCTTGCACGGCAGTGGACACCGCCGCGTCGAGATCGGCGCTGGGCATTACGATGAAAGGGTCGCTGCCGCCGAGTTCCAAAACAACTTTCTTGATGCGCTTGGCGGCGCCCACTCCGACCTGAATGCCTGCCTGTTCACTGCCGGTCAAGGTGGCGGCCATGATTCGGGGGTCATTCAACAACGGCGTCCACCTGGCTCGATCCAATCAGCAGCGTTTGAAAGGCACCCTCAGGAAATCCCGCTTCCAGGAAAATGCTTTCAATGGCGAGCGCACATTGCGGGACGTTGGACGCATGCTTCAGCAGGCCAACATTGCCGGCCATTAGCGCCGGAGCAGCGAAGCGGATGACCTGCCAGAAAGGAAAGTTCCACGGCATTACGGCGAGGATGGGACCAATGGGCTGGTAACGAATAAAACTCTTTCTGGCCCCAGTCTCCACCACCTCGTCGGCCATAAACTTCTCGATATTCTCGGCATAGTAGCGGCATGCAGTCGTACACTTGGCCGCTTCGGCGACCGCGGACTTGAACGTCTTGCCCATTTCGAGCGTCATCAGGTGCCCGAATTTCTCCTTGTCACGCTCGATGATCTCGGCCGCCTTCAACATGCGCCGGGAGCGCTCGGCGAAAGGGGTATTTCGCTCTGCTGTGAAGGTGCTCACTGCCAACTGGATCTTCTTTTCAATTTCGGGTTCGGAGAGTGATTGAAAAGTCTTGATCACTTCGCCTGTAGCGGGATTGATGGTAGCGATTCCCATGACAGTATCTTGCCCCAGAGCCGCGTGTGTAAGCGGCCAGCACATGACTCTTGATAGAACAGCCGACACGGCCGCGCTCAAACACAAGAGTCGGAGCGGTCATACCACTATACCAGCCGCTAATTTTCGGGTGACTATCTACTTCGCAGCTCAATAGCCTCAGCTCACTAGCAAAGTATATACTGACTGTATATACAGGGGATGTGAAATGAAAACTGCCAAGGTCTTCCGCTCTGGGAACAGTCAAGCAGTCCGACTTCCAAAGGAATTCCGGCTAAAGAGTAAAGAAGTGGAGGTTTTCCGGCGGGGCAACGAGATCGTGCTGCGCGAAAAGGACCCAGATTTGTCTCGAGCCTTCGAGCTACTCGCGTCCTTGCCTATCGACTTCACGACTGCTGACCGCAAAGACGACGTCCCCCAGGGCCGAAAAGGCCTATAGGCTCGAAGCGGCATGGATCCAAAATATCTGCTGGACACCAACGTCTGTATCTACATCCGTCAGAATCGCCCGGAACAGGTCATGAGCCGCTTCCGGCGCCTTCGTCCGGGCGAGGCGGCGCTTTCGGTGATTACCTTCGGAGAACTGATCTACGGAGCAAATAAGAGTGCCCAGCGCTTACAGGCTCTGCAACGTTTGCGCGATCTCGCGACTCTTGTTCCCGCGCTTCCTTTGCCGGAAACGGCAGCCGAAAGTTATGGTTTGATTCGTTCGGATTTGGAAGCGAGGGGCGAGATGATCGGCAACAACGATCTTTGGATCGCAGCGCACGCTTTGAGCTCGGGCCTGACGCTGGTCACGAATAATGAAAAGGAATTTCGCCGTATTCGCCGGCTTCAGGTAGAGAATTGGGTCCTATAAGCTCAGTGCGTCGCCTGGCGCTAAACTCACCCATTCCTGTTTCGACCCGAATCTCAGGTAGAGGACACTCCCAGCACTGACTCGGGCCGCTCTTGATTTACAATGTTCGGTACTTCCAAGCACTTATCCTATCCGCTCCAGGAGGAATCTTATGAAGCTTACCCCGGGCAAATTAGCCGGCCTGAAAAAAGTCTCGAACGAACGCGGCGTCATCGCAGCCGCCGCCATGGACCAGCGCGGTTCGCTGCAGAAATCGCTCGCCAAAGAAAAAGGCGGCGAAGTCAACGACCAAATGATGGAAGAATTCAAATCCCTGGTCACTGAAGTTCTCACGCCGCATGCCTCAGCCATCCTGCTCGATCCGGAGTGGGGCCTCCCCGCCTCGAAGCGCCGCGCCAAAAATGCGGGCCTGCTGCTCGCCTATGAAAAGACCGGCTACGACAAGACCGGCCCCGGGCGCCTGCCGGATTTGTTGGACCTGTGGTCGGCGCGCCGTCTGAAAGAAGCCGGCGCCGATTGCGTCAAGATTCTCCTGTACTACACCCCCGACGATCCCAAACAGGTGAACGAAACCGAAGCATGCCTGGGTGGAGCGCATTGGCGATGAGTGCCGCGCCAATGACGTTCCCTTCTTCCTCGAATTCGTCGGCTACCAGGAAGGCGCGGACGAAAAGGGCCTGGAATATGCCAAGCGGAAACCGCACATCGTGACCGAGAGCATGCGAGAGTTCAGCAAGGAGCGCTACGGCGTGGACGTGCTCAAAGTCGAAGTGCCAGTGAATATGAAGTTTGTGGAAGGTGTGAAGTGCTTCGGCGGGCAGAAAGCATATTCGAAGAAGGAAGCCATCGATCACTTCCACAAGGCCGCCAGTGTCGCCACCAAGCCGTTCATTTATCTGTCCGCGGGTGTGAGCAACGCGGAGTTCAGTGAGACGCTGGAACTGGCCGGCGAATCCGGAGTGAAATTCAATGGCGTGCTCTGCGGCCGCGCGACCTGGAAGGATGGAATCCCGGTTTACGCGAAGCAAGGTGCGGCAGCTTTCCGCAAATGGCTTGAGTCCGAGGGCGTGAAGAACATCAACAACGTGAACGACAAGCTGAAGGCGGCCACCAGTTGGCATTCGATCTACGGCGTGGAACTGGTGCACGCATAGGCCAGCCAGCTTTTCTATTTGGGGACGGACCAATCGGTCCGTCCCTTTTTCGTGCCTGTTACTTGCGATCCAGCATGGATTCCATCTGGTCCATCACCCGGTTCATTTTCTTCATAGTAAGTTCGAGCGGTTCCTCAGTCGTCATATCCACCCCCGCATCTCTCAACAGCTCGATGGGATATTTCGAATGCCCTCCCGACAAAAATGCCAGATAGCGCTGCGTCGCCCCCGGCTCTCCCGCCAACACCTTTTCCGATAGCGCCGACGATGCCGTGAACGACGTTGCGTACTGGAACACGTAGTACGAGTTGTAGAAATGAGGAATCATCGCCCACTCGTGCTCGACGTAAGGATCGACAACGCATACGCCTTGCTCGTGGCCGTAATACTTTTTCACGATCTGGGCGTAAAGCGTGGAAAGAGCATCGCCCGTCAGCGGCTGTCCAGTCTCGACCATCTCATGCATGCGCAGTTCGAACTCGGCGAACTGGGTCTGACGGAAGACTGTTCCCTTGATGCTCTCCAGGTAATTGCCCAAGAGTGAAAGCCGCGTCGCGCCATCCTTGATCTTCTTCAGCATGTGGTCGTTCAGCAGGGCCTCGTTGAAGGTTGAGGCGACTTCGGCGACAAAAATCGAGTACGACGCCAGCGGATACGGCTGCGTCTTATTCGAGAAATAACTGTGCATCGTATGGCCGAGTTCGTGCGCCAGCGTGCTCATGTCATCGTACTTGCCGTTGTAGTTCATCAACATGTACGGATGCACGTCGTAAGCATCTCCCGCGGAATAGGCGCCGGACCTCTTGCCCTCAGTAGGAAACATGTCAATCCAGCGTTCGGTAAATGAGCGCTTCGCCCCGCTGGCGTACTCCTGCCCCAGTCGCGCCAGGGCCTCCAGAATGTTGTTCTCGGCCTCTTGCACCGAGTAGTGAATGTTGGCCGACGAAACCAGCGGCGCATACAAGTCGTAATAGTGAAGTTCGGAGACGCCCAGCATGCGCTTGCGAAGTTGCAGATAGCGATGAAACGAGGCCACGTTTCGTCCCACTCCGTCGATCAGCCGGGAATACACCGATACCGGAATGTTCGGACCATCCAGGCTGGCTTCGAGCGCAGTCTGGTAGTTGCGAGCACGCGCGTAGAACGTGGACGTCTGCACGCTGGAATTCAAGATCGATCCAAACGTTGCGCGATACTGGCCGAGAGCGGTGAAGAAGGCCTCCATCACTTTCTGGCGATCTTCGCGATGAGGTGACCCGCGGTGCAGGGCGAACGAGGCTTTGTCGAGTTTTGCGGTCGTGGCGTCCTTCAACGTCACCGCGGGATAAGGAAAATCAGCGTCCGCGAAAATGCCGTACGCAGTGGACGGGCCGCTCGCCATGACCGAAGCTGCCGCTAGCAACTTCTCTTCCGCGTTGCTGAGCGTGTGACTGCGGCGGCGTGCGATATCTTGCAAATAAACCCGGTACACCTGCAGGCGCGGTTCTTCCGACAGAAACCGTTCAATTGTTACGGGATCCATCTTCAGGATTTCAGGTTCGATGAACGCGGCCTCGGTCCCAAGCGCAGACGCGAGTTGAATCATCTGCTGCTCCATCGCCTGGTATGTACTGACCCGGGTATCCTGATCGGAATTCAGGCTGGCATACAGAAAAAGTCGGGTGAGCTCTTTTTCGAAGCGACTCTGAACTTCCAGGGCGTCTGCCAGGGTCGCTGCCGTGGAACTCAATGCACCCTGAAAGCTGCGCAACTGCGGCAACTCCGACGCGAGTATGTCCTTTTCTGCCCGCCAGGCTTCATCGGAAGCATAAATTGCCCTCAAGTCCCATTTGTACTCGTCTGAGATCTTTTTCCGATCGCGCTCCTGCGGTGGGCTGACGACACTCGACGCGCAAAAAAAGGCAGGTACTCCGGGCACGCGGCGAAGATTGCTGAGATGAATTGACATAGGGAATCTGGCCTTTCTGTGAATCATTCAGATAATTCTGACACGTCGCGCGCCCTCAGGCTTCCAGTTTCAGTTCATCGAGTTCCAGGAATTCCTGGATGATTGGTTCCTGGGATCGCTCCATGTCGGCGTATGGTCCGAAAAAGATGGCACGCCCCTCGTGCAGAAAAACGACTCGGTCGGCCAATTTCTTGGCGAGACGCATGTCGTGGGTGACGACGATACTGGTGAGATTCAATTGAATCTTCAGCCGCTTGATCAGGTCTCCGAGCAACTGCGCCATGAGCGGATCGACCATGGTGGTCGGCTCGTCGTAAAGCACGCATTCTGGACGCGCCGCCAGCGCCCGCGCGATTGCCACCGAACGCTTCATTCCCGTGGATAGATCGGAAGGAAGCAGGTCGCGCATCTGCTGCACTCCCACCATCTGCAACAACCCGTCGACGATCTGGTAAATCTGCTCTTCGCTTAATTCCTGAGTTTCACGCAGAGGGAACGCGACATTCTCACCCACGGTGAGAGAATCGAATAGCGCTCCATTTTGAAAAACCATCGTCACCTTTTTTCGGATGGCTTCGAGTTGCGGTTCGGTGTAGTCGGTGATGTCCTCGCCCGCCACGATCACGCGGCCAGAGTCCGGCTTCAGAAAGCCCATAATGTGGTGGAGCGAAACCGATTTTCCCACCCCGCTGCGCCCCAGGATGCAGACCGTTTCTGCCGGCAAGACTTCGAAGCTCACGTGCTCGAGCACGACGTTGTCTCCGAATGCTTTGGAGACGTCGCGGAATTCGATGTAGGGCGCGATTTTCGAGCCATCGGCCATTGGGAATTGTTCTCAACCCTGCTCTCGCAGTTCTGCTCTTACCTTACCAAAAGCTGACCGCGCGCGGACTGATTCGCGAATTTTGCCCTACTCACTTTAGACTGGCTCCGTTCCCACCTCCCGCAAGGCGGGAGACGTGGGCACCCAGAGGAGCGGAACCATGAATCGTCGAGAACTGCTGGCCGGGGCAGGAGTTGCTGCAGGAGTAATGGCACTGGACAGTGCCGCGCAGAATGCGCGCACGCCGTCTACAGAGCCGAAAAAGTATAAGGTCGTTGTCACGGGCGGCCATCCGGGAGATCCCGAGTATGGCTGCGGCGGCACCGTCGCCCTTCTCACCGCCGCTGGGCACGATGTCGTGCTGCTCTATCTTAACGACGGCGCGTGGGAAACCTCTGCGCCGGTGCGCATCGCGGAGGCGAAGAAAGCCTGTGAGATTCTGAAGGCGCGGCCCGTCTATGCCAACCAGACCAACGGACACGCTATCGTCGACAATGCCCATTACGGGGCGTTTCAAAAACTTATCGAGGCGGAAACGCCCGATGCGGTGTTCACGCATTGGCCGATCGATCATCATCCTGACCACCGCGCCATTGCGAACCTCACCTTCGAAGCCTGGAAGCAGCTAAAGCAGCGGTTTCCGCTTTACTACTACGAGGTGTCCGACGGCGAAGACACGACACAGTTCCCTGCCCCCACGCACTATGTCGACATCACGGGCGTGGCGGACACAAAGAAAGCCGCCTGCTACGCACACGCCAGCCAGAGTCCAGATTTTTTTTACGGGTTGCAAGATACGGTTGCGATCTTCCGCGGCTTTCAGGCCGGCGCGAAAAAAGCCGAGGGATACATCCTTCAGATCGGCAGTCCCTACGACTTGTTCCCCCGCGCAGGCCTGGCAGAAAAATAGATGGCCCTCTCTCAGGCGTTCCGGGCGTCGGCCAACTCTTCGGGCGTATTCAGATTGCGGAATACCTGCGGCGAAAATCCGGCACTCCGCAAATCTTCTTCTCCCACGGCATGGGTAAGCATGTGCTCAAAAAGCGCGTCGATTTTATAGTGCCCTGCGTGCAACGCCTTCTCAGCAGCGTTGGCAAAAGCGCGGCGGTACACCGCGCACAGAGGCTGCCATCCTTTGCCCGCCCGCGGCACGGTCATTATCGCCCCGCTTTGCCTCGCTTGTGCCACCAGGAAGAGAAGCAGCGCGGGCGAAACAAAGGGTAGATCCACTGCGAGCACCACGTTCAACTCCGTTTGCGAGGCTCGCAGAGCCGCGTGGATCCCGGCCAAAGGTCCGCATCCAGGAAACACGTCCTCCACCACCGGGGCGAACGGCGCAAATTTCTTCCGATCCCCTACGATCCGAACTTCGCTCGTCACGGTGCGGCAAACATCAAGGGCTCCCGCCAACAGGGTGCGCCCTTCGAGCATCACGAACGCTTTGTCCGTGCCCATCCGGGTACTATTCCCCCCGGCGAGGATGAAGGCCGTCAGCTCCGTGGGACTCACGCTCATAAAATTCTAATAATTCGCACGTTATATCGCTGTCACAACTTTAAAACTACTGGCTTGATCTTCGATCGCGGCGCGGGATGACCCTGCGGAGAAGTAAATTGTTGCAAAGCAAAGGACTTACTGAGAACCACTGAATCCCGAGCTGCACGAAAGTAACCTTCCCAAGAACTCAGATTCGAGCGATGATGGCCATGCGTCTGAGGCTGCTGAGCCCGGAAGTATTAACCATGCCACAGAAATTTATGGATGTGCTTATGCTTGGGCGCTGCTCCCACGAGTTCTCCTGGCCACGCCGTGCCGCCGATGGCGACTACTACCAAGTTTGCCTGCTCTGCGCCGCGGAATACAAGTACGACTGGACCACCATGCGCCGCACCGAACGTGTGGAGCATTCCAAGCCCGAGACGACCACGATTCGTCGCGCCCACACCCGCGAGAAACGTCCCTCGTGGGTACCCCGTGCGCGCCGCTTAAAGCTGGATCTTCCCCTGCGATACCGCGTGAATAAGACCAGCACGTGGTATGAGGGCACCATCGAAAACATCAGCCAGAGTGGAGTCCTCTTCCATGGCCCGCAAGAGCTGCCGGTCAACGCTCTGGTGGAGATGGTTTTCGAGATGCCCGAAGAAATTTCCGGCCAGAAGAACAGCAATGTCGTCTGCCAGGGCCGCGTCATGCGTTTCAAAGAAGCCCAAGCAGATGCAACTCCTGCTCTGGCCGCTTCCATCGTCGACTACAAATTTATCCACTAACTCCGCACAGCGAAGACTGGTTGAACGGTCCATCGAGCGAGACCGATTCGTCCCCACTTGCCCGGCAACGTGTTTGAGATCACAACTTCCCTTCTGCCGCCTTTCTCGCGTTAGCCCATTTTTGTCCTGAATGCCGATTTACATCTGCACGGAACCATCAAAGCATCTAAACTGTGGATGTACGGGGATGGGCATCCCCGCCTTCGTAAGGAGTCGAGTATGAAAATTTCCAGGCAGTCATGGTATTCGTGTGTTCTCGGCATAATTCTCTTGCTTGGCGTGGGCTGCGCCAGGAAGCTGGACGACGCCAAGATGTCCAGTGAAATTCAGAGCAAGTTCAGTCAGGATTCCGGGCTGGCATCGAAGCAGCTCACGGTGCAGGCCAACAACGGTGTGGTCACGCTCTCGGGCACCGTGGAGAATGCGGCGCAACGGGACGCCGCTGGGCAGCAGGCGGCCGCCATTTCAGGCGTGAAAACGGTTATCAATAACCTGCAGATTGGCAATGCCGTCGCCGACGCGAATCCTTCGACCAAACCCGCACCCATCATCGAGACACCGCCCGCGGAGGAGAAGCCGGAGCGAGTTGCGAAAGCGCCAAAGGCTCGCGCGCCCAAGCACTCGCAACACACCCCGCGAAACAGCGAGCAGGATTCGGCTCAGGACTCGAATCAGCAGATGTCCGCCAACACTCCTCCTCCTCCGGCGCAAATGACTTCCACTCCACCTCCCGTGGATAACACTCCGCCGCCTCCGCCACCGCCCAAGAAGCTGATTATCGATCAAGGAACCCAGCTGGCCATCCGGCTGGTGGACCCGATCGACAGCGAGAAGAGTCAGACGGGCGACACCTTTCACGCCACGCTGAACGCACCGTTAACTTCCGATGGAGAGCAGGCAGTCCCTGCGGGAGTTGACATCGTCGGCCACGTAGTTGAAGTCAAGAGTGCGGGCAAGTTTGCCGGGCAGTCTGAGGTGGTCTTGCAGCTTGACTCTCTCACTTCCGGCGGAAAAACTTACAACCTGCAAACCGATCAGTACAAGAAGACCGGCAGCTCGCGCGGAAAAAATACTGCAGCTAAAGTCGGAGGCGGTGCGGTGGTGGGCAGCATCATCGGCGCGCTTGCGGGCGGCGGTAAAGGTGCCGCCATCGGAGCCGCGGCCGGAGCGGGCGTCGGAGGTGGAGTGCAAGCCGCCACCAAGAGCCAGCAGATCAAGCTACCCTCCGAGACCATTCTCAATTTCACGCTGCAGGCACCAGTGACTGTCGTACAGTCCAGCGGCTCGGACCGGCAGAAGCTGCCTAACGCACAATAGCTCAAGCCAGTCACCCACTTCTCGCGAGTGCGAGAAGTGGGGCGATCAAGCCTCCATCCTTTGTGCTCCATTTATCTTCGGGTAGACTCTTTTCTCATGCGCGAGATCACCGCCGTGGTGCACACGCAAGACGACGCATTGCGAATCGGCAGATGCCTCGAGACCCTCTATCCGTGTGACGAAATCTTGATTATTGATCACGGCTCCGAAGACGGCACCGTACGAGTAGCCCAGGAATATGGGGCGAGGGTCATGCGCGCGCCCGCTGGTAGCCCCGAAAGAGCTCCGCGCCTGGCCAGTTCCAGCTGGGTTCTCTGTCTCGATGCACGGGAATCCTTAAGCGAGAGCCTCGCTGCCAGCCTTTACGAGTGGAAAACGGAAGTTTCTCCGCAACAGCGCGTCTTTTCTATGTTTCTGCGCGAAGAGACGGCTGAGGGCTGGATTGAGAACCCCACCCCTCAGACGCGCATGGTCCCCGCGGTTTGGGATCATTGGCACGGAGTTTTTCCCGCCAACGACGCCTCGGCTTGCGCCCTTGAGGGAGACTTGCTGCGCTTTGTCCTCCCCTGAATTCCACACCACCGCATAACTCACAGGCTCTTGTGATTTCGATCACTTTCCTCCGAAAGGACCGCGCCTAGACTGCGCTGTTGTGAGAGTTCCGGGCTTGCAGCCCAGGAGGAACGACTATGCGTATTATGAAATTCATCAGCTTGGCCACGATTCTGGTCATCATCTCGGCGTTTGCCGTGGCACAACAGCCTTCCAACGACACTAAGCCTTCTGTCAAACATGTACCCATCACCCGTACTCCATCGAACTCCGGGAGAGAGATGTACGACAGCTATTGCGCTGTTTGCCACGCGAAAGACGCCAAGGGCAGCGGTCCGGCAGCTTCGGCCATGAAGACCCCGCCGACAGACTTGACTCAGTTGGCGAAAAATAACGGCGGAAAGTATCCAGCAGCTCATGTGGCCGCAGTGCTTAAAGGACAAGCCATGAGTCCTTCCCACGGCAGCGAGGATATGCCGATTTGGGGACGACTATTTTCCAGCATCAGCCAGGGGCATGAAGGGCAAGTTCAGCAGCGAATCACCAACCTGGTCACGTACCTCGAAGGCGTGCAGGCCAAGTAGAAGATTCGAGCTCTCACCGCTGGACGTCAGAAATTGAAGGTCAGACCTCGGACCTCAGCTTGCCACCAGCCATGCCGAACTGGAGTCCGAGGCTTAGGTTTACGCGAGGCGCGTTTGCGGCAGAGCGGCCACCGGTCTAAGTTCCCCTTCTGCTTTGCTTTAGCGCTGCCCGTCGTCCACTTGGCCAGTGACTTCGGTACCATCGTCCCTTGGTTATCCCCGACTTATAATCCAACCAAGAACGGCAACATCCAGCGTTCTTCAGGAAAGGCTTGCGCGTACGCGAGTCTGACTGCGAACCATTGAGAGATTGAGTGGATCCTGTCCTTGCATTCATGATTTTCGCCGTGGGGCTGGCCTTTGGCAGCTTCCTGAACGTGTGTATTTACCGGCTGCCCCTGGGACTCTCGGTGGCATACCCCGGGTCGGCGTGTCCGCAATGCACGAAAGCAATCGCCTTTTACGACAACATTCCCGTGCTGAGCTGGCTGATTCTTCGAGGACGCTGTCGGAACTGTAAGGCTCGCATTTCAGCCCGGTATCTCGTGGTCGAACTGCTGAATGCTTTGTTGTGGCTGGCCTGCTACTGGTACTTCGGGTGGACGCTTTCCACGTTGAAGTACTGCGCGCTTTCCTTCCTGCTGCTAGGGCTCATTTACACCGACGCCGAAACCAAGCTGCTACCGGATAAGCTGACGCTGCCCGGATTGGCGCTCGGGATCGTCTTCAGCCTGATTGTGCCGGTGAACGATCTGGCATCGCAGTTCCTTCCCGGGATGGTGAACCTGCCCGTCAGCGGCGACATCTCCACGCGCCTGATTTCCGTGGTGGACTCGCTTTTCGGAGCCTTGGTCGGAGCATCCTTCATCTACGGCGCGGGAGCGATTTATCTGCACTGGCGTAAAGCGGAAGGCATGGGCTTCGGCGATGTGAAGCTGATGGCGATGGTGGGCGCGTTTCTGGGCATCAAGCTTACGGTCTTTACGATTTTCACCGCGTCACTGGCGGGCTCTCTGTTCGGATTAGCGACAGTGTTCGTCGTGTGGCTGAAGCGCACGCAGCGCTTCATGAAGCGTCTGGCGAACGCACAACAGGCTCGGCGCCGTGCATGGCAGTCGGCCCAGATCGTCTATCGCAATTACCAGATGCCATTTGGAGTCTTCTTGGGCAGCATGGCGATCGTGGCGTTGTTTTTCGGGAATCGGATGTGGCAGTGGTACGGGAGGTTCTGGTGAAAATTCTGGCTAACCCGGCCTTGCTGCGCGCGATGGTCGTGCTGTTCTGCGCCGGCTTCGCATTCCTCATTGGAGTGCTATTCATCCGCTTTCTGCGGCAACAGATCGCGGAGGAGAGCGACATGGGCGAGGATACGCCTCGCAGTTTAGATGCTCTTCCCCTGCACGTTTACAACACGGTCATTCAGCAATTGAAGCAGCAGAAACATGAACTGATGATTCAATCCCAGGCGGAGCAGCAACGGACAAAAAGCAGTGAGGCTCTGAATCAGGCTGTCCTGGCGAATGTTCCTTGCGGCGTGTTGATCTTCGGACCGAATGGGCTGGTGAGGAGCGTCAATCCCGCGGCCAAAACGATCCTGGGATTTGCGACCATGATCGGGATGAGCGCAGAGGATATATTGCGCGGAGCGTTGGTACGCAAGGACGGCAGGAATGCCGCGATCGAGGAACCGGTAGCTCTCGCCGAAGAAGTGCGCGCGGTGCTGCACGAGGGTAGCCAGCGCAGACAGGTAGAGGGAGAATACGAAACTCCGGGGGGCGAACAGCGCTTCATCGAGATGACGGTGGCTTCGTTGAAGGGATTGGACGGCATTTCTCTTGGCGTGGCATGCCTGATCACCGACTTGAGCGAACTGGAAAACGCCCGAAAAGAACAAGCGAGCCATGCGGAGGTTTCGGCCGAGATGGCGCTCAAGCTGAGAGCGTCGCTGCGAAGCATTTCCGGTTACGGGCAACAACTCGCGGCCAACACGGAGCCGCAGTTAGCATCGCAATTGGCGAATGATATCGCGCAGGAGGCCGCCGAACTGGATCGCCTGCTTGGAGGCTTTCTGACGAGTGCACAACCGGCAGCCGCGAAGAGCGCTGCTGCAGGTTCCTGAACTGCGGAGCCGAAATAAAATTGGATTCAACTACAGAGGTGGAGAAATGACAAGAATCGCAAGCTGTGGAATCGGATTTGGGTTGTTGCTGGCTGCCATCGCTCTGCCGGCAGGAGCACAGAGCGAGGCTCCGGCGAACTCGCAAAGCGCCTCCTCGGGACAATCGTTGGGCGAGTATGCCCGTCACGTCCGCAAGCCCGGAGAGAGCGGCAGCAAACCGAAAGTTTTTGACAATGACAATCTTCCGAAAACCGAGCACCTCTCCATCGTAGGCAAGCCCCAGCCTTCGCCGATGCAACAGGCTTCGACCGAGACAGAACAGGAGAACGCTCCAGCAGCATCCGGCGAGTCCGCGCCTGCGGCTGCAACCGGGGAGAAGGCTGCCGAGAAAAAAGCTCCTGAGGACCAGGCCAGCAAGGAGACCGGATGGAAGCAATGGTCGGACAAGATCAAAGCGCAGGAGCAGCAGGTTGAATTGGTCTCCCGCGAACTCGACGTGCTGCAGCGCGAGTATCAGCTGCGGGCGGCGGCGATGTACGCGGACGCCGGCAACCGTCTCCGCAATCAGGGAGATTGGGACAAGCAGGACGCGCAGTACAAGCAGCAGATCGCCGACAAACAGAAGTCCATGGATGACGCCAAGCAGAAATTGGACGACCTGCGGGAGGAAGCCCGCAAGTCGGGCGCTCCCACTTCGGTTCAGGAACAATAACCTCAACTTGTGAGATACAGGCGCCGGAATCCCGCGGCGCCTTTTTTTGGTAGCGCGGTTTGCGAGTAGAGGCGATGTGCGGCGGAGACCCCGGATTTGACTTCCAACGGCAAATCAAAATTTTTTTTGGGGGGTGATCCGGCAAAGTCTTCATTCCATGGAGCTTGTTTGGGTGGTACCCATAGTAGTCGCTGCAAAGTCCTAGTAGCAAAGGGCTTACAGGTAAAGTATTGGAGAATAAAGACTTAGGTTTGGAACTATCAGCCCCTGTTCCACTCTGAAAATTTTCTTCCACCGAGCGAGTATGAGCTTTCCATTGCCTGGGTAAAGGTTATCGGTCACAAGAAATGGAATTTTGGCTGTGGAAATCGATTTTTTCAGAGGCGGGTTCACTTGGTGAAGACATTTGGCAATCCACCGCGGCGGAAATCGGCCGCTACTTTTGGAAAGGCCCGTTTTGCGTCAACTTGGCCGGGTACGCACCGGAAGCACACCTCACTGGTTACCAAGATGTTTGTAGATGCCCATTGTGTAACTGATGCCCGGCTTACCTGAATTGATTCCGTTCCCCTAACCATTTCGCTGAAACCGGGCATCTGCTGCTACGCTTTCGCGGACTTGTTCCGGTACTGCCCGACCCGCTTCACCGCAAAGTTGTCGAATCAGCACACGATGGGAATCTGTACCTCTTAAATTACTATGGGATATTACTATGGGACTCGCGGCTAGCCACTCCGGGTGTTCCAGTCAAGGTTTTAGGAACCTTATCATCTGGGCCAAGCTGAGTTGCTTGCACAGCGGCTCCGACGGCGCGCCGCCCCCCACAATGTTCGGATAGAGCCGTTAGCACTCGTCCACGATTGCCAAGAAAGGCCGTAGCGGGAGAGCCCCCTTTGTAGTTTGCCGCACGCCCGCCCGCGCTTCCTGCCGCCAACGGTTCAGCGCGGAGCAGTTGCGCCAGCACGTCAGCATTGAATGGCTTGCTATTCAGGACGCTTCATTGGCTCCATGCGGAACTTGTAGCGATATTCTCGTGTTGCCGCGAGTCTGTATTTCGGCAAAGGACGTGCGCCCCAGCCGTCGTCCCCGCCCACTCCCATCTGCCGGTAATCGATATTGACCGTGATGTCCTTGGAGAACTCAATCTCGGAAGGGTGCCGATGACCGTGTACTCCCGAGGGAGCAAAGTGGTCGAGTTCCGTCATGCGGAACGGCCACGCACTGAAGTCAAATTGAGGCAGGCCCGTGATCTTCCAGCCCTCGCCACGCTCGTTGGTGAAGGTGACCCAGCGGACGTCGGTGCGGTTTCCGGTCTCCTGCGGCTTGAGATAGGGGAACCACATATCGTCGACTGTTGCGGAATAGCGGCTCACTGGTGAACCTGTCTTGCGATCCCAGTAGTTTTCGCCTGGGCCGCGCCCGAACCAGGCAATGTTCTTGAACTCGCCTGGAATCTGAAACTGGGTACCTACTCGCGGCAAGTCTGGCAAATCACCCCTGGGCGAGAGAACGCTCTCAAGCTCGATCGAACCGTCACCGTAAACCTCGTATTGATACTCCAGGATCGACTCGGCCGCAGGCACGGCCAACTGCACTTCAATCCAGACCAATTGTGGCTGCGGCTGCTTGTATGCGATTGCCTTAACCGTGGAGTTCGGTCCCGCATCACGCCAGACCGCCAGCTTCTGGGACATGCCGTATCCGTTGTCGTCGGCGGTCGGCGGGCGCCAGTAATTCGCCGTGAGCCCTCCGCTGAGCAGTTCCTTCCCGGAAAGCACATACGATTCCAGTCGTCCCGAAATTTTGCTGATCCGGGCCGTGAAACGTCCATTTGAAATCGCGTACTGCGATTCCGATTCTGTGACCCGCAGCGCCGGCATGGCAGCAAGGTCAGGGGATGTTACGGGGACAGTGGAATTCGGCATTTCCAATTGCTCGAACGCCACAATATGGCCCGCTGGAGCCCAGGACGAATCGGCAGCAAGCGCAAATTCTGTCTTCAGGAAGTACTCCGCTCCCGGCTTCGGCGAGTACGCAACGCCCAGAGCCACTTCCTCGGCGTGACCCGCCGGTGTGTGCAGAGACGGGATCGTCCCGCGCTGAACAACCGCCCCATTCTCTTCGAGTTCCCACGTGCCCTTCATGAAGGAGAGATCGCGGAACAGATGCTTGTTCCTGACGCGGATCTTGCCATTTGCCAGATCGACGGGTTCGATCCGAATCGGTTGATAGACCTTCTTGACCTCAGCTAGCGCGGGGTGAGGTTCCCGGTCCGGCCCCACAATACCGTTGGCGCACTGGTCCTCGTCGTTGGGGACGTCGCCGAAGTCACCACCATAGGCATAAAACCGCTTACCGTCGCTTCCGGTTTTGAGGATGGCTTTGTCCTGCCAATCCCAGATGAAACCTCCGTGCAGGTATGGTTGCGACTCGAAGAAGTCCCAATAGTCCTGCAGGTCACCGGTGGCGTTGCCGCGGGAGTAGGCGTATTCCACCAGGTACATCGGACGGCCTTTGCCCGATTTGCGATAGGTCGCCGGAATCTGGGCAACCGTCGTATACATCGGCGCGTAGAAGTCACTGTCGGCGCTGCCGCCCGGCTCGTAGGAGACGGGGAACTCAGGATAGTGCGTCTTGATCCAGTCTCTTTCGGCGTCCAGATTCCGGCCAAAACCAGACTCGTTACCCAGCGAAAACGCAAAGATCGAGGCATGATTCTTGTCACGCTCGACCATACGGCGGCCGCGGTCAACCATGCTCTCGGTCCAGTCTTCGCCATCGGAAATGAGCTGCCGCTCCCCCGAACCGTATCCGTGCGACTCGTTGTTCGCCTCATCGAGCACATAGATGCCGTAGCGGTCACAGAGCGCATACCATGCGGGAGCATTGGGGTAGTGGCTTGTGCGCACCGCATTGATGTTGTTGCGCTTCATCAGGAGGACATCCTGGAGCATGCGCTGCGGTGTCATCACCATCCCCCGAACAGGATCGAATTCGTGGCGATCGACTCCTCTCAGGTACAGTTTGAGGCCGTTGAATAGCAGCTGGTCTCCCTTGATTTCAATGGTGCGAAAACCGATACTCCACGGAATGCTTTCGATGACCTTGCCTCTGGCGTCTTTCAGAGTGATCAGCAACTGATACAGGTTCGGTTCTTCGGCCGACCACGCTTTCACCCGCGGGATCACCTGCTCGAACTCCAGCGCAGCTTCACCGTTCTGTGCCACCTGGATTCGTCGCGTTTGAGGCCTGGCAACTTCTCGTCCGGACGGATCGAGGAGCTTCGTTTCCACAGTCGCGGTCGCGGCAGCCTGAACATTCCGCAGCTTGAGGTTCAACCGGAACAGGCCATCGCGATATAGGGAGTCCAGTTTGGCCTGCACATGGAAATCCTCAACATGCAAAGGGGCCCGCGACACCAGTGTAACGTCGCGATAGATGCCGCTGAGTCGCCACGTGTCCTGATCCTCGAGGTAGCTGCCCGCCGCCCAACGATATACCTCGACTGCGATCAGGTTCTTTCCAGGTTTCAAGTATCTCGTAATGTTGAATTCGGCCGGCACACGCGAATCCTGGCTATAGCCCACCCGGTGGCCGTTGATCCATACGTAGAACGCCGAATAGACTCCATCGAAGGCGACGAAGACGTCACGCCCATTCCAGGACGCGGGTACCGAAAAGGTGCGCCGGTACGATCCCACAGGGTTCCGCTCAGTGTAGGAGGTCCATGATTTATCGGGCTGGCTCATTACGTGTGGAGCATTCCGGCTGAACGGATAAGTGAAGTTGACATAAATAGGCGTGCCGTAGCCCTGTAGTTCCCAGTTAGAGGGCACCTCAATGTGCGCCCACTTGTCGGCGGGATAGTCGGGACGGTAAAAGTCGACCGGACGCTGCGACGGTTCCTTCACCCAGCTGAACTGCCAGACCCCGTTCAGTGATTGCGTGAAACTCGACTTGCCTCCGCTCAGCGCCTCAGCCTCGCTTGTATACGGCATCAACGTTGCGTGGGCTGGCTCCTTGTTGACGCCCAAAACACGAGGATTCTCAATCTCCGCTGGAAGCGGGACTTGCTGCGCAAAGCAGGCAGGAGCCATCAGCGATGCAAAGAAGAGTAGGATTGCGACGAATCGAGGCATTAGAAATATCTCGCGTAAGTAGATTAGTGATGGAGAATACTCAATCAGCAATGCAACGCGCCCACACCGGTCGAGCTTCGCAGAACGAAGCCACACTATAACAAGGAGGCGATCAGTGCACCTTAGCAACACCGCAACTTCATGTACAGCCAAAGGCTTCTGAATTGGTGCCCATCTTGCATGTGCGCTGTTCCGCAACCCGAGGTACCCAAATGGCGCTCGACATCGAACTTTGCTGTGAAGTGAATTCCCTCAAGGAGTTTGAAGAATAGCCTTCGCAATCACCTTGTCGAAAAGGGGGCTTTGTTCTGTTTGAGCGTCGGCTTGCCTGTGGGTCCCGCCAGACGACATCCCAGAATCCGGCCACGGTTCTTGATCTTGTCCGAATCGGCGGCTATTCGGAAGTCGGCCAATTAATTTCCGCATTGTCCGTGACTCAGGAACAGTTCGCTTGGCGGCCTTGGACTGCTGAATCGGGCCGCCTTCGGCGCAGCGACCGAGCGTCAGTAGGGCAAAAACGCGGAAGTTGAGAACCCATTTGCGTGTAGCCGGAATCCGGAACGAACTCGGAACTGGGGATTGCTCGACCCACGGCAATCGTGGAACTCTGTCGCTCACTGAGCGCGCAGGATCTCGGTGGGATCGGTTCGGAGCGCGCGAAGGGCGGCCGGTAGCGTTGCAACGAGCGCGGTGAGCAGAATGGCACATGCGGGCGAAGCGATCATATCCGCGTCGGTGGCTTTGACTTGGTAGAAAAGCGACTCGACATAACGGGCCGCGCCGAATCCTAGCGCGACGCCTGCGCAACCTCCAAGCGCGATCATCAGGAAAACATCGAGCGTCACAATGCGGACGATACCGGCACGAGTCGAGCCAATCGCCATGCGGATACCGATCTCGCGGCGGCGCCGGAGGACGGAGTAGTTGAGCACGGCGTAGAGTCCGATGCCCGCGAGGAGCAGCGCGATGGCGGCAAAGAAGCCGGCGAGCATGGCGATCAGGCGCTCGCGAATCGTCTGATCGCGGACCAACTCTAGCTGCGTGGTGATGTTGGAGACGCGAAGGCCGTTGTGGCGCTGCGCGATTAGCTGGCGGAGGGCGTCGGCGAGGGCGAGCGGGTTCTGAGCGTCGGTGTGAATGATGACGGTGGCAAAGTCAACAACACTCGGGGCGGATTTACCGTTAACTTGAGCGATGGGAACGTAGAAGACGGGACGGCTGGGCTCGCGGAGGTCGCTGTAAGGGATGTCGGGGGTGACGCCGACAATCGTGTTGATGGGTTCATTGGTGCCGCGTTCAAAGGTGTGGCCGATAGGGTCCTGCCCGGGGAAGTAGGTCCTGACGAAGGTCTCGTTGACGATGGCGGCTCCAGGCGAGGTGTCTTCCGGGCGAAAATCTCGGCCGGAAACAAGGGGAATCTCCATAGTCGAGAGCCAGCCTGGGGAAACGGGCCGGAACCAGGCGGGAGTCGGACTGGGAGGCGCGCCGTTGATGGAGATTTCGCTGTTTATGCGGATGCGCCCGAGAAGGGGCCACCTTGCGATGGCAACCGAGTCGATACCGGGGACGGCACGGAGCGCCTCGGCAGTTTGATTCCAGACGACGGGGAGCTGGCCTTTGCCGGCAACGGTTTCGAGCAGGAGCAGACGGTCGGTGGAGAAACCGAGAGGGCGGTTCTGCAGGCGCTGGAACGATGCGACGAAGAGCGAAGACAAAAACAGGACGAGGCAGCAGAAAGCGACTTGAAGAGCGATGGCTCCGCGCATGAGACGGCGTGGCGAGTGCGGATCTTCACCACCTTTGAGCGCTGCAACCGGCCGGACGGCAGAGGCACGAAGAGCAGGAAGCAAGCCAAGAAAAAGAACGACGAGGAGGATGAGCCCGAAGGCGAAGAGAAGGACCCGCCAGTCGGCGGAAAGGGCGAGGCGCGCAGGATTGTCGGGCGGGTTGATGAGACTAAGCACAAATGGGGCGGACCACACGGCAAACAATGCGCCGAGGATGGAGGCCAAGAGTGCGAGCAGCGCGCTTTGACAGAGAATGAGCTGAACGAGGCGACGACGGCCGGCGCCGATCGAAATTCTAAGTGCCATCTCCTGGGCGCGGGCAGCAGCCTGGGCGGTCATCATGTTGGACACGTTGACGCAGGCGATGAGCAGGACGAGGGCGGCCAGCAGAGCGAGGATACCGAGTGACCGGCGATAGTCTTTCTGGAGATCGGAGATGCCGGCGCCGGCCGGGTTGAACACGAGTGTCTTATTGAGATAGCGCTCGATGGTCGCCTGGGTCATCCCGCGGAGGCAGGTGGAGCAGTCGAGTTCGAAGGCGCGGCTGACGGAGGAGAGGTGCTGGCGAAGCGGCTCGAGGGCGGTGGCCGGGTTGATGCCGGGCTTCAACATCAGGAAGGCATGGTGCCAGGTGACGCTGTCCCGGGTGGCGAGTCGGTTCATGTTAAGAGGCAGAAAGATGTCGGTGACAGTTCCCTTTTCGGTTCCAGTGAAGTCGCGAGGGCCGACGCCGATGATTTCGAAGGTCTGCTCGCCGACGTGGAGCGAGCGGCCGAGGAGGCGGGGATCGCGGCCGAAGCGGTGATTCCAGTAATCCCAGGAGAGGACTGCATAAGGAGCGCGCTCATCGGCGGGGGCGAGCAGGCGGCCGAGCGTGGGCTCAAGACCGAAGAGCGGGAACATGTTGCCGGAGGCATAAACGACGTGGGCCTTCTCCATGTCGTCATCGGTGGACCAGGTGATGTCGGTGCGGTCGGCGTCGCTGATGGCGATGAGGTCGGCCTGGTCCTGCGCGGCATCGCTCATGAGGTTGAAGTCCGGCGTGGACCAGTAGCCGTCGTCGATAGGCTTGCCCTCGAGGCCAGTCAACTTGCGGGAGAGGAAATAGAGCCTGCTGGAACCGGAGATGGGCAGCGGACGCCAGAGCAGGGCGTCGATGAGACGGAAGGCGGCGACACAGGAGCCGATGCCAAGGGCGAGCGAAAGCACAGCGGCGGCGGAGGTGACCTTGTTGCGGCCGAGCTGCCGCCAGCCGAAACTTATATCGGAGAGAAGCGACTCAAGCCATCCGACAACCCGAATGCTGTGGCTCGCCTCGCGCGCATGCAGCGCGCAGCCGAATGCACGGCGCGCTTCTTTGGGGTCCCGTCCGGAGGCAATGGCCTCTTCAATGTGTGACTGCAACTCTTCATCGATCTCGCGATTCAAGCGCTCGCCAAACACGGCATTCGAGATGCGCGACCACAAAGACATGTCATGCCTCCCGGAGAACCCGATTGATTGCCAGGCTGACGGACTGCCAGCGCGACTCTTCCGCACCCAGTTGCTTTTTGCCTGCGGCGGTCAGTTCATAGACGCGGGCGCGACGACCGGAGTCTTTCTTGATCCATTCGGCGCGAATCCAGCCCGCTTCCTCCATCCGATATAGCGCAGGGTAGAGGGAGCCCTCCTCTGCGCGCAGGACTTCGCCGGAGGCATCGGCAATGGCAGCCATAATGGCGTATCCGTGAAGCCGAGGATGCCGCGACAGGATCTTGAGCACTAGCAGATCGAGTGAACCTTGCAAGGAGTCGGTCTTGGGCATACCTAGATGTCTTTATATAGACATCTATGTACGCGGTCAAGAGCCGCTCATCATACGCAAACAGCGCAATGGGCTCCTGCAGAGCTGCAACGGCTACACGCAAATTCGCGCCGCTCACCAGTTCTCGCTTCAGGTCTTGTATAGCTCACTAAGTACATCTGCGGCGAGCTTTCTGGTGAACTGATCCGCTGGCATTGACTTCGCAAGTCCTGCCGCTTCACCGGCCCATAGCTGCATGTAGTCCAGCGAACCGGCACGCTCGGAAGCGGCACGCAAAGGTGCGACGAGCGTCGCTGCGTAGGGGAAGGCAGGCGCCGCGTCCGACATCGGCCCGGCTTCCTGAAGATACCGGTTGAGAATGCCTCGTGCCGGGCGTCCGCTGAACAGGTTAGTTACAGCCGTGCCTCTGTCCGGTGCTTGCTCAAGCGCTCGACGGTACAGAGGAGATACATTGGCCTCCGGGCAGAACAGATACGCAGTGCCCAACTGCACGGCTGATGCGCCAAGAGCGAGGGCCGCGGCAATTCCTCTTGCGTCCGCGATGCCGCCAGCCGCTATGACTGGAACAGAAACTGCATCCTTGACCTGAGGCAGCAGGGCGAATAGTCCAAGCTGAGTCGCGATATTCGTTTCGAGGAACATGCCTCTATGGCCGCCCGCCTCAAAACCCTGAGCGATGATGGCATCGCAACCGCGCGACTCCAGCGATCTTGCTTCCCTTACGCTGGTTGCCGATGACAGAATCTTAATGCCACCTTTTTTGAGTCGCTCGACTAGGTCGAGGTTAGGCAGCCCAAAATGAAAGCTTACGACCTCCGGCCTGACCTCTTCCACGACGACGCACATCTCCTCATCGAAAGGGAGCCGAAGGCGAGTTTCGGCAACGCTCTCAATGTCGAGTCCTAAGCGCTCGTAATGCGGTCTCAAGAAACTCTTCCATTTCTGTATTGCAATCGAATCTGGAGTTTCCATCGTGTGGCAAAAAAAGTTTAAGTTGAAAGGCCGAGACATTCCCTGGCGAAGTGCACGTACGGCGTACCGCACCTGGTCCGGGCTGAGCAATGCACACGCGAGCGAACCTAGCGCCCCGGTTGATGACACGCTGCGCGCTAAGGCAACCGAATCGGATCCCGCCATGGGCGCTTGGATGATCGGAATCTCGAGTTTCAAAAGGTCTACCAAACGACGATCGGGCCTAGCTTGCATATTTACATTGTCTCGCACGCGCTAAGACTGTGTTGACCCTTGATGTGACTCAACTGGTTCAGTCCGGATCCTCGGCGGCCCGAAATGAGTGGCCGCGCAGGGCCCGTAAATCTTGGAAGTATTTGAGGATTAAACTTGCGAATAACCGATTTGCTTTAGCTACGTCAAAACTCCATGCGAGGGACGAATGCTTACCGATGTGCGTGACGCTCTGCGGCAGTTGAGAAAGGCTCCAAGCTTTACAGCAACCGGCTTGATCACCCTGGCACTGGGGATCGGGGCGACGACGGCGATCTTTACCTTGGTTCATCAGGTGATGCTGAAGTCACTGCCGGTTGCCAAGCCCACTGAACTTTGGCGGATCGGAGACAAAGTTCGCTGCTGCAATTGGGGCGGGTATACGCAGGGCGATGACGGCGATTTTGCGCTGTTCTCGTGGGAGGCATACAAGAATTTTCGCGCTCAGACGCCAGAGTTCGCAGACCTTGCCGCATTGCAGGCCGGCAATGCGCCTCTGGGGGTGCGCAGAGCGGGATCCCAGGCACCCGTGGACACACGCAATGGGCAATACGTATCGGGGAATTTCTTCAGGACTTTTGGCGTGCAGCCGTGGATCGGCCGGCTGATGACCGACCAGGACGATCAGGAGGGTTCACCGCCAGTGGCGGTGATGAGTTATCGCATCTGGCATGACAAGTACGGGTCTGATCCTACTGTGGTCGGTGCCGGGTATCAGATCAATGGACATCCATTCACGGTGGTCGGCGTAGCTGCGCCAGGATTCTTTGGCGCGAAGCTGTCTGGGGCCGGCATGCCAGATTTTTGGCTGCCACTGACCACCGAATTATTACTCGACGGAGGCACAGCTCGTCTGAAAGGGCCAAGCATGAACTTCCTGGACCTGATCGGAAGAGTGCGTCCGGGAGTCGATCCCAAAGCGCTCGAAGCAAAGCTGAAGGTTGAGTTTCATAACTGGCTGGCGAGTCACGTCCCGGAGATGGAGCCGGGCGAGAAGCAGTTGTGGCAGCAGCAAACTCTACACCTCGCTCCCGGGGGAGCTGGCGTGGCAAGTTTGCGCGATGAGTATGAGGATGGGCTGAAGCTGCTTCTGGTAGCTGCCGGATGTGTACTGCTGGTGGCATGCGGGAATGTGGCGAATCTGATGCTGGCGCGCGGGTTGAAGGATCGCGCGCAGACCTCGATACGAGTGGCGCTGGGCGCTCCACGAAGACGGCTTCTTCGCAAATCGTTGGTCGAGTGCATTGTGCTGGCAGCGATCGGAGGAGCGTTGGGCATAGGCGTGGCGTATGCCGGGACACGCTTAATTTTGCATTTGGCTTTCCAGATCGGCGGGCCTAACAACTACGTTCCAATCAGCGCGGCTCCCTCTCTACCTGTGCTGCTCTTTACGCTAGGCATGTCCGTTTTTACCGGAATCATGTTCGGGATCGCGCCTGCGTGGATGACTTCGCACGCTGACCCGATTGAGGCGCTTCGTGGGACAAACCGTTCGGTGTCGGGCAGCCGCTCGTGGGCGCAGAGATCGCTGGTGATCGCGCAGGCAGCGATGTCACTGGTACTGCTCTCCGCAGCGGCGCTTCTCGGGCAGAGCCTGCGGAACTTGCAGCACCAGAAATTTGGATTCGAGACGGAGGGCCGGTATATCGCGTGGATGAATCCCGGACTCGGAAATTACAAGCCGGAGCAAATGGAACCGCTGTTCCGGCAGATCGACGACCGCCTGCAGCAGATCCCGGGCGTGCGCATGGTTGCGCCTGCGCTCTATGCCCCAATGACCGGCGATAGCTGGAACAACGGCGTTCGCATCGAAGGTCGGCCTGAGCCCGAAGCCAAGGACGATATGGGAGCGGGATTCGTCCGCGTGATGCCGGGATTCTTCGAAGCTCTGGGTGCCAAAATCGTATCGGGCCGGTCCATTACGGAGCAGGACACGGCAACGACGAGAAAAGTAGCGGTGATTAATGAAGCGTTCGCGAAGAAGTTTTTCAAGAATCAGAACCCGGTGGGGCAGCATTTTGGACCCGGTAAGGTGAAGTACTCCTCCACGTTCGAAATAGTCGGAGTCGCGAGAGACATGCGCTACATGACTTACAACTACAAAGAACCGGTGGGGCCGATGTACTGGTTGCCGGAGGCGCAGACGGTGGAGTGGGACGATCCGGCATACGCGAGCGGCGAAATGTCGTCTCGTTATTTGAACAACATCGTGATCTGGGCGCCGGGAAATCCGCCGCAAATGGAAGAACGCGTACGCAAGACCCTGGCGGCCGTCGATCCCAATCTGGTTCTCTATGGTGTTGACCCGTATACCAAGGTCGTAAGTGCAGACTTCCAGCAGGAAGAAATGGTCGCAACCCTTACTACGCTGTTCGGCGTGCTTGGGCTGGTGCTGGCGGCGGTCGGACTGTACGGAGTCATGGCTTACGCGGTGCAACAACGAACTGGGGAAATTGGGGTGCGGATGGCGCTGGGCGCGGATCGCATGCGGGTTTTGAAGATGGTGCTGCGGAGTGCTTTTTCGCAGATAGGTATCGGCATGGCGATTGGGATTCCCGCGGCGATTGGTGCCGGCAAGCTGATGAGGGATCAACTGTACGGCGTCACGCCGTGGAACCCAGTCATGCTCGCGCTGGCAGTGCTGACGCTCGCCTTGGCTGCGCTCGTGGCATCGCTGGTCCCGGCGCGGCGTGCTGCAGGCGTCGAGCCCATGGTGGCACTGCGGAATGAGTGATCAGGAGAGCGACTCTCGGTCCACCAATCGCGTCAGCCGGAGAAGCCGCGGAATCACTTCTCTGGCGGTTGCGGACGGCGTATAAGTGGCGTGTCCGCGTCTACGTGGTCCTTCTATGACTCACGCACAATTGGTGGAGCGAGCAGTGCGATGGCTGCGCAGCTATCGTTGCGGGGTTGTGCTTTCAGAGCAGGCGTGCGTCAGCGGCGAGATGCCGGATGCGCTGGGATGGAAGCAGGCTTGTCACTCGGTGCTGGTGGAATGCAAGGTGACGCGGGCGGATTTCCTGGCCGACCGGGCGAAGCCGTTCCGGGTCAAAGCGGAAAAAGGCGTGGGCAGCGAAAGGTTCTATTTCACACCTCCGGGGCTTATTCACCGCACGGAATTGCCTCTGGGCTGGGGATTACTGGAACTGCGGCGCGGGCGGGTGGAGATGGTACAAGCGTCGGCCAAGAATCTTAGAACGGCTACGGGATTTCGCTACGAGATGAACCTGTTGCTGGCCAGCCTGCGGCGGGTCGAGGTACGGATCGAGCCGCAGAGCATCACCGACTTTTTGAAGTGGAAGAACCGGATGGCGGAATACAACCGCGGGACCTTGCCCGAGGGACTGACGGCGTCGGAAGACGAGGCGAACGCGTTTCTCGAACCTGAAATTTGATTGCGGTCTTGCGGCCAACTCGAACCAAGTCGCTCCTCCACAAACAATAAAAGACAAAAAAGAAAACCGGGCTGGTTGGCCCGGCTTCTCTTGCGTCGAGTCAGATGCGGTTACATCGCACGGCGCGGCTGGCTGTCTTGCACCAGCGAAAACTTGAGTTAAACGCCACCGCTGGATTCTGGTTAGCAATTGTGCGGCCACTGGAAAAGCCCGTTTGGAAACGGGCCGACCCAAGTCTATGTGATTGCGAATCAGGTGGTTACTAGAAGATCAATGCGTCCGCCGCATGAGCCTACAGCAAACCTGGGAGAAAAAGGTTGCGCACTTTTGCTCAGAAGCCGCGCCCGGCGCGGGAAGACGCCGATCCTACAACTCGCGACGGCCTTCCATGGCTTTCAGCATAGTGATCTCGTCGGTGTATTCGATGTCGCTGCCTACAGGGATTCCCATAGCGATGCGCGTGACCTTCACCCCGGCCGGCTTGAGCTGCTGCGAGAGATAAACCGCGGTGGCTTCGCCTTCGACGGTGGGATTGGTGGCGAGGATCACTTCATCCACGCTGCCGGATTCGACGCGGGCGAGGAGATTAGAAATGCGGAGCTGGTCCGGACCGATGCCGTGCAGCGGAGAAATCGCGCCGTGAAGAACGTGAAAGGCCCCATTGAAGTGCTTGGTCTTTTCAATGGAGGCGATGTTGGTGGGTTCCTCGACGACGCAGACCAGGCGCTGGTTGCGGGTGGGACTGGTGCAGTAGGCGCAGGGGTCGACGTCAGTAATGTTGTTGCACACCGAGCAGAGGCGCAGATTCGCTTTGACATCGCGTACGGCCTGCGCCAGGCCTTCGGCGTCTTCATCGCTGGAGCGGAGGATGTGGAAGGCGAGACGCTGCGCGCTCTTGGCACCAACGCCAGGCAACTTCTTCAGCTCGTCGATGAGTCGCGACATGGGTTCGGCGAAGCGAGACATTTCTTGATTTGGTAATTGGGGAATTTTGTAATTCGGTTATTTTGTAATCGGGTAATTTTGTAATCTGAAGACATTCTAAATGGCATCCGGACCTTTTACAGAACTTTACTTATGCGCTGAGAACCTGGCCAAGGATCGCACGGATTTGCACGGATCAATTCTGCGATAGTCTGATCCGTGAAAATCCGTGCGAATCTGAGGCTAATTTTCGCGTTAAGTGCAGGATCTTAACCCGGAATCGTCGGAGGACTGGGCTGAATGACTGTAATTAAGATTACAAAATTACGAAATTACCAAATTGCAAAATTACTCAATCGCTTTTCTCGAGTGTGTAGTCCAGTTCGTAGAAGTGCTTGCCGCCTTCGGCGAATTTGATGATCATTTTCCCCGACATTCCTTCTAGCTCGCCGGTGCCGGAGTCTGGGACTACTACTATCGCTAGCTGGGGAACTTCTCGCGTCATGGTGCCGGCGTGCTGCAGGATGAAGGTGCCTTTCTTGCCTTCCAGGGTGCCGGTCACTTTTTCGATGGCGACGTAGGCTCCGGAACCCTTAACGTCGGTTCCGGCGGTCAGCATCTGGCCTATGCCAGTTGCCTCCAGGTCGCCGTGGTATTGCTTTTCGAGCGTCATCCGATTCAGGAGCGGGTCGCCGGAGCTATCGTCCTGATGCGTTACTTTCACGTCGAACGGTCCGGATACGTGAAGCGTCGAAACTGTCATGGGCGCACCTCGAGCTTAAAGACCAGGGATGCCCATGCCACCGAGCATGCCTCCCACAGTGGATTGCATTTGGGCATCGACTTTGCGGGCAGCTTCGTTCACGGCGGCGAGAACTAAATCCTGTAGCATTTCGACGTCACCGCCTTTTACCGCTTCGGGATCGATGCGCAAGCTTAGCAGTTGCTTGCGGCCGTCCATTTTGGCGCTGACGGTGCCGCCGCCCGACGTCGCTTCGACTACCGTCTCCTGCATTTTCTTCTGCAGGGCTTCGTACTGCGATTTGGCTTTCGACATCAGGTCTTGGAGATTGAAGCCGCCCATGGGAAGAAATTGAGTAATTGGGTAATCGGGTAATTTTGTAATTTACACCGCGCGCCATGCACCACGCGCGCGTTCCATTACTCAATTACCAATTTCCCTCTTCCTCAATTTTTCTCCTTTCATCTTTTGTCTTTGTAGTCGATGACTGTTCTGATCTGGGCGCCGAATTTTTCCTGCATCCGGCGCACGATTGGGTCCTGCTCGGCGCGGCCTCGGCCGCCCGGTCCGGGCGCGAGGCGCGTTGCGCCGTTCTTTTTTTCCTGCGGAGCTACCGTGACTCCGGGAATTACTTTCAGCTTTATGGCGCGACCTAAGACTCCGCTGGCCGTGGCGATGGCCATGCGCTTCCCTTCCGAGCCTAGCGACATATCCACCACTGTCTGTGATTCGGAGACTTTGATAACCAGTTCGTTGCCTTGAACCGCCCATTCGCCAGAGGAAAGCATCGAGACCAGGATGCGCTGGTTGGCATCCGTGAGGGCCTGCAAGACCGCGGTCTGCAGCCTTTCAATCTGATCTAGTTCCTGCGGCTCGGACGACGCGCGGACAACAGGTTCGGGCTCGGGTTCCGGCTCAAGCTCGGCTACGGCGGCGACGGCGGTGGCGGTGGCATACGGCTGCGTTTCCCGCTCGCTGATGGCAGCGGCCTCGCGTTGCGAGCACGGTGCAGCGGACCCCATGATGACCGGCTCGGGCTGGCTTGCCTGGGCTACGATGCGAGGACCGGCATTCGGAACTGGGGCCGAATCCTGCTGGCGCGGAGTGCCCTTGCGCGCTGAATCTGCGGCGAAGGGGCTCACGAAATTTGGGCGGGAGGCGGGCGGTTCGGGCCGGCGCGCTTCCTGAGTAGTGCTTGCGCCAACGATGGAGGGGCGCGCCTGCGGCTTCGGAGCGGCAGATGGCGAACTCGAAGCTACATCGCTCAGCAGTTGCTCAATCGGAATCAGCTTCTGAGCATGCGCCATCTTCAATAGGCCAAGCTCAAGATGAAAGCGCTGTTCCTGCTTGTATCCCAGTTCCCCATGGGTGCGGAGCATGATTTGCAGATGACGGGTGAGATCTTCTTCGCCAAACAAATCGGCAACGCGGCCAACGCGGTCGCGTTCCTCGCTGGAAATTTGCAGCAAGGGAGAATCCTTGCCGGCGATCTTCGCGACTGTGGCGTTGCGCAGAAAACGAACCATCTGTCGCGCAAAGTGCGTGGGGCTGTGGCCCTCGCTGATCAGATGATCCACGTGGCGAAGGATTTCTTCCGAACCTCCCTGGGCGACGGACTGCATCACCTGCTCGAGAATGTGCGCCGGCGCGGCTCCGACCAGATTCCGCACCGAGTCGGCCGTGACCTTATCTGTGCTGGACGCGATGGCCTGGTCGAGGATGGAGAGGGCATCGCGCATGGAGCCGTCGCCGGCCTCGGCTAACAGTGCGAGGGCATCGTCGTCGGCTTCAATTTTTTCCCTGGTCAGCAGATCGCGAAGCTGGTGGACGATGTCGTCAAACTTGACCGCGCGAAAACTGAAGTGCTGGCAACGCGAGCGGATGGTCTGGGGAATGTCCTCGGGCTGGGTTGTGGCCAGCATGAAGACGATGTGATCGGGAGGTTCCTCCAGCGTCTTGAGCAGCGCGTTGAAGGCAGCGTCGGTGATCTGGTGGGCTTCGTCGAGAATGTAAATTTTGAAGCGGTCGCGCGCTGGACGGTAGCGAGCAGCTTCCCGGAGCTCGCGGATTTCATCGATCCCGCGATTGGTGGCGGCGTCGATTTCGATTACGTCCACCGAGTTTCCGGCACGAATTTCCACGCAGGATTCGCAAACTCCGCAGGGCTCGGGGACGGGATGATCTTTCGAGCGGCAATTCAGGGCCGCAGCCAGAATTCGGGCCACGGTGGTCTTACCGATCCCGCGATGACCGCTGAAGATGTAGCCGTGAGCGCTGCGTCCCTGCGCAATGGCGTTCTGGAGAGTGCGGGTGACGTGCTCTTGTCCGATGACCTCAGAGAACTTCTGGGGACGGTATTTGCGAGCCAGGACCGTGTAACTCATGATGGGCGAAGAGTCGATTATACGTGATGGAGTTGACGTGCGGGGCGTAGGAAAGCCATGCTCCGAGGGCTGAGGAAGGCCGATGAATGTAGGTTGCGTTGCCGCATCTGGCGCGGTAGGCTGGTCGACACGAATATTGGCGGATTCGGCTCGGACCGCGGAGGCAGAGCGTTATGCAACTGAAACTTACGAAACGAACAGTAGACGGGATTCTTGCGATTGGCTGCAGCGGACGGATTGTGTTCGGAGAGGAATCGTCCTTGCTGCGGGAGGAAGTCAAAAAGGCGATTGCGGATGGCTATAAACGAATCGTGCTAAACCTGGGGGAAGTCAACTATATCGATTCGGGCGGGTTGGGAACCCTGGTGGCGCTGCACACCACCGCGCACAACGCGGGGGCTACCATCAAACTGGCGAATCTCACGAAGCGCGTGGGAGATTTGCTGCAGGTCACCAAGCTGCTGACAGTGTTTGAGGTGCACAACTCGGAGTACGAAGCGCTGGAGGCTTTTCGGCAAGCGGCGTGAAGAGGGCCGTTGCGGGAGGGCATCGCTGGAGTGCTGCGCCCTCATACGGGAGACGGAAATTTGACGTATGGATGTGTTTAGTCTGGCGGGCCGGCTCGTACTTGAGCAGGCCTGCTTTGCTGAGGATCAATAGCTTCGATTCTGATCTAATCTCCATCCCAGCTGGCAAGAAGTCGCGTGGCTGGACAGCGGGATCGCGGAAACGAGTGAGCGCAAGCTGGCGTACGGCTGTCCCTACATTGGCTCTTCCTACATTTATTTACGGACGACTTCGTCCAGGACTTCACCTTGGGGGCTGATTAGCTGGATTTGCAGATCCATCTGGCCCAGGGCGTGTGTCGAGCAGCTCAGGCAGGGATCGTAGCAGCGGATCACCGCCTCCACCCGGTTGAGCATTCCCGGGGTCAGGCGCTTGCCTTGCACAAAATGCTTGGCCACCTGCAACACACTGCGATTCATGGCCAGATTATTGTGGCCGGTTGCGATGACGAGGTTGACCCAGCGGATCAGGCCCTGCTCGTCAATCTTGTAATGGTGGAACAGAGTTCCGCGAGGCGCTTCACAGGCGCCCACTCCTTCCAGCGCATTGGGATGTGCAATCGCGCGCACGTGCTTGGAGAGGATTTCCGGATCGTTGAGCAACTGCTCCAGGCGCTCGATGCAGTAGAGAATTTCAATCAGGCGCGCGTGATGATAATGAAATGAGCTGAGCACGGCCGTGCGCTGCAGTTCGTGGAATTCTGCCAGCTCCTGATCTGCGCGGTCGGTGCCGCAGCGGTCAGCGACATTCAAACGCGCCAGCGGGCCCACCCGGTACACGCCCACCGGAAAGCCTTTCGGCTTGTAATAAGTGGACTTCAGATAACTCCACGGCTCCACTTTTTCTCCAATGTAGTCGGAGTATTTCGTGGGATCGAGACCGTCAGCGACCACGTTGCCCGAGGCATCCACGATGCGGAGCTTGCCGTCGTAGAACGTAACCCCGTTATCGTCTTTCACGATGCCCATGAACATAGTCGGGAAATTGCCGAAGGTGGAGATCTCTTCGCGAAAACGTTCCATGGTTCCCTTGAACCACTCCAGGGTGCGTTCGGCGATGGCGAGAGCATCGGGAATGCCTTCCAGGATGGCGTCGCGATCCACTTCGGTCAGAGGGGCGCTGACTCCGCCAGGAACGATCCAGGCTGGATGAATGCGCTTGCCGCCCAGACGCTCAATAATTTTCTGGCCGAACTGGCGCAGCTTGATGCCGTCGAGCGCGAGCGCCGGATTTTTTTCGGCCACGCCGAAGATGTTGGTCTTGGCGGGATCGGCATCCATCCCCAGCAGCAGGTCCGGGGACGAGAGGTAAAACAGACTGAGAGCGTGCGATTGCGTCACCTGCGCAAGCCCGAAGATGCGGCGCAGTTTGTCGGCAGTCGGAGGAATTTTCACCGCCAGCAGCGAATCGCAAGCTTTGGCCGAGGCGATGAGATGGCTCACTGGACAGATACCGCAGATACGCGCCATAAGCGAAGGCATTTCATAAAAGGGGCGCCCCTCGCACAGCTTCTCGAAGCCGCGGAACTGGGTGACGTGGAAGCGGGCATCCTCGACCCGGCCGTCCTCGTTGAGATGCAGCGTGATCTTGGAGTGGCCTTCGATGCGCGTCACCGGATCGATGACGATGGTGTTGCCGTGGCTCACGAAATCTCCCTTTTAGCTATGAGCTCCTAGCTATTAGCTAAGAACATCAGCTCTCATGTTGCGGTTAAATCTTAGTCGCTGCTCATTGCTCATCGCTCATCGCTCGCTTTTACGAACCGAAACGAGTTTTCAGAGTCAGGTCCGGAGTGCGACCCTCCAACAATTCCGTTACGGCGTAATAGATGTTATCTGCCGACGGCGGGCATCCTGGAATATAGATGTCCACCTTGACGAACTCGTGCACGGGACGTGACGTCGGCAGCAGAGCTGGCACCACCTGGTCGGGAACTCCGGGATCAAACGTTACGTTCTCGCGATAAGCACGGTCGTACACGGCTTTGGTGCCGAAAGGATTGCGCATTCCTGGAACATTGGCCGTGACCGCGCAGTCGCCGAGGGAAACCAGGATTTTGGTCCGCTCTCGAATCATTTTGATCTTGTGCAGGTCCTCCTCGCTGCTGACCGCGCCTTCGACCAGGGTCACGTCTACGTCCGGGGGAAATTCCTTGGCGTCCACCAGCGGGCTGTAGACCAGGTCGGCAGCTCCGGCCAGGGCCAGCACACGCTCATCCATGTCGAGAAAGGACATGTGGCAGCCGGAGCAGCCATCGAGCCACACGGTGGCGATCTTCTTCTTGGTCATGCGGTCTCCGCGAAGCCAATGCCGTTCGTGCAGGCGCGGACCGGGGCTAGGTATTTCTTGCTCATTCGTTTTCCTCCCGCATCATGGTCAAGTACGGCAGGAACTGGCGGCGTTTCAGCATTTCGGCGACCGAGCGTCCTTTCTCGAAGAGCGCGCCCGTGGGGCAGACTTGCACGCACTTGCCGCAACTGGTGCAGGTCTCCGACGTACCCCACGACTCGTTCAAATCCGTAATCACCTTGGCATCGATGCCCCGTCCCATGATGTCCCAGGTATGCGCGCCTTCAATCTCGTCGCACACTCGCAGGCAACGCGTACACAGAATGCAGCGGTTGTGATCGATGACGAAGCGCTCGTGGGAGGCATCGACCTCTTCCTTGGGATAGCGGTAGGGAAAGTGGACGTGGGTGATGCCGAGACGCTGGGCCAGCATCTGCATCTCACAGTGGCCATTGGAAACGCAGACCGAGCAGACGTGATTGCGCTCCGTGAAAAGCAATTCCAGGATCATGCGGCGGTAATTATTCAGGCGGTCGGATGCAGTCGTGACCTCCATGCCCTCTTCCGCCACGGTGACGCAAGCGGGAAGCAACTTGTTCTGTCCTTTGATTTCGACCAGGCAGAGGCGGCAAGCGCCCACATCGGAGAGGCCGTCCATCTCACAGAGCCGGGGGATGAAGATGCCATTTTGCCGTGCAACGTCGAGAATGCTTTCTTCCTGCCGCCCGCTGACATCGCGCCCGTCAATTTTGAGCGTTTTGACCGTGGCCACGGGGCTCATAGAGTTTCTCCTGCAGGCTGGCCGCAAACGCCCGCCGGACATTTGTGTTCCTGAATATGCGCGCGGTACTCCTCGGCAAACGAGCGCAAGGTGCTAAGCACAGGATTCGGCGCCGATTGCCCCAGCCCGCACAGGCTGGTGTGCTTCAACAAGTCGCAGAGTTCCTCGAGCATTTTCAAATCCTGCTCGGTGGCGGTCATATTGCCGATCGCCTCCAAGATGCGCCGCATCTGGAACGTGCCCACGCGGCACGGGATGCACTTGCCGCAGGATTCGGTCATGCAGAAATCCATGAAGTACTTCGCGACATCGACCATGCAGGAACTTTCGTCCATGACGATCATGCCGCCGGAGCCCATGATGGAACCGGCGCGGGCCAGCGATTCGTAATCCACCGGCATATCGAGGCAGTCGGTGGGCAGGCAGCCACCCGAGGGACCGCCGGTCTGCACCGCTTTGAATTTGCGGCCTTCCGGGTATTCGCGCTGGCGGGCCGCGTGGAAAACACCGGCCTGGTCGAGGTTCCCATGGGAATCTCCCTGCGCGAGATGGTATTCGAAATTGGCGGAGGCATTCGCAGTACGCGGGAGACGATGCCGTATCCCACCACGATCAGTTCGGCATCGTCAGTGCAGTATTGTTCGCAGCGCGTCTCAGCCTTCTGCGCCCTCATATACTTCGCTTCCATGCGGCGCTGGTGCGCTTCCAGATCATCGGGCTCGAGGTAGATCGAGCTGACCATGTTCTTGCGCGTCTCGGCAGTTCCCTTCACCGCCCAGGGTTTCTCGGGAGCAGCGATGTCGCGGTATTGCAGGTCGAGCGGCTCCATCATTTGCCCGACAAAACCATCGGTCAGGACGATGGCGGGATTGCGATACTTGTCCGCGAGTTCGAAGGCCAGGACTGTGAGGTCGGCCATTTCCTGCACCGACGCGGGGGCGAGTACGAGATTGCGATAGTTGCCGTGACCTCCGCCCTTGACCATGGCAAAGTAGTCGCTCTGCTCGGGAGCGATGTTGCCCAGCCCCGGGCCGCCGCGCATCACGTCCACAATCACGCAAGGGAGTTCGGCGCCCGCCAGATACGAGATACCCTCCTGCATCAGGCTCAGGCCGGGGCCGGATGATGCAGTCATGACTCGAACGCCGGCAGAGGCGGCGCCATACACCATGTTGATGGAAGCTGTCTCGCTCTCCGCCTGGATGAAGGTGCCGCCGACTTCGGGCAGATAAAGGGCAGCGGCTTCGGCGACTTCGCTGGCCGGAGTGATGGGATATCCGTAGTAAGCGCGGCATCCGGCGAGTACCGCGCCTTTGATGACCGCCACGTTGCCTTTACAGAGCTGGCGCATGTTCGCCTCCCTGTGCTGCGACAACCGCTTTGGGCGGCGGGACCAGCCGGTATACGGTCAGGGCGCCCGGCTCCGGGCAGCAGTAGAAGCAGATGCCGCATCCAGTGCAATCATGGCCGGTGTAGCGCGCCCCGTGCACGCCGTAGCGATTCAGCTCAGGAGCGAGTTCGAGGCATTTGGGCGGGCAGGACTCGACGCAGAGCCCGCAACCTTTGCACTCCTCCAGATCGATGGCCACATTGCCGCGCGCTGGTCCTGGCATGCCTTCACCTCGTAACTGCCGTTTGTGCCGCCTGGGGATGCTGCAACCATTTGGTCTTCTCGCAGTATTCGTAAAGGCCCTCGCGGAACTGGGGATGCGCAATGTTGATGAGTGCCTTGGCGCGTTCGCGAATGGATTTTCCGTGCAGGTAGGCCACTCCGTATTCGGTCACCACGTAGCGCACCAGGCCGCGTGAGGTCACAACTCCAGCCCCGGGATCGAGCATGGGAACGATGCGCGAAATGGTTCCAGCCTTGGCCGTGGATGAGATCGCGATGATGGCTCTGCCGCCCTTGGAGCGCGATGCCCCCCGCAGGAAGTCCACCTGCCCGCCGATCCCGCTGTAAAACTGGTTGCCGATGGAATCGGAGCAAACCTGTCCTGTCATATCGACCTGCAATGCTGAGTTGATGGCGACCATGTTGTCGTTGCGGGCGATCAGGCCGGGATCGTTGGTGTAGGCCGTCGGATGGAATTCGAAAATCGGATTGTTGTCGACAAACTCGAACAGGTGCTTCGTCCCCAAAGCGAAGCCGAGAATGATTTTGCGCGGCTTGAAATTCTTGCGCGCGCCCGTGAGTACGCCAGCCTCGATCAGAGGGATCACGCCGTCTGATACCAGTTCGCTGTGCACCCCGAGATCCTTGCGGTCCATCAGCAGGGGCAGAACGGCATCGGGAATTCCGCCGATACCCGTCTGCAATACAGCGCCATCCTCGATGAGTCCAGCGACGTTGCGGGCAATCGCGACCTGCAGATCATTCACTATGGGCTTTTTCAAGGCGCACAGCGGCCGCGAAGACTCCACAAAGGCGTCAATGTCGTTGACGTGAATGAAGCTGTCGCCGTAGGTGCGCGGCATGTTGTCGTTGATCTGCGCGACAACATACTTCGCCACTCTGGCCGCGGTCAGGGTCGTGTCGACGCCGACGCCAAAGCTGCAATAGCCGTGGGAGTCCGGCGGCGAGACCTCGATCAGGGCAACATCGATGGGCATCTCGCCGCTTTCGAACAACCCTTCGATTTCGCTGAGATAGATGGGCGTGTAATCGGCGCGGCCGTCATTGATGGCTTCGCGCACGTTTGCGCCGATGAACACAGCATTGTGCCGGAAGTGGCCGGCCATTTCCGGGGCCACGTAGGGCGCGCAGCCCATGGTCATCATGTGGACGATTTCTACATTGAAAAGATCCGGCGCGCGCCGGATGAGGGCCTCGACCAGCGTCTCAGGCTCGGCACAGCCGGGCTGAATGTAAACGCGCATCCCCGACTGCACGCAGGCCAGCGCCTGGTCTGCCGTCTTGAGACGCTTTTTGTATTCCATTTCCCATGACATCGACATCCGTTCCGCTCCCCTAAACTGCCCTCAGTTCGCCACATCGCGAAGCTTGGGCGACTTCGTCTTCATACCCCACCGCGGCATAATAAATCGCCCGATCGAAAAACATCTCGAGCATCTGCAGCAATTCCAGTTCCCCCATGATTTCAATTGCGCGGTCCATCACTGCTTCGCTCTTCAGGAAGTCCCAAAGATTCTCCTTGGTCAGGACAATCGCATGGACCACCTCGCTGAGTGGAATGTGCTGGCGAGCCCGCCGAGCACCAATCTCTCTATAACGGTGCTCGATATCGAGTTCGTTCTTGCCCAGCAACCATTCGCCCAGGTGACGATAAATTTCGTAGACGCGCTCTCTCAGTTCATGAGCTGGAATCTCGCGGAAGTGCGCGGCCAGGCAATTCGCTTGCACTTTCTCTTCCAACCCGGCAGCGAGCGCATCGGCGTGCGATTCGATTAAGCGCACCAGCCTGTAGGAGAACATCATACTCACCCCTTTTGGATCTGAAGGGTCGCGGTTAAACTCCTAGTTTTACGACAGCGTCATCGTTGGCCCAGCCTTCGACGGGAACTCTCACGGTTTCCACGACTGCCTCGAGCGTCTGCGGCACCGTGATGGCTCGCGAAATCATGCAGACCGATTTCGTGCGTCGCAGAAGCGAATGCCCGGTTTCACGTAGTCCGTCGGAAGGCACGGTCAAGCGGGGACGAATCAGGATTTCGGTGAAATTGCATCCCGCCGCACGGGTGCGATGAACCGAGCCCTCGATTTCAACCTCAAGGTCGACGTACTCGAACTTGGCGGCGTGGGCGAGATCGTTAAAAGTTGTTGTGAAGCAACCTGCCAAGGCACAAAGCAGCAGTTGCTCAGGAGTCCAGCGACCTTGCAAACCGCCCAGTTCCGCGGCGTCGGAGAAATGGATCGTGTTAGGGGAGGACTCGCACTTGGCCAGTCCAGTGCGGCCTGACGTCCACCAAGCCGAAACGCGATAGGTATATTCAGCAGGCATTGTTTAGACTCCTGGCGCTCCCAGACCGCGCCGTTCCCCCCTCAAGACGACAAAGTGAAGATCACGGTAATCGTGGTCTCAACCTCTGTCGGTTGCCCATTCAGCAGATATGGCTTGTAACGCCATTGTTTGACGGCGGTGAGTGCAGCCGGCACCAGCATGGGGTGGCCACTCACTAACTGCAGATTCTCAATCTCACCGTTGACGCTGATCACGGCGCTTAGGACGACCTCACCCTGCACCCGTGCAGCTCGCGCCAGGGTGGGATAAGTAGGTTCCACGCGGCGGATCAGCAGGCCCTTGGTGACGCCTTGGGAGATGCGCACGCGCTGCGGTTGTACGGGGGCAAATTTCGGCACTGCGAGGTTGGACGTGGCGTTGACGATCCCGCCAATCACACCTCCCAATTGTCCACCAGGAATTCCACCCGGAACACCGCCGACCACTCCGGCGGTGGCGGCCATTGGCGGCGGTGCCTCTTCTTCTTTAATCAGTTGGACTTTCTGCGGAATACGGGTTGGCGTGCGGAGCTGTCCGGTATTGAGCATGTCGGTCTGGATCTGCTTCACAATTTTCCGAACCGCCTCGGCGGCCGGTGGAGGTGGGGGTGGAGGAGGCGGGGGCGCAATCAGCATAGTTAGCAATTGCCCTTTGGGCAGTTCCTCGGTGAACATGAGGGGCACGAGCAACATCATGCAGATCGCCAAGCAATTCACAATAAACGAGGTAGTCGTCGCCATGGCCTTGCGTTTGCTCTGGCCGCCGAAATCGAGCACGCTGTCGGCAAACATGGGCTTTGGGGGCAGCGGCGGTCCGAGGACGATTTCCGCACGCGGCATTACGGCCGCCTTCCCGCGCGCTGCCGGTTCTATGCCCTTTACCTCTGGTTCATGGATATCTACGGTACTCATCAGAACCTCCTGCCTAGCCCTTATGAAATGTCCGCACACTGGCAATTGCAGACTGGCGCTTGCAACCCGCCCATCTTCAAGGTCATCTTCGTCCAACCGCTTTAAAGGGCAAATGGCGCACGTCACGGCTGTTCGTGATCGAAATCACGGAATTGCGATGCCGAGTAAACGGAGGTAACTAAAGATGGTGAAAGTCGGAACTTGCACAGAATGGGGGTCGAAAATCAGCCGGAATAGGAAAAATGGAGCGGGAGACCGGGATCGAACCGGCGACATCCAGCTTGGGAAGCTGGCGTTCTACCGCTGAACTACTCCCGCTTACTTGCAGATTATCCAGGGCTTGTTGGCTTCTGTCAATTTCCCCACTCCCGCTATCACTCCGTGATGGTCTGTTCTTACTGCGTTCGCGCCGACGCCGACACCACTTTTTCCAGCTAGGAGCAGCAAGAAACAGCCTATTGTGTCCCCTTCGAAGGGGGCAGCGAAGGTGAGGACCTCTAGGGGTCGCGCAAAGATGTACAATCCCTGCGAGCTACGCCCACGTGTAGCCCACACCACTGCCGTTAGCATCCAGTAAACCAGAACGAAACCGGCGATTCCCGGCGGCTACACGGGCTAGCGCAACAACGATCTTGGTTCGAGCCAGACTAGGGAAAATTCATTTCTAATATTCCGCACCCTGTAACACAGGCCGCTCCCAAAGACGAACGCTCCCGCCTTTAAAAAGTAAAAAAATCGACGTAACGGTTCCGGCAGAGAAGGATCCAAATACTCCACCAATCACTGGAGTCAATGCCAAAACATGGGCGGCCTTCTCCTGCAGTTTCGGTGGGGCCTTCAGGACGACGGCGATGATTCCCGAGAGAATGAACAGCCACACCATTTCAGACTGAGTCCATACTGTAGTCACCGCAACCAGCAGAAACAGCGCCCAAAGCACGTAGTCCCACCCGATGGTCTTGAGGATCAGTTTCCACGCGCTTCGTACGATGATCGCGCTGACGGCGACCCCGATGCCATAAAACAGTCCCTGAATCCACGCAAGTTGGCCAAAGTGCACGTACGCTGCCGCCAACGTCAGGACCATCAAAAATGAAGGAAGAACGAACGCGACTCCCGCAATCGTTGCTCCCACGCGCCGCCATGAAGCCAACCGATGTACTTGGCCAACTGCGCGATACATTTCAGCTTCGGTTCCTGTGACGCTCCGGTCGGGATCGGAGTCGACTAGATTACAGGCGCCCTGAAGGTGACAAAAGGGCGGTTATTCCCGAACTCAGAAGTCTTCGACGCCACATGGGTTAGGGCGTTGTGGGGACACTGCGGCGCATGTTTTTGATGACTTGGCGTCCAAATCAGCTTTTGTGGCATCGTACAAGATGCACCCTATGCACCATTCGATATCGACGAGAGTTTTCGCGACGATACTGCTCGTTGTTCTGGGCGCACCTATTTTGTGCCTTGCGCTGCCGGCGACTATTTCACCAGGCCCTATGCCGGGCGGGTGCCATGGTCATCATGAACCGGTACCGCTGCCTAGCCACAGCTGTTGCTATGCCAGACCTCAACTTCCTGCTCAAATGCAAATTGCTCCCTTGCTGGCGCCGGTGAACCTGATTAGGCGGGATGTGAGTCAGCTCGGCGACAGCAGTGTTAATGTCGTTTTCAACACTCACGTGCGTGCCGATTCTTCTCCTCCGCCTCCATCCGTACTCCGTATCTGATCCCTCCATTTCGTTCTTAGTGACTGAATTCGCGGGGCGGAGCTAGGTTCGCCTGCGAAACCTCATATATGTGGAATGGAGCCATTGTGAAAATTGCTTACAAGGCTGTTGCCGTCATATTTCTATTTACGCTACTGAGCGGTTGGGCTGAGTCACAACTCGTGCCAGCCGAGCAGACCTCGGCTGGTCATGACTCTCACCCGCAGAAGTCCGCTCCTGACCAGGATATGGATCACATGCAAATGCCCGGAATGCATCAGCACGAAATGAAAATGGATGAGAAACCGAAAACCTTCATAGAAGAAGTGCAGCACCACAGCACGTCCGGAACGAGCGCGGAGCCAAACTCGACATCCACGCCAATGCTGATGACCATGAAAAGCCCGTGGATGCTGATGTTCCATGGAGAGGCATTTCTGAACGCCCTGCAACAAAGTGGCCCACGTGGATCGGACAAAATATTCTCAACGAATTGGTTTATGCCAATGGCCCAACGGCAACTCGGACCAGGAACCCTAACCGTGCGCACGATGCTGAGCTTTGAGCCAGGGACTGTGTCAGGTCGCTTTTATCCAGAATTGTTTCAGCAAGGAGAGACCGCGTTCGGCAAGCCGATCGTCGATGGCCAACACCCACACGACTTCATTATGGAGTTGGCGGCTCTTTACGATCTGAGAGTAGGCGAGAACAGCCTTCTCTCATTCTATTTCGCGCCAATGGGCGATCCGGCCATGGGTCCGACAGCGTACCCGCACCGGGCATCTGCATCGGAAGATCCGATCGCGCCACTCGGCCATCATCTCCAGGATTCAACCCATATCGCAGACGACGTGATCACGGCTGGCTTCACCTACAAGATTGCAAGAATTGAGGCTTCCGGCTTCCATGGACGCGAACCGGATGAGTTCCGCTGGGACATCGATTCCGGCAAGATCGATTCGTGGTCCGTTCGCGCAACGGTGAATCCCGCACAGAACTGGAGTGCGCAGTACTCTTTTGCGCACCTGACCAGTCCGGAAGCGCTTCACCCCGAAGAAGACCTGCAAAGAATGACGGCATCAGTCATGTACAACCGTCCGATGGCGCATGGAAATTGGGCGAGTAGTCTTCTGTGGGGCAGGAATCGAAGCTTAGATACTAGATTGGTCTGGAGCGGTTATCTCGCTGAGTCCACAGTTCGCTTCGCGCAACGGAACTACATTTGGGGGCGCATCGAGAGCGCGGATCGCACAAACGAATTGCTCCTCAGGAACCAGTTTGAGCCCCCAACTTTTCAGGAGAACAGCATCGGGCGCGTGCAAGCTTACACCACTGGGTATGCACACGATGTGGATCTGATCCCGCACGTCGCAACCGGAATTGGAGCTCAGATAACCGTCTATAACAGCCCGGACCCACTGAAAGCAGCGTATGGAAATCACCCCGTAGGCGCAGTGATCTTCCTGCGGTTTCGGCCGTTCGGGAAAGAACGCTGATCGCGCGGGGACAATGGTGACCGTGACCAACTCCACCTGAGGATCTGACGGCGATCACAGTCACTTGAGTCTTGCGTACATAGGATTAGCGCAGTTCTTACTCGTGAACCTTCGTTTCAAACTCCTTGCTTTGCTACTCCTGGTCGGGATCCTTGCTGGTCCCATTTCAGCGCTATCGCGATGCTGAATGAGTTCATTCGGCGCTTTTAAGCATTCATGTGTGCCGCACTGCCCGATGATGGCAATGAAGCTGGCCACGCCGGTTATGGCGAGTAACAGTACACAAACTCTAACTTGCTGCCAAATGTCTCCGACGAAAACTGAGCCGGTTTCGCCTTCGCTAATGACTGGCGATCTTCCGAAACACTGGACTGCGCCAGCGGCGGTTCAGGTCACCGCACTTGCGGTATCGAATCCAGTTGCTGTCCATACGTCCGACGCGGCCCCTCTCACACTAGTTGCTTTTTCCCAAACCGCACTCTGCACATTCCCTTATTTGATACCCGTTCTCCTCTCTTTGTAGCTGATCAGGCGCAGGTACCTGTTTATTCACCCGCTTCTTACGGGAAAGAGAGAATTCGATGATCAGGAGAGTGTTCATCCCCGTCCTGCTGACTGCGACCGCTAGCTCCGCCGGCGCGGCGGACGACGCCACCAGGTCCAAAATCACAGCTCAGGTGGTTAGCGATCAAACGGCGCTTGCTTCCGATCAGAGTACGTTGACTCTAGACGATGTTGTGCGGACGGCTCTCGACTACTATCCGAATGACGCCGTTACGAAACTGGTTCGGACACAGCCCTGCGATACCGCTCATCCAATTGCCTTCGGGAGGAAGTCAAAAGGTCGCGCTCTTCATAAAGCTTGAGAGAATTTTTCCGCGCTTCGACGGCTGGCCGGCCGGATTAATGGCGCCCGGATTCGGCAGGTTGGGTTGGAAAAACACGATGTTGTTGCCGATATCGGTGAACGGTCGCATGATGTCCCAGCGGATGCCACTCGCAGTTTCCTTTCTCTGCAAAGTGTGCCCATTGCGAGTGTCTCATTTGATGGGTTCAGTCCAGTTATGAAGTTACCACGCCTTGCATTTGGTGGTGACAAAGCAGCGAGGCCTCACTGAGCCGCACAGGAAGACCATCCAACGGCGGCTACGCTATTTCGGAATAAGATACGATCCAGGAATGCTCTCATCGAGAGTCGCCAGGACCGCAGAATTTGCGCTCGCCAGCTTGCTTAAGTGACCATCCGTAATTTGTTTGGGTGCTCTGACCCAAGCAGGCAGATGAGAAACATCGTGTTCATCCGGGAGAAACTTCAGAGGAGCAGTACGTGCCTCTTTCAAGCGCAGCAACAACGTGCGGGCCTGAGTCACGGTAAATCCGTAGGCCGGAGCTTGGGCAAGTACGCGTACAAACCCGAGTTCAGTGATTGAGCAACTCGCCAAGTTTAGTGAATTTTGAGATTGGATCCAGGCAGCAACACGATCGTGGAACTCATGATTAATGAACCCTACAGCGACTAGGGCATTCACATCGAGCAAGTAGGTCATGGGAAGTTCGCCAAAATTTCTTCAACTTCCCTGCTGCTCAATGTGGGTGCGTTTGGCCCTGCACTTAGAGCAGGCAATCCCGTAACAGGATCAGTCACGAGTTTTGTGCGATGAGGGCGTTTCTTGCGAGGAGTGAGCACGATTCGCCCATCCTCTATATTCGCGTCCAGCGGATCGCCTGGGCGGATATCGAGCCGCCGGCGAAGCGGCCCTGGGAGAACGACTTGTCCCTTGGTGGAAACCTTGGTCTGCATGGTAAGACAATCTTACTCGGTTTTTCGTCTTCGGTCAATCGCGGACCGTCTTGTGAGTGGCGGGTCCGACGCCTCGCTTGGATTCAGCGTTTGGCCAGGAGCAGACTCTTACTGCACCTCATCACCGACTGACTTGCCGTCAGTCGAATGAATTCACCGCGTCGCGGACTTCCCTTCCTTGATTTCTATCGCTAGAGAAAAGGCAAAGGCGGTGCAACTCAAAAAAGATTCTTACCGTCTCGAACTGGCGGTCGTCGCTGATGAATTGAATTACGCCACTTCCGCACGCCGCTTACCTAGAAGATGTGATCTTGTAAGATTCTTTTAATTCTCCCTCAATGTACCTGCAATTCGAACTGCGCGGCGACCCCCTTGTGATGGCCGATAACCTAGTGCTTATAGACGCAGTTGACCGGAAGTCAGGCGAATCGAGACGAGTGCGTATTCCCCTAACGATTCTCAACATGGCGAGTGCAGACCTTCGGACAGCTGCGTGATACCTGCATATTGATGATGGCGGGGTCGAATTACCCGTCAATCAGATCTAATCAACGGCCTGACGTTCTTGATGCTCAATTAAGTCGGGTTCGAAGAGTTTGGCGGGAGCGACGGGACTCGAACCCGCGGCCTCCTGCGTGACAGGCAGGCGTTCTAACCAGCTGAACTACGCCCCCGCATACCCAAGATCGTCCGATTCCGTCCGGTTCCCTCCGATACCATCTCCTTCCCTGCCGTAACATCTGGCCGTGCCGTGACAGGGCAACAATGAGATGTAACTGATTGATATCAAACGGTGTCGGCGGACGTCGTTTGATATGAAATGAAACCGTACGGCATTTCTTATCGTCCCCTTAACGTCCCCAGAATTCACTCTGGCAAAAGGATCGTCTGCCGCTCCTTATGCGACTGCTCGAAAGTACGCAATGTGTCCAAAGAGCATCCCTCGCTGGTCAACCTTTCGCGGATCTGTAAGCTACGCGGCTGCAAAGCGGAACAATGCGTGGCAACGAACTGGACTCGATGCTTGGAACCCCGGCACTAAGGCTGATCGGATTTTTTCTCATTGTGACGTGTGTCGTACCCGCAAGAGAGCCAGGAACGCATGCGGCGCTCACACCCGGTTCACGGGTTGTCATGGACGCTCACAACTGCTATCCGTATGCGGGGCAGTGGGCAGATCGCATCGAGCGGGCGCTCAAGACCGGTACGCCCCTTGCTATTGAACAGGACCTTTTCTGGTATACAGATCCTCATACCCACCGCTCTCAATCACTCGTCACCCACGGAACTCCGATTCAAGGTGATGAGCCCAGCATGCGCGACTATTTTTTTGAGGGCATACGTCGACTGATGGAGTCCGCATTGCAGAAAGGCGACCATGGAGATTGGCCTCTGGTCACGCTCAATCTCGACTTCAAGTCTGACGAAGCTCTCCATCATGCGGCGGTGTGGAAGCTTCTAAAGCAATATGAGGCGTGGATTTGCAGCGCCGACATTCGCACGGTCATGTCAATGAGGATCAGACCTCTTCTTGTTCTCACAGGCGAGGCCGATAGCCAGGAACGAGACTTCTACGACATTGTTCCTTTAGGCAATAGGTTACTGGTGTTTGGCGCCGTCGATACCGCGGGAAAGAATCCTATGTCGGCCCCCGAGGTTATGGCTCCACAGGCTGCGAACAACTACCGCCGCTGGTGGAACAATCCCTGGAATGTTGTGGAGCGTGGTGGTCAGAGAAAGGCTCGGGCATGGACCGCGCAGGACGAGTTTCGGCTGCAGCAACTCGTGACTCACGCCCATGAGCTCGGCTTGTGGATTCGCTTTTATACCTTGGACGGGCTTCCGGACCGCGATCTGAGCCGCAACGGCTGGGACAAGGGATACAACTTTGGGTCCCGCGAAAAGGCCTCCTTGCGCTGGATGGCGGCTATCAAGGCAGGTGTGGATTTTATCGCTACTGACCAGTATGAAGATGTTGCCGCCCTGGTGAGGTCGCAGGGAGCGGAACGCTCTGTTATGCCGTAGGGCCGAACTACGCGGACCCCCTTGCGCTCGGACCGAATTAGTGTGAAACTTCCGCAATTCAACTCACCAGGGTTGCAACCGAAGAATTGGGGAGGGCAAACCTATGCGGCGCAGATTTCGAATCGTTTCCATTTGCTTGTTTTCATTGCTGTTCAGCCACGGCGTCTGGGCCCAGAAGGACGCAGGAAGCATTGCTGGGACGATCCGAGATGCTTCCGGCGCCGCGGTGCCGCTAGCGAAGGTCACTGTGACCGAAGTAGATAAGGGAACATCGCTGGTCACTTCCACCAGCAATTCTGGCGATTACGTCGCATCCCCACTTCCAATAGGACGTTACTCGCTGAAAGTCGAAAAGACCGGTTTCAAAACCGCTGTGACCGAAGCGATCGAACTGCAAGTGCAGCAGCGCGCCGTGCTCGATCTATCCCTGCAAGTAGGCACAATTTCAGAACAAGTTACGGTCACCAATATTGTTCCTCTTCTTGAGACCGAAACCTCAGAACTGGGTCAGGTTGTAGACAACAGCCGCATGGTGAATCTGCCGTTGAATGGACGCAATTTCGCGCAACTGGCGCAACTGAGTGCCGGAGTAGCTCCGAGCGAGCCGGGGGCGCGCAACTCAGGAAGCTACGGATTCAGTTCCAACGGCGGACGCTCTTATCAGAACAACATTCTGCTGGACGGGATCGACAACAATTCGAATCTCACCGATCTCCTGAACAATACGAGTTACGTGATTCAACCGTCCGTGGACGCTCTGCAAGAATTCAAGGTGCAGACCAACGCCTACGGCGCGGAGTTCGGCCGGGGCAATGGTGCGATTCTCAACGCAAGCATCAAGTCCGGAACCAACCAGTTTCACGGAGACTTATACGAGTTCTTACGCAATGCCAAGCTGGATGGGCGGAATTACTTTGACAGCGTCAGGCCTGCTTACCAGCAAAACCAGTTTGGCGCGACGCTGGGCGGCCCCGTCATCATCCCTCATCTCTATGATGGACGGAATCGCACCTTCTTTTTCGTTGACTACGAAGGTTTGCGAGTGCGGCAAGGTGAGACCCTGACAGCCACCGTACCCTCCGTTGCTGAAGTTGGTGGGGACTTCTCTGAAATGCTTGATCTCTCCACGCCAACGGGCGTGCTCGACTGTAATGGCGTACCAACGTACGCCGGAGAGATCTTTAATAGCCGGCTGGCGCAGACTGCGGGTTCGGGGGCTGTTTGCGGAGTCCCGTTTGGCTACGATGGCAGCGGTAATCCCAGCAACGTGATGCCATTATCGGCGATCGATCCGCTCGCGGCCCGTCTGGCGCAGCTTTTTCCAGCGCCCAACGCGGACGGTTCCCAAGGCTTCAATTTTGTTTCAAATCCGAAGCTTAAGCAGACTCGCAACAATTTCGATGTACGTGTAGACCAGAATTTTTCTGGCAAGGATACTGCGTTCTTCCGCTTCAGTTATGAACATCAACCGAGCATCATTCCGGCCGTCTTTCAGGCAACCGGCGGCAACGGGGCCGACTTCTCCACAGGCGACGAAGACCAGGCTTATCGCAGCGTGGCGCTCAGCGAAACTCATCTTTTCACTGCAAAGCTAGTGAACGAGTTCCGCTTCGGTTATAACCGAATTCACTCGCGCCGTTTTCAGTTCAATTTCAACAAAGATATTTCCGGGCAACTGGGTATTCCGGGTGTGCCTTTTACCTCTATCAATGGTGGCATGCCTGAGTTCGACTTTGGAGACGTGGATTCGATCGGCGATCCCACCTACTTGCCTTCGCTGGAAATTCAGAACACTTACAGCTATTCGGATAACCTGACGTGGATTCTGGACAAGCATACGATCAAATTCGGTGGTGAAATCCGAAGTGAGGAATTCACCATCTTTCAGCCAGCGTCGCCCCGCGGCAATCTCTTCTTCGATGGGCCGCTGACGGATAATCCGGCGGCCACCGGCACGGGCGGTTCGGGTTTCGCTCAGTTCCTGCTGGGATTGCCCAGCGGCGGAAACATCACGAACTTGCACAATGTCGACTATGGACGCCCGGTTTATGCCTTCTATGTCCAGGACGATTACAAAGTCACTCCGAAATTGACGTTGAATCTTGGCGTCCGTTATGAACTTTTCATTCCGGTCCGAGAGCGGTTCAACGATCAAGGAACGTTTGACCTTGCCACCCGGACGATGCTGGTTCCTAAAGGGCAAACGGCTCAATTTACACCTCTGATCGCGGCAAGCATTCCGATCAGTGCAACCGCGTCTCGCGGGCTTGTGCCGACCGATAAGAATAACGTCGCCCCGAGAATCGGCTTCGCCTACAAGGCGACGAACCGAGTGGTGGTGCGCGGTGGATATGGGATTTTTTATGGAGGCTATGAAACCGGGCCATGGTCAAATCCCAGCCCGGGCTTCAATCCACCTTTTTTTGTCACGGAAAGCTACAACCAACCGTGTAGCTCGTCATCAGCAAACCCCAATGCCGGCCAGACCGACTGTTCCATTCCTGGGCTAGCACATCTTTCCAATGGCTTTCCTGCGAGCTCTTTGACTGACCCAAATACACCGCAACTGCTGCAGCTTGATCCAAAGATCGCCAATCCATACATGCAACAGTGGAACCTTTCGACGCAATTTGAATTGCCAGGACAGTCGATGTTGCAGGTCTCCTACGCCGGTTCGAAGGGAACGAGACTGTATACTTTCTACGACGCCAATCAGGCTGCTCCGTCCAGTGATGCCAGTGCGCCATTCGGCACACGTCGCCCAGTGCAGGAGTGTGATAGCTCCGGGAACTGTAACCCGGTCTTCGACACAAGCATTTCCAATTTTGCATCGAGCGGCTCGTCGATTTACCACTCCCTGCAGAGCCGTTTCGAGAAACGGTTTTCCGGCGGCTTGTCGTTCCTTGCTTCCTACACCTGGAGCCACTCCATCGACAACGCCTCATCCGCCAACTTGGGTTCGTCCAACAATAGCGGGCCCCGCTTTTTCCGTGCGTTTCCTCAGTGGGAACGCGGGAATTCTGATTTCGACGTCCGTCACCGATTTGTGCTCAGCTATCTTTATGAGTTGCCGTTTGGAAACGGCAAGCGTTTCGGCGGCGGTCTGAGAGGCGTGGCTGACAAGATTGTTGGTGGCTGGCAGATTGCCGGTATCACCACTCTGTCCACTGGGAATTGGTACACGATCACCGACGGCAATGGCAACTTTTCCAATTCTGACGGGGGTCAACGCGCTGATCTGGTTCCAGGGCAGGATCCGAATGGGCGTCCTTGTGTTGCCGGAACATTTTTCAATACCTGCGCGTTCCAGGATCCGCCGGCGAACGCCCCGGCATCGGACTTTTTCGGTTTCGGCAGTGCTGGACGCAATATCGTCAGCGGCCCTGGCCTTCAGCAATGGGACTTGTCCATTTTCAAGATCATTCAGACCAGCGAGAGAACACGTTTCGAATTCCGGACGGAGATCTTCAACCTTCCGAACCATGCAAATTTCCAGGTTCCCTCCGGCAGTTCGAAGCGGCTGGGAGGCGGCAGCTACGGCTTCGCTACCGCCGCGGCCGCGCCTCGGCAGATTCAGTTTGGCTTGAAATTCTATTTCTAAATTTCGATGACTTAAAAAGCCCGGTCCTTGGTCCGGGCTTAGTGGACCGAATCCGTCCGGAGACCTGAACAGCATGCGGGAGTTGAGATGGAGTGTCACAAGGCACAGCCTCAAAAGTTCCGCTCTTCCTGCTAGGTATTCGCTTCTAATATTTCTGCTTGCGGCCGCGGTTGTGGCCTATCCGGACGATCAGCACTCTCCGCTGGCTCCCCTTTCAAGAGATGAGATCCTGGCGACAGTCCAGATACTGAAGCAGGCTGCAAAGGCAAACAATGACAGCCGATTTTCTCTGATCACTCTACGTGAGCCTTCGAAGCAGGAAGTCTTGGACACACGTCCGGGTAGCGAACTGAACCGTCAAGCTTTTGTGGTTGTCTACGAGCGGAAAAGCAATCAGACGTTTGAGGCAGTAGTGAATCTCAATTTCAAGACAGTGAGTTCATGGAAAGAGATTCACGGCGTGCAGCCCAGCTATCTGACCGAGGATACGAAAATCGTCGAGGATGCTGTCCGGGGAGACCCTCGTTGGCAGGAAGCCATGCGCAGGCGGGGAATCTCGGATCTCAGCAAAGTGAAAATCGATGACTGGGCGGGAGGGTATTTTGGCGACCCGAAAGAATCCGGGTTCCGCTTCCGCCGCGCCATCTCGTACTACGGTGACGATCCTTCCGCCAACACCTTCGCCGCCGGCCCCATAGAGGGCGTCGTAGTCTGGGTAAACCTGAACACCAAGAAAGTATTCAAGTTTGCTGATACTGGAGCAGTGCCACGACCCAAGAGCGTGCCCCTTCCCAGTTCACGCGAAAATGACGTCGCAGCAGAGCGGCTAAAGAGGCTGGAAGTTATCCAGCCAGATGGAACAAGCTTTCGAGTGCAGGACAACGAAGTCAGTTGGCAGAATTGGCGGTTCAGATTCGGATTGAACGGCCGTGAAGGACTGGTGCTGTACACGGTGGGCTACCAGGATCGCGGAAAGATGCGCTCGATTCTGTATCGCGGATCGCTTTCAGAAATGGTCGTGCCCTACGGTGACCCCTCAGAAGCGTGGTATTTTCGCAACGCCTTTGATGAAGGGGAAGACAGCATGGGCCGTTATGCCAATTCACTGGAGCCCGACATAGACGCGCCCTCCAATGCCACTTTTTTCGACGCAACCCTTGCGGACGAAACCGGTGTTCCTTTTGTGGTCCCTCGCGCTGTAACGCTTTACGAGCAAGACGGCGGTTTGTTGTGGAAGCACTTTGATCGCGACAACAATCACAATGATGCGCGGCGCTCCCGTGAACTCGTACTCTACTGGATCGCAACCGTAGGCAACTACGACTACGGATTCAATTGGATCTTCCATCAAGATGGAACATTGGAGATGCGAGTCCAACTCACTGGCATCATGGAAACTAAAGGCGTTGATCTGGCTTCCGGGTCGCACAATTCGGCCGACCTGGCATACGGACATCTTGTCGAAGGAAACTTGCTGGCAGTGCATCATCAGCACTTCTTCAATTTTCGGCTGGACATGGATGTGGACGGGACCAGGAACAGCATCGTGGAGATGAATACCGTCACGGAGAGCGCCAGCCCAGACAATCGATACAAGAATGCGTTTGTCATGAAAGGAACCGCTCTGCCGTCGGAATCAATGGCGCACAGGAATGTCAACCTGGCGAGCAGCCGCAAGTGGGAAGTGATGAATCCGTCGGTCAAGAATGGTTTGGGCGAAAATACCGGATACATTCTCGTGCCCGAAGAGAATGCTGTGCCGTACGCGGCGCCAGACTCATGGATGCGGAAGCGCGCCGGCTTCATCGACGCACAATTTTGGGCGACCGCTTACGATCCTGCTCAATTGTACGCAGCTGGTTTCTACGCCAACCAGAGTCGCGGCAATGACGGTCTACCCGTCTGGATAAGGGCGAATCGGTCACTCCAGGATAGCGACGTCGTGATCTGGTACACGCTCGGGGTAACCCATATCCCACGTCCCGAAGACTGGCCGATCATGGCTGTGCACCCCGCCGGCTTCAAACTCGTGCCGGACGGCTTTTTTGATCACAATCCAGCTGTCGACCTCCCCAAATGATAATCGCAACAAAGCCGCAACTGCGAACGAGGAATGAATGAAGGTTCGCGGGACAAAGTACGCCATTGCAATCATCATTGTGCTTCTCGCCTCTGGGCTCGAGCCTGCTGACGCTGGGCCAGCCGATGACATCAAGCCAATTATCGGGACACCCAATAATCAATTCCGGATCGTAAACACCTTTCCGGAGTATTGGGTCGATGGCAAACCGTTCCTGATGCACGGCGCCGCATTCTTCTATCACCGAATCCCGCGTGATCGATGGGCGGAAGTCTTACTGCACTTCAAGGCGCTGGGCGTCAACACGATTGATCTTTATCCCCTCTGGAACTGGCAGCAGCCGGAAGAGAGCGTTCTGGATTTCGACGGTCACACCAATCCACGGCGGGATCTGAAGTATTTGCTTCGCTTGATCGACCTGATGGATTTCAAGCTCACGTTTCGGCCCGGACCGTATTTCACCGACGAGTGGCGGAACGGGGGTTATCCGGATTGGCTGCTGAGGCGCCCCGAATATGGCATGTCCGAACAGAGCATCATCGAAGGACGTTACCCTCTCTGGAACCAGTTGCAGTATGACAAGTCAGAAGAAGCGGCGAAGAAATGGCTGCAAAACTCGACTCACCTGGACCACACACGAAAGTGGTTTCAAGACGTGTTTGCCCTGGTCAATCCGTTGCTTGCAGAACATGGTGGACCGCTGATCAACATTCAAATCGATGATGACCAGGCACTTGGCCGGGACAACTATAACGGTCCGAATTTCTGGAAATACATGGACCTGCTACGTACCTACGCAAAAGAAGCCACGCATAACAGCGCGATTCCTTATTACATCAATGGCGCGGACATGCGGGTCAATGCTGAAGCGAACGATGCCACGGCCGAGCCTTTCTGGAACACCGGTCAGGATTATCAATCATTTGGTCCGGGCGGCTACTCCGATTCGTACGAGGCTGCCAAGAATAAGTTCCTGACCGAGGTCTTAAAAACTCAACCTCTGTTCGTGCCTACTCACATTGAGTTTCTTGCGGGGTGGGACTTGGACGACAAGGACACCTATGCTCGTCTGACCCATCCGTCGAATACTCTCATGGCCATGCGGGTGATGCTTCAGAACGGGCTGAAAGGGCTGAGTCATCATCCTGCAAATGACACGCTTTATCCGGCAGGTTACGAGTGTCCCTGGGCGAACTATTTTTATACCCAGGAGAACGCCATCACGTTTGCGGGTGGGGAAAACGGACGCGCCGCTTACATTCGCCGCACTGGACGGCTCATCCGTGGGATCGGTTCGCTGCTGGCTTCAACACACCTTGCGGCCGACGCAGGGATCATTTATCCGATGGCGACCTATCCGCAGAAAGAATTGACCTCGGCCGAAATTCAGAGGGTTGCCGATGTCGGGGGACGGCTTCTGTGGTCGGGTGTGTCTGATCAGTTCAATTTCGAACTGGTTGATTCCGATCACACACCTCTGGAGAATCTCGAGCGCTATCGCGTCCTTCTATTACCCAATCCGCAAGCCGGCGAAGACGCTACTAATTATCTCCATCTTGGTCAGTACTCCGAAAAAGCTCAAAGGATGATAGTGGAGTACGTGAATGCCGGCGGCATGCTCGTTGTAATGCCATCCATGCCCGGAGGCTCAATTCTCGCCGAGCTTCTCAATCCGTTGGTGCCTGAGCAATTCATTCCTGGCACCAGCTTACTGCACTTCGCGGATGCATCGAAGGCAACGATCGTGGGAGGAGTCTATGCACTAAAGCCTCCCGCGACATCAAGTCTCAGCGTCTTTGCTCGCGATAAAGGCGATCATATTATCGGCGCGAGATTCAAGCACGGCAAAGGACAGGTACTGTTCTTTGGAGGAGATTTTTCGAACTGGATATTTCCACCCGGCACTCATCTAATGGAGGGCGGAGTGGTTCCCGGACGCACACAAGATTTTCCTGTCAACGTTCAACAGAGTGCTCGCCTCGCGCTACCAGCACTTATGAGAGCAGCCGGAATCCAGAAGAAAGTTTCCGTCGATACTGCATCGCTTCACGCTCTGAATCCGCGCCAAACGGAACTGTATGTCACGGAATTAGTAGCCGATAGCGGCAGCCGCGGCTTCGAAACACGGGCGGATACAGTTGGCGCTTACGGGTTTGTCGGCCTGACGAACTTCAGCATCCGCGAGTCATACAGTGGCCGAGTTGCAGCTCGAGACCCGCGATCTGGAGATCCTAAGTCGCCAGCGCGAATGAAATTGCCAAACATCGTTTTGGGACCACGAGAGTCTTTGCTGCTGCCACTGAGAGTTCCCCTTGCCAGCCTGATTCCATCGGCGCCCGCGGGTCTTGCCTCTGACGATGAGGTGTACTACTCCACCGCGGAGCTGACAGCCGCCGCTTACGACGGCAGCACCTTGAAATTCCATTTCAACGCGCCTGGCGATGGCGAGATCGCCTTGCGGCTTTCACGCCACCCCCAGGCGGTACGGCTGGATGGCGAGTTGGTGCGATTTACAGAAGATGCTGAGCATCTTCTCCGTGTAACAATTCGGAAGGGTCATAGCCCGGATTACGAGCGTACATTGGCGATTGAGTACCTGTCGGACGAACCTCGCATTGTTTTTCAGGGCAAGGCCGACGGAATTGCCGGGGAACCGCAGACGGTTCGAATGATGATCCACAATCCGCGAAGAAGTCCCTTCAGCGGAGACCTGGTGTTGCGAACCGGGCGCCTGCAGACGGCCGGGCCGCTCTCGGTAAGCCTACAGCCTCAATCCAGCCGGATGGTTGAAGTGTCGCTTGAGATGCCTGCTGATGCTCCGGACGGCCTTCCCATTGAGTTAATTGCAACCTTGCGGGAGCACGATTCCGGATCGGAATGGACGTGGCATTCCGAGCTGACCGTCCATCCACCGTTCACCTACACGCTCAGTCCGGTGGTTACTTTTCCTCTACGAGAGGACCAGTCTTTCCCGTTAGTTCACCCGGCTTTGGTCAGTATGAAACTACCGGGCGAAGCAGTGGTTCATCTGCGGCTGCGGAATTGGCGCAGTAGCCCTCAGACTATAAAGATTGGGATTTCAGGCGATGGCCTGAGATTTCATCCAGGCACGTCAGAAGTGAAACTACCCCCGGGGGGAGAACAGACAAGCGACCTTCATGCATTGCCGACGCAAGGTTCCCGGTTGTATCAAATCTCCATTCGTCTGAGTTCAGGATCATTCGAAGCAAGTGATTCAGTATCGCTGGTTGCAATTGAGCCCGGCAAGTCTGTCGCCTATGCTTTCGACTACGATCGCGATGGCTTCGCGGACGTTATTCTGGAGAATCAGAACATCCGCTGTTTCATCAGTCCGCAGGCAGGTGGAAGATCATTCGCGATAGTCCTGAAGGATTCGAATCACAACGCATTCAATTCCGTCGGCGGCATGCGAGACACCTTTACGAAGCGAGTCGAACCTGCGGAACTGCAAGGCTTGAACGAATACACGCGGATGAACTGGATGGGCCTGACGAACCGGCCCTATCATTTTCAGATCGTCACCAGCGAGACCTCTCAGGCGAAAGTGCAGCTCGAGTACCAGGCGCCTGACATCTACCCTGCCGGGGTAAAACTGGAGCGCGTTCTCACGCTTCGCGGCGATCAGAACGTTGTGGTTGAGGATACGGCTATCACACCCGAAGCCATACAGCCAGGGCAGGCGTATGTCCTCGAGAACTCGGTATCATTCCAGCAAGGGGATCGTCCGAATTACCGGCGATGGTTCACGCCTGGTAAGGCGCCAGCGGAATTCACCCCCGACAAAAAAGTCGCGTTCCGATCAAATCCAAGTTTTTTCGCCACAGTGGATCAACGCAGTGACGAAACATTTGCAGTCATGCTTCTGACCTCTCCCCGCAAGACGCAACTCGAAACGCATCATCATTCGGCATTTCTTCGAATTGCCTATCCTGATTTCACGATTGCGGGCGAGCAAAACCATTACAGAACGGCCTATTATTTTGGCAACGAAAGTCCCGCCGCCCTCGGCGCGCTCCTGAAGACTGTCACTGCGCAGGTTTCAGGCCCAGAAAAGGCGAAGTAGAGTACTGCCCCTTCAGATGCGCAGGAAGATCTTGCGGCGATACATCCAGAACAGGATCATCCAATACGCAAGCAGAATTGCCATGCCCTCGACCAAGGGCTCCAAAGCGGACCCTGCAATCTTGAACGCATCGGACCCCAGGTGAATACGAAACGAAGAAGTGAGGAACTCTGGCAAGAGGTGAGCGATCAGGTAAGCCGCAATCGAATTCATTCCGATCACGACGAGGGGGAAAGCCCATTTTCTATAACCCTTAGCCTCGATGATCCAGGCGAAAGCCGCAAGCATCAAGAAGCAGACGCCGCCACTAAACAGAGTCCAACTCGGAGTCCAAATACGCTTCACGACGGGGCATACCCCGGCCACATGCAAAAGTAGAGCCAGGGCCACGCCGACTACTCCGGCGAGCAGCAACCGCCGAAAGGGAATCCGAGGTGCGTTCGTGCGCAACCAGCGGCCGGCGATCAATCCCAGAATCATTGTGCCCAAGGTCGGAATAAAGCTAAGCGTCAGATACCCGCCCTCGTTGGCGATGAAAGGCGTGGTTCTTGGAAAAAGATTCAGAAACCACTGATCGAATGCATTGCCTAAATTGGCGTTCTTGTTCCAGTGCGCCATGAATCCCGTGTAATGATGGGTCCAATCGGGTGGAACGCCGACCGACTGCCAGTCGAACCCTGGGCCCGCCGCAGGATAGAGAGCCCAAGCCAGCCAGTAGGCGAAAAGAATTGCTCCAAGCGAGATCCACAGCCAACGCTCTTTTTCGGCAAAGCCTAGCATGAAGAGAAAGACATAGCCCATGCCTATTTGCGTCAGAGTATCTTCAAAGGTGAAATAGGTCTGCGGCTGGTGCATGGATCGGAGAAATATCCCCAGAGCGATAAGGAGAAACGCTCGCCATATGGCGTGCAGCAGCAGCTTGCCGAAACCAGCACCTTTGGCTAATCGGCTGGCGATCGAATACGGCAGAGCCACACCGACGAGGAATGAGAACGACGGCTGGATCATGTCATGGAGCGAGCATCCAGCCCAGTCCACATGAGTCTGGTTATAGCTCAAGATTTTCCAAAACCAGTTCGTGGGAAATGCCTGGGCCATCTCAGAGAACCGCAGGACCTCGGCCATCATGAGCAGCATCACAAATCCGCGATAGGCATCGATGGCCGTGTTGCGGCGAGGAGCGGTTCTTATGGCCGGAACCGGAGCGACACCTGCCTTATCGATGGGGGCTTGAACTTGATTTACTTCGGCGGTCTGCGTTGTTAAAAGCGGATTCACATGTCATCTCGCAAACTCGTAGCAGGATACATATCTGCAACCGGTTTGGGAAGAAGAAGGTGGTTCGTCAGCAATCGCCGTGTCTTGTGGAACCAGGACGTGGCGCGCCTGGGCGAAACGCCTATTGTGGGGCCTGTTCGCCAATGATTCAGATTCAGTTGTGCTGGCTTCTTAACAGGGCAGCAGGTGTTGAGGTCAGGATTGCGGCTTTAAGGTCAACGCTTGCGTCCGCGCGGAGTCCATCAGCCGCGATGAATGAAATTCATTGGGGAAGATGGGCCACCCCCACAACTTCACAGAACCTTTGCAATATATTCCGTTACGACGAGTTGTGGGGAGGGTTCGTCCTTTCAGCAGATCAGTGCTGACTTCAGCAAGCGCGACAAAGTAATCCTCGGGTGGAACAGGTATGCTGCCCAGTCATACCACATCGGGCACTTGATGGTTGATCATTAGAAAATCGCGAACATCCAGAACTGTAGAAAGGAATTGCGGCGAGGGAACGTTAATGGGCTTCTCAAGGGCTGGGGGCGCAGAAGTCGGACCATACGGTGTCTGGCTCAACCGCACTGATGCTGCAGGTCTGTCCTTGAGCGTGGCTGTTGCAACATATGACGTAAGTAGGTCAAGGATTTCGCCAGCGGAGAGCGCGTACTCGCCTTGTTGTTGAAAAGAGACCCGGGACGTCATAGCCTTTGCAATTTCAGCTAACTCGGTGGCCGAAAACTCCCGTCCTTGGGCCAAGTCCGGATACAGTTCCAAGGTCTGCGAGCCGGTGATGAACCGGATATTCGGGAATGTCTTCATGTGTCGCACGATATCTTCAAAGTAGGCGAATGTCTGCTTCTGCTGGGCAGGTGATTTCTGCGGCGGCGTTGCGCGCAAGGAGACCATGAAACGCAAGCGCCACTTCAATATCTCCAAAACGTCTTTCGTCACGTCCATGCAGTGTGATCCGGCGACCTATGATCCGAAGCAGGCGGACATTGCAACCCCTCGGCGATTGCCTCCGTGCTCTGGGCGAAGGACAAACACTAGGGGATTTTTCCCTAACAGTTGTCACTCGACAAGACTTTGCCAGAGATCGTCCGCGTGTTCACCAGCGCAGATGGGAATCTCTTCGCCGAGAGTTACAACCAGCTCAGTGCGTATTTCGCCACGATCCCAAGCAACTACAGGCACAAGCTGCGCAGGCTATATCTGCTCAACTCAAACTATGCAGATCTCTCGTTCCTGTTCACGATTCTCCCTGGCGAGACCAGGAACGAACACCTAAGCGCCGAATGTCCTATTCGGTGGTTGATTTACTTTTTGCCCATTGAGGACGGCCTCCCATGAAGTAGGGATTGTTAGTACGGCAGACCGCCGGGAGGATGCAGGTCTTCGCGAGGAATGCGGTTTTGGGGGTGATTTTGAGCACCTGTCTCATTCCGAGCACGAATCTCGCTGCCGTGAGTCGGCGCTCCGGGAATTGAAGATGGGGACATCAAATTGTTTCCCAAGTAATATAGTTTTGCGACGAAAACAGGTTAATCGTAGTCTCAAACAGGTTAATCGTAGTCTCAAGGCGCTGTTGCGCTGCCCGGAGATTGTGATGGGACGAATTCACCTTCTACTGTTTCTCTACATGTCCAGTTCCCTTTTGGCCCAACAACCGCAAGTACCGGAAATCCCATTCCAATCGGTTCCCGATCCCTTGAAATTTCCAGCGGATCTGTATCTGGGTGAAGCCGCTGGAGTGGCGGTCAATTCCAAGGGACACATTTTTGTGCTGTCTCGGGGCAACTCAACCGGTCCGGCTTACGGAGCCGCCGCAGCACAACTGCTCGAGTTCGACGCTGGGGGCAAGTTCCTGCGAGAGATTGGTCACAACCTGTACGCCTGGTCTTATGCGCACTCCGTCAAGGTCGATCAGGAGGACAATATCTGGGTGGCCGACAAGGGCTCGGACATGGTCATCAAGTTTAGTCCGAACGGCCGCATAGCCATGGTTTTCGGACGCAAGCAGGAGGCGTCTGACGAGAAGACCGGGCCTCTTCCGCATCCGAACCCGCCGCTGCCTCCCGTAGTCGGAATGTTCCGCCAAGTAACCGACATGGCTTGGGACACGGCCGGCAACACGTACATCAGCGATGGCTATGTTAATTCGCGCATCGCGAAAGTTAACAAAAACGGCAACTGGGTTAAGTCGTGGGGAGAACCCGGAGACCAACCGGGGCAGTTCAGCACGCCTCACAGCATTGCTGTCGATGCCGAAGACCACGTCTACGTGGCCGACCGCGGCAATCGCCGCATCCAGGTATTCGACAGCGAAGGAAGGTTCCTTCGGCAAATCACGGTTGATCTGGCATTCGATCCGAACGCCCTCCCCGCCATTGGGAGCAAGCCCGTGTTACCTATCAAGGGACCTCAGACAATGGCACCGGGTTCGCCCTGGGCAATCTGCATCACGCCTCCGCCGAACCAAGTGCTGTTTAGTTCTGATGCATACCCCGGTCGCATTTATAAGCTAAGTCTTGACGGTAGAATCTTGGGAGTGCTGGGGGAATCCGGCAAACAGCTCAAGCAGTTTGGATGGATTCACGAAATTGCATGTCCATCCGACAAAGAACTCTACGTGAGCGAGTTATTGAACTGGCGGGTACAAAAGCTAGTTCTCAAGGCGAATCACTGAGATGCTCTGAGAATCTATCCTCGCTGCTCGTACTCATTGACCCGGCGGGGATTGATGGCAAGATGCCCTCACGCGAGTAGGGGCATCTTCTTGAGCGTGAACGGAGTAACCCTACTCCGAATTGCGTGCGAGGAGGCAGTCAGGTCGCCCTAATTTAGCGACACGAAACACTCCTAGTAGATTGGCGCCCCCGACTTCTCCTTCAGTGCAGTTCCGAAGCAGGTAAGGATAGCCTATTTCGTGTACTCAACGATGATTGTCGATCCGCGCAACCACCGTCCTGTTATGCAGCGGTAGAATGGATGGATTTTCCAGCTGCAATCATCATTAAGAATCAGACTTCCCTTCCTCCCGCTTGTCGCGCAGCCAATGTTCCTGACGAATTCGCTCATAGAATCACGAGGAGACAGAGAGTCGTGCTTTGATTATCTCAAGCTCAATTACCACAGATTGCAAGCAGTTAATGCCGGCGTCGCACAAATTGTCTTCCCAAGTCATGTTGGTTTAGGCGAATCAAAACTTGTATGTGCGGTAATCACGTTGACATGTCAGGACTACCTTCGCCTTGCACGAAGGCTATTTGCAAAGAGACGCCACAGGGCTCGTCGACCAGTGATGCTAAACGTCTGCGATTCTGGAGCCGGCTTCGTCGCGTTCCCACGCCTGTGCAGGTTCGTCCTCGGGGTCTGGTCGGATGTCCGGATTCTGCATGATCACGCGCGCACAGGTGTTCCATCGCAGAATGGCATCGTCGTTTCCGGGTATCGCAAAATTCATGGCTTTCTCATAGTGACCCATTGCTTCCCGCAGCGCGTGATATGCGGATGCGCCCGCTCCAGCGCCGCCGTGGCGAATGCGCGCATTCCCCAGACGCTCCCAGATGATGCCTCCGTAATAGGCCCGCTCGTACTCGCCCTTAATTTGTGCAAGAACCTCCTGTGCGGCTTTCGCATGCAAATGCGAGTGGAATTGGTCGGTTCGCGCGAGCAGAAGCGAAATCAACGCCTGCTGATGGTCGGGCACGATGGCCAGAATATCGAGGCAAATGCTCTCCGCTAGGCTGGGTTCATTCAATAGCCTGTAGCGCTCCACTTTCGCCAGCGCTTCGGGAATACTCTGCTCGGAAATGGATTTCAGTTCGAAATGCATAACATCTCCTATCTTTTCGAATTGCTGAATACCCGGAACAGTTTCGACAGCGGATCGAAGAAGCGATCCACGACGCGCTCCTTGAGCGGGATGATCGCGTTGTCGGTGATTGTGATGCTTTCAGGACAAACTTTGGTACAGCACTTGGTGATGTTGCAGAGACCTACGCCGAATTGCTTTCTCAGATCTTCAACGCGATCTCCTACGTCCAACGGATGCATTTCGAGCGCGGCCGCATACACCAGAAATCGCGGGCCGATGAATTGTTCGTGCATGTGATGGTCGCGCAAGACGTGGCAGACATCCTGACAGAGATAGCACTCGATGCACTTTCGAAACTCCTGCACCCGTTCGACATCTTCCTGGGCAATGCGCCAGGTGCCATCGGGCGCGTCGGGCTGCCGCGGCTGGAACTTCGGGATGCGCTTCTTTACCTCGTAATTCCACGATACGTCCGTGACCAGATCCTTCATGTGCGGAAATGCCTTCATGGGTTCGACCGTCACAGGCCTATCCAGCGGGAGCGTGTTCAGCCGCGTCATGCACATCAATTTCGGCATGCCATTGATTTCGGCCGAGCACGAGCCGCATTTTCCCGCCTTGCAGTTCCAGCGAACCGCAAGATCGCCGGCCTGTTCCGCCTGTATTTGATGCACGGCATCGAGGACCACCATGCCTGCTGAGACTTCTGTAGTGTAGTCCTGGAAGTTCCCCTGGCCTTTTTCCCCGCGCCATATCCGAAACGTGGCCGTCGCCATTACTTCATCTCCTGGATGATTTGCTGCAGATCCTCTCGCATCGGGGGAATGGGCTCGCGCGTGAGCTGCATTTCTCCACCGGCGCCCTTTCGCACCACGATGTTGAAGCCGTCGTACTGCTTGTCTTTGGCGGGAAAATCATCGCGGAAATGCGCCCCGCGGCTCTCTTTCCGCTCCAGCGCCGCCCGCGTAACAATTTCCGATACGGTCAGCAGGCTGTGCAGGTCAAGCGCCGTGTGCCAGCCCGCATTGTATTCCCGGTTTCCATCCACGCTGACCCGCTCGCTGGCAGCTTTCAACTCTCGAATGCGCTCGAGCGCTTGCAGCATCTCCTGTTCCTGACGTACGATCCCCACCAGCTCCTGCATTACGTCCTGCAATGTACGTTGTACGGCGTACGGATTGTCGGAGCCCTTGCGCTCGAAGGGCTGCAGCGCCCATTTTTCCGCGGATCCGAGTTCATCCGATATTCACCGCGCCCAGCGAGTTCTCTTTTGCGTAGGCCGCGGCGTACTCTCCGGCTCGCTTGCCGAAGACTAATAGGTCGGAAAGTGAATTCCCGCCGAGCCGGTTGGCGCCATGCAGACCTGCCGCACACTCTCCCGCTGCAAACAGGCCTGCCACGTCCGACATTTGGGAATCAGCGTCCACCTTGACGCCTCCCATCATGTAGTGGGTCGTAGGACCCACTTCCATCGGCTCCTGGGTAATGTCAATGTCGGCAAGCTGCTTGAACTGGTGATACATGCTGGGCAGCTTCTTCTTTATATGCTCCGCTGCGTTCGGAATTCTCTCCTTGATCCACGCAATGTCCAGGAACACACCGCCGTGAGGACTGCCCCGCCCTTCTCGCACCTCCCGCCGGATGCAGCGGGCCACGTGGTCGCGGGTCAGCAGCTCGGGCGGGCGTTTCGCGTTCTTATCCCCCTGCGTGTACCGCCAGCCTTCTTCTTCCGTATCGGCGGTCTGGTTGGCGTACAGCGGCGGAATATCTTTGAACATGAATCTCTCGCCATTCCGATTACGCAGCACCCCTCCCTCGCCGCGCACTCCTTCCGTGACCAGAATGCCGCGCACGCTTGGTGGCCAAATCATTCCCGTAGGATGGAACTGCACAAATTCCATGTCCATCAACGCCGCACCGGCATGGTAGGCGAGCGAATGGCCGTCGCCCGTATATTCCCAACTGTTGCTGGTGATTTTGTAAGCCCTTCCAATTCCTCCGGTCGCCAGCACCACGGCTTTGGCGCGGAACACGTGAAATCGGCCGCGCTCGCGATCGTATCCAAACGCGCCCGCGATGCGACCGCCGTCCTTCAGCAGCGTGACGACTGTGTGTTCCATGAAAACGTCGAGACCGAGATGGATTCCATGGTCTTGAAGAGTGCGGATCATCTCCAGGCCGGTGCGGTCGCCCACATGCGCAAGCCGAGGATAACGATGGCCGCCGAAATTCCGCTGCAGAATTCGGCCGTCGCTGGTGCGATCAAAAAGCGCGCCCCAAGCCTCCAGTTCACGCACGCGTGCCGGAGCTTCCTTGGCATGCAGCTCCGCCATCCGCCAGTTATTCAGGTATTGACCGCCGCGCATGGTGTCGGCAAAGTGAACGCGCCAGCTGTCCCGGTCGTCCACATTTCCCATCGCCGCGGCTACGCCACCCTCGGCCATGACGGTGTGTGCTTTGCCGAGAAGAGATTTCGAAATGACCGCGACCTTTACTCCGGCGGCCGAGGCCTCGATGGCAGCCCGCAGACCGGCGCCCCCGGCTCCGATGATCAGAACGTCGTGCTCATGCGTGATGTACTCGCCCACTAGACGATCCTCCAATCCGTCCAGATACCCATCGAGCACATCCGCACGTACAAATCGGAAAACGCTACCGAGAAGAGGCTGCACCAGGCAAACAGCATGTGGCGCCGGTTCAGGCAACTCACGCAGTCGTAAACTCGCTTGCGGGCCGGCGCCCCCGCCAGCCGATCGCGAAAACCGCCGACCAGATGACGGAAGGAGTGGCATCCCAGAGTGTAGGAGCTCAGCAGCACGAGGTTCGTCAACAAGACGAGAGTGCCGACGCCGATGCCAAACCGGCCGTCGAACCAGAACGCATCCCACACGTCCCGCCCCAGAATTACGAGAAACACCAGGGCCAGATAAAGAAAATACCGGTGGACGTTTTGCAGGATCAAAGGAAACGATCGTTCGCCGAGATATGTCTTCCGCGGCTCGCCCACGGTGCAGGAAGGCGGATCGGCCCAAAAAGCCTTGTAATACGCCCCGCGATAGTAGTAGCACGTCACTCGAAAGCCGCCCGGCGCCCACAGAATGAGCACCGCTCCTGTAACCCACAGCAGGCATCCAGCTTGGGTTTGGACCAAACCAGCCCTCATGGGCGGGGCCGAACAATTCGGGCGAATAAAACGGTGAGAGATATGGTCCGAACCTGAAATGCTGGCCCTGCAGCGCAGCCCACGTGGAGTAAACGATGAATGCCGACAAACCAAGAAACACAACCAGGGGCTGTACCCACCAATTGTCGGCTCGCCGCGTCTGTCCGAAACCCGCGCGCGATAATGGGACGTCAATCTGAGACATCGAGCCTCCTCACGCGTCCGTGCTGACCTTGCATCCGCTATCAAGCGCTAGCCTGATTGCGATTGAATACGGGCGGTAGCCATGATACAGCGAAATTCATTGTCATTGTTTTCGGAAACGATGCCTCAAGTAAACGGCGGAGCAACAATGAACCCGAGAGCACGGACGCCGCACGCAATCGAACTCCGGTGCGAACGCGCTATGGTACAGTTTTCGTGACCGCCAGTTTGAAGACTGGCCGTCCAGCTGGATGGAACGATGAGTACAGGACGTGAGATTCGCAGCTACGACTACGTGAACCGTCCCTACGAGCGCGTCCGCGATGCGTTGAGGCAGAACGCACTCACAGTATTCCAGTCGGCTACGAAAGCGGCTGCTTCCCGGGCGCAATCGATCGCCGCTGAACTGCACGTTGACTTTGGCGGTATTGGAGTGAAGACCGACATCAATATTTCCGTGAAAGAGCATTGAGGAAAAGATCGTTGATGCCACTTCAACCCCCACCACGCGGTTGCTGCTGGAATGGGAGGCCGCGACCATGCCGCGATTGTTTCCGCTCATGAAGGGCGAGCTTTCCGTGTACCCGCTGACCTCGACCGAAACGCAGTTGGATTTCTCCGGCGTTTACGAACCACCTTTCGGCGCCGTGGGAAAAACCATGAACGCGATCGTCGGCCACCGCATCGCAGAGGTGTCGGTGCATCGCTTCGTTAGCGACGTGGCAGGATATCTCCGGCAGACCCTTGCTTAGATAATTACATCGCTCGACTCGCAGCGCTCAAAAAGGGCCTCATGTTGACCGCCAGTTTGAAAACGAACGCTGTCCAGAAACGGGCTTCGAGGAGATGAATGGCAATTTCCTCGAAGCCGACTTCTGGCCCGCGTCCTCGGGAGCCGTTGTCTACATCAATTCCTCCACGAAAGAGAGAGTCACGTCCAACGGTATGCGCGTGTCAGCTCGCACGAGTGGACCTGCGTTCAGAACAGGCTCTGCTGCGTGCAACGACGGGACATCGGTACGCTCAAAGAATTTCCCGATGGGGATCTCGTCGCCCCAGAGCAGAGACTTTCCCATGGCGACCATCCAGTCTGCGGGATCGTAAGCCGCATCGTCCTCGAGCTTTTTCACGCGGGGACGGAACCACTGGAAGGTGTTGTCGTGGTTATAAGTAACGCACGGGCTGAAGACATCGAGGAATGAGAAGCCCTTGTGCTGGATGCCTTGCTTGATCAGTTCCGTGAGGTGTTTCTGTTCGCGCGCTGAAACCGCGAGCAACGAATGTTGCCCCGGCGGCCAGCGCCAACGAAATTGGATTCACCGGCGCTTCAATGATTGCCGAAGGGCATGCTCTTGGTCTTCATGCCCACGCGACTGGTGGGCGATGTCTGGCCGGTGGTGAGCCCGTAGATCTGGTTGTCCATGACGATGTAGAGCAGATCAACGTTGCGGCGCATGGTGTGCACAAAGTGATTGCCGCCGATGCCGAAACCATCGCCGTCGCCGCCCGTCACCAGCACGGTCAGATCGTGATTCGCCAGCTTCATTCCGGTGGCCACTGCCAGCGCGCGGCCATGCAAGGTGTGCATGCCGTAGGTATTGATGAAGCCCGGGAAGTTGGACGAGCAGCCGATGCCGCTGATCGTGACCACGTTGTGGTTCGGGATCTGCAGCTCGACCAGCGCCTTCTGAACTGCGGCGAGAACACCAAAGTCGCCGCACCCGGGACACCAGTCGGGATCGACTTTGCCTTTCAAGTCGGCCATGGTCACATGCCAATGATTCGCCAGCGCGGTCGCCATGTTTTTACTACTCCTCAAATCAGAATTTTGTCCAGCCACATTTCCTGGATCCAAATCTCCTCAGACCATGATTTCGTGCGTCGGGAACGGACAGTCTGGTACTTGCCGCTCAGTTGTTCCTTTACCGCGTTCGACGATGTGGTGGGGCATGAACGGTTCGCCGTCGTACTTGCGGATGTGCCCGTCCGGCACAAAGCTGGTCTCGCTGCGCAGATAGCGCGCGAACTGGCCGCTGTAGTTGTTCTCGACGATGATCGTGTGCCGCGCATCTTTGAGGATGTCGAGAATCGCTTCGCCGTGCAGTGGCACCAGCCAGCGGATCTGCAGTTGATTGGCGGTAATGCCTTGCTCGGTGAGGATCTCGCAGGCCTCCTCGATCACGCCTTTGGTCGAGCCCCAGCCGATCAGCGTGACATCCGCATCCGCGGGCCCCACAGCTCAGGCGGAGGAACGGCTGCCTCAATCCCCGCCACCTTTCGCATGCGCTTTTCCATCATGGCGCGGCGCTTGGTTGGGTTGGTGAATTCGTCGCTGATCAACACGCCGTCTTCATCGTGCTCGTCACTTGCGGCGGTGTGGGTATAGCCGGGCACGCCAGGAATGGCGCGCGGAGAAACCCCGCTCTCGGTGATCTTGTAGCGTTTGTACCCGCCGTTCGCGTTCGCCGTCGGAGCGCGGTGATCAGCTCGCCGCGATCGATGGCGGGAACAAAATCCAACTCCTTCGGGTCTACGCTGAGCCTGCCTTCCGACAAGCAGCAGGTCGCACAGCACAATGCCCGGGCACTGGAACCGGTCGGCAAGATTGAAAATCTCCGGGATGATCTTGAAGCAGTCTCCAATATCGAGCGGAGCACGCAATCACGCGCGGATAGTCTCCGAATGCCGGCGCCCAGCATCTGCCAGAGATCGCCCTGCTCGGTTTTGGTGGGGACACCGGTCGACGGGCCAGCCCGCTGGCAGTCGATTACCACCACCGGAGTCTCCATCATGGCTGAGAGCCCGAGGCCCTCGCTCATCAGCGCAAAACCGCCGCCGGAGGTGGCGCACATCGAGCGAACGCCGGCGTGGGCCGCGCCGATCGCCATGTTCACGACGCCAATCTCGTCCTCCACCTGCCGGACCATGATGCCGGCTTTGCGGGCGTGCGCCGCCATCCAGTGCAGAACTCCAGTCGAAGGGCTCATGGGGTAGGCGCAATAGAATTTCACTCCTGCAGCAGCACCTCCCATGGCCATCGCGATGTTGCCGCTGAGCACCGCGTAGCGGTGTTCCGTCATGGGAAGAGGCCAGGCGAACGGCCGGAAATTCGTGGTGGCATAGTCATAGCCAGCTCGCGCGATGCCAACATTTTCGGAGACGATAGCGTCCCCCTTCTTCTTGAACTGCTCGGAAAGAACCTGCTCCAGCGCCTGGAATCCGATGCCCATCATGCTGAGACCAGCACCGAGTGCAAGCGTGTTCTGGGCTACCTTGTTCCGCGTGATGTCCGCCAGCTTGGGAGACCGGAAGCGGGCAAAGTTGCAACACCTTCGGCGGCGACACCCGGCTTGATCGTGTCAGCGTTATAGACACAGGCAGCGCCGGCACTGAGCAGGCGTAGGTGGCGATCCATCGCGTCCTGATTGAGCGGGATCAGCAAATCAAAGCGATCCCCCATGTTGGTGACTTTCTCCGGACCGGTGCGGATCGTAAGAAAAGTGTGGCCACCGCGAATGATCGATTGGTAGGCGTTATAAGCGTTCAGATGCAGTCCACGGCGACTGAATATTTTCGCGAAGATGTCGCCTGGTGTCGCAACGCCCTGTCCTGCCGCGCCTCCGATGCCGACGGCAAAGGTCTTCTTCATGACGATCTCCTAGCCGGGATACGCTCCCGTAATGTAGCCTTCCAACTCCTGAATCGTTTGCGCCTGACCAGAGATGATCCACTTCACAAGGTCGCCAATCGATACCACTCCCACCACATTATCGTTCTCCAAGACCGGGAGATGGCGGAAATGGTGATTGGTCATGATCGCCATGCAGTCGTCAACGGTGTGCTGCGGAGTCACGAATACAACCGGGCTGGTCATGATCTGGCTGACCTGCGTTTCATTCGAGGAATGGCCCATCAGGATTACTTTGCGGGCGTAGTCGCGCTCTGACAGAATGCCGACCAGTTTGTGATTGGCAATGACGAGCAATGCCCCGACGCCGTGTTTGGCCATCTTCTCAATCGCCTCGTAGACCGACTGATCTGGTGTTACCGACAAGACTCTATTCTCATCCTTGCTTTTCAACACAGATTTTATGGTGTCGGTAAGTTTCACCAGGCCCCCTTTCCTCTGACAGTCACTTGATCATGGCGGTCATAGTTGGCAAGCAGAAAGACATTTTCTTCCCATGGGGGTTCTGGCAAGACTTCGGACGCGGCGCACACTTGCGGCAACGGGATTTGGCGAGGCACCTTAACAGGTGGCTGCAGGATGGACGGGAGCAGACCGAGTGACAAGACTCCTCCTCGATGCTAGCCGGGATACACCGCGGAGGACGAGGTGCCTTGTACGTTCGGCACGGCTCCGAGGAACAGGTTCATCGGTTCCCGGGTTTGCCTGAGACCTTTCGCTACGATAAGGCCGTCAACTCGATCACTTTCTAAAAAGACTAAAGAATCCTACACCCTACGGAGCCCTGGCGCCATACTGTAGGTGTTTCGTCCTTCTTTGAGACCATAGTCAGGAGTGATCGCCTGAAAACGGTGATCAACGCACAACAAGATCTGGACCTCCAAATGGAATTACCGGGTAACCGAGAGCGCTCCAGCCCTTCTCTCGCGGTCCAGAAACGGGCTTATGGGACAAGACTGTTTATCCACCAAATGCCATGATCCATTGACAACTGGGAAGTGCAATCGATTCGAACGCCCATGGATTTGAATAATCCCCACCTGATTTCCCCGTAGCCGACTTCTGGCGTCCTCACAAGCGGTCCGCCCTGTCGCATGACTTCCGGTTTGCCAGTAATCTGTCGGCAGAGCCTCGGGAGACCCCTACGAATGGTTGCTTGAGCAGGTGGGCGTGGCGTTTGATTGTTCAACGCCGCCCGGCGCCCGTGCTAACATCGTTGGCCGCCATGGCTACCACTGCTACTTCTCTCCGTCCGCTCATTCCCCCCGCGGCGCGGGACCGCAAGTTCTACACCTGCATGTCCATCGTGATGCTGTTCACGGCTCTGATCGGCTTCTCGCGGACGTACTTTCTCGGCCTGATTTCCGGGCATGCGACAACCATCACCGGCCGCGTTCCGAACGCAACCGTGCACCTCGTGCAGCGGTAAGACCTCAAACGCCGTTTCCTTCAGGGTCAACCCGTGATGGTGGCGTCCGCGACTGCCAGCGAGAAATTGCAGTCGGTGATTGAGAAGTCTCGGAGAAGTACGGAGCAAGCGAGGTGAAGAGGTGCTACGAAATTCGATGAGGCGGTTGTGGTTCAACTGGACTGAACTCGAAACGCGTTGCCTCTGACGCTGGGATTAAGCCACGCCGCTGAAGATCGCCTAGGCCCTACTGGTCGCAGGACGGTCAAGGCGGCACACAACATTGAGCCTGTTTGCGTTGCTTCATTCATCGCTGGCGAGTAGACTGGCTGTCATTCCTAACATTCCGCTCGACCCGGGTCGTTCTTGGATAGCTCCTTGAGGCACGGGTCTTTGTGTCTACACTCTACTGCTAGCGGAGTTGCAGCGATGACGGAGCGAGTAGTTCGGTGTCCGTATTGTGTCGTGGGCAACGAGTTCAGGCCGATGATTGCCCTCGCGGACGGGGCGTTTGTCTGCGCCAAGTGCGGCCACTTGGAAATACCGGGCAACGAGGACCTCAAGTGTCATTGCTCCAAATGCATCGAGTTCCGGGCACTCGGCTTCCGTCGCTGCGGGTGAAATCTACCGGTATGTACTGCCCCCGAATCGGAGAGCCATGAGCAGGCCAGAAATTACAATCGGGCTATCCGTTTCTCTTTCGGGCAAGTTCCAGTTGCAAGGGCAACAGACGCTCCAGGGTGCACGCCTCTGGCAGTCCTATATCAACGCTCAGGGTGGCATTGTCGTCCAGAATGGGGAGCAAAGGTCTGTGCGGCTGACTTGGTACGACGACCGCAGTCAGATCAGCTGTGCCCGGAAGAACGTATTCCGGCTCCTCCGAGAGGATCAGATTGACATTCTCTTAGGGCCATATTCCAGCAGCTTGACGATGGCCGTAGTGGAGATTGCGGAAGAATACAAGAAAATCCTCTGGAACCATGGCGGCTCTTCCGATGAGATCTTCCGCCATGGTCGGCGGTACCTGGTGGGCATCGCAAGCCCAGCAAGTGAGTACCTGCGGGCGCTCCCGCACTGGCTGGCTGAAGAGTTCCCGGAGCTCGGTCGAATTTGTGTCTTGTATTCAGGGAGAGGGACCTTCGGATGGCACGTTGCTCGTGGGATTCTGGAATCGGCCCTTGCTGTCGCCCGCCACTCGGTGCATCTCGTCCCCATCAACGTTCCCTGGGAGAATCAGGACGCCATCCTTGGTGTCCTATTCGGCATCAGCCCGGAAATTGTCGTGCTAACAGGGAGCTTTCAAGACGAGGTGGGGCTCATGCGAACACGCCATCGTTGGCCCAGCACCGTACATGAGGTGGCGGCGGTTGCTGCCGGGGTCCGTGCTTTTTCTGCGGAACTTGCGCCGATAGCGGATAGAGTCCTGGGGCCGAGCCAGTGGGAACCGGAGATGACCCTCCCCAACATCGCCGGACCGACTTCGGATTGGTTTCTGGGTAGGTTTCAAGAGCAGTTCGGCCAGCCACCCGATTACATCGCGGCGGGAAGTTTTGCTACCGGACTGGTTTTGACGGAATGCATTCGCCGGGCCGCTTCCTTGGATGACGAGCAGCTACGAAACACAGCGTCTGACCTGGACTGCAATACGTTGTATGGACGATTTCGCATCGACTCTCGAACCGGAATACAGACGGGACATAGCGGGTTGCTCATCCGCTGGCAAGAAGGCCACAAAGTAGTGCTACCTTCGTGGTAACTGAGGTAAAGCGTAAAGTATTCCCACAGCACGCTCTGGACGGGCGTTTTGCGCTCAGTGCCCGGAGCTGTGATCACTCAAATAGAGTGTCAACGCTCAATCTGGCTGGTCCCCATATTGAAAAGCGGCAGTTCCCTGGGTGGCCGCGACGCCGACCGGGCGACTCGACACTGCGTCTTCTGACGAAAAGGTTTCAAACACCGAATCAAAATTCGTGAGTGCAAACAACTCGCGTACGCCCGACGTCGGATTCATGAGTTTCAAGTCAACTTCGGTGGCGCGAGAACACCCGTGCAAGAACACCAACACCCCCATTCCGCCGCCATCGATGGCGTCAACTCTCGTTAGATCAAGTGCCACAGTTCGGCTGTTCACCTAGGACAGCACAGCTTTCGGCAGAGGCCGACGGTCAGGTGTTCACCCGTGCGCAGTGATCTGCTCGCGATGAGAAAGCGAACCAACGCGCAGCGGAGTACCTGAAGCGCGTCGCTGCACTCACAGGAGCCGAGCAAGTTCGTGGTGATAGTTACTGGCTCAATCGACGTCGCTGGTGCGTTGGTCGACACGATTGCCCTGTGCCCCTGTCCCTGCTGTGACTTCGGCCTCTTGCCCAATCGCCCGAGAACAGCCCACAATTAAAACAGTTACCGATAGGGAAACGTCGTGAAAAACCTCTTTGTTGGAAACCTGGGTTCTGAGGTGACGCTCGATGAGCTTCGGCGGCTGTTCGAAGCCTACGGACAGGTGGTGCAGGTTCATATCATCGTGGATCGCGACACCGGGCTGCCGCGCGGGTTTGCGTTCGTGGAGATGACTAACGACGCTGAGGCTGAGAAAGCAATCCAAGCTCTGAATGGCACCATATTACGAGATCGTACCCTGGACGTGAATTACGCTCGACCCAGACCAGAACGCCCAGCAGCATAGGCGAGCGCGAACCGCGACTCCACGGACCTCGTGACCGTGTGGGCGAATGTTTCTGGCCCTGCGTCCGGAACCCAGGATCTTAGGGGGGACGATCACTATCTTCCTCCATGGTTCGGTGGCGAGGTTTGTGTCGCGCCGTAATCCAGGTCGAAGCCAAGCTGGAGCTTGGCTGCATCCGACATGAGGCCGGGATACCACGGCGGATCGAAGACGACTTCAACATGAACTTGCTCGACACCGGGCAACCGCGAGAGCCTGCTCTCCACGTCGGCCTTGAGCACGTTGCCCATACCACAACCGGGTGCCGTCACGGACATTTTGATATGAACCCTGTTCCCGCCTTGCTCCAGCGGCGCAATCGCGCACGAGTAAACCAGACCCAGATCCACGATATTGACCGGAATCTCCGGGTCGTACACAGTCTTCAACTGATCCCAGACCATCTGATCGCTGAAATTCCCTTCGTGGACCGCAGGTGCTTGTGCCGTCGCCGCGTTGGAGAGCCCCAGAGCATCCGTATCCCTGGCATCGACACGGTACATGTAGCCGCGATCGGTAGCCACCGTATAGCCGCTGCCCAGGGACTGCATGATCCTTACGACGGCACCGGCCGGGAGGGTAGCGCGAATCCCACTGGGGATCTCGATGACTTCACAAGCCCGACTCAGCATGATCGGTCCACTCGCACCCATATAGAACTCCCTTCGTAGCTGTTCTTTCTCCTTACTCTGTGTGGGCGCTACTCCGTCGACACAGTGCCCTGTTTCTCTTCCAGCGAAGCGTGCAACGTGTGCCAGGCAAGGGTGGCGCACTTGACCCGCACAGGAAACTCGGAGACGCCGGAAAAAACAGCCAGCTTGCCCAGTTCAGCCCGGTTCCCGTTCGCCGGCGACTGGCCCGTCACCAGCTTGTGGAACTGGTCGAAGAGTCTTGCCGCTTCCGCCCTACTCTTACCCTTCACGCTTTGCGTCATCAGGGATGCTGAGGCTTTGGAAATCGCGCATCCTGAGCCTTGGAAGCTTATGTCGCGAATCGAGTCGCCCTCCAAGTCCAGGTAAACGGTGAAGTGGTCACCACAGAGTGGGTTATATCCTTCCGCCCGGTGGTTTGCCGTCGCCAGTTCGCGATAGTTGCGAGGCGCCTTGCTGTGCTCCAGGATCACTTCCTGGTAAAGCTCGCGTAGATCAGGCATCAGGCGAACACCTCCCGTACCTTCTGGATGCCCTCGACCAGAGTGTCCACTTCTTCTCTGGTGTTGTAGAGAGCGAACGAAGCACGCGCCGTGGCCGCGATGCCGAAGCGCTGCATTACGGGCTGGGCGCAGTGATGTCCTGTTCGGATAGCAATTCCCTCCTGGTCGAGAATGGTGCCGATGTCGTGCGGGTGGATACTGTCCAGCAAGAACGAGAGCACGCTAGCCTTTTCTCTTGCAGTGCCGATCAGACGAATGCCGGGGATCGCTGAAACGATTTCAGTGGCATAGGCCAGCAACTCGTGCTCATGCGCAGCTATCTTGTCCATCCCGAGGCCATTCACATAGTCGATGGCTGCGCCCAGGCCGATGGCGCCTGCCACATGGGGCGTGCCAGCTTCAAATTTATAGGGCAGCTTGTTGTAGATCGTCTTCTCGAAGGTTACGGAACTGATCATGTCGCCGCCGCCCTGATACGGAGGCATGGCGTCGAGCAGAGCCGATTTGCCATACAGAACGCCGATGCCAGTTGGACCGTACACCTTGTGACCGGAGAAAACATAGAAGTCACAATCCAGAGCCCGGACGTCTACTTTCAGATGAGGCACGGCCTGGGCCCCATCGACCAGCACAGGGATGTTCCCGCGATGTGCCATTTCGATAATGCGCTGGACAGGATTGATCGTGCCCAGCGCGTTTGAGACGTGCGTTACGGCGACGATTTTGGTCCGCGGTCCCAGCAGATTCTCAAACTCCTCAAGTAGCAGCTCGCCGCTGTCGGTGATGGGCGCAACCCGCAACCTTGCACCCTTCTCTTCGCACAGGATCTGCCAAGGCACGATGTTGGAGTGATGCTCCATGGCGGTGATGAGCACTTCGTCGCCGGCGTGAACGTGAGCGCGACCGTAGGTCTGCGCCACGAGGTTGATGGCTTCCGTGGCACCGCGAACAAAGATGATCTCGCTCGCATCGGCAGCGTTGAGGAACGATTGCATGATCCTCCGCGCCCCTTCGAACTCTTCCGTCGCATGCTCGGAAAGGAAATGCACGCCACGATGGATGTTGGAGTTGTTCCGCTCGTAGTATTGACCGATCGCATCAATGACCACCTGCGGCTTCTGGGACGTGGCCGCATTGTCCAGGTAAACCAGCCTCCTGCCGTGAACCCTCTGCCGGAGTAGGGGAAAGTCGCGGCGGATCTTATCCACGTCAAAGTCCACCTCGGCGTCGGCTAGCCCCGGTGAACGGAACTCTCTGGGCAATCTCTTGGCCGCCGTCGTCATCCGATTTCCTCCCAGTTTCTTCCGGTATTCTCGGGGCGGTTCCCTGTCGATGCACCCGGTGCAGTGTTGGCCATCTGGAACAGACAGCGGTTGATAAGCCCTTCCACATGCTTCCGCACGGGGCCCTGCTTCATGCGGTCGAGGCACTCGCTGGAGAAAGCGAAGAGCAGAAGTTTGCGCGCGGACACTTCGTCGATTCCTCGAGCCCGCAGATAGAACAGGGCATCCCCCTCAATTTGGCCGATGGTGGCCCCGTGCGTGCACTTCACGTCGTCGGCGTAGATCTCCAGCTGCGGCTTGGTGTCGATTTGCGCGTCATCGGAAAGCAGCAGGTTGCGGTTGGTCTGCTTGGCGTCGGTTTTCTGCGCATCTTTGTGCACGATGATCCGGCCGTGAAAAACTCCGTGTGCGTGGCCATCGAGGATCCCGTTGTAGAACTGCCGGCTGCCGCAGCGCGGGCTGGCGTGTTCTACCAGCATGTAGTTGCCCAAGTGTTGGTCGCTGGTGCCGATGAAGAGGCCATTAATCAGACACTCTCCCCCTTCGCCTGCCAGCACCGGGTGTACGTTGTTGCGCACCAGCGCACCGCCCAGTAGCACTGAGTGCGACACGATATTGGCGCTTCTTCCTTGTTGGATGCGCAGCGTTGAGACGTTGAAAGCCTGCCTGTGCTCGCGCTCGATCATGTAGTGCGAAAGCACAGTGTGGTCGCTGGCGACCAGTTCCGTGACCGTGTTGCAGAATAACGCACCGCCGTCGAGCGACACATAGTCCTCGACGAATGTGGCTTGGCTGTCTTCCTCCGCCACAATAAGGTTGCGCGGATGACTCATTGTTGGGGCGTCGTCCCCGGTCGAGACAAACAGGAGGCAGATGGGCTCCTCCACGAGTGTGCCTCTGGGGATGTGTACAAACGCTCCGTCTTCAACGAAAGCCGTATTCAGTGCACAGAAGGCATCACGTCGGATATCAAGGTAGCGGCCGAGATGCGGTTCAATCGCTCCGGGATTGCCGGAAATCTCCCCAGCAAGACTGCTGACCTTCACCCCATTGGGCAGTTTGCCCAGCAACGATAGCTCGCGCGCAAAGCGCCCGTTCACAAATACAAGTTGACCAGCAACGCCCGCAACCCGATACGGTTCCAGTTCCTGTTGCGACGGTCGGACGCGGCCGTTTCGCGCGAGCCGGAAGAGAGTTTGTGCGATGGCAGAGACGTTGGTGAACCGCCAGTCTTCGTCGTGAGTGGTTGGGAATCCGACTTCGCAAAAGCGAGCAAACGCGTCCCGGCGAAGCTTCCGCAACCATGGCAGGGCATGGCCGGCGGCGATCTTCTCAAACTCGCTGAAGGTGTCTAGGTAACTTTCTAGCTGCTGAGTTGCCGTGATCACGTTGTTCTTCCCTCATTCTCGTTAAGCGGACGTAGCATGCCGTGCCTCGGCTTCCATCGAGCCATAGCCTTTTTCTTCAAGTTCCAGAGCCAGTTCGGGACCACCCGAACGCACGATACGGCCATCCAGCAGCACATGGACAAAGTCGGGGACGATGTAGTTCAGCAGGCGCTGGTAGTGAGTTACCACGATGATGGCGCGCTCCGGATTGCGCATGGCATCGACACCCTGGGCCACGATCCTCAGCGCGTCAATGTCCAGGCCGGAATCGGTCTCGTCCAGGATGGCGAGCTTCGGCTCCAGCACCGCCATCTGCAGGATCTCGTTGCGCTTTTTCTCGCCGCCGGAGAAGCCTTCGTTCACGGAACGGTTCATCAGCTTCTCGTCCATGTCCAGCAGCTTCAGCTTCTCCCGGAACATGGGCAGGAAGTCCATGGCATCAACCTCATCCAGCCCACGGTGCTTGCGGATGGCATTGAGAGCAGACCGTAGGAAGTAAGCGTTGCTAATGCCGGGAATCTCTACCGGGTATTGGAAGGCCATGAAGACGCCTTCACAAGCGGCCTCCTCCGGTTTCATGGCCAGGAGATCTTTGCCGTTGTAAGACACCTCGCCAGTGGTGACCACGTAGGTCTCGCGGCGGGCCAGCACCTGCGCCAGCGTGCTCTTGCCTGAACCGTTCGGGCCCATGATGGAGTGCAGCTCGCCGGCGTTCACCTTCAGGTCAATGCCCTTGAGGATTTCGTGGTTATCCACTTTGACGTGGAGATTCTTAATTTCCAGTAAGCTCATTCCCTTTCCTCTCACGAGACTTCTGCAACTTCATGCGTCAAAGCTCAGACTTATCCGACGCTGCCTTCCAGGCTGACACCCAGCAGTTTCTGCGCCTCCACGGCAAACTCCATGGGTAGCTCGCGGAACACACGCTTGCAGAAACCGTTCACGATCATCGATACAGCATCTTCTGCCTTTAGCCCGCGCTGTCGCAGGTAGAAAAGCTGGTCGTCGCCGATTTTCGAGGTGGAAGCCTCATGCTCCATGCGCGCGGTGGAGTTCCTCACCTCGATGTAAGGGAAGGTGTGGGCGCCGCACTTATCGCCAATCAGAAGCGAGTCGCACTGCGTGTAGTTGCGTGCCCCGGTGGCGCCCTTCATGATCTTTACCTGACCTCGATAGGTGTTCTGGCCGTGTCCAGCAGAGATGCCCTTGGCGACGATGGTGCTGCGCGTGTTCTTGCCAATGTGGATCATTTTGGTCCCGGTATCAGCCTGCTGGTAGTTGTTGGTGAGGGCAACCGAGTAGAACTCGCCCACCGAGTTCTCCCCCTGCAGGATGCAGCTCGGATACTTCCAGGTAATGGCTGAACCGGTCTCAACCTGCGTCCAGGAGATCTTCGAGTTGGCTCCCAGGCACTTGCCCCGCTTGGTCACGAAGTTGTAGATCCCGCCTTTGCCTTCTTTGTCGCCCGGGTACCAGTTCTGCACCGTGGAGTACTTGATTTGCGCGTTGTCGAGCGCGATCAACTCGACCACAGCGGCGTGCAACTGGTTTTCGTCACGGATGGGTGCCGTGCAGCCTTCGAGGTAACTGACGTAGGAACCCTCGTCGGCGACGATCAAGGTGCGTTCGAACTGGCCGGTGTTCGCCGCGTTAATACGGAAGTAGGTGGAAAGTTCCATCGGGCAGCGAACCCCCTTTGGCACATAGACGAAAGACCCGTCAGTAAATACGGCCGCGTTCAGGGCGGCGAAGAAGTTGTCGCTGTAGGGCACCACTGAGCCCAGGTACTTCTGCACCAGGTCCGGATGCTTCTGCACCGCTTCCGAGAAGGAGCAAAAGACAATTCCCAGATCAGCCAGCTTCTCCTTGAAAGTAGTAGCCACTGAGACGCTGTCGAACACTGCATCTACCGCCACACCCGCGAGGTGCTTTTGCTCATCGAGCGGAATGCCCAGTTTCTCGTAGGTGCGCAGGATCTCGGGATCCAGTTCCTCAAGGCTCGTGAGCCCGGGCTTCTGTTTGGGTGCGGAGTAATAAACGATTTCCTGGTAGTCGATCGGCCCGTACCTGACATTGGCCCACTTTGGTTCGGCCTGCGCCTTCTCCAGCGACGCCCAGTGGTGATACGCCCTGACCCTCCACTGGAGCATGAACTCCGGTTCATTCTTCTTGGCCGAGATCAGGCGAATAATGTCCTCGTTGAGTCCCTTTGGGACTCTCTCTTCCTCGACACAAGTGACGAAGCCCCACTTGTATTCCTGCTCCGCCAAGTCTCGGATCGCGTTAAGGTTGGTGCTCATTGCATTCTCCCGGATACAAAATCAATAGTGGGCACTAGGTTTCCGCGCGCATTCCTGATGGTGGTCAGGTGTAAGGGTTGACTGAGATCGGAAAGCATCACGTTCTCCAATGCCCCGCGCACCGCCTGGCTGATGATCCGCTGATTGTCCTTGATGGGACAACAGGGCTCCAAGTCGCACAGACCGGAGATGTCAGTGCTGCATTCAGTGAGCGCGATAGGACCCTCGAGTACAGCAATGATTTCAGCCACTGAAATCTCTCGCGGCTTCCTGGCCAGACTGTACCCACCCTTGATGCCCCGGTGCGAAACCAGCAACCCACCCTGCAAAAGCTCCTTCAGCAGCTTGCTCACTGTTGGCAGGGGCAGCCGCGATTCGACGGCCAGGTCACGCGCTGTGTGCAGCAACCGATCGTGGCTCTGCGCAATGTGAGTCATCAGGACCAACCCGTAGTCCGCCAATTTGCCTAGTCGGATCATCAGTTAATGCCTCTGTCTCAGAGGTTTCCGAACCGCCGTACATGAGCACATTTTAAAATAGTACTAATCTGGTACAATTTAATTGTACTGCCTCGATGGCGCGGTTGACAAGGTCCGGCAACCGTCCCCAAGCGGGTGGCTTCTGGCCCAATTGCACGTCGCCTTAGGCTGGGCGGCCCCGGCGGTGTGTGCCGGTCTCAATCGGTCAGATCAGCGGGTTTCGCTATGTTGCTGACTCGGAGAGCGTGTTACGGTCTCATCGCTGCGCAGCACTTGGCAGAGCACGCTGCCGAGGGTTCATTCAGCGCCCATGATTTGGCGGAATGCTATGGACTGCCCCATGAAGCATTGGCCAAGGTCCTCCAGCGACTTGCCACAGCTGGGGTGTTGATGTCCCACCACGGGATTAAGGGCGGATACACACTCGCCCGCGACCCGCGGTACATTTCCGTATTCGACGTGATTGAGGCAAGCGAGAGACTGGGGCGAAGCGATATTCACGGCGAATGCTGGCGGCACCTGGAGTCCGTTCCCAGCTACCATCAACTGCGGATGGTGCACCAGGTCGTCGCAGATACGCTGCGCGAGCTTACGATTGAAGACTGCTACAATCTATGTTCGTAGGCTCGAGGAGATACACATGTCGACCACAACGACTGCTCCGATGATCCCGACAAAAGAAGCACCCATTAGCCTGACTCCAAATGCCATTGCCAAGGTAAAGGGAATCATAGCGCAACAGAATCCCGCGCCGGCTGGCCTGCGCGTGGGGGTGGTGGGAGGCGGGTGCTCGGGCTTTTCCTACTCCCTGCAGTTCGACACCAACGCCGGCATGATGGACAAAGTGTTCGATATGGACGGCCTTAAAGTGTTCGTGGACGCCACCTCGATCATGTACCTGAACGGCTGCCGCGTGGATTACGTCGAGACGCTGGAGGGCGCCGGTTTCAAGTTCGAGAACCCGAACGTGAAGAGCACCTGCGGCTGCGGGTCGTCGTTCAACGTCTAATCAGATTAGCGCGAAAACTACGCAAGCCTCGTCGCAGGACGAGGCTTTTTCGTTTGCTTGCGTTTTTTGTCCTTGCCTGCTGGATCTTCGACGGAAGGGGAGACGCGATTGTCAGGCCCTATAAAAGCGGGCACCATCATGATGAAGGCGGGCACGATCATTCCCCAATCCTTGCTAGTAGAAACGGAACTATATTCACATGGCTGGGAAATGATCAAGAATTCCGACGGCGATGCTCTGGATCGAGACATCCGACGAGCTGACTGGAACTTCTTTTTTCTGTCTGCCAGCATTCAGGCGACCGCCTTGGGTTATTGGAGAGAGAGAACCGTACGGAGAGCAATGGAGCGAGTGCTGACGAAAGCGGAACGATCGAAATTTAATTGCTTGGAAATAACGAAAATCTCCGCAAAGCAATTCCTCGGCTTTCCCTACGTACACGTCTCGGCGCACTCACGGCATATCCAGAAGAGCCCATTTCTACAAGGGATTGCCGAACGGGCCGAGCCGTAGTGGATCCGACTGGGCTACTGCCCGACCCCCTTCTTGTCATGGCGAACAATCTGTTTGGAAGCCAAATGCAGCACCATGTCCTCCCAACCTCTTCCGCTCGCAAGCGCAATGCCTCCCGCTTAACCTCCTCTCTTGGGCGTACTGTGGGCTCAGATAGGCGGACGTCCTATGACCTTCGTTATTGCCGAACCTCGCATCGGGACAAAAGACACCGCCTGCGTCGATACCAGCCCCGTAGATTGCATCCATCCGAAGAAGAACACCAACGCCCGTCCCGGCTTCGATGAGGTCCCGCAGCTCTACATCGATCTCGTAGAGTGCATCGATTGTGGGGCCTGCGTGCCGGTCCACGCGATTTTTGCTCTGGATGAGCTGCCCGAAAAGTGGAAGAACTACCCGGAACTAAACACGCGCTACGTCCAGGGCGGCAAGTTCACACCAGAAGAGTACGCCCAGCACAACGCCGGCTCGGCAGGGTTGGTCTTGCAACCGCCGTACCAGAGGAATCTAATTGAATGAGGGGCGCTTCCTCAAAGCCGTCGAGCTTCCTTAGGTCCGGCGGAAGCTCAACGATCTTCACAAATTAGAACACGAGCTTCGGACGGCGCTTTGCAGTTGCAAGAAAGAACTGCACAAAACGATCTGCTCGCTGCCCCCTATTGCGCGACCCGACACCTTCCCGGTGAACTTGGCAGGGAGAGGGGTTATATGTTCGAACGCTACACGGAGAAAGCACGGCGCGTCATCTTCTTTGCGCGCTACGAGGCCAGTCAGTTCGGTTCCCCTTACATAGAGACGGAGCACCTGCTGTTGGGACTTCTGCGCGAAGACAAAGGTCTCACCTTCCGGTTCCTGCGTTCATATGCCTCGGTCGAGTCCACCCGTAAGCAGATTGAGGGACACATTACTATCCGGGAGAAGCTCTCGACCTCGGTCGATCTCCCATTGAGCAACGAGTGCAAGCGGGTTCTGGCTTATGCTGCCGAGGAGGCTGAGCTCCTTTCGCACAAGCACGTTGGAACCGAGCATCTTTTGTTGGGACTGCTGCGTGAAGAGAAGTGCTTCGCCGCCGAGATCCTGCACGAACGCGGCTTACGCCTTCCGACCATCCGCGAGGAACTGGCGCGTACCAGCCAGGAAAAAGCTCAGCCGCAGCGTCAGCGTGAATCTTCCCTCAGTGAGTTTTCCCGCGACCTGACCCAAGCCGCGATGGACACCCAGCTCGATCCGCTGGTGGGACGTGAAAGCGAGCTGGAGCGCGTGATTCATATTCTCTGCCGCCGCACCAAGAACAACCCGGTACTGATCGGCGAGGCGGGCGTAGGTAAGACTGCCATCGTCGAAGGACTGGCGCAGCGCATCACCGATGGCGAAGTTCCGTCGTTCCTGGCAGATAAGCGCATCCTGGCTCTCGACTTGTCGCTCATCGTGGCCGGCACTAAGTACCGTGGCCAGTTTGAAGAGCGCCTGAAAACCATCATGAAGGAGTTGATGGAGTCGCAGAACGCCATCATATTCATCGATGAACTTCATACGCTAGTTGGCGCGGGTTCGGCCGAGGGGTCGCTCGACGCGGCCAACATCCTGAAACCGGCTTTGTCGCGCGGTGAAATTCAGTGCATTGGCGCGACGACTCCAGGCGAGTATCACAAATCAATCGAAAAAGATCGTTCGCTGGAGCGCCGTTTCCAGGCCGTCAAGGTTCCGCCTCCGGATGAAGGCGATGCCACCAAGATTCTGTTCGGCATCAAGGACCGGTACGAAAAGTTCCACGCAGTCACATACACCGACGACGCTATTAACTTCGCGGTTTCGCATTCCAACCGCTACATTCCGGATCGCTTCCTGCCCGACAAGGCGATTGACCTGATCGACGAGGCGGGGGCGCGCGTGAAGCTGCGCCAGACCTTGCTGCCGGAGGAGATCACGGAGGTCCAGAAGCGAATCAAGTTCATCGTACACCGCATGGAAAACGCCATCGCGAACCACGAGTTCGAGAAGGCTCGTTTCTATTCGGACGAAGAACGCAAAGAGCGCGAGAACCTGCGCGCTCTTCGCGAGAAATATCATCTCGATGAATCCTCCACCGGCGTTGTCGGTCGGGAGGACATCGAAGACGTGGTGTCGCGCTGGACGGGCGTTCCGATCGCCTCGATTAAAGAAGAAGAAGGGCAGAAGCTGCTGCGCATCGAAGAAGAACTGCACAAGCGCATCATCTCGCAAGACAAGGCGATTATTGCCCTGGCTCAGGCCATCCGCCGCTCCCGGGCCGGCCTGAAGAACCCGAACCGGCCGATCGGCTCGTTACTGTTCCTCGGACCCACCGGCGTCGGCAAGACCGAAGTTGCCCGCACCCTGGCCCAGTTTATGTTTGGCACTGAGAAGTCGCTGGTTCGCTTCGACATGTCTGAATTCATGGAGAAGCACTCGGTCTCGAAGCTGATCGGCTCGCCTCCGGGATACGTGGGCTACGAAGAGGGCGGCCAGTTGACCGAGCGTGTGAAGCGCGCGCCCTACTCGATCGTGCTGCTGGACGAAATCGAGAAGGCACACCCGGATGTCTTCAACATCCTCTTGCAGGTGTTTGAAGACGGCCAGTTAACCGACGGTCTGGGCAACACGGTGGACTTCAAGAACGCCATCATCATCATGACCTCGAATATCGGCGCTCGCCACCTGCAGAAGCGGGAGGGCCTGGGCTTCCAGTCAACCAAGGAAGACATGATCTCCGACAAGGTCGAGGATCTGGTGAGGAACGAGGTCAAGCGCACATTCAACCCCGAGTTCCTGAACCGGTTGGACGAAATCATCCTGTTCAGCGCGCTGACTGAGAACGGTCTCATTCAGATCCTGGAGCTTATGGTCAGCCAGCTGAACCAGAATCTGGCACCGAAATCAATCACCGTCACCGTAACCGACGAGGCCAAGAAGTGGGTACTAAGTCAGACACTCGGCGATCGCAGCTACGGCGCGCGTCCCTTGCGGCGTGCTTTGCAGAAGTACGTCGAAGACCCGTTGTCGGAGGCGCTGATCCGAGGCACCATCACCACGCGGCCGGCGTTCATCGAGGTCTTCCTCGAGAACAACAAGCTGTACTGCCGTCCGGTGGACTCGCAGGAAACCAAGGGCGTGCTGCTGTACGAGAACTAGAGTTTGTAAGTTTAAATTGGCAGAGGCGGACCAAGTGGGTGCACCTTCTGCTTTTCTCGGGCTCGCCGTCGCAAAGTCCCATGCGCAGTCTCGGTCTGTCCCTGCTCCAGTTTATTGAGGTAGCTGCAGACCACACCCGGACCTTGGGCTATTAGGACTCTTGGAATGCCATGCTTACTTTGCCGGTCTGCCGTGATGTAGGCATAGTGCGACCAGATCCGAGACATTCGCTTCGCCCACGCACATGACCGTGTCTGCGCCCCCCCAGTAGATTTTTACGGTTCCATCGAGCTCGGCAACAGCGCCACAGGTGAAGACTACGTTGTGCACATAACCAGTGATCTCCCAAGGATCCTCCGGTTGCAAAATCCAAGAGTCGCCCACACCAATGATCTTTGCCGGGTCCCTGAGGTCGTGAAGAGCAACCCCCAAACGATAGACCGATCCATCCATCGTTTCGAAGACTCCGTGATAGATGGAAAGCCATCCCTGGTCCGTTTTGATCGGAGGCGCGCCAGGACCGATCTTCATTTCATCCCAGTGATATTGCACGGGTCTCATGATGAGCTGTGATTGGCCCCAATAGCACAGATCCGGAGAATAGGAAATCCAGATTGACCAAGGTGCGATTTCAGAATGAGGACGGTCAAGCCGGGCATATAGCCCATTAAACTTCTCGGGAAAGATCACGACATTCCGATAGTCCGCCTCCGTAATCAAAGAAACTCTTTCCACATGGCTGAAGTCCTTCGTCTTGGCTAGGGCGATCCGCACTCCATTTCGCGAGTATGCGCTGTAGGTGATGATGTACTCCCCGTCCACCAGGGTGACGCGCGGGTCTTCCACGCCGAACTCTTCATAGGTGGCAAAAGGGCTATCTTGGGCAGGGATCAGAAAGGGCTGAGGATCGGCTGTGAAACGGAATCCGTCGGGACTGCGTGCTAAACCAATGATGGACCGTCCGGTGCGAAGATGGGAGCGGAAAAGCATGATGTATTCGCTCCCCTGTTTCACGACCGCCGCGTTGTGAACAGTCTCCACGGGATAGGGGATCTGGGCCTTAGTGAGGATGGGGTTGTTGCTGTATCGCCTGACGATGTCCCGCTTCATTATTGTTTCTTCGCCTCCAGATCAAAAATCGTCGAGTAAACCCGCTCGTATCCCTCCACCATGGTTTCGATCGAAAAGTGTTGTCGGACCCGGCTTCGGCAAGCAGATCGATCAATTTCAGAAATTCGTCCCATGGCCCGAACTGCTTCCGCGACGTTGTTAACCAGAAAACCGGTCTGCCCGTCCTTGATCACCTCACGGCAAGAGCCGAGATCCATAGCGATGACGGGAACGCCCGCGGCATTGGCTTCGACCAGGACAAGTCCGAATCGTTCTGGGATGGTGTTCAGGTGGAGTAGACGCTCGAGCCCGGGCAAACAGTTCGTTCTTACCCCTCACGTCCACTGGTCCGATATAAAGGATATTTTGATCGTCGAGATGGGGTTTGACCTGTTCCCGGAAATAGGCTTTGTCCTGGATAATACCAGCGATGATCAAGCGCATTCCGCTCAGACGAGCAACCTCGATGGCCAGATGAACACCTTTATCCGGGTGGATCCGACCGAGGAAAATCAGGTCATCACCGCCGGGTTCCTGAAGCGGGTACAACGAGAGATCGATGCCGTTGTAGACGGTCGCCAGGTAATTCAGCCCTGCGGCTCGATCGGAGTCACTGATGGAAACGAAGTATCCGTCACGATACTTCTGATAGACGGGCATGATTTTGGCTGACGAGAATCCGTGGATGGTAGTCAGGACCGGTGTCTTGACCAGCCGGGTGTAGGTCAAAGCCATGAAATCGTAGTGGCTGTGGATGAGGTCAAACTCAGCCAGCGTGCTCGAACGCTTCGGAGATGTGAAGGTATTCGGCTACTTTGGGATCGACGGCGGAATCCTCTTCATACCCCTTGTCCACCACGGCATGCAGGTGAGCGCGGGTCACAGAATCCCTGCTGGCGAACAACGTCACATCCCAGCCACGGGCGACGAGCCCTTCGGTGATGTTGCTAGCCACCGTTTCCCAGGCGCCGTATTGCCGAGGAGGCGTTCGCCAGGCTATCGGCGACAGGACAGCCACTCTTTTGTTGGGCTTTGTCATGCTGTTCGACGATACGTTCCTAGTGCATGGCAGCCAGCACTTCATCGAGGGGAACCGTAGCGAAACCGGTGGCGTGATCGGCCATGCCATAGGGAATGATCAGTTCGCCGTTGTGGAGGAGAGCGCCACAGGTATAAACGACGTTCGGCACGTACCCTTTACGCTCCTTTTGGTCCGGTTTGAGCAAGGGTTCGCGGAGGCGGCCGATCACTTTGCCAGGATTGTCGTGATCGAGGAGGAACGCGCCGATGCAGTACGTTCGCAGGGGGCCGACCCCGTGGCTGAGAACCAGCCAGCCTGCTTCGGTCTCAATGGGCGACCCGCAGTTCCCAAGCTGGACCAACTCCCAGGGGAACATCGGTTTAAGAAGAGCCTTGCTTTCGTACCAGAAGTGGACATTGTCAGAAAGCACGAGGTAGATGTTCTCATTGTCCTGGCGGGAGAGCATGGCATAGAGGCCATTGATTTTCCGGGGGAAGAGAGCCATACCTTTGTTTTTCGCGGCCGGACCGTTCAAGGTGATGAACCGAAAGAGGAGGAAGTCAGAGGTCTCCACTAGCTCTGGAAAGACCACCTTGCCATCGAAGGCAGTGAAGGTGGCGTAATAAACGTAGCTGCCGTCATCGTTCTGAAAACGGACGAACCGGGCGTCTTCGATGCCGTTGCGTTGCGACGGCGTGGCGGGGAAAAGAATCCGTTCAGACAACGGCTGTTGCGGGTTGAAACTGAACCTCATAATTGGACCGGGCCAGCATCAAAATTCCCCGGATCGCCTCCTGATCCGACGAGCGCGACTGCTTCATCTCGACTTCGAGATTGGCGCGCAGTTCTTCCAATGAAAACCGTTCCCCATACTTATCCATAATCCGGCGTGTGAATCCGCTGGTCAGGCCCAGCTCAAATAGTTTTCGCTCGAAAAGCGCCTTCTCGTAGTGGGGATTCGGGATTTGACGCGGCTCGGTAAGGAAGCCGGTTGGGGTTAGGACCTCGATTCGATGGTCAGACGTGGATGATACCCGTCCGAAAAGTGATGGAGGAAATGTGTCCCTCCCCGGTGGCGCGCAAGCTGAGGATAAAACGCAGAGCGCCGGGAGGCAGGTCAGCCTGGTCAGGGTGCGGGACGATGGACGGATTGAACAGGGCTGCGGATTCCAAAGAGAATTCGCAAACGAAATAGGAACCGATCAACAGCTGTCTCTGTTCGGAAATTTCCTCATCGGTCAATACGAGGTCGCGGACCTGTTCGAACCGTTCCAGAAAGGATTTGTGGATTTGCTGGTGTCGCTGGGAGAATTCGGCGGATACTTCGTCCAGGAGAGGGCCGACTCGGTTTTCCGGGAGCGACATGATCCTGGCGATAATCCTGCCGGCCCGCTGAGGATCCTCCGGACTGAACGGGCGCAGAAGAACGCGTGACTGGTCAGGCCTGAGGACCATGGCCGTGCGTTTGACGTGAATCGAGTTGGTGATCATGGACTGGCTATTCCTGAGAAACGAGACCTGAGGCCGCAATTACTCTTAGGCGGCGATCGGTTCCTTAAAACTCGTCAGCATATTTTGCGCCAAGCGCATCTCCGCCAACGAAAGCAAGAAGGCCAGGGTTGATTCCGCTCCCAGGTTCCGGTTGACCCGATCCACGTGCAACCCATCGCGGCAGCCGCCTGTTTTGGGAGAGTAGAGTTCCAATCCGAGATCGTTCCAGCCGATGAACCAGTCGAAGGCGCGTTGCGCCTGCTCGTACCACCAGAGATCCGATGTGGCGCAATAGGCTTCGAGACAGGCTGAGACCGTTGCTTGCGCCTCGATGGGCTGCTGGTCAAAGTTGGCGCGCGTGCCGCCGCGGCGATAAAATCCGTTGGTGCCAATGGGGCGAAAGTGACCCTTCTCGGAGATTTGCAATTCCGTCAGCCAGCGCAGGGCCTGCAGGCCTCGCTCAAACACCCCTTGTTGTCCGGTTGCACGTCCGCTCAGAATCAAGGCGTGTGGGAGCTTCGCGTTGTCGTAAGTCAGATCCTCTTGAAACCAGGGCCAGTCCGGCTGGGCGGTCCTTTCGAAAAGTTCCATGAGCCGTGAAGTGAGTATCTCACGGGTTTGGTTGACCAGGCTGTCACCGCTCAACCGGCGCAGGTATTCATGAATGCCGATAAGGCCGAACGCCCACGCCCGCGGCGAAGTAAATTCCGTCAGGGCTGGCAACGCCAGCGCGAAGAGTTGCCCAGCCATGATCTGGAAGCTCCGATAGGGCGAACGGCCCACGCCCACGCCCAGCGCGCAGAGCGCTCGCCCTTGACAATCCTCCGACCCTTGTTCGTCGAGCCAGCGGCGGTCGAAACTCAGGTGGTTGTGGAAGCGTTTCAGTCTAAGATCGAACGCGTGATGCAAGAACGCCGCGTAGGTTGTGGCCAGCGTCCGCACGCGCTCTGGCTCTTCTCCCAATTCACTGAGCAGTACCGCGAGGATGAAGGCGCGAGCGTTGTCATCCGTACAGTAGCCTTCCGAAAAATTCGGGATGCTAAAAATGGCATGTTGGAAGATTCCGGTCGAATCGGTCATCCGTGAGAGATGACTCAACTTCAACCCCGGCAGTTCCCGCGGCTTTTGGTCGAGCGTCTTCGTGGCAAGAGATTTTCGAGATCGCGCCGCCCCCTCGATCCGCGACAACTCGAATGAGCGCATATAGAGCTGTGCCACGTTGCTCCAGACCATCTCACGGCCCAGCTTGTAAGCATTCTTGCGAATGGCATGCCGGCGGGTGTCGTCGCGCAGCAAGCCAATCACCTCGCGGGCTATGGCCGGGGCGTCGCCGAACGGCACCAGCACGCCGCTGGTCTTCCGCCAACAATTCTGCAGCGTGCCAGTACGGTGTCGAAATTACCACTTTGCCCGCACCAAACGTATAGGCTAGCGTGCCCGACGTGATCTGCGCTTTGTTGAGATAAGGCGTGATGTAAAAGTCTGTGGCGCCGATGAACTCCTTCAGATTTTCAAGTTCTACGAACCGGTTGTAGAAGATGACGTTCTTCTCGAGTTTGTTCTTTTTGGCAAGGATTTCGAGGCTTAGCCGGTAGGCTTCGCCATGCTCGCGTAGTTCGTTGGGATGGGTGGCGCCCAGGACAATATAAACAACGTCGGGAAACTCCGCTAGAATGTGCGGCAGGGCGTTGAGCACATATTCGATCCCCTTGTTCGGCGAAAGCAGCCCGAACGTGAGCAGCACCACCCTGCCTTCCACACCGAACTGGTCCTTGAAATCGGTCGGATCGACAAAACCTACGTCGGGAATGCCATGCGGGATGAGATCGATCTTGGCCGGCGGTGCCTTGTAAATCTCCTGCAACATCTGTCGCCCCCGGTCAGCCATGACCACGAGCCGGGTCGAGAGCGCGACTAACTCGTGCATTACGCGCCGTTGGTCGGCTTTCGGCTCACGCAAAATGGTATGAAGGGTAATGACAACGGGCATTCTCAATTCGCGCAGGAGTGCCAGGATATGGCCGCCGGCCGTCCCGCCGAAAATGCCGAATTCGTGCTGCAAGCAGACGATGTCCACGTCGCTGATGTTGAGGAAGTCCGCAGCACGTAGATAAGACGACAAATCCTGCTCCTCAATCTCGAAGTGAACTACTTCCGGGTACTCGTAGCCACCTTTAATGTCATTCACCGACACTGAGAAACACTGGCTTTGGGGATGCGCAGCTGCCACGGCGGCAAGCAGGTCAGACGTGAACGTCGCAATGCCGCACTTGCGCGGCAAGTGGTCGCCGACAAACGCGATCTTGCGAATTTTAGAACCTTCCTCCATGAGGCAGTCTTTACATTCCTCGCGCCCAGCGCTGCTATGCGCAAGAGTCTGCGCGCCAAACTGCAAATGTGCCGCCTCAGCGTGAACTGGGAAGCGACTTCGGTAGTGTAGATTCCGTCCTTCGGGCGGTGGTTTTCAAGGCACGCGGCTCTGCCGATCCGATACGGGTTGGCAGGAGCGCGAGAAGGATATTCGCGCAGATGCAGTGATCGTCTCGATGAGCACACCAAGCTATCCCTCGGCATGGTTGCATCCCTGCAGAGCCCGCTGCCGTTTCACCTGGCAAAATCATTGTACCTCGCATCGTGATTGGAGGAGTGATTTTTGAGCAGCCTGCTGGCGGCGGATTTGGTGCTGCTAAGCGTGGAGCATCGAGCTTGCGGTCGCGTGCGGCGAGATCTGGGGTTGTCGGCCCGCCAGCATCTCTTGCGGCGCAACGAATTCGCTATGCCGGTAAGCCTTTCCGATTGAGCGGCTCAGACGTCAACTCTCCATCTGGCTAGTCCTCACTTTGAAAAACGGCAGTGCCGTGGGCGACGGAGACTGGGCGACTGACACTGCGTCTTCTGACGAGAAGATTTCAAACACCGAATCCAAATTCGTAAGTTCAAACAACTCGCGTACACGCGACGTCGGATTCGTGAGTTTCAAGTCAACTTCGCTGGCGCGAGCCCACTCCTGCAAGAACACCAACACCCCCATTCCACCACCATCGATGGCATCAACTCTCGTGAGATCAAGTACCACAGTTCGGCAGTTCACCTGAGACAGCACAGCTTTCCGTAGAGTGTTAGCCTCATCACCGGCCACGATGCGCCCCACGCAGCGCAGGACTGCCATATTTTCCGAATGTTGGATAGTCACGTTCAACATGATCGAGTTCCGCTGACCGGTTCGAGGAATCTTTCCCCTTAGATACGTGAAACCCACGTTGCAGGTTCAATTATTTTGTGCGTGCCTTGTTGCTTACAGACGTTTGAGTGAAATGGCTTTTGGGTAATCCCGACTTCGATCAATTGCTCGATGGCTCGGGAGAACCGAGTTGGCTGTCTCAACGACCGACGTTAGAACTCTCACGAGCAGAAACATCTTCTCTCCCACATCGAGACGTGCGTTTGTCGCTCGGAATCCAGCATATTTCGGGATCGGGCGAATGGCCGAAACCTACAATATTCCTTGAGTGAACGTCCATCCCAAATCCAGGTTTTTTACAATTTGCATTCTGCGTTGGAGTGGCTAGGACTCGAAGAAAGCGACATTGAAGGCAGTAAAAAAAGGGGACAAAGACTGAATCACTGAGAATAGAAGCTCGGCACTTCTAGGACAAGCTGATCGACAATTTCGGAGTTGTTTAATTCGGGGACGGCGGCTGCATAGCTCGAAACGACTGGTTGGAGTAGTAGAAGAACAACGCGGTCAGAAACCACACGACCACGACGATCAGCACAACGGGCCACATGCGTTTCTACCCTCTTCTAGCACTTGATCCGCGGAGCCGACAGGGTACGCGCGTAACCGAAAAAGGCCCCAAACTTGACAGCCGGGGCATACGAAAAAGGTGCTACTTTATCTCTCAACTGTCGACGTTGGATATTGTGAGACGCCCGACAGAAGCGGCTCGACAGTTCATCGATTTGCGTTGACGGATAAACGGCCTTTTCGACCTGCTTGCTATGAAGTAGCACTAGCGTAACCTCGAGTACGGGTTTCAGATTTGGTCACAATTGTTAGGCCAAGAATATGCCGATGGAAGCACCGAACATAACAGCCGTTGCGGCCCAGCGGATTCGCTTCAAGTAGGTCGGAATGGCAAGCTTTCCCATGACCTTCCGGCTGGAAGCCATAATCATGATCACCGTCATAAGGGGGGCTGCGACAAGGCCATTGAGGCTTCCTGTGATTCGAGATCACTGTCCCGTATAGGGCGATGTTCTTGGCCAGCCAACAATTGCCCTGTCCAAATAAGATATTTTTGGTCTGCCGGTTCATGGAAACTTCAGGTTTACTACATAGGCTCACAATGGAATTCCGCATGCAGAAGACCGGCATTTTGTTAGTTCTCCTTTTCGTAGGAGTAGGCAGATCAGTACTCCTCAGAGCACAATCCGGCAAAGGCGAAGCCTCAAAATTGTCGGATCCTGTGCTCGTGGGTGCGGGCGATGTGGCCAGTTGTGATGATTTGAAGGGAGCCTACGCCACCGCCGCGCTCATTGAAGCCATTCCTGGCACGGTATTCGTGGCGGGAGACCTGGCGTATCCGGACGGGAGCGATGCAAACTTTGCCGAGTGCTATGACCCCACTTGGGGCGACTGAAGGACAGGACACGTCCCGCTCCCGGAAATCACGAATATCACAGTAATGGCGCCTCTTCCTACGCTCGATATTTTGGCGCAGCAGCTGGTGATCCGAAAAAAGGATATTACAGCTACGATCTGGGAACATGGCACGTCCTCGCATTGAACAGCGAATGCGATCAGGTAGGTGGGTGCGACGGGTCTTCTGCGCAGGGGCAATGACAGAAGCGGGATCTTGAAGAACACAAGAATGGCTGCACCGTGGCTTATTTTCACAAGCCACTATTCAGTTCGGGAGGTGCCCACGGCAACGATGAGACATGAAACCACTTTGGGACATTCTCTACCATGCGGGAGTGGACATTGTGATTAACGGGACGACCACGACTACGAGCGCTTCGCTCCGCAAACTCCGGAAGGAAAGGCGGACCCTGAACATGGCATTCGGGAATTCGTTGTGGGGAGCGGCGGGAAAACTTCACATCGCCGGATGGGTAGCCCGAATAGTGAAGCGCGGAATGATGACACATTTGGCGTGCTTAAGCTGACTCTACACTCCAGCAGCTATGACTGGGAGTTTGTTTCTGAAAAGGCAAGACCTTTACGGACCGTGGCAGCGGAGACTGCCACTAAGGATGCGTGTGCTCGAAGATAATTCCTGAAAGCAATATACCTGTCGTATTCGAGACTGCCCAGCGGGCATACATACTGATGATGTTTGATAGGCCCCTTGTGTTGAGCGTCCTCCGCCATAGTCTCGCGTTACCCGGCCGCGCGCGTTCGGAAGTACTGGGGAGAGGTTGAACGCCCGCGAGAGCGGGA
>CAWKLW010000012.1:0-752139 GCA_963850585.1 uncultured Acidobacteriota bacterium | reverse complement strand
TGAATCAATCCGTTGGGGAACGGATTACTCAGGTGCGCATAAGGAGTTGCGTGATTGGCGGGATTGGCGGTGATCACGTTGGTGTACTGGTTGAAGCCCTGGCTGCCGTAGGGAGCGACACCGGTTACCCCGGAGCGGGACTGTCCGTAATACATGCCGTAACCGCCGCGGACCACCATCTTCGGAGCAAACTGGAAAGCAAAGCCGAAGCGCGGCTGAATGTCATGCCAATCGGTCACATAGTTGGTGCGCTGGCCGGAAGAGGCGAACACCTCGCCGCCTTTCAGGGGAAGGTTTACCGGATTACCGGTCACAGGATCGGTGTAGGTGAGGCTTCCACCGTTCAACGGGCTCGTCACGTTCGGATCAAACCAGTTCTGCCGGTTGTAGCGATCGGTGCGCGGCAGGGTAACGTCATAACGCAAACCTAGATTCAAAGTCAGTTTGGGAGTGGCCTTCCAGTTGTCCTGCACGAAAAAGCCGTACTGATAATTGGTGGTGGCCGGCCGGAACTGGATTTCATAATTCGAGCCACCCTCGTTGCCGGCACGCCCTGGGTGATCTGGCCCATCATGAAACTGGCCATGGAGTCGCCGCCGCAGGCGTCCTGACCCCTCGGGCAGGCGCCGGAACCGTCCTGATTGAAGCTGAAGAAGCCATCGGGGCGTTGGTCTGAATGTAATTGATCTGGTGGATTCGGCCGTCAAACCCGAACTTGATCTCATGCTTACCGTGCACCTTGTCGAGCGTGGCTGAAAGTTGTCCGGTGTCCTGGCCCAGCCGGTAATTTCCATAGGGATCCGTGCCGATGTTGGCCTAGCCAGCACTCGCGTACTGATCGATGAAGATCGCGGGCACACCCGTTGAATCCGTTGCTCTGCAGGTACGAGGGGAACCCCAGTTTGCCGAGCGGATCGGTCACGCCGTGAGGGTTGTAGGCGTCGATGTGCCAGACCCCGCGAGTAAACCCGAGGGTCACGTTCAGCAACAGGCTTGGACTGAACGTATGAGTGTCGTTGATCGCAAACAGGTGGGCATTGGTCCAACCGGGACCGCCCTGACACGGATCGGTGAAGTTCTTGAAACAGTCCAGGCCCGACCCGCTGGACTGTATTGATACGCGAACTTCGCGCTCATCAGGTTGTTCTCGCTGAAGCGATTGTCGATCTTGATATCGAACTGGTCGTTGTAGTCGTGCTTGAGCCGGAAGCGAAAAAGTTCTGGTATATGTCTGCTCCGGAAAAATTGGGCTCGGGAAACAGGCCCATCATCTTCTGCGCAACCGGATCAATCAGATTGCCTGGGACCCGGGGCGGCTGAGATTGCAGGCAGGTTCGGATTCCCGGGCTGATGTACGTGGCGATGTTGTTAAAGGGGATGAATGTGCTGCGCACCGCGCCGCCAGCACCGGCGTCGTAAGTTCCGGAGTACGGATCCCAAATTTGACCGGCGGCAACGCTGCAAGGCCGGTGCTATCGAACGTTCCTCCCTGCGCCGCACATACATCGCTGAAATCCCCCGCCCGCATGAGGTCGGTGGGAACCGCCCCGGTCGCGGTGCTTAAGCCCGAATTGCGCAAGCCATCATAGTCAACGAAGAAGAAAGTCTTGTTCTTGAGGATGGGGCCGCCAATGGTGAAGCCGTAATTGTTTCGGCGCAGCGCGGGAATGGGTTCGCCGCTCGATTGGCGAACCAGTCGTTCGCATCGAGGCTATCGTCGCGGAAAAAGTCGTAGGCGCTGCCATGAAACTTGTTCGTCCCCGAGCGGGTGATCATGTTGACCACAGACGCTCCGGAGAATCCATATTCGGCGCTGAAGTTCGTCTGCTGCACCTTGAATTCTTCGATGGCTTCCGGCGAGGGCAGATAGGTCGCCTGCGTGATGCCGCCGTTGGGCTCAGAGTTCGTGACCGAAGCGCCGTCCGTCAGAATGTCGGCGGTCGATCCGCGGCTGCCGTTGGAAACGAAATTCGTGCCGGTGCAGTTAGCGCCGCATTGGTCGTCCATCTCGGTGACGCCGGGCGCCAGCGAAGTCAGCGCGATGACGTTGCGGTCAATCAACGGCAGGTCGTTGATGTACCTGCGATTGACGACTTGTCCGGTCTCCGCATCTTCGGTCTGGATGGCCTGGGCTTGCGCACCCACCTCGACCGTCTGGCTGGCAGCGCCATTTCAGCGTAGGTTCGCCGTCGCGTTCTGATTGACGTCGACTTTGAAGCGGGCACTCGCGCCTTGGCGAAACCCTTGGCCTCTGCCGAAACCGTGTACACTCCCGGCGGAACCGAGCGGAACAGATAACGTCCGCTGCTGTCGGAAGTGGCGTTGAACATGAATCCTTTTTGCTGATCAGGAGGTCACGCTGGCGCCAGGAACCACGGCGCCGGTGGCGTCAGTCAATTCGCCACTGACTGTTCCGAAGTAGGCTTGGGCAGAAAGCAGCGATGGCATCAATAAAGCGCTGGCGATCAGAAGAGTGCAGAGGAGAAATTGCGGAATCCGCCGGGAGCGAAACTGGGACGCTGGCATAGGAAACTCCTGATGCGTGGCCGGAACACGAGGATCACGCCCCGAACACAGATGTAATTTCTCCGACATCCTACACAAAAACCATGCGCACCGTCATGGCAAAAATGCAGGCCAGAAACGTTTTAATACCGACTTATTTTCTTGAAGGTCAGCGGGGAATGGTGCTAACGGGGTGGGGAAAGGGCGAAGATCGCTCGGGCCCGGCCAATGGGACTGAATGCTCATCGTCACGACCGAGGTCCTGCCCTTCCCTGTTGGCCAACTGCGGATACCTGGGGCGGAGGAGGCGTGCGATAGCTTGCGTTGAGTGTCGGAGTTTTTGGGACCTTGGTGCTGCATAGTCACAAAGTTCCACGTCCAGATTTTTCAGTCCAGGTTAGCGGTCACAATTTGAAAAAATATTGTGGCTGTGGAAAACTTTCGAGGTTGTAAAAGCGTTGGGCACGTTCTGTTTATGCCCGTAAGTGGCGGAGAGCGGAGATGCGAGTTAAGAAAACTCTTGATCCTGGCAGCATAAATGCCCAGCCTCGAAAATCACGAAGGCTGGGGCAACCGATGCGTAGTGCTACACGAGGCGGTAAAACTGGGCCAGCCACTTAGAGTGTCAGCGAAAAGACCCACTTCTCGCAAAGAACGCGAGAAATGGGGCATCCTGAACCCGGCAACTCAGATTGTTGGGGAAGGTGCGCTTGGGTCAGGAACAAGTCAAAGGTTGCTAGAATAAGCCTCGATGCCAGACGGTACGTCCATTACGGTCGGATCAGCTGGACTTTTTGATTTAGACCCTCTGCGGAAAGCGCGCGACGCCTCGCGAAAGACCCGAGAAGATCTCGAGTCCATTCTTTCAAACAAGATTGGAAAATACGCATCCGAAGACACGAGCCTTGTCGTCTTCGGTTCACTCGCGCGTGGGGAATGGACCTCCCAAAGTGATCTAGACTGGACGTACTTGATCGACGGCGGCGCAAATTCCGATCACCTGAGAATCAGTCAAGACATCCAGAGGCATCTTAAAGACGCAAAATACTCGGACCCGGGACCGACCGGCATCTTCGGAAATATGGCTTTTAGCCACGACATCATTCACCAAATCGGCGGCCAACATGACACGAACAAGAACACAACCCAGCGTATTTTGTTATTGCTCGAATCCTACCCCATCGGCAAGAGAACTGAAGCCTACGAGCGGGTCATCCGTGGCGTGATAAACCGGTATCTTGAAGAGGACGTTCACCCGCTGGCTCACGATTCAAAGACGTATCGCGTGCCTCGCTTTCTTTTGAACGACATCGTTCGATTCTGGCGGACAATGGCGGTCGATTTTGCCAGTAAGCAAAGAGATCGCGCAGGGGAAGGTTGGGGTGTGCGCAATGCCAAATTACGGATGTCGAGGAAACTTATCTTCGCCTCAGACCTTTTGGTTTGCTTCAGTGCAACTCTGGACCCAGATCTGAACGACCAGATTTCCACCGACAAAGATGCTATAAAGCTGAAACTGGTAAATCACATCAGAGATCTCGTGAGGCTTACTCCTCTGCAGATTGTGGCAAAGTCGCTCGGCCAATATGAGGTTCCCGACGCGATTGCAAGAGAATTATTCGGAGCCTATTCCGAGTTTCTAAGCCTTCTCGACGGCGAGAGTTCGCGGAATGCGCTTAAGGGGCTTCGCGCCTCTGAATCCCGGACAGATCCAATGTTTCGAAGGGTAAGAGACATCAGCGGAGCCTTCGAAAACGCCTTGGATCATATATTCTTCCAGAATCCGATGGTGGCGCCGCTCACTCGAAAGTATGGACTCTTTTAAATGAGGAAGATCGGCTTTTCTACGGGAGCACTGGCGCGGGGAGATTTCCATGCCGCGCTGCGAATGTTGGCAGGGAAACATGTGACGGCCATCGAATTGTCAGCGCTAAGGCAGGAAGAACTCGCGCCGCTTGTGGCTGGACTTGATGGCCTCGATCTAGCGAACTTCAGTTACGTCGCTTTCCATGCGCCGAGTGCGATTGAGCCCGCGTTTGAGGCCGAGGCTCTGCGGCTCCTCGAACAGGTTGCGCTGCGTGGCTGGCCCATTGTCGTGCACCCGGATGCCATGTACCACCGCCGGGACTGGGCTCGCCTTGCCAAGCATCTCTGCATCGAGAACATGGACAAAAGGAAGGCGATCGGCCAGACAGCCAGCGACCTCGCCGAGATCTTCGGGACCCTTCCTCATGCTTCCTTCTGTTTCGACATCGGCCATGCCCGCCAGGTGGACCCCACGATGAGCGAAGCGACGGCGATTCTGCAGCATTTCCGCGGCCGGATCAAACAGCTTCACGTAAGCGAAGTGAATACTCAAAGCAAACACGATTGCCTGAGTCTGGAATCGATTATCGCTTTCCAGAAAGTGGCCCATCTTGTCCCGGCCGACTCCCCGATCATTCTGGAGAGCAGAGTCGAAGAATCAGAAATCAACGAAGAAATTCAGAGCGCTTTGGCCGCTCTGGACCCTGCAAGGCAGATGGCTGTCGCCGGCGACTGAGACTATTCGAGGCCGTGCTTGGCACGGACTGGTAGTCGTGGTACCCACCCACGCAAAGAGCTCAAGGGTGGGCACCCAGCTCCCCGGCACGCTCTCCCCAGCACGAACAAAAAAAATCTAAGGCTTGCGCTAAAAGTCGGGTTTCCCCCATTCGGCAGGGCTTGCTCTATCAAAGCTTCACAGCGCGGGTTTCCGCCGTTACGTCACGGACTCCGGCAGCTTTCCACACATCGTCTCGCAGCAGGAATTTATGGGTATTCGTGCGTTCCACAAACGTGGCGCGCTCAAGGACAACCGCATGTGGTATGAGTGCTGCACGCATCACCGTGTAGTCTTCGTTGAACAGAACGCCAGCAATGAAATCGAAATGCCCGCCTTTCAGATCGCGAATCGCGGATAGTTGCCTAGAATCGTTGAAACGGGTCATTCGGCGACCCCTGATCTGGTAGCGCGTGCCGTCCGCGCTGACAACGTCATTGATATGGCAGTTGCGGGCCTGATTCCAGCCGAAGGCTTTGGAGAACAAGTATTCGGCCAAGTCACCCGTGGGATTACTGGCGGTGCGAAGAATCCCGCGCTGGCGCAGTTCGTCGCCAATTTGTGTATGCAGAAGCAGCAGCTGCGGAGCGGTTAGGTCAGCGATATTCATGCCCTTGATCTGCCCTGTTTTCGTGTGTTTCGTGGAGGACCTGCCGACACAGGCCACCTACCCAACTTCTAACTGAAAAGAATCAGTGAAAGTCGCATCTGTCCGCGCATTTCCAGAAATGTGGCGACGGCTGATTCGCATGGGATTTGAGTGTAGTTGCCCGTCGCAGCGAAGGCGGTGATTGGGATCACGGGCCTCGTCGAGAATCAGGCAGTCGGTTCCGATTAGGGAATTATGGAACTGCCCTACTCAAGGCAAGAGAAGGCTTGAATGGGTCACCTTGCTACCGCTGCGCGGGGCGGGCCTCGTTTCGCTCGGCGGGGCGGACGAGGCGTCCGCCCCTACACATACATCGTTCGTCGACGGCTTACTCGAAGCGGAGGGCTGACATGGGATCCACTCTGGTCGCTTTTCTGGCTGGGAGCCAGACTGCCACCAGGGCCACTGCGGAGAGCAGGATTGGGGTCAGGATGAATGCCATGGGATCCCATGTTTTTACTCCGAAGAGGAATCCGGTGAGAAACTTTGTCAGCCAGAATGCGCCGGCGATGCCGATGACCAGGCCGATTCCGGCGAGCAGCATTCCCTGGCGAATTACCATGTTGCGAATGTTTCCGGCCTGGGCTCCCAGCGCCATCCTGACGCCTAGTTCCTGCGTGCGCTGCTGGACTGAGTAAGACATTAATCCGTAGATGCCGATGGCGGCCATCAGTAAAGCCGATGCGCCGAAGACGGTGAGCAGCAGCATGTTGAAGCGTTCGCGCGAGGTGGTGAGCACTACGATGTCGTCCATGGTGCGAATGTGCGCCACGGGCAGGCCGCCGGTGGCTTCGCGGATCGCGTTGGTGACGGCGGCGGTGAGCGTGTGGGGCTCCATGCGGGTGCGCACGATCCACCAGAGGGGCGCGATGCGGGAGTTGAGCTCGGTAACTTTGTCGGGCATCTGCGCGACCGGGATATACATGGTGGGACCGGGATCCTGATTGAGTCCGCCATCGCGTGTGTTGCCAACAACGCCGATCACCTGGCGCGGCGGTTCGGCGAAGACGGTCCCATGCCCGGTCCGATCACGACGCGGTCGTTCAGCGGATCGCCCTTGGGCCAGAACTGGCGGGCCATGGCCTCATTGATGATGACTACGCCGGGAGCGGATCCGTTGTCGTGTTCGGTGAAATTGCGGCCGCGGAGGATGGGGACCTTGAAGACATCGAAATAGCTCCACGAGACGGGGAAGTATCCGGCGCCTCCGGTGTTGGGATTGTTGCCGTTGGCGCGCCCGACGATGTTGAAGGGCAGGCCGAAGCCTCCTTGCAGCGGGAGACAGCAGGCGGCCGCGGCGGCGGTGACTCCGGGAACGGCGTTGATGCGCTGGGTGCCGTCGTGGATCACCTGGGCGACGCCGCTGGACTTCTGAAAGCGGTCGCCACTGATCGACATGGCCATGGTGAGGACGTTGTGTGTGTCAAATCCGGGATCGACCGCCTGCAACTTCATGAACGTGCGAATTAGCAGTGCCGCTCCGATTACCAGCACAAGGGCGAGAGCCATCTCGCTGACGACGAGAACGGAACGCACTTTGCCGCTGCGGAAACCCACTCCGGAGCGGTTGCTGCTCTCGTTCAAAACTGCCGCGAGATTCTTGCGGGAGGCGCTGATCGCGGGCACCAGGCCAAAGAAGATTCCGGTCAGCACGGAAATTCCGAGTGTGAACAGAAGCACGTGCGAGTCGACGGTGACCGCCGAGCCGTCATCGCCGATGCGTGGGATGCTTCCGGGATTGATGGCCAGCAGGAACCGGACGCCGGCGAATCCGAGAATTAGTCCGAGCATTCCGCCGGTGAGGGATATCACCAGGCTTTCCGTGAGCAACTGACGAATGATGTGCCAGCGTCCGGCGCCGAGGGCAGAGCGAGTAGCCAGTTCGCGTTTGCGGGCGGTGGCGCGAATCAGCAGTAGATTCGCAACGTTCGCACAGGCAATCAAGAGCACTAGTCCGACTGCGCCAAGGAGCACGTAGAGGGAGGAGCGCGTATCGCGGACCATCAACTCCTGCCACAAGACCACGCCAAAGCTACTTTTCGGCCCGAGCGTGCCGGGATACGTGGAGCGATATTGCTCGGCGGCGAGCTTCAACTGCGCATTCGCCATGGGGACGGTGACGCCGGGCTTGAGACGGGCAATCACGCCGAAGTAGTGGGCCTGGTCCTGCGAATTGAGTTCGAATTGAAAGGGCAGCCAGAGGTCAGCGGGATCGTCGGTAACGAATCCCCGGCCGATTACGCCTACAACCTGATAGGGCTGTCCGTTGAGCTGGATGTTTTTGCCGACGATTTCGCGATCTCCGCCGAAACGGCGCTTCCAGAGACCGTAACTGAGCACCGCCACATTGCCACCGTGAGGGCTGTCTTCGGCAGCGGTGAACGTGCGGCCGGCGATTACGGGCGCGCCCAGAATGGAAAAATAGTCCGTGGTTACGTGCACGCCCTGCACTTGCTCGGGCTGATCGTTGCCGGTGAGGTTCAGTCCGGCGCCGCCGGTGTCGTACGCGGCGACCTGGTGAAAGATGCCCGTCTGCTGCCGCCAGATGTTGTATTTGGGCACGTTCGCGCCGGGGAAAGAACCTTGATCGCCGGTGTTCATCAGATGTACTAGCGATTGCGGGTCGGGATAAGTGAGCGGCTTGAGCAGAACTGTATTGATGACAGAGAAGACGGCGGTGTTCGCGCCGATGCCGACGGCGATCACAAGAATCGCGACCACAGTGAATGCTGGAGCCTTCAGGAGCGAGCGGACTGCGAAGCGAACGTCGTGCCAGATGTATTCCAGGGAGACGAAGGAAGAGGCGTCTGGGCTCGGGCGGTTAGCGAGGCTGGGCTGGGGCATGAGGACTCCTGTGAATCAGAGGCGTATCCAGAATGGACGCGGCCAGGTTTGGAAGGTTAGTGAAATCGTCGGACCTATTGCAGCGCCACACGGAGGGCTGGATTCTGTCGTCGGGCCGCGTAGCTCGGCAATGCGCTTGGTGTAGAGATCTTTCAGGCAGTCGACCCACCATTTGTAAATCGTACATGTCTTCTCGCGACGGGCGAGCCATTCCCGTTGCTGCTTTTGAAGGTCCTGCTTTTGATCTGCGCGGAGTTTTTGTAGGGTTTCGCGGTAGATGCGCCCGAGTTCCAAGTCCAGGGCAGCAACCGGCGGCGAATAGCAGATGGCTCGATCCATTTCTTTGGTAGCTTTCCTGCAGTCGTAGCTGGTGAGAAAGGAGCCCTGCAGCTTCGCGTGGTCCACGATGAACTTTGTACCTGCCCACCTGTACCAAACGGTTAAGGGCTGATCGCGATCGGAAGAGTCGCCCCAGCGTACTACCAATTTGCCACCGTCGACGGTCAGTGTGTAGTTCGGATTGCCAAAAACGGGTATGGGTTGATTTTCCTGATCAGACCAGGGCGGGTCTCCTTTTGCGTTGAGAAGTGGCAATTCGCCGAGTGTGCCATCGGGGTGCCGAGTGTAGACGGCATGTACGTCTGGGCCGGCCGTTCCTGTCATGCACGTGGAAGCCACTACGATGGCCTCCTGCTGGCCATCGCCGGTGAAATCGTAGTACTCCAGGTGATCGATGTAGATCTGATCGAGACTGTCACACTCGTCCACATCGGATCTGGCATTAATGGCGCGCTTGATTTCCGTTTCGGTGATTTGCTTTGCGGGTTCGGCTTGGCGGGCACTCAGGAGCGATATCGAAAGGACGCAGATTGATGCGGTTTTCAGGGCGTGAATTGTGTAGCACATCGGTGCTCCGCGCGTGCGGGTTGGCTTAACTTCGTGTGGAAGTATACCTGCGCTGCCGGAGAGGACGTCAGGCTATCGTTCGGTCGGTGCTCGCGATCGCGACCTGAGGGTAGGGCTTCCTCTCGAAAATCGAGAAAGTGGGGCACCGATGTTTTGTTATGGATCCGCAGGGAGAAGCCCTAGGCCCGCCACTTCCCTTCCCTTCGGATTCAACGTGTGACTGGAAACGAGCGGCGGCGGTTTCGCCGCCACAGGCGGACACACGCCCCGCTTCGAGAGGCGGGGCGGACGAGGCGTCCGCCCCCACAGGAGCCTCTGTGGAGTATACTGTGGAGTAGGTTCTACATATGGAAATCGTTCAGATTGTGCTGGACAAGAAGCTGTTACACGCCGCTGACCAAGCTGCGAAGCGCACCAAGCGAAACCGGTCCGCTTTGGTGCGGGATGCTTTGCGTGAACATCTCCGCAGCTTGGAACTACGAGCCAGTGAAGAGCGCGACCGCCAGGGCTACACGCGACAGCCGCAATCGGATGTGCCGGGTTGGGAAGCGGAGGCCACGTGGCCGGAAGAATAGTCCGAGGCCGGATTGCCCGAGGTGACGTTCGGCTTTATCAGTTTGCCGCGCCCGACAAGAAACGACCGGCGCTCGTGCTCACCCGTAACAGCGCGATCGCTTATTTATCCACGGTCACGGTCGCGCCCGTTACGTCCACTATTCGCGGCGTGCCATCGGAAGTCGTTCTGAATGAGGATGACGGCATGAAATTCCCCTGCGCGGTGAACCTGCACAATGCAGTGACGGTAACGCAACAGCGACTCGGGAAACGTGTGGCGCAGCTTAGTTCGGCGCGAATGAATGAGGTGTGTGCTGCTTTGCGATTCTCTTTGGGTTGCGATCGGAACTAGCGATTGGACGCGACACCCCACTCAAGGCAAGGTCAGGCTGGAATGGGGCACCCGGGTCTGGAAAGGCCAAGGACTCTGGGGTTCGTGCTAGGACAATGGTGACAGTTCCGTCTGTCCGCACATTTCGGGATCTATTCCAGCGCGACGCGATGGGGTGGATTCGGTCGTCGCGGCTCGTAACTCGGCAATGGGTTCTCTCGAAAAATCTCCCGCAATTGACTGCAATTCCGGCGCTTCCACTCGTCTGTTCCCCTATTTTCGTATATTTGTGTCTTATCCAAGTCAATTGTGAGCAATAGTGAGCATCGTACATCCCTTCAATGGCCGAATGTAGAGTTGTCGAATAAGGGTTCGGCATCGCAATGATTAAGCAGAAGCGCGCCTTCGACCCGAGCACCTTTCTAACAACAGCCGGTGCTGGTCGAAAATTGATCGACTTCACCAAGGGACAAATCGTCTATACGCAGGGCGATGCGGCGAACTGGTTGTTTGTCATCCAAAAAGGGAGCGTAAAAGTCAGCAGCAAATCGCCAGCCGGGAAAGAAGCAATTCTGGACATTTTGAGTGAGGCGGATTTTGTGGGTAAAGACTCGCTATCCGGTGTGTCGATCCGCACTGCATCTGCCAGTGCACTAACGGACAGCTGCCTGCTCCGAATCACGAAGGAGGTCATGCTGGGTGCGCTGAAACGGCAAGTGAAGCTGGCCAATGTCTTTTGGGCGTATGTGTTAGACCGCAACGTCCGCTACCAGCAGGATTTAATGGACCTGCATTTCAACCTGAGCGACAAAAGACTCGCGCGAATCCTCTTGCGGCTCTCCCACTACGATTCTCAAGCCGGACCCGAGATTACGGTTCCGGCGATCAGCCATGAGGTATTGGCCGAGATGGTAGGGACAACGCGATCACGAATTTGCTTTTTCATGAACCGATTCAAGAAATTGGGTTTTATCTACTACGAACACAAAAGCAAGCTGCTGCGAGTACACCAGACACTTCTTGTTTTCTGCGATCTATAACTACCGCCACGAAAGATCAGCAAACATTTCCTACGGGAACCTGGTTACTCACTCCGGTGCATGCAGTTGCGCAAACGTCGCCCTGACCTTCCAATGAAAGCGAGTGCTGTATGGCATAGAGTGGAACGGTTGCGCGCATACTGGTCCCGCAAGCATTTGATTCTATTTTGAGCGTTCCGTTTAGTTCGTGCATGCGCTCGCGCATCCCGGCCAAGCCCACCCCCGATTCCGCAGTTGGCCCATGAAGCAAGCGCAGGCGTTCTGCGGGCATACCCTTGCCAAAATCACGTATCTCCAGAATCACAGCGTTGGCGTCATGTTGAAAATGGACGCTCGCCTGTGAGGCGCCTGAATGGCGATGTACATTTGTGAGGCCTTCCTGCAGCACACGGAATAGGGCGATTTCGACATTTCTCGGGAGCCGGCGTCCTCTCGAAATAGGAATGTCCGCAGTTACATCAATTCCGCTTCGCTTGGCGAAGCCTTCGATATACCACTCGGCCGCACAAGCAAATCCCACTTCGTCCAACAATGGCGGATGCAGCAGGTAGGACATCGTGCGAATCTCCTCGATGGCCTGTTCCGCGTGTTGCGCAACTTCGGTGACGAGCGCGAGCATGGCGGGCATCTCCTTGCATTGCTGCTGCAGCAGCGACACACTGATGTTCAGGGCAGCCAGAGTCTGGCCGGTGGTGTCGTGTAAATCGCGAGCTAGCTTTCGCCGCTCCTCATCCTGCAATCTAAGCAGGCGCTGAGTCAGTCTCTGCAACTCTGCGGTTCGTTCTGCGGCAAGTGATTCGAGTTCGGAATAGGCTTGTGACAACCGAAAATGTTTTGCAATCCACATCATGTCCTCCTGGGGAGCGGCTAGGGAGACGCGAAAGAACTGTCTTTCTCTAGTATCTGCATTGTGACATTCCGGCAATCAGGAGTCTGAGCACTATTGCACAGGTCGTTGGGAAACATTCTTTCCTGCAGATCGAGGCTGAAAGCAGGATGGAACCGGAGAAAGGCAAGCGGGTGCAGTTACCTTCACGCGCAGCGAGGTCTGAAATTGAGCGGCTACAAAGAAATTCGTGAAGAATGCACGCACGGCAGTGTGCAGAACATACAGGCCTGCATCGGAACGTTAGACGCAAGTTACTCATCGAGAATGGATCAAACGCGACCAGCTCAGGAGATTACGGCGTCCGGCCCGGAGTGCTCCGGTTGACTGATGACTCGGGAAATACGGTGTGCAAAACTGCTCAGACAAGTCATCCCTGAAAGCCTCATTCTGTTGACACTCAGATCAGCGCAAGTTGTGGGTGACCATATGGAACCGATCCGTGTACTTCTGGTCGATGATGACCAAGCCGTACTAGAGATGATGCAGAGGGGCTTGGAATCCCAACGGTTCAAGGTGACTCCCGTAACGGGGGTGGCGGAAGCATTGGCGCGGATCAACACAGACACCTTTGATGTCCTCGTCACCGACCAACGAATGCCCAGCCCTGCCGACGGCTTTACAGTAGTCAGTGCGATGCGAAGCGCCCAGCCGGAGGTGTTAACGGTCGTCACCAGCGGGAACCCAGATACCCAGGCAGCCATGGCTGCTATCGTTCTGCAGGCAGATGAAATCCTCATGAAACCGCACGATGTGAGAGTCCTCGGCGAACTGATCAGGAAGAGAATGGCGACTCACAAAGGTTCCGCTCGGACAGCAAGGGAGAGTGTTGCAGCGATATTAAACCGCGAAGCGACAGCTATCATGGCAGACTGGCTGAAGCGGCTAAAAGAGGATCAGGTACTCAGCAGTGTTCTGCTTGATGACGGCGACCGTATGGGCCATCTACCCCGATTGTTACAAGACCTGGTGAGTCGTCTAAACGGGTCGCAATTGCTGACAAACAAACACCCCAGAATCTCGGCTTATGCCGCCGAGCATGGAATGTTGCGTTTTAGCCAAGGATACTCAATCGAGATGATCGTAGACGAGTCGCGGCTGCTGCAGGTGAGCATCTTCCATGGACTGCATAATAATCTACATTGCGTCGACCTTAGCACTCTGCTGGTCGATGTCATGACGATTGCAGACGAAGTAGATTCACAATTGAGAGAGTCGATCGGCAGCTACCTGCAACACGCTGGACGCCTGCCCGCAGCATAACTCCAAGGTTAGGCACTCGCGGCCACGTTATCCGGGGCCCGCTCGCGCGTGCGATTCGTCAATGCTAAGAATCGCAATCGATGCTGTCGTTAGATTTTGCAAGCGGCGTCAGCGCTGCCAAGAAATCCGATATATGCATTCCCGAGTCCAGTAATTGAATAAAATCATCGGGACTAATGCCTTGGCATTGAGCTATTTTCAACAATTCAACGATGGCGCATTCCACAAACTCCGGCTTGAGTTCTGCGGGCTTTCGCATAGTATCCACCGTCACCTTCATAGCGTTCTGCGTTCTGGGAAGTAACACGTTACGCCCACCAGATTTTCTGAGATTGTCGCTGGATCGTCTATGGCTGTCAGTTCAAAACTGCACACTTTCGCTAATTAAGCGGATGCCCTGAAGAGTCGGCTCACACCCAACACTGGTTTGCGACCTTCGTCGTTGCGCGTTCATAACGATTCGCCTTTTGTTCACCCACGGCCCTTGTGAGTTTCCCTCTGTGCAAAATTGATCAGCATCAAATTCCTGGGGATGGCAGCATCGTTAACCAGTACCGCTTCCGTTTCGTTCAGACAACAATCCTAAGCTTGGATGGTGGGGCAATGAGCTACGTTTGGTACGAATCCTACAAGGCCGTTGTTCTGGAAACCGACTGGACGAAGATGCACGACCGAATTCACTCGGCCGAGTGCAAAATGCATGATCGGCAGCGCGAGCTTTCAGCCGATCGTGGCGGAACAGCGGAAGAAAGACAAGCTATCCTCAATGCCTTGAGCGGCATGCGCACCCTTCGAACAGAGGTAGCTGACTGGCAGAGTCGGCAGGCTCCAGCGAGTGACGCAAAGAGTACTTCTGAAATCGTGCTCAGCCCTGAGCTATCGGATTAGGCCTGAATTGGAATAGCACGATGTGAGCGTTAGAGACCAGTTTAAATCTGTCCTTACGCCCATAATCGACCTAGATGCACTTCCGTTAGGACGGCCTTTGTGTCAAACGAAGAAAAAGTAACAACCGCAATGAAAGCCCATTTCAATCCCCGCACCTTCCTGTCAACCATTGGCAAGGGCAGAGAAATGGTGTCGTTTGGAAAGAAAAGCACGGTCTTCGCTCAAGGCGATACAACGGATGGATTGTTTTTTATCCAGGAGGGTAAGGTGCAGCTCAGTGTCGTGTCTGAAGCTGGGAAAGAAGCGACTCTCGGCATTTTGAGCGAAGGAGACTTCTTTGGGGAGGGCGGTCTGGCTGGTCAACTCACCCGCATGTCATGCGCGATAGCTCTAACCGACTGCGTGCTCCTGCATGTTGAGAGAAAGGCAATGATGCACGCAATGGACATGCAGCCAAAATTATCGGCCATGTTCATGAAGTGCCTGCTGAAACGCAACATTCGATACCAGGACGACTTGGTCGATCAACTCTTCAACTCCAGCGAAAAACGGCTTGCACGAGTTCTTCTTTTGATGGCGCACTTCGGCAAGGAAGGCGTTTCCGAAATGTCAGTCCCAAGACTCAGTCAGGAAACACTGGCAGAGATGGTAGGGACCACGCGCTCGCGGGTCTGTTTCTTCATGAACCGATTCAGGAAGCTGGGCTTCATCAATTACGACGTCGGCAATAACTTGCATGTCCACAGTTCGCTACTGAATATCGTTCTTCATGATGATGACGGAGAATCCGCAGCGTCGCCAGCAAAGAACCATGCTGCCCGGCAAAAAAGGGTTTCAGAACCGCCTCCAGAGCATGGCAGGCTGCGCGATCGGGACCGTGCAAAGCGACCCAGCCTTCCTGGAGTTCAAGGGGCTCGGAAGTAACGCGCCTTAGAAGAATCTCTACTGTCGTGAGCGGTGTTCGCCATATTCCAGGGTCGCCATGATCATCCGCCGTAGGACAACTCTAATCGTTGCGGGAGTCGCTGCGATACTTTTGCTCGCGCTCATTTTCGTTGTCCCCGCTCTCATTAACGTGGATCGCTACCGGCCCCAGTTAATTTCCTATCTCCAAGAGAAAACTGGAAAGCAAGTCGAAATCGGACGGCTGGCACTCACGTTTTTTCCTGTAACGATTCACATTGATCATATCGGCGTGAAGAACCCTCCGATATTTCCGGCTGGTTATGTTCTTCAGGTGGCGCGGATCGATGCCGAACTTAGCGTCGGAGCGCTCCTGCACCGGCAGTTGGTTATCAAGTCCCTCGTAGTCGAGGACGCGGTCTTGAATCTGACTTCGGATCCCGACGGCCCGTGGAACTTCGAGAATCCTCAATCAAAAGTTTCGGCGAATGCTGTTTCTCTCGGCCCTATTTCGAGCCTGAAAATTAAGCGGGCAACGGTGATTGCATCGAATCTTTTGCCATCCGATGCGGCGGGTCCAATTTTCTTCGAAGCTCACGATATCTCCTGCGAACTGGAGCAGGTGAACCTTGCGGGGATTATCGATCCTTCTTCTTCCTCGATGGACGGCCAGGGCAGGCTGAAGGCGGATCTTCTGCGCTTCGGCGCCGTCGAGGCAAGAAATCTCGATTCCAAACTGCGGTTGGAGTCGAGGCAGGTTTTCTTCACGGATGTCAAAGCGGAAGTCTATGGCGGGAGTGCCGTGGGTGGCCTCTCCTTCGACTTGTCGGCGAAGAACGCAAGCTTCAAGACCAATGCGCGATTGAGCGGAATCAATGTGGCCCAACTTCTGGCGGCCTTCCCAAACGGCGGTGGAAGGATGACCGGGAAGATGGAAGGAGACGTAAAATTAGCGGGAGAAATCGCGCACTCGCTCCGCCCGCTGGCGGGAATGCATGGAGCTGGACACCTGACGGTGCGCAACGGCCAGCTGCCGAGTCTAAAGCTGAACGCGAATTTGATGAAGCTGGCGCACTTCAACGATCTTGGCCCGGCCAAAGATGATCCGTCCTCGTTTAAGCTGATCACCACCGACCTGGAACTGGACAATCAGCGGATTTCGAGCAGGGTGATAGACCTCGACGGATACGGAGTCGATGTGGATGGCTCGGGCAGTGTGAGCGTGTCAGGCTCTGACGATTTGAATTATCGCGGGTTGGCGGAGATTACAACCAAGGAGAGCTTCTTCACCAACACCATGGCCCGGCTGTCCGGAGCCACGTTAAAAGACGGTAAGTTGCAGTTTCCCTTTCGGATCGGCGGAACGATCGATAGCCCCGTATTCTCCAAGGGCAAGGGCGATAAGGACGTAGACGCTCCGCAAAATCGGTAGGGTGCCAGCCTGAAAGTTCTCTGGCGTGCAAGCTTCGTTCGCTTTCCCTCAATAATTCGGTCTCTGTCCAAACATGATTTTCACATGTTTATCATCCTTTCGCGTGTTTCTAGACATGTCTGTTTCCCTTCTCCCCGTGGGCTGTTTGACGCTCCTCTCCTTATATCTTTAAACTCAAGTATGAACGGGGTTTGACTCGGGCCGATCCTTAAGCTTTGACTAGCCGTTCTCCAGCCGGAGCTTGCCAACATTGAAGTACGCTGAAAGGGAAATGTGAGTCCCACGGAAACCATCAATAAAGACGGCGTGAACAATAAAGACGGGGTGAAACGGGAGATTTCGGTGGAAATTCCTGCCGCGGAAGTTACGCGCGAGACCGACGCTCTTGTCCAGAAATATCAGAAGGTGGCGCGATTGCCGGGATTTCGCGCGGGGCACGTTCCTCCTTCGATTATCCGGCAGCGGTTTAAGGAAGATCTTAAGAGCGATGTAGTGGAGTCGCTGGTGCCGCGGTATTTCCGCAAAGAGGCGGAGAAGCAGGGATTAGTCCCGGTGTCGCAGCCGCGGGTGACTGATCTGCACATTCACGAGGGCGAGCCGCTGCGCTTCAAGGCCAGCTTTGAGATCATGCCGGAGATCAAGGTCGAGGGCTATAAGGAGTTGCGGGCGGAGCATCCCGCGATTGAGGTGAAGGACGAGGAAGTCGAAGAGGCGCTGAACAGCGTTCGCGAGCAGCATGCGACGTATACGTCGGTGGAAGGACGTCCGCTGCAGGACGGGGACTTTGCGCAGGCTTCGATGGATGGGCGTCCGAAAGAGCCGGAGGACAAGACTCAGCCGGTGCACATGGATGAGGTGCTGATCGAGATTGGCGGGAAGAATACCGTGCCGGAATTTTCGGAACATCTGCGCGGGGCGAATGCGGGCGAGACGCGGGAGTTTGAAGTGAAGTATCCGGATGATTCGACGGAGAAGCGGCTGGCCGGCAAAACGCTGGTGTATACGGTGAAGGTGCAGGCGATCAAGCAGAAGAACTTGCCGGAACTGAATGATGAGTTCGCGAAGGAACTGGGAGAATTTACCAGCCTGGACCAGGTGCGCAAGCAGATTCGGGAGAACATGCAAGCCGAGCGCAAGCACGATGCGGAGCGCGAGGCGAAGGACAAGCTGGTCAATGAACTCGTCAAGCGCAACGATTTTGAGGTCCCGGAGTCGCTGGTGGACCGGCAAATTGATCTTCGTCTGGAACGTGGTCTGCGTGCGTTAGCGGCGCAGGGCATGAAGATGGAAGACATGAAAAAAATGGATCTGCCGCGCTTGCGGGCGGGTCAAAGAGATCAGGCAGTACAGGATGTGAAGTCGTCGTTGTTACTGGATCGCATTGCGGAGCTGGAAAATATCGACGTGGGCGAGGACGAGTTGAATCATGAAATTGAAGCGCTCGCCCAGCAGACGAAACAGACTTCCGAAGCGGTCCGCGCTCGTTTGACACAGGATGGGGGCCTCGATAGAATCCGAAACAGAATCCGCAGCGAAAAGACCCTCGAATTTCTGTATCACCAGTCCGCATAAAACAGGCGGACCTTTCGACCCAGCCCAGAGCAGACAGCGTGTTGCGTCAGGGCGGAGTGTGGCAGGTGAACGTGAACGATCCAAAAATGATGCTGGTACCGATGGTTATCGAGCAGACCGGGCGGGGCGAACGCGCCTACGACATCTATTCCCGGCTGCTACGCGACAACATTATCTTCATCGGCACGCCGATTGACGACAACATCGCCAACCTGGTGATCGCCCAAATGTTGTTTCTGGCTCAAGAAGATCCGGAGAAAGACATCCAGCTTTACATCAACTCTCCGGGAGGCTCGATCACAGCCGGCATGGCAATTTACGACACCATGCAATATGTGAAAAACGACGTGATGACGCTGTGTGTTGGCCAGGCGGCATCTATGGCCGCGTTACTTTTGGCATCAGGGGAAGCCAAAAAGAGATTGGCACTTCCGAATTCACGGATTCTAATACATCAGCCGTCTATGGGAGGTTTATCCGGGCAGGCTACGGATATCGACATTCATGCGCGAGAGATTTTGCGTATGCGTGAGATCACCAACCAGTTACTTTCCAAGCACAGCGGCCAGAAACTGGACAAAGTAGAGAAAGATGTGGAGCGCGACTTCATCATGAACGCGCAACAGGCTAAGGAATACGGAATCATAGACGATATCATCTACAAGACGGTAAAAGCGGTATGATCGGCCTTCGCGCCTGAGGTTAGTGGACCGAAACGGCATGACGGGTGGATCTGAGAGCTGGGGAGCCCAGTCATACCGTGACACCGCTGAAGGAGTAACAGTCGAGTGAAAAGCAAATCGGGTACGGATGAGATTCTACGGTGTTCGTTCTGCCACAAGTCGCAGGATGCGGTAGCGAAACTGATCTCCTCCCCCAGCGATTATCCACGGGCGTACATCTGCGATGAGTGCGTTGCGGTATGCAACTCCATTCTGGAAGATGACCGCGCGGCCACCCCTCCATCGAGCACGCCCAACCAGTTACCCAAGCCGCAGGAAGTTAAAGCGTTCCTTGATGAGTACGTGATTGGGCAAGAGCAAACAAAGAAGAAGCTTGCGGTGGCGGTTTACAACCACTACAAGCGCATTTTCATGAACCGGCAGAAGACGGGCGACGGGATTGAGCTGTCCAAGTCGAACATCATGCTGATCGGGCCGACCGGGACGGGCAAGACGCTTCTGGCGCAGACGCTGGCGCGCATGCTGGATGTGCCCTTTGCGATCGTGGACGCGACGACGCTTACGGAAGCGGGCTACGTCGGCGAGGATGTTGAGAACATTATTCTGAAGCTGTTGCAGGCGGCGGACGGCGATGTCAGCCGGACGCAGACGGGCATCATCTATATCGATGAAGTAGACAAGATCGGACGCAAGGATGAGAACCCGTCGATCACCCGGGACGTTTCGGGCGAGGGAGTGCAGCAGGCGCTACTGAAGATTCTGGAAGGAACGATTGCGAATGTGCCTCCGCAGGGGGGACGCAAGCATCCGCACCAGGAATTCACCCCGGTGGATACCACCAACATTCTGTTCATCTGCGGTGGAGCGTTTGTTGGGCTGGACAAGATCATCTCGCGGAGAATGGGCAAGAAGTCGCTGGGGTTCCGCAGCGGCGAAGAGGCCGAAAAGGAAGAGTCGTTTACCTCAAGGAAGAAGTCGCAGGAGTTGGTGCAGGAAGTTCAGCCGGAAGACCTGATCAAGTTCGGGCTAATTCCTGAATTCGTGGGACGGCTGCCGGTAGTGGGCATGCTCGAGGATCTGGACGAGAACGCGCTGATCGAGATTCTGACCCGGCCGAAGAACGCCATTGTTAAACAATACCAGCGGCTGTTCGAGTTCGAGAATGTGCGGCTGAAGTTCAACGAGGAAGCGTTGCGGGCGATCGCGCGCCAGGCTATGGCGCGGAAGGTGGGTGCCCGCGGTCTGCGCATGATCCTGGAAGAGCTCATGCTGGACCTGATGTTCAACCTGCCCAGCCAGAAGAAGCTGAAAGAGTTCGAGGTCACGAGGGAGATGGTGGAGAAACGGACCGCGTCGTTTGCCCCTGTGATGGAGAAGGCTGGCTAAGACGGGGAGTTCAAGTTCGTAGATCCCCGGGCGTCGTGAGTCTGTTACGAAACTCAGTCGTCCCTCCGGGACTTGAACCAATTCTTGCCAGTTTTCCCAGCGCTGAAGCGCTGGGCTACTATCGGCAGCGCCTACTGGGCTGGGCTTCTGCTCTGCCACTGCTCCGAACAGAAATGCGTTTCGTCACTGCCTAGTGTTCCCTGTTTTCACCACAGGGGACACAGAGGAACACGGGGGAAAGCGCTTCCCCGTTGCAAAATACAGCTCAGTTGGTTTGGCCGGATGTCTTTGGAAGGTGCAAGCGTTTGCATACCGGGGCGCTCGGCCTGACTCTTTGTAGTAGAAAGTCCCTACCACGGAATTGCCATTTCCCCTGAACGTTGCGGCCATGTAAAATTAAAGGAAGTCGGCTCGGCCGTCGTTCCCCAGGAGACTCAGTGACCACTGCGAAAGAAAAATACGAATCCAGAAAGCTGCCCATGATGCCGATTCGCGACGTCGTCATCTTCCCTTTCATGATGACCCCGTTCGTGGTGGGCCGCGAATCCAGCGTGCGCGCACTGGAAGAGGCCCTGGCGGCGGATAAGAAGATATTTCTGGCGACACAACACGACGCTTCCATCGACGAGCCGAAGGCGAATGAGATTTACCAGGTGGGCACGATCGTAAACATTGTGCAGAGCCTGAAGCTGCCCGACGGCAATATCAAGGTGCTGGTGGAAGGCATTGAGCGCGGCAAGATCCTGCAGGTGATCGATACTGAAGGGTTTATGCAGGCTACGGTCCGGGTGGCGCGGTTCACCAACGAGACCAATCCGGCGCTGGAAGCGGCCATGCAGCGCGTGACCTCGCTGTTCGAGCAGTATGTGAAGCTCTGCCAGGCACTGAACTACGAGACGATGATTTCCGCGGTGCGGATGGAAGATCCGGCCAAGCTGACGGATGTGATCTCGGCCAACCTGCAGCTGTCCATTGAAGAGAAGCAGGAATTGCTGGAGATTTTCGATCCCGCGGAGCGCCTGACTCGGATTGCCGATGTGCTCGATATCGAAATCGAGAAGTTGAATGTGGATCGGACCATCCAGTCGCGGGTGAAGCGCCAGATGGAGAAGGCGCAAAAAGAGTATTACCTGAACGAAAAGATCAAGGCGATCCAGAAGGAACTGGGGCGCGGCGAGAAGAGCGAGTTCGATGAGCTGAAGAAGAAGATCGAATCCGCGGGCATGCCGAAGGACGTGAAAGACAAGGCGCTGCAGGAACTGAAGAAGCTGGAAGCCATGCCGCCGATGTCGGCGGAGTCGACGGTGTCGCGCAATTACCTCGACTGGCTGCTGGCGGTGCCGTGGAAGAAGCGGTCGAAGGAAATCAGGAACATCTCGCGCGCGGAAAAGGTTCTGAACGAAGATCATTATGGGCTGGAGAAGATCAAGGAGCGCATCCTTGAATTTCTCGCGGTGCGGCAGCTGGTGAAGAATCCCAAAGGCTCGATTCTGTGTTTCGTTGGGCCTCCAGGAGTGGGCAAGACTTCACTAGGAATGTCGATCGCCAAGGCTACGGGACGCAAGTTTGTGCGCATGTCACTGGGCGGAGTGCGGGATGAAGCTGAGATCCGCGGACATCGCCGGACCTATATTGGGGCGCTGCCCGGCCAGATTATCCAGATGATGAAAAAGGCCGGCACGAAGAATCCGGTGTTCATGCTGGACGAAGTGGACAAGATGTCGATGGACTTCCGCGGGGATCCGTCGGCGGCACTGCTGGAAGTGCTCGATCCGGAACAGAATTTCATGTTCGTGGATCACTATCTCGACGTGGAATACGACCTGTCGCAGGTGTTCTTTGTGGCCACCGCGAACGTGATGCACACCATTCCTCCTGCCCTGCAGGACCGCATGGAAGTGTTGCGGCTGCATGGCTACACCGAGCAGGAGAAGGTCGAGATCGCGAAGCAGTTCCTGGTGAAGAAGCAGATGCTGGCGGCTGGGCTGTCGGAGAAGAACATCAAGTTCACCGACGATGCCATCCGGTCGCTGATTCGCTCGTACACGCGCGAAGCCGGTGTCCGAAACCTGGAGCGCGAGATTGGCAATGTCTGCCGCAAGGTAGCGCGCAAGGTGGTCAAAGAGGGCGAGAGTTTCTCCATCACCATCAATCAGGAAAACGTGAACGACTTCCTGGGAGTGATCAAGTTCCGCGACACAATGGCACACGAGAAGTCTGAAATTGGACTAGTTACGGGGCTGGCGTGGACTGAAGTTGGGGGCTCGATCCTGAGCACCGAAGCGAGCGTGGTGGACGGTAAAGGCAAGCTCACGCTGACCGGAAAGCTCGGAGACGTGATGCAGGAATCGGCGCAGGCTGCCATGTCGTACGTGCGTTCACGAGCGCCGCGACTGGGACTGACGCGCGACTTCTATCGCAATCTCGATCTGCACGTGCACGTGCCCGAAGGCGCGATTCCGAAGGATGGACCGTCCGCCGGGATTACGATTGCGACTGCGATTGCCAGCGCTCTTAGCAAAATTCCGGTGCGTCGCGACCTGGCGATGACGGGAGAGATCACGCTGCGGGGCAAGGTGCTGCCTATCGGCGGATTGAAAGAGAAGCTGCTGGCGGCGCATCGTGCCGGGCTTTTCGAAGTGATTTTGCCCAAGGACAACGAGAAGGATCTGGCTGAGGTTCCGGAAAATCTGCGGGGTGCGATGAAACTGCACTTCGTGGACACCATGGATCAGGTGTTGCAGATTGCGCTGGAATCGCCGCTGCCGAAGATGGCGGAAGAAGTCACTGAGCCGATTGCTCCTCCGCTGACGACCGGCAACAGCGACGCTCCTACGGCGCATCAGTAAGCGTGCGGGTTGACAAGTAGTCCAGAGATCTCAAAGGCCCGCTCCCGCGGGCCTTTAACTTTGGCGCGGGTTCCTGCGAGCGCGTGTGACCATTCCCATTCGAGGCACGGCGGCGCTTGTGGTTGCGGCGGCAATCGTTGCAGCCACAGCCATCTGGCTGCCTGCATACCGCTGGTTTCTGCTTATCAGTATCGCAATCGGGGCAACCGTCGCGGGAGGGCTGTATCTGTGGCACGAGTTGCGTCCGGTGCGCGATGATGATGTCGAGAATAAGCGGCCGCTGGGGTTGGGGTAAGAAGCAGGGATCTGGGGATAGGGAGCAGGAGCCTGAGCAAGAGGCGGAATTTCAACAGGCAATGGCGGGACGTCCCATCGAGCAATTTGCGACATTCAGACTACTACAGTGGTGCTCCTTCCAGGCGCTCAGCGTAGCTGCTTTTCAGGACATTCGAGCGCGAGTACACCAGGAGGCAGTATAAAGGCGCGCCCAGCAAGGGCAATAGCATAAGCAAGAACCAAAGAACCTGTTTCAGCGGATGCGAGTCATCGAATCGAAACAAGAAGAACTCCATTCCAACAAGTGTTATTGCGGCTCCGAGTACACCAGCGAACAGGAGCAGTCTCACCAGCGGCGCGATAGCTGACGGAATCCCACCGACAAACAATATCGCCCACCAGCCGAAAAAGAGGGCGATTGATAGGGCTGCTGAGACGCGGTAGACGCGCCGTGCTGTGAGCGACACAATCCATTCCTTGTTGATGTATTCGTATTTGACCATGAGTGTCGGATCATTCTATTGCGGGCATCTGCCGTAATCCACCAGTATTCGATTGTGGGTGCTCCGCACTGGTAAATGAGCGTGCAGTGGGTGTTACTGATCCTCGATGAGGGGGAGGGTATGGCAGCCAAACTCCTCGCGTGTTCGGCATCACGCCGAACCGTGACGGCTGTCATCGCGAAACATAGCCGAGGTGAAGAGGCTTTACTGGGAAGCCAGGAACTTTGCTGGTCTAAAGTTCGTACTTCGATTATGAGGCGATTTTTCGACAGCCTCGGCGAGGTGCTGCGTACCATGTGGACGCACAAACTTCGCTCCTTCCTCACCATGTTTGGGATTGCGTGGGGAGTGGGATCGCTGCTGCTGCTGGTGGGATTGGGAGAAGGTTTTCGCGCGGGAACCGCCAGGAATCTGGCGAGCTTCGGCGAAGACTTCATGCAGATTTACAACGGGCGGGTTCCGGCGGTGGGCAGCAGCCAACTTTCTTCTCGCCAGTATTACCTCAATTATCAGGACTATCTAGATATTCGCCATTCGCAGTTTGTACGGAATGCCACGCCCATCATCTATCGCGGCGACCTTCGACTGGTGAGCGAGTATGGCAGCAGCAACGGCTATGTGGATGGCTCCGAGCCGCAGTTCTCAGAGATTCGCTACCAGCCAATTGAGCAAGGGCGCTGGTTGAATTGGAATGACGAACGCGAGCGACATAACGTTTGTGTAATTGGAAGCGAATTTGTGCGCTTATTGTTCCCCGGGCGGCCCGTCATTGGCAGCAGGATCTTGATCAATGGCGTGCCGTTCGAGGTCGTGGGGACGCTGCAGAAGGTTGGCCACGGAAACAACAACCTCCAGAACATGCGGCTGATCATGCCTTTTACCACTATGGCTATCTATTTCCCGATGCAGGGAGCAGGCAACGCAAAGGCGATCAAGTATGTAGCCTACCAGCCGATTACACGGGAGCAGCACGCGCAAGCCAAGAAGGCAGTGCGCAGTATTGTGGCAAGGAATCACAGCTTTGATCCCGAGACGCCGGACGCCTTTGATGATTGGGACTCGATCGCTACCGCCGAGATGGTTGGCAAGATTTCCGATGCCATGGATACGTTCCTGGGAGCCGTCGGGCTGGTGACGCTCGGCCTGGGCGCTATCGGAGTGATCAATATCATGCTGGTGTCGGTAACGGAGCGGACGCGGGAGATCGGCCTGCGCAAGGCTTTGGGCGCCACCCGACGCAACATTCTGTTCCAGTTCTTTTTAGAAGGGCTGATGCTCACCGGGATCAGCGGCGCGATTGGGGTGGGAGCGGCCTACGTGGCGACCAAGCTATTCGGGCTGGCGCCGCCGATCGATGGATTCGAATTGCCGCATATTTATCCAGCGACTGCGGTGCTCGCCATAGGCAGCCTTGCGTTGGCTGGCATTATTGCAGGACTTTATCCCGCAAGGCGGGCGGCCTTGCTCCAGCCCGTAGAGGCGCTTCGTCAGGAGTAAAAAATGATTCGGGCGAACGATGTGTTCTCGGAAGCGTATCGATCGCTCAAGAACAATCGGCAGCGAAGCGCGCTGACCATGCTGGGCATGGCGTGGGGAATCGCGACGGTAGTGCTGTTGCTTGCCTATGGCACGGGATTCTCAACGGCCATCGTCAATATATTCCGGAGCTATGCCAGCATGGCGGCGATGGGCATCGCGGGCGGGCGCACGTCGATGCAGGCGGGAGGAAACAAGGCTGGTACCAGTGTCCGGTTGACGCGGGACGACATCGATCGTATCGCGGTGAATGTGCCGGAAGTAACGCGCATTACTCCTGAATCGTTTCTCGATGAGCCCGTCAGCTACGAGGGACGCTCCTACACATGGAGCGTTCATGGCGGCAATGCCGCGCTGCAGGAAATTCAGAACCTGCAATTGGAGCTTGGCCACTTCTACACTGCCGGAGATTTGCAACTGCGGGCGCGGGTCTGTGTGCTGGGCTCGGAATCCAGGGAAAAACTATTTTCCGGGCGTTTCCCGCTGGGCGAGAAGATTCGCATCAGCGGCATTCCTTACGAAGTGATCGGGGTGCTCAGGCCGCGACCCCAGGAAGGCGCGGAAAACAGTATCAACCGAGTCGTCTACATCCCCTTCTCGACGATGAGCGACTTTCGCAGCACCTACTACGTCGACATGATCTGGTTGGATTTTCTCGGTTACAACTACACCGGCGTCGATAAGTCGGTGCGGAATACGCTGGCAGCGCAACACAATTTCCGTTCCGACGATAAGCAGGCTCTATTCGTGTTCAGCATGATGGAGCAGCTTTCGCAGTTTCGCATCATTACTATGGCGCTGCAGGTGATGCTTGCTTTTATCGGGGCTCTCACCCTTGGGATAGGCGGCGTGGGTCTCATGAACATCATGCTAGTCAGCGTGACCCAGCGAACGCGCGAGATCGGGGTGGAGAAGGCGCTGGGTGCGCTCCGCTTCGATATTCTCATGCAGTTCTTGTCGGAGGCGCTGGCGATTACTTTTTTCGGCGGCCTTTTAGGGATCATGCTCGCCTATGTCATTTCCTTTTCTGTGGGGACTCTCACCTTTTATAGTGCGCTTGCCCAGCACGGAGAGGCGGGTGACATTCGACTGATCATTTCACCGGTCAGCGTGATGATCTCTACCGCGATCCTGGCGCTGGTGGGATTGGTCAGCGGCATGATTCCAGCCATACGCGCGTCGCGACTCGATCCTATTGAGGCGTTGCGCTACGAGTAAGGCGGTTCCTGTCAGGCGAAATTGCAGAGGTGCCCAGGTTCCCGTTCTTGCTGGCGCTCAGAACGGAACAAATTTAAAATCGCGAATGACTGCCGACTGATTCTTTGAAGGCGTCGCTTTGAAGCACCAGAGGTTGATGCCTACTGGGGCGGCGGTTTGCGGAATATTGGTCGTGTTCGAAGAATAGGTTTCGGTCTTGATGACATCGGCAACAGAGCCGATGGGATGAACGCCATTCATTAGCGTGAATACGATTCGGTCGGATCTCCATTCCATCCTTGCCGTGGTGAGGTTTCCACCACTGACCTGAAAGTTGTCTTCCCAGGCGGAAACGCCTTTCCGCTTGTGGTTACCCGTGGACGGATACACGGTGAAGTCGGCATTACAAGGGTGGGGGCAGGTCTTGTTCCACTGGGAAAATTCAATGTCAATTTCGTTCTCTGCGTCAGCGCCACTGTGATGGACGGGCCCGTAGGTGAAGAGTCCGAGCACGGTTGTCTGATCCATGTTGTAGACGTCGCCCTCGACAATCCACTGGTAAGTCCCAAATCGCATATCGTCGGTCGTGAACAACTCCCCGGCTGTCCATTTTCCGTCGCGATTGGCTGATCTGGAGATGTAGATACCCGTCCGGGGTAAGCTCGACGTTGGCGGGATCGCCGGGAGCGACCCCTGCCATCGAACCGCTGGTGACTTTCCAGGTGTGACCCGCCCATTTGATCGTCTGCGCGTGTGCGCAGTGAAAGGCTGCGAGCAGCATGGTGCAGATGGTCGTTCGAAGCAACGGAGTTTTCACCATGGATCCTGTTTCCTTCATTTCGCCGGGTTGGCTTAGCTACGTCTCTACAAGAAACACCCTACGATGTGCGTAACGGGGATTAATAGTTCCCGCTGAATGAGGCGCATTTTACCTTGACAGGTCTACTAGCCGGGATCAATATCGGTGGGCAGTTACAGTCATTCTTAACTGAAATGTGACTGTGCAAGTGGCCTCCTTTCGGTGGTCTCAGGAGGAACACAATGAAAAGAATTGCCGCACTCCTCATCGTCCTGTTGGGCAGCGTCTCTTTCTCAGCAGCTAACACGATAACGTTGGACAACGGCGAAGGAAAGATGTTCGGCTTCGCGGCTTTCCCGTCTTACCAATTCATTTTCACTGCCCCCCACGCCTATATCGAGGTCGAAACCGGCCCTTTCGGCCTTTTGGGCGATTGGCCCGACGCCCCAGGTCTCCAGAACTGCTTACCCTGCGATCCTCGCGCAAACCTCACCCTGCTTTACGATTCCGGTAACACAGGTCTGATGCAGTTCGATGCGATCTCGTTTGTTTCGAGCCTAGCGCTCAATGGTGACCTGAAAGTTATCTATACAGCAACCGCTCGAATGTTTTTCGAAACGGATCAATACGGCAACCTGTGTGACCCCGGTGCCGATTCCTGTCTTGGCCCTAACCTGGTGTGGAATCGAAACATTCATTGGCTGGTTACGGCTCAATTCGCGCCAGACTCCTCTAATCCTGGGAACTGGAGCTTTTTAGACGCGACATTCACGCCTGCCCCTACGCCCGAGCCTTCGAGCATGATGTTGGTGGGTTCAGGAATGGCGATTCTGATTATGAAGTTTCGCCGCAAACAGGCAAACGTTTGATATTGCTGCCGCGGCGTTCAGGAGTGCGATTTTCAGCAACTGCAAACCGGAATTAGTCGCTCGAGGTTTACTCGTTCGACTTGAAGGTTAATTCAAACTGAAGCTTCGGTGCATGCCAACGTGCAACCGCACTCTTTGGCCCGGCTGCGCGTTTAGCCGAAAAAGAGCTGTTGAGCCATCCATGCTAGCGGGTTGAGGGTCGGAATCCACCGTCCAATCGTCCGGAACGTGGTGCCGGACGGTGAAGACGGCAGGCTTATCAGTCGGATTTTGCACCACGTATTCCTGCTCGGCAACGCGGGAAAAAAAGCGGGAGCGCTCGCTGTCCGTGATCTTTTCTTCGACATGGTGGGACGACAACACGCTTTCGAGGTGACAAATGGCATCATCGCGAAAGGCGTCAACGTGGCCGCCGAGAACCAGGGGGTCGGACTCGGGCTGGATCCGGCATGAGTTGTCAACGACAATCGACAAGCGCCCCGCCTCATCTTGGGTCTGCGCTGCGGGCACTGAGGGCACAATCCACACGATGAACGTCAGTTCGTCGTTTTCGTAATGCGCGGAGATTTCCCAACATCCCGTTGTCGGGAAGTTTAATTCCTCCTACTAAAAATGCTTTCCAGTCCTGTTCTCGGTATGAGCTAGTCGCCTCCCCCACTTCTGGTGGAGGTGCTGGGCCATCCAGCCGTCGTGCCGTAACGGTCAACTTTGTAGAATCTATGGCCGGTATCTCCTGGTCGCTTCCTTTTAAGCGTCCCCACTCTTCTCGAAACCAAAACGTCTTCTTTCCTTGTCCCCATATCCCGTCGGCAGGAAGGAAAGTCCAGAGTCTGTCCGAACCGAACCAATTAGCGCCCTTGCCGGTCAGATACGGTCTCGGAGGCACAAAAGGATGTTCTAAAGGGTTTGTAACCGCGCACGTCCCCGGCACAGCCGGAGTTTTTCTATCTTGGCTGAGGGCGGGCGATAACAAAGAAAGCAGACACAGCAAGGGGAAAAGGCGTGTGGACAGCATAAAGACTCCAGAGCGCTTCGCTTATTCTACTTCTTCGTAAGACGCTCAAAGGACGATACTGTTAACAGGCGAGGACACTTAAATCTCCTCGCCGGGGTTCACGAGTGGCAATGGCGAGTTTGCAAGCATGATCCGCTGAGGGTTTTTGGGTTTGTGCAATAGCGTGCGGCTAAAGCAGCCCGCCGGTCTGGATGGCAAGATCGTTGAGCGCCATCTCAAGCTTGGTAATAGCGGCGCCGATTTCTGGATGCTCTCCGATCTTCTCTTGTAGGGCCCTCAGAATGTCTTGAGCGCTCTTAATGTGCGCTTCTGCTCGCGGACTTGGCTGGGGATTGGGTTCGCTGTTGTTTTCCATGATCACTCGCCCCTTGTGCTCTCGGTTACCATTTTACGCATTTGAAAGTTTGAGCGCAGATGACTTGACCGAGAGTCTCGAGCGATGGCGATGTGACGCCAACCAGCCCGAACACTTGAAAGAGCGAAACGGATGGGCGTATGATCCGGCATCGTTTCCACGGAGGTGCGTATGAAGCGATCTCTCCTGCCCTCTCTCTTCTGTGCGTTACCCTAATCTCTTCGACAGCGTTCGCAGACCACATCTATCTATTTCCCAACGATGGTAGCGGCGATAATTTTGGGTTCGCCGGGCAAATGACCGGGCATCCCTTATTTCTGTCGGGCGGAACACCCTATTCCTTCTTCGGGACTGGCGGGTACGAACCGGGATCGATGTTTGGAGGATACGAAACGTTATACCTGTATCCTACCGTCGCGTGGATTGACGGTATGCCTCTGGGTTTTTATTTCCCTCCGAGCGACTCTTACATTTTCATCTCGTCTTTTTCCCTGCCCACCAACGGCAAAGGCTTCACAGAGTTCGTACAGATCGGCTTCTCTGCCGGGGGGAATTAACGACGACACCGGTCTGACAATTGGGGTTGGTGGAGTGGCGAGGGGAAAAATTTCTTTTTATTTCAGTCCCGATTCTGGACTGTACTACCCAGACGCTTTCGTGCAAGCTCCCGAACCCAGCACGCTGGGACTTATGGGAATCGGGATCATAGGCATCTTGGGGTCAGCTCGAAAGAGATTAAAGAGCAGCTACATGTGATGCCATCTGTCGTGCGGCAAGCTCGTACTCGCAAGCATGACCATCAACGGTCGTCATCAGGCCATTGCACTCAGAACACCCGCTTCATACATTTTCAGTGCTGGCGCGATTTTGCGACGGCCTGAAGGACGCATGCGCGGACGATAAACTTGCGCGCGATCGGAGTTTTCAGAACTATCCTTGCGGCGATCTCTAGTTGGTGGGAGCTGGGGTTGTGGCGTTGGCGGCGGCGGTTGCGTCGACTATGGCACCGGAGCGGGTTAGGCGGGGGAAGAATGGAGTCACTTCCAGCGGCATCTTTTCGCGGGCGCTGGTCATGGTCGCGGGGGTCATCTTGATCAACTCCACGCGGTCATCCCAAGGGTTGAGCTTGACGCGTCCTCCTAGCGGGAGGGCTGCGACCTGGTCGAGTTTCGCGGGTTCGAGGGCGGGAGCGGAATTCATCAGTGCGACCAGGTGATCGACGGAGCCCTTGTGGTCGGTGAGGCTCGTACCCAAGTGAGGAGTCATTAGAGCCTGAAGCGCGGGGCCGCGGGCTGCCAGCTCGCGCAGGAACAGGCCCGGTGTATTCAGCTTCTGGGCGTAAGGCGAATTTTTCAGCAGCTCGAGAGCTTTCTCGTCGGCTGCGGCTTCCTCTTCGGGAGCGTGGCGGAATCCAAAGTTCTTGTAGGTGGATTCGTCGGAGAACAACATGCGATCGGAGAAGGCGAACTTACTGGTCAAGTTGTGTCCCAGGATGATGTGGGCCAGTTCGCGGGAGAGCACCATGGCGAGGCTGGCTTCGTCGGGAAGGACGTCGAGCAGGCCGCGGCTTACGACAATGTTGCTGCCGGCGCTGAAGGTTTCGAGCGGCAAAGTCAGCATCACGCGGGCGTGCACCGGGCCGGGGAGTTCAATGTTGTTGGTGGCGAGCAGATTGTTGACCACGGTCTCCAGCACCTTGTCCACGTCACCGCGAGGGGCGAGCAGGCCGGCATTCTGCAGACGCTCGACTACGTTATCTCCGGCTAGTTGCTGCCATTCCCACTGGGCTTGCAACGGAGAAGGATCCTGGGCGGCGGGGCTTTGATCCTTTACGGTCGAGTCGACCTGCACCTCGGTGAACTCGCCTTCCCCGGCGCTCTTCTGCAGGTCGTATCCCCAGAGGCGGGTCTGGGCCTTGAAGGCGATGTCGTCTTTTGTACCGCTGCCTTCCTCGCTGTAGATGTAGGCCGGAACCCAATAGCCGGGGACGAGGTTCAAGCGCCAGCTATCCATGTGGAAGAAGTAAGCGTTGCGAGGGCGCGGCTCGTAGGTGCCGTTGAGACGGACGATGTTGTAATCCTGATCTTCGATCCAGATGCGGCCTACGAAGCGGGCTTTCCGGGAGTCCTTCTTGGGAGTGACGGTGAAGACCAGGCAGCGCACGTCGCCCAGAAATTCGCGGTGGGCATAGCGGAAGTTGTAATGCTCGCGGTCGAAGCCGGCGAGGTCGGCATAGATCATCCAGGAGAAGCCCAGGGGGCGGTACTGGATTTTGTAGAGCCTCTGGAAGCCGCCGAGGAGCCGGGCCTGCATACTCTTTTGGTTCAAATAGTCGGTGCGATCGATGGTCTCGTCCAGGTCCATTCGGCCGAGGAAGTAATGATCTTCGACGGGAAACGATCCCCCTTGCGGGAGGAACTTCAGGTTTTGCAGATAGGTCTCAACGATGGGAGTACGGGTCTTCAGCATTTCCATGAGCGCGTGCTCACGTTCTAAGGCGCGGTTTACCACCTGATCCATGGTGGGGGCCACAGCGTATGCGGGGCGGAGGGATGTGGCTCCGGGCTGGCGCACAGGGCTGGGTGGCTGCGGCTCTAGCTGGCGGGGTGACAGAGCCGGCCGAGAACCGGACGAATCTGGGGTTTGCGCCGTGGCGGGGGAGGAAGACGAGTCCGTCCCTGGCTGCTGCGCATACGCGCCCAGAGTGACAAATAGGGAAATGGCAATTAGGCAGTGCCGAATACGCATAACAGAACCTGGATCCGGTGCTTCTTCCAGCAGTTTCGACGGTCTCCCCAGTAGTGGTCGTGCTCGTGACGCGCCCTAACCCACTTTGGGGGCGCGCTTAGGGCAACTAACGACGGGCGTAGTGGTCCATTATGGGGAGAGTGGCAATCCTGATGCCAATGTCTGGGAGGTAGGGAGAATGGGTTTAACTGCATTAGTTTTTAGCGGGGTAGGAGAGACAGGGCGGTTTGGACATGCGGCGATTCACAAGCCTTAGGTGGCAGAGTTTTACCAATGTTGGTGCTTTTCGGCCACCAGTGGGGGCGATAGGCCGCTACTCGATGGCTCACACCAGGGGACAAACCCACTTTTACGCGGGATGTGCCAAGGTTTTGGCAGTGGCCATTGCGGGAGGTGGGCGTATGCCCTGGCTGCCATGCGCCAATGTGCGCATCGCTGGCGGCTCTGTTGAAACCGAATCGCCTGGATTGGTGGCCGGACTTGCCAATCCAAGGCATTTTGAGGGTTAAGGAATTTAGCGTTAAGTGCTGGCGAAGTCCGTCGGGGTTCGGCTCTCATGTAAAACTTGTGCTGATCTTCATGGGTAATCCGAAATCCGCGCTTCTCGTAAAAATAGCGGGCGCGATTAATCTTCATAACGGCCAGCGTCATGGCTTTTGATTGATTAGCGGCGGACGTCAAAAGCATGTCCAGAACATTCGTCCCGATACCGCGCCCTTGCATCGCGGGCATCACGTAGAAGGAGCCAAGATTGATTGTCCTGTCTTCAATTTGCTCTTGAACCCAACCCACATCCTGTCCATCAGCGATGATGATCTTGACTTCCTCCACTTTGAAGAAACCAGCAAAGTTGCTCTCCTCGCACGTCTGATCCCAGCCGAAAAGGCGTTCGATCATTGCACGCATGGTCTCGAAATAAAGATCGCGGGCGAAGATGAAATCTTCACTGCACGCTGTTCGAAGCGCAATCTTCATTACTAGCCGCCCTTGTGGAATTTTGCATTTCTTGAAAAGTGGCAGGCAAGATCATTGAGCGATAAAGCGATGTTACGCCCTTTCTCATTTAATTCCGTCGCTCTAAGCTCCGGTCGTGCATCTAAGCATAAGATTCTTAAGCCTAAAACTCTAATGGCGCGGAGAAAGAAACGTTTTTTTTGCCTGGCGTGTTCTTGGGTACTTCTATGCACGAATGCCCCGTACGGCAAGCAGGGCAAGTCGAGTTCAGAACCGGACAAGTTCACGTTGCAGAGCAATGTGGACGTCATTCTCGTACCTATTGTAGTTAGGAACCGTCAAGGGGCAGCCGTTGGAGACCTGACAGCGAGCGATTTTCAGGTGTTCGATAACAAGAAGCGGCAGGTAATCTCAGGGTTTATGCTTGCCACCAACGCTCCGCCCCCCTCGACGAATACACCGGCGAAGGATGCAATCGGACCTTCACAGTCCAGAAGCTCGCCTGCGCGTTTTGTGGTCTTCTTAGTCGATGACGTACATATCACGTTCAGTGACCTAGCCGCAGTTCGAGAAGCTACGAAACGAGTGCTATCGTCAGTAGGCGAGAGTGACCTCGCAGCAATAGTTTCGCTCTCAGGTTTGGTCAATAGCGGCATCACCCGAGACCGTGCGAGTCTCCTCCAGGCGCTCGATCGCATTCAGCCCCAAACCTCTTATCAGAACACCGGGACTGAGTGCCCAGAGCTCGATTACTACTGGGCGGAGTTGATTGTCAATGAGCACAGCCCAGTGGCCCTGCACGCAGCCACCGACGAGGTCTTGAACTGCAACCCTAGTTTGAGTATGCGCGATGTGGCGGAGCGTCTTGCTGAATCGGCTGCAGAGCGGGAGTTCGCATTGGGTGAACAGGACACTCGTGTTTCATTTGCTTCGCTGAGAGAAGTAGTGACCAAGGTCGCTGCTCTCCCTGGGCTAAGTACCATCATCTTGGTCTCACCGGGTTTCTTCACCCTTACGGCGCAAGCAAAGCACGAACTATCTCAAGTCATCGACATGGCAGCCGTGTCCAATATCACCATAAGCGCGCTGGATGCACGAGGACTTTACACGACAGAACTGAAGGCCAGCGATCGGGGTGCGAGTTCAACGAGTACGAATCAACTGAAGTCCGAATACCGGCGCGCCTCAATGCCGTTGGGAGAGGACGTAATGGCCGCGTTGGCCAATGGAACCGGCGGCACCTATATTCACAATACAAACAATCTGGAACGCGGGTTGAAAGATCTCACGTCGGCACCGGAATACATGTACCTGCTGGAGTTTCACGCCAAGAATCTAAAGCGCAACGGCAGCTATCACACTCTGAAAGTCACGGTGGCGAGAGATGGCGTGCGAATCTACGCACGCCAAGGCTATTTCTCTGCAAGGCTTTCAAAGGCAAAGAGCCGCTAGGCTGCCGGAGCGGAACTGTTCAAATCAGGCTAGCTGTTGAGAACAGCGTCAGCACTCAACACTCTGAGAACACTACTTGGCTCTACCGTCGGCAGGAGGTCGTGAACTATTAAGGCGTCGGTGATCCCGGCGCCCGGTCTCATGAGCGAGAACCTCAAAACGCACGAGGCGCACAGTCTGAAGGCAGGGCATCCTGACCTGTTGCAAGTGCTGACGGTGTACAGAGGGGGACAAGATGAAAGTGTTGGTGCTGGAAGCAGAAGAAGCAACCTTGAAAGCCACTGGTATTATGCTCAATAAGCTCGGCTACAAAGTTGGACTGGCGGCCAACTGCGACGAGGCTTTCCGTATCTACTGCAATGAGGGACCCCACGATGTCGTTCTCATCGCTTTGAAATTCGTACGCGGTTCTAGCGCAGGCGGCAGCAAGTTTATTGATGCTCTGCGTCAGACGAATCCCGAACAGAAATTTGCTTTTATCACTGCATCCCCTATTTTGAAAAAGCCGTTCTCGCTCCAGGAGCTTGACGATTTCATGGGGGCGTTTCGACGCCCTAGCCACAGCCGCTTTGGCTAGGCAGATCGTCTTCGGTCGCGCATGTAAAGCTCGCCGTGTTCAGGCGAGTGACTGAAAGCAGGAAGTTATTCCAGGCCATCAATCGGGCTCTGGAAGCAGCGCCAGCCGAGGCATTTTGAGTGTTAAGGGGATATTAGAACACTCTTGATCATGGAGATATAATTCTGCTGCCATGGTGCACCCGCGAAAACGGCGCTCGCGCTTTTTTGCGCTGGCGGTTATCGCAGTGGTGCCGTCTCTGTCCGCAGTGGTCGCCGAAATGCGCGGATGGCATTGTAAGCAGATTGGGTGCATTCACGGGGGAGCTTGGCGATTTACCCCTAAGGCCTGAGGCACTCTGGATTACGCACCGGAAGAACAGCACTCGCAGCCGGTTACGAGCCGTTTCGAAGTTATTAGTTATTCGAAGCTGGGACGGAGTTTTCCCTGGATATAGAGGCTGGAGATCCGTTGCTATCTATTGTGCGGGAAAAGGTCTTCACCTTCAGGTTGGGACAGCTCAGTACTCGATACGTGTCTCCCTTTCGGGCACAGGAAAACTGAAAACATCCCTTGGGGACGACAAATGGTTCGTCGGGGCTGGAGTACTCGACTGTACTGAAACCCGGGCTATCGTAGGAAGGCAGAGCACTGGTCGATTGAAATTTGAGATGGGAACAATGAATATCAGCGGCTGGGCGATGATGAGTGCTCGCTGCTTTCAGGGTTTGCCCGGGGCTCAGCGCACCCAGAGCAATTACCGCGACCAGAACCGGCAAATGTTTCATCTTCAATCCCCCAGAGGTGAACACAATCTAATCTGCCGCGGCGGGTGTTCCTATTGCCAGTCGGTGGGATTACTACCCCCACGTTTGTGTGGTTACTTTCGGGCGGAGGGCCCGAGAGGACAGCACTGCGACGGAGTTTTGTAACCGCGGACGCGCTTTAATCATGCCCTCGAAGTCGGCGTGGTTGGCTTCAATGGCGTGGGTCAGAGGTGACTAAGGCCAGAGAGGAGCGTCGTGGGAGAGAATTCCGTTTCCGGTCGAGGCTGTGAAATATCGAGCAATCGTCAGCTCAATGGCGGGTGCCGGACTTTCATGAGCAGATGAGATCTCGGGCTCGGCGGCTGAGTCGTGCTCCCGAAGCATCATCAGCCTTCCCAGTTGCCGGAGAGCGCGAGTCCGCGCCGCCGTTACTTCTCTTGGTGCGCAACCTAGAAGAATGGAACACTCGCGCTCAGAATATCGTTCCAGAGCTGACATGACGAAAACGAAGCGCTCGAATGAAGGGAGCTGGAGGATGGCAGCGACTTCCTTCTGCGACTCCAAAGGCAATTTATCGATAGTACGCGCAGTCGCAGGGTCCGGCTTGGCGGTCTCCGAGCTCCGCCGCGGCTCGAAGAGCCGGATTGCGCTGAGGATAATCGTTCGTCTGGCCCAGGAGCGCGCCCACTCCTTGAAGACCCGGTATCCTTTTACGGATTCCGTGACCCCATTGACGAAACATTTCTCTGCACCCTCTCGGCTCCCGGCCAGCAGAAATGACAACAGATAAAGACCACTCATGTCCTGCATGAAGATCTGCTCGAAATCCGCAGCCGTCGCGTAAGGACCGGGGCTTGGATGCTCTCGCCTATTTGCTTGTGCCATGCTTCCACCATCTCAAGGGCTCGCGACTCGTTCCACATGTCGGGACCAAGCGCGCTGCCTCGATACTTTGGATGTATTCCTTTTCGCATGGACTCAGAATCATGTCCTGTGAAAAGTTGGTTATAGCCCACAGGTGGTCGGCTATTAAGCTCTTCGGCGTTTCTTTGGTGTTCTTTCGTTACCCTGCTTGCCCAATATTGCTACTTTGAGTAGACAGGTGATCCCGGCACTAATGAGTGAGGTCACCCGGGTCGGGCCTGATCAGCAATTTTGCCCTAGGCCAGCAACTTGGGCCGGCGGGGGGCGGTAGCGGTCGAAGGAGGACTCAGATGAAGAAATCACATTCCGCACGGCTGAAGTCGCTCCTTCTTTTTAGACGCAAGCGAAAGCGGCAAGCTATCGAGGTCGCCGAAGCGGCGTGCCTTCTTGAAAACACTTTGGCCAAAGTACCGCTGAACGGTGAGCCCGAGTTGCCAAAACACTACCGCCACATTCGCAGTGCGATCGGAGCCTTATTGATACTGGGGCGTGACTGCGACTTTTGAGAATGCGCGTGGAACATGGACGAATAGGAAGTGTTGCCTCTGCGGAGTTAGTACTCTGTTATAGTCGGAAACGCTGAGAGCAGGTCTACGCATGTCATATCGCGTCTATTTCCCCTTAATGTTCCTTGCATCGTGCCTCGGCGCAGGTTTCACTCAGACCCAATCTTCTGCGGAGAACCAGAAACACACTATTCGTGTCGGCGTCGCTGCAACGATGAACCGTTCGAACCGTCAAATCATTCCCACTTGGGAGCGCAATCAACTGGTGCGGGAACTTCAGCGCCTCCGTAACGAGCGCAAGTCGACCATTGTCATCGAGCCTGTTGCTCTGGATTCGACGGCCCGTGAGGATGCCCATGCCGAAGCAGAAAAGAAGGGGTGCCAGTACTTCGTGCTTACGACATTACTAAATCCGAGCCGTGGTCCGGGAATTTCGGGCGGTCCAGATGGCTCTCAAGGGTCCCCTGTGCTCATCGGAAACACAAATCCCAACAAGACTCTGGCCATGGATTTCATGATTGTAGAAGTTGGTACTGCTCGAAGTGTGGACGAGGGCACGTCCAGTGCGCCGGTAGCGGACGAAAACGATGTGCGCGCCGCCGACGATGCCATGCGGTTTGTGGCTCACCGGGTCGCAAGTGAACTTCGCAGTAGCAGACCTCCGAAGATCGACTAGGGCGGCATCCTTCTAATTCAGTTGGTCATGCTGCTCAACTGATGCAACCTAATTTGCAAAAGCTCGTTGGAGAAGGTGAACATTCGTGTGTTCCATCAATTCATAGAACCGCGCCTCCGATCACAACGGTATGGACCATGCAGAGAAGGCGGCCCCCCGCTTCTGGCAAACCTGGAGCCGTAGCCTAGCTCCGGCTCTACGGGACGGGGACGGGGACAATCCTCGATCTGGCGGCATATCTTTGGTAGTTGCGATAGGTGTGACGATTTCGCACTAACTGGCCATTGAGCTCGCTGGATACCACGACAGTTCGTGGAAGCCAGAGCGGGGTGGCGACGTCTGGCAGGTGAACTTCCATGAAGTGTATCTCGGTCGTCTGGGCAAGCAGGCCGACGTCAGAGCGGGGCTCGAGCAAGTCGGTTCGCATTTGGTGAATCTGAAATTTGACGGTATCGATCCAGGCAATTCCCTGGTAAGCAGTCGAAGTTGATTTTCCACCAATGTAAATTTGGCCTGTTAGCGGCGCTGCATCGGGCCGTTGCGCGAAGGCGACGACGTACATCTCGCGGCGATCCAACTGCTGTCGACCTAGATAGCGGAACGTGGCAAGGGTCTGATGGAACGAGTCAAAAAATAATGCGAGCAAAGCAAAGCCTTGGGTCGACGCGGGTGCAAAGTCTAATCCGGGTTTGATCTCCTTTCCTTTGCCGTCGGTTCGGTATTCAACCAGATGCCCGCCGTCACTCTCGCGATGTGCCAGCACCAGGTAAGTGTATTTGCCGCTGAATACAGGAAAAGTGCGATCCATTCCCCCCGCATGGCTCTGCTGCTGCACGACGATATCTTCGCGCGCCGTGAGATCAGGGATGTTTCTCAGAAAAGCACCTTCACTCGCTGCGACATGTCGCAAGATCGTGGGAAGGTCCGCGTGCGTATCGGCAGATTCCAGGCCGGCCAGTTCCGGGAAAACGCTATGAAGCTGCTTTTCAGATAACTCGAGGACAGTGAGAGTTTGACGGTCGGGCTGGGCGCATATTGCGGTGCTAGTCCAAATGGTCAGGATTGAGGCCAGAGCAAAGAGGTAATGGGATGTCGATCGAGCGCGCATGGAGATGGCAGAGCCCTGTGCGTTGCTTGTCGGGCGTTTTCCCCGCGGCTCGTTGAGGAGGGGGGCTGGCCCATCTTTTCGGCCCCGAGTATACATCGGGTTGTCTGCCATGATGGGCGGCTGCGACATGTGGCTGGTGAATAAACTTGACAACTGTCAGGCGGCGAAACTACACTTCGGCGCGCTTCAGGTGTCCTTCCGTGTCCACACTTCGAAGTTGGGTCCAATCCGAAGGGGATCGTGTCAGTGAATCTCGCGGATTCCGCTGTGGGATGGGCATTTGGGCCGTTCTCGGGTTGCCAGCCAGCCGTGAGACGTTGCAAGCAACGTCTCTACCTCGGAGTACTACGATTAAAAACTTTCAGGAGGAGTACCTCGTCATGCTGAAGTGGTTCCGCTATGTTGTTCTCGCATTTTCTGTCATTGCGTGTTTACCAGCACTGGCGCAGCAAAATTTCGTAACCTTGCAGCACGTGCCCAGCGTTTCGAGGTTGCGCACCGGTTCCTTCATTCCGATGCCGACGACGCATGCGCGCGGGCTCAGCAGTCTGCCGGCTGGAGTTGCCTCGCCGCATGCCAAAGCGGCGTCACACTCGCATTTGACTCGCGGCCGCCGCTACCCGGGCGATCTCGAATATCAAGGCGGATTGGTGCTGCCTACTGCGGTTCAGCATGCCATCTTTACGGACCCATCTACCAGTTGCCCTCCCAATAGCTGCTGGGGTGATCCGATTGGCTTTTTGAGTGACCTGGACAAGAGCCGGGTGATTCACCTCTCGGACCAATACGTAGGTACGTCGGCTCCGCACCGATATCCCGTGGGAGACAACTTCGTGGTGCCGAGCTACAACCCGTCGGCAGGGGTGGGCCAGCCATTCACTAATTTGGATCTGGCGATCCTTGCCTACTCCGCAGCGGCGCAAACCGGCGGACTGGGGCTGGGCAACATCTACCATGTTTTTCTGGCGCCGGGTCAAGATGTCTGTTTCGACAACACGTTCAGCGTGTGCTACTCACCAGATAACTACAACACCTGGTACTTTTGCGCGTATCACGGCAGCGCGCAAGACTCGCACGGTAACATCGTCCTCTACACCGTGGAACCCTTCCAGAACGTGAGTGGGTGCAACGTGCGGCCAGACACACCGAACGGACAGCTCACCGACTCGACTAACAATGTGTTGTCGCATGAATTCTTCGAGACCATTACCGACCCCGTTGGGGATGGTTGGTGGAACAGTCTGAACAACGGAATTTTCGGCGAAGAAATCGGGGACGAGTGTTCGTTCTTGTTGTTCACGGCCACCGACGTTTTCTTTGATCCCAACCTGGTGAGACTCAATGGAAACAGGTACGCAATCCAGCCGGAGTACGTCAACTCACAACATGCTTGCAGTACCAGTGCGAGCGACGGCGACTGAAAAGTGAGCTTGCACTAAACCCCACGCGTTGTTCGCGTGGGGTTTTTGTTTTAGGGCGTGGTTGTCTGTCGCGTGAAAGAAGAGTGTCGCAGGGACAACCTGCTGGACAGTAGCGCTGCTCACTCTTCTCTTGACCTTCGGTAACTGGCGCGTCCTGCGCTGTCCATCGGAGACTCGATGCAGCGAAGAACCTTGCGCGGCGTGCACATCCCCTGCCACGTATTTCTTCGCGCGGTAACGCAAAAAAACAAAAAATTGCTTTTGAACGTTGCCTGCGTTTGGGCGGGCCGGACTATAACTCTGCACGGAGGATTAGAGATGAAGACGAAGGGTGTGCTGCTGTTTGCGTTGGCGATATGCGTAGCGGCTTCTGCTCAGAACGGACGCTCGGGGAACCGGTCGTCGATCGTGGTTACCGTGGACGGCTTGAACTGCTCGACTTCCCTGGGTACCGGCGCATTCAATGCTCTGGCCTGGTCCTTTGGGGCTACCGACGCGGTCAGCACTGGCGGTACGGGGAGCGGCGGTTCCACGGGCAAGGTGGCGCTCAGCACTCTCACTGTCTCCAAACGTGCGGATACTTGCAGTCCGCGATTATTCGCCGATGTCGTTCTGGGCCGGCATATCAAGACCGTCACTATCGTGCAGGAGAACACGAGGAGTGAATCGTTCACCGTGACGCTGTCGGATGCGATCGTCTCCGGTTACCAGTTGGGCGGAACTGAATCGAGCGAACTTCCGACAGAACAGATCGCTTTTGAGTTTAGCAAGATCTGCCTGATGGATGTGCAAAGCGGGACGAAAACGTGCTACAACCCGGCGACTGGGACTACGTTTTAGTAAGCGGGCTTGGGGACTTCCCTGATCAGGCGCTAGGATAATCCTGAAAACCTCAAGTGCTGGAGTTCAAGCCGCGATGTGCGTATCGGGGCCAGTTGCCTCCGATATGAGGTTGTGAGTTTCCGGTCGCAGTGAAGAAGGTGGTAAGGATACAAGAACAGGGGCAAGGGATTAGGGATTAGGGATCAGGGATCAGGGATCAGCGATCCTTATGACCTTGTCCCTTCTTCTTGCGCGATGGCGGGCGAAACTGGTTAAAGACGGCCCACGTCAACATCCCGCGACGGTCTAGGGGGAACTCTCAAAGAGCTCAAGTCTATCCTGTACACGCCATTGGAAGTTTATGGATGATCCGGTGATCCACAACCGTTTGGCCATTGCGCCCATCGAAGCAGCGGTTGAGATCAATGGGTCGAGCTCAGATCACCTACCTTGAGGACCACCAGGAAGCGCACTTACCGATCTGGACCGAAGCTTTATTCGCCACCGAACTGCTGATGCTGCATGCGGATCCGCTCTACTACGGATTGGGGGCGGCGCGCGGGGATGGGTCGGGCGTGATTGTGATCCCGGGGTTTCTTTGTCCGGACGTTTGGCTGATGCCGATGTTGCATTGGCTGGAGCGGATGGGATACCAGAGTTTTTATTCCGGGATTGGGTTGAACGATGAATGTCCGAACCTGCTGATTCAGAACCGAGTCAACGAGACGATCGACAGGGCCGTCGAGCAAACCGGGCAGAAGGTACACCTGATCGGGCACCGCCTGGGCGGCATTATGGCGCGGTCGATTGCGGGGCAGCGTGCGAAAGATATCGCGTCGGTCATTACGCTGGGCGCGCCGCTGCGCGGCCTTGTAGCCCATGGCAGCGTATTGCGAGCCGCGGAAAAAATCAGGCTCTCAATCCTGGAGAAGCATAACAGCGGCGTTCTGCCGCAGTGCTACACGCCCCGCTGCACCTGTGAGTTTGCGAAAGCAGCCCGGACCTGCGTTCCGGATGGCGTGATGGAAACGGCGATTTATACCGAGGATGATGGCGTCGTGGATTGGCGCTATTGCAAGACGGATGACTGCAGCGCGAACTTTGCGGTGCACGGGACGCATGTGGGGCTGGTGTTCAATCCGTCGGTGTACCGGATCATTGCTGACCGGCTGGCGGCGGCATAAGTTCTGGACGAACGTGGGGCTTGACGCGTAGCTCCTGACTCTCTGACGCTCGCTTCTCCAACGGGGCCGACGAGGCGTCCGCACCTACACGAATGTCCTCCGGTGGCGTACCTTGGCGCTTGCTTATCGGTGGGTGACGGCCTAGCTTTCATCCTATCGGGGCTGGTATGCCCGTCTGCTCCGGTCCTGCAAGGAAGTACCCTCCCCTATCGCCACTGCTTTGCGGGACCGTAGAGTACTCGAAGTTTGTTTTCTGAAAGACAAAAGCGCCTGAAACCGATTAGGTTTCAAGGCGCCCGTCTGAACAGCCCTCCCCCGAAGTCTGCTCATCAGTAGAGTACGTTCGCAGGTCCCGGGTGGGAATGGCTCTAAAGTGCTATGCCGAGCGTGCTCGGCAAACCATTGAAAGCCGGGTACTTCCATGGAAAACGTTGCGCGGAGGCCGGTCCTGGTCTCTTCCCTTCACGATTTTGCACGCTTGCCAATATTGCGTGCTGCATTGCAAACTTGGGCATGAGGGTCCTATCGCGATTCCTTGCGGCCGCCACTGATGCTGCGCAGTTCCCTGCCCCATCGATCCCTGAGATCGCGTTCCTGGGCCGATCCAACGTGGGCAAATCGAGCGTGATTAATTCGCTGGTGGGGACGAAGCTGGCGCGGACCAGTTCGACTCCGGGGCGCACGCGCAGCATTAATTTTTTTGAAATCCGGTGGCCGGGAAAGCCGCGCCCCGAGCTGATATTCGCAGATCTCCCCGGCTACGGGTACGCGAAGATCTCGCGCGAGATTTCGCAGGAGTGGCCGAAATTCATCGAACCTTACCTGCAGCAACGCCCCACGCTCGCCCTTTGCATCGCGCTGGTCGACGTCAATGTGCCACCGCAGCAAAGCGATCGTCAGTTGCTCGATTTTCTGAGTTCTACCGGGCGCGATTTCGTGGTGGTGGGCACCAAGAGCGACCGGCTCTCCAACAATCAGCTTAATAATGCACTGCGGGCATTGGGCGAGCAGTATCCTTCTGCCCGCCTGCTTGCCTTCTCTTCCAAAACCGGAGCGGGACGGGAAGAATTGTGGAAGGAAATCCGGGAAGTAGCCCAAGCGAAGGCCACCGCGGAGGCGCCTGCCTCTGACTCGCAAAGTTAAAAGCCGCTTAGAAACCAGCTAAACCTGCCGCTGATTTGTTCCGATAAATGCAGAAGAATGCTTTGCGGCGGCAAGACCCACCAGCCAAGTGGTGCTAGCGAAATGCTCCAGAGTGGCGGAGACATTCCATGTCCGAGGATAACCGTGAAGGCGTTGCTTACCTGCTGGCGCTGAAGCAGTCATCCCAGGCGGCTGCAGCTTCAGCCCCAGCTGGAAATGCGGACCCGGATGCGCCCGAGCTTCACGGGGAACAGTTTCACGGGGCGAACAAGCGACAGGCGCGGCGGTATAAGTGTGAAGGCAGCGTGGAGATGCGCACCGAGGGCTGTGACGTGCGTACCTGGGCAACCTTCACCGACATCAGCTTGTACGGCTGTTACATCGAAGCGCAGGCCACGTTTCCAGCGGGAACGGTGCTGAATCTGAAGCTGGAGGCAAATGGGATCCGGGTGGAGACTCGCGGAAATGTCCGAGTCAATTATCCATACCTCGGCATGGGCATTGCGTTCGTGGGTATGACGGAAGAAAATGTAGCGCGTTTGCGGCAGATCCTGGCAAGCGTATCAAGAGGCTGTGTGGTTATGCAGACGGACATCAAGTCTATGGTGGCAGGATCGGAGGCGGCGAGTGGCATGCCCGTGATCGCGGATCCCCAAGGCATGATTCGCGAGCTGATGGAGTTCTTTGAGGGTCGCGAGATGCTGGGCCGGGAGGATTTTTTGCGGATTCTGCATGGACGGCAGAGTGCTGCGCCGCGAGAGTGATGTAGCAGTTTCGAGTTTCGAGTTTCGAGCTGCAAACCCCTGTAGCAGCATCGGATCGTGAAACTGCAATACATGAAATCTTCGAAGCTCCCGCTCCGAAATCCGGGCTAATTGTTTATGATGTTCAGGCATGTCTCTCTACCTGATCACAGGAATTGGCGGCTTTATCGGATCTTCCATCGCGCGGGCGCTGCTGGCGCGGGGAGAAGCGGTTCGGGGAGTGGATAATTTTTCGACCGGCAAGAAAGAAAATCTTGCCGAGATTGCCGGTCGAATCGAACTGCACGAAGCGGACATAACCGATCTCGACGCCATGCATCGGGCGTGTAAAGGCGTTGATTTCGTATTGCATCAGGCGGCAATTCCTTCCGTTCCAAAATCTGTGCTGGATCCGCTGGGCAGCAATGAGGCCAACGTGGATGGCACGGTGAACGTACTGGTCGCGGCGCGTGACGCGAAGGTGAAGCGGGTTGTGTATGCCGCATCGTCTTCCGCGTACGGCGACACTCCGACGCTGCCAAAACACGAAGGCATGAAGCCGGATCCGATCTCTCCGTACGCCGTGGCCAAACTGGCGAGCGAGCACTACATGGTTTCGTTTTTCCGGTGTTACGGGCTGGAAACAGTTTGCCTGCGGTACTTCAATATATTCGGGCCGCGACAGGATCCGTCATCGCCGTATTCCGGCGTTCTGGCCAAGTTCATCACGCAAATGCTGAAAGGCGAGCAGCCCACGATCTTCGGCGACGGCGAACAGAGCCGGGACTTCACATACATCGACAATGCGGTAAACGCCAATTTGCTGGCGTGCAAAGCGGATGCAGCGAAGGCGGCGGGAGAAGTTTTCAATGTGGCGACCGGGCGCAGGGTGACGCTGAATGAAACCTTCAAAGCGTTGCAGCCTCTGACTCGTTATTCGGGCCAGGTGAAATACGGTACTGCGCGGGGCGGCGACGTCAAGCATTCGCTGGCCGATGTGTCGAAGGCCGAAGCCGGATTGGGGTACCGGCCGACCGTCGATTTCGAAGAAGGGCTGCGGCGGACGGTGGAGTGGTATCGCAAGGAAATTGTGGCGACTCCCGTCCTTACTTAAAACTGTTGCGCCCTCAGCCAGTGGAGCTTAGCTCCGCTGGACAGCCGTGGCGGCTATCCCTAGATTCGCTTTCCCTCCATTCGTTGTCCCTGGATGTTCTCGTTACGTTCGTTACCTTCGGAACGGATGCGGCGAAGACTACAGTGGTCCGCATGCCTCTTTCCTCAATGGTGGTTTCGCGTGATTGGCAGGAAGTCAGCGTCCTGGAATGCATCCTGGGTGGCCTGGACATGGACGTTACGGTAGAGCGAGAGCCGCAGCGAGCGCTCGCCCGACTCTCGAAATGCAGCGTCGATGCGCTGATTGTCGATTGCGATCTCAACGGAAGTTCGCAGTTGCTGCGGCAGCTACCGGCCCTGGAAAAGCAGGCAAAAACGTGTCCGTTGGTGTTGATGGGCGGTCCGCGGCGGGTGCACGGGCTGGAGGACACGGGTGCGCTGTTTGCATTCGAGAAGCCGATCTCGGCAGAACAGGCGGTACGCACGCTCTCTGCGGCGAGGAACCTGATCGTGGATGGACGTCTACGTTACGATGGCGCGGCGCTGGAGGTGCTGGTTTCCCTGAAAGCGAAAGCTAACCAGACGGTTCAAGGCACATTGGTCAACGTGAGCCAGGGCGGAATACAGATTCAGACGGACTGTGCGGTTGAAGCAAGTGCGTTGCAGATCTCGTTCGCGTTGCCCAGTAGCAAGGTGCAGTTGAATACCGAAGGCGAAGTAGCATGGAAGGATCAGCGCGGGAATATCGGCATTCGTTTCCTGAAACTTTCTGCGAACGAAAAGAGAGCTTTGCAGCTTTGGCTGGCCCAGCAATTCCTGGCAAATTAGCGGCCGGGCTCAGCGGAAGCGTGCGCCAACCGGTTCTTGTTCCTTGTCACAGTCAGTCAGGCGCGCCAATCGCGTGCCCAGGCTGCTACCTCCGAACATCCGGAAGAATCCCCAGTAAAGCGCCGGAACAAGCAAGGCCAGCGTCGTGAGGACGGACCAGCTTGGGGTCTCGTGCGTCACTGATAGGAAGATCACCGCAAAGAGTAAGAGTCCCGCGGCCATAGCCAGCGCGTTCACCGCCCAAGCCAATCCTGAAGCGGAAAGAGGCTGCAAGAGCCAATCCAGTGCTGCGGGAGTTTCCTCGTCGACAATATCCTGAAGCGCACTGTTCTCGACCTGATCCGGCAGACGCGGCAGGCCGATGACCTTGACCGGAGTGGCGGAGGTGAGCAGGCCGTCTTCTTCGATAGGGGCGGATTCACGGAGCCCGGGTAATGCGAACATCGCACGATTGCTGTGCAGGGCAGCTGCTTCCAGCAGATCTCCGAAAATCCACTGCTGAATATCGCGGCTGAGAGTGGGAGGCAGGTCGATGAAACGGATGCCGCACTGCCCGGAAACCGTGGACCACATGACTTGCCCGCGAGCTTCCACGCGCAGCTTGGGATAGCGCAACTCGAAGCGGACTCGCACTTCCTGCATGGGGTGAACCGCGGCGACCGCTTGCACGGCAAGGCCTTCGCGGGTCAGGTTGCGAACGATGCCGCCATTCGCCTGGTCGAGAGTGACGTAGGTCAGAGCACGAAGTTCGTGCCGATGCTTGGTCCGAGTTTGTCGCGCGAGAGATGTCCCTGCGTCCATACGCACACCAGAGTTGCCGGCCAGAGAAAGCGTTACGGCTAGAATTCTAGGCCGGGGGCAGCGCGGGCCTAAGTGACTGGGCTGGTTCTGGCGGAGTTAGCTGCTTGCTCAGCGTGTTGTTCGCGGCGCGGCAAGGGCTGCTTTGGAGCCACACGAAAGTGCATGGCCAAAGGGGCATGCCCTGACAATTGCAACCGGCCAGCATCCCCGATAACTTATGTATGGGCTTGTGTCGGGATGGCGACTTCCAGTACGAAACCGGACGTTGAAGTGTCTAATCTCGCCGGAGTACGTGTGCCCGACTGGGCGACACGAAACGACGGCGCGGATTCCGCCGGCGAATTTTCGGAAAAGCCCAATCAACTCGACGCGCTACAAGCGCTGCTGGCTTTCTCGGCGCTGCATGATCAGATCCGGCGAAGGAGAGCGCTGGCGGCGCGCCACTCCGGATTCGATGCCCCGGTTGCGGTTGCGGAATTTGAGGCTGAAGAACAATTCGTCCTGGATGAGGTTCTGCAGCTGGTTGCCCAACGGGCGGTGGCCATCACAGGAGCGGACGGGCTGGCCATTGCGCTGGCGGAAAATAATGAAATTGTTCTGCGCGCCGCGGCCGGAACGATTTGCCCGGATCTAGGACAGCGCATCGATCGCAACTCGTCCTTCTCGGGAGCGTGTTTCCGCACGGCTCAGATCTTCACTTGTGACGACACCGAAACCGATTCCCGGGTAAATCTGGAAGCGTGCCGGAAGTTGGGCGCGCGCTCGATGGTGGCGGTCCCACTTTGCGGACGCCGCCGGGTGATTGGAGTTGTCGAGGCATTCTGTTCGTGGCCTTTCGGATTTAACGATAGCGACGTCCGCAACCTGACGCTGCTTGCCGAGCTGGTTTTAGCAGCGCTGAAGCCGGAAGATGAAGATCGGTTCGCGGAATCGGCGGAGGTCGCGGAGACTAAGCTGGAAGCGCCAAAGGCGGCCAGTGCGGCCGGGCTGCGAATTGAAGCAACGAAAGTTGCGGAGACGCAGAGGACGGAGCCCGTCAAAGCGAGGACCGAGGCGGCTGCCAGCGTGCCTCTCGCCACGAGCCCAGGCGCGCCTGTTCCTGCGGCTCCGACTTCGCCTGTTCCTTCGGCGCAGAGTTCAGCTCTGGGTACGGCTTCTAGCGCGCCTGCGACTACCACGGCGCGTCGCGTAGGGGCGGACGAGGCGTCCGCCCCTACACAACCTGTTTCGCCGCAACCCGCGAGCGAGGCCGCAGCCGTTGCGGCGCCTGCAAGTTCAAGTCTGCCCGAAGCGACCTTAATGCAAGACGAGCCGCGCTTGGTTTCGCAGCGGCAGTGGATGCTGGTGTTGCTGGTGTGCATTGTTGTCGGCTCCGCATTTGCCGCCGGCGTGTGGTGGAAGCTTAAGAGCGCGCAAATCGGCGACCAGATGGTTCAGACGAGCCCGTTGCCGCAATCCGAGCGCTCCGTGTCAGGGGACAGTACTGCTCAGGCCGTGACGCCGAGTACGGGCAACAACTCCGCTCCCTCAGCGTCCATCCCAGCCCCTTCTGAAGCGGCGGTACCGGCGGGTTCTTCATCCACCCCGCAGGAGGTCTCGAAATATCCGAAGGTGACCGGAGTGCGGCACTGGTCGTCGGCTGACTCAAGCACCATCGTGCTCGACCTGGAAGATCAGGTGCAGTACGAGCCGGGACATCTCAGCAATCCTGACCGCTTCTACTTCGATCTGCGCGATACGCAATTGGCGGCTGAGCTGCAGGGAAAATCCTTCGATGGCGATGGTTTGTTGAGCCGCATCCGCATTGCCCAGCCTGCGCCGGGCATGACGCGGATCGTGCTGGAAGCCAGGCCGGGAGCGTCCCTCTCGCGGCCGCAGGTGAGCCTGGAGCGCGATCCCTACCGGCTGGTGATCGAGGTCAGCAAGGCAGGCGCAAGCCCGAAGGGCGCGGTCAACTTGTTCCCGAACGCTCCCGAGACCGAGAAGAACAAATTGGCGATCGTGATTCCTCCTCCTAGCAAAGAAGACTTGCAGCTGCGGGCACGCGTGCCGAAACTGCGCATCGTCGTCGACGCCGGGCATGGTGGATGGGACTTGGGCACCGTGGGGCGCCGCGGATTGCTGGAGAAAGATCTGGTATTGGAAATCGCGCAACGACTGGGGAAGCTGCTGGAAAATCGGCTGGGATCGGAAGTGATTTATACGCGGCCTGACGATAACTACATTCCGCTGGATGATCGGGCGCAGATTGCGAATCAGGCGCAGGCTGACCTGTTTATCTCCGTGCATGCCAATTACAGCGATCTACCTTCGGCGCGTGGCGTCGAGACCTATTACACGAATTTCTTTTCGGCTCCAGGATCAAAGGAAGCCACTCTGCAAAATGTGGACACGGGGTCGATGGCCGGCAGCCTGAAGAATTCCGCAACGACCTCTCTCAGCCCAAGCGAGTTGCACGAGCGCATCGATCAGTCGCGGCGGCTGGCGGCGAGCGTGCAACGGTCGTTGTATGGCACGCTTGCGGTGCAGAATCCGGGACTGCGCGACCGCGGCGTGAAGGAAGCCGGATTCGTGGTGCTGACCGAGAGCGCGATGCCGGGAATTTTGGCGGAAGTTTCCTTCGTCAGCAGCCCCGCGGATGAGCAGAAGCTGCAAAGCGACGGCTATCGCGAGAAGATTGCAGAAGCTTTGTACAAGGGCATTGCACGTTACGCTATCAGCTCGCGTGGAGTGAAGATGGCAGCGAAGCAGGTGGCGTCCAGGACTTCGCAGTAAATTCGAATACTGCAGTACTCAGTACCCGGTACTCAGTACTCAGTACAATATGGCTCTACGGGTGTCTGAGTCACTCTCAACTATCTCTTTAAAAATTCCACACCGCCTTTTTCTGCAGGAACCTTGCTTGACTCCTCGGCGATAGTTCCCGGCACTTGGGCCGGAAGTACCCCAGCCAACTAGACCATGGCCTGCATTGCTTCGTCCTTCGAGGTTACAGGCAGTTGCCCTTGTTCCACGTAGAAGGTGCAAAACGATCTCACGCACCGTCTCGAAGCGCGCTTTCAAAACAATTCTGAGGGGCGACTTTTCCGCAAAGTCAGGGAACAACTGGGCGAAAAAAGAGGCCCGCACCTATGGGGAGTGAAGCGGGCCTCGAGTCCATCGATTGGGCATAACTATTGGGGCGGCGCCACTGGTTCACGTTCAGCCCACAATCGGTAAGCGTCCAATTGGCTTGCGCGAACGATGCTCAGAGGCTACGACATTATGGGGAGGGTGACCCGAGCACGTCGGCAATTAGTTGTTGCAGAGCAATTCAGCGGCCAAGAACGAACCGCGAGGCCGGAACTGGCATGGTCCCGCGGCTTACGGCTTCCAAAAGGCCCACCCTCCCACGAAGAACGCGGGAAGGTGGGGCAACCTGGCGGCTGAGGCCATTCCTCTGCATTTTTCCACAAAAGAATTGTGCAGTCACCGATGCTGGCCGTCGGGATTTCTGTACAGATGACAACAAATTTCTTTACAGATTGCACCCGCAAACCATTCACCACAGGGGGCACAGAGGGTCACAGAGTAAACCTCTCTGATCGCCGGTTTCGTTTCATCATGGAGATTGGGACTAGTGCCAACTAGTCGGCAACGCGGATGCCGTATTTGTTGAGCTTGTAGGCGAGCGCGCTGCGGGACAATCCCATGCGGCGGGCGGCTTCGGACTGCGCGCCGCGGGTTGCATTCAGCGTGCGCAGGATGAGTTCTTTCTCGGCGTGCTCCAGAAATCCGGTGAGGTCGAAGCCTTCGGAGGTCGGGATGGCGAAGGAATCGGGGTGAGAGCCGTTGTTTCCCGCGGATACCGCTTCTTTCTGCGCGAGCGGCAGGTCGGCGGGTCCGATCTCAAGATTGCTGGTAAGAATGTAGGCGCGCTCAATCAAATTGCGGAGCTCGCGCAGGTTTCCCGGAAAACGGTAGTGCCGCAATTGTTGCAAGGCCCCCTCGCTCAAACTGCGGCGGGGCATCTTCAGCTCAGTGGCGATCTGCTGGCAGAAGATGTCGCTCATTCCGGGAATGTCTTCGACGCGATCGCGAAGGGGCGGCAGGTGAATGGGGACCACGGCAAGCCGGTAGAAGAGATCCTCGCGAAACAGGCCTTCCTTCACCCGCTGTTGAAGATTGCGATGCGTCGCCACCAGCACGCGAACATCGACCTGGCGAGGACGGGTCGATCCCACGCGCAGCAACTCTCCATTGGTTAGAACGCGCAACAGCTTGGCCTGTGCGGGCAACGACATCTCGCCGGCTTCATCGAGGAAAAGGGTGCCGTCGTGTGCAGCTTCGAACAAGCCCTGTCGCTGGCGATCAGCGCCGGTGAAAGCTCCCTTTTCGTGGCCGAAGAGTTCACTCTCCAGAAGAGTTTCGGTGAAAGCCGCGCAGTTGACGGCGACGAAGGGCTTTGACGCCCTGGGACTGTTGCGGTGAATGGCGCGGGCCACCAACTCCTTGCCGGTTCCAGTCTCGCCCGTGATCAACACAGTCGCGCTGGTCGGAGCGACTCGTGCGATGCGTTCTCGTACCTCGCGAATGGCCGGGCTCTCACCAAAGATCTCCGAGGTTCCTTCCAGACGGACGACCGCATCTTTCAGCAGAATGTTTTCGCGGAGCAACCGAGTGCGCTCATAAGCGCGGCGTACCGTGGCCCGCACTACCTCCGGCTGGAACGGTTTGGTGAGGAAGTCGAACGCGCCCTGGCGCATGCTTTCGACAGCCAGTTCAATGGTGGCCACGGCGGTGAGGAAGATTACGGGGAGGGTAGGATCGGATTCGTGGGCGTATCCCAGGACTGCCAGCCCTTCACCGTCGGGCATGCGTTGGTCTGTTACCACTACATCAAAATCGTTGGCGGTGAGAGCGCGGCGGGCTTCCTGTACCCCCGAAGCTTCCCAGATTTCGTGCTGATCCTGCCGAAGATTGAAGGCGAGGATCCTGCGCATGCTGGCTTCGTCATCGACAAGCAAAATTCGTCCCATGGCAGTTTTTCTCAACGTTGCCCGTGGTCTGGGGCCAGGGGCAGAGTGATGGAGAAGCGGACACAAGACGGTCCATTTTCGGCCAATCTGAGGTCGCCACCTTGCGCACGCGCAATGTTGCGGGCGATTGCGAGCCCCAGACCGGTTCCGCGTGGCTTAGTGGTGAAAAAGGGCTCAAAAAGACGGGTCCGGATGCCATCCGGAATCGGCGAACCTGCGTTCTGCACCTCGATCAGCACCGCCTGATTTTGAGGGCGGGCTCGCAACAGAATGGTGCCTTGGGCCGGGGAAGCATCGACTGCATTCAGGACGAGATTCATCAACGCTTGCTGCAACTGTCCCGCATCGGCCGTGGCGAGCAGAGTGTCAGGGACCTGTAACTCAAACTTCACTCCTTTTTGGCTGGCATGGGCGCGCGCGGCATCGGCGATGTAAGCCACGGTGTCGGCGATAGATGTCGAGGTCAAGGTGGGGAGGCGCGTACTTGCGTAATCCAGGAACTCAGTGGTGAGGCGACTCAAGCGTCCGGCCTCCTCCGAGGCGATGGCAAACATTTCTTCGCGTTCCGGTCCCGATGATTGCTTCGCCGAGGTGATGGAACTGGTGATCATCGCGACGGGGTTACGGATCTCGTGAGCAATCGCAGTTGATAACCGTCCCATGGCGGCAAGCTTCTCCTCGTGCAGAAGTTTTTCTCTGGTCTGCTCCAGTTCATGCAAGTTGTGTGCCAGACGCGTCTCCTTGCGCCGAAGATCGCGGACTACGAGCCAAACCAGGACTCCAGCCACCGCCAGCATGAGAGAGGTGGTAGCAGCCTCGGCGTACTCGCCGACATCCACCGGAGGATGCTTCAGAAAAAATCGCCATTGCCAGAAGAAGCACGCGAAGTCGCTGGCTGCGATCACGCCCACAAGTGTTCTGAAGCGAAAGCGAAAGGCGGCCTCCAAAACCGGCAAGAGCAACAGCGCGATATACGGGACTATCTTCGTGGTCCATCAACTGAGAAAGGAGGATGGTCAGGCCGATATTGAGCAGGATAGAAGCCCACGTCAGGGCAGTCGTGATTACAGTTGGGATAGGCCGGGAGCGGCGACGCACCCATAGCAATTCGGGAATGCGGATCAGAAAAACCGCTGCTGCGACGCTGACTAGACCGAGCGAAGGCTCATTCCAATAAGAGGCCAGGGATCCGTGCATGAGTACAAGCACGAGGAGAAGGAGCAGATTCAGCAGGATGAAAACTGTCTGCTGCCTTTTAAAAGAGAGCAGGTCCAGGCCTGGTGAAGAAGATGCTCTCGGGCTTTCGTAGGGCACAAAGCTCCCTTCGCTTTTCGCCTGCTATTCTCTCGCGAAGGCAATCAGCGGGCCATAGCACGTTCATGGTGGTGATTAACGTCACTGCGCATCGTGAGCGCGCTCATATCGGGCGGGGAAAAAATGTGAATTTGTACTGCGTTCAGGAAGGATGATGAGCGAAATTACGTATTCAGAATCTCAATATGTACAGAAAACTGACGCGCGCAGTACAGAATTCTGAACGATGCTTCCGCAGGAAGTTGTGGAGTGTTGCTCTACGCAAGCCGCACCTGCATGAGTCAGCACGTGCACCACAGAGGACAGAGAGGGCCACGGGGGAATTCCTCTGTGCCATCTATGCCTTCGGGTGTGATCTCGGTGATTCCGATATTTTTGCTTAAAAAAAGCAGGCCGCTCAGGGGGAGGCTTTGAGCGGCCTGGTTGGCGAAGTCCTCCGGGGAGGAGGGTAAACTTGAGTTACATGCTCGGGTTGTTGGTGCCGGTCGTGGGAGCGGGCTGGCTGCCACCCACGGTGTTGGTCATCAAACGAACATCCACGCGGCGGTTGTCGGCGCGGCCCTTGGAGGTCTTGTTCGACTCGACCGGCTTGTCCTTACCCAGGCCAATCACATAAATCTTGTGCGCGGGAACGTTGTACTTGGTGGCCAGGTACTGGATCACCGAGTTGGCGCGGCGCTGGCTGAGGTCATAGTTGTAATCCTGCGATCCTACGGAGTCGGTTCCACCTTCCAGAGCGATGAGGTAGCCCTTGGTATTCGCGATCTGCGCAGCTAATTGATCGAGGGCTTCCTGTGCCGGCTTGGTCAGGTTGTCCTTGTTGAAACCGAACTTCACGCTGGTCTCGGCAACGGGATGATAATTGTCCAGATTGGCTACCGTGTTGGTGAGGATGCCTACACGGCCATTGGCGGCATCGGCCACCTGCTGAGCCTGGGTGGCGTTCTGAGCAGCGGTCTGCGTCTTCTGCTCGACTTCAGTCGTCTTGGTGTTGACGGCCTGAATAGCGGCCTGAGCGCGGGCATCGACTTCCTTGATGTCGCGGGTGTTCTTCGCGGTCAGGTCGTCAAGCTCGTTGGTCTTATTGATGAGGGGGGTCGTCTGCTGTTTGACGTAGTTTTTGCTGCTGCATCCAACAGTGGCGGCCAAGCTGGCGGCGAGGCAAATTGCTAACGAAGTGCGGTTCATAGGGTGAAGGCTCCTTGATTCCTCTTTGGTGGCGCGATCTGGGTTGCCCCGCGCGCCTAAACTTTTGATGCAAATCCCTGGGATGACTTTACTGCTGCACTAGTCCCATTCCCCACAATGCACGGGAGATGCCAGTTGTCTGGCCTGCGGGGACATACGCTAAGTATATACCTGTCAAGGACTTGATGCGCCCTCGCCGCGCGGTCAGACCGCCGCACCAAGGAAGAAGTGAAGCCAAACGGCATATTTGGCATGGAAATTTTATACGGTGGGGAGATGAGGCCGAGGCGAACTCGAAGAAGTAGGTGAGGTCTCGACCACAAGCGCTTACTTCCAGACGTCAGTAATGGGAGAGGCATTGCGATCGTTGGCGGTGAGAGGCTCCAGCCCGAAGTTATCTTCGACCGTGCGGAGCACGCTGTAATGCGTGTAGTGGCGGCCCAGAGCGGCGGGATCCTGCTGCGTCGCGGGCTTGATCATATCGCCGAGAAAAACGGTATAGATGCGGTTATCCCGATTGCCTCCTGACTCGTCGAAGGTAATCACCACCAGCGTGCCTTTGCGCAACTTCTCAGGGAAGGTTTCATCGAGGAACTTCTTCACCCACGCTCCCGCAACCGTCACGCTGGTGTCGTGGCCGTCGTGAACCATGTTTGGCGAGTAGAAGGAATAGGCGACCAGTCCTTTATTGGCATCCTGCACAAAGAAGTTTTTCGCGTTGCCGGAGTCCACACGGATAACGCGGTCACACCATTTCTGCTGGACCTCGCGAAAGCTCAGGAAGGGCACATGGCGGCGGACATAGTTTCCACGATTCTGCGCTACGTGCTGGCTGGACAGATTCCAGGGGCAGGTTCCTTGGGGCAATTCCTCGGCGTATTGCTTGAAGTCGAGGCCGGAGGTGATCAAGCGGTCAGCGATGGTGCGGTGCTCTGCATCAGCGGGAAAGTTCAACTGGTTGTCCGCGACGTAGCGGGCGCGGTTGTGGGTTCCGAAATCCGTTCCCGCAACCATGGCCAGATAGTTGGGATAAGACGGATGGAATAAGGCGTGAAAGTTGCTAAAACTCGCACCCTGGGAAGCGAGGGCGGCTAGATTCTTGTCCTGGATGGCGAGTTCGTAGTCGACGTTTTCCAGGACGATGATCAACACGCGATCGAAATGATGAGCCGTGGCACGTGCTGCGGCGCGTTCCGCCTCTTCCTTCTTTGCTTCGGGGGATTTTGTGACCTGGGGCAAGCCAGGATTTTGTTGCTGCGTGGGAGTTTGCGCCGATCGGGAGCTGGCCGGAAGAACGACGAGCGCCAGGAACAGGCTGGCCGCAAGGGGAAGCGCGTGGCGAGGGGTCATCAGCCTTTTTGTAGCATAAAGCGCTCGTTTCCCATCCAATAGAATATTGTAGCTGCCCAGCGGACCTGATCTGAACCTTGCGGTTTGCTTGGCCCTGTTCCGTATCTCAATGGACTTGCTCGCGAAAATTCGGACCATTCCCACTGAAGCCGGCGTGTACCTATACAAGAATGCCGAGGGGGAGGTCATCTACGTCGGCAAGGCCAAGAACCTGCGGAGCCGCGTCGCCAGCTACTTCCACGAGGGGCGCTGGGAGGACGCCAAGACCGGAACACTCGTTCGCGAGGCAGTCGACGTTGAGTACATTGTTGTGGCCAACAACAAGGAAGCGCTGGCGCTGGAGAACAATCTCATCAAGCAGCGCAAGCCGCGCTTCAATATCCTGCTGCGCGATGACAAGACTTACCCGTATGTGAAGCTGACCCAGGGCGAGAAGTGGCCGCGAGTGTACGTGACCCGGCGGCTGCGCAAGGATGGCAGCGCGTACTTCGGGCCGTACTTCCCTGCCAACCTGGCGTACCGCATCGTTGATTTGATTCACCGCAACTTTTTGATTCCCTCCTGCAAGGTGGACTTGACGAGACTGCATGCGCGTCCTTGCCTGCAGTACTACATCCGCCGGTGCCTGGGACCGTGCGTGCAAGATCTGACTACGCCCGAGATGTATCAGGAAGCGGTGCGCGACGTGAAGATGTTTCTGGAGGGGCGGCCCACGGATCTAGCGAAGTCGCTGCGTACGCGCATGGAGGTGGCTGCGGGCGAACAGGAGTATGAGCGGGCGGCTCGATATCGCGATCTGATTTCGACGGTGGAGCAGTTGCAGGAGCGGCAGCGCATGGCGGCCGCTGAAGGAGATGATGCCGATGTGTTCGGCTACCACTACGAGAACGGCATGCTAGCGGTGAATCTGTTTCACATGCGTGGCGGGAAGATGGTGGACCGGCGGGAGTTTTTTTGGGAGGATCTGCCGGAATTCCCTGCCGTTTCCCCGGTAGGGACAGAGTCTATAGGGACAGAGTCTATAGGGACAGAGTCTATAGGGACAGAGCATGTAGGGACAGCCGCCATCGGCTGTCCGGGCGAGCAAAGCTCGCCTGTGGGTGAGGCCGAAAGTGCCACTGAGGCCGAAGGAAACCCCAGCCGAGCTGCGCTCGGCTCGGACGCGCGATTGCGCCCGTCCCTACACGATTCGAGCCACGAGCAATTTCATCCTGGGGAATTTTTTTCGGCGCTGCTTAAGCAGCTTTACATCGGGCAGCCTTATGTTCCGCGGAATCTCTACGTGCCCGTGGATTTCGAAGATCGCGAAGAGCTGGAGGATTTGCTCTCCGAGCAAAGCGCGGGAACGAGCGCTCGCAGCGCACGAGTTCACATCATCGTGCCGCAACGCGGGGATAAACGTTCTCTGATCGATTTGGCGGGGAACAATGCGAAACAGTCCTACGATCAGCGCTTCCGCGTGCTGAAGCCGAACGCGCGAAGGATTCAGGAAGAACTGCAGGAAGTTGTTGGATTACCCGAGTTGCCGAAGCGAATCGAGTGCTTTGACATCTCCCACATTCAGGGTGCCGAAACCGTCGCCTCCATGGTGGTGTGGGAAGACGGCAAGATGAAGAAATCGGATTATCGTAAGTTCATCATTCGCACGGTGCAGGGAGTGGATGACTTCGCGTCCATGCGCGAGGTGGTGACGCGGCGCTACAAGCGACTGCAAGAGGAGCAGAAGCCGATGCCCAGCCTGGTGCTAATCGACGGCGGACTGGGACAACTGCACGCGGCCGCGGAAGCACTTGAAAGCCTGGAAATTATCAACCAGCCCCTCGCCGCCATCGCGAAACGGGAAGAGATTCTGTATGTGTACGGTCAGGAGAAAGATCCGATTGCGCTGGATCATCACTCGCCGGTGCTGCACCTGATTCAGATGATCCGGGATGAGGCGCATCGCTTCGCGGTCACGTTCCATCGCAAGAGGCGGCAGATGCGAGATCGCGCCACGGAACTGCTGGATATTCCGGGAGTGGGAAGCAACACCTCGCGGCGATTGCTGGAACATTTTGGCAGTGTGCAGGCTGTCAGGCAGGCCGACACGGCTGCGCTTTCGGCGGTTGTGACCCGGGTACAGGCGGAGGCGATCCGAAATCACTTCAACAAATAAAGAAACTGCGAAACACACGGTCAGTGCGTCGGCCATTATTCCGGCGCGGCGAGAGCGGGTTTATTCCTTGCTCGCGAACTATCGGGATGGGCATGCCCGCATTCTTCCGCGGCAATTCAGCGATCTGGTCGTGGAGCAGGGTGGGATTGGCGCGGGCACGGTGATTCGGTTTCAGATGAGCGCGTTTGGACAAAAACGCACTCTGCGCGCTGAGATCACGGAGCCGGAACCGGGGCGCGTGCTGGCGGAAACCTATCTGGATTCGAATGGGGTGGTGACAACATTTACTGTCGATTTAGGAACGGCTCCGGCCGATTCGCGGGTGACTATATCCACGGATCTTCGGGTTCGGAGCGGAGTTTCGGGGTGGGTCGAGCGGAAATTATCAACGCTCCTGTTGCGGCCGATTACCGCAAGGAATTGGAGAACCTCGCGCGGGTGGCGACGGGGCCCTTCGGCACTTAGCAGCGATCTCCTCCCGTAGGAGCTTTCTTCAGCCCGGCAGGATCACGCGCCGGTTTCTCAGGACCGGCGAAGAGTGGCAATTGTCCTGGGGCTTTCTTCGGGATTTCCAGCCGCGTCAGCGCTGAAAAATCCGGGCCTTGTACGGCGACTTCCTTCTTTTTCGAAGCCTCGTTGACGAACCAGGCAACTATTGCCAGCATTCCGCACCAGCCCAAGCCACGCACTACGAGCGCGACTGTGGTGTCGTAATTCAAGAGCCCAAGCTGGGAGAAGATGGCGTGGAAATCGTGTTCCACAAAATCTGGATCGCCGGTTGTGACCAGCGGGAGAATCTGCGCCCGCGCATCCGCCATATAAGTTGCGGTGTAGAGCCAATTTTCAAAGAAGAAAAAGCCGCAGAAGACGAACGCCGTAACCTGGCGTTCCGTAAAGAAGTATGCGGCCAGAAGAAACGGGACCAGCCACTGCAGCAGCGTGCCTCCCCAGAGGCCGAGCGTTGAACCAAACCATCCGAACAGATTGTGGCCGCCCTCGTGAACGATGAGATTGGCGGTGTCGATGAACAAGAATCCGCCGTGGGCCGAGAAGGCATAGGCGAGGAAGCCGAGATAAAACACGAGCCACGCAATCAGCGACGGACGCGAGACCGGCTTCCAGGGCTCATCCAGCATGGATCGCAGGAAGTCGAACATGGTTTCCACCAGATTGTATGGAGACCAATGCGGGTAGGTTAGATTACGAACGTGTCGGATCGGACCAATGCTTGCGGAGCACGGGATTCGGTAGCTGTAGCTGTCGCTACTCCAGCGAAAGCACGACCCAGTAAGCGCCGCTGGGATAGGTTTCGCTGCGGGCATAGCAAGTTCCGACCGAGAAGCTTCGCAAGTTGCGGCTCGAAAGCGCATGGAAGGCCTGCTTGGGAAGCGTCTCCGGATGCACGCTGCTGTAGGTCAATACCGTGTAACGCTCGGCGAGACGGCGAACGCTGGAGGTGGAAAGCTTATCGCTTTGCGCCATGGAACATGCGGCTTCATCGGAACCCGGCAGATCGCGATGAGCGAGTTGACCGCGGTTGAACGAGCGACGCTTGTGTTCGACGGCGAGAGCGACCCGCTCTTTCACGTCATTGGAAGAGTAATTGGGGAGGGCATGACCGAAGTCCTGCACGATGTAGAGGCGATCTCCGTTGCGAACCACGCCCAACCCGACCACGTTGTAGGCCGGGTTGAGCAGGTTGGCGCGATGCGGGGGCGAAAGCATCAGATGTTCGTGGCCATGCAGCGCGTCATAATCGAGAGCGACATTTTCGCCTTCCTGATCCAAAAGCAGACGGCTGGAAGAGGCGAGGCGCTGTGGGAGGGCGGGTTCGTCGCGAAACTGGTGCGAGAGCTGTCGCGCTTGTAGCATGGTTTGAGCGTGGATCCGCGCGGCGCGGGATAATCCAGAATCGACACTCAGTGGAGGCACGCCTGCTGCACGGCGTGCTTGATTAGCTAACGCCAGCAACTGCTGTTCGGTTTCGAATTCGCCGTCGTCGAAAGGAATGTCGGGAGACGCGGCAGCTACCGGCCTGAGCGACTGAGCTTGTCCGGTGGCCGGAAAAGGTAGCAGGCCGCTGGTAGCCAACAGGGTGGCGGCGCCGAGGCTCAGCAACAACAAGAACAGCAGTCGTGCGGTTCTGCTCATCCGTTTGTGCCTGCCCATCAGATCCTGGGAGGGATCGAATTCGGCCAGATGAGCCTGTGGCGGCTCAAGGCCGTCAAGGCTCAACCTTTGTTGCTGGTGGTACGCTAGGGGTTGGGAACGGTCGAGAGAAGTTACATCTGTCTATGGAACTAGGGATCAGTGGGGGCATTGGCCTGTTGTTTGGAGTTGTGCTTGCCTGGTTGGCATTGCGTTCGCGCAGCGCTGCCTTGCAGGCCCGTTTGGCGTTCACAGAAAAGGAATTAGCAGCCGGAAAGGCAGAACAGGCGCGGCTTTTGGAGGAGTACCACGAGCTTGTCGCGAGGCGCGCCCGTCTGGAATCGGCGCTGGAAGCGGAACGAAAGGCCAGCAACGAAAAGATCGTACTGCTCACCGAGGCGGGGGCAAATCTGCAGAATGCATTCAAGGCCCTCGCCGCCGACGCCTTAAAAAGCAACAACTCTTCCTTCCTGCAAATCGCGCAGGAAACTCTGAAGCGATTCCAAAACGACGCCAAGGGTGACCTCGAAACGCGGCAAAAAGCGGTTGCGGACCTGGTCGCGCCGGTGCGGGAATCGCTCTCGAAAGTCGATGCTCAGATTCAGCAGATGGAAGTGGCTCGGGGCGAGGCCTACGGAGATCTCAAGGCGCAAGTGCAATCGTTGATCACCACGCAAAAGGAGTTGCAGTCAGAAACGGGGAACCTGGTGCGCGCGTTGCGCACGCCCAATGTGCGCGGGCGCTGGGGAGAAATTCAGTTGCGCCGCGTGGTGGAGATTGCCGGCATGCTCTCTTACTGCGATTTTGCCGAGCAGGAAACGATCCAGAGCGAAAGCGGGAGACTGCGTCCGGACTTGGTGGTGAAGTTGCCCGGCGGAAAAAGAGTCGTGGTGGATGCCAAGACTCCCCTTCAAGCGTTCCTTGAAGCTTTCGAGACCACGGACGAAGATACCCGCCGCACTTGCCTGGCAAACCACGCCCGCCAGGTTCGGGATCACATGAAGACGCTCAGCGGCAAAGGTTACTGGGAGCAGTTCGAAGCGACCCCGGAGTTCGTGGTGATGTTTCTGCCGGGCGAGACTTTTTTCAGTGCGGCGCTCGAACAGGATCCTGGGCTGATCGAACAAGGAGTGCTCCAGAGGGTAATCCCTGCTTCTCCAACTACTTTGATCGCTCTGCTGAAAGCTGTGGCTTACGGCTGGAATCAGGAGAAGCTGGCGCGCAATGCGCACGAGATCAGCATCCTTGGCAAGGAACTGCACGAACGGCTGCGGAAGCTGGCTGCTCATATTACTGCAGTGGGAACCAACCTGGATCGGGCGGTGGAAGCTTATAACCAAGCCGTCGGTTCGCTGGAAAACCGGGTGCTGGTGTCGGCGCGGAAGTTTGCGGAGCTGGGCGCGTCCGTGGCGGAGGATATCCCCGCGTTGGAGCCGATTGAGACTACAGCTCGGGCTTTGTCGTTCGAATGGGATGAGGAGCCTACGGAGATTCCCAGCGGGGACCGGAAGGCAGGATAGGCCGGCCCAGAGAGGCTGCGAAGCTTCGCTCCGCCGGACAGCCGGGTGGCGGGCTCTCCCTCCGCTGCTGTGGAGCCATATTAAATTTCACACAAAGCTCCCAAAAGACATAGCTGGCGTTCGAAAATGCATCTATAATTTTGGAAGTTGTTTTCCTCGCGGTACTTACCCGCTTCAGATCGGGACATCAGGTGGCAGCGAAGTTGCTCATTCATGATCGGTTAGAGGTCTCCACCACCTCTCCTGGGCCACCCTTGGGGGGCTCGGGGCCCGTTGTGAAGCCCATGAATCGAGAGAGCCAAGCTCGTTTTGTCGCGGTCCTGCTGTTTCTGCTGACCGTGGCTGCCGTGGTGTTTGCGGGATTCAACTTCGAGAAAGAGCGAGATTTCGCGGCTCCCGATGACGGAGTCTGGTGGGTGGAGCACGACGGCCGATTGATCGCGGACAGGGTCGATCCGAACGGACCTGGGGCGAGAGGCGGCATTAAAGAGGGCGACCAGTTGGTTGCCGTCAACGGCGAAGACGTCAAGAGCACGCCGGGACTGGTGCGGCAGCTGTATCACAGCGGAGTCTGGTCGAAGGCGGTGTACTCACTGCAGCGGCAATCGGTGACGCTGGATTCGAATGTGTACCTGATTCCGGCGGACCGCTCGCTGAACAACTATCTGCGCTTCATCGCGCTGATCTATCTGGGGATCGGTCTGTACGTACTGCTGCGAAGGTGGACGGCGACAGGTTCGACGCACTTTTATATTTTCTGCGTAGTTTCTTTTATCGCGTACTCGTTTCACTACACCGGAAAATTCAACGACTTCGACTGGATCATCTACTGGAGCAACATTGTTGCCTGGGTATTGCAGCCGGCGATGTTCCTGCATTTCGTCCTGACCTTTCCTGAAAAGCGGGAGTTCGTGCGGGAGCGTCCGTGGACGCTGTTACTCGCCTATGTGCCGGGCGCGGCCCTGATAGCGAGGCACATCATTGCACTGAGACTTGCGCAGGCGAGCGGCCTGTTGCGCTGGGATATGGATCGGCAGGAAATGGCTTATGGCGCCGTCCTGTTCATCGCTGCCGCAACGGTGCTGTGGTACAGCTACCAGCGCGCCAGCACGACCATCCTGCGCCAACAATTGAAGTGGGTGACGCGAGGAACGATTCTTGCGGTGGTTCCCTTCACGTTGTTCTACGTACTGCCGTTCCTCAACGGTTCGCCGGGTATGAATTGGGCGGTGCTTTCGCTCGGACTCCTGCCGCTCACGTTTGGCTACGCCATTTTCCGTTACCGGCTGATGGACGTGGACCTGATCTTCAAGCGTGGCGTGGTCTACACGTTGGCGGCGGCCGCGGTTGTGGGCTTGTACTTCGGACTGGTAGCCGGGGTGGCGGAACTGGTGCACATGCAGAAGCCGGGCACCGGGCCGGTAGGACTGATTCTGGCGGTGGTGGTTACCGCGCTGTTGTTTGATCCGGTACGCAAATGGATTCAGGACCGCGTGGACCATCTGTTCTACCGCACGGTTTATGACTACCGGCGCACGCTGATTGAATTCGGGCGCGAACTGAGTTCGGAAACCGATCTGAATGCGTTGTTGTCCTCTGTAGTGGATCGTTTGTCGCGCACGCTGGCGGTGGACCGCATTGCGATCTTCCTGCGCGCCGAGGACGAAGGAGAATCCTTTATCGTCTCCAAAACGCTGGGCGTGAATGTCGGTGGAAAACTGGACTTGAGCTTTCTGCTCGCGCCGCGTCCCGAACCCGCCGGGCATATGTTCTTTGAGAACACGCACCAGGTACCTCGCGAGAGTGCGGCAGCACAGGATGCGATCGCCCGCCTGGACCTGAATTATTTCATCCCGTGCCGAGCTCAACAGAGAACGGTTGCGGTGCTTGGACTGGGTAAGACCGACAAGGGAGATTACCTTTCAAGCGAAGACATCGAGTTGCTGGAGACGCTGGGAGGGTACATCGGAATCGCGATCCAGAACGGCCGGCTTTACGCTTCCCTCCAGCAGAAGGTCGCCGAGTACGAGCGCCTGAAAGACTTCAACGAGAACATCGTCGAGTCGATCAACGTGGGCGTGATGGCGCTCGACATGGAAGACCGCATCGAGAGCTGGAACGCGCAGATGGAAGTGATGTATGCATTTCCGCGCTGGCAGGCTCTCACGCAGCCGGTGCGCAGCGTGTTTCCCGCCGAATTCGTGGAAGAGTTCTATCGCGTGCGGCAACACCCGGGCATCAACAACCTTTACAAGTTCCGGTTACAGACTCCCGCGGGGGAGACTCGAACCGTCAATGTGGCCATCGCTCCGCTGGTGACGCGCAAGTTCCAGGTAATTGGACGGTTGGTGATCATGGACGACATCACCGAGCGCGTAGAACTGGAGAGCCAGCTTTCGCAGGCCGACAAGCTATCGTCGATCGGGTTGCTGGCGGCGGGTGTGGCGCATGAAGTGAATACGCCGCTGGCGGTGATTTCGTCGTACACGCAGATGTTGGCCAAGCAACTGCAGGGCGATCCGCAGAAGTCTGGATTGCTGGAAAAGATAACCCGTCAAACTTTCCGGGCATCAGAAATAGTAAATAACCTGCTGAACTTCTCGCGTACCAGCGGCACAGAATTCGCCGACGTGGACATCAACAAAGTCATCACCGACACGCTGGCGCTGCTCGAGCACCAGTTCAAGACAGCGAAGGTCCAGGTGGCATCGGAATTGACGCAGGGGATCTCGCCCATCCAGGGCAATGCAGGAAGGTTGCAGCAGGTATTTCTGAATCTGTTTCTCAACGCGAAAGATGCGATGACGGGTGGCGGCAAGCTGACGGTAGCGACCAGCAATGGAGATTTTGTGAGTGTGCGGGTGTCGGACACGGGCTCGGGAATCGCGCCCGAACACATCCAGCGCATTTACGATCCGTTCTTCACGACTAAGACCGCGCCCAAAGAGGGCCAGAGCCGGGGCACGGGCCTTGGGCTTTCGGTGACCTACGGGATTATTCAGGAGCATGCGGGCAAGATTCGCGTGGAGAGTAATCCGGAATCCGGCACAACGTTCGCACTCGATTTTCCTTTGAGCAGGAAGGCAGTCAATGTCTGAAGCAGCAGTCATCACGCGCGGCGCAATGAACGGCAACCCCTCGGCCGCGGGCTCGGTGCTCATCATCGATGACGAGGCCGAAATTCGGGAATCACTTCAGACCCTGCTGGAGATGGAAGGCTTTGAAGTAGAAACCGCCGAATCGGGCGAAGCTGGCCTGGTGCAGATGGCGGAGCGCACGTATGATCTGGTGCTGCTCGATCTGGCACTCCCCGGCCGGGATGGAATGGAAATCCTCTCCGAAATCCACGCGCACGACTCGCGTCTGCCGGTCATCATGATCACCGCTTATGGCACCGTCGAGAACGCGGTGCGGGCGATGCAGTCGGGGGCGGCGAACTTCGTCCAGAAGCCTTGGGACAATGAGAAGCTCATGGCGGATGTGCGCTCGGCAGTGGGGCGCCGCAAAGCGGAAGAAGAAAACGTTCAGCTCAAGCGCGCACTCAAGCAGCGCTATAACTTTGAAAACATTGTGGGCAAGAGCGAGCCCATGCTGAAGATTTTCGATCTGGTGGGTCAGGTGGCGAACAGCCGCTCCACCGTTTTATTGCAGGGCGAGAGCGGCACGGGCAAAGAAGTCATTGCCAAGTCGATTCACCTGAACTCGGCACGCCACGACAAGCCGTTCGTTCCCGTGAACACGGGCTCGATGCCGCACGATCTGCTGGAGTCGACTCTGTTCGGGCACGTCAAGGGCGCATTCACCAGCGCCATCGCTTCCAAGAAAGGGCTGTTCGAGGTGGCGGATAAGGGGACATTGTTCCTGGACGAAATCGCCACTATGGGACTGGAGACCCAGGCCAAAATTCTCCGCGTGTTGCAGGACCGACGCTTCATGCACCTGGGCGGGATCCAGGAGATCCAGGTTGACGTTCGCATTATTGCGGCCACCAACATCGATTTAAGGCAGATGGTGCGCGAAGGAAAATTCCGCGAGGATTTGTTCTACCGCTTGAACGTAATTACCGTGGAACTGCCTCCACTTCGCCAGCGAAAAGAGGATATTCCGCTGCTCGTGGAGTTCTTCCTCAAAAAGTATGCCGAGGAAAATGGCCGGCCAACTCCCCGGGTATTGCCCGAGGCTTTGCGGCCGCTGATGACTTACTCCTGGCCGGGGAATGTTCGCGAACTGGAGAACGTTATTGAACGCGCGGTGGTGCTGTCTTCGGGTCCGGAAATCACCATGGATCTGCTGCCGGAATCTCTGATGGGACGCAGCTCCTCGTTTACTTTGCACGATCCGGCCTCGGACGCTTCACTGTTCGAAATTGTCGAAGATGTCGAAAAACGGATCATCACCGACATGCTCGAGCGCTGCAACTGGAACCAGACCGAAGCCGCGGAACGCTTCCGGGTGCCCCTGTCCACGCTGAATCAGAAGATTCGCCGGCTCAGCATTGAGATCAAGAAAAAGGGCAGGATGTAAGGCAGTTGCCAGATCACGCGGTTCTCAGTTCCCAGTCCTCAGTTCTACGTTCTCAGGCGGCAGCCAATCTTCCACTCATTAATCCCCTAAGTACGCGTATCGCTGACTACCGATAGGTGAGAGCTTTCTCTGTTATATTTCGTTCAAGCCCCGCGAAATCCCAGACATGACCGCGCGGGACTGCCAACTGCATGCAACTGACCTCGCCCACGGAGTTTGCCAAGGAGAAGGTGCAGTCAGTTCAGGAATACATTTCACTGGCAGGGGCATCGATATCCAACCTATTTAGCAAGCCGCTCTATGTGGCGGACATGGTGCAGCAAGCCGATTTCATCGGCGTAGGCTCGCTCCCCATTGTCGTCCTGACTGGCTTCTTCACGGGCGCGGTGCTGGCGCTGCAAACGTCGAACACTTTACAGCGGTTTGGATCGATCACGCTGGTCGGGCAACTGGTATCCACTTCCATGGTGCGTGAACTTGGGCCTGTCCTGACCAGTCTCATGGTGGCGGGGCGCAATTCATCGGGCATGGCCAGCGAACTGGGTTCGATGGTAGTAACCGAGCAGATTGACGCCATGCGCGCGCTGGGGACCGATCCCATTAAAAAACTGGTGACGCCGCGCGTAGTTTCGTCGGTTTTTATGCTGTTTTTCCTGACCGTCCTCTCCGATCTGGTAGGACTGACCGGAGGCTTGATGGTGGCCAAGCTGCTGCTATTCCTCGACGCGCGACAGTATTGGAGCAGCGCGTGGCAATCGCTGGTGTTTCAAGACGTTTTCATGGGATTGCTGAAACCAGTTTTTTTTGGGTTCATCATCTCGACGGTGGGCTGTTACTACGGGATCACGGCGCGCGGTGGCACCCAAGGTGTCGGCCGGGCCACAACGCAGGCGGTGGTGGCCTCATCGGTGCTGATATTGATTACCGACTTTTTCCTGACGAAGCTGTTGATCTCGGTGTTCTCTTACAGGTAATTGCATGTCGCTGTCGCTATCGCCTGCCGGCCACGCTGGCCCTTCTCCCGAGGGGCAGCCCAGTGCTGCGGTGATCTTTGAAGATGTGCACCTCTCGTTTGATCAAACGGAGGTGCTGTGTGGGGTCTCGTTCCAACTTCCGTTCGGTGAGACCAAGGCGCTATTTGGCGTGGCCGGAGCCGGCAAGAGCACAATCCTAAAGCTCACGCTTGGATTGCTGCCTCCCGATGCAGGCCGCATTCTGGTTTTAGGTCATGACGTTACTCAGATGACGGAGCAGGAACTATTTCCGCTGCGCGCGCATCTGGGCATGGTGTTCCAGGAGAGCGCGCTGTTTGACTCCCTGACGGTGCGAGAGAACGTGGCGTACCGGTTTATGGAAGAACGGGGAATCTACGACAATGAGATCGACCAGCGCGTGCGGGAAGCATTGCGCTTCGTGGAACTGGAACACACGCTGGATCTATTTCCTTCGGAACTCTCGGGAGGGATGCGGCGGCGGGTTGCGATTGCGCGAGCGATCATTACTCGTCCGGAACTGCTGTTGTACGATTCGCCTACCGGAGGGCTGGATCCAGTCACATCCAACACAATCATCGAACTGATCATGAAGCAGCGCGACGTGTACCGCACCAGTTCACTGCTCGTGACGCACCGGCTGCAGGATGCGTTCACCCTCGCGACGCATGAGTTTGATCAAAAGACGAACCAGCTGAAATCTTTGCCACGAGGACAATATTGCGAGATCCCGATGAGTTTCCTGATCTTGCGGGACGGGAAGGTTACGTTCGACGGTGACATTCACCAACTGGCCCACACCAAGGACGAGTACATCCGGGAATATATCTCGTAGCGGAAAATGAGCTGGGGACCGTGGAGAAAACGAACAAACTATTTCCCCGCCATGATTTTCTCCACGTCTTCAGCCTTCGAGGGGAGAGCGGCGCTGAGCTTGATCAGCTTGCCGTCTTCGCCCACAAGGAAATCGTCTTCGATGCGGATGCCCAGGTTCTCTTCCGGAATGTAAATGCCAGGTTCGATGGTGAAGGTCATTCCCGGGCTTAGCGGAAGTTTGTAGTCGCCCGCATCGTGTACGTCCAGCCCTATGTAATGACCGATCCCATGAATGAAATATTGATCGAGCGGCTGGCCGTGAAGGTCCTTCCCGTGGGCTCTGATGTAGTCCTTTGCGATCCTGGTAAGAGAAGCTTCGGAATCGCCGCTCAAGAGTGACTTGCCCGATTGGAATGCGTCGATGGCGGCCTGCTGCGCGCCGAGCACGATGTCATAAATCTCGCGTTGGCGCGCAGTGAAATGGCCGCTGACCGGGAGCGTGCGGGTGATGTCGGCGGCGTACATCGAGCACTCTGCGGCGGCATCGATCACTACAACGTCACCCGGCCTCATCGTAGACGTATTCTCGGAGTAGTGGAGGACTGTAGAGTTGTGCCCCGAACCGACGATGGAGGGATAGGCAGCACGCTCGCAGCCGCGTTTCTCCCATTCGTACTGCAGAAGGGCTGAAATCTGATACTCGGGCAGGTTCGGCTTAAGCGCCTTCATAGCGGCAGTGTGGGCCAGTACGGTAATGTCCACCGATTTCTGCAGGAGCCTGATTTCACCGGGGTCTTTGTGAACACGTAATGCGGCGATAGAAGGCTTCACATCCTGGAAGGTTAAAAAAGCGGCAGTGCGTTTCAGAAATTCCAGAGGGTCGGAGATGGGCGAGGTTTCTCCGGGCTCGGGCAGTGCGGTGTAGACGATGGGCTGACTGCCGGTGATGAGCTTCGACAATTCTTGCGGAAGCTGGCTCATCTCCTCGACATGCTCGAAGCCGCTCAACTTCGGAGCCTGGGGATCATCGGCTCCCAGTTTGGATCCGGTAAAACGCTCCATTCGAGCATTGCGGGGCGGAAGGAAGAGGATTTCGGTGTAAGGCCTCGCGGGATTTTTGTCGCCGGCTTCAGCAGCAGGCGCGATCAGCAGTGCAGCACCGGGTTCTGCCCAGCCGGAAAGATAGTAGAAGTCATCATCCTGACGAAAGGAATAGAGCGATTCGACAGGCTCCAGCGAGCCAAAAAGGACGACGATTCCCCCGACCTTTTTTCCCAGCGCCTCCCGCCGGGCCTTGTCGTCAGCATCGGGCTGGCGTTGCAGCGCAGAGGCAGCGACGCAGAACAGCAGTAGGACAATAATGCAAAGCCACAGCTTCCGCATCAATGCTCCATCAGAGGGACGGAAATTTTATTTGGAGGCTAGATTCTTTCCCGCCTCGATGAATGACTGGATGTTGGCCTTATCGATCAGATCGGAACCGGTATCCACGAACATGGGAATGGGCGCGAAACTATCTTTGGCCCAGTCCGCATCCAGCGACGGCGGCTTGTGATGGTACAGGTTGTCGAGCATCTGCATGCCGACGAAAGCCATGGTGTAAGGCTTCTGCGCGATGGTGGCGGCGATCACGCCTTTCTGGATCCAGTCGAGCGTCTCCTGATCGGTGTCCATGGCGATGACGACTTTGCCGGTCACCTTGTAGCTGCTCAGAACCGACGCGACTTCCTTGCCGGACTGCGCTTCAAGGCAAACGAAACCATCCACCTTGTCGCGCTCTTTGCCCACGATCTGCGTGGTGGTGTCGAAGGCAATGCGCGGATCGCCCTGAATATCGACTACGCGAGTGATCTTGATATTGGGGGACTTTGCAAGCGCGTCTTTATAGCCGCGTAAGCGATCCTGGAGATTGGGCTGATCCGGCATGGTGAAGACCACGACGTTTCCCTTCCCCTTCAATTCCTGGGCCAACCGTTGCCCACCGGTGAAGCCTGCCTGGTAGTTGTTGGTTCCGATGAAGAACAGGCGTTTGCTGGAAGGAGCGTCGGAATCGATGGTAATGACCGGGACGGAGGCGGCGATGGCTTTGTCGATGCTGTCTTTCAGCACCGACGCATCGGCCACACTCAGCAAGATCCCCGTCGCCTTCTTCTGCACCGCCTGGTCTAGCGCGTCGCGCTCAGCTTTGGGATCGTAGCTTTGGGGACCAGTAAAGTCGAAGCGAATTCCCTTGAACTCGGCCGCGGCATGGGAAAACCCGCTTCCGGCAGTCTTCCAGTAAGGCAGCTGAATGTTCGAGGAGACAAATACGAAATATTCATCCGAATTGTGCGCGTTGCTGCAACTCAGGAGAAACAACGAGATCAGGATGAGAGCAGATAAGCGGAGAAATCCATGCGAGCGGAGCATCGCATCCTCACTTTCGAAAACTCTCAACGAACCGGGATGAGAGTTTTCAGCGAGTGGATTGTAAATGAGCGGTCAAGAGAAGACCAACGGTCAGCGCAGGGCGCGGTCGATCAAACCAGAAATTACCCCGGAATCGACCTCGCCGGAACGGTTGTAAAGTACGGCCCCCGAGCGATCGAGAACCATCACGTGCGGAATGCGCCCTTGAAAATATTGTTTTTTCAGGTTTCTCTGCGCGGACGAGAGATAGCCATCGATATCGATGATGACGAACTGAACCTGTCCCTGGTATTTCGCATACAGGTCGACGGTCCGCCGCGCCTGGCGCTTGGAGTTAAAGCAAGCTTCGCCATACATGATGACGTAGGAAGGCTTGCCCGCAACCGTACCCGCCTCCATGTGGTCGCCGGTGATCAAGGGACCATCCTGGCTGTCGCTGTCGAAGTCGAGGTGGGAATTCAGCTTCAGGTTTTCGCCGGCGAAGGTGGGAAGTGTGGTGGCGAACAAAACAAATGCGAGCAGTGGGAACTTCATCGGACCCTCCCTTTCAGCGAGACTGGCGCACAGGGGATATGACGAGTTCGGGCGAGAAAAGTTGCATCCTAAACTCCTACCGGGAAAGGCTTGGTATGCGTAGTGGTGGTCAGCGAGGATCGCCCAAACCGTCCTTGCAGCAGCGACATTAAACCGGTGCACCAGTATCCCAGTACGAAGAGCAAGAGGAATGGGACCGTGATGTAATTCTCATTCTCCACCGCGTAATAAATAGTCGAAGCGAAGTAGGCGCCGATCAGCAACTCGATCCAGGGAACCCATCCCAAGCGCTTGCGGTACTTGGTGGCGCCAATTTTATCCTGCCTGGAGATCACGCGATATTTAGGCGTGCGCGCAAACGCGCTCTGTTTTCCGATCAGAGCCTCGATGACGGCCTTCGTATTGGTAATGGTCAAGCCGATCCCGAGAGCCATCAAGACCGGCAAGTACAGAAGCGCGCGGGGCCAGCTGCGCGGAAACAACTCGCGCTGCGAGACCAGATAGAAACTAGAGATCGAGAATGTCGAGGCCAGGAACAAGGGCAGGTCGATGTAGAGCATCTGAAACCAGCCCTGGTAGAAGCGGATGATCATGGCCGGGAGCAACAACACCGAGAGCATGATCATCAGGGGATAGCTGATGTTCGCTGTGAGGTGATACCAGGCTTCGATTTTGGTGTGCAAGGGGGCATCGCTTCGCAAGACGCGGGGCAATATCTTCTTGCCGGTCTGAATCAGTCCCTTGGCCCATCGCGCCTGCTGGGTCTTGAATGCGGTCATCTCCACGGGCAGTTCGGCGGGACACTCCACATCCTGCAGGTAAATGAACTTCCAGCCTTTGAGTTGGGCGCGATAAGAAAGGTCGGTGTCTTCGGTCAAGGTGTCATGCTGCCATCCGCCGGCTTCCTCGATGGCGACGCGTCGCCACATTCCCGCGGTGCCATTGAAATTGAAGAAGAGCCCGGTTCGCGCGCGGCCGGAGTGCTCAAGCACGAAGTGTCCGTCGAGCAGGATGGCCTCGACTTCGGTCAGGAAGGAATAATGGCGGTTGAGATGAGTCCATCGCGTCTGCACCATTCCAATCTTGGGATCGGTAAAGTGGTGAATGGTGCGCATCAGGAAGTCTTCCGGCGGAGTGAAGTCGGCATCGAAGATGGCGACGAATTCCCCTTTGGCCGATTGCAGTCCCTCGGCGAGGGCGCCGGCTTTGAAGCCGTGGCGATTGGTCCGGTGATGGTACGAGATCGGATTGCCTAGCGCGGCATAGCGTTCCACCAGCGCACGAGCTACTTCGACTGTCTCATCCGTGGAGTCGTCGAGCAACTGGATGTCGAGCTTTTCACGGGGATAATTCAGTCGGCAGATGGAATCGAGCAAACGGTCGACCACGTACTGCTCATTGAAGATGGGTAGTTGTACGGTGATCCGCGGAAGGTCCTGGAAGTGCGCCGCGGGTTCCATGGTGGCGTTCTTGCGGTGCTTGTAATACAGGTACACGAGGATGTAGCGGTGCACGCCATAGCCCGCCAGCAGGATCAAAACGATGAAATAAGGGATGAGCAGTGCCAGATCGAAGCCGTTCACGTGATACAGGCCGCGAAACGTGGTGTCCAGAAAGTGCTGGCGAATGTAGGGCGCAATCCCCCTCGGTCCAGCGAAGGCGGCGATCGTTGCTGTGAGATTAGCGATCAAGAGATGTAGAGAGGCCGCGTGGGCTCAGGAGCGGCCCGCGCAAAGGTACCATTTTACCCAATTCAGGCGGTAGTGCCGTTGTCCGGTGGTTGCTGCGAGTACCTCGATCAGCTACAAATGGACCAGCCATGCGGAATATCACGGAAGAAGAGGCGGGCGAGGCCGGGAGGCTGGCAGCAAAATGGATGCGCATTCGCGCCTCGCTACCGTGGATCGTAGGGATTGCCTTCGCACTTCGCCTGTGCTGGATCGTGATCGGCCACACTTACCGCTTCAAAAACACGGATAACAACTTCAGTTTTGGCTGGGAGATGGGTCGAATCGCGGCATCGATCGCGTCGGGCCACGGATTCAGCAATCCCTTTGGCCCGCAGACTGGGCCGACAGCGTGGGAGCCTCCGTTGTATCCGTATCTGGTTGCGGGAGTGTTTCATCTGTTTGGAACTTATTCGACTGCATCCGCTTTCATACTACTCAGCGTGAATAGCCTGTTTTCGGCACTGACGTGCATTCCGATTTTTCTGATTGCGCGGCGGATTTTCTCCGAGAAAGTCGCAGTCGGCTCGGCTTGGGCCTGGGCCTTGCTGCCCAACGTGATGTTCTGGTGTACGCGGGCCATTTGGGAAACGAGCCTCGCCGCCCTGCTCATGGCAACAATCTTTTGGCTGACTCTCACCTTGGAGCACCGGGACGGCTGGACGCCATGGCTCAAATTCGGCCTGCTTTGGGGGATTGCGGCCCTGAGCAGTACGTCATTATTGTCTTTTCTCCCGGCCTCCGGCTTGTGGGCCTGGTACCGCCGCGCAAAAGGCGGCAAGGGATCGATCTCCGGCGTGGTGCTTGCTTCCCTGGTGTTCTGCGCGTGTGTGTCTCCGTGGCTGGTGCGAAATTACCGGACCTTTGGGAGCTTCATTTTCATACGCGACAATTTTGGAGCCGAACTTCGACTGGGAAACGGCCGCGGCGCGGATGGTACGTGGATGGAATATCTCCACCCAACGCAGGATGTCTATGCGATGAGGCAGTACGAGCAGATGGGCGAACTCGCTTATATCAGGATGCGGAAAGAGCAGGCGCTGGAATATATCAGGGCCGATTACGCGAGGTTTCTCGGCCTGTCTGCGAAGCGGTTCGTCTACTTCTGGGCTGGACCGCCAAAAGCCACGCAGCCACCGTGGCTGAACGAACTGAAAAATTCTCTGTTTCTGGCGTCTTCGGTGTTGAGTTTCTGGGGCTTGATACGCGCGTTGCGACTGCGAAAACCTGGCGCCTGGCTACTGTTCTGGCTTATTGCTCTGTATCCGGCGATCTACTACGTGGTCTTTCCCAGCCAGCGTTACCGGGTTCCCCTCGAACCGGTCATGGCAATCCTAATCGTCTTCATCATCACGGAAGCGACGCGCCGGGCTAAGGCTTATTCTCCAAATCGATCTTGAGCACGTGAATCTGCTTCAGCTTGGGATCAAGCACACCATTGATCACTACCCGACGCCCCTCAAAGCCATGCACGAGATCGGAGCGATCGAGGCGAAAGACGTCTTTCGCGGTCGAGAGCACCAGGTACCCTCCGAGATGCTCAATGCAGTACACCGAGCAGGTATTCGAAGTGCCGCCCATGGACTTCGACTTGAGCATTTCCTGATGAGAACGAGTAAGCGAGTGCACGTTCAACGCGCACTGGCTGTCAGAAACTTCCCCGTGAAAAGTCTGCCCCGCGTGCGCTTGCCCGATGGCTGAGAGCGCCAGCAGCGATGCCGCGCACAATGTCTTTATAGAGTTCATTGTTTCCTCTTGGTTACGGTAACACGGTGAATTTCATGTGCATGCCCTCATGTTCTTCGCTGCAGATGACGGTGCAGACCACGACGTATTCACCCGGCTCGGCGGGTGCGGTCAAAGTAAATTCCTGCTTGCCGGGCTTGAACAGGAGATCCCAGCCCTCCACGCGGGTGCGGTCCTTGGCGCGGAGCAAGGAAAACCCGTGAATGGAGCCGTCGCGATTCCATGATTTGCCGCGATTCGCGGTGACCCGCAGTACGACCTGCTCGCCTGCTTTGACAGTGATCTCCGGGGTGCGCAATCCGGCGATCTTGTAGCGGCTGTCGCGATCGGCGGTAATCTCGATGACGTGCGCCGGAACCTGGGCCCATAACTTCCCCACGAGCAGGGCGCCACCCAGGAGCCTGACGAACAGGCGAACAGCGACTCTGTTTCCGGATACCGGCATCATTGCGTCATATAGAACAAAATCAGGCGGCGATCCTCGGCCGTGATGGTGGCGCGTACCCGCATATGCCGGAGAACAGTGGCCATCATGCGCGGCGGAAACTTCTGAGGCGCGGCATGACAGCGGCCACAATTGGCGTGAAAGCGGCGCTCGCCTTCGACTCGCATGTCGCCGGCGCTGCTGGACTGCACCACTGGCGTGGCCCCGGAAACATCCTTCTTCCCTTCCGGCACTCCCGCGAACAGCGATGAAACGACGGCAGCGGCAAAGAGCGTGACCGCCAGCCAGTTCTTCGGATGCAAGCGCGTGCTCATTGCGCCTCCGAAGGAGAGCCAACACGGCCCAGCGGAAGCAAGAATCGATAGGCTAGGCCAAAGCTCCACTGATTGAAATTACCCGCCGGGCTGAATTGCCGGCCATAGCTGAAAATGCCTTTCATGCCGTCGCGCAGGAAGTAGTTAACTCCGAAATCAGCTTCCCGCGTATTGACGCCGGGAAGATCGTAATCCGCTTCGGCATCAGGACCGATCGCACCTACAAAGAATTGCTGCGCGCGCGCGACCACCTCGGTGCGGCGCATGGGCTTTTGCCAGAAAGCGACTTGGCTGAGCCGGTACGCTCCTTCGATCCAATATCCGCTGCCCTCGAAGGAACGTGCGAACTCCGAGCGCAGATTCAGCGGAACTTTCGCGGGCTGCCATCCCATGTGGAAGCCAAATGCGTTGCGGCGAGCGTCTTGCAGGGTGCGTTGCCAGGAAGCGCCGGCCTCAAGCCGCGGCCCGGGAAGAAAGAATCCCATGCGTCCGCCGACGTGCCGCTCTGAATCCACGCTGCCGATCCCGATGCTTGTGGCCGAGACGTATAGCGCGTAATTGACGTTGGCGCGCGGGTTGACCGCGAAACCTCCGCGAAACATGCCGCCGTCACTGGAAGCGGTTCGGATCGGCAGAATCAGCGGATCGGGCTGCAGGCTGCGGATCCAGACGGGGTAAAGGCGCTCATTGAAAATCCCGAAGGGGGTAAGAAATCGACCGACCGTAACCGTGAGATATGGATTGGCGATGTAATCCAGTTGCGCGTAGTCCACATGCTTGTCGACAGGCCCGCCGTAGGGGCCCCCGCCAGGAGGCCGCTGGAATTCGCCCTCGAATTCGGCGCGTGACTCAATGAGCCAACGATCTCCCAAGGGGACCAGAAGCACCGGATTGACCTGCGTATTGATGGCATTCTGGCCGGCAGTGACGAAGCTGAATGTGCCGATACTGCCGCTCAGGATAGGAACGGGTTTGTCTTCCGGAGTTTGCGCATTGCTCGGGAGTGCGGCGATAAAATACACGCTCACCGCGAGCAGGAGCACACTTCGCCGGAGCACGGGCACGCTTTTTCGAATCAGATGTACCACGAACGACCCCACCAATGGTTAAAGGGATTGTCATAGAGGGATCAAACCAGCGGAACATCACCGTGGTAACTTTCGTATCTTTTTACATATCGGAGACAAATCGGTTTTCAACACTCACAAACTGTGAGGCCGCGCGTCTAACGCCGTGAAAGGAACAGCGCATATGAACCACCTTCGAGGATCCGCCACTTGGTTGGGAGCTATCTTGGGAACCCTCGCTGCCCTGCTGACACTGGGATTGCAGGCGCACGCCTCCGACCGCCGGGGCTCACTGACCGAAGAGTTCCATCAAACCTACGCCATTACTGCAGACGGGCGAGTGGAACTCGACAACATCAATGGAGACGTCCATATTTCAAGCTGGGACCGGAACGAGGTAAAAGTCGACGCGATTAAATACGCTGACACTAAGGAAGGTCTGGAAGAGGCCAAAATCGAAATCGATTCCGGGAAGGACCACTTATCCATTCAGACCAAGTATCCTCACCACGACCAGGGCTGGCATTGGGGTTCGCGCGACAATCCTGCGAGCGTGGAATACACGTTGACCGTGCCCCGCACAGTCAGGCTGGACGAAATCAAGCTGATTAATGGGCAGCTCGACGTGAACGGAGTGAGCGGTGAAGTTCGTGCATCCTGCATCAATGGCCGACTGGAAGCTGAGGGCTTGGCCGGAAGAGCAAAACTCTCGACCATCAACGGTCATCTCGATGCCAAATTTGGTCAGCTGGCGGGGAAATCGGTCGAATTGAACTCGGTAAACGGTTCTGTCGACTTGACCATCCCGTCGGATTCCAACGCCGAAGTAGAGGCCAGCACGATTTCGGGGGGAATTCATAATGACTTTGGGCTGCGCGTCAACGGGCACATGGTCGGACACGACATGCGGGGAGAATTGGGCAACGGCGGCACGCTCATTCACCTGAGCAATGTGAACGGTCGGATCGATATTCATCACGCCCAGGATGGACGCGCAATGAGCCCGGTCAAAGATCGGAATAAGCACGACAAGGGGGACGACGACGACACCATTTAGGTGCCTGTCTGAACGGCGCTGGCGAGCTACGCTCGCCTGGACAGCCGATGGTGGCTGTCCCTACCTGCAGCTTACTCTCCTTCCTGGGCTCAGTAAATTGCGTAGCCTGGGGCTGGCGTGCGCAGGTCTGGCTTTGAGGCCATCAGCAGGAGAGCGCCTTCGCGTTTGAAAGCGCGCAGATCTTCCAAGGTGTTGAACGATTTCGTTTTGTAGTCGTCGGGGGTTGGCGTGTCGTCGGGGATGCGGCGTGCTTCCACATTCTCGAACGCATGCTTCTTCAGCAGGTCCACGTATTCGGCCGCCGAGCGCACATGCACCGGCACTCTCAGCTTGTCTACCCATTGCAGAGAGTAGACGTTGTCCCGATAAAGATTAATCAGAATGAAGAGCTTGCCGCGCGGCGCCATTACCCTGAACAACTCCATCAGGGCGCGGTCCTGATCTGGATAGTAGTAGAAAGATTCCACCGACAGAACCTTGTCGAAGAAATTCTCTTCCCAGGGAATCTGCATGGCCGATCCCCAGACGTAGAGAATGTTTTCGAAGTCTTTCGAGGCCTCACGCGCCTGACGAACCATCTCATCCGAAACATCCAGCCCGACTACCTGCCCGAATCCCTCCGGGCCGTCACCCACCAGCCGCGCAAGAAGCCGCGTTGCCCAGCCGGAACCGCAGCCCAGGTCCAGCACCCGTTCGCCGGGGCGAAGGTTCATGAGCCTGATGGTTTTCTCAGTGATATCGAGATGATGGCGCTCCATCTTCGGGCCTTCGCCTTCCGCGGCCCAGCGGTTGAATTCCTGTTGCAGCTTTTCGTCGGGAGTTTTGGGCTTGTCAGGCATGAGAATCGTTCCTGTACGAATTCTATAACCACGCATGTTCTATAACCACGCATGGGCGGCTGGGCTGCAGCGTGAAGATTGCGTCTGGTTTTGTGTTAGAGTTTCTCCGCTGTGGCGTCCCGCCCTCCACCTCCGGCCCCAGAGCCCGGTCCCGGCCCGCTCTATTGCCCCTATTGTTCTGAGGAGGTCAACGATCCGCTCACCTGCGGAGACTGCTCGGCCGTCATCTGCCGCCGATGCGGGACACCTCTGGAGTCACCCGACGAACTCGGAATTGGATAATGGAACCCGTCCCTGTCTTAGCCGTGGAACCCACTGCGAACTCGGAATCTGATGGGCAGAAACCAACGCTGGTGCGCGGACTTGGCCTGCTCGATTCCGTGCTACTGCTCGTAAGCGGAATCATCGGATCATCCATTTTTCTCACTGCAAAGGACATTGCTGGTCCCCTGCCGCAGCCCGTGCTGTTTCTGCTGGTGTGGGTGCTAGGAGCACTGATTTCGCTCTGCGCCTGCTTCGCTTTCGCAGAATTGGGCTCGATGTTTCCTGACTCTGGCGGGCAGTACATCTATTTACGCGAAGCGTATGGAGACCTGATCGCGTTTCTCTACGGATGGATGTTATTTGCGGTGGCCAATGGCGGATCGATCGCCGCTTTATCGGTGGCTTCAGCCGCATACCTGGGGCAGGTCGTGCCATTCGTCTCTCAGGAGCATGTGCTCTTCACCGTGCTGGGCGTGGCCTTCACACGCGCGCATCTGCTCGGCTTGCTTCTGATCGCGATTCTGACGTTCGTCAACGTGGTGGGACTACGCTGGGGGGCTCTGCTGCAGAATGTCTCCACCTGGACGAAGTTCGCGGCGATGTCGAGCTTCGTTGTGCTGGGATTCGCCATTGGCAAGGGACACTGGTCGAACTTCCAGTCGCACGGCTTGCCCGTCATGAGTGGAATGGGCCCGATGCAACTGTTCTCTGCGCTCGGGGTCGGGTTGATTGCGGTCTTCTGGGCGTATGACGGCTGGGTGTACATCACGTGGGTAGCAGGCGAAGTAAAGGACCCCCGTCGAAACGTGCCGCTGGCCATGGTGCTAGGCGTGGTGGTCGTGGGGGTCATCTACATCGCCATGAATTTGACGTATATGTATGCCTTGCCGCTTTCCGAGATTGCTAAGCACGAAACTATCGCGCACGCCTCGGCTGCCGTCCTGTTCTCTCCGCGCGCGGCGGGATTGCTTTCGCTGATGATTGCCATCTCCTGCTTCAGCGCTGCGGCCACATGCACGCTTTCCGGCGCCCGCGTCTATTTAGCTATGGCGCAGGATGGGGCCTTTTTTAGGCGTATGGCCGTGATCCATCCCAAATGGAGGACTCCCGTCTTCAGTCTCATTGGGCAAGGAATATGGGCAGGGGTGCTTACCCTGAGCGGGCGCTACGACCAGCTATACACGTACGTGATTTTTGGAATGGTGCTGTCCTACACGCTGACCGTGATCGGATTATTTCTGTTGCGGTGGAGGCGCCCGGACATCCTTCGCCCCTACCGCTGTACGGGGTATCCGTGGCTCCCTGCCATCTACATATTCATCGGAGCAGCATGGACCCTGAACACCATCATCACCCGGCCGCACGAGGCGTTCTGGGGAAGCTTCATTGTGCTGATTGGGATTCCGGGATATTTGTATTGGAAGCGCAGCAACCGCAAGGCCGTGAGCGCTTAGACTGGATGCGTGCAAACGCGCCGGTTTACACCGGGGTCGCGGTTTTTCGCGCCGGATTGAAAAACGGCAGCGTCGCCACCTTTACATTCGTTTTCAATCGGATCGCTTCAATCGTAATTTCCATTTGCAGGTCAGTGCCGGGCTTCGAGTGTTCAGTTTCCAGGCTGGCAAGCGCAATCATCTTCTTCAGAGTCGGGGACCATGTGGTGGTGGTCGCTTTTCCGACTTGCCGGTCCCCGGCATACACCGGGACTGGGACCCGAGAGGCCTGCGTGGGAGCGGCTGGAGTGAGTCCATAACGTTCGTAGAGTTGCTCCACATCGGTCCAGTCGACGACCAACCCGGCAAGCTGGCGCGGAACGCCGTTCTTCGCATCTTTCTCCAGCGCACGTTTGCCGATGAAGTTTTCTTTGTCGAGATGGACCATCTTGCCGAAACCCAGTTCGTAGGGCGAATACTTCTGGGAAGCAATCAGGGCCTTTTTCGAACTGATGTAGTCGACTTCGATGAGCAGCAGTCCGGCTTCGACGCGGGCGACGTCGAGCGCGAGCATCCCCGCCGCGTGCAGATCGAACTGCTTGCCTTTCTCGGCGATGGCGTCCCAGACCTTGACTGCTTCGTTCCACGGCATCCAGATCTCGTAGCCGAGGTCGCCGGTGTATCCCGTACGGGAAATGTCGACTGGCACTCCCGCAATCTTGCCGCGGGTTACCCGGAAATACTTGAGATTGGCGATGTCGGCTTCGGCCACGGATTTGAGGAGTTTCGCCGAGGTCGGACCCTGCAAAGCCAGGGCCGCAACTTTCTCGGAAATGTCCTCGATCTGCACGTCCATGTTGAGGCCGTTTTGCCGGAACCAGCGCAGGCTGGGATCGGCAGCCGTCCATCGATAAACGTTTTGCTCGAGCCGCGAGATGGTGCCGTCATCGATGACTTTGCCCTCTTCGTCGCACCAGCAGCAATAAATCACCTGCCCCACTTTCACCTTGTTGATGTCGCGCGTGATCACGCGGTTTACGAGGCGGGTCGCATCTTTGCCCGTGATCATGTACTTGTACAGGGGCGAGATGTCGATCAGGGCGGCAGCATTCCGGATCGCGTTGTACTCGTGCTCGTGATGCACCTCGTAAACGCTGACCGTGTAGTATCCCGACCACTCGCGGTAGTTCAGGCTCTGGCACAGGGGGAAAGTTCTGTCGTGGAATGCGGTTCCGATGGGCAAGTGAATTCCTCGATGTCGTTCTTCAGAAGGCTGGATTATATTTCATCTGCCTGACCGCGCAGCAACCATCTGGGTCGCTGACCGCCGGTCATGCGGCGCGCAAATCTGCAGACAAAATGCGCCGATGCCGCTAGAATAGCGACTCGACCCCCGGTCATGCCAGCCATTGCACCTATCATTTGCAGCCAGCTTAGACGCTGGACCGTGCTTGCCAGCGGACTCTGATGTTGCCTCCTGTAAGGTTCGCAGCGCGAGTATCATTGCGTTTTCCTGACATAAACATCGACAGCTAGCGGCTAGGAGCTAGCATCTAGGAGCTCAGATCGAATGGCTGGTTCGAATTCATACGACGCGATCGTGATTGGCGGAGGCCACAATGGCCTCGTCAATGCTGCTTATCTAGCTCGAGCCGGCAAGAAGGTGCTTGTGCTGGAGCGCCGGCACGTGCTGGGGGGCGCTGCCTGCACCGAGGAAATCGTGCCGGGGTTCAAGTTTTCCGTGTGCTCGTACGTGGTGTCGCTGCTGAGGCCGGAAATTATTCGAGACCTGGACCTGCCGCGCCATGGACTGGAAATTCTGCCGCTGGATGGGACCTTCACGCCCATGCCCAATGGGGATTATCTGTGGCGCGTGAACGATCACGGCAAGACTCATCGGGAAATCGCGCGCCACTCCCGTGTGGACGCCGAGGCTTATGACGAGTTCGGCAAAGCCATGCAGGCAATGTGCCGCTTCGTTAAACCAATCCTGAGCATGGTGCCGCCGGATCCGACGACTCTGAATCCGCGTGAACTGATGAAGTTGCTATTCATCGGACGCCGTTTCCAGGGCATGTCGAGTTATGACAAATACAACCAGGTTCAGCTGATGACGATGAGCGCCATTGATTTTCTGGATCAATGGTTCGAAACCGACGTGCTCAAAGCCACGATGTCGGCCTCGGGAATTATCGGAACGTTTTTGGGCGTACGCTCTCCGGGAACTGCCTACGTTCTGCTCCATCACTATATGGGCGAGATCGATGGCGCGTTCCGCGCGTGGGGCTTTGCGCGCGGGGGCACCGGCGCGATCTCCAATGCGATTGCCGACGCGGCGCGTGAGGCTGGAGTCGAAATCCGCACCCAATCCGGGATTTCGCAAATCATTGTGAAGAACGGAAAAGCGAAGGGCGTAGTGCTCTCCAACGGAGACGAGGTTTACGCTGACGTGGTTTCTTCCAGCGTCGACCCGCGGCTGACATTCACGAAGTTCATCGAAGCAACGCATTTGCCGGGAGATTTTCTGGAAGAAGTCAACCGCTACAAGTTTCGCGGTTCCTCCGGCAAGGTGAATATGGCGCTCGACGGCTTGCCGGATTTCAAATGCATGCCCGGACCCGGAGCGCATCTGCGCGGCGCGATGTCCATCTCCCCCAGTGTGGAATACATGGAGCGCGCGTACGACGACGCGAAGTATGGCCACTTCTCGAAGCGCCCGTACATCGACATGGTTATCCCGTCACTCACTGATCCTTCGGTAGCGCCTCCCGGCAAACACGTGATGTCCTGCTTTGTGCAATATGCGCCGTACAAGCTTGCGCCCGGCCTCAACTGGGACGATCAGAAAGAAGCATTCGGCAACACGGTGGTCGATACCATCTCCGAATACGCGCCGAACTTGAAAGACATCATTATCGAGAAGCAGGTCGTCACACCGCTCGATCTGGAGCGCGAGTGGGGCCTGAGCGAAGGCAATATCTTTCAGGGTGAGCTTTCGCTGGAACAACTCTTCTTCCTGCGTCCGGTGCCGGGATGGGCCCAGTATCGGACTCCCATAAAGAACCTGTACATGTGCGGATCGGCGACGCATCCGGGCGGCGGCATCATGGGCGCGAACGGACGCCTGGCGGCGCTGGAAATTCTCAAAGACGTCAAGGGGGCGGCGTAATGGCGGCCACTAGCCAACGGGATGTCGTCATCATCGGCGGCGGTCACAACGGGCTGGTCACCGCTTTTTATCTGGCGAAGGCTGGATTCAAACCGCTCGTACTCGAACGCAGCACCCAGGTCGGCGGGGCTGCGGTCACCGACGAATTCCATCCTGGCTTTCGCTGCTCGACCCTGGCTCACACGGCAGGCCCGATCCGCCCTGACATCGTCCGCGACATGCAACTGGAGAAACACGGGTTGCGGATGATCACTCCCGAAGTGTGCGTGACGACCTTGAGTCCCGACGGGCGGGCCCTCTCGCTTTATCAGGACACTGGCAAGTCCGCACAGGAAATCGCTGCCTTCTCGCAAAAGGATGCGGGCAAGTATCCCGAGTTTCAGCAATCGCTGGGCAAAATCAGCAAAGTCATCGCCGATGCGCTGGCGACCACGGCGCCCGATATCGACGACCCCAGCCGCAGCGATCTCTGGGGCATGTTGAAGACCGGACGCGCGATTCGCAAGCTGGGCAAGAAAGACATGTTCCGCCTGCTGCGCTGGGGGCCGATGGCGGTCGCCGATCTGGCGTCGGAATATTTTGAAACAGAATTGTTGCGCGCTGTAGTCGCCGCTCGCGGAGTATTTGGAACTTTCCTTGGGCCGTGGTCGGCGGGAAGCGCCCTCGTGCTTCTGGTGCGCGCTGCGGGCGATCCGCATCCCGCTGGCTCCGCGATTTTCGCGGCGGGCGGAACTGGGGCAGTCACGCAGGCGATGGCCTCAGCGGCAAAAGCTGCGGGAGCAGAGATTCGCAGCGGCGCCGAAGTGATCGAGATTCGCGTGCAGAACGGTATGGCCACGGGCGTGTTGCTCTCGACCGGTGAGGAGATTCCCGCAAAAGCAGTGATCTCCAATGCCGACCCCAAGCGCACCTTGCTCAAGCTGACGGATCCGGTTCATCTCTCGCCCGACTTCGTGCAAAGAATTCAGCACTACCGTGGAAACGGAACTGTGGCCAAAGTGAACCTGGCGTTGTCGGGTGTGCCCCAGTTCACAGCATTGCAGAATGGCGCTTCGGCCGCGCTTAAAGGACGCATTCACATTGGGCCCGAGATCGATTATCTCGAACGCGCTTTCGATGAATCGAAGTACGGCCAGTTCTCCAAACAGCCTTACCTTGAAGTCACGATTCCATCATTGACCGACCCCACGCTGGCGCCCGAAGGCAAGCACGTGATGTCCATCTACATGCAGTACGCTCCCTACAAGCTCAAAGGTGACTGGGAGCAGCAGCGAAAAGCGCTTGGGCAGACGGTGGTGAAGACGCTGGCGCAGTATGCGCCGAATTTGCCGGAGTTGATCCTCACCCACCAGATTATCACGCCGCTCGATCTGGAGGAGAAGTACGGGCTTACCGGTGGACAGATTTTTCACGGCGACCTGGCGCTGGACCAATTCTTCACGATGCGTCCGCTGCTGGACTGGGCTCGCTACAAGACGCCTATTGAAAACCTTTATTTATGCGGGAGTGGAACCCATCCAGGGGCAGGACTGACAGGGGGATCGGGAGCTAACGCGGCACGGGAAATTCTGAGGAGCCTCAAGAAATAGATGTGCCGCGGATCGAGGCGTAGCTCTACGAGTTGTTTTAATTGTCGTAGAGACGTTGCTTGCAACGTGTCTTTTTTAGAAGCAAAACAGCTGATGATTCCTAATGAAGAATTCCGCCATCCTGCTCATCACCTGTCCTGACCGCAAGGGCGAAGTCGCGACCATCGCTGACTTCATTTACCGGCACAATGGCAACATTCTGCATGCCGATGAACATGGCGATGAAGAGTCTGGGCTGTTCCTCATGCGGGTCGAATTCGATCCCAAAGAATTCGACATCGACCTGGGCAATTTCGCGAAGCATTTCTCCCCCATTGCGGACACATTCGGCATGAAGTGGCGCCTGGCGCAATCGTCGCACCGCCAGCGCCTGATCATTTTCGTCTCCAAATATGATCACTGCCTGGTGGATTTGCTCTACCGGCACAAGAGCGGCGAGCTGGCATGCGACATCCCGCTGATTATTTCCAATCACGTCGACAACCGGGAGATCGCGGACTTCTACGGAATTCCTTACGTGGTAGTTTCTGCGATCAAGGACAACAAGCTCGAGGCCGAGTCACGCATCCATGCCCTGATTCAGCAACACCAGCCAGACTTCATGGTGCTGGCGCGGTACATGCAGATTCTGTCGAATGAATTCGTCAATCGGTATCCGCAGCGCATTATCAACATTCATCACTCTTTTCTGCCGGCATTCGTGGGGGCGCGGCCCTACCATCAGGCATTCGAGCGCGGCGTAAAGCTCATTGGCGCAACCAGCCACTACGTCACCGAAGTGCTCGACGACGGGCCCATCATCGAGCAGGACGTGGTGCGCGTTTCCCACAGGGACACGGTCGAGGACTTGATCCGCAAAGGACGCGACCTGGAGAAAGTGGTGCTATCGCGCGCCGTACGCGCCCATGTGGAGAACCGCGTACTGGTCTACGGCAATAAAACTGTCGTTTTTTAGTGCCCTCCCTGCCACAAAGGCGATCCGGGTCCGCTTTCACCCGTAACTTGAGTAACCTTCCACCTGCAAGTAACTATTAGTAAAGTTTTAGTGCGAGTATTTGCTCGTGGGGGCACTGTTGGCCGAAGATCTCCGGTTTGAACTAGCCATTTTGGCGACCGTCCAGGGCTTGTACCAGAAGCTCCTGCGGGACACGCTCGGGGGGGACGTCCCTATCCCGACCGGTCTCGACGACGACGCGTTGCGCCACTCGGACCGCGAGCTGCCAACTACGCTTTCGCGCATGTATCGCTGGCTGCACCTGCTGGATATGGCGATCACGCCGGCCATGCTGCGCCAGGCGCTCACGCCCGAGACTGACTCCGAAGTCGCTGAGGCTCTGCTCCGGTATTTCGTGCGTCGGCGCGAGGCTAGCGACATTAACCGCGACAAAACGGATCTGGTAGTCACGTTTCTGTACCGCCATCCCAGGGTTCCGGGGCAATGGGAACAGAGCGGTTACGGGCTGGATGGCGCACTGCCGCTGTCCCCTTTCGAGATTGCGCTGATTGAAATCCTGGCGGACAGCGATGTGCCTTCGCTGCCCGAAGAACACGTTCAACTGCTGCGGAGATTTGATCCCTTCGTGCAGGAAGTTTCACGGTTTCGCGACTTCAATGCGCTGATCGACTCCGGCATGATCGGGCGAGTTCGCGAGCTGAAGCAGTGGCTGGACGCCTCGTTCTACCATCCCGGCGTGCTGGCCACGGTAGCTGCTTACAACACGCAGTTCGGAAAGAAGTTCGACGAGCTGTTCGTGAAGGCATTAGGCGAGATCAAAACTTTCGGCCAAGCCCTTGAGGAGATGGGCGGAACGATTCTGACCACGGTGGATGGGGTCGAAGTGACCGTCGAGCACGTGGCCGCGATAGAAGAAAAGCAGTTGCTGGAAGCCGACTATGGCAACGCTTTCGAGAAATTCCGGAGAGTCTCGAAACTGAAGAAGGAACTCGATCGGCGACCTCCGATTCGGAGATCGCTACTCACACCGGCAGCACAAGCCGGACGCGGTGCGAGCGGTGCAGCGGCCAGCGCCAAACCCGCGAAAACGGCAGCCGCGAAGGCGCCAGCGGCCGTTCCTGTATTCCAGCCGCCAACGATTACAGCGCAGCAGCTTTCCGCCGAAGAAAGCAAACTCCGGCGCGTCGAAGAATCGATTCGGGTATTTGTGCGGGTGGCCGATCCGAAATACCGGCAGATCGTTCCCATGCGGTTCTTCAACCTGACATTGACGGCCGCGGAAGCCGACGCCTATAGCGCGGCATACCTGGAAGAAAAGAGCCTGCGCGCCGACGTCGCGCGCACGCTGATTCGTATGATCTCGATTTCGGCTCGCATCAGCACCGAACTCGAAGAACTGAAGCGCAGCCAGAAAATGTCCTCTCTCTGGAAGCTGCACGCCGACTCCATTGTTGTGCTGCTCGATATGGCCAGCAGTTCGACTGAAGACGCCGGAAGCGTGGCCAAGCAGGCAGAACAAAGCGGCTCCGGCCCCGCGTCGAAAGCAGTCCACGAATCCGTTGCCAAGCTGCGCAGGCAGGCAGACATGGCGGTGAAGACCTTGGCGAACGTAAGTTAGGATCAAAACAATCTCAGCGGGAATGGACACGCAAAAACTGAAAGCAGGTCAAGAAGTTTGGGTAGTCAGCGGCATTTACAGTGCTGGCAAAGGTAAAGTTGTGAAAACATCACCAACTGGCGTAGACGTTCAACTTGATGGAACAACGCAAGTGTGGGGATTCAATAACGAGGGTGAAGAGTGCCACGGTCACGGCACATATGAGTGTGGACCATGGCATCTAGAAGAAAGTTCCTTTACCTCATGTTCCTGAAATCAATGTATCCAGTGATCGGTTGTTCGAAATAAAAGAACCCCGGCTCTACTTCTACACGTCCAAGTGATTTCATGTGAGCGGGACTTCCCAAGGTCCATCTGCTAGACCCCATCCCGCCCCCTCCTGCTTCGATCGAAACACGACGCCGAGTATCCCGGACTGGAAGAGATCCACCAAAACAAAGTGGAGGAGCCTCTCGTTCCAAGTTCGGTTCCCGACTTGGTCCCCTAATTCTCGACCTTGCTCCAACTGCAGCATGTACCTCTCGCACGCCTGAATTTTTAACCGAATTTTTAACGAATTTTTAACCTTGACAGGCCCACATCCCAGGGAGAGAATGCGCCCAGCTTGGGGCTCTCACACGGACTCTAACCTGTAAGTCCGAATCAGCGCGTCCACATCTCTAGTTGGACCACTCCTGCGGATGCACTCTAGTTCTTCGGCCTAATCTACGACTCGGTATCCGACTATCAAAGGGCGTTCGATTTTCAGAAAAGGGAGGGCCAAAAAGTGCCGCTCAAACTCCGTATTATCTCAGCCAGTCGACTGACGCTGATCACTCTCATTGCCGTATGGATGACCATCAACCCAATCTCTGCCCGCGCCGCTAACCCCGACCCTGTCCTGCAGTGGATCGGAATCATGAACGACACGATCTTGCTCGGTGGTGGCACTCCGCTCGTAACCACGCGCCAGGCAGCATTGGTAGCGGCATCGATGTTCGACGCCGTTAACGGTATACACCCCGAGTATCGATCTCTGTTTGTAAAGCCGGGTGCACCCGACCATGCTTCGCAGCGTGCAGCAGCAGTCCAGGCCGCCTATGTCGTGCTGCGCGCTCTCTACCCTGCACAGGCCGGAACACTTGACGCTCAATACAATGCGGCAATCGCGCAGATATCCGCGACCGAACACGCGAGATCAGTCGCGGCGGGCGTCGCCTGGGGGCAGAGCGTTGCCACTGCGATCCTCGCCATTCGCTCAACAGACGGACTGACGCCGGCTCCGCCCCCATTCGTCGGGGTATTGGGCATAGAAACATCCGCTGCGGCAGTAGGTGCCTGGAGACCGACGCCGTTAGTGATGGCGTTCGGCGCGGCCCCCCAATTTGCCAGCATGACCCCTTGGGTGCTGACACGCCCCTCCCAATTTCGCCTGCCACCTCCTAATTCACTCATCAGTGCCGAGTACGCAGCGGACTACAACGAAGTCAAAACCATGGGCAGCTTTTCGGGTTCCACGCGGACGGATGATCAATCCGAGCTAGCCCTATTCTGGGCTGGGAACACGCCTCTCTATTGGAACCGGATTGCGTCGCAAGTTTCGGTAAGCCGATCTTTAAGCTTCAGGGAGAATGCGCATCTATTCGCCCTGCTCAACTTGTCTATGGCAGACGCTGCCATTGCCTGTTGGGATTCCAAGTACCGGTTTGTCTTCTGGCGGCCCATCACGGCTATTCGCGAAGGCGACTTAGACAACAACTCCGCCACGGAAGCTTCCACGACATGGATACCATGGTTGGACTACTATCCCAGCGGCACTCCTGCACACCCCGAGTACCCATCTGGCCACTCGACTGTGAGCGGCGCAGCCGCCTCTATTCTCGCCGCAGAATTCGGCGACAATACACCGGTCACCGTAACTTCCGAGGTGCGGAGCGGTACACGGTCTTTTTCCAGCTTCTCCGCTGTAGTTGCAGAGATCGCCGACGCCCGTGTTTTCGGCGGTATTCACTTCAGAACGTCCTGCGTGCGAGGGAACGCACTCGGGCAAGCCGTGGCTTCCTATGTTTCGAGTCACGCGATGCGTGAGTTGGACTAGCGTCGCAACTTGACCTAGTCGACTCAGTCGCATTCATGAGGGCAAGCAAAAGACGGGCGATTGTTCGCCCGTCTTTGGTTTTGAATCAAGGCTGATTGCGGACAGCCTAGTTAATGTCGAACTGCTCCTGATGCACGGCGGGATCGCTTTTCACGATGATCGTACGCTTGGTCATCTTCCATCTCGTTCGGCAGCTTGACGTGTTGAACTTCAGTTCTCTGGGTACTTCCGGACTTCCGCACCTTATCCTGCAAGCCGGAATGGCGATGTAGGGCTAGTCCCGATTGCAGAATGCTACGTCCGACCAGTCTTCTGTCTACTACAATGTTGAAGCGATTTTTGGTTGCCATCGCCGGATGGCACAATGTATTGCGAATCGCAAGGTAGACTCTCGTGGATAGAACATCTCGATGGTTCCTCAGGGAATCGGCAACTCATCAGCCGCAAGTACGTTTTGACATCCGCGCAGAACGTGCAGAGTATGCCCGGTTGTTTACGCATCCGGCGAGAGTTCTACAAGACCGAATGGTGCGCCGCAGCCGGACGGATCGAACCCGAACGCCGGGTGTCGCGGAGTGGAAGAGGGTCTACCAAACAGAAGTGGCGGAGCGAAGAGTGCTGTACCAGGCAAGAGTGCTAAGCTGGGGCAAAGAGAAGCAACACTACTTTGCTCGCAAGCAAGCCTTGCGTTTCGCTCTCCTGGACTGTGAACCCAAAGTGTCTCAATGAGGGTTATGGCCTGTTTTCGACAGTTACGGCCGTAAGGTGTGTAGGCCTCACCACTGGTGTCAAATGAATTCGATATGTTGGAGGACTTGAAATCGCGTGTCCCGACATGGGCAGTTGTTCTGATCGCCGTGGTTGTGCCTCTCGCGATCGCGTGCGGGTTTCTCGTCGTCTTCGACATTTCCAATCCACCGATTTCGCCGGCCGACGCACGGTCAGATCCTTTTTTAGGGCAAAGGATCGCCAGTATCAATGACGCGCTCGTATTTCTCCATGCGGGAGCGCAGTTCGCGTTCGTGGTAGCCGGAGGCGTATTTGCGCGGCGTCGAGTGCTATTTCTCCTGATCGCCGGGCCGATCTCTGGATTGGCGTTTCTTATCTCATTTGTTGGCTTGATCGCGCGGTAATTTCGAGATTGAAGCTGTTACCTTGGAAGGTGCCAAGTTCGCCGATGGTAAACCCAACGGCCCGGCAAAAATACTAGCCGATGCTCGAAAAACCACCCAGTCCAAATTGAAGAGCGGCCGCCCCTGGTTGCTAGTTAAAACGTGTAATGGCCTGTTGTGTAATGGCCTGTTGTCCTCACTTGGCCAATCGTCGATCAGGAGCGCTTGGCGGTCGTTTCCCCGCAAGGCTATGATTGCTATGAAACACTTCGGGCTGCCGGAGGTGCAACGGTGGGCGTGCAGTTCACGATCGATGTACACGAGAGGCTTGTTCTTTGCACCTACTACGGCGAAATCAATGATGCCGAGCTATTTGACATCGCTTCCGTGATTCGTTCCCACCCGGACTTCGACCCACTGTTTTCAGAAATTGTGGATTTCAGCGGAGTTACTGGTGTTGCAGTGTCGAGCTTCGCAATTCAAACCAACGCGCGGCAGGAGAGCATTTTCAGCCTGACATCAAGAAAGGCCGTTATCGCTCCGCAGGCGCACATTTTTGGACTTGCCCGTATGTTTCAAGTCTACGCGGGAACAAACGAAACCAAACATTGTGGTGGTGCGAACCATCAATGAAGCCCGTAAATTTTTAGGGCTTGAGAGAACCGGATAAGACAAAGACTCTCGACAAATCGCGTTGTACTGACGAAATATCTCGATTACGCTCATCGCCCGAACGGACTCATGCGAAATGAACCGAAATAAATCGGAATTTGAGTGTTAAGGCCTGCAATCACCGTAAAACTGAGGGCTGAACTTAGGGAATTTGGCTTCGATGCTGTTCAAGAAACGCCGCAGGGATTTCGTGCCGTGCGACCCGTTCCCACCGATACTTCGGCGTCATAGTTGGCGATCGCGGTAGGGATACCACTCGGCGTGGTACCCCCCGCACAGACCCGGACGGGCGCTGATTAGCGCATCCGGTTCTTATCTCGGATGAGTGGCGGCGAAGCGTGCATCAGGAAAGGGATGAAGCGCGCGCGGTTGAGGAAGCCAGCGCTGAGCCAAAGCGAGAGTGCGTGTCCATGAGATCCGGCGTTTCTGACTCCGGCGACGAATCGTTCGCCACCAGAGCGCGATCACCCGATCCCGAAACACGCCCAGGCTCGTGAGGTTTCCTGGTACCGCGTAGTAGTTGAAGTAGCCTTGCACGACCAACTTGAGCCATCCTCCGGTTTGGGGCACGGGATCATGCATACGCTTGCGGAGTTGCTGCTTAACCTCTCGCAGTTTGGCTCGCATGCGTTTGCGGATCGTGGTGCGCCGCACCATGAATCGCCCTAATCCGTTCTTCCCGCAGATGTGCGTGAAGCCTAGAAAGTCGAACGTTTCCGGCTTGCCTCCCCCTCTTCGTTCCCGGTTGTGTTCGGCAAACCGTCCGAACTCGATCCGGCGCGTCTTTTCTGGATGTAATTCCAGTCCAAACGTTCCCAGCCGTTCCCGAAAGTTTTCCAGGAAACGATCTGCTTCTGTCTGATGCTGGAATCCTAGGATAATGTCGTCTGCATAGCGGACGACGACCACTTCGCCTTGCGCGCATTTCTTGCGCCAGACGTCCACCCACAGATCGAACGCGTAGTGTAGGTAAATATTCGCGAGGAGCGGTGAAATCACCGAGCCTTGCGGACTACCTGTTGGCGTGTCCGACCATTTGCCTTCCTCCATCACTCCCGCGTTGAGCCATTTCTGGATCAACCGCAGGATGCGGGGGTCGGCGACGCGATGCTCCACGAACTTGACCATCCAACTTTTGTCGAGGTTATCGAAAAACCCTCGGATGTCGGCATCAAGAACGTAGTTCACCTTCTTCTTCAAGAGCGCGTACGACAACGCATCCAACGCTTGATGCTGGCTGCGCCCCGGACGAAACCCATATGAGAAGCCGAGAAAGTCTTCCTCGTAAATCTGGTTGAGGATGGTAACGACGGCATGTTGGACAATCTTGTCTTCCATGGCCGCAACTCCCAGTGGACGTTGTCGTCCATCTGCTTTCTCTATGTACACTCTTCTCGAGGGCGTCGCTCGGTAGGCTCCGCGATGCACCCGGCTATGAAGATCGACCAAGCGATCTTCCAACCCGGGTTCATACTCCTGCCACGTTACGCCGTCCACTCCGGGTGCCGCCTTCCTCTTCAGTGAGTAAAAGCTTTCCCGCAGCAGATCGACGGTCAGGTGGTGGAGCAAGGCGGTGAACTTCATCTCCTTATTTTCTTTTGCTGCTTTCCGCACACCCGCCAGCCCCTGGGACACGCCCTTCCCGCTCTGCGTCGGGTACGTGTTAGGTTGACGAGCGTTCTCCTTGATCAGCGGCCTTCCCTCCGCACTCTCCGCCAACGGTTTCCCGTTTTTGTTCGAATGGTTCATAGGTAATACTCCGCTGTGTGACTCCTCAGGGACGTGCATGCGGGCCGTACGGCCTGAGCCTTCGCCCGCCGACCTACTACCACACTGGGGCCGCAGGTGTCTCCGAGGTCTCCCGGTTCTCGTGCATGAAGTTTCTAGGCGTGCCTGGGGTCTTCGACTACGCCGGACTGAACAGAAACTCGCGCTATCGTTCCTGTCCATGTTGCCTTCCGCGCATATTTACCGCGTCGGCGTCCGGATTGTAAGTTTTCGCAGCTCAATAGCCCACCCCGCCTATACCCCTGTCTACGCTTCACTGTGTCCCTCGCGGTAGCAGCGCAAGACTCGGGGCCGAGTGGATCGCTACTCCTTTCCCGTAAGAATTTTCCATTCTCTGCTTCATGCCGGTTTACCCCGGCGCACAAATATCGCCATTGCACTCATCTTCTCTCCACTTCGGTTTCAATCCACCGCGCGATTACTTTCGCAACCTGCGCCTCTTCTCCAACGTATTCATGGTTACCATTTGCGATCATGGCGGTATTTACCTTGGCTGGACCATGAGCCAGCCGCCGAACTGATGATGTAAGCAGTGCGAGGTCCTTTTCGCCTCCGATGTCATCCTTCGATCCGAAGAAAGCCAGTACCGGACACGTGATTTTGGTGACGGCAGCATCAGGGGTCTGGGTTCCAAAGAAGTCTTTGTATTCACGCGGTGTGTTGGCAATGTCAAGCTCTGTCGCAGCACTGACAAACGAAGGCACCGAACGGTTGGGTAACCGGATCAGGTCCTCACCGGCGCCTTCGTCGACAAGCTTCTTCGCTTGGGCAAGCAATTGCGGGTCGTCTGGTTGAGACGAGTATCCTACGCCCGGCGAAGCAAAGACCAAACCTACGACGCGGCGGTCCTGCGAATCGGCCTGATAACGGGCGACACTGGCCCAGCCGGCGCTGTGGCCGACCAGGATCACCCGGCTGTATCCCAGCTGCTGAGCGTAATCAATCCACGCGGCAATATCTCGCGCGTCCTCGCTGGTCACACCCCAGTACCCGCCACCTCGGACTCGCTTTCCCAAAAGCGTGTATTTCTCCACGTTCCCTATGTCGTGCATGCGCGTATTGACCGAGATGGTTGGAAATCCATCCTTCGCAAGCTCCCGCCCGATTCCAACGTAGCTCGGGGTATAGAAATTCGCTCCCCAACCGTGCACCCAGATGATGGCCACAGTTTTCGAAGTCTGGCTTGGGGAGGTAAAGAGGACACCGTCGTCGACAACATCGTCTGCTGAACGAACGTAGACCAACTGCTCCGGGAATTTGCCCGGTTTCTGGTTCTCCGGATGAAGATTCATCCTCAAGCCAAGAAAGAATGCTGCAAGGGCAATGAGGATCGCACCAACGACGCCGAGAGCGAGTTCCTTTTTCATAGACAAAAATACGAATTGTTGACGAAGGCAGTTCCGACGGAAAATAAGTGTGACTTCTGACTTGGGACGAAATGTGCTCCCAAGGCTCTGATAGCAATATTGCTGTGTTCGGCTCCGAACCGCAACCGTGATTCTCGGCGTGGGTTGCCCAGCCCGGCTCGCTAGCGATCAATTAATGAAAAATCGCCTTTGCACTCACTAACCGTAGCTACGTGATCTAAACGCATTGATTCATGACCACAAACAAAAGACGGGCGACAATTCGCCCGTCCGTGGTCTTGAATCACGGCTGATTACTGACAACTAGTTAATGTCGAACTGCTCCTGATGCACCGCCGCATCGCTCTTCACGATGATCGTCCGCTTGGTCATTTCTTCCATCTCGTTCAGCAGTTTTGCGTTGTTGGACTTCAGTTCCTTGGCGACATCCGGGTGCACGCGCAGCATGACGTCTTCGTGCTCCAGATGCTTGGCGATCTTGCGCATCTCCACGTAGATCTCGTTGCAGATGGTGCTCACCGATTTCACGTAGCCCGTAGACTGGCAGTACGGACAGGGCGCGCCGATTGTGCGCTCGAGCGACTGCTTGACGCGTTTTCGGGTAATCGCCACCAGGCCGAAATCATTGAACTGCAGGGTCTTTGAAGGGGCGCGATCGTGCCTTAGTTCTTCTTCCAGAGCCTGCATCACGCGCTGGCGGTTGCGGCGCTCATCCATATCGATGAAATCGATAATGATGATGCCGCCCAGATCGCGCAAGCGAATCTGCCGGACTATTTCCTTGATAGCATCTACGTTCGTCTTAACGATGGTGTCTTCCAGGCGCTGCGTCTTGCCGACGTACTTGCCGGTATTGATGTCGATGGCCACCAGCGCTTCGGTCTGATTGATCACGATGTAGCCGCCGCTCTTCAGCCAGACCTTCGACTTGAGCGCCTTGTTCATTTCTTCGGCCAGGCCGAACTGCTCGAACAGCGGCGTCTCCTTGGTATAGAGCTTCACCCGCTTGACCATGCTGGGCTGGAAGCGGTTGAAGAAGCGCAGAATGCGCTCGTACTCGGATTCGGTATCGACCCAGATCACGCTGAAATCAGAGGTGACCTGATCGCGCAGAACGCGCTCGACCACGTTGAGGTCGTGATAAATCAATGCCGGGGGCTTGGAACTTTCTGCCCGGTTCTTGATGTCCTGCCACAGGCCTTTGAGGAAGCGAATATCGGCGCGCAGTTCATCCTCGCTGGCGCTCTGGGCGGCGGTGCGAACGATGAAGCCTCCGTGGCCATTCTCGCGCTCGCTTAGGATGATGCGTTTCAGGCGTTGCCGCTCTTCCTCCGACGCGATCTTACGCGACACGCCCGTGTGATTCACGGTCGGCATGTAAACCAGGAAACGTCCCGGCAAGGCGATGTGGCTGGTGATACGCGCGCCCTTCTTCCCGATCGGTTCCTTGGCGATCTGAACCAGAATCTCCTGGCCTTCCTTCAGCAGGTCGCTGATCAGGGGAACCGGCGCCGACTCACGCCGGCGGAAACGGCTTCTGCCCCCTCCTCCTCCGCCCCGGCGGCCGCGATCACGCCGCTCGTAACCAGGGCGCTCCCGCCGCTGTGGTGTCCGCTGGGTGTATCCCGCGGTCGCAGGCGCGCGAACTTCCGCGCGGGCATCGACGGTGCCGTTCCCGCGCGCTTCGGCGTCCAGCATAGCTTCGGCTTTGGCTTGGGCTTCCTCGAGTTCCGCGTCTTCGCTGTCCTCTTCTGGCGCCGCACCTTCAGCCGGGAGCTCGCCGGACTCCGCAGCAGCTTCCAGGTGAATCTCAGAAACTGCGTCCCGAGCGTCCCCCATCAGGTCGGAGCCATTAGCAGCTTGGGTTTCTTCCTCGAATTCCTCGTAGCCCTCGTCCGAGGACGCCTCGTAGTGGAGGGTGTCCGCTTCCTCGTCTTCGATGGTCTCTTCTTCCATCGTTCCGGGCGCGGCAAATGCGGGAGTCTGTTCTTCGTTCAGGCGCTGGGGAACTGAAACGCTGAGCTCATCAACCTGCGCGATTTCGGTTTCGTGCTGATTGTCGGCAGGAGCCTGCGGCACCACGCTCCAGTCGCTGGAACTTGCCTGTTCTTCGTTGCGGAACTGCTGATTCCAGGATGTGGAAGTGGAAGCCGACTCGACCGGCTCATCTGCGCCATGCACTTCTTCGTGCTGCTCGTGAAGAGGCTCAAGCAGGGCTTCGGGCGCTGCAAAAATCGGCTCATCTTCAGGGAAGGCGGTCGCAAGGGGGGCACCCGGCTGTACAACGGTTTCAGAGGAAATGTCGACGGCGGAACGGGTAGGCTGTGCTTCTACAGCTGGCTGCTGGTAGCGTTGGTACTTGGAAATCGACTCACCTGGCAAGAGGATCGGCTGGTAGCCAGCAGGCGGCCCGGACGGGCGTGAAGAAGCACTCTCCGCAGTACGAGAAAAGCGTTCAGTCGGTTTTTCAGTTCGCTCCGGTCGATCCGTTCGGTCAGAGCCGCGGTCGCGCCCGTCCCGCCGCCCGCCGCGACGGCGCCGGCGTCCACGCCAGCTACGGTCTTTGGACTGAGCATCGTTACCGTTGTCCGGTTCCGCAGTTTCTCCCGGGGACGGGTTCGCGTGCGTCTCCAGTTCGTCAGCCTCGACCGTTCCTTCGTTGCTCGATTGTACGAGCTTGGATTCACCAGGTTGCTCGTCGTTTCCGACTGAAGTTGCCGGCGCCTCGACTGCCTGCGGGTGCTGACGTAAATCCTGCACTCCACGGCTGCCCAGCACAACGTCGGTGAGATCGTCGTCGTGCTCTTCTAACTCCATGAAATCGGAGACGTAAAGAAAGGCATCGCGTTCAAGGCCAATGTCGACGAAGGCCGACTGCATGCCGGGCAGCACGCGGGTCACGCGGCCTTTGTAGATGGATCCCGCTAAGGTGTACTCGTTCTCGCGCTCAAGATAAATCTCCGCGAGCAGGTCGTCTTCGACCAGGCCCACTTTGGTTTCGTGAGGCGTGGAAGAGACAAATAATTCCTTGTTCATTGAAAGCTCCGGTCCCGCTGGCTCGTCCAGAGTCAGGCGGGATTCACCGGGCTGGAATCAGGAAAGATGCGGGAGGTTGAAGCGTTGCGACGCTGCCCCTACACGGGGACGGCCAGAAAGAGCAGAAGACGGACACAGCCCTTCTCTCACTTCGTTCCGTTGCACAAGCTTGGCTATCTTTTGCACTGAATCGCTTTAAATTTCCGCCGGGGTTGTGACCGCACTCTCTGACCCATATTGGGTCGGGGGGCCGTTCCCTGCCCGACTGACTACTAGCTTCAATCCTGCCCGGCTTTCACTGCCCCAAGCCGGTGAGTGCCCTCTTAACGCGAAGGCGATCGATATTTTTGGCTGCGCCTCAAGGCGCAGCGGAACTGCTTCCCTGCCCGTATTCTTTTGTCCCAATCCGTATGTTCTTGAACCCTTATCAGCTTGCCAGCCGGATCACCGGCTAGTTCACAAAGCGGCGCATACGAACATTCATAACCATCCCCAGCGCCAGGAACATGAACAACACGGAAGACCCACCGTAACTCATCAGTGGCAGGGGTATTCCAGTGACCGGCATAAAGCCGACCACCATGCCGACATTGACCAGGATATGGAAGCTAAGCACAGCCACCACACCCATGACTACAAACGTTCCAGCGCGGTCGGGCGCTGTTTGCGCGTTCTGGGTCAAACGCATCAGCACAATGAAGTATAGCAGCAGAACACCCAGAGCGCCTACGAATCCATGTTCCTCGGAGAAGGCTGCGAATATGAAGTCCGTCTGCGGTACGGGCAGGAAATTACCGTGTGTTTGCGACCCTTTGCCGCCCCAAAGGCCGCCTGATCCCACGGCAATTTTGGATTGTTCAACTTGGTACCCGGAACCTTGGGGATCGAGCTCAGGATCCAGAAAACTAGTCAAGCGCTGCTTCTGGTAAGTCTTTAAAACATGGACGCGGGGGACGGCAAACACGGCCGTGATACCTACCAGCGCCAGCAAGCCCACCGCCACCCCCTGTTTCCACTGCATGCCGCCGAGGAATACACCCATGATGGCAATAGGGACGTAGGTCAGGGCGGTTCCGAGGTCAGGCTGGGCCAGAACCATCAGCATGGGTACGCCAACGATGGCCGCAGCTTTCATGAAATCGGACCAGGAGAGCTCCCGGTGTCGCATTTCGGCAAAATACCGGGCCACCGCTAGGATGAGGATGAGTTTCACCCACTCTGAGGGCTGGAAGTGATTGCCGCCGGGCATTTTGATCCAGCGCCGGGCGCCTAGATACTTCTGCCCGAATACCATTACCCCCATCAGCGATCCCACTCCGGCGATATAGAACCAGTGAATCTGCTCCAGCAGCGCCTGATAGTTCACCAGGCTCATGAGGAACATCATTCCGACGCCAGCAACTACCCAGTACATCTGCTTAATGTGCGCGCCGGCAAACTTCGTGTGCACGGTGGCGCTCTGGATCTCCATCACCCCCATGCCGCAGATGAGGAGGACGAAGACCAGCAGAAGCCAGTCGAAATCGCGATATGAAACGTAACGGGACATCGAAAATCAGTTCTCAGTTCCCAGCTAATTCATCCCAGGCGCAGCGGTCGCCACTACCATCCGCTTCTTCGGCAGATCGACTACAAATCTTGCAGCTTCCAGGGCATCGGTCTCGCCTTCCGAAAACGGATCTGACCACAACCCGCCCACGTCGACGGTTCCGTTGCTCTTCGGCTTTTCCGTCATCTTCTGCGGGTTGCGATCTCGTTTCTCGACGTACGCTTTAATGACCTGCGTTGCCAGGCGGGCCGCCAGTCTTCCGTGCTCACCGCCCTGGAATAGTACGCAGACCACAATGTCCGGATTGCGCCGCGGGGTGAATCCGACAAACCATCCATTCTGCGCCAGAGCATCGCTGTTCTTGAACTTCGCGCGCGTTGCCAAAGAAACAATCTGCGCTGAACCTGTCTTGCCGGCAATATCAATTCCGGGAATGTGAGCCGAAGGCGCCGTGCCTTCCGGCAGCAGCACCCGTGACATCGCGTCTGTAATGAAGTTCCATCCGGCGGGATCTACACTCACATTTTTTACGTCGGCGTAGTGCCCGGCCTCGATCAAGCCCGGCGGCATTTCGGTGGGATTGATCACGTGCGGCACCACCAACTTCCCGCCCATCGAAATCGCGCTGATGGCACGCAGCAACTGCACTGGCGTGATAGCGATCGCCCCCTGCCCGATGCCTACCGAAATCGTCTCGCCCGCAAACCATTTCTGCTTGAAGTTGCGGATCTTCCACTCTTCCGACGGGATTACCCCGGATACCTCATTGGGCAAGTCGATCCCGGTCTTTTGTCCCAGTCCAAAATCGGTAGCGTATTTCGCGATGCGCTCGATGCCCAACTTGTTCGCCAGCGTATAGAAGAAGACGTCGCAAGACTGGTAAATGGCTTTTTCGAGATCGACCGCACCATGGCCGCCCTTCACCCAGCATCCGAATCGCCGGCCGTAAAACTCGGCAGACCCGGTGCAATTCACGTGCATGGTCTGCGCGACCCCTTCCTGCCAGCCCGCCACCGACATGATGATCTTGAAAGTCGAGCCGGGCGCCAACTGCGCCTGAATGGCTTTATTTAGCAGCGGCTTGTCAGGATCGGTGACCAGCTTGTTCCACTCATCGCGGGAGACGCGTACGGCGAAGTCATTGGGATCGAAGGTCGGTCCGCTGACCATTGCCAGGATTTCTCCGGTGTGCGGATCCATCGCGACAATCGCACCATTCTTCCCTTCCAGCGCCTGTTCGGCGGCAATCTGCAAATCGATGTCGATGGTCAGCTTCAGCGGCTTTCCGGGGATCGCCTCCGTCTCGCCCAGGCGGCCAACCTCGCGCCCGTGGCTGTCCACCAGCGCTTGCCGGGAACCGTTCTTGCCCATGAGCATGTCGTTGTACTGCCGCTCCACGCCGGAAATGCCAACCACGTCGCCGGGGTTATATAGCTCGAATGCTGGCAAATTGAGCATGTCGTCGCTGACTTCGCCGACGTAGCCGATCAAATGCGCCATGAAGCCATTGCGCGGATACAGCCGCCGGTGCGCCATGATCGTGTCGAGTTCGGGCAGCTCGTTGCGGTGTGCTTCGATAAATTGCAACTCGTCTGGCGTGATGTCTTCTTTGAGGAAAATGGGCTGGTACTGCGGCATGGTGGCGAAGCGCTTGATACGCGCTCGCACTTCGTTGGGATCGAGATGCAAGCCCTGCGCGATGGAGTCGGCATCGGCACTGAGGTCGCGGCTGGAATCACGCAGCAGCAATGCGGAAAACGAGGGATAGTTATCGACGATGGTCCGACCGTAGCGATCCAGAATCTTGCCGCGAGGCGCCAGCACCGGCACGTTGCGAATGCGGTTCTTTTCCGCCGCCAGCGAATAGTAGTCGGCCTGCATCACCTGCAGCCGCCACAGTCCGTAAGCCAGGACCAGGAAGATGCCGAGGATGATGTATTGCGCCGCAGTCAGGCGCTCTTCCGATACTTTTTCGTCGCGGCCGAACATCAGCTCAGTTCTCGGTTCTCAGTTTTCGGTTCTCAGCTTTCGGTTCTCATTTGTGGCTGGAGGGTTGACGGTACAGCCCAAAAGAGCGGAAAACTGCTGGGACTTTCGTATATCTCAATTCTAAAGCACAAACCGTCGCCGCATTTGAACCACAAGTAACGTAAGTCATAGCCGATCCCCATCTAACCACTGACCACTGACAACTGGGAACTGACAACTGGCAACTGAGAACTGCTTTCATGTCCTCTGCTTAAACTTGTCCAGGGCAAAATAGAGGAAGGTTCCCAGCGCTGCATTGGCTAGGCCTCCCCATACTCCGTGCCACCAGCTCCAGCTCAGGGACATATTCACCAGCGCACGAGCGACAGTGAAATACACGGCCGAATGCACCAGGTAAAAGCCAAGGGTGATCAGGAAGCGTGCGCCGGCATTCTCCACATCGAGCTTTACGCCCAGAGAAGACGCCCCATAGCCGACCACGGTCTTGGAGATGCCATAAAGCCCGATGGGATTGTGTCCCAGCATGTCCTGAGCCAAGCCGATGAACGCGCCGGTGAGCAACCCCGCAATAGGACTGCGCCTCGCCATGGCAAAGAAGATCGTCACCAGCAAAGGCAGATCGAAATAGACGGCAAACCAGGGAAAGCGCAAAGGAACAAACGCCTGCACAAACAACGCGATGAGCGGGACGCCCAGCGTCACCGGAATGCTGAACCGGTAAACCTCAACCTGTTCCCCAGATGTGTATGTAATGGGCACGCTAATGTGGGTCGTTCTCGTTGGACGAGGGCTGGACAGCAGGTTGAACCGGAGGAGTCAGCGGTTTGTCTTCCACGATCGCGGGTTGACGGGTTGCGGGCGTAGACAGGCTGGTACTGGTAACCGAGATCTTGGGTCTGGGCGCCGTCACGGCTTGCGGCGGAGCTTTTTGCGCGACTCCCGGTACCGGGGATGCCACAGCCGATGCTGGAGTCTTCGCCGTAGGCGCGTTGGAACCGCTCATGGCTGCTGGACTCTTCGGTTTGGCTGCTGAACTTACCCCCGCCGCTGTTGCAGCGGATGTGCCCGGAGTTGCTGCCTGCGCTTGCGGCGGTTTCTCCGGGACAGAGGGCAATCGCTGGGCAAGGATATCGGAAGCCCGAACTCGCTTTTCCTCCGCGACCGCCTGACGCTCCTGCTTCTCCACCAGGACCAGTACCTCTTCGAGTTTGCTCAGGTTGGCCGCCGGTTTGATCTTGATATTCAGGAACAGGTCCTTGCCATTCGAAACCTTACTGACGGTGCCCACTGGCAGACCTTTGGGAAAAATGCGGTCTCCGCCGCTGGTCAGGACAATATCACCCGGGGCAACTTGCTCATCGCTCATCACGCGCTCGAGCATGACTTCCCCGGTGGCGCCGCCTCGCAAAACCCCTTGCAAGCGGGATTTGTCCAGGATCGCACCCACGCCGCTGGTCTGATCGTTGATCAGCAGCACTTGCGATACCGAGGGATAAACCATCAAGACCTTGCCGACAATTCCATCCGCCGTAATGACCGGCATGTCTCGTCGAATGCCGACATTCTCGCCCTTGTCGATGTAGACGACGCGCGACAAATCGCTGCCGCTCGATCCAATGACCTGGGCGGCCACGGTTTTAGATACGAACTGTTCCTTGAAAGCCAGCAGGCTTTGCAGGCGGTGGGCCTGGGCAGCGTCTTCACTGAGCCGCACCTGCTGCAGGCGCATCTGCTCGATCTGCTGCTTCAGTTCGCGGTTCTCCGCGCGCACTCCGCGAAGATAGATGTAATTGTGAAAGATGTTTCCAGTGCCGTTGCGGACCCACACCAGCGAGCGTTCAAAAGGAGAGAGTGCACCCACAGCCCAGATGCGAATCAGCCGGGTGTCCTGGGTATCGCTGCCCCGCTTCACCTGCATCGCCAGCCCCAGCACCTGTAGAAACAACACTCCCACCAGGATGATAAGGTTGCGATAACGGCCGAGGACGGATTCCATAAAAAAGCTATGAGCTATGAGCTGTGAGCTGTGAGCAAAAACATAAGTGAACCGGAACGCATTCGCTCACGACTCATAGCTCATAGCTCATTGCTATTCGATCGAGATCTTCCTCAGCAGCTTGAAGTCGGAGAGCATCTTGCCGGTTCCCAGGACTACGCTGCACAGCGGATCGTCGGCGATGGAGACCGGCAACCCGGTTTCTTCGCGGATACGCTTGTCCAGATTTTTCAGCAGGGCACCGCCACCAGTCAGAACAATGCCACGATCGCTGATATCGGCCGACAGCTCAGGCGGCGTGCGCTCCAGCGCGACCCGGATGGCGTTCATGATGGTGGAAACACACTCGCTTAGGGCTTCGCGGATTTCGCCGTCATCCACCGTGATGGTTTTGGGAACGCCCTCAATCAGGTTACGGCCCTTGATTTCCATCGTCATGGGCTTGTCGAGCTGATGGGCCGATCCAATCTCCATTTTGATCTGCTCTGCCGTACGCTCGCCGATCAGCAGGTTATATTTCCGCTTCAGATAGTTCATGACCGCTTCGTCCATCTGGTTGCCGGCCATGCGCACGGAACGCGAGTAAACGATGCCGCTCAAGGAAATGACTGCGATGTCGGTCGTGCCGCCGCCGATATCGACCACCATGTTGCCGCTGGGTTCAGTGATGGGCAGCCCGGCGCCGATCGCTGCCACCATGGCCTGCTCCACCAGGTGCACTTCGCTCGCCTTGGCGCGATAGGCCGAATCCATGACCGCGCGCTTTTCCACCTGCGTAATCTCCGAGGGCACGCCGATGACGATGCGCGGATGCACCAGCATCTTGCGGTTGTGCGCCTTCTGGATGAAGTAGTTCAGCATCTTCTCGGTGACTTTGAAATCCGCGATAACGCCATCTTTCATGGGCTTGATGGCGACGATGTTGCCGGGCGTGCGGCCCAGCATCTCTTTGGCCTCTTTGCCCACAGCCTCGACTTCGCCCGTATTCTTGTTGATGGCGACGATGGAGGGCTCATTCACCACGATGCCCTTGCCGCGCGCGTACACCAGCGTGTTCGCGGTGCCGAGATCTATGGCTAGGTCGCTGGAGAATATGCTGAACAGCGACCGCAGGTTGTGGGTGCGGGTTGGGCCTGAATGGTATCCGTTATTTGACATGGCGAGACATTCCGTATTTCTACAGTCGTAGCCTTCCCGGGACTAGTCCCGGAGGATGTTCCTTTTTCTTTTCAGGGATGTCTAACTTTATTGTACCCGCTGCCGGTCAACCCTGCTTGAACCGGAAGTGCTTGCTGCGCCTGTCCAAAATCGTGGGGGAGCGCCCTCTAAACTACTGAATCACAATCTTTTTCTGCTGTGTATTCACCCCGCCCTGCGCCGTCTGGGCGGTTACCGTAATCACCGCTTCTCCCGTCGGTAAAGGCGGCGTAAAGAAGTGAAACTGCCCATCAGAAGCCACCATCGGAACCTCGCTGCCATTCACCATGACTCGCGCGCCGATCTGCGTTTTCCCAGTTACCTCGATAACATGCCCGTGCTGAATGAACGGGTCCAACTCCAGATCGATCGCTTCCGTGTCCTTGCCTTTGGAAATAACGGTAAAGCGATTCTTCTCGCTCTCCACCGATTCTTTTCCCGCCCCATCGTAGGACTGCACCAGCCAGTAATACGCACCCTGGCCCAGATTGGTGACGGTCACGGCCGCTGTATTCACCTTTTTGTCAACGAGTGTAGAAGAAAAATAAGGATTTCGGGAGATACGAAGCCGGTACCCAACTGCATTCGCCATGGGAGTCCACGAGAACTCGACGTCCTTGGTCGCTTCTCCAGAAGAAAACAGCGGAGCCATGTTGGCGGGGGCGATGGGCGTAGGCGGCCCAATCTCTTTCGCCTTCTCCAAGTGCGACTGTGGTCCCTGGAAACTCACTTTTTCCCAGTTGGCCAGTTTTACGGTTTCGCCATTCCGCGTGACCTCGCCGGTACCTTTCTTCATCAATATCTCGTGATGGTCCGCCTTGGGATCATTCCGTACCTGTGCCGCTGAGTCTGGAGCCAGTGATGCGGTCGCACCACCCACAATCACCTGCGATTTTGATCCCTGGCTGTAGGTCGCGGTCGAAAGATCCACAGTCCCCGTGCTCACCGCCACGGCCACGCTAGTCTGCTGCTGATCATTGGCCGAGTTCTCCTGGACCACGATCAGCGAATCTTGTTTCACGGTATAACTGGTGCCATCGTTGAATACGACCTTGGCCATACCTTCCGACCCGGTCTGGACCACGTCCCCTTTTTCCAGGGGAATGTTGTAGTCCGCCGTGACCCAGGAATTTCCCGTTCCCTTCTTCACCCGTACCGTGCCGTCGAGAGCGGTGAAGTGCGCCTGCTGTGCAGTGACTACCCCCGTACCGACCGAGGTCCCCATTCCCGCGACGCGCTCCAGCAGTTTGCCAAAAATGTCATTCGCCTTTTTAACCGTGTTGTCGGTGAACTGCGGAAACGTAAAACGGACGGCTACTCCGAAAATCAGGAATGCGGACAAAATGAGCAGGACAAGGCTACGGTACGTGACCGTCGTCCACGCGACGTGGAGTCCCGGTTTGCGGTCGTCAGAAGACACTGGACCTGAGAAACCTCTTTTGAGAGTTGATGAAGTTCGCTAAAGGAAAACGGTAGCACAGGGAAATCGCAGGGAAGAACAGGTAATGAACTTAGAAGGTTACCGAAGTGCCAAGCGAATTTACTCTCGGCAGCATTCCCATTCCGGAATTGAGACTGCTTGCCAGCCTTACGTAGAGACAGCCTCTCAGGCTGTCCGGCGGAAGCGGAGCGACGCCGAGTGTCAGATGTAGACGGCAGCGAAGGCTCCGCCTAGCTAAGCTTCGTCGAGACAGCCCAAGAGACCATCTCTAGGTCAGGCTAAATTGACGTGGGCTAGAATGATGGGCCATGAGTACGCCCACTATCAGCCTTGCCCCGCCTGAAGCAAACCGGAAGCCCTTGCTCGGCGATGGCATGGCAATCATTTGGGCCATCGCGCTGGCCAAACTCATTTTTCATATCTACTTCAACAACCAGTACGGCTATTTTCGCGACGAGTTCGATTACCTGTCTTGCGGCGATCACCTGCAGTGGGGCTATGTCGACCAACCGCCGCTGATTCCCTTCCTGATCCACTTCTGCCGCGCAGTTCTGGGCGACTCGCTGCGCAGCATTCGTTTCATCCCCGCTCTCGCTTCATCGCTGCTGGTCGTGCAAAGCGCCTTGCTGGCTCGCGAACTCGGTGGCCGGCGCTATGCCATGCTCCTCACGGCAATCTGCGTCGTGATCGCGCCACAATATCTTTCCAACGGCAGCCTGTTGACGACGAATTGCCTCGAACCAAACCTGTGGATGGGCTGCGCCTACTTTGCAATTCTCGCGGTGAACTGGCACAACCCGCGCTACTGGCTGTGGTTCGGCGTGGTCGCGGGCATTGGACTTCAGGAGAAATACTCGATCGCAGTGTTCGGATTTGGGATGGTCATCGGCCTACTGCTCACCGAGCAGCGCCGCGACTTCCTGAATAAGTGGATCTGGCTCGGCGGCGCCGCAGCCTTCCTCATCTTCCTGCCGAATATTTTGTGGAACATTCACTACCACTGGCCCTTCGTACAACTCATGCACGCGATCAGGGCGGAAGGACGCGACGTTGTGCTGGGCCCGATCGCTTTTTTCTTTCAGCAAACGCTGCTGCTCGATCCCATCACTGCACCGATCTGGCTGGCGGGATTAGTCGGCCTGCTGTTCTCGAAACAGCTCCGCCCGTATCGCATGCTGGGCTGGTGCTACGTGGTTTCTTATGTCGTCTTCGACGTGCTGCACGGCAAGAGCTACTACCTCGCGCCGATCTATCCCATGCTGCTGGCCGCAGGCGCCATCATGATTCAATCCGCACTGGATCGACCTGAAACCGGTCCCCCGCGCCTGCAATGGCTCAAGCCGCTGATCGCCGTGATCATCCTGGCAAGCGGCGCGCATCTGGTGCCCATCACCGTCCCGGTGCTTTCCCCGGAACGCTTCATCGCGTACACCAAGACTCTTCCTTTCAAGCTTCCGGTGACGGAACACTCGCACGCGCGCGCCCCGCTGCCGCAGTGGTATTCGGATCAATTTGGATGGAAGGAGATCGCCGACGAAACCGCAGTCGCCTGGAACCGAATTCCCGCCGCGAAGCGCCCCGACTGCGGCATCTTCGCGCAAGACTACGGCCAGGCTGGCGCCATCGATTTCTTCGGCCGAAAGCAAGGACTGCCCGGCGCCATGAGCGGCGATCGCACCTACTGGCTCTGGGGACCCCGCGGCTACTCCGGCAATTGCATGATCGTGCTCGATGATCGCCAGGATGTCCTCGAGCGCTACTGGCAAAATGTCGAACTGGTCGGCATTTCAGCGCCAAACAGATACGCCCTCGAACAGCAGATTCCCGTTTTCATCTGCAACGGCAAGAGATTCGATTCCTGGACGAGCGTCTGGCCGCATCTCAAGCGCTGGCGCTAATCAGGAAACAAGACATTGAGCTCTTGGTTGTGTTGAAAGGCGCGCGCTTGGCTTGACTTCGGCTCGTTGCGTCCACGACAATGCAATGCTCTCCCAAATTACTTGCGTCGTTCGTGAGTTTCCCGAGGTCTTCAATGTTTCCACGCCGAAGCATCCTGTCTTCCATTTTGCCTTCTTGCCTATTGCTTTCTTCCCTGCTGGTGACGGGCGCCGCAGCGCAAATCACGCAGCCGACCGTGTGGGCCGCAAAGCCCGATGTCGCTGCCTTCGAGAAGATGGAGAACGATCGTCTTGCTGCCTCTCAGCAATCGGTGGCGAAACTGGTTGCCGTCAAAGGACAGCGCACGATCGAGAACACGCTTGTCCCCTTTGACGAGGCCATCCGGCAAATCAATTCCACGGCTTATCTGGCGGGACTGCTGCAGCAAGTGCATCCCGACGCGACCTTTCGCGACCACGCGACCGCAATGGTGACCCGGGCTTCGGCCGCGCAGACCGCACTATCACTGAATCGTGACGTTTACAACGCGCTAACGGCTCTCGACCTTACCCGGGCCGACAACGCGACCCGTTACTACGTGAAGCGGCAGCTGCTGGAGTTTCGTCTCGCCGGCGTCGACAAAGATGAAGCCACACGTATGCGCATCCGGAAGTTGAGCGATCAGGCGACCGAAGAACAATCCATGTTCGACCGCAACATTTCGGACAGCCAGAAGAGCGTCGAGGCGGAACCCAGCGAACTGGAAGGCCTGCCGCAGGATTTCATTGCGCGCCACAAGCCCGGGCCCGATGGGAAGATCCGAATCACGACCGATTATCCCGACGCGCTGCCAGTCCTCAACTTCGGAAAGAATGACGCGCTCCGCCGCCGCTTGTACCTGGCATTTACGACTCGCGCGTATCCCAAGAATCAGGAGGTGCTTATGAGTCTCCTGAAAACGCGGTACGAGATTGCCACGCTCCTTGGCTATTCCAATTGGGCGGACTACAACGCCGCCGACAAGATGATTGTCAAAGGGCAAAACATCGCAGACTTCATCAAGAGTGTGAACGACGCAGCCCGGCCGCTGGCTGACCAGGAATTCAAGATGCTGCTGGCGGAAAAGCAGAAGACGAATCCCGAAGCGAAGGAAGTTTTCGACTACGAAGCGAGTTATTACGCGGAACTGGTCCGCCGTTCGCAATACAACTTTGATTCCCAATCGGTGCGGCCGTATTTTCCCTTTCAGCAAGTGAAGCAAGGCATCCTGGACGCGGCCAGCGATCTGTTCCGCGTGTCTTTCAAGCAAGAGCCAAACGTTCCTTCCTGGGATCCCACGGTCGAGACCTGGATCGTTCTCGATAAAGGCAAGCCCATCGGGCGCTTTTATCTGGACATGCACCCACGTCCGGGAAAATTCAGCCATGCGGAAATGGCGCCGATCCTCGATGGCATCCGCGGCAAGCAACTGCCCGAGGCCATTCTGGTCTGCAACTTCCCTCTGCCAACCGCTTCCGATGCCGCGCTGATGACCTACGACGACGTGAACGCAATGTTCCACGAATTCGGGCATCTCATGCACCACATCCTCGGCGGTCAGCAGCAGTGGGCCGGGATCAGCGGCATCACCATGGAATCGGATTTCGCCGAAGCGCCTTCGCAGATGCTCGAGGAATGGATTCGCAGCCCACAGGTTCTCGCGAAGTTTGCCCGCCATTACAAGACGGGAGAGCCCATTCCCGCGGAACTGGTCACCCGGATGAATCGCGCCTCAGCGTTCGGACGAGCCGGTTGGGTTGCCCGGCAAAACGATTACACTGCTATCTCTTATGATGTGTACAAGGTCAAGCCGGAAGAAGTGGACCTGGACGCGGTCGTCACCAACGCCACACGTCAATACACGACTCTGACGCCGATTCCGGGAACTCATATGTGGGCGTCTTTTGGACACCTCGGGGGTTATTCCTCTGCCTACTACACCTATCTTTGGGACAAAGTAATCGCCGAAGATTTCTTCGTGCAGTTCGATCACAAGAACCTGCTCGCCGGAGATGCTCCTGCGCGCTATCGCAAGCTGGTGCTCGAACCCGGAGGCTCCACCTCCGCGAACACGCTGGTCAAGAACTTCCTGGGACGTCCGCAGAACATGGTCGCGCTGCAAAAGTGGATGTCGGAAGAATTCCAGACCGCAGGCGAAAGTACCAAAGCGGGCGGAAAGTGAAATAACTCACTTTGAGAGCAGCGCCCCCGAGAGCGGGGCGGGCGTCTGAATCACGAGCATCCAGGCGAGTGACTTGCCTCGTCTTGCTCGCCTTTTCCACAAGTTGTAGCATCAAAAGGTTTGGGCATTCATCGATATCAGGTAAGGAGACCTCATGGCAACCGATACATTAGCCAGCCCCGCGAGCCTCAGCGAAAGCCAGGCGCGGGTATTCAAGAACTACATTGACGGCGAGTGGGTAGAGTCCTCGACCGGAGAGACATTCGAAAATCGCAATCCCGCCGACACCCGCGACCTGGTCGGCATTTTCCAGAAATCCGCAAGAGAAGACGTAGACACCGCGGTGCAAGCCGCCAAGCGCGCCTTCCAGAAGTGGCGACTGGTGCCGGCTCCGCGGCGTGCCGAGATCGTATTCCGCGCCGCCGAGATCCTGATCGAACGCAAAGAAGATTACGCGCGGGACATGACTCGCGAGATGGGTAAAGTCTTAGCTGAAACACGGGGCGATGTGCAGGAAGCGATTGATGCCGCCTATTACAACGCCGGCGAAGGACGGCGCCTCTTCGGCCCCACCGTTCCCTCAGAGATGCCGAACAAGTTTGCCATGGCGGTGCGCCAGCCCATCGGCGTATGCGGCATGATCACCCCCTGGAATTTCCCCATGGCGATCTCGTCGTGGAAGCTTCTGCCGGCCATCGTCTGCGGCAATACCTGCGTCATCAAGCCGGCGCAAGACACACCGCTGTCTACGTTCAATCTGGTCCGTGCGCTGGCCGATGCCGGGCTGCCCAAGGGCGTGATCAACATTGTCACCGGATTCGGCGCCGAAGTGGGCACGCCGATCGCCGAGCATCCCGAGGTTCGCGCCGTATCCCTGACCGGATCCTCGGCGGTAGGCCGCATTGTAGGCGGCATCGCGGCCCAGAGCTTCAAGCACTGCTCGCTGGAACTAGGCGGCAAGAACCCCATGATCGTGCTCGACGATGCCAACCTCGATCTCGCTGTCGAGGGCGCGCTGTGGGGAGCGTTCGGCACCACCGGACAACGCTGCACCGCCACCAGTCGGATTATCGTGCAGAAAGGTGTGTATCGCGAGTTCGTGGACCGCCTGGTTGAGCGCGCCAAGAAACTGAAGGTGGGCAACGGCCTCGACGAAACCGTGCAGATGGGTCCCGCCATTAATGCGAAGCAACTCGAGACCGACCTCCGCTACGTAGAAATCGGCAAGAACGAAGGCGCCAAGCTGATGTGCGGCGGCAATCGTCTGGATCAAGGCGAGTACCAGCACGGCTGGTTCATGGAACCGACGGTCTTCATCGATGTCGATCCCAAAATGCGCATTGCGCAGGAAGAAATCTTTGGCCCGGTGGTCTCCATTATTCCCTGCGACGGCATGGAAGACGCGATCGACATCGCCAACGGCATCGAGTACGGCCTGTCATCCGCGATCTACACCAAAGATGTGAACAAGGCGTTCACCGCCATGCGCGATCTGTACGCCGGAATCACGTACATCAATGCGCCGACGATCGGCGCAGAAGTCCATCTCCCCTTCGGCGGCACCAAGGCGACGGGTAACGGCCACCGCGAAGGCGGCGTAGGCGCGATCGAGTTCTATACCGAGTGGAAATCGGTTTACGTGGACTACTCCGACAAGCTGCAAAAAGCGCAGATCGATCGCCCCGAGTAGCTTTGCACCACAGCGGGCACAGAGGAACACAGAGGAATGATTTCCCCTGTGAACCTCTGTGGCCTCTGTGGTGAAATCTTTTCCCTGCGTGTACAGCGTCGGCTGCGATTAGAATTTGATGCATGCCGCTGACTCAAGCCCGCGAAATCACTGCCGCTTCCCGCCTGGAGAATGTCCGCTACGCCATCCGCGATCTGGCCTGCGTAGCCGATGAAGTTACCAAGCAAGGCCATAAAGTTCTCCCGCTGAACATCGGCGATCCGCTGAGCTTCGATTTCCAGACACCCGCTCACATCATCGAAGCGGTCTACAAGGCCATGCGCGACGGCAAGAACGGCTATGCGCCTTCCGAAGGCGTGCACGAAGCACTCGACGCCATTCGCGGCGAAGCTGCGCGCAAGGGAATCACGACGGTTCGTGATGTTTTCGTCACCACGGGCGTGAGCGAGACCGTCGACGTTTGCTTATCCGCGCTGGTCAATCCCGGAGAAGATTTCCTTACACCCAGTCCTGACTACCCACTGTACTCGGCCGTCCTATGCAAGCTTGGAAATCGTTTGAACGCGTACGACCTGAACGAAGAAGACGGCTGGCAGCCGGAGTTGGCCGACATCGAGCGCAAGATCACGCCGAAGACGCGCGGCATCGTGCTCATCAATCCGAATAATCCCACTGGCTCGCTCTGCACCCGCGAGATGCTGGAGCAAATCGCCGAACTGGCGCGCCGCCACAACCTGATAGTCTTCTCCGACGAGATCTACGACAAGCTGATTCTCGACGGCACGCAGCACATCGCGTTCGCCTCCGTCGCACCCGATGTTCCGTGCGTGACCTTTGGCGGCATGTCGAAGAACTATCTAGTACCCGGATGGCGCATCGGATGGGGCATCGTCTGCGGCGATGCCGCAGCCGTGAAGACCTACACGGAAGGCGTCCACCGCCTTTTGCGGGCGCGCCTGTGCGCCAACCATCCCGAGCAGTACGCCATCAAAGCCGCGCTCGAAGGCCCGCAGGACCATCTTGTCGAAGTGCAGCGCAAGCTGCGGTCCCGCCGCGATCTCACCCAAAAATGGTGCGAAGCCACGCCGCGTGTGAGTTGTGTAGCACCCCGCGGCGCATTCTATGCATACCCGCGAATCGACATCCCGGAGAGCGACGAGGTCTTCGTCAAAGAACTGATCCGCCAGAAGCACGTGATGGTAGTCCACGGCTCCGGCTTCGGGCAAAAGCCCGGCACCCAGCACTTCCGCATCGTATTTCTTCCGGATGAGCAGACGTTGACCAAAGCCTATGCCGGGATTGCGCACTTTATCAGCGAGCGGTATGGAATCGACTGAGCTTATGACTATGGTATAATGACCATGATCGCATGAAGACAAAAACCATTCCTGCCGGCACCTTCAAAGCTCAGTGTCTCGCCATTATGGACGAGGTCCAGAAGAAGCGCCAAGCCGTCGTCATCACCAAGCGCGGCAAACCTGTAGCCAAGCTTGTCCCCGTTGAGGAAGCTAAGGACGACATTTTCGGCTTTTACAAGGGCAAGATAAGCATCCTCGGCGATGTGGTCGCTCCCGCATTGACTCCCGAGGAGTGGGGTGATCTTTATTGATTCTCCTCGACACGCATGTGGTGGTGTGGCTGGCTGCTGACGACCCCCGACTCTCGACCAAAGCCCGAGCGGCGATTGAGGAAGCGAGGCGGAACGACAGAGGCTTGGCGGTATCCGATTTCACCTTGTATGAGCTGTCCACGTTATTCCGGAAAAAACAGATAGGCCTGGTAACAAGCATGGAGTCTTTCCTTTCAGAGGTTGAGAAAACTTTCACGGTTCTTCCCATTACGGGCCGCATCTGCGTGCATGCCTCTGCTTTGCCGGCGAATTATCCGAAGGACCCAGGAGACCGCATCATTGGCGCGACTGCGATTGCTGAAGGATTAACCTTGGTTACCGCCGACGCGCAGATTCGAAAATCAAACGGAGTCACCACCCTTTGGTAGTTGACCGCCGCCGCCAATGTTCCGCTTTCCACGTGAATCTGCTTAAATCAGGTCTGGCCAATACTGTTTCGCATTTCCTGCAATCGTGATCGACATCCACTCCCACATCCTTCCCGAAGTCGACGACGGGCCGAAATCCTGGGACACCTGCGTCGCCATGTGCCGCACCGCTGCCGAAGACGGCATCACGCACATGGTCGCCGCGCCCCATGCCAACGACCGCTATCACTACGACCGCCCTTATCTCCAAGGACTAGTCGAGCACCTGCAGAAACTGATTGGGGACACTCCGAAGATCAGCCTGGGCTGCGATTTCCACCTCTCGTATGACAACGTGCAGGACGCGCTCGAAAATCCCAAGCGCTATGTGATCGACGATACCCGGTACCTGCTGGTTGAATTCAGCAATTACAGCATTCCGCAGCAGATGACCGAATCCTTCCGCAAGCTGTGGGATAACGGCATGACGGTCATCGTCACCCACCCCGAGCGCAATCCGATTCTGCGCGAGGACCCGCACCGGATTGCCGAATGGGCGCAACAAGGCTGCATCATCCAGGTGACGGGCTCCGCGCTGACTGGCTTTTGGGGGGAACGAAGCCGCCGGGTGGCGGTCTGGCTGCTCGAGCATGAGGCGGTCCACGTGCTGGCCACCGACGCGCACGATACGCAGAAACGCGTACCAATTCTCTCTACCGCCCGCGATGCTGCCGCCGCGATATGCGGGGAGCAGATCGCCACATCGTTAGTGGAGTCGAATCCCCGCGCCATCCTCAACAACGAACCGCTACCCTACTTCCCCACCCCACAAACAGGCTGAGCGCACAAGAAGCGCGTCGCACCGCGCGATCTCATCTCGTGGTTCGCAAGACCATGCCGTCCTCGAGCGAACGGCTGGGATTGCTCAACTGCTCGGCGATGTGCTTCTGCACCAGGTCCCACTGCGAGCGCAGAATCATTTCCTTGATGCCGAACTTGCTCTCCCGCTTGGCGTCGTCCACGCGCACTGCCATCTCCGAATTCTGCAGCCGGAAATCGATCTCATCGGCCAGAGGCACCAGTTGATTGGAGGAACGGCCCACGATGACATACACGACCTTATCCGAAAGCAGCGTGTATTCAGGACAGTCCTCGGGGGCATTCTGCGGTCCTCCACCGCTCATGGCCATCATGAAAGTGTGATGGTCGGCCATACATGGCCCCATCCGCATGCGCACCACAGTTCCGTGCTGGTAGACGCCACCGGCCCACGCGGCGGGAACGAATAAGACAGTGAGGACAAGCGAGCACACCAACGCCATGCATTTCGTGTCAGCGAGACTCTTCATAGAAATAACCTCTTCGACAGTGGAATCGCAGGTTTAGATTGTGTTTCGGGAGAATTTGAAGCGTGTGAAATCCCCGGTCACGACTGGGCAGCGCATAACTGACGACATACGCAGACCGCAAGTCCGCCAGGATGGATTGAAGTACGTTGCTGGTTCCTTCCTGGGCGGAGAACGAGCGCCCTCCGGTGGCTTCGGCCATTTGCTGCAGCACGGAAGCGCCCGACGACTCGCCGCTGGAAGCCCCTAGGTTCACGGTATAGAGCAGAGCCCCGGTGCCGGCAACCGCCGCAAACGCTTCGCGGGCCGACGCGCGGCTGATGGTGTCATTGCCGTCCGAGAAAAGGATGATGACCTGACGTGCTCCCGCAGTCCGGTGTTCAGAGATAAATTGCGCCGTGTAGGTCAGGGCATCGAACAGCGGAGTTGGCCCCTGAGCTTTCGTGGCCTGGATTTTCTGCTCAGCACTAGGCGAGCCGCAGTCACCGCTGCAGAGAACCGCCGGTTGCAATCCGGCAAACTGGATTACCGACAGGACGCCGCTCGCGCTTCTGGATTCGGCATGGACCAACTGAACGACATGCTGCAGGTTGGCGCGAAAACGAGGCGCAACGGATTCGCTGGTATCCACCAGCGCGACAATGTCCAGCGCAGTCTCGCTCGATCGGGCCAGGCTGCGAAAATCGCGGACCACAATGCCGCCGTCCACCACCGCGAAGTCGTCCTTCGTCACCTTCTCCAGCAGACGCCCGTTCTGATCCGTGGCAAAGAATGAGACACGCACCTCTGATGTCCCAGTCCGATACGTGACCTGCGGATCTTCTGCCTTGCAAACTCCGAACAGGAGAAAAGAAAGAAGAAGCAGAATCAGAGGGAATGACCAGGTCTGTCGATGAGACAGCGATGCCATTGATGGGAACTTCGGCAGTCCCCGCCACCGCTCCAGTGCGCGAAGGTATCTCGGCATTACCCCAGTCATGCCGACCTTGGTTGCTCTTAATTCAAATTGCAGTTGGCCTCAAAAGAGGAGCCGCATGGGCGGGAGTGGCCGGGTGTGGCATTTTTCAACGGAGCCGGGAATCGACGGTGCCACCTTTCTCCATCCGATTGGTCCTGTGTTTTCCGTCACTTGAGGAGGATCACTTGAAGCTGTGAGCGAAAGCACTGCAGCAGCCCTCGCCCGTAGCTAACATCGGGCTGTCTTCCCCCTTTGCACGACTCGCAAGGATTCTTGTCCCCCAATTGCGAGACACTAGGCTTCATGGCGGTCCTCTTCGGTGGCATGTCGTTTCATCATCCCGCGGACAGCGGCGTTGGTCTGTATTCCCGTATTGCGCAGACCTGCACTGCACTTGTTGGCGCACCAGATGGAAGTCTGCGGCCCTCCGAGGTGTACTCCTGCCTGAATGCCAACTCGGTATTTGGAGGCGAACTATGCCGCTTCGCCCAGTTCTTGTCGTATTACTGGCGCTGAGTTCCGTCCCGGTATTCGCCAGCAGCAAACCCAAATCCATTCCCAATCAAAGCATTGATCAAATCGTTTCCAATGAGCGGGCGCTGGGGAACACCATCCGCAACTACAGCCCGATGGTGGAGACCTATCTGCAGCGCATGCAGCCAGACAACGCTCTGGGCTTCGTTCCGAGCGAAGATCATTACTTCCTCGGCCGGGTGCAGTTCCAGCAGAACAAAGAGGAATTCTTCCTGGATAAGCAGCTGGTGGAACGCATGGCGGGCTCGTTCACGAAGTTCTATTCCATGAGTCCGGTGGGATTCGCCAGCATGATTTTCGTGGATCGCACAGGTTTCGACCGCAAGAACTACAACCTGCGCTATATGCGGAGCGAGTTCCTGGGCGAGATCCGCTGCCTCCTGTTCGAAGTGAGTCCGAAAAAAGAACGGCCCGACCGCTTTCGCGGCGCGATTTGGGTAGAGGACGAAAGCTACAGCATTGTTCGCTTCAACGGCAGCTATGGCACCTTCCACATCGATAGCTGGCGCCTGAACCTGGGGCCGGGTGTATGGCTGCCCTCCGTTGTCTATTCGGAGGAATTCGATTCCACCAAGCCGCAAACCCGCGGACCACGCCTGAAAGCACAGACACGTTTATGGGGATACAACTACGCGTCCAGCCACAGCTCGGAATTTTCCGAGATCACCGTCGATCCGGAGGCCGCGAAGGATTCGGCGGAAAGTCCGGACAAGAGTCCGCTGGACATTCAGCGCTCCTGGCAGCGGCGCGCCGAAGATAACGTCATCATCAAGCTGGAGGAACTGGGGCTGATTGCCCCGGAAGGCGAAGTCGATAAAGTCGTGCAGACTGTGGTCACGAACCTCGAGGTGACCAGCAAGATTGTTCTGGACCCTGAAGTCCGCTGCCGCACCATGCCCACCACTCCCATCGAAGTCGCGACCATCGGGCACACCATTCTGGTCAGCCGCGGGCTGCTGGACGCATTGCCCAACGAGGCAGCGCTGGCTGCTGTTATGTCCCACGCGCTCGCGCATGCCGCGCTTGGGCACGACCTGGACAGCAGCTTTGCTTTCAACGATCGCCTCGTAGTGCCCAGCCTGAAGCAGTTGCCGCTGTTCGATTTCAAGCACACGCCCGAACAGGAAGCCGAAGCCGATGCGCTGGGAATGAAAATACTCAGCAACTCTCCTTACAAAGACAATCTGGCGGAGCCGGGCCTTTTCTTGAAGGCCTTGGTGAAGTTTGCCCACAAGGTCCCCAGCCTGGTGCGAGCAAATCTGGGGGAAAGCCTGGTCAGTGAAAATCATGTTTCGTACATGAGCGCGATTGCCGACAGTGCACCTCCTCTGGAACTCGATAATCCCAAGCAGATCGTCGCATTGCCTCTGGGCAGCCGCGTCAAGATCGATCCCTGGGCCGGAGAACTCAAATTCGTGAAGGCTAGTCCTCCTCACATTTACTCGGCAAAAGACAAACTCGCGCTCGAGGTCACGCCATTTTCTCCCTATCTGGTTCGGCAGGAGCACGGCAAGATGCACGCCCCAACGGCTGATTCTGCTCAGGACCGTTAGCGGAGAAAGCGATGATATTTCTGCCGAGACTCTCAAAATTCTTCATCTTCGCTGGATTGTGCACTGGCGGTCTCTGCCTCGGGCTGCCGAGGCCGCCCGAAGCGCAAGCGAATTGTCTGCGCTGCCATGCGGAATACGTTCTGGGAAAACACGTACATTCCGCGGTGAGGATGGGATGTGAAAATTGCCACGTCGTCGAGCAGCAGGGGGAAACGTCACGGGTCGTGCTCAAGAAGGCCGACGGGGGCCTTTGCCAGCAGTGTCATGCTCCTCAACGCTTCGAGCGTGTGCACCTGCCCTACGGTTTGGGAATGTGTACCCGGTGTCACGATCCGCACAAGTCAGAAAATCCGAAGCTTCTGCGCAGGAGCGTGAACGAATTGTGCCTGGAGTGTCACCTGCGCGGCTCAGATGATGCGCCGACACATGATCTGCCCGCCATCGATCTGTCGATAGACAACCGCATGGGGCATCCCTACGAACGCCATCCCGTCAGCGGATATACCGACCCTATACGCGGTGAAGAGATGTCCTGCATGAGTTGCCACCTCGCTCATGGAGGATCCATGGCGAATCTGCTGAAGATGGGATCAGAAATTCCCGAGGACGCTCTGAACCGCAACTCCGAGACCAAAGACATGTGCCACATGTGCCATCTGCGATTGTGGGGGCTGGAGGGGAGCGTCGCGGACAAGAAGAAGAATAGACAGTGAAGTCTTGCGGAGCTTGCCAGACGGTTTAATGCAAGGTTTGCAAATACGCCATCAGATTGTGAATGTCCGCATCCGTGTACTTGCTGAATAACGCGACATGCGCATCCACGGGAGCGTCCACTTTGTAATGCACATCGCGTATTCGCCAGGAATGATAGGACCCCGCGTCGTCAGTCAGCCCCACCGTAAATTCGTCGAGATAAGCGAGCACCCCGGTGACGGTCTTTCCCGAAGCCAGCATCACCGTCACGCGGGACTTGGCGTCCTCCGGGTACAGCATGCGCCTTTCCAGTTCAAGACCCTGATGTCGATTCGCAATCCCCGCCAGATCACCGGTCGGCGAATGGCACTTCGCACATCCGCCGGCGCCTTCGAAGTACTGCTTGCCCGCTTCCGCATTTCCCGTTTGCAGATCGGAAGCATCAACGCCTTTTCGGCCGCCGGGTCGCGACCTCGCCTGTTTCTGCTGCGCGTGGATGAACGCCGCTAGAGCAGCGACTTGTTCATCCGCAACCTCAAACGGAGGCATTCCCTTCTCCGGACGCCCGTTGCGCACAACGGCCCCAATCTTCTCTCCATCCACATCGCCGGCCACCAGTTTGGAACGGGTCAGGTCGGGCCCGCTTTCTCCCCCCGTCGCGTCGCGCCCATGGCAAAAAGCGCAGCGTTGCTGAAACAGCGTTGCTCCCTGCTCCACCAACTCCGCTGGATATTTCGATCCCGTCGTAGGTTTCTGTTTGGATTCACCGCCTGCTTGCGAACTGCTGGCCGGCTGTTGCGCCGTCGTCTTCGGGACCGAGAGTCCCAGCACACAGATTCCGAGCAGCACTCGCGTAACCGCCGCCGCACCAATCAAGTCAGGCCAACGCGGCTTCAGCCGCAGAACCGCTCTCACCTCTGCTCCTGCCCTTGCGGCCGTGCATGCGACGCGGTGCTGCCTTCGGTCATCCCCAGCACCCACCTGATCGCCTCGAAATACATCTTGCGAATATCCGGATCGCTCCACGATTCCTGCGTATGTCCCAGCGTCGAATAAAACACCCGCCCCTTGCCATACATCTTGTCCCAGGCCACCGCGAAATCGTGATCTTGCCTGTGCACACGCGGGTTGTCGTAATTCAGCTTCGTAGGATCCAGGCTGAGCAAAACGTGCACTTTTTCGCGCGACCATGCCTTCGGCTGGTAGATCTCGTCGTACTTCGTGAAGGCATGTGGAAAATGACGAACCGCAGGGAACTCCGGATCTTCATCGATAATGGGCGCATTGAACCGCGACCAGGGATGTTCGTCGAACCAGCCTCCGATCATCTCCCCGTATTCCGGCCACTTGTAGTTCGTATCCAGTGCCGCGTGGATGCCGACGAACCCTTTCCCATCTTCCTTGATGAACGACATCATGTCTTTCTTCTGCCCGTCATCCAGGTCGAGTTCGCCCGTCGTGCTCGCGAAAACAATCGCGTCGAAGTAGTCGAGGTTCTTCGCGTTTTTCGACAGCTCTTTTTTGGTAATCAATTCCGTGTCGGTACGCAGGACGGTTTCCCACAACCCAGTCTCGCGCCCCATGTCGTAGATCGCCGCCATGGCGTCGGTGACTGAGTCGTGCTCGAATCCCTTCGTCTGTCCGATGACCAGCACATGTTTGAGAACGATCTTCTTCTCATGTGGAGGCGGCGGCATGGAAGGATCGACTGCCACATTCTGGGCAGCCGCGATCCCGCTTGAAATCGCAATCAGCACGAGCAAACAAAAAAGTAGTCGGAATTGGCGCAAGGAATCCCCCAGAAAGCATGAGCCCCAGACGGCTTCGACATATTAACAAATCGGGAGTTCAGTGATTGGATCGAGCCTGGTCGCTCTTGACCGGCCGAGTTTGACCGTCTGGTTTCACCATCCCCTGCTGCTCCAAGGCAGCATTCAGTTCCTCGAGCAGGGTTAGGAGTTGTTGGGAGTCCCTCTCCTGTGCAGCTTCGGCGGCGACAACGCGCCAGGGACGCGCGATTTTTTGCTCTTGCTGCAAGTGAACTCCAGGCGGGGACAATACCGCACCGTAACCTTAGCCGCTGCGCCGGAGAGTAGATAGCGCCAAAATGCGCCAAACCACCCCTAGGCATAATCCTGTATGGCGCCCTACAATCCGCTCGAATAGTTTGGAAACAGGTTCTTGGGCGTTGAAACGCATCCTCATTGCCGACGATCACGAGTCCGTGCTGCGCCGCGTCCGCGGCATGCTCGAATCCCATCCCGATTGGGAAATTTGCGGTGACGCCGTGACGGGCCGCCAGACCGTCGCCCGAGCTGCAGAGCTCAAACCCGATCTGGTAGTCCTGGACTTTGCCATGCCGCAGATGGATGGGCTCAAGGCGGCTGCAGCCATCAAAAACCTCCTGCCCAAGACCCCGATCGTTATGTTCACCATGTACAGTTCTGCCGTGACCGGCGAGGCCGAACGCCATGGAATCCTTCGCGTCGTCGATAAAGCCAAATCAGGCGGGCTTCTTACCGCGATCGAAGAAGTCTTCGCGAGCCAGGAAAGTGAATTGGTGAACCCACAGCAACCTGCCCCATCTTCGCCCCCTGCTACCAAAATACAGTTGAACCGCGCGTCCTGATCCCTGTTCCGCGATCCCTGCTCCCTGCACTTTTCCACAGCCAATCTATGTGACGTCCAACCTTTACTTCGAAACCTAAAAAGTCGAATACTGCAATCGTGAGCCAGCAGCAGCAGCACGGCAGAAGCATTCGCGGAACAGATCTTTACCCATTAAGTTCCTCGTTTTCAAGATTTTGCCTGCAAGTCATTGCAGCTCATAAATTAATTCAAAATTTTCCCCTAAACGGCTGATTCCACAATACCCACGGGGGAGGGGCAGAGGCAAAATGCCATCCTATCCAGATCGTTGTCAGCACTTGAAAATCAACGGCACCCAGTGCGGATCACCCGCCCTGCGCCGCAACCGTTTCTGTTTTTTCCACAAGCGCTTTCAGGATGAGCGCATCCGCCTTGCCGTTGACCGCAAGCGTCACCCGCCAGCCACTTTGATCCTGCCCCTCCTCGAGGACGCCAATTCCATCCAGATGGCTCTTCAGCAGGTCATGCGCCTGGTCCTCCACCACGATGTCGACTTCAAAACCGCCGGCCTCCTTCTTTATGCGCTGCAAACCGCCAGCTCCAACCTCCGGCAAACCAAATTCGAAGCCTTACACCACGATGTGATCCTCGACCCGCGCGACGCGGCTGATACTTCCCTCGGCCAGAGAATCTGGGACGACGAGGATTTTGAAGAGGATGAGGACGACGACCCCGAATCCGTCCGCATCGAAGAAGAAGCAGAACGCGCCGCCCAAGCCGTGCGCGCAAAATACCAGCAGCGCAAAGCCGATACAGAGCGCCGCAAAAGCTTTTACGCGAAATACCCCCACCTCAAGCCCGGCAACGAGCAACTGCTCGCTGCTCAACCCTCCCAAAAAGACCTCCCGGCCAAGCCGGCCTGCACTGCGGCTCCCTCCGCCCAGGCCCTCCCACTGCCGAAAAAGCCCCCCTTGCCCACACCGGAAGAATTCGACCGGGACATTCATGATTTAACCCGCAAACACTTCTTCCCCGACATGCCCGATGACATCTACAACAAGGCGATTGCAAAAAAAGAAACTAGCTGAACCCGTGCGCATGCCGCCAACCACTCGTTCGCACAGCCCGCTAAGCAGCGCAACAATGCAGCCTCGCAGGCAAAGCTCGCGGAGCGCCGCAGAACGCAGCCTCGCAGCCAAGCCGCGGAGCGGCGCAAGAATGCAGCCCACGGCGCGAGCCGTGGGTTGCGGCATCCATAACCAGACCAGCCCCGAAGGGGCGAAAGAAGAAACGTCACACCACGCATCGTGCGGAAATGAAACGCGTTGCAAGTGTAAAATTGTGCGGTTTTAATCAGGAGAACGAAACCCGTATGCGTATTGGCGTCTTCACCCCTCTGTTATCGCAAATGCCGCTCGAGCAGGTCCTAAAGAAGCTCGCCGAGTTGAACATCCACACGGTCGAGCTCGCCACGGGGAATTACGTCGGCGATGCGCACTGCAAGCTTTCCATGATCGAGAACAGCTCTGCGCTCTCCGACTTCAAGAAGATGCTCGACGATCACGGTTTCACCATCAGCGCCCTAAGCTGCCATGGCAACGCGCTGCATCCCGATAAGGACCTGGCAAAGCAACATCGCGAGACCAGCCGCAGAACGATCCTGCTCGCGGAAAAGCTCGGTGTGCCCGTGATGGTGGATTTCTCCGGATGTCCCGGCGACTCGCCCAACGCCATCGCTCCCAACTGGATCACTTGCCCGTGGCCGCCGGACTTCCGCAAAGTTCTCGACTGGCAATGGAACGAAATCGTCGCGCCCTACTGGATGGAGCACGCAAAGTTCGCCGCCGATCATGGGGTGAAGATTGCCGTGGAGATGCATCCCGGATTCGTGGCCTACAATCCCGAGACCATGCTGAAGCTGCGCTCCATCGCCGGGAACAACGTGGGCTGCAATTACGATCCCAGCCATCTTTTCTGGCAGCAGATCGATCCCATCGGCGCCATCCGCGTGCTCAGGGACGCCATTTTCCACGTCCACGCCAAGGACACGCAGCTTTACTCCGAAAACCTGCTCCGCGACCGGCGTTCTCGACACCAAGCCGTACACCGAAGAGCGTGACCGCTCCTGGATCTTCCGCACCTGCGGCTACGGCCATGGCGCCGAATGGTGGAGCGAATTCATTTCCACTCTGCGCATGTTCGGATACGACTCGGTGCTCTCCATCGAGCACGAAGACAGCTTGATGTCTCCCAGCGAAGGCTTGACCAAGGCGGCAGCCTTCCTCAACAGCATTGTCGTTCGAGAAAAGCCTGCAGCAGCGTGGTGGTCTTGAGTCAGCCAAAAGAGTCGAGGAAAAAGGAAAGATGAAAACAATCAGAACTGCAATTCTCGGGACCGGATTTATGGGCCGCGTGCACCTGGAAGCGGTGCAGCGCGTCGAGTCGGTGGAAGCCGCTGCTATTTTTGGCCGGAATGATGATGCAACTGCGCGCCTCGCTACGGCGTTCTCGGTTCCCAAAGCTACCAGCGATTACCGAGAATTGTTTCGCGATCCGGCCATTGATGCAGTAGATATCTGCACGCCCAACGCCCAGCATTTCTCGATGGCCAAAGAGGCGCTGCAGGCCGGAAAGCATGTCCTCTGCGAAAAGCCGCTCACCACAACCGTAGCCGAAGCGGAGGAACTCGTTGCACTAGCGGCTCGCAGCGAAGCTTCGCAATTGCGTCTGCCACAATCTGCGTTATTACCCCCAGGTCCAGCAGATGCGCGCTTTGCGGGAAGCCGGAGAACTCGGCGAAATCCTGGTCGTGCAAGGAACCTACTCCCAGGATTGGCTGCTCTACGACACAGACTGGAACTGGCGCGTAGATGCAAAAGCGGCAGGGGCATCGCGCGCCATGGCCGATATCGGCTCGCACTTTTTTGATATGGCCGAACACGTCACCGGACTGCGCGTGAGTTCGTTGTGCGCGGACCTGCAAACATTTCACAAGACGCGCAAACAGCCCAAGGGCTCGGTCGAAACCTTTGCGAACAAAATGATGCGTCCGGAAGATTACGTCGAAACCCCCGTTGATACCGAAGATTTCGGCGCAGTCGTCTTCCGCATGGGAGATCGCACGCGCGGCGCCATGACCGCAAGCCAGGTTTCCGCCGGCCGAAAAAATGGCCTCAGCATCGAGATCTATGGAACCAAAGCTTCGGTTGCCTGGAATCAGGAGCGCCCTGACGAGCTTTGGGTAGGCCGTCGCGATTCAGGAAACTCAATTTTCGTAAAAGACCCGTCGCTGCTCACCGGAAAAGCGCGCGGCTATGCCGATCTTCCCGGTGGACACAGCGAAGGCTACGATGACACGTTCAAGCAAGTCTTTCGGCGTTTTTATGCGTCAATCGGGGCGCCGGACACAATTGAGTATCCGCAATTCGTAGACGGATTGCGCCAGATGGTAATTCTGGATTCGGTGCTGGCCAGCAGTGCGGCGCGAAAGTGGGTGGAAGTTCCGAGCCCGAAAAAATGAGCTATGTGAACTGCGGAAATCTACGCGGCGTCGATCGCGGATTCCTGATCGGCGGAGTTAGGCGCTTGCAGCTGAATCGGTGGAGAAAAGGAAGCATCCCCAACCACGGTTTGCACTTCCCCGCTCCTTTCCCGCCACCAGCCGTGAAAGCACTCGCCCTCGATGGAATGAACCTCGATCGAACTCCACGCGTCGCCGCAGGAGAGTGTTGCAGGCTTGACAACCACCGAGCGCGTATCGCGCCGCAGTCCTTCATGCAATGCCTTCAACGCACTTTCCTTCGCACTCCATAACATCGCGACCAGGCGCCAGCGGTCGGTCGTGGCCGCTCGCTCGATCAGTTCCTGCTCTTCGGGTGTGAAGTAGTCTGCGACGAAGGCAGCGCTGTGCGGTTCAACGATTTCCAGATCGCATCCGAGCCGCAAAGGATTTGTGGCCAAGGCACAGATCGCGACTCCAGATCGGTGACTGATTGAGATCGTCACATCCGCGGGATTTCCGTGCAGGAATACTTCAGGTTGCCCCGAAGCGGCGGGACAAATCTGGATGGTCGCGAGGAGATCGGTGTGCAAAGGAATATTCTGGAGAGAAGCAATGGCGCACTTGGCCGCCCAACGCCCTAAACGCCAATCTGCGCGGCGCTTCAGAAAATTGAGAGTGCGGACGTGATCGCGTTCGCGCGCCCCGAGCCAGTCGTTCGACTCAGGTACATCTTGCTCCCGCTGCTCGAGTAAGTACGTGTGCATAAGGCATCAGCGGCCAGAGTTTATGCCGCTTCCTCCACGAGTGTTATCTCATTCCCAAGTTTCGCTTCCTCTTTCCTGATTCCTCGCTCGATCGCATCGATCAGGTATGGACGCAACCTGTGAGGCGGAATAATGCAGTCGAGCGCGCCGACCGCGAGCGCCCGTTGAACGCTGTGCACGCGGTCGAATTCAGCCGCCATTTCTCCCAGTTTTTCGGAATGAATCACTTTGAAGAGCTCATCCCACTGTGCTCGCAGGCGTATTTTGTCCGGCGCTTCAGCTTTGGCCATGGCCTGCGTCGACTCCTGGAGCCGAGGATCTTTGCGCGCACGAGTTTCGACTTCACCCGCGAACACAACCGCTGCTGCCGGAGCGCCGCCAATCACCGAAGCGTAAGTTCCTTCCAGCGCGGCGACTTCGAGTTGCGCGTTCAGCGCTCACAAATTAGGCACGGTGGGTCGACCGCTGGAGAACGTGGAGGTTCGGATCGCAGAAGATTCGGAAATTTTGGTGCGCGGACCTTCCGTCTTTCGCTCCTACTGGAACCGGGTGGAGGAAACCAAAGACGCGTTTGTGGATGGATGGTTCAAGACGGGCGATATCGGCATGCTGGATGAGGACGGATTTTTGAGTGTCACCGACCGGAAAAAAGATTTGCTGAAAACCTCGGGTGGAAAATTTATTGCTCCGCAACCCGTCGAGAACTCGCTCAAGCTGCATGCTTTCATCGGCGCCGCGGTCGTGGTGGGCGATCGAAGGAAATTTGCCGCGGTGCTCATTTCACCTCACTTTCCGCTGCTGGAAGAGTGGGCCCAGGCCAATAACATTGCATTCTCCACACGGGAGGCACTGGTCAAGCATCCTAAAGTAAAAGCACTGTACGAGGACATTGTTGCAGAAGTAAATCGCGGACTGGCCCGATTCGAAACGTTGAAGAAAGTGCTGCTCGTGCCGGATGAATTCACGGCCACTGACGGCTCATTGACGCCGACCTTAAAGCTTCGCCGCAAGGTGATTGAAGAGCGCTATAGGCAGCAGATTGACTTGTTGTACGAGGACGCCAGCGACTACGAAAGATCGGCGGCTTGCTGATCGCGCTGACTTGACGCTTGCGGGTCGTGACGAAAACGAGGGAAGCGCCTCCACTGCCAAGAGAAATGAAGTCGGACGATTCCCTGACCGTGCCTTACTTCTCCAGCTTGAAAATGCGCTCCATGGGCAGCCACTTCTCCCCAGGTTTGGCTTGCGGAAGAGCCTGCTGAAAACCCCACATCAGCTTCTCCCATTTCTGCACGATAGGACTGAGTTCGTCAGCTTTCGCCTTGGCTTCGAATGAGAAGCTCTCATTGACCTGCATGATCATAAACATGCGCGTCCCGAGAAGATAAATCTCCATCTCCTCAATGCCGGAATCTTTGATGCTCCGAGTAACCTCCGGCCAAATCTCATCGTGATGGCGCTTGTATTCGGCGATCAGCTTGGGATCGTCCTTCAAATCAAGAGTCAGGCAGAAGCGTCGGATCATTCGGCCTCCGGGGCGTAGCTCTCATGCGGAGTCTAGGTCAGTGCTCGATCCAGGTGAACATAACCGCCGTCGACGAACAAATGCTGGCCAGTGGTATGGCTGGACTTGGGCGAGATCAGGAACACCACCATCGCGGCAATTTCTTCTGATGTCGTCATGCGCTTGTCCAGCGGAATTTTCGAAATTATGTTGGCCAGTTTCTCCTTGGGATTCGGAAAGGTGTCGAGCCAATTGCGGTAAAGCGGCGTCATGACTTCGGCAGGAATCACAGTATTCACGCGAATTCCGTAGGGCAGCAGTTCTGCAGCCCACTCCCGGGTTAAGGCCATAATTGCGCCTTTTGATGAGGCGTATCCCGACGTACTGCCTTGCCCGGTGACAGCGGTCTTCGAGCCAATGTTCACGATGCTGCCACGCGAACGTTTGAGGTGCGGCAGCGAGTAGTGCGCCATGGCGTAGTAGTGCACGAGGTTGCGGTTCAGCGAGGCCACGTATTCGTCAGGATTGCCCTCCTCAAGCCCGACTTTGTCGTTGCGGCCCGCGTTATTGACCAGGGCGTCCAGACGGCCAAAATCCTTCAGCACCTGGTCTACGGAACGCGAACAACTCTCGGGAGTCGAAAGATCGACGCTGATCAGTCCGCAGTGGCCGCCAGTTCTTTGAATGTCACCCTGCACCTGCTTGCCGGCGTCCGCGTCACGTCCCACGATGACGGGGATCGCACCTTCCGCTGCGCAGGCATGTACGATCCCCGCGCCAATTCCCTTGGCACCGCCGGTCACGATGATAACTTTGTCTTTGAGTTGCAGGTCCATTCGCTAACCTCGAAGATTGAAGAAGCCTCCGTCCAGCGGATAGTCCGCGCCGGTAATGAAGGAGGCTTCGTCGGAGCACAAGAACAAAGCGAGAGACGCCACTTCCTCCGGCTCCGCCATGCGGCCGATGGGCTGGGCATGCGCCAGCTTTTCAAACATCTCCTGCTCGCGGCCGGGATAAGTTTTTGCGAGATAGCTATCCACGAACGGAGTGTGCACGCGGGCCGGAGAAATGCAGTTGCAGCGAATTTTGTGCCCCAGGTAGTCCCGCGCTACAGAATAGGTCATCGCGATCACGGCGCCCTTGCTCATGGAATAGGCGAAGCGATCTGCCAGGCCGGATGATCCCGCGATGGAAGCCATATTCAGGATGATTCCTCCGCCAGAGCTTCTCATGTGGACCGACAATCGCGCGCATGCAGTTGTAGTAACCCTTAATGTTGACCTGCACGATGCGATCAAAGTCTTCCGGCGTCGTGCTCTCGACTGTTCCGATGTGCGAAATGCCGGCGTTATTAACCAGGATATCCACTCGCTGGCTCCGAGTTAATTCCTGAAATGTTGCGCTTACCTCAGCTGTGATTGGTTACGTCGCATTGGTGGGGGAAAGCAGTTCCACCTGCGGAAGCGATCTGATTGCAGGTCTCGGCTGCCGCAGACGCATTGAGATCGCAAACGTGGATTGATGCGCCACTTGTGGCGAATTTCGAGGCAATCGCCTGCCCGATACCGCTCCCGGCCCCAGTGACAATGGCGACTTTGGCGTCAAGTCGAAAGGAACCAGCACGGGCGTCCTGCTTCATCAGAGCGACACTCCCCGTTTCCACGGAATGAAATCCTCTTGCGCTTTGATTTCCGCCTTGGTTCGCACCTCGCCGCTGGCAACCCGTCTGGTGAGGTCCAGTATCTCCTCTCCCATCTGCTGAATCGTTTTCTGACCCGCGATGATTGGTCCGGTATCAATATCGATGATGTCGTGCATTCTGGTGGCCAATTCGGAATTGGTGGACAGCTTCACAACAGGCGCGATGGGATTGCCGGTAGGCGTGCCCAGGCCAGTAGTAAACAGGACCACGGATGCACCGGCGCCCACTTGCGCGGTCACACACTCCACGTCGTTTCCCGGAGTGCATTGCAAGTGAAGACCGGGCTCGGTGGAATATTCGGGATAGTCAAGCACGGCCGTGACCGGAGAGGTACCGCCTTTTTTGGCGGCCCCGGCTGACTTCATGGCGTCGGTTAACAGGCCATCTCGCATATTGCCGGGCGAAGGATTCATTTCGAAACTGGCACGAACGGCGGCAGCGCGGGCCGCATAATCCCGCATGAGTTGAATGAAGCGATTGCCCACTGCCGGATTAACGGCGCGGTCGATGAGTTCCTGCTCTACACCGCAAAGCTCCGGAAATTCGGAGAGGATGGTTCGGCCACCGAGGGCCGCTAGTAGATCCGCAGTGTGCCCGATCGAAGGATTGGCAGAAATTCCTGAGAAGCCGTCGGAACCTCCGCACTTCAGCCCTACGCACAACGAGGATAGGGGGGCCGGAGTGCGCTGAGCCAGGTTAACTTCGATGAGTCCGGAGAAAGTTTTCTGAATTGCCTCCGACATCATCGCGGCTTCAGAACCGCTTCGTTGCTGCTCGAAGATAAATAACGGCTTCTCGAAATGTGGGTTGCGCTTGCGAATCTCCTCGCGCAAAATTGCGATCTGGGCGTGCTGGCATCCCAGGCTCAAGACCGTAGCTCCGGCGACGTTGGGATGATGAATGTATCCGGCGATCAGACCGCAGAGATTCTGCGAGTCTTCCTTGGTTCCTCCACACCCACCCTCATGTAGCAGGAAGCGGACGCCGTCCACGTTTTTGAAAAGGCGCTCACGCCCGCTCGATTCCGAAGAAAAAGTGGGCGACGCCGTTTTCTTGTATTGGCTGACCAGTTCGGCGACCTGACGACGGTAAGGTTGAGGCGCGGCAAAGCCCAGCTCTTCCTCAAACGCCTGCTTCAGGACCTGAATATTCTTGTTCTCGCAGAAGACGAGTGGAACAACCAGCCAGTAGTTGCGAGTGCCCACTTGACCGTCGGACCGGCGGTATCCCAGGAAAGTTTCCTTTTGCCAGCGAGACACATCGGGCGGCGACCAGTGATATGGCCTCGACTGCTCGCGGAACGGCGAGGCTTGATGCTGTACGTTGCTGACGGTTAAGAGATCTCCGGCGTCGATCGGCTTGGTTGACTTTCCAACGACCACGCCGTACATCACCACGTTGTCGCCGGGTTGGAGTCTTCGGGTCGCAAATTTGTGCTTGGCAGGAACCTTAACCACGGGTGTAAAGCTTTGGCCATGAAACGCGACTGGTTCTCCGGGTTGCAAATCTGTGAGCGCGATGAGAACGTTGTCGCGCCGATCGAGTTGGAGAACGCGGGAAGACATTCTACTTTCAATTACCGAGGGCATAGATCTGCATCGGTCCAGCGATCTTCGCTTTCGTCGCGCTATTGTAAAGCATCGCCTTTGTTGCCGGCGCTCAGCGGCAAGCGCCAGAATCGCTGCGCGTTTCCACCCAGCACATCGGAGGCACGGTCCGGAGCTCGTTTGAGAATGTAGTCCTTCACCAGCCCGGTGGCTTGGGCGTAAGAAGCTGCCACCAGACAGACGGGCCAGTCCGAGCCAATCATGAGGCGGTCAGGACCGAAGGAATCAAATGCTACATCGAGGTACGGAGCGATATCCTCCGCGGTCCAGCGCTGCCAATTGGCTTCGGTCACTAAACCAGACATCTTGCAGAACACGTTCGGGAAGGCAGCGAGGCCGCAAATCCCGTCAGCCCAGGAATCAATCTCTTTCACTTTAATCGGCGGCTTGGCCATGTGATCCAGAACGAAGCGCTGCAGCGGAAATTTCTTTACAAACTCGACTGCGACGGGTAGATGCTTGGCATAAATGAGGATGTCATACGCCAGATCGACTTCTTCCAGCGCGGCAATGCCGCGAAGGAATTCGGGCCGAAGCAGAAAACGATCGTCCGGTTCACTCTGCACAACGTGACGCAGCCCCACGAGCTTGGGATTTTTAGCCAGGCTTTTTAGCTGGAAGCTAATATCAGGACCGCAAAGATCGGCCCAGCCGACGACTCCCAGGACTGACGGACTCTGCTCCGCTAACGCGAGAAGCCAGCGCGTTTCTTCCATGGTCTGGCAGGTTTGAACCACGACCGATCCTTGAAAACCATTCGCCGTCAAGTCGGGTTGCAAATCCGCAGGAAGAAAATTCCGGCGCAGTGCTGCCATGGAATCGTCGAGCCAAGCGAATTCTCGATCGTTATAAATCCAGAAGTGCTGATGGGCGTCAATGCGTAACATGCGCGTCCAAAGAGTGTAATCGATCCCTCGCAGGGCGTGAGTGGCTCATGACGTACCGGCTGCTTCAGGTCACTCCTGTAGAGTCCCATTCGTTGTCTCGTAACTTTGGAGCATGTGTATCGAACCTTTGCAAAATTCACACTTCAACCATTGTCACTTGCTGATCTTGAGGCATAGGCTATCGAGAAGGAGTATTTATGAGCACGATCGAAGCGTCCGTTCCAGCCGAAGTTGCCGAACTCAGCCCTTATGCACCTACTCGATCCAGCGTCGAAGGCAAGCCACTCAGCGAGCAAGAACTGCGTAAGATTGAGACGTATTGGAAGACCTGCAACTATCTGAGCCTGGGCATGATTTATCTGCAGGAAAATCCCTTGCTCACGGAACCACTGCGGCCGGAGCACCTGAAGAATCGCCTGCTGGGGCACTGGGGCACGAGTCCGGGGTTGTCGTTCATCTATGTTCATTTGAACCGGCTCATTAAGAAATACGATCTCGACATGATCTTCCTCGCTGGTCCGGGGCATGGTGCGCCCGGAGTGCTTGGCCCCACTTACCTTGAAGGCACGTACTCGGAGATTTATCCAGAGAAGAGTCAGGACCCGGAAGGACTGCGCGAATTCTTCAAGCAGTTCTCGTTTCCGGGCGGCATCGGCAGTCACTGCACGCCGGAAACGCCCGGATCAATTCACGAAGGCGGAGAACTGGGCTACGTTCTTTCGCATGCGTGTGGAGCGGCTTTCGATAATCCCGATCTGATCGTGGCGGCCGTGGTAGGCGATGGCGAATCGGAAACTGGGCCGCTGGCTACGTCATGGCACATCAACAAGTACTTGAGTCCGGCGCGCGACGGAGCGGTTCTGCCGATCCTTCATTTGAACGGCTACAAGATCGACAATCCGACGATTCCGGCGCGCATCACTCGCGAGGAACTGGACAACCTGTTGCGCGGGTACGGCTGGACTCCGTATTTCGTGGAAGGGTCCGACATCGATAGCATGCACCAGGCGATGGCGGCAACCACCGAACATTGCGTCCAGGAAATCCGGGAACATCGCGAGGCGGCACGCAAGCAGGGCATTTCGGAACGGCCGCGCTGGCCGATGATTGTGCTCCGCTCGCCCAAAGGATGGACTGCACCGCGGGAAATGGAAGGCCACTTCCTGGAAGGCTTCTGGCGTTCGCATCAGGTGCCGCTACCGGCCGCGAAAAAGGATCCAGTGCAGCTCAGAATCCTCGAAAATTGGATGCGGTCGCAAATGCCCGAGCAGTTATTTGACAGCAAGGGCGGGCTCGCTCCTCTGTTCAAAGAGCTCGCGCCGGCTGGCACACGGCGGATGAGTGCGAACCCTCACACCAACGGAGGCCGTCTCAAGAAGGCGCTGCGGCTGCCAGACTTCCGCGAGTATGCCAATCCCACCGAGAAGCCGGGCTTGACGCTGGCGGAGAATACGCGCCCGCTGGGCCGCATGCTGGCCGAGATCATGAAACTAAACCCGCACAATTTCCGCGTGTTTGGTCCCGACGAGACCACTTCGAACAAACTCGATGACCTCTACTCCGTTAGTAAGAAGTTCTGGATTGAAGAGCGCTTTCCAGAAGACAAAGATGGCGGAAACCTTTCGCCTGACGGCCGGGTAATGGAAATGCTCAGCGAGCACACCCTGGAGGGGATGCTCGAAGGTTATCTGCTCACCGGACGGCACGGATTCTTCTCCACGTATGAAGCGTTCGTGCATATCATCGATTCCATGTTCAACCAGTACGCCAAGTGGCTGGAAATCTGCAACCATCTTTCGTGGCGGGATTCCATTGCTTCACTGAATCTTCTGATCACGTCGACGGTCTGGCGGCAGGATCATAACGGGTTTACGCATCAAGACCCCGGATTTCTGGATGTAGTGGTCAATAAGAGTGCGAATGTCACGCGCATTTATCTGCCTCCGGATGTAAATTGCCTGCTTTCTGTCGCCGACCATTGCCTTCGCAGCCAGAATTATGTGAACGTGATCGTCAGCGACAAACAGAAGCATTTGCAATATCTGAACATGGACGCCGCGATCACGCATTGCACAAAAGGAATTGGGATCTGGGATTGGGCCAGCAATGACGAAGCGGGCGAACCGGACGTGGTGGTCGCGTCCGCAGGCGACATCCCTACGCAGGAAGCTCTGGCCGCGACCGCGCTGCTACGGAAGGAATTCATCGACCTGAAAATTCGCTTTATCAACGTGGTTGATCTCTTCAAGCTGCAACCTACGTCCGAGCACCCTCACGGCTTGCCCGACCGCGATTTCGACTCACTCTTCACGGTGGACAAGCCCGTCATGTTCAACTTCCACGGATATCCACAGCTCATTCATCGTCTGGCGTACCGGCGCACTAATCACAACAACATTCACGTTCGGGGATACAAAGAACAAGGCAACATCAACACGCCCCTGGAACTTGCCATCAATAACAACGTGGATCGCTTCAGCCTGGCAATGGATGTGATCGATCGAGTGCCGCGTCTGCAGAAGATCGGCGCGCACGCGAAGGAAAGATTCCTGAACCAGCAGATCGAATGCCGGAACTACGCGCATCAGTTCGGCATCGACAAACCTGAAGCAACGGACTGGATCTGGCCGTACTAGCGCTTCAGCCGCTTATGAGGGATGGGGCATTTTTCGGATCACTCGGACCGTATCGCGGGCGATCAGGAGTTCTTCATCGGTCGGGATGGCATAGGCGTGCAGGGTGAAATTATCTGAACTGATAATGCCTTCGCGACCGACCATGGCCTGATTTTTGTCTGAATCCAATCGCAAGCCTGCCCATTCCATGTTGGCGCAGATGCGAGCGCGAACATCGGGCGAGTTCTCTCCGATGCCTCCGGTGAATACGACCGCATCAGCGCCTCCCATGGCCGCCAGATAGGCGCCCAGGTACTTGCGCGCCCGGTAACAGAAGATTTCGATCGCCAGCCTCACCCTGCGATCGTCGTGCTCTTGCAACTCACTCTGCAACTCGCGCATATCGTTGGTCAGGCCCGAAATCCCGAGAAGGCCGGACTGCGTGTTCAACAAGGTCTCGACTTCCGAGGCAGACATTGCCTCTTTGCGCGCGATCATGCCGACGATGGCGGGATCCAGATCGCCCGAGCGCGTCCCCATGACCAGGCCTTCCAGAGGCGTCATTCCCATCGAGGTATCGAACGATTCCCCTGCCTTAATAGCTGCCGCAGAGCAGCCGTTTCCAAGATGAAAACTGATAATGTTCGTCTGCTCGCGAGTGAGCCCGCGTAGAGCGCGGTAGCGGAATGCGACGTAGCGGTGAGAAGTGCCGTGGAATCCATAACGTCGAATGCGATGACGGCGATAGAGATGGTACGGAACCGCGTAGAGGTAGGCTTCCGCAGGCAAAGAGTGGTGGAAGGAGGTATCGAACACCGCCACCTGCGGCACGTCCCTGCCCAACAGATCGCGCGCGGCGATGATTCCCTTGACATTATTGGGATTGTGCAGCGGAGCAAGGTCGATGCAGTCCTCGATGCCCTTGAGGACGCGATCGTCGATAAACGTGGACTCTTTGAACAATTCTCCACCATGCACCACGCGATGGCCGACGGCGTGCACGTCAGCGCTGCTCTTGATCTCAGGAATGCCAGATCGATCCGAGGCCAGGAATCGTATTAAGTAGTCCAGAGCCGCGCCCATATCATGCAGGGCGGCGGTTAGCGTACGCACGGGTTCTGCACGATAGCGGATTCGGAGAATCGCTTCCCCGCCGATGCTTTCGATCTCTCCCCGGCAGATGCGATCGTCCTTGTACTCCTTGATCTGCTCAATATCTGTCGCGATGATTTGAAACTTCAGGCTGGAACTGCCGGCGTTCAGGACTAGCACGTTCATCGTGAGGTTCTCTTGTGTACTCTCCAAGATAAGCCCCACGTCGGGGTCAGGCAATAGAAGCTGCTAGGCAGGAATGAGACCCTGATAGATCGCCATACCGACCACTGCGTCGACTCCCATAGCATGCAGCGCGTCGATCTCGCCTTGTGACCGAATTCCTCCGGCTGCAATCAACTGTCGTGTGGTGGCCGCGCGCAAAGGGCGAATCACCTCCCGAGGAAAACCACCCAACAGCCCTTCCGTGTCTACGTGGGTGTAGAGGAATGCGTCGCACCATCGCTCAAGTGCCTGGATCATTTCCAACGGTCTCACGGCCGTGGTGCTCTGCCATCCGTGGATGGTCACGAGTCCGCCGATTGCATCGAGAGCGAATACCAGATGGCCCGACCCGACTTCGGCGGCCAGTTTCTTCGCAAAATCCGCGCTCACCTGGCCATCTTGAAACAATGCGGACCCGACGATCACGCGGCGCGCACCTGCCTCCAAAGCCGCTTTTGCCGCTTCCAGTGAGCGAATCCCGCCGCCCATCTGGCACGGCAGGCGCTTCGCAATTTCGCGTACCAGGGCAAAGTTGTCGCTGCGGCCCATCGCCGCATCCAGGTCAATTAATTGCACCAGCGGATACTTGGAGAAACGGACAATCCATTCTTCGAAGTTGTCGAACTCCAACGCCTTCTTCTTGCCTTGAATCAATTGAACGATCTTGCCCCCCATGAGATCAATCGATGGAATCAGCACGGCCACCTCATGGGGATCGAATGGCGGGCGAGCTCTTGCTTCAGCTCGTCGAGCTGGTTATAGCCATAATGGAAAATCGAAGCGGCCAGAGCGGCGTCCGCGTGCCCTGCTCGGAACACCTGCACGAAATCTGCGGCTCCGCCCGCACCGCCCGACGCGATCACCGGAATGTGCACCGCGTCCGCGACCGCGCTTGTCAGTTCGCAATCGAAGCCGCTGCCGGTGCCATCGCGGTCCATCGACGTAAGGAGGATTTCCCCCGCGCCGCGGGACTCCGCTTCCCGGGCCCACTCGAGCGCATCTCTGCCCGCGGGCATTCTTCCGCCACGGGTGAACGCTTCCCAGCGCGGGCCGGTTTCAGAGCGTTTGGCATCGATCGCCACGACCACCGCCTGCGAGCCAAAGCGCTTTGCGATGGACGTGATCAGAGGTGGGTCTGCCAAAGCGGCCGAATTGATGCTGATCTTGTCCGCGCCCGCGTCAAAGACGTCAGCAGCATCGCTCAGGCTGCGAATGCCTCCTCCTACGGTAAAAGGAATGAATAACTGCTTTGCCGTCCGGCGAACTGTATCGAGCAGCGTGGCTCTGCCTTGGTGGGTTGCCGAAATATCCAGCAGCACAATTTCATCGGCGCCCGATTCGCTGTGCGCCTTGGCAAGCTGGGCTGGATCACCGGCATCGCGCAGGTTTTCAAACTTCACGCCCTTGACCACACGGCCGGCGTCCACATCCAGGCAAGCGATAATGCGTTTGGTCAACATTCAGAGTGCGCAGAAATTGGCTAAGAGCTTGAGCCCGGTGTCTCCCGATTTTTCCGGATGAAATTGAACTCCGAACAAGCGCTCGCGCTCGACGGCGGCGGAGAAGGTCGCTCCATAACTGCAGCAGGCAACGGTCGCGCCGCCGACAGGACATCGAAAGGAATGAGTGAAGTACACGAAGTTGGAAGATTCGATTCCACGAAACAAACGCGAGCCACAATCGATCTGCAACGAGTTCCAGCCAACGTGGGGTGATTTCACGTGCTCGGGAAAGCGTTCACATCGGCCTGGCAAAACTCCCAAGCCTTCGGTTGCGGGAGACTCGTCACTGCCTTGAAATAGCCATTGCATGCCTACGCAGATACCCAGGAACGGTGTGCCCCTCTGGATTGCGTCCCCAATGGCTTCACGCAAGCCCAGACGGCCCAGACTGGCTGTGGAGGCGAAGTGCCCCACACCCGGCAGTACGATCTTCGACGCGCGCGAAACCTGCTCTGGATCGGAAGTGATTGCATTTTCCTTTCCGAGCCAGTCAAATGCCTTCCGCACCGAGCAAAGATTGCCCGCGCCATAGTCGACAATGGCGATCATCAGAGCACTCCCTTGGTGGATGGCAGCAAGCGTTTCATTCTTTGATCGCGCCAGCAGGCGGCGCGCAGTGCACGGGCAAATGCCTTGAAGAGCGCCTCGACCTTATGGTGATTGGAACGTCCGTAGAGAATGCGGGCATGCACATTGGCCTTGGCGCCTCGGGCGAAGCCCTCGAAAAAGTCGTCCACCAACTCTGATTGCAGATCGCCGACCAGGCGCGTTGTCACTTTCGTATCCACCACAGCGGCGGTTCGCCCACAGAAATCCACCGCGGCCATGCCCATAGTTTCGTCCATGGGCATCAGGAAGTATCCGGCTCGAAGGATGCCGCGTTTGCTGCCCAGAGCCTTATCGAAGGCCTGCCCAAGTACGATGCCCACGTCCTCCACGGTGTGGTGCTGGTCCACGTCTAGATCGCCCTTGGCCTGAAGCTTCAGATCAAAGCCGCCATGATGGGCGAATAACTCCAGCATGTGATCGAAGAAGCGTATGCCGGTGGAGACCTCGTAACGGCCGCGTCCCTCAATGGTCAGGGACAGGCGAATCTGCGTTTCCTTGCTCACTCGGCGTATGGTTCCCTTCCTCATCGGCGCGAAGCTCCTTGCGTACCGGCAAGTTGATTGAGAGTTAGTGTTTGCAGCAACTGATTCACGTGCTCGCGCCGGCCAATCGTGATGCGGACACATCCCTCGCAGCCCTCGTCGGCTGACCGGTCACGGACAAGAATGCCTGCTTTGCCGCATCTGTTCTGCAAAGAGCGCAGCATCCGTTCGCGAGTGGCCGACACGCAGGAGAACGAAATTCCCCTGGCTGGGCCAGTATTGGATGCCACTCGTTTCTAAGGCAAGTTCGAGACGTTGTCTGCCCTCAAGAACTTCGGCTACATACGCCGCAATGTAGGCCTGGTCAGCTACCGCTTCCGGCAAGCAGGCCAGCGCGACGGCATTCACGTTGTACGGAGAAGCGAGGCGGCGCAAAGCATGCATCTGCTCTTCATCGCCGATCAGAACGCCCAATCTCAGGCCCGCCATGCCATACGCTTTTGAAAACGTGCGCGCTACAAATATATTGGCAGCCTCGCGGCGCCGCTCCAGGATAGTCTTGCCATAGAACTCGAAATAGGCTTCGTCGACGAGCAAGGCAGCTTGCGGCGCAGAGTGGGCTAATGCGAGCAGTTCATTGTTGGACACGACGCTGCCTGTGGGGTTATTTGGATTCGCGATGGCGATCAGGCGCGTTCGCGGTGTGACAGCCTTCATCACCGCTGTAAGCGGGAAACTGAAATCGTCTGCAGCCCGAACCCGGATCACTTCCCCTCCAGCTGCCTTGGTGTAGATGGCGTACATGGAGTATGTGGGAACGACAATGAGGGCCTCGTCGCCCCGATCCAAGTAGGCTTGGCAAAGCAAATGAATGGCTTCGTCCACGCCATTCGTCAGCAGAACTTCATTGCCTTTCACTTTTAAGAAATCGGCGGTTATTTTCTCCACCGGCTCGCGCTCAGGGTATTTCGCAAGTTCCTGGGGAGTAATCCGCTGCAATCGTTGAAGCACGCGGGGCGAGCAGCTGTCGGTGTTCTCATTGAAGTCAAGGCGTAGCCCAACGCGGCCCGCCAGTGGGGGATGGTAGGACGGCGTGGTCAGGACGGCCTCTCTGGCTTTAAGCATCGGCGCGCCTCACTCGAATGGAATCGGCGTGCCCCTGTAAACCTTCTGCCGTGGCGAGACACTCAATTGCTGGGGCAATGCTCCGCAAACCACGATGAGAGAGTTTCTGCACTGAAATGATTTTCACAAAATCGAGCACGCTCAAGCCTCCGCGGAACCGGGCTTGTCCCGCGGTGGGCAGTACGTGATTCGGGCCAGAAGTGTAGTCGCCGGCCGCTTGCGCAGAATAATCTCCCACGAAAATGGAGCCGGCATTTTGAATGAATGGGGCATATTCCTCATCCACGGTGATGTGTTCCGGCGCCACGCGATTTGCCCACTCGCGTGCCTCCACCTTCGAGGAAGCAAGAAAAACGCCGCCCTTCTCCAGCGACACCTTCGCTGTTGGGTTTCCCCGCGACAGCCGTTCCAGGGCTTGAACAACAGCGTGCGCCAGCTTACGCGAGGTAGTGATTAAGAACGCGAGCGCGTCCACATCATGCTCCGCCTGGGCAATCATGTCAGACGCTATGAATTCCGGCTTTCCGCGCTCACTCAGGATCACGGCTTCGGTCGGGCCAGCGAGGAAATCGATGGCGCAATCAAAGGCAACGAGCCTCTTGGCTGCGGTGACGTAGGCGTTTCCCGGACCCACGACCTTGTCGACGCGCGGAATAATTTCGGTGCCGTAGGCGAGGGCGGCGATAGCTTGTGCTCCACCAACTTGGTAGAACTCTCGCACGCCGAGCATGGCCGCAACGCCCAACACCTCTTGTGAGGGATTCGGGGAGACGACTCGAATTTCCTTCACCCCTGCGACCTGGGCGGGGATCACCGTCATCAGAACGGTAGAAAGCAAGGGATAGCGTCCGCCGGGAATGTAGCAGCCGACTGACTCTAGCGGTTTAACGATTTGGCCGAGAGTAATTCCAGCGCGAGTTCGGGTCCAGGAGCACGGCTTCTGCAGTTCACAAAAGCGGCGAATGTTGTCAGCCGATTGCGTTATGGATTTCCGGAGAGGAGCAGCTAGCGCTCGTCGCGCACTGGCGAGTTCCTGGCTCGAGACCCTTAAGGGCTCTTGCGGGCGCAATCCGTCCCACTGCTCGGCAAAACGTCTCAGCGCCGAATCTCCGTTTTGCCGCACTTCGTTCACGATGCGTTGTGCCTGGCTATCGGAAGCGGCAACCTGCTGTCCGCGAGCAGCGATGCGCTCGATTATCTCAGAAGCTTCAGGCCCGGAAACGATCCGCATCACAGGACCACCTTGTTCAAGGGATATTCAACAATGCCTTCGGCGCGAGCTTCCTTGAGCCGGGGAATAACGTCCCAGGCCGCGCCCTCGTCGATAACCGTGTTCAGGGCCAACCAATCCTCATCGCTCAAATGCGAGATCGTCGGCTTCTGCAGAGCGGGCAACACCGCTAAGACCGCAGGCAGGTCGTTCTTGCGGACGTTCAGCATCAGCCCAACTCGATCCTGGGCCTCCATGGCTCCCTGCAGCATGAGAGCGAGGTTGTCGATCTTGCGGCGCTTTTCGCGATCTCCGTAAGAGCACTTGTTCGCGATCAACTGCGTATTCGATTCGAGAACGGTTTCCAGGATGCGTAGCCGATTCGCCTTCAGCGAACTGCCGGTCTCTGTAACCTCGACGATAGCGTCGGCCAGCATGGGCGGCTTCACTTCCGTTGCGCCCCAGGAAAACTCGACACGCACATCCACATTCTTTTTCTGAAAGTAATCCCGCGTGACCTTCACCAGTTCGGTGGCGATGATGCACCCGGCGAGATCCTCAGCGGTTTGCGCTGGAGAATCTTCAGGCACCGCAAGGACCCAGCGAACTTTGCCGCGGCTTCGCTTGGCGTAGATCAAATCGCTGACTGTGGCCACTTCCAACCCGCTCTCGATCACCCAATCGAGACCCGTGAGGCCGGCGTCGATGGCGCCATGCTCCACGTAGCGCGCCATCTCTTGCGCGCGGATCAGCATGCAATCGATCTCCGGGTCAGCCGTAGTTGCGAAGTAGGAACGGCCGTTGGTGTAGGCGGGAAGTCCGGCGCGGGCAAACAGTTGAAGCGTGGCCTCCTGCAGGCTGCCCTTCGGGATTCCGATCCGCAGCTTCATCGCGACTCCCTGGAAGCCACGGCCTCAGTTGTCGGCAGCGGAAGCAGTTCGGTGAAGCAGGAGCGAGTTCCGCGATGGCAAACTACTCCCGCACCCTCCACCTCCACGCGGAGCAGAAGGGTGTCACGGTCGCAATCGGTGCATGCAGAAATCACTCGCAGACGGTTGCCGGAGCTCTCGCCCTTGGTCCAGAGCGTGTTGCGCGTTCGGCTGAAAAACGTGACGTAGCCGTTCCGCAGCGTCAGGTCCAGTGCCTCGCGATTCATGAAACCCACCATGAGAACATCTCCGTTCTGCGCGTCCTGAACGATGGCCGGAAGCAATCCGCTCATCTTGTCGAAATCAAGTTGGTTCATCAATGGTCCTCCGGAAATAGAAAAAGCCCGCTGAGAGTTTCGCTTCAGCGGGCCTGATTTCCTGATAAGTGCTTGGCTATGAACTCTGCAATCTCAGGTGGACTTCCGCCGACGCGCCATGGGCGTGGTGATGATGATGGCGGTGGTGTCGGTGAGATTGCATCGGATTCAGGTTACGGTTGCAGGCGCGGAGCCGTCAACAAATTTCAGCGCCACCGTGCAATCGTTTTTTTGATACGTCTAATCGCAAATGTGAATTCAATGGTCGCTTTGCTAAACGGCCACTTCAAGACATTTACGATCCCGCCGAGTCCGGCTTGATTTCGGCGGCCTTGTCGCCGTGATACACAACCACCAGCGGCTTACCACCGTTGGGATAATGCACTGTCTTTTCATCGGAACTGCTGCCCGCATCGGGCCGGCCCATTCCGACCGCGAAAACTGCTTGCATTTCGTTCATGCCCGGCTTGACCTGGTGTTGCTCCACGGCCTGCCAGACATCTGCGGGCCAGTGCTTGTACAACTGATGCGGGTCCTCGATATAGAACATCTCATCCGAATAAATTTTGTATTCCCCGTCGGCTTCGTAGCCGATCGGTACCGCGTAGTTTTTGCCATCCTTCTGGAACACAGCCATGACCTGGCGTTTTTGCGAGCCCGTCGGCGCAGTTGCGGTCACAACATCGGTGATGGATATCTTCTCGATCGGTCCGAGCAGTCCTGCGTCATGTGAGAATTGAACGCGCTTGCTTGTCGGGTCGTACGGATAATAAGTGTAGCGATAGCCCTCTTTAACCCACTCCGGTTGCTGCGTCAATTGTCTTGCCGACTTGAGATCGTAGGGATAGAGCTTCTTCGGGCTGACGTAATAATCGGGGTTGGAGTATCCGACGTTGCGGGCCTGCTCTTGTTTCTCGACAGCGACGCGGTCCTCGTGGCGCTGGTAAAAAATGTATCCCGCTCGAGCAGTAGCGATCGCCAGCAAAAACCACAGCGCAAGCCGGATTCTCTGTTTGGTTTCGGGGCTCAACATGCAGTGAATTTATCAGACGACGTTCGGCTGCGCCCGGGCTCAGCATATCCGTTGTACACTGAAGCCAGGAGCCAGTGAAATGCCGGTCACGGAACAAGATGTCCTGAGTGCCTTAAAGAGTTGCTACGATCCGGAGATTCCGGTCAACATCGTGGATCTCGGCCTGATCTACAAGGTGGACTTCACGCCCGCCGAGACTGAGAAGCAAGACGTCTCGGTCGACATGACACTGACGGCTCAAGGATGCCCGGAGCATGTCAACATCAGCATGCAGGTAAAATCGCGCCTGGAGCAATTGCCCGGCGTCCGTAACGTATCGGTGAACGTGGTCTGGACTCCACCGTGGACACCCGAGCGCCTCAGTCCTGAGGCCCGCAAGCAACTGGGGATTGAGTAGGAACGCTACCCATCAGCCGCCGATTTCATCCCAGGCATCTGCGGCGCTTCGACCGGCGGCTTCGCTAATTCGTCTGCCCGCTTTTGCAGCCAATTCCATCACCTGCATGCCACGCTCGAAGTAATCCGGCAACGCCTTGCGCACTTCTTCAAACTTTTCAGGGTACTCGGAGGCGAGGACGGCCAGGCCTGCCCCCGTGGCCAAGACTCCTGCCGCATAACGCTTCTTCATAAAGAAGAGTGCGGCGCCCGTAATACACCCGAGTACGGCCGCCTTTTTCCAGCTATCCATCTGAACCCCCAGTAATGTTCTACCTCCGATTTTACTCCAGAGTTGGACTCACTCCAGTCGGAAGGCTGGCTCGGTGCAGGCAGCAACCTGTATACTCCCTGCTTTCGTGCCAGGGGGAAACGGATGTCCTTGTCAGCATGGCGTAGTTTCAGACTTGTTGTTGCATTCGCCTTTTTAGCTGCAACCCTCTTCGCAGAAACGAAACCTCGAGCTCGTGATTTAGGAGTTCCCTTCGACGGCACACCGGGAGCTTACAACGCCATCACCGATGTCAAAGGGGTTGAAGTCGGACACACGACGTTGATTTCGGGGGAAGGCAAGCTTGAGATTGGAAAAGGCCCGGTGCGCACCGGGGTTACCGCCATCCATCCGCGCGGCAAAAATTCCAATGATGCTGTGTTTGCCGCCTGGTTCACACTGAACGGCAATGGGGAGATGACCGGGACCACTTGGGTCGACGATTCCGGCTTTCTGAACGGCCCCGTCATGATCACGAATACCCACAGTGTGGGGGTGGTGCGCGATGCCGTGATTGCGTGGAAGGTGAAACACGGTACTCCAGACATGGAAGGCTACTGGTGGTCTTTGCCGGTCGTGGCGGAGACCTGGGATGGCTATCTCAACGACATCAATGGATTCCATGTAAAACCCGAAGACGCATTTCACGCCTTGGATACAGCGCATTCCGGCGCGGTTGAGGAGGGGAACGTCGGCGGCGGAACGGGGATGATCTGCAACGAATTCAAAGGCGGCATCGGAACCAGTTCCCGCGTGCTCGACAGCAAGGCGGGCGGCTATACGGTCGGGGTGCTGGTGCAGTGCAATTACGGTTCACGTGAACAGCTTCGGATTGCGGGCGTCAACGTTGGGCGTGAGATCCCCGAACACACGGTTTGGCAGAAAGATGTCGGTTCCATCATCGTCGTAGTTGGAACGGACGCGCCACTGATTCCGACGCAACTCAAGCGTATCGCCAAAAAAGTCTCGCTAGGATTGGGTCGTGACGGCAGCTATTCCGGTGACGGCTCCGGAGACATCTTCATCGCTTTCTCCACAGCAAACCCGGGAGCGGTGGGAACGAAGGGAGTCCATCAACTCGCTATGCTGCCCAATGATTCGCTGGATCCTATTTTCCTGGCGACTGTCCAAGCTACCGAAGAGGCGGTCGTCAATGCCATGGTGGCAGGGGAGACCATGACCGGGATCAACAATCATACGGTGATTGCGTTACCGCACGAGCGGCTGCGAGAAGTGCTCAGGAAATATAACCGGCTGCGGGAGTAAGCCCGAATCGCTCGACGCAGGGAGAGCGGATTCTGCGATCGGACAACGAGCGGACTAGTTGTGGCCGCCCGCTCCGTTGCCGCACCGAAAGTCTCCCGCTTCGATGCCGAATCTTTTCAGCATGGATTGCAGCGTGGTCCGCTTGAGTCCGAGGCGAACCGCTGCTCCCTCTGCTCCGGACAACACTCCGTTCGTCTCCCGCAACACATGGATAACATGGATAATATGTTCACGTTCCATTTCGCTGAGATCATCGGTGGGACAGTCTGCCATGGCTTCAAGGCCCGCGGGAGGAGCGGCTAGCACATTACCAGTAGTCAAAATAATCATGCGCTCGATCATGTTTTCCAGCTCACGAACGTTGCCCGGCCACTTCCAGTTGCTTAGAATGCGCATGCTCTCATCGGGAATTACGTCAATATGTTTTCCGATTCGCCTCGCATGCTTTTCAACGAAGTGCTGCACGAGGATGGCGATGTCCTCTCTGCGCTCCCGCAAGGGGGGTAGCTGAATGGGAAACACGTTCAGGCGATAATACAGGTCTTCGCGAAAGTTCTTGTCCAGCACCTCCTGCAGCAAGTCGCGGTTCGTCGCAGAGATGATTCTCACATCTACCCGCAGCGTGTGAACACCGCCAAGGCGCTCGAACTCGCGATCCTGAAGGACGCGCAGCAACTTGGGCTGCAGTTCCTGAGGCAATTCCCCAATCTCATCCAAAAACAGCGTGCCCTTGTCAGCTAATTCGATACGTCCGATTTTCTGGCTGACCGCACTCGTAAATGCCCCTTTCTCATGCCCAAACAATTCGCTTTCCAACAGTCCTGAGGGAACAGCAGCGCAGTTCAGCTTTACAAAGGTCTTGTCATGCCGCGTACTCAGCGAATGCAGTGAACGAGCCACCAGTTCCTTCCCCGTTCCCGTTTCACCGAGCAGTAGCACAGTCGAGTCGGTCGGAGCGACGATCCGAGCTTTCTTAAGAACCTCTCGCAGTGCGGGGCTTTCTCCAATAATGTGTTCGAATCCCAGCTCGGTTCGAATCTCTGTCTCAAGGTATGACTTTTCTTGTTGTAAGCGATCTCTGGAATCTTGCAGGCGGTCCGCCAACTCGCGAATCTTCGCAATGTCCATGCAGGCGCCAGTAATTCCCACCACATTTCCATCGCCGTCGAACAACGGCTCAATCGTCAGATCAAAGACAAAGCCCTTGCCGCCATTGCGCACGGTGACTTCATCACGAACCGCGAGACCCGTGGTTAGAACCTGGCGCTTAAGGCTGGTAAGCTTCGCGGACTTTTTGGCGCCGACAATTTCTTCATCTGTTTTGCCCAAGGCGTCAGATTGCCAGTACAGTTGCGGATTGTAGATCCAGGTATAGCGCAGATCCTGATCTAGATTGAAAACAGTAATGGGAGAGTCCTTCAAAGCGACTCGAAAACGTTCTTCGCTGTGACGCATCTCCTGCTCGGCTCGCCTGCGCTCACTCATGTCGCGCAGAATTCCCTGCAGCCGGCCATCGGGCAGTTGCTTGCCACAAACCTCGCCGGGAAAGTAAGAGCCATCCTTGCGACGGAAGGTCCAGTCGCTGCGAATGGTGGCGCCTTCCGCAAATCGGCTGATCTCGGAAGGGATACGGGCAACATCGGGGAGTGATAACATCGCAGATCGAGAGCTTCAGTAGTTCTTCGCGTGAGTATCCGAGCATCTGAGCTCCTGCGGTATTGACATCGATATAGCGGCCTTGCGCATCCGCGAGGAAGATGCCATCACTGGCTTGCTCCACCAGATGCCGAAAGTGTTCTTCGCTCTTGCGTAGTGCAGATTCTGCTACCTTGCGAGCCTCCTCCAATCGCACTTGCTCAGTGACATCACGCTGAATGCCCCACGTGCGCACCAGTTTTCCGTTTTCGATGATGCCAATCAGGCTGTTGCGGAAGATCTTGCGATCGCCGTGTACATCAACTTCGTGCGACTCGCGATCAAGCACTCGGAATCCCGCGCGGACATACTCCCGCGTCATCTCAACATTCCGCGGATCGCCCGGAAGCAGCATCCCGCTGAGGCGCTTTCCAACCAGATCACTTCCCGACGTGAACCCGTACATTCCAGCCATGGCATCGTTGCATTCGGCGATGTAGGAAGCGTCGAGGATCCGTTGGACGAGTTTGTCTTCGGGCAGATCAAGGGGGACGGGTACATCCAACTCCTCGCGGAAAATGCCTTCTGAACTCTGTGCCACGAACAGGCGGTAATCCTCTTCCCGGCGCAGCAGGTCAGCTTCCGCACGCTTACGCTTACTGATGTCGATTACAGTGCCTTGGGCCAATTGCGTCCCGTGCGGATCGTTGAGCAAGACCGTATTAAACAGAACCCATACCGGTGTGCCGTCCTTGCGGCGGAGCCGTATCTCCTGGGCCCGCAAAGCGCCCTCGCCTTTGAGTTCTTCGATCATCGTCGGCCGCTCCGCCGGATCGAAATAGAATTCCTTAGCCGGTCGGCCACGCACCTCTTCCGCATCGCTGTAGCCCAGCATCCGCGCCCAGGCGTGATTGCAGTCCACGATTTGGCCTTCCACGCTTGAAATTACGACCCCTGCCAGATTCTCTTCAAACAGCCGGCGATAACGTTGTTCGGAATCGGATAATGCCAGTTCGGTTTTTCGGCGCTCCGTGATATCGTGCGCCATTCCTCTCACTACCGGGGCGGCAACTCCTTCCGTGCGAAGGGTATTGTTGTATTCCCAGGTACGGGCCTCTCCCGTCCGGGGCTGAACCAGCATGAGTCCCTTTTCCGCACCAGTAATTTTGATTCTGCTCAGGTAGGCATCAAAGAGGTCCCGATACTCGGGCACAATCAGGTCCCGCATCGGCATGTTTAGAAGTTCCGCGGGTTCATAGCCCAGAATACGCGCGGGAGTCGCATTCACAGATAGCAGTCTTCCTGCGAGGTCATGGGTGCACACCAGGTCTTCGCTGTGCTCCACCAGATCGCGGTAGCGGTCCTCACTTTCGCGTATTGCATCTTCGGCTTTGAGTCTTTCGCTGACATCTCGCGAGACCGCAATTACATAACCGCGTTCGAGTTCGACGTACTTCAGACTGACTTCGACCGGATATATTGATCCATCCTTGCGCTCGTAGCGCCGGCTTGCCAGGAGGGGCTCTCCGAGCTTCAGGGTCTCTAGCATTCCTTCGCAGTCACGTTCATCAGCCGTGGCATCAACTTCGGGCATCTTCATGGAGAGCAATTCCGGGCGGGTGTATCCGAGATCGCGGCAGGCTCTTTCATTCACATCGAGAACGCAATACGTAGCCGGATCGACGACGAGCACGGAATCGTTTGAAGCGTCGATTAGCCGGCGAAAGAGCCTAAGGGAATGCTCTGACTGCCTCAGGTCCGTCAGATCCTGCAGCACGCAGGCGACGCGATCGACCCAAAATTTGCCTTCTATAGGGAAATAGCTGATCAGCAAGTCCCGTTCGCCCCAGACCGGATATTCATGGCGCATCTGGTACTGCACGTTCTTGCCCGCGAAACATTCGTCGAGTTTTTCCTTCACACAGTCTTCAAATACACCGGGGCTCAAGACCTGGCGCACGTGATGGCCAATTACTTCCTCGCGTTTCATCCCGCGATAACGTAAGAAGGCATCATTGGCGATCAGATAGCGGTAGTCTCGGTCGATGACGACAATCATCTCCTGCAAGCCCTGCACGGCTTTCTCGAATTCCTTCAGACGTTGTGTTCGCCTTCGCAGTAGATCGCCGACGAAACTCATACCAATGCCCAGGACTACAAATGGCAACACGCCGGCAACGCCCTGCATGTCAGAAATCGCGATCGCATGGCGGGGCTCGAGAAACAAAAACCGGGCAACGAAAGTGGAGATAAGAGTGAAGAATATCCCCAGCCAGAAACCGTCGAACACCCCGACCAGGAGAATGATGGGGGTAAACAGTACAAACGATTCTGCGAAACCAAAGGGGGCGGCAACGCTGTATGGAATTAACGCGGCGATAACCACCGCGGCCAGCGCGATCACTAATCTCCAAATCCTGCGTGCCAACAGCGTTGCGGACAGAGGACGGGAATTCCGTCGATCGGCAAAACTCATAGCCAACCTTTCGAGTTGATACTCGGGCCAGACTTGGCGCTGGCGTTGGAAGTCCGTCAGCAGCGCCCAAGCCGCGCGGCACGCTCTTTCCGCATTGGGAGCGCCCGCCTTACCGCCTGGCCACGAGGACCAGGCTTCAAAGCATTGTTGGAATAATGCGAGAACTAGCCGAGTTGGTCTGTGATCGGAATCACAGGCGAGGAACTTGTGCCGGGATGAAACTCAGAATAGTTAAGGCGAGTCGCATAGCTATCTCCCTGACACCAGCACCGGTCGATGCTCTGCATATCCTTCCTTCAAGAGGCTGACCTCGACTCGACCGTCGGTCCGCCGGCTTCTCAGCAGTGATCGTCATCACTGCCTGAAAGGCAAGCGAAACGCTAGGCTGAGAGAAGGAATTCCCAGGAGAGGACTTATGGCTGCGCGACATTTTTCGCTGGAAATGATTGGAGATTTTCTTGGACAAAAACGGATCGCAATGATCGGCGCGTCCCGCGATCCAAAACACTTCAGTATGGCCCTGTTTGAAGAACTCTGTCGAAGGGGCTACGACATTGTTCCGGTGAACCCTGGAACTCCGAGCATAAACGGCCGGCATTGCTTCGCTCGCGTGCAGGATATTGTGCCGCCGGTAACGGCCGCGATCCTGATGACCTCTCCCGAAGTCACGGAGAGAGTGATCGAGGACTGCTACGTGGCCGGTATCAAGCAGGTATGGATGTACCGGGCTGTAGGCAAAGGCGCCGTCAGCATGAAAGCGGTTGAGTTCTGCACTGAGAAAGGGATAGAGGTAATACCGGGCCAGTGCCCCTTCATGTTCCTACCGGATGCCGAGGGAGTTCACCGCTTGCACGGCTTCTTCCGCAAAATTACGGGGCGATATCCGCAGCATCGCAGGGCCGCTTAAACCGGGAAGAAAATCCCTGAATTGCGGCGAGCGCGATTCGAGGACTTGGCATTTTCTGCGTGATTAGTCCTTCACTGCGCGGTCTGTAATTTCCAGTCCTTTGTCGATAATGGCAAACGCCTCCCGGACTTGCTGCTCGTTTATACAGAGCGGGGGATTTGTGTAAAAGGTGTTCCAGCGCACCAGTGTATAAAGCCCCTGCTCGCGGAAGAAGCGGCCGAGTGCGGCCATCTCTTCCGAAGTTCCGTTAAACGGAGCCATGGGCGTGCGCGTCTTTCGGCTGCGCACAAGTTCGAAGATCCCGAATAAGCCGATCGAGCGTACGTCGCCCACCGACGGATGCTTGGCCTTCATCTCGGCGCCAAGTTGCTTCATGACCTCTCCCATTTTCTTCGTATTATCGATCAGGTGGTCCTCTTCGTAGACTCGAATCGTCGCCAGCGCAGCCGCACATCCCATGGGATGCGAGTTGTAGGTCAGTCCCCCATAGAAGACTTTGTCCTGGAAATGGTGCGCAATGTGGTGGCGCATGCCGACTGCTCCCAAAGGCAGGTAGCTCGAGGTCAAGCCTTTCGCCATACAGATCAGGTCCGGCACGACCTTCCAGTGATCGATGGCGAACCACTCGCCTGTGCGGCCGAATCCAGCCATGACTTCGTCCGCGATCAAAAGAATGCCGTACTTATCGCAAAGCTTGCGAACGCCCTGCATGTATCCATCTGGCGGAATCAGGATGCCATTGGTACCGACGACTGTCTCCAGAATGAAGGCTGCAATGGTGTGCGGACCTTCCAGCTGAATGGTTTCTTCGATCATTGCCAGCGAGCTTTCCGCCGATTCCCAGCCCCGTTCGATTCCGTGATAGGGATCCAGCACCCGGACGACTCCGGGAATACCCGGCTCCGCGGCCCAACGCCGGGGATCGCCCGTCAGCGAAATGCTGCCGGCGGTCGCCCCATGGTAAGAACGATAGCGCGCCATGATTTTCTGACGTCCAGTGAAGAAGCGTGCAATCTTGATGGCGTTCTCGTTGGCCTCGGCACCGCCATTGGTGAAGAAAAACGTGTCGATATCGCCGGGCGTGATCTCGGCGAGCTTTGCTCCCAGACGCGCGCGAGGTTCGGTCGCCATAAACGGATTGGCATAAGCTAGCGTCTGCGCTTGCTCGTAAATTGCCTGAATGACGCGCTCGTCTCCGTGCCCAATGTTCACGGACATCAGTTGACTATTGAAATCAATGAAGCGCTTCCCTTCCGGCGTCCAAAAGTAAATTCCCTTGGCTTTTGCAACTGGGATCGGATCGACCTTGGATTGCGCCGACCATTCAAACAACGTGTGTTTCTTCGTGAGATCGACAATTTCTTGTCCAGTCATGGACTGCTCAACTGTAGTAGTAGCCATAAATGCCTCTGAATTCGCCACCTATCTACGCGGATACTCACGGATAAAACAAAATCCGTGAAGATTCGTGTAAATCCGTGGCCAGATTTTTAGAACTTGCGGCTGTGCTCTTTCGCCCAGCGCTCGACAACAACTTTCTTGTCCGTGTAGAACTCAATGGCGTCTCGTCCCTGCCCGTGGAGATCGCCGAAGAAGCTGTTCTTCCAACCGCTGAACGGGAAATACGCCATAGGCGCTGCCACGCCGATGTTGATTCCGATATTGCCCGCGGGGGCTTCGTAACGGAATCGCCGCGCGGCGGCACCGCTGGATGTAAATAGGGACGCCTGGTTGCCGTAAGCACTGCGCTCCAGAAACGCCAGCGCCTCATCCATGTTGTCGGCGTGCACCAGGCTGAGCACCGGTCCGAAGATTTCGGTGTCGGTGATTTCGCTCGTGACAGGCACGTCGTCAAGAATCGTCGGTTTCACGAAATTGCCAGTCTCGTGCTTCGGCAGCTTCGTGTTTCGTCCATCGAGAAGAACTTTAGCTCCTTGCTTTTCGCCGACCCCGATCAACTGCTCCACCCGTTCCTTGCTCTGCGGCGTAATCACGGGGCCCATCTGCACTCCGGCTTCGAGGCCGTTGCCAACTCGGAGGTTCGAGGCGGCCTCGGCAATCGAATCACGAAAGGTCTTCTGTGCCTCTCCGATGGTTACTGCTACAGAGACGGCGAGACAGCGTTGCCCAGCGCATCCGAAGGCACTATCGCTGATGATCTGCGTGGCCATGGGCATGTCCGCGTCAGGCAGCACGACAACGTGGTTCTTGGCCCCACCCTGGCACTGGCAACGTTTTCCCTGCTCCGCGGAACGCGAGTAGATATATCGCGCAACCGGAGTTGATCCCACAAAACTGATGGCGCGCACCTTGGGATGATCGATCAGAGCATCGACAGCAGCCTTGCCGCCATTGACCAGACTCACCACACCCTTGGGTAGCCCGGTCTTCTCGAGCAACTCGTAGATGTAATGCATGGTGAGCGGCACGCGCTCGCTAGGCTTGAGGATGAAAGTATTGCCCGTCGCGATGGCGTAGGGCAGATACCAGAACGCAATCATGCCCGGGAAATTGAAGGGTACGATCGCCGCCACTACGCCGAGAGGCTGCCGAATCATGATCTCGTCAATACCGCGGGCGACGTCTTCAAGGTTGTAGCCCTGCATCATCATGGGGATTCCGCAGGCGACTTCCACATTCTCGATGGCGCGACGCATCTCGGCTTTTGCTTCAGCGAAGGTCTTGCCGTTTTCGAGAGTGATAATGCGCGCGATGTCGTCGATGTGCTCTTCCAGCAGCATCTTGAGCTTGAACAGCGGCTGAATGCGATCCTCGGGAGGCGTGCGGCGCCACTCGGGAAAGGCGGAGGCGGCGGCTTCCACTGCCGCATTCACATCAGCGGCACCGGCCAGAGGCACGCTGGCCAGGATTTCCCCGGTCGCGGGATTAACGACATCTCGCCATTCCGACGATTGCGCCGGTGCCCATTGTCCATTGATGAAATTCGTGACCTTGTTGGCAGGGGGTGCTGCTACGCTCATGACGGTGATGCCTCTCGCTATCGCGAAGAATGTGCTACGGGGAGCCGTGGGTACCACGGAAGAACTCCCAAACCCTTTAATGATACTCGTTCACTTTCTTTAGAGCGATTGCCGGCACGCTCAGGAACAATCCGGCAAAACTGCCCCTAAACCAGCTGTGCGACGGCTCCCTTCGCGTCGCACACATTCGCAATTGCTGACTCGAGCACGTCCAGAGCCTCGTCCATTTGCTCATTCGTGATCACTAGCGGCACCAGCACACGAATCACATTCGAATATGATCCTGCGGTGATGGTGATGAGGCCGTGCTCATAGCAGTACTGCGAAATCTTTTTGGTTTCCTCGGAGGCCGGAGTCTTTGTGTCTGGAGCTTGCACGAGTTCTATAGCCTGCATGCCGCCCAGCCCGCGAATATCGCCGATGATGGGCCAGCGACGCTGCCATTCGCGCGCACGGCGCTGGAACTGAGCTCCAAGTTCGTTGGCCCGGGCCAGCAGGTTCTCGCGCTCGAACAGATCCAGTACGGCCAGCGCTGCTGCGCACGAAAGCGGATTGCCCGCGAATGTTCCGCCCAGGCCGCCAACTCCTGGAGCATCCATGATCTCAGCGCGCCCGGTGACTGCGGCCAGCGGCAAGCCGCCGCCCAAAGACTTTGCCGTAACCAACAGATCCGGTTCTACACCGTATCGCTCACAGGCAAAGAGTGCTCCCGTACGACCAAACCCGGACTGCACCTCGTCGGCGATGAACAGGATGCCGTATTTGCGGCATAACTCGATCAGGACTTTGAAATAGTCCGGAGGCGGAGCGATGAAACCGCCCTCTCCTAACACCGGCTCAGCAATGATTGCCGCAACCTCTTCGTTCGCAACCACGCGCTTGAACGTGTCTTCGAGATGCCGCGCGCAGTACAACTCGCATGACGGATATTGCAGCGAGTAGGAACAGCGGTAGCAGTAAGCGTAGGGAACCCGGTAGACCTCGCTCGGGAAAGGTGCGAATCCAGCCTTGTAAGGATGCGTTTTGCTGGTCAGAGCCAGCGTCATCATGGTTCGTCCGTGGAATGCATCTTCGAAAGCGATTACCGCCGGACGCTTCGTGTAAGCGCGGGCAATCTTCACCGCATTCTCTACCGCTTCCGCCCCACTGTTCACGAAAATCGTTTTCTTCGGGAACTTACCGGGAGTGACTTCATTCATGCGCTCAGCCAGACGGACGTAACTTTCGTAGGGCGTGACCTGGACGCAGGTATGCAGGAAGCGATCGAGCTGTTGCTTTAGAGCATCGACAACTTCGCCCCGCCGATGCCCGACATTGAGGCATCCGATCCCCCCAGCGAAATCGAGGTAACGATTGCCGTCGACGTCCTCGAGCCACGCGTCCTCCGCCTTGGCCACGTATATAGGCGTGCCGTGCGAGAGCCCGCGAGGCACGGCTTTCGCGCGACGCTCAGAGAGTGCCTTCGATTTGGGGCCCGGTATCGGTGTGCGAAGTTGAATAATGGACATCGTTGGTTCTCGCGTTCTCAGTTCTCAGTTAAAGCACGGGCATTATGTTTCAGTACCAGCCGATCGGCGCCTCATTCAAATTGATGTGTACCTGCTTGGTCTCGAGATATTCTTCGATTCCCCACGGCCCTAACTCGCGGCCAAAACCGGACTGTTTAAAGCCGCCCCACGGAGCCTCAACGTACGTCGGCTGCATGTGATTGACCCAAACAATTCCGGCGCGCAAAGCCTTAACCGCCCGCATCGCCTTAAAGATGTCTCGAGTCCAGACCGCTGCCGCGAGTCCATAGGGAGAATCGTTGGCGATCTTCATCGCATCTTTCTCGTCTTCGAAGGGAATGACGGCGGCAACCGGCCCAAAAATTTCCTCGCGCGCAATCCGGGCGCTGTTGTTCACGTCATAGAAAATTGTGGGCTGAACGTAATATCCCTTGGCGAATTTGTCCGGCCGTCCACCGCCAGAAGCCAATTTCGCTTCTTTCTTGCCAATGGCGAGATATTCATTCACGCGATCGTATTGCTCTTTGCTGACCAGCGGACCCATCTTCGTGTCGCGTTCGAGAGGCGGGCCCAATTTGATCTTCTTCGCCTTCTCGCTCATCGCATCGACGAAGTTCTTGTAAATCGACTTCTGCACCAGGATGCGGCTGCCGGCGGAGCACACCTCGCCTTGGTTGATGAAGACGCCGAAAAGTGCGCCATCAATCGCCGCTTCGAAATCTGCATCCGCGAAAAAGATGTTGGGGGACTTGCCGCCGAGTTCGAGCGTCACGCGCTTCACCGTATCCGCAGCCTGTTTGACGATGATCTTGCCCACCGCCGCGCTGCCGGTGAATGCAATCTTGTTCACATCGGGATGCTGAACGAGAGGAGCACCGCAAGTCTCGCCAAATCCGGTCACGATGTTGATGACTCCCGGCGGCAGTCCGCAGTCGGCAAAGTGCTGCGCAAATTCCAAAGCCGTGAGCGGCGTCTGCTCTGCGGGCTTGAGCACGCACGTACACCCTGCAGCAATGGCCGGCGCAAGTTTCCATGCCGCCATGAGCATCGGATAGTTCCAGGGGATAATCTGTCCCGCCACGCCGACGGGCTCTTTGAGTGAGAGCGACAGCGCGTTGTCGGGCACTGGATTCACATGCCCGGTGATCTTCGTCGCCAGCCCGCCGTAGTACTCGAAGCAGGTTGCGACATCAGTCAGGTCGTATTCAGCTTCCACGATAGGCTTGCCCGTATTGCGGCATTCGAGTTCAGCGAGCGCCGGCAGATTCTGGCGAACCTTCTCGGCCATCCGAAACAAGACACGTCCGCGCTCCTGTGCGGTAGTCGATGCCCACGGACCTTCCTCAAATGCGGTTTTAGCTGCCGTCACGGCGCGGTTTACATCTTCGGCATTTGCATCCGGCACCTGCGCGATTACTTCTTCGGTCGAAGGGTCGTAAACGGGAAAGGTCTTGGCGGACTGGCTCGTGACCCATTCGCCATTGATGAACATCTGATAAGTCTTCACGTCAGCTTTGATTCCACCGGGCATATGCCCTCCCACAATCTCAACGCCCCGAGCCGCCGCTGGCGACTACAGGCTCGCTGTTGCTGCGAATCTTGATTGCTTGTGGCGCTTTGCGCCGTCCATAAACGAAAAAGAAGAAAGCCGCCAGGCCGATAGACAACAGAGTCATGCCTACCATCCAGATCTCATACTTGAGCAGAGAAGTGATCTGCTGCGCCGGAAAAAACACCAGTCCGATTCCGAGGACTGTGGTGAGCAGCCCGCTGGTTCCCGCGAGAAACAACGTGGCTCTTCCGTACTGGCCTGTTGGTTTCGATTCGCTTACCGCAAACTTCACCAGCGCACCGAACATGTATACGAAGGGCACGAGTTGCAGCACGACTGCAAGCGACAGCAGTTTCTGGAATGTCTCCTGCACTCCGGCTCCGGCAAAATTCAAAATGACCAGAACTGCCGACACAATTCCTTGCAGGATCAGCGCGGCATATGGAGTCGCATATCGCGGATGCACCTTGCCGAGCCATGAGGGCATGTAGGAATCGAGTCCGGCGACGAATGGAATGCGGGCAGAGCCGCCCATCCATGCCGAACCAATGCCCGCAATGGACATGCTGAGCATCAGGGCAAATGGAATGGTGATCCATCCGATGCCTACGCGAGCCGCCATGTGCGTCACCGCCTGAACGATTCCCTGCAGCACGTTGACGTTCTTCCCCACCGCAATCAGCAGAGTAAGCGTCGCTCCGATGTAAAGGACGCCCGACAGAAGCCCGCCCAAAGCCACAGCGCCAGGCAAAGTGCGCTGGGGATCTTTGATCTCGTCGCCCATCACTGACGCCAGTTCCAGCCCAACCAAGCCGAAACAAATCACACCGAACGAATTCAGCACAAACTTCGGATTGGCGGGAATTTTGAAGTCAGCCGCGGATATGGTGCTGCCAAAACGTGACCAGATCACCACCCCCAGCCCAATCAGCACCGCAGCAGCGACGAATGTGCCGATCGCGCCGATATTGTTGATCCACTTCCCCACGCCCAGACCAAGAATATTGAACAGAGTGAGCAGCGCGAGCAACGAGAGCGACGCAATTGAAGCGAAGATCTTGTTGTCGGCCAGTCCCTGATGCCCGGGGCCAAGCACATACACGGAAACGCCCACGAAGTACAGCATCACCGTCGGCACGTAAAGCATGTTGTTGGTCCAGTAGCACCAGCCGGAGAGGAATCCGTGAAAGTCGCCGAACACTTCCTTGGCCCAGAGATAGACGCCGCCTTCGCCGGGATAACGATGCGCCAGTTCGATGACCGCAATTCCCTGCGGCCAGAAAAACAGGAGCAGAGAAATGATCCATAGCCAGACGGTGACGCCGCCGTTGGCGGCAATCGAAGGCACCACGTTCAGATTGAATACGGCGACCACGAAGAGCAGCACCAGATCGCGCCGCCCGAGAGCGCGGATCAGATGCGGCTGTTCGGGTTGTGTCGTCGTGGACAAAGTCAGGGTCAGTGAATAGCGGTCAGTGGCTGGCCGTCGCACGTTCCAGCGTTCAAGAACGCTAAGCCCCTGGCCACTGACCACTGGTTGCTTAATGTGCTACTTCCGCCGGAACGCGCTCGCTGCGCTCCTGCTGCGCTTTCGCCAGCGAAGCCGCGATGTCGTTGAACGCGGCCAGGTGCTTATCGATATCCGCCTCGGTGTGCTGCACGGAAATCGTCCACTGCTCATCCCACCAGTAGGGCTGCGCCATGACGCCGCGGTTCACCATCCCGAACCAGTAGTGACGCCACAGATCGACGTCGACCACGGTCCAGTCGCGGTAATTGCGAATTTCCTTCGGATACAGCATCAGCGCGCCATTCGCTCCGGCCTGCGCGATATAAGCCTGCAGGCCCACCTTCGCAATGGTCTTGCGATAGCCATCCGCCAGCTTTTTGCCGAGCTTGTCGACATGCGCGTAGTTGTCGCGAGTGAGCACTTCGCGGAACGTAGCCAGACCTGCCGCCATCGAGACCGGATTTGTGTTGTAAGTTCCGCCATGGAAGACCTTGTGCTGCGAGATCAGGTCCATCACGGATTTGTGCGTGCCAAACGCGGCCAGCGGCAAGCCGCCGCCGATGGACTTCGCCAGGCAAATCATGTCGGGCATCACGCCGAAGTATTCGCTGGCGCCGCCCCATCCAAGCTTCGCAGCCGGTTTTCACTTCGTCGAAGATCAGCAGCGCGCCGTTCTTGGTCGCGATCTCGCGCAGGCCCTTCAGGAACCCGGCTTGCGGCATGCACAGCCCGACGTTCATCAGGATCGGCTCGAGAATAATCGCGGCAATTTCGCCGGGATTCTCTTTGAAGCGGCGCTCCACTGTGGCCAGGTCGTTGAAAGTCGCAATCAGCACGTTGGCGACCGCCGCCTTGGGAACGCCAAGGCCGCCCGGAACCGAAGTCGGAGCATTGATGTCGCCGTAGTCCGGCGCGTGCGGCTTCACGCTGACCAGTGCGCTATCGTGCAGTCCGTGATACGCGCCTTCGAACTTCACGATCTTGTCGCGTCCGGTCGCGGCGCGGGCAAGACGAATCGCATGCATGGTCGCTTCCGTCCCGCTGTTGCCGAAGCGGCACATCTCGACCGGAAAACGGTTGCAGATCTCTTCCGCCAGTTCCCATTCCATGTCGTGCGGCATGCCAAACATGGTTCCCGTCGAAAGCCGCTTCTCGACCGCCTTCATCACCGCAGGATGGCAATGCCCGGCCATCAGTGCGCCGAACGTCAGGTTGTGATCGATGTACTCGTTGCCATCGAGATCGCGAAACTTGCTGCCGCTGGCCTCTTTCACAAAAATCGGCCACGGATCGTAAGCGCGATAGTTGCTGGCCACTCCCAGAGGAATGCGCTTGAGATTCTTCTTGTGGGCTTCGGCGGACTTGGGCGTTCGCCGCTCGAAAGTGGCGAGTTCTTTTTGCAGATCGGGGTACATCGAGGTCTCCGAGATAACTCAGGCCGGCTGATTTCTTGGGTCAGCGGGCCATTAGATTGCCGGGCGGCCGGAGCCGCCCGGGAACGCACTCTTAACTGTAAACCTTTTCCTAGAAGTAGAACTTCAACGCAAACTGCACCAGACGGGGATCGCGGGCCTGCAGCACCTGGCCGAATGTGGAGTTCGAGAAGTTACCGTCCGGATTCACGAACTGCGTTTTGTTGAACAGGTTGAAAATTCGGCGCGGAACTGGAAGTATTTCGACTCGGTCAGCGCGATCCGCTTCGATACCGTGATGTCCCACTGATTCTCGCCGGGTCCGCAGCAGATGGACCGCGGCGTGGTCGCAAACTGCCCCAGAGTCGGATCCGTGAACTTGCTTGGTCCGCATTGAGGTAGTAGTGACCGAAACCGGCCGTAGTTGTACGTGTTGTAAGTCTGAATCTGCTTCGGATTCACAGTCTGCAGCGGACCGTTCAACTGGGGCGCACCCGCGCCCAGGAAGAACAAGACTGCTGATCAACTCGTTGTCGTCCTGCGACTGGATGCGAATCGGGAATCCGCTCTGGAACTGCATGATTCCCGACAACTGCCAGTCGTTCAGTACCTTGCCCGCAACGCCGCTGTACTTGCGGATCGGGCAGATCCCAAACGTAATTGATGACGAAACGCTGCGCGGAGTTGAACAGCGACAGCGCGCGGCTGGATTTGTAATTGAACGGATTCACCGTCTCTTCAAAGCTGGACGCCCAGTCCAGGGACTTGCTGAACGTGTAAGCCGCCTGCAACTGCAGTCCGTGCGAGAAACGCTTCTCCAAGCTTGCTTGGAACGAGTTGTAGGCCGAAGCGGCGATCGTATCCTCGGCGAAGATGTTGCTGAACGCCGAAATGCCGTCCACCGGGCAACCCGATCCCACTCCGCCGCCGGTCATCGGATTGCAATTCGGAGAAGAATACGGACGCAGGCCGGCCAGGAAGATGCCGTTCGGCGCCACCGATGCCGATCGCTGTTCCAGCAGGAATCACGGTTGGATTGCCGCCACCATTTCCGGTGTAGGGCACAACCAGTCCACCTTGCGGCGCAATTGCCGCTGGACTGATCAGGAACGAATTGTCCTCGGCGAACGGACCGCAGGTCGTCTGCGTTCCGAATCCGTCCGTCACCCAGCTGGCATCGGTGATTGGCAAGCGCGATGATGCCGAGACAACTTTGCGGGATTCGCCGCGTTGATGTCATGCGACGCCAGCAGCCGGTGTCCCTGCGATCCGACGTAGCCAACTTGCAACACGACATCCCGCGCCAATTCGCGCTGAATCGTCAAGTTGTACTGCGCGGTGTACTGCGTCCGCATCTTCGGCTGGAAATCGCCGTACAGCAGCATCGGACGGAAGCTCGCCCAATCGGTCGGCGTGCCCGGCGTCGGACTCAGAATGCCGTTGAACGGATTCGGATTCACGCCGCCGCTCTGCCCAACGAACGGAGTGTTGAAGAATGTGAGGGCAGGATACGTGCTGCCGCCGAACGGTGGCTCAGCGCCGAACTGCTCGAGCACCAATTGCTCCATCGGGTTGTAGAACATTCCCCATCCCGCGCGAATGCTGGTCTTTCCGTTGGCGCCGAAGACCTTGCCGAGCGACTCCGCTCGTGAAATTCGGGCTGTACGCAATCCCGATTCGCGGAGCAAACGCCTTGTAGTACGTCTGCGTCATGCCCGCCGGAACGCCCTTGTCGCCCGGAACCACCAGTCCAGTGGGCAGAACGCCGGCATCAGCGCAGGTGCTCGCCCCGAAATTCGCCTGCTCGTCCGCCGTCAGAGCGCACGGATAGACAGTCGAGTTCTTGTCCCGGACGGAAGGTCTGCACGTGATGCAGAACGTCGGTCAGAGGAGTATCCAGTTCCCAGCGCAACCCGTAATTCAATGTCAGCGTTGGATTGATCTTCCAGCTATCCTGCGCGAATAGATACACGCCCGTGCTGCGAACATTTTCCCGCTGTCGCCGATCCTTGCGATAGCTGTCCGCCAGTCCGAGCAGGTAGCTCGGATAGTTGTTATCGTTGTACTGGACAGAGTTCGACGTCGAACCGTCAAAGGTAAACTGCCGCTCACGTTGTAATAAAGAGTCTGGTCGAAGCGCGAGCGCGGCGAACATCGGCGCCGAACTTCATCGTGTGATTCCCCTTCACCCATGTCAGATTGTCGGACCACATGAACGAGTTGCCGACCTGCGGCAGTTCACCTTCCCAGCCGTTCCCGATGGCGAACCCGCCGCTAATGCTAATAAATGGAACTCCGGTGTGATTGGCCGGCAAGCCCGTCGTAATGCCGTACTGCGGGATTCGTACCCAACGTGCGCGGTGATTGCAGTGGAATCCGACGTTCCGTTGAAACAGACGCCTGCGCGGCGGGAGACGAACACGAATCCTGCACCGCATCCGTGTGTTTGCGGATGCTGGAACGTCAACTGGCCTTCCCGCATGTAGGTGAAGCGAAATTCGTTCACCAGCGAGTTGCTGATCGTCCAGGTGTGGCTCGGATTGTACTGCTGGTAGCGGGAACCGACGTTCGCGCCGAACCCAGGAATATTCGCTCCCGAGGCCTGGAAGTTGTAGAACGGCTGAAAATTCTTGTCGTCTGTGTAGTAGTAGTAGAAGCTGAAATTCTGGTGGTCGTTGATGTGGTGATCGAATCGCACAGTGAACTGATCTGCGTTCTGGCGCTGGTGGGCACCGCCTGGTAGGTTCCGTCAGGACGGTTCGCGCCGGGAACGAAGCGAAGCAGATCCACGGCCACCGGATCCATGCACTGGCGTGGGGATCGTGCGTTGCCAGCCAACGTTCGTCGGAAAAATCTGATTCCATTGCACCCCTGCGGCTGGCGTTATGCCACCCAAGCTGCGTGATCGCCGCCGTGCAACCCGGCGCTGCCATTCAAGGCGTCGGCCGTAAACTGATCGCTAATGGCATTGGAGTCACGCCGTCGGACCAAAGACTGGGGAACCCACCGGCGAAAATGCTACCGCCTTGCGCAGCGCTCGGACGTTCCTGCGTATCGGCACCGCCACGTGTCCCCAGATTGGCCCTGCCGGATCCGGCGCCCTTCGTAAGAGGCAAAGAAGAAGGTGCGGTCCTTCCTGATCGGGCCGCCGAACGTTCCGCCAAACTGGTTCTGGTTGAATTGCGGCTTTGGACGGTATTGAAGAATAGCCCTGTGCATTCAGCACCTTGTTGCGGAAATACTCGTACACGTTGCCGTGCCATTGGTTCGTTCCCGACTTTGTGACCACGTTCACCACAGCGCCCGAATTGCGCCCATACTCCGCGTCGAACGTGTTGCTGATAACGCGAAATTCCTCGATTGCATCCGGCGTCGGCTGAATCGGTGGGCAGATTCACGAACTGATCGTTGGCGTCGCCGCCGTTGACACTGAAGTTGTTGGCGCGGCCGCGGCCGCCGTTCACCGAAACCGATGCCGGCGCTGTCGCTGCCGTAGAACGTCGCCGCCGCTCGATCCCAACTGCGACTGCACGCCCGGCTGCAGTTGCAGGAACTGGTAGGTATCGCGCGCGTTCAGCGGCAGTTCGATTCACAGAGCGGTTATTCACCACTGCGCCGAGCTGCGTGCTGCTGGTCTCCACCAGCGGCGCTTCCGAAGTGACGTCCACCACTTCCTGCGCCGCACCCAACTTGCATCGTCATATTGAGCGTGATCACCTGGTTGACGTCCAGGCTGACGGCGTGACGGACGACTTTCTTGAACCCCGTGAGGTCGAATCAGGCGATAGGTTCCCACCGGCAGCTCGGGAAAGACGTAGTCGCCACTGTCGTTCGTCTTGACGTCGCGACTGACGCCGGTGGCTTCGTTCGCCGCAGTGACTTTGACGCCCGACAGAACCGCGCCGACGGGGTCGACCACGCGTCCGAGAATGCGCCCGGCCGTGCCCTGGGCCAACAAGAAGGTGGGAACGGACGAAAGAGACCAGGCAACGCACAGCAAGGCACACACAACGATCGACCAGCGAGCTCGACGTGACCGCATGGGACGACCTCCGAGAACCGGGAACAGTTTTTTTGGAATGCTGTTTGAAAGCGACCACTTGATTCCGCAGATAACCTTGCTATAATCCCGCAAGGTTAGAGAAGCCCTGTGGGTGCTGTCAAGCAGAAAAAAGATGTGAGCCCGATAGAATTCCTAATGAAATACGCTCTGCCGCGAGTATGGCTGAACCTTACTTGAAAATTGGAGACGTCGCCAAGAAAGTGGGCGTGTCTCCTTCCGTGATCCGCTCCTGGGAGAGCCTCGGGCTGGCGCGGCCGCGCCGCAGCGAGAGCAAGTATCGGCTGTACACGTCCGAAGACGTGAAATTGCTGAAGCGAGCGCGATTTCTGCGCAAAGTACGCGGCTTGAATGCGGCCGCCATCGTTCAACTGCTGAAGCGTGAAGGAAAAGTGCACCCGGCGGGAGATGGGAACGCCGGCGCGATTGGCGGTCACCTGCGGCGACTCCGGACCCGCCGCAAACTCTCGCTCGCGCAAGTGGCAGAAGCAGTCGGCATCTCCGTGGGATTTCTCAGCGCGATGGAACGTTCCCAGATGAGCGGCTCCGTTGGGACCCTTCGTAAACTGGCGAAGTTTTACAAGACGAACATCCTCGATTTCTTCGATGCCAACGGTGCCAGCAGTCGGCAAGTTCGCGCTTCCGATCGTAAGGTTCTGGAAGCTGGCGCAGGTGTTCGTATGGAACTGCTGGCGTGGGGCAATACCGTGATGGAGCCGCACCTGTTTCGCATCGCGCCCGAAGCGGGTAGCGGCGACCCTTATACGCACGAAGGCGAAGAGTTCATTTACGTTCTTAGCGGTGAACTGGAGATCATGCTGAATGGCGAGGAGTATTGCCTCAAGCCGGGCGACAGTTTCTATTTCGAAAGCGCGACGCCGCACCGCTGGAAAAATCCGGGCCGCAAGGAAACGTTAGTCTTGTGGGTCAATACTCCGCCAACGTTCTAATCGAGACGTCGTCATCCTGGAGGACACAATGGGTCGGCATCGCGCAGCGCGCCTGGTACCGTTGCTCCTGCTTCTATTCGCAATATCCTGCTCGAAGAAGACTCCCACCTTGAATCTCCTGGTTTGGGAAGGCTACGCCGATCCGTCGTTCGTCAAAGTTTTTGAGGATGAGAACCATTGCAAGATATCCGCCTCTTATATGGGATCGAGCGATGAGCTCATGGCCAAACTGCGTGGCGGCAGTGCCGCCAATTATGACGTGATCTCTCCGTCCAGTGATGTGGCCAGCGCCATTGCGACATCGCAACTGGCCGCACCCCTCGATCTTTCGAAGATTCCCAGCTACGGCCAACTTTCTTCACAGCTCACTTCCCTTCCCCTGGTGAAGAACAGCGGTCAGGTCTACGGAGTGCCGTTCATGTGGGGACCCGATCCGCTGATCTACGACACCACGATATTCGCGCAGCCGCCCGATTCGTGGAACCTGATGTGGGATCAAAAATACAAAGGCAGAATTTCCGTCTGGGACGATCTTTCCACCGTCTACATGGCCGCACAGGTGCTGGGTTATGACAAGCCAGATCCCTCGCGCCTCTACAACCTGAGCGATCAGGAACTGGAAGCCGTGAAGAGGAAATTGCTTGAACTGAAACCCAACATTCGCAAAATGTGGTCCACCGGCGGTGAGTTGACGAATCTGTTCGAAAATCATGAAGTGGTGATGGCAATGGGATGGCCGCTGAACACTGCGGACCTGAAAAAGGCAGGATTTCCCGCGGGAGAGACAATTCCGAAGGAAAACACCACCGGCTGGATCGATCACCTCATGATTACGGCCGCTAGTGAAAACAAGGAACTGGCGCACAAATTCCTGGAATACATGATTCAGGCAAAAACCCAAAAGCTGGTCACGGATAAGACCCACTACGTACCTGCCAATCCGCAGGCCGCGCAGTTTATGACACCGGACGAAGTCAAAGGTCTTCACCTCGACGATGTGGAGGGTTATCAGAAGAGGATCTACTTCTGGCAGAATGTCCCCCGGCGCGCCAAGTACACCGAAATTTGGAATGAGGTAAAAGCCGCGCAATGACACGACGTCCCACGAGCTGACCCCTACATGGCTACCTTCAAAGATTCCCTGCGGACGCAGACTGTGGAGATGCAGGGCCCGGCAAGCCCGTCTCTCCTTTCCATTCGGAATGTGGCCAAGAGCTTCGGGCGAAATGAGGTTTTGCGAAATGTCTCGCTGGAGGTCGCGCAAGGCGAATTTCTGACCATTCTGGGCGAGAGCGGTTCAGGCAAGACCACGCTGCTCCGTATCATTGCGGGTTTCGAGACGGCGAGCTCGGGCGAGCTGTGGATGGGATCGGAGCGGCTCGACCAGCAACCGCCGTATCGCCGCCGCGTAAACACGGTGTTCCAGCACTACGCGCTTTTTCCTCACTTGAGCGTCGAACAAAACGTCGCGTACGGTTTGCGGGTCGCGAAACGGCCCGAAGCGGAGACCCGGCAGCGCGTCGCCGAAGCTTTGGCGATGGTCAAGATGACAGCGCAGGCGACCGCGAAACCCTCGTGCATCAGCGGCGGGCAGCAACAGCGTGTTGCGCTTGCTCGCGCCCTCGTCAATCGCCCTCGACTGCTCTTGCTGGACGAGCCCCTATCGGCGCTGGACGCAAATCTCCGCCGGCAGATGCAGGTGGAATTGAAATCGCTTCAGCGTGAGGTCGGAACGGCCTTTGTGTTCGTCACTCACGACCAGGAAGAAGCCATGGTGATGTCGGACCGCATCGCGCTGCTGCGATCCGGAGAACTGGAGCAGGTAGCCACGCCCCGCGAAATTTATTCCCGTCCCGCGACCTCTTATGTGGCCCAGTTCATCGGCCATACCAATTTGCTGAAAGGTGAAGTACAGTCCGGCACAGCTCGTTGCGGAGCCATCTCGTGGAGAAGCGAACTTCCGGACGGTCCGACATTGTTTTCGTTGCGACCGGAACACATCCGGCTAGCGCAAGGGGTATCCACTCCTGCCGCCGTCCGGGTTCGCGGACACCTCCTGCACCAGGCGTTCCACGGTGCGACCGAATTGATTCGCGTTGCAACCGATGGCGGAATGGTTTTGACCATGCGCGTGTCCAGCGGAAGCTCTCTCAACGATCATCTGGAAATAGAATTCTCCGCCGCCAATGCGGTTCCGGTGCGTGAGTCTCCTGAGAGAATCTGATGTTCTCCCGCGCCTACAAGACGATCGTCACTGCGCCGCCGCTGGTGTGGGTCACCATCTTCCTGATCGCGCCCTACGGTCTGATGTTCTGCTACAGCTTTTGGTCGGTCTCGTCGGGGCAAACCATCGTGCATTCCTGGAATCTGGAGAACTATCACGAATTGCTGCGGAAACCGGTTTATTGGGAAACGCTGCTCCGTTCCATTTGGATCGCGGCGCGGGTCACGCTTTTCTCACTCGCCCTCGGATATCCGCTCGCTTATTTCCTGTCTTTCTACGCAGGCAGGCGGAAGGATCTGCTGTACCAATTGGTTATCATCCCCCTATGGGTCAGCTATCTAGTGCGGGCCTATGCGTGGAAAACCATCCTCGGCTCCGACGGCGTGCTGAATACGTTGCTGCAGTACGTGCATCTGACCAGCCACCCAGTTGAGTTCCTGCTTTACAGCCCCTTTGCGGTAGTGCTCACGCTGACCCACATCTATACCCCATTCACCATTCTGCCGATTTACGCCGCACTGGAGCACATTCCGCGCAATCTGGTCGAGGCTTCCACCGATCTCGGCGCCACTCCGGCACAAACATTTTGGAAAGTCATTTTCCCACTGTCCGTTCCGGGAGTGGTTGCGGGCGCGACATTCGCGTTCGTGCTCAGCCTTGGGGATTTTCTCGCTCCCCTCATGCTCGGTGGTCCGAGCGGAATCATGATTTCCAACGTTGTGGTCAGCCTGTTTGGCGCGGCTTACAACTGGCCATTAGGTGCAGCCATATCGCTGGGGATGCTCGTGATCGTTGTGAGCCTGCTGTTCCTCTCCGAAAAGCTGGAAAAAAGGTGGAGCTTTTCATGAGCGCCAACCGTCCTCACTCCCGCTGGCTTCGGTTCCACGCCGCCGCCGTATTTGCATTTCTCTACCTTCCGATTGCAGTGCTTATCCTTTACTCATTCAACCGCCAAGGCGTCGGAGGATTTCCTCCGCACCATCTCACTTTGGATTGGTACCGCATACTGTTTGCCGACGACGCCATCTGGGAGTCCGTCATCAACAGTCTGGAGGTGGCCCTTGCGGCCATGGCGATCGCCTTGGGTTTCGGCATTCCCGGCGCGCTTGCTCTGGACCGGGCCCAGTTTCCGGGTAAGGCATTGTTTCGCAGGCTCGTACTTCTGCCCTTGATCCTTCCGGGCATTATTACCGGACTGTCCCTGCTCATGCTGTTCAACCTCGCCCGCACTCGGCTTAGCCTGCTCACCATTGTTCTCGGACATGGAACCGCCCTGATCTCGGTGGCTACCACGGAAGTTTTCGCGGGACTGCAGAAACTTGATCGTGCGCAGGAAGAGGCGTCACTCGATTTAGGCGCGACCTACTGGCAAACCTTCTGGCGCATCACGGTGCCCAATCTGAAGTTGCCCATCATCGGAGCGGCGCTCCTGATTTTTACCCTGTCGATGGACGAGATCGCCGTCAGCTTTTTCCTGATCGGACGTGAGAATACGCTCCCGCTGGAAATCTGGGCGAGACTTCGCCGCGGGATTACCCCTGAGATCAACGCCATCTCGACGATAATCTTCGCCTTTTCTCTGATCGCGATCGTCCTCTGGTATCGTCTGCGTGCGCCGGCGCAAGGCAGCGCGGAAATCGGGGCGGAATTGCTGGAAACCGCGGAACCGCACCCGTAACAAGCCCCCAAATCTTGCAGGCTTCCCGTAAGCCCAGAATGGAACGTCATGGAGAAAAATAAGAACCGCAATGATCAACAAGCGCGCTCTGTTCTGTAGCATTTCTTGTGCACAACTACGGTATCCCCGTTCGCGTCGAGCAATCCTCTAATTCCTTTCGTTCGCGCAGCTATCTGTATCTGGGTTTTCTTCTTGCCATCATCACAGCCTTTCATGTGGCTACCGTGCGGGAGGGCCATCTCTGGGGCGACGACTTCGCCATGTACATTCATCATGCGCAGAACATCGCCGAAAGCCGCCCATACGCCGATGCCGGCTACATCTACAATCCCGCCATTCCGGTGTATGGCCCGAGAATGTACCCGCCCGTTTTCCCGCTGCTCCTCGCACCTTTGTACAAGGTATTCGGCCTGAGCCTGCTGCCAATGAAATTGGAGCAGGTATTTTTCATCATCTCGACCTTAGCGCTGATCTTTATGCTGTGGCATCGCGAGTTGGGCACCGGATATTGTCTGGCGCTTGTAGGGATTCTCGGATTCAATCCCGCGTTCTGGTGGGCAAAGGAGAACATTCTTTCTGACTTGCCATTCCTCCTTTTTTTCTATGCCGCCGTCTGTTTACTGCAATGGAATCCCACAGTCGAGAAACAATGCTGGACCCGGAGCTTGGCCCTGGGCGTCACGCTTTACCTTGTCATCGGAACGCGAACGGTTGGTATCACCTTACTTCCTGGACTTCTCCTCTATGAATGGTTACGGCAGAAACGAATCAGTCGGCATACAGGTGTCGCCCTTGTTGTCTGTGCCATGGCTCTCATCGCACAAAACTGGTTTGTGGGAGCAGTGCCGGGCGGTTACATGGAGCAACTTCATTCGGTGACGGCGAAAAGCATTTTGCTGAATGCCATTCGGTACACGCGGACTCTAGCTGGATTTTGGGTTGGAGGGATTTCCGGTACGCTTTCTTTTTTCGTGATCGGGGCGGTCGTGGGGCTGATATCCGTGGGCTTGCTTTCCGAGCACCGCGGCGGAGTGGCAGCCGTCCATTGCTTGCTCGCTCCTTACATGTTGTTGATGATCCTATGGCCTTTTGGCGCAGGAATTCGGTATGCGCTTCCCGTCATCCCCTGGATGGCTTTTCTGGCGTTGAGCGGCCTACGCCAACTCACTGCCCGTTTTTGCCCACGCTACCCTGCAGCTGCGGCCTGGGCATGCTTGCTGCTGCTCGGCATTCCCATGATTCAAGCCTATGGCGCGACCGACTTCGGCCCCATTCGCCAGAGCACGGGTCTTCCCGAATTCAATGCACTTTGCGACGACGTCCGAAGAACAACGAAGCCCGACGACATCTTCATTTACTACCGCGCACGGGCCCTTTCTCTATATGCGCGGCGACCTGCGTCCAGCTATAACCAGCACGGCACGCAAGCAGAGTTTTGGGAGTACGCACGATCCATACACGCCAAATATCTGATCACGACAAACGCCTTCAACGAGGATGGTCAGTTTTTGGTCCAATATGTGGAGGCACATCCTGACAACCTCGATCTCGCTTACGAAAATCCACACTTCAGCTTGTACCGCATTCGTGCTCCCGCTCAGTCTGCAGCGGCCTCGCTTTCCCACTGAGAATCCCCAGCAATCGCGCACGGCATAGTAAAGTGGTAGTGAGAGGAAATTAGAAAGGATTGCGATTGAGTTCAGGGATTCGCAACATTGCCATTATTGCGCACGTCGACCATGGCAAAACTACTCTGGTCGATGCCATGCTGCAGCAGAGCGGCACTTTTCGCTCCAACGAACACCATGTCGAACGGGTGATGGACTCCAACGAACTGGAGCGCGAGCGCGGCATCACGATTTTGGCCAAGAACACGGCCATCTTCTACCACGATGTGAAGATCAACATCGTCGATACTCCCGGCCATAGTGACTTCGGCGGTGAGGTCGAGCGCGCATTAAAGATGGTGGACGGCGTCATGCTCCTGGTGGACGCCAGCGAAGGCCCGCTGCCGCAGACGCGGTACGTCTTGAGCAAGGCGTTGGAAGCCAAATTACCTCCCATTGTCGTCATTAATAAGATCGATCGTTCCGACGCGCGTCCGCAAGAAGTACTGAATGAAATCTATGATCTCTTCATCGATCTGGACGCAAAAGAAGACCAGATCGATTTTCCAGTGCTTTACACCAATGCGAAGACGGGCACCGCGAGCACCGATATTCGGGGCGGCGGCGAAGACCTTCGTCCGCTGTTCGATGCCATCCTGAATACCATTCCGCCTCCCAAAGGCGATCTCACCGGGCCTTTGCAGATTCTGGTCGCGAACCTCGACTACAGCGACTATTTAGGACGCCTGGCCATCGCGCGTGTGTTCAATGGAAAGATGTTTACGGGCGAGGAAGTCGCCATCGCGAAGCTTGACGGTTCATTTCAGAAGACCAAGATCACCAAGCTCTTCTCCTTCTCCGGACTGAAGCGCACCGACATTACTGAAACCGAACTGGGCGACATCGTTGCCGTTGCTGGGGTCGAGGGCATCACTATTGGTGAAACAATCACGGATGTCGCCAATCCCGCTCCTCTGCCGCATATCGCGATCGACGAACCCACGATTGCCATGCTGTTCACGGTCAACACCTCCCCGTTCGCGGGAAAAGATGGCACGTATGTAACTTCCCGCAACCTTCGCGAGCGGCTGGAAAAAGAATTACTGACAAACGTCTCCCTGCGAGTGGAAGACACCGGGACGACGGATTCGTTCAAAGTGCTGGGCCGGGGAGAGTTGCAGCTTTCCATTCTCATCGAGATGATGCGTCGCGAAGGCTACGAATTGATGGTCGGCAAGCCTGAGATCGTCACCAAGCGCATCGACGGCAAGCTGATGGAACCGGTGGAGCATCTCACTGTCGACGTTCCCGAAGAATTCGTCGGAGTCGTGATGGAGCAACTCGGCTCGCGTAAAGGTGAAGTGACAAACATGCACAATCACGGCTACGGGCGCGTGCGCATTGAGTTTCGCGTGCCCAGCCGCGGCCTCATCGGCTTGCGCAGCCAGTTGCTAACCGATACGCGCGGCACCATCGTGATGAACTCGCTTTTCGACGGCTACACCGAATGGCAAGGCGAGATTCCCCACCGGCTGACCGGGGCACTGATCGCGGACCGCGCAGGAGTCTCCACCGCTTACGCTCTCTGGGGATTACAGGAACGCGGTGAACTCTTCGTCGGTCCGGGAGTCGAACTCTACGAAGGCATGATCATCGGGGAGAACGCAAAAGACACCGACCTTGACGTGAATGCCGTTCGCGAGAAGAAGCTGACGAACATGCGCGCCTCGACCGCAGACGAAGCCATCCGCCTGGTCCCCTTCAGACCACTAAATTTGGAGCAGGCTATCGAGTTCATCGCCGACGATGAGTTCGTTGAAATCACGCCCAAATTCCTGCGCCTGCGAAAAAAGGTCTTGCAGGCGAACAAGCGAAAAAGGAACTCCTACGCGGCTGTCGAAGAGTGAAACCGTCCACCGCATCCAGGAACAAGAAGAAGCCCGTTAAGAACGCTCGCCTGCGAATGTATCTTGTCCCCTGCAGCTGTGGGATGACCTTTGCCGTCGCAGAAAACTATGATCGCCAAGGGACGGCATGGAGTCGTTACATGGTCTGCCCAGGATGCGGCAAGCGCCACGATCCCAAGAATCGGTTGCTGCAAATGGGCTTCCATACGGAAGGTTATTGGTCAGTGGATGAGTGCTAGCCATTCCCGTTCATCTTGACAGCCGCCTTCAAGAAACCTGCTATACTTCCGCCCGCATTTGACTGTTGCCAGCTCCCGGCCTCGATTTCAGGCACGCCGTTCCGACCTGCCAGTCCGCCGAAACGAGCTTGCATTCCGACAGCTCAATGCAGGGGCAGACCCGTGAAAAACATCTTTGTCGGCAATCTCAGTTTCAACACAAATGAGGACGAACTCCGGCAGGCCTTCGAGGCCTACGGGCCAGTGGATCGCGTCAGCATCATGATGGACCGCGATACGGGGCGGTCGCGGGGCTTCGGGTTCGTTGAAATGACCAACAACGAAGACGGCGAGAAAGCAATCGCCGCGCTCAACGGCAGCCAGGTGGGCGGCCGCACCATCAATGTGAATGAAGCTCGTCCGAAAACGGAGCGAGGCGGTAGTGGCGGCGGTGGTTTCGGCCGCGACCGGGGCGGCAAAGGCGGCGATAGAGGCGGCGGTCGACGCGACCGCTGGTAAGCCGAACCAACTCTGCTCCTGACCGCATGTGCTCCCTTCTGCGTTGCTATTCCTTTGCTCGCCCATTTAGACGGTATTCACCACACTTCCGTAGCTCAGTTGGATAGAGTGGTTGCCTCCGGACCTCATTCAGCAACGGGCGCGGTGCAATTCACGATTCCCTTATCAGTAGATTCGAGGTATGCCGCCAAGTGGTCCAGGCCGCAATTAGCGCAACACTGCTGCCTCATTCCGGATCATGAGACTTGCTTATCTGGCGCTCACCCTCAGTCGCGGCAAAGAAGGCCGCTCGCGATCCCAAAGTGATTGCGTCATCACTGGTCTGGCCTGAGATCTCGACGATACCAGAGTGGCGCATTGGCTTTGGGAGACTACACAAGACTTCAGGAAAGCGATGCGTGCGCACCACAGGCAAGTTGCTCGAAGTTCCGGTGGGGCTTGGACGCAGTCAGAGCCAAGTGACTTTGGTGTGAAGGCTCAGTTTTGCCCGAGAGTCAAAACAACATAAGCGGGAACGCGGTCGGAAATGCTCTAGACCTGGAATTCGGCGGTTAAAGTCATTTTCTTACCCACACCTCGATCGGGCGGCCTGTATAAGGTGCTTGCAGAATGTCGACAACTCCATACTGACTTCTAAGCGCCTCCAATGCGGATGCTAATAGACGTTCCCCGCTGCGGCGACCATTGCGCCAATTTATTTCACCCTCACGCAATTGCGCCTCGCTGTAAGACATGAAAACGATAACGACTGGGGGATCTCGCCGAAGGTTCTCGGCGTCTCGTGCGTATATATTGTCTGACGTGACATCGACGAAGTGCACAAAAGCAAAAGTTGATGGCTGCCGGTGGGATAGTAGATACAGAACCGGCATGCTCGGAAATTCTGCAATCTTCTCCGATGATGTTGAATGTGCCTGAATATCATCGACGAGCCGCTCAACTATAGCGGCAGTTTGGGGTGTGACTCGAATTCCCTTTAGCTCCGGGAACTTCAAAGCGACGTTTGCTTCCGATGCATCACCCTCCTGCCAGTCATCCCAACGATAAGGCCGATGCATCTTCACACTCGCCATGGCGCCCACACAGGCGAGCACGAGCACGACGGTACACGATTTCAAGAGTTTGGGCATCTTGCCCGACGGCAGAATAGAGAGCCCGAACGCCATTACGAAAGGAAATGCCGGCAGCAGCATCATCCGGGAATCTGCTAGCGAGAACGATGCTATGTAAGCATGCAAGGAACAGGTAAGTGCTCCAAGCAATATCTGTTCCTGCCACCAGCTCAAGGGCTCACGAAGAAACCGTCGGCCGTACACGACGAGGATCACTAACGAGCCGATTTGGCCCATATAAAGAGGGGCTATCTGAAACGCGAAATCCAATCGCGACTTAGGCTCAGCGAAATCCTGAGCATGTTGCGCCCACAGCAGTACAGCCGATGCGACAACGGCAAATGCAACGGCAGACCAGCTCCTGACATCGCTGGAGGTGCTCTCGGGTTTTCTGCGTATAAGCGAATAGATTCCAAAAAATGCGACGACTGTGATGGCGAGAGCAGCAGCCGCCATATGAGGGTGATCGCTATACGTCCCACTGATCTGGCGAGTTAATAGTGATCTGGCGCTCCCCTTGCTGGACGGCCCCTGCAGAATAACCGCATCCACGAATGCCCGAAGAGCGTGGTGAGCAGCCAGCCAGCTGGCCACAGATACCAGAGGAACGAGCCACCCGAAAGTAAATGCCGCGGCCGTCCTCAGCCCTGCGCGTACACCGGACCGCCTCCAAATCAACACAGGCAATGTAAGGCCCAGGGATACGGTCGCTGCAATGCCGGAGGTTTGTTTCGTTACCAATGACAAACCCGCTATGAAACCCGTCAGCACGATTGCGGTGAGACTCCCTGAAAGCGCAAAGCTCGCACTCGAGACCGCCAGTACTGAGTACAAGAAAACGGCGAGATGTAACCCGCTGAGTGATTCCGTCGAGTAACGAAGAGAAATGGCCGAGCTGGCAATTATTGCGACAGTCACCCAAAAGATAGGGAATAAACGAACCAGCCACAGGTAGAGTGCCGCTGAGATGACCAGCACCGCGAGGAATCCAAACAACTCAGGAACGATGAGTTTAACCCCGAAGGCTTTCGTCAGGGCTGCCATCGTCAGTGCCTGCCCGGGAGGTACGAAGAGGTGGAAATCGCGGTATGGAATGTGCCCTGCAAGAATCTGCACTCCACAAAACTGATACCAACCTTCGTTGGTGATACCGAGATACCTATTCCACCAGGGTAGGACGAATAAGAAACAGAAAAGGACGACGCAGAAGCCTGTGAGAACTGTTTCTGTTGAGTTCGCTGCTGTTTCACGGCGGTAAGATGTGAGGCTCATAAAGACGCAGGGAGGATTGTACAGCAGGGCTTTAGGGTCTCTTCGAGTCAACCGCTTCAAGCGATCGCGGTTGCGACCGGGTACGTACGAGCGGTGTGGCTACCGCCGTCTACAGCATCTCTGGTCCTTGACGGCTGTACATGTTATTGACTGTAGTGAGAACCATCACAGAAGAACAGAAGTCTGGCCGTTTGACGCACCCTCCCGCCGTCTTTAGACTGCCGCCATGAAGATTGCGGCAGTTATAGTCTTTGCTGTTGCGGCAACGTGCTGTGTCCCCGCTCAGGTCCAGTCACAACGGGCAGCATTGGTCGCTCGTGAATGGCGGAAGGCAAACGAAGCTGATGTTATCCACCAGTTCACAAAGCTGCTCTCAATTCCCAATGTCGCCAGCGATCGGGATAACATCCAGCGCAATGCCGAACTCTTGGTTTCGATGTTGCAGAGGCGCGGTGTTGAGTCTCGTCTTCTGACCCTCCAGAGCGCTAACCCGATCGTGTTTGGTGAGATCAAGACTCCCAATGCAAACCACACAATCGTCTTCTACGCGCACTACGATGGGCAGCCAGTTACGCCATCAGAATGGGATGGTAATGCACCATTCACCCCAATCACTCGCAAAGTGAATGGGGAGGATCGGATCTTCGCGCGCTCGGCATCGGACGATAAGGGTGCGATCATGGCACAACTCGCGGCGCTGGATGCCTTGCGTGCTGCTAACATCCCATTTCGATCTAACATTCGGTTCATCTGGGAAGGGGAGGAGGAGGCAGGATCGCCGCATCTCGAAGCGATTCTGAACGCCAATCGTGACCTTGTGCACGGTGACCTCTGGCTGGTTTGCGACGGACCCGTTGACCAAAGCGGCAAGCAGACCGTTGTTTTCGGGGCACGGGGCGATACGCATCTTGAGATCACGGTCTTCGGGCCTATCCGCGGATTACATAGCGGGCATTACGGCAACTGGGCACCCAATCCAGCAATGATGCTGGCTCAGCTACTTGCTGGTATGAAGGACCCCGCTGGTAACGTGCTGATTCCCCATTTCTACGAGGGCATCGCGCCGCTCGGTCCTGCGGAGAAACAAGCGATTGCCGAAGCGCCAGTGAACGACGATGCGTTACGTCAGGAGCTCGGTTTGGGTCACGTCGAGGGTGGCGGCAAGAAGCTCCTCGAATTGCTAAACCTTCCTACGTTGAATATCAATGGGATGGCTGCCGCCAACGTTGGTGCTCGCGCCAACAACGTGATTCCTTCCCGTGCCGTTGCCGATCTTGATCTTCGACTCGTAGTGGGAGAGCATTGGCAACAGCAGAAAGAACGGATAATCGACTACGTCCGATCACAAGGTTACTTCGTCATCGATTCCGAACCCGGACGCGATCTTCTGCTCGCCCATCCGCGGGTCGCAATGGTCAAAGGCGACGATTTCAGCTACGACGCTGTTCGCACGTCCATGGATCTTCCCATCGCAGGAGAGGTCATTGCCGCTGTCGAGAGTGCGCGAGGGCCGGTTGTGAAGTGGCCTACAATGGGTGGTAGCGTTCCACTCGGGGCAATGGAGCGGGCCGCGAATACGCATACGATCACAGTTCCGATTGCAAACCACGACAACAACCAGCACTCGTCGAATGAGAATATCCGAACACAGAACCTCTGGGATGGAATCGAAACGATGGCAGCGTTGATGCAGATGGAATGAACTTGCCGCTCGGTCCTCAGAATCAGGATCGTGTTATGTTCCTGGCGCTAGGGGCGAGTGATCGCAAGCTCCCCCTCTCTGATATAGTTGCACAGTTGCGCTGCATTGATTGCGAAGCGGAAAATCCTTCCGCCGTTGATTTCCAAGGCGAAGAAAGTCGCGTATCATTCAGTAAACAAAGTCTGCGCCCGTAGCTCAGCTGGATAGAGCGGTTGCCTCCGGAGCAACAGGTCGGGAGTTCGAATCTCTCCGGGCGCACCAGAATCCCTCCGATGTGGCCAGTATCCGTACGGCAGCACAGAGTCTCAGAGCGTTTCGGCTGTGGACCTCCGTGTACCCTGTGGTGAGGGCCCGAATAACAGCTAAGGCAAAACCGGAGAACTGTGCCCCCTGAACCACAAGATTATGACGCCATCCTGATTGTTTCCTTCGGTGGCCCGGAATCTCGCGAGGACGTGATTCCCTTCCTGGAAAACGTTTTGCGCGGACGAAACGTTCCCCGGGAGCGCATGCTCGCCGTCGCCGAACACTACTACCATTTTGGCGGCAAGAGCCCCATCAACCAGCAGACCCGCGAATTAATTGCCGCTCTCAAGAGCGAACTCGAACAGCACGGCCCGAATCTGCCGGTCTACTGGGGCAACCGGAACTGGCATCCCATGCTGGCCGATACTCTAGGACAAATGAAACAGGACGGCATCCGTCGAGCGCTCGCTTTTGTCACCTCGGCATACAGCTCCTATTCCGGATGCCGCCAATATCGCGAAGACATCATGCGAGCCCAGTCGGAGATCGGAGACGGTGCTCCTCAAATCGACAAGATCAGAGCCTTCTTTAATCATCCTGGTTTTATCGACGCCACGCAAGACAGGCTCCGCGATGCCCTGAGCGAACTTCCGGCAAACGCTAAGCAGAACGTGCAGGTGGTTTACGTCGCGCACAGCGTTCCTCTCTCCATGGCCACCACTTCGGATTACGTTCCGCAACTGCAGGAAGTGCGGAGGTTGGTTTCGGGTCGTTTAGGAACGTCCAATGATGCTCTCGTATATCAGAGCCGTAGCGGAGCTCCCGGCCAGCCCTGGTTAGAGCCGGATATCCTGGATTACATTCGCGAGGTTAAGCAGAAAAATCTCGCCACCGCAATCGTCGTGGCGCCCATCAGCTTCATCTCCGACCACATGGAAGTTTTGTACGATCTCGATATCGCGGCGCGGCAGCTGTGTGCTTCGTTGTCTCTGCCCATGGCAAGGGCGAAAACGGTGGGCGTACATTTCAAGTTCATCGCCATGATTCGTGAACTAATCCTGGAGCGTACCGCCGCTGCGGAACGCCGGGCCTTGGGTTCGCTTGGACCCCGCCAGGACACTTGTGCTGAAGATTGTTGCCCCGCGCCCATGCGGCCGATCCGACCACAAATGCCACGTTGACATCCAGAAGCAAGACGATCGAGAGCTAGTGCGGGACGGTATGCGGCTTGGATTTCTCGAACTCGGTTGCTTTCGGCCGTCCCGCCACCCGGTGCATCGTTTCCAAAATCGTTTTGACTACCGGCTCATTGCCCACGGCTGTGTTCAGCATCATGTGGTACAGCGAACGCGTGGGCCAGTCGGCATTGAAATAGTGCTTCACGTACGCGATCCGTTCGCGATCGACGGAGTCCACCATTTCTTCGGCTTCCTCTTGTGAGTGCCCGTCCGCAATCGTGCGCCGAATTTTCTCCGCCCTCGGTGCATAGAGAAAGATGTGGAACGCATCTGGATTGTCTCGCAGGAAGTAGGGCGCACCGCGGCCCACGACGACGGCATTCCCTTCCTGTGCGATGCGATTCATGATGTCCTGCATCATGGCAACCATGCGGTCAGTGTCGAAAATCTGACTGCCCAGGGGAGTGCTGCGCTCGTAGCTTCCGCGCCAGAACACTTTAGCGAGCCGATGCACGCGGCTGTCCATACGCTCGTCGCAACGAAGAACAGCGGAAGGATCTACTTTAGCGATGCGGGCAATTTCTTCGGTGAGCAGGTGGTCCCAGAGCTTCCACCCGAGTTGTTCGGCTAAGGAAGCGGCAATTGCCGCTGCGCCGGAGCCATACTCGCGCTCGATCGTAATGAGGCGAAACATGGTTGGTTAGTGTACTGCCATTCCGCCGCCACCCTTCGTCTTTTTTATCAGGAACACGGCAGGGATCATCAGCATAATGGCAACGCCCAAAAACCAGAAGCAGTCGATGTACGACAGCATCGTGGCCTGGCGCTGTACTGTACTTTGGAGTAAGGCATAGGCCTGTTGGGTTGCTCCCGCCGCGCTGTTGCCATGGGCCCTCATCGCCTGCGAGGCTCCATTGATCATCCGCGACAGGGCCGGATTGCCCTGGCTGAGGTTGCTCGCCAGATCCGTAAGGTGCACTTGGGCACGCCGGTCGAGCATGGTCGTCACCACCGAGATTCCCACGCTGCCGCCAATGTTGCGAGCTAGATTCATCAAGCCGGAAGCGGCATTGTTCTTGTCCCGAGGAAGGAAAGCGTAAGCAGCCGTGTTGATGGGCACGAACAGAAAAGCCATTCCGACCGCCTGGAAAAGGCGTGCTATGGCAAGCGTCCTGAAGTCCATCTGAAGGTCGAAGCCCGTCATGTAAAACAGCGAGGCAGATAGCACCACCAGACCAAACACCAATAGCCATCGCGGCGGATAGCGGGACAGTAAGAACCCCACCAGGGGGAGCAGCAGCATGATCATGAATCCGCCCGGCATGAGGGCAAACCCTGATTGCTGTGCTGTATATCCGAGCATCGTCTGCATGAATAACGGCAGCAGCAACGTGCTGCCGAGCAAGGCGAATCCCAGCATGAACATCAGCAGATTCGAGACGCCAAAGGTGCGATCGCGGAACAGATGCAGGTCGACAATGGGGTCCTTCTGCTTCCATTCCCAAAAGATGACGAAGATGAGTGAGGCCGCGGCGATCGCCGCCAGGATCACAATCATGTGAGATTCAAACCAGTCCTCGCGCTGGCCTTTATCCAACACAACCTGCAGCGTGCCCAGTCCGAGAGCGACGAAGCCCAAGCCGACATAATCAATATGCGTTTCACGAATTTTCCGCCGGCGGAAGTACGGGGGATCCTGAATCAGCCTCGAAGTAAGCAGGATCGAGAGGATGCCAACCGGAATGTTGATGAAGAAAATCCAGCGCCAGCTGAAATTGTCCGTGATCCAGCCGCCCAGTGTGGGGCCGATCGCCGGAGCGGTAACCACTGCCACGCCGTAGACGGCGAATGCCATCCCTCTTTTGGCGGGCGGGAAAGTGTCCGCTAGAATAGCCTGCTCGCTGGGTTGCAGGCCGCCTCCACCTACTCCTTGCAGAACGCGGCAGACGATCAGAACAGCGAGATTCGGCGCCAGACCGCAAAGAAATGAGCTGATGGTGAACAAAGCCACACAGCCCATGTAGAAGTTCTTGCGGCCAACGATGGACGACAACCAGCCGCTCAGAGGAAGCACAATAGCGTTGGAAACCAGGTAAGAGGTAAGCACCCACGTGCTTTCATCTTGTCCCGCCGACAGGCTGCCGGCTATGTGTGGCAAGGCCACGTTGGCGATGGAAGTGTCCAGCACCTCCATGAACGTGGCCAGTGTCACGGCCAGGGCGATTACCCAGGGATTGACTGCCGGTCGCCAGGCATCCGCCTGGTCGAACGTGGTGCTCCCAGCGCTCATCAGCGGATTTGAACCTTCGGAGTCACCGACATGCCGGGACGCAGCTGATGATCTTTGTTGGAGCCCGGATCCAAATCGATTTTTACCGGAATGCGCTGCACCACCTTCACGTAATTCCCAGTAGCGTTCTCTGGCGGCAGCAAGCTGAAGCGCGCCCCGCTGGCGCCGGCGATGCTATCCACTCTGCCGTAGTATTTGCGGCCGTTCGCATCGACATCGATAACGACGCGCTGGCCGGCCTTCATCTCGCGGAGCTGCGTTTCTTTGAAATTCGCCGTCGCCCAGATGTCATCCAGATTGATGACTTTCATGAGTTCCTGACCGGGAGCAACGTTCTGCCCGACTTCCACCGTCCTGTCACTCACGATTCCATTCACCGGAGCAACTACCTTCGTGTACTGCAAGTTGAGTTGCGCCTGGTCGAGGTTGGCTTTCATTCGCTGCACTTCTGCTTCAGCGGAGGCCGCCCGGGCTCGCGTGACCTGCATCTGCCTCGGCGCAGTGCGCGCAGTAGCCCAATTTGATTGCGCCTGCACCAGTTTGCCTTGCGCTTGCGTCACCTGCTGTTGGGCAGCATCCACCGTCGCCCTGGCTGCTTCTACGCCAGCGGAGCTGGCTTGGGCAGCCGCTACGGCCTGATCGAATTGCTGTTGTGAGATCTCCTGCTTGGAGATGAGTTGTTTGTAACGTCCCAGATCGTTCTGCGCCTTGACGTCATTGGCCTCGGCCTGCTGCAACTGTGCCTTGGCAGCCTGGTACTGATGAAGCGCAACTTCGATCCCCGCGCGGGCGCTGTTCACATCGGCCTCCGTCGCGGACACCTGACCGCTGGTGCTGATCGAGGTGATAGGAACATTTACGCCCGCGGCGAGTGCGGCCGCTCGCGCGTCGGCGTAGTCAGCCTTGGCTTTGTCGTAAGCGAGTTGGTAGTCCGCGGGGTCGATCTCGACCAGCACCGTTCCCGCCGCAACATACTGGTTATCTTGCACGTTGAGCTTGATCACATGGCCGGAGACGCGCGCACTAACGGAGTTGATGTGGCCGTCAATCTGGGCGTCGTCTGTCGATTCGTAGCTTGTGAAGTAGCGGTACGCGAAGAAGCCAATCACCAGCAGCACGATGATGGCAATTACGATGGCAATCCGGAAGCCGGAGCTTTTGGCACGTGAAGGCCGGGTATGGTAATCCCTCTCGGTTGCGGGCAACGGCTTATTACTGTGCTCCTGGCTCTCAATCGTGGTGTCGTTGGCTGCGCCTTGCCCGGGAGGACTCTGCGTTGTCGGCTCCATAATTATCGATTGCCTTTCAGATAACGTTTGACACCCTGCTCGGCGTCGCCGATCGAGTAAGCAAGTTCGACTTTTGCGAGATTATGAGCATACAGACTTTGAATGTAGGAATCGTGGGCAGCGGCAACCGCTTCCTGCGCCTGCACAACTTCCAGGTTGTCTGCAACGCCGGCGGAAAATCGATCCTGCGACTGCGCCAACGTTTGCTCCGCCAGATCGACCGAACTCCGCGCCACTTCCACCTGCTCCGCAGCTGCATTCAGATCGAGAAGCGCAGCCCTCACCTCGTAGTCGATGCGGCCACGGAGGTCTCCCAGTTGTGAACGAGCTTGCTTGAGTTGTGCATCCGCTTCGAGAAGGTCGGCGTGAACCCGGTTGCCCGCGAAGATAGGAATATTCACTCCGCCAATGACCTGCCAGGTCCCATTCGAATGTGCGGGAGTCACTCCGATGTCGCCATAATTAGCATTCAGATCGACGGTAGGATAATGGCCAGCCTGCGCCCCCTTCCGGGCCAACTCGGCGGCACGGACCTGCGCCAAAGCTCCCTGATAATCCGCCCGTTCCTGGTAAGCGTGCTGAAGATAAGCTTCCAAAGCTAGCGGAGTCAGTGCCTCATACGGTGCCTTTTCCGTAAGAACGAACTGCTGGCCGGGTGGAAGTCCGATCACACGCGCCACGCTCAAATTCGATTTAGCCGACTCATTGCGCGCCTGGATGAGTTGCTGCTGGCGAGTTTGCAGCTCCACTTGTGCGCGCAAGGCATCGATCGCAGGCGTGAGTCCTGCCTTTTGCTGATCGGAAGCCTTGTTAGAGAGCGCCTGAGCACTCGTAACCTGCGCCTGCACCGCTTCGACCCTGGCCGCAGCGGCAATCGATTGCAGGTACGCATTGCCTACGGCCAGCACGACCAGTTCGCGAGCGTCTTTCAGGTTGAACTGCGCGACTTTCAAGCGCTCCGATGCTGCGCGCATATTGTCCCAAGACCTCATGCTGAACAGAGACTGCGACAGGCTCGCCCGCAGATCGAAGTAGTTGAAAGGTCCCAGGACCCGCGGAAGCGGCGCGTGGAAAACACTGGGCTTCAATCCGAGTGCAGCAAGACTCTCCGTTTGAACGGCTTCTTGAGCCCGCGCGCCGATATTCGGTAGCAGTTCGGCCAGCTGCTTCCATCGTTCGCCGCGCGCTGCCTCCTGCTGATCTCCCGCGAGCAGCAGTCCTAAGTTGTTTCTCAGCCCGCGGTCGATGGCATCCTTGAAATCAATCTGGAGAATCTCTGAAGTCGCATTTCCTTCCGGCGCGCTCCCCTGAAACGGGCTTTGTGAGCCGGGGAGTGTGATGCTCGGGGTGGTGCCACCAGCCGATTGGCCGGACAACTGCGGAATCGACCAATACAAAAAAAGACAGCAAATGGCAGTCGGAAGGACTTTCAATGAACCTTGCATGCTTTTTCTTGGGGGAGTTCGGCAGCAAACGGCAGGCGGCGGCGAACCCTTCTTTCCGTCCTATAGCATAACTCGACAGATTCGATTCATTTTCTACAGTTTACGATGCAAACGATTCTCTCAGCCCCATATGTAAATGCCCCGCTAAGTTTTCTTCCGATACAATTCAGCGTTTCGTCCGAAATCCGTGGCCTAACTACCCGAGGTTCAATGCCTTCAGTGCGTTGCCTCGTCGCTGAGGGCTGGCTAATCTGGTGCCAGAGTCATGGAGAGAACGAGATGGGCAGGAGTGTCGCATTTATTCTTACCCTTGCAATGATCTTAACGGCCAGTCTTGCTGGCGCTCAGGATAACTCTGCTTCTGTTTCCTCAGATCGTAAAGTCGCAAACCGGATCGCACCGGTGTACCCCGAACTGGCGAAAAAGATGCACATCCACGGCGCCGTTCGCGTGGAAGCCATTGTCCGACCGAATGGCAGCGTCAAGAGCACGCGAGTTCTGGGCGGGAATCCGGTGCTGGTCGAGGCCGCGGCCGATGCCGTTGCAAAGTGGAAATTCGTAGCTTCCCAGGGCGAAACCACGGAAGTCGTCCAACTCATATTCAATGCTGAGTAGCCCTGCGGGTTTCTCAGATCGACCGCGCTGCAGAGTTGTCAACAACTTGGAAGCTAGCCCACTAGCGCTCACCTCCTGGTGACTTAGGTCATCTTGCTGCCAGGTAACCCATAGTTCAAGCTAAGAAAGCCATTATCCCGATAGGAACGGTGCATGAGCGCGGCGATCGGAACTGACTGGACCAAAATACTTGCTGACCCGGATCTCGTAAGGCACGTCGGCAAGCTGCTACAGACGTATCGCGAAGCTCCGGTTGAAAAGCGCGAAGAAGCCCTCGTCGCTGCCATGCGCGAGATTAAGTCTACGCAGCCCGCCCCAGTTGCCGGAGTGCAAGAGATTGATCAGCCCCTCCCAGCGCCCGTTTCGCCAACCCCTCCCTTTGAACCGGACCTGTTCAGCACAAATTGGAGCAGCGATCGACGTCGCCATCCTCGAATCAAGTGCTTTGTAGCCGTCGAACTGCGAGTGGATAATTCCTCCGCCCCAATCTGGGGGAATCTCTCCAACACCAGCGCCGGAGGCTGCCTTGTGGAAGCGGCCACCGGGGTAAGACCCGGGGCAGAGGTCGAAATCGGCCTGTGGCTCCCGAATGGCAAGATCTGGGTGAAGGGTTTCGCCCTAAATGGCATCGTCACCCGCAGCGGTCCAGCGACGGGCGTCCGGGTTCGCTTCGGCAGCATGTCGCCCGCTGAGCGCGAAAATCTCCGGCAGTTTCTCAAGTTCGTGCAGGAAGCCACCCGCGCATCCAAGAGCGAAACTAGTTACATCCAGATGCTGAAGTAGCATCTTTTCCCGATTCCCAGCCTTTTCATATCTCCTCAATCCAGACAACCGCGGAACTTGATACACTTCTGCGTATTGCACCCTTTCGATAACCGCAAACTCTAATCATCTGTAGGCCATCCCATATGGCAGAAATCTCAGGTCGAAGGAGCAGCGTTGCATGGTCGCCAGCGATCAGGTTCTGGTAACAGGAAAGCAACTCGACACGCTTTGCATCAACACCATCCGGACTCTGGCGATCGACGCCGTGCAGCAGGCAAACTCCGGACATCCTGGCGCCCCAATGGGACTGGCCCCGGCTACCTATTGCTTGTGGCAGCAGTTCTTGCGCTATGACCCTGCCGATCCCACCTGGCTTAATCGAGATCGCTTTGTTCTCTCCAATGGCCACGCTTCGATGCTGCTGTACGCGATGCTGCACCTCGCCGAAGTTCGGCAAGTAGATGAGAACGGGAAGCTCACAAAAGATCTCTCCGTCTCCATTGATGACATAAAGCACTTCCGCCAGCTCGGCAGCCGCACTCCCGGGCACCCGGAATCGCACATCACCACTGGCGTGGAAGTCACAACAGGGCCGCTGGGGCAAGGCGTCGGGAACAGCATTGGTATGGCAATCGCCGGGAAGTGGCAGGCAGCCAACTTCAACCAGCCCGGCTTCGAGATTTTCAATTTCAACGTTTACACCATGTGCTCCGACGGGGACCTGATGGAAGGGATCGGCGGAGAGGCCGCATCCCTTGCGGGCCACCTGAAACTCTCGAATCTTTGCTGGATTTACGACCACAACTCCGTCACACTTGACGGGCCGGCCAATTGGTCATTCAGTGAAGATGTCGCGACACGTTTTGTTGGTTATGGATGGAATGTGACGCGCGTAAGCGATGCCAATGATCTGGAGATGATCGCCCGGGCGTTTGAAACATTCCAGAAAACGACGGATCGTCCTACACTCATCATTCTCGACAGCCACATCGGTTACGGATCTCCGCACAAGCAAGATTCCAATTCTTCGCATGGCGAGCCACTTGGAGAAGAAGAAGTAAGGCTGGTGAAGAAATTCTACGGCTGGCCGGAAGACGCCAAGTTCCTGGTTCCTGACGGAGTGCGCGAGCATTTCCGCGACGCTGTTGGCAGGCGCGGCCGTGAAATGCGAGCGCAGTGGTCCGAGGCCTTCGCGAATTACTCCAAGAAGTTTCCCGAATTATCCGAGCGCTTGAGCCATATGCAGCACCATGAGCTCCCGGCAGGATGGGATAAGAACATCCCCAGCTTCTCTGCTGATGCGAAAGGCGTGGCTACCCGCGAGAGTTCCGGAAAAGTGCTGAACGCCTTTGCACAAAATATCCCTTGGCTCATCGGAGGATCGGCCGACCTCGCCACCTCGAACAAAACCACGCTCAAATTCGAAGGTGCGGGCGACTTTCAGGCCGGCAATTATGCTGGACGCAATCTCCACTTCGGAGTTCGCGAACACGTGATGGGTGCCAGCGTGAACGGCATGACGCTCTCCAGCATCCGCGCCTACGGAGCGACCTTCTTCAATTTCAGCGATTACATGCGCCCCAGCATGCGGCTGGCCGCGTTAATGCAGATCCCCTCGATCTTCGTGTTCACCCACGATTCCATCGGCCTGGGAGAGGATGGCCCCACTCATCAGCCGATCGAACAACTTGCATCACTTCGCGCCATGCCGAACATGATCGTCCTGCGTCCGGGCGATGCGAACGAAGTAGTGGAAGCGTGGAGAGTAATCTTGCAGTTGCACGAGTCACCCGCCACCCTGGTGTTGTCGCGACAGCCCATGCCCACGCTCGACCGCTCCAAGTACGCGCCCGTCTCTGGAGTCGCCAAAGGGGCCTATGTTCTGGCTGACGCCCCCGGCGGCAAACCAGAGGTGATCCTCATGGGCACCGGGAGTGAGCTGTCGCTGTGTGTAAGCGCGTACGAGAAACTCGCAGCCGAAGGAATTCAAGCGCGCGTGGTCAGCATGCCTTCCTGGGAACTCTTCGACAAGCAGGAATCGACCTACAAAGATTCTGTGCTCCCGCCCAGTGTGACGGCACGAGTTTCAGTCGAAATGGGAGCGACGTTCGGTTGGGAGCGGTACACGGGCAGCAAAGGACGGAATATCGGAATGCACCGCTTTGGTGCTTCAGCCCCGATCAAAGATCTTCTCAAGTACTTCGGATTCACCGTGGACCACGTAGTCGCCGAGGCCCACGCAGTGCTGCGGAGATAAGTTACTCCCTTTCGTCCACGAGAATCATCCAACAGGCAAGGAGGCCTTATGCAACCCACCGGGGTTTTGGATAAAGCAAAAGCCACGAAAAATCCGCTACAGCAATTATTGGATTACGGTCAGTCGATGTGGCTCGACTACATCCGTCGCGATCTGTTTACCAGCGGCAAGCTGAAGCAGATGATCGCCGAGGACGGATTGCGGGGTATGACCTCGAATCCCTCGATCTTCGAGAAAGCCATTGCGGACAGCTCTTTGTACGATGACATGCTGAAGACGCTCGCCTCCCGCAAGGATCTCGATGCCACCGGGCGTTTCGAGCAACTCGCGATTCGGGACATTCAGGATGCTGCGGACGTCCTCCGCCCTGTCTACGAGCAATCTAACTTTCACGACGGTTACGTCAGCCTCGAAGTTTCACCTTATCTTGCCCGCAAAACGCAAGACACCATGGATGAAGCGCGACGACTGTGGAAGGCAGCCAATCGCGAGAACGTCATGATTAAGGTGCCCGGCACTGCCGAAGGTCTTCCAGCAATTCGGCAATTGATCAGTGAAGGCATCAACATCAACATCACGCTGCTGTTCGCGCAGGAAGTTTACGAGAAGGTTGCCGAAGCCTATGTCGCGGGACTCGAAGACCTCGCAAAACGTGGCGGGAATCTCAAAAAAATGGCGAGTGTCGCCAGTTTCTTCATCAGCCGCATCGACACGCTGATCGATTCCATGCTGAACGATCGGCTGAAAAAGACGACGGATGCGAGTCAGCAGGCATTGCTTTCCAGTTTGCTCGGCAAGGTCGCCATCGCAAACGGCAAGCTCACGTATCAACGTTATCAGCGCATCTTCAGTGGACCTCGCTGGGAAGCGCTCGCGGCAAAAGGGGCGCAGACTCAGCGCGTACTCTGGGCCAGCACCAGCACCAAGAATCCCAAATACCGCGACGTCATCTACGTGGAGGAATTGATCGGTCCCGATACGGTCAACACCATGCCTCTCGCGACCATCGATGCATTCCGCGATCACGGACAGCCGCGCAACAGCCTGACCGAGGACGTTGCCGGCGCCCAGAAAGTCATGGACGATCTTGCGCGCGCGGGCATTTCCATCAGGGAAGTCACGGACAAGCTCACGGAGGACGGCGTAAAGCTCTTCGCGGACGCATTCGACAAGTTGCTCGCGGCCGTTGAAAAGAATACGCAGTCCAAAGCCTAAGCGTAAGAGGAACGATCTGTGAGCCGACTGAAGACTTCCCTGCCCGAATCGCTCGCCGCAACGGTGAAATCCACCATTGCCGAGTGGCAATCGGGCGGCAAGATGAAGCGCCTGTGGGACCGCGATGCCAGCCTGTGGACAGGCACTGACGAATCCAAGTGGCTGGGTTGGCTCGATATCGTAGAGGAACAATCGGCACAGCAGGAGCAGTTGCAGAAGTTCGCCAAAGAAGTCCAGACGCGCGGCTTCGAACACATCCTGCTGCTCGGTATGGGTGGCTCCAGTCTCTGTCCCGAAGTTCTGCGGATGACCTTCGGCCACATCCCCCATTTCCCGGTTCTGCACGTGCTCGACTCCACCGATCCGGCGCAGGTCAAAGCGTTCGAACACCAGATCGATATCTCGAAAACGCTTTTCATCGTCTCAAGTAAGTCCGGCAGCACACTCGAACCAAACATCTTCAAGCAATATTTCTTCGAACGGACAAAGCAAACGCTGGGCGGACACGAAGCGGGCGGACACTTCATCGCGATCACCGATCCCCGGTCGAAAATGCAGCAGGTCGCTGAAGGTGACAAGTTTCTGCACGTGTTCTTCGGACGCCCTTCCATTGGCGGCCGTTATTCCGCGTTGTCGAACTTTGGGATGATTCCTGCTGCCGGGATTGGGCTGGATACCAGAAAATTTCTCTCGCGCGCTGCTGAGATGGTTCGCGCCTGCGGACCGAGCGCCGCCGTTCAAGAGAATCCAGGAGCCGCGCTGGGAATTATCCTCGGAGCAGCAGCGAATGCGGGCCGCGATAAGGTCACGATCATCACGTCAACGGGAATCTCTGACTTGGGTGCGTGGTTGGAACAACTGCTCGCCGAATCCACCGGCAAAATCGGCAAGGGCATAATTCCGGTCGATCGCGAGCGACTCGGCCCTCCTGAGGTTTACGGCAACGATCGTGTCTTCGTGTACCTCCGCCTGGAAAATGATGCGCACACCGATCAGGACGCCAAAATGGACGTCTTGGAGAATGCGGGCCAACCCGTAGTCCGGATCACCATGCCGGATATCTACGACTTGGGCGCCGAGTTTTTCCGCTGGGAGATCGCCACGGCGGTAGCGGGCGCGATCATCGGGATCAATGCCTTCAACCAGCCGGATGTGGAAGCCAGCAAGCTTGCGACTCGTTCCCTGACCTCTGCATACGAGAAGACGGGCTCGCTTCCCTCAGAAAAGCCGTTCTTCGAAGACTCCGGAATTAAGCTATTCAGTGATGACAAAAACGCAGCGGAATTGGCAAAGCTGGCGACTGACAAATCGCTTGCAGGCTATCTCAAAGCTCACCTGTCTCGAATCAAAGCCGGAGATTATTTCGCAGTTCTCGCCTACATTCAGATGAATGCTGAGCACGAACAAGCGTTGCAGGGGATGCGCCACGCCGTGCGCGATGGCAAGCACGTTGCCACCTGCCTCGGTTTTGGCCCCCGTTTCTTGCATTCGACAGGCCAAGCTTATAAAGGTGGTCCCAACACTGGAGTCTTCCTGCAAATCACGTGCGACGATTCGGTGCAACTCCCGGTCCCCGGCCAGAAGTACACATTCGGAATCGTGAAGGCAGCGCAGGCTCGCGGCGATTTCCAGGTTCTGGCGGAGCGAGGGCGCCGTGCTTTGCGCGTGCATGTCGCGGGCGACCTCAAAGCTGGATTGACAAAACTGCAGAGTGCGATGAAGGCAGCTCTTTAGATCCCTTCAGGTGGACCGTCGAAGCAGACGCGGGGGTTCCGCTTACGCTGTATTCAATAATCAGCATGAGAAATACAACCAGTTCTGGCGTCGCAAGGAGCAAGGCATGCAATTAGGAATGGTGGGTCTGGGCCGCATGGGAGCAAACATGACGCGGCGGCTCATGCGGAACGGGCATTCGCTGGTAGTCTCCGATCTCAGTCCAGACGCGGTAAAAAAGCTGGGCAGCGAAGGTGCGACAGGATCATCGTCGCTCGAAGATCTGGTCGCAAAGCTGACGCCTCCTCGCGCGGTCTGGATCATGGTTCCAGCCGGCGCGCCTACCGAAGCCACAGTCCAGAAGCTGGCGCAGCATCTGCAAGCCGGCGACGCCATTATCGATGGCGGCAACTCGTATTTCAAAGATGACGTTCGTCGCGCCACGGAATTGAAAGTCAAGGGCATTCACTACATCGATGTCGGGACTAGCGGCGGCGTCTGGGGCCTGGAACGCGGCTACTGCATGATGATCGGTGGACCGAACGAAGCCGTACAGCGACTCGATCCCATTTTTAAAACGTTAGCCCCGGGCAGAGGCGACATCCCACGCACTCCCGGGCGCGAAAAGCTGGGCGGCACCTCCGAAGAGGGCTACATGCACTGCGGACCCTCGGGAGCAGGCCACTTCGTCAAAATGGTGCACAATGGCATCGAGTACGGCATCATGCAGGCTTACGCGGAAGGCTTCGATATTTTCAAGAACGCGACGAGCAAGGAACTTCCGGAAGGCATCCGCTACGATCTCAATCTCCCTGACATCGCGGAAGTATGGCGTCGCGGAAGCGTGATCAGTTCATGGTTGCTCGACCTGACGGCAATGGCGTTGGCGGAGAATCCCACGCTCTCCGAATACGAAGGCTTCGTGCAGGATTCGGGCGAAGGCCGCTGGACAATCCAGGCCGCCCTTGAGGAAGCGGTTCCGGCGGACGTGCTGACAGCTGCGCTGTATGTTCGTTTCCGCTCGCGCCAGCAGCACACGTTCGCGGAAAAAATGCTCTCGGCGATGCGGCAAAAATTTGGCGGTCACGTCGAAGCCGACCCGGCACAGAAAAAGAAGTCGGCCTAACTTTCTCAGGAGTTTGGATGGCTCAGACAACGGAAGAACCCAAAGCGACAGCGCCTCCGCCCAAGATCGGCAAGCAGGGAGACCCCTGCATCATGGTGATCTTCGGCGCAGCCGGCGACCTCACCGGACGCCTGCTCATCCCCGCTCTTTATAACCTCGCTCGAGCCGGGCTGCTCTCCAAAGAATTTGCAGTTCTCGGAGTCGCCCGTGCCCAGTTGAGCAATGAGGAATTCCGCAAGAGAGTCTATGAGGATATCAAGACTTACTGCGGAGAGTGCGTCGACAGCGATGTCTGGGACTGGTTCGCCAGTCGGTTCTATTACCTCCCCGGCGATTTCAACGATAAAGGGCTCTATGCGAAACTCAAGGAATCCCTCAGCAAGATCGATCAGGAACATTCCACGCACCAGAATTTTTTCTATTACATGGCGGTCGCGCCCAAATACTTCGGCCCAGTCGTAGAGCAAATCGCCGCGAATGGCCTGATGGACCAGAACGATGGACATTGGCGTCGCGTGGTCATCGAAAAGCCTTTCGGACACGACCTGGAATCGGCCAAGGCCCTGAATCAGCAACTGCTCAAGCTCGCCGATGAGAAGCAGATCTACCGCATCGATCACTACCTGGGCAAAGAGACCGTACAGAACATCATGGCTTTTCGCTTTGCCAACGGCATCTTCGAGCCGGTCTGGAATCGCCGTTACATCGATCACGTGCAGATCTCCGTGGCGGAAACCGTAGGCGTGGAAGGCCGAGGCGGCTATTTTGATCAGGCTGGAACTTTGCGCGACATGGTGCCCAACCACATCATGCAACTCATCAGCCTGACCGCGATGGAACCGCCGATTTCCTTCGACGCGAATGCGGTGCGGGACGAGCAGGCCAAGATTCTGCACGCCATCCAGCCCATGTCCGACGAAGAGGTGCTCAGCCGCACCGTGCGCGGGCAATACGGCGATGGAACTGAGGATGGCAAGCGCGTGACCGCATACCGCTCTGAGCCCGACGTTCCCCCGGACTCCCGCACTGAAACCTTCGTCGCCATGAAGCTTTCCATCGACAACTGGCGCTGGGCCGATGTTCCCTTCTTCCTGCGTACGGGCAAGCGCATGCCGGTGCGCAACACTCATATCGTGATACAGTTCCGACGTGCGCCTTTTGTGCTCTTCCGCGATACGCCGGTCGAACACTTGATGCCGAATCAGTTGGTCTTGCACATCCAACCGGAGGAAGGCATCTCGCTGCAGTTCGCGGCCAAAGTTCCCGGTCCGGTGATGCGGCTGGGCACGGTAGACATGAACTTCGAGTATCAGGAATATTTTGGCAAGCAGCCCAGCACCGGATACGAACGCCTGCTGCATGATTGCATGATCGGTGACCAGACCCTGTTTCAGCGGGCCGACATGGTCGAGGCCGGATGGTCCGTGGTAAATCCCGTCCTCGATCTCTGGCACGCGCTTCCCCCGCGCAATTTCCCTAACTATGCGTCGGGCACCTGGGGGCCGAAGGAAGCCGAGGAACTGCTGGAGCGCGACGGCCGCCGTTGGAGGAATTTCGAAAAATGATTCTGGCTGGCGATATTGGTGGAACCAATGCCAGACTGGCTTACTTTGAACCCCAGAATGGGCACTTCAAATTAGTTTCCGAACGCGTTTTTCCCAGCCGGGAACACAGCGAATTGGGAGAAATCGTCTGCCGGTTCCTCGACGATTCCGTCACTCGTCCGCAAGCCGCCTGCTTTGGCATCGCGGGTCCGGTACGCAATGGCCGGGTTGAGACATCGAACCTGCCTTGGGTCATCGAGCAATCACGCCTTGCCCAGCAAATTCATCTTCCTTCCACGCTGCTGATCAATGATCTCGAGGCCAGCGCCTGGGGCATCGGCGCGCTCTCGAAAGGCGATCTGGTCATGCTGAACCAGGGCGGCGGCACGATTTCGGGCAATCAGGCGGTGATCGCCCCCGGCACCGGCCTCGGCGAAGCAGGATTGTTTTGGGATGGAAGCCGCCATCTGGTTTTCGCCTGCGAGGGCGGCCACACCGACTTCGCCCCTCAAGGGGACCTCCAGATCGAATTGCTGCGTTTTCTGAGATTGCGCTTCGGGCACGTCAGCTATGAACGCATACTTTCCGGTCCCGGCCTGGTCAGCGTGTACGAGTTCCTGCGCGAAACCGAGGGCGGCAAAGAGTCCGAAGAGTTGGCTTCGGCCATGCGCACCGGCGATCCGGCGGCCGCAATCTCGCAGGCAGCGCTGGCCGGCACGGATGCCCTCGCCGAGAAGTCACTCGATTTGTGGATTACCGTTTACGGCGCCGAAGCCGCGAACCTGGCTTTGAAGACGATGGCTACAGGGGGAATTTTCCTCGCCGGCGGCATCTCTCCGAAAATTCTTCCCAAACTCCAGGGACCGCTCTTCCTGCAGGCCTTCCTCGAAAAGGGCCGCATGCGGGGCCTCGTCGAATCCATGCCGGTGCACGTGGTGACCAACGAAAAGGCGGGCCTCCTGGGCGCTGCTCGCTGCGCCGCCGTCCGCGGGTGCAAGGGTTAACCGCGTGACTCAGTCCGACGAAATCCGGGTCTCGACTACTCCCCAGGAACTGTTCGCCGCCGCGGCGGAGGAGATTGTCCACCTCGCCAATCAAGCCGTCAGCACAAGCGGAAGGTTCACCATTGCGCTGTCCGGCGGATCGACTCCCAAAAGCCTCTTTAATCTGCTGGCCACCAATGCCCGCACCATCCTGCCTTGGGACAAAATGTTTTTCTTCTGGGGAGATGAACGCCACGTCGCGCCCACGGATCCTGACAGCAACTACCGCATGGCCAGCGAAGCCATGCTTTCGAAAGTTCCTGTTCCTGCCGCAAACATTTTTCGCTTCGCCGCCGAGAACCCCGATGCCACGGCTGTTGCGGATGCCTATGAAAAAACTCTGCGGAAGTTCTTTCAGCTGGGGCCGGATGCGCTTCCCCATTTCGATCTGATCCTTCTCGGCCTGGGCCCGGATGGGCACACAGCCTCTCTGTTTCCTGGTTCAACTGCGCTTCAGGAAAGGCGACGGCTCGTAGTCGCCAACTGGGTTGAGAAGATGCAGACGTCTCGGCTGACGCTCACGCTGCCAGTTCTGAATGCCGCTTATTGTGTCGCCTTTCTGGTCAGCGGTACGGACAAGGCAACGGTTCTGCGATCCGTGCTGGAAGAGAATGTCGCGGGCGAGCAGTACCCTGCCAAGCTGGTTCAACCGAAGGATGGGAAGCTGATCTGGTTTCTGGATCGCGCCGCAGCCAGCGCCCTGTCCAGTAAGCCCTAGAACTCATCTCTAATTTCACCCGGGCGACATAAAGGAGGGTTACTCTGTGTCGCCTGTGGTGAATCCGTAGCTGGGGCAGATCAGGCGCGCCAGTCGCAGATTTCCTTTAATCCTCGTCCACGTGCATGCTCGAAGAGCCGTACCCGGTGCCGCGAGTGCTCAAACTCGTGGATGTCAGCCCAGACCTCCGCCTGCCATGCCTTCTCGTGCGTCGAGGATGCCCCACAGGTCGCGCAGCGAGTGTGAAGATTGACGGGGATGTTTTCCGTGCCGATGGGATGGGCACCCGGCAATTCCACGAAAATACACCGCACTTCCTCGATTTCCTCATCCACGCCAAGCAGATGCTCGTAGCGCAACAGGTATCCAAATCCCAGCTTGCGGGCTTGAATCTCGGCCTCAGGTCGGGTGTGAAATGGGCCGTACTCGGCCCGCAGTTGTTCCGTGGAATCGCAAGCCATCCAGAAGATCTCGGTGTATGCCATGTGCTGGGGTTCGCCCGGGAATGCGAAGCTGGCTCGAGTCTGCTGAGCCTGCCAACATTTCTGCAATTGCGGGGCCGCACCCCAACTTCACGAAGCACTTACTTGCGAGCAACTTACGGCCCCCGGGGCAATGCTGCCGGGAGAACGCGTGAAAGTTTTTGCAGAAGAGAGTGGAACCGCCCGCCTTCAGTCGGCTTCCCTGCCAGCGGTAACCATCACCCTGCAACGCTTCTCAATCTGTCCCAATCGGCTGAATGGATGTCGGTCCCAAGCCCCTCGCTCTCCGGCCAGTTCTTGCCTCCGTGGCTGGCCACATACATGGCCAACTCCAATCGGCTCCAGACCCCCAGCTTGTCGAAAATGCTTCGCAGGTGGTTCTTGATGACCTGCTCGGTAGTGCCCGCAATCCGGCTGATCTCGCGGTTGGTCAGCCCTTCCCAGACGTGAATCGCAATCTGAATTTCCTTTGCCGTCATGCATTCCCGAGGCGTCACGATTGCGCCTCCTGGTTGTTGAACAGAGCGATTGCCAGCTTTACCCGTTTTCTGCCCTCGCGAATTCCGGCACGCAGAAATAACGTGCGTAGATGCTGTTTTACGGTACGCGGGCTGATCTGAAGCTGACCTGCGATTTCTTTGTTGCTGCATCCCGGCAGCAGTAAATTCAAAACCTGCTGGTCGCGCGGCGTTACTTTGACTTGGTCCAGTTCGATCATGAGTGCCTCCTGCTTTGAATGACACCCGACCTACAGCACGCTCTTCTCCATTTCTTCGCCCACCCCTGCTCTGGTGACCTAAGTACGTGAGCAGCCGTAACTTGGGACTGCGGACCAGGGTTTTCAGGTGCCCTTCAGGCACTCCGTGCTAGCCTGTCCGAGTTCCAAATTGGTCCGAGGAGGGCCATCCGGATGGCGCCTTTTACCCGGTCAACGATGCCGCCGCCGGGCTTGTTGATCCGGCAGGCCGCGAATTCGCTTTGGCTGACGCAGTTTCAGTTGGCAACAAAGCAGTGCATGTCGATTATTCTTGCGACCTTCCACAGACCCAAGCTCTCACTCCGAGGTGCCCTGTGAATCTGGATCAAGAACTTTCATCAACCAGAACTAGCTTCTCCCGAATTGAAGTGCTCATGCGACTCGCGTTTTCCATTTTGGTGCTGCTGGCGCTCCTCAGCCTGGGTTTTGCACAGGCGACGGCGTCCACCCAAAATTCAAGCGCTCCGCTAACCCTGACTTTGCAGGATGCCTTGCAACGTGCACGCCAGAACACGCCGGAATACCGCTCGGCCCTCACTGATTTGGGCCTCGCGCACGAAGACCGCGTCCAGGCTCGGGCGATGCTTCTGCCCGACGTCAACTACAACACGTCCTACATCTACACGCAGGGGACGGGGACCCTCCCGGCGAGTTGCCAGACCAGCACCGCCGGTTGTCCAACTTCACGATTCATCGCCAACAACGGAGTGCATGAGTACATCAGCCAGGGAAATGTTCATGAGGCGCTCTCGCTGAGCAATGTCGCGGACTACCGCCGCTCTTCCGCCGCTCTCGCATTGGCGCGAGCCAAGGCCGAAATCGCCGCCCGCGGGTTAGTTGTGACCGTCACTCAGGCCTACTACGGCCTGGTGGTGGCGCAGCGCAAGTACGCCAATGAGCAGAGGGCTTCCGCCGAAGCCGCACACTTTCTCGATATCAGCCAGAAGCTCGAGGCCGGTGGCGAGGTCGCCCATGCTGACGTTCTCAAGGCTCGCATTCAGGGCCAGCAGCAACAGCGGGATCTGCAGGAATCGCAACTCGCCATGGAGCGCAGCCGGCTCGATCTGGCAGTGATGCTCTTCCCTGATTTCAACCAGAATTTCACCGTGGTGGACGATCTTCAGAGCCCCGAACCGCTGCCCACCTTCGCCGAGGTCGCAGCCGCTGGCCAGAAAAACAATCCTGACCTGCGCGCCGCTCTCGCTGCCTATCAGGTCGCTGGTCACGAGGTGACGGCCGCCTGGGGAGGCCTGCTGCCATCGCTGACGCTCGATTACTTCTACGGAATTGACTCCAATCATTTTGCCCTCACCACCAACGGTGTCCGAAATCTTGGCTACTCGACTATCGCCACTTTGCAGATCCCGATCTTCAGTTGGGGAGCCGATCGCAGCAAGCTGAAGCAGGCTGAGTTGCGCCGCGCTCAAGCGCATGTCGAACTGAGCTTCGCCCAGCGCCAGTTGCTCAGCCACTTACGCCAGTTTTTCAGCGAGGCCGAAACCGCGCGCTCCGAGATGGAGTCGCTGTCCAGTTCCGCGGAAATGGCAGCCGATAGCCTGCGCCTCACCACCCTGCGTTATCAGGCCGGAGAATCAACCGTGCTCGAAGTCGTCGATGCGCAAAACACGTTGACGCTTGCCCGCAATGCGTATGACGATGGCGAGTCGCGTTATCGCGTTGCCGTCGCGAATTTACAAACGTTGACGGGGAACTTCTAAGCAAATGACGCCGATCGATCGCTCATGTTGCAGAATTTCACGCCGAGCAGTCTCTATACGCATCCCGATTCTGGCTGCTTTGGCCGCGCTCGCCGCCCTTTTGTTGATTGCAGCTTGCTCCTCCAAAAAGGAGGATAGCGAGCCGACCGTCACGGTCCAAGTCTCCCCCGTCGAGAAGCAAACCATTCAGCACACGATCACCACGCAAGCCATCCTGTTTCCCAAACAACAGGCAGCCATCGTGCCCAAGATCACTGCCCCGGTACAGAAATTCCTGGTGAAGCGTGGCAGCGCGGTGCGCGAGGGGCAGTTGCTGGCACTGCTAGAAAACCGCGATCTCTCCGCGGCTGCGCAAGACACCAAGGGCTCGTACGAGCAGGCTCAAGCTAGCTACGAGACCACGACCGCCGCCAGCCTGCCCGAAGAAATTCAAAAGGCCGAAGCCGATACACAACAAGCCCAGCAGGCTCTCGACGCTCAAGAAAAAGTATTCCAAAGCCGGCAATTGCTATTCGATCAGGGCGCGTTGCCGCGCAAGGAGCTCGATCAATCTCGCGTGGATGTCACGCAGGCCCGCAATCAATACGCCATCACGAAGAAGCATCTCGATTCCCTGCTCGCCATCGGCAAGGCACAGGAGCTCAAGGCTGCCGCCGGTCAATTGCAATCCGCGAAAGGCAAGTACATGGGCGCGGAGGCGCAACTGAGCTACTCCGAGATTCGCAGCCCAATCAGCGGCGTAATCACCGATCGTCCTCTCTATCCCGGCGAGATGGCGGCAGCCGGAACTCCGCTGCTGACCGTGATGGACATTTCTTCGGTGATCGCCAAAGCGCATATTCCGCAGAGCGAAGCCGCCACCCTGAAACCGGGCGATGTCGGCACCATGACGGTTCCAGGATTCGATAAGCCAGTCGAAGGGAAAGTGACCGTGGTGAGCCCGGCTCTCGATCCCAACAGCACCACAGTGGAGATCTGGTTTGAAGCCAGGAATCGGAAACATGATTTAAAACCGGGCACGAGCGTTCAACTCGCGTTGACCGCGCAGACGGTGAACGGCGCCCTGGTGATTCCACTGAATTCCGTGCTCACCGCGCCCAATGGCGCAACCACGGTCCTGCTGGCGGGTTCGGATGGCCGTGCTCATCAGCAAGGGGTAAAACTGGGCATCCGCAACGGCGACGATGTGCAGGTAGTGGAAGGTCTCAGCGAAAACGACAAAGTGGTATCGAACGGCGCTTACGGCCTTCCCGACAAAACCAAAATCAAAATCCAGACGCCCGAAGCTCCCGCGGAAGGAGACAACGCGAAACCCGCCGCCGGTGACGCAAAAAGAGCCACCGGGGGATCCGATGACAAGTAACACGGTGGGAGTTCGCGAGAACTCCACCACCACGGGCCCCCGCCCCTATTGGGTGTCGCAGCACTCGCGCCCGGTCATCTTCCTGATCTTGACGCTCGGATTGCTGGGAGCTTATCTCGCCTTCACCATCCCGGTCTCTGTATTTCCTCAAACCAACTTCCCGCGAGTATTGATCGGCGTTGACAACGGCGTGATGCCGATCGATCAGATGATGGTCACCATCACGCGCCCACTCGAGGAAGCGGTAAATAGCGTTCCCGGCCTGCTGACCGTACGCTCTGTTACCGGCCGCGGCTCGGCGGAAGTCGATCTCTATTTCCGTTGGGACGTGGACATGTTCCAGACCCTGCAGTACGTCAATGCAGCCATTTCCCGCGTTCAGCCTGAGCTTCCTCCGACCGCCGCGATTCGTGCCGACCGCCTGACCTTCGCGGCTTTTCCCATCATCGCCTACAGCGTGACCTCCGACACCACGCCCCAGACCAGGCTCTGGGAAATGGCTACCTATGAGATGAAGCCCCGCCTCAATCGTCTGGACGGAGTTTCTACCGTCATCGTGCAGGGCGGCCAGGAACCTGAATTCCAGATCATGCCCGACCCGGCAAAGTTGCTGGCCGCGAGCGTCACCGTGACCGACATACTCGATGCCGTGCGCCGGACGAATCTGGTCGACTCTCCCGGCCTGCTGGAGCAGAACCACCAACTCTATCTCGGATTGGTCAATGGGCAAGTCCGCACGCCGGACGAAATCGCACACACCGTTATTAAGAACACGCCGGCGGGAGTTCCGATACGCATTGGCGATATTGCTGCTGTAAGTCCGAGCGTGAAACCGGTGTACACCGTGGTCACCGCCAACGGCAAACCAGCGGTTCTGCTAAATATCAATCGCCAACCCGACGGCAATACCGTTGAGGTCGCTCGCGAAGTTCATGACGAAATCGAGAAGATTCGCCGGACTCTTCCTCCCGGCATCACAATCGAGCCCTTTTACGATCAATCGATTCTAGTCACCGATTCCATCAAGAGCGTGCGCGATGCCATCCTCATCGGGCTGATCCTAGCCTCCATCATTCTGGTCGTTTTTCTGCGCGACTGGGGCACGTCGCTGGTTGCGGGCTTGGTAATTCCCGTGACCGTCATGGTCACGTTCATCGCGCTCAAGCTCATGGGGCAGACGTTCAATCTCATGACGCTCGGCGGTCTCGCCGCCGCGGTAGGGCTGGTCATCGACGATGCCATCGTGGTGGTCGAAAATATCGTGCTCCACCGCGACCTGGGACAATCGCGCCTCGAAGCCATTCGCAGCGCCCTCAAAGAAATCACCATCCCACTGCTGGGATCGACTGTCACCCCCATCGTTGTGTTCATTCCGCTGATCGTGATCACGGGCGTGTATGGAGTGTTCTTTCGCGCGCTGGCGGTCACCATGACGGTTTCGCTCGCGACTTCATTGGCTTTGGCCCTCACCTGGACTCCGACGTTGAGCCAATACTTCATCCGGGGAAAGCATGAGAAGGAGAACACGAACGGCGGAATTAGTGAAGGTAATCCAGAATCGCGTGCCGACGCGGCTGAAATCGACGCGAACAAACTTCTCGCAGCCGAAGAAAAACACCTGAGCGGCTTCTTTCTGCGCGTGATCAAATTCCACGAACGCTGGCTGCGTCGCGCGCTGGAGCGCCCTTTGCTGCTCCTTTTGTTCAGCGCCGGGTTGATCGCAGTGTCCGTAGTTTGTTTCATGCTCACCGATACCGATCTTCTGCCGGAGATGGACGAAGGCGGATTCGTTCTCGACTACTGGACACCGGCGGGAAGTTCGCTAACGGAAACCAATCGCATCATTTCTCATCTGGAGAAAATGCTCAGCGAAGTTCCCGAAATCGAAAGCACTTCGCGCCGCACCGGCCTGGAACTCGGCCTGGCCGCAGTGACGGAAGCCAATCGAGGAGACATTCTCGCCAAGTTAAAGCGTAAGCGCGATCGCGGCATCGAGGACATCATCGCCGATATCCGCGCCCGTATAGCCCGCGAGGAACCTGCGGTACGCGTTGAGTTCGTACAAGTGCTTCAGGACATGATCGGCGACCTGACCTCCGCTCCCGAACCAGTGCAAATCAAACTCTTTTCTCAAGACCCGAAACAACTCGATGAATGGGCTCCCAAAGTTTCGGACGCGATCTCCAAGGTCGAGGGCGTCGTGGATGTCCTCAACGGAATCGAAAACACCATCAGTGGCCCGGCAGTTACTTTCCAGGTGGACCCCAGTGTTGCCGCCCGAGCGGGATTCACGGCCGAAGAAGTTGCGCTCGATGCCTCCGCCATATTGGAAGGCGAACCCGCCCCCACCCCGGTGATCACCAATGACCGCGCCTACATCATTCGTGTGCGTTTCCCCGGGCAGAATCGCGATTCCCTCGAAGCCATGCGCGACACGCTGCTGGTCAGCAGCACGGGACACACCGCCACTCTTGGCTCGCTCGCTTCCGTTGTCGAAACTCCCGGGCAAACCGAGATCCGTCGCGAGAACCTACAACGCGATGTCGCCATCACCGCTCGCTTGGAAGGCCGTGGCCTGGGCAGCGGAATGGCAGACGTGCAGAAGGTCGTTGCCGGGCTGCGCATTCCCTCCAGCATTCGCGTGGAATATGGCGGCCAATACCAGGAGCAGCGCCAGAATTTTCACGACCTCTCGATCGTTTTAGTCCTGGCCGTGTTGCTGCTGTTCATCGTTCTGCTATTTGAGTTCGGAAGCTTCGCTGCACCGGTTGCGATCCTCGCTTCTGCTTTGCTGTCGACCTCCGGCGTTTTCATCGCGCTGCTGATCACGCGTACCACCTTCAACATCTCGTCCTTCATGGGAGTGATTATGGTGATCGGCATCGTGGCTAAAAATGGAATCTTGCTGCTGGATGCCGACCAGAAGATGCGCGCTCTCGGTCTGTCGGGGGAAGACGCAATGCTGCAAGCCGCCCGGCGCCGACTCCGTCCCATCGTCATGACAGCACTGGCCACCGTCGCTGGAATGCTGCCATTAGCCTTCGCCCTTGGGGCCGGTTCGCAGATGCTGCAACCTCTCGCCATCGCTGTGATTGGAGGCGTGCTGATCTCCATGATCCTCTCGCTGGTAATCACCCCAGCCGTCCACTTCTACATTGGGAGCAGACGTTCTTCGGGACCCGCAGCCGAGCCGGCCCGATAACCTGGCGATTACCAGAAGCTGGTTACGACTGGGGCAAATGGCTCCTCTGCCGGTCGCAACTTTAAGAACGTGCCCCCAACTCGGCAGATTCAGCGGTACACTATGTCCAAGTCCCCCAAATCCCACGGAGCAGGTGCCGACCCCCTTTGAATATCCCAATCAACATCTCTTTAGGTATGAGTGTTGGCAGATATGAGTGTTGGCGCGGGACTTGCAAAACAATGAGCGCTCTGGGATAGAAAAAGTAATCGTGTCCGAGGAGAACAAGAAACCGCCACACGACGAGCAGGCTCTCGCTAAGCTGCTCGAAGCCGCCTACGTTCTGCAGGAACACAGCGACGAACTCCGGGCACTGGAATTGCAACTCGGGCTCACGCGCAGTCAGGAACAACGACCCGGCAACACACCTGAATTCGAAGCGCGCCCGGACCAGAATCCGGCTGCCCAGAAGCCGCCCTCCGCCATCAATCAGAACTCTTCGCCGATGCCCAGCATCGTAACGGACGCACGCCCTCGCAACCCAGAGTTCCTTGATGCCACCGCGGAACTCGCCGCCCTGGTGGCGCAGCTGTCCCAGCCAGAGCCTGGTGAGAAGCAGCAGTCCACAACGTCTGTGCGCTGCTACAAGTGTGGTCACGAGCTCATAGCCGGAGAACAGTTCTGTGGACAATGTGGTGCCGCACGCAGCGAGGACGCCGAGCCCGCGAGCATGCAAAGCAAGCTCGCCTCGCTCTGGCATATGAAGCAATCAAGCGCGACCGAAGAAGACGAGAAGGAAGATGAACTCTCGGATCCGGCGTCCGTCGCCGCCGAAGTTCCGATTAATGTGCGAGCATTGCAGCAGTCCGTCGCCACTACACCAGATCCCGCACCCGAATCTCAGCACAATTCGGAAATCGTTACCCATCGGCAGCCCATCGAAAACGTTATCGAAGTAGCTAGCGAAAGCGCGGCCGCCCCTTCCGCGGACTGGACTTCTGCCCAGTCCGCGCGAGACTATCTGCAGCAGGTTGCCGGAGACACGCACCGCACGGGGCTAACCGCATTCTGGAACAATCACCGTGGAGATCTCTACCTTGCAGTCGCGGTCCTGGTTGTGCTGATCGTGCTGCGCTTTGGGCTGTGGAGCAATCGTCCAGTAAATGCCACCCGTAAAACACCCACTGCGACTTCATCTGTCCACAAACCAGCAGCTCGCGAGCTTCCCCTCTTCGATCGCGTTCTGATTCATCTTGGTTTGGCCGAACCTCCACCCCTACCCGAAGACAAGGGTAATCCTTCGACTGCAGTTTGGGTCGATCTTCAAACTGGGCTTTATTATTGCCCAAACGCCGACCCATACGGGAAAACCCCTAAGGGGAAATACACATCCCAACGAGACGCCCAGCTGGATCAGTTCGCCCCTGCCTACCGAAAAGTTTGCGACTGAAGCGGAGTTCGTCTACTTACGTCTTTCATTCGAGGCAATTTAGGATTGACAACCAGAAAGCGCGGGAGTGCAATCATACCTACTAGCGCCTAATCTGCGTAGACGCATTTGCGTCGGAGAGACTTCTTGCCACATTCAAGCGAACCAGCTGCAGAGGAACATAGTTTACCGTCAGCAGAGCTGAATCCCCTGATCAATCCTCTCCTGGCGGAGAACATGGGACGCTGGGCCGAAGTATATTTCACGACCCCTCCCGAAAGCCGCGAGCAGGCGGTTCTAGAACTCCTTCACGAACTCCAAGCGGATAAGGCGCGTCGCGAATCGGCGCTCGCTTCCGAACTGGCTGCGCAACCACCTCTGTCTCGTTGCGAGAACTGCGGCTATGACAATCCTGGGATCAACAAATTTTGCGGCATGTGCGGCGCTTCCACCAGCGCTGACGGTGATCGCCACGTCGAACATCGCGCCGCTGCCGCAACCAACGGCAATGGCCAAGGCCTGGCGCATGTGCCTGAGCCGCAGGAATGGTCCGAGCCCCAGCAGTCCTCAGATGAAGAGGTGTACGCTGCGCCCAGACATGAACTGTCGCTGTTCCAGGCGTACCGCGAAACCACCGCGGACGATGACAATGACTGGAACTACGAGCCCGCTCCCTCTTCGTCGTCTCGTTGGTACATCGGAGCCGTGCTGTTGCTTCTGATCCTCGGATTGGGGTACATGGCTTGGCGGCAAATGCAGAACTCGCAGGCCTCTCACGGCGTATCCGCGCCCCCGCCAGTGGCCGCGCAGCAAACGCCTCCGGAAGTGCCTGTGGAACATCAGCCCGTGGCGACCAAGTCCGATGCGCCGGATTCAGCGGCTAACAAGCCAACGGACAGCGCCCCAGCGACGGCCGCGCCCAAGGAAGCAGCAAAGGCAAATGCTGACGAGCCCGCAAAAGAATTGCCTGCAGCGCCAGCTCCCACCGCAAAAGCTGCACCTGCGGCAAGATCTGAGGCCACAACAAGCAGCGATCGAGCCTCCACCCCCACCCCTCCCGCGGATCGATGGGGCACGGAAGAGTTGGCGGTGGCGCAGCGATACCTGAACGGAGCGAATGGCCAAGGGCGCGATACCGCCGAAGCCGCCAAGTGGCTTTGGAAGTCCATTGCCAAGCACAACGGACAGGCTACGCTCCTGCTTGCCGATCTCTACCTCAAAGGCAATGGAGTGCCCAAGAATTGCGATCAGGCGCGAATCCTGCTCGATTCCGCCGCCCGCAAGGGCATCAGTGGCGCCGGCGAACGCCTGCGCAACCTGCCCGCATTCGGTTGCCAATAGATCCTGTTTTTTAGTGTTTAGCCGAGACTTTTACGATCAGGGCCGCAGCCAGTCCTGGCCGCGACCCTTCCACGAGCGTGGATTATTGCATCATTAGAGCAGGTGTAGACACACCTCGTCTCGATTCGTACCACAGGGCCAGTTCGACGCGATTCCACAGCCCGAGCTTGTCATAAATCACCCGGAGGTAATTCTTCACGACGTGCTCGGTCGTTCCAATGGCATCGGCCACTTCTTTGTTCTTTAAGCCTTCGGCAACGAGCTCGATGACTCGGTGTTCACGTTCACTGGGGATACGGTTCCCATAGCGCTCACTTGCGGACATGTCTGCCTCCGATAAAGTAGGGTTGCGAGTTTCACTCGCTTGATACCTCCAGTAATCCCAAAACGTAAGAACAACCGGTTAAAATGAGCCTTCACGGTACGCCTAGCCATGTTGAGTTGGCTGGCGATCTCGGCATTGTCGCATCCCTGCAAAAGCAGTTCGACAATCTGCTGTTCGCGAGGCCCCAGCCGAACAGTCTGATCCTTCATCAGCTCCCCCTCTTTGTGGTTTTGTGTTTTTCCGTGGCCCGGTGAGCAGCACGGAAGCTTTCCAATCCTCATAGCATCCAGCTTGCCACTTTCAATGCTCATGCGCCGGATTCGTCCGGAAGCCGATTTTGCACAGGCACTTGCGGACAAATTTCTTGACTTCCGCTATTCCGAATCGTGCCACCGCAAATCGGGAAGCTTGGTGATATGCCCCTCTGTGTCACGCGGAGTGCGCCAAAGCACGCGCCCAACGCTCAGCCACCCATTTGAAATGATCGGTTGTTTGCCCGCGCCCCGTCACCTCCCGGCAAGGTCCGCTGGCGAAGAAATTTGAACGGTCCTAGAACCTGGCTGGCGACTCGTCGCCTTCGAGCGCCTCTCTCAGGTAAATACCTTAGACGAAACTTCCTAAGCTAAAGACCCTCTTCGGCACAAATTACACGATGTTCTGCAGGTTTGCATACCCCCCAGGCCCGACGTAGGAGGCAAGAAGGCCGCTTTTCCACAGCCGTATTGGCCGATTTGCTTTTTATTTGGAGTTATTTCAGCGGCGCATAGAACGCTGTTACAGGGAATACTTCTTCATCAGATGCCGGAATGAGCGGTACGAGATCCCAAGCAGATCCGCAGCCTTTGTCTGCACGCCCCCGCTCTGATTGAGGGCTCCTTGCAGCAGTGAGCGTTCGATGCCGGCCACATAGTTTTCCATGCCGATACCTTGAGGCAGGCTAAGGTCAGAGCCGAGTTCCGGCAAGCCACTCGCCCCTGCGCCCGCAGCTGCGGCGCGGGCCTTGGGACGCTCCATGGGGAGCTCCACGTGAAGTTCGTCGCTGGTCTCCAGCGCTACGGCGCGTTCTACCGTATTTTCCAGCTGCCTCACATTTCCGGGCCACTCGTAATCACATAGGATCTCCAAAGAGGAAGGATGCAGCCGCAGAATATTTCGTCCCGCCGCACTGGCGTACTTCTTGAGGAAATGGTTTACCAGCAGGGCGACATCTTCTCTGCGCTCGCGTAGCGGAGGCACGCGGATTGGAATCACATTCAGTCGGTAATAGAGATCTTCGCGGAACACATTCTCCGCTACCGCCTTATCCAACTCGCGGTTGGTTGCGGCAATCACACGCACATCGATCGCAATCTCGCTCGTTCCACCGACCGGACGCACCGTCCGCTCCTGCAGGACCCGCAGCAGTTTCACCTGCATGGCCAAGGTCATCTCGCTGATCTCGTCGAGAAAAATCGTGCCCCCATCCGCTACTTCGAACAGCCCGCGTTTGTTCTGGTTCGCGCCCGTGAAAGCGCCCTTCACATAGCCGAATAATTCGCTCTCTAGCAAGGTCTCTGGGAAAGCGCCGCAATTGACCGAGACGAACGTATCGCTGGCTCGCGGCGAACAGACGTGAACGGCACGCGCCACCAGTTCCTTGCCGGTTCCACTCTCTCCCTGGATCAGTACGGTGCTGGCCGTCGAAGCCACCGTGCGCACGGTTTGCTTCAGCTTCTCCATTGCGGGACTCGATCCAATGATGTTGTCCAGCGAATTGCGGGTAGCAGCATCGCGTCGCAGCGCAAAGTTCTGTTTGCTCAGAACCAACTTCTCCAACGTGCGCTTCATCGCCAGCTTGATCTCGTCCACCAGTCCTGGACTCTTACGGATGTAATCCGACGCTCCGCCGGCCTTCACCGCCTCTACCGCAGCCTCATAGTCATCCACTGCTGTGATCAAAATGACAGCGGAGTCCGGCGAAACGCGGTGCGCGTGGCGCAGCACCTCGATGCCATCAATATTCGGCATTTTGATGTCGGTGATAATGACGTCGTACAAAGCGCCGTCTATTTTGTTTTTTGCACCTTGCCCTGACTGAACTGTCTCGACCTTGTGGCCTTCACGGCGCAGGGAAATATCGAGCATTTCGCAAATGGAGCGTTCGTCATCGCAGACCAGAATATTAGCCATGCGAAACTCCCGCCGCAGCGGCGCCCGCGAGCATGTTTTTCCCAAGTCCGTTCTCTGCCAGGGCCGGTCGGCCTGCATCGAGCCGGTGCAAGCGCAGCACAAACGTAGTTCCCTGCCCCGGCTTGGAACGCGCCCACACCTTGCCCTCATGTGCCTGCATAATCTGGTAGACGATCGCGAGCCCCAGTCCCGTCCCCCCTTCGAAATTTGACTGGAACGGTTCGAATATCTTTTCCGTTTGTTGCGGGTTCATGCCCGCTCCAGTATCGGCAAACCCAATCTGCCAGTCTTCGCTCCCACCTTCCACGCTGACCGTCAGCGTGCCTCCGTCTTTCATGGCGCGAACCGCGTTCTCACAAATATTCCAAAACACCTGCTTCAACTTGTCGCCATCGGCAAGTGTCCACGCTTGCTTCACTGGGAAGGAGCGCTTGATGCTGATGCCTGTATTCTCCGCTTTCATCCGGTGATCCATCAGCGTCAAAGTGTCTTCCACCAGCTGAATGAGATCGACTTTATCGAAGTGATATTGCTTGGTCCGGGAATACGCCAGAAAATCCGTGATAATCGCATTCAGCCGCTGCGATTCGCGGGTCACAATGTCGAGCAAGCGACGGTGTTCCTCGTTCATCTCGGGCACGCCGGAAAGCATGCTGACCGATCCCGCAATGGATGTGAGCGGGTTCCTGATTTCATGCGCGATCGCCGCCGCCAGTCGCCCCACCGCCGCTAGCCGATCCTGCATCCGGATCTCTCGCTCCAGCCGTCGGAGCTCGGTTAAGTCGTCCAGGACGTAGACGTAGCCCTGATCGCCGCGTTCCGGCACTGTGAGCGCCGCCACCCGCACGCGCAACGTCTTACGAAATTTTCCCGGATTTTCAAACCGTACTTCGGCATGGGCATGCTCCGACTCCACTGTGGGCAGAGAATCCATGAACAGCTGGCTGACGGGCGTTCCCACCAACTCCGCCGCGGAGTGTTCCAGAAGCCGTTGCCCGGCCGCATTGACCAGCGTGATGCGGCCATCCAGCCCCGTCGTGACCAGCCCGCTGCTGATGGAGTGGACGATATTCTCATGCAGCACCTGCAGGCTCTCCAGCGCGCCGCTGGTGTCTTTCAACTGCACGCCTACCTGCCGGAGCTTGGCCGTGAGCAGCCCGGCGAGGTACGCAACCGCTAGGAAGGCGAACAAGTTGACGAAGATGATCGCCTGCAACGCTTGAAATCCCGGGTGCGTGCTGCAATAAGAACGAATTACGGCGTAGTAGTTCAGCTCCAGCACCAGGCCATAGAGAATAAATGCCAGAGCCGCGATCAAGAATGCCCATACGCGCGGCAACAGCACGCTGGCCACAATGATCACCAGCGGATACAGGAAATTCAGCGAACTGTCCCAGCCCCCGGTCTCATGCACAACCAGACTAACGAGCACGAGGTCGGTGAGCACCTGTATCGCGGCCTGCAGCCGGTGCTCTTGCCATAGCGACAGAAGGAGAGCGAAAAATAGAGAAAGGCTGAACCAGAAAAGGATCGTGCTGACGAACAGCCGCATGGGCAGCGGCGCCGGACTGAATTGCGCAACCGCCACCTCAATGGCCAGCAGCAGGGTCAATATGAATATCCTGACCCGCACCAGCCAGCTCAGCCAATTGCGCTCATCGAACGTCGATTGCATGGGATCCCGTGGCTACAGGTTCCAAAGTTCCTTCCGCATCTGCGCTTGAAACTTTGAAACCTGTCCCTTTTGAAGCCTGCCCTTAGCCTGCCAGTTTCGAAATCATGGCGAACAGCGGCATGTACAGCGAGATCACGATGCCACCGATCATGACGCCCAAAAGACCAATGATCACCGGCTCCAGCATGGCCAGCATGTCCTTGGTCGCCGCGTCCACTTCTTCCTCGTAGAAATCGGCAATTTTCTGCAACATCGAATCCATTGCGCCCGTGGCTTCGCCCACTCCGATCATCTGCGTCACCATATTGGGGAACACGCCGCATTCGCGCAACGGATCGACAATCGTGCGCCCTTCTTCGATCGCCTTGCGGACTTTCATCAGCGCTTCTTCCAGCACGGCGTTGCCCGAGGTCTTGGCCGTGATGGTCAGCCCTTCGAGAATCGGCACGCCGGAGGTGATCAGCGTTCCCAGCGTCCGAGTGAAACGGCCAACCGCAATCTTGCGCAGCAGGGTTCCCATGACCGGCAGGTGCAGCAACATCTTGTCGAAGTAATAGCGTCCCGTGGGGTGCTTGCGGATTTGCTTAATGCCGAAGAACAAGGCGAATGCCCCCACAAAGAACATCCACCAGAAGGTTTGCACAAAGCTGCTCAGCCCCATCACGATTCGCGTAGGAAGCGGCAGGGACACACCAAGTCCGGAAAAGAGGTTGGCAAAAATAGGCACAACCCATTTCAGCAGCGCGCCAACGATCAATACCGCCATGCCGACGACAGCGATGGGATAGATCAATGCCGACTTCACAGCAGCTTTCAGGCGCACCGCTTTTTCCACGTAAGTGGCCAGGCGCTGCAGAATGATGTCGAGGATACCGCCGGTTTCGCCCGCCTCGATCATGTTGGTGGTCAGGTCATCGAACACCACCGGATACTGGCGCATGGCATTAGCCAGGGTAGCTCCGCCTTCCACCGTGGTACGCACGCCCGTCAGCGTCTTTTGAAACGAAGGGTTTTCCTGGTTCGCGGCCAGGATTTCCAGACACTGCACCAGCGGCAACCCGGCGTCGATCATGACCGAGAACTGGCGAAAGAAGATCGCGATGTCCTTGGTCTTGATCTTGGTTGTGCCGAAGGTCGGCATTGAGAATTCTTTGCCCTTTTCGCGAATGGCTCCCGGCGTGATCCGTTCCCGGCGCAAGGCCTGAGCCAGCGCCTGCTTGTTCACTGCCATCCGTTCGCCGGATATTTTCTGTCCCGACGCGTCTTTGCCCGAAAATGTGAAAACTGGCATGGTTTCGCTTCTCCTGACTCTGTTGGCTGCAACCTAAACTGCCGCTTCTTCTTCCAAATTCCGTACCGACCCTATCGTTTAATGCTTCGACGGAGCCGCTCCCCGGGCCAGCGTTGTTCCTGCCGCTGTCGGCCGGTTTAACAGGCTGGCACCGCGATTAATCATCTCCGTCAATTCGTCAACGTTGCTGGAGCGCGCCATCGCAGTCTCCATCGAGATCTGCTTCTGGAAATATGCCGTCGCCAGCGACTGGTTAAATGTTTGCATTCCGAACTTCTCTTGCCCCGACTGCATGGAGGAGTAAATTTGGTGAATCTTGTCTTCGCGAATCAGGTTCCGAACCGCAGCGTTAGGCACCAGGATTTCCATGATCATGGCGCGCCCCTTGCCGTCGATCCGGGGCACCAGGCTCTGGCACATGATTCCTTCCAGCACCAGGGACAGTTGTGCCCGTATCTGCGGCTGCTGGTGCGCTGGAAAGACGTCAATAATACGGTTGATGGTCGAGGTTGCCGAGTTCGTGTGCAACGTCCCGAAAGTGAGGTGACCGGTTTCTGCGATGCGCAGTGCCGATTCCACGGTTTCCAGGTCGCGCATTTCGCCGATCAGCACTACGTCGGGATCTTCACGCAGCGCAGCCCGCAGTGCGTCGGTGAAGCTTTTCGTGTCCGCGTGCAACTCGCGCTGGTTCACCACGCAGTTCTTGTTCATGTGCACGAATTCGATCGGGTCTTCGATGGTCAGAATATGGTCGTGACGCTCGGTATTGATCTTGTCGATCATGGCCGCGAGCGTGGTCGACTTGCCCGATCCCGTCGGCCCCGTGACCAGTACCAGTCCGCGCGGCTTATCGCACAGCTTGCTCACCACGGGCGCCAGCCCCAACTGGTTGAACGATTTGATCTCGAAGGGAATGACACGAAACACGGCAGCCGTGGCCCCGCGCTGGTTGAAAACGTTCGCACGGAAGCGGGCCAGCCCTTTCAACCCGAAAGAGAAGTCGAGTTCGAGGCTTTCTTCAAACCGGTGCTTCTGCGAGTCGGTCATCACGCTGTACGCCAGTTGCTTGGTCTCCGCCGGCGTCATCTGCGGCAGGTCCAGCGGCACCAAGTGCCCGTGTACACGAATCTGAGGCGGCGAGTTCGTGGTGATGTGCAGATCGCTGCCGTTCATCTCCAGCATTCGTTTGAGCAGATCGCTTAACGACAAACCCATGATGAAGTTCCCTTTCGTTAGTCCTGAGTCCCGAGAACCAATCCCTGATCCTGAACAATTTCCTTCGCAGTTCTCAGGACTCAGGACTATCGACTCCTAGTGAATCGTTTCCCTCGCCACTTCTTCTAGCGTGGTCATTCCCGCCGCCACCTTGATCAGACCGCTGCGGCGCAACGTAATCATGCCTCTCTCGATCGCCTTCTTCTTCAACTCCAACGCTGAGGCGCCCACCAATACCAGTTCGCGAATCTCGTCATCGACCTCCATGACCTCATACAAGCCGCAGCGGCCCTTGTATCCCGTGTTGTTGCAAACTCCGCAACCCTTGCCCTTTTGGATCTTCACAGCCTTGGCTTCTTCGGGTGTGAACCCGGCATCAATCAAAGTTTGAGGAGGCACATCCACCGGCTCGGTACAGTCCTTGCAGATGCGGCGAACCAGTCGCTGCGCGCAAATCAGGTGCACCGAGGTCGCCACGAGGAACGGCTCAATGCCCATGTTCATCAGACGTGTAATGGTTTCGGGAGCGCCGTTGGTGTGCAGAGTGGAAAGCACCAAGTGTCCAGTCAGCGCGGCCTTAATGGCGATTTCTGCGGTTTCAAAATCACGGATTTCACCCACCAGAATGATGTTCGGGTCTTGCCGCAGGAAGGATCGCAACGCCGCCGCGAAATTCAACCCGATCTGTTCTTTCATTTGCACCTGGTTGACGCCAGCCAGCTGAAATTCAACCGGATCCTCCGCCGTCATAATGTTCGTATCCGGCTGATTCAATCGGGAAATGGAAGAGTAGAGCGTGTTCGTCTTGCCCGATCCGGTTGGCCCCGTGACCAGCACCATGCCATAGGGTTTCAGAATCGCTTTCTCGAACTTCACCAGCGACTCAGCCTCGAACCCCAGCTTGGTCATGTCGAGCCGCAGGTTTTCTTTATCCAGCAACCGCAGCACGATCTTCTCGCCCCACAGCGTGGGCAGCGTGCTGACGCGGAAATCGAGTTGCTTCTTGCGTCCCCCGATATTCATCTTCAGCATGATGCGGCCGTCTTGCGGCAGCCGCTTCTCGCTGATGTCCAGCTTCGACATGATCTTCAGACGCGACGTAATCGCATCCTTCAATTTCATGGGAGGCGACATGATCGACTGCAGCACACCGTCGATGCGGAACCGCACGCGAAACTCTTTTTCGTAGGGCTCGATATGAATATCGCTGGCGCCCCGCTTCACCGCGTCGCCCAGCACCACGTTCACCAGCTTGACCACAGGGGCTTCGTCGGCGGCTTTCTCCAGTTCCGCCAGTTCGAGTTGTTGCTCTTCTGACTGCAGTTCGACGTCGCTGTCGCTCATCTCTGACATCGACTGCATCACGGCGTTCAGATCTTCTTCCTTGCTGGATCCGTATGCCTTCTCGATTCCCGCCAGAATCGAGCTTTCCGAAGCGACCACCGGCTCGATGTTGAAGCCGGTCATGAACTTGATGTCGTCCATGGCGAACACGTTCGTCGGATCGACCATGGCGATTGTGAGGGATGCGCCCACTCGGCTTAGCGGAAGTATCTGGTAGCGTTTCGCGGTCTCAAACGGGATCAGCTTGACCACGGCAGGATCTATTTCGAAGTAGGAAAGATTGATTGCGGGCACGCCATATTGGCGGGAAAGGAAGTTCGTGACGTCCTCATCGGTGAGGAATCCGAGCTTCACCAGAGCCGAGCCCAGCCGGCAGCTCTGCTCCTTCTGCGCCTTCGTCGCTTGTTCCAACTGCTCTGGGGTAATGATCTTCTCTTTGACGAGAAGGTCACCCAGCCGTTGAGACATACCCTGATCTCCTGACCGCGTAGATGGAACCATGCCTCACAGATGTGTAGGCATGACGCGCTCGGCCGCCCGTTCTTGGGAGAGGAAGGCAACTCATTCGCGTTGACATAAATTGTCAACGCAAGCGAATTACTGCACCACTTACTTTGGTACTTGCCCTCATGAAGACCATTGTTTCTAAGTGGCTCGGCTGCCGCGCTTTCGCGAAAATTGGCCATTTCCACCACTTTTTTGACAGTTCCGATTCAATTCGTACATGCACTTCAGTAAGTCCTAATGCAAAGCGCGGTGCTCGGAAAACGCCTGAATGCGCGCTCCATTACACTCAAGAGAGGACTTTCGCCGTGCCTGCCACCTTTGCGGAAAAAGAAATCCGAACTTACTACGAGACGCTTTACCGTGCTTGGGGTGCGCAGCATTGGTGGCCGGCGGAAACGCAGTTTGAGGTGATTGTCGGCGCCTATCTCACCCAGAACACCGCCTGGACCAATGTAGAACGAGCCTTGGCCAATCTTCGCGACGCTGGCGCGCTTTCAGTCGACGCCATGCGGCGCATTCGGATTGCGAAACTCGAGCGTCTGATCCGCCCCTCCGGCTATTTCCGGCAAAAAGCCCAGCGCCTGAAAACGTTCGTCAAGTTCCTTGACCGCAGATATGGTGGCTCGCTCGAAGAAATGTTCTCGCAGCCCACCCAGCGACTACGCGAAGAGCTGCTCAGCTTGAACGGCGTTGGACCGGAAACTGCCGACTCAATTCTCTTGTACGCAGGAAATCACCCGATCTTTGTCGTGGATGCATATACCCGGCGCATCCTCGATCGCCACGGAATTCTCCCGGCGAATACGGGTTATGAAGAAATACGGCGACTCTTTGAGAATGCTCTGCAGCCTGTAGTTAAGCACCAGGAGCAACTACAACGCTCCTGCTCAGCCCCGCCGCTTGCCGCCGGTATTCGAGGAGCCTCCCATGCTCCCTCTGCTATGAGCACTGCCACGCGTACTGCCCTGGCTCAGATTTACAACGAAATGCATGGCCTCATCGTCGGAGTCGGCAAGAACTATTGTGGGAAATCCAAGCTCAAATGTGACGAATGTCCTTTACATCCGTTCCTGCCTTCCGCTAAGTAAGGGAATAAGTAAGGGAAGATGACACGATCTCAGTTGCTCGCGCTTCTCAGTCTTCTGCCGTTGCTCCTTGCGACCGGTTCTGCGCCTCCAGCAACCTTGCGCCAGGCCGCCGCAGCCGCAGGCTTGCTGGTAGGCACCGCTGTCCGTCCTTATGCCCTTTCCGAGGCTGCCTACTCCGAGACCCTCGCTCGCGAATTCAACATGGTCGAACCTGAAGACGCTATGAAGTGGTGGACCGTCCGTCGGAACGAAGGCGCATTCGATTTTTCAGCAAGGGGATCAAATTGTCCGCTTCGCGCACGCCCACGAAATGAAAGTCCGCGGCCATTGCCTGGTTTGGGATCACGACAATCCCAAATGGCTGACCGCCGCGAACTTCACTCCCCAGCAGTTGTCACACCTGCTGCAAGAACACATCACCACCGTGATGAAGCACTATGCCGGCCAGGTTTTCGCCTGGGACGTAGTCAACGAGGCCTTCGACGAACATGGAAAACTGAAAGACTCCATCTGGTTCAATCAGCCCGGTATCGGGTTCTCCGGACAAGGCACGGCATACATCGAGCAGGCATTTCGCTGGGCTCACGATGCAGATCCCAAAGGTCTCCTCTTCTACAACGAAGCTGAGGCGGAAGGCATGAATCCCAAGTCGGATGCCGTATACGCCATGCTCAAAGGCTTCAAGCACCGCGGCGTCCCCATCGACGGAGTCGGCCTGCAGTTGCATATCTCGAAGCTTGATTTCGATGCCGATCCCGTCGTCAAGAACATAGCCCGCCTCTCCGCCCTCGGTATTCAGGTCCACATCACCGAACTCGACGTTTCTTTGCCCGTTGACGCGACAGGCGCGATTCGCAATGACGACCTTCAGCTCCAGGCCGACGTCTACCGCAAGGTGCTAGACGCGTGTCTGCAGAACCCGGGCTGTACGGCCGTTCAGACCTGGGGATTCACTGACAAGTGCTCCTGGATCGGCTCCCACTCTCATGGCGCGCGTGGTGGAGCGCTGCTGTTCGACAAGAGCTATAAGCCAAAGCCCGCCTACGCCGCCGCGCTCAAAGAGCTTTCTTCCCACGCGATGCGCGGCCATTAACACCAGAGTGCGCCGCCCGTTGAACCAGCTTGGTTCATTCCCCCGGATGCAGCGTCCCCCCATCCCCGCGCATCTATAATGGCTTCGAATAGCAATCAGATTCTCACCAGGAACTCAGGACTGTTGTGGATCAACCCGCTCCAACCCGATCCGTGAAGACTTCCTACCGCAAGCAGGTCATCATCCTGCTGTCGATCTCTGTCTTTCTGCTGCTCGCCATCCTGGTTTCGCAGACGGCCTTCGACCTGAACTTCCTGCATCCCGGAAACAATCAGGAAATCGTGGTTTTCGCCGCGCTTTCGGCGCTCATCTTCCTGCTCTTCGTCGCGCTGACCTTCGTCTTGATGCGCAACCTGCTGAAGCTTTTCGCCGAGCGCCGTCTGGGAGTCCTGGGAGCCAAATTCAGAACCCGCATGGTAGCCGGCGCTCTGCTTCTCTCTTCAGTCCCGGTCATGATGATGTACTGGTTCGCCTATGGACTGATGAATCGCTCCATTGATAAATGGTTTTCGACTCCCGTCGAAGAAGTGAGGGCCGACACTCACGCCATGGTCACATTGCTGGCCGACTATGCCATGCAAAACGCCCGGGCCGAGGCTTCCGCGCTGGCCGCCTCTCCGGAAGTGGAACGCGGCTTCGGCGGGCACGGCTTCTCCGGCGTGGCCGACGAGTTTCAGCACCATGAAATCACTCTGCAGGGAGGCTTCGCGCTGGCCATTCGAGAAGGAAACGCCGAGGCCAGCTATAACGCTCCCGCGCCCTGGCCTGTGCTGAAAGGCTCTCTCCCCATCGCCCAGGCCGAAGCCGGAGGTCCCGCTCAATTCACGTGGCAAAGCATGGACTACACGTTGGGCAGTGCGTCCGTTCAGGGCGGGGGCCAGATCCTCGTCGCCATTCCGCTGCCCAAAGAATTTTCCCAAACCGTCCGCGAGGTGGAAGCCAGCCAGAAGCGTTACTACGACCTTGCCCGCGAACGCCGCGTCGTTCGCCGCACCTACATGGGCTTGCTGCTGCTGCTCACCATGACGGTGCTGTTCGTCACCACCTGGCTGGCCTTGTTCCTCGCCAAGATTGTGACCCGTCCTCTTTCCGCCCTGGCGGAAGCAACCCAGGAGATCTCTCGCGGACGCCTGGATTACCGCGTCGACGTCAGCTCCGCCGACGAAATCGGTGACCTGGTGCGCTCCTTCAACCGCATGGCCGAGGACTTGGAGGGCAGCCGCCGCCAGATTGAAGCTTCCAGCCGCGATCTGAGCGCTGCCAATGCGGAACTGGATCAACGCCGCCGCCAGATGGAAACTATTCTCGAAAACATTCCCACCGGCGTGCTCTCCCTCGACGGCGATCTACGCGTGACTCACGTCAATCAGGCTCTCCGTCGGATGTTCCACCCGGACGGCGGACACGACAGCGGCCCTGAAATTCTGATGGGAGCTTCGCTGGCCGAGCTGTTCCCTGCCGAGATCGTAGAGGACTTCGAGCCCATTCTCCGCCGCAGCGACCGCATGGGCATGACCACCAGCCAGATGGAAATTCAACTCCCGCGAGGCACTTTGAACGTTGCCGTCACCGTCGCCACCTTGCGGCACCAGGCGGACCGCTCCGGCTATGTGATCGTCTTCGAAGATCTTTCGGATCTGCTCAAGGCCCAGAAACAAGCGGCCTGGCGCGAAGTGGCCCGCCGCGTTGCCCACGAGATCAAGAATCCGCTTACGCCCATTGCGCTCTCGGCAGAACGCATTCAGCGTCACCTCGACCGCGCAACTCCGGCCGATCCCGCTGCCGCGGCGGTAGTTCGCACCTGCGCCGAAACCATTGCCGGGGCGGTCGAGACCGTGCGCCGTCTCGTCGATGAGTTCTCTACGTTGGCTCGCTTCCCCGTCGCCAAGCCCAAGCCTTCGGACATCAACGAAATTATCGAGAGCGCCCTGTCGATGTTCAATGGACGTCTCGATGGCATCCAGGTCCACAAATCCCTCGCCGCCGATCTTCCCAAAGTCCTGGCCGATAACGAAGCCATCAAGCGCGCTCTCGCCAATCTCGTGGACAATGCCGCCGAGGCCTCGCAGAGTTCGATGGTGCGCGAAATCGAAATCTCCACCGCGTTGGTTGCCAGCCGCGACGCCGTCGAGATCACGGTCGCCGATACCGGGCACGGCGTCACTCGTGAGCTGAAGGAGAAGTTATTCCTTCCCTACTTCTCCACCAAGAAACGCGGCACCGGCTTGGGGCTCGCCATCGTGAGCCGCATCGTCGAGGACCACCACGGTTCTATTCGCGTCGAAGAAAACCAGCCGGTGGGCGCGCGCTTTATCCTGGAGCTCCCAGTTGTCTCCGAAGCCGCTCCCGCACGTCGTACCGTCCACCATGCCTAATATCCTGATCGTCGACGACGAAGCCGGAATTCGAGATTCGCTCGCCGGAATCCTCGCCGATGAAGGGTACTCATCGTCGTCCGCCGACAGCGGCGAAGCCTGCCTTGATCTGCTCAGTAAAACTGCTTTCGATGTGGTTCTGCTCGATATCTGGCTGCCCGGCATGGATGGCCTCGACACCCTGGCCAAGATTCGCGACCTCGACAATCCTCCGGAAGTCATCATGATCTCCGGACACGGCACTATTGAAACCGCGGTGCGCGCCACCAAGTTGGGTGCCTACGATTTCCTGGAAAAGCCGTTGCGGATGGAGAAGACCCTCATCCTGGTGAAGAACGCGATCGACGCCAAGAAGCTACAACGCGAAAACGTCGATCTGAAAAAGCAGTTGCAGGCCAAGAGCATCATCGTCGGCGACAGCATTCCCATGAAGGCCTTGCGCCAGCAGATCGCTCTCATGGCTCCCACCAATGGCCGCGTTCTGATCTATGGCGAATCCGGCACTGGCAAAGAATTAGTTGCCCACGCCATTCACGCCCAGAGCCTGCGGAAAGATGAGACTTTCGTGGAGATGAACTGCGCCGCCATCCCGGAGGACCTGATCGAGAGTGAACTCTTCGGGCACCGCAAAGGCTCTTTCCCCGGGGCCATGGCTGACAAAGAAGGCAAGTTCCAGCGCGCTCACGGCGGCACACTGTTCCTTGATGAAGTGGGCGATATGAGTCTCAAGACTCAATCCAAGGTTTTACGCACTCTCGAGGAACAACGCTTCACTCCAGTAGGCAGCGATAAAACCATTACTGTCGATGTGCGCGTGATCGCATCCACCAACAAAGATCTGGAAGAAGAGATTTCGCGGGGCAACTTTCGCGAAGACCTCTTTTACCGCTTGAACGTGATTCCCTTCTTCGTTCCCCCGCTGCGCGAGCGCAAGGAAGACATCCCCCTGTTCACCCGCCATTTCCTGAAGGAACTTGCGGCGACCTATGGCCGCCGTCCGCGCGAGATCACCGACGATGCAATTGACGTTCTAATGCGCTATTCCTGGCCCGGCAACGTGCGCGAATTGCGCAATGTCATCGAGCGCATCGTCATCATGAATCCCACAACCACGCGCTTCGACAGCAAGCATCTGCCTCCGCTCGTCTATCGCGATGGCGGGCGGCGCACCCCGCGAGGCGAATTCTCCACGCTTCATCAGGCGCGCGACGCGTACGAGCGCGACTACATCCTGAAAAAGCTGGATGAGAACCACGGCAACGTCACCCGCGCCGCCGAGGTGCTTGGCCTCGAACGCAGTCACCTCTACCGCAAGATGAAAGCCTTGGGAATAGCCGCGAAAGAGTGATCGCAAGCCGCTCGTCTGAATTTAGGTGAAAAGCTCGGGGGTGGGGCGCGTCAGTGCTTCACCATGTGAATTTCGGTCCCGTTCTTGCGGAACTTGACCTCATCCATCAGCTGGTTAATCAGAAAAATCCCGCGGCCGTGATTGGAATATAGATTGTCGCCAATCGTGCAGCTCGGAATCTCCTCAGGATGGAACCCTTCACCGGGATCGCGCACGATGATGAGAATTCCCCTCTGTTCGTCGCAAGCCACCAGGCACTCGACCACCTTGTTGGGATCTTCTTTCGCGCCGTGAACCACCGCATTGGCCAGCGCCTCCTGCAGCGCCAGTTCGATCGCGTCTGCCTTGCCGTTCACGCACTTCATCTCGCGTACGGCCTCCATCACCTGCTCGACCACAGGGTCCACGGCTTTGCGGTCCGCCGCGAGCGTAACGCGCACGCGCAGGCTCAATTTATCTGGATCGAAATTGTGTTCTGGGAAGTGCTCTTCGGAAGGGTCCGCAGCCATATTTGCTCGTTGTCGACCTTACGCCCCTGTAGCCCCTCGATTGTAGTGGCATACCCTCAAAACGGCAACGGCACGCTCGTTCCTCTGCCGGTTACTACATATAAATTGATTTCCTGCACATAACTTTACTTCTGTGTCTGTCGCCATGAACTCTAGCACGGTGCTCCACTCCTACGCGCCTTTCGTAGAGTGGGTCTTCTGACTCTGACGGGATCCGCCCGAATCACCGCTGGTCCCAGCAACATCCTCACCCGGCCCCTGTTGCAGCATGCGTTGTTCTAACTGCCGTCGCCAATCCAGTTCGTCCACGAATCGCCGCGAGTCCCGCCAGCCGGGCTCTGCCTTCACGTAGAGTTCGAGAAACACCTTCGTCCCCAGCATGCGCTCGATTTGGATGCGGGCAGACGTCCCAATCTTTTTCAGCATCTGCCCACCCTTGCCCACCAGAATTCCCTTCTGGCTATCCCGTTCGCAATAGATCGTCGCCCCGATTCGCGTCAGGCGCTTGCCTTCTTCAAAGTTCTCCACAATCACGGTCGTCGAATATGGGATTTCCTGGCTGGTATTCAGCAGCAACTGTTCACGGATGATCTCCGCGGCCATGAAACGCGCGGGCTGATCCGTAATCTGATCTTCGGGAAAATATGCCGGGCCAGCCGGCAGTACCGCCAGAATTCGGTCGAGCAGCAGTTCCAGCCCTTTGCGCTTCAACGCGGAGATTGGAATCACTTCCGCGAAGTCATACAACCGGCGGTATTCCTCGATGATGGGCAACAGCTTCGATTTCTCGTGGATCAAGTCGACCTTGTTCAGGATCAAAAAGGCCTTCGCTCCCATTCGCCGCACCAGTTCCAGCGCAAACTCATCGCGCGGATCGAGCTTGCGCGCCACATCCATGATCACCAGCACCAGGTCGCATCCTTCCAGCGCCTCGCGCACCTCGACCATCATCTTGCGTCCCAGCGAACTGTCGGGCTTGTGCACCCCGGGCGTATCAATCAGCACAATCTGCCCGCCGCCCTTACCTTTTTTCTTAGGAATGTGGATGACGCCCTGGATGCGGTTGCGCGTAGTCTGCGGCTTGGGCGAGATAATGGCCAGCTTCTCGCCCACCAGCGCATTGAGCAAAGTAGATTTCCCGGCATTAGGCCGGCCAAGAATGCAGACGAATCCAGATCGAAAAGGCATGAGAACAGCTTCTAGCTTCTAGCTTTTCTAGCTTTTAGCTTTTAGCTTTTAGCTCTTAGCTCTTAGCTAACATCTCCACTATATGCGATGTCCTGACAACGTACCCTCGTGAAGAGCAAAGCAACTGACAATTTGGCGATGAACGGATTTAAGCTAAGAGCTAAGAGCTAAAAGCTAGCAGCTCCTAGATCAACTTCAACTGCCGCGGCTGCACCGCCGTCACCCGCACCCGCTCCACCTTGCGATCAGTGGATTCCAGCACTTCAAAGCGAAGTCCATCTTCCTCGACCACCTCGCCTTTATGCGGAATCCTGCCCGCAAGCTCGCTGACCAGCCCCGCGATGGTCGCCGATTCCTTCCCTTCCGGCTTGATCCCGAAGAGTTCGTCCAGGCGATCCACATCCATGCCGCCGGCGACCACGAACACCCGTTCGCCCTCCCGCACCACTTCCGGCTTATCGCGATCGTCGCGAATCTCTCCCACAATCTCTTCCACCAGGTCTTCGATAGTCACCAGCCCAGCGACGCCGCCGTACTCATCCACGACAATCGCCATGCGGATATTGTCCTTCTGCATTTCGCGCAGCAGATCGCTTCCCAGCTTGCTCTCCGGAACGAAGTGCACATCCCTGCCGCATGATGCTGTCCAGAGTGCGAATTTTCGCCTCGCTGTCCGGCACCTGCAGTACATCCTGGGCGTACACAATACCCTTGATATTGTGGACGCTGCCTTCGTACACCGGCACACGCGCGTAATGCTTGATCCGCAGCTTCTCGATGAGTTGCTCGACCGTGGTGTCGGTGGTAAGCGCAAACATTGCGGGCCGCGGCTTCATTGCTTCCCGTACGGTCTTACCGCTGAACTCCACCACCGACTGGATCAGATCGCGATCGCCCGCCTGAATAATTCCCTCTTCCTGCCCAGCCTCGATGAGAGCATCCACGGCTTCCGCCGAGGTCTCCGGTTCCTCTCTCGTATTCTCTTTCGTCAGTGACGCCACCGACTGCAGAAACCCGAGAACAATCGTTACCGGCATGACGACATAGATGAGCAGGCGCAGAAACAATGTCCAATGACTAAGCCACTCGCCCTTAGTGCGCGAGAAGAAGACAAACGGCAGAAATCTCTGGAAAACGATGACGATCAGCAGCAGGCTGATGGCTGCCTGCAAAACTTCATAGACGCCCCAAAATTGGTCGCTGAAAAGCAGGAACCCGATCAGCAAGGTCACAATGGCCATGGTTAATTGCGTCAGCACCGCCATTGATAGCGAGGCGCGACTTCGGCTCACCCGCAGTTTGGGCTCGATCTTCTGCTCGAAGACGTCGATGTTGTCCTGAAATTCGCGGGAAAGAAATTTGCCCAGCTCCTGGTAGACGCGGTCTACGTACGAAACCAGCGTCAGCACGCCAATCAGAAGCAGCAGCGCAAAAGCGACGGCAATGGTCATGCCGTCCTCCCGCCCTTGCGCGCACCCCGCGAACGACTTGAGGCCTTAACGGATTCTCCGGCGCGCTCGGTCAAAGTTGCAGGCAGCCTTAGCACGCGGCGCAGCTCCGCCTCTTTCCTGCGCCATCTGCCCATTATCATGCTCGTGGTCCATACCCGCCAAATGAAGGATCCCGTGGAGCGCCAGCACCTTCACCTCAGATGCCACCGAATGCCCCAGCCGCGCGGCATTTTGTGCCGCGATATCCGCGGAGATCGCGATCTCTCCCGCAAACCCCGGCTTTCCGCTTGATATCGCCTGTGCGGAGGGAAAGGAGAGAACGTCTGTGGGCTTGTTCTTCCCCCGAAATCGCGCGTTCAGTGTACGCATTGCAGCGCTGCCGGTGACCAGCACATTCACCCTCCCGTGCAGCCGGGATTCCCGTCGAGCCCGCATCACGAACCGGGTCAGCGACCCTTCGCTCAATCCCACAACCTTTTTCTGCAAGATCACCAATCCCGAATTCCTTAGCCGCCAATCTCAAGACCGAAAAGAAAAAGGAGGGCCGGCTAGCAGCCCTCCCCATCGCCAAATCTTATTGCTTCGCATCCGTCGCAGCAGGCTTCTCGTCCAAGGAAGCGGCCGGATGTTTCTCAGCCATCTCCGCCAACTCAGGATTCTTCGCCTCTGCCAGCAACAGCATCTGCTGCTCAGTTACCCGGGTCTTGTGCTCGTCGTAGGCGCGGACAATGCGCTGCACCAGGTGATGCCGCACCACGTCGCCTTCATCGAAGTGTACGAATGCCAGGCCCTCCACGTTCTTAAGAACCTCAATCGCCTCCAGCAACCCGCTGCGCCGCGCGTTGGGCAAGTCAATCTGCGTCACGTCACCCGTGATCACCGCCTTGGAGTTGAATCCCAGCCGGGTCACGAACATCTTCATCTGCTCCGAAGTCGTGTTCTGCGCCTCGTCCAGAATGACAAATGAATCGTTCAGCGTGCGTCCGCGCATGAACGCAATCGGCGCAATCTCGATCACGCTCTTCTCCAGATAGCGATCCACTTTCTCCGGATCGAGCATGTCATACAGCGCGTCATACAGCGGACGCAAGATAGGGATCGATCTTGTCCTGCAACGTGCCGGGCAGGAATCCCAGCCGTTCTCCCGCTTCCACCGCCGGACGCGCCAGAATAATCCGGTTCACCCGCTTCGCCAGCAGCGCCGAGATCGCCATCGCCACTGCCAGATAAGTCTTGCCGGTTCCAGCCGGACCGATACCGAATACCATGTCGTGATTCTCGATGGCATCCAGATAGCGCCGCTGGTTTCCGCTCTTCGGCTGCACCGTGCGGCGCCCGAACGAGCGCTGCCGTCCCGCCTCCGCCAGCCCGCGCAGCGTGGCGTTCGGGTCGGTCGTCAGCACGCGCACCATGCTGTTCAAATCGCCGTTGTTGAAGGTGAATCCCGAGCGCTGCAGGCTTTCGTAGTCGGCGAATACCTGCTCGGCGCGCGCCACATCACGCGGCGCGCCCTCCAGGTCGATGGAATTCGACCGCAGATCGATGCTGATGTTGAAGCCGTCTTCCAGCAGGCGCACATTCTCGTCGCGCGGGCCAAAAAACGTTTCGATGTTGGGGCTGACCCCGATGCTTTTCTTCATGCGTGTGTGGTTTTATTGTGGCGTGTGCCCGGGGGCTGGATCGCAAGCTTTGAGCCATACGCCTGCGCCTGCGGGACACAATCACACCTGCTCGACCTCATCGAAAAAGCAGGATTTAGCGTGGGAACACAACCGGTCGGAATGCGGATGCCCCGAGGGCAAATCACTACCATTAAGTACCAGCCTACCCCGGTCGAGAAGGCGCGTCAACACGCTTTGGATGCACTTGCCTCGCCCAGGGATGCTGCCACCGCCCGCGTCCTGGCCCACTCTCGCAGGGCTGCAATCTCCTCCGCGCGGGTGGTCGAAAGCGGCACCGTCTGGCTCAATGCATCCAGCAGCAACTGCGTGCTGAGCGGCTTCTTTTCGGAATAGGCGGCATAGAGCGCGCCCTGCACCGCGGCGTCGATTTCGGCGCCAGAATACCCTTTGGCCGCAGCCGCAACTTTCTCCAGATCAAACTCCGCTGGATTCCGTTTGCGCCGGGCAAGCTGAATGGAAAAGACTTGTTTCCGCTCTGCCTGGTTCGGCAGATCGACAAAAAATAACTCATCAAACCGCCCTTTGCGGATCAGTTCCGGCGGCAGCACGGTCACGTTGTTGCAAGTCGCGGCCACGAATACCGGAGCCTTACGATCCTGCATCCACGACAGAAACGACGCCAGCAGCCGCGACGAAACGCCAGCATCGGCGGAAGCCGAATCCGGCCCGCTGCCCGCGAACACCTTTTCCAGCTCATCGATCCACAAGACGCAAGGCGCCAGCCCTTCCGCCACCTGAAACACTTTGCGAATCCGCTTCTCCGTCTCGCCAATATATTTGTCGTACACCGCCGCGGTATCGAACTTCACCAGCGGCAATTTCCACTCCCCGGCCACCGCCCGCGCGCACAGCGATTTGCCGCACCCTTGCACTCCCAGAATAATCACGCCGCGCGGTGGCTCCAGCCCAAACTCCCGTGCCGAATCTTCCCAGGACCCGCGTCGCTGCTGCAGCCAATGTTTCAGATTCTCCAGCCCCCCAATGCTCGCCATGTTTTCGGACGCCTCTACAAAGTCCAGCATCCCCGAATGCCGCAGCAAATGTTTCTTGGCTTCGAGCACATCCGTGACGCTCTCCGGACATAGCGCGTATCGCGTCACCAGCGCTTGCGAAATGGCGCGCTCGGCTTCTTCCTCGCTCAAGCCGCGCAAATTCGCCGCCATCGCATCCACGCCCGCAGCATCGAGTTGCAGCTTCAACGTGTAAGTCTTCGCCAGGCGCGTATACGTCTCGCGCACGATCTCGTGCAACCGCTCGCGATCTGGCAGCGGGAGATCGAAGTACTCCACTAACTTCGCCAATTCCGCAGGCACGCTCAGTTCCGGAGACGTGATGATCACTGTCCGCCGGTTCGCCGAGAACTTCTGCCCCACATCTCGCAACCGGCGCACCACCACCGGATCGTCCATGTGCCGGTGAAAATCCTTGAGGATGAAAACTGCCTCCACTGTCATCGACTCCATGTTGGCCAGCGCCTGCACGGGATCACGGCTGTTGTACATGGACGCCCCCGCGGCCGCCCCAGAATCAGCCACCATCGAAGTGGTCAGCGCGCGCGCCAGCCGGTCGGCTTCTCCCATGCTGGGGCTCAGCACGGATCGCACCTGCTGCCGTGCCGCTGCCGTCCACCCCGCGGCCTGATCGATGCGGGCCTGAATCCCGAGGCTCCCCCCTTGCGGAGGAGAAGGAGCCGCTGAAGCAGAACTAGATCGCACCAGCCCATCGGCGATCGTCCACTCGAACGTCGCCATATTGAGCTCCGAGCAGGCGGTGCGCACCAGACCAACCGCACGCACCTCCTCCGACGTCTCCATCACAACGATCGGAGTCGACGAGTTTATCAAGACCTTCAGGCGTTCCAGTCCGTCAGCCAAGCGATCGGACCCTCCTTCTGCACATTGTCATCCCGAGCGAATCAAGGGACCTTGCGTTTCATCCGCGTGCAGCCCTCATCTGTTTGACCCATCGAGAGATGCTCCCATATAATCAATGTTTCGGACCCGCCCGAATATCTCTCTGAGTACACGAAGGTAACGAACCAGACATGGCAAATCATCTTTCTGCGCAGAAGCGCGCCCGCCAAACCGAACGCCGTACCGCGCGCAATCGCGCCAACACCTCCAGTTTGCGCACCCAACTCCGCGACTTGCGCGAGACCATCGCCAAGGGTGACAAGGCCGCCGCCGAGCAGTCCTACCGCAAGACCGTTTCGGTGCTCGATAAGGCCATCCGCAAAGGCACGCTACACGAGAACACCGCGTCGCGCTATAAGTCCCGGTTGAACGCCCGCGTGGCCGCACTGAAGTAGAGCACCGTCGAAATTTAAAACGGCAGATCGTGAGATCTGCCGTTTGTTGTTTCCCGCAAAACCCTACAGGCGGATGCCGAACTCGCGCCGCAACAAGCTCTGCCGCTCCTGCTCAGACGCAATCGTCGTCTCCTGACGCCTGCCGCTCTTCGTCACAATCAGCTTCATTTCGGATAACGTAATCCGCCCGTCCGCAGTAGCTCGCGAGCAAATACGTTTCTGCGTGAATGATGACTCGGGCGAAGTCTGATGAAAGCGGCACATCCCCGCAAACTCCTCGAAATTGCGCAGCTTCAGCGAGAATGAGTACTGCGCCGTCCAATTCGCTTCGGACTCCCGCTTCTGCATACTCCAGCGTCCTCCCTCTTCGACCAGCCGGAATCTGCCAGCCGGGTCCGCCTGTTCCGCTCCCGCTTCCAGCTGCAGCGGTTCGAGAAACGAATCTCCGAATCCCACATCCGCCAGCCAGGGTTCCTCGAGATCGATCCGAAGCGTCAGATGATCGAACTCCGGTCCCTCTCCTCCGTCACTTCGCGCCACCCGCGCGGACAGGAGCGTGACCTGAAATCCCAATGCCCGCAGCAACGCCGCAAACGCGCCGTTTAACTCGTAGCAAAACCCTCCGCGCCGCCGCTCCACAATTTTCTTTAGAATCGCCTCTTCATCCACCACGATCTTGCGGCCCACGGAGATGTCCAGATTCTCGAAAGGCACCGTAAGCAGGTGAGCACGGTGCAGCGCCCGAAGATTTTCCGCCGTCGCTTCGACCGGCCCCGAGTAGCGGATGCGATCGAGATAAGCGCTCACGTCCAACATGCTCTAACTGTAATGGGCGCCTTCCCCCGCAAGCAACGACCGGAGCTCCCATCCGGACCCTTGATTTAAACTCGAACCCAGCACGCAGGAGGCCTCATGTACGAAGGAATTCTGATCGCCAAGGGAACGGACGATTTAAAGCTCGTACCCGAAATGTGCAATCGCCACGGGCTCATTGCGGGGGCGACTGGAACCGGAAAAACCGTCACGTTGCAGACCATGGCCGAAGGACTCAGCCGCATCGGAGTCCCTGTATTCATGGCCGATGTGAAGGGCGATCTTGCCGGAATGAGTCAGCCCGGCGGCGACAATCCAAAGATTCTCGAGCGCGCGCAAAAGCTCGGCCTCACCCTAACTCCGCACGCCGCGCCCGTGGTCTTCTGGGACGTCTTTAAACAGCAGGGACATCCCGCTCGCGCCACCATCAGCGAAATGGGCCCGCTTCTGCTCTCGCGCATGCTGGGCCTGAATGACACTCAGCAGGGCGTCCTCACCCTCGTGTTCAAGATCGCCGATGATCACGGACTGCTGTTGCTCGACATGAAAGACCTGCGCGCCATGCTGCAGTATGTCGGCGATAGCGCTGACCAGTTTCAGACGGAGTTCGGCCACGTGTCGGCCGCCAGCATTGGAGCCATCCAGCGCAACCTGCTCGCACTGGAACAGCAGGGCGGAGACGATCTCTTTGGCGAGCCCGCATTGGATTTGCCCGATCTTATGCAAACCGATGCTCGTGGAAACGGCGTCATTAATATCCTCGCGGCCGACAAGCTCGTGGGTGCGCCACAAGCGTATTCCACGTTCCTGCTCTGGTTGCTCTCGGAATTATTTGAGCAACTGCCCGAAGTGGGCGATCCCCCGAAACCCAAGCTGGTGTTCTTCTTCGATGAGGCACATCTCTTATTTACGGACTGTCCCAAGCCAGTGCTCGACAAAATCGAGCAGGTCGTCCGTCTCGTTCGCTCCAAGGGCGTAGGGGTTTACTTTGTCACGCAGAATCCGCTGGACGTGCCCGACGCTGTGCTCGGCCAGCTGAGCAATCGGGTGCAGCACGCTTTGCGTGCTTTCACTCCTCGCGATCAGAAGGCGGTCAAAGCCGCGGCTGAAACCTTTCGGCCCAATCCCAAGCTGAACACTGCCGAGGTCATCACGCAGCTGGCGGTGGGAGAAGCCTTAATCTCATTGTTGGATGAAACCGGAACACCGGGCGAAGTCCAGCGCGGATTTGTCGTGCCTCCGGCCAGCCGCGTCGGCCCGATTACCCCTCAAGAGCGTCAGCAGATCATTCAGAAGTCGGTGCTGTTTGGTCACTACGAGAAACAGGTAGACCGGGAGTCTGCGTATGAGCGCCTGAAAAACCGCGCCGAAAGTGCGCCCGTGACTCAGGGTAGTGCGCCCTCCCAGGCGCCATCTCCCGTTGGCCCACAGCCATCTTCCCAACCACCTCGAACCAGCTGGACTGATTCCATCGGTTCAGTACTCGGGCAGCTCGGCGGGGGCGGAAGGCGCGAAGGCATGGCCGAAGCCTTAGCCAAAAGCGCCGCTCGCGCCATTGGCAGTCAGGTTGGAAGACAGATCGTCCGCGGCGTGCTGGGCGGAATTCTAGGCGGGGCCACCACTCGAAGGCGTTACTAGACCACCGCTCCTTCGAGCGAACATTAGCCTGCGCCTTCTAAACAGGGGCATGTCTGCCCTTTTCCACCACGTCGAACATTGCAAGAGCTGATGGTCAATTCGCCCATCAGCCCTCAGCTGTCAGCATTGTGGTTAAAGCGAACGCAAGAACGCCACCAAATCCGATTCCTCTTGCGGAGTTAAAGCAAGACCGAATCGCATTTCATAAAACCGTACAACATCCATGAGGGACTGAGCCGAGCCGTTGTGAAAGTATGGCGCACGCGCGGAAAGCCCGCGCAGGACCGGTCCTTTGATCTTGCCCACGTGATCGAAATTGCCATCAATCAGGGCTTGTCCGAGATCGGTCGTGGTTTTGCAATTGCTGCTTGGCAATCCCGTAGCCGAGTCGGTTTGGCAGACGGTGATCAAGGGCAGATAGCTGATGTCAAGCCCGCCCATGTTCGCTGTTGTATTGGAAGGATCAGGATCGCCCGTGCCGATATTCAGTGGCGTCGGGAATGAGTGATTGCCCACGTTCGGCGTGTCGTGGCAAGTTCCACACGTCCCTTGAAGAGATCCCAGGCCGCCAGTGACCAAGCCGCCGTTCGACGCATCGTCATTGATGCCGGCAACGCCAGTGATGTTGATCGCCTTCGAGTTGAAAATTGCCTGGCCGCGCGCGATTGCGGCTCGCGGATCCCATTGCGGAAGTGACGCCCACGCATCAAAGGTGTTAAAGATTGCTGGGTTGAACTGGCCATCCGCCGGTGTGGTCAGTCCTCCCGGCAGCTCCAGCGTTGGCACCAGCGGATTCACGCTGGAGTTCATGCTGATGAAAAATGGCTGGTTCAGGAGGGCTTTCGGTCCGCCATTTGCGCCAAGCCCCCTCAAAAGTCCAGCGTGGTTGTCGAATGCCTGGGCCGTCGAAAGCCCCATCTCAAAATTAACGATCTCCTGTAGCTCGGCAGCCGTTGGACGCGTGCCATCCCCCTGGGCGTGGCCCATCGTCGCGTCCATAGCCTGGTGCTCCAGATCGCTGATCAGTGAGTTGGGATAATTCGAGTACCCAATCTTTGTTGTCCCCGTCACGGCTGAGGATTCCCGCCCGTCAAACATGACCGCGCTCAGAAAACGTAAATTCGTGGCCGGCAGCGGCCGCCGGTACATTGAAATCACTTCCGATTCATTGCAGCCGTACGGATTCTGCACGCTCACCACTTGATAATTCGCATTTGCCGGGACACCTATGGCAATGCGGAACAAGCCACGAGTCCGCAGCAGGCTATAGGCGGCGCTCCTGCCGGCCATCGTGGAGACATCGATATTGTGGTTGCAATTGGACCCGTCCACCGGACGGAAAATCGGATCGAGCCCCTTGCTGACGAAAAACCGGCGCTGCACGCTGGCAGCCGACACCGACATTCCGTCGCCGGGCTGATGGCACGTTCCGCAGGAGCGGCCATTCGTTCCCATGCTTTGAAAGAATGGTCCTTTAAGATCGATTCCACCCCCGTTCGTGTTGTAGGTTTGTGACGCGCCGTTTGGGTTCGGGAAGAAGACTCCGTTGTAAATGAAGCTCAAGTACGAGATCTGCTCTCCTTTTGCCGCGACGATCGCAGCAAATACGCTGCCCAGCAGGACGATACCTGCAACAACAGTGCCCCGGCGCACGCGCCTGAATCCAGCTTTGCCCAGAAAACCTACGCGCTGAAGAACATTTCCAATTGAAATACGAAATCGGCGATCGTTGTTGATCTCAGACATGGGACTCCCTCCGCCTTTAGCGCTTCAAGAAATAATGGCTGCGGCTTCCGAAGCCTTTCTCGACCCCCGAGAACACTGCCCGACGTCGCCGGCCCGAACGGAGCTACTTAACTCCATCTACTTACACAATCGAAAACGGATGGCAAAACACGACACACAACGCTTAACAAACGTGACCTAATGTAGGGGGAGCTTTGGGGGGCTTACGTGGTCTTAATGGTACAGCTGAACCGCCACCAGAGACAGCACCAAATTGCAATGTTCCGTGGCTCTTGCTCGCGAGCGCAAAAGCGCCTAACCGCCCCCGCTGGGGCGCAAGGCTCCTACTCTTCGGCCCACCTACCTCTTTCTCATTGCTCCTCAACAGGGTTATTGGCTTCCTTCCAACTCTTGAAGCCACCACCGAGATGCGAGACCTGGGCTAGTCCCATGTTCTGAGCAGTGTCCGCCGCCAAGGCGGAGCGTCCCCCACTTGCGCAATAAAAAACGAAATTCTTGCCGGAAGAGAAAACCGGGTTGTGATACGGCAGCGTCGGATCCAGTGTGAACTCCAACATGCCGCGGTTTACGTGAACGGCTCCGGGGATCTTGCCGTCGCGTAGCAGTTCAGCGCTGTCTCGCAAATCCACAAACACGGTGTTCGGGTCCTTCATCAGAGCCGCAGCCTCCTGCACCGAGACCGTTTTCACCCGCGAATTCGCCTGCGCAACCAGTTCCTTTGCACTCTTCATTATTCCCTCTCCATTTGATCCCACCTCAGTAGCATCGCTCGATTGCCGCACAATCAGCGAACGACCTATTGCCATTCGCAGCTGACACGGTTGTTCCAATCCACGAACGCACCTGCCGGATTATCTCGCCAAGCCCAGACGTGCAGTTCGAAGAATGCTGGCAGGTTGTACCGATTTGGACTAGCGACAAACTGGAAAACTTGTCCTTCGAGCACCGGTGGAGTGTTGTTATGGCCTGCCAGCCATGTGGCGGCATCCACCAGATACTCGACCCCGACCAGACGTCTCCGATCACCCGTCGGCTCGTAAATCAGCGCTTCCGGATGCGAGACATCGATCTCGCCATCTGCATACAAACCGAGATTGACGTAGTGAATGCCCATGGCGCCATGATCCGGCCCACTGACGCAGCCGAGAAAAGGCCCGTAACCGGCTGCCGTGGCTGCGTTCACGTCAAGAAACTGGCGAGTGGACTCACGCACCAAGCGAACCAGCTTCGCGGGAGCGGCATGATCGTGGGCAGTTTGGGCTACTGCACAGTCCGCAGAAATGAACGGCACCAGTGCGACCAGCCCGGCAAGGCACGCCAGACGCACCCTACTGTGAGTTTGGATGAGCGTATGAGTGCTAACTTTGAAATTCAAGTTTCTCCTCGCGTTCAGATTTTTGATAGAGAGGACTATCAGGACGGAATCGTCGTCCTGCTTAGTCCCATCTATAAAATCGGAAACCACGGGCGAAACACGACACACACCGAAACAAAATATCATTCGCACGCGAACTGGCAACGAGGAAAGTTGTTGTCAATCGTGGCGAGCGATCGCTTTCTTGGCGTGCACCACCAAGGCAGTAAAGCGCGGGTCCCCATGAAGCGAATTGAAATAGGAGTCGTTTTCAATACCCGAAGCAGTCTGCGGTGGCAGGCCATGGTCAACTGCATGGCGCAGCAACGAGAGCGCTTGCGCAGCATGGCCCGTGCGGGCAAGCAGCGTCGCAAAGTCGTACTCGGTACCCGCCCTCTCGGGTTGATCCGGCGCAAGAACGCGCTGTTCGATATTCAGAACGTCATCGAACAACTTCTTGGCCTCAGCATAGCGGCCAAGATCGCGTTCGATACAGGCAAGGTTTTCCATTGAATCGATGGTTACCAGGTTTTCCGGTCCCAAGACCCGCTGGCGAATCTGCAAGTTCTCTTTTTCTAGTTTTTCGGCTTCGGCAGACTGCCCCATCTTGGTCAGAGCGATGGCTAAGTTGTCCCGCGTTGTCAAAGTGTCGTATTCATCCGGTCCAATGACTCGCATCTCCCTATCCAACAGTTCTCGACCTAATCGCGCTCCTTCCTCGCAGTTGCCTTCCACGCAGAGCGTGTACGCCAGGATACCTTTGGCCGAAAACGTGATTGGGTCATCAGGGCCGAGTACGTGAGTCGCAGAGTCAAGCAAATTTCGTTGCAGCTTTTCGGTTTCGGCCAACTTTCCTTCCTGGAGAAGATCCCATCCAAGATTATGAGCAGCCTCAAACGCCATCTGACTCTGTCCCTCACCCCTGGATGCCGCGATAGACAGGCTCTTTTGCAATAGTGATTCCGAGCGGCCGTATAGTCCCAGGTTCATATACGCCTTGCCCATTGCCGCCATCATTCGCGCCTGCAAATCAGGATTCTGTGCCAGCCCAGTTTCGACTTCCTGGGACGCCTTATCGAGAAGCTCCCGCGCGGTAACTTGGTTCCCAGTCTTCTGGCTCGGATCAGCGAGCCTGAAGATACCAGTCATAAACTTCGTGACGTGATCGGCGCGGTCGCGCTCGAGAAGGGCAGCATCTCGCTGATGCCGCACCGTACGCGCTTGGATCAGAGTCGCGGCGCTTCCTGCGAAGATTGCCAGCAGAGCGACCGACATCAGACTTAGAGGCACGCGGTGCCGCCGAACGTATTTGCTGACGCGGTAGGAAAGCGTGTCCGGATGGGCGCTGATTGGTTCGTGCTTCAGATACCGGCGAAGATCCGCTTCGAAAGCGCCGACCGAGCCGTAACGCTCGCGCGGGTCCTTCTTAAGCGCTTTGCCAACGATTGTGTCCAGATCGCCCCGAAGCTGCCGCCGGAGACGATCAGAACTGAGACCGCGCTTCTGGCTGATTGTTTCGCTGCCGAGTTTTCCCGATGCGATCACGTCCGATGGCCTTGCAGCATCGTTTTCAGTGATCGCCCTGACCAGATCCGCCGGGGAGTGGGGACCAGCACCTGCCGGGTGCTGCCCGGTCAAAAGCAGGTAGAGCAATACACCCAACGCGTACACATCAGTCGCGGTTGTGACTGAGCCGCCGGTAATCTGTTCGGGAGCCGCAAACTGAGGAGTCAACGCAGCCGTGCCTTCCACTGTAAGCAGCGTCGCGGGACCAGGATTTGTGTCTTCAGCCAGGAGCTTGGCAATGCCGAAGTCCAGCAGCTTGACTGCGCCCTCGCTGCTGACCAGCACGTTCGAAGGTTTAATGTCGCGGTGAACGATCAGGTGTGCATGGGCGTGCGCAACTGCGCCAAGAACATCCAGAAAAATCTCGATCCTTCCCTCGAGGCCCATACCGCGCTCGTCGCAATACTCGTCAATCTGCTTCCCCTTCACGTGTTCAAGCACGAGATAGGGCTCTCCCCGAGCAGTCACGCCGGCGTCGATCAGTTCTGCAATATGAGCATGCGCCAGTTGGCCGAGAATTCTACCTTCTCGCCTGAATCGTTCAGCCGATGCGGGGGAGCCTACTGCGAAATGCAAGAACTTGATCGCCACCTGGCGTTCGAATCGGCCATCGTGACGCTCCGCAAGCCAAACGCTGCCCATCCCGCCTTCGCCGATCCGGGAAAGCAGCCTGTACGGTCCCAGGATTTCTCCGGCCAAACACGGCTCTCCCGTGGGCCGCGCTGGTTGGGCTTCTAAAAAGCTTTCCTGAGAGAGTTCACGATGTTCGTCGAGTAATGTCTCGAGGAGACCGCCCAAATCCGAACTCTTCGCCCGGAAATCCGCCAGCCAGCTTGCACGCTCCTCCACTGGAAGCGAGAGCGCATGGTCCAGGTAAGGACTTATCTCCTGCCATTGATCAGGGCTAAGTGTGGACACGGTTCCTCACATCTCTAAATCTGTACGAATGCAGCGATGCAGATAGATGCGCGCTTTCTCCCATTGACGCTGAACGGTACGTTCGCTGACGTCTCTCATGGCCGCGATCTCGGCAAACGAGAAGCCGCAGAAGAATTTCAAATCGACAACCTCTGCGAGCGCCGGCTCAGCCTTAGCCAATTCGTCTAACGCCTGACTGATCTGCACCAGCTTATGCTCATCCACCGCACTCTCGACTTCGGCTCCCAGCGAGGTGATCTCAAATTGCCCGCCCCGCTTCTGGGCGCTGCGGCTGCGCGCATGATCAATAATCAAGCCCCTCATCACTCGGCTGGCATAACCCATAAACCGCTTGCGATCGGCGAACGAGGCCTGATTATTCCCGGCAATCTCGATGTAGGCCTTATGTAAGAGCGTGGTGGCGCTGACGCTCATCGGCGCCCCGTGCCGCGCCAGTTCGTACCTCGCCAGCCGGCGCAATTCGGAATACAGTGCGCTAAACAGCGCATCTGCGGCTGGTTTCTCCCCGCCATCAGCGGCGGCGATCAGTGCAGATAATGTAGGATTAGTCTCCAAAGCGGACACCTACCGCACGCCGTCTCTCCCGGCCAGATGACAAACTTGCGGCAACTTTGTCCGCCATTCTAGCCCGGAACTCGCAAGATCGGTAGCACTTTCACGTGTCGCAGATCTCTCTTATGGTTTCAAGTAACGAAGCGCAACACATCCTGACTTGAAGATCTTTGACTCAACCAGTTTTAACTGGAAACTCTCCCGCAGGCTAACCCCTTCCAACAGCCGTCTCCCTTCTCCTGCAATGATTGGCGTAACCACAAAAACATATTCATCCACCAGGCCAAGCTCGATAAGTTGTGAAGCAACGCTTACCCCACCGATTAAGATATTTTTGCCTTGCTCCTGTTTCAATTTAACTATCTCGTCGCGAAGGTCAGTACGAACAATTCTCGTATTTCGATCTTCAACGCTGTCCAGTGATCGAGAGAAAACAACTTTTTTGACGGAGTCAAAGACTCGAGCAAATTCGTTCGATGCCTTCGTCATAGATTGGTTTTTGGCGACCTCAGGCCAAAAAGGAACCATCAATTCATAAGTCTTACGCCCGAACACCTGCACGTCAGCCTCTCGCATCAGGTCCGTGAAATACTCATGTGTTTCTTCATCAGCCATTTGTTTGGTGTGGTCGCAGCAGCCGTCCAGAGTAGTGTTGATTGCGAAGATTAGCTTTCTCATCTTATTGTCCTGCCCCCGGCTTTATCTACCAGCGGTCATCAGAGTTGGAAGGTTCGCACGCTCGGTGGTTCATCTTATATTGCTTGAGTGGGGGGAAAATCGACAGCAGGAGCAGATTTTCCATCTCCGAGTTTTGTAATTCCTCGCTGGCGAGAAAACGCCCGGTCGGACAGCTTCGGATAGCTAGCCGGCGTAGAGCATAGCGCCTTTGGGTGGCGCAGCGGTTTACCGCTGCGACCTAAGCGCCAATAAACTCTACCAGCTTCAGCCGCTGAGGTGCCTGTCGGGAGACGCCCGCATCCGTCAAGCAAGGCGAAGCAGCGAACACAGCGCCAGTAGGAGTCGATGCTAGCTTGAGATGGCCGCTTATACCGGCAACTGATCCTGCATCCAGCCCGGAGATTCCACCTTGGGCTCGGTAGTGAGGTCGAGGATGAGCCGCTCCAGGACCATGCGCTTGCTTACGGGATTGGAGCGCAGGGCCAAGTCCGCCTTCGCCACCAGCCGGATGGCGCGCGTCAACTCCCGGCGCGATTTGTAACGCCGGGCCTGCCGGATAATGTCGTCCGCGGCAAACGGAGGCACGCGAAATCCTTGCCACAGCGCCGCCCAGAGCATGCGCTGATCGCGCACATTGCGCTCCAGAATAATCAGCATCTGGCGAAAACTCTTGGCCAGCATGTAGACGTGTCCGATCGACGCCTCTTCGCCATCGCCCGACGATAGGATGGCGTCCAGCACTTCCAGCGCGCGCACTCGGTCCTTCGACGAGATCGCATCCGTCAGTTCGTAGAGCGACCTCTGCTTTGCGGCCAGTACCATCGTCTCCACGTCGCCCAGCGTGATGCGCTTTTTCTCGCCTACGTACAGAATCAGCTTCTCCAGTTCATTGGAGATCATCATCATGTCGCCGCCGAGCGCGTCCACCAGCTCGCGCGCGCCATCGGCCTCGATCTTCACTGCCTGGCTCGTACAGTAGTCGGTGATCCAGCGCACCGCCTCGCCTTCTTCCACCCGCGCCAGTTCGACGATTCCGCAGTACTGGCCCAGGGTGTCGCGAATGCGCTGGTAGCGCTCCCTGTCCTGCATCTCGATTTTGCGAACATCGGCGGGGATGCTGATGTGATCGGCCACAAACACGATCAGCGCGTCAGGATTGGGATTCTTGCAGTAGTCCTCGATGGCAGCGAGCTTCTCTTCATTGGAACCGCGGCCGAACAGATTCTTCACCCCGCGTACGAAGAACACCTGGAAGGGCGCCATCAGCGAGGGAGTCCGGGCGCGATCGAGAACCTCGGCCAGATCCGTGTCCGCCGAGATCGAATTCAAACAAACTGAAATCGCGCAGGTCGGCCGGGACCAGGTGCTCCAGAATGGCGTCGCGAAAGCGCTTGCGGAAGAAGGCTTCGTCACCCACAAACACGTAAGCCGCGCGCAGCTTGCGCGACTGCAGATCACTGACAAACCGCTCGGCTTGGGCAAAAGCGCGCATCAGAACTGGTTATTCTCTACAGGCGACTCTAGCATTGACGCCCTGCCTCGGCTAGTAATCGGCTCGCGACTACATCCGGCTGAGAAATGCAATCACGTCCGGAGCATTCCAGTCGACCGGCCCTACAAATTTCCGCCGCAACACGCCCTGGCGATCGATGATATAGGTCTCCGGCCAGCCCGAGGTGCCGTACATGGACGCAACTTTCTGCTCGGGATCGCGAACGGTTACAAAGTTAATATTGTGGAGTTTCAGGAACCGGTGGTAGGCGTCACCGTCCACGTCAATGCTCACGCCCACCACCACGAGGCCGCGCCCTTTCATCCGCTCTTGCAACGTCATCAAGGATGGGAGTTCCTCCACGCATGGCGGACACCACGTAGCCCAGAAGTTCACCAGCACTACCTGCCCCCGGTACTGGTTCAGGCTGACACTGTGGTCGGAATCCGCGACGGTAAATTCTTTCGCCGGCGATCCCACGTGCGGCGGCCGCGATCCGCTATAGCACCCGGAGCACAGCACGGTTGCCAGCACGGCCGTCAGTAGACCCAAGCGCCTCACCATCAAAATCCCTCCAGGATGTTCGCGACCAGCGTGCGGGCAAAGTCCTGCGAAAGGCGGCGGAACGCGGGAGAGTCTTCCTCAAAGAAGCTGGATAAATCCTGTGACACCTCGTACTGCTCGCGAAATAGGTACGCTGGATTCTGGTAAAGAACCTTGCCGCCCCGATCGCTCAAGGTCACACTCATGCTGACCACAACCAGAACGCTGGCGGCGCGCCCGGTGGAAGTATCGTAGGTCAGCGGCGAGGCGGTAGTGGAGAGCACGGTTCCCCGTAAAGTCGCATCGGCATCGGTCGTATCGGGGACGATGTGATAGCGCGTGCGCGTATTAAATTCGCGCACCACAGAGCTGGTCAGCGTCTGATCGATGCGATAGGTCAGGGTTTCGTTTTTGAAAGGCGGAACCGCGATGGTGGTGAGGTTCTGCGGAAGCTGGGTCGCGTGTCCGGCAGTGTGATATCCGCAGGCCGTTGTGAGGCCCAGCAGCAGGCAACACATCAGGCCCGGGAACCTGTTCACTGGATCTTCCCTGTCGGACGCATCGCGCTCATGCTCTCCGCACATTCGACCGCAGTCACGGCGGATACGCGCAGATTGTCAGCCGCCGCCCAGAGCCAAACGCCATTCGGCTGCGTCGGATCCATCTTGATCGAGAGTTGAATGTCCGCCTGCCCTGCCGAGCTCACGTTGCTGGGTGCATCTTCCTCACCGCCGGGAATGGCGACGTGGTCGCCGGCCAGAACACGCGTCCAGTCCTCCACCTCTACGGCGTGATCCATTTCCAGGAACACCGCCATCGCGTGGCCATGAAAAATCGGGGCCTGCAGCAACAGAACGGAAGGAATAGGCGCATCGTCGCCGGCGATTTTCCGGTAATGACGCAAGACCGTCGCTTCGACCGAGTCCAGCGCCGGCTGCGACTTGTGCCCGTAACGCGCCACCATGTTGAAAGCTACCTGCGCGTCGAATACATCTTTGGGCAGCGGCTGGAACGAGAGCAGATTGACCGTCTGCTGATGCAGTTCATCCATCCCGCGCTGGCCGTGCTCGGAAGCCGGCTCGTATATTGTGGCCACCACGCGCCGGATCGCGCCGGCTTTTCGAGCCCGCAACAGCAGCAGCGCCAAAGTGATGGCTGCGGGATGCGCGGTTACACAGGGTCCGGGCTGCAGTTCCGGAAGCGCGATTTGCCCGCGCTCGCGTTCCACCCACAAGGAGCGCACGTTTGCGCCCGCCTGATCTTCGAGCACTCCCGAGAGATCGACAATCGTGCTGCCTGCGTCCCGCGCATCCTTCCAGCTGCGCTGCGTGCTCTCCTGATCGGAGGCGAAGAACGTGAAATCGACGTGCTCGAACTGCTCGGCGCGAACGCGCTGGATGAAGCTGATCTCGTCGCCCATGGCCTCGAGTTGCCCCAGTGCTTCGTCATCGTCGAGCAAACGAATGTCCACCGCTGGAAAGTTGCGCTCGTTCAGAACCTCGGCGACTTCTTTGCCCTTGAGAGATCCTGCGCCGACGATGGCCGCACGGTAGAGCTTGGTGCGCGGCGCTGAAGTTGGGACCGTAGGCGTAGGTTTCGCGGTGTCGCTCATGATGGGTGCGGAGCCTCCTTATAGGACGGTGGAGGCGGACCAGAGCGGCGGCGGAATATCCACTGCAGGCGCCAGAACACGCCGGAAACCATGTACAGCAGAGCGATGGCAAAAAGCACCCGGCGCGAGAAGAAGAAGATGAGCCCAAACAGGGCGGCCAACACGACGACCAGCCGGAAGGGATGACGAGAACGGAAATCGATGTCCTTGAAACTATAAAAACGCCAGGTGCTCACCATCAGGTAGCCCACCGTGGTCACCATCGCCGACCAGGCCAGAGCGGTGTATGCGGTCGCCAGCGGCTCGCCGGCAGTAAAGTGCACTACGGCGGCGATGACCCCGGCTCCCGCAGGAATGGGCATCCCCACGAAGTACTTCTTCCCGGGGCGGCCTGGGTTCGAGGGTTGGGGATTGCCGCTGATATTAAAGCGCGCCAAACGGCTGGCTCCGGCGATCAGGAACAGGAAGCTGGCAATCGCACCCAACTGCGTCAGCTTGATGTGCCACTGGCCCTGGCTGAGGAACACCGGCGGCATGAGATGGAAACCCCACGTCCAGGCCAGCATAGCCGGAGCAACTCCGAAGGTGATCACGTCTGCTAGGGAATCCAGTTCGCGGCCGAAATCGCTGCTGGTCCCGGTCATGCGCGCGATGCGGCCGTCGAGCCCGTCAAACAGCACCGCGAATCCAATGGCCTTGGCCGCGTTATCGAGGTGCCAGAAGTCAATCGCCGAGGCGTGCATCACCTCGAGAATGGCGTAGTAGCCGAAGGCCACGTTGGCAGTCGTGAACAGCGAGGGGAGAATGTACATCCCCTTCGTGATCCGGCGTCGCGGTCTGGTCGGAGTCTCGCCCATCAGTGCGCCTTCTGGGTTGCGGAAACGGTGCCTGCGCTCGCGGTTTCGCGCGGCTGCAGGTATGCCAGAATAGTCGATCCGCCTTTGACGTGATCGCCAATTTTTACATTCACGCGGGCGGAGGCATCCAGCACAACGTCGACGCGCGATCCGAACTTGATCATGCCAACCCGCTGACCGCGTTCCAGGCGGTCTCCGACCTTGGGATTGAAAACGATGCGCCGCGCCAGCAGGCCGGCGATCTGCTTGAAGATGACGCGCTGCCCGTCGTCGCCTTCGACGGTCGCGATGTTCTGCTCGTTCTGGTCCGCGGAGAGATCGCTCATCGCATTCACGAACTTGCCGCGCACGTACTTCACCTCCCGCAGCACCCCGGAAATGGGCGAGCGGTTCACGTGCACGTTGAAGACGTTGAGGAAAATGCTGATGCGCAAGCGCTTGTCGTTACCCACCACGACATCGGTGACTTTGCCGTCTCCGGGGGAAACCACTGCGCCCGGGTCAGCGGGAATCACCCGCTCAGGATCGCGAAAGAATTGCAGGAAGAACGCCGCCAGAAGAAATGGAATAATCGCCCAGGCAGGACGGGTCAACCAGCCGAGCAGAATGCCGGCGGCGATAAACGTGAGCCCGTAATAGTAGCCATCACGAACCATAGGGAGTCTTTTAATTATATCTTCTGAGAGCTGAGAAGGTGGACGGGGCAGCTCAACAAAACAGTCGTAAGTATAAATAAAAAAAGGCGCTGGGCAGCGCGCTTCGCGGGGTAGATTGCTCCCAAGGCGGGCGGACCGCCGGAAGCTTGGCAATGCGGAATTAGGCTACGTTGACGCCGTAGTGCAGCCGATGCTCGCGCTCGATGGATTCCATCTGATCTTTCAGGCGGAGTTTCAGCTTCTTGAGACGGACTTCTTCCATCTTTTCGTCTTCGCTGAGATAACGTTTTTGGGTGAGTGCATCGAGGCGTTGTGCGTATTGGGAGTGCTCGTGGGCCAGTCGGCGGAATTCATCATGACTGGTCAGGAGTTGGTCTCTCGAAGTCAGCATCCTGCAGACCTCCAAACCTGCGATATGGGCTCAAATTAACACAGCCGTAAGATAGCGGCAATGCCAAAAAAGTAGTGCAACTTTCAGCTCTGAATCGGCTTACGAAGATCCAGAGTGTACAAAACTGCATCCTCGGGGGGATCGCGATAATAGCCTTTGCGAACGCCTGCCTGCAGAAAACCTGTTTTCTCGTAAAAGCGGCGGGCCGGATGATTCGATTCGCGGACTTCGAGGAAGATCGATTCGGAGGCGCTCTGGCTCGCGGCGTCCATCAGAGCGTGCAGCAAACGCGCGCCAATGCCTTTGCGGCGCTCGGTAGATAACACTGCGATGTTCTCCAGTTCCCAGTCGGAAGGGATATGTTGGGCGACAAGAAAACCGAGCGGCACGTCTTCTCTCTCGGCCAGCAAGAAAAGTCTGCGAGCACCGGCGCCGTCCCGGAACAAGTTCGTGTATTGCTCCAGAGTCCAATGCGCCGCTGTGGTCGAGTCGCGGTCCAGTTGAAGCAGGAAAGGAATGTCGGCGGGAGTGGCGGTCCGGATATTCACTGTTTCGACGTGGACGCTTGCGGAGTAGCAGACGATGGCGTGCCAAATATCTCATCCGAGCGCCGGACGTAGTTGGCGTCGAGTTGCTCTGGGGAGACGATTTCTCCGTCGCGCAGTTTGCTCCATCCAAGCGTTGCAATCATCTCCGGTGTGATCGCTTTCAGTTCGACGGTGCGTAGACCGGCATCTCGGGACATGCTCGCCAAAGTTGCGTCTGGCGTTGATATGGCAATGGCGCGGGAGAGATCGGGCAAGGATTCCCGGGCGATCAAGTGCTCCTGAATCAATCGCGCCCGCGCACCGGAAATTTCGTATTCGCCGGAGTAGAGTTGGCCGCGTCCGGCATCGAGCAGGGCGAGAATTCGTCCGTCGATGCCTGCCTCACGCGCCACCACTTCCAGGAACGACATGGGCACGATCGGCTTTTGAAGGATCTCGGCAAGCGCCTTGATTGCCGCGAGGCCAACGCGTAATCCGGTGAACGATCCGGGGCCGGACACTACGATGAAGGCATCGATCTGGCTCTTGCTCAAACCATGTTTCTGGAGCAGGGCTGCAATTTGCGGGACCAGTTGCGCGGAAAAAGTACCACCGGCCAGGGGTACGGATTCGAGAATCTGGACTTCGTCCGCTTCGGCTTGCGGAGCGCGCGCTAAGGCCACAATGCCGTTTCGACCCGACGTATCGGTGATCAGAAGAAGCACATGCGCTCCTCCCCGGACGAAAGCGAGTGTGTCGAAACTCGGCCGTCCCTCCGGGACTTGGAGAATTATTTCCACTCTTCCCGGCGCTGAAGCGCCGGGCTACTATCAGTCACCCCTCCGGGGCTGGGCCTTTGCCTTGCTCTTCCATCCGCCTGACTTGCGTCTGAACAGAAAATTGCGATTCATGACACAGTCGAGGCGTCCGGGGCTACACAATCTAGCCCTGCACCAATTCCAGCAGCACGCCACCTGTGCTGGCGGGGTGAACAAAAATGTAGCGATGCCCGCCGGCCCCAACTTTAATCTCTTCGGAAACCAGGCGGACACCATCTCCTTTGAGGCGCGCGACGGCGGCGGCGAGATCCGGCACCTTCAAGCAGACGTGATGCAACCCTTCGCCACGCTTCGCAATGAATTTCGCGATGGTCGAGTCCTGCGAGGTGGCCTCGAGCAGTTCGAGGCGGCTCTCGCCCACGGGAACCATCACGAGTTTGACCTGTTCATGTTCGACCGTCTCTTCGGGAGAGATGCTCAGCCCAAGCTTCTCGTAAATGGCTTTGGCGGAGGAGAGCGACTTCACCGCTATGCCTAGATGATCGATTTGGAACGCCTGTCTCATGATTGATGATCGTTAATTTTTTTTCAGACCATTTTTCCCAAAGTATTCAATTCGGGAGACTTACGTTATAGGTATCTTTGTCTTGCCCTGCAAAGTCTTCGATCCAAAGGGGTTGCGGGTAAAGTCTTCGGGTAAAAGGACTTAGCCTTGCGGAAAATGGAACGCTCCTGCTTTGGTCGCTACCAGCAGAGACGTAGCGAGCCACGTCTCTACACGGGAAGTTGGAGGAATCCGAATTCATGATGTGATTGTCCGACTTCTTCGCGTCTGGAGTAAAGGTTGTTCGTCACAGCGGAATGAACTTGGGCTGTGGAAAACGCAAAATAGCGGATCCCAGAGTCTTCTGCTGCCGCTCCTCTACGGCAGCTTCGCTATTTCCTCCACTACGGTGTAGGGATCGCGCTTATGCTCGGCAATTTCCGCCGCCAGGGCGCTGATGTTTCCGATGCGGGTGCGCGCTTTCTCCAGCATCGCGTCGCGCAGCATTTCTACTAAGCGCTCCTGCCAGTTCTCGACGCTCTTCTTCAGGACGCGATTTTCTTTCTGCAGGAATTCTTCATACCCCGCGATGGCGTTGGCCAATTCGGCGATGCCGGTTCCGTCGCTGGCGACCGTCTTTATGATGGGAGGCGTCCAGCCGTCCTGGCGTGTGGCGAGGGCCTGCAAAGCGCGGATCTCGCGCTCGACGCGCTCGGCGCCCTCACGGTCGCTCTTATTGATGACGAAGATGTCGGCGATTTCCATGATGCCGGCTTTGATGGTTTGCACATCGTCGCCCATACCGGGGACGAGGATCACGACGGTGATGTCAGCGAGACGAACGATGTCGACTTCATCCTGGCCAACGCCGACGGTCTCGATCAGGATGAGGTCGCGCCCGGAGGCATCCAGAAGTGTAGTGATATCGGCGGTGGTGCGGGCGAGTCCTCCAAGGGAACCGCGCGTGGCCATGCTGCGGATGTAGATGCCGGGATCAGCAAAGTGGTCCTGCATGCGGATGCGGTCGCCGAGAATCGCTCCGCCGGTATACGGGCTGGTGGGATCAACAGCGACGATGGCGACCGTGCGATCTTGCTTGCGATAAAGCCTGGCGAGTTGATCGACGAGTGTGCTCTTGCCGGCGCCGGGCGCACCGGTCAGCCCGATGACACGGGCTTTGCCGGTATATGGGAACACGGCTTTGAGCAGATCGGACCAGCCCGGCGAGCGATTCTCAATGCGCGAAATAGCGCGGGCCAGCGAGCGGGTATCGCCGGAACGTATGGCCGAGATCAGGGCTGAGTCGTTCGCGTCCAAACTGGTTTAGTGTAAAGCACGAACGACAAGAAACACATGCGCTGAGGGGATCGACGCTTGGCTGGATCAAGAATCTGTCGATACCACGAGGGTCCGTCTCCGCGAACGCCGACTTGGTCAACGAGTGATATGGCGATATTTGAATAGCTACCAGCTGCCTAGGATTGTCAAAGAAGAAGCCGCAAGTCGGCCGGGCAGTTTGTGCAGATCGACTGCGCGGATTTTGCCTTGACTTGGGTAAAGTGAAGCGTATTGTGTTTCCCAGTCAGCCGAGCGCAGTATGATCATCGGAATGCTATCGACTGAACCGGCTCTGGTTCCGGCCCCAAGGAAAAGTTAAATGAACTGGGTTATGCACGCCCGAGGTTCGGGCGCGCAAACGCCAAGCACTCGAGGTCGGGACGTGACGCTCTCTCGCGCCTAGCTAGAATTGAGCCCGGCCAAAGATCAAGGGGCTTTGACGATTTGTCTGTCCCGTGGGCTTGCGAGCGTTGACTCCCGCGGGTTGCCAATTCAGATTCAGAAGGTGAGTGACTATGAAAAAAGTCGTTTGCATTGCTGCACTGATGTGGCTGTCGTGCACCATGCTGCTTGCTGAGAGCAGTGACACATCAGGGTGCGCGACGCCGAATCCGGCATCGGGTTACGCGTCACCCCTCAAGCTCCCGAAATCAAAAAGGGAGATCAAGGCCTACAACGTCGATTATGTGGAGACCAGACAACACGATCCCGTGTGTCTCAGTAAGAGCGCGGATGACGCGATCATTTGGGTATCTGGCTCAAGCAAGAAGTTCAAGATAAAAATATATGCCGCCGCAAAAGATCAATCCCCGAAGTGCAAGCAGCATCCGTTTCTGAAAGACCCCCCTACTGACACAGTAGACGGCTACTTTTCGGGTTCTCTCGACCCTATGGTGCCGGATAATTGCGTGTATGAGGTGGAGTTTCAAATCGAGGGAGGGCAGGTGCTTGATCCGCATATCAAGACCGCTCCATGAAGAAATTTGACTTGAAGTACGGCTCCGGCACCCCGTCAGGGCTCGCCATAATAAGTCATTTGGCGAGGATTAACTGCTTGAATCTCGTCTCCTCGCGCAAATTATCGAACTCCGGGGATGCCCGAATCTCGGCTGGGGAATACCCCAGTTCCCTTGCCTTTTCCAGCCACGTGAGGGCCTGATCCTTTTCTGCAAACTGGTTATGGATGACGGCAGCGATCGCAAGATATTCTGGGACCGCCGGATTCAACTTTATGGCTTCCTGCAGATGTTTGAGGGCTTGGGAGCGATTCCCCAACATCGCGTAATAATTCGCCATAAGCACGTTTGCGTCTCCGTCCTTGGGATTGACACGTAGGGTTTCTCCCGCCATGCGAATTGCCCGCTCATACATCTGGAGAGCCTGCCTTCGCTTGGTTGGGCTCCAGTAGTAGGCGCGGGCCAGGTTTCCGCAAGTATCGTAGTCCTTTGTCGTGGCCGTACAGGCATGTTCAAGCGCATTCACGGCATCATCAAAGCGGCGCAAATTGAAATAAGCAATGCCAAGATTGGAGTAGGCCTCGGCGGTGGGAAAGAGAGTGATGGCGTGGCGCAGGACTTCCATTGCCTTAGCGTACTCGCCCATGAAGATGTAAATGCCACCCAGACTGCGATAGCCATGCGGATCGTCGGGAGCGAGGTCAATAGCGCGCTGGAACTCGTTTGCCGCTTCCGAATATCGCGCCTGGTGGGAGTAAAAACTGCCTAACCAGCCGTATCCCGCCCAATATCCGGGACGGACTTGAACGGCAAGCCGGTACGTGTTCTCGGCTTCGGCTAATCTGCCTAATCGTTCATAGACCGAGGCCAATCCCCGATAGGCGCCGTCGTTGGTCGGGTCAGTTTGTACAGCCCGTTGGAACTGCTGCAAGGCGTCCTCGTATCGGCCTATGCTGGCGTACACCCTACCCAGGCAGCTGCGGGCCTCGCCCGAGTCAGAGTCAAGAGCCACGGCACGCTCGCAGGCTTGCTTCGCCTGGTCCATCCATTTTGGTTCGTAGGTTGCGTTGTAGGTTGCCCAATAGGCCTCTCCCAGTCCGGCGTACGCCGATGCATACTTCGGATCACGCTCGAGCGCGCTGTTGAAGAGAGCAATGGCGCTGCTTACATTTTCCGGCTTGTGGTAGTCCTGCAAATACCCAAGGCCGCGTAGATAGTAGTCATAAGCTGCCGGCTCACTTGTACCATGCGCCACCAGGGCGTGATGATCAACCCCACGGAGTTGGAGGCCGAGCATATCTACGACGCTTTCAACGACGCGATCTTGCAAGCCGAAAACGTCACTCATATCGGCGGTTATGGTGCCGGCAGAGAGTTGTCGCATGCGGACCGCGTCCACGAGGCTATAGGTGATCCGGACCCTAGTGCCTGACTCCTGCAAAGCTCCCTCTAGCACCAGAGTCACGCCGAAACCCTTGCGGGCCTGATCCACATTGGTTATACCTTCCGCGCGTATCTCGCTGGTGGGAACAACGTGGACAGGGCTACCGCCGGAGAGCTGGGTAAGTTTGACCGCAAGCGTTTCGGTCAGCCCGTTACAGAACGCCTTGGTGCCGGGATCCTCGACGCTGGAAGTAAAAGGCAGGACTGCCAGATGAACGGGAGTCTGCTTGTCGAAACCGACGTCCTTCGCTTTGCCTTTGTAGAAGACAACTGCAAGCAAGCCAACCACAAGCAATGCCGAGGCGATCGCGGCGACCGTAACCAGAAGTTTGTGGCTTGTCTTGAGACTCGTTTTTCGGGGCAGCAGTCGTGATAAGCCAGTTGGTGTTAAAGCACCCTCAATCAGGTACAACTCCTCCAATAACTCGCGAGTGCTCGCGTAGCGTTGCCCCGGGTCTTTGGCCATCGCCTTATTGACCAGCTTTTCCAGCTGTTCCGGCACCTCCGAATTGAAGGTGTGGATTGGGTCCGGCGTCTCGCGACGTATGCGGTCGCTGGTAGCCACGAAACCGGCGGCTAAAAAGGGATGATGGCCAGCCAAGACTTCATAGAACACGACTCCAAGAGAGAAAATGTCGGAGCGACCATCGGGAGGCTTCTCCAGCAGGACCTCAGGTGACATATATGCGGGCGTGCCATTGACTCCGCTTGCCCTGTCCACGGTTGTACTCTGGTCGGATCTTGGCAGGTGCTTGGCTACGCCAAAGTCGAGAATCTTTACCCCTCCATCAGGAGTAAGCATGATATTTTCCGGCTTGATGTCGCAGTGCACGATACCGTGTTCGTGTGCCGCCATCAGGGCCTGCGCGCTTTGCACCGCGATTCCCAGAAACTGCTTCAGGTTCATAGGCGCCTGCTGTATGCGCTGGCGCAGGTTTTGCCCATCAACAAACTCCATCACCAGAAAGATCTCGCCTTGTTCCTCGATCACGTCATAAATAGCCGCGATATGAGCATGGTTGAGGCAGGACGCGCGTTCGGCCTCTTCCTCGAAGCGGCGGCGATATAGAGGGTCCGAGCGCAGGCTGACCGAGAGCCGCTTGAGCGCAACGCTGCGCTTCAGGCGCGTGTCTTCCGCCCGGTACACTTCTCCCATGCCTCCCTTACCCAGCCGCTCGCCAATCACAAAGCGGCCGATAGTGTTCCCGGTAAGAGATCCGGACATCTGGCTATCCGCGGTTTGCGATAGGTTTTCTGTCATCGGGGGAGCTGAGCGAGATGCCTGGGAAAACGCAGCGAACAGGAACATCCTGTGCGTTTTCGTGTTTAGCCGGGCGTTCGCCCGTGGAGACGAATGTTACTCCACGGCCCAAAGGCGGGCAAATGCGGGGCAACCAAACAATCTCTGGAAAGATCGAGTGATCGGTGATTGATACGGTGCGAGTGGTCTCAATCTCCGGTTTGGAAACAAGAAAAGCCCCGCTAGTACACAAAAAATTGCGAGTCACGTCGCGCACGGATGAGCATGTAGAGAAGGGCTGTCGGGAATGACATCTGTAAATTGTAGCTCTTGATGGGCTAACTGTTTCAAACAAGGCGTTAGCACTCGAAATCCCGCACGAGCACACGAGCGAGCCTCACGCTACTGCGCCCCTGCATGCTCACGGGTCAGTTTTCATGATTGATCTCCCGGATGACGAGACTTCTACTCGCGCAGTGGCGTACAAGCAAAAATGGCTGGCTGCTTCATCCTGGCCGATGAAAGGAGTGTTCTTGGGATTAACCACTGCACGTTAAGAGCGGGACACAGGCCTGCGCCTTCGCACTGATTGCGCTTCTCCAAAAAGACAATCTCTCGCGAATGTGGGAGTACAATTCGTTCCCACCATGTCCCCAATCGACCTCAAATCGTTCCGGTCTGCATTTCAGGGTCAAGTTTTCGAGCCTGCCGATGCAGGCTACAGCGAGGCTCGTCAGATCTGGAATGCCAGCGTAAGTAAACGCCCCAGTGTGATTGCTCGCTGTTCTGGCGTTGCTGATGTGATTGCCGCAATCCATTTTGCTCGTGCAAATAATCTTGTGACGGCGATTCGCGCGGGCGGCCACAACGTTGGTGGGCGTGCGCTCTGTGATGACGGCCTGGTAATCGATCTCTCCCGAATGAAAGCCGTTTTCGTCGATGATGCGAACCGGAAAGTTCGAGTACAGGGCGGAGCAACCCTTGGAGATATCGATAGAGAAACGCATGTCTTCGGTTTGGCAGTCCCGTGCGGGATAGTGCCCAAAACGGGGATTGGTGGCCTGACGCTGGGGGGAGGGGTTGGCTGGCTGATTCGAAAATATGGAATGTCAATTGACAATCTGTTGTCAGCACAGGTGGTCACGGCCGAAGGAAAAGTGCTCACTGCCAACACTACTGAAAATGACGATCTTTTCTGGGCGCTCCGTGGTGGAGGTGGAAATTTCGGAGTTATCACTTCTTTCGAGTTTCAAGCCCACCCGGTTGCCACTGTTTTGGGCGGCCTTCTGCTCTACCCTCGGGCAATGGCAATCGACGTGATCCGCCACTTCCGTGATTACATGCAGTCTGCTCCCGACGAACTCACTGCCTATGTGGCACTGCTTCACGGTCCAGATGGTTCCCCTCTGGTTGGAGTGATTCCTTGCTATTGCGGCAATATTGCCGAGGGGGAACGCGTACTGCAACCTCTGCGTAAGTTCGGCAGCCCGATCCTTGACGGTATTCAGGCGATGCCGTTTCCGGTGATGCAATCGCTGCTCGCCCCGTCCTTTCCTGACGGGAATCAGAATTATTGGAAATCTACGCTGCAGCGGGAATTATCAGACGACGCCATCTCCGCGATTGTGGAGCACGCAAACGGGCTGCACTCCCCTCTCTCGTTTGTTGTTTTTGAATACTATGGCGGCGCCGCGGGCCGCATTTCGAGTACAGCCACGGCTTTCCCGCACCGCCATTTACCGTGGGATATCTTGTTTCTTGCGCAGTGGACCGATCCGGCGCAGACGAACCTGCATCGCGACTGGGCCCGATCGGGCGAGGATATGTTACGGCCCTTCTCGGAGAACGCTCACCTGCTTTCTGCGCTCGATGTCGAAGAAGAGGACGTCATCAAGACTGCATTCGGCGGCAACCTACCACGCCTCGCCGCCACCAAGAAGAAATACGATCCCACCAATTTCTTTCGCGTGAATCAAAACATTAATCCGGGAGTACTAGTCGGAACCGCCTGACACGTATAAAGCTGCGGATTCGATCCTGCGAGACACGGCCTTCACCTTCGAGGTCCGGAACTACGCCCCTCCGGGTCCACGCGTCAGGCTGGAGTGGACGTGTCAAAAACGGCTCAGTACGATAGGCGTATTTTCTTGTGCTTTCCTTCCAAGCGCTTATGCTTGCACCATTGCGTGACGCGTGAAGGAGGTCCCGAATGAAAGGCATATGGCAAGACCTTCGTTATGGGGTGCGCCAGTTTAGCCGGGAGCCTGGATTTCTGGCCGTAGTGGTTATCTCCCTGGCGCTGGGTATCGGGGCCAACAGCACCATCTTCAGCGTGCTGAATGCTGTTTTGTACCGGCCAATGCCTTACGAGCATCCAGAAAAATTGGTCGTCATCTGGCAGACAGAACGAGGGCGTTCGGATTCAAGTCAGCCGCCGCCGATTGCGGAAGCGGTGGACGTCAAGAAGCAAAACCATGTGTTTGAAGACATCGCGCTGATCAGTGGCAATGACAGCTCGACGCTTTCAGGTCTGGGGCGGCCGGAGCCCATTCGCGTGCAATACGCGACTGCAAGCTACTTCAGCGTGTTGGGAGTGAAGCCGATCCTGGGCCGGATTTTTCTCCCGGAGGAAATGCACGATGACGCTGAAACTGTCGTCATCAGCGACTTGTTCTGGCGCCGGAAGTTCAATGGCGATCCCAAAGTCATAGGAAAAACCTTCACGCTAGATGGCGCAATCGCCACGGTTGTGGGCGTGATGCCTGCGAGATTCACTTCGTTTTATGGCAGGCGAACCGAAGTGTGGTTACCGATCGATCCCAGCAACGCACGTTATTCGGCGCGGATCGATCATTGGCTGATGCCGGTTGCGCGCCTGAAACCGGGCGTGACCCTGGCGCAAGCGCGAGTTGAGATGGATGTGATTGCGCGGCGGCTTGAGCAATCCTATCCGGCAACGAATAAGGGAATGGGGAAGGAGGTTCTGCCCTTGCATCAACAGCTTTTTGGTTTCATGGGGCAGGCGTTGTATCCGCTGTTTGGTGCGGTGGGCTTCGTTTTGCTCATTGCCTGCGTGAACGTGGCCAACCTTCTGCAATCGCGAACCGAAGTGCGGCGGAAAGAGTACGCGCTTCGTGCTGCGCTAGGATCCGGCCGAAGAAGGTTGATTCAGCAGCTATTCGCCGAGAGCGGACTGCTGGCATTGCTGGGCGGAGGACTCGGTGTCCTTCTGACGCTGCTGGGTATAGCTCTGTTTCGCTGGTTGGCCTCGGATTTTCCCCTCGCGGAAAGTATCAATCTGGATTTCCGCGTACTTGTGTTTACCTTGGGAGTGTCGCTTGTGAGCGCGTTCTTGTTCGGGTTATTGCCTGCCATTCAGGCCTCCCGCACCGATTTGAATCTGGTACTCCGAGAGGCGGAGAACAGGACATCGACCGCATCGCGCGGTTGGGCGCGCCCTGCTCTCGCGGTATCAGAAGTCGCATTGGCGATGGTGCTGCTTACGGGCGCGGGATTGATGATCAGTACGATCATCCACTTGCACGAAGTGAATCCTGGATTTGATGCGAAGAATGTGGCCTCGGCTCGAGTCCAGGTTCCCGAGCAAGGTGGGAAGTACCTGGTGAGAGTGCCTGGCGGCGATATGGAGAGGCCTCTACCTCTGGTGGGTGCGTTTTATCAGCAATTGCTCGCCAAAGTAGTTGCGCTGCCCGGGGTGGAGTCAGCCGGAATCATGAGCAACCTGCCGATGAATGGGTCAGAAACGTATTCTTTTGCGATTCTTGGGAAGCCCGCGCCCCCGCCTGACCAGAGACCTAACGCGGGATGCATTGAAGTGAGCGCGGATCTGTTCCGCACGTTGCGCATTCCGCTCAAACGAGGACGCTATCTCGATGAGCATGACACCCAGACCGCGCCGTGGACCGTGGTGATTAATGAGGCGTTCGCACGCCGTTATTTCCCGAACGAAGATCCGATCGGGCAACAATTGCTGCTGCGCTATGAGCCTTGGCCGATTGACGAAGACCGGCCGCGGCAGATCGTGGGGGTCATCGGGGATGTGAAACATTGGAGCCTGGGGCAACCGGCATCGCCATTCGTCTATACCTCTTACCTGCAGCAATCAGCGGTGTTCCCTGGTGGTTCTGTATTGAATCTTCTCGACCAGAATCTGGTCGTGCGGATGGCGTCCAGTTTGGCGGGTCACGAAGCTGATCTCGGCAATGCAATGAGACGAGCCGTAGCGGACCTGAATCCAGATCTCCCGATAACAGAGGTTCGGACCATGGATGCGGTTTTAGCAGAATCCATCGGCGATTGGCAGTTCTATATGCGCAGTCTGGCAATTTTTGCCGGCATCGCGGTGCTGCTGGCCGTAGTCGGCATTTACGGAGTCATGTCGTATTTTGTCAACGAGCGGACGCACGAGTTCGGCATTCGCATGGCCTTAGGCGCGCTCCCGTCGGATGTGCTGTCGCTCGTAGGCAAGCTGGGGCTTCGGCTCACGCTGATCGGCGTTGCGGTTGGAATCCTGTTAGCGGTCGGATTGACTCGCCTGATTGCTCGCTTCCTGGTCGACGTGAAACCCACCGATCCGGTTACGTATGCGGTCGTATCTGTCGTGCTTGTGGGGGTCGCGTTGTTGGCCTGCTATATCCCCGCGCGACGGGCTACGAAGGTTGATCCGATGGTGGCGCTGCGCTACGAGTAGGCGGTCATCAATCTTTCAACAGCTGGCGGGCGATTACCAGGCGCTGAATTTCGCTGGTGCCTTCGCCGATGGTGCATAGCTTTACGTCGCGATAAAACTTTTCGGCAGGATAGTCTTTGATGAAGCCGTAGCCGCCATGAATCTGGACGCCTTCGTTGGCGCATCTCACCGCGACTTCGCTGGCGTAGAGCTTCGCCATCGAGGACTCTTGCGTGGTCTTCATGCCGGCATCTTTCATGGACGCGGCCTTCAGGGTGAGCAGCGTGGCGGCTTCGATTTCGGTGGCCATGTCCGCCAGCTTCCATTGGATTGCCTGGAAATCGCTGATGGCTTTGCCGAACTGCTTGCGTTGCTTGGAATACTTCAGGGCGGCTTCGTAGGCTCCCTCGGCCATACCCAGGGAGAGAGCGGCGATGGAGATGCGGCCGCCATCGAGCACGCGCATGGCGTCGGGGAATCCCTGGCCTTCGGCGCCGAGCAGGTTCTCGGCGGGGATGACGCAATCTTCGAAGATTAATTCCGCGGTGTCGCTGGCGCGCAGGCCTAGCTTGTTTTCTTTTTTGCCGGGACGGAATCCCTTGGTGTCTTTGTCGACTACAAACGCGGAAATCCCGTGGGTGTGGGCTGTGCGATCGGTTACCGCTAGCACGACGACTACGTCCGCATAATGGCCGTTGGTGCAGAAAGTCTTGGTGCCGTTCAGGACCCAGTTGTTGCCCTTGCGCACGGCGGTCATGCGGGCACTGCCGGCGTCGGATCCGGAAGAGGGCTCGGTCAGGCCCCAGGCGCCGATGAATTCACCGGTCGCGAGTTTGCTGACGTACTTTTTTTTCTGCGCTTCGTTGCCGGCAAGAAAAATGTGATTGGAGCAGAGGGAGGTGTGGGCGGCGACGATGATGCCGACGGAGCCATCGACGCGGGAGAGTTCCTGGATGGCGGTGACGTATTCGACGTAGCCCATGCCGGCACCGCCGTACTCCGGCGGGAAGACCACGCCCATCAGGCCCATCTTGCCCAGATCTTTGATGGTGGCGAGGGGGAATTCTCCGGCCTCGTCCCATTCCATGACGTGTGGCCTGATTTCGCGGTCGGCGAATTCGCGAACGGACTTCTTTAACTGCTGCTGCTCTTCGTTCAGTAGGAAATCCACGCTTCCTCCGGACAACTCGGGCGCGCTACAGCCGGCAGGCCCGCTTCAATGAGGCTTGTGCCCCGAATTTTCATTAGAACATGGCATTGGCAGAGGGAAGAAGTTACGTCCGGAGGAGAAAGGAGAGGATGGCAGAAGTGCGCATGAACACTGGCGATTCTGCGTGCTTCGCGCTGCCACCCTACCGACCGGATGGTCTGGGATTCGCGCTCTTCTCTAACCAGCGCTGGTTGCATTATACGCTTGGGGTTACAAGAGCAGGGGCCAGGGATCGGGGGTCAGGGGTCAGGAAACGTTCGAAGACTTCGTTGGATAGCAGGCGGCCCTGTTTGGTCAGGCGAATGGAATTTTCGGATCGCTCCAGCAATTCTTGTTTTTCTAGATGGGCGATTATGGGCTGCAGTGGAGCTAGCGCGGGTTGGCCGAATTCTTTTGCAACCCGGACCAGGTCCACTCCACGGTTCAGGCGTAATCCAAGAAAGAATGCTTCTTCTAGTGCTGCTTCGGTTGATACCGTCGTTTTCTGAAGGGGAGAACCGCTCACATATTTTTCCAACGCATCGGGCGTAGCGAATCGCACTGCGCCGCTGGAAGCTGAAAGCAGCATGGAATGTGCGTCCACCCCGAAGCCTAGATACGGCTGGCGCGTCCAGTACTTGAGGTTGTGCCGGGACTCGAATCCTGGGCGGGAAAAGTTGGAGATCTCGTACTGGGGCCCGCCAGCCACGTTCAAGGTCTCACAAGCTTCGAGGTAAAAATCAGCGGTGGCGTCGTCATCGGGAACGAAGTGCGCGTGATAGCGGGTCCCGCCCGCGATTACCTCGCGGCCCAGGCGGGAATCATCGTCGACTTCGAGCATGTAGATGCTGGCGTGCGATACTTCGGTGGCGATGAGTTGTTGCAGAGATTCCTGCCAGCTCTGTGCGGTCTGGTGCGGCAATCCTGCGATCAGGTCGATATTGATGTTGGAGATTCCTGCTGCCCTCAGGTGAGCAATATCGTCGAGTACTGTGGCCTTCTTGTGCAGCCGCCCGACTGCCGCGGCCTCCTGGTCGATGAAAGACTGAACGCCAAGGCTGACGCGATTCACACCAGAACCCTGGAGGGCTTCGAGAAGCGGCGAAGAGAGCGTTCCGGGAGCGCACTCGACGGTCAATTCCGCGTCCGGCATAACTGAGAATTGGGAGCGCACGGTGTCGAAGAGTCGCTGAAGCTGAGCAGGCTCGAGTACCGTGGGCGTTCCTCCGCCAAGGTAGATGGAGTCCACTTCCCTTTCGAACTTTCCGCTCATCTGGTTGGCATCCCGTTCCGCGTTTGCGATATCCGAGCACACTCGATCTACATAGCGATCGAAGACGGCGCGGGAAAACACGTCCGAGGCGAAGTTGCAGTAACTGCACTTGGTGCGGCAGAAAGGGACCGAAATGTATACGCCCAGAGGCACTCTTCTCATTATCCCATTGGAAAGTCTTTCCATCCCCGGCGCGGTCTGGGCCATCTATTTGAGGTACCCTGTGGAAAGGCGTCTCGTTGCCTCCCGCGCGATTCTTAGCTCATGGCCCAGGAAGAGGAAGTATTAGGAAAAGCGTATGACAGCCGGCTGATGCGGCGGCTGCTGACCTATCTGCGCCCGTATAGATGGCAGGTTGGGATCGCCCTTACCGCCATCATTCTCAAGTCCTTTGCGGACGTGCTGGGGCCCTACCTGGTGAAAGTGGCCGTGGATCGTTACCTGGCGCCGAGCCCGGGGGCGATGTCGGGCTTGTGGAACTGGCTGGATCCGCGGCCGTTGAAGGGCATCGCGCAGATCTCGGGTATTTATTTCGGGCTGCTGATCTTCACTTTCGTTCTTGAATTCCTGCAGACCTACTTCATGCAGTGGACGGGACAGAAGGTCATGTTCGATCTGCGCAGCCAGATTTTTCGTCATCTGCAGCGCATGCACGTGGGATTTTATGACAAGAATCCCGTAGGACGACTGGTGACGCGCGTGACGACCGACGTGGACGCGTTGAATGAAATGTTCACGTCCGGCGTGGTTTCGATCTTTGAAGATTTTTTCGTGCTGGCGGGAATTGTCGCCATCATGCTCTGCATGAACTGGAAGCTGGCGCTGATTACCTTTGCCGTGCTGCCGCTGATTGTTGTGGCGACGAAAATCTTTCGTGACAAGGTGCGGGACTCCTACCGGCGAATTCGCGTAGCTATTGCGCGCATCAACTCTTACCTGCAGGAACATGTCAGCGGCATGGTGGTGCTGCAACTGTTTAACCGGGAACGCAAGGCGTACCAGCGGTTCTCCGAGATTAACCGCAGCCACATGGACGCCTACAAAGACGCGATCCTGGCGTACGCGCTGTACTATCCCGCGGTGGATTTCTTTTCGGCGATCGCAATTGCGTGCGTGATCTGGTATGGCGGGCAGGATGTGATGCGGGGGATCGTTTCCAAGAGCGTGAGCATCCAGTTCGATCCGCAGCACCTGATTTCGTTTCACTTTGTCGCAACGGCCGCGTCGCTGGGCGTTCTGATCGCGTTCACGCAATATTCCATGCGCTTTTTCCGCCCCATCATGGACTTCAGCGAGAAGTACAACATCCTGCAGTCGGCGATGGCGGCGAGTGAACGCATCTTCAAGTTGCTGGATGCGAAGATAGAGGTCGTCTCGCCGGCAGTGACTAAGAAACCGCAAGGCCCGGGACGGATCGAGTTCGATCACGTTTGGTTTGCGTACCGCGAGTTGGCGGACAGCAAAGAGCCGGAAGGCAGGAATGGCCATGGCGGGACGGAGCCCACTCAAGCATCGAAAATCGAGGCCGCACAGCCCGACTGGGTGTTGAGGGACGTCAGCTTCGCTATAGAGCCCGGAGAAACTGTGGCGGTCGTGGGTCACACGGGGGCGGGCAAGACTACGCTCATCTCGCTGCTCATGCGCTTTTACGATGTGCAAAAGGGAGCGATCCGCATGGATGGCGTGGACCTCAGGGAGATGGATCTGGCCGATTTGCGGGGGCGATTCGGGGTGGTGCTGCAGGATCCGTTTCTGTTCACGGGGACGATCGGGGGAAACATCCGGCTGGGTACCGAGCGCATTCAGGATGCGCACGTTCAGCAGGCGGCTGAAGACGTCAACCTGGCCGAGTTCATCCGGGAGTTGCCGAAGGGGTTTGACGAGGAAGTGCGGGAGCGCGGCTCGACCTTGTCTACCGGGCAGAAGCAACTCATCTCGTTCGCGCGGGCCTTGGCGCACGAGCCCAAGATTCTCATTCTGGATGAAGCCACTTCCAGCGTGGATACCGAGACCGAGTTCCGGGTGCGTGATGCCCTGGCGCGCATGGTGGAGGGGCGCACGTCGCTGATCATTGCGCACCGGCTGTCGACGATTCAACGCGCGGACAAGATCATCGTCATGCACAAAGGGCAGGTGCGCGAGATGGGCACGCACCAGGAATTGCTGGCGAACCGCGGAATTTACTACAAGCTTTATCAGCTGCAGTACAAGGACCAGGAGATCAGTGCGGTGCGTCCTAGCGACAATGGTTCGGGCATCCAGCAATCAGAAGTCACCGCGCGCGCGGATGATTAGGGTTATCGCAGGTCTGAGTAAACGGATCCCTGGAAAAACCATGGTGTTCGAATCAGGATTACTTTTTTCGATGGAGGCGCCGGATCAGTCGCCCGAGACCCGAGCGAGTTCGCGGCGGCTGGTGCGTGCGGCAACCAGAAGCGTTCCGCCCTGCCGTGCAAAGGAACCCAGCCAAACCAAAGGCAAGGAAAAAAAGGAAAACAGCGGGGCTGAGACGCCGCTGATGATACGGTCAAGCCAGGTCCCGCGCAATTTCTTGCGCGAGAGGAAATCGAAGAGCACGTTTGGAGTCGGCAATATCGCATTTAGCGCGCTCTGCCACCAACCGATAAGGTCGTATTCGAATTCCTGAAACCAGTGCGCCACAGGAATGAACTCCGCCTCGTTTAGCACGCGGTCAAGCGATGTCGCCGTGAAGTGATATAAGTGGCGAGGAACATCGAGATGTAACCAACTCTCGCGAAATGTCTTCGATTGATACCCCTCGAAATCGGGCACCGCAATGAGAACGACTCCATCCTCTACCACCAATTCCCGAATCTTGGCAATGACCGATCGAGGATCTGGCATGTGTTCAAGGCTGTGCCAAAGCGTTACACAACTAAACGGAGCCTGAGCCGCACATTCTTTCAAATTTTCGAAGACGTCGAATCCTAATTGTTTCGCGGGTTCCGCATTCAGCTCGGTCCCGATCGCTTTCCAGCCTCGTTTTCGAGCCGCCTGCAGAAACATGCCATCACCGCAGCCAATGTCAAGCAGGCTTCTTCCCTGCCCCTCCCCGGCCATCTTTGTCACCAGCTCAATGCGGCGCTTCGCACACAGCTTTGCTGTGATGCTATGGCGAGATCCGTAGTATCCGGCGTAGTGAGCCTCAAGCTTCTCCGGAAACGGGAAGGTAATACCCACACCACAGGCGTCGCACTTCAACACGTCAAACTGGCGCCCAGTTACGGAATCCGGCACTTCGCGGATGTAAGCGACTAGCCGATTGAAACACACCGGGCAGGTGTCGTTTTGGCCCGTGGGCTGTCTCACAAGCCCGATTATGGCGCGGTGAAGTTGTGCTCACCTAGGAAATACGGTTGCTGGCAATAACGAAGGTACTAGTGCGAATCGTACTGCTGGCACTCTCACGCTCATGCAGCCGAGTTCGAGGTTACTAAAGAGATCCACCAAAGTCATCGACCCTTGTCAGTTCCAAGTATTTGCTCGGCAGAATTTACAATGCTCAGGTGCTCATTCTTATCTCGGCAGGCGAAGCGTCCGGCGAAATGTATGGGGCGCAGCTGATTCAGGCTTTGCGGCGCGTCTGGGGAAGAGAGCCTGCGGAGCTTCGGTCCGCTGGACAGCCGGTCGCGGCTGTCCCCACAGAATTTTTTGGCGTTGGTGGGGAGCGGATGCGGGCGGCGGGATGCGACACCGTCGTAGATGCCAAAGATCTCGCAGTCGTGGGCATCACTGAGATTGTTAGTCACCTGCCGAAGATTCTTCGGCTTTACAAACACCTGATTGCCGAGGCGGACCGGCGGAAGCCCGATCTCGCCATCGTCATCGATTCTCCTGCATTCAACTGGCGGGTGGCGCGGCAGATGAAACGGCGGGGGATTCCTACCGTGTACTACGTCGCGCCGCAGTTCTGGGCCTGGCGGCAAGGGCGGGTGCGGCTTATTCGCGATTACATCGACAAGGCGCTCGTCATCTTCCCCTTCGAAGAGAAGTTCTACCGGGAACACGGGGTGGATGCGACTTTCGTGGGGCATCCCCTGGCGGAACTTCCTTGCCCTTCGGTGGAGCGCGGCGAATATGCGAGGCAATTCAAGCTCGATCCCGCGAAGCATTGGATCACGCTGATGCCGGGCAGCAGGGTGAAAGAAGTGCGGATGAACCTGACCACAACGCTGCAAGCGGCGGCGATGCTTGGATCCGGGTACGAGTATCTTCTCCCGGTGGCGCCAACGCTGGAACATACTTTTCTGCAACAGCTGATCGGGCAGCAGAAGATCACTTTGGTTCCGGAGGCGCTTCCCGCATTGTTCCACTCGCGGGCGGGCATTGTGGCCAGCGGCACGGCCACAGTCGAAGCGGCCATGATGAATCTGCCGTTCGTGATGGTTTACCGCGTCTCCGGGCTGACCTATTTGCTGGGCAAGCCGCGGGTGAAGGTTCCGCGATTTGCGATGGTGAATCTGATCGCTGAGGAGGAAGTAGTGCCCGAACTGGTGCAGCACGATTTCACGGCCGAGAATGTAGAAATGCGCGTAAAAGAAATTATTCCGGACGGCGCTCCTCGGGCCCGAATGCTGGCCGGTCTGGCGAAGGTCAAGGAAAAGCTCCGGGGAACATCGGACGCAAGCGGGCATCAGGCTGCGGATCGGGCAGCGGAACTTATTCTCAGAGTGGCACAGGAGCGAGGAATTCCGTTCGTACGGGCATCCCAAGCGACTGTCCCTACGCGAGGCTGAGACTTACCCGCGCTTGTGTTCTCTACATCTTTTGGGTCAGAATCTTCATCATAGGAAATGAGTTACATTTCCTGGAGATTCTCCTGAATGTCCAATAACCTCCGACGCGTACGCGGCGTCTTGCCGACGTTGTTCGCCTTCCTCTTGCTTTTGCAGGGTTTGCCTGCCCATGGCGCCGCGGAGAAGGCCCGCCTGCGCGTGGACGATTACCAGATCAATGTCGTCCTGCAGCCGCACCTGCACCAGATGACCGCCTCGGCCAAGGTGAAGTTCACGGCCCTGCAGGATCTCAGTGTGGCTGTCTTTGAACTGCACAACGATCTGCGGGTCACCAAGGTGACCGACGAGAAGAAGCAGCAACTGTCGGCCGAACGAGTGACGCAGGACTCGACGATCCGCGTACCGCTCCCCAGTGGACTGTCCAAAGATAGTTCGATGACCTTGACCTTCGAATATGAAGGGCAGCTGGAGAACGCGGATAACAGCCCGGTACCGGGGCTAAACCTCGCCAACATCGGGGACGATACCAGCTATTTGCTTTATGCCGGACGCTGGTTTCCGGTGAATGGTTACGGCCTGAACCGGTTTACTTCGTCGATCAGCATCAACGTGCCCGCTCACATGCTGGTGATTGGGAGCGGCAAGATGACGGTCTCGGATACGGCACCGCCCAAGAAAGGCGCGGAGAGCGTGCTGCCGACCAAGACCTACACCTTCGTTTCGGACAAGCCGAGTTTCCCGGGAACGATTGTGGCCGGCGTCTTTCAGGAATACAAGAGCGACGAAGCGGGACTGGACCTGCACGTTTATTTCAAGCCGACCCACCAAAGCGTCGCTCCGGCGTACACGACGACGGCGGTGCAGGAGTTCACGTACTTCATCACCCTGTTCGGGTTATCGCAATCGCAGAAGCTGAACCTGGTCGAACTGCCGGGCGACACGCTGCCGTATACCTGGGCTCCGGAGCTGGTCGGTATGGCGGGGCCGTCGATTACGGAAAAGACCAACTATCGCCTGCTGGCGGACGGGATCGCGCACCAGTGGTGGGGAGTTTCGGTGAGTCCGGCGAACAAGGACGACTGGTGGTTGAGCGATGGCTTCGCGCGCTATTCCGAAGCTTTGTACGTGGAAAACGCTGCCGGAGCGGCGGGATTAGAAGAAGCAGTCAAGGACATGTCGGTGGGGGCGCTGGCCTATGACACGGTTCCGCTGTCCAGCGCGAGCAAGCTGGATATTTTTTCGACCGAGTTCCAGTCGCTGGTCACGGATAAAGGCGCGATGATCCTGCACATGTTGCGCTGGGTTCTCGGGGAGGACAAGTTCAACAAAACCATGCGCGAGTTCGCGGCGCAGTACGCAGGGAAATCGGCGACCACCGATGACTTCCGCGAAATTGCGGAGAAGAATTATGGCAGCCAACTGACCTGGTTTTTCTCGCAGTGGCTGGACTCGACGGGCGCTCCGGAATTCAAGGTGAAATATACGACGTACCGTCTGGGTGGAGCGGTGGCGGCGCAGAATCCGAAAGAGGAGAAGACGCCGGGCTTTCGAGTGACCGGGGAAATCTCGCAGGATTTGGACCTGTTCCGCATGCCGGTGGATCTCAGAATCGATACCGACGGAAAGACCGAGAACAAGCGGATTGAAGTGGTGGGTACGAACTCGCCGTTCACGATTGAAACGTTCGGGCGTCCACGGCGAATTTCGGTGGATCCGGATCATCGCGTTCTGACCAACTCCAGCGACGTGAGACTGCGCGCGTCCATTCTTCGGGGACAGGCGTTGCAGCAACAGGGAGATCTGTCCGCGGCGCTAACCGAATTCAACAAGGCATTGGACCTGAACAAAAACAGTTCCCTGGCCCACTACCGCATTGCGGAAGTTTTCTTCCTGCAGAGGAACTATCAGTCGTCGGCCAATGCCTATCGCGAGGCCATCAACGGCGACGGCGAGCCCCGGTGGACGGAAGTCTGGAGCCGCATTCAACTGGGAAAGATTTTCGATATCACCGGGCAGCGCGAGCGAGCGGTGAACGAATATCGGCAGGCTCTGCAGACTAACGACAACACGTTTGGGGCGCTGGAAGAAGCGCGGAAATATATGCAGAAGGCGTACGAGCGGCCGAAACAGAATCCGCAGTAGCAGTTGTCAGTTGTCAGTCCCCAGTTGCCAGTGCCTCGTAGTCCGCCACTACTATTGAGGGCTGGCGTTTCCAAAATCAGGGGTCCGTCGTCAGGGACCAGGGCTCAGGGGCCTCACTTGTGTTTTCTGTCTGCTGTTTCGAGTTCCTGTTCTGGCTAACATTTCTGAGTTCATACGGTCTAAGCAGGCAAAGCCAGCGTTGGAACTTTTCATAGTTCAGCTGCGTATCTCTGATCAGATGTTGGGCGGGATTGAGACCCCTCGCCTAAACGTTACCCGGGTGCCCCTACGCTCCTCCCCGGAGGCGTGGGGGCATTATTTTTTAGTCGGCGGCGACGGCCTTGCGCATGGGACGCGCTGTTATTGCCTGCCACTCCAGAACAATGTTCGGCAGGATGGCGGCCATGGCAATCGTTGTCCAGACCACGGTCTCAATGCCAACGACCCCAAGCCGGAAAAGGGGCGGGATCGGAATAATCATTCTCGAGACCGTGAAGACCATGGCGAATGGATAGCTGCGAATCATCCAGCGACGATGCTGGGCGACGTTGCCGTGCCGTACACAGTAGAGGGCGATGGCGGTGGTCAACATCCATCCGAAAGATTGCACGCCCGAAGCTGCAGTTAGCGAAGGGCCGTAATGGAAAGTCATGGGCACTGCGAGCGGCGCGGCAATGAACACACTCACCACATAGATGTAACCCAACGTGCGATGCGTCTTGAGGTAGCGGGCGCGCAGCCGGTTGGAGAATTGAAACACTCCCAGCAACATGGCTAACGCGCCAAAGAATGCGTGCGGGATCAGGTACCACTTCACTGGCGCGAAATGCTGCGCGATCTCCGATGTCGGATCGAAGATGCGGGCATTCTTCATGTACGTGACAAAAATAGTCACGAGTCCGAAGAGGATGAAAAAAATCAGCTTCTTTTGCGAACGAGTGCGCACCGCGGGCGCAACGATAGTGGCCATGATTCCCCCAAGTTGTTGGCGAAACGGGACGGTCTCGCGCGAACCTCAGTCCCCCAAGAACCGCATTGCCAAGGCTCGCAGTGGCGCCATTGTAACTTGATTTGGCGCGCTGGCCAGCATGATTTCTGACTGGGTGGAGGCATTACTGGCGGTTAGACCATCTGACCGGCCGCGTTTCGGTGCTTTACAATCCTGCCATGTCCTCACCGGACCGACTGGAACGCGTGCTGGCGCAGCTTCGCTTGTACGAGCACCCGCTGCTGAACTTCAGCGCGCGGGCCAAGGGCGAGGGAGTTGAGGTCGTCATCCGGTTCAAGGACGAGAGCATTCCAGTTCATACCTACTACTTCGACTTGCATCCCCGCGATCTGGAAGATGCGCAGTTCGAGTGGAGCTTTCAGCGGCAGCTTTATGACGCGCTGCACGATTATTTTGTGGAGATGTTTATTCGTACTCCGCAGGATCGCGCGGATCGCCAACGGAAAGGCCTGTGAGCGGACTGCGCGGAGTGATCGAGGAAGAAATCCGCGAACGCGGGCCTATTCCCTTTTCCCGTTACATGGAAAGCTGTCTCTACCATCCGCAATTCGGATATTACTCGCGGTCTGCGGAACAGTTTGGCAAGGCCGGGGATTTCTATACCTCGAGCGATGTACATGCGGTATTTGGACGCCTGCTGGCGCGGCAGATTGAGGAAATGTGGCGGGCTCTGGATTCGCCTGAACGCATCGTGATCAAGGAACTGGGCCCGGGGCGCGGGCTGTTTGCGCAGGACATGATGGACTGGGCGGAGAAGAAATTCCCGGATTTCTTTCGCACGCTGCGGTACGAACTGGTGGAGCAATCCCCGGCGTTGCGGCAGCGGATCGCGGCCACATTGCGGCGGCGATTCGAATCTGGGCAGGTGGCTTTCGGCTCACTGGAACAGCACCCGGATTGCCCTGTGATCGTGTTTGCCAATGAGTTTTTTGACGCCATTCCCGTGGAAGTCGTCAGTGCCAGAGGATCGCTTCGGATTGATGCTCGCGACGGAGGATTTGTGGAGAGTTGGGCGGCAGTATCGCCGCAGGAATTGCAGTATCTGGACCGCTATTCCGTGCGTCCCGAGGAAGGAGAGCGGCTGGAGGTCCCGCTGCAATCGCGGGAACTGATGAGCGCTGCGGTGGGATTCGAGGGTGGGTTCATGGTGGTGGTGGATTATGGCTACACGCGGGAGGAACAGCTTGCCGGGCGGCATCGCGGCACCATCAAGGCCATTCGTCAGCATGCGGTGAGCGGCAGCCCTTATGAAGCGCCGGGAGAGCAGGACATCACTGCCGATGTGAATTTTAGTGCGTTGGCGGCGCGGGTCGAGCAGCAGGGATTTCGGGCGGAGAAACTGGTCACGCAATCTCAGTTTCTGATGGGCATCGGCGAGAGCACCCAGTTTTCCGACGCTTTCGAGGATTGCCGTTTGCCCCAGGAGCGGGCGAAGGTGGCGCTGCAATTGAAACATCTGGTCACGCCGGCGGGAATGGGCGAGAGCTTTCACGTGCTGGTGGCGAGCAAGGGAGTTGCGGAGGAGAAGGTTCAACAGGTTTCTGGATTGAGTTTTGGGCGACGGGATTTTAGAGGGGTTTGAGAGTTTGCGGCGACTTCGGCCCTCCGCGACTGGACAGCCGATGGCGGCTGTCCCTACATTTTCGTGGGAGTTTCCGGATACTCGTAGACGCCGCGTCCGGATTTGCGTCCCAGGCGCCCGGCCTTCACGTACTGAACCAGCAATGGCGCGGGGCGATACTTTTCCCCTAATGACTTGTGAAGATATTCGAGAATGTTGAGACGCGTGTCGAGTCCCACCAGATCGACTAACTCAAACGGGCCCATGGGATGGTTCAGACCGAGTTTCAGCGCCTTGTCGATGTCGGCGGGGCTGGCGATTCCTTCCTGCAGCATGTAGAAAGCTTCGTTGCCGATCATGGCGTTGATGCGGCTGGTGATGAATCCGGGGGATTCCTTGATCACCACGACTTCCTTGCCCATGCGCCGGCCGACTTCTACCGCAGTGGCTAGCGTATCTTCATCCGTCTCCAGCGCGCGCACCACTTCCAGCAACTTCATCTTGTGCACGGGATTAAAAAAATGCATTCCGATGCATCGCTTGGCGCGATAAGTCACGCTGGCGATTTCGGTCACGCTCAGGGAGGAGGTGTTAGAAGCGAGGATGGTGGTGGGGCGGCAGATTTTATCCAGCAGAGTGAAGATCTCTATTTTCGACTCCATCTCTTCGGGGACGGCTTCGATGACGAGATCGGCCTGGCGCGCTGCTTCTTCGACCGAGCCCGCGTAGGCCAGTCGCTTGAATGCGGCGTCGGCATCGGCAGCGGTCACTTTATTGAGTTCCACCGCCTTATCCAAGTTGGAGCGAATCTCCGTCTCGGCCTTGCGCAGCGCATTGGGCAGCAGATCTTCGAGAATGGTGCGATAGCCGCCAAGGGCCGCGGCATGGGCGATACCGCGTCCCATGATGCCGGCGCCGATGACGGCGATCGTTTGGACTTGCGGCACCTACTTCTCCGCCTTCTCGAGGTCGGCGATGACAGAATTGACGGCGGTGGCAGCGCCGCGCATGACTTCGGCGAGGCGCTTGCGCTCGTCCGCGCCCATGCTGGGGATATAAATGGCAATACGGCGGAGAGTTGCGTTCATGTCGTCCACATAATTCATTGCCCGGATGAGTTCACCAGTTGCTACTGCCATGAAGGCTCCTTGTCTAGCGATCCGCGGAAAGTGGGTGCGGATCGAATTTCTATTTTGGACGCACGAAGAAATTTAGTAAAGGCACTGCGACATTGCTTCGTAGGGACGCAGCTAGCTACGTCTCTACGGACCAAGTGCAACTTCGTCGAAGCTTTTGGAGTTTACAGCTGGCCTCCTTGCTGTGATGGTGGTTGCTGGGGCTGACCCGGTTGCAACGGCTGCGCGGGAAGGGCATTGTCCCTGGGCGCGACGAAGGGGACTTCCGGCAAATGCGTCACCTGACCGCTGGTGGCATCGGCCACGTCGATGTGGGCGTGCTCCAGAAGGAGGCCTGTGGAACGATCGAGTTCAAGTAACGACTTCTCAAAAGCGGCTTTAGCAGAAACCAGATTCGACTCGCTGGTGGTCAGGGTGGCGGCGTCCTGCAGGATGGCAGTCTGGGTTGTCAGTCCGACTTTGAGCTTTTGTTGATCCGCCTCGAAGGTCTGGCGCGCCAGATCTACCGCCGACTGCGCGGACTGAACCGCAGCCCGGTTCTGTTTTACGTCGAACTGCGCATTGCGAACTTCGATGCGCACCTGGTTTTCAAGTTGGTGTTGCCGAACCAGAGCCTGGCGGTATTCCAGCTCCGCGCGTACTTGGTTGGACTGGGCGAGACGATTGCGGAGGGGAATATTCAGCGCAAGTCCGACGCCTTTATCGGGGGAAGTTGAATTCACCAGCTGATTGAGCGTGTTGCCGTATCCCACGCTGGTGGCACGTTGGAACGGCGGGGGCGCCTTGGCCGGATTAAAGCAGAAATTTCCAGAGCCGGCCGCGCAGGTGGGGACGGCCGGGTTGAGGTCGCCTCCGACGCCGGAGCCGCCATAGTATGCATAGGCCTGCAGGGTGGGCAGCATGGAATTGCGGACGGACTTGACGTTGATATCGCGCGAGTTCAGGTCGATGCGGGTTTGCACCAGCTCGGCCCGGTGTTGCAGAGCCTGATTGATCAGATCCTGAATGGGAGTGACCGGCTCTTGCTGCGGCAGTTGCATTGTAGAAGTGGGAATGACGTCTGCCTCGGCCAGGATGGGATCTTCAATGCTGCGGCTGAGCGCGTTCTTCATCAGGAGCTGCTGCAGTTGCAGGTTGTTTTGCGCCACGATGAGGTTCTGCTGACCGGTCGCCACTGTGCTTTGCGCGCTTACCACCTGGATGGGAGGAACGGTTCCAACTTGTGCCTGACGCTTGGCATCTTCGAGCGCTTTCTGCGTGTAAGTGAGCGACTCCTGCTGAACGCGGACGTTTTCGTAGGCATAGACCAGATCCCAATACATGTTCTCGACCTGGTCGATGGTAGTGATGATCTGCAGGCGGAAAGCTACATCGGAGATTTCGCGGTTGTTCTTGGCAATGCGAATGAATCGCGTATTGGGAAGAAAGCCAAAGCCCTGCAATAGATTTTGGGTAAAGCGAAATTGGAAGGTTGAGCCGAGCTGCGGCGTGAGCAGGCTGGTGGGATTGTTGGTAGTGAGGTGGGTATTGTTGAAAGCACCGGTGAGTGTGCCGCCGAAGTGAAATCCCTGGATGTACCCGAAATTCGAAGTGTAAGAGTTCTGGGCCACGATGGGCACAGGGCTGAAGACGCTGACCGACTGGGTTTCATTCTTGTCCAGCTGCGTCGTGCCGGTGAGCGAGGGATCGAAGCTGGTGATGGGCGATCCGATGCCCAACGTGGAACCGACTAGGCCACTGGTGCCGGTACCGGCACCGCCTGCGGCCACGGTAGTGCCGCCAGTGCCCGAACCGACGCTGCCGCCGAGTCCGCCGACACCGCCACCGGGAGTGTTCTGCACGATGCCGGTATTGATGCCGAGAATGTTGGCTCCGGATTTGGCGCGCAGCAGGTCGGCATCGGCGATGTTGAGGTTGAAGCGCGCGATCTCCAGGTCGAGATTGTTCTCGAGCGCGAGTGCGACTGCGTCATCGATGGAAAGATAGATTTTGCCATCGCGCATGAGGGCATCAATGCGCGGCGAGTTGCCCAGATTTGAGAACTCCAGCGGGCGCGGAGTGTAGGGCTGCAGAAATTTGGGAAATGCCGAGCGGGGCTCGGAGTAGTCCCGCAAGTGAACGGGCGAGGGTGGCGCCGCTTGCGGGGCTGGAGCAATCGACGGAGGCGCGGTCTGTTGCGCCAGGGCGCAGTTGGCGATCAGAAGGGTGCAGATGACGTACGAAGTGACGGCAGGAATGGGACGCGGTACTTGCATGAGCTTCTCCTTACAAAAATAGCGGGAAAGCAATTGAGGATCAGACCGGGTAATGCCGGTGTTGGATGCAATGGTTGCGCATCGGTCATTCAATCTTAGCGGGAGAAGTTTGGGGGAAGTGCGGCGGGATTGTAAAGAATTGTGAGCAGATAAAAACACGTAGCCCCGGTCCGGGGTGGTTCAGGGGCGGACCAATGGGTCCGCCCCCAAATGTGCTTTATTGCTGCTGCGGTTGTTGGGGTGGCGTTTGGGTTCCGGGCTGGTCTGCGGGCAGATCTTTGCGCGGAGCCACATAGGGAGCGTTGGGCATACGCGTGACCTGACCGCGGGCTGCGTCGTCGATGCTGATCCCTGCGTGGTCGAGCAGGTTACCCACAGAGCGGTCCAGTTCCACCCGCGCCTTTTCGTAAGCTGCCATTGCAGACATCAGCGTGGACTCTGCCGTAGCTAATGCACTGCGCGTTTGCAGAACTGCAGTTGTCGTAGAGGTGCCGAACTGATATTTCTTCTGTTCGGCATCCAGCGACTGCTTGGCATATTCCACAGCAGCTCTTGCGGAAGCCACGCTGGCTTGGTTTTGCTCTACCGCGAACTGAGCTTGGCGCACTTCGATGGTGACCCGGTTCTCGGTCTGCTGCAGCGCCATTTGCGCCTGGCGGAACTCGAGTTCACCACGAACCTGCACCGCCTGGGCAGCTCGGTTGCGCAATGGAATGTTCAACTGCAGCCCCGCGCCCTTGTCGGGAGCCGTCGAGTTGACCAACTGATTGAGAGTGCTTCCATAGCCAATCGAACGGATTCCAGGGGGCGTACAAAGCCCAGGAATCGATAATGGGCTGCCGCAGACGCTGTAGTCGCTCTGGCTTCCGCCGGCGCCCGAGCCCCCGTAATAGGCGAAAAGGTCGAGGGTGGGCTTCAGAGAGCTTCGCAAGGCTTTGTTGCTTTGCTCCTGGCTGTTCAACTGGATGCGGCCTTCCACCAGTTCGGCGCGGTGATGGAGTGCCTCATTGACCAACTCTTCGGTGGGCTGGATCTGTTCGCTTTCAGGAACTTCCATCGTGGAAGTCGGAACCACATCCGCCCGGGCCAGCACTGGATCGTGAAGAGTGCGGCTGAGCGCGTTCTTCATCACCAACTGTTGTAACTGAAGGTTGGTCTTGGCAACCGTCAGAGCCTGCTGGTCGGCCGCGACCGTGCTCTGCGCGCGCACTGCTTCAATGGGAGCAAGACTGCCGATTTCGACTTGCTTCCGGGTATCGGAGAGCGTCTTCTGCGAGAATGCCAGAGATTCTTCCTTCACCCGCTGGTTCTCGTAAGCGTAGACGAGGTCCCAATACATATTTTCGATCTGGTCGACGGTGGTGAGAATTTGCAGTCGGAAAGCAACGTCCGAGAGTTCACGGTTGTTTTTGGCGATACTAATGAACCGGGTATTGGCGGCTAATCCGAAACCCTGCAAAAGGTGCTGCGTCAGTTTGAATTGAAAGCCTGAAGTCAGCGCGGGACTTAGCGTCGAGAATGGGTTGCTGCCGGTAATGCGGCTGTTGTTAAAACCAACATTCAGGTTCGTGCCCCAGTGGAAGCCCTGCTGGTAGGCGAAGTTCCCCGAAAACGTGTTCTGAAAATTTCCGCAGAACACACTAGTACACTCGAACCGCTGGTGATCGCTTTGCAATGTGCCTGTGATGATCGGGTCGAAGCTGGTAATTGGAGGGCCGAAGAGTCCGCCAGAAGCGGTTTCCACGATGCCGCCCGCTCCGGCGCCTGCTCCACCCGCTCCCAGACTAGTGCCGCCGGTACCGGTACCGACTTGTGTACCGATGCCGCCCACGCCGCCGCCCGGCGTATTCTGCACTACGCCGAGATTCACACCAAGAATCTGAGCGCCGGCTTTGGCGCGCAGCACGTCTGTGTCGGCGATATTGAGGTTATAACGTGCAATGGCGATATCGAGATTATTCTCCAGCGCTAGCGCGATGGCATCGTTCATTGACAGGTAGAGCTTGCCGTCGTGCATAAGCTGGTCGATGCGCGCCGTGTTGGCGAGATTGGGATCGGCCACATGCTTAGGAATGTAGGGGCCTACCGGATTAGGAAAATGGGATGCGGGCTTGACATAGTTCAAAGCTGGAAGAGGGCGCGCTTCAGGCGTGTTTTGCGCGGTGGGAGCGGCCGGAGGCTGCGCCTCCTGGGCCAGACACGCGAGAGTGAGAAGTCCCGATAAACTCGCGACAGCGGCGGACCGGATGAATGAAGCTATAGGGGCGGTTGGCATCTACTCATCTCCAATCGTGAAACGGTTATAAGTTCGGCGGCAAAAAAGCGCCGGAGACAGCTGGGTTCGTCCAGACAAATGTTCTATTCAGGCATTGGTACGCAAAGAAACGGCGGAAGGTTCCTCAAAGCTAGGATGAAAAACGACCTTTCCGGTTCCACGTGCCATCTGGGTTGCACGGTTCCCGGGCGAACTCGATCCGAGTTGCGCAATGCAGAACGAGACTCCTCGGAAAACCGAATAGTATATCTGACCAACACCTGGCCGGGTTACGCCGGATTTTCTGAACCTGATAGATTGCTGGCACCACCCGAAGTACCTTCGATGATCGAGATGGGGCGAAGGACTCGAAAGATCGCAACATGCGCAATCTCAAAATGATCCTCTCCTATGACGGGGCGGAGTTCTCGGGATGGCAAGTGCAACCTGATGCGGCGACCGTGCAGGGGACACTGGCCTCAGCCATTGGACGAATCACCGGAGAAAAGGTATTGCCGCAGGGATCGGGGCGTACGGATGCGGGCGTGCACGCGCTGGCGCAAGTGGTGACATTTGTCACGGAGTCTTCGGTCCCTACGGAGAATTTCCAGCGGGCGTTGAACGATATTTTGCCGGGATCGGTGCGCGTGATGGACGTTGTGGAGGCGCCGCCGGAGTTTCATGCGCGGCATTCGGCGCGGGCAAAAACCTATCGGTATCGCATCTATCGGGGTGCGATTTGTCCACCATTTCTGGCGCGCTATGTCTGGCACTATCCTTATCCGCTAAATGAGAGGGCAATGGCGGATGCCGCGGGACTGGTGGTGGGCGAAAAAGACTTCACTTCATTTGCGGCCGTGGATGCGGAGCGCGGGCGAGAAGGGGAGCCCGCCTCGAATGTGCGAACGATTTTTTCATCCGCATGGCAACATTGTGGGGAGGAATTTGTCTACAGCGTGCGCGGATCAGGATTCTTACATCACATGGTCCGCAATCTGGTGGGGACATTCATCTTGGTGGGCAAAGGGACGCTAGCTGTACAAGACATCACCCGAATTCTAGAGGCCCGCAACCGGTCAGCCGCCGGGGCGACGGCTCCGGCCTGCGGACTTTATTTAGTCGAAGTGGAGTATGAACAGGAGCGAGGGCTGTGACGCCAGGCATGGCGGATATCACGAAGCAGGCTTAGGATTTTGGCTATGGCAACGGATTTACAAATCGCTTCCCGGAGAATCGTGTCGCTGAATCCAGCGACGGGCGAGGTTCTGCGCGAAATCGAGTGTGTGGGTGAGAGCGAGGTTCTCGAGGCGGTGGCCCGGGCGCGAGCAGCACAGCCGGGCTGGGCGGAGTTGGGGCTGCGGCGGCGCATTGAAATTCTGCGCAAATTTCAGGCGGCGCTTTACGCGCGCAAGTCGGAAGTTGCGGCCGTCATCACTCGCGAAGCGGGCAAACCGCTGGCCGAGGCGCTGGTCACCGAAGTGCTCGTGGTGCTGGATGCTGCCCGCTTTCTGGTCGACAACGCGTGGAGCTCTGCTGCGGGATGAACCGGTGCCGCACGCCAATATCGTCGCCAAATTGAAGAGCGGATGGCTGGTGCGCGAGCCGCATGGAGTGATCGGGATCATCTCGCCGTGGAATTATCCGTTCTCGATTCCTTCGACGGAATCTCTGGCCGCACTGGTGGCTGGGAATGCGGTGGTGCTGAAACCATCCGAATTGACTCCGGTCGTTGCACTTGAACTGGCATCGTTGCTGCAAGACGCGGGACTGCCGCAGGACGTGTTTCAGGTTGTAGTTGGGGAAGGCCCGGCGGGAGCGGCTCTGCTGGGAGCGGCGATCGACAAACTGGTGTTCACGGGAAGTGTCGGCACGGGAAAGCGCATCGCCAGCGCCGCCGCCGAACGATTACTTCCCGTGGTGCTGGAGTTGGGCGGCAAAGATCCCATGCTGGTGCTCGACGATGCGGATGTCGACGTCGCTTCGAGCGCGGCGGTTTGGGGAGCGTTCGTCAATGCCGGGCAGGCTTGCCTGTCGGTGGAACGCTGCTACGTCCACCACAGTTTGTATGAAGACTTCGCCAAGGCTTGCGCCGAGAAGACGCAGGCAGTTGCGCGTCGGCAACGGGATGGATGCGCACACGGACGTGGGTCCGATGATCCGGGAGCGGCAGGTGCGGATTGTGGAATCGCATGTGGAGGATGCGCGGCAGCGCGGCGCCAGGATTCTGGCGGGCGGTACTCGCCTGCCGCAGTTGGGGCCGAACTATTACGCTCCGACGGTGCTCGCCGATGTGACGCACGAGATGCGCATCATGCGCGAGGAGACCTTTGGGCCGGTGCTGCCGATCATGGCATGTGACGACGACGAGGATGCGGTGCGCATGGCCAATGATTCGGAATTTGGGCTGGCCGCCAGCGTGTGGACTCGGGATCGCGGCCGCGGCGAGCGACTGGCGCGGCGCATTCACGCGGGCACGGTCATGGTGAATGATGTGATCTCGTGCTTCGGCATCAGCGAAGCTCCGCATGGCGGGGTCAAGGCCAGCGGCGTCGGGCGCACCCATGGGCGCTTTGGGCTGGATGAGATGGTGCGGGTGAAATATGTGGACACCGATCGATTGCCGGGGATGAAGAAGGTCTGGTGGCACGGGTACGGCGAGAGCTTCCGGCGGCAGATGGAAGGGTTTCTGGATATGCAGTTTGGGCGGGGGTGGGAGCGGATGCGGGGGGCGACTGCGGGCGGCGGGGGTGGTACGGAGGAAGCGGTTGTAGAGATCAAAGAGCGGACAGCCTGAGAGGCTGTCCCTACGTGGGCTCTGCCGTCCCTACGTTTTCTTTTGCTCGTCGATTCGGTCGCCGCGGCTTGACGGTTGCGAGATTACCAGGAAGCGCACGGGGCCGGAGGATGGATTGCGGATCTGGTGGCGGATTCCGGGCATGATGTGCATACCGCTTCCGGCGGCGAGCAGGTGATTCTCTCCATCCACTTCCATCAGAACCTCACCATCCAGGATGTAGAAGAATTGCTGCGCGTGCTCGTGATGGTGGCGGACCTCCGCTGAACCTGGGGGCATGAATTCCTCGATCACGCTCAGGGCTTTGTCGCGCACCAGGAACCAGCCGTCGCAGTCGACTCCCCAGCGGTAGTGCTCTGCATTGTCGCGGCTGATCGGGGAATGCCGGACTGGACGGCGCGCACCGGTCTTGGGGTCCTTCGCTATCTTCGCCATGGTTGCCACCTTCGCAAACTGCCTGGCTTCGCCGGGCTGGACAGCCGATGGCGGCTGTCCCTACATGTTCTGCCCAGAGTAGCAGAGGCGTCGGCGAAGTGCTTTCGGTTACAATGGCGCGAGTAAGCAGTGAATCCCAGCTTCGAAAACTCGAGGCTGGGGCAGCCAAATTGTGAGGAGTTTGTCTCTTGGCTACTGGCGAAGTGACCCCTTCCGGCACGCAGAATGTTCCGCAGCTTCCCAACCACAAAGTGAAGATCAAGAAGGCAGGACAGCGCGCCTGCAATGAAAAGGACGCCAAGGGAAAGTTCTGCGGCGGACACCTGAAGCTCTGGTTCTATACGACCGACGCGGTCGAGCGGGAGTGTGGGGATGTGGAAAAAGCCTGGGGTCGGAATGCGGAAGTCTACCGCTGCGAGAACTGCAAGGCGCTTTATTTGCCTGCTCCGGGGGAGACGCAAGGTGAATGTCGCGGGCGAGGGGATGATTTCGGTGTTTGGGTTGACGCTGCCGCCGAAAGAGAAATAGAAGCAGCTCTTAGCTATTAGCTATTAGCTCTTAGCCGTCAGCTTGGAGCCGCCTTTTCTCTGGGGTTTTGCTGATTCATGGACTTCGAGTGAGGGAATCCTCGATTGCTTCCGCGCGCCCGACCAGCTAAGAGCTAATAGCTCAGGAGCTAATAGCTTCCTATGAACACTTCCGACCTGATCTACGACTGGAATAAGAATTTCCCGGCTAGCCTTTTGCCGCCCGGGCCGGTGTTGCTTAACGATGAGAGCCTGCGGGATGGGCTGCAGTCGCCTTCGGTGCGCGATCCTTCGATTCCGGAAAAAATTGAAATTCTTCATCTGATGGAGGCGTTGGGAATCAACGCGCTCGATCTGGGTCTGCCCGGGGCTGGGCCGCGGGCGGTTGATGCGGTGACCGCGCTGGCGCGGGAGATCGTCTCCAACAAGATGAAGATCCAGCCGAACTGCGCGGCGCGCACGCATGAAAATGACATTCGCCCGATTGCTGAGATCGTGCAGAAGACCGGGCTGCGGATCGAGGCCGCGACGTTTATTGGATCGAGTCCGATTCGCCGCTTCACCGAAGGCTGGACCGATGACTTTCTGGTGCAGACGACCGAGAAGGCCGTCAAATATGCCGTTTCGCTCGGGCTCGACGTGATGTATGTCACCGAGGACACCAGCCGCTGCGATCCGGAGACGGTCAAGCGCTTGTACGCGACCGCAATCAATTGCGGGGCGCGGGCGATCTGCATCTGCGATACGGCGGGGCACGCCACGCCGATGGGCGCGCTGGCGCTGGTGCGATTCGTCATGCAGGAAGTGGTGAAGCCGTCGGGCGAGAAGATTCGCGTGGACTGGCACGGGCACAGCGATCGCGGGCTGGCCATTGCGAATTCGATGGCGGCGATTATTGCCGGGGCGAATTGCGTTCATGGGTGCGCCATCGGACTCGGCGAGCGCGTGGGCAACACGCAGATCGATCAGATGCTGGTCAATTTGAAATTGATGGGACTGCCGCCGTGGGATCAGCAGGACCTTACCAGCTTGAAGCATTACTGCCAGGCGGTTTCGCGGGCGACGGGAGTGCCGATTCCGGCGAATTATCCCGTGGTGGGCGATGATGCGTTCCGCACTGCGACCGGCGTGCACGCGGCGGCGATCATCAAGGCGTATCACAAGAATGATGTGGTGCTGGCCAACACGGTTTATTCCGGCGTACCTTCGCACGTGTTCGGGCTGGAGCAGATCATCGATGTCGGTCCGATGAGCGGCAAGTCGAATGTGCTGTTCTGGCTGGAGCGGCGCGGCATTCCAGCGTCGGACGAGGTAGTGGACCGCATCTACCAGCGCGCCAAGAAGAGCGATCACACGCTGAGCGAAGCGGAAATCCTCGAGTGCATTCCATCTGAGGCAGCCAAACAGAAATAGCCCCGCATGCCAGACCAATTACGACACGCAATTCTGGGAGCAGGCGGAGTCGGCGGCTTGATGGGCGCTTGCCTGGCAAGAAGCGGTGCGGCCGTGACCATGGTGGTCAGGGCGGCGGCGCTCGCAAACTATCCGCAACAACTTCAGCTGGAGAGTCCGTTCGGGAACTTCACCGTGCCGGTTGCAGCGAGTGCGGAGGTGCCCGCTTGCGATGTTCTGTGGCTCACGGTCAAGGCCACGCAATTAGAGGAGTCGCTGGCGGCGGTGAAAAATCCCGAGGCGGTTGGGGCGATCGTTCCTTTGCTCAACGGCATTGATCACCTCGCATTCTTGCGAGCCGCGATATGGCTCCGAGCGTGTGATTCCAGCAACCATCGCGGTCGAATCGGAGCGAGTCGCGCCGGGGCACATTATCCACCGCTCATCGTTTGCGCGCCTGAATGTGTCATCGTCGGGGCGAGCGCTTCTAGCTTCCACGCTGGATGAACTTCAGAAGATCGGGTTCGAATGCCGTTTCATCGATCACGAACCGACGCTGATGTGGAGCAAACTGGTATTCCTGGGTCCGTTTGCGCTGACCACAACGGCCTCGGACAAGGGCACCGGCGAGATTCTGTCCGATCCGCACTGGCGAGATTTGGGCATGGCCTGCATCCGGGAGGCATGCGCTGTTGCGGTGGCTGAGGGCGCACAGCTCAACGCCGAAGCGGTGATTGCGGGACTGGCGAAGATGCCGGGAAACATGCGCAGCTCGATGCAAAAGGATGTGGAGCAGGGACGCACGCCGGAACTGGACGCGATCGCGGGCCCGATCCTGCGCGGTGCGGAGCGGTATCACATCGACATCCCTGCGACCAAGAAACTGGTCGCCGCCGTCGAAGAGCGCGTGGATGCGCAAAGGCGCTAGCACTTTGAGCCTAAGGCCTGTTTTCATCGGTTGCGGGCCGGTGGAGTATGTTTTTTGTCGAATATGCCCAAGCTGAACCGCCATTCTCGCCGTTTGAGGGACTTCTTCCTTTACATTCTCATCGCTGCCGCAGTTGCGGGTTCGGCTATTCTGCTTGGCATACATGCAGCCAAGACCGCCCAGCCGCCTGACAAATCCGCCGCAGTATTCGGGTTCGTGCTTGCCAGTCTCGTGAGTGCGTGGGCGTCCTTTTCGTTTTTTAAGGGAAGCCTTCGGGGTTCTCCGCCGCTCTACTCTCATGGTTGGCTACAACGGACTCTGCACTTCGTAGCGGGTATCCTTTTCTCTGTCTTGGCTCTCTTCGCCTGTTTAAAGTTACTGGGACTGCGATAGGGATGCTTGAACTTGAGTGTAATGGCCCCGGTTACAACAATCGACCATTCGCCGATGGAACTCTGACGCCCTTTGTGGTGTCTTTCCGATTGGAAGCTAGCAACCGAGAGCACCCTCCTTCATGCCCGGAGCCTGCCTCAACTCGTGGCAAACGGACGCGTGTGATTGGGGTATCGGGTATGTGTGGCGTTCTTCGGACTGGATTGAGCGCAGTCTTTTTATCACGCTCGCGCTCATGCTCTCTTGCACCCTTTTCGTTTTCATCCGCTTTTCTCGCCACTATTACTTAGCCCGCCGCGAATCTCGCGCTTTTATACCGGACTCCTGGCGTGCAGTTCATCGACGGCAACGAACTCTCGTTGCGGACCTGAGCCGCGGATTACGGACACTGAAAGCAATTGCTTCCGCCGCGCCATTTCTCGGGTTGGCAGGAACAAGCTATTGGGTTCTGGGCGGACTATTCTTCGGCTATTCCGGACCGCCAACGAGATTCTTCGACCTCATCGAAGCAAGAACCGCGTCATCGCTCCTCACGTCTGCAACTGCAATTCTTGTGGCTATTCCTGCCATACTTGCCCACGACTTCCTCCGCACGCGCATCGACCAGTTCGAGCGGGGGTTCTCAAGCGTAGTCCCCGTAGGTAGGGCCTCAAATGAAAACCGGGCCGATCCCCGCCAATTTCGACTCGCCCAAACGCTCCCATTGCGGAAGCGGTTCTCACAACTGCCTCCGTTAGCTCTCATCGCGGCACCCGCTCTCGCGAGCGTCGTCGCTATGCTTATGACCTTTGAACCGTATGAAAGGCCTACGGGCTTGGACGTCCACCTCTTGTCAATCGGCGCCCTCAATGGAGATCGCACCTCATCCCCGATCGTCATCGACATTGTCGAGGGCGCGAATGGCTCTCCCCTGATCCGCGTGAACTCCAGGGAGACTCCGCGGTCCAATCTGGAAGAAGCCACGCGCCGCAAGCTCAAGCTATTTGCCGAGCCACGAGTCTACGTCGAAGCTGAAAGCAGCGTGACTTGGTCTGACGTAACAAATGTCATAGACATCATGCAAGGTCTGAACGCTGAAGTGGTCCTTCTCACAACGACACCCGATACCAGTTCTGGATACACAAGGCGATCTGCTAAGCCCATGAAGTAGGCGCATGGGTCCGTCTACTCCTCGGCTGTCGCAAATCTCGATTACGCTCCTTAATGCCGCACGGCAAGACTTAGTTAAGAAATCCCATCGCACGTCATCACACTGCAAGCCCTTTGTCTCCACGTCTCGACTTTCGGGTTCTTGTCCGCGACTCGTACGTAGAAGAAACGATTTCCCCTCATCAGCCGTTCGTAACGTCACTTTTTGTGGCGAAGACTCTAGTCTGTTCCGAGTGACCTTGCAGCAAAGACAAAACAGCCCATGTTTTCACGGGAAGTTCGCGTGTTTCGCGCTGTTGTAAACTAACGCAAACCTCATGACGCCGAATCCCCCGCGCGCGGATATGTCCGACGTTACGCCCTCGCTGCAGCAGGAGGTGGCTCGTCTGGCCGCGTCGCCCGAGGTGCGTTCGGCATACAACTGGTTTCGCACGCAGGAGCCGCAGCTGCTGCAGTGGCAGATGGAGATGGCGCGGATTGCGGCGCCGCCGTTTGGCGAGTCGGCGCGGGCGGCATGGCTGCAAGAGCGCTTTCGCGAGATTGGGCTGGATGACGTTCGCATCGACGATGTGGGGAATGTGTTTGGAATCCATCCCGGATTCGGGCGACGATACGTTGCGCTCAGCGCTCACATCGATACCGTGTTTCCGGCCAACACGCCGCTGAACATTCGACAGCAAGGCAGCCGGATCTATGGGCCGGGAGTTTCCGACAATGGCGCCGGAGTGGTGGCGATGCTGGCGATCGCGTCGTTGCTGCGGTCGGTGCGCGTCCGGCACGCATTGCCATTCGTTTTCATCGGCAATGTAGGAGAAGAAGGAGAAGGCGATCTGCGCGGGATGCGCCACATTTTTGCCACACCGCGCTGGAAGGATTCGATTGCGTACACGCCTGGTGCTGGACGGCGCAGGTGCCGACACCATTGTGGCGGAGGCGCTGGGCAGCCGGCGATTTGAAGTGATCGTGCGCGGGCCGGGCGGGCACTCGTGGAGCGATTTCGGCGCGCCTAATCCCATTGTGATCCTGGCCAAAGCGATTGAGACTTTCAGCGCAACGACCGTTCCCAGCATTCCAAAAACGACGTTCAACATCGGCGTGATTCGCGGCGGCACTTCGGTGAATTCGATTCCCGAGTCGGCGAGCATGAAGGTGGATATCCGGTCGACTTCGATGGCGGAGATGGAGCGGCTGGAGCAGTCGCTGCGGCGCGCTCTGAACCGCGCGGTGGAGGACGAGAGCATGGCCGCGGAGATGCGATCGTCGGCGCAGAGGCGTCCGTCGGGAGTGAACTGCGAGGTGGTCGTGATCGGCAACCGTCCCGCGGGGGAACTGCAGTCGGGAGCGCGCATCCTGCAGGCGGTGCGCGCAGTGGATGCGCAGCTGTCCAATGCCGCGCACGTACAGCGGGCTTCGACGGATGCCAATGTCCCGCTGTCGCTGGGGCTCGAGGCGGTGGCGATTGGCGGGGGCGGGTCCGGCGGCGGCGCACATACTCTGCAAGAGTGGTTCGATTCCAATGGACGCGAGCTGGCGTTGAAGCGAATTCTGCTGACCATGCTGGCGCTGGCGGGAGTGGGCGAATGAATTTTTGGGGACGATCGAGCCGGGGCGGAGCAATCCTATCTTGTATCGTTAGCGCAGTGATGAGCTTTGGACAGGCGGCAGGCCAGGAATCACCCACGCAGAAGGCCGACATCATCTTCATGCATGCCAACGTGTACACGGGCGTCCCGGCCGAGGGTGCATTCAATTCCATCCTTCGCGCAGAAGCCATCGCGGTCCGCGGCGATCGCATCCTGGCGGTGGGCAAGATTGCCGATCTGCAGAAGCTCAAAGGCGATCAGACGCAGATGATCGATCTGGACGGCCATTTCGTTATGCCGGGATTCAACGATGCTCACCTGCATCTGGATGACGCGGGCATGACCAAGCTCAGCGTTGATCTTACGGGCGTGAAGTCCCTGGATGAACTTCGCGAGCGCCTGCGCAAGAAAGTGGAACAATCCAAGCCCGGCGACTGGATTGAGGGTTCGGGATGGGATGAGACGCTGTGGCCCGTGAAGGTGACGCCGACGCGCTGGGATTTGGATGAAGTGTCAGACGGGCATCCGGTGTTTCTGGTGCGCATCGACGGACACATTGCCGTCGCGAACACTCGCGCGTTGCAGTTAGGCAGCGTGAATCTGGCCAGCCGCGATCCGCAGGGCGGGCACATCGATCGCAATGAGAACGGGGAAGCCTACCGGGATCCTGCGGGAGACGGCGCAGGATGCGGTGCTCAGAGTGATCCCTAAGCCCAATCACGATCGACGCCGCGAGGCGCTGCAACTGGCGCTGGCGGATTTGGCCGAGCACGGGATCACCTCCGCACAGGACTATTCCCCGGCATGGGAGAACTTCCAGATTTTCGAAGAACTGGAGAAGGAGGGAAAACTCACGGCGCGGATTTCGGAGTGGCTGCCCTTCGATGATTCGGTCGAGGAGTTGACCCGCAAGCGCGATTCGCATCCGCAGTCGGACCCGATGTTGCACACGGGAATGCTGAAGGGATTCATGGACGGGTCGCTGGGATCGCACACGGCGGCGATGCTGGAGCCCTACGCCGACGATCCGAAGAACTCGGGCATTCCGCGGTACGATCCGGCCAAGCTGAACGAGATGACGAAGGAACGCGTGCTGGCGGGGTTCCAGGTTGGCTTTCACGCCATTGGGGACAAAGGCGTGCAGATGGCGCTCGATGCTTTTTCGGAAGCGGAGAAGGCAGCCAAAGAGGCGCATGTGAAAGCGGCCAATGGTGGCGATGACTTCCGTCTGCGCATCGAACATGCGCAGGTCACGACTCCGGCTCAGATCAGCGAGTTCAAGCAACTGAAGGTCATTGCGTCGATGCAGCCGAATCATCTGCTCACCGATATGCGCTGGGCGCAGGACCGGCTGGGGCCGAAACGGGCAGCGACTTCCTACGCATGGCTGGCCTTCTTGAACAAGGGAGTGCCACTCGCGTTCGGCACGGATTATCCAGTGGAGCCGGTCACGCCATTTCGCGGACTGTACGCCGCCGTGACGCGCAGAAGCGAGGACGGCAAACAGGAATACTTCCCGGCGCAGCGCTTGACCATCGATCAGGCGATTTCCGCCTACACCTCGGGCTCGGCTTTTGCGGAGTTCGAAGAGAAGGACAAGGGCAAGCTCGCGCCCGGCATGCTGGCGGATTTTGTGGTTCTGGATCGCGATCTCACGTCAATCTCGGCGGAAAAAATCCTCGGGACAAAGGTGCTGCGGACTGTAGTCGGGGGAAAGACCGTTTACGAGGCGAAATAATTGGGCGGGGCGCCGCACCCGGCAGACTGCCATCCCCAGCGCCTTTGCCAGCTAATTCGTATCTGCTTCAGGATGAGTGACCTTCGGGGTTACATCCGATGAAACGGTTTGCATCAAATATGCGTCTAAGCAAAGAACACCCCACGGTCGCGGTGTACACTCAGCGGGAAATGTGCAACTCGGTCGCGTCGCGTAAATAGGTATACTATTAGCGGTTTACAAGTTCGGAGGAAGTGAAATATGGGCGCAATGTGGATGCGCATGAAGGCCCATCGGGCGGCCTACACGCTGAGTATCCTGGCAACTCTGGCAGTCGGCATTCTTATCGGAACTGTCATCAACCAGGGAGTTAAAGGCAAAGAGGGGCAGAAGAGCGATGCGGCGCCCCTGACCATGGCCTCGCCGCAGCAGATGTCGAACGCCTTTTCGCAGATCGCGAAGCAGCTCGAGCCCAGCGTCGTCAACATCAACACCGAATCGACGGTGAAGAACGTACACCGGCGCCGCGGAGGACAGGGCGGCGGAGACGACGAGGACGGCGGCAGCATGGAAGACTTCTTCAACCGCTTCTTCGGCGGGCCAGGCGGCCAAGGTGGACCGGGCGGCCCTGGCGGACCGGGTGGGCCGGACAGCGGCGCCATTCGCGAACGCTCGCTGGGATCGGGAGTGGTGGTCGATGCCAAAGGCTTCATCCTTACCAACCGTCACGTGGTGGAGAAAGCGGATCGCATTCGCGTGCGTTTCCAGGACGATCCTCCCGGAGTGCAGCACGATGCCAAGGTGATTGGCACCGATCAGGAAACGGATCTGGCGGTGATCAAGGTGGATGTCGAGCATCCGTTGCCGACGGCCAAGATGGGCAATTCCGACTCCATGCAGGTGGGAGACTGGGTTCTGGCCATTGGCAGTCCGTTTGGGCAGGCAGGAACGGTGACGGCCGGGATCGTTTCGGCCAAGGGACGCGACATCGTTCCCGGACGGCAATTCCAGACTTTCATTCAGACCGACGCGGCGATCAATCCTGGCAATTCGGGTGGGCCGCTGGTCAACATGAGTGGAGAGGTGATCGGGATTAATACGGCGATTCTGAGCGAGACCAACGCTTACGCCGGAATTGGATTTGCGCTGCCCTCGAAGACGGTAGTCGAAGTTTATAACCAGCTGACGGGCCCGGAGCACAAGGTTTCACGCGGCTCGATTGGAATCATGTTCGATGCCGTGGAGAATCCGGCCATTGCGCGCGTATATGGCGCGGGCAGCGGCGTAACGGTTTCAAGCGTGGTCGCGGGCAGCCCCGCGGATCAGGCTGGGCTGAAAGTCGGAGACACCATCACGACCGTGGATGGGAAGAAAGTCAGCAAGGGATCGGAACTGGTGGCTGACATTGCGTCGAGAAAGCCTGGGTCGAAAGTGGCATTGGGCTTCCTGCGCAATGGCAAAACACAGGAAACCTCGGTCACGATTGCCGATCGCGCGAAGCTGTTTGCGCAGCGGCTCGGCGAAGACCAGGGCAACGAAGATGAGAATGCGCCCAAGCCGAGCAAGTTCGGCGTGACCGTGCGCAAAGTTACTCCGGATATGGCCGACCGCCTGGACATTCCCTCCGGGAAAGGCGTGATCGTGCAAGACGTGAAGCCGGGATCGTTTGCGGAGGATATCAACCTGGCGCGCGGCGACATCATTTTGGAAGTGAACAAGCAACCGGTCAATAGCGAAGACGATTTCGCGAAGATCGAATCGACCTTGAAGAGCGGCCAGGACGTGGTGTTCCTGGTGCGGCAACGCGGCTCTTCCCGGCAGGATGGAACCATCTTCCTGGCCGGTACACTTCCGTAACACGATCTGGCCCAGCGGGAACTGGTACTGTGCTGATAGCACGGTACCAGGATCGGCCTGGGCCTTTATTTTTTTGGATTATCGGGCAATGAGTAGAGGAACGGGAATTCGGAGCGCGGGGATGCTGCTGTTATGCGCGGCAATCCTGGCGTTCGGATTTGCGCTTCCCGCTAGCGCGGGTGACGACGCGACCGTTAAGAAGTCGAGTTCAACTTCGACCGCGAGCCAAACGAAAAGTAAGCATGCGGCATCGTCGGCCGCCTCCGCCAAATCTGGTTCGGCAAAGAAGCGCGCTTCTTCCAAGGGGCGCAAGAGATCCAAGAAGGTTCGCGGACAGCAGAAGATTGATTCCCAACGCGCAGAGGCTATTCAGGAAGCGCTCATCCGCCAGCACTATCTGGGCGGCGAAGCGAGTGGAAATTGGGATGACGCCAGCGAGCAAGCCATGCGGCGCTTTCAGCGCGATCATGGATGGCAGGACAAGACTGTTCCTGATTCCCGGGCGCTCATCAAGCTAGGACTGGGACCGAGCACGGATCATCTGCTGAATCCCGAGAGCGCAATGACCACGGTGCCCGATCCGCCTAAAGCCAATTCCCTTCCCGTGAGTTCGCACAGTTCTCCGGCGGTAGCGAATCCTCCGCAGACGGAGAGCCCGGCTTCTACGCCGGTGTCCAGCGATACTGCGCGCCCGCAATAAGCCTCTGCAACGATCTAACCCTGTGATCCTCTGTGTCCCCTGCGGTGGGCTGTTTTAACCCACTGGGGGACACATGGGATCACAGCGGAAGACGTAGGCTAACGCCGCGGTTTTCCTACGCGCTCGGCCGTGGCGAACATTTTTGCGACCGTATCCATGTCCTTGGGCTGCACTTTGCCGGCGGGAATGCGGCGGTTGGTCAGGTCCTCGAGCTTCAATAACAAGTCCACCAGCGCCATTGAGTCAATCAGTCCAGAGGAGACCAAGGGCGTGTTCTCGTCAATGCTCAAGCCCGGTTTGCGGGTGAGCTGCACGATGTACTCGATCATTTGCTGCGACTCTGGAGTCATAGATTGATAGATTCCGGTGACAGCTCTGGATGTTCTCGCAATAGTTTCTCCCGGGTGGCGGATCGAGCCGGTTTTCCGGCGGTGCTCTTCACGATCCATTTCGGGGCGACGAGAAAGATCTTTTTCACCGCAATGCCCAAGGCTGCGACGATGCTGCTGCGAATCTGCTGTTCGATTTCTGCAAGTCTGGGCAAGCATCTCCTGCTTCTCGACTTCCGCCACCACGACGATGTCTTCGGTTCCGATCTCCGGATTGTAAATGCCCATCGCGATCGCGCGTCCATCATGAATGGCGGGGTGAGCGCCCACGATCTCCTCGATGTCCTGCGGGTAGATGTTCTCGCCGCCGACTATGAGCAGATCTTTCTTTCGGCCCACGACGTACAGCTCGCCGTCGAAGAGAAATCCCAGATCGCCGGTGCGGTACCAGCCGTCGAGGAAAGCCTCGGCAGTCAGGTCGGGGCGGTTGTAGTAGCCGGTGAAGAGGCAGTCACTTTGGATGGCAATCTCGCCCACCGAATCGTCGGGGGCAATCGCACCGGAATCGGAAAGAATGCGAACGTGCTGATTGGGCAAGCAGCCTGCCCGACGAGGTAAACGATACTGCGCCTGGAGCTTGCCGCGGAACCGGAACGATGCGGTGCGCCGTCCGATATTGCTGCCCATCGATCCAGAGAGTGTTCGGGGCCGCATCGATATCCGATTGCGTCACCGCAAAAACATTTTCCGCCATGGCGTAGGAGGATTGCAGCACGCCGCTTCGGATGTTGAACGCCGTTTGGAATTCGCGCATGCTGCTGGCGCGTACCGGTTCCGAGCAATTGATGAGAAGACGAAGCGACGAGAGATCATAGTCCGCCCAGCGCTTCTGGGGCGTACGCCGGGGAACAAACTGAAAGGCGAAATTCGGCATCCAGGCCAGCGTGCATTTGCTTTCGCGCGATGATCTGCAGCATGGATTCTGGATGCATGACCCAATCGATCGGCGACTGCATGACCACCGGCACGTGGCAAACCATGGGCAGCATGAAGCAGGCGATCAGTCCCATGTCGTGATAGAGCGGCAGCCAGCTGTAGATGCGGTCGCGCGCAGGGTCAATCTTGCAAGGCTTCGGCGAGATGTTCGATCTGCCGCAGCACGGCTGCGTGAGTCAGGGCTACTCCCTTCTGCAGGCCGGTCGTGCCGGCGGAGTGTTGGATGAAGGCGAGGCTCTCGGGAGGCGATTTGCGTCGAATCCGCAGCACGGCACGCTGTTCGTCGTCGGCATTTCCGGCGCGGATCAGCTTGGTTTCTGCGCCCAGGGCAACGCAGTCCAGCATTTCGTCCGGGAAATCGGCGTCGATGACCACCGCTTTCGCTCTGAGATTCGCGGTGACCCCCGCCAGGCCGGAGCGGTATTTCGCAGGCTCGACCTTGAAATTGGGATAAGCGAGAAACGCCGGAACTGCGCCCAGCATCATGGCGGCGATAAAACTCACCATCGCCGCGATGCTTTGCGGCATGAGGATGACCAGGCGGTCGCCCGGCGCCACCCGTGCGCTCGCAGAACTGCCGCATGCTGGCGGGCGCGGCGTCGGAACTCGCCGAAAGTCACTGTCTCGCGCTCGTCTTCATCCACCCAGAAGGTGATGAAGGGCGAATTCTCCGGGGCCGCATCGAGCGCCGCGATCAGATTTTCGAATTTCAGCACCGGCCATTGTAGTCCGCGGATTCCCACGTCTCGCAACGTCGGCAGACGTGGGGCTCCCCAATCTGCAGCGCCATCTGGGCCCCCGGTGAATGTCGTTGTTGTCGGGAGTCGCGCAGGCCATTATTCTTGTCGGTCACTCCGGAGGAATTTTGTTTCAAAGCGCCGCGTATCTGATCGTCTTTCTTGTCTGCGTCTCGGTACTGGCGAAAGTGGGCGTCGCCGGACTGCGCGGCAGGTCGTTCTTCTGGTTGCGAGCTACGGTCTGTACCTCACGTGGACGCGATGGTTCGCGGCAGTCCTGATCTCTTCCGTCGGTGATGAATTTCTTGCTAGGCGAATGGCTGCGGCGCAACCCAACGCGGCGCGGCTGTGGGTCGGCATGTGTCTGAACCTGCTGCTGCTCGGGGCGTTTCAAGTATGTGCCTGAGATCTCCGTGCAGCTTCCCATCGCTTCTCTGAAGAGCTTCTCTCATCTCGCGCTTCCCTTGGGAATCTCGTTCTGGACGTTCCAGGCGCTGAGCTATCTGTTCGATCTTTATCGCGAGGAGGAACTCGATCCGACGCTTCGCCGAATTTGCGCTGTACATGGCATTTTTCCCGGTCACGATCTCCGGGCCCGTCTGCCGCATGCCCGACATGCTGCCGCAATTCCGCTCGAACGAACCACGGCGTGGAGCGAAATCGTGCGAAGGCTTCCGGCGGATCGCCATCGGCGTTTTCATGATGCAATTGGCCAAGCTGCTGGGACAGGGAATTCTGGCCGGCGACGGCATTGACTCAGCGGATTCGATCGCACGCACGCGCTGGAGCGGGCCGGATGTCTGGTGCCTCGCGTTCGGCTACGGGCTGCAGCTTTTCTTCGATTTCGCGGGATACTCGCATATCGCGATTGGCGCGGCGCAGGCGCTGGGCATCGCAGTGCCGGAGAATTTCGACCGTCCCTTTGCCTCCACCAACGCCTTCGATCTTCTGGACGCGCTGGCACATGTCGCTATCGTTCTGGATTCGCGACTACGTCTTCTTTCCGCTGGCCACCATGCGCCGCGAAATCTGGTGGCGGCATCTCGCGCTTAATCATTGCCATGACCGCTGTTCGGCCTGTGGCACAAAGCCAGCCTGCTTTTTTTGATATGGGGTTGCTATCACGGCGTTTTGCTGGTGCTCCACCGTCAAGTGCAGCAGACGCAGCGGCGGCTGAACTGGGAACCGCCAGCCGGGCCATGGAACCTTGTGTCCTGGATCGTGACCATGATTCTGATCAGTGTCGGCTGGATTTTTTTTCGCGCCAACTCGCTTGCCCAGGCCGGACGAAATGCTTTCCGCGCTTTTCTTCCCGGGCAGTTATGGCGAACATTTTCTAAGCTCCAGCCTGTATCTTCTTGTCGGGCTTCTCGCTGCCGGATATGCCGCTGTCCTGCTGATCTCGTCGAAGCTTCAGCTGCAAGGCGAGGCTACGAGCCAAAGTTTTCTGGTGCGCGGGCGATGGTTCTGGATTCCTCCGCTGTACGCGCTGGCGATGATTTTGCTTCTGATGATCACGCTGACGCAGAGCGGCGGCGTGGGGCAACTGATGTACCGGGGATTCTAATGCGAATCTGAGTTCCATCCGGCAGGAAGACGGGAAATCCGTCCCAAGGTTGCGCCATGGCCAACTGCTCGGCGGCAGCAGCGCGGTTGTAGGCAAACAGAAACATGCCGAAGTTGTAACGCAGCATGGCATCATGGGGCGCGCGCGCAATCGCCCACTGGTACTGCAAGGCGCGTATCGTTTGGGGTCTCGTTCATGCTCTCCGCCTGCAGCTGGAATCGCAACACCTGCTCGGGATGATTCAGTTGCTGGGTGAATGGAGCTCTCTGAATGCGGCGCAGCATCTCCTGCGCGATGCGCGACCGGTCATACGCGGTCAAAGCGAGCATGCGTTCGCACTCAGTTTCTGACGGTGCATCGGCGACGGGGCCGCTCGCCAGCTTGCCTGCAACCTGTCCATAGATCGCTCGCGCGAAAAGGTAGCTTCCCATGGGCGTCATGTGCACGTGCTCGTAGACCAGATCGCTGCCGATGATGCCGTCACGACTGGCGCTGGAGAACAACGATTCGTGTATCGACCAGCGCGACACCGGAGTAAGCCGCGGGGACGGAGCGGTTGATGTCGTTGATGCGGGTGTCGGCGCGAAAGCGAAGCGTATCCAGGTCGCGAGCCCGCTGGAAATGTTCATTCGCAGATTTGGTGTCGCCCAGATTCTTCAGGCAGCGCGCGATGCGAAACTCCAGTTCCGCATACTCGTTGTCGATTTTGGCGGCTGAGCGATACAGCTTCGAGGGCTTCGCTGAACGAACGCGCCGCCTCAAGCTCACTTCCCTGTTGCACCAGCGACGACCACTGGCTCACTTCTTCCGGCTTGATGCCCTCGCGGTGCAAGGAGGCAAAGGGCGCGCAATCCTCCAGGTTCGTAGCTGCGGTCGCCACGATGACTTGCGCTCCCGCGGCACGCGCCACTGCGATCGTGTCGCGCAGATTTCGTTCGTAGTTGGCGTACACCTGCTGCATCAGCGGAGAGTTGGCCCGGACCTGCTTGTCCAGGAACATCTCCATGCCCTGCCAGGTTCTCTTTTGCGTGCCCAGCTTGGTGACCAGCTGCCCGATTCGAGTGGAGCGCAGAAAGATGTTGCCGCGGATTACGGGAATGCTCATCCCCGATGAGGTGAGCACGGTCCCCGGCCCGTACGGGCCCACAACCTCGTTGTTGCCGGAGTAGATGATGAAGAGATCCGGGTGCTGCTCAGCCAGTTGCTGGGCAATCCGCAGCACCACATGGGAATTGATGGCCACGCTGCCGGTATTCACCACCTCGAACTTCGTTGCGGGGAATCGTTCGCGCAGCATGACTTCCAGGTAGCGGCTGAATCCGTAGGCGGGGTCCGGATCTCCCATTGCGGCGGACTCACCCAGCACGAAGATGCGATACGTCCCCGGCGGCTTTTGCGTGGGAATGGAATAGAGACGCGGGGTCTGCACCGATGCCGGCAGGAAAAAACGGCGCAGCGAAAAACAGGTTGTAGCAGGAGGCCGGCTTGCCTTGGACTGTACACGGCGTCAGCAGGGCTGTGGGGTAGCCAACTCCCGCCAATCGCAGGCAGCCCTCCACCACTCCAAGGACCAGCAGCGGCACGAAAATCGCGCTGATTGCGATCCAAAGGCTGCGTGACTTAGGGGCGGAGGACATTGTCGTGTCACTAGCGCGCGGTCCGGGCGGAGCGCTTAGTTCGGTGTTCCCTTCCCGCGATTCGCCGATCCCTGCATTCCTATGTGCTGCTCAGCCTGGGCGATCAACTGCTGCACTTTGTCCCGCTGCGGATACTGCGGATTGGTCTCCAACAGATGCTTCCAGGCAGCGATCGCGCCGCTCATGTCCTGCTTGTCTTGCCATTTCACCATGCCGGTGTTGAACAGCGCGTTGGCGTGCTTGCTGTCGATCTTCAGGACTGCTCATATTCCTGCAGAGCACGGTCCGACTGCCCCATGAAGTGATACGCGGTCGCCATATCGGTGCGGACGTCGGTTGCCTTGGGATTGATCTTGAGACATTGCTCGTAGTACTTCACCGCGTCGGGAAATTGCTCTGCATCGTAGTAGGCGTTGCCGATTCTGTAGAGCAAGTCGGCATTGTTGGGATCGCCTTTGAGCTGCGCCAGCAACGGGGCCGCCTGGCTCTCGGCCATTTGCCGCATCTGCTCCGGAGTGGGAGTCTGAGCTGCCGCTCCCTTTGCTGTCGCAGCGCCGGCTTGCGCCTGCCCCACGCTGGCCTGCGTCGATGCCGACCCGCGCGCCAGGTATCCGACCGCCACACCCACCAGCAGGCAGATCACCGAGAGCACGTAAGCTTGCGTGCTGGTCCATTTCGCGGTTTCGGGTGTTTTCAGGCATGATGGTTCTCCAATTTGAAAGTCGTTTTCAAGTGCCTTGAGAGCATTGTGAGCGAGATCACAGAGGCACGGTGTGATTCAAATCACAGGTTCTCGTGCGGCCTGCCACAAGCGCTGCCAGAATCGGCCAATGCGTGAAATCACCCTGCGCCAGACGGCTGCGGAATCACGCGCAGCCGGAGTGAACTGCTGCCACTTAGGAGCAATGCAACACACTAATAACACTGCGTTTGCGGGCTGGCGTGCAATCTGCGCTTTGGCACTTTACCTGCTTCTTTGTCTCTCGAAGCCAGAGGAGATCTATGGACGCCGCCGATCACCAACCGAAGTTCTGGAGCAACGCCCAAGCCTACAGCATGGCCGCCATCTGCCTGATTTTGGGAGTGGTCGTTGGATACCTCGTCCATGCTCCGGCAGTCGCAAGTTCCAATACGCCAGCTGCCGTTGTCGCGCCGCCCCCAGCGCGCCGCAAGCATGCCGAGCGCACAGGATCTCAAACGCATGGCGGACAAGCAGGCCGCTCCCCTGATAGCAGAGCTACAGAAGCATCCCAAGGACGCCGACTTGCTCACGAGGATCGGAACGGCCTATCTCGCGGCCCAGCAGTATCAGAGCGCGCAGCAGTATTTGGAACAAGCGGCAGCGGTGAAGGCCAGCCCGGAAATACTGAATGAGTTGTCGTTCGTGCAGTATTCGCTCGGGAACGTGGATCAGGCGATCGAAACCCTGAACCGCGCCCTCAAGCAAGATGCCAGGAACTCGAAGCTGCTTTACAACCTCGGGATGTACGAGTGGCACGGCAAGTCCGATCCCAAGGCCGCCATTGCCGCGTGGCAGAGCTTTCTGAAGGCAAGTCCAAGCGATCCCAAGCGAGCGCAAGTCGAACAGATGATCGCTCAAGCCAAGCAACACCTGACCATCGCCCCTGGCACCAAGACCGATAAACCAGTGATGTGAAACAGTTCCACGGAGTAGCAAGCCCTCAGGTAGTCCAAGCGGCCCGGAAGTTTCGGGCCGCGATCTTTGCGGGGCCCTACTCTGTCGAGACGTGCATCCCGTGTGACCGCATGTACTTCTCAATGCCGGGGCGATCGGCGAGCACATTGGGATCCTCCCGCAAGACCTTCAGGGTCGCATTGCACTCCTGCTCCGCCTGAACCGGATTGCCCAGCGCCTCAGCCCCCAGACACATCACGAAATGACCGATATGGTTGCGCGCATCGAACGAGACTGCCTCTTGCGCCTCGCGCATGGCTGATCGAGCGTCATACGCCAGCATCCCGGTCGACTGCTGCGCATGATAGGACGCGACGAAAGTACTCAAATCGAAGTCTCCCTCGTACACGAACAACGCGCTGCCGCCTAGCTTCGCCTTGGGCTGGAGGTTGCGAAACATGGCAGCGGTGCGCGCCCCACCGGTGTAGTTCAGTATCCCGGCAAGCGCACTGGCAGTCACGATCACGGTTCCAGAAAAGTGTTGCGGCGGCTCGTCCACCTTGAACTCCGAAGTTTCTTCGCAGGGGATGCCGTAATCGGAAGCCATATCGTTGTACGCGTGGATCATCCAGCAGGACTTCGGTTGCGCCCGGTCGAGATAAGCTTTCGCCTCCTTCATCGACTGGCCCCAATCCACATTGGAGTCGGCCAGATACTTGTAGGTATTGGACGGACCTCCCCAGAACTCATTGCTGTATGCGATGTAATTGGGGAAGGCATGAAGAGAACCGGCCGCATGCAGGATGAGGGCAACGGCGCACACCACAAGGCCTCTCCGACATTGCGAAAGAAGCGCCCAGGTTCCGGCCGCGCCAAACAAGATTAGAAACGGCAGCACCGGCAGGATATGACGAATCCCCATATTGATGTCGGACGCACAGCTCGCGGCCAGGAAAATGGCGGGAGGAATGATGAGAAAGAGCAGTTCCCGCCTGTGCTCTTTCCAGAATCGCCAGGCAAAACAGGCTGCCAGGCCGAAGATCAAAGTCATGGCCGAAAACTTGATCAGCGCCGCTATCGGAAAATAGAACCAGCGGCCTCCGCGATAAACCCGGCCCAGAAGAAACGCCGGCCGGGGAATCACCTCGGGATCGACCAGGATGTCCTGAAAGCCCTTCAGGTAGGGCTCTGGCAGCAAGTGAGCCTTCTCCAGGCCCGGGATGATGCGCGTGGCGAGCGTGGAATTTGAATCCGCTACGCTTTCATTGGCCCACGTCTCAGCGCCATTGGGACGTGCTGCATAACGCACGCCGTAGGTCATCCAAAGCACGCCAACGGCGACTATTCCAACCACCGCGACTGCGGCCAGATTCTTAAATATCAGTCGAGCACGGCTCTTTAATGAGGCTGAGACAAAGAGTGGATCCAGTGCGGCGAGCGCGAGCAATGCCGGCGCCAGCAAGACACCGGAATGCTTCACCGCAAGAGCAATTCCTGTCGCCCCGCCGGTGAGGATCAGATAAAACGCGACCCGACTCTCGAAATAGAGATAAAGCGCGAGGACGGCTGCCAGAAATCCGAAGGCCGCAGCCACATCGGTGGTGACCAGCGCTCCGTGGGCCAGGATGTTCGGCTCAAACACGAATAGAGATGACGCGATAATCGCCGCTTCGACTCCGAAGATTTTTCGCGCGCCGAACCAGACCAGTGCCAGCAAACTGAAGACGAATATTGACCCGGCAGCCCGTCCCGCCATCAGCATACGCTCGGGATTGGCGAAGATGAAATCGTGTCCAACATGGAAATCAATCCCTTTACTGTTTGCCATACCGCAGGCGGCTGGAGCCGGATCCTTCACCTGCATGGCCAGTAGGGGCAGGGCGGCGACGAGTTTCAGCAAGGGCGGGTGCTCGGGATTCCAGCCAAAATCTCCGCAGGTGAGATAGCGGTATCCCGCATGTAGATGATTGATCTCGTCGGAAGTGATCGACCACTGACGGACTGCGGCTGCCAATTGCACGCCGAGCACTAGAGCCAGGCCGCAGAGAACCAAGATCTGCCTGCCGGGCGTAAGCCGGAGAGGCGAAGGCGCCGAAACCTCAGGCGTATTTTCCGAGACTACAGGGCTCAACTGTTGGCTCCGCAAGACACAGTCATCCTGCAGATTCCTTGGCAAACGCGATACCAAAGGCCCTGAGCTTCACAGGTAAATAACTGCTTTGGGGGGAAGCGCTTGCATGGACGGTACAAGATGGCCCTTTTTTCCATGAAGAATCTTGGGTCATATCCCGCATGGGTCGGTGGAATTTTTCGTGGCGGAGCGGCGCGTAGCCTCCCTAAACTCAGCCAGTGGGGCCTAAGTCCAGTGAATTTGCGGCTTACGCATCCTGCTGGGACCCTTGATCTGGCAGGGAGTTTGCAATGGAGACAACGGAACTCTTTGTGCCTGAATTGTCTCCGAACCCGACAAGCCTGCGGCGTGAGCTGCTCGGAATGCTGCAATTCCGGGCCGTGCGCTTGGCGGCCCTCGTGATCCTGATTATTGGAGTAGGAACAGAGTGCTTCATCACCAAACTTTCTGTCCTCGACCTGGACATCTGGTGGCATCTTTCCGCGGGTGATTGGATTGTTCAGCACCATGCCTTCCCGCACACTGGCATTTTGTCGCGCACGGCTGCCGATCGGCCGTGGATGGCGTATAGCTGGGCGTACGAAATCCTGCTGTCGCGTTCCTATGCGCTGCTGGGGTTTATTGGAGTGGGGCTATTTGGCACGTTTCTCACCATCGCGGTCGCACTCGGCGTGTTCTGGATGATCCGGCGGCTCTCCGGGCGCTTCTGGATCGCCTGGATTCTTTCCATCGTGGTCTATTCCGCGTTTCTGTTCAATATCATGCCGCGGCCGGTGTTTTTCTCCATGCTGCTGCTCTGCGTGGTGTTGACCCTGTTGCTTGAAGCGAACCGCTACGGACGAGTTCAATTGCTGTACTGGCTGCCACTCGTTTTCTTTTTGTGGGCTAATCTGCACGTGCAATTCATCTACGGACTTCTTACTGTAGGCATGTTCGCGGGGATCAATCTTCTGCAGCGGCTCGCGATTTCGCTGGGAGTCTATCCCGACTGCATGCCTCGTCCCAACTTGCCGTGCTCAAGACTCTGGCTCGTGGTTGCCGGTTCGGCGGCCGCTACCTGCATGGGCCCTTACAACTTTCATCTCTATAAAGTTGTGTTCGGCTACTCGTCCTCAAAAGTGATCTATTCCATGATCACCGAGTTGCAGGCGCTCAGTTTCGCAGGCATCAGCCACTTCCTGGAATTGTTGCTGGCTGCCGGCGCTTTCTTTGCGATCGGTTGGCAGAAGAAGCTGGATCCGTTCAAACTGGCTCTCTTGGCGGTGGCCAGCGTCTTCGGATTGCGCGCCACGCGCGATGCCTGGTTTCTTTGCATTACCGCGGCGGCCATGATCGCGGACTTTCCCGCAACAGCGGAGGAGCGGGATCAACCGTTGCGAGTTCGCGAATTCGCGGGCGCGGGACTGGTCGCGGCGATCCTGTTGTTGCTGGTTGCCGGCAATGTCGACTTCAACACCCGCGGCCTCGATCGCGTGATCAGCGCCGAGTTCCCCGTGGATGCCGTCAATTATCTGCGCACGCACCCGCTGGGAGGGCCGCTCTACAACAGTTTCGACTGGGGAGGCTTTCTGTCATTCTATATGCCGGAATATCCGGTGGCGATCGATGGCCGGACTGATCTCTACGGTGATGCAATGGACTCGCAGTTCTTGGCTTCCGAAGGAGCCGAAGCCTCCTACGCCACAGATCCTTATCTGAACGAGGCGGGTGTGGTGATCCTGAAAAACAAAGTGCCGCTGGCCAAACTGCTGCCGACCGATAGCCGCTTCCGCGTCGTCTACCGCGACGATGTGGCTACCGTCCTGGCCCGCAACTGACTCACTGCTGCCGAGTGAATACCGCGGCGAGGTCGTCACTGTAGGCCAAATGGTATTGCGAACTCAATACCGGCAGCGTGGTCAAGGCCTTTACCATTCCCGACTGCTTCGGCAGCAGCAGCGTTTGAGCGTTGCCCAGGGCCGGATAGGCATCGAGACGCTCTCCTCCGGCGATTACTTTGAAATAGCCTTCAGTTAGCTCATCGCCGTACAGGTCCAGGCGGCTGTCAATCGCCACGGGATATTCCGGCAGATACCAGGTCAGAAAACTTCCCCATGAATATTCATTGAATAATGGCTGCGGCAAGCCATGATCGCGGATGAAGTCGCACGCCTTCACCGGGAAAGTCTGGCTGAGGCGCGAGCGCAGCGCGTCCTGATGCGGGAGTCGAAAGGCGGCTAGCAGTAGGATGGCGGTGAGTATGACGGCGCAGGCCGCGTTCTCCCATGAAGCGCGGGAAGCCTCCTGCGACTCCCGATCCCTTGCGATTCGCGCTATCGCATCCGCAAGAATCGCCACCGCTAGTAGCGCCGCCATCCAGGCCTCGCGCTGAATGCGAAAGCCCAGCAAAGTTGCCGCCGTGAGCGCCAGCAATTCGAAAACCCTCAGCGAACGCCGCCTCCCCAGCGCGAGAAAAGCGGCCATAATCAGCAGCATCAACGCGTAATCCTGCGGCTGCCGGAAGCTCATTGCACGCATCTCGGCGAAATAAGAAAATCCCGCGGCGCTATACAGCGTCCGGTACGCTGCCGCAAACAGGTGAAACGTATATGGATTGACCACGGCCGCGAGCAGAGAGCACGCCGACACGATGAGAACCGGTTGCCGGGCGAGGGGCCGAATCTCCCGGTCAAGCCAGTTGACTGCCGATCTGCGCGGCCAGGACTCGATCCAGGTTGAAATGATGAAGAGGATCAGCAGAAGCAATCCGAGCAGAAATAGCGGGTGCAGGTTTGCCCAAAACAAAAACAGCGCGGGCAAGGCGTACAGAGGCTTTACGCTGCCAGTCTTCCTGCTCGATTCGAGCAGAAGCAGTTCGATCCCGAAAAACATTATCGAAAGGGCGTAGGGCAGCGACTGGGAAGTTGGAATGACATACTGCGCGACGGCGCTCAGGCCCACCGCGGCCCAGAAGCTCGCTCTGGCTTCCCTGGCCAATAAGAACGTGAGCACCGCCAGGGCGACTTTGAACAACATCAGCATCAGGGGTATGGCACGCAGTCCAAAGATCTTGTACGCGGCTGCGAGCAGTACGTCATATCCCCAACTCGAGTCCATCCACGGCAGAGTTGGATATTGCGAGAAGAGTCCGTTGTGTGGCACAGAGTGGGTCTGTAGGATCCAGAGGCCGGTTCGGAGATGTACCCAAACGTTGTTATCGGAAATCGATGAAAGCTGGACTGCCTCATAGAGCGCCGCCGCGGAGAACAGCAGCACGAGAGCAATAGTGCGCACAAGGGCAAGGCTGGGCGCCCCGAAGTTCTTTCCCACGTGCCGTTCGGGTCGAAATATCGAGCTCACACTCATGCCAATGGCATCCTCTCAGCAGGAGCTTGAGGTTCCAAGAATCCCACCCGCTCTCTCATTTAATCGGCTGGACAGTTTTCTGCAGGGCGGCCGCCGCGCTTCCGCCTCCATGGGCGTGATTGTGGCAAGTCAGGGTGCACGAGCCGGTAGCACGGTTGTAGGAGATCGGATTGGTTCCGTTTGTCCCAACGACAGCGATATCGAAATTCACCATGCGCTCGCCGGAAATCGTAGCCGAGCTCGCACCCATGCCGTGCGACGTGTGGCACGCGGAGCAGGAGAATCCGTCGTTGATGTGGCGCGCATGCTCGCTGAAGCTGGTATTCGCAAGAATTGGGTCAGATCGTGGCACTTCGCGCACAGCGCATAAGGGCCATTCGCCGCCGGATCGAGAATCGGATTCGGAAACAGATTCCTGATCGTGGTGCCCGGCGCCGATCCGGGCGGCCTGGCTGAATTCGTAACGCCGCTCCAGGATGTGCAGTATACTTCGATCCGTGCGGACCGTTGGGGCCCGTTCCGCCGAATTCGCGATTGTCATCGCTGTTGTGGCAGTCGGTGCAGAGGATCCGCACGCCCATCGCGCGCCCTGCGTGATGCCGTCCAGATTCAGCATGTTGCCAGCAGGCTGGGCTGCGGCAACGCGCTGCTGCGATCGTGCATCACCGGATGGCTCGAAGTCGAGGTCTGCGTCAACTGCGGAATCATGTTCAGCGGATCGCCGCCCGACGACCGCCCACACCGGCAAATATCCGAAGATCGGCAACGTTCTTGCCGGTGCTGGTTCCGTGGCAGCGCAGGCAGTTCTCATACTGGTTGACCGCTGGATTCAGCACCGTGATGCCATCCGTCGCGCTGATGCCGACGACACCATTCTGCGATCCGCGAATCGCGGCGGAGCGGCGAAGTGAATGACGTCACCTGCTGCGAAGCATGCGGGTTGTGGCAGTCCACGCAGGTCGCGTGGCGGTTGTTGTTCAGCAGCGCCGCTCTCGTTGCGTATCGTGCGTGTTGGTTCCGGTCGGAACGGGTGCCCGATCTTGGCGAACTCGGCGTACACGTTGGGGATCGCCGGCGAGATATTCGTTCCGCCGTTGTGGCAGGCGATGCAGTTCTGCGTGGCGGATCCATGTTCGTGACGGTCGGTACCGGCCCGCGCAGCAGCCTCGGCCCGGCAGCGAATTGTGCGGCATGTGGCAGGAGATGCAGGCATTCTGCCCAACGTTGGGATAGCTGCCCAGCACCGGCGCGTTCGCGATCTTGTTGCGCGGCTTGGCGTGGATGCTGGCCGGTCCACTGCGGCAGCGGATTGTTCTGTCCGGTCACCGTTCGCGGGTCGGTGATGGCACGCCAGGCACAGCTGACCGTTCGAGCTGTCGCGCACCAGGAAATTCTGCTACATCTGATCGATCGCCTGCACGTGCGGAGTATGGCAACTGGTGCACTCGACGTTGCCCTTGACCAGCTTCACCGCGCCCGTCGGATCGGCCGTCGTCTGGGTCGTGGTCAGCGACGGCAGCAGATCGGCCGTGTCCTTCATCGGCAGCTTCAGGCTGAACGGATGCGATCCCTGCAGGTTTGTCCCGAACATATCGCGGTTCATGCTGCCCGTCATCGTGTATCTGCCCGTAGGGCAGAGTCTGGCCCACGGCGACCGTGCCGTCGTGGCAGCTCAGGCACAGGCTGCTGGACCGCCCAGCGGCGGCTGCAGCGGCGTTCTGCAATGTCGTGCTGGTATATGGCGTGTAGGTTTGCGTGGAGAGCGTCTGGCTCCACAGGCGGATTCGGGCTGCCCACTCCGGAGTGCGGCGCATGGCAATACAGGCAGGCGTCGATCGGCCGTTGATCGGGACCGTCCGCCGGAGGAAAGATCATGCGCGCCCAGCACGTCTCCGCCGCCTGACCACTTGCGCCAGCGCGAGCGCTCCCAGCACCAGCAGCAACGAAGATGAGCGCCCATCGCTTCATGGCTGCCCTCCCATCGCCTGCTTGGGCAGCCCGAAATAGTGAAAACCTGCACGCGCCGGTTGAACGAATCCACCACGAAGATGCGGTCGTCGTGGTCGATGAACAATCCGGCCGGCAACTGGAACTCGCCAATGTGCGTGCCGCGCGTGCCGAAGTAATAGAGCAACTGCCCTTCCGATCGAATACCTGCACGACGCTCTACAGCCCGTCGACCACGTAAAGATGTCCTTCCGAATCGACGCGACGCCCTTGGGCCGGAACATCGCGCCCGCCTATCGCCGACCTTGCCCACTGCGAATTCGAAATGTGCCGGAGCGATCGAGGACCTGCACGCGGAAATTCATCGCATCGACCACCAACAGATTCTGCTCCCGCACCAGCAATTCGGTGGGGAAGTTGAACTCGCCGTCGCCCGCGCCGCTCTTGCCGATGGTCTGCAGCACGCTGCCGTGCATGTCGAGCATGAAGATCTGATCGCGCAGCGTATCGGTGACGTAGATCCGCTGCGCCGCGGAATCCACCGCGATTCCGGTGGGCCGCTTGAAGATCCTTCGCCACCCTTCAGGCTGCCGATGGTCCGCTTGAATTTCCCGCCGGGATCGAAACGAAGATCTTTCCCGCCTCCGAATCGGTGACGTAGATATTGTCCTGCGCATCCACGGCCACGCACTGCGGCGACCGCATCGGATCTTTATCTTTGTCCCGGCGCTCGATGAACTTGTACTTGTGCTCTTCGAAATCGAAGATGTGCACGCCGTTCGCGCCCGGATCGGTGACGATGGCTCGCCCCCGCGAATCGACGGCGATGCTGTACGGGCGCACCAGATGCGGATGGTCGGGCTCTCCGATGACCACATCCACCAGCTTGGTGAAGAAGCCGCGCTTCTTCCATTTCGTTCTCGGAACTGAAACTGCGCTCGTAGTGCAGCTTGCGGCCGCCCTCGAGCAGGAGGTCCGGCGGAGGAGGCTCGACCGTCTTCTCCTTATGGACCTTCGACGCGAGCGCCGGCGTCATTGACAAGTAGAAGAATACTGCGAACAGCATTGCTGAGCGCAGAAATCTCCTCTTCCCGAGTCAGAAGAAGTTGAACCATCTGGAAAACCCAATGTAGTACGAGGTGACATTTACCGGAGCGAGTGCCCGCCATGCCCACACTCTGGTGAAGCTGCGTGTAGCCACCGTTGATGTAGATCTTGCTTAACCGGTACTGCATGATTGCGTTGTAAAGCTGCGTGCTGGTGAAGGTGCTGATCGGCGGATCGATCGTGCTGCCGCTGCCCTTCGGCGTAGCCAGGCTCAAGGTGAGCCGGCGCATAAACACTGCGCTCGCATTTACTCCCCATGCTTTCGAGCCGTACTCGATGATCGAACCGGGCACGAATAGCGATGGCGGCAATCCCATCGGGATTGGCACCAGTCCTGTCGGAGTGAAAGAAGCCGCACCGTCGGACTTGGAGTAGAAACCGTTGAAGCTGTAGGTGCGACAGGTGAAGGAGCCGGACCACGTTCGGAACTGTTCGAAGAACCAGCTTGGGCGGTAATGGCACTATGCGATCCGCCGTATCCTGCCGTCCAGAAGTATGCGGTTGGCCAGTCGCCGTCGGGTGTTGGCCACATAACCCACCGAAGAGAAGTCGTATAAAGCAGGATCAGCGTCTGCACATTCTGGGAGTAGCTGAAATTGGCGTCCACTTCCCATCCGGAGAACTTGCGATCGAAATTCAGATTTGCCGGCAAAACCCAGAGCTCCGTTGCCTTCCTGGTTGGCGGTATCGAACACGCCTAGGGAAAATGACAACGACCCCAGGAACCTTTGATCAAGGCTGTAGTTGGCGCTGCCGCCGAAATGCGTGGCTTCGTAAGTTTGGCCGAGAAAATCCTGCCGGTTGTGATTGACGTTGCCGTGCACCGTCAGATTCTGAAAGCATGTGGTAGTTGGCGCTGGCTCCTAGCAGGAGATTGCGAAACTGCTCCCAGATCGATGGTGTTGACTACCTATCCACTACTAAGGAGAGTTTCGGGAACGTTTCCCAGCAAGCTATCGTTGAATTTGCTATTCAGCGATACACTCAGTTTCCGAGGCCGGACGAAACACTAGGATGCCGTTAAAAGTGTCGGAGTCACCCGAACTGCTGGACCGTAACGAGTCGTGATATTCGTATCCGTAAGTCGAGCGATTCCACGTTAAACTGTAGGAGCCCTGCAGCGGAAATGAGTGCTGCGCGTTGAACTGAAAGCTATCGTTGCTAGTGTCGGTTACGACCGGTTCCGTCGTTCCGTCCAGCAATTGCGAAATTGGTGTCGACATTTCGGTGAGTATAGCCACCCGACATTCGGAAACCCGCGAGCGAATACGTCGAGAGCAACGTCAGGGTGCGATTGTTCGATGGCTGCTTTGCGTACGAGCCGAAGATGGACGAGGTTCCATTTGACGGTGTAACTCGCGGTCAGTGTCGGCAGATTGGGCAGCAATGCACTCCAGTGAACTCCAGGATCTGATGTTTCCGTGCTGGGCGAGACCGATCTGGGAATCGGGAACTCCGAACTCGCTGGTGCTGTTCAGTCCCTTGCCGTAATGAAAGAACCGGGAAAATGGCTTCCGCTGAAGAAATTCACGTTGGCGTTCACACCCGAACTATTGGTCAGGGCGCCATAACACCGAATTCGATTGCGAGCGGTCGTAGTAAGGCTGAACATTGAAGTTGAGGAAATTGGGATTGTAATAGCTGCCGGACAGGTTGGCGTCTCCGTAGAACCCCATGCTGTGAGCGGAATCCCCTGGTTAAGATTACCGGTTAGGTGTAGCCGATATTGCCGGAAAGATTCATTCTCCAGTTGTCGCCACTTGCAGTTGCGCGGCCGCGGGCAAGACCGCCAACAGAGCCATTGCTACCAATCAGCACGATTTGAGAACCCATGTCGTGCACATCATCCACCTGGTCTCTGCCTCTACGCATTTCAGCGGCGCAAACTCAAGCGACGCATTGGCGTGGAATTCACAGACCTCAATCTTGGCCGTCTTTCTCAGCCGCTTGTTCAACTCCTTGCGTAGTTGTTCGTTCTTCTGTTTCTGCAGATCCGTTAGCAGTTCGCCTTTACTTCCTCGAATGGGGACGTGCCCGCCGGGATGTGCGCGTTCAAGCCGGAACAGCGTATAAGCTGTCCCCAACTGGATGAGGTCGCTGACTTGTCCCGGCTTCATGGCGAGCGCCGCGTTACAACGGGAGGCGGCAACTTTTCCGCTTCGACCGCCTTGCGGTCGCCCATCTTGACGTGCCAGTCGTCATCGGAAACTTTCTCTGCCAGCAATCCGAACTCCTGGTAGCTCTTCGTCGGCTTCGCTGCTTTCAGGGCGTCATCGGCGTGCTTGCGCGCCTCTTTCAGCATCTCTGGGTTGGCGTTCGCCGGCGGAATGATCGAGATCGTCTGAATACTGAACATCTCCGGATGCCGGAATTTTTTCGGATTGGCGTTGTAATAGGCTTGGGCCTCGGCCAGCGATACCTTCGCCTTCTCCGTCACCTCGCTCTTCAACAAATCTTCGATCAGCAGGGAGCGGCGGATCTTCTCGCGCATCAGCTGTCGCGAACCGTGGACTTCGATCTGCAGTACCTGATTGAATTCCTGCTCGCTTGCAAACTGTTTGCGGAACCTGATCTCGGCCTTCCTCATTCGTTCGGGAGAGATCGTCATCTTGCGCCGCAGAGCTTCCTGATACACCAATTCCTCGAAGATGATCATTTCGAGCGCGCCCTTGCGCATCTCCGGCTCCATGTCTTCGGAACGCCGTTGTGCATTTGGCGCGTAAGGAAAAATGGCCTGGATCTCGCGGGCCAGATCGCGGTCGGTCAGAACTGCGCCATTCACACGCGCGACCGGCCTGGCTGACTGGCAGGCCGGAGGCTTGCGGAGCGACCGTCGCTGTGTTCGCGGCGGGAGCGTGGGAGGCGACCACCTGCGCGCCGCATGATGCCGCGAGGGCCAGCGACTGCTACGCTCATCATGATTCGGTGTTTGTGTTGGGATTTCATTTCCTTCCTCCGCTCAGGTTCAAATTGGGGGAGAGAGACTCCCCTCCCCCGTTCAGAGCAATTAGAACTGCGTTGCAACGTTGTTGACTCCGAACGTCTCGTTCGCCTCGCCGATGTGGCATTGACGGCAGAATTGCGTTGTCGAAGCGGCCAGCGTCGGGTTGGTGTTGCCGGTGCCCGGGTTGTAAGGAGCGTTGATGAAGAAGTAGGTCGGATAGCCATTCGCGTCGCTGTTGTTCACGATGGCGGTGCCGGCCTGCTTGCCTCGCGGAGGCTTGTAGACGTACATCACGTGCTGGTTGTGGCAGGTGGTGCAGGTGATGAAGGCATCGGCCGGATTGGTGTCGCCATCAGGAATGAACGACGCCCCAAGACCACGGGCTGCCGGCGATTGCCGGATAACCGTAGTTGGCGGCGAATGTGGCATAGGTCGTTCCGGCGGTCGGAGTGATGCTGCTGATGCTTCCGTTCGCCACGTCAACCGTCAGACGGGCTCGTGGTGGCATTGGCCGTGACCAGGCGGAGTGCGCCCAGCGTGGCCTGCGTTCCCACCGGGTGATCGTTGCCGTACCCGGACGTGTTGCCGTTGCCGTTGTCGTTGCCCAGCAGCGTCGGGATCCCACGCGTGCCGTATACGCCGGCGGGCAGAAGTTCCGCTGGCCTGCTCCCATGAGGTTCCCTGCATCATCTGCCCTTTGGCGATCTGGCCGTCATGGCAGGCGAGGCACATCATGATTCCGCGCAGCTCTTCTTCGTTGGTGGAGTAGGCGGCCGCATTGCCGGGCAGGGCCTCAACATATCCGTTGCCGAAGGTCAGCGAGACGCCATACAGAGGAGTTACGTCTTGTCCGAACAGCGCGTTGCTGCCGGAGAGTGGGTCGTTAAAGGCCGCTGCGTTGGTGGCTGCGTTGCCGCCGCCGCCCGCCGCGCCGCTGTGCGGAGCATGGCAGCCCGCGCAACCGCGGCCGCCATTGTTGTGAGCGCCGAGTACATCCATTCCCTTCAGGCCGCCCACACTGTTTCCGCTGTAGGTCTGCGCTGCCGCAAAGCCTACCGCGAGCAGAACTACGAGCATCAACAACATCATCTTTCTCATATAAGGTTTAAAAACCTCCTGTTTGTAACAGCTGTTACATCTACGGCCACTGCTACTGCTTATTAATTCGGAGCCGGTTATGAGGCCAGACTCCTTTTGGCCATCCGCGGAAGGCCAAACTCTATTGCGGCTATCGGGCCGCAGAATTCGTAGCCGCTGCGTTACTGGCTCGGCTTTGCCCCATCTGAGTTCCCCTTCTCGGCTTCGCTTGCGCCGAGCCAATTCCGCTCTCGCCTCGTCGTCGGTGAAGTAGCGGAACATCTGCACCCGTCCGGGATATTGCTCGGACGGTGAAGATCCGGTTGTTCTTGTCGATGTAAAGTCCAGCCAGGGTGCGGAACTGCCCCGGCAACGTGCCGTGTCCGCCCATCCAGATCAGCAGATCGCCTTCGGGCGTAAAGCACTGCACCCGGTCCTGCACCGCGTCGGCGACCCACACATGACCGTCCACATCAATCGGCGATTCCCTTGGGCCGCATGAAGTATTCCGGGACGATCGCCGGCCTTGCCGAACTGCCGGATGAACTTTCCATCGGCATCGAAATCTCGATGCGGTTGTTGTAGGTGTCGAGACGTAGAGGTTGCCGTCGGCATCCAGCGCGACATTGGTCGGCACGGCAAACTGCCCGGGATCGGTCAGCGTGTGGTTCTTGCCGGGCGTACCGATCTTGCGCAGCAAGGTCAGCTTGTCAGCGTCGTAGACCAGCACCAGATCGAGCGCCGCGTCGGCCACATAGAGGAAGCGGTTCTCGTTGTCCACCGCCATGCCGCCGGGATCGACCAGGCCCTGCGCGATGGTTCCCTCTACTTTGTGCTTCTTATCGAACACCAGGATGCGGTGCATCTTGGTGTCGGAGACGAACAGGCGGTCGGAATCGTCAATCGCCAGGCCAATGATGTCGCCGAAGCGCGCCTGCAGTCCGTGCTTGATCATCTGCAGTTCTTTGGTTTCAGTATTGAAAACGAAGATCGCTCCGACTTTGCCGTCGGCGACGTAGAGATTGCCCTTCGAGTCTTCCGCCAAGCCGTAAGGCGTCCACAGCGCGAACAGCGGCTTGTCGGCCATCTGCTGCTGCTGGGTCTCGCCGCCGGCCATGCGATCCATCCACGAACTCTTTTTCTTTTCCGACGGCGGGCGTGAACTTGTCGCAGCAGAAGTAATTCAGATACTTGATCCGGGTGACGGCTGGCGGATTCGGCCAAACGATCTTGGAATAATCCAGAACGTCGAGAATGTTGGGCTGTTTCGGCGCTGCTTCCGCCTTCTTCTTTTTGCCGGCATAGAGCGCGGACGGATCGGCCAGAGTCAGCATGATCGCAAGTCCGGTGATCACCGCCGCCAACCTCATCGCTCTTTGCATCGCTCTGAACATCGTTCGCTCCACCTACTTCGTAAATCCCGTATGGCAGGTCATGCAGAACGCCATGTTGTTCGATTGATCCTTGATCAGCAGGCTCGCCTGCGCCGAAGAATGCGGCTGGTGGCAGGACAAGCAGTTGACGGTTTTAAGAACCTTGGTCACATCCGAGGGATCCATGACATCGGTGACCGGGTGTCCGCTCGGTCGGGTGCCCGCGTCCGTACTTCAGCGGCAGCACCGTCACTTTGCGGAAGTAGTCTTCCGGCAGCTTCACTGCGCCGTCGAAAATCGTGACCAGGTGCTCGCTCTCCAGCTTCTGCGGATTGGCTTCGGGGCCGTGGCACTCGAGACAGAGCTTGTTCGGACTCGCCGCGCGCAGCAGGTGCTGGTTCTCGCCGCCGTGCGGCTCATGGCAGGTCGCGCATCCTTGCACGGCTGCCGGCTGGTGCAGGTGCGCCTTCTTCATCTGCTCGGCCTGATCGCTGTGGCACGTCAGGCAGGCATTCACCGGATCGGGCTGAATGAATCCTGGCGACTTTGCCGCCGTGCGGGTTGTGGCAGGAGATGCATTCGCCCTGCGCGCCCGGATGCTGCACCTTCGCCGACTCGATCTTCTTCCCCTGCTCTTCGTGGCAGGTGAGGCAGAGCGCGCGGCTGTCAGCGTTGGCCAGAACAACTTTTCCGTCCTTCGCCGGCCTGATGGCAGCTGTCGCACATCTTGCCTTCGAAGGGCGCGTGCAGGAATGTCTGCATCAGCTTGGGCTTGGCCGACTGGTGCGGGTTGTGGCATTGCAGGCAGTTGGCCGTGCCGAATGGTTGATCCATGATGCGCCTTCTGCAGCGCGGCATCCTTGACGTCGTGGCAGTCGATGCAAAGCGCCGGCACAGTCTTTCTTCAGGTGTGCTGCGAATTCGATCTTCCCTTCGTCGCCGTTCTTGTGAGTCACGTGGCAGGTGTCGCATCCCATATCGAGCGCCGCGTGCCGGCTGCCCTCTTTGGGAACGTCCACGCCAATCTTGTGGCAGGACAAGGCAGAGATTCTCATCGCGGGTCGCGCCCGAGGTCGGCTTCAGCAGCTGATTGGGATTGTCGGACTGATGCGGATCGTGGCACTTGACGCAATCCCGGACCGCCGGAGGATGCATCGTCTTGGCCGGATCGGCTTTCTTCTCGTCGTGGCAGCTCAGGCAGAGCGCCTGCGTCGTCGTAGTCGTCAGCTTTACGCGGGTGACATCTTTGGTGACGCGGACTTCGTGGCAGCTCAGGCAACCGGTCGCGATCGCCGAGTGCACTGCTTTCCCTTTGGCTTTCTCTGCGTGGCACTCCAGGCACTTCGCGGCATCGACATTCTTATCCAGCGGAACCGGATGGGTCTTTGCAGCATGCCGGAAGCGCTGCCATGGCCAGCAAGGAAAAGCGCTGCAGAGGGGAATTCGCCGCTTTGGCGAACCGTTTCGCGCCGTGCGCCTTGTGATCTTCTGGGACCATGCCACTTAGGCATTTGCACGACCGTGTCCTAATCTGGCACGACCTGTTGCGGCAGATTAGATATCTGTAAGTGTTTGCAACAGAACCAGTTCACGTCCGAGCGGAGTCGTGCTGAGGATTTCCACAACCATTGGGTCGTGTCCGAATGGGCTTTCTGCCGCACTGGCACTGGTGGAAATAACGCATGGGCCTACTGAGTTTTGTGATTGTAATCACACAGTTAGAGCACCTGCGTGAAAATTCAAACCCCGCTTCTTCTCATTGAGTGTTATGGCTCAAACTCGCGCTAGGGGAAACCAGGCCTGATCACGCAACTCGTTGACACGAGTTCGCTTAAGTCGCGCTAGGCGAATTGGTGCCGAACGTGCATTGCCGACAAGCGAGGAAGAAGAAGTCATGTCACTCGGCTCCGCACTTCGCAAAAGCTGGCAGACCCTGAGTTCGATCAAGACTGGCGTGGTTCTCATCATCCTGGTCGTCATCTTCTCGGCGGCCGGCACTGTGATTCTGCAGCGCCCGATGACTGAACCCGACGACATGGCGCGCGCCTATTCGCCCGCCATGCTGCGCTTCCTCGATGCCACGGGCCTCACTGATGTGTTCCACGCGCGCTGGTTTGTGGCCCTAATGATTCTTGTCAGCCTCAGCATCATCGCGGCGTCGGTCGAGCGCTTTCCGAACGCGTGGCGATATTTCGCGCGTCCTTATAAGAGTCCCGATCAGAATTTCCGCAGAGCGCTTCCCCTGCAGGCCAGCATTCCGATCAGCGATGAGGAACAAGGATTGGGCGCCGCCGAGCGCATCCTGCGCCAGCACGGCTTGAAGTCAGAGCGCATCGTGCGCACCAACAGCTTCTCCCTATTTTCCGAACGCAACCGCATCTCCGAGATGGCCGTGTACATGGTGCATGCCAGCCTGTTGCTGATCTTTCTGGGGGGAATTATCGACGCGCTGGTCGGCTGGCGCGGCTTTCTGATGCTCACTCCGGGTAAAGCCGGCAATCAGATCGAAATGAAAACCGGGGTGTCGCGCACCCTGCCGTTCTCGGTGCTCTGCAACGCTGCCGGCGAGGAAACTTATCGTGACGGCACGCCCAAAAAATACTGGTCCAAGCTCGCAATCGTAGAGAACGGTCAGGAGGTGTCCCGCAAAGAGATCGTCGTCAATGATCCGCTGGTCTATAAGGGAGTTCGCTTTTACCAGGCCAGCTACGGACGCACCGGGAAACTCGACGAACTGGTTCTGACTGTGACCCCGGCCAAGGGCGGATCCTCCCAGCAAATCTCGCTGAGCGTGAACGAGGAAGCGTCTCTCGATCCCGATACTACCGTGCAGTTAGTGGAATTCATTCCGGATTTCGTAGTGCAGGACGGACACGTGTACGCCCGCAGTAACGACGTGACGAATCCCGCGGTACACATGGTCGTCACTTCGAAGAAGACGAACGTTACCACGAATTACTGGCTGCCGGAAATCTCCGGAGTCGCCGAGAATGCATCTTCCCCCTACATTTTCGAACCCAAAGATTTGAAGACCGGAGTCTTTACCGGCCTGGAAGTCTCGCACGAGCCCGGGCAGTGGGCGGTATGGGCCGGAGTCGTGTTAATGGCCATCGGCCTGACGTTTGTGTTCTACGTCATTCACATGCGGCTGTGGGTGGTCCCGGTACATAACGCGAATGGAAGTCTCAGCCTGTGGGTAGGCGGATCTGCCAATCGCAATCGGGACGGTTTCGAAGAAAAGTTCAAGTTGGTAGTGGGAGAACTCAGGAAGGAATTGAACCCGGTGTCCGTGCCTGCTGAAGCGCAGGCGACATCGATCGCCGCGAGGTAACTTCCGGCACAGATCACAGAAAGGGGAGCATCAATGTCACGCGTAAAAGTAGAACAGCATCCCGCGACTGGAATGACCCTGGTCGTCATGGTGGGACTCAGCATTCTCTTCCTGCTGTTCATGGCTTTCCTGAATGTAGTCAAGACGGGAAACATCCTCAACGAAGCCAACCTGCTGTACGCCGCCCTGGTGTTTTACGCGGGCGCGGGAGCGCTCTACCTGGGATTCGGCGTAACGGGCACCGACTCTTACATCAAGTTTGCGTCTCTGGCCACATGGGCCGGCCTCCTCGCTAACACGGCAGCGGTGGCGCACCGCTGGTACGAGGCCGGCCATCCTCCATTCGCCAGTGTTTACGAAATGCTGCTCAGCTTCGTGTGGACGCTGGCCGCTCTGACCCTGATCGCAGAAAAACGCTATGGCGTGAAAGTAATCGGCACAATCACCATGCCGGTAGCCATCGTTGGCGTGGTGCTGATGCAGTTGCTGCGCAGCGATGTCCGCCCGCTGGTTCCGGCCCTGCAATCCACCTGGCTTCACGTGCACGTGACGCTCGCCATGCTGGCGTACGCAGCCTGCGCTTTGAGCTTCGCGCTGGCCATGATGTTCCTGATTCAAGACAAGATGAAGACCGAAACTTTTCTGGCCGCAACCAGCATCTTCACCGCGGGAATTTATACGGCAATCCTCGGCCGTTTCGAAGGCTGGGGCGGCTTCAACGTGGTCGCCTGGGATCTGGAGAACAAGCAGGAAGTCTTCCTCTCCCGCGGCGTTCGCCTGTTCGTGACAATCCCCGACCTCGGCTGGCTGATGCTGCTGGTGTTCGCCGCCGTGCTCGCGCCCATGGTGTTTTACTTGCTCTCGGCGTTCAGGAAGAAAGAAACTTTCCTGTCGATAGCGAATCGCGCAGTATTCATCAGCATTCTGCTGCAGACGCTGGCGCTGATCTTCTTTTTATTGCGAACACGCGATGGGCAGTATCCTTCGCTCGACGCCGAGGGCCTTTACCCCACCACCCTCGCCGCCAGTCCATTCATTCTTGCCGCATTGGTGGGAGGCATCTTCGCCAACCTTCTTTACCTGCTGCTGCTGTGGCGGCGCGAAGATCTCGAGCGCCTGCTTCCCAGTTGCGACAATCTTGACCGCATCACCTACAAGACGATTTGCATAGCCTTCCCCCTACTCACCCTGATGATCGCCGCCGGCGCTTTCTGGGCTAACCGTGCCTGGGGCTCCTATTGGAATTGGGATCCCAAAGAAACGTGGGCGGCGATTACCTGGCTGGTATACGCGGGATATCTGCATATGCGCATCACCCGCGGCTGGCGCGGACGGCGCGCGGCCTATTTCGCCATCCTGGGATTTACGGTTGTGATGTTCACCTTCTTTGGAGTGACGTACCTGTTGCCTGGGCTGCACGCGTATGCCTGACACTGCGAAACAACGTATGACGAACCCGGCCCTGCAACCTGAACTACCCGAACCAGTGCCTATTCCGGCGCAACGCAAAGGTTTCTACAGCACCGGATGGAATGAGACGGACGAACAGGTTACGGATCCCGTGGCGCAGGTTGCGGCTATCCAACCTCAGGACCCGGAACTACCGTGGTTGCGTATCAACGGGGAGATCAAAGCGCTGGTTCCGATCGCCTGCGTCCTGCTGGGTGGGATGCTGCTGTTCCTGCTGGCGACGATTTCCTGGCGCGATCCCGAGCGCCACCTGGTTCTGCTAGTCGCGGGCGCAGGCGCGGTCGCGATCTGCGGAGCGCTGCTGGTCGTGCTGACCTATATGGTGCAGCGCCCCATGGTCGAACTGCAGCAGAAAATCGCGCAACTGGGCAGCGGCGACCTGAGCGTCTCGGTCAGCTTCGCGCAGCGCAATGACGAGATTGGGGATCTGGGCCGCAACTTCAATCACATGGTCGAGCAACTGCGGGAGAACCGCAACGAGATCGAACGCCTGCACCGGACGCAAATGTCGCGCGCCGAGCACATGGCAACTCTGGGCGAAATGGCCACGGGCCTGGCGCACGAGATTAGAAATCCTCTGGCCGGAATTGCCGGCGTCATCGAAATCATTGGCCGCGATCTGCCCACAACCAGTCCCGCACGTGCGGTAGTGAAGGATGTTCGTCAGGAGATCGCGCGCATCAACCGCATCGTGAGCGATTTGCTGCAAACCGCCCGTCCGCATCCCCCTAGAGTGCGCAAGAGCGACTTGAATATCACCGTGGAACACGCGGTCATGCTTGGCCGCCAGCAAGCTTTGTCGAAATCGACGGAGATCACGCTGCGAAAAGACCCGACGCTTCCGGAAGTCGAGCACGACAGCGACCAGATTCATCAGGTCTTGCTGAATCTGCTGCTCAACGCCTTGCAGGCGATCGACCCGAGCGGAAAGATCGCCGTCACGGTGGAACTGCAAGGCAAGAACGCGGTCATCGAAGTCGTCGACGACGGGCGAGGCATTGCGCCCAACCACCTGCCCAATATCTTCCGCCCGTTCTACACGACTAAAGGCGATGGCACGGGATTAGGACTTTCCTTGGCCCGCCGCATTGTGGAGGACCACCAGGGCCGCATCGAAGTCACCAGCACGGTGGGCCAAGGCACCACGTTTGCGGTAATCCTGCCGCTGCAACGGGCCGCGGTTCAGACGGTGGTGTCCTAATCCTAATCTTCCGCGGGGCCCTCGAAGTACCGTGATTCCCTTAGGTAGTTCCACGCCGAAGAACTGCAACTTTAAACAGACATCAGCTCGGCGGTGTTGCCGCATCTTTAAGTAGTGCGCAGGTCCGTTGCGTAACTCCCTAGGTTGAGGTCCATATGAAGTTGGGTTCGCTTGTCTCACTTGCGGCAAACCCATTGCCGAGCTCCGCCCGCGCCACTGGCGGCTTTTCGACGCTTTCCATCCTGTTATTTACAGCCGTCTCTTTTGCGCAATCTGGCTACGCTCCTCTCAACGTACCCGGCGCGGTTGCTACCGAGGCGCGAGGTATCAACAACAACGGCGAGATTGTAGGCTTCTACAAAACTGCCGCGTGCGATGACTACGACATCAAGGTGCCAAGCTGCCCGACGAGAGGGTTCAAATACGTGAACGGAGTGTACGTGAAGCTCATGGTGCCGAATAGCGTCTCGACCGCCATCATGGGAGTGAATGATCTTGGCGACCTCGTCGGCTTTTACAGGAAGGCTGACGGCACGAAACACGGGTTCATCTGGTATCACACCAACGTTGTGAAAACCATCGATCATCCCGGTACGGCTCTTACCACCGTCCCATTCGGCATCAACAGAGCGGGTACAGTTGTCGGCGGACTCTGGGGCATTGACCCCTCCTACGGAACATTTCCGAACAGCGGCTGGGTATGGGTCAAGGGCTCCTTCCATACGATGAATCCGACCCAGCCAGGTGCTGGCGCGCCTTGTTGCTGGTCGGTCAATGGCATAGCGAACAGCGGCGTGATTGTCGGCCAAGTGTTCGAAAACGACTTCTTCAATGCCTGGTTCAAGCAAGGCGCGGACGAGGATTCCTTTCTGCGATTTCCATCCGGCGGCGACACCTTCGCAACGGGAGTCAATTCCGGCGCTGATGTCATTGGATACACGATCGAAGGATGGGGAGCATGGCTCGCCAAAAACATCGAAGCGAATGAGGGCACCAGCGATGCCGCCGAGGCTGCACCTCACTTTACCGCGGTGAAGTATCCAAACTCGCAGACGACTACTCCCTTCGGCGTGAATAACGTTCGAGCAGTGGTCGGGCACTTATACCGACTCGGCTGGAAAGCATCATGGATTTCTGGCTCAGTTTTAGCCGAGTGTGGCTCGCTCCTCCAGTGAGCGATCCGAGGAAGAAGCGAAATCTGAGAAATTTGTCGTTTTCGCGGTCTTGCTGGACGGTGCTCTGTGCTCAATCGAGAGACGTTGGTTGCAACGTCTCTTTTGGCCATCATTTGTGGCGAGTTGGAGAGACCTAATAAGTTACGTCCTACGAAGTCCCAATTTTGGGCTTTCTTGCCTGCATGCCCGCCCTTCCCATCCGTAGTAAGCTAAAACCAGCATGCCTGGGGCAGAAAAGATTCTTATTGTTGATGACGAACGCCTGGTGCGCTGGTCCCTGCGGCAGAAGTGTGAGGAGTGGGGATACCAGGTGGTCGAAGCCGCTGCGGGAGATCCCGGCCTCCGCCTCGCCCAGCACGAGTCGCCTGACCTTGTCCTGCTCGACGTGCGCATGCCCGACATCAGCGGCATACAGGTTTTGGAACAGATCAAGAAGGCTCCGGACGCGCCGCCGGTCATCATGATTACCGCTGACCCGCAGTTGGACGACGTCAAGACTGCGCTTAAACTTGGGGCTTACGATTTCGTCGGCAAGCCTCTGGATTTTGAAGAGTTACGGGTCACCATCCAGAACGCGCTCGAAGCCACCCACCTGCGTACCGAGGTCCAGTCCCTGCGTGGAGAAGTGCGCCGTCACACGGGATATCACGAGGTCGTCGCGGTCTCGCCGAAGAGCACCGAACTGATGAGCTTCGTGCAAAAGGTGGCCGCCAGTGAAGCGACCACAATCCTCATCCAAGGCGAAAGCGGCACCGGCAAAGATCTGATCGCCAAGGCCATCCACTACGAAAGCACGCGCCAGAATGGTCCGTTTGTCGCCATCAACTGCTCGGCAATTCCGGAAACTCTCATGGAAGCCGAACTCTTTGGGCACGAAAGAGGCGCGTTCACCGACGCCAAAGCCATGAAGAAGGGTCTGTTTGAGACAGCGAACGGCGGCACACTGTTTCTCGACGAGATTGGCGAACTCTCTCCCTTGCTGCAAGCCAAGCTTCTGCGCGTGCTGGAAGATCAGGTAATCCGTCGCATCGGGGCCGTGCGCGACATGCAGGTGGACGTGCGCGTGATCGCCGCTTCCAATCGCGATCTGGAAAAGGCTGTACGCGAAGGCCAGTTCCGTCAGGATCTTTACTACCGGCTGGCGATCATTGCAATCTTCATCCCTCCACTGCGGGAACGCTCGGAAGATATTCTGCCGCTAGTGGATTTCTTTATCGACTGGTACAGCCGGAAGTTCAAGAAATCCATTCGCGGCATCAGCCCGGAAACGCGCCGCCTGCTGCTAGCTCACAACTGGCCAGGCAATGTGCGCGAACTGAAGAACTCGATCGAGCGCGCCATGATTCTGGAGGACGGATCCGTACTGACACCGCGTTACATGCCATTCGCTCTGGGAGATGCTGCACGCAGCGGCTTGACTGCGTTTGAGGCCAGCAGCGCGCCCGCTGACGGTGGCGGTGGCGGCAAGCAACTGGCCAACGGGCGGGTGCTCCCGCGCCTGTACATTCCCGAAGAAGGGACATCGCTGGAGGAAGTCGAGCGCGCCATGGTGGAACTGGCCATGCGCCACGCGAATGGCAATCAGACCCACGCGGCACGGCTGTTGGACATCAGCCGGGATGCCTTGCGCTACAAGCTGAAGAAATTTGAATTGGTCGGCGCTGCGGAAGAAGAGAGCGCGGATTCGATCGCCGCCGAAGACTAAGGAATACGGGTGGCGGACAGCCTGAGAGGCTGTCCCTACGTGGTTCGTCGCGTATCCCTACGCGGTTCGTTTCGAAAATTACTCAATTACAAATTACCCGATTACAAAATGGTTCAGTGGACCGCGATGGCCTGCTTACTGCCTCGCTGCTTGCTTCTCTCCAATGTGGTGCCGGCAAGCGCCGTGTTCGGCGACTGCAAGTGGAACAAGCGCATCACCGCTGCACTCATGCGCTCCTGCTCCTCCTTCTCTGGAAGTTCCTTGAGTTCGCGGGCGAGGGAGCTGGCAATCTTCTGTATGACTTGTGCTGTGATTGCGTGTAGCGATTGATCCTGCTCCCGGGTAAACGGCCCCCGCTCCTCGATAAAGGAATCCAGTTCTTGCCGGCATAACTCTTCCAGGCTCTGCCGCAGCGCCACAATGGTCGGCACCGCACCTTGCGCCTGCAATTTTTTGCGGAAGGCGTGGGCTTCGGCTTCCACCATCTTCTCCGCTTTTTCGGCGGCGGCGACGTCGATCACGGCGATGTTGCGCATCGTCCGCTCCAGCCCTTCGAGGTCGTACAAAAGAATGCCATCGACTCGCCCCACCTCTGGATCGACATCCCGCGGCATGGCAATGTCCAGAATGACCAGAGCTACGCGGTTCCGCTCCACGGCGATCCGCTCCGCCTCTTCCCGGGTCAGAACGACGTGCGGACATCCGGTTGCGCTGATCACAACGTCGGCCTGCAACATAAATTTCCAACGGTCTGCCAGGCTCGCAGCGGTTGCCCCCAGGCTGTGCGCCAGTTCGCGAGTGCGCTGCGGCGACTGGTCGATGACCACCACCGAAGCTGCGCCTTTTTCTGTCATCAATCGCGCCGAAACCTCCGCGGTCTTCGTAGCGCCCAGCAACAGGACTTTCCTGCCTTCGAACGATCCAAACACCTGCTCCGCGGATTGCACGGCGGCGCTTGAGAATGGGACCGCATCCTTACCAAGTTCGGTCTTGCTGTGCACGCTTTCCGCCAGGTCAACGGCTTTGCCCAACACAGCATTCAGCAATGGCCCGCATGCACCGACGGTGCGCGCCTTCTCCCATGCGTCCTGCACCTGAGTAACAATTGCCCGCTCGCCGACAACCAGCGAATCGAGCCCCGCGGTGACGCGAAACACATGTGTCAGGGCAGCATCATCCAGCAACCGGAAGAAATGTTCCCACTCCGTCAGCTTTAGGCCGTGCTCCGTTCCCAGGAAGTGCAGCAGCGAGTTGGCGGCCAGCGTCGGCTCGCTGGCCCAGATCAGGAATTCCGTCCGGCAAGGGATCGACAGCACCACGATCTCCTCGATTCCTTCCGCACTGCTCAGGTGACGCAGAACTTCGTATCGTCGGCCTTCGGCGATGAAGAAGCGCTCCCCCATGGCAAGCGGCGCAGTACGGTGGTCCAGTCCGATGACCATGAGCGTGGGTTCCACGACGAACACCTCGGGCGCAAGTTGCACTTCTACTCTGGCAACCACGGTGCCAAATTTTTTTGCCACATCGCGTGCGGCAGCAGGCACTATTTTCAACAGCTTCCAAGAACTGCTGAAAAACTCCTCACCTCATTTCGCCGCCAAGACTGCGGGATATCACGCGCATCGCGAGTTTTTTCACGCCATGTACCGCATTTTGTTTGAGATAGCTGCGGATGTCGATCACGTCCGCACGTGATCGAAATCACTGACCGCCATCACCGTTCCCAGAGAAACTGCAATGCGGTGAGTAAGTTTTCATAAGCGTCTTGCCACGCAGGGGAAGCGTTCCAAGGTTGGTCCGCTGCTTGCAGGATGGAAGGTAGCGAAAGGAAACGCATTCATGAAAACGATGAAGCTGGTGCTGGTGATCGTAGCCATTGCGGTGGCCTTATTCCTGATCGTGCCAAGTCTGTCTTGGGCGGCCGATGATGGCGCAGCCCTCTACAAAGCCAAGTGCGCAGCCTGCCATGGCGCCGATCTGGCCGGAAAGCCCGCTGCCAAGGCTCCCAGCCTGGTATCCGATGAGGCGAAGAAAACTTCCGACGCCGATTTGACCGACGCCATTGCGAACGGCGGCAAGGCAAAGAAACCCATGCACGCCTTCGCGAGCAAAGGCATGGCGGAAGATCAGATCAAGATGGTGGTTTCGTACATTCGCGCGCAACAAAAGTAAGCAGGCAGCTTTGGCCTGTGGACCTCTCTGGCTCTGCGAGTTTCGAGTTCAAGGGAGGGCACGGCAAATAGCAAAATCGCTGTTCCAACTCATAGCGAACCGCGCCGCCGACCCCATGGCAGGCGCACCGACAAGAGGGTGAGTGATCCGCTCACCGGTATTCCTGGCCCAGCCGGATACCGGTTTTTTCCCTCTCTCGTTTCGCAGACTCATTGGAACAGCCACCCCGGGTCCAGGTGCTCACCCCCGGACCCGGGTTTTCGATTCAGTGTGCGTGAGAGGTCTTCTTTCGCCTAGATTGGGCTAAGGCTTGTTCCCGGCCCGCGGACCCGCGGCTTACGCCTTGGGCCGCATTCTTTCGCCCCTTCGTGGCTAAATCCTCGGCAGCCTGCGAGGCAAACGAACCAGTACAGCCCAATTCTCATTTCGCCTGTGACAATTTCGCGGCGGCCAGCTCTTCCGCTTTCTGCAGAGCGTCGGCGGCCTCCAATTTGACATCGGGCTCGACACCAGTGCCTTCCCAGTTGGTCTTGGTGATCGGATTCACCGCACGCGCAAACGGCACTCCGATCATGAAGTGATCGTCAATTCGATGCCCTGATACTGGATGCGCTCCTCCTCCGGTAGTCTCCCCAACGATGGTCGCCCGCTTCAGACTCTTCAGGTTGTAAGTAAATTCCTCCGCGCCGGAAAACGTCCTCTTGGAAGTGAGAACGTAAACAGGCTTCTGCGCCAGAGTGGTTCCGGGAACATAGGGCAACGTCCAATACTGCTGCGCGAAGTCCTCTTTGCGGTTGTAGAGATCGTTCAGATGGGTGGGCTTATCGAACAAATAACTGGAGATCATGGCGACCATCTTCGGATCGCCCCCACCATTCTGGCGAAGGTCAAAGATAACCGCATCCACGTGCGCCAGAAAATTCATGGCCGCCACAACGGTAGGCCCGCAAATCGAAGGATCAGCAAAGGCGTTGAACTTGAGATAACCAATGTTCCGCGGCAGGACTTCGACTTTCTGGAACTCACAATTGCTCCGCTCCATCTCCTTGCGGTACTCCGTCTCTTCGTCCGCGTTGGGTTTGTTATCTTGCGGCTGCAGCTTCACCGGACTGAAATTCACTCCCAAATGCCTGTCGTGGCTGACCGCGCGCAAGTCTTTCGTGAGGCGATTCGCAAAAACATCGCCATCCGTGATCGTGTCGTAATCTCCGGCTTTCCGATTGGAACGAAGCGCGTCCTCCATCTTCTGCGCCAGATCGGGATAGACATACGACTCTTTCAAATTCTGCGCGACTCCGTCGATGACGCGCTGCTTTTCGGCCGCGTCTAGTTTCACGCTCTCGACCACCGCTCCCGCTGGGATCGGTCGCAAGTTGAGGGACTCGACAGTTCCCGTTTGAGCATCCTTCACCTGTATGCTCCCGATCGCCACCGTATTGCCGACTTTTTCCTTCAGCCGAAATTTGATGAGGGTCGGCTCGCTGGCATCGATCGCCAGCAAATCAAAGCCGCCTGTCTGGTTATGAAACTCCAGCATGCCGTCTGCAGATTTATCGGGGTCGTATTTCTTAATGTAGGATTCCACCTTCGCGCGGTCTCCGCTGTTAAACGCATCCAGCCAGGCGCGAAGCGTACTTCCCGCTGGAGTATCCGGGATGGAAGTCTGTGCAAAGGCAGTCACTGCGACCAGCAACGAAAGGCACAGGAAGAGTTGGATGTGGAGGATTCGTCGGCGGAACTGCAGCCACGTTCGTGGGAGATGTTTCGTAAACAAGGGAACCTCCTACTGCGGAGAATCATAGTACGAGTAGCGCTCACCCAATCCTCCCCGCTGGCGCACGATGATCCGCAGGGCTTGCACCGACGGCTGGCCCAATACGATTGCTTTGTTTGACACCAGAAAGCTGTCGAGTGTTCCGTGGCGGCAAGTAATGCAACTCCATTGGCTTCTCCGGGTATTCCTGTATGAAACCCTGCAGGGGGTTGTGCTAAGCTGCTTTCCCAAATTCGCCCCCGAGGGAACACTATGAAAGTTGCAACATTCACACTGCTCGCGATGTTTGTCCTGTCACCCGCTGTCTCCTTGTTTCCTGAACCTGCACAAAAGGACGTGCCCGCCGAAGTCGAAGCCGCCCGGGGCGCGCTCCGAAACGCCAAGAGCGAACTCGAGCACGCCGGTGGACAATGGGGAGGCCACAGGGTGGCCGCCATGCACCACATCGACCAAGCCCTCGGCGAATTGAATCAAGCCGAAAAGTGGGCCCGCGAACACCACGACATGAAGTAGCGGGTGTTCTCCAACTGATTCGCACAACTTTGTAGAGACGTAGCTCGCTACGTCTCTACGAGGGAAGCCGCCGGAGTCCCTGTGTGAGGCGACTGATGAATTTGCTTTTTTACCGGCGAAATCAAGTAAGTATCTTACTTCCAAGAACATACACTCGGCTTCAATTTGCGGCGACAGCCAACCCCCTGTGTGCGCCTTGTTGTTTTTGCGAGACTCGTCACCCCACCCTGTGATTCAAATCACAGCCTTTTTCCCGCCCGGAAACTACCCTGAATTTGCCTGTGGGTTTCAAAGCTGGACGTTGTAAGGGGGAAATCATGGTGGGTTCTGGCACTACTCCTCATATGGGCCGGTTGGTCCATGACTTTTCTAAAAATCCATTGCTGGTTTATTGGGAGATGACTCAGGCGTGCGGCCTGGCTTGCAAGCACTGCCGCGCCGAAGCGATGCCCAACGCCAATCCGCTCGAGCTCTCGACGGAGCAGAGCAAGCGCTTCCTGAAGCAGCTTGTCGGATTCGGCGATCCGCTGCCACATCTCATTCTGACGGGCGGCGATCCGCTCAGCCGCAAAGACATCTACGAACTGATCGATTACGCGAACGGCTTGGGCCTGGAAGTCTCGATCACGCCGAGCGCCACGCCGGAACTCACCAACGACGCGATCACGAAGCTGAAAGAACATGGAATCCAGAGTCTGGGGCTGAGCCTCGACGGATCCTGCGCGGAAAAGCATGACGCGATCCGCGCCGTGCCGGGAACGTTCGAGCACACCATGGAGGCCGCGCGGCATTGCGGCCGTCTCGGCATCCCGATCCAGGTGAACACGCTGGTTTCGGAAGAAACTGCCGACGATCTGCCCGCGATTTACGAACTGCTGTGCAAGGAATTCCCGGTGATGCGCTGGAGCCTCTTCATGCTGATCTCTGTGGGACGGGGCAAGGCGCTGAATGAAGTCTCGCCCGAGCGCGGCGAGCAGATCATGCGCTGGGTGTTCGAACTGTCGCAGCACTCGCCCTTTATGGTGAAGACGACCGAAGCGCCGTCGTACCGGCGCATCGCGATTGAGAAGATGCGCGCGTCGGGAAAGCCCGGATCGGAGATGAAGATGGCGTCGGTGTACAAGGGATTCCAGATTCGCGATGGACACGGCATCGTGTTCGTGTCCAACCTGGGAGAGATTTATCCCTCGGGATTTCTGCCGCTGCGCTGCGGTAACGTGCGCGTGGACTCGCTGGTCGAGGTCTACCGGAACTCGGAAGTATTCCGCTCGCTCCATTCTCCCGACACGTTCCACGGAAAATGCGGAGCCTGCGAGTACAGCCATGTCTGCGGCGGATCGCGCGCGCGCGCCTTCGCCTACACGGGAGACGCGCTAGGCACGGACCCATTCTGCCCGTATGAGCCGACGCCCGAAACAGTGACTGCGTAACAGACTCATCACTGATTGCTCGTCGCTGGTTACGAGTAAATGGCGATGGGCTGCACGACTCGCGTGATGGTTCCGCTGGGGCTGGGCTGATCTGGTTTCAGGCCGCAGCGCATCGAGGCGAACAGTCCGATCAGTTGTCCCAGCATCACGTCGAGCACTGGACGATAGAGATCAGGAAGTCCATCAGGTCCTACAGAGAGGCAATAGTCTGAGAGTTGAGCGACGTCGGCGCCATCTCCTGCAGTCACAACGATGCGCACTCTGCCGAGGCGCTTCCGATCCATTTCGCGCAGCAAGTCGATCTCGTAGCCGCGCCGCCGCGCATCGCTGGAGAGAAAAGACACGAATACGGTCTGGCTGTCCACGCTCGACATCGGTCCGTGACGCAGGCCCAGCTGAGTTTCCGCCAGAGTAGTCACTTTTCCTGAACTCAACTCCACGACTTTGAGAGCGCACTCGTCGGCGACCCCACGCAGCACGCCGCATCCCACGAAAACGGCGCGTGTGCATCCGAGCGTGGTGATCTCGGCGGCAGCTTCCGCCGCCTCCGGAAGGAACTTTCTGCCACACTCGGAGAGTTGCGCAACCATGCTGCCGAAGGTGCTGAAGTCATCGAGGTGGCCAACACATTGTCCCGCCAGCAGCATGTTGGTAAACGAACTGGTCATCGCGAGCCCGCGATCGTTGACGGAGTCGTCCAGCACGAGCGCAAAGGCGCGGTCGGGATGCTGCTCGCACAACTTCGCCATCGGCCCCTGCGGATTGCAGGTGATCACCAGATGCCGGATCTCGCGCCGCTTCTCCAGTGCGCGCTCGAGGAGCGCAACTCCTTCCGGACTCTCCCCCGAACGCGAGAAGGAGATCCAGAAGTATTCGCGTCCAGCGCGATGGAAGTCATCGAACTCGGTCAGCAGCGTGGTGCTGGGCAACGCCCACACGTCACATCCGAGTCGGCTGCGCAGAAGAGGGGCGAGCGCCCGTCCGGTGTAGTCCGACGTACCCGCGCCAACGAGATAGACGGCGGGAGAGGAGGTACTTCCCCGCCCAATTCCGGCGCGCCGCAGGACGTCCCCGAGTGCAGTCTGGTTGGCCGCGCACAACCTGGTACGTGGTCTTCCACGTGTCGGGCTGCTGCCAGATTTCCCGGGGAGTATGCTCGAGCCCGCGCTCAACCTTCTCCTGCTCGGGTAATTCCAAAAGCCTGCACAGCGGATTCGCCAACGTAAATTCCTCCAAGCGCAACGACTGAGTAGTCTATTACAAGCCCTGGTGATTGAAAAGGTTTCGAAAGGAAAAGAAATACGGTTCGGAAGTAATCGTCACGGGCTGGAAAGGAGCTGCCTGGACTGCGAGAAAGTTGAAACCGCGATTACAGTCTGCGCAACTAACAGCTTTCTGACGTGTTTTCGCCGGAGGAGGCTGGAAATGATTCGTAGTCGGGTGAGCTCGTTGGTGCTGGCAAGCGCAATGCTGTTGTCTGTGGCTGGGGTAGCGTGTGGAGACCACCATGCGTATCGGGTGTACGACCCTTATTACACGGACTATCACCAGTGGAATGGCGACGAGGACTACTATTATCGGCAGTGGGCTAATGAAACCCGTCGCGATTCGCAGCGCGATTTCCGCAGGCTACCTCCTCGAGACCAGAAAGAATACTGGACGTGGCGTCACAACCATGGAGACCACGACCGGAATCGCGACCACGATCGGGACCATGACCGACGCTAGCGCACGAAAGTACGCTCTCAGTCGAGCGCGGCTAGAGCCTCGTCTGTAGTGGTGAGCCGGGCCCCCAACCGCTTCAGGTCTGTCATGGTGCATTCCCCGTCACCTCTTTTGAGCGTTTCGATTGCATCCTGCACGACGGCGACGCGCCGGCCTCGCTCCAGCAGACCTTTGGCGGCGAAGCTGACGCAGTATTCGGTGACCACTCCAAACACCACGAACTCAGCGTGATTGCCGAGCCGCCGTACCAGTTCGTCGGCGTGCCTGCTTTCAAAAATGTTTAATGTCTGCTTTTCGAGAAGGATCTGCTGGTATTGGGACAAGTCTTCCGGCAGCGTGGCGGATGCATCATTGGGAACACGCGCGAGTTTGGCCGTCAGCGCCTCCGGGACTAGCTCTGCTCCGGGAGTTCCCTTGACGCAGTGCGGGGGAAAAGTCTTGAACTCGGGATCGTTGGGCGTGTGAAAACATCCGTGAGAAACGAGGAAGACCTTTCCCTGGCGCGCCGGATCGGTAAGCCGGCGAATATTGGGCAACAACTTCTCAGCCCCGGGCACGTACAAGTTGCCTCCAGGCAGCATGAAGTCGCACTGCACATCCACCTCCCAGAAAATGTAGTCGCGGGAAACCATGATTCTCCTGTTCTGTGTCCTCGATCTTGAGATTGTAGATTGCCGGTTTTGGGTTTGAACAGTGCGAGACACCACAGGGGACACGGAGGAACACAGAGGAACAGAAAAATGTAGGCGAGACGTTAGGACGGAGTTGCCGCAGCGTCTCCTTCTCGTGCGCGTGGAGGTCGGGTATATTTGTGAGCTCCAGAATCTTCCGGCGAACCTCATGAGCCACGACGCACCTGCAAACTCTTCAAGTTCAAACAAGCTGGTCATCCGCAACATCGGGCTGCTGCTCAGCGGGGATCTCGACCACCCGATTCTCGATGCCGATACTGTGGTCGCGGTGGATGGCGTAATTGAGAGCGCCGGGAAAGAAAAAGATTTGGATTTGAGCGGCGCGGCCACCACGGTCGATGCCAAAGGCACGGCGCTCGCTCCGGGATTGATCGATAGCCACGTGCATCCTGTGTGCGGCGATTGGACGCCTCGGCAGAACCAACTGGGCTGGATTGATAGCTGTCTGCACGGCGGTGTAACCACGATGGTGTCCGCCGGTGAAGTTCATACGCCGGGACGACCAAAAGATATTGTCGGCCTGAAAGCGATGGCGATCTTCGCGCAGCGCGCGTTTCAGGCGTTTCGGCCGGGCGGGGTGAAGATCTACGCGGGTGCGCCGGTGCTCGAACAGGGCATGGTGGAAGACGACTTCAAGGAACTCGCGGCAGCAGGAGTGAAGTTTCTCGGCGAAGTCGGGCTGGGTAGCGTGAAAGACGGCGCTACGGGACGGCGCATGGTCTCGTGGGCTCGTAAATATGGCATCCAGAGCACGATCCACACCGGCGGGCCGTCGATTCCAGGCTCAAGCCTCATCGACAAAGATATGGTGCTCGAAACCGATGCGGATGTGATCGGGCATGTGAACGGCGGGCACACTGCCTTACCAGACGATCAGATCAAAGAACTTTGCGAACGCTCGCCACGCGCGCTGGAAATCGTCCACAACGGAAACGAGCGGGCCGGATTGCTGGCATTGCGAACTGCCAAAGAGCTGAGGCAGATGCATCGCGTGATTCTGGGAACGGACTCGCCTGCTGGATCGGGCGTGCAACCTCTGGGAATTTTGCGAATGATCTCGATGCTCTCTTCTCTCGGCGAAATTCCCGCGGAAGTGGCGATCTGCCTGGCAACCGGCAACACCGCAAAGATGCGCAATCTGAATTGCGGGCTGATTGCCCCGGGGAGAGAGGCGAGCTTTGTATTTCTCGATACCGCGCAACAGTCGGCGGGCAAGAACCTTCTGGATAGCATTCAAAAAGGAGACCTGGCGGGGGTGGGCATGGTGATCACCGATGGAGCGGTGAGCATTCAGCGCAGCCGAAATACGCCGCCGGCCACGCGAGTGCCGGAGGTCGTGAGGCGATGAGCCGTCGCGTTCCGGGCTGGAGGCCAGGGTTCAGGGTTGCGCTCTTTGTTCTATGTGCTGCGCTGGCCCCTGCTTCTGCCCAAACCGCCATTCCGGATTGGTGCCGCGCTCTTCCGCGTCCGGAATACAAGACCATCGACCGCGTTCCCGTCAGTGATGGGTGGTTTGAAGTTTATAAGCCCGGGCCCGGAGTGTTCGCCATCTATGAACCTCACCAGGCTGAGGAAACAATTGGCTACCTGATCACGGGCACGAAACGAGCGCTGCTGTTCGACACTGGGATGGGCATCAGCGATATCAAGAAGGTCACGACAGAGTTGACCAAACTGCCCATCATCGTGCTGAATTCACACACTCACGACGATCACGTCGGGGGCAACTGGGAGTTCGAGACGATCTACGGCATGGACACGGACTTCACCCGCACGAATGCGAAAGGCTCGCGCGAAGACGCGCAGGCCGAAATTGCTCCCGACCAGATCTGCGGAGCGTTGCCGAAAGATTTTGACGCGAAGTCGTATGCTACGCGGCCTTGGAAGATCACAAAGTATATTCACGATGGCGAGAAGATCGACTTGGGAGGGCGATCGATCGAGGTGATCGCGACGCCGGGGCATACGCCGGACGCAATCTCATTGTTCGATCGCGCGAATGGGCTGTTATTCACCGGAGACACCTATTATCCGGCACCCATTTGGCTGTTTCGTCCGGAGACGGATTTGAATGCTTATGCGGCGTCCATCCGGCGGCTGGCTGCACTGGCGCCTCAAGTCACGCTGGTGTTGGGAGCACACAATATTCCGGTCGCTCCAGCGAGCGTACTGCCGAGATTAGTTTCCGCATTCGATGCGGTTCGGGCGGGCAAAGTGTCCGGAACGGCAGCGCCGGGCGGGAAAGTGCTGTACACCGTGAATGGCAGTACATTTTTGATGCGTGCGCCATAGGCAGCCGAGCTTCGCTCGGCCGGACATCCGATGACGGCTGTCCCTACATAAGACTAGCGAAGGCCGTCTTCGCCTTTGATTTCGTTTTTTGTCAGGCCGCCTACTCTGGGGAGGGGGCGTCCGCTGTCGGTTACCGCGACGGCTACCATGATTTCGTTCGCGCGTGGGGCATCGTTCAGGCGCACTTCCATGCCATCGAAGTGGCTGCGGACGAAGGCCGCATCTTTGTGTCCGAGAGGGATGTCGAGCACGACTCCCAATCCGCCGCGCTTCTTGGAGGAAGGAATCAGAGCCGCGCCTTTGCCGAGGACACGCCGGACGGGCGTGCCGAGTTTCGGGTGCAGGATGGCCGCGGCGTGTTCCAGTTCGCCGTTTTCTCCCACGGCTGCGGCCTTGCCGTAGCTCTCTGCCGAGTGGCCGGCAATCCCGAGCGCCGCGACGGCCCGTTGGGCCAGCAGATCTCCGAGTTCTTCTCCAATGGCCATCAGTTCGGATAGATCGGCGACGTACTTTCCCGCACAGGGATTCTCGATCACCGCGACCGCGGCGGCTTTTCGCGTATGAGGTGAAACTTCGCGGTCCATCTCGCGCTGCGTCTCTTCCACGAAGGTCGCGATTTTGCGGATCTTGGCTTTCATCTTTTTACCTCAGGCCGTCTTCGCCTTTGACCTCTGACGCCTTGAGTCCGCCTACGCGGGCGTGGACACGCGGCCCAGTGGTCATCACCAAGGCGAGTAGGATTTCGTCGGCGCGAGGCGCATCGTTGATCCCGACTTCCATGGCATCAAAATGGCTGCGCACGTACGAGGCATTGATGTGGGTAATCGGAACATCGAGCCGCGTTCCGGGGCCGCCAACTTTCTTGGTAGAAGGCACAATGGCCTTTGCCCCGCCGAGCACTTCACGCATGGCGTATCCGCCGGGGACATGCCAGAGCGCGCCGTGCTCAATTTCTCCCGCAGACCCGACGATTGCGCCCTTGCCGTAGCCTTCAACGACTTTCGCGTCTCCACCCAGCGCTTTAACGAGAGTGCGAGCCATCTCCAACCCCAGGGGCTTCAGATCGTCCATGAATCCCTCGATGTTGGAGACGTACGATCCCGCGAACGGATTCCGGAGCACGCTCAATGCCGCGGCGCGGCGCAACGGCGTTGCTGCGATGGCGCCACCCTCGTGAAAAATTTCCTCGACGCACGTCATCTTCTTGCGCACGACCAGCTCAGGCATGCACCAGGCCCCTTTCGTCAACCAGCGACGGACTCAATTGTGGGAAGGAACCAACCACGCGCGTGTCTCCCTGCAGTTTCAGAGCGGCGCTCCGGATCAAGCCAATCTTCTGCAAGCGTTCGGCAGTGTCCACACCTGCCAGCAGCGCCTGATTCACCTCTGCTGCGCTCAACTCTCCGACGGATTGAGTGACCAACCGATTCCCGAGATCGCTGTCGGGCGCGAGTTCGCGCACAGGAACGCGAATAATCGCTGGATGCCCGGGCAAATCCACCGCATTCGCAATGATAGTTGCAGCGGCATCCGCGGCTGCGGCACGGTCGGCAAGCACCGTCACCGCGTCGGCAATTCCCAGCGAAAAGCTGCGGCCACGCCAGCCGCTCGTGGCAATGCCGCGCACGGGACCGCACGCGTGCAGCGTGGCAGTACCGAAGAGAGACGGACGATCGGGGCGTTCCACAATTCCCACGACAATCTTCTCACCATCAGCAAGGTGCAATGCAATGTCCCCGCCGTTATTCACATACGCGCGCGAAAGCTGGGCTGAGGCACGCATCGCCGCAAGAATTTCTTCCGCGACGGCACCGGCTACCGCCGCCATAGGCGTGATGAAACATTCGGAGGCATAGGGCAGGACAGCGGCCATCATCCGGCGGGCGACCACGCCGTGCGGCCACTCACTTTCCAGCAAGCACTGCTGTCGCAGGAGCACAAGTTCGCCGCAGAGTTCGTCGAGCACGGTTTCGAAGCGCGCGCAGGCCGCGCGGTAGGCATTCTCGATTTCGCCCAGCGGGGCGAACGCTTCCACAATGAGGTCGATGGGGCCATCCTGCAAATGCAGGCGCCGGCCATCACGCAGGAGTCGAATTTGCGCGCGCGAATTCATTTCCCGTTCTTGCCGCTGCCGACCCGAGCCACAACTCTTTGCCGTCCATCTTGCCCGGCAACGATCGAACTCAGAGGACGCACCGCGCTCATGTGCCCACCCAGCGCTGCGTAGTCCGCCAGCTTCAGCGTGAACTCAATGGGAGCCACCAAAGCCGGAGTGGGCACATAGCCGAAGGCATTTTGCGGCATGCGGCTCACGTCCACCATGAATGTAATGCCGCCGCCGGGCCAGATGTAAACGGGAGCGCCTCCGGAAGTGACCCGCGCCAGGGCATCACGAACCGAATGGGTCAGCCGTACGGGATTCTCAGTCACGCCAGCCCGTAACGAGCCGCCCGCTCCGCCCATGAACAAAACGGTGCACAAAGCCGGTTCACAATTTTCCCGAATGCGCGCGACGGATTCCTGCAGACTGGATGGCAACTCCTTTTCTGCGGGCCGGAGAGCTTCATCCAACTCGAAGTAGGCGTATTGCTCGCCGGTCGTGCTGATCATCAGAAGCCTCAATCCGGGCCAGGCTTTCTTGACATTGAACTTTCCAAGAATAGAAAGCGGGTTGTCGATGTTCGTGCCGCCCCAGGATGTGCCCGGCTCCGCCACTTGAAAGTATCTTCCCGGAGTCGAGCGCCTGCCCTTCAGCTTTATTCCGGTTTCCGGCACACCCAGCATCTTACCCGCCTGATGCTCGGAGAGCACACCGGTGATGTGATCATCGACCACGACAACATCGTCCACTTTTCCGAACCACTGCCGGGCAAACATTCCGATCGTCGCCGAGCCGCAGCCCACGCGCATGCGCTCTTCCTGCACGCCTTCGACGATGGGAGGCTTGCCCGACTGGACCACAACCTTCGCGCCATCGTCAATTGCCAGTTCGACGGCTTTGCCATTGCAGAGATTCAGCAGAGCGTCGCAGGTTGCCGTGCCCTCGCTGCGACTGCCTCCGGTGAGATGGCGGACGCCGCCGAGAGAAAGCATCTGCGATCCGTACTCGCTGGTGGTGACATGTCCGACGGCCTCACCCTGCGCGCGCACCGTGCTGCATTCGGCCCCCAGGTGGCGATCGGTATCGATCTTCACCTTCACGCCGCAGTAACTGAATATTCCTTCGGTGACAACCGTGACCACATCGACGCCTTCGACTTGCGAAGAAATAATGAATGGTGCCGGCTTGTAGTCGGGATAGGTCGTGCCCGCGCCAATGGCGGTGACAAACGTCTCGGCGTGGCTGACCAGCGTTCCGTCCCAATCCTGGCTGCGCTGGATAAATGGGACCACGGATTCACCCCGCTCTAGCGTACGATCCAGCACTACGTGCGGGTCCAGACGCACCAGTTGGCCGTTTTGATTTCCATAGCGATCGCAAGATCCAGTGCGTCCGGGCTTGATATAGCAAAGCACGGGGCAAGCGTCGCAGCGGATTGCGTCGTCAGCCACGCCCGCCTCCGCTGGCCTTGGCGAGAATGGCCGCCCGCACGCGATCCGGGGTCGCGGGAGTCTTGTGAATGCGCACGCCAACGGCATCATGAATGGCATTCAGAATCGCAGGTGCGGTGGGAATGACTGCCTGCTCGCCAATTCCTTTGGCACCGAAGGGACCAATCGGAGATGGATCTTCTATCAGGATCGACTCAATGGGCGGAATGTCGCCCGCGGACGGAATCAGGTAGTCGTGAAGATTCTCTCCCTTCCCTGGGAAAAATTCCTCCATCAAGGCCATCCCGAGCCCTTGTGCAACGCCGCCTTCGATCTGACCTTCAATCAGAGTGGGATTGATCGCGCGTCCGACGTCATGGGCGGCGGTCACCTTCAACACACGAACCGTACCCACTTCAATGTCGACTTCGACTTCCGCCACGTGCGCGCCGAAACCGTAGACCGCATACGGATTGCCCTGTCCGTTTTCATCCAGAGGAGTGATCGGCGGGTCGAATGTCGCTTCGCTGGTGATGACGTATCCAAGCTGATCGAGCGGAAGTGAGCTGAGGTCCACTGGTTTGCTTACGCCGTTTTCGAGCACGGTTATGAACCCATTGCCGAACTCGACCGTGGCGCACTTGCATGCGCCCGCGAGTTTCAGAATTTCCTCGCGCAACTTACGCCCAGCCATGTGGGCGGCCTTGCCGGTGACGAATGTCTGGCGCGAAGCGGAAGTCTTGCCGCAATCAGGAGTGATGCTAGTGTCCGCCGAGACCAGATCAAAATGCGAGATGGGCGCGCCCACCGCGTCAGCGCAGATTTGCGTCACGATAGTGTTGGATCCCTGCCCGATGTCCACGGCTCCCTGGTGCAAAGCGATTCGTCCGTCGCGCTTCAATCCAATGCGGACGGTCGAGGGATTTGGCAAAGATGTGTTGCCGCAGCCATACCACATCCCCGCGACGCCCACGCCGCGGCGCAGAGGACCAGCTTGCGTATTGAACTCCGCCCTTTGAGCGCGAGCGGCCTGCCACTGGGGACGCAGAGCTTCGAGGCAGGCACGAATCCCGACGCCCTCGCCCAGCACCTGGCCGGTGACTGTCGGTGAATTATTGTCGAGCGCATTGAGGATGCGGAACTCTAAAGGGTCCATGCCGATTTTGCCGGCGAGATCGTCATACAACTGCTCCTGCGCGATGGCAGCTTGCGGCACGCCGAATCCGCGAAACGCTCCCGCAGGCACGACGTTGGTATGCACAGCGCGAGTCAGCGCGCGATAGTTGGGCACGCGGTATGGCCCGCAAGCGTGAACCGGAACTCTTCCGGCCACAGTCGGTCCCCATGACGAGTAGGCGCCCGTGTTGAAATCGGCGGTGAAATCGAGGCCGGTCAATTTACCGTCGCGATTGGCACCTGCACGCAACTTCATTCGCGCAGGATGCCGCTTCGTGGTGGACATGATCGATTCGGTGCGTGAGTAGACCATGCGCACCGGGCGTTGCAGCTTCCACGCAGCCAACGCGATGAATGGCTGAACGGAGAGATCGAGCTTCGATCCGAAGCCACCGCCGACCGCGCTAGGGATGATCCGTACTTTTTCCGGCGCAATCCCCAAAATCTTTGCGATGTCTGCCCGATCCATGTACGGAGACTGCGTACACGCCTGAATTTCGATACAGTCGCCGACCCGCCGCGCGAATCCTGCCTCGGGCTCGATGTAAGCGTGCTCGACGAATCCCGTTTCGTACTCGCCTTCGGCAGTGACGTGAGATTGTTGTAGAGCGTGATCGACGTTTCCGCAGACGACCCGGCCCTGCACCAGGACGTTTGATTGCCGGCCGCAATGGATTTGCTCTGCGCCCCCAGCCAGCGCCTGATCGATGGTCTGGATTGCGGGCAGTTCCTCCCAGGTGACCGGGAATTCCCGGAGATCAAGCGCCTCGACAACTTCAGTTTCACCGACAATCGCAGCCACGCCCTCACCGCGGTAGCGTGCCTCGTCGTGCGCGAAGACTGGCTGGTCGGCGAAGCGGGGGATCACCCCATAACAATCGATACCGGGAACGTCTTTCGCGGTGAGGACGATCGCGATCCCCGGATGTGCGGCCACGAACGCATCCAGATCGCCAAAACGGAATCGCGCGCGATGATACGGACAGCGCACTACACGCAGCGTCAGGGCGGCCTCGGGAGTTTCATCCGCTCCGAAGATTTCGGTGCCGTCAACTTTCTTCTGGCCGTCGAGCCGGATCAGCCGCGCGCCTACGGCCGCACCCGCCTGAGGAGAAAGCTGCCGGCTGGGGGCATTCACGTCCTGAATCGCGCGGATAATCTTGCGATAACCCGTACAGCGGCAGAGCACTCCTCCAATGGCGTCCATCACTTCCTGCTCGGATGGAGACGCGTTCCTTTCGAGCAGCGCAGTGGCTGACACCAGCATTCCGGGAGTACAGGCGCCGCATTGCGCCGCTCCGTGGACAAGAAAAGACGTTTGCAGACGATTGTGTATGGGCGACCGGCTTGCCAGGCCTTCGACGGTCGTGACTTCGCATCCGGCGACCTGACCCGCCGCGACCAGGCAAGCGCACACCGGCTCCCCATCGAGCAACACGGTGCAAGCGCCGCAGTCCCCAGCATCACAACCCACTTTCGTTCCTGTCAGGCCCAGTTCTTCTCGCAACACGCGCGAGAGACGGCGGCTTCCGGTGACGCTGACATCCACGCAGCGGTGATTGACGGAAAAAGAAATGAGTTGCGATTGCACCAGCGATGTCGGAGTCTGCGCCGCCACGTCAGGTTCTCCCCACGCACGCTTGAAGCGCTCGCCGGACCAGCGTAACGGAGGCATCCCGCCGGTACTCGGCTGTCGCTCGGACGTCGTCAATCGGAGATAAAGTTGCGAGATGCTGAAGCCCAACGGTCGAGCCGATCTGCGGATCAGCGGGCTGCCCGACCAAGTCTCTCTCCAGATCGGGCAAGCGGCGAGCCACGGCCGAGCACGATCCTACCGCGACGCGGGCTTGCGACACATAACCGGAGTCATTCGTTTCGAGTACCACCGCCACCATGGAGATTGAAATCACCAAATACTTTCGCGCGCCCAGCTTCAGGAATGCGGAGGGCGCATTTTCGAACTGGCGCGGAATCAGCACCGCCGTCAGGACTTCATCGGCTCTTTTTTGGGTCGTGCGATTGCCGGTAATGAATTGCGCGAGCGGCATGCGGCGGTAGCCAGCGACGGAACGCAGTTCGACCTCGGCGTCCAAAACCAGCAGCGGGGGCACGCTATCCGCTGCAGGGGACGCATTGCACAAGTTCCCAGCCACGGTCCCGCGATTCTGGATCTGCACTGACCCGATTTCCCGGGCCGCCGCTTTCACGGCATCGAAACAATCAGGCAGGGGCACGCGCACTACTTCAGTCCACGTCGTGAGTCCCCCAATGCGAAAATAGCGCTGTTCGGCAGAGATTCCACGGATCTCGCGCAGCGCACTAATGTCTATTACATCGCCTTTCGGAAGGCGCTCTCCGAGCGCAGGATAAAAATCCGTGCCTCCGGCCAGGATCTGGCCGCCCGATGAGTTCAGCAGGGCAACTGCATCGTCCAAGTTTTTGGGCCTGAGATACAAAGAAGTGTTTCCCCCGCACGCCCGCATCGTGCTTTGACCGTTTGTATACGAAGCCCACGGCTTTGTACAGCCACTTCCGGCGGGAAACAGTTCCGCATCTTCTAATCCCAGGTTGCGTTCTGTGCGCCCGAATACAGCCTTTCCGGCCTTGACACGCATCCTAAACTCTGGCAAAACAAACGTCATGTCCCGTTGGAACGCCAGCACGTCGACACTCATCCTGTTGGGCAGCGCCGTGTTCGTGGTGCTGCTGTTGGTGGTGCTACCGGACGTCGATCCGCCGGATACTGCGTTCCATCGCGAGACTGCTCCCGTTGTACTCCACGCTCAAGCCAACGCAGCTCCTCCGCTCATGGTTGTAGCTCCCGTGCTGCCAAGGGTGGCTGCGGCTCAGTACGACTGGCTGTCGCTGCGCTTGAGTAAAACTGCGGTTCTATTACTACCCCACGATCGCCCCATTCAGCTCTGCTCGATTCGCTGCTGATTCTTTCTGCACTTTTTTCACGGACTGAATCCGGAACTGCCAGGTTCCATCCCAGCGACAATCGAGGAGAAGTTGATGAGACTCTATTCCGATCGTATTTCGTATATTTCCATGGCAGAGCTCTTGCAGGAGGCGGCGGCTCGGACCGGCTTCAGCACCTCTGAAATGGAAGATTTACTTGCTTCCGAACTCACGGTCCCTCAACTGGTCGACTACATTGATGCCGTAGTCGGACAGCGGATGAACTGACCACGCTCGGATATTGTGGGGGCCGCCTCTCCGGCCCCCGCTTCCTTCCTCCCTCTCTCGCCTGCTCCTGTGTTCTAATCGTCTCGATTTCCTGAGTTCACTCTCATCTGGAGACCTGCATGCGCCGAATCCCTGCTGTCAGGGTGTTGCTCACCGTTGTCCTAACCCTTCCCGCTACTTCGGCTGCGCAGTCCACCACGCCGCCTGATCTGGACGCCTATGTAGCTTCTTCGATGAAGATCTTCGACGTTCCCGGCATGGCGGTCGCGATTGTGAAAGATGGCAAGATTCTCGTAGCCAAGGGATACGGCGTGCGCAAACTGGGCGACCCCACCGCGGTCGACGAATTCACGACGTTTGGGATCGGTTCGAACACCAAGGCCTTCACTACCGCGGCACTCGCCACCTTGGTGGATGAGGGCAAGCTCTCGTGGGACGATCCTGTTTACCAGCGGCTTCCCGGATTTGTCATGTACGATCCCTACGTCTCCCACGAGATGACGATCCGCGATCTGCTGACCCACCGCAGCGGAATGGGACTGGGCGAAGGCGATCTCCTGTTCTGGCCTCACACCACCTACACCCGGGAAAACGTCATCTACAGGCTGCGCTTCATGAAGCCGCAATCCAGCTTCCGCAGCCACTACGCTTACGACAACCTGCTCTACATGACGGCTGGCCAGATCATTCCCGCGGTGACCGGAACGAGTTGGGATGAATACGTCCGGCAGCGCATCTTTACTCCGCTCGGGATGAACCATACCGACCTCAGTACGACCGCGTACAAGCCCGGCGGCGACTACGCTTATCCGCATTCGCGCGTGGATGGAAAACTGCAAGTAATCCCTTTCGAAGATCTGGACAATGCCGCTCCGGCGGGCGCAATCAACTCCTGCGCAGCGGACATGGCGAAGTGGGTACAACTCCAACTGAATCGCGGGAAGTATGTGGATCACGACGGACGTTTATTCACTGAGCAGCGATCCCGGGAGATGTGGACCCCACAAACGATTCTGCCCATTGGCGATCCGCCGGCGCCTTTGGCTGGCCTGAAAGCGAACTTCGCCGATTACGCGCTCGGCTGGGGATTGCGCGATTATCACGGCCGCAAACTGGTGGGGCACACCGGCGGAGTTGGAGGCTTCGTCTCGCGCGTGATGCTGGTCCCGGAAGAAAATCTCGGAGTCGTTGTTCTTACCAATGCGGAAGAGGGCGGAGCGTTCGATTCCATCCTGTATCACGTGCTCGATTATTACTTCCACTTGCCCGCAACCGAATGGATCACGGGATTCAAAGCGGTAAAAGATCAGGAGGAAAAAGAAGCCGCCGAAACCATGAAGAAGGCTGCGGCCGGGCGCGACGCAAATTCCAAACCTTCCCTGCCTCTCGAGAAATACGCCGACGTCTATAACGATGCCTGGTACGGCCCCATCACCATTCGCATGGAAAATGCCGGCCTGGTGATGAGCTTCGACCACACCCCCGGAATGATTGGCGACCTGCAGCACTGGCAACATGACACCTTCAAAGCGCACTGGCGCGTGCGCACGATCGAAGATGCATTCGTGACGTTCTCGCTAAATCCCGACGGCAGCATCGATAGCGCCCGGATGGCTGCTGTGTCGCCGTTAGCGGATTTCAGCTTCGATTATCAGGATCTATTACTCAAACCGGCGGTTAGTCCGAGCAAGAAGTAAGCACTCGATTGTGTCACCGTCTCAGGCGAGGAAATTCACGTTTCGTTACGCCAATTGGTCACCGCTCCCAAATCGAGCTTGCAACCCGCGGACGCTGAAGTCCAGTCGAACAGCACCGCGCTGCGCAAAGAACTCGGATTGCTCGACCTGGTGCTGGCCCAGCTACTGATCATCATTGTGGCTGACTATATGGGCACGGCGGTGAAGGCCGGCCCTCGCACGTGGTTTTCTGGTTATTGGCGATCCTGACTTTCTTCACTCCAGTAGCGCTGGTGGTGATTCACCTCAGCCGCGTGCTGCCGGTTGAAGGCGGCTTGTACGAATGGGCGCGCATTGCCTTCAATGATCAGATCGGGTTTTTCGTCGCCTGGAATTTGTGGCTGTACGTCATTCTTTATGTCGGGCTGGGCGGGCTTGTGACCGTGTCGTTCGCCTCCTACGTGATCCCGGGCGCGGCGTGGATTGCTTCCAGCAAATGGCTCATCGTAGGAGCTTCATTCGCAGTCATCGCAATGACGATGGCCATTGCCGGACTGGGCCTGGGCATCGGGAAGTGGATCAATAACGTCGGCGCAGTTGTTTTTCTGATCACGGTTGCCCTCCTGATTGTCTTGCCGTTCCTGAATGTCTGGCGCGGCACGCTCCGCGAATACCATCCTTTGAGGCTGGTAGCACCGCCCTTGACCCTGTTTAGCCTGAGCGTCTTCAGCAAGATGACGTTCGGGGCGCTGACTGGATTCGAATACATCGCAGTCTTCGCCGGCGAATGCCGCAATCCGGCGCGCCACCTGCCGCGTTCCGTGCTCATCACCGGGCCCATCATTGCGCTCGTCTACATTTTGGCTACCAGCGCGATCCTGGCATTCGTGCCGCCCTCATCGGAGGACGTAGTCGCGCCGGTGGCCCAGGCGCTCAGCCGCGGGGTTCAGCCGTTCGGCGTCTTGTCGTGGGTGATCGGCCCCGCTGTGCTTTTCCTCTTCATCTATTACCTGGCAACGTTCTGTGCTTTCTTCAGCGTCAGCACGCGATTGCCCATGGTTGCGGGATGGGATCACCTGTTGCCGGAATGGTTTTCGAAACTGCATCCGCGCTATAAAACTCCGATCAACTCGGTGTTGGTTCTGGGGGTGGCGACTCTCGTCGTCGCCCTGCTCGCCTTGATCGGCGTCGGCCATGAGGAATCGTATGAGTTGTTGCTGACGTGGAGCTTCACCTTTTACGGAATCGCCTACCTGGCGCTGTTCGCGATTCCAATTTTTTCGCGAAAAGATAGGGGAGTACGAGCGCCTCTCTGGATACGCCTGGCAGCGGCTTCCGGAATGCTCGTGACCTTGCTCTTCGTCGTGCTCTCGGTATTTCCAATCATTGACGTGGGAAGTTCGTGGCACTATTCGCTGAAGATCGCGGGCGTGGTGATCGGCGCCAACACCGTCGGATGGGTGGTCTTTCGGACCGGTTCGAATAAAGCGAAATCCCGATCGTGCGCGTAGAGGGAAGCCTACGCTGCCCGCAGAACGGTATTCGGGTCAGCGGCTGCAGCGCGCGATGCTGGTAGCAGCGATGCCAGCTGCGTCATCACAATCATAAGAGCGACGGCGGCGCCATAAATGAGTGGGTCCGTTCCGCTCACCTCGAACAGGAACGAGCTAATCACCCGCGAAGCTGCGAGGGAACCGAGTAGTCCAAGCCCGCAGCCCAACAATGCCATCTTCGCAGCTGCCGTCAGCACGAGTCGCACAATGCCCACCCGCTGTTCGCCCAAGGCCATGCGAATGGCAATCTCTTGCGCGCGCAGGGCAACGGAAAATGCTACAACTCCGTAAATGCCAGTGACTGCCAGCAGAAGACCGGCGAAAGCGAATGCTGTGATCAGATCGGTGTTGAATCTGCGCGGTGCCTCGTTATTCGAAAGCACGCCTGTCATCGGTTGAGCTTGATCGAGGGCCAATAAGGGGTCAACCTCTGCCACGCTCGCGCGCAACATAGGAACTTCCTGCCCAGCAGGCAATGCAGAACGAAACGTGATGTATCCGCCCGCGGCTCCGGTGAGCTTTCCGTTGAAATCTGGACCGTAGATCGCAGTCGGCTGGGATGCCGGAACGTACCACTGCTCCATGCTCGGAAAGTCGCGAGAGCCCTTTGTGTCCGCCACCACCCCGACTACCGTCGCCCAGGGCAGTGATTTCGTCGGCCCACCGGGATGAATGTGTTTGCCGATCGCACTCTCACCCGGCCAGCATCGCTTGGCCATGGATTGGTTGACGATCATCACCAGCGGTGCGCCGGAGCGATCCGCGTCAGTGAAGTATCGGCCATCGAGCAACGGAATCCTCATCGCCTGGAAGTAATCGCCATAGGTCGAGATGAACGCAGCGAAGCGCAGTTTCCAATTGCTGGCTGTCTCTCCTTCGACGGTGTAAGCGGCTTTGGCAAAAGCCGGGGCTCCCGGCACGGCGCTCGCAATCGCCGTAGCGCGCACGCCGGGTTTGGCTGCAAGTTTCTCGAGCACCTCACGGCTGAACAGGTCTGCGGATGCCTGGGTCGGGTACTGCTTGAGTGGGAGTTGAAAACCGGCAACCACCACGTGGTCGGGCCGAAAGCCCGGATCCACCGCACGCATTTTCTGGAAGCTGCGCAGAAATGCGGTGGACGCAGTGATCAATACCAGGGCAATGGCGATTTCCGCCACCACGAGAGCCGAGCGCAACCGCGTGTGGCTCGATCTTGCGGTGCCGCTCTGCAGGCCTTCTTTCAGGCTTTCGCTGATGTTCGTCCGCAATGCAGCAAAGCCCGGCGCAAGGCTACAAGCGAGCCCGGTGGCTAGCGCAATCACAAACGCGAAACCAGCGACTCCGGCATCGATGGATATGGAATCGATTCGTGGCATAGAATCCGGCAGCAGAGCTAAAGCCGTTCGAATTGCGGCAGCGGCAAGCACAAGTCCCAGCAGCGCCCCGGAAATGCTGAGCAGCAAGCCTTCAAGAATCGTTTCTCGCAGCACTGAACCCGTGCCCGCGCCCGAGAGCCAGACGCACCGCGTATTCGCGGCGGCGCCGAATCGCGCGCACCAGCGAGAGTCCAGCCACGTTGGCGCAGGCGATGAGCAGAACTACGGTGACGGCGAGAAGCAACGCCCGCAATACCGGACGCACATCTTCGATATCGGACTCGCGCAAATCTTGCACGTCCCCCTGAAGACGAATCGAAGACTGCGAAGCCGGAAGCGTACGCGCAAATTGCTGCGCCACTCGATCCGCATCCTGAGCGGCCTGAGATAGCGCGATGCCATTCTTGACGCGGGCCACGATCTGATAGCCCCAGAAGCCGGCGTGCTCCTCAGAGAGTTCGTCAGCAGAAAGACTCATCGGCACCCAGAGCTGCGCCTGATCCAACTTGCCTGACTCGAGAGGAAACTCGAAATTTCTCGGCATGACACCAATGATCGAGTAGACACGGCGATCCAGTTCGATAGATTTGCCGAGAATCTCGGGATCGCGGTGATAACGAGTCAACCACAACGCGTAGCTGATGACCGCGACGGGCTGATGATCTTCTTCCTCTTTCTGCGAAAACACGCGTCCGCGGATCGGCTGAACTCCGAGCGTCGAGAACACGCCAGCGGTAAATCGCGCCGCGTGTACCTGCTCGGGCGTAGCCTCGCCGGATAATTCGTAGCTCTCCGAAATGTATCCGCCCATCGCCGAGAAGGCGCTTGCCGCGTTCGCATACGTGCCAATCTCGCGGGCGGTCACGGAAATGCCCGGGTTTTCTCCCAGGTGATCGCCCACAAGCACGAGACGAGCGGGATCGCTGAATGGAAGATCGCGAAGCAGGATACCTTCCACCAGGGAGAAGACGGCGGTAGTCGCTCCGATGCCAACAGAAAGGGTTAGGATCGCGGTTAACGTGAAGAGTGGCGATTGCCGAAGCTGGCGGATTGCGAATCGGAGATCGTGTAAGAACATTATTTTTCCTCCGCTCTTCTATATGTAGCGACAGCCGCCATCGGCTGTCCGGCCGCGGCGACGCGGCCTGCTTTTCTCAGCGCAGAAACACTTGCGCGACGTCGTCCACCTTCACCGTCGATTTCCTGTGCGCTCCGCTGCTGACGTTATACACAACCAGCACGTGATCCTCCACGATCAGCAATTCTTTATCATTAATCCAGCCCACCAGCGAGGCGTGCGGCACGAACGCAACCTGCTTGGGAGGCTCCGCGACCATCTTCACTGCGACCGCAGGCAGCCCGGCCAAAGTCTTGCGGATGCGCAGCGATTCTTCTGGATTCGCCTGTCCCTCTTCGGCCAATTGAATCGGTTTGTTCGCCTGGGCGGTGGCGTTGATCGTCATCGCCACCGATTTCAGATCCGGCGATAACTTCGCATTCGACGTGAAGAAGCTTACGTCGTAATCGGAATTTTTGTAGGTCGCGGCCTCATCAAAGATCGTCTGCGATTTTCCATTGACGAGCACCAGCGTCTGATCGTTGCTCTGGTTGGACCATCCGCAACACGCCACGTCGGGAATCGCGGACACAATTACTTCTCCCGCCGGAGATGCATCGAGCGGCTGCTCCAATGCTTGCGGCAAGGGCTTCCCCGTCCACTTACCGCTTTCGTCCTGGTACAGAGTAGTGGTCTTGTAAGTTCTTTCCGTCTGCCCCGGGATGTACTGCGTCATCAGGAAGAATTTGTCGACGCCGTAGTCAGGGGCCCAGAAGGCGCCCACTGGACAAGTCTCATCGCAAACGCCCGTGCCGCAAGTGCATTCGGGCAATTTGACGGACGCCAAATCCTCGCGATTCTTGCCATTCAAATCGGTGCGCCAGGCTTGCCAGGTGATCGTTGTGGAGAGATTGATCTCTTCACGATCCAGCCGGCGCTCGTGATTGTCGAACCAATAAAGATGAGTTCCGTCCGCCGACAGCGTGGCCACAGGTGCGGACTCGGTCACCACCTGGTTCGAGCCCCGCTGCTCACTGTTGTGCTCAGTGCCGGGGTCGAGCGTGGTCGCGGCTTGCCCATTCCGGAGCCATACCGTGTGAGGAGCGGCCGCGTCCTCATCGGTAACCGCGGGCGTCGTCGACGGCACCAGCAAGATCTGGCCCGCGTGATTCACTGAAATGTTTGCGGGCGATTTCAGCGCCTGTATCGGCACCTTTACGCGGTTCTTTACGCCGAATGTAGTGAGATCGTACTCCACCATTTCGCCGGGCTCGCGCAGTATCCACAATCGCTTTTCCTGCGCCAACGCAGGCAGCGCGAGCAGCAGCACAGGAAATATCCATTGACAGACTTTTCGCATGACGAGATCCGACTCACTTCATCTCGACCACCGGCAGTTGGATAAAACTCGCGTGCTCCCCCGAATGAAACACACGCTGCGTAGCTTTTTTGTAGTCTTCCGGCTTGGCCCAGAAGATATTCGGCACGAAGCTTTGCGGATTACGGTCGTATAGCGGGAACCAGTTCGACTGCACCTGCACCATGATGCGGTGTCCCGGCAAGAAAACGTGATTCACCGTCGGCAGTGCAAATTTGTACAGCAGCGGCACGTTCGACGCGATTGCCTTCGGACTATCGAGCCGCTCTCGATACCGTCCGCGAAATATATCGGCCGAGACCATCAACTGATATCCCCCCATGGAAGGCTGGGCCCCCACTTCATCGGGATATACATCGATCACCTTGACGACCCAGTCCGAATCCGTCCCGCTGGTGGACGCAACAAGATTCGCGAATGGCTGGCCGCTAATCTTCACTGGTTCTTTCAACACGTCAGATGTAAACGCCAGCACATCCGGACGTCCCGATGCCTCGCGCTGATCATCCACCAGCCAGTACGCCCAGGTAAACTCACCGCCATATCCGACCGGCTGAATCGGACGAGAGCGAAACGGAACTGGCTTGGCCGGGTCAGAGACGTACTCGTCGTACTCCGATGCGCCACCCTTCGGAACATCGAATCCAACCTTCAATCCCGTTTGCAGATAGAGCGGTTTTGTATGAATCGAACATCCGTTTTCGCACCCCGCAGGCCATGACGGCAGCCGTCGCCATGTGTTGGTTCCGGTCTCGAACGCACTCACCGGCGCGACATCCGCTTTAGGCGCGGCGTCTTTGAGATATTGAGCAAGAAACGGGCCCAGGATCTTCTCCCGAAAATACAGCCCCGTGTCGCTGTTGAACTTGATTGCCCCTAACTTGCTGCCGTCGCCGATCTCCTGTCCGTGATGCCAGGGGCCCATCACCAGAAAGACCATGTCGTTGTTGGTGTCTTTTGGTTTGATCGCCTTGTACGCCGCCGGTGCGCCGTAAATGTCTTCCTGATCCCACAAGCTGTCGACCAGCATGGTGGGCACTTTCAACGGCTGCGCAGCCAGGATTTTGTCCATGGCCTGTTGTTGCCACCACGAGTCATAGCTGGGATGCTCCAGCAATTTCTTCCAGAATCCGACCTGTTCGAGGCCATGACGGCGCCCCAATTCTCCGGCCGACCCTGCTTCCATGTACACGTCGTAGTCGTCGAAATGGTCGGTCCACCAACTCTCGGAGTTACTGCGCGTGGCCTCCTGCTCGTAGACATAGGGCATGTTCAGCTGGCGGAAAGCGCCATTGTGAAACCAGTCGTCGCCCATCCAGCCGTCCACCATGGGATTCATCGGCACCGCGACTTTCAGGGCGGGATGCGGATTCACCAGCGCCATCAACGTCAAAAAACCATCGTAGGAAATGCCGAGAATGCCGACTTTGCCGTTGCTCTCCGGCACATTCTTCACCAGCCAGTCAATCGTGTCGTAGGTGTCGGTGGAGTGATCCACTGCAGTAGGATTCAGCGGCCCATGCAGCGGGCGCGTCATTACGTAATCTCCCTCAGATCCATACTTGCCGCGAATATCCTGAACGACGCGAATGTATCCGCCTTCCAGAATCACATCCAAGGCATTGTCGTAGCCGTTGAGAATCGGCCCCAGGTGCGAACTGGCGGCATGGCTAACTTGCGAGGTGGCGTTGTACGGAGTCCGCGTGAGCAGGATCGGAGCATTCTTCGCCCCCCTGGGAATTACGATCACAGTGTGCAGCCTGACGCCGTCACGCATCGGGATCATGACATCGCGCTTCACATAATCGAAACTGGAGGTCACCGGTTTGAACGTGCTTGGCGTTTCGCTCGGCAACGATGTTGCGGGTGATTGTCCCGATGAAAGAGCGCCGTGCAGAGATACGAGGACTAATAACAAAACGACTGTACGGATGCGGAGGATCGTTTTCATCTGGGGTCCCTGGGAGTTCGAAATGGCCAGTTCTACTCCAAAGCAAACGCTAATACACGCTGCTTTGAAGGTAACCATCGGGAGATTACCACGACCGCCACTGGCTTTTCGCCGTTCCGGCGCTGTGCCCTTCGTAATACCCCAAAGGTGGACGCTAAGAACTAATCTCTCGCGAAGGGGTTCACATCTCTCATGACCAACAAACTCACGCAGTCTCTGCTCATCCTGGCAGCGGGTGGTCTGATGTTCGTCGGATCAGCTTCTGCTCAAGCTCAGAACAGCAAAACAGCCGGAGCCGGACCGGGCCGTGTCGATCCCGGACATCCCCGCGTGAACCAGATCAATCACCGCGAAACCAATCAGCAAAAGCGTATTGCCAGTGGCGTAAAGAATGGGAAGCTCACGCCAGGTGAGACCCGCCGTCTGGAACGCGGCGAAAAACGCCTGCAGAAAAATGAGAAACGGGATATGGCCAAAAACAACGGCCATCTAACGAAGCAAGACCAACGCCAACTCAATCGCGAAGCCAATCACATGAGCGCGCGCATAACCAAAGATAAACACAACGCGAAATAGCGCTGAGCATCAGAATTCAAGAGAGGAGAGCCGCTGCTGCAGCGGCTTTTTTCTTTGCCCAAATCTCAGTGATCAGGTACGCTACACAATCTTCACGGGGATTCCGGTGCGACCCGTCCCTGACGGGCGTCCCGTATAATGTCAAGAGTTCAAACGCTCTCAACTCTGTGCGGCAACGCGCTGTGTCAACGCAAAAGGACCACTCCCAACTTCGTTTATGCCGGTCGACTGTAAGAGTCCAATGCCAGGGATCGAAACCGCCAGCCTGACCGACGTCGGCCTGCAGCGTGACAACAACGAGGATTCCCTTCTCTACTGGGAGCCGGATACCGACAAGGAATTCCGCCGCAAAGGGCGCCTGGCCATCGTGGCCGACGGCATGGGTGGATACGAAGGCGGTCAGGAAGCCAGCCGGATCGCCGTCGAGACCGTACGCCACCTCTATGATCGCGACTTCGCCGGCGATCCCCAGGCGGCATTGCTGAATGCCTTTCTCGCGGCGCATGACAGCATCCAGCGCTATGCCTTCGAGCATCCTCAGTTTTATGGCATGGGCACCACCTGCACGGCTCTCGCCATCGTGGATCGCCAACTCTACTTCGCGCACGTGGGCGACAGCCGCTTGTACCTGGTCCGCGGCGAATCGATAACAAAGCTCACCCGCGACCATTCTTATGTGGGCCGCCTGGTCGAGAGCGGCATCGTTCGCTCCGAAGATGCCGAGTCACATCCCCAGCGCCATATCCTGACCGCAGCTCTCGGCTCGGGCAACGTAATTTCTCCGCAGGTTTCGGAGCAGCCGGTCACGCTCGAAGAAAATGATGTCCTGATTCTTTGCACCGACGGACTCTGGGGCGTAGTGGGAGATCAGGATCTGGCTCAGGCAGCTCGTACCCGGCCTCTTGCCGACGCGTGCATGAAACTGGTGAGAATGGCACTCGAGCGTGGCGGGCCGGACAACGTCACGGTTCAACTGCTGCGCGTTTCCGCGAAGTAGATTTGTGGTGTGACGCGCTTGGATGCAAGAACCTGCCCAAGAGTCATTACGCCTTGAAACTTTTCTAACCGCAAGTGAAAACACTTGCACTTCCTCTGTGCACCCCGCCGTCCACCCCGTGCACCGGCAACCGGGCAAGCTGTTGAAAATGCTCAGCTAAATTATTTGGTCCGTGTCGGCCCGGATGGCAATCTGGTTGCTATGTCCTCTATGTTAATTATGTCTATTATTCCGATAGACATTGTTGCTTGAATGCTTTATAAATCCACAATGGAAACGGCTGCAAACATGCTTACCCGCCCGGCGCTCGCCATCTGCTTCTGGCTGAGTCTCGCGATTCCCGCGTGGACCCAATCTGGCAATACGATCCGCGTAGGCGCATTCCCCAATATCACCCACGCCCAGGCCATGGTCGGCAAGGCGAACGGATGGTTCGACAAGGCCATGGGTCCGCAGGTGAAGGTCCAATGGACCAGCTTCAACGCCGGCCCTTCCGCCATCGAAGCGCTATTCGCAGGCGCCATCGATATGACCTACGTAGGCCCGAACCCGGCCATCAACGGATATGTTCGTTCCAACGGCGAAGCGCTTCGCGTGGTGGCTGGAGCTGCCAGCGGCGGAGCTTCCCTGATCGTCCGCAACGATGTGGGGATCAACCGCCCGGAAGATTTTCACGGCAAACGCGTGGCCTCGCCGCAGTTCGGCAACACGCAAGATGTCGCGCTGCGCAACTGGCTCAAGCAGCACGGCATGAAAACGAATGACAAGGGCGGCGATGTCCAGATCATTCCCATGGCCAACCCCGACCAGCTCACCCTTTTCCTGAAGAAGGATCTCGACGCAGCGTGGGCCCCGGAACCGTGGGCCACCCGCCTGATCCGGGAAGGCAATGGGCGCCTCTTCGTCGACGAACGAACCCTCTGGCCCAACGGCCAATTCGTGATCGGACTGCTGGTAGTCAATACGAAGTTCCTCAACGCCCATCCCGACCTCGTAAAGAATTGGATCCGGGCGAACCTCGATCTCACCGACTGGATCAATGCCCATCAAGCCGAAGCCAAGAAGCTGCTGAACCAGCAGATCCAACGTGAAACCGGCAAAGCTCTGCCCTCTGCCGTGCTGGATGACTCTTTCTCTCGCCTGCAGATCACTTACGATCCCCTGCACGCACAGCTGAACGCCGCCGCCAAGCAGGCGTTCGATGCGGGGTTTCTCGGCCGCCAAATGCCCGACCTCTCTCGGCTGTACGACTTGGCTCTGCTCAATCAAGTTCTCGCTGAGAAAAATCGAAAGGCTATTGAATGAGTACGCAGAGTGTTCCGCGCCAATTTCCAGTTCCCCTCAATTTGCCCGGGCATGCATCTGCCCGCCGCGGCCCCGTGCCGGTGGACCGAGCACATGGATTGGCAGTCCCCAAGGTAGGACTTAGCGAGATCTGCCTGAGTTATCGCACGCAATCGGGGGAGCGGCTGCAAGCTCTCGAGGGCATTAATCTCGACGTCCGCGCGGGAGAATTTCTGTGCATCGTAGGCCCCTCGGGCTGCGGCAAATCCACTCTGCTGCACTTGATTGCTGGCCTGCAGGCCCCAACCTCCGGCCAGATTCTGGTGGATGGCAATCCCATCCAGGGTCCCGGCACCGACCGCATCATGATCTTCCAGGACCACGGGCTTTTCCCCTGGCTCACGGTTGCGCAGAACGTGGAGTTCGGCATGAAGATGAAAGGCCTGCCCAAAGCCGAGCGCCGCGAGAAGACGCAGCATTACCTGCGCCTGGTGCATCTGGGAAAATTTGAGAACAGTTATATCCACCAACTCTCCGGCGGAATGCGCCAGCGGGTTGCCATCGCCCGCGCATTGGCGACGGAATCAGACGTTCTGCTGATGGACGAACCTTTCGCCGCTCTCGACGCGCAAACCCGCGACCTTCTGCACGACGAACTGGAGCGCATCTGGAGCAACACGGGCCGCACGATCATTTTCGTCACGCACAACGTGCGTGAAGCGGTTCGCCTGGGAGATCGCGTCGTACTGCTCACCTTCCGCCCGGGCCGGGTGAAAAGCGAATTCCCCATCAACCTGCCACGTCCGCGCAGCCTGGAAGATCCAACCGTCGCACTGGCAGCGCGCGAAGTGCTTGACGAACTGCGCGACGACATCAACCGCTCGCTCGATGCCGAATACAACGCCGGAGTGAAGCCTCGCATCGAGCCAGGAGTCTCCGCATGAAACGCGCTCTGCGATACATCATCTTCTACGCCGGACTGTTGGGCCTCTGGACCCTGCTGGCGGAATTGAAGGTTTGGCCGCCATACCTGTTCCCCACCCCGTGGGGAGTCGCCGAATCGCTCTATGCCGGATTCGCCGATCACAGCTACTGGATCGCCATCCGCGTCAGCATGCAACGCGTCCTGATCGGCTACGGCATCTCCGTAGTGCTAGGGATGGTTCTCGGCCTCGGCGTCGCCAGCAACAAATTCCTCGAAGAAACAATGGGCGGCCTGCTGGTCAGCCTTCAGAGTCTGCCCAGCATCTGCTGGTGGCCTCTGGCGCTCCTATGGTTTGGCTTGAGTCAGAATGCGATTCTGTTTGTCGTGGTCATGGGATCGCTGTTGTCGGTAACCCTCGCCATGGAAGACGGCCGCAAGCAGATGCCAAAAATCTTCGGCCAAGCCGGGCGCAATCTCGGTGCCAAAGGATTCAAGCTGTTCTGGTACGTATTGCTGCCTGCCAGTCTTCCCTTCATTGTCTCCGGCCTGAAGCAAGGATGGGCGTTCGCATGGCGGTCGCTGATCACGGCTGAAATGCTGTACCTAAGCCTCGGCCTGGGTCAGGTGCTGATGATGGGCCGCGACCTGAACGACATGAGCGCGGTCATCGCCGTGATGCTGCTGATCATCGCTCTCGGTTACATGGTGGATGGCATCGTCTTCAAAGGCATGGAGCGCCATCTGCAGAACAAGTGGGGGTTAGCTCCCTCCAACTAGTCCGCGGCGGCAATCAGCCCTGACGGACATCGCCTACATAACAACTTTATGCCTCCAAACATTCTCCAAATGTCTAGTAAGGTAATAGTAATAGTGGTGAAAGTTGTTGGCTCTCAGTTCAACTTCACAAATCAGATAGGTCAAATCATGAACCGGAAATATCTCATTCTCGCCCACCTCATGCTCGCAGCCGTTTCCGCCGCCAGCTTCGCCCAAACTGACTCCGTTTCCAGCCAGGCATTGCCGGCTGCAAGCGCACCGCCGGTTTCAGCCAAAACAGCCATGTCGACAGAGGGTTCGGCTGCTCCGATTCAGCCCACCTCGACGGCCCCCACTCACCATGGCCCAGTCTCCTTCCGACGTGACGGTCTGTGGTTCTCGACCGCGGACGGCAGCACGCACCTGCAGGTTCATGGCTACGCTCAGGCCGACAACCGCATGTTCTCGTCCAACACCCATGGACAAGAGCTCGACACTTTCCTCTTTCGCCGCATCCGCCCGCTGTTTGAAGGGACTCTGTTCAACCAGGTCGACTTCCGTTTCATGCCCGATTTCGGCCAGTACAATCCGCAAATTCAGGAAGCCTATCTCGAATTGAAGACTCTGCCCTACGCCAAGCTTCGCGTGGGAAAATTCAAGGAGCCGATCGGACTCGAAGTGCTTCGCCAGGACCGCGATCTGAGCTTCACCGAGCGCTCTATGGCCTCCGATCTGCTTCCCCTGCGCTACCTTGGCGCCCAGATCTCGGGATCACTGTTTGGTAAGTCCATCAACTATGAAGCCGGATACTTTCAGGGATCCAATGACGGCTCCAACGCCGTCTTCACGCAATGGACGCATGGCAATGAAGGTACAGGCCGCATCTTCTTAATGCCGTTTGCGGCGACTTCAAACAACGCCCTGAAGAATCTCGGCTTTGGTGCCGCGGCCTCCGCCGGACACCAGCACGGCAGCATCGCTGGGCTCAAGACCCTGGCCCAAACCACCTTCTTCAAGTACTCCTCGACCGCTGTAGCCGATGGCCAGCACAATCGCTTTGCGCCGCAAGCGTACTACTACGCCGGGCCGTTCGGAGTCATCGCCGAATACATGATCTCGTCGCAGGAGGTCTTCAACAAAGGCAAGACGGGCAGAATCCGAAATGATGCTTGGGAGGTGCAAGGATCGGTGATGCTGACCGGAGACAAGAATTCCTACGCGGGATTCCATCCGCGCAACAGCTTCGAGCCGAATCGCGGATTCCGCCACATGGGCGCCGTGGAACTTGCGTTCCGCTACAGCGAACTGGGCATCAATCCTGACGCCTTTCCGCTGTTCGCCAGCGCATCCACGTCCGCCCAGAAAGCACGGGCGACCGGCATCGGCCTGAACTGGCACCTGAACCGCAATGTAAAGCTCATGACTGACTACGAGCACACCACGTTTGGCATGGCCTCCAGCAAGGCGGCCCCACTGCACAACGAGAACGTTCTGATCAGCCGCATTCAGCTCGCGTTCTAACGCAGCAAAGCGCTACCGACCCGGTGTCCCCAGGGCTTTCCGGACACCCACGGTAGCGCTGCTTACGTGGCCCAAACTGATAGGAAAAGTATAGAAACCGCGATGCACTACTAATAGTGCATTCGCAAGGTTCGCAGCTATTGACCCTGTGCGCCCCCTGTGTCCTCCGTGGTGAGCGCTTTTTCCGGACGCAACAGAGGAAACAGAATCACGTCGCGAATGGTGTGCGAATCCGTAAGCAGCATGCACACACGATCGATCCCGATGCCCACGCCTCCTGCGGGCGGCATGCCGTAAGACAGCGCGCGAATGTAGTCTTCATCCATCTGATGAGCTTCTTCGTCGCCGCGCTCGCGCTCTTTCAATTGCGCCTCGAAACGACGCCGCTGATCTTCCGGATCGTTGAGTTCACTGAAGCCGTTGGAGATCTCCATCTGTCCGGCAAAGATTTCGAAGCGCTCGGTCCACTCGGGCTCGTCCGGCTTCTGCTTGGACAAAGGAGACACCGCCGTCGGAAATTCGTAAATGACGGTGGGCTGCATCAAATGCTCTTCCGCCGCCGCTTCGAACAGGGCTGCGATGTTCTTCCCTGTCGGAGCGTTCGGATCGTAAGCCGTGTGCGCGTGTCCGGCATTGAATCGCTGAACCAGATTTCTGGACGCCCTCTGCGCTCGCGAATTCACTCATCTCCGGCTTGGCGCCGCCCTGGTCGGGCCAGAACTTGATGATGGCTTCGCGCATGGTCAGGCGCTGCCAGTTTGACCAGTCCAGTTCTTCAATGACGTCCTTTCCGTCTTCCTGGCGCGTCCACTTCGATTTCGGGCTGCCGTTTACGGCTTTCGCCGCTTCCGTGATGGACTCCTGCGTCAGGTTCATGATGCCTTCATAGTTGGTGTAGGCCTGATAGGCCTCCAGCATGGTGAACTCCGGATTCCATCGCCAGCCCAGGCCTTCATTGCGGAAATTGCGATTGATTTCGTACACCCGATCGAATCCGCCCACGACCAGGCGCTTCAGATACAACTCGGGAGCAATGCGCAGATACAGATCCATGTCCAGCGTGTTGTGATGCGTCACGAACGGGCGCGCGACCGCGCCGCCTGCGATGGGCTGCATCATCGGCGTCTCGACTTCCATGAATCCATGCGAGTCGAACGTCCGGCGCATCGACTGAATCATTTTGGTGCGCTTGAGAAACACTTCGCGCACTTCCGGATTCATCACCAGATCGACATAGCGCTGCCGGTACCGCAATTCCACGTCGGTGAGGCCATGCCATTTTTCCGGCAGAGGCAGCAGATCTTTGCTGAGAAATGTGATTTCCTCGACGTGAACCGTGAGTTCGCCGGTGCGCGTGCGAAATAGATATCCGCTCACGCCGATGTGATCGCCGAGATCGAGCAGCTTGTAGAGTTCGAATCCCTTGTCGCCCACGGCGTCTTTCTTGACGTAAATCTGCAGCTTCTGCCCGCCCTGCTGCAGATGAGCGAATCCAGCCTTACCCATGAGGCGGATCGCCATAATGCGCCCAGCCACGCGCACGTTGACCCGCGATTGCTCAAGTTCCTCCGCGCTTTTGGCGGAGAAGTCACGAAGGATCTGATCGAGCGTATGGGTGAACTCGTATTTGCTGCGGTAGGTGGGCTGGCCGAGAGCCTCAATCTGCTTCAGTTTTTCGCGGCGCAGATTATAAATATGTTCGTCGAGTGCCAAGAAGAGTCCTTCTTAAAGGAGTGCAAGATGGAATCCAGAATTATAAAGCTGAATTACGCAGTTTCGCGCAGGGCACGGCAACTGATGCAGCGGTTAGCGGATTTGAGCGCTTTCAGCGAGTACAGCCGCGTGATTCGTTCATTGAACTCTTCGGGGCCGACGCGCCGTCTGCGACTTGCAAATGGGACACCGCTGCAGGCGATGAATGACTCGCTTCCACAATGGCCAAGCCTGTTTCGCAAGTTCGTGCTGCCATCTGGGCCCAAATACTTTCTTCTGAACCTCTGGATCACTGACTCCCAAGCGACAACTCCGATCGAAATGCTTCGAACAGCGGTGGTTTAGATTGGCGTTGTAATTCTAGTCGGATTGAGCCTCAGAGGGAAATCGAGGTGAGAGTACGCCGATCCGCTGAAACCCGGGCCGGGCACCGTGTTTCAGCTAAAGGTGTCCTGCCTGTCGCGGAAAGGTTTCCGTTTGCGCTGGCCACATTTGCGCTGCTCCCTCTATGAACGGCAACATCGATAATAGTGTCTGTTCATCGGCTCATTCTACGCGGATGAGCGGAATGCCGATCGTGCAACAGCGGTAAACTACACGAGATACATCCCCGCCCGCGAGACCTACTATGACGACTGACTGCAATCGCATCGCTTCGCAGTTGGCTTCAACCATCAGCGGAGAAGCCTGGTATGGAGATTCGCTGCGACAAATTCTCAGGGACGTCTCCGCAATACAGGCCCAGGCGCACCCTATTCCGAATGCCCACTCCATTTGGGAATTGCTCTGCCACGTAGAGGCCTGGGTCAAATTTGCGCTCGGCGCGGTGGCGGGAGTTCCTATTCCTGCGTGGCCTGCCATGCCGCTGGAACTGGACTGGCCTGCGATAACCGACACTGGCGATATCGCCTGGAATCGGGCTGTGGACTCATTTTTCTCGCAGCATTTGAAGTTGGTTGAGGCAATCAAAGCTTTCACGGACGAGCGGCTCGAAGCCATTGTGCCAGGTAGGACCTACACCTTCTACCGCCTCTTCCAGAGCACAACGCAGCATGCGGTCTATCACGCCGGCCAGATTGCATTGCTCAAAAGAATGCTCCTGAACATGGCCGCAAAATAAACCTGCCCGGGCATTTTGAGCGCCATGGCAACCAAAACTTTCGGCCTTGCCTTCTTTTCATTCACACTGCTGCTCTCTCTGCCCTTCGCTAACCAATTCTGAGTGTAATGGGGTTTCTCGCCAATAGATCGGATCGGTTTCGTGAACGTTACAGTGCTTTTCTCTTGCGGCACGAGCGAATCTGCCACACCCCAAATATCAAGCACAGGATCATCAACGGAATTTCCGCAAACATATCTAGTCTGATCGGCGCAGTGACAGTCTTCTCCCATCGATCCATCCGAATCTCATACAGGGATAGTAGAAGCAGAACTGCCGCTGACACCCCTAGATTCAGTCGCCGTACAGGAAAAAGGAAGGTTGCCAGACCGAATAGCACACCACCTAACAGAGAAAGGAGCACGATCCATTGCTCTACGTGCATGTGAATATTCTAGCCACAATCTTAAGTCGCAACGCGATAGCAGTTGAAATTCCTAGAGTCAGCACGGCGATGAGTGAGATGGCGATTTAACATCAACCATCCGCCTCGGTGAATGGAAGTAAAAGATTTGCCGCTTTGAAGCCACAAAGGAGAATTTGTCTATATGCGACGAGCGTTGTTGTACATAACTGCTTGGTTAGCGCTATCGGCGTGTGCATTTGGCCAAGCCGCCTCCTCCGACACTCGGACGCTGCAAGCTCTGCTGAGCGAAGTGCGCGCACTTCGCCAGGAGTTGCGTGCGTCGCTGAATAGGACCCAAAGCATGCAGATCTTGCTCGCTCGTTTCCAGGTACAGGAAGGAGTGGTCACAAAGGCAACTCGGCTGGGGAAACGAAGTGATGAACAAACAAGAACAATCGATCTGACTCCGACCGGTCTTCTCATGGAAGGCCATTTCACTTCAAGTTCCTCTGCCGCGTAAAATTTGAGCTCCCACTCCTAAGATTTTAGTTGACAGAATGTCAGAATGGAAGTTACTCTCCTAACTGCTTAGGAGGTACGAGCCCGTGCCGAGACCCCAACTCACTCGATTGGAACTTCAGATCATGCAAGTGCTCTGGAATAACGGGCCGAGCACGGTTCAGGCTGTTCAGCAGAGCCTCCCCGCCGATCCATTGGCATACACCACCGTTCAGACCATGCTCAACATTCTGCAACGCAAGGGCAGAGTAAAGCGGAAACTGCTGGGCAAAGCATACGAATATCGCCCCGTGCTGAGCCGCGACAAGGCCCTGCGCGAGGCCGCCAGCGACATGCTTGACCGTATGTTTAATGGATCGGTCGAAGCCCTTCTCATGAGTCTGGTAAAAAGCAATCAGTTGGACGCAGACAAGCTTGCGAAAATGCAGAAACTCATCGAGCGCCAGGAGCAGGAAGGCACCGAGGAAGAGCATGGCCGAGACTAGCCGGCTGGTTGCGACCTTCATTCTGAATGCGAGTTGGCAGATTACTGCCATCACCGTTCTCGCCCACTTATGCACGAAGCTTTTGCACGGAGCGCCGTCGCGCTTTTCGCACGGCGTCTGGGTCGCAGCACTGGGCGCCTGTCTGCTGATACCGACGGCGACCATCGTGCTTCAGCACAGGGAAGCCACTGGCCGTACGTCAGAGGTTACCCCGACTGCGCAACCAGCTCTGGTGGCGGAACCGAGTGCCCGAGCGATTCCGGTTCGATTCCATTCGCTTAGCCGTTCGGTTTTATTCTCTCCCAGGATTCTTGATGCGCTGCTCTCGGTGTACGGCATTGTTCTGCTTTTCTATGTTGCCCGGCTTGCCTGGTTTGGCTATCAGACGCGGCGTTTGCGTCGGTTGGCCTACCCGCGCCCATTGCCGTGTGCTCTTGCGCGGCTTGTGGAGCATTGTGCGGGCTCGTTCTCACTCCCGAGTGTTGCCGTGCTGTGCACCGCGGACCTATTGGGGCCGGCGACATTGGGGTTCGGACGCCCCCTGCTCCTGCTCCCAGAGACATTCTTTCTCGACCATTTTCCGGAGGACGATTTCTTCTCGGCTATATCGCATGAACTGGCGCACGTACTGCGACGCGACTTCCTATTCAATCTGCTGTACGAGATCGCATCTCTCCCCGTGCGTTTTCATCCTTGCGCAGCGCTGATCCTGTCGAGAATCGCGCAGACCCGAGAGCTAGCCTGCGATGAAATCGCGGCCCAAATGCTGCCGACTACTCGGCGGTATGCCACTTCCGTACTGCATATTGCACAGTCCATGTTGACCGGGGCGCGATCGAATTACGCGTTAGGACTTTTCGATACCAACACTCTGGAGGAACGAATCATGAACATTCTGAAAAACAACGACACGCACAAAACGACACGGGCCGTCAGATTGATCGCCGTTTGTCTGATCGGAGCGGCGTCGATTGGCCTCTCGGCCTTTTCGCTGCGCCTCACCAGCACCAACAACTCGGCGGAACTGGAGCAGTTCGCCGGAACCTGGGAAGCAAGGTATCAGGGCACGACGTTCTTCACGCTGCACATCAAGCTGACCAACGGGTCTCTGAGCGGAACATGTGTTCACAACGATCGCCTGGGATGGGTCGACGGGGAACTGATCCCGACTGGCAGCGCGTTCTCGACCGAGAAGATCTTAGAGGCGAGCAGCTCAGGGAAGAAGCTCCTCATTAAGATCGGGAATGAAAACTCAACCGATGGTGTTCCGGTTGAATTCACCCTAACTGCCTCAGGTCAAGCAGAAGCAAGAATCACTGCACCGTCTGATTCGGGTACTCCTCCCCAGAGCAAACCCTGGCATCTCCAGCGCGTCGGTCAGTAAATTCATCGGGCCGCCATCGGGGGAGGTAGGTCCCTCCCCCAAGATACCGTGATTCCACTGCCCAACGAGTAAGGACTGTTACAACCCGATGAGTCTCAACTGTTGAAAGCACGCCATAGCGCTCAAAATCCCGAGACCATGAGTGCTATGGCGGTTTATCGCCAGTCATTGCCCAAAGTCAATGTCTGTGGTGGTAGACGTCGGCGATGGAGTAGGTGAAGCCACCCAGGTAAACAAACCGGGGAACGTTGCCGGTCACGCGAAACTGTACAGCGCTGTCCAGAACCAGCCGTGACCTGAGGGTGTAACTCACCGCCCACAGGTTCTGCATGACGGCAGGCGTGGTGGCATTTGCACCCGTCGCGCCCGAGAACTCCATCGCAAGTTGCCACTTATCGGTCAGCGAATAGGCGAGTGTGCCGGTGGGCAGCCAGTTGTGATTGAAGCCGCCGCCCGGGCGCCCGAGCCAGGTGCAGCCAAGGTTGGCATCGACATGGAAGCGCTTTGGAAGGTCCTTGCTGGCCAGCAGAGTGACAATGTGATCCACCTCGCCAGAGCCTTCGACCGGTCCGGCTGTGGGCAGCTTGGCCGAGTATTCCACGGTGAGAGTCGGCTGGCGCTTCGCCTGGTGCAGGAAGCGCCAACGCAATCCCGGGTTGTTATCACTCACACTGACGTAATGCACAAAAGCGTCGTGTTGCCAGGGATTACCGGCCCAGTCCAATTCCACGTCGCGTAATAACCCGAACTTGAGCAACCCCTGGAGCGACTGCTGCCGGGCGGCGGAGCTAATCCCGAATTCGACCTCGAGCACTCCAAACTCCGTCGTCTCCGCGGTGTTGGTGACCGTAGGACGGTTGGGCGTCGCGATCAGGTCAGCTAGCTGCTGCTGGGCCCGACAATCAACTGTCGTTAACCACAACAGTAGCAGGGCCGCCGTGAGCTTCATGCTTGGGTGTCTTCCGAAGGCAATGTTAGCAGCCACTCGGCAGCTTGCCGCGGAATCATTTAGTAGTAAGCGCGATTCGTACTTGTTTTGCGAGCCGTAACTTCTGTAATCAAGACCATAGCGCTCAGAATCACCGCTTTGAGCATTGTGAGTGTAGGCGATTTTTCGCCAACTGACGAAGCACATTCGTATTCCTGGTTGCCGACCAACCTCGAACTGGATTCGTTTGTGATCACAAGGTACTTATCGCAATTCACCCCAATGCCGCCCTCCATGTTTCTCCGCGAGTTGCATCTTGCTGACCCATCGCACGATCTCGGGTGAGCACACAATTTTAATCCTGGACAAGGCGGCGTAGAATGGTGGACCTTCGATGAAACCATCGAAGTGGCTCGGCCGGCCGTCGGCCGCTGATTCAATCGCGTGTAGAACGGGTGCCTGGCGGGCCGCTCGCGGACGCGCTTTCCCACGGGCAAGTGCGGAGCGTAGTACACGAGATCAATCCTGTCGGTCCGTACACGCGAACGGGAGGGTGTCATGCCAATCACGCTCACGCAGCACACCGCTCTGATCACAGGAGCATCACGCGGTATTGGCCGCGGAATCGCGCTGAAGCTCGCTGAACAGGGCGTGAAAAAAATTGCCATTAACTACAAGGAGAACGACGCGGCTGCCGAAGAGACCGCTCGCCTCCTTAAAGAGCGCGGTGCGGCGCCTCTGCTGATCAAGGCAGATATCGGCAAGGTTGCGGACATCCAGCGCATGTTCGAGACCGTCAAGTCCCAATTCGGCGGCCTCGACATCTTCGTTTCTAACGCCAGGGCTACGATCGCCACAGGCTTCTACGCGGAACCAATGGAGATCTCGCTGGAGGCATGGCAGGCCACGTTTGACACCCAGGCGACGGAGTTCCTGGTTGCGGTCCGCGCAGCCGTGCCGATGATGGGCAAGAACGGCCGGATCATCGCCATCACCTATGCGCCCGGCGGGCAAACCGGCAGCTGGCAGCCTTGGGTCGCCATGGGCTCAGCGAAAGCCGCGAAGGAGGCGCTGGCTCGTTATTTCGCGGTCGCTCTCGCCCAGAAGGGCATCACCGTGAACATCATCAGTCCGGGCGCCTGCGACGACAGCGTCCTCAGCGGGCTGCCGCCCCAGGTGTTCCAGATGATCAAGGACTGGCACGAGAGCGGCTGGACGCCCATGAGGCGCCTCGGCGTGCCAGCCGACGTCGGCAACGCCGTGGTTCTCCTCTGCACTGACCAGGCGAGCTTCATCACTGGCCAGCTGCTGTACGTTGATGGTGGCGCTTCCGCCATGGAGCCGGTCTTCCCGTTGGCCATCCAAGGCATCAAGTAGTGCAGATTGGGGAATCGCCCACACCGCTTGCGAGATCGGCAATTCCATTTGTCGCGGGGAAACCACCTTCTACTGCTTGGGCAGGCTGCAACTTCAACGGACGTCGGCCCTTTTCGATAATCCAGTGCTTCTCGGTTTTCCACAGCCACGGCCTCAAATAAATCCGATTCTTGTGACGAACAACCTTTACCGAGAATTCAGGACCGCAGAAAATATGCACAGTGCACATCACGACCCAGCCGAATCAGCCTGAAGCGACGCACACGGATCACTTGCGGCAAACCGGCGTCCTGGTTCTGCACAGCGCTGCTCATATCAGCATGCCTCCAAATCTCACGGCTAAGTCCTTATTTTCGAAGACTTTGCCTATAAACCCTTTATATCGAAGACTTTGCGAGCCCAACAAGGGGTACCTCGGTCATAAGATCAATGTTCCCAAGACTTTGAGAAATCAAGTCCGAAAAAATTGCACGCGCATACCACGGCGCCTGTCTCGCCAACGGTTGGTGGACGGCTGCAACGATCCGCATTGGCGAACAGCCGAAACTTGATACCATGATCCGCTCTTACCCAGTGGAGGCCACATGATCGATCGTCGCAGCTTCATCATCGCAACTGGAATGACGGCTCTCGCCGCGACGCGCGTTTTTGGCGCGAATGAAAAGATTCAGCTCGGGCTCATTGGAGCCGGCCAGCGCATGAAGGGGCTCATTGACTGCGCGAATAAGGCTGCCCCCTGCGAGATCGTTGCCGTCAGCGACGTCTATGGCCCTCATCGCGACCTGTTCAAAGAGCGCTCTGGCGGACTCGCGACCACGCATCTCGATTATCGCGAGGTCCTGGACAACAAGGATGTTGATGCGGTGATCATTGCCTCGCCCGATCACTGGCACGTCCGCATGGCGCTGGATGCGATCGCGGCCGGCAAGGACGTGTATCTGGAAAAACCGGTCACCCACACTCTCGAGGAAGGCCCGGTGCTCACCAAAGCGGTGCGTTCCAGCAAGCAGATTCTGCAATGCGGAATGCAGCAGCGCAGTTGGGCTCACTTTCGCGACGCCGTCGATCTGGTTCAGGGAGGAAGTCTGGGCCGCGTCGTGCAAGTCCGTACCTACTGGTGGCAGAACTATCACACGAACTGGCCGATGAAAGCCGTCGACCAGCAGGCGCTCGATTGGAAAGCATGGCTGGGCTCAGCGCCGGAGCAAGCCGTTCAGCGATGAGAAGTTCAGCCACTGGCGCTGGTTCTGGAATTTCGGCGGCGGCGCCATGACCGACTTGTTCACGCACTGGATCGACGTCGTGCATTGGGCGATGAAAGCCGACCAGCCGCGCCACGCCCAGATGCTGGCCGATAAATATGTCTTCGAAGAGTGGGATTGTCCCGACACGATTCAGGCGGCCTTCCGCTATCCCGGATTCGATGTGGTCTACGAAGGCATGATGAATTCCTCCATCGATGATGGTGGAATCGAGTTCCGCGGCACCGATGCGACTCTGAAGATTGATCGTGCGGGCTTCGCCCTGTATCGCGAGGGCGCCGGCAAAGATCAGAACCCGGTGCTCACGGAACGGAATTTCCGCGACGGCACCATCACGCACATGGAAAATTTCTTCGAGTGCATCAAGACGCGCAAGGACCCGAATGCGCCCGTAGAGACCGGCGTAGCCGCGGCGCGTGCCGGACACATCGGCAATTACGCTTACCTGCACGGCGGCCAGTACTCGCTCAAGGCCTGATTGCCGCCGCAGGGCGAGTGCTACTGCTTCTTCAGCATTTCGCAGTTGGCGGTGCACTCGTTGGATTGCAATTCGATTTCCGCCTTCTTGTGCGGAACTTTGCCGCGGTCTTCGGGAAGCACGACCAGGGACTCGCGTCCGTCGGCGAGACTGACGTTGCAGCTAAAACTGAGGGACTGCACCCCACGCTGCTTGCAACTCGTGCTTTCCAGGGCTGAGGACAACGTGGACGGGTCGTCATAGATCTTGTCTGCGAGGGTGGACGGCACCAGGGCAACCGTCATCGGCACCGGCGCTTTGATGCGAATCCAAACCGGCTGTCCATCACGATCGGGGCTCAGGATGCTGTAAACCTTCGGGGCCGTGGAAAGTTCGTATTTCTCTTTGACCAGCACGGACCATCCGAATTCCGGCTGAATGCAATTCTGCACGCAATCCCAGCGGTAATACGTGATGTTGAGGTCGTTGGGCGAGATGAAACGCCTGGCTCCATGGCTGAAAACAGCGACCACGCTCTGCACCGACACGCGGTCGGGCACGCGCTCATCGCGTACCAGCAGGACCATGGGACGGCCGTCCGGAAGGTGGCACTCGAAGGTGGTGCTCACGACATGCTCACGCGTGCAGATAAAGTCGAGTCGTGGTGGTTGCTCCGGATGCTGAGTGATCGCCATCCATTCATCATTCGGGGCAATGGCCACGGTGACGGGCATCCTGGCATGGATATCGACATGCATGTTGCCGCCGGTCGAGGCCGGATGGTAAACGCGGCCCGCGTGATAATCCATGGGATCGAGTTGAGCGGCTTCGTCACTGGCCTTGATCCACTCAAATGCCTTCTCCTGCGCCGCAGACATCGACGCCACTGCCACCACCAAAACGCCCAGCCAGCGCAGTTTGCTCATAAAGTCCCCCCATTATTGAAATGGCAGGAGGCCGGGCCGGCAAAGGAATTCGAGCTCCCCTGGTGACCGCGGTAATGCGGGAGAGCCGCACAATTTCGCGCGTCCAGAACGCGCTTCCACTTTAAACATTGACTTACCTAGGTATCTTGGTACACTGGTACACATGAGCGATGATCCGAAACTGCAAGTCGAACGGGTACAGACGGGGGTGCGGATGGAGAAGCGCATTCTCAAAGTGCTGAAGGGTTTTGCCGAATATCACGATATGACGCTTGGGGATGTGCTCGAGGGCATTGTGCTGCACGCTTTCGATGGCAAGACCCCGTTCAGCCCGGCGTCTCTGGAACGCATTCGCGAACTGAAAAAGTTCTACGGTCTCGATCTGGATTCCAGCGCCAGTCACCGCCTGAAAGAGATCAAGGGCAAAGCGCCGCGCAGACACGGAGACAAATAAAGCATGGCTATGAACGGCAAAACCGGCCTGACGGTCCTGCGACTAACCATTGGCATCGTGATTTTGGTCGAGGCGATCTTGTTTGTGTTGCCCGGCGCCGCGCACAGTTTCTCGCGCACCCACATGCCTGCCGTCGTGCGCATGATTTTAGGCGTCGGAGAAATCGTTGGCTGCGTGCTGATGCTGATCCCGCAGACGGCCGTACGCGGGGCCTGGTTATTGCTAGCCGTTTTTGTTTTCGCGATTTTGCTGCATTTGCTGCACGGGATGTACGACATTGGCAATGTGGTGATCTATGCAGCAGCGGCCTTTGCGATTGCGATCGGGAAAAGCTGATGCAGATGAGCAATCACGAAATGATTCGTTGCTTTGAGACTGACACCCTGCCGGGCGAGTTCCATCATGAGGATCATGTGCACCTGGCATTCGCGTACCTCTGCGAATACGCTCCGCTCGAGGCACTCCAAAGATTCTGTCTCGCGCTGAAGAAATACGCCGCTGCCCGGGGAAAAACACAGCTTTACCACGAGACCGTTACTCATGCCTACTTCTTCCTGATTCGTGAGCGCATGGCGCGGGGCGACAACCAGAGCTGGGAGGAATTCTCCGGCAATAATCCCGATCTTCTCGTCTGGCGAAATGGAATTCTCGCCCGCTATTACCGCGAAAGCACACTTGGGTCCGATCTCGCCCGATCCGTATTTCTGTTCCCCGACAACTGCCGCTGACATTCTAGGGACGATTATGTGAGTGGTTCTTTGTTATTCTGCCTCGGCTGGTACGGGGCGGAAGAGGCCCGATCCATGAAAACAATTGTGCTGATCACAGCGATACTCAGTTCCAGTTTTGCTCATGCGCAAGAGATCCGCGATGGACAGGACCTGCTGCGGGCCATGCACGAACGGTACAAGAATTCCTGGTACCGGACCGTCACTTTTAAACAGAAGAGCACTACCTATAAGCCTGACGGCACCAGCAGCGCCGAGACGTGGTACGAGGCGGCCTCGATTCCGGGGAAGTTGCGCATCGACATTAGATCGCCGGCAGCCGGAAATGGATACCTCTTTATTGATGGTGATCTCACCGTCATCAAAGACAACAAAGTCCGGGATACTCGGCACTCAGTTAACATGCTGCTGGTGCTTGGATTTGACGTTTACCGGCAGGATCCGGAGATTACAGCCAAGATTGTGAAAGAGGAAGGCTATGATCTTTCCAAAATCCACGAGGACACATGGGACGGCAAACCGGCGTACGTTGTGGGGGCGGCGAAGGGAGATCTGAAATCCAAACAGTTTTGGGTTGAGAAAAATAGCTTACTGTTCGTACGGGACATCGAACCAGCACGGAAGGATGCGGAGAAGATTGAAGACATTCGATTCATCCACTACCAGCCGCTCGCGGGCGCCTGGATCGCGGCCGGTGTGGAGGTGTATTCAGAAGGAAGGAAAGTTTTCTCAGAGGATTACACCGAGATTCGCGCCAATGTGAAGCTGGACCCGGAGACCTTTGATCCGCAGAAGTTTGCTGCTACGCATTGGGAGAAGTAAAATTTGGCGCTCCGGGTTGCGGGCTTCGAGGGTTTCGGGTTTCGGGTTTCGGGTTTCGGAGTTTCAGATTTCAGCGGTCTCACGGGCAGTACTGGACTAAAATAAACCACTCTCAACTCAATTCAGGAAGTGCCCCATGGTTCATCTGAAAGTGAATGGCCAAGCGCAAAGCTTTGATGGCGATCCCGAGATGCCGCTGCTGTGGTATCTGCGCGACATTCTCGGACTCACCGGGACGAAATTCGGCTGTGGCATGGCACTCTGCGGCGCGTGCACGGTGCTGGAGAACGGCAAGGCGGTCCGATCCTGCTCGACGCCGATGGGCAAGATCGAAGGCGCCGACATCACCACGATCGAAGGCATTTCGGCGCATGGCCCGCACGCGGTGCAGAAGGCGTGGGAGTCGATCAACGTTCCGCAATGCGGATACTGCCAGCCCGGGCAGATCATGCAGGCCATTTCCCTGCTCTCCTCGAAACCTCACCCCACGGACACGGACATTGATGACAGATGTCGGGCAATATCTGCCGCTGCGGGACGTACCAGCGGATTCGGGCGGCCATTCATCAGGCTGCGAAGGAGACCGCATGACCACCGAACACAAGACACTCACGATCGAGAATGTGAGCCGGCGCGGTTTTCTTCAAGGAATGCTTTCGGCCAGTGCATTCGTCATATGCGTACGGAAATTCCCACTTCTCGCAACTGCGGCGAGAAGCGGGGCACCCCTAAGCCCGACGGTTGACACAACTGCGTTTCATCCGGGCGTGTATCGTCGGGATCAATCCGGATGGGACGGTTGTCATCGTTGCTCATCGGACGGAGATGGGCAATGGCGTGCGCACCAGTTTGCCTCGCATCGTCGCAGATGAATTGGATGCGGACTGGTCGCGCGTCACGGTCATTCAGGGAGATGGCGACGACAAGTATGGATCGCAAGATACCGACGGATCGCATTCCGTGCGCGAGTTTTTTGACCCGCTGCGCGAGGCCGGCGCCACGGCGCGGTTGATGCTGGTGCGGGCGGCAGCGGAAAAGTGGGGCGTGCCTGCGGAGCAATGTCTGGCCGATCCTCCGCACTTCGTTTCTCACAAGACCTCCAACCGGCAGCTTGGGTACGGAGAACTTGCTGTATTGGCGGCGAAGCAGCCGGTGCCGAAAAAAGAAGAGTTAAAGCTGAAGTCGCGGTCGGAGTGGCGCTACATCGGAAAGCCTGCGCCCGGTTACGACGTGGACGGCATCTGTTCCGGAAAGCCGGTGTTCGGGATGGATGTGCGCGTGGATGGAATGCTCTATGCCGCGATTGCGCACCCGCCAGTGCTGGGCGGAAAGGTGAAATCAATTGACGATGCGGCGACTCTGAAGACTGTGGGAGTGAAGCAAACCATCCCCATTGATCCGTTCAAGCCGCCACATGCATTTCAACCGCTTGGAGGAGTGGCGGTGATCGCCGACAACACCTGGTCGGCATTCAAAGGGCGAAAGCAGTTGAAGATCGATTGGGACAATGGCCCGAATGCTACGTACACCTCCGCCGATTACAAGAAGCAGTTGCAGGAAACTGCGCGGCAGCCGGGTAAGCCCGTTCATTCCTGGGGGGATGCCGACGCGGGATTCTCCACTGGCGGCAAGGTCATCGAGGCGGAGTATTTTGCGCCGCACCTGGCGCATGCCTCGATGGAGCCCCCGGCCGCAGTGGCGGATGTTCACGGGGATAAGGTGACCGTCTGGGCCCCGACGCAAAATCCGGTGGGCGTTCGGGAAGAAGTCGCCAAGGCGCTGGGATTGAAGAAAGAAGATGTGGTGTGCCACGTAACGTTTCTGGGCGGCGGGTTCGGCCGGAAATCAAAGCCGGACTTCGCGGTGGAAGCGGCGGTGCTGTCCAAGAAAACTGGAAAGCCGGTGAAGGTCGTCTGGAGCCGCGAGGACGACATCAAGTTCGACTACTATCACTCGGTCGCGGCGATGTATCTGAAGGCGGCGGTCGATCAAAGTGGCAAGCCCACGGCGTGGCTGCAGCGTTCCGTCTTTCCGCCGATTTCATCCACCTTCGACAAGGACGCCACGTATGGCAGCGCAGGAGAAATGTCGCTCGGCTGGGACGTGATTCCCTTCGATGTGGCTAACTTCCGCGCGGAGAATGGTCCGGCAGCCGCGCACGTGCGCATCGGATGGCTGCGCTCGGTGGCGAATATTTATCACGCCTTCGCGGTGCAGTCATTCGCCAATGAATTGGCGGTTGCAGCCAATCGCGATGCCTACGATTACCTGATGGAGTTGATTGGATCAGGACGCGTAGTGGAGGGGCCCAAGGGCGGCAATCAGGAACTGGCGAAGAAGTATCCATACGATATTGCGCGCCTGCGTCATGTGGCGGAACTGGCCGCCAGCAAAGCGAACTGGGGCAAGAAGAAGGCCGGCAACGGCTGGGGCATGGGCATTGCCGTGCACCGGAGTTTCTGACTTATGTCGCTACGGTTGTGGAGGTCGAAGTGGATCCGCAGGGTGCTGTGCCGCATTCCGAATGTGTACACGGCTCTGGATGCCGGGATCGTGGCGAATCCGGACATGGTGCAGTCGCAGTTTCAGGGTGCCGCGGTGTTTGGGACCAGCCTGGCGCGGACTGGCCAGATCACCGCGACCAATGGCGCCATCGATCAGTCGAATTTCTTCGATTATCCGGTGGCGCGGATGAATGATGCTCCCGTGCATGTAGACGTGCAGATCGTGGAGAGCGATGCACCGCCTGCCGGCGTAGGGGAACCGGGAGTGCCGCCGTTTGCGCCGGCGCTGTGCAATGCGATTTATGCGGCTACCGGGAAGAGAGTGCGCGAGTTGCCGCTGAGCCGGAATGGGTTTGCATGATGCCTGCCGCTATACGCGCCGATTTGTGACCTGCCGCCTGGCGTCTCTTGGCTGGACAGCCTGAGAGGCTGTCGCTACGTGGTCTTTGCTTGAAGTCGCCGGGCAACGGCGATACTATGGCGTGCTGCCGCAGTTTCACGAGCCACGCTTATGCCACAAAATTACGTTCCGATCTTTATCTTTATAGCGATTGTCGGCGCGCTGCTGCCAATCACGCTGCTGGCCGCCAAGCTGGTGCGTCCCGACAACCCTAGCAAGACGAAGTTGATGCCTTACGAGTGCGGCATCGACCCGATCGACAGCGCGCGCGGAAGATATACCGTGCGCTATTACATCATTGCCATTTTGTTTGTGGTCTTCGATGTGGAAACCATCTTTCTGTTTCCGTGGGCGGTGAAGTTCAAAGCCTTCGGATTGTTTGGGCTGCTGGAAATGCTGGTCTTTCTTGCCATTCTGATCGTGGGCTACATTTGGGTCTGGGGCAAAGGTGCGCTGGAGTGGGTGTAGGAATTTTGTAATTGAGTAATTTTGTAATTTTGTAATTTGGGCATTGAGTAATGTTCCACCTCGTAATTTTATGATTGGGCGTTATGGCCTCCGCTGATCTCAATGCCATGGATTCGTCTCCGGCGGAGACGTTTGCGGCCTCGCGCTGGACGCGCGGCAACTTCTTCTTTCCGACCAGGATCGTCGTCAGCCCCCAACGGGTGATCCGCACCAAATCACGGCTGTTCGGCTCCAACGAAGAAAGCATTCCCATCTCCAAGGTCGCTTCGGTGCATATCTCCACTGGCGTTTTCTGGGCGGAGATCGTCATTGAGTCCACCGGCGGAACTGATCCCATCACCAGCCACGGACATCGCAAGGCGGATGCGCAACGCATTCGCGACCTGATTGAGACTTACCAGTCGCAGGCACGATAGAGCCCCGAATCACGTGGAATTCTCGAGTTGCTGAATTGCTTTCTTCGCCGAAGCAATGATGCCGCTGTGAATGACTTGTCAAACGTGCGTTCGCTCGTTGACACCGTTCTCTCAAGCTGATAAAAGTTAACGTTCTTCACGTAGGAACTTGCGCCGAGCCAGTGCGTTCGCATTATGCCGGACGAAACGAAATCTCCCTCAACACCGCCGCCGGAAGGGGATAAAAAGCCGACGGCGGATCAGCCCGCAGTGCCGGGCGGAGTGAAACCTTCACCCCCCGGATCGGTTCAGCCGGAAACCAAAACCACTCCCAGCAAGCCTTCTCCACCCTCAGAGACATCCAGCCCATCGAAAGCTCCCGAACCTCCTCCGGCAAAAACTGCCGCAGCAGCGCCGCCAGCCACCACGCCCGGAGCGCCACCGGCTGCGAAACCGCCTGCTGCACCCGCGGGCGCTAAGCCCGCCGCACCGGCAGCTGCCGGACACCCTGCCCCGCCGAAACCTGCGGGGCCGGTTCCGACTCCGTGGGATTCGCCCATGATCGCGAAACTGAAGCGCTCCTACGGCTCCGGAATCGAGCCGCTGACGCATCTCGGGCAGAACTACATGGTGGTGGATCGCTCGCTGATTCCTGAGATCCTGCAGGTTCTGCGCGATGAGGAGCAGTTCGACTACTGCGTGGACATCACGGCGGTGCACTATCCCAAGCGGGAGAAGCAGTTCGATGTGGTCTGGGTGCTGTACTCGTTCGCTCAAAACGCCCGGGTTCGAGTGAAGACGCAGATTGCGGAGGGCGAGTCGATCGCGAGTTCCGTACCGCTGTGGGCGACCGCGAACTGGCTGGAGCGCGAAGTCTACGACATGTTCGGGATCAAGTTCGATGGGCATCCCGATCTGAAGCGGATCTTGCTGCCCGATGGGTGGAAGGGATTTCCGCTGCGTAAAGATTACGGGATTCTGCAGCAGGACAATGAGTGGGTGCAGATCAACCTGGGAATCGAGAGCGGACAATAGATGACGGACCCTCGCTCACTCTCGCCGCTCGATCTGGAGACGCCTGACCAGACATTTCTCGACGCCAACGAGCTGGTCATCAATATGGGGCCGCAGCATCCCGCGACGCATGGCGTGCTGCGAGTCATTTTGCGGCTGGATGGCGAGAAGGTGATGGGCCTCGAATGCGTGATTGGGTACCTGCATCGAGGAGTCGAGAAAATTGCCGAAAACCGCACCTACACGATGTTCAATCCGTACGTGGACCGCATGGATTATGTGGCGGCGGTCTCGAATGCGCTGGGATATTGCGAGGCGGTCGAAAAGCTGTTGAGCGTGGAAGCGCCGCCGCGGGCGCAGTACATTCGCGTCATCCTCACCGAACTGAATCGCATGGCCAGCCACCAGCTCTGGCTGGGCACGCATGCGCTCGATATCGGCGCGATCACTCCCCTTTTCTATACCTTCCGCGACCGGGAGGAGATTCTGAAGATCTTTGAAAAGTATTGCGGGGCGCGGCTTACCACCCACGCCTTCCGCATCGGTGGCTTGCAGTACGAGGCTTACGAAGGATTCGAGAAAGATGTTAAGAATTTTGTGTCATTCGTGAAGCCCAAGATTGATGAGTATGAAGAGCTGCTCACGACCAACCGCATCTGGCTGGAACGCACCAAGGGTGTAGGCGTGATTTCCGGGAAGGATTGCATCGCGCTGGGCGTGACCGGGCCGGTGTTGCGCGCCAGCGGAGTGCAGTGGGACATTCGCAAGGCGCAGCCGTACGCGAATTACAAGAATTTCGATTTCGAGATTCCTACCGGGCAAAACGGCGACACCTATGACCGGTACGTTGTGCGCATGGCGGAGATGCGGCAGTCGCTGCGGATCATCGAGCAGGCTGTCGAGGGCATTCCCGAAGGGCCGATCATGGCCAAGGTGCCGAAGGTGATGAAGCCTCCGGTGGGCGAGGTTTATCACTCGATCGAGGCGCCCAAAGGCGAGCTGGGATATTTCATTGTGAGCGATGGGTCGACGCAACCGTACCGCCTGCGAGTGCGGCCGCCGAGCTTTGTCAATCTACAGGCGCTGGAGTTGATGTGCCGTGGCCAGCTGGTGGCCGACGTCATCGCGGTGATCGGAACCCTCGACATTGTTCTGGGTGAGGTGGACCGCTGATGCACGGTGTGGTTCAGTACATCCAGTCTTATCTGGAAAGTAACCAGACTCCCGGCGCGGCGGGGAATTTCTTCTGGGCTACCGTCTACATCCTGCTGGTTTTTGTCGGGCTGTCGGTCGCGGTCATTGCAATGAACTGGCTGGAGCGCAAGATCCTGGCGCACATGCAGGTGCGGCTGGGGCCGATGCGCGTCGGGCCGCACGGACTCCTGCAACCGATCGCGGACGCCCTGAAGCTGCTTCTTAAAGAAGACATCATTCCGGCGGAAGCCGACAAGATCGTCTTCTGGGTGGCGCCATTCATCGTGGTGCTTGCCGCGTTCACCGTGTTCGTGGTGGTGCCGTTTGGGCCCACGCACGCCATCACCGACATGAATATTGGAATTCTGTTCATGCTGGGAGTTTCATCTTTGAGCGTGCTGGGGATCGTAACGGCGGGATGGGCATCGAACTCGCACTATCCCCTGATCGGGGCGCTGCGCTCGAGCGCGCAGATGGTTTCCTACGAAGTTGCCATGGGACTGGCGGTGGTCTCGGTCATCCTGATGACCAGCCTCAACGAGGCGAGTACGGGAACACTGAGCATGATCGGGATTGTGCAGGCGCAGCAAGCGCAACAGCAATGGTTCGTGTTCAAGTTCTTTCCGCTGGGGCTGATTGGGTTCTTTATATTCGCTGTCGCCATGGTGGCGGAAACGAATCGCGCACCATTCGACTTGCCGGAAGCTGAATCCGAATTAACTGCGGGTTTTCACACCGAGTACAGCGGCTTTCGCTGGTCTTTGTTCTTCCTCGCTGAATACTCCGCGATGATTGCGGTCTCCTCCATTGCGGTCACGCTATGGCTGGGCGGATGGTTGCGGCCATTCCCCAACGCGCTGCAGGGACCGACGTGGGACCTGGTCTTTTCTCTGATTCCCGGCTTGGCGTTCTTATTCCTCGCTGCCATGACGTTTTACAGCACCGTCCGCATGCCCAAGCATCCGCTGTTCCGGGTGCAGACGATCGGTCTCGCGGGCTTCGGCGCCTTGCTCGGGCTGATCGGGTTGATCTTATTTATTCCCGGCGTGCGCGTGCGCGTGCAGGACATCTTCTGGTTCTCCGCTAAAGTCGCGGGCTTCATGTACCTCTACATCTGGTATCGTGGCACGTTCCCGCGATATCGCTTTGATCAGCTGATGAAAGTGGGATGGAAGGTGCTTCTGCCGACGGGCCTAGCTCTGCTGATTTTGACCGCGATCGTGGCGATGCGAACCGAGTTGCTGGCCGATGTGCGGGGGGTTTGGCGTCCATGAATCCAGTCACCCTCCCACCGAATCCTCCGGTTGCGACTCCATTCTTCTTTTACTTGCTCGCCGCCGTGATGATTATCGGCGGCATTCTGGTGATTACGCGCAAGAATGCGGTGCACTCCGCGATGGCGCTGATCACGACGTTATTGGCACAAGCGGCGCTGTATCTGATGCTCTACGCTCCCTTCGTGGCTGGCGTCCAGATCATTCTTTACGCGGGCGGCATCATGGTGCTGTTCCTGTTCGTGATCATGCTGATCTCAATTGAGCGTACGGAAAAAGAGCGGCAGTTCAACAAGCAGTGGCTGGTGGGAATCGCCGCCGCGGCGGCGCTGGGCGGCCTGTTTATTGCGGTCTATACGACCACGACTAGTGGACGCACTCTGTTTCCCGAAGGCAAGCTGACGTTTGCAGAAGGCGACAACACGCAACGCATCGCGGGATTGCTTTTCGATCGCGCAACCGGCACTTACATGTTTGCCTTCGAGATCGCTTCCCTGCTGCTGCTGGTGGCGATTATCGGGGCGGTGGTGATGGCAAAGAAAAGGATTTGAAGGAGCAATGAGCAGTGAGGAATGAGCGCTGAGTAGCCCGATCAGGTTCGCTGCTTGCTCATAGCTCATCGCTAAAGTCATGCACTCAATGCTGGACATCTCGACTCTGCACTACTTAGTCCTGGGCGCTGCTTTGTTCCTGCTCGGAGTCATTGGTGTGCTCACGCGGCGGAACGTGGTTATTGTGCTGATGTCGATCGAACTGATTCTGAATGCCGTGAATCTGAATCTGGTCGCGTTTTCCCGCTACTGGCAAGGGATTCATGGGACAGGCGCCCTGCATGGGCAGGTGTTTGCCATTTTTATCATCACCGATGCGGCGGCTGAGGCCGCGGTCGGGCTTGGCATCCTGATCGCCTTCTTCCGCAATAAGGAGACGGTCAATGTGGATGAAGTGAATTTATTGAAGTGGTAGAAAGGCAGCTTTTAGCTATTAGCCACTAGCTTTTAGCTAAGGGCCAACAGCTAACGGCTAAGAGCTTACATGCTTTTTCTCGACCACATCTGGCTGATTCCGCTGCTGCCCGCGTTCGGCGCGGCGGTCATGTTCTTCTTTGGGCGGCAAGCATGCAGAAGTCCGCGGTCAATGCCGTCTGCGTCGGCGTGGTCGTGCTCGCATTCCTGTTCGCGTGCGGCGCCGTAGTGCAGTACACCGGTTGGGCCGACGCTCACAATCATCAGCCTTTCGAAAAGATCCTTTACACCTGGCTCGGCACCGATACCGGCCACCTGAATTTCGTTACCCACAGCGGGGCACACGGCGAATTTCCAGGCCGACGCCGGATTCCTGCTCGATCCGCTTTCCAGCATCTGGCTCCTGTTTGTGACCGGCGTCGGGATGCTCATCCATATTTATTCCACCGGGTACATGGCGCATGAAGGCGGGTACTACCGCTTCTTCGGATACCTGAACCTCTTCATGTTCTCCATGCTCACGCTGATCCTGGCGAACAACTACGTGCTGATGTTTGTGGGATGGGAGGGCGTGGGGCTGTGCTCGTACCTGCTGATCGGCTTCTATTTCCAGCGCAAGTCGGCCAGCGACGCGGCCAACAAGGCTTTCATCGTCAACCGCATTGGCGACGCCGGATTCCTGCTGGGCATGTTCTTCATCGCCTGGTACTTCGGGATCGCTGCGCTATGTCGACGTGAACGCCGCTGGCGCGCAGCGGACACTTCGCGATTGGCGATCCGATCATCACCGCGGCCACGCTGCTGCTGTTCGTCGGCGCCTGCGGCAAGTCGGCGCAGCTTCCTCTTTATGTCTGGCTGCCCGACGCCATGGAAGGCCCGACCCCGGTCTCGCGCGCTGATCCACGCCGCGACCATGGTGACGGCGGGCGTTTACATGGTGGCGCGGTCGAATGCACTGTTCGTGCTGGCGCCGACTTCGATGAAGACGGTGGCGATCGTCGGCGCGTTGACCGCGATCTTCGCGGCGTCGATCGGACTGGTGCAGAACGACATCAAGCGCGTGCTGGCGTACTCCACCGTCTCGCAGTTGGGATACATGTTCCTGGCGCTGGGCGTGGGAGCGTTTGCCGCCGGCGTATTCCACGTCTTCACGCATGCGTTCTTCAAGGCGCTGCTGTTCCTTGGCGCAGGCTCGGTGATCCACGCCATGAGCGGCGAGCAGGACATGCGCAACATGGGCGACCTGCGCAAGCGAATTCCGACTACCTATTGGACGATGTTCATCGCCACGCTCGCGATCGCGGGCATTCCGCCGTTTGCCGGATTCTTCTCGAAAGACGAAATCCTCTGGCAGACCTGGACGTCAGCGAAGGCGGCGCATATCGCATCCTGTGGGGGATCGGCTACGTCACGGCGCTGATGACCGCGTTCTACATGTTCCGGCTGATGTATCCTGACCTTCTACAGCAAGCCGCGCATGAGCCACGAGGTGGAACATCACATTCACGAGTCGCCGAAGTCGATGACCGTGCCGCTGATCGTGCTCGCGGTGATGTCGCTGTTTGCGCCGGATTCCTGGGATGGCCGCACAGCCTGGGCGGATCGGACCGGTTCGCGAAGTTCCTCGAGCCGGTGTTCTCGCGCGGTGAAGCGCAAGTGCTCACAGAGCGAAGGCAAAGGCCGCACAGCTGGCCGCGGGAGAGAAAGAAGAAGAGCACACCAGCCCGACCGAATATTTCCTGATGTTCTTGTCCGTCGCTGCGGCCGGTAGCCGGATTGGCTGATGGCGTGGAAGCGCGTATCGCAATGCCGACAAGGGTTACGCCGAGCCGATCGCGGCGGCAGCGCCGCCGGTGTACAACACGTCCTGCTCAACAAGTATTACGTCGACGAAGGCTACGACTACGTCTTCACCGGCCGCCGCAAAGTCGGCGGCGTGCGCCTGGGAGTGATGGGACTGGGCGAAGCCGTTCCTGGTTCGATTCGCACGTCGTCGACGGCGCGGTGAACGCCGCGGGATGGTTGACGCGCGTCAGCGGCAAGCATCTCGAGTTGGTGGGACAAGTGGATCATCGACGGAATCGGCGTTAACGGTCCTGCGATTCTGGCGCGCATGTTGAGTTATCCCGCGCGCCTGTTCGAATGGGGCCTGGTGCAGTGGTATGCGCTGGTCATGATTGCGGGGCTGGTTGGGTTCGTGTTTTATTACCTGTATCACTGAGCTGTTAGCGCTTAGCTATGAGCTTTAGCGGAACCGACTTGGCTAAGAGAACTCAGCTACAGGCTCAAAGCTAGAGGCTAAAGCTTTCATGCATAATCACATTCTCTCGATCATCCTCTTCACGCCGCTGGTGGGCGCGCTCCTGCTCCTGTTTGTCCCTAAAGAAAACAAGGACGCCATCCGCTGGATCGCGAACATCTTCGCGCTGGCCGGCTTCCTGATCTCGCTGCCGCTGGTGCCGTGGTTCTGGGCGCTGCGCTTCGAGCCGGGCTTCAAGTTCATCGAGGGCGCGCCCAACAACTGGATTCCCTCCATCGGCGCGGGCTACGTGCTCGGCATCGACGGCATTTCGTTCCTGCTGATCATGCTGACCACGCTGCTGGGATGGATTTCGATCCTCTCCTCGTGGACCGCGATCGAGAACTCGCGTGAAGGAATACTACATCTGGTTTCTGGTGCTGCAGACCGGCATGCTGGGCGTCTTCATGGCGCTGGATTTCTTCCTCTTCTTCGTGTTCTGGGAAGCCATGCTGGTGCCCATGTACCTGCTGATCGGCATCTGGGGCGGCCCGCGCAAGCTCTACGCCGCGATCAAGTTCTTCCTGTACACGCTGGTCGGCTCGGTGCTGATGCTGCTGGGCGATTCTGTTCCTGTACTTCCATCATCACGCGGTCACTGGCGTGTACACCTTCAGCCTTCAGGAGCTGTACGAGACGGCGCCGAAGATTTATTCCGACTACGGTCCCTATGCCGCCACTTTGCTGTTCCTGGGCTTCTTCTTCGCCTTCGCCATCAAGGTGCCGATGTTCCCGTTCCACACCTGGCTGCCGGATGCGCACGTGGAAGCGCCGACCGCGGGCTCGGTCATCCTGGCAGGCGTTCTGCTGAAGATGGGGACGTACGGCTTCATCCGCTTCTCGCTGCCGTTCTTCCCGGACGTGGTCGATGCATCCCATAGGTGCGCGGCTGGATGATCGTCCTCTCGATCGTCGGCATCATCTACGGCGCGCTGGTTTCGCTGATGCAGAAGGACATGAAGAAGCTGGTGGCGTACTCGTCGGTCAGCCACCTGGGCTTCTGCACTCTGGGCATTTTCGCGCTGAATCCGGCTGGGACTGAGCGGATCGGTGCTGCAGCAGATCAATCACGGCATCTCGACCGGCGCGCTGTTCTTGATCGTCGGCATTCTGTACGAGCGGCGGCACACGCGCGAGATCTCCGAGTACGGCGGCATCTCGAACGTGATGCCGGTCTACGCCACCATCACCATGATCATGTTCCTGTCGTCGATGGGACTGCCGCTGCTCAATGGATTCGTCGGCGAGTTCACCATCCTGCAGGGACGTTCATGGAGAACTGGCAGTGGGCGGCGTGGGCGGTACCGGGAGTGATTCTGGCGGCTGCGTACCTGCTGTGGCTTTACCAGCGCGTGTTCTTCGGAACAGTCACCAATCCGAAGAACGAAAAGCTGCACGACCTGACGCCGCGCGAAGTCGCTGACTTTCGTCCCGCTGGTCATCATGGCGTTCTGGATCGGCCTGTATCCGAAGCCGTTCTTCCAGATTCTGGAGCAGCCGGTGAATCATACGATCGCGCTGGCGCGTCCCGACTATCCGCAACCGGAGGCGACGGTCAACGCTGCCGTGCAAACGCCTGCCGTAACCAAGCAGGCAGAAGCAGCGGCGCCCACGCCGATTGAGGGGAAGAACTAGTGGTCTGGACCGACTACCTGCTGGCACTGCCGATCATGCTGCTGACGCTGTTTGCGCTGGGCATCCTGCTGATCGACTTCATGCTGCCCAAGGAGTGGAAGTGGGCGAACGCTGTGACTGCATTCATCGGCGTGATGTTCTCGGCGGCCGGAGTCTACAAGATTCAGATGTGGCTGGGGAATGCGGGCGGAGCGCCGGGAATGCTTCGCACCATGGTGGTGGATCGCTTCGCCATCTATTTCTTCTATCTGTTTCTGGCCGGCGACAGCGATCGCCATCCTGATGTCGGTGCGCTATCTCGAAATCGAGCACGAAAACCACGGCGAGTTCTACGCGCTGATGCTGTTTTCGGTCGCGGGCATGATGTGCATGGCCGCCAGGCTTCGATCTCGTCCTGATCTTCATCGGCCTGGAACTGATGGCGATCTCCACCTACGTGCTGGTCGGATTTCTGCGCAGCGACCGCCGCTCCAATGAAGCCGCTCTGAAATATTTGCTGCTGGGTGCGTTCTCGTCCGGCATCTTCGCCTATGGGCTTTCGCTGCTTTACGGCCTGACCGGAAGCACCAATCTTGCGGTAATTCACCAGGAACTGCATGCATCGCGCGGTGGATCCGCAATACCGGCCGGTTGCGGTCATCGCGCTGCTGACGACGATTACAGGACTGCTCTTCAAAATCGCGGCCATTCCCTTCCATCAGTGGGCGCCCGATGCCTATGAAGGCGCGCCGACCAGCATCACCGGATTCATGTCAGTGGCGGTGAAGGCGGCGGGCTGGGCGATGCTGCTGCGCATTCTGGTAGTCGGACTCTATGCCGATGCGGGCTACCTGGGTGCCGCTTCTGGTCTTCGTTTCGATCGCCACCATGACCGGCGCGAACTTTGCGGCGCTGACGCAGACCAACACCAAGCGGCTGCTCGCCTACTCTTCCATCGCGCACGTCGGATACATGCTGCTGGGCTTGATCGCGGGCACAGCCACTGAACTCAACGGCGACGGCATTAAAGGCATCCTGATTTACCTGCTGGTCTACACCTTCATGAATCTGGGCGCGTTCGCGGTGATCACTTCGCTGCGGCACCGCAACGTGATCGGCGATGAGTTGGACGATTTGAACGGCCTCTACTCGCGCGCTCCGGTCGAAGCGGTGCTGATGCTGGTTTTCATGCTCTCGCTGGCTGGGATTCCTCCGCTGGCCGGATTCTGGGGAAAGTACTTCATTTTTCTCAGCCTGATCGAAACCAAGCATTACGTCCTGGCATCGCTGGGCGTGCTGTATTCGGTATTCGGACTTTACTACTACCTGAAGATCGCGAATGCGATGTTTATGCGGCACGCGGAAAAGGGCGAAGAGACCTTGCCCGTCAGCTATGCCATGCGCGCGGCTCTGGCGGTGACCGGGATCGCTACCGTTTATATCGGCATCATGCCGAACCGGTTCATCGAGCTGGTGAATTGGTCTTTGGGGATTGCACAGAATCCAAACGTGGCCAAGCTCGTACGTTAGGCAGGGTGGACGCTCTCGGCTGGGATTCTTTCGCCCCTCCCGGGCTGGGCTCTTCGTCTCCACTTCGCACCCACGGCTGGCGCCGTGGGCTGCACTCTTCCGCCGCTTTGCGGCTGCAATTTGCGGCTCGCGCTTCGCGCCTGCACAATCGGGCGTAGAATCTTCTTGCACTCGCGGCTGAATTTCATGGCTGAGACTCCCAACCCTAACAAGAACAAGAATGAGAAAGAAAGTCCCTGGGTTCAGTTCGGACGCTACAGCCAACTCGCATTCATGTTGCCAGCCGGCACGGTCGCAGGGTACCTAATCGGAGCGCTGCTGGACCATTGGCTGCACACGACCTGGATCAGCATTGTGGGGTTGCTGCTGGGCACGGCCGGGGCGTTGGTCGAACTGATTCGGACCATATCCCGCGACACACAGTAAAGTCGAGTGAGCAACGACATTTCCAAACCTGATTCGGACCCGTTCTACTCGGGCGCACTCGACCGCATTCGCATATCGATGATCGTCCTCGGGGGCACGCTCTCCCTGGGCGCGTGGCTCATATTTGGGATGCGCCCTGCTTTGGGATTTCTGCTGGGATGCGTGATTGCTTATCTGAATTTTCAGTGGCTGAAAAGTGGTGTGTCCGGACTGGCGGACCGCGCGAGCAACAGCGGCAAAGCACAGTCTGGCAAGGGAATCATCGCGCGGTTCCTGCTGCGCTACGTGTTGTTGGGGGTAGCTGCGTATGTTATATTAACCAGTTTCCCCGCGAGCTTGAGAGGCCTGTTCGCGGGCTTGTTTTTGCCCGTGGGAGCGATCGCCTGCGAAGCGGTATACGAAGTATTCACAGGAATCACACGGCAAAGTTGAGGTTCCGCCAGTCCATATGCCTGAACAACTCTGGTTTACCGAAATCCTGAACCATCTGTTTGCCGGGCCCGTCACCGCCTTACTGCGGGTGCTGCACATCGAACCGAAATATCCGGCAGCTCCAATCTCCAATGCTTTCTCCATGGAACTGCTGGTCTTTATCTTCCTGCTGATCGTCTTCGTGCTCGTACGGTCGCGACTTTCGGTGGAATCTCCCGGCGCTTTGCAGCATAGCTTTGAAGGCATCGAGGGGTTCGTGCTGGGACAGAGCCAGGAAATCATTGGACACCACGTCGAGCCCTACACGCCCTTTTTCGCGATCCTCTTTATCTTCATCCTGGTCTGCAATCTGATCGGGCTCATCCCCGGGTTCGACTCACCCACAGGAGTTCCGGTAGTGCCGTTGGGATGCGCCATCTGCGCGTTCATCTATTACCACACCCAAGGTTTCAAGCACGCCGGGCTCAAGTATCTTCTGCACTTTTTCGGGCCGCCTATGGAAGGAATGCCCTTGGTGGCGCGGATTGCGTTGGCTGGGCTGATGCTACCCATCGAACTGGTCAGTCACTTCGCCCGGCTACTCTCGCTCACGGTTCGTCTTTGGGCGAATATTTTCGCAGGCGATCTGATCACGCTGGTTTTCTTTTCCATGATTCCGATTGGGGTCCCAATCATCTTCAGCGGGCTGCATATCGTCGTCGCAGTGCTGCAGGCTTACGTGTTCATGTTGCTGTCGATTATTTACGTTTCGGGAGCGGTGGCAGAAGAGCACTAGAATCAGTTGTCAGTTGTCAGTTCTCAATTCTTAATTACTAGCGGTCAATACTCTGTACGGGGTCAGAAACAGTCATGCTAGTTCCGAGTTGTCAGCGCTTGGTCTTCAGTCGGCAGGTTTGCTGAGAACTAAGTACTGAGAACTGAGAACTGGCCTTCAGCGTGAGGGCGCCTGCACGGTATGGCGTCAACCACCTCCTGGAAGCAAATTCATTAAGGAGCAACACCAATGCGTCAACTTAGCCGTATCTTCATGACAGTCTCGGCGCTGTGCTTTGCGGTGCCTGCGTTCGCGCAGGGCGGCACGGGCGGCGAAACTAATTGGGTAGCTATCACCGCCGGATTTTCCATGGCGATCGCGTCCGCGGTATGCGGACTGGCTCAGGGTAAAGCGGTCGCGTCCGCGACGGAATCGCTTGCCCGCAACCCCGCTGCGCGGCCTGGAATCCAGTTTGCCCTGATTCTGGGTCTGGTGCTGATCGAGTCCCTCGCGCTTTACACGCTGGCGATCATCTTCCTGAAGGTGAAGTAACAGCTTTAACCTCTTGCCGTCTGTGTCTCTGTGATGAGTCGTTTCACCAGAGGGGACACAGGGAATCACACGGAAAACAATCGGCATAAAATAAGCCTCTGCTCCGGCAGAGGCTTTTTCGTCGCATAATTATTTAGATTTTTCTGTCGCCGCCCCAATCATGGGGCCGGCCCTGCGGAGCACAATTCAGAGCCTCGACCAGCAAGCGACGCAGCCGATAGCGGCTTTCCAGATCGGTATTGACGATTTCGAATCCGACTTCATTCACCCGGGCGCGGCGCAGCAGAACATGGGCCCGATTTTGGCGCGCATGCCAACGTGGATTTCCAGATCGGCTTCGCTGCCGATGCGAAGTCCGTCTTCCTTCGTCCCCATTCCGCCGCCAAGGCTCAACTCGCGTATCAGAATCTTCGATTTGCCCCAGGAACTGCCGATCGTGCCGCTTACAGTCTTAGCCAGCACGAGCCGCTCGTACCGGCGCTGGCGGACCCAGGGACATGCGGGAGCCATATCCAGTGGCGCAATCGCCAACTCCCCAGGATCCAGGCCGCTATCCGACATCACCTGAGAGCTGTAGCGAGGATCGGTCTTGGCTAGAGCTTGCGCCGCAGCGACTCGCAACTCGCGGTGATGCACATGGCCAAAGGTCTTTTTGCTTTCCAGAATCTCACGCAAGGTGGAGACCGCTTCAGGATCGCGCAAACGCCCAAGCGACTCGATCGCCTTCAACTGCACGTAAGGAGAACGCGACGCGGCTTCTCCGGGGCGAGCCATGGCGATGAGCGGGGGAGACGCGGTCAAATCGCCGCTCATGCCGATTTCGTCCACCGCCTCGGGCAGGATCAGGGGATCAAGAACCTCGGCGAGTTCCAGCAAGCTGCGCCCGCGATCGGGGGCGGCGCCGTAGGCAATCTGGCGGACGACAATGTCGTGATAAAAGCGATTCCACTCGGGCATGCGCGCCGGCAGCAACTCTAGCAGAGTCCCCACGTCGAAGCCGGCTCATCAGCCCGACACACGCGGAAGCCTGCCGGGGCTGACCCGTGCGCAGAATTTCGCGCAATTGCTGCAGGATCGCTGATCCCACGTCGCGCACCAATTCCATCATGCGCTCGCATTCGTCGCGGCGCATGCAGCGGAAGAAGCGATCGGCCAGATGCTCCGCGCCAGCCTGACTGGTGCGGCGCAGAACCGCAAGCAGATCATCCGGAATCGGGTCCATCTGGAGCGCTTCCTCGATGTATTCGGGCAAGCGATTCTCCACGCCAACGCGGGGACGCAACTCCGCAATCAGCACAGGACGCGCGAACCGTGATCAGTTCCATCCCGGCACAGACTTCATTGACGGCCGCATAATTCCTGGCCGCGCTGGCTTCCTGGCTCAGGCGCACGAAAGCGGCGCTCAGCAGGCTCTGCAGTTCAGGATCTTTTTCGACAATCAGCTGTTCGCTCAGTTTATGAACTGCCTGCCCCAAGGGTTGGCCGCCAACTCGGGCGTACAGGTCGGCGACCTGGCTGATTCCAAGAGCAGTCTTTCGGCGCGAATCAGCTTCCTTCGCGGCCAGGCAGCTCGAGTAATTATTGAGGATCTCGCTTGCCGTAGTTTTGTCTTCCCGCTCCAGCAGTACTTCCACGAACTGCCGCAAATTGCGTGGCGGCACGCAGGGCGCCTCGTGCGACATCAGCACGCTTTTCTTACCGGCTTCCGGCACTTCAGCCCAGAACATGCGATCAAGGATGTCGGCATGCGACTCCACCAGGATGCCGGCCTTGCTCATCTTCTCTTCCTGGATGCGCAGAATCTGGCGAAGCGAGTCCATCTGCCGGCTCATGTGCTCCATCATCTGGTGCACGGCGTTTACTTTGACCTCGCCTTTCTGGTAACGCTCGAGAGCAAAGCGAATCGCCATGTGCTCAGCCGCCTTCATCAGCAGGGGCTGATCATCCTGATCCGCGGAACTGGCCTGCGCTGACAGGCTGCCTAGCAGCTGCGCCAGGTTGAGCCGGGTATTGGGGTCGACCTCGGTCAACTCCTTGTGCAGGTCCTCTTCTTTCAGGGAGGGATCCTGTTGTGCCTGCCCAAATCGCGTCAGGAGCCTGATGGCCTGAATGACCTCGGCTTCCTGCAAAGGAACCACTGAGGCCCCCCAGCTGACCGCTGCCAAAGCCGCTCCCGCAGCTGCGCCGGAAGATCCGCCGGTTCCTGGACCCGCGCCGCCCCCGCCGCCACCTGAAGGCGCACCCGCGCTTTCCCAGTGGGATATTCGGCACGCTTCCCAGCGGAACCATAGTCCCGCCCTTTGCCGATTCCGTGTCTCCGCTGTGCGCGCCTTCCGCGGCCGCGATTAATTGCAACAGCTTCTGCGGGTCATTGAGCCACGCTTTGAATTCGGGACCGAGTGTCTGCGCGGCGATCTGGGCGGCGATGCTGACATCGCCGGTCAAAGGATCAGCCGCGACAAATTTCACTTCATTGATCTTGATCGTGCTTCCGGGACGGCCTACGCCCAATGCATCTTTGATTTGCTTGGCAACGTCTTGCGCTTTGGAGCCGGCGATAGTGAACGCGCGCACCAGCCGCACGAAATCTTCTTTGGTGACGTCTTTGGAGAAATGCAGGCTGGCGAGTCCGGCGGCGCTCAGCAGGGTGGCAAAACTTTTTTCGGCTTGCCCTGAATCGAGAGGGATGCCGTCGAGCAGCAATTTGTTATCGGTTACACCCAGCAGAAATCCGGCGTCTCCGCCCGCGGGCAGCGCGGTTTGCAACTCGTTCCACGTGGTTTCAAATTGCCCTTCGGTACGCTTGTGATCAAATCCATACATCCGCGCGTACTTGATGAGGATGTTGAGGCTGTGCACAAAGGCTTGCGCCGAAGCCGCACGTGCTCCCTGCGATGTACTGGTGCCAGAGATAACTGCCCCCTAAACCTGCCGGTTTGTACAACTCAGGTTAAGACGAAACGGTAAGGCCTTACACGTTACGGAGGTAATCGTCCTAGCGTTCCTCTAGCAAACACTGCGCCCCATGCAGGCGAAGAAAGCCCCGCGTCTTTCGAAATGAATTGGTCAACGATTCCCAGCAAGAGGGCATCCTAGCTCAGGGCACTGCATCGCTGCATGACGATCGCGCTCACTATTCTCGGAATTGTGCTGATCCTGGTGGCCGTGCGCGACATCTTTCACACCCTCTTCAATCCCTCCAAGCAGGGAGACCTGAGCGAGTGGATTGCGCGTGGCATTTGGCGAACTACTAAGCGCACAATTCCACGAGCGCTCAATTATGCCGGCCCGATCGCATTCGTTGCGGTTGTGCTGTACTGGACACTGTCGATGGTTTTTGGCTTCGCACTGATCTACTTCCCGCGAATGTCCCAGTCGTTCGCCTTTTCTGCCGGCCTCGAACCCACGCAATACCAAACCCTGCTAGGCTCCCTGGACGCTTCCATCGGAAGTCTCATTACCTTGTCGACGGGGATTTATTCAAAGGAACCTTGGATCCAAATGGTGATGGGAATTGAGTCGATTTTCGGATTCGGCCTTCTGACCGCCAGTGTGTCGTGGATACTGTCCATCTACCCCGTTCTGGAACACCGGAAATCGCTGGCGCATGAGGCGAGCCTGATGCATTTTGCCGAGATGCAGGGAATCCGGCGGCTACGCGAGGTTGGTGAGTCTGATCTTCATGACATTCTGCTGGGATTCGCAAGCCAGATGACGACCAGCCGGAACGAGTTGATTCAGTTTCCCATTACTTATTATTTTCACGAAAACGAAGGGGAAACGTCGCTGGCCGCAATTCTGCCCTATCTGGCGGATATCGCCGCACAAAACGTGCGCGGCGAAGGGGCGGTGGCGCTGGCAGCCACGGCTCTGGGCGGAGCCATCGATGACTACCTGAAATTTGTTGCCTGCACCTTCCTCGACCGCCCCTTCACCAGCCGCTACGAATTGCTCAGAGCGTTCGCCGTCGACCACCTCAGGGATGCGGTGCGCTCGCCCGCGGTAATCCCAAGAGCGGCCTAGGAATTAGCAGATCGCAGGTCTACCGTCCCATTCATGAGGCTGGAACAGATCTTTCTGACGTAGCAATCCTCGTGAATGGCCCGTCCGTTCTCATCCGTCTTGCATCGCTCCAGAGAAACGGGCTGCCTGCAAATGGGGCAGGCTGCCTGCTTTTTTGCGGGGTAAAAGCAAATTCTACGCATCGCACACATAGCAGCTCCAAGCGGAACACGCTTACAGAGTGTTCATCGTCGCTCTCGCAATATTATATCGTAGAGCGATACATTGTGATACCCTAAAAATGCATCCGCGGCTGCGCGGTGCGCATCTGTTTTATTGAAGGGCCAAGGAGAACAAGGGATGTTGGGGATGAAGCTGGTGCATTTGATCGAGAAGCACTCGGGCGAGCTGTCACGAGAGCTGATGGAACAGGTTTTGAACTCGGAACATGCTTCCGACTTTCAGAAGGTCCCACCGGAGGACCTCCGTCTCGCCGCCACGGATCTTTACCGAAATCTGGGAGAATGGCTGCTGCAGAAACGCGAAGGCGATATCGCCAGTCGCTTCCAGGCCGTGGCAACCAGGCGCGTGGAGGAAGGCATCCGGCCGCATCATATGGTGTGGGCGCTGATGCTGACCCGGGATTGTCTCTGGCGCTTTTTGCGAAAAGAGGCTTTTCTGGACAGCATCGTGGAACTGCACGCCGAGCTGGAACTGCAGCAGATGCTGAATCAGTTCTTTGACCGTGCCATCTATCATGCGATCCAGGGATACGAGCACGCCGAGGACCAGCGTGAAGGCAGAAGCGATTGGACCAAGGCACAGGAGCTGGCGGTATCAATCGGGCTTATGTCGGCACCCCGCGAGACATAGCGAAGCTCATAGAAGAATTCTGCGGCAACCGCACCAGCGCGAGAATGACGTGGCGTTAAAGCGCCGCGCTTGCTTTCCCCTGTATCCTCAGTGTCCTCTGTGGTGAGCTGTCCTCTGCACATTTCCGGAACCGCGCGTTGCAAAGCCGTTAGAATGAAACCTCCAGCTCTGATTCCCCTCAGGTCGGCGCGCGGCATCTAAGGATAAGGCGGCAAATCCCAGTTGCGACCCCTTAAAACCAGTCTGGTTGCGTTGCTTCTATCGATGGCTGCGGCATCGGCCCAAGGCGCCGATGTGAAATCGATCGCAACCGCCGTGGACGCCCATTACAACCATTTGCGCACCTTGGAAGCCGAGTTTACCGAACTGTATCGCGGGTCGGGCATGGAGCGAACCGAGTCGGGAACCCTCTGGCTTAAAAAACCTGGCAAGATGCGCTGGGAGTATCGTTCTCCGAAAGAGAAACTCTTTGTCAGCGATGGCAAAACTGCGTGGTTTTACGTTCCCGAGGACCGGCAGGCGCGAAAGTCCTCCGCCAAGAAGCTGGAGGATCTGCGCTCCCCACTGGCTTTCTTGCTAGGCAAGACCAAATTGGAGAAAGAGTTACGCGGATTATCTCTAGCTCCAGATGTAGAGCCGCTCGAAAGGGGTGACGTAGTTTTGAGGGGTGTTCCGAAGGGGCTCGAAGATCAGATTAGCGAGATTGCGCTGGAAGTTACGCCCGACAATCGGATTGCGCGGCTGATCATGCAGGAAGTGGACGGAGCCTCCACCGAATATCGTTTTTCGGATCAGAAGGAGGACGTGGCCATCCAGGACGCAAGGTTCGGGTTCAAGCCTCCGGCGGAAACTGAGATCGTGGAAAACGAGGTTGAGCAGTGAGCCTGGGTGCCCGCAAGGATGTTACTAGCGTGTTAAATGCGAGGGCGCTGGGCCGGATCGTCGTCTTAGAATAGTAAGTAGGAATGTTAGACTGGGCGGTACGTCGCAGAATTTTCAAGAGATAACCAGGAATGGCTGAATTTGTTGTCAAAGTCGCGGACGACCGCGGGCGGGTACACCAGCAGATCGAGCAGGGGTACTCCGAGACGGAGGTACGAGACCGGTTTTCGCAGCAGGGATACCTTGTCTACTGGGTAAAGCCACAAGGGATGCTGGCCGGCGGCGTGTCCATGCGGCGCCGGCGGAAGCTGAAACAGGCAACCTTCCTGGTATTCAATCAACAGTTTCTGACCCTGATCCGCGCGGGGTTGCCGATTCTGAATTCGCTGGAACTCCTGATCAAGCGGCAGAAAGATGCCACGCTCAAGCAAATTCTGGAGAATGTCCGCGACCGCGTGAAGGGCGGCGAGTTACTGTCGGACTCCTTCGCAGCCCAAGGGATCGTCCCGAAGATCTACACCACCACATTGATGGCGGGAGAAAAAAGCGGAAACATGGATGAGGTGCTGACGCGATACATCAATTTTCAGCGCCTGGCCATGACCTTCCGCAAAAAGCTCTTTGTCTCACTGATTTATCCTACGCTGCTGGTCACGGTGGTTATGATCATGGTGACCTTTCTGTTTACGTACGTGGTGCCGAAGTTTGCCGACCTGTTCAACAGCCTGGACGCCAAACTCCCCGCGATTACGGTGTTCATGTTGGGCGTAGGCGTAAACGCGCAACAATATGCCCCCTTTGTAGTTGTCGGATTGATTGTGCTGGGGTTTGTGCTCTGGCGCTGGAAGGATACCGATGGAGGGGCGGACCGCATCGACCGGGCGATTCTAAGCCTGCCGCTTCTGGGGGAGATCCGGCTGAAGCACCAGGTAGCAAGCTTCTCGCGCATGCTTGCGACATTGCTGCAAGGCGGATTGCCGCTGGTTCCGGCGATGGAAACCGCCGGTACCTCGATGACCAGCCGACGCATCTTAAAAGGAATCATGCGGGCTGGAACCCGAGTCCGGGAAGGACAAGGGTTGGCTCCCAGCCTGGAAGAGCAGGAGATTTTTCCGGGACTTGCGGTGGAAATGATCGAGGTCGGCGAGTCCACGGGAGCGCTGCCTCAGATGTTGAACTCGGTCGCGGAATTTTACGAGGAAGACGTACAAACAGCGCTTGGAGCGACTATGGCGCTGATCGAGCCCATCATCCTGATGGTCATGGCAGTTTTTGTAGGCGGCGTGTTGATTTCCCTGTATTTGCCGATCTTCACGTTGGGAGTGCACTAAGGGCGGGCTAAGAACGTCTCGCCTTAAGGGTAGCGGGCCGGAAGCAGTAGTGAGGTAATAATGGCGACAGCGGATAAGAAATCATTGTTTGTGGGTGGCGGGAATGGCGGGCCCATTAGCCCGACCGGGAATCCTGTCACCGATCTCGAGCGCGCGCAGGATATAGCTCGACGTTACCGCTGCGAATTCATCGATCTCACCAACTTCGAGTTGCATCACGAGCTCTTCAAGAAGATTCCCGTCGAGTTGATGTTCCGCTACAACTTCGTACCGCTGGAAGAGACTGCGGACGGGCGGCTGGCGATTGCTATCGCCGATCCCAGCCAGCTGATGATGATTGACGAGATCAGCCTGCTGCTCAAGCAGCGAATCGTCACCAAGGTTTCCACGCTCAAGCAGATCTCCGACATCCTGAAGAAGACCGAGCAGTCGCAGCGCGTTTTGGAGGAAGCCAGCGAAGGCTTCCAGATCATTCGCGAAGACGAGAATACCGGCGCCGAAGAAACGCTCAGTATTGACAAGCTCACGGCCACGGGCGACACCAGCCCGATTATCCGCCTCGTGGATACCACGATTTTTACCGCGCTGCAGCGGCGCGCTTCCGATATTCACATTGAGACTCGCGATGATTCCGTGGTCATCAAGTTCCGCATTGACGGCGTGCTGACGCAGGCTATGCCCCCGATTGGCAAAGAACATCACTCGACCGTGATCTCGCGTATCAAGGTCATGAGCGAACTCGACATCTCCGAGCGCCGCGTTCCGCAAGACGGGCGCTTCCGGGTGAAGTACAACGGGCGCGCGATCGACTTCCGCGTCTCGATCATGCCATCGATTCATGGCGAAGATGCCGTGCTCCGCGTGCTCGATAAAGAGTCGATGAGCGAGAAGTTCCGCACTCTGACTTTGGACGTGGTGGGCTTCGACGAGGAAGATCTGCGCAAGTTCCGGCGCTATATCAAAGAGCCTTACGGCATGGTGCTGGTTACAGGGCCTACCGGAAGCGGCAAGACTACGACTTTGTACGCGGCTGTGAATGAGATCAAGACGGACGAAGACAAGATCATCACCATCGAGGATCCGGTCGAGTACCAGTTGCGCGGGATCACGCAGATTCCGGTGAACGAGAAAAAGGGACTGACCTTCGCCCGTGGCTTGCGTTCGATTTTGCGGCATGACCCGGACAAGATCATGGTCGGCGAAATCCGCGATACGGAAACCGCGCAGATTGCCATTCAGTCCGCGCTGACCGGCCACCTGGTATTCACCACCGTTCACGCCAACAACGTGGTGGACGTGATCGGGCGCTTTCTGAATATGGGCGTGGAGCCTTACAACTTTGTGTCCGCTCTGAACTGTATCCTGGCTCAGCGGTTGGTCCGCTTGATTTGCGATTCCTGCCGCACCGAGGTGCATTATCCGCCGGAGGTACTGGAAGCCAGCGGGCTCGATCCGGTGCAGTGGGGCAAGGTGCCATTGTACGAAGGTCCGGGATGCATTGAATGTGCCGGCACGGGATTCCGCGGGCGAACGGCGATTCACGAACTGCTGGACTTGAGCGATCGGGTGCGCGAGATGATTCTCGCCAAAAAGCCCACCTCAGAGATTCGCCGGGCCGCACGCGAGGAAGGTATGCGCTTCCTGCGTGAGTCGGCGTTGGATAAGGTTCGCCTGGGCATGACCACGCTCAAAGAGATCAACAAGGTCACCTTTATTGAGGCTATGCGGTAAGGGCAGGGGTTTCACGCTTCACTGGGCCGTCTTTGTGTCAGGAGCCTGGCGACTTAGAAGTGTGAAAATGCTCGCTGAAGTTCCCTTTCGGCTATTGCATTTATTGTGCAGAAAGCTTCTGATTTGTAGTGATGTATTCCAGCGGTGCACTCGAGAATGAGTTCAAGCAATACAGCGAAGCCGAAACTGGCCTGTGAGATCGCGGCGGACCGCGTGCTTGCCGGCCGTGTAATGGAGCACGGCGGGGGCCTGGAAGCCTCTGCCGCGCGGGAACTCGCGCCGGGCAGCGTGGTTCCCGACTTGGTGGAGACGAATCTCAGGCAACGCACGGCTGTGCGAGACGGCATCGCGAGTGCCCTGGGCGGAGTTGCCGGGCGCTCTAAGGATGTGATCGCAATCGTTCCCGACGCCGCGGTCCGCATCATGCTCGTGGATTTTGAAACGCTTCCTTCGGATCAAGAAGAGGCGCTCGGAGTCGTGCGGTTTCGCTTGAAGAAGTCTCTGCCGTTTGACGTAGATAAGGCAAAGGTCTCCTACCACGCGCAAAAAGTTCGCGACGAGATCAAAGTTGTAGCCGCCGTCGCCATGGGAACGGTCATCGACGACTACGAGGCGGCATTCAAAGAGGCCGGTTTCAACCCCGGCATCGTGCTGCCTTCGACTTTGGCAGCGCTCGGTGCAGCGGAGGGGAAAAAGCCTACGCTGGTCATCAAAGTAGACGCGCATACGACCAGCCTGGCGATCCTGAACGAAGATCAGCTGCAGTTATTCCGTACCCTGGAGAATTCGCGCGGCGTCACGATCAGCGGGGAGCAACTGGCGGAGGAAGTGTATCCGTCGATTGTCTTTTTCCAGGACACGTATCACCTGAACATTGAACAGATTTATGTATCCGGACTGCCAGAGTCCGGAGGCGCGGCGCCAGCCCTGAAAGCGGCCACTGGAGCTGAAGTCGCGGACCTGGTTTCTTCTGGGCAACTGGGAAATAGCGCGGGCGATCCAGTGCCGCGCTGGCGGATGGCTGGCGTCGTAGGAGCGCTGTTGGCATAGCAACTCGTTTGCAGCGTTGACCGCCCGAGCGGCAGTCGCTGCGTGAGTGAATGAAGATTTGAAGTACATATGCGATTGGATATCAATCTCGCGAGTCAACCGTACGAGGATGCGCGGCAGTTCTGGACGCGCTGGGGTACGGCTGTGGGTGCACTGGGCCTGCTGACTTTGATTTTCATGACCCTGGTGATCACCGGGTTTATTAACGCGCGCCGGGACCGCCAGGCTATCGGCGAGAAGCGCGCGCTGATCGCCCAGCGGGATCAACTTCGCACGCAGGCACAACAGTTTCTGAATCGTCCAGAGAACCGCACCACGCGCGACGATTCTCAGTTCCTGAATCAGTTGATCGAACGCAAGGCGTTTTCCTGGACTAAGGTCCTGGAGAGCCTGGAACGAGTGATGCCGCCGCGGGTGCATGTGGTCTCCATCAGCCCCGAGTTGAATGAGGACAATCAACTGGCGCTGAAGATGGTAGTGGCCGGAGACTCCAGAGACCGGGCGATCGAATTGGCGCGGCGTATGGAAGACTCGAAACGGTTCGCGCAGACCGCGATTTTGCGAGCGGCTCATGCGGACTCCCAAACTGGAGATACGGAGCAGGTTGAAATCGCAGCTATCTATGTGCCCGAACTTCCGGCCGATAATTCGCGCCCAACCGCTCCCGGCAACACGCCGGCTAGGCCCGCGCACAAAGGGAAAACCGCGGCTGGTAAGGGGGTACAGCGCTAATGCCTGACCTGCGCCAAACCCGAAAGCAGTTGACCATTGCCGTGATAGCGATGGCGGGCCTGGACCTACTCGGGGCTGCCCTCTATTTCTCGCCTCTGATAGGTTCCGCGGAAACTCGGCGAATGGAACTCAATCACTTGCAGGCGGAGCTGATGCTGAAGACCCGGCAAGTGGCGCCGTTAAAAGATCTGCCCAATAAAGTTGTACTGGCGAATCAGCAGATCACTGACTTTTACAACCGGCGCTTACCCGCCCAGAATTCGCAAATTGCCTCTGAGCTTGGGAAATTGGCTGCGGCCAACGGCGTCAGAATTCAGCAAGAGCATTACAAATCAGAAGAGACGGCCCCAACCCTGGCAGGGCTGGAACCGTTAGAACTCGATGCCGACTTAGCCGGGACTTACACTTCGCTGGCGAAGTTCATTAATGCTGTCGAGCGTGATGAAATGTTCTTTATCATTAACAGCGTGACGCTGGGAAATGATCCGCAGGGACCCGTCAAGCTCACATTGAAAATGGAAACGTATTTGAAGGTGGGATCGTAGTGCAGCTCGGACTCGAGAACAAAAAGAAGGCGACGTGGGCGGCCGTGCTCGGCGTGGTGGCCGTGCTGTTTTTCGCGTACGAGTTCATCCCGTTGCTCACGACTCCGTCAACTCCGGACTCCAGTGCGCAAGCTGCCTCCCCGGTAATCCCGGCGGTAAAAGCGCCGAAGCCCGGTGTGCGGGTTGCTGCTGCCAAGGGCTCGAAGAAGGCCTCGAACGTCGAGAGTCTCGATCCTACGCTGAAACTGGATCTGCTGGCCTCCAGCGAGAAGACCGAATACCAGGGAAATGGGCGAAATATTTTTGTTTCCCAGGCGGAGGACGTGCAGATTCCGAAGCCCGTGGCCGCTGTCAGTCCCGATCAGATGGGTCCTCAGCAGTGGCACCCTCCGGCTCCGCCGCCGCCGCAACCCATTCCTCTCAAGTTTTACGGTTTTGCCAGTTCGCCGGGTGAACCGAAAAAGATATTCCTGAAGAATGGGGATGATGTATTCGTGGCTGGTGAAGGTGAAATTGTAGACCGCCGTTATAAGGTCATCCGCATCACCAACACAACCGTGGAGATTCAGGATGTGGTAGGTAGCGGGCCACCGCAGACCATCCCGCTCACGCAGGGATGAAGAGATTTTGTAATTTAGTAATTTTGTAATTGGCTAATTGAAAAGGTCCCCATCCCAACAACACGGCAGCTTACAAAATTGCCAAATTCAAAATTACGAAATCTATTTCATGAAACTCACTTCTAAAATCGGGCGCCGGCACGCTGAACGGGGTTACATTATGCTGACCCTGCTGCTCATCATTGCCCTGATGACAATCTTTGCGGCCGCGATCTTGCCGGAGATCACCTTCGAGATCAAGCGCGATCGCGAAGAAGAGATGATCCACCGAGGCGTGCAGTATTCGCGGGCGATTCGGGCATATTACAAGAAATTCGGGCGCTATCCGGCGAAGATTGAGGATCTGGAGAACACGAACCAGCTTCGCTTTCTGCGCAAGCGCTACAAAGATCCCCTGACCAACAAAGACTTTCGCCTGCTGCATTTCGGCGAGGCCAAATTGTCACTGAACGGGATGGGAATGATTGCGGGCGCAAGTCCGATCGGCAGCACCGGGCCATTGACCGGGGCACCGGGATTTTCGCAGGGTCCCGCTTCGGGCGGGAACAACGGGAACAACGCGTTCGGCGGGACTTCGAATTCCGGCTTCGGCCAAACGCAGAACCAGCCTGCAAGCGGAGACGCCAGCCAGACCGGATCCGACGGCAGCGACTCCAACTCCCCAAGCACGGCGGAAAACAGCAGCGGCTCTGGTGGCCTTGGCAATGTGACCTTCGGCGGTGCGCCCATTGTAGGAGTCGCCAGTTTCAGTAAGGATCCAACAATCCGTATCTTCGATAAAAAGAAAAAATACAACGAATGGCAATTTGTCTACGATCCCACCATGGATCGCGGATTGCTGATCACGACTCCCTATCAACAGCAGGTAGGATTCGGAGTCATGGGGACGCCGAATTTGAACAATCAGATTAATGGCCCTAACGCGGGCGGCAACTCTGGATTCGGGTCGCCGAACGGGATGCAGAATACAAATCCTCCGGCGAACAACGGGTTTGGCAACCCAAATCAGCCGACCGACACGCCCGTGCAACAGTAGTTCCGCAGAGTGACCTTCCTAATTCGCAAAATAGAAACGGCCTCATCGTAGGATGAGGCCGTTTTGATTTCTTGGGCAAAGCCTCCGCATGCGAGGCGGCATCCAGCGAATCTTCTTACACGCTGAACGAGGAACCGCAGCCGCAGGTGCTCTTCACGTTGGGATTCTCGAATTTGAACCCGGCGCCCTCGAGGGTTTCGACGTAGTCCACAACGCAGCCATTGAGGTACATGACCGAGGTCGCGTCGACGTACACCTTGAGACCGTCCATATCAAAGGTCTTGTCCATCATGCCGGCGCCGTTCTCGAACTGCATCGAGTAGGAGAAGCCGGAGCATCCGCCGCCCACGACGCCAATGCGCAGGCCTGCGGGAACGGGATTCTGCTGGCCCATAATTTCCTTCACCTTGGCGACAGCATTAGGGGTAAGGCTAACGGGTGCGGTTTTCTTGATTTCCGGGACGGTTGTGGTTGCCATCGTATCTCCTTGGCTTTAAAGCTGTTCGATTATATCAAATGTATATGACGACCCACACATCAGGGAAGCCCTATACCGGATTGGATGCAAAACGCATGGCCTCCGTCGCACGGAAGAATGTCCCATTCTGCATTCCGGAACTAGCGGATTATTCCCTGCGAAGCCTTCCCAACAGGGCTATAATCTGTGCCGTTAGGGCCTTCCCCCCGGGACTGTGTGGACTTTCTGCGCGACTGGCCCAGCCAGGGAAACCACTGCTTGGGGTTGGCTCTGCTGAGGTGGCTTATGACACCAATTGAAATCGTCGGCGGCATCTTCGGACTTTTCGCCGTCGGTCTAATCGTGCTGCTCATTTACAAGAGCACTCTCACCATGCGCGAGGACGATCAACTTTTTCTCGACGACGCGAATTCGCACATGCAGGAAGAGCAAACCGAACTGCTGACCAAAGTCAGCCGGCTCACTCTGCCCATGCGCGTGTTCAGCATCGGCTCTGGGGTGTTTCTTCTGGCTTTTCTGGCGCTCTTGATTTACCAGAAGCTGAACGAAGTGCAATAGCGCCGACCGATCTGGACGGTCGTAACCGCAGCCGCGCGAGCGCGCCCACCGCGTGCTGCGCTGCTCTATTGCCTGTTCAAGCCTGACGGGCCAGGCACACTTTTTTCACTGGATTCCCCTCGGCGGATCGTGAACGACTAGCGGAAGTCGCTCGTTCGAATTTCCTGGAACAGTAATTGAAGACGCAAGGCACAAGTGTATGTGCGATCTCATGAAGGAACAGAACTCGTAAGCTCAGGCCAGGCAACGTTTGGTGGGCTAGTACATTCCTACGGCGGGAGTATCGGCAATGCAATCAAGTCCTGTGGAAGTGACTCCCGAAACCAAATCTCCTTCAGGTGCGTTGGGCGCACATCCGAGTTTACATTCCACGCAGCAGCACGGCGCAACAGGCGCAAACCGGCGGCGCTTTGTCTGGATCCTCGCGCTCACTATCGTAGCGGCTGTCGCGCCCGTAGCTGTGGTGCTTCGCAATAGAACGTCGCCGCCCACTCAATCCTCGTACAAGGTTGCACCACCATCAGAACGGATTCTGCGCCTGAAGGGCACAACCGAGGCCGTGGAGTCGCGAGCAATTTTGGCTCCGCTTATATCCGGGCAGCAGGTAGGAACTCTCACGATTGTTCATCTAACCGCGGCCGGAACCAGAGTGAAACAAGGCGACGTGCTGGTGGAGTTCGACCGGCAATCCCAGATGAAGGATTATGTCGACAAGCAGGCGGATTATCAAAAGCTGGTCGATCAGGTCACAGAGGAGCAGGCGAAAGAAATTGCGGCAAAAGCGAAGGACGAAACGGAACTGAAGCAGGCCGAGCACAACCTGGGCAAGGCCGAGTTGGAGATCCAGAAAGCGGAGATCGTATCGCGTATCGATGCCGAGAAGAATCAGGAAAACCTTGACGAGGCCAAAGCCACTTACGATCAGCTCCGCGAAGCCTTCGATCTGAAGCGGAAGGCGGCGCAGGCGGCAATTCGCATCCTGGAGATCCAGCGCGACCGGACGCAGCAGACCATGATGCACGCGCGCGCCAATGCCGACCTGATGCAGGTCCATTCCCCGCTCGATGGCGTCGTCGTTCTCAACACGATCTGGAAGCAAGGGACCATGGGCGAGGTGCAGGAAGGAGACCAGGTGCGTCCCGGTGTGACTTTCATGCAGGTCGTGAATCCTTCCGTGATGCAGGTTCGCGTGCTCGCCAACCAACAGGACTTCCCTTCCCTGCACGTCGGCGAGACGGTGAAGGTGCAGCTGGACGCTTACCCCGAGCTGGTCTTCAACGGAAAGCTGGAGCAGATGGCTCCCATTGCTCAGGGCAGCGACTTCTCCAACAAGTTGCGCACTTTCACCGTGATCTTTTCCTTGCAGGGGAACGATCCGAAACTGATGCCGGATCTCTCGGCCGCGGTGGACGTCGATGTCTCGCAACGAAATGCGGCGTCCGCCGTCAGCGGGAGCGGATCGTGATCATCGAGCGCTTCCGTCGATTCTCGCTGCGAGGAAAGGCGCTGGCGATCACAGCCATCTTGCTCGCTGGTAGCGGAGTGCTTCTGGGCGCAGCTCGATTTGCGAGGCGAGGTCCAAACCTGCCCACAATTGAAGTGAGGCGGGGCGAATTTCTCGATTCGCTGCAATTTCGCGGCGAAATGAAGGCCATGAAATCCCTGACCATCAGCGCGCCATCCGAGGCCGGCGACCTGCAGATCATTAAACTTGCACCCGAAGGGACTGCGGTCAAGTCCGGCGATCTCGTCGTTCAGTTCGATGGCACAAAACTCCAGCAGCAGTTGGCACAATTCAGGTCCGCGTTAAAGTCCTCTGAGGCCGAGGTTGGGCAGGCCAAGGCGCAGGCCCGCCTGGCGGAAGAGGAAGACAAAACCGCTGTGCTCAAGGCGCGCTACGAAGTGGAAGGTGCGAGGCTTGAGGCCAGCAAGCAGGAGATCGTCTCGAAAATCGAGGGTGCGGAGGCCAAGCTCAAGCTGGCCGATTCCGAACAGAAACTGCACGAAGCCGAGCAGAAGCAGAACTCTGACCAGAAGCTCCACGCTGCGACCATTGAAGACAAACAACACTCCTGCCTGAAGGCAAAGTATGACGTGGAGAAGTCTGAAGGCGCTCTAGCTCAGATGATTCAACGGTCTCCTTCCGCTGGCACTATCACCCTGCTGCAGCACTGGACGGGGTCAGGCATGAGCACGTATCGTTCGGGAGATCAGGCTTGGCCGGGAGCAGCGATTGCCGAGTTGCCGGATGCCACTACCCTGCGAGTGACCGCGCGTGTGGATGAAACCGAGCGTGGCCGGTTAGCCACTCAACAGCCAGTCACGGTACGCCTGAACGCGATTCCCGACCGCCAGTTCAGCGGGCACATCGAACAGATTAGTTCCATCGCCAGCCTGGATTTCTCCAGCGGCTGGCCCATCACCCGCAACTTCTTGCTCAATGTTGTTCTTGACCAGAGCGATGCGCGTTTGAAGCCTGGACTTACTGGCGATTTAACGGTAGTCGTGGACAAGGTGGCCGACGCCCTCACCATCCCAGCACAGGCTTTATTCCAGAAGTCTGGCCAGAACATCGCGTATGTGTGGCGCGGGGGACAGTTCCAGGAGCGTGCCGTTGAGATAGGACGGCGCACTGCCGACCAAGTCCTGGTCACCAAGGGTGTAGCGGCCGGCGAGCAAGTTGCGTTGCGAGATCCGACGGTGAAGGAATAGTTTCGTTCAAATATGAGAAGCCGACGCACAATCACCTGGGCTGTGGTTGCATTGGTGGTATGCGCCGCCATTGGCGTGCTGGCCGCAGTGCGACGGACAGGTCCGGGCGCGCGAAGTACAGATGTGCCCACCACGGTCGTTCAGCGCGGCGATCTCGAAATGAAGGTTTTTGTGAAAGGAGAACTGCGCGCCAGCCATTCGCAAATGCTGGCCGCTCCTCCCATTGGTGGCGGGGCACTGCAACTCACGTATCTAGCCCACACCGGCGCTGTCGTGAAGAAGGGCGACCTGGTCATGGAGTTCGATCCCTCGGAACAGCGCTACAAACTCGAGCAGAGCCGTTCGGAACTCTTGCAGGCGGATCAGGAAATCATCAAGGCCAAAGCCGATGCCGCTGTTGTGGCGTCGCAAGATAAGGTGGCCTTGCTCAAGGCCCGCTTCGATGTAAGGCGTGCACAACTCGAGGTTCAGAAGAATGAATTGGTCAGCGCCATCGACGGCCGCAAAAATCAGCTTGCATTGGAAGGAGCGCAACGTGTTCTGGCGGAAGTGGAGCAGGACGTAAAGTCGCGAAGCGCCTCCAACCAGGCCACCATCGAACTGGCGCAAGAGAAGCGGAACAAAGCAAAGCTGGCCATGGATCAGGCCGGGGAGAACATCCGCAAAATGCGGGTCACGTCTCCCATGGACGGGCTGGTGTCCCTGGAGAAGAACGAAGGTGAATTCTATTTCACGGGAATGGCTTTACTCGAATACCGTGCCGGAGACCAAGTGCAGCCGGGTAGAAACGTCGGTCAAGTCATCGATCCCAAGGAAATGGAATTGAGTGCTCAAAGCGGCGAAATGGAACGCAACAACATCAAGGAAGGCCAGACTGTAGATTTTCAGCTGGATGCGCTGCCAGGAAATACATTTCACGGGCTGGTGAAGACCGTCGGATCCAGCAATTCGAAGCCGTTCTGGGATGCGGGCTCGGCCAATAAGTTCGAAGTGTTGATCCGGTTGACGAGCACCGACGCTCGCATGCGGCCAGGCCTCACCGCAGGGGTATACATCAATAGCGACCCGCGCAAGAATGTGCTCTACGTGCCCCGCCAGGCCCTGTTCCTGAAAGACAACAAGCGGGTGGTGTATGTACGCCGTGGAGAGAGCAATTTCAATCCTCACGAAGTAAGCATCCAGGCTGAGAACGAGAGCCGGGCGGCAGTGGAAGGGCTCAGCGCAGGCACTGAGATTGCACTGGTGGATCCCACCTCGTCGCGCAAAGCTGGAAATGCCGGCGCGGCCTCCGCTGCAGGAGGGGCTCAGTAATGGCAAGCGCGAGCACAGCCTCGACCCCGCCAGTTATTGAGCTCTACCAGCGCTGGCTGCCCGACCTGCGACTCGGATTGCAGAATCTGCTGCTCCACAGGCTCCGGTCCATGCTCACCATGTTGGGCATGATCTTTGGCGTTGCTGCCGTCGTGTCGATGCTTTCCATTGGAGCCGGGGCGCGGCAGAGAGTCATGGCGCTGATCGAGCAGATGGGCGTCCACAATCTCATCGTTGAGGCCAAAGAAACGACGGAGTGGCAGGCGCACCAAAAGATTCGCAAACTTTCGCCCGGATTGACACTTCAGGATTACCGCGTGATTCGCGACGATCTCAGCGACATTGTGGCCGGCACTCCGCGCAAGCGCATGACGCCCACAACCACGCTGCCCAAATCACAGCAGGATCCTCCCGCCGTATTCGGAGTGGATCCGGTCTATATGACAATTGCGGGACTGCATATGCTTGAGGGCCGCTTCTTCAGCGATGATGAGGACATTCATGCCGCCCCCGTCTGCGTCTTGGGTGCCGCGGCGCGTTCCAGTATCTTCGGTTCGGCTGATCCGATCGGGCAACATGTGAAGGCGAATGAAGTCTGGTTTCGGGTAATAGGAGTAGCGGCGCCGCAACTCAGTTCGCAGACGGAAGTTGCCGGGGTGCCCACGCAGGATTCGAACAACATCATGTACGTTCCATTGAACTCGTCCATCCTGCGCCTGGAGGACAACTACAGCGATGTTCGGGATGAGATTGACGGCATGTACCTGAATGTCCGCGAGAGTGCGGATTTGGGCGCGGTCGCGCGGGTAGTGCGGGCGATTCTGGATTCCTCGCATCACTCGGCCGGAGATTTCAGCGTGATTGTCCCGGCGGAATTGTTGGCCGAGCAGCAGCGGACAGAGAGGCTATTCAACGCTGTGATGGTGGCCATCGCCTCCATTTCCCTGTTGGTCGGAGGGATCGGCATTATGAACATCATGCTGGCCAGCATTTTGGAACGCACCCGAGAGATTGGCGTGCGCCGCGCCGTGGGTGCGCGGCAGGCCGACATCATCCGCCAGTTTGTTGTCGAGGCCGTTTTGATCTCATTCGTGGGTGGCAGTTTCGGAATCGTCTTCGGATTCATCATGTCGCGTCTCATCGCGTGGTTGGCAGGTTGGTCCACCATCGTCACCGCAAGTTCGATCCTTCTCGCGTTTGTTGTGTCGATCACGGTGGGATTGGTGTTTGGGATTTACCCGGCAGTAAAGGCAGCTCGTCTCGACCCAGTAGAAGCAATTCGTTACGAATAATGGGATCGTGGTTCATCTTACTGGCTGGAAAACAATGTGGAGGGTAGACGGCATGAGGCAATCTGCCATGGGGGTTGCGATTTGTATTTTGCTCGTTTTCGTCTTCCCGCTGTGCGCCCAAAACGAAGGCTATCGTGATTACGCCACACCGCAGATCCGCTCCGGCAAACTGGAAACGCCGCAGCACTTGCGCAGCTATGTGATCGAAGGCAAGCTTCGCCTCAGCTTGCGGGACGCCGTTGTGCTCACGCTGGAAAATAATAGCGAAGTGCGGGTTCGCGAGACGCAAGTGCAAACCTCCAAATTCTCTTTGCTGGGAGCGCATGGACCATTTGATCCAGTCCTCTCGAGCGTAGATAACATCAACAGCACCACCTCGCCGCCGTACACGTTCCTGCAAGGAACGGGAAGTTCGAATGTGAATTATAAGAGTACAACCAAGAGTATCCAGTTCAACTATTCGCAGATGTTCGAGTCGGGGACGACGTTCCTGGGCGGGTTTAACACTTTCATTAACTCGTCGAATAGTTCCTTTTTCCTTTTCAACCCCTATACGGCCTCAACTTTGAATTTTCAGTTGACGCAACCGTTGTTGCGGAATGGATGGTTCGCAGCGAATCGCGCGCCACTCGTCATCGCACGCCGGAATCTGCAGCAATCGCGCGCTGCCTTTGTGGCGGAGGTGAATAACAACATCTTGCAGGCGGTAAATCAGTACTGGGCGGTGGTGCAGGCCCGAGGCAATCTAGAAGTTGCCCAAGCGTCCATGGCTGCCGCGGAGTCAACTTACAAGCGCGACAAGCGAGCCCTGGAACTCGGCGCACTGCCGCCACTGGATATTTATCGTTCGGAGTCGCAGGTAGCATCGCGCCGAGTGCAGGTCATTGAAAGTGAATACACGCTGAGGCAGGCAGAGGATGCATTGCGTCTGACTATTGGCGCAAATCAGGATCCATATTTTCAGGCACTTGATCTGGATTTGACCGAGAGACCGGAACCCGGAGACGAGTTGCGTACCATTGACGCGGGCAGCGCGCTGCAAACAGCTTTGGCCAAGCGCCCCGAGTTCGAAGTTGCCCAGGCTGCCCTGGCCAGAGATGAGACGCAAATTCGCCTGGCGCGCAATCATCTGTTACCTCAGTTGGATCTCCTGGCTCTATATGCCAGCAACGGCGTGGGCGGAAGAACCGGGATCGACACCATCGGCCAGCCGCTTTCCAGTTCCTGGCTGAACCAGATGTTCGGCTTCGGTTATCCAACTTATGAGGCACAGCTGACGTTGAGCCTGCCTTTGAGGAACCGCGCAGCCAAAGCAGAGATGGGCTCTGCGCTGGTTTCACGACGCAGTGATTTGTACAACCAACGGTACATTCGCGAGCAGGTGACTCTGGATGTGACCAACGCCGTGCATCAACTCGAGCAGGCAAAGCTGAGTGTTGCCGCCGGCAAGGAGGCTCTTGATTTGGCTCAGAAGACGATGGCCGCCGAGCAGCGCAAGTACGAGCTGGGATCAGGCACGATCTTTTTTGTCCTGGAAGCGCAGACGGAACTCGCGTCCGCGCAACAGAGCCTGCTGCAGTCCGAGGTCGGTTACCAGATGGCCATCGCTAGCGTGGACCACGCGACCGGGGAGTTACTGGAGCCCTACCACGTCCAGATCGCCGAGTTGACGCACTAGCGGAGCCGCGGAATTCTGGAATCTTCCGCGGCAAAGCATTAAACTAAGCATCCAGCCCGTGCGAAAGTGGCGGAATTGGCAGACGCACCAGACTTAGGAATCCGTGTGTTAATACAATGCAAGCGCTTTGCCATCATGCCGTGACATTGAAAACAAAGGTTATTTTGGTGTGTGAGTTGCGCTTAACTGCGTAGGAGAAGGTTGCGGCTACTACATTTCTGCCTACAATCGTGCGGCGAATACAAGCGAAAACATTGCTGGAGTAGAATGGCGCGAGGAGCGCGGGTGTGGCGGAATTGGCAGACGCAGCAGGTTTAGGTCCTGCCGTGCGAAAGCACTTGGGGGTTCGAGTCCCTTCACCCGCACCAAAGAAAAAAGCAGCGGAAGGAGATGAACCCCTCGCTGCTGTTTCCCGGCGCATCCGGCGTTTAGGATTTCTGCTTCCCTGCTCTTGCTTTTGCCCATCGCGCTTTTTGCGCTGCCGCGATCCGCGCCCTTGCTTCCTTGCACAAACTGCGTCGCGCCTTCCGTCTGCTACGCGGCCCTTCCGAGTTGCGAAGGAGCTTTGCAATGGCAGTCAAGCGCTCTATCTCTGCTTCTACTTCGTGTAGGAATTGAGATGTGTTGACCATGGTTGTGGGTTGTAACACTTCCCTAAGCTGCGCCTTGTGCAACTCTTTGCTTCTCCATTCGGGAAATAAAATGCAGCGCCGGGGTGCGCTGCGATCCCCGTGCACTGCCTCGATCCTAGGATTTCCTTTTTTGTCTCAACTTGGCCCATCGCACTTTCTGCTCTGCTGCCATCTGCAAAGAGGCCCCTACGCACCCACACACTAAAAATAATGCTCTGGAGCGCCGGGAATGCGGCTGCAGACACTCGGCTTTCCGTAGCGACCCGATTGGAGTTTAAAGCGTTATCGCGATTTTTCATCAAGTTGCTGCCTAAGAAACTGAGAGTGGGTGCAATGGTTAACTTCACTTCTTTATTGCTTCGTTCTCCATTGCGGGCGGTTCCTTGAAGTGGTCACACATGCCTTTTCTGCGATACCAAGCATACTTTTGGTCGTCGGGATTGTGGGCTATTCGCATATACCTGCAATTCGCGCACCGCGCCATAAGAACCCGGATTTCTTCCGAGGTCAGGTTGCCCTCAATGCCGTACTTACCACTCGGCAAATTAAGCATACCCGTCCTATGCACCGATGAATCGCAGGGCCGACCACTTAACAAGTCGTAGTAGAAGACCGGGGATTCCCCAGAGAAATACTGACCCTTGATACTTCTCAGTTTCTTCAGCAACTCCTCGTCTGTAACTTCGATCAGATCGTCGTCCTCTGGCGCGTATGATGCCCGAAGGCTAAAGGCATACACGAGACCGTTGTCCTTTTCAACTTTTTGGTAGCTGGGGGAGATTACGTTTGGGATAGATGAACAATGGTACGCGAGCTTATATATCTCCTCAAGCAGTGAAGAGCAGCCAAATTGATTCTCAAGCAAATGTTTGCGTTTCTCGAATGGCATGTCATCCAAATGCCAAGGTCCGAACTCCGGGGCTGAATACCAAAGGGACGCATAAAATCTGTCTTCGCGACTTGGCCCAAAACCCAACCTGTCGCGACGGCTAACGTCGGTCTCTTTGCCACTGGTGTCGAATCGGATCATGTCAGCAGTTTGCAAGTCAGCAACTTGCACTTCAACACAACGGCCAACGTCCGTCTCTTTGCCACGTGACGGCGTAATCTTGATTGCCTTGTCCCCTCTATCTTTGCGCTGGCAGTAAGCTGCATCAGCAGTTTGCCGGTCAACAACTTGCACATCCACGCCCTCGGGCGTGACCTTGACCACCTTGCCCTCGTCGATGCAAAACCAGAAAGGGTAAGGAGGTTTTAACATGTAAACGTCCTGACCAACCACCAGTGTCTTCGTGTCCATGTGCCGTGTCTTCGTGTCCATGTCGCTTCCCTCTTGTTGCTTTGTCTTTGCTGCTAAGTTCGTTCGTGTCCGCTCATGTTCCCGAAGGAAGCGGCATACGACCCACACCGCCACAGAGCCACGACAATGTATGCACTCATGTTTCCTCTCCGTCTGCGCAATTTCACGCTCTGCTTGGTTTGACTTCAAAATGTCTCGTACCCGCGCAGTGTGCGGTTTGTCGCCCATCAGCGCGTGTCCTTCCTCGGAGGCTAGGTGCGTGTTTTGCGTCGGATAGCTTTTCGCACCTGCCTCCGAGATACTGAGGCTGATGCGGTCGCAAGTATCAGCACACTGTGAATCCCTCTAAGTGCCTTCAGTTCCCATTCGTCAAGCCAGTCGAGGACAAACTCAATAAATGTTTTCGGTTTATCTTTAGCCGTTGCGTGCACGGGGGAGCTACTGACGTTCGTAATTGTCCTTACCGTCAGACTGCGGGGATCAACTGGCGCGGGGACGATTCGGCAGACAAAATCGAGCAATGTTTCCTCCTCGCGCCGTGAATGGCTTTCCTGTGGCACATGGGCGGCGGATGGCAATGCGGGTTCACGAATCTCTCGCAAGGCGTGCCAATCGGTGGAACCAAAAGCCACGATCTTATTGTCTTCTCTCGCATAGATAACCGCTTCCTCGTAAGTTTCGCAGCGCATCCAGGTGTTCCAGCCCCAGCCATCAACGAAACGCACCCGAATCATCACTGCATAGCCAGACTCGTCATACGGCAAGTCTGCTGGCTTGGGAACGAGGCGAGGGGCACCCCGAAATTCTGCTTCCTCACTGTCGTTAAGTGCTCGATACACCTTGTTCTCTACGGCGATCACGTAGCCGTCTGCGCATGAAATACAAGCCGCGGCTTCGGTTACGCTCTGGTGTTCGTGATCGCATCCAAGAATGCAATCGCTGTCGGTCCAAGCAGCGAAGTAGTAAATCGAACTCATCGCCATTTTCTCCCTGTCTCAGGATGAGACGACAGCCCCAACGCCGTCTCAACTGTGTTACGACGTTCTGCCTGTTCGATACAACACTAATGGGCGCAATGAGATAACTTAGGTAACGCGATGGCGGAGCTGTCGCAGAGTGAGACAAAAGAGAGTGAGACGAAGGGTTACGAAGGATTATGTCAGCAAGGTAGATTTTCAATGGGATCGTAATTAGGAAGTACACAACTAGGTTCAATGCTGCTCCTGCGGAGCGAGTCTCCCGATTTCTCGACGGCCACTTGTCCGCTAGCAAGGGAGGACCGAAATGGGTGCTTACGAAGTGATCCAAACACCGAATAGTTGAAACACAAAACCTAAACCAATCAGAACCAGTCCAATCCGAGACATACCCGTGTGCTTGGAGTGGTGCCCTGAATGGTGGGACAAACAGCCTGACCAACCTACTGCTGCTCAGTCGGTACGGCGGAGGTGGTTCGGGCGGCGGCGACCCGTATAGCTTTGTGAATGAATCCGGTACGGGATGGAGTGGCTGACATGTTGATGCCAGGATTGAGCAATCTCTTACGAATGGGCGGTGCTGGGCAATGGGGCGCAAATCCCCAAGCGATGCCTGTGCGTATGCCCGTTCAGTTTCCGGGAGCATTCAACCGACAACCGATTGGGATGCAGCCGCCGAGTATGCCTGTGCGCTATCCCATAGCATTCAACCCTCAGCCTGTTGGGCAGATGGCATCCCCAGGTTATCCGCTGTTCAATTCACGATTCAATTTTGGAGCGCAGAACCAGATGCGCCCAGCAAGGTTGGCTTACTAAATTGTCTACAATTCCTCTCCCGGCGCTTGCCGTTCAACCACCGCAACAAACCGACCCAATTACAGGGCTGTCGAAACTGCTAGCGCTACGCGGCATGGTAGCGAATCAGGCCGGCCAACAGCAGGAGTTAGAAATCCGCGCTCAGCAATTGCAGGACCAGGCCGCGACTACAGCGGCAATGAAAAATTGGGACGGCAAGGATTACGACGCGCTATCAAAATCTGTTCTGCAGAACGGCGGCTCAGCGAATGCGGCGACAGCGATTCAGCAGCACGGCCTTACGCTGAAGAAGACAGTTTCCGACATTGCGATGCAGGACGCTACGACAGGTTCAAAGAACCTGGAGACGTTCATCGGGAAACACAAGGCCATAGGTGACAGCCTAGAGGGAATCGAGCAGGTTCCCGATGATCAACTGCATGCCACGGCAGTAGATACCGTGAACTCATTGGCGCAAGGCGGAATCCTCGATCCGCAGACTGCGCAAAGGACGCTGCAAGGCATTCAGTCGATACAAGATCCCAAAGCCTTACGGCAGCAGATTGACGTTCTTGCTAAATCATCCATGGGAGCGAAGGCTGCAGCAGAGCAGGCCAAATCCACTGCCGATACTCGCAAGGCGAATGCTGATGCTGCAGCAAAAGAGCAGGAATCAGCGTTCTATGCGCAGAATCCCAGCGCTGGCGCTCCGGGTGTCCCCGCTGAAACCGTAAGCCTGTCGGATTTCCTCCGCAAAGTACCGGGCGCTTCGCCCGCGAACTATGCTCCATGGAAAGCAAAGCAAGAAGCAGCGGCTACACAGCCCTACAAGATTCAAACCGCTGAGGCCGAAGCCAAAGCGCATCAACTCATTCAGGGTATGGAAAAGCCCGTCTACGCGATGAAACCGGACGGCAGCAAGGAGCTGATGAGCGCGACCGATGCATTGCAGGCTGGCATCCGAACGATGCTGCCCGTTGGTGCGAAGGAAGTGGGCGACGATACGCAGTTGATCAATCGACTTGGAGATGTGCGGCAGAAACTGGCGCGATACGAGCAGGCCATGTCGAATCTTGGTGCGACTGTGAGCGCGAAGGATCAGGGCAATATTGCTGCGCTGATTGGAAAAGGAGCGTTTAAGGCGGGTGCATTTGGCACGGAACTGCCTTTGGATCGACTGAACGCGACCTTGCAACGCGAGAACATTTCCAATCTTTCACCAGATGCGAAAAAGCTCCTGGTTGCTTACTACAACGCCCGCGAGTCCATGCAAGGCTATCAGCGTGTGCTTTCTGGGACAGGCCGTGCAAACGAGAAGGCAATGGAATTGAACCTCGACGCGCTGCCGAGTCCAGCCATCTCGGATAAAAGCTATGCTCAGGAGTCCTTCAGTCAGTTCAGAGAAAATCTGGATATTGTGGGTCAGGGCTTGCCGAAGATCCCGGGGATCAAGTCGCCAGAAGAGATTGAAGCTCGGGCGAATGGCCGCAGCAAGAAGGATGATCCTCTCGGAATTCGATGAGCACTCCCGCACTCAATCCGCTAGTGGAAAAGATCCGTGCCATGCATCCCGGTGCCTACGATGACATGGACGATGCGGCCTTAACCAAGGCTGTGCTCGCGAAGTATCCACAGTACTCAGACCTCGCCGCGCCCGCCATGGCCAAGCCAACCGTGAACATGCAGACAGAACCGATGTCTATGGTGCAGCAAAGGGCAGCGCAGTTCGGAGAAAACAATGATGCCGCTCTGAGTCACCTGGCACGAATCATCAAATCTGCGGCAAAGGACGTGTATGACGTTTCCACGCCAGCGATTGCAACTAAAGTCTACAAGCGCCTACAGGGACAACCTAACAACCTGCGCAAGCTTCCGCTGAAGATGGTGACAGCATGGCTGATGTCCGGAGGAGTTCCCGAAGGCGAAGCAGCGGCTCCAGAAACCTCTTTGGCGCTCGATAAATTAACAGAGCGCGAGAGTCCGGCGACCGGAGCAGCAGAATCCGTCGCCGCCCCAGCGCCGAAGATTACGCAGAAAGCTGTCGAGCAGCAGTTGAATGATGCTCTGGGCGGCAGACCTTTACAGCCCGGCGTTCCACTTCGGCAGCAGGTGCTTACTAAAAGTCCCGCAGAAGCGCCGAAACTGCCGCAAGGATTCTCGCCAGTCGATTCGTCTGCACTGAAGGGCTTCAAGTACGATCCGCACACTCGCGAGTTCGAGAGCATCACGCAAGGCGGGCAGCATTACATCTACGGCGACGTTGATCCAGACGTTGCTGCAAAGTTTGAAGCTGCGGATTCCAAAGGAACGGCGTGGAGTGAACTGCGGAAGTCTCCCGGCGTTACCCAAGTCGCCAAGGTTGTAAATGGGAAAAGAATATCAACCCGACCGGCAAGGGGACTCTCGAATCTCCTGCAGAGTCAGTAATTATGCCACTCAAACCATTCAAACCCGGCCAATCTGGCAATCCTGGCGGTAGACCAAAGAAGCCGATGGTCGACCCATGCTTGAGCAAGCTCTGACCTCGAACGATTCCGAGACAGCGAAGCTCATTGCTGAAAAGCTGATTGAGAAAGCAAAGAAGGGCAATCTCCCAGCAATCAAGTTGATCGCAGAGCGCACCGAAGGCCGACCGCATAAGAATGCACTCGATTCCGCGCAGAAACCTGCTGAAGTGCAATTGACCAAGGAACAGATTCAGGCGCGGTTAACGGAATTGCTCTCTTCTCCTGAAGTGCGAGAAGAATTCACGAAGCTGCTGTTCAGTCAGGATAAGGTTCAGTGAGCTATACAAATCCCACAGCAGAAGCACTTCGCCTCTTAGAACTGCAGCGCGAACTAAGCAAGTACTCAGCGATTGATAGTTACTTTCCCGCAGAAGGCCCGTACAAGCGGGAACTGTACCCCAAGCATCTAGAGTTCTTCGAATCTGGTGAAAAATTTCGCGAGCGGGCCTTCATCGCCGCAAACCGAATCGGCAAGACGCTGGCCGGTGCTTACGAATCCACCTTGCACCTGACGGGCGAATACCCTTCCTGGTGGGAAGGGCGAAGGTTCAAACATCCTGTGGCAGGATGGGCTGCAGGTGATTCCTCCAAGACGACACGCGACATTATCCAGCTCGCGCTATATGGTCCATTCCACGAGCCAGGTACGGGGATGATTCCTCGTGACAAGATTCTCCGGACCACTACGAAAACCGGCATTGCCGACTGCTTGGAAACCATCTTCGTTAAGCATGTCTCTGGCGGCATCTCGGAAGTGACGTTCAAGTCCTACGATCAGGGGCGCGATTCATTCCAAGGTACCGCAAAGCATTTTGTCTGGTTGGATGAGGAATGCGATCTCAGCATCTACATTGAATCGCTTCTGCGAACCATGACCTGTGACGGCTTCGTGATGCTGACAGCAACTCCGCTGCTGGGCATGACGGAGTTGCTGCGCTCATTCTTCCAGCCTGCGGAGGACGATGACAGGAAACAGAGCAAGATCTGCATTCAGGCCACATGGCAGGACGTGCCGCACCTATCGCCGTCAAGGCTTGATGCTCTCGCCCGCAGTCAATGCTGTTGAGGCGGGCTTGTATGCCGTGTGGCAGATGATGTCATCCGGCAAGCTGAAGGTTTTTGCCTCGCTCGGCAACTACCGCCAGGAGTTCAGGCTCTACGCACGGGATGTAGATGGGAAGGTGATCAAGGTCAACGATCACTTAATGGACGCCAAGCGCTATCTGATTATGAGCGGATTGGCTCACATGCAAACGAAGCCCGTCATGCAACCGGGGATTGATCCCGCGGCGAGGATGCAGGGAATCCCGCTGGATCAGGCTTGGATGATGTGAGATCAGACTCAAAAAAGGAGGGACAAAACGTACGCGATTTCGGTGCACACTCGCCATGGCCGTGACAAGGGCAGCGCGGCTATTTTTGTTGCGTTTTCTCGCGATAATCTGCACATTGCTCATCGGCGCAGTTGTGCTCAACGCAGCGCCTGTACCCAGCCATCACATTCACTTTGGTGGGGATTTTGGTGGGCGTGACAAAGGGTATAACTTCATAGCAGAACTCGGTCAGATGTTTCGGAGTCCCCTTGAATACATCGAAGTACGAAACCCAGCCCCACATGTAGAGATGCAATCGGGCATTGTTTTGAATGGCATTGGCCCAGCCGAGACCCACGACCGAAATAGGTCGATCTGGAGAAAGAGTGCCCTTAGCCTTTGGGCCAAGATAGCCAAATGCTACGTCACGATTGGAATCACTCCACAAGTCCGGATAATCCCACCCCTTAGGAAGAACATCGGGGCGCGATTGGAAGCTCAGGTGCTGCTCAAGGTATTTGGCGGTAGTGGTTCCCGCATTTTCGATGCTGACCTGGACCATTATGCTGTCCCCCCTGTTCTCATCAGTTATGGTCTGCATTTCCCCACCGCCCGTGACAATGAATGCCCTTTGGACGGAAACCAAGGCTTCTTGTGTGGTGTTGGCGCTCTTGTAAGAGGAGTAACCCTGCCATCCAGCGAGTCCCGCAGTAAGGAACAGCAGACCAGCAGTAGCCTTTCCTCAAAAAAGCTGCTTTCCGTTGTAGGTGGATGTCTGCTGATTGGCAGTCTCGTATTGCTTTCTAAAATCCTCGACAAAGTCTATCTTCGACCCGGGTTCAATGTGAACGCGGCGGTAATCGGATTCTTTCTTTGTATGTTTCTGTTCATCTTGGGCATGGGTTTCATCGGTTCCGCCTTTGATCTTATTTCGATCTTGTCTCCTCATAACATCGAGCACCCATTTAAAAGCTGAAACAATAAGAGAACGCGCGTGGACTGCGTTCATCTTTTGCGTTTCCTCGACCCTTCAGCCGTGCGCTTTTTAGCAGCAGCCTTTGATGCTTTCGTAGCGATCTCTTTTCGGCGCTGTGGGCTCAATTTCTTGGCTCTGGCGAGACCGCCCTTTCGCCCCATTGCGGCCAGTACTTTGTAGACCTGATCTTCGTCTAGGGGCTCTGTCACGGCCAAATTCTATAGGCCAGTAATGTTGACACCTTAGGGCTAAGGTGACACTATTGTCCCGACATTTTGACAGCGCTTCCCCCAAGCGCAAAAACGGGCTGAACGAGTGCGCAAACACCCGCCAGCCCTAACCACCATCACCTTATAGGAGGCAACGATGGCTGATCTCGAATATATCGCTTTCCCCTGCACAGACGACAGTGTCTATGTGCGCCAAGCGCTCGACAAGCTTGGATTCTCTGACTTCTCGGACCTCAGCTTGGCCGATATGCAGATGACTCTCGCTCTGGCGCTTCACCTTAAACGCACGGAAGGGAATCGTGAGGTTTACGAGTCGTGACGACTGACAGAATCCTTGATCGCTTGCAGAAGGCCGAATTGGCGGAATCGGATGTGTGGTTCCGCCAGGACTACCGGCAGGCTTCTATTTGTGTCTCGCTGGCCAGGAGAGGCGAGACAGCGCCATTTGTGACTTCTTCTTACCGAATGTTCGGCACGCATCCGGATCTGGTTTGGGGAAAGATTCAGGCGAACCGCCATGCACGATTAGGCAATGAATACGGCCAGTGGTACTCCCATGATGGCCTGTTGCTGCCTGATATCGGCGTGCCTAAGAAGCCAGCATTCAACGAAGCAGCTGAGAGGTTCACAAAGGAACGCCTTGCAGCAGTACTGATGTTTCCGAAAATCTTGGAGGTGCAGCGTGCGGATGTGGAGCAGGCAGGCGGCGTGCGAACAGCGGCAAAGAGAAAAGGGATTTTGTACGAGATGCCCCCAGCCTCGCGACCCGCGCGGAGCATCAACCTCTGCGGATTCTGCCTGCGTAAGCAGCGCGAATTATCGCGGACCAAGAGGGGCAAGGGGCAGAGTCTTCCCGCTCTGCTCCGCCTTTTCGAATAAGACGAAAAGCCCATCGAGCCGGGTGAGTCGATGGGCCTTTTTGGGTTCCAGACTCCCTAACAGGAGTGGGGTCAGGGCTTCTGCAATTGTTGCAATCGTATGTCTAGCCGAGGGAACTGATCTACTGCCGCCGTTGACAGTTTGAGTGGTCCTTTAATGCGAGTCTCAATGCTGCACGCCACTCCTGGGGTCTTGCTCTAGGCAAAAGCAAAAAAAACCTCCCCCCAGCAGAACGACGGAGAGAGGGCGTTCACCAGTGTTTCTACTAGAGGCAGGTGAGCAGTAGCCGAACTAACAGGCAAGCAGGCGGAGTCTAGATGGCAGTTTGTTGCGCCCAACACTGTCATAACTTACAGTTCATTCTTGAGATCCAACCCTTATGCTGTTACGTGACAACTCCCCCTGGCAGGGGGGGGAACTCACTCCAAGCGGGCGAATACTCTAAACGGAGCATTCGCCCTTTTTTTCTCAGAATGTCAAGCGCGAAAGGTTCCGCTCTGGAGTTTGGGGATGGAATTCGCCAAACAGTCGAAGTTCAAGTGCCCGACGAATGGGTGCGGGCGTGAGGCGAAGTTCGTTCGTGCCACGGTTGAAGAGTTCATTTGCTCTTTCGGCGGCGCGAAAGCGACGTATTACATCGTCGAATGCGCCAAGCATGGCCAGAGACTCATTACGACGGACCTCCAGCCCGTAATCCACCAGAAGAGAGATCCCAACGGTGGCGTGCGACGACGGTCACTAGCGTCTGGGAAACGTTCGCGTAGGTAGGTTACACGCGAGTCTCAACGGGGCGAATGCTGGACATTTACAGACGCGCACACCCGCATGCAGGGCTCAGTACTTCGCTGTAATGCGCTTTGGTGGGATGTCTGACATTCTGTGACCAGCTTCTTTAGGGTATTTGTCTCCCTAGCCCCGGCCTTCAGCAAGCCGGGGCTTTTTAACGTTACGTGTGTACTCTTTTGGCAGATGGATTCGGGTGCTACAAGTGGACACACTTGTATGTGGGCCGTCGCGCTAATCATCGTGGTCGTGTGGTCTCTGATCGCGCTATTCTTCTACTACTCTAAAGCGTAGTTTTGACTGTGCCCAAAATTGTGCCTACCAGCAATCCCGACCACTTGCGACTGATTGTGTTAAACGCGAGGTAACGACTTGAAGTATCGTACTTTGCCCCATTTCATCGCAATCAGTCGCATTCTGTCAAAGTCCTTTGCTTGCGTCACCTTGGAAACTTAGGATCTGGCGGGTAAAACCGTGGGGGTTCGAGTCCCCCCTTTCGCACCAAATCCTCAGCAGACATTTCCATTGCTCGATTTCGCCTCGCCGACTCTGGAATTCACCTGTAAAGATGAAACCAACTGCGCAACAGATAATATTCATTGATCGGTTCGTCATCGCGCAGCGTGGGCGCGCGCGGGGCCAGAGCCACAATGTTAGCGATTGGCACTTGTCGGTCGAGAATTTTTTGAAATTGCTTTTGAACGTCCGCCTCCGGACCCCATTCCACGAAATCCGCGGCTGCGGCAGAGGGCAGCCGCGACGCCAACGTTGCACTCGAATTCATGGGCATGGGCTCCATGCTGGCTAGAAAATGGATGCCGAACGAGTCCACGGAGAAGAAAGCTCGCACATGCGGGAAGGAATCGCTCAAAGCTTTCGCGATCGACGCGGCCGTAGCGAAGTCTCCCTGCGACGCCGGATACCACGTTTCCAGGATTCCGCCGGGCGCCAAGTGCTGTTTCACGATCTCATAAAACTCGCGTGAATACAGCAGGCTCGATGCCGGTGCGGTAGGCGGAGGCGGCGGGTCCACAACGATGACATCATAGGATTCGTTGGAACTATCCAGAAAGCGCCTGCCATCGTCCACCACGATTCTCGCCTGCTGGGACTTGAATAGCGACGCCGCGTCGGGATGAAAGTAGCCGAACAGGGTCGGCACACTCGGAATGAGGTCGACCGAGGTGGTCGAGATTCCCCACGAGAGCATGGAACGGAAACTGGTTCCCATGCCGAAACAAATCACCAGGCCTTTTTGCCCACGCCGTGACATCATCGCAAGCGGCAAGTGCGACATGTACTTGGTCACAGGCGTCAGCCAGGTCATGCCGGTTCCATTCACGAGCAGTTCGCGCCCGAAGCCCGATCCCGTTGCGATTACGGTCGCCGCATAATCACGGCGCACCTCGCGCTGAGGAAATTTCCTCTCGTAATCATGGCTGATCGCATAAATCAGGATGGCAGCCAGCGACATCACCACGAATTGGATCCTCGGTTGCAAGCCGGAGCGGCCACCCGGCAACACGTTCCGACTCTTGCGGAAAGCAATCACTCCCGCAGCTAAAAAGAGAGGTAAGGCCAGAAGCGCCAGCGCGCGTCGCTCCCCGATCCAGGGCAGCAGCCAGAAGCCTGCGGCCAGTGGACCGACGATGGAACCCAGGAGATTGACGGCGTACCCCGAGCCCGCCCGTTGTGGGTCTCCGCCGGACCATGCATCCAGCAGCAGCGGCGTAAGGAATCCCGTCATTGCGCAAAACCACACGATCGTGGCCAGTCTAACTCCGCCCAGTTCGAGCCCGTGGAGGCGGAATGGCATCAGCGGATCGGCGCCAATCAGTGGAATGACCCCGGCCAGCGCCAGGCAACTCCATCGCGATGAGCTATCGCCGATCGGATGCGAACGTATCCAGGACCGGTAGGCGCGAGAACCGATGCAGGTCGCGAGCAGATAAACCGCGAGAATTCCGGAGAAGGCATAGACCACATTTCCCAAGTAGGGTGTGAGTTGTCGGATCCAGACAACTTCCATGCCCATGCTCACGAGTCCGCTAGTGAATAAGAGAGCGAGAATGCTGCGTCTCGGCATCCCATCGCTCGCACGGTGATCGGCAACCGGAATACCCGGATCTGCACTAGCGCTTGCAGGAGCGAGCAAGAAGCTCAGAATCACCGCAGCGCCTGCCAGGACAGAATTCAAAGTGCCCGCCACCAACAAGGTCTTGCTGAACCCCATCAACTCGATCAGTACAAATGCTGACGCCAGTGTGCCGGCAGCCGCACCCAGCACGTTGGCCAGGTAAAGATAGCTGAACGTTCTTTGCGAATCGGATCGCGAACTTTGTGCCCGCATGACGGCCATCAGCAATGGAAACGTCGACCCCATGCACGCACACCAGGGGATCAGCGTGATAGCAATCCAGGCACCGGCCAGCAGATAGTAGTAGGAACTCTGCCAGAGACCGCTAGCGCTGCTCAGCAATAGCGAACGCCCGAGCTTCAGTTCGTACGCTACAGCTAAGGATGAAATGCCAATCAGCAATTCGGCGAACCCATAAAGACGCAGAGCAAGCGCCGGCGCCAAATGTTGCCGCATCAACAGCCCGGTAAGCCACGCTCCCAACCCAAGACCCGACATGAAAATAGACAGGACAATCGAGACCAGTGCCGCCGTCACCCCGAAACTGGCCATGGCCAGCCGCAGCCAGATGACCTCATAAACCAACGCACAGAATCCGGATGCCACAAAGAACGTGAAGTACCAGCGCATGGGAGTACGGACAAAGAGTTTGCTTTGATTTGGGAAGAATTTGAAGTATCTCACGAAAGCGGTACGGTACGGGACATTCCGGCTGATGATCAACAGCCCTGGTGCGTGAACTCAGCTCAGCAAGCGCCGGAATAGCGCGTGCCGCAGACGCCCGGAATGCGTGCGCTCAACGAATTCCAGTTCGCAGCCGCGTTCCGGCTTTGTCCAGACACACTCTTTCATCTTGTCGACAGTAAGGCCGTGGCCCGACCGGTTCGGCTTCGGCAAGTTCACGAACGGACACTTGCTAGTGATAAGCGGCTTCAGTTCCCGGAAAACTTGGTCACGGAGATGCGGCGTGAACCCCGCAGCGACCCGCTTTACGTAGTGCAGATCTTTTCCTCGATATTCTCCGACGATTATGGACGAGAAGTTGCTCCCATGCGCGACATAGCCGCCGATCACGAATTCGCCTTCGAGATTGAAGCGATGCTTCTGCCACGCATCGGATTCCTTCCCCGGAATGTAAATGGAGTTGGAGCGTTTCGCGACCACGCCTTCCAGTCCAAGGCTCTTCACTTGTTGAATCAAGGGAGAGAGTTTTGTGCGGAACTGCGGATTCACTCGGAGGGGATCCTCGAAATGTGCGCCGATGCCATCGAGCATCTTTCTTCTTTCCTCAAGCGGCAAATCCAGAGTGTCGCGCCCTTTCTGGTGCAGGACGTCAAATACGTAATACACAATGGGCCGCCGACTAGTGCGGCGGTTTTGCAGTTCCTGAAATTTCGCGCGCCCATGTTCATCCAGGGCCACAATCTCGCCATCAAGCACGAGATTTCCCTGGCGCAGAGTTTGCAAAGCGAACACAATCTGGCGGAACTGCGAACTGTAGTCCTGGCCCGACATCGAGTAAAGCATCGCGGAACTTCCCTCGATGAGCGCGACCGCGCGGTATCCATCTTGCTTGATCTCGTAGACCCACTCCTCTCCTTCGGGAAGTTTTGCGACACGCCTGCATTCCATTGGCTCGATGAAACGCGGCTGGGGCTTCGGATTGAGGGAAACACGCTGGACCATAGCAGTTTACGGTTGCACTTCCCGCCGTAGAGCCGTGGTTATCTACGGCTCTACACGCACATCGGCTCTGTGCTGATAGATGCGCCCCGAACAACTTGCAACTAGGGTTCGCCGCGCTAAAGTGAACGCCTTAAGTTTCAGCTGAAGTCTCCGCCGCCGCAGTTTGCCACGCTCCCCCTATTTCAATGTTTGGCGTGCGCTGCTACAATAAACACAGCACGTGCTCAGGATAGCCGATCGTCAAGCGGGCAAGTGCGTCCTGTGTGTTTGGTCGGGTAGTCTCCAAATCTAGCGCTCGTAAGCCTAAGTAGCGCCTCTGGCCGTTGGTATCTGGTCGGCTCCTCACAGGTTCACAAATCCCAAGCAAGACCGGAACGCCCGGATTCTTGAGCAGAATCCTTATCAAACCAATTTAGGAGCAGATCGATGTTTTTTTGCTTTATCGATCGCACGCTGAAGGCGTGTGCCAGTCAAACCTTCATCCGCCGCTTATCGGCAGTCTTAATGACCATGGGTGCAATAATCGTGGGTTCCTCCTGCGGAGGCGGCCACTCTACCCCATTCACGCCTACAACGGCCGGCAATAGTCCGGCTGCAAACCTCAATATATCGGGCACCTTGCCTTCAGCAGTCGTGGGGACAAACTACAGCGGCTCGCTGGCAGTCACTGGTGGAACAGGCCCTTACACCTTCAATGTCGCGTCGGGACAGTTGCCTAATGGCATTGCTTTGGCGAAGGATTCGGGCTCGGTGTCGGGCACTCCCAGCAGCGCCGGGACCTTCAACTTTGTGGTATCGGCGCTGGACGCGAAAGGAAACTCCAGCCAGAAGTCGCTGCAGATTCCGGTCGCCGACAATACCGCGACGAGCAGCGGCTCTGGAAGCGGCGCCTCCAGTAATGGGGGATCAAATAATGGCGGATCGAATGGAGGGAGTTCGAACAGCGCCAATGCGAGCAGCGGAAAATCCTTCTCCAACCTCCAACGTGCCGGAGGATGGGGGCAGTACGGACAAGGGCCGCCCAACTTCGTCGATTGTTCTCCATCCCCCTGCAATGGAATCTCCTTCTGGATGCAGCAGGGCGTGAACAATCCCTCCAAGAGCGGATCCGCGACTCAGTTCAACCTGGGTGGCACTGCCGCTTATTCCGATGCACTGTGGAATAACCACATCATTGGCCCATTCTCGTCACAGGGGACTTTCGACGGCGAGCGCAGCATGGTTCCGGCGGTGTACAACTTCACCTACGATGTCGACTTCTACGGCGAGAACCTGGAACTCTCCGAGGCGCTGGAATTTGATATCAACCAGTTCTTTGGTGGAATGGGCTTCATTTTTGGTCATGAATGCAACATCGCGAACGGGCACCAATGGTCCGTTTTCGATAACCAGAAGGCCAAGTGGGTATCTACCGGAGTTCCCTGCAATCCCAACAGCAACGCGTGGAATCATGTAACGCTCAAAGTGCAACGCACGTCGGACAACCACTTGACGTATCAATCCATCACTCTGAACGGCCAGACCACAAACCTGAATTGGACCTTTGAGCATGGGTCTGCCTCCTCGGACTGGTACGGCGTCACGCTCAACTACCAGATGGACGGCAATTGGCGCCAGGACTCTTACACCGTCTACCTCGACAACTTAACCCTGGCCTACCAATAAGCTTCACAGCACGCGCGTTCCCCGCAGTCACAACTCTTGCTACAGTAGGAGCGCTCATGAATTACCATCGGGCGCTCCTGCAAGACGCACTGCAGGAGGCGAAAACCGGCTTGCGTGAAGGCGGCCTGCCCATCGGTTCGGTATTGGCGGACCGCGCGGGACGGATTGTCTCGCGTGGCCACAACCTGCGGGTGCAAACGGGAGATCCCACGGCGCATGCCGAGACAGTCTGCATCCGAAATGCCGGCCGGCGCCGGGACTGGCACGAGTTGACCCTGGTCAGCACGCTCAGCCCCTGCATCATGTGCACGGGTTCCGCCCTGCTCTACCGGATTCCCCGCGTCATCGTCGGAGAGAATCGCAATTTCTTGGGAGCGGAAGATCTCTTTCGCAGTCGCGGAGTGGAATTAGTCGTTGTGGACGACCAAGAATGCATTCAACTGATGGCGGAGTTCGTGCGCCGCCACCCTGATTTGTGGAATGAAGACATTGGCCTCTGAGCCTGAGTGGCACTTCATCGCGTCGCCGCGGCAGATTGAGCCTTGGTGGAAGCAGACGCCTCGCTGGCCGGAAGGGTGAACTTCAGATCCCACTTGCATAGTGGACAACGGGTCGCTACGGAATAAACGATTCGCCCAAAAGAGACGCATTTCTGATTGATGCAGGCTCTCATACGTGACCTCGCCGATTGCCGCGCGGCTATTCGCGGCTGATCAACAGAAGCTAGCACGAGCAAGGAACTCAATCGCGTTTCTTTTCCGCTCGCTCGGATCGATTTTTCTTATGGGTCAGAGCGTCGCTTGTCGCTGGTGATTTTCGCCACAGCGCCCTCAGGAGAGACCGAGGCTTTCCGCAGCCATATCAACAATAGCTTTGCCGATCGTCAGCGAGGCGGTCGCCGCTGGAGACGGAACGTTCAACACGTGCAGCACTTTGCCGGATGGCACGAAGCGGAAGTCATCTACCAAAGCACCGTCGGGTGTCACCGCCTGGGCCCGCACTCCTGATCCACCGGGCACCAGGTCCTCTTCCTTCACCTCGGGCACAAGCCGCTGTAAGGCGTGAACGAAAGCCGTTTTCGACAGCGATCGATGCCATTCATCTACCCCGCTGCGCCAATGCCGCCGTGCCATCCGCCAGAATCCCGGGAACGAGAACGACGATGCGAGATCACGTAGGTTGATGTCTCTATGCCGGTAGCCTTCGCGCGCAAGCGCCAGGATGGCGTTGGGCCCGGCATCGACTTTGCCGCTTATGCGGCGGGTGAAGTGCACGCCCAGAAATGGGAAGCGGGGATCGGGCACGGGGTAAATCAGCGCTCGGGCCAGCGAGGCTCGTTCGGGAACCAGATCATAATATTCTCCGCGAAACGGCACGATCATTACTCCAGGATCATCTCCAGCCATCCGGCATATGCGATCGCTATGAAGTCCGGCACAGTTGATGAGAGCGTTTGCGGAAAACACACCCTGCGGAGTTTCTACCACCATCCCATCTGCCGAGCGCTTGATCGCCTGTGCGGGTGCTGAGCAAAGAACGGTCGCTCCCTGGCGGGTGATCAGTTCGGCGTACTTCTCGCAGACAGCCGCATAGTCGGTTACGCCGGTAGAAGGAACCAGCAGCGCCTGCAACCCGGCTGCGTGAGGCTCCAGGTCGCGCAATTCCCCGGAATCGATCAGCCGCAGCCCGGTAAGCCCGTTGGCTTCCCCACGTTTCTTCAGCTCTTCGAGACGGGGGAGTTCTTCTTCCTGGGTAGCGACAATGACCTTGCCGCAGACTTTATGTGGCACGCCGTGCTCGCGACAGAATTCCAGCATCGCGGCCGCGCCGGGCACACATAACCGCGCTTTGAGCGATCCCGGCTTGTAGTAAACGCCGGAATGAATCACTCCGCTGTTGTGGCCGCTCTGGTGACGGGCGACACGCTCCTCTTTTTCGAGGACAAGTAACTGCTGATGGGGAAAGCGGCGGGTAATCTCCAGCGCCACCCCGAGACCGACCGCTCCTGCGCCGATGATGATTACGTTGTAGTGTGTGTCTCTCACGCGTCTGGCCCGAGTTGTCGGCAAACTAACGATACTCGGCGAGGAATCGCCGCTGCCAACGCTCGCGACAGCCTAGTCTACGATGAGTTCGACCGTTGTGCTGTGACTGGCAGAATCCGGAACCCCAGGCGAACTTGCTATCACGGTCACGTGGTACGTTGCCGGGTTACTCGGTGGCAATGTTGTTCCACCTCCGCCTTGGGCACTCACTCCTGAACAGGAAACTAAGATCAGCAGGAGCGGCATTGCCATTGTCGTGGCAGCCAGTGAGCCGAGTTTGCCTCTACTCTTATGTGGCCGGCGAGGTGAGCCGAAAACCCAGGTCAGTGCAGGTATAAACAGAGTCGCAAAGAAAATTCCTCTAAACACCCGGCGCAAAGCAGCGCTGCTCCCTCCACTGGAGATGCTCATGACGACATTGATTGCGGACGCGCCGGGCGTTATGGGCGTTGACGGACTGAAATTGCACTGTGCGCCCGGAGGCAGGCCCTTGGCACACGCGAGGGTCACCGGTGCATTGAACGACGCACCCATAGGCTGAATGGTCAGGTTGTAAGCTCCCGTAGTTTGCCCAACGCGAATGGTCTGGCTGAGTGTGGAAGAGGTGAGAACAAAATCCTCACCCATCGTGAGCGCGACAGCGAGCCTATGTCCGGGGCTTCCCTCATGATCCACCGAATTGATGGTCAGGTGGTAGGTACCGGCCACGGCGTCCTTTGGAGTCTTGATGATGACGCTGAGGGACTTCGTGCCGCCATTGGCGAGACTTATCGGGTTATTCGGCCAAACGGAACACAAAGCGGCCGCTAGCGCGCTCAGATCGCAGCTGAAATCAATTGTTCCGCTGTACCCGTACATCGATCCTAGCGTGAGAGCCGCGGGTGCTTCGCCCCCGGGTGCGGTCCAGAGAGTCTGCGACCCGGAGATGGAGAAATCGCCCACATTGAAAGTGATTTGCTTCCGCTGAACAAGGGCTCCCGACGTCCCCGTGATCCCAACTGTGTAAGAGCCTGCCACGAACGTTACCCCTTGCACCGTCAGAGTCGCACTCGCCGGAAAGGAACTCACAGAGCTCGGGACAATGCTGCAACTCGATCCTGGATGACTAGTTGTGCAACTCAGGTTCACCGTACCCGCGAAGCTATCTTCTGAAGTGATCGAAATTGAACCGGTCGCACTGGTGTCGCCTGCTTTCTTCTGAAGGGTCGCAGGCACCGCAAGCTCAAAATGAGGGTTAGAGGTCACCTTCACGGCAAAAGACGCGGTAAGAGGTGCCGGCGCTCCCACGCTGGTGGCCTGGAGCGTCACCGTGTAGTTGCCCGCTGCCGTCGTTGCGGGTACGGTGACGCTGGCGGTCATGTCGACTGAAGTAATCGAGGTTGGATGGACCGTAGTACCAGGCGTGAGGCTGCAGGTTGCATTCGGGATCGTCGTGCTGCATGCCGCCGAGACACTCTGATCGAATGATCCCGATGCCGTCATCTCAAAACTGACCGCCGGCGATGGGGTGCCTCTCGGAACCGTTACGCTTGCGGGCGAAGGCGTGGTCATCCCGAAGTTGACGACGTGCAGCACTAAAGGAATATTGTGCGTGATGTGATTACTGTCAGCCCCGACCGCCTGAATTTTGAAATTGTAATCGCCAACTGGACTGCTGGTGCTCACTGAAAAAGGAGTCTTGGACGCCGGAGTCAGTGTCACCGGCGAAGGCGAACAAACACTGGGTGCCGCGCTGGAGCCCGCGGCACAAGTCAAAGTCACAGAACTTGCATATCCGTTGAGCGCAGTGATCGTCCCGGTAAATACAGCGGTCTGCGTGGGGAACGCCGTCAACGTTGGAACTGCAACCGACATCTGAAAATCCGGAGTAACCACAAGATTGAATTCCCAGATGCCACGCCCATAGGTCGAGGCTCGCAAACTACCGCGAGCGCGGTCACGGCGACGTTGGGAAGAAATCCAGCTCGGTTGGTAGCAGGGTTCGGACCGAGTTCAGTCCAGTCTGGAGTGGACGTCGAGCTAGCGAATACCCCCACGTCTGTCCCGACATAAACCTGCGCCAGCGCGGGATACACCACAACAGCATTCACCGGCGAGTCTGGCAGATTAGCGGTGAAGTCGGTCCATGTCGCGCCACCATTCGTGGTCTTCCACACATGGCCAGTGCCGCCGCTAAAACCCATGATCCCCACGTACGCCGTATTTCCCGTTCCATCGGACGAGTCCGCAGCCACGCTCGAAATGGGAAACTGGTTCGGGTTGATGTTGCCATCCGGTCCGTTGTCGGTCACGTCAGCAAAACCGAAGGTACCGGTTGACGCATCCGTGGTCATCCACACCCGTCCTCCTGCAGGACTCGTCAGCGGACCTTGCATGGGACCAAGCCCGTTCGTCGTCGCATAGATAATGCTGGACCCGCTGCTGCTCGTAGTCGGACCCGCTGTGGCAAGCGAGCGCACCTGGTTGACCTCCCCCCGGTACAGATTCCTGAACCTAAGCTTTCGAAGTTGGGGCTCAACGCGGTAAAGGCGCCTCCCGTCCGCGCTCCGCGCCACACCCGGCAAGTGCCGACGAGCATCGCGGTGGTGGACCCTGAATCCAGGATGTAAGGGAAATAAAAGCCACCGTCATCTCCGCCGAGAGTATTGCTGGTCACGACGAAATTGAATGCGCTATTACGGCAATTCACTCCGCTGCTGCAGAGTTGAATTCCCAGGCCGCCCGGCGGCAGGTCCGGGTTCGACGCATACCAGTTCGAGGTGCTAATCGGATCGATCGCCGTATAGGCGCCATCGCCGCCCAAGACGTTGACCCAGGCAGTATTCGAACTCGCCGCATTGGTGGCGGCAGATCCATTTCCCTGCGTGCCCCCAGCAGCGTGTTGCGATCGCTCGGATGCTGCGAGAATCCGATGAACTGCGTCAATGACCCGAGATTCTGATTGAGGTCATCGAACTGATTAAGCGCGGAGCAATTGCCGCTCATGCCAGAGAATCCGTTGAGCGTGCGGTAAACGCCGCCATCGTTCGCGAAGTACAGCAACTCATTTCCGGAATCCGTACCCAAACTGGGGATCATCGCTGCCATGGCATGCTGATCCGGATGCACATGCGCCGGCTCTCCCGCCGGAACACAACCATACACATGCGTGAGGTTCATGAATGGCGCTGACGTGCAGGTTGGGTTATTAGAGTTGATCGCGCACTTGTAGATGTTCACCGCCCCCGCGTAGAGGTCCGTCGCGGAGGAACCATTGGAAACCGCCAGCAATGCCAAATTGTAAGTTCCCTGCTCCACCCCGCACCCGGCAATGTCACCACAATTGCTGATGCCTGCGTCGGAGATCGCCGTCCAGCCTGCGCCGCCGTTGACGCTTTTCCAAATCCCGCCGTCCTGCGCGTTGCCGTAGGAATCCAGGAACACATACCAGACATACATCTCATTGCGCCCCGGCACTACGCTGATCTCGCCACGGTAGATTGGGCATCCCCGATTGTTGGAAGTCGATTGCGGAGGGCACGCCGTAGCGCTGAGCACAGCCCCGCCGGGCTGATTGGCGAGACGCGTCCAGGTAACCCCGTCCGGTGACGAGTAGAAACCGTGATACCGGATTGCCGCGTAAAACAACCCAGCAGTTGAGTTATAAACTACCGAAGTTGCCGAGGTCGCATCCGTCGCGCCACCCGGATCCACCAGCGAGTTGTAGATCCAACTCTGCCCGGCATTGATTGACGTGTACAGGCCCCGTTTCGTATTCGCGGTAACAGATCCATCAATCAAACCCTCAGAGCTCGCGGCCATCGCGGACACGACCACATTGGTCTGGCCCTTGAATGCCATGCGCGTCCCGCCCAAGCCGTTGAACGAAAGTGCGCCGTTGTTGGCCGTGGAGACCAGAGTCCAGGTATTGCCCGCATCGATAGAGCGCAGAATCCCCAACCCAAAATAAGAATCCGCGGAATTGTTGGCTTCGCCCGTGGCCGCAAGGATCACGGATTTTGTTGCGTCAGGGAGTTGCTGTTCCTGGATGGCAATCGCGCCAATCGAGAGCGTCGCCTGATTATCCGTCAGAGGAGTCCACGCGACGTTGTTCGCCACACTGTAAGCCGCATTGTTTGATTTCCAAACGCCTCCCTGCGCCGCGCCGATGTAAACAGTGTTGCCCGTCGGGTCCGCAGGATCGATTGCGACCGCAGTAACCCGGCCCGCAACCTGGCGGTAGTCCTGCATGCCGTTCCCGCTGGCGTCAGAGGCCAGAGGCACGGGCCCCAAAGGAATCCAGGATCCTGCGCCCAATAACGCGGGGTTCGAACCTGCCAAACGCGGAGCCGCCGACGGCGCTCGCATCTTCATTTTGGCTTGATAGGCACGGTGCCTGAGTTCCGGGGAAGGCAGCCCTGGAACGATCCGCCCACGAGAGAACCACTCGCTGCGCTCTCTGCCATGGTCGCGGTCTGCATTACGAGTCGGGGCTCCAGGCACACTTTGATTGCCGCCCTGCGATTGCGACAGAAGAACACCAGGAAAAATAAGCGCGAGCAAGAGGGACCCAAAGCTGCGGATGACGGTCACTGCACAGTATGAAAAGTAGGAAGCGTCGACGCAAGCGAAACCGCGGTCTTCACGCGACTTTGACCCAATTCGGGAATAATCTACAAGTGCGCTTGCTGCGCGAGAAAAGTACAATGTGCTGATGTCGGTGATAGAAAAGATGCGGATGACGGTGATTTCTGTTGAGATTGCGTCCCTTCTGCTAGCCAGCTTACTGGCCGTCGCTACTCCGGGCGCAGCGCGCCCCGCGCGGATCGAACTGAACGTCGCTGCCGCCGCGGATCTAAGTTCCGGGCTCAAGGAAATGGCAGCCAGCTATGAACAAAAAACGGGCATTCGCTTGAAACTTTCGTTCGGATCATCTGGAATGCTTGCGCAAGAACTCCAGAACGGCGCCCCATTTGACGTCTTTCTCTCGGCCGACATGGACTATCCCCGGCAACTGGTCTCCGCAGGATTCGCCGACGGCGATACTCTCACGCAGTACGCTCGCGGCAAACTGGTTTTGTGGATGCCATCCGATTCGCCACTCGATCTCCATCAGGGAATGAACGTTCTTCTCGATCCCTCGGTAATGAAGATCGCGATCGCCAATCCCCAACACGCTCCATACGGACGGGCCGCGATGGCCGCGTTGAGACACTCGGGATTGTACGACCGCATCAAAGATCGCCTCGTCATGGGAGAAAACGTGGCACAAGCCGCGCAATTCGTGGAGTCGGGCAACGCGCAGGCAGGATTCGTGGCGCTCGCCCATGCCCGCGCACTCGAGATGTCAGGCAAGGGCAAATATTGGGAAGTCCCCGCGGAAGACTATCCCCCTCTAGATCAAGGGGCTGTTGTGCTGACTCATTCTAAGCACAAGCGGGAAGCAGCAGACTTCCTTCGGTATCTCAAATCCACTGAGGCAGTGGAACTGCTGCGGAAATTCGGATTTGCGAAGTGATGAGAAGACCCGCTACCCGCGCGCCCCGCGCAAAGTAATCGCTGTAGGAAGCAGTTCCGCCTTCAGGCCGGCGCCATTCAGGCGAGACGCAACCGCTCTGCGGGCCTTTGCCGCCGAACTCCGCGGATCCAAAAAGACCAGCACCGACGGTCCCGCCCCACTCAATGCCGCGCCCAAAATCCCATCTTTACCTTTCAGTTCCTGAAGGCATGGCAGCAGCGGACACAAAGCCGCGCGATACGGCTGGTGAATGCGATCTTCCAGCGCCGCGCGCAGCAACTCGGGGCGCCCCTGCGCAAACGCCGCCAGCAGGAGCATGGAGTTCTGGATATTGACCACAGCATCGCCCCGCGAGTACTGCGCCGGAAGAACAGAGCGGGCCGATTCCGTAGATAGGCTTTGCTCCGGGATCGCTAGCAGCAGAGGCCACTTCCCTTTCGGCCGGACGGACACGACTTGCGCCTCGGCTTCCCCCGACATCCGCGCCACTGTGAGGCCGCCCGATCCAGCAGGCGGACGCGTTGTCAGGATGATGTTCCCGGCGCGAAGCCTCGCCGATAATCTGTGCGTCCGTCCAACGCAAGCGCCCGAAGTGTACTGCGAGTGCAATCCCTGCCAGGCGCGCCGCGGCCGAAGAACCACATCCCTTTCCGATGGGGATGTCATTCGCAATGCGAAGCGACAGCGGCACGATCTTTCGCGCTGCGCCCTGCATCACTTCGCGGTACGTATTGAGAATCAGGTGCTCCTCGAGATTGCCGCAAATTCCGGAATCACGCCCTGTCGCCGTGATGGAGAATTCGTAAGCTTCAGTCGCCTCGATGTTGATATAGAAATCCATGGCCAGCGCCGCCGCATCGAACGCCGGCCCAAGGTTCGCTGAGGTGGCGGGCAGCGACAGGCGCAGGCGCTTTGATGTTTTCTTGCGTGGCATGCTTCCGGTTCAGGAGTTTTCAGCTTGCTCCAAGGTTCGCATCACGGCATCCAGTGTGGCATCAAGCACAAGCGGGGGATGTCGCAACGCATCGACTTCGCCGCTTACGCCCGCGCCTCCCTTGAACATGTCGCCGCGATGAAAATCAATGGTGAAATCGGGATCTTTCAGCAGATTGCCCGTCAGCACCAGCACCACCGTTTCGTCTTGCTTCACAAACCCTTGCTGTAGGAGCTTCTTCAATCCGGCAAGCGTGACGGCAGACGCAGGTTCGCATCCAATTCCCTCCGCGCCGATCTCCGCTTTCGCCTGCGCGATTTCCATTTCACTGACCTGCTCGCAGGCGCCGCTTGTCGCCTCCAGCACATGGGCCGCCTTCTTCCACGAAGCCGGATTACCGATGCGAATCGCCGTCGCTCGCGTTTCCGCGGCCACGCTGACCAGCCGCTTGCCTGCGGCTTCTCGCAAAGTTCGCACCAGCGCATTTGCCCCTTCGGCCTGGATCACAGAGAGCTTCGGCATTTTGGAGATCAGGCCCAAGTCGCGCATCTCGACCAGCGCTTTGCCGATGGCAGAACTATTCCCCAGATTTCCGCCCGGAACAATGATGTGATCGGGTGCATTCCAGTCGAACTGTTCCAGCAACTCTATCGCGAGTGTCTTCTGCCCCTCCAGGCGGAATGGATTGATGGAGTTCAGCTGGTACACCGGCGCGCGCAAGACGAGTTGCTGCAGCAATCGCAGGCAGCCGTCGAAATCAGTACGCAACTGGCAGGTCACGGCTCCGTAATCGAGCGCCTGCGAGAGCTTGCTCCAGGAGATCTTTCCTTCCGGAACCAGCACCAGGCTGCGCAGGCCGCCCCGGGCTGCATACGCTGCCATTGACGCTGAGGTGTTGCCGGTGGATGCACAAGCCACCCAGCGAAATCCCGCTCGTCGCGCAAACGTCGCCGCGACGGTCATCCCGGCATCCTTGAAGGATCCGGTCGGATTCATTCCTTGGTGCTTCGCGAACAGGCGCGGAATTCCCGTGGTGCGCGCACACCGAGGTAATTCATAGAGCGGGGTATTGCCTTCACGCAGTGTGATTGCGTCTTGTTCGCTGTCGATGCGCGGCAGCAAGTCGCGAAAACGCCAGACGCCACTCTGATCGGCCGGGCCTGAAGACAGCTTGCGATCGCGCCAGGCGGCTTTCAGTCGCGCGGCATCCGGCCTCTCCTGCTGCCAGCTGGGATAGACAATTTCCAGCAGGTCTCCACATTGTGCACAGCGAAAATCCTGGCTAGCCTGATCGCTGAGGTCTCCGCAAGCAATGCAGCGAAACCGGAAATCCCCCTGGCGCACGCCCGGCGCCGTCGCTGAAGGTGATGACATGGACCGGTACTATTTCACTTTCCGCAGATATTGGTCGGTCTTTCCGATCCAGTCGGCGCGCGGCGGCGTGAAAACGTCGAGATCGACCGTATCTTCCATCGCTTCCGCTTTATGCGGCATATTCGACGGAATGCATAGGACCTCTCCCGCGTGCACCACGATTTCCTGATTATCGATCCAGAACTTGAGTGCCCCTTCAACGATGTACGTCAGTTGCTCGTTGTGATGTGAGTGCTGAGGGACGATACATCCCTTCTTCAGCAGCACGCGTGCCAGCATGATCTCCTGGCCGACCACAAATTGCCGCTGCAGAAGCGGGTTCAGATCCTCCAGAGGGATCGTGTGCCATGGAATGTATTGCAGACTGGCCGCGGGCGCCGCGTGTTTGCTGACCGCGCGCTTGGCGCGAGTGTGCGACTGAGCGCTCGAGCGTGCAGCAGGCTTCGATGCGACGGATTTAATTTTCTTCTTCGTTGCGGCCTTAGTTTTCGTCTTCGATTTCGGCATGGGATTCGTAACCTTAATGTGCACTGATTGTGAATCTGTCCTGCTTCTGCGTACTTGCCTTTCTCTGTGTCCTCTGTGTCCCCTGTGCTGAAAGATTTTTGACCGCAGAGGACACGGAGGAATAGAGATTCTGGGAACGGTGCCGCCACTCGCGTTTAATGCACTCGGCCGTCGTACAACTTCACCGCCGTGTCATGCAAATACGCGTGAGCTAATTCCAGAGCGCGCCCTTCGCTGATTTCTCCCTCCGAAATCATCTCCGCCAGGGCCGCAGCCAAGGCCATGCGCGAAGACTGCGCGCCCAGCCAGTAGCTCTCCTCTGCTCCCAGCACCTGATTGTACGGGAAACAATCGGTGCCGAAAGTGATCTTGTCGGGAAAAGTTTCGAGGAACATCTTCAGCGTTTCCTTGAACGCCGACGGATACTGCGCCAACTCCCCAAACGAGGTATCCAGGTAAACGTTCTTCATCGCAGCCAACCAGATCGCCTCGCGCTCCAACGGATATCCTGCATGAATCATCACGAATGTGGTCGAAGCATAGCGCGGATCCCGCAGCACGCTTTCCAGATTCATAATGTTGCTTGCCGTCAGGTTGAAATAATCGCCGATTCCAATTGCCGTGTGGATGTGAACCGGCAGATGCAGCCGCCCGCCTTCCTGCACCAGGTAGCGGAAAACGAAATCCTGGAACGTTCGATACTCCTTCTCCGTGGGAATTCCGCCGCTCACGTAGCGGGCGTAAAGGTCTTCGGCCTGCGCTCGCGGTGGATCGCTGAAAGTCGTGGGCCGGAAATAAGCGACCTCGAACTTCATCGCAATCCCTCCCCGCTTCGAGTTCTCCTCCAGCGTCTGGCTGATGAACTTAAGATAATCCGCAAAGCTCGCCGGCAACTTGCCGACATTTTCCTGCTGCATCCAGCGGTGCAGCATCTTCTCTTGTAGCGGGATGTACACGCCCTCGTCGGGATTCCGCGCGGTCTCGCGCTCATTATTGAAGGGCCACATGAACGCATCGGCGAAAAATACCCAGGGGAAGCGCTTCGCATCGAGGTAGTCCGGCATCATGGCCCGATTCGCGACCGAACTCTCGATGTTGATCTTGTCGAGGATGGAATCGAAATACGCTGTGCCCGCGAGTTGCTTCTTCAGTTCATTCTTCTTGTTGAGCAGCCACTTGGCATGCTCGGGAGAAAGATCGTTGTAGGGATAACCGAAAAGTGCCTTGGCGGCGGCCGCCAGTTCGGGATTGTCATCGCGCGTGCGCAACGCCTCGCTGGAATTCGGAGGCGCGGCCATGGCGTCAACATCGGGATCATCCGCATACCCCGGGTGAGCGTGGTGATCGAAAGCAGGTATCTTCTCAATCTGCGGTAGAAGACGCTGATAGATCTGCTGCACATCGGGACCGGCAAAGGGACGCGCCTGGGCCGCTGCCAAAACAGGCAGCGTCAACACAAGACACAGAACGGACACACCTACTCGCACTCTCATCGAATCCCCCTCTAACCCGCGTAACGGCACGGTGTTCAGCGAACAGCTGCTGTTCCCTGCCAGGCGCTCGACACTTTTTGAATGCGCTCGACAGCTTCCTGCAACGTCGCCATCGAAGACGCAAACGAGAACCGGATGAAATCCTTCCCCGCTTCTCCGAAGGCTGCCCCTGGGATTGCAGCCACCCCCGCATCTTCGAGCAAGATGCGACACAACTCTTCAGCGCTGATTCCTGTTCCCGTAATATCGACCCACGCATAGAATGCGCCCTCTGGCGGCAGGCAGCGGAATCCGGGCACTCGGTTCAGGTCGCGGGCGAACTGGTCGCGGCGGCGCGTAAACTCACCGACCATTCGAGCCGTGTTGTTCTCCCGATCGCGCAAGGCGTCGATGGCGGCATATTGCGTGAATTCGGCGACGCAGGTGTAAGTATTCACCACCATCATCCCCAGCGCCGGAACTACTTCCGGCGGCGCCACCGTGTAGCCCAATCTCCATCCCGTCATGGCGAAGCTCTTGGAGAATCCGTCGATGATCAGCGTGCGCTCGGCCATTCCGGGGTAGCGCAACATCGAAAGATACTCGTTGCCGTAGATGATGCGCGCGTAGATCTCGTCCGACAGCACCCACAGGTCATGCTTGACGGCGAGCTCCGCGAGCCCGCGCTGCACCGCGTCGGTGTAGACGGTTCCAGTAGGATTCCCCGGAGAGTTCGTCAGCAACATGCGCGTCCGCGGAGTGATCTTCGCCGCAACTTCCGCCAAATCAGGTTGCAATTGATTGCGTGCCGACAACGTAAACGGAACGGGCACGGCCCCCAGCCCAAGCGAAATGGATGCATATCCAGGGAAGCCGGGATCGGGATACAGGACTTCGTCCCCGGGTTCGAGCAGCGCCATCATCGACTGAAAAAGAGAAAGCTTGCAGCCCGGCGCGACCACCACATTCTCGGCGGCCACCTTGATATTGCGGGTGCGATCCAGATACGCGGCGATCTCCTGCTTCAGCGCAGGCAGTCCGTTCACGGCGCAGTATCGGTCTTTGCCAGCAGCCAGCGCCTTCTGAGCGGACTCAATGACCGAAGCTCCCGGATGAAAATCCGGCTCGCCCAATTCGAGGTGAATGATCGAGCGCCCCTGAGCCTCGAGTTCCTTGGCGCGGGCGAAGACCGAAAGCGCGCCTTCGCCGCTCATCACTGATATTCGTGAAGAAATCGATCGCATGAAACTCCTTGAGCTGTGAGCAATGAGCGATGAGCAATGAGCCAGACTGCCCGGGTTCGCTCATTGCTCACAGCTCATTGCTCACTGCTCTCTATAACCCTTTGTACATTCCTCCGTCCACCAGGACGGTTTGTCCCGTCACGTAGGACGCTCGTTCGGAGGCCAGCCAGACCACCGTGTCGGCGAACTCTTTCGGATCGCCCAGGCGTTTTAACGGAGCATCCGCGGCCCAGGCGTCCAGGAACTCTTGCTCCGGTTTGCCAGAGCTCGCGGAACGCGCTTTGGCCAGTTCCTTCAGGCGGTCAGTGGCGGTGAATCCGGGACCAACATTGTTGACCAGGATTCCGTCTTTTCCGAATTCGTTCGCCAAGCTCTTGACCAGACCGACGACCGCCGTGCGCACCGCGTTCGAGAGCACGAGATCCGTCACCGGTTGCTTGGTCGTGATCGAGGTGATGGTGATGATCCGTCCCCAGTGCTGGCGCTGCATGTGGGGGATCACTTCGCGGGCAAAGTACACCGTGCTCAGAAAATTCGCGTTAATTGCCTTCTGCCAATCTTCGAGTGAGGCGGCCAGAAATCCCTTGGCCGGCGGGCCTCCGGCGTTCGTGACACAGATGTCCACCGTCCCGAACTTCTGAGCGACCGCGGCGACGAAGCGTTGAACGGCGCCCGCGTCGGTGACGTCAAACGCGTCGGTGAAGACTTCAACGTTGTGCTGCTTCCTGATCCTCTCCGCGTTGGCGGCAAGCGCCTGCTGATTGCGGGCACACATCGCCACGCGGCAGCCCTCGGCGGCGAAAGCTTCGGCGGTAGCGCAGTCCCAATCCCTGGCTGGAAGCCGCCACCAGGGCTACGCGGTTCCTGAGTCCTAAATCCATGAAGGGGAGATTATAAATGCAGCCCAGCAAAAACCAGTAGAGACGTAGCTTGCTACGTCTCTTGCCCGACGCGCCAGAACGCAGATCCGGTTGCTGAAGTCCAGCCAAGAGAATTACCCTGATGCAACGAGGCTTCCATGAATCGCAAAGCTGATCACGCTGAGACGAAAGTGGCACGGAGCGCCGCCGACCTGCACAAGAAGAACGGTCCCATGGCCCTCCCGATTTACCAGACTTCCACCTTTGAGGTGACCGACAACGACGAACAACTCCGCGTCACCGGCAGCGACAGCTACTACACGCGCTACGGAAATCCGACAAATTCGGTAGCGGAGAAAACTGTGGCGGCACTCGAAGGCGTGGACGCCGCGCTGACCTTTTCCTCCGGGATGGGAGCCATCACGACCACCATCATGGCCCTGCTCAAGGGTGGTGATCACATTGTTGCCCAGCGCGATGTGTACGGTGGAGCGCACAAGTTCTTATCGCAGTGGCTGCCGAAGTTTGGCGTGGAGACCACGTTTGTCGACACGACGGACTACCAGCAGCATGAAAAAGCGATTCGGCCGAATACGAGGCTCTTGTATGTGGAGTCTCCAACCAATCCCACGATCCGGGTGGTGGACCTGCAGCGGATTGCCAGCCTGGCCAAAACAGCACGGGCTCATCAGCATGGTCGACAGCACGTTCGGGACGCCGATCAACCAGCGTCCGGCGGAGTATGGCCTCGACCTGATCATGCACTCTGGGACGAAATACCTCAGCGGACATACAGACCTGATCTGCGGCGTCGTGGCGGGACGCAAGGAATTGATTGAGAAGATCCTGGCCACGCGAACGACGATCGGGAATTGCATGGACCCGCATGCGTCGTGGATGCTGGTGCGAGGAATGAAGACGCTGGCGGTGCGGGTGGCGCGACAGAACGAGAACGCGCTGCGCGTGGCGGAATTTCTGGAGCAACACGCGAAGGTGCGGCGAGTGCATTATCCGTTCCTGAAGAGCCATCCGCAGCAGGCGCTGGCGCGCGCGCAGATGTCGGGCGGCGGCGGGATGGTCACGTTCGAGGTCGACGGCACGGGGGAGGACGCACGGCGGGTGAGTGAAGCTTTGCGGCTGTTCACGCTAGCTCCGAGCCTGGGGGGCGTCGAGTCGCTGGTGTGCATCCCGGTGCTGACATCGCATCTCAGCGTGCCTGAGGAGGAAAGGCGGAAGATGGGGGTGACGGAACAGATGATCCGGCTATCGGTCGGAATCGAAAACGCGCACGACCTGGTCGCGGACCTGGAGAACGCGCTTGAAAGCCGTAGGTGCGGCGACTGCGGTGAGCGTGGGGTAGTTTTTCCTCTGAGACCGAGCGCGCAATTATTTGCAGGCCTCAATCCGCAAAGTATTCGAAACGGGAGACTTAGGATCGAAGTACCCCCAGGTTGCGCTCGCAAAGTCTTCGAAGTAAGGGGGTTACAGGCAAAGTCTTGGATTCATTGTACTTAGGTTAGTAAAATGGCGCCAAATCCATCCCAAAATTCCCGATTCGGGAAGTCTTTATATTTTCCCAAAATGAAACCGGCCTCTTGCGAGGCCGGTTCTGTTTTTGGACGACAACTCGGTTAGAAGATGAACTTCGCGCCTAACTGCAGTATGCGAGCCGAGATGCGCGCCACCAATTTCCAGGAAGCCTGGGCGCCATTGTTGGCCTTCACGGGAGGGTTCACCGCTGTTGCAATCGGGTTACCCACACCCGCGCAACTCATGGAAGTGGAGTATCCATTCCATCGCTGTGATTGAACACGTTGAAGGCTTCGAGCCGGAACTCAAAGGCCGTCTGCTCCCTGATGGCGAAGTGCTTGAAGAGAGCCATATCGAAGTTGGTGCGATCCGGATTGCGACCAGCGAATTTCGCGTCACGTTTCCGAAAGTCAAATCCGGTCGGCACGGCATATGCTGCGGGGTTGTATTGGAAAAACGCATCGCTGCTCTCAGTGACGGCGCTGGCAGGTGGAACGTTGGCTCTCGGATTTCCGACCAAGTCCGGATACGAAGCTGTTCCTCCTCCGCCTTTGCCGACGCCAGCATTATCGCCATAGGTGCTGCCGTTGGTGATATTGAGGGGGATGCCGGTGGAGAAGGCGACGATCCCGGACCATTGCCAGCCACCCAGCGCCGTGTGCACAAGGCCAGGCTTCTTGAAGAAGGGCAGATCGTAGACGTAGCTGATATTCAACATGTGGCGCTGGTCGAAGTTGGAAGTGGAGCGGTCCCTTGCGATGTTGTAGGAGTCTACGAAATCAGAGTGCACTGTAGCGATCCGATGCATCGTCAAGGGAGTGACTATAAGTGTAGGCCACGCTGAGGCTTAAAGAGCCAATGTTCCTCCGCGCCGAGAATTGGAGCGCGTGGTAGATGGAAGATGCCTTGTCCTCAAGACGAGTGATGTTCGACGCACCGTAGAAAGGGCGGTAAGGGTCAGCCGTCAACGCAGGCGCGTTTGTAGGTTGATGGCTACCTGCCCGCTAACTCGGCTGTCCGTTTGCACTACCGCCAATCACAGTGGGATCGCCGATATTCTGAGACTGTCGCAGTCACCACTGCTGATCGGCTGACCCGCTTGATAAGGATTTAGCGAAGCAGGAAGAGCGTGCAGTTGATTCAGGTCACGTTGGCGCCCGAGATGTGTACCCTTGCTGCCCACGTAAGAAAGAGTAGCGACAATGTGGCTCGGCAATTCGTGCTGGACGTCCAAGTGCCACTGCTGCATGTACGGCCAGACAACCTGTTTAGGAATTGAGTAAAGCTGAAGGGAAACGACGGAGCCGTAGTTCCTCGCAGTTCCGATATTTGCGTATCCCGTAATGTTGTTCTGGGTGGCTGACTTGGAGGAGGGGTGTAGATTGGCCTTCCATACCTTCGGTGTTGGCCTCGTTACCATTTGCGTGCTCGAAGAAGACGCCATAACCGCCGCGGATGGCAGTCCGCCATTCCCAAAAGGATCCCAGGCGAAACCGAGGCGAGGAGCAGGGTTGAAAAGGTCCCCTTCAGCAGCCCACTGGAACGCCGCCCACGCCACATTGAACCAGTCCATCATATGGGTTCCCGATGACCTTACCAGATGCATCCGTTACCAGGGCTCCGCTCGGTACCGCCCGTCATTATGGCGCCCGCTGGTGCGTTGGCGGGTGCATTGCCATTGTCGTCGTAGATGAACGGCGCGTTTGCAGCGGGATCGTAGGCTGCAGGATCCCAGTTATAGGTATGTTTGTAGCGATCACGGTAAGTCCCCATCAGGCTTACACGCAAGCCCAGGTTCAGAGTAAGCCGATCGGTGATGCGCCAGTCGTCCTGGAAATAGGGTTCGAATATCTTGTATCGATTGTAAAACTTGATCTGCTGCTACCTTGAGTGAACTGGTTGATATTCCCCAATAGCAAGTCCGCGAAGGCATTCCCTGTACTGTTGGCGGAGACCCGGTATCAAACGTAAGCGCATCCATTTAACTGAAGGCTGCTCAACTCGTTCTTCTGGGCGGCAACGAGGTAAGCACCAAACTGGAGGTTGTGACGTCCGACGATCTTTGTCATGTTGTCGCGATAGGTGTAGGTGGGGTTGGAGTTGTATGGGCCTTCGGGCCACACACCGTCTGGATCTTGGAAGATTCCGTCGTAGATTCCACCCTGGACGATGTTAATCGCAGGCAACTTGCCGGCACCGCCATTGGGGAAGAGGTATCCCATACTGAATCCAGGACGGCTGGGCAAAATCACCTTGCGACTTGAAGGAGATGTGGTCCGTTGTGTAGCTGGCGACGAACTCGTTCAGCAACGTCGGAGAGATGGTGCTGGTCAGACGCGCCACCAGACTGATCCCCGGGTCCGTTAAAGAAGGTTTGGGTAGTGGGGAACGAAGAACCCGTCCAGATTGGGGTACCGGCTCGACCGTGCTCCACGAATCGTGGATGTAGCGGAATGTGACGCGATTGTGCGCTGTGATGATTGTGATCGATTTCGAACAATTCCTCGCGCCAACTTGTGGGCAACGTCGAATTGAATACAAAGCTCGCCGCCCCGGGGTTATCATTCGTGCCCACCGGAATCAACGGCAGAGAGCGCATGGCCGGTTCGCGGTAGGCGTGATCACATTACCCGGGAAGTAGTTTCCAGTGGTCGGATCCTTGGGGCAATCGGCGAATGGATCGGCGGTATTGGTCTGTGTTCGGGCAAACATCGGTGAAGTCGCCGTTCCGCTCTGCGCTATAAGGCACTACTGTGTTGAAACTCTGAGGCGCACGTTCGCGGCGCCACTCCTGGGACCAGAAAAAGAAAGTCTTTTCCTTGTTCCTGTTGTAAACATGAGGAATGAAGACCGGTCCGCCGAACGTATAGCCAAAGTCATTCTTCTTGTACGGCGTCGGTTTCCCATTGCCGCCATGAGATGTCATATCGTTGTAGTTCAGCGCGTTGAAGTAGTCATTGCGGACAAATTCATAGGCATTGCCGTGGAAGGCCTTGGTGCCGCTCTTGGTTTCGACTTCAATCGTGCCGGATCCGTTGCGGCCGTACTGTGCGCCATAGTTTGAGGTAAGCACTTTGAACTCGGCGATAGCGTCGAGGCTGGGATAGACATTCAGCGTGTTGTTGCTGCCGTTGTCCATGTTGTCGCCGCCGTCGAGTTCCCAGTTGTTGTACTCGGTGCGCCCGCCGTTCATGCTGAAGTAGACGTTCGTGATACCGACCGCGGCTTCGTCCGGTGCACCGGGCTGAGTGCTCACGCCGGGAACCAGAGTGACCAGCGACGTATAGTTGCGGCTGTTAAGTTGGAGCTGCGTAATTTGCTTCCCTGTCACCGTGCCGGCGAGTTCCGAGGACTGCGTCTCCACCTGCGCGACGTTCGCGCCCTCTACTATGACTTCGGTCGTCGCAGCGCCCACCTGAAGGTTGACGTCTACACGGGCCTTTTCAGCTACGTCCAGCTTTACGGCTTTTGCCTGGTATTTCTTGAAGCCCTGGGGCAGTCACGATGATGTCATAGACGCCTGGCGTCAGGCCCGACTGGTTGTAGTCTCCACGTGGAGTTGGTCTGCATTTCGCGATTGATGCCCCTATCGGGACTGGTGACCACGACCGTGGCCCCTTGAACGGCAGCGCCGGAGGGATCTTTCACCGTGCCAGTGATGGAGCCGGTCTGCGCCCAGCCGGCCACGCAAAATGTCAGGACAATCAGGATTCCTAACGCAAGACGAGATTTCATAGTGATATAGCCCTCATGCGCGCGAGTTGGCCCGCGCTGGTTCGGTCAAACTTTGCCGTTCTGGGTGTGGGCATCATGGCGCACACGTTTTTTTGCGGACTGAGACCCGAAAGCGGAGAGTATTAAATCGTATGAATAGTGGCTTTAGGTGATGGTCACTGTCAAGAAAAAAGCGAAGCTGTGAGGGTAGTCACATGCAATGTAGGGGGCGGGGGAGAGTTGGGTTTGCCCCAACTCGATTGGTCATTAAACGCACGATGGAAGGGGGGAGCCTGGCTATCGCGGGGATTCTGAAAGGGTACGGGGCCTCCAGAGTGTGCGTGAGGACTCCTCTTTCGCCCCCGTTGGGGCTGGCTATCTTTTTTGGGCAAACCCACGACTTGCGTCGTGGGCTGCATTCTTTCGCCGCTTTGCGGCTGCAACCATTGCGAATTGTTCGATCTAAGCCAAGTTGCGGGTGGAGTCGCGGACCACTAGTTCCGGGGCTACTTTTTTGTGGGTGGCCAGGATATCGCGTTTCTCCAGGACAGCATTGATACCGTCTACCACTATGCCTACGGCCGACGCTCCCATGGATTCCATGGGCTGGCGCACGGTGGTGAGCGAGGGGGTGTAGATGGCGGAGGTGGCTACATCATCGAAGCCGATCACGGAACACTGTTCGGGTACAGCGATTCCGGCCTTAGTGAGCGCACGGATGGCTCCGAACGCGCTCATATCGTCGAAGGCGAGCAGAGCCGTAAACGAGCGCTTCTGGCGTATGAGTTCTTCGGTGAGTTTGCAGCCGGACTCAAAACTGGAAAGAGGATCTCTTGATTCCGGCAGATCCAGAATTAAGCGGGCGTCGAGTTCCATGCCGGATTGCTTTGCGAGATTTCGGATTCCGCGCCAGCGCGGGGAGCTATCCGTGAGGCCCTTGGGGCCGCGGATAAATGCAATCTTGCGATGTCCGAGGGAGTACAGGTGCTCGAGGGCGAGCTGGCCGCCGACCTCGTTGTCAACGATGACCGAACTCATGGTGTCGTTTTTCAATTCGCAGCCGATCATGGCGATGGGAATGCTGCTTTTTTCCAGGTCGGCGAGCAAATTGATATCGAGAAAGAGCCAGTTGGCAATGACGATCAATCCTTCGATGCGGCGGTCCAACAGCATTTCCAGATAGCGCTCGAAGCGGCTGCCCTCGTTGTGGACGTCAGTCAGCATGGGCAGGTAGTTCGACTGGTAAAGCGTGTTTTCAATGCCGCGAAGAATCAGGGTGCAGAAAGGGTCGGTCATGTCGAAGACCATGACTCCGACGGTGTGGCTGCGCTTGCTGCGCAGCGAACGCGCGAACTGGTTGGGCCGATAGCCCAGCTTTTGCGCGGCGCGCTCGATGCGTTTCTTGGTGACCGCGGGGATATAGCGCGACAACGGCGCGTTGTTGAGGACGATAGATACGGTGGTCGAGGAAAAACCGCTTTCCTTCGCCACATCACGAATGGTCACCATGCAGGGGCCTTGCAGCGAACCGAAGAACTGAGGTGTTTCAGAATATCCGTATTCATCCGCACCCACCCGCTTGAATTCCGAGCGAGCGCTGGCGGACACTACAGCAGAGACGCATGCGAGTGTCAAGGGCGAGCATCACATCGAACATTTTCGGAATGCTTCTGCTGCTAGCGGCCGCAACGCTTTGCGGGGCGCTTCCGGGACAGCAGGCACAGCCGGCTGTGCGCGCGCGCGGTGCAGATCCGGCGCAGATTTTTGCGCGCGGACAACTGGCACTTCAGAATGGAAAACTGGACGAGGCTGAGCAAGCTTTTCGCGATGTGCTGCAGGTCGATCCACAATCGGGCGCGGCGTACACCAATCTCGGCGTGGTCTATATGCGGCGTAAGCAGTGGGCCAAAGCGGTAAGCGCGCTGGAGAAAGCCGAGCGGCTGATGCCGAAAACTGCGGGAGTGCGGCTGAATATCGGGCTGGCGTATTACCGGCAGAACGAATTTCTGAAAGCGATCCCACCGTTGGAATCTGTGGTGCGCGAGCAGCCGGATACGGTGCAGGGGCGGTATCTGCTGGGCCTTTGCTATTTCTTCACCGATCGCTGGAAAGATGCGGCGGCAACCCTCGAATCTCTCTGGCCGCAGGAATCCACCCACTTCCCCTACTTGTATGTGCTTAGCAATGCGGCACATCGGGCGGGGATGGAAAAGCTCGATACCCGGGCCGCCGAAGAACTCCTTAAGGTAGGAAATGACTCTGCGGAATACCATCTCTTCGCCGGAAAATATCATCTGAATCGGCAGGAGTATGACGACAGCATTGCGCAATTTGAGACAGCCGCCAAGGCGAATCCCAGGCTTCCGTTCGTCCACTTCAACCTGGGAATGGCCTACCTGGGAAAGCAGAATTATGCGCGAGCCCGGGAAGAGTTTCTGAAGGACATTGCGGTAGAGCCGGATCTGGCCCTGAATTACGAGCAACTCGGGGAAGTCTATTGGCAGACGCAGGACGACAGCAACGCAGAGAAGAGTTATCGGGAAGCGCTTCGTCGGGACCCGCGCCTGGCCAGCGCGTGCCTGGGGCTCGCCAGAATTTATCAGCGGCGGCAGAAATATACTGCGGCGCTGGCGGAGACAGATGCTGCGCTGAAAGCCGATCCGGCACGCACCGACGCGCACTACATGCGGGGACAAGTGCTGCTCCACTTGGGTCGCAAAGAAGAAGCGAAGAAGGAACTGGCGGCCGCCGGAGGCTCAGGCGAGCGGCCAGCGAACGCCCGCGTGCCCTCGCCCGAACTGCTGCAGGATTCTCAGTGATAAACTGGCGGTGCCGCACGATCTCCTTCGCGTACGACCGCACTTTGCCGCACCTGGCAGGAGGAAGAAATCATGAAAACTTTTTTTAAAGTCCTGGGCATCATCATTGCCCTGCTGATCATTGCTGTGATCGTAGTTCCCTTCTTTATTGACGCCAACACTTTCCGCCCGAAGCTGGAATCGGAACTGACCGACGCGCTGGGGCGACAGGTGAAAGTGGGCAACTTGTCGCTGGCGCTGTGGTCGGGCAGCGTGGCTGCGGACAACATCTCGATCGCGGACGATCCGCAGTTCAGCAAGACGCCGTTTGTGCAGGCGAAATCGCTGAAGGTGGGCGTGGAATTACTGCCGCTGATCTTTTCCAAGACGCTCAACATCCGGGAAATCAGCCTCGACCAGCCGCAGATCAGCCTGGTGAAGTCGGAGAACGGCGAGCGGTGGAATTTCTCCAGCCTGGGGTCGAAGAATCCGTCAGCGCCGGAGCATCCGTCGGGAACGGCTGCGAATCCGAGGAATGGGGCGGCGCAGAAATCGGGCAACACGGCGAAGCCTTCGGCGCAGGAGACGGCTCCCGCGGAAAAGAGCAGTTCGTCGGAGAAGACCAGCACTAACCCGATGAATTTATCCATCGGAAAACTGAACGTGTATCACGGGCGCATGAACGTATCGAAGGCCGACTCGACGCAACCGCAGCGGGTCTATAACGAAGTGAATATCGCGGTGAAGAACTTCTCGTTCAGCTCGTCGTTTCCGTTCGATATGACGGCGAACCTTCCGGCGGGCGGAAACATGAAGCTGACGGGAACGGCCGGGCCCATCGATGCCAACGACGCGGCGCTGACTCCGCTGAACGCGAAAATCTCGGTGCAGAATATGAATCTGGCTGCATCGGGATTCATCGATCCGGCGGCGGGGATCCAGGGGATTGCCGATCTTAACGGCACAGTGAACTCGAATGGAAATGAAGCCAAAGCTTCCGGCGTCCTGACCTGCACCAAATTGCAGGTGGTGAAGAAGGGCGGTCCGGCGGGACAACCGGTGAAAGTGAACTTCACGGTCGTTCACAATCTCGCAAGGGAAACCGGAAACATCACGCAGGGAGATATCTCGATGGGCAAAGCAGTCGCCCATTTGACGGGCACTTACGATGCGCACGGCAAGGTCACATCGGTGAACTTGAAACTGAACGGGCAGAATATGCCGGTGGACGATCTGGAAGCGATGCTGCCGGCGGTGGGGGTGATATTGCCTCCCAAGGCGACGCTCAAGGGCGGCGATCTGGATGTGACCACGGCGAGCACGGGTCCGGTGAACGCGCTAGTGACGACCGGGTCGGTGAAGATGCAGAATACGCAGCTCGCCAATTTCAATCTCGGCGAGAAAATGTCGGCGATTGCGGCGCTCGCCGGCAAGAATACCGGCAACGATACGACTATTCAGAATTTCAGTTCTGACGTAAAGATGGCGCCGCAGGGGACTGCGGCGAATAATATCAATCTCACCGTGCCTGCCATTGGAGTGCTCACTGGAGCTGGCACCGTCAGTCCCGCCGACCAACTCGCGTTCAAGATGAACGCGCAGGTGGGGGGATGGGGATTCCGTTCGGAGTCACGGGAACGACGGCGGACCCCAAGTTCACGCCTGACGTGAAAGGGATCGCCACCGGATTGCTGGGGGGATTCTTGAACGGGCAGGTCCCGAACACTAACAACCAGCAGCAACAACAGCAGCAGAACCCGATTAACAGCGTGATGGGGCTGTTCAACAAGAAGAAGCAGCCGCCTAAATAGAGTGAACGGTCCAGAAGCCGCGGGGTTGGAGCCCAGCCCTCGCACACGGCGGTTTTCCTTGCGAACCTTGGACAGCCTGAGAGGCTGTCCCTACGTGGTTACCGTTTACTTACATGAATATTGTTTTATTATTGCGAAACTATGGGTGGGATTAGCCAAACCATTTCTGAGGGGCTAGATCGGTATTCGATTGGCGAGAAGCTGCGAACACTACGGGTGCGCAAGGGCCTGGGACTGGTCGAATTGGGCAAGCATACGGGGCTTTCGGCGGCTTTGTTGTCGAAACTGGAGAGGGGAAAGTTGTTTCCCACCCTGCCAACACTGTTGCGCATTGCCATGGTGTTTGGGGTAGGGCTGGATTTCTTTTTTACCGACGAGCGCAAGCGACACCTGGTAGGAGTGGTGCGAAAAGAGGAGCGGGTGCGCTTCCCGGAGCGGCCGGGAGTAACCGATGTCCCGTATTACTTTGAGTGCCTGGACTACCGCACGACGGAACGAAAACTTAGCGCGTTCCTGGCCGATTTTCAGGAGATTGGGGCGGAAAAAGCGAAGCCGCATTCGCATTCCGGGGTGGAGTTCCTTTTTGTTATCAAGGGCTCGGTGACCATCAAGATTGGCAGCGATGATTTCCCTCTGGAGGCGGAAGACGCCATCTATTTCGATTCCGCGGTGCAACACAGCTACCGGCGCCGCGGTTCTAAACCATGCAGCGCGGTAATCGTTACTGTGCCCTGAAAGTGCCCGCCAGAGTGGGATTTTGACAGGTTGCGAGGCCGGTTTTGGTCCTTCCCAGGTGCCGACGTGGTACCTCAATTGCAGCGTTCAGTTCATTGACAACGGTGGGCGGGCATTCCATACTCGCGAACAAAGTACATATATTGGCAATCTTGGCGGCTCGGGGAAACAAGGGTGCGCGTTGGGACATTAGCGTGCCTGCGATCGAGCCTATTTTCACCAATCGGGGTTAAGGCTGTGATTACAGGAGGACTTTGTGTTTAAGCAATCTGCCAAAAAAATCTGGATGCCTGCGGTTTGGATTGTTGCCATCGCGATCGTCGCGGTGGCCGCCATTGCAGGCTCGAGCCATGTACGGGCGCGCAGTGCTCGCACTTCGGCTACGCAAGTTCCTGCCAGCGCCTCGCAAAGTCGGCGCATGCGCTCCGATCTGGATGCTCTTCCTCTCGCCTTCGAAGCGAACCAGGGCCAGACGGATCCGCAGGTGAAGTACATGGCGCGCGGGAAGGGATACACGGCGTTTTTGACGGCAGATGAAACGGTGTTCGCGATGCAGTCGCCGCGAGCGAATGCGGGCATCACAGGCAAGGGTGGGTTATTGTCTGCGCACAAGACAGACAAGGCGACGAAAGATGAAACTGCCGCCATCCGGATGAAGTTAGTGGGCGCGAATGAAAATGCGCCGATCGCGGCAGAAAAGGAATTGCCGGGACACAGCAACTATTTCATCGGGAACGATCGCACGAAGTGGCACGCCGGCGTGAAGCAGTATGCGCGCGTCTCTTACAACCACGTTTATCCGGGCGTGAATCTCGCGTTTCACGGGCAGCAGAAACAGCTGGAGTTCGACTTCATTGTTGCCCCGGGAGCCGATCCGAAATCCATCCGTTTCGCTGTGTCGGGAGCGAAGAAGATTTCCACTGATTCCGCTGGCAATTTGGTACTGGCTTCGGCTGTGGGCGATGTGGTACTGCACAAGCCGGTGACTTATCAGAGCAGCGAAAATACGCGCCAGGTGGTGGATTCGCGCTTCGTGGTTGCCAAGAGCACGGTCAGCTTCCAAGTCGGGAATTATGATCGCCGCCGGGAATTGCTGATTGATCCGGCGGTAAGCTATGCGACGTTTTTGGGCGGAACAGCAGAGGATGATGCTTACGGTATCGCCGTTGATAGCAGTGGAAACGCCTACGTGACCGGACAAACAGCGTCACCGAATTTCCCAGGCGCCTCAAATACCCACAAATCTGGATTCGACGTCTTCGTGACCAAGATCTCCTCAGACGGTACCACCCTCGAATATTCCACCTATGTCGGCGGCAGTGTTGGTGTAGGTGGAGGTGCCGCAGACGATAGCGGCAATGCTATTGCGATAGATGGTTCGTTAAATGTCTACGTTGCGGGCGGAACATCGTCTCTAGATTTTCCAGCAGGAAGTACTGCTGGATATCAGCCAGCATTTGGAGGAGGGACCCTTGACGCATTCGTTTTCGAACTCGCATCAAATGGTGGCTCTCTTGTTTTTTCGAGCTACCTGGGCGGAACGGGCGTCGATGTCGCTTATGGTGTCGCAGTAGACCCGAGCGGTATATACATCGCCGGCACGACCGCTTCAGACGGTTTGGCCAGCGCGGGAGTAAAGCAGCCAACTAGGCTAGGATCCGATGACGGCTTTGTGGCGAAACTAAGCTCAGCAAACACTCGGGCCTATTTCACCTACCTCGGCGCTGGTGGTGAGAGTCTGACCGGACTTGCGATTGATGGCAGCGGACACGCTTATGTGACCGGCGCCACTCTGAATGCCTCGTTTCCCGTCAGTCCCAGTGCGTTCCAAAAAGCGTGCGTCAGCTGTCCGAGTTCTAGCGACGCTTTCGTTAGCGTGCTCCTGCCAGACGCCTCAAACTTTGTCTATTCAACTTTTCTCGGCGGCTCTGATCTGGACCAGGGCTCGGCAATTGCGGTGGACGGATCGGGAGACGCTTACGTCACCGGCGTGACGAAGTCGTCGAACTTTCCGCCAAAACCCAACCCACCGTTGAAGGGTTTTGTCGGTACTCAAAATGCCTTTGTAACCGAGTTCAACCCGACTGGCGGGTTGGTCTATTCAACATATCTTGGTGGTTCAAGCAATGATATGGGGACCGGCATTGCGGTGGACAGCAATACGAATGCCTTTATCGTAGGGCGGACAAACTCAAGCGATTTCCCTACAGCAGGCGCAACACAAGGTACGTTGAAGGGCGGGTATGATGCTTTTATCAGTGAAATCGGCGCATCCGGCAGCGCGCTCCTATTTTCAACGTTTCTCGGTGGAACACAAGACGAGAACACATCCGCGACAGGAAATCTCACCGGAATCGGAGCCATAGCCGTTGATCCAGCAGGAACAAACATCTACGTGGCGAGCAATACCTCATCCTCAGACTTCCCAGCTACGACCGGCGCAAAGCAGACCGCGTATGCTGGCAGTATCGACGGATACGTTGCGAAGTTCAGCAACACCGGCTTCAGCATCACCAATGGGGCTCTGTCGCCAACCTCCGGGCACGCGGGTGTTTCGGCCAACGCTACTATTACAGTGGCGTCGACCGGCGGGTTTGCGGGTCAGGTGCAGCTGGCGTGCTCGGTAAGTCCGACTCCGGCAAAGGCCCCGACCTGTAGTTTGAGCCCAACTAGCGTTACTCTCACTGCAAACGGCAGTCCCCAAAACGCGACTCTCAGCGTCTCTACGGCCGTCGCAGCGGCGCGGCTGGAGAATCCGTTCGATGGGCGCGGCGGGCTGCTCTTTGCCACGATTCTTCCGGTGTTCGGGGTGACGCTGCTGGGCGCCGGAATGAAGTCGTCCGATTCTCGGCGCAAGAAACTCTTTGGCTTGTTTCTGCTCGGGATGATGGCCATGACCCTGATGCTGATGCCTGCTTGCAGCAGCAGCAGCACGACGGTGGGCGGCGGTGGAGGTGGCGGGACTCCTACGGGCGCCTACACCATTACCGTGACAGGAACTAGCGGCGGGGCCACCGCGACCGGGAGTCCGGCAATCACTCTCACCATCAACTAGAACTGGACATTGTAGAGACGTTGCAAGCAACGTTTCTACGACGGGCCATGCCACACGGCGGCACGGCACGCAGAATCTGGCGTTGCGGCGGAACCCGGGTCCGCCCGCACGGGTGTAGCCTTTCAGCTTGGCCTTCGTTCCGGGAGTCTCGCACTCTCTTCGCTCGGGGCGGACGAAGGCATCCGCCCCTACATTCCAAAATCCAAATGCGCTGGAATGGTAGTATGGAGAATTCCTTAGGCTTGATTCGGGACTTGTGTGTCGATTGTGATCCTTCGACGGGCAGCTTTTTTTAGGTCCTGGGAATCGAAGCTAATTAACCTGCTCATGGTGAAACTGAAGGGGTTTGCACCCAAGGTGAAGCTCTGCATTGGACTCAGCGGTTTTGCCCTGCTGTTTGTGGTGGTTCTTTCTCTCGTGCTCGCACCGGCGGCGCGCGCGCAGGGAACAAGCGAGTTCACGCTGAGCACTACTACTCTCGATCCGGTTGCCATTGCGCCGGGTGGAAGTTCGGCGACTACGATCACGGTTAATCCGGTAGGCAGTTTCAGCGGGACCGTGAGCCTGGGGTGCCAGATCACCTCGACCCAGCCCACGACTTCAACTCCAGTGTGCACCGTCAGTCCGCCAAGCGTGACTCCACCCGCGACCGCCACGGCTACCATCACCAGCACGATTCAGACTACGACCGTGGGATATTCCGTGACGATCACCGGCACGGGGCCCACAACCACCTACTCGGCGCCGCCCGAGCAACTGACGGTGTTAGCTGTCACCCCGCAATTCACCATTAGCGTGACCGGCGCGATCGCGCCCAGCAGTGTGCCGGCGGGCAATGGAGCGGAGGGAACCGTGAGCGTGACTCCGGGCAACGGGTACCTGACTCCGGCCAATGGCGGCATCACGCTGTATTGCAGTACGATCACGCCGCTGGTGACCATCGCCCCACGTTGTTCGTTTACGTATCCCAAGGGCAACAAGCTCGAACTGGGCAACAACCCGGAACCTGTAACTATTACTATCAATACCTTTGGACCGGTGGTGACCGGCGTGGCGCAGCGGCCGCGGAATTTCTATGCACTGTGGTTGTCAATCCCCCTGCTGGGCTTTGCGGGGGTGGGCACGGCATTGGAGGGCAAGCGCTCGCGGAAAGCGTTAGGCGTGCTGGCGGTGTTGGTAGCCAGCGCGGCATTTCTGCTACTGCCTTCCTGCGGCGGCACTACCGGCACAACTACGTCAACTCCGAACGGAGTAACTCCGGCCAATACCTACACCTTCACCATCGTGGGCATCGATTCGAACGGGGTGATCTCGAGCAACACTGGGACCAACACCTCCGCTCCCACCGTCAGCCTGACCGTCACCGCTCCCCCGAAGCAATAAGACATGCGTCGAGCATCCGCAGCCAGGCTACGGACTGTGGGGTTTGTGATGCTGACATGGGGTGTGTTCGGGGGTGCGAGCCCGGCGTCGCCCGCACACGACAAGAAAATTCCCGCAGCGCGCTGGGACGAACAGACTCCCGGCTGCACGTTCTCCCAAGGCGAAGACGGCAAGCTTCGATACGGGATGTCGTTGGCCGATGTTGCTGTTGTTATGGCCGTGGACGCACAGGAACTGGAAAAAGTTCATCGCCGTCACGAGCCCTTCTTCGCAGTATTGCTGGAGGTGCGCAACCGGGGACCGCAGGCGCTCGAGGTCAAGCCCGACAAAATGACGTTGGAATTCGTGCAGCATTTTCAGGTTGAGCAGCCGGCGCTCGATGCCGACAACTTCTCAGAGAAAATCCAGAACGACGCCGATGCCCTGAACAACCAGGTAGCTCGGGAAGTGAAGAAGAATCCGGAAAAGAAGGCAGAGAAAGAAGATTTCGTGCGCGCGTATTTAAAGGATTCGGCTGAACTGCAGGAGTTTGTGGGCAAGAACAGCTTGCGCAGGACGCAACTGGATGCGGCCAATCCGGAAACCAGCGGCTGGGTTCTGTTCAGCACGAAGAGTAAATGGATTGGCGGGTGGAAAAAGCAGGAGGAGATGATTCTGCGGGTGCCGCTGAATGGAAAAGTTTATGAATTTCCGTTCACGCTGCCGCCTAAGGGCGGGCGGGTTATGTTGCGGAAACGGTGAGAACGGGCAAGGGTCCAAGTTCGATCCCGGCGTACACAAGCTTCGTCACGAGGCGCGGCGGGCTTCGCGCTGCAATTCTGCTGACTGGTGCATTAGCACGTCGCGCAGGGAGACTACGCCTTTCAAATCTTTGCCGTCGACCACGGGTAGGTGGCGGAATCCGAACTCACGCATGATGAACAGACACTCGTCGATGGTTTCGTCCGCAGCGACGGCGCGCGGATTCGGGGTCATCACCTCGGAAACAGCGGTGGTGCCCGGGGTACGTCCGACGGCAACCACACGATTCATGATGTCGCGTTCGGAAAGAATTCCCGCCAGGTCGCCGTCGCGCAGCACGGGCACGGCGCCGATGTTGTATTCCATCATGTAGCGCGCCGCTTCCAGCACCGTGTTCGAGTCCTTCACGGAATAGAGCCTGCGATCTTTTACCAACTGGCGCAGCGTGGTCATGGAAACTCCTTCGACGAATGGCAATGCAGGATTGCCGGCCCGGCGGGCGGCATTCAGTGCGCAACACTGTACCACAGGGGGAATCGGAAGGAATAAAGGAAACGGCGGTCCTTGCGGACCGCCGTCGAAGCGAAACTGTTTTTGCTAGAACCGGAACTGCGGTCCAATGGTCACACGGAGATTGTTATGTGCGCCATTGTTGAAGAAGACGTCATCTCCGGCTTCCAATCGCAGCCCAATCGGTCCGGCGAAGGCTTCGATACCAGCGGACGGATAGAGTGCGAAGTAAGTGGCACCAGAGCCCAAGCCCACTGCGTTCGTAAATCCGGCTGGAGCGTTGGCTCCGGTCACACTAAAGTTGTCGAATCCCACCTTGCCGGAAATGAAGGCACGGAATGCGCCCGAACCGGTTTGGAATTTTGGTCCGAAGAAACCATGGAGCGTCCGCAGGCGGGTGGTCACCGCTGACGTGCTGACGCCGTTGTTGAAGGTGCTCGTGTAGTCGCGCTTGAAGTCGTAAGCCATTTCGGCTTCGAGTTGCACGCTGGGGCGAATTCCGAACGCTGCGCGGCCACCAAGGCCGAGGAAGTTTCTAGTTGGACCCGGATCCGAAAGCCGGTAATAGTTTACGAAGGCGCCGATTTCGACATGGTCCATATTGCTTTCCTGCGCTACCAGCATGGGAGCAGCAAAGAAGAGGGCGGTGATCACAAAGCCTAGATACCGTTTCATGGGTTGACTCCTAAAAGTTAAATCCCGAGCACTTTTTTCAACCCCAGGCACGGCCCAGGGCGAGCGGAAGACACCGTTCAATGTCGTCGATATGGATGCTTTGTCCCCGATCTTTGGTTGGAAGGGGAAACCCTGCAGGGGATGCCCCCGTCAGGGGCATACCGGAACGCTAAGGCCATGACAACAAAGGCGTTAAGCTGGTCTCCGCGGGGGCTCCTAGGGTTATATCCCGCTACTGTAGATGGTTGACGCGCGAGGTGGAGGCGTCCGCCGTGCTGCTGTCGGAACGCGGGGTCATCGACACCACAATGTACTCGCGTTCTTTGTTGTCGAGATCCTCGACCCGAAGCAGCATTTTGTCTTTTTGCAGACGGAACTGCGCCTGCTCGCCTACCGGTAAAAGCACCGGATGCTTTTCGTCGCGAGGACGAATGCGGTAGATGACGTGGTCGGACTGCAGCACGTATTCCTGGCAGAGAAGTTCGTGGGTTTTCTTGCTGCCGGAGTCGGTGCCTAACATTTCTCCGGCAAAGCTCTTGGCGTCCTTCTCGGCCATTCCGCACTGCACAGAATCCATCTGCAGAAGCTTTCCTGTCTGATATGGCTTAGGCTCTTTGGCGAAAGCGGATGTGGCCACAGTGAGCATTAGGCAGAAAGCAATGTTGGAACGCATTTGTATTCCCCCGAACAAGTAGGTGGTGCGAGGCGCGGAGCCTCGATTGTTAACTTTTTACCTTGGGCGCGTGGCGGAGGACACGTCACGGAGGTAATGGAACTGGGGTTACTGGGCAAAGGGTCAGCCAAATTGTTGAGCTTCGCTCGAGTGGGGGACAGCCCTTACATAGCCGCTTATCGCTCCGTTAGTTCTTCTAGAGTGTGGAAGAAGGCGGGGTAGGAGATGGCGGCGGATTCGGCGCTGCGAATTTGGGTGTCTCCTTTTGCGCGGAGGGCGGCGACAGCGAATGCCATGGCAATGCGATGATCTCCCTGAGAATGGATTTCGGCGCCGTGGAGGGATTGTCCTCCGGGGATCTTCAGGCCGTCCTCGCGCTCTTCGACGTCACCGCCCATCTGGCGCAGGTTGGCGGCGAGGGCAGCAATTCGATCGGACTCTTTGACGCGCAATTCTTTGGCGTCGCGTATTTCCATTCCCTGCTCGGTGTAGGGAGCGATGGCGGCCAGAACGGGAATCTCATCAATCAGAGCGGCTGCATCCGCACCGGCAATGGTGGTTCCATGCAAGGCTGCGCCTTCGACCTGCAGAGAGCCCACGAGCTCGCCGTGAACTTCTTCCATTTGAGTTACAGAGATGTGCAGGCCCATCTGCATGAGGATATCGAGCAGGCGGGCTCGGGTGGGATTCATGAGCAGATGTGGGATGGTGAGCTGCGATCCGGGAAAAAGCGCGGCGGCACAGAGGAAGAAAGCGGCGCTGGAAAGATCTCCGGGAATGCGGGCGTCGAGTCCGCGCAAGCGCTGTCCACCGCGAATGCGGACTTCGCTTCCGGCGCCTGCGGCTTTTCGATTCAGTTCGACACCAAAGGCGCGCAGAGCGACCTCGGTGTGGTCGCGGGTGCGGAGCGGTTCTTCGACGCGCGTTTCGCCTTTGGCAAAAAGGCCGGCCAGCAGAACGCAGGATTTCACCTGGGCGCTCGCGACGGGCATTTTGTAGTCGATGGCTTTCAGCCATCCGCCTTTTATGTTTAGCGGTGGCTTTCCGTCTTGCGATTCGATCTGCGCTCCCATTTCGGAGAGCGGACGGATGATGCGTTCCATGGGACGACGCGTGAGCGACTCGTCGCCGACCATCTCCGAAGTGAAGGGCTGTCCTGCCACGATTCCACTTAGCATGCGCATGGTGGAACCGGAATTCCCGCAGTCGAGCGGGGCGGCTGGGGCGGCGAGCGAGCCGGCACAGCCGTGTACTTCGATGGTGTTACTGGGGCCTTCTATGCGGCTCCACTTCACTCCAAGTGCACGCATGCAGGCGAGGGTGCTGGCGCAATCGGCTCCCGTGGAATAATTCTCGAGGCGGGACGAGCCTTCCGCGATTCCGGACAGCATGGCGTATCGGTGCGATATGGACTTGTCGCCGGGGAGTTGCACAGTACCGCGCACGTGGCGCGCAGGGCGCACCGTGATTTCGGATGGATTGTTCATCAGGCCAGAGTCCTGGCCTCCGCCGTTGCGTCTCTCAGAATTTCTGGTGGTACCTCTTTCATTGTGACGCCGAACTCGAACATCGGGGTCTCGGTGCCGCGGCCCCAGCGGTTCACTTCCCAATGAGCGCGGACGAACTTCACGTCAGGTTGGGCCGAGAGATCGAGCAACAGCGGCCACTCCCCGGTATAGAACTGTTGGGGAAAGGCAGCGATGGACTTGGGAGTCCATGTGGCGCCATCGGCCGAGCCGTAGATGCTGAGGTCGAGAGCCTCCTGCTCGATGATCTTCGTAATAGACAGCGTGACCAGAAAAACGCGGTGGGAGGCGCCACTGACGTCCACTGCGGACCCATCGCCTTTGGCGGTGACTTGGGTGGCGGCGGGGACCAGAATTCGTTCGGAAACTGAATTTGCCATGGCGGGAGATTCTAACAAATCCCAGAACAGTTTCAGGTTTCAAGTTTCGAGTTTCGAGTACACCCAAGTCGACTCAGACCGCCGAAGTACCTGAAACTCGAAACACGAAACTCGAAACTCATCTATTACTTTACTCGGTTTCGCTGGGATGGGGCGCAGTGAAGTCGCTGCAGCAGGGCTTCTCGGCGGGCTTGAACTCCATCAGTTCAATGCGCGTCAGGTCAGGATCGAAAACATTCAACTGCCGCTTGCCGTCACGTCCCATCTGCGCGTGCTCGTCGCCGTGCTCCTTCCAGCCGTGTGATTCCAGAACTGCCTGCGCCTTTTTCATGTCGGCAACGCCGTAGGAGATGTGATTCATGACTCCGGTGAGGCGAAGGTCGGGATGAGCGGGCTGGTTCAGCATGTACTCCAGCCAGTCGGTGCCGTCGGGAACCTGCAGCGAAACCCAGTCGGTCTCGTTGTCCTTCATGCCGCCATGCCAGTACGGACGGAAGCCCAGCACCTCGCGATAGAAATGGTCGGCCGTATCGCGGTTATAAACGAGGAAGCCGGCGTGGATCATGCGACGTGAGACGGCGTTCGGTTCCGCCGGTACGGTCTCATCCTTGGCTCGCTCGACGAATTCGACATGGTGCCCCTCAGGGTCGTCCACGACAAAGCTGAGGCTATGGTCCGAGCGGCCTTGAATCTGGCCGGGCTTCAATCCCTTTTGCGTGAGGTAACGACGCAGGCCTGCAATGTTGTCGGTCGTGAAGGCTATGTGGTCCATCCGGTCGGTGGCTTTGGGATCGGGCGCGGCGCTGTATCCAACCCATTGCTTGCCCGACATATAGCGCGTGGTCTCGCCCGACTCGATGGGCGCAGCCGCAGCCAGGCCCAGAATGTCAGCGTAAAGTTTTTTCGCGCCATCGGGATTGGTCGTGTAGAACGACACGTGATCGATGCCGGTAATGTGTGGGCGCGGGGCACTCTGGGCGAAAGAAATGATAGAGAAGATTATTGTGGAGATGAACAGCATGGACAGGGTTTTCATGGCGCCACGATTTTAGCGTACGCGGAGGCAAATCCCTCACTCTCAACGCTTCGCCTTCCCTTTTCGCAAAACCCGCGAAGGGCGAGGCATCCCAGTTTGCCCTTGCGTCAACGGATCATAGCCCGGGCCGTCCGGCTTCCCGTCAGGGTTCAGAACGACACCCTCGCACTCAGCTGAAGTTCGCGCGGCGGAGTCATCGCCATGGTTATGGTTCCGAATTGCGGCGTGTTCACGAAGCGGTTCGGAGTTCCCAGATTCACCATATTCAAAACGTTAAAGGCTTCGCCGCGGAACTGGAAGGACGCGTTCTCCGTGAGGCGGAAGCTGCGCACTAGCGCGATATCCAATGTGCGCAGTGGAGGCCCGTACATGGAGTTTCGTCCTACATCACCGAAGGTGTAGGCCGAGGGCGCAGCAAAGGCGGCGGGATTAAACCACTCGTGCGCAGTTCGCGTGCCCGGTCCAAAGATCGGCTGGCCCGTGTAGTTGGCTCGAATTGGATTTTCCCCCAGCACCGTTCCCGCATTCGCGGTGTCGCCAAAGACAGATATCGTAAACGGCATCCCCGACTGAATCTGGTACACGGTGCTGAATTGCCAGTTCTGCGTCAGCAACCGAGTCCAGTCTTGCCGGTTCAGAGACGGGATCGAAAAGACGCTGCTAAGGGCAAAACGGTGGCGCACGTCGCAAGCCCGGACCTTTCTCGGCAGCGAGATCGCTGTTGTTTTGCGGGATTGCCGATTCATCCATGGGCGAGCGAAAATCCGGCGCATTGGCAAGGTTCTTCGAATACGTGTAGTTCGCCAGCAGGCTGAGCCCATGAGAGTACTTGCGGCGCACGTTTACGTATCCGGCGTCGTACCAACTCTGGGCCGTGTCCTCGAGAAGATTAATGGTGCTCACCGGAAAGGTCTGGCTCTGGATCACCGCATCCGTGCTGCTCGGCGTAAGCACGGTTCCAGGAACAAAACTCAGAATCTTAAACGGACGGCGCGGCCCCAGAGGCCCCGGCCCCGGAGGCGCATTATTGATCAGGTGAGCGCGTTGCAAGTGGAACCCGCGCGCCCCGAGATAGCCCACATCGATAGTCGTGTTCTCTCCAAACCTTTTCTCGATCTGCCCGTTCCACTGCTGAATGTACTCCGCCGGGGCATGCGGATCGAAAGCCGTGAAACTCACGGTAGTCGGCGTAAGCGGACCCTGCCCTAACACCGGCGTACCGAAATTCAGCTGGTTGCTCAATAGGGACGCCGGCGGAGTGATAGTTGTCCGCCTGTTGCGTCTCTGGAAACACGTATGGAACGTTGTGCCGCTGGTTGCACCAGGTGTTCTGATCCACAGGCGTGTAGAAGATTCCGTAGGCTCCGCGCAGGACAATGCCCGCGCGCGGAATGTTCTTCGCGATCCCGAAGCGTGGAGCAACGTTGTGCTTATTGGAGTACATCAGGCCCTTGGGATATCCGTTCTCTCCGCCGATGAACACGGAAGGAACGCCATTGTGGAACACCAGATTGCTGTTCGTGTTTTCGAGATCATAGAGGGGGCTGGTGTATTCGTAACGCAATCCCGATGTTCAACGTGGTGGTCGGAGTTATCTGCCAACTATCCTCCGCATACCCGTCGTATCCCCAGTTGCGCAGATTCATCTGGGGAACGCCGGCCTGACGCTGTTTCACGGTTGGCAGCGAGAGCAGCAGGCTGGCGAATCCGTTCCCGCTGCCGTCGTTGAAGCCAGACTCCGTGGTGTAGCCACTAGTGAACTGGTAAAAGCCGCGGTTCTGAAAGAAACCCCACATGGGCCAGATGTATCGCCGTGCATCGCCACCCATCCTGATGGCATGATGGCCGTGCTGCCAGGCAAACACGTCGCGCAGTTCGACCGTCGTGTCCCAGGCGTGCATAGGCGTTGCGGCAAATGTATCCCCAATGCCGGTATAGCCCTGTGCGGCAAACCAGGGTGCGCCCCAGGCTCCCCGCCCTCCGAAGCCGATGCCCTGAATGCCTAATTGGCTCACGATGTCGTTCACCCCGTCGTTCTGCGAAGTGTGATTCATCGAAAGGCGCGACATCGCCAGGGACACGGTATTCAGCTTGTTGCTGGAAAATATGTGATTCCACGAGATCACCGCCTGCTGCGACAAATTGTCGAACGGGGCTCCAAATCCCGGCAGATTCTCAGTCGTGGAAGTCGATCCGTTGCTGGGAGAAAAACCGTTTTCCGCGCCCAGCGAGTACCGCGCCATGGCGGTGTCATTGTTTGAGAAGTTGTGGTCCAGCCGGACTGTCCCTTGGTCCTGCCGGTGCGTTTCGTTTCGAATGTCGAGGTAGTTGTTCGAATCCTTTCCGGAGGCGGACATCATCATGTTGGGCATGGGCACATATTGCATGAGAAATGCTTCGAGTTGCGGATTGATGCGGTCGCTGGGAATCTGATTGCCCGGAAACTGGCTGCGCGTATAGGGAGCGTTGGAGGCGCTGACCGGTAGCGCCGGATTGTAGTTCGGATTCGCTACCGCCGTGGTTGGGTCATAGATCTTCGCCGCGCTCATGCTGAAATCTCCCGCGATCTCTGGCGGGGTGGGCACGGTCAGGATCTGCGCATCGGCTTGGGCGAGACGCAATCCTTCGTAGTTCAGGAAGAAGAAGGTCTTTTTCTCCTTGCCGAGAAGCGGTCCGCCAAAAGACGCCCCGAAATTATTCTGCACCAGATGGTTGTTGCCCATCGCGCCAAACGGGCTGGCATCCATGGCGCCGTTACGCAGGAACTCGTAAACCGTCGCATGAAAACGGCTGCTGCCGGAGCGGGTGACGATGTTGATCTGCCCGCCGCCGGCTCCGCCCATGTCCGCCGTATAGCTGCTGGTCGCAACCTGGAATTCCATCACCGAATCCGGCGAAGGACTCAGGTTCTGCGTATTGAAGGTAGGATCGGTGTTGGTAGCGCCGTCGAGCAGGAAGAAATTCGCATTCGGACGTGCGCCACCGATCACAACCGCCGAGCGCTGTCCTGGCCGCCAGTACAGAGGATTCGTCTGCCCCGTCTGTGCACCGAATCCCACGTGAGCTCCGGGAACGGTTAAAACTAAATCGATGAGCATGCGCCCATTCAGGGGCAGCTCCTGAATCGATTTCGGCTCGACGACCTCGCCTACACTCGCGTCCGTGCTGTGCAGTATGTCCGCAGCAGCCCTGACCTCAACCCCTTCCTGCACTGGCCCCACTTTCAAGGAAACGTCTATCGCGAGTTTTTCTCCCACTTCAACGTGCAGCCGTTGCGCCACGGGCGCAAAGCCGGAGGCGGTCGTGGTCAGCTCGTAGTCATCTGGAAGCAGGGCAGGGGCGTAGAAGAGTCCGCTCGCGTCCGTCGAGACGGAACGGACTGCCCCATTGCTCGCGGACTTGAGGCGGACCGTGGCATGGGCAATGGGGAGTGATGCCGAATCGCTGACTTTGCCGGAAACCGAAGCGTAGTTGCTCTGGCCGAAAAGAACCGCGGAAATACTCAGGAATAGGGATAGAAGCACAGAAATTCGCATCGACAACCCCCCGGGAGAAATCGAGTGGCAGCGTGGCTCCCACAGTTGCGCCGATCGAAACGGTATCGCCACTTCGAGTGTGCGCCACTCTATCGTCGACTCAATCTGGCAGCAATAATTGGAAACAACTAACAGTGGCGAGTCTGTAATTCGGTGAAGCCCGGGAGATGGTCAAATATGAACAGAGACAGAGTATGAAGGGGGCGTACCCTGCTTCGGGCTGCTAAGCAACGGCCAGTGCCACGGAGTGGCGACTCGTCGGCTGGCGCAACATCGGCTTGATGCTAAAAATAGCGGGAATGGGGATTCTGAGTGCTAACGCCTTCCATGAGAAGGGCCGGTCGGAGTCAAGTCGGATTTTGGTTTTTATTAGACAAGGTTTTACTCCCGCCGAGTCGCCACTGTCGCCATCCTTCCATCCGCACTCTCTAGGAGCGATTGTTTCGCTCGGTGCAAGTTGGGCGTTCTCGTTACAGCCGGTGCTGCCACCTGATTGGCGACCTGCGCTCCTCGTTGATCAGAGAAGTTGGGCCAGGCGATTAACGCAGTCACCGGAACTCGGCGTTGACGCTTTTGCCTTTCCTTCCCAAGAATGGGTTGCTTTACACCGCTGCTGGCATCGCCATGCGGCCACTGTTGTGCAACGGTTCGTACACTTCTCCACTCACCCACAGGTGATGCAGCAACACCGCCAGCTTTCTGGCCGTGGCAATGATGGCTCGCTTCTTGCCGCTCTTGCCACCGCGCTCGGCCAGCTTCAGCCCCCAGCGTCGCAGGTCACAGTCGATGCCGAACGGCCCCAGAATGTGCTGCGCCCCTTGCACCAGCAGGGTGCGCAGATACGGGTCGCCTTCCTTGCTGATGTGCATCTGCGGCTCGCTCTGGCCGGAGTTTCTTCGTCCTGGCTGCAGTCCCAGATAGCAGCCCACGTCGCGACTCTTGCGGAAACGATGTGGGTCTTCCAGCGTCAGCAAGAACGTCAGCGCGATCAGCGTGCCCACGCCCTTGATCTGCTTCAGTAGTGCCACTTGCGGGTACCTTTCCTGCGCCAACTTTTCGATGCGTTCGTTGTACTCCCGAATCTGCTGGCTCAAGGACTCGAGCGCCACCAGCAAGGCTCCAGTGCGCTTGTAGTTCTGGACTGAGGCCCTCCGCTTTTTCCGGATTCATGTTGCGCACGTTGCAGCCGCGCAACCGCTCGCCGTAGCTCTTGGCCAGTCCGCGGGCCGTGTTGACCAGAGCCGTTCGGGCTCGCACCAGTCCGGCTCGTGCCCGGATCACGGTCAGATCCGCCTGCGCTTGCGCGCTGCGATGCTTCACCGGACACAGCAACTTCGGATCAATCCGGGCCAGCCGCGCCAACGTCTGCGCATCCAGGCGATCGTCTTTGCGCCGGCTCTCCCCGATCAGCCGTACGTTACGCGCATGCGCCACGATTACTTCGTGCCCGAGTGCGGACAACACGCGACTCACCCACGGTGAGTGCGTTCCCGTTTCCAGCGCGATGCGACTGTGCGGAATGGCGCCGAATGCCGTTTGCACAGCCTTGGTTGTGGTGGAGATTTTCTCTTCCATCAAGACGCGCCCGGTTTCATCCAGAACGCAGTAGCAACTGGAGCGATCTCCCAGGTCCAAACCGATGGTCAAGTTGGATCGCGAAAAATTCCTGCTCTGCTTCCTCGCTGCGGTGCTAACCTTCTTCATTGCCGGTCTCCTTTTATCTCTTGTGCTTCAAAGCACGTCGATAACTTGGGAGCGTACAGCATCCCGTCGGAGACCGGCCTTCTCATCCCATCTGATTGCGTCAATTATCACCGCGCGACTTTGTAGCTTTACCTTTCGGAGCTTCAGATCGGAGTAGAATTTTGCCATGCGCGAAGTCGGCTTGGTCATCTTTGGGATTACCATAGCACTTGCCTGGGCGGCACTTTGGACCGGTTTGCTTCATGTCCTCGGTGTTGCGCCCGTCAGACGCAAGGTCGAAGACCCGACAAGTACGCGCGCACGTTTGAAGCGTTTAGGCAAACTAAAGTACATCGTGATCTTTGGAGTTCTTGGACCCGGAGTCGGATTCGGCCTAGCAATGGTTTCCATTGACATTGCGGATCACCGCTCTACTGGCTGGCTCTCTGAATTGACTAAGCTCGTTCTCCTTGCTGTAGGCTTTGGCTTGATTCAGGGCCCTTGGCGTTGGCACCAAGCGTTTCGTGATCCGGTCCCGTTTCCGCCTGTCTACCCGCCAGCAAAAAGCGGCTGATGTAACATCGCCACGTAAGTCATAATGCTGGCTCAAAATCCTACTTTGCCGCTCAAAATGTGAAATCGCCTGGTTTTCGACAGTTGAGCGCTGCTCAGATTTAGGAAAGCAGCGGACTATAATCGGCACGATATTGTGGACAGGATGGAAAGTCGCTGGTGGTGGCGTATTAATCAGAAGCTGAGAACATTGAAGAGGGCCTCAAATGCAATCTGAAATTAAGGTAGGGCAACGTTTCAAGTTCAATATATCGTCCGACAACCCTTCGGAAGAGCGGACGGCGGTAGTAACTCGCGTGCTCTCTAATGGAGAGGAAGGGCTCGGGCCGGAAGTGGAATTCTATTTTGCATATTGGGTGGAGGCTCACGAACTTCCAGAAACAGAAGCTCCGACGACGTTGGTGTTTCAGCGTGGAAATGACTACAACGTATACCTCGATGGACGTCAGGTTAGCATCACTGTGCTGAAGTGATCTTCCACTGGCGTAACATCCCCGTTACACTCATTGGCGCGGCAACTTAACGCCAGGGCACCAGCGACAGAAGCGAATGCCCTGTTGTTGGACCAAGCCAGTGAGGCTTGGAGAATACCAGCGATGCAGACCTACCGCGCAGAGTAGTGCCTTAAACCAGTTTGATTCGTGAGTGCGGTGCGGAGATAGTCTCGCCAGTGCTGGTTCGGGAGATTCAGGGTCCGGCGGGTTGTTTCTGACTGCGCTCATTCGCCAGTCGAACCATGAACCAACGGGAGCCGTTTCGTCAAATGCGGAAAACCGGGGACTCCAAAAGTCTCATCTCGCCCGCAGAGACACGTAGGCAGCTACGTCTCTACGGTGGCGTTCTGAAATCCGTTGGGGCTACATTCCTTCCAGGAATTGGCGCAGGATTCGAGCAAATTCCCGCGGCTGTTCCCAGGGGGAATAGTGTCCTGCTTTCGGGATTAATCGCATTTCGCTGCCTGCGATGTGGTGGTGCATTAGTTCGGCTTCCTTCGCGCCTGTCGTTGGATCTTCATCGCCGGTGACTAGCAGCGTGGGAACATTGATGGTCTTCAGCGTCTGGACTGAGTCGGGGCGGTCGGCCATGCCGCGCTGGACCTGGGCGACGCCTTCGGGGGACATCTTCTTCATCATTCGCATTACGCCGTCAACCAGGTCGGGACGCGATTCGCGGGTCGTTTTGGAGAGAACCTTCGCAATCATGGATTCGAAGAAAGGCTCGCTGCCGCGATCGAGAACATCATTCGCGGCCTGCAGGCGTCCGTCACGGGCTTCAGGGTTATCCGCGGGAGCTTTGGTGTTGCAGAGTCCCAGCGCGGCTACGCGACTGCGATGTTTCCGCCAGAATTCGAAGAGCAGGTAACCGCCGATCGAAACTCCGATCATGGGGGCGCGGCCCACATCGGCATCGTCCATTACGACGCGGACATCGGCAGCATGCTTCTCCATAGTGGCGGGGCCCTCGCCCACGCCGGAGTCGCCATGTCCGCGCAGGTCGGGCAAGATCAGGCGATGGCGCGAGGCCAGGGTCTCGGCTACAGGCAGCCAGAATTCGTGGTGAACCGGAAAGGGATGCAGGAGGATGAGAGGAGGGCCGTCGCCGAGAGTCCAGTAGAAGATGTCTGCGTCACCACTTCGAACGCGCTGCGCAGACTGGGATTCCATGCAGGAATTAAAACACAAAACGCGGGATGTAGGCCGCCGATGGCGGCTGTCCCTACAGCGGAGTTGCGGCCGTCCTACAGTGGAAATGGCGGCTCTCGCGACAGCGTCGGATGGCTTTGCCTGGGGCGGAGCTCGAGGCTCTCCCCACCCAGCGGAAAGGCAATGTCACTACCGCGGAGAGGACAATGCTGTCCCCCTGGAAGCACAGACGCTAAATAGCCTGCAGGCTGGTTCTGCTTACGAGTGTGTTGCCTGCGGCGTTCCGGCCGGAACGGGCAATAGCGGCGGTTCTTCCGGCATGATGATCCAGGCGATCGGATACGACAGGAATCCGATCACGGTCATGAATGCCACCATCAGCCACACAACCCGAACCAGGGTGACATCGATGTCGAAGTACTCGGAGAATCCCAGGCAGACGCCGGCGATCTTGCGCCCCACGCGCGGACGCATGAGTTTTCTGCGCGCCAAACATGATCCGATGCGTACACCGCAGTAGGCGCAAACGGCAGCGTCGTCCTGAATAACCTTTCCACAATGGTTGCAATACATAACTCTGCCCTCACTTAACAATACGAAAATGTGTTGCCCCAGGTTCCGTCTATTCCCGGTAGGCTTCGCGAATGTAGCGGCGCGCCTGGTCCGCCGGGCCCGTGTTGGCGTTTCCCGCCAGCACCGTCTCATAGCGCTTCATGGCCAACTCGCGCTTCTGCATGAGATCGTACATCTCGCCGGCGGCTAAGTTAGCTTTCTGCAGGATGTCGGGATCGGGAGCAGGAGCCTGATTCACGAGTTCGTAAGCTGCGGCGGCGTCAGGCAAATCTTTCTTGCTGCGCAGTAACTCGCCCAGGCCCCAGGCAGCCAGTTCGTAGTGCAGAGTGCCGTACTTCCCTTCCCGTCCGTTTTGCCAGACTCTGCGGTAGGTGGCCTCGGCTGCAGGCAGGTCTCCGGACGCTCTTTGCAGGTTGGCGATCTCGGTTAGGAAAAGATGGTTCTTGGGAAATTTTGCGGTGAGATCCTGCATGTATCCCAAGGCCTCGTCGTAGTGGCGCTCGCGGCGCAGAAACAATGTCAGGACCACTTTGGCGTCGACCGAATTTTCTCCATCGCTCTTCGCCACTTCACGTAGATAGGTGAGTCCCTTGTCTTTGGACCCGCTCAGGCCGGCGATGGCGGCAGCCACCTTTACGCTCCAGGGCAGATTTCCGACGACGTAGTTGTGCGTGCCTACGACGAGCTTCGCATCGGTGAACGCGGGATCGAGTTCGAGGACGCGTTCGTGATCGTGGCGGGCGCCTACTGCGTTGCGCAGCGCCGAAAACCAGGCACGCTCCACCAGTCCGGTGTAAACCGCGAACTGTGCGCGCGTGACCCCGCGGCAATAAAGCGCGTTGATGTCGTTGGGATTGTTCTTGAGCTGCTGCTCCTCCAGAGCCAGGGCGCGCTTGACCAACTCCTTGATTTGATCCTTAATCTTCTGATCGGTGGGCCGGGGAGTGCGTCCGATAAAGCTGTCGTTGGCGTAATCTCCCGTGTTCATCGCGCCGGTGTCATAGAGGTCGTGCATCAAGACGACGGTGAGGAGATGATTCACGGCGAAGGGATCGTCGGGATGTTTTTCAACCAGCTTTTCGAATTCCTGGGTGGCGCGGTCGTACTCCATGTTGTAGAAGTGCTCAAAAGCTACATCGGTGAACGCGTCCCTGGGAGCGCCATGGAGTGCTTTCGTAGTCGGGGCTGACTGGGCTTTGGCGCTCGCACTCATGGCGAGTGAAAGACAAAGCAGGGCGCAGAAGTTTGAGAGGGGTGTGAGAGACGGCACAGATTTCATGGGAGAGGAATCACCAACCCTGTGTGGCTAGTCTAAACGAAGTCTTGCTTTGTGTAGAGGAGGTGACTCAGCTCGAAAGCTGGCTTCGCCCCTACAGTCGCCGAACGCCGAACCAAGAGCGTCAGGATCGTACTTCATCTGCCAACTGCGGCTGAGGACGCTCCGCCTTATAGTTTTGGTGAAGCATTATGTCCCTACGTGTGCAACAAAGTTCTATTTACTCGGTCGGACACGTAATTATTGCCCGTTGCTTGCTGGCGGGATGGGTCAGAGACCGGGTTTGTCATTCTTCTACAAAGACTTAGAGGTGACGGTTTTTTGGACATTGGAATGCGAGTAGAGTTCCAAAGCTCTCCCCCAGATTAGGAAACGAGAATGGCAGAACTAGCGCACGGTACACAGCCAGAATTCTGGCGGCCGCCGGTTCCGAGTGTCGAGAAAGAATTGGCAGTCAAGGAAGCGGCGACCAGCATGGCGCAAGTGTGTCCGGGATGCGGGACAGAGTACCTGCTCGGCTCGCGATTCTGCCACTCCTGCGGCGGAAAGCGTCCCGGAGGCCTAGCTTCCACAGTAAAAGCCGATGCCGGCCTGATGCTTCGGCTTCGAGAGCAGCTGGTGGAAGCGGCGCGAACGACTGCCTCCGTATTTTCGCTGCCCGACAGCAAGGTTGCGTCCTGGGTACATTATCTTTCTTTCCACGAGATCAAGATGCGGGTCGGACTTCCGACGGCGTCCTTGATCGCCTTTTTCATCGGGGTTGGCTGCATTGCGGGAGCACTGCTGGTGGGATTGCTTACCGCAAAGACTTTCGTGGATTGGCAAGCGATTCAGTTCTACCGCGCTGAGTGGCTGCTGGCAGCGACAGCCTCGTTTACCGCCGGGATCCTGCTGAAGAAGCCTTCCGATAACAGCCGCTAAATCTACTCTCCGCTGGTGCTTGTCGCCCTTCGTTGCTGAGTCATGCGATACAGATGATGGACCGGGCCCGTGCCTTTGCCCACGGCTTGCGCGTTGGCGATGGCGGCGCCTACGTAGGTCTTCGAAAGCAGAGTGGCCTCGGCGAGTCCGCGATCCAGTGCCAAGTGGCATGCCATCGAGGTCGCGAAGGCACAACCGGTGCCATGGGTTGAAGTGGATCGTTGGCGCTCGGCCTTGAATACTTCCTGCTGGGTGCCCTTGCTGCTGGGATAGCTCAACAGATCAGTCGCCTTCTCCAGATCTCCGCCTGTAATCACGACCGCCGAGGCTCCCATCTGATGCAACTTGGCGGCGGCTTCCCTCATCGCGTCCAGGTCATTGACTCTCAAGCCGGTTAGGCCAGAGGCCTCATCGGTGTTGGGCGTGATCACATCCGCCAGGGGGACAAGCCGTTCAATCAACAGCCGGGAACCTGCAGTATCGAGCATGTCGGCGCCCGAAGATGACTTCAGAATCGGATCCAAGACGATATTCGGGAGACGCGCTGGGCGGCGTCTGGCAGGGGTATTCGCGCTCTTTTCTGCAGCCTCGAGAAAGTCAGCTACCGCTTTCACGACCTTGGCCGACCCCAGCATGCCGATGTGAACCGCGGCGATATCTACGTCGGCGTCCAGTTCTTCCAGCGTGTCTCGAATCAGAGCGGGATCGACCGGCGCAACCCGCCGCACCCCGGAGGTTGATTGGACCGTCAAGGCAGTAATGCAAGCCACTCCGTAGCAGCCATGGGCGGCGATGGTCTTGATGTCGGCGGTGATTCCGGCGCCTGAAGATGGATCGAAGCCCGCGATGGTAAGGATTACTGGAGGTTTTTCGGCCATGGACTGGGATGATAGTACCCCGTTTTGCGACACGCTTCACCTGCAGTTTCCGGCCAGGCGGTTACCGGCGGGAAGAGGAGGCGAGTGGCTTCTTGGGCTGGGGCGGTCCGGCGGCTCTAGGGTAAATAGATGATTCTATGTAGGTTGCTGGTGGGGTCTGGGTAAGTCATTGATTCCGGCTACCTTGTAAATTCTACCTTCCGGCTTCCAACGGGCCATTTACCATTTGGTAAAGACGTAAGCTCCACGAAACAAAGGTCGTTGTCTGCATCCCATTATATTTAAAGCAGGTTACTTTGATTTCCATTACTAGGAGGTCATCAAAAAACGTGGCTTTCCGCCTTGACACCCCTTTGGCACGCCGATAGCATCTGGGAACTGCAGGAAAGAGCCTTAAGGCCAAAGTAACTTTTGAGTATGCGAGGAGAACTGAATGCAACGACGTATAGCTCGAGGACTGGCGATTGCTGGTTTGATCGTCGGGCTGGGAGCGGCTCAGGGACCGAACATCTCGCAGGCGAAACCGGCCCCAGTGAGTTCCGTTCAAGTTAGAGCAGTCAGCAAGCAGGTGAAGCCGAAGCCGTATCAAGTTGGGACGGCGTCGTGGTATGGGGACACGTTTCAAGGCAAGCCGACGGCCAGCGGTGAGCCCTACGAGATGTACGACATGACGGCCGCGCACCTGAAGCTGCCCATGGGAAGCTACGTGAAGGTGACAAACCTGCGCAACGGCAAGGCCGTAATCGTGCGGGTAAACGATCGTGGTCCGGTGGTTCCGGGCAGGATTATCGACCTGTCCTACGGGGCCGCACAGGCACTCCAATTCCGGCACCGTGGCCTGCAACGCGTCCGTCTGGATCTGGTGGATCCCCACCAGGTGACATCGAATTTCCAGGTGGTCGCCTATAACCATCCCCCTGTAGCGCAACTTCCGTAAAACCTGTAAAGTTAGCGGGATGCCGGCTGCACTGCCCAACCGCATCCCGAGCGATAGCGTGAGCTATCGAGGTGATGAGCTGCATCCTGGCGACCCACGCCACAAGCTCATCGTTGCGCTCGACGTTTCCAGCGCGGCCGCCGCCCAGAAGATCGTGGCGGCGGTCGGCGATTCTGCTCTGACTTACAAGGTCGGCATGCAGCTCTACACGGCCGAGGGCCCGCAGGTGGTGCGGGATCTCGTGGCTTCGGGACGGCGCGTGTTTCTCGACCTGAAGTATCACGACATTCCCAATACGGTGGGCGCAGCTGTGTCCGAAGCGGCGAAGCTCGGCGTCAGCATGCTGACGGTTCACGCCTCGGGTGGTGACAAGATGCTGCGGGCCGGCGCAGATGCTGCAAAAGCCCGTCCCAACCTGATGGTGCTAGCGGTTACGGTGCTGACCAGCCTGGGCGACAGTGATCTGGAAAAGATCGGAGCGCGTGGCACGGTGGAGGATACGGTGGTGCGCCTGGCGAGTATCGCGCTTTCGAATGGGTGCCAGGGAGTTGTGGCCTCGGCGTGGGAGGCTTCGAACCTACGGACGGAACTTGGCGAGAAGTTTACCATCGTTACTCCTGGCGTTCGACCAGCTGGAAGTCATGTCGCGGATCAAGTCCGGGTTGTAACGCCGGCTGAGGCCATAGCCTCGGGAGCCAGCTACATCGTCGTGGGCAGACCTATCACTGAGGCTGCCGATCCGGCGGCCGAGGCGCGCGCCATTCTGAGCCAGATCGGCTCTTGAAATCCACCTCACTCGGACAACTACCCACTCAAGCCAAAGTCGGGCTTGAATGGGGCACCCCGAATCAATAATTGGAAGAGTTCCGGGGATGCTTGAAGTAACGTCGGGCACGAATGATGCCGATGGAGCAAGTATGAAGGAGATCCCTTTTTCGAAATTCAGGGCCAATGTCTTCGCCGTTCTCAGGTCCGTTGAGCGGACAGGAGAAGCAATTCTCATAACCCGCTCGGGCAAGGCTCTCGCCGAAATTCGTCCAGTTCCCATTAGCGCTTCCCAAGGGAACGGTTGCGCGCCGAACTTGGCGCAGGTGACCTGAAAACAATCAAGCACTATGCCGAAGCGTTGAACGCCGACGTATTAGAGGGCCTTGAGCACCAGGGCGGCAACCAAAGCCGTCGTCCTGCGCGGTGCGCCGGAAAAAAGAAAGGCCGGAAGCGGCGATGATGAAACGCCTCCGGCCGTTCAATGTGAAACTCGAAGCTGCGTTCTACAGCTTCTCGAAAAACTCACAGCCCGAGCAGGAAATGTAAATTCCGCCGGGGACGCCGCGCTCGCGGTCCTTCATGCGCTTGACGATGCGCGTGGGTTTGCCGCACTTGGGGCAGTCCGTGCTCTTTGTGGTATCCATGACCTTCTTGCGGTCGGCTGTCTTTGCGATCTTGGCGCCTACTGCCATGAGTTGCTCTCCTGGTCTCGAATATGTGCGCAGCAAATCCGCGTCTCTCAACGCGGATGTGGTGAATGGGATTTACCTGAAATCTTTTCCGGAGTTTGTCAGAACTAGTTCAGCACCGGAATCCACTCGGGAAGACATTAAAGCTGCGTCTTGGTATTCTTCCGCCCGTCTTCATTTTACAGTAACGTTGTCGCGGCTGTCTTGGACCGTTCGGGAGCGTCAGTGAATCCAACGTTTGGGCCAATTGCGAAAACCATCCTGTTCAGCATTCTTGTGCCCGGAACGGTAGCGATTCTTATACCCCGCTGGTTGCTAGGCGGTTTTTACTTACCCGAAAATGCACCGTTAAGCTGGTTGGGTATCGGCTTAATTGGGTTCGGCAGCGCAGTTTATTTCCGCTGCGCGTGGGAGTTCGCAGTCCGCGGGCTGGGCACGCCAGCCCCGATTGCTCCGACAAAGTTCCTGGTGACGACCGCGCTGCATCGTCACGTGCGAAATCCGATGTACATCGGGGTCGCACTCGTGATCCTGGGGGAGGCTGCTCTATTCCGTTCGCTTCATCTCGTCCTCTATGCAGCCGTGATGTTGGGGACCGCTCACCTATTCGTTATCTTCTACGAGGAACCCACGCTGCGCCGCCAGTTCGGTAAGTCTTATGACGAGTACTTCGGATCCGTGCCACGGTGGATTCCTAAGTTGTAAGGTCTGCCGTTTTTTCAATGACCGATTGAACCAGCGCCCGCGCCGGACCGGTAACTCGATTCGGCGCGGGCGCCTGGTTTGACCCCGCCGCGCTGCCCCTGCTACCGTCATATGTTTGCCCTCCGGCGTCGGACCTGTTCTGCTTACGGCAAACCTGTCTGGCAATCGCCTGAAATCTGGCTCAGCTTCAGCCACGGAGAAACGTCATGCCTGCCATCAAATTTCGCGGTGTCGATTTCATCCAGTACGATTCCCTGCTCACGGACGAGGAAAGGCTGGTCCGCGACACCACGCGGCAGTTCATCGAAGACAACCTGATTCCCATTATCGAGGAATGCAACCGCGCCGGGCGATTCCCACGCGAGCTCGTGAAGCCAATGGGTGAACTGGGATTCTTTGGCGCTTCCCTGAAGGGCTACGGCTGCGCGGGAATGGGGAACGTCGAGTATGGGTCTGATGACCCAGGAACTGGAGCGGGGCGATTCCGGCGTGCGCAGTTTCGTCAGCGTGCAGTCCGGACTAGTGATGTATCCGATTTACGAATTTGGCAGTGACGAGCAGAAGAACACCTGGCTGCCTGCCATGCAGAAAGGCGAAAAGCTGGGCTGCTTCGGGCTGACCGAGCCCGACTTCGGATCCAATCCCGGCGGAATGCGTACCCGGGCCCGCAAAGTAGGCAATGAATACGTGATTAACGGCGAGAAGATGTGGATCACATCGGGCACGATCGCCGACGTCGCCGTCATCTGGGCCAAGGTGGAGAACGAAAAAGATCGAGTTCGTGGATTCCTGGTGGAGACAGATCGTCCGGGCTTCAAGGCCGATGATATTCATGGCAAGTGGTCGCTGCGGGCGTCGGTGACTTCAGGGCTTTCGCTGCAAGATGTGCACGTGCCCGAGGCGAACCTGCTGCCCAAGAGCGGTGGGCTACGTTCTCCGCTGATGTGCCTGAACCAGGCGCGCTACGGAATTGCCTGGGGTGCGGTAGGCGCCGCCATGGCGTGCTACGACTGCGCGCTGCAGTATTCATTACTGCGCAAACAGTGGCGCGATCAGCCCATTGCGTCCCATCAACTAGTGCAGGACAAGCTCACGTGGATGATCAGCGAGATCACGAAGGCGCAACTGCTGGTGCTGCAAGTGGGGCGACTGAAAGATGCGGGCAAAATCGAGCCGCAGCACATCTCTATGGCCAAGCGAAATAATGTGTGGATGGCGCTGGAATGCGCCCGCCTGTCGCGCGACATATTGGGTGCGAACGGGGTGGCCGACGATTATCCGATCATGCGCCACCTGATGAACCTGGAATCGGTGAAGACTTACGAGGGCACGCACGATGTGCATTCGCTGATCATCGGGCAAAGCGTGACGGGAATTGACGCGTTCTGAACCATGAATTGTGCCTGCCATGAATCAGCAAAAGAGTCGCCGGGTCGCCACGGCCGTCGGATTTGTTTCCGGCGTTCTGGCCTGCCTTGATGCTGTACGGGATACGCGAGTCTTATGGCCACCGGATGCGCTGTGGCAGGTGCTTCGTCCTCCGCAGCGGCTGGAATTCGGAGCGGGGATCGCGTTAATGCTGTTGACCTTGATTACGACAGCAATGCGTGCGCGAAGCTGAGTCGGTTGCTGGCTGCGCATTCAATCGCCCGCACTGAAAATTCACGAGTACAGTTCTGCCAGCAGTTCATAGGCGCGGCGCAGATGCGGAACCACAATGCTGCCGCCCACCACCAGCGCGACGTTGAGCGCCTCTTCCTGTTCGATCCGCGGCACGCCTAGACGGTAGGACTGAATGGCGTGGTAGAAAATGCAATCGTCGCAGCGCAAGGAAGCGGATGCGACCAGGCCCATCAACTCTTTGGTTTTAGCCGGCAGTGCGCCTTCCAGATAGGTGTTGTGATCAATATTGTAGAAGCGCTTGACGAGGAAATTATTCGCCTTGTCGATGTTCGCATTGAGGCGTTCCCGCGTATCCAGGAACTTGCGGGCGAGTTCACTTTTATCCGCCACATATTTTTCCGTGAACAGGTAAGTGGGTTCTTTTCGTTCGGGACGCTCCGCAACTGTCTTTTCCACCTGTGGTGGCTGTTCGGTTGTTGTACTCATGAGGCAAATACTAGCAGAGAACTACCGGTGCTGGAGCACAGCGCCAGCACCCGCGAGGAGAACGGCTCCGCGAACAAAATCGATTGGGTGAATCCTGTATTTTCATTCTTCGAATGCTTGCGTTATAGTCTCAACCCGGCGCATCACATTTTCGTGCCCGGGAGAAAGACATGGCTACGCAGACTCGTCCGGAAGGCAAAGCCCGCACGTACGGGGAAAACATAGAAAGCGATCTGGCTTCGCGGTTTTTGCGAGTGGTCGAGGTTGCGGCAATTGCTTCCGCCCGGACGATGGGACAAGGCGAGCGCAAGCTCAGTGACGAAGTCGCTACTGAGGCGATGCGCAAGACCATGGACTCGATTCCGATGCGCGGCACCATCGTGATTGGCGAAGGCGAGCGCGACGAAGCTCCCATGCTCTACATCGGAGAGAAAGTGGGAGCCGAATTTCCCGACGGAACGGAAGTTCCCGAAGTGGACATTGCTGTCGACCCCCTTGAGGGCACCAACCTTTGCGCGACCGGAGCGCCGGGATCGATCACGGTGCTCGCCGCCTCTGAACGAGGTGGCCTGCTCAATGCTCCCGATTGCTACATGGACAAAATCGTGGTGGGTCCTTCCTGCAAAGATGCGGTTTATATAGACGCGCCGGTTTCACACAACCTCAAAAACATCGCGCGCCGATTGGATCGTGACGTCGAAGACTTGGTCGTGATGGTGCTGGACCGTCCGCGTCATGAAAAGTTGATTGCCGATATCCGGGCGGCAGGCGCGCGCATCCGGCTGATCGGCGATGGTGACCTCTCGGCAGGAATCGCGGCAGCCGTGATTGGCACCGGCGTCCACGCGGTGATGGGATCCGGCGGAGCACCAGAGGGCGTGATCACCGCCGCTGCGGTGCGCTGCCTGAACGGCTACATGCTTGGCCGCCTGGTAGTGAAGCCCGAGCAGGAGGAAAGACTGGAGCGGATGGGCATCAAGGACAAGAATCGGATCTACGAAGCCGAAGATCTCGCTCCCGGCAAGCAGTTGATTTTCGCAGCCACCGGCGTTACGGATGGCGCGCTGATGAAAGGCGTGCGCTTCTTTGGCGAAGGCACGCGGACTTCTTCTGTCATCATGACCCTCCGGACGGGTAAGGTTCGCTTCGTGGAAAGCATCCATCTGGAAAAGAGTCCGGACTTTAAGGTGAGATTCTCGTAGAAGTACGCACAGTTGCCACGTCTGACGCAAACGCGGCGAGACGTGAGGGCACCCATGCTCGTCATACGAAGTAAATTTGCGCGTTCTTCCGTGCGAAACAGTGTTCCTGCAACGATGCCCTATTTCAGGTACTCCGAATCCTTCTTCAACTCCTCGGGGATGGGCGGAAAGGGCGGCCATTCCTGCGAGTATCCCTGCAGCAGCGGAGTTGCGGTCTCAGAGCGCAAGGTGCCATCATGCACCGCAAATTTGTGAGGATGCCCGGCGGAATAGCCTTCCCACAAACTGACTGCGGCATAGGCGCCGTCCTTGCGCAGGACATAGTAGGTCATGTCCATGAAGCGAAGCTTGTTCATGTCGCCGTTGTAATTACGTACAATGCGTTTCAACGCGTCCATGCCGGCGGCTTGGGGGGACATGCCATGGCGCATGTTCTCGACAATCGTATGAGCGCCCGCGACCTTGATGTTCTCTTCCCCGCTGCCGGTCGCGCCTGCGGAGCCCACGTCCTGATCGGTGTAGCATCCCGCGCCAATGATCGGCGAGTCGCCTACACGGCCCGGAAGCTTGAACGCCAATCCGCTGGTCGTGGTGATTCCCGATATTTCTCCTTTGTCGTTGAGCGCGGAGCAATGGATGGTTCCGGTGGGCGGAAACAAAACTCGGCGCACGGCGGCGAGTTGAAATTCCGGTTCAATCCCGAGATTGGCGGCCTGCTGCTGCAGTTGCTGAATGCGATCGCGCCACAATTCGGCCTGCGGCTTTTTGTCAGGAGCCGGAGGTTCCCAGTGCGGATCGGCAATTCCCGGTCCCCACCAGTCGCGGTCTGAATTGAATTGTTTCCAAAGCATCCAGATTTTTCGCGAGCGATCGGTCAGGAGATTTTCGCGCGGGAACCCCATATCTACCGCGAAGCGTTCGGCGCCTTCTCCCACCAGCATCACATGTCCGGTGTGTTGCATGACGGCTTTGGCCACCATCGAAACATTCTTAATGTTGCGCACGCCACCCACCGCACCGGCACGCCGCGTCGGACCGTGCATGCAGCAGGAATCGAGTTCCACCACGCCTTCTTCGTTGGGCAACCCACCGAAGCCGACGGAGTCGTCGTTGGGATCGTTCTCCGGCCCTTTGACCACCTGAATGGCCGCGTCTAGGGTATCTGCGCCGCTTTTCAAAGCTGCGTAGGCGGCTTCGACGTAGGCAAAGCCATTGTTCGCGCAAATGATGATGGGGCGCTTGGCAGCGTCCTTCTGCGACGCGTGCCCCTGCTGGCCGGATTCGCCCAAAGCACCGGGCAGAACAGAACTGGCTCCGACTCCCGCAGCCACACTCCCCAGCACTGATGTCTTCACGAAGTCTCGGCGCGAGAAGGTCACAGATCCTCCTGAACAATCAACCTTGGTTCAACAGAAGTTTGTGTTGCCTCTGTATCTCACTTACGAAGATCAAAACCTTCAACCACAGGGGAACACAGGAAGGCGGAAGGATATCACGAGCAGTTGGGCGAGTTCAGGTGCGCGAAGCTTGGTTTACCTTCGGATGAAATGGCTGCTCCGCGGGGCGGAGCAGCCAGTGAGTCGAAGAACGGCTATTGGCTTCTATCGTCGAGCATAGCGCCGCAGCCGTCCGGGATACTCGGCTCCGGCTTTCTCCAGGTCTTCGGCAGCAGACATGCTGATGGGTTGCACTTTCTCGGAGCGGAAGCGCAACAGGGCGGCAATGTTTCCCACCTTGTCGAACTCCGGATCGTCCTTCACGTAGAAGGTTTCAATATCACGGCGCACGACCCACGGCAGGATTGCCTCACCGACATCGACAATCTCCTGCGTGGCGTGGCCGCAGACCGGACAGAAACTCACCAGGTGAGCGTCGATGTGACCGCAACGGGTGCATTCAACCGCGTGCCCCTGAAGGTTTTCGCCCACCAGCAAGGTTTGTACTTCTCCCAACTCCAGGGAGCGCAGAACTCGCCGCAAGCCGGTGACGCCGCGACCGTTGCTGCGAGCCTGGCTCAAGGTCTGGTTCATCATGTCTTGCCGGCGCTCATCCTGCCAGCGATCGAGAATCTGCTGCGCGTGGGTGCGAATTTCATCGGAACTGACGTGCCCCAGGTCCGCATTGAAATGCCCAATCAACGCCTGGCTGACGTAGGGATGCAGCTGCGATTCAAAGATGGGGCGGTGCGCATCCTGGCAGGCAAGAATCCATTTTTCAAAAGCGACCTTTTCGCGCAAGTCCTTCAGCAGTCCTGCAACATTCTTGAAATGGTGCCGGACTTCGTCCTCCACACGGCGTTGCGCGTGGCCGCCATCGTAACCACCGAAACCATCGCTTCGTCCTCGGCGCGAAAGCGGGTGGAATAGATCTTCGCGTTCTGTTAACTCTCCCAGGCGAAGATCGAAAATCCTGGCGCGGTGCTTGTCCACGAGTACGACAGCAAGCAGAGGAGAGGCTCCGAGCAGGCGAGCGAGAGGCTTCAGATGAAAGTGGCGGTCGATCACGATCCGGGTGCTCCCGAGCTCAGCCGGGACGTCGAATTCGCGCCAGATGTTCTTATCCGCGCAGGCGAAAACGGCCTTGCCGTGAGTTCCATTGGTACGAAGTTCGCTGGAGAGCCGCACGATGCGCTCAATGTCCTGGCGGGCGCAGTCTCGTTTTGCTTTGCCCTCGAGGCGGCGGAGGCTTTCCCGTGCCAGGTCTTTAATCAGAATGGTGTCTTCCTTGTGAGCTTTGTTACGGGGTGCCGAGGGTTGATAGTAGAAACTGACAGCACACGAGTTTTGGTCCTGAAGTTCAGCTAGTTCACGGATTTGTTCGCGAGAAATACTCATAGATGATCTCCCCAATGATTACGGGTTTTGGATTAAGCGGCGCCGGTTGGAGCGAACCGGCCCTGGAATTGCCTGGCCAGCCCGGGCGCCTTGCGCAAGTGATCGCGCGCGGCAGAAACGAAGGCGAGCACCCGTTCGGCAGGTTGTGCGGTGATCGCCACAATCTCTTCAACACTGAAACCTTCGATGGCATACAGGATGAACGCTTCGCGTGGGCCCGAGCCGAGGTCGCGCAGGGCGGACGCCACGAGGCGCAGCAATTCATCGGACGCCATGATCTGTTCAGGCGTCGCCACCCGGGCATCGGCAATCACGGAGGCTCCGGTAATCGACTCGTCGGGCTGATGAAACTGCAGTTCGGGTTCGTCGCTGCCGCGGACATTGGGCTGTCGCGCGGAATCCTCCAGATGCACCGCCCTGCCATTGCTCTCGTCCCCGCGGGAAAGTTCCGCGAAGGCACGCAGTGCTTGGCGGTACAACCAGGGCTCGAGCGCGAGTTTCTCCGGCTTCTCCTGGTTGTCGCTGAGAGCGGCCGCGATGGCCTCATCAATGACTTCTTCCTTTGACACCGATCCGGGGGCCAGCGTGCCCTGGGCCTCGCGCACGTAAATCTCGCGTTCCACAAAGCGAGACAGGCGCGCTAAATTTGCATTGACATAAGAACGAACATCGTCGGCCGAAATAGTCGGGGGAAACACTGCCGCCAAGGTTTGTTCAAATGGGACTTCATGCACCGGCGCATTGCGACGCGTATTGTCGCCACGCCGTCCGCGCTGCCACTTGTGCGAAGCCCGCAACAGGTCCTTGTGTTTGTTCACCTGCTGCAGCAAGTCTTCGAAGGCCGCCTTTACCGCGCTGGTGGCTATAGGAGCTGCCTTCTGCACTGCCATCTGCCCAGAGGGCAGGCGCAGATTGAGAGACACACTGGTCCCCTCGCGCGGAGACACTTCTTCCACCATACCTTTCAGGTGGACTAAGTCCGGGCGGAACACCTGCAGGCGCTTCTCCAGCTTTTCGATCTGATGCTGAACATCTTTTTCAACGGCGGGATTTTTGGGAAGACGGTAGCTGACGTGAACGTTCATGAGCGCCTCGGCCTTGCTAACGAAGTCGCGCAACCAAGTGCTTTCTAAGCGAATTGTACACCCGCTTCAACAAGGCAAAACTAGAAATCGAGTGTAGGAAATTAGACTCTGTTCATGCTGGGAACGCTGAAATACTTGGAAGTTTGCAGCCTTTCGACGCAGCAGTTTATGATCGCCAGCCATGACTCCATTCCGGGTTTTGCCGCTCGTATTGATTGCAGCTTTTGCCTCGGCTCAGAGTTCATCACCGAAAGAAATTGATAGCGTTTATCCCGACGCGCACTCTCTCTACCTCGATCTTCACGAGCATCCCGAATTGTCGGGGCATGAGACAGAAACAGCCGCCAAGCTGGCCGGGAAATTGAAAGCTGCAGGATACGAAGTCACAGAACAGGTTGGCGGCACGGGAGTTGTCGCTGTTCTGAAGAACGGGACTGGTCCAACGATCATGCTGCGCACCGAACTCGACGCTCTTCCGGTCGAGGAACGTACAGGACTTCCCTACGCCAGCAAAGTGCATGCGAAAGATGATGCCGGTCGCGATGTCGCGGTGATGCATGCCTGCGGTCACGATGTGCACATGGCATCGCTGCTGGGAACTGCGGAAATCATGGCGCGCAGCAAGAACACGTGGCACGGCACGCTGATCCTGATCGGTCAACCGGCGGAAGAGACCATCGGGGGCGCGGAAGGGATGATCAAAGCTGGCCTGTTCAATCGATTTCCGAAGCCCGATGCAATTGTAGCGCTGCACGTAGGCAACGAACTCCCCGCAGGCACGGTTTCGATAACGCCAGGAATTTACAACACCAATTCCGATTCGGTTCGCATCACGATTTACGGCAAGGGAGGGCACGGGGCAGCGCCGCACACGACCATCGATCCGATTGTCATTGCTGCCAGGACCATTCTCTCGCTGCAAACGATCGCATCGCGCGAGGTGAAGCCCGGCGAGCTGGCGATTGTCACTGTTGGCTATATCCGAGCGGGCACAAAAAACAACATCATTCCCGAGCAGGCGGAGATGGGTCTGACCATACGAACTTACAAGCAGGATATCCGCAAGCAAGTTCTGGGGGCGATTACGCGCATCGCCAAAGCAGAAGCTGAGGCTGCGGGGGCACCGCGCGAGCCACTGGTGGAACATTACGAAGGAACCGATGCGGTTTATAACGAGCCCGCATTGGCAGAACGACTGCGCGCTCCGCTGGAAGCGGCGCTCGGCAAGGATCACGTGGAGATCACCGGACCGATCACTCCATCCGAAGATTTCTCGTACTTCGTCGAGCAAGGTGTGCCCGGTTTTTACTTCAGCCTGGGCGGCGCCGATCCGCAGAAGTTTGCCGAGGCGAAAGCCAAAGGAGAACACCTGCCGTCGAACCACTCATCCCTGTTCGCACCGGACGTCGATCCGGCCCTGCACACAGGGATTGCCGCTGAGGTGGCGGTGTTGCGGAACCTGCTGAACGCATCACCGGCTGAACTGCACAAACTGGCCACGAGCCCCAAGCAGTAAACATCAAGAGCCGCGCCTTGCAGCGCGGCTCCGGGGTTATCCGTCGAAGACGTTGTGGGTTATGGGGATTTTAGGTCTTCGCCGGAAAGTCGTGGGGAGACGTTGCGAGCAACGTCTCTACATTCCGCCGCTGGTCGTGGCGGAGAGCATCAGAACTTCGCTCTCTTGCAAGTCCTCTTGCACGGCGGGCGTATGCACGCTCAGGCCCGCGATTTCTCCCTGTCGCCAGACCTTCGAGAGATAGACGCGGTCTCCATTGCGCAAGAAAACCAGCCGGGGCAGAACGTGGGTGTTGCTGTCATTCTCCACTCCGGTTGCGACCGCGACGTAGAGCTTGCGTTGGTAGTCGTGCACGACCAGAACACCGGCTTGATCTGTGCTCTTCGGAGATCCCGTGGCCATCTCAAAGACATAGTTCCCGGCCGGCAACGTACGATTGCCGACGACGAACTCGTAGGGAACCGAAGCCTGGAGCGCAACCTTGCGGTGAGTTTGAGCCTGAGCAGCACTATTTGTAATTGCGATCATTGCGATAGATAAAACGAAGGCGGGGAGGGCTTTTGTAATCATGAAATGTTCTCCTGATCTGAATGGCATTCATAGGGCACGGCCTCTGCCAAAGCTCGCGCCAATAAGGGACAGGCTAACTGTGGTGAGGAGAATTACTTGGGAGTGTTAAGAAATTTAATGGCCAGAGTGCCACATGCCATGTGCCAGCATTCTGACAGAGCCGCCATTTTTCTGGCATGAACTTCTGAGTGGATCGTTTTAATCCCAGGAGGGCCGCCGCACCATTCGGTCCAGCGACAACTCCGCGTGACTGCTCCAGAGCTGCCAGGATCTGCTTACGTTCAACTTCTTCCAGCACGGTGCGCATGGGCTGCGCTTCTTCGCCGACCTTCACGGGTTTGTGCTGAGACGCGGGCCTCGAGGGCCGGATGGCAAGATCGGACAGCGGAACTTTCAGCGTCGGGCCATTTGAAATCAGCACCGCCCGCTCAATCACGTTCTGCAGTTCACGAATGTTTCCCGGCCAGGAATAATCGACTAACGCATTCATGGTTTCAGTGGCCACAGTTTCGATCTTCTTGTTCACGCGATGGGCAAACAATTGTGTGAAATGGCTCACCAGCATTGGAATATCTTCGCGGCGTTCGCGCAGCGATGGAATGAAGATGGGAAACACATTCAGGCGGTAGTACAAATCCGCGCGGAACTTCTTTTCATCTACCATGCCCTGCAGATCGCAATTACTGGCGGTAATGACGCGGGCATCGGTGTGCAGGGTGCGCGAACTGCCCAGACGTTCGAACTCCCTTTCCTGCAACACACGCAGCAACTTGGGTTGCAGTTCGAGCGGGATCTCGCCGATCTCGTCCAGAAAGATGGTTCCCCCGTGTGCCAACTCAAAGCGCCCGATTCGCTGTGCGACCGCGCCGGTAAACGCGCCTTTCTCGTGGCCGAACATTTCGCTTTCCAGCAATCCCATGGGAATTGCGGCACAGTTGATCTTTACGAAGGCATGATTGCGCCGCTTGCTGCGCTCGTGGATGGCTCGGGCCATTAGTTCCTTGCCGGTTCCCGTTTCGCCGAGGAGCAACACCGTGGAATCGCTCGGCGCTACGGTTTCGACCTGTCCCAGCACGGAGCGAATGTTCGGGCTGTTGCCGACGATGTCGGCAAAGTTCATCTCACTGCGAATCTCCGACTCGAGGTAGAGTTTCTCCTGGGCCAGTTCGTTCTTGAGATCGGCAATCTGGCCGTAGGCGAGCGCGTTATCGACGGCGATGGCGACCTGATTGGCAATCTGGCTGAGGAAATCCACCTCGTCGTCGCTGAACGCGGCTTCGCGTGCCCGGCCCAGATCCAGGGAACCCAGAATCTGTCCGCGGCTGATCAACGGGAGCGAGCACGCCTCTTTCATTCCGAATTGACGGAATTCGTCGGTCTCCAGTGGCAGCTTTGCGATCGAGGCGGCATGCAAGACAACTGGCTGGCCCGTGCGAAATGCAATCACGGGACCGGAATTCTCGTGCAGAAGCCGTGGAGAGGGAGGCTCGCCTGCGCCTGCGGCGGATTCGTAGGCGTACCCGCGCAAACCTCCGGAGTTTGAATCCGGAAGGGCGACACCGACAAAGTCGGCCTGCATCACCCGGCGAACGTTCGCCGAGATGGCTACCAGCAAGTCGCGCAATTCCAAATTCGCTGCGATGCTGTTATTGACATCGAGGAGCAACTGCAGGCGCTGATTTCTTTGTTCCAGCTCCGACTTGGTTCTCTGCAGTGCCTGCGAATGCAAGGCGTCATCGATGGCCACCGCGATCTGATCTGCCACCAAAGCAAGAAAGCGAACGTCTTCGTCGGAGTATGCGCCCACTTGATCGCTGCCGACGGCAAAGGTGCCCAGGCGTCCGTGTGCTGTGGTCAAAGGAAAGGTCAAATGGGAGCGGATGCCGTACTCCTTGAGAATTCCGTGCAGACGCGGGAAACGCGTTTCCTGGTCAACGTCTTGAATGACCAGCGCCTGCTGGCGCTCATAAACCCAGCCGACTGCCGTTCCTCCAGGAGGAAATTCACTGAACGCCTCCGTAGACTGCCCGGGCGCTTCGCTGACGTGCAGGCGCATGAGGCGCGTGTTTTCGTCGTACAGAAAGACGCGCAGGAAGACGAACTTCACCACAGGGCGGAGTTCATCCGCCAGGCTGTGGAACAAGTTCTTGACATCGCGATGGGCGGCAATGGCGCGGGAGACGCGACGTAGAGCCTCGTAGCCGGCCTCGGGGAGAGGCGCGCCTGCGGCGGATTGAAGTGCGGCATGCATCGTGCTTGAAACGGAAGGCACTTCCCTGCTCCCAAAATGCGAGTGGCGAACTAATTTTTGTACACATCCGTGGCATTAACAGAACGACCGACCTCGAGGTCGGTCGCATTTGCAGTTCGGATGTTTGTATCGGAGCACAAGATGTCCACCAGAAGGACATGCGCGGCATCCGTTCACATCGCCGGTGCAGATCAGGGATGATACAGGGTTCCGGGCGACTTGCGAGAGAAAAATCTAGACCGCTACTGTCACGGAGGTTTCGGTTCGCGTGACCGGCCGGTACAGGGTATCTCGCTCGATGGGCTCGCGGCCGGCGGCACGGATCAGGCGCTCCAACTCCTCGCGGCGCATGCCCTGGGGCGTTGTTGCTCCGGCATCGTGGTAGATCTTTTCTTCGATCACGGTGCCGTCCATGTCGTCGGCGCCGAAGCGCAGCGAGATTTGCGCGATTTTCGCCGTCATCATCTGCCAATACGATTTGATATGGGGGAAGTTGTCGAGCACCAGGCGGCTCACCGCGATCTGCTTGATGTCGAGCATGCCCGTGGTCTTGGGCAGATGCTGCAGCGGAGTGTTGTCGGGATGAAAGGCGAGGGGAATAAAGGTCTGGAAGCCACCGGTGTCATCCTGCAGAGCCCGTAATCTCATCAGATGGTCGACGCGGTCTTCGTCATTTTCCACGTGGCCGTAAAGCATGGTTGCATTCGACTTAAGGCCGATCTGGTGGGCGAGCTTCGCAGTTTCCAGCCACTGATCGCCGTCAATCTTATGGTCGCAGATGATGTGACGCACGCGATCGGCAAAGATTTCGGCGCCGCCGCCAGGCAGAGAATCGACGCCGGACGCCTTCAACTGCTCCAGGGTTTCGCGAATAGAAAGCTTTGCCCGGCGAGCCAAATATGCCACTTCCACCATGGTGAAAGCTTTCAGATGTACTTGCGGAAAGCGCTGCTTCAGGCCCGAGCAGAGATCGAGGAAATATTGGAATGGCAGATCCGGATGCAATCCGCCGACAATGTGAAACTCGGTGACCGCCTCGGAGTACCCGGTGGCGGCGGTCTGAAATGCTTCATCCAGCGCCATGGTGTAAGCGCCGGGCGCGTCTTTCTTGCGGCCAAAGGCACATAGGCGGCATGCCGCCACGCACACGTTGGTGGGATTGATGTGGCGGTTGACGTTGAAGTAGGTCTTGTCGCCGTGCATGCGCTCGCGCACCAGATTCGCCATCCAGCCGACGGCAAGAATGTCTCCAGTGCGGTAAAGGGCGAGCGCATCGGCGCTATCAAGGCGCTTGCCGCTTGTGACCTTGTCATGGATCGGCACCAGGTGCTGATCGTCTGTTTGGAAAGCGTGAGATGCGTGCGAACCGGCCATTGCTTTGATGATATCGCAGGAGCATCCCGGCCGGCCATTGCGAGCGGGGGCTACTGGTTGACTACAACGCGGTCCTGAATCTGGCTGTATTGGTCTTCGCTCAAGATACGCCGGGTTACCAACTGATGGGTATTGGCATAGGGACGCTCGGCGATGATGCGCTCGGCCTGATGCGCATTGACCCCAGGGAGTGACTCCAGGTCTTGCCGGGAAGCTTTGTTCAGATCGATAGAGCGCTTGTTGCTGAGACCTTCTTTGAGGCCCTGGGCGATGGCTTTCGTGTCACGCTTGACGGCGGCGGTCTCCTCCGCGGTCTTCTGGCGGATCTGGTCAGGATTCTGGTTAGCGCAAGCGATGCACGCACAAAGCACGCACGCAATCAAAAAAGACAAGAAGGCACGACCCGGCATGCTATTCCGATGCCTCTGCCCCGCGCACGGTTGGCACGCGGACAACTTCGGCGCCTACTTTCCTGTCGAAAACTGCATCTATCGGTGGATGTAGGTGGGATGTAGGTGCGCCCTTCGCCAGCTAAAGTGGAAGGAGAACGGTTCAATGAAGAATCTTTTCAAAGCCACAGCATTTATGGCTCTCGCATGCGGAGTCGCGCTGGCACAAAGCGCCAGTCCGTCCTCAAGCTCAGGTACTCCCCAGACGCAGGCGCAACCGAGCGCGCCACAGAGTGCACCGCAGTCTGCGACGCCAGGACAACATCCGACTCGCGTCGCACCCGGCAGTGTGATCCCCGTGCAACTCACGAAGACCGTGGACGCCAAGAAAGCGAAGACCGGTGATGAAGTGGTGGCGAAGGTCACCATGGACATGAAGACGCAAAGCGGAGATGTTCTGGTACCTAAGGACACCAAAGTGATTGGGCACGTAACCGAAGCGCAAAAGCGCGAGAAGGATCAAAAGCAATCCGAGTTGGGGCTCGCTTTCGATCGCGCGGTGACCAAAGACGGCAATACCATGCAAATGCCCATGTCGATTCAAGCGGTAATCGGGCAGCAGCCGAATCAGCAGAGTGAAGCGAATACTCCAGCAGGAAGAGAGCAAGCAGCCGGAGTGCCTTCCGGGGCAGCGCCAACCGGCGCCACTGGCGGCAAATCTTCGGGCACGACGGCGCCACCTCCAAGCCCCTCGGCATCCGGCGCTGGTACCGGTGCTGATACGGGCGACAACCAGGCGGCGAATGGCGGACGTCCACCCATCACCGCGCAGACTCAGGGTGTGATCGGGATTTCCAACCTGACCCTTGCTCCGGGGTCGAACGCAACGCAAGGTACCGTCATGACTTCAGATAAGAACAACGTCAAGCTGGAAAGCGGGACCATGCTGCTGTTAAAGGTCAACCAGTAGCGAGCAGACACTTAAGAACTGGCGTCTGGTTCGCAGGCCAGGCGCCAGCTCCTGCTACTTTCGGTGAAGCACATCCGCTGCCACAAAGAGCAAGAACAGCACGGAAATTACTCCATTCATGGTGAAAAATGCAGCGTTGAGCTTGGAAAGATCGTCCGCGCGGACCAGGGAGTGCTCGTAAATCAGGAGCACGATCACGGCCAGCACCCCGACTCCGGCCCACATCCCCAAACCGAACGAAATCAGCAAGGCGACCAATAAAAGAACCATGATCAGGTGGAAGGCGCGCGCGACCCATAGCGCCGCTGGAATGCCAAAATAGCGCGGCACTGAATGCAATCCCGCCTGGCAGTCGAAGTCAAAATCCTGGCAGGCATAGAGCACGTCAAAGCCGCCAACCCAGAATGTAACGGCGGCGGTCAGCAGAAGAATGCGAGGATCGAGGGTCCCGCGCACCGCAATCCACGCGGCGGCGGGAGCGATACCCAACGCGAATCCCAGCACCAGATGTGACCAGCGGGTGAGGCGCTTGGTGTACGAGTAGAGCAGGAGTACGGCGAGAGCGATCGGTGAAAGCAGCAGGGTGAGCCGATTCAGCTGGCTCGCAGCCAGAATGAAAATTGCGCTGGAGACCACGACAAAAGTGACGACAAAGGCCGCCGACAGATTTCCTGCAGGCAAGGCGCGTGAACTGGTGCGGGGGTTTGCCGCATCAATGGCTGCGTCCGCCCAACGGTTGAACGCCATGGCCGCCGAACGCGCCGCGACCATCGAGACGACGATCCACAACAACTGGTGAGGAGAAGGAAAGCCTCTGGCCGCCAGCATCGCGCCGCAGAGCGCAAAAGGGAGCGCAAAAATCGAGTGCTCCCACTTGATCATCTCCAGCGTAACGCGCAGGTTGTGCAGGACAGGCACCACTTCGATTGTAATTTAACGATAAAAAGGAAGGGCCGGTCCATTTTGCTCCCAAACGCTCGCTGCGCCTCGCGGGGCGGACGAGGCGTCCGCCCCTACACGTGCTGGTCGGATATCAGTGGCACAAACCTGCACAACTCGCGCAGGCTGGTGCGGGGTTGACCGTTGCGTTTTTCAATCAACTGCAGTTGCTGCGAATCCTCCCACCCTATCGGGATGATAAGTCTTCCACCTTCCGCCAGTTCCTCCATCAATTCGTGCGGTAACTGCGGGGCGGCAGCCGAAACGATGATCGCATTGTAAGGTGCGGCTTCGGCGAATCCCCGGCTGCCATCGCCAACCGATGACTCTGACGTTTCGATATCCCAGCCGCGAAAGCACTTCCCTGGCCGAATCGGCAAGTGCACGGTGTCGCTCAATGGAGATCACCTCAGCCGTAAGCTGTGCCAGCAACGCGGTCACGTAACCCGACCCCGTTCCCACTTCGAGCATGCGGTCTGTAGGCATTAATGAAAGCGCTTCCAGCATAATTGCGACAATGTAAGGCTGCGAAATGGTCTGCCCTTCGCCAATCGGCAGGGGATGATCCTCATAAGCCTGGTCGCGAAAGCGCGGGGGCGCAAATTCATGTCTGGGCACGCGCGCCATGGCTTCGAGAACGCGCTCGTCCGTGATTCCGCGAGCGCGTAAATGTTCATCCACCATGCGCTGCCGAAGGGTCGCGTAAATGGGAGAATCCGCAGGAGAGGCCATCACAGTGAATCCTGGAGTGCGAGCGAGGCTCTATTTCTTGCGCTGCCGGATTCGCACATCGAAGCTGACGACGCCGTTCTGGTCGCGCGTTCCCACCACCGAGAGGTTGCGGTTGAAATAATACTCACCTTCAATGATCTGCTGCGAACTTTGCGACACGTTTGTACTGTAGGTAAGAGAGAGATTGTTGGCGAACTGTTGCTCAATGGTTACTTGCGGGCCCCGCGCCGTGGGATTGGTTTCGGTGGTCAAGCCCTGGGGATCGATCCTGATGCGGCTTACGCCGAACAGTCTTTGCATGCGGTTGCCCATCGCCTGATTGAGGGCCTGGTTGATGATGAGGTTCGTCGCCTGATCGGTGAACAGCGTCTGGCCGGATTGCTGCTGTAACTGTTCCGACTCTTCGCTGGTACGGCCCAGTGCCAGCAGAGCGATGATGTCGGATTTGGGGAGAGGCGGCTCGGAGCGATAGTTCACATTCAGCCGGTCCGGCGTGCCTGTGACCGTGACATCCAGATCGTAATTGCGGACATGCGTGGTCGCCTGGAGGTTCACCTGGGGCTCAATGGCCACGGGGTTGGCAAACGTGACATCGCCGCGTTCCAGGCGGAATTTTATGCCATTGAAAGTGGCATCCCCTTCCAGAATGTCGGCTCGACCGAGGACGCTGGGCCGCGCCAGAGATCCGCGTAGGCGCAAGTCGGCATCACCCGAAAGGCGTGCCACAGCCGTTTTCATTTGAAGTTCCGGCGCAGTCTGCACCGCGATATCGAGCTTGACGTTGTAGAGCGGGGAATTTGCCGGGGTGATCGACGCCGCTTGGCGGCTCTTCTCCAGATACGATCCGAAATCAAATCCGGGGGTGACCGACAGCTTGTTTACCATGATCTCCCCGGAAATCATCGACGCCGATCGGCTGCCCCTCCAGTGCAGTTCCGCGTTTGCGGTAGAGCTCACACCGGGCGGGTAACGCAGCCGCACATCCTTGCCTACCGCCGTCAGATCGAAATTGAATTGCTGGTTGTAATTGGTGAGATCACCCTTCACATCAAGATTGCCGCCTCCGCTGCGGGCGGTAAGTTGCTCGATGTGTATTCGGTCGCGGGTGAAGGCCAATGATCCGTTGATCTCGCTCAGACCGCTCGGCAGGTTTCCGTAAGTGGCAGTGCCGTTCTTGATTTGAATGGTCCCTTGTGGCAGCGGATCCTGGAGCGTACCGGTCACACTCATGTGCATGGTGGTCAGGCCGGAAGTAGTGAGATTCGGATCGAGCACTCCGACAAGCTTCAAATCCGCCTGCCCGTCGGCGGCGAGATCGAGTTCTTTTGAGCCCGCGAAGTGAATCGACCCGCGTCCAGTGACATCCGTTCCTTGGCCGATGAAGTGCGCGGGCTCAATCTGCAGCCTCTGATCGGCATACGCGAACCGCACCGGACCCTGGTTGTGCAATTTGGTATATTCCACGTCGATGGCAACGTCGGACAGATCGCCTTTTATCACCCATCGCGCCGGAAAGCGGAGCGGACCTTCCATGGTCACGGTTCCGCCAACTGAGGAATGCCCGGTAAGCTGCTGGCCCAGATAAGCGCGCCATAAAGGATCGACATCGAGGTTGTCGGTTCGGGCGGCGATTTTCGCGGGAAAGTCGCCGTGCATGCCGACTGTTCCTTCCAGCAATAACGTGCCCCGAGAAAACTCGGAGCTTCCCTTCAACTGCATCTGGCCATTACTGGTGGTTGCCTCCAACTCCATGGCACCTGCCAGTTCACCAGCAAATGCAACATCGCGAGCCCGCACATGAGCGTTGATGACAGGCGCTTCCAGGCTGCCGGACCCTTGCAGGGTAAAATCCGCGCGTCCCTCGACGGGGAGGCGCTGCAGTTGGATCTGACGAATGCGCGAAACATCAAAGTTCTTTCCCATCAAATCCAGACGGAAAGTTCGCTTTGCGGGTGAGTAAGCGGCGTTGCCCGTCACCTCACCGCCCTCATGTGTCAAATTGATATTCGTCAGCGCTGTTTCATCGGTCCCCAGTTGCAAGTCTGCGTCGAACCTTTCTATGGGTTCGCCGTATGCCGAGGCGTGCGCCGCATGGATGTGCCCGTGTCCTTGTGGATGCGCTCGGGTTCCGGCAAGCAGCAAGCCAACTTCGGCCGTACCTGCGACCGGGTAATCAAAGCCTGCCAGCGCAGCGGTCGACGCCACATCTACATTGTGCAGATTTACTGTGGCGCTATAGGGACCGGTGGGTGTGAACTGTCCCTTGTCCAGCGAAGCAGTAAATTCGAAATCTGCACTGGTGTCACCTCGCCGCAAGGATCCGCCGCGTAATGAAACTTGGCGCGAGGAAAATTGAAAATTGGCGGCTAGCGAATCCCAATGCACTTCCTTCCGGGGAGTGCGAGAGGTCGCGGGAACGGTGAATTCGAAATCCTGTGCGACGACAGTGCCGCTGAGCGTTGGAGACGAGAAGCTTCCTCCGGCAACACCGTTAAACGTCGCATCGCCATCCACACGGAAAGGCACATCCGTAGGACCGCCCAAGGCGGCGATCAAGGGACGCCATTCTTCCAGATTCGAAGTTGATATGGAGACTCTCACACTGGAAGACGACGCCAGCGTGCCGGAGGCATCAATTTTAGAATCGGGCGTGGTCAGGTTAAACCTGGACACCTCCAGAGAATCATCGGCAGCTCTGTACCTGCCTTGCGCGTGGGCGGTGATGGGCAACTCGCGGCGGGCAGGCCGCGGGGGCGGGATTGCGTCGAAATCGAAGCCGACCTCAGCATTCGCCGAAGACCCCTTCCAAAGCGCCTCGAGATTACCTGCGGCTACTCCGGCGGGAGAGAAACCTCTCAAGCGGTGCGCAGGCACGTCGAGGCTGCGCGCTGCATCGCCCACCGAGACATCGCGCAAGTGCAGTCGAACGACTCCCGTTTGCACCCCGGGCAATTTGGGCTTCTCGCCTTTTTTTGTCAGGGGCTTGGCGGCCGAAATCACTGCTACTTGTTCCGATTGAGCTTTTGCATTCTTCGGCAAAGGGATGCTATGAAGCCAATTGTCCACCTGCGCGTCGCCGGTGAAAGTACCCCCGAGGATTTTGCCCTGGAGTTTCGTTAGCTTGACCTGCTGATCCGTGAGCACGTAATCTGCATTGGCGCCAAGTTTCTTTAGCGCGATCTGATCGTTCTGCCAGCCAACTTCACGCAGGGCCGCCACGCCGGAAGCCTTGAAGTCATTCAAGGACCAATGGCCATCCCCTTTGAACTCTGCGACGCCCTCTCGCAGGTCGTGCCTGCGGCTGATCGCAGCCGCTTCCTGCAAATTGATTTCTGCCTCGTAACTTCCCTGCAGCTGCGGATTGCGAAAATCGCTGATCCGCCCGCTCGCTTTCAGGGAGGATCGTCCCGAGTTCCATTGCAGCGACTTGATATCGGCAAAACTAGGGCCGAGGACGAACTGGACGGTCGTCATCCAGGAAAATGGCCGAAAATCCTGGAATGTAGTATCCACTTTGCCCACCGAAAGCGCGCCCTCATAGCGGTTGCGCAGGTACTCGTAATCCATCTGCAAATTCGTATCGTGCGCAGCAAACTCCAGAGGAATCTTGCGGTCTCCCCAAAGTAATTCGCCGTTGTGCACCGCCAGATGATCGATTGAGAGCGCAAACAGCTGTTGCACCGCTCCATTGGCGGAATCGGCCTGCTGCACTTTCAATGCGGGCACGTTGGTGGTCACGCCGTCCGCTCCGATAGCGACGTGAATCACAGGGTGGTCGAGGACAAGCGAAGTAAATCCAAACTCTGTTCGCAGGAACGAAACCACCTTCATGTGCGCCAGCATGCTGGAGGCGTGGACCAGCGGAACATCTTCGGGGCCCTCTGTGCCATGCACCGTGATGTCCCGCACTTCAACCTGAAGATGGAAGGGGACCACATGGAAACTGCCAATTTCCGCGCGGCCGCCGGTGATCCGTTCCACTTCTTCCACCATGCGGCGGCGTACATAAGCTTGAAAGGATTTTGTGGTGGTGTACCAGAGTCCCGCGAGTACGGCGACGAGAAGGGCGGCCGCTGTGATCAGGATGTATTTCCACCAGCGGCGAGGTCTGGCGGACTTTTCGCTCACCGCGTTTGTACTTCCTGATCGGGAGACTCGCTGATCGAGGGCAGGCTGACCTTGCTTTCGGCACGCAGAGACTGCAGCCAGGAAGCCATCAATTCGCTCACTTTTTCCTGCGTGAGGATTTCACGAATTTGTCCAGAGACGTCGGCCAGCGGCACGTCTCCTGAGCCGTTTTGCCTTAATTGCGGGACGAATTTGTCGCGGTAGTAGGCTTCGATGCTCTTGGAGTCGATCTGCACAGCCGGGCGCAGATGGGCATCGACCAGCCGCATGAGATCAATCTGTTGCTCAACGTGATCTGTCAGCGATTTCTCCGTGATTCCATACCGGGCGAGCAATGCCTGCCAGCCTTCAGCAGTGGCGGCTTCGGGATGCAACTTGCGGGCCTCAGCTATCTCAGCGGCTGCGTCCTCCTCAGTGGCGTGCTTGAAGGACGACGACTTCATCTGCTCGGCCAACAATTCCTGATCGATCAAGCGATCCAGCACGGCGCGCCGGTCTTCATCGGTGAAGAAACTCAGAGCGCGCCCACTCAGTAATGCCTCATAAGACAGCGCCTCGTCCCAGTCGCTTTGCAGAATGATGCGTCCGTTCACCGTCGCCACGATGCGGTCGATGACTTGTCCGGCCCGGGCTGGGGAAGGCGTGAACGTGCCCGCCATTATTCCCAGGAGTGCCACCACGGCCGTGTAGAGACGAAAGCGATTCATTAAAATGGCTGACCTATGCTGAAGAAGACGTTGAAATGACGCAATCGCTGTGCTTCAAAAGTAGTGGTCTGTAGTCCGCTGACCGGATCTTTCTTGGTGACGTTCTGGAAGAATCTGGTTGGATTCAGATTGTATCCAAAGTCAAATCGCAATGGCCCAATCGGAGTCTTATATCGTACGCCGACGCCTACCGCATGCGAGGTGTAATCATATCCACTGTTGCTAAAGGCGGTACAGTCCGGAGAGGCCGGTGTACCACTGGACAGACACCTTTGGGTACTTGGCTGGTGCCAGCGCATAAGGCCCTTCAGCATGTCGTGCTGCGCCGTGAAAACGTTACCCATATCGTGAAACACCGCAAACCCGAAGCCTTCCCCGATGTACGGCAACGAGATCTGGGGAAAGCGCAATTCCAGATTGTTGACGAACAGTGCCGTGCCTCCTACGGGGAAGCCGGAGTAGGGATCACGCGGTCCTGCCTGATTCAACCCGAATCCACGGTGCGAGTTGCCGCCGCCAGCGAAAAATTGTTCCGGTAAGGGGATGGTCGCAGTGGCGGCACAGGTTGGCTCGCCCAAAGCGTTGGCGGGACACGAGCCCGGAGGCAGAACCTTTGTTCCTTTAAACGGCTGCTCCAGCCCAATGGTTGTGGAGCGCGCAAAAACAAATTGGCGCCCCTGTTTTCCTTTGCCCCCGAAGGCCTGGTAGGTGGAGTTCTGGGCAACAGCCCGCGCGAAGTTGGTCGGAACGTATCCCGCTGAGGTGGTTTCAGATCGCGACCCAAGAAAGCTAGGCGCCGCAAAACCGTCCAGCGTGAAGTAATTGCCTTTCGTACTCTCCAGCGGGTTATCTCGTTTGTCGCGAATAAAGGTGAATCCCGGGCCGCCGACCGTGGCCGGCAGAGAAAGCAGCGCGACCTGTGCCGGAGAAAAATCTTGCGCGAAATGACTGGCCTTGACCCGGCGAAAGTCGAACCGGTAAGTGATCGAACTTGGCCCGGGGCGTGTACCCGGCTCCACTCCCGAATTCCCAATCTGTTGCCGCAAGTCTACCTTGCCCTCTAGCCGCTGGGAGGTAAAGGTGGCCACATCCAGACTGTTGTCGTAAAAAATTGTGTAGATCAGCTTCCACTTGTCGCTGTCCAGCAACTTGGGAACTGTGTAGCTGATAAGACCGCGCTGCTGCAATCGTCCGACGTGAGACTGGAAAGCCAGGCTTTGATTGCGGCCCCCTACATTCAGGCGTGTTACATCGAACTCCACGCGGGGACTCACTCCAGTCTTGCCCTGCGGAGCGTTGGTTCCCGCCGGCTGCCCCGTCTGGAACTCTAGTCCCGCGCCGTAGGTGAAAGTGTAACGCTTGGCTTCGTGCAATTGCACCAGGACGTTTTTCTTGGGATCGCTCCCTTCTGGATTCTGCACTGCGGTGTCCACCTGGCCGAAAATTCCAAGGTCGTAGAGACGCGTCTGCGTATTCAGCAGGTCCTGCTGGCTCAGCGGATCGCCTGGGCTGACCTGAAGTTCGCGATTCACAACATAGCTTCGCGTGTGTTCCGTCCCGGAAATCATGACTTGATCGGCCGTGAAACGCTGGCCTTCCTGGATCGTGAAACTCACATCCTCCCGGTTGGCCTCGCTGGTGGAGGGCTTGGTCCCGATCTCGAGTGAGGCATTGGGAAAGCCATGGTTGAAGTAATAGGAGAGGATCCGCTCGCGGTCGTTGGCCAGTTCCTCCTCGGAGTACGGCTGCCCCGACTGCGTGCTAAGTTCCGGCAAGTCACTGGTCGGAACCTTTTCGTTGCCCGAGATCGTCACCTGCCCTGCCCGGGTCCGCACTCCCTCTTCGATGTCAATGAAGACCGCAAGCTTGTTAGGGGAACCCTCGTAATTATCGTCCACCCTGGTTTTGATCTGGACCTGGTGAAAGCCATTGGAGTGATACAGATTTTCCAGAGTTGTGACATCGTTCTTCAGCATCGTCTCGCTGAATTTGCCGTGACTCAAGAAGCGGTGAGCCGATTGAATCTGCAGGTAGCTTCGCAGCTTGGCGGTATCGAGGAAATTTTTGTCGCCTTTGATATCGATCCGGACCAGTTTGTGCAACCTGCCAGGATCAATGTCGTAGATGATGTGCATGACCTTGGGGTCGGTTTTCTTCCTGATCTCAACCTTGGCATCAAACCGGCCTTGTGTCTGCAGATAATTCAGGAGATTGGTGCGGCCCTCATTCAGCAGGTCATCATCAACGGCATTTTCTTCGTAGACCGGAATCTCCTGCTTCAGCTTTCCATGGCTAATGTGGTATCCCTCAGCAGAGATCAGAACCACCGGCCCGGGGTCAATCTGATACGTGAAATCAAGAGCATTGTTCTCGGGATGGTAGATCTGCTCCGCAATGGAAACCTGCGCCAGCGCGCGGTTCTGCTTCTGAAACTTCCTCCTGAGGCGCTGTAGGGATCCGCTTACGCGAGAGGCAGTGACACGATCTCCCGGTTGCATGTGCGCGATCTGCTTCACATCCTCGAGCGTGAGGGTGGAAGTTCCCGTGACCTTCACTTCTCCGACATGAGCCTGGGAACCTGGGGTTACATGGAACAGAATGTCGGCTTGCTGGCTCTCGGCGTTGCGCTTTTCTTCCGCAGTCGTGCGCGCGCGGTGGTAGCCGTTTTCCTCCAGCAACTGCCGGATATTTTCCAGCCCGCGATTTAATTTCTCTTGGGTAAAAAGTTCTCCCAGCTGCAGTTTCGAGGCATTTACGATCTGGTTTGCGGTCGGGCGCGAAGAGGCTCCCTGTACTTCGATGTTTCCAACAAAGAAATTGGGAGATATGACGAACTTAAGCTGCACGCCCTTGCCGACGGGGTTCACTTCCGCCTGGATATCGGCGAACCGGCCCGTGGCGTAGAGCACACGAATGCTCTCCCGGACTTGATCGCGTTGCAGAGGAGAGCCGGACTTTTGCGGAATCAACTCCAACAGGTGCTGGCGATCAGATGGGCTTACCCCATCGATGTCCACGGATTGCACTACCTGGCCGTCGTACGCGGGAGTTCCAGAGGGGGACACCTGCTGCGCATTTGCCGGCAGCGACAGCACCGCAACCCACAGCAACAGAAGAGCGGCCAGTAATGTCGCGAACGGTTTTGGCAAGGGTTTCCCTGATCAGGCGCCCTAATTTGCACGGAGCGCGCCTAATCTGTCGTTCCATAAACTGACGGCGAGCCTTCGCCTGACCGGCCAAAGGGATTTCTACTCGACTCAGCCCCTTATAATAAAGGTTTTGCAGCACAATACTGGTGACCTCTTTGGCACAAAAACCAACCGGCGATCCTCGTACGGCAGCAGACATCGACCGTTATTCCCGGCAAACGTTGTTCCGGGGGATCGGACCAGCAGGCCAGCAGAAACTGGCGGGGGCCGAGGTCGCCATTGTTGGGTGTGGCGCAACGGGGTCCGCGGCGGCGGCCCTGCTGGCGCGAGCCGGGGTCGGCACCTTGCGCATCATCGACCGCGATTATGTCGAGCCCAGCAATCTGCAACGGCAATCCCTGTTCGACGAAGCTGATGCTGCGGAGTCCTTACCGAAGGCCATCGCCGGGGCGCGCAAAATCGCCGGCTTTAATTCCGCAATCGTAGTTGAGCCCAAAGTTGAGGATCTTATTCCCGCAAATGTTGAAGCTTTGCTTCACGGGATGCATTTGATCCTCGACGGCACCGATAATTTCGAGACTCGTTATCTGATCAATGATTACGCGATCGCGCACGCCAAGCCTTGGATTTACTCCGCAGCAGTGGGCAGCTACGCGGTCACGCTGAATGTGCTCCCCGGGCAAGGTGCCTGCCTGGCCTGCATTTTCCCCGATTCTCCGCGCGGGATGGTGGAAACCTGCGAAACCTCAGGCATCCTTAACTCCGCGGTGAACCTTGTGGCGTCCATTGCTGTCACAGAAGCGCTGAAGTTGCTCGTTGCAGGACCGGAAGCCCCGGAACTGCGACGAACGCTCCTTTCGTTCGATCTGTGGAGCAACGAGCACGCCGAAATCTCAGCAGGTGAACCGCGTCCTGGTTGCCGCGCCTGCGGAGACCGCGATTTCATCCACCTCGCGGGCGAAGGGCGGCCGCACATCACGCTATGCGGCAGAAATTCTGTGCAAATTCATGAGCGGCAGCGTCCCGTCGACTTCGCCGAGATGGATCGGCGACTGCAAGCCCACGGCACTGTCCGCCGCAACGACTTCATCCTCAAGTTCTGGCACGAGCCCTACGAGATGACCCTGTTCCCCGATGGCCGCGCCATTATCAAAGGCACCACCGACACCGCCGTAGCTCGGAGCCTCTACGCCCGCTTCGTAGGCAGCTAAACCACGTGGGGACGGACCGATTGGTCCGTCCCGCGAGCGGCCGAGCATGACATTCCCTTCGAAAGCCCAGATTAAACCTGCCCGGACGAGATGCGTCCGTTCCTACGCGAGCTGCTTCGCTCCCCTAATTCACCGTTAGCGTTAACACGCTGCTTTTTCCTCCACTGGTACAACCGAGTTCCCCAGTATTGCCGGCGGGAGTGTCCACAGCGACCCTAACGTCTCCTGGCCCGGAAATCACGCCCGCATTCACCTTCACCGTCAATTTGGTCGGACTGATCACCTTCGCGCTTATCGGCTTGGAACCAATCATCACTAGAGTGGAAGATACGAAGTTGCTCCCGGTGATCGTCAGTGTGGTTCCGTTTTGCACCTGCGTAAAAGGCACTGTGGCGGGCGATAGCGAGCCAATAACGGGCGCCGGTCTCGAGCTCGCACACAATGGATTAAACGTGTTGTTGCAGCCGACGATGGCAAAGCTGAGAGCAACGGCGGCAAGTAAGCAGCTAAACGTCAAAGCGCTACTACGGAGACGCATGGGAGACACTCCTCAGGATGGAAATTCCCCAGGCTGGAGCTAGCAACTCAGCCTCGTGCAGGGGCCGAAACGTTGTTGCTGCTCATTGCAGCCCGAATACCGTTCGACTCGCGGCAAGTAATAGCAATGTTGTCTGAGGCTTGGAGTAGCACAACGAAGGTTTTGAACAAGACCTGGTTCAGCTCTGGTGGCCGATTTCAACCATCCTGGTGCTTCTTGGGCAGCGTGGACCGTTTGAGTGCTAAGCGCTGACCGGTCCCCGCCCTTCTGGTTACGGCTGAAAGTAGGAGCAGAAGCGCGCTTCTGCTACTCTTCTCGGTCGTCAATTCCCCAGAGTTCATCCTGCTCGGAAAAGAGCGCTGATGCACGACACCACTCGTCCCGAGCCCGGCCGGTTTTACCGCTGGCTGGTGCTGATCTTTGTCAGCCTGGCCATGTTTGGCAGCTATTACGCCTACGATGCGCTTAGCCCGATCGCTGACATCCTGAAGCAGCAGCTGGGTTTCACTGATCTCGACATAGGCTTCCTCCAGGCGATCTATAGCTTCCCCAACATTTTTACGGTGCTGGTAGGCGGCTTCATCATTGACCGCATTGGCCTGCGCAAGTCGCTGATGATCTTCGGCGTGCTTTGCTTCATTGGACCCGCGATCACCGCGGCCTCTGGACATCTCTCAGTGATGGCGAGCGGGCGACTCCTCTTTGGCATGGGCGCCGAATCCTTAAACGTTGCGGTCACGACCGCCTTGGCCCGCTGGTTCCGCGGCAAGGAATTAAGTTTTGCCTTTGGGCTGAACCTCACAGCCTCGCGCCTGGGAACCTTTGCCGCCCTGAACTCTCCCACCTGGGCGCGATGGGCTTATCACAGCTGGCGTCCGGCATTCCTGATCTCGCTCGCGTTCTCTGCTCTGTGCATTATCGGAGCGGCCGTGTATTGGGCAATGGAAGTCTACGCGGAAAAGAACTACCGCCTGGGCGAGGTCTCTACCGACAAGGTCGTCATATCGGATATCTGGAAGTTTGGGGTCAGCTACTGGCTGATCGTTGCGTTATGCATCGTGTTCTACTCCGCTATCTTCCCCTTCCAGACCTTCGCGGTGAAATTCTTCATGGAAGCTCACGGCACATCGCGCGAATTCGGTGGCTTTTTGTCGAGCATGCTTACTCTGTTCGCGATGATTGCGACCCCGCTTTTCGGGTTGTGGGTGGATCGCATTGGCAAGCGCGCCCTGCTGATGATGTTTGGCTCCCTGCTCCTGATCCCGGTGTACTTGATGATGGCCTACACCCACGTCAATCTCTATATCCCGATGGCAATGATGGGCGTGGCCTTTTCCCTGATCCCAGCCGTGATGTGGCCAGCCGTGGCCTACATAGTCGAGCAATCGAAACTGGGAACAGCTTATGGCCTGATGACCATGATCCAGAACATCGGTCTATTTGGCCTCAACATTCTGGTCGGCTGGGCAAACAACTATGCTCACGCGGACGCCTCGAACCCAGCCGGCTATCACCTCGGGATGTGGATCTTCTCGGTTCTAGGCCTGCTTGGCGTGCTGTTCGCGTTCCTCCTTCACGAGCGGGAAACGGGTCCGCACGGGCATGGCCTGGAGACGATTACCACGGCGAACGCTCCCAAGTAGGAGACATGGAATTTACCAATTTCTGAAGAATGCGACTCTAAATTTGGGATAGGGTTATAAGCAAGGGAGCCGAGTGTTTTAACAGGCCACAGGCAAAGGATTTCCCACATTGTGGCATCGAATCACCGAATCCAAAGAACTGTAGAATTGCTCTTGAATTTGAAATAGGGGCATTACTGTAGTTTTTCTCCAGCTACCCGCAACCTATACAACGTAAAGATATTTAGCCGCATCTCACGGGGTGCGGCCGGAAAAGGCAACTTGACCGACCCAGAACAGAAGCCCGGTGAAACAGTCGAGGCCGGACTCATCGAAAGGGCAAAGCAGGGCGACGCTCAGGCCTTCCAGGCCCTTTACGATAAGCACAAGCGGCGGGTCTATTCCCTCTGCCTGCGGATGACCTCGAATACGGCTGAAGCCGAAGATTTGACCCAGGAAGCGTTCCTGCAGCTCTACCGCAAGATCGGAACGTTTCGCGGGGAATCAGCCTTCTCCACCTGGCTGCATCGGTTGTCGGTGAACGTGGTGCTAATGCACCTAAGAAAGAAGAGCCTGCCTGTTGTTTCGCTGGAGGAAACGACGCAAGTAGGCGAGGAAGACACTCCGAAGAAGGATTTCGGTGCGGAAGATTTAGCGCTGGCTGGATCCATTGACCGCCTGCAACTGCAGAAAGCAGTGGACGACCTCCCTCCCGGCTATCGTACGATCTTTGTGCTTCACGACGTGGAAGGTTACGAACATAATGAGATCGCGGCTATCGTGGGCTGTTCGATAGGCAACAGCAAGTCCCAATTACATAAAGCCCGTATGAAGCTGCGCGATCTACTCAGAATGAAGCGATCTGAAAAAGCGCAGAAATCCTGAGACGCAATACATGCAACCAAGTAAGTAACAGTAAGAAAATCAGGAAGCCAGCCAGCGCAGACTGGCGGCGGAGTTCGGGCTGAAAGTCAGATTGTAAGACTTTGAAGCAGCGGCAGTGAAACAGAGGCTTGGGGAGAGCCGTAATGACTTGTGTTGAGTTGCAGGACAGCCTGATCGAAAACGATAGCGGCGGCACGGCCGCGCAGCGGGCTCATTTAAGGGATTGTCCGCATTGCGCGGGGCTGGTGGCGGATCTGCTGGTGATTGCCTGCGCAGCCGGGGAGTTGCGCGCCGCCCATGAGCCCGGTCCCCATGTCTGGAATTCCATCGAAACCAGTCTCAGGCGAGAAGGGATTATCAAGCCCTTCGCGCGCCGTTCCCTGCTGCCGTCCCTGACGGGGTCGTGGAGCTGGACCGGCTGGGCGCTTCCCGCCGCGGCCGTCGTGCTGATCACTATTGGGATCCTCGTGCGTCCGCATGCTCCCTCGCCGGGAGTCGTTACCGGGGGTGTAACTTCTCAGCTAGCCTCCGACGCCGCGTTGGACGCTTCTATCGCGGGCCTGAATGACAACGATTTGCTGGCTGAAGTGGCAGAGCAAGCGCCCGCTTTACAAGCACAGTACACCGAGAATTTACGCAATGTGAACGACTACATTCGCGACGCGAGACACAGTCTCGACGCGAATCCCAATGACCAGGAAGCACATCGTGCTTTGATGGACGCATACCAGGAAAAAGCCATGCTTTTTGAAATGGCCCTGGATCGTTCTTTGCCATAATGAATGCCGTTTTGACCGCCGCCTTGCTGTTGGCGGAAAGTTTCTGAAGAGTTCGAGGGATCCTATGGGCGGGCGTTTAATCGATGTGGGAGTATGTAGCGCGGTCCTCGCTGTAACCATGACCTCAGGCATAGCCGCCGCCGAAACGCATAAAGAACTTCGCTTCAACGTGGCTCCCAAAGCGGCCTTGTCGGTGAATAATCCTTACGGCTCCGTATCCATCAAGCCCACAACCGGGAATACCGTTGTGGTTAATGCCGTATTGGCCTCGGAAAAGGTTGAAGTGGACAATAGTTTCGCCGGCAATCGGGTCGATCTGCAATCTCATCTGCTCCCCGGCGCCGATGCTCAGTCCGGGCGCGTCGATTACGAGATTCTAGTTCCACCGGACACCAACCTCGCATTGCACTCCAGTTCCGGCACCCTGAGAGCGGAAAAAATCCACGGCGATGTCACCTTGGAGGGTGCTGCCGCAATCGTGGAACTGCGCGATATCAGCGACTCCCATGTACACGTAAAAACTCTTAATGGCCCCGTGACCCTTACTAACGTGCAGAGTGGCTACGTGGAAGTCGATTCGCTTAGCGGGAACGTCACTCTCAATGGCGTCGATGGTCCCTTGGTACAAGTGATTTCTACCAGCGGCGGAATCAGCTACCTGGGGGATTTTGGGAACCACGGCGAGTATCGCCTGACCAGCCACAGCGGCAATATTGACGCTATCGTTCCCGATTCCACCTCTGCCGATGTGAGCGCCCGCTCGGTGCGCGGCGAAGTGCATGACGATATCCCTCTGCAGCCCAAGCAGCACACCTCTTTCGTCCTCAAAGAAGGAAGTGCCTTCTGGGGTACTATGGGGCGGGCTGCGGTCTCTTCTACCGTGGTGCTGCGCAGCTTCAATGGTAAAATCCACCTCAGAAAACGCTCGACAAAATAACACTGACAGTGCCTGGACCGTTTGAATAAGCGTTCTACGAAAACGGTGAGCGCAAGGCCGCGTGTGCGGACCGGCTCTCCGGAGCGGTTGCATGCTTCTGCTCCGGAAGCTGTGTTCCTGGTCGGCTTTATGGGTGCCGGCAAGAGCAGCGTAGGCGCCGCATTGGCCGGGCGGCTGAATTGGATTTTTGAAGATTTGGACGACCGGATCGAGCGCCGCGAACGCCGTACGGTAGCCCAGATATTCCGCGAGTCCGGGGAACCGGCCTTCCGGCGCGCCGAACGCAGCGCGCTGCAAGACGTGCTCGAGGGAATTCACAACCAGGCGCGCGTAGTCGCATTGGGCGGTGGCGCCTTTGTCCAGACCGGAAACGCCGAACTGCTTAAATGTTCGGGCGTGCCGATAATTTTCCTGGACGCACCCGTAGAAGAGCTGTGGGAGCGTTGCTGCAAGCAAGCCAGCGAGGCTTTGGCCGAGCGGCCACTTCTCCGGAGCCTGGAGCAGTTTCGTGAACTGCATGAGAAGCGGCGTCCCAACTACTGCGAAGCGTCGCTCACCATTCAAACCGGCGGGCGCACGGTAGACGAGATCGCAGACGAGATCGCCGCCAAGCTCGGGCTGAAGGTGCTCGACCAAAGTAGCAAAGAAGGAGATGTCGAGTGAAGTCCCACCATACCGCACGGGAGCAGGACTCTGCACTAGCGCGAGCCGTCATAGCGCTGGTTTTCGTATGCTTTGTGATCGCGTGCACTGCCGTGCTGCCAGCACGGGCCACTGATAAGAAAGAAAAAGAAAAGGCCGCGCCCCTGCAGGCCGTCGATTCCGGCTCCTTCGGCATTTTCATCAAAGGCCAGCGCTTAGCCACGGAGACCTTTACCATCCATCAGCAGAACGCCACCAGCACGATCGAATCGGAGCTTAAGCAAGAAAACGGGCCCGCCACCCAGAAATCAGACCTGGTGATCACCTCGAACGGACAAATATTGCGTTATGAATGGAGCCAGGGGACCGATGGTTCGTTAACTGTGCTGCCGAAAGATGAATTTCTCATCGAGAAGATTACCTCGGCCAGTTTCACCAAACCGGCAGAGCAATCATTCCTGATGCCGAACACCTCGGTGATCCTGGACAACAACTTTTTTGTACATCGCGAAGTTCTGGCCTGGCGCTACCTGGCATCTGATTGCAAGCAAGATGGCGGAGCTTTCAAATGTGAGCGCGTGCCCGGGGACTTCGGAGTCTTGGTGCCGCAGGATCGCACCTCGCTGCACATTCGCATGGAATTGGTGGGCGCGGAGAAGGTCAACATCCGCGGCTCCGAACGCGAGTTGCTACGGTTGAACCTGAAAGGCGACAATGTGGACTGGGCCTTGTGGGTCGATGATCACGACCAGTTCAAGCTGATGAAGGTGGCGATTCCTGCCGATAACACGGAAGTAGTCCGCGACTAATCCGGACGGCAGAACCGAGACCACCCTGGAAAACTTATTGTCACTGGCTGACTCACGTACGGCACGGGTTCTGGTCACGGTGCTGCTGTTCGCGCTCGTACTGGGGTTCTTGTATGTCGCCCGCGCGACGCTGATCGCCTTCCTTTTCGCAATCTTCTTCGCATACCTGATGAGTCCACTGGTAGCGCAGTTGGAGCGCGTACTCAAGGGACGCGGCCGCGCCATTGCCGTCATCTACACGCTCCTGCTTGCGCTCGTTATTGTCTTCTTCGTGTTGGTGGGCCCCAAGATCACACACGAGGGCGCACGCCTCGGGCAGTCGCTTCCTACACTCATCTCAAAACTCAGTTCGGGAGAGCTCGCCCGACAGATCGGGGCTGATCATGGCTGGAGCAAAGCTTCCACAGATTTTGTGCAGTCATTTCTGATCAGCCATCAGGACGACATTACGCAGTTCGCGCAACGCCTCGGGCTCCGGCTCGCCGACGTCGCTAAGCAAGCATGGCTGTTCTTTATCGTTCCCCTGCTCTCGATCTTCTTTCTTAAAGATGGGCGCTTGTTCAGCGAGTTCCTGCTCTCCACTGTTCAGTCGCGGCCGCAACGGGAATTTCTGCAGAATGTGCTCAATGATCTCAACCAGATGTTGGCGCACTTTATTCGGGCACAGCTGACCTTGGCCGCGCTGACTATGGTCATCTACACGGCTTTCTTTGAGGTGATGCGCGTCCCCAATCCCGTAGCCTTGGGCGTGATCGGCGGAAGCCTGGAATTCATACCCGTCGTCGGCCCTCTGGTCGCCGCACTCGTGATCATGACTGTAGCGTTAGTACTCAGCTACTCCCACTGGATCATTCTGCTTATTTTTCTTGGAACATGGCGCCTGATCCAGGATTATGTTTCCTCCCCGCGCATCATGGGCGACAGCATGGAACTGCATCCGCTGGCCGCGATTTTTGGAGTCATGGCTGGAGGAGAAGTCGCCGGAATCCTGGGCGTATATCTCTCGATTCCAGTGATGGCCGCGCTGCGCATCGTCTTCCGCCGCTGGCGCATTTATACCGAGAAGAAAAAATTTGGGCCGCTCAGCGAGTACCCGTTCCGCCAGGAAACTCATCGGACTTAGCTCCGTCTCCTGGCGCTCCTCCCCTTAGTAACCGCGCAAAGGACCCGCTACACGAGCACTAAAGCTCGCTTGTTATAAAATCCAAGTACCCATGAAAAAGATTCCTGTAGGAATCCTGGGCGCCACCGGCGTCGTAGGACAAAGATTTATCCAAATGCTGGAGCACCATCCGTGGTTTGAAGTGGCGTGGCTCGCCGCCTCGGACCGCTCCGAAGGCAAGGTGTATGCGGAAGCCGCACGCTGGCGCCTGAAAACTGCGATTCCCGCACCCGTGGCCAAGATGCAGGTGTCGCCCGCGACCCCGGACGGCGCGCCTAAAGTGATTTTCGCCGCTCTCGATTCGGGCATCGCGGCGGAACTCGAGCCCCGATTTGCCGATGCCGGCTGCGCTGTCGTTTCCAACTCCAGCGCTCTGCGGATGCAAGAAGATGTTCCCCTCGTAATCCCGGAAGTGAACGCCGGCCATATCAAGCTCATCGACATTCAGGGCTGGCGCAAAAAGAGCGGCGGCTATGTCGTCACGAATCCTAATTGCTCGGCCATCGGACTGGTTCTCGCTCTCGCGCCCATCCATCAGCGTTTCGGCCTGGAAACCGTGATGGCCGTAACCATGCAAGCCATCAGCGGCGCGGGTTATCCTGGGGTCGCCTCCCTCGACATCCTGGGCAACGTGATTCCATTCATCAAGAACGAAGAAGAAAAGATGGAGGAGGAAACGAAGAAGCTTCTCGGTGAGGTGAACGGTTCCAAAGTGATACCCGGCGCCTTCGCCATGAGCGCGCAATGCAACCGCGTTGCCGTGGAGGACGGGCACACTGAATCCATTTCCATCCGCCTGACGAAGAAAGCCAAGCCGGAAGAAATCATAGAATCGTGGAAGGCGTATCGCGCCGAACCGCAGGAATTGAAGCTGCCCAGCGCGCCCGAACGGCCGGTGGTCTACCTGGAAGCCAATGATCGTCCGCAGCCCAGATTTGATATTGACATGGGAGCGGGGATGACTACGGTCGTAGGCCGCCTGCGCCCGTGTAGCGTGCTGGACTGGAAGTTCACGGTTCTGTCGCACAACACCATACGCGGCGCAGCCGGGGCAGCCCTGCTCAACGCAGAACTCCTGAAGGCCAAAGGCTATCTGGGATGAACGATAGCGCACTATCCGCGCGACTCACAGGGCGCGGGGCTCGCGTCGCTCGTGACCTAATCGAGAGCTTCCACTCGGAGCCCCGCCGATGATTGTGATGAAGTTCGGCGGCACTTCCGTTGAAGATGCCAAAGCGATCGACCGCGTAGCCGCAATCGTCCAGGGCCGCCAATCTCAGCAGCCAGTGGTCGTAGTCAGCGCCATGGCCAAAGTGACGGACACGCTGCTCACCATGGCCAAGGCCGCAGGCAATGGCGAGCGCAAAACCGCGCTAAAGCTTTGCCGCTCGTTGCAGGAGCGCCATTACAACTGCGCCAGCGAACTGCTAGGGACGGCTCGCTTCACTGAGTTCCACTCCGAACTCGGCTCGGATTTCGAGAATCTTGACGAACTGCTGCGCGGCATCTCCGCAGTCGGCGAGATCACTCCCCGGACGACCGACAACGTGGCCGCGTATGGCGAAATGCTCTCCAGCAAAATTGTGGCCGCGGCATTCGAAGCGCGGGGGCTCAAAGGAATTCACGTGGATTCTCGCGACGTGCTGGTTACAGACAGCGCTTACATGCAAGCCGTGCCGCAATACGAAGAAACGAACCTCCGGTTGAAAGAAAAAGTTGAACCGCTGTTGAGCGCCGGACAAGTCCCCGTGATGGGCGGATTCATTGGCTCCAATCGTTCCGGAATCACGACCACGATTGGCCGTGGCGGCTCAGACTTTTCCGCCGCCATCTTCGGCGCGGGTCTGGGAGCCGAGCGCATCGAGATCTGGACCGATGTTGACGGCATTCTCACGACCGACCCGCGCGTCTGCCCCGACGCGCGTCGCATCAAGGTCATCAGCTTCGATGAAGCCGCCGAACTCGCCTACTTTGGTGCCAAGGTGCTTCATCCGGCAACCGTGCTGCCTGCGATTCAGAAGAATATCCCGGTGTATGTGCTGAACTCGCGCAATCCCGGTTGCGAAGGCACCCGCATCACCACCCGCGCGCCGCATAGCAAGAACATTTTCAAGGCAATCGCGGCCAAGAAGCGCATCACCATTGTGGATGTCGCTGCCCCGCGGATGCTGTTGGCGCACGGATTCCTGAAATCGATCTTCGAAGCCTTCGATCGCCATCAGGTCGCAGTAGACGTGGTTTCCACATCCGAAGTCAGTGTGTCGCTTACTGTTGATTCGAATCAGGCCATCCCAGCTTTAGCCGCAGATCTGGCCAAGCTGGCCGACGTGAAGTATGAAGGCCGTAAAGCCATCGTGTGCCTGGTGGGAGAGAATTTGCGGGAGACGCCGGGCATCGCGGCCCTGGTATTCCGGGAATTGGCCGACAAAAAGATCCGCATGATCTCGCAGGGCGCCTCGGAGATTAACCTCACCTTCGTCATCGAAGAAGACGAAGTCCCGGAAGTAATCCAGCGCCTACACAGAACCTTTTTCGCGGAACTCGACGCCGAAGTGTTCGCCTGAACACGATTTCCTTTTATTGACGCGGGGCGGACCAATGGGTCCGCCCCTACGTGTTCAGAAACTAGACCGACAGCAGTCGGTCAAAGAAGGACCGATACCGCTGCAGTGCCACCCGCAGATCCTCAGTGGACACGTTATCGCCGCGATCCCACTGCTGCTCCAATCCGGACCGCTCCTGCGCAAACACCTCGGCCAGCCGCTTCATTGCGGACGCAACCAGGCCATCGGCCTGCTCCACGGCCTTGCGCGGCTCATCCACGAACCCGGTCTGAATGTCTTTCCAACGTGTTCTGAGATCCTGCAACTCATTGGACGGAAACAGCTGTGTGCTGCCATCGCTTTGCTCTGTTTGGCTGCCGCTCATCGTGACCGGCTGGGGCCGCATTTCGTGTGTGTTTGCGGGACGCTTGCCCTGCGCCAGATCGGCAGTAGTGATTTCCTCGTTATCAAACTGCGGCTCATCTTTTCTCAACGGCTGTGCCATCTCTATGCTCCCTTCCTGTACGGTTTGTCTTCTCCGAGCAATTCCTCGAACAAGACGCGGTAGTGCATCATGGCTTGGCGCAGGTCTTCCGTGCTGGCCTGACCCGAGCTGTGTCGCATGGCAATGTCGTGTCCTGCCCGGTAGTTGTCGATGACGGTTGGATAGTCGACGGAGAGGTCAGCGGCTCGTTGATCGAACTCTCCGATGGGGTACCCACGCGCCTGCATCACATCGGTCAAGAGGCTATCGGCAACCGTGACCGCTCCGCGCGGATCATCCACAAAACGCGCCTGCACTTCTCGCCAGCGCGTGGAGAAGCTTTGCCGGTCTGCTGGCGACAGGGCGCGTATCTTGAATTTGTCTCTTCGCTTCTCGCGGAATTCCAGGACTCCCTCGGCTTTCCGCGGGTCGCCTTCCTGCTTCAGCACCCGTTCGTACTCGGGGCCAAAGTGCTCGCGCAATTTCCGGCTGCGGCGTTTCCGCGAGCTGACATACCCGATTGCCGCCACCACGATGATCGCAATGACCACGACAACGACTAAAATTGCTATCTGGTTCTGATCCATGAACCCTCCTCCGCGGCGCTGCTATGGGATGCGGACAAAATGACCAGTGTTGTCACATCATGTAAGTCACAGAACTGTGGAAAGCGCGGGCGAATCTCGCAAGTGAACGTGGAAGCAATCCGGTATTCACGGTAAGCCTCCCTCTGTGCTCCTTCGTGTTCCCTGTGGTTAAATCATTCGAGGTAGCAAGAATGAATCTTCTCGTTCTCGGCCGTGGAAAAACAGGCTCGCAAGTAGCCGAGATGGCGGCCGAGCGGAAACATCATCTGCAAGTTGCGAGTTCACGAGACAACCTCAACGGCGCTGCGGTCGATCCGGAAAAACTGCGCGGAATCGACGTAGTACTGGATTTCACCGCTCCTCATTGTGTCCTGCAAAACATCGAAGCTTGCGTGAAGGCCGGCAAGAACATGGTGGTAGGCACGACAGGTTGGTACAAAGAGATGGATCGCGTGCGCGAACTGGTGAAGCAGCACGATACCGGCCTCCTCTATGCGGCCAATTTCTCAGTAGGCGTAAATGTCTTTTTGGAAATGACCCGAGCCGCAGCCGCAGCGCTGCGGCACGACTATTCCGGACAAATTTTCGAACGCCACCACGTCCACAAGAAGGACGCTCCTTCCGGCACCGCCATTGTCATGCAGAACATTCTTCGTGAAACCAGCGGCACCCAGCAGGACGTGGAAATCACTTCCTTTCGCGAGGGAGAAGTCGTAGGCCTGCACGAGATCGTGCTGGAGTCCAAAGCCGACCGTATATATCTCTGCCACGACGCAAAATCCCGCCGAGGTTTCGCCGAAGGCGCGGTGCTGGCGGCCGAATGGCTCTCCGGCAAAAAGGGCTTCTACGAATTCAAAGATATCTGGCGCGAGCTATAGCATTCGAAAACTCTCGCTCCTTCCCTTTGCACTTCGACATGAGAAGCTGTATTCTCCTGTAGAAGCACAAGAGGAGCGTCATTGACTCGTATCGATCTTCCTCAGGGAACTCTCGACCTTCTTATTCTCAACACTCTGGGGTTGAGTCCGCTTCACGGCTGGGCCATATCGGAGCGGATTCAGCAGATATCGAATGAGGTCTTGCAAGTACAGCAGGGCTCGCGATACCCAGGGTTGCATCGACTGGAGCGGCGAGGGTGGATCAAGGCGCGCTGGGGCACATCGGAAAACAATCGTCGCGCCAAATATTACGAACTCACTCGTGCTGGACGCAATCAGCTCGAGACCCAGCAGGACTCCTGGCGGAAGCTCACCGCAGCGATTGCGCAAATTCTTCAAACAACATAGGAGCGCTCCATGTTTTCCGACCTCTTCTTTCGCCTCCGCTCACTTTTTCGCCACAACACGGTAGAAGCGGAAATGAATGACGAACTGCGCTTCCACTTCGAGCAGCAGGTCCAAAAGCTTATGCGATCTGGAATATCCAGGGAGGAAGCCACTCGGCAAGCGCGTTTGAAATTCGGCGGTGAAGAGAAGGTCCGCGAAGAATGCCGGGAAGCACGGGGAGTACGAAGTGTGGAGATGCTCTTGCTGGATCTCCACTATGGCGCGCGCATGCTGCTCAAGCAGCCGAGCTTCACGGTTGTGGCGGTACTCACCCTGGCGCTGGGAATGGGCGCTACGACCGCAATCTTTTCCGTGGTGGACGCGGTGCTGCTACACCCGCTTCCTTTCCGTGATCCTTCACACCTGGTGGTAGTTTGGGAAAACTTCCTGACCCTCAACCATCCACATAACGTTGCTGCTCCTGCCAATTTTCTGGACTGGGAAAACCAGAACACAGTCTTTGAAGGCATGACCGCTATGGCCGATACCCATGCCAACCTGACCGGTTCAGGCGATCCTCAGCAGATCGTAGTAGGAAATGTAACGCCCGGGTTTCTGAGCGTGGTGGGGGTAAGTCCGTTTCTGGGTAGCGGATTCAACCCCGACAATTGGAAACAAGGAAACGACAACGTCGTTCTGCTGGATTACGGTTTCTGGAAGGAACGACTGGGCGGCGATCCCAGCATTGTGGGAAAGGCTATCGAGCTCAATGGCAAGCCGGAAATTGTCGTAGGCGTAGCCCCGAAAGATTTCACTCTCTTCATCAAAGATGGGACTCTCACCGGCTCCAAGCCGCAAATATGGTCTCCCTGGGCGGTGCCTAACGATTGGGGAGATCGCAAGCAAGGCGTTGGGCGATATCTCACCGTGCTAGCGCGCATGAAACCGGGCGTCACTCTAACGCAGGCCCAGGAGCAGATAAGCACGATTGCGTCGCGTCTGCAGCAGGAATACCCGATGACGAACGCGCATTGGGGAGCGACGGTCGTTCCCATTCGCGAGCAGCTCTCGGGCGATCTTCGGCCTGCGCTGCTCACTCTGTTCTGTGCCGTTGCGTTTGTGCTGCTGATTGCCTGCGCAAACGTTTCCAGCCTGCTGCTGGCGCGCGCCGCCAGACGCGAGAGGGAGATCGCGCTTCGCGCGGCCATTGGCGCCAGCCGCTGGCGCATCGCACGTCAGCTACTTACGGAAAGCGTCTTGCTAGCGGCAACCGGCGGGGTGTTGGGACTGCTTCTAGCTTTCTGGGGGTCGAGAGCCCTGCTCGCATCGGGACCGAAGGATCTGCTGGATTCGCGGTATGTCACGTTAAATGTTCGTGTCCTCGCATTCACGGCTGGCATAACAATGCTTTCCAGCATCATCTTCGGATTTCTCCCGTCATTTCTTTCCGCCCGCTCACAAATCGCGGAGTCATTGAAAGACGAGGCTCGAAGTACCCCGACGGCACACAGCACACTGCTGCGAAGCCTGCTGGTCGTCGCACAAATGAGTCTTGCCCTGGTCCTGCTGGTCGGGTCCGGATTGTTGATTCGCAGTTTCCTCCGGCTGATAAATGTCGATCCGGGATTCGATCCGCGCAACCTGCTTACGTTTCAGGTGGGGCTGCCACCCGCCAAGTATGCAAAGGATGAAGCGCAGATGGCATTCTTCCGAGACCTGTTGCTGCGCGTCGGCAGCGTTCCCGGAGTGCGCTCAGTCAGTATGGAGAATTTCCCGCCGCTTACTGGCATGGGAAGTGCCACGGGCGTGCACATTATCGGAGAACCTAAGCGAGGCCACGCGGACCTTCCGGTTTCCGGGGTGCGCGTCGTTGGTCCAGATTATTTCCGGACCATGGAAATTCCGCTGCTAGCGGGCCGCTCGTTCGATGAGCGCGAGTTGACCGAAACATCCCACGTCGTGGTAGTGAACCAGGCTTTTGTCAGGAAATATCTGCGTGGTGAAAATCCTATCGGAAAGAAGATCTCAATTTACATGCATGGTGACAAATTCGACGACGATTACCCGTCGGAGATCATCGGAGTTTGTGGCGCCGTTCACCAGATGGGGCTCGATAGGGAAGCCAAACCGACCGTTTATTGGCCAATACCGGAGCTGACGTATTCGCGCATGACCATTCTGGTGAGAACGTCGAACGACCCGGCGACGCTGGTTCCGGCGATCCGCCGCGAGTTGCGGCAGATGAACCCGGAGCTGCCCATGGCGTCGGTCGCTACCATGGAGCAGTTGCTCGGCGATTCGCTGGCGCGCTCGCGATTCACCATGTCGCTGCTAGGACTCTTTGCTGCGCTCGCGCTGGCGCTCACCGCCGTAGGAATTTACGGAGTCATTTCCTACACCGTGGCTCAGCGCACACACGAGATCGGAATTCGTATGGCTCTCGGCGCACAGCGCGCCAGTGTGCTCGGCCTGGTCCTACGACAGGGAGTGCGTCTGATGATCGCGGGAGTGGGTCTCGGAATTGTATCTGCGCTCGCACTCACTCGGCTGATGTCAAACCTTCTGTATGGAGTGGGAGCGGCCGATCCTGCAACCTTTGCCGCCGTGGTGTTCACTCTGCTGGCCGTCGCATTCCTAGCCAGCTACGTGCCGGCCCGATATGCCACACGTGTGAGTCCAATCATCGCGCTCCGTAATCAGTGATAGACCGAGGAATACCGAAGGCTGCAGATCAGCTGCTAACTGGAAGGAATCCTAGGAGAGATCTTATGGGTTCGGCACCATAAGGGCTAACTTGCGATGTCAACTCAAATTTGGATACTTCGGGATATTTCTGGGGATAACTGTCGCGGTAGGGACGACCATCACTGATCGCCCCCCGCACAGATCCGTACGTGCGCGTTTACGCATACGGCTCTTACCGAGGATGAATGGCGTCGAAGCGCTTGTCGGGATAAGGATGCAGAACGCGTGGGTGCGGAATCCACCGGTTGAGCAGTGGGTTGAGACGGTCCCAGCCCACCTGCGCGCGTTGACTGCGTCGGACGAGAACGCTCCGCCACAATCGGCATATGCGACGCCTAAAGACGCGCAACTGACCGGTGTTGCCCGGCACAGCATGGTATTGGTAGTAGCCCTGCACGACCTTCCGAAGCCATGTACCGACCTCACTCGTACGATGATGTTTCCGGTGTTGAAGCTCTGCCTTTATGACGTTGAGCTTCGCGACCATCCGCTTCTTCGCGGTGATGCGCCAGACATTAAAAGCTCCGCTGCTCGTGAGACTTCCGCAAAAATGCGTGAATCCCAAGAACGTGAAGGTCTCGGGTTTTCCCTCGCCACGTTGCTTCCGGTTTCGGACGGCGAACCGCCCGAACTCGATCAGACGCGTCTTGTCCGGATGTAATTCCAGACCAAAGCTTGCCAGCCGGTTCCGAAACTCCGACAGGAACCGCTCGGCGTCAGCTCGGCTTTGAAAGCCCATAACAAGATCGTCCGCATAGCGCACGACAATTACATCGCCGCGTGCGACTTTCTTGCGCCAGGCCTCAACCCACAGGTCGAACACATAGTGCAGGTACAGGTTTGCGAGCAGTGGTGAAACAACCGCTCCCTGAGGTGTACCCACGCTCGTCTCCGACCACTGACCATCTTCCGATACTCCGGCCTTTAGCCATTTCTGGATCAGGCGGAGTATGCGGCGATCGGCCACCCGATGCTTGATGAACTTCATCGTCCACTCGTGACTCATGTTGTCGAAGAAGCCACGAATGTCGGCATCGAGTACCCAGTTCACTCGTTTTCGCTGGATGCCCACAGTCAGGGCGTCTAGCGCCTGATGCGGGCTGCGACCTGGCCGGAATCCGTAAGAGAAGCCTTGGAAGTCGGCCTCGTAAATCTGGTTGAGGACCGTCACCACAGCCTGTTGGACGATCTTGTCCTCAAGTGCTGCGATGCCCAAAGGGCGTTGCCGCCCATCAGCCTTCGGTATGTAGACTCGTCTCGACGGTCGTGCCCGATACGCTCCACGATGCACTCGACTGTGCAGATCGTTGATTCGATCTCCCAGTCCAGTTTCATACTCTTGCCACGTCATCCCATCGATTCCCGGCGAGGCTTGACGCTTCAGTGCGTAAAAGCTCTCACGAAGAAGTGCGACGTTGAGGTGGTGGAGCAACGCGGTGAACCGTTCCTGCTTCCTTACTGATGCTGCTCGTCGCACACCGTCCAACCCTTGGGACATACGGGTTCCGCTCTGTGTCGGAGGCATGTGTGATTGAACGATCTCCGAGTCGCCGACGGTGTGAAGTCGATCCCGAGAGGCGCGTTTACGAGGACTCAACTCATACTCATATAATGTCGCTGGCCAAGCCGATAGCGAGTAATTACGGCCGTCGCTCTTTCACCAGGGGTTTAGCGCCGGAGAGTGCGTCCCTTTCCCGAGGCCTCGGATCCAGGTGGTTCACGGAAGGGTTCCACAGAAATGCGCTCGTAACAGACTTCCAGCACGGTCAGGTATTCTGTGCCGCCTGGCGCTTGAAGAACTACGCTGTCGCCCGCTGCCGATTTCATCAACGCGCGCCCCAGTGGTGAAACCCAACTGATGTGGTTGCGATTGAGATCGACCTCGTCGGTGCCCACGATGCTCACCACTCGCTCCGCTCCCGCGGCATTGGCATAGCGCACGGTCGCTCCGAAGAATGCCCGCGTCCCCGCCTGTCCCGCTCTCGGAGCTTCCGGGTCTACCACTTCCGCGGCTTCGATTCGCTTCGTGAGAAATCGAATGCGCCCATCGATCTGGCGCAGCCGCCGCTTGCCGTAGCGATAGTCGGCGTTGTCGCTGCGATCGCCGTTGCTGGCAGCCCACGCCACCACCTCCGCCACGGCCGGGCGTTCCCTGGTGAGCAGAAACCGGTGCTCATCTTTGAGGCGCTGCAGTCCGCTCGGCGTTATGTAGTTCTTGGCTCGCTTCGCGGGCTCGTCCTCTTGTAATTTTCTCGTAAACCCTTCCCCATCTCGTAGCCCTGGCAGCGCAAATCCGGTGGCCGCCCAATGAAGGCGCATGAACGCCGGTAGCAAACAGTGTAGGTCATCCGCGTTCATGGGAGTTCATCTGCGGCCCTAATTGATTTTTCACGTCAAGGGCTTCAGCTCCCGTTACGTTTTCAACTGAAACGGCAGCCTCCTCAATCTCTGCCCCGAGGCCGCAAAGATTGCATTCGCCACGGCCGGAGCCGCCGGTGGAAGTGCCGGTTCACCCATGCCTCCCGGATCTTCTTTGCTTTTCAGGATGTGCACTTCGATGCGCGGAGCTTCATCGATACGGATCGGATCATAGCCATCGAAGTTCGACTGCTCCACCGCTCCATCTTTGATCGTGATCTCATTTTTCAACGCAGCACTCAGGCCATAGATGATCGCACTCTCAGCCTGTGCCCGCACCGACTCGGGATTGACCACCTGCCCGCAATCTATCGCCGCCACCATGCGATCGATCTTAAAATTCCTGCCGGTGACCGTCACCTCTGCCGCTTCCGCAATGTAGCTTCCGAACGAATGATAAGAAGCGATGCCGCGCCCTTTGCCCTTCGGCAGCGGTTTCCCCCAGCCAACTTTTTCGGCCGCCAAATCGAGTACACCGCGCAGACGGGCAGGATCCGGATCATCTTCATCTTTGGGCTTCCAGTTTGCCGGCTTCACCAGGAGTCCGCGGCGGAACTCCACCGGGTCTTTTCCGGCAGCAGCCGCGAGTTCGTCGATAAAGCATTCCACCGCAAAACCATTGAACGAGTGTTCGACCGACCGCCACCACAATGGCGGCACCGAACTGGTCACTGCAGCGTATTCCAATCGTACGTTGGGAATGGCGTAGGGCATCTGCTTGGCGCCGCCGACTTCGGACTCTTCCAATTTGTCCGGAGCCCCCCAAAGCGAGCCAATCGAAGTCGACGCTATGTTGTGCGACCAGACCAGGGGACGTGCTTCATGCCCTACGGCGCCGCGCATCATATGGCAAGCCGCCGGACGGTAGAAGTCATGCGTCATATCGTCTTCTCGGCTCCATACCAGTTGCACAGGCTTCCCGACAACCTTGGCGATCTGGGCGGCCTCCGCAGGGTAATCCGCCATGTAGCGACGGCCAAAGGCGCCTCCCATCAAGGTTGTGTGCACCACCACTTTTTGAGGCGGCAAATCAAGCAGTTTGGCCACCGTGCGTTGTACCCAATCCGGAGACTGCGTCGGAGCCCAGACTTCCGCCTCGCTGCCGCGAGAGTGCACCGTAATGTTCATCGGCTCCATCGTGGCGTGCGCAAGATAGGGAAATTCGTAAATGGCCTCGATTTTTTTCGCAGAGGCCGGCAACACAGCATCCACGTCGCCGTCATTGCGAATGCGTTTGCCCGGTTTACTGGCTGCGGCCCGCAACTCGGCATGCAGCGACTGGCTGGATTCCGAAGCTGCAACGCCATGATCCCAGCCAATTTGCAAAGCTTCGCGCCCTATCATCGCAGCCCAGGTCGAATCGGCGACCACGACAATCCCGCCCGCGGTGTACATATCTTTACCCAGCGCGGGTATTTCGAATATGTCGCGCACTCCCGCGACGGACTTCGCCTTCGCCGCGTCAAAATGCGTCGGCTTGCCGCCGAATGTTGGACAGCGCGCCACTACCGCGAACAGCATGTCTGGGACCCGCACATCAAGTCCAAAACCCGCGGTGCCATTGACCTTCGATGGAATATCCACGCGCGGGGTAGCATGGCCGATCAATTCGAATTGGGATTCATTTTTGAGCGGAACTTTTTCCGGATCCGGCAGAGGCAACTTGGAGGCCGCTTCGACCAGCTCGCCATAAGTCGCGTGCCGCGACGATTTCTGGTGGGTCACGACAGCATTTTTGGCGACGCACTCCGTCCTCGGAACATTCCATTTCTGGGCCGCAGCGGTGATCATTAACTCGCGGACAGTAGCGCCGGCGCGCCGCAGGGGCATGTAATTTTCCATCGTGCTACCGCTGCCGCCCGTCCCCATGTGCTCGTAAATGTCGGGCCGCGTCTCCGCCTGCTCTACGCTGACGGTATTGAAATCAACATCCGCTTCTTCGGCGAGGATCATGGCCAGCCCGGTCTTGATTCCCTGCCCCATTTCAGATTTCGCCACAATTAGAGAAATCTTCCCGTCCGGCTCCACGTGTATGTAAGCATCGAACGGATTTACCGGAGCCTTCTTCTTCGCCTTCTCCGATTCCTGCGAAAGCAGTATTGGCCCGGAGAACCGGAGGCCCACAAGCAGGCCTGCTCCGGCAACGGTACTGCGTACCACGAAATTTCTGCGAGAGATGGCCATGGCTATGCTCCTTCCCCGGCGGCGCGGTGGATGGCTCGCCGAATCCGCTGATACATCCCGCAGCGACAGAGATTCCCGCCCATGGCAGAATCAATCTGCTGATCGCTCGGCTTGGGAGTTTTCGCCAGCAGCGCCGCCGCCGACATGATCTGTCCCGGCTGGCAATATCCGCACTGCGGCACCTGCTCGGCAATCCAAGCCTTCTGCAGCGGATGCGAATTGTCCGCCGAGAGCCCTTCGATGGTTGTGATCTTCTTCGATGCGACTGAGGAGACCGCCGTCTGGCACGACCGCACCGCTTGGCCATCGAGATGCACCGTACACGCCCCGCACAGCCCCATGCCGCAGCCATACTTCGTGCCGGTCATGTTGAGCTTGTCGCGCAAAACCCACAAGAGCGGAGTATCGGGAGCGACCTCGACCTCGTGTGGACTGTTATTGATCAGCAACTGAATTGGAGCCATAGGAGTAACTCCAGGAGACGAGATGTTGGGTTAGACGAGGCTACGCCAGAAACGTATCGCGGGCAAACGGGTCCGAAACACGAGTTGACCGGTTTGATCCCACGATTATTCGCCCGGCTTCTTCATCTCCTCGGCAGCGGCAGCCGCCCCGGGCATGACGTTTTTAAGTGGTGCCTTGCGCTGCTCGTCCAACTCCGGATGAGGCAAAGGTTTCCGCGGCAGCATCTGGTCGCGCATGGCGGCGTTGTAAACAAAGATTGCTTCCACCGTAGCCGCCTGCGCCAGATCATCCGGCTGCAGCCGTTCATACAAATCCATGTTGGAATGGTGGGTACGCGAGCTGTAATCCAGCGGATCCTGGATGAATTGAAACCCGGGAATGTCCACCGAATCAAACGCCTCGTGATCGGTGCCGCCGGTGTTTCGCATGGAGAGGGTGGTGACGCCCAGATCCGACAAGGGCGCGATCCACTGCTGAAACACAGGAGCAATCGAGGCATTTTCCTGCAAGTAGATGCCGCGGATTTTCCCGGAGCCGTTATCCACGTTGAAGTATCCGGAAATCTTCTGCTGCTCCGGCTTCAACTGAAGCGGACCAGCCGGCTTGCGCAAAAAGTCCGGCAATTTCACCTGGTCAGGAGCAGTCGAGAGCGGAACGAAGCCGAAATGCTGCTTCACATACCCGTATGATCCGAATTCCCCTTGCTCCTCCCCGGTCCACAGCGCAACCCGAATGGTTCGTCGCGGCTGCACTTTGAGCGAATTCAGAATGCGCATGACTTCCATGGCAACCACGGTTCCCGCACCGTTGTCAGTCGCTCCGGTAGCTGACGCCCACGAGTCCAGATGGCCGCCCACCATGACAACTTCGTCTTTCAGCTTGGGGTCGGTGCCGGGAATTTCGGCAACGGTATCGAAGCCGTGCTCGTGATCGCCGGTGAATTCGGTCTCCACGTCCATTTCAATGTTCACCGGCACATTGGCCTTCAACAGCCGGTACACGCGACCGTAATGTTCGATGGCCATTACAGCGATCGGGAGTTTCTCGGCATGTTCCTTCTGATAAGTGAACCAGCCCATGCCCGAACCACCGTCATCGAAGATGGTGCCACCGGAGCCGCCGCCATCCCGACCATCACGGCTGGGCACCACAATCGCCGCGGCATGCTCGTCGGCAAAGAACTTCCCGGCTTTTTCCCGGAACTCCAGCCGCTTGATGAACTCCTGAAAAAAATCTTCCCGCTCCGCAATATGCACCGGATATTCCGCGATCTTCTTTAGGTCAGCATCGTCATCCCGCTTGAATAGCGGCTTGTCTACCGGCTTCACTTCGCGGTCTGGGCCGAAAAACACGACTTTGCCCGCCAGCTTGCCCTTGTATTTCTCCAGATCCTTTTCATCCTTGGCGTCCACCCAAACCGCGGCGCCGTTGATCGGCCCATGACTGGAGGGTGACCAAGGCAAAGCTTGCGCGATGAAGACTGCAGTGTCGGGCGCCGACATGCGCATCCAGGTATTCAACTGTCGCCAGCCCATACCGAACTCGCCCCAGTCCTCCAGGTGCGCGTTCTGGCACCCCATCGCGGTGAACTGATCCCGGGTCCACTCGTTCGCTTTCTTCAGATTCGGGGAACCGGTCAGACGCGGTCCGATCCCATCCATCAGCCCGGAGGCATATTCCATCACGTGCGAATGCCCCAGCCCTTCGTCGCGAATCCGCTGGTACATGGTCAAATCCAGATTCTCCGTGGCAGGCTGCGGCTGCTCGTACGAGGGCTTGTTCTCTTCAGACTTGGTTTCTTTGGATTTTTTCTCTGCCGCGAATGAGCAAAGAGTGAGGCACAACAGAACGACAACGGATGAAAACATCCGCTTGTAGGTTGACATTCTCTACATTCCTCCCGGGGGAAAGCAGAGTAGCAGAATGCTTTAGCGTTGTGAAAGACGAAACTATGCCCGGCACCAGAGAAACACAACGCTTGCACAATGTTTGTGTTTCGAATCGGGTGTGCCTACACGGCGGTGTCCCCGACGGCCGTCCCTCTCCTTCGTTTTTCCCACTCCGCGCTGCGAAAGACATGCGGGCCCACTTCAATGAGCCGGGGCAGCATCTCAAAAACTGATACAGGCGTCCATCGCGAGCCCTCGCGGGTGCGGAATCCACGGCGGTTGATCTCGTCGGCGATGCGCGCGTACGAGCCCTCCTGCACCATCAGTTCCATCAACTCGAACAGGATCTCGCGCTCGTCGGGATCATCGACCAGCTGCTTGGTTTCTGAAACCAACTGCAGGCCGAAGGGCACGTCGCCTGGCAGCCGTTCTTCCGGAGTATCGACTTCCCGCTCCCACTCGATGGCTACGGCCTTCCAGCCCTTCTCGGTGTTTTGTTTCAGGTCGGAGTCCTGCAGCGGCCCCGTCAGCAGTTGGCGTACGCGCTCGGTCTTTTTCATGATCGACACTCTCCCCTCTTGGAAAGCACCAAGCAACCGAACTTCCGAACCGAGGAGATAAAAGTGCCGTCGCTACAACACCGCGGTGTGCGGCAACTTGAGCCCATCGTCCGAGGATGGACCATGGTGTCCGGAATCAGACAGGGCAAAGCCTCATCTGCGCGGCAGACACTTTCAACCAATCTTGTCGACGATGGTGGTTTCCAGTTCCTTACCGTTGAGCCTCTTTAGAAACATCTTGTCCCTCTCGAAGCGGATGGAAATGTCCTGCCCCAGACCGAACTCGCCCGGCTGGTAGCCGTCGGATGATTCCGATCGATACTCGCCCACGTACTGGACGCCATCGACATCGACCACGATGGCGGTACGCCGCATCGATTTTCCGGCTTCCCGTGCAATTTCTGCTTCCGCCTGGCTCCAGTTTTCCAGATCGCGCCCCGCAATCCTTCCGCTCCGAACATAGATCTCTTCCGCTCTTTTGCGAATGGCGTCTTGCAGCTCCGAACTGTGCGGCACCGGTGAAAGCTGCTGACGGGCAGAACCGGCTGGCATGGAAACTCTCCTAGGCAAATGGTCCAACAGCTCTATCCTATTTCATCCAAACCGCTTCGGCTGCGCGGCGCATCTTACCGAAGGACGTAGCGGACCCAATACGGAACTGTTTCCGCGCCGCGCGGCGTGTAGAGACGTGCCAGCAACGTCTCTACGTTTAGCCCCGGCCTTGGAACTCCAGTTGACCGGACTTCCAACCGGGCCTAACATTACCGCCGAGTAGGGTCGCCACTCTCTCATGATTGGTCAGCAGATTTCCCACTACCGCGTCCTAGGCAAGCTCGGGGGTGGTGGTATGGGCGTGGTCTACGAAGCCGAAGACGTGAAGCTTGGCCGTCACGTGGCCTTGAAATTCATTCCGGAAAATCTGACCGGCGATGCCAAGGCGATGGAGCGCTTCACCCGCGAGGCTCGCGCCGCATCTCAGCTAAACCATCCCAACATCTGCACCATCCACGGCATTGAAGAAAATAATGGCCATCCCTTCATTGTGATGGAGAAGCTCGAAGGGGAGAGCTTAAAGCAGCAGATTGCCGGGCACGCCATGCCCCTGGAAAAGTTGTTGGATATCGGCGTCCAGGTGGCGGACGCTCTGGTTGCCTCGCATATCAAGGGAATCGTCCATCGCGACATCAAGCCGGCCAACATTTTCATTACTCCCACGGGCCAGGTCAAAGTCCTCGATTTCGGACTGGCCAAACTCGTACACCATCCGGGAACAGACGAAGAAGCCGATCAATCTCTGACCGCGATCGGAGTGATTCCCGGAACCGCCGTCTATATGTCGCCGGAACAGGCGCGCAGCGAGACCGTGGACGCCCGCACCGACCTGTTTTCCTTCGGAGTCGTACTGTTTGAGATGGCAACGGGTAAAAAGCCCTTCACCGGCTCGAATTCGCTGCTGACGCTGGACGCCGTCTTACATGCCAAGCCGACTCCGCCGCGAGAGATCAATCCGAAGATTCCGATTGAGCTCGAAGCGATCATCGGCAAAGCCTTGGAGAAGGACCGCTCGAAACGCTACCAGACCGCCGCCGAAATCCGCTCTGACCTGGCGTTGCTGAAGAAAGAAGCCGAGTCTGGAACCATCAAGACTCCCAGCGCAACCGCCCGGCTGCGCGTACCGTCGCGCACGTTTGGTCGTGACTCGCGTCTGCTGACCTATTCCCTGATCGCCACGGCGGCGCTGCTGGTCACGGTTCTGGGAGCGGTGGGAGCGTGGTGGTTCAGACATCACGAAGTAGCAAGCGCCGAGCAAAGGAACGCGATTGCTGTGCTGCCGCTGCAGAACATGAGCGGCGATGCCAGCATCGATTACTTACGTTTCGCCCTGGGCGACGAACTTACCAGCGTGCTCACCTATTCGCGCACTCTGGAGGTCCGGCCCTCTTCTGTGACTCGTAAGTATGTCGCGGCCGATATTGATCCCAAGAAGGTCGGCCTCGAACTACGAGTAGGGCGCCTGCTCACGGGCTCTTTCCGAAAGCAGGGCGACAGGCTTACGGTGACCCTCGAGGCCATCGATGTACCGAGCGACAGATTGATCTGGCAGACGACGGTTTCCGACCGGGCAGAGAACCTGATCGGGATGCATCAGCAGCTATCGGCGCAGATCCAGAACGGGCTGCTGCCAATTCTGGGAGGCGGTGGAGCTGTGGAAGCCACAACGCGGCCCACCAACCCGCAAGCCTACGACTTCTACCTGCGCAGCGTGGCCGTGCCCCATGATCCGAGTCCTAACAAAGAGGCCATTAAGATGCTGCAGTGGGCGGTCGGAATTGATCCCAGTTACGCTCCGGCCTGGGAGGCATTGGGACAACGGTACTATTTTGACTCGCTGTACGGCGGGGGGGGCGAGGAAGTATTTCAGCTTTCCAATCACGCCTATGAGCGCGCCCTGGCTCTCGATCCCAACCGCATGATGGCGGCCAGCAGCCTGATCACCGCTCGCGTGGAGCGCGGCGAATTGGGGCGCGCCTACGACGCCGCCACTGACCTGGTGCACCGCCGCCCGCAGAGCGCCGACGCGCATTTTGCGCTCGCCTATGTGTTTCGCTATGCGGGGATGCTCGACAAATCCGCCGAGCAGTGCAATGCGGCCCGTCAACTCGATCCGGGCAATTTTTCATTCCGTTCGTGCGCCTGGACTTTCCTGGAGATGGGCAAGAACGATCGCGCCCTGGATTTCATTCAGCTCGATGCTGGTTCAGAATGGGCCGCCTGGGTCACTCCCTATGTGTACCTCGCGCAGGGCAATGTCACGGAAGCGCATGCCGCGGCCAAAAACATGGGCAAGGCAGCGACCTATCATCGCGACTTGATGGAGGCCTGCACGGCCAACCCGCGTCCGCCGGACCTGGCAAAAACCGTCCGCGAGAACGAGACTTCGGTCATGAGCGAGCCGGACGCCGAGCTCTGGTACCACGTAGGAGAACTAATGGCGGTTTGCGGCCAGACCGATCCCGCGCTAAGGCTGCTGAAGTCAGCCGTGCAGCAGAACTACTGCGCCTATTCGGCCCTACTCGATGACCCAATGCTGAAAAACCTGCGCAAGGAAACAGCGTTCAATGAGATTCTGACGGCAGCGAGCAATTGCCAGAGCGTGTTCAAAGAAGGCCGCCAGATAAAATAGCGGCGGCAGCTGGTTTCAATTCCATCCTCAATATGCCAAAAATCACGCGGCGGGCTCTGCTGAAATCCTCGGTGGCGGGAGTCGCTGCCGCTCAAATGCCATCGCTTGCCGGCACGCTGAACGCCAGTGAACCCCGTAAAGGACGCATTCGGCAATCCGTGTCCCGGTGGTGCTATCAGAAGATAGCTCTCGATCAACTGTCGGCAGCAGCGGCGCAGATGGGATTGCGCGGCATCGATTTGCTGCAGCCTGAAGAATACGACGTGCCCCGCCGCTATGGCCTCATCTGCACGATGGCATACGCCGGCGGCGGAGAGATCAAGAACGCTCTGAACCGCACGGAAAATCACGCCGCTATCGAGCAGGCGTTTCGCACGAATATCCCGAAAGCGGCAGCGGCGCAGGTTCCAAACGTCATCACTTTTTCAGGCAATCGCGCGGGCATGTCCGATGAAGAAGGCGCGCGCAATACGATCGCGGGGCTGAACCGGGTGAAGAAAATTGCCGAAGATCACGGCGTAACTATTTGCCTGGAACTGCTCAACAGCAAACACGATCATCCCGATTACATGTGCGATCACACCGCGTGGGGACTGAGTGTGGTGCAGCTGGTCAACTCGCCCAACGTGAAGCTGCTCTACGACATCTACCACATGCAGATTATGGAAGGGAATCTGATCGATACGATCCGCAAGAACATCCAGTGGCTTGGGCATTTCCATACGGGCGGAGTTCCGGGCCGTCATGAACTCGACGGCACCCAGGAAGTGCAGTGGGATGGCGTGATGAGAGCGATTGCCGACACTGGCTTCAAAGGCTACGTGGCACACGAATTTGTGCCTACCGGTGACCCGCTCGCTTCGCTTCGCAAAGCCGTGGACCTGTGTGATGTGTAAATCCAGAAGACGCTGCTTACTTCAGCTAAATCTACGTGCGGCACGGAAAGAATTTGCGTCAAACGGCCCTGAAGCCCCATCCTTGTAGCGTGCGACACTCCGGACTCCTTCACCCCAAGCAGCGCGCGAACCTTGCGGCGCCGTCTTTTGATTCATCTGTCCTGTTCAGGTTCGCCATCTTCTGTCTCATCTCGAGCGTTGCGGCATTGTCGCAAGAGGGCTCATCGGCCCCGCCGCAAGCCGCTGCTTCCTCGCAGGCAGCAGTGGCATTTGGCCACGTTGCCGCCGAACCACCTGGCCTGCTTTATCAAGGCGTACCCGCCCCCATTCCACAAGACGAGGGCGCCTCCGGCTTGCGTCTGGAACTGCGGCGACTGGGGACGACTGGCCGTCTCATGCAGATCGTCGCGCACCCCGACGACGAAGATGGCGGCATGCTGACGCTACAGGCCCGCGGTCACGGGGTAAGCACCTTGCTGATGACCCTCAACCGTGGCGAGGGAGGGCAGAACAAGATCGGCAGCAATCTCTCCGACGTTCTGGGCGTGCTCCGCGCGGAAGAACTACTGGCTTCCGACGAGTACTATGGCGTTCAGGAGCGCTTCTCGCGCGTCGCCGATTTCGGTTTTTCAAAAACAGCCGCAGAGACATTTGAAAAGTGGGGTGGCCACGATACTGCTCTGGCTGACATCGTGCGCGTGATTCGCACCTTCCGTCCCGATGTATTGGTGGCGCGCTTCTCCGGCACGGAACGCGATGGTCACGGAAATCATCAGGCCTCGAGCATTCTCGCGAAGGAAGCGTTCCGCGCCGCGGCTGATCCCAAGCGTTTTCCGGAGCAGATTGCGCAGGGCCTTCAGCCCTGGCAGCCAAAGAAGTTTTACATCGGCAACGTCTGCCCATGGGGATCGATGACCTGCGCCGATGAGAAGTGGACGGTAAAATTCAACACCGGCCAAAACGATCCTCTGCTCGGCACGTCCTACATTCAGTTCGCCATGCAAGGTCTCCGCCATCAGATGTCCCAGGGCGCCGCCAACTGGACCGTGGAACCTGGCGACCGTTTCACGTTTTACAAGTTGGAGGACTCCGCCATTCCATCGGCAGCGGGCAAAGATGGTCATGAGAAAGATTTCTTTGACGGCATCGATACCACGATGCCCGGGCTGACGAAAATCTCTGATGCCGGGTCCGGGATCAAGCAGCTAAATTCAAAGCTATCGGACGTGGCCAAACAAATCACAGGTGCAACGTCCGACGCGGCGGGGAGCGACCCCTCCAACTCCAGCCAACCGTTATTGCGGCTGGTGCAAGCCCTCCATCAGATACGTACTGAAATAGAATCAAGCTCTCTCAACCCGGAAGCGAAGCTCGATCTTTTCACTCGCATCGCGAGCAAGCAGCAGCAAGCGCAAACGGCCCTGAACCTGGCCCTTGGAGTAACGCTGAGCGGCGTCGCGTCGACAGGCGGCCAGCAGGATCTCCCCAAAGGATCCGACGTCCAGGCCGCAGTCTCCCCCGGACAGGACTTCACGGTGGCGCTCACATTTCACAACGGGTCAAAGCAGCCCATGAGAGTCGATCACATCGCGCTGGAGGTCCCACCGGGCTGGAGCACCATCAATACCAAGAAGAATTCCGAGACGGTGGCGCCAGGAAAAGATCTGCACGCAGACTTTCATTTGAGCGTGCCGAAGAATACTCCGTACACGCGTCCCTACTGGCATCGCGACAATCCCGAGACTGAGAGCGTTAATCATATTGACGATGAGAAATACGCGACGCTTCCCTTTCCACCTCCGGCGTTGCGGGCGCGAGTGGAATACTCACTACACAGCGGCGCCCTGCGCGGCAATAGCGAGATCAGCACAGCGGTCCTCGGCAGATTCGTCGAAGACAACGGCAAGCAGGACTTCCATCCAGTTGCCGTACTGCCGGATTTCTCGGTGATGCTGGACCCTGGCACTCAGGTCATTTCAACGCACAATGGCGGCAAGACAACAGTCACAGTCGCCGTCACCAGCGATCAAACCCGCGCTGCTCGCGGCACCCTGCGACTGGAATTGCCCACCGGATGGAAATCGGAACCTGCGCAGCTTGCGGTCACAGCGAAAGCTCGCGGCGAAAAGCAGGAATTTCAATTTGCCGTCACGCCCGCGAATCTGCAGCAGGGACGCGCGACGCTGCGAGCCGTCCTTGAGTCCGAAGGCGAGAAATACAGCGAGGGATACACGCTGGTCACGCGTGAAGATCTGGGCAGCTTCTACTACTACCAGCCCGCGCGGCAGAAGGTCAGCATCGTTGACGTGCAGGTCCCGCACGACCTGAAAGTCGGATACCTCATGGGCGCAGGCGACGACATTGCGACGGTGCTCAAGCAGATTGGGATGAATGTCACTCTCATTCCCGCTGAGAGACTAGGCACGGAAGATCTCAGCCAATATGGCACAGTCGTCCTGGGAATTCGAGCCTACGATACACAAAAAGACGTCGCTGCGAACAACAAGAAGTTGCTCGATTTCGTCTCCGCAGGAGGCACGCTGGTGGTGCAGTACGACACTGCTGTCGGCGACTTTAACAGCGGCAAGTTCACGCCGTACTCGGCGGAACTCAGCCGGGCGCGGGTTTCGGTGGAAGAGGCGCGCGTAACAATTCTCGCGCCCGACGATTCCATCTTCCACTACCCGAACACAATCACGCAGCACGATTTCGATGGCTGGGTGCAGGAGCGCGGTCTGTACTTCATGGATAAGTGGGACTCGCATTTCACCCCGCTGCTGGCCTGTCATGATCCCGGGGAAGAAGAGCAAAAGGGCGGCCTGCTGCGCGCACAGTATGGCAAGGGAACTTACATTTATGCGGCGTACGCTTTCTTCCGGCAATTACCGGCAGGAGTCCCAGGCGCAGTGCGACTGTATGTGAATATATTGAGCGCAGGGCATCAAAAGTAAGCGTAAGGGTCCCGCATCGGCTTGCTTCGAAGCCGATGATCTTCTGAGGAGAGAACGATTGTGTCACCGCCACTGATGCGTGCGGTTCAGATGGACTCGTACGGCAGTCCCGAAGTTATGCACGTAGTCGAACTGGGTCGTCCGGTTCCTGGTCCAGGAGAGGCACTCGTGCGCGTTCATGCCGCTAGCGTGAATTTCCTGGATGTCCAGAAACGGAGAGGTGAACTGAGAAGTCAGGCTTTTTACCAGCGCGGTAAAGAAGGAGAACCCGATCTACCAGCAGGTCTCGGCACACAGGGGGTGGGCATAGTTGAAGCACTCGGCCCCAACGTAAAGAGCGTGAGGATCGGAGATCGAGTGAGTTTCGCAGGGGAATCGTACGCGAGTCATGCGCTTGTCCCATCTAACCGGCTTATGCACATTCCCGATGCCCTTACCTTCGAACAGGCAGCAGCGGGTATGAATCAGGGATTTCTCGCATACGTCTTCACCCATTTCACATATCCCGTTAAACCTGGCGACTGGTGTCTGGTCCAGGCGGCAGCCGGAGGCATTGGACTCCTCCTCTGTCAAATGGTAAAGATCCGCGGAGGTCTCGTGATCGGCGTGACCTCGTCGCAATCGAAAGCAAAGTTCGTGACAAAAGCCGGAGCCGATGAAGTGCTTATCTCGACCCGTTCAGATATTCCGGCGGAGGTCAGGAGGATCACCGCAGGCCGGGGCGTGAATGTCGTCTATGACGGCGTCGGCAAAGACACTTTTTCTTCCAACCTTGATAGTCTCGCACCCGCCGGATGTCTAGTGATCTATGGTCAATCGAGCGGGTACGTTCCTCCTTTCGACCTCATGACTCTGCAAGAGAAAGGATCTCTGTTCCTGACGCGGACCAACGGCCTCCCTTATTTAAAGGAGTATCCCAGGTACCTGGAGCAGCTTGTAACCTGGCTCAAGAACGACAAACTCTCGATCCGGATTCACCGCACTTACCCCCTCGCGGAAGCTGCACGCGCACATGCCGCGTTAGAGAACCGTGAAATCAGCGGGAGGGTGTTGCTTGTCCCGTGAAGTAACTCCCGTTTCACGAAACGCTCATGACATCCCCCGATAAAGACGCCTCCGGTTCGCACGGCCTCATTCGCGGTATGGGCCTGGGCAGCGCCACTGCCCTGAACATGATCGACATGATCGGTGTGGGGCCGTTCATCACCATGCCTCTGGTGTTGAGCGCCATGGGAGGCCCTCAAGCTTTACTGGGATGGATTGCCGGGGCGCTGCTCGCGGTCTGCGACGGACTGGTTTCCGCGGAATTGGGCGCGGCACTTCCCGCCTCAGGCGGCTCGTATCGCTACCTTCGTGAGATGTATGGCCCCAAGAAATGGGGACGCCTCATCTCCTTCCTATTCATCTGGCAAGTTTCCTTCAGCGCCCCGCTCTCAATTGCCACCGGCTGCATCGGGCTGGCGGGATATGCCGCCTATTACTGGCCCGAGCTCGAAGTCGTCTACGCGCATCATGATGCCGCGCTGCATATTCCGTTTGCCGGAAACTTGCAAGTAAGCTGGGTGGTAACTCCCGGCACTGCCGTGGCCGTGCTGATCTGCTTCTTCACGGTCCTGCTGCTGTATCGTCGAATCACCGTGGTGGGGCGGCTCTCGAAAATTCTGTGGTTTGGGGTAATGGGCACCATCGGCTGGATCATCTTTGCCGGTATCAGTCATTTCAATGCAGCCCGGGCATTCGACTTTCCTCCCGGCGCATTCACGCTTTCCCATCATTTCTGGACGGGTCTGGGCGGAGCGATGCTGATCGCCACCTACGATTACTGGGGTTACTACAACGTTGCTTTTCTGGGCGACGAAATCAAAGATCCGGAAAAGAATATTCCCAGGGCCTTATTGCTTTCCATTCTGCTCGTCGCCTGTCTATATCTAATGATGAACGTTTGTATTCTGGCCGTGGTGCCCTGGCGCGAGATGCTGCAGGCGGGGCAAAACAATACTGGCCTGTATGTTGTCTCGTTGTTCATGCAGCGCGTGTACGGCGCATGGGCGGCACGTGTGGTGACCGGATTGGTCATCATAACCGCGTTTGCCTCGGTTTTCTCCTTGATGCTGGGATACTCGCGGGTTCCCTACGCTGCAGCCAAGGACGGAAACTACTTCAAAGCTTTCGCCAAAATACATCCAGTACACCGCTTTCCGCACATTTCGTTACTGGCGTTAGGAGTCGTAGCCGCTTGTTTTTGTTTTCTGCGTTTGAAAGACGCGATTGCCGCTCTGGTCGTCATTCGCCTGATCCTGCAATTTCTGGTGCAGGCGGTCGGCTCCATCGTGCTGAGGATCACCCGCCCGGATCTGCCGCGTCCCTTCCGCATGTGGTTGTATCCTCTGCCGGCACTGCTGGCCAGCGCAGGATTCCTGTTCATCCTTTTCGGACGCCCGAACTGGCAAAAGGAAGTGCGCTATGCCGCCATCATTTTGCTTACGGGAGTCATCATTTACCTGATTCGCGCCTGGCAGTCCTCGGACTGGCCTTTTGCCTCCGATCGCGTCAAAGCCTTGACGGAGTCGCAGCCCTAGAGGAAACGTGGCCGATCACATCACAGTTCCGTCAGTAGCAAGCCCCAGCACGCGGCGGCCCGATACCGCATGGGCGCCCTTGTCTGAGCCGCTCTTTCGATCCCTCTGGATCGCCGCCGTAGTGTCGTACAGCGGCACATGGATGCAGAACGTGGGCGCGGGCTGGCTGATGACGCAACTCTCCGACTCGCCTCTGATGGTGAGCCTGGTGCAGGCCGCTTCTGCGATTCCAGTATTCGTTGCCGTGCTCCCGGCGGGGGCCCTCGCCGACATGGTCGATCGCCGGCGGCTGCTGTTATTCACCCAAAGCTGGATGATCGTCGCGGCCCTTGCTCTGGGAGTTCTCACACTGTTCCATGCGGTAGGCCCCTGGTCATTGCTGGCATTCACATTCCTGCTCGGAATCGGCGCCGTGATGAACGATCCTGCATGGCAGGCCATCACTCCCGATGTTGTTTCCCCTGCGCAGCATGGAGCCGCCGTTGCCCTGAACTCTGCAGGATTCAACGTGGCCCGCGCAGTTGGACCCGCGCTCGGGGGAATCGTGGTCGCATCTGCGGGAGCGGGCTGGTCGTTCCTGCTCAATGCCGCTTCCTTCTTCGGAGTCGTCTACTTTCTGTACAGCTGGAAATGCGCTCCCCGCGAACCATTGGCAACGAATGGCATCGTCGAGGCCATACGAGAAGGCTTTCGATACGTACGAGGCGCGCCGCAGGTTACATCTGTCCTGATCCGCACGGGCGCATTCAGTTTCGGCGCCGCTTCCCTGCTCGCACTTCTGCCAGTTGTTTGCCAGCCCCATGGTGCGCAAGGATACGGATTCCTGCTCACCTGCTTTGGCCTGGGCGCGCTGGGAGGCGCAGCGCTGTTGCCGCGCTTGAAGCTCCAGTACTCAGTGGATGGGCTGGTCGCAGGCGCTACTCTGCTGTACGCCGGTATGACTTTCCTGGCCGGGCAAGTTCATCTATTCAATTGGTTGTGCCTGGTGCTGTTTACCGCGGGAGCCGCGTGGATTGGCATTCTGGCGTGCTTCAACGTAGTCGCCCAGACGATGTGCCCATCTTGGATGCGAGCCCGGGCTCTGTCCATGTACCTGCTCGTGCTACAGGGAGGCATGGCGGTGGGCAGCGCGCTCTGGGGAGAATTGGCTGCGCGGCAAGGAGTTCCCGCGGCGCTGGCATGGTCGGCTTTAGCAATGGTGGTAGGATTGTCCACGATTCGGCGCCATCGGCTCACGGCAGCGGAATTGAAGATGGCTCCGTCCGTCGTGCGGGACTAACAAGGGGGAGCATGAACAGAAAACTCGGAGTCTTGGCTTGCAGCTTGTTGCTGACGCTGATGGCAGCGGCACAGGCACCGAAGGCCAAAGCGGCACAGCACACCGTTACAGAACTCCTGAATGGAAATATCAGCAATATGGAGCATGAGTTCGTCCCTGCTGCCGACGCGATGCCGGAAGATAAATTTAACTTCGCTCCCACGAATGGCGAGTTCAAGGGAGCACGCACGTATGCTCAGCAGATCAAGCACGTGGCCGCAGTAAATTACGAACTCGCGGCCGCTCTGCTGGAACAAAAGCCGCCGGTGGATATCGGGGATGAATCTGGCCCCGCTTCGCTCACCACGAAATCCGACATCATGAAATACCTCAAGGACTCTTTCGAATACGTGCACAAAGCGCTGGCAACGGTGAACGACGAGAATCTTACGAAGACCGTGAAGAGCCCCTTCGGCGAAGGATCCGTTTCCCGCCTGGGACTCGCCATGTCGGTTGCATCCCACGGCTTCGATCATTATGGCCAGATGGCGGTGTATCTTCGCATGAACGGCATCGTCCCCCCATCCAGCCGTATGTGATGCGCGAGCTCAGTTGAGCAAGTAAACCAGCCTCATGGCCATTGACTGGCAAACGTTCTGGCTCACGCTGCAGTTGGCTTTTGCGGTTTCCGTGTTGTTGCTCCTGCTCGGATTACCGATCGCATACTGGATCGCATTTTCCAGCTGGCGCTGGAAGTTTCTTGTGCAGGCGATCGTGGCTCTGCCCCTCGTACTTCCGCCCACCGTCCTCGGATTTTATGTGCTGGTGGCTCTCGGGCCACAGAGTCCGTTAGGCCGCTGGTGGATTTCGCTCACCGGGCACACCTTGGCATTCACGTTTTCCGGGCTGGTCATCGGATCGGTTATCTACAGCCTGCCTTTTGCCGTGCAGCCCTTCGCGGCGTCTTTTGCCAGCGTCGATCGCAAACTGATTGCCGCCTCCGCCACTCTGGGCGCTTCCTCAATCCGTACGTTCTTTCGCGTTGTCGCCCCGCTCTCCGTTCCCGGACTCGTGACCGGCGCTGCGCTGTCTTTTGCGCATACCATGGGAGAATTTGGAGTCGTGCTCATGGTCGGCGGAAATATTCCGGGCGTGACGCGCACCGTTTCCATTGACATCTACGATCGCGTCCAAGCCGCGGATTACGCGGGCGCCAATCAGACCGCGCTGGCACTGCTCGTCCTCTGCTTTGTCCTGCTTATGATCGTTTATGGCTTCCATCGCAAGGCTTCCGTCCTCAATTCCGTACAATAGACGCGATGAATGCACACACCGCGGTCCAGAGGGGCGAGGGCGCCGCGAATCCTGCTGCGGAGACGCGTCTCGCATGTCGCATCCAAAAGCGCTTCGCCGGACAGCAGGACTTCGCTGTGGACGTTGCCTTCGAGGCTGCCACTGGTTTCACTATCCTGTTCGGGGCATCGGGAGCCGGGAAGACGACTCTTCTCGATTGCGTCGCCGGCCTCACCCGGCCGGATAGCGGGCGTATCACAATCGGCGATCGAGTGGTTTTCGATTCCTCCTCGGGCGTGAATCTCCCGGTGGCCGAGAGGCACGTGGGCTACGTCTTCCAGAACCTCGCCCTGTTTCCGCACATGACCGCGGAGCAAAACGTGTCTTACGGCTTGAACCATCTCCCGTCGAATGGGCGAAGGCAGCGCACGGCAAGCATCCTGCAGGCGTTCCGCATCGCGCATCTAAGTCGCCGGAATGTGGGCGACATTTCCGGCGGAGAGCGCCAGCGAGTCGCCCTCGCTCGGACCCTGGTCACCGATCCACAGCTTCTGCTTCTGGATGAACCTCTGGCCGCACTCGACGCGCCTACAAAGTCCCACATCATTGACGATCTCCAGCAGTGGAATCGCACGCAAGGCATCCCGATCCTTTACGTCACGCATAGCCGCGAGGAGGTATTCGCCTTGGGAGAGAGCGTCATCGTCCTCGAGGCTGGACGCATCCTGAGGCAGGGCACCCCTCACGAAGTCATGACCGCGCCGTTGCAAGAAACGGTCGCCCAGCTCGCGGGGTTCGAAAATATTTTCGACGCAGTCGTCGAGGCCGTAAGCCCTGAACGGGGCACGATGACTTGCCGGTTGTCCGGCGATGGAGGATCGACATCGATCGAAACTCCCCTGGTGCGCGGAGGTGTAGGCACAGCGTTCCGTATAGGAATTCGCGCCGGCGACATCCTGCTGGCCACCGCGTTGCCACGGGCTTTGAGCGCGCGCAACATTATTCCCGGGCGGATCGTCTCGCTGGATCTGCGGGACGTGATGATCTCGGCGCGCGTGCAGTGCGCGGTTGAAATGGAAGTCCACCTAACACTGGCGGCGCGTGATTCACTTCAGCTGGAAATTGGACGGGAAGTCTGGCTGGTCGTCAAAACCCATTCCTGCCACCTCATGCAAAGGGCGACCTAGAACTGTCACGGCCGTAAATCGGGCTGCGTGCTCTTCGCATTGATCCACTCACCGCGTTGCATCTCGATCACAGCAATCCACTGTCCGGCCCGTTTCTCGGAGTAAACAATTTTCCCATTAAGCACTCGCGCCGCCGCAGCCGGGGGCAGATCCCGATGGAATCCAAAAAAACGCCGCTTCCATTCCGTCCATCGGGTCCAGCGATTCAGTAAGGGGTTGCGGGGCTCGTACTTGGTTGAGAAGACCAGCGCGACCTCAAAGTGATCGCGGAACTCCGCCGCCGACAGAACCTGATCCACCGAGAAATTCTCAATTCGCACCACCCGTACCGGTCGCGTTACGAACCCCAGCCATGGCCGCGTCAATTCATCCGAGGCGGGCCAGGCCGTCAGCACATGCGCCATGGGATAGCGCGCCTCTAGGAATCGTTCGCCATCCTGGTGAAGAATGACGTAATCGCGATATGCCAGATTATCTTCCGGAGAAAAACCGTAAGGCGGATTCCAGAACCAGGCAATGACGAATGCGCCCGCCATCACGGCCACAGCCAACCGCCAATGACGCAGGCGCCTGTACAAAGTTGCAACGCCCAGGATGATCACCAGCGGCACCGCCGTCAGCATGTATCGCGCCAGCACCGCCCCACCAATCAGAGCCATGGCTACAACGTAGATTGCGACGACGCAGAGAAAACAGCTCTGAACCGGAATCGTAATTCGGCGCCTTTCCAGACCAATATCTTTTATGGGCGGCAGAAGCATCGCCAGCAGCATTCCCACCGTGAGTAGCCATAGGTGCATGTAGCCAAAGCTCTCCCAAAGCCGCAGCACAAGAGCCAGAACAAATCGCACGGGGTTGAGCGTCGAAGCTACGTTGTATTCGAAGAACTCTGGATTGCCGAACACATATCCGGTGCGGAGGTAATGAAACACGTACCATCCGATCAGCACAAATATGGGTGCGAGCAATGCGAAAAAACATTTCAGCTTCGCCCCGTGTGGCTTCCACAATGCAGCCACTCCGCCGTGACCTTTTAGTGCCAGTCCCAACAATTCCCAGGCTGCCAGAGCTAGCGGCGCAAGCACGGCGGTCTCCTTGGCCAGCACTGCCAGGCAGAACCAAAACGCCGTTGCGAGCGGCCTTTCCTCGAAATACGCGCTCAAGGCCCAGAAGGTAAGTCCGGCTGCGGCGAGATCCACCTGCGCCAGTGAACTCTGCGCAAAAAATACGGGATACAGAGCCGTGCACACCGTGGCCGCAATCGCCACCCTGGTGTTAGTCACGACTTCCGCCAGTCGGAAGACGCCAAGCAGAGAGAATGCAGCAAACACCAGCATGGCGGCCCGGGTCACAGCAGGCGCATATCCGACCACCTTCCACCACAGCGCAAGCCACGCCATGACCAGTGGAGGGTGCGCATTGGAAACTGTGGTGTGAGGAATCAGGGATCCGTGCAACAGCAGGTCCCGTGCGGCGGGAACGTAATATCCCGCCTCATCCCAGAAATACGGCAGCCGCAGCAAAGGTGCGTGCAGCAGGAAGATGACAACAAAAATAGCGGCGAATATTAAAGCTGGGTGCAAGCTCGATCGCATGCGCCCACCCATTCTATCCGTAGAGACGTTGGTTGCAATGTCTGCGATCAAAGGCTATGTGTGGTGACAGCTTTTCGCGCGAGCCTAACTGAGCCCGTCAGTGCACCGGCCCCGCAGGCCCCATGCGCGGATCCAACTTGATCTCCCCAAACGCGCTCTCGTATCCCGCCACATTCTGTTGCAGCAATCCGAGCAGCGCCTTTGCCTGCTGCGGGCTCAAATAGATCCCCTGGAAATTCCGAATATCCACCTGCGTCTCCGTCTGCTGCTGCAAGGTGCCAAACACGAGGAAGAAATCCCAGATATTCACCCGCATCTGCACGCTGTTGGCATAATTCTCGCGATAATTCGCATCATTGCTCAACTTCACATTAGGTTGGTTCGGATTATTCATGGCGGAAAGTGTAATCCTTTTCGTGATGTGCACGCAGGCGGGAATCAAATTTCGACAATTCGCGACTTGCACCGTGACAAAAATTGTTACGTGCATTCACGCAGTCCCAGGTGCCGAGGTTACCGACGTACCCTTTCAACGCTGCTCCCGGCGCGAGGACGGCTGATTTTAAACGACTTGCATCTGGAACCTGCATTACTTTCGGAAGTACTCAATGGCTTAAGAAATGCGATAAAGTGGGAGTTCCTTCTAGAGACGTGAGCTTCTATGGTCCCCGAAAATAATCACGCAATGATGGAAGAAATCGCGCTGCCGGAGCACTTGCTGCCCGTCGGTTCGGTGTTAGGAGAGGGAGTTTCTCCGGTCGATTTGTGCACGGTGCTGGCGAAACTCTTTCGCGTGCAGGAAGCCGAAGTGGCCTTGCTGCGTCTCGACGGCACCCTGTTGCGCTTCGTTTTTCCCGAGCACTTGCGTACTACTGGCTCGATTCCGCTCTCCAGCAAAGCGGTCGCCGCTCACACCGCGCTAAGCAAGAAGCCAGAGATCTTCAACAACTTCGCGCGCGTGAAGCACGCCAGCATCTTCGAGACGATTCGGCCGGGGGCTCTCGAGGAGACCGTTGCGCCGGCCCCTATTCAGAAACTCATGTCCGTGCCGATCATGGCTCATGACAAGACGGTTATGGGTGTAATTCAGATCTCACGCAAAGCGCTCGATCCCAAGCAAGCCCATGATTTCAGCCGTGAGGATTTGCATGACCTGGAACTGATCGCTGGCCTTCTGGCAACAGCCCCGGTCATCACCGCAAGCTAGACTCACGTCGCAATTCACCCAGAATTCTTCAAGAAGCTGCGCAGATCTTTGCCCGTCATTTCCTTCGGCTCATCCAGCCCCAACATGCCCAAAACCGTGGGGGAAATGTCGCGCAGCGAGCCGCCTGAGTTCAATGTGAACTGCTTCGCATTCTCCGCCACCACGATAAAGGGCACTGGATTTGTCGTGTGCGCGGTGTGAGGCCCGCCGGTTGCCGGATCAATCATCATCTCCGCATTCCCATGATCCGCAGTGATGAGCATCGCCCCACCCTTCGCGCGCACCGCGGTTTCGATGCGGGCCAGACAGGCATCCACGGTTTCCACCGCCTTCACGGTGGGCTCGATTTTGCCCGAGTGTCCCACCATATCGGCATTGGCGAAATTGACGATCACCACATCGAACGTGCCGTCCTCCGTAGCTTTCACCACCGCGTCGGCAACACCGGAGGCGCTCATCTCCGGCTTCAAGTCGTAAGTTGCCACTTTCGGAGATTGCACCATGACGCGGTCTTCGCCAGGGAAGGGCTGTTCCACTCCCCCATTGAAGAAGTAAGTGACGTGCGCATATTTTTCTGTCTCGGCGACGCGCAGGTTGCGCAGGTTCAGACCGCCCATCACGTTGGCGAGGATGTTCGCCATCGATTCCGGGGGGATGACGACTGGCAAGCTGAAATTCTTGTCGTACTGCGTCATGCAAACGTAATGGAGATTGTTGGGAACACGATCGCGCGGAAGAGCGGCGTCCAGATCGGCTGCTCCCGGAAGATCGCTTCCGCCCTTTGCATTCAGTCCGCTGTTGCGAGCCAACGCACGAGTAATCTGCCGTACGCGATCGGCGCGGAAGTTGAAGCAGATGCATGAGTCCTCGTCCCGTATCGTCGCCAGCTCTTGCCCATGCGTGTCGGTGCAAACGAATGGCATTACGAATTCATCCGTCACGCCCTTGTTGTAGGACTCTTTCATCCCCTGAACGGGATCGGCCTGCTTGCCGCCTTCACCATCCGCGAACACCATCGCGTTATAAGCCTTCGCGATTCGTTCCCATCTGCGATCGCGATCCATCGCATAATAACGGCCATTTACGGTGGCAATCTTCCCGCAGCTATACTCACGCATCTTCTGCTGCAGTTGTTGGAGATAACCAGCGCCGTTGGTGGGCAGCGTGTCACGCCCGTCCATAAAAGCGTGGACGAAAACGCGCTCCAACCCGTTCTGCTTCGCCATTTTCAGCAGGGCGTAGAGGTGCGCCTGTTGGGAATGCACTCCTCCATCCGAAACCAGCCCAAACAGGTGAAGCCTGCGCTCTCCGGATCGCGCGTGTTTCATCGCCTCAAGCAGCACCGGATGCGAGAAGAACTCGCCATTCTGGATCATCAAATCGATGCGCGTGATGTCCATATGCACAATGCGTCCAGCACCGATGTTGAGGTGCCCGACTTCGCTATTTCCCATCTGCCCCTCGGGCAGTCCAACAAAAGGTCCGCTGGTATGAATCAGGGTGTTGGGGTATTCGCGAAGCAGGCGGTCGTAGGTAGGTTTACGCGCCAGCGCGATGGCGTTGGCTTTAGTTTCGGCGCGATATCCCCAGCCATCAAGAATGATCAGAATGAGAGGTTTAGGACGAGACATAAGCAGCTCTTAGCTCCTAGCTTTTAGCTCTTAGCTTGGTACGAGTTCGCGCTCACTCCTGCTGATCAATGAAAATCGTCTGGGCCGCACGAAGACTGAATAAGCCGGTCGGGCAAATGCCGAGAGCTAGAATCCCATGGTGTCATCCGCCGACGGTCCGTAAGTCGCCGGGAGCGGCGTATCGTTGAGCCGCAGGTAGACCCCGAGCTGCGCCCGGTGATGCACTAAATGATTCAGGAACATCTGCCGGTATGCCAGAAAGCGCGACCCGCTGAAGATCGGCTTCCCCTGAAAGCTCAACTTCCAAGGCTGAGTCCAGGCGTCGTCGGGAGTATTCTTCAGCGCCTGGCGTACTTTTGCGGCGCCTTCGTCAAACGCCTTGGCCAGTTGCTGCGGCGATTCGAATGCCGGCCTGGTTCGCGGAGCAAGGCTGAAGTCCAACTCGGGGGTAGTTAGGATCGTCAGCCCGAAATTAGCTAATTCGGCGACGTGCGGCGCCAGTTTCCCCAGCGGCATCGATTTGGTGTGCGGCTTGAAGTCTTCCTTCATGGGAACGCGTTCGAGCATCGCCCGCGTCTTTTTCACTTCCTCTTCGAACTCAAGCAGTAATAGATCGCTAATCATTTTTCTCCTCGAATAAAATTCATGAGATTAACAGCGGCCGCGAAATCCGGCCGGATCACCGCTATGGCTTTGGCCAGTTCTGTTTATCCGTGGTAGCTCAGTGCTTTCAGTCCCAAAAACCGCGCCGTCCTGCCCAACTCTTCCTCAATGCGCAGCAATTGGTTGTACTTGGCGATGCGGTCTGTGCGCGAAGCGGAGCCCGTTTTGATCTGCCCGGCGCCGGTCGCAACGGCCAGATCGGCGATGAACGTATCCTCTGTCTCACCCGAGCGATGCGAGATCACCGAGGTGTAGCCGTTCCGGCGCGCTAGATCAATGGCATCCAGCGTTTCGCTGACAGTGCCAATCTGGTTGACCTTGATCAGAATCGAGTTCGCGACCTGCTTGTCGATTCCCTCTTGCAGGAACTGCACGTTGGTGACGAATAAATCATCGCCCACCAGCTGAATCTTCCCGCCAATCTCTTTCGTCAGGTTCGCCCAGCCTTCCCAATCGTTCTCGGCCAGCCCGTCCTCCAGCGAAACAATCGGGTAATCATTCGCCCATTTCGCCCAGAATCGCACCATCTCATCGGAACTCTTGGCCGACTTGTCGGATTTTTTGAAGACATATTTCCCGTCCTGGAAAAACTCGCTGGAAGCAGGATCGAGCGCAATCGCAATCTCCTCGCCCGGCTTGTATCCGGCCTTGGAGATTGCTTCAAGCACGACTTCAATCGCCTCCACATTCGACTTCACGGAGGGAGCGAATCCCCCTTCATCGCCTACTGCGGTGTTGTAGCCCCGCTTTTTGAGCACGCCTTTCAAGGTATGGAAGACTTCCACGCCCCAGCGCAGCGCGTCGGAAAACGATGGTGCGCCCACCGGCATCACCATGAATTCCTGAAAATCAACGTTGTTGTCGGCATGCGCCCCGCCGTTGAGGATATTCATCATTGGAGTAGGCAACGTGTTCGCGCCCGCGCCCCCGAGATAGCGATAGAGCGGAACATCCAGACTCAGCGCCGAAGCGCGCGCGGCCGCCATCGACACGGCCAGAATGGCGTTGGCTCCGAGACGCCCTTTGTTGGGAGTGCCATCCACCTCGATCATGCGCGCATCCAGGCCGCGCTGGTCAAAGCCATCCCAGTTGGCCAGCGCTTCGGCGATCTCGCCGTTCACGTTCTCAACCGCTTTCTGCACTCCCTTGCCCAGGAAACGGTTCGTATCCTCATCGCGCAACTCAACTGCTTCGTGCTCGCCGGTGGATGCTCCGCTCGGAACGATGGCTCGCCCCATAGACCCGTCCGCCAGGAATACTTCCGCTTCCACAGTAGGATTGCCGCGTGAATCCAGAACCTCTCGTGCATGAATGCCTGCAATATTTGACATGAGTGATTTCGCTTTCTGATTAGGAATTCTTCGTCGCGGGCAAACCCGGGCTAACCAGCCTGCCCCATGAAGTTAGGGGAAACCCACGATTATATCGGATGGAGATTGCAGCGGTCCCGGACGCCAACCGACTTTTTGTGCACTAATTCCAAATTTGGGTTGTCCATTCGGCCAATCCTTTCTCCTCTTACCTCCGGTGGTTCCCCATGTACTGCGCGCCGCTTGTCCGCGGTTCCCGACTGGACTACAGTCAAATGCAAGTCTCGAGTTTTTGGAGGTCCCATGAAGAAGTGGATGTTGTTGCCCTGCACGCTGCTGGCGACCATGCTTGCCGCGCAGACAAATGCTCCAGTTCCGGCCGGCACCGCGTTAATCGTTCGACTGGATACCACGCTCGCGACATTTAGCAATAAGGCCGGCGATCCCTTTCGCGCCAGCATCACGCAACCGGTGGTCGTGAACGGACAGACCTTGATCCCTGTGGGCGCCAGTGTCGAAGGCCGGGTGACGAAGGTCAGCGAGCCGCGCCGCATCTCCGGCAAGCCCACCATCGGAATCATGCCGGAAGCAGTAATCATGCCCAACGGAGGACGCTACTACCTCGACGCGACGCTCACCGATACCAACATCAAAGGGAGCGATGTGAGTTCCGAGGGACAGTTCAAGGGCTCAGCCCATGACCGCCGCGACACGATCGAGCAAGGCGGCGGAGCCGCAGGTGGAATGGTGATCGGTGGCTTGGCCGGCGGTCCTGCCGGCGTTCTGGTTGGCGGGCTCATCGGCGCTGGAGCGACCACAGGACACTGGCTCGCGAAACATCATTCTACGACCCTTCCCGCTGGAACCGAATTGACCCTGGAACTGAATCGGGCGCTGACGTTCAACGCCGCCGCAGCAACGGCGGCCCCGTCGGGCGGCAGCAAATAAGATTCTTGCGTTTGTGTTCAAAAGCCGGATGCGAAAGCATCCGGCTTTTTTGTTTCCCCTATGTCCCTCTGTGTCGTCTGTGGTTAAATTTCTTCACCACAGAGAACACAGAGGAACACAGGGGATTGGAAAAGTATAGACACCTTCAAGCCCCGAACAGCAACTCCCCCTCGCTGACTACCTGCAGTTCGATCCATCCCTCCAACGGCAGTGAGTCCACAGGCAGCCGGTTCTGCCATAGGCTGAAGCGCAATCGCAGTTTGCTGGTCGCAGCTACGGCACCGGCTTCTCGCTCTGCACTGGGAGCCGTATTGGGAGTGGCGAGAAGCCAGATCAACGGAACCTTGAATTCAAAGTTCCGCAGCAAAGCCACTTTGACATGCTCATCCGGCTGCGCACTGGAGGCTAATTCCCGCTCCTCCGACCCGTTCTCGATCTTCCACTCCTTGAGCCTGCCCTGCTGCGCCGCGGCACTGACTCGCAGGGTGCGCCGGGGACGCGGTTCCCCGGACGCCCACGATTCCACGTTCACCACAATTTCGAAATCTTCAGCGGGAGCCTTGCCCGAAAAATCCAAACGTCCATAGAGATAGGTCGCGTCAATTCCCGCGTACACCGAATCCAGCAGAAACTGCTTTCCGTGCATGGCTCCGGCGCGGTGATCGGCCGTGTAAATCGCCGCCCCCATCCATTCGAAGTACCGCACCTTGTCCCCCGCGACTCGTGGATGGATGTATCCCGTCTGCGGCACAAACGAAGGTCGCACCTCCACGCCCGTGATGGGCTGAGCCAGGTAATCGGGAGCCGTCGCTCCCAGCGCCTGGTAAACGTTCGACAAGTGCTTGCGGTAAAGCTCATCAAAATCGCGGTCGTTCGCCGAATGATGCTCCGGCCCGTACCACCAGTTCCAATCGCTGCCTTCCGCAATGAGGATCTCGTCAAAGGCGAGTTGCCGCTGCTCTTCGGAGGCCCGGGCAGCAGTGCGCGCATAAAAATCGCGGGCATGATGCAGGTAGTCCCAGGCGCGGTTGTCCTCGGGAGCGCCAATCCACACGTTGAAGTTCGCATTGATCCAGGACCCAGGCACTAATGACTTGAGGTGACCAAAATCTTTATGGCGCGAGATGGCCTCCGAGATGGTCACCGCTTCCAGCCCGGGCTCGCGCTGCAGCCCATCGTAAAAGCGCCGCAGAAATTCGCGCCCGGATTTCGGATAGTATTCCCACGCGTTCTCGCCATCCAGAATGATGGAGACTACAGCGTCACGGCCTTTGTCCAGGACAGGCTTGGCCGCGTCCTTGATGTTGTTGATCAGGTGCTGCGCCGCGTCCGCGGGAGGCATTCCCGAATACACAAACCCGATCAGATCGGAAAGAGTGTGGTCCCGGAAGACCAGGTGCATCGCGGTCGAGCCATTTTCGTAGCGGTAGATGTTATAAAGCTTCTCCGCCAAATGCCCCGGCAGGCGCCCGTTTCCGTCGCGCGCGAAAAATAGACCAGTGCTTCGTCCCAGCACGCCTTCATCGGTCGCCATCCACTGCACACCCAGGCTGTGTGCGATTGCCAGTGCTTCTTCAGAAACGCTGCCCTCCGAAGGCCACACGCCCTTGGGACGCACGCCAAACACTTCCTGGTGCAGATCGAGACCACGCCGCAGTTGCTCACGCGCGTCTTCCGGATGTCGAAAACGGTTCTGTGGCAGCGGCAGGCCAGGGGTGGAAACCGCACCTGCGCTGGTATCGCAAAGCAGCGGCAGAATCGGATGGTAGAACGGAGTCGCGGAAATCTCGATCGAACCCTTCTCCGCGGCCGCGGCGTGCGCCGGCAGAACGCGCGCCAGCAGTTCTCTTTCCCGCGCAATTACGAATTTCTGATCGTCCAGCGAGTAGTGATGCCCCTTTGCAACCAGTGCCGCAACATCTTTTTCTTCGAGAAAGAATTCGTCGAACCACGCGAGCTGCGAAAGCACCTGCAAATCGGTAAAATCCTGCGGCTGAAAGTACCGTTCCGCGCGATCGGGATGATTGCCGTGCTCGCGAAACCGCTCCCACAATTCTCTGTACCGCGGATAGCGTCCGATCAGATTCTGCGGATTCGCCTGAAACAAATACTGCAATGCGAACCGCCGCTCGCTCTCCGTCAAGTCCTTGGCCGGTTTGGAAGCCACTTCCAGAAACGGATCTTGCGCGGTACCCGCAACGTAGTCCTGTATCTGCGCCACCAGGGAGGGAACCAGATTGAAATTCTGGTGAACGTGCGGGAACTCGTCCAGCAATTTCACCATGCCGTAATAATCTTTGAGCGCATGCAAACGCACCCACGGAAGCCGGTATTCGCCGGTTACGAGGTCTTTGTAAAACGGCTGGTGCTGATGCCAAAGAAGTATGACTCGCAGGCTGGGCATGTCTGGAACCAGTCAGTCTAGCACGACGAATTTGAGCGCCCATTGTGCCCACGCAAGCGCAACGGACGCATTTCCCACATATCCGTACCAACCCGCAGTCCGCTTCTGTAAACTAATCCGCATCACTAATCGATGCCAGCCATGAGCCCTGAAACAAGTATCGCCCAGCCGCGGATTCTCACTGATCAGGACCTCTATCTCTTCAACGAAGGCAGCCACTACCGTATCTACGACAGAATGGGCGCACATCTGGCGTCCAGCAATGGCCAGGCGGGAGCCGTGTTCAGCGTCTGGGCCCCCAATGCGCGCAACGTATCCGTTGTGGGTGGCTTTAATGGCTGGGATACGAAAACCAATCGTTTGGAGCCGCGGGCATCCTCGGGCGTGTGGGAGGGATTTGTGCCCGGCGCACAGCACGGCGCGCTTTACAAATTCCACATCGACTCGAATCGCCACGGCTATCGCGTGGATAAGGCCGATCCCCTCGCGCTCTGGAATGAAAAACCGCCGCGTACCGCATCCGTCATTTGGGACCTCAACTACGAATGGCACGACGGCGACTGGATGCAGAAGCGCTGCGAGCGAAACTCTCTGCGCGCTGCTCAGTCTATTTACGAAGTTCATCTGGGATCGTGGATGCGCGTTCCCGAAGAGCACAATCGCCCGCTCACCTATCGCGAAACCGCCCCTCGCCTGGCCGAATACGTAGGACAGCTGGGCTTTACGCACGTCGAATTCCTGCCCATCATGGAACATCCGTTCTATGGCTCCTGGGGATACCAGACGACGGGCTACTTCGCGCCAACTTCGCGTTACGGCACGCCGCAGGATTTCATGTACCTGGTGGACTATCTCCACCAGCACGGAATCGCGGTCATTCTTGACTGGGTCCCGTCGCACTTCCCCTCGGACGCTCACGGGCTTGCCTATTTCGATGGCACCCATCTCTACGAACACGCCGACTCACGCCAGGGATTCCATCCTGACTGGAAGACCCACATCTTCAACTATGGCCGACCCGAGGTCCGCAGCTTTCTGCTTTCCAGTGCCATGTTCTGGTTCGACAAGTACCACATCGATGGCCTGCGCGTAGATGCAGTCGCCTCCATGTTGTATCTGGATTATTCCCGCAAAGAAGGCGAGTGGATTCCCAACAAGTTTGGCGGACGCGAAAATCTCGACGCCATCGACTTCCTACGCCGATTCAACCAGGAAGCCTTTAAAGAGCATCCAGACATTCAAACCACTGCCGAAGAATCAACGTCCTGGCCGATGGTGTCCAAGCCCGTTTATCTCGGCGGTCTGGGCTTCGGCATGAAGTGGGACATGGGCTGGATGCACGACACGCTGCGCTACTTCCAGAACGATCCCATTCATCGCAAGTACCACCACAACGACCTCACCTTCCGCATGCTGTACTCTTTCCAGGAAAATTTCGTGCTGCCGCTGTCGCACGACGAAGTCGTTCACGGGAAAGGCTCGCTGATCGGCAAAATGCCCGGCGACGAGTGGCAGAAGTTCGCCAACCTGCGCCTGCTGTTCGGCTATATGTATGCCCAAGCCGGCAAGAAACTCCTGTTCATGGGTGCAGAATTCGGACAGGTTCGCGAATGGGCGCATGACACCAGCCTGGAATGGCATGTCTTGCAATACCAGGTCCACCGGGGAGTGCAGGCCTGGATCGAGCAACTGAATCGTTTTTACCGCAGTGAGCCTGCCATGCACGTGTTGGACAACAACCCCGCGGGCTTCGAATGGGTGGACGCCAATGACAATGCGACCAGCACCATCTCGCTGCTGCGAAAAAGTGAGACGCCGCAGGACACCATTCTTGTGGTCTGCAACTTCACTCCAGTCCCGCGCGTCGGATACCGTGTAGGCGCTCCGCACGGCGGATACTGGCGCGAGATGCTCAACAGCGATGCCCGGGAATACGCCGGCAGCGGCATGGGCAATCTAGGCGGAGTTCAGGCCGAAGAAATTCCCACGCATGGCCGCCCGTTCTCATTGAGGCTGACGTTACCCCCGCTGGCCGCCCTGTTCTTCAAAGCCAGCTAGCACGATGCCTACCAATGTTCAGCGGCGCGCCTGCCCGCGCTCGTGCATGCTATCCTCGCCTTAAGGGCGAGTGCCATGCGGATCCTGACCCGCTACATCCTTCGCGAAGTGACCGCTCACGCCCTGATCGGCGCGATCATCTTCACGTTTCGTCCTGTTTACGCGCGACCTGGGTCACATTCTGGAACTCGTGGTCCGCGCCAGCGCGCCGTTGCCCAGCGTCGCCGAATTATTGTCGTTCACGGTGCCTCTGGCCCTGACCTATACGCTGCCGATGAGCGTTCTCGTCGGCATCCTGATCGGGCTTAGCCGTCTGGCCGCCGACAGCGAAGTCACAGCGATGCGCGCTTGCGGCATGGGCATTTGGAGCTTCCTGCGTTCGCTCTCCGCGTTCGTGTTGCTGGGGTGGCTGCTTGCCCTCGCGAATGGTGTCTACATCGCTCCCCGCTCGCAAGCCGCTCTCGCCCGGCTTGAAGACAAGCTCAAGGGCTCCCAAGTGTCGTTTGAGATTCAGCCCCGCGTCTTCTACGAAGGTTTCCCCAAATACGTTCTGTATGTTCAGGACGTGAAAAACGCGCAGGGAGCAGCCGTCTGGAAAGATGTATTCATGGCCGACCTCACCGACGCCACTAACCCAAAGATCACTTTGGCGAAAGAAGGTATCGTCGTCAGCGAAGCGCCCGACCGCCTCCATCTTCATCTGGTAGACGGTTCGGAGCACGAGACTGATCCGCGCAACCCCGACCACTACCAGATATCCACCTTCCAGCAAACTGACATTCCTATCGAGCTGCCTTCCACCGAGAACCGGCCGGAGGAATCTCTGCCAGTCGGCGTGATCAGCACATGGGGTCTGCTGGAGAAGGCGAGCCACTCTAGCCCTGTGGCCGCGCGCTGGTACCTGATTGAATTTCATCGCCGCTTCGCGCTCCCTACTGCTTGCCTCGTGTTGGCTCTGGTGGGAATACCACTCGGTCTCTCTTCGAAGAAGAGCGGCAAATCGGGCGGCTTCGTGCTCACCATCCTGCTGGTCTTTGCGTATTACGTGGTCACGCTCGTCGGGGTCTCGCTGGCGCGCCAGGGGCGGGTCGCGCCCTGGTTCGGAGCGTGGCTTGCCGATTTCGTATTCCTCGCCCTGGGCCTCTTCTTGCTCTTCCGCGCCGAAAAGCGTCCCTTCGAGCTGGGGTCGTGGCGGAGCTCTGGCAAGCAGCATCCCTCGTTGCTGCAGACTGGATTGGTGCGACGTTCCGAGAACGCCTTTGAACGTGCGTCCACCCGTCGGCGGGTATTCAGCGCCAGCTTTCCCACGCTGATCGACGACTATGTCCTGCGAGATTTCTTCGTCTATCTGATAATGATCCTCTCGACCTTTCTCGTCCTGGTCCTGGTCTTCACTCTGTTTGAACTCCTCGGCGATATCCTCCGCAACAGGGTTCCGGCGATACTCGTGGCCGAGTACTTGCTCAATGTCACTCCATACCTGCTGTACAACGTCGCCCCACTGGTAATGCTACTGGCAGTCCTGGTGACCTTCGGCCTGATGCAACGCTCCAACGAAATCACTGCGATCAAAGCGACCGGGACGAGCATTTATCGCATCGTCACCCCGGTCGTTTTCGCCGCTGCCGTGATTGCGGCTGGGCTCTTCTTTGCCGACCAGTTCTATCTTCCTCACACCAACAAGCGGCAGGAAGCGCTCCACAACCAGATCAAAGGCAAGCCGGCACAAACCTACCTCCGCCCGGACCGCAAGTGGATTTTCGGCCAGAACAACGACATCTACTACTACCAATTCTTCGATCCCGACCGCGATCAGTTCGCCAATATCAGCGTGTTCCAGTTGGATAAGAAGAACTTCACGGTGAGTCGCCGCATTCACGCCGACCGCGCCCGCTGGGCCGACAACCTTGACCGCTGGGAATATGAGCGCGGCTGGGAACGTACGTTGAACGGTTCTGCCATGGGGGACTACCGAGAGTTCGAGGTCGCCACGTTTCCCCAACTTCCGGAGACCCCGAGCTATTTCAAGAAGGAAGTAAAGCAGTACAGCGAGATGAATTACGAGGAACTGCACAAGTACATTCGCGACCTGCAGCAAAGCGGCTTTGACGTTGTCCGCCTGAGGATGGAGCTGAATAAGAAACTGTCGTATCCGCTGATCACCTGGATCATGGCGGTACTGGCGATTCCCTTTGCGCTCTCCACCGGGAAAAAAGGAGCGGTCACCGGCGTAGCAGTCGCGGTCGGTACCGCGGTCTTTTACACAGTGGTTTCCCGCTTGTTCGAGGCCATGGGCAACCTAAGCCAGCTTCCACCCGCCATGGCTGCATGGTCTCCCGATCTGATTTTTGTGCTGGTAGGCGGGTACTTGATTCTGAAAGTCCCCACCTAAATGCGGCCGGTGAACTATTTAACCGCAAGTCCCCAGGGATAGTTATCCGTCGCGATCGGAGCGGCCACAGTCAATGCACCGGTAGCGGGAACAATTGAATATTGCGATACGCTGGGCCCACTGTAGTTGGAGATAAACATCCAGTTGTCATCGCCACGAATGACAATCGATTTCGGCTCCAGCCCAGTCGCCACCACGGCGGGATTCATCGCCGTGAGAGCTCCTGATGTGGGACTGATCTTAAGTGGCGAGACCGTGTTGGAAAGCGTTCCTACCACGTAAACGTTATTGCCATATGGATCCACCGCGATCGGACCCGCGCCATTCGCGTTGCCAGTAAGCGAGAACGGCGAACCATCCACGACGACCAGACTTCCATCCGCTTTCGGACACGGGGTTGGCACAATGACCTTGGTACAAATCGTGTACGCGTTCACTTTGTTGGTTTGACTGTCGCTCACGTACACAAAACGGTCGCAGGGATCTACCGCAACTCCCGCCGGTACCTGATCCGTGGCGAAAAATGGCACCACAGTTGTGCCCGGCGGATTTCCCAGTGCTCCCGTTGAGGTATCCACCGCAAACTCATACACGACATAATTGGCCGAATCGACCGCATACAGGAATTGCGCGCTGGGCGGGCTGTTCTGCGGTACCGAACAAACTGAATTCTGCGTTCCATTCACTCCGATTCCGGGAAACACGGTCGGCGTCGCGGCAACGGCTGCGATATTCGGCGGCTGGAAGCCTGCTCCATTCACAAAGTTGAATGTTCCCGGAACGCCCGTCAAGGCACCTCCGCTTCCGATCTTGTAAACATTGACTAGTCCCTGAGTTCCCTCCGCAACGAACAGATATTTTCCCGCCGCATCCATGGAGAGCGCGACAGGATTGGGATCGCTCACCGTGGTCCCCGGAGTCGTCGATCCGTCAGAATTCACTTTGAACGCCGTTATTGAGAAACCTTTCCCGCCGCATTCGAACGCGCTCATGACCACGTATGCATACGCGCCGGCAGGATCCATAACCATCGACGCTGGCACTCCCTTCAGCGCGCAGGTTTTATTTGCGGTATCTGCCGGTGAGTTGGCGATGGCGGACACGTGTCCGTTGCTCAACGTGAAGCTGAATGTCTCGATCAACCCCGAGCCCTTACTGCCCACCAGCAGCAAACCGTCCTGCGAGCGGTTGTAGTTGCTCCCGCACGCTAACAGCAGTCCGATCGAAACCAGCACCCCCACCCCGAGCAGCCACCATCGTTTCGACATTCTTTCGTTCATCTCCATTGTTGTGTGAAGCTTGCGTGAACACGCAGAGCCCGGCGCCCCCGTTGGCCCGGGTCGTTGCGGTGTGGTAATCGCGGGAAATCTCAACCCATTGGTGTATCAGGAATGCGCGGGAAGAGCAATCTCCCACAAAGATTGATTGGAACCTCAGGACCTTCCGGGAGTTGCCCGCTTCAGGACCGATATCAGTATACGGGAGAGGAAGAGCTGACCTAGTCCAGAGTCCCGAGTCGCCAGTCCCTAGGCCCGAATCCCTAGTCCCTGCCCATGACCTGACCAGATCCGGCCTCTGTGAAAAAGGAGATCTAAAAGCCAGCTGAAGGGACTCTATTGAGCTTTGGCCACCGGGCCTTGATCTCTGACCGCAGAATTGGACACAGCAGAAGTTGTCCTGGGGGTGATTTGCTCGCTAGCAATCATCGGCAATCGAATCTCGATCACTAATCCCCCTTGCGGCCGATTGAAAGCCGAAACTTTGCCACCATGGAAGCGCACGGCTCTCTCGGTGATGGCCAATCCCAAGCCGACTCCGCCGGTCTGCCGTCCTCGAGCATCATCCAGCCGGTAGAACGGCTGGAATAATTTGTCCAAAGAGTCAGCCGGCACACCTGGCCCGGAGTCGCTCACCCGCAGCACAGCCTCGCGAGCGCCCCGGCTTTCGCTATTAAGTTCAATCTCGACCGCCGATCCTTCCTGCGTGTACCGGATTGCGTTGCGCACTACGTTTTCTACGGCGCTGTGCAGCAAAGACGCATTTCCCCGGACCTCCCAATTTCCTTCGGCAATCGACGTGTGTACGTGGCAGTGGCGTTCCTGAGCTTCAAACTCAGCGTCTTCGCTAACACTCTCCACGATTTCGTCGAGCGGCACCGGCGTCTGTGGAACCAGTTGTTCGCCATCCTCCAGGCGCGCCAGAGTTAGAATGCGCCCGATCAACTCATTGAGCCGCGCCGCTTCCAGTTCGATGCGATCGAGCATATCGGTGCTCTCTACGCCGGCACGCTGCCGCGCCAGCCCGAGCGCCACGTTCAAGCGCGCCAGCGGCGATCGCAATTCGTGCGAAATGTCATTCAACAGGCGTGATTGTGCTTTCAGCAGCGTTTCCAGCCGCTCAGCCATGGCATCGAAGTCGCGCATCAGGCCGGCAACTTCATCCCGCCGCGAGATGGCCGGTGCCCCCGCGCGTGCCGTCAGATCGCCCGCCGCGATCTGCCGCGCCGCAGTTCGCAGCTGCACAATGGGCTTCGTCAGATACCAGGACAGCAGATAGCATACGAGCCCCGAACTCAGCACTCCGATGATCAGCCCGGTAAAGGGTAATCCTCGAGGACCAATGAAGACCCGCGGTCCGGGTGGCAATCCTAGAACAATGGTGTAGCGATGTTTCCCGTCAGACGAAGCTCGTGAATCGCGCAGAACCTGGGGCGCGGGAAAAAGGAAGCCATCATGAGGTCCCCTGGGCCCGCCCGCCGCTACTCTCATCGCCCAGTCCGGCGCACCGCGGTGCGAGACCTCATTGCCCTGCTCGTCGAAGAGATAAGCGCGTACGTGCTGAGAATGTTCGATACTCTCCAGATAATCCCGGACCTTCGGGTCGCCGCCCTCTTCGTACGCACTGACAGCATCATTCAGCACAGTAGTGCGCAGCGCTTCCCAGGTGGAACTGCGCGGACGGAAGGCGAGCGTCACCAGAATGGCCAGGACAAAAAACAGCGCCTGCGCCACCCAGAACGACAAGAAAATTCGTAGAAACACGCTCTTCATGCGATTTATGGAACCCTGGTCTTCTCTCTCGGACGAGCAAAAATATACCCGACACCGCGCACGGTCTTAATGTGCTCGTCATTCTCCGTGTCACCCAGCTTCTTGCGGACTTTGCTGACGTGCATATCGATACTTCGATCGAAGGGCGAAAATTTGCGGCTCAGCACAGCATTGACCAGCCGTTCGCGCGGCACCACACGCCCAGCTTCGCGTAACAAGACTTCGAGAAGGTTAAACTCAACCGAAGTGAGATCCACGGCCTTGCCTTCTAAGCGAACGGTCCGGGTTGCCGGATCCAACTCAACATCGCCGACGGTGACAACATCCGGAGCAGCCGGCGACCCGCTCCCTTCCCCATGCGTGCGCCGCAGCACAGCGCGAATGCGCGCCACCAGCTCTCTTGGATTGAAGGGCTTCGGAAGATAATCGTCCGCGCCGATCTCCAATCCCACGATGCGATCTACATCTTCCCCTCGCGCGGTGAGCAACAGCACCGGTAACCGTGAACTCGCGCGAATTCTGCGCAGCACTTCGAATCCATTAATCCCGGGCAACATAACATCGAGCACAACCAACACGTAGTCGCCCATGGTGGCCTTCTTCAGGCCGCTTTCGCCATCATGGACGCACTCGGTCGTGAACCCTTCCGCGCGCAGATACTCGCCGACCAGTTGGCAGAGTTCCACGTCGTCGTCGATAACCAGGATTCGTTCCATCCCTTTCATAATTCTGCATCATCTCCGGTCAGGTCGTAGTAAAGAATTGTCAAACATGCCTTTAAAGCGCTTTGCGAGCCAGTTAAGGTTACAAATCTTTACTCCGGCTGACCGACTTTTTACCACCTTTTCCGGGGAACTCGTGTTTCTATCAGTGTACGCAACGCACCGGGCAACCGGACACAATAGGAGTCACCATGAAATCGTTTCGCTATCGCTTGCTGATCGCCGCCTTCGCCGTCCTGATGGGAACCGTCGCAGGCCATTCACAGACTGCTGATACGCCCCCAACTCCGCCGATGCACGGTCACCACATGGCTATGGGAATGGGTATGGGCGGACATATGGGCTTTCTCGCCAAGCAGCTCAATCTGACCGACGATCAGAAATCGCAGATGAAAGCCATCTGGCAGAAAGAACGTCCCACGATGAAGCCGCTGTTCCAGCAGCAACGTCTGATCGATCAGCAGCTTCGCCAGTATGTCGAAGGCTCATTCGATCAAGACAAGGTCCAGGCCCTGGCCAACCAGAAGGCGCAGATCCAGGCCCAGATGACGATCGCTGAGACCCGCATTCACAACCAGATGTACCAGCTGCTTACTCCCGATCAGCAATCCCAGTTGAAGCAGATCGAGGCCAAGCACGAAGCCCGCATGCAGCAACACATGAACCAGGAGCCGGCAACTCCGCCCGAGCAATAAATTGCTGGTAGCTCTCGGCCATCCGGGAGAGCACAATCGATCGGCGCGAGGCTTGGCCTCGCGCCGCAGGAGTGTCCTGATGCGCGAATCTTTTCTATTTGACGCCAGCTCCTTGTTTTTCCTTGTCTGGACTATGACAGTAACGGCGCTCGCCCTCGCCGCTTTCAGGCATGACCTGATTCCGTCGAAAGGCGCGAGCGGTGAATCGCCAACCGGGCCATCTATCAGGCCAGCCCCTGCGCGTTTGAGATCAGAGCGGTGAGTTGACAATCGGAGTCTCGGGCACAAGCGCAAGAGCCGCCTTTTCGTTCAGCGTATATCGCTCTGCATCTTGTGCTCATCCTCCAGACGCTTCAGATGGAAGAAAAACGGAGTCACCTCGAAGGGCATTTTCTCGGCTGAGGATTCCAGTTGTACCGGTTTGCTCTTAAGCAATTCGATCTGATCCGACCATGGATTCACCCCGATGCGCGATCCCAGCGGCAGCGCCCCAACCTGATCCAGTCGATTCGTCTGCAGCTGTCCGGACCTCGACAAGCCCTGCATGCCGGTCAGATGGCTGCTGCCGAAATCGTTGCTGAACCGGCCGTGCAACAAATTAGGCAACTGTGCCGAGCGCGCCTCCAAAACTGCGAGGAACAATCCGGCCTTAGCCATCTGGTCTTTGTAAGGAGATTTCGCAAATAACTCCAGGCCCTTCCTATCTGCCTCGAGTTCCTGCCCCGGCTCAAAATGAAAATCCAGATGCGAAAAGATCTCCAGATCGGAGAACGGAAGCGCCAGTTCAGACAAATACTCGCCACGATCGGATTGATGCAACACAATATGTGCCAGTTCATGAGCCAGCACCGCCCCCAGCGTGGCCTCATCCGGTAACACGTCCAATAATCCACGGCTTACGATGATGGTTCGGCCTACGACAAACGACTCCAGCGGTGTGGTCAGCAGAACCCGGCAGCGAACCGCCGGAATCTCGATCTCGTTAGTGAGCAGAATGTTATTAACAACGGTTTCCAGTACCTTATCGACGTCGCCGTTGGGAGCCATCAAGCCAGCTACTTGCAGCCGCTCCACCAATTCGTCGTCCGGCGTATAAGTATTCTTCCCCACCGTGTAAGCCGGATTCAGGCTCTGCGACGCTTCATGACTCTTGGGATCAACCAGCCCGGGCGCGTCAGTCAGAGGCTTGGCAAATTCCCGATGATCGCCCGCATTCGCCAGGTCATATCCCCACACGCGGGTTTGAGCCTTGAACCATAGCTCGTGGACCGTCGGTTCCGGGTTCCACTCCTCGGTGTACACATACGCCGGCATCCAGCGCACGTCCAATGTGTTCACGCGCCAGCTGTCGAAGTGAAAGGCCCTCTTATCGAACGGCTCCGCCGTGTAGGCTCCGGTAAAGCGCACAATGCTGGCATTCTCATCTTCGAACCACATCCGCCCCATGAACCCGCGACTCTCTGCCTTGTCCCGCGGCTTCACGTCCACCACCACGCAACGAACCTCTCCCAGATTCTCGAAACGCACATACTCAAACGTGTAGTTGGATCGATCGAAGTGCTCCAGATCGGGAAACAGAGCTTGCACAAATCCGCCGGCCGAAAAGCGCTGTGCAACAGGTTTATGCCACAACTGGAAGAATCCCCGTTTCGCCCGTTCCTGCTGGGCAAAAGAAAGCGCATTCTCCCCTTTGCTGAGATCGAGGCGGCTCAGGAAGTACTGGTCACCGTTTGGAACCATACCGGCTTCCGGATCCCTCTTCTGCTCCTGAACGTAGGTCTCAGTAATGGGCCGGAAATTGCGCATCAGCGCAATCAGGCTCCGCTCCTGAGAAATTGCCTCATCGATAAACTGATCGAAGCTGATCGCTTTGCGCGCAGGTGCAGGCCTGGTGATGGACGGCGCCACCGAACCGGACTGCCCCTGCGGGCTGGCGTTCTGGCCTATAGCATTGCCTAGCGCCAGACACAGCACCGCTGCCCCTACCGAAACTGATCTCCAGGATGCGGCCATGTTTCAACCAGTCTACTGCGGGCGGTCTCAGGACGCAGGCTCTTTCGCCGCTGAGAAATATCGGGCCGCGGCGCGGTGAAACAGGGCACCAGCGAAGACGCCAAACAATACAAGATGAACGGCCAGTTCGCCCACCGGATGAAAGAGGCTTACGATGACATGAAAAGTAATCCACGCCATGGCAAGCCAGCGCGCCCAATTGCGGCCAGTGAGCATGAAAATCCCAATGACCACCGCCATCAACCGCACGAAGCTGACTAGGACGAGGTCATACGAAACTGGGTGCACGCTCTTGAAATCCGCAAGGTGAAAGATCATCCCCGCCGCGCCCGCAACGATCAGCAGCGCACTTACCACCATCACAGACCAGGGACGTCTCCGCATAGCGAGCACCTCTATGAGTTTAACAATGAATCATAGGTGTCCAAAAGATCCAGTACGGCGCCCTGAAGAATAGCGCGAAATGCACTGCGAGAGCGGAATCGAATGTGGAGAGGAAATCTAGACAGGAGCGAGCGGCAGATCGGAGAGTTCTTGCATTCTGACCGGCAGCCCAAACCCATTCACCAGGCGTCTTCGGTGCTCGAGGATCTGCTGCATCTCTTCCGGCGTGCCACGCACCGGCGGAATGTTTGCAATCGCGTCGTTGAGCATGGCCCAGCTGACCTCCGAGGCAATCACGCTATCGCGCGCCTGCGGGAATCCCAGATTCTTTCCTGCCAGCACAGAACGAGCGAACACATCCACCATCACGTCCAGCTTTTTGTCGTTGAAGGCTGCTGTCTTGCGCAGCATCTCGTGCACCCCGTAGAGTTCCACCGTTGCTTCAGAGAAGTCGTGCCTCATCCTCGCCACGCCTTTAGTGCCGATCACGTCCACGTAGCAGTTATGCGGCTGTTCTTTGGCAAGATGGCCGTAGATAAATCCCTGCGTGATATCGAACACGACTCCGTTCTCAAACGTCCCGTGCGCCTGCACCCACCACGGATCCTTGTATCCCCAGGCGCGCAATCCCTGCGCGTGCCACGTCTTATACTCGCTGCCGGCATACCAGCGTGCCACGTCGACGTAGTGCATGCCACAGTCGTGAAACGGCGGTCCTTCCGGATCATGCCCCTCGAGCGGCATGTGCCCCGGCGTCATGTGACAGACCCGAATCACCGCCAAATCTCCGATCTCCCCCTCGGAAATGAAGCGCCGGATATCCTTGTGGTACCAGGCGTTCCGGTTGAACAGGTTCACGGCGACAAACCGATCGCTGGCCTCAATGGCGCACACCAGATCCCACTCAGTCGCAACGTCGGCGGCAATTGGCTTCTCGGCCAGCACATGTTTGCGGCTCGCGAGCGCCTGGCGGATCTGCTGCGGCCGCGCATCCGCCAGCGTGAATAATCCGACTACATCGATGGAAGGATCGGAGAAGATCGGCTCCGGCCGGTCATAAATGGCAGCGCCAGGCACTTGCTGCCGCGCCAGTTCCCGCACCGGTGCGCAGATGTCATAGACCGCAGCTATTTCCCACAGCCCGCTTTCCTGCATGGCCGCGGCAAACCCGCGCCCCATGCGCCCGTACCCAAGGATTCCGGCCCTGACCTTCTTCGCCATTGCTCTAACAAATCTATGTTAGGCGGAACTCTACGAGGCTCACTGTGATCGGCATCACAAGCCCGCGTGCAGCTAGAAGTTACTTGCGGAACCACAACGTGTAACTTCGTCTCTCGGCTTGTTTAGAATCCCTCGCCGTGGTCGGGTAAAAGATAGCTTGCCTTCTGAAAACCAGCCTTGTCCATGCCCCGTTTCGCCTCCGCGCTCTTCATGAACGTATCCCACACAAAGCCGGTTCGCAGATTCTCCGCCATCAGCAGGATGATCCCGGTATCAATTCCAATCACGTCGGAGTCATACCAGTTCTTCAGCGGGTTAAACGCGTTTACGAAACCGTACTTCGTCCAGGATGAGGGATACTTGCTCCGCATGGTCTTTAACACTCGCAGAGTCTCTGCCGGCAAGAATGGCAAAGACCCGCCGGCAGCGCTCGGCACTACCGATCCATCGATGGGCCCCATGGCTGGCGGGCCTCCCCAGACCACGTATCCGTGCTGCGAGTCCGAAGCAGTGATTCCCCACAGTTCTTCGCTGTAATCCGGGAACTGCTTGTTCAACTCCAGGCAGAATCGGCGATGCACCTCGGTCGCGGTCATGGAGTTCTGAAAATAGTCCGCGAACTTATCTCGTTTATTACGGAAATCGAACCACGCCTGCGAGTACTGGTGTACGAATAGCGGCGCAAATGATCCGATATATCGCATCCCGTCATATTCGAAGATGAGCCGCTTCCAGGCATTCCAGGTATTCTCCGGAAGTGGATTATGCGCGGCTCCCATGGCCAGCAGGTACAGCATCATCAGTTCGCTGTAGTAATCCCATCGCGAGGGAAGAAATCCCACCTCCGGAGTCCAGCCGTGCGTGAGCAGCGACGTGTCTTCGGCGAGCCAACTCCAATCTACGCGATTCAAAATCAGGTTCGCCAGTTCAGCGACGGCAGGATGACGAAAGTGTTCACGGCAACTGATGAGCCCGCAGAGCAGGATCGCCGTATCCACGGAGGAAACTTCCGAGTCGTACATGCGTTCCCCGGTCTCCGAATTGGCGAAGTGGAAAAAGAAGCCACGATGATTCGGCAACTTTTTCCAGAGGAACCGAAGAGTCGCGAAGACGCGCTCCAGCGCTGCGCCGGGGGGTACGAACTTACGCTGATCTCCGATGCAAAGCGCCGTCAGCCCAAATCCGGTGGCCGCGATGCTGGCCGCACTCAGTTGATTGGGATTGCGCAGGTTGCAGCGGTCCTTGACCATGCCCGTATTCGGGCTGCCCTGCTCCCAGAAGAACTGAAAGCTGGCCTTCTCGACGTCATCAAGAAACTGATCATCCTCGACAGAAAGATTGGTGACCGTGCCGATTCTTGGCCCGGCTGGCGCCGCAGGCGTACGTGGGCTCTGCGCGAACGCAGTGCCGCTGGGCAGCATTCCTGCCCATGGCAGCACCACACCAGCTCCCAGAATCTGGTGCAGCACTTGCCGCCTGGAGAGCGCGGGCGCGGGCACATCCGTTATGCTTGTCTTGGCGTGCTTCATGCACACTTGCGAGACGACGGAATCCAGTTCGCTGGCATCATATTGCAGATTTCACTTTATTTTGGTATTTCCCGGTCTAAGGATGCAAGTGACACTTGGGCCGTTGCCGTTCGCTGGTGCCGTTCGAAAGCAAATAACATTGTCCAGATAGCTGACCCAACCCACTGCGCATGACTCGGGCTCACAAAATCGAAGTCTGGATTGCCCTGATCGTCACTGTTCTTCTCGGGGCGACCGCGCTGTCCGTGATTCGCTGGGGCATCCAGAAGCCCATCACCCTTCGCGGCGCCGTGCTGGTCGACGACACCGATCCCAAAAAGCAGTTGCCCATCGGCGGCGTCGCCATTTCCACCGACAATCTGGCGGTTGCCGATACGACCTCCGAGCCTTCCGGAATATTCGTGTTGCATTTACGTAAACCCATTCGCCACGGACACCCGATTGTCATTCATTTCCGCGATCCGCGCTACCGCCCTCTGGATCTGAATGAGTACGTCGTCGACAAACTTTACATCGTCCATCTCGCGCCCATTGCGGTAAAGCTGCCCCAACAGAATGGACCGCAAGTCAAAGTTTCCAGCATTCGCGTCCGCTACACGGTGAAGGCGCCCACCGATCTCAATGTCGGCAGCGCAGTCAAAATTTTCCAAGTGCAGAATAAGGGTAACGTACCCTGCAAAGGCCAGAACCCCTGCTCTCCCGATGGCGTCTGGAAAGCCACAACCGGCTCGGCCAGCCTCGACGCAGGCGCCGGAAATCAATTCCGTAGCCCTCGCGCGTCCTGCATCGCCGGCCCTTGCCCTTTTACCCGCATCGAATCTGACGTGACGAGCCAGGGCGGCCGCATTCTCACCGTCTCAGCCCGCAACTGGTCCGATACCGCGACCTTTCTGTTTGAGGCCGAAGTCTTTCGCCCCATGGTGAGCCAGCGCGAGCACTGGTCTTACCCTGCCATCTTGGGCGATGGGATGTCATTCACGTTGCCCGCCAACGCAGAAAGCGTCAGCATCGAGGCCGAGCTCGACGGCCAACCCATTATCTTTCCCCTCGGCCCTCTCCTGTTCTTGAGCTGGGCATCCTGCGACACTCAAGCCAACCCCGACCGGGGGCGAGTCTATCGCTGCACCCCCAAGCCGGGATACCGATTTCAGTAGCAGCGATGAAACGATAAGACGTGTTTTGCATGGGAAGGCGCCAGCGCGCAACGCTCGTGTACCGGAAGGGAGTGGCCGGGCATGCCTTTGCGTACCGGAAGGGCCTTGGCCGAGGTGCCTTTGCGCACATGAACTAGGGAACACAGCCGCGAAGCGGCGAAAGATTGCAGCCCACGGCGCAAGCCGTGGGTCACCAAGTCATAACAGAACGGAGCCCCGCAGGGGCGAAAGAAGAGTGCCCGCTGACTACTTCCAACCCGGTCGACAACCTCAAAATCGATGCACCTTCCCTGCTAAAATCTCATCTACACCTTCTGATGTTTCCCAAGAGCCTGCGGCCGCTGCTTCCGTACGTAAAACGTTATCGCTGGGCATACATTTTCGGCAGCATCTGCGTTCTGTTCACCAATGGCATCTGGATCCTCTTCCCGCTGGTGATCGGCAAAGCTGCCGACGATCTGCACACCGGTGTTACCAAGCACAAGTTGCTCATCTACGCGGGAATGCTTCTCGCCATCGCCGTCACTAAAGGAATCTTCCAGTTCCTCACGCGTTGGGTGGTGATTGGCATTTCGCGCGACATCGAGTTCGATCTCCGCAATGATCTTTTCGCCCGCCTGGAAAACCTGAGCTACTCCTACTACCAGCGCCATCGCACCGGCGACATTATGGCGCGGGCGACGAACGACCTGAACGCCGTTCGCATGCTGCTGGGCCCAGCCATCATGTATTCCGCGAACACGCTGGTCTACACGGTAGGCGCGCTGTCGTTCATGATTTCCATCAGCCCCTGGCTGACCCTGTTCACGTTCCTGCCTCTGCCCGCGGTCAGCATCGTCATCCAGACCTTCGGCCGCCGCATTCACGAGCGCTTCGAGCGCATTCAGGCCATGTTCTCCGATATCTCCGCGCGCGCGCAGGAGAATTTTTCCGGAGCACGCCTGATTCGCGCCTACGTGCAGGAAGAAGCCGAAATCAAATCCTTTGAGGCCGAGAACAAGGAATACATCCGCCGCAGCCTCAAACTGGTTCGCCTGATGGGAATGCTCTGGCCCACCCTGGAACTGATGCTGGGCTGCGCCGTCGTTCTCGTGCTCTGGCTGGGAGGCCGCGAAGTTCTCACCGGACAATCCACGATTCACCTGTTCACAAAACTGGGAACAGAGAATCCCGGAATCGCGACCACGCTGAAGCTCGATGGCTCGATGAGCGTCGGCCAATTCGTCTCCTTCAGCACCTACATGATGCAGCTCACCTGGCCGGTCATCGCTCTCGGATGGGTGATCAACATCTTCCAGCGCGGAACCGCCTCGCTGATTCGCATCAACGAGATTATGCAGGAAGAGCCCGAAATCAGGGACGTTCCCGCCGCCCGGGACTATAACATCCGAGGCGACATTGAATTTCGGCATCTCAATTTCAACTACGAAGGCAAGCAGGTTCTGCACGACGTAAACCTGAAGATTCCTGCGGGCACGAGCCTCGCTATTGTCGGTCCCACCGGATCAGGCAAGACCACGCTGGTCGATCTGATTCCTCGCATCTACGACGCCGATCCCGGAACCGTGCTGATCGATGGCCGTCCAGTGCGCGAGTATTCGTTGTCGTCGTTGCGCCGAAACATCGGCTTTGTGCCGCAGGAGACTTTCCTCTTCAGTGACCGCATCCGCGAGAACATCGCGCTCGGGGTAGACTCAGCCAGCGATGCCGAAATCCACAATTCCGCCGAGGCCGCGAATATTGCCGTCGATATCGAAGCTTTCCCCGAGTCCTACGACACCATGGTCGGAGAGCGCGGCATCACGCTTTCAGGCGGCCAGAAGCAGCGTACCGCGATCGCCCGCGGTTTGATCCGTAACCCGCGCATTCTGATCCTGGACGATGCTCTTTCCAGCGTGGATACGCAGACCGAAGACAAGATCCTCAATCACCTCCGCGACGTAATGCAGGGCCGCACCACCATCTTCATCTCCCACCGCGTCTCCACGGTCCGCAACGCCGACCGCATCGCCGTCCTGCACGGGGGTCGCATTGTAGAGCTGGGCACGCATGACGAACTCCTGGCCCGGAACGGCTATTACAGCGATCTCTACAACAAGCAACTGCTGGAAGAAGAATTAGCGGAAGTCTGATCAGCTTTGACCCTCCGTTGACAACCTGCCCCCAGTCGTCGTCTAAACTGTTCTGATTACGATCGCCATGCAACGCGTCAATACCCCTGAGATCCTCGATTCCGATAGCTGCCCGCGGGACGAAGTCGAGACATCCCTCCAGGATCTCTGCCGCATTAACCGCTGGTTCGGCGGAGTCGCCACCACTCGCAGCCTGATCGAACGTGTCGCGACGGCCGTAGGCGAGAAACACTTCTCTCTGCTCGAAGTCGCTGCCGGATACGGCGAAGTACCCAGGGAAGCAGGCAAGCAGCTATTGCGAAAAGGCATCAAGCTCGACATCACCGACCTCGACCGCGTTCCCACGCACCTGCAGCCTAGCCATCGTTCCCTGGTTGCCGACGCGCTCGCGCTTCCGTTTCGCGACAACAGTTTCGATATTGTGAGCTGCAGCCTGTTCGCGCATCATCTGGAACCCGCGCAGCTCGCTCGCTTCGGCGAGGAGGCTTGTCGCGTGGCGCGCCGCGCCATCCTGATCAACGATCTAATTCGTCACCCGCTCCATCTGGCGCTCGTCTATGCGGGCTTTCCCCTGATGCGAAGTCACATCTCCCGGGTGGACGGAGTAGCCTCAGTACGCAGAGCGTATGAACCCGGCGAGATCCGCGAGATTTTATGCTCCAGCGCGTGCTGCCAAAAGATTGAGATCTCAACCCACTATCTGTTCCGCATGGGAGTCATAGTTTGGAAGACATGATGCCTTCCCTCTGTGATCCTTTGTGCCCTCTGTGGTCGAGCTTATTTCGAAACGACGTCGACAGGCGCGTCGACCCGCAAAGGCTTCCCCGGAGTATTCGTGATCTGGATTGCGCGTCCGTGCTTGGCGTAGACGGCAATCACCCCAGGTTGAGACCAGTCCAGATCCCACCCATTCTCGATCGCCACCAGCGTATAGCTGCCCGGAGCAACATCCTGCAGGCTGAATGTGCCATCCAAATCACTCTGATCCCGGCGGAACAAATCGCGATTCCCTTCCACGTCCTTTGGAACCAGCACCACCATCGCGCCAGCGCAAGGGTTTTCCCGCGCGCTTGGCAACACCCTCGACAACTACGCTGCCGACCAGAGCCGTAACTGAGATCGACGGGGTAGAACCCGCCGTGATCGTCACATGACGTCCAGTCACTTCCGCTCCCTCCGCCGAGATGTGAGAGATCGAGTACCGCCGGCCCCTGCTGAACAGAACTACTTCGTACTCTCCAGGCGGCACCTGCTGCACTTCGGCCTCACCCTTCTCGTCGACGCGCGCGGCCCTCATCCCGGTCCTCCCGTGCGAGCGCAAGCCCACAGCGACCGTACCCGGTTTGCCCAGTTCCGCAGCTTGTACGTTCATTTTTACGGTGCTGAACGCCTCGGCCGTCGAAGTATCGAGCTGTTGTCCTTCCGTCGTAATATCAACACCACTCACTTGCATCCCTGCGTTCGGTCCCTGCAGCCGCACATCGTAGCGTCCGGCAGGAATGCCATCCACTTCCATGACGCCGGGAGACACCATGGCGATATTTGTCGGATTGATGACCGTCGATCCATCGAACGAGTGCTGCTCGAACAGCGGCGACGCGTAGCCATGTTCCTGGTCGCCGATCATATGAAAGCGCAGCCGCAGCGCCGGAACAGGATTCAGATGAATGTCCACTTCCAGCCGCTCCCCGCCTTTCACCGGAATCGGCGTGGCGCTCTCCGAGTCGGTTACGTCCGGGTAATAAGTTACGGGATACGCCACATCGAGCGAGCGATCGACGTTCGCGACATCCTTGACCTGATTCCCCGATCCCGCCCCGCCCGCGTCAGATGGCGGACTCACCGCATACCACGGCTTCGCCGTTGCCGAAAGATAGTAAGTGCCCGGCCGGAGCGACAGCATCTCGTAAGCACCCAGATCATTAGTAAACACAGTTTGTGCTTCGCGGATCTTGTCCACGCCTTCGCTGTGATCGTCAACGTAAAGCGTAACCTTCGCGCTTCGAACAGGCTCCCCCACCTCGTCAAGTACGTTTCCGTAGATGACGCCATTGGGCGCGAGTTTCAGCACAAGGTGTTCGGTATCGAGTCCCGCGCCCGTGACGATGGCCGTCGAGAACTGATCGTGCTGATCGTATGCCGCAGGAATGAACCCCCGCTTCATCCCGCTCAGCGAGAATTTCCCAGCCGGCACGGTAGGGAACACGAAGCGCCCATCTTCCGCCGTAACGATGACCTGCACCTTCTGAGTGTCCCTGGTATCTGCCAGCGTCACGCGCACTCGCCCGAGCGCATGCCCGTCAATTTTGCTCACCACGGTTCCCGACACCCGGTACTGCCCGGTGAACTTGTACGTCGGATCGGCACTCTGCGCCGCAAGCCGGCATCCGCATAACGCGAGACAGCACGACCGCAAAAGCCACGCTCCGCACAATCGAGCTTCGAGGATTCCCCAGCATTTCTACTCCGCGCTTATGACGTTCTGCAGTTGCACCGTAGTCTTCTGCCCGGCGCTCAAATGCACGACCTGCCCCTGCGATTCGTACTGCTTCATCGCCTCAGCATCACGGTAAGGAAGATTCGGTTGCTGTACGCTGAACGCCAGAATCCGGTAGTCTCCCGGCGCCATCATCTGGGCATTGAACTTGCCATCTTCAGACACCACCAATGGCTGGAATTGTCCCGCGCTCTCCGGCAGCGGCACGCAATACACAAACGCTCTCGGCCCCGAACCTGAACCAGGAGCGGAGTTTTGCTGGCCGGAGGAACTGATCGTACCGTCCAGTTCCCCGCCGTCATCCCGCATCGTGATTTCAATCGCCGCGCTCGATCCAGAACTGACCGTGAATGGCTGGTGCAGCAGGTCGAGCGAACCCATCGTCGCCGATGCGATGTAGCCCCGTGACGTGGAGACTCGCAGCCAATAACGTCCCGGCGCAACTCCCTCCAGCGCCAGCGACTGATCATCCGGCGGAGTTGGCGGCCGAAGCGCGGCACCGTGCGGCTCCATCTCGTCCACACTCTCGAGCCGGGCCTGCAGGTACAATCGCGGCCCCCGCAGCGCAAATGTATGCTTTCCATCCGACCAGCTTGCGGAACTGTTCGACGACGAATCGCCGAATTCTTCTTTCACTTGGACTGGGATATTGGTATTGGGCGCCAGGACAAGCGTCGGCCCTTGCACGGGCGCATCGCCCACCCGGATACTCACGCTTCCACTCACCGAGTTGGGCCCATAAGTTGTAGCCTGCACCGTATAGCTGCCGGTCGGCAACATGCCTTCGATCCTCTGCTCGTTCGCGTTGAGGCCCAGCTCAAATCGCGACCCCTGCTGCCCTTCCACGGTCACGCTGAAACCATTGTTGATATCTACATTCGCGACCGGAATTCGGACCTGGTGATAGGGCTTGCCCTGAATCTCTATGTCGGCCTGCACCGTCTGACCGGCGTCAAGTTCGATAGCAGCCGCAGCCGAAGGCTCGGCGCCTCCCGGAAAGTAAACGGGCGGGAACCCGTACACCTGCGAGCCGGGCAATTGGGCTACCGGATCGTTGTCCATCCATTCGCGCGTAAAAAGTTTGTATGAACCCGGAAACAGCTCCGCGAAGCGAAACTCTCCCGCCGAGTTCGCCTGCACCGTCGGTCCCGGCACCCAGCGCAGGACTCCCTCTTGTACCTGGCGCGTCAGCAACTGCACCGCTACCCCGGTCGCAGGCTCGGCTCCCGCTGCCGTAACCCGGCCTTTGATAATCCCCTCCGGAAGCAATGCAATGGTGATGTCGTTCTCGGAAGCAGGTTTCTGTGCACCGCCCTCCAGCGGAGGATCCAAAAAACCAGGTTTGCGCGCCATCAGCGCGAGAGGTCATGCGATTTCCTCGCACCACCCAGTTTCGCGCAGCTGGTCCGGAGTATACGAATCCCCCTCGCATCGGAAGGCTGCTGCTTAGGCACGGTGAACTCAAAATGCCCATCACCATCGGTCAGCACCGCGTATCGATTGTCGGCAGAATAAACCAGGGCTCGAGGAATCGGCGCCTGAGTAACGGAATTGACCACGGTTCCTCGAAGCGTCTCGGTTTCCGAGCCATCGCTTTCCGCAGTCTGTGCGATGGCGTGCAGGGATAGCAGGAAAGAGAATGCCAACACAGCAGCAACGCGGAATGCTCGTGACGAATGCCACAGAAGGGCAGAACTGCGCTGCGTCACTCCTCCTGCGCTTATCCGAAAGAAAATCATTTCGGCTCTCTACTTCAGACTCAAGGCTAATGCCGCAGTACGACAGGCTACCGTTTGATTGAATATGACAACTAACCCAGAGAAGAAGTTCCCCAACTATCTGACGACGAGCACTTCCCTCACGTTGTCCCGCGCCAGGAAGAATTTTATGGAAGCGAAATCGCGGAAGAGAGTTTCAATGTGCCGGTTGTTGAACACGCGTTGCAGGCGGAAGCCTTCGCCCACTGTGGTGTGCACGGCCCCCGTAGGCCCGCGGCGCGACTCACGCCGGGCGATCACCCGCTGCATTTCCAGCGTGTCTTTATCGAGAATGTGGAAGCGATAGCAGGGCGAATCGGGCCCGGCATCCTTGGTATGGAAAAATGCCAGCATCATGCCGCCCGGTTTCAACACCGACCACAGGCGACCCATGACCGGACGTACCAGGCTTTCATCCAGATAGTCCGGCAAGTTCCAGCAAAGCACGACATCAAAATGAGCCGCCGGATATTGCAGGTTTTCTCCCAGGAACTTGCGGCTATCCAGGATCGCATTGCCCTGCTCGTCCTTGGTGGCCAGATGTGGCTCGGTCGAGGCGACCAGCAGATCTTCGCTATAGATTTTGTGCGCCCGTTCGGTGAAGAAGCGGATATTGGTCGGCGAGGTCGAGCCCAGATCAAGAACGCACAGGGGAGTCTCGGAATTCCACAGCCGCGCGAGTTCGCCCAGCCCGCTGGAGCGGCGCGTCAGTTTCTGAGTCGCGGCCGGCGTCTGGGCCGACGTGCTACTCGATGAACCCCGAAAAAGCTTCATGAAGTTTTGCGTGACGGATGCCATCTGACCTGTCCTGTCCAGCCCGACGCATCCACAGCTCTGGGACTGAAAGCTCCACTCGCAAGTAATACTTTAACTCGCATGGCGCAAATGGCAGTAGTTACTTTCCGGCAGCCTTTTCGGCTTTGCCCTGGATGTCCACTTTCCCTTTGAGAAATGCCCCTTCTTCGATGGCGATCCGCTGGGTGGCAATGTCTCCGTTGACGACGGCCGACTTTCGTAATTCCACGCGATCACTGGCTATGACATTACCGTCGAGTTTCCCTTGCACAATCACGCCCTTGGCTTCGACCGAGGCTTTCACCTGGCCGTTCGGTCCAACGGTTAAGGCGTTCCCTTTCAAGGTGATGCTGCCTTCCACTTGACCATCAACATAAAGGTCTTCGCTGCCCGACAATTCTCCCTTGATCACCACCGACTTACCGATCTGCGCCAAGTCTGCTGACAACGGAGCACTCATCGATGTTCTCCTTGGAAGCGGATACTGCCGGATTGAAAAGGCAGATACTGGGGCTACCGCGTCGCTCCATCGACTATACCGACTCGCCGCGCCAGCGGCAAGCAACTCAGCCGTACAAATCCCTCTCTCGTAATCATAAGGGCCACGGGACGCAATCATTTGCGCCACATTGCTAAACTAAAGTTGCCAATGCCTTCTAGTCGGGAGATCCGAACCGCAAACGGCCTGTTTTGCGCCATTCTGCTGGCGCTTTTGTCGACTCGCCGTTCCGCTCCGCGCTCAGCAAAACAGTGCCCCGGAACTCTCCGCCGCAGAACTGGTGCGCCTGACGGTCGCCAACGAAATCAACGCTGCCGGCGACACCTCTCATAAGCACTTGTTCCGCTCTCGCAAGCAGATGACGCGGGGCTCTCAGACCCGCCTCTACGTCGAGACCAACGATTCGATGGCTGGTATAACCATCGCCCATAACGATCAGCCGCTCACCGCGCAACAGCAAAAAGCGGAGCAGGACCATCTGGCATGGCTGGCCAGCAGTCCCGAGCAGCTGCGCAAAAAACACGCTCGGGAGAAAGAAGATGAGGAGCGGACGTTGCGCGTCCTGCGCGCTCTGCCCAATGCTTTTCGCTATGAGTACGATGGGGCTGAAACCGGCGCGCCCGCCATGGGTAAGAGCGGGGATCCGCTGAAGAAGCTGAAGTTCACGCCGAATCCCTTGTATTCTCCGCCCACGCACGTCGAGCAGGTGCTGCAAGGCATGCGAGGTTACCTGCTGGTCGACGCCGCCGCGCACCGACTTGCCGCCATCGAGGGCACGCTGTTTCGCGACGTAACCTTCGGATGGGGCATTATCGGTCACCTCGATAAAGGCGGGCATTTCCGCGTACAGCAGGCAGACGTCGGTGATGGCTCCTGGGAACTCACGGCTATGAGCCTCAGAATGACCGGGAAGATTCTGCTCTTTCGCGGTCTTAGCATCACCACCGACGAGGTGTTCAGCGACTTTCGAGAAGTGCCCGCGAACTTACCCTTCGCGAAAGGCGTGGACCTGCTGAAAGCCGAGCAGCAGAAGCTGGCGCACGAAAGTGAATCGAAAGCAGAACGCTAAAGCAGCTTCGAAAATATACGCACTCAGCGCGTTGTGCTATGAGCCTGTACGAAAGGCGATTCTGTTCGGAGCAGCCGGATGTACAGCCACAATCCCGGCCCCGGAGGGAGTGATAGTAGCCCAGCGCTTTCAGCGCTGGGAGAAGTGCAAAGAGGTGTTCAAGTCCCCGAGGGACGGCTGAGTTTCGTAACAGACTCTCGAGATGCCTAGGGCTACATTCCTTCAGAGTCCCTGGAACTATGCACAGGTTGTCCGTCTATGCTCGCAGCCTTTCTTTTCTCACCGTCAGTTTTTCGATCAGCTCACGGTTTGATTTCGTATCCGCGGCCAGGCTTCTGGCTGATCGGAATAAACCCCTGCGAAGAGACTTCCACCTCGGGCTCAATGATGTCTTCCTTCCAATACCTTTTGGAAGCCGAGACATCTCCCGGCAGTGTGAAATTCTGCAGCGTTGACAACGCGATATTCTGTGCCCGTCCGATACCGGTTTCCAGCATGCCTCCGCACCAGACCGGAATTTTGTTGGACTGGCAAACATCGTGAATTTTCAGAGCTTCGCTGAACCCGCCCACGCGCCCGACTTTGATGTTGATGATGCGGCAGGCTCCGGTTTCCACTGCCGCTGCCGCTACCCGCGCATTAATGATGGACTCATCCAGGCAGATGGCCGTCCGCAGTTCCTTCTGCAGCCGGGCGTGATAGTAGATGTCGTCATTCCACAGCGGCTGCTCGATCATCAGCAGATTGAATTGATCGAAATTGCGCAGGTGCTCCACTTGATCAAGGGTGTAGGCCGAGTTCGCATCGCAGCTCAAAGTGATATCCGCCCAGCGCGAGCGAATGCGTTCCAGCACGTTCACGTCCCAGCCCGGCTTCACCTTCACCTTGATCCGGCGATAGCCCGCGGCCAGTTCCGTCTCGATCTTGCCCAGCAACTGCTCGACTGAATCCTGAATTCCGATGGAGACTCCGCATGCAATTTCGCTGCGCGTGCCCCCAAGCAGTTTCCATAGTGGTTGCTGTTTCTGAATGGCCTCGGCATCCCAGAGAGCATTCTCGAGAGCCGCTTTGGCCATCCGGTGCCCTGTAACTCGCTTCAGCAGTGCCGGACACTCGCGGCCCGATTCGATCTGCTTCCCCAGCAGTACCGGAATCAAATATTTGGTCAGAGTAGGCCAGGCGCTCTCAATCCACTCGCTGCTGTAAAAAGGATCTTCCCCGGCCACGCACTCGCCCCATCCATCCACGCCCTCGCAGTGAACCGTGACCAGTAAAATACGGCGGCTATACGTGCGGCCAAAGCTCGTCTCGAAAAAATGGACGAGCGGCATGTGAATTTCGCGCAGTGTTACAGCTTCAATCTTCATGGGAATCCAGGATCTCTACGGATCAACCTTCGGATGCATACGACCACTTCTCATCCCACCGTCCCAACATGTATTTGCCATTGCCTTCGGTGTCGCGTTCGTAGTTCAGAACCGCCAGCCCATTCGCAAATGCCTTCAAGAACTGCTCGCGGTTCCCTTCCTGCACTTGCTGGGCTCTCACCCGCGTTTCCGGCGACGCTTTCCACTCATAGATCTGCGCGGGCACTGAAATGGACGTCACCGCCTTGGCTACTGGATTCTTCCCCTCCTCCAGCAAGCGCTCTACCCGTTTCGATTTCAGCCACCATTCCGCAATCAGCCGGTCGCTAGGCAATCCGCCCTGCAGCGGAGACGACGTAATACCGTACTGGTTGATGTTGTAACGCCGCGCCACCGCACCCAGCTTTTCGATATTCAGGTACGCGTTCTTGATCTCCAGCGGATCGAACGTCCACTCGATCAACTCGATGCCGCGGGCGAGCGCGTCCTCGCGCTGCATCAGCTTCAACTGCCGCCCCAGCCCGCCGTTGCGATGATCTTTCCGCACCGCCAGCATGTGGGAGTGCAGGTAGATGTGGCCGGAACGCGTCCCCGGAACCGACAGGGCAAACCCCACCATGGTGTCGCCCTCAAACGCTCCCATCACCTGTCCGCCAACTTTGTCCGCTACGACGAACATTCGCAGCGGCACCAACTCGGCGTCGGTGAAATTCCAGACCTCTTTCTGCAGCGTGACACACGCGCGGAAGTCCTCAATTCCATGGCAACGGCGCAGTTCTACCGGCATGGTTTTTCGTCCTGAGCAAAGATGGGGTACGCAATCCGCCAGGCTCGCACAAAACTGCTTAGCCGCACGCGGCTCACGCGGATTTCTCCTGCTTTTCTTGAGCCTTCGCCCTCTGCCACAGCGACTCGAGTTCATCCATGGAGGCCTGATCGGCCGCACGCCCGGACTCCTGCAGGCGTTCCTCCATCCATTGAAAGCGGCGCTTGAACTTCCGGTTGGTCTTGCGCAGCGCCGACTCGGGATCTACGGATAAATACCGCGCAATATTGACGAGGACGAAAAAGAGATCCCCGACTTCTTCTTCCATTCGCGCCTGCAGCGACTCCGGAACCACCGTCCTGCCCGAGCCAGCCATCCCGTGGCCCTGCGGTCGCGGACCGGGCGCCGGAAACTCTTTCAGTTCCTCCCGCAGTTCTTCGGTCTCTTCGTGCAGTTTGCCCAGCAGTCCGTCAATGTTCGGCCAATCGAATCCCACCTGCGCCGCCCGCGAACTGAGCTTCGACGCTTCCAACAATGACGGCATCGCCGAAGAGACTCCCGCAAGAATCGACGGTTTTGCGACCGGCTCCCCGCTGCCTTGCCGCTTCTTCCGTTCTTCGACTTTCAACGCTTCCCAGTTCTTCTTGACCTCCGCGGATGTGTCAGCTTTTACATCTCCAAACACATGCGGATGCCGATCCACCAGCTTGGTCGAGAGGCTCTCGATTACATCATCGATCGAGAACAAAGATTGCTCTTTCGCCATCTCGGCATAAAACAGCACCTGCAGAAGCAAGTCTCCCAACTCGCCGGCAAGTTCATGCCAGTCGCGGTTGTCGATCGCTTCCAGCACTTCGTAAGTTTCTTCCAGCGTGTACGGCTTGATGGAATCGAACGTCTGCTCGCGATCCCACGGGCAACCGCCGGGCGCGCGCAACCGTTCCATGATCTCCACCGCTCGTTCGAAGCGTTCTCCAGTAGTGGACATGCGGCACTCCAATGTAAATGACTGCGGATGCGGGAAGCAACGCTCGCACTCCAGTCTCGTTTCCGCCTTGGTGCATCTTGTTGAGCCTCTCTCGAACCGTACCAACCGCCACAAAGCACCAGGCATCCTAAAACAAATCCATTTCTCCGCTGCCGGTACTCACTCCTAACCCAAATTCATAACGGAGGGAACAATGGCAAATCAGAATCTTCAAGGAAAGAAAGTCGCAATCCTCGCCACCAACGGATTTGAACAATCAGAGTTGCTCGAACCGAGAAAAGCCCTGGATCAGGCAGGCGCCACTACGAAGGTGGTCTCCCCCGAGGCGGGCAAGATCAAAGGCTGGAATCACAAGGAGTGGGGCCAGGAAGTCCCGGTGGATATCTCGCTCAGTTCCGCGAACGCCAACGACTTCGATGCCCTGCTTCTCCCCGGTGGCGTCATGAACCCCGACCATCTCCGCATGAATCCCCAGGCCGTAGAGTTCGTGAAAAGCTTTACCGACTCCGGGAAGCCGGTCGCAGCCATTTGCCACGGCCCGTGGACGCTCATCGAGGCGGGCGCCGTTCAGGGACACACCATGACCTCGTGGCCATCGCTGAAGACGGACCTCAAAAATGCCGGCGCCAATTGGGTGGACAAAGAAGTAGTCCGCGACGGCAAACTGGTCACCAGCCGCAAACCTGACGACCTCCCCGCGTTTAACCGCGAAATGATTCAGATGTTCGCCGAAACCTCAGCCCAATCACGGACCACCACCAGAACTGCTGCCTAAAAATCGCAGCGTCGCTCCCGCCCCATTTTTCGCCGTTTCGTACTGGCGAAGAGTGGGGCTTTTCCATACCTCGGCGAAGTTACTTTCGGTATCATGGCAGGTGCGCGGCGCACGCTGGACTGTCGTCACCTTCATATCCTCTTGCAAAACAGGCAAAATCATAGACAGGGATCAGCAGGCACAACTCCCGGCGATTTAACCCTGTACTCATACAGCCATTTTCTGGCTTGGAAATCATGAGCTTAGCCCTGAAACCCCGACCCTCGCTCGAAGGCCAGCACTTCCACGTGGTGGTCATCGGAGGCGGCATCAACGGTGCCGCCATCGCAAGGGAATGTGCGCGCGCCGGAAAACGCACGCTTCTGCTGGAGCAGAATGACTTCGCCTCGGGCGTTACGAGCCGTTCCACGCGCATCATTCATGGCGGCCTGCGATACCTGGAGCATGGTGAATTGGGTCTGGTTCGGGAATCGGTGCGCGAGCGCGAACGCCTTCTCGCCGAACGCTCCCACCTGGTCCAGCCTCTCCATTTTCTTTTCCTGCTGAACGAGAACAGCCAGCGCAGCGCCCTGAAAGTGCGCTTCGGACTATGGCTTTACCAGCGGCTCTCAGGCAAGAAATCGAGTCCCGTCAGTGAAATGGATATGGCCCGCGTCCATCGCGCCCTCGATGCCGGCCACAAATGGCAAATTCTGAACTACGAGGACGCGCAATGCGAGTTCCCGGAGCGCCTCGTTGCCGAGTGGATGATCGAAGCCGAAGACGCCGGAGCCGTAGTCCGCAATCACTGTGAAGTCATCGCAGTGAATGTTTCCCAAGGTCGGGCGCGCGGCGTGCTGCTTCGCGACCGCATCACGGGAAAAGACCACCGCGTCGATGCCGGATGGGTCATCAACTGCACCGGGCCTTGGGTTGACCGCATCTGCCAGCGCTCCACCGTGCGCACGGGCAAGCCGTTGCTGGGCGGAATTCGCGGCTCCCATATCATTCTTCCCAGATTCGCCGGCGCTCCCAATTCCGCTCTCTATACCGAAGCTGCCGACGGCCGCCCAGTTTTCATCATTCCATGGAACGAGCAGATCATGGTTGGCACCACCGAGGTGCCCGATTCCGGCGACCCCAGCAAGACGGCCCCTTCGCAGCAGGAGATCGACTATCTGCTCCGAACCGTGACGCAATTATTTCCCAAGGCGAAGTTGTCGCCGCAGCACATTAAATATGCGTTCGCGGGTGTGCGCCCGTTGCCCAACTCCGACGACAAGCCCTCGGCCGTCACGCGACGCCACATTTTGCACGATCACTCTGGCGATGGCGCCGCACGCATGATCTCCGTCCTCGGTGGCAAATTGACTACTGCCCTCTCGCTCGCCCGCGAGTGTGCCCGCAAGATTGGCATCGCCGTACCCGAACCGAAAGCCGTCACGGTCGGTCCCGGGACGTCGCTCGACCCCATGCTCGATCAGGAAGTTCTCACCATCGCACGCGCCGGATCGGTCAGTGACGAAACCGCCCGTGGCCTGGTCGAATGGCACGGACAGCGCGCCATGGAGATCGCCCGCATGGCTCTGGTCAGCGCCGATATGCGAGCTCCTGTCTGTCCTCACACATCGCACATCGTTGCCGAGGTCGTCGAGGCCTATCGTCGCGAGCACGCGGTCACCCTCGCGGATGCCCTGCTGCGGCGCGTTCCCGTCGCCTTTGGAGCCTGCTGGTCCGAATCCTGCAGCCGCGAAGCCGCTATGCGAATCGGCGCCGTGCTGGGCTGGAACGATCATGACCTGGGCTCGAACCTGGAAGCCTTCGAAACCGAACGCTCCGCCTTCATGCACCGACCGAGCCGAAGCGCGTCTGTGCTGGAAGCCGCCGCCGATTAGCCAGACCAAGCGCGCCTGGCGTCCAATCCATCAGGAGCCTAAGGTTCGTGCCAACAGACTGGTATCGTCGGAGATGATGCCGTCCACGCCCCAGTCTCGTAGGTTCTCCATCTCCGCGCGGGAATTGACCGTCCACACCAGAATTTTCTTCCCCGCCCGCTGCACCTCCCGAATCAGGGTCGCGTCCACCAGTTTGTGATGAGGAATGACGTACGTGATGGGCAAGTCCGTCCAGCGCAACAATTCCGCTCGCGTCTCGCAAATCAGGCCTACGGGAACGGCAGCATCTTCGGCATGCATCCGCAGAACGACCTCGGGAAGAAATGAAGACACCACAAAGCCGCGCTCTGGCCAGTGCTCCTTCAGCGCAGCCGCGGCGATTCGCTCCAGCCCCGGAACCTTCAACTCAATATCCAGAAACGCGCGCGCATGATAGCGAGCAACGACATCTTCGAACCGCGGCAAACTCAAACATTGCTCGCCCTGAAGCCGTAGCGATCTCAATTCCTCCGCTGTGCGGGTCGTGACAGACCAACGCGCATCCATCCGCAGTCAGCCGGACATCAAATTCAAACCCATCGCAGCCGTCGGCCAAAGCCTGGTTGAAGGATTCAAAGGTATTTTCAGGAATGGACTTGCGGGCGCGCGCTCCGCGGTGGCCCAGCAGAAGTGGAGCCATCAGTCGAGATCGAAATCCCGAATCGGCTTGCCCGTATCCGGAGTTTCCTTTGCCTTCTTCAACGCCTCCTGGAATTTCTTTTCCAGCAAGTCGGAAGCGTGCTTCTGTGCCTCCACCGATTGCTGGAAGATCGATTCCCGGCGGCTATCCTGCTCACGCATCGCCTTGGCCGCGGCTTCCATATCGCTGAACGTCTTCGGCTTGACCGCCGCGGTATGCGCGATCACCGCGCGCGTCTCCGTATCGATCTTCAGCACCGCGCTGCAGCAGGGACAGGTAACTTCGAAATTGGGAAGCTTCTTCGGCATTTGAGCGAATGATAACGCAAATCACGCCCAAGCCGCCGGGGAAAGCTGCCGCCATAGAACTATCGCAGCTTGATCGGAAAGACATGGAAGATGCCCAGCATCTCCCAGCCCAGCAGGAACACGGCCAGGAAGACCGTGAGCACGGCCATCACTTCGCCAAAACTCAGCCCCCGTCGCGGCTCCATCCTTCGCGCCGCCAGCCCCAGGATGTTCAGCGTGGCGAAGCCGAAGAGAACCGCCCACAACATGTTGTAGGTATTTTCTCGTGCCGCCCGATAAAAGACCGCCACAGCTATGCTGAAAAAAATGCTCGCAGGAATCCGCACCACGGGATAAAGCGCGAGAGCCGCGCGAGTGCTACGCGCGACGCCGGACACCAGCGTGACTGTGGGGCCGAATGACATTCTGTCGGACAGATCTGGGACTGAACTCCGTCCTTCTTCGCTTGGATAATAAATCATGCTCGACCGCATTCTCGAATCCATGCACCTGACCTATTACTGTTGGGAGGGTACGAATGTAGACGATGGGCAAAGAATTCTGATTGGCACGGGTTTTGGGGAGGGCACGACTTCAGTCGTGCCGTAAGCGCCGCAAAAATGACCGCGGCTTCAGCCGCTGGGGTTCGCTCGTTATCGACTCTTCGCTTTCGTTGCATAATATCCTTTCATGCCCAAGTTCAAATTCATCTTCTTCGACGTCGGCAACACCTTGCTCTTCCCCAACCGGGCCAGCATTCTCGCGCCGCTCGATCCAGATAAGCATCCCACCCTCAGCGGCTGGCAGGCTTTGGAACGCCGAACCAAGCATGAATTCGATCAGGGCCTGCTGACGGGCAAAGTGGACCACGGCTTCTGGTGGACATTCCACACACACCTTCTCGAGGATCTCGACGCTTTCGACGAGCACACTCGCGATGAACTCGTGAAGAACACCCAGAACTCAGCCAACTGGAATCAGATCCTCCCCGGCACTCGCGAGGTGCTGGACAGAATCCGGCAGAAGTACGAGACCGCCGTCATCTCCAATTCCGATGGCCGCATCAACGCCGTCCTGCAAAACTGCGGAATTGGCGACTGCTTCGCCTGCGTGACCGACTCCGGCAACGTCGGCCACGAGAAGCCTCATCCCGCCATCTTTGCCGCAGCCTTGAACGAAATGAAAGCCGATCCCGCTCACAGCTTGTACGTTGGCGACCTGTATTCGGTCGACTACGTTGGCGCGCGGAATGCAGGTATGCAGGCCGTGATCTTCGATGTCGCGGGGACCTATCGCGGTCGCGACCTTCCGCGGGTCGAAACGCTCTCTCAGCTGGAAGAATGGTTAAATAACTCGTGAGGGATTCCCATGTTTGATTTCACGCGCATTACGATTTTCCTCACCGCCGCGCTGTTGCTGGCCATCGCGCCGGGCCCGGGCATGCTCTACGTTCTGGCACGAAGTCTGGCGGGAGGGAGGCGCGAAGGAGTGTTGTCGGCTTTCGGCACGTTTCTCGGCGGCATGGTCCATGTGTTCGCCGCTGCCCTCGGACTCTCGATCATTCTGGCCAAGTCTGCAGTCGCGTTTGCCGCGGTCAAATATCTTGGCGCAGCCTATCTCTGCTTTCTCGGCGTACGCATGATTCTGGAGGCACGACGCGATAACGCCGACCCTGCTGCCATGCTGTCCACAATTCAGCCGCAGAGGAATCCGTTGTGGCAAGGGGTAGCCACCGAAGTTCTCAATCCAAAAACGGCGCTGTTCTTCCTCTCTTTCATCCCGCAATTTGTGAGTCACACTGGCGGACACATCTTTCTACAGTTCGTCACCCTGGGCACCATTTCCGTAGTGCTCAATACGACCGCGGACCTAATGCAGAAGTGGCTCCATTGGTCTCCTAAATCCACTCCCACCGTCAGCCGGTCCAGATTGGGCCCCAGCTCAGCTCGCGGACCCGCCTCTGCTGGGCTCGCCGACGTCGCCTTCACCGCCAGCTTTCCTTGCAGTTTCTCCACCAGCTCCGCCAGTACTTCCTTGGTGTCTCGCGGCCCTGGGCGCTGAGCTTTCGCCCGCTTCGCTTTCTGTTCCTTCTTCATGGGAGACTTGCTATTCTTCTTCAAGGGTCGATCTCCTTATCCTTCGGGATTGCACTGCGAGTGCTTTGATCACCGGTAGCTTAACGCCATCCGTGATCGGGGATCGACCTTCTCATCCCATCTCAAAATGGCTACTGGCGACGATCACCTTTTATTGATGCGACGTATTGGACGAGTAGTGGTTGGCTACCAATCGCCAGCGCCCCTGCTGCTTTACCCACACTCTGGTGAAGCGAGTGTCGTGGGGAACTGCCTTGTCTTTATCTTGCCCATCCATTATTGAGCGGCCAGTCTCTACCGCCGCATCTCCATAAACGCGCACTCGAACATCATCGGTGGTTATGGATTGAAATTTCAAATCGCCTGACGCGAAATCTGAAATCACCTGTGGCTTAGTTCGCACTGTCCCACTCGGCCCTACCCCGATGAAATCATCAGCGTAGACCCGTTCTAGCGCCGCCGCATCCGCGTGGATCTGCGCTTGGATGCGTTCGTTGTCCAGTTTCCTGATGACCTGCTCAACGACCGTTTTTGGGTCTCTGCTCGCGCTCTGCTGTTGCCCTGAGGCGATGGCGGCCGCCGAGAGAGCCACGACCGCTATCGAAAACATTTGTCTCATGAAAAGGTAATTTACATGAATGCGCTTAGACCGCCCAAGCCAGAAAACGGGGCGAGCCAAGGCTGTTGTGACTCTCCATTACACTCATCCTTGCCTTGAGCGGGAATTTGAGTGTAATCGCGGGTTTGGTAATTGAACCGGCGGCACTCACCTTAATCGCAAAAAATATGCGCCAGAACGCTCTGGCGCATCGGGCGGCGAAAGAAAATTTCGGTCAGTAGCTCATCGAAGAGCCCTTCTGCCCGGGGACGTCCTTTGACGTCATGTCGAAGGTGAGCATGAAGCCGTTCGTTCCCTTGAATTCGTAGGCCTTAGGGCCCTCCTTGTACGCCTCCAATTCGTTGGGCATCATCACGAAGCCATCGTTGCGCGGAGTACCCCAATACTTGACGTTCTTGAGCACCGCCGGTTCGTCTGTCATTCCCTCAAAACGCTTCAGCTTGATCTCAGCTGTCTTGCCGCCGTTGAGGGTCGCGTGCGCATGGTCTTTGTCGAAGGTCCAGGTGTCGATGTCGCCCTCGGCAGTCTGGAATGACTTCCACTTCACGGGAAATACGTGACCCAGGATTTCTCCGAGCGCTTGCCGTTGTTCCGCGGTCGTGCCTTTATCGAAAGTCGCAACGACCCAATCCATCTGGCCCTGGGAGAAGTCGCCGCCAAGATCGCCGCTGAGCCATACCTTGGCGCCTGCGAGGTCGGTGTTTCCGTAATGTCCCTTATTGACCTTGTATGCGTTGTTGAACTTGCAAAAGTGTTCGGTCCTGCCATTCTCGTGGTGACCTGCTGGATGTGCGTTGAAATAACACATGCAGAAGTGTGGACAGCTGCACGCCTCAATCGCAGTGGCGTTAATCGCCCAGTCGGCACCCGGTGTAGCGGAATGACCTACGCTGACGCTAAGCAGGGCGACGACCACAAGCAATGCCATTCTGTGCATATGAACCCCCTGTCGTGCGAAGTATGCACCCGCTCAGGATTGCGGTACAAGCGGTTTCTTGGGACGATGCGGATTCCGGTTTACAGCCGAGGACGCGGGTGACTGTCGAAACATCTCGATTACGCTCATTTTGGCCTTCGGAAATCCTGTTGGTGTCTAAAGCTGAGGGAAGCACCATGAAGGGATGGGCTTCGATATTCGGAGTTGCCGGCGCTCTGTGGATGATCCTCGTGCTTCAGAGCGGATCGTTGGCTCTTGCAACATTCAGCAACTATCCCGGCACGCTCGCAGCAACGTGGGTCCAGTACCGAGGTATTGCCCCATCTCCGGCGCTGATCTGGACTTTCAACGTCTGGCTTGTTCTCACCAGTGCCATTGAATGGATAGCCGTTGGCTTGACTCTGCGAGCTCTCTCGCGACGCCAGTCGAAGTGAAGCCATCCTCAACTGTCGTAACATCTCGAGGCGGACTCACGCCGGAGTCTTGACTCGCGAATCGATAGCGAATACGGTGAACGACAGTTCTCACCGGTCTTAAGCAGCTGAGGTTCGCTCTCGCTTGCGCGCCAGGCCCGCGCGTCCCCTCAAGCCAGCCATCTCTACAGCTCCAAAATCTGATGATCGTGACAATCCGTATGAATTGCGCCGTAAATGTCGCGCAGCAGCGCTTCGCCATAGCGCGCCAGAAAGTAGATCGCTCCCACCCCGCGCTCCTGCAGTCCCTTTTCCGGATACAACGAGTTGCTGAGATACTCTGCCTTGCGTGCCACCAACTCGCCTTTTTGCGCCTCGGCTCGCGCCGCCTGGGAATGAAGTTTTTCCAGCTGATGCTGCATCTTCGAACGAGCCGTCTCGGCCGCATCCACCAGCGTGCGATCCAGCTTTTCCAGGCGTTCCTTCAACCCGGAGAAGCTTGAGTCGAACGAAACCCTGGCACTTTCAAACGCAGCTTTAAGATCGGCCGGGAGATTACGCGCTGCGATCTCACGCCGCAATTCCTCGGTGCCGTTGAAAACGTCCGTGATCGCAATCTTAGTTTTTTCCAGCGCCCGCTGCACCTTGGGCTCGACGATGGTCGCGGAGAAACGCGGCAAGATCGGAGTCACGCGGCCGAGTAGCGCCTCGTACACCGCCCCCGCCTGCCCGAAGTAGGCCGTCTCGGCAGCGCCGCCGGTGTAGGCCAGCGTCGGCACAAGATAATCTTCCACTACGGGACGCAGCAGAACGTTAGGGCTGAACTGCTCCGGATGCGTCCGCTATTTGCCCCAGCAGTTCCGCCCGCGAAAGCTTCTCTCCCAGTTTTTCGCCGTCAACCACGAACTCTTCGCCCTGGCGATGAATGGGCACGCGCGCCCCCTGCCGTATCGTGAATAGCAGTACGGAAGATTCCGTTACCTTCACCTGCTGGTGATATCCGGCTGACTTCGAGCGCTTGGCCTCGCTGCAACAGCGCAGCGCTGAGTTCTTCGCTGCGCTCGACAGCTGCGCGATAGATCGGCTCGGCAACTCGCGAAAGTCCCGCGTCTGACGCATCCAGCACAATCACGCCCCACTCCGCGAAGACACGCGCGTACAACCGCGCGAACGCCGTTCCCAGAGTCTCGCCCGGCCGATAGGTCTCTCGCAGCAACTGCGCGGCCTCTCCCTCGCCCAGCAGCGCAATGGCCTTTTCAAGTACGGGAACAATCTCATCTCCGAGTTGCACCGCGCTCACCGAGGCGCCGGCAACGCTATGACTCGGCGTGGTCAGGGTTTCGAGAACGCCCTCCGCCGAAGCAATCGAGACGTGATTCACTTCTGCCAGATCGTGATCGTAGGTCGCGAGCCAGAAGATGGGAACCGCATCGATTCCAGCATTGCTGGCTTCTTCCGCCAATTTCACTGCCGTGAGAGCCTTGTAGATGGCAAACATCGGTCCGCCGAACAGTCCCACTTGCTGTCCGGTCACCACCGCCACAGCGCCTTTCCGCAGGCGCTCGAGGTTTGCCAGAGTCTTGTCAGATGCTCCCCAGGATTTGTTCTGCGTGGTGAGAATTCCAGCCACCCGCTCACGCCGCTCGGCGGTCGTACGATATCCGGCCCGCTTCCTCTTTCATCCACTCCGCAAACTGCGGCGGTCGAGGATAGAAGGATTGAATGGAGGGGGTATACGCCAGAAAGTCAGTGAAAAGAGCGGTTGTATGCGGGATTTGCGAGAATGGGAGACAGTGCGCCTTCACCGACAGGGCTCCTTGCGAGCAAGTAGCGGAGAGTAATTCGTAACCCAAGGTTGGACGTTTGAAGCCATGTTTCGTGAGATCGTCAGCACGGCGATGAATTAAGCGCACAGGCGCGTCCTACTAGTGATGCCCGAAATCGCCGCAAGATGCAAGATAATGCCCCTGAGGTCCGGGAACAAACAAATGAGTGCAACTTGGTCCCCACTGCAAATTGAATTCCCCGTAACCCTCGAAGGGTCTGTCGTCCGGCTTGAACCGGTTCGTCTCGATCATGCCGCCCAGTTGTGGCAGGTCGCGAAAGATCATCTCGATGATATCTTTCGCTGGTTTCCCTATCGAATGCGTACTCGCGAAGACTTCGACGGGCTGGTCGCAAAGGCCAGTGCGGAACAGGAACGCGGCGAATCCGTGGTCTTTGCCACCGTGGAGAAATCCTCCGGCCGCGTCATCGGCAGCACGCGCTTCATGAACATCGATCGCGCCAATCGCAGAGTCGAAATTGGTTCCACCTGGATCGCTCCACCCTGGCAGCGCACAGCCGTCAATACCGAGGCAAAGTATCTGATGCTGCGTCACGCCTTCGACGTCTGGGAATGCATTCGCGTCGAATTGAAGACCGATGCGCTCAATCAGAAATCGCGCAACGCGATTCTTCGCATCGGAGCAAAAGAAGAAGGCACGCTCCGCCGCCACCTGATCACGCACACCGGCCGGGTCAGAGATACCGTGTACTTCAGCATCCTGGATGGTGAATGGCCGGAAGTGAAGGCGCGGTTGATAGAAAGTCTCCGCCGTTAGTTTCCGTCCGGACCCTCATGTCGCGTCCGAGAGTATCTCCAATACTTTCATGAGCGGCAGGTGTAGGAATTCTTCCCATCTTGCAAGTGTCAAGCATTGCCTGCCATCAAGATTATCGAACCAATTCTCGCTGGCCGAGGCTTTTCCACAGGCAAAAGACGCAATCCTGTGACGAACAACCTTTACTCGACCGTCAGACTAGCGCAGACTCCAACTGTGGCCAGTCACTCCCAGCGATCGAAGACGCAGATTAATCCAAGCTCAACATCGAACGTCCGCGGACAACTGCTTATTCTTGAAGACTTTACCTGTAAGCCCTTTGTCCCGAATACTTTGCATCCCAATGCGGGTACCCTAGAGGGCAAGTCCAGGGGATCAAAGACTTTACGAGAAAGTACCCCAATAAAAAATCATCCGGCTGTGCGGTCCAGAACCCTAGGGGTACCCGCCCGAATCTAATATTTGACTTCCCATCTGGGCAAACCTAGATTGGAAGTAGATCTTTACAGGCCAATCCCAAATATGGGGGCGTCACGGCTTCGACGGAGATGCTTGCGGCCAAGAGGCATGCCGGGGTGCACACACCCGTAATCGTGGGCAAAATGATAATTGCCAATCAACAGATGGCATACGCAGCCTAATTAGTTAGGCAGCCGTCCCAAGAGGCTTTGCTCGTGGGCCTCCGAAGGACGTCACACAGCGAGCTGCTCTTCTCATCTACGTCTGGGATGAGAGGCTAAGACCACAGGCTAGCGGAACGCGTTTCTTGTCGGTTCTGAGCGCGCGCCGCGAACGTCCCAGGGTAATGCCTGGGGCATGAACACGACTAAGCATGTAGTTCTCTTGACCAGTAACATTTTCGGACGCGGGTTCGACTCCCGCCGCCTCCACCATCCATTTCAATTCATAACTTTTTGCAGGGAATCGATCACGTGCAAGCAGGTCGCCATCCCTTGCTCCGACCGCATCGACCTACCTAGTCCGGCTCGATTGGGGGCAGGTCGCTTTTCGCTGCGCCTTGCAGTTCTGGGTCGGGAGGAACGGGGAGCGGGATTTCAACGGTGCCCAGGCGATTGCTCATTTGGTCTTGCAGACCTAAACGGATCGATGTGGCTTCGAGCGGAACGTCTATTTCCGACTGCACGCCGAATCGTCCTTCTGCGATTTTTGCAAACTCGGCTGCCGGCAGTTCTCGGGTTCCCAGGCTGGACACGCCCGTGAGCATACGACCCTCACGATTGAAGGAGGTCGCCATCAGGGTGAGAGTGTTTCGGTATTTCGAATTCTCCAGCGGAAGAAAGCGCAACTCGGATCCATTGATCGTGTAGTCGACGATGTAGTGTTGCACTTCGACTAGAGCGGAGGGAGTTGGATTTTGTGCTGCCTTCTTGGATGGTGCAGCCAGGATTCCGCCAACCTTGGCCGCATCCATTTTCGTTTTCGAGCCCACTGGGGACACCCTCACCGAGAAAAGGATTTGGTGGGCGAGCGGCGTTCCATGCTGCATGGCAACGATGCTGGCGCGCCGCGCGAGTTCGGTCTCACGGGCGGAGCTGTGCAGTTCGTCCGCGTAGTATCCCTGGCGATAGTGAAGCGAGAATCCCTTCTGGGCGAGTTGAACTTTGATCTTGCGGAACTTGCCGTCGAAGTTCTTATTTGTGGGATTGTAGGAGAGGGTGTAGTAGTTCGATCCCTGCTCGGTGGCAGTGGCGATTGCGTCGCGAATTCCGTTGGTGTTGAAGAAGGCCTTTCCGCCCGTGGCGGTGGCGAACTGCAGGAGAGTGTCTCGTTCGGCGGCTTCCTGAGCAAGGGCCTGCATGCCCGAGGGGATCGCAGGGCTGGGAGAGATTACGCTTCCGGCGGAAAAGTCCTGAGATCCGGCGAAGGACGGTCCGCCCATGCCACCGGCGCCAGCTGCGCTCTGACCGGCACCGATGAGTCCCCGGACATCGACCGGATAAACCGCGATCTGCGCCTCGGCCATTAAATTGGTCACACGCTTGATTTTCGCCGTGTAGTTTGGGTTATCCAGAGCGATGTTGTTGAAACTCGTGGTCGCAGACAACGCAATGGGGAATGAACCCGAGAGCCACACTATGTTCTTGCGTCCCCGAATTCCTGAGAGATAGCGGGCCAGCAGCATCATCGATTCGAGAGTGATCGCCGAACGGTCTTCCGTGTCAGAAACCTGCTCGACCGCTTGCCCTTGCTGCAACGCGCTGAGTAGCCCTTGAAAGCCGCCGGTTGGGCCCTCCTTCGCGAGATCGGCGACCGTGTTGACGTTATTCAGGTTTCTCGCGGTTGAGACTTGCCAACGAGTTTCCTTTGGAGTCGCTTTTTTAGCAGTGGCGGCCGCTAACAGAACGGTTTCGCTGGGCGTGAATCCCTGAATCAGGCGCAAGTGGGTCTTTGTGCCCAGACTCATGGTGCAGAGGGCGAACTGCATTTCCTTCGGCTTCGCCTCGATGAATTTGACCAACTGCTGGCGAGCATAGGCCTGGTCCTGTATCGGAGTGTTGAGCATGTCGAAGAGGACCAGGGTGACGGCACCCGTATCAGGCCCATGAGTCTGATTCGTAAACACGTTTGGGGACGGCGCCTCGGGCTTGGGAGCCGCCGAGGACGCAGAGCTGGACGTGTCGACTTTGGGCTCGCCATCGCTGAAAGCTCGAAATGAGCCGATGTCCTGAGAGCGTCCATCTTCGGAGATTTGGAAATCATCCTGGCGAAGGTCTGGAATCGGGTGGCCCTTGGAATCAGTGACGACCACGTCGACGAGAACGGTTTTCGTGGTGACGCGGATTGTGGCAACAGGGTCGGAACCCTGAGCAGAACTGGGCTCAGGTGACGTGCCGGCCGGTGTCGCGGGGGTGATGCCATTCGCGGCGTTATTATCCGTGGGACCTGTACTGCCAGCTGGCAGCGTGCTGACGCGTTCGGGGGAGAGCGGAGCGGAGTCTGGATCACTGCTGACGCTATAGAAATCCGGGAGATCGGACTTGAGATCGGCGAACTTGGTTTGCTCGTCCGGACTGGATTGCGGAAGATCGAATAGTTGCAAGTCTTCGTTCTGGAGCACCGCGAGCCGGCGTCCATCGGGAGAAATGGCGTAGTTGTGAGCCGACATCATCGCGGGATTAACTGTCAGCGACAGCAGAGGAGTTCCACTCGCGGTTTCGACGACCCGCACATCTTGCTGGAAGACGTCGAGTTGGGAGATCTCGGGCTGGAGCGCATTTTCCTGGTCGGCTTGTATTGCGGCAATTGCCACTGGGTCGGCAGCGATTCGAAGAGAACTGATAGCGAAACGACTGCTGTCGGAATTTCGCGTGATGTTCGGAAACAAACGATAGCGAGGCCAGTGTTGCTGCCAGAGACGACGTCCATTGAGGGTGAAAGCAGTTACGCTGTAATCACAGTTTCGAGTGGGACAACGGCCAATGAGAAGCGAGTTGTTGCTGGAGAAAAGGACGTTGGGCTCGGTCTGGGACCGGACGCGAGTGAGATTGTGGCGATGCTTCTGCACCGGGCCAAAGCGAAGCAGCCAGATGTCATTCTTGTGAGCAAGATCGGCGTAGCCGGTGCTGGTCGCCGTAAGGTCGATGATGTCGTTGAGCGGGAGCGTTCGCTGCGAGACCAGCGTTCTCGCGTCGAGAAACTGCGCAATATATTTCGGCAGATTTTGAGATTTCGAATTCGTCTCTCGCCTGGCTGGATTAGGAGTCTCGATGACGATTTGGCGCGCGTCGGGAGTGACCGTGACCCAGAGGAGAGTGTCTGGAGATTTCAGCAGGAGTTTCTCATGCAAACTTGAATCAATGAGATAGAGTTCGTTGCCCCGACGAAGAACAAATTCGCCTGCATCCAGAGGCCAGAGATAAGGCCGGCGGTCGTGAAGGTACCAATCTGCCTCGTGAACAACCTTGCCGGACGGCAATTCGAGGATGGCTGCCTCCATCAGGCGGTCTTGGTGCTCAGGAGGACACTCAGGGAGCCGTTGCCAGAGTTTCTTCTGGTTAAAGGTGAACAGGACGTGAGTGTCGTCGACAAAATCGAGCGTGACGGAGGGCTGGTTTTCTGAGAGACGATCCATCCGCGAGGGCGCATGGTATCCCATCGATGAAAGGTCAACACGAGCCGCTGCAGTGGGATTAGCTGAGGATTGAATATCCTGCGCTGCATTCGACGGATACGCCGCGGCGAGGACAACAAGAAGCGTGGCGAAGGTTACACGCCAAAGATAGATAAATCTGGAGATCAAGGCAGTTTCAATCGAGTAGCAGGGACGGAAAGCCTTAGGTTCCTGACCGATCATTGTAGCGTATCCGAAGAGGATTGGCAGCCCTGCCTCGTGCTGCTGCTTGCTGTCACACTCCACTGGTCCTGACATCCCATCAGAGACTTTCGACGATACGCGGGATTTTGGTCGCATCGGGCGCACGCCCGCGCATGATGACGATCTCTGGTAAACTGCCGCGCATGAGCGCTTCTACACGAAGACAATTCGTTGGGCAGTGTGCAGGTGCGGCAGCGGGTACTTATCTTTTGACGCAGGCTTCATGGGCAGCTTCGTCCGGACCTTCCATCAACTTCCCTACTGAACCCAGGCAGCGGGTCGCGGTGGCAGCGTACCCTTTTCGCGAGTTTATTGTGGGCTGGAAGGGCTGGGACGGGAAGACTCCCAGCAAAGTTCGTCAAGACCAGCAGATGCAATTGAAAGATTTCGCGGCGCATGTGGCCGAGAAGTTCAACGTGCACCACATCGAGCCCTGGAGCCCTATTTTCCCATCCACCGACCCGAAATATCTGGAGCAGTTCCGCACTGCAGTCGAGCAGGCCCACTCTTCGGTGGTCGACATTGCGGTCGATGGCGGATACAGCCAGTATTCGCCCGATGCATCGGTGCGCCAAAAGGCGGTGGAGGCGACGAACCACTGGATCGACGTCGCCGTGGCGCTTGGTTCGCCGAGCATTCGCACGCACATCGATGCCGCCAAGGATTCGCAGCCCGACGTGGGACGCGCATCCGACACGCTCGCGCGTGTGGCCGAGTATGGGGCAAAGAAAAATGTCGTTGTACATCTGGAAAATGACAATCCCATCAGTGAAGATCCATTCTTTATCGTACAAATCATCGAAAAAGTGAATAGCCCCTGGCTGCGTGCGTTACCCGACTTCGGGAACTCGCTGGCTGCACACGATGAGGCCTTTCAGGATCGCGCGATGGAAGTGATGTTCGCGCACGCCTACGGGATCTGTCATGTAAAGGAGGGCGAGCCTGATGAAAACGGCAAGCCCACTCACGTGGACATGGCAAAGACCTTCGGCATCCTGAAGAAGCATGGGTTCAAGGGATATTGCTCAATCGAGTATGACGCGCCGGGTGATCCCTACAAGCCCACGGCCGAGATGGTCGAGCAAACCATCAAATTTCTTTCGTGAAACGGCCAGCCCTCGCGCGTGAGTAGGGCTGGACTCCATCTGAGGTCGTAGCATGGCAGGACAAGGCATTCAACGGCGGGAAGTACTGCGTATTCTCGGGACGGCTGCGGCTGCCGCGCACTTCCCCGGGTTCAGCAAGTGGGGATTCGCCTGCGGGCACGTCGGAAACGCGGCCTTGCAAATCAGGCCGGCGCACTATCAACCGCAATTCTTTACGGCCGCCGAATATTCCCTGCTCGAACGGTTGGCCGACACCATCATTCCGAGCGATTCCAGTCCGGGAGCCAAAGAAGCGGGCGTCGCGGAATTTATTGACTTCATGGTAGCGCATACTCCGGGCGACCAATACCCCTTTCGCATGGGCTTGGCCTGGCTCAACGCACGATCCGAGCAGATCAATGGCAAACCGTTCGTGGAACTGACTTCAGACCAGCAGAGTTCGTTATTGACGCCACTCGCCTTCAAGGACAAAACGCGTCCGGACGATGGGGATGGGCGCAAGTTTTTCCTGCTCATGCGGAATTACACGGTGACGGGCTTCTACACCAGTGAAATCGGCTACAAGGACCTCGACAATCCGGCGCTGAAGTTCTACTCGGAGATACCGGATTGTCCGCATAAAGATGATCCCGAGCACAAGCATCTTCCGCAGACGAATTCGTGAGCACGGCGCAAAGGACCACATGGCAAAGCAAATCTACGATGTCATCGTGATCGGAACCGGAGCGGGCGGCGGCACCGCGATCAAGACGCTGTGCGACGCGGGATTGAAAGTGTGCGCGCTGAATGCCGGGCGAAGGCTCGATCCGGAAAAGGATTTTCGCTTCCATCGCATGCCTTGGGATATGAAATTTCGCGGCCTCGACGATCCCAAGCATCGCACCGAGTCTTACGGTTACATGGATAACGAGTACACCAAGGCGGCGTGGGACCACGAGATTCCGTTCACGGTGGCTCCCGGAACGCAGTGGATGTGGCCGCGCTGCAACGCCGTCGGAGGCAAGACCAATTTCTGGGGGCGGAGTTCGGCGCGCTTTGGCGATATCGATTTCAAGGCCGCCTCGCTCGACGGTTATGACGTCGATTGGCCCCTGACGTACGCGGAGATCGATCCTTACTACACGAGGATAGAAAAGATGATCGGGGTGGCGAGCACCGTGCAGAATCGTCCGAGCAATCCCGACGGAGTTTATCTGCCGGCATTCAAGTTCCGCTGCCTGGATTACATTCTGGAGGCAGGCTGCAAGAAAATCGGCGTGCCTTACCTGCCGGATCGCTGCGCTCAGTTGACGCAGGCCCATGAAGGCCATCCCGCCTGTCATTATTGTGGCGAATGTACGACTGGCTGCGACGTCGGCGCTTTCTTTTCCACTCCATATTTTTTTCTGCCTAGTGCCGAAGCGACGAAGAATCTGGAATTGCGTACCAACGCTCTCGCGAAAAATATTCTTGTCGATGAAAACGGGCAGGCAAACGGGGTTGCTTACGTCGATCGCACGACCAAGCAGGAGGTCGAGGTCTATGGACGCGCGGTGGTTGTGGCCGCGGGCTGCATCGAGTCGTCGCGTATCCTGCTGAATTCGAAATCGCGTCACTGGCCTAACGGGATTGCGAATTCCAGCGGGCAAGTGGGACGCAATCTTTGCGATCACCTCTATGGCGATTGCGGGCGCGGGTACCTGCCGCAATTGATGGGGCAGCCCAGTTTTCCTGACCATGTGGCCGACAGCACGATTGCCTGGATGCCGCGCTGGCAGAACCTGAACAATCCACACGAGGAGAAATTCATTCGCGGATATTCCGTTTATCCCGACGGTGGGTGCATGGAATTTCCCTACTTCGCCCATGAACTCGACGGATTTGGGTCGTCGTTCAAGCGCGAAATCAAGCGCCGATATCCTTCGCCGGTCAGCTTTGGCATTCAGGCCCCCACCTTGCCATCGGAAAAGAACTTCATGGACCTGGATCCTGAAGTCAAAGATCCTTACGGAATGCCTGTTGCGCGCATGCACTTCGAGTGGGATGAGAACGTCTTGAAGATGTGGGAACACTCGAAGGACGTTTGCCGCGAGGTGCTCCACGCCGCGGGAGGGGAGTTCGTGGGTTCCGCCGATGCTCCCGAGATTCCCGGCTGGAGCCTTCACGAAACCGGAACGTGCCGCATGGGAAACGATCCCAAGAAGTTCGTCACCAACCGCTTTGGCCAGACGCACGATGTGCCTAACCTGTATGTCTGCGATGCCAGCGTGTTCTTGAACTGCACCGACAAGACCACCACCATCAGCATTCTCGCTTTTTCGCTGCGCACCTCAGAACATCTGATCGAGAACTTTCGGCGCGGCGAGCACAAGGCCGCGTGAGTGCTGGCGGGGAAGGTGCGGTCAGTGGTACTCTCCGGAACGAATTCACAAATCCAATTTCGAGGAAGATCATGAAATTACGCCAACTCGTAGTTGCTCTCGTGCTGCTGGTCTCTTGTGCTGTTGCAGGCGCCGCCGACCGGAAATACATTGTCAAGCCGCGGCCGGCGGACACCAAGGCTCTGCCTTTCAGCGATGGCGTTCTGGTCGGCAACACGCTGTACATTGCCGGGCACATCGGGCTGGATCCCAAGACGGGACAGGCACCGGCGGATGCGGAGCAGGAAGCGAAACTCGTCATGGAGGGGGTAAAGGCCACTGTAGAGCAAGCCGGGTTGACCATGGACGACATCGTCTCCGTGCAAGTATTTTGCAGCGATCTGAAGTACTACGAGACGTTCAACAGCGTTTATAAAACCTACTTTCACGAGAACTATCCGGCGCGCGCGTTTGTCGGAGCCGGGAGCTTGCTGCGCAACGGAAAATATGAAGTGCTGGGGATTGCCGTCAAGAAGTAGCTCGGCGGCGTAGAGACGTGCACGTAAAGTCTCTACGCGCAACCTTATTCGCATCTTATTCGTATTTTGTTCGCCATCGCCTTCTCGTTTATGGTAGATCTATAGGGGCATGCGGAAGGCGATCAATCATTTGAAGAAGTGCGATCCGGTGCTTCGGGCGATCATCGAACGAGTGGGCCCGTTCCGGATGGAGTATGGCGAACCGCAATTCTCTAGCCTTGCAGAAGCCATCGTGTATCAGCAGTTGAACGGCAAAGCGGCGGAAACGATCTTCAAGCGTTTTGCCGCGCTGGCGGGAGACCCGGTTACACCGGAAGGTATCCTCAAACTCTCAGATGAACAGCTTCGCGGAGTCGGTTTATCCAAGCAAAAATCGGCTTACCTGAGGGACCTCGCGCAAAAGACAGCCGAAGGAATTCTGGATTTTTCAAAACTTCCCGAGTTGCCCGACGAGGAAGTCATCGAGCACCTGACCCAAGTCAAAGGTATTGGACGTGTGGACCGCGCATATGTTCCTGATCTTCTCTCTACGCAGGCTCAATGTGCTGCCCACGGGCGATTATGGCGTGCAAATGGCGCTGAAGAGGCATTACCGCAAGCGAAAGCTGCCGAAACCCAAGGACATGGAAAAGATCGCGCGCGCCTGGGAACCGTATCGCAGCATGGCCTGCTGGTACATGTGGCGCAGCCTGGATATCAAAACACTTTAGCGTCAGAGCAAGTACAGGCCGTCCCCTGTGATCGCAGGTACGCTCTGTGTTTAAATGGTGTTGCATGGCTGAGCAAAAGATCCGCGTGCTGGTGGCCAAACCCGGTCTGGACGGGCACGATCGCGGCGCCAAGGTCATTGCACGCGCCCTCCGCGATGCGGGAATGGAAGTCATCTACACTGGCCTGCGCCAAACGCCGGAGATGATTGTGACTGCATCCCTCCAGGAAGACGTTCAGGTCATCGGGCTTTCCATTCTTTCGGGAGCGCACAATGCCATTGTGCCGCGGGTCATGGACCTGCTCCGGCAAAACAAAATGGAGGATGTGCTGGTGCTGGTGGGAGGAATCATTCCCGACCAGGACATCGACGGACTGAAGCAAGCGGGGGTGGCCGCCATTTTCCAGCCCGGCACCGCGATGGACGAGATCGTGCAATTCATCCGCACGCATGTAAAAGGTACCGGCGTGCCCGCGGCCGGATAATGTCTCTGATCGACGCTTCGCGCGTCAGAAAAATTCTCTCCTCGACCGTTGGCCCTGTTCCCTGGTATTGGAAAACCTTTCCAGCTGTTCATGGTCAGTCCGGGCAGAAGTTCGTTTGGCAGCATCACGGAACCGAAGGGCCCGTGGCGCACCTGGTCACGCTGGGTTTGCAGCAAGAGCCCGACAAAATTCGGCTCGCTCTCAATACTTACTGCCGACCCTTTCCAGTCTCTCCCAATTCTCTCGGCATCTGGTGCCCCGAAGGCAGAAGCATTCGGCTGGCCTGTTTTGATCCCGATCAACTGAAAAGCTTCGATGTGGCGGAGGTGGCAGGGTGGTTCAAGCAATCCTCAGATCGTATCTACACGGCCACGGCTCCGATTGCGGATTTCGAAACTCCTCTCGCGTTAGGACCGGGCACACACAAAATCGCGGTGCCAACGGAATTGGCAGGAGTCGACGAGCTGATCGTTCCGACCAGCTACAAGGCAATGTCCAACGACGAGCCGGCGTTTGCGCTTTTCATCTTCTACCTGCAGGCAGGTCTGGTCGAAGTTCTTCCTCAGAAATGGTTCACTGCGGCGCAGTATCGCGTCGGGCAGCAGTGGATCACGCGCGCGGCCCGCGATCCTGAGTCGCAGCGAATTATGGGCGAGTGCTTCGGAGCGGGAACTTTTCTGCTGGAGGAAGATGGCTGCCGACTCGCCGAATGGATCGAGCGCTCCACCTAGATCTGAGCGGCAAAATTTGTTCATGTCTGCGACCTGTTTCGAACTGGAAGAGATTCAGGGCATCCGGCTGGTTCGCCTTATTTCCGACGATGGCACGAACCGGCTCACGCGTCAGGTTGTACTTGCCCTGACGCAAGCGATTTCAGAATTAGCGACGTGCGGCCGCGGCCATTAGTGATTGCCGGCAACGAACGATTCTTTTCCGCCGGAGCTGACCTGCGGGAGATTGCGGCTCTCGATGCCCCATCCGCGTATGAGTTCTCGAAAATGGGTCAGGCGCTGATGAGCGAGATCGAGAACTTCCCTGCTCCGGTCTATGCGGCCATTTCCGGCTACTGCATGGGTGGCGGACTCGACTTGGCGCTGGCTTGCCGTCATCGCATCGCTTCCCCGCACGCCGTTTTCGGGCATCGGGGCGCCGCACTGGGACTGATGACGGGCTGGGGAGGGACGCAGCGTTTGCCTCGCCTGATTGGAAAGAGCGGCAGCGCTGCAGATGTTCGTGGCCGCCGAAAAACTCAGCGCCGGCGATGCCCTGCGGATTGGACTGGTGGACGCAATCGCGGACGATCCCGTTGCTGAAACGATTCGGCGAATTCAGGCATCCTAATCTTCGCCTGCGGTGCAGCCTGCATTGCGCCTTTCAGCCCCGCTGGTATACCGTAAAAAGTTCGTCTTCTCTATGCCTGATCGCAACGAATCGCTGACCGTGAACTCCGGAAATGTGCTAAGCACGAAAGTCGATCCCACCTCGGCGCGCTTCGAGGCCAACATGCGCTTCCTGGCGGACCTGATGTCGCAAGTGCGCAATGAAGGCGAAATGATCTGCGAAGGCGGTGGCGCCAAGGCGATTGAGAGCCAGCATCGCAAGGGCCGGCTGACCGCGCGCGAACGCATCGGTCTGCTGGCGGATCCCGGGACATTTTTCGAGTTGGGCCTCTACGCCGCGCACGGAATGTATGAGGAATGGGGCGGCGCCCCCGCGGCTGGCGTGATCACGGGCATGGCGCGCATCCATACGCGCATGGTGATGATCATCGCCAACGACGCCACGGTCAAAGCCGGCGCGTTCTTCCCCATGACCTCGAAGAAAGTGATCCGCGCGCAGAACATCGCCATCGAAAATCGCATGCCCACGATTTACCTGGTGGATTCGGCCGGAGTATTTCTGCCGCTGCAGGAAGATGTTTTTCCCGACACCGATGATTTTGGGCGCGTATTTCGCAATAACGCAGTGATGTCGGCGATGGGGATTCCGCAGATCGCAGCCATCATGGGCATGTGCGTGGCCGGCGGCGGATATCTGCCGGTGATGTGCGATCACGTACTGATGACCGACGGCAGCGGGTTATTCCTCGCGGGTCCGGCACTGGTGCAAGCCGCCATCGGACAGAAGGTTTCTGCCGAAGAGCTGGGCGGAGCGGCGATGCATTCCGCCATCAGCGGCACGGTAGATTTCCGTGAGCCCAACGATGAAGCCTGTATCGGGCGTATTCGCTCCATCGTCGAGAAGTGGGGATACCGGCGGCTCTCTCCCTGGGACCGCAAGAAGCCGATCGAGCCGGCACTGGCCGCCGAGGAAATCTATGGAATCTACGATCCCTCGCCCGGCGCGTCCTTATGACATGAAAGAGATTCTGGCGCGCGTTCTAGACGGCAGCCGCTTCGACGAATACAAGCCCGAATACGGCAAGACGATGCTCTGCGGTTACGCGCGCATCGGCGGATTTGCCGTCGGCATTGTGGCCAATCAGAAATTGCACGCGCAGCAGACCGATCACGAAGGACACAAGCGGGTGGAATTTGGCGGCGTGATCTACACCGAGTCGGCCGAAAAGGCTGCGCGCTTCATCATGGACTGCAACCAGAACCTGATCCCGCTGATTTTTTTTCACGATGTGAACGGGTTCATGGTGGGGCGCGATGCGGAGTGGAGCGGCATCATCAAGGCGGGCGCGAAGATGGTGAACGCCGTCTCGAACTCCGTGGTGCCGAAGATCACGGTGATTGTCGGCGGATCGTTCGGCGCGGGACACTACGCCATGTGCGGCAAAGCTTACGATCCGCGATTCGTATTCGCCTGGCCGACCGCGCGTTACGCTGTGATGAGCGGCGATTCCGCAGCCGGGACGCTGGTCGAGATCAAGGTGAAGCAACTGGAGCGCGGCGGGAAGAAGCTGAGCGACGAAGAGAAGAAAGAACTCTACGAGTCGGTGAAGCGCACCTACGACGAGCAGACCGATCCGCGCTACGGCGCGGCCCGCTTGTGGATCGACAAGATCATCGATCCGATGGAGACGCGGGATGCGATCACCCAGGCGCTGGAAGCGGCTGCGCTGAATCCGGACGTGCCGGAGTTCAAGGTGGGAGTGCTGCAGACTTGAAGTTCTTGGCCACGGATTCACGCGGATTGACACGGATCAACCTCGATTCATTTCTGAATTGATCTGTGCAATCTGTGAAATCCGTGGCCAGCTTTTATGAGCGATTCGGTCAAACTCATCGAATGTCCCCGCGATGCCTGGCAAGGGCTGAAAGGAATGATCCCTGCCGACCTGAAGGCGGATTATCTGAAAGCTTTGATCAGCGCGGGTTTCAAGCACATCGATGCGGTCTCGTTCGTCTCGCCCAAAGCTGTGCCGCAGATGGCCGACTCGGAGGAAGTTCTGAAGGAACTTGATCCGCCCGACGATGTCGAGATCATCGGCATTGTGGTCAACGAAAAAGGCGCGCAGCGGGCGATCGACACCAAGGCGGTTTCGACGCTGGGCTTTCCTTATTCCGTTTCCGAAACTTTCCTGCGCAACAATCAGAACCAGTCGCTGGAAGACGCGCTGGAAGAACTGGAAAAGATCCAGAAGAAAGCAGACGATGCCGGGCTCGATGTCGTGGTTTATATTTCGATGGCGTTCGGCAATCCATACGGCGATCCGTGGAACGTCGAGGAAGTGGTCGAGGCGGTCGAACTGCTCGAAGTCGAAAACCTCCAGATGATTTCTCTCGCCGATACAGTCGGAATGGCCAGCCCTGAACAGATCGCGGAACTGGTCAGTGCGGTGACCGAACAGTACGACTATCTTGAGATTGGGGTTCATCTGCACAGCCGTCCGGAATCAGGCCGCGGAGAAAATCCTGGCCGCCTATGATGCAGGCTGCCGCCGCTTCGATTCAGCGCTGGGCGGACTGGGCGGATGCCCCTTTGCACAGGACGCACTGGTCGGTAACATTGCTACCGAAACTGTGGTTGCCGCTCTTCGGCAACGCAACGCGGAGTTGCCAACCCTGAAGCCACTCGATACTCTTCTGAGGGCAACTGCCGGACTGGCGGCTCGATACTCGGAGTCGCACGCAGCCGATTGATCGCCACAGGTTCACACGGATTTCACTGATAATCTAAAGAGCAACCACGCGCAATCGTGGCCGCAATCGTATGGCATACAAGACACTTCAACTCGCATTTGAGGGCAAGTTAGCAACGCTCACTCTGAATCGCCCGGAGAAGCGCAACGCCATCAGTTTCGAACTGATCGATGACCTGCTGCGCTCCCTTGATGAAGTGGCGAACTCGGATGCCATCGTGTTGATCCTGACTGGGGCGGGAAAGGCATTCTGCGCCGGCATGGATCTGGAGAACTTGAAAGCACTGATTGGGCGAACCCCGGAACAGAACCTGCAAGATTCGCAGACCATGGTCCAACTCTTCCGATCCATTTACGAGTTCCCCAAGGTGACAATAGCGGCGGTAAACGGCGCAGCGATCGCTGGAGGAACGGGACTGGCGCTGCTGTGCGACTTTACGCTTGCCACTCCCGATGCGAAGTTCGGCTATACCGAAGTCCGAATCGGTTTTGTGCCGGCCATCGTCTCCACTTTCCTGCTGCGGCAGATTGGGGAGAAGCAGGCGCGGGACCTGCTGCTGACCGGCAGAATCTTCGGCGCGGAAGAAGCCTCCCGCCTCGGACTGCTCAGCGAAATCGTTCCCGCTGAACAACTCATGGTTCGCGCCCGCGCATTGGCTTCTACATTGATGGAAAACAGCTCCGCCTCTCTGCTCGCGACCAAGAAACTGCTGACCGACCATGCCAGTGCGGAGATTGATGCCCAGATCCAGGAAGCCGTCCGCTCCAATGCGAGCATCCGCGAGACTGCCGATTTCCGCGAAGGCATCTCGTCCTTCCTCGAAAAGCGCAAACCGGTGTGGACGGGAAAATGAGCAGCAACAACCATCATGCGGTAAACGAAACTCGCCTGCGCGTGCGCTACGCGGAGACCGACCAGATGGGCGTGGTTTACCATTCCAACCACCTCATCTGGTTTGAAGTGGGACGGGTCGAACTACTGCGCCAGATGGGATTCTCCTATCGCGATATGGAGCGTGAGGACGGCCGCTTTATCGCCGTGGCGGAAGTCACATGCCGCTATCGTGCTCCGGTGTTTTACGACGAAGAAATCATAGTCAGAACACGTTTGAAGACGGTGCGCGAATCTGTGGTTATTTTTTCTTACGAACTGAACCGCGCCGATGATGGCGCATTGCTGGCGGAGGGCGAGACCACGCACATCGTCACCGATGCAAAGATGAAGGTTGCGGCGCTGCCTGACAAATACCTAAGCGTATTTCGCGCTGCAGTGAAGAAATGAACCGGGGACTCCTTTGAACGCACTGCATATCAGTGGAAACGATCTGACTCTGGAAGCTGTCCGCGAGGTCGCGGTGGAGCGGCGGCCGGTGCTGCTCGCGCCGGACGCTCGCGAATCCGTGAACCGGGCGCGGGCCGTCGTCGACGAGATCGTTGCCGGCAACAAGGTGGCTTACGCAATCACTACCGGCGTCGGAAAACTGAGCGAAGTCCGCATTGCCGGCGACCAGATCCGCGAACTGCAGGTGAACCTCGTACGCTCGCATGCGGTGGGAGTCGGCGATCCGCTTGCCGTGCCTGAGACGCGGGCCATGATGCTGTTGCGCGCGAATTCGCTGGCCAAGGGACATTCCGGCGTGCGGGCCGTCATCATCGACACGCTCTGCGAGATGCTCAACCGCGGCGTCACCCCATTCGTGCCATCCCAGGGCAGCGTGGGCGCGAGCGGGGATCTGGCGCCGCTGGCTCATCTGGCTCTGGCTTTGATTGGCGAGGGCGAATGCTTCGATGAAAAAGGCCAACGAGTTCCGAGTGCTGAGGCCTTGAAGCGCGCCCAGATCAAAGCGGTCGTGCTTGAATCCAAGGAAACGATCTCGCTCATCAACGGGACTCAGGCCATGCTTGCGGTCGGCACATTGTCTCTGCTGGCGGCGGAAACGCTGGTAGATTCTGCCGACGTGATTGGCGGCTTGACCTGCGACGCGCTCAAGGGTACCGATGCGGCGTTTGATGAGCGGATCCACAAAGCGCGCCCCCATAGCGGACAAATAAAGACCGCCGCCAACCTGCGCCGGATGCTGGAAGGCAGCCAGATCCGCGAGTCGCACCGGGAATGCGGGCGCGTGCAAGACGCCTACTCGCTACGGTGCATTCCGCAGGTTCACGGAGCGGTACGCGACACCCTGGCACACTGCCGAAATGTTTTCGAAATCGAAGCCAACTCCGCCGTCGATAATCCGCTGGTGTTCATCACGGGCAATTCCGAAGGCGACGTAATCTCCGGCGGAAACTTCCACGGCGAACCGCTGGCATTCGCCCTGGACTTCCTCGCCATTGCTTTATCCGCGCTGGCCGGAATCAGCGAACGCAGGATCGAGCGACTGGTCAATCCCGCGCTCAGCGAAGGCTTGCCTCCCTTCCTCGCTCCCGGCGCGGGACTGAACTCCGGTTTCATGATGCCGCAGGTCACCGCCGCGGCGCTGGTGAGCGAAAACAAAGTTCTGGCGCATCCCGCCTCGGTGGATTCGATCACCACGTCTGGCAACAAGGAAGATTACGTTTCGATGGGAATGACAGCGGCGATCAAACTCAGGCGCATTGTCGAAAACGCGCGCAATGTCCTGGCCATCGAAGCCATGGCAGTGGCGCAGGCGCTGGACTTTCTGGCTCCGCTGAAAACATCGAAGCGCGGCCAGACTGCGCATGCCGCGATCCGTTCTGTTTCTGCAGCGATGGACAAGGATCGCGTGATGTATCCAGATTTCGTGCGCCTCTCGCAACTGCTGGCCAGTGGCAAGATTGCTGAGGCTCTACGATAGCTGAACCCCCGCAAGGATCTGAGCATGAAGACCCATACCGAGTATTTGAAATTTCACACCAAGACGCATCGCGCGTACGTCCATATCACGCCGCAAATCGAGCAGATTGTCTCCAAGAGTGGCGTTCGCGAAGGCATGGTTCTGGTCTCGGCCATGCACATCACCGCGGGAATTTATGTGAACGACAACGAGAGTGGCCTGATCGAAGATATCGACAAGTGGCTGGAGCATCTCGCTCCGTTCAAAAAGGATTACAAGCACCATGAAACAGGCGAAGACAACGGCGACTCGCATCTGAAGGCGCTGCTCATCAATCACGAAGTGATCGTACCCATCACGGCGGGTAAACTCGATTTGGGAACCTGGCAGCGAGTCTTTTACGCTGAATTCGACGGGCAGCGCGACAAGCGCGTCATCGTAAAGGTCATGGGAGAGTAAGACGATGCCTGAAGAACTCACAGAACTGCAAGAGCACGCTGAGCACGCAAAGGAAAATCCTGAACTCGCGCCTGTTTCACTGACCATGGCCATTGTGGCTGTGCTGGTGGCGCTGGCGACTCTGCTGGGGCACCGCGCCCATACCGAAGAAGTCGTCCTGCAAGCTCTGGCGTCGGACCGCTGGGCCTATTATCAATCACAAAATATTCGCCGTCATGTTGACGAGCTGTTTTTGGATTTGAGCTCGGTACAAACCACGGCAAATGCAGCCGCATTAGCCAAGTTGCGCGACAAGTATTCCCAGGAAGCGACGCGCTACAGGGATAATCGGGACGAAACCGAAACCGAAGCGCGCAAGCTCGAGGCGGAAGTCGCGACCGAGCGGAACCGGGCTGACCGGTTCGATCTCTCGGAAGTATTTCTCGAAATCGGACTTGTGATTACATCCATTACCTTGCTGACACGCCGCAAGGTCTACTGGGCCATGGGCGCCGGGTTCGCAGCCGTGGGCGTGGTGCTGGCCTGTACGGCGTGGCTGATTCACTGAGCAAGCATTAGGCGTTCTCAATGGCAAATATCAAAGTCCCATACCTGGATCTCAAAGCGCAGTACCGCAGCATCAAGCGTGAAATCGACGAGGCGGTTGCTCGCGTGCTCGACAGCTGTCAATTTGTGCTTGGTCCCGAGGTGGCGCAGTTCGAAAAAGAATTTGCCGCGTACTGCGGCACAACCGAATGTATTGCGATGAATTCCGGAACCAGCGCTTTGCACTTGGCGCTGCTCGCGGCCGGGGTAGGGCCGGGCGATGAGGTCATTACGGTTCCCTTCACCTTTGTCGCGAGTGTTGCAACTATTCTCTATGCAGGCGCCAAGCCGGTTCTTGTCGACATCGAACCGCGCACGTTCAACATGAATCCTGCCGCGCTGGAGGCGGCAATCTCAACCCGCACCAAGGCGATCGTCCCAGTTCATCTCTACGGGCATCCCGCGGACATGGACCCGATCATGGAAGTAGCGCGGAAACACAAGCTGGTCGTGGTTGAAGACGCCGCTCAGGCGCATGGAGCGAAGTATAAGGGCCGTTCTGTGGGAAGCATCGGCGATATCGCCTGCTTCAGCTTTTACCCGGCAAAAAATCTGGGCGCCTACGGCGAAGGTGGCGCGGTCACCACCAGCAACCCTGAATACGCGCGCACGATCCGCATGCTGCGCGATTGGGGGCAGGACTCCAAATATCATCACTTGCTGCACGGATACAACTACCGCATGGAGGGTTTCCAAGGCGCGATTCTGCGAGTCAAGCTGCGGCATCTGGAACGATGGACTGAAACACGGCGTGCGATTGTGAAGACATACAACGAACGCCTGGCGGGCGCTGATGTGGTTCGGCCCACCGAGATGCCGTGGGCGCGGCACGTTTATCATCTCTACACAGTTCGCGCAGACAATCGGGATGCGCTTCAGACCGCTCTGCTGAACGAGGGAATTCAAACCGGAATTCATTACTCCACCCCAGTTCATCTGCAACCCGCGTATGCAGCGTTGGGATACGGGCCGGGCTCATTCCCGGAATCAGAAAAGGCCGCCCGGGAAGTACTCTCGCTGCCTCTCTATCCCGAGCTAAGAGACTCGCAGATTGAAGATGTCGCGAAGGCAATAGTGCATGCGACGGCGCTACACAAGGCCCTGTAGAACAAGCATTGGAATGTTCCGCCCAATCAGAGCTAGGCCAACCTTCAAACTAATTGCTTCTTCGCTTCCGAAGTTGAATCGTCCAACTTCTTCTCCGCCTCGCGCTTACGGACCAGGAATGGTCCGATTCCGAGCACGTCCATGCGAGTCCGCTGGAAGCAATCAATGGCCTCCTCCGGAGTGCACACGATAGGCTCGTTCTCGTTAAAGCTGGTATTGAGAATCACCGGCAGCCCTGTCTTGCGGTGAAAGGCCGAGATCAGATCGTAGTACATCGGATTCTCTTCTCGCGTCACCGTCTGCAGGCGACCGGTGTCGTCGACATGGTTCACCGCGCACAATGCTTTCCGCTTCTCCGGACGAATCTTATAAACATGCAGCATGAATGGTGAGGGATGATCGTGCTCGAAGTATTCGTGCTGATACTCCGCCAAGATCGACGGGGCGAACGGCCGGAACCATTCGCGATGCTTGATGCGGGCGTTCAGAATGTCTTTCATGTCCGCGCGACCGGGGTGCGCCAAGATCGACCGGTTGCCCAACGCGCGCGGCCCCCATTCCATGCGCCCCTGAAACCATCCCACCACCTTGCCCGCGGCGATTTGCCTGGCGGTCTGCTTCGAGCAAGTCATGGCGATCCAGTTTGCGACACTCCAGTCCGGCGTTCTTCAGGGCCGACTGGATGCGCGATTCCGAGAACTCCGGCCCCAGATACGAGTGCCTCAAGTCGTGGCGGCGCGGGTGCTTCAGAACGGAATGGTACGTGTGTAAAGCCGCTCCAATCGCCAGCCCTTCATCGCCCGCCGCGGGCTGAATGTAGGTACGGCTGAAAGCGGTGTGGTCAAACAGTTTCCCGTTGGCTACGCTGTTCAGAGCACATCCTCCCGCCATTGCGAGATCATCGAGTGGTACTTGCTCGTGCAAGGTGTTCATAAGATGAAAGAATATTTCCTCGAAGCGATGCTGCAGGCCGAAAGCGAGATCCATGTCGCGCTGGGAGACTTCGCTGTCCGGCTTTCGCGGCTCGCCAAATAGCTTCTCCATGCGATCGGAAAAATGCCGCGCCAGGCGGACCGTGCCGTCCGGCATCACCTGCATCCCCTGATTGCTGCCGAGAGGCTTGAAATAACTGAGATCCAGTTGGAAGCCGCCATTCTTCGGCGACAATCATCTTCGCAATCTCGCCGCAATACGTATCCCTGCCGTAGGGAGCCAGGCCCATCACTTTGCCTTCATCCCCATATTTCGAGTAGCCGATGAACTCGCAGATCATCGTATAGAGGCTGCCCAGCGAGTGCGGCAGAAAAACGCGCTCCAGCACTTCAATGTCGTTCCCCTGGCAACGCGCCATCATCGTAGAAACGAAATCTCCAGAACCGTCATAACTGAAGCCCGCAGCCTTCTCCCATGGCGAGCAGTAGTAAGCGCTGGCGATGTGAGCGATGTGATGTTCGAGGTGATGCTCCTGAAACTTAAGTTGCTGCGGGCTGACCTCCAGAGCCTTAGCCAATAGCGAGCGCACGTCGCGCATCGCTTCCTTGCGTTGACGCAGGCGAATGAAGTTGAGAACCTTCGCAGGATTGCTGACTGCGTATTGCACCTTCTTGATCAGGTTTGCATCGCTATCCTGGCCGACCGCGACATGTTCCACGTCCGATATCTTCGCGCCGACAGCATCCAGGCACGCCTTGACCGCGAGCGCAGGAAATCCGCCGTAATGCTTGTGGCGGTTGAGACGCTCTTCGGCAATGGCAAATTTCACTTCGCCATCGACGCAGTATCGCCGCGGACGCATCCGCGTGGAACATGTTGAGGCCCAAAATCAGCATGAACTACGTTATTCTCCTGTGCGTTCGAGTTGTCCTTCGCTCATTCGTTCCGGTCGGGATGCAGAGTGGACGTCATGCTGGCAAGAACGCAGAAATCCCGCAGCATCCACCGCCAGCGACTTCCCTGCCTTCCGTGATTCTTCGGCGCGGAGCGTCGCCAGCGTGGAACACACAATGTCCTCGAAACTGATCGGCGCATCTTTGCCCAGCTCGAATGCTATCGACAAAGGCCGCCCACTCAGCGCGATGGCCCTTATCCTGCCGCAATCGCGAGCGAACTCTTTGTGTCCGCCCGTTGCGCACAAGTTCCAGCCGGCGGAAGTCGTCCAGCACTGCGGTGCTACGCCCACCAAAAACCTCAATCCGCTCTTTGGAAAAAGAACGATCCCCGTTCGCGAGATAGCTGATGATCCCTTCGGAGCCATTGCCGAACCGAACGGAAATCAGCACATTATCCCCGCTATATTGCCCCGTGCTTCCGAGCTCTCGCGTACCTACTTCAACGATAGGCGAACCGGCAAGGAACATCATCAGGTCGATGAAGTGACACACTTCGCCCAGAACCCGGCCTCCGCCCTGTTCGCGATCGTTCATCCAATGGTCGGGAGGCAAGGTATCCGGCATTGATTCGGTAATGAAGCGCAACTGGCTCCGAGATCGGCGCCAAGAACGCCTTCATCTGTGTGATCATCGGTGCGAAGCGCCTGTTGAAGCCCACCATCAGCGCCGGTTTGGGTGCGCCTTGTGCTGCCATGTACGCGGTTATGATCTTGGTTAATTCTTCGTCGCTTAAGCACAGCGGCTTTTCGCAGAATACATTTTTTCCGGCGGACAAAGCAGAGAGAACCTGGCCGGCATGCAAATGATGCCGCGTAGCAATGACAACCGTGTTGATCTCGGAATCCTGCAACAAGCCCGGCATCATCGGTCGTGCATTTCCGAAATCCGAATTTGCTCGCGGCATGCTTGCGCGTGCGACCCGGTCGCGGCGCAAACCGTCACGAGTGACGTATGGGACGAGCTCTTCATGGCCGGAATCAAAGTGGAGGATGCAAATCCTCCTGCGCCCAGTAACCCGACGGTCACGTCATCCGTCATGGCGCGAGGTTGGCCAAAAATGCTGGATGCCGAAGCGAGCGCCAGCGACGATGCACGATCGACATCATCCCTATATTGAATGACCACCCCAAGAAAACGCTCGCGCGATTTGCCCGAAATCAATTCGTAGGCTTGATGCGCCAGCTCGATCGGGAAGCGGTGACTGATCACAGGATCGAGATTCAGCTTCCCCTCGGCCAGCAACTCAACAAACGCTTCCATGTTCCGCGTTTCCGTCCAGCGCACGTATCCGATGGGATAATCGCGTCCCTTCTGCTCATACGCCGTGTCATATCTTCCTGGGCCGTAGGAACGCGAGATGCGGAACTGAAGTTCTTTCTCGTAAAAAGACTTGCGTTCAATCTCCATGCCCACAGTGCCGACCGCCACCACAACCGCACGATCGCGCGCGATGGCTGTAGCGAGATTAACCGGGTCGCTGCTCGGCGTTTCGGCAGTAACCAGTACGCAGTCGACACCACTTCCCCGGGACGCCTGCAGGCAAAGGTCACGAAACTCAGACGCGGACGTAGCTACTGCATCGGCGCCCATTTGCGATGCCAGTTGCGTGCGGCCGGCATCAATGTCCATGCCCAGAACGTGACATCCGGCAATCTTCAGAAGCTGCGTCGTCAACTGGCCGAGTAGTCCCAGCCCAATCACAGCCACCATGTCGCCCAGCTTCGCTTCCGCTGTGCGCACGCCATGCAGCGCAACCGCGCCCAGAGTTGCAAATGCAGCCTGGTCCAAAGCCACTTCGCCGGAGCCTGAGATTGGATTTCTCGCGGGAATTCGCGCCAGCAACAAACGCGGAATGCACGCGATCTCCGCATGCACGGCAAAACCAGCACCGGCGCAGGCCACGCGATCGCCAGGCTGGATATCGGTAACGCCTTCGCCAATCGCAAGCACTGTGCCAGCGCTGCTGTAACCAGGACTCTGCGGCTGATCCAGACGGCTGCGGACCGCCTGCACGGCGGAAAGAATCCCGTCCCGCTGCACTTTGCTGATCACCTCGCGCACCAGGTCCGGACGAGATCTGGCTTTTTGCAGCAGGTTCTTCCGCGCAAATTCGGCCGAGGCACGCTCCGTGCCCGCCGAAACTACCGAGGCCGCAATGCGCACCAGCACGCACCCGGGCAGAAGTTGGGGTGCCGGAACTTCCTCCACGCTGATCGCGCCGCTGCGCGCGTCCTGAAGTACTTGTCTCATGCGCTGCCTACTTGCTGCGGGAGCGTTTCTTTTTCGAATTTATTCGCAGGGCCATCGACAAACGCTTGCATCCACAGTTCCAGCGTGAGGAACTGCCACAGCTGCATCGACCAGTCCTGGCGGCCAGTCCGGTGTTCATGCACAAAACGCTGCACCGCTTCAGACTTGAACATGCCGCGCTTGCGAAGCTCTGCGGGCGAAAGCAAATCGTCCACCATAGTCCTGAGGTCATGGGCAAGCCAGTAGTCTACCGGAGCTGCGAATCCCGCTTTCGGCTGCCGTAATACTTCCGCAGGAAGCATATCGCGCATGGCATGCCGGAAGATGTATTTGGTGGTAGGCCGCAGCAATCCCTTCAGCTTCAGGTGCGGAGGAATATTCCAGGCCACGAATTCGGCCAGTTCGCGATCCAGAAACGGGACTCTTACCTCGACCGACGACGCCATGCTCATCTTGTCGTTGTAAGTCAGATTCAGGCTCGTCATGAATATCTTGGTGTCGAGATAAAGCATCTGATGGAGGAAATCCGCATGCTGCACGCGTTCAAACGCCGCCACGTGCTCACGGGCCGGATCGCACGTGAATGTTTCAGCGGCAAAATCGCCGGTGTAGAGCGCAGACTTCTGTGTTCCATCCAGATAAGTACAATTCGCGATGAAGCGATCCACGGGATTCAAGCGAGGCGCTGCGCGCCATTTTCTTCGCCAAGCCGGACGCCGCCTTTCAGTGATGTTCCTCGGAAGCTCGGTAACGCGGCAAGGGCGCTTTCCGCAGGCCGCCGCAGAAACGAAGGCACGCCGGCATACGCTTGCGACCAGTAGTGCGCGACGTGCTTCCGATAGCCGGCGAATAACTCATCGCCACCGACTCCCGAGAGCAACACGGCAGCCTGCTTGCGAGCTTCGCGGCAGACAAGGTAAGCCGTGATGATCGCCGGATCGGCAGTGGGCTCGTCCATGTGCCACACGATCTTCGGCAGCAGATCGGTAACCTCTGGCTCCACGACAATCCGCTGGTTTTCGCACCCGAGATGCCGCGCCAGGCGCGTCGCGACCTCAGGATCATCCAGAGTGTTCTCGCCCACGCGGTACTTCGGTGGAAAGGTGATGGTGTAGGTTCTCACCGGCCGCTGCGTAGCCTGCCGCATCATGGCGACAATGGACGAAGAGTCCAAGCCAGCGCTGAGGAACGCTCCGATCGGGACGTCGCTCACCATTTGTGCTTCCACAGATTTGCGGAAGCGCTCTCGAACTTCTGCCGCCAGATCGTCTTCGGACCGGGTGTAACGGTGGTTTGCCGCTGGAAATGTGAGATCCCAATACTGCTGAATTCTCAGTTCGCCGTTCCGCAAAATTGCATAGTGCCCCGCGGGCAACTTCATGATGCGGCGAAACATCGTCTTTGGATCAGGAACCCACAGAAACGTAAGATACTGGTGCAACGATTGTGGATCGAGTTCGGCCTCAAGCTCCGGAACCTGCAGCAGACCTTTGATCTCGGAGGCAAACGCGAACTGATCCCCCTGATGGAAATAGTAGAAGGGCTTGATGCCGAAATGATCGCGTGCCATGAAGAGGGTCGGCGAGCTAGAACGCAAGTCGCAGATTCGCGAACGCGAACATCCCGTTCAAACGCTTCACGCACTCCGGCCCCTCCTCCTCGTAGAGGTGAATGATGACCTCAGTATCGGTGTGCGACGCGAACTGGTGCCCCTTGCCCTCGAGTTCGCGTCGAAGTTCGGCGAAGTTATAGATCTCTCCGTTGTAGGTGATCCAAACCGTGCCGTCTTCGTTGCACATCGGCATGTGGCCGACGGCGGAAAGATCGAGAATTGCGAGCCGACGGCTTCCCAGGCCCAGATAAGAACCGTCCGGGAATCTCCGATCCCATAAGCCGGAATCATCTGGGCCGCGATGTGCCTGCACTTGCGTCATGCGCGCCAGCGTCTCGCGATCTCCGCAATTTGCGACACCGCTGATTCCGCACATCGGACTAGCCCCGTCCCCTTCGCGTGCCCTGCGTCTTCAACTCGTAGATCTTGGCTTTGATATGGAAAAACTGAACCCCTTGAAGCCCGCAGTAGATCAGGCCGGGAACGCCGTCCAGAAATCCAAGACAAAAAATGTATTTGTAAAGGAAGAACAGCACCGGGGACCCAGGCAACGAAAAGAATGTCTTGCGCAGCCATCGACGCCGTTGCGCCTGCGATCCGAAAAGCGAGGGCGCCAGGTCCCTTGTGTTCCCCTGTCCTTCAAACCAGACGCGCGCGTCCCAATTGGAATACTTATCGTGCTTCTGAATGTAGTGCGAAAGCGACTCCACGTTGTGATGGAGTAGCGGATGCCTCAGCGTGCCGATCCGGTCGCTCGACTCCGCGAACACGTGTTCGTGGACTTCCATATCGGCCATCGAATCATCCTGCTCCGTCAATCGGCATTCAAAACGCGCTTTGCCGCGACGGAAAAGCGAGAGCTTGTGAAAGCTCGCGCCGCTGTGACGCAACTCGCGGCCCAGAAAAAACATTCGCAACCTAATGTAGTAGCCATCGAACGCCGGGCTTTGAATTGCTTCTTTGATTTCATCAAGCAGTTCCGGACTTAACGCTTCGTCCGCATCGATCAGCAAAACCCATTCATGGCTGAACGGCAACGAATCCAACGCCCACTGACGCTTCTTCGGCCAACCACCCTGGTAATGAAACTGCACCACGTGCGCCCCGTACGACTCCGCAACGGCCGCCGTCGCATCGGTGCTTTGCGAGTCGATCACGTACAGTTCACCAAGGGCGCGCAGGGATTCCAGGCAACGCGACAGATTGCGCTCCTCATTGCGCGTGGCGACGATTACGCTCACAGGCAGAGTCACGGAACTCCGCGCGGACTCCAGCTTTTGAGAGTCTTCCAGCTTGGGCATTGGGACAGAGAGGCTGCAAGCATTCTACCCTGATTCGCTACTTGTGCAGCTATACTGTTCAACAGATTTCATCCATCCCATGCAGTCAAGCACCGTCATCAAAGAAGCGGTCAGAGATTTCTGGAACGCAGAGCCCTGCGGCACCCGCTACCTTGGTGGGCCACAGGATTTCGACGCCCACGCGCGCGCCCGATACGAACTGGAACCTTTCATTTTTGACTTCGCTGGTTTCCCAAGTGCGCGAGGTTTGAAAGTGCTGGAAATCGGGGTGGGGATGGGCGCTGATTATCTCGAGTGGCTCAAAGCAGGAGCCTATGCCACAGGCGTGGATTTATCGGCAGCATCGATCCAAAGGGCTCGCCAGCGCTGCGAAGCCGCCGGTTTCAATCCAGATCTAAGAATCGCCGATGCCGAGCAATTGCCTTTTCCCGACAATCACTTCGACGTCGTGTACTCCTATGGAGTCATGCATCACAGCCCCAACACGCAGCAGTGCGTGCGCGAGGTCTTGCGGGTACTAAGACCCGGAGGCCGGGCGAAGATCATGGTTTACCACCATCCTTCACTCACCGGGGCGATGCTGTGGCTGCGTTACGGCCTACTAGGCAGAAAAGCTCTACGTCAATGCGTCTTCGAGCACTTGGAGAGTCCCGGCACTAAAACTTACACTCAGGACGAAGCCCGGCAACTCATGGCAGGATTCCACGACATAGCATTAAGGGTTGAATTCAGCCCTGGAGATTTGCTCCTGCACCAACCTTCGGCGAAATTCCGATCGTACTTTTACCGGATCCTGTGGAAATTGTTTCCCAGATTTCTGGTTCGCCGGTTCGGCCGGCGCTACGGGCTATTCTTGTTGATCAGCGCGACAAAACTCTCCTAGGAACAAGCGCATTCCGGCGACGGATTCAAGTTGTGCCTCTGCGGAACCGGCCTTAGAATGTCGCTACACCATATGCGCTGTGCTTCCAGGGTTCTTCGTCCATTTCTCGTTTTCATGTTGATGTCTAGTTTCCTGAGTGCTTCTCAGTCCGACGGCGCCAGTGGCACCGCTCTCCCGCAGAATGCGCAGAGGCAGGAGGCCGCAGTCGCGCAGGACAATGGAAAGCCACCGCAAACAGCACAGCCCGGTCCCAGTTCGGTTGACGAAAGCCATCTCGCAGCCAATGCCACTCCATTGCTTCTGGGCCCTGGAGATGACCTCGAGATCACGGTCTACGGAGCACCCGACCTCTCCGGACGCGCCCGCATCAACGAGACGGGAAACATTACGATGCCGCTCATCGGCTATGTTCGTCTGGCTGGCCTTAGCACCAGCGAGGCCGAAGCTGCCATCGAGGCTCAGTTGCGGCAGAACAAGATTGTGAACGACCCGCAAGTCTCGATTTACGCCAAGGACTTTACCAGCAGCGGGATTTCGGTGGCCGGTGAGGTCGGCAAGCCAGGTTTTTATTCTGCCTTAGGCCCGCACCGCTTGTTCGATGTTCTGCAACTGGCCGGGGGAATCACGGAAAGAGCCTCCAATACAGTCACCATCAGCCATCGCGAGCAGGAAGGGGTAAACACCCTTACGATCTCCAAAAATCCCACCGAAATGGCGGCCAACAATGTCGAACTCAGACCTGGTGACACGGTGGTCGTACCCAGGGCCGGCATCGTTTACGTGCTGGGAGAGGTCACCCGGCCCGGCGGATACGTGCTCAATGCCAGCGGCGGAGTCACCGTCGTGCAAGTCGTAGCCGCCGCCGGGGGCCCCACTCATCTTGCTGCTTATGGCAAGACCACCATTCTTCACCGCACTCCAACGGGATTTCAGGAACAGAAACTCGATCTGAAGAAGTTGCTTCATGGAAAAACAGGCGACATCCCGCTGAACGCGGAAGATATCGTCTACGTTCCCACCAGCGGTCTGAAATCGACGCTCAATGCGAGTGCATTGATCGGCGCTGCAGGAACGTCGGCGCTCTATCACCTGCCTTACTAAATGTTTATGCACAAACAGCTGCCTCGGCTGTCTACTAGTCGAGGTTGCGCTCGACGGTACAGTCGTTGGCGGCTCTACCTACACGGTCCAGGAAGTTTGTTAGGCAGGAACCGCGGTCTGCGGCATGAGACATTGCTGCTTTTGCAGCCAGGTTCCCAGCACAACCAGGGCCCATACCCGCGACCACGCCGGACCATTGGGTTCCATGTCGAACATCTTCCGCAGAAGATCAATGCCCCTTGGATCGAGCAGGCCGCTCAACCGTAACGAGCGCAGGTTTTCTTCCATCAACTCGCGCAGCGGACCTTGCAGCCACGCGGCGAACGGCAGAGCGAACCCACGTTTCGGCTGCTTCAATTGAGCCTTGGTGTAGAGACTCGCGCAGATTTTGCGCAGCAGGTATTTCTGCGGGGCTCCTCGCGGTAGCAGCACATTCCCTGGCAGTCCAAGTGCCCACTCGGCCAGATCACGCCCGAGAAAAGGCACTCGAATCTCCAGCGAGTTCGCCATTCCGAACACATCACTGTCGCGAAGCAGCAGATTCTGCAGATAGAAGGAAGAGTCCAGCCGGCCGACGGACGCGACCTGATCGCCGGGAACGTAGGAGTCCTGATACTTGCACTCGCGCAATTGCAAATCCTCAGAAAGATCGAGATCCTTTGCGTTCATCCCCATCGCGGCGAGGTTGGAATTCGAAAGCAGCCGCCGGTAATGGAAGTAAATTCCGATCAAGCCTGGATCGGCAGCCACAATCTCCTCCGCCTTGCCCCGGGCAACCTGGCTGCTGAACGCAGTCGCAAGCATGGAGGCCACCTTGCGCAGTCGCTCCGGTAATGGATTCAACCAGGACATGAAATTGTAGGTGCGCGGCACCCGGCGAAACAGGTTGTACCCGCCGAACATCTCATCGCCGCCCAAGCCCGACAGGGCCACCACGATGCCTTGTTCGCGCGCGGCCCGCGCGACTACGTAGGTGTTGAAACCATCCATCGACGGCTGATCGATGCGCGCCAGGGCGTCCCCCATCCAACGCAGCGCCGTACTGTCGCTGACCTGGCATTTATTAAACGGTGCCCCGAAGCGTGCCGCAGTCGCCTGTGCAATGTCACATTCGTCATCATTAGGACGATCGGGAAATGAAACGGTGAATGCTTCAAGCGAATGATCATCTCCCCTGTTTCGAGCCAGCCCCAGAATCGCAGTGGAATCCAGACCGCCGCTGAGGAAGACTCCAATGCGCACATCGCTTAGCAGATGGCGCTTGATTGCCTTTTGCAAGAGCATGCGCCCTTCTTCTATGACCTCCGACAATGGTTGCACTTCCACGGAGCGCCGCAACCGGGGATACTCCCAGTATCTCCCTCCACCGGTTACTTGCCGGCGCGCATCGAATTCCTTCCACGAACCACGCGGCAACGCGAACACATTAGCGAGAATCGTGAGCGGTTCCTGCACTCCTCCGTACGCCAGATATCCCGCCAGCGCACGCCGGTCCACCTCGGCGGCCATCAAACCGGAATGCGTTAGAGCCTGAACTTCCGAAGCACAGCCGATCCAACCGTTCCCCATGGCGTAGTACAAAGGTTTGATTCCGAAGTGATCGCGGGCAAGCACCAACCGTGAACGCTTTGCGTCCCATAGGGCAAAGGCGAACATTCCCTGCAGCCGGGCGAGGCACTCGATTCCCCATTCCTCATAGCCACGGAGTAAAACTTCCGTGTCGCTATGGCCGCGGAAGCGGTGCCCTGCACTCTGCAGGATTTGTTTGAGATCTGGGGCGTTGTAGATTTCCCCGTTGTAAACCAGCACATCGCCCGTGTTCTCATTGCGCATGGGCTGGTGCCCCAGGGGAGAAGTGTCCTGGATGGCAAGACGGCGACTTCCCAAACCGAGCATGGCGCCGCCCACCGAAATCAGGACGGAGCCACTGTCGTCAGGTCCGCGGTGCGCCTGAGCAGCGAGCATCCCGCGCAATGACGTTTCGATCTGATCCGAGGGCAGATCGCCCAATAGTGCTGCAATACCGCACATTCGACTATGAGTTCGCTCTTTGCTTGCGACTAATCTGACCTGGCGGCGCTGAGACCTTCATGGTTCTGTTACATCGCCAGAGTGCTTGCTTCCGCGGGTGACTCGATTGTATCTGACTTCCGGGGTGACATATTCCAGCGAAGTTGCCTATGGATGTGTTTTGCGCAAAACGCCGGGAGGACGCAGCATATAATGCTGTGACTTCCTCTGAATCGAATGAGTCCTTCGGGCGTGGTTTCCAACTCGCGCAGAACAGTTGCGCTCGTCACCTCAGGTTTGGGCACCGCCTACGGTGGAATCGGAGTGGTCGCGCAATCAATCCGTTCCGCGCTAGAGCCGTACTGCAGGGTCGTGGTCTGGCAACATCCACCATTTTGGCCGCGTCCATTGCGCATTGCCAAAATCGCGGCCCACGTTTTGCTGGGGTCGCAGCATCCCCCGGACCTGGTCATTTACGATCACGTACATCTAGCGGTGTTGCATGCGATGGTGCCGAAATTCCGCAACGTCCCGTACGCTGTTTTCATTCATGGAGTTGAGGTCTGGCAGGCATTGGGCGGCCGCCGGCGTGAGGCTCTTCTTGGCGCGTCCGTAATCGTCGCGAATTCCGCCACTACGGTCGCGGCCACCCGCAGGGCTAATCCTTGGCTGCCGGAAGCGGAAGTCGCTTGGCTTGGGATTCGCGCAGCCTCCCGCCAGGTGGACCCCGGCAAACTACCTCCCAATACACTGATCGTCGGCCGCATGAGCAGCCCCGAGCGCTACAAAGGACATGACGCCGTAATGGACGCTTGGCCGATGATTCGCGCAGCCATTCCGCAAGCGCAGCTGACAATCATCGGTACCGGTTCCGATGAGCCGCGCCTCCGCCGTCGCGTCGAACGGGAACACCTTGCAGGCATCCGCTTCCTCGGCCGCGTCAGCGATGAGGAGCGAGACCGCGCCTACTGCTCCTCGCGGCTCTTGTTCTATCCCTCGGAGCAGGAAGGCTTCGGACTAGCCGGTATCGAAGCCGCCAGCTTCGGTGTACCCTTCATGGGATTAGCCGGCACGGTGACGGCGGAATTATTCCACGATGGCCACGGAGTCGTGCTCGCCAAAGACCTTACGCCCCGCAGCATTGCCGAAGCAGCGATTCCAGTGCTGACCGATCCGCCGCTAGCCTCGAAATTAGGAGATGCCGCTCGAAGAAGAGTCCACAGCACCTTTTTGGAAGAACACTTCGCCGTCAGGTTTCGCACCGCCATCTCGACAGTTCTACAAATCGTTGCGCCGAGCAGAACGTCGCGCGGCAAAGGCACCACGAGCTGAGCGAGGTTTCGATCCCAAGTAATAACGAGAAGCCTGCCAACTCGCTGCGGTCGTGCAATTACGCCGCTGATCTACACCCGACGCATGCCGGTCTTTTAGGGGCTGGAGATAGAGACTTCTCTTATAGCATCAGCGGCATGCTTTTTTGCAGGGGTATTCTTGCTTATTAACTCAGATGCAGTAATCGGCAGGATTGAGTAGACGCCAATAAATCCCGATCGCGGATGATGCCCAGTTCGAATGCCACATCTGCGGTGTTGGGTGGACCGCTATCAAATTGAAACGTCGATTGATTCCCAGGCTCCAGCACGCACGTGTATGATCGCTCGGCTCTTACAACATTCGTTTCAGTCTTTGTTTTTTAGCCTTGTCCCAGTCGATTCGGCGTCTAGTCTGGGACATCAGGTGCCGACACAAGTTGGCTCTCGCATATTCATTGCTCGCTGCGCGTAAAGATGCTGAAGGTGTTGGCGTTGAAAACTCTGCCCGAAAATCTCGCGTTTCTAGATCGACACGAATCTCTCTTCAGCGACAACGAATTGCGCTTCAACTCCTAGTTGCTGTGCCACCCGGCGCGCCGCGAGCACGGCGCCAAGGTCCGGATCCAACCCAGTTACCTGATAATCTTTGCGCGCCGCAGCAATCGTCCATTTCCCAGTTGCAGCCGATATCGAGTAACCGCTTCCGCATCCGGTGGCAGCGAATGTTCAGGGATTGGATAGGCTCGCAAACGCCCAACAAGGTCCTTATTGAGCGATCCTCCTGCTGCGGAAACCTTGACCTGCACGGTTGGATGGACAGGATCCTCGATGCTCGGTCGCCAATCGTCTTCGATCAGATCGTTCTGCTTGATTGCACGTACTTGTGAAGTCCACGCACGCGCCATGTCTCTCGGCGCCTCTGCGACTAGTAAGACCGGTCTACCCCGAACGACCGGGTCGCTGTGCCCGGCAATACACAGTGAGGCTCGTATCGACTTGCTTAAGAGTAATGGTTGTTTATCCGCGCGGACAACTTGCCCGCAAACCAGCAGCACGAGTGTCCGACCCCCTGTATTTCTCAGCGCTATGCCTTTCTGCCTAATTCCGCTCCGTGGAGTCACCCACGCACTCTTGAAACACAGCCAGCATCTGCCTGCTCACCGCCTCCCACGAAAATTCTCGCTGCATCCAGCATCGCCCGCGCTTCCCCATCTCTCTCAAGGGCAAAGCACGCATCTGCCGAATCGCGGCAGCCAGACTCTGGGCATCGTTCTCCACCCACAGACCACATTGATTCGCCTGCAAACCCTGCCACGGTGTCCCCTTGCCCGCAATCACCGGAACTTCGTGTGCCAGAGCCTCCGCAATGACCATGCCGAAGTTTTCCACGTACGACGGAGCCACAAGAATATCTGACTCGGCGAACAGATTCTCTTTTGCGTCTCCAGAGACTTCCCCTGTGAACTGCACATGCGCGTGCATGCCGAGTTTATCCACCTTCGACTTGAGAACGTCTGGGTAATCCCCTTCCCCGCTGCCGGCAATCGTCAAGTGCCAGGGATCAGCATCCCCCTCCATCAACTTGCACGCGTCCAGCAGGTTCTCGATGCCTTTGATGGGATGCAGGCGCCCAAGATACGTGATGCGCAATTGGCCTGTGGGCTCACTTCTGCGGACATGCGCCGGCAATTCCACTCCATTCTGGACGATTACTGTGCGCAGATCGGGGAATCGTGCCTGGCTTTGCCGCGCTTCTTCTTCGGAAGTAGTGTGCAGGACTACCCTGTCTTTCGGAGCCAGTATCTGGCAGACCCGCTCCCACACGAACTTCGTGGCCACGCGAGTCGATCCGTCCCACCGCTGCAGCGATCCTCTCGGCGACCATACCAGCGGCTTTTGCAACCTGCGGCAATAGTCCAGCGTGGGAAACGTCGGAAATGAGTACACCGCGATCAGATGCACCACATCGGCCCACGCGACATACTCGCCCAACACGCGAAGCAAGCCGGCCGACACCGAATTCCGAAACAGCTTGTGGCAATAGCGAACCTGCAGACCATCGACGGCGACATCGCGATCGTTCGCCACCTCAAGATTTCGGCCGATTCCGTCTGTGTCCGTGGTCAGAACCCGGACCTCGCAGCCAAGCTGCGTAAGCCCACGGCACAGTCCGTAGCTGGAGCGTATGGTCCCACCGTACGCCGTCGTGGGATAGAACGAGGGGCTCACATGAAGAATTTTCATGCGGCTGCTATTTGCCAACCGTTCTCCGCCGTAGAATCGCGGGCCCTGGAAGGTTGGGACTTGGCTTCGGTCGCCCGCTGAGCGGGTACGGCATGGCTGCGACCCTCAGCGATTTGCCCGCAGTCGAGCGCGCCTCCAGCGTCGGAATCAGTACGAGCAAAATCAACGCAATCTGCTGCGCTAATCCCGCGACGTACTGCGCCATCTGCGACTCGATCGCCAGCAACTGCGGAAACAGCACCGCCCCCACGCAACTAAACAGAACTCCGGAGTCCGCATGGAGGAAAATCCGCTCGAACGTTCCCAGAAAAATTCCCAGCGGGAAATCACCAGCAGCGGCCCCAACCACCCGAAGCTGATGTAACTCTCGGCCACGCTTCCCACGGCGATCGACACCACGGAAAGATTCTGCGGATCGGTCAGGCCATAATGCACCTGGTACCAGCGATTCGCATCGTTGACCGACGGCTTGTCGGGCCAGAAATATCGGGGAATGAATGTAACCAGCATGTACGAGTAAAGATTGCCGTACTGGTAGGGCACCCTGCTCGGAGTAAACTCGATGACGTGTGCGGTCTGACGCAGCAGATCGAAGCGGCTCAACGTGCTATTGGAAAGCTCTCTCAGTTGCTCGTTGTCTCGACTGGTGATCGCGTCATTCCATAACCGCCAGGAATTCTCTACCCAATAGCTGACGCGCTCGGTCGAGGTGTCTGTCGATTGACGTGCCCAGTAACGCTCCCGGAACAGGGTTTTTGCCGGCTGGAAGAATAGGAGCACTGGCACAACGGCCAGACACGCAGCCATGGGGAAGCGGCGCTTTTCGTAGACGTATATGACGATGAAAACCAGGCCCAAGTTCACTGCACTTCCCAGCCAACCTGACGAGATGCCCGCAATCACGGATACGACCGCGTACCCGGCCACCAGAATTTTGTCAGGCTTCCGCAGTGTGCCTCGCAGATAATGCCGGATAAAAATGGCAAAGGTAACCACAGGCACGGTGTTTTCAAAGTTCGAGACGAACTGCCGCCCACCCATCCCCAGCGCTGTGATGGGAACGAAAATCTTGACCAACGTTCCCACCACAAAGATCACCCGCAGATAGGCCCATCGTGAGGGATCGCTCGCAACGTCTTTATTGATCTTGGGAACCCAATGAAATGCCTGCGCCACTCGCATCCCCAGCCAGATGCAGGCTACCCCCAACACGGCCAGCAACAGCGCCGCCGTGATGGCGCTCTCCGGAAGTATCCGGCGGCCGAAGATACCCGCCGACAACGTGGTCCGCCCAGAACAACGGAACGGCGTAGGCCAGGCAGAACATCGTCGCCAGCAGTGAAAAGAGTGGAATGTTCTTGCGGTCACCGCGCAGCCAGTTCCTGTACGCGCGCCACGGCATCCAGCACAGAAGAAACGCTAAAGCCCCCTGCGTGATGCTGACGTCGTGTGAACTGAGCCATGCCAGAATGATCGTGAACGACGCAGGAACCGCAACATCGATCAGCGCGTCTGCGCGATAGCGCGTATCCAGCGGCGTCACTGCATGCATACAGCCTCCGTCGCCCCTACTGTCGCCTGCAAGGCATGCAGCACGCCCTGAACTGCGCTGCTCACACTGTAATCTTGCGCTGTAAGTCTCGCCATCCGTCCCATTTCGCGTAGCCGTGCCGCATCAGAGGCGATGTCCTCCATTACTGCAGCGAGAGCTTCTACGTTACCGAGAGGATAAATCGACACCGGTATCCCATGGGCGATCACCATATCCGGGCCAGAACCCACGTGATCGCTTACTATGCACGCCCTTCCAGACGACATTGCTTCGTTAACTACAAGTCCCCACGTTTCCCCACCATCGGAAGGTAGCACCAGGACATCACAAGCCAGATAGGCTCTCCGAAATCTTAGATCGGTTCAAAAATCCAGCAAATCTGATGGGAGCCTCTTGTTTCAGCCACGAACTGCTCACAAGTGGCCGCGAAGCGGTCCATCTCCGACCATTAAGCCCTGTATCGCGGCCCCTTGCTCAGCAGCCCGAGTCACGGCCGTCACGAAGTCCATTGGCCGTTTTTTAGGGACGAATTTGCCGCAAAACATGAACGTTATCGCATCCGTCATTCAAACTTCCGTTGCCTGGCGAAACTCGTTTTCGTACGGCATCGGCGTCATTTCGAGTTACGTCAAAGTCCACCACGTGCGGTACTGAGAAAATGCGTTCAGGCCGGGCCCCATAATGGAGGAAATACTCGCGTGACCATTGACCAACAGCTAAGCATGCATCAAAACGAGGTATAAACCGGCGATACACCAGCCACTTCACCGCTCGTTGAGCTGCAGTGCGCTCTGTGAGTAGGTGCGAATCTCCGCGAACCATCACCTTCACTCCGCTCTGCCACGCCGCCCAGATCGCCTGCCACGCGCTCTTGTAGTTCCAGCCATTCACCAGGACAGCGTCATACCTCTGTTCGCGAATGATTTTTCCGATTTCCGGCGTATCGAAACCGCCAAACCTGCCGTGCCCCGCCGGGTTCGCGATATTCTTCAGGAAGGAATGTGGGTAACCCGCCAAGAGATCCACGTCCCAGTCAAACTCTACGCCGAAGCCGGCGCGAGCTTGTTCCTGAGGCGTCGCGTTGTGACAGAAATACACATGCACATCCAGATCCGGATGCGCCGCCAGTCCCCGGAACCACGGCGCATGGTACTGAATGGGATGCGTGCTAAGGATCGCCAAATTGTATTTCGAGCCCATCTGCGCGTGACACCAACTCCTCATGATGGTAGAGCTAGAAGCTGATAACGCTGCTGCCTCGTTTCCATTACTTCGTCCAACGTCGTCTCGCACTGACGTCTGACAACGTGATCGGCCCCGAAAGAGGCCCGCACTTTGTCCCACACCGGCAGCTTTTGCCGAACTTCACCCCAGATTCGGAAAGCATGGATTTCGCTGTAATGGTCCTTCAGAATTGCACACACTCTTCGCGGATCACCGCTGCCGCAAAAACCAGGAGGATGCACTTCGACGTACAGAATAGGCCGGTGACGTTTCAGCATACTTCCAACATCCCGGTGAGCACGTCCGCTTCGAATCCCTCAACATCAATCTTCACAAGATCGACTTGCGAGAGCTTACCTTGATGCGCAAATGAATCCAGCGACATCATCCGACAATTTGTGGCACGCTCGCTGTCCGGCTGAATGTACCCGTTCAATCCTGTCGCAAGGTAGCCTGTCCATCGGAAGTACCACAAGCGCAATTTACGGTGGTACACCATTCGATGTGATTGTGCTCCACGGTTCCCGCGAGCTCGCGGAAGTTCTCCGGGTCCGGCTCGAACGCAAACACCCGGCCTCGCGGCCCAACTGCCTTGCAAAAGAAGAGCGTGAGATAGCCAATGTTCGCGCCCACATCCATGACCACCATACCTTCTCGCAGATATGGTGCTAACCAGGATTTGTCTTCGACCCACTTCTCACCTTGCATAGAAAGGAGCACGTGCACAGAAGTTCGTGCTCTAAAGCGGCACCTCGTACCCAAAAAGCCGAACCGGGCTCAGTTCTTTGTTGCGGTTATTCTTCAAAATCCAGTTGGCAGTGCGAAGTTGTGAAAAAGGAAAGACCCGGTGAAATTGCCGAGCGACGGCCAGGGGCAAAGTCATGATCTGGTTCTCACTTCGGCGAGATTGCCTCTGGATGTCGGGCTCCCTAGCCTGTTCGAACAGGTGGCGCCAATGGCCGAGAACTGCCAGGCTTGCTGTATGAATCATTGAATCTCCTGCGGGCGTCCTCGCCGCACGCGTTGCGGAAGGCAGCATCCCGCAAAAAGCGCTCAATGGCTTGCGCCAGTTGCTCGGAATTTTCCTCGCAGATCAATCCCGTCTCCTCGTGCAACACAATCTCCTGCAGTGCTCCGCTGCGAAAACACACGATGGGAACGCCATGCGCCATCGCCTCGACAACGCTGCGCCCAAAAGACTCGTGAAACCGGCTGGGAGGACTGCTGTGAACATACACATAGGCAAAGCGCAGCAACCGCGTCGCATCCTCCCGAAAGCCCCAGAATTTCACACGGCCTTCCAGTCCTGCAGCCTGAATCTCTCGCTCCAGTTCCGCGCGAAATTCCGGCTTCCCTTCTCCGACCAGATGCAGCTTCACATCCGGATGCTTCGCCGCGACTGTCTACGAAAGCCTTGACGAGAAGGTCCACACCCTTGTGCGGAGAAATCTGTCCCACAAAAAAAACATTCCGCCGCTCCAAAAACTCGCGGCACACATCGGCATTGTCCGGCAGGCGCTCGTCAACTTCCATGATGTAGGGCACGATGAAGTTCCGCTTGCTCCGGATCGCCGGCAGCCTCTTTGCGATCGCCTGAAATCCAAACTCGGTATTGTGAACAAAATCGGTCACCAGCGGCACCCACAGCGGGAACAGCCGGTTGCTCGTGCCCAGGTCGTGAAAGTGGTGGATCACTCGTCTCCCCGTCAACCGGCAATAGATCGCCGCCAGCAGTGAACTGGAGGCCGCGCTGATCCCCGGCACATAGAGCACGTCTTTACCGCGCACCCCCTTCAGCGTTGCCAGATTGCTGCGCACACTCGCCGTGACCATCTGCATCAGATGCTTCAAAGATCGCGGTCTGGCCAGACGCTCCCAGTCCGTGCGATCCGGCAGCAGTTCCATCGAGAAACCTCTCCGGATCATCTCCTCAATGATGGGCGGCCGTCGCTCGAAAATCCGGTTGCTCTGCAGGAAGTAAGGCTCCACCTCGGGCCGCAGTGCGTCGAATAGCTCGATGACCGCGCGCTCCATGCCATACAAATAGGGCGTGACCAAAGGGATGAAGACTCGAGTGGTTGACGGACGCGGAACCGCCGCCAGGAGCGGCATTGCCGAATCCACCGCCGAATCGGATTTCGTTTGTTGAACAACTGCCATCTGAAATCTCTCACCGGAACGCCGGCTGCACTGTACGGTCGAGAACCTCTACCAGCCTGGCCGTTACGGCCCGGGCGGTGAAGGGTTCGAATTTCTTCCAATCCGTTGCCGGGGGCACCCCTGCGGGCGCGGTCAGCAATTTGTGGAGCGCCGCCTCAATCTCTCCGACAACACTGAGCGGAGGCCTCGCTGCACTGAACGTGATCGCTTTACCGGCGCGCGTTTCCTCCAGCAACTTCACTGCACTGCTCTCTTCGTGGAATACGGCCAGCAGCGGTTTAGCGGCAAGAATATAGGGAAACAGTTTGGAGGCCGTGTAATGCGGCGACTCAGATCCGAGCACGAGCAATGCATCGGAATCGAGCAAGATCTGAATCGCATCCAGATGCTGCACTCGCTGCGGATTCTCCTGAATGATATCTTCCACGCCACACTCACGCGCCACCGGCAACACCTGATATTTGCCGTCCGCATTCGGCGCATAGGTCGTGCCCACGAAATGTATGCGCAATCGTTTGTAAAGGTCCGGTAACTTTTCTCTTCCGCTCTGAACCGCCGTGAACAATGCGCGTAATGCGGCAATCATATCTGGGCCACCGCGGCCCACATAGCTCATGTGAAACAGTCCATCGTCGGGGGTGAATAGCGGGTTATGGCGCGGGTGCCGGCGCATGTACTCGAAATCCTGCGGCTCGACTCCAAAGGCCACCGGAGTCGCTTTGATGCCCTGCAGCCACGCGTAATTCTTGAACAATCCTGCCATATAAGAGTCGTCCACTCCGATCAGTTGATCTACCCGCTTCAGTGCGAATGGCTCCAGAAACCGGTACATCGCGTACACGAGAGCCCACTTCGGGGGACGCTTGGACCTGGGCAGCTTCCAGTAATAATCGGTGAGGATGGGATCATTGTAATCAAGAATGTAAGGGATACCAAAGCGCATGTGCGCCAATCGGCCGAGAGCAATCGGCCAGTTCGGAGGAACCGAGATCAGAATCAAATCCACGCGCCGCTGACGGCAAATACGGCTGAGGGCACGCCAGTGCGGCCAAAACGTCCTCAGGCTCAGGTCGCCGAAACCCAGTTTGCGGGTCCATTTGATCGACCATGCACCCGTCCGGATCACCTCCACCGATGGATCAAGCAGCTTTTCGTTCTCGGGATCGACATTCCACTCATAGTTTTCCGGGCGCGTCGTCAGAACGATGGGATCCCAACCGAACTCGCGAAGATGCTGCGCGAAAAAACGCGCGCAGCGCCGGAGGATAGCTGCTGGGAGTGAAGTCCGGCGCGATGATGAGCACCGTCCTTCGCGGGTTTGGGTCAGCAGGCAGTTTTGGCATACTCCTCCCGGCCCTCCAAGACCCCGTCGACGAGTTCGAGGAACTTTTTCTTTCAACATCCCAATTGTAGGGATGGGACCCAAAAGACCAGGCTTGCTGGCGTGCGCTCTCCAACTGCTCCCGATTCTGGTACCAATGGCGTAAGCCGTCCGCCAAGGCATCATTGTCCCGGCGGCGTAAAGAAAACCCGCTTTCCCGATCGATTCTACGATTGGGCGCTGCCCTGCGGTCGCAGTAGCAGCAATGGCGTTACCCGCTAAGAGATAGGAAAGTAGTTTGTTACTCAAACAAAGATCGTGGATTAGGAGTATTAGGTTGCTCAAGCGCCAAGCCCACATCGAATTCAGCAGCAACTTGAATGACCCTGTCCGGAGGCGACGGCGCATGTAGAACAATAGCGCGAGGCTGCACTCCACTCGCCGCGGCCACGTCCTGCAGATGCATCCAATATTGAGGTCGTGCCAATCCTCTCAAATGGAGTTCGATATCGCAGCTTGCAATTTCCCCATCGCCCTAATGACGTCTTCTAACCCGCGTCCGGGCCCAATCGTCTGCGAAAACCAATACAGCCGCATTGGATCTCCCGGAACAGCTCTCGAAACTGCAGCGGCCGCTCGGCAACAGAAAAAACATTCAAAATCGTGGTCGGCCTCGAAATGCCATATTTTTCCTCATAGGCAACCGCAATGCCTGGCGAAGCCGCACTGATATAGCAACATTCAGGCAGATACTTACGCTCCACAGCCTCGATCAGCAGATCCATCGGCTGAGGACCGCGGCTCGTTTCGTAATAACCACTCTCAAAATCTTCCGCATCAAAGGCCACGCGTGCACGGTTCTTCTTCGCGGCTTGCGCTGCTGCGCCTAGCGCACCCGTATAGTGGGCGATGTATAGGTCTGCCTTGCACCGCTCCGCTGCAACCAGCAACTCAGGGCTCACTCGCGTCAAAGCCCAGTCGGATATCCAGTTTCGCTAGTGCAGAACTTGCGAGCCAAACCATGGCGCAAACGCGTCCAGGCGTAAAGGAGCGAACCTCGACTCCCTCCCACGTACGAGCAGGTCCAGTTGCGCGTGCTCAGCAACTTTTTATCGAACGCATCGGCCCAAGGGACCATGTGCGAGCAAAGCACATGGACATCGTGCCCAGCCTCCACCAGCGCATCAGCCTCCTTGACCAAGCGGGGATTGATCGAGGGCTGCCCTGGAGTCATCAAGCAAATTTTCGCCATTACAATTCACGACCAGCGAGTAGAAGAAATTAGAGGCGAAGAATTACGAATGAAAATCACGTCCGCCTGCCACACCGCGCCATCATAGGGCCGCCGAATTAGACTGCACAGATCGTACACTTGAAACCCGAGCTTCCCCATAAATTCAGCGGCCTCATGGAATAACGGGGCGCCATCATACAGGCGTAGCAGATTCACCTCCATCAGAACAGCCTCGACGGATTCGAGGGCGCGAGTTCCTCCCCGCAAGACTTCAATTTCGTATCCCTGCACGTCGAGTTTCATCAAATCGGGTTGTGCAAAAGGTCCCACTCCCGTGAGCACGTCCAAAGTGGTCATCGGCATGTGGGTTGTGGGTGGACGCTTATTTGCCGTCTCTACGAGAACCGAACTGGCAGTCTCCGACTCGCAAAAACCCATACTTGTCTCCGGGCGGGGACCTAGCAGCGCGAGTTGCATTTCTACCTCAGGCAACTCTGATTTCACTCTCGAAAGAGCGCCCGCTTTCGATACCTGCGGCTCAATCATCAAGACTTTAGCCTCCGGAAAGATCCGCTTAAACGAACGTGTCCAGTCTCCCACGTAAGCCCCGATGTCGAGGGCAACAGCTGGATTGAAGCCCCGCCGCTTCATTTGCCGCAACGAACTCTCAATGTCGGGAACGTGAAAGATTTCTGTTTTGATATGGCGCTTCCATTTTTCAGGAAACCATGGCGAGATTGCCGTTTTCATCGCGTCAACCAGATGGGACATGCGGTTTTGGAGCCTCAAGTGTTTAGGTTGCGACCAATTCCCGGTACAAGCGTTCGTAGCAGTCAACAATTACACGGTCGCTAAAACTGTCCTCTGCTATCCGACGGCACTCGCGCCGATCAATTTCCGCGATGCGACCAACCGCTGATGCCATTTCATCCACCGAGTCACAGATAAACCCATTTACGCCGTGTCGAACAATCTCAGGCAGGGATCCTCGCCGCAAACCAATCACCGGAGTTCCACACGCCAGAGCTTCGGCCATGACAATGCCAAAGGGCTCCTCCCACAGGAGGGGCATAAGCATGGCAGCCGATCGTCCTAGCAACTGATTCTTCTGCACGTCATCCACCGCGCCGACATACTCGATCAATTTGCCGTCGACATGAGGCTGGATTCGTTCGGCGAAATAGCGCTGATGGTGCTCAGCTTGGGGAACATTCCCGGCAATGATCAGGCGCCTCCCAGTTTTTTGAGCAACCTCAATGGCCAGGTGAACACCCTTGATTTCTTCGATTCGTCCCAGATAGACCAAGGGGCGTCGGGTTCCACCCGAGCGGTGCACTGATAGGTTTCAAGGGGTACGCCATTATAAATAACATGAAATTTGCAGTCGTCCTGCCACTGCCGGATAACGTGTGCGGCGCAACCTGTAAAGCTCAAGCTGCCACGCGAAAGCAGATTTCCGAAGCGCACGCTCCGAGGTGAGATGCCTCGCTGGTAGCTCATGATCTTGGGAACGCGAGCCGGCAGCAGCAGAGTCAAGTAGGCCAGGCGAGCGAAGCTGTGTACGACGTCGAAATGCCCGCGCTGGATTGCTTTCGAAACATGCCACATGTTCGCCGCTGTGTCGATCCTGTTTTGACTCCTGAGTCCCGGGTATGCCAAAAGGCGGCAAGGTACTCGGGAATCCGGATGGGCGAACAAAGTGACGTCGTGGCCGCGCTGCATGAGTCCGCGCACCAGCATATCGACAATGCGTTCAATCCCACCATACAGATGGGGAGGAACCGGAATCTCGGGATCCACGGTGATCGCAACACCCAGGCTCGGCCCCCGCGATCGGTGCGCATCCACCCGCTTGGTTTGGATTGTGGTTGCCAACTGTTCCTTTAGTGACTTATCTTCCTCAACCACAAGCTCGAAGGTGGCGGAGACTCGTGGTGCACCGGCACAATCCCGAGGATCTTGCTCTCGATGCGTCTGCCACATGTAATAACTGGGCCAAAGGATCTCAAAACCTCGATTCCCCATCAGCAGAGCATGCACCAGATATTGTTCTCCCCAACCCCATTGCTGCTGGACTACGAATTCCTTCGGGTACTCGTAGGGCAAGAAGATATCGTGTGCGTGGATGAGCACACCTGGCCGCAGCCGAGGTAAGACCTGCAAGTAGAGGTACACTACATCTCCGCCGCTCCGAATCAGATGGCTGGAGTCGATGAACAACACATCACCGGAATTCAGTCGATCCGGCAGTTCGAATCCGGGCAGTTCCTCGACCGGGGATTGAATGAATTCACCCGCACATCGATGAACCTCAACCCGCGGGGAGGGATCGATACAGATGAGCTTCGTCGACAGCTGACCATCTCGTATCGCGCGGGCGGTCAGGCGACTCGAATACCCACTCCCAATCTCAATCACTTGCGTTGGAGCAAAGTGGCGCACGACCCCATAAAGAACGTCGGCATCGAGCGAGTCGAACCACCCATTGTTACGGAAAAATTCGCCGTTTCCGACATCCGCAACCGGCAGAGCTGCCAGTTCTGAGGTATAACCTTCGCAAATGCTTTTGAGAAACTCCAAATGCTGCTCAGGGTTGAACGAGAGTCCTTCTGAAAACTGAGCATTGTTCCAATGTCCTCGCGCCAGCAACCGTTCCAGCCTGTCGCGCTCCTGCCGTTCCGCTACAGTCGTGTTGAGCTGCAATCCCGCAGTATTCAATACCGTATTCAGGCGGTGTTTGATTTGGGTACTCAAGGCCTGATTGCGTTTCATGCTCGTGTGCTCGCTGCTTGCGGTGAGGTCTCGCGCACAATCGTATTGAGCAGGCGCACGAAATCCGTCCTCTGTTGAGCAATATCGTGATATTTCGAAAAAACAGCCTGCGACCGCCGGCTCAGCATCTCTCGACGCCCCGGATCCCGGGTGATGCGCTGTATTGCCTGGACGAGCAACTCCCCATCCGGTTCCATCACAATTTCGCCGAATCCTTCCCGCCGCGCGTACGCAACCAGGGATGAATATTTTGGGCCAAACACAAGAATGGGAGTTCCTGAGGCAAGATAATCCGCGGTCTTCGAAGGAAACGCCGTCTTTACGGTATGTCTCTCCTCGGGAGCGAACGAGAACGGCAGAAACAAAATGTCAGCGTTGCACAACACGTTTGGCAACTCAGCCTGTCCTACCCACGAGTGAATAACAATGTTCGGATGATCCCAACCCCATTCCCGCTTCTGTTCTTGCTTCAGAACTGTATACAGATGGAGCTTTGCGTCAACCCCATGTCCTGTAAGTCTTCCGCTCGTGATCAGAGTCGCCAGCAACTTCAGATTGTCTTCGACCGCGGCAGTGATCGAACCCGCATATACGATTGAAATTTCACGGCCCGCGGGCCGGACGGGCGCGTGTTCGCGGCGCTCCGCTCCGGGGAGTTGCAGTTCCGCGTCAACTCCAAAATTGAACTGAATCGTTTCCTGCATGCCTGGGCTGACGCAATAGATGTGCGCTGCGCCATTCATAACAGCCCGAGTGGCCCAGCGTCCAAGGAAATTCATTTCCGTAGCGTAATCGTCGTGAACGATGACGATGTAAGGGACGCCGGTCACCCAACCCGCCAGTGCCGCCGCAAAACAGAATTGACCATGGAGCACGGTCAAAATCGCCGCGATCTCCCGTTGCCGTATGATCCTCCTGACCCTAAACGCGATCAGCGGAATTCGTAACCAGTTCAGCAGTATGCGGAGCCGGCCCAGCCCAAAGCGTCCATAGCCTTCGCTCAGCGGAACGGTGATTTCGTCGCACTCCAGCCGGCCCTCTTTGGGCGACACACGGGCGAACCGGGTGCTAGTCAGGACGGTGATCGTGTCCGCAGGATACTCGCGAAGCAACCGGCTCATCAGAATGGGCCCACCCCCAAAATTCGAAGGTGGCCAATCGCACACGTAAAGCAGCCGCACGGACTGACCGGCCACTTGCTTGTTAGGGTTGATTACCTCGGTTGCGCTCATGCCCGATCAGCCTTCGAAACTGGCCGCGACCAGGTTGTGAGTTTTCAAGTTATAGACGCGGCGCATCCATTCCGTCGTGATACGCAGGCCGTCTACGAGGCTATAGGAATCTTCGTGCTTCAGGTCGCGGACAGCTTTACTGACGTCCACTCGCTTGTGATGGGTCGTGAGTATTTCAGAGTCGCGGTAGACGACCAGCGACGGGTCCGCTCCGGTCACTTTCAGGATTGCGTCCGACAGTTCTTCTATCGTGTGCTGATTCTTTCCGCCGATGTTGTAGGTCTCCCCTGGCTTGAAGTTATCCACGATGTTGCACAGCGTACGCACCGTATCGGCAAGATAGGTCGAAGTGCGCGAATGTCCGCGGAACACGGTCCACGGCAGCCCGTTGAGCGCGCAATAAAGAAAGCGGCAATTCACCGAGCGATAGGGGCTGTAGTATTCACCCGGCCCATAAGTATTGAACAGGCGCACGACCACCGACTCGGTCCCAAACTGCTGCGCCGAGTTGCGGATCTGCATCTCGTTCACCCACTTGGTCATGGCGTAGTCGTTCATCTGCTTGATTTCGTGCTCGTCCATGACGGACTCGACCATCAGATCGGGCCAGTCTCCGTAAACTTCCGAGGACGAGAAATGAATCAGGCGGAACTTCAGCCGCTCCTGCAACCGGATGACATTCTTCGTGCCCACGGCATTCGTGCGCCACAGCATCTCGTAAAAATCTTCACCATTCCAGCGGCCGAATTCGGCGGCGCAGTGGTACACGTAATCGAACGGCCCCAGAGTCTCGATCACGCGCTCGATCTGGCGGAACTCGCCAACATCGCAACGCGCATAGAGAGGCTTCGCCACGTCGGTGCGAACGGTGAAGCCAACCTCATCCGCCTGGTGCGCGATGTCACACGACACGACGTGATGACCCCGCTTGCGCAGGTCCGCAACAATCCCCGCCCCGACGGTACCCAGCCCCCCTGTAACTAGAACGCGCATTCGATATGTGGATCCTCCCTGATGGTGCGCACTTTGTGGGTTGATGGAGTTCTGATAATGTTTCTCGGCAAGAGCGCGTAACGATCTCTCATATTTCCTGACACAACGGAAAAAAAAGGTTCGCCCCTGTAGATAGGAAAAATACTCACGGCCTACCGCGAGCGCACGAGAGGCTAAATGGTAACGCCGGTTCGGATCGCATGCGAGACGATCAATTGCCGCCGCTAAGAGCGAGTCATCGTCCCTATCCACAATCTCCGCGATATCCCCGCATTGGCGAGCCCACTTTACTGCGGAGCACTCGGGCGGACCCCAAAATAATCATAGGCACGCCTGTCGCTGTGTAGACGGTCAAATTATTGGGGAATGCATATAGCATGTTGTTATTCCTATCTTTTGCAAAATCCATAGGAACCGGCGACATATAAGCTTCTTGGCGCAAAATCTGTACGAGTTTATCGGCTGGGCAGAATGAGCAGGAGTCGATTTTCAGGCGTGTTTAGCTGCACGTCTGCCAGTTCTTGGCTTGAGTGTCTCGTAAACAACAGCAGCCTTCCCCCAACGCGGCGTAGATACGAACCCAGCCTTCGCATTGCGGCGGCGTATCCGGCGCCCACCGTACCAGCGAATGCGACTGTGAGCCTTCCATTGCGAATGGTCGGTATTTCGAAATCGGGCAGGTCATTTGGCCTTTGCGGATAAAATATCTGCCCAGGGACGCGATACCTCTTTTCGTACTATCCCGCTCCATGTATGGAGTGATACATAGCCGCGACTTCGATTGACGGTAAACCCGGCTAAACTCGAGGTTTGCCGCCGAGAGCAGCCGCCTAGGAAATCCCACCCAATTGATCCAATCGTGGTGCACGATCAAATGTAGGGGCACATCAGACCTTCGTGCCAATGCCCCCGCTGACAAGCAGCCATAACCGTGAGCAAGAGTCAGAATTGCCTCGGGGCGGAATTACTTTAGCTACTTTTGCGGCGCCCTCGACAGATAAACCGAGCAGAAAAAAGCGTTGCTGCGCGGTTGAGGCTATAGCGTGTGACGGGCAACCTAAGGAAATCAAAGTGGAAGGTTTCGTATTTAACTCGAGGTAGCCTGCGATCGACTTCTGTTTTGTAATTAGCTCTGAAGAGTACTCAGTAGCCGATCTTGCGGATAATCTTGCAGCATTCGAAATCGCAGGCTGGGACTCTCCACGGTGGATTCCGGGGGGGCGTCGCCGAAGTACGGAAGCCGCGGAAGATCACCGTACTTCACACCGTCTTCAGCCGCAGCCGTTCCTAGCACAGTTTCCACTTCAATTCTCCGACTTACGTAGCACTGAAAACCAGGAGTTCACATCCGTAGTTTTAGAATCTCGAGCTGAACTTCGAACTTTGTTATTGGGGCTTCTCAAATGCAGAAACAACAATCAGGTCGGGGTTCCAATTTGCGCCCGTATTCGGCGAAAGCGCATCGAAGGTGAACCGATGCCTAAATGGCGTGGCGGCTTTTTGATACAGAGCCGCCTCAAAGTCGTGAATTAAGTACAAACGCTTGGAGGCTTTTGCGGTTGGCGATGGCCTCAATGGTGCTGGCTCTTTGCGCATATGTGTGCGAGTAGCTATCCACCAGTATGAGGTCATAGCGATAAATCCAGACCCAAGATAGCGGTCGCCATAGGGGTGCCCACAACGGTAGGCGTCCAGCGTGCGTCATTGCGAGTAAGCTCCGCCGCTTTTTCAATCCATGTTCGTTCAGTATCCAGAGAGTGCAACTCTCGCAACTCAGAGAAAAATCGCCGGTTAAGAAACGTTGGAGTGCTAAACATTCCGCACCCTAATTCCAACACGGTCCGAATCTGGAGCACACCGCCCAACCCGATAAGGATTGGCAGATGCGACGCAAATGCCTGGGAGGAGCTACGAGAGGGTTTCGACTTCCTCTGCCGTGCGCGATTGATGAGTCCCTTTTTTGATTGGCAATACTCATTGTGTATCCGGAGTAGCCCTGGCCCTTAATCCAATTGATCCGAACCAGTGTGTCAATTTCCTGGTGTTGTACACAGGCGTTTCGACAACCTCAAAGGAGAACATCTGCGAAACAAATTCCACCTGGTAATTTCGCCATATCCTTGAGGTGCAATTCGAGATTGTAGTTGCCAGGGAGAAGCGGCAAACTCTCGATCATGAAAACAAACTCTGCACTCTCGCCAGCATTCAAAGGTGGGTGGGTGTCGAAATCTTTGTAATCAAGCCCTAAAAGCCTGTACTCGTCTGAGGTGAGAACACCGACATAGACGCCAGGATCCATGATCCTGCGTTTTGCCCTTACCTTTATTTTGACCGTGACCGGATCGAAGGTCTTTATGACAGAACCAGCGAGCGGAAGAGACCTCGACGGACTCCGCTACAAAGCTCTCTGTTTCCGCAAATTCGCTGGCTCCCCGTTTCGCAAGGCAAGATAGCAATCGGCGATTCTATCGACTTCACCTTGCATCAGAACTGTGCCGTTGTCGACGACAATGCCTCGGTTGCATGCGCGACGCACGGCGGCCATGTTGTGGCTCACGAACACAATCGCTCTTCCACCCGTGCTGATTTGCCGGAATCTTGCCGAGGCACTTCTTCTGAAACTGCGCGTCGCCCACCGCCAGCACTTCGTCCACGAGCAGTATTTCCGGTTTCCATGTGCGCGGCCACGGCGAACGCCAGGCGCACGTACATGCCGCTGGAGTAGCGCTTGACTGGGGTATCGATGAACTTCTCCACCTCGGCGAAGGCGACGATCTCGTCGAACTTGCGGGCGATCTCCGTCTTCTTCATGCCCAGGATGGCGCCGTTCAGGAAAATGTTCTCGCGGCCCGTCAGCTCGGGATGGAATCCGGTGCCGACTTCGAGCAGCGAGCCTACGCGGCCCCAGATCTCTACACGGCCCTCGGTGGGCTCGGTGATGCGCGACAGAATCTTCAGCAGCGTGCTCTTGCCGGCGCCGTTGCGGCCGATGATGCCGACCACTTCTCCGCGCTTGATCTCGAATGAAACGTCCTTCAGCGCCCAGATTGTGGGCTTATCCTGGCTGCCGTTTCCATTGGAAGAATGTTGCGCGGCAGAGCGCAGGCGGCGAAAGGGCGCGGCCACCGCGTCCGTGATCACGTCGCGGATCGTTTTGTAGGCCTCGCGTTCTCCGATCTCGTATCGCTTCGCGAGTCCTTCGCAGCGTATGGCTACGTCTGTCATAAACCTCAGGGGCTAAAGCCCCTCGTTGTGTGCGGCGGACGGCACGGCTAAAGCCGTGCCCTACACAAAATCAAACCCGCGTCGCGTTCCGCAAAATCATTTCCGGGCGTTTCCCAAAACATTGCCGTGCCCGTCACCAAACCTTCTATGCGGTCGCTTCCAAACAACGCAGGTCACACTAAGTCTGCAAAAGTTTTTTCCATGCGGCGGTAGTAATACAGGCCGCCGACCAGCACGACCGCGACCACCGCCACCGAGACCCATAGCATCGCGCCTGGCGCCGGAGTTTTGCCCAGCAGCGCCCAGCGGAATCCCTCAATCACGCCGGCCATGGGATTGAGTCCATAAAACGCGCGCCATTTCGCGGGAACCAGTGTCGCCGAATACGCTACCGGCGACGCGATCAGCCAGAATTGCACGATGAACGTCAGAGTGTAGCGCACGTCGCGATACTGCACGTTCAGCGCGGAGAGCCACAGGCCCACCGCCAGCGCCGTCACAATCGTAAACAGCACGAAGAAAGGCAGCGTCAGAATCGCCCACGTGGGCACCGCGTGATACCAGACCATCATGCCCAGGACCAGCACGAAGGCGATGGCAAAATCCACCAGGCCCGCGAGGATGCTGGCCAGCGGGACGATGAGTCTCGGGAAATATACTTTCGTGATCAGGCGCTCGTTCGCCACGACGCTGTTGCTCGACTCCGTCAGCGCGTAGGCAAACAGTTGCCAGGGCAGCAGCGCGGTGTAGCTGAACAAGGGATAGGGGATGCCGTCGGATGGAACTTTCGCCAGGCGTCCGAAGAAGAGCGTGAATAACAGCATGGTAAACAGCGGCTGAATCACCGCCCACGCCGCGCCTAGCGCCGTCTGCTTGTAGCGAACTTTGACGTCGCGCCAGGCTAGAAAAAACAGAAGCTCGCGGTATTCCCACAAATCTTTCAGGTCGACGGATACCCAGCCTCGCTTCGGTTCGATCCGGATGTGCGGCAGTTCTGCCGGCTGCACGGATGGAAGTTCGCGAAGTTCGGCAACCGGTGCTTCTGTGGACGCGATCTCAGGCATGCGGGAGTTCTCCGGGCCGCACTCCGCAGTGCGGCTGGAACGCACAGAGTTGGGCCCTGCTGCCGGGTCTGCAACAGCTTGATGGGAGACAGTTCACTGAGGTCGTCCCAGAAATATATAGGGCTTGTTTTTCAGTGTCAAAGCACAAAGGAACAATTTCATTGCCCTATGGCAAACTCTCCGCCACACGGCTGCAATGCCAGATTCTCAGCGCCAGCCAGCCCAGGGCACGCTGGAAGTTCACGACGTGTTTTTCCTTAGATTTGCACAGGGACATCTCCCGCCAAATCCGGAGGTGAAGATGCTAAAATCCGCACTACTCCTTCTAGACAACATCGACTGCGCCAACGTCGAGTAGGCACAGCACAATTGATTGCGGGAATCTTGGGGCTTGATTGATGGATTTTCAACCACCACGCCACGACTCCGTCGAGTCTGAAGCGTTACAGCCGACCGAAGCAACCATCCTCGAGCCGAGCCGTCCACTGCCGCAACCCTATCTTTCCTCCGAAGACAGTCCCCTGCTGCACTATCTGCGCGTCCTCAAAAAACGGCGCTGGATCGTGCTGGCCACCACCGCGATTGTCTTCAGCCTCGCCGTCATTGCCACGCTCAAGACGATTCCGCTTTACCAGGCTTCGTCCAAGGTCGCCATTTTCCCTGAGACTCCCAATGTTCTCGGGTTCAAGAATTTCGACGAGAACTCCACCGACTACCAGTACGACGTAGCGTTGGAGACGCAAGCGGCCATTCTCCGCAGTGATGCGCTGGCTATGCAGGTGATCCAGGTGATGCGGCTGGACGAGAATCCCAAATTCACCAGTTCGCCGCGCCATCGCACCGGGGATCTGGCGGAAGATGGCAGCCTCCAGCTTGATTCCGAAAACTCCACCCCGCTTCTCGGTCGCTTTCATGGCGGGCTCGGCATTCAGCTGATTCCTAATTCCCGACTGGTGCAGATCTCCTATACCGATCCGGATCCTCGCCTGGCGACGGAAATCGTTAACACTCTGGTCCGGACGTTCACCGAGCAGAACTTTAAAACTCGGTACGAAGCGGCCACCCAGACCTCCGATTGGCTGAACACCGAGATCGACGATCTCCGCCTGAAAGTCCAGACTTCCGAAGAAAAGCTCGTCCGCTACCAGAAAGATCACAGCATCCTCGGAGTGGACGAGAAGCAGAACATCGTTACCGCCAAGCTGGACGAACTCAATCGCGAACTCGCAGCGGCGGAGATGGATCGCATCCAGAAGGAAGCTACGTATAAGCTGTCCGCCAGTGGAGATCCATCAGCCTTCAAAGGTCACCGCGAAGGCGAGATCACCATGATGGGGAAGCTACGCGACAAGCAAGCTGAACTCGACACCCAGCGTGCGCAGCTGTCGACGCAATTCGGCAGTGGTTACCCCAAGGTTGCAGAAATCGATAATCAGCTGAAGCAGATCGACAAAGAAATCGCTGCCGAAAACGGCCGCCTGCGTGACCAGAGTCGCGATGAATATCTGGCCGCGCTGCAACGCGAGAACCTCCTCATCACCGCCTTCAACCAGCAGAAGCAGGAAGCCAACAAGCTCAACGAAAGCGCGATCGAGTATTCCGTGCTCAAGCGCGATGCCGAAGCCAACCGCCAGCTGTATCAGGATCTGCTGCAGCGGCTCAAGGAAGCTGGGGTCAGCGCCGGTCTGCGCTCCAGCAATATCCGCGTGGTTGACGTGGCTCGAGTTCCGACGGGCCCTATCACACCGAACGTCCCACGCAATATTCAGTTCGGGCTTTTGCTCGGCTTGGCTTGCGGCATTGGACTCGCCTTCACGCTGGAGAGTCTGGATAGCAGCATTCGCACCATCGAAGAGATCAGCGCTGTTTCCACGCTGCCTACGCTCGGGACCATACCGATTCAAGGCTCTCTGAATGGATCTCTGCGCAAGCGTCTTGAAGACCGCATCTGTGGAACTGGAGTCGACCGAGTCCGCTCTGATCACCCACGCGCGTCCGCGCTCCGAAGCCGCCGAGGCTTACCGCTCGCTGCGCACTTCGATTCTCCTCTCCTCCTACGGCGCTCCGCCCAAAGTGATTCTGGTGACCAGCGCGGTTCCGCAGGAAGGCAAGACTACGATCAGCGCCAACTCGGCTCTGGTACTGGCACAGCGGGGTGGACGCGTGTTGCTGGTGGATGCCGATCTCCGCCGCCCCGGCATTGATCGTATCTTTGGCTTCCGCTCCGCCGCCGGCCTCAGTACGCTCATCAGCGGCGCTCAGACGTTTGAAGAGGCGGCTGTTCCCTTCGCGGACTGCCCCAACTTAACCATCTTGCCTGCGGGCCCCATTCCGCCCCAACCCGCGGAATTGCTCGGCTCCTCGGTGATGAAGGATTACATCGCACGGTGGCGACGTGAGTTCGATCATGTGGTAATCGATTCCCCGCCCTGCTTGTCGGTCACGGATGCAGTTGTGCTGTCGCCGGAAGCGGATCGCGTCATCCTGGTCGCCCGCTCCGGCAAGACGACGAAAATCGTTCTGCGCCGCGCTTGCGACCTCCTTACCCAGGTCAATGCGCGGGTGATGGGAATCGTCCTCAACGGTCTGAATACTCGTTCCACGGAAGGCTACTACTACTATGGCGGCCGCTATTCCGACCGCTACTACGACGAATCCCAAGAGACGATCAGCAAAGTCTCTTGACGGTTTCCAGGCACGGTGCACCCCGATTTCGATGCAGATGGACTTGCGTTCCCCAGTTCGCCGCGTTGCATTCGCCGGGCTTTCTTTCTTCTTCGCCGCTGTCTATCTGACCTTTGCCGCGCGCGCGTTTTGGGCCGCACACCTTGCCAGCCGGCCCGGCGAATCCGATATTCAGAAAGCAATTCGCCTGGAGCCCTCGAACTCGGAATATCCCGCGGTGCTCGCTCGCAACCAGGCGCTCTCCGTGGCAACACTGAATGACGCCATTAGCAATTTCAAGATTGCGGTGAAACTAAATCCGTACCAGTCCAGCTACTGGCTCGATCTCGCGGGCGCCTATCAACTCGCAGGCGAGACCGATCAGCAGGCGGAAGCCGTTCAACGCGCGGCCGCGGCCGATCCTATGACTCCGCATGTCGCATGGCAGGCCGCCAATTTCTTCCTTTTGCAAGGAGCCGTTTCCAAAGCTCTTCCTTACTTCCACGCCGTTCTGGCGAACGATCCCGATTCCACCGACTCTGCTCTTCAGCTGTGCTGGCGTGCCAGCGGCGATGTTAATCAGATATTCGATCACGCTTTGCCCCAGCGGCCTGACCTCTATCTTTCCTTCTTGCGTCTGCTGGTTGCCAAACAGGAAATCGCCGCCGCCAACATCGCGTGGGATCATCTGATCGGCCTTCATCAGCCGTTTCCTGCGCGCCCCACTCTTCCTTACTTCCGGCTCTTGCTCGCCACTCAGCAGGTCACTTCCGCGGTGACTGCATGGCGGCAATTGGCCGAGGTTGACGAGCAAATCCGTCCTTACCTGCCAGTTTCCGCAAACCTGATCGTGAATGGGGGATTCGAGGAGCCTCTGCTCAATGGCGGCTTCGACTGGTGGTATGAGCCGAACCCTAATGCCAAGTTGGCCATCGACACGACGCAGTTTTACGGCGGTACACGCTCGCTGTCAGTGACCTTCAACGGGCGCAATGCGCCCGATGCAGGCGTTACGCAACTGGTTCCGGTCAAGCCCAATGCCGATTACGCGTTTAGCGCCCAATCGAAGACACAGGACATTGACAGCGCCAGTGGTCCGCGCTTCGCCATTGGTGACGCTTATACTCTTTCCCCTTACGCGGTGACCGACGATCTGCTGGGCAGCAATCCCTGGCATAAACAAGAGGCGCGCTTCCGTACCGGGCCCGCGACCAATCTGATCTTTGTGAAAATTACTCGCCAACCTCCCGGACCACTGATCCGCGGCAAGCTTTGGGTAGACGACCTCCGGTTGATCGAACTCAGCCACCCGGAGGGCGGCCACTGAAACTCTCGTCCCAACTCGTAGTCGAAACCAGAGATTCCATAGACCTGGATCTCCTGCGGGACACTGCGCCGAAGAAACATCCGTGGCTCTTTGCGACAGGATTGTGCGCTGTCCTTTTCTTCGCCATTCTCGCTTTTGGCGCCGTGGACGAGTGGTCCACCTTCGTTTTTGAAGCAGGTGCGGCAGTTCTTTTTCTGGCTTGGGTGGGAAAGCAGGTTTTCTCGGCGCAGTTGAAGTTGGCAGGCAGCCCCCTCTACCTTCCCGCGCTCTGCTTCTTAGGGCTGCTGCTGGCGCAATTGCTGTTTCACACTTCCGCTTATCCGTACGCGACCAAGTACGAGTTGCTGCGCTACATCTCGTACGGAATCGTCTTGCTGATCGCGACCGAATGCCTGCGGCAGGAAGAGACGAGAGAGAAATTCGGGTTTTTGATAATCGGCTTTGGCGTGCTCTACGCCTTTTACGCCATGGCTCAGGAACTCACGTCTTCCGGCAGATTTTTCTGGTTCTATACGCCACGTTTTCATGGCTCCATTTATGGAAGCTATGTCAACCACGATCACTATGCCGGATTGATGGAAATGCTGGTTCCCTTCCCGCTCGTGATTGCCATGGGCCGCATGCTGCGTGGCGCACAGCGTGTGCTGGTCGCCTTCGGCGCAGTACTGATGGCAACCACGATCGTGCTCTCTGGATCACGAGGGGGCATGATCGCCTTCGCCTTCGAAGTCTTTGCTTTTACCGCATTGACCCTCTACCAGAAACGAAATCCGAGGATCGCGCTGGCAACGTTTGCTCTCTGCAGTGCGGTGCTCGGATTTCTTCTCTTTCTGGGAAAAGGAAAAGTGCTGGGACGGCTAGGAGACCTCGGCCCTGACATGCGCTTGAAGATGACCACAGATTGCCTGAAAATCTTTGCTCACAAGCCGGTCCTGGGATGGGGATTTGGTACATTTCCAACCATCTATCCCAGCTTTCGAAGTTTCTACACGAACCTGTTTGTCAACCAGGCCCACAACGATTACGCCCAACTTCTGGTGGAAGCTGGATTAGTCGGCTTCGGTCTGATGTTGTGGTTCGTGTTTCGCCTCTATCGTTATGGCTTCCCCACCTCACGCCGTTGGGAATTCAAGTGGGACGCTGCCGTTTCGCTTGCCGCCCTGTTGGGATGCACCGCGCTTCTTCTGCATAGCCTCGTCGACTTCAACCTGCACATCCCGGCCAATGCCGCTATGTTTTACGTCCTCTGCGCTTTGGCGGCCGCACGACCCGCCTCGACTTCCTCGAAACCGCGGAGCTCGCCGGGCGTGGCCTCGAGCAGCAGAAGTTATTCGCCGTCTACTCAAGCTTGAGACCGGGCCATCCCGGGGCTATCATCAGGCCCGAGGTCTTTCATTCATGCGAAGCCCGCTCTGGAAACCGCTTTGTTCGTTCCTTGATCGCAAGCTCTGGCCCGCGTTATTTCTTGCGTTTGCGCTGGTCCCGGCTCTATGCGCTCAGAGTGAACCCGTACGCGTCATCGCATTCGGCGCTCATCCGGACGACTGCGATCTCGGCGCCGGAGGCTTGGCCGCCAAATACGCCGCACGTGGCGATAAGGTGAAGTTCGTCTCTCTCACCAACGGTGATGCCGGCCACCAGTCTCAAGGCGGAAAAGAGCTCGCCGATCGCCGCCGGGCTGAAGCCAAAGAGGCCGGGCGACGCATCGGCATCGAATACGAAGTGCTCGATAATCACGACGGCAAACTCCTGCCCACTCTGGACGTTCGCGAGCAAGTGATTCGCGAGATCCGTCAATGGAAGGCGGACATCGTCATCGCCCCGCGGCCCAACGACTACCATCCCGATCACCGCTACACCGGTGTGCTCGTGCAGGACGCATCCTACATGGTGATCGTGCCCAACCTGGTGAAAGACACGCCGCCACTGCGCCGCAATCCTGTGTTTCTGTATTACAGCGACCACTTCACCAGGCCGCAACCGTTCCAACCAGACATTGTGCTTTCGATTGATGATGTGTTCGACAAGAAGATCGACATGCTCGATGCGCATGTTTCGCAGGTCTATGAGTGGCTGCCATGGACCACCGGGACTCTCGACCAGGTTCCGAAGGATGCGGTTGCGCGAAAGAAATGGCTCGCTACACAGGAGAGGGCACTCCGAAGCGCCTCGCCCGAATGGCAGCACTCACTGGAGAAACGTTACGGCGCAGAAGCGGCTCACGTCCAGCACGTCGAGGCATTCGAGATTACCGAATATGGACGTCAGCCCACCGAGGCAGAAATCCGTAAGCTCTTCCCATTTTTCCCCGACAACGTCACGCATCCCTGAGCCATCACAGCTCGGCAAGGAAGGTGTTCTGTTCGGCGCGGGGAAGACTCCAGCTCTCAGTATCCCTGCCCTTCCAATCGCACCTTGCCGCGGAACATGCGAAACACAAAGAAGAAGTATCCCAGCGCGAGAACCATGCCCACGGACCACCATACAAGTCCCACGCTAAGCCCGTGCGCGCCGGCCGCCGTGTTGTAGATGGTCAAATTAAGCGCAGGATCGGTGCTCGCCGGCAGCACGACAGGATAGAGCCCGAACGCCGCTCCCACCAGCATGCCCACGATATACAGCCCAGAGGCCACGAACGCCATCTTGTCTACCCGCTTGATCATGCCGTGCATCATTACGGCGAGTGCTCCGAACACCAGCACCGGAATCGCAAATCCCACCGCATGATGCTTGTAATTCTCAAGAACTCCTGGACGTATCGCGACCGTCGCAATCAAACCTGCAACGGTCAGCAGAAGTTGCACCGGCCACAACCATTGCGCAACCTTCCGCGCGCGACCGTTCAATTCATCTTCGGTCTTGACCGCAACATACAGCGATCCGTGAACCGTGAGAGTCACGAGGGCGATCACCCCGGTCAGAACGGTGTACCAATCAAGAATCCCGTTCTCCGTACCCACCCGGAAGTTCGTCCACAGCGGCTCGAAGAAATACTGGTCAGGCCTGAGCGGCACTCCGCGCACGACATTGCCCAAGGCGGCTCCGAAGAAGATGCACAGAAGGACGCTGGACACGCTGAAGATCACGTCGAAGAAGCCGATCCATACCGGATTGTGCATGTGCGAGCGCAGTTCGATGCCGATGCCACGTAGCATCAGCAGCCAGAGCACCATCATCAGCGGCAGGTAGAACCCGCTGAAACTCGATGCGTACAGCAGCGGGAACGCGAAATAGAGCGTGCCGCCGGCGGCGAGAAGCCACACTTCGTTCCCATCCCACACTGGGCCGATCGCGCGCATGATTCTGCGGCGCTCGTCGGCGGTCTTGGTCGCCGCCAGGTAGATCACGCCAGCGCCCAGGTCGAAGCCATCCAGCACCACGTACGCCGCCACCATCACTGCCACAATCATGAACCAAACAGTTTCCATTTCAGTCCTCCCGCCTGTGCGATGCGCCCGCTAGTGCCGCCGGTTCCAGTTCCACCCTCGTCAACGAGCCTTTCGGAAGACGTTCGGCAGCCTGTCCTTCCTCTGGCCCGTGCTCGATCTCGCGCCGTACCAGAAACAGAAACAGGATCGCCAGCACCGTGTACATGCCCATGAATCCCAGCAGCGTAAACAGGCCGTTGCCAGCGGAAACCGTTTTCGAGTAGCCATCCGCAGTGCGCATCAGCGAGTACACCAGCCATGGCTGTCGTCCGATCTCGGCCGTGATCCATCCCGCCGTGTTCGCAATGTAGGGGAATGGCAGAGCCAGCAGCAGGGCCCATAAAATCCAGCGACTCTCGAACAGCTTTCCCCGCCACAACAGGAAAGCAGCCACCACCATGATCGCGATAAATAGCGTGCCGAGTCCCACCATGATGTGGTAGCTGTAATAAAGAAGTTCGATACTGGTCGGCCACTGGTCTTGCGGAAATGCGTTCAGGCCTTTTACTTCCGCCGTCCACGCCCGATACGTGAGAAAGCTGAGCGCGTTTGGAATGATCAGGGGATTATCGATCTTCTTCTCATCCACGTTGGGTTGACCGACCAGGACCAGAGGGGCTCCCGGCTGGGTGGCGAATAGGGCTTCCATGGCAGCCAGCGTCACTGGCTGGTGTTGGGCGATCAGGCGTCCCTGACCATCGCCGGTGGGAAACAGCTGAAGCACGCTGAAAATCAATCCGGCCGCTACTCCCGTGCGCACAAAGATTCGTCCAAACTCCACGAACTTGCCCCACAACAGATAAAACGCGCCGACTGACGCCATGACGAACGCGCCCGTGATTACCGCTCCGCTCATGTTGTGCGCGTACTGCCACCATGCCCATGGATTCAACACCAGCGCCCAAAAACTGGAAAGCTGCACCGAGCCGTCGGCGGCTTTGACATATCCAACAGGATGCTGCATCCAGGCATCGGTCGCGACGATGAAGAATCCGGACAGCCACGAACCCAGGAATACAGCCACCGCCGACCACCAGTGTGCGCGAGGACTCAAGCGCTTCTCGCCATAGAGAAACAGCCCTAGAAACGCCGACTCCAGGAAGAAAGCGAACATGCCTTCCATTCCCAGAGTCTGCCCAATGACTCCTCCGGCGAACCGCGAAAAATGCGACCAGTTGGTTCCGAACTGAAATTCCATCGGAATGCCGGTCACCACGCCGATCACGAAGTTGATGCCGAAAATGCGCGCCCAGAATCTGGCGGCCTGGTTGTATTTCTCGTCGTTCCGCCGGAGTCCCAGTGTCTTCAGCACCACAAGCAAGGGCGCAAGCCCCATGGTGAGTTGGGGGAATAGGTAGTGAAACGTGACCGTGAAGGCAAAGTGCAGACGGTGAATCAGCAGTGCGCTGTCCATGAGGAATCCTTATGGACGAGAGCTTAAATGTTCAGCTGGGAGCAGAGGTGTGATTCAAATCACAGTTTTTGTAAAAAACTTATCGGGTCGCCTTGCGCCGGCGTTCCAGATGCTCTCGGCGGATTTCCCGCCGTCGGCCCGCATCCGTGTACCACCGCTGTTGCTCCTCCGTCTCCGGGATGACGGCTGGAACTTTGAGGTGCTTCCCTGCCGCGTCCACCGCCACGAACGTGAGGTAGGCAGAGCCCACGTGCTGAGCGGTGTCGGCAATGTAATTTTCGACGTACACCTTCACCCCAACTTCCATGGAAGTATGAAAGACGCGGTTCACCGACGAGCGCAGGATGACCAGATCTCCCACCCGCACCGGAACCAGGAAATCGATGTGATCCACCGAAGCCGTGACCACGTAATTACGCGAATGCCGGTGGGCCGCCATCGCTCCCGCCAGATCGATCCAGTGCATCAACCGTCCGCCGAGGAGTGCGCCCAGCGGATTGGTATCGTTGGGCAGAACAATCTCCGCCATTTCAGATTGCGAGTCGCGCACCGGCCGCGGTTCCAGATCATCTTGCATCCTTGCTCCTTGATTGCGGGACTTTACTCAGACTGCTCTCACGCCTTCTTCTTCAAATAAGATTCCAGAAAACATTCCGCCATTTTCTGAATGCGAGCATCATCATGCCCGCGCTGCCAGGTTCCGGCTTCCAGATCCATCAGCAGATCGCCATGCGCAACCGGCCGATGATCGCGCTCGCAGACGTACAGCAAACGAAGCACTCGCGCCGGATTATTGGCATTGCGGTCCTCCGGCGTCGACACTGCGAACCGCACTGCATCCCACGCACGCTCCGGCGGAGCCCACGCGCAACTGCTCGCGTAGCCGAGATTGCAGAATGCCTCGACAACATCCTGGCTGGGGGATTCGCCCTCATGCCCCGGAGCCGTGCACTGGCCCGTCCAGCCACAGCCTAGCGGAAGTCTGGCGGGATGTGGCCAGTTGCCATTCTCCAGTCTTACTATCGGCATGAAATAAGGACAAGCCAATGTCGTCTCTTCCGCGCTCGAATCTCGGCGCTCGTAATTTCCGGGAAGGCTTATTGTATTCACCAATCCCGCTTCTGGCCAGTTACTTCGAGCCGCGCGGTTTGTAGTAATCTCGTTCGAGAGACGCATCCTTACTATGGACCGCATTGCCGCCCTCAACGAAGTGCTCACGCAAAATCCCAAGGATGCGTTTGCCCGTTACGGTCTCGCCATGGAATATTCCAGGCAGGGCGATTTCGATCGCGCCCTGGCCGAGTTCGCTATCCTGCTGGAGAATCATCCGGACTACACTGCTGGCTATTTCATGGCGGCCCAGACCCTGGTCCGCGCGGAAAGGTCCGGCGACGCCAAGCAGATGTTGCAGGACGGCATCGCCTCCGCCCGTCGCACCGGCAACCTGCATGCCCAGTCCGAGATGGAAGTCATGCTAGCCGAGTTGCAATAAAAAACCGGCACTCGCTGTGCCGGTAAGAGATGCACTTTGTGATTCTCTAAGCTGCAAGGTTCGATTGCGAGTCGGAACCATGCTGCTTCACCATCTTGTTGTAGTTACCCATGATCAGCAGCGGCGCCGGCCACTGGCCCACGAATAGCGCCCAATCATCTTTTCCCAGAAGTTTCAGCACCAACGAAGTCGCCATGCACCCAAGCGCAACTCCTAAGAATGCAGATGAAGGAACTTTCGAGGTCTGGCTCTCAATCGCCCCGGTAACCCGATCTTCTCTTTGCCCACTTACTCTGGTTTCCATTACAACCTCACTTAAACGGTAATTTTCCTGCCCGGCAGATAGAGCTTAGATGCCGTGCCCACCCCACGGTTGGCCCCGAATTGCCACACCCGCCGCGTACGAACCGCCCACGTAGGGACAGTCCCTTGGGCTGTCCAGGCGGACCGGAATTATCGGTCCGCAGCGCCGTTCACAGCGCGATGCTTGAGATCGAAACAAGGCCGCATAGCAGGGCCAACCGCGCCCTCGCAGGCGAAACATGAACAATCAGGTACTCACCTGCAGAGTTCACCCGCCTGGAAAGAAGCGAAGAGTGTGGAGCCTCAGTTGGGTCGGCCAACGCGACCCTTGGGATTCACCGGAGTCGGAACCCACAGCGGGCGGTAAAAGCGGGCCATGCAACCGCGGCAGCGCACCGGCCGCAGCAACAGCAAAATCATGATCTCCTCGCGGATGCTCTCCGGCGTTGAGACATAGATTTCCGACCGGCAGCAATGCGGACACTCTTGCACTCCGATTTTCAGCACCAGTGTTTCCCTTCGCACACGTAAGCGAGTCGCCGGGCATTTCGTCCTGACCATGCTCGACACTTTCGCATCTGGCCCTCAGGCTGACTTCTTTGTGTTTTGGGAAATTTTTTTTGCCTCCTCCGGGAACATGCTCTCCAGGAGGTGCATAGCTTCCTGATCTCCCTTGCGGGCATGCTCAAGGAGTTTAACTTTGGCTTCATCGGGCGTGAGCCTGGTCGCAGTCGGTCGTTCGTATGGTTTGCGGCGTTCTTCTTTCCTCATCGCCAATCATTTTCGCAGCGGGTTGACCTCACTTTGAATTACGACCGCAGTCTGTTCGGATTTCGTAAAAAAGCGAGCTGCTGGCTTTTCGCGTCGATGTTTGGCGTGCTACAAATAACAGCAGTTCAACATCCCGGGACCATGGGCAATAGAACCATGCCGACACAATTAAGGACGACACAGCGGTACGCGACCATCCTGGAAGTGAACCGAGCGGCAATTACTGGACCCGGGATCAGCGAAATTTTCCGGGAAACGTGCGGCGCGCTGAAGAACGTGCTGCCTTACGATCGCATCGGATTGAGCCTGTATGAGCCCCAAAACAGAGCGCTCAAGCTGGCCGCCACCTGTGGCTGCAGTCCAGATAGCTTCTATCGCCCCGGCCTGCTGCTGGACTGCAAGGAATCCCATCACGGGTGGGTGTTCCAGCACAAAAGAGCCATTGTGCGGAGGGACCTGCAAAGAGAACTCCAATTTCAAGTGGAGCAGAACAATGTGGGCGAGGGAATTCGTTCGTACTGCGCCGTTCCCATGGTGGTGCGCGGAGAGAGCCTCGGCGTGATGATCGTCCTGAGCTCGCAGAAGAACCGCTATTCGGCGCAACACGCCGACTTCCTGCAGGAAGTCTCCAACCAACTCGCGTTAGCGGTAGCCTCGCTGATGCCATCCTGCCCCAAACACTTGCACGCAAAGCTGATTTGTCCGCGCTGTATCGCCGCGGGCGGAGGACGGGCTACCGCAGCCCGGCACAAGGAGCAACTGTCGGAGTGGGGAAGACAAGGGGGCCGAGGTCGAAAGAAAAGGGAGCAGGTGGCTTAACAACGGCGGCTTTGGGGTAAAACTATGGGGTGGCTAAGGAGACGTATTGCCCCCGGCATCCCCTCACCAAAATGGTGTGCCCCCGATGTATCGGCGAGAAGGGCGGAAAAGCCACCACTCGCAAACACAAGAAGAAGCTCTCGCAATGGGGCAGACAAGGTGGACGCCCCAGGAAAAAGAACTAGCGACGCGCGGGCACCTAACCTTCAAGAATCGCCAAGGCTGGGGCAGCCTCAGTTGCACTCAGATAATGGTTCCAGGCGTGCTTTCTTCCGTATCTACCGGTTCGCGCCCAGCACCTCCCATGCATTCCGCCACCGCTCCCAGTCAGGCTTCTTGCTCATGCGCGATTTCCGCGGCCGTTTGCCCTCAGCACGCAGACCAGCGGAAACTTCACAGCCGCTGCTCTCCGGATAAAGACGCAAGCTCTTGGCCCTCCCCACCGCCTCAATGGGGATCAGATACCACGCATCCACCGGCTGCACATGCGCCGCGATTACATCAATCTCTTTCTTGGTATAGCGTTTCTTCCCGCCCCGGCGCGTCGAATGTACCGGCTGCACTTCGTATCCGCCCAGATACAACCTCCCCGTCCCCTCACTTGCACCCGCATCACTCGTTGCTGATCTTGCCCCCACACCACGAAATCCCACCGCTCGCTGTCTCCCCAGGGCAGCGCCAGGTTGAACCCCATCATCGAGGCCTTCGATAAAAATGCCGCCTGCGAAATCTCTCCCGACCTCTTCGGATTTCCCCGAACCCGCTCCCACCACTTTTCCCACGGATCCGCCATGGCGCATAAAGAACCAATTGCGTTGCCCTTGCGCCCACTTTCCTTCATTCCCTCCAACCGAGTACCGCCTGTTGCATAGCCACTGTGCCCGCACCCTGCCAGCACATTACGTTCTCCCTCTGATGCCTCTACCACCCATTTCCACCCGTTCCCAATTCTTTTTGCGACTAACCTCACCGACACTCCTCCCCAGTCCGCGCCCTGGGGTGCGCGGCATGTACTCTCAACCTGATTTCAGGCGGATGTATCAGAATAGAATTTCGAAGTGAAAAACTGCAGTGATCAAACTCACCGGTCCTCGTGAGGCAAAACACCTAACCCAAGATTCCGTTCGGGCACTCCAAAACTCTCGACCTGGCTACTGAGTTCCATCATTTACTCCCCATCCTCTCCCGCAATCTCTTCTCCTGCTCCTCTGTCCAGTATCCGCAATCCAGCCGAATAAAGACCGATGTATACGGAATGGTCATCGTGCTTTTCAGCACTAGGATGTGGAACGTCTTGCCCGCCTCGTCCAGCTTGGAGATGATTTGCTCGTGCGGCAGCGCTTGCGCCTCCAGCTTTTCCACGTTGATGCGATCCAATAGCTGGGTCAACGACTCGCGATAAGCCGTCACTCCCGCCGCGTCACTTTCCGGCACTGCCTTCAGTTCCCTGTCGGTGAAGATCACCGGCCGCACATGCCGCGATTTGCCAATAGACTCGAGCACCGCCCGCACGACTTCGATTTGATCGGCCCCGGTCTCGACGGTCTCAATACCGCCGCTAGTCTGCAATGGATACGCCGAGTCCACCACTGCAATCCAATTGCGATGCCCCATCAAGGGTAACTCCTGCTGCACGCGCGCGCGCCAGTCGCTCTCTCCGTTTCTGGAATCCTGGGCTGTGGCGAAACTGGACGCAATTGAAACTGCAGCGATGATGAGAACTTTCTTTGATGCAGCCAGCACAACGCCTCCTCTTCCGATCATGCAGTGCTCAGTATTATTTCCCGATTTGAAATTCCAGTGAATTCTATTCCAGGACATCACAGACGCAACAACCAACAACCTGAGAAGATTTCGTACGAGGTGACAAATGGCTGGATCGTACAAAGACTTGGTCGCATGGCAAAAGGGCATGCTGCTGGCCCTGGATGTCTATCGAGCATCGAGAGCATTTCCAAGAGATGAGTTGTACGGCTTGACTAGCCAGCTTCGGCGGGCAGCGGTGGCTGTCCCCAGCAAAATTGCAGAGGGTCAAGCGCGCTATTCACGACAGGAGTTCTGTCATTTCCTGAACAACGCCCGTGGTTCGTTGGCTGAACTGGAAACCCAAATCACGCTGGCAAGAGAATTAGAGTGTCTGGAGCGGAAAGAAGCAGAGAGCCTTCTCAGCCGGGCCGCAGAACTAGGACGCATTCTGAATGGGCTGACTTCATCGACTAGAGCAGCCCTGTGAAGATCCGCTTTTCCTGAGTACTGAGTACCGAGTACTGAGTACTGAGTACTGATTTACTGCTCTTTCACTCCAAGCTGCCAGAACAGAAACGAATACACGTCGGTAAATTCTTCGATTTGCTTTGCCACCGGCTTGCCCGCACCGTGGCCAGCTTTAGTCTCGATGCGCAGTAAAATTGGGCGAGTGACACTCGCCCCATTCCGCGCTTCCACCTGCATTAGCGCCGTCATTTTTTCCGCATGCATCGGATCGACACGTGTATCGGTATCGGCGGTCATGAACAGTACTGCGGGGTACTCCACTCCGGCTTTCACATGATGGTAGGGGGAGTAGGCGTAGAGCCATTTGAACTGCTCGGGGTTTTCCGCAGTGCCGTACTCGGGGATCCACAGCTTGGCAATCTGGAAATCCTGGTAGTGCAGCATGTCGAGCAGAGGCACCTGGCACACCACCGCACGAAATAAATCCGGACGCTGCGTGATCATCGCGCCCATCAGCAGGCCGCCGTTCGATCCACCCTGAATCGCCAGGTGATGCTTGTCCGTGTACTTTTCCAAGATCAAATGCTCGGCCGCCGCGATCATGTCATCAAAAACGTTCTGCTTCTTATCGAGCATGCCGGCGCGATGCCAGTCCTCGCCGAACTCGGCCCCGCCGCGCAGATTCGCGACCGCATAGACTCCGCCGTGCTCCATCCACAAATACGCGGTGCGGCTGAAGGTCGGCGTCAGGCTGAGATTGAATCCGCCATACCCGGTGAGCAGCGTGGGATTTTTCCCGTTCTTCTGCAGACCTTTTTTGTGCACCACGAACATGGGTACGCGGGTGCCGTCTTTGGAGTTGAACCACTCCTGTTGGACGTCATACGCCGAAGCATCGATCGAAGGCGCATCGACTTTGGTCCACAGCGATGTGGATCCATCTTTCAGATCGTAGCGATAGATTGAGGGCGCGAAGGTGAAGGACTGGAATCCGTAAAAGAGTTCGTCGTGATTCCACTTGCCACCCGTGCTATAGACGGTTCCAATCGCGGGCAGCGTAAGATCGTTCAGCTTTTTCCCATCGAGATCGAAAATCTTCAGCTGCGAGGAGGCATCGTGTTCGTATTGCGCGACCAGTTTGCCGCCGAAGACCGCGGCGCCCTGCAGGACCGCGTCCGATTGCGGAATGATCTCTTTCCACGCTTCACGATCGAAGTTGCCGGCGTCGGTTACGAACACGCGATAGCGCGGCGCATCTTCATTGGTGGTTATATAAACCTTGCCATCGTAAATGTCTGCGCTGTAAAGGAAGTTCTTGCCCGTAGTCAGCCGGATGGGAGCCTTATCGCCTTTCAAGTCCATCAGGAAAAGCTCGGACTTGGTCCAGCCCTCGGAAACGTTGATTAGCAACCAGCGGCCATCATTAGAAAGCGAAACGCCGGGCCAGTCCTCGGGTGCGCGCCCTTCCCCGAAAATGGCATTGTCGGTTTCTACCGGGCTGCCCAGCAGATGGAAATAAACATGCCGGTTGTACATCTCCTGCCCTGCCGGCACCTCGCCCTTTTTCGGATAACGTGTGTAATAGAAACCAGAGTTGTCGTGCAGCCAGGCGATCGACGCCGCGCGCGTGCGCTCGATGCTGTCGGACAGAATCTCGCCCGTCTTGCTTTCGATCACATGCAGCGTCGACATCTCCGACCCACTCGGAGAAGTCCCATACGCCATATACTTACCGTTTTCTGAAGGCTGAAACCAGTCGAGAGCGATAGTGCCGTCGGCGGCAAGCGAATTCGCGTCCACCAGAACACGATCGGGCCCGTTTAAAGAATCGCGTACATACAGCACCGGCTGGTTCTGCAAGCCCTCGCGCCGAGTATAGAAGTAATGTTGCCCGGCGAGCACCGGAGCGCTGACGTTGCCGATCGAGAGCAGTTCGGTGAGCCGCTTTTGAATCCCAGCGCGCCCCGGCAGCGGATCGAGCAGAGCGCGAGTGTAATCGTTCTCCTCAGAGACCCACTTCTGCACCTCAGGAGAATCCGCCTTTTCCAGCCAGCGATAGTTGTCGATCACCCGTGTCCCATGAAAATAATCCGCCACCGGCCGAGGCGTCGCGACCGGAGGCGAATCCGGCATCCGCGAAGAAGACTTGGAATCCCCACCCACCAGCAATAAAGAACAAAAGAAGAGAAGCAGACGCCCTCCCATACCCACCTCAAGCCCAGCGTACCGTATTTTCAGGAGCCGCGTCGCAATGTTATGATGATGAAGTCAACCACACTCCTCAGTAGCTCAATGGCAGAGCATTCGGCTGTTAACCGAAGGGTTGTAGGTTCGAGTCCTACCTGAGGAGCCATTCTTTGAATCTTTACGAGGCCGGTGTGCTGTTTGCAAAAGCCAGGCCGGAAACCTGCTGCAAAACTCGGTCGACTTTCCCATCCGAAACACCGCCATAGATGATCGTAGTCCGGATGTCCGTGTGCCGCATAGCGCGCTTCTGGACCTCGAGTTCGGCCCGAAAGAGCTCATCCAGCCGCGACAGGTGTGTCTGGGTACTTCACGCCGTCGCTTTTAGCCGCCATACCCCCCGGTATAGGAATATGGTAAGCGGCCGATCTTTTACAGGGGAGGCAAAGATCCGATTGATCGAAGACCGAGAAATTCGGGTTTGTCGACAATTCGTTCCATGTCGATGAGCGTTACTCCGGTATTAATCCTGGTTGGGTCGTCGAAGCCAGCCTGGAAAAGTGATTTGCCTGATCTCTCTAATCGAAACGCACACACCTCGGTTTTCTCCGGCGGAGCCAGCGATGCAAGCGCTTCACCCGACCCGCCCCGCCGACATATTGACTACTTCTGCGCGGCTGCTGCGGTTTCTTTCTGGTACGCGGCGCTCAGCGTTCCTTTCGATTTCGCCAGGGGTAACAGCGTGGGGTAGAACTGAACGAACGTGTTGTCTACGGCTCCGTGCTCGGCGTGGCAGCTGTAGCAACTGGCCGCTGTGGGCGTCATCTTGGCAGTCTTGCCGCCGTCAAAACCAAAAAAGGCCCACTTCCCCGGAAAGCGCGCCTCGTCTTTCACGTGGACTTCCAATCCCATGACTTCAGTTCCTTGAAAGTTGCCCTTCTGGTTGATCGAGCCCTTTCCCTCGGCCTTTCGCGCTTCGAGCACCATCATGGTTTTATCGGGCCACGTGCCGTTCTGGACAAATGACTGGTAGGCCTCGGGATTGACAAAGACGTTGTCGAACATGTGGTGGTCCATGGACATCAGGCCGGGGTTGTAGCTCATATCGAAACCGGTCGTGAGATAGACCCACTGACGGTAGTTCTCGGGAAGCTTCATCTGGCCGTCGTCGGTGTATTCGGGAGATGCGGCAGATGGGCTTTGCGCCGCAACCAGGGCGAACGCAAACATCGACACTAGCAGGGGGAGCAGAGCGGCCTTCAATGGGTTTCTCATGAGCGGCAGTATCCCTTGCCAGTGCGAAAAAAGCCAGACCGTTCCCTGCGCGGCTGAAGCCGCCTGCTGCATTCCTGACTCTTAACTCCTGAGGCACAAACATCTGCTTCCAGTTATGTTTGCCGCTGGCTGCAGTGGACTGTCGATTGGCTGCATTCGTTCGCTTCTGCGGGAATCTTGGAATACGATGCAGCGTATGGTTTCAGTGCGCAAGCAGGAGAGCTCGTCACCCTCTCTCTACCCACGCTGGTTGTGGATTGCGGCATTCTGGCTGGGGATCGGCTTATTCGACGCCAGCCAGACAGTGTTCGTGATGCGCGCCGAAGGCATGCACCACGCGTGGACGTCGCTGTTCATCACCTCCGTGCTTTCCTGGCTGCCGTGGGCAGTGGCGACACCGCTGGTGTTTCGCCTGGCCGCGAAATATCCAGCGGCGCAGTGGCGACAGTACGGCTTTTGGGTCCGGCACTCGGCCGCGTGCGCCGGGATCGGCGTGGTATATGCCGCGTGGGTTGCGCTTTGGGAAGAGCTACTGAACCCGTGGGCCGCGGCACCCGTAAATCCCTTCCTGCATCTTTGGCCGCAAAAGTTTTTCTCCGGACTTCTATCCTTTGTGATTCTCTACGGGATCATTCTTCTGGTGGCCTCGATGCTGGACTCGCGAGAGCGGCTGGCGTATCAGGAGACAGAAACCGCGAGACTCAACGAGCAACTTTCCAAGGCGCAACTGCACGCGCTGCGTCGGCAGATCGAGCCACATTTTCTGTTCAATACGCTGAACGCGATCGCGGCCCTGGTGCGCGAGAAGAGAAACGATGCCGCGGTAAGCATGATTGCCGAGTTGAGCGATTTCCTGCGGAGGGTGCTCGATGATTCCAACCGGCAGCAGGTTCCGCTGGGAGAAGAACTCGAGTTCGCGCTCAAATATCTGGACATCCAGAAGGTGCGCTTTGCAGAGCGGTTGCAGGTCAGCGTGAGCGTACCCAGTGAACTGTTCGCGACGGCGGTTCCCAGCCTGATCTTGCAGCCGATGGTGGAAAATGCAGTGCAACACGGCATCGCAAAACGCGTGCAGGGAGGCGTCATCCGGATCAGGGCTTTCCCCACGGACGATAAGGTGACGCTCAGCGTCTATAACGATGGACCGATGCTGCCGCAGGGATGGGAACAACCACCGAGCGGCATTGGGTTGGCGAATGTTCGCACACGGCTGCAGAGCCTCTACGGCAAGGAGTTCGAAGTGAACATACACAATCGGGAACCGGGCGGAGTCGAAGTATCAATTTCTGTGCCGTTGGAGCAGCCGATTGAGCACAGCTAAGATACGCACCATTATCGTCGATGATGAACCGCTGGCGCGCAGCAACCTCCTCGTGCTCTCGGGGAGCGATCCTGAGATTGAAGTTGTGGCGCAGTGCGGGTCGGGCGTGGAGGCGGTGGAAGCGATCCGGCGATTGCGACCTGATTTGCTGTTTCTTGACGTGCAGATGCCGGAATGCGATGGCTTCGATGTGCTGGAAATGCTGGGAAAGGATCTGCCGCGCGCAACTATTTTCGTGACTGCCTACGACCAGTATGCGCTGCGGGCTTTCGAAGCGGGAGCGCTCGATTACCTGCTGAAACCTTTCGACAATGCCAGGTTTGAATTGGCGCTCAACCGCGCGAAGCAGAGAATCCGGATGGGTGAGAATCGTCAGCCCCTTCCATCCCCGCCGCTCGAGCGCATCGCAGTCAAGAGCGCCGGAGAAGTTTGCTTCCTGAAGACTTCCGAAATCGACTGGATCGAAGCGGCCGATTATTACGCGTGCCTGCACGTGGGAGGGAAAAACCATCTGTTGCGCAGAAGCATGGCCGAACTGGAAGAGGAGTTGGATCCGAACATGTTTTGCCGCGTGCATCGGTCGAGCATCGTGAACCTCGAGCGCGTGCAAGGGCTCGAAGTAGCGGAAGATGGCGAGTACGAAATCCTGCTGGGCAACGGCACCAGAATTCGTTTGAGCCGAAGGTATCGCAAGCACCTGGAAACAAGACTCGGCTTCCGCGGAGATGTGGCCACGCGTGGCGCCGCGACGTAAGCCTTGACCCTGGACTACTCTGCTGGGACGCCGCCGTATTTTTGCAGCCACTTCAACTCTTCGCGCACTTTGATTTTTCCGTGCCAAGGATTCTTGCCCAGGCCATGCCCTTCCCCGGGAAAGACCAGCAGGGCGTTGGGGACACCCAGCGAATAAAGCGCATGCTCGAGTAAATAATCTTCCAGCACCGCCACGCGAATGTCCGCAGCGCCCGCCACCATGTGCGTGGGCGTTTTCACTTTATTGACCTGGAAAATCGCCGCTTCATCGTGATAGCGCTGCGGCGCCTCCCACGGACGTCCGCCCAGGAAATAGGCGTCGTCGTAGGTAGTGTCGTCATTGCCCCAGTTGCCGACATGCTCGACCGCGCCGGCGCCCGTGAGGGCGGCTTTGAAACGCGTGGTCTGCGTGATCAGCCAGTTGGTCATGTATCCGCCATAGCTGTAGCCGCCAATGGTGAGGTGATCGGGATCCGCAATGCCGTCTTTCACGAGCGCATCCACGCCCTCCAGAATGTCTTTGCCGGGACGCGACACGATCACGGGCACGATCTGCATCAGGAACTTATCGCCGTAACCCGTCGAGCCGCGATAGTTGGGCTCAAAGACCAGCCATCCGTTGGTCGCGGCCAGCGCAGCCCATTGATACCAGTCGGCCTCGAAGTGATTGCCGTCAGCATCGGCAGGACCGCCGTGAATCAGCGTCAGCATGGGTAGGTGCTTGGCTTCAAACTTTCCCGGAGGATAAACCAGCATGCCTTCGACGGGGGTACCATCGTCGGTTTTCCATTGATACGGTTTGCCTTGCGGAAGTTCGCGTTCGGTAAAAAGTTTGTTGAACGACGTAATGGCGCGAGCTTGATCGAGTTTGTCAGGGCCATCTGCCAGGTAAACTTCGCTGGGCTTGCCCAGAGACGAGTAAACAAATGCCGTGCGCGGCGATTGCAGCGCACTCGATACATCCTGGTACGTTCCTTGCCAGCCATTAAGCCGATGCAAGGATTCGGCGGGCTTGGAACTGGAGTACATCTGCACTTCAGTTCCGATGCGCGCGCAGGCGAGCACAGAATTTCCAGCAACCGAATAGTTTCCAACCGGGCCGATGAAGTCTTTGCCCCATTGCTCGATCGCGCCCGAGTCGACGTCAACCCAATAAAGATGCGGCTGAAGATCGCGATAAGGGCCGGAGACGTCTCCTACTTCGATGGTGAATAGGATGTGGCGATTGTCGTTGGCCCAACGCAGTTGCGATTCCACGCCCTGGTTTTTGGTAATCCGACGCGGCTGGGCGGTGGCGCCGGTCGCGACATTAACCACATAAATTTCCACGTCTTCGTACTTTTCCTGGCGCTGGTTGATGGCATTCGTCACGAACGCGAGTTTGCTGCCGTCAGGTGACGTGGACATGCGGTCCACACGCAATGCAGAGGTCGTGAGAGAGCGCGCGCCCGGACTTAGGTCTGGATTCTTTTCGGGCTCTCCTTCCTTCTTCTCAGCTTTTGCGGGTGCCGCGAGGTTCCGCGCCACTGCGGCGTTCACATCGATTTCGAAAATGGTGTCGCCGCGTTCGGCGGTGCGGTACTGCACCACATCTTTCCACTGCTGCTTGTAATCGTCTTTCTGAGCCTTGCTCCAGGGCTGGCGCGTGGCAAAATAGATTTTCTGCGAGTCCGCAGACCAGGAGAAGGCATGGACGTCCTCTTCCCCCTGCGTAACACGAACGGCCTCCCCGCCAGCGGCGGAGATCAGATAGAGCTGGGCGGCCTCATCCTTGGAACCCGAATCGGAGTCGGAACTCTTTTCTGCTTCGGTTTTTCGATCGGATAGAAACGCGATCCACTTGCCGTCCGGGGACCATCTAGGTTCAGAATCATGGCCAGATTGTGTAAGTTGAATCAGGGATTTGGCGTCTTCCCGGTAAAGCCATAGATCGCCGCGGAAGATTTGCTGATCCCAATCCGGGCGCTCGGTGGCAATGACGACCGAGTTTCCGTCGGGCGACACCTCCACACTGCGGAAGCTTACGGCATTGAAGAATTCATCGAGCGTAAGCTTCGGCTTTTGCGCGACGGAGAACAGTACACCACTCAAGATGAGAGCGAGCAGAAAGGCAGGTTTTTGGACCATAGGGTTCCCGGTGGGAAGAAGGTTTATACAACGGCAGATTCGCTGGTTGCAAGTTCGCGAGCGCTGGATGTTGCGAACGACGAGATGCGCCACAACAGACATAACAAAGCGGTGAATGCCACAACAGAAAGTTGAACGTGAGTCCAACGGGAGATCGGGCCGAACAATGGCAGCAGGAATGACAGATACAGCAAAACGCGAAGTTCAGCTATCCAGGGATGATGCACGTGACTGGCGGCCCAGTCCGCCATCAGGAGCAAAGCCGGACCCAATGCGAGCAGGTCATAGATATACAGGTGCGGATTGACCAGCACAGCCGCAATGAGTAGAGAAGAAAAACGAAGCGGGAGAAAAGGGGACGATCTCCAGGTCGCGATGGCTAGGACGATCACCAGGATGGAACTGGCGAGGTAAAGCATCCATACCACAGCCGGCGAAGGAATCAGGAGAGCCCAGAAAGAGCGCAAGGAATGCATCTGGATCGGCGAAAGGCTGAGTTCGGTGGTGCCCGGCTGACTCGCGCTGTGGAGCAGCATGTAGAAGTAAGCGAGCATGACGCTCTGACCGAAATAGGCGAATGTGAGTCCCAGTTGCGCACCGGCAGATATCACGAGGCCGGCGAAGGCTCGCCAGGACCTTCCCAATAAAAGAACAACAGGCACTGCAACCAGAAACTGCGGCTTGATGAAGAGAAATCCCAGAGCAATTCCAGCCAGCCAGTCGCGCTCGGCGCGGAACGCAACATATGCGGCAGTGAAGCAGACCAGAGGCAGCGCGGAAATTTGCCCGCGCACGAAAAAATGAAACAAGGGCGGATACGCGATCGCACACAGGGCGACGAGTGCGGCGCATGATTTCAAGACGGCACAAGTTTTCCAGATCAAATAAACGCAGCCGAAGTAGAGCAGGACGGAAAATGCCACCCAGATTGCAGCCTGGGCGAGGAAAGAGAGTGGCCGGAGCGGTATGAAAGGAAGCGCGAGCCTGCGGTCCATAGAAATATTGGAGGCGGACTGTAGTGTCAGGCCCGGCGACTGCGCGCAGAGCATTGGTGAGAATTTGCGGATTGTAGAGTTCGTCCGCACGGCCCTGGGCTATGAGGCTGGCGGATACTGGGAACTGAAAAAAATCCTGAAACTTGATGTTGCCGGCGCGGTCGAAGAGACCGGGCGTGGAGTAATCGAAGGCGCACACTCCCCACAGGCAGAGCGCAAGCAACATGGCCTGCGCGCGAATACGGCGCGTGATTGAGCCAACTTGCGAACGAGGCAATCCAAAGTGCCGGCTTCACGGGATCAACTCGGCATTCTTCAGTGCATCCTCCATCGTCTGGGCGGAACGCACGGGAGTTTCGATCAGCCGCCAGCCATCGTCATATTTGCGGAATCCGACAGTAGATCGGTAACGCAGGTCGCGGGAGTAGAGCGCTTCCCCGATTTCGTTCAGCGGAACCCATTTCCATTCAAATTCGACATCCGCGGAGTTGTCTTGCTTCGCGATGCCGGTAACGCCTAACAGTTCCCTTCTTGCGACGGGCAGAGAGATGGAGGACTTCGCGGCCTGGTCGCCCGTGATTGAGGAGTGAACCACATCCACGCCGGATGGACTTAGGACAATGTTCCAGCATGGCGCGGGCAGCAGCCCGGCTGGGCATGCGATCGCTGGCCGCCGAGATCCATCCGTGATTCTGCAGAACCAGGTATTCGGGCGACGGGTAATCTTTGCCGCTGACGATTCCGGTGCGGAGCAGGAATGATTGCGGAGCCTTGAGAGTCGGGGGAGGCGGAGATCAAGTCGGCGGCTAAACGGCGGGTCAGGAAGTCGCGGGCGGAACACGACGACGAGCACGAGCAGGAACAACAACGGCGCGAGATTTAGAGTTCTTTGCACAATCGAGTTTGCCGCCAGAGAGCCGGGACTTGCGTCCCGGCTGGACAGCCGATGGCGGCTGTCCCTACATGCACGATCCCTACATGAGCTTCTTAGCGACTTGTGATTGTAAATAAACGCGAGCGCTTGTGTGGAAGGAAAGGGCTGGACGTGATTTGACCGTCGAAGCGGGACGGACCAGCGGCCGGGGATCTCGGCGGCGCAGTTCGGGACATCGGCCTTCCGACGTGATACGGTATTCCTGGATCAAGTAGCCATAGCGGCGGATTAGCGTCTCGCGGCACTGCGGACAATGGGTGTCTTCCCAGTCTCCGACCATGCCCGGGCAGATTTCCCGGATAGATGTAGCGCAGGCCAGATTCGCGGCCGATCTCCGCGGCCTTCAACAGATCTTCCGGCGTGGTATCGCGCGGCTCATTCATTTTGTAGTCGCCATGGAAGGCGGTGACGTGCCACGGAATGTCGGGCGACACGCTGGCCACAAATTCGGTTAGCTTGCGCAGTTCGTCCTCGGAATCGTTGAAGCCGGGGATGAGCAGGGTGACGATCTCGAGCCATAGCCCCATGCTGTAAATGCGGCGGATGCTGTCAAGGATTGGCCCGATGCGTCCGCCCAGTTCGTGATAATGGCGGTCATCGAAGCTCTTCAAGTCAACTTTATAGAGATCAATCCAAGGCCTTATGAAGTCGAGGACCTGCGGAGTGCCGTTGCCGTTGGAAACGAATCCGGTGACCAGGCCTGCCGCTTTCGCTTCTTTAAAAATCGCAACGGCCCATTCGCTGGTGATGAGCGGCTCGTTGTAGGTACTGACCAGGACCTTCGCGCCCTGATCCAGGGCGTCGCGCACCAGGGCTCCCGGAGAAACCTCGATGGGGGGTGACACGGCTTGAGGATCGCGCAGCGCTTGCGAGGTTACCCAGTTCTGGCAATAGGCGCAGTGCAGATCGCACCCCAACATTCCGAAGCTGTAGGCAAGTGCGCCGGGATAAGCATGGAAAAAAGGTTTCTTTTCGATGGGATCGCATTGCATTCCTGCCGTATATCCCCAGGGCACGTAGAGAGTACCGCCGCGATTAAAGCGCACTTTGCAGACTCCGGCTTGCCCCTCGGGAATGGGACAGCAGTGGCCGCAGGAGAAGCAACGGACGCGGTGATTGCCGAGATCCTCGTAGAGCGATGAATCGGCTTCGCGGACTCTCTGGTCGAGAATGTCGCGCAGGGTGGGCACAGAAAACCTCTTGTCTATATTTTAGCGCGTCGGGCGGGGGTGGCGGCTGAGGGCCTCGACTTTCAGCTGTCCGGCTGCGGGTTTCGTGTTGGGATGATGGGTCTGCACCCAACGGACGGCATCTGCCTCAATGGCGGTGGCCTGGGAACGGGTAAGGCGGGCTCGAACGAGGGTACCGAGCGTGGTGCTGGCTTCATCGCCACTCATCTTTGCAACTACCATCCAGAAGTACGCCCGGTTCACGTCCTGCGGTACACCGCGGCCGCTGTAGTAGAGAGATCCAAGCTTCGCCTGCGCGGGAACGTAGCCCTGCTCGGCGGCCCGGGTGAACCAGCGAACCGCCTCGACCTCGCTCAGCTTCACTCCCTGACCGGTGGCATAGCGCAGGCCTAGCGCGTTCTGAGCGGCCACATCTCCCTTCTGGGCGACTTCGAGAACTTGCTCAAAAGAAGTGGCCTCGAGCGATGTAGTGGAAGGGCTCAGCGGCTGCGGGTTCGAGGCTTGAGGCGATTGAGACGAGGCCAGAACAGTCGGCAGATGATCCTGCCCGCGGGAATGCAACTTCGTCAGAATCCATGGGCCGCCTTCAGTCTGAATCCAGGGAGCCAGCGCCCATCCCAGGGCAAACATGATGGTCGCTGCAGCGCAAACCAGCAGGATCAGATGCGACCGGGGCAAGGTGATTCCGGAGGCGTTCTTCTCAGCTGACGATTCGCTTGCTGTTTCTTCTTCTTTGTCTGGAGCAGCAAAAAGCACACTGCCCGTTTGATAAGTCGGGACTTTCTTTTCGAGGGGCTTGAGAAAAGGCAGGTTCTCAACACGCGCTGCGCGGTGAGCCGCCTCAATCACGGTTTCGGCGAGACGCTGTAATACCGCGCTATCGGCGTCGGAAAACGCGTGTGGGTGCGGGGCAAAAACTTCGATGAGCCCGACAGCATTTTCACCCACCCGAACCGGCACAGCCAATAGCGAACGAATACCCAGGGCGCGGCAACTGTTGCGATCCACACGCGTGTCGGTTTCAGTGTCGTCGCAGCGCAGAGGCTGTGATCGCTTGACGCACTCTCCGGAGAAACCGGTCCCGATTTGCAAACGGGCCCCGATCGGTGGCGCATCCGAGCCGGAACTGGCGCAACAGATCATCGAGTTGGCGTCGGCATCCGCCAGGGCAATAGCAGCGCCTGACGCGTCCACAAGGGACTGACCCCGTTCGGCGATGAGCTGCAACGCGCGCCGGAAGTCGGAACCGAGAGCTTCCACCTGCCGCCGTACTGCGCCGACGGCGGCCAGGGTATCCGTATAGCCAGGGCGCGGAGGCACAGCGTCCTGCGCCAAGGTGAGTGTGGCGACTTCGGTCTCTCCGTTTGCCACTCCCGCCATGACGTTGATGAACAGCCACTCGCGCAAGCGCGCCAGGGACTCCGACGGGAGCTCAGAGAATCGAACTCCAGCCCGGCCCGACTCATGCGTCCAAACCACCTGGCCCGTGGTGTAGATGTGTTCCGGGCACTCGGCTAAATCGAGGCAGAGGGTGACCGTTTTCTGTACTTCGAGCGGGGTGTGGCATTGCAGAGCGATTCCGTCTTCGCTGATGTTGACGATCTCGTGAAGATCGAGCATCGCGCCTTGCGATTGGGCGGTAAAACTGGCGTACGCGGGCGTCTGAATTTTGTGGCGCACGCGCCGGCGCCGGTTGGCTACGGCGGGTGACAGGGACGAATTTATGGCTGCCATGAGGAGGGGCCCGAACTCTTATCGCGTACATATTAGCGCGGGATCAGGCAAAAGTATGCAACCAAGAACACGTTTTCGCCCAAAAACAGCATCTGTCGAGGAAACAGGCACGGCTACTTAACCCGCGCGCTGCAGGAGCTCGGCCTGCTTCAGGCTGGAGATGCGCGAGATGGCGGCTACCATCATGCCCGAAAGCAGCTGCATGGTGGCCACGTCGCGCTCATCAAAAGCGCCCGGAGAAGTCGACAGCACTTCAAAAACTCCCAGAGTGCGGCGGTAATGGCGGAGCGGGGAAACGAGGATGGAACGAACACCCAGGCGTCTGCAGCTTGCCAAATCCACGCGCGGATTCCGCTCGGCGTCATGGCACAGCATAATTTCACCGGTGCGCACCGCCTCAGCGGAGATGCCGATATCGGTTTGGAGGCGGACGCCGAGATCCGGAGCAGTACGCCCGGCGCGGGCTCGGCAGACAATCTCATCCCCGGCGCGCAAGGCGATGGCGGCTCCGGTGGCAGCGGTCAAATGCTGGGCTCGTTCGGTAATGGCGCTGATGGCGGGCTCCAAATCAAGTTCGGCGGGATGGATTTCAAAGTCCTCATTCACGGGTACGGCCTTGAATCCCGAGGCGGGATAGGCAGCATTGGCCACACGCAGCTGACTGCGTTGCTCGAGCGACGGCATGCGGGAGTGGCCAACGGCAACGGCTTGCGGGTCGGGAACCGTGCGCAGGAGGTCGCGCACCAAGTTGTTCAATTCGCAGTCGGTAATCAGGTGCGCCGTCTGTTGCTGAAGCAACGAGCCTCCCAGCACACGAGAAAGCCCCAACACTGCATGGCTTCCGCATGCCGGGCAGGACGGCTTTTTGCTGGTGCTGATCAGCTCACATTGAATGCAAAATGTCGCCGACTGAAGAGGGACAAAATTTAGGTCCCTAAAAGTAGAGCCATACACAGTCTTGCCGAACATATCTGCTGAACCCTCGCTTCCCGTCCACGGTGCAGTCGAAGGTAAATACCGCGGGAACAGTACAAAAGTAACGCTACTGGTTCCAGGGGTGTGGAAAAGCTGGGCTAAACGCATGATTCGGCGCTGGGTCTGCAAAATCTTGCAGAAAAATAGCCAAAGCGAGCGATGCGAAGAGGAGCGAGCGGGTTTGCCGGCTTATTTTTGCGACGGAGCATTGAATTGCGGCAGGAGCTCGGGTATGCTCGATTCACATTCACGGTCCACTTGTGGACCGATGGGGGAAACATGACTTGGACAGCACCTGCTTTTGAAGAAGTTTGCCTGAACTGCGAAATCAATTCATACGCCAGCGCCAAGCTGTAACGATAGTCTCCCCCCGCGTCTGCCCTGCGACTAGCGCAGGATGATTTCTGCGATCCGCTCGGAAGCGTGCCCATCCCACAGAGGAATGCCGGGGCTTCCGGCTCGCACAGCAGCGCCCGATTCGTTGCCGAGTATCTGTCTGGCTGCTCGCTTCAGTTTCGCTAAATCCCGACCCACCAACTGGTTTGTCCCAAGCTTCACAGTGATAGGCCGTTCCGTGTTCTCCCGGACTGTGAGGCACGGCACGTGTAAGTAGCTGGTCTCTTCCTGAATGCCACCCGAATCAGTAATCACCATGGCAGCCCGGGCCTGCAACGCCAAAAAACTGAGATACGGCAAGGGATCGAGCAACTGCAGACGTCCTTCCGCCGCAATCGAGGAAGCCAGCACACCGAGGCGTTGGCGGGTTCGCGGGTGGACTGGAAAAATGATGTTGAGCTCTTCGCTGAGTTGCGAGAGCGTCGAAAGCATCTCCTGCAACCACGGCAAATCATCGACGTTGGAGGGACGGTGCAGCGTGACCAAGGCATACGGGCGCGCGATCTCAGCAGGAAATTCCTGTTCCGCTTGAGGTAGCAGGCGCACCAGGGTGTCAATCATGACGTTACCAACCAGGTGAACCTTGTCTTCCTCGATGCCTTCCGAATGCAAGTTCTCGTTGCCATCTTCGGAAGGAGTGAACAGTAGATCTGAGAGCTGATCCGTGACGAGGCGATTGATCTCCTCGGGCATGCTTCGATCCCGCGACCGCAATCCGGCTTCGACGTGCGCCACGCGGATGCCGATTTTCGAACACACCAATGCCGCTGCCATCGTCGAATTGACGTCCCCGTAGACCAGCACGATATCTGGTTTGCGCTCCAGTAAAACCGGTTCGATGGCAGTCAGAACTGCAGCCGTCTGTTGCGCATGGGTTCCAGAGCCCACGCCGAGGTTGCAGTCCGGCACGGGCATTTGCAGCTGTTGGAAGAACACGTCCGACATGGCTGAATCGTAATGCTGCCCGGTGTGAACCAGGCTCTGCCGAACTCCAGGATGCAACGCCAGTGCGCGCAGCACGGGGGCCGCTTTCATAAAGTTCGGGCGCGCACCGACCACGTGAAGGATGTGCATGGGATCTGGATCAGGGAACAGAAGATTCTATCCGCTTCTAAGAGAGAAGCGATTATCCGGCCTGTGCGGGGAGCAGCGAGGCATCCTGATCGGGCATAGTGATCACTTCCACCGGTTGCGTCAGGGTGCGGTCCAAAGCGTCGGCCAACGCTGTTGGAAAAATCGCGGTTAGCAGGTTCACATCCAGTTGCAGATCGCGTCTCGAGTAGAGCCGGTAGATCATCAGAGTTCCACAGGCACGTTGGGACGAACTGAGCAGCGACAGCGCAATCGTCCACAAAGAGGAACTGTTCAAGTTTTTCACGCCCGGTTTCATCCAGCGGAAGCTGCTTTCCGTGTCGTCCGAGAGGCCTGCCATCGGCGAACGAGATCATCTGCCCGGGGCTGAGGCCCAGGTTCAGTTGGAATCCATCGAAATCGTTGCTGCCGAATGCGGCGGTCAGGATGTGCTGGATCTGCTCGAAGTCGCGAGCCACTTTCAATTCTTCGGTGGCACGGCGGATGGCGAGATTGTTGACAAAGATCTGCGGCTGATCCAGAGTGCGGCGTCCTACCCGGGCGATCTCTCCGAATTCGAGATAGCCGAGGTGCTGCACGCCAATCCAGATGCCGATTCCCAGCACGGCCATGACCAGCCCAAGCGAACTCCCCGTGGGCCAGAGCAGGAAAAGGCTCAACATCGCGAACCCCGCCGAGACTCCGTACAGAATGATGACCACCTGGCGGTGGGACATGCCGTGCTGCAGAAGCTTGTGATGGATGTGCTCGCGATCGGCGGTGAAGACCGGGCGTCCGCTGATCAGGCGCCGAACGATGGAGAGCACCGTCTCCAGAATGGGGAGACCAAACGATACGATCGGGATGGCCACGGCAACGATCGTTGGCGCCTTCTGAGCTCCATGCAGGGCAAGAGCACTGAGAAGAAATCCGATGAACAGGCTGCCGGAGTCACCCAGGAAGATGGTCGCCGGATTAAAGTTGAAGCGCAGAAACCCCAGGATCGCACCGGCTAACGCGATCGTCATCACCTCGACCAGGACGGGGCCATGGAATACTGCCAGAACGAACGCCACCATGGTCGAGAACAGGGCCGATCCCGCGGCCAGCCCGTCAAGTCCGTCGATGAGATTAAAAGCGTTGGTGATGGCCAGTACCCAAATGACCGTGAACATCAGTTCGACAAACCAGGGCAACGGACGATTACCAAAGAGAACAGGAATATTGACGATGCGCAATCCACCTGCATAGAGCATGGACGCGGCAACGGCCTGCACGCCGAATTTTACATAGGGCCCGACCCCACGGAGGTCGTCCCAGACGCCCAATGCGAACACCAGGGCCGCAGGCACGAGCACCGTCTGCATGGTCTGGAAAAAGTTGGATGGGTGGAGATTGGGATGGAGAATCGCCCAGGCAGCTGACAGCGCCATACAGGCGGCGAAGCTCAGGAAAATTGCGACTCCGCCCAAGCGGGGCAGAGGCACCGAATGCAGGTGCCTCTCGTGCGTGGGCGCCGTCACCCATCCCCGCGACTTCGCGAAGTCACGCACGAAGCGCGTGAGGACGAATGACAGAAAGAGCGCTAATAAAAATATGACGAAAAAAATCGGCGTCAACCGGTGCGACCCTCAAACCGAGCAAGACCGTATTGCAGCGTCTGCTCCGTGGCTCGGAAAAGTACTGCTACACCTACCCCTGGGCTGATAGTGAGTGAATACATTCCTGCTGAGTTTCGAGAGTGTCCCGAACTCTAGCAGCCTGGGAAACCGAGTTCAATCTCTGAGTTGGTGGAAGCTGTGGAAAACTAAGCCAAAGGGTTTGTGTGCGCGAAGTTCGAGAGGTTACATGAGAGATGCCTGCCACGCAGACCTGAGAGATGCTGCCTACAGGCGAGTTGATAGGATGTCACGTAAGACTGTGATGTACTTCTGTGCGGTACTCGCGCGAGAAGAATTCTGGAGAATATAGGCTCTGCCCTGTTCTCCCAGCGTTTTAGCCAGCTCAGGGTTGTGGTCTAGCTGGGTGATGGCTGTGGCCAGAGCATCCGCGTTCTCCGGTTCGATCGCGAGACCGGCGCCAGCGTCTTCGAGAATTTGCTGGGCTTGACCTTCGACGCCGAGAATCACCGGGCGCGCGCAGGACATGTATTCCAGCATTTTGGTGGGAATGACCGTCTTGAACACATCGGTTTTCTTCAGTAGCACAAGGCAGAGGTCAGATGCGGAGATAAACGAAGGGATCTTCTCGCGGGGCTGTTGATCGAGAAATCGTACATTGGTCAACCCTCGCGATTGCGCGAGGCATTTGATGCGTTCTTTTTCTGAGCCTTCTCCGATGAGCAGAAAGAGCACATTGGGAGCTTTGGACCGTAGTGTGTCCGCGGCATCCAGCAGTATTTCCAGGGCGTGAGCCATGCCCATGGTGCCTATATAGCAAACCAGAAACTGCGATTCGGCACAGAGTTCTTTTTTACGGGCTGCCGCCGACGCTGGATCGGTTGGCACAAAGAGATCGGTTTCCACGCCGTTTTCAACGACCTCAATCTTCTCGGCAGGCACGCGCCAGCGGTGAATCAAGTAATCCTTGAATGCGGGAGTAACCACTACGATGCGATCTGCGCGGCGGTACAAGAATCCGGCGATGCGGGCGAGAGTGTGGTGCAGCAAAGAATTCTCGCCGCCCACCCCGACCGCGGCCAGGGATTCGGGCCAGAGATCGCGGACCTCGAAGACGAAGGGAATCTGTCGCGTGAACGCCAGCCACCAACCGGAGAGTCCGACTAGCAGTTGCGGAGAAGACGCAATGATGATGTCGGGACGCGGAATTGTCATGCCCCGGAGAGCGGCCGAAATGCAAAAGGAAGCGTAGTTGCGCATGCGCTCGTGCGCCTTGCGGTTGGGGAGCGGCCAAAGCCAGGTTCGATACACGTCCACTTGCCCGACTTTTTCGTGATACGTGAGCCGCCTCAAGCGGCTGCGCCATTCTGCAGGCACAACACCGGTAGGATGATTGGGAAAACCGGTGAGGACTGAGACCTGGTGTCCCGCGTCAGCCCAATGCCGCGCGAGTTCCGACGCGCGAGCGGAGGGAGCGCCCATCTCGGGCGGGAAGTATTGGGAGATGTAGAGAAGATTCACGAGAAAGGACAGAGTAGCCCATGCGGGAGGGCTTGGAACAGGCGTTAGTCCGGCTTGCCCGGTTTTTCTAGTAGTAGCAGAGCTTGAACGCACTCTTATAACAGAGTGCTCGAGTGCGATTCGCGCGACTGCGCACATAGCTTTCCCATCGCTGCGCAAGCTCGGCGAATTTCTCTTCCCCGGTCAAGCGATGCATGACGCGCAGTTGGACGATGTGCAACCGGTGATAAAACGGGCTGGCCACCATCGGCAAACGCGTGCCGGACTGCTCGTATAGCGACCAGAATCCCAAGTCATAGCGCTCCAGGTTGTGCAGCAGGGTTCGCACTCCTCGAGAAAAAAGTTCCTCCGCAGATTTGTCGTTTCGTGGCAAGGAAGTAATCGTGAACGCCCCAGAGCGCCCACATGAAACCGTTGAGAATGTGCGTTGGGGGAGAGACGATGTATTCCTCGAACCAAAGGTCGCCGGATTCGTCGGTAAAAGCCACCCCACCTTCGGAGATGGGGCGTTGAAAGCTGAGGAAGGCGCGCTGGGCCGCGTCGAGATAGAGCGAGTTCCCCGATTTCTCATGCGCGCGCACCAGCACCGAAACGCCCTGCCCCTGCGCTAACCCGGAATACCACGGCTTTTGCAAGGTGTCGCGATATTCCCAGTTGAAGTGGTGAGCCCACACCGCCAGCCCTGAGGAATTGGCTTCCAGGTGCTCACACAGCCAGTCGGCGGTGCGGAAGAATTTTCCGCGCCGCGCAGGATCGCCGTGCTGGCGCCATAGGTTGTAATTGCCCAACCCATATTGCGCGATGGCGATCGGGTTATATTGCACGCCGATGCGGCCGTGATAATCGAGTTGCGGAATTCCGCTGGCATCGAAAGGCCCCGAGTAGTCCGCCTTCTCCGAAAAGAGCATGTAGTAGGGGCCGAGTTCCTTGGCAGAAGCATCCGAATTCTCTGCCGGAGTCTCGTGCCAGAAGGTCAGATGGCTCTTGCCTCCGAGGAGATAGGCACTGAAGATGCGACGGTAGTAGCTGATCCCTGGCATTTACTTATGAATCTGTACGGAATCCGCGCGGCCCTTCATCCCGATCAGCATCATCACGGATTGACCGAATAGATCGATGTAACCATATCATCCGATTCGACGGCTACTGTCGTTACAGCGAGGTATTGAGTCGCATTGATTCCGTCGGGCAGGAACGCATTTCCATATTGGAAGAACTTCATCGGCCAGCGGTCTTTTCGCCAACTGAGCAGAGGATCCCAGCGCTGCGGATGGTTCGCCTGCGCGGCGTAAATTCGGACTGTGGGATCGCGGTTGATTTCGCTGGGCTCTACCATGGTCGAGAAGAAAACGTGGCTGCCGACCTGGCAACCATAGATCGAAGAACTGCTGACCGGCGCCAGACAGGACAGCGTGCCTCCGCGCTCAAGACGATAAATAAAGTTTTGCTCGAGAGGTGTGTCGGACGCGAAATAGATGCCATCTTCGGTTGGAACGGCTGCGACGGCACGGGCCTGCTGCTTACCCTGCAGCACGACTTCTACACTGGTGAAATCGTAACTCGCGCGCAGGATCCGGCACTCGTCTCCGTAATCGCCGGTCAGCACCCAGAGACAATCTTGCCACGGGTCATGGACGATATTGTGAACGTGCCGAATGGCCCGTTTGGGAAAGGTGTGCGCGACATCCCAGGACATGCCGCCATCGGCTGATCCGTAGATGTGCACCTCATCGCGAGCGGGATTGTCGAAATACTCTCCCCAGAAAACCCGGCCGCCCGGAACTACGGTCATGTGCAGCGGCCGCGATCCGCGAGTGATGGAAAAAGTCCGGCGGAATTCTGTTTCATTCGCCTTAAGTGTGGCGATCGCTCCGGGAACCGCGGCCACGATGGTGCCGGAAGGCAATAACGCCAGCGCATGAAAGCCGTCGCGAAACAGGCGCGCGGTGAGACGATTCACAACCGAGAGCTTGCGATGCCACGAAGGCCGGAAATTCCCGACGACCTGCCAATTCAATTCATGCGGAAGATCCGCAGACAATGCTCGCAGCAGTTCGTATCGGCGCGAGGCATAGAGCGTTTCGCCCTCCCATGCCAATGCGCGTACGCCTGGGATTCGAGCGCAGCGCACCAGTTTGCCCACATCACTCAGGGTTGGAGTTGAGGTCATGAAAGAGAATCAGGGGAAGAAGGTTGTCATGCAGAAGCAACTGCCGCCCGACTTTTCGAATTCCGAGGTATCGACGATCTCGGGCGTCAGGCCCTCGTTGCGAAGAATAGTCTCCAACTGAGGCGTGATCCCGCGCGTGATGTAGTGAGCATTGACCACAATTCCGTTTCCCATAAAGTGATGCGCCTCATCGGCGTCCATGAGATGAATTCTTTTCCAACGCTTGTGCACGGATGCCAAGGATTCGGCGGAAAACGCTCCGGCGAAAATCAAAGCCGCCTCGGCATTCAACGGGCACAGGCATGTGTCCAGGTGATAGCAATAAGGATCGATCAACTCGAGGGCAGTGACCGGAATTCCCATTTCGGACATTGCGGCAGAAAATTTGTCAATCGCGCCGCGGGTGCTGCGAAAACCGTACCCCGCATAGATACCGGAGCCGTCATAGTCCCATAGCAGATCGCCGTGGCCTTCGAGGTAGTCGTCTGGCATTAAGGCAAGATCAATCACCCGGAAATTGCGAGCAGCAAACCATTGCGTAAAGTACGGGACCTCGCGATCACGGGATGGATGCCGCATGCGGCTGGGAACGACGAACTTTCCGTATCCTGCTTTCTCGCCGACGAAAACTTGATTCGCGGCGAACACCATGTCTTCGAGTCCTGGGACGGGATCGATGATATGAATCTGGCAGCCGTTCTGTTGCATTACGCTACAGAGTCTTTCCCACTGGGTGCGCGCTTTTGCGCGGTCCACCTGCGATTGCTGGGACATGTACGGATTTTTTACATCCACCACATCGAAATAATCCGGTGGACACACGAGCACGTTGGGCATACCACAGATGGTAGACGGCGGTGGCGAGCGCAGGCAACCGCGGAGGGCCTTGCGGTCGGCGGCGAGTGCCGAAAATTCGGCAAGGTTGTTGCGCAACCCGACTGCAATATCGAAAAGGTGGAGCCCGGAAATGAATGGTTCCTTAATACCAGAGAATGGCATTCAATCTGCTCGTTTGTGAACTCTCCACGCTCGGGCGAGATTTGAATTTAGGCAGGAAGAATCGATAATGCTCAGTCAATGTGCCAATTCACAATGTGGTAAGCCGTTTCTTAAACTGCGCGAAGGTAAGCTCTTTGTGGTAGAGATCGATCGGGTTGTCCGGCCGGGGGAGAAGATCCCGCCTGCTTTCGTGTCTGCTCGCCGGCAACAACGGTCCATCGAGCACTTCTGGCTATGTGACGAGTGTGCGCTGCAATGGAGTCTGATTTACGATCGCGAACTTGGCATCACGCTCATTGCCCTGAAACGTCCCGTCGCGACTGCCGCCTCTCACGCCGCCGGAAAAGGGGCGGCCTAAGTAATCAGCGCCGCTGGTCGTCGCCGTCTTTTTTCTTCCAATCCACGCAAATTTCACAACGAGTCAGCGGGAACTCAACTTTCACCACTGAATGCAACAAAAAACCGCCGAGCATCGGACTTGGCTGGTTCACCTTGCGTCCGGCGCCCGGCGGCTTTCACCGATTCAAAACTGCTTCAGTTTTGGAAGAATGCTGCGTTCTTCTCGATGAACTCCTTCTTCTCCTCCGGCACATCCTCCAGCGCATGGATCGAATCCGAGGTGCATGCCGGAATGCAAGCGCCGCAGTCGATGCATCCCTCAGGATCGACATACATCTGCGTTGCCGCCTCGAAGCCGGGCTCATCCGCCTTGGGGTGGATGCAATCGGTCGGGCAAACCTCAACACAAAGGGAGTCTTTGATGCAGGTATCAGTAATTACATAAGCCATGATGAGTCAGTCCCCTGGATGAGCACTTCACTCGCTCAACAACGAGTGTAAGAAAGCGAGACTCAGAAGGGCGGTGATTCCGATCACATGCAGTTGTGCTTTGTGCGACCGAGATCGAAAGGTGCGAGGGCGAGAATGATTGGGTGCCGTGTGACAAAGAATCTGCATGATAAGGATCACGATGAACTGTGACCAGCGTCACAGAAATGACGGACCAATCGGCATTAAATAAGCACAATTGAACTAGGCCTTCTAGTCATAGGATCGCCCGGCTCCAACCCACAGAACCCCACAAGCCGTTACCCCAGACGGCGGGAGCCGGGCGCTTGAAGGCCGAGAACATGCAGCCCTCCCACCTTCCCTTACCGTCCTTTATTCCCTGCATCGCGCCTTAATACCGCGGACTGCGTGTCCGCCCTGCCACACCCCGTGTCCTTCCTACGACGTTATATCCCTGTCTGCGTCCCCTAACTCCTTATTTCTGAAGCGCCGGCTATCTGGCCTGAACGATGCCTATACAAGGACAGTAGCAGCGTCTCGAGCCTGTGAAGTGGAAGTCTCAGGAGGAGTTATGCAGATGGCAATCACATTTATGGCGGTAGTGGCAGGAATGGTTTTCTCGCTAGCGGTGGCCCTGCTCGCAGAGGAGCTGATCTTCGGGCAGGTGTTCCGGCTCTTCGCACGGCAAACCGCAACTGTGAAATCGGAAGACAAGCGCTAGACGCAAAGGAGAACGACAATGCTGGCACTTAGAAATCTGCTGATGTATGGCGGCTTCGGGATGATTCTCGTGGCCCTGGGAATCTTAGCCTACGATCTATATCGCGAACTGCTGTATCGAAAGGCGCTTGCCACCCCAGGTATTACGCCAATCCCAACGGCGCCGGAGTGGAGATGGCGCCGATCCGTTGCGCTGAGTGTTTCTTGCCTGGGGTCCCATCCTGGTCGCGTTCAGCATAGTGGTCGTGCCCAGTGGCATGGCCGGGGTTCGCGTGAGCCAAACCAGCGGAACGGAACCGGGAACCCTCTACCCTGGCGTCCACCTGGTCAAACCGCTCGTGGAAGACGTCGCGCTGTTCGATATTCGCGACCAGGTATTCACGACCGGGAGTTTGGAGGACGGAAAGCCGGCCCTTGCGAAGGCTCCCTCCAAGCCGGAACTTCTCGATGTGCAGGCGAAGGAGGGACTCACGCTGGGGCTGGCCATTACGGTCCGGTATCGGCTCGATCCCAAACACCTGGACTACATTCACAGCAATTTGCCCCATCCCGTAGAGAAAGAAATCGTGCCCCCGGTCGTAGCGAGCGTATGGCGAGAACTCGTACCCCACTACACCGTCAAAGATGTGTTTTCCACGAAACGCGAGGAAGTTCGCCAGCGCGCGGCGGGCCTGATCACCCAGAAACTCGCAGCCGATGGCATCGTAGTCAAAGAGGTCATGCTGCGCGACATTCAATTGCCCAAGGAATATGCCGAAGGATTGGAGACCCTGCTGTTGAAAGAGCAGGAAAATGATCGCATGGGCGTGGAAACGGAGCTGCAGCAGAAGCAAGTCAAGATCGCGGAACTGGAGGCGGAAGCCATCAAGGCCCGACAGATCAAACAGGCCGAAGGAGAAGCCCGCGTTCACGTGCTGCAGGCCAAGGGAGAAGCGGACGCCATGCAGTACACCCTGCCGCTGAAGGAAAAGCAAATTCAGCAGAGCAAACTGGAAGCGGCGGCGCGCAAGGAAGCGACCATCCAAAATGCGGAAGCGGCAGCGCAAGCCAAAGTCATCGACAGCAAGGCTGAAACCGAACGCCGCAAGCTGCTGGCCGAGGCGGAAGCTGACCGCATTCGGGTGACCGCGGCTGCGGACGCCGAACGCATGCGCAGCGAGGGCGTCGATTCTGAAGCAAAATCCGCTGCTGATCAACAAAATTGTCGCTGAACGCTTGTCCGACAAATTGCAGATCATGATGGTCCCGGCCGACGGCAAGTTCTTTTTTGCCAATGACGTGCTGCACAGCATGAACATGGCGAATCAGGCCAGTCAGAGTGAGCAGGGGGAAGCACAACCGCACTAGGCGACGCCATAGACAGTACGTGCTAGGCCGGACAAAGAGAACAACCTGTTCGGCAAGCCCGACGACGGTGTCCAAACAGTACAGAGGGAGGATGCGGGGCAATGCGTCAGCCGATTTATAATTCGGGCATTCCAGGCATCTTGAAATCGGTGGATGTGCCTTGCGGACCGGCTCGTCTTTTCCCGGTTGCCCGGTTCGGCGTGTACTGCCTCATCGTGCTGTTATGCACATTTGCATTTGCCTCTGATTGGAGCAGCGCAGAAAAGCAACTGGCGCAAAAGATTGCTGCGGTAACCGGCCCCGGCGCCGCGACATTGACTGTGCAGAATCGCTCATCCATGGGCAAGCGCGATAGTGAGATCGTCCAGAATGGGCTGGAAAACGCTCTCCATGAAGTTGGCGTACGGATTGTAAACAACGAGCAAGCGGCTGCCTCAATCGCGCTATCGCTGTCGGAAAACCAAACAGCTTACGTATGGATCGCCGAAGTTCGGCAGGGTACGGCAGAGTCCGCTGTCGTTATGGTCTCAGTTCCGCGAACCGCAGCAACCGCCCGGCTTCCTGAGTCAATGCCAATGACGCTCGAGAAGACGCTGCTCTGGAGTGGCAATAATCCCATTCTCGACCTCGCCATTCTGGAAGGAGATCCGTCGCCTGCGCGCATCGCGGTGCTCAGCGCTGAAGATCTCTCTTTGTACCGCCTGCAGTCAGGAAAATGGCAAACCGAGCAGAAGCTTTCCATCAGCCACGCCAAACCATGGCCGCTGGATCTGCGCGGCAGGCTGGTTCCCACCAGGGATCACGCATTGGACGTATATCTTCCCGGCGTATTTTGCCAGATGGGAGGCGCCGCTACTTTGAACTGCCGGGAAACCGATGATCCCTGGCCTCTGGGTACGATGAGCAGTCCCGCGGGTGGCTCTTCCCCGGCTCCGCTGCTGGCAGCTTTCTTTACTCCGCGACTTAACTTTTTTACGGGCGTGATCACTCCGTCCATCGGCAAGTTTAGCGCGGCGCCCAAATTCTATTCCGCCGCATTCCTGCCCAGAGATAAATACATCCTGTGGCTGTTCGCGGCAACAGATGGGAAACTACACATCCTCGACGGCATTCGAGACCAGATCTCGGTAACCGACTGGGGCAGCGATATTGCCACGGTAAGAACAAACTGCGGCGCAGGATGGCAAGTGCTTGCGACAAATGTAGACGACCAAAGCGGCGACTCGGTGCGAGCGTATGAGTTGCCAGACCGGGACCCGATCGCCGTTAGCGCGCCCGTCAATTTGCCGGGCAAGGTCTCAGCATTGTGGACCCAGGCAAACGGCGACAGCGCAATTGCGATCGCAAAGAATCCAGAAACAGGCAGCTATGAAGCGTATCGGCTTACAATGGCTTGCAATTAGTGTTCTGCTGATCGCGGCCTCCAGCGCGAGGGCGGATACGCGCCCTCAATATGGGGGAACTTTGCGCATCAGCATGACCATGAGTGCATCGTCCCTGGATCCGGCTGACATGGCCGACTCGGTCGGCTCGCGCAATCTGGTTGCGCTTATCTTCGATACTCTTGTCACGGTGGATTCGAATGGCCGTCCACAAAGCGCTTTGGCAGAGTCGTGGCAAAGCGCTCCGGGAGATCGCGGACTCGAGTTTCGTCTCCGGCGCAATGTGAAATTTCACGATGGCACCCCGCTGACGGCCGAGATCGCGGCCTCTTCCCTGCGCAAAGCCAATCCCGCGTGGAACGTCACCGCCGCTGGAGACGTTGTCACAATTGAGTCTGCGCGCGCAGTTCCTGAGCTCTTACAGGAAGTTGCCTTAGCTCGAAATGCCATCGCCAAGAAGGATGCCAACGGCAATCTCAGTGGAACCGGTCCCTTTCACATTGTTAACTGGCAACCTGGCAAACGGCTGGTGGCAGCTGCGAATGAGGATTATTGGAATGGGCGGCCTTTTGTCGATGAGATCGATGTTGATATGGGAAGAAATTTCCGCGATCAAATGAAAGCTCTGGAAGGCGGAAAAGCCGATCTGGTGGAACTGGCGCCGGAACAAATGCACCGCGTCGTTTCCCAGCGTTATGAACTCCTGCGCTCAAGCCCCATCGAACTGATCGCCTTGAAATTCGCCAAGGAGCCTGCTTCCGCCCAGGAGAAGGCTTCCCGCGACGCTCTGCGCCTGAGTATCGAGCGTCAATCCATGCATAACGTCCTGCTGCAAGGTGCGGGACAGCCGACCGCCAGCTTACTTCCCACATGGATGAGCGGTTACGGATTTGTCTTTTCCACCGAGCCTGATCGTTTGCGAGCCCAGCAGTTGCGGGATCAGATTCCGGGCGTACCCTCTTTCACGCTGGGCTACGACAGTAATGATTCCCTGGTGAGACTCTTGGCGGAGCGCATTGCGTTGAACGCAAGGGACGCGGGCTTATCGGTACAGTTGAACGCTTCCGCCACCGAACTCCGGGTGGTGCGAATTCCTCTGGCCACTTGCGATCCCTGGACTTCGTTGCTGGTTCTCAATAATCAGTTGGGCCTGCCGCCAATTGAGGCGAAGGCACATTCTCTCGAGCAATTATTTGCTTCCGAACAGAGCATGCTGGCGAGTGGACGCATCATTCCGCTGTTTCATTTGCCTCTTGCCTACGCCGCCGGGACGAATCTCCACGACTGGACGGTTATGCCTGGCGGAAAGCTGAATATAGCGGGCGCGTCGCTGAAGAGCTCCCAACCATGAGCTTTCGACGGAAACTCCTTCTCGTTTTCTCCGCTCAGCGTAGCTTTGTCCGTGGCAGCAGTGGCATGGCTGGTGCAGGAGGTGACGAGAAAAGCGTTTGAGGAGACTGAGAATCAGCGCACATCGCAATTAGTCGGGCAATTTCAGCGCGAATTCAACCGGCAGGCAGAAGATGTCACAAGGCGAGTAGAGAATATCGCGGCTTCCGAGACGGTGAACCGAATGGCGGCGGCGCTCAACGGCACCTCCGCCGATTCAGCAGAGTACTTTGATGTCGCGCGTTCCCTCGCGGAAAGCCACCAACTAGACTTTCTCGAATTGCTCGATTCACGCGGAATGATTGTGTCTTCAGCACAGTGGCCGGCGAAGTTTGGATATCCGGATCCAGCGTTCCAGATCGTGTCGCCGTCAGCTCAACAGCCCGCGTTCCTGAAATTGGAGCAACTTCAGGACTCGACCGCTCTGGGCCTGTTCACAGTGCGCACCAGCGGTGACCGCGAACATCCCGTATACGTTGTTGGTGGACGACGCCTCGACAAGACTTTCCTGTCCACGCTGAATGTCGCTCCCGAAATGCACGTCATGCTGTATCAGAACGGAGTTGAGAGCTTTTCTGCCGACCTCTCGATAAATTCTTCCGCTTCTTTTGAGAGTGTCCGGCCCGCTGAAAAGCTTGCTCCGTTGATCGACGATGTCAGGCGAGGCCAGCAAGAAATGTCCATGCCCATCAGGTGGTCATCGGACCGAGCCGATGAAGAGATCTTCCACGCCATTCCTTTGCAAGGCGTGGGAGAAAAGCGGCCATTGCTCGGCATTCTGCTGATTGGCCAATCCCGGCGCACCTATGTGGAACTGACGCGAAGAATTCGAGACGCCGCGCTACTGGCCGGAGGCGGTGGAATGGTTCTCGCCCTATTCCTGAGTGGCTGGGCTGCGGCTCGCGTCACGCGTCCGATTGAACAACTCGCCGGCGCGGCCCAGAGCGTGGCTGGGGGAAACTGGGACACACGCGTGCAAGTGAGCGGACACGACGAGGTAGCCCTGCTCGCCAGTTCATTCAACCAAATGACGACGGAGTTGCTGGCACAAAAGGAGCGCCTGGTGCAAGCCGAGCGGGTTGCGGCCTGGCGCGAGCTCGCGCGGCGCTTAGCTCACGAGTTGAAGAATCCGCTCTTCCCTCTTCAACTGACGGTCGAGAACCTGATCCGCGCCCGAACTCAATCTCCAGAACAGTTCGAAGAAGTCTTTCATGAAAGCTCCCAGACTCTGCTCGCCGAGCTGGCAAACCTGAAAGGGATCATCGGCAGATTCAGCGAATTCTCGAAAATGCCGCAACCTCAGTTGCAGCAAGTGAACGTCAACGAGGTGCTCCGAGGCGTCGTGCAGCTGTTCCAGGCACAATTCAATCTGCCGGGCAGACCTGCCATAGAATGCCGTCTAGAAACGGACGATAGTCTTGGCGCAATCGCAGCCGATCCGGAACTCCTGCACCGAGCTATCTCCAATCTCGTACTCAATGCGATGGACGCGATGCCGCAGGGAGGAAAGCTCACGTTGCTCAGCGGCCGCGAGCCTCAGAAGGTCATTATCGAAGTCGCCGATACTGGCACGGGGCTGACACCCGAAGAGTGCGCGCGCATCTTCACTCCTTATTACACGAGCAAGCAACACGGAAGCGGTCTGGGCTTGGCGATCGTGCAGTCGGTGGTGAGCGATCATGGCGGAACCATTACCGTGCGGAGCCAGCCGGGGAAAGGAACCGCGTTCGTCATTGAACTGCCGGTGCGTCCTGAGCTACTAGGTGACATCGGCGAGGGAAAGAGGCAAGATGCAGGCGAGACGGTCCGAAGCTGAGGAGGGGAAGAATTGCCGTTGAAAGCCCATTTGCTGATCGTTGACGATGAGGCCAACACACTGGCTTCGCTCTCGCGTGCTTTCCGCCTTGCGGGACACGAAGCCACCGTCTGCGACAACGCCGCCAAAGCCCTCGAACTGGCGAAGGCCCAGAATTTCGACTTGATTCTTTCTGACGTCGTGATGCCCGGAAAGGATGGACTGGCGTTGCTGGAGGAACTAAAGCAGCAGGGAGTGACCGCACCTGTGGTCATGATGTCGGGCCAGGCACACATCGACATGGCAGTTCGAGCGACGCGACTGGGAGCGCTCGACTTCCTAGAGAAGCCTATCTCCACCGACAAACTGCTGCTCACCGTAGACAATGCGCTGAAGCTGCAGCGACTCGAGCGGGAGAACCGGCAACTGCGCCAGCGCCTGGGTAAGCATGAAATTGTGTGGAAGGGCGAGACCATGCGGCGTTTGATGGCTCAATTGGAACGCGTTGCCGCCAGCGAGTCGCGCGTCTGCATTCTGGGCGAGACTGGCACGGGCAAGGAACTGGTCGCGCGCACGATCCACGACCGGAGTCCCCGCTCCTCTGGGCCATTCGTCACCCTAAATTGCGCGGCCGTGCCGGCAGAACTGATTGAATCAGAGCTGTTCGGCCACGAGAAAGGCTCGTTCACCGGTGCTTCCGGACGGCACATTGGCAAGTTTGAGCAGGCAGATCAGGGCACGATTTTTCTGGATGAGATAGGCGATATGCCGCTGCACATGCAGGCCAAGCTCTTACGCGTGCTGGAGGAAGGCGAAGTAGAAAGGATTGGCGGCGACAAGCCCATTGGCGTGAACGTGCGCGTGCTGGTTGCAACTCATCGCGACCTGGAAGCACGGATGCGCGAAGAAAAGTTTCGCCAGGATTTGTTCCATCGAATTTACGTTTTCCCCCTGGCCCTTCCGCCATTACGTGAGCGCGTTGAGGATATCCCGGCGCTGGTCGAGCACTTTGCCGCACAGGTGTGCTCCCAGAATGGATGGAAGCCAGTTCCCTTCTCTAGCGAGGCAATGCAAGCGCTGCAGTCGTATTCCTGGCCGGGCAATGTCCGCGAACTGCGCAACATTGTCGAGCGAGTCATGCTGCTGGCAACCGATGGCCGGGTTGATGCGGACACGATCGAGTTGGCGCTGCCACACTCTCCCGGCGGCGCAAGCGGTGGAAAAACAGGCAGCTCTGGAGGTTTGACCGAGCGCGTACAGTTTTTCGAGCGCGAGGTTATTCTGGCCGAAGTCAAACGCAGTCAGAACAACATGACTCTGGCGGCGAAAACACTTGGCCTCGAGCGCAGTCACCTGTATAAGAAGGCGGAACAACTCGGCATCGATCTCCGCGCGTTGCGCCGCGAGCAGGGTGGAACAGAATAATTCTAGGGGAAGCAGATACAACTTACTTGCACGATTACGCGGATTTCGCGATCAAATACCCCAAAAAAGATTGTCGAATTTTCATCCGTGTTGATCCGTGTTCATCCGCGGCAAAGAAGTTGCCGATGTGAACTCACGTTGAAACGAGAACCCGGGATTGCGCTTTCAAATCCCCCGCCAGCAAACGATGAAACAGTTGCTCTCCCGCTTCGCGCCGCACGGATAGCCGGCCGGCACCATAGGCGCGCGACTTCAACCCGCGCTGCACATCCTCGCAGATCCCCAGATCTTCCTCCTGCACGCGATTGCCCACGTTCACCGATTCAGTGTTGTAGACGTTGCGCGATTCACTTATGTCGCTGAAATAGAAATCGAAGATCACCCTGCAGTGATCGGCATCGACCGGGATCACATAGTTCGTATCCATGTATCCTTCGTAGCAGTTGATCATCAGGTTGGGATATTGCCAGAAGTACCACGCGCGATCTCCCTTGCGGGTGGCCCCAGTCGCCGCATCTTCCTGCGACGCAACCATGGGGCTTGACTGCAAGCAGTAGCGGTCTTCGTTTTCGATGGTGTATTGCTTGTAGTCGAGAACGGAGTTCAATCCCTTGTGCAGGTGAGGCACGTGATATCCGCCATCGAGATAGTTGTCGACGAACACTTTCCAGTTGCAATGGATGTCGTAAGTCCTGCCATCGAAATAATGCAGTTGGCTGATGTTCAAGGGTGCCATCCGCTTCACTAGCCCGCCGAGAAACTCCTTCAGTGACACTGCGTCGGAATCGAGATTCACAAAAACAAAACATTCCCAGGTCTCCACGCGGATTGGCACCAGTCCATTGTCGGCCCGCTCGAAATTTTCTACTCCGTCGAATTCAGGCATGCCCTTGAGAGTGCCATCCAAGCCATACTTCCACCCGTGATACGGGCATTGGAGCATCGATGCGTGCCCGCAAGCTTCAGTCACAACGGCGGCCGCATGATGCCGGCAGACGTTATAGAAGGCGCGCAGGTGTCCATCGCTTCCGCGCACTACCACAACCGGTTCACCGGCGAGACGGGTGGTTACAAAATCACCAGGTTTCTGGAGTTGAGCCGTTCGCGCCACCAGTTGCCATGTCTTACTGAATACGTTCAGGCGCTCTAACTCCGCGATGCGAGCATCCGTATACCACGGTCCGGGAATGGTCGATGCGTGCGACAGGGGCGCGCGGTCGTCGTAGCTGGCAAGAATCTGTTCCACCGACATCATCGTGCTCATAGGTTCACCTGAAAAGCTTAGCGGCGCTCGCTTCTTTGAACCCGCTTCGGCACCAAGGCTGTCCGCTCCGTTCCAATGGCTCGTTCCACCACCGAGAGGAACTGCTGAATCCTGGCTTCCTTTTTCTCCGGTAACTCTCCCTGGCGGCGGAACAAGCCGGGATCGAGTTCGGCGGTCAGCAGTGCGTCCTGAAAGCGCTCCACCATCCAGTCGATAATGGAAACGATCAGCTCAATCTCCAAGTCGTCGCGCAGTTCGCGCCGTTGCAATCCAAAGCGAACGAAATCCACACGGCCGTAGGGGTCTTCGCTGATCAGAAAGCGATTGATCTCCCGCTTGAGCGCAAGGTCGGTTCCGTAATTGCCCAGCAGATAAATCCGGTACGGGATCCAATCTTCGTGGACCATGTGCTCGGTCCGGACGAGCCAATAACGTAGCACTTCGAAAAATCCTGCCTCGCGCACTTCCGGGGGAACATCCAGATATTTCGAAAACGAACGCACCGCCCGCTTGTACACCTCGAGGAACAACGCGTCCTTGCTGCCGAAGTGTTGGAAAATCGAACCTTTTGCGATTCCGAGAGCGAGGGCGATATCGGCGACGCGCGCACTTTCGTAGCCATGCTCAGCGAAGTGCCTGGTCGCGGCGTCGACGATGCGCCGGCGTTTGGTCTGCGAACGAGGATGTACTCCGTCCGGATTCGCGGAGGACAAAGTCAGAGGCGGCTTGGTTGCGCTCGCGGACATGACGTGACTTAAAGTCACGACAGCATAGCGAAAGAATATCCTGCTTGCAACTCAGTAAAATAGCTCATTGAAAAAGCGGAACAGTCGGTGGCTTGCGATCATTATGACCGTCAGTCATCACACAAAAAACCACTGCGGCATCTGCTGCGAACGGCCTGAAAGGACAGCTATCCTTCGAGGAGATGGGAGCGGGCCCGAACTCGGACCCGCATTTGCGGTCGCCGCTATCCAGCTTTTCTGAACTGGGGATCCTGCGCGTGTACCAGCGGCATTTCCACCAGGTGTTCACTCAGGAACCATACCTGCAGTTCATTGGTACGCAGAACATCGCTCACGACCATGTCATTGGTTCCGTGATCCCCAAGTTTATCGGCGCGATCTGCCAAGTCACGGCATTCTCCGATTATGACTTGATGTGCATCCAGCAATCGCGAAATTTGAACCGGCACTTCTTCGCGGCCGCGTGGTGGACGCTCGATCCTGGTAGTTTCCGCAATGTCATGCGCCATGGCCAAGGAGATTCCGCCGAGCAACTGGATACGCTCGGCAATGGTGTCCACGATTTCGACTTGCTCTTCGAAATGCTTATCGAATAAAAGATGCAACTGATAAAACGTCGGTCCCGCAACCTGCCAGTGCGATTTTTTGTAGAGGTCCCGCAAAGTGATACTGTCGGCCAGCAACTGATTCAGCTGCTCGGTCATTTCCAGACGAACCGGCTCTTCCAACTCGAGCGGCAGTGCATGCGATACGGTGCCATAAGTTTGAATTTCAGCGGCTCGCTGATGAATCCGCGGCTGCGCATTCAGCGATGACTGCCGACCTGCACTTTCCTTCTTCGCCATAGTAAGAAATCCTCCTTGCAATGCGATTCATTGTCCAGCCGAGTGCGTCAATGGATCGATATGCCTTGGATTGTCAGCGGCATAGATTGGATGCTTGTATTCTGCGCACGCAAGCGAGTTGCGAGCGGTGTCATCCCTCAGGACAAGTTTGACGCATGCTCAGGCGGTTGCTATCATCACAATGCGGGGTGGAGCAGTCTGGTAGCTCGTTGGGCTCATAACCCAAAGGTCGGTGGTTCAAATCCACCCCCCGCAACCAACTCCATCATAGGGTTACAAGCAAAGCTACTTTTGCCCGCAGGGGCAAAAAGGGGCATTCAGGGCTGCTTCGGCGACCTTTTTCATTTTGCCTCTTTGAGCGCCGGCCGAAGTACCATCTGAACTACTTTACTGTTGGCTGCGCGCTTCGATTCCATCATGGCGTCTCCATAAACGTTCATGGTGGTTGCGATCTGAGCATGCCGCATAAGCTTCTGCTGCACACCCATCGAAGTACCAACCGAATCGAGCCACGAGCGATAAGTGTGGCGGAACGTGTGCCACCCGATATCGCCCAAGCCGAGTTTTCGTCCAGCCGGACGGATATAGTCCTGCTGAATTGGACTCGCGTGGTAACAGCGGCCGGTGACCCGACTGGGGAACATCCAGCCCTCCTCCGATTTCGGGCATCGTTCCTTCCAGCTCAGCAGGACCGTAGCGAGATGGGGATCGAGCGGAAGATCGTCTTCCGAATACTCGGTCTTGACCTCGTCGACAACTCCGTCGACCACGCCGCGGGTAACCCGCATCGTGAGTTCGCCGAAGTTGATGTCCGGCCATTGCAGGGCAAGAATTTCGCTGACTCTGAGGCCCAGGCATTGCGCCACAACCACCATGGTTCGATACGGTTCTGGCAACAATCCAAGTACAGCGAAATACTGGTCCACGGTGAGGATGATCGGCTTCTTCAGGCGTCTGCTTGACCCTTGAATTTCAACCAACCCCATCGGGTTTCGACCAAGCGGGGTCAGCTCCCAGAACATCGCTTTTTCGAACAAACGATGCATGAGAGCTTTGGCCTTGCTTTTGGTCTTGGGCGCTAGCGGCAACGGATCCAGCCACTCCTTTACAAACATCGGTCTGACCTCAGCCAGTGGCGTGTATTGCCACCGCGGCAGGATATGTTTGTTCAAAATGGTCAAGTACGATTTCCGGGTCGAATGCCGCAAGGGCATTGCCTGTTCTATGTACCGGTTACAGAGAGCTCCGAACAAAACCTGTTCGTGGAGGCCTGACTCCGAACTGGCATATAGAGGATTGAGTTCCGCCTCCCGCCAAGCGGCTGCTACCGTCTTGAACTGCTCAGCCGGACCGAGCAGCACCGTTACCTTCTTGTACGATCCGTCGGTTTGCTTTTGGCGGTTGCGCCAAACGAGAACCGAGGGACCTCCTCTCCTTGTTTGTTTTTCGATCCAACCAAAACGATCAGTGTTTTGCCGCAAATGAGATCTCCTCTATTCGCGGCGCAAAGAGTCTGCTGAGAGTACCGTAGAACGGGCCCAGGCGTCCAATTCCGATGGCCGGAACCGCCAACGATTCCCGATTCTGAACCCGGGCAGCTTACCCTCCCGCGCCATGCGCTTTACGGTAGCCGGATGAATACGTAGAAAACGAGAAGCCTCACCACAATCCCAGACCGGCTCCGTGCGATGGTTCTCGCGCGTGGCCGAGTGTGCGTCCTCAAGCCGTTCCTCTGCGTCAAGAAACAAATGGTTCATAAGCACCTCAATGGCGTCTCGAGCTGTTTACAGATCCCCTTACAAAAGAGTTCATACAGATCGGGAGCGACGCAGGCTGGATCGAGCGAAATGGAATCGCTGATTTGAGCCAACAATCGCCCTGCGTTGCGGCCTGTCTTTTGGTTCAGGAGCCGTCTAGCTTCGGAGCCTCCGAACTGTTCCACCAGCCTCAGCCAGCCGTGGCACTTAAGGAATGCGTTCCCTTCAAGTTGGTTTACAGATTCTTCTGAGATCGTGCTCGGCAGGAACTGCAGGGATTCGAAAGGATTGAACCAGGGAGAATTCTCTTGCAATCTCCCCAGAGTGGCGATCTCCTTCGGAACTCGTCCACCTGAATACTGGCGCTCCACCCGAGTGACCATTTCATTTTCTGGATGCCCATATCGCGCCTGAAAGGTTGGAATCAGTTCCCCTTCTTTTGCCTTACGAATCAGACGCCGGTAATCGACCCGCTGTTCTGCGGTCTTGTCATATACACGGAAAAGGTTTGGTCTCTTGCCAAAATATAGGGTCTCAACGTTTGTGCGTTCTGACACGACTCGGCCATACTCTGACGTGTATCGCATGCGGCTGACCCTCAAACGCCGGCGGAACCACTCGACGGAAAAGTCCCGGACGTCTACCGCAAGATCAATGCGCATGATTTCGGCTGACATCGGATCTAAGTCGAACACCTGGTTTATTTCAGATACGATTTCAGGCAGTAGCATCATGCCTGCGCCTACGATCTCCAATTTATGGTTCCCGTTCCATCTCTGGCCGGAGTAAAGAATTGACCTCAGGCCATAACGCCTCAAATCTTCAACGCGACCGTAATACTTGGTGCAACCAATGAGATCACCGCTTGAACTCCCCAACTCGCGGCCAAGTTCTTTTAAGAACATTGTTCCCTTAGGTATTCGGATATCAAGTTTGTCCACGGGACCTGCCATCACGGTTTCTAATAGCTATCTGTGTGCGTCATTTACGCTGCTCTTCGGGTTCCCGACGTTGTCCGCAAGTCCCTCTCCCGGTGCGCGTGGGAGGCCGGGCTACTTTATCTGCATGAGGCACCGCTGGTCTTGGAAGTAAGTCCACCAATAATTCGAAATTGCCGGCGGGCGTATCGCCAGATGTTGGCAAACTTCCATAGGGCAAATCACTGCAGGCCGCCGACAGACGCGCACAGGCACGGTCTTGCAGGTGGATCCTCACTGGACCACCCCGGTATCTCGCGTTTCCTTCGGTGACGCCTCGCGTTTCACCACGGCATCAAGTTGCTGAATTAATGGGCTAATTCGCTGGAGGAGAGCATGCGCTTGGGCGCTTTGGTCCCAGTTCTTGCCCAGAACACGGACCGAGCGAACACCCCCCGTATCGAGCGTTATCTCCACGGAAAACGAGCCGCTAGTCACTGTTCGGCCTCCTATTTCTAAAATGGAGGATGAGCAGCAAGAAATATTCCAAGACAGGGAGTTTTTCTTGAATGTCGAGTGGTATCGGACCGAAGCGCTGAAACTACACGCTTGAATGCTTGAATTAACGTTCGCTTTGGGTGCTACTTAGAGCTGCTTTCATCAAGCCGCGAATAGCTGTTAGCCTTTTGCTCACTTGGCCCTGAGACATCCCGAGGGCAGTTGCAATCTGTTTCTGGGTTCGGCCCTCATGTAAAAGCCTCGCGATTTCTTTGTCTCGCGACTTTAGCCCTGGCAGGGATAGCAATTGCTCGACGAGAATTTTTTGTTCTTGGTCCGCTGGGCGAGGGCACTTTATCTCTACCAGTACTTGCATTCCTTCTCTTTGCTGGCTAGTAGAGCTCCTTTCTTCCTCCCTACCCTGCACGTCGATGACAACATCACGATGTCGGATTTCTGTTTCGATAAGGGTACGAACGTGATCTCGGGCTTGCTGGGGGATATCATTTAATGAGCCCTCCATAAACGCCTGGAGCGCCTTTGGGTCCGCTGCGACAGGGGTGACTTTGGCGAACTCGCAGGCTCGCTCCCAAATCTTCACGATCGCTTCTTCTGGCGCCTCTTCCGATTTCCACCAAGAATTCCACCCGACCTCGTTAGGGAAAATCAGCCCGGGGGTGACCTCCTTACCTAGCCTGGCAATCAACTCGCCACGCTTTTCCTCTTCGACCAGTGCCTCACGTACGGCGCGACCGTATTTGTTCTCTTTGTTCTGCCGCCGCGAAAGGTATTCGCTTCTCAGTGCATATTGGAAAACCGAGCACATAAAGTCCAAGAACATTTCGCCGGTCCAGCGTCTCTCTGGGCGCAGAAGCGAAGCTTCTAGAAGGTTTTTTCGCAACATCCTTCGGACATTGCTCTCGGCACCGTTCTCAGGGAGGGCTATTAAGAAGGCAATTTCTTCGCTGCGCAACTTCTCGCACAACGTATCGATTCCGAGTTCCTCCGCGGCCCCGGACAGACTGGGCTTGAGAGATTCTACATACTTGATAAGGCTTGCGAGCTCCGCGAAAGCTCTTCTTACATGAGGATCAGGACTGCTTTGGGCTAGTTGCTCAAAAAGTTTCAAGTCCTGTTTCAACGGATTCGGTTCATCCGGAACAGAGTTCGCACCACTCCCCTTGTTTTCGACAGCAGTCCGATCCAAAGCCCTGTCTTGTCGTCCCTCCTGCTCTGGTCCGCCTATCGCCATGGCCGCATTCTACGAACTACCTGTGTGGATAACCACAGTTTCTTGTCAGGAACCCAGACTTGCATCATGGCCTGTTAGAAGTTCCTTTAACTTGAACGCCGGCTTGAGCTGAACAAAAAAGTTAAGCATGTGGAATATTTTGGGTCTCTCGTCCCCCATTTTTATTAGTAGAAGGCTTGATGTCGCGCTATCCAAGCCCGATTTGGATCAGCGCATGCCCGATTTGATCTGCGATCGACGGGAAAAATAAATCGGGCTGGCAAGCCAGGACAACCAGAGCAACTTCGAGGTGCAGTCAATCGCGTCGAAATCGTAAGTGATTGACGGGTAACAGCTTACGACAAACAGTTTTTCCACAACCTAGTCCACTCAGTGGACGTAGCCCGGGTTAAAAGGAGGGTTCGAGAATGATGAGAGCAGGAGCGATCAAAGGATTACAGCCGATAAACGGAGAGCAAGACCTGCCACAACAAGCCGTACAACTCGATCGGACAATTCGGCAAAAGGTGAAGACACTGCACAGGGATTGTGCCGAATTAGGTGGACTGCTGGCCAAAATGAGGGACCTGTGGCGATACTTGCCCGGCAAGAAATTTCGGTCCTTTGAGGCGTACGCCACGAACGCGTTAGGTGAATCGATGTCGCGCAGCCGAGTGTACGAGTTAATAACGGCGCACTTGCTAACCGAGGGTCCTCATGGCATCGCGGCGGGCACGGTCGCCCGAATGGGCATAAAAAAGGCATCGGAGCTTGCCCGCGTGGAGCCGTCGGAACGCACGCCCGAGCTCGTGCGCACGGCAGTGGAGCAGTCTTTGCCCATGGTCAGGAGGGCGGTGCAGGCGAAGCTGAATGAGACGCTGCCCCCTGACGAGCAGAAGCCGATGCTGAAACTGCTGGCCATCAATCTCCCCGAAGAACTAGTGCGTGAGTTCGAGGAGGATATGGAAATCGGCATGTTTATGGAAGGGATTCGGGACGGCGACAACACGCAATCCATGCGCGCCAAAGTGTTTCATGGGATGCTGATTGCCTTCCGCGAGTATTACGCGCTGGAACTCGCAGAGGCACTGAAACTCATGGAGGCGGAGGCGGGGATTAGTGATTCGCCGGCGGCAGAGGCTCAAGAGGACTTCCCTGAAGAGGAAGAAGGCAACATGTTCCCAGATGACGAGCAGGCGCACACGTGAGGTGTCAAACCAAAGGTCATTAACAAATTGGAGGTCTGCCTCACTGCGAATGAGAAGGAGTTCCAAAATGGATAGGAGACCCGACAAGTACCCTTCGCGTAAAACGCTGGAATATTTGGTGCGGGAATATAGGACCAGTTGTGCAGACTCTTGGGGTTCAGCAGAGTTAAATCAGAACTCTGAGCGTTAAAAAACGCAGTGTTGAATCTTGAGTATCTCCGGAAAAGTGCAACCCGGCGCGCGAGATTGGACGAAGGCCGCAGACCGACACATGCTTTTTAGTGAGCGGTATGGCACAGGTACTCATGTTCTGGGTGAAGTTTGGCATAACCACAGCGGATAGAGGTCTTGATGGATCTGATAAAAAAACCCAGAAATGGGACGCAAAACTCGCAAGCTGAAGAAAAACTTTGGGATCGCAGACCTGGTGAGAGTGCAAAAGCGTACCGAGCTTTCACACTCTACCGGGACAAGCAGGCTGATCGCACGTTCGAATCTGTTGCGGGCTTGTTGCAATGTTCGGGCACGAATATTCGAAGGTGGGCAAAACGATGGGATTGGACCAGCCGCGTCAGGGCATACGACATTCATCTAGACAGGATTGAGCTAGACGCGCTGAGCCGTGAGCGGCTGGCAATGAAAAAGAGAATGGCTCGGCAAGGTATCGATATGCAACTTGCGGCTGCCGACGGTCTTTCCGAGCTGATGCGGAAAACAGGGCCGCGTGGTCTAAGTGCCAGTGATATTGCCAAGTTAGCGGAGGTCGGGAGCAAACTCGAGAGATACGCGCGCGGCGAGGACGACGAATCGTACGGCACGTTTGAGATACGCGTTCATATCGACGATCCGCCCCCAGATAACGCCGAAGACTTGGCTGCTGCCGAAGATGCGGTGCACGCCGCCTTGAGAGAGCGATAGATGACGGTTGCGACACCCAATACTCCAACTGGCAAGTCGATTGGCAATCTTGGACTGAGACGAGCACAGTTCAGAGTCCTTGCCAGTCCTGCGCGTTTTCGTGTTGTGGTAGCTGGCCGGCGCTTCGGTAAGACTCGGCTAGCGCTTGTCATGCTGATTGTGGTGGCCTTACGCTATCCGCATACGCGCAATTGGTACGTGGCGCCCACGCGACCATGGGCCAAAGACGTTGCCTGGGAAGACCTCAAGAACCTGCTCGGCGTCGGCCGGGACGGCCGCGGCAATCCTGCCGTGGAGCAGGTCATTGAAACCGAGCTAACCATCCGCATCAAAAATGGTTCACAGATTCAATTGAAAGGTGCTTGCGAGCCCGACACACTACGCGGTCGTAACGTGAAGGTGGTCGTGCTCGATGAGTATGCCAACATGGACCCCGAGTTGTGGCCGTTGGTAATCCGTCCACAACTGTCGGATCGAGGCAAAGAGGGCGATGCGCTGTTCATCGGATCGCCCAGAGGATTCTCACATTTCAAAGACCTCTATGACGAGGTGCGTGGAGGCGCCAAAGGACCGGAGTGGCAAGCCTGGCATTTCACCTCGCTTGATGGCGAGAACATTACGGCCCGGGAAATCCTACAAGCCAAGAATGACCTTTCGTTGCGTGACTTCCGTCAGGAATACATGGCAACCTTCGAATCGATAGAAGGCCGCGTCTATCATGCTTTCGTTCGTGATTGGTACTGCCAGAGCGGAACGTTTAATCGTGGCAACCTCGACGGCAGCGTCAAGGATCTCGGACCAGGCTTGCCCATCCTGGTGGGACTTGATTTCAACGTTAATCCGCTCTGCGCTACATTGTCCACAAAGGTTAAGATGCAACGGCCGTTCCTGCCGGTGAATCCAGAGACAGGCTGGCGTAGCACGCAATATGAGATGCACACCTGGAAAGAGTACTGCTTACCCAATGCGGGCACAGCAGACATGATGAAAGTGCTTCGTGAAGATTTCCCTAATCGCCACCTGTTGGTCTTTCCCGACCCTAGCGGGCGAGCTCGCCATACAACGAGCGCCAACGTGGGTGAAACGGACCATTCAATCATCCGGTCGTTCGGCGCTGACATCTTCGTGCCACAATTCCGGACCAACAGCGACAAGTTCAACACTGTTAATGGCCTTTTCTGTAACTCGATGGGAATCCGGCGCAAGCTGATCAATCCGCAGACCTGCCCACAGCTGGTCAAAGGCTACGACGGGCTCACCTATATTCCGGGCAGCAATCTGGCGGATAAGAGCTCCGGTCTTGATCACGTATGCGATGCCGACGCTTACGCCATCCTGGGTGCGTTCCCAATAATCACGCATACTGTCGAAATCGGCCGCGTCGACCTGTAGTAGGGCTATACGTGCACGAAGCACTGCATTGGTCGTTATCCTTCACGCCGAATGTCGTCCCTTTCAGAATTCCCCAAAATGTTTCCATTTAATGGAAAGCTACGTCTCCAAGAACCTGATTCTACTTGCCTCAATACTCGCGACGGTGAGTCCTGACAAGCTGCGAGCGCTGCAGGAGCACCTTTGAGCCCAGACTCTAATATCGGCTGGCCGGAAGCCTTATCGACTGACGGCCGATCAGTTATCCCTTGCCGACCTACCGCTAAATACCTGCTTAGAGGCCCAGCAGAGTGTGCAGGCAATGGGCCGCTCTCTGAAAGCTTAGGAGGAAATCTCTGTGACTCGCACAATTCCAGAAGCCTGTTTCTGGATCACTCCACTTCTGTTTCCGGTTTGGTGAGCGCTCAAAGCTGGTCTTCCAAGCTCCAGATACTCACTTCGGCAGAGGCGTTAGAAAACCTGTCCAGATTTGTGTCTTGCAAAGCCCGTTAACCTTGGAGTAATTGATCTCTGCAGGCGCTGTTAGAAATGTGCAGTTTTCTAACCTGCGGTCCTGCGAGAGTTCGGCAGAGAGCGGGCAGATCTCTGCCGAAAAATTGGGCTGTAGGACCCCAAATTTCTCATACCCTTCCCGTAGCCTGGTTTCAGCCCTCGTTCTATGCGACGTCCACGTCCCTCCATGCAGCACGAACCGCATTCCATCTCGCAACGTCAAGTTTGCCATCGTTCAGTACCTCCAGGAATGCGTTGAATGTTTTGACGAGTTCGCGGAACCGTCGCATCCACTCTTGGTCGCCCAGTTGCGGTCGGGCATAAGCCGGCTTGTAAAACAGAGTGACGATGACGGCGAGGCACATCCGACGAGCTATTGAGCGCCGTTCCGGCACCGCAATCGATGCCATGGGTTTCTTATTCTGATCCAAAGTTTGCCCTCCCTCTCACCTGTTTCGTGCATTCTTCAGTTCAGCACTTGCGTTGCAAACGCGTCGTCTTTCTTACGGCCGAGTCAGGTGAAAGTGAAAGCGGAAGTAATAGTCTCCCTGGTTCCCGTCACTCGCGGTTTTCCCGTGTCCCGTGTAAGGAGGACCAACGAGACGCCCTTCGGCCTGCCCCGGAATTGGATTGCCACTCGAGTCGTAGCCTGCCGGGATAGGGTCGATAGACCAGTCGTTGCAGCCATCGGAAGCCACCGCATTGCAACTCACCTGAACGTTGCTGGTTTCTGGCGTTGGAGGCTGGGTTGAGATGGGAATCATGTAGATTCTGAACTCGTTGCCATTCGAGTCAAAGAAATGGACTACGGCGGGACACTGAAACTTCTGGCCGGCCGCCATCTTAAGCATGCTTAAACCAAGCGCCGTGCACTTGTCCTCGATATGTGCGATCACATTCTTGACGGCAAAGGGCGGATTCGGGGTTGCGGTTCCACCGTTGACCACCGAGATTGAATTGAGAAAGCTGATGCTGACCTTTCGCGTCGTAGAGTTCAGTGTTCCAAATTGCCAATCTCCCCAAACGATCCCGTTGTAGCCGTTGGTAGTAAGGAAACTTGTATCCGCATCAATTCCGTCGTAGTAGGAACCGAGGCCATCACTCTGGATGTCCGTGATCGTGCCGGAATTGTCCGCACTAACTAACGTGCTGGTGATAGGGACGTTACTGAGCGTGGTCTTTGCGAAAGCAACTGCCGCTACGCAGATCAGAACGAAACTTCGTACTTTCATTTTGTCTCTCCTTACGTGTGTTCTGAAGTGAAAGTCATATACTTTGGAGACACGTTGCGAAAGCTCCGGGTTCACGGTTTCTTCATCGGTACCGGGTCCGCAATAAATCCACGACGTTGACCAGGGACATCACAGATTCCGGCAATCTGTCCGGCCGCGTTGATGCCCCAAGGACTGGTTCTGAAGCCTCCTGGGCAATCCAAGGTCGTGAAAGTTGAGCCGTTCGTCAGGAAGCCATGAGAATTCCCGTCCAGGCCAACGTAGATTCCAACGATTTGTCCTCGCTCATTCACGCCATTCGCTGCTGTGCCGTCAGGAACGGAATCCGGCACATCGATGGAAACAATCTGGCCTCGATAGAACAAGAAGCCATGCCCAATGGTGGATTGGTCTGTATCCCAGTTGCCCACGATCTCGCCTCGCGCACTGATTCCGGTGGGATAAGTGTCCAAAGCACCGGGATAATCCAGATGAGTGAAGGCGCCGTTCTGGTACACGAACCCGTGAACGGTGAAAACGCTGTCGACCCACGTCCCAACCATCACTCCAGAATTGTTGATTGCGTTGAGTTGCGTGCCAACGGATCCGGCAAACGGCACATCAATGGTGGTGAGGACATCATTTTTCAACTGAAAACCGTGCTCGTTTCCATCGTCGTCGAAATATCCGCCGACGACATCACCAACATCGTTAATTCCGCGTGCAAAGCTGAAGTGCGTGCCGAGCACACCCGAAGCGTCGAGGGAGATGTGGTTTTGATGATCCAGCAGGAATGCATGCCTCCCCGGGATGGTATTGTCAGTGCCGACTAATTCGGCATGGTTGTTCAGGCCGAAGACTAGAGTCACAGTCGCGCCCGGGTTCTCAAAGGTTCGATAGCTGTAGGTAGCTTGTGCTCCGGCGAAGACACAGCAGGCAAAGCAAGACACAGTGGCCGCAAATAGAAGCTTCATAGATTCTCCTTAAGTTTCTCTTCTCAATTCGAACAACCAGCGTCCGATCAGAAAACAAAAAGGAGGCCGCCCCACCGATGAACTGGTGCAGCGGCCTCCGTGGATACGGTCAGCCTAATAACTCAGTCGCGCTGAAGACGAGTAAGCGCCTGGCGCGAATGTTACGATCCAAATTTGATTTTTTTCGTTGTCACCTCAGCTGCCATGGGCAACCCGTCTTGAATTTTGAGCTTTTCAATTTCTCCATACCCCAGATCCGCACAGTACTGAATTAGTCGTCGCCATGCAGGATGCAGAAAACCGCTCTCCCGCCGATCTTGGCGATGGCTCACTATTTCGGGCAGATCTCGGTTCGGGAATTCAGCCAAGATGTTCACCTAGTTCTTCTTGTACACATATACCTGACCGGCATGTGCCGTGGTGCCGACATCCATTCCTTTTGCCCCAATCAAAACGAATGGATAACCTGGCGCGACCGCCAGGCCGTATCCGTACCCCATGTAATTGCTCTGCACCGCAGGCGGTTCGAAAAAGTAGTTGGGAGTCGTTGTCAAGCTGAACGGGCTGGTAAACAAGTGTGCTGCTCCACTGCATGAAGCAGTGGGAGTACCGACAAAAACGGCTCCGCCAGCCAACATTCCCCCAACATCGAAGTTCGGGGAAGCCCAGCTGTACGCATAGCCCGCCGCGGGTAACAGTTGGTTCGTGTATGTGTCGCCTGCATGCACGATGCCGGAGAAGATCAGCGCCTTTGCGGTCGTCTCGCTGCCACTGTATAGGTCTCCGGTGATGACGACCAGGTCAGGAAATCCGTCAACATTCACATCGGCGATCCCTAGGCTTCGTCCGAAGCCGGGTCCGGGTCCGCTCAGCGTGAAATAAGTGGATTGTCTTACAGGGCCGGGAAAGACGTATAGACCCACCCCGCCCGCCACCACTAACTCGTTGCCCGGAACGCCATCGATATTTCCGATGGCAATAGCCCCCCCAAATCCGCCGCCGGTGGGGTCCTGGATTTCCTGGAAGTAGGTCAAAGATCCCGCTGAATAATTGAAAATGAAAACGCCAGCGATCGCGGTCCCCTTTCTTCCTGGTGTAGCACTGACAACGATTTCGTCTTTTCCATCACCATCGAGATCGCCTATGGCAATGGCTTGCGCCCAATTAGCGGGCGCCCCAGCCGGCGGTTGAAGCTCATACGCGGTGTAACTTGGATTGAATGTCGTTGGTGAAACATTGCCGACAAACAGGAAGGCACGATGATCCGGCGGGATCGCCATGACAAAATCAGGCACTCCGTCTCCGTTTACATCGCCAGCGACGGCATATACCGACCGCACCACAGTAAGCAGCAACAGTGGGTTCTGCCATACCACCCCAGTGACCGGATTATTGGCTTGCATTTTGCCGGTCACCGGGTCGAGCAGAAATACATATGTCCCTTGTGTCCCGGCAGTCGTGCTGGGCCCACCGCTGGCCGTTCCGGAAGTGACGAATGCAGCGAGGGAGTCCACAACACCATCCTTGTTCAGATCCAGCGGACGAACCTGAATGGCATTGCCAATCGCCTGAGTAGTGAGCAGCGCGGCTCCGTTAGGCTGAACGGGATTCAGTTGCGCTACCAGCGTGAACCCAGTGGGCGTCCCGGTCGTCGTGCATCCAACGGGAGTCCCTTTAACCGTTACTGCGAACTTGTCCGTGCCTTTGCCAGTCCGGCCATCGGTATTCTTGACAACAATGTCAAAAGCGCTGATGACCGCGTCGCTGGCAACGCTAATGTTTGCCGTCAGTTGAGTCGATCCCTTGAACGCAATCGAATTGACCGTGACGCCGCCCGGATTCGTAGTGCCAGTTACAAACCATTGCGCTGTGGCGCCTTTCTTGAATCCATTCCCGGTAATCGTCACGTCCAGATTGATGGTTCCCTGGGGAGCAGCTCCAGGTGTGGTGGAATCAACCTGGATTTGTGCTTTCGCGGGCTGGGTAGCAAGGGCCGCGAACAAAGACATCGCAAGAAGCACGGCTGAGAAGCGGCGCCTAGATTTCATTTTGTAAACCCCAGGAGAAACGTGAAGTGCGGGTCCCCCAATGCCACTCGGTCTTTTTACTCGTTCTACTCGCTTAGACTACACGGACACCAATCCCGTTTTTCCGATTCAATTTACCGGTCCAACCATAACAAAGCCTGCCCAATAATATGGGTGCCGGAACCTGGGATCACTGCGGCGGATCTGTTGCTGGGCCCGAGCCAGCGCAGTAGCTCCTCCGGTTTTTGGCAAAAGCCGGTAAAACTCCTCCATTAGTTTCTGGGTAGATTCGTCATTGACAGGCCACAAACTTGCCAGAACACTTTGCCCACCGGCGCTCAAAAACGCTTGTGTCATGCCGACGAATTCATTTCCCGCCGGGATGTCGGTGAAATAGCCCTCTCCTAGTGCAGTTTCACAAGCGCTTAAGGTCACCAAACGAGCGTGCAACTTCATTCCCACAATTTCGTGCAATTCCAGTCGCCCGTCATTCTGGTCATCCGGCTCAAACTCCAGAGCGGAAAGCAGCGGGGCATTGCGATTGAGTGCCCCGTGGGTTGCCAGATGAAGATAGTCGTAGCCTTCCGCTTCCTTCTTGAAAAGCGTCTCGGTGGCTGATTTGCCGACAATCACGCGAGAAGTTCCTTGAAAGAGTCGCCCGATGTCACGAACTTCGATCGCCGCCCGGGGTAGTTGAGCATCCGCTGGAGCCATCGCCAGAAGGTTTCTTGTGCTCGCTTGTGCCGATATTGTTTGTGTCAGAGCTACCGCGGATGGCAAATAGGCCACGGTAAATTGATCAGACAAATACCCATCGTTGCCGATGGGAAGCGCAGCAAAAGGAACGTAGTTCAAGACGCCATCGGCCACGATAAGCAAGCGATGAATGCCGCGCAGATAACCTTCCCTTTGCAGCGGCTTCAGCAGCAATTGAGCGATCCCTTTCGCCGGCCTGACCCACTCCGCCTTGCGCTCCGTAATCAGGCCACGTAACAGTTCGATGCGGGATGAGAGACTCTCCGACGACACCGCGATCCGTATGCCCCATACCGACGCTCGCGTAATCAGTAACGTGCTGATCGCTTGTTTGCCGATGACATATTCGATCAGAGCCACGCCTTCCGGAAGAAGGCTCTGAATCTCCGCAGCGCTCGGAACCGTCGCCATTTCGGACTGCGTCTGTGCCGCGCGAGAGTTGTCGAGAACTTCCTGATAATCCTTTTCTGTGCGATCCAGCTCAAGTGAGAACGTCTGCAGCGCGGGATCTCTGCGTTCATTTTCCGGGCGCGCATATTCTTTCCGGATTTGAGTCCGCAGACTGCGAAGTTTTTCCTCCAGATTACCCCGGCGTTGCTGGTTTACGGATTGCTCCGTCAAAGGTATGCCAGCTCCTAATTGATCAAGATAGGCGCGGGCGCGAAGTTTTTCTGAGTAGAAGAAAGCTTCATCGGGTTTGTGCAGTTTAAGCAAGAGTTCCACGAGTGCGACATAAGCCTGATACCGGTTCTCGATGTACCCCGCTCGAAACCTTTCTTCACTGATATCCGCCCTAGTTGTCTCGATAGTGCGGACGGACTCCTTGTATGCTGCGATGGCATCGTCATCTCTTGATAAGCTTTCCAGCGTCTTGCCTCGTCCGTACTGAATTCGCCATCCGAGTTCCGGGTCTGGAAGCTTATATTGGAAAGTTTCCGCTGTTAAGTATTCCTCTAATGCCCGGGAAAATTCTCCCCTTGCCCTCTGCGCTTCGGCGACGTGAAACCGAGCCTGGGCTATGGCCGGTCGGTTCCCCGACTGCTCCGCGAGTTGGGCTGCCTCCGAGGCTGCTTGCATCGCTAAATCGACGTGACCGCTTTCGATTTGGTTCGTTGAGCTTAGGAGCAACCCGCCGATGAGCGCGCCCTGATCTCCCGAGGCGCGGGCGCTTTTCAGAACTTGTTCGAAATCAGCGTCAGCGGCATCGTGCTTTTTTCGCCGCAGTTCGAGTTCGCCCAACGCGAGCAGGCTGGCACGCTCTCCCGCTCCATTGCCAATGTTGCGAGATAGCTGCAGGGCATGCCCGAATTGCTGTTCGGCGGTGACGCCGTCGCCAAGTAGTTCGTGAAGGTTCCCCGTGTCGTTCAGAGCTTCGACGAGTTCTCGTTGTAATCCGGCCTGTTCATACACCTTCTGCGCAAGGGTATATTCCCGAAGTGCGGCATCATAACGACCAACCGCGGTAAGGGTTGTGGCCTTTCCTTTATGCCAGTCTGCTTCTTCTTTTGGCAGGCCACTTTCGTGAGCGATTTTGAGGGCACGATCAAAGTTTGCAAGTGCTCCTTCAATGTCTCCGGCACCCGCAAGGCATAGAGCAATGTCGCCCAGATCGTCGCTTGAGGCCGGTTTCAACCCGAGACTTTCGCTTATTTCCAACGCTTGCCGGTAGTAAGGAAGAGCCTCACCGAATCTACCTAATAATAGATAGACGCCCCCAATATTTCCTAGCGTGTCGCCTTCAGCGCGCTCAAAATGAGAAGCGCGGTTCAATTCGAGCGCGCGTTGATATTGCTCGAGGGAGTTCTTGTAATCGCCTCTTTCGTCAAACACCAACCCAAGATTATTCCTGGCGGCCCCTTCCAATTCCTTATCGGCAACCTCTCCAGCAATTTCGATCGCCTTCTGCAGATGTTTGATAGCCGCAGGATAGTCAGCCTTCTCCCAATAGATGAGCCCTAGCTGATTCTGGGTATTGCCTACTTCTCCGCGATCGCCGAGCTCCTCTTTGAGTTGTAAGGCCTGATTCGCAAAGCCAAGGGCCTTGTCGAGATCCTCCATCCTGCGGTAACAGTTCGCGAAGTAGCCTAGAGTGATCGCCTCACCACGCCGATCATGGCTGGCTCGAAAGAGCGCGAGTGCCTCTTCGAACTGCGCCAGAGCCACGCGTGGCCCTTGCTGTACGTAGAGTTCCTTCCCGTTTTTGAGCAAGTCTTGGGCAGACGGTGGGCTCTGGGACCAAAGTGTCCCGCTGAGCATCGCCAAACACCAAATGATTCCTCTCGACGGCATGATCGGTTTAGCGTTTCACGACAAAAGAAATTGGCGCAGTCTTGGCTGTTCTTCCACCGGGAAGATAGGACGTGACCCAGACAAAATACGAGCCGTTCTCGAGCCTAAGTTCGCTTGGCATCGCTAGAAAGCGTTTGCGTGTTTCGCCCTTCCAGATGAGATCTCCGTCTGAAGCGACCACACTCACCTCGTAGGAGCGGGCCTTCGGCACGCCCGTCCATCTGACTTGGAGGGGTTCCTTTCCATAGACACTTCCTGGTTGCGGAAAAGTAATACGGATAGAAGTTTTGGTAGTGGTGGGCAGGTTTCGCACGACATCTGCTACAACGGATTGGGGATTCTGACCAGCCGTCGATTTCGCAACCAGGGGCCCGGAAGGGGAGGGAGGCGAGGAGACAAGACCTTGCTCACGATACCCCAAGAAAATTGTGGCGGAAGCGATGAGGACGATCATCGCCATTGCTCCAGCTGGAAACCAAAACCATGACCTGTTCGCCGACTTCGTCGGGGCTGCCAGAATGCTCTTGTTGAAAACAGCTAGGGGAGGAGTGGCGAGCTCGATCTCCCGTTCGGCTCTAATAGTGCCACCAAGAATTTGCCGGCAACGGGAACAGTTTGATAAATGAGCTTCGACGCGGAATTTTTGCTTCTCTCCCACCGCTCCATCCATGTAGCTTGCGATTGCTTGATCCGATGGGCAAGTCCATTTACGCCCGGATTCATCCCGAGTGCTCCAAGTTTGTCTAGGTAGGTTATTGTCAGCCATTGTCACCGTTGGGGGATTGGTGTCCAGCATTTTGGCTCTCCACATTCATTGCACGGACACCACCAGGAGTTTTCCCCAGAATCTTTCAAACCATCGCAGAACGCAACTTCTTAAATATTCCCGCTAATCTACGATGCACATGCTGTGCATCCCCCAGTCCACACAGTTTCGCAATCTCTTCCAGCGAAAGCTCCTGTTCGAAGCGAAGTTGCAACAGAAGAGCCTCCTGCCCGGGCAAAGCCCGGATTACTTTGCGAAGCTTCCATAATTGGTGTTCCTGGAGAATCTGCTCTTCTTGATTTGGGCGTGGATCAGCCACATCGATGGCACCCATTTCCTCGTCTTCGCCTGCCAGTGCAACGGGCGAGCTGGCCTCGAAGGCACGCGAGTTGAGAATCCAGTTTTGCCGCGGACTAAGGGAACGCTGCAGGTTCTCCTCGATAGTGGCGAGTTGTGCCAGACTTACCGCTGGGAACCGTGGTCCCAACCGGGCCAGAGTCTCTTGGGGAGAAGATCGGCGCAGAAAGCGATGATGGTAGACCTCAAGTTCCAGCGGCGATAAGTCTTGGAGCATTTTGAAAGGCCGCTTCCGCCCCCATCGTTTGCGACGCCAGTCCAAGCAGATGTTCCGCCCGACGACCCGCAGCCAGGTCGTGAAGCTGGCTGTTCCCTGGGGATCGAACTTCAGTAAGCGTCGGAAATTGTTTTTCGCAAGCAGTTCGCAGATATGTAGATAGCAGTCCGCAGCGTCTTCTTCATTTGAGGAACACGCACGGGCTGTCTGATACAGAACGGCGCTATAGGCATTCAGGAACTCAATCCAGCCGTCTTGCGGACTTTGCGATCGGAGCGCTTCGAAAAGCGGTGAAATACCGCTGTAGCGCACAGTCCCCTCCTGGGGTCCTGATAGACCCGCGCAGTGTAACCCAGCTTTGCATGGCACGCCAAGCCAATATTTCCGAAGGTATGATTGCTGACGGCGGAACTGGACTGTAGTAAGACTGTAGTAGTTCCATGTTCAAAACGCATCAACCGGATCATGACGGTAGGAATCGGCGGGCTGGTAAGCGGTTGAAGAATCAGGTACGGTAGAGGATTTTTCTAACAGTTCAGAACCACTGAGGAACTCAAAATCCGCCGGTACTTGATCCCTTTCCGCTACTGCAGTTGACCCAACACCGTGGAAACCTTTCCAGGAAAGGCGCCCGGGAGGGCTGAGCAGAATAAGCGAGGTTCAGCCTGGTCGGTGTTAGAAACTTAAACCTTTCTAACATCTAGAATCGAGATCTGAAAATCCAGCATTTCTGCGGGTTTTTCAGCCTCACTTTTGGAGAGGATTTCTAACACCCGGTTTCCGACCTTTGCAACCACGATGATCGTCATGCCTTTGCATGACTATTCTCGAATTGCGCACCACAGAGCGCCCATTAACAAAGTTTTGAGTGTAATCGAGATTTTTCGACAGTCACCCGCGTCCTCGGCTGTAAACCGGAATCCGCATCGTCCCAAGAAACCGCTTGTACCGCAATCCTGAGCGGGTGCATACTTCGCACGACAGGGGGTTCATATGCACAGAATGGCATTGCTTGTGGTCGTCGCCCTGCTTAGCGTCAGCGTAGGTCATTCCGCTACACCGGGTGCCGACTGGGCGATTAACGCCACTGCGATTGAGGCGTGCAGCTGTCCACACTTCTGCATGTGTTATTTCAACGCACATCCAGCAGGTCACCACGAGAATGGCAGGACCGAACACTTTTGCAAGTTCAACAACGCATACAAGGTCAATAAGGGACATTACGGAAACACCGACCTCGCAGGCGCCAAGGTATGGCTCAGCGGCGATCTTGGCGGCGACTTCTCCCAGGGCCAGATGGATTGGGTCGTTGCGACTTTCGATAAAGGCACGACCGCGGAACAACGGCAAGCGCTCGGAGAAATCCTGGGTCACGTATTTCCCGTGAAGTGGAAGTCATTCCAGACTGCCGAGGGCGACATCGACACCTGGACCTTCGACAAAGACCATGCGCACGCGACCCTCAACGGCGGCAAGACAGCTGAGATCAAGCTGAAGCGTTTTCAGGGAATGACAGACGAACCGGCGGTGCTCAAGAACGTCAAGTATTGGGGTACTCCGCGCAACGATGGCTTCGTGATGATGCCCAACGAATTGGAGGCGTACAAGGAGGGCCCTAAGGCCTACGAATTCAAGGGAACGAACGGCTTCATGCTCACCTTCGACATGACGTCAAAGGACGTCCCCGGGCAGAAGGGCTCTTCGATGAGCTACTGACCGAAATTTTCTTTCGCCGCCCGATGCGCCAGAGCGTTCTGGCGCATATTTTTTGCGATTAAGGTGAGTGCCGCCGGTTCAATTACCAAACCCGCGATTACACTCAAATTCCCGCTCAAGGCAAGGATGAGTGTAATGGAGAGTCACAACAGCCTTGGCTCGCCCCGTTTTCTGGCTTGGGCGGTCTAAGCGCATTCATGTAAATTACCTTTTCATGAGACAAATGTTTTCGATAGCGGTCGTGGCTCTCTCGGCGGCCGCCATCGCCTCAGGGCAACAGCAGAGCGCGAGCAGAGACCCAAAAACGGTCGTTGAGCAGGTCATCAGGAAACTGGACAACGAACGCATCCAAGCGCAGATCCACGCGGATGCGGCGGCGCTAGAACGGATCTACGCTGATGATTTCATCGGGGTAGGGCCGAGTGGGACAGTGCGAACTAAGCCACAGGTGATTTCAGATTTCGCGTCAGGCGATTTGAAATTTCAATCCATAACCACCGATGATGTTCGAGTGCGCGTTTATGGAGATGCGGCGGTAGAGACTGGCCGCTCAATAATGGATGGGCAAGATAAAGACAAGGCAGTTCCCCACGACACTCGCTTCACCAGAGTGTGGGTAAAGCAGCAGGGGCGCTGGCGATTGGTAGCCAACCACTACTCGTCCAATACGTCGCATCAATAAAAGGTGATCGTCGCCAGTAGCCATTTTGAGCGTAATCGCGATTTTGCAACAGCCCAGCGGCGCGGCTTCTCAGAATGTCTCAGCGCAGATCTAGTTCACCGGCCCCCACGTGCGCATGGAGCAGATATTTGCCCGATCCGCTTTGATTGAACGAGCGAAACAGCCCGCCCTTTGAGACATTGAACGCGGGAGCATTAATTTCTCCGCTGTTCACGGAAGCGGAGACCCGACGATACTCCTCGGCTTTCCCGACATCCATGCTCACTTGGCCAAAGTGTAGTTCCACGTCTTTGTCGCCGACAATGTCCCTCACGTCTAAGTCGCCGGCAAACATGCGAATATACAGCGCAGAAGATTTCGGAGTTTCGACCCTGAGTTTGAAGTTATTGTGCGGGCAGCCTCTCACGGTAACGTCGGCCCGATCTCCTGACACTCGAATCCGGACGTTCACATCGCCGCGCTCGGGTTCATAGGAGACCCGCAGCGTATCCTCCTCGTGGCCCACGAGTTCGACTGCGCTGGAGCAAAGATCCATGCGAACCTTCCCTCCAGATGCGACTCTTGCTACGACCGGACTCTTGCCGGTTTCCTCAATCTTCTTATTGTCCTGAGCGGCGAGCGCGCTTGTACCGAAGCTCACCAATACCAACAGGACCAAGAGGAAGGCTCCCATGAACACACCTCCGTGCTTGGTGTATGTACGGAAATCGATGGCATTCGGTTCCCCAAGCTATCGCCGAGAGAGGCATTTTGAGATGGGATGAGAAGGTCGATCCCCGATCACGGATGGCGTTAAGCTACCGGTGATCAAAGCACTCGCAGTGCAATCCCGAAGGATAAGGAGATCGACCCTTGAAGAAGAATAGCAAGTCTCCCATGAAGAAGGAACAGAAAGCGAAGCGGGCGAAAGCTCAGCGCCCAGGGCCGCGAGACACCAAGGAAGTACTGGCGGAGCTGGTGGAGAAACTGCAAGGAAAGCTGGCGGTGAAGGCGACGTCGGCGAGCCCAGCAGAGGCGGGTCCGCGAGCTGAGCTGGGGCCCAATCTGGACCGGCTGACGGTGGGAGTGGATTTAGGAGACCAATGGAGCCACTTCTGCATTTTGGGTTTTGAAGGGGAGACGCTGAGCGAAGGGCAACTACAAACGAGGCAGGCGGAAGTCGCAGAGTTCTTCCAGGCCTTACCGGGGGCGCGGGTGGTGATGGAAGTGGGGACGCACTCTGCGTGGATGCAGGAAATCATCGCAGATGAGGGACACGAGGTGGTGGTGGCCAACCCGCGTCTGATGGATGGGTCGAAACGGCGTAAGCGCAAGAATGATCGGATCGATGCGAAGAAGTTGGCGCGGCTGGGGCGGGTGGATCCCCAGTCGTTGTACCCGATCCGGCACCGCAGTCGAGAGGTGCGGCAGGACTTGGTGGTGCTGCGCGCGCGGGAGGCGTTGGTGGCAGCACGGACCGAGCTGATTAACGCTACACGGGGTCTGGTGAAAAGTATGGGCACACGGTTACCCAAGTGTTCGAGCGAGAGCTTCGGGCACAAGGTAAAGGATGCGATTCCGGAAAAGGTACGGGAATCGCTGCTGCCGTTGGTGCGATTAGCAGATGCACTGAGTGCTTGCATTCAAAGCTATGACCAGAAGATTGCAGAGCTGGGCAGCGAGAAATACGGGCACACGAAACTATTGCGCCAGGTGAAGGGAGTGGGTCCGATCACTGCGCTGGCCTACGTGTTGACCTTAGAGAATCCGGAGCACTTCGCCAAAAGCCGAGACGTGGGGCCCTATGTGGGATTAGTGCCGAAGCAGGAGGACTCCGGAGAGAGTCAGCCGCAATTAGGAATCAGCAAAACCGGGGACACGATGCTACGCAAGCTATTGGTGGGGAGTGCGCAGTATATCTTGGGACCGTTTGGACCCGACACTGACTTACGACGTTACGGACTGCGGTTGTGCGAGCGTGGGGGAACAAACGCGAAGAAGAGAGCGGCGGTAGCGGTAGCGCGGAAGCTGGCGGTCTTGCTGCATCGGCTATGGGTGAGTGGCGAGGTTTATGAGCCGCTGGACTACGCCTCCTCGAGGGCGATCGTACAACAAGCTGCGTAGACGGAAACAGATAGGACAAGCGGGGAAACGGGTTCAGGGAGCCATGAGTTGAAGACGCGATAATCAATCGATCGCCAGAAAGTTTGTCGGCAATGACATCCACCGCCTTGTTCGGGAGACTGCGCATTACGCTCGGGTCAAGAAGACCGCTTTTGAGATGGCAGCCCCTAACAACCCAGGTTCGTCACCGTGGTGATGGACCTGGGCTTTAAATCGAACCCCAACATGCACCGAGGCCCCGAAGTGGCCCATTTAGAGTGCGGATAGAAGCAGGGCAAACGTGGGTGGCGCCGGCCAGGATTTTCCGGAAAGACTTTGAGAGACGCGAATCAGTTTATGTTCTGTGGACTGCCCTACCGAATCCTAAGACGAGTGGGTGGGGATGCACTGGCATGCCTTCGCGACAAAAAACAAAATCCAAACCCATCCACTAAGGACGAAGCCCAACTGAACTGCGTTGCGCTTCGTCCCCCACGCCACCGGACACAGCATCGTTGACGTCGGAGAAAAACAATATGGAGGGCCGCCACGTCGGCCTTGACTTTTATGACCTTCTCATAGAAGCGTAATGGCGATATTTCGCCAACTGAGCGCTATAATCCCAGCAGAATGACACTCTTCGAGTCGCATCGTTTCCTGAACCGAACGCGGGAACTAGAAAATCATTCGGTACGCTCGACTTTCATCGGGCTGCTAATACTTCTGTTCGTGTTCGGAGCGAACGCTTCATTGGTGTTGTATCCGGTCGTTCGCCTGCATCGCTTTCCTTCTTCAGGGGGCGCTGTGCTTCTGATGCTTGGCTTCCTTATTTTCCGCTTCGCTCGAATCATCTATCGCCAGCTTGGGCGGTAGGGCCAGACCTTCTTTTCGAAGCCACATGCGATGATGAATGATATCGGGATGTTTCAACAATTATCGACTGAGGCCAACGTAAGCTATGTACAGGAAGAGCGCACCACCGCCTATTCCTGCACCTCCCACAGCGAATCGAAGAACATGTATCGGCATTCGGTAGGGGTGCCACGCCCCCTGTTTCCATGAGTTCGCGAAGTTATCCATCGCGGTTCTGAGTTTTTCGGGACGCAGGATGACAAACACTCCCAAGCTGAGAAAGAGTGCGGCCACAACAAGTGCTGCGGGTGCATCGCTACGACTGGGAATTGCGCCTTGCATACCTCAGAAATCTAACACCGACCAACCCAACGGTTGAAGTCGGCGTTTCGAGTGTAATCGAGATTTTTCAACAATCAACATTTGCCTCGGTTCCGATTTCGACTCTCCTAGCGATCCCTTGAGCCAAAGACGTAGAACCTTTGAAAATCTCTGCTTTCGGGAAGTGCCAAAAAAGGGCTCCTGCTGAAAGCGGGAGCCGTAGAACAACTTCTCATTACCAGGTAATCACTTGAGTGAATATCTGCATGCTCACTCCGTCGCGAGTGTCGGACCAGGCCGCGTGCACCACGCCGTCGGGGCCCGCAGCGATCTGCGTATAGTCACCGAAGAATCCGCACCCTGGGAACCCTACACAGGGATTGAAGGAGGTCGTGCTGACCGCCTGCTGTGTCGAGAAAGTATTTCCACCGTTCGTGGATTTACCGACAAAATACTGAACTTTCGTAGAGAAAGGGTCGTTGCGGTCGTCATACCAGCCCACGTACACGGAGCCATCGTTCTTCCCAGTGGCCCAAGGAAAGAAATGGTGTTTCCCATTGCCGAACGAATCGTTGTTCACTCGGTGAATGGTGGACGCCCCAGTAAGGGTGTTTACGACAGCCACGTAGACGCTAGGTGTGCCTTCCAGCGGCCCCCCTGCGACTTGACTGGCGGAGAACGCGCAGTAAGCAGTATCGCCTACGATTCCGCATCCCGGCGCCACTGTCCCAAAGTCGCGGAATCCCCAGTTCAAGTTGTTCAGCCCGTTGTAGAGAAATCTCGCCACCGGCGTCGAGGTCACTTTCCACTTGCCGTTTTGCAAGGTGGACATTCGCATCTTGATCACGCCACTGGCATCCGTGAAGTCGTCGAAGAATATATGCGGCGTACCGTGACTGTCGATCACCATGCTGGAAAACTGGTCCTGGACAAAGCTTCCACTTACCAGCGCTGGCGCTGAGAATGGCAGGTTCGCCCCCGCAGCGTGCGATTCAAGGATCGCCGATGAGAACGCCGGAACCATAGCGTTTCCGTCCCTGCAAGGCTGATCGTTGCAGAACAACGTGTAGTACACGTAGACGGTGCCGTTCTTTGGGCTTCCCTCTATCGCATCCACCGTGATAAACGGTTTGTCCAACTGGGCAGGACAAACGAAGTCTGTGGCGCCACTGCAGATCTGATTATCCACACTGGTCGTCACCAAGGACGCATAGGTCCCGCCGGCAAAACCCTGTACTTCTTCCACCTGCGTGTCGAAGTTCGCATAGACGCCTTCCACGTTGGGGTCCACAATCACATTGCCCGCAATCGTCGAGAGGTAACTTTGGCTCTTGTCGTCAAAAGCAACGCCCGGGTCACTTTGGAAACTATAGGGTGCAAACTCGGTGATCGGGTCCAACCCGATCGCCATGACGTCATCGCTCCAGGCTGTACCGCCGTTGGTGGATACGTGAAAGAATTGGCGGTCGTAATTCTCGCGAAAATCGTTCGACATTACGACGAAGTTCTTACCGTTCACTGGATCCACGGCCATACCGATCTCTGCTTTGGGCCAGGGATTCCGGTCACGATTAACCTTTACGTTCGTGCCTGTCGTCACAGCTGCGGCAAGCGTTGCCATGCTCGGGTTCCCGAACTTGGCCAGTTGCTTCATTAATATCTGCCTCCCTCCGGCAGGCAAAACCGCACCTTCCCGATCAAAAGGCGCCTTGTGATGCGCCTGCATGTAGGTGACAAATTCTTCCAGATTCTTGGGCTTGGGCACTTGCGCGTTGAGCTGGGCCCCGACAAGCAGAGCACCGAGCACCAATACGAAGGTTGCGCGTAGGGCGGGATATGACGAGGGTGCCGACACAGAATTCTCCTTTTTTGCCACAGCTGGTTAGGTAAATGGTGGCGCACTGCCACCGGCGGCGGGCCCAGCCAGGTGGCATAAGGTGCAATCACCCGGCGTGTCTTTCAGAACCGCGATACAAGCACTGAAACAGTGATGCCGCGTGAATACGTGGAGTGCTTCCAGTCATCCGAAACTACCCTTGCTGCGAAGGCTGAAAGCCCGATGGAGTTTCAATGTCGTGCGCTGCTATACGCACAACACGGAAGAGAACTGAGGCACAGCTAACGCCCCTTGTACGCGGACTCTAGCACAAGAATCTGCGCCTCGTCATCTGCAATGGCGACACGAACCAAGCTCAATTGTCGAAACCAGGAGGCCTTAACACTCAGAACCAGGTGGCTCCCCTTGGTGTGATGAGGTCGATGCCGCCTTTTCGGCCACGCTGCAATGTGCACCTTCGGAATCGACGAACTGCGCCAGCAACCCGCCGAAATCTTGATTCTTTGGTGGAATGCTGAAGAGCACGCCTTTCGCGCTCATGTCCCGATAGAAGGCCTCCACATCAGCGACAGTGAACCCGAATTCGACTTTTCCCGCCGGGTTCTTGTCCGAAGCCGGGTGCAAGGCGATAGTGGTTTCGCCGGTCGCGAATTCACTCCAACTGGGCGATTCGAACCTAAGAGGGAGACCGAGTGTGTCACGGTAGAACTTTACCGCTTTGCTCATGTCGGTCACGAACTTGATCACGTATCGAAACTGTGTTCCTTCCATTTTGACTCCCTCCACCGAAGCCCTCAGTGCCAAATTATCTCGGCTTGCGACCTGAACACGGTACATCTTCACTATTGCAACTAGACCCACACAAAACCACCGAAGCTGAATTTCTCTCTGTTGGGGGCCTACCGTAGTTGCATTGCTACGCCATGGGAGGCCGCCCCCAATGCACAAAACCAGAGTTAGGCCGAATTACCGTCGCCGAGTGCTCCGCCTGCCGGATCTCGATTACTGCAAATCCGCCGTTCTCAACAGTCTCGGCTCGCCAGCTTCGCGCCGCGTCTATGAGTATGCCATCGATCAGTTCATCACCTGGTATTGCTCCGAGCCACGGCTGGCTTTCAACCGGATCGTGGTCGTGCGCTATCGCATATACCTGGAATCGCGGCATCTGGCCGCCAACACCATCAACCAGCAACTTGCAGCCGTGCGCCGCCTGGCTCACGAAGCGGCCGACTCCGGTTTGCTGAGCCCCGAGTTGGCTGCCGGGATCAGCCGAGTCAAAGGCGTCAAACAGCTGGGGTTCCGCTCCGGGAATTGGTTGAGTGTTGAACAGAGTTCGGAAGTTCTGAAGCGTGCTTGCGGTGACAGTATGCGGGCGAAGCGCGATTACGCCATGTTGGCCATGCTGTTCGGTTGCGGCTTTCGCAGATCGGAACTCGTCGGCTTGGAGTTGGACGACATCCAGATGCGCCAAGGGCACTGGGCGGTGGTTGATCTGATCGGCAAAGGTGGCCACCTCCGCACCGTGCCCGTTCCGAACTGGGTCAAAGCCGCTCTCGACCAGTGGACACGCGCAGCCAATATCAGGGAGGGCAAAATATTTCGGCGAGTCGCCAGACTGGGAAAAGTATGGGGCGGCGGCTTATCGCAGAACGTTGTCTGGTACGTGGTCAGGACCTGCTGTGAGAGAGCCGGCTTAGAGCACATCGCGCCGCATGATCTGCGGAGAACGTGTGCAAAGCTGTGCCACGATCGAGGCGGTGAGCTTGAGCAGATTCAATTTCTGCTCGGGCACGCATCGGTCCAGACCACGGAGCGCTATCTCGGTTGCAAACAGAATCTTGGCCACCCAGTGAACGATCTTTTCGACCTCAGAACGGACGTGCAGCAAGCGAAACACGACGAATCTATTGCGGCGAACCCGGCCAGCGAAGCTGTGGAAACCATGAACCAGAGAGGGATAGAATGCCGCGGAGGATCGGAAAATGACCAGCCCGTCCACGATGCAAGACCGCCATCCCTACCAGAACCAACTCAACTGGTCGAAGTCGGAAAGACTCATCGCCCGCAGAGCCTTCGACGCTGCTCTGAAGCGGGAACTTCACGAGATCATCCAGCAAGCAAAGCGGAAAGCAAGTCAGATCACAGAACCAGCGGACGTGTGGGAATTGGAACGTTACTTGACCCGGCGTCGTAAGGACATCGACCAGAAATATCAATTTCGGAATTCGCGACTCAAAGATGTCTTGGGGAGACTGTTGTATGAAAATCGACTGCTCAAGGAAGATCTGCAGGGATTGAGCAAAGACAAGGTGGAAAAGATTCGCTCCTTTGCACAATTCCTGGCTGAGGAAGTAGCCTGACTTCGATTCTGAGCGCTATCGCCTGTTAACGTCAGGCATGGCTAGTAGTGTCTAATGATGTATGCCAATGCGCGAGAGACTGCAACGAAACCCAAAGTGGCCAAGATGGATTGGGTCGTTTGGTGCCATCCTATTCCTCGGCGGGCTCGCGTGGATTGCAGTGTGGGACCATGCCAATAGGGTCGGCCCAGAATGGCTCTGGTCCGAGGCACATCCTCCGTTCCCTTCACAAGAAATGGTGTGGTTCGGCTTTGCGTTATTGTTATTGGTCGGTGTTCGGGGGAGCATCAGGTATGTGCGGTCGATCTTTCGGGGAAGGGCGGGGCACAATTAGTCGACGGGGGTTTTGAGCGTTATGGCGTGTTTTCGACAGTTAAGGAAAAATGCCTGAGCTACAATCCTTCGATGCCGCTCATCAAGGCCAGTTTTCACCGATTGCCGGAGAAAAAGAAGTGGTACTGGCGCGTAGGTCTGATTTTTTTTGCCGTCCTGAATGTTTGGGAATGGTTGCATGACGTGGCGCTGGGCAGAACATTGTTTGCGATCGGAGACGCAGTGTTCGCATTGCTCATACTGTGCGTGATTATTGCCAGCTTTTTGGGCCGTGGAAAGAGTGCGATTCAAGGTCAATGAGTGTTAAGGCCTGTGGCTGTTGAAAAAGTCCGTGATCGGAACGAACTCTTCGCCACGATTAATCGCTGCAATCCAGTTTCCCCTCTACTTCAGCTAAGAGGCAGTTTCCACAATCGGTGTTGTCGGTCGGCTGAGGAAGCGCACTAGCCGCTTGATGTTCTGGGCCACTGCTGCCAGGAAGAACTGTTCCCGCACGAACTTCAGTCTGCGCAGGCGCAAGCGACGCAAGCCGATCTGATTCTTGAGTTCCGCGAAGAGGGCTTCCACCTTCTTTCTTTCCCGCTGTGCCTTGGCAAACTCTGGCGTGTTCGCCAACTCCCGTGCGCGTTGCCGGGCGGACTCATCCATGTGGATGGCAAGAAAGCGAAACGCTCCGCTGGTGCATTGGGCTTTGAGCGCACACGCTCCGCAACGTTTGCGAGTCCCGATGTAGGCATAAGTGCGGTTCCGCTGATTGCGACCACCGTAGTTGAGTTGCTGCCCCGCGGGGCAGCGATAGCTGTTGCTTTCGGGTTGATACGTGAAGCGCTCGGGACCGTAGAACGGGCTGTTTTTTCTGTGAATGCTGTCGCGGGTTCGCATATAAGGAGTGATGCTCCGATCCGCCAACCAGTGCAAGAACTCCCCGTTCCCATAGGTGGTGTCGGCCGCTACCGATTCTGGTGTTCGTTCTTGCCATTGCGTGAAACGAGTGAGCATGTCCTGCGCGGCTACCGTTTCCTGACTCATCCGTGCTGCCGTGGCCTGCACTCCCACAATTACGCAACTCTGGTTGTCCACCAGATAGTTGTCGTAGTAACCGAGACGAGCCGGCGTGCCGCCCTTAGTGGCGTAGGTCGAATCGGGATCCGTGGTCGACACCTGGTCTTGCTCATGCAGCGGCTCTTCTACTGGGTTCTGCTGTTCTACTTCCCGCAGATACTGACGCACCGTTTGGTTGACTTGCGCTGCTTCCGCTAGCTGCTCGCGTGGAATGCGGCTCTCTTTGGCCGCGTTCGCCTCCACGAAACTGCCATCCACCGATAGATGCTTACCCTGCACCAACCCCACTTCCACGCACTGGCGCACGATCTGTTCGAACAATTCCTCGAACAGCCTCGACTCCTGGAACCGTCCGTGCCGGTTCTTGGAGAACGTGGAGTGATGCGGGATCTCCTGATCGAAGCCCAAACCAGTGAACCAGCGCCACGCCAGATGCATGCGCAGTTCCTCCACCAGCTTGCGCTCGCTGCTGATGCCATACAAATAACCAATCAGCAGAATGCGCAGCAGAAGCTCGGGGTCAATTGACGGACGGCCGGTATCGCTGTAACTCGCTTTCAGCTTTTCCCGCACAAAGGCAAAGCTGATGTGCTTTTCAATGAGCCGCAGCAGATGGTTCTCGGGAACATGCTCTTCCAGGCGGAAGTAGTAGAACAGCGCTTCGGAGCGGTCGTGTTGCCCCATCATGATCAGCAGGCCTCCGACGATCAGAATCCAACAGAGCATGGCGAATGCTTCCTTCTAACATGCTTCTGCCGAATCTCATCCTGCTAATCGACGTGACTTTTTCAACACCCACGCCTGTTTACAGCAACTGATTACAGCAACTGAAAAACCACAGGCACATGGTCGTTTGGTTTGCGATTGTCGCCACTATGGAATGGCGGAATGTTCTAGGAGTTCGCTCAAAGACGTTGCCGATATGGGCCGCGTTGTGTACAGGGCGTGCTGACGGATCGGATCAAAAATACTCGGCACAGGCGAAGCACGCAATCCTGGCTATGGTACGTGCACCGGAATCGGACGCAGAAGACGCCATCTGTTCGCTGCTGCAATCGAAGGGTTGGCGTGAACCAACGATCCAGAAGCTGAAAAAGCTGGTCCAACCCTTCCACAGCGATAATCCGATTATGCGTGACTGCTACGAGCGTGCAATTAAAAGCGGAGATGGAATCGTGATCTATTCGGACCCGATCGAGGAAGCGTAGAGCGACGCTCAGTCGGCGAAACATCGCCAATACGCTCATCGAGCAGCCCCGCCGGATTAGCCGACCCTTCTGACCAACATCATGGTCGCTAACAGCGCCACAAAGAAAGCTATCGCTAGGGAGGGCAGAATCGCCAGCGGTTCGTGCCGGATCCAGCTCCCTATCAGCCTGCGCGGACCAGCAAAATGCAGCCAGAAGAAGAGAAGTCCAAACAAGACAGAGAAGACCATAAGATGCGTGAAGGTCCGCGATGCTATCCACGGAGTTTGATGGCGCTTTTGTTGATGATTCTGCATCTGCTGGGAAGCTTAATTCGGATCATGTTCGAGTTCAAGTTGGCGTAACATCGCCATTGCACTCAAAACCTCCAGATCAGGACTGGCCAGGTCGATGAGTGAAATGGCCTGGTCTATAAAAGGGGATGTCAAGAAAATACTTCTTCCTCGACCGGAAGGCGGTTTTTGCGGCATCCAGCCCCAGTTGACTGTGGAAGGCGCTTGTCTGGTGTCATCCCCCTGGATCGGATTTGTGTTGTTCCATCTCAGCAACTGCATCTTCAATCAGTAGCGACGACGCCGATCGGTTTCAGAAACGGAGCAAGCCTGGCGGTTGTACGGTGTCAACCATGGGTCTATCTGAGGCTCGTGGCCTAGTGCTTTTTCAGGTTATCCGAGGGGGCATAGGGGTTACACAGAGACTGGGTGCAGAAGCACCATGTGGTCTACAGGCCATTCTCATACTCACCCTCGAACCCAAGCGTCTCAAAGAACCGACAGACCACCACCAGAAAACAGATCACCGGAGATGGAAGGGGCCCTTCACCCGAGACGCTCAAGCGGCTTGCGATTTTAGTTTTTCGGCGTCGAAGTCTTTTTGTCAGCGTTATCGCTGCAATCTTACGCGCTAGCGTCAGACGCGCCATGGTCGGCTTGATGCCTTTGGCCAGCGCCGCTTGATAGAAATCCTGGAACGGTCCGGGGCGCACACTGGCCATGGTAGCCGCCGCTTTGAACAGACCTTTCAGATCATGATTGTGGTCCTTGTTCAAACCCCGGATGGCGACCACTTTCTTGGAGCGCCGCAGTTGGCCTTCTACATAGCGGTAATCCGCGCTGGTATGGGTCTCCAGGGCCAATCCGCTGTACGCCCACAGTTGTCGCTTGGTGCGAAAACGATGGGGAGTCTGCATCAGCGCCACTGCAAGCACCGATCGAATCGGTCCCAGATAGGGAATCTGTCGCAGCCGGGCGGTGACGGCATGCTTACGGCCCTCGGCTAACAGTTCCCGCCGCGCTTGCTGACGCAGGTGTTGCAACATGTCCAGTTGCTCATAGAGCCGCTCGGCTCGACGCCGCACGCCGGCTTCCCGGATCTTGGCCAACCACTGCGCTCGATGCCGGCTGTAATAGACATCTCTGCCGGCACAAGGAATCGCCCAGCTGCGATACACCGCTTTCAGTCGATTCATGACTCGCGATAGATCTTTGACGATGGTCAGATAACTTCGCGATAGTTCCCGCAGCATGCGTACGCCAGTTTCGCCGTGATACACCGGCTTGAGCTGATTGCCGCGTAACAGCTCTGCCAGTTTGCGCGCATCGATGCGGTCACTCTTGTTTCCATCTTTGAGCAACGCGTTCTTCCGCGGATTGCACACCACCAATTTGTCAACGTGAGGATTGAGCAGATCGTACAGCCACACTGACCAGGTGCCTTCTTCGAAGGTCACCCACAAGGTTCCGCGCAGTCCTGCAACAAGCTCAAGGATCGTTGTAGCCTTGGTCTCCAGAATGGATTCCATGACCACCTTGCCGGTGGCATCCATCACGGCCACCGAGATCGTTGCTTGATGCACGTCCAGCCCAATATACTTTTCCATCGTTCACGAGGGTGCTCCTTTCGTAGGTCATGATGCGAACGATCACAACCTACTCCTAAAGGGGCGCCCTTTTATAATGCGGTTTCGTCAACCACGGATGTGCGGGTTGTATTCTTCTTGTCCATCTCCTGAATACCGAGAAAAACAGCGCCCCGCCCTCATCATCCCGCATGAATGAAAAGAGAGGAGTGTGCGATATTGCTCAGACATCGGTGAATTCCGAGGCTAAGTTTGGAGCATCCCTTAAGAGGAGGCCATCGGCAGAGCCTCGATTTCTGATCGTCGACGGTTCACCAGCCTGCGACTTAAAAAAACTCCTACGAGTACTGGCGTTAGGATGCTCAACGATCTTCAACGAGTGCATACGGAAAAATGTGATCCGAATCACACCAGCCCATGATTTCTGAACCTCGCTGGCTTCCATCACCCCGGGTAGTATCACGCCTTTCTGATCCAAGACTTAGAGGTTCTGAAGACCCTCGAAAGTTATTAGCAGCAAGAGAGTCGAAGGCCTGGCTCGCCGTCTGGTGGCACAAGCGGGATGAGACCCGTGCAGACGACCTCTATTTTGCGCCCGGAAAAGAACAGCCAGAGATTTGAGAGGAGATTCTAGTTATGAAAAAAGCTGTGGCAGTTTGTTTTCTTACGGTCGTTCCGATCCTGGTTATTGTATTTGCTGCAGCGGTGAATCCTCCGAAAGTGGACGCACTTCCCAGTTATGCACGGCAGACGGGTTTGGCATGTAGCGGCTGCCACTATACCCCTCCGGAACTAAATCCCGCTGGACGAAGATTTAAGCTCCTCGGGTACGTTGATAGAGCGGACGAGACCAAAGTCGTAAGAGTGGATGGAGGAAAGAAGCGTGCGGCGCTCGATCTTCTTGCTTCACTGCCGCTCTCCGCGATGTTAGAGACCTCATTTACCTCGACCAAGACTCCCGTACCGGGGACGCAGAATGGCAGTGTCGAATTGCCGCAAGATATATCTCTATTTCTGTCTGGAGCTTGGACATCCCATGTCGGCAGCTTCATGCAAGTGACGTACAACACGCAAGATGACCATTTCGGCATCGACAACACTGATGTCCGATATGCAAATCTCACCAAATTAGGCGGCAAAGAACTGGTTTACGGATTGAACGTCAACAACAATCCTACGGTCGAGGATCTCTGGAATAGCACGCCAGCCTGGGGCTATTCGTGGGTCGCGGATGACTGGGCACCCACTCCCACTGCCGCTCCGATCATCGCGAGTCTGGGTCAGGATGTTGCCGGTTTCGGCGGCTATGCCATGTGGAATAGCCACCTGTATTTAGACGCGACGCTCTATCGCTCACAGCACGTGGGCAACGCGCAGCCGAACTCCGGAACTGACTTCGGGCTCAACATTCGCGGACTCGCGCCCTACTGGCGCGTCGCCTATCAGCAACTCACAGGCAAGACGCAATATGAGGTCGGCGCCTATGGCATTCACATGCGGTCTAGTCCCGGCGCGATAACAGGCCTGGAGGATGATTTCACGGATTGGGCGGTGGATACTCAGATCGATCGCACGTTGTTCAGGACCGACGTGCTTTCGTTCCGAGGCACCTACATCCGCGAAAATTCGAATCTGGCGGCCATGGCCGCTTTGCAGGCGGCTTCGCCGGGCAGCCACCATCTGAACACCGTTAAGGCCAACGCTGAATACCACTTTGGCAATAAGTATTCCGGCACATTCGGTTGGTTCAACACCAGTGGGACTACTGATCCACTCCTATATCCGCAGAGCGGCGTGACCGGAAGCGCCAATGGCGACCCGAAAGGCTCGGGCTATATTGCGAACTTCGGATACTGGCCGTGGCAGAATCTACAGCTCTCTGCGCAATACACAGGATACACACGCTTTAATGGTGGCAAGACGAACTACGATGCCGCGGGCCGCAATGCCAGTGGTAATAACACCGTCTACCTGGTCGCGAGAATCCTCTTCTGACACGGACGTGGACATCGATCAACTGCACATACAAAGGAGAAACAGCGTAATGAGATACAAAAGATACTTACTGATGCTGGTAGTAGCAGGGTTGTGGGAGGCGGCGTGGGCGGGCGATATCGATGGCAAAGTCACGGGAATGAAAGGGCACTCGGTGGTTTACGTCGCCACCATCGCGGGTAAGACATTCCCTGCTCCTAAGGAACGCCCTGTCATGGATCAAAAGGGACTGATGTTCAGCCCACATATCATGATCGTGCAACAGGGTACGACCGTCGATTTCCTGAATAGCGACACTGTGCAACATAACGTATTCTGGACCGCGATCGGCGCGGATAAGAAGGCAGCCCACAATCTTGGCACCTGGCCGAAGGGTGACAAACGCGCTTTCACTTTTGCCAAGCCAGGTGTCGTCCCAGTGCTCTGCAATGTTCATCCGGACATGGCGGGATACATCATTGTAAGTCCTACCCCTTATTTCGCCGAAACCGACGAGAGTGGCAGCTACAAGATCAAAGACGTTCCGGACGGGAGCTATACCTTGGCCGTCTGGCACGAAGGCGCAAAGAACCAGTCGAAACCAGTGACAGTTTCGGGCGGTGCCAAAGCGGATTTCACGTTGACAAAGTAGTTGCCAGCGCCTAATTATGCGGTGGGTACTGCGACAGATACAAGTACGCGTCGGCCGCCTCATCCGGTGTAAGGTACGTAAACACGGGCATATGACCGCGGACGGATGCTGGAGGTGAGCCTTCCTGGACAGAAGCACCGGCCGTGACCTTGGTGACGAATTCGTTGAGGCCCAGCCGCGAGGTGAAACTGTTGAGCGGCGGAATTTGCCCCTCCAAGAGCTCCGAAGGGCTGGGGTTATGGCCGACAGCGGCGTGGCAGATATGGCATGTGGATTTAACGATATGCTCGCCGACACGCAATGGCGGCTCGACCACGGGAACTTGCTGTTTCTCTGCCCCGGGGATGCCTGCAAGCTGCCGCAGGTACGCGAATAGCGAGGTGACTTCCGCACCGGTTAGGTCGGGATTGGGGGAAGGCATGTCCGTCCCGCCCTTGCGTAGGCGTTTGAGCAGCGTGCTCTTGGCCTGCTTCGCAAGGGCTGCGGCATCCTGCGAGGTCACGTCCATGCCGACCTTCTTCATGCGCGCGATGTACATACTTGCGGATGTTGCCCGCACGGGATCGATGACAGAGTTGATCTCGGGCGGGGCGCCGGTGCCGGACGCGCCGTGGCACGCTTGGCACTTCAGGCGGTACAAGTCGGCGCCGGACAGGCGAGTGCGTTGTCCGGTGAACTTGTTAGAAAGTTGCAGCGCCGGATGCGGTGGCGATTGGCCGGGCATGGAGGCTGCGGGCCCGTAGACGCCGGAAGACTTTCCCATGCTGGTTACAGCAAATGTTCGATGGCGCTGCACCAGCCAGCTTTCGCCCTCCACCGGCGTCACAACTTGCGCATACCCGCACGCCGACAGCGCCAAGAGAAGGGCTACCCATGCGTACGGCCCCCCACTCGACTTCTTGTTCCTGGTGCTTAGCATTTTCGTGCTCCTTAGACTAATCGTACCTCAGCCTAATCGTACCTCGCCGCCTCTTTTAAAGGTTAAACTGTCCACTCCACGTGATGGTCGCCCCTCCGCCCAGTGGTAGTCGCTAGAGGAACAACCGATTAGTACCAAGGAGCGCCCTCCTCGGAAGCGCTAGCGCTGGCTCAGGCTGGCGTAACATCGCCTCTCTGACAATGTGGATCCCTGTCAAGCACTTTTGAGCGTACTGCTCCGTGCACTCCGAAGAGCGCGCCATTTCGCTCTAGTTGAAGGTTCTGCCATACCAACCAAAGGCCCGCTCTTAATCGTTTCAGGCCTGAAACTCAGTTCGACCCATGCATCTCTTCGGTCACACCTTCGATCATGATTACTACTTCGAACTCCCCCGCAAAGGGGAGCGGGACGCCCAATCAATTACTCGATGTTCTACTTCAGACCATCGCGATGTCCGGGCTGTCCCGCGTGCGAACCGAACTTTTTCAACTGCTCATAATCCCATTCTTTGCGCATCATCCAGTAAAGGCGAACCGCCAGTTTGCGCGCCAGGGCCACCTTGGCGATTTTTCGTCCACGCCGCATCGTCAGGTGGACGTACTTGCTGCGCCATTCCGGAAGGCTGCGGGCCGTTACTTGCGCCGCTTCCACCAGCAGGAATCGTAAGAGAGAGTTCCCTTGTTTCGTGATGTGTCCCAGTCGGCGCCGATTCCCACTCGAATCTTCCAACGGCACCAGTCCCAGATAACTCGCGATCTGCTTGCCACACTGAAACCGATCCGTTTTCCCGATGATCAACACGAAAGCCAGTGCCGTCAGCGGACCCACTCCGGGATGGGTCCGCAAGCGTTGGGCCTCGGGACACTTCTCCACTTCCTGCTCGATCGCCTGACTCAGTGCCCCGATCGTCGGGTTCAGTCGGTCCAACAACTCCAGAAGATCGTGCCGTCGCCGGCTCGCCCACGGAGCTAATCGGAACGACTCCAGTTGCTCGCGTCCCTTCTCCCGCCACAATCTTTTCTTGCAGCGTACGCCTTCGTTCAGGGCTACCGCTTGCAGCTGGTTCATGATTCGGGTGCGCGCCTGCACCATGCGGTGCCGGTGCCACAGCAGTTGCCGCAGATCGCGATTCTCCCAGCTCGGCACCCAAATCTGCGGAAAGTCATCCTTCAGCAGCAAGTGCAGAATGTGTTGCGCATCCTGGCGATCGGTCTTCTGCTTGCGTTCCCGCTTCCTGGCGATCTCGGTGGCGTCCCCGATCCACAACTCGATGTTCAGTTCTGCCAGTAGTCGCTCGAACCAGCGCGCTTGCCCGCTGGCTTCCATCCCCACGCGTACTTTCATTCCTTGGACCGCGAGCTCACGGAAGAACTTCTCTGCTTCCTCGCGGTGCTCGAGTCGCCGTTCCTGTAATTCCCCTGTGTCCGTATCCACAAACGCAATTTGCTGAAAGCTCGGGTGGTAATCGCATCCTATAATCAACATATCGGCTCCTTTTCTCCCGAGCCTTTTGGTTGGTTAGCAATGTAGAACAATTTCACTCATCAATGCCATCGCCGGGGGTTTTGAGTGCAATCGCCGTCTTATTCCAGTCATCTGCCCCACACCGCGTATGCCTCTCTGATCTTCGTCGCAAGAACGCCTTCTTGGCATCCGGCCTCGGCAAGACCGCGCTGGGCCAAAAGAATTAGCGGTGGATTTGGACGATGCTACTGGCTCTTTCGACCATAATCGTAAGCGTCGCGATGGTTTACTTTGTCGTGCATTTCATTATCAAAATACTGGTAGGTGACCTTTGATGAGAACCACGCCGGAAGAGCTCAGGCAACACGACGAGGAGTACAGAATACGAAAACAGTACTGGCATCTACTTGTGTTCGTCGACAAGATGGCGGACTACGAGGCTACTGAATACATGCACCGAGAGGGGATGGGGATCATATACGAGCGTCTCAAAGAATATGATCTTAGCAGCACATGTGATCTCCCTAAACACGTCTGCAGATGTTTAGGTGCCGGGATTATTGCGAAATAGCTCTGGAGAACAGAACTTGTTTGACCAGACGAACCCATCGCGCTAAACAGGACGGCGTGCCGCAGGAGAAAAGCACTGTAGCAGTTCAACGAAAACGATCCAATTTGATTGGCGAGAACGCCATTTCACTCATTGTGACCCCTCCCCTCGGCTGGAAGCAGACGGTTGTACAAAGAGTAGGTCTCCGAGTCAAAGCAAACGAATACGACCTGCAAGCTCTGGGCATGTTTTTGTACTTCCCGAATGGCAATATTCGCCGCACGCTCCTGTGGGAACCCATAAATTCCTGTGCTGATCGCTGGGAAAGCTACGCTGCGCACATCGAGGCTATGCGCCACTTCCAGTGATCGTCGGTAGCAGGATGCCAGCTTGTAGTCTTCGCTTCCGTCCAAGTGTCGCGGACGCCAGACTGGCCCAACTGTGTGAATGACGTACCTCGCTGGGAGGTGATAAGCCTTCGTTGCTTTTGCGTCCCCAGTCTCGCAACCGCCGAGCGTGAGACACTCCGCCTGAAGCTCCGGCCCAGCCGCTCGATGTATTGCGCCATCTACGCCGCCGCCACGGACCAGCGAGGTTTGGGCCGCGTTCACGATGGCATCTACCTTCAACTTTGTAATGTCGCCTTGGACGATACGGATTCGTTCGTTCACGATTTGAAGTGTAGGTTAAGACGCTCTCGAAGGCCAACTATCGTAATATCGCGTGGGTGTTGAAAAAGTCCGTGATCTTATATCTTTTCTGCGCGTAATGGTCGCGGCGGCCGAGTTCTTGCTCTCACCTCAGCTAAGAGGCGGCTTCCATAGTGGGTGTTGTCGCTTGGCTGAGGAACCGTACTAGTCGCTTGATGTTTTGAGCCGCTGCTGCCAGGAAGAACTGCTCTCGGACAAACTTGAGTCTGCGAAGGCGCAAGCGGCGCAGCCCGATCTGGTTCTTGAGTTCCGCGAACAGCGCTTCCACCTTCTTTCTTTGTCGTTGTGCCTGCGCGAATTCGGGTGTTTGCGCCAACTCCCGTGCGCGTTGTCGTACCGACTCATGCATGTGAATGGCGAGATACTTGTATCGTCCCGTCGTGCATTGTGTTTTTTGTGAGCAGGCTCCGCAGCGTTTCGCGCTGCCGATGTAGGCATGGGCTCGATTGCGAGCGTTTAGCCCCACGTAGTTCAGTTGCTCTCCTGCAGGACAACGATAGGTGTTGCTCGCGGGCTGGTAAGTAAATCGCTCAGGGCCGTAGCCGGGATTGTTCTTTCTCAGAGCACTGTCGCGAGTTCGCATGTAGGCAGTGACGTTCCGATCCGCCAACCATTGCAGAAACTCCCCGTTCCCGTAGGTGGTATCGGCCGCCACCGATTCTGGTTCTCGTCCTTGCCATTGCGCAAAACGGGCAAGCATGTCTTGGGCGGCCACCGTCTCCTGACTCATGCGTGCTGCGGTTGCTTGTACTCCCACGATCACGCAACTAGGGTTGTCGACCAGATAGTTGTTGTAGTATCCCAACCGAGCCGGCGTGCCGCCCTTGGTGGCGTAGGTCGAATCTGGATCTGTGGTCGACACCTGTTCTTGCTTATGTACAGGTTCTTCCACCGGGTTCTGCTGTTCCAGTTCCACTAGATACTGGCGTACGGTGTGATTGACCAGTGCAACTTCCGCCAACTGCTCGCGCGGAATGCGGCTTTGCTTCGAAGCATTCGCCTCCACGAAGCTGCCATCAACCGACAGGTGCTGGCCCTGCACCAATCCCGCTTCCACACACTGCAGCACGATCTGCCCAAACAACTCCTCAAATAGCCTCGACTCCTGAAACCGTCCGTGCCGGTTCTTGGAGAACGTGGAGTGATGTGGGATCTCCTGATCGAAACCCAAACCGGTGAACCACCGCCACGCCAGGTGCATACGCAGTTCCTCCACCAGTTTCCGTTCGCTGGTGATGCCGTACAGATAACCAATCAGCAGAATGCGGAACAGAAGCTCGGGATCAATGGAGGGTCGGCCAGTATCGCTGTAACTCGCTTTCAGCTTCTCCCGCACAAAGGCAAAGCTGATGTGCTTGTCGATGAGCCGCAGCAGATGGTTTTCAGAAATGTGGTCTTCCAGGCGGAAATAGTAGAACAGCGCTTCGGAGCGGTCGTGTTGCCCCATCATGATCAGCAGGCCTCCGACGATGAGAATCAAAAGCATGGCGGATGCCTCCTTCTAACATGCTTCTGCTGAATCTCATCCTGCTAATCGACGTGACTTTTTCAACACCCACTCGCCATTACACTCAAAACCTTCGACGAGCGCCATTCGCACCGTCTTCCACAGAACTTACCGAGCCGATGAACGGGCCGCCCCAGACATTTGCAGCGCGATCGCCGCAGTATCTTAAGCTCTCGCACGCTACTGACGCAGCACATCCATCTCATCTTCGACCCGACGCGGTTTGGTTTCGTCGGTAACTTCCTTTAAAGAGATCAACAGTCACTTGAGCGTGATGAAAACGTGATAGTTCTATGCTCAAAACGCGTCGAATCCAGTCAGAACAAGTCAAAACTCAAATTTGGGAAGTTGTTGACGAATCAAGTAGAATAGAAAATTTTCATAACGGGTCAGAACACCCTATGTGATCTTCAAAACCGGGGGGCACGACACCCTCCGAGTCGAAACCGCCCCTGCGGCTTCAATTGGGGCGCTGCCAGAAGTCGGTCTGTTGGAAGTGAATTACGACTCACATTCCATCAGCCACCATTGTGGGTTCGGGCAATTAAGGCCAGAGAAAACGTGTGCGGCTTGTGTGCGGGCGACGATCTCGTCGATGACCTGATCTGAAAGTAGTTCGACCTCAGGGCTCTTCTGGCCTGAACTGGGGGTCGTCGAGCCCGCGACCCTCCTTTCTCTTGTGGCTTTTCTAGTGAAAACACCTCGATCAGTAGTTCGCTCCAGGGCAAGGTGACGTTGCCAGGCCTATTGCCCCTCTGAACATTGCCCCTCAGAACATCTTGTCGCTCTGCAAATTCGATGTACAATCGCTGCCGTTTTCGAAATCACAACACCGAGCGAGGTACGCACATGAATTGGAAAAGACTTGCTCTCGGGATATTCACGGCTCTCGCCATGCTCGTCCTAACGTATGTACTGCCAAGAGGAGGCGCGCTGCGGGACGCATCTTTAGTTCAGTTTCCCATGACCGTCGGAGTGTGGGCGATCTTCGTGCTGCTATTCGTAAAACTGAAATAACACGCCGACTACTCGTTCCGAGCTAACAACTTGCCCCTTCGCAGGATGTCAGCTGGCGAAATCAGCTGGCGAAACAAGGCCATAACGCTCAAGACCCCTGAACCAGCGCCCGACCCGACGAAGAACCTCGCCCCACCGCTGCTTTGGCAGAAAAATAGCAACGGTTATCACTGCGTACCGTGACCTGTGCAGCTTCCACCAGCAAGAAACGTAACAAGGACTTGCCCTGTTTGCTGATATGTCCCCAGTCGGCGGCGCTCTCCGCTGGAATCTTCCTACTAAACCGTTGTTCGGGCTACTTTCTCAGGAGTGCTTTACCTCTTGCCGACGGCGCAGAACGGTGGATGCGTCCGGTGTTCATGCGATCGAAGGGTCATGCTTTGGATGTCCAGATGCATCGGTGCGGCAACGCCGCGCCTGCGTAGTTGTCGAACATGGAAAAAGCGCGCCGCAGCGCGCCTTCTCCTCTGTTGACTCCGCTTTACGCGACCTTTTCCACTTTCTCTGCATTGAATCGGTGAGCAGTGGAGGTGTGGACGTTATAGGTCCGAATAACGGGAGCGCTCTCAAACATCTGTTGTATTGCTTTCTTCGCGTTGTCGAATTGCTCACGCTCGTAACGCTCCGCATCTTGTCGTGTTTTCCAGAAACTGATTGCGATGACACGGTTTGCTTCCGTATCCGAGACGATTACGACCTCGTCCACGAACCCGGCCTGCTTTCGGAGGATCGGAAGTACCTTCTCATCGATTGCGTGGCACAGTTCGCGTGCTCTGCCTTGCTTGCTGATGGTCTCAACAACTCTGGTGTACATGGAATTCCTCCTCTTCTTTTCTTCGATAGGAAATAAGCTTAGGCCGCTTTTTTCGCCTGCGAGCGCATTTGTTGATTCATCTGGCGCATCGAGGAAATCAGCCCAGGTGAGTGCTTTTCAGCCCAGGTCTCGAACCGAGTTGCTGCCCTTTCGATGTGAGCGGCGAAGAGCTTGTTCGAGAACCGTTCCCGACCTTCCTTGATTGTGGGCTTGATGCGATCCCACACACCGAAGAACTCGCTGCTGGTCTCGAAGAACAAATCTTCGTGAAGGAGTTCGTAGTTGAGTAGTGCGCAGGCCTGGTCCCAGTAGCTGATCACCATCATGAGATTGGTTCCCGCTTCCGTTCCCGGCGGGGCAATGCGCATCGCCTCGTCCAGAGTATCGGCAAAGCAATTGGCGAAGAACCAGTCACGCGCCTGCCGAAGTCGCGGCTCTCGTCGCTCCTCGTAGAGTTGCAAGTGGAGTTGTGCTTGTTCGTGGGTAGGCTTGGATGCCATAGTGCCTTCTCCTATCGTTTCGATGTCTCACTAGATGATTGTTTTACAATCGGTGCAAATGGGGGTGCTTCAAGCACAAGAGACAAAGGAGACCGCAACGAAGAAGTTCGCATCGCTGCGGCGGACCTTGTCCTTCCTGCTCGGAAATCGTTAGTTAAGATTTAGGAATTGCGCTGGAACCCGTGTCGCTCCCAAGCTCCAGCGCATGAATCACTCAGAGCGGACCTGGCTAGGCTGACATCACCCGTCGTTGTGACTTGCCCTCCCGAATCGAGGAAACACCTCTACGGATGTTCAGCCAACCATTTTCCTGGAAAATGCGAAACAGGTCGTAGGAGTATGGGATCTCACCTGTGATGATCTCCTCTTTCCCTTGATCGTCAACGACAGAGAACGCAACTTGCACGGGCTCGTCAGGTGAGTTCTGCTTTGTAAAGTGAACGAGCTTCACGTTGAGAGTTTCTTGCTCTTGCGATTGAGATTGAACCGGCATTGTTTGCTCTCCATGTTTTTAATTTTGATATTCAAATGATTGTAAGAGACACGCGGATCGAGTCAAGCAAGCTCGAAAAAGATACCTGTGAATCCCGACGCGCGCGGAAGAATTTTCCTACAGGATTCCACCGGTCCGAGGGATTGTTTGACGTGAAGTCGTAAATGATGTGTCAGTTGTGGGATTCACCTCAAGCGGTGCGGACATTTGATCCGGCAAAAGGCTGATAACAGGTGATTCAACAATTCTCTGCCTTGTCCACGAGCCCGGAATAAATACTCGGATGAACTCGGCTATGAGATTCCGGAATACTCGCTCTTACCGGCTCCGCCAGCTTTCCGAGCTGAGGATTACCGTCTTCGCCTGTCTTGCTCACGAGCAGTCTATGAGCTGTCCTCGGCGGCAGCGTTCGACGGTCAGCAATATGTAGCAGCTCTCGTGCACGGCACGCCCGTCCTCATCGACCTTGATTTGGAGAGACACGAGCTTATCAGGGATCGAACAAAGGAAAAGTCCACTGAGCAGGATGGATATCCAACGATGCGATCGCCAGCGCTGGCAGTTGCGGAGGGCCCCACTAACCGACATTCGTCGCCTGTCGGTCGCCAATGGAACCCAGGGGAATTGCTGTCGCCGCTTCTCCAACTGCTCCCAAAAAGGCCGCGGCGTAGATCCGAGCTTATAGGGTCCTAATTGGTGCAAAGAGTGAAGCACCCTCCTTGCTAGGGACTCGGCGTTCGTGCGTTCGAGCGAGCCGATTAGAACTTGCGTGGAAACGAAGGAGTGTAGAGACTGCTTATGTCCTTAGCCACTTGTCGAACCAATCAAATGCATCTGCTTGCATCTTCTTATCGAACTTGTGAGGGCCCGGATAATAAGAAACTTTCAGATTACGTTGGGCTCCAGCTTTCTGGTAGACATCATGCAGTATATGTTCTGCCTCTCTCATTTCAGCCGGAGTGTATAGGTCATCATTCTCGTCATTGAGCACGAGTGCGGGCTGTGGCACGCGTAATCCCAATATTTCGGGAAAATCCAGCTCGTTGGGAAGGAGAGGTACATAAGCCATCCATGTATGCGTGAACGATTTGTTCAGAAGAAAGTCTTTCCAGGTTGTCATGAAACCGACACACACTGCAGCTTTGATTCTGGGATCGAGCCCACCCAAAAAAACTGTACGCAATCCCCCGCCTGACAATCCGCCACATCCGATGCGGCTTACGTCCACGTCATCCCGAGAGCACAACACATCGAGAGCCTTTTGGTCTTCTGCAAAGAAAACGCCCGGCCATGTAGTGCCCGCGCTGAACAATGACTTCGCCATCACGTGCTCATGCTGACCAGCCCATTCATTGTACTTCTCAATGTTGACGGGGTCTTCAGGATCATTATCGTTAAGTCCGTTGCGCACATGTTCGGGCACATCCTGTAGCATTACTCTCCGGCTCCCAAAAAGAAAAGCGTCAGGTACCAAGACTACATAACCACGTTTGGCAATCTCATTCGCCCAGGCTACGCCTTCGTAATACTCGTTCTGATGAGCCTTAATCATCGGGTGCTGTTGGTCGGAAGTTCTGGTGATCTTGGCCTTGCCAAAATACTTATTCCCGCCATGATCGTGAAATGCAAGAACACCGGGAAGTTTAGCCCTTGCGTTCAATGGTCTAAGAACGAGTGCTTCGGTCGGTCGTCCGTAAGGTAACTGCCATGAGAGCTCCTCGATGCGTACTCCGTCATGAACGTATTCCTTCTTGATATTGATCTTGGGAGTACTTCCGATAACGGGGATTGCCATACGTTCCATTGCGCATTTCCGCGCAGATTCGCGCCATGCCGTAACGTCGCCAAAGCGCTCGTTTCGGAACGAAAAAGAGGGCACGCGGTCCGCATTCAACGAAGCAGCCCATGAACCATATAACCCGATTACGCTGAGCTCTTTACCTGCGGAGCGATCGCTTAGACGAGAAGGCATCGCTATATCGGAGGCAAAGGGAACAGCCTCGAGTGCACGCTCCCCAGCTAAACCTAGAATTGAGAGAGCGCCACATTTCATAAAATCCCTGCGTTCCGGGCGCATGTCGGAGAGTGTAGCGCAACTTTGGGGCAGTGTCGCTGTTACGTTCTCGAATGTCGGAATCGGTCGGAGGCACCTGTGTGCCACCCCAGTTGGCTGGATACCTCAAAGCTGCGTGATAGAAACGTGATAGTTCTATGCTCAAAACGCGTCGAATCCAGTCAGAACGCGTCAGAACGTAAGTCTGGTAAGCGGTGAAGAATCAGGTAGAGTAGAGAATTTTCATAACGGATCAGAACACACTATGTGATCTTCAAAACCGGGGGGCACGACAGCGGCACCTCCATCGCCCCCGCGGCTTCCCAGTGGTGCGCTGTCCAGAATTCGTTTATAGGAGGTGAATTACAGTGACATTCCATCAGCCGTGAGGCAACAAGGCTAAGCAAAAACTCCCATCGCTTCAAAAACGAGAGTGCGCCAAGTGTCGTGCGAGCCTTTGAGCCTCGATACGCGGAAGCGAGCCTTACCCCGAAAAGTTCGAACCCAACTGAACACACATGCGCGACTGTCTCCGCCGTCTCCCCGGAATTACGGACATGCATTGTGGAATTGCGGCGCATGATTCTGCCGAGAGACTAGAGCTTTAGTCCGAGCACCTTAAACATCGCGAAAGTTTGAATGAAGGGAACGTCGAACTTCTCGCAAACATTGGGAACTTTCGGAGTCTGCGAGGTCTTGTCCACCTTCGATTCTCTGGTCACCACAGTCCCACGTTTCGCGAGCGCGTGAGCGATGATCCAGCAATCCGCTTTTGCTAAAAAGTCTCCTACCTTCGCAGGACTCGCATCCGCATACTGTTGATCAACATATTCGACGATCTCGCGATAGGCTGCTTGGACTTCACCATCAGGTTCCGGCCAATAAGCTGGCCCTTTTCGCACTCTGGCCCACTTCGCTAGCAGATCGTCCTTCCCCAAGAGTTCTTCGTACACCAATGAAGAAGACCGCAGCGTGCCTTCCTTAAGTTTTGTCTCCAGCCAAACCCAAAACGTGGGAGCAATTTCGAAGTTTAGACCCCCGTTGTTGCTTTCAATAAGGATATTGGCGTCAAGCCAATATGGGAGTTTGGCCATATCAGCTTAGTTCCGAGGCGACGTTCTTCAGAGTTGGGACTTTGCAGCCAAGTAATGTCGCAGCATCCCGGAGGCCGATCTTGCTCGTTTGGATCGCTTCGAGAACCGAGGACACGAGGATGCGACTGTTCCGCACGCGCATCGTGCGGTAGAAGTTGCCACCGCCTTCGCGCTCCTCTTGTTGTAGCCTGAAGCGTTCCTCTTCCGCTTCAATACGCTCTTCGTATTCCTGTCGGCTGATCTTATCCTGCTCGAAAGCCTGGCGCAGTATCACATGAGTGCTAACGCGGAAGTAGCGCACCAGCATCCTCACGTTGTTCTCAACCTTATCAGCGTTTCGCCATCTCTTAAGGAACTCCGCGTGAGGCACAAGCAACTCTGCCGCTACTTGATTGCAGAAACGTTCAATCGTGTTGTTCTCGTCGGTCGAACGCTTCTTTGGACTCGGGTTCGATATTCCACTCTTGCCGATCCACAGGTGCGCCAACTCGTGGGCGAGGGTAAAGACCTGAGCAGAAGTGGAGTCTGCGCCATTGATGAAGACCAAGGGCGCTATCGGATCACTGAGAACAAAACCTCTGAACTCCTTCACGTTGAGCCTTCGCTTGGAAGAACTCGCAACGACACCACTGCGTATCACAAGAATCCCCGATGCTTCGGCACTCGCCATGAAGTTGGTTACGAAGCCTTCCCAATTCGAAGCAGCGGTTCGAAACTCAGCATTGATACCAAGTTCATTGGCAATATCAGAGGCGACTTTCTCGTAAGAAGAGTTGAGGCTGAAACGGCCTATGAAAGCGAGAGGTTTGCGACCTTCCGACATCGCGTAATCGCGATACCACTCCTGCTTGAGCAGCAAGTTGCGAAGTTGATCTAGGAGATTGGTACTGAATTCTGCAATTGGCTGGCTGCCAATAGTCCTGAGATCGGGAATCTTGATGTCATTTTTTGGTGGATCGGAGAGGAACAGGTATCCGAAAGGAATGTGGAGCGCGACTGCGAGCTTCTGGGCTTTTCGAAAGTCGGGAAGATTCTGGTCGGCTTCCCAGTGAGCGATGTCTTCCGCTTTAATGCTGTTGCTTATCTCGTCCGCAATTTGCTCGTGAGTTTTACCGAGGCGATTCCTGGCCCACTCAATGACACTGCCTGAAATCAGGGCGGTGTTGTGAGGGGTTATAGACTTCTTTGCCACAATTGCTCCTCCGATGGCACGCCCCAAGCGGAACAGACGAGTGTACATCGATAGTTACTTTGATGTCAGTTTCGCGATGGGTCTTACCGATCTGCTGTTCGCGTTCCTTGCCAGTCTAGCGACCATGTTCGAGGTTCAACGTTTTGACATCGGGACGGCTGACTGTCGGTCAGAACGTCCTGCAGTTGCTCGCTGCATTAATTGAGCGATTTGCGTGCCACGACTGTGCTGGCAGCAGGTCGTCGTGTTACAAACCCAACGATCCGTCGCCCCGGTGCTTACATGTTTTCCAGTTGCCGAGTGACTCTGGCGCACCCCGCAAACCAGCGACGAAAGGGTCAAGAAAACGGTTCTCGCAAATGCGCCTGTCCAGGACATAATACCGAGTGTCACACTCTGGCCTCTAGTTTGCTGCAAGGCGTTCGACAGTCGATTTCAGGCATTTGTGGTACAGACATGAAAGCGCTGTGTCAACTGCAATTTACTGAAGTGACGCAACACGGACGGCTACCGGAAGCGGTTCAGTGAGGGTTGGAAGGCCCCTCTGGGACCTGATGAAGCATCCTGTGGTTCGCCGGGACATAAGGTGCCCTTAGCAAGAATTGGGTACGCGGAGGGTGAGCTCGAAACTTCCCGCGAGACCGGCGGCTGCCTGCGACATCCCACGTTTTGTTACCGTCGCTGAAGAGATGACTTTGGCGTTCAACCTACTGATGGAACGCTAGCTTAACCAAACCAATGGTTTCAGCGACTTCGGGGCGTTCCAAATAGGCAGATTGAGGCAATTCCAGGCATATTTGCTACCAACCTGATCTTCCGGTCGGGGTGGGGCCGAGGCGGAGGGCCGGGCGCGTTGGCAGAGTGGCGATCCAAAGGCGGACGCGAGCGTCCATGTGGTCCAAAGCGACGACGAGTTGCGGGCATAACACAGCGGTTCAAGATTCTTACACTGCAAGCCTCATGTGACGAGCAGGTCTTCCTTTACGAAAATGCTGCGGTGATTGCTGGAACTTAACGAGACAAGCCCTAGTTGTCTAAGGCCAAAGCACAGGCAGCGGTAGGCGCTGAGGGATTCATCTTGAAGTATTTGCGCAAAGCCTTCTCTTTCAAAGATGTGGTGTGTGATGGAAGATGCAGCGTTCCTCATTGGCGTGGTGAAGTTTAGCGCAGTGTGGCGCGACGCCCCGAATTCGAAGAAATGTCTCAGCGGCGGCCAGCATGCCTACGGTCGGTGCAATGAAATAGATCCAGAGGGTGTGCCAATAACCTCCGTAAACGGCGGGGCCAAAGGTTCGCGCGGGGTTCATGCTCATTCCGGAGAGGGGTGTTTCAAACGTGATATTCACGGCGTAGAGCGAACCCACAATAAGGCGTGTACCGCGCCAACCTTTCGTGGTTCGTCACAAGCAGTACCGTGATCATCAGGATAAAAGAGATCGCTAGCTCCGCTGCAAACGCGACGGCAGCACCATAAACACCTGGGGCGGTCACTGCATAACGAACCGTGCCGTCCCCTGGAGGAGACCGGTCCAGATTGAAGACGAACGTCTCAGTTTTGGAGTCTGACTCTACCGCGAAAATCTCCACCTCGCATGTCCAGTTGCGGTCGGTTTTAAATTTATTGCAGTTCGGTAAGCACCCGGGCACATGGTCAACGATTGTGAAAAACACCAGCATATCCGGTTGGGATTCGTTCGATCGAATGGCGGGAAACTGCTCTTCAAACGCCTTTGCAAGCCGGTCGTGGATGGTAGAGTCGCCACGATGACCACCGATTGCAGTTCATGGGCTATTCAGGCACCTGGAGCACCGGAGCCTCAGTTCGGCGACAAACTCCAGATTGCTGCCACAGCCGGAACCACGGGCTGTAGGCTAATGCCTCATCGTGCCTTCGGTTCGCCACTGAGATGTCGGTTGGCGTCAGCGGTCTAATGTCTGCCGCCTCGAGATTTCTTCTAGCTGCTCGATTTCGTCAATAGTGCGTTCGACATCCATGACCGACCAGTATAGCCAATGAGCTTGCACCTGGTCGTGGTACGAATGACTCCGCACGCTGCTGAAGAGGTATGCGCAGGCCCTGGTTCATGCGCAACTGAGGAACATACGGCTAGCGCGATACTGTAGCTGGTCCCAACTGGTGGATAAGTTAGATGACGGCCGGGCCAATCGTGACGAAGATGATCGATTGCAGAACAAAGATCACCAATGGGGGAACCATCTTGATCGTGGTCTTGGCTGCCTGTTCTTCAGCACGCTGCCTGCGTTCCGTGCGGAGTGAATCGGAATGTACCCGGAGTGCCTTGGGCAACACTGGTACCGAAACGATCGGTCTGAATCAGGGTAGCCTCCGCGCGGGGCTTCCCGGCTCTCATCTCAGATTTACCAGATGGAATTCATCGCTGAGATCAGGATGCGCGTGATGCCCTGCGCCAACCTGGTCGACCGGACCGGGGTTGATGATATTCGGGCACTGGTCGGTTCCACTTTACAACAAAACGCGGCAGGAAGTAGTAACGAACCCAAACTGGAAACCCTTGCGGGCCTGCGAAGTTGTCGGGATATGTCTGAGGAACGGCTGGAACATGGGGCAGCCCGGCCACGGCGACTTCGATCCAAGACGCAGCGATTACAGAGAGGATCGCGATACCGATTCCGATAAGGATGGAAGGTCGAACCCAGATACGAAATCGGCGATCAGGCGGATCGTGGACGGCTCTGTGTGCCGGATCAAACGAGATCAATATTGCCTCCGCGAACTGCCCGATCAAACTTAAAGAAGCGTACCGCTTGGCTCTGGCCGTGGGCGGCTGGCACAATCCCGAAGAAGATAAAGAGAGCTCAGCCCATGATTGCAGACAGCGTAAGACAGCGCACCGTTTGGCTTGCCATTCGGTCCGCGGTTAGGACCGCTTCGGTACCCATGGCTACCTCCTTAGTAGAGGACAAATGGTGCGCGGTTACAGGCCCAGTCGCAAACTCCTGCAGCAGTGCTCTTGCGGAGAGATTCTTCACAAACGTCTAGTTGCCGAGGGTGGCCTTCGATTCCGCTCCAGTTGCGGCGCCAGGGGTGCCACCTTCATCATCCATTCGTGAAACAGCCTCTTCGTCTAGGTGCCGCTGAGTGGACGAAAACGATTCTGTTGCGTCACTCTTCTCTCTTCGCCAAGAGATGGTCAACAATAAGGCGCTCTCTTCCAGCGCTTCGACATCGTGCAATACGCCGCAGTCCAACACCAACAAATGGCCGGCCGACACAATCACCTTTCGGTCGGCCAAGTGGATACAGACCTGCCCCTTCAGTTGCTGGATGGAGATCCTTCCCTCTGCCTTATGCTGCCGCATTCTTGTGCCGCTCTTCATCAGAATCAGAACGATTCGGAAGTCCGGATATTTCGCGAGGGTTTTGGAGCTTCGCCCAGTCTCTCGCTGCCAGGAGTCTTCTCGGCGCAGTTGCTGCAACTCCCGGTCCAAGTCGATTTGCAGCAGAGGTTCCGCCAATCCTGGCAATCGATTCAATGCTTCGATGCCATCGCCCGGATGGCAAGTGCTGAGATCCGTAGCCATGATGAATGCCTTTCCATTGTTAGTCTGCGCATGTCAGCCGTATTACGTGCTGACCACCCAGCTACAACTACCGCAGGCGCAGCCCATCTCTCAAACCTGGGAAGACCTGAGAAGACGATGATCGACGATGTGCCTCGGCAAAACTGGTCAACATTGCTCAGTCCCTTGCTCCGTCCGGAACCCAGCGACATGAACGGGCACCAGGATGTCGTTGTGCGCGCAACGCTAACGCATTTCAGGCTCAGGCTGATTGATCATGAACGTCGACATCTCATCGAAGAATTTCCGAAGAACTTGCTCGGCCGCTTCCGGCAGTGCAGCTTCTCCGAAAGCGCTATTCATCAAGCGCATCCATCGATCGCGGGCCGCCTGATTTATAGGGAACGGAGAATGCCGCGCGCGCAGGCGTGGATGGCCTCTTTGTTCGATGTAATTGTGCGGCCCCCCAAACCGACCGATCAGGAAATCTCGGAGGCGCTGCTCAGCACCCGAGAGATCCTGCGCTGCATACATCGCCCCCAAGAGATCATCTTGGGGGACCTGGCGATAGAAGGCAGCGACCAAGCGAGCGAAACCTTCCGGACCAATCATGGAATAAACTTCGAGTTCCTGCATCTTCTTAGTAGTAATTCGAGTGTTCGCGTGGAACCAAGCTTCTGGAAATGCTGGAAGGTAGGAAGTGCCACCTCATCATGTTAACGGAAGCGATTGAGAATAGGCTGAAGCCGCTGCGATCAGCGTAACAGGCAGGCCTCCTTTAACCAAACTGAACTACGCCCCGCATGCTACATCGTTTGCTTCTTTGGACTCCTCCAAAACTTTAAAGTCCCCGATTCGAATCCGTTTCTCGCAACTCGACTTTGCTCAAATGAATATGCAGCAATTACCACTGCACCAGTTCCACTCGGCGGTTCTTCGCTCGACCATCTTCCGCCTCATTGGATGCGACCGGAGAATACATGCCACATCCGAAGGCATCCAGTCGATTGGCCGCGATCCCGTACTTACTGCCGAGTTCCGCTACGACGCTGCTTGCACGTCGATGACTCAAGTCAAGGTTGTAGTCTGGCTTCCCCTGGTTATCCGTGTGCCCCACAATGTGCAAACGCAGAGTAGGCTCGCTCTTCAAGAGTTTCGCGATTTCAGCCAGGCCGACTGCGATTCAGATTTAATCGCATCCTTGTCTGTGTCGAAGTAGAGGCCGTAGACCGCTACCTCGCCTGAATCGTGAAGAGAGCGCTTCATGTCATCCGCGTTCAGAAATGCCATCTTCTTTTCCAGCACGTCGGGAGAGACGACCACGAGTTGTGCGAGAGCCCGGCCTTTTGTAACCCTGCCCTGAAGGCGATCCGGAATAACGCCATCATTGTATGCAGTCACGAAAACCATGTAATAGCTGGGCTTGGCATCCCGACTCTGACCCACCATCAGACGTTCATCCGCACCGTCATAAGTAAGGATTTGCGCGAGATCGCAGTCCGTGTCGATCTTGTCAAAGGTGCTGCCAAAATCGCCAGGTTGCCCGGCATTTTTCTCATACTGAATCTCGATGCCGAGGCGCTGAAACTCCTGCTTGTAGTTGCGAAATAGTTCTGCCGGCGAGCGCCCGGCTGGGGCGAGATACGTGTAGTAGCCCACCTGTCCCTCCACCGGCTTGCTCTTTTCATAGACTGGGGGACTGAAGTTCGTAGGCGGGCCGAGCGGCAATAGATACTCATCAAACATGGGGGCACGATAGCCGATCAACTCGCTTCCTTCATAACGCTTCATTCCCGGCGGATCTTTCGAATTGGGCAGGTCCTGGGCCCTGGCGAGAACGGCACTTGAAAATACAACGCACAGTGCTGTGATTACTCTGAGATGTCGAGTCAACATCATTGTTGTTCCCTTCATACCGACCTTGTCTTGGAAAACCTTCCATTGTGATGATTCAAGGGGTGCTCGTGGTCCGATGACTACTGAGCATCCATGGTGCTGGCGTCCATCGGCTTCACACCGCCGCAATCGGCGCTCAGCCATTTTCCGGTTTTTGTGGAATTAGTTTTGACGGCCATGCCCCCGGCAGTCGAAACGCCCGAAGATTTAACCGTGAAGTTATCGGTATCCGAAAAAGTTGCTTCGCCGTCGCCTTCGTAACCGAGTTCCGAACAGACCGAATGCCACTTCCAGGAAGTGGTGCTGCGATTTGTAAAATCGGTCTTGCAGCCACCTTGATCGGTCCACGCTCCGCGATCTACCATCTTTTGGCTGTAGCAGAGCTTGACCGTGTCTGTTGCGTTTGGGTCAACCCCTCGCTGTTTCATCATTTCCTCGAACTGTTTGCGCTGCTCGGGAGGCATGTCCTTCATGTGATCTTTCATCCTCTGGGATGCATTCGGCACTTTCTGCCCGTTTCGCTCTTGTTCCATGTGTACTTGCCATAATCCTGGCTTTATCTTCGGGGCTGTTTGCGCCGTTACGCCGATGGCCGCGAAAGCAAGTACGCTAACGCCCAAGAGAGAACGAAGTTCGGTTCGATACATGAGTATTCCTTTCTGACTAAAAATCCTTGGCTGACAGGTGTTACTGCTACTCTGCCCCTTCTTTACAATCGCCGGTCCTTCGGCTTTTGATGTGCGAGACTTTGGTGACGCCATCCACTGTGTTGGTCATAGTTGTCTCGAAGCTGTCACCTCCGTGGAACTTCGTCTCCTGGTGGGTGGCGGTCCCTGCGCAGACCATGGTCAGGGTCATGGTGTTACTGTCCAGATTGAAGTCGTTGAGCGTACACCCGCTCTTCGACATCGCCTTTTCCGTCTCCGCACGGGCTGCCGCCGCAGGCCCATTCGACTTCGCCGCATCCTCTGGTTTGAAGCAGTTGCTGTGCGTAGCGGACTGCCCAGATGGAGCAGTCACCGTGCTCTCCCACATGCCCGTCCGCATCCTCTCCTGCGCATGCAGGGCCGTTGCTGCACTTAGCGCGAGACACATCACCGCCGGTATAATCTTTGTTGTGAGCAACATCATTTAATTCCTCTCTTGGGTCGGTTTTCGTTGGTCAGATCTGATCTAATGTTGAAGTAGCGTGGCAGTTTTTAGAGCACGAATGTTCGCGCTGCGACGTCGAGTGTCGTCCTATAGAACAAAACTCGCGCGGAATGGAAAGGCACTTACCGGAAAGTGGTCTCGAAATCTCCGTATCATTGATGGACTGGCTTGGCCCGTTCCGGTGTCCGTTCTCACCGCAAGTCTTGAAGCCTCCTGCGCATGTCCTCTCCCCGGCATCGTTCGCCAGGGTTGCAATTCTCACGACCTGAACTGTGGCGTTTCAGCATCGACAACGGGTAACAGATCATCCGACGTCTCAAGTTCACAACCCCTTCTCCTACCTCAATTGCTGCCCGAATTTCCTTCACTCAATCTGCTGTCATCGGGCGTCGGTCACAATGCGGCTGTGTACGAGGCTGCCCGCGCTGAGTTCGCACTTCAGGGAAGCGGCACACATGGGCAACGCACAGCTGGCGCCCCCGGTCGAGAGTAGGCTTCTAGGCCATCCTGCATGATGCGACAAGCGGAAGTAGCAAACTGATCAATTTTGACCGTTAACGCGGTTAGATGTTGTCAATCCCTGTCTCGCGGGGCAACGGCTTATTCGTGAAAATTCTGAGATCAACAAGCGAGCTGCCAGTCTATGAGGATGGAGCCCACGGGCTACCGCGTGCGTGGCAGGTCATTGTCGGGTGGGTACGGCCGCAGCCGGGCGCTCCCCAACTGCTGCGAGCGCCTTCTGGGGCGGAATTTCTCTGCCGGCTTCATCGAGGTAGTGCTCGTCAGCTTTACCCTCCCGGATAAGTAGTACGTGCAACCATCGAGGCAGGTTTCGTGGTGCCGGTGGTTGACCGGAACATAAGCGTAGGAGCCCTGGCTCAGAATCTGCACTTGCTGCCCCTTCCACGCTCGACAGAGTACGTGTAGCAATCTGGAAGGACGGAACTGGTCTTGAACGTGTTCTGCTGTCCACTCCTTATCACTGATTCTAGGAGCTTGTTGAAATACCCTTCACGCTATGTGCGGATCGTTCTGCGAACCGCGCGGTCAGACTGAGTTTCGTGATTCGAGCTTCCGATCTGCTCCCGATGGCCGCGGAGCAGAGGGTTCGGTCGGTGGCTTCATGCGCTCTGCGCCCGCAGTTTCGGGATACGAATCAGGTTGAAAGCCGCGCAACTGAACACGAACAACCACTCCACCTTCGCCAGACCGCGCAGTTTCACCTTCCTTAAGGGTCCGATCTGCTTCCGCCAGCCGAACGGCTTCTCCACCAACCAGCGCTTGCTGAGGCTGACCGAGTACCCCGGATGCCGGCTCGTTCGTTTGTCGATCGCACCGTGCTGCCGACGGGCCACGTGCGGGGTCACACCCAACTCGCGCACTGTGTTAACGAAGTCGCGCGTATCATAGGCTTTGTCAGCTCCCGTCGTGATCCGACTCCTTCGTCCCCTACTCAACTCGTGCAACATTAACAGAGCCGCATCGCGCTCTGCCCGACCATCGGCCTGCGTGGTCATCGCCGCCGCGATCAACCCATTCCGGTTCTCCACCAAGGTATGTCCCAGATAGCTCAGCTTGGCTTCCTGGCCTGCCGACTTCTTATAGAGCCGCGCTTCGGGATCAGTGCGCGAAGCGTGCGTCTGGTTGCGGCGCGGCTCGCCGTGAAAATTTCCTCCGTCCTTGGGACCGCCGTCCTCGTCTTTACGACGAAAGCTTTTCTGTCCCGCCCAAGCCTCGATCAGCGTGCCATCCACCGTGAAGTGCTCGTCCGACATCAGCCCCGCCGCCTGCTGTTTCACATGAGCGAAAAACTTCTGCGCCAAATCTTGATTCAACAACCGATCGCGGTTCTTGCTGAACACGGCGTGGTTCCACACTTCCTCGTCGATCTCTAATCCCACGAACCAGCGAAACAGCAAGTTGTAGTTCAGCTGCTCCATTAACAGCCGCTCACTGCGCACCGAATAGAACACTTGCAGCAGCAATGCCCGCAGCAACCGCTCTGGCGCTATCGATGGCCGCCCCACCTCCGAGTACAGCCCATCGAAGTCCTTCGTCATTCTGGCCAGGACCGCATCCACCAGTTTCCTCACCCCACGCAGCGGATGATCCGCTGGAATCCGATCTTCCAACGCCACGTAGCTGAACATCCCGGTTTGCAGCTGCTGATCGTCTCCTCGCATCCCTGCTTCTTATCACACTCCTCTGCGCCACCGGCAGTGACTTTTTCAACAAGCTCCTAGAACAGGCAAGTCACTTCGCGACAGTTCGTTGCCGACCTGACTGCGCCACCACCAGTGCCGCAACGAAAAGTATTGGCATTAAAAGAACCGTTCGGACACCCATAGAAGTACCTTCACGTCTCTTGTGGCTGATCATTTGTGCAGCTTGTTCGTGTGCCAGAGCGCCAAGATCCGTTGTTGCTTTGGTCTGAAAATGGCGTGACAACGTCCCATATGCATCCCGCAGGTCAGCGCAGTTTCCGACTAACGACTCAGGGATTGCGCCCACCCGGCAAAGGCGTGCCACGCTGCAGTTTTACCGATGGGTATCCTTACTTGCTGCACGAAGATGAGGAAGGTGCCCGCCCACAACGTTGCGCGATGAACTTTGCGCGTCGACCAGAAATCGTACGCAACTAGAATCACCAGAAAGACGTAGGACGCCAGCGCTGCCATCATCGGCTTCCTGTGGACCAGGATGAATGGCCAACGCGCGATGGCCGCGATCAATAGCCCAGTCGTGGCGACAAAAATGAGGCGTTTGTGCGCAGGAGGATTTGAGCGAAAGCGGAAGGCACAGAAAACGAGGGTCGCGAATACCAGCATGTCCGTCATGGGGATGACGTAGAACAATTGTGCATCAAGCCCCGTCGGCCCGGTTCCCCGGCTGAGGGAATCGGTCGCCGCCAAAACGCCGAGGGTTACCATAAGACCGGCCAGGAGGGCGCCTGCAATGCCGAGTTTGCGGTGGATGTCGACGCGGCCAGCGGAGACGAAGGAAGTTTGCGCGACGAGCAAGAGAATCCAGCAAGAAAATGCTGCCCCGTGTACATGAATGATCAGGCTAGGAAGCGGTGCATGGAAGACCCCCGCTAGATAATAGGTGTGCGCGAACCCTACGAAAACGGTAGCCAGCATAACCACGGCCATGGTTGAAAAAAAGAAGTGATCGTAACGGCGGCCGGGCACGCCGGTTGATACCTTCGTGGGATTGTTGGGGCGTGCCACCAGTGTGGCCATCGAACCTCCGATTACGGTCTGTCTGGTTTTGCAGGGAACGGCTGCCCCGACTAGTAGGGCGAAAAGGATACGTGTCTCGAAACTGAAAAAGCATCGTCAGGGTGGCTTATGCGCAAAACAATTCTGGTGCGAACATTATCATCCTGGTGATGTCCAAGTCCGAGCAAAAGAGCTCACGTTAACGAGTCATCCGCTCTGTTTCTCGTCACTCCCTGCATGACGGGCATCGCGGAACGGTTCTTAGCGTCACGACTCTAGCTGGCGTCCTCAGGCTGGCACCTGTGTCTGCCGAATTGCTGTTGGATGTAGGCTTGGGCATCGAGCGTCCGGCTGAGGGTGCTCATCGGGACTTTGAATTCACGGCTGCAGAGTGTACAGACTGCAACGACAGGCGTGGAGCCAAGCCACTTGACGACCTAAGACTGCGCTCTTTCAGCGGGTTGTTCTTCTCTAACCATCGCGCTGAGACCTCAGGTTTCCAGAAATGCATTGTTTAGGTGTCAGTTCCATTGTTGAACTATGGTTCGATCGCAGCGCGTTCTCTTTTTAACAACCAGATCCCTTTCGACTGGCTCGACTCATGAACGCTACAGTGTAGCGGCAGCAAGACTCGGTTCGCTAGAGCCCAGTTCATCTGCCGAAGTGCGCGGCAATCGGACTGTGAAAGTCGTGCCCTCGCCGTTTGACGAAACCAAGTGGATGATACCGTGGTGGGCTTGGACGATTTCGCGCGTGATGTAAAGGCCGATACCAAGACTATTCTCGTTTGCGTGACCAATCGCTTCTTCCTCTGTGAAGCGCACGAGTGGTTCAAAAATGGATTGCATTCTTTCTCGATCTATCGGGCCACATACCCGAGCAGCGATGCCATTGAAACTAGCAGCGGAAATAATGAGAGCACGAAATAGTACGAGAGGCCGGCGGCGAACACGAAGATGTGCTCGTCGTAAACATCGTTGTAGATCATTATGAGAGATCGTTTGATCGTGAGCCACGCTGCTTTTTTGTGTCGACCCAACATGACCTCAGACTCTCGTTTCACGCTGCTTTCGCAATCTTAGCGCCGTTCAGGCCTGCTGGACGTGGAATTGTTTTCTTAGATATTTAGCGCAATGAACCTACGTTTCACAGCGGCAACAACTCCCATAGGACTACCACCCATACAGAAGGGGCGTCGTAATCGTGGCGCGCTTTGAGGTGTGGAGGACCGGAGAGTACTAATCAGTTGCCGCAGTAGTAAACGGATTACTCAGGCGTTGTTGCCTTCTAGCACTGGCACAACCTCGTGATTGATTTCAAATTGCACCGCCATTCCACATGAGTGGCAAATTGCCTGGTGTAGTCCGCCGTTCAAACTCGTCGCTTCCAGTTTGTTCGGACGCAGGCATTTGGGGCAGGAAATCGTGAGATATCCCCCCTTATCTCTCCGCACGAAGAGGCGGGCAATCTCCGCCTTCTTTCTCTCTGAGCGCAGAGGAGAATCAGCCACAAGCATGGCGACTTGCTGGGAAAGCTGCTCGATTGTGTAGTGTCCTTTTTGTAGAAATCCGTCCGCTAAGACTCCCAGGGGGAGTTCGCCGGTGCTGTGGCCTCCACTCATTGCGATTGTGGCGATGTGGGGGAAGCGCTCTCGTACAACCGCGAGAAATTCCCAACCCGACATCCTGGGCATATTCAAATCGGAAATGATTAGATCAGGCAAGGACTTGCTCAGGGCGTGCAGGCCATCTACTCCGTCCGCAGCTGTCAGAACCTCATAGCCCTCACCTTCCAAAAGTTGCCCTGCGAGTTCTCGTATCGTCGGTTCGTCCTCCACGATAAGAACGCGGTACCGAAATCGGGGAACCTTTTCCCCGGCAACCAGTGCACCTATATGCGCAGGCGTCGCCTTTTCCAGCACAACATTCCGCTCAGGCATTTTCTGAATGTTTGATTCCGGCAAGACCGTTTGATCCCAATTGTTCGTTTCATTATTCGGCATTTTGCGGTTTTACCTCCTTCACGAGAATTTCCCAATCAAACAAGGTCGGCTCACGAAACATTGGACCTGTTGAAACAGTGCGCATCAACGGAATACCTGATCCGTTTGTTGCTAAGCCGTGTCCATTGCCTTTGAAGAACCAGGAAAGAGTCTTTCGTTATAAAGAATCTGCTTCAACAACCCGCTCGGCTGTTCAGAATTGCTCATTATCCGAAATTATGCGCAGCGTCATTACCCTGAAGGAACTCGACTGGCGTAGCTTGACCTTGCTACTCCGGAGTAAAAGCGATTGTGAGCATTACTGACCATCCAATTTGCCCTGTTTCCGGCATGATTGTAAGCAGCGAGAGAACGCACGGCTAATCTCGATGAGACAAGCCACTACCATGAAGACACGAGCAGATTTCAATCCGCTTGCCTTTCTTTCTACGATTGGGGACGGCAGGGTAATGCTATCTTTCGAAAAGAAGGAGACTATTTTCGCTCAGGGCGATTCTACGGACGGACTGTTTTTCATTGTAGCATGCGCTTCACGCAATGATGCCAGGACGAATCTACATCCGCAACATGGAAAATCAGTTCGCACCCAGTTTTTTCGGGACGACCCGTTTCGAGGTTGAGGATTGGGAATTCCGTGTCATCCATCTGGAGAGAAGAGAATGCGGCGCCGGGACCGCCGTACAAAAGCCTCATTCCAAGTACATCCCGGTAGAACTCCACCGCTCAGCTTCCTCGGCAAGCACCCCGGCAGGACTTACCGTCATCAGGAGTGGGTCGGCAGAGGCTGCTCGGAACGAAGTAATCGATACTCCCGCATAGTTTCCTTGTCTGCGGTGCCGGATCACGCAGCTTCGCTGTGCTGCCAAGCCATTTTGAAGGCACTCAATGCGTAAAGGGCATCGTCAAGGGCTTCCTCTTCCTCGGAGGTTCCGTTGCCGTAAAAAATCGCTCGCCCACGCGCTTTGACGGCTTCTTCAGCTTCCGAGACTCGCTGCGGTAAAACCCGTTTGTTGGTTTCTAGAATGGCGGCTCTGTACAGAGTTCGCCAATTACGATTCAGGCATGGGGGTAATGCCGCGATCATGAGTAAACTCCAGATCGAGAAATTGTCGAGGGCTTACCTGCTGTTTGGTAGGTAGAGGTCTTCTATTTCCACCATAGTCCGATGGCTAGAGATGTCAAGGCAAACAATGTAAGAATGCTGATCAGGCTTTTGTTCATAATATTGCTCGGGCTGGCAGCTATGAGCGGGGCAGTGTTGCAGGCGCAACACATACCGACCGTTGTCCCTTCCGACCCACCATCAGACAAGACATATCCGCCAACACTCGTCGTGGTCACGATTTTGAGCCACGGCGTGGACATGGATGGGACACTCTATCTGGCCGCCGGTGCAGGTTCGCACGGTACGGTTCTGCTGCTGCATGGGTTGCCGGGTTATGCAAGCAATGGCGATCCAGCGCAGTCCATTCGGCGCGCTGGGTCGCTGCGATGCCGCTCCTACGGGCCGACCATCAAAGAGACAAAGTCGCTTCCTTACCTCGGTGTAGCGTTTACGATAGTTGCGAAGGTTATTACGCTTTCTGCGTGGATCACTGCTTCTTCCTTGCCGGTTGCCGCTGCCACTCCGGTCCCGGCTCCCGCGCCCACGGCCGTGCCGATCAGGGCGCCCTTGCCACCGCCAGCTAAACCGCCAATGAGCGCGCCCGCTGCGGCTCCGCCACCTATTTTGGTTACATTGCCCTTTGTGTGGCTTTTGCCTTTCGTATGAAAGCCGCTGGTTGAGACCGGCAGAGTTTTGCCGTTCGCCAATTGAATCGAGGTGAGTCGGATCGTGACCTGCCCAGGGGCGTGCAGCCGTCCACTTGACTTCACATAGGTAACTTTACCTTTAGCTGGTGCACCGGACTTGGCGATGGTCTTGCTATGGACAACGAGATCTCTGGTCAAATTGGCGTGAAATGATTGTCCGACATGCGCTGTGGCGGAATTGATTTGAGAGTCAGTACGCACGGTGATGTGAGTTCCGGCTGGTACAGTTTCCGCCGAGGCTAGCATTCCTAGGGTGAGTAGAATAAAGGTATATTTTGCAAATATGTTTAGCATAACTTCTCCTTGACTCATGACGGTGACAGCCAACGCTCACGCTGTGAAATCGATTGTATGAAGATTCTTGCAGAACACAGCTATACATTCTTGATCTCGGTAGTTACGTTCGACTGAGCCCTGTCGTGCTGTGTAGAGGGATGTTGACGCCAAGCAGCGGCTTCTTCTTCGAAAGTCAGCCAGTTCGCGTCAGTCAGACGTCGAATTGCAGAAGTCAGGCCGTTTTAGTTTCGAGCAGCCATTGCGCTGCATTAGCTTGTAATCAAAAAGCATTACCGAAGTGAGATCGTGGTGCGGGCGTAGGCTTCGCCTCGGCGTCCGATGGAATCGTGCTGTTTACCAACAATATTTGCCAGCTGGAGACGCAGTTAAGTGGGCGCCGTTGTTTCGCGTCGGTGATGATGGCTGCGCTGGACGACCTCATCTTCGGCGAGAACCAGTGCTGGCTCGACGGCGCCACCGGCACGGCGTTTCTTGACGCTTTTCTGATTGCCGGCTCCATGCAGGTCAGCAGCAACCGCTTCCAGGAGGCGCGCAACTTCCCCGTGCTCGCTTCGGGATTCACGATTGGTGCCCTAAACATCACCTCGCAGAACATTTTCGACGGACCTTCGAAGCTTGCGCCCATCCACACTCGCGCGTAGCGAAATCAATGGCATGAACGCCGCGGCGTAAATCGCGTGGAACAAAGCCTCTCACGTAGCAATTTGAACGAAGGAGCCGCAGCCGCAACAGGCCTTGGGCAAGTGGCCGCCAACGCGCGTTCGCCGAGGGTCCGCTGACTCTACCGTAACGCGGCTCTGATCCGGCGGAGTTCGGCCTGCCCGTGCGACGGGAATTGTCTGACTGTCCAATTCACCGTGGCCCGAGAGTGAAAGATGCGAGTCACTCGAGGATGAGAAATTGAATTCTGAAAATTCCGTTCAGCCGAGAACTGGGGTCGGATTCTGACGGCCGGCGAAACCCAGCCCGACGGAATTTTGAACAGCGCCATTCATGCCGCTCTGCGAGAGCGGCTATAATGGTGGAAAGTAGTGATCTGTCCATTGATGTGGAGTGAGAGGAGGATCCATGTCTCCGCCACACATCGTTAGGGGTGCAACGAAAAAGGCCCGCCAAACGCCGAGTGATCGTAAATCCCAAAGAACGCGGAATTCTTCGCGTCCACGTCTAGATTCCAAGAGGAACCGGGAGTTCGACCCTCAGGCATTCCTTGCCACCATCGGCGAGGGCAGGAAGGCCTTGCTCTTTCCGAAAAAGCAAACCATCTTCGCGCAAGGGGATCCCGCGGACGCAGTGTTTTATCTGCAGACCGGCAAGGTGAGACTCACCGTTGTTTCCAAAACCGGCAAGGAAGCCACGATTGGCTTATTGGGTGATGGGAGTTTCTTCGGCGAAGGTTCGCTTGCAGGTCAACCTCTCCGCATGGGCGCTGCAACCGCAATGACAGATTGCGCTGTTCTGAGAATTGAGAAAAGGGCCATGATGGAGACGCTTCACCAGGAACACACCCTTTCCGATCTGTTCGTCGCATATTTGTTGACGCGGAACATTCGATACGAAGAGGATCTGGTTGACCAGCTTTTCAACTCCAGCGAGAAAAGGTTAGCTCGTGTCCTTCTCATGCTCGCTCATTTCGGCAAGGAAGGAAAGCCTGAATCCGTGATCCCCAAGATCAGTCAGGAGACGCTAGCAGAGATGGTGGGCACAACTCGCTCGCGAGTTAGCTTTTTCATGAACCGGTTCAGGAAGTTAGGCTTCATTGACTACGCCGGGGGTGCAGAAGGCGGGCTACAGGTTCACAGTTCACTTCTCAACATCGTTCTCCACGACTAGCGCGCCGTATCATCCCGACTGGCTATACAGCGAAGGCGTACGTACCGCGCGATGAAGCAGGTATAGGCCTCTATCCGAGCAGTCCCGAAGCGGGTAACATTAACCTGAAGTCTTCACGTCTGGGTGTCACCCGATTTTGCTCGGCGACGGAAAGGAAATGATGCTTCCCCCACAGCCGCGAGATTTGGCCCTGCGCCTTCTTGCTCACCAAAACGCTGCGGGCAAAACTTCTGAGCCGACGGAATTCGCGGCCTTTCGCATCTGCGACACTTTGCGCCAACCTCTATGTGCACTCGCGGGAGTTGCCGGTTTTCGCTCGCTCCTTTCTCGTGCTCTGACGCTCGCCAGGGCGGAAGCTCCCAGTCTTAGCGCGGTGCAGGTCGCGGCGGATGGCTCCTTACAGGGTCTAGATGAGCTCCAGCCCCAAACTGACACAGACCAGGCTAGCGAGGCAGGAGTCATTCTCATTACCCATCTACTCGGGCTGCTGGTCCGAGTTGTTGGCGAAGCTATGACGTTGCAGCTGGTGACATCTGAAGTTCTCCCAGAATTTAGGTTCCACTCGAGGAGCGGCATACCTATCGGCTTTGAAGCGATTCTCAACGAAGTGGATGATCTACAAGCCGTCAGTGCGCGTCTCCAGGGACTAGCGGAGCAATATCCGCCCGTAACAGAAGCGCTGATGACTATATCGGGAAACGTCCTAAACACGGCGACGGTATTGGCGGTGGTGGCAGCAGTTAAGAGCCCCAAGCCGAACTGAGTACAGCGTTCGCGCCCTGCACGAAAAAGGAAATCGTGAGTCTTCCAGAGTCGCGACATTTGGCCCAACGCCTTCTTACTTTCGAAGCCGTTACGGGCGAGAACTCCGAGCCAGCGGAGTCTGCGGCTTTTCGCGTCTGTGAGAGGTTGCGCCGGCCCCTAATTACGCTCGCGGGAGTTGCCGGTTTTCGCTCGCTCCTTTCTCGCGCTCTGACCCTGGCCAGGGTAGAAGCGCCCAGTCTTAGCGCGGTTCAGGTCGCGGCGGACGGCTCCTTAAAAGGTCTAGATGAGCTTGTGTCACAAACTGGAAAGGAACAGGCCAGGGATGGAGCAGCCATTCTCATTGCCCAGTTAATCGGGCTGCTACTCACTTTCATTGGGGAGGGCTTAACGTTGCGGCTGGTTCAGGATGTGTGGCCGGAGGCCGCCTTCGACGGCCGCGTTTCCGAGAAGGAGTGGAAAGCTTGAGCGCACAAGACAGAGTGATAATAAAAAAATTGCCGACCGGGGTCCCTGGCCTCGATGAAATCCTGGGCGGCGGTCTCCCGGAATTTTCTTTTAATATCCTCGCGGGCGCTCCGGGAAGCGGCAAGACCACGCTGGCCCACCAAATCGTATTCGCCAACGCGACGCCAGAGCGTCCCGCGCTGTATTTCACTATCCTCGGCGAACCCGCGATCAAAATGCTGCGATACCAGCAACAGTACACGTTCTTCGACCAGGCCAAGTTAAACACCGCGGTCCGCTTTATCAACTTGAGCCAGGTTGTGTTGGAGAAGGATCTGGACGCAGTCTTAGAGGAGATTACGAAAGAGGTTGAGAAGGCAAGCCCCGGCGTCGTGGTGGTGGACTCCTTTCGCACCGTGGTGCGGAAGGCGCAGGGCGGTACAACGGAAGTGGAGCTGCAATCGTTCATTCAGCGGTTAGCCCTGCTCCTGACGAGCTGGCAAGCCACGACTTTTCTGGTCGGCGAATATGTCGAGGGTGAAATTCGGGACAATCCTGTTTTTACGGTCTCCGATGGCCTCTTTTGGCTTTACCAGGCTGCGGAGCGAAATTCCATTGTGCGCAAGCTCCAGATCGTGAAACAGCGCGGGCAGGCGTCGGTGCCCGGACTGCACACCTTCCGCATTACCCATGCTGGACTGCAAGCTTTTTCGCGCACTCTTGGGCTGACTGGACTGGCAAGGAAGATACCCAGTCCACGGCGCCTTTCCCTAGGTATTCCGGAATTAGACAAGATGCTCGGCGGGGGAATTCCCGAAGGCGACAGTGTCCTGGTGGCAGGGGCTTCGGGGACGGGAAAGTCGGTCTTGGCGACCCAATTCATTGCGGAGGGCATACGCCAGGGGGATCCGGGGATTGTGGTGGTCTTTGAAGAACGACCGCAAGAATATGCGGAGCGGGCCAGCAGTTTTGGTCTGGATTTGAAGACGCCGCGAAAAGAGAAGAAACTCGAAATCCTCTACCTCCGTCCGCTGGACCTCTCTGTGGATGAAACCATGCACGAGATTCTCGAAGCGGTCCAGAAGATTGGCGCCAAACGGCTGGTCATTGATTCGCTGGCCGGCTTTGAGATGGCGCTGGCACCCGGCTTCCGCGCGGACTTTCGCGAATCGCTCTACCGGATGATCACCGCCTTGACGGGCGTCGGAGTGACGATTCTAAGCACGGTTGAGATGAACGAGTCTTTCACGGAATTCCCGTTCAGTACTTATTCGATTTCCTTTCTCACCGATGACATTATCCGGCTTCGCTACGTATGCATCGACGGCCAGCTTCGCAAGATCATGGTCGTTATCAAAATGCGCGGTGGCAACCATAGCAAAGATATCCGCGAATATGAAATCACCTCCAAGGGTGTGGTCATCATGGGTGACCGCCTCACGGACTATCAGGGCCTTATCACCGGAATTCCTGAGCATTTGAAGCGATCCGGCAATAATGAAGAGCACTCACATAAGCCGAAAGCGAAAAGCAAAACGTAGGAAGCAGCCCGGGATAAAGCTAATCGCACAGAGTGACCTGGCTGAGATCGAAGTGCGCGGAGGGAAGATCGATGCAACGTAAACTCGTTCTTTGGTTTGTGTTGTTGATTGTTGGATTTCTTGCTGGATTCATCCTGCAATATGCCAGACTGCAGCAGGCACAGCATGAATTGTCTGCCTCGACAAAAGAATTGGGCTCCTGTCAGGCCGGAGAACAATTGTCGCAACTTCGCGACACAGCGACAGCAATGTTTCTACAGGCCGTGCAAAAGAACTACGGAAAAGCAGGGGAGGACTCGAAAGAGTTCTTCGATCAGGCGCAGCGAATTCAGAGCAGCACGGAAGATCCCGCACTTCGCAACTTGCTTCATGACACTTTGGCAACCCGCGATCAGATCACAGCGGATCTAGCAAAGGGAGACGCCGCCGCACTTTCAGAAATACAGGCACTCGTATCCAAGATCGAGCAGACCGCGAAGCCGTAAGCACGAAACCAATGCCGGGACGCTTCCTACATGCAGCAGCCAGCCATTAACTCTAAGGGCTTAGCAGCCTGAGGAACCGGCAGAACCGCAATATTCGGAGCGCAAATTGCTACCAAAGAACCCAAACAACTCCAATTGATGAAGCCATTTACGAATACATAGACTGACTGCACCAGTCGTGGTGGGAAGTGCTGGAGAAACCAGTTCAGTCTTCCGCTTTGCAGCAATGAGACAACGTGATCAGCGCCTGCATGCTGCTGGGCGGGCGAACTGGGCCTCCGCATCAGATGTTGGGCAGCAGGTCGAAATATTCGTCGTCCTCGTTTTTGCCGCCCTCTCCTTTGCCAAGCGTTTTCTCCGACTCGATAAACTCAATACGCTCGATCCATTTGACCATCTTGTAGCCAAGTTGGTTCTCGACTCGCAGTCGCAGGGGCGCTCCATATCCCTGCTGAAGCGGTAGTCCGTTCATTCGCGATGCGAGGAGACATTGCGGCTTGAGCACATTCTCCAGGCTTTGTGTGTCGTAATAGGGGCCACCGTAGAGCGCTTCTCCGAAGGAAAAAAAGGCGACAACCCTGGCTTCCGGTTTAGGCTGCACCAAATCGATGAGCGCCTTCATGGGAATGCCGCCCCACTTGGCGATTCCGCTCCATCCCTGGATGCAATGATGCATGGTGATGTGTTCGGTCTCACCCAACTTCTGCAGGTCAGCAAGAGAAAGCTCGACGGGCTTTTCGACAAGGCCTCCCACCTTGAGCCGGAAATGCTCGAAGCCGGTTTCAGCCAGGAGCTTCCAATCATCCCGGATTGGCATTTTGCCGTTGGGCCAGAAATAGGGCTGCGCCGACTCCCATTCCCCGCCATTTCGGGGGAATCTCCATGCAGTCGATGATTAGAAGGTCGCACGCGGAAGCCTCGTATTTATCTTGTATTTCTTCTCTCCAGTAACCGGTTTCCAAATCGAACAGGAGTTCCCAATATTCCGCCATACTTCCCTCGATGCCGTCTCCTAGCCTCTCGCTGCTCATGCCACGGTCCATGGCTTCACCGAATTGCACTAAGGACGCCTTTATGTAACCAGCGTCTTACTCGTCTCGAAGGTCCTCAGACTTGACGAAGACTGCCCGAAATGGAATGGACAAAGTCGGCGTCAACGTCTTCTTCGCGCAACGAGGCGCGGATCGCGAACTCGACGCTCGCAACGATATTTGTCTTCGTTTCGTCCTTCTTCCACGAAACGGCGGCTTTTCTTTCAGCCTTCATGTTGCACCTCATGCCGCTGTTTACCGTAACGTTCAGAATCCGTCAAACGGGGCAGATCATCACGTCCGAGTCCAAGTGGGTTTTCAGCTGAGAACGCTACGGGTGGTGACTAGAGGGGCGTCCGCTATAGACGCGCCCAGCTGTAGGTGTGCTAGCGCCCGTAAGGGACGTGGTCCAAAGTAGTTACGAGTACACCGAGCAGCCGCATGGAACTTGCAGTCCAGGTTTAACCAACCGGAGCGTCGCCAAATCAACGTGCCCGGCGCGGCTGGTGACATGCCATTGGAGGACGCGCCGCGCGGGTACCATGACTTCGACAAGGGTGCAGCGAAGAGGTTCGTACTCGACCCGCACGGGATCGTGAGGTCGCATCGATCCGGGGCCGAACTTGCCACAGCCGGGCTTTGAGTCCCCGCTCCATCTCCAGCCCGGTGTCGATAGGCACTGCGCTGACAGATCCCGCACACGGTCGCCATCCGAAGAGAGTTTTGCTTTCACTTTAGCATCCACGACTCCGAGTGTTTTCCTTATTCGCTGCTGTACAGCACGGTGGACTTTCAAACCTTCGGCCAGGAATTGCTCTTTACAGCCGGGAACATCATCCTTCAGTACCTCACCGGATGCCACATTACCGTACTTCCATTCGGCAACGTCTGTTTGCCGCGGTACTGGATGACGAGAGCTGAGCATTTTGTGAATAGTCGGCGCTCCGAAAGGAATGCGGTGGCGCTCGAGGCCCGCGAAAACGATGTAGTTAAGCAGACTGGTCTCTTCCAGCTAAACGGGCAGGTATCAGGAGGATTCCGGAAAGTAGTGTCGAGATGCCGATGTATTGCTCAGAAGAGCGTTGGAAGGAACTTCGTATTTCAAGCAGCTGGAGCGGTAGAGGAAGAAAGAATCCTCTGTGAGGGAAATAAAAAAAAACTCGAGTGTGCTTTGCAAATTGTCTCATAAGGGTTCCCAGCGGCGTCGACCCACGCAGATGACAGGCATGAAGGCGAGAAGGGCACCGCAGGGGCGAGCATGATTACAGCTCCCTATTCTTAAGAACAATGCGTTACTCTTTGCGCCGCGCATTGTCTTTAGATTTCGTTGATGGTGGCACTCATAACCTAATGCTCCCATCGGTTCCCTGGGATTCCCTGGGCATCCTTATAGTTGTTGGGAGCCTCTGCAAATTGGGCGTCCGGCGCAGCAATGCACCGGAAGATCACTCGTCAAAGTCGGTGGAACCTAACGCGCGCGAGCGATAAGGCAATACCGAACCAAGCCCCCGAAACTGGGGGAAGGCGTAGAGACTGGATGGCGAGCACCCCACGTGGGTGAAGGTACAGTCCGACTCTCATCGAAAGGTGAGTCAGATCGCATAACCCAAAGGTCGGCGGTTCAAATCCGCCCCCCGCAACCATGAGCGCCACTGCCGAAATGCAGTGGCGTTCTCCTTTTGCTCATCGCTACATCCAGACCCTTGCATTTCCTCAGTTAACCCAACAATTTAAACGACTTAGATGAATAGCATGAGGACCAATCGAGGGCACACGAGAAGGGCGTGGCATCATTCCAATATGGCACAAAGTGGATACACTCAAAGACACTGCCGGGAGCGCAGTGAACTCGGCGTAAAGCCTGATCACCATGGTGTTAATACATTGGTTCAGTTTGGCCGGCAGATGCGGCCAATTTCGCTATCCATGCGCGATATCGGGAGTTCACGTCGGATTAGGCTTCTATTCATATCCGCTGCGTCTGCGTAACGCGATGTTTATCTTCATTGCTACTAGTGGCTCTTAGGTGGCAAAGCGATACTAAGCCGCATCAACACAACAGAGAACGATAAGCGGTCCCTTGTTCACTGAACGTTCGTCGCAGCGTCGATTATGTAAGGACCTGATCGTCATCCGTCTACTCGCTGTGCCTTGTTCCTTGCGCCTCGTGCCGCAATGCGCGGCGAAACCGCTCAAGAGCCGTTTGAATGGGATCGACTCGCGCGGTTGGTCTAGACACCGTGCCCTGAATCCCGACTGAGCTCATCGTTTGCTGAGCGGTGATCTTCGCCGAGAGTTCGTCATCGCAGTCTCCGATCGGGATGAGCAGATACGGATGACCGCAAACATCACCGTCCTCACAGCCTTGGGGAAGTCCGTTAACCGCAATCTCGCCATTGTCCGCGATCATGGCTACGTCATCTAGAACAACATCCGATTTCGGCATAACCAGGTCATTCAAGTTCGCGATCTCACCATTTTCCCAAATGAAAGCACGGCCTCCAAAACCGCACTGCCCAGAATTGCCGACGACTTGCCCTTGCGAGTTGATGGACCAAGCGGCGGAGCAGATGTCTCCTGGCAGTACGCCAAGATCTTTCATTTTTCCGTGCCGCCAGAGAAGCGCGTGGCGAACTGCGTCTCCCGGGAAATATGCACTGCCCACTACTTCGCCGGAGTCGTTGATCGCATCAGCCTCTCCGATGGTCCCTCCGAGCGTGCCGAGATCATGCATGACACCTTTGCTCCATAAGAATGGGTGCTGGGCAACATCATCCGCCAGCAAATCAATGCCTACAGCTTCTCTACGGTTGTTAAGTGCAAAGACAAACCCAAAATCTCCGCCCAGCGATCCCATATCAATCATCTTCTTGCCATCCCAGAGAAACGGATGAAGGCTTGGCAGTCCGAAAGGAGGGCCCGGGATGTTGTTTGTGTAAGAAACTCCTGGGACCTGACCTCTCTGGTTGATGTTACCTGGGAAGGCTATCGCATCGGGTCCTCCCAAAGTTCCGAGATCTTTCATTTTTCCGTTCTCCCAAAGGAAGGCTCGGGTTTGTGTCGAGTTCGAAGAACCATTGAAAAACGAACCAAAGATGGAAAAGGGGTCCGGGATGTCGTTAAGAGCAAATCCCGCGACCTGGCCCCGGTTGTTGATGGACGAGGCACTGGCTTCGTTTCCGCCGAACGTTCCCAGATCTCGAATCTTTCCGTTTTCCCAGATGACAGCTCGGATTTCATCGGTGCCAAGTAGAGGATCAACAATCAAACTAGAGGATTGTCCAACAATCTCGCCAAGGTCGTTAATGCCTAGGGCATTACTGCAATTTTGGTCGGACGGTTCCAAGGCACCCAAATCCATCGTCGTGCCGTGGAGGTACTTGAACGCGTGATTCACGGTTGGTCCGGGAAAGCAGAGGAAGCCGTTTGCTGTTGGAGAAAGAGGAGTTGTGTTTTGTGTCTGCCCGACTACCATACCCCTGTGGTTGATGTAGGGTCCACCATTGCCCTCGGGATTTACGAATCCCTGTGGTCCACCGAAGGTCCCTATGTCGACAAGTCTGTATCGCTGGTGTTTGGCATGGTGCGCCATTGAGTTTTGCGCCTTCAGGGGAAGGGTGAGTAACAAAGACAATCCTGCTGTGAGCATTAATTTGCTAAGGTCATGTTTCATAGCAACTCCGAAGCGATTCAGACATGAATTGCAGCACCGCAAAGGAACCATAAAGGGTTTGCAGAGGCAATGTCCGGGAGGTGACTTAGTAGTGACACGTTTGCCCCATGCGCAAGCCCAGCCAAATGAATCTCTTGAGCGCAATTGCGTTCGCCGATGACCGGCCTGAACGAGTTTTGCTAAACTTTTGCACCAGAGTTTGGGGTCAGTTAGATGTCGTTGCCTGCCGAATCTCGCCGGAAAATCCGGTTTGCAGAGTTCGAAATTGATATGCACACGGCTGAGGTGCGGCAAAACGGCCGTAGGTTCGTTCTTCAAGGCCAGCCCTTCCAGATACTGGCAGTTCTTTTGGAGCGTCCCGGAGAACTCGTAACGCGAGAGGAACTAAAGAAGCGTCTCTGGCCTTCGGACACTTTTGTCGATTTCGATCGCAGTTTGAACAAAGCGGTGAACCGGCTGCGAGAAGCTCTATCTGACTCAGCGGAAACGCCTCGGTATATCGAAACATTGCCGCGTCGCGGCTACCGCCTCATTGCTGAGGTACCTCGGGATGAGAGCACCGAGATTCCCGCTTCCCACGATCTGCCTGAAAAAGGAGACGAGCATATCCCGGGCAGTCCCGATGTCAGAGATGCAACCGTTTCGACCAGAAGTTGGAAATTTGTCGCAACTATCGCTCTCAGTTTTCTGACAGCGGCCGCTGCTTTGGCGATTCTGGCCATCGCCTCATAGTACGGGCTCATTGAGTTTCGGAAATCTTGAGGTAACGCGGCTTACCAATAACGGAACCGTAAGCAATGTCGCCATTTCTCCCGATGGGCGTTACGTTGCCTATGTCCCGAATGCCAATAGGAACGGTGCACTGCGATTACGCCAGGTGGCGACCGGAAGCGATACCGAGATCCTTCCGCCCGACTTGGGCCTTTTTGTCGGTCTTACTTTTTCTCCCGACGCAAACTACATCTACTTTGTCCGGTCCGACAGAAATGACATTTCTTTCCGCTATCTTTACTCAGTACCTGCGCTCGGAGGAAGCCCGCGGAAGCTGATTACCGACGTAGATTCGAATATTAGCTTCTCTCCCGACGGACGACAGATTACTTATGAACACTGGGATCCTCCTAACAACGCAATGGAATTGAAGATTGCGAATGCCGATGGAACTGGCCAACGCACTCTTACTGTGATTCACGGCACAAGCTTCTTCATGCCTGGAGGTCCTGGACCTGCCTGGTCTCCAGATGGTCGAACGATTGTGGACCCAAAAATAATGGTGAAAGGCCCATACCGATCAGTGCTTTTTGCGGTCTCAGCTAAAACTGGCACCGTGCGTCAGCTTTATGCCGGTTCAGAGGCACTTGGTCGTGCAGTCTGGCGGCCATCCGGGGATGGCTTGTTGCTTCAGATGTTCGACCCCCACTCGCGCCGCGCGCAGTTGTGGACCGTTTCGTTTCCAGAGGGCGTGCTGCAGCGTCTTACGCACGACGCCTCGGAGTATTGGCAAGATTTGGACTCGACGAAAGATGGTAAAACAGTTGCTGCCATCAACGCCACGACGCAGACCCGCGTTTGGGCGGCTGATGCCCGAAATCTTTCGGCGATCGTGCCCATCACACCTACCGATCCACCCATGATTGGGGGTACAGCCAACGGCAAAGGCAAAGTCTTCGCTCGGGACTTCGGTGGCGATATCTGGTCGATGAATTTTGATGGGAGCGCTCTCACCAAACTTGAAGGCGCACATAATGCAAACTCTATTCAGTCGTGTGGCGATTTCCTAGTATTTATTATCGCGCGGGAAAATTATGAGGCTCTCATGCGGGTAGATGCCGACGGAACACATCCGACAGAATTGACTCGAGGACACATCTTTTCTCCCACATGTGCGAGGGAATCGCAATACGTGTACTACGTGAGCTACACCGGCCCACAGACTATCTGGCGGATCGGGATTCAAGGTGGAACAGCAGAAAGGGTAAGCGGACTTGCCGGTGACGACATTATCGGACTGGCGGTGGTTTCGCCCGACGGAAAGTTCGTAGCGTATCCGTACTCGACATACACTACGGGTACTTTTGGTGATCACTATGCCGTGGTGCATGCTTCGAACGGCTCAATCGTGAAGTCGTTCGACATGCCGCATGACAAGTCTGACTTCGGACCCTACTGGTCAGCCGACGGTAAGTATCTGCAGTTTATGACGACCCGGGGTGGAGTGAGCAACATCTGGCAGCATCCTGTGCTGGGAGGCCCCGCTCGTCAATTGACGCATTTCTCCAGCGAAGAAATCATCGATTTTTCGTGGTCTTCGGATGGGTCGAGATTGTTTCTTACGCGTGGAAGGGTAAGTGCGGATGTAGTTCTGTTGAGCGGACTTCGGTGAGACTTCAGAACACGTGAACCGGAAAACTTACTTCTTGGGCGTCTTTCGCAAAAGCGCCGGCCGTCTCCCCGTTCTATTCGCAACCTGGACGAGCGGATCAGTCCCCGAGTCAACGTTCGAAACGAAAGCTGGATTGATGTGTATCATGGGCAAACCAGAAGTTGCGAAGCCGGCTACTCGTGTGAAGCGCGAAGAATAGCCAGTTTTCAGGCTTCGCGGAATCCACTCGTCAATGGGTTTGCATGTGCGTCCAGCGGGATGCCGCTTCGCCAACTACAGTCCGTGCACAATGTACAGCGTCGACAAATAGCGCGGGTAAGCGTAAACGTAAGTCCGTGAGTCGGCGGAAACGAGGACTGGACCGACTGCAAGAACTCCAGCAGGATCGGGTGGAGAAACACGGTGGACCAACGATCGTGCCCCTGTCCTCACATCGATGCGATCCACCTCTGCCGGCAAGCCGTAGGCTGTAAGGAAGAGATATTTTCCGTCAGCACTCCAGCGATCGACTTCTTCGTCCGCATTGACGTTGCCCAATAACTTTGGAGTTCCTCCCAACGCGGGATATAACCAGAGTTTCTTATCAGCACCAATAGCCGCGACGGTTTTTCCATCAGGCGAGATCTTTAGCCCAACTACACCTTCGGGTGTGAGCGGCGTGGCATTTGGAGCATCTACTTCCTGTGTCCAGCTGCGAGCCCCATGGTGAGGCTCGGCTCCGAGAAAAAGAAATCTCTTGCCATCAGGGAACCAGGTCGCCCAGATGTGTGAGAGGGAGTCGTGGGTCAGCGCTTTAGGTTCACCCGGGCCGACCGGAAGACTACGTAATTGTGTGATCTGTGCTGGGTCAATTCCCCAGGGAAACAGAACGATGACCGATTGCATGTCAGGAGCGAAGCCGGTCGGTTGGCCATTGCCCAAAAGCTTTGGAGCAGCTCCAGCGGCGGTTGGAAGGACATACGCGCGGTAGCCTGGCGACAAACCTTCACCCTGTCCAGATACCAGGAGTTGGGATCCGTCGGCGCTAAGGTCAGCAGGAACACAGACGTTCAGACAGCTGACAATTCGATCAGGGTTGTCGTCTTGGAAATGGCCGAAGACCTCATCACCCTGAATATCGCGCGTGAGAAGCAGGCCTCCATCTGGGGTCACATCGTGAATCGTTAGAGAGACGGATTCGCGGCGCACAAGAGACTGGCTCCCGTTGATCGCGAATCGAAATATAGCTCGCCCGCCACCGACTCCGGCTTCGCTTGCAGTGAACAAGAGACCGGCGCCTTCCCAAGCCAATCCAACGATGGCGGAAAAATCTTTGGACAGAGTCTTCTGCCCGTTTCCCAGTTGCAGAATGACCGCATGTCCCGCGTCATCGTTCGCCAAGGGATGTTCGAGAAATGCAATTCGATCGCCGACGGGCGAAATTCGAGCATGGCTGATCCATGCTCCACCCGTGGCTTCGTAGACAACGTGGCCAACTGGGAACTCTAAACGACAACTGCCGCCGGAATAATGGACAACCGCCAGTTGAGAACCGTCGGGAGACCAATCCGCCGAACTCACATCGTCGAGCGTCTCTTTCGGAACTGTGCCGGTCAGGGAGACTGTTGCCAGTGTGCCTCGGCTCCAAACGGTCCCAAAGCCGAAGTGCCGATGCAGCATAACGGCCATTTGTCCGGAGCGAGAAATTGCGAGAATGTCAGCTTCGATTCCCAAGTCGCGGATGTCGGGACTTCCCCCTCGGACAAGAAACAAGCGAAATGGTTTGCCATCCCAAGCCGCTCCGAATACGACTTGCTGACCGTCAGGACTCAGGCGCGCGGAGACAATCGTTCCGCGGCGGAAGCTGAGCCGGGCGAAATCTGGCTGGGACGGAGCGTGATGCCGAAGAACCTGCCATAAGCTAAATGCCAGAATTACGAGTCCGACAGCCAGTACATAAAACAAATTGCGGGTGGGCTTTGGCGATATCGGGGTAGCTCTGACATCAACAGCGACACCGTTGCCGCTATTATTGCCGGGCAACAGATGTTGATCATTTTCGATGTAGGGCAACGCGCTGGCTTCCGCCACTGGCGCAATCAAAATGTATCCCTTGCGCGGAACTGTCTCGATAAAAAGCGGAGTGTCCGCGGAATCTCCCAAAGCGTGACGGAGTTTTCTAACCGCCGTATTCAGCCCTTCATCGAAGTCGACATGGGTGCCGTTGGGCCATAGGCGCGCCCGCAGTTCTTCCCGCGAAACGGCACTGCCTGGACGCTCTAGTAACGCGGTCAACACGAGAAATGGAAGCTTTTCCAGTCGAACCGGAAGCCCACGTTTGTAGAGTTGTTGGCTCTGGAGATCGGCTTCGAATTGGCCAAACTGCAACCGAAGATGTTTGCGCTCACTACCACCCTGCAAGGCACACCCCACAGATTACGGAAAGTTTAGCATCGTCAAGGTGAGCTGCGGTACTTCCTCTTCTTCAGATCGCCGTTTAACTCCCTGACAGGCGGAGACTTCGTTCTTCAGACGGAAGTTCGGCATAGCTTCGGTTGACCGCAGCACGGAATGCGGCGACTCTCTTCGTCAATCCCAGATGCTTGGCAAAGTTCGGGGCATTGGCCAGGCACATCTGCAAAATCTTTGGAGGAAAGCGATGACCTTGCGCGGCGCGACTCGCCTATCTGGTATCGCACTGTTTGCTGGATTGACGGCAATAACAATAACAACGGCCCAAGAAGCAAAGCCCAAAGCCAAGCATCATCGCTACAAAGTGGTTGATGTCGGGACCTTTGGAGGGCCAAATGCTGACACTCTCGTGCCTCCACCCGCAGCCCAGATACTCACAAACTCTGGCCTGTTCGTCGGCACAGCGGAGACAAAGTTAGCTGACCCTTTTGCACCCAATTGCGTTGACGCCGATTGTCTCGTTCAATCGGGACTTCTTAACGTCGCGGGCGTTTCTGTCAACATCGGCACCCTGCGCCGCGGATATAGCGGAGGGCCCATATCAGTGAATGATTTCGGAGTCTCCGTTGGATTTTCTCAAAACGGCGAACTTGATCCTTTGACAGGGAATCCCGAGCTCAAAGCCGCTCTCTGGAAAGACGGACACGTCATCGATCTAGGGACCCTGGGTGGTAATGGCGCAAGCGCGAACGCCATCAATGACCGAGGTCAAATCTTCGGAGGAGCACTCAATACAATTCCTGACCCGGATTCGTCTTTCCCGTTCTTTGTTCCTGGGGCTACCCAAGTGCATGCGGTTCTCTGGGAGCACGGAAAGATATTCGATCTCGGCACGCTTGGTGGCACAGACAGTGTCGTCTATCAGGCGAACGAACGTGGTCAAGCGATGGGAATCTCATTCACTGACCACGTAAGGCATGACAGCACGGGGCTTCCCACGACACATCCGTTCGTGTGGGAACAGGGAAAGATGCAGGATCTGGGTTCGCTCGGCGGAAGCTTCAGCGAAGGATTTGGAGTTAACAACCGTGGGGAGGTTGTGGGGTTCTCGTGGCTAAACGGAGACGCGACTGAGCATCCGTTCTTGTGGAGGCACGGAACGTTGCGCGACCTTGGCACCCTGGGCGGAGATAACGGCGAAGCATGGGCAATCAACGATCGCGGCCATATTGCGGGCTGGGCAGACTTGCCCGCCAGCCAATCGCATCATGGCTTCCTTTGGAAAAATGGTCACCTGATTGACCTTGGCGCACCACATAGAAACGCCTGCAGCAAAGGTGAAACCGTTAACTATTTCGACCAAGTGGTTGGCGACTCTGGCGAGTGTGGGGTCGGCGGAGACCCATTTCTATGGGAAAATGACGACATCGTTGCAATACGCGACCTGATCGTTCCGGGCTCGGGACGCTTTATATTCGACGCGTTCGACATCAACGATCAGGGGGAAATTGTCTCCTTCTGCGCAACGCCGCAAGGGCACGTTCACGTCTGTCTTCTTATGCCGGTCGAAGAGCCCACCTCTGATTTTGTACCATTAGATTCGGATGCAAGCATGTTGATGATCCCCTTGGGGAAATACCCGAGGACCGGAGAGAGGCGAATCTCGATGCCAGGACGATCGCGTACATCGCAGGAATTACGTCGAATTGTAGGACCGTGAGCCGTCGGTTGCGCCAAGTAGAAACCCACCACTTCTCTGGGGCCTAGGATCGAGGCTGTCACTACCGAAAACCTCATCCGCACGCGATCACCTCTCCGAGTACCTGATCGAGGGAACATTGAAGGAGCGAAGCAAGGTGTCCCGAATCGCACAGCGGGGGAGTGCAAAAGGAGTTCGTAGCCAAGAAGGAATTTGGTCTTGGCTCACGAACAGTCTGCTTTGGTTCGCAAGAACAAGGCAAGATATGTGGAAGCCGTAATCTGCCAGCAATATCAACACCGACGAACTGTCACTAAGCAGCCTGGCGCTGGTAGCGATGGTGAAGTCCTCCGACCTGAGGAATCGCCACGACGCGCCCGCGTTCTGGTTTCTCCACTACTCTCGACTCTGGAGCGTCCTTGGCTAGCGCCAAATGTGTTCTCGAACGCTGGTAGTAAGCAAAGTAACTTTGCAGAGTCCGGCGCAGCGACCTTTCATTCCATACGATGACGTGGTCCAAACATTCGCGCCGTACGGAACCGATCAGCCGCTCGACATACGGATTTTGCCATGGGGATCGCGGTGCTGTAATCACTTCTTCCATCCCCAGGCCTTTCGTCATCGCGACCAAATTACCACCGTAAATCGCATCGCGGTCGCGCACAACATATCGGCACGCGTGGTCCCAGGGGAACGCTTCCCGGAGCTGCTGCATCGTCCACTCCTGGCTGGGGTGTTCGGTGACTTGGGAAGTGCAGTACACGGCGCCGCTCATGCGATAACACCACGAACACAAATAGAATCCGAAAGGTTGCGGTCGGCACTACGAAGAAGTCGATGGAGGCCATCTGTTCCAGGTGATTGGTCAAAAAGGTTCGCCAGGTTTGGGACGGTGGCTTCCGCGGGCGGCGAAGATATTTGGCCACGGTCGATTGTGCGACTTCGATCCCTAACTTGAGCAGTTCCCCGTGAATGCGGGGTGCTCCCCACAACGGGTTCGCTTGACTCATGTTCCGAATCAAGTTGCGAATTTCTGCGGCCACGTTCGGTCTTCCCGGACGCCGGCGTGATTTCCGCGTCCAGTACCACGCGAACGCGCGGCGGTGCCAAGAGATCACCGTATCGGGGCGAACGATGTGCAAGCTACGGCGCCAACCGGGCCACCATCGCGAGAGCAAGACCCACAAGAACCGGTCGGAACTTTGGAGGCGTAAGCGACGTGGCGCGTTCTTTTGGAAAACCGCGATTTGGTGACGAAGCGCGAAGATCTCCGCCTGCAGGGCGACACGGGTTCGAAAACTGGAGGCGACAAAAGCGAAAAGGGCGACGAAAAGTGAGCTCATCGTGATCGCACAAGGATCTCACGAATGCTCGGAACCTCTGCGTTTTCAGCCCGGACAGAGTTTTCGGTAACGACAGCCGCCCTTGAAACAGTTCGATGTGCAAGGCGACAGTTGGAGTGTTGGGCCTTACTGGGCATCCGACAGCACAGCGCTTCGGTATTTGCAACTCCGTGATGGAGTAAGCAATGTTTGGGAGCAGCCGTTATCGGGAGGGAAGCCGCGACAACTGACTCGATTTACCTCGGGCGAATTTTTGACTTTGCGTGGTCTAAAAATGAAAAGAGGATGTTCTTTACGCGCGGAAGTACGAGCAGCGATGTGGTCCTGCTAACCGGTCTTCATTGAATATCTCATCTTGGGTCGGGCCGACTGAACCTATCAACGACAAAAGAGATATCGCCTTCTGTGTAACGCCGGAAGGTCAAGCTCACGTTTGTCTCTCATGCCGGTTGGAGAACCTACCATTTCTTCGGCCCAGGATTAGCGGATTAGCGCTTTCACAAATCTCCGCACACAGATATCCAGCAACTGGGGCAAGGCGGATATCGATGCTGGCCAGTGGCGTTCATCGTACACGTCGGCCCGAACTTTGCGGCAATCAGTCTCAGAAATAACTTTTCCCATCTCTTCGATCTTTCTTTAAGACCAATTCACCTGTCCTTTAACTGTCCAATAACGGTTCCCAAGTGTTTCTTACAAGGCCTTTCGGTAGCCACCCGCGTCTTGTAAGTTGTTGAAATTACGAAAAGCTCTGGGCTCATAACCTAATGCTCCCAAGGATTCCTTAGAGTTTCCTGGGCATCCTTAATTATGGAGCTTTTGCAATTGGGCGTCCGGCGCAGCAATGCATCGGAAGATCACTCGTCAAAGTCGGTGGAACCTACGTCGCGCGAGCGATAAGGCAATACCGAACCAAGCCCCTGAACTGGGGGAAGGCGTAGAGACTGGATGGCGAGCATCCCTAGAGGATGAAGGTACAGTCCGACTGTCATCGAAAGGTGAGTCAGATCGCATAACCCAAAGGTCGGCGGTTCAAATCCGCCCCCCGCAACCACGAATGCCGCTGCCGAAATGCAGTGGCGTTCTCCTTTTTGCACAAAGATTGCTGAAGTCTAAATGCTTCTCAAAAGTGCTATTGGAGTTAATTCCAAAAATCCCAAGCGGCGGTCCGTTATGGAGTCGCAGTGGAAAGGCCGCAAGCGTAAACTTCACCTTCATGTCCCCGGGCGTTTCTGATTAGTCATCTCTCCGATTGGAATTTCAACGTTGGTTGGTTATGGATTCTCCACGGACTGCAAATGCGAGCTCCAGAGCGGACAGCAACTCTTTTCTGGTCACTACTGAGTCGCGCATTTCCCACGTGCCGCTCACGTGAGGATCAACTGCAATGGCTAATGGGCCGCAGATTGCCTTTCATCTGCTCTTCGCGAAGCGAAATACGCGTCCAACACCTTTAGCCCAGTCTCATTGACTAATGGGCCGGCCTTCGTATTTCCTGCCTGAATGTGCAACACCTGCGGGCTGGCGCCTTCGTAGGCTGGCCACTTCGGTAATCCTGCACCGTTCGGATCACCGGTCTTGGCGAAATTAGTCCAGTAAGTGCGCATCATCTCCGATAATGCCTCGTCCTTGGGAGTAGGCGCTGGACGACCGTGTTCGGTAAGCTGTCGGAACACATAGGGAAGCTCCGAAGCGTGGCGGGCTCCGTAGCCGGCGGCCTCAGATCCCGCCGGGATTTCCGCCTTTTCATCGAAGTAGTACAAGAACATTTTCGATTTACCGGTTTTCGTTTGCAGGCGAGCCCACACCCAGGCATTCCAGCCAAACGCTGAGTCGCGAATTAGATCGCGCTCGGTTCTCTGCTCAGCAGGCGTTTCTCCTCCCGGGTAAGCAGCCAGAATCTTGTCCGCAAACTGCTGGTACCGCTCGCGCACACTCTGAACGTAGGCTTCGTGTGATTTAGGATTTCCGAACAACAAACCCTCATCCGAGTTGTAACCGGTCAGGACCGGCACGTCGTTGTATTTGCCGGACTCGTAGAGTTTGTATTGGTCTCCCGCAACAACCCAGCCGTCCACATTCGGACGAGCGAACCCGAATTGATGCGGTACCATCGTTTGCAACTTCTCGGCGGGGATCTTCCGCAATTCCGCAATGTTCGAAACGTTTTATTGATGAAAGCCACTCTACGGCTCTTTTCTCAGCACTGGCCAAAGGTTCGGCTTCGCCAAAGGACGCGTCGGCGCGCACCGGTCCGAACGTAGCTCCGCTCTCAGCGATCGCCGCTCGGAACAACCCCTTTGTGAGCGGCGACGCGCAAAGGATACTCACCGCAGCCGCACCAGCGGATTCGCCCTGTATTGTCACCTTCTTGGGATCGCCGCCAAATACCGCGATATTACTTTGAACCCACTCCAGCCCTGCGATGATGTCGAGGAGGCCGTAGTTACCCGATACGTGCTGAGGACTTTCGGCGCTCAGTTCGGGATGTGCGAGAAAACCGAACACGCCCAGGCGATATGCGAGCGAAACTACAACCACGCCTTTCTTCGCCAACCACTCTCCGTGATAAAGCTTCTCAGCCGGTGCGCCCGCGACGAAGCCTCCACCATGAATCCAGACCAGAACCGGCAATTTTTCCCCTGCGCTCTCGGCGGGCGTCCAGACGTTGAGGTACAGACAATCCTCGCTAGGGGAGGGCAGATCTGCGATCGCTGCATTTGTCTGTATACATGCCCGCCCGAACCGTTCTGCCGCGCGAACTCCATCCCACTTCGAGACAGGTTGAGGAGGCCGCCAGCGGAGTTCGCCGATTGGTGGAGCAGCGAAAGGAATTCCGCGATAAATGCGGAGCCCATCCTCAACGGTTCCCTGGAGCAGGCCGCCTTCGACCTTGATAGTTTCAGCAAAAACGGCACTTCCGAAGAAGCTCAATAAAGCCAGAGCCAATAGTCCAACTGCAACTCTACACTGCGAAGTAATCATTTCTCGCTCTCCTTCGTTGCCATACCCCGAGCCAAGTCCGCTTGCATAGCGGTATATCCGATCACCTCGGCTTAGGGCAGTAACTCGTTAAACTTCGGGATCAGGTACTCACGCGTAAACCGGTCGTGGTCCTCCCGGAGTCCATACGTTCAGATAAAGGCAATTTTCATCGTTTGGAAAATCGCCTTTGGGAAAGTTCTGGGCGCAGCCATTGCCGATATGAGCGGCTTTGCCTCTGCCTTCCCAATTGCAAGGAACTCGCGCTCAGCCGATCGCAACTTTCCCACCGGAGGCTCGCCATAGGGAATGCCTTTGAAAGCAGTGATGCTGGGCGTGCCTACCCGGCACGCCGCTCGCCAAAGCACTATCAACGCGAACCGGTTCCTTGACTTGCGAATAGCAGGTCCCCACAATCATGACGGCTGCAAAAAGAGGGGTCTAGTCTTCACAAGTCCTCCGTGTCTTTTTGTTGGCGGCTGGAACACACTCTGGAGGAACCTCAGCAAAGAGGAACCTCGGTAAGAATCCTCTGCAACTGATCTGGAGTGATCGGCGGAGTCGCACCTCTCTGAGTTGCTACCCATGATGCAAACCGATTAGCAGCTTCACTGATCTGCTGCAATGGATTTCCGCGAACATAGTGATGTGCAAGACATGCCGTGAATGCGTCCCCGGCGCCGACAGCATCAGCCACCTTGACCTGGAACCCGCCGTGCTCAACCGTTTGCTCTCGTGACACCAGCAGGCTGCCTCGATCAGCGCGCGTTATACAGACAAGCTTTAAGTCACAGTCCTGGAGCAATCGTCGAGCAATGACTTCCGCAGTTCCCGTACCCAAATGGAAAAGAAATGAGACCTGAATCAGTTCCTGCTCGTTCAGCTTAACGATGTCGGCATATTGAAATGACTTGCGCAGCACATGTTCGTTGTAGAACGACTGACGGAGGTTCACATCACAGATGCGAAGCGCCTTTGGTGAAGCATTGCGCAGAAAACGATCGATCGTGTCCGCGGAGGTCAACGAGCGTTGCGCCAGCGAACCGAAACAGATTACGTCCGCCCTTGCAGATAACTCCTCCCAATCTGCCGTCCATTCCAGAAAATCCCACGCTACTGGTTCCTTGATGATGAAATTTGGCTGACCTGTGCCGTCGATCGTTACTGTTGCAATGCCTGTCTCATGCTGATCGTCCTTTTGCAGGTACGACGTGTTCAAGCCCAGTTTTTGCATGATGCTGGCATGCTTCACGACCCAATTCATCTTTTCCAACCCGACTGGCGACAATTCCCTGATCTCCAAGTACGTTTGTCATGTAAGCGAAGTTTGCGGGAGCGCCACCCAGTACTCTTCCGGTGGGCAGAATGTCCCAGAGAACTTCGCCTAGCCCGATCATGAGTGCCGGCCTGGTCATGAATTCATTCTCTAAATCGACTGCGTGTGCCCGTTCATTGAAATAGCCTCGGCGCAAAGTCGGCCAGGTACTTGCGCCAGACTGTCCACACATGAGCGCCAGAACTCTCGACCCACACGTGCCTGATCCCTGCCTTTTCCAATGTCGCGTGAGAGTCCTTCACGGGTGCAAAGAGAAAATCGTCACTGCCGATTCCGATCCATAACAACCGCAGTTGCTGGTTGAGTCTTGTCGGATTCGCCAAACCCCCGTCGTAGTCTTTCGTGGTATCGGTTATGTCAATCGCAGGACTGAATGCTCCGATGTAGGCAAACTGATCCAAATGATTGTAGTCCGATGCGGAGCGCTTGAGCCCCACCCATGGAAAGGCCGGCAATCGCCCTGTGCTCACGGTCAGGCACGGTGCGAAAGTTTGTGTCAATAAATGAAATCAGGTCTCCGGAAACGACGCGGTCGAAGGTCTCGTAATGTTCGTTCATGAAGTAGCGCGCCACCTGCCCGACTGGTGGCGGCTTCGAACCAGCATGTGGAGGCGGAGGCGGCTGAAAACTTGGCCCAGGCTGACCATTCTCATTCACGATGATCATCGGCTTGGCTTTGTGAGCAGCGATCAAATTGTCCAGAATGAAGTTCTCATGGCCCTGGTCCGCCCAACCGGCTTCGTCTTCTCCATACCCGTGCTGAAGATAAAAGACCGGGTAGCGTAATCCACTCTGATCGTATCCCGGCGGCGTATAAACGAAAATCCGTCGCGTCTCGCCTGTCGTTTTCGAGACATACCATTCGGTACGCACCGTGCCGTGCGGCGCATCTGTGATCGCAAAGAATTCGGACTCTGCTCCGGGAACCTCCAGCCCGCTGACTTCTCTCCGCGCAGCGAAAAAGACTCTGCTTCCCGGATCGTTCGCGGGAAACCCGTCAACCGAAATCGCGTAGTAGTGGAAGCCCGGCAACAATGGCTTAGTCGTCACGCTCCAATAGCCGTCCTCGCTTTTGACCATGTCAAATGTCGACTGGCCAAATTCCATCAGGAGTTGTACCTTGTGCGCCTGGTCCGCCTGTACACGGAATGTTGCGCTCAGGTCACTGTTGATTCGGGGGAATTCAGCATCAGGAATGTTCGTGGTTGGCCGTACCGATCCGCTCTGCCCCAGGCACACACCGCAGAGCAACATGCCAACGAGCGCGATTTGCTTGATTGTCACTCTGCCCTGCCATCTCCGCTCATGCGACACAGGCGCCACCGAGAGCCTATTTCTTGATGCTCGAAGCTCAACGTGCCCCTCAACATCGTGAGGTCGATTGCGTTCGCCATTGCCTTGTAACCCGTGGCACTGGGGTGAAGGTGGTCACCTGAGTGATAGCCTTCGCGAAACTGACTTGGATGGCTTGGATCACGCACAGCAGCGTCGAAATCGAAAACTCCGTCGAAAGCGCCGCTGGTACGAATCCATTGATTCACCGCCAGACGCGTCGCTTCGCCGTCCTCGCTGTAGTAGTCAGCGCCTTCGTAAGGGGTCAATGTAGCGCCGAACACCTTGATTCCATGTTGATGAGCGCGTTCGATGATTTGTTGCAGACCCGTGATGAGGTCTTCCGCGCTCACCACCTCGCGGGTGAACGGAGTCTCCTTCACCATGGTGCCGTTCGGTAATCGTGGCTTCATGTGCGGCCAGCCGATATCGTTGATTCCTTCGAGGACGATCAGGGTCGAAACGCCGGGTTGCGCCAACACATCGCGATCGAGTCGTGCTAGCGCACTCACTCCGGCGCCATCGTGCAAAATTCGGTTACCACCGATTCCTTCGTTGATAACGGCCAGAGGTCGCCGAATTTTGCCCAGCGGCGAGGCGATTTGCCAGTAGATCCGGCCAGTCCGTATACTCGCCTTGCTTCGCCCCAACTCCATCCGTAATCGAATCGCCGAAGGTAACGGTAGCTGAGGCCTGATTGGGGGCCCACACTTCAACGTCCGCCAGCCAGTACCACGAGCTCTTGGTAGTGGGGTTCGGCATGTCTTGCCGCGCGGTGAAATCACCTGGCTCCGAAATGTAGGTTTCGTGCTGGGCCCAGAAATGAACGCTAGATGACGCCGTCTTCTCCGGCAGGTAAACACTCACGGCAATTTCGCTCGAAGGAAGCACCTTCAACTCAATCGGGTCGCTGAGTATGGGCGCTCCTGGCGGAACGGTGACCGATGCTTTGCCGCCGAAGGTCAAGGCGTGGTCAGACTCGGGCACGATCGCCGACGCTTTCGTTGAAAGCGCGACATGGGCGGAACCGATTTTCAGCGAGGTCGTCCCGAACGCATTCGAGAACCTGATGCGCAGGCGTTCTCCACCAATCGTCGGCCTCACAATCATGCGGATGGTCTGGTTTTCGAATACGGGGGAAGGTGGAAGCCCTGGAAATGGCAGTGGGGCGTGTACGGCGGTGCTCCAGGCACTGACCCAATGTCCGCTATTGGAGGAATCCTCAGCCCAGACCTCAACAAACAGAAGCATTGCCAGGCAGAACGCCCCAATGATCCGCAGAATCGTTTTACTCCGCACTATGGCTCCTCTCTAATCCAGCACCTTCCTCTATGCCGGCATCCAGAACGGATCACCCGATGGGATGAATCCGATCGGCACTTCAGTCACAAATGTCCGCAGCCAGCGGGCACACTCTTCCATGCCGGCCTCTTCGCCGCCCTCATGGGGAAGCTGGATCAGAGCCTTCTTCTGGCCCGAGGCAATCGCATCCCGCATGTACTCCGCGGCTTCCCACTCGCGGCATTCAAAAACGATAAGGACGTCAACATTCGGCAGCGCCTGCATACACTGCTGAATGTAATGCCCGGCATGGGCAAGTTTCGTCACTCTCAGTTTGGGATCACCGACCAGCCGCATGCTGCGCGTCTTCAGCTTGGTCTGCATGTCCCTTGCTAATTCCTCGAGGCTCGTTTCCGGGATCACATATTCATGCGAAAAGGGATTTACGGCTGGCGACGCATAGTTCTCCCACCCCATGATTTTGTTCCAGCCAGCGAATATCCCATCCGGACGGTGGGCGTGCCAGTGATCGTGAAACCGCCAAACCACCATTTTGTTCTTTTCGAGGAAATTGACTTTGTGGTTGTAAAGGGGATCGTACCGTACATCGGAGACAACGTCGGCTGCACTCCAAAACGTTGGCTCATGCGTGATCACAAAGTTATTGCCGGCCGCGATGGAACGTTGGAGTAGATCAAGCGTGGACATGAACGTTGTTGTAATCCCGGTGATAGGAGCATCCGGGTCGCCGATCTTGAATTCATCAGCCGTGGGAGTGCGCCATGGCACTGCAACCTTCTCCTGATTCGCGCTACCACTTCGCGAGCCGTTAATGAGGAGCTCGAATGATTTTGCGCCCGCATCAATAGCGGAGCCGTAACAAGCCCGCTTCCGGTGACTTGGCAGAATCTTCTACGGGATAGTTTCATTTCTTCCATTGCTAACCCGCCTGTGGGAGTGTCCAGAATGGCTCGCCCGCCGGCATCCATTCGATGGGAACCTCAGTAACGAAGCCCTTCAGCCATTCCGCCATCTCTCCGCTGCCGGGTTCTTCGGATGCTTCGTCACCCAGCAGAACTAGCCCTTTTGCTCTCCCCGCGGTCACAAGATCCTGAAAGTAGGGACCGGCTTCCCACTCGACCGCGTCTCCCGTTATGACTACGTCGAGGTCAGGCTGACGAAGGATCCGCTCCGCATCCGCCACCAGGAACAGCCCGTGCGTCAAAGCAACTTTGCTCACCTTTGCTTCTGGCTTTCCGATCACCCGCACACCATTCACGTTCAGCTTCCTCTTGATGCTCTCCGCTAATATGCTCAGTGGACTCGTGGGCACACGGAAGTAAACATTACGAGGGTCATGAGCATCTTCGCCGCTGCCCAGTGACACGTGAAAACTGTCCCGCCCAAGTGCGCGCGAAAGTCCGCGCAACTGGCTGTCTGTCTTTCGCGCGTCCCAGTTATCAACGAAACGGATAATCACTAGGTTGTTCCTGGAAATAAATTCCTGCTTGGCGCGCCAGACAGCGTCGTTTTCCAAGTGTTTCTTGAGGGCGCGGGCCCATTTCTCCAGAATCGGAGCGCGTTCGCCCCGGCTGTAAAACGGAGCTTCGCGGCAGATAATGACGTTTTTTCCTGAACTGACAGCTTTGCGGAGGACCTCGAGGGTCGGCGTCCAATGAGTCGCGATTCCTGTGACCGTGGCACCAGGGCTTCCGAAGAGGATGCCCTCGGAAAACCCGTCGGCGCGCTGACTCTGCCACGGGACTCCGACGTTTTTTGTATCCGCTCTACCAACTGCTGACAAGTGATCATGTAGTCTCACCGATTTGCGTTTGCACGGTCGGCCAATGCACGTGAGTCGGCAGCGCCACCCAAATGGCAATCAAAGAACTTGATAATTACGTTGAATGCGTCCTTCGACTCCGGAACATCCGCGTTGTAGAAGAACCCGTGGAACAGACCTTCCCATACGTGGAGCTCGGCCTCGACACCCAGTTTCACCAGCTGCTCGTGCGTATAGAGAGCGGAACTTAGTTCAAAGCCGCGAGTGCCCGTGATGATGAGCGTCGGAGGAAACTTTGAGAGAATTTCTGGCGAATCGACTGGGGAGACGAGCGGGTCCTTAGGGTCGGTATCTTTGAAGTAGCTGAGTGGCGGCCGAGCTACTGGCTTGATGGGGGGCGCTAAACAAGCCTCGCCGAGCGGCATCGCAGTATAGAGCGCATCCCCACCAAAGATGCCTCCTGCCGATGCACAGAAAATGCCAATCGCCCCCGGTAAAGGCAGGGAGTGCTTTTCAAACCAGGCGATCGACATCGCGGTCTGCATCCCGCCCGCCGAGCAACCATAGATACCAATGTTCTCTGGCTTATACTTCTTCACCAGTTCTTGATAGACACTCGCCACATCCTCACTGGCGGCCGGGAACTTGTTGTCCGGTCCCTCCCTGTAATCGACGCTCATAACTTCGATCTGCCCGATGGATGAGACGGGAATGGATTCCAGTTCTGCGCAACCCGGCCAGCA
>CAWKLW010000011.1:0-395781 GCA_963850585.1 uncultured Acidobacteriota bacterium | reverse complement strand
AGTTAGCCAGATTCTCCTGTCTTAGCTCCATAATTCTGTCACCCCTTAACGGCAACGTGAAAATGTCACCCCATGAGAGGAAGGACGTTCGCGTTGAGTCAAAAGGAACTGCAACGAGTGAGTGTCATATCTGCTTGCGTGAAAGGAGACATGGCGTGTGCCAGAGCCGCCGAACTGCTCTCGCTTAGCATCCGTCATGTCAAACGTCTCAAGAAACGCTTGCGCGAAGACGGGGAGGCGGCTCTGGCACACGCCAACCGCGGACGGCCCAGCCCCCATCGCTTGCCCGCTCAGGAACACCGCTCCATCCTGCGGCTGGCTCGTACCACCTATGCTGGTTTCAACGATCACCATCTCTGCGAAAAACTCTGCGAGGTCGAGGGCTTCTCCCTCAGCCGGGAGACCCTGCGCCGCCTGCTGCGACAGGCCGGTCTGGGCTCGCCCAGAAAGCGCCGTGCCCCGGCCCATCGTCAGCGGCGCCTGCGATCGGCTCGTATCGGAGAACTGGTGCAGCTCGATGGCTCGCCCCATGACTGGCTGCAGGGACGCGGTCCACGCCTCACCGCCCTGGGCATGCAAGACGATGCCACAGGAAAAATCCTGGCCGCACAGTTCTTTCCTTCTGAGACCGCCTTTGGCTACCTCTCTCTGCTTCGTCAGCTCTTGCGCCGTCACGGTGTGCCGCTGGCCTTCTACGGCGATCGCAGCGGCATCTTTGTCCGCAACGACGAGTTCTGGACTCTCCAGGAACAGCTGGCCGGCAAGCGTCACACCACTCAGTTCGGACGCGCCCTCCAACAACTCGGCATCACCTTTATCGCCGCTCAATCCCCACAAGCCAAAGGCCGGGTCGAGCGTCTTTGGGGCGTTTTGCAGGATCGACTCACCAGCGAACTCCGCCTGGCCGGTGCCTCTGATCTGCGCTCCGCCAACCTAATCCTGCAGCCATTCATCACCGACTACAACCGTCGCTTCGCCCGGACGGCGCGCCAAACCGATCTCGCTTGGCGTCCGGCACCTGACAATCTCGACCGCATCTGCTGCTTCGTTCATGAGCGCGTCGTAGGTAACGACAATGTCGTACAGTGGGAAGGCCTTCGCTTTCAGATCCCCCAGCAAGCCCGCCGCTTCAGCTTCGCTGGCGCCAAGGTTCAGCTCTATCAGGCTCTTGACGGTCGCGTCTCCCTGTACTACGGCGACACCCGTCTGCAACACACCCTGGCTCCGCCAGGGTGACATTTTCATTCTGCTGTTAGGGTGACAAAATCACGTTGCTACCGACAGAGGAATTTTCGCGAGGGTTTGCCGAATCGGCACCTTGCAGCGCCAACCGGAGTTCGTGTGATCCTCATCTAAACCCGACGCAACGGAGCAACATGGCGACGCGATGGATTGGCTGGCGGATCTGGAGTCTCTTGATATTCGCGGCATTTGCGTGTGCGCAGGATGGGTCGCGGGCGATCTCGCCGGGGGCGATTTCGGTGGTGGGAAATCCATCGGACACTGGATTGGCGCCTCTGCAGACTACGCGGGAGAAGTGGGACAACTTCGCGAAAGAGACCGTGGGGCCGGTCACGTGGGGCGGGGGCGCGTTCAATGCTTTGTTTTCGCAGGTTACGAATACGGATCCTAAGTACGGGGTGAACCGGGAGGCGTTGGGAAAGCGGTTTGGGGCGTCGCTGGCGGATATCGCTAGCGAGAATTTCTTTGGCGATTTCGTAGTGGCGTCAGCGTTGCATGAGGATCCGCGATACCACCGCAAGGGCGAGGGATTCTCTTTATGGTATCGGTTCGGCTATGCCGTCAGCCGGAGTGTGGTGATTCGCAAGGATACGGGCGGAAATACGTTCAACTTCGACAATGTGCTGGGGAGTGCGGCCAGCAGCGCGTTTTCGAATACTTACTATCCGCCTGCGAGCCGGAATGGCAGTGCCATGCTGATGCATTTCTGGACTGATGTGGCGGACTACGGGTTCGTGAATCTGGCCCCGGAGTTCTGGCCGGACTTCAAACGGAAGGTATTCGGACACCGGATGCATCCACGGCAGCCGCAATGAGAGCGCGAGCCGCTTAGATGCGGATTGAACAGTTGCCTTCGCACAGCTGTGGCGCGTGGCCGACCCTTATCTAGCGCACATCGAGAAAAGATACGCTTACCCTACGCTGTGAAAGCGGAGCCAGGTTGGAAGGGGCGATCACGTCGTCAGTTTCCGGATGGCGGCGCAGCACCGGGGCGTTGTTGCCTCCGTCGTCATTGGCGTGATGGTGCAGAACCGGAGCCTGGGACGCGAGGAGGCGTGCCTTCACATCCTGAAATTCGTCGGTGTCGAGGATGTAATCTTTGCGATTGGGCAGGAATTCAGCCATCTCGGATTGGATACGCCCGATGCGCTCCTCGGTCAGCGGGTAGTTGGCCAGGGTTTTCGCAATCTTCGAGTGGAAAGGAAGCTTCGTGCTCAGGTGATAGCCGGGGATCTTGGCCATTTCTGATTTCTTGTGCTCCTCGATGGCATGCAGCTTTTCGAGCGCATCAAGGAGAGCCTGGGGATCGTAACCGGCGGCGTAGGCGTACTCGATGGCCAGGAGATCGGCTTCGTACTCGGCGTCGCGGCTGAATTTCTTGACGGAGAGTGGTCCGGCGAGGCCGCCTATATCCGCGGCGCCGGCACCGGCAGGTCCGGCAACGTAAGCTACCGAGTCGATAATGCGGCAAACGTCACGTCGAGTCATGGCGCGGGTGGCGTGGCGGGCGGCAACGTGGGCGATCTCGTGGGCCATGACGGCGGCGAGTTCGGCTTCATCGTCGGCGGAGAGAATCAACGCGCTATCCACATACAGAAATCCGCCGGGAAGGCCGTAGGCGCGGGGGATATCACCGGAGTCGATGACCTTGACGGTGAAGGGAACTTCCGCGTCGGAGTAGCGGACGATCTTTTGAGCAAGGCGGTTGACGTAGGCGTTCACGGCGTCGTCGTGGATTATCTTGGTGGAGCGGTCGAAAGCGGCGGCGATGTTGCGGCCGAGTTCGAACTCGCGTTTCACCGAATACAGATTGAACCCGTGGCCGATGCCGCGCTGGCCGATGTGCTCGATGTCGTATTTCTGGGGCTTCTTGGAGTCTTTCGGAGTTTCTTTACTGGGTGCTTCGACCGTCGGAAGCGCCGGTGGCTCCGCGGGCTGAGATGCGGGCGTGGCCATCGAGATCACGGGGCTGAGAACGAAAGCGAGTGCGCAGGTCAGGCATCGCGCAGCAGAGTTGATTTTTCCCTGGGTTTCATCGAGGCGGGATGAAGAAGGCATTTGCCCCCCCTACCGAAGTGTCGAGAATCTTACAACGAAATGGACGCTGTGCGGCAGAAAAAAGTTGATGACATAAATTGTCAAGGGAAGGCGCAAAAGCGGCGCGGGACGGGCACTTTCGGGCCATTGTGGAATGGCTTGCTAGTCCGGGTGAAGCTGGCATCACTTTGGGGATCGAGCTTAGTCGATCACTGGTTCAGGGAATAGGGAATAGGGGCTAGGGCAGGTTGACTCACTTGGCTTGATAGACCATCTTTCCGGCTACCATCGTCCACAAGACCTTGGTTTCGCGCATGTCTTCTGGGGAGTCTGTTAGGACATCGCGATCCAGAAGGACTAAATCCGCACGTTTCCCGGGGGCGATTACGCCAATCGAGTCGAGATTCATGGCTTTGGCGGAGTTGCGGGTGTAGGCGTCGAACATGGCCTGGCGCGGCATTGCCTGGGTCGCATCGAGGATGCCTTCTTTGCCCTTGCGAGTTTCGGCCTGATAGATAGCGCGGAAGATGTTGGCCGTGGAGACGGGCCAGTCGCTGGCACCGGAGATGATTCCGCCATTGTCGAGGATGGAGCGGGCCGGGTATTGCCACTGGTAGATGCTGGCATCGACGTAAGGCTTGAGAATTTCGATAGTGTCGTTCGCGGCTTCGGCCCAGTAGAGTTGGAGGGCGCTGATCACACCGAGTTCGCGGAAGCGGGGAAAGTCGGTGGGTTGAATGAATTGTTCGTGGGTCAGAGTGTGAGGCAGATGGGAGTCGCCGTTGGCTTTGCGAGCGGCGGCGATGCCATCGAGAGAGGCGGTTACGGCGGCATCCCCGATGGCATGAACGTGAATGATGAGTCCTTGCTTGTCGGCGCTGATGCAGAGTTGGGCGAACTTAGCGGGATCGAAGAGCAGATCGCCGTTATGGCCGGTGTTCTTGTAGGGCTTCGTCAGGTGCGCGGTTTGCGAGGGAAATTCGGCGACGCCGTCGGCGAAGATCTTGATTCCGGTCACGTGCAGGTGAGGGACATCCTTATATTGCGTTCTGGTCGTTTGGACCGCAGCCAGTTCGGCGGCAGGATCTTTGGCGAATACTTGCGGGAAGACAACGATTTCGGAGTTGAGTTCGCCGTGATCGGCGAGGGCTTTGTACGCGCTAAGGACCTGATCGGAAGCGAGGGGATCGAGCCATGCGGTGATACCGAGGCTGTAGTTGTAATTGAGGGCGGCGCGGGCGCCCTCCAGCAGCTTCTCGCGGCTCGGCTTAGGGAGAAGCGGTTGGATTTTGTCGAGTCCCGCATCGACTAGGAATCCATTGGGCTGACCGTTGGGGTCAATGCCGTAGTAGGCGCGCTCGTCGCGACTCAGGGTCTTAAGGAATTCCGCACTGATGCCCGCGCGCTGCAGCAGGGCGTGGTTGGCCCATGCGGTGTGGCCGTCCATGCCACGGAGGAGAACGCTCTGGTTCTGGTAGGCGCCGCTGCTGAAGTCCTGATTGAGGACGTCGGGATGAGACCAGATTTCGAGCGGAAGTCCCTGGACTTCGAGGATGTCGCCGCGCATGCCGCGTCCGGATTTCTTGGCATCGTCCACGAACGGCGGCAGTTCGGAGACCGAGTGCACCTTGTCCGTGGCGTCGGCAGCGATGAGGCTGAGGCCGCCTTCGATGGAGTGGCTGTGGGAATCGATGAAGCCGGGGAAGAGGCTCTTGCCTTGGAGGTTGATGCGCTCGGCATTAGGGGAGACCGATTTCAGGACCTCAGGCAGATTTCCGACGGCAACAATTTTTCCGGCCCGAACGGCGACAGCGTCGGCATAGGGATTCTGCGGGTCGGCGGTGAAAACCTGGGCATGATAGAAGACGCGTTCGTTCTGCGCGAAGGCGGACGTCAGAAGAAGAACTGTTGCGGCGAATAGAAGGATGCGGCAAAGCCCGGAGACTCGTCCCATAATCGGCCCTTCTTAAGAGGATGTAACTGATTGCAGCAGACGGAAGAGACACTATACACAAATTGGGTCTTAAATCGATCGATCCGCAGGCGGCTATTGCTTTTGCGATCGCAATGCAGGCGGTGGTTCGGGCTCGGCGGAGCCGTCGGTTCTAGCATCGGAGGCGGCGAAGTTCAGGCCTGATTTCGTATTGTGATCGATGGCTTGGCCGCGGCCCATATACATGGAGAAGTCTCCTCGGACTTCGAGTTGATGACCGGCATTGGTGAGTTGTTGGCGGGTGTTGGCGGGGACTCGGTCTTCGATCAGAATGTTGCAGCCTAGATCGAAATTGCTGCGGACCGTGAAACGCGCGGTTTCCATGGCCGCCTGTAGATTCATGCCGTAGTCAACAACGTTGGAGACGAATTGCGCGTGAGCCAAGGGCTGGTTGGCGCCCCCCATGATGCCGAATCCGATGTGGTCGTCACCGTGTTCCATGAAGGCGGGGATGATGGTGTGAAAGGGGCGCTTGCGTGGGGCGAGGGCGTCGGGCTGGGCAGGGTCGAGCATGAAAAGGGCGCCGCGATTTTGCAGGACGAAGCCCATGCCGCGAACGGTGATGCCGGAGCCGAAGCTGGAGAAATTGCTCTGGATCAGCGAGACGATATTGCCTTGCCGATCGACAGCGGTGAGATAAGTTGTATCGCTGGAGGGAGGCGTGCCGGCCTGGGGATTGCAGTTGGCTTTCTGGGGATCGATGAGTTGAGCGCGCTGCTTCGCGTAATCCTTTGAGAGCAGGCCTTGCACGGGGACCTTGGCGAAGCGCGGATCGGCGTTGTAGCGGGCCAGATCGGCATAGGCCAACTTCATGGCTTCGATTCGCTTGTGAATTTCTTCTGTGCTGAGCGGGCCGGATTTCGCGGGCTGGAATTGCTCCATGATATTGAGCATCTCCAGTGCAGCCATTCCCTGGCCGTTGGGGGGAAGTTCGTAGACAGTCCACCCGCGATACGAAGTGGAGATTGGATCGACCCACTCGGCGGAGAATTCTTTGAGATCATCGGCGGTCATGGCGCCACCGAATTCGTGTTCAGTCGCCAGGATCGCTTGCGCGATTTCTCCGGAGTAGAAAGCTTGCGGGCCTGACGTGGCGATCAGGCGGAGAGCTTTGGCCAAATCAGGGTTCTTAAAGATCTGACCCATGGATGGGGCGTGGTCGTTGACCAGGAAGATGCGGCGGGATTCAGAATCTTGCTTCAGCTTAGGGGCGGAGCCCTGCCAATCACTGCCGATCAGTTCCTGCACGGCGAATCCGTTTTCAGCATAGAAAATTGCGGGAGTGAACAGATCCTTCCAGGGAAGGACGCCGAAGCGCTCGTGCAGTTTGCGCCAACCTTCTACGGCGCCGGGCACAGTTACGCTGTCGATGCCGGTGGAAGGCATTTGGCTGGCGCCTTTCTTCCTCAAGTAATCGATGGTGAAAGCTTTCGGAGCCCAACCACTGGCGTTGATCCCGTAGAGCTTGCCCGACTTGGCGTCCCAGAAAATGGCAAAGAGGTCGCCGCCCATGCCGTTCATGTCGGGCTCCATGACGCCGAGGGTGGCGTTAGCGGCAATGGCGGCATCGACGGCGGAGCCGCCGCGGGCGAGGATCTCGGCTCCGGCTTGCGAGGCTTGTGTCTGGCTCGTGGCGACAATGCCGTATTGGCTGATCACCATGCTGCGGGCATTGGTACGGTCCTGGGAGAATGCCGCGGTCGAGATCAAAAAAAGAAGAAGAGCGAACAGACTGTGACGAGTCATCGTGGTTCCTGATGGAAAGGCATTGTGGGGCGCGGAACGCGAGCGTGTCAATTCGGCAGGTACGATGGGTTACGTCTCTAGGCAGGGTGCGGCTAGGCGACTTTCCCCGAGTGGTCTGCCGAAACAGGTTCCGGCTGCTTTTCTTCGGACTCGACGATGGCATCTACGCGCTTGAGGAGCCTGTCCAGAATCTTCTGCAGTCTGGAGCGGGGGCGTTGTTGTTGCGAGGCTTGGAGGAGGCGTTGCCGGAGTCTTTGCAGCTCTTCGTGAGTCATTGCACTTCTATTAATTGCAATAAGGATACCGCTGCGCGGACTTTTTTGTCATGGGCTGCGGGCCGAGAAACAGTCCTCCGGACTTTCAGCTATTGCACTGACGCAGGACCCGATAGCAGGTTTGCACACACGTCTCGCAACATCGGCGACACGCGGGGCACCCTGCTTAATAGCGGAGCCGGCCTGAAACCCCTTGCGGCGTTTTCGGCTGGCGGAATTTCACCCATTCGAATCCCGAGAGTGGCGCGATACGACGCACTGCTGCAGGCCTGAAACCGTGATGGACGCGTGGTTTCGGTACTTCTGATATCTGGGACAGCAGTAGGCATTCCGGTACTCTCCTTGCAGATCCCAGACAGACCCGGTCCATCGAGGAAATCCCAGCGCTGAAGTTGCGTTCCCGATGTGGCCAAGACCGAAGCAAGATCCCAGCTTACTTCTCTCTTTGAGGACTGATGCGTCGTACAAAATTTGTGTCGATTCTGCTGCTATGTGCGGCAGGTGTGGGGTGTGGTGCGGGCACTGGAGCGCAGAGCAAGCTTTTTCCCGCCTCCATTCCGAGTTCTAATTCCAGTTCCAGCCTCGCGGCCTTAACCGCAAACAATACCAGTGCCGCAGAGAGTTTCTTGCAGCAGTCGAACGGCAACTTGGGCGCAAACAATGTGAGCAAGCTCAATGTTCACTCGCTGCTCTACGCAGGGGCGACGACCAAGATCTTTGCGCACCTGATGCTGTGGTTCGGAGGATCGAGCCATATGAACGTGGGTTACAGTTCCAGTGATGCTGCCCAGATCCAGCGGCAAATTGCGGACATGATCAGCCGCGGGATCGATGGCGTAGTGATTGACTGGTACGGTCCGAATAACGCTGTCGATCAGGCCACGAAGGCGGTGATGCACGAGGCGGAAAAGCATGCCGGTTTCACATTCGCGATCATGATCGATGCGGGTGCGATGGGAAATGCCTGCTCGGGCTGCTCCTCCCAGGATGCATTGACGCAATTGCTGCAGTACGTTGAGAAGACGTATTTCCGGTCGCCGGCGTACTTCAGCATTCAGGGGCAACCCGTGGTGACGAACTTCAATGTGGACGGGTCGGTGGACTGGCAAAAAGCAAACGGCGCTTTGAAAACTCCTCCGCGATTTTTGTTCCAGGATCAGGGCGGGTTCACGCACGCCATGAGTGACGGGAGCTTTTCGTGGGTGATGCCGACGACGCCGAATTATGGATTGGAATACCTATCGAGTTTCTATCAGACAGGGATTTCATTCCCACGGATCGAGACGATGGGAGCCACCTACAAAGGGTTCAATGACGCTTTGGCAGGATGGGGCTCGGGACGGGCGATCGATCAGCAGTGCGGGCAGACGTGGCTGCAAACGTTTTCGGAGATCAACAGCAGGTACAACTCGGGAAGACAGTTGCCGTACCTGCAACTGGTCACATGGAACGACTACGAGGAAGGTACAGAGCTGGAATCGGGGATTGATAGCTGCTTCTCACTGGAGGCGTCGGTCTCCGGAAACACACTGGAGTGGAGCACCAGCGGGAATGAGAACACGGTGGATCATTATGCGGTGTACAGCAGCCAGGATGGGCAGAATATGACGCCGCTGACCCAAACGCAGCCGGGAACGCATTCGGTCGACCTGTGCAGTTTGTCATTGCCACAGGGAAAAACCTCGCTGTATGTGCAGGCCGTCGGCAAGCCTATGCTGGCGAATCGGATGCCTGCGCCGGTTAGCTATACTCCTGCTTGCGGTGGGGCACACTGATTTACAAGAACAGAGCCTAGGGATCAGGGATTAGGGATCAGCTTTCTTGTCTCGTGCGCGTCATGCGGGGGAGCAGGATTAGGATTAGTCCATAGAATACGAAGGAAACCACCAGCGATGCGGGATTGCCAAATCTCAGATCTTCCAGAACGAGTTTCAGTGTGCCCAGGGCGACGGCGGCGTAGGCGATCCAGCGAAGTTCGAGATGGCGTCGACGCGACGCTGCCCCGAGAACTAAAGCCAGCAGACAAATCACCACTGTACGGATCATCGATAAATGAGAGGCTGCCAGTTCGATCTGGCCTGAGGCGAGACGGACCGTTGCAGCTACCGCCCAGCCTGCGATGGTGAAGGCCGCGATGCCCGCGGGAAGTAGCCAGAGCAGATGGCGGCCCTGATCCACGTCATTCCGTGATTCCACGGCGTAGCAGAGCGCGGCGGACAACGCCACACTCCAAGCTTGCCAGTCCGGAGATGCGGGGACAGTTCCGGCTAAAGAGTTCCAGACGTAAATGGGCAACGAAGATGCCGCGGCTGCGGCGGCCAGATAAAAGGATGCGTGGAGCCCCAGGCTCAAGTTGGCCGTGCGGGTGTACAGGACAGCCGTGAGCAGGGCGGCTGCACAGAGGAAGGGAATTTGAAAGGTGCCCGGCAGCAGCAGGAAGCCTCCGGCGACTAGAAGCGCAGCGGCCCACGTTGCAGAGACTCGTCGGTTCCGGGTGTAGGAATCGGCGGCGAATCGCGACAGGGTTCCCCAGTAACAGATTCCGGCGAGCAACAGAAACGGAAGTCCTAGCGCTGGAGCGGCGGCGTTGTGGGATGCTCGCATGATGCCGAACGCAGCGAGGCCGAATGACGCTGCCAGCTGGGCGATCTCGAAAATCGAAATGCGGTAGCGTTGAACGAACATGCGGAACCCGACGGCGATGCCATAGATTGCGGGCAGCAGAGCGCACAGAGCTATTAAGCTTGCGGGCGAAATCGCGCGATATCCCTCCGGCACATTCTCCGATCCCAAAATATACAGAGACAACCAGAGGGTGAAATCTGCCGCTATGGCGGGGATGACACGAAACGTGAGCTCATGGCCAAGGCAGGCGCTGGTTTCAACGGCAGCGGCAATGGCCAGCAGGGCCAGAGCGAGAGGTATAAGTTCGCGGGTTCCAATGATGAGTGCAATGGCGGTGCTTGCGGAGGCCAGAGTTGCGATCCAGGGAATCACTTGCAGTTCATGGCGCGAGGCGAGCGCGAGCGTCAGGATAATGAATGCGACCAGGATGCTTGCGCTAGCTGTAGCCGGGATCGATTGAAAACGCACTGTCGCTTCCCAGAGCATGGGCGAGAGAATGAGAGTGGAGGTGACGGCGTAGGTCACACTGGCAAATCGATCGTTAGTGCGTGCACTCCAGATCATCCAGAAGCAGGCGTAGAGAATGGCAATGATCAGGACGGGGAGTTTGGGAACGGAGCCGGATTCTGCGAGGGCACGGAGCAGGAAAGCTCCGGCAAAGCCGAGGACAGCTTTTCCGAGGCTGGGAAAGGCGCGGGAGGAGGATTCGAGTTCGGGCAACCCGCGCGGCGGCGAGGCCCGCCGTGCGACAAGCGGTGTGGGTGTAGACCGCGCGTGTGCTTGAGGCAAACGTTCAGCGATGACAAGAGATTCCAGGCTTGTGATGCGCGATTCGAGATCGCGCAGGCGATCGCTGAGTTGTTCGACGACTGAGGTAAGGCTGTCGACGGCTTGCGGCATCTCCGCACCTGCCTTGTAGAGAGGCTAGCTAGCTGCGTGCACCGGAATTTCTTCGGAGGCGGAGATAGATTCCGCATCCGTCCAGGGCGGCAGGATTTTGACCAGAATCCAGAGAATTATGAAGGGAAGAATCATCAGTATGATTGCGGTTAGCAGGCCTTCTCTGGTGGCAAAACCCATCTTGTAACTGGTGTATCCGAGGAAGCTCTTGGAGAAGAGCTGTCCGCCGATCACGACGTTCCAACGCATTGCGAAAATTCCAATCACGGTCAGACATCCGGCGAGGGCGTAGATGCGCTTGCGTACGGACTCGCTGAAGGAGAAGAGTTGGGTAAGCCCGAGCAGGCCGATGGGAGTCACCGTGCCGAGCAGGATCTGGACGATGACTTGGGACGTCCAGAGGCGGGTATGAACCATGAAATCAAGACTGCGAAAGGATTCGTCGGCTTCGTAAATGCGCTGCAACAAATCGAGCATTTCAAGGCTGAAGTCGATGATGAAGGTGTACATAAGGTATTGCGCGATCTTGTCGAGGCAGCGGATATCGATTTCTTTTCCACGCAGGCGAGTGGAGAGCATGTAGAGCAACATCACCGCGGCGATGCCCGAGACCATGGCGGAGAAGATGAAGACGATGGGCATGAGCGGCGAAGACCACCAGGGATTGGCTTTCACGGAGCCGAAGATGAAGCCGACATAACCGTGCAGAAGAAAAGCAGAGGGAATACCGATGAGGGTGATGAAGTATCCGAGGCGTTCGTCGATGCGGAGAGAGCGCTCGGTGAGCACGTCCGATCCGAGAGTGAGGATTTTGTAGATGACGCGGGGCAGACCCTTCTCAGTTTTGGATTTCACGACGATGTCGCAGCGGTAGTCGAGCCAGATTTCCAGCAGCAGAACGGCCATCAGGTACCAGAGATAAACAAATCCGAACATGGCCATGGCGGAGGAGCGATGCGGGGTGAGATACATCTCCAGCGATCGCTCGGGATGGCCGAGGTGGAGTTGCAGGGGCAAGGGTGCGACTAGCAGGAACGAGAGCGCGGTGAGCAGGGCGAGGCGGTAGGTGGGTTTGACGGCCTCGACGCGAAACACGCGTGCCAGGGAAGCGAGAATGAAGGCGCCGGCGACCAGTCCCGTGATGAAGGGATAGAGGACGATGAGGACGCTCCATTGGAGTTCGACCTCGTTGGGATACATGAAGCCTTGGACCGGGATTTGCAACGAGCCTCCTTACTGCCCTGAGGTCACCTCACGAAATCATTTCTTCTCAGAGAAGCATTCATCTCACTGAACCATCCATGCCGTTGTAGAAAACCTTGGCGCCCGTCGCCATGTGCGGTTTCAGTATCTGCACGGAATGGGTGCGCAGATATTCATGAATCGGATCCTTCGGATTCTTGAGATCCGCCAATTGGCGCGCGCCGGTGGGGCAGACTTCCGCGCAGGCCGTGGTCAATCCTTTGGTGATGCGGTGATAGCAGAGCGAGCATTTGTCTGCCGTGTTGGTGTTGGGATTGATGAAGCGGCATCCGTAGGGGCAGGCCTGTACGCAATAGCGACAACCCAGGCAATAATTTTTGTCTACCAGAACGACACCATCCGGACTCACAAACGTTGCGCCAACGGGACAGACTTGAGTGCAGGGAGAATCGGCGCAGTGGTTGCAGAGTTTGGGGACGAAGAAATTCTTGCCGCTCGAATCCTGATTCAGGGGAAAACCTTCTTTGCCACCGTTGGGGGACTCGACCTGAGGACGCTCGATGGCGTAATCGGTGACGTGGTAGCGCTCGATCCAGGTGCGGTAATAACCCTCGGGGACATCGTTCTCCTGGGCGCAGGCCCGAACGCAACTGCCGCAGCCGATGCACTCGGTGATGTCGATCAGCATTCCCCACCAATGCTCTGAGGTCTTGTAATTGGGGGAGAGTTCGGGCGTGCCGGCGCGAACAAATTCCCATGCGACGGCAGCAGCGGGCAGGAGGGCGAGCAGGCGGCGGCGAGTGATGTCCATTATTTTTTTTCTCCCGTCGCCGATTTGGCCTGGTCTTCGATTTTCGGGCGATGCGGCTGATGACAGGTATTGCAGGCCAGACCGCCGGAATGGTCTGCGCTGGCCACCTGCGGGAAAGAGTGGGGCTTGGCAGAGTTGGCCTCGTGGCAGCGGGCGCAAATCACGGCGGTGTCGGGCAGGGTCGGCTTCACGGAAGCGGGATCATCGGCGTGCCTGGCTTGTGGGCCGTGGCAAACCTCACAGTGAAGTCCGGCATGCCTGCCTAATTTCTTTTGATCGACTACATCGGTGTGACAGCCCTCGCAGACTTCGTGACCGGCATGAGCAACCGGGCGGGCCGCCACTTCAGCGATGGCATCTCCACGATAGTGCCCGTACTGTCCGAAGGATTTGGGAACGACAGCCGCGCGCAAGACCACGAATGCGACGAGCGCAATAACCATGACGGCGGCGAGCCGAAGAAGGTGCTCGATGTCCTTGAACAAAAGTTTCACCTTTGGCGCGGGAATTGCACGCCTCATTGGTGCGCGGCGAAAGCGCAATGATCTTCGATACCGGGAATCCGTTCAGGCAACGATGATTGAAGTCACAGAGGCAAGTGATGCGAGTCACGCTTTGAATCAGAACCGGCGTCATGATCGTGAATCTCTCAACGAGTTTGCCGGTATCACATGGCAAAAGCAGACGTTAGCGGAAAAGGCTACCGCCTTGAAATTGTGTGACGGGAATCACACGAAGCGAAGTTTTTTCGGTTACCGCATCGGCAGTTACTTTTTTTGCGGCAAGTGTAGTCGTTCGGTTCGTCAAGAATTCCGTAAACCGGCTTCTTTTTTTAAACATTCACAGTGGTAACGAAATGGAGACCGAGCATGAAAGGGTTGAAGTGGGCTGCAGTAACTGTTGTGTTTTTCAGTATCGTAAGCGTCGCACAGACATCGACAGCACTTAGTCTAAAGCCGATTCTCTTGACCAACGGGTGGAAGGTGACCGGCACGATCACCACAGATGGAACCTTAGGCGCGTTGACCGTTGCCAACATCCTGGACTGGAATCTGAAGGTCGTTCAGACAACGGACTTGACCTGGACGGAAAAGGACAGCAATGATCTAAACATTTCCGGGGTGGTCAGCGATGGGACGCGCATCTTCGTTAAGACATCGCAGGACGGCGTACTGGATGGCGGGGCGCTTTTCTTCGGCCGCGCTGGTGGCGCGGGAGGAGTAGGAACCAATGCCGTGCTCGCCGACTTCACTCAACTCAGCGTGAATCTAGGTTACGTCGGAGGTATAGCGGGTTGGCAGGACGAAATTTGGGGCCTCAATTATGTCGGATTAAATCAGAGGAACAACAGCCGTTATCGAACAGCACTAGCGGTTGCGGGGCAAGCGAACGTGTTTCGAATTACGGTACCCATCATTTCCAGCGCGCCGTTGTTAATGACCATGTTCGGCACGATCCCGACAGATGGAACCATCGGAAGCCTTCTACCGCAGAACATCATTGCGTGGAATGTAAGCGCGCGGAACCAGGACATCACCACCTACACGAAGGCCAATAGTTCTGTGATGATGGCGACGGGAGTGACAAGCAACGGGACAGCCATCCGAGTGAGCCACGCTGGAGGTCAATTTCAGATGGAGTTTCCTATCAGGTGGTTGCCGCTTTTGTAATCCGGGCGAGATAACAGCAAAGTACTCAGCCGAAGGGGAGTGGCGATTGTGCCAGTGGTACATTGGCACGCACTATAGAAGCCCCATATATTTATTGGGGATTGCCGAGGTGGTAGTAGAATGCCGGGGGAGTTCGATCTCCGCTGGCCTGAGGGGGCAAAACAAATGGCTGTCCAATTCTTGTTGTACCTGATGACCATCCTGCTGTTTCTGATTTTCTGGGAGTTGAGCAAGATCCACAGCCGCATCAAGAAGGCTATGACAAACCCAGTGGGCGAGCCGGTAATCAAGGCCAAGGAAACAGTGAAGGTGTGACGCTGAGGCGGTTTGTGCATATTTAGTCCGTTCGTCGGGTGCTCGCCCGCTGAACCTATTGAGTTTCTTCTCTATCCTGGCCGGGTTCTAAGCCCCGGCTTTCCCTGAAAACCAGCCGCAAACTAAGCGAGCTAAGGACACGACGCAATGAGGAAGGGCTTTGTGTGTCCTGCATTGCGAGGTGTGAAGAGCGCCGGTGCGATGAAGGCGCTGAACCGCAGAACGTTAGGCTGCGGGGCACAAGAATGCGTGACCTTCGTAATCGGGGCTGGGCGTTACCACATTGCTGGGGTAGGAGGCGGCTCCTAGAATCGGAGCAGGGTTCACTCCGCCCGGAAATCGCATGCCTGAGATCACACGACGACTGGATCGAGCTGAAATTGGAAGGCGCGTGGAACGCGCGGAGAAACTCCTGCAAAAGGGGAAGACCGCCGACGCGCTGGAAGAATACCTGCTGGTCTTGCGCGATGATCCCGACAATGATGTCGTGCGGCAGCTGTCGGCTGACCTTTGCCTGTCGCTAAATCGGAATGCGGAAGCGGTAAAGCTGCTGGGGGATCTCTTCGAACGGCAGGTGACGGCGGGAGACGCGACGCGGGCGAGCCTGAGTTATAAGAAGCTGGCGCGGCATGGGAATCCCACGTGGCAGCAGAAATATCGTTTCGGACAACTGCTCGAGGGCAGTAACAAGAAGCTGGCGGTGGGAACGTATGAATCGGCGCTGGCGGACCTGAGCAAACTGGGGAAGAAGCAGGAAGCGGCGGAGATTCTGGATCGCATTGTCGCTCTTGAACCTAGTCAGGCGAATTACGTGCGTGTGGCGGAACTGGCTTCGGAACTGGGCAAGGGGAAATTGGCCGCAGCGGCGTTTCAGAAAGTTGCGCAAGCCGTGCTGGGAGAGAGCGGAGACCCCGCCCCGTGGTACGAAAAGGCGTATCAGGAAGACTCGTCGAATCCGGAGATCGCGCTGGCTTATGGCCAGAGCCTGCTGGCGCAGGGGCAGGTAGGAGCGGCGATCTTCATTCTGGAAGCACAGCAGAATGCGGGAATGGCGACGCCGGAGTTCCGCGAGACGTACGCGGACGCGCTGGTGGCGGCAGGGCGGTTTACGGAGGCTGAGCCGCTGGTTTGGCAGCTGTTTGAGGCCAATCCGGGGCGGGTGCAACAAGTGATCGGGTTGATCGGGAGCCTCCTCGATACTAAAGACGAGGATGCGGCGGTGGCGTTGGCGCGGAAGTTGGAGCAATTTCAGCGGCGCCGGGGCGAGCGCAGACAGTTCATCGCGATCATGGAAGACATCACGGCGTCGCGGGGCGCTTCGTCGCAGATGCTGGAATTCCTGAGCGAACTGTATAACGCGTCCAATCGGGAGAGCGATTACTGCACGACACTGCTGAAACTTTTTGATCTGTACACCGGCACCGGGGAATTCATGAAATCGGCGGAGTGCCTGGACCGGGCGGCGGAAGTTGATCCTTATGAGCCGGGGCATTTGAAGCGCCTTGAAATGCTCAAAGGGAAGATCGACGAGACGCGCTACAAAGCGATCGCGTCCCGCTTCAGCAACGTCAGCAAGCCAGCGGAAGAGCCAGCGCAGTCCGAGGAGCGTACGCTGGGCGCGTCGACGTTGCAGGATTTGATGTTGCAGGCGGAGATCCTGGTGCAGTACGGGATGCGCAACAAGGCCGTGGAGCGGTTGCAGAGAATCCAGGAACTGTTTCCGCGAGAAGAGGAACGCAACGAGGACCTGCAGAGACTTTATATGTCGGCGGGAGTGACGCCGAAGTATGCGGGACCTGCGCCGGTCACGGCAGCATCGGCAGCGTCGGCGCCCGTGCCTGCGCCGGCGGCCCCGATGGCGGCGCCAGCGCCCGTTTCCGATCCGGTGGCGGATGTGCGCAGTTTCACGCGGGTGGCGGAGATCACGAGGAAGCTCTACAGCCAAGGAACGGCTGCGGCCGTGCTGAGCACGGCTGTGCGGGAGATCGGTTCGCACTGGGAGGCCACGCGCTGCGTGGCGGCCATGGTGAAGCCGGGCTTGCCGCCCACCGCCATGGATGAGTTCTGCGCGGAAGGCTACAAGAAGCTCGCGACCGCAGCCTGGGGAGAGTTGGTGGCGTGCCTGCAACAAGTGGTGAATGGCCATGAGCCGCTGGCGATTCAGGATGCTGCGCGGGCAAGTGAGCTGCAGGGAGCGAGAAAAGTTGTGGGGGAGATAGGAGCTTCGACAGTGTTGGCGGTTCCGCTCAGCGATGGAGAAGAGACGGTTGGCATTCTCATGCTGCTTCACAATCGCGGACGCGTGTGGCAGCAGGCCGACATGGTCGTCCTGAAGACGGTGGCGGATCAGATGGTCATTGCGCTCAATAATGCGGGATTGCGGAGACTGGTAAAGAATCTGTCAGTGACGGATGAGAAATCCGGTCTGCTGAAACGGGCTTCGTATATCGATTTGCTGCTGGCGGAGAGCAAGAGGGCAATTCAGAACGCATCGTCGCTCTCGGTAGTGTTGATGCAGTTTGGCAAGCGAGCGGAGCTGATCAAAGAATACGGCGACGCCGGGGTGCAGGCCGTGATGGAACGCGCAGGACAGTTGATCGCGGCGAATATCCGATCCAACGATTTGGCCTTCCGCTACGACACGTCAAGCATCGCAATTCTGCTGGGGGAGACCGGGGAGAAAGAGGCGATGCTGGCGATTGAGAAACTGCGAAAGATTATTGGGGAAGTTCGGTTTGGGGCGAAAGATGGAGGGGGGCCTCAGCGACCGGCGGCGCAGTTCTCTGCGGGGGTGGCGGAAGCGGTGATCCGGGCGGAGTACGATCCCATCGATGTGGTGACCGAGATTATCAACCGGGTCGAGTACGCGCTGTCGCAAGCGGTGGCGCAAGGGCCGGGGAAAGTTGTGGCGCTGGAGCCGGCGGCTCTGGCGGCCGGGGCGGTCGCCTAGGTCCGCCGGGAAACGGCCGTTTCCAATGCGTCGCCGCTTGCTTCAATTCGGTGTCTTTGCGGGGCTCTGCAATTTCTTGGCGTTCTGGGTCGCCGCTGTGTATCTGGGCGGTGATGCAGTGAACGGGAAGGCCTTGGAGGGGCATTACTTTCTCTCCAGCCATGGCCATCTCACAGAGGTCGGTCGCAACGTATTCACGTACAGTAGATGTCATGTTTTCAGTATCTTCGTCACCCATCCGCTTGCGATGCTGTGCGCGTTCTTGCTAAATCGAGACCGCAGTAAATGAATTGCGCCGTTCCCCTTTCGCAATCTCTTTCTCCACTGCTACACTAAAAAGTTTGCCAATGACTCTGACCCGTTCGGGTGGAGTTCTGCGAGATCATCATGTTAAAAGCCGGGGATATTGCGATTGTTAATGGGGCGCGTACGCCTTTTGGAAGGTATTGCGGGAAGCTCAAGGACTTCACGGCCCAGGAACTGGGGGCGGTTGCGGCCAAGGGTGCGATGGAGCGCTCGGGGGTTGATCCGAAGGAATTTGATCATGTCGTGTTCGGCAACGCGCAGCAGACTTCGGGCGACGCGCTGTACGGGGCGCGGCACGTCGGTCTGCAGGGCGGGGATTCCGATTGAGGTTCCGGCGCTGACGGTGAACCGACTGTGCGGGTCGGGGATGCAGTCGATTGTGAGCGCGGCGCAGATGATCCAGACCGATGAGGCGAAGGTTGTGCTAGCGGGCGGGATGGAGGCGATGTCGCAGGCTCCGTTTGTGATTCGCGGGCGGGATGGGTTTACTCTCGCGCCGGGCGGGAAACTGGAAGATTCATTGATGGTCGCGCTGCTGGATTCTTATTGCGGATCGTATATGGCGAATACCGCCGAATTGTACGGCTCTCAGCAGGGGATCACGCGCGAGATGCAGGATGAGTTTGCGTTGCGTTCGCAGAAGTGCGCGGACGATGCGTATAAAGCTGGGCGTCTGCAGGAAGAGTTAGTGCCGGTGCCGCTGCGGAGTCAGAAGGGCGAGCCTACGGGGGAGTCGCTGAATGAGGATGATCACCGGCGTCCGCAGACTGCGATGGAAGGGCTGGCGAAATTGAAACCGGCATTTGGGAAGAACGGCACGGTCACCGCGGGGAACGCCAGCGGCATTGTGGATGGGGCGGCGGCAGTGGTGATGATGTCGCTGGATGAAGCTCGCAAACGGAATCTTGTGCCGCTGGGCAGAATTGTCAGCTGGGGATATGCGGGAGTCGAGCCCAAAGTGATGGGACGCGGGCCCGTGCCGGCGTCGCAGATTGCGCTGCAGAAGGCGGGAATGTCTCTGGAGTACATGGATCTCATTGAGGTGAATGAGGCGTTCGCGGCGCAGTATCTGGCGGTTGAGAAGGAATTGGGATTGGATCGCGAGAAGGTGAATGTGAATGGTGGGGCGATTGCGCTGGGGCATCCGCTGGGGGCTACTGGGACTCGGCTGGTGCTTACGCTGCTTTATGAGTTGCGGCGGCGCAAGAAGAAATACGGCCTCGCTACGGCTTGTATTGGCGGCGGGCAGGGGATCGCGATGGTAGTGGAGAGCTTGATTAATTTTTAGCCACGGATTTGCACGGATTCTCACGGATTAGAAGTGTTGAACGGATGTCTTTTTGTGAGGCGCTTTGCTCGGGACGACCGAGTGCTCGTGGAAGGAAGCAATCATGGAGATCAAGAAAGTTGGAGTTCTTGGGTGCGGGTTGATGGGATCTGGAATTGCGCAGGTTTGCGCGATGGCCGGGTTCGACGTCAATGTGCTTGAGGTGGAGCAGAAGTTTCTCGATAAGGGATTCGGTGGTATTGAGAAGTCGCTATCGAAGTTCGCGGAACGGCCTGTGGAGAAGGGTGGAATCACGGCTGAGCAAAAGAACGACATTCAGCGCCGGCTGAAGGGTACGACTAGCAAGGCCGATCTGGCGGATTGCGATATTGTCATCGAGGCGATCATCGAGAACCTGGAAGAAAAGAAGAAGATGTACGGGTCGCTGGAGGGCATCGTGAAGACGGATGCAATTCTTGCATCGAATACCTCTTCTATCTCGATTACCGAGTTGCTGACCGCGACCAAGCGCCCGGAGAGGTTTATCGGGCTGCACTTCTTCAATCCTGTGCCGTTGATGAAACTGGTGGAGGTTGTGCGCACGATCGCTACTGGCGATGACGTGTACGAGTCGGCATACGCGTTTGCGAAGAAGCTGGGCAAGGTTCCCGTACGGACCTCGGATAAGACGGGATTCATCGTCAACCGGCTGCTAGTGCCGTATCTGCTGGATGCGATTCGGGCGTATGAAGAGGGCGTGGGGGCGATCGAGGACATTGATCAGGCGATGAAGCTGGGCTGCGGATATCCCATGGGGCCGTTCACGTTGCTGGATTTCGTGGGGCTGGATACGACCTACTACATCACGCAAGTGATGTATGACGAGTTCAAGGAGCGGCGGTTTGCGTCGCCTCCGCTGCTCAAGCGGTTAGTGATGGCAGGATGGTACGGGCGGAAGTCGGGGCGGGGCTTTTATGATTACTCGGACCCGGAGAGGCCTCGGGCGCAGAAGCTTTAGCCACGGATTGCACGGATCTACACGGATTTGCACTTATGAACTTTGAAAATATTCTTCTCGAAAAGAAAAATTCCATTGCTTATGTGACGGTGAACCGGCCGAAGGTGCTCAACGCGCTGAATATGGCGACTATGGAGGAGCTGCGTGCGGCGTTTCACGACATCAAGATGGATGCGGCAATTCGGGCGGTCATCTTCACTGGTTCGGGCGAGAAGGCATTTATTGCCGGGGCGGATATTAGTGAACTGGCTAAGCACGATGCGGTGTCGGGAAAGGAATATACGCACCGGGGGCAGAACGTTCTCAGCCTGATTGAGAATCTGGGCAAGCCTGTGATTGCTTGCATCAACGGATTTGCGCTGGGCGGGGGATGCGAGATTGCGATGGCCTGCACGATGCGGCTGGCCAGTGAGAATGCGAAGCTGGGACAGCCGGAAGTGAAGCTCGGAATTATTCCGGGCTACGGGGGGACGCAACGGCTGCCGCGGCTCGTGGGCAAGGGGCTCGCGATGCAAATGGTGTTGACGGGCGAGATGATTTCTGCTCAGGAAGCGCATCGCATTGGGCTGGTGAATGAAGTGCTGCCTTCGGCTGAGTTGATTCCGCGGGCGGAGGCTATTGCGGCGAAGGTTATCGCGAATGCTCCTCTGGCTGTGCAGTATGCGATGGAGGCTGTCAACAAAGGGATGGAGATGACGCTGGCTGAAGGGCTCTATCTCGAGGCCACTTTGTTTGGAGTGTGCTGCGCCACTGAGGATAAGACCGAGGGCACTACGGCGTTTCTGGAAAAGCGGGCGGCACAGTTTAAGGGGAAGTAGATTCTTGCCACGGATTCGCACGGATTTTCACCGATAAAGACTTTCACCACAGGGGTAGAGGGATCACAGAGGAGATCAAATTCACGGTTGAGTCTGTGCCGAAGGCGGTGCTTGCCGCATTAGAAGGGAAGCTGGATGCTTCCGGCAGACGTTTCGCGATTGTGGTATCGCGATTTAATTCGTTTATCACGGAGCGGCTGTTGCTGAGCGCGTGTGATGGGCTGCTTCGCACAGGGGCCCGCAAGGAAGATATTGATGTAGTGCGCGTGCCGGGGGCGTTTGAGATTCCGACAGCCTCCCGGACTTTGGCTTCCACTGAAAAATATCACGCCATCATTTGCATTGGATGTCTCTTGCGCGGAGATACGGCGCATTACGATGTGATTGTCAACGAAGTTACGCGCGGGATCGGGCAATCGGCGCAGGAGACTGGGGTGCCGCATGCTTTCGGTGTTCTGACTTGCGACACTTTGGAACAGGCAATCGATCGGGCTGGGCTGAAGATGGGGAACAAAGGATTCGAAGCGGCACTCGCAGCGGTGGAAATGGCATCATTAAAGGCTGCGATCGGCACACAGGCATCACTCGGCAAGCAGAAGGAAGCACGAAAGCCTTCGCGCGGCTCGCGACGGAAACCAGTTCAGAGACGTTCCCGGTAGTTCCTCCTTTGACCTGCAGCAAAATAATTGTGGCGACTCCTATTTCGAAAATTGTTGCGGTAGACTGATGCAACTGTACCTCGTTAAAGAAGCTCACCAGAGGGTACTGGGGCCACATGGGAATTCCCTGTGTGCCTGTGGTGAGTTTCTGAGGACTGAAGGCGGAATGGGAACACGACGCAAATCCCGCGAACTGGCGCTCCAGATGCTTTTTCAGGCTGATATGGGCAAGCAGGATGCTGAGCAGGTGCGCAAGACGTTCTGGGCAGAGCATGGGACGGCGAGCGCCGAGGTGCGGGGCTTTGCCGACGATCTATTTCGCGTCGCCACTGATCGGGTTGGCGACATCGATCCTCTGATCGAAAAACATGCAGAGCATTGGCGGATGGAGCGGATGGCCGCCGTCGACCGCAATCTCCTACGCGTTGCCGTTGCGGAACTGCTGTCTTATCCGGAGACACCGCGGGCCGTCGTGATCAACGAAGCCCTGGAGATTGCGCGCAAGTTCTCGTCCCCCGAGTCAGTGCATTTTGTGAATGGGGTGCTGGATAGCGTGGGGAAAGAGTTGGAAGTCAGTAGTCAGTAAAGGCAGTTGCCGGTTGCCAGTACCCAGTTCCCAGTTCCAGAAACCGACAGTGGAGGTCTGAGCTTCGCTCGGGTGGGACAGCCAACGCTGCTGTCCCTACATCAATTATTACGGCCTCACAAGAACCGAGTTCAGGATGCATGGGGTGCCTGCAGTTGGGATCGCGCTGCAGAAGCCGTTGAAGAAATTCGGCAAGTTGGGAAAAGAGAGTTGAAGCAGATCGCTGCCGCCAATGGCAGTGCTCACCTCGTGCAGCATGCCGTCGCTGCCAGCCACCGCGATGGTGCCGCCATCCACACTCATGTCCGCGCTCAGGGGCGTAACGCCTCCAGCCAGCTCGATCCCGCCAATTACGGATCCTGAAATAAAGCTATAGATCACGATGGACGAGCTGTTGGCGTTCACGATGTAGAGCTGCGTGGCGTCGGGCGAAACAAAGAAGTTTATTGGATTCAGAGTGCCCTGCCCGAGTTCGATGCGCTGTATGGCCGGTGGCGGGGGCGTCGGGGTGTTCTGCGCCCAATCCGTAAAAGCCAGTTGCTGGGGGCAGAGGTCTCCCGTCGCAGGCGGAGAGATGGTCGAGGTGACTATGTCGAAACCGGTGGAATCAAGCACAAGAACATGGATGCCGTCAGGGATGGGATGGCCCTGGGAATCTCTGCCATCGATATGCAGGTTGGGAAGCACTCTCATCAGAATGGGATCGGAGGTCAGCGCGATATTGGAGGGGACATTATTCACATCCGTTGCGACTTGGTTATTGCAAGTGTTATACGCGGTGAGATTCGCCCCGGCGCCGGCATTCGCTTGTGCAACGAAGGCAAAAGCTCCATTAGGAGCGAATGCGATGGCCTTGCCAGCGCCTGTGAGCGGGAATGGTCCTTTCAGGGCCTGCGCAGGAGAGTAGGCGTAGAGCGAAGTCCCAGCGGCTCCTGCAACGATGTAGGCCTTCAGGGAATCGGGCGAGAACGCGGCGACAGTGGCGTTGCTGATGTTCAGTGCCGTGGTGGGCACCGAGCCCGTGTTTCCGGTGCTGACGACGTAAAGCTGGTTCGGCGTGTGGAGCGTATCGGAGAACAGTGAGATCGCGCCGGTATTTGAGGTAGCCAAGGCCCTGCCGGTAATCGATCCCAAAGAAGTAAAGGCGCTGGAGGAGCCTCCAAAATTTCCCGGGATGATAATTTGGGCGCCGAAGTCGCTGCCCATGATGATCTTGTCGCCGGCGAGATCGAACAGCAGAGAATTTGGAGAAACCGGCATTGGGTTCTCGTTGCCGACGGAAGCTTTAGACGAGGAGAGATAGTAAACGGCGGAAGTGCAGGAGGCGGGAGCCTCATGAGCACATCCTGTGCTGGCAGCGAAGATGGCCGCGGCCGCCGGCGTTCCACTCACCACGCCGGAAATGGCGCCGCTGGGAGAAAGTTGGATGGGCGTACTGCTAAATACATTGGACGAATATACGGGAAGAGGGATCAGTTGCTGACATCCCCCAAATTTGGGGTACAGAGGCTGGAAGAAAGTGTTACAAGCGTCGATTAGAGTTTGCGATGAGAGCGACTGGGGCACGGTAGGAAAGCCAACATTGCAAGTAGGCGGAGAACAGGCAGCGGTAATGCTCGCCGCGCCTGGGGAGTTCAAGGTCAGTTGGCAGGACTCGGTGCATCCGCTGGCCACGGAAATCGCGCCTGGCTGAGAGGACAACCAGGTTAAGGGAATTTTGTTCAGAACAACGGTGCCGGTATTGTTCGCCAGCGTTGTATTGCCCATCACGTCGGTGATGGTGGCGAACACGGTCTGGGAAGCTACACCGGTGCCCTTGGTCACCGAGAAACTAGTCTGGCGCGTGCCGACAGCTCCAACTTCCAGGGCGATATTCTGGACGGGGCAGGTTGAGAAGAAGTCCAGGACCGGCGAGGTTAGAGTGCTTCCGCTGCTGGTCTGGGTATAAGTGGGCTGCTGAAACGACGTGCTGCTGACTCCGGAGGCCGAGGCGTATATCTGAGTAATACCGGGAACCGCTGCTGTGGCGGTGACACGATTGGTGGGAAACGTGTAGCTGTTATTCACGACCGGCGTCAAGGTAGCGACAGTGGGATTGCTTTGGGACCAGGTAAAGGGACCGACGGAGGCCGTTACATCGATGCCCCGGCTGAAGGCATGCGCCTCCAAGGTCATGGACTGAGATTGGGACAGGCAGGGTTCCTGAACGGGAACTCCGTCAAGCAGGATTCCGGTGACGGTGATCGAATCGATGGGCGGATGAACGAAAACGAATGTAGGAATACTGGCGGATCCCAAAGCCGTGGCGGTGATCTTGACAACGCCGGTTGCTCCGGGGCTGCAGGTGCTGAATGTCTGATCCCAATGACCGGCGCAGGCGACGCCGTTTGAAGCAATATTGAGGATCGAAGTATCGCTGGAGGAGTAGGTGACGGGCGCGTTCAGGGTGGTCCCGGAGGCTGTCTGAACAGTGGAAAAGAAGACCAGCGTTCCGCCCAAGACCAGGGACGTATTGCTGGACGGGGTGAGGAGAACCTTTCCAGCAAACAGGGGCGGGCCGGGTTTGCCGCCGCCGCCACATGCCGAAAAGCTCCAGAAAGAAAGGATTGCAACAGCCCAGAACACACCGCCAGAGCGAAACCTACCCATGCACTCCTCGTCGAACCTCGCCGTCATCCTGCGTCACGCGAGCAGGACAAAGTGTTCAATGATTTGGAAAACTTGTAGTTTAGAGGGTAGAACCGGAATCAGGCAAGCACGCGCACGAATCTAATCAGAAACTGGCCGATTCTTGGTATTCGGAAGTGGGATGCAAAAAGACGAGTTGACGATGTTTCTGCGCAGTTGTTATAGTAGTCAGGTTCCGCGAGTTCATCCAAGCTTGCTGTGTGCTGCGGGTTTTCTGCGGCGGTGTGCGTGGAAGACGGCAGTTGAGCTGTAGAGAAATGCGTTTCCGAGTAGAGAAGTGATCGGAGACTTTCCTCGCTAGAACGTTCCTGCGACGCCTTTCGCCCTTATGCGGAAGGATATGCAGGGCAAGGCTGACGAAACGGAGTGCCCCCGCGAATGGGCCGGGCGCCACCGTCGGCAGCGATAGCCTGAACGGGAATCCAGAATCTCTCTCTGGCGCTGGTTTGCGCGTAAGCAAGCTGCGCAGTGAGAAGTAATGGCCGGCGGATTTGGCCATGCCACGGATACGCGTCTAGAACAGTGGATTTTGATTTGTCCGCTGCCTGCGCGATAGGCAGGCGAGTGTGCGGCTAAGGAGTAGCAAGAGTGCCTACGTTTAATCAGCTAGTAGCCCAGGGCCGGAAACGGCCTCGTTACAAGACAGCGAGCCCTGCACTGCAGGGATGTCCGCAAAAGCGCGGCGTTTGCACGCGCGTGTACACGCAGACCCCGAAGAAGCCGAACTCGGCCCTCCGCAAGGTGGCGCGCGTGCGGTTGACGAATGGCATTGAGGTCACGACGTATATCCCCGGAGTCGGGCACAACCTGCAGGAGCACTCGATTGTGCTGATCCGCGGGGGCCGCGTAAAGGATCTGCCGGGCGTGCGCTATCACGTGATTCGCGGAACGCTGGATGCGGTGGGTGTCGCTGGACGCCAGCAAGGGCGCTCGAAGTATGGAGCGAAGCGGGCTAAGAAGGGATAGGTAGTTTCGAGTTTCAGGTGTCGAGTTTCGAGTTCCTGATTTTGAAACTGGAAACACGAAACTTGAAACCGTGGTAGAGGAGCTGAGAGCTTACATGCCTCGTAAAGGACATATCGCAAAGCGGACGGTACCGGCCGATGCAGTATATAGCTCGGACCTGGTAACCAAGTTCATCAACTCGATGATGTGGCAGGGCAAGCGGTCGACGGCTGAGGGAATCTTCTATGAAGCGCTCACGAAGCTGGAGTCCAAGGGCGGCGATGAGGCCTTGAAGCTGTTCAAGAAGGCTGTCGAGAACACCAAGCCGCTGCTCGAAGTGAAGACGCGCCGTGTGGGTGGTGCGAACTACCAGGTGCCGGTAGAGGTGAATGCCGAGCGCCGAACGTCGCTGGCGATTCGCTGGATCATCTCTTATGCGCGCGGACGCGGCGAAAAGGGAATGGTCGACAAACTGAGCAATGAGTTGCTGGACGCGGCCAACAGCCGCGGCGCCGCCATCAAGAAAAAAGAAGATGTGCATCGCATGGCGGAAGCGAATAAGGCGTTTGCGCACTATCGGTGGTAAGACGAATTGAGTAATTGGGGAATTGGGTAATTTGCTGAGCGTAGTTTTTCAATTACGAAATTACTCAATTTCCCAATTACCAAATCAAGTACAAGGTTGGAGCCCTAGAAAGAGCAGATAACAGTCGTGCCTAGAACAGTCCCATTAGAGCGTTGCAGGAATATCGGCATCATGGCGCACATTGATGCCGGGAAGACCACTACGACGGAGCGCATCCTGTTTTATACGGGGCGGACGCACCGCATCGGAGAGGTGCACGAAGGCACTGCCACCATGGACTGGATGGAACAGGAGCAGGAGCGCGGCATTACGATTACGTCCGCAGCGACGACCTGTACCTGGCGCGACATTCGCATCAACATTATTGATACGCCCGGGCACGTGGATTTTACCGCCGAGGTGGAGCGGTCACTGCGCGTGCTGGACGGCGCGGTCGCGGTGTTTGACGCGGTTCATGGCGTGCAGCCGCAGTCGGAAAAAGTTTGGCGTCAGGCCGATAAGTACGGCGTCCCGCGGATTTGCTTCATCAACAAGATTGACAAGATGGGTGCCGATTTCGAGCATGCCGTCGATACCATCCGCAAGCGCCTCAGTGCCAAGCCGGTCGCGATTCAAATTCCCATCGGACAAGAAGCGAAATTTCTCGGCGTCATCGATCTGATTGCCATGAAGGCGATTATTTGGAAAGACGAAACGATGGGCGCTGAATATGAAACGGACGAGATTCCCGCTGACCTGAAGAAGAAGGCGGAAGCGTTCCACGCGCAGTTGGTGGAAAGCATCGCCGAGAACGACGACGAAATCCTGCACAAGTTTCTGGAAGGCGAAGAGATCAGCGCCGACGAGCTGCGTTCGTCACTGCGCAAATCGACGATTGCGCTGAAGGTGTTTCCGGTTGTCGTGGGTACGGCGTTCAAGAACAAAGGTGTGCAGCCGCTGCTGGATGCGGTGGTCGATTACCTGCCGTCGCCGCTGGATGTGGGCGAGACGCACGGGACCAATCCGGACAACGCGCAGCCGATCACGCGCAAGGCGGACGACAAAGAACCGTTTTCCGCGCTGGCATTCAAGATCATGGCTGATCCTTTTGTCGGACAGCTCACGTTTATTCGCGTCTACTCCGGACAGCTGAAGACTGGCGACAGCGTGTTGAACGTGCGCACCGGCAAGACGGAGCGCATTGGGCGCTTGCTGAAGATGCACGCCAACAAGCGCGAAGAAATCAGCGAGATTCTCGCGGGCGACATTTGCGCGGCCGTTGGCCTGAAGAACGTTTCCACTGGCGATACGATTTGCAGCCAGGATCATCCCATCGCACTCGAGACCATCACGTTTGCGACTCCCGTGATTTCGGTTGCGGTCGAACCGAAGACCAAGGCTGATCAGGAAAAAATGGGCATGGCGCTGGGACGGCTAGCGCAGGAAGATCCCACCTTCAAGGTTCACACCGATCCCGACAGCGGACAGACGATTATCAGCGGCATGGGTGAGTTGCACCTGGAAATCATCGTTGACCGTATGATGCGCGAGTACAAAGTTGAGGCGAATGTCGGTAAGCCGCAGGTGGCGTATCGCGAGACGATCCGCAGGCATGCTGAGGCCGAAGGCAAATACATTCGCCAGACCGGCGGGCGCGGGCAGTATGGGCATGCAAAGATTTATCTCGATCCTCAACCACCAGGGACGGGCTACGAGTTTGTGAACGACATCGTGGGCGGCTCGGTACCGAAGGAATTCATCAAGCCGATCGATCAGGGCATTCAGGAAGCGCTCGAAGGCGGCGTGCTGGCGGGATATCCGATGGTGGATGTTAAGGCAACGCTGTACGACGGCAGCTACCACGACGTTGACTCGAACGAAATGGCGTTCAAGATTGCCGGGTCGATGGCCTTCAAAGAGGCGGCACGGAAGGCTTCCCCGGTGCTTCTGGAACCTGTGATGGCGGTCGAAGTGGTGACGCCGGAAGACTACGCGGGCACGATCATGGGCGATCTGAGTTCGCGGCGCGGACGGATTGAAGGCATGGAGCATCGCGCGGGATCGCAGGTGATCAAGGCCATCGTTCCACTGGCGGAGATGTTTGGATACGCGACGCATATGCGTTCGTCAACGCAGGGGCGCGCGGAATACTCGATGCACTTTGCGCGTTATGAGGAGGCTCCGCGGTCGGTGGCGGAGGAAATCATTGCCAAGGTGCAGGGCACGGCGAAGTGACTGCCGGCGCCGCGGTTCGTCGTCGACCGCAGGTTCTGGGTCAGAGCAGGGAAGCGGGCCGAGTTTGAAAGGGTGTTCGGGGCAGATGGTTTCTGGGCACGCTTTCTGCGGCAAGCTGAAGGATTTATCGCTACGGAAATGAAGTGTGAGTCCGCTGGCGATGGGCAGTACCGGGTACGGGACTTCTGGAATTGGCATCGCGTGTTTGAAGTGTTCCGTGAGCGGTTTGCAGTAGGTTTCGCGGAGTTCGATCGACAGATCGTCGACGAACTCGTGGAAAAACAGGAATTCGTCGGCGCTTATTACGAGGCTGGCGGCGATGATTTAGTTTCGGCGTAATTGAGAGCCGAGGAGACAGAGAAATGGCGAAAGAGAAATTTGATCGGACAAAGCCGCACTGCAACGTAGGGACGATCGGACACATCGATCATGGCAAGACCACGTTGACGGCGGCTATCACCAAGGTTCTGTCCAAGCACAATCCGAACATCAAGTTCCGCTCGTTTGATTCGATCGACAACGCGCCGGAAGAGAAGGCGCGCGGCATCACGATCGCGACGGCGCACGTGGAGTATGAGACGGCGAACCGGCACTACGCGCACGTGGATTGCCCGGGCCACGCCGACTACATCAAGAACATGATCACGGGCGCGGCGCAGATGGATGGCGCAATCCTGGTGGTCGCGGCGACCGACGGCCCGATGCCGCAGACGCGCGAGCACGTGCTGCTGGCCCGTCAGGTGGGCGTGCCCTATATCGTGGTCGCGCTGAACAAGTGCGATGCGGTGGACGATCCCGAGCTGCTGGATCTGGTCGAACTCGAAGTGCGCGAGTTGCTGAAGAGCTACAAATTCCCCGGCGATGATGTGCCGGTGGTTCGTTTGTCGGCTCTGGGCGCGTTGAATGGCGAAGAGAAGTGGGAAAAGCAGATTGACGCGCTGATGGAGGCGGTGGACAAGAGTGTGCCGCAGCCGGCGCGTGAACTGGACAAGCCGTTCCTGATGCCGATCGAAGATATTTTCTCGATCTCGGGACGCGGCACGGTGGTGACGGGACGTATCGAGCGCGGCAAGGTGAAGGTTAGCGAGGAAGTGGAAATCGTCGGCTTCCGCGATACGCGCAAGACGGTAGTCACGGGCGTCGAGATGTTCAAGAAGCAGCTGGATGAAGGCATGGCGGGCGACAATGCCGGCCTGCTGCTGCGCGGCATCGGCAAGGATGACGTGGAGCGCGGCATGGTGCTGGCGAAGGGTGGATCGATCACGCCGCACACCAAGTTCAAGGCTGAGGTCTACATCCTGACGAAGGAAGAAGGCGGACGTCATACACCGTTCTTCAAGGGATATCGGCCGCAGTTCTACCTGCGCACGACGGACGTGACTGGCGTGGCGGAACTTCCGGCGGGCACGGAGATGGTGATGCCGGGAGATAACGTAGGGCTGGTGATCGAACTGATCACGCCGGTGGCAATGGAAAAGGGCTTGCGCTTCGCCATTCGCGAAGGCGGTCACACGGTCGGAGCAGGAACGATCGCGGAGATCATTCAGTAGAAGTCGCGAGTCCTGAGCAAAACCAGGGCTCAAGCTAGAAGCTAAGAGCTACTCGCTAGAAGCGAAAAAGCGGCTTGCAGCTTGCCGCAAGTTCTTTCCTTCCGGAGAAGCCGGGAGGGGTTAGAGAGATGAAATAGTGATAGGAAACGAGAAAATTCGGATACGGCTGAAAGCGTACGACTATCGCATCCTGGATCAGTCGACGAGCGAGATTGTGGAAACGGCGAAGAGAACGGGCGCGCGCCTGGCCGGTCCGATTCCACTGCCCACGATGAAGAACAAGTACACGGTGCTGCGTTCGCCGCACGTGGACAAGAAATCGCGGGAGCAGTTCGAGATCCGCACACACAAGCGGCTGCTGGACATTCTTGATCCTACTTCGCAGACGGTGGATGCGCTGATGAAGCTCGATCTGCCAGCGGGTGTGGACGTCGAGATTAAGGCATTCGGCAAGGAACATAAGTAAACGCGCGGGCTTTGCCCGCGGGACGGACGAGGGCGTCCGTCCCTACACGAGCAAATTTGCTCCCCAGCCAATAGCTACAGGCCACGCTGGGCATGGAGAAGGAAATGGCAACGAAGGTCGCGGGAATTTTGGGCAAGAAGGTCGGGATGACGCAACTGTTCGACTCGAAGGGCGATGTCCGCCCGGTCACAGTGCTGCAGGCTGGCCCTTGCGTGGTGACGCAGCATAAGACTGCGGTGAAGGATGGATACGAATCGGCGCAGATCGGGCTGGTCGAATTTGTGAAAGAGTCGCGGCTAACGAAGCCTGCGAAGGGACATCTGGCGAAGAACAATTTGCCGCCAGTAAAGTTCATGCGCGAGGTTCCGCTGGAGATCGAACCGTCCGCGGATGGCGATGGAGCGGTGAAGGTTGGCGATCGCGTCCTGGTCGAGATTTTCGATGGCGAGAAGTTTGTCGACATCGTGGGAATCAGCAAGGGACGGGGCTTTCAGGGTGTCGTGAAGCGGCATCACTTTGGCGGTGGTCCGAAGTCGCACGGTTCGATGTTCCAGATCACCGGTTCAATCGGTTCCTCTGCGTTTCCTTCGCGCGTGTTCAAAGGCATGCGGATGTCCGGACACATGGGAAACCAGCAGGTCACGGCGCGCAATTTGCGCGTGATTGGAGTGGATAAGGACGAGAATCTGCTGGTGGTCGAAGGCAGCGTGCCGGGGCCGCAGGGCGGCTACATCGTAATTACCAAGGCGAAGAAACCGCCGCGAGAGCGTCGTGGATTTGCGGGCGCGGCTACGGTCGATCCGTTGAAGGCTGCCAAGAGAGCGGCGAAAAAGGGCTAAGACTCAAGACAGGATTAGGGGCCAGGGCCAAAAATGCAAGTGGCCAGTGGTCGGAAAAGCAAAGACAATGGCAACCATCGATATTCATAATTTGAGCGGCGAGAAGGTGGGGACATTCGATCTCGCCGATGAGATCTTCGGCGCGGTGAATGAAGATCTGCTTTGGGAAGCGGTGAAGCACTACCGCGCCGGGCAGCGCGCCGGAACGCATAAGACGAAAGCGCGTTGGGAAGTTTCCGGATCCGGCAAGAAGCTATGGAAGCAGAAGGGAACCGGGCGGGCGCGCATTGGATCCATCCGGTCTCCGCTGTGGCGGCATGGCGGCACAGTGCACGGACCAGTGCCACGGTCGTACGACTACACGTTTCCGCGCAAAAAATTGCTAGGAGCGCTGCGGTCGGCGTTGGCTTCGAAGTTTGCCGACGGCAAAATGATCGTCGTCAACGCATTCGACGTGAAAGAGCCTAAGACGAAGGAGTTCCGCAAGGCGCTGGATTCGCTCAAGGTGAATTCAACCGTGTTATTGGTGGAAGAGCCGAAGCACGAGAACCGCAACCTGGAGCTGAGCGCGCGGAATATCGAGGGACTCGAACTGGTGCGGGGGAACGAAGTGCATCCCTATCACCTGCTGCGCCATGATCTCGTGATCTTTTCGCATCCGGCGATTGAGAAGCTGCAGGTTTCGCTGCAGAACTCGGTTTCGAAAAAGATGCGCAAGTCGGGCGCGGACGAAGGCGCGAAGAAGCCGGTGAAGGAGCGCCGTCGGCGGGCACGCACTGAGAAAGCGGCGGAGGTGGCCTGATGAAGAGCGCATACCAGATCATTCGCCGTCCTGTGATCACCGAAAAGGGGTTGGCGATCAAGGAGAACCAGAACACGCTGGTGTTCCAGGTGGCTCCGAAGGCGACCAAGACGGAAATCAAGGAAGCGGTGCAGTCGATTTTCAAAGTGAAGGTGCATTCGGTGCGTACGGCCACGTATCCGGGAAAAGAGCGGCGGCGCGGGAAGTTTGCCGGGTACCGTCCGGATTGGAAGAAAGCGTATGTGCGTTTGCGCAGCGGCGAGAAGATGCCGGAGTACGCGCAGAATCTGTAGGCAAGAGACCGTCGCACGCGAGAGAGTGATTTATGCCGATTAAGACTTATAGACCGACTACGCAAACGTTGCGATATCGCACGACGCTGGTCAATGACGACATCACGACGAAGCATCCGCACAAACCGCTGGTTGAACCGAAACAGCGGACAGGCGGGCGGCGCAACTCGGGCGACATCACGATGCGGTTTATCGGTGGCGGCCACAAGCGGAAGCTGCGCATCATCGACTTCAAGCGTGACAAGACCGGGATTCCAGCGACGGTGCAGACGATCGAGTACGATCCGAACCGCTCGTCGCGTATCGCGTTGCTGGCGTACGCCGATGGCGAAAAGCGCTACATCCTTCAGCCGGAAGGTTTGAAGGTTGGGCAGAAGATTCTGAGCGGACCTGAGGCCGACATTCTGGTGGGCAACGCGCTGCCTCTGAGGAATATTCCTCCAGGCACACAGATTCATAATCTGGAACTGAAGCCGGGCAAGGGCGGACAGATGGTGCGTTCGGCAGGCGGATCGGCGCAACTGGTGGCGAAGGAAGCGGAGTACGCGCTGGTGAAGTTGCCCTCGGGCGAGACCCGGAAAATTTCGCAGGACTGCATGGCGACGATCGGACAGGTCGGCAACATCGATCATGAGAACGTAACAATTGGCAAGGCAGGACGTTCGCGGTGGCTGGGAAAACGTCCGCATAACCGCGGCGTTTCGATGAACCCGGTGGACCATCCTCACGGCGGTGGTGAAGGTAAGACTTCGGGTGGGCGGCATCCGGTGACCCCGTGGGGTCAGCCGACGCGCGGATACAAGACGCGGAACAACAAACGCACAGATAAGTTCATTGTGAACAGGCGGAGCAAGTAGATATGGCGCGTTCAACTAAAAAAGGCGCATTCGTGGATGGATACCTTCTGACCAGGGTGGAAGGCATGAATTCGCGCAATGAGAAGAAGGTCCTGCGCACGTGGTCCCGGCGGTCGACAGTGATTCCGGAGATGGTGGGACACACGATCGCGGTGCACAACGGGAAAAAGTTTATCCCGGTGTATGTGACCGAGAACATGGTGGGACACAAGCTGGGCGAGTTCAGCTTTACGCGCACCTTCAAGGGACACTCCATGAGGGCAGCGACGGAAGTGGCAGCGAAGCCAGCAGGTATCCCGGGTGGTCCGGGAGCTGCGGCGCCGGCGGCTGCGGCAAGTCCGGCAGCACCGAAGTCATAGGAGTTTCTAGCTTCTGATGAAGCCAGGAGCTAGCAGCTAGGAGCTAGTAGCTAACATGGAATTTCGAGCGGAAATGCGTTACCTGCGCGTCTCGCCACAGAAGGCGCGGCTGGTGCTGGACCTGATCAAGGGACGGCGCGTGGAAGATGCGCGCAATACCTTGATGTTCACCAAGAAGCGTGTGGCCGCGCCGGTGGGCAAGCTGCTGCAGTCGGCGCTCGACAATGCGAACTTTCTCGCGACCGAGAAGGGTATCGACGTCGATCTCGACAACCTGTATGTGAAGCGGGCGGTAGCGAATGACGGGCCGCGCATGAAGCGAATTCGTCCGGCGCCCCAGGGCCGCGCGTACCGATACCAGCGGCGCATCGCGCATATCGAGCTGGTGCTGGCCGAACGCGGGAAGAATGGTGAGCTCTCGACTGTGGTTGGCAGCGAAGCTGCGGCTCCCGCTCCGGCTAAGGCGCGGAGGCGGGCTCCCGCGGTGAAGAAGAGCGCTGGGAAGAAGAAGAAAGCAGCGAAGTAAGTTTCGAGTTTCTAGTTTCACTCGAAACCTGACACACGAACGGGAAACTGGTTGGTTTAGGAGAAGCAATGGGACAAAAAGTCCATCCTTATGGGTTCCGGCTGGGGTTTACGAAGCCGTGGAAGTCGCGCTGGTTTGCCGAGCGAGACTACGACAAACAGCTGCACGAAGACGTGAAGCTGAAGAGCGAGCTGAAGGAAAAACTCAAGTCGGCGGGCGTCAGTTCGATTGAGATTGAGCGTCCGGGCAACAAGCTGCGCATCATCATCAAGACGGCGCGGCCGGGGATCATCATCGGGCGCAAGGGCGCGGAAATCGACAAGCTCAAAGGTGAGTTGCAGAAGCGCACCGCGGGCAAAGATATTTTTGTCGATATCCAGGAAGTGCATAAGCCCGAACTGGATGCGCAACTAGTGTCGGAGTCGATCGCGCTGCAGTTGGAAAAACGCGTAGGCTTCCGGCGTGCGATGCGCAAGGCGGTGGATTCGGCGCTGCGCTTCGGATGCAAGGGGATCAAGGTGCGTGTGAGCGGGCGGCTAAACGGCAACGAGATCGCGCGCTCCGAGTGGTATCTGCAGGGGAGGCTGCCTTTGCACACCTTGCGCGCGGACATCGATTTTGGCTTCACCGAGGCGCGGACCACTTACGGCGTCATCGGAGTGAAGTGCTGGGTATACAAAGGCGAGATCCTGCCGCAGAAGAAACGTGAAGGGCAGGCGGTTGCGGCATTCTAGCAACGTCTCTATAGGAATTCGACATGTTGATGCCAAAGAAAGTGAAGTATCGGAAGCAGCAGCGAGGGCGCATGGCCGGCAAGGCATGGCGCGGATCAACGCTGTCGTTCGGCGACTACGGGCTGAAGGTACTGGAGCCGGGGTGGATCACCGATCGCCAGATCGAAGCGAGCCGCGTGGCCATGACGCGTTTCGTCAAGCGCGGCGGAAAGATCTGGATTCGCGTGTTCCCCGACAAGCCGGTCACGAAGAAGCCGGCTGAAACCCGTATGGGGAAGGGCAAGGGAGCGCCGGATCACTGGGTCGCGGTGGTGCGTCCCGGAAAGATCCTGTTCGAGATGGAAGGCGTATCGCTGCAGGACGCCAGCGAGGCGATGCGTCTGGCGTCGCACAAACTGGCGCTGCGGACGACTTTGGTGAAGCGCGAGGGAGCAAGGCACTAGCGAGCGATGAGCGAACCGGCCGCGGATCAGGGGCGGGGCTCAGGGATGGCAGGGAATTATGGAAGCAGACAAAATTAGAAATTTGACGGACGTGGAACTGGGGAGCCAGGAACGCGAGTTGGCTGACCAGCTGTTCAAGCTGAAGTTTCAGCTGAACATGGGACAGACGGAATCGCTGAAAAAGCTGCGCGGGCTGCGCAAAGACATTGCCCGAGTGAAGACGATCGCAGGCGAGCGCAAGCGCGCGGGCGCAACGGAGAAACGATAATGGCGGAAACAACACAGAAGGCGCAGGGCCGCCGTAAGGAAGTCGTCGGGGAAGTGGTCGCAAACCGCATGCAGAAGACGATCGTGGTGCAGGTTACGCGCAAGAAGGCGCATCCGTTCTACGGACGTGTGATTGCGCGGCAGAAGAAGTTTTACGCGCACGATGAAACGAACCAGGCGCATGTGGGCGATGTGGTGCGGATCGAGGAGACTCGTCCGTTGTCAAAGCTGAAGCGCTGGAAGTTGAAAGACATTGTTCGCAAGGCGGCACTGGTGCCGGAGACCACCGAAGCGGCGGCCAGCTAAGCGGCCAAGATTGAGATAGGGAGATTCGCCATGGCTGTGATGATGAGATCGATGCTGGAGGTCGCCGACAATTCCGGCGCCCGCAAGTTGCAGATGATTCTGCCGCTGGGCGGGTCGACGGGATTGAACGCCGGACTGGGCGACGTGATCACCGCGGCCGTGAAAGAATCGGCGCCCGAAGGCCAGGTACAAAAAGGCAAAGTCGTGAAGGCGGTGATCGTGCGTACGCGCAAGGAGCATCGGCGGCGTGATGGAACTTATATCCGCTTCGATCAGAATGCGGCAGTGCTGATCAATGATGCGGGTGAACCGGTAGGCACGCGCGTGTTCGGGCCGGTGGCTCGGGAGCTGCGTGAGAAGAAGTTTTTGAAGATCGTTTCGTTAGCGCCGGAAGTCATATAGGGTTTTGTAATTTGATAATCGGGTAATTTCGTAATTTGAAAGCCCGAGGGGCAACCAGTACAAAATTCCCGGATTGCGAAATTAGAAGATTGGGATTGGAAAAATGCAAACGGTAAGTACAGAACACAAGAGAGTGGATATCCGGCGTAATGACACTGTGAAGGTGATCACCGGACGGGATAAGGGCAAGGAAGGGCGCGTGCTGCGCGTGTTTCCGAATGATGCGAAGGTTCTGGTCGAGCACGTGATGATGGTGAAGAAGCACGTGCGGCCGAATCCGCAACGCAACATCAAGGGCGGCATCGCCGAGCAGGAGAGCCGGATTGCGATTTCCAACGTGCAGTTGGTTTGTCCGACCTGTGGCCCGGTGCGGATCGGGCATGAAGTTCGCGGGGATCGGAAAGTTCGCGTCTGCAAAAAGTGCGGAACGACGCTGGATAAGTGATTTTTGCAAAAATATCTCACGAACCGGTAACCACTCCGAAACCGTGAGAGGAAGTAGAAAAGGAAATGGCAAAAGATAAAAAGGGACAGAAAGAAGCTCCGGTGCAGGAACAGAAGGGTCCGGATCAGCAGCGGCACAGCGCGAAAGAGCGTCCGCGGCTGCGCTCCAGATTTGAAAAGGAAGTTGCCCCCGCACTGCTGAAGGAACTGGAACTGAAGAACGTGATGGCGGTTCCGCGGCTGCATAAGATCATCGTCAACATGGGTGTGGGCGAGGCCACGCAGAACGCGAAGGTGCTCGATCCGGCGGTGAACGAACTGGGCCAGATCACCGGGCAGAAACCAGTAGTGACGCGCGCCAAGAAGTCGATCGCAGCGTTCAAAGTTCGCCAGGGACAGTCGATTGGAGCGATGGTTACCCTACGCGGGGACCGCATGTACGAGTTTTTCGACCGGCTGGTGAATATCGTTCTACCGCGCGTGCGTGACTTTCGAGGAGTATCGAGCAAATCGTTCGACGGGCGCGGGAATTACACGATCGGGCTGCATGATCAGTTGATCTTCCCGGAGATTTCGTATGAGAAAGTCGACAAGCTGAAGGGCATGAACGTTACGATTGTGACAACGGCGGCCAATGATAACCAGGCGCGGTCGTTGCTGAAGCATATGGGAATGCCGTTCAGGGCATAAGAGATTCAAGTTTCAGGTTTCGAGTTTCGAGTTTCATGAAGGAATTGAATGGCGACTACAGCAAAACGAGTTAAAGACGGAGTTGGGCTACACCAGGACAAGCCGCGGAAGCCCAAGTTTTCTACACGCAAGCATAACCGCTGCAAGTTCTGCGGACGTCCGCGGGGTTTCCTGCGAAAGTTCGGAATATGCCGGCTGTGCTTCCGGCAGCTGGCATTACGGGGAGAGATTCCCGGAGTTTCGAAGTCGTCCTGGTAAGGGCCGGCTCGCGCAGGCGAGCTGCAACCATCCTTTAAGCGCCGATGGGCGCGAAAGGATGTCGGCCATGAGAGCAAGAGAAAGCTGAAGTAGCGAGCCGCTGCAGGTTCTCCGCAGAACGCGGAGCGAACGAGTGGCTGGAGGAGAAGCAAACGATGAGGTTGACCGATCCGGTCGCAGATATGCTGACGCGAGTGCGAAATGCACTCCAGGCCCGGCACCAGAAGGTGGATATTCCGGCTTCGCGGTTGAAGCTGGAGATTGCCCGAATCCTGAAAGAGGAAGGCTACATCTCCAACTTCAAGGCGACGGAAGAAGAGGGCCACAAGATTATCCGGATTTACCTGAAATATGGCGCCAACAACGAGGCTGCCATCTCAAAGGTGGAGCGCGTTTCGCGGCCGGGATGCCGCGTCTACGTGCGGCGTAGCGAGATTCCACGCGTGCTGGGCGGCATGGGAATCAACATCCTCACGACCCCGCGCGGCGTGATGACTGGCCGCCAGGCTCGGCGAGAGGGCGTGGGCGGCGAGTTGCTGTGCGAGATTTATTAGAGGCAGCTGCTAGCTACTAGCTATTAGCTAAAGGCTGCGAGTTGGAAATTCGAATCAGCTTGAAACAGATTCGGCAGTGCCGAACTGAAAAATCAGAGCGTCCTGGCTAAAAGCCAGGAGCTAGAAGCCAAAAGCTTATGTCACGAATTGGAAAAAAGCCGATCGCGGTTCCCAAGGGAGTCACGATCAACATTGCGGGAAACACGGTTCTGGTGCAGGGGCCGAAGGGGAAGCTGGATACACCGCTTCCGCGAGGAATCAAGTTTGAGCAGCGGGACGGGCACATTGTCGCGATTCGCGAGAATGATTCGCAGTCGGCAGTGCACGGGCTGGCTCGCGCTCTGGTCAACAATGCGGTAGAAGGCGTGACCAAGGGGTGGACGCGGGAATTGGAAATCGTGGGCATCGGGTATCGCGCCGAGATGAAGGGCAAGAGTATGGTGGTTTTCAACCTCGGCTACTCGCATCCGATTGAGTACCCTTTGCCGACTGGAGTCGATGCGGCGATCGACCCAAAGCAGACTCGCGTCACGCTGTCGGGCATTGATCGGCAGAAGGTCGGACAGGTGGCGGCGGAGATGCGGTCGCTGCGGCCGCCCGATCCCTACAAGAACAAGGGTGTGCGCTATGTTGGCGAGCGCCTGAAGAAGAAGGTCGGAAAGACCGGAGCGAAATAGAAGCTGAGAGCGAAATCATGCTGACAAGGATCACGAAAAACGAGAAGCGCGGGCACGTACACGAGCGCATTCGCAAGAAGCTGCAGGGCACGGCGGAACGTCCGCGGCTGAATGTGTACCGTTCGCTGAATCATATTTACGTCCAGGTGGTTGACGACCTGAGCGGGAAGACGCTGGTGTCGGCCAGCACTGCCGAAGGAAAAAAGGAAGATCGGCGGACCGGCGGCAACGTGGCTTCCGCAAAATCGGTCGGCAAAGTCATCGCCGAGCGGGCGAAGGCGAAAGGCGTGACCAAGGTCGTGTTTGATCGCGGCGGATACATTTATCACGGTCGGGTGAAGGCGCTGGCCGATGCGGCGCGCGAAGCGGGACTTAAGTTCTAAGATCAGCTTCTAGCTTTTAGCTTCTAGCCAACCCATTCTGGTCGCTAGAGGCTAGGAGCTGGCAGCTAGAAGCTAGGTTTATCAATGCCAACAGTGATCAAGAAACTCGATGCAGGGGCGTACCAGCTGAAGGATCAGGTGGTGGCCATCAACCGCGTGACCAAGGTGGTCAAGGGCGGAAAGAATCTTTCGTTTGCGGCGCTGGTGGTGGTGGGGGATCCGTCGGCGGGAGTGGTCGGCTACGGATCCGGCAAGGCAAAGGAAGTGCCTCAGGCCATCCGCAAGGGGATTGAGTCGGCGAAGAAGAACCTCATGAAGGTGAATCTTACGCAGACCAGCATTGCGCACCTGGTGCTGGGGCGCTACGGGTCAGGCAGAGTGTTGCTGAAGCCGGCGCCGGAAGGCACGGGGGTGATTGCTGGCGGTGCGGTGCGAGCGGTGATGACTTCGGCAGGCGTGCAGAACGTGCTGACCAAGTCGATTGGGACGACCAATCCGCATAACGTGATCAAAGCGACGTTCGATGCGCTGAAGCAGTTGAAGAACCGCGAGAGCGTGGCGACTCTGCGGGGCAAGGTCGCGCAGGAACTCTAAGGCAGCGGCCAGTCGTCGGTGACCAGTGGCCAGTATTCAAAGCGATTGAGGTTTGAGATGACGGCGAAGAAGACGAATGCGGGCGGCGGAAAAGTGCACCTGAAGTGGGTGCGCTCCGCGATTTGTTCCCCGGTGAAACACAAGCTGGTAATCAAAGGGCTGGGATTTACCCGGCTGAACCAGGTCATTGAGCGTCCGGACACGCAGGCCATTCGCGGGATGGTGGCGAAGGTGCCGCATCTGGTTGAGTTTGTAGAGTAGCCGTGAGTGATGAGCCATGAGCGATTTTGCTCATAGCTATTAGCTCAGGGCTGAGAGCTTAATTATGAATTTATCTAATATTCACGCACCGAAGAAGGCTACGGAAAAGCGCAAGCGCGTGGGACGTGGCATGGGTTCGGGGATGGGAAAGACCTCGACCCGCGGACACAAAGGACAGCGTTCGCGTTCAGGGTCGCGCATGATTCGCGGCTTTGAAGGCGGCCAGATGCCGTTGCACCGCCGCATGCCAAAGCGCGGGTTCACTAACATTTTCCGCAAGGAATACAGCATTGTGAGCCTGGAGCGGCTGGCGGAGCTGGGCGAAACCACCATCAATCCCGATGTGCTACGCAAAGCCGGAGTGATCAAGACCAAGCATCCGGTGAAGATATTGGGCGATGGCGAATTGAATGTCGCGCTGAACGTGAGCGCGCACAAGTTCTCCAAGTCCGCGCAAGAAAAGATCACCAAGGCAGGCGGCAAGGTTGAGGTCTTGCAGTAATGTTTGAGAAGCTGGCGAACATTTTTCGGATTCCGGATCTGCGCAAGCGGATCCTTTTTACGCTGGGGATGTTGTTTGTGTACCGCCTTGGCGGACACCTTCCTACCCCTGGAATCGACACATTAAAGCTCGAGCAGTTCTTTACGCAGGGAAGCACGAGCGGTTCGCTGCTGGGATTTGTGGACCTGTTCTCCGGCGGGCAGTTGCGCCGCATGACGATTTTTGCGCTAGGAATCATGCCGTACATCACGGCATCGATCATTCTGCAGTTGCTGACGGTGGTTTATGAACCGCTGGCGAAGCTGCAGAAGGAAGGTGAACTCGGGCGCAAGAAGATTACGCAGTGGACGCGCTACATCACAGTGATTCTTAGCGCGGTTCAGTCGTTCGGGATCGCGATCGGCCTGGAAAAGGGCGGCTTTGCGCTGAGTCCGGGCTGGGGATTCCGGCTGATGACGATGCTGACACTGACCACGGGCAGTGCCTTCATCATGTGGCTGGGCGAGCAGATCACCGATCGTGGCGTGGGCAATGGCATGTCCCTGCTGATCTTTGCCGGTATTGTGGTTGGACTTCCCCGCGGAGTGGTTGACCTGGTGGAGAAGGCGAAGAACGCCTCCTGGGGAGCGGTTACGTTCCCGCTGATGGTGTTCCTGCTGGTTTTCATGGTCGCAGTGGTGGGCTTCATTGTGTACGTGGAGCGCAGCGAACGAAGAATTCCGGTGCAGTATGCCAAGCGCGTGGTGGGACGCAAAGTGATGGGCGGACAGTCAACCCATTTGCCGCTACGAGTGAATGCCGGCGGGGTTATGCCCGTGATCTTTGCGTCATCGATTTTGACGCTGCCGCAGACCATCGGCTACGGGATGCGGAACAACCGCTATTTCGCGGACCTGTTCCGGATGCTGGGATGGGGCGAGCCCCTTTACACCTTGCTGTACGCAGTCGGCATCATCTTCTTCGCCTACTTCTATGTATCCATCGTGTTCAATCCGAGCGAAGTAGCCGATAACATGCGGAAGTACGGCGGGTTTATTCCGGGTATTCGTCCGGGCAAGCGGACCGCGGACTTCATCAACGAGGTGCTGACACGGATCACGCTGGTTGGCGCCCTGTACCTGATCGTGATTTCATTCATTCCGGAATGGATGATCACGGGTATCCACCTCAACCATTTGCCGGGAGCGATGGGGCGATTCTTCGAAGGTTTACCGAACTGGGTAACGAACGGCTTGGGCGTGAGCTTTTATTTCGGTGGAACGTCGCTGCTGATTGTGGTGGGTGTCGCCATGGATACGGTCACGCAGATTGAAGCGCAGCTGATCATGCGGCATTACGACGGATTTACACCGCGCAGTGGGCGCATTCGCGGACGGCGCTGGTAAGAGCGGGTGTGCTCGAGACGTAGCTGGGCTACGTCCGTCGATGCTTTCGGCATGAGACGTTGCAAGCAACGTCTCTACGGTTTGGGGGTTGCTGCACCTCGGCAATGCTTTTTGGGGCGCCGGGGAGACTGAGCTCGGGAGGCTTTGGCCAAGCCGATGGCGCAGGAAACCTCATGTGCAGTCGGTCCCATCGTGCTGCTTGGACCGCCGGGTGCCGGGAAGGGCACTCAGTCCAAGCGAATCATGGAGCACTACGGGGTCCCACAGATTTCAACGGGAGATCTGCTCAGGGAGAACGTGGTCCACGGCACCGAGTTGGGCAAGTCCGCCAAAGCGGTGATGGCGCGGGGCCAGCTGGTTTCCGACGATCTGGTCTGCAATATGGTCAGGGAACGCCTGCTGCTGCCGGATACGACGCGCGGCTATATTTTGGACGGTTTTCCCCGGACTGCGGCCCAGGCCGGGTGGCTCGACGCGTTGCTCGAGCATGAGCTCTTTGACAAACGGTGTCCGACGCGAAGGTGGCCGATTGTGATCCGCCTCGAGGTCGACTATAATCAGTTATTGCTCCGGATTACTGGACGACGTTCTTGTCCCACCTGTGGACGGATTTATAACGTCCATTTCCAGCCGCCCCGATTGGATGAAGTTTGCGATGAAGCGCACGGGACCAAGCTGGTAGCCCGCAATGATGACCGGTTGGAAATCATTCAGCCACGACTCACGGCGTTTCAGGAGCAGACCAGGCCGGTAGCGGATTACTACCAGCACACGGGCAGGCTGATCTCGGTCAACGGAGATCTCCCCGTGGACGATGTGACCGAGCAGATTTACCGGATTCTGGAAGATCATCACGCATAGAACGAATGGCAATTGTCTGTAAGTCGGCAAACGAGATCGAAAAAATGCGGCGCAGTGGCCACATCGTGCGCCAGCTTCTCGATCACCTGAAGGCGATGGTAGCGCCGGGCGTGACCACGATGGATCTGGAGCGGGCCGCCGAGGCGAAGATCAAGGAACTCGGGGCCAAGCCGGCGTTCAAGGGCTACTACGATTATCCGTGTGTGCTGTGCACGTCGGTGAACGAAGAGATCGTGCACGGGATTCCTTCTGAAAAGCGGGTGCTGAACGAGGGCGACATAGTTTCGATCGATTGCGGCGTGGTGCTCGACGGCTACTACGGAGATGCGGCGATCACGGTCCCGGTGGGAAATGGAGTGAAGCCGGAGATTAAGAAGTTGCTGGAAGTGACCGAGGCTTCGCTATATCGAGGAATTCGAGCAGGCGCGGATTGGGAACTCCGTGGGAGATGTTGGCGCGGCAGTACAGGAGCACGTCGAGGCCGCGGGATTCAGCGTAGTACGCGAGTTCGTTGGACACGGAATCGGGACACGGTTGCATGAAGAGCCGCAGGTTCCGAACTACGGCGCACGCGGTCACGGAGCGAGATTGCGCGAGGGAATGGTTCTCGCGATTGAGCCGATGGTGAATTTCGGCAAGCCCGAAACCAGAGTTTTGGGCGACAAGTGGACGGCAGTCACCGCGGACGGCAGTTTCAGCGCGCATTTTGAGCATTGCGTGGCGGTGACCAAGGATGGGCCGGTGATTTTGACGCAGTAGCAGCTTCTAGCTGCTAGCTCCTAGCTTCTGCTAGTCGGGTTAGCCGTTAGCTGGAGGCTAGTGCTAGGAGCGAATGAGCAAAGAAGACGCGATTGAAGTGATGGCGGTGGTACTGGAACCACTGCCCAATGCGATGTTCCGGGTCGAACTGGAAAACAAGCATCAGGTGCTGGCGCATGTTTCCGGCAAGATGCGCAAGAATTTCATTCGCATTCTGCCGGGAGACAAGGTCGCGGTGGAGCTTTCGCCTTACGACCTGAATCGCGGAAGAATCGTTTACCGGTACAAATAGTTTTGCCGAAGGCTGAGAGCCGACGGCTGAAGGCTGGGTTATGAAGGTACGGGCATCAGTAAAGAAGATTTGTGACAAGTGCAAGATCATCCACCGCAAGGGTGTGGTGCGGGTGATCTGCGTGAACTCGAAACACAAACAGCGCCAGGGGTAAGTAGCTACTAGCTCCTAGCTTCTTGCAAAGCTTAAGATGCAGGTGATTTGCTAGAAGCTAGAAGCTACTGGCCGGCGAAGCAGAAGGCTGTGGAGGCTTAGGAATCATGGCACGTATAGCAGGCGTGGATCTTCCCCGCCAGAAGCACATCAACATCGCGCTGACCTACATCTATGGAATCGGCAATCCGCGCGCAGTACGGATTCTCGATGAAGCGAAGGTCGATCCCATGAAGAAGGTCCATGACCTCAGCGAAGAAGAGGTCAACCGGATTCGTACGGTCATCGAGGCCGAGGGCTTGGTGGAAGGCGATCTGCGGAAGGAAGTTTCGATGAACATCAAGCGTCTCATCGAAATCGGCTCCTATCGCGGATTCCGGCACCGCCGGAACCTGCCGGTGCGCGGACAGCGGACGCACACCAACGCCCGGACCCGCAAAGGTCCGCGCAAGGGAACCGTAGCGCAGAAGAAGAAATCGGCGGCAAAGACCTAAAAGCAGCTTCTAGCTTCTAGCTTCTGGCTAGAAGCTGACGAGCTAGGAGCTAAGAGCTATCTATGGCAAAACCAGCAGCAGCGGGCGGCACTGGAGCCGCGCCGGACAAAAAAGGGAAGAAGAAAACGTTCAAGAAGAAGGAGCGCAAGCATGTGCCCCATGGGCTGGCTTACGTGCAGGCTTCCTTCAATAACACGATCGTGACGATTTCTGACATGAACGGGAACGTTCTGTCGTGGAAGAGTTCGGGATCGCTGGGCTTTCGCGGGTCGCGTAAAGGAACGCCATTCGCCGCTCAGCAGGCGGCGTCGAATGCCGCGAACATGGCGCGCGATCATGGAGTCCGCAGCGTAGACGTGCGGGTGAGCGGGCCCGGATCGGGCCGTGAGTCGGCGGTGCGCGCGCTGGCTGCCTCCGGAATTGAAGTGCGCTCGATTCGGGATGTTACGCCGATTCCGCACAACGGATGCCGGCCGCCGAAAAGACGCAGAGTCTAGTTTCAAGTTTCGAAAGACTAGAAACTCGAAAGTCGAAACCGACAATCACAACCGGGAGGAAGGGAAGCCAGTCCCGTAAACCGGTTTATCAAGGAGAAACATGGCACGTTACACCGATGCAGTCTGCCGTCTATGCCGCCGCGAGGGCATGAAGCTGTTCCTCAAAGGCGCAAAGTGTTTTAGCGATAAGTGTCCCATCGAGAAGCGCAACTTCGCTCCCGGACAACATGGGAAAGATCGCAAGGCCAAGATTGTTGGTTACGGCCTGCAGTTGCGTGAGAAGCAGAAAGCGAAGCGTATCTACTTCACGCAAGAGGGGCAGTTCCGCAACTACTTCGAGAAGGCCGCGCGTTCCAAGGGCGTCACCGGCGAAAAGCTGCTGCAACAACTGGAGCGGCGTCTGGACAACGTTGTATTTCGCCTGGGATTCGCGCAATCGCGGCGCCAGGCGCGCCAATTGGTGCGTCACGGACATGTAGCCGTCGATAATCGCAAGGTCAACATTCCTTCCTACGAAGTGAGTGCGGGCGAAGAAATTTCCATTCGCGAAAACAGCAAGAAGCTCACCGTGCTCGAATTAGCGAAGGAATTCGCGAGTCACGGCACCTTGCCGAGCTGGCTTGAAGTGGATCGCGACAATTACAAGGCGCGGATTCTGTCATTGCCGAAGCGCGAAGATATTCAGCTGCCAGTTAACGAGCAGTTGATTGTTGAGTTGTACAGCAAGTAAGTTTCGGGTTTCGAGTTTCAACAGAGCAACCACTTTCTCCGCGAAACCTGAAACCTGAAAATGCGGAGCACGAAACTGGTCCACATATTCGTGCCAGATCAGCCTTTTCTGATTGCGACCTGAGTTGGACCACTCAGCGAGTCAGGATTGAGCCAAACGGCCGAAGGAGAAACACATGCTTTGGAAAGGCTTTCAGAAACCGAAACGTCTCGCAGTTGACCAGTCCACCCTCACTGACAAGTACGGCATCTTCTGGGCGCAGCCGTTTGAGCGCGGATTCGGCACCACGGTGGGAAATGCTCTGCGGCGCGTGCTACTGAGTTCTATCGAAGGCGCAGCCGTTACCGCGGTCAAGATGGAAGGCGTGCTGCACGAGTTCCAGTCCATCCCGGGCGTGGTGGAGGATGCGACCGACATCATTCTTAACCTGAAGCAGATTCCGTTCAAGCTTGCGGGCGATGCCCCGAAAGCAATCTACCTGCGCGCGGATCAGCCCGGCGTGGTGACCAGCGGCATGATCGAAGCCGACGGTGATGTCGAGGTTCTCGACAAGGATGTCTACATCGCGACGGTCAGCGAGGGCGGCAAACTCGACATGGAAATGCGGCTGAAGCGCGGCCGCGGATACGTTTCCGCCGACAAGAACTTCGACGAGGATCTCGGCATCGGATTCATTCCGATCGACTCGGTGCACTCGCCAGTGCGCAAGTGCAACTACACGGTCGAAGCGGCGCGTCTGGGACAGATTACCGACTACGACAAGCTCACACTCGAAGTGTGGACCAACGGCTCCATCGCGCCGGCTGATTCGATTGGCCTGGCGGCGAAGCTGCTGAAGGACCACATGAATATCTTCATCAACTTCGAGGAAGAGATCGAAACCGGCACTTCGTCTTCGGATGATCGCAAGCCCGAGATTCACAACGAGAACCTGAACCGCTCGGTGGAAGAACTCGAGCTTTCGGTGCGCAGCTACAACTGCCTGAAGAATGCGAACATTCAGACGATCGGTGAACTCGTGCAGAAGACTGAAGCCGAGATGCTGAAGACGAAGAATTTCGGCCGCAAGTCGCTGAACGAGATCAAAGAGATATCTGTCGTCGATGGGACTGAGTCTCGGAATGAAGATCGACGAGCACGGCAATGCCGTACCCGGACCGACCTCGAACGTACCGTTGCCCGCGTCTGCTTACGGACCGGACGACCAGCTGTAAGAACCAGTTTCAGGTTTCGAGTTTCAGGTTTCTAGCGATTGGCGAAAACTAGTCACACCTGAACACTCGAAACTTGAAACTTGAAACCCGAAACTAAATTGGGGTACTGCCATGCGTCACAAAGTTGCAGGCTACAAACTCGGACGGAACACTGCGCACCGGCGCTCGCTGCTGCGCAACCTGGTCACCTCGGTGATCGTTGAGGAGCGCGTTGAGACGACCGTTCCCAAGGCCAAGGCGGCGCGTCCGCTGGTCGAAAAAATGATCACCCTGGGCAAGCGCGGAGATCTCTCGGCTCGTCGCCTGGCTGCCGGGTATCTGATGACCGATGAAGCCGTGGTGAAGCTGTTCGATACCGTGGGACCGCGATTCGGCGATCGTAATGGCGGCTACACGCGCATCATTCGCACCGCCTGGAACAAGGGGGATGGCGCCGACAAGGCATTCCTCGAACTCCTCGGAAGCGAGAAAGTGCTGGACGAGAAGCGCGAGAAACGCTCCGAAGCCCGCGCCAAGAAGGCGGCGGAAGCAAAGAAGGCGATGGAAGAAGCCGAAGCGCAGGCCGCTCAGGATGGCGGCGTCGAGCCCGCCAAGGACGAGGAAGACAAGAAAGAGTAGTTCTTCCGAGAAGAGGTTCACGAAGGCACGGCATTGCGCCGTGCCTTTTCTTTTTCCCCAAGTACTTGCGCGACTGGACATGTACACATGGATTCCCGCTGGTAATCTTGTCCCTCCTATGGCCGGTTCTAGAATTGGACGATGGCCTTCACCAAGACCCAGATCGGCATTGCGGTCGGCGCCGGAGTCTTCCTGGTATTGGTATTTGTGGGGTATCTGTGGTGGTTGAGCAATCAGGGGCCGGTTCTGGCTCGCTCCGAGGATCACGATCCACTCACGGGATTGCCGGTGAGCATTCGCATGAATCCATTGCGGGACCGGTCAACCGAAAAGGTGGCCAACAAATTTCTTCGCGAGTTGCGGGATGGACACTGCGACGAGTTGCTGCATGCTTGGGAACACGATTATCACAAGAAATACGCCAAATACATTTGCAGTTCCGAGGCGCAGCATCGACTGGTTTCGTGGCAACTGCTGGAGTGGGAAGAAGCGCCGCCGCTGATCATCCTGCATTATCGCGGAACCAGGCAGGGAAGTTCGGGCGGCGAACAGAGCCTGCTCACGGTCACGGCCGAGCACAAAGGAACGGAATGGGCCGTGACTAAGTACGACGCGATGTACTGAAGCACCTCAATTGTCAGTTCCCAGTGATGAATGTCTTTGCGTACTCCCATGTTCTTTCTGCCCTTGGTGGTCTTGCGTTCCCTTCGTGCCTTTGTGCCTTCGTGATAAAACTTCTTTATGGCTGCAAGTCCGCCTCCTGGCCCGCGTTCGACTGCGCGCAATCTTTATTCGTTTGGAATCACTTCATTTTTTAACGACACGGCCAGCGAGATGGCTTATTGGGTGCTTCCCGCGTTCCTGGTTTCGCTGGGCGCGGGCCCGGAGCAATTGGGGCTGATCGAAGGCGTGGCCGAGAGCGTGGCTTCGTTCGCCAAGTTGTTTTCGGGATATCTCACGGACCGCATCGACCGACGCAAGCCTCTGGTAGTAACTGGCTACTTTGTTGCGAATGCAGTGAAGCCGCTGCTCGCGATCGTGACCTCGTGGGTGCACATTCTGCTAATCCGGTTCACCGATCGGCTGGCCAAGGGAGTGCGCGGGGCGCCGCGAGATGTGATGGTCGCGGAGTCGGTCGGGAAAGAGAGATTGGGATCGGCGTACGGTCTCATTCAATCGATGGACTCGGCGGGAGCCATCGCGGGGCCGCTCGCGGCCATGCTGCTGCTCTCGCGGTTTCACATTCGCACGGTGTTTCTGGCTGCAGCGGTTCCTGGGGTACTGTCCGTACTGGTGGCGATGCTGGGTATTCGTGAGACTCAGAGAGGTGTGAGTGACGCAGGGAGCGGGGAGGGCATTGCCAAAACCCCGACGGCCCAGGGGGCTGTCCCTACGCGAGTCTCGCTGCCTATGGCTTTTTACTTGGTTCTTACTGCGGTGACTTTGTTTTCGCTGGGAAATTCCAGCGATATGTTTCTGGTCATGCGGGCGCAAAATGTGGGGATCCGCGTTTCATTGGCCCCGTTATTGGGGCTGGTCTTCAACATCACGTACACGCTCGGTTCGTGGCCGGCGGGATGGTTCAGCGATCACGTCTCACGGCGGTGGATCGCGGCTGCAGGGTACTTCATCTTCGCCGGAGTTTATTTCGTCTTTGGACGCGCGCCGTCCACGGTTGCCATCTGGATCGTAATGGCCGTGTACGGCATTTATTACGCATTGACTCAGCCCGTGTTGAAGGCGCTGGTGGTGGATACAGTTTCGCCTAACACGCGCGGGCGAGCGCTGGGAATCTACTTCTTCGCGACCAGCGTGGCAACACTGGCGGCAAGCCTGATCACTGGAGAATTGTGGAAGCGCTACGAAGCGCCTGTTCCGTTTTACCTGTCATCGGCACTGGCCGTTGTGTCGGCTCTACTCTTGCTGGGCACATCGCTGGTGCGAGTCGAGCCAGACCATCACACTTAAGCAGCGTACGTCTTCCGCGCTCATCAGAGCGAGCCGGCTTCACTCATTTCAGGCTCCGGCTGTGCTTTGCCGTTCTTGATGGCCTCATCAAGAAGCTGCTTCATCTCTTTGCTGGCTTTTTCGGCAAGTTCACCCTGCTGGCGCCCCAGTTCTCCTTGCTGCTCTCCGAGTTTGCCTTGCTTTTCTCCCAAGGCGCCCATTTCTTCTCCTAATTTGCCCTGCTGGTCGCCAGCATGGGATTGCAGTTCGCCGATTTTGCTCTGCAGTTCTCCAATTTCCGATTGCAGTTCGCCGACTTGCTCCATGGTAGCGGTGGGGCCGAGCTTTTGCAGCTTTGCTTTCAGGCGGTCGATGGCGGCCGTCATGTCGGGCACGTTCACCTTCACTTGCTCCATTTTCGCCCCGAGTTCTTCCTGCTGCTTGCCCAAGACTTCCTGCTGCCGCCCGAGTTCCTCTTGTTTTTTGCCCAGCTCCTCCTGAGGAGCCCAGAGCTTGCGGGCACGATCGATGGTCGCCTGGTCACGGATGATGTAGGACTTCTCATCACGTTGAAACCAGATGAAATCTCCGGGAATCTGTTTACGGAGTTTTTCGACGTGATGAGCGTCTTGAGAGCTGCCAGACATAGTGAACGAATCGCGTTTGCCGGTGACGATCACGAAGCGCTCTTCGTCGTCGAAGCCGTAGGAGTACCAGGAGCCGTGGTTGCGACCCGTTGTGGAAGTGGATGTTTGAGCAGGAGCCGGAGTCGCGGGCATAGCCGGAACTGCGGCGACTCCGGGGAGTGATGGTGCCGCTGGGGCCGGAACGCCCGCGATGGGACCATGACCCGGAACTTCAGCGATTGGGGCTACGGCCCTGACCGCTCCCGAAGAGGGCGCAGTTGGTGCTGCCGGAGGTGTCGCGGCGGACGGAAGGGTGGGTGGTTGCTGCGCTGCGATGTTAGTGAGACGCACTGAGGCAGCCAGGTACACAGCAGGAACTGCCAAGGTGATGATCAGGATAATGGCGGATTTCTTCAGATGCATGGCAACCGATCCTTTCCATCCCAGAATTCTTTCCAGTCGCTTCTCGGCCTGATCTGCATGGGCCATCGAAACCCCCTGCCACCAGACGCGTTGCGGAGCAGCATGAAGCGTTTCGAAAAATCCGAGCAAGGTGCGAGCGTAATGGTTGCGGTCGGCCCCGCCCGATAAAGCTGCTTCATCACTGGCTTGCTCAGCCAGTTCAGCAATGTGTGCCTTGAGCCACCAGGAAAGTGGGCTGAACCAGAAAATCGCGCGATATAGCAGCGTGATGCAGTGCGTGAGGGGATCGTGGCGGAAGACGTGCGATAGCTCATGCGTCATCACCGCTTCCAGCCTTTCATCGTCCCATTCACGCCAGTTCGAGGGCAGCAGGATGGTCGATCGAATCGGGCCGACCGTGATGGGCACAGCGATTGCCGGCGATTGGCGCACGCGCGTAAGAGAAGAATTACTCGGAGTGCGAGAGGATAGGATCGATCGCAAACGCTGATCGGTCAGTTCTTGCGATCTTTTGACCAGCCGCTTTGTGACCGCTAGGCCAATCAGGAAGCGCAACAACAGAACCAACACGGCCGCAAGATAGATTGCCGTGGCTATTGATGTCCACGAGAGTGACCCAATCCGTACGGCGATTGATTTCTCAGATGATTCTTGGCCGGCAATACCGGGGATCCCTGCGCCAAACTCTGGCGAGAGTCTTCCCCGGCCTGCGAGGGATTGCTTCTGCGGTTCTTGATTGACGGGCGGCTTAGCGAAGCTTGCGGACGCGACGACAGATGAGGACGGCAGGACGGCAGTCTGCGGCAAGACCGGCAGCGGAACAGTAATGGATGGCAGTAGCCATAACAGAAAGGGAAGCGACAAGGCGGTGTACAAAACCGCAGTCCAGGTGAGCAGGCGGGCGGAGGTGGCCTTTACCCGAAAGACTGCAAGTCCTAGGCTTGCGACGGCCGCCAGGGCGTGAGTCCGCAGGGCAGCATTTACCAGCAGGAGCAGCATCCCGGATGCATCGATGGTTTGTGCGGGAATCATAGGCGTCGTCCTGGTTGCGAGAAATCTTTGCGGGTGCTTTTGCCCTCGGCTCTGGCCTCGTTGTCGGCAATTCTTCGGGCGAGGCGTTCCAGTTGCTTGCGATCGAGCACCGCGTTGTCCACCATGCCAAGCACGAGTTCCTCGGCGGAGCCGCCGCAGAAGCGGTCAATAATGCTCTTCACAGCGCGCACAGCAACATTCTGACGTTCGCTGGAGGCCCGATACACGAACGTGCGCCCCTCAATCTGGTGAGTGAGGTAGCCCTTCTCTTCCAGGCGGCGCAGGACGGTGCGGATCGTGGAATCCTTCATCGGGCGGAAGGAGGCCAGGGCTTCGCGGCAGCTTTCGGCAGTGACTTGCTCCTGGGTCCAGATGTAGTCCATGACCGCTTGTTCGACCTCTCCCAGATTCTTTAGACGTGGCAGCTTTGTGTTAGTCATTGTAGCGTTACAATGTGTAACACTTAGGCGCCGCAGGTGTCAAGGCAAACTTATGGAGCGCGCTAAGGAGCTATTCGGATCTTCGAAAGAAGAAAGAGAGCAGGACCTGGGCTGCGATTCCAGCGGAGGTGTCAAGGACTACATCTTGCCAGCGTCCGGTGCGGGAGGGCAGGAAAGTCTGGTGCCATTCGTCCAGGCTGGCGACCAGCAAAGTCCCGAGCACCGCGAGGCTTGCCCAACGAATGGTCCACTTGCGAGGTTCGGCAGGCAGGGTTTCTCTCCAGGCGCGGAACAGGAAGAAACTCAGCAGGGCATAACCGACGACGTGACCGGCCTTGCGGAGAACGTGATGCCAGGGTTCGAAATGGCCCTGGTCTATGCCGAAGAGGAAATGAAAAATCGGGTAGAGAATATGACTGGTGTTCTGGCCGGAGAGGTAGGTCGTGGATTCAATGGTGATGACGATCAGCCAGAGAACGGCGGCGATCCACGCTTTAACAAGGTCTTGCCGGTGGGAGCTCAAGATCGTTGGGAGTGATACCCCCCACCCTTCGGACAAAGCGCGAAGGACGGGGCACCTGGGATCACGTTATTCGATGGCATAGTTGGGGGCCTCGCGAGTGATCATGACATCGTGCACATGGCTCTCGCGCAGGCCGGCACCGCTGATGCGGACGAAACGCGTCTTCTGCAGCAGTTCTGCAATAGTGGAGCATCCGCAGTAGCCCATCCCGGATTTCAGGCCGCCAACCATTTGATAAATGATCATCGAAACGGAGCCGCGATAGGGCACGCGCCCTTCGATGCCTTCGGGGACAAGTTTGGCTAGGCGGTTGGACTCGCCGTCGGAGGCGGATACGGAGGCGCTGGAATCGCCATCCGTGCTCTGGAAGTAGCGCTCACTGGAACCTTGCGCCATGGCGCCGAGAGATCCCATGCCACGGTAGGACTTGAAGGAGCGGCCTTGATACAGGATCAGTTCGCCGGGGCTTTCGTCTGTTCCGGCGAAGAGCGATCCGATCATCACTGCGCTCGCGCCTGCGGCCAGGGCCTTGGTGACGTCGCCCGAATACTTGATGCCGCCATCGGCGATGATGGGAACGCCGGAATCTTTGGTGGCGCGATAGGCTTCGGCTATGGCCGTGATCTGTGGGACCCCGGCGCCGGTCACGACCCGCGTTGTGCAGATGGAGCCGGGTCCGATGCCGACCTTAATTCCATCGGCGCCAGCTCGAGCCAGTTCGCATGCCCCGTCGAAAGTCGCCACGTTGCCGGCGAGAAGCTGCACATGCGGAAGTTTCGACTTCACAAGCTTCACGGCTTCAAGAACTTTGCTGGAGTGTCCATGAGCGCTGTCGATGGCGAGGATATCTACCTTGGCCTCGGCCAGTTCCTGGGCGCGCTCCAGGAAATCTCCGGTGGCTCCAATCGCGGCACCTACGCGCAGGCGGCCTTGAGAATCCTTCGCAGCATTCGGATACTTCAGCTTTTTCTGGATGTCTTTGACTGTGATCAGGCCCTTGAGGTTGTACTTGTCATCGACCACGAGAAGTTTTTCCACGCGGTGCTGGTGAAGGATTTTTTCCGCTTCTTCGAGAGTAGTTCCGACCGGGACCGTGATGAGGTTTTTCTTGGTCATCACTTTGTCGATGGGGATGTCGAAGCGGGTTTCAAAGCGCAGGTCGCGGTTGGTGAGAATGCCGACCAGCTTGCCGTGATCCGTAATGGGGACTCCGGAAATCTTGTACTTGCGCATGACCTCAAGCGCATCGCTCACCTTGTCGGTGGCGTGCATGGTGACGGGATCGACGATCATGCCGCTTTCCGAGCGCTTCACCTTGTCGACCTCGTTCGCTTGCTGATCGATTGTGAGGTTGCGATGGACGATGCCAATACCGCCCTGCTGCGCCAGCGCGATCGCCATGTGTGATTCGGTCACCGTGTCCATGGCGGCGCTCACAATGGGAATATTCAGGCTGATCTCGCGCGTAAGCTGCGTCTGCGTGCTGGCGGTCGCAGGGACGACGTCGGAGCGCGCGGGCAAGAGGAGGACGTCGTCAAAAGTGAGAGCCTCAGGAACGGGGAAATGAATCATAAATTTCTCGGGAATCCACGGGCGCGTGGGTAAACCTTTATTCTAGAGAGGCGGGGGGATTGAGGCAAATGGAGCGGAGACATTTTGTTAAGTAGATTATCGACGTGCTCATAAAACGACCAACGCCCGAGGAGCACGATACCGTTCGCGCCTTGGTCCAAACAGTAGTGGATGAGATTTACGGTGGCCTTTGGGCACCGCCACCGCTTCCCGTCGATGAGGGGAACTGGCATTCCTCTTGGGTCGCTGTACGGGACGCGAAAATCATTGGAGTGGTTCGGACAAGCGGAGAATGGCTGGATGATTTATGGGTACTTCGTGAAAGTCGCGGAATTGGGGTAGGCCAGCGTCTGCTCGCGCACGCGGAGGCAGAAATAATCGCTCGCGGCTATGAAACACTGCACCTCCGCGTTGTTGAATCGAATGAAGCCGCGATCGAGTTCTATCACCGCCACGGCTGGCAGATCGTTCGGGCGTTCCTCCACGAGAGATTAGCAATAAGGATGTTAGAGATGTTGAAATCTATTCGGCAAGACGAAAGATGATAGCTCGGTACGCCGCTTCGCATTGGCAGTTTCTTCTGATAGCTACTGGATCACTTTTTGCACAATTGATAAAGCCGTCGCGAGATATTGGATCATTGCATAGCCATCCCGAGGTTGGGTGCCCGCATCCAAACACAAATTTTGGTCTTCACCAAGGAGGAGCAATGATCGAAAGGAAGATTACTTTGCCCGAACTAATTCTTTGGACCGGGACGCGTGTCGCACTTGGCGCGGGTATCGGGATGTTGATTTCACGGCGGCTTAGCAAGGATGCCATGAAAGCGGCGGGATTGGCTCTGACGGTGGTAGCGGGACTTACGACAATTCCACTTGCGATTTCGATCATGGGCAAGAAAAACTTGAGCCCGCCTGAAATCCGGTCAGCCGCGTAGCTTCGAACGCTCGTCTGAATTTTCAGGGAAGACTCCGTCCCGAAGCTACTGAACACTTTTGAATCCGACTGGCTTTGTCCGTGGAGTCGCCTTTACATGCTGCGAAGTCGCGCCTTGTCTTTGCACAATCGGTTCCAGAAAACCCCTTTGCCGCCGTTTGTCTTTTCGCCCCGCACGGGCGTATATTAAGAGACTGAGAACTGCTGTGTACCGGCTTTTGGCGAAGCACACCAGTGGGCGCAAGCCCACTTTTTCGTTGCACGTCCTTCGGGTGTGACTGCCATCCGCCAGTAAGTTATTGGATTCATGGCGCTTGACGTTGAACGTGTGCGGGAAATTGCGGACCGGGTGGCCGCCTCGAGCGGGCTCGAGATTGTAGATGTCGAGTTCCTGGGCGGAGGCAAGGCACGCATGCTGCGGGTGTTTCTGGATAAATCCGCGGCAGGAACCGATCCGCTGGCAGGAGTGACGCACGAGGATTGCGCGCACTTCAGCCGCGAGTTTGGCACCGATCCTGGACGTGGAAGACGTGATGCCGGGCTCGTACACGCTGGAAGTTTCGTCGCCAGGTCTGGATCGGAAGCTGGTGAAGGCTGCCGATTTCACGCGCTTCACGGGAAGCCGAGTGAAGCTGACGACGCGCCAGCCGGTGAACAACAATCGTCACTTTGAAGGACGGCTGGAAAAGTTGGAAGACGGCCGTTTGACGTTGGACCTGAGCGTGGCCAGCCACAAGTCTCGCAAGAAGATGGGCGAGGCGGCCGGGCAGAAGATTGAGATTGAATTCGCCAACGTGGAGAAGGCGAACCTGGTACCGGAAATCTAGATGGGAGCGATTTTGATTTTGTAATTTGGTAATCGGGTAATTTTGTAATTTGAAAAGCGGTTCTGAAGTTCAGATTGCAAAATTACCCGATTACAAAATCACCAAATTGTTTCTTATGGCTAGCGAGCTTTACAACACGATCGACGCACTGAGCCGGGAAAAAGGGATTGATCCGCAGATTGTGGTCAGCGCGGTAGAAGACGCCATTGTTATGGCCACGCGCAAGTACTACAAGTCGCAGGAAAATCTGCGCGCGAAGCTGGATAAGGATACCGGCAAGATCAATGCCTTTGCGGTGAAGACCGTCGTGGAGACGCCGGAGCAGGTCGAAGATCCGAACCTGCAGATCACGGTGGAAGACGCGCGCAAGGTCGATCCTTCGCTCGAAGTCGGCGGAGAGCTGCAGATTCCCAAGGTCACCGAAGGAATCCTGGGGCGCATTGCCGCGCAACTGGCAAAGCAGGTCATTTTTCAGAAGGTGCGCGAGGCCGAGCGCGATACGGTTTACAACGAGTACATCGGGCGCGTGAACGAGATCGTCAACGCGACCGTGAAGCGCGTGGAAGGCCCGGATGTCATTTTCGATATCGGCAAGGCCGAAGCGCGGATGCCGCGCAAGGAGCAGTCGCGGCTGGAGTCGTTCGCGGTCGGCGAGCGCGTGCGGGTGGTGATTGCGCGCGTGGAGCGCGCATCAAAGGGTCCGGGAGTGGTTGTGTCGCGTGCGGCGCCGGAACTGGTGCAGCATCTGTTCCAGACAGAAGTTCCCGAAATCTACGATGGCACCGTTGTCATTCGCGCGATCGCTCGCGAGGCCGGTGAGCGAACCAAGATCGCAGTCATGTCCAAAGACAAGGACGTGGACGCGGTTGGCGCGTGCGTGGGAATGAAGGGCATGCGCGTGCAGTCGATCATCCGCGAGCTGCGTGGAGAGAAGATCGACATCATCGAATTCCACGAGGATGCGGTGACCTTTGCGGAAAAGGCGCTGCAGCCCGCAAAAGTCAGCCGAGTGACCGTGGTGGATAGCGGGGAGAAGCATCTGGAAGTTGTGGTCGACGACAGCCAACTCTCGCTTGCCATCGGCAAGAAGGGACAGAACGTCCGCCTCGCGGCTAAGCTGCTGGGCTGGAAGATCGATATCAAGAGCGAGGAAGAAAAGCGCCAGGAAGTCGAGCTGCAGATGGCCGCCATGGCGCCGCAAGCGACAACTCCTCTGGAGAATGTGCCGGGACTGGGTGAAGGTCTGGTCGAGAAGCTGAGTGCCGCAGGCATTACTACCGTCGAAGCGCTGGCAGATATGACCCCGGAACAGCTGGAAGCTATAGAAGGAATTGGCCCGAAGACGGTGGAAAAAATCAGTCTAGCGGTGAATAATTATTTTGCCAGCCTCGAGGGCGGTTCTGAGGAAGGCGTGGTAGCGGCCGAAGAAGAAGCTCCTGCTGAACTTGAAGCGGGCGCGGAAGAAGCTCCCGCGGAAGTCGAAGCGGGGACGGAAGAGGCTGCCGTTGAAGCGGCGGCGGAAGAAGACGCAACGGCCCCCGGTGAATCCGCGGGCGCTGAAGCTGCGTCAGAAGAAAAAGAGCATGAGCCGCAAGGTTCTGCTCCCGAAACAACCGAATAACCATGGCACGCGCATACATGTTCGAGAATGTGCGGGTGCACCAAGCTGACTCCGTGAGGTCGCAATGAAGACCTAAGGCGGGGAAACGAAAGGCCGGATGAGTAAGGTTCGAATCAACGATCTCGCGAGAGAACTGGAAGTAAAGAGCAAGGCCATTCTCGACGCGCTGCCGCTTGTCGGAGTGACGGAGAAGAAGACGCATTCCAGTTCAATCGAGGACCACGAAGCAGAAAAAGTGCGAGCCCACATCCGCGGCTCGGCTGAAGCGCAATCGTCGTCTGCGCGCAGCGCGCGTCCATTGCGCGGCGAAGAAGAAATCAAAACCAAGATCGATCTGTCTCACATCTCTCGTCCGGGAGATGTGCTGAAGGCCATCACGCAGAAGAAGGAAGCGGCCGCGGCTCCGCCGCCAGCTCGCCCAGCAGCGCCGCCAGTCGCGGCGAAACCTGCGGTGGCTCCCTCTGCCCCGGCAGCGAAGCCGGCTGTACCCGCTCCAGTGGCTGCTCCAACGCCAGCACCTGCGTCGCCTGCACCCGCAGCTCGGGTTGTCGTTCCCACACCAGTGGAGAGACCTGTTCATACTGTGCCGGCGCCTCCGGTTGCTGCGCCGCGTCCGGCAACGCCACCGCCGCCACCCGCGGCCGTAGTTGCGCCGCCCGCTCCAGCTGCAGCATCGCCGGTTACGTCTGCGGCTCCTCAGGCGACAGCGCCGCGTCCGGCTGCACCTCCGCCTCCCAGCGCTCAACAGCCGCCAGCACCGCGAATGATTGTTCCGCAGACCGGGCCGCGTCCTGTATACAAAGCTCCGCCACCACGTCCGGCTGCGCCTGCACCACAGGCGTCGGCAGGGGCTGCGCGTCCGATTGCAGGCCGCCCGGCTCCGGGGCGTCCCGTTCCAGGACAGCCGATTTTCCAGCGCCCGCGTCCGCAAGGCGCCGGGGTGGGTGCCCCCCGGCCTCCGCTGCGTCCAGGGGAGCGTCGTCCGATGCATCCGACCAGGTCGGCATCCACTGGTCCGCGCCCGCTGGGCGTGGGTCCAGGACTACCGCCTCCGGGCCCGGCGCGTCCGGGTAGCCGTCCGGGTGGGCCAGCGCGCCGGCCTGGGCAGCGCTATGTTCCGCGCGGCGTAAAAGAAGGACCGATGAAGGGCTACGTTCCACCACCTCGCATGGTGGTGTCGAACGAGCCGATGCCGATTACGCGTAACATCACGATCACCGAAGGCATCAGCGTAAAAGATCTGGCCGAGAAGCTGGACGTCCGCGCGAAGGATCTGATCTCGCGTCTGCTGGCTCGTGGAGTGTTCGCGAGCATAAACCAGAGTCTCGATGCCGAACTGGCCAGCGAAGTGGCGCGTTTCTTCGGCGCCGATACCAACGTGATCACGTTCGAAGAACAGGCGGCGAAGGACGTCGATGCCGCCTCAGGCGCTGGAGGAGAAGAAGGCACGACGGAAGCGGTGCCGCGTCCGCCGGTGGTTACGATCATGGGCCACGTGGACCACGGTAAGACGACACTGCTCGACTCGATTCGTTCTACCAGCGTTGCCGAAGGGGAAGCCGGCGGTATTACGCAGCACATTGGCGCTTACAAAGTGCGCATCACGGACAAAGAGTCTCCGGCATACGGCCGCGAGATTGTGTTCCTCGATACGCCCGGCCACGAGGCATTTACCCGAATGCGTTCGCGAGGCGCGAAGGCCACCGATATTGTCGTGCTGGTCGTCGCCGCCGATGATGGAGTCATGCCGCAGACGGTCGAAGCTATCGATCACGCGCACGCGGCCGAGGTTCCGATCATCGTCGCAGTCAATAAGATCGATAAACCGGACGCCATGCCCGACCGGGTGAAGAAACAGTTGGGAGATCGCGGACTCGTCCCCGAAGATTGGGGCGGCAAGACGGTGTTCGTCGATGTTTCGGCGAAGAAGAAGACGAATCTCAATCTGCTGATGGAAATGATCTGCCTGGTTGCGGACCTGGCCGAACTCAAGGCGAATCCGGAGCGCGCAGCTACGGGTGTCGTCCTCGAAGCCAAGTTGGATCGTGGACGCGGACCGGTGGCGACCGTGCTGGTACAGAATGGCACGCTCAATGCCGGCGACAATTTTGTCGTGGGCAATGTATTCGGCAAAGTGCGAGCCATGTTCGACGATCGTGGCGCGGCTCTGGAGTCTGCTCCTCCTTCCACTCCGGTGGAGATCCTCGGGCTGGAGGCTCTGCCGCAGGCTGGCGATCAGTTTGTCGTCGTTGCCGATCGCGACAAGGCGCGCGGCATCTCCGAGTACCGCGAGCACAAGGCGCGGGAAGCGGCGCTGGCCAAGAGTTCGCGGGTATCGCTCGAAGGCCTGGCGGAGCAAATCAAGGCCGCCGGCACGAAGGAACTCAACGTCATCCTAAAGGGCGATGTGCAGGGTTCGGTCGAAGTGCTCAGCGATCTGTTATCGAAGCTCTCGAACGACAAGGTCCGCCTGAAGCTGCTGCGGTCTGGAGTCGGTGCGATTACCGAGACGGATGTACTGCTAGCTTCCGCATCCAACGCGATCATCATCGGATTCAACGTTCGTCCGGAGCGCAAGGCGCAGGAACTGGCCGAGCAGGAAGGCGTTGACATCCGCCTGCACTCGATCATTTACGAACTGCAGGATGAGATCAAGCGCGCCATGAGCGGTCTGCTCGAGCCCACGATCAAGGAGACTTATCAGGGCCGCGCGGAAGTGCTGGAAACGTTCCGCATCCCGAAGGTGGGCACGGTCGCCGGTTGCCGCGTGATCGATGGCACTATCAAGCGCGATTCCGAGGTGCGCCTGCTGCGGGACAATGTGGTCGTCTTCAAAGGCAAGGTTGGATCCCTGCGGCGCTTCAAGGATGATGCCAAGGAAGTCACCAACGGCATGGAGTGCGGCATCTCGATCGCGAACTACGGTGACATCAAGGCGCGTGATGTGATTGAGGCATTCGCGACGCAGCGGATCGCCGCCGAAGTGATCGCATAAAGAAGTTCTCAGTTCCCGGCTCTCAGTTCCCAGTCGCGGTGTAACCGCTGAGAATTGAGGGCTGGGTACTCGGAACTGTATGCCGATCGCATTTCTCACCCTCGAACTCCACATCGAAGCTGCCCAATCGGTAAAGGACAGGCGGCAGGTTGTGCGCAGTCTGAAAGACCGGCTGCGCACCAGCTTTAACGTTTCTGTCGCCGAGCTGGACGGGGCTGAATTGTGGAACCGCGCCACCATCGGTGTGGTGAGTATTTCGCCTTCCCGCGATTATCTTGACGGATTGATGAAGAACGTTGAACGCGCGGCCGCGCGCGTCGCCAATAATCATGGGGCGGAGATCGCGGATTCCTACCTGGAGCTGATGTAAGGCAGTTTTCGATCTGCTGATCCGGCCTTCCTCCGGATGTCGATGGTACTGGCTGAACTCTCCGTTGCATTTCTCTGCATTTCTAACGCGTTGCTGCCGATGTACTTACCGTTGTGGCGTTTCATGGCGCGTCGACGGCCACATCGGTAACAACATTTGCATCAGATTTTCTGATATTCTCATGCGTTTTACCTGAGGTGCATCTGTGGAAAAGCGGGCGCTAAAACATCATCGCGGGAGAGTGGGCGAAGCCTTGCGCGAGGAGATCGAAACGCTCGTGGAAGGCGAGCTGGCGGATCCACGGATCGGCCTGGTGAGCGTGACCGCTGTGCAAGTGGCCGACGATGGACGGTCCGCGGAAGTCTGGGTCAATGTTGAAGGGGACGACAAGGATGCGGATCAGAGCCTGGAGGGTCTGGAAGCCGCACGGGAATATATCCGTCACGAGCTAGTGGAACGGTTGCGCATAAGGCGCGCACCGGAACTATTCTTCCGGCTGGATCGTGCCGAGCAGGCAAAGGCCCGAGTCGAACAGTTACTGCAACGATCCAGGAAACGAGCCAACATCCGCAAACAAAGCGGCGGGGAAAAGGCCTAGGGACATGCTGGACGACGTATTGCGTCACATCGAACAACACGAGCGTTTCGTGCTCACCTCGCATGCGCGTCCCGACGGCGATGCGGTGGGTTCGGCGCTGGCGTGTTGCCAGGTGCTGCGCAGCATGGGGAAGCATGCCGATGTGGTGCTGCACGATGGGGTGCCACGGATTTATCGCTCCCTTCCTTTTGCCGATGAGGTTCTGCAGGCGGACCGGGTGAGCGGCGGCTATGAGGCGGCGATTATCCTGGAATGCGACAGCATTCATCGCACTCGCCTGGAAGGATTGGAAAAACATTTCCTGATCAGCATCGATCATCACGTAAGCGGCCGTCCCTTTGCGCACGTGAATTGGATCGATCCCCACGCCGTGGCCACAGCTGAAATGGTATTCCGGCTGGGGCGCGAGGCGGGAGTGAAGTTCTCGCCTGAGATCGCAACATGCCTATATACCGCCCTGATGACGGACACGGGGTCCTTTATGTTTCAAGGCACGAACGAGAGCACGTTTGCGCTGGCGCGCGAACTGACGCTGGCCGGAGCGGATCCGGCGCACTGCGCCCGAGGAATCTATTTCGCGCACTCCCAGGCCAAAATCCGGCTCTTGGGAGAAGCGCTGCGCAATCTCAATGTCGAAGGTCAGATCGGCTATTTCTGGGTGACGCAAAAACAAATGGAGCGCGTGGGCGCGATCGAAGAAGATTGTGAAGGATTGGTCAACTACGTATTGTCCATCGGCGGGGTTGAGGTGGCTGCATTCTTCCGTGAGTTAGCGGATGGGCGTTATCGTGTAAGCCTTCGCAGCAAGGGCAAGATCGATGTGGCACACGTGGCGGAGAACTTTGGCGGCGGTGGCCACGAGTGCGCCAGCGGTTGCTCGCTCGAAGGGCCTCTAGCGGACACTGTGCGGCAGGTGATTCTGCAGATTAAACGTGGGCCTTCCGTACAATGAAGGGGATGGCTGAGTCTGATTTCTGAATCGCTGTTGCTCGCACGAGGCCAGCGCGACGGGGCTCTCGAATCTTCAATCGCCAGTTGCCCTGAAATTAACTTCTAATGACCGCTCGCACGCGTACCGACATCCTCCTGCTCGCCGGGTTCTGCGCTTTTCTCTTCTTCTATGGGTTGGGACAATTTGGGTTGATCGGCGCCGATGAGCCCCGGTATGCGCAAGTCGCGCGCGAGATGATGGAGCGCGGCGACTGGGTTACACCTACACTTGGCGGTCATCCCTGGCTGGAAAAGCCTCCGCTCTACTACTGGGAGGCGGGACTCGTGTACCGGGTAATCGGGGTGAGCGATGTGGCGGCGCGCATTCCCTCCGCTGTCGATGCCACCTTGCTGGTGATTGCGGGTTATCTGTTTTTTCGAAAGTTCCGCGGCGGCATGGCGGTGGATGCGGCGCTGATCACGGCGTCCTGCGCTGGAATGGTTGGCTACGCCCGGGCAGCTTCGACCGACATGCCGCTGGCTTCAGCGTTCTGCATGGGAATGCTGGCGTGGTGGGCCTGGCGCGACAGCGGGAAGCGAAGGTACTTGCTGGCTTTCTATGCGCTGACGGCCTTGGGGATGCTAGCGAAGGGTCCGGTCGCACCGTTTTTGGCTGGCCTCGTCGTGGTAGTGTTTTCGTTAATGGTTGGCGAACCACGGCTCATTCTGCGGACTCTCTGGATTCCCGGCATCCTGTTGTTCTGCGCGATCGGCCTGCCATGGTATGTGGCGGTCCAGATGCGAAATCCCGCTTTCTTTCACGAATTCATTCTGGAGCACAATCTCGCGCGCTTTTCGAGCAATGTTTACCATCATCCGCAACCGTTCTGGTACTACCTTCCAGTGGCGACTCTTGCCGTTTTGCCGTGGACCGCGTTCGCAGCCGTGGCGCTGGTTGAATCACTTCGGGTGTGGTGGGCGGAAAGAAAATCGCCGGCGGGTGATCTTAAGCTGCAGTTCAGTATCTTCGCCGTGGCCTGGGTACTGGTGCCCGTCGTGTTGTTCTCCTTGTCGCAATCAAAGCTGCCGGGCTACATTCTTCCCGCAGTTCCGGCGGCAGCCGTCCTGCTGGGTGACTACCTACTCCGCCATTCTGAGAAACCGCAAGCACCTTCGAAGTGGGTAGTTGCGCTTCATGCGTTGCTGGCGTCAGCTCCCATCGTGCCCGCCGTATTGATTGGCTACGCCGTCACGCAGCATCGCTTGCCCGGAGGACGGCCAATGTTCATTGCGGTTGCCATCGCGTTCGTGCTATGTCTCGCCATCGCGGTGACACTGGTACGCGGGAATTTACGCATGCTCCGGTTTGTGACGCTGGTTCCAGTGGTATTAACGGTCGCGGCGGTGCTCAAACTGGGCACCACCTCAATCGACCTGACACTGTCGGCGCGCCCTCTAGCCATGGAATTGGCCAGCGTAGAAACGAAGCAGTTGCCCATCGCAGTGTATGGAGTCCAGCGAGAACTGGAATACGGCCTGGCGTTTTATCGGAACCAGCCGGTACAGCATTACGAGTCCGGCAACCTGCTGCCGGGCGAACATTTGCTGGTGGCACCAACTACGTGGATGCACAACGTTGTCAAAGAGACCGCTGGGCGCCGCGTTACGCTGCTCGGGCACTACGCTCCGCAAGGCGTGGACTACTACTACGTCGCCGCTGCCGGAACCAAGCCCTAGCTCAAGTTCTCTACTCTTTCGAGTACGTCAATTCTTCCAGTTCGGGCCGAAGCGGGGCTTCCAGCGAAGTGCCGTAGGCAAATCCTTTTTCAAAGGCGTTCAGATTTAATTCGCGGAACGCTGGAGGCACCGAATCGGCAACTGCCTTGCGCACTGCATCGGGAGTGAGCAGTTGGGTGATAGCAGTAAAGAATCCCACCATCACTGAGTTCAGCACCATGCGTTTGCCCAGTTCTTCGGCGAAGCGAGTCGCGGGTACGCTATAGACCTTGCGATCGCCTTCCAGGTCGGAGACGCGTACAAGATCCTCTTCGACAATGAGGGTGCCGCCGGGTTTAAGTTCGGGCGCGAAGCGATCGTAGGCCTCCTGCGAGAGGATGACCATGATGTCCGGCCGAGTCACATACGGATACAGCACGGGAGAATCGGACACGATCAGCTGCGCGCTGCACGCTCCGCCGCGGGCTTCGGGGCCGAAATTTTGCGTCATCGTGGCGAATCCGTTCTCGTAGATCGATGCCGCCTTGCCCAGCACCACGGCCGAGAGGATCACTCCCTGCCCTCCGAATCCTGCAATGCGAATCTCGGTTAGCCGCATACACACTCCGCTTCGGGTTCTTCGATATAGCGCTCGCCCAATGACTCGACGTACTGGGCCCGCATCATCGATTGGTAATCGGGACGATCGCGATCCACGAATTTGCCCACTGCGATTTCTCCATTCAACGTGAGCCCCACTTCGCTAGTGGGAGCGCCATGTTTCACCTTGCTCTTTTCTTTGTAGTACTTCATGGTGTCCAGACCGTCGCCCATTTTGTTACGGCGCTGATACAACGTCGGACAGGGTGAAATGACTTCGACGAACGAGAATCCTTTTTTCTGAAATGCCTCGCTGATCGACCGCGCCAGTTGGCGCACGTGGAAGGTAGTCCATCGCGCAACGTAAACGGCGCCAGCAGCCTCGACCAGATGAGGCAGATTGAACGCAGGCTCAAAGGTGCCGTACGGATTCGTCGATGTAGTGGCATGCCCGGGCGTCGTGGGAGCGGTCTGACCGCCCGTCATGGCATAGATCAGGTTGTTGACGCAGATGACTTTCAGGTCGATGTTGCGCCGCGCAGCGTGGATCAGGTGGTTGCCGCCAATGGCAGAGAGATCTCCATCGCCCGAATAAACCACGACGTTGAGTTTCGGATTGGCGAGTTTCAATCCGGTGGCAAAGGGGATGGCGCGGCCGTGGGTCGTGTGGAAAGAATCCAGCTTTACGTAACCGGCCACGCGTCCGGTGCAGCCAATCCCGGAAACCAACGCCAGCGATTCCAAATCGATCTTTGAGTCAATAAGGGCGCGCGCGAACGAGTTGACGGTCGTGCCAATGCCGCATCCCGGACACCAGATGTGGGGCATCCGGTCGCTGCGCAGAAACGGTTCGACCGGGTTCACCGTGTCATCGATAATATTCAGCATCGGCTTGCCTCCACGATGGCGTTGAGGATCTGGTCTGGATTGTGGACTCCGCCGCCCGCGTGGGGTAGCGCGATGATTTTCGCTTTGCCCTGTGCGGCGCGTTCCACCTCGCGCACCATCTGTCCGAGATTCAGTTCGGGGACGACCAAGGCCTTCACCTTCGCCGCGATTTCGGCGATCTTCTTGTCCGGGAAGGGCCAGGCTGTGATCAGACGGAGTTTGCCCACCTTCAGACCGCGCTCACGAGCCATATGGACGGCGCGCTGCGCCACGCGCGAAGTGATGCCGTAGGAGACGACAACTACGTCGGCGCCATCTATTCCATCTTCCTCGAAGAGGCAGATGCGGTCGGCCGCGGACCGGATTTTGTTTTGCAAGCGGCGCACCAACTTGTCCTGCGTCTGGGGCGTCATGTTCGGATAGCCGCGCTCGTCGTGGGTCAGGCCCGTCACGTGGAATTTGTAACCTTCGCCCGCGTGCCCCATCTCCGGAACCATGTCGCCGTTGCTGCCGTAGGGGAGATAGTCTTCCACCGATTTGCGCGTGTGCTTTCGGGGCACGACTTCAATCTGATCGGCGGGTGGGATCACGACCTTCTCCGTCATGTGCCCCACCACTTCGTCCATCATGAACATCACAGGGACTCGGAATTCTTCAGCCATATTGAAAGCTTTGATGGTCAGATCGAAACATTCCTGCGGAGAGTTCGGGCACAGAGCAATGATCTCGTAATCGCCATGCGATCCCCAGCGGGCCTGCATCATGTCGCCTTGCGCGGGAAGTGTGGGCAGACCGGTGGAAGGGCCGCCTCGCTGGACGTCGACGAAGACGCACGGCGTCTCGGTCATGACGGCGTAGCCAATATGCTCCATCATCAGCGAGAAGCCAGGACCAGAAGTGACCGTGAATGCCTTGGCACCACCCCAAACCGCGCCCTGCAGGGTTATGGAGGCTGCGAGTTCGTCTTCCATCTGGATGAATGTTCCGCCGACGGTGGGCACCCGGGCAGCGAAACGCTCGACTACTTCGGTGGAAGGTGTGATCGGATATCCCGCGGCAAACCTGGCACCCGCGGCGAGAGCGCCTTCGCAACAGGCATGATCGCCGTCGATGAAATGTGTCCCGGTCAAAACGCCGTGAGGATCGGCTTTCATTTCTCACCTCCGGTCGCCTTGTCGACTTTGAGTTCGCCGGCCTTGGTGCCGTAAATCGCAAAATCCGGGCAATACATGCCGCAGAGATCGCAACCGCTGCATTTTTCCGGATGCACCACGTGCGGCGGGTGGTATCCCTTGGAATTGAAGGCGGAAGAGAGCGCCAGCACGTGCGTGGGACAGAACTCCACGCAAAAACCGCACGCCTTGCATCGCTCTACGACAATTGAAACACGTCCTTTGGCCACCAGAGCCCCCAGCTGACTGAAACTCACTGCAGGCGTTCATTATGGGAGATGAGGCTGCCGAAGGGTGTGATGGCGATCACAGATCAGGGTGAGGAAGAGCACGATGAGACGGTGGTCAAGGTGTTCGCCAAGTTGTTGCACAGCAAGGAGTTGAGACAACGCTGATGCCTCAGTGTGCTTAGGAGCACGCCGAGGCTAGGCGTGGCTCCGTGATGGAAATCACTCGGGCAGGAGCGAATTGTGCTTAGAACTCGCGACCGCAACGGATGTTGCTGGGCCGTGTTCCTCTGGTTTGCCTCAGCACGGCGGAACCATCTACACTCGGATTTTTGCCGCGACGTTAGCTGCCCGTCTGCCGCAGGAGCCCAGTTGGAGATTCTCGACCTCAGGCATTTTTCTTCCGTGGATTTACGTTCGTTGCTGGAGGACGAAACTTCCGTCTGGTCGCGCTTGTTGTCCTGGGACTATTCCGGTTCGGCGGAGATGATTCTGCGCTATGTGGACGCCAAGATTCTTCCCGGATATGCGGCGGTGGACCGGGGACGTGTGTTTGGCTACTCGTTTTTTGTGTACGAGGGCAGCAAGGGCGTGATTGGGGATCTCTATGTCACCAATGGCAATCGCCTTCCCGACGCGCGGCAAGTTGAGATCCGGCTGTTGACGCATGTGATTGAGACGCTGCAGCAATCTCCGGGCATCCATCGGGTGGAGGCGCAGTTGCTCGCGCATGATGCCAACGTGGTATCGCGGCCCTTTCTGGAGACGGGGTTCCAGCGGCATCCCCGGCTGTTCATGGTACTGCCGCTGGGGAAACCAGGGCCGCAGCAAAATACGATGCATCCTGAGGTCGAGATCCGGGGCTGGAATGAGGCTGACTATCAGCCTTCCGCCGCCGTTATAACCGCTTCGTATCGCGGGCACGTGGATGCGCTAGATCAATGATCAATACCACACGCTGAGCGGGTCGCTGCGCTTTCTCAACAACATCGTGCGTTTCCCGGGCTGCGGAGTGTTCGATAGCGAAGCTTCTTTCGTGGCGCTCGATCGCAAGTCGAAGAGCATTGTTGGTTTGATCTTGTGCTCGCGCGTGCGCAGCGATGTTGGGCACGTGACGCAAGTGTGCGTGCTGCCGGAATATCGCTGGAAAGAGAATTGGAGAGTTGCTACTGGCCGCCACGCGAGGCAACTTGCGGAAGAGAAATTTTGCCGCGCTCTCGCTGACGGTTACCGAGGCCAATCACAAAGCAGTGGCGCTCTACCGGCGGCTGAATTTCGATACGAAAAGGATTTTCGACGCGTTCGTGTGGGAAGGGTAGCACGAGTCCCGAGTCGTCAGTCCTGAGTCGTGAGCAAACGCCTTAAGCGTTATCTTCGCAGGATCCACATCGCCCAGCCCGCCACGAGGACTCCACCCAGGAACATAGCGAAGCAATAGAGGCCGTAGCGCACCATTTCGCGCGTAGTATCGCGGTGCGTGATGCCGAAGACGACGGACGCGAAGAGCGAGAAGACAAGCGCCGCGCTGAAATGATTGAGAGTAATAGTCACTGCTTGAGTCTCCCCAAAGAACGGAGTTCTTCACCACAGAGGACACTGAGAACACAGGGTTCAACATCTGCGTCATCGCTTTTTTCCGATCGCGATGTGGTAGGCATCGGCAACCGCGATGAAGTTCAGCAATCCCGCAACAATCATGAATTTGGTGCCGTAGTCCGCGGTGGCGAAAGCGATCGCGCCCTGTCCCCAGTCATTGGCCAAGGTCAGAATGTAGAGGCCGCCCGCCCCGACGTCGCCGATGAAACCGAGCATGTCGAGGATGTCTCCGCCATTTGCCTTGTAGATGCGGCCCTGCATCGCCAAGCCAAGCAGAAACAGGGTCACGATGGAGACGAACAGCAGCAGGCCGCGAATCCAGCGTTTCTGGATCATGTGTCCCGCACCGGGAACCAGCCACCCGATCGCAGGCGCGAGCACCGACATCGAGGCTCAGGCGTTTCAGAGGGCACAATTTTCGCTTTATCTGTTGTGGAATTTGCCATTCAGATGGTCACAATCTCGCGTTGAATTTTTCCCGTTACTTCCGCCGATTTTGCCCGGACCAGCACGTTCACTTCGCTGCGCACGCCGAATTCCGGCAGGTAAATGCCGGGCTCAATCGGAGAAGCAGGAGTTCGGCAGGATCTGCCGCTCGTCGTGGATCTCAAGATCGTCCATGTTGGCGCCATTGGAATGGACGTCGGTTCCGATGGAATGTCCGGTGCGGTGAATGAAATAGTCGCCGTAGCCTGCCTTCTGGATGTGGCCGCGGGTGGCGCGATCGACCTCCCAGCCGGCAATGCGGCGTCCCGAATTGATGCCATCGATCACAGTTTTTACGCCGGCATCCCGAGCATCACGGACTATCTCGAAATATCTCCTGCATGCGGGCGGAAGGCGAGCTTCCTACGAACCCCATCCACGTGATGTCGTAGTAGACTGCCCCGGGCGTGTTCTTCTTTCCCCAGACGTCAAGCAGCACCAGATCGCCCTCGCGAATCGGTACGGGGCGGCTGGCATGCGGCTCGTAATGCGGATTCCCCGCATTCGCATTGACCGCCACAATGGGCGGATCGTCAGTCAAGATATTCTCGCGCTCGAAGGCTTGCATGAACCACTGCTGAATCTCGTGTTCGTTGGTGCCGCCATTGCGAACGCGGCGGCCGATTTCTTTGAACGCTTCGGCGACAATGGCATCGATGCTGTCGCGCGCGGCAAAATGAGACTGGATCTGCTCGTCGGTCCACGTCGATTCGAATTGCGCAACCAGATCCGCCGCGCTCACAATGTTCTTGCCCAGTCCGCGCATCAGGTCCACCGTACCAGCATCCACCAGCGAGATCGTGAAAACGCTGTTGTTGGGCGAATACTGCATCGCCAAGTCCCGCTGATTGGCCAGCATCGCCTTCAATTTCTCAAACAACTCCTGCCATCCCGAATATTGGCTCTTCTTGCCGGGAAGCGAATCGAGGTGCCCAGCCTCGATTTTGTGCACCAGTTTGAGCGGTTCGCCTTCGGCCGGAATCAGATAGAACCATCGCCGCGTCACCATCAGATTTTGCGGCAAGCCCAAGCACGCGATAGGCAATGGGATCGCGATGGTGGTGGTCGCAGAACAGCCAGGCGTCAATGTTGCGTTCGCGCAGCGCAGACTGAATGGCAGCAAGGTTCATGGGCAAACTTCTATTGTAAACAAGCGAGGGAGTTTGGGCGAATTCAGGCTTCGTAACGCTATCGACATCTGCGTTGGGAGGATTGTCCGTGAACTCTGCGCTCAGGTTCTTTGGTCCGCCGGTACTCGGAGCACGCGGTCGTAAATCCACAGCAGCAGGGTCGTCACCAGTCCCACCGCGACTACGCCCCACCAGACCATTTTCGGTTGATGAAGTTCTTCTCCAAAATGGTGCATCAGCCAGCCGCTGAACTTGCCAGCAATAAAGGAACCGATGCCGAGCGGCAGAAACGCAAACCCCATGTAGGTTCCCTGCTGATCGGCGGGGGCGAGACGCGAGATGTAATCGTAATATCGTGGTTGCTGCACGATTTCCCCGATGGCCACGGCCACGAGGGTGGCCACCGCCATCCATACCGAAGGATGCACGATCAGCAGAATCCAGGCCAGGCTCGAGATCAAAGTGCCCAGCACGATGGCATGGAAGGCGTGCATACGTTTGGTGAGAAATCCAATCAGCATGGTGAAGCAGATGACTACGATGGGGTCGGTGGCCAGAATCCTTGCGGTATTCGCATTGGGATCGATGTATGCGGTGATGTAAAGCGGCAGAGCGATGAACTCCTGCCAGAAGACAATCCAGTAGCCGGTGAAGATGAGGAGGAAAAGCATGAAACGCGGGTTGGAAAGCACGGTCAGGAAATTGTGGCCAACCTGCGCGAGACTGGCCGTCTGACCATTGCCGGCTCGGCTGGGCTCTTTGAAGAAGATCAGAACGACGAAGAGCATTAGGAATACGCTGAGTGCGGCGATGCGAAACAGGATCTCCGGGCTGCCGTGATCCTGCTCCCATCCGGCAATCAACGGACCGAGCGTGCTTCCGACGTTTACCAGCGTGTAATAGATGGAATAACCGACTGAGCGAACATTTTCTTGCGATGCTCTGGCCGTGGTGCCAACTACGCTCGGCTTCACGAGCGCGACGCCGAGTGCCGGCAAGATCAAAACAAAGGCAACCAGTGGGACCAGGGGAACAGCGTTGCGGACCGGCGCGAACCACGACGCGCTCAGTGATCCCAGCAGGAAATAAGCGGTACTGAGGATGAGATAAGCCACTGAAAGTGCGCGGCGGAAGCCTAGTCGATCCGCCACTGCACCGCCAACCACAGCCAGAAACCAGACCCATCCCCCGAACATTCCGGTTAGGCTGCTGGCTTGCTCCACGTTGAAATGCAACCCTTCGTGCAGGTAGCGCGCGAGCACCGCGAAGACTGCGTAGTAAGAAAGCCGCTCGAAGAGTTCGCTGATATTGGCGACCCAGAAAGGGCGCTCGAATCCGGTGCGAATCTCGTGGAATCGTTCAGAGAAGGTCAATATGGCTCCTGAATGCGGACGCGCAATGTCACACGTGCAGGCGCGTCGCGCACATACTGAGCCGTTACACCCGACACGCGAATGACTTTGTTTCGACCGCCCCCGCCGGACGCAATGGTAATGGAAGTCCTCGGGAGCTTCAAAACTTTCGCAAAGAACTCGATACACGCGTCATTGGCCCGGCCCTCAACGGGAGGGGCCGTCAATGAGACCTTCAGCGCATCCCCGAGCTCTCCGGTGATTCCAGCTTTCCTGGCTCGAGGGTGAACCCTGATGGCAAACGTGACGCCAGCATCGGTCTCGCTGATCGGAATCATCTCGCGGAGTGCACGGTGAGATTGGGTTGTGCGCGGAACCGCCGCCACTCTGAAATCATCGTGGCTTCGGGCGCTCTCCGAAGATGGCTGTTCCCACCCGTACGCAGGTCGAGCCCTCTTCGATTGCCACTTCAAAGTCGTGCGACATGCCCATGGATAATACTTCCATGCTGATGCCCGGAAGCTTTCTTCTTGCGATGGCGTCGCGAATTTCGCGCAGCCTGCGGAAATAGGGCCGGGCATTTTCGGCATCATCGCTGAACGGAGGCACGGTCATGAGGCCGCGAAATTCCAGCGCGCCGAACCGCAGTGCGGCCAGCAATAGATCTTCAAGGTCGCGCGATTCCGGCGTGACTCCGCTCTTTGACTCCTCGGCTCCGACATTCATTTCGATCAGGACGGGAATTTTCTTGTTCTCTTTTTCTGCCGCGGCGTTCAGCCGATCTGCCAGTTTCACCGAATCAAGGGAGTCCACCGCGCCAAACAGTTCCGCGGCCTTCGCCGCCTTGTTGGATTGCAGATGCCCGATCATGTGCCACTCTGAGTCGATCAAGTCGAGTAGGGAGCCTGCCTTTCCCGCAAACTCTTGCACCCGGTTTTCGCCGAACACGCGGATTCCTCCGACATAGGCTGCCTGAATTCGCTCTGCTGGATGAGTTTTGGACACCGCCATCAGCACGACATCTTGCGGTTGCCGCCCGGCACGCCGGCTTGCAGTCGCGATGCGCTGCTGGACTTCGGCAATATTGAACGAAATCGACATTCAAAATGAACACGAGGAACACGAAGTACACGCACGAACCGCGAATGGTCCCTGTAGCTTTGTGTCCTTGTGGTTGCAGATCTTACATAATCGCGGTCGGCGGTGCGGGTTCATCCGGGCTGCCCGCATTGGCCAGGGGAACGCGGACCATCACAAGAATGAGCACCACGAGCGCGGCGACCGCAGCCCAGATCGACGGTGTCCAGTGAAGCAGCGTCACGTCCTTCCCGGAACCCACGAGGCCGGCGATCACAAGACCGCATAACGCTTCCCCCGCGATCAGGCCGGAAGCGGTCAGAACGCCGGCGTTATCCACGCGCGCCTTTTGCGCATCATTCAGACCACGCCGATCGCGCAATTTGTCGGTCGCCCAGCGAATGATGCCACCGACGAAAATGGCAAAGGTGGTGCCAAGCGGCAGGTACATGCCCACCGAAAACAGCATCACGCTTTTCACTTCAATCATGATCATCGATAAGCCGAGGAGGATGCCGACGACGACGAGGGGCCAGGCCATATCGCCGCCGACTATTCCTTTCGAAAGCATGGCCATGAGCCCAGCCTGCGGGGCGGGCAAGGCATTGCTGCCGAAGTGATAGGCCTTATCGAGATAAGCGAGCGGAACGAAGAGCACGAGAGACGCGACCACGATTCCAAACAGGTCGCCAATCTGCATCTTGGCGGGGGTACCGCCAAGGATGTGTCCCACTTTCAAATCCTGCAACATCTCACCGGCGACCGCGGAGGAAACGCAAACCACGGCGGCCACTCCGAGCACAGCCGCCACGCCCCCTTTCCCGGAAACTCCGAGCGCCACCATCAAGAGTGCGGCGATCACGAGAGTGCAGAGTGTGAGGCCCGATACCGGATTGTTGGAGGAGCCGATCATCCCCACGAGATTTCCCGAGACCGCGGCAAAGAAGAATCCGACGATCACCATCACCAAGGCCGCTACCAGCGCGCCTGAGAGGATCTTGGAACTCGAAAGGCCTCCGGCGCCACTCAGAAAGTAGTAATAGAGAACAATCATGGCAACAAATACCAGGCCAACGCCGGCGAACACCGCTTTGGAAGGGAGATCGCGTTCGGTGCGAGTGGTTGCTGTGTGGACAGCAGCCGACTTCCTCAAATCTGAAATAGCGCGGCCCATTCCCACGCCAAGCTGTTTCCGCATCTTGAATAGAGTGTAGGTGGCGCCCACCAGCATGCCGCCGACCGCAATGGGACGAACGACCGAGTAATAAATAGCTCCAGCCAGCAGCGACCAGGGGATGGGATGTCCGTCCGGTTGTGCGGCCTGAATGTACGGGCCGAGGGTGAAGGTGAGGAGCGGAACCAGCAAGCCCCATGCCAGTACTCCGCCGGCAAAATTCAGCGCTGCCAGCCGTGGGCCGATGATGTACCCGACCCCAAGATAAGCGGGACTCACGTCCGGTCCAGTGAACAGAGTGCTGCCGCCCGTCAACGTGGTTGTGACATTCGGATTGGTGCCGGTACGCAGCAGCAGCCTTTTGCCCAGCGCACTGATGTTGACCGGGAAGGTGTTGCTCGCAGAGAAGACATTCACCGCGCCGAGCAGGTACATCACCCCGCCAAAGCCCATATTGGCGAAGAGAATTTTTGCGGCTTTCGCCCCCTGCTGCCCGGCCTTATGAATTTCGGAGGCGGCGACCGACTCGGGGTAGGGAAGTTCGGGGTCTTCGACCATGACGCGGCGGAGCAGCGTCACAAACAGAATTCCGAGCGTGCCCCCGATAATCATCAAAGCAACCGATTTCCAATATTGCTGGGCAGTCAGTCCCGGCCACAGATCGGCCATGACGAAAGCGGGGATCGTGAATACTGCTCCCGCGGCGACCGATTCGCCGATCGAACCCACCGTTCGGGCGATGTTCTCTTCGAGCAGCGAGCCCTTCATCAAGCGCAGCAACGCCATCCCGATTACCGCGGCGGGATAGGTGGCAGCGATCGTCATGCCCGCCTTAAGCCCCAGATAAGCATTGGCGGAACCGAGAATCGCGGTCATCACCAACCCGATCAGCAGCGCACGGAAGGTGAATTCCTTCATCTCCATGCTTTCGGGCACGTAGGGAGTGTGTTTTTTGCGGGGCTCGGAGATTACCGGGGTGCTCATAAATGAATCCTTTGCGAGCTAGGATGGAAAGCGCTGGTGTCGCTGTTGCCCTGTCGACAGAGCATAAAAAGACCGGAACGGCGCACGTTAGCACGCGACGAGCCCGCAACACAAGTATGCTACGCACACCGCTACGCACACCGCATAAGCGGACTTGTGCGACTAACCTGGCGCCCCCGCCGCGGAGGCCTTTGCGCGTATTTTGGCGGGTACCCGCCTGCTCAACACGCCGGGTGTTCGTAAGGACACGAATATCGATCAGGTGATAGCGGGGATGCTACAAAAACTGAGTTTTGTTGTATGCTGGAGGCAACAAGAAGGCCGCGCTTGGCTGAGGTTGGCGCAAGGCAGCAACGCAAACGAGGTCAATCGCCCGTTCCGTTGAGCGGAACTGATGTAAAATGTTGGCACTCGGTTCTCGCGCCGGTTCGTCTGGAGTTCTTCTGATCTGGAGCACTTCTGAGGTGCAAGCCTATGACTGATTCTTCCGATTCCTGGTTCGCCCAGCCTTATCACTGCCGGGATTGCGCTAGCGAAGTAGGGTTCCGCTCGCGCCGCCGGACTTTTACTGAACGTTACATCCTGCCACTGTTCCTGATGCAGCCGGTGCGCTGCGGTGAATGTTTCCGCCGCGATTACCGCTTTATTTTTACCCCGGTACACCAGCGCTCGACGGAGATTTCACGCATTACACCCATGAAGGCAGCGGCGGCTCCCGCTTCCAAACAGAACGTTGCCTAGAGGTGCAGCCCACCGCTATACTGCAGTAGCAAAGCAGTTCTGACGGCGGCCTCGTTCTGGCCGCGGGTCGCGAGGAGGCAGTCTTCAGCAGTACCGAGGACCGAATCCGGGCTGGCAGGGTTCCCGTCGAAGTACGCAGGCCTTCTATTGTTCCGCGGAGCTCTTGGTCCCATCTCGCTGGATGGGCCCATTGCGCCGCCGCAAGCTTGTTCTCCGCCTTCTTTCCATCCGATTGCCGACTCTGTGGCTTGCCTCTGCTGAATATTTCGCGGCTGCCGGTATGCCCGGAGTGCCTGCAACGCATTCAGCCCATCCAAGGGAAGGTGTGCTCAATCTGTGGCGAGCGCGTGCTTTCCGCATACTTCGAGTGTGATGAGGACGGGTTGCGCCGATGCCCGGTTTGCCGGCGCATTGATCGTCCATTTCATCGGGCCATCGCTTACGGTAGCTATGACGACGGCTTGCGCGAAGTCATTCATTTATTGAAATACAACGGCGTGCGGCCTGCCGCTGGCGTGCTGGGCCGGATGCTTAGCGAGACCCTGACTGCGGTGGCGCTCTCACTGGAGCAGCCCCTTGTTCTGCTAGTTCCAGTACCGCTGCACCGCGGCAAGCGGCGACAACGAGGATTTAATCAGGCAGAACTGATCGCCCAAGCGGCCCTGAGCGCGCCTATTTCGAGCGAGCGCTTCCAGTTGGCTCCCGACATTCTGGTGCGGGTCCGCGACACACATTCCCAGATCGGGTTGACCAGCCATCAGCGTCGGGAAAACCTGCGCGGCGCGTTCGCAGTAAGGTGTCCCGAGCAAGTCACTGGCCGCGAACTAGTTTTAGTGGATGATGTCTATACCACCGGAACCACAGCCTCGGAGTGCGCACGAGTGTTGCGTCGGGCAGGGGCATCGAGGGTCTGGGTGGCCACAGTAGCGCGGACCCTGAAAATGGCATCTAAGTACGAAGAAAAGCAGGGGTTCGGTTTCTCAGAATTTCAAGGATTGACGCGAGAGGTCGATGCTTCGGATGCTGAGCGCCACGCTGAGACTTTGAAAATTTGAAGTTTTGAAGAATATGTCTTTACGGACGGAACACGACTCAGGATCCCGGCACGCCGCCGGCCGATTCTCGCCGGCGGCAGCGCCTCATCGCGCGGGAGACGGGCATGCCCTGCTCGCGCCCGTGCTCGTGCTCAACGCCTCCTACGAACCCATTAACGTCTGTGCGGCCCGGCGCGCCCTGGTGTTGGTGCTCAAGGGCGTCGCCATGACGGAGGAGGAGAACGGCCACTTTCTACACTCGGCCCGGGTGGCTATGAGACTGCCCTCTGTGATTCGTTTGCTTGAGTACCGGCGGATTCCGCATCAGAGCCGCGCGCTGTCGCGGAAGAACATTCTGCTGCGCGACCGCAACACCTGCCAATATTGCGCGACGGTCTTGCCGTCGAGTGAACTGACACTGGATCACGTGATCCCGCGCTCGCGCGGAGGCTCGTCCACCTGGGAGAACCTGGTCGCCTGCTGCCATCCCTGCAACCGCCGCAAGGGGAACCAGTCTCCAGCGGAAGCGGCCATGAAATTAATGCGGGAGCCACGAGCATTCAATCTTCACACCAGTCGCCACATCATGCGGCTGATGGGCCGTTCGGACGATAAGTGGAGAAAGTACCTGTTCTACTGAGTCTTGAGTTTCTAGTTAAGGTTAAAAAAAGCCCGCCATGCCGGCGGGCTCTTTACTTGAAACTCGAAACCTGAAACTCGAAACTGCTTACTGCGGCTTCTTTTGATCCGGGGGCGGATTCTGCGGCTTCTGGTCGCCTTTTGGAAGCTCTTTGCCCTCATACAGAATCTTCACGTTCGATCCGAATCGCTTGTAGTCCTCGTACTTCACAATTTCCTTGATGTGCACATCTTCCATTTTGAAGTGCAGTTCATCGTCAGCTTTGGTGTACACCGGAAACCAATATTGACCGTCGATCTGTTGGCGCCAGGTGGTGAACTTGGGGAAAAGGTTTTCCTGGTCCCCGTGCTTGCTGCGAATGTCAGGGACGGTTTTGCCGTAGGTTTTTACGATCTGGAAATCGTGATCGTCGACCCAAACGCGCCCCTGGAAGTAACGTTTCTTGCCTTCGATCTTTTTGGGAGCGATGTCGAAGACATAGCAGTGCAGTTCGTCCTCCTGTTGCTGGCCGACATAAAGGATGTTGTATTCGGGCAAATCCTCGGTCGTGAGGACAAAGGGCAATTTGTGCCGGATATCCTCCATGTCTTCCCGCGACATATAAATCTTCTGCAAGCTGGATTGAGGAGCAAAGACTACGTTCTCGATGCGGTGACCCTTGTCGTCGAAAAGCACGTCGAACACCTCGTGGTATTCGCCATCCACGCTGCTGCCGTCAATGGTTTGTACCTTTACGTCTTGCCGATAGGTATATTGCTCGCGCGCCTTGGCAAACTCCGTTTCCTTTTCAGCGAAACGCTTGATGATCTCTTCCGGGGTGATGCCAGTGGGCTGCGCATTGTCGAGGGGGCCTTCCTGGGCGAGCGCAGGCACGACCACAACTGCGCAGGCCAGACAGAACAGCAAACGGCAGAATGACTTCATGCATTTAGTGTATCGAATTCTGGATCGGCGTACGCGCGGGGCGAATAACCGGACTTCTTGGGAACGCCGCGATACCTGTCTGCACAAACGGGCAGACACCGCGGCGACCCCGCCCTCCGGCCCCTCTCCGCTCAGTGAGGTCGGAGGGAAGGGTGCTGCAGTTCTGCCGCATACTTGGATGCCTTGAGGGATAAGAGGTTGCCGTGGGAAGCTGAGGTTTCGAAGTGGCACGTCTAAATTTATTTTAAAGATTCCCGACCACAAAGATGTTGCCGTACCCACGTTGCCCAGAAAATTGATCGACCCCCGTGCACGATTTGTGGTGCACGGGGTAGCGGAGGAGGCCTGCGGGCGAAGCTTGAAGTCCGGGAACTTCGAAAGTACTAAATCTGGCCATTTTGCTACACTCATCCGTTTGCCAAGGAGTACCTCCATGCGTCGTCTTCTTGTCGCTTTTCTTCTGTTCCTCTTCGTTGTTCCCGCATTCACACAGGCCAGTCATCCTTTCACCTTCGAAGACATGATGAGGTTGAAACGGCTGGGCGAGCCGGAGGTTTCGCCGGATGGCAAGTGGGTCATCTTCAGCGTGGTCGATGTCGATCTTGAAGCGAACTCCAAGACTCCGCATATCTGGATTGTGCCTGCGAAGGGAGGACAGGAACGGGAGATCATTGCCGATCAGGACGCGGATCGTCCGCGCTGGGCGCCCGATGGGAAGAGGTTTGCCTTTCTGTCGACGAAAGGGGGTGAATCGCAGATCTGGATTGCGAATTTCGACAGCAGCGCTGGGACAGTGACTGGAGTTCACAAGCTCACATCGATCGCCACCGAAGCGGGAGGGGAGTTGTGGTCTCCAGATGGCAAGACGATTCTGTTCACGTCTGACGTTTATCCCGAATGCGATGGCGAGCCTTCAGCCGAGTCGGCCTGCAACGCGAAGACAGTCGCAGAACGCAAGAACAGCTCGGTCAAGGCGCAGATCTTTACGCATCTGCTTTATCGGCACTGGAATGCTTACAAAGAAGGGACGCGCACGCACATCTTTGTCGTTCCCGTGGAGGCTTGTTTAGGGACTGCCGATGGCGGCTGTCGCTACATCGATCTCACTCCGGGCGATTTCGATGCGCCTGTGTTTTCTTTGGGCGGGCAGGACAATTACACGTTTTCTCCTGACGGGAAAGAGATTTGCTACACCTCGAATCACGACAAGAATCCGGGGGCGTCGACCAATAATGATCTTTGGGTCGTGCCGGTCGATGTAGGGGCGAACGCCTCGTCTGCCCAGATGCTTGCGGAGACGAAGAACATTACTGCTGAAAATCCGGCCAGCGACTCGACGCCGCTCTATTCGCCCGATGGGCGTTATATCGCCTACCGCGGCCAGCAGCGCCCCGGATACGAGAGCGACCGCTTCCGACTCATGCTCTACGACCGCAAGACGGGAGAGAAGAAGAATCTGACTGATACATTCGACCGTTGGGTCGGAACATTCGTGTGGTTTCCCGATTCCTCAAAAATTTACTTCAGTGCCGAAGGCGAGGGGATTCAGCCCGTTTGGGCAGTTCATGTGTTAGGACCGGAAGCGAAGGGGCTTTTCGTTCGAGACAATGCTCTGGGCTATAGTGACGACCTTGGCCTGACGAGCGATGGGAAGGCTTTGGTTTTCACGAGGATGACTCTGAATCATCCGATTGAGATTTACAGATTTTCGCTCACAGTCAACGGGTCGGTTGAATCGCTCACACACGTGAACGAACCTGTCCTCTCCCAAGTTACTCTGTCATCACCCGAACCCTTCTGGTTCACAGGCGCCCACAACGATAAGGTCGAAGGCTTCTTGGTCAAGCCGCCAAGCTTTGACGCTGGCAAAAAATATCCAGTGAAATTCCTTATCCATGGCGGACCCCAGGGGGCGTGGGGCGATGACTGGTCGTATCGCTGGAATCCCGAGCTGTTCGCGGCGAATGGATACGTGGTCATCATGATCAACTTTCACGGCTCGACCGGATACGGGCAGAAATTCATTGACGCCATCAATGGCGACTGGGGCGGCGCCCCGTATGAGGATCTGATGAAGGGCCTCGACTACGCCGAGGAGCATTATGCGTTCATCGATAAGAACCGCGAGTGCGCTCTGGGCGCGAGCTATGGCGGCTACATGATCAACTGGATTCTCGGGCACACCGACCGCTTCAAGTGCCTGGTATCGCACGATGGCATGTTTAACGCCGAGTCGGTCTGGGGATCGACGGAAGAACTCTGGTTCAACAACTGGGAGTTCAAAGGCACTCCGTACGACAACCGTGCTCTGTATCAGAAGTGGTCGCCGCATCAGTACGCGAAGAATTTCAAGACTCCGACACTCGTGGTGCATGGACAAAAGGATTACAGGCTGGATGTCAGCGAAGGCTTCCAGCTATTCACCACGTTGCAGATGGAAGGAGTGCCGTCGAAGATGCTTTACTTCCCGGACGAGGGCCACTGGGTGCTGAAGCCGCAGAATTCGCAGCTCTGGTACAAGACCGTGAATGAGTGGGTGGATCAGTGGATAGGGAAGTGAAACGGGCAGCCTGCAGTCTCACCCGGGGTCACTTATCGAGTGTCAACTCCTCGCCAGCTGGGCTGTCGTACCGGGATAACCGTCAGCTGTGAGCGCGTGCCCGATGGAGAACTGCCGGCGTTTACGGCGGTCAGGACTTGCAGCGGAAAATCGAGTAGGGCGCTGGTGCCGGCGGCGACCCAGACGTCTACCTCCAGGGGAGCACTGAAACTGCTGCGCGAAGGCACGATGTTGGCGAAGCCATTCACATCCGTGATTGCGGTGCTCTGTGCGACTTGCAGGATCACCGGCTGCGAGGGATTCACCGGATTTGTTTCGCCACCTCCAACGCCGGGAGAAGTGCCTCCGGGTCTGAGGACAGTCGTCTGAAATATCACGGGGGCGGCGATGACCGCATTAGGGATCGTCGCGGAATCTGTTACGCGAACGATGATCGGTTGGAACGCCTGTCCGGTGGACACTTGGCCGGCGCCCGAGACCAGCTGCAGCTTTTGTTGCGACAGCGGTACTGGATCGGCATAGAAAATTGCGCAGGGAGCATTGCTGGGGGCAAGACAAGCGCTAACCCTCGTTTCAGCAGCAATCTGGTTGAGAGTTAAATTGACACTGGCGTACCCGCTGGAATTCGTGGCCGCACTCGCGGCGCCCAGCGTTCCGGAGCCGGTCATAACCGCGTAGTTGATCTGGACACCGGTGCGGGCCGCGCCATTGCTTACTGCTCGCACGATGAGCGGGAGCGTTGCGGTGGCGCCTTGCGAAATTCGCAGATTGGGTGTCACGGCAGCGATGTCAGAGGAAGAGCCGATGGCATTCACAGTCGCGGTAACTGATTTCGCTGGTGAGTACACACCTGGAGCAAGCGTAGCGGTGACGGTTGCGGCTCCCAGAGCCGCAGGTGTGAGCCACGTTGTCGCGCTACCACTCTGGTCCGTACTCACGGAACAGGATGTTGCTCCGCCGCATGCGGAAAGCTGCAGGCTGTTTGTCGTTGACCACCCCACGGTCGCTCCCAGCACGGCGGTAATTCCGTCGGCCGCAACCACCCGCACGGTTACCGGTTTGGCAGCTTGCGTTCCCACCGGGGTTTGCGAATTCCCTGTATAGATCAGTGTGATATTGTCGCTGGCCGCCGCTCCGTAAGTGAGCGCGTCGGTCATGGTCGTCGATGCGCCAGTCGCGGAGTCAGTCAGGGTGATACTTTGCGTCCCGTCAGCGCGGGCGGGCACCGAAAGCATGATCTCTGTCGCAATGACCCGAAGCTGGCTGAGAGTTGTCCCGCCCATGCTGGCCGACAATCCGCGGGCGAAGCCGGTACCCCGCACCCTGATTATGCCGCCATTCACGCCTACGCGAGCCGGGGACAGAGTGTCGGCATAAAGAACGCGGCCATGGTAACGGAAATCGGGACGGCCATCTCCCCGCACATCCGAGATCCCAATCAAAAAGTTCCCCGCGTGAAGCACCTGCGCATCCAGTCGGCTCGTAGCCAAGACCACCGAGTTAAACGGCGAAGGCGTGAAAGCAGGGGAAGGCGTGCCTTCCGGATCCACGGCCGCCCACATGCCGATCACGGGTCGGGCCTTGAGCAAGGTCGCGCGGCCGGATTCATTGAGAGCGGTCGCTATGATCGACAACGTGCGGTTCGGCTGGATCGGAAGCTGAAAATACTGGACGCCCCCTGCCGAAAAGACGAGACCCAGTCAGCGGCTCCGGGTAGTAGTGCCGGAGTGCTCCATGAGGAGGGACTCTGGGGCAAGGCCTGCGCTGTGCCGGTCATGAGAATGTCTTGTTGCAAATTACTGGCTGGTGAAACTGTGATGGTGATCGGCAGGAACGATCCGGAGGGCGAGACTGGATCGGGCGAATATGGCCCAACACCGTACGACCACTGAGGGTTGAGAGTTTCCACGGAGAGTTGGTATTGTGTGCTGCCGCCATTCGGGAGTTGCAGACCGGAGAGATCAAACCCCCCCTCCAACTCCGGCTCGTCTGATCCCCATCGCGACAGCGGCTCTCCCATCGCATCCTCGGTCCCGGTGATCGGGTTTCCTTGATTGCCGGTGAAAAGAAATCCGGAGACTGAGCTGGCGGCATAACGCCGGGAGGGCTGTCCGGTAGCAGGATCAATCCATCGGGCGACCACGTTGACGCCCTGCATGGGTTGGGTGCGGTGGCCGCGAGTGTCGGTAAACCACACCGATCCGTGGATCCGCCCCGTGGACGCTGAGAATATCTGTTTACCAGGAAATGCCGCCTGATTTTGTACCGTCACCGGATAGAGGCGCGACACTGCAGCTATGTCATCCATCGACAGCTGGGTGGGATGTGGGTAGCACAGCGTGATCGGTACGCAGTTCCACAGATCAAGGAAATGCATGACTGGAAAGCCTGAGTAATCATCTGTGGTTGGAGGCGGAGAGCCAGTCTGTACATTGACGTTCAATTGTGACCAGCCCACCCGAGGACGTTGCCAATGGCGCGCACCAGTCGGTATTGAATCTCACTTATCTGGGAGGACTGCTGCGCGCACTGTCCGTTGATGACGATGAGGGCGTGCTCATAAGTGGCAAAGGAGCCATAGTTGTCATTGCCGCCAAACACTGCATTGTAGAAACACTGCGTACGGTCGGCAGCTCCGGCACCCAGAAGGGCGCTGGTCACGGTTCCATCGTAATCGTAGACAAATCCTACGGGAGTGCCGGTTGAGGACGGTTGAATGTCGGGCGGCATGGAGATCGTGCCATCCGAATTGCGGGTGACGTTAGCCCCGCTCACGTCTTCGGCCAGACCGCCGCCAGCAGTGACAGACAATGCCGCGGTAGGGACGGAGGTCCATTGAGAGAAGGCGCTCGCAACCAGGGCATTGGCGTCGGAATTCGGCAACACTGGACTGAGGTTGCCCTGATCGACGTAGTACGTGATGCTGCCTTGCGGCCACGTGAGAGGCCGCCCTTCGACGGTGGGATCGAAATAGGCCGACCCGGCGACCCGGGCAGGGCCCCCGGCGCGCGAGGTCAGTGCGCAGAGAAGGACAACGGTTACGCCGAAAGCTAGCCTGAGGAGGAAGAGACGCACTGTAGATGCCACCTTGGTTTGCATGGTCACCTCCCTCTCATTCCTCCTCATGGGCCTGCCTCACCGCCAAGGCGAAGTCACTAAGACTTACGCGCGACTTCCCACCGAGGACGGGATGCCTTCGCAAAAAGGAAACGTGTTGGGGCGAGAGCGCCATCGTTCCGCGTGTATCCACCGCGAAACGGCCGATTGGCCCGGCAACCGAACTGGTCAATCCAAGTTTGCTGCGCGGGTAAAGGAAGACGAAGACGCGCTCCCCTACTCGGTATCGCTGGCCGCTGGACCACACACCCGCCCATTCGTAGATTGTGAGTTCACGCCCAGAAGTGCTTCCCCGCAGTGCATTCTCGACGTGGAAGGTGATGGCCACCGTGGAGACGGTTTGTGCATTCGCCCGGCTGCGTGGTTCTACCCGAGTCACCGTGCCGGAAAAGATGATGCCGGCCGCGCGAACCAGTCGCGACAATCCGGACGAGTTTCCTGGATTAATGGGAAGAGGCGGATTTATGCGCGCGGGCTCGCGTGCCGGAGGTCTAGGTAAGAAAGCTCGCGGTAGCAGGTAATTCGAGCGCGAGCGGTAAACAGAATGAGGAGCTACAGTGTCCTGTCCCGTGGAGAAGAGTGGGGCAAGGACAATGGATAAACCTGCGAGCAGACAGAGAATAGTTCTCCGCACCATAGGAGATCTCGGACAATGAACTTCTGCTCGGAGGGATTTACCGGAAACGTGTCAGCCTATTCCATGGTTGTGCCGCAATGCAGTGACGGATGTCACAATGGGCTGTGGATATCAGCGAAAGTTCCAGCAAGTGAGTCTTGATGCGCCCGAACTAAGCACCGACCAACTCCTGCGCATGGATGGGGAACTTGGTTAACGTCTCTACCCGGGTGCCGTATTTACCCAGCGTGTTCTCGACCACGCAGAAATCGAACCCGGGAATGACGACATCGTGCCAGCGGTCGCCGATCCCGCGCAAGGCGACATCGAGCATGGTCACGATCTGATTACCAAGCGGATCGTGGCTGTCGAGTGTAATGGCACCGAAAAATTCCTGGCATTCGGTATAACCGGAGTTGTGGGTCCCGGTGTACGGCTTCTGCTGTGCCAGATCAATCTTCTTGCCGATCCGACGGGAGATTTCTTCCGAGTGCCCGGCAAAGAAATCCACCAAGGATTTTTCCTGCAGGCGAGCCGGAAGATTTTTGGCCGCAACCTCGCGATACCAGCGTTCGCCGACGGCATATCCTTCTTCGACCAGGTCGAACCAGTATTTCTGGTCGGCGGTGACTTTCCTGGGGGAATCTACGGCAATGACGGAGCGGCGCAGGCATGCTGTGAGGCCGTCGCGTTTGGGGGCGACGCCGAGGTGGACCCAGTCGCCCTCGTTGATTCGGCGGTTGAGGGCGGGCCCGATCAGGGTGCGGTTGGCGGTGTTGGCGCCCACCATAATCTGGAAGCCATCGCGCTCGGAGCCGAGCATGCGCCCCACCCAAGCGCCCCAGGCAGCAATTTCCGTTTCGAGACGTCCGGGGCGAAGGACGGCGACCATGGCACGCATCATGGCATCGGCAATGACGCAGGCGTCTGCGATCAGACGCATTTCGATCGCGCTTTTTTCGTATTTCACGCGGTAATAGAGTTCCTGACCGTCCACCACCCCGCCTGCGCCATAGAGATTTTGCAGGTATTCGACCAGACCGGCAGGGATGACCTGCCGCGGAGTCAGGAGCGCGATGTGGTCCACCTCTTTTCCGGCAGCGGCGCGGATTACGTCTTCGAGGCGCTCGGCGCGGATGGGATATTTCTCGTCGGCCAACTGAAGAAGTTCGACTTTGTGGACCTTCGCGCCGGCGCGTTCTGCCAGTTGCTCCGCGACGTAACCTCCTTCCAGCCCCGCAACCACGTGAAATCCGTTTGGGCCGATCACGCCCGCGACTTGCTCGATTGAAATGTTCGTGTTGCCGCCGAGATAGGGCACATCGCCGGCATAATGCTCGTCGGAAAAAACGAGTCCCACCGTGTGTCCATGTTTTTGCAATGCCTGATTGGTGCGGCGCACGCGCGTCTGGAACTCTTCGATCGGCGCGAGGTACTCACGATCGATTGCGGGTGTGTCCTGTAACACGCGCAGAACCTTATCGAAATCTTGGCGGTGCCCTTCCATTCGTTCAGGAGTCATGTAATCAAGCCTTCTTAAAATATTTGGTCGTTCGCGATGACACACTATTGCATTCTTGCTACTGTGTGATTCACGTTCCAACCTTCGACTTCGACCACCGGGCTGGCGTTGCTTTTCGGGTCCGCGGCATACGTAGCCTTGACCTGCCGGCTTTCGCCGGGCAACAAAGCTAAGTAATTATCGTCCCAGAGGACAGGCAAGATCTCGCTGTCTTCTTTGCCTTCGCGGCTCACGCGATTATTCCCTGGGCGATCCACTTTCAAACGCACAGCGAACGCGAGAGTGGAACTCGGGTTATGAACGGTGACGGTCGTCGAGCCCTGGTCGCCCTGTTTGATGGACTGAGCCGTGGCTTCCAAGGTGATCCGGGGAAGCGTATTCAAAGCTGTGTAATCGGCGAAATCCTTGGTGGGGGTCCACGTTGAAATGTCGTACTGGCCGCTGGTGTCCTCCTCCTCGCGTCCCCAGTCGAGTGTTTCTGCGTGCGTGGAGAGCCAATAGAAATTTCTGCTCTGAACTTCTCCGGATGATTCCAGGGTGAGGTTCACGAAGTACGTTGTGCTCAGGCCGGAGATCTGCGGCAATGTGAACACTTTCGTGCTGCTGTCCGCATCGACGCTCAGGTCCACATCTTTGGAGAACTTCTCGGTCATGTCCAGGTTGTAAGCCTTGGCCGTGAGTTTCAGATTTTGGAAGCCGCGGTAATACGAATTCACCACGACGATGGAACGATCGTCATACGAGTACTGCACGTGCAGCGGTTCACAGGCGTGCTTCACGCCGAAGTATGATCCGCCCGGGCGAAGATACCAGTCATACATATGCCAGATCATGCTGGGCCAGGCATTGTTCAGCATCCATTGAATAATGCCGGTGGAGGTGTACTTGTTGCGTCCGTAGGCTTCCATCATGGCGCGATGCGCTTCGTAGGCCTGCACCTGCGATTTGGCAGAGAACTCCTCCACAGATTTCGATTCGCCATAACGGTTCTCGAGTGCGTTGGTGAAAACATCAAGCGTGTGGGACATGCCGCCCGCGTGGTATTCCCAGACGGAATCGATGGGCCACAGGTGATCCGGGGGAAGCATGCGCCGCAAGCTCTCGATGGGAGGAATAGCCGGCCCGGGACTGGTTTCCGTGTTGAAGCCGAATGCCCCGCCATGGCGCGTATCTATGTACCAGAACACGGGCGCGAGATATTCGTAAGGTCCAGTCATTTTCACGCCGCTGGGCCCGACGGTCGTGTTCCGCGCTCCCGCCGAGGAGATGGAGGGGTTGGGCCAATCCACCTCCTTCATGATCTGCAGATAGAGATTCTCGATTCTGGGCGGCGGAGCGAAGTCGCTCCCATAGAGCCAGGCGATGACGGACGGATGTCGCTCCACTCGCCGAAGCTGGTCGCGTAGGGAATCGCCGGCGATGTGCTCGTTCTCCTGATCCCAGGCGGGCCAATTTTCCCACTGATCGCAGCAGCACCAGCCGGGCAGGACGAGAATGCCCATCTGGTCCGCCAAATCGAAGAAATGGTCGTTCTCAATTTTGCCCTCAAGACGAACCGCATTGAGATTCAAGTCGCGAACGTAATTTAATTCCGCCTGTTGCCGCTCCGGTGAGGAGCGCAGCATCAGGTCGAAGCTGTAGCCGGCACCGCGGATGAGAATGTTCTTCCCGTTGATCTGAAATAGCCGATGATCTTTTTCGTCCAGCTTCGATGTGACCTCGCGAATCCCAAACTCGATGTGCGCCGAATCGGAGACCTGGCCTCCGATTTCCAGCGACAAATCGAGTGGATAAAGCGCTTGTTTGCCGACCTGAGCTGGCCACCACAGGCGCGGATTGGCCAGCTTCAGTTGTGAAAACTTGTCCGGCGTGAACCGGATGACTTGAGTTTGCCTGGGCCCGAGTCGAACCGGCTGATTGAACGCGATGTTCTCAATGCGTCCCTTGAGCACTCCTTCCACCGGCCGCCCAGTCGCGTTGGTCAGCTCTGCACGAACGGTTAACTGCGCTTCATTGGCTGACGGCAAGTTGAGTTTCGTCAGAACCGCGGGGTAGCGAAGCGTCACTGGTCCGGTGGCGCTGATGTGAACGTCTCGCCAGATGCCCATTTCTTTGTCGGGAGGCATCGGCGCCCAGTCCACCAGCGTGATCGCCAGGTCCCGCGGCTGGGGTGGAAACACTTCGACAGCCAGCGAATTCATTTCTCCAGGTTTGGCGGCAGCTGTTATGTCGAACTGGAACACCCGCCACGTACCGGCCAGTTGATCGGAAGAGGCGATCCGAACGCCGTTCATCCATACATTCGCTTTGTAATTGATGCCGTCGAAGCCGAGCGACAGAGTCTTGCCTTTGTACTGCGACGGGATATTGAATTCCGTCCGATACCACCAGGAGTGGCGGAACGGACTGGCGGGCGGCATCATGAGGTTGGAGAAATCTTCAAAGATCGGGTAGGTCGTCCCGGGAATTGAACGCAGGTTCATGCCGACATAGGGATCGGGATAAACCTTGTCTTCGACCAGCGCGTTCAGGACGGTGGAAGGAAGCGTCGTCGGATACCAATCTTTGGACGAAAACCCAGCAGTTGATATGGCCGTGCCGTCGGACTGTAAATTGTCCGACGACTGGATGAACCAGTTCTGGCGAAGAGGCATAGTCGATTCGTGATTGGCATCCGTGGCAAATGCGATTGCAGAGAGCACAGGAACAAGGATGAAAACGATGAAGCAGCGAACCTTTGGCATGAACAGGTCTCCCGGACTGCAAACGAAACCAGACATTCTAATCCTTCAAGACATCCCGCACCGGAATGCGTGCGGCTGTGGGTTATAATCGCGCGCACAATGCCACTCACTTCGGGAACGAAACTGGGGCCTTATGTCATTCACGCGGCCATTGGCGCGGGCGGCATGGGCGAGGTCTATCGGGCACACGACACGCGGCTAAAACGTGATGTGGCCATCAAGATTCTGCCGGCGTCATTTTCCGCCGATCCGGACCGGTTGCAACGCTTCGCCCAAGAATCCCGAGCAGCCGCCGCCCTGAATCATCCCAACATTCTTTCTATCTATGACATTGGGGAAGATCGGGGACGGCCTTACGTTGTCTCCGAACTGCTGGAAGGCGAGTCATTGCGCGAGCGCTTGCGGCCGGGGGCACTCTCCTCCCGCAAGGCGATCGACTACGCCCAGCAAATCGCGAAAGGCCTTGCTGCGGCGCATGAGAAGGGAATCGTTCACCGGGACCTGAAGCCCGAGAATCTGTTCATCACCAGCGACGGTCGCGCCAAGATTCTCGACTTCGGGCTGGCGAAATTCACTCACCCAGAAGCCAACGTTTCCGACGAGGCACCCACTCTGCAGGTCGCCACCGAAGCCGGAACCGTGATGGGGACGGCTGGTTATATGTCTCCTGAACAGGTGCGCGGCAAGCCCACGGATTCGCGTTCCGATATCTTCTCCTTTGGCGCAATTCTCTACGAGATGCTCTCGGGGAAGCGGGCGTTTCATGGGGATTCTGCCGCCGATACGATGAGTGCCATCCTGAAGGAAGAGCCCGCCGATCTGAGCGAGACGAACCGCAACGTCTCGCCTGCGCTGGAACGCATCGTGCGGCATTGCCTGGAAAAGAGTCCTGCGGAACGGTTTCAGTCCGCGCGTGATGTGGCCTTCAATCTCGAAGCTTTGACTGACGCTTCGATTTCCAGCCGTGCTGGCATCCAAGTCTTGCCAGAACAGAAATCCCGCCCGTGGTTGATGCCGCTAATTGCGACTCTCTTGATTCTGGCATCGTGGGCGGGAATCTATCGCTTTGCGCAGCGCGGCGTAGCTCGGTCGAATCCCGCATTCCACGAAGTGACCTTCCGCAACGGCATTATCTGGGACGCGCGGTTTGCGCCGGACGGCCAGACGATTGTTTATGGTGCCGCATGGGATGGCGCTCAGCAGGAGATCTTCTCCTCGCGCTTCGACAGCACCGACTCGCGAGCCATCGGGCTGCTCAATTCTCAGATCTTGTCCATTTCCTCGAAGGGAGAAATGGCGGTGTCGTTGCATCCCGTGAATTCGGGCCCTTTTGCACAAGCTGGTACGCTGGCCCGGGTTCCGTTAGCAGGAGGCGCACCGCGCGAGGTGGTGGATAACGTCTTCTGGGCAGACTGGACTCCCGACGGGCAGTCGCTCGCGGTCATCCGTCCAGGTCCAAGCGGCGGCGGGCAACTCGAGTTTCCCTCGGGCAATGTGATTTACTCGCCCAAGGGCTGGGTCAGCCATGTAAGGTTTTCGCCCAACGGCGCCCTGCTTGCGATTAGTGATCATGTTCCTAGCGGCGACGACGGCCGGGTTGTAATTATTGATTCACAGGGCAACTCAAAGGCCAGTTCTTCCTTTTACTCTAGCGTGCAAGGTCTGGCCTGGGTTCCCAGCGGAAGGGAAGTTTGGTTTTCTGCAGTGCCGGCTGGCTCGGCCCGGTCCATTTATGCCCTCGACCTCTCAGGCAAGGAGCGTCTCATTTATCGAGCGCCGGGGGGCCTGACGATTCACGACATCAGCCACACAGGCCTAGTACTGCTGACATTCGACAAGGCGCGCGTCAGCATCTCTGCCCTCCCGCCCGGCGAAACCCGCGAACGCAGTTTGTCCTGGTTCGATTGGTCTCTGCTGCTGGACATGTCTCCGGATGGCAAGACCATACTTTTTTCTGAAACGGGCGAGGCCATGGGGGCCAACTACAGCATCTTCGTGCGGAAGACGGACGGCTCGCCTGCGGTACGCCTGGGGGATGGCGGTTTCGGCGCTCTTTCGCCGGATGGCAAATGGGTGCTTGCATCCGTGGGCTCTCCAGCGAAACTGGTGTTGCTTCCCACTGGAGTCGGTGAGCCCAGGCAACTCACGGACGACAAGACCGACCACTTCAATTTTGCCTGGCTGCCCGACAGCAAATCGATCATCTACTCCGCTGCCGAGGCCGGCCACCCGGCCCGCTCCTACCTCGTCGCTACACAGGGCGGGACGCCGCGCCCGATCACGCCCGAAGGAACGATTGGCGGCTTGCCTACTCCGGATGGCAAGTTCGTTCTGGCCATCGATGCGAAACGCGCGCGCTGGCTGTACCCGATCGCCGGCGGAGAGCCAGTAAAGCTCAACTTCGTTCCCAACCCAGATGAGCGCATTATGGGATTTTTCGATGGCGGCAAAAGCCTGCTAGTGCGCAGCGCTAATATTCCTGTGAAGATCACACGCGTCGACATTGCAACTGGACGGCGCGAACCGTTCAAGGAAATTATGCCTGCAGATCCGGCAGGTGTGCAGGCCATTCCAACCATGCGCTTCAGTGCGGACGGAAAATCATACGCGTATTCGGTGGGACGGATACTCTCTGACCTCTTTGTAGTCGACGGCCTGAAGTGATTGGCTGGATTCGTTGATGCCCTAAACCGCAGTCCCTGATGCCGCCATGGCACCCAATGTTGCCCATTCCACAGGCGAGAAATGTCACCGTCCCGTGACATTTATCTAACAACCTCTTTACACTCTCCCGCCGTTCTCGTCGCTCTATCCCTCAGACACTTCGCCAGTCTCTGGGATAGGAGCTTCTATGCCGCAACGCAGAATCCAAATGCATGCAATCGCCGCGACCCTGGCAATTTTGTTGATTGGCCTGGTCGCATTGAGTCGCTCAACTCCGGTTCGCGCGGATAATTCCCACAACGACGCGGACGATCACAAAAACCCGGTGGTTAAAAACGCAACGCAAAAAGTGCTCATGGGAGAGCAGGTCTTCCGTTTCGACACCTTTGGGGATGAGGCGTTCTGGGGAGATACGCTCAAGCTCCATCAGGCGATTGAAGGCGCCAAACTGGGCGGAGTCGGTCCGGGAGTCAGTCCGAAGACCGCTCTCGCCGTTGGCCTCAAGGTGGACGTCGACGCACTCCCTCGAAACCTCGTTGAACAAATCAAGAGGGGACGCGTCAATCTCGACGACCCCGCCGTCACTCTCTTACTGCTGAAACTGAACGCCGTGGTCGGCCTTACCGGATATTTCAACCCTTCGGGAACCCTGAAATCTGTCGGAATCCAATGCGCGCTGTGCCACTCCACGGTTGACAATTCCAACCCCGCACTGTGCGCGGGGCAGATTACGCCAAATCCAGGAACCGGGTGCGTCGGACGTCGGCTGGATGGTTGGGCGAATCGCGACCTCAACGTTGGCGCGATCGTGGCTCTTGCCCCGGACCTCAGTGTGGTCGCGAACCTGTTGCAAACGGACCAGGCGACTGTAAGAAACGTTTTGAACAGCTGGGGCCCCGGGAAATTCGACGCCGAGTTGTTCATGGACGGGAAGGCGTTCAATCCGCAGCAAGTGACCGATGGCGGGATTACGGGAACGAACGTTCCCGGTGCGACGTTGATTCCACCTGCATTCGGATTGGGAGGGGTCAACCTGCACACTTGGCTTGGCTGGGGCTCCGTCCCGCACTGGAATGCATTTGTTGCCAATCTCGAGATGCACGGCAAAGGACGTTTCTTCGATCTACGGCTGAACAATGCCGCGCAATTCCCCATTGCTGCCGCCAATGGTTTTGCAGATCTGCCTCACATCAATCCCGATGACGATCAGGTCACTCCAAAACTCGCTGCTTTGCAGCTGTATCAACTCTCGCTGCCTGCGCCGAATCCTACAGTGCGTTTCGACAAAGCGGCCGCCGCTCGTGGCGACGAACTGTTCAGCGGCAAGGCGGGATGCAACAACTGTCACGTGGAGCCACTTTGGACTGAACCGGGGTGGAATCTGCATACAGCCTCGGACGTTTGCGTTGACAGCTTTGAGGCCGATCGCGGCCCCGATATGCGTTATCGCACCTCGCCCATTGGAGCGCTCACCACTCACTTGAAAGGCGGGTTCTATCACGATGGACGCTTTGCAAATCTGAATGCCGTCGTCAACCACTACAACAAATGCATGAATCTGGGGCTCTCGGACAGTGAAGAAAGCGACCTGATTCAGTACTTGATCAGCCTGAAGTTCTGAAACTCGACAAGCCTGCAGTGCCGGCACTCGCGACCCGAGTGCCGGCGTGCGTAATTCCAGCTAGTGCTCTATTCCTTTTGGCTGCAGTGGTTTACGTGGATTTAAAATTTGGCGGTAGAGCAAAACAGGCATAAACCAGAGTTCTCTTCCCGGCATCGGAATAGCAGGAGAAAAGGCCTATGGAAAGCAAAGCGAAATTGTTGGGGCATCCCATTCACCCAATGCTGATCGTATTTCCGCTCGGCCTGCTGGCCACTGCGGTTGCGTTCGACATCGTCGGCCTGGCTAAGAGCGATGCTTCCTGGTTTGGAATTTCCTATTGGATGATTGCAGCCGGAATCATTGGTGGTCTGCTGGCCGCCGTATTCGGGCTAATCGACTGGTGGGCCATTCCTTCAGGCACGCGCGCGAAGAATATTGGGCTCATGCACGGCGGCGTGAATGTCGTCGTGGTGCTTCTGTTCATTGGAAGCTGGTTGCTGCGAAGCTCAGCGCCACAGAATCCGAGTTCAACCGCCTTAGCTCTATCCTTCATCGCTCTGGCTCTCGCCTTAGTTGGTGGCTGGCTTGGAGGAGAGTTGGTCGATCGACTCGGAGTAGGAGTGGACAATGGGGCACACCTGGATGCGCCAAGTTCATTGTCTGGCAGGCCTGCCAGGGAACGGACTCCGGCTGAACCTACGGACTTCCGGAGAGCCGCCTAGACGAGTTGCCCCAGTCTAATGGACCGCGCGCTACTTCATTGCCCAACAGGTGCCTTCTATTCATTTCTGCGGATGCGAAGCAGAATTTCGTCTTTGTCTCCGTTGCCCTGCTGCTTGTTGCCGGCGTTGACTTAGTCCCCACCCCTCCCTAATATGTGTTTCACTTGGGCGTACCCTCACAATCGAGATGATCGGTCAAACCATCTCGCACTACCGGATTGTCGAGAAACTCGGCGGCGGCGGAATGGGAATCGTCTACAAAGCCGAAGACGTCGAACTCGGTCGCTTTGTAGCTCTGAAATTTCTGCCCGACGATCTCTCTCGAGACGCTGCATCGCTGGAGCGTTTTCGCCGCGAAGCTCGTGCAGCCTCCGGATTGAGCCATCCCAACATCTGCACCATTTTCGAAATTGGGCAACATCAAGGCCAGCCCTTCATCGTCATGGAGTTTCTTGATGGCATGACCCTGAAGCACCGAATCATGGGACGGCCCATGGGAACCGAGGCGCTGCTCGAGTTGGCAATTCAGATCGCCGATGGACTGGACGCGGCGCACGGCAAGGGCATTGTTCATCGCGATATCAAGCCCGCGAACATCTTTCTCACGGAACGCGGTCAGGCAAAAATTCTCGATTTCGGTCTGGCCAAAGTCATCCCCCTGACCACCGACCGAGCTTCAGTCGTTGCCGCTGCACCTACGGCTTTGAGCGATGAGCACCTCACCAGCCCAGGCAGCACGCTCGGTACAGTGGCGTACATGTCGCCTGAGCAGGTGAAAGGGCAGGAACTGGACCCGCGCACCGATCTGTTCTCCTTCGGAGTCGTGCTTTATGAAATGGCTACCGGACTCTTACCCTTTCGTGGGGACACTTCCGGCCTGATCTTCAACGCGATTCTGGAACGCGCTCCGGTATCGCCCGTTCGAGTCAATCCTGATCTGCTGCCGAAACTGGAAGAAGTCATTAACAAGGCGCTGGAAAAAGATCGGGAGATGCGCTACCAGCACGCTTCCGAGATGCGAGCCGATCTGCGGCGATTGAAGCGCGAGACCGACTCGGCACACTCATTCGGCGCCATCGAACCAGCAAAGCCATCGAAAAGAAAATTCGGGCTTGCGCCCATGGGGCTGGGAATTCTTGTGATTGCCGCCTCCATCGCAGCTTTCGTGCATTATCGCTCCGCGCCGCCAGTGGCAAGTACACCGACACCGCCGGCAACCCCAGTGCAGTCCGCGGTGCGAACGCTTGCCGTGCTGCCGTTTCGCGATCTTTCCGGCCAGAGCGGAGGCGAAGTCTGGGGCATCGGAGTCGCCGACGCGATTATCAGCCGTCTGGCCGCTCTGCAGAATCTGGCAGTGCGTCCCACCAACTCCGTTCTGAAATATGCCAAGGCCACAGACGATCCGGTGCAAGTGGCAAAGGAACTCGAAGTCAGTTCGGTGCTGGCCGGAACTTATCAGCGGGTCGGGGACACCATGCGGGTATCGGTGCAACTAATCGACCATGGTGCCGCGCGCTGGGCAGGACGATACGACCTGCAGGGACACGACATGCTGCGCTTTGAAGATGACATTGCACAAAAAGTCGTGGGTGGACTGAGCGTCCAGCTCAACGGGCAAGAGGAGCAATCACTCAAAACCGCGACTACGAACTCAAGCGAGGCTTACGATCTGCTGCTGCTGGCGCGTGCTTACTGGACCGATTATTTTGTGAATTCTCAGCGAGAGTCTCTGCGTAGTTGCCAACAAAAATGTTTGCGAGCCATCGAGAAAGACCCGAATTTTGTCGACGCCTATGCCTTGCTTTCCCAGGCGTATTCGCTCGAGGCCACGAATTTTCAGGAGAATGGCGCCCGTAACCTCTCGCTGGCTGAGCAGGCTGCGCGCAAAGCGATTGCCCTGAATCCTCACTCGTTCGAGGCCAGCCTCGCTCTCGGAGTTGTGCTCGGCGAAAAAGGTGAGAACGCGGAATCGCTTCCCATGTTGCGGGAAGCTTCGATGCTGGCTCCCAACTCCTCTATCGTGTGGAAGCATCTGGGATACGTATATCACTATGCCGGGCTCACAGACCTTGCCGAAGCCGCCTTTCGCCGCGGTCGGGACCTCGATCCCGTTTTGCCGCAAGCGTATTGGATGCACGGGCGCATGCTGCTTTACCAAGGCAAGGCGAACGAGGCCGAACAGGAAGTGCGGCGGGCCTTGGAGCGTTTTCCCAATCAATTCAAGCTCATGATGTTTCTCGGTTACTTCCTCTACCAGCAGGGAAAGTCGGACGAAGGTATGCAAGCGCTCGACCGCTCGTTACAAATCAGCCGTGGCTCGTCGGAGGATGAAGAGCCCATTATTCTTGCAGCGATCCTGCATGCCTCGCGTGGTGAACGGGACAAGATCGATCCGCGAATAATGAGCTTGAAGCCCGAGGAAATCGTTGATGGCGATCTGGCGGAGTGGGTGGGCGCCATGTATGCACAACTCGGGGACAAGGAGAAGGCGCTCGCCTGCCTTAAGCAGGCGGTGCGGCGAGGTAATCACAACTATCCCTGGTTCCAGCGGGACAAAACGTGGGATCCGGTGCGGAGCGAGCCGGAGTTCGGCCGAATTATGTCCGAAGTAGAAGGATACTGGAAGCACTACACCGAGTTGTTCGGATAAGTCTCGTCTCAGTGACTTCGTGCTTGGAAGCGTCACCAGAACTCGCCACCTGTGCACGTCCCCGGCAAAAGCTGAGCTGCCCCTCCTCATCGAAGGAGTTACTACCGCGATGGCTTTCGATTGCCCCGCCGCCTCTCCGATGGGACAATAGTGAAATATGCAAAAAATGTTGACCGCAGGCATGGTTTCTATCCTTGCGGCTGGGATGGTGTCGACTGCCGCCGCGCAGGATGCTCCCGCCGCTCACCCCTCTAAACCCGCTTCTTCGCAATCCGCTAGTCCCAAGCCGAAGACGACCGCGAAAAAGCCAGGCACGACCACCTCGAAAGCGGCGGCGGCATACGCGCTCAAGACTGACAAGGACAAATCCAGCTACGCGCTGGGCATGAGTATCGGCACCGGGTTGCATCGGCAGGGAATTCCAGTGGATCCGGCAGTTGTGGCTCGTGGCCTGAAAGATGCTATGTCGGGCAGCAAGACGCTGATGACTGAAGAAGAAATGAAATCGACCCTGCAGCAACTGCGGGCGGAGGTAGGCAAAGAGCAGGCAGCGAAAGCTCACGTCGCCGGCGAGGGCAATCGGAAAGAAGGCGAGGCGTTCTTAAGCGCCAACAAAAGCAAGGAAGGCGTTACGGCTCTGCCCGATGGCTTGCAGTACAAGATCGTCAAAGAAGGCACAGGGCCCAAGCCAACCGCCAGCGATACGGTGACCGTCAACTACCGTGGGACGCTGGTGAATGGGAAAGAATTCGACAGCTCCTACAAGCGCGGCCAGCCCGTCTCCTTTCCAGTGAGCGGCGTCATCAAGGGCTGGACCGAGGCCTTGCAGTTGATGCCGGTCGGATCCAAGTGGGAGCTGTATATTCCAGCGGACCTCGCATATGGCGACAATCCACCCGACCCAAGCATTGGACCCGGGGACACATTGATCTTTGAAGTCGAGTTGCTCTCGATCGGCGAGCAGAAAAAGTAGGTTCGTCAGCTCAGAGTTCTGGCCGTCTGCTATAGCAGGCGGCCTTTGCTATTAGAACGTATTTCGCAAGTGCTCTTCTGCGGATAGGTGCGCGCCCGCCAGCAAGAGCAGGCCCGATAAAAAAGCCCAGAACATCATCGTTACGGATACCGCGAAGGGACCGTAAACCTCCTGAAAATTCAGCCAGGGAAGGGCGAGGATGTAGGCGTACTTCAAAGCCTCGGATAGTAATCCCATGATCACTGCCGTCGGCAGCACCACACGCGCGGGAATTTTCCCGTTGGGTAGCACCCAATAGATGAGGAAGAAGATGGCGATGCTGGCGGCCATACCGAACACCTTCATCATAAGAAATCCGATCATGCGTATAAAAGCTGTGCCGTAGCCGCGCAGCAAGAACTCCATGAACGAGACCGGACCCGCAGTCAGCGCAATCGAAGTCAGTGCCAGGGCGCCACAGGCAAACGCGAGTGCCAGCGAGATCAACTGATTGCCGAGGTAGGAACGGTTTTTCTCGAAGCGCCAAATGCGGTTGAGCGCGACTTCAAGGGGCAAGAAAATGCCTGACGAGGTGACTAGAAGGATCAGCAGCGAAGCGACCTGCACGCGCTGCCGCGAGTTGACCATCGAGTTGAGATTACGAATGACAAAATCCTGTCCCGCCGGAAGGTAGTCACGCAGCAACTGCAAGACAACTTCGTACATGACGCGGGAGTGGAACACTCGCCGGATCACCGTCATCATCAGCACCACGAACGGAAAAAACGACAGGATCGCGTTCGCGGCTACCGAGAACGCGAAGGTGTGAACATCGGTGCGACTCAAATACCTGACCGTGGAGAGCACCAGTCCCGGAGATCGGCCGCGCACTCGCAAGCGGAGAGGCGGCGATGTTTTCAGCGACGGTGGAGAGGTCGAAATGGGAGGAGTAGCCACGAGAAAGGCTAATCCTAGCAGAGGGGATTGCGATTGCCGCCGACGCGGCGAGAACGAAAGTGCAAGGCCCAGTTACTACCTATTTCTTTATCTTTGTTAAAGTTATGCGTGCTCTGTCGAATGACCTTCGGTCATATTTCGAATCCTTTCTAATTTTTCTTGCGAAACGTTTTAATACTGCATATGATCTGTTGCTCGTTACCGGACAGTTGGTCCGGTGGTGAGACCAGTACGTGGTTGACGTTTGTTGGGTGTAGTGGAAACGAAGCGCCAAATTGTCGGACTCCAACAATTCCCGCGGCGACAGCTGGTCGCTGCCGGGGACTGAGGAGTCTTTTCTATTTTGGAATTAATTTCCCTCTGCACATCTACACGCAACCGAAAATTCTGCGGCCTCTCTGAGGGGGGCTTCGGGAAACCGAAGCAGAATCCGGGAATCCGCGGAACATTCTTCGCGATTGTGAAAGGAGCTTCATCCGTGAGAGAGAAAGGAACAGTGAAGTGGTTCAACGGGGCGAAGGGATATGGATTCATCCAACGCTCCACGGGGGAAGATGTGTTCGTGCACTTCTCCGCCATCCAGGAGAACGGCTACCGCACGCTGAACGAAGGTGAGACCGTGGAGTTCGATTTGCTCAAGGGCCCCAAAGGCTTTCAGGCGGCAAACGTCGTCCGGGCAGCATAAAAAACCTGCGAACCAGTTCCAGGAACCCTCCCATCCCAGGGGAGGGTTTTTTGCTGTCCGGCAGAAGTTGCCAACCGCATTGCCTTTGTCCACGGTAAGAGCCCTGCTAAGGCAACTCAAGACTACCTTTGTTGAAGAAGGCGCATCAAAAGCTCACCCGATGTGTAGTCCCCGAAGTGAGGCCCTCTTGTTCCGTTCCTTCGTTTGCCTTTTGTCCCTGATTGCCATCATTTCTTTTGCGAGTTGCGGAGGAGGCACAAAAGCGCTTTTACGACCGCCGGCAGCTCAGACTTACCAGCTGAGTGTCACACCTCCTGCCTCGGGTACCGGGATCGTGACCAGCACGCCGCTAGGGATTGACTGCCCCACGGCGTGCTCCGCGGCATTTCCGCAAAGTACTCAGGTAAAACTCAGCGCTGCCCCGGCGAACAATTACTTTTTCGACGGTTGGACTGGAGCCTGTTCGGGAACCGCGCCTTGTACCGTGTCGATGACCGGAACTGAAAAGGTAAGCGCCACGTTCGACCCCGGCGAGGTATTGACGGTCTCCATTACTGGAACGGGCGTGGGTACCGTGACCAGCACTCCAGCCGGAATCAGTTGTCCGACCACTTGCAGTTTCACCTTTCCCCCAAATACTCCGGTGACACTGAGGGAAACACCGGGTAGCAACGACGCGTTCTCGTCCTGGGCTGGTGCCTGCACTGGAAGCGCGAACTGTAGCGTGACTCTGGACGCCAGCATGTCGATTACGGCGAACTTCAGCAGCGAGAGTGCTAGCGGCGGAGGCTCTCAGCCCGCAACTTTCGTGTACGTTGCGAGCAACGAGAGTGCCAACAGCAACGAGATTGCCGCTTACCAGAGTGATTCGAACGGTCAGTTGACGCCAGTGGCAGGATCTCCGTTTGCGGTCAATGCGGCGTACATGACGGCGAGCGGCAACTACCTGTTCACGACCGATGGGACGAACATCTATTCATATACCGTAGCGTCCGACGGTAGCATCGCGCAAAGCTCATCGATTAACGCCAATCAAAGCAATCCAAACCGTTGTGGTTCGCCAATCAGCCTGTTTACCGATCGGACGGGGAGTACTCTTTACGACTTGGATTACGTGAGCGATTGCGCGAACAACCAATACGGATCCTTCAGCATTGACCGTTCTACGGGAGCATTGACCTTTATCGCTTTGTCCAGCGCGGCCAGTCCCGTATTCAACAAGCCGCTCACCTTTCTGGAAAATGATATGTATGCCTATTCTGCGAGTTGCTGGCATTACATTCAGGAGATTTACGGGTTCCAGCGAAACAGCGACGGGTCGCTCACTCTCGTCAGCGACCTGGGGTCTGCTCCACCCATGCCGTCTCCTCCGCCTGGAGACACTTATTGCCCATGGTTAGCGGCCGCCGATACAAGCAATGATGTGGCAATCACACTTACCGCAATGAATGTTTCTAGCTTTCAGGCAGATGGCCCTACGCAGATTGCGGTGTACAGCGCGGACGGCGCGGGTAACCTCTCGACCAACAGCACCGCCGCCGATATGCCCGGGGTAGCGGTCGGCAATGTTAGCGATATGCAGATGTCGCTTGCTGGGAACTATCTCGCAGTGGCGGGAACTGGGCTGCAGGTATTCAATTTCAATGGAGCCAATCCGGTGACGCAGCTTACAGGATTGCTGACAAATACTCCCATTGATCAGATCGCGTGGGACAAAAGCAATCATCTCTATGCGATCAGCCATTCTGCCGGGCAGTTGTTCGTGTTCATCGTAACTTCATCTGGGGCGAGTCAGGCACCGGGTTCACCCTACAACGTGACTGCACCCGTGAACATCGCCATTTGGCCGTCGCAGTAGCTCCGCAACAAGAGCACGGGATTCAGTGTCATCAACGCATTTCAAGAGAGACTAAATCACCTTCCTTACCGAGACCCGGCTTGTAATTTACCGTCACCTCACGATTGCGCCAGTCGCAGGAGAAGTTGTCGGCGCCAATGAGCACGATGGCGCGGTAATCTGCCGCGCGCAGCTTCAGTTGTCCTGTTCCAGAACTCACAGTTAACACAGCGGCAGGAGAGTTTGAGCAGTCGATAGCCAACAACCGCCCGCTGACAAACTTGGTGGCGCGATTGTCTCCGGGCAGGTCCACCTGCTTATTTTTTTCGGCAGCTTCGCGTTTGGCTTCCTCCTCCTCGAGAGCATCAAAGGGCGATTTCTGGGGCGCGTACTTGGGTTTGGCACTGCCGTCCGCCGCGACCGGAATCCCGTATTTGCGCTCGCTGCCGGCCTGTTCGCCCAACTCGGTTGCCTGCGCAACGACTTTCGGGTCACGGCTGGTTTTCAGGCGAGCAAGCAATGCATTCGCCGCGTCCCACTTCTTATTCGCTATATAGATCTCGGCAAGATGGTAGATGTACCCTTCATTTCTAGGGCTCAGGCCCATGGCCTCGCGCTCGGTTTGAAGGGCTGTGGATGGGGTGCCTCCAATGTTGCGTGCAAACGCCAGAAGGTCGTAAGCTCCTGCCATCTCCGGATACCACTCGATCACTCCTTTGAGATCAATCATCATGTTAGCCAAGCCCATCATCTCGCTGTGCTTGGCTTGGGCCATGCGGTACTTCGCAATACACAGGTAATAGCGAATCCACATGTCGCGTGGATTGAGGGAAGCGGCATCGCCCAGTTCGGAAAATGCCTCCTGAAATTCGCCGTGCTCGATGTGATCCCAGGCAAGAATGCGGTGCGCCACGGGAACCCCGATGGCGTTGTCCGGAAGCTGTTCTGCATCTTCCCCCATGCGCTTGACGTGCTGCTTCTGCTCGGCTTTCTGGTCGGCGGAGGTCGGCGTCGTGGCCAGAGCGTTTAGCGTCTTCAGCCCCATTTCCCGGCGCTCGGGAATGCGGACTTGAATCCCGGCATATAGAGCGCGCGCTTCCGGTTCAGAAATTGGCTTTACCGTGATCGCCGAATCCCCGGGAGTGATCGGGCTGGAAAACGTCGAGGCCCGCTCCATCGTGGCTGCATTCGGCGTCGCAGCAGCTTTCTGCGTAGAGTCCTCTGGCGCGAGCGTCTTCTTTTGTATGCCGAAGTACTCCTTCACCGCCTGCTCCAGTTGCGCCGGTGACATGCCGTAAGCTTTCTGGATAGCTTCTTCCACCGGCACGTGCTGGTTCAAGACCAGGTCGAAGTAGGAGCCAGTCTCGGGAAGTTTCTTGTTGTGCAATAGGTAATGCAGCACGATCCAGGACTCGGCATAGTAGAGCGTCTGATGGGGGCCTTCATTGCGAGCGTAGGCGTCGTGCTTCATCGAGAAGAGGTCGGGAAGAGACATCCACGTTGCAACGCCAAGCAGGTCGGTAAGCGATTTGGTTGAGCGGGCGTCGCCCTGATTCATGAGCAAGTCCCGGGTTTCGGATCTGCCGAGAGCGGGATCGCCGCCGATTTCGATCTGCTTATCGTCCAGCCGAATGGAAGCGAAGTATTCTGCCAGTCCTTCGTCAAACCAGCCCTGCGCCGGAGGATAGTTGTAGCGGAGAAGCATCAGAGCCAAATCATGCGCCACCGCCCGCCACGGTTCCGCTTCGAACACATTCAGAACGATGAAATCCTGGTCGTCGCCGCGCACGAAAAATCCGGAGACATCGATCGGTTGGCTCTGACGTAAGGGAGCAGCCTGGTAGTAAGCCTTATCGTTTGCTAACGCGAGGATGGTGAGCGGCACGGACTGGTTCAGCCGATCTTTTCCAAGAAGAGTGGCAAACACCGTGCGCATTTGCTCGAAGCGGAAGGCGATCTCGCGGCCTTTTTTCTCCCCGGCATCTGTAATTACCGTGAAATGTGTGGAATTGATCTGCTGCCACGCAGGCTGGCTCGCCGCCCTCGATTCTACGCAAAGCATCACTACAAGGCACGCAACATAGGACGAAATGGAACGGGCGCGGAGCATGTTGCACCGGGTGGGAAGAACGTCTGAAGAAATGCTACCACGGAGTTCCGTATGAGCGTCCCGATTTGAACTGTGTTCCCTGTGTCCGAGAGTTGACCTGGCTCTCAACTCCGGGCATGGAAGTGGGGCTTGCCCAGCTTTGATTTTTCGAATTTAACAAGAATCGTTGTCCCACCTTTCGTGGTTTTAGAAGGTAAGGCACCCCTGACCAAACGTCATATGCATTCGTCGCAGCGAGCCCTTGGGGATCCAAAAATGCAGCCGAGAGGTTTATGGTTTTTCTCGCTTCCGGCCTTAGCTCTCAGCTTTCCACGGGCCAACTCCCATTCCACGTGACGCATAACCTTGACCCTCCCCGTGGAAAGCGCACAATGAACTCGCGCGCATTCACAGCACAAACCACTAAGCCTATATCCCAGAATACTTTAGCTCTAAGTCCTCTATTTTGAAGACTTTGTGGCTGAAGCATCCGCATGAGAGTCCTAAGCTCAGCATTATCAAGACATTGCAAAAGTAGGCTGACTTTTTTTGATTCCCGGCTCCCCGTCGAGCTTCGCTCCATTGGACCCAATGGCGGCTATCCCGACTGCAATGCCGGATTGAATTGGCAACTTCAGGTTGCTGATAACATCGAGGCCGATCGGAGGGCGCGTGCGTTTCCTAATCTCTCTTGCGGTGCTTTTTGTTGCCTCGTTCGCTTCGGCTCAGAACGTCGTGCGATACACGACTACCAACGCGAATGTGAAATATCTGTTTGCCACGGCGGAGCCGGTGGCGCATTTGAAATCCGGCGACATCCTCGACACCAACACGCTGGACTGCTTCGGCAATGGCCTCAAGAAGCCCGGGGACACGCTTGACATGGCGAAGGGAGACAATCCGCTGGCTGGTCCTTTTTACGTTGAGGGTGCGGAGCCGGGGGACACGCTGGCGGTGAAGATTCTGGATCTGCAGGTGGATGGGGACATGGGAGTGGGCGCGTTTTCGCCGGGATTCGGGTCGATTAATTCGTCCAAGTACACGCCGATGCTGGAGAAAACGCCGTGGAAGGAGCGGGTCTGGTTCTATCCCATCAACCATGCGGACAACACGGCGACGTTCAAGGCGCTGGATTCGGATTTCGCGGTGAAGATTCCGATGCATCCGTTCTTCGGATGTCTGGGCGTGGCTCCCGCGAATGGCGAGGCGCGCAGTTCGATTGTTCCGGCGGAGTTTGGCGGGAATATGGATTCGCCTGAGGCTTCGGCCGGCAACACCGTGTACTTTCCAGTGAACGTGAAAGGGGGGCTGCTGTACTTAGGCGATGGCCATGCCGCGATGGGAGACGGGGAGGCGGCGGGATCGGCGATTGAAGTTCCGCTGAAGGCGCGAGTGCAGGTGAGCGTCATTAAAGGACGCCACATCGAATGGCCGCAGTTTGAGAATGAGGACGCGATCATGACCGTGGGGGCTTATCGTCCTGCGGAGGACGCGACGCGGATCGCGCTTACCGAGTTGGTGTATTGGATCCATCGCGAGTACGGATTGTCGGAGATGGACGCTTACGAGTTGCTGTCGAAGGTGGGGAAGATTCATTTCAACGAGATGGTGGACCCGAATTACGTGGTCGTGGCTTCGATTGAGAAGAAGTATTTGCCTAAGAAGAGAGTACCCTGAAGTTCACTGGCCACGGATTTGCACGGATTTTCACGGATTAAACAACAGAATTGATCCGTGAAGATCCGTGAGATCCGTGGCGTCCGGGGCTACACGGGCAGCTATAGAGCTAGGCTTTTACTATCTTTTTGCTGCTTGCATCCCAGACAGCTACGCACTTGTTGAAGTACGAGAAGTTGGCCAGGTGGCATCCGATGGCGGCGTTGTTGCCGAAGACTTCGTTTTCTACTACCGGCTTCCGCGTCCGCACGGCGTTGTAGAAGTTGGCCTGGTGGTCGACCGTGTCGCTATAACCTTTCGGAACCGTGTAGCTTTCACCCTCATCCTCGACCTTCCAGTGCAGTGCTTTGGGCTCGGGATGCTCCTCGTGCCACTTCCCCAGGTACTGGTCGCGCAGATTCTTGGGCCAGCCGAAGATCGAGTAGTCCTCGGGCTCGGGCTGCACGTTCTGCGGAGTGAAGGTGAGCGTGGAGTCCTTGATGATCATCGTGCCCTTCTTACCGTAGAAGCCGATGAACTCACCGCCAGCGTTGTTCAGATTGCAACGCAGGGTCATGCGGAAATTGGGATAGTCATAGAGAGTCTCGATTAGGTCGGGGAACTCGCGTCCGTCCTTGAAGTAGAAGAGGCCACCGCTGGATTGGGCACGCTGCGCGGGTTCATTGGTGCCGGTGATGAAATGGATTCCGGAAATGAGGTGGACGAAGAGATCGCCGCCGAGTCCCTCGCCGTAGTCGGTGAAGCAGCGCCAGCGGAAGAATCGCACGGGATCGAAGGCGTGTTTGGGGGCTCCGTCGATGAATGCGTCCCAGTCGATGGTCTGCGGGCTGGCGTCGGGAGGAATGGGATAGACCCAGGCGCCGCTGGGCGAATTGCGATCCCAGTAAGCATTGATGGAAGTGACTTCGCCGAGCTTGCCGGAATCGTAAATCTCCTTGGCTTTGGCGTAGAGGATCGAACTGACGCGCTGGCTGCCGACTGCGACCATGCGCTTGTTCTTGTGCGCGGCTTCGACCATGGAGAACCCGTCTTCGACGGTGTGCGACATGGGCTTTTCGCAATAAACATCTTTGCCGGCCGCGACAGCGTCCTCGAAGATGTGGCGATGCTGGTGATCCATGGTGGCGATGAGGACCGAGTCAACATCTTTGCGATCGAGAATGCGGCGGTAGTCGCGCACGGCTTCGACGTTCGGGTTCTTCACTGCTTCGCGGGCGGCGGTGTGGCGGCTGTCGTAGAGATCGCAGACGCCGACGCACTGGATGCCGGGAACGTCGAGAGAAGCCTGGAGGTGTTCGCATCCGCGAATGCCGGTGCCGATGGAAGCGAAGCGGATAGTGTCGCTGGGCGCAACGCGCCGCGGGGCAGCATAAAGCTGATGAGGTTGCAGGATGTTTTTGGCGACGGTTGTAGCAGCGACCGCGCCGGTACCGAGCTGAATAAATCGACGACGGGACAGGGAATTCTTAGACATTTTCCGCCCTCACAATTGCAGCAAGTGATTTTCCGCAGAGGCGAGTTCGCCAGAGCGGAGATGATGCGGAGGAATTATTGCACACGGGAGGGGGAGTTAGTAAAACGATTTTCTAAAGAGGAACCGCACGCCGGATTGAATGCCGGATATTAAGTTCGCGTCAGCGATTTTGGCGAAGGCGAGTTGGAGGGAAGAGGCTGAGAGATTTTCGGAGTCGGCTTCCGCGGACTGTTGGCGGGCCGCATGGCTTGGTTCGATATTGGCGCCCGCGAACGGGCCGATGATGGGGTTCCTGAGAGTGTGCTCTCGCGTTCAGAGAGCGCTAAGAGCTGTTTGATGACTTCCCCTTTTTGCGCTTTATCTGCCTTTTGCTGGCCATGCGCGAACACTCGTGCCACGATGGCGCACGCGACCAGTGCAGTCGCAACTCCGATCAACGGGGTGTTAACCATCTGCGCGGCTCCTCAGCGAGAGTGCTCGGAATAGTGGTCGAAAGGATTGTCGGGGAGGGGACGTGACGAACACAGATTACCGAGGTTGGTGTCCTGAACCGCACGCGACCTGTGTCACGGCAGAACTTTTGGCCAGGGGGTTCTGAGTGCAATCGCCTTGGTTACGTCAGCCATTGGGTTTTGAAAGCTCTCCTCCGGAAATCCTGCTGTATATTTGTTGCCGTGAACGAGAGATTACCTCGAAAGATATTGCTCGCGTTACTGGTTAGTGCGTTGTCCTGCGCTTGCAATGCACAACAACCGTCGCGGCCACTCAAATTGGCTTCTGGTCGAGTCGTGAAAATATTGGGGGAGGGGCCAATCAACTTTTCACAAGGGCCTCCCGCCCTGATGTTGAAATATGAAACCGACCTTCAAGTCGCTGACGCGGAAAAGCTGCGTAATGGTCGCGGCGGCGGAGTTCTTGCTCTCACCTCAGCTAAGAGGCGGCTTCCATAGTGGGTGTTGTCGCTTGGCTGAGGAACCGTACTAGTCGCTTGATGTTTTGAGCCGCTGCTGCCAGGAAGAACTGCTCTCGGACAAACTTGAGTCTGCGAAGGCGCAAGCGGCGCAGCCCGATCTGGTTCTTGAGTTCCGCGAACAGCGCTTCCACCTTCTTTCTTTGTCGTTGTGCCTGCGCGAATTCGGGTGTTTGCGCCAACTCCCGTGCGCGTTGTCGTACCGACTCATGCATGTGAATGGCGAGATACTTGTATCGTCCCGTCGTGCATTGTGTTTTTTGTGAGCAGGCTCCGCAGCGTTTCGCGCTGCCGATGTAGGCATGGGCTCGATTGCGAACGTTTAGCCCCACGTAGTTCAGTTGCTCTCCTGCAGGACAACGATAGGTGTTGCTCGCGGGCTGGTAAGTAAATCGCTCAGGGCCGTAGCCGGGATTGTTCTTTCTCAGAGCACTGTCGCGAGTTCGCATGTAGGCAGTGACGTTCCGATCCGCCAACCATTGCAGAAACTCCCCGTTCCCGTAGGTGGTATCGGCCGCCACCGATTCTGGTTCTCGTCCTTGCCATTGCGCAAAACGGGCAAGCATGTCTTGGGCGGCCACCGTCTCCTGACTCATGCGTGCTGCGGTTGCTTGTACTCCCACGATCACGCAACTAGGGTTGTCGACCAGATAGTTGTTGTAGTATCCCAACCGAGCCGGCGTGCCGCCCTTGGTGGCGTAGGTCGAATCTGGATCTGTGGTCGACACCTGTTCTTGCTTATGTACAGGTTCTTCCACCGGGTTCTGCTGTTCCAGTTCCACTAGATACTGGCGTACGGTGTGATTGACCAGTGCAACTTCCGCCAACTGCTCGCGCGGAATGCGGCTTTGCTTCGAAGCATTCGCCTCCACGAAGCTGCCATCAACCGACAGGTGCTGGCCCTGCACCAATCCCGCTTCCACACACTGCAGCACGATCTGCCCAAACAACTCCTCAAATAGCCTCGACTCCTGAAACCGTCCGTGCCGGTTCTTGGAGAACGTGGAGTGATGTGGGATCTCCTGATCGAAACCCAAACCGGTGAACCACCGCCACGCCAGGTGCATACGCAGTTCCTCCACCAGTTTCCGTTCGCTGGTGATGCCGTACAGATAACCAATCAGCAGAATGCGCAACAGAAGCTCGGGATCAATGGAGGGTCGGCCAGTATCGCTGTAACTCGCTTTCAGCTTCTCCCGCACAAACGCAAAGCTGATGTGCTTGTCGATGAGCCGCAGCAGATGGTTTTCAGAAATGTGGTCTTCCAGGCGGAAATAGTAGAACAGCGCTTCGGAGCGGTCGTGTTGCCCCATCATGATCAGCAGGCCTCCGACGATGAGAATCAAAAGCATGGCGGATGCCTCCTTCTAACATGCTTCTGCTGAATCTCATCCTGCTAATCGACGTGACTTTTTCAACACCCACGCCTGCTTGCGAAAGTTACCAAATCAATGGCTCGCTGTCGACTAAGATCAGGTACGTGCTTTCTACTTTGTGTGTGAACCTCGCAGTACTTCGCGGGGGTGATGCGTCGCAATGGCACTCGGCGAACTGACCTTTGTCGCGTTCTTGTTTGGTGTCCCTATCTGGCTTCTCTTGAGGGCGTGGCGCAAGTATCTTGCGGTCAACCGCACTGCGCCTCAAGATCTCTTCCAGATGGAAATGGGGCTAGCGCTGATTACGCTTAGCACAGGTATGTGGTTCGCGGTCCTCGTTCTCATGCTCCTTGAGGACCACAGTGCGGAAGCAAAATCATTGGCGATCAATCTGTCACCTGGAATACTTGGTTTGATCAATCTTCTTTTCTGCGCAGGCGGACTCGTATGCTCCGGACGTGGGCTTAGGGTTGCTCGCCAAGCGGGTCCTCTGAGACGAGCCATCGGTCTCAGCAGCGGATGCCTGATGCTGATATGGATGTTTTTATCAGTGAACCCGCATTGAGAAGCACCTAATTGTGTCTTTGGCAAGTCAACTGGCAATAAATCGCTATAGCACTCATCATCCGATGTCCGTCTCCCGATTGAGAATCAGGGGAGGGACACTATGTTACGGCTAAGAATCCGGGTGGGGTGATTCAGAAAAACTCATAAGGATGCGCTGGAACATATTTGATTTCCAGCGCACCCTGAACTAGTGGCGCCATTCAGTTTGAGTTCGACTATGCAGACATGACGCGACGCTGCGTCCGACTGTCACGAATCGAAGCAACGCCTCTCCGCACGTTCAACCACCCATGATCCTGGAAAACTCGAAACAGATCGTAGGTATAGGGAATTTCGCCCGTGATGATCTCTTCTTTCCCCTGGTCGTCAATGACGGAAAATGCCACCTGCACGGGTTCGTCCGGCGAGTTCTGCTTGGTGAAGTGAACTAGTTTTACGTTGAGAGTTTCTTGCTCTTGAGATTGCACTGGCATTGTTTTCTCTCCATCCCTAGTTGGGAATGAGTCTCTATGTTAGGAGCATCGCGGTTGAGTCAACAGTGCGGACGAAAAGATATCTGTGAATTGCGCCGCTGACGGGCAGAATTTTCCTACGGGATTCCCCCGGGCTGAAGTTGTGCTATCGAAGCCCGAAGCCCGGGCAGCATCTCCGCTGAGCAACCAAGTCGACCTTCGCTCGACTGGACAGCCGATGGCGGCTGTCCCGACACAAACCTGTGCGGGCCTGATAGCAGTTCTCAGGTCATTACGTCTCGATCGAGTTGGCGAGTTGGTTGCATAGCTCGTGAACGATCTCTTGTCTTATCTCGTATTCCAGCAAGTCGCTCTCGCTGGCACTCCCTAACATCCGCGACTCCAGGACTTCGTTCTGCTTTTGGAGGAGTCCCGTGAGTTCAACCCGTAATTCTTCGATATGACGGCTCTGCATGAGGCCTCCTGCGAAGCGGCGCGGCTGATCTTGCTGCTGAGGTTGACTGGCTTTAACGGCGGGTGCAAGTGAGGATCAGGCCGCTTTGGCATAAACCAGTCCGCGCGCCTTGTCCACCAGGACAGAGAAACGCTCGGATTTCGATACCAGCTCGGAGATTCCAATCAAGCGTGCGCGTTGCTCGGAAGAGCTGTCCTCGCAGGCGCTGTACATGATGAGGGGAACGGTTGGCATCAGACGTTTCAGAATTCGTGCCGCCTCCAGACCATTCATCACGGGCATAGCGAGGTCCAGCACGATCAGGTCAGGACGCAACCGTGCTGCTTGTTGAATGGCCTCCTGGCCATTCTCGGCTACGCCACAAACGTCAAAATCGTCCTCTCGGTTGAATAGCTCATAGAGTGCATGACGAATAAATATGTTGTCATCCACGATCAAGACCATCTTGTGCATAGCATCACCTTCTTCTATGCCCACCTTGCGCGTTCCCTGTGCGGTATACCATCGGTTGCATACCCCACCGAGAGCAAAACGGCGCTATCACAAGCTGGATTCCCATGGCCCCATGCTCCACCGCCAACCACAACGTGTTAATGAAGTAAAGCGCCAAAACACGCCACGGAAATCAGCTGTAACATGGCAGAGCATACAGCCAATTCTGTAGCAGGCGCACCACAATGGGAGTCGGCTCCTGTGAGGCTGGGCCTGATTTGTGCTTCACGTTTCAGCACGCCGATGCACCTGGCGAAAATCAGCGAGGCGCAGCCGTTCAGCATGGTCTTTGCACACATAGCGCCGAAGCAGTGCAACATACGTATTTACGAATGGAAGACGGGGACTTGGGCGGAGTTTCATGACAAGTGATGCATGGGGCCTCTGAAGCCTGGAGGGTCTTTGCTCATTCATGCTCAGTTGCGCTCGCGGGCGGACGAGGCGTCCGCCCCCACACGTACAATATCTTCCTCGACATTCTCATGAGCAGACAACAACCTGGGTTGAGCCTTTTTGCCATCGGACTGCTGGGGCTGGGTGGACTGGCTCTCGGCTACGGCGATTTCGCACTCGTGTGGCAACCCGTTCCCGCATGGCTGCCAGGGCGGACGGCGGTGGCGTACGCCTCTGGAGTTCTGATGATCCTTCTGGGGCTGGGACTTCTGATAGCGCCAGCCCGGAGGCGGGCGGTACGGGCTCTTCTTCCCTATCTATTCCTCTGGGCTTTGCTCAAGGTGCCCGACGTCGTTAGCAAGCCGGGCACGGAAGCTTCTTGGCTTGGTCTGGGTGAGCTGACGCTTCTGCTCGCGGGAGGATGGACGCTGTTTGCCGTGTTCGGTGAAGTCGCGAGTGGGTCAGTGTTTGGGTTTCTTGCAGGTGAACGGGGGATCCGTGCAGCGCGGTATCTGTTTGCGGTTTCGATCGTGCCGATCGGGCTGTCGCATATCGTTTATGTGGACGCGACGGCTGGATTCGTTCCGCACTGGCTGCCTGCCCCGCGCGCCTGGGCGTACCTGACCGGAGCCGGACAGATTGCCAGCGGGCTGGGAGTCTTGTTCAATGTACTGCCGCGAATCGCGGCCTGGGCGGAGGCCGGGCAAATCACTGTCTACACCTTTCTTGTGTGGCTGCCTGCGCTGCTAACGTCTGCGACGCGACTCAACCGGACTGCTTTCGCGGTCTCGTGGATATTCGGGGCGGCGGCGTGGGTGGTGGCGCAAAACATGGCGAGTGAGCGCAGGGCAGGCTCGGCAGCGAAATCTGCTGCTAAGGCCGGCGCGATCAGTAGTACGTTAAAGTGCGTTTGATCGTGGAAGGGGACTGAAACTCTTCGTCGCGCCTTAAGCGATAGGCTGTGGTCTTCTCGATCCAATTCCCATGCTCGTCGTACCGATACGAGTATCGGACTTCTGAGTACGCTGACGGCCCCGCGTCAGGGGGTATTCCGTCCGCACTGGGTATTTCTGTGCTCCGCGTTATTTCCGAGTCGACATCGCCGTGATCGTTGTAGGTTGTGTCAATTTCGTCTTGCTGGTTGAAGATCCGGCGGCTGGTGTGAGACACGCGGCCGTGGACGTCGTAGGCGTAACAGATCGTGTACCCTTCGGTATGCCCGCCCACCAGTTTTGGCAATTCGGCTTGCACCAGCGTCGAAAGCTGTTCCGGTGAGAGGCCGGATTCCTGCAGGATTTTCTCCTGAGCCTCGGGAGCAAACATGGGCGCGAAGTTGTCATGGAATTGCTTCTCGGCCGCGACCCTCCCTTGTGAGTCATAGGTACGAGTCGCGTGCATCACCAACTCGCCTTTGGCATCACGCACCTCGACTCCGGTAGGGCGATCGTGTTCGTCGTAAATCGTGGTTGCGGTTCCGCCTCCAGGAAGGTTGGGCGGCAGGTCCAACGCTTCGAATGGCCCGAGGCCGCTGGCCATGTTGGGACGGTAATCCGCGGCGGTGGAGCTTACGGTGCTCGTCTTCCTTCCGTGCTGGTCGTAGTGGAAGGAGATTGGCTGAGACATGGGGTTCTCGCCGGGCTTGTCCGGGACAATTCTCTGAATTCGGCCCTGATCGTCATAGATGTAGGAGGTTTTCGTCACTGCTTTTCCCTCCACACCAGAAACGACTTTCAGCACTTGACCAGAGGGCGAGTACTCAGAACGCGTAATCCACAACGAGCCATCCGATTGAAGAATGCGAGTGCTGATCTCGCGGCCTTCCCGGTCGAATTCAGTAGTGTATTCGGAGCGACTCTGGGGGCGAACGTCGGCGACAGCAGGAAACGTCATCTCGTCTTTACAAGACTTGACCGGGCCTCGCAGGCCACTTTGAGCACGGTCGCGGACCATGGGGTACTCCTGGGGCGATGGGGTCTGAGCTGAGATCCAGCCTCTAGTGAGTATCAAGAGCGCCAGAGTGACGCATTGAGCCGTGATCCGGAAACGCATGCGGCACCGCGAAGGTGATTTTGCTGGGGAAAGGATAAAACTTAGGGGAAAAAATTGAAAGGGCCGTGACATTGGTTATGCTCTAGCCGCCAGCTCCTGCGAGGGAGCTAACAACGTGGAAGCATGTACCGTCACGACCCCTTGATGCGATCACTGCTTTCGCAGTCCCGGACCCCAACTGAACCTCGCAGATCCGTCGGTTTTTTCAGGTCCGGTCGCCTTGCGAGTCGCCCCGCCTGGCTGATCACTCAGTCTATTCGGACTGGCTCGTTTTATTGTGCCAACCCTTTCGACCGTCGACGTAGGCAAAGTTACCAGAGTAATGAAAAAAGTCAACGCAAACTATTGGTGCAATCGCCAGCCGGAGTACTGTGAAAATTGCAAAACGCAAATGGTTGTAAAGCAGAACCTTAGATTTGCTGGGAATTAATACGGACGGCTTTTACACAATAAAATCCACAGTCGGTGTAGCAACTACAAAGCGATGAAAGCGAACCAAATAATCGTCTTGACGGTGAAGTAAGCATGGCGCATCTTGCAGATATCGGAGTTCCTACTCTTTCTGTGCCAAACAATGGCAACATGGGGTGGGACACGCGGCAGAATGAATCGAGAAACCCCGAAGTGACCGAACTGGTGGCCTATGTGGACGGCGGGTGCCTGGGGAATCCGGGGCCGTCGGGCATTGGGGTGGTGATCAGCGGGCTGGCCGGGGGGCCCGTACGCATCGCGAAGTGGATCGGCAATCAGGACAACAACGTCGCCGAATACGCGGCGTTGATGGAAGCTCTGCAATACGCGGTCGCGCTTAAAGCGCGGAAACTTCACGTCTATTCCGACTCCCAAGTGATGGTGCGGCAGATGACTGGGGAATACGAGTGCCGCAGCCCGCGGCTGTATTCGCTGCACTGGACCTGTCGAAAATTGGCGCGATCGCTGAAGTTCTCCATTTCTCATGTGCGGCGCGAGTTTAACGTGGAGGCGAACCGGTTGGCTCAGTCGGCGCTGAAGAGACGGAAGAAGGGGTAGGAGCTAGAGTTTCGAGTTTCACGTTTCAAGTTTCTCGTTTCGAGTTTCACTTTCAAGCTGAACAACGTCTGTTTACGTGCTCGGGGCCGGGCGCTTCGCGGTTGCACTCTTAGAGTCGCCCTTTTGTGCTACCGGAATCTTGACAGCTTGGTAGGCGAGGGCGAGACTCCAAGCACGTACTCCTTTGCAGTTTGCAGCGCAAAATTTTGGGCCGGGAGTTGAAAGATTGCAGCAGAATTCTCAAACACCGAACCCACGGTCGATTTCTGCAGCGTTGTCGCTGGCGCGGGCGGGAGCTTCCGTGCCGGCGTGGCCTAGTATTCGCGGAGAAGATGTTGGACGTTCTCTGGCGGAGATGGCGCAGCGCGATCTGGATGCGGCGCTGCAATTGTTAGCCGATCGCGCCCAATTCATTACTGGGGCGAGCGGGGCGGCTATTGCCCTGCGGCGCCAGGGGATGAATGACATGTTATGCCGGGCCAGCGCCGGCTCGAATGCTCCGGCGCTAGGCGCGCTGCTTTCTACCGAGTTTGGACTTTCGGGGGAGAGCGTACGCACGAGGCAACTGTTGCGGTGTGACGATGCCGAGCGCGATGCGCGTGTGAATCACGAGGTCTGCCGCCAACTGGGGATCGCTTCCGTCGTGGTCATGCCGGTGGTGCACGACGACGAAGTGTTGGGGGTATTCGAACTTTTCTCCGGGAAGACGAACGCTTTTGGAGAACGCGATCTCTCGGCGGTGCAGCGTTTGGGGCAGATGGTTGAGACTGCCGTTCAGCTTGCGCACGTGACTGAGAGCTTGCCTGAGAAGTTGAGGGGCGAAGACAGTTCCGGCAATCTTGCGCAGAGTTCGACTATCGACGAACAGAGTGTGGATGATGACATTCTGGAGGTTGAAGCCGACGAGCCGGTGGCTGCGGTGAAGGAGGATTCAGGGGTGCCGGCTGCGGCTGAGCTAAGGGCGGCGCCAGTTGAATCTGGGAAGACGGTCCAGCAGAGTTTGAGTGCGGTGGTCGTGCCAAGTACGCGGACCGCTAACGACGAAACATCGCGGAATCAAGAGCCCGTCCCGGCGAGGTCCAGCGAGGGATCTGTCCTCAACACGCCCGCGCCGCTGGTGGGCCAAGACGTTGCAAGCAACGTCTCTACATCCGGCCAGGTGCAGGACCGCGTGGCGAAACCTGCGAAGCCATTGTTGTGGTCGGCGGCCGAGACGGTCGCTGCGTCCGAGAATTCAGGGGAGGGCGATCAGAGTCATGTTCCTCCGGTGCTGCGCGGGCTACGGAAGTGCGAGGCTTGCGGGTTCCCGATTTCGGGTGGGCGAGTGCTGTGCGTGGAATGCGAAGAGAAGAAGTGGCGCGGGCAATTGAGGCGTCCGCAACCCATGCCGACAGGGGCCATTGCGAGCGGAACGGCAGCCAAGGGAGCGCCGGTGAGATCTGCGGCAGCTCCGGCGCAGTTAGGTCCGACGACATTCTCGGCAGGAGGGGCGGCTGCGGCGCCGAAGCCAGCGTCGTCTCCTGCTGTGACCGAATCCCACTTCTCGCAAAAGAATCCGCGAGAAGTGGGGCACCCAGCGCAGTCTCGTACGAACATTGCTGCTCCCGAAATGCAAGCAGCCGTGCCCGAGGCTGCGGCGTCCAGCTTGGTACAGAATGCCGCTCCTGGTTTCGTTTTCAGCGGTGGCTTGGTGGATTCGCCGTCTTGGCTTTCGGCGAACAAGTACGTCATTGGGGCGCTCGCTCTGGCGGCCGCGGTGATCGCGGCATTCTTTCTGTTCCGCTAGCACTCTCGCGTCCGCATACCCTTGGTCAGGGAACCTCCAAAGTTGATGTTTCAATACAGGGGAACCCTTGGAAAGCCTTGACAATAAGGGCAACTCTGCTAAAGTGCCAAAGAGCTTTTGATCCCGTTTCGCAGGTGCCCAGGATATGAAAAACGTTTACGAAGTATTGCGGCAGAAAGAGATGGAGTTGACCCGTCTGGAAAAAGAAGTGGAGGCTCTGCGGCTGGTGGCTCCACTGCTGTCGGAAGAAAAAGAGAACGCTGCGGAAGCGGCCAAGAACGCCCTACCGACGGCGGTGAATGGTCCGCAGGCTCCGAGGATTTCTGTTCCGGCATCTCCGTCCATGCCGGCACCGCAGCCGGTGCGCGCCGCTGGTTGGGACGACACTGCGAAGCGCTGGCCGTAGACATCATTCGCCAGATGTGAGGTTGATGGACGATGGCGTCGTCGAAATTCTTGCAGCCCGGGATTGCATCCCGGGCTGTCGTGTTTATGGGACTCTAGCGTCCCGCAATTTCGCGCAAGGCTGAAAGGAACCCATCGACTTCTTCGACTGTGTTGTAGTGCACGAGTCCGATGCGCAGGAAGCCTCCGGATTTTTCCACGTCGAAGTGCTCGGTGACGCTGATGGCGTAGTAGTTGCCGTCCCAGGTGAAAAAGCCGCGCTCGCCCAGTTGCGTGGCGAGTTCCACGGGGGTGAATCCGTCGATGCGCACGGCAAAGGTGGCGCAGCGCTGGTCGAAGCGGGCCGGGTCCGTGATGCCGTAGATTTTCAAGCCCGGGATTTGCTTCAGGCCGCTCGCCATTCGTTCCAGCAGGACGCGCTCGTGCTCGTGGACGGCGGCATAGGCGGACTCGATGGCGGCGCGTCGTCCGGAATTCGCACTGTTCGCGGCCCCGGAATGCTGGGGTATACTGCCGCCTAATGAGGCGATGTATTCAACGCACGCCGTGATGCCTGCGATGCATTCGTGATTGAGCGTGCCCCATTCCCAGCAATTCGGAATTGCGTTGGTGTTGGGACGAACCTTGTAAGGACGAATGCGTTGCAGGTGCTCGCGTTTTCCGTAGAGAACTCCCATGTGGGGTCCAAAAAATTTGTAGGTGGAGCAAGCGAGAAAATCGCAGTCGAGTGCGGCCGCATCGATCAGGCCGTGCGGTCCGTAGTGAACCGCGTCGATGTAGGCCAGGGCTCCGGCGCGCTGGGCGAGGCGGACGATTTCTTTCACCGGATTGATGGTGCCGACTGCATTCGAGGCGTATCCGACTGCAACCAATTTTGTGTTCTTGTTCAGCTTGCTGGCGAAATCCTGCATGTCTAGGGTGCAGTCTTCGTCGCGAAAGTCCACCCAGCGCACGGTAAGGCCGCGATCTTCGGCCATGAGCAGCCAGGGGGAGACATTGGCGTCGTGATCGAGACGGGTGAGGAGGATTTCGTCTCCGGGTTTGAGTTCGCGGCCAAGCGCGCGGGAGATGGCGAAGGTGAGCGTGGTCATGTTGGGGCCGAAGATGACTTCGTCGGCGGCGCAGTGCAGGAAGTCGGCCATGGCAGCGCGGGCTTCAGCGATCATCGCGTCGGTACGGCGACTGGTGGCATAGGCTCCACCGGTGTTGGCATTCTCGTGGCTCAGATAGTTGGCCATCGCGTCGATCACACGCTGCGGAACTTGCGTTCCGCCGGGGCCGTCGAGAAAGACGGCGGGGCGGCCGTTCACCGTCTGCGACAAGGACGGGAATTGGGAGCGGATGCGGGTGAGGTCCAGGGCGGGAGCGAGCGTTTCCGTGGTCAGCATATTGGTCCTTTCGAATCTTATAACGGACGTTCAAAGGAGAGCATTTGATTTCAGTGAACGGACTCAGGTGGTTTCGGAATGATCATTTCCGCTGCCCATGAAGCATGTCCGTGGTATGTGTCGGCAGAGAGAGAAAATCTCTGGCCACAAGCAAAGCATGCAAAGTCATGGGTGACCATATCCCCAGGCCACGTTGACTTAAACAAATCTTCCAGTGGGCAGCTCGCCTTTATCATCCGCAGCGTGCCCTGATCAACGATTTCAACCAACTGGCGCGCTCTTTCAAGATATTCCCGAGGTTCACGAAAATTGATGCGCTCCGCAAATCTTTGGCACTTAGGGCACATCCGTTAATTATCTCAATTACAGCAAAGCCCCGGAGGCACTGAGTCATGTACTCTTCGCGGCAGGCGTTACTCGCCCTTCCCGACAGCTCGTATTAAATCTGCCAGCAGGCCATAGGCGGTGGCGTAGAGGCCGGGGTTTTCTTCTGTGATCGCTAGGCCGGGGAAGATGTCGGTTTCGAAATAGATGTAGGACGACGTTCCCGCAATTCGTGCCATGGGCTGAGTGCTCATTACTTTTTCTGGTTTGACGCTGGCTTTTACTCCGTCCGGGGTGCGTTGGGCGCGGCAGACGAGTTTGAAGGGCCATCCATCGCGGCGGGCGTTGCGTAGGGCTTGCTGGGTGAGATCGCGAATGCCTTCGCGCTCGATTTGATCCAAACGGATTGGAACGTCCATCAGGACCGTTACCAGCGCTGCGGTTTTCACGGCGGCGTCCCAGCCGTCGATGTCGTGGGTGGCGTCGGTCTCGGCGATGCCTAGCTGTTGCGCTTTCTTCAGGGCCTCATCGAAGCTCAGACCTTGTTCCATCTCGCTGAGGATTACGTTCGTCGTGGAATTCAGGATGCCGTGAAAGCCCTGAAGATGGATGGCCGGGAGTTGGTCGAAGAAGGAAAAGATGGGGACGCCGTCCATCACGGTAGATTCGAAGAGAAAGCGCTTGCCTTGCAGGGCAGCCAGGTCGCGGAGTTCGCGGTAGGCGTGAACGATTGTCCCTTTGTTGGCGGTAATGGCGTGGGCTCCGTGTTCGAGAGCGGCGCGGATGTAATCGACGGCGGGCTGGCCGTTCTCGACATTCAGAGATGTGGCTTCGAAGAGGACGTCGGCTTTGGCCGCATTGAGCCAGGCGCGGACGCCGGTGATATTCGAAGTCGATTTCAGAGCGGAGGCGCCCGCGCCGCCTAGCTGCGAGAGTTCAAAGCCGTCAGGATTCGCGTTCCATCCCAGGCGACGGGAGGCTACGCCGGTGATGCGGAAGGTTATTCCGTAACGATCGCGCAGTTCGGCGGCACGGTCGGCGAGTAGCTGCACGAGAGTGCGATTGACGTTGCCGAAACCGAGAAAGCAGAGGTTGTAGGCGCGGATGGCGGAGCCTCGCAATAAGTTTCTGGTTTCGAGTTTCGGGTTTCAAGTTACGAACTGCGAGGCTCGCTACATGGAAATTTTCGCAAAACCTAACGCAGGCTCGTGGCGGAACTTGCCAGCTTCTCAAGGTTGAAACTCGAAACTTAGCCTACCCCATCACGGTAGTGTGTTCGGGCTTGATTTTGTAGAGAACTCTTACTTCGCCGGGCTGGCCGTAGGGATATTTGTCCACGCCTAAATATTTTTTAGCCAATTTGTGGATGTGTTCGCCGGCGCCTTCTTCGGTGATCTCCACTACGCGGCCGCGGATTTCCAGATAACGATAGGGATTTTCAGGATCGATGATGGCGAGGGATACGCGCGGATCGCGCCTTACATTTTTATCTTTTTGCCGTCCCCGGGCGGAGTTGAAGATGACGTGGTCGCCGTCGAAATCGCACCAGACGGGAGTGACTTGCGGGCGGCCATCGGGCATGAGGGTGGCGAGGCTGGCGAAGGCGCGCTTCTGGAAAAGATCTTTGTACTTCTCGGGGATGGCTTGCGACATGAATTCCTCCAAGAATTGAACCGCTGGGAAATTATAGAACGCGGACGAGAGTACGCGGCAGTTACGTTGCGTTTCGTGGGCACAGGGTTTGTTTGGAGGTTGAGGATCTACTGGCAGTTCTTAAAAAAAGTTCGCCGCCGTTCCGCTCGCCTACGGCTTCGCGGGGACAGCCTGAGAGGCTGTCCCTACGCGCGCTTTGCCTGCGCGGGCTTTGCTACTCTGGGCAGAACTGCTTTCAGGAGCGCTTCGAACTTGGTCCGCACGCGTTCTCCGGTTTCCATTACTTCGGCATGGGAGAGCGGTTGATCGAGGATTCCTGCGGCCATGTTAGTTACGCAGGAAATGGCCAGCACGTTCAATCCCATGTGGCGGGCGGCGATTACCTCCGCCACCGTCGACATGCCCACCAGGTCGGCGCCGATCCGGCGGAGATGGTCGATTTCTGCGGGGGTTTCGTAGCTGGGGCCCAGCAGCGCGGCGTAGATTCCTTCGTGCAAGATGATTCCGAGCTTGGCGGCTTCTTCGCGGGCGATCTCGCGATAGGCGCGCGAGTAGGTGTGCGTCATGTCGGGGAAGCGAACGCCGAAGCGGTCGTCGTTGGGACCGACCAGCGGATTCGCTCCCTGCAGATTGATGTGGTCTTTGATCAGAACCAGCGCGCCCTGCGAGTAGCCGAGGTTGATGCCTCCGGCGGCGTTGGTGAGGATTACGGAGTTGATTCCCATGCGCGCGAACACGCGGATGGGGAAGGCGACTTGCTGCGCGGAGTATCCCTCGTATTGGTGGACGCGGCCTTGCATGGCGGCGACTAGCACCGAGCCTGCGTTGCCGATCACGAGCCGTCCGGCGTGTCCGATCGCGGTGGATTGGGGAAAGGACGGAATGTCGGAGTAGGGAATTTTTGTCGGGTCGGTGACGGAGTCGGCGAAAGCGCCGAGCCCGGAGCCCAGGACGAGACCGATTTTGGGGCGGAGCGGAATTCGGGCGAGGATGAGTTTCGCGGCGTTGTCGGCGAGGGTGAAGTGGTCGGTCATGAACGACGTCTGCGCGGCTTCTCCGATAGGCGAATCATCATTGCGCCAGGGGCGCAACCCCGGACGACGGCGTACGGGGCTTCATCCTACAAATCGCCATCCGCCAGTTGACGGCCGTGGCCGTTTTTGTCCAGCCAATCATACAGAAATGTCTGGTAGAGGTAGGAGGCGACGATCTCTTCTCCGAGTTCGTGGGTGTCGGTGCAGATGAATGGGAGGCGCAGGCCGGTGAGGACGGCGAGCAGCGATTGCGTGATGCGGTTGGGGTTGGCGGCGCGATAGGGATATTCCGATTTGATTTCGGTCAATGACGAGGTGACTACGAGCAGGCTGTACGGGAGTTCGGCCATGCGGCGCAGGCGTTTGATGAAGACGGCGCGATTGGTGGTGAAGGAGCAGATCAGGTCGGCGAGATCTTTGCGTTCGACGGTGCAGATGTCTTCCATGCCTTGAATCGAATAATCACCGAGGGTTAGAGCGCGGTGCTCGACTTTGGCGAACCAGCCTTTGAAGCGGCGGAAGGAGAAGGGATTCTGCTCGCGCGTGTCGATGATGGCCGTGGGGAGCGGAGTGCGGAGTTGCGTCCCGCCACGGTCGGGAATCACTGGGAGCGCTGGGTGCGGGACGGGCGCGGTGAGCGTCGTCCAGGCTAGCGGGGATGGGATTAACGTGCGTTTGCGCGCCATGGGAATCGGCCTTCAGCATTGTAATTGCTGGATGCAGAACGTATGGGTACTAGCAACGTCTCCACGACAGAGACTCTGGTAGATTGTTTTGGTATGCCCGTGCAGGTTGCGTCCATTCGCGGTTTTGCCAGCGATAATAATGCCGGGGTTCATCCGGAAATTGTTGAAGCCATTGTGCGCGCTAACTCGGGACACGTGCGAGCTTATGGCGACGACGATTACACACGCGCGGCCATTGCAAAATTTGAAGAGCATTTCGGGCCCGACATTGACGTGTTCTTTACCTTCAATGGGACCGGGGCCAACGTGCTCGGGTTGCAGGCGCTGAACCGTCCTTACCACGCGGTATTGTGCAGCGATTATGCCCACATCTACACGGATGAATGCGGGGCTCCGGAAAAGCACACCGGGTGCAAGTTGATTCCCCTGCCGCACCAAGACGGCAAGATCAACGTTGAGCAAGTGCGGCACGCTTATCACGGGATCGGCGATCAGCACCATGTGCAAGTGCGGGTGGTCTCGATCACGCAATCAACCGAGATGGGGACTGTCTATCAGCCTGGGGAAATTCGGGCGCTGGCGGATTTCGCGCATCAGCACGACATGTTTCTGCACATGGATGGGGCGCGCATTGCGAACGCCGCGGTTTCCTTGGGCCAGAGTTTGCGCGAGGCGACTCGCGATCTGGGCGTGGATGTGCTCACGTTTGGCGGAACGAAAAATGGAATGATGGGCGGGGAGGCCGTGGTTTTCTTCCGGCCGGGACTGAGCCAGGATTTTTTATTCCTGCGCAAGCAGGGCATGCAATTGAATTCCAAGATGCGATTTGTGGCGGTACAGTTTGAGGCGCTGCTGACTCGTGACTTGTGGCGCCACAGCGCGGAGCACGCCAATCGCATGGCACGGGTTCTGGAACAGGAGTTGCGGAAATCTCCGCAGGTCCGGATCGTGTGGCCGGTGGACGCGAACGGAGTGTTCGCGCAGATTCCGCGCGCGGCCATTGCGAAGATCATGGAACGGTATTTTTATTATCCATGGATCGAGGACGAATGCATTGTGCGCTGGATGTGCTCGTTCGATACCACGGAAGAGGACGTGCGGGAATTCGCGGCCTTTGTGGCGGAAGCCGTAAAAGGATGAAGCCAGACCTGTATCCGCCTATTGCTTTTCGCTTTAGTATTGAATAAAGTGACGCATTCCCGCCGCAGTGTGCATCCCCAGCGCTCGGTCCCAGGAGCTAGCGATGATTCGGAAGTGGTTTGGTGTTGCCGCCCTGATGCTCACAGCAATGACTCTGCTGAACCTCGCAAGTTGCGCTCGCAGTCAGAAGCTTGTGGGTCTCTCGGTCACGCCGGCAAAGGCTACCTTCGGAGGAGTGGGAGCACAGCTGCAGTTCAAGGCCATTGGCACGTACATCCATCCTCCGGAAAATAAAGATGTCACCGCGCAGGCGAAGTGGTCGATCGACTCGCAGCACCTGGTGACGATCGATGGACCGGGACTGGTCACTGCCATCAGCGATTGCGGCACTGGCAATGTTATGGCAAGTATCCAGGAGGGAGGCAACTACGTTTTCGGTACTGCGTTCATCTCGGCTGCGGGCGTGGGAACCGGCACCTGTACGCAGGCGAGCCTGACCGTGGCCGTCTCAGGGAATGGTACCGTGACCAGTTCGCCCGCAGGCATCACTTGTCCGGGCACATGTACGGCCGCATTTCCTCTGGATTCCACTGTGGTGCTGACCGCCGCTCCTGGGACCGGAGCCAGCACTGTGACCTGGACCTGGGATCCAGGAACGACTGGATGTTCCAACTCACCGTCAATGACCTGCAGCGTGGCGCTTGATACCAATGCCAACATTTCGGCAACATTCCAGTAAGGTGCTTACTCGGGGTCGCTGAGCAACTTGCCCAGGGTCGGCTTGTGCTTTTCCGGCTTTTTCTTCTTCTCAATCACGATCTTCTCCGCCGGGGGCGCGCCGACACGCTCGCGGGCCAGTTCCTTGACCGCGGTTACGGCGCGGAACAGCTTTCGTTTCTTCTTCTTGCTGGGCATTTACAGTGCTTGTGCCTGGCGGCTAAGACGGCGATCTATACAGAAAAGCTGATGTTATCGCGGTCCAGCACCGCTGAATATGCAATAATTTGTAACATGGAAGAGAGAGATTTTTTCGATGAGAAGCAGGAAAAGAAGCCGGCGTCGCTGAATTGTCCGCATTGCCATCAGTCGGCGGAGTATGAAGTTACGTGGATTGTGCGCACCAAAAAGCGACAACTGCCGGGGCGGGCCGATGAGCGCGACCGGGCTCGCTTTGCCAAGTTTAGGTCTTACATGGTGCGCAAGGACGACATGATGGCTTGCAAGAATATGCGCTGCCGTAAACGGTTTGATATTTCGGGGCAGTCGACCGTGCTTACCGAATAGGTAAGGCCCAACTCATCGTGTCTTATGGCCAGTGGAGACGCTCTTCACTGGGCTGGTTCGTAGGTCAACAGCCCCACTCTAAACGTCGCAAAGTGCGCGACATTTAGAATGGGGTACCTCAAATAGAAAAACCCTCAAAATAAAACACCGTCAAAACGCGGGGCTCTCGACAGGATCTCGCGTATACCTTCCAATCCAAACTTGTGTCCTTCGCGTTCGGCGAACGCGATGATTTCTTCTTCGCGGTCCGGCGGCAACGGATGGCGTTCATAGGCTGCCAGAAGTTCTTCAACGCGTTGGTTCGCGCGCTCGAGGATGCCTCCACCGTTCATCTGCGGAAGGCCGCGATCGATTACTGACGAAGGGAAGTGCTGTTCCTGGCGGAAGAGAGCGCGGGTTTCTTTAAGTTTCAAGAAGTCGCCTGTCAAGCCGGTTTGCGCGAACATGGCGGTGGCCAGGGAATCCCCGCAGGGTTCAATGCCTTGGATTAAACGCTGCGCAGAGGCGATCGCCTCGGCATCGATGACTAACTTTTCGACGCTGTGACACGCGAGAAAATCGAGCATGCCGGCGCCCGAGATCATGTTGATGCCGGCCAGCGCGCCCAGCACTGCTGACATGCCACTTTCCATTTCTACTTGCGCGTCGATCACGCGGCCATCCCCGGCAACCATGTAGGCGTGCGTTGGCAGCCCGAGATGTTTCCCTACTTCGGCGCAAGCGACATCGAGCATGGCAGTTTCGATCGCGCCCATGGGCGTCTTGCCGCTGCGCATGTCGAAGATCGCCGGCGCGGCTCCCCAGACGATGGGCGCGCCCGGCTGTGCGAGTTGATGAATCGTGATTCCGCTGATGCATTCGGCGGCGTGCTGCACAACGGAGCCCGCAAGAGTTACAGGAGCGGTGGCCCCGGCTAAAGGCATGCTGACGATTTCTGCAGGAATTCCGGCGCGCGCCAGGTCAACCAGATTTTGCGATGCGAACTCGGACCAGTTCAGGGGCGGGGATGGGCACACATCGAAGATCGCGCGCGGACGCTGGCGCAACGCTTCGCGGCCACCACTTTCAATCGCGAGCAGGTCAATCAGCGTGTGCAAGCTGTGGGCTGAGAATGCTCCGGTGACGACGGGCTTCTCCGAATACCACAGCACCAGCAGAAGGCGGTACCAATCGCCGATTTCCGGTGGCACATCGTTGCAGACCATCGCCGTCGATTGGGCTTCGAATTGGGAAAGCATCTCGGCGACCTGAATCAGCCGCATGAGATCCGGAGTCATTGCTGGCCTTGGTTGTTGCGTCTGCGGATCGAGTATGTTCAGGCAGGACGAACCGGGATCGAAGTGGACATGGTTTCCGCCATAGTGCACCGCGGGGCGGCCATTACGATCGTAGAGGAAGAATTCGCGCGGAACGGACTCGAGCGCATTGCGGGCTAGCGGCTCGGGGATGTGGGCCACGCCGTCATTGACGGTGATGCCCGCGCCGCGCAGCAGGTCTTCTACGTAGGGCGCGACCCTGACGCCCGGGTCGTTAATTAGCTGGAAGGCTTCGCCCAGGATGCGTTCGATCAGCGGATTGTGGAGCAATTCAAATTTTGGTCTCATAAGGTTTCCGGCTCAGCACGTCTCACGTAGGAACGGACCCATTGGGCCGTTCCGCGAAGCGAAGCGAGCGCGCCTGGGCAACCTCTCGGAGGATGCGTCGGGCGCTACAGAACCTACCCCGAACCAATGGGTTCGGGGGCGCGTAGTCCGGTTTTCTGATTCATTAGCTCGCGGGCTAGCGCTACTGCGCTCATTGCATCTTTCGCGTACCCGTCGGCGCCGATCTCGTCCGCCCAGCGGCGCGTTACGGGGGCGCCTCCGACCATGACTTTGACTTGACCGCGCAGGCCGAACCGCTCCAGGGTTTCGATCACCGTCTTCTGGTTGCGCATGGTCGTCGTCAGGAGTGCTGAAACGCCGACTATGTCTGCGCTGAGTTCCTCAGCTTTAGCGGCGAATTTCTCTCCTGAGACATCCGCTCCTAGATCATGGACCTGAAACCCATGAGCCGTCAGCAGCGTGCCGACTAGGATCTTGCCGATCTCGTGAATGTCCCCCTTCGTGGTTCCCAGCACGACGATTCCGGCCCGGGGACGGTCGCTTCCCGACTTCTTGAGTTCCGGATCGAGCACGGCCATGGCGGCTCGCATGGCTTCAGCGGAGGCCATCATGTCGGGGAGAAACATCCGTCCGCGAGCGAACTGCTCACCCACATCGTGCATGCCCGGGACGTATCCGTTGTTAATGGCATCCAGAGGCGCGGTGCCGGCAGCGATTGCCTTCTGGGCTAGATCAGGACGCGGTGTCGGGCGCGCCGGCGATGATGCTGTCGCGCATGAGCGAGAAAGTGTCGTCTGGCATGGAAGTCCCTTCGCCATGCTGACGCGGCGGATCGAGGCAGTCTGTGATCAGGATCACAGAGCGGTTATTTGCTTTCGCACAGGGAACAGGTCTACAAGGGTTCTCAGCAGCCCAGAAATAGGATTAGTCAGCGCCGCGATACCGGTTTCCGGGTATTTCCACGCGCGCCGACGCGTCATTTATACTGACCAGTTTTGCCGTGCCGCCATGGCATGCATGGAGAGACTCTCTTGAAAATCCTGGTTTGCATGAAGCAGGTGCCGCAGAAAGATGCGCCGCTGAAGCTGAACGAGTCGGGGACATGGATCCGCGAGGACGTTTCTTACGAGGTCAATGAACCCGATGCTTACGCGCTGGAAGAAGCGCTGCGCCAGCGAGAGAAGCATAAAGGCGAGGTGGTGGTGATCACCAGTGGTCCGGCGCGGGCGCAGCAGGTTCTGCGCGAGGCGCTGGCTAAGGGGGCGGATCGGGCGATTCATCTGGAGGACGATAAGTTCGTCGGGCTGGATGCGTTCAATACGGCTAAGGCAATCGCGGCGGCTATTAAGGACGAGCAGTTCGATCTGATTTTTACCGGATTGCAGTCGGACGATTACGGGTATGCGCAGACGGGAGTGATCCTGGCGGAGTTGTTGGGCTGGCCGCACGCGACCATCATCATGCAGATTGAAAAGACCGACAGCGGGATTCGCGTGAAGCGCGAACTGGAGGCGGGATATTTCCAGTTTGTCGACATGCCTACGCCCGCGGTGCTGACGATTCAGTCGGGAATTAACAAGCTGCGATATGCAACGCTGATTGGAATCAAGCAGGCGAAAAACAAGCCTCTGCGGAAGGTTCCGATGGGCGAGGTGCAGGCCGCGCTGGGTGACAATTTGCAGAAGATCGAGAAGTTGTACGTGCCGCAGAAAACCAAGAAGACGGAGCACATTGACGGGTCGCCGGGAGAGATCGCGAAGAAGTTGGTGGATAAGCTGAGGAATGAGTTGAGAGTGCTTTAGGGTAGCCGTCGAGCTTCGCTCGGCTGGACAGCCGAGGCGGCTGTCCCCACATGGGTTGAGCTAAGAAAGCAGACAATATGCCAGATACGATTCTCGTAGTAGTGGAGCAGCGCGAAGGGAAGCTGAATCGGGTTTCGTGGGAAACCATTACTGCCGGGCAGGCGATCGCCGCGGCCACGGGGTGGGCGCTCGAGACTGCTGTCGTGGGCAGCGGCGTGAACTCAATTGCTTCCGAGGTTGCGGGGAAGAAGGTTGGGAAGGTTTACGACATCGAATCGACCAAGCTCGAGCCTTATACGCCCGATGCCTTTGCGGCTGGACTCAAGCAGTTCCTCGAATCCAAGTCGCCGAAACTCGTATTGATGCCGCATACCTATCAAGTGCGCGATTTTGTCCCCAAGCTGGCGACGGCTATGGGACGCACGGTGATCAGCGACTGCATTGGATTCAAGCACGAGGGCGGCAAGCTGGTATTCACGCGGCAGATGTTCCAGGGCAAGCTGGCCGCGGATGTGAGCTTCACCAGCGATGCTCCCTGGTTCGTGACATTTCAGAACGGAGCGTTCCGGGGGGACAAGGCGGAGGCCGGCGCGGCTGTCGCTGCGGTGGAGACTGTGAATGTCGAAATCGCCGACGGGGTGATTCGCAATAAGCCGCAGGAAGTCTTCAAAGAAGCCAAGCAGGCGGTGGATCTCACGCAGGCGGAGATCATCGTTGCTGTGGGGCGGGGAATTAAAGAGCAGAAGAATATCGAGATCGCGAAGAATCTTGCAGATGCTCTGGGCGGGGATCTGGCAGCATCACGTCCGATCTGCGATTCGGGGTGGCTGCCGATGGATCGCCAGATTGGATCCTCGGGGCAGACGGTCGCGCCAAAGTTGTATCTCGCTCTCGGCATCAGCGGTGCGATTCAGCATATTGTCGGCATGAAAGGTTCGCGGGCGATTATCGCCGTGAATAAGGATTCGGAAGCACCGATTTTTGAGATTGCGGATTATGCGGTGGTGGGAAACTTGTTCGATATCGTGCCACCGCTCATCGAAGAAGTAAAAAAAGTGAAGGCAGGAAGCTAGCTGGCGCGCTGGACAGCGCCATTACAATCAATTCATGGACATCACGGTAACGGCAGTCTTCGAGGAAGTTTCGCCGGCAGAAGGTGGCGGATATGTTGCCTACACGGAAGAGTTGCCGGGAGCCATATCGGAAGGGCAGACGCTCGAAGAAGCTCGGGAGAATCTCCGGGATGCAATTGAGTTGCTGCTCGAAGCGAATCGGGAGTTGGCCGGAAAGCGTACTCCCGGGAAGAAAATCACGCGAGAAAAGATAAAGATTTCCGTGGCTTGATGTGAAGCGTGTTGACCTGATCCGCCATCTTGAAGCAAACGGATGCACGCTGCTCCGGGAGGGCGCCCGCCACAGCGTTTATCACAATCCAGTCGCCCACCGTACCAGTACTGTTCCGAGGCATCGTGAGGTTAAGAATCCGACAGCGATTCGGATCTGCAAACAACTGAGCGTACCGGACCCGTTGCGATAAACATTCCCGGCAGCATTGCATTTGCATCTCAGGGCTTGGTATGTGCGAGAGGCCAGTCAAATGATCGTCTTCCGAAAACCTATTGAAGGGGTAGAACGTCCGCAGATGCCGGCTGATGTAGTGATCGTCGGCGGCGGACCGGCGGGAATGGCTTGCGCGCTGCGGCTGTCGCAGTTGATCGACGCGCACAATGCGGCCAATCCCGACGCGCAGCTTAGCAAAGAGAACATCTACGTTTTGGAGAAGGCGCGCGAGGTCGGCCAGCATTGCTTGTCGGGAGCACTGCTCGATCCGCGGTCCATGCGCGAGCTGCTGCCCGGATTTGAAAAAGAGGCGCCGCTCGACGCCGAGGTGAGCAAGGAAGGGGTTTACTTCCTCACAGAAAAATCGAAGTTCAAATTGCCGATCACGCCGCCCTTCCTGCGCGACCACGGAAATTACGTCATCTCGCTGAACAAGTTTGTGAAGTGGCTGGGAGGCAAGGTCGAAGAGACCGGGCATCACCGTTTTCACCGGCTTCGCCGGCTCGGAACTTCTTTATGACGGCGATCGCGTCACGGGCGTTCGCACCGACGACAAGGGAGTCGATAAAGAAGGGCAGCCGAAATCGAACTTCGAACCCGGGTACGATCTGCAGGCCAAAGTCGTGATTCTCGCCGAAGGACCGCGCGGATCATTGACCAAACAGCTCATCCAGAAATTTGATCTCGCCAGGAATGCGCAACCCGCAGACCTATGGCGTGGGCGTGAAAGAACTCTGGGAAGTTCCCTCCGGACGCATTGCCCAAGGGGAAGTGATCTACACCATGGGTTGGCCGCTGACCACGAAGGAGTATGGCGGGGCGTGGATTTACGGATCGAAAGATAATGTCGTCTCGCTCGGCTTTGTCACTGGGCTCGACTACGTCGACCCGCGGCTCGATCCGCAGCGCGTGCTGCAGCAGTTCAAGCGGCATCCGTGGGTGGCGAAGCTGCTCGAAGGCGGCAAGATGATCCGCTACGGGGCGAAGTCGATGCCTTATGGCGGATGGTGGGCGATCCCTCCGGTGGCGGGCAATGGATGGATGTTGCTGGGGGACTCGGCGGGGTTCCTGAATTCCGCGCGGCTCAAGGGAATTCATCTGGCGATCAAGAGCGGGATGCTCGCCGCCGAGACTGCGTTTGAGGCTCTGAAGAAAGATGATTTCTCCGCAGCGATGCTCGGCAATTATCAGAAGAAAGTCGATTCGAGCTGGATTAAGGAAGAGCTTTGGAAAGTGCGCAACCTGCATCAGGGATTCGAGCACGGCATGTTCGCCGGGATGTTCCACACCGGGCTGCAGATGGTGACCGGCGGACGCGGCCTGCGCAATCGCTACACGGCGGTGTCTGGCTACGAGCGCATGAAGCCGCTGGCCAATTTGCCCGCAGATGGCGGAGCCGAAGCGCAGCTGATCGGTCCAGCAAAAGGCGATGGCAAGCTGACCTTCGACAAGCTGACCGATCTGTACCACTCGGGCACGAAGCACGAAGAAGATCAGCCCGCGCATTTGATCATTCACGACACGAACATCTGCAATGCGCGTTGCGTGAAGGAATTTGGGAGCCCATGCCAGCATTTCTGTCCGGCGAACGTGTACGAAATGGTGGATGACGCGAGCCAGCCCAACGGCAAGCGCATCAGCCTGAATCCGTCGAACTGCGTGCACTGCAAGACCTGCGACATCCAGGATCCCTACCAGATCATCACGTGGGTGCCACCGGAAGGCGGCGGCGGGCCGAACTACGACGGGATGTAACTTGCTTCAACTAGGGACTTCTTTGCCGCGGATTGGCGCGGATCTCACGGATACAGCGTTTGGGCGCTTACATACCTCGTCTTCAGCGCGGCGCATGTCGAAAAATATGCGCTCTGCTGTTCCTCCCAAACTGAGGTATTCTTTTTTGCCGAGGACCTATGCAACGGAAACTGATTTCCGCTCTCGTCGTCTCCATTGTTTTGTCCATTGGCGCTCTCGCTCAGCAAGCGCCTCCCGCGATCCCCACAACCGGTTTTGCCGGCCTCGATCAGTACCGCGCTTCGCGGATTGCCGTATTCACAGATGACTTCGGACAACTGGCGCGCTATCGCGAGGCGAATGCCCAGCTGGGAGCGCCGAAGCCGGGAGAGAATCGAGTCGTCTTCTTTGGCGATTCCATTACCGACATCTGGAAGCTCGAGGATTATTTTCCCGGCAAGCCTTACGTGAACCGCGGAATTGGCGGGCAGACTACGCCGCAGATGCTGGTGCGCTACCGGCAGGACGTGATCGATCTGCAGCCCAAAGTTGTCGTCATTCTCGCCGGTACGAATGATATCGCGGGCAACACCGGGCCCATGCGCAATGAGGACATCGAGGCCAACTTCGCGTCATTCGCGGAACTGGCGCGGGTGCATGGCATCCGGGTTGTCTATGCGTCCGTCCTGCCGGTGCACAACTACACAGAGCGCTCGAAGGATTTCTTCGCGCAGCGGCCGCAGGCGAGAATTCTGGCCCTGAATGATTGGCTAAAGGATTACTGCGCGAAGAACAACATCGTTTATCTCGACTACTTTTCGGCGCTGGTCGACGAGAAGGGCATGCTGAAGAAGGATCTGGCCGATGACGGTCTGCATCCGAACGCGGCAGGTTTCAAGATCATGGCGCCGCTGGCCGAGGCGGCGATTCAGAAAGCTTTGAAATAACGATTCCCGCCCCGGCGCGCTGGTTCGCAGGACGGCATAAAAGCTGTCTCCTTCTCCCGTCTATCGCATCTATAATGGTTGAAGTTTCCGACTGTCCTGGTCTGTAGGCATACCTTGACCATGGCAGCGAGGGAAAGTTGCGGCTGTGCCCGCGATTGTTAGATTCCCAAGGGTGCCGGGGGAAACGCCGGCGCCTCCCGCGCTGCTGAACGCAGCGCATTGGAAAGGAAACGAGCCTGCCGGAGTATTCCTGCGCGTTCGTCTCCTGGTCCTGAGTCGGTTGTCCTGAGTCGTTAGTCTTTAGCTATTAGCCGGGATGGGTTCTGCTAAGAGCTAACAGCTAAGAGCTAGAAGCGAATGGCTGGCCTTCACGACAAATTCGGACGCGCCATTACTGACCTGCGGATTTCCGTTACGGACCGCTGCAATTACAAGTGTGTGTATTGCCGAACCGGTAACGAAGGCGCACTCTACGGGGATTTGCCCTTTACGGATTATCTGCGGATGGCTCGCGTGCTCGTGGGCATGGGGATCACGAAGATCCGGCTGACCGGCGGCGAACCGCTGTTGCGGAACGGCATTGTCGAATTTGTGCGAGAGTTGGCGAAGCTGCGAGCTCAGGGGCTAAAGCCCTCGTCTTCGGCGGGCGCTAACGGCACGGCTAAAGCCGTGCCCTTCCCCACTCCATCGCTCGATATCGCGCTCACGACGAATGGACACCTGCTGGCCGATCTGGCGAAGCCGCTGAAGGATGCTGGGCTCAATCGGGTCACAGTCTCCATGGATGCAGTCGATCCAGACCGCTTTGCGCGGATCACGCGCGTGCCCAATGGCTACGATCATGTGCTGGCCGGAATCCGGGCAGCGCGGCGTGCTGGACTTGGGCCCGTGAAAGTAAATTGCGTGCTGATGCGCGGGTTCAACGAGGACCAGATTATTCCCTTTGGCATGTTCGCGCGCGAAGAAGACGTCGTCGTGCGCTTTATCGAGTTCATGCCGCTCGAAGAAGGACGTACCTGGGCCCCTTCCACCGTGGTCACGCTGGATGAGATTCTGGCCCGGATGTCCGAGTACCTGCCGGTGACTGAGATTCCGCACGGGCACTCGGAGACGGCGCGGCGCTATCGTTTCGAAGATGGGATTGGGGAATTCGGGATCATTGCTCCCGTGTCGCATCCCTTTTGCGGGCATTGCAGCCGGATTCGCATTACCTCTGACGGCAAGATTCGAACGTGCCTGTTCTCAGTGTGGGATCACGATCTGCAGGCGCAGATGCGGCGCGGCGCTAGCGATGAGGAGTTGGCGGAATTCATTCGCGGCGTCGTGATGAAGAAAGAAGAGCGGCATCATATTGGCGAGGCGGATTTCGTGCCGGCTTCGCGGACCATGGTGCACATCGGGGGATGACCCGGTCGCCCCGGACACCCTCGTCCGGGCCGAGGTGTTGCAACAGAGACTCTACTACGGTAAGATTTGTTTGTGCGTGAACGTCTTTTCATCTTCCTTCTGTTGAGCGCACTGACTGCCCAGGGACAGAACAGCACTTCTACCTACCTTGGTTTTGACCGCAATACTTATCCTGGGGACTCCAACCTCAAATCCTTGCGGCAGACTTTTTCCTATACAGGGTACTGGCTCAATAATCCTCCGGGACAGAGCTCGAATACCTGGCGCGGGCACCGGGCGGCGGTGGAATCGGCAGGATTCGGTTTTCTCGTCCTGTTCAATGGCAGGCTTTATGCACAGTTGAAAACGGTCGCGAATGCGAAACGGCTGGGGCAGTCGGACGCCAGGGCGGCCCTGACTTCAGCTCGGCGCGAAGGCTTTCCGCCCGGCACGGTCATCTTCCTGGATGTAGAGCAAGGCGGGCGCATGCTCCCTGAGCAGAGGGCTTATATCTTTTCCTGGGTGGATGCGGTCGCCGCCGGGGGATTCCGCGCGGGAATTTATTGTTCCGGGATGATTTCGCCGGACTCGGAAAAGGCGGTCACCGCCGAAGACATTCGCCAGAGCGCCGGCTCTCGTAAAATTGTTTATTGGGCGACCAATGACGCGTGCCCTCCTTCACCCGGATGTGCATTTCCGCAGCGTCCTCCGAATCCCGCCGGCAGCGGAGTTAATTTTGCTGAGGTATGGCAGTTCGCGCAATCTCCTCGGCGCAAAGATGTTGCCGCGCACTGCACCAACTACAACCCTGATGGAAATTGCTATCCACCCGGAAGCACTGCGGCCCAGCGCCTGCACGTTGACTTGAGCACCGCCACCTCTGCGGATCCTTCTCACGGTCGATTGCAGTGAAATGGGTGACATTCGGGTACCGTCGGTATCGCCGCCGCGGTCACCTGCGTAACCTTTTGCCTTGCCGACAACTCCGTCATGAGTGCCGCAAGTCGTTCAGCCGCAAAGGGTTAACAGCCAATACACGCTTTCCCCCAAGCGGCCATTTTCCCATTCCCGGAATTCGCTATTACTTCAGTAAGTTTTTTCCGTCTGAGTTTTTCCTAATAATCGCTTCAGTTCATGACCTTCCGGGTGCGGTGACATGGGACCGGGGGCGGGCTGGAACTAAATGCTTGGGACAAACACAACCACAAGGGGAAAAATGAATACTCGGAAGATTTCTCGCATCACGGCAGTCGCGCTCGGGCTAGCCTTGGCCACTACGATGGCCTCGGCGCAGGCGTTGAACTCGGGTGCGCAAACCATCGCGCTGAATGCTACGTTGGCAGAGTCGCTTACGTTGAGCCTTTCAGCCAATGCGGTCAACTTTACATTGGCTGCAGGAGCCGCTGCCAATCCTGGCAGCACCAACATCACCGCGACTACCACTTGGGCTCTGAAACCGGGGCGCACCGCGGTAGGCGTTTATGCTTACTTCGCGAACGCAGCTGCGGCATTGACCGACGGTGCGGGCAACAACATTCCTTCATCGGCTTTCTTCATTGCGGATAACGCCGGCGCGTCGACCGCCCTGACCAACACGGTTGCGTTCGGCGCCGCGAGTGGCGGCTGGCAGATGGCCAACGTGGCCATCACAGGCGCAAACAAGAGCGGCACTCGTAGTGACGTTATGGCGTTCAACATCAACCTCACCGGCGTGCAGATTCCGGCCGCGAATTACACCGGAACGCTCAACATTCAGGCGCAGGCAACTCCGTAGTTTTTATGTCGAGAACGGCCTGGGGCGGGGATCTTGGGTCCCGCCCTGGTGCCGTTTGAAGTGCGGATCGGCAAGGAACTGACGCGATGAGCTTGCGGCTACAAATCGGGCGGGTGGGAGCGGTGTTGGTGCTGGCATTCGCCGCACTGGCATCACGCTCTGAGGCGCAGGTGCTGAATTCGGGTGCCAGCACCATCACGCTGCAGGCGGTTCTGAGCGATTCACTCTCGGTATCATTGTCCGGCAATGCAGTGAACTTCACCTTGACGCCGGGCAGCGCCAGCAACCCAGGAAGCCTGGGCATTACGGCCACGACCGCCTGGGCTCTGAAACCGAGCGTGGGCAGCGTGAAGGTGTATGCGTTCTTCGCCAGTTCGGCGGTGGCGCTGACGGACGGCGCGGGCGACAACATTCCCTCGGCTGACTTCCAGATTTCCAATAATGCTGGGCCGTTCACCGCGCTGACGACTACGGTGCCGTTCGGCGGAGCGAATGCCGGACTGCTGCTATCGACTACCAGGATTCTCGGGAACAACCGCTCGGGTTCGCACACGGATTTGATGAACTTCAACATCAATCTGACTACGCTCCCCAGCCTCCCGGCAGCAACGTACACAGGGACTCTGACGATTCAAGCTCAGGCGCTCTGATTTCGTAAACGAGATGATGCGATGACCAGAATTGTTCACACAGCGATCCGGCTGATGGCCGGAGCGTTCTGCTTTTTTGCCATAGCCGCTGCCGCGCAAACAGTGCGGCCGCTCATTAACGAGCTGGGCAATCCTTCCAAGGGCCGGGTGGAATACGTCAATGACGGGCTGACGCCGCTGAACGTGGTGCTCGAAGCCAGGAGCTTCACCGTAACCGAGACGGGGGACATTAACTACCGTCCACTGGATCCTGACATTCATCTCAAGTTGTCGACGACCAGCTTTCGCATTCAGCCGCAGCAGACCTACTACGTCTTTTACGAGGCGAGTTCGGTCAAGAGCCCGCAGTGGTTCGTCATCTACGCAGCATTCACCGGGTTTAATTTCCGCACAGCGCAGGGGATGAACGTGCGCTTGGAGTTGCCGCACACGGTTTACCTGTTGCCAAAGGCCGGGCTCGAGAAGCCAGATATCATCATCGATCGCGCCGAACTGGATCCGGCGGGCAACAAGGTCACACTTGAAGTCGAAAATCAGGGGAATAACTTCGGGCGGGTCATGGAGACGCAGCTTGTCTACAGCAAGAAGAAGCAGGAAGCGCCCGGCTTCCCGGTGTTTCCGCATAGCAAACGAATTCTGGAAATTCCTCTGACCGAGAAGGCGGAAGGCGAGAACGTCCCGGTCGAAGTCTCGATGCAGTTTCAGAAATTCAAGATCGAGCAGAAACTGCAACGCGCCCGGACCGGAGAAGCAGTGACGGCCGCGGTGGCAACGCCTCCGGCTTCCTCAGCGGCAAACGCACCAGCCCATCCGAACGACAGAATCCCGTAACATGCGCCGAAGAATCCAGTGGCCGCTGGTCGTTTCGATGCTGCTATGGGCAGCGGGCGCGCACGCGCAGATTTTTCGCGTGCAGGGCGGCGAGTCGACGATGCTCAACGCAGAAGGCGGGTCGGTCGAGTTCAAGGCTCCTGATTACGACGGCAGCATAGGCCTGGGTTACTACAACGACAAAATCCAGTTCGGCGGCAATACTCGCTACAAATTTCACGGCTACACATTGCTGGGCGGCGACGAAAACATTCCTTTCACGCTGCCCACCGACATCTTCGATGCCAGCCACTATTTTTCTGCGCGTGGAGCAGGGGTAACTCGCAAGTTTGAGGACAGCCGCTTCTACGCTTTTGCGGGGACGACCTCCACCTGGCTGGGGACAGGATTTTTCAATGCCGCAACCAGCGATCGTGCAGCGGGCATTTTTTTTTACGAGCGAAAATTAAGCAGCGACCTGACGTTCGTTTCCCGCGAGATCGTCTCCAGCACGCAGACTGCGCTGGAGGGCGTGGAGTGGAAACCGAGAAAGTGGCTGAAGACGGGTCTCACCGGCGGATTGGGATCGAATCAGGGATATTTCGCTTCCAGCTTTGACGCTGAAACCGAGAAGCTCGCCTTGAAGGCCAGCTATGTGCTTACGGGAGATCGTTTCGAGCGCGTTACCGTGATCAGCCCCTTCTCGTCGGAAGTGAATAAAGAAAACGTGCAGATGCTCTACAAGCCCAATCATTCCGTGAGCATCATGGCTGGTCACGAAAACATCCTGCAGCCGGTCACCGCCGGCGGGGCATTGCAGCAGGCCTCAGTGAACCAGTTGTCGAACGACTTTCACGTGAACCGCTTTTATTTCGGTAGCGGATTGTTCTGGTCCAATGCATCGGGAAGAAAGACCAGTGGCGAGAATCTGTACGTTGGCCGTCGCATCGGGCAGAGGATTGAAGTGAACGGCAACTACTTTTCGAGCAAGCCGCAGGCACAGGGAACGACTGCGGCCGAGAGGACCAGCGTTCTCTCGGGCACGGTCCGGGAGAGTTTTTCTTCGCGCTTCGGCCTGCTGCAATTGATTTCGCGTACCGCGGGCCAGACCACCTATGCCTTTGGCGGGGACTTCACCAGCAATCGGTTCCAGTTCCGCGCCGATTACCAGAATGTTTATCTTCCGTTCCGTCCGGACCATCCGTTTGAGCAGGCGCTGGCGCTGAATGTAATGGTGCGGGTTAAAGGTCCGCTGCAGGTCATGGCCGTATCCAATGTGGCACCTGATGGTCACCTGCGCTACTCGTTCGGAGCGAGCACGTATCTTTACCGGCTCAGCGGAATGGGCGGCAGCGGGCTTCCGCAAGAGACCTTCTCCATGGCCAAGTACGTGGTGCAGGGCATGGTCAAGGACGAACAGGGGAATGCGGTGGAAGGCGCGGCGTTGCACGTTGGCAAAGAGGTCGCCTTCAGCGACAGCTCAGGCCATTTCCAGTTGCGTCTGTCGAAGCACGGGCCATACGCGCTCAGCGTGGCGCCGGATGAGTTTCTGTCGAATATCGTCTATGAGGTCGAGACGGCGCCAGCCCAGGTGCGCGCCGACTCCGATAATGCGGCTCAGGATATTGAAATTATTGTGCGGCAGAAGATTGGGTCCCGGCCGAAACCGTGATGTCACTCCCGGCTGAGTTAAAATAGGTTTGCCACGATGTCTGACCGCACTTTTACCCTTGACGAAGCGCACGCTTTGCTGCCAGTTCTTGAATCCTTGCTGCGCACCGCGATCCAAGCCAAGAAATTGATGGACGAGGTCGATGCCGAGATGCAAGCCCTGCATCATCGCATTTTCCTGAATGGCGGAATGTTTCTCGAGGTTCTTCCCCTGGCGCGGCGAAAAGGCGAACGGACCCGCGCCGAGCAGGGCGCCAAGGATGCGCTGGCCGAAATCGATTCCATGGGAGTGCAAGTGAAGGATCTTGGGATCGGACTGCTCGATTTTCCTTGTGAGGTCGAGGGGCAGAAGATCCTGCTTTGCTGGAAGCTGGGGGAGAAAGCTATCGCGTACTGGCATGGAGATCGAGGAAGGATTTGCCGGACGCAAGCCTATCGATGCGCGCATCGCGCGCGCCAAGCGGGTGAATTAGATCGGCTGCGTTGTCACTCACGGGCGCTGCCCCGTAAGCGATATAAACCCAAGCGTTGACCATTCGAGGCCGTCACTTTGGCGGCTGACTTTCGGGTTGCCCGCCATACAGAAATCAGAAGAATCGCCCGGACTGTGCCAGACTATAATTGCGCGCATCATGACCTTGGCCTCGGGCACAAGATTTGGGCCCTATGAGATTCAATCTCTGCTTGATGCCGGCGGAATGGGCGAAGTGTATGTGGCCAAGGATACGCGCCTGGGTCGTGAAGTGGCGGTCAAGGTTTTGCCTGCGATATTTTCGCGCGATCCAGAGCGATTGCGTCGCTTCCGTCAGGAAGCACAGACCATCGCCGCTTTGAATCATCCCAACATTTTGGCGATTCATGATTTCGGCGAGCACGAGGGATCGCCCTTCATCGTCACCGAACTTTTGGAGGGCGAGACGCTGCGCCGTCGTCTGACGGCAAGCCCATTGCCTGTCCGCAAGGCGGTGGAGGTTGCCCAGCAGGTCGCCCACGGACTTGCGGCAGCACATGACAAAGGGGTGGTGCATCGTGACTTGAAACCAGAAAACATTTTCGTAACCGACGCCGGGCACGTAAGGATTACTTGATTTTGGCCTGGCAAAGATGACCCACGCTGAACCGGGCGCTCCAGATGCCGCGACGCAAGCGTTCCAAACTGAACCTGGCGTGCTGATGGGACTGTCGCGTATATGTCCCCTGAGCAAGTGCATCGCAAGATGTTGGATCAGCGTTCCGACTTATTTAGCTTTGGGGCGATCCTCTACGAGATGTTGTCGGGCACGCCCGCGTTCAAGGGTGATACATTTTTGGAAGTAATGAATGCGATCGTGAAGGAAACTCCGCCAGATCTTGCCGATTATGGCCGCCCCGCGCTCAATCGAATTGTCGAACATTACCTCGAGAAGAACCCGGCAGAGCGGTTTCAGTCTGCGCGGGATGTGGCCTTTGCGCTCGGCGCGCTCTCGGATCCGAGCAGTTCGTCAACCGCGGTGATTGGAGCAGCGGAGCGCTGGCGCTGGCAGCCTTTGTTGCGTCTCGGTGGAGAGTTGGCCCTCATTGCCCTTGTGATCGCCATGGGCGTTCTCCTAACGAGGCATTCTCTGAAACCGCAGCCGAGCCTACAAGCGTCGATCATTCCACCTCCGGGGGATGGGTTCTGGGCAAGTATTACGCAGCCTGCTGCGATTTCACCGGACGGGAGATTTCTTGCAATCATTGCGATGCGCAACGGGCATAAGCATCTCTGGTTACGACGGCTGGATGGTTTGGATGCGCAGGCTATTGACGGCAGCGCAGACGCGTCCAACCCCTTTTGGTCGCCAGACAGTGCTGAAATCGCATTCTTTGTTCCAGGTAAACTCCGAAAAGTTGCGGTTTCCGGTGGGACGGTCAGTGATATCTGTCCGGCCGGTACCTTCGGCATGGGCGGCGCGTGGTCGTCCCGGGGTGTCATTGTGTTTTCCACCTTTGCTGCGCCGTTGAAACGCGTAGCTGAGAACGGCGGCACACCTGAGGCTATTACCGGCGCCGAATTGTCCAGTGACGCATTGGGCCAGCAATGGCCGACTTTCCTTCCTGACGGGACGCATTTTCTCTACTTGGAGTGGCGATATCCGACGCGTCCGCGTGAAGAGAACGCGCTATGGATCGGTTCACTGGAGGGGGAAAAAGCCCGACGCCTACCGCTAACCTCCACAAATGCTCTGTACTCGAATGGCTATCTGCTGTTTAGCCGCGATGGCGACCTGGTCGGTCAGAAGTTTGACCCGACTCGCCTCACCTTGAGTGGGCCTGTGCTCCCAGTTGCGAGAAATATTGAATATGACACCTTTTTCCAGGACGGGATGTTCACGCTTTCCACTAACGGAACCCTGGTTTACGCCGGAGAAGGCGTAGGAGTCAACACAGAGCTAACCTGGATGGATCGCGAAGGGAAGAGGTTGGCTACGTTGGGCGAGCCACAACAGTTTTTCCTCCCGTCCATTTCTCCCGACGGTAAGCGGGTAGCTGTCTCCGTTAAGCCGACAAACGCCCGCGAAAAACTTTGGATCTACGACGCCGATCGCGGAACCCGCATTCCGGTCGAAAACAGTGAAGATGGACCTTCTCTTTATCGGCCCATCTGGTCCCCCGATGGCAGCCATGTGGCATACCGAGGCACATCGGGCAAGACTTCAGCTTTGTTCGTGCATGCCTCCGATGGATCGGGCGAAGTCAACCAACCGGGGCGCATTCAAGCCGACCTTGTCCAGGCAACGGACTGGTCCCCCGACGGGCGCTATCTGGCTTCTGATATAACCAAGTACCAGGGTAGGGAGAACTGGGAGGATTCGCTCGAAGTAGTGGAATTCGGTGGGCGAAAACCGATTCTGGCAATCCCCGATGCGACCAATGGCAGATTCTCGCCAGACGGACACTGGCTCGCCTACTACGAACAAAAAAGTGGCGAGCTCTATGTGACTCCCTTTCCTGGACCGGGAGCGAAGATCGCGATTTCGTCTGGTGGTGCAGGGGATCCGCGCTGGCGCGGTGACGGACAGGAACTTTTTTACGTCTCGAAGGATTTGGATATCATGGCGGCAGAAGTGCACGAATCGGCGGCTGCCTTCAGAGTAGGGCCGGCTCATCGGTTGTTTCGTTTACAGCTTCCTGACAACGCGGGCTTTTACGATGTGGCGCGAGACGGAAAGCGCTTCCTGGTAAACGCCAGAACCGTAAGTGAGCAGACTGCACCCCTAACGCTCGTGGCGAATTGGCCGGCGCTTCTGCAAAGCCAATCAAAATAGACTTTGCAAGGCTGCGCTGACCACGATTGAGTCCCGGGTAAACCGGAACTCATGCTTAACTTGCCGTCGAGCGCGACGCTGCCTCCGACCCTTTCACGCATAAGGTTTAAGCCCAATGCCGCTAGAAGACGCCCCTGAGCACTCCTAACCTCCTCATTTTCAGCATCTTTCGACCGCAACATACGCGGAAGTCCAGGGTTAATACAGGAGGAACGTAACCAGGGTGTTTCGGGAGTTTTGCGGCACAATGAAGCATCGCACGCAAATCATCTGTTCGGCCTTGGGACGAAGTCCAGGAAGGTCCATCGTATGAATCGATCCATCGTTCGCTGGGTATTGTTCAGCATTCTTCTTTTGTCATTTTCGGCGGTGTCGTTTGGACAGGTTTCGGTGGGCATTTCGGTACGCATCGGGCCGCCTCCGCTGCCCGTGTACGCGCAGCCTATCTGCCCCGGCCCGGGATACATCTGGACGCCCGGATATTGGGCATGGAGCGATGACGACGGTTATTACTGGGTGCCCGGAACCTGGATCGTGGCGCCGGTGGGCATGCTTTGGACTCCCGGATGGTGGGGTTGGGACGCCGGATTCTACCGTTGGCATGGAGGCTATTGGGGCCCGCATGTGGGCTTCTATGGTGGCATTAACTACGGTTATGGTTATACCGGCAACGGATTCTACGGCGGCGAATGGCGCCACGACCACTTTTACTACAACCGCTCGGTCAACAACGTGAGCGTGACCAATATCACCAACGTCTACAACCGTACTGTGATCGTGAATGACAACCGTGTTGCTTATAACGGCGGCAACGGCGGTGTGCATATCAGACCAAGCCCGCAGCAGGAATCCTATATGCGGCAAGCGCATACTTCCGAACTGCCGATGCAGAGACAGCATGAGCACGCTGCCATGCAGAACCGCGAGAACTTTGCTCGCGAGAATCATGGGCGTCCGGCGATTGCGGCCACGGCGCGGCCTGCAGATTTCAGCCGACGAGCCGTGGTTCCGGCCAGAGCCGCGGGTGGGGAGTGGCATCCGCCAGCGATGTCTCCGCGCGAAGCGCGGGTGAATCCCGGCGCAGTCAATCACGGAAACGCCAATAATCGAGGCAATGATGGATTCCGTCCTTCTAATGCTCCGGCGCATGGCGGATCTGCGGTCAATGATCGGGGCGGGAACAACGCGCGCATAAATGACAATCGGCCGGCTCCCAACCGGATGAACGATCGTCCGGCGGAGAATCGCGACAACGCGAATCGGCCGGCATATCGTCCGAGTGACAATCGCGGCGCTAGCCAGATGAATGATCGGCCGAACCAGAATCGCCAGCCGGATATGCGCCCGAACGACCGGCCGAATCAGAATCGGCAACCGGACATGCGCCCGAACGATCGCCCGAATCAGAATCGGCAACCGGACATGCGTATGAACGACCGGCCGAATCAGAATCGCCAGCCGGATATGCGCATGAACGACCGGCCGAATCAGAATCGTCAGCCGGACCGACGAATGAACGAAAGCCGTCCCCAGAATCAGCCGCGGGAGATGTCTCGTCCGCAGCAGAGTGCGCCGCGAGAGGCACCCAGACCGGCGCCAGCCCCGGCGCAGCGGCATGATAATGGACCGCCGCGAGGAGATCATCGCGGGCGGTAGCACGGTTCGAATTGGCTGAAATAAGAGGCGGGGGCGAATGCCTCCGCCTTCGTTTTGGCCGCGCACGCTATGACTCGCGACCGTTCACGTCGGGCGGCATCCACTTTGTTTGCAAGCTGATCGTCGGGGTTCGTTCTAGAGCAAAGACCGGGAGGTGGGTAGCTGCTATGGTTCAGGGAAGGGACAGGTTGCGGCGGTGTGTTCCCCCGCAATCCTTGTCTGCTACAATTTTTTGATCCGAAACACTGCTGAATGCCCGAGCGCCGCTGCCTGCGCGCCCAAGGAGTTGCAACCAGAATGCCTTCGAAGATGCAGACAGTTCGACTGACTAGTGCCTTTGCTGTGCTGGGCATGATGGCGCTAGGCGCCAGTTGCCGCGGATTTTTCGTGAAGCCCACGCTGTCTTCGATTACGGTGGGCCCCGCCACGCCCAGCATTCAGACGGGCAATACAAACAATACCGTGCAGATGTTTGCCACTGGCACTTATAACGACGGCAGTACAGGACATCCGTCGGTGAGTTGGTCCATTTCTCCGACCAGCACGGCCACCATTAATGGCAGCGGCCTGGTGACGTCGGTTGCCACTGGTACGGCGACAGTTACCGCAACTTCGAACGACAATCCGTCCATAACTGGGACACAGAGCGTCAGCGTCACAGTTGGCTGCATTACCTCTATTACTGTTACCTCAAGCAACGGAACTACGATCAGTAACGGCGGCACCACGAGCCTGACTCTGGTGGCAAAAGCGAACACCTGCAACGGAATTGTCGATATCACCAGCGTTGCCCAGTGGACGTCGAGCAACACTCAAATCGCTACCGTCTCGGCCGGTGTAGTTAGCCCGACGGGGAGCACTGGCGCAGATGGCACGATCACAGTGACAGCATCATCTGGCGGCGTGACCAGCAACCCGTTCGCGATTACCGTCAGCGGATACTGAGCGTGAGCTCAGCAAGCAAGTGGTTGGCGAACAAAGGCGCTCTGTAAAACATGATCAACGTCCGCCTGTGAGCTTTGGGGAGCGAAGGACGTGGGAAAGCATCAAGCCCTGATCACTGCCGACAGTGGTTCCGCAATCCTTCAGGGCAGGCCAATTGAACGGTACTGCTCCAGGCGTGGTCTCGTGCAACTTCTTGGCACGGTCTCGGATGCGTTGCAATGCGGTGCGAGCTTGCTGCTGATCGATGCGATTCATCTTTGAAGCCTTAGCCATTACTCTTTCATCATCGCGTCAATGGTTGAGTAGAGCTGGTTGTTGTCCTTGACCTCGACATAGGGCTTGCTGGAATTTCGGCTGCTCACGATGTAGACGGTGGGCGTGTGGTCTAGTTTGATGGCTTTGCCCAGATCGCGGTCGGCATTCACTTCCGCCGCCAGCTTGCCATTGGGATCGATGATGAAGGGCAAGTCGATTTTGTGGGCGGTGGCGAATTTCTCGGCGTATCCACGCAGGGTTTGGGGAGCAATGTCCAGCTGGTTTTCGAAGATGTAGTCGCGGAATTCATTCCCCAATTGCTTGGAATGGGCATCGAAGAAGCGCGCCATCACAGCCGCTTGATACGACCAGTTGTGCATCGGCAAGGGGAAGTCGTGGCGGATAACCGGGATCTTGTAGGTCTTGGAAGCCTGCTCCACCAGCGGCGCGGTACGGCGGCACATGGGGCACTGTAGATCTTCAAACACTACGATCGCCATCTGCGCGCCTTTAGGCGGACGCAGCACCGAATCCACGGTGTCCTGCGCCGTAGCGCGAGATCCTGCAACCATGGCGATCAGAGCCAGAAGCGAAACCAACGCGAGCCTTTGAGCAAAGGTCTTGTTCATTTTTCCTCGAAACAAAGCTGTGAAATGTCCCCGAAGTGTTAGACGCACGAAGAGCGGTTTTAGCCGCCTGCCGCCCTAAGCGCAACATATAAAGCGCTATGACCATAGTAACCGAACGACGATTCTGGGGTAAGGACCTGCGTAACCATGCTCTGCAACTGTGCTGCTGACCAGCAGGGTTGAATAAGCTGAGTGCATCTGGTGTCATGTTGGGATGATCTGGCTGCTGCCTACGTACGTTGTAGCGCCGAGCCCGGAACAACTCAGACTTCCACTGGGCATGCTGGTGATTTTCGGCTCAGCGAAGCTGCTGGACGAGATCTTCGAACGTCTACGGCTGCCCGGGATCGTGGGGCAGATTCTGGCCGGAATCCTGATTGGCCCCAGCGTTTTCGGCTGGATGCATCCCACCACCTTTCTTTCCCGGCTCGCTGAATTAGGTGTCATGTTCCTCCTGTTTCGGGTGGGCCTGGAGGTCAAGTCGTCCGACCTGATCAAGGCAGGACCGCGGGCGAGCGCGGTGGCAGTGTCGGGAGTCGTCATTCCGTTTTTCGCCGGGTGGGGCCTGCTTTGGCTCTGGGGCGAGTCGCGGATTGAATCCATATTTGTGGGCGCCGCTCTGGTGGCCACCAGCGTAGGGATCACCGCGCAAGTTCTCGCCGCGAAAGATTTGCTGCACGAGCGGGCAAGCAAGATCATTCTGGGCGCGGCGGTGATCGACGACATTCTGGGCTTGCTGGTGCTGGCAATCGTCAGCAGCGTGGCCAAAGGATCGGTCAATGTTCTGGAGTTGGGCTTGACCGCGGTGTTTGCGATTGGCTTCACGCTGGTGGTCGTGAAGTGGGGGACGGCTGCGATGGGAAGAGTTCTCCCCAGGCTAAATCAGCAATTGCGTGCCGGGGAAGCACAGTTCAACGCGGCGGTGGTGCTCATGTTCGCGCTGTCGGTGCTGTCGGTCTATGCCGGTGTCGCTGCGATCATTGGCGCGTTTTTTGCCGGCATGATGCTCTCGGAAACCGTCGAACACCGCGTGCACGATCTCACGCAGGGAGTGACGGAATTCCTGGTGCCGTTCTTTCTCGCCGGAATCGGGCTGCATTTTAATGTGGGGACATTCCGCAGCGGACGCACTCTAGTTCTGACATTGCTCATCGTGGTGGTGGCGGTTCTCTCGAAGTTCACCGGCTGCGGATTGGCATCCCTACGCCTGGGTCGGCGGACTGCTTTGAGAGTCGGGGTCGGAATGATTCCTCGGGGAGAAGTCGGTATGGTTGTGGCGCAGATCGGACTCTCATTGGGAGTGATTGCACAGGGCATTTACGACGCAGTGGTGTTCATGTCAATTGCGACCACTCTGATCGCGCCGCCATTGCTAAGCTGGGCGTACCGAGAAGTCTCTGACCGGAAACCCGCGCCTGCGCCCGTAGAAGATCAGCCCAGCATCATCTGACGGCGGCTGATCTGCTGCCCGTCTCCAATGCGTAAACCTTCGTGCCGCGAAGCGCGGCCGGCGAAGCGTTATAGTAATCGGTTCACTCCTCTTCATCATGAAACGGTTGTTCTCATTTCCCGGCGGACCACTTCTGCTCGCAACCTTCGCATGCGCGCTTCTGATGCTTTCCGGTTGCAGTCGACGCCATCGCGCACTGGAGGTCGCCTACGTGTCGGCGCCGCAGGCCGGTCTGCGCGACCAGGTGGCCGCCATCTACAACCGCGTCGGCAACGTGAAAAATGGCGAGCGCGTAGAGATCATCGACCGCGACCGCCGCTTCGCCCGCGTGCGCACTGCCAGCGGCATTGAGGGCTGGATCGAGCAGCGCTATCTGGTCGATCAGAAAACCTACGATGCTCTGCAGAAGCTGACCCAGGAACATCAGAACGATGTCTTGCAAGCCCCCGGTGTTCTGCGCAACGACACCAATATGCACGTGACCCCGGGACGTGACAGCGAACACCTGTACCAACTTGCCGCCGGAGCGAAGGTAGCGATCCTGGGGCGCGGGACTGCGGAGAAGCAGTTGCCGGGTGGAGCTCCCGCCGTAAGGCCGGCGCTGGCCAAGCCGGGAAAAGCGGCTGCCGGTCCGGTGCTCGAAGACTGGTCGCTGGTGCGCGATGCGCAGGGGCGCGCGGGATGGGTGCTGTCCCGCATGGTGGATGTGGATGTGCCGCTGGATATCGCTCAGTACGCTGAGGGGCAGCGCTTCGTCGCGTTCTTCGTGCTTGACGAGGTGCAGGACGCCGACAAGAAAGTTCCGCAGTATCTGTGTGTGCTGACCGATCCTCACGATGGGCTGCCGTTCGACTTCGACCAGATACGCGTCTTCACCTGGAATCTGCGCAAGCATCGCTACGAGACCGCGTATCGCGAGCATGGGCTGAGCGGAGTTCTGCCCGTAACCGTCACCCACGAAGATTTCGATAAAGAAGGAAATCTTCCGGTGTTTATTCTGCGCGTGCGCGATGATGCAGGAAACATCAGCGAGCGAAAATACAAGCTCAACACGCCCATCGTGAGAAGAGTGCTGGCGCCGGGAGAAGTGGTCACGCACGGCAGCAGGAAACGGCGCTGACAGAGCGTGATGCCACTCACATTTCTCCTCTAAATCTTCTGTGATTTCCGTCACAGACCGCATTCGCTAAATACCATATTTTTCAAGAGCTTTCCTATATGTTTCGGTATGGGAATGAGAATCGATTTCGGCAATTGTTGCGGTAACAAAGCGGTTGCAGCAATTCCTGATTTGGATCGAAATTTGCATACAGGTAAGGTCCCGCCTGTTTCTCGCGAAAACAGTCTGGACGAGGGTCTCATCCAGAGCTGAGAAATCCCAGGAAAGCCCCAGCTCTTGCTGAACAAATTGGCCGTGATCGGAGCGCGCTGGCGTTCATAGGGATGGTTTGCGTGCGAGTAGAAATTCTGTCGATTTCATAAAGGAGGTACGGAATGCGTTCTCTTATCCGTATTGCAATCGCAATGTTGATGCTCGCCAGCGCTATCGCGCTTGCGCAGGTTTCCAAAGGATCGATATCCGGAACCGTGGTTGACCCCTCAGGCGCCGCCGTGGTGGAAGCTGAAGTGAGGGTTACAGCTTTGGATACGAACCAAGTCAGTTCGAGTGTCACCGGGGGCACCGGAGGTTTCAAGCTGTCACTGTTACCGGTAGGCGCATACAAACTAGAGATCGTTAAAGCTGGATTCCGAAAGATGTTTTTGGGAAATCTCACGGTCGTTGCCGGGGTGGACACCGGCCTGGGCGAGATCAAGGTTGAAATCGGATCAGCCTCGGAGACGGTGGAAGTCTCCGCAGGTTCGGCACTGGTCGAGACAACTCAAGCGCAGGTTACTAACACTTTCCAATCCGCTTACTTGAATAACATTCCGGGTATCCAGGAGAATCAAGGTCTGGATGTGCTGGCCGTGCTGCTGCCCGGTGTCAGCGCCACCCGCGACTTGGGCTATTCGAATACCAATGGAGCCGGGTTCTCCGTCAATGGTTTGCGCGGCCGCAGCAACGACCAGCAGATCGACGGTCAGAACAATAACGACAACTCGGTGGCAGGACCGGGAATTTTTATCGGCGATACGGAGTTTGTGACCCAATATCAGGTCACGACTAACAACTTCGGCGCCGAATACGGACGCAACTCTGGTTCGATCGTGAACATTATCACCAAATCGGGTACGAATAAATTTCACGGTTCGATCTACGGCACAGAGAGCAATTCGGCTCTGACTAGCTTGACGAACATACAGCGCAATACCGAGTGGGGTGAAGGGCTCAAGAAGCCTCCGCGATTCAATGATGAGTTCACGGGTGCGACCATCGGCGGTCCGTGGGTTAAGGACAAAGTTTTCTTCTTTGCCGGTTTTGATGACGAGATGATTTCGTCAAAAACCGTCTATAGCAGCGGAGGTCTCACGCCTACGCCGACCGGAATTGCGCAGCTGGCAGGATGCTATCCGGGCAGTGCGAGCGTTGCGGCCCTGCAGGCGCACGGGCCCTATGCCATTGGGGGCGGTCCAACAACGCTGGGATCTCCCACAGTAGCGAACTATGGCGACAGTGGGTATGCAGGTTTCTCTCCGAATGACGGAGCAACCGGTTGCAACGTCGAATTAGCTGGAGTGCAACGCGAACTCACTAACGGTTCTCACCAGTACAACTGGGTTTTCAGAAACGATATTCAGACATCGAACGAGACCATCTCTGCGCGGTACATTTTCCAGAAGCAAGTTTTCTTCAATACGGACCAGGGGCAGGCGGCGGAAGGATACCCGGTCAGCGTTCCTTCTTTGGCGCAATCTCTCGGTGTCAGTTGGACCCACAAGATCACCAACCAGATGCTCAACGAACTGCGCCTGAACGCCGGGCGTCAGAACGTACAATTCGGAGGGAATACGCTGGGCAGCGTACCTCTCCAAGGCGACTTGGAAAATGGATTGGCCAATATTGCGTTTCGGGACAGCTCTCTCCTGGGTTTCGGCCCTCTGACCAGCATGCCCCAAGGACGCATCGTAAACACCTATCAAATCCAAGACAACTGGAGCTATGTGCGCGGGAACCATCAATTCAAAGCGGGCGTGAACTTTACTTATCAACGTTCACCGAACAAGTTCCTGCCCAACGCGAATGGAGCTTTCACCTTTGATGATTGGGGCACTTTCGCTGCCAATACGCCTTACTCCACTTCGATCACCCTGGGAAATCCGAGCTTGGATTTCCGCGAATATGACAGCTTCTACTACTTTGGCGACGATTGGAAAATCAATAACCGGCTGACGCTGAATCTCGGAGTGACCTATTCGTATTATGGCCAGCCCGCGAACCTGTTCCACAACAATGACACCAAGCAGCAGACCGGCAACAACCTTTCTGGGACGCTAGCTTGCCTCTTGGGGTGACGACGTTTCCGAGCATTCCGGCCCCCAAGAATAGTTGGGCGCCCAGCGTTGGATTCGCCTACACCCCGGGTTGGGGAGGATGGCTCTTCGGCCAGGATAAGACCGTCATTCGTGGCGGCTATCGATTGGCTTACGATCCGCCCTTCTACAACATCTACTTGAATATTGCCAGTTCTGCTCCTCAGGTTCTGGCACAAACGATCCTGCCTGGCCAGCCGTTGCCAGCTGAACCGTATGGTCCCGCGGTGCGGAGTGCATTGGCTTCTTATCTGACGCTCGGTGTTTCCGATCCGCGGTCGTTTAGCCAGACCAAGGTTACGCCGAACTTTGGACCGGACCGTGTTCACTCCTGGAGCTTAGGGATCCAGCGGGAATTCGGAAAGCGCGCGGCGGCAGAAGTTCGCTACGTGGGAAACCATGGCGAGAACTTGTTCCAATCGGTCGACGGCAATCCTTACATCGCCGGTCTGGCGGAAGGCATCGCGGATGGCGTGTTCCACTCCAACCTGTTACCCGCTGGCATGACCCCCTGTGCGGCTGCCGACGCCGTCGTGTCAACAGCCACGGGCCGCGCTGACTGCAACGAAGGCAAATTCCGCCTGCGAACGAACTCCGCCTACTCTGACTACAACGGATTACAGGCCGAGTTCCGCACCACCAACCTCTTCAATCAGCTAACCATGAAGACGAACTATACGTTCAGCAAAACCACCGACAACGCCAGCGAAATTTTTGGCAGCCTCGGCGCTGGGGGCACGTACGCTTTCTCGCAGAATCCTCTGAACTACACAGGTGCTGAGCATGGACTGTCAGGTCTGGATTTCCCCCACACCTGGACTGTGTCGTTCAACGAGGCGTTGCCGTTCTTTACCACGCAACGTGGTGTTCTCGGACACATTCTTGGAGGATGGTCCCTGGCTGGCAGCTACATCCTGCAATCGGGCAGACGTACACTCCGGCGCAGGTTTTCCTCAGCTCAGCAACGAGCGGTTACAACACTCTCGATAACAGCTTCAACGCTTCTTTCAACAGCGGTTACGAGACTGCGCGGCCGTTCCTCGCCAACCTCTCCGCTCCCGCAACGGCGATCGGTATTTATGCCGTTGATGCATGCGCTCTGTACGGAGACGCAGTGAGTTGCGGAGCGGCTCCCACCGCCTTGGTTGATTTCGGCCAGTTAAACGGGACCGGCACAACCACCGTGGTTCAAGCCAACCAGGTGCATTTCATTGCTAACACCGCTCAGGCGCAAGCCGTTGCGGGCACGCCCTATGGCAACGCGGGGCGCAACAGCCTGCGCGATTACAGAACCAACAGCGCGAACTTCCAGGTTGCGAAAACCAGCAACTGGGGAGAGCGTGTTCGTCTTGTCTGGCACATGAGCATGGTGAATGCATTCAATCATCCCAACTATGCGAGCATCGATCCGTTCCTGGAAGATGCTGGCCTTGTGGGCGCGTACACCGGATTCGCAAATCCAAAAGTTCAGGATGGCGGTTACCGGAACATTCGATTTGGAATGAAAGTGACGTTCTAAGTCGAACGCAAGTCGACTCAGATCATTGGCAGGGGCCGGGAAAACCGGCCCCTGTTTTTCTTGTTTGAGAATTTTCGCGAATGAGACCATGAGCGAGGGCTTGCCTACTTCCCGAAAATCACCGTGCTCCCGAAGTGCGACGCTGCGGCCATGTAGAACAGCAGCGGGACCGACAAAAAGAAATTTGTTCGCGAGGCCAGGAAGGCTTGGCGGGCCAGCTTCGCGGCGTCCTCGCGTGGGGCTCCGGCCAGAGCGGCGCGGATGATCTTCTTGTTGTTGGGCCAGATGATGCCCCAGACGTTGAACAGCATCACGATGCCCAATCCGCCGCCTACTCCGATGCAGAGCACGTGATTGTCGTCCCCGCCGACCGGAGTGCGGTTCACGAACAGCCATCCCGCGGCGTACACCACAATTGCCGTGATCACGCCGAGCACGATAGCCGCTGGGCGCCATCTTCTTGATCACGAAATAGAGGATCCAAAACACCACGATCCAGATGAGCAGGAACAACCCAATCGTGCTGCCTCCGCTACGGCCTTCTCGCTCCGCATCGGGAGCGACCAGGAACTGTCCCCAGTACCAGAATCCGATGAAGACCGTGGCCAGTGCGCTCCAGCGGAACCAGTTCAGCGCGGGCAGGGTCAGGTTCTGGAAGATGTTCGGCTTGGCCGGGGCGTCCACCGTCTTCATGAAAGGCACGTTCACCAGATTGAAAAAATACAGCAGCCCGACCCAGGTGATGCCGGCAAGGAAATGGAACCATCGCAGGATCAGCATGGCGGCTTCCTTGCCGGTGATGGTTGGCATTACCACTGCGTTTGCCACGGCCACAAGAGAGTGCATCGGTTCTCCTTCGCAGATTTCGGTTATACGCCCGGGAAGCACCAGAGACTCTGGTCCTCCGCATTGCAGGACAGTTTCTGCTACCGGAAAGAAAAGAAAACGTAACCAGCCCGGGGACAGGGCTTGTCCGGCGAATCGAGGCAAGTCTGCACTTCAGCTCTGCTGCCTGTCAATCGTGAGTAGCTCAGAAGGTAACTTGAGGTTGAAAAGCAACCCGGTTCGCCGTATGGTACTCACATCTGTCCGGCAGAAGTGAAAACAGCGCCTCCGTCGGAATGTCCCCCCTTGTTCCTTGAGCGCGGGAAGGCTCGGGAACCTGCTGTGGTTTGGAGCTGGCTCAAAGCGCCCTGGGCTGGCAGTTGGAAGTTGGCAGTTCAATTCGAGGAGATCGGCTATGGACAGCAATAAGCCGGCACAAAACATCCAGGATTCCTTCCTCAACACGGCCCGAAAAGAGAGAGTGAGCATCACAATTTATCTGCTCAGCGGAGTGAAGCTGACGGGCCGCATCCGCTCCTTTGACAAGTACTCGGTAGTGCTCGAGGCGAACGGTCAGGAGCAACTGATCTTCAAGCACGCCATCTCAACGGTGGTGATGGGGCGCGGGGTGGTCACGCATAGCGCACACGCACCTCATCAGGAGAGGGCGGCCAACGGGCCAGTCCCCGCCGCCACTGCAGCGACGGCTTCGGGCACTGAAGGATAGGCGTTTTCCGCTTGGGAAGTTCTCATCGCAACGCATCCCGCGACAGTACGCGCGCCGGCCAACGTGTGCCCCTAGAGGCTAGTGCTTCGGACCAGCGCTCCCAGACTGAGAAAGCGTTCCTGGTCGGCCTGGACGTACGCTCGAACCGCGGCAAGGGATCGGTTCCGGCTCACGCCGCAGCGGCCCGGGATGCGGCCGCGATGCGCGGGGAATCCTCCACTCCTGCCCGCAAAGATGGCCCGGTAAAGTCCCGGCCGGTCATTCCCGAGTTTGACGCGGATGAATCCTTGGCTGAACTGCGGGCGCTCGCCGAAAGTGCGGGAGCCAAAGTGACGGGGCAGATCCTGCAGCGCCGCGATCGGCCCGATCCGGCTACCCTGATCGGCGCGGGCAAGTTGGAGGAGATTGCGGGCGCGGCGGCCTCGGTGAATGCCGACGTCCTTCTCTTCGATCACGACCTGAGTCCTTCGCAGCAGCGCAACATAGAAAAGATTGTTGGCCGGAGGGTGATTGATCGCACGCAGCTCATCCTCGACATCTTTGCCCGGCATGCGCGAACGCGGGAAGGGCAGTTGCAGGTCGAACTGGCGCAACTGAAGTACATGATGCCTCGTCTGGCCGGGCATGGTGTGGAGATGTCGCAACTCGGCGGCGGCATTGGAACGCGGGGTCCGGGTGAAACTCAGCTCGAAACCGATCGGCGAAAGATTGCGCGCCGGGTGCGTCATCTGGAGCAGCAGTTGGAGAATGTGCGTCGGGTGCGCGCACAGCAGCGGCAGCGCCGTGAATCTGCTCCGCTCGGCTACAGTGGCGTTAGTCGGATACACCAACGCCGGCAAATCAACGTTGTTTAACGCTTTGACAGACGCGGGAGTTTTGTCATCTGCAAAGATGTTTGCGACGCTGGACCCTACGATTCGCGGCATTGATCTGCCGTCGAAGCGAAAAGTCTTGCTGTCCGATACCGTGGGATTTATCCGGAATCTGCCGCACACGCTGGTCTCCGCGTTTCGGGCGACTCTGGAAGAAGTGCAGCGGGCATCGCTGATTCTGCACGTTTCCGATGCCAGCAGCCGGCTCTCCGCCGAGCAGGATGCGCAGGTGGAAATTGTCCTCAAGGAATTGGAAGCGGAGAAAAAGACGCGCCTGCGCGTGATGAATAAAGTTGATCTGCTGGATGATGAGGTCGCGCAGTCTTTGCTGGCCGAGGGTGCGCGCCCGGGTTCGCGCACCGTTTACGTTTCCGCTCTTGAAGGAGCCGGGCTAAACACGTTGCGCGAGCGCATCGACCAGATGATCGAGGAAGACCGGGTCAGCCGCGTGCATCTCCGCGTCCCGCAAAAAGAAGGGAAGACGCTGGCCATGCTGGAGGCGCGGGCGCGAATCTATTCCAGGAAGTATCAGGACGGCGCCGTCGAATTCGAAGCCGACGCGCCTGAATCGCTGGTGCGGCGCGTCAAGCAGTTTGTGGTGAATCATTAGCCGCGATGTGACGTGGGCCGCGACCGAACGGGATCAGCCAAATGCGTGTGGCCCATCTTCACCGCCGAAGATGGGCCACACGCTTAAGCGATTCTACTTGCGCGAGCGGCTTAGCGGTTCACTTCTTTCCAGGAAAGCCGCGTGACGCTCATGTGAACTGGTCCGGCAGGAATGCCAGCCTGTCCTGGCTGAGGTACGGCCGTCGGGAACCATGGCGGGCCAAAGTTATTGGCAAAGCGCCGGTCATAGTATGTATTTCCCGTGCTGATATTCACGCTATGCGCCTGATCTTCCGCGCGCCCACCCACAATAGTCCACGTACCGATGGATCCTCCCGGAGTGGCAAAGCCGCTGGTGCCGCTGCCAATCGCGGCCAGGCTGGCATTCACCGTCAGGTTGCCGCTCGAGTTGGGATACAAGTTGATATTTGACGTCGTAAAAATTCCCAATACTCCCGCGTTGGTGGAAGCATTCAATGTGTCGGCAGGGATCGAGACCGGAGATTGCATATAGGTCAGGTCTCCGGTAATGCTGACACTGCTCGAGGCCACCACGGTAATGCCCTCGTTATTCTGCACTGTACCGTTCAATCCAGTGATGGCTCCGTTCACATAGAGCAGGGCGGGGTTGACCGCGTTGCCAGAAGGATCGTTCTGCACAATCGCCTGCCTCGTATTAGGATCGAGTTGCTGGGGAATACCTGCTAACGACAACGTGGTCCCACCCGAGGATACCGTTGTCAAACCAGCAACGTTGTCCAGGATGATGGTGGTAGTCGTAGACCCTTGCGTGATGGTGTAGGTCTGGGTTGGATTGGTAGTGCCATCCCCGCCGGTAGTAGCAGCCAGAGTTATCGAAGCATTTCCGTTGATATAGAAACCTCCACCGGCACCATCGCCGCCCGTGGCTGGATTGCTACCGTATACTTTCTGCCCACTCGAATTCGTGTAGTAAGGAATGAAAACGCCGGTGGGTGCAGCTCCACTGGCAGGATAGGCCACGCCTTTCACGGTCTTGAGTTCAGTATTCATCTGGCTCTGGCTGGGCGGCGGATCGGGAGCGCAAGGTGTCACGGTGCAGGGCGGAGTGCCTTTTCCATCCAACACAGCCTGCGCCTGGTTGTAAGTATTCGAAGGCGGGGTGACCGTATTCTGGCTCAGCTGTAAGCCATTCTGAAAAGTGGGGGCCTTGAAACCCTTGGGAGCAGTGGGCGAATCCGTGCACTGGTTGGTCCACCAGCTAACATTCGCTCCCGCCTGGCCCACGGTGTCGGTGAAGGTGTATCCAGGATTGCTGTAGTTGCCGAAGTTCCATTGGCCATCTGTGAAAAAGGGCCCGGTCATCGTGCCCGGGACCAAGGCTCCCTGGCAGTCACCGAACTTGGTGATGAATGCTCCCCACTTTGAAAATTTGGGCGGACCGCCAGCTGCCAAGGTTCCGGTGATATTGCTGTAGCGCACAATGCCGTTCTCGGTGATCTCTTCCGCTTCCGTTCCGGCGGACTGTCCTTTCACTGTGACCTCGTAAGGGTAAGTGCAGGTCCATACGAGGTCGCCGTTGCCGGGACTGTTGCCATCGTTCGCATTGGGGCTGGAGACGCAACCCGAAGCGGCGCTGAGCACCGGATTGCCATCAGGATTCGCGATCAGCTGGAACTGCGCCTTCCACGAGCCGGGATCGCCGATGCTGTAATAGCTAGCCTGATAGGGCGCGTAAGAAGCGGTCACCGCCGCGGGTACGCCGTTGAGTGGGAGCGGTGGATTGGCGGCGTTGTTCGCGTTCCCTTTAACGCTGTTCGCGATCGACTGAACAACCACGTTGACCCCTGAGTCCGCCGCATAAAATGACCCGCGATAGTTGCGGTAGTAACCGTTGATCATGGTGTCGGACGAAACCAGCAGAACCATGGCCACACTGGCCGCGCTCAACAGCGCAAGCAGGATCAGCGTAATCAACAAGGCAGCGCCACGAGCGCCATCCTGTGCCCTGTCTTCAGAAAAACCAGCTCTTGCTCCGGGGGCATTGAACATTCTTGTACTGCTCATAAAGCCTCCTGAAAAATCCGACCTGAGCTAAAAAGAAGTGCAGCTCTCCACTCAGTTCGCGTCGCCTAAATCGTCGCTGCTCATATTTCGAAGATCCACCGCCACCGATGCCTGTTGAACCCAATAGGGCCCATTATCGAAACTGTTCTGGAAATTCGAGACGCTGATATCGCTGCGAGGCGTCGTCCGGCCAATCATGGAAATACGTATGGCGCGGATGAGGTTGAAATCGTTGGGATCATTTGCCGGTGGTGGAACCTTGGTGCAGTCGGCATTGTTCACCGCGTCACTGCAATAGTTCGCCGAGTTGTAGAAATAGTTCGCGATCTCCGTTGCCCCTTGAGCCGCGTTGTCCCATAGGGCGGCGCCTATCTTGAATCCGATAACCTGATCAGTGAGAACCGTTGAATTCGCCGCTGTGCACGTGACTCCCAGGCACCGCAGCAGTTGCGGATCGCTCGCATTCGTCGGACTGTTCTGAACCGCATAAGTAATGTCGTTGCCGCCGGTGCCGAGATCAATGATGTACGAGCCGTTCGGGAAGGGATAATTGAGGCCGTTCGCCTTGTTGAAGTTGTTTCCTCGACGGTAGTAGCGAATAGGCCTAGTGGATCCGTGGCTGCGCCGGTGGGATTATGCTGCAACTGAATTCCGTTTCCCGTAACTCCGGCATCTTTGGTGAGCACGACGAAGCTCATGCAATAGGTGAAGGCGCTGGCGGCGTTTCCCGGAATGCATTGCGGCTGCGGATTGCTCGCCAGCGAAACGACTAGAAGCTCATCTCCGCTCTTGAAACAAGTGGTGTCATTGGCAAACGCCGCCAGGTTGCCCGGATTGTTGGGATCGTCGGCCCACAAGATCGAACTGTTCGACACCGCCACCGAGGCCTGAGCCATTGGCATTCTCGTTCACGACCAGCACGGGCGCTGTAGTGCCGCCGGCCGTCGCACATGGTTTCGTGCTGACAATAGTGAAAGAGTCGAAGCAACTGCTCGGCACCGGGTACGCCCAGGTCGCCGGGTTGGGTAGGCAAGCCGGGGCGACTCCGGGCACGTTGTTCTGAATGATCACTCCCAGGCCGAACGGCTGGGCGTTCACCACGCCCGATAGAAAATTCTGACCTGCGCCGGACAGATCCATTTCCAGCTGAGACATGGCATTGCGCAGACCGATGTTCACCCCGGAGAGATTCTGCTGGCGAGTCACCAGCTTCGCAGTCGTATTCATGGGCGCACCATACTCATTTGGATATTCACGGGCAGTTTGCCCGCTTGCGCGAGAGGAACCAGAACGGTGATTCGCCTGGCTCCGGTCACCGTGCTCGGGTTGCCGCCAGTGCTCGTGATGACGGGATCCTGTGTAATCAGCCATCGGCGTGTAAACGTGTTTCCGTTGCCGTTGGGAGCGGGAACACCGCAGTTGGCCGGAGTGTCCACGCATCCGGAATTGGTATGCACAATCGTGGTGGTGGTGGCGACGTTATTCACCACCTGGGTTTGCGTCTCGTAATTGGCGCCACTTAGTTCAGAGACGACGACCTGGTCGCAGTAGGCGTCACCGGCGACGCAATTGGCAGGGCCGGCAAGCGCTCCCCCCGCCGCAACGTTGGGATCATTCGACGGCCACTTGTTCAAGTTGTCCAGCTTCTCGGACGCAAGAACGTTGGCGATGTTCATGTACCGTGCCTGCGTGCCGGTCGCCAGGGTGCTGCCGATCAGAGCAGCGACTCCCAGCAGGCCGACGGTCATGATGGCCATCGATACCAGGACTTCGACCAAAGTGAATCCGCTGGTCTGCGCTTTCGGGTTAATGGATCGCATTTGTTGTGACATTGCCCACGCTCGAAACACTGATATCGGTTTGCCGGCTCTTGTAGGTAAGCGATAACACCGGGGTCACATTCGCACTCGGACATGCTCCCCCTGCGCCATACGCGGTGCCATTAGGGCAGAAAGTGAAGGTATAAGTCGCGTTCCCACCGCCGTTGATTGCCACTAATGTGCTGGGTAATAGAACCGCATTGTCCGTGACGTTGCTTTGCAGATTCTTAACGACGTAAGTGTTGGCTGGCGTGCTCAAAGTCAGCGTATAGGGCTGGCTGTTCATGATGGCCCGGTATCGAGTCTTTCCGATTGCCGCAGTCACGTTGCTTGCCACCGCATTCAGCCGCATGGTGGTCATCGCAGAGTTGAAGACCGGTACCGCCAGAAGAGACAGGACGGTACCGATCGCCATCACAACCATAAGCTCAACCAAGCTAAGTCCTGCAGAGCTTCGTTTGAAATATTTAGTAGGTCGCGCCATATCATTCGTCCAAAATTCCGTACATCAACTTATAACTAAGTTACTTACTTCGTGACACAATCAGCATTCGCACCCGTGCATTGTCTCCCTGCTTACGCCCGTTGGGAAAATAACTAAAGTACCTGCAGCAGGATTCCGCAAATATTCAGCAATACTCGCGCCTGCGTTGTGTTTCTCAGCAAACAGCACACCGCGAGCAGGTTGGGATCATGTCGCTGATTGCGAGGTGCTTACATTGAGCTTGCTGATTTCTGTACGACGAGGCTTAACGTTTTTTGTCAGCTTCTGGAGCAAAAGTGTCGTGCGGCCAGATTGCGCTTTGATCCACAGAGAACGCTGTGCCGCTGGGGAGCCTGCTCGCCTTAGTGATGGTGCCCGATTGACAGATTTCTTGACACGATGACCTAGGCTGAATGGCAACACTGGAATGCCAGGATCGTGGGTCGAAGCGAAGGAAAACTGGACGTAAAAATTAAATGGGCCGGCAACCAAGAAGCGGTGACATTCCTTGGCTATCGGCCCACTCGATCCTGAATTGGATCGGAGGTGATGTTTCTATGCTAATCCTCTCTCGCCCGAAGTCAAGTGTTATATGCAGAAATGTCCCATGGCTACGCGATTGTTTGCAGCGGTTCTAAGCCCTTGTGCTCGAGGCGTTTACGACCGCGATTTTGCGGGTGTCCGGGGACGTCCCCGAGGAATGTGCAGGTGTTCACCAGGGGCGCCCCGCATCGCTGAATGTGTCGGAAGTCCTACACACTATTCTGTATGGCACGGCACTACAGGCAGTAGTACAAAGTGCGAACGCCCGTGCAACCTCTGAACCGTTTGGAAGATCGCATCCGTACCCTGTCCGAAGAGCTATTGCGAGCTGAGGGCGAAGAATTCCAGCGCATTGCTGTTGAACTCAGAGCCGCCATCACAGAGCACATCGAACGCATCCGATCCAGGCTGGCCGAATATCCCCTGTCTAATGACCGACGCTCTGAAGATGGTGAGCCGTAGAGTCGCCTGTGGAAATCGAGCACGACCGATCCAAACGCTGCCTATATGACGCAGGATCACGCGCTCTTCTTGCGTTGACATTAAACTTCTCCCGACGTTAGACTTAACAGTTTCTAGAGCCCTCATTTTCCGGTCTATAAACAACAGCACCCCATGGATCAGACGCTGCAACAACTAGGCGAATTACTGCTCGGAGCCGTTCCGACCGTGATTCTGGTGGCGTTGCTGTACGTCCTTTATAAGGGCATCGTGCACCAGCCCTTGCAGCGGGTGCTGGCTGAGCGGCGCAGCAAGACCGAGGGCGCGATCGAGAAATCGAAGGCCGACATTGCGGTCGCCGATGCCCGCACCTCCGAGTACGAGCAAAGGCTACGCGAGGCGCGCGCGGCGGTGTTCCGCGCGCAGGAAGCTCGCAGGCAAGCCGCTATCCAGGCTCGTGCCAATGCCGTTAATGAGGCCCGCAGTAAGGCGCAGGCGCAGGTACAAGCCGCCAAGGCGAACATTGAGAACGACCGGCTCGCGGCCGAACAGGGTCTGCAAGGTCAAGCGGCGGCACTGGCCCAGGAAATCGTGCGCCGCGTTCTGCAGCCGGCGGGGGTGGCGCAGTGAGGGGCCTGCCCAAGACCTGGATTCGAAGTCTCGCCGCTCTGTTTCTGCTGCTCGGTTGTGCCAGCCTGCTTCTGGCGCACTCTCGCCAGGTTTCCACCGCATCCCTGAAGCAAGCCAGCGACGACTCCCTGACTCCGGCAACGCCGGGCCGCCAACTCGCCCATGAGAGTCGGGAAGCTGCCGGGGAAGAAAAAGATGAGATGGAGGAGTTCAAGCATTCGGCCTCGGTGCGGCTCGTTTCCCGCATTACGGGATTGAACCTGCAGCAGTCCTACTGGCTGTGCTTCATTCTTAACTTTGCCGTCATTGCAGCCCTGTTCGTGTGGGCAGGACGGAAGTATCTGCCGGGAATGTTTCGCGACCGCACGGCCGCGATTCAGAGGGCCATGCAGGAGGCCCAAAAGGCCAGCGAAGAGGCTCGACGCAAGCTCGCGGAGATTGAGACCCGCCTGCAGAAGCTGGATGTCGAGATCGGGATGATGCGCGATCAGGCTGAAAAAGAAGGAGCGGTCGAAGAAGCTCGCATTCAGGCGACAGCCGAGGAGGACGCGCGCAAAATTGTCGCTTCCGCCGAACAGGAGATCGCCGCGGCAGCCAAAGCTGCTCGCCGCCAATTGACCGCCCACGCGGCCGAGTTGGCGGTCGGCATTGCCGCGAAACAGATTCGGGTTGATGCCGCTACCGACCAGGCGCTGGTGCGGGATTTCGCCGCCCAGCTGGCGACTTCGGATAAATCGGGAAAGGACGGAAACTAAGCTATGGCTTCCGTCTCCAGCACCTATGCTCGAGCGTTCGCGGACGTTGTCTTCAGTGCGCATCTAGATGCGGCGCGTGCAGTCGGCGGACTGCGCCAGATTGCAGCGCTGTTGGCGCAGAGCGCAGATCTGCGCCGGGTCTGGGAAAATCCTGCGGTTCCTGCCGAGCAGAAACGGAAGCTGCTCGACGCCATCGTTCAGCGCGACGGAATTGACCGGCCAGTGCGCAATCTGATCGCGGTGTTGATTGATCACCGGCGGCTGAATTTCCTGCCGAGGATCGTGGAGCAATTCGAAAAGGAATTGGACCGCCGCATGGGATTGGCCGATGCGCAGATTTCCAGCGCCCGTGAGCTGGGTGACGCCGAAAAGCACACGTTGGAAGTAGAGATCGCCAAATTGACAGGAAAGAGAGTCCGCGCGCAATACGGCTTGGACCCCTCTTTGCTCGGCGGCGCAGTAGTTCGCATCGGCAGCACGATCTATGACGGATCCGTCAAAGGCCAGTTGGAGAGAATTAAAGAAGCTATTAGCTCTTAGCTATGAGCTCTTAGCTGGAATCTGTAGCGGCAGAGCAATGCGAGAAGATCCGCAAGCGATGGTAATGACAAGCTAAGAGCTAACAGCTAAAGGCTAAGAGCTGATTTATGGCACAAATCAAAGCAGACGAAATTACGAAACTGATTCGCGAGCAGATCGAGAACTACGAATCCTAGATCTCCGTGGACGAGGTCGGCACCGTCATCACCCTGGGCGACGGCATTGCCCGCGTGTATGGACTCGACAAGGTCATGGCCGGCGAACTGTTCGTCAGTTCCCGCACGGCGTCGCCGGAATCGCCATGAACCTGGAAGAAGACCAGGTCGGCGCGGTGCTGCTCGGCGAGTACACCGAGATCAAGGAAGGCGACGAGGTCAAGCGCACCGGGCGCATCATGAGCGTGCCCGTGGGCGACGGCATGATCGGGCGCGTGGTGAACTCGCTCGGCCAGCCCATCGACGACAAAGGACCCATCTCCACCGATAAGTTCATCGCCCTGGAGCGTCTGGCTCCCGGGCGTGATTGACCGCCAGCCGGTGCGCGAGCCGATGGCGACCGGACTCAAGGCCATCGACAGCATGATTCCGATTGGCCGCGGCCAGCGCGAACTGATCATTGGCGATCGCCAGACCGGCAAGACCGCCGTTGCGCTCGACACCATCATCAACAGCAAGGGCAACGACCTCATTTGTATTTACTACGCGATCGGGCAGAAGCGTTCGTCGATCGCGCAGGTAGTCAAAGTTCTCGAAGACGCCGGCGCGATGGAGTACACGATTGTGGTTGCGGCTTCGGCATCCGAGCCCGCGCCCATGCAGTACATCTCGCCCTATGCAGCCTGCGCCATGGGCGAATACTTCCGCGACACCAAGCGCACGCGCTGGTGATCTACGACGATCTCTCGAAGCACGCGGCGTCGTATCGCGAAATTTCGCTGCTGCTGCGCCGTCCGCCGGGACGCGAAGCGTATCCCGGAGACGTTTTCTATCTCCACTCGCGGCTGCTGGAGCGCGCCGCGAAGCTGAGCGACAAGAACGGCGGCGGCTCGCTGACGGCGCTGCCCGTCATCGAGACGCAGGCCGGCGACGTCTCGGCTTACATTCCGACGAATGTCATTTCGATTACCGACGGCCAGATCTATCTCGAAACCGATCTTGTTCAACTCAGGGCGTACGTCCGGCTGTGAACGTCGGTTTGTCGGTCAGCCGCGTCGGCGGCAGCGCGCAGATCAAGGCTATGCGGCAGGTCGCCGGCACGCTGAAGCTGGAACTCGCGCAGTATCGCGAACTGGCAGCCTTTGCGCAGTTCGGCAGCGATCTCGACAAAGCTACGCAGGCTCAATTGAATCGTGGACAGCGCCTGGTCGAATTGCTGAAGCAGAAGCAGTTTTCACCTCTGCCGTTCTCCAAGCAGATTCTGATCATCATGGCCGGCACCGGCGGATTCCTGGACGACATGCCCGTGGATCAAGTGCGCGACTTCGAGGCCGAGCTTTACAAGTACGTAGAATCGACGAATCCCGGCATTCTCCGCGCCATCATGGAAAAGAAGATTCTCGACGATCAGCTGAAAGCGCAGATGCAGAGCGTAATTAAAGAAGCGAAGCAGCAATTCGTAGCGCAAAGGGAAGTGGTAGCGAAGTAAAGTTGTTTCGGTCTATAGCTCCCGCTATTGCCTGGGCTGAGAGTAACAAGGTAGCAGCTAACAGCTAGTAGCTAACAGCTGGTTCCAATGGCAAACATTCTCGACATCCGGCGCCGTATCCGCAGCGTGATCAACACGCGGCAGATCACCAAGGCCATGAAGATGGTCTCCGCGGCAAAGTTGCGACGCGCACAGGAGCGCGCACTGGCCGCGCGTCCTTATGCGCAGATGTTGACCAATGTCTTGAAATCGCTGGTGGCGCGGGCTGAAATCTACGATCCCGAGACGGGCGAGCCGAAGCACCCACTCCTGGCACAACGGCCCGAAAAAAACATTCTCCTGGTCGTGGTGACCGGCGACAAGGGATTGGCCGGCGCTTTCAACGCGAATATCACCAAAGCAGCTGCCCGGTTCTTGGATTCAAAACGCGGCAAGAACATCGATATCGAGGCGGTCGGACGCAAGGGCCGCGATTTCCTGCGGCGCCGTTACCCCGCGGCCAAGGTGCAGACGCGGAGTCTGGCCGATCTGGCGGAATCCATGGAAGCAGAGCCGGAATTGGGAGAACGAGTCGGAGAGTTTCAGATCACGGGTGAGCACGTGGGCATTTTGGGCAAAGTTGAATTTGGGCAGGCCTCCGCGCTGGCCCGAAACGTGATCGCCCGTTACGGGCGCGAAGAAATCGATGCCGTGTACATCGTGTTCAACGAGTTCAAGTCGGTGATCGCGCAGCGGTTGATTGTCGAGCAGATTCTGCCCATCGAGCAGATTGGCGAGCAGGCGGTGCGCCTTGCTGAAGAGCCGACAGAAGAAGAGAAGAAGAAAGCCAAGGAAGCCGCGGTGAGCGCCGGGGTCGGAATGCACGCCACCGAAGGCCAGGGCGAAGCCGGAACGCAGTTCGGCACCTCGCAGGTGGACTACATTTACGAGCAAGCGCCCGAGGACCTGTTCCGCTCGCTGCTGCCGAAGTATGTCAGCATTCAGATATTCCGCGCGCTGCTGGAGTCCGTAGCCGCCGAACACGCCGCTCGTATGACTGCGATGGATTCGGCCACCAACAACGCCAACGACATGATCGATTCCCTGACGCTCACCATGAACCGCGTGCGGCAGGCGAAGATCACGAAGGAAATTATCGAGATCGTCAGCGGCGCCGCGGCGATGTAAAGAAGCTGCTAGCTTCTAGCTACCAGCTTCTAGCAAGAGCAGTGGCCCAAAGAGTTCTGATATTCGAAGTTGGTAGGCGGGAACGAAATCATGTCGCGTCTACGAACAAGCTAGGAGCTAGCAGCTAGTAGCTAGAAGCTAATATGGCCCAAAACTTAGGACACGTAATCCAAATCGCCGGCCCCGCAGTCGACGTGCAGTTTCAAGAGGGGCATCTTCCGCCAATTTACGAGGCGCTCCAAGTCGTCAGCGACGGCTTCAACGTCCCCAATCCCATCAAGGTCATTCTCGAAGTGCAGCAGCACTTGGGAGAAGGCCGCGTCCGCTGCATCGCGATGGAAGCTACCGAAGGCATGGTGCGGGGGATGAAAGCCATCGACCAAGGCGGGCCGATTTCCGTGCCCGTGGGCCGCGGCACGCTCGGGCGCGTGATGAACGTCATCGGCGAACCGGTCGATCAACTGGGGCCGATCGAATACAAAGAAAGAAATCCCATTCACCGTCTGGCTCCCGCCTTCGACGAGCAGGCCACTACCGCCGAGATGTTCGAGACCGGCGTGAAAGTCATCGATCTGATCCAGCCCTTCCTGAAGGGCGGCAAGATCGGATTGTTCGGCGGTGCTGGAGTGGGCAAGACCGTCGTCATCATGGAGTTGATCAATAACGTCGCCAAGCAGCATGGCGGGTACTCCGTGTTCGCGGGCGTGGGCGAGCGCACGCGCGAAGGCAACGACCTGTGGCTGGAAATGAGCGAATCGGGCGTGATCAAGCCCGGCAAGCCGGCGGAATCGAAAGCCGCGCTGATCTATGGACAGATGACGGAGCCTCCAGGCGCGCGCCTCCGAGTCGCGTTGACCGGACTCACGGTCGCGGAATACTTCCGCGATGCAGAGGGCGCCGACACGCTGCTGTTCATCGACAACATCTTCCGCTTCACCCAGGCTGGATCGGAAGTTTCCGCGCTGCTGGGCCGCATGCCCAGCGCCGTAGGCTATCAGCCGAACCTGGCGACCGAGATGGGCGAACTGCAGGAGCGCATCACCTCGACGAAGAAAGGTTCAGTCACCTCGGTGCAGGCGATTTATGTGCCCGCCGACGACTTGACCGATCCCGCTCCAGCAACCACGTTCGCGCACCTGGATGCGACGACGGTGCTTTCGCGTGCTTTGACCGAAATTGGAATTTATCCCGCAGTCGATCCGCTGGCGTCGACCTCGCGCATTCTCGACGCGCGCATCGTCGGCCAGGAGCACTACGACGTGGCCCAGTCGGTGAAGAGGACGCTGCAGACTTACAAAGACCTGCAGGACATCATTGCGATTCTGGGCATTGACGAACTCAGCGAAGATCAGAAGCTGACCGTTGCCCGCGCGAGAAAGATTCAACGCTTCCTGTCGCAACCGTTCCACGTCGCCGAGCAGTTCACCGGCGCACAGGGACGCTACGTCAAGATCGCCGACACGGTGAAAGGTTTCAAATCCATCGTGGAAGGCAAGTACGACGACATCCCCGAGCAGGCCTTCTATATGAAGGGTCCCATCGAGGAAGTGCTGGAAGCCGCGGAGAAGATGAAAGCCGCAGCGTAGGGGCAGTTGCCAGTAAATCTGGCTTTCGACTGAACCAAGTTACTGGCTACTGGCAACTGAGTACTGGCAACTGATGCCCGATACTTTCCAACTCGAGATCGTCACGCCGGAGAAGAAGGTCGTCGACACGGCGGCTGAGGAAGTCCAGATTCCCGGCAAGAACGGTTATCTCGGAGTCCTGCCCGGCCATGCTCCATTGATCACCGAGCTCTCCGTGGGGGAAATTACCTACCGCGAGAATGCGACGGAGCAGAAATTGGCGGTCGCCTGGGGATTCGCGGAGGTCCTTCCGAACAAGGTCACCATCCTGGCGGAAACGGCAGAACGTCCTTCAGAGATCAATGTCGAACGCGCACGCAAAGCCAAAGAACGCGCCGAACAGCGGCTCACCAGCGGCGACACCTCGGTGGACGTGGATCGCGCTCTCGACGCCCTGCACCGCGCTGAAACCCGCATTGACGTGGCTTCCGGAAAGTAGTCCCGCAGTTCCTTGATTCCTCCCGATGCCTGCGCCGGGGCCCGCAACGCTTGTACAATTGTGCCGTTTACCAATCGAGGAGACGGCCTGATGAATATTCCCTCCGCACTGATTCTTTCCGCTCTTTGCTCTTGCGCACTGTTCGCGCAAGAAACCAAGCAGGCAGCTCCGGCGCCGCCAACTCCGCCACCGCCGTTGGCCACCCCTGAAGTTCACTCCGACAACAGCGTGACCGTCCGCTTTCGCGCCATCAATGCTCAGGAGGTGAAGCTCGAACGCGAGGGAACGGAGCCGGTCGCTATGCAAAAAGACGAATCCGGGGTCTGGAGCGTGACCACGCCACCGCTGCAACCCGACTACTATGGCTACGCGATCCTGGTTGATGGCCAGCGAAATATCGATCCCTATAATCCCCTGCTCAAGCCAAATCTCTTGAGCACGGAAAACGCGGTGCATGTCCCCGGGCCGCCGTCGTTGCCTTGGGAATTGAACAATGTGCCGCATGGGGAAATTCATCACCATTTCTATCGCTCCACCGTCGCCAACGATGATCGCGATTACTACGTCTACACGCCCCCGAACTACGATCCCAAATCGAAGACCACCTACCCTGTGCTGTATCTGCTGCACGGCTACAGCGACGATGCCAGCGGCTGGACGGCCGTCGGCCGTGCCAATGTGATTCTCGACAACCTGATTGCCCAGGGTAAAGCCAAGCCCATGATCGTAGTGATGCCTCTCGGCTACGGCACCATGAAAATGATTACGGCAGGTTGGGGAGTCTGGAACCGGCAGGATATTCGCGATGAGAATTTTTCCAAGTTCCGCGAAGCGCTGCTGACCGAGGTCATGCCGAAAGTTGAAAGCGAGTATCACATCGCGAAAGACCGCAACTCGCACGCGATTGCGGGACTTTCGATGGGCGGCTCCGAATCGCTGCTCACCGGACTGAATAACCTCGACAAATTCGCCTGGATCGGAGCCTTCAGTTCCGGAGGTCTTCCCGAGCCCTTCGACAAGGATTTCCCCGGGCTCGATGGCAAAGCAAGTCCTCCGATCCGATTGCTGTGGGTCGCCTGCGGAACCGAAGACCGCCTGATCACCATGAACCGCAACTTCCGCCAGTGGCTGCAGTCCAAAAGCATTCAGCACACCGATATCGAAACTCCGGGAATGCACACGTGGATGGTGTGGCGCAGGAATCTGTCCGAGTTCGCGCCGCTGCTGTTCCGCTAATTGTTTGTGTAGCCCCGGACGCCGGGGTTGCGCGAAGCGCAATTGGCAGCATCCATAAGAGCATCAGCGCACACGCTCGCTGCGCTCGCGGGGCGGACGAAGGGGTCCGCCCTACACGAACCTTTATGGCACTTTGACGTGATTGTGGTTCTCCGCCGGGACGTAGTTTACGGCGGCAGTCCGCTCCAGTTTGTCCCAGGCAAACCTGCGTCCTTCGAGGGCGCGTTTCAGGGTCTTGAACAGCACAATCGAAAATAGCTGCCTATAAGCGAAGCGCTGCAGCCAGACTTGGCTGAGCAGTAGCACGTCTTCTTTGTCGTCGTCGCGTCGCCGCTCCAGCGCAAACGCAATCGCCGACGCGATGAAATCAATCACCAGGAACGCAAAAAAGAATGCCACCAGCTTGTGAAAGCTCGCCGGGTCGGTCGAGTCAGGATGGAAATGTTTCTGGATGAGATACCAGATGGTGCCGACCGCGAACATAATGTCGATCAGCGGCGAAACCAGCGGCAGTAGGATCTGGAAGATCACGATGTTCGGCAACGCCACCCAACCGAGCGCCCCCTTGCGCGCGACCACTCCCCGGTGCTTGTAGACCGCCTGCAGAATGCCGAAAGACCAGCGGAAACGCTGCCGCATCAAGCCATTCGCGTTGGTGGGAGCTTCGGTATAGGCCAGTGCCAGATCTTCATACTCCACGCGATATCCGCGGCGCAGCAGGGCCATCGTCAGATCAGCATCTTCGGCGACAGTATCAATGTGGTAGCCTCCGGCCTCGCGAACCGCCGACACGCGCCAGCAGCCGATCGCTCCCGGCACCACGCTGACCGCACCCAACACATCGAGCGCGCGCCGTTCGAAGTTCTGGCTGGTGATGTATTCCAATGCCTGCCACCGCGTCCATAGATTCACGCGGTTCCCGACCTTCGCATTGCCCGCAATCGCTCCGACTTTGGGATTGATGAAGTGCGGCACCAGTCGCGCGATCGCGTCCGGAGCGATGATGGTGTCGGCGTCAATTCCCACGAAAAGCTCGGCATCGCCGATGTGCTCGATTCCGTAGTTGAGCGCCTCAGCCTTTCCTGAGTTCTTCTTCCCGAGGATAAGAACCTTGCCCGACGCGGTTTCTGCACGGAACGCGTTGCGGGCTACTTCGAGCGTGCGGTCCTTGGACCCGTCATCAATGACGATGACGCGCAGATTTGGATAATTCGAATTCAGAGCTGCCCGCACCGTCCGCTCAATGACTTTCTCTTCGTTGTAGGCCGGAATCAGCACCGCCACCTTGGGTTTATAAGACGCAACTTCTGCCGGCTTACCGAAGATCTTCTCGTGCAGTCGATCATAAATCGCCGCCGCCCCAATGAAGATCAGCCGTCCAGTCATCAGCAAGTCGCCGATCAGGAAAATCCAGGTGATCGCGATAATGACCGCGTCGAACATCCAGAAGCCAAAGCGATCCAGTCGCGCTGCCCACAATTCTGCGCGTGGCAGCGGAGCCATGACGTTCGCCTTCTGCATCCCCAGCAATTCGTAGACCGGCGCGATCTCATACCCTTTCGCCCGGACGCCATCGATGATCATGGGCAGCGCACGTACCGTTTCCGCGCGGTTCCCACCGCCGTCATGCAGCAGAATGATGTTGCCGCAGCGCAGGTTCTCCAGTTTGCACGGCGGCAAATGAGACAGCACGTAAGAGCTGATCTGTTCCGCCGACCGGCGCGGATTGTCACTCCAGTCATTGGGGTCGATGCGATTCCCGACCGTGATGTATCCCATCTCCTGCGGGATTTCGAGCGGCCGGACTTGATCCGACGTGTCCGGCTCTTCATCGATCGCATACGGCGGCCGCATCAGCGTGGCCCGAATCCCCATCATGCTGGCAAAGAGCCGCTCCGTCAGGTTCAACTCCACCTTCATGTAACCGGTGGAGATGCCGCTCACGTCCGGGTGAGTGAACGTGTGATTCCCAATCGTGTGTCCTTCCGCATAAATCCGCTTCGCCAGCCCGGAAAATTTATCCGTCTGAATTCCAATCAGGAAGAATGTTGCGGTCGCTTTTTTCTGCTTCAGGACGTCAAGGATCTTCGGAGTCCACTGCGGATCAGGGCCATCATCAAACGTGATTGCCACCTTATTCGTACTGTAGCCGTAACGGCCCACGCGGTAAGGTTCGGGTAGGTTCTGGAAAACTTCGTCCGTGATCAGCTTGCTGTCGGGATCGATGGTGAGATCCCGCGTGCCGTGGGCCGGCTTCTCTTCGATGCGAAGAATTTCTCCCTGGCCCTCCATGTCGACGTCGGCGCCCGGCGGCACATCGCGCAGTTTGTCAGGCGCGCCGGGATCTCCCGGCATGTCCCAGATGCGCCACAACGAGCGATCTTCGCTCCCCAGGCGCCACAGAGCGAACGTCTGGATCCCCAGGCTCTGGGCAACGCGCATGTGATTGAGCGCCGTGACCGCATCGACAAACCAGATATCGTGCCGCAGGTTGCGTTCATCGAGATAGCTGAAATGAGGATTCATCGCATCGTCATCGAAATTGACGTCCTCATCAGAGTCTCGGGCCGCAAGCCACGCCTCCTGCACGCTGACGCCTGCGTCATGCTCGCCGGGCGGAAGCTTCCCATCTTTCGGTTTCAGCACCCAGTCATAGCCATAGTTGGCGATCGCGCAAATGATCTTGTTCTGCGGAATGACCGTGCGTGCATATTTCAGATTGTCCAAAAACCAGTCCTGCGACGCGACGGGGCCCGACTTGCCCCCCGGATAGTGCTCGTCATAATCCATGAGCACAACTCCGTCTACGGCAGCTGCAATCGCAGGATAGTTGAACTCCTCGTTATGCGGCTGCACCGCCACGTACAGCTTCATGCCCCGCGCATGCAGGTCCTCCGAGAGTTCCCGCAGCAGAGCGACGTAGCCGGGCTGCCCCTTGGCGGGAAAGGCTTCGAAGTCGATCATCAGCCCGCGATAGCGGCCGGAAGACAGGAACTGTCCGGCTTCACGCCGGAAGAGCGCTCGCGCATCCGCATCGTTCAGAAAGCCCGAAATGTCGACCCAATCCGTGCCGTCGTTGTTGTTGACCATGGGAAAAACTTCCATGGCCGGATTTTCATTCTTCAGAAACGGCATGACCCGGTCATCTACCGGCAAAACATTTTTCCCCTGGATCACGTCGAAGTACTTGTTGGTCTGGTCTTCCACGCCCTGCAGACGCCCATCGGGAGTGAGCACGTGCAGCCAGTCGGGATAAAGCATATCCATCTGGTGGGCGAACGAGCGCAAGGAGGAAAAACTGGCCGCATCCCAGGGCACATAGAAGCCGGCGCGAATTCCTTCGGATTGATTGAGCGTCACCTGCGAGGCTGCCAGCTTTGATTTGCGGCGGGAACGCGCGGCAGCCTTCCGCGTACGTTCGTGAGCCTTGGCCCGCTCGCTCTCCTTCAGGGCCTTGAAAGCTCTTTTTTGCGGGGAAAACAGCAATTCCGGCAGGGGCTCATCCCGAAGAGCCGTGAAAACGAAAAAAATGATCAGCGCCGAAACCACGACCGCGGTGATGTCGAAAGCGCGCCGCAGCCGCTTCCAGCGCGCGCGCCTTGGGTCATAAAAAACTGGCTCAGCCATGGGGGACAATATTCATCGTATGCTGTTGACAGCACACGGTCAATTTGCGGAGTGGCAGGGTAAGTTTCTTCTAAGTACGATGCTAATTCGCTACTCTGGGATTTCTTCAAACGCGCTATGATTCGCAGCGTGCGGGAACTGCTGCGCAGCAAAGCGCGATTTTTTCTCCTGGCCACTGGGGCCGCTCTGGCCTTGCGTCTTTTCCTCGTGTGGCGCTTTCCCGCTGTGGTGGACGATTCCCGCCTCTACGCCGACATCGCCAAAAACTGGTTGCAGCACGGGATTTATGGCATCACCAACTCCGGCCAGATTGTGCCGACTCTTTCACGCCTGCCTGGATACCCTGCCTTTCTCGCGGCAATCTTTGCGGTCTTCGGGCTGGATAATTTCAAAGCCGTTTTGCTGATCCAGGTGCTTTTCGACCTCGGCACGTGCTTTCTGATCGCTGACATGGCGCGCCGATTGTTCTCCGCGCGCGCAGCCCAGGCCGCCTTTCTGCTCGCAGGCTTGTGTCCCTTTCTGGCCAACTATGCGGCGGCCGCGCTGACCGAAACTCTGGAGATCTTTTTCACCACCCTCGCACTCCACTTCGCACTGCGTGGGCTAGGTATCGGTGAAGTCTCGAGACCGCGCCGTCTGAATTGGATCGGATGTGGTCTGTCGATCGCAGCCGCCATCCTGCTTCGGCCTGATGGAGGAATTCTGCTGGCCGCCATCGGCGGATATCTGTTCTGGCTGCTGCTGAAGAGTTGGAAAGGAAATCTCTCTGCCGCGGATTCTGTGCCGCGTCTCGCACCCCGGGAATTGATGCTGTGCAGGAATCCTGGTCGCAGTTGCCGCCCTCGCCCCGCTGATCCCCTGGACGTTGCGCAACCTTCACACGCTCCACCGCTTTCAGCCCCTGGCTCCGCGTTATGCCACCGACTCCGACGAGTTCGTCATGCCCGGCTTCAATCGTTGGGTGAAAACCTGGATCGCAGACTACGTTTCCGTGCAGGAGATTTACTGGCCGGTTCCCGGATCGGACATCGATTTCTCCCGCCTGCCCAATCGCGCCTTCGATTCTGCAGAAGCAGCGCTCAGAGACCTCTCAGCTTTTTGCGCAATACAACGAAGATCACGATATGAGCCCGGAACTGGACGCCCGTTTCGCCGCCCTCGCCGCCCAGCGGATTCGGGCAGCACCGCTGCGGTATTACATCTGGCTGCCCGCATTGCGCATCGCGGACATGTGGCTGCGCCCGCGTACCGAACTGTTTCCCTCAGACCCGCGCTGGTGGGAGTTCAATGACGACCGCCGCTGGCTCACAGTCAGCCTGGCGTTTGGCGCGATCAATCTTTTGTATGTAGTTATGTCTCTCGCAGGCTGCGACGCGCAGCCACGCAATCTTTGGCGTCGGCCTATTCGTTTTTTTTGTGTTGTTGCGCTCCGCATTTCTCGGCAGCCTGGAAAATCCCGAGCCCCGCTACACGCTCGAATGTTATCCCGCAGTGTTATTGTTGGCCTCCAGCCTCTTCCATCGCGGTGAATAAATTTCCGATTTTGGAAGACGACCCTGTGTTGTTGCGTAGTTAAACGTTTTAAAAGCGGCTAACCCCTGCAGATTCCGCTTGAACATTGTGGTCTCGAAGTTGCACAATAGCGCCCCATCAGACCCCTTGGGAATTGTGTGGTTGCAGTACCGGGGCAAAACACACTTGGGGAAAACGAACCCCTTTGCGGCAAGGGAGCTTCCTATGCGTTCTCGATTGCGCAGCATTGCAGTCATTCTCGCTGGTCTACTCACCCTCGGAACCTTCGGTTTCGCGCAGTCCGCGACCACGTCTTTGCGCGGCACCATCACCGATGCCAAAGGCGCTGTAGTTTCTGGCGCCACGGTCACAATCAATAACGCGGCCACTGGTTTTTCACGCACGACGAAAAGCGATGACCAGGGGATTTATCAGTTTCTGGAGGTTCCCCCGGCCACTTATGGGTTGACCGTGACTTCGGGCGGATTCGCGACTGTCAAGCGTGACAATGTCGTGTTGCAAGTGAGCAGCCCGGCCACTGTGAACATACCTTTACAGGTCCAAGGCACCTCCGAAATCGTCGATGTAAGCGGCGAAGCGCCGATGGTCAATACGACGGACGCCACTCTGGGCAATAACTTCAACGGTCGCCAATTAACCGATCTGCCCTCGGAAGGACGAGACCCTGTCTCCATTCTGAGTCTGCAGCCCGGTGTTGTGTACGTTGGCAAAATGACCGACCAGCAGCAGGATAGTGACAGCCGTGGCGGCGCCGTCAATGGAGCTCGAAGTGACCAGACCAACGTTACTCTCGACGGCCTTGATAACAACGATCAGCTCCATGGCTACGCATTTGAAGGTGCGATGCGTGCGACCCTCGATTCCTTGCAGGAATTCCGCGTCACTACCAGCAACTATGACGCATCGGCGGGCCGCTCCTCTGGAGCGCAAGTCAACTTGGTCACCAAGAGCGGAACAAACCACATCCACGGTTCGGTGTACGAATACCACCGGCCCACGATCGGTGTGGCCAACGACTGGTTTAACAAACAGGCTGAGTTGAAAAGTAACCTTCCCAATGTGCCTCAGCATATTCTGCGCAACACCTTTGGTGGAAGCATCGGCGGACCGATCAAGAAGGATCGCCTGTTCTTCTTCGGTGCCTATGAAGGCCAGAGAACTGCTGATCAAGAGCAGGTCAGCCGCATCGTACCCAGCGCCAGTATGCGCGCCGGGCAGTTGAAGTATCTCTGCAATCCGGACCAGACGGTTCAGAACCCCGACACGAACTGCGTCGCCGGGAACACCACCGCGAATTTTTCCGTCGCAAGCAGTGCAACGTATGCTCCTTTGCTGGTAGCCACTCTTTCGCCAGCCGGCGTCACTGCACTGGACCAGACTCAGCCCGGAGAACCCGGATGTGCGGACGTCGGAACTTGCCCTTGGGGCCCCGGTCCGAACCCGAACATCCTGAACATGTGGTCGGCTCCGACTCTGCCGTTACCAAACGGCACGAGCGGCGGCGGCGACGGCCTGAACTCCGGCAGTTTCACCTTTGCCGGGAATGATCCCGTCAAGCACGACACTTACATTCTGAAGCTGGACTATAAAATTACTGCGAACGGGGCGCATGCGTTGTTCGTGCGCGGGAACCTCCAGAATGATCACGAATCGCAACCGCCTCAGTTCCCCGGTTTGCCGGCCAATCACTTCCGAACCAACAACACTAAAGGCATTGCCGCGGGCTACACGGCCTTGCTGAGCAACACACTCATCAACAACTTGCGTTATGCCTTCATTCGCCAAGGGATAGGGGATTCGGGGTTGAACAGTCAACCTTTCAATCGCCTGCGCGGATTGGACGACGTCGTCGGACTTACCCCGACGATCTTGACCAATGTCCCTGTGCATAATTTCATCGACGACGTCTCCTGGACCAAGGGCCGCCACACACTTCAGTTCGGGACGAACTGGCGTCTGATTCATAACAATCGCCGATCCAACGCCCAGAACCTTTCGGAAGGATACGAAAACCTCTACTGGATGAATCCTTCGTTCATCGCGGGTGAGGGAACCAGTCTGGATCCCAGTAACACAATTGGTTCTTCATTGGGGTATCCAGGAGTCGACGGTTCCTTCGGGACCTCCTATTCGTTCGCCGCGATGCAACAGATGGGCATTATGAGCCAGATTTATTCGACGACGAACCAGGATAAGAATGCCAATGTGATTCCGAGCGGCGATCTGGTCCAGCGCCACTTCCACAACTTCGAAGGCGAGATGTACATTCAAGACAAATGGAATGTCACGCCAAACCTCACGGTCACGGCCGGATTGCGTTATTCGCTTCTCCAGCCTCCGTATGAAGCAAACGGAGAGCAGGTATCCCCAACCGTCAACATGCACCAGTGGTTTACCAATAGATGGAAAAGCATGTATCAGGGCACGGTGGACCAGCCGCTGCTGAGCTTTGATCTTTCAGGTCAGGCGAACGGTAAAAAGCCCTACTGGGCTTGGAATTACAACAACATCGCGCCACGATTCGCTATTGCCTACTCGCCCCATGCGGCGAGCGGCTTTTTGCATACTCTATTTGGCGACGCTGGCAAGACTTCGATCCGCGCTGGATACGGACTCTACTACGACCACTTCGGTGAGGGCGCCGTCAATACCTTTGATCGTCAAGGATCGTGGGGTCTGACTACGACCATCAGCAACCCGGCCGGCGTGAATACAGTGGACACTTCGCCACGATTTACCGGCCTGCTCGGTGCCGCCAATCTTCCACCGAGCCCCGGCGTGCCGAGCCCCCACGGGTTTCCGTATACCCCATCGATCGATCCCAATACGTATGGATTGGCCATAGCGTGGGGCATCGATGACAATCTTAAGACCCCCTACTCGCACGTAGTTGATTTCTCGCTGACTCGCGATCTCGGCCATAACTTCGTTGTGGAAGCAACCTACACCGGACGATTCGCGCGTCATCTTTTGCAGGAAGTCGACTTGGGTATGCCGCTGGACTTAGTCGATCCGAAAAGCAAGACCGATTACTTCGCGGCGGCACAACAATTAGACAAACTCGCCTATGCGGGGACGCCTGCTAGCGCTGTTCAGCCGATCCCTTATTGGGAAAATTTATTCCCGGCTGCAGCCGGAGCCAACTTGTTTTCCGGTTCCACCACCGATCCAATCACCGGTAACACTAGCCCTTGCTCCGGCGGCACGGATCCGGGCCCGAGCACTACTGCTACGCAGAATATTTATGACATGTACAACTGCTACGCTGGGAACGAAACGCTTTCGCTGGAAATCCTGGATGCGTTCTGCTTCCCCGCTTGCGCTGGAGCTAATGGTGATCAGCCGTTCCAGTATTACCAGCCACAGTTCTCGTCACTCTATGGCTGGCAGACTCGCGGCAACAGCAGCTACAACGGCCTGCAGTTAACCCTACGTCATGCCATGTCTGCTGGCCTGCAGTTTGACTTCAATTACACATACTCCAAATCGATAGACGTAGGCTCCAATGCGGAACGCGTCAATGGATTCGAATCGACCGGTGCAGCCGCTTACAACAGTCAGGTTATAAACACATTCTCGCCGAATCTCTGGCGTGCGGTGTCTGATTTTGACACGCCGCACCAATTCAACGCGAACTTCATCTGGGATATGCCGTTTGGGCATGGACGTCACTGGGGAAGCGGCTCGAACAAGATCGCGAATGCCATATTCGGCGACTGGACTCTGAGTGGCTTGTTCCGCTGGACCAGCGGCTTCCCGTTCTCAGTTCTGGCTGGCAATGGCTGGGCTACTGACTTTGAACTCGAAGGTACGTCATTCGTTCAGGGCGCCAAGCCGAAGACCGGAGTGTTCAGGGACCAGGACGGAGATCCCAACGTCTTCAAGAACGCCATCGGTTTAACCTGCACCTGCTTCCCGGGTGATGGGTTCAATACGAACTTCCGTGCCACCTATGCCGGTGAAGCTGGCCAGCGGAACAACTTCCGCGGTCCTGGCTATTTCGGCATCGATGGTGGCCTTGCGAAGTCTTGGAACTTCAAAGAGGACAAGGCTCTGAAATTCTCTTGGGAAGTATTTAACGTAACCAACTCCGTGCGTTTTGATGCCGCCGGCTCTCTGCCTAATGAGGATCTGGTGGACATCACCAGCTTCGGAAAGCTGAACGCCGAACTGACGAACCCGCGCGTGATGCAGTTTGCGTTACGGTTGCTGTTCTAGCGCAGCCGATTGCAAGAAACAAGGGACGGCGCGACAGACTGTTACGAAACGAACTTGTGAATCGAAAGCAAGAGCGATGTTCCGAGTACCGGAACATCGCTTTTGTGTTCTGGACGGAGAATGGGGTTTGGGGTGAAAAGGGGGGATCGGGAATCAGTTCAGGCTAGGGCCAGGGCGGCGGTCAACTGGGGTCGACCAAGAATGTTCATCATACGTTTCAAGTTGAAGACGATCACCGCCAAGCTCATCTCCGCTTGTGCTCCTTGACGGCCGCGCAGAAGAAAACGGGGATGACCGAAGATGTGGTATTTCAAAGTTGCGAACGGATGTTCCACAGTTGACCGGCGAAGTCGCATGGCCTCCGGCGTAGCCCGTTGCTGCATGCGCTGCAACGCCTCGTCGTGCCAGTGGCGGGACACCATGCGCTGTGCTCCCAGCGTGCACCGCGACTTCAGAGGACAAGTTCCACAGATCTCGGGTCGGCCTGCGTAATACACGGAGCGGTCTTTCCGTGAGATCTGCTCGCGTTTGAGCGTCTGTTCGGCAGGACAGAGAAACGTGTCTAGCTCGGGCTGATAGACGAAGGCGCTGCGGTCAAACAGCTTTCCGTCGCCGTGATTGTTCACGCCGCGATTGGCAGGTACGTGCGGAAGGATGCCTTTGGCTTCGCAAGCTTCCGCCTGCTCTCCGTTGGAATAGCCTGCATCGGCTACTACGTGCAACTCTTGCCCCGGAGCACTCACCGCAGCCTGTGCCGCTTCGGCCATGGGCAACAGGGAACGATTGTCCGTGGCTTCAGTCGTGACCTGTTGGACTACGATCAACGCGTGCTCACTGTCGACGGCAGCCTGCACATTGTAGGCGGGCACTTTGGCACCCGTGGTACTGCGCATGAAGTGGACTTCCGGTTCTTTGTGCTCCTGCAGTTTCTTCAGGGCTTCAGCAATCTTGCTCGGCTCGACCACCAGTTCCTCTTCTTGATCGGCCGATTCTAGAGACTCCAGGTAGCGCTTTACTGCTTCTCGCTCTCGCACGCTGCCTACGCTGCTGACCGCCCGAAACTTCGAGCCATCGACGGCTACCCACTCTCCGCGTATCAGCCCCAGGGAACGCGCAAAGCGAATCAATTCCGCTCCCACTTGCGTGACTGCCTCACTGTGCATGCGCCGAAACTCTGCGATGCTTTTATGATCCGGGACCAGGCGGTGCAGCAGCCACATCACTTCCACGTTGCGTCGACATTCATTCTCTAACCGCCGCGACGAGCGGACCTGCTGCAAATAACCATAGAGATAGAGTTTGAGCAGATCCCGCGGATCGTACCCAGGCCGTCCCGTATCGGCGGGATCTGCGCGTTCGAACCCCAACCCCGCCATGTCCAGACGATCCACGAAAGCATCAATCACCCGGCAAACGTGGTCTTGCGGAACTAGTTCGTCGAGGATCACCGGAAACAGCGTTCCCTGTGTCCGACCTTCGCCTTGAATGAAGCCCATATAAAGATGCCCTCACTCGCGTGAGGGCATCTTGCCACTGTTTGTGTCGGGTGCCTAGTGTTTCGTAACAGTCTGGCGAGCCGTCCCTTTCCTTGTGTCGCAAGAATGCGTTCGCGGGTGAATAACTTCCCAATTTTAGAAACCGCTTTGTATTCAAAAGTTTCAAACCAGCTAACCCCTTCAGATTCTTCTTGAACAATGTGGTCTCGAAGCTGCACAATAGCGCTCCATCAGATTCCCGTGGGCTAGGTCTCGTTCCAATACTCGGGTCAAATCATGTCTACATTAGGGCGCCCCGTTGCGGCGACGGAGGGTGAAGTATGAATTCGAGCTCGGGTCACTTCGACCGTTTCTCTTTCTCTCGTGCATTAATACAGGTGAGCTGCCTGCTATTTCTGCTAGGCACTTTTGGCTTTGCACAGACAAGCAATACGTCCCTTAGCGGCGTTGTCAAAGACCCGCAGGGCAGCGTCATTGCCAATGCCACGGTCGTTCTTACGAATGCCGCGACCTCGACTTCTCGCTCCCAAAAAACGGGCCCGGAAGGCCGCTATTCATTCGATCTACTCACCCCCGGAGATTACAAGCTGGAAGTGCAGGCCACCGGCTTCCGCAAACAGATCGTTGCAGAGCATTCACGTGTTGATTGCGAAAGCGAACACGCTCGAAGTCACAATGCAGGTAGGCGCTGTGAGCGAGGAAGTTACCGTCAATGCCGAATCCACCCAGGTGATGGTCGATACCCAGGACGCCAGTCTGGGCAACAATTTCATTTCGCAGCAGATTACGCAACTTCCGCTGGAAGCCCGCAATGTGCTCTCGTTGCTGACTCTGCAGCCGGGCGTAACGAAAGATGGCTATGTCGCCGGGGGGCGCGCCGACCAGTCGAATGTCACGCTTGATGGCGTAGACATCAACGAAGCCTACAGTAATGCGATTGGTCCCGCCCAGACCGACATCACAGTCCCAAATGCCGAGAAAGGCCCTGTCCTCCGGTTGAACTCAGAAGCCATTGAAGAATTCCGTGTCGCAACGCTCAACTCCGGGGCGGGCGGCGGAAGGTCCTCCGGTGCGCAGATCGCGTTGGTCACCAAGTCGGGTTCGAACGCATGGCATGGTGCGGCCTTCGAATCCAACCGCAATACGATCTTCACCGCAAATGACTGGTTCAACAACCATGCCGGCGTCCCTCGCCCCACATTGATCCGCAACACTTTTGGGGGCGCGGTGGGTGGCCCGGTCATCAAGAACAAGGTGTTCTTCTTCTACAGCTATGAAGGGCGCACCGACGCCAGTCAAACCCCTGTGCTGGCGGCAAACCAGTCGCCGGTTCCCCTGCCGAGCATGGGTCAGGGCCAACTCAATTTTCACCTGTGCTCAGGTACCGCGGGCAATTATGACTGCAGCAACCCCGGTAAGCTGGTAACGCTCGGTCCATCGGATTTCGCTCAGATTTTCCCCGACATTCAGGGCTTGAATCAGGCCGCTTTGCAAACATTGGCTGGGGCAGCGGCAAAGTACACCGCGAACGATAACACCATTGGCGATGGGATGAACGTGGGAGGATTCCGATTCAACGCCAGCACCCCGGTTCGTCTGCATTCGCATTCGGCCAGGATGGATTTCAATCTCACCAGTCATCAGACCCTGTTCGCTCGTGCCAATGTGATCTACGACAAATGGGGTGGAGTTCCTGCGTATCCGGATACGCCAGCCCCAGACGAGTGGGATCACCCTTGGGGCTTTGCCATCGGCCATACCTGGACCATTCACAACAATCTGGTCAATAAGCTCACTTATGGCTACACCCGCCAGTCGTTTACCAAGGGCGGCGATCTCTTCCATAATGATATCGACTTCCGCTTCGTCTACTACCCAACGAATGAGCAGTTTTCTTTGTCGCGGGTGACTCCGGTAAATAACTGGGTGGATGATTTGAGTTGGGTCAAGGGCAATCACACGATTCAGTTCGGTGCGAACGTGACGAAGAGCAACAACATCCGCACCAGTTATTCCAATGCCTACGACCAGGCGATTACCAATCCCTCGTATTACCTCACCAACCTGCTGCGTGGGCCGTTGAGCAATTACGTCTTGGCGCAGGACGGGATTCCAATGTTCGGCGGCGACGGGTCGAGCGCCGAGAATGCCATGACGGCGCTCATTGGGCGCTTTACGCAATACACGGCTGATTACACCTACGGCCACAATCTGCAGTTGACGCCCCCGGGGACGCCGACAATTCGTAACTTCGCCGGGCAAAACTATGAAGGCTACGTCCAGGACACCTGGAAAGCAAAACGGAACCTGACCATCAACATGGGACTCCGATATGGTCTGGCGCGTCCGATTTATGAAGTCACAGGGTTCGAGACAAAGCCAGACGTTCCGCTAGGGAAGTACCTGCAGTTGCGCGCGGACAATGCGAAGCAAGGAATCGATTACGCCAGCTTGATCAATGTCAACTTATCTGGGCCGGCGAACCATGCCTCGCCCATGTACAACTGGGACAGAACCAACTTCCAACCGCGCATTGGCGCATCTTGGTCACCGGATTTCGGTTCCGGCTTTTTGTCGCGTGTCTTCGGTAGTCAAGGCACAGTCTGTTCTTCGCGGGGGCTTCGCGATGAACGGCGACTATTTCGGCCAGGCGCTGGCAACCTTCTTCGACGTGCGCAACACACTGGGCTTCGGATCGTCGTTTACGACAGGTCCGAATACCTTCGATGTAGGTTGTTCGCCATATCAGGACCCGGGTTCGGCTTACTTTGGAGCGTCCGGAAGTTGTTCAGGAGGCGTGAACCTTGGGCCGCTGTTCACGGGCATCGATCAACCGATTCGTGGTGTGATGCCGGCCCCAGCGGTCGTGCAGTCAATCTCCTTCCCACAGCAGCAGCCACCCGACAACTCACTTCGAATCGAGTCTTCGCTGGACCAAAATCTCATAACGCCCAAGAGCTACACGTGGAGCGGAACCTTTGAACGCCAGTTAGCCCACAATACGATGCTGCAAATCAGCTATCTGGGTCGCGCGGGGCGGCATTTGCTCGCGCAGCGCGATATCATGCAGCCGATCGATTTAGTCGATCCCAAATCCAAAATGGATTGGTATACGGCCGGGACCACGCTGGCGAAAGAGAGAGCTCAAGGGATTGGGACCAGTGCGGTCGCGGCTATCCCTTATTTTGAGAACCTATTCCCCGGAGCAGCGGGTCCTCTTGGATACGATGCATCGCTGACCTCTACTCAAGCCATTTACCAGTTGATTAACGATGTCGGGGGTGATTATACGACGACGCAGGCGTACATTGACGGTCTCTCGACCCTTGGACCCAATGCGTTCTATCAGCCCCAATACGGAGCTCTAAGCGCATGGGGTAGCATCGGCAACTCGAATTATCACGCCCTCGCAGCTTCCTACAAGATACGCACCACCAGTCTGACCGCGGATTTCAATTACACGTGGTCACATTCTTTGGACGACTCCTCGGGGTTGCAGAGCGGTGGCGGATATAACGGGGAATCTTTCATTCTCAATCCATTCCGCCAGCACGACATGTACTCCAACTCGGACTTCGACTCGCGTCATCAGATCAACGCCAATACGGTTTGGCAGCTTCCGTTTGGGCAGGGAAAGAGTTTACTGGCAAACACCAACAAAATAACAAATGGCATCATTGGTGGGTGGCAACTGACAGGCATTTTCCGATTCAACACCGGCATGCCGGTCGGGTTCTACAACGGGACCACTGGCGTATTTGACGACGCACGATGGGCCACGAACTGGGAGGTTCAGAGCAACGCGGTTAGGACGGCGAACTTCAATACGTGCCCAACGAAACCTACTATGGGGACGCCGAAGTTATTCGGCTGCAATACGGTGTACGCGTTCCAACACTTCCGGAACCCATACCCAGGAGAAACAGGCGAGCGCAACGTGTTCCGTGTTCCGGGATACATTGTTGTGGACCTGGGGATTGGAAAGACGTTCCACCTCAACGGGCTCTCAGCTAGGATTCCTGAGAGTCAGCAACTGCAGTTCCGGTGGGAGGTGTTCAACGTAACCAATACGCAGAAGATGGGCGCATTTGATCCCAGCCGCAGTGGGTTCGGCATTCCGCTGGATCCGAATTTGAATCAACCGCCCAGCAACTTCGCCAACTTCACTAATATCCAAGGCGCACCGCGCGTGATGCAGATCACGGCGCGATATTCGTTCTAGCCTCGGCTGGAGTTTCATATCAGGGGGCGGAGCGATCCGCCCCAGTTCTCTTTGCGGATGTATTGGCGTGACGTGAGGGTCCCGTTCCAGCGTGGCGCGTGCTACGCCAGCGGTGAGTCGCTCATCCGGAATCTCGTTCTCACGTGTTCCGAGATCAACTGGATCGCCGAACGATGGCGGATGGGATCGTCTTGCGCCAGGTATTTCATCGCGTCGACGAGCAGTTTTTGCCCGTCTACGTAGCGGGGATCCGAAGTGCGTTCGCGGCGTTTATTGCCCAGCTTAGGAGGGACTGTAATCGTAAAAACTTTGGCCATGAGGAACCCAACTGAAGGTTTGGTCAGTATAGCGTCTGTGTCTTAAATCTCCGAGCTATTTTATTCCACCGTTCTCGTTCTTTACATTCAACCACTTAGCCTCGCGGCGTCACGGTCTGTGTCTTGCTGGTGGTCTTCAGCTTGAACACGTCGTCCCCGATCTTCTCGTGCAGCTTGATCTGCGAATACTTCGCCAGCCGGTAATCACCCTGCGGCTGAAAGAGTTGCTGCTGCACTGAAACTCCGCGATCGAGGTCGATCCAAAGCAAAATCTGGCTGTAGGTCTTTTTCACGTTCTCAGACTTCGGAATCAGTTGCAGCTTCGCCGTTTTCACCCCGTCGATCGTCTCCGGCCCCATGTACGTCACATCAAAATTTTTCTTCAGATCCTGGCCGCTCGCTCCGAACCCCAGCACGATGTAGCTCTCAAAGTCCGACTGATTTTTTCCCAGATCGTATTCCGTGACTTGGTCCAGCTTGGGCTGGTATAAGCGAATCTTCCCGCCGCTTAGCAGCACAAACTTTGGTTCCGGTTTCATGGACGACGCACTAGCGCCCGTCTCCTTCACCTCGGCCATCATTTCCACTTGCTTGCTTGATTTGCGGTAATAGATCACGCCTTTGTCAACGCCGATGACTTCGTCAATCACCTTCTGGTACATTTCCCACTCGAAATTCGCCTGCGCCGTGGTGAAGTTCGCGGCCACCGCATCCATTTTTTTCAATACGGCATCCAGAGCGCCGGGATCGGCTGCGTTAGCGGATTGCGCCCACGCGCCACCCGAATATGTCGCAATGGCGAGCAGCAACAGCAGCGAGAGACGCTTCATTCGACCTTCCTGCTTTCTTGCAACCACGTCTACTCCCGCTCGGCCAGGACTTTGTAGCTCTGCACCTTGCCCTTGCGGTCCGAAACCGCTTCATAACTCACAATCGAGACTGCGCCGGCAATCGGTTCGATGATGTGCAGCAACTGATCGCGCATTGCCACATCGTCCCCCGGCGTGACCGCGTTGGCGGCCACCTGAAACGACAAGTGACCGTCGGCTTCGGCGGTCACCACTACCTCCGTCGGATGCGGATTCCGCGAGATGGGTTTGTCATTGAAATTGATGACCAGCGGCGAAAACAGGACAAAGATGATGATCAGCGTCACCATGATGTCGTAGTGGAGGGTGCCGCGCTCATGCTGCCACAGAACATAGCTGCGGATTGTTCGCCAGATGGCGTTCATGGGCACGGGCGCGCCGGGAGCGGTGTCGGTCGTGAGTTCCGCTTCATGCAAGTCTATTGACCCCCGGCACTCTTGGCAAATCTAGCTGTGAGCCATGGGCAATTAGCTATGAGCTGTGAGCAAAAAGTTGCTTTCTTACCGAAAGTCTTTTCTTGGTGCGCACTGGTCCAGTTCTCAGAAGCTATCTCCTGAAGCTTGTGGAAGAGCACGGCTTCAGCCGTGCCGTCGAACCCGGAACAGTGCGTGCTTTAGCCCCTGAGGGCGCCCCCATTCGGATCGCTGATGGCTGCGCTTCATAGCTCAAAGCTCATTGCTCGCGACTCAGGACTCACGACTCAGGACTCACGACTTCCTCACAATCCTCTCCGCTCCAATGTACGGCCGCAACGCTTCGGGAATCAGCACGCTTCCATCCGCCTGCTGATAATTCTCCACGATTGCCACCCAGGTACGCCCCACGGCTAATGCGCTGCCGTTCAGAGTGTGTACAAACTCGGTCTTGTTCTTGCCCTCGGGACGGTATCGGATATTCGCCCGCCGCGCCTGGTAGGCCTCGAAATTCGAACACGATGAAATCTCGCGAAAGAGTTGCTGCCCGGGCAGCCACACTTCGATGTCATATGTCTTCGCCGAAGCTGCTCCCATATCGCCTGTGCTCAACGCCACGGTCCGGTAATGCAGCCCAAGCTTCTGCAGAACTTCTTCCGCATTCCGCGTGAGCTTTTCATGTTCCTCGTAGGATTGCTCCGGACGCGTGAACTTCACCAGTTCTACTTTCTGAAACTGGTGCTGGCGAATGATCCCGCGCACGTCCTTGCCGTAAGACCCAGCCTCGCTGCGGAAGCACGGCGTGTAAGCCGTTAAGGAAATCGGCAGCTTCGCCGACTCGAGTATCTCCTCGCGATACAGATTGGTGACGGGAACTTCCGCTGTCGGAATCAGCCATAGATCTTTGTCGCCGTGCGGCACGCGGAACGAATCGGCCGCGAACTTCGGCAGCTGCCCCGTCCCATACATCGATTCCGAATTCACCAGGTATGGCGGCAACACCTCGGTGTATCCGTGCTCGCGCGTGTGCAGGTCGAGCATGAAATTGGCCAGCGCGCGCTCCAGTTTTGCGCCCAGGTCCCAATACACGGCAAAGCGGGCGCCGGTGAGCTTCACCGCGCGTTCCAGGTCCAGAATGCCAAGTTGCGAGCCCAGATCCCAGTGCGCCTTGGGCGTGAAATCAAATTTCGGAGGCGTGCCCCAGCGCCGCACCTCAACGTTGTCCTCAGCGCTTTTGCCGACTGGAACACTGGCATGGGGAAGATTAGGAATGCCCACCAGAATGTCGCGCAGCTGCGCGTCAAAATCGGTGGCCGTCTTCTCCAGTTCCGAAATCTTCTCGCGCAAGTCTTTGGCCTGCGCCATGGCCGCGCTCGCGTCCTGACCGCTCTTTTTGAGCTTTCCCGATCTCTTCCGTCGCCTGGTTGCGTTGCGCCTTGCTGGTTTCCGCTTCGGTGATGGCCTGCCGCCGCTTCGTATCCAACTCGCGGAAGTCCTTCAGAACGGCAGAGGGATCCATGCCGCGCTGCCGCAGCTTCTCTTCCACCAGAGGCAGATTTTCTCGGACAAAGTTCAGATCGAGCATGGGAACTCAATACTGTATCGGAAAACAGGCGGGAAATGTACTTTGCCGCTTAGGCCCTCGTACCCCAGACGTGAACCGCCGCGTGCGACTATGCGGCACAAAGAAAGTCCTCATGCCCTTCCTTAGTGCCGCTTGTTGTGGATGGATTCTTATTTCGCCGGTGCGAGCGACTTCAGGTAAGCCACGATCGCTTCCGCATCCTGCCGGTTGTAGCGGTACTGCGGCATCGGAGGCCGTGCTGGTAGCCCGTTATACGCGATCCCGGTCATGAAGAACTTCACCGCGGCATCGTGCTCCCAGCCGGGAAGTCCCGCGATGTTCACCGACTTGTCGGCCCATGGCATCGGGACCGTGGCCTTGAACGGAAGTTCCGTCCCCTTCAGCCATTGCTCTTTAATCGGCTCGCCCTTCTCGTTGTGCGCAGTATGGCAATCGCCGCACATGCCGATGTTTTCCACCAGATACTTACCACGGTCCAGTTTTGTCGATGAACTTGCAATTCGCGTTTTCGAATCGGCCGCGAGCATCGACACCACTCCGAGCGCGACCACAGTAACAACAAAGAATTTCGCCTTCACAGGAGCCCCTTTTCTTGGATTTTGGGGGAGTTAACGGCAATATAGCACGCTCCTGACTGTGGAGAAACGACCCTTGAATGCGAGGCCAATAGAGAGCATGATGAAAGAAGAAGCGAGGTGCGCTATGGCCGAAAAATGGCATTCCGGCATTACCATGCATAAACTTTCGTTCGGCAGCGGATTTATCGGACTGCTCTTCGCCGGCGGCAGCGCCCTCATCTTCGTTCTCGGATTTCCCACGCTGTGGTACTTCGTCGCGCTGGCCTTTGCCTTGGGGCTGGCTATTGCCGCCGTCCTCCGCTTTGCAAATAACTGGCGGACCAGGCGCAACCAGCCGCTTTCGATCATGACCGCGAACGATGAAGTGCGCCGTGGCTCCGCTGAACCGGGAAGAGACCGGCAGCTGTTGCAGGCGACTCCGAAATTCGCGTCTGCCTAGATCTCTCTGGCTTTGGGCTTATCGCGCCAGCCGTGTAAACTACCGTCGCGATGCCATCTCCCCACAGGTCTGCCCGCCGCTGCACCGCGATTCTGCTGGCTTTGTTTGCGGTGGTGCTCAGTATTCCGCTGCCCGGTTCCGCCTCGGCTTACAACGCTCGTCCTAAATTGATCGTGATCATCGTCATTGACCAGTTCCGTGGCGACTACCTCGAACGCTATCGCGACCAGTTCGGCGAAGGCGGATTCCGTCTCTTTCTCGATCACGGCGCATACTTCTCCAACTGCTTTTACAACTACGCAAACACTCGTACCGGGCCCGGGCACGCCACCCTGTTTACCGGCGCTTACAGCAATGGACACGGGATTGCCGATAACGAGTGGTGGGACCCGCAGAAGAAGAAGATGGTCACCTCCGTCGAGGATGACTCCACAAAACTGGTGGGCCCCGGCGGCGAGCATGCAGGAGCCTCGCCTCACAATCTGCTGGCCGACACTCTGGGTGACGAACTCCGCCTTGCGACGCAAGGCAAGTCGCGCGTGTTCGGTGTCTCGCTGAAAGATCGTGCTGCGATTCTTCCTGCCGGTTTCGCGGCCAATGGCGCCTACTGGATCGAACCCGGCAGCGGCGCTTTTGTCACCTCGACCTATTACCGCGACAACCTTCCCCAGTGGGTGCAGGAGTTCAACTCCAGCACTCCCGCCAAATATTGGGATCGCGAGTGGAAAGATGATCAGGGCAAAGTGCTGCGTTCCACGGCCCACCGCAAGGGCCGCAAAGGGGATGATGCCGGATTCTTCGACGTCATCGGCGGCACCGCCTTTGCCAACGAATACGAACTTGAGTTTGCCAAGCAGTTGATCAGCAATGAGAACGTTGGCGGAGGCCCCGCCACAGATCTGCTGGCCGTGAGTCTCTCCGCCAACGATATTCTCGGCCACGCCGTCGGCCCGGATACTCCCGAGATGCGGCAGATGGCCCTGGACCTCGATCACCAGTTAGCCGCATTCTTCAACTTCATCGGGCAGCGGATTGGTTTGGCCAATGTCTGGATCGCGCTCTCCGCGGACCACGGGGTTTCCTCTCTCCCCGATGCCGCCCAGAAGTTGCACATCCCCGCCGCCAATCTCGGGAAGGCCAACCTGGACCAGCAGATCAACGCCGCACTCACGGCGAAGTTTTCGCCCGGACATCCCGCCACCTACCTGCGTTTCGATTACCCGGTCGCCTGGCTCGATAACGACGCCTTTGCCGCCGTTCATGTAAGCGAGCAGGACGCCGAAAAAGCCGCAGGTGAGGCCATCAAGCAGTCAGGCCTGCGAGGCTACTACACCAAATCCCAACTCGCCGAAGGAGAAGTCCCCGACACCGAGTTAGGCCGCAAATATCTGAACAGCTACTCGCCCGCAGGGAAGCTGGTTCGTGATGGGCATTCCCAACTTCTACAACGTGGGATCGTCCTCCGGTACTGATCACGCCTCACCCTACAACTACGACACGCATGTCCCCCTGGCTTTTTACGGTGTGCCCTTCCAGCCTGGAACTTACCGCGAGCGAGCCGAGCCTGTGGATATGGCTCCCACACTGGCCTCTCTGCTGGGGATCAATCCCCCGACGCACTCCATCGGCCGCGTTCTGACGGATGCTCTGGCGCCTCGCTCACAGCGCCGGCGCAGGAGAACGCAAGCCATGAGCGCCGCCGTCAATCCCGATCTCAGCGTCAACGTCGCCGGCATCGCTCTGAAGAACCCCATCATCGCCGCCAGCGGAACATTCGGATACGGAGTGGAGTTCGCAGATGTCGTGCATCTGGCCAAGCTCGGCGGCTTCGTCGTCAAGGGACTCTCGCGCGAACCGATGATCGGCAATCCTCCGCCGCGTCTATGGGAAACTCCTGCCGGGATGCTGAACGCAATCGGCCTGCAAAATATCGGCGCCCCCGCATTCCTGCAGGAAAAACTGCCGCGCCTGCGCGAACTGAAAGACGCGGTGGTCATCACCAACATCTTCGGCTACACCCGCGAAGACTACGAACGCACGGTCGAGATTCTCAACGAAGGAGAGGGAATTGCGGCGTACGAGTTGAATGTTTCCTGCCCCAACACCCAGCACGGCGGACTGCAATTCGGAAGCGATCCGCGTTCGCTGGATGAAGTCGTGACTACGGTCCGGCGCGTGGCTCGCCGTCCCCTGATCGTGAAGCTTTCGCCCAATGTCACCAGCATTGCGCAAATGGCCTACGTAGCGCAGGAAGCGGGTGCCGACGCGCTTTCTCTGATCAATACCTTCACTGCCATGGCGATCGATCCTGAAACCCGTAAGCCGCGCATCGCCAACGTCACCGCTGGACTCTCCGGTCCCGCGATCAAGCCGATCGCAGTTCGCATGGTTTACGACGCCGCACATGCCGTCAGGATCCCGGTGATTGGTATGGGAGGAATTTCAACGCCCGCCGACGTCATTGAATTTATGCTGGCTGGCGCCGCCGCAGTTGAGATCGGAACCGCCAGTTACTGGGATCCCTGCGCCACCGAGAAGATTGTCGACGGCCTGCACCAATGGTGCCGCGATCACCACGTCGCCCGCATCGCCGATTTCGTAGGCGGAATGCTGCTGGAGTAATTAACTGCGGAACGAGATTTTCTTCCTCTGTGATCCCCACGTGTCCCCTGTGGTGAGTGGTTTTGGACCACAGAGGACACACAGGGCACAGAGGAAATCCTTAGAAGTGCCTACCGTCCCCGCGTGTACCAGATGGATCCCGGAGACTTGTAGTCGCGCCCCTCACCCCAGACGGCATGCGTCGCGCCCTCACTATCGATGGCCAGCCCGAAATAGTCTCCGAAGGGAAAGCGGAAGCCTCCCGCGAGAATGTAATCGTACCCCCGCACCCCGCTCGACAGCTGCGTTTCGGCGCCCCAGGTCGCTCCACCGTTCGTCGACCCGCGGTAAAAAGTGTTCCAAAGAATGAGCGGTGGACGAGTCGCCGATGTTCTCCGAGTATCCATCCATGCGATTCGTATATCGCCGGAAACCCCGGCCACCAGCGTGGGAAACGCGTGCTCGACCCCGATATCAGCGCTGGAGATATCCACCCGCGCCGACCACGTTGCTCCCGCGGTGGTTGACGATGAAAAGTAAATGCGTTCCGCTCCGCCGTTCACCGCTCCCGCATTCCACAACGCATAGAGCGCACCCGCCGCATCCGATGCCAACGCAATCTGCGGCCCCAGATATCCGGTCTGGCAGCCTTCCCCTTCGCATCCCGGAGGGGCGCTCGATCGGTCCAGCAAGGCCGTAGTCCAGCTACGCCCGCCATCGGCGGAACGGCTCAGGTAAATGTTGACTGAACTTTTCTCCATATCGTGCCGGGCATAGGCAGTCCACCCAAAATAGACATTTCCCCCGGGATCGACAGTAGCTCCGCCCGCCAGCGACGACCCACGCTCTGCATTCGGATTCACCGCCACTCGGCTGAACGTTTGCCCACCGTCGTGCGAGGACGCCACAAACAGCTTCTCTTCGTGATTGAACCCGACGTAGACGTCGGCTCCGCGCACCGCCAGCGTCGGCTTATCGGCATCCTCGCGACCGCGCTCGGCCCACGAGAACGACCAGGTGCGCCCGAAATCCAGCGAACGCGCCACCACAATGTCGCGCTTATTGTTTTGCAGCCAGGACGCATACACCGTTTGATGGTCCACAGGATCGACCGTAATCTGCGGATCAAATTGCCCGGTTGCGAGCGGCAGGATTGGCCGCGACGGCTGCCAGCTAAGCCCGTTGTCCTCGCTCACCAGCAGCGTCATCGTCGGGGCTTTGCAACTGGAGCATCCCGGCACCGCCCCGTATTGCGGATACAGCACGTAGATATGTCCACGGCTGTCCGCCGCGATGGCCGGTTCCCATTGATCGCCCGTGCGATATCCGAGCCGCGTCTGCGGAGGAAACGCAGATGCCGCCAGCGCAACCGCCGACATCGCCCAGACCGCCAGCACTGCCAGCGTGATCCGGTGCGCAAGTCTGGATTTGGGAACAGCCTGGGATGAAAAACGCACGAAACCTTCCTACCTTAAACCTTCTCGGAATTTACCCTGATTACAGGCACGCGTCAATCGCCCGCCTAGGCCATTTGCCCGTCCAAACAGCTCTTCATGCCACTTTTCTGGCCTTTCGCCATCCAATTAGAGGACAATTGGCAGATATTCAGCGAATTTGATCCAGGGAGCGACACATGCAGAAGGCCACATTCGCAGCCGGATGTTTCTGGGGAGTAGAAGCCTCATTCCGCCAGATACCGGGAGTGATCTCCACCTGCGTCGGCTATATCGGCGGCAAAACTGAGAATCCCACCTATAAAGAAGTTTGCACTGACCGCACCGGCCACGCCGAAGCCGTCGAAGTGGAATTCGATCCCACGAAGGTTGCATACAACGATCTCTTGAACGTCTTCTGGGAGAATCACGACCCTACACAGGTCAATCGTCAAGGGCCAGACTGGGGAACCCAGTACCGGACCGCGATCTTCTATCACTCACCGGAACAGCAGGCCCAAGCGGAAGCTTCGAAACAGGCGCTAGAACAATCCCACCGCCACGCCAAGCCGATCGCGACCCAGATCGTTCCGGCCGCGACTTTCTATCCCGCCGAGGACTATCACCAGCAATATCTGGAAAAGCGCGGCCTGGCCAGCTGCCACATAAAATAGAACGCGTTTTGGGAAGGGCACGACTTCAGTCGTGCCGTAAGGGCCGCGATATCCACACGGCTTTAGCCGCTGAGGACCGCTCCCAGAGGACGTCCTAAGTCCCGGTAATCTTCATCCGCAGTTCTTCGGGCAACCGTTGCCGAATCTCTTCCGGCAAGCGGTCGTGTACGCGCCGCGCGCCCTGCCTCGCAGCATCCAGCATGGTGACAGGCGCCGGGGTCGCCACCGCCACACCCATCCAGATCAAAGCCGAAAGCGCGAATCCTCCTAGCGCGGCAATCTCCATAATCAACGCATGGCGCGGTCCAAGATAATGAATCACCGCGAACGCCAGCAGAAACACGCCGGCAGACACCGACGCGAGCGCGATCAGCCCAACGTCAATCATGCGATGGATTTTCTGGTGGCTGCGGCAGTATTCGCAGCTGGCGAAGTGGTCCTCGTAATCGCCGCGCATCTCCGGCGCCAGGCCAGAAATGTCATAGCGCCAGCCCGCCAGGATTTTGCCTACGATTGGATCAATGCACTGCTGACTCATTTGGGCGTTCCGAAATCAGCCAAACCCGCTGAGCCCCCGCTACAGCCGAATCGGCTCCAATGCCTCTGTCTGGGACGCCAGTAGCACGCGGTTCATAAACAGCCCGCCTCGCGTGGCCAGCGCTCGTTCTGCCTCTCTCCGGGCAATTTCCGGATGATTGTTCTGCTCAGACAGATGCGCCAGCACTACAAACGTTGCACTATTATCATAGTCGCTGGTAAAGAAATCCGCGAGCGCCACATTGGACAGGTGCCCGACCCGGCTCATTACCCGCTGTTTCACCGACCACGGATACGGGCCCACCCGCAGCATCTCCAGGTCGTGATTCGACTCCACGATCAGCACATCGCAGCCGCGCAGGTGATCTTTCACGCTGACCGGAATGTATCCCAGATCGGTCGCAATCCCCACCTTGATGCCTTCCGCGCGAAACGTGAATCCCACCGGATCCGCCGCATCATGAGGAATGGTGAATGGCTTGACCGCGATGTCGCCCACTTGAAAACTGTGCCCCGACTCGAAGCGCTCGAACTTCTCCAGTTGCGGGCGCGTCCCATCTTCATCGCGCAGCGCGCGCGACCACGCCTGATGCGTAGCCCCCGTCATGAAGATGGGGATGCGCAGCTTCTTCGCCAACGTCGCCAGCCCGTAAACGTGATCGCAATGCTCGTGCGTGATCAACACGGCGGAGAGCGAATGCGGATCCTCTCCCAGCGTCTTGAGCCGTTTGAAAGTTTCGCGGCAGGAGATGCCGGCGTCCACCAGGATGCGCGTCGAGGAACTGGCCACCAGCGCGCAATTCCCGCGGCTCCCGGAGGCCAGCATCGAGACACTTACACCCATGGCCTGCAAGCATACCCTTAGTCCCTGTGGAATCGCGAGTAACTTTTGTGGCTAGCCATTTCGCCGACCTTGGACCACGTAGGGGCGGACCCATTGGTCCGCCCCGCGATGCGAAGCGAGCGCCTAGGCGCGCCACCGCGTTTTCACTTGCCGCCCTGCAGATTCTCGAATACCTTGCGCATCACCGAGCCGCCATAGGCCCCGGCGATTCCGGGAAGAAACGCAAGAAAGGATCCGTACACCTGCGCGCGCGAAGGTTTCACGGTGAGGAGAAGATAAGCCCCGAGTTCGCTAATCGGCACAAAGGCGCCAACCGTAAGCACCCATCTCCAAGGCCAGCGCGGCCGCAAAAGGCCCAGCAGTAGGCACGCGGATACCACCAGCAGCGCCGTAAATAGCAAATCGTTGATCATGACATCCGCCCAGCCGGTCGCCACTCCGCACAGAGCCGCCAATACATAGAATGGAGCGTCTCGCGGCGCGGTAGATGTCTGCTCGGCAGTAGTCATAATGACCCAGGATCAGTGAGCAATGAGCAGTGAGCAGTGACGATGACGCTGCTAGCTGACAGCTCATAGCTAATAGCTAATAGCTAATAGCTCAACTAGCTCAGTACTTGTAAAACCCTCTCCCGCTCTTCCGCCCCAAGCCATCCCGCATCCACCATCTTGATCAGCAGCGGACACGGCCGGTATTTCGGATCGCCTAAACCAGTCTGCAGCACGCGCATGATGTCCAGGCAAACATCGAGTCCGATGAAATCCGCGAGCGTGAGCGGTCCCATGGGATGCGCCATCCCCAGTTTGAAAACTTCATCGACAGCCTCTGGAGTCGCCACGCCTTCCATTACCGCGTACATGGCTTCGTTCAACAACGGCATCAAGACGCGGTTGGAAACGAATCCCGGCGCATCATTGACCTCCACCGGAGTCTTTTGCAATTTCACCGACAGGTCGCGAACCGCTTCGAACGTCTCCTGCGAAGTCGCCAGCCCGCGAATCACTTCCACCAGCTTCATGACGGGTACGGGATTGAAGAAGTGCATCCCGATAACTTTGTCCGGCCGCTTCGTCACGGCTGCCAGTTTGGTGATCGAGATAGACGACGTATTGGAAGCCAGGATAATCTCCGGCCGCGCCAGCCGGTCGAGGTCGCAAAAAATTTCCGTCTTGGTTTCGAATTTCTCGGTAGCGGCCTCAATCACAAAATCGCAATCTGCCAGCTGGCTGCGTTCGGTGACTGGCTGAATGCGTCCCAGCGCCGAGTCCTTGTCGGCCACCGTGATTTTATTTTTCACCACTTCACGATCGAGATTTTTCGTGATCGTTCCCAGCGCGCGCTCCACCAAACTTTGTTGGACATCGCACAAAATCACCTCGTATCCGCTGCGCGCGAACACATGCGCGATGCCGTTCCCCATGGTGCCGGCGCCAACAACTCCGACTCGCCGTATGTCCATAAAAGTGCCTCGTGGTGAGCAGTGAGCTGTGAGCGATGAGCCAGCAGGTTTGCTCACCGCTCATCGCTCATTGCTCACTGCTCACTCTCGAAAACGTTCGAGTCTATCACTCGCGCTTACGCGCCCGCGAATGCCATGCAGAAAAGACATAATTCGGGTAAAAGTTGCGCGCTCTCATCTCGCCGAAAGCCGCGCCAGAGGCTGGGTTTGGCGCTGCCTCAGGCATCAAAGCAACCCCGGCCCGGCATCCGACTTCATGCAGGAACTAAATTGCCCTTTCCGGGTTTGTGGTATTTGGAGGTAGTTATGTTGCGACAGAGTATGGTGCGCTGGTTTCGAATGGCGCTTTTGGGCGCAGCCGTTTCGCTCGCCTTCGGCACGATGGCTTCGGCCCAATCCTGGGGCTACGGCGACGATCGTTCTTACGATCGCCGTGACGACGCCCGCGAGCGCGGCTTTCACCGCGGTTACGATGACGGCTTCCGCAAAGGCCAGTACGACGCCGACCGCCGCCATCGCTTCAAATTCAAGAACGATGACTGGGAAGACTCCCGCGGTTTCGAGCACTGGATGGGAGACAAGCACGAATACAAGCATGCCTACCGCAAGGGTTACGAGCGCGGATATCGCGAGGCCTACAACAACTATGGCTATCGCGACCGTGATCGCGACGACTATCGCTGGCGTGATCGCGACAACTGGCGCTAGCGCAAACCTGTCGGCTGTTCGAGTGTTGTCAGTTTCGAGTAGATGAAACGGGGTGGCCCACGTCTCGCCGCTTTTGCGAGACGTGGGGCACCTGTGATCCCAGTCACAGCACCGATTCCCGCCGCGAATAGCATGGCTTCAGAAGCCATGCCCGTCAAAACCATCATCGAACCCTTCAGGATCAAGAGCGTCGAACCGATCCGCTGGACCACCCGCCACCAACGTGAGCACTTACTCGAGGCCGCGTTCTACAACCTCTTTCTGCTTCCCGCCGAAGACGTCCTGATCGACCTGCTCACCGACTCCGGCACCGGCGCGATGTCTACTCATCAGTGGGCCGGCATCATGGAAGGCGACGAGAGTTATGCCGGCAGCAAGAGCTTCGATCACTTCAAAGAATCCATCCAGGAAATCTTCGGCTACAAGCACGTCATCCCCACGCATCAAGGCCGGGCCGCCGAGCGCATCCTTTTCGGCGTCGCGTGCAAAAAGGGAGACGTCGTTCCCAACAACACGCACTTCGACACTACGCGCGCCAACGTGGAATTCGCTGGCGCGGAGGCCGTCGATCTGGTCATTGAAGAAGGTCGCCATCCCTCCACCCAGCACCCGTTCAAAGGCAACATGGACGTCGTCGCACTCGAGTCGCTGATTGAGCGTGTCGGCCGCGAACGCATTCCGCTGGTCATGCTCACGGTCACCAACAATTCCGGCGGCGGCCAGCCCGTTTCCATGGAAAATGTCCGCCAGGTCAGCGCCCTCTGCAAGCGCCATGGCATCCCGCTCTATTTCGACGCCTGCCGCTTCGCCGAGAATGCCTGGTTCATCAAACTCCGCGAAGAGGGATACGCATCCAAGACGCCCAAAGAGATCGCACAGGAAATGTTCAGCTACGGTGACGGATGCACCATGTCGGCAAAGAAAGACGGCATGGCCAACATCGGCGGCTTTCTGTGCACCAATGACGATCTGCTCGCCCAGCAGGAAAAAGATCTGCTGATTCTCACCGAGGGATATCCCACCTACGGCGGCCTCGCCGGGCGCGATCTCGAAGCCATCGCCATTGGCGTACAAGAAGCGCTCGAAGAAGACTACCTGCGCTACCGCATCGCCTCGACCGCCTATTTAGGCAATCACATCGCGTCCCAGGGTGTCCCCATAGTGCAGCCTCCCGGCGGACACGCCATCTACCTCGATGCTCGCACGTTCCTGCCGCACATTCCCCCAGATCAGTTTCCCGGCGTAGCGCTGGCCGCGGAACTTTATCTGGAAGGGGGAATCCGCTCAGTCGAAATCGGCACGCTGATGTTTGCGGCCGCCGCCCAGATGGACCTCGTGCGCCTCGCGATTCCTCGCCGTGTCTACACGCAAAGCCACATCGATTACGTGGTCGAGATTATCCTCGAAGTCTGGAAGCATCGTGATCGGATCCCGGGCATGCGCCTGACCTACGAAGCGCCATTCTTGCGGCATTTCACAGCGCACCTCGAGCCGCTGCCGGTCGGTAGGCTTCATCAGCCGAGCGAAAAGGCTCTAGTTTCGCCTTTGCTTTGAAGACTTTGCCCGTAAGTTACTATTCCAGAGTACTTTGCGAGGAGGGCCAATTGCAACTGCTTTGGATTGAATACTTTGCCACTACAGGTCTGAAAAATTCATCCGCGCTATCCAACCCCGCTTGGCAAAAATCTCGCCCGCGCCGCCATTCCAAGCGCACCCGGTTTGCGTCCTTTCGAGGTGTAAACTGATCCAAGTCTTATACCGCATTTATCCGTCGCGAAAGGATTTCTCCCATGGCAACCTTAGAAGCACCCGTCCGGCCTGCGCGTCCAAACCTGCATTCCGGACCATTTGTCAGCGAACCGTTTTTTGATTTCCGCAACGAAGAGAACGCCCGCCGCATGCGTGCGGCCATCGCCAAAGTCCGCGGCCAGCTTGGTCATGAGTACGACCTCATCATCGGCGGCAAGCGCGTCAAGACCACCGACAAGATTAAATCCCTGAATCCCGCGAAGCCTTCCGAGATCGTCGGTATCCACCAGAAAGCCGGCCGGGAGCACGTCGAGCCCGCCATGAACGCCGCGCTGAAGGCGTTTGAATCCTGGAGCCGCACCTCGGTCGAGGAACGCGCCGGTCTTCTGTTCCGCGTCGGCGATGTGCTCCGCCAGCGCAAGATGGAATACATGGCCTGGCTGGTCTTCGAGGTCAGCAAAAATTGGGTCGAGGCCGATGCCGACATCTCCGAAACCATCGACTTCTGCGAGTTCTACGCCCGCGAGGCGTTGCGCCTCTCGAAGGCCCAGCCTCCCATTCAGCTGCCCGGCGAGCGCGACACTCTGGTCTACATTCCGCTGGGCGTCGGCGCGGTGATTCCGCCGTGGAATTTTCCCTGCGCCATCATGGCCGGAATGACGCTGGCCTCGATCGTCAGCGGCAACACCGTCATCCTGAAACCCTCCAGCGATTCGCCGACAATCGCGGCGAAGTTCATGGACATTGCTTGAAGAAGCCGGCATGCCCGAGGGCGTGGTGAATTTCTGCCCCGGCTCCGGAGCCACGTTCGGCGATGCTGTCGTTGCGCATCCTAAGACGCGTTTCATCGCATTCACGGGATCGCGCGAAGTGGGCCTCAACATCAACAAGGTCGCAGCCAACCAGGCGCCCGGCCAACTCTGGATCAAGCGCACCATTCTCGAGATGGGCGGCAAGGACGCCATCATCGTAGATGCGGACGCTGACATTGATGCAGCCGTCGAAGGCGTGGCGCAAGCTGCATTTGGATTCCAAGGCCAGAAGTGCTCGGCGTGCTCGCGCGCCATCGTCGACGAGCGCGTCTACGACAAGTTCCTGCAGCAACTCAAAGGCCGAGTGGAAAAAATCCAGGTGGGCGATCCCGCCGAGAATGCCAACATCGGTGCGGTCATCAACGAAGGCTCCATGAAGACGATCCTCGGCTATATCGAGCAGGGCAAGAAAGATGGACGCGTGCTCACCGGCGGTGAACGCGCCACCGAGGCCGGTGAAGGGTACTTCATCAAGCCCACGATCTTTGCGGATATTCCGCCGAAATCCAAGCTTGAGCAGGAAGAGATCTTCGGCCCGGTGCTCGCGGTCATCAAAGCGCGCGGCTTCGACCACGCGCTCGAAATCGCCAACGACACCGAATTCGGACTCACCGGCGCGGTCTATACCAGTTCGCGGGACAAGATCGAGCGCGCCATCCGCGAGTTCCACGTCGGCAACCTGTACATCAATCGCAAGTGCACCGGCGCGATGGTCGGAGCGCATCCCTTCGGCGGCTTCAACATGTCGGGCACCGATTCCAAGTCCGGCGGCCCGGATTATCTGTACCTGTTCACGCAGGCCAAGTCGATTGGTGAAAAGATCGTATAGGCACAAGTTACGAGGCGCAGTCGAAGGCTGCGCCTCTTTGTGTGTCCGTGACGAATTGAGTTGAAGTCCGTCCAAGCTGAGACAGATCACAATCGGGGATCACACCATGAAACTTCGTCTGGGGATGATGTTTTCGGCTGTCTGCTTCCTTTCACTCAGCCTCACAGCTCAGAACGCCGCAGATCGGGCGGCGATGGACGCCGCGAGCAAGGCAATTCGTCCCGAGCAGATTCGCGCCCACATCCGCTTCCTCTCTGACACGCTGCTGCAAGGCCGCGCTCCCGGTACTGCCGGATACGATATCGCCGCGCGCTACGTGGCCACCGAACTCGAAGGCATGGGCTTGCATCCGGCCGTATCTGGCAAATGGTATCAGCCCGTTCCGCTGGAAAGGGCCGTCACTGATGAAGCCGCAAGCTCCTTCGCGCTGACCGTGAACGGTAAAGAGCAGCGGCTTACCGATGCCAAGGACTACATGTTATCCACGTGGTTCGCGACTCCGGCAAGCAAGGACAAGAAAGCCGAAAGTGACGTCGATGCCCCAATTGTATTCGTCGGCTTTGGAGTCACGGCTCCCGATCAGAAATACGACGAGTACGCCGCGGTCGATGTGCATGGCAAGCTCATCGCGACCATCTACGGCGCGCCCTCTTCCTTCCCGTCGACTGAGCGCGCCTACTACTCCGATGGGGTGATTAAGGCGAAGAACGCGGTGGCGCACGGAGCCACTGGCGTCATCTCCATCATGCTGCCGGAGGACTGGAAGCGTTACCCGTGGGAATGGCTCGTGCCGCAGATTCAGATGGGAGAAATGCACTGGCTCAACAAAGACGGCGCGCCGCACGACTTCTTCCCGCAATTGAAAGGCTATGTTCTGTTGAACGAGAAGACAGCGGAGGCGCTGTTTGCGGGCGCTCCTAAAACTCTCGACCAGGTCTTCGCGACGGCGAAAGCGAGCAAGCCGCAGGCGTTCGCTCTTCCCGCCACGGCGCGCATTCACACGGTTGCGAATACGACTGTGATTGAGAGTCCCAACATCGTCGCCGAACTGAAAGGCTCCGATCCCTCTCTGCGGGATCAATACGTCGTCTACACCGCGCACGTCGATCATCTGGGGATTTGTCCGGCAGTGGAGGGCGATAACGTGTGCCATGGCGCGCTCGATAACGCTTCCGGCACCGCCTCGCTGCTGGAGATTGCCCGCGCCTACGCGAGCCTGCCTAAGCCGCCCCGCCGCTCAGTGCTCTTCGTATTCGTCACCGGAGAAGAAATGGGCCTGCTCGGCTCCGACTACTTTGCACATTATCCAACCGTCCCGCTGAAATCGATTGTCGCCAACGTGAATATCGACGGCGCGCCGGGCGCCTATTTTCCTATGAAAGACGTGGTCGTGCTGGGGAGCGAGCACTCCAGCATGTCCGACGAAGTGAATTCCGCGGCTAAGGCTTTGGGTTACGATCTCAGCCCCGATCCGATGCCGGAAGAAGTCCTGTTCATCCGCAGCGATCAGTATTCCTTCGTGCTGCAGGGCGTGCCCGCGGTCGATATCACCGATGGCGTGAAGTCGACTGACCCGAAAGTCAACGGGCTCGACGTCGTGAAGAAATGGCTGGTCACGCGTTACCACACGCCGCTCGACAACATGGAACAGCCAATCGATTTCGAGTCGGCGGCAAAGGTTCGGTCATGAACTTCCTGGTCGGATACGAAGTTGCGCAACGACCCGGTGTGCCCGAGTGGAACAAGGGAGATTTCTTCGGTACCACCTTCGGACCCAGACACGCGGGGAATGCCACGGGAGAGTAGTCCTAAGCCCGGCCTCCCTGTCAGGAAGCTGTCCGCTTCCGGACGGTCCAAAGCCATGAAGGGACACTCGCGGTCCGGCGTCATTCTTGAAGTGCAAGAAATGCAAGCATTTCCCCGGTTAAGAGTTGGAAGATGACCTGCTGCAACTCTCCACACACTGGGGGATAGCATGTTCTCAACATTCCTGCAGGACTGCCGTTTCGCAATGCGGCAATTGCGCAAGACCCCGGGCTTCACTACAACGGCCGTGCTCACCCTGGCCTTGGGCATCGGGGCGAATGCCGCCGTATTCACCTTGATCCATGCCGTGCTCCTGAAGAATTTGCCAGTCGCCAAGCCCGAGAGTCTAGTCACACTGGGCGACAAAAACATGTGTTGCGTTGGCTCTGGATACGCGGACGATGGCGACTACGCTTTGTTCCCCACGGCCTTTTATGAGTATTTAAGAAAGAATGCCCCGGAGTTCGAAGAACTCGCCGCCATGCAGGCAGGATTTACCTTTCGGCCTATCGTCATACGCCGCGGCGGAACCCAGGAGAACGCGCGCTCGGTGATGGGGGAATTCGTCTCCGGCAATTATTTCCGCACTTTCGGCCTGAACCCCGCGACCGGCCGCTTATTCACCGATGCGGACGACGTTCACGGTGCTCCATTTACCGCTGTGATGAGCTACGAAACCTGGAAGAATGACTACGCTGGCGATCGCAGCGTCGTAGGCAGCACGTTCTTCATCAATACCAAACCCGTCACCATCGTTGGAATTGCGCCCGAACATTTCTACGGAGACCGCCTCACCAGCACGCCTCCTGACTTCTACCTGCCAATCCAATCCATGCCGCCTCTGGCGAATGTGACCTATGTTGACGATCCCGACGAAAACTGGTTGTACATGATCGGCCGGCTGAAACCCGGAGTCTTGCGGCCGCAACTTCAGGCAAAGTTAAGCGGCTTGCTCAGGCAGGTGCTGGCGCCGACGCGCACATATTCCTCGGAGAAGGACCGGGCTGCATTGGGGCGCGCGCATCTCGTGCTCACTCCTGGGGGCGCAGGCATCCAGGCGATGCAGGAAGAGTATTCGTCACACCTGCAACTGCTCATGTGGACTGCTGCGCTGGTTTTGTTGATCGCCTGTGCCAACATTGCCAATCTGCTGCTTGCTCGCGGGATGGCGCGCAAGTCGGAGATGTCTGTACGGACCGCGCTAGGCGCGGGACGCGTCAGGATCGTGCGGCAACTGCTGACCGAGAGCGTGCTGCTGTCAGCACTGGGCGGTCTGGCCGGCATCGTTCTGGCCTATGCGGGAACGCAGATGTTGCTGGCGCTCGCATTTCCGGAAGCGAAGAACTTGCCGATCCATGCCAGTCCATCGCCTGTGGTTCTGGGCTTTGCCTGCGGATTGTCACTGCTCACTGGGGTGGTGTTCGGGGTGGCGCCGAGCTGGATTGCAGCCAAAATTGATCCCGCGGACGCCTTGCGCAGCGGCACCCGCGCCACCGGGGGAGCTACCCTGTTGCAGCGCGGACTCGTGGTTCTTCAGGCGGCCCTGTCGCTCGTGCTGCTGGTGGGTGCCGGATTGTTCTCGCAGAGCCTTAATAAGCTGAAGCACACGGACATGAAGCTTGATTCGAGGAACCGCTACATCGTCCACATTAATCCGCAGGCGGCCGGATACTCCCAGAGCCAACTCGCCGATCTCTATCGGTCCATTGAGGATCGGTTTCACGCCATACCAGGCGTGGAGAAAGTGGGCCTCTGCTCCTATACGCCGATGGAGGACAATAACAACGGCACCGACGTTCGCATCGAGGGAAGGCCGGAGTTGGAGCTGCAAACTTCGGACATCAGGGTAGGGCCAGAGTACTTCGATTCGGTCGGGACCCGCGTGCTCATGGGCCGCGGCATTGGAATCCAGGACACCCCGACTTCTGCGACGGTTGCGGTGGTCAACGAGACGTTCGTGAAGAAGTTCTTCCGCCCTGGCGAAAATCCCATCGGGCATTATTTCGGGGGAGAAAAACACCCTCACGACTTTCAGATTATTGGAGTGGTGGAAGACACCGTCTATACCGACGTGCGCTGGAAAGATCACTTGATGTACTTCGTCCCGCTGCTGCAGCGCGCGCCAAGCAGGAAGACACCGATCGACCAAGATGATAGTTTGTACATCGGCGCAGTCGCAGTGAAAACATCTCATCCCATGCCTGACATGGAGGCGCTCGCTCGCGGCACGCTTTCACAGATCAATCCCAACCTGGCGGTGGTGCAATTCCAGACGTTCGACGCACAAATCGCTGATCGCTTCAGCGACGATCGTATGCTGGCACGATTGATCGCGCTGTTCGGCGCCTTGGCTCTGTTGGTAGCCAGCGTGGGGCTATATGGCGTGAGCGCCTACAGCGTGGCGCGGCGGACGGCAGAAATCGGAATTCGTATGGCTTTGGGCGCCGAGCGCGCCAAAGTTACTGCGATGATCCTTCGCGCTGCGCTCATCCAGACAGCTCTGGGCCTGGCGATCGGGCTGCCCATCGCTCTGCTGTGCGCGCGATTTGTCCAGGCGCAATTGTACGAGGTGAAAGGCGTGGACGTGACTGTGCTTTTCGGATCAGTTCTGACCTTGGCTCTGGCTGCATCTCTGGCCGGATTGATTCCAGCACGGCGCGCCGCCTCAATTGATCCAGCGAAGGCGCTGAGGACTGAATGACCATCGAGCACCGAAGATTTTATCATTCGAGAGGCGCAGGCTATTCGCCGCTGGAGAGCCAAGGCGCTGTCACTACACAAAACCATCGTATCTGCTCATCACGCTGATTGCGCCTCTGCCATACGCAAGCGTCGGTTGGCAGGACGATAGGCGTAGGAAACCAGCAACGCGCCGAACGTCACCAGAGGCTCCAAGGCGAGCAGGCCATCGCCGGAAGAATAATGCGAATAGCAAGCACTAAGAATAGTGATCGCGCAACCGACGTACGCCCACTCTTTCAGTCGCGGCATTCCGGGCGCCAGTAGTACGATCACGCCCGCGATCTTAGCGATTCCCAGTATGTTTGAGAAGTAGGGAGGATATCCGAGATGCGCCAATGCTTTCATGAAAGGCGCGGCATGGCTAATCGCCAGACTGCCTGAGATCCCCATCACACAGCTGACGAATATGGTTGCAGTCCAGTAAGCGATCGATCTACCTCTTGTCATTTTCAACTTCATACCCATCAGACCGGGCAGCAGGATCATTTGTGACAACCAGGTCTACTCCGATAATGGCGGAATATGCGAGAGCTTTTCCGGGTTGGTGATGATGAAGATTTCCCGAATGAGTCCATCCCGAATCTCGAGAGTGAGAACGGAGTGGAGCTTGCCTTCCAGATAATTGATCACGCCCGGACTTCCGTTGATATGCCCCAGTCTTCTCACGAGATTCCTGGGTACAAGGCGCTGCAGGCCCCCAAGGATCCCGCGGGCGACTCTATCGGCCCCCTGAACCTCATTCGGTACAGCGACCCCTTTCCCGCCGCCATCCGAGTGAAGCACGACATCTTTGGCCAGAAGGTCGATGAGCCCGCCCATCTCACCTGTGCCCACGGCCTCAAGAAAGCGGTCGAACAAATCCCTGCGCTTGCACTCCGGCACTGCAAAACGTGGTCGCATTGCCTCAATGTGTTGTCGCGCGCGGTGCAGAATCTGACGGCAATTGGCTTCACTTTGGGCGACGATTCGCGCTACTTCCGAGTAGTCATACTCAAACACCTCACGAAGAAGAAAAACAGCTCGCTCAACCGGAGTTAACCGCTCAAGCAGGATCAGAAATGCCATGGACAACGATTCGTCAATCTTGAGAATGCCAAATGGATCACTGGCGACGTTGGTGACGATGGGCTCAGGTAGCCATTCCCCGAAGTACTGCTCCCGCTGGACGCGCGCAGATTGCAAATGATTGATGCAAAGCCGGCTGATGATGGTGACGAGAAATGCCCGCGGAGACTCGATGTTTTCTTCGCGCGATTGCTGCCAGCGTATGAAAGTTTCCTGCAGCATGTCTTCTGCATCGGCAACGCTGCCCAGCATGCGATAAGCAATGGAGAAGAGCAGGCCGCGGTACTGGTCGAAAGTTGCCAGGCAGATCGAGGCGCCTAAATCCCGGCTACCTGTGACGCTTTGGCCTTCCTCGTTTACTTTCCGCATCGACACGCTGCCCACTCTCGACATCTTTCGGCTCCCACTCAAGTAAGACCAGATGCAACGTCTGCTTGTGACATCGCGGTGCCATACCGCGGTTCACACGTTGTCACAGGCGAGAATGGTCTCCGGTCTTATAGAGCGTAAGTAATCGGATGAATCGGAGTGCCAATGGGATTAAAAATCTATCGCGGAGTTCTGATCGTGAATGTGTCGGCGATGCTGTTGCAGTCGGTATTCGCCGGAAGGCTGCTGGGAGGGGATGCGCGATCGCTACTTCTGCATGAGCGCACCGCGAAATTCCTGGTGCTGTTAGCGATTGCGCAGCTGATGCTGGCAATCTATCTGAGAATCCGGTCGGATTTTCCTCGCTGGATTCCGATCGCGAGTGCAGGGTTGCTGCTGGCAGAAGTGATCGAGTTTGCTGCGGGGGATTTGCACAGGCTGGCCGTTCATGTTCCGCTCGGGGTCGCCATCTTCGGCGGCATGTTGCGGCAACTGCTATGGTCGGCACGCGCGCCGGGGCATAGTGCGCCTCTGCAGGTGCCAAAATAAAGCGGGGAGTTTTAGCCCCTCCGGTTAGTCTTGAAACTCCCGCGACCTTCCGAGATTTCTTATCTGACGCGAGCATGGAGGCATGAGGCTCCCCCTACTTTTCCTCCTGCTCACGCTCGCCTCCGCATGCTTTGCATCTGTGGACATCACTACCGCCAGCCTCCCCAACGGCACGTTGAACAAGTCGTATTCAGCCACGGTCTACGCCACGGGTGGCTGTACACCCTACAAATGGGGAGTTGTCTCGGGGGCATTGCCCGCCGGGATCACCTCCAAAGTATCGAGCACCACGACATCGCTGCTTCTCAGCGGGATCCCGACCTCCGCAACGACCTACACACCCACGATCCAGGTGACGGGTTGCGGAGGCGCAACCTACAAAATCGCCTACAAGATCGTCATCCAGTCGCCGTCCAGCGTGCAGATCAGTACCGCTACCCTTCCCAACGGAATTGTTGGTAATGCGTATTCAGCGGCGGTGAACGCCATCGGCGGATGTACTCCATACAAATGGAGCGTTGTTTCGGGAACGCTGCCCGCTGGGGTCACAATGAAAGTTTCGAGCACCAGCACGTCGCTGGTCCTCAGCGGGACTCCGAGCAGCGCGAGCACCTACGCACCCTCAGTGCAGGTGACTGGGTGCGGGGGCGCGACATACAAGCACTCCTACTCGATCGCGATCCAGGGCACGGCGAATCACGTGGTGGATGTGAGTTGGAAACCGTCGACCACGTCCGACGTCACTGGATACAACCTGTACAGGAGTCCGGACGGCGTGAACTGGAAAAAGGCGAACGTGAGCTTGATTGCTTCCACGATGTACAACGACGCCACCGTGGCCAACGGAAGCACCTACTACTACGCGGCCACGGCGGTCGATATTTACGGACACGAAAGCAGCAAATCAGCTTCGATCAAAGTGACAGTTCCGTAGCAATCTTGGCAATGTGCTCGTGAAAAAATTTAAAGGCCGCCACGGGTGGCGGCCTTCGGAGCATTCTGCTGGATTTTACTGTGCGACGCCTGCCGGAGGTTGCGGAGCAGGGCCGGCCGTTGTGGCCGCCGCCGCTTCGTTCAGGATCCGGTGATGGATGGTGAACAGCGCCAGTTCCAGCCGGTCGGAGACGCCGATCTTGTCGTAGACGTTGCGCAGATAATTCTTGATCACCTGCTCGGTGGTTCCCAGCTGGGTGGCGATCTCTTTGTTCTTGTATCCCTGCACGATCAGGGCAACGATCCGCAGTTCTTTGGCGGTCAGGCGATCGCGCACGCGCAGTCCGACCATGTCGTTTTCGGTGAGCTCGCTAGGGATGGCGACGTCCTGAACCCAGGTCTCTCCGCGCGCTACTTTGCGAACACAGTCCACCAGAGCGGCACTGGTCACGTTGCGATAGACGACTCCATGGGCGCCGTTCGACATATGCTTCTGCGCGCTCTCGCCGGTATCGGCCAGGACGATAACGCGGGTCCTCGCTTTGTTGGCGGCTTGCACGATGGCGGCAAAGTCGTTGTGGAATCCTGCCGCAACCACCAGCACGGCGGCGCGAAACTTATCCAGAGCCATGAACATCTGTTCCGGATTCTGCGCCTGGGCCACGATGCGCATCTCGTCTTCCACGGCCAGCACCTTCGCGATGCCCGCCCGGAAGATCGCCTGGTTATCTGCCAGAATCAATTTGAGCATTTTCAGCGCTCCCCAAAAATCTATGAGTTCCTGACGAACTCGTAAGTATCGATCACGCACGCCACGCCGCGGCCTTCGCCGCCTTCGCCAGTTTCATCGGCGCGGACCACGCGTCCTTTGCACTGAATGGTGACGTTTTCCTGCCCGCCGGTCATTTCCGGAGGCAGCGTGATTTCAAACTCCACGGGCGAACCGATTTCCATGGACGCGTCAGCGCGGATATAAACACCGGCCGCGCTCAAATTTCCGGTCACACCCTTGGCGTCCGGCGCATCGCCCTTATGAATCTTGATCGGCAGTTCCAGCGGGAATCTTTTCCCGGTCCGTGCTTCTTCCCCCACGGTACCTCCTCTAAGTTGGCCGGTTATCATTTCGTTATTCGCGTATGAGGCCAACGGCAAAGCAAGCTCCTGGCGGGCTTCTGCCCACTTTTAGGCTCACGGGCGGTTATATCACGGAACGTTATCCCTGTAAAAGCCTGATAGCCCGTTAGTTACCAGTAACATCTAGGTTCCCCCGGGACGCCAAAGGCGCCCCGAGGCGAATTCGTGACCCAATTAGGTCCGTTTGCCTGCCCATGCGTCGGACCGGAAAGCTTTGACAGTCGTTAGCTGGCATGTGATTAGCCAATCATGTTTCGGGCGGAAAGGCATGGACTCTATTTCAAGCCAACTGCGGCAGCATTGACTTTGTGCATCGTTAATCTTTCGATTGCGGGCCCGATATTTTCAGTGAACGCCTCAAGGATTGTCAGGTCATCTGCGGTGAAGGCGTCCTGGCCCGCGCGATACAGCGCCAGCACTGCGGTAATTCCTGACGCGCCTTCCAAGGGCACCGCGAGAGCCGAGCGCAATGTGCTGTATTTTTTGGTGTCGTTCAGGTAGCCGGGTTCTACCGCAGGATTGCCGTTCAGAATGGCCTTGTGATTCTCTGCCACCCAGCCGGATAGCCCTTCTCCCAAGGGGATTCTCAGGTTGGAAAAAACGCGGAAATTTTCGCCACTCACGAAAACGGGAACGAGAATCTCGTCCTGCAAACAGTAAGCCGCCAGCGCGTCGTAGGGGACGAACTGCTTCAGTCGAATGGCAGCCAGCGAAAACACGTCTTCGAGCCCAAGAAACGGACTTTGCTTTTTGAGCTCAATGACTTCTGCGGCGGCATTCCGCGCCGCTGAGATCACGGCGGCCAGATCGGCACTCTGAGCTGCGGTCAACGTTTCAGGCTCTTCCGACTTGGCAAATCCCGCAGCCGGTGCCGAACCTCGTTCCACCTTGATGTCGGTGGACAACTTAGCGGGCGCGTCCGGGGTTTGCTCGGTCGCCAGTTTCTCCAGCTGAAGGTAGCGGCGCTGCAGAATCTCGACCACGCGTGGATCGAACGCCCTGCCTGCGTCGGCGACTACTTTTGCCATGGCTTCATCGAGCGGGAGAGCCTTGCGATACTGGCGGTCGGAGGCGAGGGCATCGAAGCAATCCACCGCCGCCAGAATCCTTGCGCCCATGGGAATCGCCTCTCGTGCCAACCCATAGGGATATCCACTTCCATCCCACTTTTCGTGATGGGCGCGCACAATCGGTACCACCGGATAGGGAAAGTTGACGCGCTCCAGAATCTCCGCGCCAACGATGGGATGGATCTTCATCTTTTCGAATTCTTCCGGAGTCAGCCTTCCAGGCTTGGAGATGATGTGCTCCGGCACCGCCAGCTTGCCGATGTCATGCAGCACGGAAGCCGCTTGCAGTGCTTCGGTTTCATCCTCGGTCAGGCCCAGTTCTTTTGCGAGTGCCATCGAGTACACGCGCACGCGCTGCAGGTGCTCGGCGGTGTTCTCATCTTTTGCTTCGATTGCCAGGGCGAGCGCTTCAATGGTTCGCAAGTGCAGCTTTGAAACCTGTTCGGCGTGGCGCTTCTCCGTTTCCAACTTCCCGAGATACAAGCGATAGGAGCGGTACATCAGATAAATTGGCGGCAGAACCAGCAGGGACGATTGCCATCCGATGTGAGCATTCAGAAAGTGGATCAGCCCGGCGGTGGCCGCTCCCACCATGTAGTAGGGGAACGACCAGAGATAACTCTCGTTCCAGACCTTGCGAATCGGTTTGCTCTCCGTCAGTCCGATGATCGTGGACATCGCCGAGGTGTTGCAGGCGAAGTGGGCGATCGCCGCGACCAGCAGCGCGAGATGTCCTGGCCCATGGAGGACTTTGAGCACCATGAATCTGTAAGCGCCATAGGCGACCGCGCTGGAGACTGTAACTTGGGAGAGGTTGAACAGGAGTTGCACCGGCTTGGGACGGCGCGCCGGCTTCCAGTAAAACTGCGCCAGGGTGCTGGCAAGTCCGATACTCAGAATCTGCGGGAGACTTAATTCCAGAATGCCAAGCAGAGTGAACAGAAAGTTCACCGAGAGCGTCCCTTCAATGCCGGGCAAGGTTACCTTCAATGACGATGCAAACAACGCGGCGAGGAGATAAGCGCAGAACTTCACCGTGTCGCTGGACTGCCAGTGCGCGAACCCGTAGAACAAGCTGAGGCTAGCCGCCAGAGACATAGCGGCGATGAACGCGCGAACGGCCGTCGTGCGAACCCCAGTCATAGGAAAGTCCTTAAATTTTCAACGATATAGAGTGAATTGTCCGCAGCAAAAAACATGCGGTGATTACCTTGGTGTGCCCAGTCGAATCAACTACTTACGATCGAGTTTCTGCGTATTTCTTCGGCAATGCTCCCAGTTTGCGCGCGACAACTTGTCCCGCGCCCGCGCCGGTGGGACAGAGTGCCCGTTGCGTTCCGCAGCAGCAGCTTGTAAGTCACTCATTCTGAGCGGTAACCGCAGTCACCGTTTGGAGAGGGAACTGCACAGGTAGAGGGTACTTGGGGAACGACCGCGCGCGTTGGATCGCGCTTAGTGGGGGACCAATGAAGAAGCTTTTGCTCGTGATGCTGATCGTCGCCGTGACGATGGCCTACGCCGACGACTCGAAAATATCGCCCGACTTGCGCAAGTATCCTTCGACGCAGAAGGTGCAGGTCGTAGTGCAGTATGCTCCAGGGACTCAGCTGAATTGCAGCGGACTGCTTGGATTCCTGGGCTGCACCCTGAATAGCATCCTGAAACTCGGAGGCGCGATCTTAGGGCAACTGCCGCTGGTGAACGGTGTGGTTGCCGTGCTCGACGGGAACGGAATTGTGAGCTTGTCGAACCAGTCGAACGTGGTGTACATCAGCCCTGACCGTCCGCTTTCGCCGACTCTCAGCACCGCTGCGCCCGCGGTGAATGCCGACTTCGCATGGCAATCGAACTATACAGGCGCGGGAGTGGCGGTCGCTTTGATCGACAGCGGCGTGGCGAATCATTCGGATCTTTACCAGGGAATCTTTCCGATTTCGCGAGTGGTTTACCAGCAGTCGTTTGTTCCGGGAAATTCCAGCGCCGCCGACCAGTATGGCCACGGAACTCACATCGCGGGCCTCATTGCGGGAGACGGCCTGAGTTCCACCGGCTTCCTCTACAACAAGACCTTCAAAGGCATCGCGCCCGGCGCCAAGATTGTGAACCTGCGCGTACTGGACGCGAATGGCGCTTCTACCGACAGCGTCGTCATTTCAGCCATCGACAAAGCGATCTCTCTGAAATCGACCTACAACATTCGGGTGATTAATCTTTCGATGGGCCGAGCCGTATATGAAAGCTACAAGCTCGACCCGCTCTGCCAGGCGGTGGAGAAGGCCTGGAAGAATGGAATCGTGGTGGTGGTCGCGGCCGGCAATAACGGGCGCTTCCAGCCTACCAATGGCTACGGCACAGTGACTTCACCCGCCAATGATCCTTATGTGATCACGGTTGGATCGATGAAGACGATGGGAACTCCGCAGCGCGACGACGACCAGATCGCGAGCTACAGTTCCAAGGGGCCAACGCTGATCGATGGAATCGCCAAGCCGGATGTCGTCGCTCCCGGCAACCTGCTGGTTTCGCTGGAAGCGCCGAATTCGACGCTCTACAACGAATTTCCGGGGAACCGCGTTCCGTACAACTTCTACGTCAAGGGGGGCAGCACTGCTTCCTCTTCGAGTTACTTCACACTCAGTGGAACCAGCATGGCGGCGGGCGTGGTGAGCGGAGTCGTCGCCGATCTGTTACAGGCGAGCCCTCGGTTGAATCCGGACCAGGTGAAGGCTCGGCTGATGAAGACTGCGTGGAAGTCATTCCCGACCTTCAGCAGCACGACCGATCCGAGCACGGGAATTACCTATACCGATCAATACGACCTGTTCACCATCGGAGCGGGCTACGTCGATCTCCAAGCCGCCCTCAGCAGTGCCGATGTAGCGACTGGAAGCGCGATGTCTCCGGTCGCGTCGTACGATGCGAACTCCGGCAATGTCTATCTGCAAGATGATTCTTCTGCGGTGTGGAACACCTCCGGCAACTGGTCGAATGCTGCAGTGTGGGGATCGTCGCAATTTGTGTCGGGAACTTCGTCGACAACCATGACCGGATCCAACGCCCTTTGGGGCAGCAATGCCCTGTGGGGATCGAATGCACTTTGGGGCACAAATGCTCTCTGGGGTACTAATGCCTTGTGGGGAACGAATGCTCTGTGGGGTACGAACGCCCTCTGGGGAACCAACGCCCTTTGGGGAACCAATGCCTCCGCCGGTGAACAATAAACCAAGCCGCCCGATCAGGAGCCGCGATGAACTCGCGGCTCTTGCTATTTATGGGCCCAATTCGAATCGCAGTTCTAACCCGGCTAGCTCGCAGGCATGATCCGATGCAATGCGGCCTGCAATTCATCTGGCTTGAATCCGAACGGCCCCGGCTTGCTCTTGTAAGCCACTTTGCCGCTGCTATCGATCAGATAGATTCGGTCCGGCCATGCGGTGTATGCGGACTCGGTGGAATTCCCAAACTCGTCCAGCAGGGCTGGCATTTCAATACCAAGTTTCCGGACACACGTTCCTGCCAGCGAAGCCCGTTCGTCTTCACTGCGCGGACTGGCAAAGACGACGTTGTCTTTGAAGTTATTCTGCGATTGCCAGACGTCGCTGGGATGGGCCTCGGTAATGTACACCACCAGAAAGCTCACCCGGTCTCCCAGGTCCTTGTAAAGCTTGTTGAGGGCGGGAACCTCCCGCCGGAATGGCGGTCACGTGTAACTGCCAAAGATCAGTACAACCGGCTTGCCTTGCGCGGTTAGCGATGAGAGTTGAACGTGCGCGCTCTTGTCGAGCTTGGCCAAGGTGAAGTCGGGAGCCGGATCTCCGACATGGAGCGTGCCTGCACGAGCGCGCATCCACATGGTTTCGAACGGGAAGATCATGAAAGGCAATTCTCCGGGCAATTTGGACATCACTCGTCCAAATTGTTCAGGAGGCCGGCGCATGCTGCTGTAGATCAAGCCGCAGCCGAGCACCCACAGCAGTGCCAGCGCGCCGAGTACCGGCACGGCTGTCTTTTTAACAGCGGAGGATGTCACGTTCACTTTTCGTACCCCAGAAAGAAGTCCCGCGATTATAGGGCGGCAGAGTAGAACATCAATAATCAGAAAGTAGTACGCTTAATTGCGCGGTGAACCATGCACACACTGCTCCAGGATCTCCGTTATTCCGCACGGCAGCTCATCAAAAGTCCAGGATTCATACTGACGGCAGTGATCTCGCTGGCGCTCGGGATTGGAGCGGCCACGGCTGTATTCAGCGTGATCTACGCGGTGCTGATGAATCCGTATCCCTACCCTGCAGCGGATCGAATAGTACGACTCACGGTCGACAGCGTAGCGGGTTCCGGGGACCCCGTCTTCTAAACGGCGTCCGAAATTCAGATCTTGCGGCAATCACCAGTGGTCGAAAGCGTTCTGGCTTCGGACTACAGCGCTCTGATGCTGACCGGGCAAGATCTTCCGGAGACGGTGCACGCCGTGAGCCTCATCTCGAATAATTTCCAGGATCTCGGCGTGCCCCCTCTGCTTGGTCGCGGACTTTGGCCATCCGACGCGGTGGACGGCCAGGAGCCGCGACCGGTTGCAGTTCTTTCCTACAGGTTTTGGCGGAGACACTACTTGTCCAACCCGGATGTCGTGGGCCGCACTCTGCAACTTGATCACAGGAACTTCGAGATCGTAGGCGTCGCGGCGCCGCGATTCACTTGGTATGACGGCGACGTCTATCTCCCGCTGAAGCTGTTGCGAGATCCGGGGCGCACATCTGTCGTCAATTTGCTCTTGCGGCCGGGCGTCAGCCATGCCACAGCCGACGCGGCGCTGCAGCCGCTCGTGGAACAGTTCGCCAATTACATGCCGCAAGATTTTCCCGACGTCTTCAGGGTCCATGTGCAAGGACTGAACGACTGGGTCGTTGCGCTCCATGGGCGGGACACTGTACTTGCTCTTTGGCGCGGTGATGTTGCTGCTCGTGATCGGATGCGGGAATGTCTCGATTCTGCTGCTGGCGCGGGGCACGGCGCGGCAGCATGAATTGGCGGTGAGAACCGCTGTCGGCGCGGGCCGCCTCCGGATCATTCGTCAATTGCTCACGGAGTCTCTCCTTCTCGCGGCGATTGGAGCGGTGCTGGGCGTTCTAACTTCTTACGGCGCTCTGGCGCTGATTCAGAATCTGCTGCCGCAATCTACGTTCGCCTCCGAGGCCGTGATTCGCATCAACCTGCCCGGTGCTCTTTTTCAGCGTCACGGTCGCGCTCGGAACGGGCGTGCTGTTCGGGCTTTGGCCAGCGCTGCAACTTTCGCGTACGCACATCGGGGAGATCATGCAGTCTGGCGCGCGCCGGTTAGCCGGCAGTGTCCGCGGACGCAGGGCCCATAGCATGCTGATCACCGCGCAGGTAGCGCTGACATTGTTGTTGCTCGCAGCTGCGGGCTCCTCAATGAAGGGGTTCGCCCAGCTGATCCACCAGCCCCTCGGTTACGATCCGCACAACGTGATGGCGATAGGAATTCCTTTACGCGCAGGCTCCTATCGGCACTTGGCCGGCGCGCGCAGCCTATTTTGAGCAACTGCGAGAGAAAGTCGCGGAGACATCCGGGCGTGATCACGGCGGCGATTTCCACCGATGCGACGCCGCCTCGGAATGGATGGACCATAGGGTTTGATAGTCCTGGGCAATCCCATGCGGGAGCGGATTTCGATTCGAGTGGGACTGAGATCGGATCGGTCAACCTGATTAGCCCGGAGTACTTTGCGGCTTTGCGCATTCCCGTGCTGCAAGGACGGATTTGGAGCGACGCCGAGAATAACAAAGGCGCACATGTAGCCGTGATCAACCGTACGCTGGCGCAGCGCTACTTTCCGAATGGCGATGCCATTGGGCACTCGCTGAGATCGGCAGGTCTCGAAGGCAATCCCGCCACGGTGCTGTCGCCGCCAAATATCGGAGCTACCTGGTTCCAGATTGTGGGCATCGTCGGGGACGCCCGCAATGATGGACTCCGAAGTGCCCCCAGACCATCAGTCTACGTGCCCTATACATTCAGCATGGGAGAGGGCACGGAGATTCTGGTTCGCTCTGAGGTTCCGCCCCTCACGCTGCAACATGCCGTGCGCGAGCAGTTGAGGGCCATTAACCCGGATCAGATCAGTGGCGCTTATGATCTCGAAACTCGCCTCACTTATGAACCCGAGTGGCAGCAGGAGCATCTCGCGGCGTGGATCTTTGGCATTTTTGCCTGGCTCGCGCTGGCCCTCGGTGCCGTCGGGCTGCACAGCGTGGTGTCCTACACGGTGGCACAACGGATGAATGAATTCGGGATTCGGACGGCGCTGGGAGCGCAACGCGGAGATTTGTTGAGAATGGTATTTAAGTCGGCGTTTGAAAGCCTGGGCGTCGGAATCGTCGCAGGCGTCGTTCTTTCGCTGGCGCTAGGCCAAATTGTTGCGAAGTGGGCGCAAGGGAACCCGCGCGACCCAGTCATTCTCTTAGCCGGAGCGATTCTGTTGAGCTTCGTGTCTGGGTTGGCATGCGCCATTCCGGCGCGTCGCGCCTCCAAAGTCGATCCGATGATTGCTCTGCGTTCCGAGTAGTCTCGGATCGCCCAGATTTTTGAGCGCCGAAGCGTGTGTCTGATCTAGCCATGTTCGACCCGCGCCTTTATATGCGAGTATGCCGCATCGATGAGCGCGCTTAGCGCGGCGGCGTTCGTAGCCGTTCCCGGTCTCAATTTCACGTGGCGCATGAACTTGCCGGTGCCTTGCAGCAAGCGTGCTGGATCCGGCAGCGATGCGCCATGAAAGAATCCCACGTTTACGTGCGAAGTGAATACATTGACGTAGCCGAAGGGCGCATCTCCCAGACATGCCACAGGGCAGCCGTCATGCAAAAGCTCCCGGACTTCGTCCCCGCAATTTCGCATTACCTCAAACCATTGATGCGCGATGGCGCCCAATTCACCTGCATGCTCTTTCATCCACGAATCGATTGCAGGATCCCGCTCGACCGCGCCGTTGAATCGCAGAAAGTCCGTTTTCATCGTCGCTCCACAGCAAGCCGGAGGTGGCCTAAAACGCGCTGCCTCCCCCGCCGCCAAATCCGCCACCGGAGAATCCACCTCCGCCGCCTCCGCCCCCGCCGAATCCGGATCCCGAGGAACTTGCGCGCGGCGCCGACACGAACACCTGGTGCATGTCGCTGGCCATGCTATGCATGGAACTGGAGAAGAAGATGGGATTGAAAGCGCCCGGGTAGCTTCCGCCCGGCCCGGCGTACCACTGGGGCGGATCTTTCACGATGCCGGCGAAGGCCTGTGCCCAGTGATGCTCTACGCCCAGCGCCATCGCGTAGGGCAGGTACTTCTCGAAAGTTGTTGGAGGCATGCGCTTCAGGCGCTCCGCGTCGACGCGATTCATGAACTCCTGGAAGCCCGAGCACGGCGATGCGGGTGCGCGCACCTTTGACGGTCTTGGCGGTCATCTGACGCGCGAAGAGAAACCAGATCACGATAGAGATGACAATGCAGACGATCAGCAGCGGAATGGAATTGAAGAAACTGGCCCAGCCCGTAAACTGGACAATCGCGAACGGAATCAAAATGCCGATTGCGGCAACCACGCTGTACCCGTTGGCAGAATCCGGATCGAGCAGATAAAGTCCCTTGTTCTTGAGCCCGGCCATAATGTCCTGGCGGATCACGGGGACGGCGCTGTAGAAGCGATTCTTCAAGCTGGAAAGGCGGGTGTCTGTCCCGCCGGCGAAGACATTCTCCAGCATGACGCGCTCATGCGGAGCCAGTTCCGCGCCCCACTGCTCCCGCGGCTTCAAGAGGTGAAAGACGTAATCCCTCTGGGTGAAGAGCAGAACCTTCTCGGCGGTTTCTTCGATCTTGATGTATCCGCGAACCGCCAGATCGACCATGGTCGAGGTGATGTCACGGGGATGAATGGAGTCATCGAGCAGAGTCCCGGCCTCGGCTGGAGAAATGCCGGGCGGCGGTTCGTACATCGGCGCCACGGACATACCGGCCTCGGGATCGCGACCCTTGTAGCGCCAGAGGATCCACATGCCGGCGAGCGTGACCAGCGGGAGAAATACGATTGGATTTCCGCCTAAGAACCAGAAGAATTTTGTGAGCGCGCCCGGTTCTTCCAGGAAGCCTTTGGGAATGTACACATCGATGGTCAATCCGCCGCGCATGGGAAGGGGATTGTTGCTCTCGAACTGAGCCTCGGCTCCCTGGGTTGTGGCCGTCGCATCCCGCTGCGTGGAACCGTACACTCCCGTGAAGGCCTGTACCCGCAGCGAACCAGCCGCTGCTTCGGGGAATTGCACCGTCGCTGAGGCGTGATCAATCGGTACCGGCCAATCATTCCCCGTGACGTTCCAATAGAACTCGTCGTGATCCGGGAAGAACCGAGTTCCGTTGCGCACCCGGTACGCGATCTCGATGATCTTGCTAACATCGGTCGCGCCGGGAATGTAGATCTTCAGGTCGCGATACTCCCCCGTGCGGGAGGAATCGTATTTGAGGTGGCTGCCCTCCGCATCGGTGACGCTCAGAACGTCGACGAACAATTCATAGTTCGTGCCATCGGGCCCGGGATACTCAATGGGAATCGTACGGTGGATTCCGTGCCACTCGCCCACGAAGACCAGGGAAATGCGCTCGCGCACCAGCGCACTGCCATCTTTCTCGACCGTGATATTGTCCTGAAAATCGGCAATCCGCCAGGACTTGGCGGACGCATTTGCCACTAACGTGCAGAGCAGAATTGCGAGAACAGCGGTTGTCTTGGCGTTTTTCAAATTACAAAGTTACCCGATTTCTCAATCCAAGTCTCAGAATTTCACCTGCACCGGCTCGCGATCGGCCGCCGTGGTCTCAAAGAACTGGCGCTGCGTGAAGCCGAACATCCCTGCCATCAGATTCGTGGGGAACACCTGGATTTTGGTATTGAGATCGCGCACGACAGCGTTGTAGTAGCGGCGCGCGTTCTGAATGGAATCTTCGGTCTGGCTGAGGGATCCTTGCAGTTGGGTAAATTCCTCAGAGGCTTTTAGCTCGGGATAATTCTCGGCCACAGCAAACAGGCTCTTCAAGGCGCCGGTGAGCTGATTCTCGGCTTCGGCCTTGTCGGCTGGCGTGACTGCCTGCATCGCCTGGGAGCGGAACTTCGCAATGTTCTCGAAGGTCCCTTTCTCGTGTGCTGCATATCCCTTCACGGTTTCGACCAGGTTGGGGATCAGGTCGTGGCGCCGCTTGAGTTGCACATCAATATCGGACCAGGCTGAATCGCACCGCACTCTCAGCTGCACCAGGCTGTTGTACATGCCGATCAGGACGACGGCAATGACCGCCAGAATGACGAGAAAGATGATCGCAATCATGAGACCTCCTATCCTATGAAATAGCCAGCAACAACTGCTGCGAATTCATTGGGACGGTAGCACACGCGATAGTAAAGGCGCAAAACGCAGAATTCAACGTGAGTTCGGACTCAGCTCTACTAGCTACTAGCAAGGAACAATCGGGGCTAGGAGCTGACCTCAGCCTAGCCATCTAGAAAAAACTGAAGCTGGCTGCATCCGTATGCAATCCAAAAATTAACGAGGAGGAAATCATGCAACGTTTTGATTACGGGAAAGTCGCGCCTGGCGCTTATCACGCGATGAGTGGCCTGGAACGCTATCTTCACGAGTGCGGCCTCGAAGAATCTCTGCTTCATCTCATCAAGTTGCGCGCTTCACAACTCAACGGCTGTGCGTACTGTCTCGACATGCATTGGAAAGATCTGAAGGCGATCGGCGAGCAAGACCAGCGCCTGTACGAACTGGATGCATGGGAGGAGTGCCCGTTCTACTCCGAGCGCGAGCGGGCGGCGCTGGCCTGGACCGAAGCCGTGACCCGCGTCGCAGAGAGTCGGGTACCAGACCATGTCTATAACGAGGTGCGGAAGTATTTCTCCGAGAAGGAAATGGCGGATCTCACACTCGCCATTGCGACCATCAATGCGTGGAATCGCCTTGCCATCTCGGCGAGGACGGTGCCGGGAACCTACGAGCCCGCGAAGGTGCGAGTAAAGCAGTCGGCGTGAAGTCCCGCCTTGAGTCAGATCAAGGACATCGGCGAACTTCTTTTTTGTGGATGAGACGCGACGAGGGCCAGACCGCTCTTACTGCTGTGGCGCGAAGTATCCCCTCCGCGCTCGGACCTGCAGGTCCTTCTTCAGCGAGGAGATTTGGATGGAACGGTAACGGCCATCGGCATCGAAATTGGCGGGCTTGTAGGAGACCACGTACTGGCTCCGCAACTCGTCTTCAATCGCGGCGAAGGAGTGCGTGATGTCCTTCATCTTGAACGGGAAGAACGCGCGTCCGCCGGTGGCGTCGGCAAGCTGCTCCAGTACCTTGTCGCCGCGCATCACCAGCCCACTGTCGTCTGTGGAGATGGCGTAAATGATGACTTCGGCGCGCTGGGCCATTTCGATGGCCTGGGCCTTGGAAAACTCACTCTGATTGTCTTCCCCATCGCTGACAATGACGATCGCCTTGCGTACGGGGCGCTCGGGGCGGTCCTTCAGGAACTTCTCTTTGCAGGCCCGATAGACAGCATCGTAGAGGGCGGTTCCTCCGCCGTTTCGCAGCTTGTGTACACCGGTTGAAAGCAGCGTCACATTATCGGTGAAATCCTGTGCCACCTGGCTGTGTGTATTGAAGCCGGTCACGAAGGCGCGGTCGTAGCCTTTACGCAGGGTGTGTTGCAGGAACGCGGTCGCGGCAGTCTGCTCGAACTCGAATCGGCTGCCCACGGACCCGCTGGTATCAACCAGCAACCCCATGTGCAGGGGCAGATCGGTTTCGCGCCGGAAATTCAGGATCGCTTGCGGCGGCTTGTGGTCGTCCAAAATCGCGAAGTCGCCCTGATTCAGGTCCCGTACGAACTTGCCGTGCTTGTCAGTAGCAATGAAAAGTACGTTGACTTCATTCACCCGGGAGCGAATGGTGATGATCGCGTTCTGGGGATCATCGGCGCTTTCAGTGGCGGCCGCGGGGCTGGCACCGTTAAGCGTGGGCGTGCCGGAGACGTACGCAGATTGAGCGCGCAATTGCCCCAAGCTCAAAAGGGTTGCCGCCGAAAGACCTAAAACCCGAATTTTCCAGTTCGTGTACTTCATGCCCGGAGAATCCAATTTTTTCACCCTGAGTGCCTTCTAACCTGCGTCCCAGCAAACTTCTTCCTTGTTTAGATGCACTTGGCGTGCCGAAGTAGGAGCGCTGCCGGACCGCTATGTGCTTGACTCTAGGGGGGTGGCGCCGATGTGCCAAGTTACAAAAGGAGCACGCACCAGGGCATGGCACAAAACATGCAATCCAAACCACTTGCACGATCCCAAGCCGCTGCTACGTTACCTCTAAGATGCAGGGGCAACATAGTCTCACAGCGGTTCAGTTTTTTTCTTAAAATCTGTGCAGGGGGTTTCGATGAACAAGCTGATCGTGTGTCTGCTGACGGTTGTCATGTCCTTTTCAGCTTCCGCGTTTGCTGTCGCTAGCGAGCACGAGCAGGAACGGGTGAAAGAGGCTGGCGAGGTCTTGAAGGAGATTCTCAATATCCCAGACGATATTCCGCAGGACTTGTTGGACAAGGCCGAATGCGTGGTAGTGCTGCCTTCAGTCAAGAAGGGGGCGTTCGGCATCGGTGGCAGCTACGGGCGCGGCGTGATGGTCTGCCGCAACGGCCAGCACTATACCGGCAAATGGGGAGCGCCCGCGTTGTATGCGCTGGAGGGAATCAGCATCGGCTTCCAATTGGGTGGGCAGGCTACCGATTTTGTGCTTCTCGTGATGAATCCCAAAGGCGCCACGTCTTTGCTCACCAGCAAGGTGAAGCTCGGTGCTGATGCCTCGGCTGCCGCCGGGCCAAAGGGCCGGACGGCCGAAGGCGCGACCGATATCGTGATGAACGCAGAAATCCTTTCATACTCTCGCAATAAGGGATTGTTTGCGGGCGTCTCTCTGGAAGGCTCGACTCTGCGCTCCGATGGCAGCGCCAACGAGAAATTGTATGGACGTAGGTTGACGGCCAAGGAAATCATTCGCGGCGGCAAGGTCGGCGTTCCCGGGAGTGCGCAGCAGTTGGTGTCGCTACTGGATAAGAAGTCTCCCACAAACCGGTCGGACCCGAAGTCGCTGCAATAGTCCGCGGCTGTGTGTACCCCGGTTGTGTAGCCCCGGACGCCTCGTCCGGGGTGCTCTCTCGTCATGCCGCGCATGCCAACCTCATCCAATGATCGTCGTATTCGATGCTCGTGGGCCAAAGGCGAGAACTACATTCGCTACCACGACGAGGAATGGGGTGTTCCGGTTCACGATGATCGGACATTACTTGAATTCCTCATCCTTGAAGGTGCGCAGGCCGGGCTGAGTTGGAGCACCATCCTAAATAAGCGCGACAACTACCGGCGAGCGTTCGATAATTTCGATCCCGCCCGCGTGGCACGATATGACAGCCGGAAGGTGAATACTCTGCTGTCAGATCCGGGCATCGTTCGCAACCGGCTTAAGATCACCTCGGCAATCCAGAACGCGAAGGCCTTTCTCCGCGTTCAGCAGGAATTCGGCAGCTTCGATCGGTACATCTGGCAGTTCGTGGGCGGCAAGACCAAGGTGAATCCTTGGAAAGTGCGAAAGGTGCCGGCGACCAGCGCAGAGTCAGACGCGATGAGCAAAGACCTGAAGCGCCGCGACTTCAACTTCGTGGGATCGACCATCTGCTATGCCTTTATGCAGGCAGTAGGACTGGTGAATGACCACGCGCCGGACTGTTTCCGCTATTGCCAACGAGTTTGAGGAGCCTCGTCTCGCTGTCCAGGCAGATGAGGGCCGAATACTCGAAGGTTTTAGAACCCACTCCTTTTCTCGTGCGAACAGTTTCCCGCAAAAACCGATATTCTTGAGTTACACTCTCACAGTTTTGAGGCGTGTGATTCTTCGGCTGCACGCCTCAAAAGAACGACAGCCTGGGTCGCCTGATCTCTCCGGCTTAGATGATTGGGTTCCACGGCATCGGGTATGCGGTTCAGAGACTTAGCCGGAACTGAGAAGCACATGTTACAGCGCCTGCCTGTCGCAAAAAGACTGCTGATGATCGTTGGCGTGTTCGTCGCCATTGTGGTCTGCGTGTTCGCGCTGGGCGTGCTCCGGGCAGAGATTCTGAGCGGTGTTCGAGCTTACGTCGGCGGAGAGGGTCTGTGGTCCAAGGCGGAAAAACGGGCCGTCCTCAGCCTTACAGAATATGGCGAGAGCCGCAACGAGGCGGACTTCCAGCAGTACCTGCGTGAGATCGCGGTGCCAATCGGCGACAAGCAGGCCCGGCTCCAGTTGCAACTTCCCAATCCCGACATGAAGCTGGTGCGTGAGGGCTTGGTTCAGGGCCGCAACAGTGCCGATGATGTGGAGAACCTGGCCTTTGTCTTCCGCCATTTCCGGCGCTTTGGCTACATGGCGCAGGCAATTGAGATTTGGACCGAGGGCGATGGCTATATCGACCAGATTCGTGTGCTGGCCGACGAACTTCATCGCGAGGTACAGTCCGGCCATGCTGATCCTGTCAAAGTACGGCAAATTACGGAGCAGATTGGGGCCATTGATGGCCGCCTGACTCCTTTAGAGGATAAGTTTTCGGCCATCCTGGGTGAGGGCGCCCGCTGGACGAATCGGGCGCTCTCCAGCGCCATTTTGCTGGCCACAACGCTGCTGCTCCTGGCCGGCATTGGCCTGTCGGTTCTGGTGCTCCGGCAAATACGCAACTCGGAAGAGAAATACCGCAATCTCATCAACACGGCCAACGACGCCATCCTGGTGATTGACCCCGAAACACGCCGGATCGTGGAAGCCAATCACAGGGCCGGCGACATGCTAGGGCGCCCGGAACGCGACCTCATCGGAATGGCGGAAGCGGATCTCTATCCCAAACCGGAGGCCGGCTCACCGCAATTGCTGTCCGTGCAGGCCGATGGCAAGCACAGCTGCGAATTGGAATTACAGCGTGCGGATGGAACACTGCCTTCCGGTCGAAGTGAACGCGAGTATTACGGAGCTCAAGGGCCGGCGGGCCATCATGGGCATCTTTCGCGACATTCGCGAGCGGGTCGAAGCCCAGGCGGTTCTGCGGCGGAGCGAGGAGCGCTTCGGATATCTCATGCAGAATCTTTCGGACGTGATTACGGTCGTCGCTGTGGACGGGACCATGCTTTACCACAGCCCTTCGATCGAACGCGTCGCCGGATACAAGCCTTCGGAACTGTTAGGCCAGAACTTTCTCTCCTTCGTTCATCCCGATGACCGGCTTGCGGTAAGGGCTGCGCTGGAAAGGGTCACGCTGAAGGTGGGAAGCGCGGCGCCTCCTGAGTTTCGCTTCTGCCGTAAAGATCACACCTGGGTCTGGCTGGAATCGGTAGGAAACAATCTGCTCAACGACGTTGCGGTGGGAGGAATTGTGGTGACCTCTCGAGATGTCACCACGCGGCGTGGCCTGGAGGAGCAGGTGCGGCAGTCGCAGAAGATGGAAGCGGTGGGGCGGCTGGCGGGAGGCATCGCTCACGATTTTAATAATCTGCTGATGGTGATCCAGGGTTATGCCGAGATCGTGCGCCAGGAAGAGAGCGCCAGTCCGGAGATCCGCAAGAATGTCGACACTATTGTGCGGGCCTCGACGAGCGCGGCCGGCCTCACACGGCAATTGCTTTCGTTCAGCCGCAAGCACCAGTTCACGCCCCAGGTGCTCGAGGTGAATTCGCTGGTGGATCAAATGAGCGAGATGCTGCTGGGGGTTCTGCGCGAGGAGATGGACCTGGTCGTGAATCTCGATCCCCATGCAGGTTGCATCAGCGCCGACCCCGGACAGATTGAGCAGGTCGTCATGAACCTGGTGGTGAATGCGCGCGATGCCATGCCCAAAGGGGGCAAGCTGATGCTCGAAACCGCCCACATCGGCAGGGAAAAGGCTCGCTTGGGCCGTTCCTCCTCAGGGCTGCCAGCGGGCGATTACGTGATGCTTGCTGTCACCGATACCGGAATCGGCATGGATGCCGAGACTCAAAGCAAGATCTTCGAGCCGTTCTTTACCACCAAGAGCAAAGAAGAAGGCACTGGTCTTGGACTGTCAGTTTTGTACAACATCGTGCGCGCGTCTGGCGGGCACGTTCGCGTGAGTAGCGAGTTGGGGCGCGGTTCCACATTCCGCATCTATTTCCCGCGCGTTTCTGCGCCCGCCAAGCTCGGGCTTCCTGAACTTTCGCTGGAACCGGCGCATCCTGGCAAGGAAACGATTGTGGTGGCAGAAGACCAGCCCGACCTGCGCTGGATGATCTGCCAGTTCCTGCAGGGACTCGGCTATGCGGTTCTGGAAGCGACCGACGGGCGCGACGCGGTCGCGTTGGCTGAACACTACACCGGCAGAATCGATCTGCTGATTACGGATGTGGTGATGCCGCATATTCGAGGGTCGGAGGTTGCGCGACGAATGCTGGCGCGCCGTCCCGAAATGCAGGTCCTCTTCATGTCGGGTTACACCGAGGGAGAAATCGGTTCGCTGCCGGGCGATGGCGAAGAAGCGCAGGTCCTGCAGAAGCCCTTCGAATTGCATGTACTGGCTAACAGAATCAGAGAAGTGTTTGAAGCGCGCAGCAGGCGCTGAGCAGTAGTCAGTGGTCAGTTCTCAGTAGTCAATTCTCGGCTGTCGCAAGATAGTGATTCACAACCTCGAACTGAGAACCGAGAACTGAGAACCGACAACTGACAACTGACAACTGACAACATCTTCACCTCTTCCCGAAAGCATTCGCGGTGAGGTAGATTGCCACCAGCCCCAAGATCAGCACTGCTCCTTCCACGCGCGTGGACCACGCATGCAGAGTGTCGAATTGCATGCGGATCGGATCGTTCAGCGCTACGGCCGCAAAATCGCTGACCTTAGCGCGCAGTGTGTCCATGCGGGAAATGATCCAGTACTGCGAGAATAGCGTGAGCGCCAGCATCACCAAGATGAGCAGATGCCTCGCGGCAAAAACGTGCGGCGTGCCCTGGGTGACGCGGCTGTAGAGCAGGGAAGAGATCAGGAAGACAATGCCGGAGAAGATCGCGAGCCAGTGCAGTTTGCCGAGCACCCTGCCCACAACGTTGCCAGCAAGATGCGTATTCGGGAGAACCTGGAAGGCAGTCGGCGCGAGCACGAAGGCGAAGAAGACGAGTCCACCAATCCAGACCACCATCGACAGCAGCATTAGAAAACGCAGGAAGGACATGCCCGAGGATTATAGCCTCGCGATGCAAGGTCGTGGATTGGGCGAGATCACGACAGGCCCCAGAGTGAACGTCTTCTAGACCGGGACGGTTACGTTTTCGATGATGTCTTTCAACACCTGATCCGATTGTTCGGATTTCTTTAGCGTCGACGCGTATAGGCCATTCACGACGATGCGGTGCGCGAACACCGGAACCACCAATGGCTTGATGTCCTCGGGCGTGCAGAAAGTCCGGCCTTCCAGGAATGCCATGGCTTGCGCGGCGCGATAGAGAGCCTGCGAGCCGCGCGGGGAAACCCCTAACGACAGGAACTCGGATTCGCGAGTGCGGCGCACGATTTCAAGCGCATAGTTCACCAGCGAATCATCCACCCGCACTTTCTTTACCGCTTGCTGCATTTCGAGAACTTCTGCGCCGGTGAGGATCGGGCGCAATTCGTCCAGATGCGCAACGCCTGCTTCGGAGCGCAGAATCTGGCGCTCGGCCTGCGCATCGGGATATCCCATGCGCACGCGCATCAAAAAGCGGTCCAATTGCGATTCGGGCAGAGGATAGGTTCCGTGATGTTCGACCGGATTCTGGGTGGCAATTACCAGGAAAGGCTGTGGCAGTTCGTAGGAGTGGGCGTCAACCGTGACCTGGCCTTCATTCATGGCCTCGAGCAGCGCGGATTGTGTCTTCGGCGTGGTGCGATTGATTTCGTCCGCCAGCAGCACGTTGGTGAATACCGGTCCGCGCTTGAATTCAAATTCCTGGTCGACGGCGGAAAAGACGGAAATCCCAAGGACATCGGAGGGCAGCATGTCGCTGGTGAACTGTACGCGCTGAAAAGTGCAGTCGATGGCGCGAGCGAGCGCTTGTCCGAGAGTGGTTTTGCCAACGCCTGGAACGCCTTCAATGAGCAGGTGTCCGCGGGCAAAAATGCTCACTACCGCGAGGCGGACGACATCGTCTTTGCCGCGAATCACGCGGCGCAGAGCTTTTTCCAGTTCGGCGGCTTTTTGGGATACGGCAACGGCGGTTTCGGGAGACATCCCTTCGATTCTACTAGGGGTTGGCGCGTTGGATGGAGTTACGGGAGTCACAGGTTCAGCTTCTAGCTGCTAGCTCTTAGCTTTTTAGCTCTTAGCTTTTAGCTTTTAGCTCTTAAGCTTTTAGCTCTTAGCTTTTAGCTTCTACCTCTTACGATATTGGGCTTTATCTTTCACCCGCGGTTTCGAGCTCTTTGAGTGGAGAACGATCGGCTCTCTCCCTCTTGCGTACATCCTCAGCGAGGAGACTACCGTCGCGATTAGAAGCTACAGGCTAAGAGCTTAAAAGCTAAGAGCTAAAAGCTTCTTTACTGCATAAACTCCGCTGGCCTTCCCGTGAGGCGTTCGATTCTTTTCGCGATTGGGGGATGGGTGGAGAACAGGTTGGCAAACATGCCTGCGCTTACTCCCAGGAACGGCTGAATGATGAAAAGGTGTGCCGTCGATGGGGTGGCTTGCAATGGCAAGCGGCGCGAGTAGGTATCGAGTTTCTGCAAGGCGCTGGCCAGGGCGTAAGGATTGCCGGTAAAGTGCGCTCCGGTGGCATCGGCTTGATATTCGCGGGAGCGCGAGACCGCCAACTGGATCAGGCTGGCGGCAATGGGAGCGACGATTAGCATGAACAGCGCGGCGAGTCCTCCGCCGCGATTGTCGCGGTCGTTGCGTTCGTAGCCGCCGAAGATCATGGCCCACCGTCCCATGCTGGCGAGCATGGTGATCGCGCCCGCAATGGTTGCGGCGACGGAGCTGATCAGGATGTCGCGATTGTTGACGTGCCCTAATTCGTGGGCCAGGACGCCTTCGAGTTCTTCGTCATTGAGCAACTGCAGAATGCCATGCGTCACTGCGACCGAGGCGTGGCTCGGATTGCGTCCGGTGGCGAACGCGTTCGGCGACTCCGTCGGGATGACGTACATTTTCGGCATGGGAATGCCGATCTTCTGGGTCAGGCGTTCGACGGCTGCGTAAGCGCGCGGAAGTTCTTCGCGGCTTATGGGCTTGGCGCGATACATGGCCAGCGCGATCTTGTCGGAATAGAAGTAAGAGACGAAGTTCATGACGGCGGCAAAGGCCAGCGCCAGGAACATTCCATTCTGGCCGCCGAAGTAGCGTCCGAAAAACATCAGTAGCAGCGTGAGGGCGGTCAGCAGGAACGCGGTCTTAAAAGTGTTTCCCATATTTTTGTGGAGCCAGTCCATTAGATGTTACGTAGAACATGTCGACGCATGTTCCCGTTTCGGGAATCCGGTCCAAGCGGGTGGGTACCCCTCCCCCTCGTGGTCTAGTGGAATGTTTGACTTAGAGCCAAATTCGAAAATAATCCATGGCGCTCAACTACTTGTAGGCAAAATCCTGAGAACAAAGCAGTTAGCAGCCGGCCGAAGTCTCAGCTGGGCACTCTGGACCCGCCAGGATTATTTCGTTTGGAAGCTGTGGACGTCAACGACGGAGATCACACCCCACTGTGATCAGAAGCTGCTGGGGTCAGAAGTCAGAGTTCCCACCCCCAAAACGCCCAAAAAGCAGTCTGGCGTGCGGGTACGCCGACCAAGTTGAGGCGGGGTATCCAGGTCTTCTTCTTTATTTTTCTAGGCTTTTTGGCTTTCTCGTTTCAGGGCGCGCTGCAGGGTTTGATCCAGAGCGGCTTTGGTCTTTTCGTATTCCTGTTGGCTGATTTGGCCTTGCTTGTGTTCGACTTCCAACTCGAAGAGTTCTTCTTTTAAGCCTTCCAGCAGCATGGTCCGGGGCCGCGAGGGTTCCGCTGCGACGTGGGTAACCGGTTTGGCAGCCGGACGACTCGATCGCGATTCGCGCGCGGCGGCTACCGGCGCTGGCTCATAGATGTCTTCGTCTTCTTCTACCGTCGACAGGGGCTTGCCTTTGGCGCGCGCGGCGCGGTTGGCAGATTGTTGGCGCGAGGCAATGAAGAATCCGCCGACTAGAAGAACGGCGGCAATGCCTCCGAGAATCCACCACTGATACTGGCGCAGCGGAGGGGGCGCATCGATCGGAGGGCCAAGTCCTCCGCCAGGACGGTTAGCACCTCCCTGTGCTTGCATACCGCCCCCGCCCTGTCCGTTTTCATCTGCGGGAGCGGCTAGCGTTCCTTCGCCCGAGAGCTTGAATGCCAGGGGCTGACCCAGGCCCGCGTTAGAGGCGACCTCTACGTTGGCATCGGGCTGTCCGGGAAAGTTCGTCAGGTTGTAGCCGGCACCCTGAGCTGGTTCGAAGGTCATTGATTTCGGAGCGATGGCGACGAAGTGTTGCAACGGATAAACGCTCTTGGGATCGACGTTCATGCTGCCCGTATAGGGCACGGTATAGACGACATTGAAGCGCGTCTCGCCGGGGCGCAGCGGGAACAGAAACGAATATTTGTTCTTCGACTTCTCGCCTTCAGGAACGGGCGCAGACTTTACTGGTTGCCCTCCGGCAGTCATGGCCTGGCCTTCGTTGATCGTGGCGCCCTCGGGCACGTAGAACTCGAGGTTGTGCTCATTCATCTGGGTGCGAGGAGGCTTGGAATTGTTCTGCACCGCGAAGGTGCGTTCAATCTGCAACTGCCCTTGCTGAGCCTGGAATCGCATGATGTCGGCAACGACCTCGATGCCCTCCACACTTTTGCCGACGTCGTTAACTTCAACTTCGACCGACGTGGTTCCCGGAGGAGCCATGCGGTGGTACGTAACTTCCTGGTGGATGACCCGAACCAGGTGTGGACCCTGTTGCTCGAGCTTGAAGGAGAAGTTGCCTTTGGAGTCGGCCTTGGTTCGTCCGGCTTCTTCCATTCCGTTGCCGAGGGTGATGAGGATGACTTCGTCTCCGGCGCCGGGCTTGCCAGTGGTGGCGTTCTTTACCACTCCGGTGAGGGTTTGGGCAGCGGCGAGAGTCGAGAGCAGGAGCAGCATCAAAAGCGCGAGCAGTGCGCGTTGAGCGGAACGAGGGTTGGCATCCGTTCGTTTGCAGCGGGAAATAAACGCAAGGTCCTTCGACTCCGCAACTGCTTCGCTCTGCGAAGCAGTTGCTGCGCTCAGGATGACATTGCTGAGGGAGTTCAGTGGTTCCGCTCAGGATGATGGGATGTTGAGAGTGATTCATGATCTCGCTTTTCTTGGCGCGGGGATGGCGCCGGATTCCAATTGCGCGATTTCGGCCAGAAGGCCGGCAGCTTCGTCTTGCAGGTTGGCTTTGAGCGACTGGTAATCGGCGTCCGGGACTTTGCCGGCGCGATATTCAAAGTTCAGGTCGCGCAGGTTTTCGTAGACCACATCTTTGCGTTCGCGCAGATAGGAAGCGCGCGTCTTTTCGGGGCCGAGATACAGCTCACCGGGCAGATAGAAAATGTAGAAGAGGGAAGCGGCCGTGATCAAGGCCGCGCAAACGATTCCGAGCATCATAAGTCGGTCTCCTCGTCGGCTTGCCGGCGGAATCTGTCGAATTCCCCCTGCGCGAGGGGTGGTCCTCCGACAAGTACCGGAGACGGGCGGTTTTTCCAGGCGCGCACTACGAAGACCACCAGCACGGTTCCTACCGCAAACGCGATGAAGGGGAAAATCCAGGCGGCCCGGTCGAAGCCTTTGGTGGTCGGAGCAGCCAGTACCGTCGGTCCGTATTTCTGCACGAAGGCCTGCTGGACGAGGCTGTCGCTGTCTCCACGGGAGACGGCAGCCATAAGTTCATTGCGCATGCCGTCGGAGGAGGGGCATCCGACGTGATTGCATTCCAGCAGGATCTGGCCGCAGGAGCAGATGCACATCAACTGGTGGCCGATCTCATTGAAGCGCGTGGAAGGATCCGAAGCGCCGGAGAAAGTGAAGATCGCCGCCGACAGCAGGACGGCTTGCAGCGCGCGGCGCGGGATGGTTTTCAATATCGTCATTAGGGCTTTGCCTTTAGCGAGGGCCTCAGCGCCCTCAAGTGCGGAGCTTTGCTCCGCTGGGACAGCCTGAGAGGCTGTCCCTACATGAAGCGTTAATCTCCTGCTACCGGAGCTGCGTGTTCCATCATTCTTGGGACTCGGACGGTTACTGGTACTGGAGCGTTTTCTACCAGGGCTAATCCTGTGCCGATGATCATCACCCACGCGCCAATCCAGATCCAGATCACCATGGGATTCAGGTGCGCCTTGATCACTGGTTGGCCTTTGTCGTTCTGGCCCTCGTATACCAGGTAAAGATCTTCCTTAAAGCCCTGATCGATATCCGGCTTGGTCGAAGCCTGCTGGCTGGCCTTGTAAAAGATGCGCTGCGGAGTCATGGTGCGAACGAGCTGGCCGTTCTGGTAAACGTCCATGAGCGCCCATTCGGTTTCCTGATTCGCGTTGTCGTCCTGGGTATAGGAGCGGCAGACCAGGTCGTAGCTGCCGATCTGCATGTGGTCGCCGTAGCCGAGTTCGGCTTCCTTGTCCTGGTTGAGGGCTGAGCCGGAGAATCCGATCATCACCAGAACGACGCCGAAGTGCACGATATATCCGCCGTAGCGGCGCGTGTTGCGATGCGTGAGCTGGACCATGGAGGCGAACATGCCCTGGCCCGTCTTCTCAGCAATGACGCGGCCGCCGCGGTAAAACTCGCTGCCCACGGTGAAAGCGACGAGAGCGGACAGGAAGATGGTCATCAGCGAATAGAAGTAGCTGACGTCATGCCACGGCTTTAGGCCGAAGATCGATCCCCAGTTCGTGGGTGTGAGCATGACGAATAGAGCGATGATGAGCGCGACTGTGAAGGGCCAGGTGAAATTGCGCTTGAGGCTCTCGAGCGAGGTCTTGCGCCATGCCAGCAGCGGACCGAGAGCTGTCAGCAGCAACAGGATCAACGCGACTGGAATCGCGACCCGGTTGTAGAACGGCGCTCCAACGGTGACTTTGTTGCCCTGCACCAGTTCGGAAATTTTCGGGAACCAGGTTCCCCAGAGGACGTCAAGCGTCAGCAGCAGGAACAGAAGATTGTTGAACAGGAAACTGGATTCGCGCGAGATCATGCCTTCGAGCTTGTTCTCGCTGCGCAGGTGCTTGTGGTTCAGGACGAAGAAGAAAACGAAAACCGCGAAGGTGATGCCGAGGAACCAGGCGAACCAGCTTCCGATCGACGATTGCGCGAAGGCGTGGACGGAACTGATGATGCCGCTGCGAGTCAGGAATGTGCCCAGGATCGCCAGCCAGAAACAGGCGAAGACCAGCCACATGTTCCAGACCTTCAGCATGCCGCGCTTTTCCTGCATCATGACCGAATGCAGGAAGGCCGTGCCGACAAGCCAGGGCATCAGCGAGGCGTTCTCCACGGGATCCCATCCCCAGTAGCCACCCCAGCCCAGGACCGAGTAGGCCCAGTGCGATCCCAGGAAGATGCCGCAGGTGAGGAATCCCCAGGTGACCATCGTCCAGCGGCGGGTGATGTGAATCCATTTCTCGCCGGGGTACTTCATGATGAGCGCACCCAGCGCGAACGCGAAGGGGATGGTGAAGCCGACGTATCCCATATAGAGCATGGGAGGATGAATGACCATCTCCGGATATTGCAGGAGCGGATTCAGTCCGCTGCCGTCGGGACGTAGCGGTCCTTCCAGCAGGCCGAACGGATTGGCCGCGAAGTTTACCAGGGCAAGAAAGAAGATCTGGACGCCGGCGACAACCACGGAAGCATAGGCGAACAGACGGGGATCGGTCTTATAGCGGAGGCGGAGCACGAAGGCGTATGCGGAGAGCAGCAGGCACCAGAAGAGAATCGAGCCTTCTTGTCCGGACCAGAGTGTGGCGAACTTATACGGCGTGGGAAGATCGCGGTTGCTGTGGTGAAAGATGTAGGCAATGGTGAAATCGTCACGAAAAGCGGATACCACTAACGCAACTGCCGCGAGGAAGACTGCCCCAAAAACGACGATGCCAGCGCGGCGCGCAGTTTCTGACAGGCGCTGCGAGTTGGGTTCGTCGGGAGAGAGAAGCGCCATCACGCCTGCGCCAAAGCAGTAGACGCTCAACGCAAAAGCGAGGAGCAAGGCAAAGTTACCTATGAATGCCATGTTTGGGGGTCCCCAAGCTATTTTTTCAGAAACTGAGTAGGACGGCAACCTGAGATGAGCCTGAAGCTTGTATCGGGAGTACAACGTCAGGAATCTGGACGATCAAAGTCGGAGGGTGGCCGAACAGGCAAGGTGCGTAAACGTTTCCGCCGCGGGACGGCGGCCGGGGCTCGGCCGCCAGGCGGATCGGAGATTAGGCGCTCTGCTGGTGATAGCGCTGGCGAACTTCGCGTTCGGCAGCGACCCAGTCTTCGGTTTCGTGGCCCGGTTCAAATCCACGACGTTCGGCCATCTCGTACGCCAGACGGCGAACCTCGTCTTCTAAATTGATGGGCAGGACATTGGAGCGGCTATCGCTCTTCACGATGGAAGGTTTACGCAGCGATTTCTGGGGCTCGGCTGCGATAGTTTCGGTGACATCGGTGGCGACGGAAGCGGGAGCGGTCTGTACAGCGGCCACTGTCGCTTCGCCATTTTGCTTTCTGGGACCTCTGGGTTTTGCCATGGTGGTGTACTCCTTACAAACTCCTAAATTTAGGAAAGATTGGATTGGGTTATGAAGGAACAACATCGCACGTCGCCCCTTGCGGATAAATAGTTACGAGTGAATCGGATTAACTATAACTATATCGCCATTCGACCTGTGAATGGGGCACATGGGCTATAAAAAATTTCGATGAACAGGGGCGGAAATCCGGGAGGAATTCGCGACGGCGGAGTTGCAGAAGCAAGTGCACGGAAAGTATGTAGATCTATTGCCGCGCCGCGAGACGGGAGCATTTCGCTCGCGTACGCTTTGTTATAATTGCAATCTCGCGCGATGGCGCTATCGTCTAGGGGTTAGGACGGAAGATTCTCAATCTTCAAACCCGGGTTCGATTCCCGGTAGCGCTACCAACCTTATCAACTCCTTACAGGACCAGTCCTATTGCGGCTCATTTTTGTGTCCGAACCGTGTTCACTTTGGGCGGGGGCTCCGGCCGGTGTGCGAAGCGAGACTAATTTGCGGGAAGCACGGGGGAATCCTCGTGAAAACTTCGCGACCAGTAACCTGTCCCGTTTTCGGTGCTGATGGGAAATGCTGCGGGAGGGCTCAGGTGAGCTTTTTCACGTGCTCAGGGATCCAATCTAGGATCTTTACAAACCTAAACTCGTGCCGATCCATTGAGCCATAGATAAATTCATGCGCTTCTTCGGCGAGCACGTCAAGATAAAAGCCGTTAATGCGCAGGAAAGTATCGGTTGCGGAAAATGCTATACGCTTGTTTCCATCCAGGAAGCCGTGGTTGTTACCGAGCGACTCCATCAGCGCTGCGGCTTCCTCTTCAAGTGAGTTGTAGTACCCACACTGAGGACGGAATACCGCAGCCTCAACGGCACCTTTGTCGCGGACGCCGTGAGGGCCGCCGAATAGATCGATCAGTCGCGACTGCATGGCGTAGACTTCCGCGATCGTGAGGTATTCCGCCATTTATCTGGCGAGGCGATCGAGCAAGTCGCGGTTGCGTGCCACCGACTGCTCGAAAGCATCCATCACCCCACGCCGCACAACGTGCTGAGAAGGAACTACATTGTGCAGGTAGTGCTCAAGCGCTTTTTCGAGGATATAACGCTGCGACTGCCCATTCTTCTTGGCTACCGCGACCATTTCTTCATAAAGACGAGCATCGATCTCTGGAGCAAACTTTTTGACAGCCTTCGCCATGACAACCTCGCCACAATTGCCCTTGTAGCTATTATCGCTCCCCGCCTAGGATAGTCAACATAAATCTAGATTAGTCAAGATTGCGAAGATAGACCAGTTATGTGATCTGAATCACGCGAGGCTGGGAGGAGGATCACAGAATCTTTTAGCCCCCGCATAGAGGATATGTGCATGTAGAGGTTAACAATGCTCTCCATTACTTCCCAATACGCATTGCGGGCCCTCTCCCATCTGGCCCGACAGAGTGATGGATCGGTTCTCGGCCGGGAACTCTCCCAGTCAGTCGAAATTCCAGCGAACTACTTATCCAAAGTGTTGCTGGTATTGCGGAATGCCGGGCTTGTGGATACGACTCGCGGTTCGGGCGGGGGATATCGACTTGGGAGACCCGCGAGTGAGATTCGTTTGATCGACGTGGTCGAACTCTTTGAGAAATTTCCCGAACGAAACTATCGTGTTTCCTGGGCCGCGCGCGTGCCTGTTCGAATACCGAGCCTTGCACTGCACATGCCACTTGGAAAGGGCTTGCAGGCCTCGTATTTGGGATTTCTTGTTTCCACTCCGCTGTCGGCGATCGCTGGAAATCCGGGAGATATCTGGACGAGTTCTGAACCGGGCAGACTTGCCACAAAACATCATCGCCCTGAAGGACCTACTCATACTGGAGGCTGAAAATAATGACTGTCGTAATCGATAAAACTATCCGGGAATTAGCGCTGGAAAACCCCGCTTCGACGAGAGTATTTGAAAGCTTCGGTATCGACTACTGCTGCGGTGGCAGTCGCTCATTGAGCGAGGCTTGCGTGAGTGCAAGCCTGAGCATCGATGAGGTGCTGGAGTCGCTTGCCAAAGCCGACAAAGCTGATCTTGCCAGGCATGAACAGCGAGAGTGGCAGAGCGAGCCACTCGCAGCTCTGATTGAGCACATCCAAAGCACGCATCACAAATATACCCGGCAGGAGATTGCCCGCCTGGAGCCACTTTTCGAGAAGGTCTGTTCCGTTCACGGCAGCAATCATCCCGAACTTCTGGAAATTCGCGAGGTATTCCGAAATCTCGCTCAGGAATTGAGCGCGCACATGATGATGGAAGGCTGTTCTGCCTGCGAGCTCTCCGCCCAGGGCTGATGTGGAAAGATCGTCCGCTGGCGATTGCTTTCTGGTCCATCAACATTGGGCTCGCAACCATGGTTCTGCTGAGTACGCTGCCCATTGGTCTGGCGCAAGCCTGGGCGTCGGTTGAGGTCGGCACCTGGTACGCGCGATCCGCAGAATTCCTGCACACTCCAATGTTGACTCGACTGCGGTGGATGCGGATGTTCGGCGACACACTGTTCGCGTTTGGAGCAGTGGTGCTGGGATGGTTTGTTCTCGGACTGGTCACCGGCCATTCTTTCGATCGAGGAGCGAGGGTGCTCGAAGAAGGAGAGTACACTCCTCACGAGCGAGAGCTCGTGCATCAGGGCGACTGAAAAGCGGGGCATCACTGCGCAATACAGAACCTGGGGGTAGACGAGCGTTCATGTTAGTAAACCGGGGCTGAGCAGCAAGCCCGGCAAACGGTTCGTCTATCGCCTTGTTCGTCCGCCTCACCTAGCGTGCGATGTGTCTCTCGATGCGGCGGTCTGGAATCAGCCACATCACCGACACGAGTACATAGCAGGCACCCGCGATCCATGGCTTGATGAAAGCCAACGGAATCGCTGCCGCATACACAAGCACTGAGACCTTACCTTTCCTGTCGCTTCCGATCGAAGCGGCCAAAGTTGAATCCCGCCCATGAAGGTGAAGGAGACACTTGGTCAGGATGAAATACGCCACGCCAGCCATCAGCAGAACTATCCCGTACACGGCAACGGGCCAGGCCTGGAAGTGATTCTCGTCCATCCATGCGGTCGTGAAGGGAACGATGGAGAGCCAGAACAACAGATGCAGGTTCGCCCAGAGAGTGACGCCGTTGACGCGCTGGGTCGCGTGGAGAAGATGATGATGATTATTCCAATAAATGGCGACGTTGACGAAGCTCAGGGTGTAACTCAGGAAGACTGGGACTACTGGACGTAATGCCTGGACACTCCCTCCATGGGGAGGCTTCATTTCCAGCACCATGATGGTGATGATGACAGCGAGAACTCCGTCACTGAAAGCCTCGAGGCGGTTCTTATTCATGCCGGACCGTGCGGGAAAGGCGGGCCAAGCGATCCGCACTCGCGCGCAACAAACCTATACCGCAAGTACAACTCTTGTCCAAGTAGCCGTTCAGCGGCTACTGTTGCCTCTGAAGAACGTGCGCAAGCGACGCCGGCCTACCGAGCCTCCGCACGCTAGTAACCGAGAGTAACCGCCACTGTAGTGTGCTGTCGCATAGGCAAATCGTCACTCCGAATATAGACCTGAGTAACGTGGACTGATGACCGAGGCGTGCCTACCATCTATGGAAACAACATTGTGCGCAGGCGAAGAGTGTCGCTCCGGTGCGCGGAAAGACGAGAGTTTGCAGTGGCTCGAGAAAGCCCCTGCAGGCTGGGTTCGGGCAAGACAGTCTTATGAAGCTGGGGAAAAATCGGGGATTTTCGCTGCTGGAGTTGATGATCACGCTGTCCATCGTCTTGGTGATGGCGGGTGTGACCTTTATGGCGTTAATGCCGATGTTCAAACAGAACAAAGTGGATGCTGCGTACGACACGACACTGTCGGTGATCCGAACCTATCGCAGCCAAGCCATCACCCAGAGCAAGCGCTACATCATCACCTTCACTGCTCCGGGAACCATCGAGGTGCAGTACTGGGGCGTGGGCGTTCCGGTCTCACCGGCGCCGGTCACGGTCGCGACCTACCAGATACCCACTGACATTCAGTTTGCGGTGCAAGCGGGATTTCCGGCCAGCGCGCCAGATGGATTCGGCGGCGGGGGAACAGCCATTGATTTCGATCAGGGCATGGGACTTGGCAGCCAGAATTACATCATGTTCATGCCCGACGGTTCTTCGCAGGACACGCTGGGCAATTACAACAGCGGCGTAGTGTACCTGACGCGACCGGGTGATCTTTACAGTTCACGGGCCGTCTCGGTATTTGGGACCACGGGGCGGATACGCGGCTGGCGGCTTTACGACCAGGCGGGACCGAAATGGGTGCAGCAATGATGCCTGCCGGAAAACGCGGAACCGAGCGCGGCTTCACGATCATAGAAGTGATGATCGCGATTGTGATTTTGAGCATCGGGATTCTCACCGTAGTGGCTGGGTTCGCCACCGCCATGGCGAGCACGCAAAATGCGCAGCAGAATTTGATCGCGAGGCAGAAGGCGCTCGAAGCTTTGGAGAGCATCTTCACGGCGCGCAACACGCAGCAAATCACATTTTCACAAATTGCGAACCTGGGCGCGGGCGGGATCTTCTCCAGCGGAGCGCAACCCTTGTGGAGCGCGGGCAACGACGGCCTGGTAAATACGGCCGACGATCTTCCTTTTGCGGCGCAAGCAGTATGCCCGGCGGGGCCGGAGTGCATTACGCTGCCCGGTCCGGACGGAATCCTGGGCACCGCCGACGATTCTCCGATGAGCCTGGGAAACTTCACGCGCCAGATTCAAATCAATCAGGTGCTACAGGCTGACGGCTCGGTCAACCCGAACTTGAAACAAGTGATCGTGACTGTGAGCTACACCACCACCTCCAATATTCCCCGCAGTTACAGTGTCACGGCGTTGATCTCGGCGTATCGCTAAGGGACGGCAGGAATTATGGAAAGAGCACCAAGAAATCGGGCAAGAGGATTCACCCTGATCGAGTTGCTGGTGGCCATGGCCCTGGGGCTGCTCGTCATGGGAGCGATGGCCAGCCTGTTCAAGACCGGCTTGAACGCCATGATGCTGGTGACGCAGCGCACTGAGACGCAGCAGAATATGCGGGCTGCCATGGACCTGATGGTGAAAGACATCAGCATGGCGGGAGCAGGACTGCCTTCGGGGGGAATTCAGTTGCCGAACGGCGGCGGGTCGAGTGCTTCGAAATTCGCATGTGATCAGGGGGGGACCTGCCACGTTCCGGCCTTCAATTATCCCAACAATAACTACATGTACGGAATCATTCCCGGCTTCAACAACGGGGTGGAAAACAACGCGGTGATAGCGGCGGCGCCGCCTCCTGTTCTCAATGACAGCATCACGGTGGTTTACGCGGACTATAACTTCCCCTTGTGGGAGTACGACATCACCTTTCCAACACCGGGGAATGGCGGGCTGATCAATTTGGCGCCGAACCCGGCGTTCGTGCCTGCACCCGCGCTGGTCACGGCGGCGGGCGGCATTCAGGCTGGCGATCTGATCATGTTGAGCAACAGCTTGGGAACGGCTGTAGGAGAGGTCACGAACCTGACCCCTGGCAGCATTACATTTGCCGATGCCGATGCACTGAACATCAATCAGAACGGCGCGGCGCAGAACAATATCAAGACGATCTCAGGCGGCGCGAATACGGTGGCGTACCGGTTGTTTGCCGTGACCTACTACTTGACCGTTCCCGGCGCCGGCGAGAACCCGCGTTTGATGCGGCAGGTGAACGGGTTGAATCCAGTTCCCGTTGCAGACAACATCATCAACCTGCAATTTGCTTATGACACGTACAACCAGGCGGGCGGCGGCGCGCTGGATGCGAACCAGGCGGATCCGATCGGGGCGGGGGAATCGCCCAATCTGATCCAGAAGATCAACATCGTGCTGATGGGTCAAAGCATCCTCAAGTCCGCTAGTAAGTCGCAGAACATGTACCTGGCCACGGCGGTCAGCGCGCGCAACATGGCGTTTCGAAATCGATATCAGTGAGCTTGGGCAGGAGACAGAAGGATGAGACAGGCGAAGAACAAGCGGCAAGGTTTTACGTTGATTGCGGCACTGATCATTCTGGTGCTGTTGTCGGGTGTGGCGGCTGGGCTGATGTTTATGGTGTCGAATGAGGCCCGCATGGGCGGCAACGACCTGGAAAACAACCTCGCCTATTACGGGGCTGAGTCGGGAATGGAGAAGCTCACCGCCGATCTGTCGCAGCTCTATACGCAGTCTCAGAGCCCGAGTAACGCCCAGATTCAGAACCTGATCAACTTCCCGCCGGACGCATCCATGGTCAACGGGATGACCTACAACGAGAAGATCACGTATCCCTTCGATGCTAACGGAAACCCAGCGAGCAGTTGGAACACGATCAGCTCCGGCTCGAACCAGGGACTAGGCGCGCAGATTATTCCTATGTCGATGCAGGTCATTGCCACCAGGCCTTCCGGCGCCTCGGTGAACATTACGCGCAAGGTGGAAGTGGCGTTGATTCCGGTATTCCAGTTTGGAGTGTTCTGCGGTTATGACTGCAGTTACTTTCCGGGGCCGAATTTCGGATTTGGCGGCCGGGTACACACCAATGGGAATTTGTTCCTTGCGGCCGGCGGGGATTTGGTCTTCAACGACAAAATTGCCGCTTTCAAACACGTCGTGCTGGATCGCCTGGAGAACGGCTGGCTCACGACGTCAGGTTATGGAGGATCGGTTTATGTTCCCAAGGCGAGCGGCGGCTGTGCGCTGGTGTTTCCGCCTCCGGGGCCGAATTGCCAGACGCTAAACGCCGCGGAGGCAAGCTGGACCGGCGGCTTTCCCAACATCTCTGGATTAGAGAACCAATATTTCGCTACCAATACAGCGTCGCTGAATGGGTTTCTGGTCAACTACACCAACGGAGCCACGAATATGCAGCTGCCGTTTGTGCAGAACAGTTGCACCAGCAATCCGCCGCCGTGCACGGACCCGATAGCCATTGTGCGCAAACCGCAGGGAGAATCCGCCACCAGTTCGCTCGGCAGTTCGCGGTTATATAACAAGGCGCAGATCCGAGTCCTGCTGGCGGACACGGTGGCCGATCTTCATCCGGAGCGCGGGTTGGGAGCGCTGGACGCCGACGACGTGCAGTTTGTGCCGGGGACGGGTTATCCGGTTCCGGCAGTCGCGGGGCTGCGGACCACCGCTGGCGCAGCGATCAGTGGCAACGAATTTTATGGGCTCGCGCAGTTGGCGCCGGCAGTTAACAACTGGGTGGCGCCGCTCGGATATCCGGGATGGACTTCGTATCCGCTGCTCGGGGAACTGACCACTCCCGGCATTCCCAACAATGGCCAGGGCGCGTGGTTGCGAGTGGAGTATATGGACGCCGCCGGCGCGTGGCATGGAATCACGCGGGATTGGCTGGGCTGGAGCTTCAGTCGGCAATACAATGTGGCGCCGAATGGCCCGGGCGCGGACCCTTACAACCCCAACGCGATCCTGATACTGCAGCAGATGAATCCCGGGGCGACGTCGGCCATTGGCAACCCCAACGCGTTTTATCCCATTAATCTTTATGATGCGCGCGAAGGCGAAATGCGCGACGCCGCCAACGGTTGCGCGGTGAACGGAATCATGAATGCGGTCGAGATTAACGTGGGCAATCTGGCGAAGTGGCTGTCGGGCCAGGCTCCGTACACGCAGGCCAATGATGCCGGGCTTCTGGTCAACTATACGAACCAGAACGGCTACGTTCTTTACTTTTCCGATCATCGTGGAATGCTGCGCGATCCGAATCCTTCCAACGGCGGCAATACTCCCGCGAACGTGATCAGCGGAGAATCAGGACTGGAGGACGTGGTCAACTCGGGCCAGAACCTGGCTTCGACTTCTCCCGATGGGGCTCTGGAAGCGTTGACTTATTACACCTACTCGCCGGAAGACGCGGATCAGAACGCGCGCCTGGACAACTGGGGGGCAGCGAACATCGGCACCGGTTTCGGGGTGAACACCGCCGCACCGCTGAATCCCTACGTGACTACGGCTTGCGGCACGATCGGGCTCAGCAATGCGGTTTCTGGGGCGCGCCATGTGCTGAAACTAGTCGGCGGTGGAATGAACGCCGGTGTGAGCTATCTGCCGCGGCGTCCCGACAACGGACAGGGTGGGTTCACCGTGGCATCGGAGAATCCGGTTTACGTTCAGGGCAATTACAACAGTGGGCCTTCGGATCCGATGTGGGGAGGCGGAAGCAATACGACGCCACACTCCGCAGCCGCGATCATCGCGGACACGGTCACTGTGCTCTCCAACAACTGGAGCGATGCGAACAGCCTGGCGAACGCCACGAACCTCGGAGGACGCCCGGCAACCACGTCGTACTACCGCATGGCAGTAGCGGCAGGAAAGAATGTTCCTTTCCCGCAGCCCGGATGGGCGGCGAAGGATTTTGGAACGGACGGCGGATTGCACAACTTCCTCCGCTACTTGGAGAACTGGGGCGGGCAGCAATTGTTCTACAACGGGTCGCTGGTGAGCATGTATTACTCCGAGTACAACACGGGAACGTTCAAGTGCTGCACGGTGGTCTACAGTCCGCCGACGCGTAATTACTCGTTCGACACGTTATTCCTGAATCCGGCCAACCTGCCTCCGGGAACGCCAACGTTCCAGGACGTGGTGAACCTGAGCTACCACCAGAACTTCACGCCGCAATAAGAGAACGGAAGGGGCGACCATGACCCTATCCATTGGTAACTTGGAGAGACCCTGCGTGCTGATTATGCTGTGAATTGCAGTAACAGAGCGCCACGAAGGTGTTGGAGGAAGGCTTGTCGCCGGTTGTACAGCACAAACGAATGAATCCTCCCGGTCGACGCGCCAGCGGAATCACGCGGGCCAGCATGCTCTTCTTTGCCAGCTTCTCCGGGGGACTGCTAGCGCTCATGCTTGCTTTTGTTGTGCTCATCACGGGCGTGGGACTCTATTCTCTGCTGATCTGGCCGCTCACTTTCTGGGACCTCGCCAATCTGGGATTAGAGAAATACGCTGACTGGACGGGAATCATCACGGCTTCGGTGTTTGCGGGGGGCGCCTTTGCTGGATATTGGGTCTTCAGCGGTGAGCCCTATAAGCGGAAGCCCCAAGTTCGCGCGCAGCGGGTGCTTACGCGTTCTTCCCGTTAAGCGGGTCCACCCGAGTAGGAGATTTAGCCAAGGCGTTCGTAATGGGAGGACTAGCTCCCACGTAACTTGATCGCCTCCTGGTGCGAGGCTAGATTTCTGAGATACGTCTAGGAATATGCGCGGAAGTGCGAACATGACCAACTGGAACTCGGTGAAATGGCTGCTTTATCTCGCGCTGTATCTGATTCCAGTTTTCCTGCTGCCTTGGGCCGTCTCACGCTCCTGGGTGCATCAGCGCGGCGGCACCGTCCGATATAGTCCGAAACAGCTTTTTGAGCGAGGAGAATTAGGGCTCCTCAGTTTAGTCCTGGCCTGCGGCGGCATCTGGGATGTTCTTCGCTCGACCTTTGCTCCACAGACGATTGCAGTCGCATCGGTGTTGCTGGCCATGGGCGGCATTATGGCCATGACGGTCTGGGTGGAGACGTTCTGCCGGCAGCGTAGCGGGACGGACTGGCATCCGCAGCGCGCATGGCGCGATTCCCGGAGCCTGGCTCTCTTTGTTTTCAGTATGGCGGCGGTGGTCGAGATTCTTTTGGATCGCCTCACCCGGGTGGGGGCACAATGAGCGCTCCAGCAGTAGCACTGGCGGCCAGGCAAAGCCGCATCGTTGTGGTCCGGCTGGCGGATTCTGCGGAAGCGATCGGGGCTCTCTCGCTGATCTATGGTGCGCTGCTCGTCATTTTTCCGGTAACGTTCCCCAATCTCATTGTGAAGAGTTGGGAGCGCGGCGAGTTGCTGCCCGTGATGATGCTGTTTACGTTCCTTCTGGATACTGCCCTGTACCTGCGCATTGCGCAGCGGCTCTCGGCCAAGCCGGGCATGATGGCGGCGGCATGCCTTGGTTCGCTCCCTCTGCTCGTCGTCGGGGGAGCCAGCTTTATTCTGCAAAAAGCGGTGAAGTATACGTTGACCAGCGAGTGGCCCAATCTGCATGCACGCGTCGGAGAAGAAATTCTCGCGCACACTTACCTGGCATTGGTGGCGGCTGTGTTTCTTCCTTTCTTGGCCATTCGGCTTTTGCAGCAGTTTAAAAACACCGTTTAGCCATATCCATCAGCTGAAATCTTCGCACTGCTTCAGGCAGTTCCTCGCGCAATTCGCACGTCACAAATGTTCCACGGCGGTCCTAATCGATCCCTGCCTATCCTCGAATGCAATCCAACGAGGACTGCCTTATTTTAGAAGACCGAGCGTGCCCTGGACAGCCTGATGGCGCATTGCTGGCAAGATTGGATAATCTAATGGGACAAACTGTGGAGCGAGGACACCTATGGCTTGGAAAGACCGAACGTGGAGTTTTGTGGTTTTGTGGCTTCTTCTTCCCATCGCAATGATGCAAGCACAGCAGAATCCGTTTAAAGATGCACCAGCTTCAGCGAAGGAGATGAAAAATCCGGTTGCGGGACAGCAGAGCGCCATCGACGCGGGCAAGACACTTTACGCACGCAATTGCCTTTCCTGTCACGGCAAGGCGCTGCAGGGGACGGGCAACGTTCCGTCACTGGTGGACGGGAAGCTGAAGGGAGTCACGGCGGGCGAGATTTTCTGGTTCGTCACCAAGGGCAGCCCGGACAACGGAATGCCGCCATGGGGATTTCTGCCAGAAGAGAAGCGCTGGCAGATTGTGAGCTATGTCGAGGCGATGGCCTCGGGCAAGGCGACGGGATCGGCAGCGAGCGCACCTGAGCCGGCGTCCGGCAAAGGGAAGATCACTGCGGCTGCTCCCAAGCCGCCCTTCACCGACTTCCGCTATGAGAAGCCGGGAACTGTTCGCAAAATTACGGTCAATGATTTGCCCCAGCCGTTCGCGACCAAGTCGGCGGAGAATGGGGCGGAGGTGGTGCCGCGGCCGGAGAATGCGTGGCCGGTTACGCTGCCCGGTTTCAAAGTCGAGCTGTTTGCCAGTGGGCTGGACAATCCGCGATTGATGCGCACCGCGCCCAATGGAGATATCTTCCTCGCCGAAATGCATGCGGGACAGATCCGCATCTTCCGCGGGGTAACTTCGGATGGGAAGGCGGAGCAGTCGGCGATCTTCGCAACCGGGTTGCACAATCCATATGGAATCGCGTTTTATCCGCCCGGGCCGAATCCGGAGTGGGTTTATATCGGCAGCGAGACGGAACTGGCGCGCTTCCCGTATCACAACGGAGATTTGAAGGCCAGCGGCCCGCCGCAGCATGTGGCAGACTTGCCCGGCGATGGCCACAATACGCGAGCTGTGAATTTTTCGCCGGACGGGAAGAAGTTGTTTGTGGGAGTAGGATCCGGGTCGAATGTGGACGATCCCGATACTCATCCCGAAGAGAAGAATCGCGCCGACATTCTGTGGTGTGATCCTAGCAATTGCCAGTTGCAGGTGTATGCCTCCGGGATTCGCAATGCGGGCGGGGCGATTGAGATCAATCCGAAGACCGGGGAGTTGTGGTGCTCGGTGAATGAGCGCGACGCTTTGGGCGATAACCTTGTGCCCGACTACATCACGCATGTGCAGGAAGGCGGATTTTATGGGTGGCCGTGGTGGTATCTGGGGCCGCACCAGGATCCGCGGCATGCGGGGAAGCATCCGGAGTTGAAGGACAAGGCGATCGTGCCGGATGTATTGCTGCAAGCCCACAACGCTTCGCTGCAGTTCACGTTCTATCAGGGCGATAAATTTCCGGCGGAGTACAAAGGGGATATTTTCGCGTCGGAGCATGGGTCGTGGAACAAAGCGGTGCGCGTGGGATACGAGGTCATTCGCATTCCGCTGCATGGGACGGGACATGCTACGGGCGAGTATGAGGACTTTGTGACTGGGTTCGTGACGCCGAATGGCGATGTGTGGGGGCGTCCGGTGGGGATGACGGAAGCGCCGGATGGCTCGCTGCTGGTGAGCGACGATGGGTCGAACTCGATCTGGAGGATCAGCTACACCGGCAAATAGACATCGAGACACAAAGAAACTTCTGGGCCACGGATTTGCGCGGATCGACACGGATTCTGCAAATTCCGTGTACGGGATTTCCGTGACTCCGTTTGAATTAATGGAAATCGTGCGATGCGGTTTCGGCTTGGGTTACGAAGAGCGGCTGTACCCGCTCGGCGCGCACTGAGATTACGTTGTCCTGATTCTGCAGGATGCCTTCTACGGCCAAGAATCGTTCGCTGGTGAGCAGCAGGCGGTTCTCGTGAAACATATCCGGGCGGACGATGGCGTTCGCCACTCCGGTTTCATCTTCCAGGCTTAAAAATACAAATCCTTTGGCGGTGCCGGGGCGCTGGCGGGTGATGACGCAGCCTCCGATGCGAATGCGCTTGCCCGTGGGCAGGTCGCGCAACTCGCAGGCGCGGCGGATGCCCATGGCATTGAGCCATTCGCGGCGGTAGGCCATGGGATGCGGGCCTACGGTGAGTCCGGTGCCGTGGAAGTCGGCGACCAGGCGCTCTTCGTGATTCATGGGTGCGAGCGGAGATGGTGCGTCGGGTTCGTTTTGTTGTTCGAGCAACGGGCCGGATGGACGGACGGCGCGTTCGACTTGCCAGAGGGCGTCGCGGCGGTGGAGTGAGAGTTTCGAGTTTCGAGTTTCGGGTTTCGAGGGGGCTAGCGGATGTTTTTCGAAACTTGAAACTCGAAACTTGAAACTGCATTCAGCGCGCCGATTTCGGCGAGCGTGGTGAGTTCGTCTTTGCGCAGTTCGGGGACGCGGCGGGTGAGGTCGTGGATGGATTGGAAGGGAGTCATCGCACGTTCGCGCAGGAGCGCTTTGGCAGCGTCTTCGCGCAGGCCGCGGACGTAGCGCAAGCCCATGCGCAGAGCAATGGTTTGCCCGGCGTGCAGATTCTTTCGCCCCTCCGGGGCTTGGCTCTCCATTATTCCTGCTTCCCCACGGCTTACGCCGTGGGCTGCATTCTGTCGCCGCTCCGCGGCTGTGCTTTTGGGTGCTTGGTACAGAGTACCGGCAATTTCGTGCTGCTCAGACCTCGGGACTCGCTGGTGCTCAGGACTCGGGACTCGCGACTCGGACTCGCTGCCAGGACTCGGACGACTGCACGGACTCGGCGACTGCTCTCCAGCGTGCAATTCCACTCCGACTTCGTCACATCCACCGGCAGCATTTTCAGGCCGTGGCGCTGGGCATCTTTCACGATGGTTGCCGGGAGAATAGAAGCCCATGGGCTGATTGTTCAGCAAGGCGGCGGTGAAAGCGGCCAGGTAGTGGCATTTCAGATAGGCGCTGGCGTAGGCGATCAGGGCGAAGCTGGCGGCGTGGGATTCGGGGAATCCGTAGAGCGCGAATGAAGTGATCGAGAGAATGATCTCTTCCTGCGCTTCGGCGGAGATTCCGTTGCGGTCATGCCGGCGCGGAGCTTGGCTTCGATTTCGCGCATGCGCGCTTGCGAGCGCTTGAATCCCATGGCGCGGCGCAGTTCTTCGGCTTCGCCGCCGGTGAAATTGGCGGCGATCATGGCCATGCGCAGCAATTGTTCCTGAAAGAGCGGGACGCCCAAGGTGCGCTTCAGCACCGGTTCGAGCGAGGGATGCGCATACGTGACTTCTTCGCGTCCCTGGCGGCGCTGCAAAAATGGATTCACCATCTGCCCGACGATCGGGCCGGGACGAATGATGGCGACCTGCACCACGATGTCGTAGAAGCGCTTCGGGGCGCAGGCGCGGCAGGCACGACATCTGCGCGCGGCTTTCCACCTGGAACATGCCGATGGTGTCGGCCTTGCTGCAGCGTGGAATAGACCTGCGGATCGTCCGGCGGCAGATGCGCGAGGTCGACTTCTTCGCCGTAATGATCGCGAATGAGTTCGATGGAATCTTTGAGCACCGCCATCATGCCGAGGCCGAGCAGATCGACTTTGATGATGCCCATGTCGGCGCAATCTTCCTTGTCCCATTGCACGACGACGCGGCCGGGCATGGACGCGGGTTCGAGCGGAACGACGGAATCGAGTTGTCCCTGGCAGATGACCATGCCGCCGGAGTGCTGGCCGAGATGGCGCGGCAGGTCCTGCACGGCGAGGCAGAGTTCGAAATATTTGCGCAGGCGCGGATGCGTAGAGGTCGAGTCCGGCATCGCGGAAGCGGCGGTCGAGGGCGTCGTTCTCGTCGCGATATTCCCAGGTGGCGACGGCGGCGGAAATTTTGTCCAGCGTTTCGGGATCGAATCCCAGCGCCTTGCCCATTTCGCGCGCGGCCATGCGATTGCGATAGGTGATGACGTTGGCGGTCATGGCGGCGCCGCGTTCGCCGTATCGCTTGTAGACGTACTGAATGACGCGTTCGCGCTCGTCGCCGCTGGGGAGATCGAGATCGATGTCGGGCCACTCGCCGCGTTCTTCCGAAAGGAAGCGTTCGAAGAGCAGTTCCATGCCGACGGGATCGACGGCGGTGATGCCCAGCGAGTAGCAGACGGCGCTGTTGGCGGCGGAGCCGCGTCCCTGAACCAGAATGTTTTCCTCGCGGCAGAAGCGGACCAGGTCCCAGACGATCAGGAAATATCCGGCGAGCTTGAGTTTCTCGATCAGCGCCAGTTCGCGTTCGATCTGGCGGCGGGCTTTGGCCTGCATGTCGGGCGAGGTGCGGCCATAGCGATTGCGGAAGCCAATCCATGGCTGCTCGCGCAGAAACGAATTCATGGTCTCGCCTTCCGGCACGGGATATCGCGGAAATTCGTAGCCCAGATCGTTCGAGCGTGAATTCGAGGCGATTGGAAAGTTCGACAGTGTTGCTGATGGCTTCGGGCAGGTCGGCGAAAAGTTGCTGCATCTCCTGCGGAGATTTCAGGTGACGCTCGGAGTTGCGCGCGAGCAGGCGTCCGGCAGTGGACAGCGTTTTGTGATGGCGGATGGCGGTGAAGGCGTCGGCAGAGTTCGCGGGCTTTGGGGATGGCATAGCTCACGCCATTGGTGGCGAGCAGCGGGAGATGGAATGAGCGGGCCATATCGATGGCCGCGCGGTTGCGGGATTCTTCTTCGCGATGAAAATGGCGCTGCAGTTCGACGTAGACGTTTTTGGGCCCGAAGATGCCGATGAGTCGATCGAGTTCGCGCTGGGCTTCTTCTGGACCGCCCTGTGCGAGCGCGGCGGCGAGCGGGCCTTCGTCGCCGCCGGTGAGGCAGATTAATCCTTCGGCGTGTTCTTCGAGTTCTTGTGCCGTGACGGCGCCTTCGCCTTTTTTGGCGCGCAGCTTCATTTTGGTGATCAGGCGGCAGAGGTTCTGGTAGCCGGTGCGGGATGCGACGAGGAGAGGAAGACGAAACTCACCGCAGAGGCACAGAGGAAGTCGTTTGATTGTTGAGTTTTGATTGTGATTTTTCTCTGGCAAGCTGCCCTGAGCGAGCCGAAGTCTCCGTGGTGAATTTAAGGTTGCGCTGACTTCTGCGCCGATGTGCGCCTTGATGCCGATCTTCTTCGCCGCTAAATGGAAGCGGGGTGCGCCGTAGACGTCCGTCGCGTATCGAGCAGTGCCATTGCCGGCATTTGGAAGTGCTGGCACACGCCGATCAGTTCCTCGGGCAGGGAAGCGCCTTCGAGGAAGCTGAAAGCGGAACGGGAGTGAAGTTCGATGTACAAGTGCAGTTCTCAGTTCTCAGTTCTTAGTTCTCAGTTCTCAGTAAAATCTCAGGCCGCCGCATTTCGCTGAGAACTGAGAACCGAGAACTGAGCAACTTGTCTTCAGTCATACGTTCCTTCCAGAAACCATGTGCCGCCGAGCAGATCATGCACCAGGCGATAGAAAGAAACGGCTTCGCCGTTTTTGAGCGCGAGATCCCATTCATCGCGGGACCACGCCTCGCGATCCCACCAGTCGCCGGAGAAGCGCCAGGGGCCGGCCTTCCAGAGCACTTCCCCTTGCACCTCTTTTCTCTTGGGACAACTCACACGCGCAGGCTGCCCATTTTGTAGGGTCACGCTCGCGCGCAAGGCCGGGCGGAATCGGCGCAAGGCAGTTATCGCCGACTGCAGTTCTTCGCTATCGGGATTTTTTTTCTGCGGAACTTTGCGCGCGACCTCGGCGACGAATCGGCGCATACGGAATCCTTCGGGATGATGCGTGTCCAGCAATTCGAGCGCTCCTACTTTTTGCTCGCCGACCATGCCTGCGATGCGGGCCAGTGTCAGTTCCAGCTTTTCGGGTTCGGGAGAGGGAGGCAGGAATAGGCCTCCCTGGGCCGAGCGCGGGCGGGCGGGTTCAGCCGAGAGATGAATTTTTATGATGGGCGCTCCCGGAGGATGTGCGTTGAGATCGAGCTGCAGCAGTTTGAGAAAAACCTTGGGATCGAGCATGGGAAGCGGCAGAGAGAGGCTGCGAACAAATTTTGTCTGACGAGAGTCCTGTACATGCAGCCGCCCTCGGCTGTCCGGCGCAGCGAAGTTCCGCGCTTTCTCCGATGACGATTCATTGCTCTCGCTGGCAATCCCTGCGAATTCATCTTCTATGCCGACATGATTTGACAGGTCCAGCGTCAGGCGAAGCTCTTGCGTCGCCAGCGCGCGGGAGCCCAGCCGCGCGCAGAGTTGTTCGAGGAGTCGATTCAAAAGAAACGCTAATGGCTCCAGCAGGAGAATGGGGTGCTCGAGTTCAACGGCCTCTTCGAAAAGCAGCGGCGCTTCGATGGGAACCAGCGTGCGCGAAGCCTCGCCGCGCGCCAGTTGCTGCAGGCGCAGGCCGGTTTGGCCAAGGCGTTCACTGAGCGCGATTGCCGGCAATGCCGCCAGTGCGCGCAGGTTGCGAATGCCCCAGCGATGCAACGTTCCCAGAAGAGAATCGGCAGATTGCTTTTCTTCTCGTTCGATGCGATCGCTGAAAAGAACTTCGACCGGCAACGAGCCTAAGTGTTCTGCCTCTCTGCCGGGAGGAATTACCGTAATGCCGGGAAAGCCTCGCGCGGCCAGTAAAGCTGCGTCGGGATTCGAAGCGATCGCTACATTCGCTTGCAGGCTCAGGGCAATGGCACGTTCGGAGATGGCGCGAGAAATGTTATGAATCGATCCGAATAGCGAGGCCATGCCGCGAAGATCGAGTAGAGCCGTGTCGCATGCGGAATCTTCTACGCAGGGCGAGAACGATTGCGCACAATCGAGCAGGGCAGCGTGGGTCGAGCCTTCCTGTAACGAAGATCGAGGGCGCAGCGCGAGTTCGGAGCAGAGTTCGGCTTGGGACTTGGTGATGCCCGGCGCGATGCCGAGTTTTACGGCGGGTTCATTTGCCGCGATGATTTTTTCCAGCGGAGGCTTGCCTTCGAAAATTGCGAGCGGGCGTGCCTGCAGTTCCGGTTCGCCGCGGAGCGCGGCCGCCACGGAAAAATTCGGGATGTAGATGCAGGCGAACATGGGGGCATTTGGTAATTTAGTAATTTTGTAATTTGGTAATCTTTTTCATTTTTATCCGGCCCATGCGGTTTTCGTTTCGAATGTCACGGAGTGCGCTGGGTTTGCGATCCAGGCGCGAACAGATCATTGCGATGTTGATTTTCAGACCAGAAAGCAGGTGCGCGTGGGTGGGAGCCGGGTCGGTCCATGGATCCGTCACAGCGTGATCCGTGGAGTGATCTTCTGAGTGCAGAAGAATTTTCTTTCGCCCCTCCGGGGCTTGCCTGGCTTCGATCTGGCCCTCCCCACGGCTTGCGCCGTGGGCTGCACTCTTACGCCGCTCCGCGGCTTCTGCTTGCAATGATGCTTGGTCGCGCCATTCCGAGGCTTCCGCTGCTTCCGCTTTACGCTCGCGCGGCTCTGCGGCTCCGAGTTGGAGTAACAACGAAGAGCAGCTTCCGGCGATCGGCTGTTGTTCGATGGCGAGCAACATCGTGGGCTTGTGTTCGACGGCGCGGCGGAAGCGGAACCATGTGGTCAGCGGGATGCGGCGAGCGGATTGCGGCGGAAGGTCGGCGAGATCAAGCACGATCAGGCCGAATCCTCCGCTTTCCAGCAGCAGGTCGGTGGCGCGCAGCAGTTGCTCCAGGCGGTGCTCGAATGCATCGCGGGCATTAACGCGAAATTCTGTGCTCGTATTCTTCGAACTTGTTTTCTCCCGGCCGCTGTGTCTCTGTGGGGAATCCTCTCCGCATCGCACCCAGAGAAAGCGATCGAGATCAATGCCTGCGCTCGCGGCAGATTTGGGATCGAGGGCATCGCTGGCGTCGAGCAGGGCGCAAAATTCTCCGCGGCGGGTGGCGGCTGCCAATGCGGCAAGCATCACGCTGGTCCGGCCGGAAGAAGCGGGGCCACAGATTTCGGTAAGGCATCCGCGAGGCAGGCCGCCGGTCAGGCGGTCGAGCGCGGCAATGCCGCTGGACACCATTTCGGGGGCGGGGCGCATTTCCAGGCGCGAGGCCGGGGTCACTACCGCACTGGCTGATTGCTTTTTCAGGGTGGATTGCAGGACCTGAGAAATTACGGATTCCCGCGTGTGCACCAGTGTTTTAGCGTCCTGGGGGCACACCGGAGGCTCAGGATCGGCATCAAAAAGAAAAGGGCGGCCCAGGGCCGCCGAAGTGGAAACCACTGCGGAAGACATAAAATCCTCAAGAATTTCAGGGAACGCCGGGCGGAGCTTCCGGAGGCGAGTAGTTGTTTTCGCTTTTTATTCGCCTACAACTATTGTCCTCGCCGGGGCGGAGCTTGTCAAGGGCCGCTCAATTCTTCCAAGCAGGGCAAGCAGATCCTATGTGCTTTGGGAAACTCCCCTGAGCCCCGTGAGCGTGGCAATTTTGACGCGAAAGAATACTGGCAGGATGTCCTGGTCGCGTTGCTGGGTGCGGCGTTCCGCCAATGCGTTCAGCCACCAGTTATGCCGCTTCTCCAGTAACTTGCGGGCATGATTGCGCTCGTCGGTGTGGCGTGGTTCCTCCAATTCCTGGTATTCGCCGTTGGCGATCACGCTGACCCATTCCGACTGCCCAGTGATGCTATCTACCTGTACACATACCCGGGGATTGGCGCGCATCCACTTTATTTTTTTCCCCAGCGTCGAGAAAAAATAAATGTAGTCCGCCTCGTAGGTCATCACCACCGGAACAACATAGGGTTGATTATCGAGAGAACAGCCGAGCCTCGCGACAGTAGCGTTGGCCAAAAGATCGCGACATTCTGTTTCTGAAATTTCTTCGATGAGCATACGTTCGCTTTCAAGGGGGATTTCAGAGCTGCCCAATCCGCCTGCATCATCAATTTTAGTGGATGTGTGACCGACTTCACAGCGCAACGTGACTGCTGTCGCTGACCTTTTCAGGCGTTCCTGATATCACAAGATACGCACACTAACTGATTTTGATGCTCCCGGGGACTTTATGAAGAATCTCAGCTCACCTCGCATCCGAGGGTTTGCTCTGTTGCTGGCAGTTCTGGTTGTGTCGGTTACATACCTGCTCTCCGCCTCTGGTAAGGTGCAGGTGAATGCCGACGCCTTGAAGATGTTTGCGCCGCTACCCGCGGTCATGAGTTCGCCCGACAATCCGGTAAGCGATGCCAAGGTAACGCTGGGCAGGATTCTCTATTACGATCCTCGTCTCTCGGCCAATCAGAAGATTTCCTGCAACACCTGCCATCCGCTGGACGCCTATGGCGCGGAGCCCAAAGCCGTTTCCACTGGATTCAAGCAACAGAGAGGCAACCGCAATGCGCCCACGGTGTACAACGCTGCCGGACATTTCGTGCAGTTCTGGGATGGCCGCGCTCCGACTGTCGAGGAGCAGGCGAAGGGCCCGATTACGAATCCAGTTGAGATGGCCATGCCGTCCAACACTGCGGCCGTGCAGGTGATCAAGTCGATGCCGGAGTACGCGGCGATGTTCCAGAAGGCGTTTCCGCAAGACTCCGACCCCATTACCTACAACAACATGGCCCTGGCGATCGGAGCATTCGAGCGCGGGTTAGTGACTCCGTCGAAATGGGATGCATATTTGAACGGTGACGCCTCCGCTCTGAGCGATACGCAAAAGCAAGGCTTCAACACCTTTGCCGGAACGGGATGCCAATGGTGCCATGCCGGCGCGTATGTCGGCGGCGCCGCTTATCAGAAACTCGGGGTCGTGAAGGCGTGGCCGAACCAGTCAGATCAGGGTGTATATCAGCTGACCAAAGACGATGCTGACCGGATGGTCTTCAAGGTGCCGTCTCTGCGGAATATCAAAAAGACCGGACCCTACTTCCATGATGGATCGGTGGCGACGCTGGAGGAATGCGATCCGCAATATGGCAGTGCACCAGCGTGGGGTCACTCTCACCGACGCTCAGGTGAAGTCGATCGAGGCGTGGATGGATTCGCTCACGGGTGAGATTCCAGCGAGCTATATCAAGTCTCCCGAACTGCCGCAGAGCACGGCTCAAACTCCGCAGCCGGTGGGCGAGTAACATTGCATCGGGCTGGGCGACGCCAGCCCCGCTGTGCTTGAATCTCTGATGGCGCCGCCCCCTCTTCAGAGTGATCTGTAGCTGCTTCTTGAATTGTGGCGCTGCTTACCTCTTTTTGTCACGCCCGTCTAACGCCAACAGCATCGCAGCTCTGCGGGTTTATCTGCGACTTCCACCAGATTCTGAGATCAAGTCCTAAATTACCGCTGCCTGGGCCGGCAGCGAGGAGGGTTCCATGTTCAAGAATCGTTTACTTCCTTTGTTGAGTGGTGTTGTGTTATTCGCGAGCTTCAGCCAGGCTCAGACCGCCACGGGCGAAACATTGATGCTCGACCTGCCGCGTGCGAGTCAGCATGCCGTGGTGTCGCAGCGCATTGGCATCACCGATATCACCATTAACTATCATCGTCCGCTGGCCAATGGACGCCAGGTCTGGGGCAAACTCGTTCCCTATGGCCAGGTCTGGCGCGCTGGGGCGAATGAGAATACGACTATTACTTTCAGTGATCCGGTCACGATCGAGGGGCAGAACCTGGATAAAGGTACTTATGGGCTTACACATGATTCCAGGGCAGGATCAATGGACCGTGATTTTCTCCAAGAACTCCAACGCCTGGGGCAGCTTTACCTACAAGCAGGACGAAGATGCGTTGCGAGTCAATGTGAAGCCGCAGCCGGCAGACACGCATGATGCACTGACCTATGACTTCGATGATGTAAAACCAGACGCCGCCGTGGTCACCATGCGCTGGGAAAAAGTTGCGGTGCCGTTCAAAGTTCACGTCAACGTAAACGACATCGTCACGGCTAGCCTTCACCGTCAGATGCATGGGCTGAACCAGTATTACTGGGAGGGCTGGGACGATGCGGCGCAGTACTTCCTGGTGAACAAGATCAATCTGGATGAGGCTTTGAAGGATGAAGATCTGTCGATTCAGGCGGAAGAGCGCTACGACAATCTGATGAACAAGTCGAAGATTCTCGAGGCGATGGGACGGAAGCAGGATGCGGAAGCTTTCCGCACGCAGGCGCTCGACAAGGCAAATGCACTGCAACTTTACATTTACGGACGGCAGTTGCAGGGGGACAAAAAACAGGATGAGGCGCTGGCGATCTTTAAATCCAATGCGAAGAAGTACCCGGATTATTGGACTTCCCACCTGGGCTTGGCGCGGGTGTACAGCGCACAAGGGGACTTCGACAATGCCGTGAAGGAATTGAAAATGTCGATGACCGGAGCGCCTGAGGCGAATAAGAATGCATTGGACGGATATGTGAAGCGGCTGCAGGCTAAGGAGGATATCAACCGATAGTTCGAGATGGGGCGCTCGGCTTCGCCTTCGCTTGGACAGCCCAAGGGGCTGTCCCTACGTGAGCATCGCGGCCCTACGTTTGCATCTTAACCTGTGTTGTGGAGGCCGGCGGCGATTCCGTTGATTGTGGCGCCCAGCGGGTACTCCAGTTCAGAGGACTCTTCGCCTTGCTGCTTGCGGCGCAGAAGCTCTACCTGGATCAGGCTCATGGGATCGACATAAGGATTGCGCAGGCGGATGGAGCGGGCGAGCACTCGATTTTTCGCCAGCAACTCGCGTTGTCCGAGAATGCGAAGAAGCATGCGGCGTGAGCGGAAGAATTCGTCTTCCAGCATGGAGAAGACGCGTTTCCGCAACGCCGCATTTTTCACCAGTCCCGAATAAGTGCGCGCGATCCCGAGGTCGGCCTTCGCCATCCCAAGCTCCACGTTGCGCAGCAGGTCGGAGAATATGGGGAATCCGCGCGCGATCTGGCGCAGGAGTTGCTCGTTGCCCGGAGTGCGCTTGGCGAAATGTTCCAGAGCGTGACCAATGCCGAACCAGGCGGGAACGGCGTGCCGGCTCTGCATCCAGCCGAAGACCCAGGGAATGGCGCGGAGGTCTTCCAGCTTGCGTCCCTTGGTGCGGCGGGCCGGACGCGAGCCAATGCGCGCGCTATCGAGTTCATTGACGGGCGTGGCCTGCTCGAAATATTCGAGCACATCAGGGTTCTCCGCGATCTGCTCACGATAGACCTTGTACGCTTCCTGCGAGATTTCTTCGATGGCTTCTTCCCACTCAGCGTTTGCCGGTGGCGAGGGGCGAGTCAAAGCTTCGAGGCTGGCGGCGATCATCAGTTCCAGATTCCATTCCGCGAGAACCGGATCGGCATATTTCCAGTTGAGGACTTCACCTTGCTCGGTCACGCGGATCTGCCCGGAGAAACAGCCCGGGGGTTGCGCCAAAATCGCCGAGTGAGTGGGGCCGCCTCCGCGTCCCACGGTGCCTCCGCGGCCATGAAATAGACGAAGCTTCACGTGATGCTCGTCGGCGGCGCGGTGCAGTTCGCGATGAGCCTTGTACAGCTCCCAGGTGCTGGTGAGCATCCCGCCGTCTTTATTCGAATCGGAATAGCCGAGCATGACTTCCTGCCAGCGTCCCCAGGAATCCAGTAGGGGAGCATATTGAGGATCAGCCCAGAGGCGGCGCATCACGTTGGCCGCGGCGCGCAGCGAGTCAATCGATTCAAACAGCGGCACCGGCATTAGGCCCGGATCATCGGCAGAGCCCGCCACCTGCACGCCGCCCCTGCCCGCGAGCCGGACGACATTGATCACGTCCTGCTCCGATTCCGCTCCGCTGATCACATACTGCCGGATCGACCCCGCCGGATGCGAGCGCTTCAGCTCTGCAATCATCCGAAAAGTGTCCAGCAATTCCTTGCTCTCTGGAGACTCCGCTTCGCCATCGAGGGCAGGCCCGAGTTGCTGAACCACCTGCGTATGTACACGGGCATGTTGCCGCACATCGAGGGTGTAAAGATGAAAACCGAACTTGCGAAGCTTGCGCAGCAGGGAACCGAGGTACACGTGCGCCAGGCGTTCCCCGCGATTGGACATTAGGCTTGTCTGCAGCAATAACAAATCGTGTTCGAATTCTGCGGCGTTGCTGTACGCAGCGGCGTTGTCAGCTGAGTCGCGAGTCTTCTGCAGCTTATGAAAGATGTACGAGAGGAACCGGCGGTAGCTCTCAACGCGATTCTCCGGCCCCCATGCAAGATGCACTCCGGGAATCGTCTGTTCGTAGTGCTGCAGGCGATGCAGGAGATCCTCGGAGATTCCAGCCTGGCGCAGCGAAGAACTGAGGCGGCTGCTCAGCGCCTCCACGTCATGGAGATATTCGTTCAGGATAACGGCGCGAGCCATGTCGAGCGCATCGCGGATGCAGCCGGGCTTCACCAGGGGATTGCCGTCGCGGTCGCCGCCAATCCATGAGCCGAATTGGATCACGTTCGGGACAGTAAATTCGTCCAGAGTGATTCCGTAGACATCGCGAAACGATTCGACGATCTCGCTGTAAATCCCGGGCAACGAATCGAACAGAGAAAGCCGGAAGTAGCGCAGGCCCATGCGGATTTCGTCGCTCACGGTAGGCTTGGCGAGGCGCACTTCGTCGGTTTGCCAGAGAGACGTGACTTCCGCATGAATCTGGTTTTCAGATTCCTCGGCATCTTCGTCAGTAAGGGGAAGGTGATCGAGAGCCTCGAGTTGCTGGGCGATACGGCGCCGTTTCAACAGGACTGTTTGCCGCGCCACTTCGGTGGGATGTGCCGTGAACACCGGGGTGATCTGGATCTGCTCGAGCGCGGAGAGGGCGCTCTGGGCAGAGAGGCCGGCGTTCTTCATCCGCAGCAGCGTGCCGCGAAAAGATCCGGGCAGCGCGGCATTCTCGCCATCCAATTTGCCCGCGCGACGGCGGCGTTTGCGGTGGTTGGTCTCCGCCAGATTCGTCAGCTCGAAATAGATGGCGAAAGCTTTGGTCACCCGGTAGGCCGTGGGCAAATCCATCTTGGCGACGATCTGCTGCGCTTGCTGCATCTGTTCCGAAGAACCGGCTTGCTCAGGGCTGCGGCGCACGGTCTCCCGATGTTCGATCAGCAACCGGCGCAGCTCTTCGACGGAGTCGAACAATTCCTGTCCGGCCTGCTCGACCAGCGTCTGCCCGAGGATGGCCCCCAACGAGCGCACATCGCGTCGCAAAGGATGATCTTTTGTCGCATCGTCGGATCGCGCCGTGAGTTCGGCCAGGCGGGCTTGCTGATCGTCCGCTTTCCACAGGGCTTTGGATTTGCTGGCCATTTCAGAGTGAAGGACAGAATAAATGACGCGGCGGGAAAGCTGCCAATGAGCAAGCAGCGGATATTTCAAGCTGGCCCCTTACTACGACTTACCCGAAGCGATGCTCAGATCTTGAGGAAGAGTTTCCGGCGATACATCCAGAACAGGATGCACCAAAAGATCAGCATAAGTAAAAGACCGTGCAGCACAGGTTCGAAGGTCGGTCCCGCCAGGAATGTGATTGCGCGTCCAAAGTGGCGGGTTAGAGCGTTGCCGAAGAAATCGGTCATAGTCCAGCTCATGACGTATATCGCGATCGAATTCATTCCGACGACGACCAGAGGAAATGCCCAGCGCTGCCAGCCCTTCCATTCCATGAGCGCATAAAGCCCCGCCAGAATCAACAGTATCCATCCTCCGCTATAGAGGGTGTAGGACGAGGTCCACACGCGTTTTACGATGGGACAGATCCCGGCCCACTGAAACGCGAGACCAAGCAACAATAAGGCCGCCCCCGCAATCGCGAGCCCGCGCAGCTTTTGTTCTTTGGAGCCTGGCGCTTTCAGCCATTCTCCCGTGAGGAGTCCGAGAATCATGGTCGCGAGCGTTGGAATGAAACTCAAGGTGGACCATCCGCCTTCGTTGAAGACGAAAGGATGCTCGCGCGGAAACAGATTGAGAAACCACTTATCGAATGCCCACGAGAGATTGGAATTTTTGTTCCAATGCGAGAGAAAGCCAGTGTAGTTGTGATCCCAATTTTGCGGAACGCCGACGGCCGGGTAATCGAAGTGGGGGCCCGGCGCAGGATAGAGAGCGAAAGCCGCCCAAAAGCAAATCAGGATCAGCACGAACGCGATCACTTGTGTGCGCACCCGCGTGAAGCCGAACAGGAAGAGGAAGACGTAGCCTAAGCCGATCTGGGTGAGCGTGTCCTCGAATGTGAAGTAGGTCTGATCGGACCTGAGCGATCGCAGGAAGATGCCCAGGAAGATCAAAATGAAAGCGCGACGGATCGCGTGTCCCAACATCTGTCCGAAAGTTTCACCCTTCATCTTTCGGGCTGCGATCGAAAAAGGGAGTGCCGCGCCGACCAGGAAAGAAAAGGCGGGCTGAATTAAGTCGTGCACAGAGCAGCCTTGCCATTCGACGTGGTCGGTGTTGTAGGCGATGAGCGCCCAAATCGCGCTGTGTGGGAAGGAGCGCGCCACTTCGGGCAGATGCGTGCGTTCGTTCAGCATCAACACCATGACCAGCCCGCGAAATGCATCGAGCGAGAGTATCCGCTGGATTCCTTGACGCTTGCGTTCCGGCTGTGTCGCGGCCGCTTCGGGTACGGCGCTTTCCAGTTGCACGGCTTCAGGCATAACAACTCCTGTATCTGTGGGGCTTGGCGATCCCACTTCTCGCAAATGCGGCGAGAAGTGGGGCACCCAGATTACGTCTGAGATGCGAAAGCTGCTGATTCTGAACGCACGTTCCACTTGCCTCGGGTGAAATCCGGGAACTTCTGTGGAGCCCCGTTCTGCGCCACAGAGGTCTCACTCAAGGGAGTCGGCGCACTCCAAGCGGCGGCATCATAGACGTCAATGTCAGGCGGGAGACCCCGTTTCAGGCAGTCCATGAGCCGGTAATTCATGATGTAGTCCATTCCGCCATGGCCGCCCATTTTACGCGCCATTTCTCCCGTCGTCTTCCAGAGAGGGTGCTGATATTTTTCACGAAAGGCGTCAAGGTTCTGCCATTCCTCTTTTTCTTGCCCGTCCACAAAAATACGGGCGGGATAATCAGCGAAGGCTCCCTTGGTGCCGATAATCGTATTCAGGCGGCTGTAAGGCCGCGGGCTAACAACATCGTGCTGAACAAGAATGGTGCGGCCCTTCACGGTTTTGATGATGCTCGTATTCATGTCACCGCAGACATATTTTTCCGCGCGCTTGGAATCGCCCTGGGGAAAATTAGCTTTGACGTATTCCGTGAGCGAAGCCTCCGGTGAACTCACCGAGACCATGTAATCAAACCTGTCGCCGCGATGAATGTCCATATAGTGCGCGACTGGGCCCAATCCGTGCGTGGGATACAGATTGCCGTTGCGTTTCATGTGCGGCACCCGGCGCCACAAGCCTTCGCCCTCATTCGAGGTCAGAATCTTTCGCAGATCGTGGAGATAGGCGCCCTCACCGTGCGTGATGGTGCCGAACACTCCGTCGCGAATCATGTTGAGGACCATCATTTCGGTCTCCCCGTAGCAGCAGTTCTCCAGGATGAGGCAGTGCTTGCGAGTGGCTTCGGAAGTATTCACAACGTCCCAGCACTCCTGCAAAGTGGTGAAGGCGGGCACTTCGACGGCAGCATGCTTGCCATTCTTTAAGGCGTCCAGCGCCATGGGCGCATGCCAGTTCCATGGGGTGGCGATGTAAACGATGTCGAGATCGAGTTGATTCAGGTTCTTGAAATCTGTCTCGCCCTTGCTGAAGCCGGTGGGCTCTGGCTGTCCCGCATCGGTGACCGCTTTCTGTGCGTGCGCCACTTTTTCTGGAACCAGGTCGCAGATTGCTTTGATCTGTACTTTGTCTACCCCTAGCAGGTCCTTCAGCAGGCTGGTTCCGCGTCCGCCAACGCCGATAATGCCGAGGCGTACCTGATCTCTGGCTTGAAACGGGACGCCGATCATCGTGGCGCCCGTACTCTTCGAGGTGGCTGCTAGAAGGTCGGATGACAGTATCTCGTTCGCGATCACCAGGCCGGAGCCGGCGAGCGCGCTCCGTTTCATAAAGCTTCGTCGTGTGATTTCTGTGGATTTCTCTTCTGTGGACATGGGAGACCTCGCGCTGCTATGTGCCAGCCCGCCATTCTACAGGGAACTGGCTTGACCATCCCGACGGTGAGCAAGAAATCTGAGGTATCTCGCGGGACGTAGGGGGACTATTTGGGTACTTCGAAGCGGTAGCCGATGCCGCGCAAGGTTTTGAGATATTGCGGGTGGTGTGGGTTAGGCTCGATTTTCTCGCGCAGCCGGCGAATATAGACATCGATCGAACGCGGGGTCACGAAGGGAGTTTCTTTCCAGACTGCATCGAGCAGCTGATCGCGGGTAAGCACGCGGCCGCGATGGTTTGCCAGATATTCTAACAACCGGAATTCGCGAACCGTAGTCAGGACGTTCCGTCCTTGTACCTGCACGGTCATGGAGGAGACATCAATTTCCAGATCGCCGAGACGGAGAATCTCATTCGGCAGTGGTGATGAATGTGCCGCGCCCCTCAGCACGGTGCGCACTCTCGCAACCAGTTCGCGCGGGCTGAATGGTTTCGTGATGTAGTCGTCCCCACCGAGTTCCAGGCCTTTGACTCGATCGGCCTCAGCCGTTTTCGCGGTCAAGAAGATCACCGGCACGGCGGATAAAACTGGTGTCTGCCGGATCTGATGGCACAATGCGAAGCCGTCGGTGCCGGGCAGCATAACATCCAGTAAGAAGAGAGAGGGCGCTTCGCGCACTGCCTCGCTCAGAACCGAACCCGCGCTGGCGAAGCTCAGTACCTGCAAGCCTGAGGCCTGCAGATTGTGCGAAATCAGGCGGGCAATATCCGGTTCATCTTCGACGACAAAGATTAAGGGACGCGCGTTCATCATCCCGCCGCGACTTTCATTTTCTTCATGGAGTCTGTTGGCAGGTACATGCGTGCTCATAATTGCCCTGCGCACCCACAATCGTGCAGTGCGCACCCATGCGCCGGTTGGGTACAAAGTAATGGAGCAAACCCCAGGCTCTACTCAGGCTCTACTGAGGATGACAACAATGTAGGCAGAGAATGTTGCTGCAGTGTTTCGTTCGTGTTAACGAAAGGTGAATTTCGAGGGCTACGGAGCGGCTTTTCTCTTGGGCACATGCCGCAAGCTGCGGCCTTCGATCAGGCTGTAGAGATCTTCCGCGAGGTTGGTGGTGTGGTCGCCGGCGCGCTCCAGAGCCTGAGCCATCAGCAGAATCTCAAAGCCTGAGGTGTCCCCCTGAGGTACAGTCTCCGCCAGATGTTTCTGGAACAATTCATGACAGATGCGATCGATGTCTTTGTCCATCTGCAGGACCTTGCGGGCGCAGTCGAGATCGAGATTGGAAAACCCTTGATGGATCAGATCCAGCATCTCGCGCAGGACGGACGACATCTCCACCAGTTGGCGCGTATCCGAGGCGGGGATCTTGGCGGTTCGCGCCTGAAAACGAAGAGCGACGCTCAAGAGCAAGTCTCCGATGCGCTCCAGATCCGTGGTTGATTTGAGGCTCGAAAGCAGTTGGCGGGCACGCGCTTCGTTGACCCGGGTGATCGCTTCCGGCATGCGCTCGTCGATCTGGCGCTCCAGTTGGTCCAGTTCCTTTTCGCAATCCTTGATGGCAAGGAACGCCATTCGCGAGGAGGTGGTCAGCAGGTCGCGAAGGTTGAAGGCGGCATCGCGCGCAATCAGGCAAGCCTTGAGAGCCAGACGCACCAGATCGTCAGGTGCGAGGCTGGCCCGGCGCGAGGCCCGAGCCGGGCGTGGGTTGACCTGCTCTTCTTCCGATTCGCCGTTTTGAGGCGCTGGTGCTTTGCGAGGCATAAGAGTTTTCGGTTCGCCGACCGCAGTAGACCAGCAATGAGTCTATCTCTCGAATGTAAAAGGACGGTTACAACGTTGTCATCCCAACAGGCCGCTCGGTACGATGGACTCCCACTACTCTGTGGGATGGAGAATGGACTGGTGAATGTTGCTGATTATCTGCGGCGGCAGTTTGTTTATGACGGCTGGGCGAACCGGGAAGTGCTAAAGGCAATCCGGGCCGTGGGGGACGAGGATAAGCGCTCTTTGCAGCTGATGGCGCACATCCTGGCCGCAGGGCGGGTCTGGCTGGAACGGTTGCAACAGGTCCCGCAGAGCGTTCCCGTATGGCCGCAGTCGGACTTGGCCGGCTGCGAGTCCGAGGCGAAGCAGATTGAAAGCGAATGGCTGGAGTACCTGAACAGCGTCGCGGACCTCTCACAAACTGTCACGTACAAGAACACCAAAGGCGAGGCTTGGAGCAGCAGCATCGGAGATATTCTGACGCATGTCCTGATGCACTCTGCCTACCATCGCGGACAGATCGCCAGTCACATGCGGGAACAAGGACACACGCCGGCGTACACGGATTTCATTCACGCGGTTCGGCAGGGGCACATCGCATGATTGTCACTCCGAAGCTGTGCGGCGTTCAGGTCTCCGAACCGGCACCACAGGGGACACAGAGGAACACAGAGTGGGCTTAAATGGCTCGCTCAGCATCGTGAGCCCTAGGCCTATCATAGTTCCTTTGGAGGACGTAATATCTCAACGATGAAAAAACTGTTTCTTGCTTGTCTGCCGGTGTGCTGCACCCTGTGCCTTTTAGCCGCGGAACCGAAAATTCCTCCCATGCCCGACGCCGCTACCGGCAATGCGGTTGCCTCGCTGCGGAACGGCATTGAGGTTTATTCCATGATGGGGCTCGGCACGAAAAAGACCTGGGACGCGGTCACAAACCGGATGTTCATGCTGAAGCTGTCCTCGGGTAAGTGGATGGAAGGCAAGCCGGTGCCGGGTGTCGCGGGACGGCTCGGAGCCTCCGCAATGGGCGCAAAGGGGCAGATCTTCGTTCTAGGCGGCTATGTGGTGGATGGGCAGGGGAATGAAATCACGGTGGGTGATGTGAACTCTTATGTTCCGGAAGATCACCGCTGGTACCGCGCCGCGGACATCCCCATCCCGGTAGATAGCGCCGTGATCGGTCTCACTCATGATCGCTACATTTACATCATCGGTGGACGAGCGAAGAACGGCCCTGTAAACAATGTTCAGGTATACGACGCGGAGAAAAACACCTGGAGCCAGGCCACCGCTTTTCCCGGTACCCCAGTCTATGGTCACGCCGGCGGAATCGCGGACGAGACGATTGTGTATGTGGATGGAGCGAAAAAGGAGGGCACGCGTTACGCGGTTTCCGACGAGTGCTGGATGGGAAAGATCGACAAGAAAGATCCCAACAAGATCGAGTGGAGCAAGCTGCCGCCGCATCCCGGACCGGGCCGCTTCGACATCGTGGCCAGCGGCTGGGAGCGGGAACACAAAGTAATGTTTTCGGGAGGAACACTCGTTGCCCACAACTTCAAAGGCCTGGATGCTGATGGCAAACCGGCACAACTTTCGCCGGTAACGTTCGTTTACGAGCTTCATGGCAATCGCTGGGAAACCATTACCCAAGACACGTTCGACGTGCGCGCGGACACCAGGGGAATTTTGTTTACGCCATTGGGGCCATTTGTGCTGGGGGGAACGCTGAGCAACGCGGCAGTTTCGGCGCGCGTCTTAGTGCTTCCTAAGAAATGAGAGTGCGCCCCGCATAACGATCGATCCCATTTCGGAACTCGTGCGGGTCCGTGTGCACGATAAAGTACCTTGGTGATCTGTCGTTTCTTCCCCTTCGGGGCATAAGACAAGTTGTTGTTTGAACGAGCGAACATCACTCACCTCCTGAGGGAAGCGGCGGATGGACCGGCCATCCGCCGCTTTTCTGTCTTGGAGATTTACACGGCGCTGCGCTAGAATCGCCTAGCACTCGACCCTTGGGGACCAGCGGTAGACGATCCGTGCAGAGGATCCACATGTTCATCCCTCGTTAATTCGCCCGCCTGATTCAGCTCTGAATAGAGTCTTCGTTCATTTTTCTTGCAGCCGGAATTTGCCGGCGCGTTCATGAAAGGGTTTATATGGAAGCGGAAGGCATTGTCATTCCGTCTGGGGAGCAGCCCTCGCTGTGGTCGTCGCTGGTGGAAGCGGTGCGTGGGTCGCATCAGGACTACACCAGTGTCAATCTGAACCGGGCCATTCTCTTGCTGGCCGTGCCCATGGTTCTGGAGATGGTGCTCGAGTCTCTGTTTGCCGTGGTGGACGTAGCGTGGGTAGGAAGGCTTGGAGCGGATGCCGTGGCAACCGTCGGACTCACGGAGTCCATGCTTAGCTTGATCTTTTCGGTGGGCTTTGGGCTGAGCCTGTCGACTACGGCCATGGTCGCGAGACGGATCGGAGAGAAAGATCCGGAGGGCGCCGCGGTTGCTGCCGTGCAGGCAATCATCCTGGGACTTGGAATTTCGCTGGCGATCGGTGTGCCTTGCCTGATTTACGCGCCGCAGCTGTTACGGCTGATGGGAGCGACGCCGTCCATCATTGCCATCGGCAGCGGCTATACCAGGATCTGCCTGGGTGGCAGTTGTGCCGTGCTCCTGCTGTTTCTCAACAACGCAATTTTTCGCGGGGCCGGGGATGCAGCCATTGCCATGCGGCTGCTTTGGATTTCCAACATCATCAATCTGATCCTCGATCCCTGCCTGATTTTCGGGTGGGGTCCGTTTCCGCGGCTGGGCGTCACCGGAGCTGCTCTGGCCACGTTCACCGGGCGCAGCATTGGTGTGATGTACCAGTTCTACCGGCTGCTAAAGGGAACGGAGCGCATACGAGTACTCAGCCGCCAGATTCGCGTCCGCTTTGACGTTCTCTGGCGCCTGGTGCGCGTTTCAGTTACCGGGATTCTGCAGTTCGCGATTGCGCACACCAGCTGGATTGGGCTGGTGCGCATCGTGAGCACGTTTGGCGCTGCAGCGTTGGCGGGATACACCATTGCCATTCGGATCGTGATCTTCGTCATCCTGCCTTCGTGGGGAATGAGCAATGCGGCCGCAACCCTGGTCGGCCAGAATCTGGGAGCGGGCAAGCCGGATCGCGCCGAGAGCGCAGTGTGGCGCACAGGGTTGTACAACGTAGTTTTCCTCGGATCTGTGGGGCTGTTCTTTGCCCTATTCTCCGAGCCCATCGTGAAGTTGTTTATCAGCGATCCCGCGGTCGTGCCCCTCGGAGCGGCGTGTCTTCGAATTGTCAGCTACGGGAACATCGGTTACGCATATTTCATGGTTATGATGCAGGCCTTCAACGGGGCTGGGGACACGATCACGCCCACCATCGTGAATTTCTTCGGATTCTGGTTATTTGAGATTCCTCTGGCCTACGTGCTCGCGATGCCGCTGGGCATGAAATCGAACGGAGCGTTTTACGCGATCGCCATCGCGGAGTCAGCCATGGCAGCAGTGAGTGCGATCCTGTTCAGCCGGGGGAAATGGAAAGTGAAAAAGATTTAAGCGCGGCTATCGTGCGCGCGCGAGAACCAGGGTCACGTCGTCCGGCTGCTCGTTGTCGCCGATCCAGTCATCCACGGCCATGGTCACGATCTGGCTGATCTGCGGCAAGGGCAAGTGCCGGTTGCTGCGCACGAGATCGATCAAGCGCTGCTCGCCGAATTCGCCAAAGTCGTTCTCCGGTTCGGTGACGCCGTCGCTGTAGGCCACGAAGATCTCGCCGGGATGCAATTGCACCGAGCCTTCGTCGTAGGACATATTGTCGAAGAGTCCAACGACGGTGCCGCCGGCTTCGAGTCTTCGAATGCTGCCATCTTTTCCGATGAGGATCGGGGGCAGATGGCCGCCGTTGCTATAGGTCAGGCGGTGCAAGTGGCCATCGTAAATTCCCAGGAACAGTGTGGCGTACTTCTCCGGCGGAGTGCTGTCGTACAGCTGGTGATTGAGGAGGCCGAGCAACGCCCCAGGAGATACTTCGATCCCCTCAGGCCATGTGGCCATCACTCTGCCTGCGCCTCCCACCGCGCCGACGGCGACGGGTTCGCGCATCTGCGGCAGGCTCTCGACGCTGTAAGCGCGGACGGCGGAGTGAATCGTAGCCATCAGCAATGCGGCAGAGATTCCTTTTCCGCTGATGTCACCCACAGCCAGGATCAGCTTGTGTGAACTGGCGGTCAGAAAATCGTAATAATCGCCGCTGACCGTGCGCGCCGGCCGGCAGAATCCGTGAACTTCCAGCGATTCCAGCTGTGAGATCTGGCGGGGAAAAAGCTGGGCTTGGACTTCCTGCGCAATCGTCAGTTCGTTCTCCAGGCGCTGCTTCTCCTTTTGCTCCAGGATCAGCTTCTCAATGGAAGCGGTCATGGAGTTGAACGAGAGCGCGAGATCCGAGAGCTGGTCGTTGGACCGGATCGGGATGCGGTGGCTGAAGTCGCCGCGGTCGACGTGCCGAGTGGCATTGTGCAGCTCCGCCACGGCAGCGGTGACGGTGCGCGTCATGCGCGTGCCGATAATCAGCGCAATCAGTTCAATGATCGCGAAGACAATTCCAACTCCCAGCAGAATGTAAATTACGCCGCGAACGAATTCCCCGAGTGCGGCGAAAAGATGGGCGTAGAGGACGGCAGGGCGGGTGGTGACCTGCAATACCGCCAGGACCTGCTGCGGGGTGCCAGTCTTCCAGTCTGTCACCGAGAGCGGAGTTCCAAAAGTGATTTCGCGGTCGAAGCTGCCGGTTGATTCGGGGATGGCGCCGACGGTAAAGCGAGCCGGCAGTTCCTCCCGATAGTTGAGGTCGCCCTTGGTAATAACCAGCGTATTGCGGCTCTGGTCCGGAGCAGCGGAGAGCGAGGACCCTGCCGAGGACGAAGGCGGGGCGGGCGGTTTGGATCCCGCGTCCTTCTTTATGGCCGGCGTGTATAGAGTGATCTCGCCCAAGTCCGAGGCGATTTTGCTGACTAGGTCTTTATCAAACGGTTCCCCCGTAACAACGGTGAGTTTGTTTCCTGCAACCTGCATGGAGGATCCAACTCGCAAATAAAGCTGTCCGCCATCGTGAACAATGTCCTGAAAGCTGCCCTTCATGAACTCGGGATACGTGAGGGAAGCCCCCCCGAAATCATTGCAGAGGGGCAGGGGCTTGTTTCCATACCAGGCGCATACGTGACGGCGTTGCCATGCGGGATCACGTTTGCGGAGTCCGGCGAGCGATTCCGCGGCAGGGGCCTCCCCGCGCTCTAAACGCGCGGCCAGCGCGTTGCTCACGGCGTCGTTCACGCCCGCCATGCTTCTGAGTTGGGAGTGAATCTCCGAGGTCACCAGGAACACGGCGAACTGTCCGCCCAATCCGTAAAGCGTAATCAGTCCCATCGCGACCAGCAGCACGGCCGGAATGACGCCGATGAACATGTACGTCACGATGAGGCGGTTGCGAAGGCGCCAGAGAATTCGCCTCTTGACCCAGCGAAATCCCAGGATGAAAAACAGGACTGCGGCGACAAAGGCGAGGAATCCGACCCAGCTTCCCAGGTGTGCGCCCCAGGAGGGAGCGAACAATCCGAGAAGTATTCGCAGGGCGTAAAGCCCAATCGCCGAGCCAGCGAGGTAGCAGGCCAGTCGCGACATACGGGCTCGTGGCCACAGCTCAGCCTCGATCAGCCTGCGCCGTAACTCGAGATAGGACCATTGCATGCGTTGGGCCGGCACGTCAGACGATTAGGAATTATAAGGCGGCGGAAGACGCAATCCTTGGACAGAAATTCGCGGTCAAGCATCCGGGACCCGGTTAACTCAGATCTCCGGATAGAGCTCAAAGAATGCTTCCAGGCTGTTGCGCAGTTGTTTCTCGATCTCTTCCTTGCTGCCTTCCAGCACATGCATGGCTACGTGTGCCTCGCGGCCGTTGGACAGCTTGATGGGCGCCTGGCCCACTTCAGTCACTTCTTCCGAAGGCAGTAGCCTCATGCCATAAACTAACGTCAAGTTCGCCATAGCTCGATTCTACGACTTTGGCCGGGCTTCCCGCGAACCGCCGATATTTGAAATTTAGATTTATGCGTCCTCTCATTTAGAATTCCGGCGTGCCCAGAATCCCTCTTTTGATCCTCTGGAGTTTCCTTTCTACCGCGTTGTTGGCTGGGGTCGTTGCTGCGCAGCAGCAACCAGCGCAGTCCGGTAGCTCCCAGCAACCGCAGGTGAAGGTCAACATGCTGAACGTATGCGCGCCTTCGGCGGAAGAGCAGAAGGAAATCGCGTCGGCGTTGGCGCGCGTGCCCAAGCAGCCCTTATTTGGAACCGATTTTGAAGTGTCCCGGGGACGCTCGACTCTGACCGAAATGCCGGCCATGCTGGAGGCAGGAGCGCCCGGGCATGTGGCAGGCGAACCATCGGTCGCCAACTATGTACGCATTCGGCGTGAGTTTTCCGTGCAGGCGCTTTTTTCGCTGGTGCAATATTCCTTCAGCAATGACGGCCAGACTATGGTGGAGACTCTGGTGCTGCACGTGCGCGACCCCAAGGATCTGATCCAGGTCTCTCTGGAGGACAGTGCGTCGTCGGTAACGAGTTCTGACGCCATGTTGATGTCGAACACGCCGGTCAACCGCATCCGCCTCGAGCGATTTGGAAAGCAGTCGGTGGCGCTGGCGCGGTGCCAGGCCGCCGACGGCGGACCCGCGCCGGATCAGAGCGCGTACGAACCGCTATTCCGCAGCGCCTCGGACGTCCTGGCGCACTATCGCGAACTGCTGGGCGTGAAGTCCGTCGTACCCGAGGAACTGGCGAAAATCAATGGCATGCCAAAAACGCATTCGGCGACGAAAACTCCTCCGTCGGGCACTTCGAAGATGCGAAAAACGGTGCCTCCGCCCAAGTGATCTGGCGTCACGAGTGGTTCGAATCAAAATCGCAAGTCGGCCATCTAATTTGTTTACCTGATAATCCATGAGCGAAACTCGCAACGTCGTCATCATTGGCTCCGGGTGCTCCGGACACACTGCCGCTCTATACACCGCGCGCGCTAACCTGAAACCGCTGGTCATCGAAGGCCACGAACCTGGCGGGCAGCTTTCGATGACTACATTGGTGGAGAATTTCCCCGGTTTCCCGGAAGGAATCATGGGGCCGCAACTCGTCGAGAATATGCGCAAGCAGGCGGAACGCTTTGGCGCGGAGTATCGCATGGCGCATCTCACCAGCGCCGATCTGAGCCAGCGTCCTTTCTTGTTGCACATTGGACATCATGTGGTGCACGCGCAAACTCTGATCATTGCCAGCGGAGCCTCGGCGCGCTGGCTGGGACTGCCGCACGAGCAGCAGTTGATCGGACACGGCGTTTCATCGTGCGCGACCTGCGATGGTTTCTTTTTCTCCGGGAAAGAAATTGTTGTGATTGGCGGCGGAGATTCCGCCATGGAAGAGGCGCTGTTCCTCACGCGCTTCGCCACCAAGGTGACGGTGATTCATCGACGCGACGGTTTTCGCGCTTCGAAAATCATGCTGGAGCGCGCGCAAAAGCACGAGAAGATCCAGTTTCTGCTCGATACCGTGGTGGAAGATGTTTACGACGTCCACAAAAAGGAAGTAACCGGACTGAAGCTGCGTAACCTGAAGACGGGCAAAGTATGGGACTTTCCCACCAGCGCCCTGTTCCTAGGCATCGGTCACGAGCCCAACGCGAAGATGTTCGAGGGGCAACTCGATACCGACTCCGATGGGTACTTGAAGACTCACAACTATGTCTTCACGCGCGTCCATGGCGTGTATGCCTGCGGAGATGTGCAGGATCGCCGTTACCGGCAGGCCATCACGGCGGCGGGCACGGGTTGCATGGCCGCAATCGAAGTGGAAAAGTTCCTGGAAGAACAAGGCAAGTAAGTGTAGAAGCGGACGCCTCGTCCGTCCCGAGCGAAGCGAGTGGGGAGCTCATGAGCCCTTGAGCAATCTCACGGTGACTTTGGTCATCCCTATTCGGTTACCGTATTCCGCCGCGTAATCCCTCCTCTAGCCCCGCAAGAGTCACTCCCTTCTTCGTTCTTCCAACGCGTAGAGTTTGCTTGAGAACCCAGGCACTCTCAGACGCAATTGGGGGAAGATCATGTCGATGTCCGCTCGCTTCGTGTGTTTGCTGTTGTTATGCAGCAGCCTTTTCGCCCAGCAGTCCCAGCCGTCGCTCACCATTTACAACCAGGATTTTGCGGTGGTCAGGCAGGACCTGCCGCTGGATCTGAAGTCCGGTGAGAACCAGTTCAACATGAACGACATCACCATGCATGTGGAACCGGATTCGGTGATCCTGCGCGATCCCAGCGGCAAGCATCCCTTGCAGGTGCTGGAGCAGAATTACCGCGCCGATCCAGTCTCGCAGATGTCTCTGCTCTCGTTGTATGAGGGACGAACCATTGATTTTGAGCTGCCCGATCACAGCACGATCAAAGGGAAGGTGATTCGCAGCGGCTATGTGCGGCCGGATTATTTCAATCCCAACAACTACGGCGTGGGAGCGGAAGAGCCGATCATCGAAGTTGCAGGGCAATTGCGCTTCGGGCTTCCCGGAACGCCGGTATTCCCCGACCTGACGGCGGAGACCATTCTGAAGCCGCGGATGGAGTGGCTGCTCGCGACCGACAAGCCGGGCAAATTTCCCGCGGAGTTCTCCTACATTACCGGCGGCATGAGTTGGCAGGCGGATTACAACATCGTTGCGCCGGAAAAGGGCGAGGTGGTCGACATCGTGGGCTGGGTCACCATTGATAACCGGACGGGCAAAGTGTTCGAAAATGCCCGTATCAAACTTATGGCCGGAGACGTGAACAAAATTCAGAATCCGATGGAGGCGCGGAAGGTGATGAGGGCGATGGCCATGGATGCTGCCGCTCCGATGGCCCCCGCGGTCACGGAAAAGGCCTTCGACGAATATCACCTCTACACCCTGGAGCGCGCCACGACCCTGCGCGATCGTGAAACCAAGCAGGTCGAGTTCATCCACGCATCTGGCGTGGCCAGCAAGCAGTTGTATGTTTACGATGGCGCAAAGATCGACTTCAACCGTTACGGTGGATGGAACTGGGAAAACATACGCAACGATCATTCCTACGGCACCGAGTCGAATCCGAAGATCTGGGTCATGCGCGAGTTCGTCAACTCGCAGGCCAATCATATGGGAATGCCGCTGCCCAAAGGGCGAGTCCGTTTCTACCGACGCAATGATGACGGGCAGATGGAATTCACGGGCGAGAACATGATCGACCACACTCCCAAAGACGAAACCGTGCGCATCTATACGGGCAACTCATTCGATCTCACCGGAGAGCGCCGCCGCACCAACTACACGGTCGATAACAAGCAGGACGCTGCCACGGAAACTTTCGAGATCAAGGTTCGAAACCACAAGAAGGACGCCGTCGAGATCCGGGTCGTCGAGCACCTCTACCGCGGCAAGAACTGGACTGTGGCCGCGAACTCTGACAAATACGTCAAGAAAGACAGCCAGACCATAGAATTCCCAATCATGGTGCCGCCGGATGGTGAAAAGGTAATCACCTACACCGCACGCTACACTTGGTGAGAGTCGGTCAATTATTTGGTAGAAAATGCGGGGGAATTGAGGGTCTGCTAGCGTTCCACTTCCGGTGCTCCGAGCACGGGCGGCTCGGTGCGGCAGCAGAGACCGTAACTTTTCCAAAGCCGGAACCAAGGGCTATGCGCCAGACGGGTATCGTGCCTTCGATTGGCAGCCGCGATATCCGTCTCGCTGAGCGGTCGAGTATCCGGGGCAGCGAAGATACGCTCCAGACGCTCGATTTCCCCGATTACTTGTTCCAGGTCCATTCGGAACAGTATAGCGAACCACCTTGCAAAAATCCTCCCCTGAGACAGGTACAGACGTAACCTTCCGGGCTTCCGAAAATGAGGAGTTCATCACGAAACGAGGTAGTGCCCACGGATCCCCAAAGCGCTCGCTGATCACAGAAAAAAGGGGTGGCATGCGCCACCCCCAAATCTGAACGAAGCCTCAAGAACTGAGAACTGACTACTGCTCTACGTTCCTTCGCTCCACCCCGCCAGATATTCCTCCTGCTCCGGCGTGAGCCGATCGATCTTGATTCCCATGGACTCCAGCTTCAGCTTCGCCACCCGCTTGTCGAGTTCCTCGGGAACCTTGTAGACCGTCTTTTCCAGCTTCTTGGAGTTCTTCACCATGTACTCGACCGAGAGCGCCTGGTCGGCAAAGCTCATATCCATCACGACTGGCCGGATGCCCTTCGGCGGCGGCCAGATTGATCAGGCGGCCTTCGCCCAGCAGATTGATCTTGCGGCCATCTTTCAGCGAGTACTCCTCGACAAAATTGCGCGTGGTGCGCTTCGACGACGACATCTGCTTCCAGCGCCGGGATATCGATTTCCACATTGAAGTGGCCGGAGTTGGAGATGATCGCGCCATCCTTCATCAGCGTCGAAATGTTCTTTCGTGAGCACGCTCTTGTTGCCGGTGACCGTGCAGAACACGTCGCCGATCTTGGCGGCTTCGGCCATCGACATCACGCGGAAGCCGTCCATCACGGCTTCGAGCGCCTTGGTCGGATCGACTTCGGTGATGATGACTTCGGCGCCATTGCCGCGCGCCCGGCTGGCAAGACCGCGTCCGCACCATCCGTAGCCGGCGACCACGAACTTCGATCCCGCCAGCAGGAAGTTGGTCGCGCGAATAATGCCGTCGATCGTCGATTGCCCCGTGCCGTAGCGGTTGTCGAACAGGTGCTTGGTATCGGCATCGTTCACCGCGACGATCGGGAATTTCAGCACGCCTTCCTTCGCCATCGCGCGCAGGCGAATCACGCCGGTGGTGGTCTCTTCGGTTCCGCCGATCACGCCTTCGAGCGCGTCCGTGCGCTTGGTGTGCAGGATGCGTAACCAGGTCGGCGCCGTCGTCCATCGTGATCTGCGGCTTGTGATCGATCGCCGCCAGGATGTGGCTGTAATACGTGTCGTTGTCCTCGCCCTTGATGGCGAAGACGGGAATGTTGTGATCGCGCACCAGGCTGAAGCCGCAACGTCGTCCTGCGTCGACAGCGGATTCGAGGCGCACAGCACCACTTCGGCGCCGCCATCGCGCAGGCAGATGGCCAGATTTGCCGTCTCCGCCGTTACGTGCAGGCAGGCGGAAACGCGAATGCCCTGTCAGCGGCTGGTTCTTGATGAATTCCTTGCGGATGATCTGCAGCACTTTCATGGACTGGTTCGCCCACTCGATGCGTTTCTTGCCCAGATCCGCCAGTTCAATGTTCTTGATGTCGCAATTCACTGCTGTGGTTGACATGCTTTCCCCTTCGGTGGCGCGTGCCTATGAGGCAAAATTTTGATGTCGATTACAGACGGATGATTTCGTTCCGCACTATTTTCTCAGATTCGCGGAGTTTCGGTAAGCAATTACGAATAACTAGATTCCCGCTTCGGAATGCGTCCTTAAAGGCATTCACCACAGGGGACACTGAGGAACACGGGGGGAAGCGACCCCGCATTCCTCCGCGCCCTCGCGAATTGCCTTATTTGCGGGCTGCTGCCGGCTCGCGCAAACCGGCATCGCTGGCCAGTTTTGCGGCTTTGTCCGTTGCTTCCCAGGTGAAGTCCGCGTCGGCGCGGCCAAAGTGCCCGTAAGCCGCAGTCTTGCGGTAAATCGGGCGGCGCAGGTTAAGCGACTCGATAATGCCTCGGGGGGTCAGCTTGAAATGCGAACGGACGATATCCGGAATGATCGCGGGATCCACTTTCTCCGTTCCGAAAGTCTCCACCAGAACGCTGACGGGTTCCGCCACGCCAATCGCGTATGCCAGCTGCACTTCGCAACGATGCGCGAGCCCGCCCGCGACTACGTTCTTGGCAATGTGACGCGCCATGTAAGCCGCCGAACGATCCACCTTCGTCGGATCCTTTCCGCTGAACGCTCCGCCGCCGTGTCGTCCCATGCCACCGTAAGTGTCGACGATAATTTTCCGGCCCGTTAGTCCGGTGTCGCCCATAGGACCGCCGATGACAAACCGACCCGTGGGGTTGATGTGGTACTTCGTGTCCTCATCCAGCAAATGCGCCGGAATGACAGCCTGGATCACGTGCTTCAGAATTCCCGCGCGCAACTCGTCATTGCTCACGGTCTCGGCATGCTGGGTAGAAATCACTACCGCGTCTACGCGAAGCACCTTGCCGTTGGCGTCGTATTCCACCGTAACCTGGGATTTGCCATCTGGCCGCAGATAAGGGAAGAGTTCCATTCTTCCGCACCATCGCAAGCCGCTGCGTCAGCTTGTGCGCCAGCGAAATCGGAGTCGGCATCAAATCCGAATTCTCATTCACCGCATACCCAAACATCATTCCCTGGTCGCCGGCGCCGCCGGTGTCTACGCCCATGGCGATGTCGCCGGACTGCTTGTTGATGCTGGAGATCACGGCGCAGGTGTTGCAGTCGAATCCGTGCAGAGCGTTGTCGTATCCGATGGACTGAACAGTGCCGCGCACCACCGTGCTGGAAATCGACATAGGCTTTGGTGGTGATTTCTCCGGCGATGACGACCAGGCCGGTGGCGGTTAGGGTTTCGCAGGCTACGCGGCTGGTGCTGTCTTCGGCGAGGCAGGCGTCGAGAATTGCGTCGGAGATCTGGTCGGCGATCTTGTCGGGATGGCCTTCGGTGACGGACTCCGAGGTGAACAGGTAACGCGTCTTGGATGACAAGTTTTGTTTCTCCTTAAAATTGCACGTGAACGCTGGTCGGGCCAGCCACGCGATGCTGCAGAGGCCAGGACTTTGGAACCGGGGTTAACCCGCGGAAACCCACGCGACCGCGCTCAGGCGAACTGCGATGAGGAAGTCCAGTCAAAAGGCTAACAGAGGATATTCCAGGCACGCAATGGTTTCGGCCTTAAGTGGCCGATTTTGAGGTGAATAGCGGAATTTCTTGGGTGAATGGATGCAGCCCGTCACCGCGCGTTTGCGATTCGGATCGCGTGCACGAACGAGTTATCCATGAGTGCGTAGAGCGTTCCGTCGGCTGACAGTGTCAGAAAACCCCGGTGACCCGGCTCTCCGGGGACTCGCAACTCTGAGAGCAGCTTGCCCTGCGGGCTTATGGCAAGCACGCGGTCTTCAAGCAGTTGATAAATGGTTCCGTCGGGCGCGCGAACCGGCGCAGTGTAACCCATCACGCTGGTGCTAGGCGGCAATGGGAACTTCCACTTGAGCCTGGGTCGCGGGTCGATGGCATACAGAGGCCCCTGAGGCGTAATCACGTAGACTGTGCCGTCCAGCCCGCGCGCCGGACTCTCGTTGAAACCACCTACGCCCTCCAACTTCCACTTGATGCTTCCATCGAAATACAACGCGACCATTTCGCCGGAGAATTTCCTCGCATAAATGACGTCATCGGGGCCGGATCCCAGAAAGTAGGCCGTGCCCTGCGTCCCCGGAGGGAACGTCCACAGAACGTTTCCGCGCATGTCGCTGGCGACGATGTGCTGCTCCCGGCTGAAGACGACTTCGTGGTTGCGCAACAGCAGCGGCGCGACCGGCATGCCTGACGGAGCCTGGACTTCCAATTCGGGCAGGCGCCATGTCTCGTGGCCGTCAAGTTTACTGAGTGCGACCAGGTGGGTGTCGCAGGTGGTGTAGATGGCATCGACATCAAAGGCATGTCCTCCCGCACTTCGGGCGAGGGCGGCTCGTGGGCAGTCGGCCTGCCAGCGCTTCAGGCCTGAGGGGGATAGCGAATAGATACCGTGCAAAGTGGCGAAGTAGAGATTTCCGGAGTCGTCCTGCGACAAAGAGCCGCTGAGGATGGGATCGGATTGGCTCGCAGGGTAAACCCATCGCTCGGTGCCGGAAGCACCCAAGGCGTGAACGCCGCCGGCACTGGCAACGTAAAGAGTCCCATCCTTAGCGACAAGTGGGGGAGTGAACGTGAGGTAAAGAGGATCTACGGCTCGCGTCCATTCCAGGCGAGGAATTGTCGTGGTATAGGGACGAGGGCGCCTCTCTGCGTGGTACCAAAAGCGAATGTCTGCCGCGAGCACGGCAATGAGGCCGCAAAGAAGCAACACTGTCAGTCTCACTGTTTTCATGAGCGGACCATGGCGCTGGATTGAACGCACCGAAGTAATGGAGGTTTCCGGCTTCGGCTCTTGCTGGTGCGCACCGGACTTGCGCGGCACAGAATTTATCTAAGCGGATCGAAGTAATATCACCAAGTTACCTAAGTGCGAGCCGGGTGTGCAGGCCGTTGGTGGCATTTGTCCAGCCTGCACATGCCCAAAGCGATCGCAGGGTCTATGCAACAGCACGATGAGTCCTGCGTGCTAGCGCCTATTTATCCGGCGAGACGTCGCGCCTGAAACAGCGCAGTCAAATGCAGCATCAAGAACGTCGGGACCAGGTATGTCGGAATCAGCACCAGCGGGAGCTGCGTCATATGGCCTGTCGAAACAGTTCCGTAGAGATTTGGAGCGAACAGCGGGACCAGCGCTCCGATACTCACAGCGACGGTGAGATCCAAAATGCCGGAGAGATTCCAGGCCACGAAGCTTCTGCTTGCCGCAAAGCCAGGCCGCCGCAGGAGACCGGCCAGCATGAGGGGAGCAGTGATGCCGATTGCCATATCGCCCAGCCCGGCAGGCCAGGCGAAGATTCCTGGCAAGACTTTGTAGGTGTATAAACTCAAGAAGCCAAAGCCAGCCCACCTCCACGCCTGTATCCCCGCAATGAGGCGAACATCAGCCGACAAAATAAACTCGCGAAGCGGCCGGATGGCGCTGTAGCCGACCAGAAAAAGCGTCAGCGGCGCCACCAGACTAATTAGTAATGCGAGCGGCGGGCCCCCCCCGGCGTCACGAACGCCCCGCGCGCCCCAAGGACAAGGATGAGCGCTAACCAAGCCAAAAAGAAGCTGGCCACGTAAGCGCCTATGCCTGAAATAACTGGAAGTTTGGACTCATCGACTCGTGCTACGACCGTATTTGCCATAACGACTTCTCCTTATGTTTTGTTAATTCGCAGTTTGCAGTTCCTCTCAATTTCACCCGTGCCAGCTTGTTGCCTGCTTCATCGCCCTATCTGCCGCGCCATTTATACATGGGAGTATGATCATAATCCTATGGATGCAAAAAAAATTAAAAGCTGGCCAGCAAGTAATCTCGAACTGTATCCAGGGTTCTTTGCTTCTCCTCGAGATCGGTCATGGTGCGCGCACGGGAGATCGCACCTGCCATCGCGGACATCGCCACCGTAAAGTTTCTCTCCTTCTCGGCGGCGGTGTTCCCAGGCACGAAAGGCATGATCTCGTCGCGATGCTGCTTTAACAGTCCCGCGATTCGCTTTTTGACAGTTGGTTTCGTGCGGGCGATCTCAGGAGCAAGCGCGGCGATAGGACAGCCGAGCTCCGGCGTGTTCGCAATGCTCGATGGATAAATAATTCCTGATGATCTGCTTCCATGCCTCTCCCGGTGGGGCCTGCCTCGCCGGGGCGAGCATGCGTTCTCGTAAGTCGCGGAGACTCTCGGCGACGGCTTCGGTAACGAGATCGTCCCGGGTGCGGAAATGTTTATAAAATCCTCCCACCGTGAGTCCCGAGGCGCGCATCACTCGCGCGACCCCTGGCCCGCTCAAACCCTGGGCGCGGAATTGCTTGGAGGCCGCCTTAACGATGCGCTGATGCGTCTTGGATTTGTGATCGGGTGCGTAACGCATGACGATTAAGATTATCCATGTAATCCCAAGGATTCACGATTTCGTCGAGTGACCTGTCTACAACTCCGAGCGGGCAGTCGAGTGGCCCTATAACCGTTCCGCAAGTAACCTCGATCCGGTGACCCTGGGTTAGAGGGCGGATTCCGGAGAGGGCACAGCGGCTTGCGATCCGGGGACTCGCTGAAAACAAAGAAGCTTGGAACCGGGAACCTGCAGGCTCCCCACGGAGTCTATGTTATGTAAGGTCTTGAGCATTCGCGACGAAGCGGGCCGGACTGGGGCGGGAAAGAAATTCAGGGCGCGCGAGGGTGGAAAATCCTATAATCAGGGGATCGCCATATGGCGGGAGCAACCACCTTGGGTGATTTAGCGAGTGCAATCGGGATCCGGTCGCAGGAAGAGGCGGCTATCGTGGCTGAGTTGAAGGCCGGCTCGGAAGCGGCCTACGCCTGGTTAATTGGAGAGTTCCAGCAACCGGTGTATGGATTGGTGTACCGGGTGGTGAACGATCCAGCGGATGCGGCCGATACCACACAGGAAGTGTTCCTCAAGGTGTTTCGGGGCATGAAACACTTTCACGGCGAATCCAGCCTGAAGACCTGGATTTACCGCATCGCATTGCACGAGGCGGCAAACCGGCGAAGATGGTGGTTCCGGCACAAGGCGAAAGAGACGTCCATCGAGCCGGCTGAATCCGAAGCGCCCGGCGTCGGCGAGCACGAGATGCAACTGGCTCTGACGGACCATGGCGATTCACCCTTCGATAATGTGGCCCATCGCGAAGTGCAGGCGCGGGTGGAAGAAGAGTTAAGGAAGGTTCCAGAGCCCTATCGCACCACGCTGATCCTGCGCGATCTGGAAGAAATGTCGTATGAAGAAATTGCCGAAGTGCTGGAGATTTCCCTCGGAACGGTGAAATCCCGGCTGACTCGCGGCAGACAAGCGCTGCGGCAAAGGCTGGCTTCGTATGTGCGCGAGGTAGGAAACGAGCTGGGATTAAGCGCTCCCGGTTCAGAACGGCAAGAGCGGTCACAGGTAGCTGCAGGGGGTAGAAGGGCCGAGGTGATGCCATGATTGGCACTGGGAATACGAGCCACAGGAAGACATCAGAACTGAAGTGCTCCCAGGTGAAGCAGTTGTTTTCGCCATATCTGGATGGAGCGGTAACGGGCACGGAGATGCTCGCGCTGCAGGACCATTTGTCAGGCTGCCCGAGCTGTCATCGCGAGTATCATGGACTGCGGCGCACTCAGCAGTTGCTGGCCACTGTCGGGCGTCCGAAGGCTCCGGCAGATTTGGGATTGAAGTTGCGGCTGGCGATTTCGCGCGAAGTAGCAGTGGCGCGGCGCGGCCGGTTTGAAGGGGTACGCGTACGTCTGGAGAATGCCTTCGAGGCTTTCATGGTTCCCGCGACAGCCGGCTTTTTAACGGCATTCGTTCTGTTCGGGATCGCGATGATGTACTTCGTGGCGCCCTCGAAGCTGCACGCCGATAACGATGTTCCACTGGTGATGGTGAATTCCGGCCCGGAGCTGCAGCCAAGCTCGTTCGGCATGTCGATGAATACGATCGAAGACGACTCGCTCGTGATTGAGGCTTATGTCGACAGCAATGGGCGGGTGCAGGACTATCGCATCCTGTCGGATTCCGAATCCTCGAAGCAGGTGCTTCCTGAGGTCAAGCGGATGCTGATCTTCACGACGTTCCGACCGGCGCTGTCCATGGGACGTCCCACGCCGAGTAGAGCGGTGCTGTCGTTCTCGAAGATCAGCGTGAAGGGGTAAGCAGTTCTCAGTTCTCAGAAAGACGAAAAGGCGGAGCGCTTAGCGTTCCGCCTTTGATCTTTCTGCCCGGCCAGATTATTGGTTACAGCTGCCGCTTACCTTGTGGACTTCGGTAACGGTAAGGTGTCCATGCTCCGCGTGAGCCTTGGTCGCTCCCGTGTCATGGGCCATGTCTTTTGTGTCTTCCTTCATGTTGTGCGTTTTCGAGTGGCTTACGACGCCCCGCACCTCGACCGTCTGGTTAGCGTGAGAGGCGAGGTCGCTGGAAGTGTTTTTGTCGTGAATCTCCCAAGTGCTTCCGTCTGTTCCGGTGAGCAAATACTCATCGCCGCCGCCGGATTTCGTCAGGCATCCAGTGATGTTCCGAACCTCGCCTTTCGAATTGGTGTTTGTATCATCCTGGGCAACTGCCCACGCCGTAGTTAAACCTGCGAAAAGCACGCACAACAGCAAACGACCCAACTTATTTTTCATATTAAGTTGCTCCTTTGATTGGCCCCGAGCACGATTGCGGGCCGCAATGCAAGTTTGTTCCGGAGATAAGGTGCGGATTCGGATGGAGGTGTTGCCGCTCCTAAACCCTAGAGAGGCAATCGGAAACAGAGCAGGGGAGGTTAGCTTGGGTGGATAAAGTTGATGAGCAGGTAGGTAGCGCCCGCGACCAGAGCCGATGCTGGAATGGTCAGCATCCAGGCCCAGACGATGCGCCCGGCCACACCCCACCGGACTGCCGAGAGTCGATGAACTGCGCCTACGCCCACGATCGCTCCGGTAATTGTGTGAGTGGTGCTGACCGGAATGCCGGCGAGCGCGGTGCCGAACAGAGTAATCGCTCCGGCGCTTTCGGCACAAAATCCGCCTAATGGCTTCAGCTTCGTGATCTTCTGGCCCATGGTATGAACGATGCGCCATCCGCCGAAGTAAGTACCAGCCGCGATGGCGGCATGGGCGGCAAGGATAATAGGCCAGTGAAATTTGCCCCAGTTGGCCAGCATGTCGGTTTTGGACATGAATCCAGCCGTGTAGAGGGCGCCAGCGACGATGCCCATAGTTTTCTGAGCGTCGTTGCCCCCGTGACCGAGGCTGTAGGCGGCAGCGGAGAGTAACTGGAGCTTGCGGAACCACCGGTCCACCGTCTGTGGCGCCTTGTTCTGCAAAATCCAGTGCGCTGCGATCATAAAAACAAGACCTAGAACCATGCCCATGACGGGCGCGACCACGATGAAGATAAGAGTCTTGTACCAGCCCTCGGGGATGATGACGGAAAACATGCTGGCTGGCCCGGTATGCACAGCGGCGTGCATCATGGCGGCGCCGGCATATCCGCCGATCAAGGCGTGAGACGAGGATGTCGGCAGTCCCCACCACCAGGTGAGCAGGTCCCAGACGATCGCGCCGAACAGTCCCGCCATGACGACATATTGATCGACGTGATCCAGGCGGATCATGCCCTTCCCAATCGTCTTCGCGACGGCGGTGCCCAGGAAAAATGCCGCCAGAAAATTGAAAGCCGCCGCCCATGCGACGGCAAATTTTGGCGACAGAACGCGGGTAGAAACCACCGTGGCGATGCTGTTCGCGGAGTCGTGGAAGCCGTTCAGAAAGTCGAAGATTAGCGCGACCAGGACGGTAATGGTGACCAGGATCAGGTCTTTATTCATGACAAAGTTTCAAGTTTCGAGTTTCTGGTTTCGAGTCCGAAGTTCAGATCTGACACTTTTGAGGACCTGAACTTGAAACTCGAAACTCGAAACTTTCTATGTGCTCTTGAGGACTATGGCTTCGATAACGTTGGCGGCGTCTTCGGCTTTATCGGTCGCGTACTCGAGGACTTCGTACAGTTCTTTCAACTTGATAAGTTGAATCGGATCTTTTTCATGCTCAAAAAGATCAGCGATAGCTCGTCGGCTCACGTTATCGGCCATATCCTCGAGCCGGTTGACCTCTTCGCAGTGTTTCATTACGTGGCCATTCTTCTCGAGCAAGGAAACACCTTTGGCCAGTTCTTCGCACTGCAGGACGATGATTCCGGCGAGCTCGGCCGAGACCGGCGGCGGATTGTGAATCTTGTACATGACCAGCCGAAGGGCCGCGGAGTTCACGAAATCAAGCACGTCATCCAGCGAGGAGGCAAGGCGGTGAATGTCCTCGCGATCGAAGGGCGTGATGAAGGTCTGATTCAGCTTGGTGATGATGGCGTAGGTAGCTTTGTCCCCCCGGTGCTCGATGGCCTGCACCTGGCTCACTCGCATGGTGAGATCTGTGGGATCGGCGAGGATGGCACGAAGCAACTTGGCCCCATCGGTGAGATTGGTAGAGAGTTCGGCAAAAAGCTCGAAAAATTTAGCGTCGCGGGGGATAAGGCGCATCGTTGATTTGTCCGGTCAAGCGGCCTTGTGCAATAAGGATTATGGAGCAGAGTAATATCTCACGCAGAGTGGAGCGGAAGCAAACGAACGGAAGATTTGGTAGTGGTGCAGTTCAAACTGCACCACTACCGAAGATTTGTACCAGAGCCGGGATAGGAATCAGTAGCGCGACGATTTGCCGGGAATCAATGCCGGGGTACGGCGGGGGCTGCGCAGGCGAACGACGCCGAGCAGAATGAAAACGGTCGCGGATCCCAAGGCTACGGTCTGAAAGAATCCGCGAAACAAGTCGCCCAAATCCATGAATCGATTATGGGGGCGACCGTGGGGGGCAGCGAGATTACCAAAGGCCAGCAGGGGCATTACCACGGTGCCTTCGCCTGATTACCTTCGGCAAGCACTCCGGTCGCGCAGGTCGCGGATCAGAGGTTCATCACTTTTTGTACGGCCATTGGGCTTTGGTGAAAAGGGCGCCGTCGATCCAGATCGTCTGGCCGCTAATGAAGGAAGCGCCCGGGCTGGCGAGGAAGACCACGGTGGGAGCGATATCCGCCGCGGTACCGACCCGTCCCAGGGGAGTGAGTTTCGACCAGGTCCCGGCGTAGTCGGGATCTTCCTGGCGCGTGCGTTCGGATTCGATGGAGCCGGGCGCTATGCAGTTTACCCGGATTCCGTATTGCCCCAGTTCGACCGCCGCTTCTTTGGTGAACATTTCAATTCCGCCTTTGCTCGCGGTGTAGGCGACGAGCGAGGGGAACGCAAGTTTGTTGCAGCCCGAACCGAGGTTCACGATCGATCCTCCGCCGTGGTCTTTCATGCTGCGCGCCGCTTGCTGGGTACACAGGAAGCAGCCTTTCAGATTGGTGTCGATGACCAGGTCCCATTCTTCCTCGGTTACCTTGAGGAGAGGCTTCCAGGTTTGCACGCCGGCGTTGTTGACCAGCAGGTCCAGGTGGCCGAATTCCGAGATCACCTGCTCGAACATGGCCGCGACTTGAGCGCTGGAGCGGATGTCAGCCTGAACGCCAATTGAAGCCGGCTGTATGGCGCGAATTTCCGCCACGGCGGCGTCTACCATGGACGCGGGATCGTCGAAGTAATTGACCGCGACGCGATATCCGTTGCGGGCTAACTCGAGAGCGATCTGTTTTCCAATACCACGGCTGGCGCCGGTCACGAGAGCGGTCCTGGTCTTGCCTCTTTGCATAGATCACTCGAAGGACGGTATTACTGCTGGAATGATAGCGGAAGTGAAGCGAAGAGAAAAAAATCGAGGAAAGCTGCTTAGGTAAGGCCAACTTGTTTTTACTTGTGCGGCAGATCCAAGCGCTAAGACAGCGGAGAGACTAACTGGATCTTAATTTCCGCGAAGAATGAGAGTCCTCTCTGGCGGAAGATTGTTTTCTATCGCTCTTCAGTTGCGAGCAGATTCGGTTCACGTAACATTCTTCGTGAGTAGCTTGGCCGTGCTCATCCGTTTTGCAATTCTCCAACAACAGAGGCTCGTTGCAGAGCGGGCAGATACGTCCGGAGTTACGGCGACGAAGAGTACGGCGGAGCGGCGTCATTTACATCATCCAAATCTGATTCGGTAAGTTTGACCATATGCCGGCGCGAAAGTGGCCACAAGCGCCAATCCGCGCCAGCTGTGGTTTTCGCGGCTGCTTGGATGGAAAATCGATCTGGTAAAACGCTTCACTTAACTGCTTGGGCTAGTAAACCGTTTTATTCAGCCCCGGCAAAAGCCAATTGCTTGTAGTGGAGAGGAGAAGGCGAGTTTCAATGTTCCCCCGTAAAATTCAGAGTTTGAGGCGGAGCAACGCAGTGCTAGAATCATTCCAATGCGTTTGTTGGGGGTTCAATCACTTCAACGTCCAGGACGAAAATCTGCGTAGCCCGCGAGAAGGTCCTATGAGGAACACCGGAAAAGGTACGGAACAATCACAATTCCTTAGTGGATGGAAAGAGATTGCGAACTACCTTGGCAAGGGAGTTCGCACAGTGCAGCGCTACGAGCGTGAGCTGGGATTGCCAGTACGACGGCCTGCGGGAAAACCCACTGGGTCGGTGGTGGCAACGAAGGCGGAACTGGATGCGTGGGTCGCGGCTAGTCCCATTCGCGAAGCCTTCCAGTTGACTAAACGGGGAACGAGCGCCAGCCCGGTAACGACGGAGTCGATCCGTGAGGGACTGACGGAAATGGCCCGGCTGCGCGAGCAGATGCTTGGTCTGCGAAATGATGTGCGCGCATCTCTGGAAATTCTTCGCCAGAGCCTTTACGGATTGCAGGGCGACTTGAAGGAACGTCCCTCCCCGGACAGATCGCGTCAGGTCAGGGTGCTGGACCCGCAACACCAGACCGATTACGTGCTTGGCTTGCTGGATTTGGATTCCAGGCGCAAGGCCAGTTAAGCTCACAAACCTGCCGGTTGTTGTTCTGTAGATACCCTCACAAAAGAGAGTTCCTCCCGGGCGAGGCGTCCGGATCTACATAGGCGTGGCTACACGCTGTGCGGCTACGCAGCCACATGAGTCCGGCATTTCTACGATCGCCGAAAACCCGTCGTGGGGGAAGGTCATCCCATGTGCATGCCGGACAAGATTCCTCGCCAACGAACACCACGACTGCAGGTGCCAAAGCCCACGCAGGAGGAACTGCTGGCCGCAGCGCGGCAGTTCAATCGTACCGGCACCGAGTTCCTCAAGGTGGATGTAGCGACAGGATTGACGTTTGCGAAAGCAGCGCTGGATAGCCGCGACGAGGAGAAGAAGCTGCGCAATCAGAAGTCGGCGCGCAAGGCTTACGACACGATCGTCCGCATGCTGAACAAAATTACTCCGAGCGACGCGGATGCCCAGCAGTTGCATGAGAGCCTGCAGCAGTTGAAAAGCCACCTGATCCAACTGGGTGAAACTTTCTAAGCAGTCTTCTCGGCGTCGGAATCGGGTCCCTTGTGCAACTGCGCATCGCGCGCGAAGATGATATCGCGAAGAACGCGGGCATGGGCGTCATCGGAGTCGGATTGATCGCGCAGGCGAGCCACGGACGTCAGGTGTGAACTCATGCCTTCGGCAATTCTTCGCTGCATGGCGGCTTTCTCTTCGAGGGCACGCAGAGCCGCCCATAGCGCGGCTTCCGAGGCTTGCGAGAGTTCCATCACCAGGCTATCGGAACCGTAACTGTGTCCCACGCGACAACGAAACTGAACCAGATTGCCTTCCCGGAGTTCCCACAGAACCCCGTGGCATTCCGGGCAGGCAAATACCGAGGGATTTCCCTCGCCCTCATCGAAGTACTCAGCTTTCAAGTTGGCCTCGTTATCGCCGTCCGTAATGGGAGTACTGCCGGTGTGTTGGGCTCCGCCGTTTGAGGGATCGGCTTCTTTTGTGGACGAACGAACACGCCCGCCGTTACGTGATCTCGAATGACCATTGGTCTTCGGTGCTTTCTTTTTCGGCATGACGATTTCATCCTGATCGACTTGTACGAGGTTCATGAGGTTGGGAACGATGTCGCGAGTTTTCAAAACGTAATGAGGAGTGGCGTAGCCGAGAGCGCGACGCGGCATCTCGGGCGAGGCAGCCTCGTTTGGATCCTGGACAATGGCAATGCCGCCACGCTGCTTGACGGCAAAAAGGCCCATCGAGCCGTCGTCGAGGCTCCCGCTGAGAATGACTCCAATCACCCGCGCGCCGTAAACGCGGGCGGCCGTCCGAAACAAGGGATCGATGGCGGGCCGGTGACGGTTCTCCCTGGGGCCGCGCAGGACACGCATTCTGCCCGCCTCGATGGTGAGGTGGTAGTCGGGACGGGCGACGTAGATATGGCCGCGCCGGATCGGTTCCTGATCGGTGGCCTGAGTTACGGGTAAGCGGCTGTTGCTGCCCAGGTGCTCCTCCAGAAGGCTGGGGAAATCCGCCATCATGTGAGTCAGGATCAGAACACTGCCGGGAAAACTGGCGGGCAGGCCGGAAACGATGACTTTGAGCGGCTCGAAAGATCCTGCCGAACCGCCGATCACGATGATGTCGCGCTGAGGCAAGGATTCTCTTCTTTCCGGGCGAGACCGAACAGATGTTAGAGATCATTGCGCGACATGCGGTTGTTGACGGAAAGTCGAAATTTGGCCGCAGGCGTACCCATTTAGGAGTCGCTGGGTTCCGCTGCCTTCTTGAGCATCAGGGTATAGCAGCGCTCGTGCACAGGATGGCCCTGTTCATCCGTCTTGCAGGTCGTCAAATCACAGGCTCGGTTACAGATGGCGCAAGTCGCGGAGCGCGGGTCGTAGGAATTGCTGAGTTCTTGCATGAGGTCGCGGCGCTTGCCGCCATCGAGTTCGCGCGCAAGCTCGCGGGCGATATCACGCCAGGGACGAGGTGAATGATGGGCTGACACTATGATTTAACGCTAGACGCGCTCTGGTCGGGGTGCAAGCGCCAAAAAGCGCCAGTGTGGCAATGTCCGCTACCGGACGAAATACACCGGGGGTTCTGAAACCGAGAGCTATTTTTCTTCTGCGTCGGAACGGCCGTTGGTTTTGCCGGCTGCCGGTCCCAGCAGTTCACTGATGTCGAGGAGCGCCAGCACTACCCCCTCAATTTTGTTTTCCAGAGTGCGATAGGGCGTAATGCGGAGGTTGTAAGCTTTGCCGTCCTGACCCTGCACGTGTTCATTGCGGATGCTCATGTCGCGCATTACATCGAGCATCCAGCGCTCCAACCGCGGCATGTCAATCTTCAGATGCATGTTGGCAAGCGTCTTTCCCACGTCGTGCTCGTTGAAGCCGAAGACGCGCGCGGCCTCCGGAGTGTAGCGGCGAATGTGCAGGTCCTCGCCCAGCATGATCATCGGAATCGTGCGTGCTGTTCAGCAGGTTGATCAGGTCGTTGCTCAATTGCGCCAGTTGATGGTTGCGATGCTGGATTTCTTCATTGACCGTGTTCAGCTCTTCATTGGCGGATTCGAGTTCTTCCTTCGAGGTCTGCAATTCCTCGTTGGTGCTCTGCAGTTCTTCGTTGCCGGATTGAATTTCTTCATTGGCCGACTGCAGTTCCTCGTTGGTGGCTTCCTGCGCTTCGATGATGGACTGAAGATATTCCTTGGTGCTGGCCAGCTCCTGTTTGAGTTGCGCAATCTGGATGTCCTTCATGTCCGAAACTCCCTTGGGGGGACGTTTCGGTATGCGCCTGGGCTCCGGAGCAGGTTTGTCCTGGGGTAGCTCCTCAAACAGCACAAGCATATGGCGCTCATCCCGCGCGGGAGTACGGAACGGAACAACTTCGACCTTGACGCTGATGGTCGCTTCACCGTCGTCGATTGCAATGTTCTCTCTGACGGCGGGAACGCCGGTTTTGCGGACCTTGTCGATGACTCCGCGGAGTTCGTAGAGGAGTCCGGGGCGGGCCATTTTGAGCAGGTTGAGGCTGGCCTTGCCGGTCGGGAGTTCGAGATAGCGGCTGGTTCGGCCCCGGGTCTGCACAATCTCAAGCGCGTCGTTGACCACCACCGCAGAAGGAACATACTTGCTGAGCAGCAGGCGGTCGGCTTCTCGCTGCACGTCCAGTGGAGTCTTGGGCTGCTCCAGCTCTTTTCCGTTATGAGCGGGCTTCTCAAGCTCGGGTTCTACGGCCGCAGAGGTGTTGATGGTCAGGCCAAAGGTGACGGGCGAAGACACACCTTTCTTCTGGTAGATTTTGCTTTTTCGGTCGACCAGGTTGAAAAGATCGGCCCCGGCTCCCAACAAGCCCTCGCTGTTGCCGACCAGTAGAAAGCCTCCCGCCTTCAACGCATAGTGGAAAGTGGGAATGACTCTTTTCTGCAGCACTGGACTGAGATAGATCAGCACATTGCGGCAACTGATCAGATCCATGCGGGAGAAGGGCGGATCGTTGAACACGTTCTGGCGAGCGAACACGCACATATCCCGGATGGATTTTGAGATCTGGTATCCGCCCGTGACTCTGTGGAAGAACCGACGGAGGCGGACTTCGGAGACCTCGCGCGCGATGCTGTCTTTGTAAATGCCGATGCGAGCGCGCTGAATGGCGTTTTCACTGAGGTCCGTGCCGAAGATCTGCATGGGAATTTCTATGCGCATCTCCGAAAGCATTTCTACCAGCGAGATGGCGTGGGAGTAAGTCTCTTCGCCCGTAGAACATCCTGGCACCCAGACGCGCACCGGATCGGAACTGGAGCGGTCGGCGAGAATTTTGGGATACACCACTTCGCGCAGGCTCTCGAAAACCTCGGGATTGCGGAAGAAGCTGGTGACGTTAATGAGAACGTCGCGATATAAAGCTTCGACTTCCTGGGGACTGCGGTGCAGGATCTTTACGTAATCTGCGAGATCGGTGACGCGGTTGATGTGCATGCGCCGCAGGATGCGCCGTCGGATGGTGGCGATCTTGTAATCGACAAAATCCACTTTGCTGTGGCTTTTCAGCAGCCGGAAAATCTCTTTCAATAAACGATCTTTGCCGTCGAAGGCATCCTCGTGGGGCTCGCGGTCGGGCGGTAGGCCTTGAATGCGAACTACTTCCTGTGCGATGCGGGCGGGAGGAAGCACATAGTCGGCTACGCCGGCTTCAACCGCGCTGCGCGGCATTCCGTCGTACTTGGCGGATTCAAAGTCCTGGACAAAGGTGATCCCGCCGCCGTTCTTGATGGCGGCCAGGCCCAGAGTTCCATCGCTGGCGGTTCCCGAAAGGATGATGCCGACGGCATTGCTGGTCTGGTCCTCCGCCAGCGAGCGGAAAAACGTGTCAATCGGTAAATGATGACCGCGGGCCGACTCGCGCCGGGCGAGATGCAACACGCCCTCGGTGATTGTCATGTCGCAGTTGGGGGGCAGAACGTAAACCGTGTTGATCTCCACAGGCATTCTGTCCCCGGCCTGCCGTACCGGCAACGACGTGGTCCGGGCCAGCAGTTCGACCATGGCGCTTTCGTGCGTGGGATCTAGGTGAGGAATGAACACGAGGGCTACGCCGGGATCGGAAGGCAAGCCTCGGAGCAGGTTGCTGAAAGCTTCCAGGCCCCCCGCAGAGGCACCGATGGCAGCGATGGGAAACGCGAGTCGCGGGAAGCCGTATTTCTCCTCCGCAGTTCTCGTTGCTGGCGCGACGCCCTTCCCGCGCGCTGCAGATTTCTTCTTTGACGTGGGCATGGGTGCTACTCGAACAAGGCAAATCCGTGGGACTGTCGCCTATCGCGGTCAATTCTAGTCCACGAACACATGGAAGTAAAAACCGCGCCCCCGGCTCGTGTAGGGGCGGACGCCTCGTTCGCCCTGGATGGCGGAACGCGATGCATGCAAGGTGCCGCAGAAGCCGGGGAAATCTGATCGCGCTTCGCGCGAGCCCGGACGAGGCGAGTCTGTAACGAAACGCATTTTCTCTTCAGACGACTATGTAACAAAACGCATTTTCAGACCGCTGGAAGAGCAGAGCCGCGAAATTCGTCCTCGGGCGTCTGATAATGGCCCGCCCGGTAGTGCGTCTGATAATAGGCCAGCGCTTCAGCGCTGGGGAAAGTGGAAGAAATCTTCAAGTCCCGCAGGGACGACTGAAGTTAACTGGTGGGTAGATCCGCCAAATCCGACCGTGTCCCGGAGGGACACTTGACCGTCCTATGCAATTCCAATTTGAAACATAAATTTGTATTTCTCGGCTAATTTTTGTCGGGCCATTGGCACTTGCGCGTACCCTGAGTTCAATGTCACACACATACGTCACCGGTCTCGTGCATTGCGTATTCTCTACAAAAAATCGCCGAAATCTGATCCGTGTCGAGGTTCAACCGGACCTCTGGGCGTTTTTGGGCGGCATCGCACGCAAGAATGGATTCAAGGCACTGACTGTAGGCGGAACAGAAAATCATGTGCATATCTTGCTCTCGCTACCTGCAACCATGGCTTTGGCAAAGGCAGTTCAGTTGATGAAGGGCGGATCATCCCGCTGGATGAATCAGACGCATACGCATCAGTTCGAGTGGCAGGAGGGCTACGGCGCATTTACAGTGGGGATTTCTCAGAAGGATGGCACGGTAGCATACATCCAATCACAGGCGGAGCACCATACGAGACGCAGCTTCGAAGAAGAGTTCCTGGCATTTCTGAAGAAACACCGAATTGAGTACGATCCGAATTACGTCTTGGGATGATTGCGGATCAGTGTCAAGTGTCCCTCCGGGACACGGTGGATTTGTCGGATCTACCCGCCAGTGAACTGGCGGGCTACCTTCAATGGTTCCTCAAGGGACAACTGAGTTTCGTAACAGACTCGAGGCGTCCGGGGCCACAGTGCTCGACCGAGTCTGAGAGGGCGGGAGACCCGGCCAGCTTATAGGCAGAATTTTCTTTGCTGGGCCGGGTCCGCTGGCGGCTAGCCGCTTCGCGGTAGGAGGTTCGGGGCTAGCTGTCGGTCTTTCTGAGCCGTGTACGCTTGTCGCTGGCGGAGGCGAGCATTCCGTCTCCGAGGTTGACCAATACATCATCTCCTAACGCATCGGCTGCGGCCTGAATGCGATCGCTCTGCCGCTTGGCTTCATTTACCAACAACGCTAGCCTGTCGATCTCATCATGGAGCTGCTGCAGGTGAGCGCTCTTGGCCGGGCCGTTCGCGGATCGTACTTTCATTTCGGTCACGTCTGATATCCCTTTGTGCTGAAGCATTATCAAATCCTCTTTGAATTGACCCTAACTTCTTGAATCAAGGGAAACAAGCGCCAAAGTACGCCATGAAATTTCGAGGTTCCATGCACTCTTGCAGAATGTCTATTCAGGAGATGAGATGGAAAAATTACGACGGAATGTTGCCAGTCCGGATGTGCTGGAGGAAGGGAACTTTACACGCGCTCTAGGCAGTCGGGAAGGAGATTCCCCAAAACTGCAGCGCTTTCTCATCCTGCTCAACAAATTCAATTCCGTACGTGCGCAGACCCTCCACCGCGCTGATCTGAGAGACCACGCGCGCGGGCACTTGAATACCACGGTTGTTTTTCAACGTCACGCTAGAGCCGACGGGCAATTCGCGCGGGAGTTGGACGGCAGCGCCGTGCCGGTTCAGATTGGTCGCCTTCGCATTGATGGTGAATGAGGCCTTCTGGCGGTCCTCTCCCGTTAATCCCACGGACGCATGCAACGACATCCGAGTGCTGCGGCGTTTTCCAAGACCGTTGCGAACCAGATGGGAACTGTGAGAGGCAGATCGCGTGTGGTGCTTGTGCATAGGGGTGACCTGAACGACATTAGGGCAGGGACAAGGCCCCGGGCAACGTACGGCAGTCACCTTGGGATGGTGACTTTCGGCAGGGCGTCTAAGCTGCTGATTCAAGAGTGCTTTTGTATGCTACCCGACGATTGATCGGCAGTTCCGCCGAAGTCGTGGCAATTTTGCCCCAGGTCTAGTGCACTCCGTTTTGGAACCCGTTCCAAACGCGGAACTTGCACGCGCGTCATTCAGGCCCGTTTTGGAATGCCGCTTGCACTATGCCACAGGTTTCGATCTGCCTCTGGCCGGCGTTCGATCTTCCCGCAGCCTCGCAGAATATTCCCACAGCGCCCAAGCCCATCCGGGGCGGCGCAGGAGTTCAAGAAGTTGCTCGAACCCAATCAACCTCAGGCAATCCGGCAAAATTTGTCAGCCTCAACCGTTCAGAGCAGCACCGCGCTGGCGATGGCGTGGCGTTACTCTGCCGCACGGCTCCAGCCAGAACCTATGCCGGATGCCATTAGGGAAACGTCGCCTTGTCGCGATGGCGCATTCCCCGAGGCTTTCTTACAACCTGGGGAGACGGACCCGCTGTACCTGTTCGCTTGCCACATCGACTGGGAACGGCGGGAAGAGACCGGCGCTGCCTGGGAACTGCTGTCCGCGGCGCAAAGTTCGAATCAAAATACGCGCGCCCACGCCCGCGCGCTGCTGAGCGGTTCCCGTCATTTCGCCAGCGCAGGGTCGAGTACGGCAGGCAGGTTCAGCAGGTTCAGAAGACGCCCTCACTCCCAGGAGAACGACATGAAAGCACCGTATGGTTTGGAAATTGTAGATAACTGCACCGAGTGCCCTCACATCGATCCTTCATATTTTTGCGCCGTTTCCAAGTCGGCGCTGCGCTCCATCGATGGCATCAGCCATAAAAGCATTCTTCCGGCAGGCGCAATCCTGTTTGTAGAAGGGCAGGCGGCGCGCGGGCTGTTCATCGTTTGCTCGGGTAAGGTGAACCTTTCCACTACCTCGCGCGAAGGCAAGATCCTGATTTTGAAAACGGTGCACGCGGGAGAAACCGTGGGCCTCAGCGCCACCATTTCAGGTATGCCATATGAAGTTACCGCCGAGACCGCGACGCCGTGCCAGCTCGGCTTTTTGGACCGGAAACACTTTGCCGAACTGATGGAAGCGCACAGTGAGATCGGCGTACACACGTCCCACTGCCTCAGTCGCGAGTATCAAAGCGCTTATCGGGATATCCACCATCTGGTTCTTACCCGATCCTCGAAGGGCAAATTGGCTCGCCTTTTATTGTCCCAGGCGCCTCCTAAGGAGAGCGCAGAGGAAACTCGCATTTCAACCCTCATGACGCATGAAGAAATGGCACAGCGCATCGGCGCTTCGCGGGAGACGGTTACGCGCCTGCTGAGCCATCTGCGAAAGAAGCGCCTGATCCGGCTCGATGGCGCAAACCTGGTGATCCGGGACCGGAGTGGATTGGAAGCTTTGACGACTTGACCCTCCCCCATGAAATCGGAGGTCAGTGTCAGTCCATCGTCACTGTCCTCCGATTGAAATCACTTTCGTAAAGGAGCATGACCGCAGGGATGTACACCGGAACGCTGATTCGTGATCTGCTGATCGCTGCTGACCGGGTGCGCGATTCGCTCAGACGCCATGCGACAAGGTCCTCTTCTGAGGTTAATTCGGAATCGTTGCCTGCGGAACTACGTTTACAGCCCGAACAGTTCGCGCAGGCGCTTGGTTTGCGCGCGGCTGACGGGAATCTCGGTCTGTTTCTTATCGTCCATCCGCAGCTGGTAGGAACTCTTGAACCAGGGGACGACTTCGCGGATGCGGTTGATGTTCACGAGGTAGGAGCGATGAGCGCGCCAAAATAGCTTACTGTCGAGACTCTCCAGCAGTTCCTCTAACGTGCGGCAGTTTGATTGGCCTTCCATCCCTGCCGCCCCCGCAGTCACCACCGTAATCACGCCATCTTCGATCCAGGCATAGCAGATATCTTTCTGGTCAACCAGGAACATTCGCCCCAGCGATTTCAACAAAATCTTGGAGGCAGGCTGTTTCTGCGATTCGAGCATGCGCACCAGCGTCTCGAACTTCTCGGCGGGAGCTTCATCCGCGTCTTGCTGGGCTCGCGCTTTCTGAATTGCCTGGGTGACCCGCTTCTTGTCGAAGGGCTTCAGCAGGTAATCGACAGCGTTTACTTCGAACGCTTTCACCGCATACTGGTCGAAGGCGGTCGCGAAGACGATTTTCGGCAGGCGGATTTTCTTGTCGAGCAGTTTCTTGATGACACCGAAGCCGTCCAGGCCGGGCATCTGGACGTCGAGAAACACCAGATCCGGACTGTGCTCCTTGATTAGATTCACCGCTTCCAGGCCGTTTTTGCCCTGAGCGACCACGTTTACGTCGTCAGCGGACTTGAGCAGATAGGCGAGTTCGTCGCGAGCCAATTGCTCGTCATCGACGATCACCGTGGACAAGGACATCGTGGCTCCGGAGCGCTGGAAATTCTGAAGCTGGAAATCTGAGGAAAGTATAGTGGCGGGATTTCCCCGGCGCAATCGGAGCAACGTGTCGCCGCCTCAGTTGACGTTTTCCACTGCGAGAGCCATTCCCATACCGCCGCTAACGCAAAGGGTGGCCACCCCGCGCTTGGTATTGCGCTTCAACATCTCGTGCAGCAGGGTGACCGTAATGCGTGTGCCGGTACATCCGATCGGGTGACCGAGCGCAATGGCGCCGCCGTTCACATTCAGACGGTCACGATTGAAGTTCAGCACCCGGTCGCAAGCCAGCACCTGGGCGGCGAAAGCCTCGTTCAATTCCATCAGCCCGAAATCGTGCACCCGCAGGTTGTGCTTGTCTGCCAATTTTTGCAGGGCAGGTACAGGACCGATGCCCATAGTTCGTGGATCCACGCCCGCCGAGGCGATCGCGACAATTCGCGCCAGCGGCTTCAAGTTATTTTGCTTCACGAAGTGTTCGCTGGCCACCACCATCGCAGCCGCCCCGTCGGTGATCCCGGAAGAATTTCCCGCGGTGACGGTTCCCGTGGCCGAAAAGACGGGCGGCAGTTTTGCCAACTTTTCCATGCTGGCATCGGGAAATGGATGTTCGTCGCGGCTGAATACGATGCTGCCCTTCTTGCCTTGAATGGTGACCGGAGCAATCTCCGCATCCAGGCGTCCAGCGGCGATGGCCCTGGCCGCCCGCGCCTGCGATGTCAGGGCGAATTCATCCTGCTCATCCCGGGAAATTTTGTACTGCCCCGCGAGGACCTCCGCTGTTTCACCCATCACCATCTGCGCCAGAGGACAGAAAAATCCGTCGCGGTACATGCCATCGACCAGTTCCTGATTGCCCAGGCGGTATCCCCAGCGCGCGCCGTCGAGATAATAAGGAAGCCGGGACATCGACTCGGTGCCGCCGGCAAGAATGCAGCTGGAATCCCCCAGCGTGATCGCCTGGTAGGCGAGTGCGATGGACTTCATGCCTGACGCGCAAGCTTTGTTCACCGTAAACGCGGGCACTTCCTGCGGAACCTCGCTGCGGACGGAGATCTGACGGGCTGGATTCGGACCGCCCCCCGCCTGCCGGGCGTTTCCAAAGATGGTCTCCTCGATTTGCTCCGGCCGCACTCCGGCGCGCTCCATGGCCGCCTTGGCCGCGACGACACCCATCTCCGCAGCGCTGCAAGATGCCAATGCGCCGCCGAATTTTCCGATCGGCGTCCGCACCGCCGAAAGAATGTAAACCGCCTGCACGTGCTCACCCCCAAAATGCCAGTCTAGCAGGCTGTGCTTTCTTCGTGACCAGCTGTTCTTCCCGCAATAAGCTTCGCGCCGGCAGGAATGCACGACAACACGTGGTTCCTCGAAACATGCATCCTCTAGGTCCGCAGAACCATCTACAGACAATCAGCACTGAACCTTCTCACCAACGTCTTTTTCACAGCTATCAGGAGGCTTGAATGTCCTACATCGATATCGGAAAAGAAAATTCGACTTCGCTTCACCTTTACTATGAAGATCATGGCTCCGGTCAGCCGGTTGTCCTGATTCATGGATATCCGCTGAGCAGCGCGTCGTGGGAAAAACAAATTCCCGCGCTTCTCGGCGCCGGGCATCGCGTAATCGCATACGACCGCCGCGGCTTTGGAAAATCCAGCCAACCCACAGGCGGCTATAACTACGACACTTTCGCCGAGGATCTCCACAAAGTCATCAGCCATCTCAAATTGAAGGATTTCGTTCTGGTCGGGTTCTCGATGGGCGGCGGCGAAGTCGCGCGTTACATCGGAAAGTACGGCTCCAAAGATGTCGCCAAAGCGGTGATCATCGGAGGCGTCCCGCCTTATCTCCTCAAGGCCAAGGACAATCCCGAAGGTGTGGATGGCAGTGTGTTCGAAGGAATCCAGAAAGCCGTTGCGGCAGACCGGTATGCCTTCTTCACCGAGTTTTTCAAGAACTTCTACAACACCGACGTGCTGATGGGAAAGCGTGTCAGCGAGCAAGCCGTACAGGCCAGTTGGAATGTTGCGTGCATCTCGTCAGCCACGGCGAGCGTCGCCTGCGTTCCCACATGGCATGAAGATTTTCGCGGAGACTTGGCAAAGGTCAATGTGCCCACGCTCGTCATTCACGGCGACTCCGATCGCATCGTTCCCTTTTCCGCGGCTGGCCAACGCACGGCCAAGCTGGTGAAAGGCGCTGAACTGGTGACCATTCAAGGAGGGCCGCATAACGTCGCTTGGACCCATTCCGAAGAAGTCAACCGCGCCCTGTTGCAGTTCTTGGCGAAGCCTTCGGCCAAGGCCGGCAGTGCTGAAAGGGCTGAGGCGGTGGCATAAACGCGCATCCAGCGCTCGGACTCCAGGGGCACAGAACATCACGCTGCTTTGTGCCCTTTTTTATCCACCTCGTCGGGAGAGAAAATCAGATCTGAAGAAGCGTTGCGAGCAAAACGAGAACGCGCTTTGCAACTTCGGGCGTGGCGGTGTCTTTTGGCTCTGCCCTTCGAACTCTCCAATCCAGACATCGGACCTGATCGGCCAATACAATTCCACCATCAGGCATCTCGACCTCGAAGGGATAGCCCTTTTTCCTTGATGTCATGGCGCAGGCAATCACGAGACTGGTTTTGTCGTTGTAAGAAGAAGGGGACAGCACCAATGCCGGACGCTTTCCCGCCTGTTCGTGACCCACAGTCGTTTCCAAATTTATCCAGATGACATCGCCGGCATCTGGAACCCACTTCTTCTTTACCACGCCTCATTTCCCACTGGTTTACCCCAGTCAATTTCTTTGTGGATGTTCTCGGGCGTGATCCTTACCAGCAACTCACCCAACGAGGGCCTTTCAACTGCCTTGATCGCGACATTGCCAGGTGACTCAACTTGCAGAACTAATTTGTCGCCCTCGGACAACCGAGCCTCGTCCACGACGTTCTTAGGAATACGAATAGCTAAGCTATTTCCCCATCGAACCATCTGCGCTTGTGCCTTAGCAGTTGCCATTGGACATCTCCAGCAGAGCGCTAGTTAGTGCGGTCATGTATATACATAGTATATACAGCAGGTAAAGCATAAAACAAGGCTTTTCAGCGCTTGAAACGAGATTGCAATGGGCAGCGGCTAACTGACTACCGCTGCCTGCTGTGTTGCAATTCCACCTAAGCTCCAGCATAATAATAGTTTGTCTCGACCTCCCGGACTCTTCCGGAACAAGGATAAAAGTCTGTGTTAATGATTCGTCTGTCGCGCATGGGTGCGCGCAAAAAACCGCACTATCGCATTGTGGTCATTGAGAAGGCGCGCGCGCGCAACGGCCGTCCCGTGGAAGTGGTGGGGACCTATAATCCCCGCACCAATCCCGCCTCGGTCGAAATGAAGCGTGAGCGCGTGGAATACTGGGTGTCCAAGGGCGCGCAGATGTCGGAGCGTGTGAACAAGCTGTTCTCGAAGACTCCGGCACCGGTAACCGCCGGTTCCGCTGCCTAGAACGCCGTAGCGGCTCCTCGATTCACTCTCGTCCACAGTGAGAATTTATGCCTGAGTCCACCGGAGATGTGCGCGCGCTTGTCGAATTGGTTGCAAAGCAACTGGTCGACGCCCCCGATGAGGTCTTCGTCGAGAAGTTCGACGATGGCGTGATCGAGCTTGAAGTCGCCGAAAGCGACGTAGGCAAAGTGATCGGGCGGCAGGGCCGTACCGCTCGCGCGTTGCGCACGTTGTTGGGCGCTGCCGGGTATCGGGCGCGCCAGCGCTATACGCTCGAGATCATCGAGTAAAGATGGTGAGGCATCATCGTTGAGTCCTGAACCCAACGACGGATTCATTACCCTGGCCCGGGTCGTAAAAACCCAGGGACGCCATGGGGAAGTCGCGGTGGAAGTACACAGCGATGTTCCCGACCGGTTCACCGAGAAGATGAAACTGCAGGCCTTGGACCGATCTGAGGGCCGGCGCGAATTGCAGGTTGAGAGTTTGTGGCCGCACAAGGGACTGCTGGTTCTCAAGTTTCGCGGCATTGATTCGATCTCCGATGCCGAGGGCTTGATCGGGTCGGAGTTGCAGGTGCCCTGGGTGGAACGGGCAGACCTCGAGCAGGGTTGGACCTACGTGAGCGATTTAGCAGGTTGCACGCTTGTGGATCACGGCCAGGAACTTGGCACCATCGAGGATGTGCAGTTTGGAGCCGGCGAGGCGCCGCTGCTGATTGTTGCCAGTAAGATGGGTAAGAAGTTCGAGGTTCCCTTTGCCGAAGCGTATCTGGAGACGGTCGACACCACGCGCAAACAGGTGCGCATGAAGCTGCCTGAGGGCTTGCTGGAAATTAATGCGCCGATGACCGCGGAAGAGAAGGAGCAGCAAAAGCGCGAAGGATAAAGCAAGATCGATTCTAGCGTTTGCGCGTGGTTTTCTTCGCGCTCTGGAGTGGATGGTTTTTGGTTCCGCCAAATGAAGGCCGACATCGTAACGATTTTTCCGGACTTCTTTCGCGGACCGCTGGATCACGGGATTACCCGCCGGGCCGCGGAAATGGGCCTGGTGAAGATTGAAGTCCACGACTTGCGGGAGTTCACGCACGATCGTCACCGCACCGTGGATGACCGCCCATTCGGCGGCGGCGAAGGCATGGTGCTGAAGCCGGAACCGATCTTTGAATGTTTGGAGTCGCTGCAGTTGTCGACGCGGGAAGAACGCCTGACCGGCGCGCCGAAACAGAGCGTCATCGTGCTCTCCGCGCAGGGCCAGAGGCTCACGCAGAAACTGGCAACTGAACTGGCGGCGCTGGAGCGGATGGTGCTGATCTGCGGCCGCTACGAAGGCGTGGATGAGCGCGTCATCGATTTTCTCGCCGATCGCGAGATTTCGATCGGCGACTACGTGCTGAGCGGTGGCGAATTGGGCGCAGCGGTGATCGTCGATGCGGTCACGCGGTTGCTTCCGGGAGCAGTGGGCAACGAAGCATCGACCCGGCAGGAATCGTTTACCGCGCACGCGCCGGCGGAGGCAGCAGGCGCGGATTCAACCTGCGGTTCGGGTGGATTGCTGGATTATCCGCATTACACGCGCCCGGCGGAGTTTCGTGGGATGGCAGTGCCGGAAGTGCTGGTCAACGGGAATCACCTGGAGATCCGGCGCTGGCGGCGCGAACAGGCTTTGAGAAAAACGTTGCGCAACCGGCCCGATCTGCTCGATGCGGTGGAACTGAGCAAGGAAGACAAAAAGATTTTGGCCCGAATCAGCAGTGGTGCCGGAAACATTCAGAATTGAGGAAACGAAAATGTCAAACCTGATCATCGAAAAACTTCTGGCGAAAACACAGCGCAACGACCTTCCGGCCTTCCGTCCCGGTGACACGGTTCGGGTTCACGTGAAGATCAAGGAAGGCGACAAAGAACGCGTGCAGGCGTTTGAGGGCGTGGTGATCAAGCGCGACAACGGGCCGCAGGCCAGTTTCACCGTGCGCAAGATCAGCTTCGGCCAGGGCGTAGAGCGCATTTTCCCGATCCATTCGAAAGTGATCGACAAAGTCGACCTGGTGCGCTCGTCCAAGGTGCGCCGTGCGCGCCTATTTTATCTTCGCGGGCTTCGCGGCAAAGCCGCACGTCTGCGCGATGTCGAGAAGACCACGCATCAGTAAGGAATCCGCGGGCGGCAGTCACACGATTGCCGCCCGGCCTCGCTCCGCAAGTTGACTTCATCGCGGACGCTACACGATTCTCCCGATTCCCTCAGCTTTGATCTCTTATGTAGCGTTTAGGGGGTCAGATGATCACAGCACGCAAGTCCAATCTGCTTTCAACCCCTTTATCACACGTCGCAACATTTCTTCTGATCCTTGCCGGCATTAGCCTGACCGTGCTTACCTTGAATGCGCAGCAGCCGCCAAGACCGCAGCGGAAAGGGGATAAGAGTGCCGGACCATCTCTGCCGAGCACTTCGGCAGAAGTCGCGCGCGGCAAATACATCGTCGAGCAGGTTGCGATGTGCCCACAGTGTCACACTCCGCGCAACGCGGATGGCACACTGGATCATGCCCACGAACTGGAGGGGACGGCAGAATTTTTCCAGCCACCGCATCCCGACCAAAATTGGCCACTGAAGGCCCCGCGAATTGGCGGGGATCCTCCGGCCAACGATCAGGACATGATCAAGCTGCTCACCACGGGAATATGGACTGACGGCAAGACTCTGCGCCTACCGATGATGCCGTTCCGCATGAGTGAAGCTGACGCGAAGGCCGTGCTGGCATACCTGAAATCGGTCAAGCAACAACATTGACGCGCTCCACGGATTGCAGAATCTCCTTCGCGGCACGATAGCCGCTCGCGATGGCGGCATGCACCGTGCCATTGTGCCCGGCTGTATCGGTGGCTTCGCCGGCGAAAAAGACAGTGTTCTCGAGTGGGGCCGCGATGGCCTGCTGTGCGCCGTCCGCTCCTACTTTCCCGTAACTGTACGCTCCGAGCGAAAACGGATCGCTCTGCCAATCATGAAGATAGGAATGTTCCAGAAGCCCTTGCAGCTCGCGCACGGCGGGCCCCAGCAACTCACTCAAAGTCTGCAGAGCGTGCTCGGTCACAAATTGTTCGCTTTGCCCAGAGAGCCGCTCGGCGGCGCGAAACGGAGCCCATGCCGTAATGATCGGGCTTTTCTCCGGCATGGTTGTCCACCACGTCGGAAACCATTCGCTTTGAGAAAAAAGGAATCCCATGCCGGATAAATTCTTTCGCGAGCGGGCGGAGGGCTTGATCGATTCCCAAAACCGCTCCCGGAATCGAAGCACCACGCGAATGACTTTCCCCATCTCCAGTTTGTCCAACGCTTCGAGTTTCTCCGGGGGCAGCTGAGGTGTGAATTGGATTGCGCCACTCTGTCCCGCCTTTGCCTTTAGCACGGAGAGTGGGACCGTGACTAAAACCTTTGATCCCTCCAGCATGAGAGAACCGCGGGAATTGTGTGCCTTGACTTTCACGTTCCCGTCGTGCCAATTCACCGATTCCACAATCGTTTCTGTGCGCAGATCAGCGCCAAACGTCGAAACTTGGTCTCGAAAAAGATTTAGCAGGGACGTATATCCATTTTGCGCACGAAAGGCGCGATCCCCCTGAATCTTCTCTTCCGCGCGCATTCCCTGTACCAGCCAGTGAACTCCGACGAGCGTGGGATCGGCAGCATTGAATCCAGAAACATAGCTGGTCGCGTGGCGCTGCGCCTCCGTCTGCGCCTTCGTCTTGGGCTCCCCGAAACGCCGCCGCAGAAATGCGGAGAAAGACTCATCGGGAACGGAATCATCCATCTTGTCAAGAATGGAATCGACCTCTTCAAAGAAATCACAGGACGAGAGCCGCCGCTCAGAAATGCACCAGGAATCGCCGTTGACTTCGGTGACCTTGATCTTCGCCTTCTCCAGCGGGTCCCAGATCTCCCGGGCACGGCCATGGATAAATTCCGCTCCCAGTTCAATCGGCACAGCGGAGGCAGGATCGTGAACCGTAAACACGCGTCCGCCAACCCGGTCACGGGCCTCCAGAATGCAAACAGAAAGACCGGCGCGGCCCAACTCGCGGGCCGCTGCCAGTCCTGCCATTCCCGCTCCAATGATGATTACATCCGGATCTCGTGCCATTCCGCTTGCTCTTTCAGAACGGCTAAGCTGCCAGCGATGTTTCCGCCGCTGCCGGTTCGAGCTTCACTTTAACCCATCCCGGCTGGCGCTTGTCGAATGCCTTGTAGGCTTCAATGACGGACGTCATCGGTTCAACTTGCGTCAGGATTTCTGCCGGATCCAGCGCTCCGGTCCGCACCAGTTCGATCAGGTGAGGCAAATAACGCCGGTGATTGCAGTTGCCCATCATGAGCGTGAGATTCTTTTCCATCGCATTGCCAATGGGAAATGAATCGACCTCGCCGTAAACTCCGATGATGGAAAGCGTTCCTGCCTTGGCAATCGTCTCCACAGACCAGTCGAGAACCATCGAAGGCGCATCGCCGGGCTCCCAGTTGCCGTGTTTGGGCTTTGCGTCAGGAGCTACTTTGTCTTTCTCCTTGGCGTGCTTCTTGGCAGCCGATTTCGCGGCCGGACCGCTATGTGGCATGTTGGCATCCACACCGACAGCATCGATCACCCGGTCCACGCCGATTCCGTCCGTCAGATCCTTGATCGCCTGCACAGGATCCTCCTGGTTGAAGTCGATGGTCTCCGCACCCTGCGCGCGCGCCATTTCCAGGCGCGAGGGGATGGTGTCGATGGCGATAATTCTGCCCACATCGAAGAACTTTGCGGATGCGATGCAGAATTGCCCGACTGGCCCTAGTCCGAATACTGCGATGGTATTGCCGGGTTTGATCTGCGCGTTCTCAGCGGCCATGTAGCCAGTGGGAACGATATCGGAAAGAAGAATGGCCTGATCGTCATCCACTTCCTCTGGAAGCTTCACTAGCCCGACATTGGCGAAAGGAATGCGAGCTTTCTCCGCTTGCAATCCGTGGAACGAACCCGATTCCTTTGGACCGCCAAAAAATGCGGTACCTTCGCCCGCGGGATTCGCGTTGTTGCACTGCGCGTAGTATCCCGCACGGCAGTATGAGCAATTTCCGCAACCAATGGTGGAGGGAATGACCACACGATCGCCCACAGAAAGGTTACGTACGTTTTTTCCAATCTCCTCCACGATCCCGACTCCCTCATGACCGAGAATGGTCCCCTTCTGCATTCCCGAGACCGTACCGCGGATCATGTGCAAATCGGTGCCGCAGATCGCGCTCGCCGTCAAAGCTACGATTGCGTCCGTCGGTTCTTTGATTTTTGGGTTGTCTACTTCTTCCAGGCGAATATCGCCAATTCCGTGGAACACAACTGCTTTCATGACATACCTCTTCACTCTGGTGGAGTGTTTCAGTTTGGATGCCGCGACACTCTGAGGTTGTGAAAACAAAGGTAAAGAAGAGAAGGACGGCAGCAAAGCGGAATGGACGCGAAACTGCACTGCGCCGCCCATCAGCCTTGGCGGCCGGCGCGATCGAAATGTGTTCTTGCTTCTACGCGGCTTTCTTTTTGGGAACCTTCGCGCCCTTCTTACGGGCCTCGGAAAGCCCAATGGCGATCGCCTGCTTGCGGCTCTTCACCTTGCCGCCTTTGCCACCGGGGCCCGATTTCAGCGTGCCGTGCTTCTTTCGCCGCATCGCGCTTTCAACGGTTTTGCCGGCTGACTTGCTATAGCGGCGGCCCGATGACTTTTTCTTCCCCGACGATTTTTTAGTTCTCGGCATGAGATCCCTCCTGAAAGTTAGAGGGAAATCTTTTGCGCGAGGTTGTGAGTTTTCGATGCCAGGACGTGTTCGCGCGAGTGGCTAGGCGGCACGCGAAAGATTCTTTTTGCTCAGCAGATCGGCGACCTTCTTCAGATCGCGCACCAACTCGGCACGCTGTTGTTCACGCTGCTGAGAATCCGGCGCACGCAGGATGGAAGATGGATGTGCCGTGGCCATCACGTGTGGCGCGAGCTCGGACGGAATCAGTTTCCCGCGGTCCCGGGTCACCCGGAAATTCTTGCCCAGCAATCCCTGGGCCGCACTGGCCCCAAGGCAGACGAGAACTTGCGGCTGCACAACTTTCAACTCCGCATCCAGCCAGGGACGGCACGCTTCGATTTCCGAATGACGAGGTTTCTTGTGAATGCGCCGCTTGCCGCGTTGCGCAGCTTCCCACTTGAAGTGCTTCACAACATTGGTCACGTATACCTCAGAGCGGTCGATCCCCACCTCGGCCAGAACTTCGTCCAGAAGCCGACCCGCGGGTCCGACAAACGGATGCCCCTGCCGGTCTTCGTAATCGCCGGGCTGCTCACCCACAAACATAACCAGAGCTTTTGAAGGCCCTTCCCCAAAGACCGTTTGAGTCGCGTTCTTCCACAAATCACAGCCTCGACACCTGGCAGCCGCCCGCTGCAGGCTCGGAAGGGTAAGGCGCTCCGGCAGAAATGGCGCGGCGGTTGGAAATGCGTCTTGCGATTTTTTCGGTGCCATCGAGTTCTCTCCGGCGACTGAGCCTCAGGAAAAGGAATCTGGTTCCATAGTTCCGTGCGCGATCCAGTAGTTTGGTTGCTCAGAGGCAAATTGGAGTTGCGTGGTCCGGTCGCGACCACGATTTTTTCGCTGTCTGAAGACTCCAGAGGTCTGCCATTCCAGCTATTGCCGCGCCAGTTCCACTCGGCGATTGCGAGCGCGACCTTCGAGCGTTTCGTTGGTGTCGATGGGGCGAGACGCGCCAAAACCGGCAGTGCTGAAGCGGTTTTCCGAGATGAGGAAACGGTGCACCAAAGCATCAATCACAGCCTCAGAACGCCGCTTGGATAATCCAAGGTTTGACGCATTTCCTCCGACGTTGTCGGTATGGCCTTCCACCGTGAGTTTCCAGTCAGGATGGGCGTGCATCACCTGGGCGATTTCGTTCAGAACTTTGTCCGATTCCGGCCGCAGGGTGGCGCTGGCGAAATCGAAGTACAGATCGTAGACCTTGGCTCGGCCATTCTTCTCCAGGTCCTGCTCGAGTTGGTTCGACGGCCGCTCGGGATCCCAATAAATTTTTATGATTTGTTGGTGGCCGCCCTCGGTTGAACCCGCCGCGAGCACCAGTGGATTATCAGGATCGTCCAGCACGTAAAGATGCCCCTCCTTGTCGGGAAGCTTCACGACGACATCCATGACTGGCAGTTCAGCCTTTTGATCATTGATGAGCACGGGAAAAGCGACGTCGCCCGTGCCGTTCCGGCGGAGAGTGCATTTCAGTGCGGGTGTGTCCATAGGAACGTCGCCGGTCATCACTCCCCCAGGCGCGAAATTCATCATCTTCTTGAGGAGATCCTGGCTGGAGGCATCGGCGTTCTTGTCGTCGGATGCCATGGCCGTCTTGAATGATTTCAGGACAGCTTTGAGCGGATCTTCATGGTAGGTGAACTCCGATTGCCCGGTCGTTCTCAATTCCTCCAGAGTTTTTTTCGAGAGACCCATAGCGGTAGTTCCCGGACGCTTTTCATCTCGCCCGTCCCGGCACAAGTAGCCGTCGGTTTCAGACGAGTTCTCCATGTCCTTCCGGAAAACGGTTCTTCCACACTCGATCTTGAGAGGCTTGTCGGAGTGACTTGTCCCGCTGTTAAGAAAACGCTCAATGCCTTGACCGGGAGGGTATTGCTGGGAAGCACGGATATGGACGGACTCGTCCGTAATCTTGTCGACCATGTAGATGGATTCGAAGTCTCCCCGCAGTACGTCGTTTCCGGCGTCAATTAATCTCAGAGACTTGCGCATCGGTATCTTGCTGCTGGGCGCAGAAACAAGTTCGGCCGGAGCCGGCTTCCAGTCCGGAAGCGGCTGGGGCTTGCTGGTTTGCCCTGTGGCCGCAGCCACCATGCCCGAGAGGTCGTCTTTTTTGTATGCCTGCTGGACTTTGTCGATCCGTTGCTTTGCGCGGTAGGCGATGTAGGCGCAGCTTCCCATCGCAGCAACCAGGAACAGGACCAGCAATGCTGCCGCGATCATGATGACTTTGAGAAGCTTGCTGCCGGATTGCGTGGGCGCTGGCACGCTCGGAGCCACTACACTACGCACCGCCTCCATGGTCGGGAGTGCGTGGACGCTACTTGCCGCGTCCTTTGCTGAAACCGCAGTGCCACATTTTTCGCAGAACTTGGCCGCGGCAGCCAGTGGGGCGCCGCACCCGGTACACGCCGACGTTGCATCGACTCGGGATGACTCTGGCCGGCGCGCGCCGCACTTGGTGCAGAAAGCCTGCCCCTCCGCCAGCGGTGATCCACAGTTCACACAGACGATGCTCATTTCCGCTCCTTGTCCGACCTTACCCTGCGAAACTATTTCTTCGTGACCACGCCCTCGTAGTGCGTCTTGCTGGCCTTGCCGTCTTTGGATTCCTGTTCGTAATCAAGGCTGTACTGCAGAACGCAGTTGGCATCTTTGAGGACCCACGCGTTTCCAGTGATGTTGTAGTCCTTCAGCCTGGAAAACATCATGAGAGCAGCTTTGTCCGTCTGGCTTTCGTGGGTTGTGTCTACCGAATACCTGACGGTGTCGTACCCGTTCAGGTTTTCACTGCCAACCCGATTCACGCTGGGTTTGCTGACGAACAAATTCCACGGCGTTCCGCCTTGCGCCAGACCCGTCGCGGCCATTCTCCATTGCGAAGCGTCCGAACGCGTGTAATGATCAATGAAAGTCCCCTCCGCGTACCCGTCCTTAATCTCGCGAGTCACGCTCTTCGGATCATTGAATTTGCGCATCTCACTGATCATTGCGCGGTCCTGGTCCGAGGCCAGCCAGCGTTCGTGGTAGGTGACATCGAGGGTGTCGGAAGCGAGATCTGCCTCGTAGTCTTTGGTTTTTGATGAGGGATCACTCTCAACGACCTTGTACGAGAAGTGCAGCGGTTGCGCAGGTGGAGGCCCCTGCAAGAAGGTCTGCACGCAGTAGGTGCCCCCATCGAAATGATTTTGCGAGGAACTTTCCTTCAGCTGCGAATGCGTTCCCTCCCTGGCCTTCGACTTCGGCTTGGAAGAGCATGCAAGCAATGTCAACAGAATAGTTCCCGCGACAACGGCAATGGTGTAGACCCTGCGAACGTTTTGTTTGTCAGTATTCCGCATCAGCCCCGCGCTCCTTTTGAGGTTATTTCTTGGTGACAGCGCCTTCGAAATGTGTGCCGTCCAGCTTCCCGTCGGCAAAGGTGTAAATGTTGTCGAAGCGGAATCGGACCATGCGACCATCCTCTTTGGCGATCCAGGCCGATCCCTTCACGTTGTAGTCCTTGGTCTGCCGCAGGCCCGCGGCATTGCCCAGGGTCATTGCTTTCTTGATGTCTGCGTCGACTCCGGTCAAATCGAAATCGTAACGACGCGCGTCATAGCCGCCAATCTGCTCATCGCCGGCGTACTTGACTCCAGGCTGCGCATCGCGAATGTGGCCGTTCAGAAAAGTCATGCTGATGCCGCCGTACACCGTGTACCAGCTCTGACTGTGGTACGGAGTGCCATTCAGTTCGCGGCTTCGCGTGGCAGCCGGGAACACGGCACTTCCCACTTCCGTAGCGGGACTGAAATCAGTCTGCTGCCCCGAGATGCCGTCCGCAGACACGTCCGCTTCGCACTGGGCTGAAAACCCGTTCACCCCCGACTTTTTAAACGAAGCGTGAAATGGAGCCGCAGGCTTTTCGAGCGAAGCTTGCAGCTTGTCCATGGCCGCCTGCAGGTCATCGGGATCGCCAGGTTTGGCGAGCGATGACTTCGCTGTCCCGGAGTCACTTCGGCGCTTTGCCGCACTCGAACTGCACGAGAGCGACAGCGCCAGGCCGCAGCATAGGGCGATGGCCAGCAGCGTTCTTTCCTGTGTTCTCATGATTCGTGACTCCGTTCCCAGCTACCGACACGAGCCCGACTGCCTCATGACGCCAATGCGGTGGCTTTGCCAATCTGCTTGGCCGCAAATCCCCCGATGAATGGAATGCGATACTCGCGGCCGCTATGTGCCTGGTACATCACAAATAGCCAAAGCGAAAAGAAAGCCAGAGAAAACAGCAGCCGGATGGGAAAGGTCGCCAACGCCAGCCAGGGATTGATGTCGCTCAAGATGCTCACCATGATCCGCCATGCGATGCTGAATACGATCACCGCCCCGCTGTACAAGACCGACTGCATGGCATGAAAACGCACGAATGGATCTCTCTTATACGGTTCCATGACCAGAAAGAGAACGCCGGTAATCAGGCCGAGAATGTACGCCAGAGCGCCGGCGAGATTCGGTGTCAACCCCGAAGCGCCCGAGCTGGAAGTTACAGCCGGCGCCGCTGCCACCGCGCCCTGAGACACAGTTCCAACAGGTTTTCCGCAGCTTGCGCAGAATCCTGAACCTTGAGTAATTGCTGAACCACAGCCTGCACAGAACGTCATGAGAGTCTCTCCTTTTTGGACTTAGCTTTTTCCGATGTCTTCGCAGAGCCTCATGCCAGGCGGATCCACCCTGGTCATGGATTTTTTGAATATCTCTTTGCTGACCGTGCCTATCGATGCACCCCAAGCCTCGGCCGAAGCGCCGACAGTCCCCACGAGGCTGAGGTCATATCGCGCGCAGGGCGAGATCGCCGAAAATCCGGTGAAGCTCGAAGCCGAAGTGCCAATCATCTCGAAATAGGCGGCACCATCAGTTGCGAGTGCGTTCTTGAATATCTTTCCCAGGTGTATTCCGTTCTTCTGGTAATCCTGGTATTTGTCCGGGCTGAGCAGATGCTTCGCTACCTGGTCTGCGAGTTGGTCGACATACTCAGCAGCTTTCTTGATGTCACTTTTTTCGTAGATCTTGTTGAGCCCCATGGTGAGTTCAATGCGCGGAGCGGCAAACGCCACCAGCATCCCGAGTGGAGCGGTGGGCGAGATATCCTGGTGATCGCCGAGTTGAATCTCTCCTGATACGTTTCCATTCGCGTCAAGGTTGCCGGGCTTGACTTTGAAATGCTGAGAGCCGTCATAGGAAATACGGAACTGCCCTTTGGTGATTTCCTTCCCGCCCGTGATAGCAGGATGAATCATGAGCGCGGCGCTGACTTCAAGATAAAGAGGAAGTCCTTCGAGGAATTCCGCCAGCGGTATCTCGATCGCGCCCGGTAACTTGATCCGGCTTTCTTCCGCCATGACTCCGCCGGTATCTTTCGCCACCTGCCACTGAAAATTCATTTGCCCGTTCAGGTTGTTGAAGGAAGTCTCCATGTTCTGCAACGAGCTTTGGCTCATGGAGATGGTGGAATCGAAATCGAAATCCGACAGATACCCCTGGCCGGCAATGAGGGCCTCGAAGCCGCCGACACTCTTCTTCACCGTGATATTCAGATCGGTCTTGCCTGCGCCGGGAGTGGCCTCAAACGTCGTGTCCCAGCCTTCAACGACTGATTTGAAAGCGCCCTTGGCCATGCTCTTGTAAGCGTCCGCAGTGCCCTTCGCCTCAGACTTGCTCATGGCATTGGACTCGGGGCTCTGGGCGTAAGCGGGTTCGGCGAATAAGGAAGTCCAACCCGCGGAGAAGCTTTGCGGCGAAGTGCTGAGCCGCGGACGCTGCTGCGCCAAAGCGCACCGGAGCCTGGATTCGAATTTCGCCTTCCTGGATGACGTCGCCGAGGCGCGGACGCTGCGTCAGGACAACGACGCCATCCGGCGTCAACTCTGTGCCGAGAACGTTTCGCGCAACCAGTCCCTTGATGAGCAGAACGTCTCCCGCGCGCAGCGAGCGAGCGGTGGCATTTGAGCTGTCCAGCAGCAGCGTCGCCTCGTTCGAACTCAGGCCAATTAAAGCCTTCCTGCCTTCTTCCGCCTCCATGACGCGAACGTTTGGACGAAACGTAACGTGCGCGTAGCCCGAGCCATGAGTCAGTACCGCAGCTCGAGGAGTTCCCGCGGCTGCGGAATGTTCGGCGGAAGCTGCAGTTGGGGAGGATTTTTTGCCGCATCCTCCCAGCCCGAGCGTTGCCAGCACCGCCAGGCAGAGCGCATATCCACGAAAGCTATTTCTCATCAGCTGCACAGGGTCTCCTCACCACAACGCTATTGCGCTTCCTCAGAAATCTGGAAAGTCCAGATCGCGTCGAACATCAAGCCGTCTCCCTGAGCGCGGGCGACGTCTCCGCCAGAAAACTTCTTGCCTTTGGACACCGGGCGAAGGACCAGCCCGTATTCGCCAGGCATGAGCTCTGTACTGGCGGCAATCTTGTATTTTCCGGGGCCAAGCTTTTGTGGAGTCGCCGCCACTCGCTCTTCCAGGAAGTGCGAATAGATTTGCCAGTCGGCCGCTGGGCTGGAGCGAACGTCCGCCTTACCCTGGGTAGCACCGATAATGCGGCAGGTATTCTGGGCAGGTGTGAGCTTCACGATTGCGGGCTCGTAATCATCCGCGTTCACGCCCGGCGTTCGGGAGAAATCGACGCTGAAGACCGGCTTGCTGCTCTGAAGCACGTTGCTGGATGCAGGCGTCGGAACTCCCCACACGTAAGTCACCGTGGGCGTGCGGTGCGACATCATGCTGGTGAAAATGCTTCCCGCTTCCTGCACCGTCGAACTACCGACGCCCGAATTCATATGACTGGCCATGCCGTACGTGGCCGTATTCAGGCCGGAATTCATGGCTTGAGTGACGACCGAATCTCCGGCCAAACTTTTCATCGAAGATGGTTTGGTTTTCGTTTCCGCGAGCTGCGTCTTCTCGAGTTTCAGGTCTTGCGAAGAATTCCCTTGAGCGACGGTCGCATGCGGCATGCGCGATTTGGGCACAGGAGCCTCACCCGCTTCCGCATTGCCTCGCGAATCCGTAGCAGACGCCTTCGCGGCTCCATTGCCTGAAGCTACCATGATGGCGTTCAACTCCTTCTCGGTGACCCCGGCCGCATTGAGCCGGATCAGCTCACTCGTAGAGGTATTGAAGTTCGCGGGCCCAGTCTGAATCGCCGAAACGATCACCGACTCCGGCAGCTTTTTCTTGACCATCGCGATCACGTCGTCATTGGTGAGCGGCTTTCCTGTTTTTTGCGCGACGGCCGCCGTAAACCCCAGTGCGATCGCCAGAACTGTCGTGAAACACCGTTTCGTTTTCGTCATTGCAGAGTCCTCAATCCCTTTCATTCGCTATTGCAGGTTGCCGGGCCAGGGATCGAGAAGATCCCCTTTGGGTCCGGTCACGGAAAGCTGCAGGCCGTAGTACGCGTAGATGAACTTGCCGTAGTAGTCGCACTCCGCCGGTTGCACGCCCGACAAGCAGGCTGCTGCCCTGCATGTTGGCGCTGACGACTACGTCCATGTACTTGCAGCTGCCAGTGTCGAGGCCAACGCCTGACAGGTTGGGGTACATATTTCCCGACGATCGTTTGCAGGTTCGGATCCAGCGTGTATCCAGGCCGAAGTTGGCTGAAGTCGATCGAGTCGCTGTAGGACAAGCGATTGGGCGGGTAGCCGTCGCCCACATTGCTGGACCAGATCGGATCGTAGAGCCAGAAAACCGCGCTGGTCGGCTGGATTGGAGGAGTGAGCGACCACGCCTTCAAAGCCGGACCTGTCACTGGGCTCACGTAAGCATTAACGTCGAAGTGCGTAGTCGGGACCTTCACCAGGGATTGCGGTATCCGTGCCAGGGAACGCGAGACGCGACTCGCATAAAACGACACCCCAGCCATCTTCGCGTCATGCCCGTCCGTCCTGACTACGGCCAGAGTTAGTTTGCTGTTCAGGTCGTATTCGTTCTGGAACTTCGGATTGAAGGTCACCAGAATCTGGTTGTCATCCCACGAGTCAATGCCGAGTTGCACCGGAGTGGCGTTGTTGATGAATGGTCCGTAGATCTGCACCTTGCCCTGAACCGATCCGAAGTTGCATCCGCGAATGGTGTACTGATTCGCTGGATATTGTCCGCTCCCGGGATCGGGAGTAAGAACAATCGCGTGCTGACGACCGCTGACGGTCTCGACCACGGGATCCGTCGTAAAGCGACACATGCTGATGGGCTGGGGCGCGTACTTGGCTCGCTCCATGATCGACAACGAATTCTGTCCCGATGAACCCGGCTGCGTCGGAGGATTCCCGGTTTGCTGTAACGGCGTTCCCCCATCTGGCGTGCTGCCAGGCTGCGATCCTCCCGGAGGCGTGCCGGCAGGATCCGACGCGGGATCCGTTCCCGAGCCGCCAGTAGCGGGGTCCGTACCAGCTCCCATGGTGTGCGTCGGACCGATCTGAGTCGCACTTGACGGGCTGATGAGCTGGCTAGTCCTCGTGTTCGTGGCCACAGCGCGCTGGGCGGGAGTTCCCCCATTGCTCGCCTGGATCTTTGCGGCAGGAGCTAACTTTTCTTTGTGCGCCGCTGCGCTCTGAGCCTTCAGGGTCTCCAACACTGCGGGATCAATTGCGGGCCCAACACCAGCAATTCTGACGCTGCTTCCCGACTTCAGCTGAAGTGACATTGCCAACTTCCTGGCACGGTCGCCGGAAGCGGCCCCACCAGGCGCGCAGGGCCGAACACTTCCGTCGCCCATCGCGTTCAGGACTTGTTCGCTTACGTGCGCCTGCCGCAGCGAGCTGCAGCCGGAAGGGGACAGATCGAAGTTTCCCCGAGAAGACTGAACCGACGAGAGAATCACCGACTCCGGCACGTGGCCATTCGCCATCTTGATTACGTCGGCGTTGCTGAGCCTTGGACCTGGAGGAAACGGCTGCGGATTCAATGCCACCTTGCTTCCCGGATTCTGCATTCCTCCACCCTGCGATTGGACGGCGGGCACCCCGCCAGCCCCTGATGGTGCCGTGCCGCCATTCAGCATTCCTCGTGGGGCGGAATTCGATAACAGGGCCTGCCGCGCATTGGGCGAAGGTGGGGTATTGCTTGTGCCGGCGCCGCTGCTCATAATGTGCGCCGAAGGACGCAGGGCGAAATTCACGTTGTAGGCAGAGTTTCCGCACGTCCACCAATTCGAAGTAAGCACCGAAGGCGAGGGAACAGCCGGCGGCAGATTGTTGCACTTCCCATTGATGATCTTGATGGGCGTAATCGCGATGGTCGGCGCGGATATGGGAGAGAATGCTGTCGTCGGGCTAACATCGAGCTTGACCTGTAGGTCCTGCCCGACAGGCATTTGGTGCACGGCAAAGGCGCACACACCGTCTGTCCCGATGTTCGGGATATAGGTGAAGTTGTCAGTGTAGGTGCCGATCGGGCTGAATTGTTCGAGGGTCGGAGAGGACTGGCTCGGGCTTCCGGCACTGACTGTAATCGACAGCCCGCTGCAAGTCTTGGCGGGAATATGGCTGGTGGTAGTGCCGTCCCACCAAACGTAACCCGCGATCACTCCGTCGCCCGTGCGTTTCAAGATCGGCTGCGGAGCTTTCGCGCCCGGAAGCGGATTCGCGCGCGGCGACGGCGCTGTCTGGCGCTGTGGTGCCGGAGCCGTTATGTTTCGGTTCGGCGGAGGCATGGTCGGCGAGACCGACTGTGCCGCGATGTCTCCACAATAAAGAGCAGCCGCTGCGGTAAGTCCCGCTGCCGCTAAAATCCTCAGGCATTTGCTAGTGCGCCCCATTTTTGTCCTCGCTTCTGTCCAGAAATGCTGCTGGTTTTACCCGTCCTTGCAGGGGTCAGTCTGTCCCCCGGCATCGCAACCCCTGCACGCCCCGCGGCGCATTGGACGGTTCCTGTTTGCAATAGCGAGCAGCGCTAAGTCACAGCGCCCCATCGCTCCCCAGCTCATGTGGAAATACACTGCGGCCCTGGGAATGGTCAAAGGAAGCGGGGCTGAAACGGGGGTGACTTGCTAAATGTAAGAAGCTGAACAACTTCTGAGTACAGATGACCAGCCAGAACGAGCGGGAAAGACCTAAGAAGAGCGCGATCAGGTAAGAACGCGCGAACTATCTGGAAGGTTTTTGCAAGCCAGCGAGGGTACCTGGGGGTGGCTGAATGGCTTCGGCGCGACGGGCAAGGAGTCCGAATCCGTGAGCTCGAGCATCGGACGCAAGCCCGGCCAGCAGGGCTCGACCGGCGGAAGCATTACTTCGCAGGAGCAGGTGCCCGAGCTCCAGTCGAGCTTCCGCACTCCAGGTTGTAATAGCCGAGCTTCTTGGCTTCTGTTGCGAGCGAGCGCAGCTCATTAATCGCGGGGTTAATTTCGCCACTGCTAACAACATCTACTCGTACTTTCTGAATGGATGCCGGTATGGCCACTGCCGGGCCGGAAAGGGCCGGGGTCAGCTGAATGGCTCGCGTCACGGCGTTACGAGCTTCGTCGCTCTTGCCCTGCAACAGCAACGCGTGGCTCAGATGTGTGTATGCCGCGGCGGCATCGGGATCACTCTTCTCTTTCTCGAATTCCGGAATCGCGCCTTTAAGGAGAGTTTCAGCCTGCTCCGGATGGCCTTCCTCGATGGAGAGAACCGCGAGTTCGACCTGGCTCTCCGCGACCAGATCGGCCGCCCCGACCTGCTGCCTCAAAGCCAGCCCTTGCTGAAATTGCGCCCTCGCGGCAGGCAGATCGCCCTCCTGCTCCAGAACCTCTCCCAGTTCGCTGATGGCCCCACTCAAGTACTGATAAGCCCCTTGAGCTGGGCGCATGGACTCGATCGCCTGCTGCGCATGCAGTTTGGCTTCCTTCAACTTGCCTTGCGTGAGCTCAAGGTCGGCCATCCTGGACAAGTTGTAGCCTGGTTCCCCTCTATCCGAGGCAACGATCAGCTCCAGCGATTGCTGGTATACCTTTTCAGCCGGCGGCGAGATTACCTTGAAGGAACAGAACATCGGCGATGTTGGTGAGAGCCGTGGACGTATTGTTCTTGTCGCCCGACTGTTCGAAGTGGCTTTTCGCCTCGCGATAGAGCTGCGCAGCACGATCCAGTTTGCCTTCGTTGGCGTAAGCGATCGCCATATTATTCAGAATCGCGCCCGTCTTGGCATGTTCTCCCAGCCCATTGAGCATGGCGAGAGCGCGTTCATAGGTGGCAATCGATTCTTCATAATGGCCTTCCGTGCCCCGGCGATCAGCGATGAGCCGAATGGCGTCGGCTGCTCCTGCCCGATTGCCCTCTGATAGGAAAAGGTTGTAGGCGTCTTCGCAGACCGGAATGGCGCGCTGCGGCTCATCGCCATACAGAATGGCCATACATTCGTCTCGCCTGGCAAGGGCGTACACAGGAATATTGGATTGAGCCGACGCTTTCCTCACCGCGTTCCGGATTAGAAGCAGCGATGCAGGTTTGTTCACCTTAATGGCGCGCGATTCCGCGATGTCGATTCGCGGATCATCTGATGCCGGCCGCGGGAGCGCTCGCAGTCGGATGATCAACTCCAGCGCCTGGCTGAAGTTAGCACTCAGCATCGCTGCCTGCGCGAATCGTAGACCGTACTCGACATTGTCAGGAAACAACTCAAAAAGTGCGTGGTAGACCGACGCCGCTTTATCCTGCTTCCCGAGGCTCTCGTAATACTCGCCCTCGACCAGCATGTGCTCCGACCGCGGCAGATCCGTGGCCAGTTCTAACGCCTTCTTGGCCTCTTCCCGATTCTTCTGTCCGTATCCGAGTTGTGCCCAGGCACGAGCCAACATGGCATGTCCCAGTGAGAATTTAGGATCGGCCTGCGTCGCTTCTATGAGCAGGTCCTTGGCCGCAAGCGCATCAAAGTGACGCAGCTTTGAGAGTCCAAGGGCATAGAACCGAGCGGCATCGGGATTCAACGGCAGCGAAGCGAGGATTCCTGCTTCTTCCGAATCTTCTACATGCCGTACGCCCATCCGCTCCCGGAGCCTCGTACCTACATGCGAGATAAGCCGGAAAAGATCCTGCGTGTTACCGGTCTCCGCTACTTCGGTTAATATCTCGCCGGTGCGTGCATCCTGCAGCCGAACGTCCACCCGCAATTGCGCCCGGTCGGGCCTGCCCAGGTTCATGTACGAACCTAGCAGCAACAGATCACTACTCAGTGCCGTCCCGATGCGGGCGGTAGTCGCTTGATCCAGCGTATCGGTTTGCGACCAGGGATTCGCAATGCGAAGATTGGCTACGTCTTCTCCAGACACAAGTCGCAACTGTTCGCCACCCGCAAGTTCGGTGCTAAGCATCTCGGCCAGAGCCATCCCGAGCCAGGCATCTTCCGATTTACCAGACAGGCTGTGAAACCCAAGCACAGCCACCGACTTGCGCATCCGAACGGGAGACGTTGCGCTCGGGTTTTGCGGCGCGGGACTGCCCGGTTTGCGGTGTAGGAAGACAGCGGTGAATCCCAGCAACACGACAAGCAGCGCGGCCGATCCGCCATATAAATAGCGACGCCCACGCGGAGTTCTGAGTTCCGCATGCTCCGCGACTTCAACCACGTGAACAGGAACTTCCTCGACGGTTTTCGCTGGCGCAGGGGGCGCTTCGGCGGCTGCGGCGAGGGCAACTGGCGCGACGGATACCGGTGCAATGAACCTGTAACCCCGCCGGGGAACGGTCTCGATGAAGCGGGGATTCTCCGAATCGTCGTCGATGGCGGCGCGCAGTTTTTTCAGGATAACGTTCAGGCTGCCATCAAAGTCGACGTACGTCCCCTCCGGCCAAAGTCTTTGGCGGAGTTCCTCGCGACTGACGATCTCTCCCGGCCGTTCCAGCAATACCAGGAGCACACGGAAAGGCTGGTCCTGAACCTTGACGCGCAGTCCGCTGCGGGTCAGCGTCCCGCGAGCGGCATCGGCCTCAAAGAGCCCAAAACGAAAGATGTTGGCGGAGGCCAGAACGCGTCCCATGAATGGCCCAAACGGATGTTGCCGCATAATAGCACGGCCATTTTGAACGGCGTCAGAAATCTGAAAAGGCCATGGACACTGCGATTTGGGAGAACAGGCCAGCGATGACTCCAAGTTCTAACGTGAAGAGGTCCTTTTCAGGCGAGCGCACCAAAACAGTTAACGTCCCTAGTCCGCGAAGTCGGCCTAATATCCAAAGAGCACAACCACTTGGAGACATGCCAATGGCAAATCGGGTCGTTCTCTATTTCGAGAACCAGGAAGATGCTCTCCTTTTCATTCTGGCTTCCAGTTCGGTGATGTCCGCGGAAGCGCCAGGCCATCGCAACGACGCTGCCGGAATAGTTGCCGCGGAGATTTGCAAAGCAAGCAGAATCACGGCTGAAGGTGTCTTGAACACCATTTGAGGGTGCCCGGAGATGATGAAGAAAATTGTGCAGGCGGTATTGACTGTCACGTTGCTGCTGTTTGCAGCCTTGAATGCCTATCTTGCGCTCAAGGATGTGGTGCAGACGCAGAAAATCGTGGCCCAAACGACACAAACCTCCACGCTCCAGGCGGATATTTCCACTGTTCTGAAAGACCTCACGGAGATGGAAACAGGTCAGCGCGGATACCTGCTGACGGGCGACGATTCGTACCTGCAGCCCTACAGTGAGGCGAGCGCCCACATGCCAACGCACTTGGCCAAGCTTCGCACGGGATTAGCTCAGCGCCCCGAGAGCGAGCGGTCCTTGCAACCGGAAATTGAGGCCCTCGCAAAGTCAAAACAAGCTGAGATGGCGCGCTCGATCAGCTTGCGCGAGCGAGGGTACCGGCATCGCGCTTTCATGCTGATAAATACCAATGAAGGACAGGAGTACATGCAGAAGGCCCGCGCCCTTCTAACTTCGCTTTCCGCGACCGAGAACAGCAACTTCGAGACACTCGAAAGAGAAAGGAACGCCAGTGCCCAAAAGGCTCTGACGCAAACTATCGGTGCCAGTTTGGGCCTTTTCATTGTGGCCGGATGTCTGGTTGCGTTCATTCGCCGGCAATCCCAGACCCGCGAGCGTGAAGTGGCCGAGATCAGGCAAGAACTTGCTCAGCGCGATTTGCAGTTGGCAAAATTGACATCCATTCTTTCCAACCAGGCTCGGTCCAAGACCTCTGCCATGGAGGAGAACGCCCGGTTATTGCTCCAGGAGTACGGCGGCTTCCTGCCACGACAAGGTCACGAGTGTGCTGAACAGATCATGGAAGCGTCTCTGCAAATGGAGCGACTCCGCCTTGACCTGGTGGGTGGCTCAGGGTCTGTAAACCACGAAAGGGAAGCGGTCGAGTTCGCCGCTTGACGCTCTCCCTTCCCGTGCCATCTGCATCCAAGGGATGGCATGCGGTGGAACTCAACTCAAAGGTGCGCTCGGACGTACTTACGAAGGCGTCCAGCGGAAGCACACGACGCAGATGGCCGCGGGGCTGTCGTATTACTTCGTGATGTCGCTGTTTCCGCTGCTGATTGTCTTCGCCGCCACCGTGGCGTACCTGCCTGTACCCAATCTGTTTGACCAGGCGTTGGGTTTTGCCGCCCGTTTTATGCCGCATGACAGCATTGGTCTGGTCAAAGCTGTGCTTCGGCAAGTGATTACGCCTTACCGGGGCAAATTCATGTCCTTCGGCATCATAGGTACGATCTGGGCGGCTTCCGGCGGTTTTTCCAGCATGATGGAAGCGTTAAACGTCGCCTATGACGTGCCCGAGAGCCGGCCGTTTTGGAAGACGCGTCCCCTTGCCATCGGGCTGACATTCCTGATCGGCATCCTGCTCGTAATTGCCCTGGCCCTCATGCTGGTAGGCCCGAACTTCGGCGGCTGGTTGGCCGCAAAGGTGGGCTTAGGGTCGATATTCGTTGCGGTGTGGCCCTATCTGCGCTGGTCCATCGCGGTTGCATTCGCAGTGCTGGCCATCGAACTCATCTATTTCCTCGCCCCCAACGTGCGACAGCGGTTCCGCAGGACTCTTCCGGGCGCCGCCCTGGCGGTCGCCTGCTGGCTTCTTCTTTCGTGGGCCTTAGGCATTTATTTTCAGCACTTCACCAACCTCAACAAGACTTACGGAACCCTCGCCGCAGCTATCGCCCTGATGGTCTGGCTTTACTGGACGGCATTTGCCATCCTGTTAGGCGGCGAGATTAACGCCGAGCTCCTTCATGAAGAGGGCAGGCGTTTAGCCCTTAAAGAAGCAGCTGAGCAGACGGATACGGCGTCATCTTTGAAGAAGGCAGCTTAAGATCTGCGCCTTCTCCGTTCGCCGGTATTTGGCGGCTACTCGCCTGAGAAAGCGGCGTCAGCGGGGGTTACGAAAGCGTATTTTGACGCAGAAACCCGGGCGCTGGCTCAACACGGGTTGCGTATTCTCGCATCTAAGTATCACAGGCTCAGATAAGATTCGTTCCACCGCTGTTGCGGGATTGTATGCCGGTCAATAACACCCGGCGGTTCCGGAGCGTCGGGGTGGCATAATTTTGCTTGACCGTATGCGCGCAAGCTTCTTCCTAAAATTGGCAACCACGGCGCTGCTTCCACTGGCCGGGACTGCGCTTGCTCAAGCGCCAACCCTGATTAGCCTGGACCAGGCGATCACTCTGGCGCTCGCGCACAATCATTCTCTCAGGGCAACGCGCACTCAGGTGCAGCAGAATGAAGCCCAGGAGATCACCGCCAATCTGCGTCCGAATCCGACCTTAGGGGCGGATTCGCAATTCCTGCCGTTCTTCAGTCCCCAGGACTTTAATGGTCAGAATCTGAACGAAACCCAGCAGTTCGACATCGGGCTCAGCTACCTCTTCGAACGCGGCCGCAAGCGGCAGCACAGGCTGCAAGCCGCCCGCGATGTCACTGCCGTCACCCGTGCTCAAATTTCCGATGCGGAACGGTCTTTGATCTTCAACGTAGGCCAACAATTCATCAGTGGGTTGCTGGCCGCGTCCACGCTGCAGTTTGCCCAGGAGGATCTGGCGGACTTTCAGCAGACGGTGAACATCAGCCAGGAACAATTCAAGGCCGGGTACATCGGAGAAGCCGATTTCCTGAAGATCAAGTTGCAGCTTCTGCAATTTCAGACAGATGTTTCCTCGGCGAGGCTGGCCAAGGTGCAGGCGTTGACCGGACTACGCGAATTGCTGGGATATGACGCGGTGCCTGCGAATTTCGACATTGTTGGTGAACTGGCATATCAGCCCGTCAACACAAAGCTTGACGATCTGCAGGCCGAGGCTCTGCGGCGGCGTCCTGATTATCGTGCGGCCGAATTGGGGATCGTGGCCGCGAAAAGCCAGATCGCCCTCGCCAAGGCGAATTCCAAAGTCGACGTGACCGGCACTTACAATTTCAGCCACGTCGCGGGCGAGAGCTCGGCATCGCTATTCGCCAATGTTCCTTTACCCGTGTTCGACCGCAATCAGGGCGAGATCGCACGTACTCGCTACGCTCTCACCCAGGCCGAGGAGCAAGAGCGCTCCGCCGGCGAGACGGTTCTCTCCGATGTTTCCAACGCCTACGAAGCCGTGAGGTCCAATGACGAAGTCGTACAGCTCTATACTTCCGGATACCTGCAGCAGGCCAAGGATTCGCGCGAAATCAGCGAGTATGCTTACAAGCGGGGCGCAGCCAGCCTGCTCGATTATCTTGACGCAGCGCGCAGCTACCGGGCTACGCAACTGGCCTACCGTCAAGCATTGGCCTCTTATATGACATCGGTGGAACAGCTGAAGCAGGCTTTGGCAACGAGGAACCTGCCATGAACCGCAATCACCTTCACAGGTTCGTTCTTCCCCTGACCGCCATTGCACTGATCGCATCGGTGCTGAACGGGTGCGATCGATCCACCTCGAGCGCTTCGGCGAACCAGAAGAACATTAATCATCCCGAACTCTTCAGCATACCGCCCGAACAGGCATCGCACGTGCAGATCATCCATGTCGAGCCGACCACCCTCATTCGCACCTTGCGCTTGACCGGAGCGGTCGCCTACAACGGCTTCCGTACCATTCCCGTCATCACGCAAGTCAGCGGGCCGGTGAGTCGAATCGTGGTATTCCCCGGGCAGCACGTAAAGCAAGGGGAACCCATGCTGTACGCCACGAGTCCGGATTATTCCCAGCTGCGCACGAACTACCTCAAGGCAAAGGACGCTTACGCGCTGGCGCAGAAGAATTATCTCCGCGCGAAAGATCTGTACGAACACAAGGCAATCGCGGAACAAGTTCTGGAGCAGGCCGAGTCCGCTCAAACCCAGGCTGGCGGCGATCTTGCTTCCGCTATGGCCGGGCTCAAAGTGCTGGGCATCACCGATCCCGACGCGCTCGTGCAAGCTCCTCCCAGCTTTGAAGTTCCAGTAAAGGCTCCGATTAACGGCGAAGTCGTGGAACAGGACGTTGCTGCCGGTCAGTTGCTGCAGACAGGCGCCACGCAGTGCTTCATGATTTCCGATACCAGTACGGTGTGGGTGTTGGTCAATGTGTATCAGAAGGATTTGCCCTACGTTCGCGTCGGAGATCCCGTCACGATTCAGACGGACACGTATCCCGACGTATTTCAGGGCCGGATTGCTTACGTGGCCGCTTCCCTCGACCCCAATACGAGGACACTCCAGGCCCGCATCGAAACCAAGAATCCGGGGGAGAAGTTGAAAAAAGATATGTATGTAACCGCAACGGTCAAGGGGGGCAAGATCCAAAACGCCATAGCACTGCCCGATTCGGCGATTCTGCGCGATGCCGAGAATGAGCCGTTCGTTTACGCGGCCGTGGCTCCCAACCAGTTTGGCATGCGCCGCGTGAGCATCGGCGAAAGCGTCAATGGGCAGACGCAAGTGACCAGCGGCATCAAGCCTGGCGACCAGGTCGTTGGCGAGGGCAGCCTGTTCTTGCAGTTTGCAAATTCTCTGCAGCGTTGAATCACACTGGACTGAGTCGGAGTAAGTGATCCTTACGGCCTCTGAATGATCCATCGAATCGTCCAAGCAGCATTGCGGCAACGCTTCCTCGTGCTGGTGCTGACAGGGTTTATCACCGTCGGAGGCATCATCTCGTTTCAAAAGATGCCGGTGGACGCTTACCCCGACCTTTCTCCGCCTCAGGTAGAAATCATCACCCAGTGGCCCGGCCACGCCGCCGAAGAAGTCGAGCGCCTCGTCACTCTGCCCTTGGAACTGGAGATGAACGGCGACGCCTCACATGGCAGTCATGCGTTCCATTTCCCTATACGGCCTTTCGGACATCCGGCTGACTTTCGAGGAAGACACCGACGACTACTTCGCCCGCCAAATCGTCTTCGAGCGCATGGCGCAGGCCACTCTTCCCACTGGAGTCACACCCAGTCTGGCGCCGCTATTCAGCCCCAGTGGACTGGTCTATCGCTACGTAATTGAAAGTCCCGATCGCAGCCCGCAGGAGTTGAAGACCCTCGAGGACTGGGTCATTGAGCGCGCTTATCGCTCGGTGCACGGCGTGGCCGACGACTCAGGCTTGGGCGGAACGGTCATGCAGTACCAGGTCCTGCTCGATCCCGCGCGACTTTACGCCTATCACCTGAACGTTGCCGCAGGTCACGCAGCGCTCTGTCCGCCAACAACTCCAATGCCGGCGGCGGTTTCTATTCGCAAGGCGGACAGTTCTACTACGTGCGCGGCATCGGTCTGGTCAGGAATACCGATGACATCGGCAACATCGTCGTAGGCGCCAACAAAGGCGTTCCCGTCCGCGTGCGCGACATCGGCGAAGTCACCATCGGGCACGCTCCGCGCCTGGGGCAATTCGGTTTCCAGAAAAACGATGACGCCGTGGAAGGCGTCATCCTGATGCTGCGCGGCGAACAGACGCAAAACGTGCTGAAAGGCGTCGAGGCGAAGACGGAAGAACTCAACCGCCAGATTCTGCCGCCCGACGTGAAAATCCATCCTTTTTACGACCGCAGCGAACTGGTGCAGCTCACCACGGACACGGTCGAAGCCAACCTGCTGCGCGGAATGGTGCTGGTCCTGATCGTGCTGATCTTTTTTCTGGTCAGCATCCGCGCCGCAATCATCGTCGCGCTCACCATTCCGCTGTCGCTGCTGTTTGCCTTCATCGTCCTGCATGCCCACGACGTTGCCGCGAACCTGCTGTCCATCGGCGCCATCGATTTCGGCATCGTCATCGACGGCACCGTCGTCATGGTGGAGAACATCTATCGCGAACTGGCGCTGCGCGAAGGGCAGGAATACAAGCTCAACGATGTGATCCTGACCGCGGCGAAAGACGTCGACCGCCCCATCTTCTACTCCGTCGCGGTCATCCTCGCCGGCTATCTGCCCATCTACGCGCTTGACCGGGCCGGCCGGGAAACTGTTTCATCCCATGGCCGAGACCATGTCGTTCGCTCTGATCGGCGCGCTGATCCTGACGCTGACGCTGGTTCCGGTGCTGGCGTCCTACTGGTTCAAAGGCGGCGTGCGCGAGAAGCCCAACCGGGCCTTTGAATGGATGAAGCGGCAAATACGCGGTGTACCTCGACTGGGCGCTGGACCAGCCGCAAGCGACTCTGGTGATTGCCGCCCTGATCTTTGGCGCGACGCTCCTGCTGGTCCCGTTCATCGGCGGCGAATTCATGCCGCATCTCGACGAAGGCGCGCTCTGGGTGCGCGCCACCATGCCGTACACCATCTCGTTCGAAGAAGCCAGCAAGATCGCGCCGCAGGTTCGCGACATCCTGATGTCCTATCCGCAAGTCACGGTGGTCGGCTCGGAGCTGGGCCGCCCCGATGACGGCACCGATCCGACCGGCTTCTTCAATTGTGAGTTCTACGTCGGACTCAAACCTTACAAGGACAAAGCCTGGCACGGCGATATCAGCGACAAGAATGAACTGACCGAAGCGATCAACAAGCGCCTGACCGCCTTCCCCGGCATCATCTTCAACTACACGCAGCCCGCCGAAGATGCCGTGGATGAAGCGCTGACCGGACTGAAAAGTTCGCTCGCGGTGAAAATTTACGGCGAAGATCTGAACGTACTTCAGGACAAAGCCATTCAGATCAAGAACACTCTGGCACAAGTCCCGGGCTTCACAGAGCTGACGGTGGTGCGCGAACTGGGCCAGCCCAGCCTGCTGATCGATGTCGATCGCGACAAGATCGCGCGCTACGGAATCAACGTCGCCGACGTCGAAGCTGTGATCTCAGCCGCCGTCGGCGGACAGGCGGCCACCCAGGTCATTCAAGGCGAGAAGCTCTTCGATCTCGTCGTGCGCATGCAGCCGCAATTCCGCAGCAGCGCGCAGCGAAATCGGCAATCTGCTGGTGGGCACGCCCGACGGCCAGCAGATTCCGCTAAGCCAGCTGGCGGACATTCGCCAGGGCAACGGCGCGTCATTCATTTATCGCGAAAACAACTCGCGCTATATCGGAGTGCAATACAGCATCGAAGGACGCGACCTCGAGCGCGCCGTGCACGACGGACAGGCTGCGGTCAACAAAGCCGTCAGGCTGCCGCAAGGCTACTGGATGGATTGGGGCGGGGAATACAGCCAGTTTCTCGAGGCCAAGTCGCAGATGTATTTCATCGGCCCGCTAGCAGTCGGCCTGATCTTCATGATCCTGTTCGCGCTCTATGGCAACTTCAAATTCCCGCTGACGATCGCCCTGGGCGTGATCATGACCGAGCCAGTCGGCGCCCTGCTCGCGCTGAAGCTCACGCATACTCCGTTCAGCGTGTCTTCCGTCTTGGGCCTTGCTTGCGCTGCTGGGCGTTTCGGTCGAAACCGCCGTCATTCTCGTCTCCTACATCAACAAGCTGCGCCAGGAAGGCATGGACATTCGCACAGCCACCCGGGAAGCGTCCCTGCTGCGGCTGCGGCCCATCATGATGACAGCGCTGGTCGCCTGCCTCGGGTTGCTCCCGGCGGCGCTATCCACCGGCATCGGATCGGACACGCAAAAGCCATTCGCCATCGTGATCGTGGCGGGACTGATCTCGCGACTGTTCATTGGCTTCTTCGTGAATCCGGTGCTGTACGAGATGGTCGCTCGACCCGGAGATGTACTGCAGATTTAATCTCGCAGGCCGGTGCTCGCACGATGAATTCATCGTGGTTAAGCGGCGCACCAAGCCTCCCGCGAAGCCGAACGCTGCCGGGGCGGCACGATTGCGCTCGGCACTCAAGCGATTTTTTTACGCATCACCCTGCCGGCGCTACTGCACGACCTGCTGGAGAACTGCTGAGCTGCTGGGGGAGAAGTTCCCGCCTCCGATAAATGTGGCCGTGAGGTTGTGCGCCCCAACTCCCAGTGTGGAGATGACAAAGGTAGCTTGATGCGTCGTCGCGCTCACTGGGGATGTTCCGATGGTAGTGGTTCCATCCTTCAATATCACGTTGGCGAGAGCATTCCCGCCGTACGCACCCAACACCGTGGCGGTGAACGTCACCGCCGATCCTGCAGTGGATGGATTCGGAGTTGATGCAAGCGTCGTGGTCGTCGTCGCCTTGTTGACGGTTTGAGTTACCGGCGCAGACGTGCTGGTCGTAAAGTTTGGGCTTCCATTGTAGACCGCCGTGATCGAGTGCTGGCGGACGGCTAGGTTCGAGACCGATAGCGTGGCGGCCCCCGAGGTGAGAACCACCGTTCCAAGAGTGCTGGTGCCATCCTTGAACAAAACTTTTCCCGTAGGTATCGCGCCGGTGGCGGAGCTCACGTTCGCACTGAGCACAACGCTCTGATTGAACTGCGAGGGATTTGGTGCCGAAGTTACCGTCGTGCTAGTGGCGGATTGGATGACAGTTTGCACCAACGCCGGCGAGCCGCTGGTGACGAAGTTCGCATCGCCGCTATACACCGCCGTGATGGAGTGAGTTCCCAGGCTTAGCGTTGAAATCGTGAAGGTTGCCTTCCCGCTGCTCATTGTCGCCGTGCCCAGTGTCGTCGCGCCCTCTTGAAATGTCACCGTTCCCGTCGGCGTTCCTGTCGTAGTGGATTGCACCGTCGCGGTAATGCTCACTCGCCCGCCATAGGGTGATGGATTCGGGCTGGATGCCAGTGTGGTAGTGGTCACGGCGGCAGTGAAGCCGAAAATTTCCAGCTGATTGTGACTGGCCACTAACACTTGCCCTTTCGCCACGACTGGCACAAGATTGGCGTTACCCCCTAAATTCGGCCACGTGCCAGCCGCTCCTCTGAAGAGAGTCTTCATCGTCGTACCCGAGTCAGGATTGAACGCGTAAAGATAAATGGAGAGGTCGGTGGTCGTAGGCCGCGATAATGCCCAGATGATCGGATTGCTACTGCCATTCGAAGAAACGCTCGTGAAAAATCCCAGGTCTTGTCCACCGCCAATCGAAACCGAAGAGGCTGCCAGACTCAGCGACGGGCTTGGCGATGACTTAAGTCTCCATACCTTCACTAACCTTCCACCGCTGCTTACTACTCGCGGAAGCGAATCCACGGGATCCACAAAATAGGAGGGCCCGCACCAGCAGGCACCGACCGGATATGCCCCCAGCACATTATTCGTCGTGCTGGAGTATCTCCCCAGGTTGTCTTCATTCATGAAGAACATCGTTGCCGCCTTGCCGGCAGCCACGGCGAGATGCGGGTACGAACCCGGCTGATCGGGCAGGACGAGCACCCCTCCGGAGCCGAAGTCGCCATCGGTCTGGTCCAAAGTGCCCCAATTCGAGGGAGTGAATACGTCTAGCACCGTCGACAAGTCCGGCGAAACTTTAACCACACTTTCCTGAATGCTGGTTGCGCCATCGTACGTGGTCCCCGATGGATCAGAATTTCCTGTTACCACCAGAATGTTTCCTAAATCGTCGCTCGATGGCCCGAAACCCGACATCCATATCGATGACAGGAAATAGTTCTTCGGCGAGGTTGCCTGGGTATTGAAAACGTGGTTGGCGGCGAGCGGCGTCAACGTTCCGGCCTGCCATCCCAACAGCCACCCGCGTGAAAGGCTTGGTGAGTAGTCGCAGAAACTGCCGAAAGCTGCGTACACATTGGAATTGGCTAACAACAACGCGGGACGCTGCCGCTGATACTTGGCATTGAAATTAAATGTGGAGTTATCCGTCAGGGTCTGGGAAGCTGTCACCAGCCTGGGCGCAACCTTATCCGCCAGGCTCCCCAGATCCAGGGCATGAAGCAGATAAGCCGGCCCCGCGCTTTGCTGCGTGTACACCATCACGTACAAAGTGTTCGACACCGGGTCGATTACCGGCGTGGACGTGATTCCAACGTTCGGCGCATTGTTGTCACAGCCAAGCGGCTGGTGAACCGGCGTTCCGAAGTTCGCGTTTAACAGCACCACCCCGCTCTCCGCATCAATTGCATACACCGTGTTGTTCTCAGTGGCCACGTACACCACGTCGTGCGTTCCCTGGAACTGCCCGCTGGTGATATTTATCGCCGGCATGTAGAGCGGCTGACTATCCACCTGATCATCCAGCGGTACCGTTCGGAGCAGGCCAAAATATGAACTCCCTACGTTCGTTGGAGTGAGATTTGGCTCGTTCGAGTTCCAGCCCGTTCGATTATTGTCGTAGTGATAGGTAGTAATCGACTGCGGCCATGCTTGGCTCACGGTAGCGCCTGAAAAGCACAAAAGCACGAGAAAACCCAGCACACGGGACACGGGTGTCATAGATATCCTTTGCGAGTCGGTCTGATTGCGCCTGGGGGAGTAATGCCTAGAAGGGGAAGAGCTAGCCGATCGAAATTTACTTTAGCATGCGACTGAGCCGTTTACTAACAAAAACAGCTCCAAGTCGGTGCCCTCAGCCCAATGGCTGCAGATGGTGACGCCTTAGGAGGCAAAGCAACCCGGCTGGACATTTTGAACATGCGTGCAACAGCTAATGTCCGTGTTTCCTGGCAGTTAATGGTGGGCGCTATAGGATTCGAACCTATGACTTCCACCGTGTGAGGATGGCACTCTACCGCTGAGTTAAGCGCCCACGTTTCGCGGTAAAGCCATGTTAACACACCAGTTCTCAAGTGTAGGTCCCCCAACTGGCGGAGAGGTTTGCTCAGCGAACATTGCCCCACGGCTCATTGCTCATTGCACACTGCTCACCGCTCATTGCTCGCTATCACGCGCTGCGGCGGTTGTTTGCTCGCCGTTGTCTTCTGGGTTGCGATGCTTCCGATTCGGATTCCGTTATCGATTGCACCTCTGAACTGAATCCCGCATTCGCGGCCTGCCGAAAATCTCTGGAGACTAGCCGCGGTGCGCCCGTCGGACTGTAGTAGCGAGTCAGCCACAGGCTCAATCCGTCCAGCCCTGGAAACAGAATTCGCTCGTTGATATTGGCCTGGTCCAGCTTGTCTCGAATTTCCTGCTTGAGCTTCGCCGGGATCACGATGCGATGAAATAGTTGCTGATGCTCATACAGCCAGCGGCTGACGCTCAGATCGGCGCGCGAACTCACCGACAGCAGCGCCGCCTGATTCATGATGCGATCATCCAGAGACGGCGGCTCAAAAAATGCCAGGAACGGCTTCTTGGATAACCCGTCCAGTGCGGCCAGCGTGGGCGCCACTTCATCCAGCATCTCGACCGTCAACACGTCGGAATCTTCCCGCTTCAGCAACTGCTGGAGTTTCCTGGGCAAGTAGTTCTTGATCTTCACGCAGTCCACGCACCAGACCATCGCGTCCCGATTCCATTCGGCCCGGTTGACAGTAGCGAAGTGCAGGGCAACATACGGGGAGAAACTCCAGTCCAGCAGCCTTGTCGGAAGCCCGTGGTGCTGAGCCAGCGCGATCCAGTTCCAGAGAGAATCCCGCGGCGTGGCATTGCGGTGCGCGTATTTTCGGAAATTCCGCAACAGCGACTGCTCCCTCCGGCCATATTCGCCACCCATCCGCGTCAACGTGCTTTCGGGTACGTAGGCGGTATTGGACAGTCCTCGGAACGCAAAGGGAGACCGGAACCTTTTCAGGCTGGGCTGCCAGGAATCCTCATAAAGCCTGAACTGGAGTTCGGACCAGGTCGATACGCGGACGTCGCTGCTATGAGAAGGCATCGTGCCCTTCTACGATGGCGTAAAATGGGCGCGGTTTTGCCGGGGACTTCTGGTTTTTTCGCAGCGTGCCTGCGTGATAGCCTATTGGCACCCAATAAGCCAGGGTCCCAGCTACTCTCGCATGGCATTCGAATCCAAGCCGAACAGAGCCAACCCAATCTACTCAAAAGAAAGCACTTCCATGGGACCCAGAGGATCCAGATCCGGCGCAACTTTCGTCCCCTGACGGGGTTGAAACAGATGTGAGCACTGCCGCACTTCATCGAGGCATGCTGATGGGCGCGAGCGCTTCGCCGGCCCCGGGAGTCTTCTCGCCGATGCTGGCGGATAGCTCTGTCTCCGATGCGGACATCATGCTTCGGGTTAAGACCGGGGATCAGTCGGCTTTTGAGTACCTGGTACAAAAGTACCGGCGGCCGATGGTCAGCTTCATGTATCGCATGGCACGCAATGCGGCAGCGGCCGAGGACCTGGCGCAGGAAGTTTTCCTGCGAGTGTATCGCTCGCGCGAGAGCTACGAGGCCACCGCGAAGTTTACGACCTGGCTGTACCGGATCGCCACCAACCTGGCAGTCAACCATGCGCGCGATACGCGTCATGAACGCCCCGAAGTCCAGGTGAGTTTAGACGAGCCGGATGAGGATACGGGCACCACGCTCGAGGTTCCAGATTCGAGCTTGAATGCCGAACAAGCGATCGTGCGGCGGGAGCGTATGATGGCCATCCGGCAGAAGGTCGAGGCCCTGCCCGAACAGCAGAGGCTGGCCGTCATCATGCACAAGTACCAGCAGATGGATTACAAGCAGATTTCCGAAGTTCTAAAGAAGAGCGAGTCGGCTACCAAGTCGCTGCTCTTCCGGGCATATGAGACGTTGCGGGAACAGTTAAAAGAATTTGTATAGCGTCACTTTTGGAAGCGGCATTGGCGAAGAGAGTTGAGGGTAAGCGGTATGAAATGCGAACAACTTCGTGAACGCATGCCGGATGTGGCAGCTGGTCTCAGCGAAGCCACAGCGGCAGAAAGCAGTCATCTGGCCAGTTGCACGAGCTGTGCTGAGCAATTCAAGGCGATGCAGGAAACCATGACGCTGCTCGACGAGTGGCAGGTTCCGGAACCATCGCCGTATTTTGACGTGCGCCTGCAAGCTCGCCTGCGCGAGGAAATGGCGAAAACGCAGGCGGGTTGGGCGCTGCGGTGGTTCCGTCAACCGGTCATTGCGGCCGCCCTGACCGTCATCATCGGAATCGGAGTGGGATTGTTCTTCAGCCAGGGTCCCCGCATTCACAACTCGCAGCCTATGCTGGCCCAAAACGCAGACCCGGGCAGCGCTGTCGGTGATCTGCAGACTCTGGACGACAATCACGACCTGTATGCCAACTTCGACTTGCTGGACGACATGGACTTGCAGCAAGATGTGACGGCCAACCCGTAACTCTTGTTGGTCAGTTGCAAGACCTCACCGACGCGTGCAGCAATGAAACGGGGAAATTACAAATCGGTGTATCTGGGGATCGCGGGTTTGACCCTTGCGCTTGCGATCCCCGCTGCATCTTTCGCGCAAAAGCATCAAGCCCCGCCGCCTCCCACACCGCACGCTGAGGTATCCCGTCCGCAGCCGAATCCTGCGCAGCCGCGCGGTCACGCGGGGGATTGGCTGCGGCGCTACGCGGATCTCCCGCCCGATGAGCAGGACAGCGCGCTGCAGAATGATCCCGAATTCCGCCGCTTGCCTGCCGAGCGGCAGCAAAGGTTGCGCGAGCGCCTGCAGCATTTCTCCACCCTCTCTCCGCAGCAGCAACTGCGCGTTCTGAATCGCATGGAGACATGGGAGCACCTCACTCCCGCCCAGAAGCAGGAGGCACGACAACTCTTCGGCCAATTGCGCGCCCTACCTCCAGATCGCAAGCAGGTGGTCACGACAGCGATAGAAGACCTCCGCGGCATGACCCCCGATCAGCGCGAGCAGGTCATTAATTCCGACCGCTATAAGGGAATGTTCTCGGATCAGGAGCGCGACTTGATGCGCGACGCAGCGCGTTTACCGTTGTCTCCGCCAGGCGGCGAAGGCGGATCGCAGGAGTAGTGCGCTAATTCCTTAAAGCCATCATCCGCCGAATCGACAGCGACATTTGCTTGATCTCCTCCGCGTCGGAAGCATTCGGCGACATCTTCAGATATTGTTCCAGGTCCTCCCCAGCCAAAGTCTGCAATCCCATGCTGTAACGCAGCAGCGCGCGTTGCTTCAAATCTTCGGCGGAGCGCGGGTAGATCACGAGAACCAGATCGGCGAGAGGCAGCGCTTTGCGGAAATTGCGCGTGGAAAGGTACACCGTCTTCAGATTATTGAGCATGCGCGTGAGAATCTGGCGCCGGCTGATGGTATGTAGAAACTCAGGACGCAACTTCATCTCGCCCGAATAGATTTCGTCCAGGCGCATCTGGCAATCCTGCCGGCTCACGATGTCGCCACGGTTGAAGCAGTCGATCAGCCTCTCCTGCCCGTCTTCGCCATAATGCTTCAGCAAAAAGTGGCCCGGCATCCCGACCCCTGACAAGGGCAGGCCAACCCGATTCGCGACTTCCATATAAATGATCGAGAGCGTGATGGGAATTCCCAGGCCGCGATCGAGCACATCGTTCAGAAACGAATTGCGCGGATCGTAATAATCTTCCCGATTGCCCTTGAGATTCGCCTGCTCGAACACAACTTTGTTCACGGCAGCCATCAGACTCTGCGTGTCCGACCCCGGAGACAGAGAAGCTGCGCGTGCCGCCATTCTGTCGATCCGTGCCGCGTATTCCTCAATCTCCAGGTGCGGATAGTCGGTGCGAGCGATGGTTAGCGCGCCTCGTACCAGATCGATTTGTTCGTCTGGCAAATCACCGGATACGAATAGCGAGAACGTTTCAACCAGTTCGGCGGGAGCGGTGTAATGCATAGCCCGATGCTAGCAATCATCCGACCCCCTGGGATTGGCCCGGACGTGCCAGAGCATGGCACCTTCGCCTTAGAACCAGCGTGATCGTGAAATCTACGAGCGCATAAGATTACGGGCGATGAAGAACACGTTCGCCGGGCGCTCGCCCAGCCGCCGCATGAAATATGGATACCATTCCGTTCCAAAGGGGATATACACGCGCATGCGCCAGCCGTCTTTGACCAGCTGCTGCTGCAGATCGCGGCGAATCCCGTGCAACATCTGGAACTCGAAAGAATCGCGAGCAATCTTCTCCCGCGTGGCGAACGCCTGCGCCTGCCGGATGATGTTTTCGTCGTGTGTCGCCAGGCCGTGATACGTGTTGCTCTTCAGCAGCATCTTCATCACCTTGATGTAGTTCGCGTCCACGTCAGCCTTGCTCTCGTAGGCGATGCTGGGCGGCTCCTTATACGCTCCCTTGCACAGGCGAATGCGGATCTTTTCTGCCAGCAGATCCTCTACATCTTTTTCGGAGCGTTTCAGATAAGACTGGATCACAGTGCCAACTTTGTTTCCGTGACCGGGCCGGCGATGCAGTTCGCGAACAAAATCCAGCGTGCGCTGCGTGTAAGGAGACCCTTCCATGTCCACGCGTACGAATCCAGACGGGTTCATCGACGCGGCCTTTGCCACCAGACCGCTGACCAGATCCCGCGCCATGCCTTCATCCACGTCCAGTCCCATATGCGTCAGCTTCAGGCTGATGTTTGCGTTCAGTTGATGCGCCACAATCGCATCCAGAATTTCGTGGTAAAGCTGTGCGCTGTGCCGGGCTTCGTCCGGGTTCGTGACGTTCTCTCCCAGATTGTCAATGCTGACGTTCATGCCCGAGCGGTTGACGGCCTGGGTTACGCGAACGGCATCCGCGATTTCAGTGCCCGCGACGAAACGGCCGGAGACGCGGCGTCCAATGGAAGAGCTTTCAGCAAATTTCCGCAGGGAACGATTTTCAGAAAGATGGACGAAGAACGCCCTTAACATGCGGTCCCCGCAAAGCCCCGGAAGAGAGGAAAATCCGTGTCGGACACCAGTGTCAAAGCCACTGAATTTTGTATCACAAGTGCATCGCGCCGAGGGTGACTCGCCGCACACTCTCAGAACGCTATCCGTACTTCAGGGGGGTGCTCCACGTCTTGACTCTCTTGCGAGACGTGGGAACCACGAACCTCAGAGTCACCGCTAATCTGGGAAAGCCTTTTACCTGCGGTTGTATTCGACTTATCTACAGCGCGGCAAAAATTTAGCAATGACCGTAAAAACCTCTTGACTTAAATGCACTGTTATAGTTAAGTATAACAGTAATGCTGCAGTCGGGAATCAGTCCTGCCGCCCGATTCAATCGAAGGAGAATTGGTATGAAATCAAAGCTCGGAATCGCTCTGCTGTTCCTAAGTTCGTTGGCATTTGCTCAGTCGGAGGCCAAGCCGCCCGCGCCCTCCGAAGCGGACAAATCTTTTGACACCATGAAAACCCTCGCCGGCAAGTGGCTAGGCCCGGTGACCGTAGATCCACCGCAGCACGAAATGGGAAACGCAAATATGGAGGTTTCGTTGCGAGTAACGTCGCGGGGCAACGCCTTGGTGCATGAGATGAAGGGTGCGACAGATCCCGACGATCCCACAAAATACGACCACCCGGTCACCATGATGTACCGGGACAACGACCAGTTGCTGCTGACGCACTATTGCGATGCGGGAAACCGCCCGCGCATGGCAGGCAAAGTCTCGCCGGATGGGAAGAAGGTAGAGTTCGAATTTATAGACATTTCCGGCAGCAATAAGTTTGGCCACATGAATCACGCAGTATTCACGCTGATTGACGCCGATCACCACCTCGAGGACTGGACTTACATGACGCCGGGCGATAAGCCGATACACGCGCACTTCGATCTGCAACGCGCGAGATAGGATGTATCCTTCGCAAGGGCAATCGAGACATCAGGATGGACCGTGAGTGGAACGACAAACAGCCGATTTACCGCCAGCTTCGCGATCGCGTGGTCGCGATGATTCTGGAGGGCGTGCTCAAGGAAGGCGATCCGCTGCCCTCGGTGCGCAACGTGGCAGCCGAATATCGCGTCAACCCGCTCACGGTTCTGAAGGGCTATCAACAACTCGTCGACGAAGATTTTGTCGAGAGCAGGCGAGGCTTGGGAATGTTCGTCAAGACGGGCGCGCGCCATCTGTTGCTGCAGGGCGAACGGCAGAAGTTCCTGGCGGAAGAATGGCCGCAGATTCAGGCCAACATTCAACGCCTGGGCCTGACGCCGGAGGACCTGCTCAACGGTGCGGGGAAGCGGCGCGGATCGAAGTCGGGGAAAGAGGAGCGCTGAAACGATGGCATGCATAGAAGCGCGCGGGCTGCGCAAGGCGTTCGGGAAAACGGTGGCGCTGGACGGCATCGACATGCGGGTCGAGGAAGGTCGCATTCTAGGAATTATTGGCCCGAACGGCGCCGGCAAGACCACCGCCCTGAACGCCATTCTGGGGCTCACTCCCTATGACGGGGAACTGCACGTTCTGGGGAGGGATCCGTGGCGAGAGCGGGACCGCCTGATGCGCGATGTTTCCTTCATCGCCGATGTCGCCGTGCTGCCGCGCTGGATACGGGTCTGGCAGGCGCTGGACTACGTTGCGGGCGTGCATCCGCGATTCGATCGCGCGAAAGCGGAAGGCTTCCTCGCCAAGACCACGATTCACCAGACCAGCAAAGTGCGGGAATTATCCAAGGGCATGGTTGCGCAACTGCATCTCGCCCTCATCCTCGCCATCGATGCCCGACTGCTGGTGCTGGATGAGCCCACACTTGGCCTCGACATCCTCTACCGCAAGCAGTTCTACGATTCGCTGCTGAACGACTACTTCGACCGCAGCCGCACGATCATTGTCACTACGCATCAGGTGGAAGAAATCGAGCACGTGCTCACCGATCTCATGTTCATGGATCGCGGCCGCATCGTCCTCCAGTGCAGCATGGAAGAGTTCGAGGGCCGCTACCTGGAGGTGATAGTGCGTCCCGAGCAACTGGACGCGGCACGCGCGCTCAAGCCGCTACAGGAGCGGCAAGGCTTGGGCCGGAACATCCTGCTATTCGACGGAATCAGTCGGGACAGATTGAGCGCGCTCGGAGAAGTGCGCAGTCCAAGTATTGCAGACCTATTTGTTGCGGTAATCGGAAAACAGGCAGGTCAGGCGCAAGGAGCAGCATGATGAGCACTCAATCCAATGCGATACCTCAAACGGCGCTGGCATCCGGCGCAGGCAGCTACAACGAGATCTCAGTCGCGCGTCGTTTCTACTGGTCGGTCAAACGCGAAGCCTGGGAGAGCCGTTCCATTTACATTGCGCCGCTGGCCGTGGCTGGAGTCATCCTCCTGGGCTTTTTCGTGAGCGCGATCCATTTGCCCGTCAAAATCCGGGCAACTCCGGGCATGACACCGATGGAGCGGGGCGAAATACTTGCCCAGACGTTCGGCATTGCGGCAATGGCCCTGATGGCGACCACGCTGGTCGTTGCAATTTTCTATTGTCTTGATGCGCTGCATGGCGAAAGGCGCGACCGCAGCATCCTTTTTTGGAAGTCGCTGCCAGTATCAGATTCAATGACCGTGCTCTCGAAGGCGACCATCCCGCTCCTCGTGCTGCCCCTCCTCACATTCCTGATTACGTTCGCTCTGCAGCTCTGCATGCTGCTGCTCAGTGCTGCGATCCTGCTGGTCGGTGGTCACAGTCTGGCTATGCTCTCGCACCTAAGCCTGGGCATGACATGGATCGCGCTGCTGAACCATCTCGTCGTGGGACACGGGCTCTACTACGCGCCATTCTATGGCTGGTTCTTATTGGTCTCAGCCTGGGCGCGCCGCGGGACGTTCCTGTGGGCGGTCTTGCCACCTCTAGCAATAGGTGTGCTAGAGAAAATTCTGTTCAACACCTCGCATTTTGGTGATCTGATCGGCGATCGCTTCGGTATAGGCGGCTCAGCGACTTCCGGCAAAGCGACAAGCATGCTCGCGATGATCGCCGACAGTCCCGGACCCTGAGCAGCCCCGGGCTCTGGATCGGCTTGGTCCTCACCGCGCTCTTCCTGTTCGCCGCGGTGCAGTTGCGCCGCCGCCAGGGACCGGTTTAGAAAAACGAAAGCAGCGAACCCTGTGTACCTCTGTGTCCCCTGTGGTGAATGATTTGCGCTGCGAGTCCAGCAGGTGAGTCCCGTTATGAGGCTGTTTATGACGACCAGACCGGTCGCCTCTAGCGCGCTCAGGTAAAGCCCCGCGAACCGGATCCGCCGCATCCCCCCGCGGCAAAGGTAGAAAATTCCCGCTCAATGTCGGTCGACCGGCACTTCGGGCATTCCACATCCGCATCGGCATCCTTCATACGCCGCAGCATTTCAAAGCCATGGCCGCATTGGCGGCATTGATATTCGTAGATCGGCATCCTGTTTCCTATTCTAAATCGTGCGAGGGTTGACCCCGCGCAAGAACAAATGCAGATCGGAGCAAATTGTTACAGGTGAGTTGTGATATTTAACGCCCGATTCGTTGCGGCTGTTGGCCCGACGAGAGCGGCTTTCCTCAGCTGTCAGGGGCCACCGCCCTAAGGTTGCACTCCCTGGCTGGGGCATGCCCTTACATTCTTCGCCCTATCGACAGCGATAGGCAGCGATTGTTATCACGGACCTAAGGTGGATAACTCTTATGGCGAACACAAAAAATCAAGAAGCGAACAGCACTTTAAATCAAGCAGCGGACTATGCCCGCGAGGCCGCCGACCGGGTCAGCGACATGGGCTCGCGGGTTGCTGGCAACGTAAAAGAAATCGGGCGGCAGGTGCAATCCCGGATCGACGACATGGACATTGATGAGACCACGATTCCCGACGCGTTCCGCGGCGCTCCGAAACTGATCTCCCCCCGGGTTCACGCCTGGCTCGATGTGGCGGTGACCACGTATTTCCTGGGCCTGGGTGTATGGTTTGCCGTCCGCGGCAAAGGCCGTGCGGCGGCAGCGGCATTTGTAAACGGATCGATGGTCGCCGGAGTTTCCATGCTGACCGACTACGACGGCGATGGCAAGAAGCCAATCGATTTCAAAATGCACGGCACGATGGATGCGGTGCAGATGACGATGGCCGGGCTAGGACCAATCATGCACGGATTCGCCGGAGAGCCGGAGGCGAAGTACTTCTACACGCAAGCGGCCAACGAACTGGGTGTGATCGCCACCACCGATTGGGATGCGGGTATGCCGAGACAAGGACGGCGGCGACGAGCGGCATAACAGCAACATGATGAGCAGCACCCGGGTCGCCCCACGTTTTGCGGATCGCAAGGCGTGGGGCTTTTTTACGCGCTCACTTCTGCGGCAGTTGCGCTGGAGGCAGTTCGCCCATGTGCTGGTCGATGGCAACCGCATCGCGCTTGGCCTTGCGCCAGACATTCACCACGGCAATCGTCCAGAAAGGAACGAGGTCCACTCCTGGAACGAGTTTGGCGAAGAACGTCGGGAGGAACTCCCAATGCCATCCGAGAAGATTGGTCAGCAGGGCAGCCATGCCCAGGTCAAGAATATCGTCAGCGGGCGACAGCGCACCCTCGACGAACAGGGGAAACACGGCGAGTTGCAGCACGTCGGCAGCGATGGCCAACAGCATCGCAGTCTTGAATTGAGGCCCGGGAGAAATGGTAATGGAGTCGTCAGCCATGAAATCCGCCTGCTTCGATTTTAGATGAGGCTGATGCGCGCCGCGCTGCTTTATCGCGTAGGGACAATCCCGAAGGATTGTCCCTACGCGTTGCCGCGATGGGGAGGGCAACTCAAGCTGGGAGGGCAATTTCGCCTGGCTTAAGATCTCGCGAGCTAGTAGCGTCCCTCGTCTTTCCAGCGCAAAATCTGTTCTTCCACGGAAAACTTTTCGGTCAGCGGGCTGAGGAACTTGGAAGAGAGCGTAAACGCGTGGATCTCCAGAGGCACCGTGAAGTGCGTTCTCGTTTTAGCGAAGCTCTGCACCCACAACTCGGCGTAACGGCGCAATCCCAGAATCTGTATTTGCGCGGAGTGCACCAGCGCGTGAAATAACGCGCGCAACGTCAAATGCTGATTGAAGACAATCACGTCTCCAAAGGTGACCGAGTCCATATGGCTGATCGCCGGCGGTTCGAAGCCGGCCGCACGGATTTGCGCGAAGAATTCCGGGGGAGAGAGCCGCGCACCGTGCAACTCCAGCACACGAGTCTTCTCCAGCAGCAGATAAGAAAAATGCGGGCGCAGCATGGACTTATGCTGCGGCGTAAGCGCGCTGCATACCGGGAAGTGCAAATCGCGCTGCTGCTGTAAGTAGGAAGCAAGCCATTCGACGGCCTGGCCCAGTTGTTCCGGCGTGGGCTCCGGCACACTGGCCGGCGGTTCACAGTGCGAACTGCTGCTCTCGATACGCGAATAGAAATCATGCAAAGCACTGGCAGCCTCGGCGGATTTGCGAACCACCTCCCGGTGGCCAAAACGGGCCAGCTCATCCGTAGAGTAATGCAGCCGAAGCTGGTGCACGGCACAGTGCGCGCTCAGCAACTCCAGTTGCGCGTGCTGCAACTCGGAGTTCATCTGCTGAACCGCATCGGTGGAATTCGAAAACGAGGACATCTCTTACACTCCTGAATCGGTAAGGCGGAGATATTGCAGGGGAACTGCCTAACCAGTGCATTGGTTATACGATGTTATATTCACAATGTCAACGAAATAATGAGGAATTCTGATTACTGCGGAGTGCTGCCGCGCAAACCTCAGATCGTGAGGGCTGATAAATGGCGCGCGAATTGTAAAGCGCGCCCGGGAGGAGGGCTGCTTCTTTAGCCGGTTCTATGGTAACAATGTTACGTCTACATTGTAAACGAAATGTTTGCCGTGTAACATTGCTGGTGACAAGGAGGAAACATGCCCCGGCAACCAGACCCCGAACTGGAAGGACGCATTCTGCATGCGGCGGATGTGCTCTGGCGCCGCGGGGGCGAGCAGGCTCTCACCATGCGCGCGGTCGCAAAAGCGGCCCGCACCAATACTCCCGCAGTGTACCGGCGCTTCAAGAACCGCGAAGATCTCATCCGCGGATTGTTGCTACGCATCGTGGCCCGTATCCGGGGCTACTTTGAGCAGGGGCAGAGCCTGGAGGAAATGGCGCAAACCTACGTAGACTTCGCTCTCAAGATGCCGCATGACTATGAACTGTTCTATTCGTACGCGGCTCTGCTGAATCGGAGGACTGGCGGCAAGAAACGACTGCCCATTCGCGAATCCCGGCCAAACTTCGGCCTGGTCGAACAGATGGCGGCCAAAGAACTCGGAGGGACGCCGGACGATTACACCGAACTCGCGCTCCAGTTGTGGTCGCTGCTCCATGGCATGACGACGCTGCTGCTCAGCAAGTCACTTCCGGATGGACATGAGGGCGAATTGCGCGAGGCCTGCCGTACGGCAATGCAAGCTCTCATTGCGAATGCCAGCAGACAAAAGCGCTGAAGTGTACCCCCGCCGCGGTGTAGCCCCGCACGCCTCGTCCGGGGTCGCGCGAGGCACGATCAATTTCCCCGACCTCGGCGGCGATCGTATCTTTTCTGAATCTCCCTCGCACTTAAGTTCACGCCGACTCTGCCGATAAGAAAAAAGACAGTCCGTGCGCCAGCGCCAAAAAATCGCGCAGGCGTGTTGGCGTGGAGAGTTGTGCGATGACCAAGATCCTGCTGGTCGATGACAGCAAGTTTCTGCGGATGGCAACCGAACGGGCTTTGGCGCGCGCCGGCTATCAGGTGAGCACCGCCGAGGACGGACCCAGCGTGCTGGAACGCGCCAAGCGCGAGAAGCCGGACGTCATTCTTCTCGATATGCTGCTGCCGAAGATGACAGGCCCGGAAGTGCTGAAAAGATTGAAAAGCGATCCCACGACAGCGGGCATCGCGGTGGTGGTGTTTACCGGTCTATCGAACAAGAATGCCGAGCGTCTGCGGCAGGATGGCGCTTGCGCCTTCCTGGAAAAATCCCAACTCGCTCTCGACAAAGGAAGCGAAGCCTTCCTCGGAGCCCTGGCCGAAATCGTGCGCTCCTTAGGACTGCCTGTTCCCGCCGCACAAGCGAATCGGGCGGGCGTGACCTAGCCATCAACTGGGAAAATTCTGAGGACGACAGATGTGGGGACAGGGCAGGATTAAAAAGGCAACTCTATGTCACGGCACTGCTGTAATTGGCGAAGAGATATGCATGCCGCTGGAATCGAAAGTATAGTTCCGCACCTCAGCTTCGGCGCCTTCGGTCGCGATCTCCTGGCCGTTGAAGATAAACGAAACTCCGGCGGCATTGCCCACCCGAACGCTGATTTCACGCGCCGCGCGAATAGAAGTATGAGCCGGCGCAATCAGAGTTTCCTCGGTTACCAATTGCCCGTCGGCGGATGCGGACACCCAGGAGTTCTCGGTCGCGCGAATGACTAGCGTCAGCGCCAAGACAGTTTTCTGAGACGGCTTGGGAGTAGATTTCGCGAGGTTCGTCACCGTGACGTCACTCGGCTCGGGCTTCCGCTGATCTGGCGAAGGCTGCGGAGGGGGCGGCGCGGCAGAACTTGCCGCCGGTTGCGGCGCTGTTTGACTCACCGCCGCTCTTGAACTCGCGGGCTCTGAGGCGGGCGGCGCGGTTGCGGTCACTGGAGCGGAAGCAGCCGCCGGGATCGCCGCCTGAGCGACCGCCGTCGCGGGTACGCTTGTGCTCGAAGTGCTAGCCGCGTGGGTCCTACTGGAATGGCGCACCCAGAGCGCAATTCCCAACCCTGCTACAAGAGCGGCAGCCAGCACGATTCGCCACGGCGTACCGCTGGAACTCTGGTTAAGAAATTTTTGTCGCGCGGGCCGGACGTCCTGCGCGCGGGGGAGTTGCAGGTCGGGAAGCTCTTCGATTTCAACCGGAGCAGGGCCTTTGTCGGTCGCCGGTTTCGCAGCGGCTTTGGGTGCGTCTTTTGATCGCGCCTTTCCGTTGCTACCCGGGCGAGCGGCCGCAGGCGGCTGGGTATCCCAAACTTCCTGGGCATCGATCTGAGCCTGGCGAAGCGAAGCCAGATAATCCGTGACCGCCTCTTCGGAATCGAGACCGAGGTGCTTGGCGTAAGCGCGGATGAAGCCTTTATTGAAGACCCCGCCAGGAAGATCGTCGAAATGTTCTTCCTCGATGGCCCGCAACATGCGGGAGCTGATCTTGGTGACGTTGGAAACGTCGTCGAGCGAGAGTTCTTTCTTCTCTCGGGCCTTGCGAAACTTTTCTCCGAATTCGCCCATTGGGTTCGTCGCGGCCGGGATGGGAACATCATAGGACAAGCCGAGCCGAGTGGCTACAGCCAAGAGGTCAAGGGCGGGGTAACCACTGAGTTGAGGTTGCAAATTTCAAATGAACGCGGACGATTGGAGGCGGTGCGGCGGGTGCACTGGCTGCAAATCCCTGAATGGGCCGGGTTTGCTCGGCGCAACTTTTCCCCGGAAAATGCATCCCTAATTGGTAAGGAGCAAAGTAGCGGCTTGGGGTGTGCCCGTCCGTGAGGTGTTTCGGAGGCGCCGGTAGGCGCATGCGCGCCACTCGCCGAAACGGCAAACATGAACAACGATGGCAAAAGCTGGCTGGATTTGTATGTCGACGCCATGCTTGAGAAAGACCCGTACAAGCGTCTGGCGTTGGTGCGGAAGCTGAGGAGTGTGCCCCGGCAAGGCGAATCGGAAGACGTGCTATTGGACGAGGTCCCGATGCGCCGTTCGTCGAAGGCCGTGCGCACGGGTTCAGGCTCGAGGCGGCGATAAGGGGTCAGGAGCGCATCAGGATGAAGACTTACTACTTGCGGCGCCACGAAGATGTCTCGGGCACTAGCGGGTGTGGGCGAGTGGCGCAGGTTGCCGAGTTCGACGACGGAGCGGCTGTGTTGCACTGGACCAGCGGCGCCAATACTTCTGGTGTATCGAGCACCGAGGTATTTGCGTCCGTCTCCGATCTGCTACGGGTGCATGGGCACGAGGGGCGATCGGTGCTGGAGCCGATTGCATTGGAAGACGTTGCTCATGCAAACGCCGAAACGGCAGATGTAACCGTCAAAGCAGCATAGCCGCTTGGTTGATTGATCGGGGACGAAGGCGCCGTTACCGAAGCGGGGGAGAAAAGTCGGCCAGAGCCATATATGTGGAATCGACTTTTTCGACGATCTTGCCGTTCGCTTCGGATTTCTCCTTAACGCTTTTCCAGTTGGGATCGTCCTGAAATGATTTCCAGTTCGCGGCGGCTGCTTCGCGGCTGGGATGGTAAAGGATGTAGATGAGCGTGTTGCTCTTTTCCGGTTCGTCGGTCGGAACCCAGTAGGCGATGCTCTTCATGCCGTGCTGGTCAAAAATCTTCATGGTATGTTCGCGGAAGCGCGTCAACAAGTCTGGCAATTTCCCCGGAGCTGTGTGATAGACGCGAAGCTCGTAGACGCCGGTTGAAGCTTGGGCGGGCCGGGACCCAGCGTCTTGTGCTTCGCTCCAAAGTGATGGCGCGAGCAACGCTGCCGCAGGAAGGCTCTTGAGAAGGGTTCGTCTTTTCACGCCGGGATTGTAGCAGAGCGCAATCTTGCAATTTCAAAGTGGCTGCATTCTGGCCCGCGTGCCTAAGTTACGGTGATGGCGTTTCCTGGACGGATTTCCTGAGCGTGACTGGGAATTGTGCTTTGCAGGTCTTGGAGGGATCGTCAAACGCGTTGCCGGTGCGGTCGCCTTCGGAGGCTTCGAAGAAGAGTCCCTTCTTGAGGCGTTCTGGCAGGCCGGTGAAGCGGGCTTTGCCATCGACGTTCGTCCCAACTTCGAGATCGAGCTTATGGAAACTGCCGAATCCGTAGGCGATGTGAACTTTCACTTTGGCGGAATAGACGGGCTTGTTATCGGTGCCGGTAATGGTGAAATCGGCCGAGCAGGAGCCCAATCCGGCATCGACCACGGGAACGGAATGAGGATCTGGGGTCTGCGCTGTTGCCAAGGGAATCAGCAGCAGCAGTGATAAAAGAATCTTCATTTCGGATCGATTATAGAACTCATCAGCACTCGGCAGTGGGTACACACTCTGAGTTGAGATTCGCAGGCGGCGAGAAACAAAGATCAGGGGATAGGGAGTAGGGTTAGGGATTAGGGGACGGCAGCTGGAAGCACTTGTGGACGTTGGCTTTATTGGTACGTTACCAACGTTCATTGCTGGCTTAGGAAAGCGCCACATATAATTTTTTGAACGTCACCCATCCAACGGAGAACAAACGGGATTTTCATGCCTGAGGCCGGTACTCAATTGACCCGCCAGAGCCAGGAATTAACGATCTTTCATGACGTGGCGAAGGCGCTCACGTCGTCACTGGACCTGGACTCGATCCTGCAAACCATTATGGACAAGATGGCGGAGTACTTCCGTCCGGATACGTGGTCGTTGCTGATGGTGGACGAGAAGCAGGACGATCTCTATTTTGCGATTGCGGTCGGCGACAAGGCTGAGGCGTTGAAAAATGTCCGCTTGAAGATGGGCGAGGGCATTGCTGGCTGGGTTGCCAAGCATGGAGATGCGCGCGTGGTGCCGGATGTGCGCAACGACCCATTCTTTGCCAGTCGCGTGGACGATACGACCAAGTGGGAAACGCGGTCGATGATTTGTGTCCCGCTGCGGTCGAAGTTGCGCGTGCTGGGCGTCATTCAGCTGGTCAACGTGGACATGGAGCGGTTCAAAGAACCGGAACTGTTCTTCCTGCAGGCGCTTTGCGATTACGCGGCTATCGCGATCGAAAATGCGCGTTGGGTGGAGAAGATCCAGGAACTCACTATCACCGATGACTGCACCGGGCTCTATAACGCCCGCCATTTGTACAAGACGCTGGAGACCGAAGTCTATCGATCGTCCCGCTTCGGGTATGAATTCAGCGTATTGTTCATCGACCTGGATCACTTCAAGGCGGTGAACGATACGTATGGGCACCTGATCGGAAGCAAGCTGCTGGCTGAGATTGGATATCTGATCAAGGCGCAGTTGCGCTTGATCGACTTTGCCTTCCGCTATGGCGGCGATGAGTTTGTTGTGCTGCTCCCGCAGACCGGCAAGGACCAGGCGCTCGTGGTCGCGCGGCGCTTGAGAGATGGTCTGCGCGCCAGCGTTTTCTGCAAGGAAGAGGGGCTAAACCTCAATGTTCGGGCGTCGATTGGCCTTTCCACCTTCCCGCATGATGCACGTACAGCGCATGACGTCATCCGCCAGGCCGACGGGATGATGTACATGGTGAAGAATTCCACCCGAGATAACATTGGAGTGGCGCAGCGGGGAATGCTGGAAGAGTAGCTGAGCTTCTTACTTGGACTGAACGCCCGCTACTGAGCTTTAGCCTTACCTGGCTCAGTTGCCGACTTGATCTCTGGCTTCCACGGGTTCAAATTGGCGGGAGCTTTGGGATTGACGCCGAAATCCCAGACGTAAAGATTCATTCCTTCTTTTCCCATCATTTCTACGACGGCGTATTCCCCCGGGACTAGCGGCTCGGTGGGGGTGATCTTGAGCCATCCACCTTGCAGGCGCGTAGTGGTGGTTTTGACCAGATGCTGCTCCTGGCTGACCTTTCCCGTGACCTGGCGCTTGACGTCGCCTAATACGCGCTTATTGACCTTCACTTGGGCTCGGAGGATCCTGAAGCGCTCTGATGGTTCTTGGCTCTGCTCCGGTTGCGGCGTGGCAGGGTCGGTTTCCACGTTCATATACAACGAAGGGATGGCAGCATGGGATTGGAGCTTGGCGTGTGCGCCATCGAGTTCGATGGATGCTTTCATCCCGGCCACCGGGTTGATCGCGCCGCGCAAGATGTTCCCTTTGGTGTCGCGGTTGACGTCGCTGACGTTTTGCTGGACTTCGACCAGCTGCGGTTCGCCCTGGAAGGTGTCGAGCAGGAAGACTCCGTCGCGCATGGGGATGCGGAGCCCAGGGGCGACCTGGGGCAGTTGGGCCTCGGCAAGTTCATTTTCGTGCTCGAGCTCTTTGTCGAGTTGGACGGCTTCGGGCGCCGCAGCTGAAGCGGCACGATCTTTTTCGTATTTGTCGGTGGCGGGCCAGTCGACGAGAGAGTTGGGGATCTCTTCCCATTCTTCACGCTCGGAGCTGTAATAGCGGACGCGGGCCCCCTTCACTTCATACTTCGTGACCGACTGATAGGAGCCATCCTTGAGGATGAGGCGGCGGGCGCCCTCCTGGGCCCTGGCCGCGGGGCCGAGCAGGGGGAATAGCAACAACGTGCAGAGCAGAGGATGACAGAGCCGAGGCATGTTCTTCGCGACGTCTCTCATTATGATGCGGATTCTCGCGGGAGTCGAATGCACTTGGACACCAGCTTTCCGCAGGGAAGAAGAAGAGCAAGAGGTTATTGCGACCGGGCCCGACGTGACACCACGGCGCTGGGGCATTCACCCGATGCGCCGCAAGGGTATCGTTGTAGTATTCTAATGCGGCAAATCGAACGATCGAAATGAAACGCAACCTTCTTCTCTCCTCCGCTTTTTTCCTGTTCACTGGCACGGTGGCCTTGGCGCAGTCTGGGCCTTCACCGGCGGCAGCTTCGGCGAATGGCCAGGGTGGTTCGCCGGTGTCGTACGCGTCTGTGACGCAATTGAACGGCATGCTGACGCAGCTGGAGGATACTTCCAAGAAAACCCAAGGCGACTTGCAGAAGCTACGGATTGAGAAGTGGAAGACGGACGGATCGTACAAGAAGCAAGCGCTGGGAAACGTGGAGTCGATTCAGCGGAATCTCGAGGGCGCGCTGCCGGAGATCATCGGGCAACTGCGTTCCACGCCGGAGAGCTTGCCGGCAACATTCAAACTCTACCGCAATCTCGACGCTCTTTATGATGTGCTCGGAAGCGTGACGGAGGGAGCCGGGGCATTCGGGTCCAAAGATGATCTGCAGTCGCTCTCCAGCGATCTGAGTACGTTTGAGAATACGCGGAAAGAGTTGGCAGACCGGCTGGTGAATTTATCCACCGCAAAAGAGGCGGAGATCAACCGTTTGCGGACTGACCTGACCAAGGCGCAGGCGATGATTCCGGCGGAGCCTCCGAAGAAGACGATCGTCGACGATACCGAGCCACCGAAGAAGCCCGCGACGAAAAAGAAGAGCGCAGCCAAAAAGCCCGCCGACGGCACCAAGCCTGCAACCGGACAGCAGCAGAATCCTCAGGGGACGGGTAAGCCTCAGTAGGTGCAACATCACACCTCCAATCCTGCATTAAGAATCTGATAGTCTTCCTCGCGTATCTAAAGTTCATCTTCACCAGAAATAGCTGAGGTCTGAGGGGCTGGCGCCCGAGGTCTGATATTGAGTGCACAGGGCAGCATGATCGGCGTGGTGCTGGGAGTCGCCATCATTTGGGTGGTGCTGCTGGATGCGTTCGAGACGGTGGTTTTGCCGCGCCGGGTGCTGCGCAACTTCAAGCTCACGGCTTATTTTTACCGGCGCACGTGGTTGCCATGGCGGCGGGTCGCGGGGCTCATCCGGCCAGCTTCCCGACAGCAAAATTTCCTGGGATATTTCGGTCCGCTTTCGCTCATTGTGCTGTTGGGAATTTGGGCTTCGGGCCTGATCCTGGGATTCGCTCTTGTTCAGTACGGCATTGGCGGACACGAGCAACTGAGCCAGGAGCGCCTCACATTCGGCCGCATTCTTTATCACAGCGGGGAGACCTTCTTCACGCTGGGATATGGCGACATCCTGCCCACAACGGGCGGAGCGCGCGCGCTGTCGGTGATCGAGTCAGGGATGGGGTTTGCGTTTCTGGGTCTTGTGGTTGGGTACATCCCGGTGATCTATTCCTCGTTTTCGCGGCGGGAAATTCAGATTTCCATGCTGGATGCGCGGGCGGGATCGCCGCCGTCCGCGGTGGAGTTGCTGGTGCGGTTGGCGGGACGCTCGGACGATCCGGGGATGGATCAATCGGTGCTGGACGAAGTGTTGCGCGAGTGGGAGCGATGGGCGGCGGAGTTGCTGGAGGCGCAAATATCGTATCCCGTGTTGACCTTTTTCCGCTCGCAGCACAGCAACCAGTCTTGGCTGGCGGCACTGACGACGATGCTCGATGTGACGGCGCTGCTGCTGACCGGGATCGAGGGAGTGCATTCGGGGCAGGCGAAGCTGACGTTCGCCATGGCGCGGCATGCGGCGGTGGATCTGGCGCAGGTCGTCAACGCGAAATACGATTCCGGCTCTGCCGATCGATTACCTGATGCGGAGTTTGAACAGATGCGCGACGCTCTGGGCCGCGCGGGCTTGCGGCTGCGCAATGACGAGTATGGGCGGGAAAAACTGCGCAAGCTGCGATCCATGTACGAGCCTTACGTGCATGCGACCGGCGGGAATTTGATGCTCACACTGCCAGCCTGGTGGCATGCCGAAAAGGCGCGGGATAACTGGCAGGCAGGACCTTGGGATCGCGTGATCCAGGCGCGAGGTTTAGCGGGGCTGAGCGCGCGATCGCAGGCATCGGCAGAGGTTTTGACGGGAGAGGATCATTTCTAGCAAGGGAGTGTTGCCGGTCGCATTGAGATGCCACTGGGTTCTTCGGGTCCTCTGCGATTTTCTTTTAGCGTGCTAACATCCTTCGTTCTGCAGACACTCACAACGTGGAACATACTGGCGAAAATGTAGTTCGCATCGAGGCCGAGGCACTGCGGGCGCTGGCGGATCGTATCGCGGGTCCAATGGCGGCTGCTTTCGGCCGTGCTGTCGAACTGATGTTTTGCTGCGCCGGGCGCCTGGTGGTAACGGGCATGGGGAAGAGTGGACTGATTGCGCGCAAGATTGCAGCTACCTTGAACTCGACCGGGAGCCCTGCCCTCTATCTGCATCCGGTGGAAGCCCTGCACGGAGATTTGGGAATGGTCGTGCGCGGGGATGTTGTGCTGGCGCTGTCAGCGAGCGGAGAGACGGAGGAGATGCTGGCGTTACTAGCGACAATCAAGAGGCTGCAGGTGCCGCTGATTTCGATGACCGGAGACGAGATCAGTGCAGCGGGCGGGGCTCGCTCCACGTTGGCGGCAGCGGCGGATGTGGCCCTGGATTGTTCTGTGGCGCAGGAGGCTTGTTCGTTGGGATTGGCCCCTACAGCTTCGACGACAACCATGCTCGCTCTGGGCGATGCTTTGGCTGTGACGTTGAGCGAGAGACGAGGGTTCAAAGAGGACGATTTCGCCAATCTGCATCCGGGCGGAAAGTTGGGGAAGCGATTGGCTCGAGTGGAGTCGTTGATGCATAGGGGAGAGGCTCTGCCTTGCGTTGCGCCGTCGAGCCTGATGTCGGAAGTGATCTACGAGATGTCGCGGAAGAAACTGGGAGTGACCGCCGTCATTGACCGCGATCGCCGCCTGGTGGGCGTTATCAGTGACGGGGATCTCCGCCGGTTGCTGGAGAGGCGCGGGAAAGACGTGATGGATCTCACGGCGGCGGATGCCATGACGCGGCAGCCGAGAACCATTGCCAAAGGAGAATTCGCGGCGACGGCTTTGGGAGTAATGGAGCAGAAAAAGATCACGTCTCTGATGGTGGTGGATCAGAGCGGAACGCTGGAAGGAATCGTGCACTTGCACGATTTGTGGACTACGCAACTGGTGTAGACATTTTGTAATTTTGTAATCGGGTAATCTGATCATCGAAGATCACCTGGTTTTAAATTTCCAAATTACAAAATTACAAAATTACGAAATCGGGGTTTCCTATGTATCACTACGATCCGAATACCGCTCTGGAAGAATTAAATGAGGATGCGACTTTGCCCAATCCTGTGCACGTGCGGGACATGATTCTGCGCAAGAAGCTTACTGCGGATAAATCGTTGGACTTGAACCGGCTTTTTGTGGAGTACCAGAAGTTTTTTGGGGAGGCGCAGAAGCTAGGCAGAGAGATATTGAAGCAGTTGGCGGGTTAGGCTTGCAGTTCAGATGGGTACCCGATCTAACGGTACGATGAACTGAATGCCCGCTACGAGTTTCCCTTGCAGGTGCCCGTCATTGGTGATGAAGAGATCGGTTCCCACGCTGGCAGCAGAAGCAAGCTGAATTACGTCAGGAGCTCTTAGCAAGCGATCACGCCGGATTAGAGCATAGAGTTTCGCCACCCTTGCGTCCAGCGGGACCAGCAACGCCACGTGGGAGATTGCTTCTTCGTATTTTCTGGAAAGCTCCCTATTTCCCGCGACCGTCGGTTTTACCAGGATCTCTCCCAGGGTTAGAGTCGAGGTCACAAGTTGATCGCCGCGTCGCAACATCTTCGCGCGAAGTACTTCGACGGCATGTGACAGCGGTCCGTAGTCCTCCCATAAGTAGATGAAGAGATTCGTGTCCCAGAAGATGCGACTCATTCCCAGCCTTCGCGAAGGCGACGGACGTAGTCGTCGGCGTGCTCATCCGCCCACAGTGCCTTGCCCGAGCCGCGCAGCGCGAGGAGCGGGTCGTTCTTAATTCTGTCCTCGACGTTGTCCTGATTCCAGTCTCGATACCAATCCAATAGATACGCGTATTCAGATGGAATTTCTTCCCGGCTCGGTGCGGTCTTGGAGCCCTCCCTCGCAGGATCGTAAGCGTCGCCACTGCGGAAGAGACGCCGCCGGCCTAGAGCAGTTTCGAAAAGCATGCGATAGCGGCCTGGACCGGGTGGGCGGTTCGCAACACATTGCTGAACAACGTGAACATAGATACCGGGACGGAGAGGCCGAGGACCCGCTTCCGCGGTGGCGCGCTGCATGATCTCTTGGAGCGAGAAATCCGACCGGTCCGGATGTTCTCGGTGGAGAAGCGCAACGGCTAGCCAAACCTCGTCGGCGACCTTCGTCTGTGTTCCTGATGCGACTGCCATTTAGACATATAATATCAAATGAATGTATTAATGCCAATACTAAGTATTATAAGTATTAGAGGTGATTAATGATCAGTCTGCATGTACGCCCGCTGAACCCGAAGACCTTGAGGGTGCTGTTTGCAGTTCTCCGACACTCCCCTCGGAGCGGTTGCGGACAGAAGAACACATAAGCATAGCAGCGACTTGCGTGAAGGACAGATGAAGCTGGCCATGCCTGCTGGACGTCTCCAGCGATCATTTACAATTCAGGATTCTCCCCACAGCGAGAGTGCAATATGCAGCGTTGGTCACAGGTGTTTATTCCCACATTGCGCGAGGCGCCGGCGGATGCCGAGGTGGCTTCGCACAAATTCCTGGTGCGGGCCGGATATATACGGCAGTTGGCGGCCGGGATTTACTCTTACCTCTTCCTGGGCACGCGCTCGTTCAACAAGATCATGGCCATTGTCCGGCAGGAGATGGACCGGATTGGGCAGGAGTTTTATTTGCCGGCGCTGCATCCGCGGGAGCTTTGGGAGGCTTCCGGCCGCTGGGCGCTTATGGGCGAGAACCTGTTCCGGTTGAAGGACCGCAAAGGCGGTGACATGTGCCTGGGAATGACGGAAGAAGAGGTCATGACATCGATCGCGCTGAAGGAGATGCGGAGTTACAAACAGCTGCCGCAGATCTGGTATCAGATTGCACCTAAGTTTCGCGATGAGCCGCGGCCGAGGTCAGGATTGCTGCGGGTGCGGCAGTTCATGATGAAAGATTCTTATTCGTTTGACATCGATGCGGCGGGGCTAGATGTTTCCTACAAGAAGCATTACGAGGCTTACTGCAGGATTTTCGACCGCTGCGGGTTGAAGTACATGGTGGTGGAGGCGGACTCGGGGGCGATGGGCGGGAAGGAGTCGCACGAATTCATGGTGCGCACCCGTGCCGGGGAAGATCAGATCGTCAGCTGCGATGGATGCGACTACGCGGCGAACATGGAGAAGGCCACATCGAAACTGGAGGAGGTGCCGGATCTTTCTGCTTTCGAGGATGGCAAGCCGCTGCTCGTGCACACTCCGGGGCAAAAAACAATTGAGGACGTCGCGAAATTCCTTGGAGTGTCTCCCAAGAACAAGATCAAGACCTTGGCCCTCATGGCGGACGAGCTCGATGCAGCCGGGAAGAAGAAATCTTCGCGTGCCATTGTGGTGTTGATGCGCGGCGATCACCAACTGAATGAAGCGAAGCTGAACGGTGCGGTTGCGACGGCAACGCGTCCTATGGAGGAAGCCGAGATCGAGGCACTTTTCAATTCTCCCGCGGGATATCTCGGCCCGATGGGCATTGTGTGGGCTCGCGATTTGAAGGATCACAACGGCATGCCGGTGCTGCTGGTGGATAAAGCGCTCGAGGGGCGCGAGAATCTAATTGCTGGCGCGAATAAGAAGGACTATCACCTCAAGAATCTGACTCCGGGGAAGGACTTTCAACCTACGGCGTATGCGGATTTGCGTGCGGTGACGGCAGGAGAGGCGTGTCCGAATTGCGGCAAGCCGCTGCGTATTGATACCGCGGTCGAGATCGGACATATTTTCAAACTGGGATATCGCTACTCGGAGTCGATGGGGCTGCGAGTGCTCGACAAGAACGGAAAGGAAGTGATGCCGATTATGGGCTGCTACGGAATCGGCATCGAGCGCATTCTGACCGCGGCGGTAGAGCAGGGAAATGATGAGAATGGATTCTGGTTACCTTCGAGTATTGCTCCGTTCGAAGTGGTGGTCGCGCCGGTGAATATTAAGGACGAGGCGGTGCGAAATGCGGCGGAGGACATTGCCAAACGGCTGGAAACAGCTGGGCTTGACGTGATCCTGGATGATCGGGATGAGCGGCCGGGAGTGAAATTCAAGGATGCGGATCTGGTCGGGATTCCGTTTCGAGTCACCGTAGGGAAGAAAGTTACCGAAGGTACTGTGGAGGTTGTTTTCCGTTCGACTCGCGAAGTACGCGATGTTAGGATCAGCGCGATTGTGGAGCAGTTTCAGGAGTTGCTGGGGCGGACGGAATAACTGGGGTTTCCGGTCCCGCCGGGCGGACGTGGGACATGGGATCGATTAAAGCAATCTTCGGCATGCTGGTCATCGTGGGGATGATCTACTGCGCCTGGCAGATCGTTCCGCCGGAACTCGCGAACTATTCGTTTCAGGACGATCTGCGTCAGGTGGCGATGGTTGGCGGCGCGAACCCGCATGAGACCGACCAGGACTTGATGAATGCTGTTATGAAGAAGGCGCAGGAGCACCAGATTACGTTGGCACCGGAACAGATCACGGTGCAGCGGATCGGCTCGCCGGGAGCTCCAGCGGTCTATGTGGCGGCCGACTACAGCGTGCCGGTGGTTTTGCCGGGATATTCTTTCTCCATACATTTCAATCCTTCCAGCGGAAATCGCGGGTTCTGATTCACAGGGCAAGCTTGAGACGGCGTCCCTCCTTCGGGAGGGATTTTTTTGTTGGCAGTTGACGACTGCCTGGAGGAGTCAGATGCCGGAATCTGCAGTCGGACTCTCAGAACTCGAGAATGAGCGCCCGCATGACTGCGAGCGTCTTTGCATACCGGATGACAGTGACATCGGTAACGTTGTCTCATCGTTACCATCGCCCTAAGATCGCGAGTGGATCGAAGCGTTTGCTGACCGGCGAGACCGATCACGGAAAAGTCTGATTGTGTTCGTCGAGAAGTTTTGGAGGTAGCAGTGATGGCGGCAAAGATTCTTCTTGGGGCGGCAAGTCTAATCTTAGCGATAGCAATGTCGGGATGCAGTAGCACGAAGGGGTGTCCATCGGGAACCCCCGGTAGTGCGGGAGGAGCTTCATCCGGAGCGTCAGGTGGCGCTACGCAGTCGACGGGCGCCTGCACCGTCGGCGGTGGTGGGAATCCTTCAGCCACAGGAAAACCTGCAGCATTCGCGTATTACGTAAATCAGATGGCGATCGGCGCAACCGTGGTCGATACCTCAGGTAATTTCGGTCAATTGCTGGGTTTCGCCAGCCCTCCGAGCTCACTGCAAGCTTCTGACCTGATGGTGATCGCTCAGACGAATTGGCTGTATGAGTTTGTGGGTTCGCAACTCCAGGGCTATTCGATCACGGGCGGAACAGGCGCGCTGACGGCTATTCCTGGCAGCCCGTTCCCTTTGAGTGGTACCGAGGTGGCTTCGCTGGCCACAGATTCCGCTGGAAAGTTTCTCTTCGTGCTTGGCGCGAATAACCATCAAGTCGAGGTCTTCTCAATCAACCAAACGAGTGGTGCACTGGCGCCTGTGGGCACATTTGGGACCGCAGGTTTTGCGGGAGAGGCTACTACTGACGGATTGGGCAGGTATCTTTACGTGACGGCAGCGAATCGCGGTACTTCGGTCGACGTGTACGCGATCGCTTCCACCGGCCTCTTAACGCCAATCGCCGGTAGCCCGTTCTCCATCAGCATTGCGACCCTTCGCAGCGAGCCGACAGGGACGTTCCTGCTGGGCGTGACGGGTGACGGGGCGAATAACGGGTTCGGACCCGACAATCATGTTTACGTTTTTTCGATCGATCAAACGAGTGGAGCGCTAACTCAAGTGAGTGGGTCTCCATTTCCGACGACGTCTATCCCCGGGGATTTGGCGGTGAATCCAAACGGAACTCTGGTGTACACGTTCAACAACGTGGTTAATAGCCCCACTCCTGGTCTCACTCCGGTGGAAGGCTTTCAACTGGACACAAGCACCGGACAGCTGACTCCATTGGCGGGCTCTCCGTTCAAGGGCATGGTGGCGCCACACGGGTTCTTCGATCAAAGTGGTTCGTTCCTCTTCTTGCATCCCACTGACAAGATAGAAGTGGCCTCCGTTGATTCTGCGACCGGTGCCCTGATCGCAATTGGATCTCCGGTTACCGGCGTGGGCCAAAGCGAGACTTTGGCCGTAGCTGACGCGCATTGAGACAGGGAATTGGATTTCGCGTAAGCATGAAGATTTGTTTACGGAAAAGAGACCCCAATGTACTGCGGGTTTCTTTTTTCGTTTGCAGCGCGGGCGGTACAATGGATGCAACGTTCCCGCTAAGTCGTAGCTCCGGATCGCTCCAGAGAGCCAGATTCGTACCCGGGGCAAAGTATGGAGCGTCAAACCTTTTCGCCAGCAAAATCGTCTGATTAGAGATCGGGCGTAGAGTCGACTTGTGGCTATAAAAGTCAGAATTCCACAAATAAACGGTGGAGAGGGGGTACGCGGGTTACCGCGCGATCCCGTGTTACGCGCCGCGGTGGTGGTTTTCCTACTCCTGGCCGTTTCGTTTACCGTTATTTTTACCTACTTTTACATGAAGTACGACCGCATCATCGAAAAGCGGTTCCGTACGCCTATATTCGCGAACTCCGCGAAAATCTATGCTCTGCCGCGGACGATCAACGACGGCGAGAAAATCACGGCGAAAGAGATTGCGGCGGAATTGCGGCGCGCGGGCTACTCGGAGCAGGAAGGCGCGTCGAAGCTGGGAAGCTTTGAGCTGGTGAAGGGCGGTATTGAGATCACGCCGGGCGACGAATCCTATCACTCGCCGGAACCCGCGCGCATTGAGATTGAGGACGGTCAGATTTCGCGGATCACCAGCAAGGGGAATGAACTCTCTGCCTATGAACTGGAGCCGCAGCTGGTCACGGCCCTGTTCGACGCGGAACAGCGCTCGAAGCGGCAGGTGATCAAGTACAACGACATTCCTCCGGTCATGGTGCAGGCGGTGCTGGCGATCGAGGACCGGCGCTTCTTCGAGCACAGCGGGGTGAATTTTGTCCGTACCTTTGAAGCGGTCTGGGAAGATCTGCTGCGGCAGCGGCGCGCGCAGGGCGGGTCGACCATTACGCAGCAGTTGGCGCGTGGATTCTTTCTAACTCCCGAGAAGTCGATCAAGCGCAAGGTGACGGAGATGCTGATCGCGGAGGAGTTGGAGCAGAAGTTTTCAAAGCAGCAGATTTTCGAGTTCTACTCGAACTGGGTGGACCTGGGGCAGCGCGGCTCCTTCGCGATCAGCGGATTTGCCGAGGCATCGAAGGCCTATTTTGGGAAGGATTTGAAGGACATTACATTGCCTGAGGCGGCGTTGCTGGCCGGGTTGATTCAGCGGCCCAGCTACTTGTCCCCTTACCGGCATCCGGAACGCGCGATGGATCGCCGTAATCTCGTGCTGGAGACGATGGTGGACACGCATGCCATCACGCGCGAGCAGGCTGACAAGGCGAAGGCGACTCCGTTGAAGCTCGCTGCGCCGAATGTGGAAGCCAGCGACGCGCCGTATTTCGTCGACATGGTTCGCGACACCCTGATCGGCAAATACAGCGAGAACGAGTTGAATGACAGTTCTTACCGGATTTATACGACGCTGGATCCGGACCTGCAGAAGGCCGCGGCGCAGGCGGTAGAGAACGGCATCAAGCTGGTCGATGAGCAAGTGAAGAAGCTGCGAACCAAGCGCATTAAGGTCGGGAAGAAATACGAGACCAAGGTGCTGGAAGGTCCGCAGGCGCAAGTGGCACTGGTGGCGCTCGATCCCCATACGGGGGCGGTACTCGCGCTGGTAGGGGGACGCAATTACGCCTGGAGCCAATTGAATCATTCGGTCGCCAAGCGTCCGACAGGATCAATTTTCAAGCCGTTCGTGTACGCGGCCGCGATGAATACGGCTATCGACGGATCCCCGCAGGTGATTACGCCGGCGTCCACGGTTACAGATGCTCCTTCGAGCTTTGTCTACGGAGATCAGATTTACGAGCCGCGCAACTACAAAGAGGAATATAAGGGCGACGTGACGCTGCGCTATGCGCTGGCCATGTCGTTGAACAACGCTACTGTGAAAGTCGCGGAAGAAGTGGGATACGACAAAGTGGCAGATCTGGCGAAGTCTGCCGGAATCACGTCGGTGAAAGCGACTCCGGCGATGGCCCTGGGATCGTACGACGCGTCGCCGCTGGACATGGCGGGCGCGTACACAGTATTTGCCAACGGCGGAGTGCGGCTGTCGCCCATTTTGCTACGCTCCGTGCGGAATGCGAAGGGCGATGTCATCGCGAACTACAACACGGATCAAAAAACTGTGCTGGATCCGCGAATCGCCTATGTCATGACTAACATGATGGAAGGGGTGATCAACAACGGCTTGGGCTATACCGCGGTGCGGTTGCGCGGGTTTACACCTCCCGCGGCGGGCAAGACCGGCAGTTCGCATGACGGGTGGTTTGCAGGCTACACGTCGAATCTGTTGTGCATCGTGTGGGTCGGTTACGACGATTACAGCGACCTGCGGCTGAGCGGAGCGCAAACTGCAGCACCCATCTGGACGGAGTTCATGAAGAAGGCGGCCACGCTTCCAGAGTATTCGGCGATGAAGCCCTTTATGCAGCCTTCCGGGGTGGTGGATGTTCAGCTTGATAAAGCGACCAACCGTTTGGCCACCGCGTCGTGCCCGGATGATTACACTTCTGCTTTTGTCGCGGGCACGGAGCCTCACGACACCTGCGACGAACAGGCTGGAATGAAAGGATTCTTCTCGCGGCTGTTTGGAGGCGGGGAGAAGCCTGTGATGCCGCAGTCGCAGGCCGCGAATCAACAGGATCCCAATGCGCAGCAGCAGGATCCCAACAAGAAAAAAGGATTCTTTGGCAAGATCGCAGGCATTTTCAAGGACGACAAAAAGAGTTCGCCGCCGCCTGCCAAGCCGGCAGAGCCACAGCAGGACCCTCCGCATTGAAATAGCTCGCAGTTCTCAGTTGTCAGTTCTCTGTTGCAAGCACGATGAGCGGGGCTCGGGCAGTAGAACATAACATTCCGGGGATAAGTTCCGACTGCGAGTTGCGCATCTCACCGGCGCATCAAAATCATCGCCGGACAGGCAAAAATGTGCCAGAATAGGCGCAGAACTTGGGGGGTGGCCTGTGACTCTCTTCCCGAAGATGCTGGTAATTCCTTCCGCGGTATGCCTGTTTGCCCTGGCGAGCGCCAGTTCGGCGCAGGTTTCGCATTCCGAACAAGTGCAAGTTAAACCTCCGCTGCTTCGTACCATTGATCCGCCCGCTCCAGACGCGAGCGCTGCCGACCTGGATGCGCGAGGGGATCAATTGCGCACGCAGAAACTCTATCTGGACGCGATGGATTACTATCGCGCGGCGCTGGCGAAGTCTCCTCATTCCGCGCCCTTGCTGAACAAAATCGGCATCACAGAATTGATGATGCAGCGCTATCGCGAGGCCAAGAAGTCCTTTGAACAATCGATCAAAGCGGATCGCAAGTTTGCCGACGCTTATAACAATCTTGGCGTCGTCTATTACGAGCAAAAAAAATACGGCGGAGCCGTGAAGCAGTACCGCAAAGCCATTGCGATCGAGGACAGTGCGGCTTCGTTCTACAGCAACCTGGGAGCGGCGTTGTTCTCGAAAAAGGAATTTGAGCCCGCGGTGCTGGCGTATCAAAAGGCGGTGGAACTCGATCCGGACGTCTTCGAGAGGACTTCGCGCGCCGGTGTCCAGGCGCAATTGCCCAGTCCCGGAGACCGGGCCCACTATGACTACACGGTAGCGAAGTTGTACGCCAAGATGGGCTTCTCGGATCGCTCGCTGGAATATCTGCGAAAGGCGATGGAGGAAGGCTACAAGGATCTGAACAACGTTTACAAGGACTCGGAATTTGCGCAGTTGAGGAAAGACAAGCGGTTCTCGGAATTGATGGCGTCGAAAACACCGGCGTTGCCAGAGTAGTCGAAACCAGAGTTCACATGCCTGCCGCATGTGTAGAGCAGATGTTTTCCGCGCGTGAATGGGGAGCATGTTCTTCCCATTCACGTGGAGTCTGATCACAGAAATTGCGGACCCGACTAATTACCCTTACATTCTTCGTTTCTAGACGTCCAAAACAGGGGCGAATCCCATGTACAGAAGACTGGTGTGTCTGAGTTTATTAGTCATTTGCGGGGGTGCGTTTGCTCAGGATTTATCGATGTTTCGCGGCAACCTGCAGCACACGGGCGTGTACGTGTCCTCCGGAGTACCGAAATTCAATCGCGTGAAATGGCAATTTCACACGCGTGGCATGGTGATTGGATCGCCGGGACTCTCGGGTGGTTTGGTGTACGTGGGAAGCGATGACGGGAACTTCTATGCGATCGATGCCCAATCGGGCGCGCAGCGGTGGAAATTTGAGGTCAAGAGCCGAGTGCCGTCGACTCCGGCAATCGCGGGCCGCGTGGTTTACTTCACGGCATACGACGGAAACTTTTATGCGCTGGATGCGGCCAGCGGAGCCGTGAAGTGGAAGTTTCAAACAGGAGGAGAGCGGCGGTTTGCGGGAAAGCATCTGCATGGCACGCAGCCCGCGGCAGAGACGATGCCCGATCCGTTTGATTGCTATCTTTCATCTCCAGCGGTGTGGAATGGGGCGGTGTACTTTGGCAGCGGCGACGGCAATGTCTATGCGCTGGATGCGGCATCGGGCGCTCTGAAATGGAAATTCAAGACGGGCGATGTGGTGCATGCCTCGCCTGCCATCGCGGATGGAACGGTATTCATCGGGAGTTGGGATAGTTATTTTTATGCAATCGATGCCGCGAGCGGGCAAGAGAAATGGAAATTTAAAACCGGCGAGGATCACGACACCTATAACCAGGTCGGCATTCAATCTTCCGCGACTGTGGCCGACGGGATGGTCTACTTCGGGTGCCGGGACTCGCATTTGTACGCGCTGGATGCGGCCAACGGAGAGAAGAAGTGGGCGTTCTCCGGGAACGGGTCGTGGGTGGTGGGATCTCCGGCGGTGAGGGAAGGGAAAGTGTATTTTCCGACCTCGGATTCGAGTCTGCTGTACGAGGTCGACGGAAGGACCGGCAAGGTGCTCCGATCGTTGAGCTTCAATCACTGGTATTTGTATTCTTCGCCTGCGCTCGCCGGAGATGTCCTGTATATCGGCTCCACGCAAGGGAAAGTAGCTGCGGTCGGACTCGGAGATATGAAGGTTTTGTGGAGTTATCAGACCGATGCTTCGAAGCAGCATAGCGCGGAGTACGTGAAAGCCGACGGTACGCCGAATGGCGAGGCTCTGTTCCATAGCGATTTTTACGATGACATGGTGAGCGGAGTGGAGCGGGTGATGAGCTTGGGAGCGATTCTGTCCTCACCGGTGGTGACGGGAGATGTGGTGTATCTGGGGAGCGCCGACGGCAATGTCTATGCGCTGATGTAGCGCGAAAAAAGATTGCGCTGAGTTATAAGAAAGCGGGTTTTACAAAGCTTTACAAAATTAGACGAACGGGGGAGCGCTTCGGGTGTTTAATTTCCCTACATACTCCTGAAAACAACAGGGTGAGTAAGGAGAAACGGTAGCCCACCGGATGCTGACCCGAGCACGCCCCAAGCAAGTGTCCGGTGGGTTTTTTGAGCTATTAGCTCCTAGCTGGAATCAAAACCACCGTCCCCAAAAGACGTCGACTGTATCAGCGGGAATATCTATTCTTAGCGTGGTGCGTCCGAGATAGCCGTGGGTGTTCGAGTCTATTGGACCGTCGGGCTGCGTTCGCATAGGTAGGCGTCCACGACTTTCTTCCACTTGCCTTTCGCTTTTAAGATGAACTCCACAGCGTCGCGCAGGGCGCCGTCGCCGCCGGCGTGGGGCGTGATGTAGTGTGCTTCTTTTTTGACTTCGGCGCGGGCGTTTTTCACCGCAATGGCTAAGCCTCCGGCACGCATTGCCGGGAGATCGATGACGTCATCGCCGACGAAAGCAGCTTCCTCCAGCTTGATTCCTGCCTCTTTCACAATTTCCTCGAACGCAGTCTGCTTGTCCTGAATGCCTTGCCGCACGAATTCCAGTTTGAGATCGCGGGCGCGCAGGGCCACCGTTTCCGACACACGCTTGGTGATGAGCCCCGTTCGAATACCTGCCAGGCGTGCCAGCGAAATGGAAGCGCCGTCGTGGGCGTGAAAACCTTTGGCCTCGATCATGGATTGGCTGTGAAAACCGAATCCGCCCTCGCCGCCGTGTTTGGCGGATTGTTCCAGCACACTTTGTTGTGTCCCGGAGGGAGCGGGAAAGATGAAGAGTTTGCCGTCGGTGAGGACACCGTCGACGTCGAAGAGCAGAAGTTTGATCCTGCGGGCGCGCGCTTGGGCCGAGAGTTTGGGCATGGAGGGGGAAATTCTAACAGTGTTGACCGTTGTGCGCGGCGTGTCCGTTTTATGAGAGCTTTCAGACGCCCGTTGGGGCTAGCCGCTGCTGGGTGGCTCCCATTTTTTGCGTGCTTGTTGCCACTAAAGCCTCAGAACGTTGGAAACCAATTAGGCTGCAATTCTTCTCTATGGCGAAGACTTGGCGAAAGTCTACTTTGGAACTAGAATAGCTGGATGCAGTCTGTTCCTTCCTCCCTGGCTTGGGCGCACCCTCTGGTTGCGGAGTGGTTTGTGTCGCGGTTTGGCACGCCTACGGAGCCGCAGGAGCAGGGATGGCCTCACATTCTTGCCGGGCGCACTACGCTGATTTCGGCGCCCACCGGATCGGGCAAAACTCTTGCTGCATTTCTGGCCTGCATCGATCGGCTGGTGCGCAAAGCGCTGGCGGGCGACCTTTCACGATCGCACGGAAGTTCTCTATGTGTCGCCGCTGAAGGCGCTGGGCAACGATATTCAGAAAAACCTGGAGATTCCGCTGGGCGAGATTCTTGCAGCTGGCCGGCGAGCGCGGACTGCTGATGCCGGAGATTCGCACCGCGGTCCGCACCGGCGACACGCTGATGCACGAGCGGCGGGCCATGCTGAAGCGGCCGCCGCACATTCTGGTGACGACGCCGGAGTCGCTCTACATCCTGCTCACTGCGGAGAAGAGCCGGGCAATTCTGCGCGATGTGGAAACCGTGATCGTCGACGAAATTCACGCAGTCGCCGACGACAAGCGCGGCGCGCATCTGGCGCTGTCGCTGGAGCGGCTGGAGGCGCTGACTTATCGGCCTCCCGTGCGCATTGGGCTCTCAGCTACGCAGAAGCCGATTGAGGAAGTCGCGCATTTCCTGACCGGGAAGGGGCGGCCGGATCCCGTGATCGTGAATGTCGGGCACAAGCGCAAGCTCGATCTCGGCATCGAAGTTCCGCCCATGCCGCTGGGACCTGTCGCCACCAACGAGATGTGGGATTCGATCTACGACCGGCTGGCGGAGTTGGTGGAGCAGCATCGGTCGACGCTGGTGTTCGTCAATACGCGGCGCATGGCGGAGCGTATGGCGCATCATCTGGGCGAGCGGATTGGGCGAAGACAATGTCGCCGCGCACCACGGCAGCTTGTCGCGCAAGCTGCGGCTTGCGGCGGAAAGAAAGCTGAAAGAAGGCACAGGTCAAGGTGCTGGTGGCGACGGCGTCGCTCGAGCTGGGAATCGATATCGGCACCGTGGATCTGGTGGTGCAGATCAATTCTCCGCGCTCGATCGCGGTCGCGCTGCAGCGAGTGGGGCGCTCCGGCCACTGGCGCGGCGCGGTGCCCAAGGGACGCTTCTTTGCCACTACTCGCGATGATTTGCTGGAATGTGCAGCGCTGGTGCGCGCGATCCAGCAGGGCGATCTCGACCGGCTGATCATTCCCGAGGCTCCGCTCGATGTTCTGGCGCAGCAGATCGTGGCCACCTGCGCCGCGGCAGGGAACGCGGCGGGATCGCTCTCGGAAGCCCCGCCAAGCGATGGACAGGCCACAGAGTCGGCCGCGCCACAGGTGAGTGCAGATGCCTGCGATGAGGACGCGTTGTTTGCGCTGGCTCGGCGAGCCTATCCCTATCGCAATCTCGAGCGCGAGACGTTTAATGAAATTCTGGAGATGCTTTCGGAGGGGATTGCGGCGCGGCGAGGGCGCTATGGCGCCTATCTGCATCGCGATCGCGTGAACAATAAATTGCGCGCGCGGCGCGGGGCACGGCTGGCTGCCATCACCAGCGGCGGAGCGATTCCGGAGAACTGCGCTTTTCACCGTGGTCGCCGAACCCGAAGGGTTGTGGTCGGCACGCTGGATGAAGATTTCGCCGTCGAGAGCAATCGCGGGCGACATCATGCTGCTGGGAAATACCTCGTGGCGGATCCGCCGCGTTGAGAGCAAGTAATGGGCGCGTGCTGGTGCAGGACGCGCATGGCGCGCCTCCCAGCGTTCCGTTCTGGCGCGGCGAGGCTCCGGCGCGGACTCATGAACTCTCGCTGCATGTGGCAGAGTTGCGGCAGAAGATCAGCGAGATGTTGCCGCATACGTCTCCAGTCGGATTTTCGGCAGACCCAGCCCGAGGTCGCGAGCCTGTGTTTCCTGGCTGAAAGAAGAATGCGGGCTGGATGATTCCGGCGCCGAGCAGGCGATCGAATACATTCTGCAGGGCCGCGCGGTATTGGGCGCCGTCCCCACGCAGGACACGATCATTGCCGAGCGCTTCTTCGACGAAGGCGGCGGGATGCAGTTGGTGATCCACGCGCCCTTCGGCGGGCGGATCAACAAGGCCTGGGGACTGGCGCTGCGCAAGCGATTCTGCCGCAGCTTCAATTTTGAGTTGCAGGCCGCGGCTACCGATAACGGACTGAACATCGCGCTGGCCGAGCAACACAGCTTTCCGCTGGCGGATGTTTTTCATTTCCTGCAGGCCGAAACCGTTGCAGCCGATCCTGGAGCAGGCGGCGCTGGATTCTCCGATCTTTGGAACGCGCTGGCGCTGGGACGCAAACCGCGCGCTGGCGCTGCTGCGTTTTCAGAACGGCAAGAAAGTTCCGCCGCAAATTCAGCGCATGCGGTCGGACGATTTGCTGGCCTCGGTGTTCCCCGAGGTGGCGGCCTGCCAGGAGAACATCGAGGGCGACATCCAAGATTCCGGATCATCCTCTGGTGAATGAAGTCATGAAAGATGTGCTCAACGAGGCCATGGATATCGACGGGCTCAAGCGCTGTGCTGCGCGGAATGGCTGCAGGGACGAGATCCGGTGCTCGCGGTCGACACTCCGGTGCCGTCGCAGTTCTCGCACGAGATTTTGAATGCCAATCCGTACGCGTATCTGGATGACGCGCCTCTGGAAGAGCGGCGGGCCCGCGCGGTCGAGATGCGGCGCATGTTGCCGGAGTCGGTGCTGGAAGAAGTGGGCAAACTCGATCCGGCGGCGATTGCGCAGGTCCGGGATGAGGCGTGGCCGGATGTGCGCGATGCGGATGAGTTGCACGATGTGCTGCATACGCTGGTGGCGCTGCCGGAGAGTGTGTGGGGTGCATGGGACGGGTACTTCGAGAGATTAAGGAACGAAGGCAGGGCGTCGACTGCTGTGGTGGATGAGCGACGCTATTGGGTGGCGGCGGAGAAGGCTCGGAGCTTTAGCGCTCTGTTTCCTGCGGCTGTCTTTGATCAGAAATTGGCCGATGTGGAATCCGGGGATGTTTCTCGCGATGATGCTTTGCTGGCTCTGGTGACTGGGTGGATGTCGCACATTGGTCCTACTTCGGCTTCGCAGTTGGGGGACTTGCTGGCACTGTCGGCGGCTGATGTGGAGAAGGCTCTGCTGCGGATGGAGGCGGCGGGGACAGTTCTGCGCGGCAAGTTCACCAGTTCGTCCGGTGCGCAGAGTCCTCGGACTGATATCGAGCTTCGCTCGACTGGACAGCCGATGGCGGTTGTCCCTACACAGGGTGAGATTGAGTGGTGCGAGCGCAGGTTGCTGGCGCGGATTCATCGGCTGACCGTGGGAATGCTGCGGAAGCAGATTGAGCCGGTCACGGCAGCACAGTTCATGCGGTGGTTGATGCGATGGCAGCATGTCGCGCCCGGGTCGCAGGTGTCCGGCGAGCGGGGTGTGCTGGAAGTCGTTCAGCAGTTGCAGGGATTCGAAATCCCGGCGAATGCATGGGAGCGGCAAATCTTGGCGCGGCGCGTGGCGGACTATGATCCGAAGTGGCTGGATCAGCTTTGCTTGACGGGGGCAGTAGGGTGGGGCAGGTTATCGCCGCATCCGGCAACTCTGGATTCGGCGGTGATTCCCACCGACGGGACCAAGCCCACGCGGCAGCGCCGGGTGATCCCTACCAGCGTGGCTCCGATTACATTTTTCGTCCGAGAAGATGCCGACTGGATGGCCTTGTCGAAAAATCCCCATTTCGCCGAGAACCGGAGAGAAGCTGGGCGTGACGATCTGGAAGAAGTGAAAAGCGGGCTAAGCCATGGGGCGCAGTTGGTGCTTGAGTTTCTACGACAGCGTGGAGCATCTTTCTTTGCCGACATCGTGCGCGGCACGGGGAAATTGAAGGCGGAAATCGAGACCTCATTATGGGAACTGGTTGCGGCCGGAGTGGTGACGGCAGACGGATTCGACAATCTGCGCTCGCTGATTGATCCCAAGAGAAGAGCGGGGCAGGGTACGGGCAAGATGACGCGTCCGCGCCACAATGCGGGGAGATGGGCGCTCCTGCGGGCCGATGTGGGCGTGGAGCGGCCGCGCGCGATGGAGGCAGCTTGTTGGATGCTCCTGCGCCGGTACGGCATCGTCATTCGCGATGTGCTGGCCCGGGAGTCGAACTTGCCGTCCTGGCGAGAGTTGCTGATGGCGTTTCGGCATCTGGAGGATCGAGGCGAGATACGGGGCGGTAGATTTGTCGACGGGTTCCTGGGCGAACAGTTTGCTCTGCCGATTGCTGTCGAATCCGTGCGGGCGATGAGGAATTTGCCTCTGAGGGGCGAGACCCTAACGCTGTCATCGGCAGATCCGCTCAATCTGGTGGGGATTCTGGTTCCCGGCGAGAAGATCCCCGCAATTTCGGGCAAGAGCGTGAGCTATCGAGATGGGGTTGCGGTTATGCCGGAAGTGACGCTGGTGTCGGTTCCCGAGGTCGCCGCCGGTTAGGTATACATCAAAAACAAAAAAGTCAGAAGCTCGATGAGGGGGTCCCCCGAGCTTCCGACTTTGGCGAAGTCAGCCAGAACTGCTTGAAAGCGCTTCCCCCATCGCTTTGCCGACTACGCTCACTACTTAAATAAGCACTCTGTGTACCAAACCGGAACCGCCATGCCAGAGTGAATGCTGCAGCTGTACATGCATGAAAATACGGTGTTTGTCGAGGTTGTCAGCTCCCGACGGGCCCGGATTTTAGGTACTTGAGAGCCGCAGGACTATCTGATCGGATAGAGCGGCTATCCGTTCGGATATCAGAAATGATTGCAAAGAGGCATGCAATTCCGCCCGCTCTGTGGTAAAGAATTCAGCACAGTCCGGAGACCTTGATTGCGGCCTAGACTCGTGGTTACAGCAGGACCCGCCAAAGATACCGTCATTCCGCTGACCCAGGACGAAGCCAGCATTGGCCGCGACCCCAACAACGTGGTGGCGATCTCGGATCCGTCCGTCTCGCGAAAACATTGTCTGCTGCGCCGGGAAGGTGACGGGCGTTTTCAGATTGCTGACTTGGACAGCCGCAACGGCACGGTTGTGAATGGCGTCACCGTGAAAGAGCACTGGCTGCGCCACGGCGATGAGATCGCAACGGGCGACTCGGTGTTCCTGTTCCTAGTGGAGGAAGACGACCGCGTTCTTCCGGCCAGCCGAGTAGAATTTGATGACCGTAAGCCGACGGCGGAAACCAGGGTCATCAACCCCAAAGATGTTGTGTACTTGCAGCCGGACCGCCTGCTGCGCGAACTGCCTTCCGGTTCGCCGCTGGCGCGAAATCTGAGCGCACTGTTGAAAATCAGCAGGGTGGTGCATGCGATTCGCGATCTGGAAGAACTACAGGCACAACTGCTCGACCTGATTTTTGAAGTGGTGCCTGCCGGGCGCGGGGCAATCCTGCTGGGGGATGGAGCGAACTCGGAGTTCAGCTCTCTCTATGCGCGCACGCGGCAGGCAGGGCAGCATCAATTGGTGCGAGTGAGTCGAACCGTCGCGCACCATGTGCTGAAGGAAAACGTCGCCATTCTGGGAGTGGACATAGCCGCCAGCGATGCGCTGCGGGACGTAGAAAGCCTGGCGGTTTCCGAGGTGCGATCGCTGCTTTGCGTTCCGCTCAGCGTGTTCGATCGGACGATTGGTTGTATTTACCTGGACAGCACCACGAGCGTGAACCGGTTTCATGAGGATCACCTGCAGTTGATGGCCGCCATTGCGGGCATCTCGGCGGTAGCGCTAGACAACGCGCGACGATCGCAGTGGCTGGAGCAGGAAAATCAACGGCTCTCGTTGGAGATCCGGCAAGAGCAAAATCTGGTCGGCGAGAGCGCCAGGGTGAAAGAGATCTTTCAGTTTCTGGCGCGGGTTGGGCCGACCGATTCTACTGTGTTGATTGAAGGTGAGAGTGGTACGGGCAAGGAATTGGCGGCGCGAGCGCTTCATCGCAATAGCCACCGCAGCCAGAAGCCGTTCCTGGCCATCAACTGCGCGGCCATTCCCGAGACACTGCTCGAATCGGAGTTGTTCGGGCATGAGCGCGGGGCATTTACCGGAGCGGCATCGCAGAAAAAAGGGAAGCTGGAAGTTGCGGAAGGCGGCGTGGTTTTTCTGGATGAGATCGGGGAGCTAGCGCCGGCGTTGCAGGTGAAGTTACTGCGCGTTCTCCAGGAGCGGGAGTTCGAACGGGTTGGGGGGACGCATCCGATCAAGATTGATGTGCGCGTGATCGCCGCCACCAATCGCGACCTGGATGACGCTGTGCGAAAGAAGGAGTTTCGGCAGGACCTTTATTACCGGCTTGCGGTCGTGAAGCTGACCATGCCTCCTCTGCGAGAGCATCGGGACGATATTCCGATGCTGACGCGGCATTTTATCCAGAAGAATGCCAAGCGCTGCAAAGTCAAGCCGAAGCCTATATCGCGAGAAGCCATGGCGGCGCTGGTCAGTTATGAGTGGCCGGGAAATGTGCGCGAGCTGGAGAATGCGATTGAGAGAGCCCTGGTGATGGGTTCTTCCGATACCATTTTGCTCGAGGACCTGCCGGAATCGCTGGTGGAGCAGCAACCGATCGCCGGAATGCAGGAGGGCCGCTATCACGCGAGTGTCAAGGACCTTAAGAAGCAGTTGATCATGAATGCCGTCGAGCAAACCCGCGGGAATTACATTGAGGCGGCATCAATTCTCGGAGTGCACCCGAATTACCTGCACCGCCTGATCCGGAATCTCGGGTTAAAAGACGATTTGAATCGCGTGGTGCGAGGGTCGGGGAAGATTTCGGGCGGAGCAGCATAACGGCCCGCGCGACGCTCACGGCAAGGACATTTGCAGCAGCCGGGCGGGATCGAGATAAACGCCCTGCCAGCGCACGCGCACGTCGAGATGAGGACCTGTCGCTCGGCCGCTTCCTCCGCTTAGACCAATCTCCTGGCCACGCTTCACCGCTTCTCCTTCCTTCGTTTCCAGTTGCGAAAGGTGGAGATACATCGTCAGCAGACCTTGGCCGTGGTCGATCACCACAAAATTTCCTTCGTAATACAGAAAGCGGGCCAGCAGAACGGTTCCGTCATTCATGGCTTTGACCGGAGTTCCCGTATGGACGCGGAAATCAAGGCCGTAATGCGGGCGTTGGGCAACTCCGTTGAAAATGCGCTGCGAGCCATAGACGTCCGATGTAGGCGCGTCCACCGGGGGAGCGAAGTTGCCGTCCCATTCGCGTTCTGGCGTGACCTGGTTGAGGTGCTCTTCTTTGATCTTGTTGGAATCGGCAATCTGTTTGACCTGTTCGGGGTCGGGCTCGGTGAACTTCCTGTCCACCGCGAGTTGAACCTTGATCTTCGGATAATTCGCGAGCCCGACTGGGAACATGCGCGCGAAAGTCACGAGTGTCTTTGCGGGGGTCGTTCCCGTCAGTTCGAGTTTGTACTTGCCGGGTTTGATATCGAAGCCCACTCCTGCCAGCGCGAACCAGGTTTTACTGGAAGGCTGGTAGCTGAACGTGAGTGGATGTCCAAACCAGCTTCCGGAGAGCGATTCGAGTCGGGATGGGGCTTTCACTTTGAACAGAACTGGAGCACCATTCACTAGCTTCGGCGGTTGGGCCTGGACGGTCCAAGACGCAGCGAAGACCGGGAAGTTGAGAAAGCAAACCAAAGCGGCCGCCAGAGGCATTCGTGATCGAAGCCGTCTCGCTTCGCTTCGGCGGGACAGCCCAAGGCGCTCGGGCTGTCTCCACCTGAGCATAAATCTCATTTCAGCAGCGTAGCATTTTTTCGGAGTGTGGCAGCTATAATGCCCCGACATGCGCATCCGAGTGCTTACCGGGGTGGCGCGACGTCGAGGGGCAAGCCTGAGATGTCACTAGGAACATCAGACAGAGCAGCGACCAGCACGGCCTCCGATAAACGTAGGCCAGAGCTCGTCCGCGGCCTGAACGTGTGGCACGCTACTTCGATCGTCGCGGGAACCATTATCGGGAGCGGCATTTTTCTCGTTCCGGCGGAGATGATGCAGGCCGTGGGTTCCGCGGGACTGGTTTATCTGGCATGGATTGTGGGCGGGCTGCTCTCGTTTTTTGGGGCGCTTACTTATGCCGAGTTGGGCGCGGTTCGTCCTTACTCGGGGGGAGAGTACGTTTACGTTCGGGACGCATATGGCCCGTTGTGGGGATTTCTTTATGGCTGGACCTGGTTTCTCATCGCGAAGCCCGCTTCCATTGCGAGCGTGACTGCGGGGCTGGTACGTGTGCTGGGCACTTTTGCCGCTTTCAGTTTCTTGCCGCAGACGCTCGTGGCCTGGCACGTCACAGCTGGACGGGTGCTGGTCATCAATTACGGGCATCTGGCCGCCATTGCCGCTACGGTCTTTATCACTGCATTGAATTACATCGGGGTGCGCAAAGCCGGCAATTTTCAATTTGCCTTTACGGTGTTGAAGGTTGCGATGATTGTGGGAATTGCGATCATCGCATTCACAGCCTCCTCTGGATCATGGAGCAACTTCGGCACCAGCTTTGCCGGAGCCAAAGGCGGCATGGTGGGATTCATGGCCGCGCTGGTGGCGGCGCTCTGGGCTTACGACGGCTGGAATGATCTCAACATGGTCAGCGAAGAGATCGAGCAACCGGAGCGGACGATTCCGATCGCGTTGATTGCTGGTGTGGGTCTGGTGGCGGTGCTGTATATCGGAATGAATGCCGGCATACAGCGGGCGCTTCCGGCAAGCATCATCGCACACTCGGCAGTTCCGGCATCGACTGCGAGCGAAGCAGCGTTGGGGCGCATTGGAATTTCGCTGGTCTCGATTGGAATGATCATCTCGATGCTTGCCGGCCTGAATGGAACCATTATGAGCGGAGGGCGCGTGCCGTTCGCTGTCGCTCGAGATGGCTATCTGTTCAAGGCTTTGGGAGAGGTACACCCGCGATTTCACACTCCTGCCCTGGCACTCGTGATTCAGGGAATCCTGGCGATACTGCTGGTGCTGGTAGGCGGGGCATTCCGCGAGCTATTTTCACTGGCGATATTTGCGGAGTGGCTCTTCTACATGGTGGCGGCGAGTACCGTTTTTGTGTTCCGCAAGAGAGAACCCGGCGTGCACCGCCCGTATCGAACGGCAGGGTATCCAGTGGTGCCCGCCTTATTCATTGCTACTGCGGCGGTCTTGCTCTGTTACACATTTGTGAGCAACTTGCGGGATTCGGTGGGCGGGGTGATCGTGATCCTATTGGGCATTCCCGTTTACCTGTGGTTTGCGCGGCGCAGATCAGCGACGCTGGACTAGTTGCGATTCGCGTGTTCGATGGAGCAGGCAAAAGGATTCATCGCGCGAAGATATTGCTGAAACTGCTGTTGCTGCTCCGTGGTCAGGCCCATGAACTCGATGCCCATGCCAACTTGCGGATCGCAACTGCGAACAAAGGTGCGACTGATCAGCTTCTGTGCTCCACAGAACCACTCCGCGGTAAGAGCGGTGCCAATCTGAAAAGGTGACAGCGTCTCCACGTAACATCCCCTGGCACTGACATCGGTGGCGTTGACGCGCAGCGGGACGGGCGATCGATCATTGCGCAGCGTGATTCCCAGTGAAATCTTGTGCCGCTCCCACCTTCTTTGGGCCTTGGCACTGACGGGCATTTGACCCGGCGTCTTTGGAAGCAATGTAGCCCAGGGGCACTCTTGCTCTTTGAGCAGTTGCACCCCAACTTTGATCTTTTGCGCCGAGCGGGTATTGGTCAGCCAGACTACTCTGCAGCGGGCCTTCTTCTCGCCGTTCTGAACGGCGATGGTGTCCCCAATCTTGAGGTCACGCTCAATATCGGATAGGAGTGCTCCCCCCTGGCTGATGTTGCGAGCGCGAGCGTGCTGGGCAAACGGATGACCATCGGCGCCCATGCCCCACACCCGGAGATCAAGGTCCACGGGTATACGCGGAGGGGGAGGCGTCGGCGGAATGGGTGCAGAAATCCCAGTCATTGGAAAAAGCTCTGGACGGTCCATGATATCCGGTAGCGTGGCCGCACAAACGGTTACGGAAGTGCCGCTCGGGGCGTGTCACCTGGGTGGAAACAGACATAGCCAGCTATGTCTCTACGGGTCGGGAAATCCCTTTCAATGGTGCAGTTTCAACCTCAGGCGAAATGGGGATTCGACGGTATCCCCTTTTGTTCGTGACCGGATGAGTATGGCTCCGTGTGTATTTACTTCATCGGGAGGATGCCATGAAATCGTTTTTATTCGGATTGGGGATCGGCACAGCGGTGGGACTGCTGCTTGCGCCTCAGGAGGGCAGCAAAACGCGCCTGAAGTGGGGCCAAAAGCTGCGGGATTATTTTCAAGACTCAACTCAGAACAATCTGGAGCAGACCCGGGGCGAGGTGGAGATGGAGAGCGAAGAAGTGGCCGAAGTGCTCAACACCGCAAAGCGCGACGAGTTAATGAGCGTACCTGGGATCGGCAAGGCGACCGCAAAGCGCATTATCCGGAATCGGCCGTACGAGTCCGAAGAGGAGGTTCTGCAGGAAGGAGTGCTTCCGGAGAAGACGCTGGAAAGAGTGAAGGAAGAGCTGCTGGAGAAAGGGGAGGAGAAGGCTTCGTAAGAATTGGTGGACCTGGTCGGGATCGAACCGACGACCTCTTCCATGCCATGGAAGCGCGCTCCCAGCTGCGCCACAGGCCCATTTTGCGGGGACACTTCTGTGCTTGCGTGGAACCTCTATTATTCTCGCCGAGGTTGACGCGATAGTCAACGCATACGGCACTCAGGGCAATTCGATCCGTCATCGGTAGACAAATTTTCTGTCGGCGCAGAGTTTCTTCCGTATCTTTCCACAGGTAAGTTCTGCCATAATTGATTGTGCACCCCACCTGCACAATTTCTCAAAAACAACTTAAAGCGAGGAAGAGATGCCAGCGAAGTACATCTTTGTGACCGGCGGAGTAGTGTCTTCACTGGGCAAGGGCCTGGCTGCGGCTTCGATCGGCTGCCTGCTGGAAAGCCGCGGGATCAAGGTCAACATCATGAAGTTCGATCCTTATCTGAACGTCGATCCCGGCACGATGTCTCCTTTTCAGCATGGGGAGGTTTTCGTCACCGACGACGGGGCGGAAACGGATCTCGATCTGGGGCACTACGAGCGGTTCACCCACGCCAAGCTTTCTCGCGATAACAACTGGACTACAGGGCGACTTTACGAGCAGATCATCGCCAAGGAGCGGCGCGGAGATTATCTGGGCAAGACGGTACAGGTGATTCCGCACGTAACAAATGAAATCAAGTCGGCAATGAAGAAGGTGGCGCAAGATGTGGACATCGCCATCGTGGAGATTGGCGGGACTGTGGGCGATATCGAGTCGCTGCCGTTTATGGAGGCGATCCGGCAGATGCGGCAGGAGTTGGGCCGCGAGCATACGCTGTTTGTACATGTGACGCTGGTTCCGTTTATTGCTGCCGCACAAGAGTTGAAGACCAAGCCTACCCAGCATTCGGTTAAGGAACTGCTGAGCATCGGAATTCAACCGGACATTTTGTTGTGCCGCACGGATCGCTTTCTTGCCAAGGACATCAAGTCGAAGATTGCGCTGTTCTGCAATGTGGCGGAAGAAGCGGTGATCACCGCTAAGGATGTTGCTTCAATCTACGAGGTCCCGGTGGTGTTCGCGCATGAAAACGTGGATACGCTGGTATTGAAGTGCCTGCACATGGACTCCAAAGATCGCGACCTTGCGAAGTGGGAAGACATTGTTCATCGCGTGTATAACCCCAAGGACACAGTCACGATCGGGATCGTGGGAAAGTACGTCGAGTATGAGGACTCGTACAAGTCGCTGAAGGAAGCGCTGGTGCATGGAGCCTTGGCTCACAATCTGAAGCTGCAACTGAACTGGATCGAAGCGGAAGGATTGGAAACAGGGGACAACAGTTACGAGGCGCAGTTGGAGGGATACGACGGCATTCTGGTTCCGGGTGGGTTTGGCAAGCGCGGAATTGAGGGCATGCTGATCGCGATCCGGTACGCGCGTGAAAAGAAGGTTCCGTACTTCGGAATTTGCCTGGGCATGCAAACGGCTTGCATTGAGTTCGCGCGCAATGTGGTTGGACTGGAAGAAGCCAATTCGAGCGAGTTTGATCCGGCTACGGCGCATCGGGTCATTTACAAACTGCGCGAACTGCGTGGCGTAGAAGAACTCGGGGGGACCATGCGTCTGGGCGCCTGGACTTGCAAGATTGAGCCGGACACTCTAGCCCACAAGATTTATGGCAAGGACGAGATCAGCGAGCGGCACCGGCATCGCTACGAGTTCAATCGCGAGTACGAGGAACCAATGACAGCGGCCGGGCTGCGGATCTCCGGCTCGACGCCGGACGGGACTTACGTGGAGATGGTGGAATTGCCGGATCATCCGCATTTCATCGGCTGCCAGTTCCACCCGGAGTTCAAGTCCAAGCCGCTCGAGCCGCATCCGCTGTTCAGCACGTTTATTGGCGCGGCGTACGAGTACGGACTGAACCGGCGTGCACAGAAGGAAACGGCCGAGATCGAGATGTTTCACCGGCCGGAGAAGATCAGGATCTGATGTCAGCCCATCCGGATGGTATGGCGGAAATTCCAAACTCACTTGGTCGGCACGGACGTGAAACTCGTATCATTTAAGGCCATCGCAAGTCGATGAGCATCTCCTTTCAAATCGGCGATATTCATATTGGGTCCGGCAATCTGTTTTTGATTGCCGGGCCGTGCGTGATCGAGAGCGAAGAGCACGCGATCCGCATGGCTGAAATTGTCAAAGGCGTCACCCGCTCGTTGAATTTCCCATTCATTTTCAAGGCGAGTTATGACAAGGCCAATCGCACGTCGATCCGCAGCTATCGTGGGCCGGGACTCAAGGAAGGGCTGCGGATTCTCAAGAAAGTTAAGGACGAGATTCACATCCCGATTCTGACCGACGTGCATGAGGCGGCCGATGTGCCCGAGGTGGCGAGAGTCGCTGACGTTTTGCAGATTCCAGCGTTCTTAAGCCGGCAGACTGACCTTGTGGTAGCTGCGGCTTTGAGCGGGCGCGCGGTGAACCTCAAGAAAGGCCAGTTCATGGCGCCTTGGGATATGAAGCACGTGGTTGAGAAGTGCCGCGACGCGGGCAACACGCAAGTCTTCCTGACCGAGCGCGGGACGAGCTTCGGGTACAACAATCTGGTTGTGGACATGAGATCGCTGGCCATCATGCGCAAGTTCGCGCCGGTGGTGTTCGATGCGACGCATTCGGTGCAATTGCCCTCGGCGCAGACGGATGGCAACGGTCAGGCAACGAGCGGCGGACAGCCAGATTTTATTCCTCTGCTCGCTCGAGCAGCAGTCGCGGCCGGCGTGGATGGAGTGTTCATGGAAGTGCACGACAATCCCAAAGAAGCGAAATCAGATGGCGCGAATGCGCTGGAGTCCACGAAACTGCGCGGATTGTTGAAGGAGTTGCTAGCGGTCAAGAAGGCGATCACAGAGGCGCACGCCACGCCGTAGGCAGTCAACTTCGTTGCCGCGGATTCACACGGATTTCGCGGATTCTTTCCTTGTCTGCGGACAAGATTCCGCCGCAGGCCTTTCCTGGTTCAATGCGTGTCGATCCGCGTAAATCCCCGGAAATGAAGTTGACCGGCCTTGCTTTGCGGCGGCGGATGGTCCTGCGCAAGTCACTCGAGCACGAAGATGTTCTTCCTAGCGCACATTTCTTTCAAAATCTTCGGCCACACGGTGACGCTCACCTCCCCTAGATGCGCTTTGCGGAGCAGAAGCATCAGGGTGCGGGACTGCCCAATGCCACCGCCGATCGAGAGGGGCAGTTGGTTGTTGATGATTCCCTGGTGATAGGGAAATTTAAGATTCTCGAGAAGGTTAGACATCTCAAGCTGTTTGCGTAAGGTTTCGGCGTTTACGCGAATGCCCATGGAACTGAGCTCATGCCGGCGCTGCGTGACGTGGTTCCACACTAGAATTCGCCATTCAGGCCGTGGGTATCGCGATGGGTCTGGTCGCTGGTGTCCGTGATCCAGTCATCGTAATCGGCAGCGCGCATCTCGTGCGGATATCCATCTTTCAGTGGCCAGCCGATCCCGATAATGAAGAGCGCGGGATATTTCTGCAGGATCACGGTCTCGCGGCGCTTGCGCGGCAGGTCCGGATACATGGCCAGCAACTCTTCCGCGTGCAGGAACGTGAGTTCTTCCGGCAAGTTGGGATACCGGGGATTGCGGAGTTCAGGAAACATCTCCTGTGCGAACTTTTCGGCGCCGACCAGGACACTCCATATCTTCCGCACAATAGACTTCAAGAATTCGATACTGCGCTGCTCGCCGGTGATGACCCGCTCCCAATCCCACTGGTCGACATAAGCCGAGTGATCGGGATCCAGGAAATAGTCTTTTCGCACCGCCCGCATGTCTGTGCAAATGCCTTCGCCTGGGCGGCGGTCAAACTGCTTCAGTGCGACTCTCTTCCACTTGGTGGCCGCTTGTACGACTTGGGCGTCGATAGGATTCTTGCCGCGGTCATTCGAGATATGAAACTGAACCGGAGTACGGGAACCATCGCGGTCGAGCATGTCATTGACGCCGCTCTCGGAATCGACAATCAGCGGTACCTGCACCATCATGAGCCCGAGTTCTTTGCATAGATTGTCCTCGATGTAGCGCCGGAGGTGAAACAGCGCCTGCTGCGTCTCTTTCGGCGTCAGCAGCGGGTTGTAGTTCGAGGCGAGAATGTTTTCGAGTTCCGCGTAATCTCCAATTCCAGGACCGGCGAGGTCGCCCTTCTTTGTGGCCTGAATGTCTGTCTCGGCTGTCGAGGTAGGATTGGCGTACTCAAGATCGCTTGCGCCAGCAATCGTCGTGGCTGCATCCTGGGAAATAAAAAGGCTCATAACCACACTCCTGAACTGCGCAGCGGTGGGGGATCCGCTGACGTAGTGAAGTTCATTCCATTCAACGGCGGGAAGAAGCATAAGCACAGTGATATGAATCACAGGCGAGTGTGTGCCAAACGACAGCGCCTGGGTGTGCAGGTGAGTCAGCCGTAAGCGTGAATGTCTGTGTTAGATTTAAATTCTTCGCATGAAGCACGTTGCCAATTGGGCCTTGAACCTAGCCACGCAGCGCGGGGCGACCTATGCGGACGTGCGCGTCATCGCCCAGCGCAACCGCGCGCTGACTACGAAAAATGGGAAGGTGGGGAACGCTTCGGACACAGAGTCCGTGGGCATGAGTGTGCGGGTGATTGTCGATGGAGCGTGGGGGTTTGCTGCGTCGTCGGAGTTGGGCCGCGGAGCAGTAGAGAAAACGGCGGAGGAGGCGGTAGCGATTGCCCGAGCCTCGGCGCGGGTGAAGCGGGCAGATATCCAAATGGCGCCGGAGAAACCTGCGGTTGCCGAGTGGAGCACTCCCTTCAAAATCGATCCCTTCTCAGTTTCCGTGGAACAGAATATTGATCTGCTGCTCGCCATTGATGCTGACTTGCGATCCGTTGAGGGTGTCACCCTGGCGGAGACGAATCTTAACTTCAGCCGTGAAGAACAATGGTTTCTGTCATCCGAGGGAGCCGACATTCATCAGACGAAGCTCTCGACGGGCGCCGGCTTTGCAGCCTACGCGTTTGCGGGAAACGAGATTCAAAAGCGGTCGTATCCAAATTCATTCGGTGGCCAGTGGCAGAACAAGGGATATGAGCTCATCGAAGAACTGAAGTTGCTGGAGAATGCGCGTCGCATCGCGGAAGAAGCGGTGGCCCTGCACAAGGCGGAGCAATGCCCGGAAGGGAACTTCGATCTTATCCTCGACAGCTCGCAACTGGGCTTGCAGATCCATGAGTCTGTCGGACATCCCATTGAATTAGATCGCGTGCTGGGAATGGAAGCAAATTTTGCGGGAACCTCTTTCCTGACGCTCGAGAAGCTGCGCACGTTGCGATACGGAAGCGACCTGGTGAACGTGGTCGCCGACGCGCGGCAGGAGCATGGGCCCGGCTTGGGCACGTTTGGATTCGACGATGAGGGCGTAGCCGCGCAGTGCACTCCGATCATTACGAACGGACTATTTACGGGATATCTGAGCTCGCGAGAGACGGCGCACACCATTGGGCTGAACCGCTCTGGCGGCACGGTGCGTGCCGAAGGATGGAACCGGCTCCCAATGATCCGCATGACCAACATCAGCCTACTGCCGGGCGAAAAGCCATTGAGCCTGGAACAACTCATTGCCTCTACTGATCGGGGCATCCTGATGCAGACAAATCGCTCCTGGTCCATCGACGACAAGCGTTACAACTTTCAGTTCGGTTGCGAAATTGGATGGGAGATCAAGAACGGCAAGCGGGTACGTATGTTGAAAAACCCGTCGTACTCGGGGATCACAACGGAGTTCTGGAATTCGCTGGAGGCAATCTGTTCCAAAGATGAGTGGATGCTCTGGGGCACGCCGAATTGCGGCAAGGGACAACCCCAGCAGGTGATGGGAACGGGGCATGGCGCATCGCCCGCGCGCTTTCGCGGAATCAAAATTGGGAGCGCGTTCCAGGGGAGTTAGTTAGAACGCGTCGAGAGGAACTCAGAGTCTACCGCTGAATGCTGACGAGAGAACAAGCCGGCGACATTTTCGACCGCGTGAAAAAGTTTTCTTCTGCCGACGCGGTAGAGGTGCTTTTCTCCGGCGGACGTTTCGCGCTTACGCGATTCGCGAACAACACCATTCATCAGAATGTCTCTGAGGAGAACCACGTAATCTCCGTACGCACCGTATTCGACGGCCGGACCGCGCGTGCGATTACGAACAAGTTCGACGACGAGAGCCTGCGTCAGGCGGTAACGGCTTCGGAACGCCTGGCGAGCGTGCAACATTCAGACCCAGACCTTTTGCCCATGGCTGCGCCCAATGAGGCGTCCGGCGGCGCAAGCGAGGGCGCTGCGCGCAAACGTGAACCTGCGCGCCACTTTGCGGAGACTGCCGCAATCACGCCGGAGCTTCGCGCGGAGGGCGTTAGAAACATCGTGATGGTGGCCAATCGTCATTCGCTGACTACTGCGGGCATTTTCTCCAGCGGTGAATCCTTCGAGGGTATTTTCAATTCCCGCGGCTTGAGCCAGTGGTATACGCAAACCTCAGCCGAGGTATCCATCACCATGCTTGCGCAAGATTCTTCAGGATGGCAAAAGTCGAACTCGCCGAACATGGCCAATCTCGATCCCTTGAGGCTAGCTGAGATCGCGGCCCAAAAGGCGGTGGAGTCGGCTCATCCGCGTGAGATCCCGGCAGGCAAATATACGGTTATCCTGGAACCCTCTGCGGTGCTCGATATTGTTGGATTTATGTTCTGGGACTACTCGGGCATGGCAATCCTGGACCAGCGTTCATTCCTAACGGGTAGGATCGGTCAGCAACTATTCGGCGAGAACATCACCATTTGCGACGATGTCGCCCACCCCTTGCAATCAGGATCGCCATTCGATGGCGAGGGTATCCAGCGGGAAAAAATAGAACTGGTCAAAAATGGCGTGGTGAAACGCGTGGTCTACGCGCGTGCTACCGCGCAGAGGATGAAATGCTCGGAGCACAAGGACTCAGTGGGTCCGATCGAGCCCACCGGCCACGGCTTTCCCCTGCCCAATGAGATTGGGGAGATGCCGCTTAATATTGTCTTCGCACCCGTCGACGGTTCGAGCGTTGAACAGATGATCGCATCAACCGAGCGCGGCATCCTGGTCACAAGGTTGTGGTACATCCGCGAGGTTGAACCCTTTGAGAAGATGTTGACGGGAATGACGCGTGACGGAACTTTTCTCATCGAGAACGGGCGGGTGCAGGCCGGCGTGCGCAATTTCCGCTTCAATGAAAGCTTGAATCATATGCTGTCGAGCGTAGAGGCCATGAGTCAGCCCGTGCGAGCATCCGGCGAAGAATCCTTCGACATGGTAGTGCCCGCCATGAAGGTGCGGGAGTTCAACTTCACGGAAGTAACGAAATTCTAAAGCAGTACTCCCGATGCAGTAGCCATCGTTCAGCCTCGCAGCGGTAATGTGCGCGTTCTAAACACTTTCCCAGACACTCGGCTCAACAAAATCTGCTCTCCGATACTTGCCGGGAATTCACCCGGAATTGACCGCGATTCGTCCGCCTCCGCGGGGGAGTTTCGGGATCGATTTCGACTTTCCTGTTCGGCTGTAATCCATTCAAAGGGAAGCGTTTAGCTCCGCTTGTTCCATGACTTCGGTAACTTTGTTTGGAGAATTTCGGGGTGTACGCTCGCGGTGTAGTTAGAGAAGTTCGGTTGGCAAGAGCAGCCGAAAGGCAAGAACGATTTGGCAGCAGCAACGAAAACCGCAATGGCCGAGGACGAGATGAACATCGGACACTACGATGACATGCAGAGTGCTCCACGGTTTCCACTGCATCTGGCGGCGTCGGTGAAAGCGCAAGGCGCAGCCTATTCGGCGGAGACGGAGAACATTTCTGCCAACGGCGTGCTGTTTGCGATGGACAGTGACGTCCCGGTCGGGTCCCTGGTGGATTTCACCATCATGCTGCCCGCCGAAGTGCTGGGCGGCCGGCAGAACATGCAGATCGATTGCCGGGGCCGAGTGGTGCGCAGCTTTGAGGATCGCGGCCGGCGCGGTGTCGGCGTGGTCATCGATGAATATCATTTTGAACGAGCGTAGGAAAGAATGTCTACCATTCCGGTTGGCGTAGAAGAAAATTTCGGAGCAGACGACGGTAAAGGACAGTTCGTCCGGGTGATCGTAGCCGATACTCAGGCGATTTTCCGCGCGGGCTTGCGAAAGATCTTCGCGCTGGAAGATGACATCCGGGTGGTCGGCCAGGCCGAGACGCTGGGCCAGACGCAGTCCGCCGTGACAAAGTTTTCCGCTGACATCCTCATCTTCGAGTCAGCGCTCACGCCGAATCCGGTGGAAGCGATTATCGAATTAATCCGTCAGTATCCGCAGTTGAAGATGGTCGTGGTCACTCCGGTTCCAGATGAACAATTGACCCTTGAGTTGTTCCGCCGTGGAGTGCACGGAGTCATATCGCGCGAGGTGGAACCCGAAGTCATGGTGGACTGCCTGCGAAAAGTTGTTGCGGGCGAGAGTTGGCTCGATCCCCAGGGAATCCGCTGGGTCATGGACGCCTACCGCAGTCAAAGTACGCGGCCCGCGGGAGCGCGCTCCAAGGTGCAACTCACGCCTAAAGAGTCAACGATCGTCTCCTGCGTCACGCAGGGAATGAAGAACAAAGAGATCGCGTTGCGCGTGGGCACAACCGAGCAGGTCGTGAAGAATTATCTGCGCAAAGTCTATGACAAGCTGGGCGTGGCGGACCGGCTCGAACTGGCGCTCTACTGCTTGAATCACCACGTCGTGGACAATACGAAAGTACCTCCGCTTCCAACGTCAGCACCGGCGGCGCATGCCGCTGCAGCAGGGGCGTCTGCCTCGGGTAGTTCTCAGCCGGTAGTCGCTCCGCTGTCAGATATTCACCCTGCGACGAAGCCGCAGTAACCCCCCTGGCAAGTTGCGGTTCCGTCAGTTCACCCATAAAATCAAGAAGAAGTATTCCGCCGCATCCGACGGCGGAAGGGTCCTTAGTGTAGTAACCCCAACCGATACGCCGGAGAGATGGCCGAGTGGCTGAAGGCGCACGCTTGGAAAGCGTGTTTACTCGAAAGGGTAACGTGGGTTCGAATCCCACTCTCTCCGCCAAGCTCTTGAAAATAAACAAGTTATCTTCAATCGTGAGTCACGTCAAATCCCACTTGCGGGGCTTGTTTCATCCATGGAATGAGTGACATGCAGTTTTGCCCGGTCGAAGTGCGTCCCATTAAGGGATGGAGTCGATGATTCGGAGTCAGTTTTTCTAGTGGGAAATTCAGTACACCCAGCCAACTACCTGATGAACAGGGTGCGCACCGGAGGAAGACTGAATTGAGTGTGTCTGTGCTCCGCTCAGGGAACAAACGTCGAAGTCTGCTCTATCACCCCTTGGTCAAATGGAACAGAACGGAATAGGAAGGAATTAGACGACGTAGTGTGGGGGGCCGTGGTTCAGTCAATTAGATCGCGTTTCAAGGTTCCAGTCCGATCGCTTCCGCCATTCTCATCGTGTGCGGCAACACGCATCACGTGGTGCTTTGCGGTTGCTGACCGACTCCAGTTGCATACCGCCAGGCTCGGGGAGAATGCAGATTTCCCGCATCGGCCGTTACCCCAACAAGGCGGCTATATCCGCGATTGAATGGCTAGTGCTTTAGTATCCGCCCCCACCTCGAATGTGGCGCGACACCGTCCCGGAAAGTAAGAATCGTTCTGCTGCCTACCTAGCCGCCATAATCGATGACGCTGTTGGCCTGACTCCCTGGGCTGACTGGCAGTCAGTCAAAAAGTGCGGTTTTGCTGGCATTTTAGGTGCTGCAATGTGCCAGTTCTGTGCCAGGTTTCGGACTGGCCCCGCGCAACTCAAATCGAAGCGATATCGACTCTGGACACGCCTGCGCAACGCATGATCTGTACTTCGACCGAATTAGGAGGAGTTCCGGTCGTGAACGATTCTGGAGTCTGTCGAATGCCTTCACGTCACGCTTCAACGAATGGACCCGATTCCGCAATTCAGGGCAGCAGCCAAGCTGGTGCTCTCATAGAGGCCGTTCTCGCAGTCGTTCTAACCGATGAATCGGAGCGCCGGCCGCCTTCGACGAAGTCATTCCGGCTCAGCGACACAAATTAAGTCAGATCCACATCGCATTGACCGAGAGAGGTGGGTCTATTCACACGCGAGCCGAGCCGCCAAGCTGAAACGCCTCGACAGGGGCTGACGATTTAGTCCGGGAGCCGTCAAACGTTACAGCAGGCATGCCGGTGTGATTCTCAGTTCAGCTCGTTGCACTCTGGCTGCTCTTGTGCTCGTACATTCTGCGATCCGCCCCGTCGAGCATCTCATCCAGAGTGTCTCCGTCGTGCCACTCGGCCAAACCGATGCTCAAGCTGATCTGGAAACCCTCGAGGTGTCCTGCATTGTTCCAATTGTTGAGCTCGTTCTTAATCCGTTCAATCACATTTTGAGCGCCAATCGCAGTCGTATCCGCTAACAGGACCAAGAACTCGTCTCCACCGTAACGTATTGCCGCATCTGAGCCCCTGATCGAAGCTCGCAGGATTGCAGCAATTTCAGCTAAGACGTAATCACCGGTCAGGTGCCCAAACCGTGTGTTGACCTGCTTGAAATTGTCGGCGTCGACCATCAGAAACGTGAGTGGGGCGTGCCTTCGCCGAGCGTGGCTGATGAGCCGGCCCGCAATGTCGTCCAATGAGCGACGGTTGTATATCTCGGTGAGCGGATCGGTGAACGACTGCTGCTCGATAGCCTGGGCTTGAAGGGTGCTGGAGATCAACTGCTCACGCAAACGACGAACCTCGAAGCGTTTGGTTACGAGATAAGTGTTGAGGAGTGCGAGCAAGACCGACAGCGCGATAACCAGCGGACGTGAGACCGTAAACTCCACATGTACGGTGTCATCCTTAAAGGCAAGGCGGAAAAGGACAGCGAGCAGAACCGCACTTACCAGCACCCCGGTCAACGAGACGATCACCCAGAGTTCCCAATCGCGCTTCTCTAAGGAGGAGAGTTGTTTGCTTACGCGAGCGACCGTACTTTCAGAGTGCTTCAACATGAGGATACTCCCGGAGAGTTTATGTGCCAGGGTTATGGCCGTGCATCGGTACTGAGGTAACGATCACCGCATCATCGAGATTCAAGCGATATCCTTTGTCAAACTGGCGACTGTTCGGATTTCGTAACAAGCCAGCTGGTGGCTTGTTGAGTTAAATCCTAGACATGCTACAACTGAGCGCAGCAGTCTACTTCATGTTGTACGTGAACGAATATGACTCTGGCACTACGAACGGCACAGCGTTACAGAACGATACTTGAAGTCAACCGAGCGGCCATCACCGAGCCCGACCTGGCTGAAATCTTCCAGGGCAGCTCGAGAACGCTGAACAAGGTCATACCCTTTGATCGAATAGCATTAAGCCTTTATGCTCCCAAGGATGCATCGCTCAAAATGGCGGCGGCGATCGGGCAGCGTCCGGGCAGCTTTTATCACGTAGGTCTGTCATTGGATCCCAACGACAGCCATCACGGGTGGGTATTTCAGAACCAGAAACCCATTGTGCGGCGCGATCTTCGAAGGCACTTTGAATTTCAGATGGAGCAGCCCAACGTCGAAGAGGGGATTCGATCATACTGCGCCGTGCCCCTGATCGTGCGAGGTGAGAGCCTGGGCGTGCTGATCATGCTCAGTTCTCAAGCGAATCAATATTCCGAACGACATGCTGAGTTCCTCCAAGAAGTGGCTGACCAGTTGGTGTTGGCAGTCAAGTGCCTCCTCCCAATGTGCCCCAAGCACACAGGCTCAAAGCTCATTTGTCCTCGCTGCATCGCGTCGAAGGGCGGGCAAACCACCGCTGGCAAGCACAAGACACGGCTTTCGGAATGGGGAAAGCGAGGGGGGAGGGGAAGAAAAAGCCAGCCGGAGGCTTGACAAAGCAAGTTGCAGGATAAGAATATGCGGTTGCCATGGCTACGTATTGCCCGCGCCATCCCCTCACGAAAATGATATGTCCGCGATGTATTGGCAAAAAAGGCGGAAAAGCTACCACCCGAAAACATCGCAAGAAGCTCTCGGGTTGGGGCAGAAAGGGCGGACGTCCCAAGAAAAGCTGACGAGTGCTACCTGAAACGGCGGCTTTTCTGAGTTTCAGTCACGTTCAACTCGCGAGTCCTGTTCTGCAGCCACTGGTCGACCTCGTTCTTAAACGCGAGGACAACGGAGCCCTTACCTGGCTGAACGCGTCGTACCGGTAAATCGTAGGTACGCTCCCAACGCTGTACCGTCTTGACGCATGTCCCCATATACTGGGCAATATCCTTCCAGGATCGCAGTACGTGATTTACAAAAGCACTGTTGTCAGGCACCGGTTCTAGTCGCTGCTCCTTCTCCAATTCCACGACTACGGCGCCGACCCGTCTTACCCTTCCACTCGAGTCTGCGATGGGGAAAAAGCTGTCAACCCAGTGGCCTCCGCCCGGTTTGGTCGGCAATGGTCCGGCAACCTCGCAATTGAGAACTGGCTGGCCGGTTGCGAACACCTGCTGAATCGCCCGTTCCACTGGAAGACTCACGGTTCCCAAAATCTCCCGCACATGCTTTCCCATGTGAGACTCAATCGGGGTGCCATTGGAGGCGGCTAAATATGGATTGACCATCTCGTAGTAAAACCGCTCATCAAATATTGCAAGACCCACCATTGAGTCTTTGAAGAATTCGGCACCTATCCTCTCTGACCTAATCAATTCTTCCCAATTCGCCTCTTTCGCCATCGCACCTCCTTACCACGAGTCTTAGCGGATATTAGGCCGGGAACGGGCATGCTAGATCTCATTGTTAATCTTGTTCCAGAATCAGAACGAAATGGCAGCCGCTGGCTTTCGACCATTGGCCCCTCATTCTTGTGAGCATCGTATCACGATGTAGTTACCTTCGTGGTCTGCTGTCGCTTCTTTACGTTACCCGCGTGAACGGGCCGTCAGCTACGTTGCTATCAGACAGTCAAGACGACGAGAACATTCTTAGCGTGTTGTCAAATACTTTCGCAGTTACGGCAGCATTTATTGCAGGTTCGGCGTCAGGTGCGCTTGTAACTTACTTTCGACAGAAACACGTGCTAACCGGACTTCACAGATTGCTCAAGATACGCGTTCCTGCTGCCAATCAGCCACCCGATAGTGAGGCACGGTTTGTGCTGAAAGCGCTGGTCATTGCCCGCGATCCGGAAATGATCGGCATTCTCTCGGATGTATTTCGGCAGAAACGGATTTCAACGCAACAGTGCAGCTCCGAAATAGCGGTGGAACAGCTTTCATCAGACAAATTCGCAGCCGTGGTGCTGGACTTTGACGAGCTCCCCGGATGTGAGCATGTTCTACAGAACCTTCCTGGAGCCAACAAGCGTGTCGTCGTGATCGCGGTTGCCAGCGAGCCCGTGGCCAACGCAATCGCTTCGCGTCTGGGCGCCAGTTTCATCCTAGAGCGCCCGCTAGATCCGCGCCGCGTGCGGGACTTGGTAACTTCAGCCTACGGCCGGATGCTTCGCGACAGCCAGGTGTACTTCCGATTAGCGGTAGCACTGCAGGTGTCGGTACGGCGAAGCGATGGCAAGCTGCTGCAATGCACCACCCTGAATATAAGTCAGACCGGCATGGCCGTAACAACTCCAGCGGTGTTCACTGTCGGAGAAGCAATTCAGTTAGCCTTCGCTATTCCCAACACTGACATGTTTGTAAGCGCCGACGGGAAGGTGATCTGGGACGACAAGCATGGCAAAGCTGGAATCAGCTTCGAGTGCGCCAGTTCGTCCGCCGACGAAGCCTTTCACGATTGGCTGCATGACCATTTCCACATGAATCTCGAAACCAGGTCTGTCTCTGATACCAAGCAGGTTGCCTATGCGGGCTAATCCCCCGAAGGTTGCACGGCTACTCTCGTCGCTCTTGTGCATCCTCTCGCTCAGCACCTGCTTCAGTGGCGCAAGTTCTTCCCGGGCCAAGAACGCAGCTATGCATTTATCGGGTCGCGTCAGAGATCGGCAGACAGGAAACGCGATCGAAGCGGCTCGGATCAAAGTGCTTCCGTCAACCGATAATGCCATCTGGGGAACAGACGGCAAAGGCGAATTTAGCTTCTGGCTGGCAAAACAGGAAATCGATCACGTTGAAATCGAAGCACGGGGCTATCGCACCGTGTCTTTGGCACCGATGACCGGCGCTTTGGGCGACGTGCAGCTAATCCGCGAATCAGCCGGTGGTTCTCCTCCAGCGTATGTGAGCGGAACGAATGCCTCTCCGCTTTTGCCAATTTCGCAAGCCGTCGCACCCGCAATCATGACCGCTGATTCCGGCCCGCGGCCGAGCGGAACCGGGAGTAGTTGGAGTCCTTGGTACCGCATCGGGGTGACCAGGGCTCCCACGGGATACGCGGTGAGCCGTGTGGAATTCTGGCTGAGCGGCGACGGCGCGTGTGGCCGTTCCGCAGAATGCCGTCAGTTCGGCAGCAATGACGAGCAAGTCCTGTGGGAATTTCGCCTGCATGGCCACAACGAGATAGGAGCCCCGTCCCGAACTTATTCGGTGGCCCATCTCCGAGTCATCTTTCGACCGCGATGAACCGTTTTCATCATGTTTCAAGTGCGCGTGCTGATTTGCTGGGGAGGGTGACCGAAGACTTATGAAACTGTTGATAATGCTTACAGTCGCTATTGCACTCAGCGTAGAAGCCTTAGCCCAGCTGCCGGACGCTCCTGCACCATCCTCGACATGTGTAAGTCACGACCAGCCGTGCCCGGAGTGGCTGCACAAACTTATCGGACAATATCCTCCCGCGCCGCCCCGTCGAGGTTTGCCATCGATCATGCCTGGCCCTGTGCACGTGTATACCTTTCGTAAACACTGGGACGACCCGCCGCTCCGCACTTATCGCAAAACCTTCACCTCGCCGTGGTTCTTGGCTTCTCAGGGCGTGATGATCGCCTCCATGGTAATCGCCTGTCGACGCTCTCGCTATACCGGGGAGGAGTTCCACAGCGAGGCCCCATGGACCGCGAGTGTGTTTGGTCTCAACCTCCTTGTGGACCGCTACTTAGACGAACTATATGCGGTTGGCAGCGCTGCTGTGGTCTCGCAACACTATATTCGCGCCACAATCGAGGGCCCCGTCAAATTCTGAGTTAGCCACGCCGTGCTCACAAGTTGAGGAGCACGGCCTGCGACCTGACGGTAGCTTTAGGGGGGAGGGCAATCACTTGTATTCGGCTGTCGTGTCACTTTCTTCGACGCCCAATTCGTCTCTAAGTCGACGAAGGTGTCCAGTTGTGGCGATCCGGCTTAGCAATGCCCCGGTCGCGGCACCGAGTATAAAAATTCCAATACACAATGACACATCCATAGAAACTCCGTGTCAAAGGGTAATCGGGATCGCTCTGGAGGAGTAGCGTAAAGAAACGACATAGCTCTCAAATCGTAGCGAGAAGAAGATAGAGGGGCGCTCAACCACGGATGCGATGCGCTAGTCAGCAAGAGTATTACTGTCGTGATGCTTGTCTTTTCCTTGCGTTACTCGTCGCCATCGAAGTTGAGATAACTTCTTGAGCGATGCTGCGTAGATATCTCAAAAATGGGTCCGAAGCTCAAAATCAGGCAGCCGCTCGCCACTTGGAACGAAGAAACCCGCCATCGCCGAGACCGTATTCGATATTGCTTCTCGCGCTCCGATTGTCTTGAGACCCAGACCATGAAAAGCCCCTTCCCACATACCCGGATGCCGGCGCTAGCATATTTATATGACCATGTGCGCGAGTTGCCTGCATGGTTTCAGCGCCTCACAGCACGGCAACTACAGGACATCGCAGACCTGATGATTCAGTGGAATGTTGTCAGCGACGACAAAAACATGTTGACCATGGAGCAGATTGAAAAACGGGAGGTCCTTCGGGTCCTGGCGTTGTGTGACGGGAACATCGTGAAAGCCGCGAACGTGCTGAAGATGGGCAAAACAACCATTTATAGGAAACTCGTGCAATGGGGCTATTCCGTTCAGAATCGAGTTCTGGTAGAAAACGCATCGGCGTTATGCGGAGAAGGTGAAGCACCGGCCAAGCACTCTCAATCGCGATAATGCCACTGCACTGGTGCTTACATCAGCGTGGGTAATGCTGAATCAAGGCGACAGCTATCCAGCCTCCTTCAGTTGTTCCGTTTTGGTGCAATGTGGATCACCTTCGTAACCACCGATGCCTGTTCTTATCTCACTCCGATGTTCTTGGCTGGCAAAATCGAGCCATAGGTCGGACAAACCTGTAGGTTAGGCAAAGCAATAGGTCAGATATGGTAGAACAGATCACCTCGAGCGAGAGTTCGGTTGCGCCGGCGTCACCCACGGCTGTGGCTGTAGCACCCGCGCGCTCGCCCGCTGGTGCCCCTGTTTCGACTGCGGCACTGTTGCGAGCGATGCTGGCAAAGGCCCCGAAAATAAGCGATCTTTTCTTTTCTCCTGGGAAACCACCCATGGTGGAGATCAATGGCCAGCTTTCGTCAGTCGGGGCGCGACCTCTCGCGCCAGACCACACACGGCAGATTGCTACCGAACTGATTGGGAACAACAAGCACGCGCTCGGCAATCTTCGCGAGCACGGCTCATGTGATGTTTCCTACAGCTTGGCGGAAACATCGCGATTTCGAGTGAACATTTTCATGCAGCGCGGCAGTTGCGTTATTGTCATGCGAGTGATTCCCGGTAAGGTTCCTGATCTCGCAGAGCTGAATCTGCCCGCCGAACTGGAAAACATTGTCGCTCTGCGTAATGGCATTGTTCTAGTCACCGGACCGACAGGATCTGGAAAATCTTCCACGCTGGCAGCAATCATCGATCGCATCAATAAGCAACACGCATATCACATTTTGACCATTGAGGATCCCATTGAGTTTCTTCATCCCCATCAAAAGTGTCTGGTTCACCAACGTGAGCTGCATAGCGACACCACCAGCTTTGCGTCGGCGCTGCGAGCGGCGCTACGTCAGGCACCCAAGGTGATCTTGGTAGGCGAAATGCGCGATCGCGAGACCATCGAGATTGCCATGGAGGCGGCGGAGACCGGGCACTTGGTGATGTCAACCCTGCACACGATTGATGCCTCGAAAACGGTGGAACGGATCGCGGGCGTGTTTCCGCTAGCAGAGCAGCACATCATTCGCAATCGCCTGGCAAAGAGTTTCCGCTACATTATTTCGCAGCGGCTGATCCCGCTCAAGAGTGGAGCCGGACGAGTAGCGGCGCTCGAGATTCTGAAATCCACGCTGCGCACACGAGAATACGTGGAAAAAGGCGAAGGCGAAGGTAAAACCCTGCTCGATGCCATGCGCGTCGGCACGACTGAGGGGATGCAGCACTTCGATGGCGAAATTGAAAAGCTGATCCGCGCTGGAATGATTGACTTCGAAACGGGGATGGCCTATGCGACAAACGCAGGAAACTTACGCTTGGAGTTGGCAGACTTTGCAGAGCCGACGCAGGCAGATGGCACGCCCGGCGCTTGATGGGGCAGGCTGGCCAGATGTGATGCTATGCCGTCGGCTCGAGTAATCCCCAACCTCTGTCCGGCGGACCGGAAACACTGATGATGGTTAAAATACTTCAATCTAGGTCGATTTATGCCTGCTGTACCCTGGGCATTCTCGTTGTCATTGCCGTGGCACTTGGGTTGCATCGCCCTCATGTGCCTCGGGAAATTCGCAAGCCCACAGCAAATTACCAGAGCCCGTTAAGGATTTTAGGTCCTCGGACCCCTGTGCTCAATGTCGAGTCGATTACCCCGTATGGACACATTGTAGAAATCCAGGCCGAAACTGATCCGGGAACAACCGTTATGGTCAATGGCGAAAAGGCAGCGGTGATCTTTGCCGGGTCGCGGATCAGACATTTTGTGGGACCCTTACCCGACGGAATCACCATGGTAACGATCACGGCGCAAAACGATGAAGGCGGTGTGATCACCAAAAGATTGGCAGTAGTAGTGCCGTAAGCGGCACAAGCGGCAAGCTGCCCAGATCGCAAACTCTTATGGTCGACTCTTCGAAGCTGATCCACGGAGACGAGCAACAGGGTTCTGAAACGTCATTGCCGGCCTTGAGAGTTTGCCAGCCTGAGTGTCGCCTCGCTCATCCATCCGGGAGGAGCGCGGTGAAATGCACCGCGTCCGCCAACGGAAGCTGCCTGTCGTTGTTAGTTCGCATGACTTTCTTGCAGCAGAGCAGGGCGATACCGGTGTTCCGCTTTCACAGGAACCCCGGTTCGGGACCGGGTCCGCACCGGCATCCCTAGGATGAGATCCAGTTCATGCGTGAAGGCCGGGTGTCGTCGTCGCCTCTAGGCCAGCTCAACATAACGAGGCGCCAGAATGCGAATGAGTCCAAATGTAATCCACGCTAATGCGGCAGGCGTGGCACGTTTATCTCCCCCCAGCCGGTGATTCAGGATGTGTCATCGGAATGCTTGAGGTAATCGTGATCGCGAAGATGCGCAGCTGACAGCGCGAGTTCGAACCGGACCCGGTTCCCGCAGTCCATTCAGTTCGGGAAGATGTCGCCATGGAGCGCAATCACAAAATGCGACAAGACATGGTTGTTGGCGTGAATTGCCTTGTACACGCCGGAACAGAGTGCAGCCTGACCTGCCGCAAAGCTCAAGCTCATTGGGAAGGTTCCTTTGTGCCCTTAACAGCCTCGCATTGTCTCACACTGCAAAATGGTTGTGAACTATGATCGTACGCATTCTGCCAGGTGGAAATAAAGGGAGCTGCTGGCTTCATGAAATATTGATGGGAGAGACCTGGGCATAAAATGTCTGTTCGAGGAGGACTCGTATATGCCGTTTCGGACGGCTCTCTTGTATCTGCGCCTCTATTCGTCGTGACTACTCTTCAAGGTGCAGCCCAGTGTGGACCAAAGATGAAGAAAGAAATTGCGGATGTCAGAGGTTCGTGGGTGAAGAACCGGAATGAAGGATAGCTCTATAACGTCGAATCTGTGTGCAAGTCATGCGGATCTCCTAGCTGCAGACGGCAGCCGCGCCTCGGGACAAAGCCTTCCGGACGCTTCTTCGGACGCGCTACCTGCGACAACGGAACATATCAAAAAACGGCAAATGGTCAATCCGTCGAGGGTAAGGAAAGGGCCTACATTCTCAGCACACCGCCGAGCCTACATGTTAACGTCACCCAGCTTTTTTGTTCTTCCTCTACCGCCCTGCTTTCCCCAGCCTGAGAGCTGCGCTTTGTGCTTGACGGCGGTTGTTCGTCCTCCAGCGGACGCAATGCATCGAGGGCAGACCAAGTATGTGCCGAAGTGCTTGGAACAGGATGGCATGAGCGACTTCACCGCTAAGCTAACCTGGTCGGATACTTCCTGCAGGAACTCAGCATGATCTCTGGAGTAGCAGTTCTTCTGAGAACTGAGGATGATCATGACTCCCAGGCTGTCCCCGCGGACGATCAAGGGAACAGCACAGTAGGATCGAACACCTTCTATCACATTCTGCTGTTCGATCTGAAATTCGATCTCTTTTTGCAGATCCCGGCGCAGAATGGCTTTCTTGTGCTGGAACACCCATCCATGATGAGTTTCTTTGCAGTCCAGCATTAAGCCAGTGCGATAGAAGCTCTCAGGACTGCAGCCTTCGGTGGCCGCTAGCTTCAGTGCTCCCTTGTCGGGCGCATATAGGCTCAAGCCCATTCGGTCGTAAGCAAGGACCTTTTTGACGGCCTGGCAGGTCCCGCTGAAAACTTCATTGATTCCGGGCTGAGTGATTGCAGCTTGGTTGACCTCCAGTATCGACGCATACCGCTGTCGTGTGTTTAATGCTGCCATCTATGTATCGCACCTGGCTTCGAAACACTTATTCCATTTGCAACATGTCCAAAACTCAGCGTGAAAAGGCACCCGCTCGCTGTTTTACGAAATCAGAACAGGAGCGAAAGAAACATTGCTCAATCTCGTTGCGTCCCCAGTCCTATCGCGCCCAGGCATGGGCATGCGAGTTGATGAGTCCTCCCCGAAAAACAGCGACCGATTTTCCAGGAACACCGGGGTAGTCGGCGGCGACGCCACAAAACGGACCAGTCGCAGTCATCAAGAACCATCCTCCCAACCAGCCAGCCCATGTGCTACTGCATAGTGGACAAGGTCAGCCCGGGTGTGGAACGCCAGCTTTCTGTATATCCGCTCACGATAGGTCTGCACTGTTTTTTCGCTTAGATCAAGTTCCTTCGATATCTCTTTCCTTGTGAAGCCCAAGGCAATGGCGCGCAAGACTTCAATTTCTCGCCGACTGAGTTGCTTCCCCGGCTGACCCGTCGCGGCACTGATCGGACTAAGCAGATGGTCGGGTACAGAGTTGCTCAATCGCGGGTCCAGAAATCGCCGACCTCGGTGCACTTGTCTGAGAGCCTGGAACAGTTCTGACGCGGCGGCGGCTTTGAGAATGTATCCTAAGGCGCCCGTCGCAAACACTGCGCGCACATAGGTAGTATTGTCATTCCTACTGAGAACAAGAATCCGGGCGTCCGGTACGACATTCAAAACACTGGCAGGCACGCGTAGGCTGGACGAGCTGTGTGTAGCGACTTCGAGCAGTAGTACATCGGGTGAGGTTGTCTGACAGGTTCGGGGTAGAGCCTTTCCGATACTGGTTTCGGTTATCAAAACGTCGAATCCGTCGTCCATTTTGAGGAGCTGGCGGAGAGCACTCCGCACGATTTGGTAATCAGACGCCACCAAAACACGAATTTTTCCCATTTCTTCCCCGGGGAAGGGGAGATCGCGAGGGACGCTCCGTCAACTCCTTCACCCAGCTTGAACCTCCAAAGCTTGTTCTATTGTTCGCACGAAAATGTTCGACAAGCTAATTTCAGCCAAACCAAGCCGCATCCACACAATTGAAGGAAATGCTGAAAGGATTCGTTGTACAGACTTCCTTACGAGCGCGCCTGGCACTCTGGCTATTCCGGAGCTCGATTCAGCGCCCACTACGTATTTGTCATTGCCACTGTATCAATCGGGGGTACGGCTGTCTGTCGGCAAAAACGTCCACAAACATGTACCACTGTAGGGCAAACCACCGACATCACCTGCTGTTTCGGTAACAGAGCGACAGATGAGCAGGCTAGATGGCGTGCCAACCTGGAAGTGAAAAAGGGGCGGGCGCATAATGAACAGTAGTGCAAAGGCTTGGAAAGCTTACGAGAAACCGACTGTAACGCAACTTACGCGTGAACAAGCCGAATTCAAGTTGCTTGGCCATAGGGCCATCGAGGATGAGGGAGCAGGACCTTTTGAGGCTGGTGTTCCTGACTTGCCAGGGCGCCTTCTACTATCGTCCCTTGTAATCGACAAATAGCTCAGGAAACTGCTGTTTGAGCGCTTCGATCTTTGGACGATCACAAACTTGAATGTATGGATTTCCCGGGTTATGCAGCGCGTAATCCTGGTGGTAGTCCTCGGCGGGATAGAAACCTTTGAGCGGCGTAACCTCAGTCACGATCTTTCCCGGAAACACTTTCGCATCGTCCAGTTGCGAAATATACGCATTCGTAACCCGTTTCTGGTCATCGTTGACATAAAAAATCGCCGAGCGATACGAAGTGCCTACGTCATTTCCCTGCCGGTTGAGCTGAGTGGGATCGTGGGCCACGGAAAAGAAGATGCGCAATAATTGGCCGTAGCTAATTTTGGAAGGATCGTAAATCACTTCAACGGATTCGGCGTGACCCGTCGTTTCCGTTGTTACTTGGTCGTAGCTTGCAGTTGCGGCGGAGCCGCCAGCATATCCAGCCGTTGTATGGATGACGCCTTTCACTCTTTCAAAGACTGCCTGTGTGCCCCAAAAACAGCCGCCAGCAAACACCGCAGTCTCCTTGCCTGGCGTCGAAGCCAGCGGTTGGTCTACTTTCGCAGCAGGTATTGGTGTCTTTGAAGCGGCATTCGCCCCGTGCCCGAAAAGAAAGACCGCACAAATCGTGCATCCCAGGATTACAAGACCAAATAGCACACGCAAGAACATAAGAGGTCACCCCACTCTATGAGATGTGCTATTCGGCGGATGGTTTCGCCAGAGTCACCTTTGGTCATGAATTAACCCGAGAATTTGGCCTACATGAATCCTCTCAACAGGATACGTTTTTCCTATTAATTAGAGCCGTTCCAGGATTGCTCCCTGGGCGGGAGCGCTCCGGGAGGCTCAGTCTCTGTGCCCATCTGAGGTTCCGGAATTCCGACTAGGAAAAATCGAGACTTAAGAACCTTCAAGAGCATCGAACGGGACGAGGGAGAATTACTGATGGAAAGCACAATCTCTACCAACGACCTGAAAACAAAGATCGACCAGATGCGAGTCACGGTGGTCGAAACCCTCGCATCGGAACGGTATCGCGAAGCGCACATTCCCGGAGCATTAAACATCCCACCGGAACGAATCAACGAACTCGCCCCTCAGTTGTTGCCCAACAAGGATGCAGAAATCATCACATACTGCACGAACACACATTGACATGCCAGCGAATACGCCGCCCGTGCATTGGCGGCCATGGGGTACAAGAACGTGGCGCACTATCCGGAAGGCAAGCAGGGCTGGATGGAAGCTGGGCTTCCGCTAGCGAAGTCGGCATAGTGGCCGTGTCGCCATATGCCTTTAACCCGCAAGGCTAGAAGAATGGTAGGGCCACTGGGGCGCTTTGATTCCACATTTCGTCGGACCCGGTTCAAGACTTCTACTTTTTCGGGGTGCCGTGCTTCAGATCCTCGGGACCGAAACGAGTCCCGAGAACAACTGAGCGCAAGGAGTAGCGCTTTGGTCGAACGATCCGCGTTCCAGTCCGAAGCGATCCGTTAGATGAACAATTTGCCTCTGTGTTCTCTACGGACCAGCTTCACTTCCAGCAGGCGGGCTTAGTAGCCGCCGCCACAGTGGAGACTTGCCTTACCTGTGCAGCGTGCGCAACCGTTCGTGCGCACGCTGGGAGAGATCATTAGTGCGGTATCGGAAACGCTCTCCGAACTCGACCTGCGGGTCCATTGTTTCTGGAAACGCGTCACAAGGCCGTGATTGGTTATTGGCAATGTTGTTAAGCTAGCGGGTCGCGAATGGAGCAAAAAGAAAGTCTCACTGAACGCCTCTGTCAGCTGCCATGTCTCCCGAACCTGCGTCATGCGCTACAGTGCTTCGGACCGCTGTTCGAACAGGTGCTACGTCGTAGCGCAACTCCGGACGCGTGATCCCGAGCCTCCGCATCTTCGCGATCAGAGTCGTCCGCTTTAATCCCAACTTCTCTGCTGCTCCTTTGGGACCACCGATGACCCAATTCACCTCCTGCAATGCCGCAATTATGTGCCTGGTTTCCGCTTCCTCCAGGGTAAGTGGTGCTCCGGTGACTGCGGGTCTTGAACGGTTCAGCGAAAGACTCTCGAGAGGTGCTTGCAACGTCGGCCCTGGGGATAGGATAACCGAGCGCTCAAGGAAGTTTTGCAATTCGCGGATATTCCCGGGCCAGTCGTAGTGTTTAAGCGCTTCGAAGATTGCATCTGGTATCACCTCGATTCGGCGTTTCATGCGTCTTGCAAAGCGACTCACAAATGCTTTCACCAGTTGGACTATGTCCTCAGGACGCTCGCGCAGAGGAGGAATTCTGATAGGAAAAACATTCAAACGAAAATAGAGATCATTGCGGAACTGCTTCTCAGCCATCATTGTTTTCAGGTCGCAATTTGTTGCAGCGACAACGCGCACGTTTACATGTACTGTTTGCGTGCTCCCAAGCCGCTCGAACTCTTGTTCCTGCAAAACACGCAACAGCTTCGCCTGAAGCTCCAATGGCATATCTCCGATCTCATCGAGAAAGAGAGTTCCCTTGTTGGCGACTTCAAAGCGGCCTAGTTTGCGGGTCAGTGCTCCAGTAAATGCCCCTCTTTCGTGCCCGAACAGGTCGCTCTCCAGCAGGCCTGCCGGCACAGCTGCACAATTGAATCTGACAAAGTTGTTTGTTCGGCGGGAGCTTAGGTTGTGAATAGCGCTCGCGATCAGCTCTTTACCGGTACCCGTCTCTCCCTGGATGAGTACCGTAGAATCTAAGGGTGCAACGGTTTTTACATGCTCGAGAATTTGCTTGATCGCAGCACTGGAACCGATGATCCCATTCACTCCAGGCGAGTCGTCCTCCTGTATCTGGCTGCCACCCGCGAAAACGTGCTCATACACCGAAGAGGGCGGTTCCTCAATAATGTTTGAGACAGAACTCATTGTGTACCTCCTACGAAGGTGGCCCTCGAATGATGCCAGCACTTCGTACACAAGCATGGAGGTTAACTGATCTGCTGACAACCCCATGACAGCTAGGGTTGACCCTATATTTTTCAACAGGGAACCCGAACACCTGCGCGATTTCTCTGAACTGGTTTCAAGACCTTCATACTGATCGCGCCGTCTAAGCCAACTCTGTGTTGGCAGTGCTCTGTCCAGATGCGGCGGCTCCTATTAGCGAGAACCGCTCCCCAAGCATCTCAACAGCGTAAAATGTCCCCCATCGATTTAAAAGTGATCAGCATGTCTGAATCGAAGCGAATTCGGATCCTGAGCGTAGAGGATCACCCCGTTTTCCGCGAAGGCTTGGCCACCATCATTTCGTCCCAAAGCGACATGGAATTGACGGCACAGGCAAGCAATGCGATAGAGGCGATTGCCGAGTTTCGCAAACACAGACCGGACATCACGCTTATGGATCTTCGACTGCCTGGCTCGAGTGGCACGGATGCACTCGTCGCGATCCGGGGAGAATGTCCGGAGGCGCGCATCGTCATTCTAACGTCATCCGGCAGCGATGCAGAACTGCAGAAAGCGATGCGATCTGGCGCAGTCGCTTACGTCCTGAAGACGACACCAAAGAATGAGTTGCTGGCCATTATTCGATCCGTGCATCGTGGTAACAAATACGTTTCCGGGGAAGTAGCGGCTCGGCTCGCCGAGAACATGGGCCAAGAGTCGCTGACGGAACGCGAACTACAAGTGCTTCAACTCATTCGGGATGGTAACCGCAACAAGCAAATAGCGGATCGCCTTTCAATCTCCGAGACGACAGTGAATTTCCATATAAAGAACCTGGTCGGGAAGCTTGGTGCCAACGACAGAGCTCACGCCGTGACAATCGCAATCCGGCGAGGGCTCCTGGAGGTCTGAGATGCGAATTCCGCTCGACACACAATACCTATAGAAAACTGCGGTGACTCGCCCGTAGTTTCTTATGGTGCGCCGGTCTGCCAGGGCGCGTAGTGTCTCTATCGGGGCGGCGTAGTCCTGCTGAGTCCTGATATGCGGAGTCCGACGTCTAAGGTGCTTTGATCTTAGGTCAGCTTGTGCTTACCAAAACCATGTCGACGAACGCGGCACGAGTGCTTTCGTTCTGGTTCCTGATCCTCTTCTCTGCCCATGCGTTCGCCGTCGATCCGCATAAGACAATCACCCAGTACGCCCACACTGCATGGAGGACACAGGACGGATTCTTCACTGGAACCCCGCGTGCCATCACCCAAACACAGGACGGTTATATCTGGATTGCAACGCGGAATGATCTGTTCCAATTTGATGGTGTTCGTCTTATCAATGGGCTCCTCCTGCTGGCAGTCAACTTCCGTCTTCCAGGATCAACTCGTTGTTGGGATCCAGCCACGGAAGCTTATGGATCGGCACCGATTCCGGTCTCGCACATTTTAGCCATGGCCAACTGTCGATTACGACGAACTCACAGGGCCGGGTTACCGCCATCATCGAAAGAGCAAATGGAGAAACTTGGTTTTCACGCATACAGCACTTCCAGCAGGCCGGACCAGTGTGTCGAGTCTCCAACGACCGAGCGCAGTGCTTTGGACAACCTGAGGGCATTCCCCTGAGTTCAGCCGGTGTGCTGGACGAAGATCGGTCCGGGAAACCGGTGGTTCGGGGATCAGAGTAGGGCAGTGCGGTGGAACGGAAAGTGGGCGAACAGCTTTGCTCCTGCAGCTCTCAGGGGAAACCAGTCTGACGGACTCCAGGGCGTTGTCGCAGCTCCCGACGGTTCCATATGGCTGGGATTCGCAAAGCGAGGGTCTGGAGCAGGACTCCAGCGAGTAGTGAACCAATCACTCAGGCCATTTGTTAGCCGTGATCTCGACAGCAGCACTTTGGAAGTTACCGTTCTGTTGCTGGACAAGGAGAACAGTCTCTGGATAGGCACAATATCCCAAGGGATATTTCGCATTCATGAAGGGGTAGTCGATCACTTTGGGACGGCAGACGGTCTCTCTAGCGACTTCATACAGGGTTTGTACGAGGATCGCGAGGGAGATCTCTGGGTAGCGACGAGCCACGGCGTCGACTGTTTTCGAGACCTTCGCGTCACAAGCTATGGCCTGTGCTAAGGACTGCCCAGCGAAGAGGTCGATTCGGTCTTAGCATCTCGCGACGGCACCAT
>CAWKLW010000010.1:0-1164941 GCA_963850585.1 uncultured Acidobacteriota bacterium | reverse complement strand
GCTTGCGTGGCGAAAATGTGGCGGATCGAATTTCTAGTAAGGACCCCTCGCCACTCGATTACGCGCTCGCAGTGGAGCGCCGAACGCAGATCAACGACGCGATGGCGCCGCTGCCGATGATTTATCGCGAAGCTCTCACCCTGCGCTTTGAGGATGGAATGAAGATTGAGGAAATCGCGCAGGTTACAGGAGTACCGGTGTCAACCGTAAAATCGCGGCTGCGACGTTCGATGGAACAGTTGCGTGACGCGCTCGAAGCGCGGTATCCCGGAGGTACATGGCAATGAGCGAGCACGACAAGATTCGAGAACTGCTGGCACTGGCGGCAGCGGACGCGCTGACGAGCGCAGAAGAAAAGCAGGTTGCGGAGCATGTGCGCTCGTGCGTCTCCTGCTCGAACGAATTGGACGCATGGCGGCCAATTGCGAGCGAACTCCGCCGATTGCCGACGCCGCAGCCTTCTTCGTGGCTGGTGCAGGCGACGCTGGCGCGGGCGGAGGCGAAGCTCGCGGAGCAGGCCGAGCATGATTGGAACCGCCACGTCATCATTTTCCTCGTGGGTCTGGCATGGGTTCTGACGATTGCGAGCTGGCCGGTTTTTGATTTTGTGAGCCCATATTTGGGGAACTTGCTCGGGCCGCAGTTCGGCCATACGTGGATCAGTTTTGCCGCGTTCACCGCGCTCGGGTGGCTCGCGGGAGGAGTGGCCGCAGTGATGCTGACAGTCCGGCAGCGCAGCGAAAGGAGACTGGCATGAGCCGCTTCACGAAGGAATTGCGCGTAATTCCAAACGCAACGTGGATCATTGCATGGTTCGCCTATCTGTGCTTGACGGTGCCGGTGTTCCTTATTGTCGCACCAACCGATGCGGAGGTAGGCAAATGGCCGCGTTGGGGACAAGCGCTGCTCGTGTACGGGGCATTCCTGATCGTGGTGGCCTGGGTGGCGCTGGTCGGATACATCTACGGCGACGCGAAGCGGCGGCAGATGCGATACGCAATGTGGACGCTGCTGGCGATCTTCGTTCCCTATGCGATCGGGATGATCTTGTACTTCCTTCTACGCGAGCCTCTGCCGAAGCCGTGCCCCGGCTGCGGGCATGTCGAAAAGGCAAAGTTCCCATTTTGTCCGCACTGCGGCACGTTGCTGCAGCCAACGTGCCCGAAATGTGACAAGCCCGTTGAGCCCACTTGGGCGAATTGCGCGTATTGCGGGCAGCAACTGCCCGAGCCGGCGACGCAAGCTACACAAAATCCATTGCTGTCACGAAACTAATAGTTCTCAATCGACTCCCAGGGTGCATCGCGACCAGCTTTGCTGTTCGGCCGTTCACCAATAGTTTGGCCAATCATCTTGAAAGATTGTCAACGAATCGCAAGAAGTGCAAGACGTGCAAGAAGTGAATCAGGGTGGCGTTCTCCTACTTTGGGGGTATGCCGTCGATTCGGTGTCGCGCGATTACTCATCGCGACTCGACTGATCTGGCGTAAATGTGCCTTGATTCATCACTCCCGAATAACGAGCGATACGGAAGTTGGGAATAGTGCCCATGCGGGCAGTAACGGGAATCAGATCCTAACAACGTATCCCGTGCGAGTAGTGACGAATCGCGGTTGCGGGTTCCCGGTTTTAGGCAGCGCTCACGGGTGAACTACGCGAAACCGATAAAAACTCGACTGTCCTTTAGCTGTCCAATAACGATTCCCAATCGTTTCTTACAAGGCTTTTAGGTAGCCACCCGCGTCTTGTAAGTTGTTGAAATTACGAACAGCTCTGGGCTCATAACCCAAAGGTCGGTGGTTCAAATCCACCCCCCGCAACCAATCAAATCTTAGACTTACGGCGGCCGCGATAAGCGGCCTTTCCAATTTGTAAGCGAATTGTGCGCGAATTCGGATTTGGAAGCGGCGCCCTAGGGTGTCTTAGCTGCGCTCCGCCCAAGCTTGAAACGGACAAGTTCATTCCATCAATACGCCAAGACAGTCACGCCGTATGAGGGCATCGGCCTGTAGCCATCCGGCCGTGTCAAAAACAGCGGACCGTTGCGCACTTAGAGTTAGAGGTAGAGTCGTTCACATAATCACATCTCCTGTAAATTCAAGGGTCTTCTCAATCGGTTCGACATTCGCTGCGGCGATTCTCAAAGTCAATCGATATGGTCCAGAGGTGTATCAGGCGCACAGCCCGACTTGCGTCGTCTAAGGGACCCCATGTCTTTGAGCGCTCCGAACACCCGCGGGCAATGCAAAAGCGACATACGCTCCTGGGATCGGCGCTTGCAGCGCGGGGTGACCCGGAACATCGTGCGTACGTGTAGTGGCCTGCGCCGCGGCGCAGAATACGATATATTCACGTCCGCCGATTTTATACACCGCCGGCATTCCCTCAACGGCGGCATCCACCTTAGCCTCCCACAGCACTCTGCCGGTCTCCGAATCTAGGGCGCGAACCTTGCGGTCGCGCGTACCCGTGAAAATCAGACCACCGGCTGTCATCACGGGACCAACTTTGGGAAAATGCGAGCCGGTATCCTTAAAGCCTTTTTCAGCCAACTCCGGAACTTCTCCTAGCGGCACCTGCCATTCGATCGTGCCGTCGTTGAGATCGTAGGCGGTCAGCGTGGTCCAGGGCGGTGCGATCACCGGCAATCCGCTACTCGCGAACATAAAACCGAAGCTGCTTCGATACCGGAGCTTTTCGGGGGGAATATTCGATGTGGTCTCAGGAGCGGAGTTTTGCGTAACTTGCCCTGGACCGGTTGCGGGCGCTCTCTTTGGATGCAATACATAGGCCACAAGGAAATCTAATGCCGCATCCGAAAGGGGCGAAATCGCGGGCATCTGGCCACGACCGCGTGTGACAATCGCTCGCACCTCATCTGCGCTTAGTCTCGATTCGATGTCGACGAGAGATGGCACAGCCGGAGGCTGTCCTGCCAACTCGGCGCCATGACACAATTTGCACTTGGATTCATAAACGTTCCGACCGCGCTCTTCAGGAGAACGGCCGGGCGGAACACTCGTGTCCGCAGCCTCATGTGAGTTTGGCTCTAACTTGAGCAGAGCAGGCAGATCTTTCGAGACCACAAACAACTTACCGTGGACAGGATCGACCGCTGCTCCCTGAAAATTCGCACCGCCGTTGTTTCCCGGCATTTCGATGGTGTTGCTTACATCGGGCGGTGTGAACAGGCCTTGATTGCGTGCTTGTTCGACCGTCTTCGCAATCTCCTGGCGTTCCTCAGCGTCGAGGAACGGGCTCAAGTCTTTGCTGGTGAAGCTCTGGCGGGCAAACGGAGGAGGCTTCAGCGGAAACGGCTGGGTGGGCCACGTCACCTCGCCGGGCATTTCTGATGGTGGCACGGGGCGCTCTTCGATCGGCCACAGCGGCTCACCGGTTTCGCGATTGAACACCCAGACGAAACCTTCTTTCCCAACCTGCGCGACCGCGTCGATGGTCTTGCCGGTGTGGCGGACAGTCAACAGCATCGGAGCCGTACCGTTGTCGTAGTCCCAAATGTCGTGGTGCACCATTTGGAAATACCAGATTAATTTTCCCGTGCGCGCATTCAGGGCGAGCAGACAATCGCCAAACAAATTTGCGCCGGTTCGGTTGGCGCCGTAAAAGTTGTACTTGGGGCTTGCGGTCGGAACGAAGACGATGCCGCGTTTGACGTCTACAGAGAGCCCGCTCCAGGCATTGGCTCCGCCGACTGTCTTCCACGCATTCTTTCGGCCAAGTGTCATAGCCAACTTCGCCGGGATGCGGCACAGTGTGAAACGTCCAGATCAGCCGGCCGGTCCGGACGCTGTACGCACGAATATCGCCCGGACCAGACTCGTATTCTTCGTTTGTGGCCGATCCCAGAATGAGTAGGTCTTCGAAGACGCGACCTGGTGTGGTCGATTGAACCAAATTCAAGCTTTCGGGATCGCGTCCGAGCCCATCGCGCAAATCTACTCGGCCATTCACACCGAAATTCATGATCGATTGACCGGTGCGGGCATCAATCGCCTGCAGGAAGTTGTCGACGGCGAACAGCAAACGCCTCTCAGAGTGATCGGAACTTTCCCAATAATTGATGCCGCGATTCGTGATCAGATGGGTGCTCGTTCCGGTCGAGTGAACCCACAGTTCGCGTCCCGTTGCAGCGTCGAGCGCGACGATCGAGTTATTTCGCGCCAGAACGTACATCGTTCTGCCGACCACGAGGGGGTTAAACAGATATTTGCTCCCATCGCCGGTTGGATATGTCCATGCGACGCGCAATTGGCTGACGTTGGATCGGTTGATCTGGTCGAGGGCTGAATACTGTGCTCCATCAGGAGCGCCCGCGTAGTCACTCCAGGTAGAGTGCTCCGGTGCAACGACTGCGGCAGAACCGACGCGAGTAGACTTATGGTGGCGGCTCACCGGGCTGTGTGCCTGCGATCTGATGGCCGGGGAAAGAGAAAGCCCCAATCCTGAAACAAGCCAAAAAAGCAATCAGCTGTCGCTGCATTCGTGCCCTTGGAGTCGTGCTCATTGTGGCCTCGTGCTTGTAGTACGGTACCAGAACCGACTGCGCTCCGAGATGGGAATCCGAGGCTTGGGCTGCATGAACATTCCCCTCGTGACGACCGATACCGCATCTGCTCTATAATTTGGGAACACCTTCCATTTTGGTATTGTCATGACATTTGCGCGGCTGTTCTTTGTTTGCTTGGTGTCGATCTCGGCGTATGCGACACCCTTGCCGCAAATCGACGGCTTAGCTGAGAAGTCCCAGGAGGCCAAGCAACTGATGGCCGAAGGCAAGTTCCAGCAGGCCATTGTTGTTTATCGCGAACTGAATGAGGCGCTGCCGAATAACCCGGGATTGAAGCTGAACTTGGGCATGGCGCTGCACCTGGCTGGCAAGAAACGGGAAGCGATCCCGCAATTAGAAGAGGCCGTGAAGCTGGATCCGCATATGGCACCTGCTTGGCTTTTTCTCGGTACGACGCGTCTGCAATTAGGAGAGGCGTCCGCAGCGCTCAAGCCGCTCAGAACGGTGCTCCAACTGCAACCTGACCAGCACCAGGCACGGCAGATGCTGGCTGACGCGCTGTTTTCGCTCGACCGACTGGAAGAAGCACGTACCGAGTACCAGCGGATCGCTACTGAAGATTCTCAGAATGCAACGGCTTGGTACGGGCTCGGGCGCTGTTACGAACTGCTGTCGAGCACCACCTTCGAAAAGCTACAGAGATTGGCTCCAGAATCGGCCTACGTGCTTTCCCTGCTAGCGGAAGCACGCCTGCGAGAACAGCAATTCTCGAGCGCGTTCTATCTTTATCGCCGTGCACTGGAGCGGATGCCCAACTTGCATGGGCTGCACAGCGCCCTGGCGGAGATCTATCGGCAAACCGGGCACCCGGAGTGGGCAGAAACTGAAGAACATCGGGAAATCGCACTTGCTTTGCTGGATTGCCGCTCGCCTACGCTCGAATGTCACTTTCAAGCCGGAAAGTACGAAGACTTGATCGCTGCTGCCGAATCGGCAAACACACCCGAGTCGTTCTACTGGAGAACCCGAGCCTACAACGAGCTGGCACTGACTGCATTCGACCGGCTCGGTCGGCTGCCACCTTCTGCCGAACTGCACGAGCTAAAAGCGCATATATACAATAACCAAAAGAAATACAGTGAGGCTGCCTCCGAGTGGCGGAAGGCGTTGGAGCTTTCGCCAACGAACCTGCAGATCAGGAAAGAACTCGCGATCAGTCTAAAGCTCGGTGAGGACTACAGTGCGGCTCTGCCCCTGTTTCAGGAGCTCTTACATCAGCAGCCCGATTCAGCTGAGTTCAATTACTTTGCGGGGGACACTTTGCTGGATCTGCAGCAACCAAAGGAAGCCCTGCCATTGCTGAAACGCGCCGTGGCTCGTGATCCAAAATCTGTCGCCGCACAGAAGTCACTGGCGCGATGCGAACTCGCGGCGGGGCAGGCGGCCAATGCAATTCCACATTTGAAGCTAGTGCTGGCCAGGGACGAAGATGGCACGCTGCACTATCAGCTCGCGCAGGCTTACCGGGCCATTGGCCAAATCGAACTCTCCAAGAAAATGCTTAGCGATTACGAATCGATGCAGCGCTCCATTGCAGCACGGAACGAAGCTGCTAAGCAAGAGACAGATATCACGGCTCCATGAACGCAGTGTACGTATTTTCCAGCTATTTCATCGGCTCGCGCACTTCGATTAGTTGGTTGGTCGCGACATTCTGCAGCACTTGAACAGTCCCGCTGGGCCATCGGATTTCGATTCGATCTATTTTCTCCAGCTTGCCGGTCCCGAAGTGTACAGTGGACGGGCTGGAGGAAGCGTATCCGACAGCCGTGGTGACGTGATTGAACTGATCGCCCACGCGAATCTTGGCTCCAATGCCGTCGCGATTGCTGCGAGTGCCCGTTAGTTTCAATACAAGCCAGTGATTCGGGTCGGGGCTAACGTTTTGCCAGAGTTCGGCGGACTCCCCCAGTGCACTGACTACCACGTCGACTTTTCCATCATTGTCAAAATCGGCGAAAGCACTGCCACGATGGGCGCGTGCCAGCGTAAAACCCGCATCCGCAGATACGTCGCGGAAGGTTCCATCGCCGAGGTTGGCGAAAAGGCTGTTCGGCTGCTTGTAGTGGGTTGACTGGAACAGATCAATCAAATCATTGACATCCGAATTGGCGGTGAACAGATCCTTCCATCCATCGTTATTGAAATCGAACAATCCATTGCTCCAGCCGCTGCGTGCAGCCGAGAGCTGGGCTAATTGGCTGCTGTGAGTTGCGTCCAGAAAAGAGCCTTTCCCGACATTGCGAAATAAAGGAAATGTCTCGCTCGGCCAGGGCCGTGACGTTGATGTCGCAAAGCCCGTCATTGTCAAAGTCCCGGAAGTCAGCGCCCATGCTGGCGATCGGAGCGCCGTTGTTGGTTAACGCGACGCCAGCTTCGAGGGCTACCTCTTCGAATGTTCCGTTACGTCGATTGCGGAACAAAAAATTGGGCAGATTATCGTTTGTGACAAAAATATCGGTGAAGCCGTCGTTATCGTAGTCGGCGAATGCAACGCTCATGCCTCTGCCAATGTGTTCGAGAATTCCAGCTTCTTTGCTAACGTCTTCAAATGTGCCGTCCCGACGATTCCGGTACAGCGTATTAGGCAGCCCCTCGAAATATTTCGGATGGCAATAGACGCGCAAATTGCGCTCACGATCGCCACAGTAGCGGTCGAAATCAGGAGTCCAGTGGGCATAGTTCACGACGAACAGGTCCAACCAGCCATCGTTGTCGTAATCGAACCAGCCGGCGGCAACTGACCACTTGTCGCTTTTGATGCCCGCTGCTTCGGTCACATCCTCGAATTTTCCATTGCCCAGATTGCGATAAAGGATGTTGCGGTAGACTCCGGCCACGAACAAATCGGTATATCCATCGTTGTTATAGTCGGCAGCGGCGGCGCCCATCGAATAGCCTGCGCCCGCGACACCCGCTTGTAACGTGACGTCCGTAAATTTCATTCCGCCGTCATTGCGGTAAAGCCGATTGAAAAACTTCGGCGAGTCCTTCTCTAAGCTTGGAATGGCCGCACCGTTGGTGAAGAAAATATCAACCTTGCCATCGTTGTTGTAATCGAAAGCCGCGACTCCTCCCGCCATGGTTTCGATCATGTGCTTGCGAGGGGTGGGATTGTTCTGAAGCACAAAATCCAGTCCGGCTTGCTGAGCAACCTCGCGAAAACGGATTGGAGAAAGTGCGGAAACTGGCTTGAGATCGAGTTTTCCTTTAGGACGCTGCGGAAGTAACAGGGCGCAGGCCGCAGCCAGGAAGTCTCGTCGGGAAAGCGTCGGGATGGATCGGCCCACGGTGGAGATTATTCCGGGAATCATCGAAAGAGTCTAGCTACGGGATTCGCAGACTCATTTCAGCTGCGTCCTAGAAGCCGGTCGATTCGGCCGCTCACGTCGCGCAGGTAGGATTCGTCGCCCCCCTCGAGCTCGGTGATAACACTGCCAGAATAACCGACGTCGGCAAAGGCTTGGCGCACGGCGCTCCAATCCACGTCGCCATCGCCAAGATTCACCCAGGCATATCCGTCTTCCTTGCGCTTGAAATCTTTGAGGTGAACCTTCACGATCCGTTTGCCGAGCGTATGAATCCAGTCCTGCGGATAGCCATACAGCACAACGTTTCCTACGTCGAACCAGGCTTTGATCCAGGGACTCTGGAATTCATCGATGTACTTTGCCATCTCAAGAGGGCTGAGCAGGAACTTGTTCCAGACCTCCTCGATCGCCGATGACTACCTTGAGTTCTTCCGCCTGTCGAATCAGACTGCGGATTTCCTTTTGTGATCGCGCCCATGCGTCATGATAGGAAGTCTTTGCGTCGACCACTGCCGGCACGAGCAAGACCACATCTGCGCCCCAAAGCTTGGCGTTGTGTAAAGAAGTCCGCATTCCCGCCAGACTCTTTTCCACCGCGGCACGGTCGGAAGACGACAGGGGATACTTCCAATGATCCATATTCATCACGGAATCGATGCGGATACCGGCCGAATCCGCGGCCTTCTTGATCTCTTCAGCTTTCGCCTGCATCTGGTTCTGTAGGGACCTGCACGACTTCAAAGCCAACATCTCGCGCCAGTTTGAAGCGGTCCCCATAGCTGAGCTTCTCCGGCAACATGTCAAAGACGAGTCCCTTCTTAATGGCAAGCGGCGAAGGTGGCTCGAGCCGCGCATCGCTTGTCGCGGCCGAGTGCGTTCGGCCGAGCGCGGCGGCGCTAAGCCCTGCCGCACACACAGTTGCGGCGGAGGATTTTAGAAATTCGCGACGGGAAGGATCACGCATGTCGACCTCAGCGGAGTTTGTTCAAATCAATCTTGGGATCCCATACTTCTTTCGATTTCAAGATTTCCTCCCAAGTCACCTCGCGGCCTGTGTAGGCCGCAGTGCGCGCCATGATGCAGGACAGAGCGGATTCAGTTCCTTTCGCCGTCTGATTGTGGAACTTTCCGCTGGTGATGCTCTCGACGAAAGCCTTCTTTTTTTCCGAGTCGGCAAGTTCCAGGTTGGAAGTGAAGTTTCCGGTTACCGAAAATGACTGCGCGTCGGCTGCAGGCTTGGTCGACGGACCATATTGCCACGGTTCGTCGCCCCAGATACCCAGCGGCCCAGTGTAGGGCGATTGTGAGGTGCCTTTTGTGCCGAAAAAGCGCTCGGTCACATCCCACCAGCCTTTGGCGAATTGCGTTGAGCTGAAGGTCACGTCTACGTTGTTGGGATAGTTGAAGACCACGTTGTAATTTCCGTAGCAATCGCCATCGTCCGCGGGACGCCCTTGGCGGCCTCCAGTCGCGGAAGCCTTTACAGGATGGTCTTTGAGAATCCAGTTGCAGATGTCAATCACGTGGATGTTCTGTTCCACGATAATGTCTCCGGATAGCGTTCGGTCGTGAACCCAGTTGCGCAGTCGGCGCTCGACCGGCGACGCATTGGGCCACGTTGGCCTATCGATGTAACCAGTCAGGTAATGGGCTTCGCCGCAAGCGATGTTGCCGAGAGCCCCATTGTGAATGCGGTTCACAAGTTCCACGAAGGGAGGACAATCGCGAATCTGGAATCCCACATCCAGACTCAGTTTGTTCTCCGCCCGTTTGCCAATTTCGATGACTTTCAGGGCGCCCGGAACATCAACAGCGACAGGTTTCTCGAGATAAACATGCTTCCCTGCAGCGACGACTGCCTCCAGGTGATGGGGATGGTAGTAAGGTGGAGTCGCGATCACAATAGCATCGACTTCCTTCGAGGCGGCGATCCGGTGGTATGCATCCGGACCGACAAAAAGCTGCGCGGCGTCGAGTGCCGCGTAACCTTTCCCCTGCTGCATATCGTCGAAGTGTTTGCGCGCGGCGTCTAACTGGTCCTGGAACAGGTCTCCCAGCGCAACCACGCGTGCGCCGCCCGTATCCACAAGATTGGTCGCATCCTCTGTCCCGCGGCCACCGCAACCCAGTAAACCGACGCGTACTGCGGAATTGGCAGCAGTGCCGCGCACCAGGCTGGGCTTTATCAACATGGCGCCGGCTGTTCCCGCGGCGACCGCAATGAATTTTCGCCGGGTGACTTCGTTGGACAGAAGCTGCTCTGGATGAAGTGCCATATGCCTCCCAAACTATCCGATCAATTTTTCCAAGTAAGTTTTCTCCGCGCGAACGTCTTCGAGTTGCTGCGGCCCGGAGATCTCGCGCTCGATGGTAACCGCGCCGCGATAATTCATCTGCTTCAAGCGCTCAATGATACGAGGAAAATCTACTTTACCCTTGCCAATGGGAACTTCATCGCCAAGCTGCTTAGGGTTCGTGGGCCACATTCCATCTTTGGCGTGAATCCCTTGCACGTACGGGCCGAGGATTTCAATAGCGTCGACCGGATTTGCCTTGCCGTAGAGAATCAAATTGGCGAGATCGAAGTTAACGCCCTGATTGTCCAAACCGACGTCGCCCATCGCCCGAATGAGCGTGATGGGAGTCTCCTGGCCGGTCTCGTACCGGAAGTTTTGCCCATTGCGCTTGCAATACCCAGCCACCTCTCGGATGGCCATGACAACCTCCTGATAAACCGGATCGTTCGGATTTTCAGGAATGAATCCGCAGTGCGTCTGTACGGCAGGTATGGCACATTGCTTGGCGAAATCGGAGGCTTTCTTAATGTGAGCGATTCGTGCGGCGCGGGTCGCTTTCGGAACCAGCCCGATCGTCAGCGGGCCTTGGTAGAAGTCCCACACTTCTTTTCCGGGTCCGCCCACCACGACGGAGGTCGCTTCGATCTCATACTTCTGCAGCGCTCGGCGCAAGCGATCCACGAGATCCGTTCCGAATTCTTCTACAAAGATCTGGCTTGTCGGCAAGCCAAGTTCGTGAACCTTGGCGAGTGCGGCGTCAGGATCCTTGCCGATGTCGATGATCAAGCCAAGTCGCAGGGGCTTTTTACCTTCGTCAGCCGCGAGGAGCGGGATCGACATCTCCGGTTGGGAGGAAGCACGCCGCGAACTAGGAGGGGGGGCTGCCAGAGCAGACCCGCCGCAAGCTTATGGTCGCGGCCAGAGCCCCGCCAGAAGACCGTAGAAATTTTCTCCGATTCAATTTCTTCATGGTGCCGAATTGTAAACTTGATTGTCGAGACAACGCCGGCCGCGCGGCTTTCTAATTCTCCTTGACCTCAATGTCTTTCCATCGCATCTTCACACCGCCACCGGTATGAATCTGTAATGCTATTACTCCATCGGCAAATTTGGGCGAGGGATCCGTATAATCCACGACCGTGACGCCATTCAGCTTCGTAACGATGTGCGCGCCCTGCACTGAGACTTCAAGGTCATTCCATTCGCCGGGCTTGAGAGCGTTTTCACCTTCGGCTGTAGGCATCGCCACCCAACCGCGACCGCCGCTTTCGTAGAGGCCTCCAGTATGCTTACCTTTGCCCGGATCGACCTCCACTTGCATGCCCTCGATGTCGGGGCCATGCTGCGGATCGATGCCCGTTATTCGAGAGTGGATAAATACGCCACTGTTTCCTTCCGCTTCTCCCTTGAATTTGAGGCGCAGAACAAAATTCGTGTACGTTTTCTCGGTAGTTAAGTAGCCATACTTATTTGCGGTGCTTTCACAGAGGATCGTTCCCTGATCGACGACCCATTTTTCGTCACCATTCTTTTTCCACCCGGAGAGATCTTTGCCGTTGAAGAGAGCAGTCCATCCCGATCCGCTCGGCGACAGTGCGAAACCGGCAATCACGAATAGCAATACGACCGCGAAGCTGCATCGCTTCATGCTCGAGCTTCTCCTTTGACGGGGCGCTTGCATGCTGCAGGTTAAGAACAAGAACTGATGGGGCACGCTTTGCGTGCGCCCATCAGTTCTTTCAAATCAGAATGCCAATCGTAGCCCGAACCGGAACTGGCGTTCGTCATTCTTGGCACTAGTGATCGTCAGGAAATTCCCACTCGTGATGTCGCCACTGGGATTGAGAAAGTGTGGCGAGTTGAAGAGATTGGCGGCGTCTGCCCGAAACTGCAATTCCACCCGCTCGGCGACCTTAAACGTGCGGAACAGGCTGAAGTCGAAATTCACAGAACCCGGCCCTCGCAAGCTATTGCGGCCAACGTTGCCGTACCTCACGTCCGTCACGGGCACAAACGCACTTGGGTCGTAGAAGGGATTTCCAGACCCAACTCCGCCAAGTCTTGTGCGTAGGACCGACCTGGTCAGGTGTTTGCGTTTGATCCACAGCGTTCAATGAAGCGCCGGAAGCGGTTAACTGGAAGGGCTGGCCAGAAACGGCGCTAAAGATACCGCTGGTTTGCCATCCGCCAGCGATCTTGGACGCGGCCCCTGAACTCGCCCAGCGCTTTCCGGAGCCAAAAGGTAGCTCGTAGATATACGACATCTGGAAGATTTGTGGTGTGTTGTAGCCAGCCGGCCCTCGATTCTTTCGCAGCACATTGGGATCGTTCCAATTGAGTCCGGCCCAGCCATCATCGTCGGTCCAATTGATGGCTTTGGACCACGTGTACGCTCCCTTGACCATGAAACCGTTCTTGAATTGACGGTTGAGGGATGCCTGCAGTGCATGATAGTTCGCGCTGAGAAAGCCCTGCCAGTACAAGGTACTGGCGGTTCGACCGCCCGGGCTCAGTGCGTCTCCAAACTGGGGCTTGTTGTACGGCTGTCCGGCCGCTCCAGTACCGGGCAGAGACGCATTGACATCCAAGTCGCCAAACTGATGAACCGTCTGCGTGCCGACATATCCGACGGACCCGAGAAAGCCGCCAGGGAGCCTCCGCTCTACGATTAAATTCCAGGACTCGATATACCCCCGCTTCAACTCGCCCGGCCCAACGCTGCGCTCCAGAGCTTGAGCAGGCAACGGGATTGTGCCGCTGCTGATGTCAGGACAGCAAATCGGCGGAATACCGACTGGGATTGCGTCCACTCGGGAGAACGTTGGAGTTGTCAGTGGAGAGAAGGATGCCGGCTGGGGCAAACGAGTTCACTCCAGAAAAGTTCGACCCGACCGTGAACGGATAGAAGCCGCGCAGTGGTCTGGCGAGTGGAAGCGGATCCACCGTGATCCCAAAACCGCTGCGCACGACCATGTTGTCGCTCACTTGATATGCCAATCCAACGCGAGGGGCAAAGAGCTTTTTGCTGGTAGTGACTCCAAGGTTGTTCGGGATTCCCGCCAATCCCACCCAGCAGCACATTTCCGGTGACGAAATCGTATCGGTCGAATTTGGCGACGCTATCGCGCTGCATCAATGGATAGTATTCGTAACGGAGACCCAGGTTCGCGGTCAGTTTGTTCGTAACGCGATAGCGGTCTCCGACGAACCAGCCGAACTGCCACTCCTTTGCAGTGGCCTTAATAAATTGATCGCTCTTGCCCAACCCACCAACTACCGTTCCGCCAGGCAGGCCCAGCAAAAACTGCGCCCAAGCGTTGAACTGGTTTGGAGCAGCAGCGGTTGGATCATTTAAAGCTGTCGCATTACCATCAAAATCAAATTCGCCTCGCGGCCCGGATCCCAACTCCGGCTGCCAGTGGTTTAGGTGGTGATGAATGATATCGACCCCGGCGCTAATCTGATGCTTGCCCTTGGACCACCGCACATTGTGGGAAGTGGTAAAGCTCCAGTCGTTGCGGAATGCTGGATTCCACCCCTCGGGATTGCCGATGTCCGCGAAACCGGAAACGGCGAAAAAGGGGAACCCGCTGCTGCGCAGGTCCGAACCGTTGTTGGTTCCGGGAAGCCCCAGCACATCCGACCCGATGTTAGTTCCGTAATCTGGGGTCTTTCCGTATTCGCTCATGCGCGTAAAGCCGACGTTCCCGTCTACGACAAGGGTAGGGGATAGGGTGAGCGTGTGGCCCAATGTAACGAGTTGCACAAAGGAATGGAAATCGCCCAGCCCGCCATCGCAGGCGCAGTCGCCAATCGCCTGTACCCAGGCTCGGCACACCATGAAATTTGGACTTCATAGCGCTGTACTTGACGAAGATGCTGTGGTTTGTGGTGCGATTCCAATCAACCTTGGCATCGAAGTTGTTGCGATTCAGGCGTTGCGTGGCTGAAAAGAAGTAGTTGTCGATATCGCCGGCTCCTGGCACGTTTGGCAGCGGAAGCAGGGCAATGATCTGCGCCGAAATCGGATTAATCGGAATCGCGGCTGATCTAGGAAACGGCGTCCGTCCTGCGCCTGAAATCCCATTAGGTCAAGACCCCCTGTGGTGGGATCATAGATTACGGTTGGAGTGCTAAGGCCGGTGAAATCTCCGTTGCGAAGCGCCTGCGTCGGCACCGTAACCAGGCCAGTGTTTCGGTTATCTCGCTCAAATGTTCCATCCCAGCTTCCGAAAAAGAACAGCTTGTCTTTCTTGATCGGGCCGCCGAAGGTTCCGCCCATATCGTTCAGGATGCTCGTACCCTTCTTGGGTTGCACCGCGGGTGTTTCGAAGTATTGTCGGGCCCTGAGGGTTTGATCCTGGTGGTATTCAAATAAGACGCCATGGAACTGATTCGAGCCTGATTTGGTGATCACGGTAATGGCCGCGCCGCCTGTCATGCCCTGCTCAGGATCGAAATTGTTCGTAGAGACGTTCACTTCCTGAATGGTCTCCGCGGGAGGCACATAGACGGTGTGGTGCGGCAGCCACACGAACACATCGGCAGCGCCATCGACGCGGGTATTGTTATTGTTGCGGTTCGTGCCATTGATGTTGGTGGTCAGGGCCCGTTCTGGCGAATCCGCAATTGCGTTCTGAAATTGCCCCGGCGTAGCGCCAGGTACCAGATTGATCAGTGTCTGGTAATTCCGATACTGATTCAGTGGCATCTCCTGGATCGCTTTTTCGGAGATCTCTGTATGAACGTCGGTCTTTTCGGTTTGCAGCGTTACCCCCTGCGCCTCGACGGTGACCTGCTCGGATACCGAGCCCACCTGTAAATTGAAGTTGGTATTCGTGACCACGTTGGCAGCGACGGTGACACTGGTTTGGGTCAGCGGCTTGAAACCGCCTGCGGTGACAGTAATGTCGTAGAGGCCCGGGGAAAGATCGGTAAGTCTGTAGAAGCCGCTCGCGTCCGCATCCGTTTCTTTCCTGACGCCCGTCGCCTTATTGACGGAGGAAACGTGCGCTTTGGGCACAGCTGCGCCGCTCTGGTCAGTGATGGTTCCGCTGGCTGAGCCGAAAAGCACCTGAGCGTTGGCGCTCTGCACCATTCCGAAAAGCGTGAAAGCGAGAACCCCCACTGCAAGCAGCAGAACTACAGATTTGTTTCGTAGCATCGCCCTGACCTCCTTCATGATGGCAAGCCGAGCAGCTTGCTTCCGTGATTGATCTGGCACTCCGCGAAATAAATCGACGATCGCACGGTGACAGGCCATATGTCGACGAAGGGCAGCAAAACATCACCTGCTGCAGACGTTGTTGAAAGGACCCCAGTACAAGTGCTGGAACGCTACCAATGTAGGGAAATCATTGTCAAGAACTTTCGATCCCTTTCGAGAGCTTTCGACACAACACGTCAATCTCCGAGAATCGTGCTTCGGCCTGATAGCTCGCGTCAAAGAGATTGATTCCGCGCCGGAGAACCGGAGAATTCTGCGACAATGCGTCGCGTTTCGAACACTAGTCCCGAACGACGCGGCCAGTACCTTGGCGGATGTGGACGATTCGATCCGCTTTCAATTTATCCCATGCTTCTTTCTGCCCACTCGGCCAGTGGACGATCAGGCTTTCAATGTTGGCGTCCTCTCCCAATCCAAAATGAACCCTGACATCGTTCGCACTTAAATAGCTGGAGTCGGTGTGGGCACGGCGCAGGAGCATTCGTGCCCGCTGGCGAATTTCCACTTTGGCGCCCATCGCAAACCGATTGCCCTGTGTCGCCTGTAGGCTAACCAGGAGCCAGTGATTACGATTGATGGAATGATTTTGGTTCAACAGAAGGCGAACCGGGCCATTGTTATTCGCAACTACAATGTCTACGGCACCGTCATTGTCAATGTCGCCGAACGCTGCGCCGCGGCTCACCTCGGAGATGGCGAAAACAGGCCCAGCCGCAGGCGTCACGTCGCGGAACTTTTTTCCTTCGCCCTCGTTGTGAAACAGCAGATTGGGCTGCCCAAATGGGTATGGAGTGCTCCTCAACGAGCCGACCCGGTTCACTGCGCCATTGGCAATAAACAGGTCTAAATGTCCGTCGTTGTCATAGTCAAACCATTCAGTACCGAACCCGGTATAAGGAAAGGTTGGCAAGAACAATCCAAGCTCCGTGGAAGCGTCATGAAAATTGCCAGTGACTGTCGTTAACGTACAGATTGCTGCCTTCGTTCGTCAGATTGGTCTTAAAGATATCCTCGTCGCCGTCGCCGTCGAAATCGGCAGCTGTGACGCCCATACCCGCCTGAGGTAATCCATCTGGACTGAGAGCCGCACCCGAGAGCGCGCCGCGTTCCTTGAAAGTGCCGTTTTTCTGATTCATCCAGAGATGGGCGGCAGCGCCGTCGTTAGCTACATAAATGTCAGGCCAGCCATCGCCATTGAAGTCGGCGCAAACGATACCCAGCCCGGGTCCCATCGCGGCGCCGATTCCCGCCGCGGCGGTGACATCCTCAAAGGTGCCATCGCCGCGGTTATGGAATAGGCGTGCGGGTACGGGTTGGTACATCTTCGGAGTGCAGTAATCCCGCTCGCCGGTGGAAGCGAAACACTGCCGATTGCCCTTCACGGTGAAATCCAGATAATTGGCAACAAAGAGATCGAGACGGCCGTCACCGTCGTAATCGACCCAAGCCGCGCCCGTACTCCAGCGAGGATCATCCACGCCGGCCTTTTCGGTTACGTCGGTGAAGGTTCCGTCTCCGTTGTTATGGTAGAGAACGTTGTGTCCGAAATTCGTGACGTACAGATCCTGGAAGCCGTCATTGTCGTAGTCACCAACCGCGACTCCCATTCCGTATCCGATGTGTCCTACGCCGGCTTTCTCGGTGACATCAACAAACTGCAGCTTCCCAGTTTCACTGAGCAGGTTGCGGAAAAGGCGATTTCCAGGTTTCCAGCCCGGCGGTGGGGGAAATTTCGACTGATGTGGATCCTGCGCCGGATCGAAGGTCGAACCTTGAATCAGATACACATCGAGGTCACCGTCATTGTCGTAATCGAATAACGCGACACCCGAGCCCATAATTTCGGGCATGAAGTACTCGCCGGTTGCGCCTGTGAAATGGTGGAACGCCAGTCCGACATCCGCGGCAACGTCACGGAAGAGTGGAATCTCAGGATTTGCAAGAGGACTGGCGAAAATACTCTTTCCCCCAAGCAGTCCCATCGCCAGCAACTTCAAGAACTCACGGCGCGCAAAATTGGACGGTTGCAACGTGCTCGCCAGGTTCCTCTTCCGCTATTTCACTGCGCTGCGCTCGACGCCTCTAAGGCGTGCAGATCGCGATCAATGCTGGCGAGCAGGTCCGATTGTCCTCGCGCCGCGGCACCTTCACGCGCCTGGCGAATGTAGCGCAAAGCATTTTGGCGATCTCCTGCGCGAGCGAACGCGGCGCCCAGCGCATAGAGGTATCGAGGAGTTCTTTCGTCTTCCGGCTCAATCGTCTTCTCGAGTTCGCTGATTCCTTCCCGGTATCTTCGCTGATTCACCAATACGCGACCGAGATTGAAGTGCGCCTGGCGATCAGCTGGGTTTATTGTCAATCGCCTTCTGATACTCAGTTGCCGCCTCGGAGAAGATGCCGTTCCTTTCGAGGAGATATCCCAGATTGTTGTGAGCGTCGGCATAATAAGGATTGATCTCAATCGCTTTCCGAAAGGCATCTTGCGCGGGTTGATACTTTTCCGCACTCACCAGAAGCACTCCGTAATTGTAGTAGGCCTGAGCCGAACCGGGATCTAGTTGGATGGCGGCGCGATAGTGCTCCTCCGCTCTTTCGAACTCTCCGCAGTTCCGCATATAACTTGATCAAATTAATATGCGCTTGCACCAAATGATGGTCAATTTCCAGCGCCTTCTCATGCGCCGCAACGGATTCTTCTATTTTCCCCTGCCTCTCGAGATCAATGCCCATTTGCACCTGGTAGATCGCACTGCGGTTGAGGGTTTGAATATCCCTCAGTAATGGGTCATTAGCGGGAGGCACACCCGTTCTATTCTTCTCGAAAAGGCGCAGCTCTTCTTCAGCTTTTTCGGTCTCGCCGGCAGCGCGGTACGCTAATGCCAAGGCATAATGAGCTGCTCCGAAATCTGGAAACAACGCCACCGCTTTCCTGTAGGCTCCGGCCGCGCCCAAGTAATCGCGGCGACTGGCGCGAATCCGGCCCAGTCCGTAGTAAGCGTCAGCATTGTCGGCATCCTGCTTCAAAATCTCGTGATAAAGGTCCTGGCTGGCGTCCCACTCGGCAGAGGCAAGCAGGCAATTGGCCAGTTTCAGTTTTGCGGGAACGTAGGTTTCATCTATGCGGAGCGCGAGGTGAAGATGCGACATCGCCTGTTCACAGTGTCCCTGATCGGCTTCGACCACTCCCAGATAGTAGGTCCAACGAAATTCGCCTGGCTCTAATTCTGCTGCGTATTGATAGTATTTTTTTGCTTCCTGGGCCAAGCCGTAGGTCTGCAAAGTCATGCCCAGGGCCCCACTCGCCTGTGCCTCCTTGGGGTGGGCCATGACATTGTTGTAAGCTTTTCGAATCTGGTCCCGAATAGGGCCCGAGACACCCTCGATGGATAGCCGAGGAAAGTCCGGGGCTTTCGCACTATCTTGAGTTCCCCACAAACAGGTAACGAGAGCAAGAAATGGCAGAAGTAATATGAACCGCACGCTTTTCTGCATCAAGCCGCTTCCTTCTTGAGTGCCCCGTCGCCCGACGGCCCCTGGACCAGTGACGAAATTATAATGCTGGCTGCGGAAAACTTGCCTAATCTGCACAGAGGGAGAAATCTATGGGCTCTCGAATCTCACGGCGACGCTTCCTGACGGTAGCTGGAGGGGTCGCGACCGCAATTCCCCTGGGATCCGCTGGTGACGCAACAGGCGAACGGCTACGGTCACAAGAACAGGCCACAACGACCGCCAGTCACACTGATCGCATCGTCGATATGCACATCCACTTTGATGAGAAGAATTCCAATTTCATTCGCGATCTGGTGAGGCTGGCGGAGCGAATAAATCTTACGGCTTGCGTGCTCACGCCATATTCTCATCGCGCACAGGTCGCGGAAGCAGCAAAGCAGTACCCAAAACAAATTGTTCCATTCGGCTTTGTTGATCTAGATGCCAGAGACGTGCTGTCGCAAGTGAGGGATTTTCACGCGCTGGGCTATCGTGGCTTGGGCGAACTCGAATTCGTAAAAAAGCCTTATGTCGATGCGTCCTATCTGCCGGTTTATGAACTCGCAAACCAGTATGGCTGGGTACTGCTGTTTCACACGGGTATTGTCTTGCGCCGAAGCGTCGATCAACCGGAGAACGTTGCCTCCTACCGGATGCGCGCGTTTCACTTGGAGGAGATTGCACGCCGGTTTCCGAAGCTGACTGTGATCGGGGCTCACTGCGGCAATCCCGAATACGAATGGGCCGCAGAAGTTGCGCGTTGGAACCCAAACGTCTTCTTCGACCTGAGTGGTTCCACGTTAACCAAGATGAGTGCGCGGCTCGAGGAATTCAAGAAGTTATTCTGGTGGTCCGGGCAAGGCGAATGGAAAACGGCAACGCCTGCTAACGACGAAAGCGCGTTCATCAAATTGGTATTCGGATCCGATGCCGGCCTCGATGGAATTGAACACGTCCTCAGCCAATATCGATCGCTATTCAGATCCTGCGATGTGCCTGCGAGCACTCAGCAAATGATCATGGGCGATACGCTGGCGGGCATCCTTCGACTGTGATAAGTAGCACTCTCGTGAGCATTGTATGGCGGCAATGCTGCAGGAAATCTCTTTTTTAAAACATAGAAACGGGTGACGATTCCATTTCCACAGGATCATATGCAATCTCATTGCCCAAGTGAGATTACCGTCACAGATTTGGGGTCCAATTTCAGAGATAGCATATTGCCCAGAACTCTCGCTGCGACAGGCTTTGGAACCACAGTATTCGGCATCTCGAAGCTGTTGACGCTGTCCACCTTAGGCGCGGTGAGGCTTTCTCCGACTGCCGATTTAGCGCTGATGCCGCGAAGATTCACCTCGATTTCGGTGGACTGATTCGGATCGAGATTCGTGATTTCCAACCAGAGCTTTCCACTGCTGTCCTTGGCAGCGATCGCATCGACACGGGGCAACATGACATCGCCGTGCGTGTACGTGCCGGCATCGAAAGTGACGGGTACGAACGTTGCATCCTGAAATGGCACATACATTTTGAAGACGTAGTAGGTCGGGGTCCGAACCATCTTTTCTTTATCCGTCATGATCATGGCCTGCAGGACGTTAATCATTTGGGCGATGTTGGCCATGCGCACACGCTCGGCATGACGGGCAAAGATGTTCAGGTTCAACGCGGCCAGAATGGCGTCGCGCAGGCTGTTCTGCTGAACTAGAAAACCCGGATTGCTGCCTGGTAAAGGCGCATACCAGCCTCCCCACTCATCGACAACGAGAGCCACTTTCTTCTGCGGGTCGTACTTGTCCATGATGCCCGAATGCTTGCTAATCAAACCTTCCATATCCAGGGTAGCCTTGAGAATCTGGCTGTACTCGGTTTCCCCGAACCCCTCGGACTTATAGGAAGGCGGCCACTTCACCACCGTGTAGCTATGCATGGAGAGGCCGTTGATATCCCAGCTCCAGGTGTGTTGCTGATACGCCTTCATGATGGCTTCCGTCCATTCGCTCCACCGAGGTTCGCTGCCGCCAGGTCCGACGGCGATCTTCAGCATTTGCTCCTTGTCCTGCTGGGACGGATTGAAATTGCGGACGAAGCGGCTGTAGATCTTGAGCTGGCTCAGATAATAATCAGGCGTCATGTTGCCGCCGCAATCCCAGCTTTCGTTGCCGATGCCGAGATAGCGGACCTTATAGGGAGCGGGATGACCATTGGCGGCGCGTTCCTTGGCCAAGGTTGTCGACTGCGGGGCGGTCAGGTACTCCAGCCACTCGGCTGCTTCCCGCGGCGTGCCAGAACCAACATTGACCGAGATGTAAGCCTCGGCGCCAATCTGGTCGAGGAAGTCCATGAATTCGTTGCTTCCGAAAGTGTTCGGCTCGACCACGCCACCCCAGTTCGGATTGAGGGTCACCACGCGTTGGCTAAGGGGGCCAACCCCATTGCGCCAGTGATATTCGTCGGCGAAGCAGCCACCGGGCCAGCGCACGTTTGGTACCTTGATCGCCTTCAGCGCGGCCACAACGTCGTTGCGGATGCCGCGAGTATTTGGAATGCTGGAATCTGGGCCGACCCAAATGCCGTCGTAAATCCCGTGGCCAAGATGCTCCGCGAACTGGCCAAATATGTTGCGGTCAATCTTTGCCCCCGTCTTCGACGCATCTACGGACAACTCGATTTTTTGTGCAGCCAAAACAGGTAAAGTCAGGGCCGCCGATAGCAGAACAGTAATGACCCGAGCTGACGGCGAGCAAAACGATCTTCTCCACGGAAGACGCTCGAATGCGGGAGCCAACAACCGATTCAAGAAAGATCCTGCCGGTGCAGCCTTGGATCGATGAAGAAAGTTAAGCGCCATTGATTGCTCCCCGGAAATATGAGAATGAGTGCAGCTACTCCGCTTCGCAAAGCGACGTTGGAGACCTGTGACACGACGACAAGCATGCTGTTGAATGAGAGCACGTCGCGGAAGCTAGCGTGCGAACGGTATTCACGTGGCCCAATCGATCTGCATCCTGGGACTGAATTGTGAGCTTCGACAGCACTCCCCATCTGATACCCAGGAATAACGCCGGAGCCCCGCCAGCATGAAAAAGGCCCTCATCGTAGTTCGGCTCACCTTGGAATATGGGCGGAAACAGCCTTCCCATGAAACTCAATTTTTGCGTCGACTTTTTCTATAGATGAAATTCCAACCCCATGCTCATCTGTCACACGCACAATTCGAAAAGTTCTATGCTCGAGCATTCCGGGGAAGTTACCGCGCCGGTCTCCAATTGTAAGGGTTTGCGCTCTGTCATCCCAATGCATGGGGATAACCGAATTGGCTCCTCGTTCATAGTCGTAATTATCACCTTCGTCTTCATAGAGAATGAAGTCTGCATCCGCCCCTGGATAAATGCGCAGTTCGATGGGATCTGATTTGGCTGTTGTAGATTCCGCAGTCGGACCAAAAGCAACAATGGAGCCGGATTTAGCAAAAATGGGAATTCTGTCGAGAGGAGCTTCCGCGGTGATGATCTGGCCACCACTCAGGGTTTTTCCAGTCCAGAAATCGACCCAACTGACGCCGGCGGGGAGATAGAGCTTCCGCTGCGTTGCTCCTTCCGTAGTCACGGGATTGATCAGCAATGCGGAGCCGAACATGAACTGGTCTCGCACCTCCCGCGCGCCAGCATCGGAGGAAAACTCAAGGGGAAGCGCTCGCATAAGTGTCTCCCCTTTTGTGGTAACGCCCCAGGCGGCAGAATAGATGTACGGGAGCAGGCGATAACGCAACTCGTCGTATTGCGTGAGGACGTGTTCAACTTGTGGCCCATAATTCCAGAGCTCAGCATTTGATTTGTATCCATGAACGCGGAAAATGGGGCAGAACGTTCCGTACTGAAACCACCGGATCAGCAATTCATGGTATGCCTCTGAGGTGTACTGATCCTCTGGCCGGAAGAACCCCCCAATGTCGGTCGTCCAGTACGGCAACCCAGACATGCTGAAGCTGAGGCCCGCCGGAATCTGGCGCTGGAGTGTAATCCAGTTGGAAGTGATGTCACCTGACCACGAAGCGGCGGCATTTCTCTGCTGTCCGGCAAAAGCCGAGCGCGTGAGAATCACAACTCTCTTCCGGTCCGTGGTCGCGCGTTGTCCTTCGTAGATCGCCTTTGTAACGTACAGCGGATATGCGTTGCGCACAGAGTTTCCGCTTCCCAGAAAGGTCTGCTTGTCTTTGAGGACATCGAACTCCGGCTCCGAGGCGTCCATCCACCAGGCGTCCATTCCGTCGTCGAAAATTCCGTTCTTGAGTTCCGACCAGAATGCAGTTTGAGCCGCAGGATTGAAGAAGTCCGTCCAGGGCTCTCCCGGAATGAGGAAAGACTGAGCTTTCATCCGTTTGTAAACGTCCGTATCCTCTCCAAACCTCGACCATATGGAGATCATCATATGCAGGTCGTCAGCATGCAGTTGATCCAGCATCTCCTTGGGGTGGGGATAGTGGTCCTCATCGAACTTCATTGCGTTCCAACCGTACTTGCCCCAGTATTGCCAGTCCTGCACCAGCACATCGACCGGGATCTTTCGTTTTCGAAACTCGGCAGCAGTATCGAGAATTTCCTGCTGGCTGTGGTAACGCTCTCGACATTGCCAATACCCGTATGCCCACTTCGGAAATAGTGGCGCTTCGCCCGTGAGTGCCCTGTATTCAGAGATCACGCGATTCAACTCAGGGCCGTAAAAGAAGTAGTAATCGATGGCCTTCCCCACTTCGGCGCGGAATGTGGTCGTGTCCTGAGGAGGCCGTACGGCCAACTGAACTCCTCCCGGGCCGCCGTGCGCGGTGACTTCATACTCCTTGTTCGCTTCCAAACTCACCGTGCCACTTGCCGTACTTGGGGTCCACTCGTTGGTTAAATCGATCACTTCTTGTCCGCCCACCTGCAGCGTGAGTTGCTTTCTGTTGTCGCTCGTCAGCAGGAACCCGTACACGCCTTTGGCGCCCGTCTTAAATTTTCCCTTGCCGGTGTACAGGATCAATCTCGATCGATTGGTCGGCAGGGTTGAAGTCGGTCAGCGCAGCGTTGTTCCAGAGGATGCCGTACCCCTTGCTGGACAGGAGAAACGGAACCGAAATGTTTGTGTTCGCCTGATACAGCCGGATGGGAACGCCGCGGACGTCGAAAATGCCTTCCTGATGCTGGCCAAGACCATACAACGACTCATCCGACGGCGAAGAGAAGGTCTGTTGAACCTGCCAAGTCTTTGTCTCGAACACGGAGGGAACATCAAAGGCCTTTCCGCCTTCTTTCGGTTCGGCCAGCAGCGGCGCTCCGTTTTTACCCGAGAAGCTCAAGCCAGAGGTCAACCGATCGACGGAAACGGTGATTTCTTCTGTTGAGAGCTTGACTGTGTTCTTGTCGGACGCGACCTGAAGGCTTTTTGCTTTGCATGGTTGAAGGACAATGGGAACCTTGGCCGTCGGAATCTCTGCTGTAGGACTGGCTACAACGTGAACGACCCGATCGCCGCAGACCTCGATCCGCATGGTTCCAGCGGTGGTCGTGAACGTGACACCGTTCGAGTCCCGATGGAATTCTTTTACGCTGAACTGGGAATGATTCCCTGCCCATGCGACCGAACAGACGCTGATGAACAGCAAAACAAGGCATTGATTGCGGTGTTCTTTAGGCAGTTTTGACATTCTCGCCCCTTGTGCACAAGATTGCACAGCTCTGGTCGTCTTCGGTACGACTAGGTAAATCAGAACTTTTATTGAAACTCGGTATCGCTGGCGCTCTTCTCGATGGCGACGGCTGCGCTGGTCAGCCCTTCGCTCTCCAATCGTTTTGAAGCTTCAAGCGCCTTGTTCGCCGAATTCCGGTCCCCGACCTTCAGGTAAAGTCGGGCGATCTGATAATGAAGGCGCCCGTCCCTGTCATCGGAAAGAGCGAGCGTCATCTCCGCGATCGCTTGCTGGGTGCGGTCTGTCTCCGCATACACTCTGCCGAGCAACGCATGCACGTGCGGCACTAACTCCGGTTTTGTGTTCAGAGCCTTTTTGAGATATGGCTCCGCTGCCGGGAATTCTCTGCGTTGGCAGAGGATCTCCCCCATAACAGCATTGAACTCTGGATCGTTGGGATTCTTCTTCAAAGCGCCCTCTGCCAGCCGAAGAGCCTCGTCCAGCTGAGAATCGGCAAGCAGGGCCAAACTGAGCCCGAACAACGCACCAGGATTCTCAGGTTCGATCACCAGCGCTTTTCGGTACTCCTGTTCCGACTCTGGATAGTGCTTTCGTTGCCGGAACATGTCGCCGAGCAAAACGTGCAGTGTGGGTGAATTGGAGTCGAGTTCACTGGCACGCGCCAAAGTCTCCGTAGCGAGTTTCTGCGCCGATTTTATTTCCCAATACAATCCCTCGGCTTCTGTTGCTGGAGCCGCAACGAGCTTCTGCGCCGAATCAAGAGCGGTCTGATACTTCGCGCTTGAGTACGCGCAGGCCGCTACACTTCGTAGTTCCGCCGATTGAAGCCGTTGAGGTGCCCTGACCTGCGGATCGCCACACGGTCCCAGTTTTCCGCTCTCGGATGGCTGCGCCGCAGGGGCTGCTTTCTGTATAGACCCGGTATCTTCAGGAGCAACACTCGAGGAGTGGCGCGAGTCGGCGATATTCTCAGTGGGGAGTTGAAGGGCTTGCGCAACGTCTGCAGGAATCTCACCATGCGCTAACGCCTTCTTTAAAGCGAGTTTCAACTCGGAGCTTACCGATTCAGGCAGTCCGGTACTGAACAGAGGAATGTTCGCTCTTAGGAAGCCGGCATCCGTTTTCCATATGTCTGCAATCTGCTTTACGCCCTCGGCCGTTGCGCCTTGCTCAACCCGCAATCGAGCGAGCCCCAGTTTCGCGATAAGAGAACGGCGGTTGGATGCGAGTTCTGCATTCAGTTCACGTTCCGCGCCCGCGTAATCTTGCTGATTGAGCAGCACGAAGCCATAGGCAGCGTGTATGCCTGGAGGAAATGTGGGGTATGCCAGCGCGGCTTTGTACGCCTCCGCTGCCTGGACGAACACCTTTTGTTCGGCGAACGTGTCACCCACAAGCGCGTGCCAGTATCCGGAGTCGGAATGCCGCGCGCGGAGAAGTCGGGCGTCCGCTTCCACCTGATCCAGATAGCTCACGCCCAGATGAAACCACGTCTGCGCGTTTGCGGGAGCAAGTTCGACCGCCAGCACAAACGAAGCAACTGCAAGTCGCGTTTTCCCTGTGTCCGCATAGGCTTGCCCAAGAGCCAACCGTGTTTGCACGTCCGTCGCATTCAGAACGGCTGCTTGTTTCAGATAGGGAATCGCCTCACTGAACCGCTTCAACCTAAGGTAATCCAGCCCCAGAAAGAGATTGGGAACGAATAGGCTGGACTTCAAGTGGATCGCAGCCAGAAAAGAGGCAATGGCTTGTTGATCATTCCCGGCCTGGTAGTACATCAAACCAAGGTTGGCGCGGATCTCTGCGATGTTGGGCTGAAGAGTGACGGCCTTTCTGTAGAACTGGGCTGCTGCTTCGAAATCCCCCGCGGCCTGGGCTTGTTGCGCCGAGGCTACGAGGGATTCAAAGTCGGAAGGCTGTTGCGAAAATGCCGCTCCGTTGAGAGCGATGAAGATCAAGCAACCGACAACAACGTTCCTGATTCTCCGCACGGATCACCAATAAAACTTCAGCGCTGCCTGCATTTGCCTTGGCGTCCACGCTGAAGTAATGGTCCCAAATCCGGGGCCCATCGAGGTGTTCGGGCTGTAGTAGTTCGTATGGTTGAAGGCGTTGAACATATCCAGACGGAACTGGAAACGGAACCGTTCTTGGATCGGGAAGTATTTTTGAATACTGATGTCGAAGTTCTTATAGCCGGGTGCCCGCAGATCGGAGAAGTATCGCGGAGCATTCCCCAGGCTCCATGGGCCGGCGACCGCGAATGCCGACGTGTTGAACCACTCCGTGCGGCTGGGATTAGCGATGTGGTAGTCACCAACTACATCCACATGCTGGCCCGCTCCGAAATTGTTGAGCCCGTTGCCTGAGCTGCCAATGGTCAGAGGAAAGCCCTCTTTCAGGGTCAGGGTTCCAGAGGTCTGCCAGCCACCAACGATGGTGTTCACGACTCCGTTCACCCCAGATGCGAACTTCTTGCCCTTACCAACCGGCAGCTCGTACACATAGCTCAGAACGAAGCTATGAGGAGTGTCGGTAGCATCGACCGACTTCTCCGCGGCCAGGTTGTAGACGTTGCGAATATTTTCCGAGAAGTTGGACGACGCGGAAGCCCAGTTTTCGGGTCCCCCAACGTTATCGACGAATTTCGAAAACGTGTAGGACGCCAACAGCGTGAGCCCCTGCGACACCCGGTGCGTGTAGTTCACGTCCAGAGCGTTGTAATGCGAACCACCCGCGGGATCCTGGACTTCGTTAATATCACAGAATTCCGGATGAGGCCTGAGCAATTGCCCTTGTTGAATCGTGGGCTGATCAAGACTGCAGCCGCTCGCGGTGATGTGGCCGAAGAAAGGATTTGCAACTTGATTCAGCAAGGCATTGCCCATCGAGAAGTACTTGGGATCGATCTGATTCAAATTGAGGCCGCTAGCGACGACGTGGACGCCGTGATTGCCGACATAGGTGATGTCGATTACGTCGTTGGAAGTCGGCGCATACTGGAATCCGTACATCCATTGCTGGTCATAGTACGTCTTGCGGTTGCGTGAGACCGCGTTACAGGCTGAATCCCACATCGGTCAACCCGCCCAATGAACTTCCGCTGACCGGCACCAGCCCGCTTGAAAACGCGGTGCTCAAGGTATTTGCCGGCGTCAAGCCGCCGTCGTTCGAAGCCACGTAAGGAGTATCAGAGCTAAATCCGGGCGCCGGACCAGTCCCGCGGATAGCTGGGCGGATAGAAAATTCCATATCCTCCCCGCATTACGAGTTTCGGCATCAACTGGTAAGCGAAACCGATTCTTGGCGCAAAGTTCTTGTAATTCGTATTGAACAGCCCCCGCGTGCCAGAGTTGGCGAATTGAAGTTCGCCCAAGTAAGTCTGACCAACCGCCGAAGCTGATGGGATTGGTCGCGCTGTAATCAAACCACGCCTGCCGGTTATAGCGGTCGGTGACCGGGCGTTGAACTTCCCAGCGAAGACCGAGATTCAGGGTGAGTTTTCGCGTGGCCTTCCAGTCGTCCTGCAGATATACGCCGTGGAACCACGTGCGGGTGACCCCCTGAATCGAGATACCAGTATTTCCACTAGCAGGTAAGCCCATGAGCATGGATGCGGTTGAGTCGCCGGTTCCGGTGACATTCTTCCCTGTGCTGTCCAGAGCAGCCGTGAACAGATTGTTAAAGTTGAACGGCGTAAAGTGGTAGCGTCCTCCGTTTTCATCAGTTGCGACAGCCATATACCCGAAGGACAACTGGTGCGCTTCCCCGGACTTTCACAAAATCGACGGATCCGCTGACAGCGGATCGAGGAAAGGCACCCTGCCCTGCTCCTGCGACCGGCCCTTCCGGCAGATAGCTGGCCACGCTGATAATGGGGAATTGCGGCGAGTAGGTATCGATGAAACTCGGCAACCCAAGCGAGGAGGCCTTGAAGCCTTTGCTTTGCACGTCGTTGCCTTCAACCCATTTCATCCCGCCCAGATTGACGCTCATTGTGAAAGTGGGAGTGAATACCTGGCTTAGACCAACACCAATATTCCAGCGGTTGTTGGGGTTTCGCTGTCCCGGACCGGCAGGGTCGCCGGCACCGAAGAAAGCAGCTTCCTCGTCCTTGTATTCTTTCTTATACGAATATCGTCCGTAGATCCGCGTGCTGTCGCTGAAATTGTGGTCAATGCGACCGCTGTACTCGTCGGAATAGTCCGCCTGAAGACCGGAAGCACTCCAATTGTTTGCCAATGCATTGCTGAGCGGGGTTGGATAGTAGTTTATGAGGGTCTGCCCAATGCTGTTGATGAGCGTCCCGCCCGTGTACGGAGATACATACGTCGCCACATTGTTGCCAGGGATGGGATCGCGAACGTAACCGCCGCCGAGCGCTCGGGTACTGAACGGGTCATAAATCTGGCCGCTGAGAATCGGCCTGCCTAGGCCGTCGACGCAGGGCTGGTTGTTGTTTGATCCACAGTTCGTTAGCTGCGCGCCCAAAAGCTTCGAGAAGTCCCCGTTGCGAAAAGCTGGGATTGGGGCGGTGCCGGAATACTGCCCGGCATTGTGGTCTCTATGACCCTCGAAGTTGAAGAAGAAGAATGTCTTGTTCGTCTGCTTGTATATGCCCGGAATGTATACCGGGCCCCCGACCGCGACACCAAACTGATTGCGATGCGAATTCGGGCGCGGGAGCCCGCTCAGGTTGTTGAAGTAGTTGTTGGCGTCGAGCGCCCCATTGCGCATGTAGTCGTAGACATCGCCGTGGATTTGACTGGTGCCGGACTTTGTAACGACGTTGATAACGTTTCCTGTGCTCCATCCATATTGTGCAGTGAAGGAGTTCTGTTGGACTTTGAACTCCTGCACGTTATCAGGAGATGGGACGTAGATCACACCGCCCCAGCCCTCGCTGGCGTCCCATGCCCCGTCCAGGAGAAATGCCGTCGTTCCAAAGTAACCCCCTCCGAAGTTAAAGAACGAGACATCCTGGTCGGCGGAGCCTTGCTGCCCACCTGACGAAATGGTCTGTCTTTGGGAAAGGTTGTTGACCGATGAGTTCAACTCAACGAAGTTGAACACGTTACGCAGATTGAGCGGCAGTTCCGTCACCTGCTTTGTCGAGATCTCAGCGCTCAGGTTGGCGTTATCGGTCTGGAGCAGCGGCGCCGCTGCCGTCACCTCGACCTGCTCAACAGAACCAATCGTCAAAGTGACGCTTTGACTCGCCGATTGCCCGACCTCGAGCGTGATTCCCTGCTGCTTGAAAGTCTTGAATCCTGTAGTCTGCACCGTCAAGGTGTAGCTACCCGCTGGCAGTAGCGGAAATGAGAAGTTTCCCTCGGCATCTGTCTTGACGGCACGTGAGATCCCCTTCTCTGCGCTGCTTAGGTTGACATTGGCGTTGGGCACGCGCGCCCCAGAAGAGTCGGAAACCGAACCCGAAAACGACGCCGAGGAAGCCAGCGTCTGAGCATTTGCCAGTGGCAGCACGGCGCTGATCGAGAGGGTGGTTAAGGCCAGAAACAGAAGAGCGGAAACACTTCGAATATTGGGCATTGACCAAGCCCTCCTTGGTTGCAAACGTCTCGGTTAGCGGTAACTGTATCGAAGTCAGCGCATTCTAGTATCTAGGCACTAGGGGTTGTCAAGAACTTTCTTGCTGCAGAGGTGCGATCAGTTATGCGCCATGCTGACTAAAGGAACTTGTGCTGCTTTTTTGAATGGCTGTGTGCGGTGTATTTGGTGCGTGGCAGGAGGGCCGATCAAATAATCGTTGATTTTCAGCGTCAATCTACGCCGCATCCTTCAACTCGCTGTGGAAGTAGCTTGCCGCTAAAGTGACCGATCTCCCAGCAGTGGCAATTGGACTGCTCTCAAGGTGAAGAGAGCAAGCGCTGCAGTTCTCAGTGCGAGGCACCCTCAAAAGACAAACGCAGTACATAGGCATATTTTGTCGGGGCTTGGGCGGGAAGTTGCACGTGCAGGCCGTCCGCACGCTGTTCAAAACGCAATTTGGCATCGCCACCTATCAAGGCAACGGATTGGACAGGTTCAGTGCCCACCGTCTTGGCAAGCGAGTGAATCACCACCTCCCTGTTTGTTGGCCAGGCAAGTCCGATCGCATAAACGTCGTCGCCCTTCGTGGTAAAGCGAAAATCGTCGGGAGTGTACTTTGCTGTATCGGTGTCGTGAAATGACCCAGCAGCCACTTTCGTGGGGCCTTCGCCGTAAGTCCTCCACGGGCGAGTACCGTAAATTGCCTCTCCATTGATGCTGAGCCATACCCCGACGTCGAGAAGCACTTTTTGTACCTCCTCGGGTATCGTGCCGTCCGATCGCGGGCCGATATTCAAAAGCAAGTTGCCGTTCTTGCTGACGATGTCAATCAGTTGGTGAACTACGAATTCCGGAGATTTGAAAGTGTCGTCCTTAATGTAACCCCAAGACTTGTTGCTGACCGAAGTGTCGGTTTGCCAGTAGAGAGGCCGAATGTCGCCCAGTTGGCCGCGTTCGAGGTCGAGCACTCCGGCGTGCTCCTGCATGGCGAAGTCCTTATAGTTGATCACGCCAACGTGGTCGCCATGTTTCAGGGAACTGTTGTAGTAGAACGCGGCAAAGCGTGTGAGATTTGGACGAATCGAGGCCTGTCCAATCCACCAGTCGAAGTACACGATATCGGGATGGTATTTCTCGACCAACTCCGCGCTGCGCGCGAGCCAGTCGTCCGCCCAGGCTGTCGAGACATAAGTGAAATCGTTACTGAGGGGAGCGCCCCATGGGGCGATCCAGGTATGCGCTGGCCCATAGAACGCCGCATATTGAGGGTCATTCACGTCAGACGCGATCTCGCGAGCAACGCCAAGAAAGAAATTGTGCTCCACTCGGTGCGACGACAGGCCGAAATGAAGCCCTGCCGCACGCACTGCCTTGGCCAGTTCTCCAGTGGTATCGCGGTGCGGGCCCATTTTGGCGACGGTCCAGTCGCTAAGGCCGCTGTCGTACATGGCGAAGCCGTCGTGATGCTCGGCGACCGGAACGACGTATTTCGCACCCGCTTTCTTGAACAGCTCGGCCCATGCTGCCGGATCGAACTTCTCGGCCTTGAACATTGGGAGAAAGTCCTTGTAGCCGAACTTGTCTTGCCGTCCGTAAGTCGCGATATGGTGCTTGTATTCTTCGGATCCTTCGCGATACATATTTCGCGGATACCATTCGTTGCCGAAGGCAGGCACCGAATACGCTCCCCAGTGGATGAAGATTCCGAACTTTGCGTCCTTGTACCACTCGGGTGCTTCGTATTTCTGGAGGGATTCCCAGTCCGGGCGAAACGGGCCCTCATGATCGGCGTCATCCACTTCCTTGAGGCGGGCGGCGCGTTCGCTGTCGTACTTGCTGCTGGCCTTCTGCCATATCTGATCAATCTTGACCGGATCCTCTGAAGCACTGGGAGCGGTGGCGCTCTGGGCACAGAGATTGGGGAAAGCGGACAACACGAATACAACAGCGCCGATCCAACCAACTGATTGAAGAAAACGATCCGATCGCATCCTGTCCCTCTCTCAAACGCGAGATTGAATTTGCAGAGTATCCCTGTTATCGCGCACCTTGGCTCCAGCGAATGCGTATCCTGCGATGTAGACGTAGGCTACGAGGGGCACGACGAAAGCCGGCGCGATGCTGTGGCGGGCCTCCGCAATGAGCCCCATCAGTGGCGTGATGACGGCGCCTCCGACAATTGCCATCACGAGCAACGATCCCCCGAGCTTGGTGTTGGGCCCCAAACCTTTTAGACCAAGAGCAAAAATTGTAGGGAACATAAGGGACATGAAGAAACTGGTCGCGAACAGCGCGTATAACCCGCCCCATCCGGGATGTAAGGTGGCAAACGCAATCAAGAAAACGTTCACAACCGCATAGGACCCGAGCAGTTTGTTGGGCGCTATAAATTGCATGATCCACGAAGAACTAAAGCGTCCCACGCCAAAGGCTGCCAGCGTAGCCGTAAGAAAATAGCCCGCGACTTTCTCCGGCTGATGCGTGAATTCCTGCACATACTGAATGAAGTAACTCCAGGTGCCAACCTGCCCACCGACGTAAAGGAACTGCGCCAGCACTGCTAACCAGAAATGCGGGTAGCGCAGGAGGTCGCGAAAACGGCCGTGATCACCGCCGTCTTCGTGTTCACTGTGAATTGGGGGAAATTTCGTGCGGAGAATCACCAAAGCCCAACAGATCGCAATGGCGCTTAGCACCAGATAGGGCTTGACCACTCGCATAGTCTCGGAACGAAGATACGCATCGTATAGGTGCTGGGCTTTCAAACTGTCGATCTGCTGCGGATCTAACTCGACTCCGGAGAAGATGAAGAGTGTGCCCATCAGCACGCCTGTGATCGAACCTAGAGGATTGAAAGCTTGAGAGAAGTTGAGCCGCCGCTCTGAGCTTTCCGGATCTCCCAGCTGAGCGATGAACGGATTGGACGCCGTTTCAAGAAACGAAAGCCCACTCGCAATTACAAACAGAGCAAACAAGAAAAAGCCATAGCGGCCCATAATCGCTGCTGGCCAGAACAGAAGAGTGCCCAGGCCAAATAGCAGCAGGCCTATGACAAATCCAGCTTTGTATCCCAGCCTGCGCATAAGAACAGCCGCCGGGATCGCCAGCACAAAATAGCCCATGTAGAAAGCGGACTGAACCAATCCGGCCTGGAAGCGCGAGATCGCGAACGACTTCATAAATTGCCGGATCAGCACGTCGTTGAGATTGTTTGGAATTCCCCACAAGAAGAAGAGCGCCGTTACGAGAATGAAAGGTACGAGGTGTCCCGATGGGAACAGGCGTGCGGCGCTGGATTTGCGTTCAGTGGTTGAGGCCCTGTCATTCGTTATTTGCACTTGAATTGTCCTTAGGCCTGACAATTTGTAAAACGCGTCCTCAGTCGAGACAGACCATAATTTTCTTGAACCGTGATGGATTCTCGCTCCAGGAACGCAATGCATCTGGCGCTTCGCGGAGAGGAACCACCAGACTTACCGCTTGATCCACCGGAAACTTACGGACCTCCAGGAGCCTGATGACCGCGTGGAAGTCTTCGGGCTGCGCATTCCTTGATCCGAGAATGTCCAATTCCTTTTGCACGAACAACCTGGTTTCGTAGCTCACCGGTTCTTTGGCATACCCGATATACACGACTCTGCCGCTGAATGAGACTTCTTCCACAGCAGCTCGAAACGTTGCTGGCGTACCAATCGCCTCGATCACGACGTCCGGCCCACGGCCGTCAGTTAATTCCAGCAACCTGTCGTGCAATGATTCCCGGTGCGTGTTGATTGTGTGAGCACCGCCCGACGCTCGCGCAAGCTCGAGTTTTTCGTCGTCCACATCAACGCAGATTGTGAGCGCACCCCGAGCACTCGAAGCCGTGACGGCGCCCAGCCCCACTCCGCCACAACCCATAACTAAAACTATGTCCTCCCCGGTGATCCGTCCACGGGATACTGCGTGGAACCCGACAGTCAGCGGTTCAACTAGACAGAGCTCCTTCGTAGTGAGCTTTGCTGGATACAACTTCTCTGGCGGCATCGCAATCAGTTCGGTGAGAGCACCATCTCTTTGCACTCCGAGAGTCTCATTGAATTTGCAAGCATTGGGACGTCCCCGTCGGCATGACGCGCATATGCCGCAGCTTGTGTAAGGAGAAATAGCTACGTCCGTTCCGACTGTCAGCCCAGCGCGGCTGCCTTCTATAATCGTAGCCGCCACTTCGTGCCCCGGAATCCTCGGGAATGACACGAGTGGATTCAGACCACGAAAGGAATTCAAATCGCTTCCGCAGAATCCGACCATTCGGACCTTGAGCAATATATCGCCATCTCGGGCCACTGGTTCCGGAACCGTCTCGACCGATCCATGCCCCGGCTTGTGAAGTACGAGTGCCTTCATGGTTGAATGCGGAACTGCAACATTAGCGATCAAGCTTACGCTTTCGGGCCTTCCGGGGGCGATCCCCAATTCTCATTGCCGCCCGAAGGTTCTTCTCCGCCTGAGCATTCCAATATCCGCAGTCCAGTTCGAAAAAGACGGATGTATACGGAATTCGCATGTTGGTTTTGACTATGAGCACTCGAAACAACTCGCCAGCGCGATCGAGCTTCGCGATGATCTCTTCGTGGGGAAGGACACGCACCTCGGGTCCCGTGAACAGAGTGCCGAGCCTTTCTCGGTAGGACTCGATGCCGGGAGCATCTTCCTCAGCGACGAAGGTCAATTCCCTGTCTGTGTAGATGTTAGGTGTGATGTGCTTGCATGCGCTGAGAATGGCACAGACGCGTTCCAACACCCTAGTCTGTTCCTCGTCGGCAACAATCGTTTCGATCGCTTGCCTCGACTGCGCCGGATATGCCGAGTCTGCGATCACGAGCCAGTTGCGATGTCCATAGGCTTGTAGCCGATCCTTCAGAATTTCTTCCCAGTTTTGATTCATTTGAGTGCCAGTTCTTCGTCCGCGCAAACAGCAACCTTGCCACACTTGCCGGAAGCCATGAGGGCATACGCGTCTGCGGCATTCTCGAGGGCAAAGCGGTGCGTGATGATATCGGCAGGATGCAACTTCCATCGCACGAGGCGCTCGACCAATTCCTCCATCAGCCAGGTCGAGGTCACCCATGAACCGTAGATGGTCTTCTGGTCGTGAATAATGTCGGGGGACGGATTGAATTCAACCGTTCCTCCTTCACCTACGAAAGCAATTCTCCCCCATTTGCGCGTTGCTCGAATGGCTGTGGCACGCGCTCTTGCATCGGCAGAGCAGTCGAACGCGCGCTCCACACCGAAACCGCGTGTGAGTTCCTTGACCTGAACCACGTTGTCTTGACCTGCTATTAGCGCGACGTCACATAGATTGAGAGACTCTGCCAAACGCAGTCGCTCGGGCACGATGTCGATTCCAACGATCATCTCGGCGCCCAGTTTGCGACACAATGCCGCAGTTGCCAACCCGACCGGTCCCAGTCCCGTGATGAGCACAGAATGATTGCCATTGACCCCAACTTTTTCGACAGCTTCGTATACCGTCCCAAAGCCACACGCAACCTGCGCACCGTCGGCGAAAGAAAGCTGGTCGGGGAGGGCGATCAGATCCTTCTCTTCCGCAATCATGTAGTCGGCCATGCCGCCGTCGCGCTGCCAACCGTACGCACGCCGGTATTTCTCACTGGTGCAGGAGATCATGTAACCGCGTCGACAATCGTTGCAGACGCCGCAGCCGGAGATGTGATACACAATCACGCGATCGCCCACGCCAAAGCGCCGACAGCCGGGACCAACCTCCACGATTTGACCGCTGGGCTCATGGCCCGCAATGACTCCCTGATATCCCTCAGGGCCTTTCCCGAGGTGTTCGTGGTAAATGCAACGGATGTCGGAGCCGCAGATCGTCGAAGCTTTTACCCTGAGCAGAACTTCTCCGTGACCGGGATGAGGGACAGAGAGAGTGCGGAGTTCAACTTTGCGGTTTCCGGGCAGAAATGCGGCTCGCATGTTCTGTTCCATTTTTGTACCCACTGACTTCACGGCGGGGTTATCTCGCCAGTCAAGTCCCAAAGATCCTCCCAAGTCTGTCCATCCTTCCAGAGAAACACCTGGCCCTTGATGAGCCGACAATTACGGTCAATGGCGCTGATTTCTCTCATTTCGTCGTCAGTCAGTGGCTCGCTGACAACGCCTTCCAGATTGCTGAGATAGTGTCCTCGGTTGGTTGAAAACGGAATCGGTACCTGTCCACGCTGGACGGCCCATTTTATACAGACGACAGCCGGATGTATTCCCAGGCGATTGGCGATCCTGACAATCACCGGGTCTTGCGTCGGCACCGTGTCCTCGGGGGTACGATCTCGCTCAGGACGTCCTGGCGAGCCCACGGGGCAATATCCCACCGGCACCATGCCGTTGGAGCGGACGAAATCGAATAGCTGCGGTTGCTGAAAATGCGGGTGCAGTTCCATCTCATTGACCGCAGGCTTAATGCGAGCATCGCGCAAGAGCAACTTAAGCTTAGGGACCGTCATGTTCGAAGTTCCTATGTGGCGAACCAGGCCCAGGTCGACCAATTCCTCCATTTTTCGCCAGGTTTTCATGAATTCAGTGTGGATGTAGGGTTTCGCTTCTTTGCTGCGCGACGTTACATCACACCCGGGTGGATGGAAATTCGGAAATGGCCAGTGCACCAGGTAGAGATCTAAGTAACTGAGTCTCAGGTCCGCGAGCGATTCTCGACAGGAGGCGATCACATCATTTTCGCCATGTTTGTCATTCCACAACTTCGACGTGATCCACAGTTGCTCGCGTGGAATATGCTTTCGCGCCACTTGCTCCAGCGCATATCCAATCTCGTGTTCATTGCCGTACACGGATGCACAATCGAAGTGGCGATACCCAACCTCCGCCGCTCCTTCTACCGCCACTGCAACTTCACCTGCCGTGACATGGTCCGAACCGAAGGTTCCCAAACCGATTGCTGGCATTTGGGCACCCGTGTACAAAGTTCCCTGCGGTACAAGTGCTGGATCAACACATCCGCTAACCAACGGTCCTGACGCGCTCTGACCTTTCATTACCGAACTCCTATGATTACGTGATCGGAACCTCGGGCGTTCCGAGCTGTGTCCCGCGAGTTCCTTGATTGCGCGAGCACGGGAATTGGTACTCGAAAAGGACGATAATCGGTAAAGTTACCGATGTCAACAGGACAGGTCGGGACCGTGCCGAAGGCGTTCTTCACTCCGTAAACCCGGTTCGAGCCGTGGCGAACCGCAGTCGAGCCTTGCGCTAGAGACATCGTGACCATGCCCTGGCCTCTCGTCTATATACTGGATAGCCATCCATGAGCACACGAATGAAGGATATCGCCAGGGACCTTGGGGTCTCGGTGATCACCATTTCCAAGGTCCTCCGAAACCATCCTGACATAGGAGACGAAACCCGGCAGCGCGTTTTAGCGCGGGTGAAAGAGCTTGACTATCGGCCAAACCTGGCCGCACGCAGCCTTGTAACGGGGCGCACATACCTGGTCGGGTTGGTTGTTCCGGATCTGCTCCATCCGTTCTTTGCAGAAATCGCCAAATCGCTTTCCGATGTCTTGCGGGAGAGCGGCTACTACCTGATCGTCACTTCCTCCGAGGAAGACCCGAACCTTGAGGAGCAGGAGATCAATCATCTGCTGGCACGCCGACTCGATACGTTAATCATTGCCTCGTGCCGGCCGACCGTCGATCTCTTTTTCCGAATCGAGAAGCAAAACACACCTTACGTTTTGATCGATCGCAGCCTGCCGGGGCTTGCCGCAAACTTCGTAGGCGTAGATGACGATGCGGTCGGAATGCTTGCAACAGGGCATCTGATTGACATCGGCTGCAAAAGAATCGCTCACATCCGCGGCCCCGAGACCAGCCCGAGCATTCGGCGGATGGAGGGATACAAACGAGCGTTGATGCGAGCCGGCCTTAAGGTTACGGATGACTACATCATCGCCGAACGGAAGGGAGATGTCGGGACAAAACAGCGCGGTGCTGAGGCCATGGGTCAGCTCTTGAGCCTAAAGGCGAGGCCAGACGGGGTGTTCTGTTTCAACGACCCGCTCGCCATGGGTGCGATGAATTACGCGCTCGATCAGGGATTACGTATCCCGGAAGATATTGCGGTGATTGGGTGCGGGAATCTTCACTATGACGATTCACTCCGGGTACCGCTCTCCAGCATCGACCAGCACAGCCGCAGAATCGGGGAGGAAGCTGCGCGTCTTGCGATCACAATTCTGAACTCGAAAACACCGCGCAAGCCTGAAATGGTCGTGCTGCGGCCAGAGTTGATTGTGCGCAAGTCTACCCAGCGCCGGGGGGCGAAATTGGCCTCGTCGAAATCGAAGTCACGGCTGTAGGGTGCCCCTAACATCACTCTGTTTGTAGTCAAGCACATGGCGGCAATTGCTGGGCGTCCAATCCCCAGGTTGCACCTCCTCCGCCACTGACTCTTCGCGCGCACATGCCTCGAGCAAAACTGTTCACGGACGATTTGGTAATTTGGCAGCGGGTTCGATACAGTTAGCGGTACTATTCCCCGCACAAGAGTGGTAAGTAGAGAGGCGGGAGCTTATTCATGGATCGTAGAACGTTCCTATCGTCCAGTGCGGCCGCGGCATTCGCGAGTCTTGTGCCGCACGTATCGCGTTTTTCTCCGGCTTCAAGTACCTCCGAGCCTTTTGCGTGGGAAACGAACGATCTCACTTTTTCATTCGAAGTAACGGCAGGAAAATTGCGCCAAAAGCGTGTTGTCCCGACAGGCATGTTGGCGGCGCGAGCCGACAATTCCTCCGGTGTCGAAATCGCACTGCAATGCAGCGGGGAAAATTCTCCCGATCAAGGCATGAAATCTGGCATGGGTCAACCAGGTTCCCGGCTGCTTTTTGCCGGCAAGCGGGAGCAGGCCACACGGAAGGGCAAGCGCTTGGTCTGCATGCATACCGACCCGATCCTGAAGCTAAGTGTGGAATCCGTTTATGAGGCTTTTGACGGCATTCCGGTAATCCGGCGTTATTCCCGAGTCACGAATAACGGAGATTCCGCTGTTGGTATCGAATTCATCAGTTCAGCGATGCTCCATGGCCTTGCTGCTCCTCAAGCATATGACCGTGAGCTCCGCATCCACCTCGCGGTGAATAGCTGGATGGCTGAGGGCCAGTGGCATACGCTGCGACCATCCGAAATGGGCTTCGTCGAAAACGAGCGCACCAGCTGGTCAGAAGCGCGGGCAGGGAGTGTCGGGAGTTGGTCCACGGAACGATACTTGCCGATGGCCATGGCTGAAAACATAGAACTGGAAATGACCTGGTTCTGGCAGATTGAGCACAACGGATCATGGTACTGGGAAATCTCCAACGTCTCGGCCCGGGATAACAATGCCGACGACGTCTACGCGTACCTCGGCGGTCCCGACGATCTGCATTCCGCGGCATGGAAAAACCTGAAGCCGAGGGAAACGTATGAGACGGTTCCCGTAGCGGTTGGATGTGTGCGCGGGGGCTTCGGCGAAGCTGTAGGGGCATTAACGCGTTACCGGCGCGTCGCCTGTGAAAAGCCACGCCCCGGGAATTTGCGATGCGCCGTGATTTTCAACGACTACATGAATTGCCTGTGGGGCGACCCAACCGAAACGAAGGAGTTGCCTCTCATTGCCTCAGCCGCAAAAAGCGGTTGCGAATACTTCGTAATCGATGCCGGATGGTACGCAGATCTGCATGAAGACTGGAGCCCGACCATTGGAGCATGGGAACCCTCCACGACACGATGGGAGCACGGGCTGAAGTTCGTTCTCGATCAAGTCCGGCAAGCTGGAATGATTCCGGGACTATGGCTCGAGCCCGAGGTCGCCGGGCAGAAGTCGCTGCTCGCGCGCAAGCCGGACAATTGGTTCTTCGTCCGACACGGAAAAAGGGTGTTGAAGAATTCGCGTTTTCTGCTCGACTTCCGCAATCCGGCAGTGTGCGCTTACCTCGACCAGGTAATGGCAAGAGTGGTGAACGACTATGGCGTTGGTTACATCAAAATGGACTACAACGTCGATTCATTACAAGGGACCGAGTTGAATGCAGACAGCTTCGGGCAGGGTCTGCTCGAGCATAACCGTGCCCACCTGGACTGGCTAAATAGCGTTCTGGATCGTTACCCTGAGTTGGTCATTGAAAACTGCGGCAGTGGCGGCGGACGCATGGATTACGCGATGCTTAGCCTTCTTCAACTTCAATCCATGACTGACCAGGAAGATTATCTAAAACTTCCCGCAATCTTAGTAGGGGCCTCTGCGGCAGTGTTGCCCGAACAACTCGCCATCTGGTCTTACCCGCTGGCGAATGCTGATGCCGAACAAGCCAGCTTCAATATGGTAACGGCAATGATGTGTCGTATTCACCAAAGTGGCCGTCTCGACTCACTCACTTCCGCAGCGTCGACCCAAATAACGGAGGGCATTCGGATCTATAAAGAAATTCTTCGTAAACACATTCCTGCGGCAGTTCCCTTCTATCCCCTCGGAATGTCGGATGTCACGAATTCCAAGACGCCCGTTGCTTTAGGAATGCGGTCCCCGCAGCAGACGTTACTCGCAGTCTGGAGAATCGATGGTCCAGCGACCGTGCAGATACCCTGGGCGTCCGCAGACTCGAGACTCCTGTACCCCACTGACCTCGGCATCAAGATCACGCCTGAAAAGGATGCATTGCGTGTTGAGTTCCCGAGAAGCCGCATGGCCTGTTTGATCGCGGGATAGGCGGTTTCAGGCGGACAGGGTGCGAGAAGTATGCATTCTGCCGGCGCATGTTACCGCAGCCTCAGCACGCACAATCAATTGAGAAAACTAACAGCTACTCGCCAGCTTCAGGCAAGGTCGTAGCGATCGAGGTTCATCACCTTATTCCACGCAGCCGCGAACTCCTTCACAAACGTCTCTTTCGAGTCGTCACACGCGTAGACCTCTGCGATTGCTCGCAGTTGTGAGTTTGAACCAAACAGCAGATCGACCCGCGTGCCGGTCCACTTGGGTTTGCCGGTCGCCCGCTCGCGGCCCTCATAGACACCTTCGGTAGACGAGGGCTCCCACTTCGTACCCATGTCGAGCAGGTTGACGAAGAAGTCGTTCGTCAGCGTCTCTGGATGATCGGTGAACACGCCGTGTTTGGCCTGCCCGAAGTTCGCATTCAAAGCGCGCATGCCGCCGATGAGAACCGTCATCTCGGGAGCGGTAACAGTCAGCAACTGCGCCCGATCCAGCAGCAGTTCCTCAGGCGACAGTTGCTGTCCGGGTTTGAGATAGTTGCGGAAGCCGTCCGCGACCGGTTCCATTACGGCGAAGGAGTGAACGTCGGTTTGCTCCTGCGAAGCATCGGTGCGTCCGGGGGAGAATGGAATCTTCACCTCGTGCCCCGCTCTTTTCGCGGCTTCCTCGACCGCGGCGCAGCCACCCAGGACGATCAGGTCAGCAAGGGAAACCTTCTTCCCCCGGTTGCCGTTCGATTGCGAGCTATTGAAATCTTTCTGGATCGTCTCCAACTTGTCCAGGGTTTTCGCGAGTCCGGGTGACTGGTTCACTTCCCAATCCTTTTGCGGCGCGAGACGAATACGGGCGCCGTTCGCGCCACCTCGCTTATCGGAGCCACGGAACGATGCTGCCGATGCCCAGGCAGTCGTGACCAGCTGTGAGATGGACAGTCCGGATTTCAGGATCTTCGCCTTGAGAGCGGCAATGTCCTGATCGCCGATAAGTGGATGATCCACCGCAGGAACAGGGTCTTGCCACACCAGCGTTTCCTTCGGAACAAGCGGTCCAAGATACCGAGAGATCGGCCCCATGTCGCGGTGCGTCAGCTTGAACCACGCCCGGGCAAAGGCGTCTGCGAATTGCTCCGGATGCTCGTAGAAGCGCCGCGAAATCTTTCCGTAAGTCGGATCGAAGCGCAAGGCCAGATCGGTGGTCAGCATGGAGGGCGCGTGGCGCTTTGAGGGATCGTGCGCATCCGGCACCGTACCCTTCCCTCCTCCATTCTTCGGTGTCCACTGATGCGCGCCAGCCGGACTCTTCGTCAGTTCCCATTCGTAGCTGAACAGGTTCGTTGAAAAAATTGTTGCTCCACTTTGTCGGCGTGGTGGTCCAAGTGACTTCCAAGCCGCTGCCGATGGCATCACCGGCTTTACCCGTTCCGAATTTGCTCTTCCAGCCGAGGCCCTGCTCTTCGATGCCGGACGCTTCCGGCTCGGGCCCAACATTTGCCGCATCGCCAGCGCCATGGGTTTTGCCGAAGGTATGCCCACCCGCTATCAGCGCAACCGTCTCCTCATCGTTCATGGCCATCCGCGCGAAAGTCTCCCGAATGTCTCGTGCCGCGGCGAGCGGATCCGGGTTTCCATTCGGACCTTCCGGGTTCACGTAGATGAGACCCATCTGCACGGCAGCGAGCGGGCTTTGAAGATCACGCTCTCCGCTGTAGCGCTCGTCCGCCAGCCACTTGCCCTCAGGTCCCCAGAAGATGTCCTCTTCGGGCTCCCAAACATCCTCGCGCCCACCGCCAAAACCAAAGGTCTTGAAGCCCATGGACTCAAGCGCGACGTTGCCCGCGAGAATCATGAGATCGGCCCAGGAGATCTTCCGCCCGTATTTCTGCTTGATCGGCCACAGTAGCCGGCGCGCCTTGTCGAGGTTCACATTGTCCGGCCAGCTATTCAGTGGCGCGAAGCGCTGCTGCCCGGCTCCGGCTCCGCCGCGACCATCTCCGATGCGGTACGTGCCTGCGCTGTGCCATGCCATTCGAATGAAAAGCGGCCCGTAGTGGCCAAAGTCAGCTGGCCACCACTCCTGCGAAGCCGTCATGACGGCATGCAAGTCTTTGATCACAGAGTCCAGGTCAAGGCTCTTGAACTCTTCCGCATAGTTGAACTCCTTGCCCATGGGATCGGAGAGCGGGGAGTGCTGGTGCAGAACCTTCAGATTCATTTGATTCGGCCACCAGTCCGCATTCGTCTGGAATTTGCGAGCGCCGTGCGCTACCGGACACTTCGATTCGGATGACATTTTCTGCCCGTTGCTACCGGGAGCAGGCACGCTTGCGACTACTTCCTTCTCGTTAGACATGATTCCTCTTTGCGTGAGTAAAGTTCGTGTTTAGGTTTTCGCACCACAGCGCGCACAGAGACCAAACACCTCGATGAGCGGCTGGCTTAAATCAAAGCCCCCCGGCACTTGCCGAGCGAGCCGTTGGAAATCAACAAAATCACCGGTGATGTCCTGCACAGATTTGCAGCGCGAGCAGACCAGGTGATGATGAGGTTTGAGATTGCCGTCCACGCGCAAGGTGGATGCATGCGGAGTAACCTCTCGCAGCAGCCCACAGTCGATGAAAAGCCGCAGGTTGTTATAGACGGTGGCGAGAGAAATAGAGGGAATCTTCCGCCGCACCGCGGCGTAAATGGCTTCTGGGGAATGGTGCCCGTCGGAAGCGATCACGGCTTCAAAGACTACCTGCCTCTGGTGCGTCACCGCCAAACCATGCTTCGACGCCAGTTCGCGGAACTTCTCATGGGTAACACGCATGATTATTGAAGAAGAATGATTATAAAACAGCACCGAGAAGTGTCAACCGAAATCTTTCCTCAGCGAGAGATTGAAAATGAAGATCCTGCGCCAGGTGTGCGCAAGCTATGCGAGTATCCACGACCGCGCGGCAAGTTCGCCTGGACAACTCAAGGCGCGGTCCCTACCACGAGTCTTCCCTACGCGTATCTTCCCTACCCGTATCTTGCATTGCTACCGCGATAAGACCAGGGAGATTCTCAAACAGGATCGCACTGCGCTCCGGCCGGATAATGCCCTCCGACGCCCACTCGCATAGCAATCGGCTTACGGTGAACAAGGTGGTCCCGGCCATCTGCGCCAATTCCTCGCAAGAGAGATCGACTGCAGCGGTGTTGGCAGAGCTTCCAGACTCCGCAATCAGACGCAGAAGGACTCTCGCTAACCTCTGCGGAACACGTTCGGTGGCGAACTCGTGCACTCGCCCCTCTAAGGTTCGCATCCGTTGCGTGAGGATCCGCACTGAATTGCGCAGAAGAGCAGGAAATCGTTGGCTCAATGATTCGAATTCCGCCATATCCCAAGTCAGTATTCGGCAGGCCTCCAGGGCGTATGCCGCCACCGAATGCGTACTCCCCGCTCCATACCCCAAGCCATCTAAGACATCGCCCGGACCCGCCACGTGGAGAATTACAAGTTTGCCCACCGCGCTGTGACGAACGGTCTTTGCACGGCCCGCCGTTAGCAGCCATACCGACTGCATGGCATCGCCCTCGACGATGATGCTTTCATCCTGAGAAAAAGTTCGTTCCCGGCCCAAGCTAGATATCTCGCGGAATTGCGAAGCCGAGATGTCCCGAAACAGAGACGTTCGCTCGAGTTGCTTCAGAGGGTTTTCCACGAAGGCACGATTCAGGTGAAGGTGCACAGAAACTGCGGGAGCTTTGCTACGCGGTCTCCAGTTGGGGGAAGCCAGCATCGTTGAGGGTCGGGTTTCAATCGAGTTTATCGCTGCCATCGCGTGCCTCCGCGGTGCACCAAACTGCTGCTGCCACAAAGCATCGGCTGCCGTCAGCAGCTCAGTGTGGCAATGAATTTTCGACTGCTTCGAACAGGGGGCCGGATGGGGGAGGAACTGACACCTTTGTTTCTGCGAACAGACTCACCAGCGGGGGAATTCGGAAGTATCCAAGACCAGAACTCAAAGCCTTCGCAGTTCACGCTTCCTGAGAGCTGAACTGTCCACCCGCATCCGTTGAAGTCTGGTACGGGGTGAAGTGAATGTAACTTGCGGCTCATTCAGCAGCCGTGATTGTGCTCACAGCTCATTGTGCCCAGCCGCACGTTTTGTGCGAGCGCAAAGACGCGCAAATCCCTGCGCATGTATTCCAGAAAAGGACAGAGCAATTGTCTTGCAACCACGCCAATAAATGCGGCCTTTGATTACTTTTGTGCGCGCAGATTAGAGCCGGGCGATGGCGTTTGTGGGCAGTCGTTCTGCAGAGCGTTTGTGCTCCGGTAGCTGTTCCCCCCTGACGGCGTTCAGACCTCTCCCGATTTCCGTGCGGTTGTTCTCTCAAGGAGAATCTCGATGAAAAGAGCGTCAATGTATTTGCGCTTAGTCGTCCCCTTCCTCATTGCGACCCTGTTTCTCGCAACTGCTGTCGCGCAAACCAAAACAAAAACAAAAATGCAATCCAACGCCATGCCCCAGTCCGGGCAGAAGGTCTCGATGCGGCAGATGGGCATGGGCAAGATGAAGAACAGCCAGCGTTGGGCGGCAGCGATTAAGCATGCCGATCGGCGCGCGGCCCACATCCGCAGAACCGGCAAGGGGGTAAAGTAATCATGAAAAGCGCTACTTCGTCTCTCGTTTCTTGCTCCTGGTCCTCTGTGGAGTCGCTCGCGGCCCAGACCAAGGGTGTTCCAACCTGCAACAACTTCGATCCGACAAGCGGTGCGCCGGTTTATATCGATCCGCTCTGGAACGACAGTCACGCCATGCACTGATTTCTTCGGCGTCGGCAATTGGGCGAACAGTCCCGCTTCCCGCCGGCACGATTACAGGTTTCACGCTTATTAATGGCGGCGATGGCTATGTCAATCCCGTCGTCGTGATCACCGATCCCAACCGGCAGCCTGGCGCAACAGCGCAGCTGCAACGGTTGATTCGACCGGCGCCCTCACCGCGATTACGGGCGGTGGCGGCACCAATTACATCATGCCGCATAGTCACCATCGTAGACGTCGGTGCCGGCGGTTCCCTAGCGGCTCCGACCTGCGGCGGCACGGCCCAGCCCGCCTGCGGTAGCGGTGCGATGGCGACGGCGATCATCGGCGCCTCCGTTTACAGGCGGCATGCGGAAGTTTCGTGGACCCACTGCCAGATCTGAAGATCTGCTCTCGCGACTCCGGATATAACAACTTTTCCAGGATCCGACTTCTACGTCATCGGGCTGGTGCAGTACACGGCGCAGATGCATGCCGACCTGCCCGCGACAACACTGCGCGGCTATTGCCAACTGGCAATACGACAAGTACCACAAGCTGCACTCCGTCGTACCTTGGTCCGGTGATTCTTGCGCAGAAAGATCGGCCGGTCCGCGTGCTGTTCAAGAATTTGCTTCCCACTGGCGCAGGGGGCAATCTGTTTATTCCGGTCGATACGACCTACATGGGTGCCGGCCCCAATGATCCGCAGAACCGCGCCACGCTTCATTTACACGGCGGCGCAACTCCGTGGATCAGTGACGGCACGCCGCACCAGTGGACCACGCCGGAGGGCGAAACTCCCATGAATGGGCGCGAGCACTCAACCTGTTCCCGACATGTACTTCTCGGGAGGCAATATCGTTCCCTTCTGCACCGCGACAGTCACGACGCAACTGCTTCACTCCTGGCAATCCAAGCACGTTGCCTCTGGGCGCGACGACCACGCCGCCAGCTGGCGACATGACGTTCTACTGGACCAACCAGCAGGGCGGACGCTTGATGTTCTATCACGACCATGCCTACGGCATCACTCGGCTGAATGTCTATGCCGGAGAAGCCGCCGGCTATCTTCTGTACGATCCCGCCGAGGAAGCGGCGCTGGCAACGGCGACCGCTCCGGGCAGCATCACTGCAGAGTGATCTCACGCATCTGATCCCGCTGGTCATCCAGGACAAGACCTTCGTGCCCAGTAAGGCGCAACTCGACGCGCAAGATCCAACCTGGGACGGGAACTTCGGGGCAACGCCGCTTTCTGCAACCGGCGAGCAACGGCGACCTCTGGTTCTCGCACGTCTACATGCCAAACCAGGACCCGGCAGACGCGCTTGGCGGCGGCAATCCATTCGGGCGCTGGGACTACGGCCCGTGGTTCTTCCCGCCGATGACGACGCTAACGGCGGCGACTCCGCCAAGTGCGGTGACGATTCCATGCACATCCGCCGCGTTCCCGGGTCAAGTGCTGGCACCCTCGCCCGCCAATAACAACCAGGTTGGCTGCCCGATTATTCCGAATGCGTCCGGCACGCCGGAAGCTTCATGGACACGCCGTCGTCAACGGCAAGGCGTATCCGGTTCTCCATGTGGCCCCGGCCGCTTACCGCTTCCAAATCCTGAGCGCCGGAAACGACCGCTCCTGGAACCTGTCTTGGTTCAAGGCTGATCCAAATAATCTAACGGAAGTAGCCATGCTTCCGGCGGTTCCGCCATCAGCGGGAGCAGCCCTGCCCCTTTGCAGCACGATCAACCCAGTGGCTGTGCCCGGTCTGGTCATCGGCCTGGCTACTGGCAAACTGGACGGAACGGGCAACCCGCTCAATGGAACTGGACTGCCGAGCGGCTGCTGGCCGAACTACGGTCCGCAACCTGGGATCCCTGCACCACAAACCATGTGGGCGGCCGACGGCAGGAGCTGGCGGAGCGCCTGATCCGCGAAACGCAGGTCCGGCGTGGATTCAGATCGGCAGCGAAGGAGGGTTGCTCCCGGCTCCGGTCGTGATCCCGCCAACCGCAATCAACTACGAACAGAACATGAGGAGCATCACGATTGGCAGCGTCGCTGTTCACGGCCTGTGGCTCGGGCCGGCGGAGCGCGCCGATGTCATCGTGGACTTCTCGAAGTTCGCGGGCCAGACGCTCATTCTTTACAATGACGCGCCCACGCCCGCACCCGCGAACGACTCCCGTCTGGACTACTTCACAGGAGACGGCGACCAGACACCAATCGGCGGCGCACCCAACACGCCTCCGGGTTACGGTCCCAACACACGCACCATCATGCAAGTCGTCGTGGACGGAAACGCGCCCAACCAGATGCCTTTCAGTCTGCCGGCATTGAACGCGGCGTTCGCATCGACCGCAACCACCAAGGGTCTGTTCGCTTCGACGCAGCCGACGACGATTGTGCCGGAGCCTAACTACAACTCCGCGTATGCCGGCGACTTTCCCGCCAACCTACGCGTCTATCTCGGCTGACACTCTAACGTTCAAGCCGCTTGCGCCGCTGACCTTCGAGGCACTGCTGAGCCAGGAACCATCAGCTTGCACGGGAACGACGACCGCGCCTACCCAATGCGCTTCGCTGAATCACAAGGCCATCCAGGAACTGTTCACCCTGGATTATGGCCGCATGAATGCGACGCTCGGCACAGAATTGCCGAACGTCAACTTCCTGAACCAGACGACGATTCCACTGGGATATGTCGATCCGGCAACGGAGATCGTCCGCCAGGGCGACACGCAACTCTGGAAGATCACCCACAACGGCGTGGACACTCACTTCATCCACTTCCATCTGTTCAACGTGCAGGTCATCAACCGCGTGGGATGGGACGGCTCGCTGCGTCCGCCCGACGCGAACGAGATGGGCTGGAAAGACACGGTCAGGATGAATCCTCTCGAGGACATCATCGTGGCGTTGCAGCCGATCACGCCGCAACTTCCGTGGCCGATTCCGAACAGCGTTCGCCTGAACGATGTGACCGGCTCAAACGTGAACTTTACGAACTTGAACCCGTTCAGCAATGGCGGCGCGAATACCGCGGATGGCCCGACCAACTTCGGTTGGGAGTACGTCTGGCACTGTCACATCCTTGGCCACGAAGAGAACGACATGATGCGGCCGATTATGTGGCAGGTTCCCCCGAACACGCCTGGCCCGTTGACCGTCGCAGCGAATGTGAATGGCGGTGTCGACATCTCGTTTACCGACAATTCGGCAAGCGAGACCGGATTTGTCGTTCAACGTTCAATGGATCGATCCCCTGTTCACGGCTCCTGCGAGCATTCCTGTCGCGGCGAGTTTAACCCAGAACGTCATCGGAGAGGGAGTCGACTACGGCACCACAATCACGGTGAACGACCCCGCACAGCTCAACGCTGGAACGACGTACTACTATCGCGCCCGGGCTATCGACGACGGGTTCAACCAACCTCACGAGCAGATTTACAACACAACATCAGCCCTGCTCTCTGGCTGGTCGAATACGGCGACCATCTCGGCTGTTCCTATTATCGGCGTTGCGCCGGTCTCGCTAACCTTCGGCACCGTTGCGGTGGGTAGCAGTTCGACATCCGCGCCGGTGGTGATCTCCAACACCGGTACGGCGACCCTGACCATCACAGGCATGACGTCGAACGCGGCTGACTTCGTACCCACGACGTGCAGCAGCGTGCCCGCTGGCCAGAGCTGCTCCTTCACGGTAACGTTCTCGCCCAGCGCTGGGGGAGCGCAGAACGCGACCTTAACAATCGCTTCCAACGATCCGGCACGTCCCAGCGTAACGATTAGCATGACCGGAACTGGCATCGTCGGCACCAACACGGCGATCACGGCTCCCGGGATCACTTACGGTGTTGATGGCGTCATCACTGTTGGCGTTGCGCAAACGTTCGGGACGTTAGCCCCGACGGGAAGCGTCACGCTTACGATTGACGGCGGCGCGCCGCTGACTCAGCCGCTCAGCGCTGGTTCGGCGACGTTCACCACGACAAAGCCCGCAGCAGGAAACCACACCCTTGTCGCAAATTACGCGGCGCAGAACGGCTTCCAGGCCAGCACCGCGAATGGCAACCTCACCGTGACCGGAGCCCCATTGACCATCACCGCAAGCAGCGGCACGATGACCTATGGCGGACCTGTTCCGGCGATCACTCCTGGCTTCAGCGCGTTCGTACTCGGCCAGACGGCAGCGACTGCGCTCACCACGCCGCCGACCTGTTCGACCACGGCGACTAGCGCAAGTGCGGTAGCTTCGTACCCCAGCACCTGCTCGGGTGCGGTAGCGGCAAACTATGCGATCACCTACGTTGCTGGAACTGTCACCATCGGCAAGGCCAGCAGCACGACAGTGATCGTCTCCAACCTGCCGAACCCCTCGATTATTGGGCAGATCGTGACTATCAGGTACACGGTGACCCCGCAGTTCGCGGGATCGGCAATTACAGGAACGGTGGCGGTGCAGGCCAGCACGGGCGAGATCTGCTCCGCTGCTCCTAACGTAGGCGCTTGCTCGATCACGTTCCAGACGGGCGGCAGGCGCACTCTCACCGCGACGTACTCCGGCGACAGCAATGTCACTGGCAGCGCATCGGCGGCAGCGACCCAGAACGTAAGCGGCGTAAGCCTGAGCACGAATACGCTGTTGTTCGGCAACCAGGTTGTCGGAACCCTCAGCGCGACACAGCAAGTTACTCTCGCAAACGTCGGCAACACCACGTTAACCATCTCCAACATCGCCTGGAGCGCGAACTTCTCCGACAGCAACAACTGCGGAGGAAGTCTCGCCCCCGGACGCAGTTGCCGCATTAACGTGAGGTTTGCACCGACCACGACTGGCGTCCTGACCGGAACGCTGACTATCACGGATTCGGACGTCACGAGTCCGCAGATCGTTACGCTGACGGGAACAGGTGTCCAAGCCGCGGTCATCGCTCACGCCCACGTCCCACACCTTTGCGAACCAGGCGCGGCGCACGACAAGCGCTCCGTTCACGTTCATTCTGTCCAACACTGGAACCGCATCGCTGACGATCAACTCGATCAACCTCGGCGGTGCCAACGCAAACCAGTTTGCGATCCAGTCGCGAACTTGTACCAACACGCTAGCGACTGGTTCGTCGTGCAACATCAACGTAGTGTTCTCGCCGAATAACAGGGCTACGTACAATGCAACCCTGCAAGTCAACGACAACGCACCAGGCAGTCCGCAGACCGCAACGCTGATTGGAACAGGACAGTAGCACTACACACCCGAGGCCGGTTGCCCGTGAATTCCACGCGGGCAACCGGCCGTCGAGTGGGACTCAAGCCAATGACCTGCGCTCAAACATCTCTACTCCTGGAAAAACACCAAATCGCCTGGGATCGTGTTGCAGTCGGGCCAGAGATAAGGACATGCGAATGGCGCCAGCAAAGGGATGTGAAAGTCTCGAACGCGAAAGTGACAGAGTTGGACAAGAACAAGAAGCAGTACGGGGTGCGTTGAAAATGCTCTTTGATCTCTTAGAGGAATACGCACCTTTGTGGTACACGGAAGAACACCACAGGCAAACGCTCTCTGCACTAAAAGCTTCTGCGGAGCGGCGCCTGCAAGCACAAGATCATTGCCTCGCTACTTAATAGTTCGCGTAGTAATTTTAATAGGAGACATCCATCATGAATCGCCGTCACTTCGTTAAAACGGCGGCCCTCGCGGGAGCGAGTACACTAGCGCTCCGCGGCAAAGCGTGGCCGTTCGCTCAAAGCCCAAGCAGCATTCGCAAATTTATCGTTTCCCTCCCAGGTCTCGGACCAAGCGCGAAAAACGAGATCGGGCAATACATCCCTCTGGCCACGAAACATACAACCACTTTCGCCGGACAAACCACCGACCTTTACTCGATGGCGGCTGCGATCTTCAGCCAGAAGATGCATCCAGACCTGCCGGGCAAGACCGACTTCTTCGGTTACACCGATCTCGCTACCTTCGATCAAAAGTATCTGGGCGGCGCCATCGTGGCCACACGGAACAGGCCGGTGATTCTGACGGTAAAGAATCTGCTCCCATCACGGCATATCTTGCCAGTCGATCGCACGGTCATGGCTGGACCGAACGGAGTGATGGTTGGCGATCTGCCGCATAACCGAATCGTCACCCACCTGCATGGCGGGCTGACACCTTGGTTCAGCGATGGAACTCCCTTCCAGTGGTACACGCCGAGCGGGCAGCACGGGCCCAGTTTCATGAATATTCCCGGATACCCGGTCCCCGCCGGTATGTGCTCGCATTATTTCCCGAACCAGCAGAGTGCCCGGCTTGGCTGGTATCACGATCACGCGATGGGGTTGACCCGGCTCAATGCCTATGCAGGGATCGCGTCGGCTTACATCATCATCGACGATTTTGAGACTGGACTCGTCAACGCCGGATTGTTACCCGATCTGGTCGGAGTACCGCTAATCATTCAAGACAAGAGCTTTGTGCCGACGAATATTGGTAAGCAGGATCCAACCTGGCAATGGGGCAATCCCGGGGACCTCTGGTATCCCCACAGCTATGAGGCGAACATTTTATCGAACGGCGAAGAGAACCCGAAAGGCCGCTGGGACTGGGGTCCGACGAGCGATCCGCCGGAGCAGGGCACTTCTCCGCTACCCAAGGTTTCAATCGTACCCGAAGCTTTCTTGGACACGATCCTGGTGAATGGTGGAATTTATCCGAAACTTACTGTCGCGCCCAAGCGCACGCGGTTCCGCCTGCTCAATGGATCGCAAGCTCGGTTTTATCACCTGAACCTGTATGCAGAGGACAGAGCGAACGCAGGAGAGGCCAACCCACAAGTCGCCGGGCCTGCGATTTACCAGATGGGCACCGAAGGTGGCTTTCTGCCTGCCGTCGCCATTCACAACAACAGCACGCCCATTCCGTTGAACGGCGAAGACGACGCCAATGCGGATGGCCCGTTCAATCTTCTACTGGCTCCGGCAGAACGCGCGGACGTCGTCATCGATTTCAATGGCGTGCCCGCAGGTTCGACGTTCATCCTTTATAACGATGCTCCGGCCCCGTTCCCGAGTGGCGACCCAACCAATGATTACTTCACCGGCGATGGCGATCAAACTGCAACCGGTGGCGCTCCAAATACCCGGTTAGGTTTCGGCCCGAATACCCGGACCCTCCTGAAGATTACTGTCGGCAGTGGCACCGGCGACAGCGTCTCCACCAACAATTGGCTCGCGGACATCAACGCGAAGCTGAGAACGAATTTCCTGAGCGGAAATCAGCCGGGCCTTCTCTTCAACAATGGTGACCCATCCACGCCCGCATTCCCCTTCAGCGGAGTGGCCGATAGAACGCTCACGTTGAACGAGGATTTCGACGACATGGGCCGGCTGATTCAAAATATGGGAACCTTTGCCCAGAACGGTCTCAACAACCAAGGGATGCCGACTTGGGGACAGCCGTACATGGCGCCAAGCACGGAAAATCCATATGCCGGCACAACCGAGGTATGGCAGATCATGAACCTAACCGGGGACACGCACCCCATTCACTTCCATCTTGTGAACGTGCAGTTGATCCAGCGACAGCCGTTCACAGGTGATCCGAGTGATTGGGGCTATAGCGGACCGCCGATCCCACCCGAGCCGAACGAACTTGGGTGGAAGGAAACAGTCCGCATGAACCCGGGAGAGATCACGACGGTGATCATGAAGTTCGATCTGCCGGAACTTCCCACGGCCGCCATGCGCGATGCCGTGAGCCCAAGGACAGGCGGACGCGAATACGTCTGGCACTGCCATATCCTCGAACACGAAGAGCACGACATGATGCGTCCCCTGATCGTGCGCTAGTCGCATTGCACTGGAAATTCCCCAGCCCGTAAAGAGTCGGGGATTTCCAGAGTTTCGGAGGTCTCAAGAATGGACAAATCCTTAAAGCGCGCGGCTCTCGCTGGCGTAGGGTCGAGTCAGAAGTTGTGTGCGGGATTAGGAGATTGCCGTGTCCTATAGGCGGTATTTCTGTGTAGCACTTGAATTTCTAAAGCTCCATAGTCCGGATTGCGAGCATTGTTCCGTGCAAGATTGTATGGGCGTAGCCATGCGTCGGCTTAAGGAATTAAACGAGCACGCGCAACGAGTGTGTCAGCAGAAATCACAAAGAAGAGCGAATAATACCAACGACGACGCAGCATGATTGGCGCGGCCTCTACACCGGTATCCCAGCAGCTTACACCAATTCCTCCGACGCTTGCCACCAGCTTGATTTCGGCCTGCTGCGTTCCCAGCGAGGGATGAATCGCTTTCAGCCGCACCGTACCCGCGGTTTGCTGCGCTCTAATCCAGATTGCGCCCGTCCCGCCCACCAGGGAAAAAGGATTATCTCCGATAATCTCCGCTGGTCCTTCCAGTTGCAACTTGATCGCATCATTGGCAAAGGGCTGGATATTGCCAAACTCATCCGTGACGCGCAACACCACGCGAGTTGAATCCGCGCCGTCGGCCATCAACTCGGTGTCATCCGGAAGAAGTAGAAACTTCGTATCCACTCCCCTCCCCGACAGGCGCTTCGTGATGGCCAGCTTGCCTTGGATGTAGCCTTCGATCCGCAAGTCTCCCCATTTGTGAAACAACTCGCCCAATTCAAAAACGAAGGGCGCGTATTTCAAGTGCGCAAACTGCTTCCGATCTGGATCGACATCGGCCACCAGCTTGTCATCGATGTAGAACTTCAGATGCTCGCAGTTGGAGCACACCACAGCCTTTGAAAATCCGATCGATGCGTCCCCTCGCGCCCAGTGAAACGCGGGCTCCAGCACAACCTCTTCTGCAGGATCGCACTGCGACTTATAGAATCCCGCAGCCGGCTTCGGTTCGCGGAAGATATCCGTCACGCCGTGATAGCAAATGCGGTCGCCGGAGCCGAAATTGCCGTGCGTGTTGTAGTCGAACGCGCACCAGCCGATGCCTCCGGCGTATTGCGGATTCGACGCAAGCTGGTCATGCACCCGCGCATGCCGAATGGTGTGCTCCATCAGCCTCTCGACCTGGTCAATCGTTTTCGTGGGATAGGTGTGTCCCACAAATTCTGTATTCAGGTATCGCGGATGATTCGGCGGCTTCAGCGGCCATCCAAAATCGTTCATGGTAAAAACGTCTTCCAGAAATTCCGATTCCTGGAAATAACGGATGCCCCCGGTCTGCCGCGTGGGATCAAGCTGATGCGCCAGCGCGTTCGTCCGCGTATAGAAATCGTGATTGTCCCGCGATTCATTGATACGCACGCCCCACAGAATGATGGAGGGATGGTTCCAGTCGCGGCGGATCATTCGCCCGACATTGTCGACCGAGATGTCCTGCCAGGCTGCATCGCCGATGTGCTGCCAGCCGGGAATTTCTTCCAGCACCAGCAATCCGATCTCATCGCAGGCATCCAGAAAATGCCGCGATTGCGGATAGTGCGACGTGCGCACGATATTGCATTTGAGTTTGTTGCGCAGGATTTCGGCGTCCCGGCGCTGCGCGCGTCCGGGCATCGCCTGCCCGACCCACGGGAAAGTCTGGTGGCGGTCCAGTCCGCGCAGCTTGATGACCTTGCCGTTCAGTTCGAAACCGTGATCGGTGAATTGCGCCTCGCGAAACCCGAACCGGCGCGAATCTTCGTCCATGACCTCGTTTCCGCGGCGCAGGCGCACGCGAGCCGTATACAGATTTCGGCTTTTCCAGATCCCACAAGCTTGATTCCCTTCAGCCCATCCAGTCGCACGGAGTGCGCCATCGGTTCCGTCGCGGCGTCCGCCGCCGGCAATGCCTGCGAAGCCTTCGCGAGCACCCGTTCGCCGTCCAATAATTCGACATCCAGCGTCGCTCCGGCTTTGCGAAGACTTCCCCATGCTGGATGAAGCACACGACTTCGGCTCCGGGATTCGGCGTGAGTACATCCTTCGTACGCACCACCATGTTCTCGATAAATGTGGAAGGCACGATGCGCAACCAAACCTCGCGGTAGATTCCCCCGAAGGTCAGGTAATCAATCTCGTACCCGAAGGGAGGAATGTCGGGGCGCTCGCTGGAATCCACGTCCACTGCGAGCACGTTCTCTCCATCGAAATCGATGTGCGGAGTCAGATCAAACGAAAATGGCGTGTATCCGCCCTTGTATTCGCCGAACCGTGTTCCATTGATCCACACCGTGGATGCCGTCATCACGCCTTCGAAATCCACGAATACCCGCTTTCCGCGCGCTGCAGGCGGAACTTTGAACCGGCGGCGATACAGCGAGACGAACTCATACGTCTTCTCATCGAAGCCATGCCACGGCAGCGGAACATTGGTATGCGGAATCACCACCGCATCGAATTTGGAATCGTCGAAATTCTTATCGTGTCCGCCTTCCACCACACTCCGGCTGTAGCGCCATTTCCGATTCATGGGCAGGACGAGGCGTCCGCCAGAACGTGGAGTCGGATTGCTTGCTATCTTTCGCAACCGCGTAGGGCGTTAGAGCAGCTCCAGCGAGAATGGTGCCGGATTGTTGCAAGAACGTGCGTCGATCCATTATGTATGCCCCCTCAGGCTATTGCTGAACGAAAACAGAAGTCTCGCGTCAGCGCGCTCACGACATCCAGCCCAGCACTTGCTGCAGATCAGCCGCAGACCGCGACTCGGTGCCTCGCGCAATGGATGGTCCAATCGCCAGCGCCTGGCTGTGTCCCTCAAACCAAACCAGGAATGAGGACTGCTCCGCGCCCGCCAGCCTCTGCTGGTTCAGCCAGTTGTAATAGGCGGCAAAATCGCCATCCACCAAAGAGCCGATCAAGTCCACTTCCGCCGGAGCTTTGGCCGATGCCGAAAGCAGTTCGTTCATAGGCTTCTGTCGCTGCCGAGGCGCAAATCGCACCAGCAGGGTCAGCGGCTGGGCGCGCCGCAAAGCTTCCCGCGCCGCCCACTGCGCGAATACGGTGCTGAAAATCTGGGTCCCGGAACCTTCCGTCAGAACGCTGACTTCGAACCGCTGCAGCACTTCGTCCGCGGCCTGCCGCTCCATTCCCAAATCCACGGGCCGCAGTTGCGCCAGAAAACTGCGCAGAGCTTCCGGGCCCATCCCGGGCTGTTCTATCTGCTCCTGCATTTTTCGCAACAGCTCCGCGCGTGTCGCGGCCAACCCTTCGTAGGAAACGCAAGTGAGCGCCGGATCGCATGCAACGGCCTCGCCGCCATCGATGTACCAATGTCCATAAGAAAGAGGATGGGCCTTGGCGCGAGCCGCCACCCCATCCAGCAACTGACGCAATCCATTCTCCGCCTTAATGCCGGTGAAATAGGCTCCGTGCGGCCGCAGTTTGCGGAACAATGGTTCGTTGTAAGAAGTGACACCCTGGCCGATGACGCTGATCCCGAGTCGTGGAATCGGCGGCGGCTCCGGCGGTACCGCCGCTCGAAGCCGGTCAGCATAATCGTTCGAAGCCTTGCGAAACGCATCCAGCTGATGCGTACTCCACAGGTGAGCGGACAAGCGTTCCACAAATTGCCCCGGCAACTTCACCCAATCAAACTCTTCGAGTTGGCGCGAAAGCCGGATTTCTGAGAAGTCCCGGAAACATTCTTTCAACTGAGCCTGGGATAGTGAACCGAGGTAAGCCAATTCCCTCTCGCGCGCATTTCTCTCCGCAGGAAATTTGAAATCGAAGCTGATCAACTCCCGCAGCAAGCCGGGGACAAAACTAAGAGGCAGTTGCCGCAGAGTTGCCAGATGCGCTGTGACGACCTTGCGCGCCTCAGCCGCGTATCCAGCAAACATTTCGGATTTGAGATCGCTGGGTAGCATGAGAGCTACAAGACTTCATCGATGGGTTTACCCTGCGCGAGGGAAGCATGAAATCCCAGAATTGCTCCCAGCGTGGGTACCAGATCCCGGGAATCCACCGCCCGGTCGAACACTACATTCTCCCGAATACCGGGACCGCTTGCCAGCATCCACGTGGTGCGCGAGAGGACGTCGCCAGTACGATGATGCTGGAACCCGTTCCCTCCCGCATCTTCGTCGGAATCGCGGCCAAAATCCGGCAGTATGAATAAGGTGGTCTGCCCCGCGTATTCCGGTTCTTCTTGAATGGCCTGCCAGAGCTCCGAACACAGCCGATCGGTACGGCGGATTCCCTCGACGTACAAGGAGTACGCTCCCGCATGGGCTACATCGATGTCGTGCAGCGTGATCCACAGCAGACTCGGCGCCACCTGCCGCATCAACTGGCGCGCGATGTACACCGACAGCTCGTCCGGACTGGTTAAGCGTTTGCGCATGGCTTTTAAAATCGTCCACCGACAACTTCAGCAGCATTTCCAGTTGCTGCAACTCAAACTCGCTGCCCGCGAGTTCCGGAGCGTAATACGGCGTCTCATAGTTGTCGCGCAACAGGTGCTGATAATTGTGACTGCTCCCGGACGTAGCGGCCGTAAGCAGCCGTTTCGGCAGGATGACGCGAGCACCCAATCCGGATCCATAAGAACGATGACTGCTTTCCCCGATCCGATTGAAACCGTTGCTGGGAGCGACCACCCATGCATCGGACGATGGGCGCTTCAAATCCTTGCGAAAGTATTCGAAAACAGTAGGCGATTCGGGCGAGACCGACGCGAAATTATTGAACGTCTCGTACACGCCGGTAGCGAGGCTCGCGGTCGCCACATAGTGGCCCAGAATTCCCTGATTCACCACCTGCGTAAAAAAACTGGCTCGCGGAATGAGTTCACGCATGAGATGCGGGATGTTCTCTTGTCCCTCCTGCATGAACGTTTCCTGATCCCGAGCTCCGCCACCGAAGGTGACCACCACAACCTTTCTCTTGCGTCCCGCCGCTGCAGCCCGCGCCCAGGCCGGACGAAAGAGTGCGCTTCCCACCGCAACTCCGGCGGCTTCGCGCAGAAAATCGCGCCGTGTCCTCGCCAGAACGTAGCTCACTTCGCGATCGCTCGCCCCGTTCCGCAACGCCCTTCGCACGGGATCTCGTCTAATTTGTTGTGGACCTTCCATAATTCAATTGCTGCCCGCCCTCACTGCCTGGCCGGCGCCGCGGTCGACTCCGAGTACACGAACTGCCGGATCTCGGCCCGCTGCTTGTCGAGATCTGCAAGGTGCTGCGCCCGTTGCTGCTGGTACGTCGCCAACTCCGCCTGCGCTTTTTCCTTCTGTCCCGTGTGCACGTAAGCCTGCCCCAACCGGTAATGCGCATCGGGAATATCGGAATTGTTTTCCAGGGCTTTCACATACTCGGGAATCGCATCGGCATAGCGCGCCTGATCCGAAAAGAGATTCCCCAGCTGAAAATGCGCCTCGCTGAGCTTAGGATCGAGTGCCGCGGCTTTGGTAAGCAATGCCTCGATCTGTCGAAAATCGGTGCTTGGATCCTGCGCGCGCTTTCCTTTCCACATGCTCATGGCGTAGTAATACGCGGCCCGCGCATTGTCCGGATGCAATTCCGAAAAGCGCCGGAAGCTTTGGATGACCTCTTCCCCTTGCAGCGGAGAACTGTCGTAGGCCTTCGATAGAAAGAAGTAGCAACGTGGATCCGACGGGCTCAAGTCAGCGCCTCGCAGCAGCGACTTCACCGCCTCATCGTATTTGCCGCGCGAATAAAGCGCGATTCCCAAGCCAATGGCCATCCGCGGCGATTTCGGATACCGCTCCGCACCCTGCCGGAACACTTCGATCGCTGGTTCCAGCGTGCGGTGAAGAAGCAGTTCGCTCGCCCAATCGAACAGATTGCTCTCGCTCGGCTCCATGTGCGCCGCGGTTTCAAATTCATTCGCTGCGCTGACGAAGTTCCCTTCTTTCTCCTCAATCTGGCCAAGGAGATTATGCAGTTCCGCCGTATTCTGCGTCTTTAAGAGAACTTGCACCACTGGACGCGCCGGCTGAGCATGGCCTGTCAACAAATACGCCAGCGCCAGATCGTAGCCGTTGTCGTACGCCGAAGGCTTACTCTGCTGCGCTTGTTTGAGAAACGGGATGGCTTCGGCGAGTTTGCCCTGCTTGATGTAGATTTCGCCTAAGTTGTGATTGGCATCGTAGCTCCGGGGATCGAGCTTCACGGCATTTGTGAGTTGCTCTCGCGCTGCCTCCACGTCTCCCGTGCGAATCAGACTCGCGGCGAGATTGGTGCGGGCTGCCGCGGACGAAGGCTTGAGGCGCACGGCCTCTTGCAGGTGCTGTCTCGCAAGCTGATCTTGCGATTCCCCGGCGTAGACCATTCCCAAAAGTTCGTGAGCTTCGAAGCTGTCAGGAACCTGCTGCAGAAGCTTCTCCAGTTGCTCCGCCGCTTCCGGCAAATGGCCGCCATCATACTGGGCCACCGCCGCCTGGAATTGCCGATTAAGTTCCTCGTGTCGATGCGAAGCAGCGGGATGATTCTGAGCGAAAGAGCAGGTGGCCACCAGGGCGTACCCAAAGAGAATTGCAGATCTTATGTACAACAGGCGACATCGACGAGTCACGACGCCCTTAATGGTAGCACCACGCGTAGACCGCTACAGCAAGCTCTCCGCTGCCCAGCAGAGCGAAGGCGCTCCGGACGGGAGCGCCTTCAATGTCGACCAGAACAATGCTTAGAAATACAACTTCAAGGCAAACTGAATCTCGCGCGAAGCATACGGTGCATCGCGAGTCGATCCAATTTCTCCGAACGTGCCGCTACCGTACGTTATGGCACCCGTTTTGGAATCTACGTGCTTGGAAAAGTCCGTCGATCCTGAGACAGCCACCACTCCGTTGCCCCCGAACCCTGGATAATTGAAGTTTGGATGATTCAGGATATTGAAGAACTCGGATCGGAACTCCAGCCGAGTCCGTTCGGTTAGCTGGAAGTTCTTAAACAGCGAGAGGTCCAGCCGATGATATCCTGGCCCCTCAATCTGCGTTGGTTGCCCCCCACCTAAGGCCAGCACTCCGGGCTCCGGTACGCAGAAGTTGGGAGTACCTGGCGATCCGACCTCGCAAGGCTGAGCGAAAGCGGCAGGATCCAGCATCCGTACGTTTCCATTACTCGTTTTCTGGAAAGAAGTTCGCGGACTATGTCCAGGGACCAGGAAGGAATAGCAGTTAGCACCAGCAGCTGTAGCTGATGGACAATCGATCTTGAACGGTTGCCCGCCTTGAAGGGTGCTAGCCCATACCAAAGCCCACCCGCCAAGGACAGCGTTGCTCACCCCGCCGGCATTGCCCATAAATTTCTTACCCTTGCCAATAGGCAATTCGTAAGTGCCGCTGAAGTGTAAGACGTTACGGATATCGAAATTCGCCAGGCCGTAGTCTGCATGGATGCCCATACCAGGAATATAGGGAGCGCGATAACCATTTCCCGCAAAACCATTGAGCAGATCCAAAGCATCCGAACGAACCTTCGAATATGTGTAGGCAAAAAGAAAGTTCAGTCCACCACTAAACTTCTTGTTCACGCTGGTTTGCAAGCCATGGTAATAACTGCTGCCGTTGGTCGTGGCGTAGCTCGCGTTTTGGGCGAAGTCGGGGAACGGCAGCCCTCCTTGGGATGCAGGTAGACCTCCCGTTCCTGGAGTTCCCGGTGTAGCTCCAGCCCCATTCGTGAGAGTGGTATTCGGTGGCAAGAGGGCCGTCGGCCGATTGGACCCTGGGAAAACCTCTAGATGACGTCCAAAGGTACCCACATAACCGGCCTGCAAAGAAAGCGACGGAGTCAGTTCATATTGCAGAGTGAGGTTTGTGCCGATCGAATACGGGGTTTGATAATCGAATTGAATTCCTCTCAACTGCAGTCCCGAGGCATTGACCGCCAGAGGATTCAAGGGAACGCAACTGAAGCCAGTCTCCAGTGACATACCGCCCGTTGGAGTAGCTGCGGGGCAGCCCGCAAATTGGTTAATGGGCGTGGCGTCATTCTTCTGCTGGAATTGGAACGAGAATTGGAACGGGTAGTTCTCGCCTAGGTTGGGCGAGTACCCTCGGTTCTCAAAACCGTTGTAGAACATGCCAGCGCCGCCACGCACCACAAACTTCGGAGTGGCCTGGTAAGCAAATCCGAATCGGGGAGCCCAGTTCCTCGTCTGCGAGCGGCCCAACCCCTTTCCGTATTGTTTCGTAATCGCCAAACCGATGCCGTCTGCTGCCAGCAGCGACTGAAAACTGGCTGAAAGCTGCGTCGCCAATCCACTGGGAGGAATGATGTACAGCGGCGCACCGCTGGGTGGCCCGCTTGGGACGAAGTTCGCTTGCTTGCCGTAGTGATCGTAAACCAGGCCAAAGAAATCCCATCGCACACCCAGGTTTAGCGTCAGCTTCGACGACACCTTCCAGTCGTCCTGAAAGTAACTGCCATAGTAGTTCTTCCCGTTATCGCTGAGTGAGATGTTGGAGACGAAGACATTGTTCGGACCTCCCACGTAGTCAGTGCCTCCTGGCACCGTCGAAGCCGTCGGGGTAAGCAAGAATTGTGCACGGCCCGTATTGCCTCCGCCGACATTTGGAATATCGGTGTAAGTGCCGTCAAAATTGAACTGCCCGCGGGACCATGGTGGCTGCAAGGTAGAGAACTTCACATGCTGCCACTCGATGCCCATTTTGAACGTGTGTTTCCCATAGATCTTGGTGAAGTCGTCGTTAAGCTGGATCGTCGAACTCACTTCATCCGAGGGCAGAAAAGCGTTACCTCCCAGCGTCTGCAACCCGTTAATGCCAAATGCCGGAAGACCGCCATTTTCCTTTTCCTGTGGAATGCCCTGGATTCCAAATTGCCCGGGGAGGTCGCTGAGATTGGTAGCCTCAGGAATGTTGCGCGTCGTATGCAGATAATTCAGCCCTGCGCGGGCGTTATTGACCGTCGTCGGAGAAATGACATGGTTCCAAACCAGCGCGCTCTGCTGGGCCAGCGCTGTCTGGTTACCCTGGTAGAACCCGCCGCCATCAGCGACGCCTCCAAAGATCGAAGGAATGAACTGCGGATCGTCCACATAGCTGAATCGGTAGAACACCTGGTCTTTTTGAGTGAAATTGACATCCAGGCGTGCGTCGAAGGCTTTTCGGTTCTCACGAAGAACAGGCGAATTGGTGTAGTTGGAGGTCAAGGCGTTGCTCGTCGGGTTTGGGTAAAGATTGAGCAATTTGATGGCGTTCGGGTCCAAGCGCCCCACCGGCAACATATTCAAGTTGCAACCGGCCATCGTGAAACCCAACGTGCTGGCCGGACAGGTTCCGAACGGATCGCGTGCAAAGCCGACCGCTGTTCCGGTGTCACCCCTGCGCCGCACGCTGGGCCACGGCAGTCCGCTGACGGGGTCGACAGTTCCGCAAGCTACGCTGCGCGTGGTCGCTGGATCCAACACTGTGCCGACCGGCATCGTGCGTCCCAGAATGTCCGTGTGGTTTCCTGATTGCCCGGTAATCAAATCCTGCAGGTTCGTGTACCCGCTGGTCCGCTCCGCCAATGTCGGCACTGCCCCTGTCTGAACTGTACCCTGCCGCCGACGCAAGCCTTCGTAATCACCGAAGAAGAACACCTTGTTGCGGCCGTTGAACACGTGTGGAATTACGACCGGCCCGCCGAGCGTAAATCCGAACTGGTTCTGACGGAGTTCTCCCTTTTGAGTGTGCGCGTTGCCGTTGGCATCCAGCGTTCTCTCGAAGTAGTCCGCGGCGTCTAGTTTGTCGTTGCGGAAAAACTCCCATACGTCGCCGTGCAGTTGGTTGGTACCCGACTTGACGGTTGCATTCATGACAGCGGCGCCGGAGCGTCCAAATTCAGCGCTGAAATTGGTGGTCTGAACTTTAAATTCCTGGATAGCGTCCACCGGCGGCAGCACGACAAAGTTCGTTCCATTCAGGAAGTCGACGGTGTCGGAATTATTGTCGATGCCGTCCAGCATGTAGTTGTTCTGCGCGGGACGAAATCCGTTGGCCGAAAAAGCGCCGGTCGAAGCATTCCCGCGCGTATCCGCCTGTGGAGAGTTCACGCCCGCGGAAAGCTGCGCCAGGAAGGTGAAATTTCTTCCGTTCAGCGGAAGGTTGTTGACGTTGCGCGTATCCATCACCTGGCCGACTGAGGCGTCCTGAGTCTGAAGGACAGGAACGGCCCCCGTGACTTCGACCGTCTCGCTCACGCTGCCGGTGGGCAGTTTCAGATTGACCAGTACATTCGCGCTTACGTTGACCACGATGTGAGTCTGGCTCACGGTCTTAAAACCCTGCGCGGTCGCGTCGATCTTGTAGCTGCCGATGCGGACCGGGCTGAACGTATAACTTCCATCCGATCCCGTTGTCAGGGACAATGCCGCGCCCGTTCCCTCATTGGTGAGCGTGACCTTCGCGCCATTGACTACAGCCCCGGACGCATCCGTCACTATACCCGTGATCGAGCCCGTGTCCACTTGAGCCTGAAGGGGGAGAATGCTGGCCACAGCGGACACAGCAAGAACGAACAAAGTACGCAAAATCCAACGCGACGCCGATCGGTTCATGAGCTCTCCTTTGAGCTTTTCCGAGGCAGGCGACCTCGCCCGCACGCACACACATCCGATCACTCACGAACCCGCCGCCTTCGCGGCGCGTTCGCCAGCACAGCTGCTTTTGTATAACCCCAGTTTCACGCGGCACTCGAAACCAACGCGGTTTCGATTAACCGCTTAACCCAACTTGCCAGCTAGTAGAAATTGACTAGCGGAAGTGTGTTCCGGGGAATATCACGCTGCCGTTTGCGTTGTCAAGAATTTTCTTCTCGTCTATACTCCGCGCAGTCACGGCCACAGCGATGCCACGCCCCCAAGTTGGCCGTACTTTCCATCATGAGCGTAACGATTCGTGACGTTGCGAAAGCCGCTGCGGTCTCCACTGCGACCGTCTCTAACGTCCTGAATAACACGGGTAAAGTCGGACCCCAAACCCGACGCCTGGTTCTGTCCGCGGTCAAAAAGCTGGGCTACATTCGCGACGTGCACGCGCGCCATCTCGCCTCGCACGACCGCCGCACGCTGGGCATTATCGTCTCCGATATCGAAAATCCTTTTTTCCCTGAAGTCATCAAGAGTTTCGAGACACGCGCCCGGCAATTGGGCTACGACGCCATTCTCAGCGACACCAATTACGATCCGCGCAGAACTCGAGAAGCCACCGAGCGCATGATGGAACACAAGGTGCGCGGCGTGGCCATCATGACCTCTGAAATCAGCCTTCAGTTGGTACACGAACTCGCTCGCAGAATGATTGCAGTCACATTTCTCGATCTAGCTCCCGTTCGCGGATACACCAGTAATCTGCGCATTGATTACCCATCCGGTGTCGAGCAGATTGTGAATTATTTGCACCAGAACGGCCACCGCCGGATTGCGTTTGTCGCCGGGAGACCGGGGCTGAAATCGAACATCGAACGCCTCGAAGCTTACGAAAAATCGATGCAGCGTTTGGGGCTGGAACCCGGGCCGGTGCTGCCCGGCGACTTGCGTTTCGAGGGAGGATTTGCCGCAGGAACTGCCATTGCGAAGTTGTCTCCGCGCCCCACCGCCGTCATGGCCGTAAACGATTTGACCGCCGTGGGCGTCATCAAAGGTTTGCTGCTAGCCGGTTGCCGCGTCCCCCAGGACGTCTCAGTAACCGGATTCGATAAGACTCGCCTGGCCGAGTACTGCAACCCGTCGATCACTACCGTAGACATCCATCGTGAGATACTTGGCCGCTTGGCCGCCGATGCTCTGCATGAACTCTCCAGCACCGTGAGTCCTCAAGGCAAGGAATACCGCATCGGCTCCGAGCTGGTGATCGGCGATTCCACGGGCCCCGCCCCGGACACGCCCGCGATCGCGCCCTCCGCTGGGACTGCACAGGCTTGAACTGCTATATTGAGGCCTTCAGGGACATTGGGGATGTTGGGGACCACTGCAATTCAAATTTCAGCGCGCGCTTGCAAGTACCAGGTCGGCATCGCCATTCTGTTCGCCGCGCTCCTCCCGCCGATCAGCAACGCTCAGGCATCTTCTGCGCACAAGAATCATGCTCCGGCATCCGCTCCAAACTCTTCCCTGCTGCAAGCAGAGCAGTTGATTCAGAGTGGCCAATTGGATCAGGCGAAGAATGTCATCGACGAGGAAATCCGGCGCGATCCCTCGAATGTGGAAGCTTACAATTTGCTCGGAATCATTCTTACCAACGAGAAAAACTACACTGAGGCCCGGGACGCTTTCCAACAAGCCCTCAAGCTGAACCCGAACTCCACATCGACCCACAACAATCTTGCAAATTTGTATGTAGCCCAGCAGAAGCCTGATCTCGCTGAGAAGGAATTCAATCGCGTTCTCCAGATTGCACCGGCGAACCGCGATGCGAATTACAACTTAGGACTTCTTCTTCTGGCCCATGGGTCGCCGCTGCCCGCCATCGTTCATTTCCAACGGGTGCATCCCCAGACTATAGAGACGCAATTCAATCTCGTGCGCGCCTTCTTCGCCGCGGGAAAATCAGTGCAGGCACTGCAACTGGCCCGTCAACTTTCGGCGGCGCATAAGTCCGATGTTCAATTGCATTTCACTCTGGGGATCGTGCTAGCTTCTGCCAAACAATACCAGTCCGCCGAACGTGAATTGGAATTGGCGAACGCCCTCAAGCCGGAGACTTTCGAGATCCTCCACAGTCTAGGCCAAGCTTGTCTGCGCGCTCGCCAATACGCCAAGGCGGATCTCGCGCTCAACCACGCTCTCAAATTGAAACCTGACTCCGTGGATACGCTGTATCTGCTCGCGCAAAGTTACTCCGACCAGTCCCGACCGCTGGATGCGCTGGAACTGCTGGTGCGCGCCCGCAAACTCGCGCCGGAAAATACGGACGTGATTTTCCTCATGGCTCGCGTCAGCATGACCCAGGATTATTATGAAGACGCCATCCCCCTGCTGGAATCGGGTTTGAAGATCTCTCCCCAGCGCGCCGACCTGCACGCTGCCTTGGGCGAGAGTTACTTCATGTCGGGCAAGGCTGAAAAGGCTATCGAAGAATTCAAAGCTTTGATTGCACTCGAGCCCTCAGCGCGCTCCTACAGTTTCATGGGACTATCGTACCGGCACCTGGGACGTTTCGATGAGGCGTTGAAATATTTCAACGACGGATTAAAGCTCGACCCTCACAACGCATCTTGCCTGTTTAATGTCGGCTACATTCAAGAGCGCCAGGGCAACTATGCTCAGGCAGACACACTGTTTCAACAAGCTCTACGAAGCAATCCCGATTTCTCCGAGGCTCTGCTGGAACTCGCGAATCTCCGCACGCGCGACAAGAAATATGCCGAAGCCGCCGACCTCCTTCGCCGTTATGTCAAAGTCAGCCGCGATGCCGCCACCGGCTACTACAAGTTGGCCATGGTGGAACGAAATCTTCATCAGAACGACGCGGCGCAACGAGATCTGAACGTTTTCCAGACGCTCTCGAAGAATTCCTCCACAGGGCCTGTGCCTTACCAGCACCTCTTCGACTACGTTGACGATCGCACCAGACTTTCCGCGCAAGAACGCAGCCAGCTGGATCTCAGTGAACTGAACGAGCAGATCAAGAAGCACCCCGGGCAGAGCCAGGATCTGTATTTGCTCGCGGAAACTTATTTAAAGCTCGGCGATGAAGCGAAGGCGAGAGAGATCATCGCCCAACTGGATCAAATTAGTGCAGAGGACTACCGCACGCAAACCGGAGTAGGCGTGTTGCTCGCGCGTTATCGGTTGTACGACGACGCCATCCAGCATTTCCAGGCCGCGCTGAAAGCGAATCCCGATTCCGATGACGTGAAGTTCGATTTAGCCAACGCATATTTCCGCAAAGGCCAGTTCCAGGACGCACTCGCAACCTCGCAAACCCTCTCGGCCGCGGGACAGCAGGATGACGCATCATTGGCCCTGTTGGGCGACATTGAGTCGCACCTCGGCAACTCCGGCAAAGCAGCCGAGATCTTCCGCTCCGCCATCGCTCGCAATCCCGACAATGATCAGTACTACTTATCTCTGACGCTGGTTCAGCTTCGCGAAAACAATGTTGCCGCTGCAGAGCAGACGCTGCAGAAAGGCCTCGCGCGAGTCCCAGGCTCCGGAAAAATCATCTGGGGTCAAGGCCTGATCTCGGTCATGCAGGGCAACACCAAGCAGGCCAGCGAACGACTCGAGCGCGCCGTCGAGTTGATGCCCGAATGGGCTGGGAGTTATTCGACCCTGGGCGTCTTTTACTATCAGACCGGACAGATCGAAAAAGCGCGCGAAGTCCTGGATCGTTTCAAAGGAAGCAATGCCGGGGGCCTGGACATCGGCCGCATTGAACAAGCTTTGGCCAAGGCTCCCCAGACAACGCCTACTACCGAACAGGCGATGCCCACGGCGGCTCGCCAGCAAATGCTTCAATTTGCGCTGCTCATGGCGGACCGCAGTTTGTGAGAATAGGAACCCGAATTAATTATCAACACCCAATTGTGCTCCGTGCCGCAGCGGCGCTCGCGTTCCTGTTCGCAAGCAGCATCGCTATTGAGCCCGCGCTCATGGCGCAGTTGGCGAAAACGCAAGACGCACCGATTCCCGTCCGCTATACCGACGTTCGCGAGGCTGCGAAGATTACCTTTCAGCAGGACTCCACGCAAACTGAGGAAAAGTATTACCTGGAAACGATGGGCACCGGCGTCGCCTGGATCGATTATGACCAGGACGGGTTGATAGATCTGTACTTCGTACAATCCGCCGCGACCGATATCTATAAGCCGCCGCATCCCTTGCGCAGCGCGCTGTACCACAACAACGGGGATGGCACATTTACCGATGTGACGGACAAGGCCGGTGTCGGAGGCGAAGGACATTACGGGCAGGGAGTCGCTGTCGGCGACTTCGACAACGACGGGTACCCCGATCTGTACGTGACCGGCTACGAGCGCGCCATTCTCTACCACAACAACGGCAATGGAACCTTCACCGATATCACTACCAAATCCGGTGTCGGCGACGAGGGTGGATGGTCCACCAGCGCCGGTTGGTTCGATTACGACAAAGATGGCTGGCTCGATCTTGTCGTCACGAATTACATCGATTGGAGTCCGAAGAACAACATCTGGTGCGGTGAGCGTCGTCCCGGGTATCGCTCTTACTGTCATCCCGGCAATTACAAAGGCCAGCGCATCAAGCTCTATCACAACAATCATGACGGAACTTTCACCGATGTGAGTGACGCCTCGGGCGTCGGGAAACCCGAGGCCAAGGGAATGGGCGTGGTCCTGGCCGACTTCAACAATGATGGCTGGCCCGACATCGCCGTCGCTAATGACTCCTGGCCGAACTTCCTTTTCATCAACAAGCACAATGGAACGTTCGAAGACGTCTCCCTGGTTTCAGGCATGGCGGCCAGCGAAGATGGCCGATACGAGGCAGGCATGGGCATTGATGCCGCCGACGTCGATGGCGATGGATGGATGGATCTTTACATCACGCATCTCGACTTCGAATTGAATCGTCTCTATCGCAACAGCCATGACGGCACTTTCACCGATGAGACATTCCGCTCTCGCATCGGCAACAAGGCGGTCTTGCTGAGCGGCGTGGCCGCGAAGTTTCTCGATTACGACAACGATGGCTGGAACGACATTCTGCAACTCAACGGCGCCATGCTCGATAACGTCTCGCTCTACCACGGCGAAGTGTCTTACAAAGAACCTCTGCTGATGTACCGCAACCTCGGTAAAGGCGAGTTCGATAAGGTTTCCGATTCACTAGGCTCTGACTTCATCCGTCCTATCGTTGGGCGAGGACTCGCCACCGCGGACTACGATAACGACGGCGATATCGATATTGTGACCAACAATCGCGGCGACTTCCCTTCTCTGCTGCGGAACGACGGCGGCAATGCGAATCATTGGCTAAGCGTGCAACTGATCGGAACGAAATCCAACCGGGACGGCATTGGTGCCTCCCTCAAGCTCACTTGCACCGGCTTTGTGCAAGTCGAGCAGGCGAAGGGCGGCATGAGCTACATGTCAGCCAGCGACCCGAGAATTCATTTTGGCCTGGGCAAGCGCATCAAGATCGAATCTCTCGAAATCACTTGGCCCAGCGGCCAAGTGGATCGATTGACAAATGTGCCGGTCGACCAGATCATCGCGGTCAAGGAAGGCGCAGGCATCGTGTCGCATCCATTCCCCAAAATCCCGAGTCCGAAATGAATTTTCCTCGCCGGCAGTTTCTAGGTTCTTCCCTGGTAGTTCTCGGCAGCACCCTTCTTGACGCCCTGAGCACTCCGCTCTGGCGATGGAATCGAAGCCTCACAGTTCGTGTAGGAGCGGACGGCTCGTCCGCCCTCGCCGCAGGCGATGATGCCGCAAAACGTGCCGTCCATTCTCCCGAATCTGCGGTTCAATTCGTCGATGTATCCCGCGAGGCCGGCCTCACCACCCCAAACGTCTGGGGAGGTACCGACCCACAAGCGCTACATCATCGAAGCCAAGGGCAGTGGCATCGCGTTCTTCGATTACGATCAGGACGGATGGCTCGACATCTATCTGACCAACGGAACGCGCTTCAACGAGAAGTGGCCCGGCGGTCAAGCGCCCACCTCGCATCTCTACAAAAATAATCGCGACGGAACTTTCACCGACGTTACCGAAAAATCGGGACTCGGCCGCACCGGCTGGCAGACCGGCGTCTGCGTTGGCGATTACGATAACGACGGCTGGGACGATCTCTTTTGTTGCTTCTGGGGACACAACATTCTGTTTCACAATAACGGGGATGGCACATTCACCGACGTGACGCGCAAAGCCGGTGTGTACGACGAACGCGTGCGCTGGGGCTCCGGCTGCACTTTTTTGGACTACGATCGCGACGGCCACCTCGACCTGTTTGTCTGCAATTACATCCAGCTCGATCCGGAAAAGACGGGTACGCCCGGAGAGTCCGCCACATGCCAGTGGAAGGGAATTCCGGTGATGTGCGGCCCACGTGGGCTCACCGGCGATACCAACGTGCTCTATCACAACAATGGCGATGGCACTTTCACTGACGTGTCGCAAAAATCCGGCATTCTTAAACCCGGGCCGCGATATTCGATTACCGCCGTAGCTTCCGATTTCGACAACGACGGATGGCCAGACATTTACGTCGCGGTCGATTCCGAGCCCAGCATTTTATTCCGCAACAATCACGACGGTACCTTCACCGACATTGCGATGATCGCTGGATGTGCCTACAGCGAAAATGGTCACGAGCAGGCCGGAATGGGCGTTGCTGTTGCCGATTACGACTGTGACGGCTGGTTCGATATTTTCAAAACCAATTTTGCCGATGACACCTGCAATCTCTATCACAACAACGGCGACGGCACCTTCAGCGATGTAACCTTCGCTTCCGGCATCGGCATCAACAACCAGTACGTCGCCTGGGGATGCGGTTTCGTCGATTACGACAACGATGGCTGGACCGATATCATTCAGGTGAACGGCCACGTCTATCCCGAGATCGCCGGGCACGAGATTGGCCAGACCTTCAAGAATCCTCGTCTCGTTTACAAAAACATGGGCAACGGGCAGTTCAAAGATGTGTCCGCATCGATGGGAGCCGGCATCAGCGACCGCTATTCCAGCCGGGGCGCCGCTTTTGGCGATTATGACAACGACGGCGACATCGATGCGCTCGTGCTCAACATGAACGATCTCCCTTCCTTGCTGCGCAACGATGGCGGCAACAAGCAGAACTGGATCAAGATCAAGTTAGTGGGGACCAAATGCAATCGCACTGCGATCGGGGCCCGCGTGCGGGTCGTGACAGGCAATCATGCGCAGATGGACGAAGTCCGCAGCGGATCGAGCGTCATGTCGCAAAGCGACTTGCGCCTTCACTTTGGTTTGGGTAAGGTGCAGACCATCGACCTGATCGAAGTAAAATGGCCTACCACGCAGAAGCTCGAGAAATTCACCAACGTGAAGGCCAACCAGATTCTTACCATTCGCGAGGGCAACGGAATTGTTGAGCCGGCGCCCGGGCCAAAATCCGGCAAATGAAAGCACTGTTGCTGTCGCAGTACCGTCATCTCGAACTCGCCGATATTGAGACGCCTAACCCCGGCCCCGGGGAAGTTCTGATTCGAGTCGCCGCCTGCGGCATCTGCGGCAGCGATGTCCACGGATATGACGGGTCCTCCGGGCGCCGCATTCCTCCCTTGGTGATGGGCCACGAAGCCGCCGGGATCGTGGCCGCGCTCGGCCAAAGCGTAACCGGCTTGCAAGAAGGCGATCGCGTCACCTTTGATTCCACTGTGTACTGCGGTGAATGCGCCAATTGCCTACGCGGAGACATCAACCTTTGCGATCGCCGCGAAGTCCTCGGCGTCTCCTGCGGCGACTACCGCCGCGCCGGAGCTTTTGCGGAATTTGTCTCCGTTCCCGCCAGGATCATTCATCGCCTCCCACCCAATTTGCCCTTCGAGCAAGCTGCGCTTCTGGAAGCCGTCGCCGTCGCGCTACATGCGGTCTCACTAGCACCGGTTGCACCGGACAGTAGTGCTCTCGTTGTCGGCGCAGGGATGATCGGGCTCTTGCTCCAGCAGGCTCTCCGCGTGGCAGGATGTTCGCGAATTTTTGTCGCCGATGTAGATCGCACGCGTCTAGCGTTCAGCGCGCAACTGGGCGCGACTGCGACCCTGTCCGACCGTGTCCCGGAGCAGATCGCGGAACTCACAAATGGAGTCGGCGTCGACGTTGCAATCGAGGCAGTCGGCAAGACCGAACCCGTGAATACCGCAATCGACAGTGTTCGCAAAGGCGGCAAGGTCGTTCTCGTCGGCAACGTCTCGCCAGAAATAAAACTGCCTCTTCAGAAAGTAGTTTCACGGCAGCTCCGGCTTCAGGGTTCTTGCGCATCCGCTGGCGAATACCCCAAAGCCATCGAACTCATCTCCAGCGGTGCCATTCAGGTGAAACCACTCATCAGCGCCGTGGCTCCTCTCGCCGATGGTCCTCAATGGTTTGAACGCCTCTACGCCCGTGAACCGAATCTCATGAAAGTGGTCCTCACGCCGGGAAATCCATCGTGAACGAGAATTCCCCAGAGCCCGCCCTCTTCGATCTCACGGGCCGAGTAGCAATCGTGACCGGCACCAGCCGTGGCTTGGGACAGGTTTTAGCCACTGCTCTCGCGCGCGCGGGCGCCGATCTCGTACTCACCAGCCGTAAACGCGATTCTCTCGCGCAGTTCGAACAGCAGATCAAAAGCCTCGGCCGCCGCGCCATCTCATTCGATCTCGACGTTCGCGACCACGACAGCATTGAGCGAATGGTTACTGCCGCAGATCAAGTCTTCGGCCACCTCGACATTCTGGTGAACAATGCGGGATGCAACATTCGCAAGCCGGCATTAGACGTAACCTGGGACGACTGGAATCAGATCCTCGATACCAACCTGCGGGGAAGCTTTTTCGTTGCGCAGGCAGTCGCGCGACGAATGATCTCGCGCCAGTATGGTCGCATCATCAACATCGGCTCAGTAACCAGCGTCGCCGGGTATGCCGGGCTCGCGCCCTACGGAGCCAGCCGCGGTGGGATTCGGCAACTGACCATGAGTCTCGCCGATGACTGGGGCAAGCACGGAATCACAGTGAACTGTCTCGCTCCGGGCTGGTTCCGAACCGAGCAAAACAAGGTTCTCTATGAAGACAAAGAATGGGTGGAGTATCTGAGCGATCGCATACCGCTGAAACGTCCAGGCCGCCCCGACGATCTCGAGTCAGCGGTAGTCTTCCTCGCCGCGGAATCCAGCCGCTACATCACCGGCCAGACGCTGCTCGTCGACGGCGGTATCTCCACCGGCGCGGTCCGCGCTCTCCCCAAATCTCGCTGAATCTATTGATGAATTCTCGCCGCCCACCCGCCGCCGCTCGCAAGTTGTAACTTCAATTTCGTGCCGCGGTTCACCTGCGTACTCGTCTTTTTATAATCGCTCGCATTCCGATCCGCATTCACCCCGTCCTGATACGCGTCCATAGTGAAATTCCCATCCGGCAGGAACGACAAATCGATTTCCAGTGTGTGCGAAGTCCAATCGCTCATTGCCCCGATGTACCAATCCTTCCCATTTCGCCGGGCCACAACAACGTACTCCGCAATCTTAGCGTCGAGAACTTTTGTATCGTCCCATTCCGTCGGCACTGCGCGCGAGAAACTCCATCGTCTCCGGTTCCCGCAAATAATTCGACGGGCTGTCCGACAGCATCTGCAACGGCGCCTCATAGACGACGTACATTGCCAACTGCTGACATCGCGTTCCCATCGCCATCGGCTGGCTATTAATCGGCCGGAACGTTGAGCGGGTTGCATTGCGCATCGCCCCCGGCGTGTAATCCATCGGCCCCAGGAACATGCGAGTGAACGGCAGCGTGACGTTGTGCTTCGGTTCCGACTCCGCGCTCCACTTGCTCCACTCCATGCCGCGCACGCCTTCGGTGTTGATCAGGTTCGGCCAGGTGCGCATCATCACTGCGGGCTTCTGATCCCCGTGGAAATCCACCAGCATGTGCCGCTTCGCCGCCTCCCGGCATACGCGAGTAAAAATAGTCGATCATGATCTGATCGCTGCGCTGCATGAAGTCCACCTTGATTCCCTTCACTCCCCACTTCTCAAACTGATCGAGCGCAGGAATCAGTTGATCATCCAGCGTCTTCCACGAGGCCCACAAAATGAGGCCGACGTTCTTCTGCTTCGCGTAATCGATCAACTCCTGCATGTTCAGTTCAGGAGTCACCTCCAGCAGATTGCCCAACTTGTACCAGCCGTCGTCCAGAATGATGTACGGAATCCCGTATTTCGCCGCGAAATCAACGTAGTACTCATAGGTCTTCGTGTTGATGCCCGCCTTAAAATCCACTCCATCCACATTCCAGTCATTCCACCAATCCCAAGCCACTTTCCCCGGCTTGATCCAAGAAGTGTCCTGAACTTCCGAAGGCCTTTCCAGCAGATACACAATGTCGTTGGTCAGCAACTCGCCATCGTGATCAGCGATGCCAAACACTCTCCAGGGAAAAGTTCGTCGTCCCCGCGGTATGAGCGATGTAGTCCGCGGTCTGCACCGGCTTGTAGTCGCGATCGCTGGTTTGCACCAGTTGCGAGGGGTACGGCGGGAACGTCGCCGCCAGGCCATTCCCGCCTGTCCCTCGCAACCACAGCCCGGGATAGTCGTCCAAATCTGATTCCGCGATCGCGAGTTTCGCGCCTCCTCCGATATCCACCACGGCCGGCAGTGTCGCGATAAACTGTCGGCGCGATCTCGCTCAAGTGCTGCGGCAGATACTTCCGCTCGTTGTGCGAATAAAACGTGTCCTCCTGCGGATAATAAACAACGAAGTCCGAGGGAAAATTGAACGCTGCCTCCTCGCCATAAATCTTCGCCTTGTCCTCGCGTAGCGATGTTTCGAAGCGGTACGCCGCCCCCTCGTTGTACGCGCGGAATACCACGGCGTATCCGTCCTCCATGTTCAGGCGCAGCTCGTTGTAATGATCCCGAATGCTGGCAAATTTCTGCCGCACCACCGGCTTCACGATCTCGTCGTGAGAACTCGGCTTCGCTTCCACGACATGCGGGTCCACGCCAAGCTTCTGGTGCTCGACATCCAGCGACAGTGTGCAATTCTCCAGTACGGCTGTGCCTTTCAGAAGCAGGTCGTAATGCAGTTGACCCGCCGTCCGGATTCTGACTTCAATGCGCCCGTCGGGCGAGCGCAGATCGTAGCTCGATTGCGCCGCGGCAGTTGCATCCTGGCTAGCAAATCCACACAGTAATGACAAGAGTGCCAGTACGAAAACAGTTTTCATAGGATCACCTGATGAACAGAAGGATTCTGGCGATGCGAAACTCGGAATCTTACTCGTGAATGGAACGCATTACAATGTTGCGATCTCTTGCGCCCGTCTAAGCAGCCGCGAATCTGCGCAGAGCCATCTTCGCCGCATGATATCCGCACATCCCGTGCACTCCCCCTCCCGGGGGCGTCGACGCTGAGCAAATGTAAATATTTCGCGCGGAAGTCGCGTACTGCTGCCAACTCGGCCGCGCCAGGAACTGACGTATATCCAAAACGCCCCCATTGATGTCGCCGCCCACCAGATTCGCATTCATGCTCTCCAAGTCTGCGGAAGACAAAGTTCGGCGCGCCAGCACGATCTCCCGAAATCCGGGCGCAAATCGCTCGATCTGCTCCTCAATCGTTGGCAACATATTTTCCGTGGATCCGTTCGGAACGTGACAGTACGCCCATGCCGTGTGCTTGCCTGCCGGCGCTCGCGACTTATCGTAAAGGCTGTGCTGGGCCAGCAAGACGAATGGCTTTTCCGAATGTTTTCCCGAGCGCACCGCCTTCTCGGAAGCGGCAATTTGCTCGAACGGTCCTCCCAAATGCAAAGTAATCGCCCGCTTGCATTCGGACGCGCGCCAGGGAATCGGCTCGCGTAACGCGTAGTCCACCTTAAACACTCCTGGGCCATAGCGAAATCTCTGCAGGTGCCGCTTGTAGTAAGCCTCCAAACGCGATCCTGCAATCGCAAGCAGTTGTCGCGGCGTCACGTCGCACAACACGAGATCGCATTTCGGCAATGCTTCCAACGAATCGATCCGGGATGAGGTGTGCACTGCACCCCCGAGTTTCTTTAGGTACCCGCACAGCGCATTCGTGATTGCTTGCGACCCACCGCGTGGAATCGGCCAGCCCACCGCGTGCGCCGGTATCGCCATCAACATGCCAAAAGCGCCGCTGAGCACTTCGTCGAAGCTCAGAAAGGAATGTGCCGCCAAACCTGCGAAAAGTGCTCGCGTCCGCTCGCTCTGAAACCGCCCCGCAATCCTTTCTGCTGAAGCGAACGCGCTCATTCCAAAACGCGCCATCAGCCAGGGATGTTTCGGAATCGCGGGCTGCGGCCGAAGAACTTCCGGAGCAAACGCCTTCCAGTGCTCGACGAATGGCCTCACCAACCGGCACCAAGTCTCTCCGTCAACGCCAAGCGATGCTCGCGCATCATCGAGTTTCCGTTCCAGCAGCACAGCCGTGCCATCATCCAGAGGATGCGCCAGAGCAGCGGGAGAATGAATCCATTCCAATCCATATTCATGCAGCGGCAGCGACGAGAAAAACGGGGAGCCCACGGCCAGCGGATGGACTGCCGATCCAAAATCGTGCAGAAATCCGGGCATGGTCAATTCCATCGTCCGGGCGCCGCCGCCCGGGATGGGCTGCGCCTCGAACACTTGCACCTCCAGCCCTGCCTGCGCCAGCACGATCGCCGCTGCCAGACCATTGGGACCCGAGCCGATGACACATGCTTTGCCCTTCATCGAAGATTTCTCAAGCCATTCATCGGAATGAGCATCAGCAATTCACTCGTGCGACTCCGAGTTGGGCCACTGCACTACCCGGATCTTCCCCTCCGGCGTTCTCTCCAGAGTTGGCGCGTACAGCCCGCGCAATTCCCTACGCCACCACATTCCAGTCTTACGTTTTTCTTCCATCGAAGTAAACCAGTACTGCCATAAAAGTGCCCGAATTTGCTGTGGTGGTTGCTGCGGAAATGGATTGCCCGCAAATAATTGCAGCACATCCTTATCGTTCGAGAGCAGCCGCAATTCCGTGTTGGGTACGATTGGGTAATCCCGCCAGGACCCAAGCGAGGCGAACCATAAATTCCAATCGAACCGCGGCTGATAAGGTGCGTAGATCCGCGGCGCTTCATTCAGAGCCTGCGGCTTGTACCGGAAAGGGTACGCAATCCAATTCTGTCCGTCCATGGAGCCCTGGAATTCGATTTCGTAGCGCGCTCGCGTCATGACGGCAAACAGTCCGTATTCATTCGCGATACGAAAGGGTTGCAGAGCTGCGATAGGCCACTTCGGCAGCGGCACGCGTAGCAGCATCATTTCGGCAGTGGTGGCGTACGCGATCCAGGTCAGCATGATCGCGCTGACGGACAATCCTGCCAGACGCCACCATCGCCGCACTCTCTGCGCCGATGCGGTCGGTGATCTCTCCAGCGAGGCACTCGAGCCAAGTTGTCTGTGAATCCTTTTCCTCCAGTTTTCCGGGAGCAGAGGAGAAAGAAACTGGTCGTCCACCAGCAGCACTCCCACAAGGAGTACCAGGTAATTCAGGAACGTGTAGTTGGCCGTCAGAATGACGCCGATCTGCCATGGCGTCACAATGAAGAAGCAAACAACGCGCCAGCGCCGCGGCAGAAACAGCATCCACACGATCCCCAGCTCCAGCGATAAAGTCGCCCATACCGTCGCCGTGTGAAACCAGTGAGGCAGATGCTGCGCGTACCATCCAATCCATGTGGGAAGCGGTCCATTCTGGTAGTACTCGTCCATAGCAGTGAAGTTTCGCCACTCGGGGTCGCCGCTCATCAACTTCACTACGCCGCTTTCGAAATAGATCCGAAACCACTCCCACTGCAGAAGGAATAGGTTCGCTCGAGACGGAGGATGCTCAGGCGCGAAACCTGGACGAAGCCCGGGCGGTGCGAAAAACAAGCTGATGAATCCCGCCTCCAGAAGCATGCCGTCGGATTGGTATCCCGAAAAATCCTGCGCCGCACTTACGAAGGAAAGAAACAGCACAAAACAGAGCGCCAGCATGCCGCGTGGCCACACATTCAGCACGATCAGAACCGATGCCAGCATGCCGGCCCAGCACAACGCGTTCAGCATCCCCGCACCGCTGGACAACCAGAGCAATGTCGGCGCGTACCACAGACGTTCCCAGTGCCCGAGCGATTGCCCAACCAGATGCAAGTAGCTCTGGGCCGGCAGAATCCCCTGCGGCCCGATCAAGCCGCGGATCTGAAATGCCAGGGAGTAGAAAGCGGAAAAATAAATAGCTCCCAGCGCTCGGAGAAATAACCAGCGTGGAAGCAGACGGTCGGGCGGTCCCTGTCGCGCGTCAAAAAGCCATCCTATCCGTGACGTGGCCTCCCAACGCATAATCTTTCGATTATAGGGACACTGAATGACTCTAAGAAAGCGGCCCCGCGCTCTACAACCTTCTCTGACCCGGACCTCGCGGAGGCTTACATCAATAAACTTGGATTAAGTGAGCGCCTGCCGGTCTGGCGTGGCTTGCACGAGCAACAACGAGCAGCCACCAAGACCAATGCCGTCTGATTTTGTGACGCCTTCCCTTCTGAATACACAGAAGTCACAAACACGCTGTGGAAGAGCGCGGCTTCAACCGTGCAACTCGAGTTCAAGAAGGATGTGGGCTTTAGATCCTGAGGTCCGCGTCACGGCAGAAACAAATCGTCACTGTCGGTCGCTTCGAATCCCCGGGTGGGAACGGAGAACCCCATTTATTTCTCACTATCCGGCAGAGCCCAGGCAAACAGCACTCCTCCGCTGCTGGTCACCACGTACTGGCGCCCGTCCAATTCATAACTGATCGGAGAACTGTGAATCTGCGATCCAGATCCCGCATGCCATAGAGTTTTACCGTTGCTGGAATCCACGGCCAAAACATTTCCCATCGCGTCGCCGCGAAAAAGTAAGCCCGGAGTCCGTCGTCAACACTCCCGCCCCCGACCCGCCCGGACCCAGCTCGTGGCTCCATCGAATCTTGCCGGTTTCATAGTCAATCGCCTCCAGCACCCCAATCCCCCACACGGAATAATCTGCGCCCGCCCAGCCGTACACTCCATCCGCCGGCTTGGCGAAGTACACGCTGTAGCTGGGATGCGCATCCACGATGAAGAGCCCGTTCTTCGTATCGAAGCTGGGAGAGCGATAGTTCGTCAGTCCACCTTCATCCGGCGCGATCAGCCGTCCGTCCGGCGCGGGCTCCTTTGCCGGATTCGGTATCGGACGCCCCTGTTTATCAATGCCCGTGGTCCAGTTCACCGGCCCGTAAGGAACCGTCAGCAGGCTCTTCCCGTTGGTGCGATCGAGAACAAAGAAGTACCCGTTGCGGGATGTCTGCATCAGCATTTTTCGCGGCGTGCCGTGGAAATCTGCGTCCACCAGCACCGGCGTTTCGACTGCATCCCAATCATGCGTGTCGTGCGGCGATGGCTGAAATGCCCACGCGAGTTTCCCGGTATCCGGATTCAGCGCCACGATCGAACAGGTGTACAAATCGTCTCCCGGCCGAGTGCTGCCGTTCAGCACCGGCGTCGGATTGCCCGTGCCCCAATACACCAGGTTGAGATCGGGATCGTACGTTCCCGTCATCCACGTCATTCCACCGGTTGTCTGGTTGGGAGTTCCCGCCGGAGGCGTCGAATCCCACTGCCACTGCGTCGCGCCAGTCTCCGGATCAATCGAGCGGATGTACCCGCTCAAATTGTCGAAATCTCCCGAGACTCCAATCAGCACGTGGTTGCTCACGACCAGCGGCGCCATCGTCGTCCAGTATCCCTTCTTATTGTCCGCAACCTCCACTATCCAGCGCACCGTTCCGTCCTTCGCGTTCAGCGACACCAGGTGCGCATCGGGCGTCAAGAAAAACAAATAGCCGTTGTACATCCCTACGCCGCGATGCCCAATGTGCAACCCCTTATTTGGCGGATAGGTGTAATGCCAGATCTGGTGGCCGGAGCGCGCGTCCACCGCCCAAATATGATCCGGCACGGTGAAGTACAAGATGCCATCCACTACCAGCGGCGAAGACTTGATGGGGGTTGTCTGGTCCGTCTGAAAAGCCCACGCCAAACTGAGATTCTTGACGTTTTCCGGAGTGATCTGAGTCAGCGAAGTATGTCGCCGCCCAGAATAATCGCCGTGATACCCCGGCCAACTGTCGGCGGGAGGATGCAAGAGCATTGCCGGAGTTGCGCTTTGTCCCACGGCGAAGCAGCCCGACCAAAGCGTCGCCACTGCACCGAGCGCCGCTAGCAGAATCTGTGTAACAGAATATTTCCTGCGAACCCTCACTACATTCGCTTCTGCGGGACACCTGTCATCAGCAAGCAGTCTCATAAATGGATGTGGCAACCCAACGCCTTCAGCCGTGCGATCACACGGACTTGAAAAGGCACGCCTGAAGTCGTGCCGTTAAGTGAAGCGGATGTACGCGGCTTCAGCCGCTGAAGTTTGCTCGTGATCCTGCGATGACTTTCATGGGACTCAGGGCTACCGACTCGGGACTCGGGACTCACTCAGGTGATGCTGACTTCCGTATACGTGCCGTAGACCTGCCGCAGAGCCTCACAAATCTCGCCAACAGTTGCATAGTTTCGCACGGCGTCGATGATGTGCGGCATGGTATTTGCTGAAGACGCGTTGCCATTGGAAGCTGCCTTGGGATCTTGGGCTGCGGCTTTCTTCAGCGCATCCAGAGCCCGTTGCACATTCTCGTTGGAGCGCCGGGCACGCAGGGCTTTCAGCTTGGCCGACTGTTGTTGGGCAACCGCTTCGTCAATGTAAAGAATGTGCGGCGACTCCTCCTCAATGGCGAATTCATTGACTCCGACGATGATCTTTTCCTTGGCTTCCACCGCGCGCTGGTATTGATACGAAGACTCGGCAATTTCTTTCTGCGGATATCCCCGCTCGATGGCTTTGACCATGCCGCCCATCGCGTCGAGTTTGCTGAAGTAGTCCAACGCGCCGTTCTCCATCTGTAGCGTGAGATTTTCCAGGAAATACGATCCGCCCAGAGGATCGACAGTCTGCGTGACGCCCGATTCGTAAGCGATGATCTGCTGCGTGCGCAAGGCGATGCGCGCAGCCTCTTCCGTTGGAAGGGCCAGCGCTTCGTCATAGGAGTCGGTGTGCAACGATTGCGTGCCGCCGAGGACGGCCGCGAGCGCCTGCAGCGCCACCCGAGCGATGTTGTTCCTGGGCTGCTGTGCGGGAAGGGATACGCCTGCGGTTTGGGTATGGAAGCGCATGAGCCAGGTGCGCTGGTTCTTGGCGCCGAAACGGTCTTTCATCATGCGATACCAGATTTTGCGCGCGGCGCGGTACTTCGCGATCTCTTCGAAAAAATCGTTGTGCGCGTTGAAGAAGAAACTCAGGCGCGGGCCGAATTCATCTACATCAAGACCGCGGCGGCGCGCCCATTCCACATACTCCACGCCGTCATACAGGGTGAAGGCGAGTTCCTGCAACGCGGTCGATCCCGCCTCGCGAATGTGATATCCGCTGATCGAGATGGTGTTGAACCGCGGCGTGTACTTCGAGCCGAACTCGAAGGTATCGACGACCAGTCGCATGGAAGGCGCCGGAGGATAGATGTATTCCTTCTGCGCGATATATTCCTTCAGAATATCGTTCTGAATCGTGCCGGAGATCTTTTTCCAGTCCGCGCCTTGCTTTTCCGCGACCACGAGATACATCGCCCACAGCACCGAGGCCGGTGAATTGATGGTCATCGATACAGTGGTTTTCTCCAGATCGATGCCGCTGAAGAGGATCTCCATGTCTTCGAGGGAGTCGATGGCGACACCGCACTTGCCTACCTCGCCTTCGCTGGCGGGATGGTCGGAGTCATAGCCCATCAGCGTCGGAAGATCGAAAGCGACGGAGAGCCCGCTGCCGCCGTGCTCTAAAAGGTATTTATAGCGACGGTTGGTTTCCTCCGGCGAGGCGAAGCCGGAGAATTGGCGCATGGTAAAAAGCTTGCCGCGATATCCGGTGGCGTGAATGCCGCGAGTGTAGGGCGGTTCGCCGGGGTAGCCAAGACAGTTTTCTTCGCTCCAATCCTGCGGCAGATCGGCTTGAGTGTAGAGGCGGTTGATGGGGACGCCGGAGATCGTGGTGAAACGAGCATGGCCGTGCTCGTCGCGATTTACTCCGGTGGGCGCGCCTATAGGGCGCTCGGGAGCTTTTTCCAGAGTGGGCGCCAGAGTCTTCTCGGCCCACTTCTTTTCCGCGTCGGAAGGGTGGCGGTTCTCGAATACCCCTACGATTGGACTCTCGGCGACTTGTGGCTTCTTGTCCATACGATCCCCAGTGCTCTATTTGGATGATAGGGAAGGCGCGGCAGTTGGAGCAAGGTGCAGCGCCGACCGGTCGGTTGGACAGCAGATTGTTCACCACTGGGGTCACAGAGGAGCACAGGGGGATTCAATCAGGTCTGTTTCGGCTTAGCTCCCAGGCTTTGGCGTATTTCCATGACACGTACACCGCGTGATACAGGTGTAGGAGCAAGCCTTCGCGACCGTCGAGAAATCCCAGGCGGAAGAAATAGTTGTAGATGAAGGTGAACAGCGGGCGCAGGACGATGTTAATGAAGCTGAAGCGAACGTTTCCTTTAGCGAAGACCATCTCCGCGCCGAGCGAGGAGTAGCGGTTCATATGGTCGATGTAATCGGAGAGGGTCGGGTAGGAGTGATGGATGAGCGCTCCGCGCTTCAACCTGGCCGTGTAGCCGTCTGTCTTGAGGGTCTCATGCACAGAGCGATTTTCGAAGCGCCCGTATCCTCGACGGAACAAGCGCAATTTAGGATCGGGCCAGAAGCCGCCGTGCTTGATCCATCGCCCTAAGAAGTAGTTCTTGCGCGGAAACCAGTATCCGCTAAGGCTTAATGGTTGCTCTTCGGCTGGTTTCGTTCTGTGGTTGTCGAGAGCTTCTTCGTAAGCCATGACGGCTTCGACTGTGTCCAACGAATCTCCACCCAGAGAACGAGCCAAACTCTCTATCGTCTGAGTCGCTCCTTGCGGTTTGGACAGGAGGAGCGCGATAGTTTTGGCAGTTCCGTCATCCAATGATTCGTCAGCATCCAGACTTAGAATCCAATCCCACTCAGCTTTGTCGATCGCTGAATTTTTCTGTGCGGCATAGCCCTTCCATTCCTCAACGAAGACTTTTGCGCCATACGATTTCGCAATTTCTACTGTGCAATCGGTTGACCCGGAGTCGACTACGACGATCTCTCCTCTTCCATCGGCAACCAGCGGCTGAACGCTGGCGAGCGTGCGCCCGATATTCGCCTCTTCGTTATAGGTGATGATGACGACCGAGAGTTGCATGGGCATTCGGAGTCTGTGACAGACCCGAAATTGTCTCACACAGGGTGCATTGGCTCCGCGGTTCGAGTCTCCGATTGCTTGGTTGTGGTTCGGAGGCTAACCTGGCTGAGTAGGAACACGATAAGGATCGTCAGTTCCGGTTCGATGGGGTGGCGATAGCGCGCGTGCGGGTACACAAAGTAGTAGATGGCAGGATAAAAAAGGATCAAGCTGGCGAAAAGCCACGCTCCTGGCCTTTTCTGGCGCACGGCGCGAATGGCTCCCCACAAGGCCAGCACCGACGTAGAAAGAAAAGCTGAGGTGCGAAAATCTACCGGAGCGACGCTGTTGGTCTCTCTAGGCACTCCATTCCAGTAATAGAAGAAGCGCTTCAGGCTGATGACCGCGAAGCGTCCAGGATGCGCCCGGATCCAATCGAATGCCTGGCGCTTGCACGATTCGGCGTAGGCGAGTTCGCCCTCATTCTGAAACTTTTCCAACTCCAATTTGTTCAGGTTCGGTTGCAGGTAGGCCATCAACATGCCATCGGCATATGGGCCGTTGCCGAGGCGCACTTGCAGGCCGAAGTCGTCACGCAGGAAGACGAAGCGGTGGAAGACTTCATAATTGCGGATCACCCACGGGGAGAGCACCGCGAAGAATACTAGCGAGGACAGCGCCACCCCGCCGAGCGACGGCAGGCCTTGGCGGAATCTTTGGTGCCAGATCCACAGGCCGCAGAACGGGAGGAAGGCCAGCATGGTGGGATTGCCCAGAGCGCCGATCGCGTACAGAGCACCGAAGAGTATCCATGCGGCCGTGTCGTTCCACCGACCCCGGACGGGGGCGTCTGGGGCTACATAACCTAGTTCGAGCGCTAACAGAAATATGCAGGCCAGGACTAACGGCGTGAATGTCGTGTCCCAGATCCAGTGGATGGACCAGTACCAGACATAAGGATTCAACGCCCACGCGTACGCGGACCAGATCGCTACTCGTTCTCCGAACGTTCGGTGCGCGATCCAGTAGATGGGAATACAGGTGAGGGTGGCGAACAGGCTGTTGATGCTGAGCAGCACCCACGCAGACCGCTGCGAATAGATGCCGAAGAGCTTGAACACTCCTGCCATCAGGTAGGGGTAGAGCGGCGGCTCCCATGCAGTGGGGCCGGTGTTGCCCTCGTAGGGGCTGCTGAAGCCGTGACCTTGCGCGATGCAGCGGGCGACGCGGCCCATCTCCCATCCGAATTCGAAGTGATCGTTGCCGGGGCGAACGCGGTATTGATGTAGCAATCCAATGGCGGCAAGTTGCAGCGCGAAAGAGAGTGGCAGCAGCCAGAGAAACGAGCGTGGCAGTGGAGGCCGCGTCGGCATCGCGCGTAGTGTATCAGGCGCGCTGGATGTGCTCGGAATCAGAAGCTAAAGTGGGCAAAGTGTTCCTTCAGGAACATTTCCATGTACACATCTGTACATACACGTGTGGGGGATCACCTGATTCTGTGATGGGCATCACTCTGGGCGGTCAATCTGCGCACCACAGGGGCACAGAGGGAAGTCAGATTCTGGTGCGGCGGTTCATTGCGGATTGACCGGGCTTACTGGATCGTCGCTCTTGGTCAACAGCCAAATCCCGCCTACGACGATCAAGGCGCCACCCGCGCCGACTGCAATGGGAGAGTTCAGAATTCCTCCCGATGCGCCGGGAGAAGTGCCAGCGGCGGGTTTCTTGCGCTTCTTCTTAGAACTGGGCTGCGCTTGCGAATCATCCTGCGATGTACCCTCGTCCCGCGTGGTCTGCTGTCCCTGCGCAAGCAGGGTCGCTCCCTTCGCATCACTGATGGTCAGGTCGCCCTTACGGGCCGTGATCTGCACAGTCCCGTCCACATCGCGCACTTCAAACTCCGTCAAACCGGCCGAGGCTGGCAGCACTGTAATCAAGCCGGCGCGCGCAGACATCAACTTCGAGGTCGAGACGGTGACTCCGCCGTGCTCCAATTTCACCCGGCTGCCCTCGAACTGCACCAGAGAATCGTTGAGCACGATCACGCTGCTGCCAGTCGCGCTGATGTTGGCGACTGAATCCGCCTTGGTCTGCACGACGTCATCGAGGAACAGCGCGGAGGAGCGGGCAATGTTGTTGCCGTTCACCGTCGCCGTGCCGTGGCTGTACACCATGGCGCCCGGCGTGTCCGCGGCAAACATGGACAGCGGAAAGATCACGCTCAGCGTGCCTGCCAGGATCTTTTGAACAGTCCCCAATTTGGCCACTCTTCCGTCCTCGGGAGATGACTTGTACGCCCAGATTTGGTGCTATGCCTCGGAATCGTACCTGCCTCTTCCCTGCCGGTCAATGCCTTTCGAGGCACGAAAGTGTCTTATCGGTGGAAAACTGCCCGCAGACTCAGTGGCGCCAGCGTTCGACAGCATTCCACCAGATGAGGCGGAGCCATTCATCCAGGCAGATCTTGGCCCACTGCCGGTGAGTCCACCAGCGAACTCCGAATTGCGAATCATCGCGCGCGGCAGCAACGGAGAAAGACGCTCCATGGACTTCATGGCGGAAGATGCTGAGTGCGCGGCGAGTGTGATAGTCGGAAGTGACCAGAAGAATCCTTGTGGCGCCTGGTTCGCCTCTCAGGCATGTAGCCACATCGTGAGATTCGTCCCGGGTGGACAGGCCAGCAATGGGACATATGGCGATCTGCGATGCGCCCGGGAGTTTTCGCACGTAATCGGCCGCGATTTGCGTGAGCGTGGAGTCGTAGATTCTGGTGGACGCAGGAACATCGAGCAGAATTCGCGGGCCGTAGCCCTGGTGCAGCAGATCGAGCGCGAGTGCAGGCCGGCGGTCGGTCTCCCCTGCCAAGACTACGATCAAGTCCGATTTTTGCGGGGCATTGACTACCAGAATTCGTCCCGATCCTACGCCAAACAAAGTCACGCCGGCGAGCACTGGGATGAGCCAAGGCCAGCGGCGTCTTTTACCAGTCGAGGTCATCAGCAAAGGCATCGTTTGTGTCCGATGAAAACGCCGGTCGGGTTATTATCGAGCCATGTTGGCCAAAACCATTCGAGGCACTGGAATGCATCGACGTAATCTTAGTGGGGCTCTATCCGACTGGGCTGTAGCTTTCATTGATGGTGGCGTTCGCGATTCTCCTCTGCACTACCTTACGCGCGCAAACGCAACCGCTCGGCCAAAAACAACCGACAGCCAGCGGACACCTGGTTACGGTTTATTCGATCTCATGGCCGACGCCCCTCAGCTCGGTAAGTGCTGACGTTGAGGTCTGCGCTGGCCCGAACGCCCCGGCGGATAGTTTCGCCTTTCCGTCGTTTTTCCAGGTCCACTTTGCTGACGGAGGAGCGATTGGCTCGTATGGTTCCAAAAAACAGCCTACCTTGGAGAGAACGCCGCTAAAACCAAAACAATGCGCGCGCGGCTGGCTCGATTTCGCGGTCACTTCTGGGCAAAAGCCAACTGTTGTTCATTATCACGAAATGAGCGCTGATAAGAAGGTCATTGAGTGGCCGGTGAAATGAACGCAAGTATGGCGATTGGATTCGAGGACGCCAATTATTCCTGATAGCGCACAGCATCGGCGGCGGCTGCTTTCGAACACAGATTCAGCTGGCTCAGCGTGCTAGAATTGTGGCGCCTTAATGCGTTCCATACACGATTTTTACTGGACTTTTTCATGACTTCTTCCTCTACCGCAGATTCGTCCCTGGACCAATTGAAGCAAAAGATCGAGCAGCGCCAGGCGCGCGTGGGCATTATCGGACTGGGTTATGTCGGACTCCCACTGGCACTTCTTTATAGCGAGCAGAAATTTCGGGTGACTGGCTTCGACATTGACGCTCGCAAGGTGGAGACTCTGGCCAAGGGCGGATCATACATCTACCGTATTGTCCCGGAAGAAATTCAAGCGGCGAAGGCCAACGGATTTACGGCGACTGCCGACTTTTCCCAATTGACGGCGATGGACGCGATCATCATTTGCGTCCCCACTCCGCTTGAACGAGTACCACGAACCCGACCTCAGCTTCATCACCAATACCACCCATGCCATCGCTCCGCACCTGCGGGCCGGACAGCTGGTCGTGCTGGAAAGCACGACGTATCCCGGCACGACGGAAGAGGTGATGGTGCCCATTCTCGAAAAAGAGAATAAGCAAGGCCTGAAGGCTGCTCACGGCGCCAGCATGGGGGCGAACGAGTTCCTGGTGGCATTCTCTCCGGAGCGAGAAGATCCCGGCAATACGACCGTCGCCCGGCGGGATATTCCGAAGGTAGTGGGAGGATTGAGCCCGCAGGCTTCGGAGCTGGCCAGGGCTTTCTACGGCTCGATTTTCAACCGCACGGTTCCGGTGTCATCTCCAGCTGCGGCGGAGATGACGAAGCTTCTGGAGAACATTTATCGCTGCGTGAATATCGCGTTAGTGAACGAATTGAAGCTGCTCTGCCTGCGCATGGGCATTGATATCTGGGAGGTTATCGAAGCAGCTTCGACCAAACCTTTTGGATTTCACCCGTTCTATCCCGGCCCCGGGCTGGGCGGGCACTGCATTCCGGTGGACCCGTTCTATCTTTCCTGGAAGGCGAAGGAGTGGGATTTCCGTACGCGCTTCATCGAACTGGCGGGAGAGATCAACACGAATATGCCGTATCACGTCCTGGCGTCGGTGACCGGGGCGCTGAATTCGCACAAGAAGTCGGTGAACGGAGCGCGCGTGCTGGTGCTGGGAGTCGCTTACAAGAAGGACATTGACGACCTGCGGGAGTCGCCGTCGCTGACGATTATCGAGCTGCTGCAAAAACAAGGAGCGCAAGTCAGCTATCACGATCCCTACTTCCCCTTTATCGGGAGGGGACGAAAATACGACCTGCAGATGAAGTGCGCTGAATTGAAAGACCTCGGGCAATACGACTGCGTGGTCATCGTGACGGACCACTCCGATTACGACTTCGCAGGCATCGTGCAAGAGGCGCAACTGGTCGTCGACACCCGGAACGCAACCCGGGGGATGGACAGTCCGAAGATAGTGCGCTGCTGAATCGAACGCTCGCGCTCGCGAGCGGGGTGGGCGAGGCGTCCACCCCTCCACGAGCCAGGGCATCCTGCCGGGCAAATCTCTCATCGCAGCATGTAAGTTTTTGCATAGCCAGTGCCGGACGTGCGCTGTGGATGAATCCAGCTCATCTAAGTTGTTGAAGCTTAATGGCGCTGGGGTAGGTTTTTGGCCAAAAGAGTGGCCTCTGCCGTGCATCATGGGAATTGGAGTAGTACACTCAGTCAAGTCCCTGTCAGCCCAGGCTCCCGCCTTTTGAACAGGGAGACTTTTTGGCAAATATTCGCTGTTGAGAGTTAAAACGTGCTGACGCAACTGGAACCCCAGGCAATGACGTTGTCGTACTCCGAGTCGCCGATTCTATTCTCCACCTTGCCGAAGTGGAGAGCGCCGTGGCATGAGTTCGTTCTCAGCTACGGGGTCCAAGCCGTCGTCATCGCGATACTGGTGTGGATTCCGGTTCTTCATCCGGAAGTCATCGAGGGCCCCAAGAAGGACTATCACGCCATCGAACTGGTGCCGACTTCGGTGCCAGTGAATCACGAACCGCAGCGGCAGTTGCGAACGCCTGTGATCGCGAAGCTGGATCCACCTCCGGCGGCTTTGCGCCTGCCGGCACCGCAGCCCAAGGTCAATGTCGAAGTGCCGCGACCGCCGGAAGTGAAGATCGCCGCGAAGAAACTGGAGCCTGTGCCCACCCCGGCGCCGGTGATCCCAAAGCAAATCGTCAGAACCAACGTGTTTTCCACCGGCAGTTCCGCGCCGCAGACGATCGTGAAGGCCCCGGACAAAGTGCAGACCGGAGGCTTTGGCGATCCCAACGGCGTGCCGGCAAGAACTACCCAGACCCGGGCGGTTAACATCGCGCAATCCGGCGGATTTGATATGCCTACGGGACCGGGCTCCGGAAACGGAACGGGCGGTGCGACCGGCGCTCGCGGAGTGGTTGCCAGCACTGGCTTTGGAAACGGCGTGGCCACGGGCAATGCTCGCTCCTCCGGTCCAGCAACAGTGCATCAGGCTGGATTTGGAGACGCGGATGTCGCGGCTCCTCCGACCGTGCAATCGCGCGCAGCTACGCAGGCCGCGGCAAGAATGACTCCGGCCGAAATTATCTCTAAACCCGTCCCAGCCTACACACCGGAAGCCCGCTCCCAACGGATTGAAGGGGAAGTGCTTCTGGAAGTCGTGTTTGAAGCGTCAGGCAGGTTGCGCGTGTTGCGAGTTGTGCGCGGACTTGGACACGGCCTGGATGACTCCGCGGTACGAGCCGCGGAGCAGATCCGCTTCAAACCAGCCTTGAAAGACGGTCAGCCCTCAGACTCGACCGCCGTGGTTCACATCATTTTCCAGCTAGCGTAATTTCGCTGCAGAAGGTTCCTATGAGTGTCGTACGTTCGGGCTTGCTATTGCTTGCATTGGGGGGCGCATTGGCCGCCGCCCAGGATTCCCCGTCGCCTCCGGGACAAAGCGAGGCGGCTTCTTCACCCAGCGTGTCAATTGCCCCGGCCCCAGCGCAAAGCGCGCCCCCGGCAGCTACTTTGAACGATGTAATGGATCGCGTCGTGCAGCGGGAGCACTACTTCATGGCGCAGATGCGTCATATGCATCCCATGGTCGAGACCTATCTGCAGGATCTGAAGAACGACGCCGACGGCCATCCGGATCCAGTAAAGGATCAGTACTTCCTTGGACGTCTTGACATGTCGGAAGGCGCGGAAGACGTTTCGTTTGTTGGGCAGCCGGGATTCGGGCACCGCATGCTGAGCAAACTTACTGGCGTCTATTCCCTGCACTACCTGCCGATGGGCTTCGCGCAGATGGTTGTGCTCGACACTGATTTCCAGAAGAAGTATTACAAGTTCACTTTCGTTCGCCGCGAGTTTTTGGGAGAACTTCGGTGCCTGGTGATCGATGTGCAACCCCGGGAAGGCGAAAAGTCCGTGCGATTCCTTGGCCGCATTTGGGTTGAGGATCAGGATTACAACATCGTTCGCTTTAACGGAACTTACTATCCGCAGCCCAAGGTGAACTTCTTTTTTCATTTCGACAGCTGGCGCCTGAACATGCGGCCGGGAACGTGGCTGCCGGCGTATGTCTACACCGAAGAATCAAATTTGAAAACCGGACTCACAAAGACCCTTCACTTCAAGGCGCAAACCCGGTTGTGGGGTTACGACTTAAAGGGGCTGGCTAAGAGTGAGGAGTTCACGCAAATCTTGGTGGATGCGCCGCAGACAGTGAAAGACCAGAGCGATGCGGCTGCGGATCCGAGTCCAGTAGTGGCGCAGCGCATGTGGGAACGCCAGGCGGAAGATAATGCTGTAGAGCGTATGCAGAAAATTGGCCTGCTCGCGCCTCCGGGTGAAGTGGACAAAGTCATGTCCACTGTGGTCAACAATCTGCTGGTCACCAATAACATCGACCTGCAGAGCGATTTTCATTGCCGGGTGCTGCTTACTTCGCCGTTGGAGTCATTCACCATCGGGCACACGATTGTCATAAGCCGTGGATTGCTGGATGTGCTTCCGGATGAGGCCTCCCTGGCGTTGATTCTCGCGCATGAATTGAGCCACATTGTGCTGGGACATCCGTTCGATACGAAGCTTGCGTTCAACGACAAATTGTTTTTCCCGGATGAGCAGTCATTCCAACGGCTGGATTTCAAACAGAGCCGCGGCGATGAAGAGGCGGCCGACACCAAAGCCTTGGAACTTCTGAAGAATTCACCCTACAAAGACAAGCTGGCCAACGCGGGACTATTCATGAAAGCCCTTCAAGAGCATGCGCCGGCGTTGCCGCAGCTCATTCGTCCGCACCTCGGAAATAGCCTGGCTGGGACGAATCGACTCACGAATCTGATTGCCGCCGCTCCGGCTCTGGATCCGAAACGTCTAGACCAGATCGCGGCCTTACCGCTCGGTGGGCGCGTCAAGGTTGATCCATGGAGCGATCAGGTGGAACTGACGAAGGCGAAGCCGGTGGCCCTGACCTCGGCGCGGGAGAAGCTGGAGTTCGAGATTACACCCTTTTTCCCGTACCTGACTCGATTGTCGAGCGGCGGAGAGAAGATGGCGCAAACGACACCTGCCTCTGCTGAGAACCAGCCTAAGTAGCTCGCTGGCAAGCGAACATTGCAGAATCTACGGATAGAGGGAAGCTTGGTCCGGAGGCAGGGATCAACCGTGTGCCAGAATGAACTCGCGGAAGAGGACGTATCGATTACTGAATCGCGCTTCCAACTTGCGAAAAGACATTGTTCGCGTTCGATCCAATCAGACGGATCGTGCCCACGACAATGACGAGAATGACGGCCAACATGACGGCGTATTCCGCGATGTCCTGGCCTTGTTCATCATTCCAGAGCTGTTGTAGAAGATGTGCCACTGGGCTCCTCTTTTTAAGAAAACCTTGGATTAATGCCCGTTTTAGCGGGATGAGACGGTGCAGCGAGTAGCAAATACACTTGCCCAAGGCGTTTCAATTAGCTCAAGTGTAACTTTACGGGGCGGGCAAGCCAATGGCACCGAAGTGCCAGAACGCTATTGTGAGGTTAGTGGCTGCGGCTCAATAGGTTAGCCGATCGTCTTTAAAGGCAATGATTGATTTACGGCAAACAGCGCCAATTCCAGGCGGGTAGAAACCCCCAGCTTGTCGAAGATGTTGCTGAGGTGATGTTTGACGGTATCTTCGCTGATCTTGAAGTACTCGGCGATTTCTTTGTTGGAAAACCCGGCGACAACGGCGGAAACGATTTCGAGTTCGCGGGGCGTGAGCCCGAATTTCCGTTGGCGGGCCTCGTCATGGGACGACTGCATCAGGGTTCGCAGATACTGCACCAGGTTTGAGACACTCTCGCGACCTACCCAGTACTCTCCGGCCATGACGGTCTGGATCGCTTTCAATAGCAACTGAGTGGCGGAGTCTTTCAGAACAATTCCGCGAGCGCCGAGCTGCAAAGCTTCGACGATCTGGGCTTTTTCCGCCGCCGCGGTCAGTAGAATCACTCGCACCTGCGTGACATTGCCCGGGGCACTCAAGTCACGAAGCGCCTCCAAGCCGGGGTGCTTGGGCATGGCGAGATCGAGCAGAAGGATGTCAGGCTTCAGCTGACGCACCAGTTTGACGGCCTCGGCGCCATCAGAGGCCTCTCCCAGGACCTTGAAGTCGGTCTCAGCTTCCAGGAGGCGCCGCAATCCGTCCCGAAAAATCGGATGATCGTCGGCGATGACTAAGCGAACCGGTTGCGACTTTCTAAAATTCATGCGGCACGTTTCCGTTCCGAGGCACAATGACCTCGAGGCGCGTTCCCTGTCCGGGATTTGATTCTACCGTGAGTTCCCCCCCGAGCAACCGTACACGTTCTCGGATGATCATGGGCCCAATGCCCGCTTGTTGCATTTGCTGTTCATTGTAGCGGCCGGCAAAGGACAAGCCCTTGCCATCATCCTCCAGCGTGAGATTCCACTGGTCGGCTTGGGAGGCAAGGCGGATCAGCGCATGACGCGCTCCACTGTGTTTGCGCACGTTCACCAGCCCTTCCTGCACAATCTTGAGAAACTCCTGGCACATTCGTTGAGGCATATCGAGCTGCATGATGTCGGTGACGAAACGCGCATTGATCCCAGTCTCTCGTTGAAACCGTTCCACGGCATCTCTAAGCACTGGGAGCAGCTTCTGGGAATCGACATCAATGGCTTTCATCTGCTGCATGAGTTCGCGCAGTTTCAGGACCTCTTCGCGCAGCAAGCCCTGAATTCTTTGTAGCTCTCCGTCAATGGGTCGATTCGCTTCGGCCTGGCGGCGCAAGACGTCTACCTGCATCTCCACTGCGATCAGCGATTGCACAGCGCCGTCGTGCAATTCGCGGGCGACGCGCGCGCGCTCGGCGGCATAGGCGCGGCGGCGCAGGCGATGCAATAGATACACGTTGTAAATTGCAGGGCCGACCTGGCGCACAATGTCGAGCAGGAATCGCAACTCCTCCTGCTTTTCGCCTGCCCACGAAGGGTTGAACAGAAACACGCGGCCGCGCCAGTCGGTGCCAAAGGTAAAGGGAACGGTGACGATGGAATCGAAGGGTTGCACCTGGCGCAGTTGAGAAAATGCAGCCCGGTTGTCTGCCGGGACAGCATGGCCGGAATCATCCAGAGCTAGAGTTTTCCATTGCTCGCGGTGAACGGAGGCGGAAGAGACCTCGCCGGGATAATCGTCGAGATAGATTTTGGCGTCGCGCGCGCCCGATTGCAGCCAAGTGAACTCGCTGCTCCCATTTCCCTTCGTGGGATTCAGTTCTCCAAGGAAGACTCGCTTGCTGTGGATCTCCTGGGAGGCGAACATCACGCGGGATGCGCCGTACATGGACATGATTTCCTGGAAGATCTTATCGATGGTTCCCGTGAGGCCGGCTTCTACGCGCACTCGCGATAACATGCCGGTGACCAGAGCCTTTTCTGCGCGCAATTGCTTCTGCCGCTCCGCCAGGTAGCCTAGAAGAAGGCCCATGACAAGGAGGTAGATCGATTCCATGAAAAGGCGCTTCGGTTCAAAGGCCTGAACGTTGATGTGTAACCCGGTTAATGCACGCAGAGGCAACGAACCGTGTGGCCAGACGTGCAGAATGATGAGACTCTCCATCCACAACAAGCCTGCCTCGGCTGCAGCCGTGCTCAAAGTCTCCCAAAGGCCCCAGCGATAGGCAGCGGCGGCGAGCACGAAGAAGAAGAACAGGAAAAATGGAGTGCGAGGGCCCTCGGCGAAAATCGAGATCACGGCGGGCCAGGCAATATCTCCAGCATGCACCATCAAGCGAAAGGCCGCCGTGGACTGTTGCCGCCTGCGTAATAGCATCAGGATCAAGATCCCGTTCGCCATGTAGAAGACGAAACAGGCCATAGGCGGCCCAGGAGTGACCCAGCAGTTCGGTGGGGTCCATGCGGATGGCGACCAGGGTCGAACCGGCCAGGAACACACGCGCAGTAGCGAGCCAGCGCTCGATGCGGCGCGTCTCCCCAGGGTCGGGAGGGACTTTCAGTCTCCAGGGTTGTCGATAACGCTTAACGCGAGGATTCAAAGATTGCGTTTCTCCACGAGCGTGGCGGCTAGCTCGCATATTATTGAAAACAATGTTGAACGAGCAAGCAACAAGACCGTGATTCGGTGCTGGGACGGCGGCGCGAGCCTTATCATAGCTGGTCACAGGTTACTTGCGTAACCATTCTCCGACGTCAGTTTCGCGTCTAGAATGAGGACCCGAGGGAGTGTCCTGGTGGGCAAGGGGTTGAAGTTATGGCTGGCGGCGGTGGCGCTCGTTTTGGCGACGGCGATCGTGTCTGCGCTGTTTCTGCCACGCTCGTTCGGCCTTACCGCACTCAGCGACGTCGTGCAATGTCTGCTGCTGATTTCCGGCACGGCCGCGTTTATCCCAGCCACGCTGCGTAGTCATGGCCGCCTGCGGCTTTTCTGGTCCCTGGTGGCGACAGGAGTGGCCCTATGGCTTGGCTACCAGATTTTCTGGACATATTCCGAGCTCGTGCTCAGGCGGGATGTCCCCGACCTGTGTGCGTGGGACATTGTTCTGTTCCTGCACTTCGTGCCGCTGATGGCGGCGATAGCGCTGCGTCCGCACGTGCCTCGAGACGAGTATGCGGCCCGCGTGGGGCGGCTGGATTTCGCACTGCTGCTGGTCTGGTGGTGCTATCTATACGTCCTCATCGTGATGCCGTGGCAGTATGCCGTACCCAACGTCGCGGCCTACAACGGCAATCTGAATGGCGTTTACAACGCCGAGAAAATCGCGCTCTTGGGTGCATTGCTGGTTTGCTGTGTGACCAGCAAGCAAGGATGGAGAAAGTTATATATAAGCCTCTTCGCGATGAACTTGTGCTATTCCTTCGGTTCTACCGTGGCCAATGTCGCGCTGGCACGAAATACGTATTACAGCGGCAGTCTTTACGACATCCCGATGATTGCGGCCATGGCGAGCCTTACCTGGATCGGTTTACGAACCAAAGTTGATCGCCCGGGCACGGAAATACCGCAGGCCTTCACTGCTTACGGCGTCTGGATCGCGCGCTGCAGCATGATCGCTGTCTTTTCACTGCCTGTATTCGCAGCATGGTCGATTGCTGATGTTCAGGTTCCGGGGCCAGTTCGCACATTTCGGCTGGTGCTGACCCTACTGGCAGCATTCGGTTTGGGAACCATGGTGTTCGTGCGCCAGCAACTGCTGGACCGGGAATTAGTTCGGCTGCTGAACCAGTCGCGCACGGCATTCGACGGTCTGAAGCGCCTGCAGGCACAACTTTTGCAATCAGAGAAGCTGGCATCCATCGGGCAGCTGGTTGGTGGTGCGGCGCACGAACTCAACAACCCCATCACGGCCATGCTGGGGTATTCGGACTTGCTGTTGAATACTCCGCTGACCGCAGACCAGCGTCCGGCCGCGGAAAAGATTGGACTGTATGTACGGCGGACGAGGTCGCTCGTGGCTAGCCTGATCAGCTTCGCGCGGCAGACACCGGTACCGAAGAGCCTGGTCGATCTCAATACCCTGGCGCGCACCGCCGTCAAATTGGCCCAACCGCAATGGGAGGGCCTGCGAGTCGAGATGCGCCCGAATTTTGACCCGGAACTTCCGAAGGTGATCGGGGACTCAAATCAGTTGCTGCAGGTCTGCCTGCAACTGCTGGCCAACTGCCTGCATGTGCTAACGGAGAGAGGTGGACGAATTCTCACGATCGCCACGCAATCCCACGGTGGAATCTGTGTGCTGCAAATTGCTACCGAGAAGCTCCCCAGCACCGCTGGTGCTTCGCAAGATGCTGATAACAACTTGGCCTTAAGCGCATGCCGAGGCATTCTTCAGGAACACCGAGGTCAACTGTGCCGTGAATCCAGCGCGGACGGTTCTGTCCATCTCCGGGTAGAACTGCCGGCGGCCGACCCAGCTCCGGCCAAGCCGAAAGAATCTACAGTGCCGGTGATGTGGCAATCTCAACCGTACGTTTGAGCTGACCGCAAGCCGCGAAAATGTCACGACCACGCGGACGGCGCACGAACGTCAGAATTCCAGCGTCCCGGAGAATCTGCTGGAAGGCGGCAACTGCATCCACATCCGGGGTTGCAAAGGCAATTCCCGGTCCAGGGTTCAAAGCGATCAAATTCACACGCGCCCGGATCCCGCGGAGGAGTTCAACCACTTCCCGGGCGTTTTCCGACGAGTCATTCACGCCCTGCAGCAGGACGTATTCGAAGGTGACGCGTTCGCGATTGCGCAGCGGGAATTCGCGGGCCGCTGCCATGAGCATCTCTAGGTTCCATTTTTTGTTCAGTGGCATCAAGCGACTGCGTAGATCGTTATTGGAAGCGTTGAGCGAAATGGCCAAGCGGGGGCGAATGGCTTCCTCCCCGAATTGCGGGATGCGGGGAACGATTCCAGCGGTCGAAACGGTCATTCGGGACTCTGCCAGTCCTGTTTCCTGTACCAGCAAGCGAACGGCCTTGATGAAATTGTCGTAATTGAGTAAGGGCTCGCCCATTCCCATGAAAACCAGATTCACGCGGTCGTGCTGAGGGGAAACGTTCTGATCGTTGAGGACGGCCAGAACCTGTCCGACGATTTCGCCGGCCGTCAAGTTGCGTTTCACTCCGAGCAGAGCAGTCAGGCAAAACTGGCAGTCAACGGCACACCCCACCTGGCTGGAGACGCAGATCGTGGCCCGGGTCCACCCGCGAGCATTGCTTTCCGCGGGATTGATGGTTTCGAGCGCTTCATCCGCTTCTCCCCCGTCCCCTTCCGGCATCCAGACGGTCTCAACGCTCTGGCCGTCGGGAAATCCGATCAGATAGCGTACTGTGCCGTCTTGGGATAGGAAACGCTGTTCAATCCGAGGCAGCCCCACCACAACATTAGCTTCCACCAGTTTCGCCCTCAGTTGCTGGGGCATAGTGGAGATTTTGTCGGTCGAGTCAAGCCTCTGCCGATAAACCGCATCCAGAATCTGGTTGGCACGGTACGCCGGCTCTCCCAAGCTGCCCATGAGCGAAAGCAGGTCAGCTCGATCCATTCCGAGCAGCGTGTTTTGTGGGACTGGGTTCATGGCAGCAACTTCTCAGAGGACGGCTGGCGGTCCGATGAGGACCTCCGGGCAAGCCGTCGCAATACGTGTGCATCAACTTGCAAGTCTTTGATTCTACAACAATTAACTATTCTCGCACGCCTTCTCGCGCTATGTCAGAATAGATCAGGCCCTCCGCCGCAGGTTCACCCGGAGTTTACCCAGTCCGTTGGATGGCAGGATCCGCAATCATGGTTCAGGAAACGCGTAACATTCGTCGCCAAAAATTGCCCAATGGGCTGACCATCATTACGGAACAGATGCAGCACATCCGCTCGGCATCGATCGGAGTATGGCTGCAAACAGGTTCGCGGGACGAAGATGCCCAATGGAACGGGATCTCGCACTTCATCGAGCACATGGTTTTTAAGGGGACCAAGAACCGCACAGCCGAAGAAATTGCCCGGCAGGTCGACTCCATTGGCGGCAACATGGACGCTTTCACGGCCAAGGAATGCATTTGTTTCAACGTGAAGGTGCTCGATGAGCATGTGCCGACCGCATTGGACATTCTGAGCGATCTTGTTCTGAACCCCGTCTTTGACGCGAGCGATATTGCGCGGGAACGCGGGGTCATCATGGAAGAGATCAAGATGGACGAGGACAACCCCGATTACCTCGTGCATGAGATCTTCACCCAGAACTTCTGGAAGGATCATCCGCTGGGCAAGCCGATCCTGGGAACGAAAGAGACGGTAAAGCGGTTCGAGCGCGATTCGGTGGTCGATGCCTACACGCACCGGTTCGCGCCCAGCAACATCATCGTCTCAGCGGCAGGAAATCTGGATCACGATCGCTTCGTGGAGCTGGTCACCGGGAAGTTCGAGCATATGAAGCCGATGAGCAACGGCTTCCACTCGTCGGCACCGAAAATCATCTCGCGTATCACCCTGCGCAACAAAAAGGCGTTGGAGCAGGTGCAATTGTGCATCGGAGTGCCGGCACATCCGATCGCCCACGAGAAGCGGCACGCGGGATACATTCTCAATACCGTGCTGGGCGGAGGAATGAGTTCCCGGCTATTCCAGAATATTCGCGAGCGCCAGGGGCTGGCGTACTCCATTTACAGCGATCTCAATCCCTATCGCGATACCGGATGCCTGGCGGTGTATGCGGGAACGTCGCTGGCTTCGGCTTCGAAGGTCGTGCAATCGGTAGTGAGCGAGTTTCGCAAGTTGAAGAGCGAACCGGTGCCCGGACGAAGAACTGAAACGCTCCAAGGCGCAATTGAAAGGCAGCCTGATGCTGTCGCTGGAATCCAGCACCTCGCGCATGTCGAACCTGGCGCGGCAGGAGATGTATTTCGACCGGTTCTATGAGCTGGATGAACTGATCGCGCGCATTGAAGCCGTGACCGCAGAAGACCTGACGAAGCTGGCCAATGAATTCTTCAAAACTGAATCGGTTGCGGTAACGGCCCTGGGAAACTTGAACGGGCTGAAACTGACGCGCGACCAGCTAGCCTGCTAGCTCGAAACACCCACTCCCGGTCCGCGGGCGTCCGTCGGTTGTAACTTTGCTCCGGGTTGTTCATCCCATGTTGGCCCGCAGGTAGAAACCTGCCGCACATCAATTTCACCGAGGAGAATTTATGAAGAAGCTTTTGAGCAGTCTGGCGCTGGCGTGTGCCCTGGCAATGTCGATGACGGCCTTTGCCCAGGATCAGATGAAACAGGATGAATCGATGAAGAACGACGCTCAACCCAAGACGATGAACAAAGACCAGATGAAGAGCGACAAGAAGAGCAAGAAGGGGGCAAAAAAAGATCAGATGAAGAAGGACAGCATGAAGCACGACAGCATGCAGGACAACATGAAGCACGACGACATGAAGAAAGATGAAATGAAGAAGAACTAGGCGGCGACGAGCGTGCCCCGTCCGATCGGCGATTTGGCCGCACCGGGCGGGGCCTTTCTAATTTATGCCATGCGAGTTCCGCGTGATTTCGCGTTACTCTCCCCCATCCTGTTTGGGGCCGGCGATGTCTGCTTGCGAAGTTGCTTCCATTTCGAGCGACGTCCGGCCCGCGCTCGCAGTCTGCAGATACTTCCGCATGCACCGCACGCAGGGCACATATCCCTGCTCTACGGCTTCTTTAGCGGTCAGGGTTCTTTCCCTGTCTTTGTTGTGAATGAACTCGCAGCCGGGAACATGAAACTCTTTGGCGTCCGCAGAGACGACCACGACCATGTCGGGTGGAATGTCGCGCGCGGGCTGTGCGTGCGCTGACAGCAAGGGCTGCGGCACAGTTCGTGAACTCGCGATGCGGACTCCTCCGGTAATCAGCAGCAGCGCGGCGACGGGCACCAGCCACGCCGACCATGGAGACCAGCTTCTGGCTGGAGTTCGGCGGCTCTGAGCCAGCCTGTGTTGCAGCCTCGACCCGAATCCCGAGGGCACTTCGATCATGCGCTCGTCGCTGTAAAGCTGAACCACGTTGCGCGTGCCCTCGAGCAGCGACCTGCAAGCCGAGCACGTCTGGAAATGCTCGTCCATACGCGAGCGGAAGCCGGCCTCGATGTCAGCTTCGAGATAGTTCGAAATTTCGCGCCACACGTGCTCGCAGTTCACGATGTTGTCGTTCACCATGGCTTGGTTCCCTTCTCGAACGGCAGGCGACTGAACCAGCCCTGCTCCCAACCCGCGGCCAGCAGGTCGCGCAGCATGAGACGCGCGCGCAACAGGCGCGTCTTTACGGAGGCGATCGAGATGCCCAGCGCGTCGGCGGTTTCCTGAATGTTCAGTTGCTCCATGTCCCTGAGTACAAAAACTTCCCGATACTTTCGATCGAGGGAAGCCAAAGCCTGGGCGAGACGCTGGCGAACCTCTTTGCGTTCCAGAGCCTCGGACGGAATCTCGCGCCAGTCGGCAAAATCCCGGGGTGCATATTCGCCTTCCTCGTCGCGACGATCGTCGATGGCTTCCATGACTTCGTTTCGTTCTTTTCGCCGCCGCATGAGGGCCTCATTGACCGTGATCTGAATGAGCCAGGTGCTGAAACGCGCGTCTGCCCGGAACTGTCGAATGGCGCGCAGCGCCTTCAACATGGCCTCTTGCGCCACATCTTCGGCGTCGCTTTCATTGCGCAGGATGGCCATGGCGGCGGCAAAGACGCGCCGCTCGTAGGGACGGACCAATTCATAGAACAATTGGTTCTCCCCACGCTGCACCCGGTCGATGAGTTCCAGTTCATGGCTGGTCCCCGCCGGCACCGAGTTGTTCAGGACGACATTGGCTTCGGCCATCTCTCCCGCCGTGTCAGTACTCTGGGTCCTTCTTCCATCCCGTCAACATAGAGACGAAGTTGTTCCAGCCGTGCAGAACCACCATGATCAAATGACCAAACACAAACGCCAGCATGGCCCACATCACGAGGAAGTGCCACAAGCGCGCCCAGTGAAATCCCCCCATCAACCATGCCAACCACGAAAATTGCACCGGCTTCCAGATCGCCAAGCCGGTCAGGACTGAGAGCACTCCCAGTGCGATGGCCGTCGTGTACGCGTGTTTCTGCAGCGCATTGTAAGGCTCGGTTACGGGCGGTTTCTCGCCCCGGAAGAAGTAGTGCTTCACCATCGGCCAGACGCCGGGAATGTCGCGGTGCGTGAACAAAACCTGGGGGTAATTTCCGCTGAAGATCTGGTATGCGACATAAACCAGTCCGCTCCCCAAGTAAATCCACATGAACGTCAGGTGCCACTGCAAAGCACCGCCCAGCCATCCTCCGATGGCAAAGGCTTTGGGCCAGTGGAGTAGATCCTTCTGCGGGATTTTCGCGCCAAAACTGGGGAACGCACGAAAGATCTGCAATCCGCTGCCGACCAGTACAAAGAGCGACACGGCGTTGATCCAATGGCAGCAGCGCACGATTAACGGATGCTCATAGGCGGCGCGGCCCACGCCTTTGGTCCGGATAATCTCGAGAGTTGTGCCGCTCATAATCATTCAAACTCAAAAATTGCTAGAGGCCGTAGAAGGACGAATATCCCTGGTCCTCCCAGTAGCCAACTCTTCCATCCAGAACATTGGTGACCTTCAGATACGTCAGATATTTCGCCTGCTTGTAGCCGATCTTGGTTGGAACACTCAGGCGCAAAGGCGCACCGTGCTCACGGGTCAGCGGACGATCGTACATCTCGTAACACAGGAGCGTCTGCGGATGCAGGGCAGTCGTCATGTCCAGAGACTCGTAATAATCGTCTGCGCAAGCAACTGTGATGTAGCGCGCGGAAGTATCCGCGCCAATCATGTTCAAAAAGTCCGAAAGACGCGCGCCGCCAAATCTGCCAATCACGTCCCAGCCTTCGACGCAGACATGGCGCGTATTCTGCCGGAACTTGGGCAGCGATTGAATCTGTTCGAGTCGGTATTCGCCGGGCTTTTGCAGGGCACCACTCAGCGTGAGAGTCCAACTCTCCAAATTGACGCCAGGATCATCCACGTCGTAGTCATTGATGGGAAATTGCTCGAACGGCGTGAGGTCTGCGTCGGCGAAGGTGGGAGCGGGATGTCCGCGCCGAAACAATTGTGCCGAGGCCCAGTCACTGAATCCCAATCCCTTTTTCAGCAGAGCTTGCTGTACCTTGGGGACGGCAAAAATCCCCAGTGCCAGAACTGGAGCAACTTTCAGCAGTTCGCGGCGCGATATTTGGGAAAACTTAGCCGCGTCAACACTCCGTACGACTTGCCGCCGTTTGAGCGGCAAAGAAGACGAGTCAGCCCGTTCCCCGGCCGCTTCGTTCGCGGCGGGAGTCTCAGTTCCGTCTTCGCTTGCGACGGATTTCCTGGTTTCAGGTTCCATGATGGGTTTCTGGGGTATTCGTCGCTTATCTGATTCAGAGCCCCCCAGAAAGTTACGCCACCATATCACGACTCTGTGGCCTACGAAGCAATGTGCCGGAAGTGCCGAGGCACGGGTTTCTACTGGTTTTTTACGCTGGATGAGGCGATAATCTTTAGGTTTCCAGGCCTTCAGTCTGGATCGTTATGCCCGACCGCTCAGCAGATCTCCCCGGTTCCTCGTCTGTTGCAAAGCCCTTCGCTCAAGGCGAATGCCATTAAACAGCAGCGCCTGATGGTGGCCGCTTTCATCCTGCTGGTGATCGCGCTGGTCGCTGTCCTTTACCATGATCGCGATTTCTGGTTTCCTGACCAGCAACTGGTTCAAGAACAGCCGGAACCGGTGTCCCCTGCCGCGGCAGCTTCGACGAGCACTGCGCCCCCGAATGAGGCGCACACCGTGCGCAAGACGAAAACGCATCACCGTGCAGGCACAGAGCCGCAGATCGTACAGGAGCCAGGTCCGGCCGTCACGACTGTGAGAACGGTTCTGCCACCGCTCGATGTTGAGGTGGTTGCTGGAGATTCTCATCGCAACCTCCGCCCGGCAAACAACTCGGTGAAGGTTGATTTACAGCGGGGAGCAGCGCCATCGAGAGCGAGGACTAGCGCTCCGGCGGCTATTGAACCGGAGGAGCCGGCGCAGGTGGTCAAAGCTGCGGAGCGGGTTGAGGTATCGGCCAATGCCGCCGATCTGGTGACGCATTCGGTTAAGCCGGGGTATCCCACGTTGGCGCGGCAGATGAAAGTTCAAGGGTCAGTGATCATGCTGGCGGTGATCGGTCGCGACGGACTGATCCAGGAGCTACGACTGTTAAGCGGCCCGCCGATTCTGGCCGGAGCCGCACAGGAAGCGGTACGACAGTGGCATTTCAAGCCGCACTACATCGGCGGGGAGCCGGTGGAGACGCAAGCGAAGATCACTGTTAACTTCACGATTTCGACGAACTGAATCCTCAACAGTACCTCGCCTTTTGCGGGGATTCACCCGACGCGCTTGTTGCCTTAAAAGCAAAATCTTGTCACAAATGACGAGCGCCCTGGATTTTTAAATCCAGGGCGCTCGGGCAGCCCTCCCCCAAGAACTGTCAGTAACGAAAATAGAACTGTTGCAGATTTCTGGCTATAGCCCAACCCGGCCATGACTTGCACGAGAGTGGCACCCTATATCTCATGAAATGTGCTTTTCTTTTGGTGTGCGCCACCGGCTCCGCGCTGCTGGGGATTAAGTCTTTCCTGTGTCTGCCGATGAAAGTCACAGGTGCGTTCGATTCGCGCTCAGGCAAATGGCTGCATTTGAGGACGCTGAACTCTGCCGCGACATGCTCGAGAATGTGCCGGTCGCCTTATGCGTGGTGGACCTGCAGAAAAGAATCGTTTTCTGGAGCAGCGGAGCGGAACGGGTGACCGGCCATCTGCGGCATGAGGTCCTGGGGCATTCCTGCATCGCGGAACCCCTGCTTCATTGTGACCAGCCAGGATGCGAATTCTGTGATGAGCACTGCCCTGTGGCGTGTGCCATGAAAACATCGCAGGCAGTGGATTCCACCGGCTTTCTTCGACACAAGGACGGGCATGAAGTCCCGGTGCGAATCCGAGCGGTGCCGGTTTACAACCAGCATCGTTCCATCATTGGCGCACTCTCAACTTTTGAGGAGTTGCAAGCCGGAATTAGCCGGGAAAGGGGTGAGGGGAACGCCAGCAGCCCTGATTACGAGGACCATGTTACCGGAGTGGCTAGCCGCGCCATGATGCAAGCGCACTTGCAAGCGAAATTGGCGTCCTTGTCTCCGGGCAACTATTCCCGCTGGGTTTTCCTGGTAAAGGTTCAGGGCCTAGCGCATTTCCGGGCGAACCTGGGGATGGAGGCAGCATCTTCTCTGCTTCGGCTCATGGCCTCGTGGGGCCTCTGGCCGCAAACATGAGCAAGGCAGCCGAAGAAGAGCACGCATTTCTCTACGTCATGCGAGTGCTGATGGTTTCTTTCCTGAAAGGAACCGCACCGATCATGGCAGTAGAGGTGGCTCGGCGGGCCGTGCCCGGTCATGTGCGTCCTTCATTCAAAGAATTGGAACAGGCATGCCGCGCCGCAGCGGCAGCGGCGGCAACGGCTTCTTAATCTTTGTTGGCCACAGTCATGGAAAATAAACGCCCGGTCATCATCCTCAAGAAAGCCGCAGGACACGGAGGCCACCACGGAGGTGCCTGGAAAGTCGCTTACGCCGATTTCGTGACCGCGATGATGGCGCTTTTTATCGTTCTATGGCTGATGAACAGCAGCAAACAAGTTCAAGAAGCGGTTGGCGGATACTTTAAGGATCCCACCCGGCACGTCAAAAAAAGTCGGCTCCAACATGATGGGAGCGGGAGAAAACTTCACGCTGACCCGCGACAACATGCCGAAGCTCAAAGAGCAGTTGCAGAGCGCGATGCAGCATTGCCCGGCACACAGCCCGATCCACCGGGTAATAACTTGTGCAGACGCTGCACAAGGGATTGGACGCTGTCTCCAGACTCTGCCGTCGTTGCTACAATCAGCACGGGCAACGATCTTCGCTCTCCCCACCACTCGATCCCTTCTGCTGCAAGCATCCGCCGAATTCGGGCTCTTAGAGCCTCGAGTCCTTCTTCTCGATGTCCATCCACAAGAAGAAGGAATTGATCATCGCTCCAGCGCCCGACAACATCACTAGTCCAGAGGCAGCTCTCGACTGTACGCACCAGCAGATGACGGATTTCGAAAATCTTAAGAACCACATCGAAATGACCGTCACGAGTGAGGGATTGCGGATTGAGCTTTCCGAATCTGCCAGCGGAACATTTTTTGATACTGGAAGTACGAAACTCAAACCCGACGGCGAGCAACTGCTCGTCACGTTGGCGCAAGAGTTAGGCGCTCTGCCCAACAAGCTATCAATTGAGGGACACACGGATTCTCAGCCCTACGCCCCTTCGGCCACATATAGCAATTGGGAGCTCTCGGCCGACCGCGCCAATACGGCGCGGCGGGTGATGCAAGGTAGCGGCATTCGCACTGACCAGATTACCCAGGTGCGCGGCTTCGCCGATCAACATTTGCGCAAACCGGAAGCTCCACTCGACCCTGCCAATCGTCGCATATCGCTGATCGTACAGTACATTGTCAAAAACGTGGAAGAAAGCGAGGGTGCAGGCAAGACCGTGGAGAAACCGCCTGCCGTCGAGAAGGCGTTGCAAGGCGGCGAAACGTAACATCGAACACTGGTCTACCCGCTGCTGACCTTCGATTGACCGCCTGCTGGCCCTGTGCCAAACTGCTCTCCACGGAACTTCGTTATGTCGCAAAGCAGGATGACGAACCGCTCCGCGCATCTTTGCGCCGCTGTCTTTCTAGCATGTTGGCTGGTTGGCGCTGCGGTTGCTCAGAGGCAAATCGATCCAACCGCTGAGCCCGGCCGCGTCGCTGAGACGATCACCTCCTATCGCACCGAAGCGGGCACCGCCGTTCTCATTTTCCACGTTTTCGCCCAGCGGAATACTTCTCTGCTCGATCGTCAGGCCGTGGTGACTCTCGTCAATGCCTCGGATCATTCGACGACCTGGACAACGACAGAAGATAACGCCAAGGGATTCTTGACCAATGTTCGCCTGGGCAGTTATGGACTTGACGTGAGTGCGGTAGGTTATCTCACCGCGCATCAGGATCTCCAGGTCATGGATTCAAACCGCCCCCTGGAAGTCGATATCGTGCTGCAGCGAGATCCGGCAGCGCTGAATCTCGATGTGGCGGAAGCGATCATCTCTCCCAAGGCGCGTAAAGAAACCAAACATGCAATTGCGCTGCTCAAGTCGCAAAAGCTCGCGAAAGCGGAGAAGAAATTAGAAGAGGCGTACAAGCTAGCCCCCACCAGCGCGGAGCTGAATTTTCTTCTCGGATATTTGTACTACCAGAAGAAGGATTTGCCGAAGGCTGCCAGCTACTTGAGCACGGCCGCGACTCTAAATCCGCGCAACGGCCAAGCGCTCACGCTTCTGGGGCGAACCCAACTTGAGCGCGAGGATTATGCGGCCGCACGATCGGTGCTGGAGCAGGCGTTGATGGTGGATGCCGACCCTTGGCTCCCGCATAGTTTGCTCGCAACCGCCTATCTACATCAGAAGACCTACGACAAGGCTTTGGAGGAATCCGAGCTCGCGATCAGGAAAGGGCAAGCCGCTGCCAATTCCACACAGCTGATTCGTGGAGAATCGCTGGCTGGCCTCGGTCGCGATCGGGAAGCAGTACAGGCTCTGAACACATTCCTGGAAAGCACGCCTCGTAGCCCGATGGTGGCCCAAGTGCGGAGCCTGATCGCACAGATCCAGGAACATACTCTGATTGCATCGGCGAACACACCGTCTATTCCGGCTGTCCACATTTCGGGTGTCGACCCTCTTGCGGCACTGCCGACTGAGGTTCTGTCGATCAAGCCATGGCAGCCGCCCGGCATCGATGAAATCAAGGTTTCCATCGCGCCCGGGGTCGTCTGCCCTTCCGCTAAGGTGATTGACGAATCCGGCAAACGCGTGCAGGAACTGGTGCATGACGTGGAGCGTTTTGCCGCGGTCGAAGACCTCTTTCATCAAACGCTCGACAGCTACGGCATCCCTGTTCGTTCGGAGACGCGCAAATACAACTATGTGGCGTCCATCTCGGAGCCGCAGCCCGGAGTTTTGAATGTTGATGAATACCGTGCGGAGAAGATGAGCCTCCAAGGCTATCCCGATCAGATCGCCAGCCAGGGATTTGCGGCATTGGCGCTGGTGTTTCACCCTGATCGCCGCGACGAGTTTGCGATGACCTGTGAAGGGCTGGGCGAATGGCATGGGCAGGCAACGTGGTTGGTGCGCTTTCAGCAGCGCGAGGATCGCCCGAATCACATGCACGCCTACAAACTAGGGAATCGAGTGCAGCCGGTACCGCTGAAAGGAAGAGCGTGGATCACCGCTGATAGGTTTCAGATCGCGCGCATCGAGGCCGAGATGGTCCGGCCGATGCCCGAAATCCAACTTCTGAGCGAGCATCAGATTGTGGAATATGGCCCGGTACCATTTGCCAACCGGAATACGACGCTGTGGCTGCCCAAGAGCGCGGATATCTATTTCGATTTTCGGAAGCACCATTATTATCGCCGCCATAGCTTCGACCACTACATGCTGTATTCGGTGGAGACGGAAGAGAAGCGCAAGGAACCAGGCGTGCCGCGACAAAACTGACCCGCCAGATCTGCATCAATCGTGTCACCTATCAGGTAGCGATCGAGATTCTTGCATGGCGGCTGGGCGCGTTACTGCAAGGACAAAGCGGACACGTTCTGTCACAGTTTCGCGCGGAAGTTCGTGAATTTCGTAGCCTGATCGAGGTAGGAGTCGCGTAAGGCCTCATAAGTCCAGACCGCCTCATCGGAATCCTGCTTGCGTTCCAGGTCTTGGGTATAGATTTCTGGCCACGGCGGTGCAAGGAAGACGCGGCGGTTGTAACGGAAGATCTCGGCTGCCTTTCGTATGTGCTCAGGGACCGGAACCTTTCAGCAGCCTGAGGTATCCCTCTACATCGGGCACGCCACGATCAAAAAATACCAGACCAGGAATTTTCTCAGCCATCTGATAAGAGCGAATTTCCCAACTGAGCATCAACTCTGAGAACAGCAAACGGTCCGCCCAGGGCAGGGCGCGGCCTGCGACCGCAACCTGCTGCTGTATGAGCGCACGTCCGGCTTCAAATGAGCGCTGATATCCTCTGGCTGCTAGGGCATCGATGAGTGAAGTCTTTCCCGAACCGGGGCCGCCTGTGATTACATAAAAATGTTCAGAATTCAGGTGCGAGTTCATGCTGGTTGATCTCCCAAGCTACACACAAAATTGCAGGGCGAAGAACTCTTGCGCGCGTGAGTGATTCGGCAGCCCGCAGTGGGCCTATAATCAGGAACTTACGCGCACCATGGCCGCAATCAAATCTTTTTATGGCGCGTTGCCAGCACGCGTGAATCGAATATCGCATGGCAGACATTCTGAAAAAATATATTTTCGCGAGCGACTTCGATCAGACGCTCACCTTTAACGATTCCGGATATGTACTGTCCGAACTGGTCGGCATTCCGACGGAGGAGTTCGCTCGCAAGTCCAAGGGGATGGCGAAAATCAACTTGGTGCAGCAGGGTGCAGAATTAGCTTACTTGCTGCTTCACGATCCTGAGTTCCGAGAGAAAGTTCGGAAAGAGCACCTGCGCGAAGTCGGCAAGCGCATCCGCTTGAAAAGCGACATTAAGCTCTTGTACCAGTTGCTTGATACTGGCATTGACGGACATCAGTTTGATTTTTATGTGTTGTCTGCAGCGCCGGTGGAAATCGTGCGCTCGGCGCTGGAGGACATTGTTCCTCCGGATCACATTTACGGCACGGAATTTCGCTACAAGCCTTCGGGCGAGATTGATACGATCATTCGCGCTACGGCGGGATATGGAAAAGTCGCAGTGCTCGACAAATTATTGGTCGAGAAGGTGGCCGGGCCCGATCACGTCGTGTACACCGGAGACGGCAGTTCCGATATCCATGTCATGTTGCACATTAACGCGCGGGACGGGCTGACCATCGCGGTCTCCGAGGCGCCGAATGTTTCCCAGGTCGCCAAACGGACGGTTTTGAGCACCAGCGCGCTGGCCGTATTGGCGCCGATTCTGGAAGAGATTGCGGGATGGGAGCGCTATCGCATCCGCAGCCTCTTCGAAGCCAACCACATGCTGATCCAAGAATGGGAGCGCGTCCGCACGGATTGGCTGACGGTGCGTCCCGCCGCCCAGTTCACCCCGGAAGAAGGGGTGAAGGCCGAAGCCAGGCTGGAGAACGCGAGGGCCTAGCACCATGCTGCGCGACAAGAGCCTGATTCCGCTGTCGCACCAGCATCAGCATGCGCTGGCGTTGTGCGTACGAATCGAGCGCGCCTCGCCCATTCCGGACAACGATCTTGGCGCGTGGGAAACGGAGATTGCACACCTGTTTCAGAGCGAGATCTCCGTTCACTTCGCCGCCGAGGAGCAGATTGTTTTTCCTGCGACGGAAAAGTTTGAGGAGTTGAAGGCACTCGTGAAGCAGTTGATTTCTGAGCACAACGGCCTGCGTACGATGTTCGCCAAGGCGCTAGAGGGCGGCCTGTCTTCAGACGAGACTTTGGTTCTCTCGCGGAGCCTCTCCGCGCATATCCGAACCGAGGAGCGCCAGCTCTTCGAGCGCATGCAGCAGTTGTTGGGCCCCGAAGAACTCGGGGTCTTGGGCCGCGAACTCCAATCGGCGTTGAAGGACAGCGATGAAAGTTGTCGATTGCCTTCCGCAACTACTCGCTTGCGACCGGTGAAGTAAGTTGCCGGCGCTAAACAGGACTGGACAGGAAAGTGTCTACTCTTTGGGGATGCGGTCACTGAGTTCGACAAGGCGCGCCAATTTCGCGGCGAATTCATTCTTCAATTGCGGTTGCTCGAATCGCCAGCGCCAGTTTCCGTTGTCCAAACTGGGAGTGTTCATGCGGGCATCGCTGCCCAGACCGAAAACATCTTGCAGCGGGACGATGCTTAAACTCGCGGGTGAACAGATGGCCGCGCGGATGAACGCCCAATGGATGCCGTCATCGCTGCGGCCGACGTAGCATTCGGCATTGCGGCGCTCGTGATCCGCGGCGCCGGAATTCCACCATCCCACGACGGTGTCGTTGTCATGCGTGCCCGTGTACATGATTTTTCCTGCGGCACGGTGCGGCAGGTACATGTGCGCGCCTTCATCGCCGAACCCGAATTGCAGGACAGCCATGCCGGGCATTTGCAGCCGATCCCGTAACGCATGCACCTCGGGTGTAATGAAACCAAGATCCTCGGCGAAGAACGGCAACCCGCCCAAAGCTTCGCGCAGCTTCAGAAAGAGGTCGTCGCGAGGGCCATCGACCCAGCGGCCGTTTACAGCGGTAGGATCGCCCGCGGGAATTTCCCAGAACTGGTCGAAGCCGCGAAAATGATCGAGGCGGATGTAGTCGCAATGGTGCGTGGCCCAGCGCAGGCGCTGAATCCACCACTGGTAGCCGCGCTCTTTCATCACGTCCCAGCGATACAGGGGATTACCCCAGCGTTGTCCCGTCTTGCTGAAAAAGTCCGGGGGAACGCCGGCCACAACTTCTGGATCCAGATTGCCGTTCAGGCGAAACAACTCGCGATGCACCCAGACATCGGCGCTGTCGTGGTTCACGAAGATGGCAACGTCCCCGACAATACGAATGTTCCGTTCGCGGCAGTAACGCCGAAGATCGCCCCATTGCTGGTAGAACGCAAACTGCAGGGCGCGGCGTATCCTCAGGTCGTCGGCCAATTCCTTACGAGCCTGGGCCAAAGCCGAAGAGCTCCCGATGCGCCAACTCGTGCGGCCACTGATTCCAGCAGGCTAGCTTGTGCTTCGCTCGCAGCGCGTCGAAAAGAACGAAGTCATCGAGCCACCAGGAATTTTCTGAACAGAACGATTCGAAGCGCCGCAAAGAATCGCCGGAAGCGGATTTCAGAAAGTTTCTTGCCGCTTCGAACAACAGAGGCATCTTCTGGTGAAACACGCGATCGTAGTCGACGGGGCCAGAGGCAGCATCCAGACGCGCAACTTGCGCGCGATCGATCCAGCCCTGATCCGCAAGGCGTTCCAAACTGATCAGGATGGGATTTCCCGCAAAGGCTGAAGTGGCCGAGTACGGGGAGTTGCCGTACCCGAGAGGCCCCAGCGGCAGCACCTGCCAGATACCCTGGCGCGCGGCGGCCAGGAAGTCAACGAACGAATATGCCGCCGGGCCGAAATCTCCCACTCCGCCATGCGAAGGCAGCGAAGTGGGATGAAGCAGAATACCAGCGGCACGCGGAAAAGACATGAAGCAGCTTACATTCCTTGCTCGCTGCCGCTGCGGCTAAGCGCCTTGAGTTCGTCGTCGTTCCGGCGGATCTTGCCGGCCTTTGTCATCTGGTCGACTACGTTGCTGACGAATAGTCCGAAGCGCTCCTGCTGCTTCTGCTGAAGCAACTGGTCGCGGATCTGATCTTTCTTTGCGGTGTATTCGGCCTCGGAAGGCTGCTCCAGTTGGAGGATCTGAAGCACCGAAGCGTCGCTGCCATTGTTGATAGGACCGGTAATTTCTCCGGGCTTCATGGTGAACGCCACCGCCGCCTGTCCCGACATAGAGCCCACCTCAGGAACCTGGCCCTCGGGAGCAACGAGATCGCTGGTCTTCATGGTGGCGCCGAGTTCCTTGGCGGCGCGCTTCAGATCGTGCTCGGCCTTGGCGCGATCAGAGAGTTCCTGCGCTTTTTGCGTGAGCAGCACATTCGAACGCTCATTCTTGAATTCATCTTCCACGCGGCTCTTGATTTCCTCAAAGCTGGGGGTTGCTGCGGGTTTCACTGCCAGCAACTGATAGATGACGATTCCCTGCGAAGAGGAAGCCTCGTCGGGCGGGGATTTTTCTTGCTGTGTGAACACGGCGTCCATGAACTGGGGCGCCGGGCCAAGACCGGGCAGCATATCTTTGCGGGAGAAGAAGTCAGAGGTAATCACTGGCACGCCTTGGGCAGCGGCCGCTGCATCGAGGCTCTGCTTGCGAGCCTGCGCGAGCAGGTCGTCCGCCTTCTTCTGTGCCGCCTGCAGCGCCTTCTGGTGCTTCAGGATCGGTTCGATGTCGTTCTTCACATCGTCCACCGACTTCATGTGGGCGTCCTGCTTATCGTCCACGCGGATGATATGAAAGCCGTAACTGCTCTTGATCAAATCGCTGATTTGTCCCTTAGGCAGAGAAAATGCAGCCTTTTCGAACTCGGGCACGGTCTGGCCTCTGCCGATCCATCCCAGCGATCCACCCTGCTTGGCGCTGCCGGGATCTTCGGAATACTTCTTTGCGAGTTCTTCAAAGTTCGCGCCCGACTTGACCTGCTTGAGCAGGTCTTCGGCGCGGCGCTGGGCTTCGGCGGCACCCTTCTCGTCCACCTTGCCGTTAGGCCCGGGGAGAGGCGTCTTGATCAGGATGTGACTGACTTTGGCCTGCTCGGGAACGCGGTACTGATCGCGATGTTCGTCGTAATACTTGCGAAGATCGTCGGGAGTTACCTGGACGCTCGACTCAAGCTTGTTTACGTCGATCACCGCGTACTTGACCTGGCGCTTTTCGGGGATCGAGTTGGCATAGCTGGCCTTGTGACTGTCGTAGTAAGCCTTGAGTTCCTCGTTGCCAGGATGCAGGCCTTTCTTGATATCGTCCTGCTTGAGCACGGCATATTGGAATTTGACTTTGGTGTTCTGCTTGACGAATTGCTCGTGGATTTCGGCATCGCTAACGTTGGCGCTGCCGGAAATCAAGGCCTGCAACTTGGTCAGAAGGATGTCGTTGCCGACAGCTTCTTCGAACTTGGCAGCCGTCAGATTGGCGCGCTGCAGCATGTCTTCGTATTCGGTCTGGCCGATGAAGGTGCCTCCGGGAAAGAAAGTGGCGGCATAGCGGCCATGCTGCAACTCATTCTTGATTTCTTCCGGGCTGCTGCGGAGCCCCATTCGCCCGGCTTCGGTGATCAATGCCTGTCGGGTAATCAGTTGCTCGGCCGCCCGCTGGGTAAAGAACGGCAACAGCATGCTCATGTTCGCACTGCTGCCCTGCGGCATCTGCTGTTGCAGCATCTGGCGAGCGGTCTGGCGCACTTCGTCGGCAGTGATGTCCTCGCCGTTGACCTTGGCCACGATGCCCTTTCCGGGCGTGCCGCCGAAGACCTCTCCGCCCAATCCCCCGGGGATGAGGGTGATCACCATAGACGCGCAGATGATCAGCAGGAGGCCTCCTAAGACATACTTGGTCGTCTGGCCAGACTGTTGCAGAAATCGAATCATGTTTTTATCACTCCAGGAATACAGGGACGAATGTCCAATTATAAACGAACCGCCGCGGGGCGCGGGCGACCCATGCTCTGCTGGAGCCACACCACGTGTCGTTTAAAAGCGCTAGCGACGGCGCTCTGATTCCCAGCTGAATTCGGCTATTGAAACGAATTAATAGAAGTGTTATCCATTCTGGTCGGGAAATTTTCGAACGGTCCCGGATGGCTGGTTACGCGTCCACAGGAGCACTATGAATTCAGGCAAGCGACAGGCAGTTCTTTCATTCTTCCTTGTCATTCCATTCGTCCTCGTGTCAGCCCTGGTAGCTCAGGAAAAAGCGGCAGCTCCACATGCCTCGACACACCCTACGGAAGCGAGGCTGGTGCTGCGCGAAGGATGGTCATTGCAGACCTCGGCGAAGGTCGAGGCCAAACCTGAGGTCATTTCCACTCCGCAGTTTTCCGCGAAAGGTTGGATGGCAGTGACCGTTCCGACCACCGTGGTCGCGGCGCAAGTCAAAGACAAAATCTTCCCCGATCCCTATTTTGGAATGAATCTGCGCAGTTTGCCTGGGGTGAACTATCCCATTGGCGGCAATTTTTCAAATATCCCGATGGCACCCGACAGTCCGTATGCCGTGTCGTGGTGGTACCGGAAGACGTTCGCAGTGCCGGCGTCCTACAAAGGCAAGACTGTCTGGCTGAAATTTAACGGTATCAACTATCGCGCCAATATCTGGCTGAACGGAAAGCAGATCGCCAAGTCGGACGACGTTGCCGGAGCCTGGCGAACTTACGAATTCAACATCACAAAAGACGCAAAGCCTGGGGCGGAGAACGTGCTTGCCGTTCAGGTGTTCGCTCCCACCGAGCACGATCTGGCAATCACGTTCGTGGATTGGAACCCGGCGCCGCCCGATAAAAATATGGGACTGTGGCGCGAGGTCTACCTGACGACCAGCGGCCCGGTCGCGCTGCGCTATCCAACGGTGGTATCGAAACTGAATCCTCCCGCCAACGACAACGCGCAGTTGACGGTCACGGCGCAGGTCAAGAACGGCACCGATCAGCCGGTGAAGGGGAAGCTCAAAGGCAGAATCGAGAACATTGACTTCGACCAGGATGTAGAGCTTGGGCCCAACGAATCCAAGGATGTGACCTTTACGCCGGATAAATTCTCCCAGCTGGTGGTTTCGAATCCCCGCCTGTGGTGGCCGGCGCAGATGGGCAAGCCGGATCTTTATAAGCTGGCAATGGAGTTCGACGTAAACGGCTCTGCGAGTGATCAGTCGACCACACAGTTTGGGATTCGCGAGGTCACATCGGATTTCAACTCCGTTGGCGGACGCGCGTTTCACATCAACGGCAAGAACATACTGATTCGCGGTGGCGGCTGGACGCCGGACATGATGCTGCGCGAGAACTCGCAGCGCTTGCACGATGAATTCCGTTACGTGAAAGATATGGGGCTGAACACGGTGCGGCTGGAAGGCAAGCTGGAGACGGAAGAGTTTTATCAGCTCACCGACAGCCAGGGAATTCTGGTGATGGCGGGATGGTGCTGCTGCGATTTCTGGGAGCGCTGGCCGCGATGGAAGCCGGAAGACTTCGAAATCGCCAAGCAGTCGCTGCGCGACCAGATCTACCGGCTGCGCAGTCATCCCAGCCTGGTGATGTGGCTGAACGGAAGCGACAATCCTCCGCCGCCGGATGTGGAGCAGATGTATCTCGACATTGAAAAGGATCTGTTCTGGCCGAATCCGGTGGTGTCGTCAGCTACTGGAAAAAAGACCAGCGTGACCGGCGAGAGCGGGGCAAAGATGAGCGGGCCCTACGAATACGTCGCCCCCAGCTACTGGCAGGTGGACACGCCTGAGGGCCAGCCCGGGCGCAAGCTGTGCAATCCTGGTGGCTGCGGCGGTGCTTACGGATTCAATACCGAAACCAGCATGGGGCCTGCAGTCCCGCCAGTCGAAAGTATTCGCGCGATGGTTGGCAAAGATCACATGTGGCCCATCGACGACGTTTGGAACTATCACGCGGGCGGCGGAGAGTTCAAGACTATCAACGTCTTCAGTGAGGCTCTGGCGAACCGCTATGGCAAGTCGGACAACGTGGACGACTTCGCCATCAAGTCGCAGATGCAGACTTACGAAGGCGTGCGCGCCATGTACGAGGCGTACAGCCGCAACAAGTATCAGGCAACGGGCGTGATTCAGTGGATGCTGAACAATGCGTGGCCTTCGATGATCTGGCATTTGTATGACTACTACCTGCGTCCGGGCGGCGGATATTTCGGCGCCAAGCGGGCGATGGAAGACCTGCATCCGATCTACGGCTATGACGACCATTCGATCTGGGTCGTCAGCAGCCAGTACGAAGACGCGAAGGGACTGAAGCTGACCACGAAAATCTACAACCTCGATGGGACGGAGAAGTTCACGCAGGACAATCCGGTCGATGCCGCGGCCGACAGCACGGCGAAGATCTTCACCCTGCCCGATGTATCAGGCTTGAGCAATACGTACTTCCTGGTGCTGCGGTTGCAAGACTCGACTGGGAAGCTGGTCGGCTCGAACTTCTATTGGCTCTCGACGAAGCCCGAAACTCTTGACTGGGCAAAGAGCACATGGTGGATGACGCCAACTTCCTCCTACGCTGACTACACCTCGATCTCCGAATTGCCGAAGGTAAAGCTGAAAGTTAGCGAGCGCACCGAGCGCAAGGGCGAGGATGCGATCACGCATGTGACTCTGGACAATCCCAGCAAAAGTCTGGCGTTTTTCGTGCGACTGAAACTGGATAAGGGCCCCAAGGGAGAAGAGATTCTGCCCGTCATCTGGGAAGACAACTACATTTCACTGCTACCGGGCGAAAAGCGCGAGATCACGGCAACCTATCGCGCCAGCGAGCTGGGAGCAGCCAAGCCCGGCGTGGAAGTGAAGGGCTGGAACGCGGAGTGAAAGAGAATGGGTAATTCGGTAACCTGAGAAGCGTCGAGAGCATCCATGCGGATTCACAGCCCGAATTACTCAAGTCTCGCTCATTCCTCCTCGGGCGGGAGATCGAAGTTCACCAGATCGCCACGGAACCCGTGCGTTTTCCAGGCTCCAAAAGCGATGCCCACAGCCATCCAGATACTGCCAACGATCCAGGCTTTCCAACTCAGATTCTTCCAGAGGAAGAAACAGATTGTGAATCCAGCGAGGGGCGGCGTCCATATGGCTACAATCGCCAGCCCTATTCCAGCGGCCGCGAGTAAAGTCCAGTTGGAACCCGGCCATAGTACGAGAGCGATCACCAACGCGGTCACCAGAAGCGGCGGCAGTCCATTGTGCTTGCCTTCGCGCACGTAGTACCGCACAAACGCCGCGAGATTGACTCCCATGAAGGCGATGAGCGCGCCAAAGTTGAGCATCTCGGCGCCCAATCCGTAACTGAACAGCCCAAAGCTGACCAACAGCGCCCCAAATAGGGCAATGGCTCCGACAAACAGCACGTTATTGCGAGGGACGTGCCGCTTGGGATCGACCTTGCCAAAGAAAGCCGGCGGCAGAGCCTTGCTGCGTCCCATACCGTAGAGCAGCCGGGCGGCGCCGATCTGCGCCCCCATGCCCGATCCGAAGTTTGCTACGAGTAACGTAAATCCGAGAATCGCGAACATGGGCTTCCACGCGCGACCCGCGACAAAAGTGAACGCAGTATCGCTATTCGGAAAAGGTTGGGAAGCAGGCCACACTAGCTGAGCCGCATACACCTCCAGCGCGCTAAGGATTCCGATGACAAAGCAAGTCATGACTGTCGCCAGAAGGATGTTGCGACGCGGATTCTCGGCTTCTTCTGAAAGCGTGGAAATGCCGTCAAAGCCGATATAACTCAGCACTGCAATAGAAGTGGCGCCAAGAACGGCTTTCGTGTTCCACAGTTGAGGATCGAAGAACGGACGAGTAAAGAACGACGCGCCATCGTGTGGATGACCTGCAATGTAGCGAACCGCAACCATGAAGAACACTGCTACCACCGCGCCCATTCCCGCCGCTAGTAAGGTATTCACTCGGGCCGAAGTCTTAATGCCCTGCAGATTGAGAAAGGTAAAAATCGCGCCAAAGATGAGGGCCCATCCCCAATAAGGTATTCCCGGTGCAAAAACAAATGCTTGTTGACTACACCAGATAATGCAAATCATTGGGTTGAGGATGTAGTCCATGACCATGCTCCAACCCGTGACGTAACCGAGCGCCGGATTAATCTCCTGTCCGACATAGGTGAACGCAGAGCCCGCACTAGGGTAGGCCCGCGCCATGCGGCCGTAACTGAACGCCGTGAACAGCATGGCGACCATCGCTATGAGGAGGGTGGTAACAACGTGCCCGTGGCCGGCATCGCTGAGCACCCCAAACACCGACATCGGCGCCACGGGCTGAATCACGATAATGCCGTAAAGAATCAAGTCCCACAGCGTCAGCGTGCGGCGCAAGCGTGGGACGGCGGTTGTACCGGCGGAAGGAGCGGCAGCGCGGGTTTCCATGGGAACGGCTATTGGATTATGGAGAGCCGGGAAATGTCAATATTAAAACGATTCCGTGCTCGGCAGTTTCGACTTTCAGGTTTGAGAAGCGAGCACTCGAAACCCGAAACTGGAAACCCGAAACTTAAGGCTGGGAACCATAGTCAAACCAGTATCCCCGCTGCTCGTTTCCTGACATGTGCCGCGTGTTGTATTCGAGCAGGTATTTCAGGTGTGCGTCGTCCAGCGGGAAAGTCTTCTTCGGCGAGTACGGATATTCTCCCATGCTGAGGAACGGCAGGGGCGCGACGTAGTTCGCCTTCCGCGGCGTAGAAGTCCATATCTTTTTCGTAGCCGTTGGCAGCGAAGAAATAATCGCGCACCCAGCCCTTCGGCAATGCCGGCAAATCTGAGGGATCGAAGTCGAGTCGGACTTCGTCGCCCGAACCGAACACGGCCAGCTTGTCATCGACGGCGGTCAGCAGCGGAAGCACGTCCCCATAACGCGTGTACGTGCCGAGAGGTCGCGTATAGGGCCCGGTCGCGCTGGTCTTCTCGTAGACGTATCGAACATTGCCTGGCGGAAGGCCTTCGATCTTGTACGGGTAGCCGTGGAATTGGAGATCGGCATGGACAAGCGGAACAGTGGTCAACCTGAATTCATCAGCACTCGCGAGATCCTTCGCTTCGCCTGAAAAGCGGCTCCGCTCAGGATGACGCCCTTCTAAAGTGTTGGAATGACGGCTTTCGAGAGTGTTGTCACGTTGCTGGGGAGTCCGGTCGATCAGGATATTGTCCCAGTAGATTTGGAGATTCGTGGTTATGCGAATCTTCTCGGTGCCCAGAGGAAGCTTACCGCTGAGATCGGCAGTCATCGTGCGCGGACCGCCTGCGGGGAAACCCATATCATCCATCACCCGCTTCCACTTTCCATCTGCGCCGAGAGCTTCCACGTAAGGCGCGATGGGCTCCAACTTTGCTTGCGCGGCGGCATACATGCTATTGGCGGTGAAGTATTCGATTTCGCCATGCATCAGCAGCCAGAGCGGGCCGCCATCGTACGGCTTTCCTAGATCAAGCGTAAGAGAGTGGGATTCAGCGAAGCCCTGGAAGTGGGTCATCGCAAAGTCGCCGACGAACTTGTGCGCCAGCAGATCGGGTAAGAGATTGTGGCCGTGCTCGTCCCACGCGCCCGCCGGCGGTTGCGCGTTGCGGCTTACAACGACTTTGAATTGCGGATAAGGCGGGTTCGACGCGAAATATTCGTTGGGGTAGACGTCTTCGCCTGCGGGATGATCCACCGCGAGTAGGCGCACCCGGTCGAGGTAGACGGCTTCTTCGAGCGGTTCCATGAAGCGGAACGACAAGACTCGCGCGCTAGACGTCAGGATCCGGGCGCCAGCCATTGCCTTGTCATCCTGAGTCGCGGCATTTTGCGGCGAAGGATCTTCGCATTTGGCGGCGGACTGCATAGGTCCTTCGCTTCGCTCAGGATGACACGCCGTTTTTTGCACGTGGGGAGCTTCCTTTCGTCGAAGCAGCCCTGTCGGAATCTTGATGTACTCGACGGGGCGCGGAATGTCGCGCTGGTCCGGGCGCGACCCAGTGGCCTACGACCGCGGCGCCTAGAATGTCGGCCACGAATTCGTAGCGCTCGCCGTTCCAGGCGAACAAGGTCGGGCAGGAACTGCCGCGGCGGTCGATCTCGAGAAGCTCGTGACGCTTGTCGCCGGCAACCTGATTTTCGTCAACTTCATCCTGCAGCACGCCGCTGGGCCACAGCATGCGGACGATGTCCGCCTTCTTCGACTGGCCCAGGCCAACGACGATGTCGGTGGAGTTCTGGCCGAGATAACCATTCGACCCGTAGATTTCAAACTTCTGCCGATTGCCGCCGGAGAAAACTTCGACTTTGGTGCCGATCGCTGACTTGTTGTCGTTCAGTCCTTTGAGCGAAAGCTTCAGCCAGTGATTCTGGGTCGCGCCTTCGTTGCGCAGGAGCACGGCGGGGCCGTGATTCTGCGTGATGAGCAAGTCGGTGGCGCCGTCGTTGTCGTAGTCGCCGGTGATGATCGCGCGGGGCTCCTTGAGCTGAATCTTGTCGAGGCCGACATCAGCTGTGACATCTTTGAATCCATCCGGGCCGAGGTTGCGGAATAAGCGGATTTCGCCTTTGCCGTCTTTCGTCTCGCCGACGGCGACCAGGTCAACCCAGCCATCGTTGTCGTAATCGAAAGCGGCGACGCCGAATGCACGGGCCCAGTTGGTTTCCGGAAGCTTTGCGCGCCCCAAACGATTTTCCAGCGTTGTTGCGCCACAGAGTAAAGGCCCGGCTCGGCCGGATGGGTCAAAGCGAAATCCATCCACCCTTCATGATCAAAATCAAGAATTGAAACTCCCGTGGGGCTGTTTCGCACCGGATCCGGCCACAGGCGGCGTTCTTTAAACTTTCCCTCGCGTGGATTCTCCAGAATCTCTGGCGCGCTGCTGGCTACAAACAAATCGATTGCACGATCATTGTTATAGTCTGTCCCAATCGCACTGTTCGCGCCGGAATTCCCGCCTAAACCTGTTTCCTCTGTAACGTCGGTGAACGTCCCATCCCCGTTATTGCGCCACATGCGGCTATTTCCCGTTTCATGCTGGCTGAGGGACCCGGAACGGCTGGCAACGTACAGATCCAGATCTCCATCATGGTCATAGTCGACAAAAGTCACGCCCGCCAGACAGCACGCACCCTTAATACCGGCAGACGCAGCCACGTTCTTAAACGTGCCGTTCTGCTCGTTGTGAAGCAACATGACAGCGTCTTTTGAGGTCACTGCCAGATCGCTGAAACCATCGTTGTCATAATCGCCCGCCGTGCAGCCGATCCAGTGAATACTGGCATCGAGGCCGGCCTTGGCTGTCACATTTTCGAATTTGACTCCACCGACATTGTGGAACAGCGACATTCCTTGAACGCCGTTGTCGGGCAGGAAGAGGTCCATTTTCCCGTCATTGTCATAATCGAGGAAGCAAGCCCCTGTACCCAAACTGTCCGATGCATCGGGAGCAGACCCGGAGCTCAAACCGGCTTCCTTCGTCACATCCACGAACCGCACTTTGATCTGAGCGGGGGCTTTCAGGACAGCTTGCGGCGATTCTACTGCGCGCGAGTATTTCCCCTGCTCGCCGTAGGCCAGGCTCATCGGCGCGCCGATCTTGTTCTGCGTGATGTACTGAAATTTCTTCAGGTGTTCGCGGGCGTTGTTGACGTCTGAGGACTGCTGGTAGGCGCGCGACAACCCGAATTCCGCCGAAGCGTGCAGCGGATTGATTTTCAGCGCGTGCTCGAAGGCGTCGATCGCTTGCGGAAACTGCTTGGCCTGCACGTAAGCCGTCCCCAGGAAATACCAGGTATCGGCGTCGTCGGGATCGATTTCGGTGACGCGTTTGAAATCCTCGATCGAAGCCTGCGCGTCTCCCATGTTCTTGGCCAGCAGGCCGAGGCTGTACCACGCGTTCGGATTTTTCGGATCCTGCTTCAGGGCGTCATCGAGGGCGGCCTTGGCCTCATCGACCTTCTGCAAATTCGAATAGGCTACGCCCTCATTCAGGCGCGCAATCGTAAACTTCGGATCCGCCTGCAGCGCCTTCTGAAACTCGTTCAATCCCTTTTCGAAGAGTTGCTGGTTCATGTAGGCGCAGCCGAGATTGTTCAGGCGCGCGGCTTCGATGGAATCAGATTGACTTGCGTGGAATCAGGAGGCCGAAGGCGGCAACGAGCGCAGTAATGACAGGCCGGCTGAAATTTTTAGATTCATCTGGGTAAAGATTTAACCACAGAGGGCAGCGGAGGAACACAGGGGAATTCAGCAACGCAAGAATGCTAGTGATTTCGCGCCACTTGCTGCTTTGCGGAAACACGCGGCGCCGAATACGGCCGATTGCGCGATGATTCCCTTCCCTTCCTGCACAGTTACGGTTTGTCCCGCATTTACATTGGAGAGGTTGTCGATTTGTCCGCTGGGCCATTGGATTTCTATGGCATCAGCTTTTGTTTGGGCGGCCAGTCCGAACGTCAGGACCAATTCGCTCTGGGACAGATAACTCGATCCGGACCGCAGCATCTTCCACTGCTTATCGCCCCCGGAGGTCACGCGTACAACTGCGCCGATCCCGTCGCGATTGGATTTTGTGCCAATCAACTTGATGCGCAGGCTGTGATTGACCCCGCCTTCGTTGCGGAACAGATATGCGGGACCGGAGTTGGTGGTGAGCAGGATGTCGGGGAAGCCATCATTATCAATGTCGCCGTACGCCGCCGACCGCGCCACTTTGGGTGCGCCGAACGACTTTCCCATCTGCGCTGTGACTTCCGTAAACTTTCCTGCACCAAGATTGCGGAAAAGATGGGGCGGCTCAGCGTAGCTGACGCGCTTCTGCACGCGCTCGATCTGATCCTCGATATGTCCATCGGCCACAAAAATGTCGGGCCAGCCATCATTGTCATAATCGAAAAAGAAGCAGCCGAAACCCAGCGTGACCAGGGTCGAGCGACCCACTTCTGACTGAGGAGCTTCGTCCACGAAGAGACCGTTGCCCTCGTTGTGGTAGAGCGACACCATCTGGTTGGCGAAGTTGCTGATCATCAGGCTGGCATGGCCGCTGCGGTCGTAGTCGGCAGCGTCAGTCCCCATTCCGGCTCGGGCAACACCATCTTCGCTGAAGCCGATACCGGCAGCCACGCCGCGTTCTTCGAAGGTGCCGTTCTTTTTATTTACGTAGAGCTTGTTCGGTTGCGTGTCGTTGGCGATGACGATATCGGGCCAGCCGTCGTCGTTGTAATCCAGAATTGCAATTCCCAGGCTCTTGGACGTTGGATCTCCCAAGCCTGCCTTCTGCGTCGCATCCTCGAATTTGCCGTTGCCCAGGTTGTGCCACAGACGAACTGAAGTGCCTTTGTAGGATTCAGGAGTGCAATACGATTTGTGCGCGCCGTCCACCGTGCAATAGAGGTCGCCTTGTTCGCTCCATTGCACATAATTCGCGACTACCAGATCAAGTTTGCCGTCGCGATCGTAATCAACCCAGGCAGCGCTGGTAGAGAATTCATTCGGACCCCACATCCCGGCGGCCTTGGTCACCTCGGTAAAGGTTCCGTTTCCGTTGTTGTGAAAGAGATGGCTCTGGCCGAGCGCGGAAATGAAGACGTCATCGAAGCCATCGTTGTCGTAGTCACCTATCGCAACTCCAAAGCCGAAAATGGAACGTTGCCAGCCCAGCGCGGCGAGTCACATCGGTGAACGTGCCGTCGTGATTATTGTGATAAAGCTTGGGAGTGGTCGCGCCGGCGTGCGCATGTCCGGAGAAGTCTGTCCCGTTGACCAGCAGGATGTCAGGATAACCGTCATTGTCGTAGTCAATGAAGGCGCAGCCTGGACCCATGGTTTCGGGGAGCCACTTCTTACCGAACGCACCGTTGTTGTGCGTGAAGTGAATGCCGGCTTGGGCGGTGATGTCCTGGAAATGAATTTGGGCGTGAGCATTTCCAAGCAGGCAAACCATGATGAACCACAGAGGGACAGAGACATGAAGAAACTTTAGTGAACACGAATTCTCCGTGGCTCCGTGTCTCCGTGGTAAAGGAGTTCCCCATCTATTTCGATGCTCCGGCAGAAGCTAACCGGCCTTCGCCCGGCCGGACAGCCGAGGCGGCTGTCCCTACATGGTTCGCTAATGGCACCGACACGTGCTCATGTACCTGCTGTCTCTCGTTGTTGTCTTCGGGATGGAGTTGACGATAGGGGCCGGTTATGGCCTGGGATGCCTCGTCGGCTTTGAATCGCAAGTAACGGGCCTCGTGCTCTTTGGCTAACTTCTCCTGACCCAGGCCGTTGTAGCAGAGCATGAGGTTATAGTGCGCCTGCAGATCTTCAGGATCAATGGCCAGCACTCCTTGCAGAACTTTCACTGCTTCCTCATATTTGCGCTGCAGGAACAGAATGCGTCCCAGATCATTCAGCGCTACGCGATCGCGCGGATATTGCTCGAGCACCGCGCGCAATCGAGCGGCGGCGTCTGCGTAGTTGCCGTCAGAGCGGAGTACTTTGGCATAGAAGAAATTCGCGCGAGCAAGATTTGGGAGAGAGTTGCAGCGCCTTCTCCAGAACGGTGCGCGCCCGCACCATGTCTCCTTCCTGCACCGCGCAGCGGCCAATGTTCACCCAACCATCGGGATTGCTCGGATCCGCCTCGGTGATTTTCTGGAAAGCGGCAGCCGCGCCCTTCAAATCTCCCTGCAGGAACAGGCCAATGCCATAGTCGTTCCAGCGTTGCCACTCTTCTTTCTTCGCGATCGTCTTGGGTTGGGCTGCGGGCGCGGCATGAGCCACGACGGCGAGCGTAACTTCGTCTTCGGCGAGGGCAACAATGGGCAGTTCGGGAATTTTCTCTTCTTTCGCTGAAACTCCGCTCAGCGATGCGGTGAAGAGCGTCGGACGATCGTCGTAATCGGGAGCAACGGCGTTCGGTTTGCTGGGATCAGGCACGCCGGCGAAGGCTTCGTGCGTTCCATACCAAGTGAACTTGCGATAGCACAGGCGGGCATGGAACGTGATCTTGTTGCCGGCATTTTCCGGGATGTGCACGCGGTAGTGCACCGTGTCGGCGGCGCCCGGGGGGATCAAGCGAACATACACCACTGCGCGAGTGGCCCAGGCGTTCCGCTTGTTAATGGGATTGCCGTGCGCGTCGATCTGCAGCGAGCGGTAGAAATGCGCTCCTTTTTCCACTGGGCCCTTGCCGTTATCCTCGACCATTCCGCTCCAGAAGATGACCTGCCCTTTGTCGTCGGTGCCCTTCAGCTCGAGCCATGTATCGTAGGCATCCACTGTGCCGCCAGGAAAAAAATGCCCGACCTTCTTGGTGCGCACCACCACATCGACTCGAACCGTTTCGCCCCGGCGCAACGCAGGCTGCACGCGATTCAGAGGAGCAGTGATAGGCGCGACTTCACCTGCGCTCTCCCCTGTAACCTTGCTCTCGGCTTCCTCGCCCACTGCAAAGGTAGTGGACATGTCTGATTGCGAGACAGCGCCGGGCTTCAGCGGAGCTTGCGCAGGGGACAAGGCGAAAATATCGACGCTCATCTGGCCGTTCTTCAGGAAATCCTCGGTCAGCTTGAGCTGCGCCGCATCCTGGTTGGCGGTAGGCACAGCGGTATTCGCCCCCGGGAAGCGATGCGAGTGCACAAACCCATTGATGTTCCCCATGTCCTTGGAGGATTCCAGCGGCATGTGGCAGTCGGCGCATTGGGCGGGCTTGGGCGGATAGTAGAACGAGCGCGCGCCTTCCCCTGAAACTCCGCTGGCTTGCCAATTGTCATACTCATTGAATCCGCGCAGCCAGCGGTAGTCGTTCACCGGAACATCAAGATGTACCTTGTGGCAGGAGGAGCAGAACTCCGGCGTCTGATCGCGCATGAACGGCTTGAGGAAAACGCGCCGGTGCGGTTCGGGATTGAGGTCGATCAGGAAATCATGCAGGCGTCGCATGACGGGATTCTTCGTCGCCGCGAGTTCATGAAGCTTGGGATATTCCAGGTAAAAGTCGCCCTGCCCCATGGTGCTTTTCACATGCGCGATGGAATGGCACATCATGCAACCCAGCCCGGCCTGCGATTCCGGCCGATGCACGATCTGCTTGATGGGCGTATCCATCAGGCCGGCATACAACACCGCCGGATCGTGACATCCGCCGCACCATTTGGAAGGCTTGGTGCCGATGGTGTCCTGCATGTACTCGATCGATTTGCGGTACCACTGGTTGTTGAAGGAAGAGAAATGGTGGGCCGAACTGAACCACTGGTTGTAAATATCTTCATGGCAGCGCTTGCAGGAATCGGACTCCATGAAGAACTTGCTGGGAATTTTTTGCTTGCCGTAAACCTGCGCCGAACTGGGGAAGAAATCGCCTTGCGGCCCGTCCCCCTCGCCATTCATGCTTTCGGGCGGCATCTCGGGATTCTGTATTCGGTTGCGCGACTCCCAACTCTGGCGAACGTAGTGCGCGCCGTAGCCGATGATGGCAAGCACTCCCAGGCAGAGCACCACCCGGACGACTCCGGCCACGATTTTCGATCCTGCCCCGGATTCCCAGCGGCGGCGTCTGCCCCACCAGTCCGCCACCAACAGACCAAGTCCTGCGAGTGAAAGAATGATGTGGAAGTACAGCTTGTTCCACTCGCTGCGAGGCGTTCCTGTTTTAATTAGGACAATGCCCAGCAACGCTCCAGCCGCGATCAGTGACCAGCCTGCCTTAGCGGCTACGCTCCCGTTGCGGAGCAATCGAAAGAGCGTCGCAATTATCAGGATTGTTGCCAGCACGCCTCCAGCCGCGTGCAATGCAACGATCACCGCATAGAAGATGTTCGGCTGGGGAAACGTGTAGAGATAACCGGCGGAGACGGCCAGAAAAATGACGAGCCAAGACAAGATCTGACCAGATTTGTGTGAGATTGACATTCCCCAAATGCGCTGAGTCCAAGCCGCTGAGACTTCAGCCCACAACGCTGAAATCCAATGCCCATAAACTTATACAGAGGTCAGCGGGAGGCGGAATAGCACAAAAATACTAGCAGCTCAGATGGGATGCGAATGAGCTGTTCCCGCCGCCAGAAATCAAACCGGATTCGCAGTGCTCTGAGCGAGCGGTGGAATTCTCCACGCCGTTGCAGCCCTTCTCCACCTGCGCAGCGACTGCCAACACGAACTCCTCTTCCCATGGGCGGCCAACAATCTGCACGCCGACAGGTAAGCCGTCATCCGAGTGGCTCACCGGAACCACTGCTGCAGGATTCCCGAGCAGGTTGAACCACTCGGCATAACTCCATGCGTCCAGATAGTGGACGCTCTCGCCATCAATCGTCCAACTTCTTTCTCCGTGACGAAAAGCGGTGACGGCTGCCGGAGGACAAAGCAAAATCGGGTACTCCCGCATTTGCGCGAGAACTTCGGCGCGCAGCGAATCCCGACGGAACCACGACTCAAGCAGCAAGTCGCCACTCAATTCCGGTTCTGCCGCTGACCATTGCAGAAACTGGCGCAACGTGGGGCTGCAGTCTTGTTCCCGGCCGCGAAACATCGGCTCGATCACCATGCCTCCGACTTTCACGAAGAATCGCTTCCAGAGCACGCGCGCTTCCTCCAAGCCCTCGGGGCGAAAAGGCTCGACCTGAAATCCCGCGCGCGCGAGCGCATCCGCCGCGCTCCGAACCGCGCGGCGGATTTCTGGCGCAACTGGGGTGCGGCCGTCGTCCTCGAAATAGCCGATCTTGCGCTGGGCCAGTTCGTGATCGGCCGGCCAGGTTACCGGGACGGGCGCGGCACAGGTATCTCCATCATCGGGACCTTGCATCACCTCAAACAAAAGTTTCAAGTCCTCCACCGTTCGCGCCATGGGGCCGACCACGCCGAGGAGCGCAAACGGGCCGCCGGACGCGGGAAAGTGCCTGGTCGAAGGAATGCGTCCAGGCGTCGGCTTCAGCCCGCAGATGCCGCAGAAATGAGCCGGCACACGGATCGATCCACCGCCATCGCTGCCAACGCCTGCCGCCGACATGCCCGCGGCAATCGCCGCCGCTTCCCCGCCGCTGGAACCGCCCGGGGTGCGCTCAAAATCCCACGGGCTGTTGGTTCGGCCATACAGAAGATTGTCCGTCTCCCACGCCATCAGCAACTCCGGAGTATTCGTGACACCGAGGATGATGGCCCCTGCCCTACGCAAACGCTGGACCAGAGGCGCATCGTTCGCGGCCACGGTACCGGCACGAAGTCGCGTTCCGGATTCGATTCTCATTCCGGCAACATCAATCGAGCTTTTGATGCTGATCGGAACACCATGAAGCGGCCCCAAGTCCCCGGCCCCGGCGATCGCGGATTCCGCTTCCCGAGCTTCGCGTCGAACGCGTTCTGGATCGATTTGCACAAATGCATTGAGCTTGGGATTGAGCCGGTCAATTTTGGCCAGATGAGCTTCGGCCAATTCCACTGGCGACAATTTTTTCTCGCGAATTTGTGCGGCCATCGTGGTCGCAGTCAGAAAGGTCAGGTCGGTCATAAGGAGAGTGAGAATTTGGAGTCTACAACAGAGGAAGCTTGGAGCCGGGGCGCCGCAGCCTCAAATTCAACTGCATCGCATTATCCAGTGCGAACTTTTCGTCAAATGTCAGCGCGCGGTAACTTCCCTTCTCCAGCTTCCCGAGCTGGAGCGGCCCGATCGCGACCCTTACGAGCCTGAGCACCTCGATGTCGAGAGTGGCAAGCATACGCCGGATCTGGCGGTTTCTGCCTTCGTCGAGCACAATTTCGAGCCACGAATTCTTTTCTCCCGATCGAACCAAACGGCATTGGCGGGCTCTCAGGCGCTCTCCATCTGTCGCCACACCCTTTTGCATCGCTTCGATCACTGCCTCGTCGGCTACCCTCGCGATTTGGGCGTGGTACGTTTTTTCCAAATGCGTCCCGGGAGCAGTTACGCAGGCGCCCCATTCCGAATCGTTCGTGAGCAGCAACAGCCCCTCGCTGGCCTTGTCCAATCTACCGACGGGAGCGAGCCAGGGCAGCGCATCTTCACTCCGCAAAAGCGAATAGATCGTTTCTCGTCCTTTTTCATCCGATGCGGTTGTGACCAGGCCACGCGGCTTATTCATCATGAGATAAATCTTGCGGCCTGGTTCAACCAGGATTCCGTCCACTTCAATGGGGTCTTTGAGCAGTTGGACTGGAGTTTCCGGATCCCGCCGCAAGGCCCCATTCAGCCGGACGCGTCCGGCGCGAATGAATTCCGCAGCCCGCGATCGCGAGCAGTACCCCAGCTTCGAAAGCGCACGCGCCAGTCCAATTCGCTTTTGCTCTGTTTTCACGGTCTTGATCGTAGCTGAAAAATCAGCGAAGTATTTCGCCGCCCAGTGGCCAAGCAGAAATGGGCGTGTGTTGATAGGATGTTCCTCGCCGAATTCGAAAGGAACCTGCTATGGCCCACCAACATCCTCCCCGATTCTTGAAGATTGTTGACGACGCGAAAACCCGCGTGCGCGAGACGAATGTTGACGAAGTGAAGAAAAGAATCGATCGCGGCGATAAGTTTCTGCTCGTGGATGTCCGCGAAGAAAGCGAATACGCCAAAGATCATTTGCCCGGTGCCATTCATTTGGGCAAAGGAATTATTGAGCGCGATATAGAAGCGCGTGTTCCAGATCTGAGCGCCGAGATGGTCCTGTATTGCGGTGGTGGATTCCGTTCCGCTCTGGCCGCCGACAACCTGCAAAAAATGGGTTACACCAACGTGCTCTCGATGGATGGCGGCATTCGCGAGTGGCGGGAAAAGAGTTTGCCGCTGACCAAGGATTAAGTCGCAATTCGCGGGAGTTCAGTCTAGAATCAGCGCGCCGAGTAGCAAGCAATGAATGCTGAGCATGCCAGCACGGAATCTGCCCGTTCACAGCTCATCGCTCATCGCTCACAGCTCCCTATGAACGGACGCATCTTCTTCTGGTCGCTCACTTCCGCGCTCGCCGGATTCCTTTTTGGATTCGACACAGTCGTCATTTCCGGCGCGGAAAAAACTATTCAGGCATTGTGGGGTCTTACGCCGTTCGTGCATGGGTTCGCCATGGCGTCGGCTCTCTATGGCACGGTGGTTGGCTCTCTGCTGGGGGGCTGGCCAGCGGACCGCTTTGGGCGTAAAGCTGACGCTTGCTCTGGATCGGAGTTCTCTATTTTGTTGGCGCAGTCGGCTCCGCGCTGGCTCCCAACGTTGAGCTGTTTATTGCGGCCCGGAGTCATTGGTGGCCTGGGAATTGGCATCTCCACGGTAGTCGCTCCTATGTATATCTCCGAAATTGCACCTCCCAAGCAACGGGGACGGCTGGCGGGAATGTTTCAGTTCAATATTGTGTTCGGCATCCTCATTGCATTCGTTTCGAATGCACTACTCGCTGGAATTGGCGAGCACGCTTGGCGCTGGATGTTGGGAGTTGCGGCGTTTCCCTCCTTGCTGTACGCGATGTTTTGCCTGGGCCTGCCGGAGAGTCCTCGCTGGCTTCTCAGTCGCAAAGGGGACCGCGCGAGTGCGCTGGCGGTTCTGCAGAAGATTGAGCCGGACAGCACAACAGAACAAATTGCCGCCGATGCTGACGAAATTGTCGCGGCTTCCTCGGCCGAACAGGCTTCCGCCGGACATTTCTGGACGAAGCGTTTGAGACGGCCCATCCTGCTCGCGTTTCTGATCGCCTTTTTTAACCAGCTTTCAGGCATCAACGCGATTCTCTATTTCGCTCCCCGCATCTTTCGAACTCACTGGACTGGCGACGAAAGCAGCGTTGCTGCAGTCCATCGGCATCGGTCTCACCAACCTGGTATTTACTTTTGTCGGGCTATGGCTGATTGACCGGCTCGGCCGCCGGACTCTTCTCTACATCGGATCGTTCGGCTACATCCTCTCGCTCGGATTTGTGGCCTGGGCTTTTTTCACCCAGCACTACGCCATTGTGCCGGTCTGCATTTTCGCGTTCATTGCCGCACACGCGATTGGACAGGGAGCGGTGATCTGGGTTTTCATCTCCGAAATTTTCCCCAACCGCCATCGCGCGGAAGGCCAAACTCTGGGCAGTTTCACGCACTGGATCTTCGCTGCAGCGCTCACCACTTTCTTTCCCAAGATGGTTTCGGCTTTGCCGCCAGGTTATGTGTTTTCTTTCTTTACCGGAATGATGGTGCTGCAACTGATTTGGGTGAAGACGATGGTTCCAGAGACCAAGGGCATTCCGCTCGAACAGATTCAGCAACAACTGGGTCTCGGATAATAGTCTCGCGCGCGCTTCTGGCATGCAGGTCAGGAAGCGCTCGGTAAACGATTCCCCCCGAAGCGCCGCCGCTGCATACAATACGTACCCATACAAGGGAGGCAATTGTGACTCAATTCTCTCGCCGACATTTCATGACCAGTGCCGCAGCAGTCGCCAGTTCCGCGATGCTGTCTCGAGTCGCAATTGCGAGCCCGCAAGATCCCGTCGTCGATGCCAAGCCCGATCCGAAGCTCGGCGGGAACCCGATCAGTCGCGAGAAAGTTTCATGGAAGGCGGTTCCTTTTCCCCTGACACAAGTGCGCCTGGGAAACGGCCCCTGCAAGATTGCGATGGAAGCCGACCTGCAGTATCTGCAGTCGTTGCCTCCCGATCGCTTGCTGCACACCTTCCGCATCAACGCTGGACTTCCCTCCACGGCACAACCGCTAGGCGGCTGGGAGGCTCCGGACGGCGAGCTTCGCGGGCATTATGCCGGTGGCCACTATCTCTCGGCTTGCGCGCTGATGTATGCCAGCACCGGAGATGAGGACCTTAAGAAGAATGCGGCGCTGGTGGTTTCCGAGCTCGCGAAATGTCAGGCCGCGATGAAGAGCGGCTATCTCAGCGCCTTCCCCGTCGAGTTCTTCGATCGCCTCCGGGAACGGCAAGAAGTGTGGGCGCCTTTCTATACGATCCACAAAATCATGGCCGGCCTGCTCGACATGTACGTCTACTGCGGCAACGAGCAAGCGCTTGATACGGCGGAAAAGATGGCGGACTGGGTGGGCGGCTATACCGGACCGCTCAGCTATGAGCACATGCAGCGCGTACTCGGTACCGAGTTTGGCGGCATGGGAGAGGTGCTATCAAACCTGTATGCCGTCACGGGCAAAGAGTATTACCTGAGAATGGCGCAGCGCTTCGACAAGAAGGCGTTCTTCGACCCGCTCGCCGATCACCGTGATGAGCTCAAAGGCCTGCACGTGAATACGCACATTCCGCAGGTAATTGCCGCCGCCCGCTATTACGAACTCACGGGCGAACGACGCTACCGCGATATCGCCGAATATTTCTGGGATGAAGTGGTCAATGAGCGTTCGTATTGCACCGGGGGTACCAGCAATCGGGAAACGTGGAACACGGACCCGGGGAAACTTTCTAACGATCTGGGACCAACCACGGCGGAATGTTGCTGCGCCTACAACATGATGAAGCTCACGCGCCACCTGTTCGGCTGGTCGCCCGAGGCGCGCTACATGGATTATTACGAGCGGCTTGTATTCAACCATCGCCTGGGCACAATCAACCCCGAAGACGGCACCATGATGTATTACCTGCCCCTGGCATCCGGCTACTGGAAGACTTTCGGAAAGCCGCTCGACGCTTTCTGGTGCTGCACCGGAACCGGCTCTGAGGAATACGCCAAGCTGGGCGACACGATCTATTTCCACGATGACGATTCGATCTACGTTAACCTCTATATCGACTCGCAGGTGCAGTGGCCGGAGAAGGGCTTGCGCTTCAAACAGGAAACGCGCTTTCCCGAGCAGCAGGGCACGACGATCACCGTTTTCGCTGATAAACCGGCCCAACTGGCAGTGAATCTCCGTGTTCCCTATTGGGTGCGCGGAGGCAGCGTGAAAATTAACGGAACGGCGCTACCTGCTTTCGCGAGTCCCAGCAGCTATCTCGGCCTGAACCGCACATGGAAAAGTGGAGACAACATCGAGCTAAGCCTGCCAATGGATTTGCACATCGATGCAATGCCAGACAACGAAACGATTCAGGCTGCAATGTACGGACCCCTGGTGTTAGCCGGCCGCTTCCATGCCGTGGCGAATGACACGATCTACGGCAACCCCGGCCCAAAAGCCGGAGCCGAGCAAAAAGTGCCCGCCATCGTCGCCGACTCTTTGAATCCCACTGCCTGGATTGAACCGGATGCCCGCCAGCCGCTCACCTTTCATGGGGTGGGGCAGTCGCAACCAATCACCATGCTTCCTTTGTACCAGGTCATGCATAATCGCTACGGCGTCTACTGGAAAGTCTCGAACAAGGCCACATAGAAAGTCGTGAAGAAAACGTGATTTGTAACAGCGCTGGCGCATTCCGAAGTGGCCGTTTCCCGTATCGCCCCGGTTAGCTTGCCACTTCCAGCATCATCTTCAGCGCACCGCCGGGATTGTGGCTCATTCGCTCCATCGCTTCCTGACCACGCTCTAGCGGCATTCGCACCGTCCACGGCGTCAGGTTGATTTCACCCGCGATCAGCAGATCCAGCGAACGCCGGAAATCCACCGGAGTATAGGCGAAGGACATTACGACTCGATGCTCTTTGCGAATGCTGGTCACGAAATTCACTTCGCTGCGCTGAGTGCCCATGCCGAGCAGTACGACCTGTCCGCCGGGCCGGCAAAGATCGAATGCCATCTGCCGGGCCGCGGCGCTTCCGCTCGCATCGAGCACGAGATCGTATCCACGCCCGGCACCACTCCTCGCTTGCTCGACCTGCTCGGCCCCGCTCACGTTCACTACTGCGGAGGCTCCCAGCTGACGCATGATCGCCAGCCGCTCGTCATTGACATCCACGGCCAACACATCGCGGGCGCCAATCCGTAGCGATGCAAGCAAGGCCAGTGCGCCCATCGTGCCCGCGCCCACGATCGCAAACCGGAAGAAAGGAGGAGGCGCCACAATGCGGAGCATGTGAACGATATTCGCCAACGGCTCAGCCAGGATCGCTTGTTCGGAAGTCAGCGAATCAGGCACTTCGTATACCTGCGCCGACGGGAGCGCAACGTACTCGGCGAACGTACCCGGAGTCGTTCCCAGGCCCAGCAGCTTCCACGAGTCACACAGGTTCTGCGCACCGGAGATGCACGCGGTGCAGTGTCCGCAACTCACCAGTGGATTCGCGACTACACGGCGACCGTCGCGGCGCACGTCCCACTAACTCGTGCCCCAGAACCAGCGGCGGCTTCCGCAGCGCGCTGTGCCCCAGAAATCCTGAGATGTCCGAGCCGCACACCCCGGCAACCCGGATGGCAATCTCTTCGTTCCCGGCCACAGCGGAGGGACGCGGCTGCTCCTGCATTTCAACCTGACCCGGGGCGGTGTACACCAAAGCTCGCATGGTCACGAAGTATACGGCACTCGCCTCGCCCGAAGCATTGGGTTAATGATCTTTTGCCGGGTTGGCGGTCGCCCCAGGCGTAAGAAAGTGCAAAAGCATAGAAAGCCCTATCAGTACTTAAGACTCCAGTGCAGCATGTTCCATGTGAACACGAACCACACTGCGCCCATGCAGCCGAGCGCGATCAAGCGTGTCACCGAGGCGCGCCGCCCACCAGCGTTGCGGTATTCGCCAGGACTTCACCGCGCTGTAGATCGCGGCCACCGTCCCCAGCACCCCGAGCCATCCTACGATCTGAATCAGCCGCAGCCACGGATTTCCGCGCGGGCTCAGCAATCCAATATCTTTCAATGCCATGCTGAAAAACAGGCCGTAGGCGAGGAAGAATATCGCGAACATCACACATGCCAGTCGGACCAGCAGGCGTAAGCGCCGCTTCTGTGGAGTGAGTTCCAGCCGCTGGCCATAGTGCCGGCGAACGATCGCCATCACCGGCCAGAGAATAATCGTAAGCACCGCCAGGACCAGAGCAGTGATGATCATGGGAATCTGAAACGCACTGTTCTGATTGAGCGAAGCTTTCTGGAAAACCATGAACGGGAAATCGATCGCTTCCACGAAATTGCCGGACTCATCCCGCTTGAATCCCAGCTTGTCCTGCCCATTGACCTCTCGGAACAGCAACGGAGCGATTTCGCGAAACTTCTTGGGAACCCCGCTGGAGTCCTTCAGGTCACTGACGCTCAGCGTGCCATCGTCGTTTCCGGAAACCTTCGCCTCCCCGACCACATTGAGGACTTTCATAATCGTCGTATCGGCACGGCGGCTGACAATGTAATGTCCCGACACGTTCTGGATATCCTGCGCGCTAGTTGCCACCGGATCAGCTTTCGGAACCTCATAAGGGAAGTAGCGGTCGAGAAAGGCATGCCACACCTCTTCCCGCGCTCTCCCTTCACCTTTCCCGGCGCTGTTGTAAGAGATGAAGAAGCCAAGCTGTGAATCGGCGATCAGATGCAGATCGCTGTGGAAAGCCTCTGTATCGCCGGCGTGACCGATGATGCGATGTCCGTTGCGCGTCTCTTCATAGAACCCGAGACACATCGCATTCATGTCCCCCAGATTCGCAAACTGGCGCGAATGCATCAACTGCGCCGTCTCCGGTCTCAGGATTTGCACCCCTTCGTATTTTCCATCCTGCAGATGCGCCATCATGAAATGCGTCATGTCCATCGCCGATACGGAGGAACTGCCGGCTGGAGCCGCTTCCACGAATTCGAAGCCCTTGGCCGGTTCCGAAGCGATGTCATACCCCAGCGACGAAAGCCCCTTCAATGGATCAGGGAGGGGCTGCCGGAATGTGGAATGTTCCATGTTTAAAGTCTTGAGAATATGTTGTTCGATGTAGTCGTAGTAATCCTGCCCTGACACGCGTTGCACGATGTACCCCGCCATCGTAGTAGCGTAATTGGAATAAGCCGGAGTCGTGCCCGGCGGATAGATGCGCGTCGGCAGATGCTTTTTTACATAGGCTCCGAGAGGAGTGAGATCCCTGGCATCTTTGACGAAAAGTTCCTGGATCGTTTCCTCAAACCCGGGAGTATGCGTCATGATGTTACGCAACGTAATCGGCTTGGGATATGTGGCGGGAATCTTGAAGTCAAGGTAGTCGTTGACATCGCGGTCGAGGTCGAGCTTCCCTTGCTCTACCAATTGCATCACTGCGGTCCACGTAAACAGCTTGGAGATGGATCCCGGGCGGAACAGCGTATTATCCGGCGATACTGGCGTCCTCTTCTCCATATCGGAGTAGCCGTATCCCTTCGCGAAGATCACCTTCCCGTCCTTCACGATTGAAATCACGGCGCCCGCGATGTCGTCCGTAGCAAGCTGTTGCGGCATGATGCCGTCGAGGAAAGCGGAAATATCCTGCGGAGTAAGCTCGTGCGTACCTGATGTGGGCGGCTCGGCTGGAGCTGGCGCCTTGGCCTTCGGAGCCAGCGCGTTCACCTGGGGTTTTTGCCCGTACAATGACAAGGTCACGAAGAGAACTACAACTATTGTGCGAGAAAAATGGCTCCGAACGCACCGCTGCAGAAACCGAAATGACACGGCATCCTCCTTGCTATCGCTTACAGCTGGAAATCAAAAGATTTAATCGGGACACTGCGCTCCCGAATCACTACGATCCAGAGTTCCCGTTCGTTGCATCCGGGAGACCTGAGTTGTCCTTCCGCCCGTCATGTTTCCTGTTCACCAGACCTGCGTCTCTGCTCCGGCAATGGTGAATACCAGCGCGACCGCGAGTCCTCATCCTTCTGCTGCAACAAGGCTAAAGATCTTTGCGGCTGAATGTGGGCACAGGCCACGAACAGTGCATCAATGGCCGCAATGGGAGCCACATACGATCCGTGAAACGATGGGTTTGCGATGGAAGCGGTCCAATAGGAATCGCAGAAGCGCGCGATGGGCGTCTTGTCGTTATCCGTGATGCCGAATGTCGGGACGCCGTTTTCGCGCGCACGAAGCAGCGCATCCACCGTCGCCTGAAGGCATCGCCCGAAACTGATGGCGATGAGCAGGTCCTTCGGACCGAGAAGGTTTACCTTCTGCTGCAAGTTTCCGTGCGAACCGGCAGGAGCCTCGGCATCGTAACCAAGGCAATTAAGACCATACGCCATGAGGTATGAGAGCGACGCCGCGAAATCGACGCCCACCACGATGATCCGCCGCGCACGATTCAACTGCTTGGCCAGACGAATCACCTGGTTCGCATCCAGACCGGCGCGCAAGGCGTGCAGGTTGTGGGCTTCCATCTCGAAGCTGTGCTCGACGTGATCGGAAATGCTGCGATGCTCTCGCGCCGCTGCTTTCATCAGCTTGTACGGCGTCAGGCGGCTGACGAAATGCGACCGCAAATCTGCCGCGAACTCGGCATACTTCTTGTAGCCGAGTATCTGCACGCTGCGCACGATCGTCGCTTTATCGATGTTGTAACGTTTCGCCAAAGCGCGGGAGGATAGGAAATAAGTGTCCTCGGCGTTTTCCAGAATGTCGCGAATCAGATTGCTGCGGCTGGTATTCAGATTCGGCTGCGCCTGCTCAAAACGCGTTTCCAGCGCGGTCATCCAGGCTTTTCGCTCCGCCACGTTACCGTTGCGCGTTGTGCCTGCCTCGGATTGGGTGTCTTCTGGAGTCAAAAATGTTCCCCTGAGGTTCGGCAGCTTTTGTGCCGGCATGCCCTTAGAAAAACAGCTTGAGCGCAAACTGGAGAATCCGGGGTGCCACGCTAGTCGCAGTGATATGGCCGAATGTGGGATCTTGTTGGAGAGATGCCAGCCCCCGTGACCGGATCCGGCGCCACGGTGCCGACATTCAGAGCTGGGTTGGCGAATGAGGGAGTATTGAAGGCATTGAAAAACTCCGCTCGAAATTCCAGCGCCTGGTTCTCTCCGTGCAACCGGATTCTCTTTGTCAGCGCGATATCGAAATTTCGCTGATCTGGACCGCTGACAATGCCATTGCCAGAGTCTCCGAATCCAGTGGCCAAACCGTCCGACCCAATCACCGCAGGCGCGGTGAAACACGACGCATTGAAATAGTTGTCGATCCTGCTGGTCACGTTCCCCGCGGTTGGAACATTCCGATTGCTGCAGTTTGGAGCAAGCTGCGCACGATCCAGGCCTGTCGAACTGATGCCGAATGCATTCAGAGTATTAGTTATCGACGATCGTCAAGCGCTGGCCGTTCTGGAACGTGGTCACCCCACTCACCGACCACCCGCCAAACACTTTTGTTTTCCAGCCACCGGCGGCGGTGAATCCGGGAATCTGCCAGACATAACTTACGACCAGGCGCTGCGGCCGAACGAAATTGTCGAACCCGTAGTTTGCTCTGGCGCTGTACTGATCTCCGATTCGCCCGCCTCCAGAAAACCCGCCGGTCGTGTATCCCGGATTCGTTTCCAGGGCTGACGCAAGCGTGTAGGAGGCCAGGAACTGCAATCCGTGGCTGAAACGTTTACTGAGGCTTGCGCCCAGCGCGTTGTACCAGGACGCGCCCGCCGATTCGATGAATGTGGAAAATACTGGATCGAGGCCTTCGATCGGCACGCGCAAGGCAGATATTCCCAAGGTCGTTAGTGGTTTGGCCCCGAATGGGATTGCTCGGAGAGGCTGCTAGCGCCTGATTGAACGACCTCGATTGCAGCAGCTTTGTACCCCTGCTTCCCTGGTATCCGACCTCGAGCATCCAGTTGGCGGCCAAGGCCGTCTGCAAATTAAGGCTGTAGCGCTGCATGATAGGCGCGCGGAAAGATTGTGCGAACGCCGTTGGCGTTAAATCAGTAGCGGGAGAATACGGCTGAAAGACAGGAAACGGCGGTGTTGCGGGAAGCGCATGACTCGACAGAACCTGGAAGACAAGACTGGCGAATAATGCCCCACGGCGGCGCGGCCAGAAGTTGAAGGAACGGTTCGCCGGTAGTGCGGCTGTAGAATATTCCGTATCCGCCGCGCAGGACCATGCGGCTGGTTCCAGGAACTTGCCACGCGAATCCGATGCGTGGTTCCAACCCATTTTGTCCTTCATTCTTGATTGCGGTGTTGTTGCTGGAGCGGATTACCCCTTGAGGAATCGCGCCACCGGAAAAATTCGATGCCACCACGAAACCATCGAAGCTCCCACTATCTGGCGGGTTAGGGTTCGCGCGCGAAGGATCGAAGGTCGATGCCCGGCCAAGATACTCTCCCAGTTGCCCCTGGCGTTCGTACCGGAAACCCAGATTCAGCGTCAGCCGCGGAAGTATTCGGTAGTCATCCTGGACGAAGCCGTTCCCCTCCCAAACGCGCCAATTTCTGTCAAATACGCCGGGAACATCAATGCTCAAGAAGAGGATTGCCCAGCAGGAAATCAGGCATGCTGGGGAAGACCAGCCCCCCAAAAAAATGAAATTGGCGGAGATTGATCTGGGTGCGGTTGATACCACCGCCAAAATGAAATGAATGCTTGCCCCGATCGTAGCTCAGCGAGTCGCTCACATCGTAATAGTTCTGATAGATCTTCACCCCTTGTCCGTTCCCGCCGATATTGAAACCGACGCCGTTGCTGCTGGAACTCAGGTTTGAAACCGTTCCGAAAACTTCTATGTTTGGGTACGGATTGTCAGCAGCCGGGGCAGGCACGCAAACACTCGACAACGTGAAGGGACCCGGCGTGCTGCCGCAAGGCGTCGAGTTCGCAAAACCCACCTTTGCGTAGTCCTGACCGAGACCCCCTGCCAGGCGATGGAAGCCCAGCACGGCCTGGTTGAGCAGGTGACTGGTGATCGTATACGTATGGGTCAGCGAGAAATTGCGGAAACCGTTGGTGAACGTCTGCGGAAATCCCGGCACGGTGACTACATCTGGAAGCAGTTGGCTGTTCGGGAATGCGCCCGCCTGATTGCTATTCATGAAAAAGAACTTTCCCGACACATGACTCTTCTGTCCCTGGTACAGATCCAAGCTGGAAACGACTTGATCGTCGCGGTAATGGCAGGCGGAAGTAAAGGTGCTCGTTCCGGTGGCGGCGTTTTGAGGAGCAGGGACAACGAAGTTCCCATTCGGCAATTGTGCATTCAGAACGGCCAAAGCAGTCGGGGATATATCTGCTGCAGAGGTGATCACTCCGCCAAACAGGCCGGGCTCTCCCGCGAACTGTTGTGCCAAGGCACTGGCAGTGCGGCTGCTCGCATCGTTTGCTATGGGAGGCAGGAAGCCCGTGCTAAGGCATCCCGCCGTGTTATCCAATCCGTCGCGCTCGCGAGTGCCCTGGTAAGAAACGAAAAACATTGCCTTGTCTTTTACCACCGGCCCACCCAATGTGCCTCCGAACTGGTTCTGGTCCAGCACGCCTCGGGGGAGGTGATTTCGATTGAGGAAGTAGTCGTTGGCATTCAGCGCTGTGTTGCGAAAATATTCCCAGACATCGCCGTGAAACTGGTTTGTTCCAGATTTTGTGACGACATCGACGTTCGCACCCGCGTTCCGCCCATACGACGCGTCATACTGGCCGACTTGCACCTTGAATTCCTGAATGGAGTCAGGATTGGGAACGGGCACTCCCCCCGTGATGGCGTTTTCGCCCATCAGATCGTTGACTTCGTCGCCGTTCATCTGGAAATTATTGTCGTTGGTGGAATTGCCCCCGATCGAATAGCCGCCCGGTCCCGATGACAGGCTGGAATCGCCGCGGCCAATATGCGCGCTGTTGGTCACGTCGCCGGAGACTCCGGGAGACAGTCCGAGAATCTGGGTGTAGTTGCGCGATACCAGAGGCAGGCCTTCCACCATCCGTTCATCGGTAATGTGCCCCAGCGCGCTGGACTCGGTATCCAGTTGCATCGGTTCGGCCTCGACCGAGATCACCTCATTGATCGCGCCCACTTGCATTTTGAAATTCAAGGTTGCGGTTTCCGTGATACTGACCCGCACCTGCTCGATGGTCGCAGTCTTGAACCCGCTGCGCGTGGCCTCCACTTTGTACGAACCCGGCGGCAGCAATGGAACCATGTATCTTCCATCGCCTTGCGTTGCCGTGGTTCTGACCTGTCCCGTCGCTGTGTTCGTGACACTGACGCTGACGCCCGGCAGCACATTGCCGCTGGGATCGCTCGCAGTACCGCCGAGCGCGCCCGTCTGCGCCGTTTGCCCGTAGCTCACCCCTGCCATGCAGATCATTCCCAAGATTCCGACCACCACAGCAATCCGGCGGAAAAGATGTGTGCGCATATGACTCTCCTCTTCCCCGTCAATGGTCCCTGCAACGGGACTCCCATTGATCGAGCACTCGGCTGTCACTTTCTACATGCCCCAGACGCGGTTCTCAATGTTGTTATGTCGCTGCGGCAGGAGGGCACTACCTTTACACCACATGGGGCGCACTGTCAATAAAAAACACCATGTGGTGCATTTCTTGTTGACATGGATCCTGCCCTGGTTCTACAAGAGTGGCCGGTGAGTACTGCGCATGCGAATTGAACAGATCATTCTTCGCGAAATCCGGATGACGCCTGAAGGCGCCCTTCGAAACCAGCTTCGGGGTGATGCGGGACCGCCGCATTTTGCTGGTCGAGGTGACGGCCGACGGAGTCCGCGGCTGGGGGGAGATCACCACCCCAGAGGCGCCTTTCTACAATTCCGAGACCACCGATACCGCGTGGCACATTTTCTCCGCGTTCATCGCACCGCTGGTGGTCGGCCAGACCTTCGAAAGCGCCGCCGACCTTCCCCGCTGCTGGATCCGATCCGCGGACATTCCATGGCGAAAGCAGGCATGGAAAATGCTCTCTGGGATGTTGAGGCCCAGCAGAAGCGATTGCCTCTCTGGAAACTGGTCGGGCGGCACGAGGCACGAAATCGCCTGCGGTGTATCGCTGGGTATTCGAGAAAGTGCGGCCTCTCTGGTCGCTAAGGTCGAAGAAGAACTAGCCAGCGGCTACCAACGCATCAAGCTGAAGATCAAACCTGGAAAAGACCTGGACTATGTGGCTGCGGTCCGCCGCGCGTTCCCTGGACATTGTCCTTTCGGTGGATGCGAACTCCGCCTATCGTCTCGCCGACGCCAATCACCTCGCAAAGTTCGACGAATTCAATCTGCTGATGATGGAACAGCCGCTGGAGTGGGATGACATTCTTTCCCACGCAAAACTCCAGGCGCAACTCCGAACCGCGATCTGCCTGGACGAATGCATCAATAACGCCCATCACGCTTCTGCCGCTATCGATTCGGGCTCATGCCGCATTATCAACATCAAGTTGGGCAGAGTCGGTGGTCACAGCAGCGCTCGAAGGGTGCACGATGTATGCCGCGAGCGCAACGTCCCCGTCTGGTGCGGAGGCATGCTGGAATCCGGCGTCGGGCGCGCCCACAACATCGCGATGTCTACCCTTCCCGGATTCACGCTGCCCGGCGATGTGTCGGCAAGCCAGCGCTATTGGGCCGAAGATATTATCGATCCCGAAGTCAAAGTCACGTCCGGCTGGAACCATCCCTGCGCCCGAGGCCATCGGACTCGGGTACGAAGTCAAAGCAGAAATGATCGAGGGCCTTACCGCGCGTAGCAACGCTTGGAAAGACCGGGCTCGTATCTGTGTATAACGCCTCTCAGAAAGCAAACAAGAGATTGCCATCCATGACAAAGTATCTTCCCTCTTTTTTATTGCTTCTTGTGTTGGGCTGGCCGTCGAGGCCGCTCCATGCGCAATCCGGTCCAACCCTCCCCGAGCGCATTCAATCCGTGATGATGCGGCCCGAGTTCGCCCATACCAGCTTCGGCATTGAGTTCTACTCGCTCGATCGTGGACAGGTCATTTACCAACTCAATCCCAATAAGCTGATGGTTCCGGGTTCCACCACGAAACTGTTCACCGAGGGCACCGTCCTGGAATTGCTTGGCGGAGATTACCGTTTCCACACCCGCGTCTATCGGACCGGCGCGCTCAAAAAAGACGGAACTCTAGACGGCGACATCGTGCTGGTCGCCAGCGGCGACCCCAACCTCTCCGGCCGCATTCAGCCGGATGGCACGCTGGCTTACGAGCACATGGATCACTCCTATGGCGGTCCCGATAGCAAGGGCATCGGAGATCCTCTGGCTGTCATTCAGCAAATCGCGCAGCAGATCGCTGACAAAGGAATAAAACGAATCAAGGGCAGAGTCTTAGTGGATGTGAGCCTGTTTCCCGAGGGCGAGCGCGAATTGGGAACGAACGTTGTCATCTCGCCCATCGTTGTAAACGACAACGTTGTCGATGTAATTGTGAGTCCCGGACAAAAAGAAGGCGCGCCTGTGAACCTGCAGGTCTCGCCCAAGACGGCGTATGTCGAGGTCATCAACAAAGCAACCACGGGCAAAGCCGGAAGCAAGGAGACGCTGAACTACACAGACGAAACGCTGAATCCGAACGGCACGCGAACTGTTACTCTGTCGGGCGAGTTCCCGCTTGGCCAGCGGCCGGAGATGGCCTCCTATGCCGTGCCTGAACCCAGCCGCTTCGCATCTGTGGTCCTCGCCGAGGCGCTGAATGCGAAAGGCGTACGCGTGAACGTAATTGCACCCGCAAGTCCAGCGGACTTCAAAGCGCTGTCTGCGAACTACAAGCCGGAAAATCTCGTTGCCGAGCACGTCTCCCCGCCGCTTAAGGAAGAAGTTAAGATCACGCTGAAACTCAGCCAGAATCTTCATGCCAGCATGGGCCCGTTCCTGCTCGGCGCCTTGGTTGCCCACAAAGATAAAGAAATCGATCAGGCCGGATTCGATCTGGAGCACGATTTTCTGCAGAAAGCGAAGCTGGATCTCTCCGCCGCTTCTCAAACCGATGGTGCCGGCGGAAATGCCCTCTTCACCCCGGACGTGGTCGTACGCTATCTGACCTTCATGGCGAGGTCAGAAAGATTTCGATGATTTTCACCGAGGATTGCCCATCCTCGGACGAGATGGCACGCTCTGGGAGATTCAGGTCAACTCTCCCGCAGCAGGACACGTACAGGCGAAGACCGGAACTTACGACGTTTACGATGCCTTGAATAAAGACATGCTAGTCACCGGCAAAGGTCTCGCCGGCTACATGCAGACATCGACCGGCGAGCATTTGGTCTTTGCCGCTTATCTGAATAATGTAGCCGCTCCGATGGGAGATCCCGAAGCAATCCAGAAAATTGCCGGCGAAGCCTTGGGACAGATTGCGGCTGCCGCCTACGATGCGCCTTTGCCGTCGCCAGATTCTAGCGTCCAACGCAAGCGCGGCTTACGATGTCATTATTCGGAACGGCCGCATCATCGACGGCTCCGGCAATCCCTGGGTCTCCGGCGATGTAGCCATTCGCGGCAACCGCATCGCGGCGATCGGAGATCTCCATGCCGCACAGGCCAAGCGAGTCATCGACGCCACTGGAATGGTTGTCTCACCCGGCTTCATCGATATGCTCGGCCAATCGGAGATGGCCCTGCTCATCGATAATCGCTCGCTGAGCAAACTTTCGCAGGGAATCACCACAGAGATTACCGGCGAAGGCGCCTCTGCCGCCCCGCAGGATGCACAGACCATAGCGCAGCAGCAACCGGAACTCGATCAATACCACCTGAAGATCGACTGGTCTACTTTGTCAGAGTATTTTGCGCGTCTCGAGAAAACCGGGACACCCATCAACATCGGAACCTATGTAGGCGCCGCGCAGGTACGAGAAGCGGTTATGGGCGATGCCGATCGTGCGCCCACTCCGGAAGAACTCGAAAAGATGAAGGCTCTGGTCGGCGAAGCTATGCAGCAAGGTGCGTTCGGCATCTCTACCGCGCTGATCTACCCGCCCGGCCACTACGCCAAGACGGAAGAATTGATCGAACTCGCGAAAGTTGCCGGGCAGCACGGAGGCATTTACGCCAGCCACATGCGAAGTGAAGGCCAAAGTGAAGTCGCCGCCGTCGAGGAGGCTCTGCGGATTGGCAAAGAGGCACACCTGCCGGTGGAGATCTTCCATCTGAAGGTAATCGGCAGGCCACGCTGGGGATCCATGCCAAAGATCGTCGGCATGATCCAGGCTGCGCGTGATGCCGGCCAGGATGTCACCGCGGACATGTATCCCTATGTCGCCGGTGGCACTGCGCTCGCCTCAGCCTTGCCGCCCTGGGTAGCGGACGGCGGCACGGACAAGTTGCTGGAGCGCCTTAAAGACCCGGCGGTCCGCGCCAAAATCAAACAGGAGATGGCCACCGAACATCCCAATTGGGAAAATTTATATCTTGGCAGCGGCGGCGCATCGGGCGTGCTGGTTTCCGGCATTGTCAATCGCGATCCCGCCATCAAGAAATATGACGGCAAAACCCTGCAGCAGATTGCTTCGGACCAGCACAAAGCTCCGCTGGATGCGCTGTTCGACTTAGTCCTGGCCGACAAAGCCCAGACCGGAGCGATCTACTTCATTGCCAGTGAAGATGATCTCCGCTATGGACTCAAACAGCCGTGGACGAGCATCGGCCTGGACGCCAGCGAACTGTCTCTCGATGGTCCACTGTTCGAGCCTCAGTCTCACCCGCGCGCATTTGGATCGATGCCGCGATTCCTCGGACATTATGTTCGCGACGAGCATTTGCTCCCGCTCGAGCAGGCAATTCGTAAGATCACCTCGCTCCCTGCGCAACGCGAGCGCCTTCAGGATCGAGGCCTGTTAAAGCCGGGCTACTTCGCTGATGTGACCGTGTTTGATCCCGCCACCATTCAGGACCGTGCCACCTATCAATCGCCGACCCAACTCTCTGTGGGCATCAAGTTCGTATTCGTGAACGGAAGACTCGCCTTTGAAGGTGATCACGTAACTGGGGAGGTCGCGGGAAGCATTCTGCGTCACCCAGCTACGCCGACGCAATGAAGTTGGCAATCACAATTTGAACTGCCATCCGAGGAAGATTGAATAACTGGAGCGGCCCGGGATTGCTCCGCTCCAGTCAACTCAAGCGGCATTCCTGACTGAATGCACGCTTTACGCTTCGAGGTACTAAACGTTCCCCCGCGTTCAATACCTCGAATTTCAGTTGGCTTCAACAGCACTTACTGCTCCGGCCCGTTGTGCGTGAATCCGGTTGGATGGTTCACGGTCATAGGTCGACCTCCTGCGAAATCAATCGTGTCCCCGACAGCGACGATCGCCCACGAGAATTGCCGGGACCACTCTGCCCAGCGTCGCTACTCTGTGATGACCAGCTGGCTGGCTACGCCGGCGTGATCCGAAGGCCATAATCCGTCTGGCGTTTTGCTCGCCGGGGTCGCCCCGAATAACGCAATGTTTCTGCCCTTGGACCGCGCCCAAAGTCAGAATTAGATCGATGCGCTGGTAAAGTTGCGAAATGCGATTGTTGTCCAGTTCCGCTTGGCAGCAGGTAAAACCCAGGTTGATGGGAACAGGCGCGACCACACATCCCGGTATCCGGCAGCGCGGAAATCCAGGTAAGTTGTATCCCGAGGCGCCGGTGCCGCCTGCGCATTGGAATCCATAGCGATCACCACCGGAAGCATTGTGTTCGCCGGTCCAGTTCTCAGCTCTGTTCCTTGCTGTTGGCGGATGCCCGGGTCAACCGACTCCAGATGCGTGCCGATGAACCGGAAATTCCTGCCGTGCGAACTCGCATCCACAGAAACCCAGGCACGAGGCAGCGGCAGAAGACCCAGCGGAGTCGGAAAAATCAGCGCGCTCGAATATTGCCCCGACTGCGGATTGCTCCAGCTAAATTTGGAGGGGTCGAGGTCCGTGCGCGCCAAAATGGCGACATTGTTCACCGCCTGCACACACAGAAACGTGCCGGGCAGGATCAAACCTGGTATGGGCGGAAAGGCATATTGCTGCTGTTGCTTGGCAACTTCGTAGTGCGCACCCAGCCCCGCAAGTGCATCCTGCAACTCTTGGAGCATGTCGAATTCTTGCGTCATCGAACCGCAGGTGAATGTCGCCAGATCAAGCGGTCCCGTTGACCATTGGTCAACCTCCTGAACGCTCACCAGGGCCGGAGAAGCGGCAACGATTTGCCTGGCCAGAGCTTTCATGCGGGCAGGAGGATTGGTCGCGCGAACTTGAACAATAGTCTGCCCGACCGCAATCAGGAACTGCTGTGGATCGGTGGCTGCCTGCACTTCCAGGAAGTCAGTCCCTTCGTTCGCGTTGTATGTCATCACTCGCAAGTCTCCCTTCCCGTTTCCGAGAGACTGCGACTGCCCCAACCGCGGTCGCGGGTAGACACGCCAGTAGCATCGACCCACTGACCATTTGAATCCAACGCCTGCTATTTCCCCAGCTCACTGGACGTAAGTCAGCGGTGCTTCGAGTATTCGTCTGTAGTCGTGACACAAAGCCTCCTGTCGATCTTTCAGATTTTTTTTAGATCGCCCCAAAGATGACTGCTACGAGTCGCAAAGTACGTGGGGTCGGAGCGATCGGCAAGCGACAAGGAGCGAAATCAGCGGTTTTACACCGCATGTCATACTTTGTCGCTCGGTTGAGAGGGTGCTGCTACGGTATTACGGATTTTGACCGGCGGCGGAAGGGGCTAGCCGGCTCCAAACCGAGCCGTGCTAACAGGCGAGGGAATCGCGGATCGCTGCGCAGCGGATCGGCCAAAGGCTCGGTCCGCAGATATACAAGGTACTCACAACGTTCTGCGAAAGCTTTATCCAGCCACTGGAACGCGTCATCCTTACGATTCAGGCCGGTATAGATCACCGCAAAATAGACGGCTGGCACATATTTCTTAGCCGATATCTCCTGCAGCTTCGTCAAGATAACCATGGCCTTCGCGACATCCCCGGAAACGGCATATTCATGGCCGAGCAGGGAGAGAATTGCTGGATCCTCGGGCGCGGCAGCCAGAATTCTCTGGAAGGCCTCGCGTGCCTGCTGATGCATACCGAGTCGGTTATACGCGCGACCGATATTGACCAACGCGATGGCATAGCTCGGATCCAGTTCCAGTGCTTCTGTATTCTGCGCGATGCTTAGATCGAAACGCCTCGCATGGTAGTAGGCTTCTCCAAGAGCTGAGTGTAGGAGAGGGCTCAAAGGATCCAGTTCCACCGCTTTCTTTCTTTCCCCAATCGCCTCTTCCGTCTGGCCCATGGCAGTGAGGTAATATCCGAAAAATTGGTGACCGGTTGCATATCCGGGACGCAACTCTAACGCTCGTTCGAATTCTTTACGAGCTTCAGGAAAATTCCGCTCGTATACCAGCGCAGAAATCCCCAGCGGGACGTGCGCCTCGGCCAACGTGTCGTCAAGTTGCAGCGCTTTCCTGGCGGCCTCCTCGGCCTTGGGGAAGGCTTCGCTGGGTGTCAGCGTTGAATAAGGAGCTGATCCCAGCAATTGATAGCAGTCCGCCAGGCCCGCGTATGGCGGAGCATATGTGGGATCAATCTGAATGGACCGCTGGAACAGCGTGATTGCCTTGGCAAATCCCGCCTCCGTCCGCTTGCCCCAGAAATAGCGCCCTTCCAGATAGGCGAGATAGGCATCAGGATTTACTTGCCGCATAGCGGGTTGAGGATGCGGTAACTTCGTCAGCACTTCACGCGCAATGGCCCAGGCGACCTCACTCTGAATCCGCAATAGGTCCTGCAGATCGCGGTCGTAGCTTTCACCCCATACCTGGGTCTGGTCTCTTGCCTGAATAAGTTGGGCTGTGATCGCTACCCTCTGCCCCACATGACGCACTCCGCCTTCGAGGATGTAGTCCGCTGGCAGGCCGGTACCATTGCGGCTGGGCGTGTTCGAGCTCAGGCGGATTACGCCCATGTGCTCGGGATGCAATTGCCCCAGGCGAGTAATCATTTCCTCTGTCAATCCTTCTGCAATAAAGTCTTGACCGGGATCGCTACTCAAATTCCTGAACGGCCGAACTCCCAAAATTATCCTGGGCTTGGGTCCCCAGATCCGCTCGATAATCTGGGGTCCCCAGGCGACAAGCAGTATCGCTAAGGCGAGGACTGAAAGCGAAATGATGCCCGCGTAAAGACGAACCCGATTGCGCCGAGGCTCGTCAGGATGAACCTCGTCGCCTAAATTGTCCTCTTCGACTGGATCGAGCACCCGCTCCTCAATGACCAGATCCAATTCGGGGGAGTCGGCCTCTTCCTCTGTTTTATTTTCTTCTACGGCAAGCTTGCTTTGGCTCTGCTGCCACCACGCGTCCAGTTCTTGTTTGTAAGCGAATACTGCGCCCAACTTGCCTTGTGCGAGACGACGCACCGGCAACCCCAAGCTCTTCTCCCAGCGCTGAACAGTTCGAACGTCCTTCCTCAGGTAAGAAGCAATTTCCTTCCATGAATCGAGGCGATCATAGGTCGGCTGCGCAATGGGTTGCGGGGGGTCTAGCCGATCGCCAGCCATTGTTCTCCTTCCAGAGTTCTCGCTGCAGGGTTGCGCAAGGATACCCCGCCAACCCTGTCCGTGCAAGAAAAGGTCGGCTTACCTGCCTCGTTCTATCCATTCGGCAGATCCACAGGTAGAGACTGGATGACTTAACTGAAGCGGGTCAGAAACTGACAACCGGGGCAAGCACCAAGTGTTCGTTACTTGGCGCTTCGCCCCGACAACTCTACGGCCGTGGCTGACCAGCAACGGGAGGCATGCGGCGCGCTCCCAGAGGTTGTGCGTCAGAGGCATTGCGTTTCCTGTTTACATGAAAACCGGCGCCGGGCAGATAGGAATCGTTCAGTTCTGTCCGAACCGATTGCTCAACTGCACGCATCGCCTCCGTGAAACGCATCTGCGATAGGATTTGTGGCGTCCCTTCGTCAGCGCAACAAAGACGTGACCGGAGCAGATTCCAACTTACGGGCAGATGACTCTGTGGGTGAACACAGTCCGACGGCTCCGCCTGACTTGGCGATCGCCCCTCCGAATCCTGCCCCCTGGTTCGGAAGATGAAACTTGAGGTTCGCTTCGAGTTGTTCCAGCAAACGGTTTGGCAGTCCGATGCCGAGGGCTGTTCTTTACTCTCCAACTCTTCAGCGAGCGCTTTGTCGTTCTCTCCCAGAATGCTGTAAACGTAGGCTAGATTGAGGGTGGCCGCCATGGTCTCTGGGAAACTTTTGTACCCAGAGTTTGTAGGTCCGCTCCGATTTCTGAAGCCGACCGCTTCGGCATCGGCACTCAGCTATAATGCGTACCGCGAGGTTGGACTGTCGGGTGCAACTTTGACGGTGGAGTACACAGTCGACGAAAGCCAGAAGCTTGTTCTGGTCACCTTTCGTGGCGAAATCGGTGATGCCGACCTGATGAACATTGGTCGTACCACTAAGTCGCATCCATTGTTCGACGCCAGTTTTTCGGAGATTGTGGACTTCAGTGCGGTTACAGGCGGAAACGTCTCAACGGCTGCGCTGCGGGCGTTGGCGCAGCATGAGAGTATCTATAGTCGCGCTTCAAAACACGTCGTCATCGCACCCCAGCCTCATGTGTTTGGACTGTCTCGGATGTTCCAAGTTTTAGCAGAGGCAACGAGGCCAAACACGGTGGTAGTACGCAACCTTGAAGAAGCCCGTGAATACCTCGGTGTGCCAAAAATAACGAACTAGTCCCGCCACGTGACAATATCTTACCGTCAAAACGCCAATCGCTTGCGTCAGTAACGGATCCCCAGGCTCCCCCAAGTAGACCAAGATCGACCCAAAATTGTCAGGCTGCGCTAGATCTCTCAATCACGCTCATTAAGGCTTTTCTCATCCCTTCACATACGCGAGTTTCGCGGCGATCTTTCCGTCTCGTACCGCAAAAACATCGACGCCCCGCAGGTGCCACGGCTGACCATCGCGGACCTTTCGATAGATCCAGAGCACAGTGGCACGGTTGCCGCTGACGATGATCTCCTCAGCATCGAACTTGGCATCAGCATTGTGTGCGAACCACGCTCGCCAGAACTCGACGACGGCAGCCTTGCCCTCAATGCGACGGCCATCCGGGGCAGGTGAGGTGTCTTCAAAAACCGTGTCGTCAGTCAGAAGAACGGCCAATGCATTCGCGTCATGGCGGTTGAAGGTCTCGTTGAAGCGTTCCACAGCTCTGCGTGTTGCTTCTTCCTGTGCCTGCAAGGTCTGTGCATTTCCCATAGGAACATTCCCCCAAAAAACCAAACCGCTGGATACAAACAACAAACAAACTACTACAAGGGCGGACGGTTTCGAAAATGCAAGCGCATTTGGTTCCTCCTAGATGCCAACCTTTAAAAGGGAAAAGTCCATTTTGTCAGGGACATCGTCAGTTGGCGTTTACAATCAAAAAATGCCTCGAGCAGGAATTCTGCCTCCAAATACCTGTTTGAAGCGGTTAACCATGTCGTCGGCATTGGGGTGTTATTCCGGAGCGTCGGAGCGCTGGAGGTGTTGATAAAGTTCAACGCCGCGACGGAGTGGGGCTTAAGATCAACGTCGATTAAATTCGCGGTTCCGGCTCCAACGGCCGATGGCAACTGGACCGCTGCTAAACATCGGCCGCTTTCCGGACATCCAGGTCCAGAGAAGAAGCCACTCCATGCTTTTCCTTCCGACGAAGAATCTCCTGTATTTTCCGCACAAGTTCGTCAAGGTGAAAAGGCTTTTGGAGCAACGTCAGTTCAGGGTCTGTTTCTAAAATCGTACTCAACTTGTCATCGGTGTAGCCTGACATGTACAACACGTCGGTATCGCCGCGCAGTTTTGTCAGAGTTTTAGCGAGATCCGGGCCACTCATCTGCGGCATGATCACGTCAGTGATCAACATTCGAATTGGCCCCCTATATTGTTCGGCTATTTGCAGGGCCTCAACCCCGTTGGAGGCAACGAGTACCTGATAGCCTCTGGAGCGCAATTGCTCGCAAAGCAAATCGCGGAACGCGGGTTCGTCTTCCACGACGAGGAACGTCTCCGATCTTGATGTAAGGCCGGGCGGAACGCCCTGCGCGGCTGCGAAGAAGGTGTCTGTAGGGGCAGATCGACCCGGGGCAGATATATCCTAAAGGTGGTCCCTTTCCCCGGTTCGCTTTCGGCGAAAACATACCCGCCGCTCTGCTTGACGATTCCGTACACTGTCGCCAAACCCAGGCCAGTGCCCTTTCCGGCCGGCTTGGTGGTGAAGAAAGGTTCGAAAACGCGGTTTCGCGTTTCTTCGTCCATGCCTATGCCGGTGTCGCTCACGGAAAGCATCACATATTCACCCGCCGGAACCGTTACTCCGGAAAAAATTGCGGAGTCCTTGAAACTGATATTGGCGGTCCCGATGCTGAGTTTGCCACCTTTGGGCATGGCATCGCGCGCATTTACCGCCAGATTCATAATGACCTGGACGATCTGTCCTGGGTCCGCCTTCGTTTTCGCCAGCGTGGGTCGAGCAGTACTTTCTGCTCAATGTCTTCTCCCATCAACCGTTGCAGCATCCTTTCCGTCTCGGTGACCAGAGAGTTCAGGTTCACTACTCTGGGTTGGAGCACCTGCCGGCGGCTAAAGGCAAGCAGTTGCGACGTCAGCGAAGCGGCGCGTTGTCCGGCCTTTTTAATCGTTTCTAGCCGTACGCCCGCGGCTCCCTCGGAACCTAGTTCGCGGAGAGCAGTTCGCTGTAGCCAATGATCACGCTGAGCAGGTTGTTGAAGTCGTGGGCGACACTACCGGCCAATTGTCCAAGCGCCTCCATCTTTTGCGCATGGAGTAGTTGCTCCTCCAGTAGCCTGCGGGCGGTTACGTCCTCGGCAATGATCTCGAGAACATCGCCGCCGCTCTCCGGACTCGACAGTCGGCGTCCGCTCGCGCGTACTAGCACCGGCTTACCATCCTTGCGCTTCCACGTAAAATCCACAGCGTTGAAAAAATCTGCTCGTGTCGGCTGAGCCCGGAATCCGCCTCCATTCCCGTCAGCGTACAGGTCACGCGAGATGGCGAGAGCGAGGACATCGGCTTCCGACTTATACCCAAGCAACTTGACCAGCGCCGGATTGGCGTGGAGAAACCGATCCTGCTCGACGCTGATCGTCCCGATTCCGTAAGGAGCGTTTTCAACAAAAGACCGCAATTCCGCTTCCGACCGACGAACTGCCTCCTCTGCCTTTTTCGTTTCCGACAGTTAATTCCGACGACCGCCAGATAGGGCTTGCCGTCCAGTTCCACTCGCACTGCCGTCACATAGTAAGGGCCGTGCTACCGCCCTTGAGCAGCAGGTCTAGCTCGACTTGGGTCGAGCCGCGCTCAAATCCTCGTGCCTTGCCCGATGCGCAGCGTCCTTATACGGGTCGGCAATATTGCCCAACACTTCGACCTCCCGCGGTGGGTAACGTACTACTCTTTCCGTATTCTTGTTCCACCTCAGGTTCTTCCCTTGCCGATCTTGCAATACGAAAACTCCGGGCAGGCTCTCGATCACAGCGTCCGCGAGGGCCTTCTCCTTTCGAAGCGCTGTCTCGGCGCGTCTTCGCTTTTGCGCGCTGAACAAGAGCGCCAAGATGAGGATGGTTTCGAAAATCCAGAACGAAACCACAGCCATAATCAGGTAACGATCGCGCTCCCAGAGTGAAGGCTCACGAAAGAGTTCGACGGTTGCTGGTGGAAGGCGGGCCTCGCTGATGTGCCAACGCTGCAATTCACGCCAGTCGACTATGTCATGCGCCGAGTTGTCGAGCTCTATCGGAATTCTTGCCGCGCTTTCGCCATTGAGAATACGAATTGCTTCCTTCGCAATCTGCCTCGCGACATTCTGAGGGTCCGTCATTCGGCCACCGACGACACGATGTCCGATATCGGTGGCGTAGATGGCATATACCGGCGCGCGAGCCGCATTTGCCACCAGATCCAACGCTTCATCCTCCAGGAAGAACTGGCCGCTTGCGTCTTCGAAGAAGAAAGTATTCAGGACGACGCTGTGAGCCGGCAGCGCTGCAACTCGCCCAAGAATTCCTTCATCGTGAGGCCGTCCAGGAATTCGATCTCCACTTTGTCGCGATAGGGCAGGAAATCCTGTTTCAGTTGTTCGACCCAGAACTTCTCCACCGGCGAAGAGCCCACCGCCACGACAACTCGTTGTGTGTCCGGCTGCAGACGCAGCGCGAGGTCCAGCGTGCGGGAGGGTTCGTCGACGCTGGCAACACCCGTGATGTCGCGGCCCCCAGTACCTGCCCCGATGCGCTTCTGCACCTCGTCCAGTCTTCTCGAGTTAAACAGCGCTACTGCCGGAGTTCCAGGAAAGAGTTCCTTCCCGTCCTCCAGAAGGAACTTCATCGCAGAGTAGGACACGGGAACGATCAGGTCGGGCTTGTGTTCCGAAAACTCCAATTTCAACAACTTCACAAGATTAGCCGCATGAGCAGTGCTAGGAAATCTCACCAGGTCCAGGTATTCGGTATAAAACTCGACCCGGTCCTGCACACCTAGTCGCAGTTCCGAACGAAGGACGTGGTCGAAGCCGGTATACAAGCCTTCTTCGTTGTCGAATGAGTACAGAAGCAGAACCTTTTTGGGGGGTTTACTGGAGTCTTGGGCGGGAGCCGGTAAATCCAGCAGGAGGGCTGAAGCCAAGCACAGCACGGTGCACTGCACTGCGAAAACGGTGCGTCGATAAATAGACGCTTCAAACATCGGCAAGCCACCTGCTATTGGGCGAAACTATTGCTTCAGAATGGCCGGTCAGGACCAGGGTTCCAAGCCGACCATGAAAACAACAGGGAGTGCCGATATTAGACCATTTCTGGGGTTCTGGCCATATCGTCGTTCGATGCTATCGTCGTTCGATGCGGTCGTTCGATACGGATCGAATTGTACCGGTCTAACTCCGACGCTCCAACGACGGGAATCCTTGACCTCGTATAATGTCGGCTCGAAGAATAAAAGCATGCCAGCTACGTTCGCCAGCAGACGAATTCTTCTTGTGGAGGATGACCAGGAGCTACGTTACGCCTACGCTGCTCATCTCACGGCCAAAGGCTTTCTGGTGGAAGAAGCTGGGGACCTGGCGGCTGCTCAGAAGAGTTTCGGAGCTACACGGCCCGACGTCGCGGTTCTCGACTTCCGCCTTCCGGACGGCACCGCCCTTGATCTTCTCCCCAAATTAAAGGAGCTCGAGCCGACTGTTCCGATCATTGTTCTTACAGGCTTTGGCTCGATGGAGTTGGGAGTGTCGCTTATTAAAAGCGGCGCCGAACAATGTCTCGCCAAGCCCGTCGAAGCTGCTGCCCTGCTTATGATCGTGCACAAACTGCTGGAGAACTCGCGCAATCAGCAGAAGACGTTGGCCAATAATACGCGACGGCGGCGGGTCGTGCTCAATCCGTTTCTCGGTGAAAGCCCGGTCATACGGCGACTGGCCGAGGCGGCCGCAAAAGTGGCGAGCAGCCAAAGCCCAGTGCTGATTCAAGGGGAGACCGGGTGCGGCAAAGGAGTGCTGGCCACCTGGCTTCACGAAAACGGGCCGCGCGCAGAGGAACCCTTCGTCGACCTCAATTGTGCCGGGCTTACTCGGGATTTTCTTGAATCGGAGTTATTTGGTCACGAAAAAGGCGCATTTACCGGGGCGGTCAGCGCCAAGCCTGGTCTGCTGGAAGTCGGTCATCGCGGCACCATTTTTCTGGATGAGATCGGGGATATCGATCCAAACGTGCAACCCAAATTGTTAAAGGTGGTCGAGGAAAAAAGATTTCGCCGCATGGGAGACGTTCGCGATCGCTTCATCGATGTCCGCTTGATTGCGGCCACCCACCAGGACCTGCGGCATTTGATCGAAACGAAAGTGTTTCGCAGCGATCTGTACTTTCGTATCAGTACCGTGCCGCTGGCGATCCCGCCTTTGCGCGAGCGCCAGGATGATATTCCGAGCATAGCCAAATCTTTGCTGAACCGCATCTGCTCCGACATGGCGCGACCTCGGCCCAACTGTCCCCCAAGCGGTGGAGCGGCTGCGCTCCTATTACTGGCCTGGGAATATTCGTGAACTTCGCAATGTTCTGGAACGTGCGCTCCTATTCACGGATCGAACGGTACTAGAGCCGGGCGACTTGGCTTTCGAAGCAGCCCCGAACGTCGTCCGATACTTACAAGCCGGAATGGACCTTGGAAGAACTGGAGCGCTTCCACATCTCAATAGCTTTCGCTGCGGAAAACCAGAACGTTGAAATGACCGCCAGACGATTGGGAATCGCCAGAAGCACGCTCTATCAGAAGCTGAAGGCTCTGCATCTAACTTAGCTGACCCCGACCTTTCTCGTCGCTTTCCAGCACAGTCTCGTTTCCAGAATGCTTTCTAGAATTCGAACGATTCCTCTCTGCCCTCTCCTGGGACAGCGTTCGCTAAGTCTCCGTTTTCTGCGGCTTCACTCTATTGTCCGATCTGGATTCGAATGGCCATGCGATTGCTTTATCTACTTGTGGGGGCAAGGATCGATCCCAAGCTCTCCCCCAACATGGAGTCCGGGATAGATCCGAAGCCCTCCGCCAGCACGGAGAGTTAGAGGTCAAACAATGCCGAAGAAAGTCTTACTGGTGGACGATTCAACGACCACGCTGATGATGGAAGAAATGATTCTGAAGCAGCGCACCGGCTACGAGTGCGTGACTGCCAAGGACGGCTTGGACGCAATTTCGCGCGCCGTCGTTGAGTCTCCGGATCTTGTGCTGATGGATGTCGTGATGCCCCGCATGAATGGCTTTGAAGCCTGCAAACGGATGCGGATGGAGAGTTCTCTGAGCAAGACGCCCATCATCCTGGTCACTACGCGCGGCGAGGAAGAATACGTTGAAGCCGGCTTCCAAAGCGGCTGCAATGACTACATCACCAAGCCGATCAACGGCTTTGAACTGGTCACGCTGCTCCAGAGCTATCTCGGGGAATAGGAACTTACCCGGAGAGGTTGTTTCGAGAACACATGAACATGACGTCAGACTCACCCGCGGAGGACGAAGGACAGAACTCACCGCAAATCCTCGGCAACCAGGCCAAGGTATATGCGGCTCGATGCGTCTGCAGAACGCGATTGATCAAGCCGACGCGCTGGATGCCATTCGCGAAATTGCCGGCAACCTGATTGGAACCGAAGAGGTTGCGGTGTTCAAGATCGACAAGAAGCGCTCGGAACTTTGGCTTTATTGGTCCTCTGGTGTCGATCCGAACAAGCACTCCGTTCTCGAAGTATACCGCGAGCCCAGGCTGAAGCAAGTGCTCAACGGCAAGCCGGTGTTTCGGCTCAAGTTGTCAACGGAAAACCTGCTTTCCACAGACGATCCCGTGAATGCGCTGGTTCCCGTTCTGGTTGACGGCTCTGCATGCGCAGTGATTGTGCTGTTTCGCCTATTTCCACACAAGGCGGGAATCGAGCCCGTTGACCGGGAAATTTGTGAAGTGCTGTCGCACTGCGCCGGGCGAGCGATTGAACCGTATCACTCACGTTAACCGCGAGAGAAAGAACCTGCACATGACCTTCAAAAGAAAAACGCAAAGCTTCAAACCGGCGATTCTGCCGTGCTGCCGATGGAATATCTGCCGCGCGTGTCCTACGCTTCCGACGACAAGCACGCACGGCACTATCTGATTCCGGGCAAGATCTTTGCCGCGGCGCAGCCGTTTGCCATCAGCACCATTGTGGGTTCCAGCGTTGCTCTTTGCTTGTGGGATTCCGAGCACCGGATTGGCGGCGCCAGTCATTTCATTCTGCCCGAGGGCCCCGAGGAAAACGCCACCCGCTATGCCAACGTGGCCAATCCTACTCTGCTGCAGCGCATGCTCGAACTTGGTGCCGAGCGCAAGTCACTCGAGGCAAGAATTTTCGGTGGCTCGCAGCCTACTGTGACTTTCGGCAATAGCGAGGAGAGTGTGGGTGATCGTAACGTGCAGGCCACCATTTCCTTTTTGACCAGGAACGGCATTCGCCTTATCCAGAGCGAAGTTGGCGGCACCCATGGTCGAAAGCTGGTCTTTCACACCGATGATGGCCGCGCCTGGTGGGAACAACTCTAATGGCAATGACGAATTCAAACCCGCTTCGGACGCAGCTCGGCGGCACAGCCTCTCGGTTCGCCTCGATGTGCCTATTCTCGGAGAACGCCAGAGCGTCTATTTGCTGCCGGGCGAGCTCCATGCCAGCGCTGAACCTTGCCAGATCAGGACGATCCTGGGTTCTTGCGTGGCCATTTGCCTCTGGGACGGAGCCATCTACAGGAGGGATGAATCATTTTCTGCTTCCTCTTCTCGGGAAGGTGAACCTGCTCTCTACGGTTCGCGGATTTGGCTACGGAGGCATTGCTTGAAAAGCTGCTGCAGCTTGGATGCCGCCTTCCGCATCTCGAGGCCAAGATCTTTGGGGGTGCGTCCATGTTTCAAAGCAGAATCGCCTTGCCATCAGCCTCGGGGCACAGAATGTGGCCGCGGCGCTCACTCTGATGAAAAACGCGAGAATTCCAGTGGGATGCAAGTAACCGGCGGAACCCACGGCCGAAAAATCGTGTTCAACACTGACGACGGCGCCGTCTGGTGCCGGCGAATTGGTGAGGGTAAACTCTAGTTTATGGATACCGCAGATGGATATTGATCGCGAGTTGCTGCTGAAGAGCTTTGTCTCGGAGACCGCGGAGGGCCTCGCCCAAATGGAAGAGGCGCTGCTCGAACTGGAGCTGCATCCGGATGACATCGAACTGGTGAATATCGTTTTCCGCGTGGTGCATACGTTTAAGGGTAACGCTGGAATCTTCGAATTGAAGCATGCGCAGGAATTCGCGCATGGCTCGAAGATCTTCTGGACAACATGCGCGCCCACGATCTGTGTTTTTCTCCCGACATCGCCGATGTCCTGCTGGCCTCGATGGATGTGCTGCGCGCGTTCACGGCAGCGGCAGCGGCTGGGGAAAACGCCGCTACGGCGAAGTCCAACAAACTATTGCAACGTATGAGAGAAGAACTGGAAGCGGTGGCGCGAGGGGCGAAGAGCAAGCCCGAAGGACCCTCTGAACCAGCGGCGGACGCCATTCACGAAGCCAAACCAGCGCCTTCTTCCACTACCGAGCGCACTCTGCGTGTGGATGTGCAAAAGCTCGACCGGTTACTCGACCTCACGGGAGAGATTGCGATCGCGCGGGGAAGGACCACCCGCCTTCTGGATAGCGGGAGCATGTTTCCATCGATGAATTGGCCGTAGCGCACAACGCCGAAACTACGCTTCAGGCTGAACTGCAGGAATTGGTGATGAAGGTCCGCATGGTTCCGGTCGGCCCGCTTTTCCGCCAGTACCAGCGGACTGTCCGCGATCTCGCCAGGGAACTCGGAAAAACAGTGAACCTTCACATTGAAGGAGGCGAAGTTGAAGTGGACACCTCGGTCGTGGAACATCTTCGCGATCCGCTCCTCCATATGATTCGCAACGCGATCGACCATGGCATTGAGTTGCCCGAGCAAAGAGAGAAGGCCGGTAAGCCTCCGGCGGGCACGATTACGTTGCGAGCCTGGCATGAATCCGGCAACATCTCGATCGAAGTCGCAGACGATGGCGGTGGACTGGACCGGACAAGGATTCTGGAGGCTGCTAAGACGCGCGGGATCTCCGTGGACGCCACCCTAACCGATCACGAAGTCTATCAACTGGTTTTCGAATCCGGCCTGTCGACCAACGACAATGTTTCTAACCTCTCCGGTCGTGGCGTCGGAATGGATGTCGTCCGCCGCAATGTACAAGCCCTGCGCGGCAACGTAAGTATCAGCAGTAGCCCTGGTGTCGGCTCCACCGTCTATTTCTTCGGTTCCCCTTGACCCTGGCCATCATCGAGGGCTTTGCCGTCGAGGTAAGCGGCAACACTTACGTAATCCCGCTCGATCATGTGGTCGAGTGTGTGGAACTTCCCGCCGAGCAGCGCGACCTGGAGTACGCCACCGGAATGCTGCAATTTCGCGGCGAGCCGGTTCCCTACGTGCAATTGCAGGACTATTTTGAACTGCCAGGAGCGCGCGCTTCCCGCCAGAACGTTGTGGTTGTGCAGCATGACTCCCGTCGGGCCGGCTTGGTGGTGGATGTCTTGCACGGGGCCACCCAGACCGTCATCAAGCCTCTGGCCGATCTGTTCAAAGATGTACCGGGGGTTTCCAGTTCGGTCATCCTGGGCAGCGGCCACGTCGCATTCATTCTCCATGTGTCGTCGTTGCTGGCGCAATTTTGAATTGGAATGTATCGCACAGGCGGCAGGAAAAGGGATAAGCCTTCAAATCCGCGAGCACAAATTACGATGAAGAAGAGCTATGTGCACTAGCCGTGATTTGTTTGCACCTTCCATTTCTGTTGTATGGACAGGATTCGGGCACGGTCGGGCCGAGTTCCCAGCGGCCTGCACACTCTTCTGTGGACGCGGCGACCGCGACCCAGCCGCCCGCAGAGCAGACCGCTCGGAATGAGCCGACGGCGATGCAATTGCCGCTGTGCCCAATCGGCCCACTTTTGCCACGACGGCATTAACCGTGCAGCCCGGCGTTCTGGAAATCGAATACGGATTCCAAGGCGATCGGACTCACCAGAATATCAATGGTCTGCTGAAGTTTGGCATCTCCAAGTCGTTGGAATTGCGTTTTGCACCGAATCCCATCGAAATGGATTCGGGACTTGCGAGCACCGGAGTTTGCGGCATCGGTTTCAAGTGGAAATTCCTGCTCCAACACCAGGCGAAACCAGACCTGGCCCTACTTTATAGCTCCACCGTATCCATCGCTACCAGTCCATTGGGCGTAGGCGCAACCTGACATTCAGTGCAAGCGCTCGTTAGCAAAGACTTTGGCAAGAACCATTTCGACGTCAACGAGGGCGTGCAGTTGGGACGAGGCGAAGCAGTAAACGGCTTTGACCGAAACTACTTCAGCGCGCTGTCGTGGTCACGCGCGGTAAGAGGCAAATGGGGAGCCACAGCCGATTGGCAGGCTTAGCTGGCCGATTCCCAAACCCCGGCCACGATGATCTTTCTTGCCGCCGCCGCCTACAGCGTTTCGCCGCGCCTGGTGCTGGATGCCCGGCGCTTACGCCGCGGCCTATGGCGCTGCCCGCGTTACCACTTTTTTGGAGCCACCGATTGATCTCGGATCTCTACCATCGCGCTGGTCGCGGAGGTGGTGGATGAGCCGCAAGGTCTCGAGCTTGGCGCCTCGCCGCTGGCACCACTTTCTGGTCCTCTCGGAATACGCAAGTAATTTTGCAATTGTCTTTTTGAGTAAATGCGAAGAATGACGTCAGTGCCACAAGGGGAGAAAGAATATGTTGAGAACATGGAAGATCTCGCGGCGACTACTGCTGGGATTTGGGATTGTGCTGTTGCTGCTGTTGGTGGTTGCCGGTGCGGGCTATTGGGCCTGCAATCGGTCACCCGGGAGACGGTCGCGATGCTGCATGGAGACCTCAAACTCATGGATTTATGGGGCGAGGTCGATACCGATGTTCTGGAACTGCGACGGAGTGAGAAAGATACATTTCTGAACGTCGATGAGCCGAAGAGACGCGACGAATATCTTTCCAAATGGGAAGCCTCCCGGCGAACAACTGCGGAAGCATGTTGACGAACTGGACCCGGTAACTCAGGACAACGACGAAAAGCTCACGCTTCGCCAGGTCAAGGATGACGCCAACACTTACGAAGGCGGCTTCAACAAAGTCATTGGGTTGATCCAAAACGGGCAGATCAAGACGCCGCAAGCCGCCAATGCGGCTATTGCCGACTATAAGCAATCGATTCATGCCTTGGAGGGCACAGCCTACGAACGCTCGAATAAGCATACCAACGTGATGGAGGGCAAGGAGCAGGTCATAGACGAATTTGCGCGGCGGACGATGATGCTGATGTTTTTCATGGTGGGTCTGGCGGTAGTTGTTGGAATAATCATCGCGCAGTTGATTGGGCGCGGGGTGAGCCGTCCAGTACAGCTCATGGCCGGCATCTGGCTGACATGGCGGCAGGCGGAGGCGATCTGACCAGGCGCATCGAGGTGAAATCTGCAGACGAAGTCGGCCAGATGGGCACCTCGCTCAACGATTCTCTCGAGAAGATCGAGAAGATCATTATCGAGGTAAAGGGTGGGGCTGAGCGCGATTTCGAGCGCTGCACAGCAGGTCTCATCTTCTGCCTCGTCCCTCTCGCAGGGAACAAGCCAGCAGGCGGCCTCGGTGGAGGAGACCACATCGAGCCTGGAGGAGATGAGCGCGTCGATCAACCAGAACTCCGATAACAGCCGGCAGATGGAGCAGGTGGCTTCCAAGGGCGCCCGTGAAGCCGAAGAGAGCGGTAAGGCGGTGAAGCAAACAGTGGATGCGATGAAATCGATTACCGACAAGATCGAAATCATCGACGAAATAGCTGACCAGACCAATCTGCTGGCGTTGACGCGGCCATCGAAGCGGCCCGAGCCGGGGAGCATGGCCGGGGCTTTGCGGTAATGGCTACCGAAGTACGAAAGCTCGCGGAAACGCAGCCAGACAGCGGCGAAAGAGATCAGTGGCCTGGCATCGGACAGCGTGAAGGTGGCGGAGCGTTCCGGCAAGCTGCTGGACGAACTGGTGCCTTCGATCAAGAAGACGGCGGACCTGGTACAGGAAGTGTCGTCGGCGTCGCGCGAACAGTCCTCCGGTGTGAACCAGATCAACAAAGCGATGGCCCAAGTCGACCAGTGACGACAGCGGAACGCCTCTTCCGCGGAAGAGCTGTCGAGTACGGCGGAAGAGATGGCGGCACAGTCTGAATCCCTGGCGCAGTTGATGAGTTTCTTTAAGACTGGCGGCGAGGATAGGGGCTTTCCCGTTCCGCATCAGCTTGGAACGCAGGCCTCGAGGCTGCAGCACTTGAAAGCATCCGGTGCAAAACCCGGCCGTGACGCTTGCGGCAGCGGTAGGCGCAGTCGGAGGTGGAAGCAAATCTCAAATCCAGCGAAGACGAGCACGGCTTCGCGCGGTTTCAGTGAGGAGAAAACCGGATGACAACAGCGATGAAAGAAGCCGTGGAACAAGGGCAGTATCTGACGTTTCTCCTGGCTGGTGAGGAGTATGCGATCGGCATCCTCAAGGTGAAGGAGATCATTGAGGACGACACCGTTACCACGGTGCCGAAAACGCCGCGCTGGGTGCAAGGAGTCATCAACCTTCAGCGGTGTGGTGGTGCCGGTGGTGGGCCTTGGACTCAAATTCGATCTGGAGGAAAGACCGGTGAAGAAGACTACCTGCATCGTGATTGTGGAAGGCCAGGTGGAAGGGCAAAGCACTTTGATGGGAGTGATGGCGGACGCGGTAAGCCAGGTCATGGACATCGCGGCCGGTGATGTGCAGGAGGTGCCGACATTCGGCACGCGCATTAAGGTGGACTACCTGCAAGGGATGGCCCAATTGGGAAAGAAGTTTGTCCTGTTGTTGGACATCGATAAGGTGCTGTCGGCCGACGAAGTGTCAAGACCTTACCGCGGCGGCGACGACGTTGTCGGAAGCAGAAGACAACGCCGCCTCGCCAATCCTGCCGGAAGCGGCTCCGACCTCAGACGAAGTTAATCGCGCGCCAATGCGAACGACGGGGTGGCGCAGTAACGACAAAACCAGCGGATCCCGGGGCCAACTTTGCTGTTGGCCCGCGCGGATCAAACGAAAAATCATGACCAAAACAATTTTGCTGGTGGACGACTCTGCCACATCGCGGATGCAGAGCCGAATGATTTTCGCAAACATGAACCAGTATGAATTCCTCAGCGCATGCGACGGTAAAGAAGGCGTGGAAATGGCGCTGGAGAAAAAACCGGACCTCATTCTGATGGACGTTGAGATGCCGCGATGAGCGGCATAGAAGCATGCCGGACACTTCGGAAAATGCCGCGACCAGGAGGACTCCGATTATCTTGCTGACGATGCGAAGCGAGGAGTCGGCAGTAAAGAAGGGGTTCGACAGTGGATGCACCGATTACATGTTCAAGCCTGTGAATGCACAAAAACCATAGCAGTGCTGAAGAGACACTTGGGATGAAAAAGCCAGTTTGCAAGATGCACGGCGCTCAGCGGTTAGCGGCACCGGCAATTCAAAAGAAAGCGGTGGTGACCGCGGTCAGCAGCCACGCTACCGCGGTACGCAGCCATCCTGCGATATGGCGCCGTACTCGATCTCACCCAAAGACTTTTTGCTTTTTCAGGCGATGATCTACCGGGAATCGGGAATTTGGGTGTCGGAGGCGAAGACAGCTCTCTTGACGGGGAGGTCTCTCCAAGCGCCTTCGAGCACTCGGACTCCGAAATTTCACGAAGTATTACCGCCTCGTGGACACGGACGAGGAAGAACGCCGGACGATGCTCGACGCCATTACCACTAACGAGACTCATTTCTTCGGGAACCCGGACATTTCGACTTTCTCTCGCAGCGAGTCTTCCTTAATGGCACCATGAGGCGGCGCCGGACAGCGTCCAACCCAAATTCGCGTTTGGAGTGCAGGTTGCTCCAGCGGCGAGGAAGTTTACTCGTTCGCGATGCTTCTGCTGAAACACTTTCCGTTAGAGAGATGGCATCTTGAAGTTCTCGCAACCGACATTTCAGCGCGTGTCTTGGAAAAAGCGCGGGAAGCGATTTACCCCATTGAGAAGATGAAACACATTCCCCAGGAATACCTTCGCGCCTACATGCTCAAGGGCCGCGGGGAGAACAAAGGGGTCATGAAAGCCAGCCCTGAATTGCTCGTGTCGTTACGTTTGCCCGCGTGAACCTGCATGCCGACTTTATTCTATCCAAGGCTTTTTTGATCTCATTTATGCAGGACGTCTTGATTTATTTCGACCAGAAATCGAAGGAAAAGGTGATCAGCGTCATCGTTCAGCATCTTTCGCCCTCCGGATTGCTGTTTGTGGGTCACTCCGAAAATCTGGGCGGAATATCCCCTAACTTTAAACCGTCGCGCCCACCGTATACGCGCCGATTCCTTCGGCAGACAACCCGTCGCGAAAGATTGCGCACTAGCGTCGCATCCGGACTTACTCTGAACTGAGTGAACAGATAAACATGAGCTTCCCACGCAAACTAAGGAAATCGGACAAAGACATTCACGTGCTCGTAGTGGATGACTCGGCCGTGGTCCGGCAGGTCATGCAAGCTGTGCTCGTGCCGATCCAGTATCAGGGTTAGCGTGGCCGCCGATCCGATCATTGCGTTCGCGAAAATAGAGAAAGAAGTGCCCGACGTAATCATCACCGATCTCGTGATGCCACGTATTGACGGCCTTACCTTTCTGCGAAAAATCATGGCGGAGAGGCCGATACCCGTCGTTGTCTGTCTGAAGTGGCCCATCGCCGGACCGAAGACGCTATTTCCGCGCTGGAACTTGGAGCCGTCGAGGTCATCACCAAGCCCAAGCTCGGCGTTCGCGATTTCCTCCACGAATCCGCGGTGATGCTCATTGATGTTGTCCGGAGTGCGGCTCTATCAAAATTGGCGCCTGTACCACCCCCGCCCGCGGCACCACGAAATTCCGCGGACGTCGTGCTGACATTGGGTGCTACACCCCGACACACGCACACCGACGACAGAATTATTGCCATAGGCGCTTCCACAGGGGGTTCGGAAGCTTTACGCGAATTCCTGCAAGCGATGCCCTCGCGTGCCCCGGCATCGTCATCGTCCAGCACATGCCCGAGATATTCACGCGGGCATTCGCCGATCGTTTGAACGAGGGAGTGCACCATCGAGGTCAAAGAAGCCGCTGACGGCGATCGCGTGTTAACGGACGCGCTTTGATTGCGCCCGTGAATCATCACCTTTTATTGCAGAGAAGTGGAGCCGACTGTGTCGCCCGTGTCACGGACGGACCGCTGGTCTCACGCCACAGGCCCAGTGTAGATGTGCTATTCCGCTCGGTTGCCAAGTCCGTTGGCGCACACGCGGTAGGCGTAATTATGACGGGCATGGGCGATGACGGCGCTCAAGGTTTGCTGGAGATGCGCAACTGCGGCGCTCAGACCATCGCCCAGGACGAGTCCAGTTGTGTGGTCTTCGGCATGCCGAAAGAAGCTATCGCGCGCGGCGCTGTCATGGCAATGTTCCCTTGCGACGCATCGCCGAAATGGCGTTGACGATGGCTGGATGCATCGGGACATTCATCCGGAATTGACAATTTTTTAGCAGAGCGTCAGCAGTCTTAGGTATCCGAACAGAGTGACGCCGGGCAACGGTATGCATAGCCAGCAGGCGTGGTGGGTAACTGATTGTGGGTTTCAAACTTGATAGGAGAGAAGAAATGAAGAAACTTCTGGCTCCAGCGCTCGTAGCCATGATTGTGTTCTGTTCCTTTGCAGCACCCGCTCAGCAGCCCGCAACTAACGGCAATTGCAAAATACGTGGCAACGACCTTGGCAAGGGAGCCGGCCCGAGCGTTTCTCAACAGCTCAACAACATGAAGGACTCTATTCAGGTGCAGCAACAGCATATCGAAGAGCTGATGCAGCAGTTGCAGAGCCGCGAAAGCCAAATTCAGCAACTGCAGCAGCAGATGAATCGGGTGCAGGGCGCGATGAGTGAGGCGCAACAGAAAGCGGAAAGCGCCAATTCGCCGACGCAGCAAACCGATCTCGCCTTGATCAAGAACGAAATCTCCGACCTGAAGAGTAACGCCACAAATGCCGGACAGACTGTCCAAGAAATCCAGAAGAACGCGAATGCTGTCGTCGAGAGCCCGGTAGCGATCCGCTACAAAGGAGTCAGCATCACCCCGGTTGGATTCGTAGCGGCAGAAACGGTGACCCGCCAACGGGCCAATGATTCCGACATCAACACCCCGTTCAATAGCATTCCGTACCCGGGGAACGCACTGGCCCATATTGGCGAGAATACTTTCACGGCGCGTCAGTCCCGGGTTGGCTTGCTTGCGGAAAGCAAAGTCGGCAACACCAAATTGACCGGATACTGGGAAGCTGATTTTCTTGGCACAGGGGTAACTTCCAACAACCGGCAGAGCAATAGCTACGTGCTTCGCCAACGGATTCTTTACGGGCAAGCAGCACTTCAGAGTGGCTGGATCGTGACGGGCGGTCAGCAGTGGTCTTTGGCGACGGAAACCAGAAAAGGAATCACAAACCGCCAAGAAGTACTTCCGCAGACCATTGACTCGCAGTATCAAGTGGGCTTCAGCTGGGAGCGGCAGTATGGCTTCCGCGTGGTCAAAGACTTCGGCGGCAAATTCGCTCTTGGCCTTGCCGTAGAAGGACCGCAGGCAACCATCGGTGGAAGGGGCTTTTCTTTGGTTACAACAACGACCGTGGGGTCTGCGTCAGTTGCCACGACCGGAAATGCCTTCGTCTATGGCCCGGGGAGCGGCGGCGGCCTGTATAACTTCGTCGACACGACCGGATACTCCTTCAACAAAACGCCTGACCTCATCGTCAAGGCGGCCGCAGATCCCGGGTTCGGCCATTACGAAGTGTTCGGCATTCTTCAGCACGTTTCGGAATAGAGTTTATCCCTGCGGCGTGGTGGGCACGAATGCCAAGGATACAGCTCCTCCGGCGACCCCCACGACGATTCCTTGCTCGGTCAACGGTTCCACTTCGCCGAGTTCAATCGGGGCATTTGAAGATACACGAACGGGCGGTGGGTTCGGGGCCAACTTGCGTGTTCCAGTGGTTGCGAAGAAATTGGACTTTGCTCTCCAGGGAGTCGCGGGAGATGGCATCGGCCGCTACGGCTCGGCGCAGCTTGCGGATATAACCCTTCGTCCGAACGGTACGCAAGCCATGATCCGCACGGCCCATGCACTTGGAGAACTCGAGTACCACGCCAACCCCAAAACTGGAGATCTACGCGTACTTCGGTGGGGAGTACGCATGGCGCACCGCCTATCAGGGATACGACAGCATCACGGTCACTAAGACGCCGGCGATCCCGGCTACCGCCACCAGTCCCGCAATTCCTGCCACAACGACGACCACATTTAAACTAAACCAGTACGGGGGATATGGTTCTCCCTTCGCCAATAACTCAGGTTGCAACACGGAAAATCCGCCTTCCAATCAGCTCACTCCGTCTGGCGGCGGTACCTGTTCGCGCGGACACGCGCCTCATCATGGAAGGAACCCTTGGGTTCTGGCACAAGTTGACTCAGGGACCTAAAGGCGGCCTTCGCTGGGGAATTCAGTACTCCTACTTTACGAGGAGTGGCTGGTCGGGGAACAATTCCGGTGCGACGGCAACCGGCATTTCGCCCAAGGCGGTGGACAATATGATATGGACGTCCTTCCGCTATTATTTGCCGTAGCCATGTCCGAACCTTACCCGTTTATTTCGCTCGCCCTGAGTTATCGGGGATGAGGACTTACTTGAGCCGCCTGATTAAGGGGCGCGGTAGGGACGATCGACAAGGATCGTCCCTCGGCGACAACACGGGTTGCGGTGGTAGCCGGATCACTCCTGCTAATACTCCTGTCGCTGGAGGCCACAGGAGCCCATTCTTTTCGTACCTTTGCTGCACAGCGACATGCTCTACCTTCCTCGGACTTTGGGGCACCTTTGAGGGATCGCACAGGAATTTGAGAAGGCACGCAAGCTGGGCGCTCACCTCACCGCGAAAACCGCGCAGTTGCTGGTCGTATGTTGCTGGTTGTAGCGGCACACGTAGGACCTTCGCCCACACTGCATTACAGAGCCGTCACTGTGCCTTAACGATCTTCACTGGCTTGTCGAGCTGGAAAGTTAACACGGTTTCCGCGGGCACTTTGATAGCGCCGCCCTTAGTCAGAACCTGGGTCAATGCGCCACCCCCGGCACCAGCGCCGGCTCCGATGGCCGCACCTTTCCCACCGCCCGCAATGGCCCCGATGATCGCGCCGACTGCCGCGGCGCCACCCGCATACTCCGCGGTCCGCCTATTCGCTCCTAGCCCTTGCTTGCCGCTTTGTTGGAGGTCTGTCGTGCTCACCAGGTATTCCTGCCCCTCCACCGAAACCGATTGCAGGTCCAGCACAAGATCGGAGGCGCCACGGATTCGTCCTCCCTTCGAGGCTGAGCGGATCACGATCCGCGCGTTTGAACCATGCGGGATGACGACATCGCCGTTCGCATCAAGTACATCGTCGGTGACGTCGGCAGCATAAGTTTGCCCTTCGGCGGCTGTTGCCGAGTTGATGGTTTCATCCGCCCGAACAGAAACTTTCGTGTTCTCCGGCACAACATAGGTCTTGCTGCGAATCTCGGCTTGGCTAGGATGGTGGCGTTCTCGTAACCCGGAGGTCCTAGCCGAGGAAGGTCGGCTTGGCGTTGCATTGGGTTGATCGGACGAATTCTGGGCCGCCTGCGGCTCGTCGTACTCTATGGATTTCACCTGCGTCATCGGGATCTGGTGCGTCTTGTTGTCGTCCCCGGCTAAAGTGATTTCCGAAGGCGATGTCGCGGTGACCGTGCCCGTAAGCGTTGAGCCATCCCGCATCTGGATCGTCGCGTGTTGTCCTGAGCCCTGCTTTCCTGAGCACGCGGCAAGAAGTAGAAGAATGCAAACGGCCGCGCCTAACAAAACAATTCGCCTTATGTGATTGGACGTGTATGCCGGTTGGCTACGAGTGTGAACCCTTGCGTCATCCATTGAGAAACCTCCCCAATAAGTTTTTGGTTCAGAGGCGTTTCCGAATCCAGCAAGAATTCTAGCGCTAAATGAGAACTTAAGCAGACCGTGCAAGGGCGATTGGTTGAGCCCCTCACTCGTGCGAGAGATCGACAAGTCCTGTATTCAACGCCACCAGCAGCACGGGAACAACTCAGTGTGAATCGCTGCCGCCGTGGGACCACCAACGCCGCCCAGCAACCCGCATTCCGCTTGCGTCCTTTGAAGAGTCGGTACCAGGGCACACCGATCCGGCTAACTGGAATGTCGGAGAGGCACGTGCGAATGAAGGTTTGCCCCTGATGTTGTGGCTGCGCTACTTGACATCTCCGCACGATGCTGACAGCCACTTGGAAGAGAATTCAGTGTTAATCGTCATCGCATGGCCGCCTCCATCCGAGGTCATTTGTCCGGAGCCTTTTACGGCCTCTGGACTGATGGCGTCAACTTCCATAGTGCCGCTCGATTTGACGTCCCCGAAGTCACAGGAAACTTTCATTTCCATGCGGTTGCCGGTTGAGTTAACAACCGTCTCTTTGCACTCCTGCTGGCTACTAAAGGGCTGCTCAGCGAGTTTTTCTTTGGTCTCACACACCTTTGACGTATGGGTCCTGGTCCTGGGGGAAGAGTTGCTGTTGGCGTTCATGCGGGCCTGGACCTTGGCGCGCTGTTCGGGACTGAGTTTCTGCAGGAACTCAGACGGGATTGGCATCTGGCCCGAGGTGGTGGAGGTTGTGGTGCTTTCCCATAAGCCTGTTTTCACATTCAGCGGTTGGAACTTGCTTTGCGCCCATGCCGCCGATGAAAGCAACGCCATTCCAAGCAAAATCCTATTCATGTCATCCTCCGTGGTTGGAAATTTCTTGTTTGCCGCTCTCCGCGTCAATAGAAAAACATTTCCCAGTGTGGAGGGTCAAAGGAACTGCTCCTGATTCATTTGTGACCAGCTAAGTTGATGTTCTTGCGTTATTTACGACGATTACTGACGCAGCAAGAAAGCCTTTCACCACAGGGGAATACAGAGGCCCACGGGGGAAACCTTCTGACCAAGTCCACGAAAGGGACGAGTTCGATTACTCTAAAACAGACGCCTTGGGGAGGACGCTTTTGCCGGAAATGCAGGACGCTCTTTGGTATAAGAACGCCGTTTTCTATCAGGTGCACGTCCGCGCGTTTTACGACAGCAATGGCGACGGCGTCGGCGACTTCCAGGGCCTCGCTCAAAAGCTCGACTATTTAAGGGATCTGGGGATTAATGCCATCTGGCTGATGCCTTTCTTCCCTTCCCCGCTGCGCGATGATGGCTACGACATTGCGGATTACCGCTCGGTCCATCCGCTTTACGGCACTCTGGAGGATTTCAAGAGTTTTCTAGCGGCGGCGCACGAACGGCAACTCCGCGTCGTCATGGAGATGGTCTTGAACCACACCTCCGACCAGCACGCCTGGTTCCAGGAATCGCGCAGTTCCCGCGACAACCCGCGGCGGAACTGGTATGTGTGGAGCGAGACGGACACTCCCTACCGCAGCGCGCGCATCATCTTTATCGATACCGAGATGTCCAACTGGGCATGGGACCCGATCTCCAAGGAGCACTACTGGCATCGCTTTTTCAGTCACCAACCGGACTTGAATTACGACAATCCGGCGGTGCGAGAAGAGATGTGGGATGTGATGAAGTTCTGGCTGGATATGGGCGTGGATGGCTTCCGCCTGGACGCGGTCCCCTATCTCGATCGAGCGGGAAGGCACCTCGTGCGAAAATCTGCCAGAAACCCACATCGTTATCAAGGAACTTCGCGCCAAGCTCGACAGCGAATATCCCGGCCGCATGCTGCTGGCCGAAGCCAATCAATGGCCCGCCGACCTGCGCCCCTACTTCGGTACGGGCGACGAGTTCCACATGGCCTTCCATTTCCCGCTCATGCCGCGCATGTTCATGGGCCTGAAGCTGGAAGACCGCAAACCCATCATCGAAATTCTGAGCCAGACTCCTGAGATTCCTGCCTCCTGCCAATGGGCGCTGTTCCTGCGCAACCATGACGAACTCACTCTCGAAATGGTCACGGACATGGAACGCGATTACATGTACGACTCGTATGCGCGGGACAAGACGATGCGGCTAAATCTCGGCATTCGGCGCCGCCTGGCGCCGCTGCTGGAGCACGATCGGCGGCGCATCGAGTTGATGAATGGCATGCTGATGTCGCTCCCCGGCACACCCATCATTTATTACGGCGACGAGATCGGCATGGGCGACAACGTGAATCTGGGCGATCGCAACGGCGTCCGCACGCCTATGCAGTGGAACGGCGGATGGAATGGCGGGTTCTCCAACGCTGACCCCGAGAGTCTCTACTCTCCTCTGATTCAAAATCCGGTCTATGGCTATCAGGCAGTGAACGTTCTATCGCAAAGGCGCAGTGAACACTCGCTGCTCTCCTGGATGCAGCACATGATCACTCTGCGCCGCTCAACTCCGCTGTTCGGTTCAGGATCGATCGAATTTCTGTATCCTAAGAACCATCGCGTGCTCGCCTACGTTCGCCAGCAGGGGGACCAGGCAATTCTGGTGGTCAATAATCTTTCCAGTTCCGCGCAGGCAGTAGAACTGGATCTGCGGCGGTACAAGGGCAAAATACTGATTGAGATGTTCGGCGGCAATCTGTTCCCGCGCATCGGAGATATGCCATACCTTCTAACCATGGGCCCCTACCAGTTCTACTGGTTCAAACTGCGGCGAATCTGATTTGATGGCTGTGTAGCAGATGGCAGACGAGAGCATACTGAGCGACGATTTCATTCGCCAACTGATTGATGTCGGCGAAGTGGACATCCTCGTCGGGGTGCCTACGCATAACGACGCCAAGACCGTCGAGCCCGCCATCCGCGCCATACAAGAAGGCATCGTAAAGACGTTCCCGCGGGAGCGAGCGGTCATCCTCAATGCTGACGGCGGATCGAACGACGGCACTCCCGATGTGATTATGGGAGCGTCTATCGATGAGCTACATCGCAGCTTTAATGGATATACACTTCGGACCCTGCACGCCATCAGTACGCGGTACGGAAATAATCCTTCCAACGCGGCGGCCTTGCGCACCATATTGGCGGCGGCCGAGTTGCTGCGCGCGAAAGCATGCAGCGTAATCTGCCCGGAGTCCTCGAACATTGAGGCGGAGGGGGTCGCGAACCTGCTGCGCCCGATCTATCGCGACCACTTCGATTTCGTCGCGCCCATTTACCGGCGGCACAAATTCGAAGGCGTCCTGCTGACGAATCTGCTCTATCCCATGACCCGCGCTCTGTTCGGCCAGCGAGTGCGCGAACCTTATGCTTCCGAATTTGCGTTCTCCGGGCGCCTGGCAAGCCAATTTCTGAACCGGCATCAATGGAATGAAGAGACCAAGGACTACGACCCGGAACTGGACCTCACGGTCACGGCGCTGTCAGACGGTTGCCGCGTCTGCCAAACCTTCATGGGTACGCGCAGTCCGACGAAGCGGCAATCGCGCGACCTGGTGGATGCGATGCGCCAGACGGTCGGGGTGCTTTTCTCATCGCTGGACGGGACGTTTTCGATCTGGAGCGCGAAGACTGCATCGCAACCAGTGCCAACCAACGGGCCTGAATTCGAGCTTTCGGTCGATCCCCTGCGGATCAACCGCAAGCAGCTCAAAGAAATGTTTTCCGCGGGCGTAGTCGAACTGGAATCAGTTCTAAGGTCCATCGTCAGTTCTGCGACGCTCAGCGAACTTCAGCAACTCGCCAGAGCCGACGAAGACAATTTCCGCTTCCATCCGGAACTATGGGTGAAGACTGTGTATGAATTCGCCGCTTCGTACCACAAAGCGGTGATGAGCCGTGACCACATTGTGCAAGCTCTGGTCCCCCTCTATCGCGGACGAATGTTCACCTTCCTGGTCGAAAACCGTACTGCTTCGGCAGCGGAGGTGGGCAACAACATCGAAAGCCTGTGCCTGGAGTTCGAGCGCCTAAAGCCTTATCTACTCGAACTGTGGAATGGCAGAAAGTGAGATAACGATGCGGGACATCATTGTAGGAGAACTGACGCAAGCGGCGCAGGAGATTTTCCGGGGTTTCGCCCACCTGCTTCCGCGGGTGATAGTCATGCTGGTCATCGTCTTCGTGGGGTGGCTGATTGCCTATGTCATCCGTGCAATTCTGCGCAGCATCCTACAATTCGCAAAATTCGACAGGCTATCGGAACGAGCGGGTGCCTCGCAACTGCTCACGCATGCGGCCCTTCCCACTCCCACCGAATTGGTCAGCCGCTTCGTGTTCTGGATCGCATGGATCGGTTTCATCATGCTCGGCATCAGCGTCCTGGGGATTGGGGGATTACAGGAGCATGTGGAAAGATTCTTCTTCTTCCTGCCCCGGTTGTTTGTTGCCCTGCTCATACTGTTCTTTGGCCTGCTGGTCGCGAGCTTTTTCGCCCGGGCTATCCTCCTCGCGTCTGTCAACGCAAATTTTCCCTCGCCGCGGCTGCTGAGCATTTCTGCGCGGACAATCATCATCATTTTCGTCCTATCAATGGTGTTCGAGGAACTCGGGGTAGCTGATCAAACTGTGATTTTGGCGTTCGGAATCGCGTTTGGAGCGGTCATGCTGGGACTTGCTATAGCATTTGGTTTTGGTGGCAAGGATCTCGCCCAACGTTTCCTGGAAAATCGCTTTCTTCGCGAGAGAAGGATGGAGAAGGAAGACGAACCATCGCCTCTGTAAGCCGCCCATTGCGGATGGGCTTCGCACTAGCCGGGACAGCCCAAGGGGCTGTCCCTACGTCGGACGCGGGCTATCAAGTCAGGCAGCTTGGCTGTAGGCAATCGTGCTCAGCAGGGCGTTCGCGTCTTGCCGCGAATCAAGGCGCGTATGCTGCACCACGATGGGCACATCCGATTCAATGATGCTGGCGTAGTCCTTTGCGCGCGGAATCGGCTCCGGATGCTGCAAGTCATTAAATCGCAGGTGCATGGTTCTTCTGGCGGGAACTGTGACTGAATACGGTCCCACCGGATCCCGATCCGAAAAATAAATGGTGATCTGCACGTGCGCGTCTTTCTCGGTTGCATTCAGCAGGCATGCAGTCTCGTGACTGGTCATTTCCGGTTCCTTACCATGACTAAGGGCGGGAATGTAGCCTTCGGCAATCGCCCAGTACTTTTGTCCGATTGGCTCTTTCATTTTCTCCTCCAAACCAGATCTTGCATGTGATTTGAACTCGTGCGGGTTTCTAAGCGATCAGACTTTCCATCACATCCTCAATACGTTCGGCAAAATTGGCCGTCAAAGACCATGGACTTGGCTGCCGCAAAACGTGCAGTGTGCCGCGTTTCTCGAGCACATCAAAGCGGGTTCGATTGCCCTTGCGGTAAAAATGAATGCTGACGACGGCCTTGCCGACATGGAGGTTGCGCAAGGTAATTTGCGGGAGCCAGTCCGGCAATTCCGGATCAACCAGCAGCGTCTTCATGGGAGCAAAAGGATAAATCCCAAGCATTGCCTGCACGATCGAGAACAGACTCGCGGCTGACCAGGCCTGGGGCCAATTCGTCTTGGGATAGAGGGCCGGAAAGGGATGCTCAGGGTCGCGCGGATGTCCACTGAAACATTCCGGCAGCCGGTTGTAGTCGAACAGGGTGCTGACCTCGAACATCGCACGCGCGATGGTGTGCAGCTCCTCGATTAATCCAAACCGCATCATGCCCATGGCGAAACTGCCGTGCTCCACGGGCCAGACCGCGCCGCAATGATAGCTGTAGGGATCGTAAGCGGGGTGGTCCGCTGACAGCGTCCGCACACCCCAACCGCTGAACATATCATCCTGCAAAATTCTGCGCGCAACCTTTAGCGCCGCATCTTTATGCACGATGCCACACGCCAGCAAGTGCCCCGGGTTCGAGGAGATCGACTTGATCTGCCGGCGCTTGGAATCTAGCCCGAGCGCAAAGAAGTTCTTGTCGGGCATCCAGAAACGGTCATTGAAACGCTTTTTGAGTTCTTCGGCCTCGTGGAACATTCGGCGCGCGAGATCGCGATCTCCCATGAACCAAAGCAGCTCCGACATCCGAAGTTTTGCCACGTAAACGAAGGCCTGCTCTTCGCAGGTCGAAATTGGCGGATGTACAAGCCGCCCATCTTCATAAACGATGGCGTCGCGGGAATCTTTCCACCCCTGATTTTCATTGCCTTGCTGGCTGCGCGATTTGTAGTCGTAGAAGCCATCGCCGAACAGGTCCGTGTATTTGTCTTTCCACATCAAACCGCGCAGCGCGGGCTCCAGCAGAGGTTGAATCAAACTCTTGTCTCCGGTCCAGTGCCACAATTCGGACAGCACTACCGGATAGAACGATGAAGTAGTGGCTGCGCCGTAGTAGCGAGTCCGGGGATTGTAAAAGAGCGAGGCAAGCGGTCCGGTGTGCGCCTCGTGCAGCATGCGGCCCGGCTGCTCATCGCGCCACTCGTTTTCGACGCGCCCCTGCCACTTGGGCAGTTCGCACAACGCCCCTCGCATCATCTGTGGCGAGGCAAGTGCCGCCTGCCAACCTGCGGTGAGGGTGTCTCTTCCGAACAATGCAACGTAAATCGGCAGACCTGCGGCCATGACCCATGCGCGGTCGCCATGGTCCATGTCGGGCAGTCGTAGAGCCGCGAGATCGTGCTTGGCCTGTAATAGAGCCGACTCCACGATTCCAGCCAGCCTTGGCTCAGATTGGGTTTGGAAGCGAGTGCTCTCGCTCAGAAAAATATGCCGCTTGCGATCGAGTTCGTTGCGCGTGCCGAAGAATTGCCGGCATTGATACAAAGGCGCCAACCTGTTTTCTTCAATGGTGGGAGTGAACTTCACGCAGGTATGCCAGGACTTTCCGGGCTTGAGCCGAATTTCAAATTTCAGTTTCGAATCGCGGTATTGCACGGGCGAATCCGCATTGTCGATGCTCACGGTCAATCCGCGATGAATTCGAGCTGTACCGGTGTTGCCTTGGTGGGAATATTTGTGGCTGGCGCGATAGTCATAGCTGAGCTCGGCCCGCCGCGCCGACAGTTTGCGCCAACGCCGGCTCAACTTGCCGTGCTGCTTTCTCTTGAAGGTCTCCGCCTGGTCGGAGAAGTCGGCGTCTAGTTCGATTTCAAACGCAAAACTTGTGTCTGCCTGCGTGAAGTTCGTGAAATCGATGTCCTCGTGGATACCCAGCCCGACGGTGCGGGAGACCCTGAGTTCGAGTGTTTCTTCGGACTGTGGCTCCATCTCACCGGACCCGGTGTCTTCCTTCCACTTCAGCCCGGGCAGAGGGCTAATGTAATATCCCAGCCACGAGTGTTGCTCCACGTTGGAAACCACGACTCTTTGCGGCTCGCAACCGTTCACGTAATAGCGATAGCGCGAGAGCACCCGGGTTTCATAGGCAAACAACCCATGTCTGGGATAGGTGCCGATCAAACCGTCGAGGTCGGTGGCAAGCACGACGCGCCCCTGGCTGCAATAGATTGTCTTGGGCCGAGGCTCAATTCTGGCGAGCGATCTGTAATGGCGCTCCCCTATATCCTCGGAGTGATCTGCACGCGCGGGTTTACTCATCTTTGAGATTTGGTGTGCTCATCTTTTCTTCGCCCTAGCCAGGCCCGCCGCGGCTAGACCTATCGCCGCCAACGTGACCACAGCTGCGCGAATCATCGACTTCTTCTGGTCCCGCTTTCGAGGCTCCACAAACTGCTTTTCCGGATACATGACGTCCACGCTCGCCCCGCCATCTTCCAGGCCCATTTTCAACACGTCGGCAACGTGCAGAGCGTGGCGATTCGTTTCCTGGGCAATCTGTTCCTTGCAGCTGAATCCGTCCGCCATGATGATCGTCGACAGCCCAGCCTTTCGGACTTCAGGCAGCAGTACACGTTCGCCGCATGCCACTGACACCTCATACTTGTCTTTCTCATACCCGAACGAACCAGCCATGCCGCAGCAACCTGAATCGAGGACTTCCGCGTCGAGGCCCATTTTGCTCATGAGCGTTTCTTCTTCTTTGAAGCGCATGATCGCCTTGTGATGGCAGTGTCCTTGCACCATCGCTTTTCGCTGTACCTTCGGAGGCTGGTACCCGGGCAATTTTTTATCCAGAAATTCGGACAAGGTGAACGTGTTCTCCTTCAGCCAGCCGGCTTCCTTTGAGTCAGGGAACCAGCTGTGCATCTCGTCGCGAAATACAGAACAACAACTCGGCTCAAGCACGACCATTGGAGTTCCGGCTGCGATGTAGGGTTCGATAGCTTTCAACTCCCGCTGGAGATAAGCGTTCGCCATGTCGAGAAAGCCATAGTCGTACAGCGGACGACCGCAGCAATGGTGGCCTTGCAGCACCTCCACGTCACAACCCGCATGCTCGAGAACCTCAACTGCCGCTCGCGCCGTTTCGGGCATGAAGTAGTTGTTGAACGTGTCGGCCCAGAGCAGTACCTTCTGTCCGCTGCGCGGACGGGGCTCACGTTTCCGGAACCATGACTGGAAAGTTTTCGCGGCAAATGCCGGGATTTGTCGGTTCTGCGGAACTCCACCAATCAACTTCGTGATGGTGGACAGCCCTGGGACTTGCGTGAACAAATTTACGAAGCCGGGAGCGATGGAAGCGAGGCGCGCCCACTTGTCGACCCAACCGAACGCATAGGCGTATTTTGGACGAATGCGACCTTCCCAGTAGTGGGCCAGGAATTCTGCCTTGTACGTGGCCACATCTACGTTGACGGGGCAGTCGCCTTTGCAACCTTTGCAGGAGAGACAAAGGTCCAATGCTTCCTTGATGTTTTCATCGCGCCATCCATTGGTGATGACGCCGCCATGCATCATCTCGAAAAGCAGGTGAGTGCGGCCGCGGGTCGAGTGCATTTCCTCGCCCGTGACCATGTAACTGGGGCACATGGTGTCCTGCTCGCCTTTGCCGTCATGGCGCCGGCATTTCCCAATTCCCACGCAACGCAATGCCGCGCGCGAAAACTGACCCTCATCGTCCGGATACTTGAAATAAGTTTCGGGATTCCAGGGATGATATTCGGCGCCCAGCCGCAAGTTCTCATCGATGCGATACGGATCGACGACTTTCCCTGGATTCATTTTCCAATCCGGATCCCAGATCGATTTGAATTCGCGAAAGGCCTCAATCAGCTCGTTGCCGAACATCTTGTAGAGAAATTCAGCTCGAGCCTGCCCATCGCCGTGTTCGCCGGAGAGCGAGCCATCGTAGCGAGTGACCAGATCGGTGGCTTCTTCCATGAAGGAGCGCCATTTACGAATGCCGGGCTCGCTGAAGAGGTCGAAGTCGACGCGGCAATGAATGCATCCCTGCCCAAAGTGCCCGTAGAGCGCCGGATTGTATTTATACTTGTCATATAGCTTGCGCAGGTCGCGCAGATAATTCCCGACTTTGTCCGGGCGCGACGGCCGAGTCTTCCCATCCGGGCCAGGAGAGCGGTTCGCCAGGCACAAACGCGGTGGCTCCCAAACCAGACTCTCGCACTTCCCAGATCTTCTGCTGATCGGCTTCGTCGGTGTAGAGTTTCATGCTGGGGTGTCCGGCGGCTTGCAATGCTTTCATTGCCTCTCGCGCCCGCTCTTCGGCTTCTTCTTTGGTACCCGCCCCAAACTCGGCGACCAGCCAGCCTTTGCCCTCCGGCAACTCAGAAAGATCTTCCACCTGGCGCATTTTCTTTTTCTTGACGTTCTCAATCAGACGTTCATCGAGGCCTTCGAGCGCAATGGGGCCATACTTCACCACTTCAGGAACGTGATCGCCTGATTCGTACACGCTGGGATAGCCGAGCACCAGCAACACTCGGTTCGGATAGCTGAACATGAGCCGCACTCTGGCTTCGAGAATCGTCACCAGGGTGCTCTCGCTCCCCACAAGCGCACGTGCGACGTTGAAGCGACCGTCCTCGCCGGGAATCAACTGGTCCAGGTTGTAGCCGGAAACTCGCCTCGGGATGTGGGGATATCTTTCCTCTACCAGCTTGGAGTATTTGCTGCGCAGATTCTTCAATCGCGAATAGATGTCCCCGCTACGTCCGCCGCGCCGGATCTCCTCATCCAACTTTTTGTCGTCCATCCAGCCCACGGTCATTTGAGTGCCGTCATAGAGCAGCACATCCATTTCATAGACATTATTGGCGGCCTTTCCCGCCATTTGCGCGTGTGCGCCGCACGAGTTATTTCCCAGCATTCCGCCGAAGGTGCAATGATTGTGGGTCGCGGGATCGGGTCCCCAGGTCAGCGTGTGCGGCTTTGCCGCGTTGCGCAGCGTGTCGCAAATTGTTCCCGGCAGCACGCGGGCGTACTTCTCCGCCGCATTGAGCTCGAGAATTTGGTGCATGTACTTGGTCCAGTCGATGACGACAGCGACGTTGCAACACTGCCCGGCAAGACTGGTGCCGCCTCCACGGGAAAGCACCGGCGCACCAAACTTTCGCGATGCCGCCACGGTCTGCACAACATCCTCTCTGGACCTGGGAATCACCACGCCGATTGGAACCTGGCGGTAATTGGAAGCGTCGGCGGCGTAAAGCGCTTTACTGCCGGCATCGAAACGGACTTCCCCTTCAACGTTCTTCTGCAGTTCCTTCTCCAGCGCTGCGATGTCGATCTCGCGTGCTTGTGTTCGCCAGGAGCGATGCAATTCTTCTGTGGAGACGAGCGGAATTCGGCTCGAGGACATCATTTCCTCCCCTATGCAGCAAAGCGCTGCACATCAGCTTGCTTCAGTTCAATTCCCATACCCGGCCGCGACAGGTCGGGCCGTAATTCGCCATTGATCGGCTGCAGCACGCCGTCAAAAAACATGTTTTCAATACGAACATGGTCGTGGAAATATTCGAGATGGCGCACACGGGGAGCGGCACAACCGACGTGAGCGTGTATAGCTGGAGCAGTATGGGCGGAAAGAGGCAATCCGTACGCGTCACAAACGCTGGCCGCTCGCAGAAATCCGTTAATGCCGCCGCAGCGCGTTGCATCGGCCTGCAGCACATCAACGGCTTCCGCATCCAGCATGCGACGGAAATAGAAACTGTCGTAGCCGTACTCGCCCGCCGCTATTTCCATGCCGGCGGGACCGCGATCCCTGATGAGTCGCAAGCCGGGCAGATCATCCGAAGAAACTGGTTCTTCGAACCAGGACACAGCAAACTCAGCAAACTGTTCCGCCTGCGCTAATGCCTGTTTTCGGCTGTAGGCGCCGTTGGCATCCACGAAAAGTTCTGCGTCAGGGCCGATTGCCTGGCGAGCCACCCGAACCCGATGAATATCAGCTTGCGCATCGCGGCCTATTTTCATCTTCACACGCGGTATCCCTTGCTCGACCCAGCCGGAGAGCTGCTTCTGGAGTTGCGCATCGGAGTACGAGGTGAATCCGCCGCTGCCGTAAATTGGAACCGCATCCCGCGCCGCTCCCAGTAACGTGACCAGGGGCAAATCGAGCAAGCGCGCTTTCAAGTCCCAAAGCGCCGTGTCCACCGCTGAAATGGCCATCGACACAATTCCGGGCCTGCCCAGGTTTCTGGTACGCCGCACCATCGCGTCCCAGCAGGCGGGAATCGCCGTGACATCGCGGCCTTCGACGACTTTGGCCAGCGTGTCGTGAATCAACTGGCCAGTCGCTGAATCCGCATACGTGTGGCCGATGCCAGTTTGGCCGCCTGCCGTAGCCCGGACCAGCACCATGGTTGTGCTGTCCCATTTCAGAGTTCCATCGGATTCAGGGAAATCTGTCGGAATACGATATATTTCGACCGTAACCCTGTCGATTGTCACCTCGCAGGAGGCGACGCGGAATGGCTTTCTTTCCATGGTTTACACGCAATCCAGCAAAAGCCGTATTGCTCATGCAGGCATATTGTTCGAACCTACAAATTAGAGATGACGATTTGACGCGAAGCGATGGCGGTGAAATTCGCCGTAAAGGATTGGGCAGTGAAAAGAGAAACTGTGGTAGTCACCGGCGCATCGGCCGGCCTGGGCAGAGCCATTGCCAGAGAATTCGGAAGGCATGGCGCGAATGTGGCTTTGATTGCGCGTGGCATTGATGGGCTGAAGGCGGCGCAACGTGAGATCGAGGAACTCGGAGGGCGCGCGCTTATCTTGCCGCTGGATGTAGCGGATAGCAAAGCGGTGGAAGCAGCGGCGGCTACCGTCGAAGATCAGCTGGGTCCGATCGACGTCTGGGTCAACGACGCTATGGTTTCGGTTTTTTCACCCGTCAAAGAGATGTTGCCCGAGGAGTATAAGCGCGTGACGGACGTGACATATTTGGGATTTGTGTATGGCACGATGGCCGCACTGAAGCGCATGTTGCCGCGCGATCGGGGAACCATCGTTCAAGTGGGATCGGCCCTGGCATATCGCAGCATCCCATTGCAGAGCGCGTATTGCGCGGCCAAGCACGCGATTTCGGGATTCACCGATTCGCTGCGCTGCGAACTGATTCACGACAAAAGCAAGGTTCGCGTCACGATGGTTCACATGCCCGCACTCAACACTCCGCAGTTTGGCTGGGTAAAGAGCCGCTTGCAAAATAAGGCCCAACCTGTGCCTCCGATTTTCCAGCCTGAAGTAGGCGCGCGGGCGGTGTACTGGGCAGCGCACCACCATCGGCGTGAGCTGTACGTCGGCATGTCTACTGTGGAAGCGATCGTAGGCAACAAGATCGCACCCGGGATGCTGGACCACTACTTGGGAGAAACGGGCTATTCTTCGCAGCAAACCTGTGAGCCAGAATCCCCGGACCGCCCCAATAATCTCTGGGAACCGCTGCCTGGAGATCATGGGGCGCACGGGGCGTTCGACCAGCGTGCCACCGACAAAAGCTGGGAACTGCGTGCAAGCCTGAACCGCCTATGGCTGGCAGGAGGTTTCACACTAGGAGCCGCGGCCGCAGCTTTTGAGGGGTGGAGACGCAGTGGACGCAAGCTTGACGGAAGATCTGTTCAGCGAATCCTGCGGAAGGTGGCCTAGCGCGCTTCAAAACCCTTGCTTGTCTTGCAGCCGATTTCGGTAGGATGCGACTTCTTTCTTTAACATCTCGTCCGCTTGCGTGAGAGTCAGATTATCCGGTACGCGCTTGAACTCACTGCGGTAGAACTGTTGCTGTTCACTGATGGTCTTAAAGAACAGTGCTCTGCCCGTCATGTGCACGTTCAGCACAGTCAACTCCCAATAACCCGGCGCGACGGGCTCTTGTTTGACCTCGAAGCTACCGCCTTTATCGAGATGACCCAGCAAGCCGCCCAGGAACTTCACGCCATTGGTCAGATGTCCGCTCATCTCCGCGAGCCGGTTTTGTTTATCATCCACCCATAGGCTGCCGTCCATAGCATGAAAAACTTCTTCCTCGAAGCTATGCGAGCGGAAGCGAGGGTTGGGTTTGAAATTGAGTTGCACGCGGTCGCCCCGGCGCGCGCCATAGGTGTAGATAAATGCCTCGGGGAGCATTTTCAGCATGCGGTGGCTTCGGGAGTAGTCTTCGCTCTTTTCCTTGCGCGATTTTTGCGCAGCTGCGGGATTGTTCACGAGCTGCTGGATCCGGCTTTCGGCCTTTTCTTGTTCCGTCCTGGCAGGCGGATGACCGTTGATTAGAAGGGGAAACTGCAACTCGCCTTTGGCGGTCTGTATGACTGCGTCCACTTCGCTGCCGGAGTCCGGTTTGCGCGTTTCCATGCGAAACATCCAGTGAGTATTGTCCTGATCCTCGGCCCGCAGTTCATTTTCGACAACGCGGCGGGCAAGATCATTGGCGGAAATTCCAGGCGATTGAGCTGCAACGGCTGCATTAAGGATCAACAGAAAGCAAGAGCAGGCAAGGAACGGCATCATGCCCGGAAGCGAGCTGGCTTCGCCATGGATGTACTTTCTCAGTCGCGATACCAGCCATGTCGCGTGAGCGGCAGGCTGTCCTCGGGTAAGCCTTTCAATAGCAACGTATGATAACTGTTCAAACGCCCGGCCAGAAACCGATGTCCCGACCCCGCCATGTACAAGCGCCAGATGCGATAGGTAGTATCGTCGGTCAAGCGTCGAGCCTGGTCTGCATGCTCTTCCAGGCGCCTCACCCACTCCCGCAGCGTAAGACCGTAATGCTCGCGAAGATTCTCTACGTCTCTCAGTTCGAACCCCGCTCCTTCTGCCGCTGTGAGAGCGGTGCTGATGGGGACCAGATCGCCGTCAGGAAAAACGTAACGGTCGACGAACGATGCGCCACGACGGTGCTCCATCGCGTTGGCAGAGACGCCAGAGTTCAAGAAGAGTCCGCCAGTTTTCAGCCTTCGCGATGCGATCTGGAAGAAATCCGGCAACAACGTCTCACCTACGTGTTCGAACATGCCCACACTAACGACCTTGTCGAACAACTGATCTGACTCCAGATCGCGATAATCGCAAACTTCGACCCGGCACTGCTGGTTCAGTCCTGCACTTCGGATGCACTCCCGCGCGGCGTCAGCCTGCGAAATACTCAACGTAATCCCACTGCCCGGACTCCGTAGTGGCTGGCAGCGTAGGTCAGCAGCCCACCCCACCCGCATGCGATGTCCAAAACAGTTTCGCCTGGGCGTAACTGCAGCTTTCTGCAGATGTAGTCGAGTTTCCGTTCTTGTGCGGCCTCGAGGTCGTGCTCGTCCCAGCGATGGAAATATGCGCTGGAATTTTGCATGGTGCTGCCAAGAAAGATAGCGAAGAATTCCGGTGGAAGATCGTAGTGATATCGAACGGCCTGGCTGTCGCGTTTTTTGGAATGCAACGGGCCGGCCAAGTTCCTGCCGCGGTGCTCCGGCAAGGGGCCATCATTCTGATTCGGCAACTCCCGAAAACGTCGAAGTAGCTGCAAACGATCCGAGACGCCAGTGTCTCCGAAAGCCAGGAGATGGTCGGCAAGCTCAAATACCGTCTCGATGTTTCCCTGAATATCTACATCGTCGTAAATATAAGCCTCGCCCAGGCTCAGTTCGCTCGGATCGGTACACAATCGCCGGAGGGTTCCAGGATGTTTGAGTACCAGCGTGCAACGAGGGGACTGCGCGCCCCAGACTTGGCCATCCCAGAAACGGACTTGCAGATCGTGTTTGGAGTAGTCCCGCAGGAGTTCGTCGAGGAAACGGGCGCACTGCGCCGACGCGGCATGGCGCTGAAGGGGGGAACTCGCGATCAAGTCGATCAAACCCATTGCTAGACGAAGGGCCAGTGTATCCCTAGCGTTATTGCTCCAGCTTCATGTTCATTCCTCAGGCTGTCTTACTCAATCAGCAGTTTTCTGTATGACCGCAAGCAGAAATGGGTCCCTAGGGACCGTATGTATTGCGGAGTGTTCTATGATTAAAATCGGCTGGACTGCCGCCGGATGACAGCCTTGAGTGAACCCCTCCTGAAACCCTCCTTTGGCGCCGCAATCAAGGCGGACGCCTATTTCTTCGACATCGATGGCACGCTGATGGTGAGCCGTGATTTGGTGCACTGGCACGCGATGCACCAAGCCATGCTCGAGGTATATGGGCTGGATGCCAATTTCGACGGGATTCCCTATCACGGCAAGACGGATGTTGCGATCTTGCGGATGGCACTAACCCGTCGCGGCATCTCAGATTCTACTTTCACTGACAAACTGCCTGCCGCGCTGGCGGTAGTCCGCAGAGAAGTAGCTGCCAATGTGACTGGATTCAAACTAGACGTATGCGCATCTGTGCCAAAGTTATTGGCCGAGATTCGGGAACTCGAGAAGTTGCTTGGAGTCGCCTCCGGGAATTTGGAGAGCGTTGGCTGGCACAAGCTTACGGCAGCCGGAATTCGCCATTTCTTCACATATGGAAGCTTTGGTGATGCATTTGAACTGCGCGTCGGGATCTTTGACCATGCAGTCTCGACGGCGAAGAACCGGTTGGGAAGTTCGGCTTCGGTGTGCTTTTTTGGGGACACCCCTGACGATATTCACGCTGCGCGCCTGGTGAATGCGCAAATCGTCGCCGTGGGTACCGGGATCTTCCCCGCAGTAGAGCTGGCGCGCTTCGAACCAGACCTCTGCTGCGAATCGTGCGCTGAGATGCTGGGGCGGCTTGAGTGACTTTGGTGCGGCACGTGGCGTCGCGACCTCTTGCCCCAGCTAAGTACCCGGCGTAGGCTTCGGTCAGAGTCGACATCTACAGTGTTCTCTGTATTCATGAAGAAATTTCCGGTCCTGGTGCGCGTCCTCTCTGAGTCGCGCAATTCCTCGGGCCCTTTGCTTCTGATAGCTGGCTTAAGCCTGCTCTCCCTGCCACTTACATTGCTCTATCCGCTGCCGCTCAGACTGGTTGTGGACAATGTTTTGAGCCAACGGCCGCTGCCACCATTTCTCGCCCACATCTTCCCGCTGCACTCAGCTGAGTTTGTGGCCATTGCTCTGGTTCTCGGGATCGCGGTCGTGGTGAATCTGCAAGGCTTGGCCTCGTGGTGGCTGCAGACTTATGTGGGAGAAAAACTGGTGTGGGACTTTCGCGCCAAACTCCTCAACCATGTACAGCGCCTTCCCTTGTCGTTCCATGACCGCTACGGCGCCACGGATTCGGTTTATCGCATTCAACACGATGCTCCCGCGGTCCAGTATGTAGTGATTCAAGGCCTGATTCCTCTCTGCACGTCAGTGTTCACGCTGGTGGGAATGATCTTCGTGACGGTCCGCATTGACACTTCACTGGCTCTGGTTGCATTGGGCATTACCCCCATCCTGCTGATTTTGACGGTTGCTGCCAGCCAGCAAGCGCGCAGACAGTCGGAAACCGTGAAGGCTCTGGACACGCGGGCTATGTCCGTCATTCAGGAAGTGATGGGATGCATCCGCGTCATCAAAGCCTTCGCGCAGGAAGATGCCGAGCACGAAAGATTCGTCCGCAGATCGACGCTGAGGCGCACGGGACAGGTAAGGCTTGCTCTTTCGCAGGCCGTCTACAACATGCTGATTGGCCTGACCATTGCGGGCGGCACAGCGGCGTCGTTGTATATCGGCGTACTGCACGTGCGCGGTGGCATTTTGACGGTTGGATCGCTGCTGGTCGTGATGGCATACATCGCGCAACTTTATCAACCGCTTCAGGCCCTGACCAACAAGACCAGCGACCTGCAGGCCTGGATGATCAGCCTGCAACGGTGCTTCACGATTCTGGATAGCGTGCCGGAAATTGAAGAGAGCCCGCGCGCCCTGCCGCTGCACAAGGCGTTAGGCGACTTCGAGTTCCATAATGTGTCGTTCGAATACGGCACAAGCGGCCGCGGGCTTCACGGCATGTCGTTCACGATCCCCGCGGGCTCGCGGGTTGGAATCGTAGGCACCACCGGGGCGGGCAAAACAACGCTGCTGAATCTGATCATGCGTTTTTACGATCCGACGGAGGGCGAGGTTCTTCTCGATGGGATTGATTTGCGGCACTACCGAATCGCCGACTTGCGCCGCCAGTTCGCCGTCGTCCTGCAGGAACCGGTATTGTTCGACGCCAGCATCGCGGAAAATATAGCTTATGGAAAACGCAACGCGACCGACCAGGAAATCGTCGCCGCTGCCAAAGCTGCCTCCGCTCATGACTTCATTTCAAAAACCAATGGCGGATACAACACTAACGCGGGCGAACGGGGAACGAGCCTTTCCGGGGGAGAGCGTCAGCGCATATCTCTGGCGCGAGCTTTCCTTCGAGATGCACCCATTCTCATCCTTGATGAACCGACGAGTTCCGTGGATACCACAACCGAGAGTTCGATCATGAACGCCACTGCCCTGCTGATGGAGGGCAGAACCACATTCATGATTGCGCATCACCTCAACACACTTCGCTACTGCAACATGATTCTGGTCCTCGAACAAGGGCGCCTGGTTGAGGTCAAGGACTCTGCCGCCGAACTTTCCCAGGCCGCGGTTTCCTAGGCCAAATTTCCCGTGCAGCATCCTGCGACTGCTCTGCATCTTTCATGGGGCAGGTATGCGGATCGCGATCTTCGGACTGACAGTAAGTTCTTCCTGGGGAAACGGACATGCCACGCTGTGGCGCGGGTTGTGTAGCGCGCTCGCGGAGGCAGGTCACTCTATCTCTTTCTTCGAAAAGGATGTTCCATATTACCGAACCCATCGTGACCTAGGCCAGCCATGCGGGTATGCGCTGCAACTGTATTCGGAGTGGAGCGAGATCCAGCCCGCGGCTCAGAGCGCGCTTGAAGAATGCGACTGCGCGATCGTGACCTCCTACTGCCCGGATGCGCGGCCGGCATCCGATCTAGTGTTGGAGAATTCCAAGCTTTTGAGCATCTTCTATGACCTCGACACCCCGGTCACTCTCAACGCGCTAGGCCGCCAAGGCACCGTGGACTACATTCCGAGCTATGGGCTCGGGCCGTTCGACCTTGTTCTCAGCTACACAGGCGGGAACGCGCTGCGTGAACTCCAGAATCGCTTGGGAGCGCAGCGGGTAGCTCCCCTCTATGGCAGCGTGGATCCCAGCACGCATCATCCGGTGGCGATAGATGAGCGATTTGCTTCGGATTTCTCGTACCTTGGCACCTATGCCGCCGATCGCCAACAGCAACTTGACGAACTCTTTCTGAAGCCGGCCAACCAGTGTCCGCAAAAGAAGTTCTGTATTGGGGGCGCTCTCTACCCGCCTGATTTCCCTTGGACCGGAAACACGTATTTCGTGCGCCACGTTGCGCCTCCCGAACACCCCGCCTTCTACTCATCATCCAAGTTGACCCTGAATGTAACTCGCGCGGCCATGGCAGAAATGGGCTACTGCCCCTCTGGACGACTCTTTGAGGCCGCCGCTTGCGGTACGCCGATCGTCAGCGACTGGTGGGAGGGGCTGGACCATTTTTTCCAACCGGGCACAGAAATTCTGATTGCCAAGTCGTCTGTAGATACTGAGCAAGCGCTCAATCTCGATGCTGACGAACTCCAGGCCATCGCACGCGCATCTCAAGAGCGCACGCTTGCCGAGCACACGGCTTCGCATCGGGTGAGCGAATTGATCGCGTTAATTGAGGCCAGCGCATGAGCGACATTTGGGGAATCGTACCCGCCGCGGGTTTGGGCAGCCGCATTCAACCGCTTGCATTCTCAAAGGAATTACTGCCGGTAGGCTGCCGCATGGAAGACCAACGGCAGCGGCCCCGGGCGGTGAGCGAGTATTTGATCGAGCGCATGATCGCTGCCGGCGCTACCCGAATCTGCTTCGTGGTGTCCCCGGGTAAAAGCGACATCATGGAATACTTTGGTGGACGCCTCGGAGATACGGCAATCTGCTACGCGGTTCAGCAGGATCCTAAGGGGCTGTGCGACGCCCTATTCACAGCGTTGCCGTTCATCTCCCCAGATTCGGATGTTCTGATTGGCCTTCCCGACACAATCTGGTTTCCGGTGGATGGTTTTCAGCAGCTCCCTGCGCGACGTTTCTCGTTTCTGCTGTTCGATGTGCAAAGCCCTCATCTGTTCGATGCGGTCTGCTGCGACGACCAGGGACGAGTCAGCGAAGTGCAGGTGAAGTCTCCCAGCGCCTCTACCAACTGGGTCTGGGGCGCTTTCCGCATGCCGGGCAGAACCTTAGGCGCTCTTCAGCAATTGTGGTGCGAGCGCCACCGCAAAGACGAATACATGGGTACGCTGGTCAATGAGTACATCGCGAGAGGCGGAGTGGTGAACGCGGTGAAACGAGGGGAAGTCTACGTAGACGTGGGAACCCTGCACGGGTACCACGAGGCGCTGAGAGTGCTCTCTCAAACTGAACTGGCCCTGTTGTGACCACCACGGCTCCTCATGCCGCGGGTCGACCCATCGAAATGTACTCAAACCCTGCATCGCGAATGGTGTCCGGATCCAGCAGATTTCTGCCATCCACAATCAAGGGCAACTCCATCAACTCGCGAAGCCGAGCCCAGTCAAGGAGCTTATATTCTGCCCAGTCCGTCAGAATGAGCAAGGCCTGCGCATTCGCGGCCGCCGCATACGGCGACTCGCAATAGCTCAAGTTCCCTTCCTCTTCCGCGACCACTCTCTTGAGCAGCGGCATCGCCTTGGGATCATGCAACCGCAGTGTCGCTCCTTCTTTGCGTAAAGCATCGACAATTCGCAAGCTGGGAGACTCCCGCGTATCGTCCGTCCCCGCCTTAAACGCAAGGCCCAGGACAGCAATAGTCTTGTCGTGCAACACCCAAAGCGAATTGCGGAGCTTCTTTATAAACATCTGGGTCCGCTTTTCGTTGATCTCCTCAACGTTCTTCAACAGGGAGAAATCAATTCCATACTCTTCCGCCAGGTAAATAAACGCGCGCAAGTCTTTCGGAAAGCAATAACCGCCAAAACCAATTCCCGCCTGCAAGAATGAGGACCCAATGCGCGGGTCCATTCCGATTCCCTCGGCCACCTGGGAGACGTCGGCGCCAATGGCGTCGCATAAGTCCGAGACCATGTTGATGAATGAAATCTTCATGGACAAGAATGAGTTCGCAGCGTGCTTGATAATTTCCGCAGTGCTGGTTCCGGTGATCAGCACTCGCGCCGGCACCGGCCGGTACACTTCCTCCAGCATGTCGTCGCGCCCGCGCCGATTCCACTCCACAGACAATCCGCTCGGGCCGAGAAACGTTTCTGAGGGCCACGCCTTCCTGCAAGAACTCCGGATTGGAAGCGACATCAAAATCAAGCGACTTGGCGTTGGAAGTGCCATTAGTCGCAAACCGGCGGAGGGTGCGGCAAATCCACTGCGCTGTTATGGCAGGAACTGTGCTTTTTTCAACGATCAGTTTGTACCCGTTCAGATTGTGCGCAATGGTGCGCGCAGCCGCCTCAACCTGCGACAGGTCCGCCTGCCCGCTTTCTTTTTGAGGGGTGCCAACGCACAAGAACAAAATTGTGGCCTGTCGAATCGCCTCATCCATGTCCACGACGGGAAAGAAATTCTTTCCCAGTTGCTGCTTCAGTAACTCGTCGAGGCCAGGTTCGTAGAACGGAACCTTTCCCGCCTGGATCAATGCAATCAAAGACTCAGACGAATCGACCCCCAGCACGGTCCAACCCAGGGAAGCAAAACCGAGCGCGGTGGGAAGGCCCACGTGTCCCATCCCGATGACGGCAATGCGAACCTGCTTCCTCTTCACCTGCTCGATCAGTCGCGCATCGACAGCGTTCACCACTCCTGCATGCATCACTTCTGCATTTGGCACCACGGTTGTGACAGACAAGGCAACCTCCGGATGAGCGTTGGATGTATGTACGTGCCCTTCGTGTTGTAACCGCCAGGCTAGGGGAAAATATTTCTCGATCCGCGCCATCCTGATTTGCCCTACAGTTCATCCAAGGGTCATCCGTGAGGAAGCGAGTCACCAGTGAGCACAGGCAGCCATCACAGTTCTGACCTTCACGATCCCGCCGAACTTGCCCATCGAATTCAGGAAATGGGAAAGTGGTTTCACAACCTGAACCTTAACGGCGTGTACACCGCTCCAGATCATTTCCTGGGAGATTTTCCAAATATCAAATGGCAAAAAATTTGCAAGGAGATTCCTGCGTCGCTCGCAGGCAAATCAGTACTCGATATCGGCTGCAATGGCGGTTTCTATTCCATCGAGATGAAACGCCGGGGTGCTGACTACGTCCTCGGAATCGATGTGGATGATCGCTATCTCAACCAGGCGCGCTTCGCCTCGCAAACATTGGGCTTCGAGATTGATTTCCGCAAATGCTCGGTCTACGAACTCGATTCCATCCCGGGGCAGTTCGACTATGTCATCTTCATGGGCGTTTTTTACCATCTTCGCTATCCCCTGCTTGGCCTCGACCTCGCCGTTAAGAAAGCCGCGGGTACCTTCATCTTCCAGAGCATGTTGCGAGGTTCCAATGAGACCGGCTCGTGGGCATCTGACTATTCTTTTTGGCAAGACAAGATGTTTCTGGATCCCACTTTTCCGGCGATGTATTTCATTGAAAAGAAATACTGCTCCGATGCCACGAATTGGTGGATCCCGAACCGCAGCGCGGCAGAGGCGATGCTACGGAGCGCCGGGTTGAAAATCATCTCCCATCCGGAACATGAGACCTGGATATGCCAGCCACAATCAACCCATCGCAATGGACGCTACGTAGTGGACCTGGAATTCGCCGGAGAACTAGCACCTGAGGAAGAAGCAGAAGGAGACGACCTGCATGGTGGAAGCCGTAATGTTGTGGAATGAGCCCAACAATCTTTCACACTGGGATTTCCACCTGGATCCGGATTGGCGCAAGTTTGCTGAGATGGTTCTGCTCGCTGCTTCTGCCATTCGAAAAGTCAATCCCGACGTCAAGATCGTGTTGGGTGGGATCTCGCCCATCGATCCCAAGTTCATGGAGTTGATGGGAAGCTACGGCGTGCTCGATGCTGTTGACGTGGCGGCGGTACACGGTTTTCCTCTCGATTGGAACCACTGGCAAATTAACGATTGGCCGAAGAAGCTAGAAGAGATCAGCGCCGTTACTCACGGCAAACCCATCTGGGTCTCAGAGGCGGGAGTGTCTTCGTTTGGCGCGGAAGAAGTTCAAACTTTCGGATTGAAGCGAACGGCCGAGCTACTGCTGCCGATCACGGAACGTATTCACTGGTATAGCCTGTTCGATCTTCCTGCCGCGTGGCCCGCCACTACCCGGCACAAGGAAGCGGAAGGCAGTGCATACTATCGCCATTACTACATGGGCCTTCTGCGCGAAGATGGCACGCCCAAGATTGCCGCTGGTTCTTTTCCGGAAGGCTTGGGCATCTGCCAGTGGTTTCACTTCGAGGACCCTAGACTGGATTGCGCTATCGATTGGCTGCGCCGCCTTAAGGTGAAATACCTAAGAACAGGCCTGAGTTGGGCAGATTCTTTCCGTCCTCAGGCGCAACGCTGGTTTGACCATCAGATGCACGCGTTGAGCGACTTCAAAGTTGCCTTGACTCTATGCTTCACCCCGGAACATCTGGGAGAAGCCAAGCATCACACCAGCCCGCCTTGCCGCGCTGCGGACTTCGCAGATTTCGCCGCGTGGGCCGTGGCTCGTTACGCAGCCCCCACCAGAACTAATGCCGGAAGCGCATTTTCGGCTGACCAGCTAAAGCACTCGTTTAAGGAGTCGAGGGCTAGCAAAGTATCTGAATCCGTTTAGAACTTCATTTCAAGCAGCAGTTTAACTGTTTAGTTATAGCGCTGCATTTAGATTTGAGCGGCAACCTACTTTCCCTTTCCCCTCATCTCAGCCGTGTCTTGCCTAACGTAGGAATATGAAGAAGATCCTTATACTCGGCGGCGCGGGCTTCGTTGGATCGCATACCGCAGACGCGCTCCTGCAGCAGGGACATTCGGTCACCATTTTCGACAATCTCAGCAAGCAGGTCCATGCGTCCGGCTTTCCTTCGTATCTCTCGTCCGGGGTTAATTTCATCGAAGGCGATGTCCGTGATCTCGATGCACTCAAGAAAGTTGTGCCGAAAGTTGACGCGATCTTCCACCTGGCGGCGGCGGTGGGCGTCGGCCAATCGATGTACGAGATTTCCGATTACACGGCCACCAACATCCAGGGGACCGCTAATCTGCTGCAGGCGATCCTGGACACGCGCTCTACACCCGAGAAACTGGTGGTGGCTTCTTCAATGTCGATCTACGGCGAGGGGCGTTATACGTGCCCAAGCTGTGGACCGGTTGCCCCCGCGCCAAGATCACTCGCACAACTGAGGGAGGAGGGCTGGGAAGTTCGTTGTCCCTCATGTCACGAAGTTTTGACCGCCGCCCCCACAGACGAAGAGAAACCTCTGCAGTGCACTTCAATCTATGCGCAGAACAAAAAGGCGCAGGAAGAACTGGTGCTTATCTTCGGCCAGACTTACGGAATCCCATCGGTAGCCTTCCGCTATTTCAACATTTATGGCCCGCGCCAGGCGCTATCGAACCCCTACACCGGGGTTGCGGCCATCTTCGCTTCCAGACTCATGAATCGCAAGGCGCCGGTGATCTTTGAGGATGGCCTGCAGATGCGGGATTTCGTGAATGTCCGAGACATTGTGCAAGCGAATCTGTTGGCTCTGAATTCTTCGGGCGCCGACGGCATGGCGCTCAACGTGGGCTCGGGGCATCCGGTGAACATCGCCGAAGTCGCGCACGAGATTGCGCGAATGTTGGGCGCAGACATCCAGCCAAAAATCACAGGCACGTACCGCGCCGGTGACATTCGCCATTGCTATGCCGACATTTCCAAAGTTTCGCGCGCGCTTGGATACAAACCGCAGGTGAGTTTTCGCGAGGGAGTCGCCGAACTGGTCGCATGGCTTGAATCGCAAGAGGCGCATGACCACACCGAAGATGCTCTTCATCAACTCACAGCCCGGGGTCTGGTGGCGTAAGAATCATGAAGGATTCATCTCCAACCCGTTCCATACTGATATTCGGTGGCGCCGGATTTGTAGGCTCTAACTGGGCGCACCACCTCCTGACCAACACCAATGCGCAAGTTCACATTTTTGACAATCTTTCTCGCGGCAAAGTCAGACACAACCTGCAGTGGTTACACAAAATGGCGGAAAGTAACAGGCGGCTGCGGGTCACCATTGCAGATGTTCGCGATGCCAACGCGGTCAACCAGGCGGCCGCGACGGCGACCGAGATCTACCATTTCGCTGCCCAAGTAGCCGTCACCACCTCCCTCGACGATCCGCGCAACGACTTCGAAGTCAATGCCGGAGGCACGCTCAACATTCTCGAAGCGGCGCGCCGCGGTGGAAACCGGCCGTTCATCCTGTTTACCTCGACCAATAAGGTCTACGGGAAAATCGGGACGTTGGATGGTGCCTCAGCTCGCAACATCTGCTACGAGCGTCATGCCGTAAGCGAATCGCAGCCGCTCGATTTCTATTCTCCCTACGGTTGCTCCAAAGGCACCGCAGACCAGTACGTTCACGATTACGCTCGCATTTACAACTTGCCGACGGTGGTGTTCCGCATGTCCTGTATCGCGGGACCTCGGCAGTTCGGGAATGAAGACCAAGGGTGGGTGGCGCACTTCATCTATTCCGCGTTACAGAGCAAAGCCATCTCGATTTATGGCGATGGACACCAGGTACGAGACGTGCTGGCGGTGCAAGATTTGCTTCGCGCTTTTGCCGCTGCTTATGAAAATCGCGCCCGCACGGCTGGACAGGTGTACAACATCGGCGGAGGGCCGAACAACGCGACCTCGTTGCTGGAACTCCTGAGTGGCATCGAGCGGTCGCTGCATATTCGTGTGAAGCACCGCTTTCGCCCCGCTCGTCCGGGCGATCAACCGATCTACATCACCGATTTCTCCAAGTTCTCCGAGCATACCAATTGGCGCCCCGAGATTCGTCTCAGCCAGACGATCGATGATATTTCGCAGTGGTACAACGCGAACCGGACGGCTTTCGTACCGACGGATTTTCCTGTGCCCTCCTCGAAAGTTGCGATCGAGACCATCGGAGGGATCGCTTCATGAAATTCGCATTGATCAATCCGGCATGGGATTTTCACGGCTCCATCTATTTCGGTTGCCAGGAACCGCACTACCCTCTGGAGCTGTTGTTCGCCTACGACCAGATCGCAGCGGCCGGCCACGAGCCACTGCTCGTCGACGCGCAGTCCGATCAACTCTCGATTCAGCAGGTGAAAAAGAGACTTAACGAGTTCGACCCGAATTTCCTGGTGATTCCGACCGCCCCGTCGTACTTGTTCTGGCGTTGCCCACCGCCAGAGCTGCGAGTTCCGCAAACCTGGTTTCGAGAGCTCGGCTCCAGAGCGGTGAAGGTCGCCATTGGTCCGCACAGTTCTGCAACTCCTGCGGCAACGCTACGGAAGTTGAATTGTGATGTTGCGCTACGCGGCGAACCGGACCAGACTCTTTCCCAGCTTGCCGACACGCCATGGTCGGCGATTGAAGGCTGCTGCTGGAAGGACGATAGCGGCGAGCACATCTCCCCCACACAGTCTGTGACCGACATGCGCAAGCTCGGGGCGCTAACTTTTGAGAGCTATCGCGTCGAGCATCATTACCATCGCCATCACGTCTTCCAGGGCTCAGGGCGAGGCGCAGAACTCGAGTTTGCCCGAGGATGCCCCTGGTCCTGCTCGTTCTGTAACAAGACGCTGTTCCGGAACAAGTATCGTGAGCGCGATGTGGACGCCGTTTTGCAGGAAGTCGATACCCTGATTTCGCGAGGCGTCACATACATCTACTTCATAGACGAGATTTTTGGGGTAGGACGCAACGTTCACCGACTCCTGGAGCAGCTTGCCGACCGTCAAATCACGATCGGCTTGCAGACACGCATCGATCTCTGGGACGAAGACAGCCTCGACCTGCTGGGCAGGGCCCACTGCATCTCGATGGAATGCGGCGTTGAATCCATTACCGATGAAGGCCGTGACGAGCTCAACAAGAATTGCCGACTGAGCACTGACCGGCTGAGCGAACTTCTTATCCACGCCCGCACTCGGATTCCGTGGGTCCAAGGGAATCTGATTCTGACCGAGCATGATCAGCGAAGCGAAATTCGCGCCTGGCAAGAGCACCTAAAGGCTCACGGCGTGTGGGTCAGCGAACCAGTTCCCATGTTCCCGTTCCCGGGAACTCCCGACTATTTGAAAATGTGGGGACTCCCGGACGATCGCGCCTGGGAGCGCGCCCATCAGTATTACCTGAGCACGTTTCGCGACAAAGGTTATAGCGACATTCAGGAATCTCAGCCTGCCTCTCTCGAGGAGCTAGAGTGCACGTTTTAGTTACTGCGGATACAGTTGGCGGCGTCTGGACCTATACCCGCGAGCTTGCCTGCGGTCTACTTAACCGCGGGCATCGCGTATCCCTGGTCAGCTTTGGCCGTCTTCCTTCTGGATCCCAGACTTCATGGATGCAGCACAACCGACTCACTTTCCATGCAACGACTTTCCCGCTGGAATGGATGCGAGACGCTCAACAAGGAATTACCGAGTCGGCGAGATATCTTCAGCGGATCATTAGCGACAGCAGGCCGGATCTGCTCCACTTCAACCAGTATTGCTATGGCGCTCTCGAATGTGGCATTCCAAAATTAGTGGTAGCGCACAGTGACGTAGTCAGCTGGTGGAATGCTGTTCATGGAAACGATCCTCCATCCTCGGCATGGATGGAGTGGTACCGGAACATAGTGTCGCGAGGCCTCCGCTGTGCGGATATCGTGGTCGCTCCCTCGAAGTGGATGCTTGACACCGTCTGTGAACACTACCCCGGCCACTTCAACGGCTGCGTGATCTACAACGGACGCAGTCCGAGCTTGTTTCGCCACTCCGCTGAAAAGCAGAATTGCGTTCTCGCAGTGGGGCGGATCTGGGACGAAGCCAAGCACGTGAAGCTACTGCTTGCCCACAAGCATCGGGTTCCGGTCATAGTCGCCGGCGCGGCGGAGCACCCGGACAAATCACTCGATGGTCCCACCGATCTAAGCTGCGAAGAGAACTTGACCATCTGCGGAGAACAGGACGAAGCCCAGTTGCGTCAACTCTATGCCACTTCTTCCATTTACGCGGCTACCTCACGATACGAGCCATTCGGTCTTGCTCCGGTCGAAGCCGGCCTCTCCAAGTGCGCTCTCATCGCGAATGACATCCCGTCATTTCGCGAGTTGTGGGGCGACTCCGCCCTTTTCTTCGGGCGGAACGATCCCGATGCTCTGGCCAATGCCATCGAAACGTTCGCGGAGCATCCGCCACTACGCCGGCTTTACGCCGAAGAGGCATATGAGAGAGCGCGCGCCCGTTTTAATTCCCACCGCATGGTGGATGACTACGAAGGTCTCTACAAGATTCTAGTTCGTGGAGGTCGCGTACATGAGTACGCCGCTGCGGCTTAGACTCTTCGCTCATTCCTGGCGCTCCGACTGGAACCATGGAAACGCCCATTTCCTCCGCGGCCTTGCCGACGAACTCAGGGGATTAGGCCACGAAGTCCGCTGCTACGAACCAGAGAACGGCTGGTCGTATGCCAACCTGTTGAAGGAACCGCAGGCGGAACAATCGCTCAGCGAGTTTCGCGCAGCGTTCCCCGATCTGAAGTGCATCAGCTACTCGCCCCAGAATTTCGAAGCCTTTCTCGACGAAGAATTGCGCGATGCGGATGTAGTGGTCGTGCATGAATGGAACTCGCCGGAAATCGTAAGCGCGGTTTTGGCCGCACGCACACGCTACGGTTTCAGCGCACTCTTCCACGACACTCACCACCGTGCCTATACCAGCCCCAAGGAGATCGCCCAGTTCAGGATTCCCGAGTTCGATGGCGTCTTAGCGTTTGGCGACGCAATTCGCCAAATCTACTTGCAAGCGTTCCACGCCCAACGGGCCTGGACTTTTCACGAGGCCGCAGACACAGCCCGCTTTCAGCCGTGCGGGAACGAGCAAGGCTCGGAAGTCAATTGGATCGGCAACTGGGGCGATGACGAACGCACCCGCGAACTCCAGGAATACCTAGTCGAGCCACTGGCGACATTGCGGCCATTGAAAGCTGCTGTATATGGTGTTCGCTATCCAAAGCCGGCAAAAGCTCAGTTAGAGCAGGCCGGCATCGAGTACCGCGGCTACCTGCCTAATCTTTCGGCGCCTCGCGTGTATTCCCGATCCGCGCTGACCCTTCACATTCCGCGAAGGTGCTATACGAATGGCCTCAGCGGGATTCCTACCATCCGCATGTTCGAGGCGTTCGCGTGTGGAGTTCCGCTGGTGTGCTCGCCTTGGACAGATCTGGAGGGGCTCTTCCGCCCCAATCAGGATTTCATCTGCGTTCCCAATGGGCAGGCGATGAGGGCGGAGGTCGCCCACCTTCTGAAGGATGATCTGGCGCGCCGTCAACTCTCACGCCAAGCCCTGGACACCATCCAGCAGCGCCATACCTGTCTGCACCGCGCGCGTCAGTTCGAAGAAATTTGTCAGGAGTTGGGTCGATGAACATCTTCGTCTTTGGCTCGAGTCTTACGTCCACGTATTGGAATGGCGCCGCGACCTATTACCGCGGCATGTACAAGAATCTGCAGCGCCTGGGTCATAAGGTCACCTTTGCGGAGCCCGCGATCTATGATCGCCAGAAGCACAGAGATGCAGAGATTTCCTACGCCGAAATATGTGTCTTTGAAACGCCCCGGGATATCCCCCTTCTCTTGAAACAAGCCCGGCCCGCGGACGTCATCATTAAGCACAGTGGTATCGGGGCTGACGACTCCCGTCTGGAAGACGAGGTACTCGACTGCCGCACTCAGAAGAATCGAGTCATCTTCTGGGATGTAGATGCTCCAGCAACGCTCGCGCGTGTTGAATCGGATCCTTGGGATCCATTCCGCGCTGTGATTCGCGAATACGATGCGATCTTCACGTACGGCGGCGGACCACTGGTCGTGTCGCATTATGAAAAGTTCGGAGCACAAGCGTGCCTGCCCATCTATAACGGACTAGATCCAGAAACGCATCACTCGGTAGCGGCCGATCCGAACCTGTCGTGCGATCTGGCGTTTGTGGGGCATCGACTCCCGGACCGCGAAACGCGCGTGGAAGAATTCTTCCTGAAGGCCGCCCGGCTCGCCCCCGACCTGTCGTTCGTCTTAGGCGGGGAAGGCTGGGGCGGCAAGAACTTACCCCCAAACGTCCGCTGGATTGGCCATGTGGGAAGCGACCGCCACAACGTGGTGAACTGTTCCGCGCGCATGGTGCTGAATGTAAATCGCGAATCCATGGCGAAAGTGGGATTTTCTCCTCCTACGCGGGTCTTTGAAGCGGCGGGAGCAGGAGCTTGTCTCATTACAGATGAATGGGAAGGAGTGGATCAGTTCTTCACTCCGAATTCAGAGATCCTCATTGCGGGCTGTGCAGAGGAAGTGGTTGCGCACCTGAGAGGACGGAACGCTAAGCAGGCCTCCACGATTGGCCAGGCAATGATGAACCGAGCCCTGCGCGAGCACAGTTACGAATCCCGTGCGCAACAAGTACACACTGAACTTGAGAAGTTGTTGAGAACCACAAAAGCTCGCAAACCCCGCCGAAAGGTGTCTGCAACTCAAGCTATATCGCCTCTGGCAGCCTAAGGAGAGCCACTTGAAAATCGTCGTCTTCGGCCTGTCGGTGACTTCATCGTGGGGCAACGGTCACGCCACAACTTATCGCGCCCTGCTCGCGGCCTTGCACCGCCGCAAGCATCGCATCGTCTTCTTTGAGAAGGACGAGGAGTGGTACGCGTCCAATCGCGATCTGCCCAAACCCGATTTCTGCGAAGTGCGTCTGTTTAGTGACTGGCGCGCTATACGGCCCTCGGCGCATCGAGAACTAGCCGACTGCGACGTTGCGATGCTGGGCTCTTTCTTTCCGGAGGGCATCCGAGCCGCCGATGAGATCATTGCAGCCAATAAGCCGGTCAAAACTTTTTACGACATCGACACCCCTATCACGCTAAATAGTCTTCGCACTGGTGGGGCCGCCTATCTGAAGCCGCAGCAGATTCCCGGATTCGATCTTTACCTCAGCTTCACGGCTGGTCCGATTCTGGCGCAGTTGCAGCACGAGTTCGGCGCCCGCCGCGCCCTGCCTCTCTATTGCTCCTTTGAGCCCGAGAACTACTATCCACGCCGGGTCTTCCGCCGTTATGCATGCGACCTGAGCTATATGGGGACCTATGCCTCGGACCGGCAGCCAAAAGTGGATGAACTCCTGACGCTTCCGGCCCAAGAACTAGCTCATCGGCGTTTCATAATCGCGGGTTCGCAATACCCATCGAAGCTGCGCTGGCCGAAAAATGTGCGCAGCATCCGGCACCTCTCTCCGCGCTGGCATCCTCATTTTTATTCGTCCTCGAGGCTCACGCTCAATTTGACGCGCCAAGGGATGGTGGAATGGGGATACTCCCCTTCGGTCCGCCTGTTCGAGGCCGCGGGTTGCGGTTGTCCGATCATCTCCGATCCCTGGCCTGGGCTGGACACCATTTTCGAAGTGGGCCATGAAGTTCTCGTGGCCGAGCGCGCGCAACACGTAATCCAGGCTGTTGAAGAAACCGATGACGCTCAATTGAGAAAAATGGGAGCGCGCGCCCGCGAAAGAGTTCTCGAGGAACACAGTTCGGCTCGTCGAGCCGAGCAATTCGAAAGCTATGTGGGCTCGGTCGCGAGAAACCAAGTTCCTGTGGCTTCGCCGATTCTTGCCTCGGCGCGGGCAGCATCACGAGGGCTGCAAACAACGGGAGCGTAATCCTAAGAAAGCTGCTGGCTTGTAAGCACGCACACAGTCAGCGAAGTAGAAACTTACATGGAACAGTTCTTACAAGGAGATGTTGTATGGCATCAAGAAATTCTTCACGTGTACTGACCGATCACGACGAGATCCGGCGCTGGGCTGAAGAGCGCGATGCGCGCCCCTCTGCTGTGCAAAGAACCCACACCGACGACAGCGTGGGCATCATCCGCCTGGACTTTCCCGGCTACTCCGGCGAAAACTCGCTTGAAGAAATCGAATGGGACGAGTGGTTCGACAAATTCGACGACAACAACCTAGCTTTGATCGTTCAGGATCAAATGGCCGGAGGCGAAAGAAGCAACTTCAATAAAATTGTCAGCCGTGACAGCGTGGAATCTGCCGGAAGTTCCCGCAGCCGCGCGAAGAAGTCAACCTCCACCCGTGGCTCGACAAGTAAGAAATCGAGTGCCCGCTCGCAAAGTAGATCTACAGCCTCAGGGAAGAAGAAAAAATCGAAGGGCACCAGTCACCGAAGGGCCGCATAGGGGAGTTCCTCATTCCTGTCCTCCTAGAAGGAGGACAGGGTGGGCGCTGATATCACTCCTGCACCGTCTCGAGTTGCCGCACCGAATCGTCGATCTTCTCGCGATAGAATAGGTATGCCCTCTCAAGCCTGGGTTTCTCAGATTCAACCCCAGTCCCCATCAATGCCATTTTGCAATACGAAGCACGAAACGTGCTGTAGGCCATTGAGAATAGATGTGTTCTGCTGGGCACGATTCCACTCTCCGCGCGAAATCGACTGAGGAGATACTGCACCGCATCGGCGTCCATTTTCCACTCTACGATGGCGCCTGCCAAGTCCCACTGAATGTCTGTCGGGCCCTGGAAAGAAATGATCGTCTCCATGCTGGGACGCATCAACTTTGATCAATCTGCCGTCTTGCATCTGATCCACTCATGGGGAGCCATTCGCCCGTCGGCAATCACGGGATGATCCGTTCGGAAGCTTTCCGCGTCACACCGGCCAGTCTCTCCCAGTTTCCTGCGAGAAATTGAACCGTACCATTTCTTCGAATTGCCTGTCAGCATCGCCGTCGTGCCTGAATTCACGAGTTCGAAACGCGCAGTACTCCGCAATGCGATCCAGCACTGACGTGGAGAGGTCGGAGGCATCTAAAGGTCGTCCCGCAACGAAGTCGTAGCACGACATGCCATCGCCAGCATCTTCCAGCCGTGCGCCGAATCCAGCCTCCTGCAGAACTCGCGAACGTTGGCGGATCTTGCTCCCCGTCTCTCCCAAGCCCTCAAACTTGAACACACTTTTCCGATCCGCGGACCAATACTTCGTACCGTCCATTTCGGGCCAATAAGCAGGTTCTTCGGCTCGCTCATCGAGAAAGAACTTTGTCCATGCTCCCCCAGACAATGAAGTAGAATCCTTGAAGCGCTGCGAAATGCGTGAAGATACTCTGCACCACCCAAATTGCTGCCATCTTGAAACCAGCATTCGATGCGCACAGCTGTCCCGGATCGACGTCACGAGTCCCCAGCAACGTTATTTTCTCAGCCGCAACGCCCTCGCGTATCAGAGATTCAGCGACAGACAGGAAAGATGATCCGCTAAGCCCCGGCCCTTCATCCACGACCATGAACCTTGAACCGTCACGCTGCTGTTTTCGCACCCAATCCCTTTGGCTGTCACTCAATTCAGCTCATGCGATCGTAAGGATGGCCGGAAGGACGCACCGTAATACGGCTGGCCCGGACGCCGCGTCTTCTGAGTGCCGCGCATGCGACCGCGCTCAGAGTGGTTCCAATACTCCGAATGCCGACGACCGCTACCGGGACTCGAGAACATATGTCCCGCATTGCATCCGCAAAATCTCCAGGATGCAGGGCGTAATAAGCGAACCCTTCGGGATGCGAAATGCGTACTGCCTCGAGGCGGATGGCTGGGCTAATTCGTGCGCCAAGGTGTTCAATCTTTTCTCGTCGCAATCACTCCCCAGAAACTCCGAACTCAACAAATCCGTGATCTCGGCGGCCTTTGGCGCCGACGGCCCAGCCGCAATCGCTCAGAGCACACTCGACTTCGCCCGCAAGAACAAGGGCTTCGAGAACCGATGCCGGATCGAAACGACTGAATTTGGAGATCGCACTGAGCAGGCGCCGGGCCAATTCGTGCCCCTGACACCATCTCAGCAGTGTGTCGAAACACTATGCGGTTCACGCCCGCCATGCCCCTTTGATTAGCCCCATCATCTACGGGTTGCATCACGAACCGCCTGCTCGCCGAAGCATGGCTCCGCCTGGCGTGGGGGGCGGTGTATGGCGGGAACCGAGGCAGAGCTAAAAGATAAAACGGGTGTGGTGCTTACAAGAATCGCTGAGCTCCGGGTTGCAGTGCGCGTGGAAGACGTGTGCGCCAATACCGATGCCCAGCGCTGATCCTATGAACATGTCCGATGACCAGTGATCCCGCGCCATGAACCGGCTCACCGTGACAATCGATGCCGCCGAGTAGGCTAAGACTTGGACCCACTTCTGCGAATATTCATGGGATAACACCGTGGCCATGGCGTAGGTGAACATTGCGTGTCCACCAGGAAACGAAGTATTGATCATGTGATGCTTCCAAAAATCTCCGTTCCCGTTGCCTTCGCCGGGCCTTTGCCGGGCCGCAACGAACTGCATCGGCGTGTAAATCAGAAAGGTGTCGACCAGCGTCTCCAGCGTTAAGAAACCCGTTTCGCGGGCATGGCGATGATTCTCTGTTTTCAGGCCGTAAATCCATACTCCAGCAAGCGCGGCCGAGAGCCCGCCGATCGCAATGTTGGAAGTGTCCTGATAAAACTGGTAATGCGCATTCCCGATGTGTCTTTCGATGTGCCGGTCTGCGGCAATCAAGCCCCCGGTTCCCGCCAACTCCAAGACGTCCCACTTGAAATTCGATTCCTTGAAGGGCGTGAGATACAGTTCCTTCTGATCCTCCAGCGTTCTCCGAATCGCATTTCTCACTGCTCCATGGTGATCCGAACTCTGTATTGTTCGGGGATCGCCGCCTGCATCCGCGTCGAACGTGCCTTCAGGCAACGTCGAGACGTCAAACCGTGCCACTGTGAAGGCGGGTACATCGTCGTGGGGACTTGGCAATGAGGGTAACGATTGAAACGAGTCAGTTTGAGCAAGAGCACACTTCTGTAGGGCAGCGCCCGCAATCAATACCATCAGGAATCGACAGAAGACCGCAGGTGGTTTGGACAAGGTAATTCTCCCGTAGTTGGGTTAACAACCTAGAAGCGCCCTCTTGGATGCAGTGGCCGGAAAAAGGTTAACTTTCGCCCGCAAGTTTGAGAATGCGTGCAACTTTTTGTACATGCCTTTTGAAAGACGCAAAACTCCGGAATACCCTGTACCCCTCATCACCAACTCCGGTCGGTGCGCTGGCATCGAATTTTGGCGATGTGGTCCTCCGCCCCTGGTTTCCGCTGCCAGCACTCCCATCGCTGGGAGCAACCAAATTCCATATGAGTCTCTGGTGGTGTCGTTCTCCATTGTCACGATACAAACGCAACTTCTATCGCCTCGGTCCCGCCCACAATTGGTACTTTCAAGCAAACTGGATCCGTCGCAATGTGCGGACACGAGCGTTACGGACAAAGGTAATTTCCTGGAAACAATGATGCTTTGCCCGCGCGATTGGCAGGATTCTTGGTCCCAAGCGAGAGGCCGCCGCCTAGTGAGGATTGCAATCCAGAGATCAGGTGATGCTATTTCTTTTTCATCGCTGCAGCCCGAAATTGAAGTTCGTCGCGCAACAAGAGCAGCTGATACCGGCTGCTATGCGCGTCATGACATTCCAGGCATTGTCCCGTGACGGCAGGAACATGCTGCCGCAGCGCAGCCGATTCATCATGGCATGCTGAACAGATTTTGGATTTCGGCATCGATAAGCTCACAGTCGTCATGTCGCCTTGCGTCATCCTGAGATGGCAAACCGTGCATGGCGAATCCATAGCGGAGTGCACCGACTTCCCGGTGATCTTCTGAACGTGGCATGCAGGGCAATCCTTGTCGACCAATCCCGGATGCTCCGCCGCCCATGTGCTACGTGCTCCCCACAAGAAGGTGCAGGTAATCACCAGGAAAACTCGACGGCTGTATGCATTGGCACTCACGATCGTCGCGTCATTGTAGGCAAGCCACGATGTCCAATCAGTAATGAGAATGAATTACGTTCCTCGAAATCAACTCCCAGTCGCCCGTCCGTAGTCTGCCTAAGTACTTGGGGCAGTAGAAACAACAGGCGGCAGGTGATCCCAGTCACACCTGTGTGCGGCCCCGCTCACAAACCGGCAAGTCTGCTCTTTTGCGGTGTACAGCCCTTTTCGACTTTCAATACCAGACCAGACTGATAGCGATACCGGGCCTGCCCGCATATAGCTAAAGAAAGCGCTTCTGCGCAAAGGATTTCGCAATGAATGCACTCAGAAGACGCCCCACTAAGAAGAACTGGGTTCGTTTTGCCATGAAGCTGGGCCTGCTAGCGACGGACGCCGCGGTGTGGTCCTCGATCGCCCGCATGATCACAGACCGCGATGAGGCCACAGACATCCGCAGAGAACGGATCGCCTCAAACCTGAGCCCGAATCGGGGATGGTCTCATGCATCCACGCTATTCATCGGCGTGGCGATCGGCGTTGGCGTGGGTATGCTATTTGCCCCGGTCTCCGGAGAACAGGCCCGTAACACCATCCGTGACACAGCCCAAGACATGAAAGAGAAGGTCGGCAATATGTCCGGCTGGGGAACTGGTGGTCCCTCGACTGCAAGCCGGCGCTCTACGGGAACATACGCCGAGTGATCGCGTTCGACTTTTTCGCAGCAAAAATTTAATGCTTCAGGGTTTCGAAGGCTGCTCAGAACGGTAGAGCCTTTGAAACCTTGAACCTTTTTCAACTGTGCCTTTGACCTTGCAAGGCACTCTGAGGAGAAAAATTCATGAAAGCCCCATTCCTGATCGGTCGAATGCTATTCGGCGGGTTCTTTCTGTACAACGGCATCAATCATCTGATGCAGCGCAAGAATATGGCTGCCTACACTGCCAGCAAGGGCGTGCCGAAACCGGAAATGGCGGTGACTGCCTCTGCTGTTCCCCTCATCGTCGGTGGTACAAGCATGCTGCTGGGTTTGAAGCCAAAGTTGGGTGCAATCGCCATCCTGGGATTTCTCGCCGGTGTGTCGCCGATCATGCATGACTTCTGGCGCAACGAAGACCCGAACGAGCGCATGAATAACATGACCTCGTTCATGAAAAATCTGGCATTGGCTGGAGGAGCTTTAGCACTGTTGGGGGTTGAGGAGCCTTGGGAAGCGAGCGTGAGCAAGCCAACGTTAGCCGCCAAGGTGCGCAAAGCTACCCGTCAACTAGCGGCATAGTACGTCAACCAAGGGACAGCCGTCGGGCTGTCCCGCTGAATCCTATCCTGGATCAATGTCGCTTCCACTCAAGACCACCTACGCGCCGATGGAAGCTCAACCCGCTACGGAGCTCCCCACAGGGGCCGACTGGCAATACGAACCCAAGTGGGATGGCTTCCGCTGCCTGGCTTTCCGCGATGGCAGTCGGGTTGAGTTGATGTCGAAAGCCGCCAAGCCCCTCACCCGATATTTTCCCGAGCTAGCCGCCAATCTCTCCAGCCTCAAGGCGAATGTATTTGTGCTCGATGGCGAGATCGTCATTGCGGAAGATGGCAAGCTCTCATTCGACGCCCTGCTCATGCGCATCCATCCTGCGGCGAGCCGGATTCAAAAGCTGAGCCAAGCTACGCCCTCGACTTTCATCGTGTTTGATCTCCTAGTCGATGAAGATGGCGAGTCTCTTGTTAAGCTCCCGCTCGAGAGGCGGCGAAAGAAACTCGAGCAGTTCGCAAAAAAGTATTTTCATAACAACGAGTCGATACGTTTATCGCCTGTGACTACTGATCTTGCCGTGGCGCGCAAATGGTTCCACATGGGGGTGGCGCTCGACGGAGTGGTCGCGAAACGGCTCGACCTTCCTTACCAATCCGGCGACCGCACAGGCATGCGCAAGATTAAAAAAGAACGCACCGCGGACTGCGTCGTCGGAGGATTCCGGTATCTGGAAGGCAAGCCGTTGGTGGGATCACTTCTATTGGGTCTATACAATGCGGAAGGAAAACTCGATCACGTGGGGTTCACCAGCTCGATCCAGCAGAAAGATCGCCCAAGCTTAACGAAAAAGCTCAAAGCGCTGATCAAGCGACCCGGATTTACAGGCAAAGCGCCGGGAGGCCCCAGCCGGTGGAGTACGAAGCGATCGACAGAGTGGGAGCCGTTGGATCCGCGGCTGGTGGTGGAGGTTGGATTCGATCACTTCACCGGAGGACGATTCCGGCATGGCACGAAATTCATTCGCTGGCGTCCGGAAAAGGCGCCCCAGCAGTGCACGTTGGAACAGGTAAAGCGCGAAAATCAATCCGCACTGAACCTTCTCTGACGGTGCGGACTCCCTATCCCCCTGACATCCCTGGTGTCTGGTATTGATCGAAGGCTCCGCGCTATTTCAAAGAGCCGCACTATCCGCGCCCTCTCCACTTGCGCAATTGCTTCCAAGCCTGCACTAATTCCTGGACCGCTCGGGCTGGAGGAAAATCCCTGCCCGAAATTCTGCATTCGCGATAGGCCCTCTCATAAAACTCACGAACTCCCTGCACGCTGAGCAGCGCCAGATTGCGGGCAATCTCCTTCAGTTCCTGCTCGGTCCAGATCTTCTCTTCTCCGAGCTCCGGGCGCCGTGCCATAGCGCGACCAGTGTAGCAGTATTCGCCTTTTATTCGCCACGTACTCATCCTGCCATTCGCCCCATCGCCCATTCCACGAGCGCTGGAAACGCTTGATATAGCTTGACCGGCAAGTGCATCGTCCAAGGGACGATCACTTCCCTCTTTTTCTTTCGGTATCCGTCCAGCACAGCATTGGCGACACGTTCGGGAGTGATGCCCTTGACCGAGGTGGGGCGGACCTGCTTCAGTTCGCTGCCTCGAACCGCGTTCTCACTGAATGCGGTACGCACGTAACCCGGACAGACGGTGAGCACGTGAATGCCGTCTTTCTTCAATTCGATTCCCGCTCCTTTCCCGATCGCATTCAGTGCAAACTTACTTGCGCTATAGGCGGCGTGAAAGGGCAGAGGAATGTGTCCGGCGACGCTGGAAATGTTGATAATGGATCCGCCGCCCTGCTGTCGCATGACCGGGATGACCGCTTGCATGGCCGAGAGCGCGCCGAACAAGTTGGTCTCGAACAGTTCGCGGCAGGCGGCCATCTGCACCTGCTCCACGGAATCCATCAGACCGTGTCCGGCATTGTTGACCCAAACATCCACACGCTTGAAATGATGGAGTGTAAGGCCGAGAACGCGATCAATTTCTTCGGAGTGCCGCACATCGCAGGAGAGCGCGACGGTGCGTTCGGAAAATCCGATCCGCGCACGCGCCGCTTCGGCGCGCACTGTATCGCGCGACAGCAGCACGACGCTGGCTCCCTCCGCCGCAAATCGTTTCGCAATTGCCTCCCCGATACCCATGGAAGCGCCCGTGACGACGACCACTTTCCCGTCGAGTTCCATGATCGCGTTGTATTCTCCGCGGCCTTGCAAGTCAAGGTAACTGCCGGTGCTGTCGTACAATCAGGGTACAGTTTCCGCGCTGGCTGGAGAACGTTTGACGCTCCTTCCGTTGTTTCCGCTCGATGTAGTTCTGCTTCCGGGCACACCCCTGCCCTTGCACATATTCGAACCACGCTACAAAGAGATGATTGGCGAGTGCGTGGCCAACGAAGCCCCGTTCGGCGTAATCCGTGCTTTGGAGGAAGGCATCGCCGATATCGGATGCACGGCTGAGATTGTCACCGTCACCAAGGAGTATCCCGATGGCCGGCTGGACCTGATTTCTGAGGGCCGCCATCGCTTTGAAGTGCTGCAGCTAAACGAAGAGAGATCGTTTCTCAGAGCCGACATCTTACTTGTTCCCGATGAGGCCGGCAGCGCAACGGAAGAAGCACGCGCCAGAGCGACGCAGCTTCATATGGAAATCTTATCGCTGGCCGGGGCGGTGCAAGATCTTTCCACCGCTACGCCGGGCCAACTTTCGTTCCATCTGGCTGGGTCATTGCCGCTCGAGCTTGATTTCAAACAGAAACTGCTCACCACGCGCTCGGAAGGAGAACGCCTTCAGTTGCTTACGGCCTATCTCGAGGAGATTCTTCCCAAGCTTCGCCGCGCGCTGACAACACGGCAGAGAGCCGGCGGCAATGGACATGGTCACTGATCCGGACTCCTACGGTTGCTTGAGATCTGTGAGCAGCTTTTGAAATGCCGGGTCTGATTTCAAAACCTGCAACCTCGGATCCGATTCAAGCGCTGCAGCATTCTTTAAGCCATGCCGCACGGCGTCACCGAGATCTCGCATAGCCCGCCTGGTGTCGCCCGAAGCTGCGTGAGTTTCGGCGAGTAGCAGGAAGGGCCAGCCATCGTCTGAAATCTGTGACATCAACTCGAAACACGACTCCGCTTTCGCGAAATGCCCGGCTTCGAGCTCCTGCTGGCCGTTTTCGATGCCCTCCACCCGCATATCCTCAAAAGCACGAGCATAGATTAGCCGATTGCGTTCGTCTTTGCTGTGCTCTGCGCGGTTCTTTAGTGCGCTCAGGGCCTGCACAATTGATAGACGCAATTCGTTTGGATCGGGCGCGGAACCGTCGACGTACGCGTGCAATTTCGGCGAGATGTCGCGCTCGATGGCATACTGCTCCTCGATTGTTTGTTGCTCAGTTTTAAGCGCTTTTCTGAGCTCTGCCGACTTCTTCAGAATCGCAAGGTCCTTTGCGAACTCCGCCACATCTTTAAGACCGTTGAAATCAGAGCACAACGAGCGATACGCAGCGAGCTGTGCGATAGAATCCCCGCTCTTCCTGGCGCCTTGCAACTCCGATTGGATCTGCCGAAAACGATCGTCGATGAAAGTTCTGTCAGGAGGCAGAAGCTTTTGCTGCATTGCCTTCAACGTGAGCCATTGAATCGCGTCATCCATAACATCTGGCGGGGGCCACTGATGCGAACCGCTAAAAACGCGAACGCGATAAGGCTGGCCACGGTCTTCGCGCTGTCGGCGAATCATCGCCACCTCGGGCCAGTTGAAGTCGCGGTCTCCGACCCCAAAAAAATACAGCAGGTTGTCCTTTGAATCGCGCTGGTTCGTCGGGTAACCTGCACCGAAAGCAATAATTCCGGCCATGTGACATTGCGGACAACTCAAAGCCATCGCCCCGGCGACCCGCGCGCCTCCCGAAAAGCCGCTTGCAAAGATGCGCTGCTCATCGAGCGCGAGGCGCAAATGCGTGTCCAGCCAGATCGCATTCACGCTTGCCGCTTGCTCCGCTGAAAAATTACGCGAGTTGTTGGAAACCGCAAAAATCCAGCCGTACTTTTCTGCGATCGAGTTGTAGAGATCGAGCGGACGTCTGCCAAGCCCGCCCGGATCGAAGAAGTACACAATAGGCCATCGCTTTGCGCTTGTGTAGGTGGAGGGAAGATAAAGAGCGTAGCTCTGGGAGCTATCAGATTGGCAAGTGATCTCGGTGATCTGCCCAGGCACGGGCAGCGCAGGCGTGTCGCTCTGGGCGGCCGCGAGGGGCAACAAAATGGGCCAACTACAGGCGATCAGGACGAAGCGTCGAAATCCAGATCCGAGAAACGCCATAGCAATTCTCCGCATCGAAGGCTAAGGGGAAATGCTTCAAAGCTAGCCCGTTACAGCGGGCGTATAATCACAATCATTGTAGTTCTGTGGGGGTTCCTTTCATGAGTGTTCCGCGCACGCTGGGTGATCTGCGCCGCAGTAACTTCTCCGAAGAGCGTTTGCGTACTCGCCGGGTCAAGGATGAATTAAGAGACAATCTGGTCGCGCGGTTGCGCGAGAAAGGCGATGCCGCCGTCTTCCCAGGAATTGTGGGATATGACGATACGGTCGTGCCGCAGATCATCAACGCTATTCTTTCGCGCCATAATTTCATTCTGCTGGGGCTGCGCGGACAAGCCAAAAGCCGCATCCTGCGTGCCTTGACGACGCTGCTCGACAAGCAGATGCCGTATGTCGCCGGATGCGAAATTCACGATAATCCTTATGCGCCGATCTGCAAGCGCTGCCGCGATCTACTGGCTGAAAACGGAGACAGTGCTCCCATTGCGTACCTTACGCCCGACGATCGCTACGTGGAAAAGCTGGCGACGCCAGATGTGACCATTGCCGACCTCATCGGCGATATTGATCCCATCAAAGCTGCCCGTGGCGGCCATGAACTCTCCAGCGAACTGACCGTCCACTACGGATTACTGCCGCGAGCCAATCGCGGCATCTTCGCCATCAATGAACTCCCGGACCTCGCGGGGAAAATCCAGGTGGGACTATTCAACATCATGCAGGAAGGGGACGTGCAGATTAAGGGATACCCGATCCGCTTGCCACTTGATGTTGCGCTGGTGTTCAGCGCCAATCCTGAAGATTACACTGCGCGCGGCAAGATCATTACGCCGTTGAAGGATCGCATGGGGTCGGAGATTCGCACTCATTATCCCGCGACCATTGAAGAAGGAATCGCGATCACGGCGCAGGAGGCATGGACGCGACGCAATGGCAATACGATGCACTTGCCGCCGTATGTGCAGCAGGTGATCGAGCGGGTTGCGTTCGCGGCTCGCGAGGATAAGAAGATCGACAAGCGATCCGGCGTCAGCCAACGGCTGCCGATTTCCGCCATGGAAAATGTCATATCGAATGCCGAGCGGCGAGCCATTCGCAACCGGGAGCGGTTTGTTGTGCCCCGAGTCAGCGACATCTATGCGGCGCTGCCGGCTATCACCGGCAAGCTGGAGTTGGAGTATGAAGGCGAAATGAAGGGCGCGGACTTCGTGGGTCGCGAGTTGATTCGCTCGGCTATCGCCAAGACTTACGACGAGTACTACACCGGCGCGAACGTGCAGCAGATCGTGCAATGGTTCGATCTGGGCGGAGAGATCCAGCTTGCAGATTCGATCCCCGCCGCGGAAGCCCTTGAGAATTTGAAAGGAATTCAGGGGCTGACCGATAAGCTGGGTCCGCTCGGAATTTCCCAGAAAGACAGCGCCGAGCAGCAGGTTTCGGCGGCAGAGTTCATTCTCGAAGGGCTGCACGCCCACAAGCGCATTGGACGCAGCGAAGAGCGCGTGTTCAAAGCTGGCGAGAAGAAGCCCGAACCCGTGCGAGAAAAATCGTTCGATGCGGAGGAACGGCCGTATCGACAGAGAAGGCAGTTTAACTAGTTTGAAACGCATCCGTTACTCCAAATACGTGCCCGATCCGGCTGGCGAGATGAGCATGGAAGACCTGCTCGCCGCGCTGTCGGATTATCTGCTGCAGAGTGGATTCCAGGATTCGATGTGGTACGAGATGCCGGAGGGCGAGCACACGCTGGACGCCCTGAAGCGCGCAATTGAAGACGCGCTGATGAACGGCGAGATGTTCGATGAGGAACTGCGCGAGCAAATCGAGCAGATGATGGCTGACAGCCAACTGGATGAACTGATTCAGAAACTCATCGAGCGTATGCAGCAGGAAGACTACATCTCAGTCGATGAGCCTCACGATCCGGCGCGGCGCTCCAGTGTGGGCGGGCAGACGGGCGAGGCGCAGCAGGCCAAATTCGAAATCACGGACAAGAGCCTGGATTTCCTTGGTTTCAAGTCGCTGCGCAACCTGCTCGGCTCACTGGGCAAATCGAGTTTCGGACGTCACGATACCCGCGATCTGGCGACCGGAATCGAGGCCAGCGGATCATCCAGAACTTACGAATTTGGCGATACGCTGAATCTCGATATCACGGCGACCCTGTCGAGTGCTATCCAGCGCGAAGGACTGACTCTGCCGTTGAACATCGAATATTCCGACCTGCAGGTTCATCAATGCGAATATCAGTCTTCCTGCGCCACCGTACTGATGCTGGACTGCTCGCATTCCATGATTCTTTATGGGGAGGACCGGTTCACTCCGGCGAAGAAAGTCGCGATGGCGCTCTCCCATCTCATTCGCACGCAGTACCCGGGAGACTCGCTATCGTTGGTGTTGTTTCACGATTCGGCTGAAGAAGTTCCGCTATCACAATTGGCGCGGGTGAAGGTGGGGCCGTATTACACCAACACGCGCGAAGGCCTGCGCATGGCGCAAAGAATTCTGCAGCGGCAGCGCAAGGACATGAAACAGATCGTGATGATCACCGACGGCAAGCCCTCAGCGCTCACGCTCGAGGATGGACGCATTTATAAGAATGCCTTTGGGCTCGACCCGCTGGTCGTGAGCCAGACGCTGGAAGAAGTTTCCAAGTGCAAACGTGCGGGAGTGCTCATTAACACGTTCATGCTGGCATCCGATTACGGCCTCGTGCAGTTCGTGCAGAAGGTCACCGAAATGTGCCGCGGCAAGGCTTACTTCACTACGCCGTACACGCTCGGACAATATCTGCTGATGGATTACATGTCGCGAAAGACTAAGACCATCCACTGAGAGGCACACCGGCAAGGCAATCCGCAAGGGCGGCTACCTCGTTCGGGCACTCCCCACAGTTGCGTGGAGTGCTGATAATCTCTAAATAGACATGGCAAAATGCATACGATGCGGAAGGCAACTTACCGCGTTCAGTCTCAGGACGATCTGCCCATGGTGCAAGCAGCATGAGGCGATCCAGCGCGGCGAGGTCGTCCAAGACGATGTTCCGCAGCCGGTCATTCGCAGGCCCTGGTCCGTGCGGAACGAATCCAATATCTCACTGACGCACATTCTCTTTGGAGCCAATGTAGCCGTTTACCTGGCCATGGCGATCGGCAGCGGCACGGTGGTCAATTTTCCCGGTGACGCGCTCTTGTTCGGCGCGAATTACGGGCGATATACGCTCACAGGCCAGTGGTGGCGGCTGCTGACGTACATGTTTATGCATGGCGGCATCTTGCACATCGCTTTCAATATGTGGTGCCTCTGGGATCTTGGTGCGCTGGCGGAATCGCTGTACGGGCGGGTAACATACGGCGCTATCTATATCATCACCGGTGCTGGTGCCGGGTTGGCCAGCGTGGCTTGGAATCCCGGAGTGCTAAGCGTCGGGGCTTCCGGGGCAATTTTTGGCTTGGCCGGTGCGCTGATCGCATCGTTTTATCTCGGGGAGTTTTCGCTTCCCAGTATTGCCCTTCGCGGAACGCTGAGATCACTCTTGATCTTTGCCGCCTTCAATCTTTTCTTTGGGAGCATGTTCGGGGGAGTAGATAATGCTGCCCACATTGGTGGCCTGGTCGTCGGATTGATACTCGGTGCGGCCATCGCGAAGCTTGCTCCGCATGAAGGCTCCAATCGTCTGGGCGTGATTGCGTTGGTGCTTCTTGCGCTTATCGGTGCTGGAGCTGGCGTTCGGCGGTGGCGGAGTGGGCCGATGAGAACGGCTCTAGCCTTTCAGGCACTGGGTGGCACCCATGGTGATCCCGTTGCGCGGTGGAAGATGATCATCGAGCAGAATCCCGATTCTGCTCCGGCCCATTTTAATCTGGCTCAGGTTTATTTCGAGCAACAGAAGTTCCGTGAGGCAGAGGCCGAATTCAAGAAAGTCATCGAGCTAGAACCCAAGAATGCGGGGGGCCGGTTTTATCTGGGGATGACTTACTTGAGCCTGAACCGTCCGGAGGAGGCGAAGGCGACCTTTAATGGGATGATTCAGCAAGGCCTTAACACCGGTGACGCTCACTATGGAATGGCGATGGCCCTGGCCATGCAGGACAAGCATCAGAACGCCATCCATGAATTCCAGGCGGCGATCAAAGATGGAGCCGAAATGTCCGGGATTTACTTCGAGATGGGCAACTCCTATGCCAAGCTCAAGATGTACGACGATGCGATTTCCGCTTACTTGAAGGAAAAGGAAAGAAACGGCGATAATCCTGACCTGGAGAATGCGGTGGCAGAGGTTTATCAGGCAAAGGGCATGACGAAAGAATCTCATGACGCGCGAAATCAGGCAGCGCAGTTGAAGAGCGGAGACAAGGCGCAGTAGTACTTATTTAGGAACGCCGCATCGGCTCTCAGGATTTTGTCAGCTCGCTTACCGCACGATACGCCTGATTAATGGCTTCATCCGTATACGCGTAAGCCCCAGCATCGGCATTGGCAATGGCAATGCGCCCATGCGTCCGGCGCGCCACTTCGCATGGAGTCTCTCCACCCTCCAGCCAGAAAGAATCAAACAGCGAGTTGTATTCGTAGGCGTACCCGTGTGGCCAGCGATTGACCGTGATGGCCGCGATGTCGCGGGCAGGATCAAAACCTCCGGGGCCTAGCGTGCGTGCTAATTGCTCTCGGATCTTCCGTTCCATGGTTTCGAAGCTGGTGGTGTAAAGCTCCATACGACCAAATACATGCTGTTGTCTCGCCGGAAGACCAGGATGGCATGCCGCCTTCATCATGTGCACGACGATCGGCTCTTCCGGTTTGCTGGCGCAGTCGTATCCGCCCATGCTGACGGGCAGGTCAAGGTTCAATCCCGTGTGGTACATACCAGGAGCGTAAACCGAATTCGCGCCGACCTTCTGGAACGACGTCCAGTTGCGTAGCAGGACATTGGTGTAGAGCAGCGGCACTTTTTGCGCGGACGCGAGCGCTTCTTTTTGCTTCTCTGGAAGGTCATCGCAAATGTAGGGGATGACCACGTGCCAGCAGGCCAGCACTGCATTCTTCGCGTGCGCCGTATACACTTTGCCGGCCCGGGCGTAAGTCACCTCCACTTCAGTAGCACTCGAGGTGTCCCCCACATGCTTCACCCGCACTGCCGTGCTGTTGAGGCGAATGCGCACTGGCGAATTGGCGTCATCCAACTTCGCATAATTTGCTTTCGCCAGGACGACATCTGAACTCGTGCTGCCCGGAATTGCCTTCGGAATCAGCTTGCGCACGAGCATTCGCGCAATGCTGGCGTTGCCATCGGGGAAATGGAAAAAATATTTTTCCGCTTCGTCGTTGGGAATGGCGTCGCGATTCATTCCCTTCCCCGGCTTGGAATCCAGTTTCAAACCCGCAAAGCCCGGTAATCCCAGGCCCCAGGCGTCCTGCGCGGCGACGGCATCGATCCCCACGCCAAATAGTCCGTGTGGCAGCGCCTGAAATAGTTTGACGATATCTGCATGCACGCCTGCGACATCGGTCAGGTACTTGGCATAGCTGATGCGCGCCAGTTTGGCCTTCTTTTCTTCTGAGGTCAGGCCGGGGTAATAATCCTTGGGATCACTGTAAAGGCTCTGCATATCCCTCTTTGACTGCTCGGCAATGGGCGCATCGGACAGAAATTGCTTGAGGAGCTTGGGTGATTCCGGGCTGGAGTCTTCGCTCTCCCCACCGTTTCGCGGGCTAAAATTCGTAACCAGCTTATCGGCGCCGAAGGTTTCCTCGTCGAAGAAGATTTTGGGCCGCAGGCCGAAGGAGGGATAAACGTCTTTCTGGTAGTACTTCGAATACGAAAGCACGTCGATGCCTAGCTCTTCGATCAAGCGTTTGGCCACCGCGCTGTAGGGAGCGGGACTCTCGATCGAGAAGGTACCACCGTAGCCGAGGCGGAAAGCACTGTTCAGCCGGAACTCGTTGCGCTTGGCGTGTCCCCCGAAATCATCGTGATTATCGAGGATCAGAATGCGGGCTTTGTTGCCGGTAGCCTTGCGATAAAAATGCGCTGCCGAGAGACCGCTGATTCCGCCTCCGACAACAATTAAATCGTAACTCTCGCCAGTATCCTCGCGCTTTCCCGCCGAGTCCCAGAACGTCCCATCGCGCAAGCTGTGAGCAGCTTCGAAAGATCCCGCATGACTGCCGCGCATTCCGGTCAGCGCTGGCGGATAGTAAGTTGACGATGTTTTCGGATCTCTGGCAGCGAAGAGTTGCTCGGGCATCATGAACGCGCCGGCTGTCGCTGCTACGCCATTGATGAAGTCCCGGCGCGTAATCTTGCGAGGCATCCCCAGTTCTCGGTCCCGTGAATCGTGCACGATCTTCTCCCAGAGGTCCCGGTCAGTCGAAAACCACTGACGCGCCCAAGCAGAACTATGAACCGCTCTCTTCGGCTTTCTTCACTGCCAATTCCGCTCCCTGGAATCCGATCTTGCTGTGGGTTCCATCGCAGAAGGGCTTATTGACAGAACCGCCGCACCGACATAGGGAGAATGCAGTTTTACCGGTGAGATCGAATTGATTGCCGTTGATATCCACGAGTTCCACTGAGCCTTCTGGAGCCTCGACCCGGAGTGGACCATTAGGCCTCACTGTGATCTTCACTTGCGCCATGAATTCCTCCAACCTTACGGGTTTCTAGTAAGCATAGAGAAGATATCACTAAGAGGGAGCATCTGTCTCCGCAGCTGGCGAACTGCCGCAGAGACGCAGCGCAGCTATTCGGTTCGCAGTCCCTGCATCGGGAATGTAGGGAGCAAACGTGAGTCGATTGACTTAGGCTGCGGCAAAGCGCACTGAAATCAAGCTTCGATAAAGTTCCAGCCACTGATCGATCATGCGCTTCGTGGTGAAGCGCTCGCGAGCGCGATTATAGGCCAGTTCGGCATAGGCGCGGCGCATGGGACGGTCTTCATTCAGGAGCCGGATATTCTCAGCCAGGCTGGCGGCATCGTTGCGGCGGAAGTATAGAGCGGCGTCGCCCCAGATTTCACGGTAATTGGGAATATCGTTAGCAACGATTGCGCAGCGCGAGAATGCCGCCTCCAGCGCGGCCATTCCCAGAGGATCGTACTTCGAGGTAGCGGCGTAAATCGCCGAACGACTGTACAGAGCGCGCAGCTGTGCATCCGTTTGTGGACCTCGAATCGCCACCGAGGTTTGTTCCGTCGCAACTTTCACATCAGCGCGGATGGGAATGCGCGGCATGGGCACGGTCTGCTCGGCTCCGACGATGCACACCGGCAACGGATGCTGCTGCTGGGTGAGCAGGAAAACCTGTTTACTGGCGTCGACCAGGCGGCCTACGGCTAGAACGCAGTCGTCCTTGCTCACGTAAGGATTGAAGAAGATGGGATTGCGTCCGGGGTAGATTACTTCTCCCCGCGCCGGCGCACTGTAGCAATCAGAGATCTGCTCCAGCATCCAGGCCGAGGGAGCGACCAACGCGTCGGCGCCGTTCAGGCCGTCCAATACGGTTCTTCGATACCAGGCCAGGGATTGTGCGGCCCGCGGAGGCCGCTCGTGAACGGCGCGGCTCCAAGTGATCAGATCTCCGTGCGCCATGACTACGCGGGGTACATCGACAGGCAAGTTCCCGTAGCAGAACTGATTGAGATGCAGAACGTCGGGGCGCAGTTCGCGGATCAGCGAAGCCAGGAACTCAGACGATTCCGGAAGATCCTCTTCCGCTTCCTGCATCCACTCCAAGCGGAAGGCCGTCGGACGATAGTCGAGGCCGTGGAGATGGTCCATCCATGCGGTCTGATTGGGAATGGAATCTCCCCGAAGCTCACCAGCGTGACGTGCACTCCGCGTGTAACCAGCCCCGTAACCAGTTCGCGAGCATAGCTCCACGAACCAGACAAGGAATCGGCTGTTACCAGGACGTGCACAGAACCTCCGGGTCAGTGCGAAAACCGCGCTACACGCGCGCTTCCGCGACAGTACGACCATTCTAAAGGCAATGAACCTGAGCGGGAAGCATTTTCCGCCATTCCGTGAGTTTTGCCCTGGAGTTCACCGAAAGAGATGCGACGGCTCGCGAAAGAACGTATTGGTTCCTGCGCCCATTCCCGGGCTCATCTCCCGACACGTGCAAGCCGGTGCTCAGAATGTTAATTTCGCCGCTAACTGGAATGCGCGGGGGCCTCCGGATCCGAAAACTCCTCCGGCGCCGCTCGCCGGTCTGCCAAACGCGGACGCCAGGTTGGGGTTGTTCTGATCGGGCACAAGCACGTTGAAAAATCCCGAGTAGTTCGCGTTGCTGGTCCCGAGAATGTTGGCTTTGTTGAACAGGTTGAAAACTTCTCCGAAGGCCTGCAAGTTGAACCGTTCGGTCAAGTGGAACTCCCGCGACAGGCGCAGATCGAAGGAGTTGAAGGTATCGTTGAAGCGGGCTGTGGGAGAAACCATGGGCAGGGGCGTCCCCAGGGAGCCATTGGAAGCTCCCGCAGCATTGAGTTGCGCAAGGTAAGCGTTTAATTCTGCTCCACTGTGGAACTGGCGGCCGCCGGCATTGCGGCCGATTTCCGGAACACGATTGCCGCTTCCGTCGCCCAGCAGAATATCCATCGGTACACCCGAGCCGTAGGTCCAGAGAGGCGACAGGTGGAAATGCATCGGCAGGTCGGCAGTGCCCTGCAAGACCAGCCGATGGGTCTGGTCATTGGGCGCGAATCCGTACTCGCGATGCAGGTTCGTGGGATCAACCGGCGGATATCCGAATGGGATCTGATCGTAGTTTGCGTAGTTGAGGGCTTTGGAGAACGTGTATGCACTATGAAACTGGAAGTGATTGCTGAAGCGGTGGTCGACCACGGCCCAGATCGCGTCGTAGTGCGTGTTCGCCGACGATTGCAGGTCGGTGACAGTTTCGGGTCCACCCGACGCCGGGTTGAACACCGATCCTAGAGGCACACCTATGATGAAGTGCGTTCCGAGATTGTGAATACCATCGACTTTCAAGACCCAGTCCTTGGCAAACGAATACTGCACGCCCAGATTGAACTGCTGCACCATCGGGTTGCGCAGGTTGTTATCGATGATGTTGATGCCTTCCGCCGCGCCGCCTGCTCCCGGAATCACCGGCCCGCTAAACGCAGTGTCAGGGTAGGCTGGGGTCACGCCGGGAATAAAGTTGCCAGTCGGATCGAGAATATTGGCGCTTCCCAGAGAAACGTTGATCGGCAAGGCGCGGCCGTCCAGTCCGCGCTCCAGAGAGACAATTTCCAGCGTGACACGATCGTAGTAGATGCCGTATCCGCCGTGAAGGCTCGCCCGCCCACCCGTTGTCGCCCAATTGAAGCCGACGCGCGGGCCCCAGTTGTTCGCTGCCTTGTGGCGACTGCCGTGCAGAAAGGGCAGCAGAATCGGATTGATCTGGCCGTAGTGGCCAACATTGTTTACGTCCGAGTCGATCTCGTAGCGCAGTCCCAGATTGAGCGTGAACTGAGGATGGATTCGCCAGTCGTCCTGAAAGTATCCCACGGTATAGTTGTTATCTGCGTCAGGAATGACGAGCGCCGTCTGCGGAATCCCGCTGCGAATGGCGACTGCGAAGAGCAGATCTTTGTCGTCGACCACGCCATCACCGTTGCGATCCTGGTCCGCGAAGTTTTGTACGAACTCGATCGCCCCCGATTGGAACACGCCAAGATTGAAGTCTGCACCGATGCGCTGGAACTCGCCCCCAAAGTGGAGGTTGTGGCGTCCTCGAATCCAGTCGAGATTGTCAGCGAACTGCGAGCGCTTCTGGCGTGTCTGCTGGGGCACACGGTAAGACGATCCATCGGCGAGACTGGGAAAATCCAACTCCGGGCCTACACTGAGCGGCGTGGTTGCATTAATGAAGTTGTTGAACGAGTAGCTGGTTCGATTCAGCAGATTCGAGGTTAACGTGCGAGTCCATGAAGCCTGAAAGCTTTGAAAGTGATTCGTGAGATCCTGGCGTTCTGAAGCGGAACCGAGGGGCTGGCCGGAAAGGAAGCTCGAAGTGCCGGCGGCGCCGAGCCGTTCAATGGAATAATGCAGGCTCAAAGTGTCCCGGTCGGAAATCTTCCAATCTCCGCGCACCGTACCCATGGGATCGGTCAGGGGAACGGGCGCGAAACTGGTGTCGATGTGCTGCGTCGCGAGGTTGCGCGTTCCTACTACTGCGCCACCAAGCTGGTCGCGATACTCGAACGCGCCAAACCACCATGCTTTGTCACCGACGAGCGGACCGCCCAATGTGCCGGAGTACTGTTCGCGCCGGAAGTTCGGGCTCTGGTTCGCAGGCTCGGTGAAACCGCCCGTAGGATTGAAAATCGGACTCGCTGCCTGCAGCGATTTGTCGCGCTCGTAAAAGGATGCGGAGCCGTGCAAGGTGTTGGCGCCAGCCTTGGTTACCACGTTGACGACGGCAGATCCGCTACGCCCCATCTCGGCGGAAAAACGGTTCGAGGCAACCTGAAATTCCTGCACCGAATCTTCGGGAACGTTGAGTAGCATGCCGCCGACCACATCATCGTTGTCGTCCATGCCATCGATGCTGACGTTGCCGCCGCGCCCCAGCTGGCCTGCAGAGGAGATCACCACGGTGCCATTCTTTGTGGGATCGAAGTTAGGGGCAATGGTATTGCCTGGAGTCAGCAACGAGAGTTCCAGGAAATTGCGGCCGTTGAGCGGAAGATTGTCGATTTGCTGAGAGTTGATGACTCCGTCGACGGTTGAAGATGCTGTCTCAACCAGCGGGACCGCATCCATGTCATTGATGTCGATCACTTCTTTCTGCTGCTGCACTCCTACGCGAACCTTCACATTCGCTTCTTGCCCGACCTCTAACTGAATGGTACTGACGTAGTCGGCAAACCCCGGCGCAACGACCTTCAGTTCATAGATTCCGGGGGCAAGATTGTTAACTGCAAATAATCCTGCTGCGTTCGTGGTCGCTTTACGATCCACACCGGTGCTCTTTTGCATCACGATCACCTGCGCGCCACGTACCACAGCGTTTTGCGGATCAAACACTTCGCCGCTGATGACACCACTACCAAGTTGTTGCGCGAATACGAATGAGCCGAAGGAGAGAAATACCGAAAGACACAGAGGTAACCGCCACCAAACCAAACCCTGAAAAAACCGCTGCCGCACGGGAGTTTTCCTTCTTGCATTCGAGACGTACGCGTGGGATGACACACGCACGTCACGCGCGCAGAACACAATGAAATTTTCCGGGACCCCAAGTCCACAGAACTTTGAGCAGCGAAAAGTTAACGGAGCGAACTAGCGCCTGGCAATAGCCGAAAACGATTAGACACACGTACACGGCGGGGTCGCTGGAGCGCGATCAGTTAATTTCCAAGCGCAGCCGCATGGCGCGCGCAAGGTTATCAATAGCCTGGATTTTTTCTGCCGCTGGAGTAGGAACGTTTGGCACGGCCATCGCCAGTTCACAAGAGAGCATCACCGCCGTGAGAGATTCCCGCATCTCGCTATTTAGCTGCTCCACCACGGTGCGCACGGCGGCATTCTCCTCCCGCTTGCGGCGGTGCAGCGCCAATCGAACTTCGCGGAGCAGGCGCTCCATCCCGGTCACGGCGAAATTGATATACACGGGAAAGACGTGGCCTAAGTGTTCGATCATCTGATCGCTCTCTTCCGGTTCTGTCTCCAGCAGCAACTGATCGACCACGGCGACAGCATAGGTTTCTTCGCGCAGGCGAGTGGCTGCGGCTTGCAGGGACTGGGCCCAGTGCGTTTCCTGACTGGTTTCGGCCGTCAAGCATGCGGCGCATTCCGGGCCACGCGATGAAGGCGTGATGAGTAGAATCATGTCCTTCTCTATGCAACTGCCCCGCCAATTGCTGCCATTGAAAGCAGGGCATTTGCGCTATGCAGCGCACTGCTGCGTTCCCTTCCCGGCATCTCCCGTCCAAATAGGAATTCAGAAACGGGCCTTAGCTTAAATAACCCTGAGCAGCGTAATCTTTGAGCTTGCGATAAAGCGTTGTCTTGCCGATGCCAAGGAGCCGCGCCGCCTGCAGTTTGTCCCCGTGGAGTTCGGAAATGGCCTGCAGGATCGTCCGCTTTTCCAACTCTGCGATGGGCAGGATCTTGGCGCTTCCGTTGCCGTTTGCAGACGGTGAGTCCTGCTGCGGTAAGTCAGCGATCTCAGGTGGCAGATCGACGGTGTGAATCAGCGGACCACTGGTAAAGGCATAAGTCCGCTCCAAGCAATTCTCTAATTCGCGCACATTGCCCGGCCAGTCGTACGCCAGCATAGCCTTCAGCGCGTCGTCGCTGAGCATCTTTTCCTGTCCTGAGGTGCGTGCCATGCGCTCCAGAAAATGCCCGATGAGCAAAGGAATGTCCTGGCGGCGTTCGCGCAGGGCCGGGATGCGCAGGCTGAGCACGTTTAGACGGAAATACAGATCGCGCCGGAAGGCGCCCTGCATCACCGCGTGCTCCAGGTCGCGGTTCGTCGCCGCCAGAATACGAATATTGATGGGCACGCGCCGCGTGCTGCCGACAGGCCGGATTTCCTTCTCCTGAATGGCGCGCAGCAGTTTGGCTTGCAGATCGACGGGAAGCTCTCCAACTTCGTCCGAACTTCTTCAGCATATTTGCGGGCTGCATGGCTCGAATCCAGGCATGCCATCAGCAGATCGCAATAGAGCAGTACACCTGTAAGAACGTTGTTGAAATCATGCGCAACCCCGCCCGCTAGTCTTCCCAACGATTCCAGTCTTGCTGCCTGCTGCAGACGTTCCTGGAGTTCGGGAGAGCGCCGGATTTCTTCAACCATGGCCAACACGGAACCAGCTTCGCCATTCCGAGCCGGGACTCTCCATAGGGTCCAGCGTAGGGAGGCTTTGTTTGTAATGTCACCGTTACCGGCGAACTGCACGGTGTCGCGCTTGCCCTCAAGCAGGCTCAAGAGCTCTTGTTCGGCTTCCCTGCTGTCCCGAACGGCAACGAGATCGACTAAGTTCGGCTCCTCGCGGGTCTGAAGTGCCAAGTGCAGAATTCGTTGCAGAGCCGGATTAGTCGCTATTACCTGTCCCGAAAGGCGGCATTGGGCCAAACCGACCGGGGCCTGCTCGAAAAGGGAATTGAATTCCGTTTGGGGAGGATCCCACGCCCACGTGATTTCGCTGATTGCACTCATGGGTTCACTCTGCTCGGAATCAAAGTCGGAGGAAAGCGCGAATTGGGCTGCTTCCGACCTTGGTTTTCCCGAAATGGGACGGATAACAGCGACCTCTGCTCCAGTTCCGAACCCAACTATAGACAGACGCAGTTGTGCCAGCGAAGGGCAGATGTCACCAAAAACAGAAATTATCCTGTGGAAAACTCGGTCGGGGACCTCAGCGGGTAACGGGAACTGGCGCTTTGGAAGTGTCAGCAGCCTCAGCCAAACGGAAAGTAAGCCGACGGCCCTGCTCCAGATGAATGACCGAGATGGGCTGATTGCCTAACGGAGCCTCACGTGCGAACAGGCTGGCGGTTTGCACCGCGACCTGGCGATCTCCAATGTCCACTGACTGGAGAGCCAGGCGTACGTATCCGCGGTTCGGCTTGATTCTCGAAGTTTGGGCCGACTCTACGCGCCCTGCTACATTGGCGCCTTTAGGAATGATGATGTTGCCGTCCATCACGACGGGTTGCTCGACCACCGCTTCAAAGGAGCCCTCCGCAGGCGAAGTACTCGCATAAACCGACGTCTTCAACCGAACAGTGAGTAGGGTGCCCACTGGCAATTCTTGAAGAGTTCCGCGGAAATCGTTCCCGGTTCCCGACCGGCGGCCTGCCGGCCAGTGAACGCCGGTTCGCGAAAGTTCGGGAACCGTCTGGTCGCTCGCGGGTTGCAGGGAGCTGGCGGGCAACTCAGTCTGTCCTGAGTTGGCCTCGCCCGGAATCACATCAGGTCGAGAACAGCCAAAACCTGCAAGCAGCAGCGCGAAGGCCCACGCACTCAGTGCGGCACGCCACGCCCGCGTCGATGTGACCCCCTTGCGCATATCCTTTTGTAGGGCAAGCCGAATACCAGTCAGAATGCCAAGGATTCAAGTAGATAGCGATAGCAGCGAGGGATACTCCATGTAGATTTTTCACCGTGGACGTCCATTCCGGGGGGCACAAAAAACGGCGGAGGCCGTATCGAGCCTCCGCCTTAGGTCGAACCGCTGAGAATCCGCAGTCGCGCTACGGTTTCTTCGTCGCTTTCTTCGGGCTCCGCTTTCCAGGCGCTTTTTTGGGCGCTTCGCGGCCGCCGATCAAGCTTAGTGCATCGGTTGAATTGAATGGGAACTGCCGAACTGACGTTTCCGCCTGCCCCGCAGAGTTCAATGTGACGTCCACACGGCGATTGCTGGCCATGCGGATCACCGTGATCCTGGCGAGAGCTCGTTTCCGCTCTTCCGTCGTCAGGTCCGGGTTTTGTTCAATGGACTGCTTCACTTCGTCGGTGGAGAGATTGTGTTCCTTACCGAGCGCCTTGGTGTCAATCGCCGACTCGGGAACACCATTCTCGACCAGGAAGCCCTTGACCCGGGCCACACGACGTTCCGTGAGCACCTGGTTAAAGGCAGCACTGCCACGCTGGTCGGCGTGACCTTCCAGCGTGAGGTGCGCGTCGGGCTTGGCCTGCAGGTACTTCTTGAAGTCAGTCGCCATAGTCAGCAGGATTTTCTGTTGTGAGGGCAGCAATCCTCCATTCGGATCCTTCGGGGTAGGCTGCCCAGTCGGGAAGTAAACGCTGTGCAAAGCCAACCGCGCCTCCAGGGCTTTATCCACTGGCGGCGGAGGAGGATTCTGAATGGTGACTTGCGTGGACGCTTGCCCCGTCAGGTTACGGGAGTCCGTACAAGTTGCGGTCACGGTCACAGGTCCAGGTGGCAAGTCGGCGGTGTTTAGAGTAGCCGTATTGCCGGATCCGGTGACGGTGCCGGACGTGGATGTCCAATTCGCCACTGAGACCGGTGCGCCGTCGGGACTGGTGCAATTCGCTGTCAAGCTGACCGTGCCGCCTGGCGTGAGTTCGGTCGGATTCGCGGACATGGACATGGTCGGCGGATTCTTCGGCGGAAGCGGTTTTACGGTGTAGTTTGCGCTGCAACTTGCCTCGTTGTTGGTCTTGGCCTTCGGATCGGTTACGTGCGCAGTGACCGTATAGTTTCCGGGTGCTACGTTGTTCGTGTCGATGTTTGCGGAGGTCTCTTTCCCGGTGACCTGCCCACCATTCCCGGTCCAGGCATAGTTCACGCTGTGCTTCGGATTAAAGTTGCTTGCCGTAACGCTCGCAGTCACCGGTTCCCCCACCATTACTTCGGTCGGCCGCACCGAACAAGCAGCGGTTGGAGTCAGCGCCGGAGCACCTCCCCAGCTGAAGACCACCCCCGTACCTAGACGAGCGCCATTAAGCGTGGGCCGCCGCAGGTCAGGAAACTCGGGAGCCGCGTACGAGGCATAGTTGTGCCGAGCGAAGACATAATTCGCCTCGAACACTCGCCAGGAAAAATTCTTGGTAAATGGCAAATCCCAGCCGCCGCCCAGAATGGCTCCGATTCCGTCGGTGCCGTTGGGCAATCCCTTCACCGAGAAACGGTTGTAGCTGAGCAAAGCGTGCAGGAAGATATTCGAGCCGTCGGTGCGCCACATAAAGCGCGGCCCGGCAGAAAAGGTGCTTTCGTAGTTGCTGTTGCCCCAGCTGTGTCCCAGATCGAATTCGGCTCCCCAATGGCGATCGAAGTTGTAAGTGAATGCTCCTCCGAAGCCGGTCGACATATCCGGAACTTTGTAAGGAGTAGGATTGTTCGGATTGCCAAAGGGGGCCGGCACGGTCGCGCCGGGGTGTATCCACTGATAGCCAAGGTAAACGTCATACTTCGGAACGGTATCGCTCTGAGCAGAGGCAGAGGTGGAAAACGCTATCATTGCGGCACTTATGGACAAGACAGCTGCTAATAGCGCTCGCCCGGTTTTGCGAACTTTCATGACGACCTCCAGACGTAATCATCCGATTGCTGCTGCAACCCAGCGGTGGCGGGAGAGTCGCGGCAATCTCATTGAGAAATAGAACTGTTCTGTGGAACGCAGAATTCTATATTACGGAAGCGGAGAGGGAAAGACGGGGATAAGGCTATTGCCGACGTAGGCACCCCCACGGCCGCATGTTGTCTCAAAATGAAACTTGATGATACAAACAGGCGTCCAAGCGGGGCAGGCACAGACCTTGTGCCGGTGGGGATGGCCGCGTATCTTGGAGTTCGATGCGCAGGCTAGCTGTTCCCGCCCGCGGCAAGCACCTGCAGCCCGTACCGCCAACAAGCAGATGAGCCACGAAAAAATATTAATTGTCGAAGATGAAGAGAACGAACGCTCCGGCTTGGCCGAATTGGTGACCTCCTGGGGTTATCGCGTTGAGACGGCTGCAGACGGCACCGAAGGACTGGAAAAAGCTACGCAATGGGGTCCCTCGATAGTCGTGACGGATCTGAAGATGCCGCGCATGGGCGGCATTGAATTGCTGGGCCATCTGGCCGAGCAGGCGCAGACGATTGCCGTCATTTTGGTCACAGCGCAAGGCACAATCGACAGCGCGGTACAGGCCATGCGCATGGGCGCCTACGATTACATCACCAAGCCAATCGACACGAATCGACTGAAGATCATCCTCTCGAATGCTTCCGCGCTGCTCGGGACACGGGCGGAACTGGAGGCCACTCGTCGGCGGCTCCGCGACACCGGTTCGCTCGGTAAACTGAGCGGAGCCTCCCGCAAAATGCAGGAGATCTTCCGCCTCATTGAAATGGTGTCGCCGAGCACAGCCTCTGTCTTGATCACAGGCGCAAGCGGGACGGGTAAGGAACTGGTCGCCCGAACCATCCACGAACTCAGCCCGCGCAAGGATCGGCCGTTCGTAGCCATCAACTGTGCCGCAATTCCCGAAACCCTGATGGAAAGCGAGATCTTCGGCCACGAGAAGGGAGCGTTTACCGGAGCCCTGGAGCGCCGCACAGGCTGCTTCGAACTCGCCGAGGGCGGAACGCTGCTTCTGGACGAAATTGGCGAGATGCCGATCGGCACGCAAGCCAAACTTCTCCGCGTCCTGGAAGACCGGAAGCTTCGACGCCTGGGAAGTAAAGTGGAGACGTCGGTGGATGTGCGCGTGCTGGCTGCGACCAACAAGATTCCCGACGAAGCTGTGTCGCGAGGCGAATTGCGCAGCGATCTTTATTACCGGCTGAACGTTTTCAACATCCACATGCCGCCGCTGCGCGAGCATAAGGAAGACATTCCATCTCTGGTGCAATTGCTGCTGGCCGAAATGAGCGGGAAGCACGGGCGCAAGGTGTCCGCCGTCAGCGAGGCGGTCCTGAACCAGTTCACCAGCTACTCCTGGCCGGGAAACGTACGTGAACTGCGTAACACGATCGAACGCGCCGTTATTGTCTGCGATTCCGGTGCCATTGAAACTAAGCATCTTCCTCCGGGATTTGGACAGGCCCCACTGCGGACCGCCGCAAACGATCCCGACGCCGTTCGGCTGGGTGTGGGGACTACCGTGGAGGAAGCAGAGAGGATGCTGATCCTGAAAACGTTGGAGGCAACCAGCAACAACAAGACCAGAGCGGCGGAGATTCTTGGCATCAGCCTCAAGACGCTGCACAATAAGCTGAAAGAGTACGGCAGTTCTGCGCCGGAAGCTGGCAAAGAGGAAGTGCCAAGCAGCTAGGGTTTTCTCACCGCGCGCCCATCATGCGACGTAAAACCATCATCGTGCTGGTCATCACCCTTATGGTGACAGTGCTGGTGTCGGCGTTCTCGTACTTATATATTTCCCAGATTTTGCGGCTGCGCATCGTCAGTGCCTATGAGACCGCGACCAGCCTGACGCATCAATTGGCCTATGCGGCGGGAAACGCGGTGCCCGACTTCAGCAGCACATCGGTGGATACCAGTGATCCCGCGGCCCTGCGGCGCGCTCTTGCAGATTACGTTCAGACGGACGTCAGCCTCAACAATTTGCTGCAGTCCATTCCGGGCGATTGGAGGTACATCTACTACGTAGCCGTAGTGGATACCTCAGGCAAGGCACTGCTCCACACCAATGCGGCGCTCGTGGGAAAGATTGTCCCTCCGCATCCCGATTTCGAGCAGATTCTCAGGGCAAGATTCCGCGAGCAGATACGTCTGGTGTTCAGCCCGGCAGCGGTATATGACGTTACTTACCCATTGGAACTCAATGGAGCTCCTTTTGGCACGATCCGCATCGGAGTGCAGACCATCTTTCTCAAGAGCGAGGTGCAGGCGCGCCTCATGCGCTCGCTGTATATCTCCATCGCACTCATCTTCGTCTCGCTCTTCCTGGCTGCTGGAATTTCCAATCTTGCACTCGGGCCATTGAAAGAAATCAGCCGCAATCTGGATAGCGTCACAGCCGGCGAGTCTCAATCTATTGCCGGGGATGAATCCCAACATGACGAGTACGGACTGGTGACGCTCAAAATCGCCAATCTTGGTCGGCAAATCCGTGACAGCCGCGAAATCTTCACCGCGCTCAAGGACAACGTCGATCAGCTCATGTCCAAACTGCAAGATGGCCTGATGCTGTTCGATCGCGATTCGCGTGTCGTGCTGGTGAGCGCTCCGCTCGAAGGTTTCTTGAACCGCCCCCGAAGAGAACTGCTGGGCCGCACGGTGCAGGAGTTGTTCGATCGCAAATCCATGTTCGGGTCTGCCTTACTGAACGCTTTCGAACGAAAGCGTCCCATCTCGCAGCGTGAGTTCGAGACTGCGTCCGGAAAGCGGGTGCAGCTCTCCCTGGATTTCGTGCAGGAAAAGACTTCGCAGATCGGGGCCTTACTGATCATGCGCGATGCGGAATCCGTGCGGCGCATCGGGGATGAGATTGAGATGTCTCGCCGCCTCTCCGCCAGCGGACGACTTACGCGTGGCGTCGCGCACGAGGTGAAGAATCCCATCAACGCCATTGTTCTGCATCTGCAACTGCTGCAGAACAAACTGGCGCAGCAAGAACCGGACACGCGCCGCCACGTCGATATCATCGACAGCGAGATTCGCCGGCTCGATCGTGTCATTCAGACCCTGGTGGATTTCACCCGCCCGCGCGACCTCCATCTGGAAGAGATGGACCTGCGGCGGTTGCTCGACGATGTTGCTCTGCTCGCGGGTCCCGATGCCGAACAACACGGCGTTACGATTGAGCGGCACATGGACGAATCGCCGTTGCCAGTGAAAGTGGATTCTGATCTGATGAAGCAGGCATTTCTCAACGTCGTGATCAATGGCGTTCAGGCGATGCCGAATGGCGGCCTGCTCACAATTTCCGCTCACCGCGACAATGATGTCATCATTGTGGAAGTGCAGGATCAGGGAGCGGGAATTCCCAAAGAATTGCACGATAAAGTCTTCGAACTCTACTTCACCACGAAGAAAGAAGGAAGCGGCATCGGGCTGGCGCAAACTTATCAAATCTTGCAATGGCACTACGGCTCGGTGGACTTCCAATCTGCCGAAACCACCGGCACTATTTTTCGCTTTCAAATTCCCGCCATGGGGCCATTACCCCAAGGTAATTCGGAGTACGAGGCGGACACCGCCGCATCTCACCGGGGAGATTAACCCCGATCGCGCGGCAATTCGTATGTCAGCTTCCTGACAAAGGCGTAAGATTATTTGACCGCCGGGCGGGACCCCCGTATGACTCTGGCCACAGTTTTCATGTTGTTGCCGTTTTTATCGGGTACGGCTACATCACCGTACGCTGCGCAGAGTACCGAAACCCAGACTTCCCAGTCCTCTGCCTCGCAACCGGCAGAACCAGCTTCGGAATCCCAATCAGCCCCCACAGAGGCAGTGAAACCGGAGTCAATCAAACCTGCATCCGGCTCGAAGAAGGCTCATGCTGCCTCTCGACGAAGAAGGAAAAAAAACGCCCCGCCCTGTCAAGCGTACTCGTCGCAGACTGCGCAGTCGAATTCTCCAGCACCATCGGACCAAGCGTCTGCTGCTCCGACTCCCGCCAAGGACTGTCCACCACCCAAAATCGTTGTGCGCCATGGCGGGTCCAAAGAACCGAGCATTCAATTGGCCGGTGGACCTAGTGCAGAACAGGCGGCACAACAGCGCAATGCCATTAACCAGTTGCTGGGAGTTTCAGACCAGAACCTCAAGAGAGCCGCGGACATGCAGCTAAGTGCAGCCCAGCAGGACACCGTCTCTCAGACACGGCAGTTTATGGAACAATCGAAAGCCGCCATGGCAGCTGGGGATTTTGAACGCGCCCGCACATTCGCGTGGAAGGCGCAGTTGCTTTCCGAAGATTTGGCAAAACCAGAGAAGTAGCTCGACCTCGAAGACCTTCAAATCCCGAAGCTTGGGCCTGACACTACTTCCCTTTCGACCGCGCGCTATTTACCTTCGTGAGCAGATCCTGGGACATGGCCTGCAGCGGCCCTGGAATTTTGACCGCCTCGGTCAGTACTTCGCGTGCCTCGGTCAGTTTGTTCAGCTTGCCGTAGGCGAAACCCAGACCGTAAAGAGCGCGAGCATACTGCTGCTCGTCCTGTCCCTTGAGCAACCCCGCGGCGGTCTTGAGCTCAGGAATGGCGGCCGTAGTTTTCTCCTGTTTCAGGTATGCCCATCCAATGGTGTTATGTGCCGCGCCCGCCGAGAGCTTGCGAGACTTGTCTGCATCGGCGGCATCCGGCTTCGCCACCTCAATCGCTTTCTGCGCGAACGTGATTGCCTTGGCTGAACTGTTCGAGTCCGCATAGTAGCTCGCCATTAAGAGCAATGCGGGCAATGAGTTCGGATTCGCAGCCAACGTCTTTTCGCCGAATGACACCAGCCGAGTGGGATCATTCAACTGCCCGGGACCCAAGGTGTACATGGCGTAATTTGAAACCTGATCACTGAATTTTGATTCCGGATAGGCCGCCGTAAACTTCTCGATTTCCGCCATGCGGTTCTTGGGATCTGTTTCTGCAGTAATCGAGTTGAATCCGCTGGTCTCCAGGAACTCGCAATTATTCTGTGCGGCAGCTTTTTCGTCGGCGATTTTACGGCTAAAGTCCTCGTCGCTCATTCCATCGGGCTTACTCTGTTTCGCGATGGAATTACAGACCTCGCCGCCCGTGGCGGCGTAATCCATCAACTTCAGATTGTTTTTTGCTTGCTGGGCGATCCCAACCTGCGAAACCAGAATGTCGAGATTATGCGGCGAGCCACCCAGCGCCTTGTCGCCATAATCGAGGGCCTTCGGCATATCCCCGGTCCCCTGATAGGCCTGCGCGAGTTGCCAATTTCCATAAGCGACCGCCTGGGGATTTGCCGAGTACTTCTGCACGAAATCCTCATACATCGCCAACTTCTTTTGCGTGTCTTGCTCGGTGGTGATGGCCTGCAAGGCGTGATCCTCATCCGTACCCGCAGCGATCACGATGCGGTCACCCTGTGCACTCGCCTGAGAAATTGTGAATACTAGAGAGGAAAGTAGACTCAACAGCAAGGATACTTTGCAGCGTCCCATAGCCCGCCTCCGGCATACGAGAAAAGTAACTTCAGTCCAAGCACGCGAATCGTAGCGCCGAATGGGCCTGCGCGCAAGGGCCGGAATCACTTTTTACGCCCAATCTACGATGGAGGCAGGGAGCAGATTTTGTAATTTTGTAATTTTGTAATTTGGTAATTGAGTAATTTAAAAGCGCTGGCGCTCTTCTTTCAATGACAACAATTACTCAATTTCCCAATTACCCAATTTCGTCTCTCCCTCGCCTCTGGTGCTGAATTCCACAACTCGACTCAGCTACAGTAGAGGGAATGCGTGCCAGTTTCAGCAATCGTCCGTTGCGTTTCGTCTTCGCGGCCAACCTTGTCTCGATGGTGGGCAGCGGGATGAATTCGGCTGCCGTTGCCTGGTACATCCTGCAAGCCACGCATTCCGAGGTGGCCCTGGGAACCTTTGCCGTGCTGCAGACCCTTCCCGCCATGCTCATGCTTCCCTTCACGGGAGTGGTGATCGACCGCGAAGATCGGCGACGGCTCGTCATGTGGCTCGACTCGGTACGCGCTCTGATTATCCTTACTGTGGCCATTCTCGCGTTCCGGCATCGGGTACAGGTTTGGCAGCTCTATCTGATGAACACTCTGGTGGCTGCAGGGTTCTGGATGTTTTGGCCCACAATCACCGCACTGATTCAGGAACTCACCCCGGAAAGCCAGTTCGTGCAATCGAATACATTCCTGCTCGCGGGCGTGCAAGGGGGATTCCTGATCGCGGGAGCCATTGTAGGATTTATTTACGACCACATCGGGCTCGGCGGAGTCTTGATGCTGGACGTATCGACTTACTTGGTCTCGTTCCTCTGCTACTTCGCGGTTCGCAAGGGGAGGCATGTCGTCATTCGACCAGAGGAACTGCGGGCCGATATCGTAGCGGCGGAAACCCAGTTCCAGCGATTTTGGCGCGAAATGCGAGAGGGCCTGCACTTTCTCCGCGAACATCGAGCCGTCGTTCTGCTGGGCGCAAGCTGGGCCCTTTTCGTAGGCGCAATGGTCACCGGCGTGGTCGTCACCCCGTCTCTGAGTGACCGCGTGTTTCATGCCGGAGCGAAGGGATATGGCTGGTTGAACGCAGGATGGGGCACGGGAGCGTTCGTCAGCGTATTGTATGCACCGAAGCTGATCGGGATGCTGGGCGGCCGTCGCGCAATTGCCTTCTCCATGGCCCTGCTGGCAGCCTGTGTCGCGTTCGCCCCGGTTTCAGGGTTTTTCGTGCTCGCGATCGCGACCTATTTTGTCATGGGATCCGCACGTGGCGTCGGTGGTGTCGCCATGAACACGAACCTCATGGAGATGGTCCCGAAACACCTGATGGGGCGGGTGCAGAATGCTTTCTATTTCTGCGGCACGTTTCTGCAACTGGTGCTCGCGGTGAGCGTAGGGGCGGTCGCACACAGAGTGAGTCTGGTGCTCGCCTTCGCCATCCTGGCCTGTGTCTACGCGATGTCGTTCCTCGCTTCGAGTTGGCCAATTGAAGCGGACATCGCGAAGGAAGTCGCCGCGGATTGAGTAATTGAGTAATTGAGGAATTGGGTAATTGGGTAATTGGGTAATTGAAAACCCAGCGGTAGAGTGGTCTTAAATTACTCAATTACGAAATTACCCAATTACCAAATCTTCCCCGCCTGCTATTCTTTTTGATTCCTAAGGAGCCGACATGTCCTCTGATCTCCAGGGCCGTACTGCCGTTGTGTTCGGAGTCGCCAATAAGCGTTCCATCGCCTGGTCGATCGCGCAGGGACTGCACGCAGCCGGCATGAAGCTGGCCATCACCTATCAAAACGAGCGCCTGGAGCAGGAAGCCAAAGACCTGATTCTGTCTCTTCCGGGAGCAGAAGGGTTCATGTGCGATGTTTCGAAAGATAAGGATATCGAGCGCCTTTTCGCCACTCTTCAACAACGGTATGGCAAGCTGCATGCCGTGGTTCACTCTGTCGCGTACGCGCCGGCGGAAGAATTGAAAGGCGACTTCGTCAACACCACCCGTGAAGGTTTCCGCGTGGCGCATGACGTGAGCGTTTACTCGCTGATTGCAGTCTCGCGTGCTGCCGTACCGCTGATGCAAGAGGGCGGATCGATCATCACCATGACCTACTACGGCGCCGAGAAGGTCGTGCCACATTACAACGTGATGGCAGTCGCCAAGGCGGCGCTGGAGTGTACGGTGCGCTATCTCTCGTACGACTTGGGCAAGAAGAAGATTCGAGTCAACGCAATTTCGGCTGGACCTATTAAGACTTTGGCGGCCCGCGGTATCTCGGGATTGGGAGACATGCTCAAGTCCCACGCGGAGCGCGCGCCTCTGGGCCGCAACGTTGAAGTCGCCGAGGTCGGATCCACGGGCGTGTTTCTCGCCTCCGACGCCAGCAGTGGAATCACCGGCGAAGTCATCTACGTAGACTGCGGCTACAACATCATGGGATTCTGATCGCCGTGACGTCCAGCGCCGAATTCCCGGATCCCGTCCGCCGCATCCGGCGTCTTCAGAAACTCACGATTGCATGGATGATCGCCGAGGCCATCCTGTCCCTGTGGGCCGCATTCCGCGCAAAAAGTCCGGCACTGCTGGCCTTTGGAGGCGACAGCGCCGTCGAGCTGTTCTCTGCTGCGGTTGTGCTTTGGCGATTCCAGGAGCGCAACGGCAAACAAGCGGGCGAAGTGGCCGAAAGGCGTGCTGCGCGGATCGCAGGAATTCTGCTTCTCGCTCTCGCGCTCTATGTCGTCGCGGTGGCGTGCGCTACACTCTTTGGCCTCACGGAATCGTCGCCGAGCTATATTGGAATTGGAGTGCTGATTGCGGCCACTGCCGTCATGCCTTGGCTCGCTTGGCAGAAGCGACGTCTGGCTACGATTACGGAAAGCGGCGCTCTCCGCGCCGATGCCGCCGAATCGATGCTATGTGCTTATTTGTCGCTGGTTGCTCTGCTTGGGCTCTCCGCCGGGGCTTGGCTCCGCCTGTCATGGGCGGATCCGATTGCCGCGCTGGCGGCGACCCCATTCCTGCTTTGGGAAGCTCGACGCGCCTGGCGGGGAGATGCGTGCGGCTGCTCCGCGCACGAAACTGGCTGTAAAATAGGGGAGTGAGGCGCCGCCTTCAATTTGCGATCTTTGCCGCCGCGATTCTCTTTGCGATGGTGCGTGAGTGGAATGCTCCGGTCGCCTGCGCCCGCTCGATTCTGCTTCCCGCCCATACTGCGCAAAAGACTCGTTAGCCGATCACTCGAATAGTCCGGTCCGTGTCGCCATTCCGCTCGAAAGCAATTTCCACATCCCGTTCCATGGCTAACCAGGGAAACTTTTCTCCCCACTCAATCAGCAGAATGGAATTCTCTGAGCGCAAGTCATCCAAAGCGAGAGTCTCTAATTCACGGGGAGTATCGATGCGATACAGGTCGATATGGTAAAGAGTAGCTTTCGGCCCGCGGTATTCATGGATCAGGGTGAAAGTAGGGCTGGTGACATCTTCCTCAGCTGCGGCCTCAAATGCACCCGCAATTCCTTTGACCAGAGTGGTTTTTCCGGCGCCAAGATCGCCGCGCAGCAGGACGAGTTTCGGTGGGACCAGCAGGCTGCCAAGGATGCGGCCGAAAGCGATGGTCTCCTCGGCCGAATGAGTCGTGATCTCTCCTAAACCTCTATTCGAGATTTCGCGCTCACTCACGCAAACAGTATAGCGGGACAGCGAAGAGAACTTTCCGGGAGAGAGTCTGCGTCGCCGCGCCCAATTCGACCGCGGCTGAAGAACTTACGTGGAAAACGCGCCCGACCTCATTCCTAACGCGCTGCGCATGGCCACGTGATCGAGCGAGTTGCGCAGACGCCGGTGATCGTCATCTTCGAGCGCTACGAAGCGGAATGGCTGCAGCACACCATCGGGCATACTCCGCATCGGGCTGAGGACTTCGGCCATTCCGTGCACCGGCCCCGACTGGGTTTGGAACGCGACTTCCACGAAATCGCCTTGGGCGAGAGATTCGGCCAGACGCAGCAGCCCGCCCGTGACGGAAACACTTTGCAGTTTGGCTTTAGTGCGGCGTCCGTCTTCAAGACGAATCGCAGCCAGAACGGAGTCGCCAAGCTGGACCCGGGAAGCGCGCCGCGTCGGGTGCGGTTGGGGGAAGTGGGTCATAGGTCAAGACTAATATGGCACTGTCGTGCTGTTAACGAACAGATTACCAAGGCTCGTTGTCCACATTCCTCCGTACTCAGGAAACGAAAGTTGGCGCATCCTCCACGGCTACAACAGCTTACATCGCATTAACTTATTGGTTAATGTCCCTTCCCACTCGCAATACGCTCTGCTGTTATGCTGACGGAACTCCGGAGGGACTCATGCTTCGCGTTTTGTGGCTCACATTTATGACGGCGCTGCTGCTGAATGCGATGTGCTTCGCTGGAAGCGCGTCCGAGCAAACTGCGGGCCCGCTGCGGGTTGGGATTGTCGGTCTGGTTCACGGGCACGTACATGGATTTCTCGAGCAGTCCCGCCACAGCCCCGAGATTGAGATCGTCGGAATCGCTGAACCTGATCAGCAGCTTCTGGCCCAGGCTGGGACGAAGTATGGGTTCCCGCAGTCGCAACTATTCACCGACTTGGAAGACATGATCGCGAAGGCGCACCCGCAGGCCGTTCTGGTCTATACGAATACCTACGACCATCGCCGCGCTGTCGAAGTCTGCGCTCGTCACGGCGTACACGTAATGATGGAAAAGCCTCTGGCGGTAAACCTCGAAGATGCCTTGGCGATCGAGAAGGCCGCACGCGCGGCGAAAATCCATGTGCTGGTGAATTACGAGACTTCCTGGTATCGGAGTAATCATGCCGCCTACGACCTCGTTCATGAAGGTGCATTGGGGAAAATTCGCAAAGTAGTTGTGCATGATGGCCACCAAGGTCCAAAACAAATCGGCGTGCAACCCGAATTCCTCGCCTGGCTCACCGATCCGAAACTCAACGGGGCAGGCGCTCTTTTTGATTTCGGATGCTATGGAGCCGATCTGATGACGTGGCTTATGGACGGCGAACGCCCGCAGAGCGTCACAGCCGTCACGCAGCAAATTAAGCCGCAAATCTACCAGCGCGTAGACGACGAGGCGACGATTATCCTCAAGTATCCGCAAGCGCAAGCTATCGTCCAAGCCTCGTGGAACTGGCCGTTTGATCGCAAAGACATGGAAGTGTACGGTCAGAGCGGGTATGTGATTACGGTGAAGAAGGACGACATTCGAATGCGGCGCGCCGAAGACAAACAGGAACAACAACTCGCAGCCAAGCCGATGCCCGCGCCCTATGACAATGAACTCTGTTATTTCCGGGCGGTGATTCTCGAAGGAGCAAAGGAGGACGGCTTGTCGTCTCTGGAGACAAACGTGACCGTAACCGAGATTCTGGATGCAGCCCGTCGATCAGCGCAGGAGGGAAAGACCGTGCTATTACCGCGGGAAAGGTAGCGCTGCCATCCGGGCGGGAGCGGACATCATTCTTGCGCCAGCTTAGCCGTTCCAGCCAATAAATCGTGCGCGCGCACTTTTTCGAGTGCGCTCGAATGCATCCGGTAATCCACGCAGCAAATCGGTAGCTACGAGCGAATGCTCGCCCATGACCTCGCGCATGACGTCGCCCGCCAGGCCGTGCAGATGGACGGCAGCACACACCGCCAACATCGGATCGCTGGGATGTTGCGCGATCATTGCCGCAACCATTCCGGTCAGAATGTCTCCCGTGCCACCGGTCGACATTCCGGGGTTTCCGGTGGTGTTAACCCAGGCCTCTCCATTGGGCTGTACCACCAGCGTCCTGTTTCCCTTAAGAACTACGATGACGTTGTGCTCGCGCGCGAAATGCCGTGCTACCCCCAATCTGTCTTTCTGCACATCATTTGTGGAACAGGCCGCCAGCCGCCCCATTTCCCCGGGATGCGGGGTAATTACCAGTGTGCGCCCACTTCCATTCATTTCCTGCGTGTGTCCCTGAAATGCATTCAGGCCGTCGGCATCCAGCACCATCGGCAGTTTCGCATTCGCAACCAGCGAGCGCACCAACGTCGTGGTATGCGGGTCACGCGAGATGCCCGGACCAATCGCCAGCACAGTCACGTTCTTGAGGAGTTCGTCGATGCGCAGACCGGCTTCGGTGGCAATCGTTCCGGCGGCGGTTTCAGGCAGGGCCTCGGTCATCAGCTCCGGATAAAATGCCGCTACCGTCGGAAACACCGACTTCGCAGTAGCAACAGTTGCGAGTCCCGCGCCGGCGCGCAATGCCGACATCCCCGCCATCGCCGCTGCACCAGCCTTGCCGAGCGATCCTCCGACGACCAGCACATGCCCATAGAGGCCTTTGTTGGAATTCGCCGGACGAGGACCAATCAGAGGGGCGATATCCGCGGATGTAATTACGTTCAACCGAATGGAAGATACCATCGCTTCCGGCGGCGAGCCAATGGCCGCAACACAAGTGGGTCCATCTGTAAGCAGACTAAAAACATGCGCCGGACGAGGCGCGGTAAAAGTCAGGATTGAATTCGCGCGCGCAACGATTCCCTGCTGCGGAGCCATCCCGTTCGCGTCCGCGCCCGACGGAATATCTACTGCGACAACCGCAGCATCGCACCGGTTCAAGAGTTGAATGGCCTCTGCATGTACGCCTTGGACGGGAGGCTTGAACCCGGTTCCCAGGATGGCATCGACGTATAGGTCAGCCGGGGATGGACCGGCGCGATTGAGTTCCTCGCCCGAATGAACGGCCACTGCTTCCACGGGGAGCTTCCGGTACATGGCCGCGGCATCACCCCGCAGGTCGGCGGGATCGGCAAGCAAAATTAACCGGACGTTCTTGCCTTTTTCGTGTAACTTCCGGGCAGTGACGAATCCATCGCCGCCGTTATTTCCCTTTCCGCAGAAGATGACAATGCGCTGCGCCGAGCCGTACTGGGAAACCACATGCTCCGCGACCGCGGAGCCTGCGTTCTCCATCAACGTTAACGAAGGGACGCCGAAGCGCTCGCTAGTGGCGCGATCGATGGCGCGCATTTCGTCCGCACTTACAATTTTCATGATGGCGAGGCAGTCTGCTCGAGTTGCCGCAATTGAGCGGGCTCGCCCATGGCGATCAGGCAGTCGTCAGGCTCGATTCGTTCGTCGGGCGCTGGATTGAAGCGCATGGCATCGCGGCGCTTGATGGCCAACACGATCACTCCGCGCTCCTGCCGAATGCGCGAACTCTCCAGCGTTTTTCCGGCGAACATTGATCCCGGGGTGATGTGAACTTCTCCGATTTCCAGATCCATGCCCAAGTGCGTCGTGGCAGTGTCCAGGAAGCTGACTACATGCGGACGCAGTAGCGATTGCGCGATTCTCTGCCCCGCAAAGGAATATGGAGAAACGACGGAGTTCGCGCCTGCGGTTAATAGGTGCTTCTCCGCGGCGTCTTCACTGGCGCGAGCGATAATTTTCAGATGAGGGTTGAGGCCGCGTGCCGTAAGCACGATGTAGAGATTGGTTGCGTCCGTGGTAGTAGCGGCAATCAGCCCACTCGCCCGCTCGATCTGCGCTTCACGCAGAGTTTCTTCCTGGGTCGCGTCGCCGGCGAGCACCAACCAGGTTTCGGACGCAAACTTCTGGCGTTTGTTTTCGGCATTTTCGATGATGATGAACGATGCCGGTTTGCGCGCCAGCTCTCTTGCCACGCTGCGGCCCACGCGTCCCATGCCGCAGATGATGAAGTGGTCCGTGAGACGTGCGATCTCGCGCTCCATGCGCCGCCTTCCGAAGAAACTCTGCAGCTCGAATTCTAGCAAAGCCTGGCTGAGCGCCCCGACTCCCAATAACAGCAACGAAACGCCCGACAAGATTACAAACACGTTGAAGATGCGTCCGGTGTGCGATAGGGGGTGCACCTCCTGATAGCCGATCGTGGTCAGGGTCGTGACCACCATGTAGAAGCCGTCGAACCATGGCCAGCGTTCAAAGTAGTGAAAGCCCGCAGTGCCGATACCCACAACGATCAGCAGAAGCAAACCAATGGTTCGCAGGTTGCGCAGAGCTTTCATTTCAGGGGCCGTCGTTTGTTGACCCCCGACTATAAAACAAAAAAGCCCTCCGCGCTCCGCGGAGGGCCTGAAAGGCAAATCCCGTTACGCTTCCGGAGTCTTCGCCGCATTGATCGCCTGTACGCGGCTGTGCCTCTGTCCGTAGGTGAAGTACACTACCAGTCCAATCACCAGCCAAATGATAAGCCGCGCCCAGTTGACCCAGCCCAGCTTGTACATCATGTAGCCATTCGAGATCACGCCGAGTATCGGGACCAGGGGTACCCAGGGAGTGCGAAACGGACGGTGCAACTCCGGATGGGTGCGCCGCAGAACCAGCACAGCGATAGAGACGATGACGAACGCCAGCAGCGTTCCAATATTCACCATTCTTCCAATGTCATCGATGGGAGTCAGGCTGCCAACTATGGCCGCCACCAATCCGACAAGAATCGTGTTTTTCCAGGGCGTTCGGAATTTCGGATGAATGGCCGCAAAGAACTTCTTTGGTAGCAGGCCGTCGTTCGCCATCGAATAAAGCACCCGCGTTTGACCCAGGAGCATGACCAGCATGACGCTGGTCAACCCTGCGAGCGCGCCCAGCGTGATGATTCGTGAGGCGTTGATCAAACCGCGATCCAGAAAAGCGCGCGCAACCGGAGCTTCAATATTGATCTGCTGCCAGTGCACCATTCCGGTCAGCACGCCAGCCACCGCGATGTACAAGACGGTGCAGATCGCAAGCGATGCCATCATGCCGATGGGCAGATCGCGCTGCGGATTCTTGGCCTCCTGAGCCGTGGTCGAAACGGCGTCGAAACCAATGTACGCGAAAAATATGTACGCGGCGCCCGCTCCGATTCCGGCGAAACCGTGGGGAGCGTAGGTGGCCCAGCTAGAACCCCAGTTCGCGGCGTTGATGTAGCGGATCCCCAAGGCGATTACAAAAAGGACAACCCCAATTTTGATAGTGACGATGGTGGCATTGAACCTGGCGCTCTCTTTGATTCCGACCACCAAAACCGCGGTGATCACAAGGGCGATTATGAATGCCGGTAAATTGAATCCGATCTCCATCCCAAAGAGGTGCGGAGCACCCAACAGCGCATGAGCCCGCTGCACCAGTTCCGGCGATTGAGTGCTGATGATGGAGCTTATCTTGTCGAGAAAAGCCTGCGAACCGGGGACCAGCGAAGGATCCGATGCCTGCGCGATCTGGCGCGCCACCATCTCTTGCGCGGTCTTCAGAGCGGTCCAGTGGTCGTACGCCAGCCAGAGCGGCATTTTTACGTGGAATATATCGAGCAGTTCGATGAAATGGTTCGACCATCCTGACGATACGGTGCTCGCACCCATGGCGTACTCAAGCGTCAGGTCCCAGCCAATGATCCAGGCGAGCAACTCGCCTAGTGTGGCGTAGGCGTATGTATAAGCGCTTCCCGCCAGCGGAATCATCGCTGCAAACTCGGCATAACAAAGGCCGGCAAAGGCACATCCGAAGCCGGAAAGCACGAAAGCGAGAGTAAGTCCGGGCCCTGCGTACTGTGCACCGAGGCCTACCATCACGAAGATGCCGGCGCCAATGATGGCACCGACGCCCAGTGCGGTAAGTTGGAAAACACCGAGCGTCCGCTTGAGGCTGTGCTCGCCCGTTTCCTGGGCCTCGTCCATGAGCAAGTTCAACGGCTTGGTTGCGAGAAGCCTTGCCATTCCCCTTGGTTTCTCCTGAGTGTCCACACTACGACTCATGCAGATTCTCCTGTGGGCTCCGCGCGGACCACGCGTAATAAACCGGGATCCCCAGCAGCACGACGATCAGCCCCGGCCACGTGTATTGCGGTTTGTAGCGCAATAGTACGACATCGATGAATAAAGCCATTCCAATATATACGAGGGGCAGAACCGGATAACCGACCGCCCGATAAGGGCGAGGGGCGTCCGGGTGCGTCCGCCGCAGCACGAACAATCCCACGATCGTCAGGATGTAAAACACAAGCACGGCGAAGATGATGTAATCCAGCAGTTGCCCGTAGCTCCCTGAGATACACAGCACGCAGGTCCAGACCATCTGCACCATCAGCGAAACCGCCGGAGTCTTGTACGTAGGATGCAGTTTGGCAACGTTGCGGAAGAACAGGCCGTCCTTGGCCATGGCGTAATAGACGCGCGCGCCCGACAGAATCAGCCCATTCATGCAACCGAAGCCAGAGATCATGATGGCGGCTGCCATCATGAAACCGCCCTTGCTGCCAAAGCCCTGTGTCAGGACTGCGGTAGCTACGCGGTCTTCGGTCGCATGCGTGATTCCCCTGCCCAGTATCGTTGCTGCTGCCGCTGTTCCCTCCAAAGGTAGCGCGGCGAGATAAACGAAGTTGCACGCGATATAAAGCGCGATTACGACGCCCGTGCCCACCGCCAGCGACAGCGGCAAGTTCCGACTGGGATTCTTTACTTCTCCCGCGGTGAAGGTGACGTTGTTCCAGGCATCAGCCGAGAACAAAGAGCCGACCTGCGCCACCGCTAAGACGGTAAGCGTGCTGACGAATACTCCCCCGCCGATATCATGTAGTGACAACAGCCCCGCGTTATGCCAGAAGTCGCCACTGAAATTCGCCAGAATGGCCTCGGGATTCCGGCAAAATGCAAAACCCAGCGCTGCGAGTCCGAGCAGTGCCAACACCTTCGCCGTGGTGAAGATGTTTTGAATGGCCGCGCCCGTCCTCAGGCCAAAAATATTGACGACCGATAGAATTATCGTGAGCAGAATCGCCATCAGGTTCTGGGTGTTAATGCCCACGTCCATATTGCCCAGCACCATGGGGCCGACATGAATGGCGGGAACCTTCCACAAATGCAGGATCCAGTTGGAGGAAGAGATGGAGGGGATAAAGACGCCGAGGAATTTTCCAAAAGCGACGCCCACCGCGGCAATCGTGCCCGTCTGGATGACCAGGAACAAAGTCCAGCCGTAGAGAAATCCCCAGAGCGGCCCCAGCGCTTCCCGCAAGTAAACGTACTGCCCGCCCGCCCGCGGCATCATCGCCGCCAGTTCGCCATAGCTGAGCGCGGCTACGATGGTCATGAGACCGGTTACAAGCCAGGCGCCGATCAGCAACGCGGGGGACCCGACTTCGCGCCCAATCTCGGCCGACACGATGAAGATGCCGGAACCGATCATGGAACCGATCACCAGCATGGTCGCACTGGTCAGGCCCAATCCCTGGACTAGTTCCTTATCCTGATGACTATGACGTTCCCAATCGCTTTTCGCAGCAGGCGGCGTCGTTGTAGGTGTACTCAGGATGCCCTCCCGGCAAGTGTCAAGTGACTCTACCGCAGAATGCGCAAAAATTCCTCTGCTGATTTGCGCGGCTCCCGTAATAGATCGGATATCACCGCAATGCTGTCCGCACCCGCGTCGATGACTGACGCCGCATTCGCCCGGGTAATTCCCCCGATGGCCACCAGCGGCTTGCGGGTCAACTCCCGGGCTCGGCGGACGCCTGCCAGGCCGACCACCGGATCGGGCTTTTCTTTGCTGGAGGTCGCGAATACAGGGCCAATAGCCAGATAGTCCGCAGAAGTAAGATCCGCGTCCCGCAACTGCTCCGGATTATGCGTGGAAACTCCCAGCCAGCGATCTGGGCCGATGATTTCGCGCACCGACTCCGGCGACAGATCATCTTGGCCAACGTGGACACCGTCGAAATCGGCCGCCAGACAGAGGTCAGCCCGGTCATTCATGATCAGCCGGGCAGAGGATCCAAGTTGTCGTTTTACTTCCCTTTCCTGCTCAAGCATCACGCGCGGGCTACCGTTCTTGTTGCGGTATTGCACCAACCTACAACCCGCGCCAACCAATTCTGTGCTGAAGTGGACCAACTCAGTTGTAGACGCAAATGACGCCGAATGGACGATGCAATAAAGACGGGGAAGTTGGATCATGCTGTCCAGGATAGAGACTGCTCGTTAGTGCTGAGCGCCGTTCTTCTTAAGGAACCGTTCAATGAAGCCAGTATCGAAGTTTCCCGCGCGGAAATCCGGATCGGCCAGAATTTTCCGATGCAGGGGAATCGTCGTGTACACGCCCTCTACCATGAACATCTCGAGCGCCCGTGACATACGCGAAATGGCCTCGTTGCGATCCTTGGCCCGCACGATCAGCTTGGCAATCAAAGAATCGTAGTAAGGCGGAATGACGCCTTCCGCGTAGGCCGCCGTATCCACTCGCACGCCTGTGCCTCCAGGTGGATGGAAAGCCGTTATTTTTCCCGCAGAAGGCGTGAACTTCTCGGGATGCTCGGCATTGATGCGGCACTCGATGGAGTGCCCGCGGTGCACGATGGGTCCATGGAGCACCTCGTCCATTTTGGCCCCCGCGGCGATCATGATCTGGCTCTTCACCAGGTCCACATCGGTCACCATCTCTGTGACCGGGTGCTCCACTTGGATCCGAGTGTTCATTTCGATGAAGTGCAGGCGCCGGTCCTGATCCATCAGGAACTCGATGGTCCCCGCATTCCAATACCCGATCTTCTTCAGAGATGTGCAGAGAACCTCACCAATTTGGGCCCGCAATTCTGGAGTGACCTGGGTGGAGGGCGATTCCTCCAGCAGCTTTTGATGGCGCCTCTGGATCGAGCACTCGCGCTCTCCCAGGCTGACGACACTGCCGTGCTCGTCCGCCAAAACCTGAAACTCAATATGGCGGGGGTGCTCGACGTACTTCTCCATATACAAATCGCCATTGCCGAACGCGCCCGCCGCCTCCGCCTGTGCAGCCTTGAATAGTCCGGGAAGTTCGTCTTCATTGCGGGCGATTCGCATGCCTCGCCCTCCACCGCCAGCGGAAGCTTTCACGATGACCGGGTAGCCAACCTGCCGCGCCCACTCCACGGCTTCTCCGTCGGAAGCGATGATTCCCTCGGAGCCGGGCAGGATCGGCACTCCGGCGGCTTTCATGGCTGTCCGCGCCTTCTCTTTCTCGCCCATTAAGCGCATGACTTCCGGACGCGGGCCGATGAACTTGATCTCGCTCATATGGCAGACTTCCGCGAAATTCGCATTCTCGGCCAGCAAGCCGTACCCGGGATGGATTGCCTCCACATTGGCGATTTCGGCGGCGCTGATCACCGCGGGAATGTTCAGGTAACTCTGGGCCAGCTGTGGGGGACCGATGCAGATCGCTTCGTCGGCAAAGCGCACATGCAGGGAATTGCGATCGGCCTCGCTGTAAATCGCGACGGTCTTCACGCCCAGTTCCTTGCACGCACAAATCACGCGCAGTGCAATCTCGCCGCGATTGGCAATCAGGATCTTCTTAAACATGAGCGAAAGCTATGAGCTATGAGCTGCGAGCGAAAGGTCCTGGCTCGCGGCTCCTGCTGGTTTATCGCAGACAAAAAAAGGCGCGGCTTGGCGCGCCCCTTGAACAATTTCAGTCTCACTTCTTCGGCCGGACGACAAATAACTCCTGGCCGTACTCAATTGGCTGCCCGTTGTTGGCCAGCTTTTTCACGATCTCCCCGGCCACGTCTGACTCGATCTCGTTCAACAATTTCATCGCTTCCACAATGCATAGCACTTGTCCCAGTTCGACGGTTTCCCCGACCTTTACAAATGGAGGAGCACCCGGAGAGGGAGCCTCGTAGAAGGTCCCGACAATGGGCGACTTCACGCTATGCAGACCTTCTTCGGGAGCGGGCGCTGCAACGGCTGAAGGGGTCGGCGGTGGAGGAGCCGTGGGCATAGCGCCCACTTGCACGGGAGGAGCAGTAGCGGGAGGCACGGCAAAAAAGCGGGCCTCGTTCTGCGAGTGCACCAGGGTGTGCTCTCCGGCACGCTTGATCCGCACCTTGACATCGCCACGCTCGAGTTCGAACTCGGCGATGTCCTTCTCGATTAAAAACTCGATGAGTTCCTTCAGCTCTTTTTGATTCATTCGTGTACGGTGGGACCTTCGCCGATCCCCCCGCGCTACCCGGAGGGCGCGCAGAAGCCGGACATCGTTCGTGCCCGATCTATATTAAAGAGAAGACTAAATTGCCAGAAAATCCTTGCTGGTGGGCGTCAGTACCTCACAGCCACCGACCGTGACCGCTACCATATCCTCGATCCTCACGCCCCATTTGCCGGGGAAGTATACCCCGGGCTCGATGGTAATGACCATCCCAGGCTGCAGAATCTCGCGCTGGCCACTGGCGACGCGGGGGCTTTCGTGAATCTCCAGCCCCACCCCATGTCCGGTGGAATGCGTGAAAAATCGACCTAACCCAGCTTTTCGTAACACCTTACGAGTGGCAGCATCAACCCCGCCCACGGTGATTCCGGGCTTAACTGCGTCAATGCCGGCCTGCTGCGCCTCCCGAACTGCCTGGTAAACGCGCCTAGCTTCCTCAGAAGGCTTGCCCACCCACACAGTGCGGGTCTGATCCGAACAATAACCCGAAAGTATAACACCGAAGTCACAAACCACGAACGCTCCGGAGGGTATGCGTTGCGAGGAAGCGCGCCCGTGCGGCAGCGCCGATCTCGCTCCCGACGCGATGATGGTAGGGAACGACATCTCGTCCGCCCCGGCTCGGCGCGCCGCTAATTCCATTTCCGCTGCTACCTCGACCTCTGTCGTCCCCGGACCCATGGCCTCAACCGCGCGGTCGAAGAGCCTAGCTCCGAGCGCAACCGCCCCGCGGATCAGTTGGAGTTCTTCGTCATCCTTCACTATCCGGGCCTTCTCCACCAAAGGAGGCGCATCTTTCAAGGTGATCGAAGCCGGCCGGAATTTCGTGAGACGCTTCTTTTCGGCCACGCTCAAATGCTCAGACTCGATGCCTATTGCTCTTTTCCTGCGAGCAGTTTTTCCTTTCGCGAGCACTTCGCCCAAAGCTTGCAGCAGAGCTTTCCTGGCAATCACTATCTTCGCGCCCTTCACCTCGTCGTGCGCTTGCGTGTCGTAGCGAACGTCGGTGATGAAGAGACTGCCGGACTCCTGTACCAGCAAAAGGCCGGCGCTGCCGGTGAATCCGCAAAGGTATCGAATATTTGGCAGATGGCTGACGAGAAGTCCGTCAAAGTGGAGAGTCGCAAGATGCTCCCGAAGCTTGTTCTGGCGAGCCGGAAAATTCATTGCTGGGAGTTTAGCAAGAAGTACCGAACACCGGTGTGTTTCATAGCAGGTCTAAACGTCTACTTTGGGCTTTACTTGACTTTGCGTGCCGCCACTACCACAATGGCGGCACATTCCATCCGGGCACCCAGAAGGAGTACGGCTTATGAGAGCCTTCAGAATCTGTTGCTGCGTTCTATGCGTGCCGTTACTGGGGATCCTCGGTTGCAGCAACAACGTCTATACGAAGAAAGGTCCGGAAATAATGAAGGGCAGTGTGACGATTACCAACTGCAATGCCAATCCGGACACGGTGCAAGTTCACAGGGGAGACGATGTGACCTGGAACATTGACTCGTCTGATAGTAGTAGTTATTCGATCCGTTTTAAGGGGCACACGCCTTTCTCCTCGTCCACGGTTCCTCCCGGGCAGAGCCAGAAAGCGAAAGGTGAGTTCTGGTGCAACACCTTCGGTGGAATCCACGGGGATTACTGTGTTTATCGCTACGATCTCGTCCGGGACGGCACTAAGACTTGCCCCGATCCCGGCGTGCATATCGTTCCCTGAGTCAGCTCTCAGGCAGGAGCGTGCGGAAGCGCGGCTCGTTTTTGAGATGGTCGAAGTCGGGAGTGTCGCGAACCACTGTCCGCGAATACCCCGAGGCCACCGACTTGCTCAGATATTCCAGGGTCTTCTCCTTCTCCCCGAAATGGTTGTACAGGATAGCCGCGCGGAATAGGACATCCGCATCCGAAGGTGCAATCTCCAGAGCTTTCGTGATCTGTGCCCGCGCTTGCGCGTCCTGGTCGAGAATGGCGTAGTAATCCGCGGTAAAGGCCAGCGCGAACGAGTCCTTGGGGTTAACCTGGAGCCTGGCGCTCGCCAATTGAATGGCCTTTCGATAGGCGGCGAGAGAATCCGTACGCCGAGTTGGAATGAGATACAGCGTGTCTCCCAAATTTCCCCAATTCAACCAGTCTTTATCATCGATTTTGAGCGCCTGCTGCAGGTTATCGACGGAATCCTGGTAGCGCCGCATGTAGAAGTATGCGGCTCCTAAGTTTCCGTACGATTCAAACGAGGGACGCAGAGTGTTGGATTGTTTCAGGGCGTCGACAGCCTCCTGATAACGACCGAGCAGAAGATAAATTCCACCGAGATTGGAGTAAGCCCGGAAGTTCGAAGGCGCCAGTGAGATTGCCTTCTGAAACATGGCCACCGCGTCCGTGTAGCGCGCCTGATTGTAATAAAAAGCACCGAACGCGTTGTAGACATTCCAATAATTAGGACGCAGCGATACAGCCTTGCGGTAGGCCTGTTCTGCATCCCCAACTTTGCCCTGCTTCTGATAGGCCGCCGCCAGCAGGCGCAGGGTCTCGTCGCTGTTGTGGTCGAGATCGAGCGACCTCTGAAACTGCTGCACTGCGTTTTCGTAGCGTCCTAAGGAGAAAAAAACATTGCCCAGGCAAGTGTGGCCTTCTGCCAGTTGCTGATTTATTGCGAGGGCACGTTCGCATTGGCTTTTCGCCTTTTGGAGCCAGTCCTTACCCCGGTTGTTCCGTTGGAAACCAGCTGTGTACGCCAGGCCCATGGCCGCGTAAGCCGGCGCATAGGTTCCGTCCACAGAAATGGCTTTTTCGAACTGTGCAATCGCGCTCTCAACGTTGTCAGGATGTTTGTAGTCTTCCAGGTATCCGCGGCCGCGCAGGTAGAAATCGTAAGCGGCAGGTTTCGCATCCAGATTCTTCTGCACAAATTGCCGTCGTGAGGGATCGACCGCCTGAGGCAGCTTTTCCAGCACCTCGGCGACCAAGTTGTCTTGCAATCCGAAGATGTCGCCGGCGTCACCGGTAACAGTGTTGGCGGCGATTTGAGTGTGTTTGCGCGGATCCACCAAGCTCCACGTGATGCGGATTCGCCCGCCATCTTGTTGCAAGCTACCCTCAAGCACGAGATCGGTGCCGAACTCGCGCCGCGCCTGGTCGGATGTCTTCACGCCTTGCGCGATCAACTCGCGAGTTGAGACCAGCTGCAAGGGCGCGCCATCGGAGGCTTGCACTAATTTCGCCGTCAACGTCTGCGTCAGCCCGAGACCCAAAGCATTCGTCGGCGGATCGTTAGCGACGGATTCGAATGGCAGAACGGCCATCATTCTTTCTTGCGGCACCGTGGACTCGCTGCGGTGGCTTTGCCACCACCACGCCCCTCCGGCCACGAGGAGAATGGCTGCTGCGATCGGCGCCCATATCTGCCATTTTGCCCGTTCTATTGGCCTGGGGCGGAACTTCGTTCTCCCACTCGCCAGGTTGGCCATGGCAACTCGGAGATCGCCTGCGGATTGGTAGCGTTGCCGGGGATCCTTCTGCAGTGCCTGCAGGATCAACTGCTGAAGCCCTTCGCTTATGTTGGGATTGATGTCGCGTGGGGGCGGAGGGCTCTGTTCGAGGATCGCGGCCAGCAGGGGTCCGCCTGTCAAATCGCCAAATGGCCGTTTCCCCGTGCTCATTTCGTATAAGACCGCGCCCGCGGACCACACATCCGCAAGCGCATCCGGCTTCCGTCCGCGGACCTGCTCCGGAGCCATGTAAGGCAAGGTCCCTGCATCCGAATAGCTTTTAGTAGGCGAAGAAACTGTGGCCGTCAGTTCCGTCTCCGTTTTCAAAATGTGCGCCAACCCAAAATCCAAAATTTTGAGCCTGCCGTCGGGCGTGACTTTGACGTTGCTCGGCTTGAGGTCGCGATGGATGACGCCTTCTTTGTGCGCGGCGTCGAGACCAGAGGCCATCTGCTCGCCCAACCGAAGAACCTCTTCTTCCGGGAGCGGGCGGCCCGCGAGTTTCGCCTCGAGTGTGAGGCCAGGTACATACTCTGTGACCAGATAATCGACGCCGCCGTCCTGACCGAAATCGAACGCCATCGCAACGCAGGGATCGACGATTTTGGCAAGACTCAAGGCTTCGCGGCGAAACTGGCGCCGTGCCGGTTCGCTCAGCAGCGGCAACTTGGGAAGAGTTTTTAGCGCGACATCGCGATCGAGTTGCTCATCCCGCGCCCGGAACACTACGCCCATCCCGCCGGCACCGATCTGCTCGACGATACGATAGTGACCCAGTACCTGGCCCGTAATGGGAGGGGACACTGTCATGTAGCGGATACTAGGCTGGGGAATTCCAAAGGTCAACCGTGGCGCAAGGCTGAAAATTGATGGGGCAGACGACAAATGTCCGAGCTCAAAGTCGCCTTGTCCAGCGCGGCCAGAAGGTCAAATGGACAAAACAAAACCGCCGGCCTGACAGGTTCGCCAGGCCGGCGGCTGTTGAGTGTTTCGTCCCGCCGCTATGTCTGAATGATCCTCGGCGTGATGAAGAAGATCAGCTCCTGGTTCTGAGTGGAAACCTGCGTGTGTTTGAACAGGTTGCCCAGGAACGGCAGGTTGCCGAGCAGCGGCACCTGGTTGATGTTGATCGAGTTCTGCGTCTGGATCACGCCGCCGATCACCACCGTTCCGCCATCGGTCACCAGCACCTGTGTGGTGGCCTGCTGCGTGATCAGTTCCGGGTTGCCCTGCACTTGCTGTGCGAAGTTAGGCGTTGTGTTCTCCACATCCACGTTCAGGAAGATAGTGTTCTCCGACGTGATCTGCGGGGTTACTGTAAGGCGCAAAAACGCGTCCACGTAGGTGACGGTCGGAGGACCACCCAATTGAGCCTGCGTCACGATAGGTACGCGCACGCCTTGCTTCACCAGAGCCTGAATGTTGTTCTGTGTAACCACACGAGGACGCGACAGCACCTTCAGCAAGCCGCGCGATTCCGCCATGGTCAGGATAGCGTCCAGACGAATGTTCCCGGTGGAGTTCTGGAAACCAATGCCGCTCGATGGACTGGTTACGGGCAGATTCGAGAACAGAGGAATCTGGTTCAGAGTTGTTCCTGTTGGTGCCGACGTGCCCGACACGGTGTAGGACGGCGGCGGTCCGCCGAAAACTCCAATCGGTGAAGTTCCCACACTGTTGGCGCCGCCCACGGTGGTGGTGCTATTGCCCCAGCCGAAACCGAACTGGGTGCCGATGTCACGCGCGAACTGACGTGTCGCGGCCACTACTCGCGCTTCGATTTCCACTTCCTGCGTCTTGCGATCCAGTTGCGTTAACAGGCGATCAATCGTAGGAATCACTTTGGGAATATCGTTGATGATGACAGCGTTGGTGCGATCATCAGCCACCACGTCACCGCGCTGCGACAGGAACTTCTTCACGGTTACGATGGCATCTTTCGCCTTTGCGTAGCTCAGGAAGCGAGTGACCGAAACCTTCTCCACTGCCAGCGCTTCGGATTCGATTTGGGCACGGCGAGAGTCGGCTTCTTTCTTCAAGGTTTCGACGGTGGCGATGCGGAGGACGTTGCCCTCCAGTTCGCGGGCCAGATCGTTATTTTTGAGTACGATGTCCAAAGCCTGATCCCAGGGCACGTCATCCAGCACGATGGTCAGCGTTCCGTGAACGTTAGGATCGAGCACCACGTTCAGTCCGCTGATCTCGTGAATGAGACGGAAGAAATCTTTCAGGTCAACATCCTTCAGATTTACGGAGATGGGTTCGCCCGTGTATTTCGGGCCCGCCACCGCACTCTGCTGCCCGGCTTGAGCCTTCTGCTCCGCTGCCAGATTCACTGCAGGAGTGATCGACGTCGTGCCGCTCTGGGCCTGCTGCGCCGCATTCATGCTGACGGGCAGAAGTTCCGGCGTCGTTTTGTCCGAGAACTTTGCGGCCGCATCCTGAGCGCGATCCGCCGGAGCGTCCGAGGTTGCAGGCTTCTGTGCCTGGTACGAAGGCTCAACGAAGACGAATTCATTGGGCGAAGCCGATGCTTTCGGCGCCGGCGCAGCTTCCGGCTTCACCGGTGACGCGCTGTTGCTAGCCACGGTAGTCGCCGGAACAACGGCCTTGGCATCAGCACTGGTATGCAGGCTAAGCACAAGCTTACCGGCCGGTCCGGGCGTCAGTTCGTAGGCGCAAGCCTTTTCGAGATCAACGACGATGCGAGTGGTTGGATGCGATTGGCCATCCATGCCGACCCGCACGCCCTTGACTCCCTGCGCGCCAACGGAAATGGCCTTCTGCCTGGTTGCCATGATCGTCTCGGGCAGATCAACCACCACGCGGGCGGGTGAGTCCATAGTGCTCACTTTGGGCGTCAGCGTGCCCTGCGAGCTCATCTCGACTCGGATTGTGTCGGCGTCCCGGACTACGTTGACTCGATCGAGCTGGCTGGTGGTCTGGGCAGCCGCAGCTACCACCAGAACCAGCAGCAACGATACGAATATTGCCAATTGTTGCTTTCGCATTTCGCTTCTCCCCACCCGCGGGCCTGGCCCGCGTGTCCTTCTTGCAACTTGTTTCGGCGCCCTTGCGGGTCCGCCGCCCTGCTTAAACTGCCGGAGCGAGAATCCGTTTCACTACTTCCCGGGTGAACGACTTACCCAGCTTGTCCTGAATCGTCTCCTGGAACACCACTGAATCGCCCGTAATCTTCACCACGTAGCCGTTAAACACGGGATCGTTTTCGCGCAAAAAATACGCCTTGTTGAGATTGTTCGTGACTACGGCGATGAAGCCGGTGTCAGACTTGACCACACCGCGCACGTTGATCGCGCCGATCTCCAGGCACTTCTTGCCCGTGGCGCAACCCGAGCCATGCTGCTGCACAACCGGGCTGAAAAACGGATCCCTACTGCCGGTCATTGCCCACTTCTTTGCTTCGGGCTTAGGATGCTTCGGGGCCTCCGCCACTTTCACCGGAACGGCGGCAGCAAACGGACTGGCCTTGGCCGCGACCACCGTCTTAGCCGTCTGTTGCTTGACATCTGCTTTTACGGGCGCTGCCACTGCTTTAGGAGCCGGAGCTTTCGTTACCGGAGTTTTCGCATCAACTTTCGCGATCGCAACCGGGGCGGGAGCTTTTGCCGGCGCCGCTTTTACAGCCGCTGTCGCAGGAGCTTCGGTTACAGGCCCCTTTGCGTCAGCAACCTTCGGCAATGGCTGCGGCTTGCCTGTGGCAACAGCGGTTTTCGCTGGAGCAGGAGCATTCTTCGCACCCGCGATCGCCGTATCTTGAGTGTGCAGAATCAAAATCGTTTTTCCCGCGGGACCGGGAGCGACCTCATAGGCCAACGCCTTATCGAGATCCACCACAACGCTCGTCGTCGGCGGAGTCTTGCCATCCATGCCGATGCGGACGCCCTTGACTCCCCCAGTTCCCACCGGAATCTTCGACTGCGCGCTGGCAACGACCGTCTCCGGCAATTCCACTAACACACGCGCTGGCGAACTCAGCTTGCTCACCCGCGGCGTAACCGCCTGGCTGGAGCTGATTTCGATCTGGATATCGTTCGCGCCCGGGACCACGTTCACGTGCTGCAGTTTATTGGTGTCCGAGGCTTTAGAAGTGGATTTCACGGCCGTCTTGGCGGCCGGAAGCGCCGCTGGCTTTACCACCGCAGCCGCAGCGGCGGGTGTCGGCTTGGCCGCCTGCTGTTGCTGCAGTGACTTCACCGTCTTGCGCGCGTTATCGATGGCGTCGGGGTTCTGGGCTACCGCCGCCCCGCCCACCATCATTGCCAATGCCACAATGCCTGTCGTCAGCTTCATATACGGGTCCCTACTTCTTCGCCGCGGGCGTTCCGGGTTTGCCGGCGCCTGCCGCGGAAGGTGTCAAATCGTGACTGAAATAAGTCGTCGCCGTAAACGTAGCGACCACGCTCTCATTGGGCGCGTACTGGTACGTATGCTTCGCTTTCGCCCCGCTTGGGTTCTTAGTCGTCGCAATCATCAAGTTGCTGATGTTGATGATCCTCTCCAGCTTGCTTACCCGGTCGAAAAAGTTCAGCGTCGAGTAGTACGGGCCATCCAGTTCCATATCGAAAGGAACTTCCGTGTAGTACTGCTGCGACTTCACGTCTTTCGCCGTGTAGCGCCGCAGTTCTATTCCCGCATGGCTCGCTTCCGAGCCCATCATGGTCATGAATGCATCGATCTGCTTGTCGTCGGGGACGATGCGCTGTTCGATCTCGAGTTGCTGCTTCAGTTCAGCCAGTTGCTGCTCAATCTGCTTCAGCTTCGGCCGGTACGATTCCAGTTCGTTGTTCTCCCGAACTTTGTCCTCAAGGGCATGCTGTGCTGCGGCATTCTTCTCCACCTGCCCTTTGAAGACGGTGAAGTACAGCGCCGCGGTCACTACTGCTCCCCCGAGAATCACCATTCCCCACTGCTTGACTCCGGACAGTTCGCTAAAGTTCGCCATAGGTCTGCCTTTACGACTTCCCCTTCTCGCAGGTCAGGGTGAACTGGAAGGCCTGCATGTCTTTGATCGACTCGTCCTGGTACGTTTCCTTAATCTCAACCGTTCTGAAGTAGCCAGTCTTCTGCAGGTTTGCAATCAGGTTGGCCACCGCATCGGTGCTCAGCGCCGTCCCCTCAAGGTCTACTGAAGGTCCGGTGTCATCCATCTTTCTCAGCCACACGGCTTCGGTGTTATTGACGGTTTCCCCGAGCATGGCCATCAGGTTGACCGGGCCAGTCTGGCCCTCGTGCAGCTGCTTAATGACATCGACTCGCCGCTGATACGCGTTGGCCTGAGTCTGGCGTTCCAGGAAGCGCACCTTCACATCGGCGAGTTCCCGATTCTTCTGTTCCGCGACTTTCATCTTCGCGGCAATGGCTTGAGTCTCGTGATCCAGGCGATACCAGTAGCCCAGATTGCCCAAGCCCACGATCACCACCATGGCCAGGATTTTCAGCTTGGGCGACCCCATATCGCCCATTTCGATCGAAGGCATGGACGGGGCCGCGCTCGCACGCTTGCCTTTGCCTTTGGAGGTTTCGAGCAGGTTGATTTTGATCATAGGGATTCAAAGCTCCTCAGGGCCAAGCCCACAGCGACAGCCATTTGGCCGGGATTCTGCTCCACCAGTTCCGCTCCGTGTCCCTCGATTGGCGGCATCACGCGCTGGAACGGATTCAGCAACTCGACCGGCATAGAGAATTCCTGCCGCAGCGCTTCCACCAGCCCGGGCACCTTCGACGAACCGCCCGCCAGGTAGATTTTCTCGATGTGCTCTCCAGCCGCGCTGGCCCGGAAGAAATCGAACGTCTTCTGGATTTCCAGCACAATAATCTCGGTCACCTGCTGCAAGATGGGGTGCTTGGCGTCTTCACTCACCGTGCCCACCTTGTGTCCCAGCTTCAGCGATTCCGCGTCTTCAAAACTCAGGTCCAGCTCCTTCTGCAGAGAATCGGTGTACTGATGTCCGCCCACGCTGACGTCGCGCGGAAACAGCGGCGTTGTGCCTTTCACAATGTTGATGTTCATAACGCTGGCTCCCAGGTTGAGCAGCGCGACGACCTGCCCCGGTGCGGGCTGGTAGTTGTACTCGTAGCAGTTCTGCAGAGCCAGCGCATCGATGTCGACAATAGCTGGGGTGCGGCCCGCCATCGAGAGTACGTTGGTGTAGTTCAAAATCTTGTCCTTCTTGACTGCCACGAGAAGCACATCCATCTGCGGGCTGCCCACTTCGTCCGACAGGATCTGGTAGTCCAGGCTCACGTCAGCCAGATCGAAAGGAATGTGCTGCGCCGCTTCCTTCTCGATCGTCTCTGCCAGTTCCTGGTCACTCATGGAGGGCAGCGAGATCTTTTTCACGATGACCGAGTGTCCACTGACCGCGGTGGCCACAGCTTTGGTCTTGATCTGGTTATCGGCAAACAGCTTCGAAATCGCGCTCGATACTGTGCCCGAGTCCACGATCATCGAATCGACCACAATGTCCGACGAGAGCGGCTCCAGACCGAGATGCGCGACTTCGATCTGCCCGCCCTTCCGCTTCAGCTCCACCGCCTTAATGCTCGAGGAGCCCACATCCAGACCAACAATGGACTTCGATCCGAATCCAAACATGTGCCCACCTTTTGTGTCCCGGGCTTCTGCCCAGGACAATTTTTCTAAAGTTGCCCCGCTGCCTTTGCTGCCGTTTTCGGCTTGCGCTTAGGCTGCGGTTCCATCTCGCTCGACTTCTCTTCCATCCACTGGTCCAGCTTCGATTTTTTGAAGCGCCAGCGATTGCCGAGCTTGAACGCGGGAATCTTCTGCTCGCCAACGTACTTGTACAAAGTGTCCGGACTCACGCCCAGATATTGCGACGCCTGGCGAATGTTCATTACTTCTCGCGAGTCGGCCATAGTTCCTTTGCCTGTTCCACTGAACCGGCCCGCCGTGCGTTCTGGCCGTTGCGGGCTTCCTTGGGGGAGACTTCCTGCCCTCTCTATCGGCTACGAGGGCTTTCGGTGTCCAGAGCATATATCAGCCCTGAAAAACCCCGGCTCGGAGCTGAATCTCCGTGTTTCTCCGTCTTTTTTGCCTGTTTTCTGGAATTGGGGAAATCTGGATCTGATCTCGCTTCTATATATAGTAGCCACTGATCGCGTCAGCCCACTATATGGCACCATCTATGTAGATCGTGCCTTGTTATATCGGGGGCGGTAACTGAAGTACTAGGCACGGTACGGAGGTACTAGATCGCTCGCCCAAGCCGTTGGTTCGGTTGCCTTTTGCGGCAGCCACGAACTGGCTCTCTCGTTACCGCACGTTTGCAAGGTAGCGACTAACGTCGGGAGTTTTTCTGCGCCGGGATGGTCAATGCGGTAATCTATTCCGTCCTTCAGGAGAACGAAGTTGCGATATCTGGATCGCTTGCAGCCGCTAGGCCTCGTTGTCGTGCGGATCGTACTCGGTGTGATCATGGTGGCGCACGGCTATCACAAAGTATTCGGAGGCTTAGGGCAGTTTTCTCACATGGTAGGCAACATGGGTCTACCTGCATGGTTGGGCTACGTTGCCGCCTTCACGGAACTGTTGGGGGGTCTGTTCATCCTGGCAGGATTTTTCACCCGACCGGCGGCCTTCGCCCTCTGTATTGACCTGGTGATAGCGATCTGGAAAGTTCACTGGCGCAACGGCCTTATCGGTTCGGCCGATCGCGCCGGTTTTGAGTTTCCGCTGGCCGTGGCCGCACTTGCTTTCACATTGGTTTTCTTCGGGGCTGGGCCTATTTCAATTGACCACGTTTTGCGCGGAGGGGGCGGGACCAAACGATCCTGAGCCGCTGGCGTATACCGAATCCGCAACTTCGCACTCGCTATGGGGTTGTTGGGAGAGATCAGACTAGGAGACGCAACCGTTAAAGGGGCTTGTATTTGAATCCGGTTCCCACTGCAATTATGATTGAGCCATTCGCCCGTACCCTTGCATCCGAATCGTTTGCCGCCAGCATCTTACGGCCAGCAAGCACAACCACAGGAGGTTTGCCTTGAGAAAGTCCGTCCCGTTTGTGATGCTCCTCGGCTGTTTCGCTCTGCTCCCCAGCGTCGCCACAGCTCAGCAGGGAGATGCCATGCTTGGTTTCGGCACTCTCATGGCCCCAGGGGCCGCCGGATGTAACACAACTACCTTCACCTGTCCTGAAAAGGGCGGACTCTACATGAATCTGGGAGCAGATGTAATTCTTCACCGGCGGATCGGCTTCGGCTTCGACGCGACATGGAGAGCAAGCCAGGGATCATATGGCGGACCCGGTGGCCAGCCCTTCCGTCCCATCCTGTTCGACTTCAATGGCGTGTATCAGCCCAAGATGGGTAAGAAGGCGGGACTTGATCTGATGGGCGGCATCGGATGGCAGACGACCCGGTTCTATGGCTACACGCCTACGAGCAACTGCGTGTATTTCGGCGCCTGCTACAACAGCTCCAACCATTTCCTCGTAGATTTTGGAGCGGGCATCCGCTACTACTTCTGGGGACATGTCTTCGTTCGTCCTGAAGTTCGCTACTACAAAGTGTTCAACAACACTGCGGATTTCACCTCCGACAACCTGGTCCACGTCGGAGCGTCCATCGGATACACTATCGGTCCAGACTAGAAGTGCGAACGTTTTTGCCGGTCCCGTTCGCGATCACTTGCTTCGCGTACGGAAACGGTATGTCTGCATCTTGCTCCAATTGCAGTCTGAGGGGGTGGATTGAGAAGGTTTGCGTTGGTCGTATTCGCCGGCACGCTGGTGACAGCTGCCAGAATGGCCTGTGCTCAACAGGTAGATTTCGCGGTCGGGGGCAGCACAGTCTGGTCTCCACAAAACACCAGCGCAGCGATCGGGTTCCTTGCTCCCGGCCATGCGCGGTGGAGTATACCCGAGCGCCACGCTGCAATATCTTTCGCCGCGCAAACTGGGGTTGAATGCTGAAATCGCCTTTCGCGACAAGCGCGCGATCTACAACGGCTTCCAACCCTACCGCCCATTCCTGTATGACGTGAATGCGGTTTACGCTCCGCGGTTTGCGGAGAAAATCAGCGGCGACTTCATGGCTGGCGTGGGCGGGCAGACTGTGCTCTTCTACAACGAATTTGGCAATTGCAATCTGATTTCCGGCGGGTGCATTACCCACCTCAACAGCACCCACCTGCTGTTTCATGCTGGCGCGGGTGTCAGGTATTACTTCTGGCGGAATTTCTTTGCCCGCCCCGAAGCCCATTGGTATTACGTCGTCAACAACACGCAATTCCACTCCAACAACCTCTTCCGAGTGGGCGTTTCGGTCGGACACACCTGGGGTCGCTGATGTAGGCCGGACGCCTCGGCGCTCAGTTGACGGCAGAATCTTCAGCAGCTACATTCACTGCGATAAGATCACCGCCGGAACTGCATTACTCGGCAGATCCCGCTGGGCCGCGCTTCCGATTTCGCCACCACAGGTAGCCCGCGATTAGCAATATGACCAGGAGGGCCACAATATCGGCCCGCTTCAATGCTTCCTCCAAGCGGTTCCAATGCCGTCCGAACAGGTAGCCCGCGCAGGAAATCACAGATACCCAAACCACTGCGCCTAGAAAATTGAAGACAAGAAACCGCCGCCATGACATTCGCAGCACGCCCGCCATCGGCCCGGCAAGAATGCGCATGCCGAACACAAAGCGCGCAAAAAACACGGTTGTGGCTCCGTACTTCGCAAACAGATCTTCTCCGCGCTGAATGCTGGTTTCCTTAATGCGGAACAGCGATTGATAACGCAGCAACAGCGGTCGTCCGCCGTAATACCCAAGCGCGAATCCCAGGTTGTCGCCCAAGCGTAGCCGCAATGGTCGCCACAACGATGATCCACGGCAGACGAAGATCGTGTTCGGAGTACGCCAGAAAACTAGCCAGCAGGAGAATCGTTTCACCGGGAACCGGAATTCCGGCATTCTCCAGCAACAACGCCGCTCCCACCGCCCAATATCCATACTGCACCACCGCATTCCGCAGCAGGTCGAGAATGGAGTGGGTCATAGGAGGTCTTCGACAATGGTGCCGTGCATCGCCGGACAGTCGATGGCGGCTATCCCCACATTCGCCAATTACTGCTTCAGGAAATCAATCACCGCCTTATTGAATTCCTCCGGACACTCTTCATACGGCAAGTGTCCAACTCCCCGAAAAACGACCTTCTGCACGTCGGCAAAATTCCGTGCCAGCGGCTCCATGGAGGATACATACACCGCCGGGTCCTTATCTCCCCACACTAGCAGCGTAGGAATTGCCCGCAACGTGGGCAATAGCTGCTCCAATTCCTTCAAGTCTGCCGTCCAGGTCTTCACAATGCTCAGCGCATGTTCGAAAAAGCCCGGCGTTGCGAGCGGAGCCTCATATCCTTTCAGACTATCGGCGGGGATGTTTTTGGGGTCCGCGTACAGACGGCCATGCCCATACGAAAAAAGAGAGGGCATGCGTGCCACCACCCAGCGGAAGCCCGCCGCACCGAACGGCGTTCCCAAAAATGGCGCGAGCCGCGTGCCGTGGGGAGAATACGGATTCACCGGGCAAACCAGAATCAGCCGCCGCACCCGCGGGCCTTCGCTGCATCAGAGACTCTGCAGCGGCACACATCGCCACCGCCCCGCCGCGCGATGTTCCCAGCAGATCGAACGAAGACAATCCCAGATTGGCCGGCGAATTTCAGAACGCGCAGCGCCGTCCCGCGCATGGAGTGGTCGAGGCCCTCGGGACGATCCGAGAAGCCTGCCCCCAGCTGATCCAGCGCGTACACGGTGGCATAGGGCGCCAGCGCGGGAAGGGTAAAGCGCCAGGAAAACGAGTACGCCAGCAGGCCATGCAGCAGAATCAGTGGCGGACCGGACCCTGCGCGCAAATAGCGCATCCGCGCGCCATCCATTCCATCCAGCACTCTTCCACGCCCTCGCCAAACCCGGTAATATCTTGCTTCCCTGCCCGGAACTCATACGATCTGCAGACTAAATTCTTCCGCTCGTGCGGACAACCTTTCATAATGGCGGCACTCTATGTAAGTGAAACAACGCCTCTGTCGCTTCACTTTGGGGAGCCTTTGGGCTCCCCGTTTTTTCAGCCTCGCATCCAGCAGAGCCGAATCTACGTGTCTCAGCGGCTGAGGCCTGAGGTTGGCGCTCCGATGCCTGCTTCTTCCTGCCCAGCAACTTCTTCAGCACCCGGATCCCTTTGTCCACGTGCTTCTCTTCCAGCAAGAAAGGAGGCAGGAATCGCACCACCGTATCCTGCGTGCTGTTGAATAGAACGCCTTCCGCCAGGCCGCCATCGACAATCGGACGAGCGGGAATCTCCAGCTGAATCCCCTGGATGAATCCACGTCCGCGCACGCCCACAGCCGCGCTGCGCTTTTCGACCACTTCCTTCAACTGCTGCTGCAGATAGGCGCCGACCTTGTTGACGTTCTCCAGCAGCTTTTCTTCTTCGACGATTGCCAGAAATTCGAGCGCCACGCGGCAAGCCAGCGGACCGCCTCCAAATGTCGTTCCATGCTGCCCGGGTGAAATCGCCGACGCGAACTCTTCCTTCGCGATGAATGCGCCCAGCGGCAGCCCGGCTGCAATCGGCTTGGCGATGGCAACAATATCCGGCGTCACTCCAAAACTTTGGAAGGCAAAAATCGTTCCCGTGCGCCCCAGCCCGCACTGAATCTCGTCGAAGATCAGCGCCGCCCGATGCCGATCCGCCAGCGCTCCGGCACTCCTGCAGGAACTCCACCGAACATTCGTAGATCCCGCCCTCGCCAAAAATCGGCTCCAGCACGATCGCGCACGTGTTGTCGTTGATCGCGGCTCGCAGCCCCTCCACATCGTTCTGCTTTACGAACGTCACGTCTTCCAGCAGCGGCTCGAATCCCTTGCGATGCTTGTCCTGTCCAGTAAGCGAGAGCGCGCCAAAAGTTCGGCCGTGATACGAGCCTTCCAGCGCGACCAGCCGGCACTTCGCCTCGCCTCCCACGCGATGTCCGGCCAGCCGCGCCAGCTTGATCGATCCTTCAATCGCTTCCGTCCCGCTGTTGGAGAAGAACGCGCGGTTCAATCCCGGACAGCGTGCACAGTTTCTCCGCCAGCGGCCCCTGATATTCGTGGTAGTAGAGATTGGAAACGTGTATCAGCTTCGCCGCCTGATCGCGAATCGTCTTCACGATGCGCGGATGCGCGTGCCCCAAGGCGTTCACTCCGAGTCCGGAAACGAAATCCAGATAGCGCTTGCCCTCGATGTCGTAGAGAAACACGCCCTTGCCGCGGCTCAGCACGACGGGATATCGGTTGTAGGTCTGCAGCAGAAACTGCCGCTCGCGTTCGGCGATCTGTTCAAAGTTATTCATAGGAAATTCCAATTCTACCGGATAGTTCGTGAGAGGAGTTCCCTCAGCATCAGTATCAGTATGTGTATGTAATTTCCGACACACCTCACGTCCAGTCAAAGCCCCGGGCGGTGAGTGGCAAAAAAGGGAGTCATACTTTGCGAGGAGAATGAACTGCCCGCCGAGAACCCCGTCGTGTACTTCCCATCCCATTGGTTTGACCCGATGATCCACATAGCTCACATCCTGCAGCGTCCGCCCGTGGCCGCAAGCATTTGTACGTGTGTTCATTTGTGCCATCGCAGGATTGGAGCCCGATTACAGGTCAAAACCATGCTTACGGAACGACGCAGTTGCGTTCGCCACAAAGTGAATGGACCAGTGTTCGCCAGCTTTGATGGCGTTACGGGCGGCATGATCCTCGATCTCAGCGAACAGGGTCTCTCGATGCAGACAATGGTGCCCCTCGATCGCGATCGCCGCCTTCACCTGCGTCTCGATCTTCCCGACTCCGAAGGTCAGTTGGAAACCACTGGATATATCGCTTGGGCAGACGCACTGGGCCGTGCCGGTGTGCGCTTTTCCGAACTGCCCCAGGAGGCACGCCAGCGGCTAGATGACTGGCTAGCCATGAACGATCAGGCCCCCAGCCGCAAGGCCCCGAAGCTTACCGTAGATCGAGTGCTCGGGCCCAACCGGGATGGCAATTCTGGAAACTGGTACAACACGCGATCCATCAGCCTGGAGGGCGAGGCCGCCTCAGAGAAGGCAGACTCTCCCGTGGCTTCGAGCTCAATTCAATACGAATTTCATTCCCTGGGCCCCGATCTTAACGCTGCGTTGCGGGTGATTGGGGAGCGCGCACGATCGCTGTTGCGCGGGTCAGGAGCGGCCATCGCGCTGGTGGATGGCGGTCCCATGATGTGCCGCGCCAGCGTGGGCAGCGGCGGACCTCCTTTGGGCACCCACGTGGACGTGAACTCCGGGTTTACCGGAGAGTGCGTTCGTGGCGGAAGAGCGCTTCGTTGCGACAACACCGAATCGGACCTCAGGGTGGACGCCGAAACCTGTCGCCACCTGAAGATTCGTTCCATTGCGGCGGCACCCATCCGCTATGAACGCGACGTAGTTGGGCTAGTCGAAGTCTTTTCCCCTCAGACCTTCGCCTTTGACGAAGGCGATCTGTCAATCCTCGAGCGTCTGGCCCAGACCGTCTTGCTCACGGTCAGCCAGACACAGCCGCTGAAGCCGCGAAAACCGAGGCGTTCGCCTGCTACTGCTTCCTAAGTTTTAACGGCTGGGCTGCTGATGGCGCAGAGAGGAAGTCGGCGCTTTTCTCGATTCAGTACAGCGGCTTCTCCCCGGGCGGCCTGGTCTTCCAGCGCCGGTGAACCCACAGCCACTGGTCCGGATATTGCCGCACGTAGTCTTCAATGACTTTCGTGAAGTTCTGCTGTATTCGCTCACGATATCGGCCTCCAGATCGCCGGTGCGGACCAGTTCCAGGGCGGGATCAAAGCGCAGTCGGTATTTGCGCAGCGATTCGTCCCAGATGGTGAACCCGGGGACCACCGCCGCGTCGGTGCGCAGCGCGATGCGCGCCAGGCCGCTGGCCGTGCACGCCGGAATACCGAAGAAATCCACGAACACGCCCTGCGGCGGAGTCATGTTCGTGTCCATCAGTATGCCGACCGTCTCTCCCGCTTTCATCGCCGCCAGCAGGCCGCGCACGAAATCGTCTTTGGGGACAACTTTGTTGCCGTGCATGGTGCGGTAGCTCTGCAGCAGGCGGTCGAGATAGGGATTGTCCATGGGCCGCATCACGATGTTCACCCGATGGCCGTGCAGCGAGTGGGCAAAAGCCGAAAGCTCCCAGCCGCCAAAATGTGCGGTCAGAAACAGCACGCCCTTGCCGCGCGCGTAAGCGCGTTCGTAGTTCTCGAAGTTGCTCGTAGACCACTACCTCATCAATGTTTTCCGGGTGTAGCGCGGAAACTGGCACAACTCGGCCAGCTGGCGGCCGAGGGAAGTGAACTCACCGCGCAAGATTCGCTTGCGCTCTTTTTCACTCTTCTCGGGAAACGCCATCGCCAGGTTGCGCATGCCGACATGTCGCAAACGGACGTGCAGCAGATAAACGATCCGAGAGATTGGATGGCGAAGGCGCGCGACAAAGGACGCGGCAGACAAACTAAGAAGTTTTATGAACGGCCAGGCTGCCGCGTACTCGAGTCTCCGACGCATTCAGGAAAAACGTCACTGTATCACGGGGAAGAATTCAGATGCACTGCGAGCTGCTATTTCGCGGCTTCTTGGCCCACTTGGCCAGCGTGTTCAGGAACGGATACGCTCTGGCGGAGGCTCAACCTCTCCGGTCAGCGCGGTCTTGAAAGGCACCATGTGGCCGTAGAATTCGCGGGTGCGTCTTTGTCCTGGTTGATCACCGCGCCGTTCAGTCTGACGCCGGCGAACACGCCGCGGGCCCGGGAATAGGTCAGCACCTGCGCTCGCATCTTCCAGTCGGTGTCGGCTGCGGCATGACGTCCGACCGGACCGGCGGCCACGACGCATCGGCGCCCAAGCTTAAATTGGCTCGATAGCAGATTCTTCATGCCATCGTTGTTCATGATCAGCATGACCAGATCGACCGCCTGGCCGCCGATCTGCAAACCGAAGCTGCCGCCCTTGATCGTGAAAGAACGCCGGAGCGCTCCAGCCCTTCGGAGTGCGGCAACTGGCCACGCCGCGTCCGTACCTCGCGCCGACGATGAATCCGCCCTTCAGCATGGACGGCACGACGGCCACGCATTCGGCCGATCCCAGCACTTCTTCGGGAATGCCGGAATCGGGCGCGGATTGAATCTCGTTCAGAACATCGGCGGCAGCCTTGACCCGGTCTTCGGCCTTCGATTCTTTCGCTTGCTCGTCCGCGGCAAACGCGAAACGAGCACAGCACACACGACACAGGGTCAGAAACAGCAAGTTTTTTCATTGTCCTCACCAAACTGAATTTCTGGGATCTAGTATTTGGATTGTAAATGAAGTTAGACCGTTGCATGTGTGCAGGACGGACGATCAAGCTCAGCAGGTATCACTGGATGAGGATCAGGACGTAGGACAAAAAAAATGCGGGGCCGAAAGCAGTGACCCTAATCGCCACTCTCAACCCCGTCTCCCAGGTTCTGTGGTAGGTGAAGCGAGTATGCGGTGAGTGCTGGGACAGCGACAAGATTACGAAGGTAAGTGACCCAAAGTTACGAAGGCTCGAGCCATGAGCGATGAGCTACTGAGCATGAGCAATCAGATTCAGCGATTAGCCGTCATCAGGAACTGGCTTGGCTCACTCGCTCACGGCTCATCGCTCACAGCTCAGAACTTACTTCGCCGTCACCAGCGAATGCGTGATGGCATGCACCGAAAGCGCGATGCGGTTCTGCACGCCCACCTTGCGCATCAGTTTCGCGACGTGGGCCTTGACGGTGCGCTCTTCGATGCCCAGCTGAGAGCCGATTTCTTTGTTGGAGCGGCCCGCCACCAGCATCTCCAGGACTTCCTTCTCGCGGTCGGTAAAGGTCACGCGGCCGGCCGGGAAAGATGCGCCCCGGAGCCGACGACACCCGCTCGATGAACATGGACAGCACGCGGCGCGGAGCCCAGACCGAGCCCTGATTCACGATGCGGATGGCCTGCACAAACTCGGCCGGCGTGGCCGCTTCGTCCACATATCCCTTGGCCCCGGAAGCAATGGCCTTCAGAATGGTTTCTTCGTCCATGCCCGAGCCTGTCACGATGATGCGCAGGTCCGGACGGGTGGCCTTCAGGCTGGCCATCACGTCGAACAGGTTCTGCCCGGAACGGTTGCCCAGCAGGATCAGATCGATGCCTTGCAGCGTGCTGATCTCGGGCAGCGCCGCCGAGATGAGTTCGAACTCCGGCTCGGAATCGAACAACGCGCGGAACCCGACGAAACGCAATGGATCGCTTTCCACCACCGCGATTCGGATGACTGGTTTTCTGGCGACTGCTGCTTTCATAGTTTTCCCTGTAGGGCCAGATTCTTCTATCTCAGCATAGTAATAATTCGGCACAATGCAAAGAGAAGGTGACCGAAGGGAAATTACGGGAGTAACATGAGTTGTGCGGTCGCCAGCCCCGTTCTCAGCAGCCATTGATGACCCAAGGCCCCGGATTCATGCAGGAACAGCCGCCATCGGCTGTCCAGTCGAGCGCAGCTCGATAGCTTCTGCACCGCGCATCAAAGCATTCAGAAGATATTTGGAGAATCGCCTCGCATGAAATCGAAGCCATTTTGTTCTGTACTTTTTTTCGCCCTGCTCGCCGCGCTTCCACTCTTCGCCCAAGAATCCACGCCGCCCGTAACCGGCCAGACTCCCGGCCCCACTTACACTCCGAAATTCAAAGGCGACCCAGCTCGCTCCGACTCCGAAGCCGCGGCGCTCGCCTACATGCGCGTCGTCATCCGCGCCCAGAAACAGTTCAACAAGCAGTACGGACATTACGCCATCACGCTCGCGGAACTGGTTCACTCCGGATCGTTCACCAAGCGCATGGTCAATCCCGACCGCGGAGACTACACTGCCAGCTTCAAAGGGAAGAAAGACAGCTACGTCCTGACTATGACCCCGAAAAATATGGACGCCGAGCACCGGTCCTTCTACGCCGATGAGGACGGAAAAATCCGCGGCGAGGACAGCAAGCCCGCAGACGCCAACTCCCCGATAGTGAAGTAGACGAAGTCAGGACAGCCGTCATCGGCTGTCCAGTCGAGCGCAAGCACGACACCTTCCGCATGTCGCGCCAGTCGGGCAGTAGAGAGCGGGTCCGTTGCGTGTGATGTGATCCGGCCAGAGATCTCAGTTCTGCTGGATTGCAGTGTAAACAAATGTAACCGAAAGCACGAGTGCCACTCAGGCCTAATGCCTCGCAGAGAATGGGAGCCGAGGAAAAGTTCATCGTGCCGGATACTACTATCGCGCAGGGAAGCGCTGCTTATGCACCGTTCACAAAAAGTCGCGGTGATCACCGGCGCGGCGCAAGGCATCGGACGTCGCACGGCGGAGTTGTTCGCGGAGCAAGGCTACTCGCTCGCCTTGCTGGACATGAAGCCCATGGCTGCCGCCGCTCAGGCCGCTCAGAACTGCGGAGCAGAGGTCCTGCAACTCACCGGCGACATTTGCAACGAGCAGACTGTGTCGCAGTTTGCCGCGAGCGTTACAGATCGTTGGGGACGTGCCGACGTGCTCGTCAATAACGCGGGGATCAGTTTCATCTCGCCCGCGGAAAACGTTTCGGCTGCCGACTTCCGCCGCGTTCTGGAGGTCAACCTGGTCGCCCCTTTCCGCCTGGCGAAAGCGTTTGGCGCGATGATGCTCTCGCGGAAGAGCGGAAGCATCGTGAATGTCGCATCCGTCGCTGGTTTGCTCGGCATCGCCGATCGTAGTGCCTACAATGCTTCCAAGCACGGACTGATAGGCCTGACGCGCACCCTCGCTTCAGAGTGGGGAGGCCGCGGCGTACGCGTCAACGCCGTCTGCCCGGGATGGGTTAAAACAGAAATGGACGCCACCGATCAGGCTGGCGGCGGCTACAGCGACGCCGACATCACGAACCGCGTTCCCATGGCCCGGTTCGCCTGTCCGGACGATATCGCCAAAGCAATCGCATTTCTCGCCGACGACGGCCTCAGCGGCTACATCAACGGCCATACCTTGTCGGTAGACGGCGGCTGGTTCGGGGACGGCAGCTGGGACAGCCTGCGACTTCGGCATCGGTAGCCTGAGATCACTGCGCACTCAAGAGGACAGTTGAGTTGAGTTGAGTTGAGTTGCAGCCGACACTCTCGAAATGCGGCTATTCCTTCACTATCCGCCTCACAAAGCAAGCCTCGTCGCGCGCTCCCCACGTGTACTTATAGCTTTCCTTCCCTTGCAAAAAGTCGAACGCCCGGCACCCACTCTCCATCGCCCGCTGCACCGCATATCCAATCGTGATCGCTCCCACACTCTTGCGCGCGTATTCCAGACTAAAGCCGCTCAGATACGAATACACTCGATCGCGAACGCGATAGCCGTAAATCACTGCGATCAATCTTCCCGCCATGCGGATGCCGTAGAACATCAGCATCCCTGCATTCAGAAATCGTCGCGCCACCATGCGATGAAAGCTGCGATCGCGCGCTGTGCTCAGCGCCCCGCGACAACCCTCCTCGCGCCAGCGCTGCTGATGTAAACGTTCCATCGCATCGGAGAACTCATCCAGAGTTGCAGCGCTGGCCTCCTCAAACGAGTACCGGTTGACTCCCTGCAGCTTGCGCGCATAACTTTGCGATCTCCTCAGCATGACGCCCCCGTGCCCCAGATTTTGAAGATCGACGGCCACGCACGGCACCTGCTCAGCTTGTTCGACGCGGAATCCAGAATGCCCGACCATCTCCTGCAACAAAGGCGACCCGGGACGAAGCCTCTGGAAACTGCACACGTCCCAGCAGTCGCTTCGCTTGCCTATCTCCGCCATGAGCGCGTTGCAGCAAGCACGGCGCCATGCAGGATGGAAAAGCGCGTCGAGATAATCGGAATTCCCGGTGCCCAGGAGAAATAGCCGCCGCGTCGGATCCGCCACAGAGCGGAAGATCTGAAGCGGCGCCAAGCCCACCAACCGGGCCCCGTCCCAGAATGCAAATGAAAATAACTGCCCTTCGCCATAGTGCTTCCACCAGGGCAGCAGCCAATCAGGAGATTGAAACGGCGTGGCATCGGGCAGCGACGACCACAGCTCCCGCCAATCCTCTTCCAGTTCCTCCAGCCGCAGCGAACAGGTAACCAATTCGCAGTCGATGGAGGGAACTCGCGTACCCGCGGACCCGTTGGCCCGCTCCGGAGCCGCGGTCCCGCTCTGCAAGGTCAGGCCGCCTGCGACAACCGGCACGCGCCCTCCAGAATCCCGCGATAAGTAGCGATATAGTTTTCGACCATGCGATCCGGCGAGAACCGCTGCAGCGCCACTGTTCGGCACTTTTCAGAATCGAGAGACTGGCACGCCCGTATCGCGTCCGGCAGATCATCAGCGTCTCGCACGAGAAATCCCGTTTCCCCGTCCTGCACAACTTCCGGCAGAGCCCCATTCGCGAAAGCCACCACCGGCGTGCCGCAGGCCAGCGCTTCCCGCGCAACCAGCGAACTGGTTTCGGGGGCAAGGCTAGGGATAACCAGACAACTCGCGGCAGATAGCAGCCGACACTTTCCTCGCATCGCCACTGGACCGATGTATCTCCGCTGCGAGTCGAGTTCCGGCACAATTTCTTCCGCAAAGTAGGCTTGATGTTCACGAAAGGGATATACCTTGCCGGCGAGCAGCATGGGTGTGTGCACCTGTCGACACGCTCGCAATGCGAGGTGGAATCCCTTCTCCGGGCAAATTCGGCCCAATGCCGCCGCGAACTGGTGTTTGCGAATGCCTCGACGACGGAACAAATCGGAGGAAACGCCATTCTCGAGTGCCGGCAGCATCGGCAAGGTCTTTGGAAAGGTCTCAGCCTGGGAGCGGGAAACACAATGGAAAAACGTGTTGGGCCTGGTGACCGTGAGCGCGTTCGGCTTGTACCAGTGCAGCGGGAGGTGCAGGGTCACTAGTACCGGCACATCCTCCACCGGGAGATAGTCGGCGAAATCCACTCCGTGCAGGTGCACGACGTCCACCGGATACCGGCGCAAGGCTTCTGCAATTGCCTTTCGGATCGAGTCGTGCGCCAGGCGCCAGCCTTCATCGGACACACGCCCGTCCAGCGCGACGGTCGGAATCAGTGTTCCCGCAATTTTTGACTCTGGGCGGGCGATCACGAGTGACTTGTTCCCGCGACCTACCAACCCTTTATCAATTTGGAGAAGAATTTGCTCCGCGCCGCCAACCGATTCCGGACTAACTACCGCAAGCCAGAACGCTACACTCAGGACCGTGAAACTCACTCTGTCATGGATGAAAAATTTCGCTCAAAGTTTGCGATGCCATTTTCCGCCAGGTTGCACCGTCGGTTCCCCAATTGAAATTCTCATACCAAAGCTTGCCCTCATGAGGTGGACGCGTGAAATCATATTCCGGAGCCACTCGAAATCTCTCCACGTGCGGTTGCAGTAAATGGTTGCAGAGTTCTTTCTTGAGTCGTGAAGCTTTTGATCATGGCGATCTTAAGTTCCCGCTCGCCTGCGTTCAGCCCATACGTGTATTGCGTTTGAGGCGCACGGGCCAGAAAAGTGTAAATCTCCATTCCTGCAAATCCTGCGTGATATCCCGCGAACTCGCATAAGCAAAAAGACGGGTCGCGGCCAGGCGGCGCGCTATATGGCAAGCAAACGCAACCGAATCATGGTCGGGATGACCGCCCTCATAGGCATGCGTCAGCACGACCTCGGGCTGGAACTGCCGCACGACTGCCAGTACTCTCTGTGTTACTTCCTTCAGCTGGAATGAAAGCTGTTGATCTGTGAATTGCAGATTCGTGATCGCGTCCTCACGAATGCCGGCCTGCGCGAGAGCCTGAACGGTCTCTTTCCGGCGCGCCTCCGCATATTCTTCTCTGGTTGTAAACCCGGCACCGAGGGCATCGCTGGCATTCAACGGTGAGCCGTCTGTGACATGAATAACTTTGATGTTTGGCCTGCGCCTGAGCAGGGCACCGGCGCCGATGGTTTCGTCATCCGGATGAGCCGCAATCAGCAGAGTGCGTGGGAGTATTTGCTTGCTCTCCGCGGCGAGAGAAAAAAGCATTCCAGTTCTTCACTGCACCGATCGTGAACGACCCTCATTGCGGATAGTTTCAACGCTAATTATCAGCTGGACCTAAGTCCATCCGGTACACGCTGTAACTCTGCCGCTGGACGCAAAATGGCAGATGCTCCGTCGACTTACGGCTCATCCCCCGCAGCAATCACCGTTAACTGCACCGTCTTGCGGTCGCCCTCACTGAGTTGCAAAGCCTTCCCCTGCCCGTCGTAGCTCTTCAGAAATTCGGGATTGAAATACGCTTGCCCATCCACACTCTCCCAGGCGAAAAGTGTGTAGGTCCCGCCGCGGATCCCGCGCAAGCTGAAATGGCCATTCTGGTCGCTGACCGTCTGGCGATATTGATCCACGCGCCCGCGCATCCGCGTCTCGGGCACCGCAACAACTACCGCATTCGCCACCGCCTGGTTTTTCGAGTCTGCCACCACTCCGTCGACCACAGCGCCGTTCGCGCTAGCCACCAGGTCGAGAAAAACCGTCCCGCCACTGACGGCAATTCCCGGATTCACCTGCATCGCGCGTCCCCGAGAGAACTGTTTTTATAAACCAATCTTCATTGGCGCCGCTGCCGTTCCCCAGAATCTGCACGTAGTAGTTTCCCGGAGGCACATCACTCCATACGAACTCTCCCCCGGCTGCCACATGCGCAAGATTCGAGAAACTCGCGCCCGGAATCGCGACCTCGTCATCTTGCCCGTCTACCGGTTGCAGCACCAGATAAACCTGGTCCGGATCAAATCGCTTTCCCGAACTCTCGACTCGCAAGCGCCCCCGCACGGTGGCTCCCGGCTGGGGTGAAAGCCGCAGCCCATCGACATTGCTCGATCCCACTTCCAGATCCTGCCGCGCCATCATGGGCACGGAAGATCCCTCGACGCTAGCCAAAAGCAGGTAGCTTCCCGGAGAAACATCGCGAATCACGAAGCTACCGTCCTTGTGCACCTCGGTCCCGCTGGTTACCAGCCGGAAATCGCGCGACTGAAGCATGATGGTCGCCGAGGTTCGTGGCGGAAGATTGACCACCTGCCCCCGAATGCTCAAGCTCGGACCAGGGGTCAAAGAGAAGTTGGCGGGAAACTCATCGCCAGCATGCAACTGAATCGGCGTGGCCTGGCTCCGGTCCGGTGTCCCGGGATAATAGGTAGTCTGATATGCTGTCGCCTGCCCGTTATCTCCCGCACCCGGACTCTTTCCTGTCCCCAAGCGCCCCAGCGGACTCGATCAGGTTTTTGAAGTCGGGCGGAGGATTCACTGAAATGAACACGCTTCCGGCCGGCAGATTCGCGATCCGATACTCGCCCAGATCATTTGTCCGCTCCGATCCGACCTGCTCCCAGTGTTTGTGCCCGGTCACGAAAGTCTGACGCAGTGCGCTGACCTCAGCCCCGGCCAGCGGATCCCCGTCTTCGTCGGTGACTCGTCCGCGTAGCACCGCCGCAGCCTGCAAGCCGGATCTGCAGATCCTTAACTTCCTCGCCCGGTCGCAGAGTGAGGACTCGCCCTTCCGACCTGCCGTGATGCTTATCGATGTCCAGAAACCCAGTGCGCTCCGCAAACAAGCGGTATCGTCCCGGGCAGGATGTTCTCGATGCGAAACGCACCGTCCGGCCCAGTGGTCGCTGTGTAGTCGCCACCCTGTTTTTGATTCTCAGCAATCAGTTCGACCAGAACCTTCTTCACCGCTTCCCCGCTGGGATCCTTCGTCACGATCCCTTCGATTGCGGCTTTCTGGGACATTGGCACGACCCCGGACTGCTGCGAGAGGGCACAACTACCCAGCACAGCCAGGCATAAAAATCGGGAGACCAGTTTCATAGGGAGACGTCGCGAGAGTCTGCAACCGGCACGCAAGAGGAGTCTAGTGGCGCAATTCGATTTTATCGAGACTCAGGCACCCATGTCCTACGGTTCCGTTGACAGCCAGAAATCCAGCAGACATAATCCGAATGCCCCCAGAAAGCAGCCTGAGCGTTGTCCTTGGTGGACGGTAGTGTCCCTGGGGTTCAGTATTTGTGCCCAATGTTCAAATTCACAGAGCATCCGCCGGAAGTTGCAACGCAGATCGGCGAGCCGACTCGGGTAAGTGCAATCCCAATTCTCCGGCGCTACTATGTGGCGGCAGCCGCGCTAATTCTGCTCAGTGCCCTGCCGACGCTCCTGCTTTACCCGCAGCTGCCCAGTGTGGTTCCGCTCCAGGGTGACAGCAACGCTTTCGGCCCCAAATGGTCGCTGTTCCTCTACACTCCCGGGCTGATGATCGGGATCCTACTGATGTTTATTGCAGTTCCTCGCATCCCGGTCAGGCGCTTACAGATGAACTCGTCGCAGCCCTCTTATCTGTACGTCATGATCGTCATCGTCACACTTCTCTCGTATTCACAAATACTGGTCTTGCTTTCGGGTCTGGGATGGAATGTAAATGAAAAATGGGGTCTGGCGGGGGGCGCCTGCCTGTTGATCGTGCTAATGGGTAATGTGCTGCGCAGGATGCGCCGCAGCCTGAAAACGGTAAGAACCACGTAGGCACGGCCCCTTGGGCCGTCCGGCCGCGGAAAGCCTCAGCTTTGGCGGGAACTCGTTCCTATTCAACTGTCCTTGCGATAGAGCAGATTGCGCATCGCCTCCCGGCGAGCAGCATTGGCTCCTTTGTCGCCCTTCCATCCGTCGCCCGCGTTGCCGCCGGCATTCGCGGCCTCTTCTTCGCTGCACTCCGGACAGCGATTCGCAAACCCGGGCTTCCCCGGCTTCAGTTCGAATTCTTCCCCACAAACCACGCACGTTTTGATCGGAAATGCCATAACAAAATTATGATAATCGAGGTCGCCCGTGCGCTTCTACCCGGCCTGCAGAAGGGATATCATCGAAGAGCGGCGCTTCAGCGCAGGTTCAAGGATCAGCTGGGCAGCTTTAGTAACATCACGAACGCACGACTAATTCAGAAAATACTGCCGGTACAGCGTATCTCGCTGCGCCGGACGGAACCCCGCGTCGCGAATGATGCGCCGCAACTCTTCTTCGGTCGTGCAGTTCGTCACGCCCGCGGCCCGCACCACATTTTCTTCCAGCATCACCGAGCCAACGTCGTTGCCGCCGAAGCGCAGTCCCATCTGGCAGACTTTCAATCCCTGCGTCACCCAACTGGATTGCACGTTGAGAAAGTTCGAAAGATAGAGCCGCGAGATCGCCAGCACCTTCAGATACTCGACCGCAGTCGCCTCGTCCCAGTGCCGTCCGCCGAGCGCCGTGTTCTGCCGGCTGAAAACTCCACGGGATGAAGGCGGTGAATCCGCCGGTCTCTTCCTGCAGCTCGTAAAGCTTCTGGAAATGATTGATGCGGTGCTCGTACTTCTCGCCCACGCCGAACATCATGGTCGCGGTGGTGCGCATGCCGAGCTGGTGCGCGGTGCGATGCACGTTGATCCAGTCTTCGGTCAGGCACTTCAGCCGCGCGATCTTGTAGCGCACTTCGTCGTCCAGAATCTCCGCGCCGCCGCCCGGAATCGAATCGAGCCCCGCATCGCGCAGCCGCAGAATCGTGTCGCGAATCGCTGAGCTCGCTGTACTCGGCAATCGCGATAATCTCCGACGCCGAGTAGCAATGCAGATGGATCTTCGGAAAGCGCTGCTTGATCCCGCGCAGCATCTTCTCGTGCCAGTCGATCTTCAGGTCGGGATGCAGGCCGCCCTGCATCAGCACGCCGGTGCCGCCCAGTTCCACGGTCTCGCGAATCTTCTCGTAGATCGTGTCGAAGTCGAGGATGTAGCCTTCCTTCGCCGCCGGCCCCTTCAGCGGACGGTAGAACGCGCAGAAGGTGCAGTACTCGGTGCAGAAGTTGGTGTAGTTGATGTTGCGGTCGATGATGTAGGTGACCACGCCCTCGGGATGCAGCTTGCGGCGCACCGCATCGGCTTCCATGCCGATGCCGATCAGGTCATCGGACTCGAACATCTCCAGCGCTTGCTGTTTGGTTAAGGACATAGAATCCCACAGAACTATATATCTTAGCGGAAGCGGGGGAGCTCTCGAAAGCGGGATGAGCTTGGAATGCGCCGGTGAAGGATAAAGGGACATTCGATCCAAGCAGGCCGTAATTAAAAAGTTAGGGCTTTACGTTAAGGCGGCAGCCCTAGAGGACGAACTGACATCAAACGTTGCACTCAGAAAATTACGGTCTCCCCTGAAGTAGACCCCGAGAGGTATTCATGACGCGCGCTGTAGATAGTTCTTCAATGGCCCCACGGGTCAGCCCGTGGAGGTGTGCCGCCCTTGTCCTCACCGCCACTTTGCTCTGGTTTGCTGCCCCAAGTGCCTGGTCCCAGGCGACTTCCGGCACGCTGACGGGTCAAGTTACCGATCCGACCGGCGCCGTTATTCCGAACGCCGCAGGTCAAGATCACCGACACTCAACACAATTCTTCCGTTACCACCAACACCAATGCAGAGGGCCTGTTCACGCGCACCCAGCTCGCGAACGGCACGTACAACGTCATCGTTTCTGCGACCGGATTCCAACCCACCCAACAGAACAACATCGTGGTGGATGTGGACCGGGAGACGCGCATTAATGTCCAGATGCAATTGGGCGGAGCCACGCAAACGGTTCAAGTCGTTGCCGATCAGGCTCCGGTTCTGGTCACCGATCGCGCCGAAATCAGCACCACGGTGACTTCCCGCGAGCTGACCGACATCCCTACCATCGGCCAGAATGTCACGCAATTGGAGCTGCTTGCCCCCGGCACCGTACGCAATACGTATGACATTGCCGGCACAGAGAACCCCCAGGGCGGGACAGGCCAATAACACCAATGGCTTGCTGTTCGGATTCACCAACCGTCAGATCGATGGCGCTGACGACATGGACGCCGTGCTCGGGATTCAGGTAGTCGAATCCGCCACCAGACTCTCTAGACCAGATGAAGGTTACGACCAGCAACTACGACGCCGAGTTCGGACGCTCCGGGGGCTCTTTTGTCTCCTACACTACGAAGTCCGGAAGCAACGATTTCCACGGCGACTTGTTTGAAGTGCTGCGCAATAACTTCTTCAATGCGCGGGATCCCTATACCGAAAGCATTCGCCAGCAGCCCTTGCGCTTTCAACCAGTTTGGTGGTTCGGTCGGCGGGCGCGTCATCCGCGATAAGTTATTCTTTTTCGGAACCTACCAGGGACAACGAGAGCGCCTCGGCGGCGGCTTCCAGGAATTTGTACCGACGGCTGCCGAACGTACCGGCGATCTGACCGCACTGGGTGGCCCGGTTCTCCCAGCCGGCGCCATCAGCCCAGTCGCCTCGAAACTCCTTGCTGGTATCCCGCTGCCCAATATTGGCAGCAACACCTACCTCGGCACCGGCAGCGTGAAATTCAACTCGGACCAGTACGATGCCCGCGTCGACTGGAACCTGAATCCTAACAATCGCTTGTTCGTTCGCTACGATTTATTCCGCGACACTATTAACTCGCCGGCGATTTTCGGGCTTCTCGGCGGACCCGGCTTCTCCAACCTTTACGGGCCCGGGAACTCCCACGGACAAAATCATAACGGCGCGGTGAATTGGAATCACGTCTTTGGCCCCTCGTGGCTGCTCAACCTCCGCTACAGCTATTTCCGCTACCAGATTGACAACCTGCCGGTGGACTATGGGACGAACACCGCCACCACGGTTGGCATTCCCGGCATTAATCTGGGAACTGCCAATACGAGCGGCCTCTCGAATTTCATCTTCAACGGCAGCGCTCTGAGCGGTACCACGGTTGCTGGGTTCCCCTCCAGCAGTTTTCAATTCGGCACTACGATCAATACCAATGCCCCGCTTCACGAACTTGAGCAACTGCACCAACTCTCGCCTGTTCTTACTAAAGAACTGGGCAAGCACGAGATCAAGTTTGGTGGCGATTACCGCTGGGTCGTGAACTATAGGTCCAGCAGCGATTTCAGCCAACGCGGTGTGTTCGGATTTAACTCCGGTGTTGCGACTCCTTATGGCACTACCAGTGACGCGTTCGAATCCTTCCTGCTCGGCGTGCCCAGCACCTTCCAGCGTTTCCAGTTTCTGGGCATTCCTAAGGAGTATGAACAGGACGTATTCGCGTTCGTGCAAGACCGCTGGCGGGTCACTCCCAAGCTGACTCTCTCGCTCGGCTTGCGCTGGGAACTGTATACCGCTCCCTACGCGCACCGCGGAGATGGCGCCAACTTCAATCTGCAAACGGGAATGCTGATGGTGGCAGGTTTGGGCGGCGTGGACCGCTATACCAACATCAACACCCGCAAAGACAACTTCGCGCCCCGCATCGGCATTGCCTACCAACTGACCCCGAAAACCGTTGTGCGGGCTGGATACGGCCGCAGTTACTTCCCCAATTTCTTCAGCATCCAGATCAGCCACAATTATCCGGTCGATTACGCGCAGTCACTCACCGCCTCGACTGGCACTGCTTTACCGTTCACCTTGTCGCAGGGACCGCCGTTGCCGACTCCACCAGCAGTTCCCGCCAATGGCTTGCTGCCGCTTCCCGCGGATGTGGGTGCAACCGGGAATTCCTCTCGAACCGCAAGAACGCTTACGTGGAAATGTACAATGTGGCGATTCAGCACGAGTTAGGAAAGAACTTCAGCCTGCAAGTAGCGTACGTAGGGAACCAGGCACGGCATCTGTACGATTTTTATAATGCCAACGCGCCTATTCCCCGTCCCGGATTGTCCAATAACAACCGCCCGTATTTCTCGACTTTTGGCTATACCCAGGACATCACCGCCTTCGCCAACGATCTCAGTTCGAATTACAACAGCCTGCAGATCTCGGCGGAGAAGCGCATGTCGGCCTGGTATTCCCTGACCGGCCAATACACGTATTCGCGGAATAACAATTACGGCGACAATTCGCGCGAGTTCAACCCTTACAACCTCCGCGCCGATTACGGGCCATCGGGATGGGACCGCACCCACGCCTTCTCTCTCGGCCACGTACTCCAGATTCCGATTGGGCCCGGCCGCAAATTCTTCACCACTATGAACCGGCCCGAGCGCCTCATCCTCGGTGGATGGCAGTTCACTGGCATGACCACCGCGTACAGTGGACGGCCATTCACGCCTATCTACGGCACCACAACTTCGCTCAATTCCAATTTTCCGTTAAAAGCTTTCGAGACCGGGAATCCGAATGCCAATATCCCGCAGGGAGCGGGTTTCAATCCTGGTGCGTATGTTCCGATCGCAACCGTTCTAAGTGACCCAACGTATGCCTTCCGGGAAGGAAACGCCGGGCGCAATTCCCTGCGTGGCCCGGGATTCTTTGAAGCCGATTGGTCCTTGGGCAAGACCTTCCAGATCACGGAACGGCAGGCACTGGCCTTCGCGTGGCAGAACTTCAATGCCCTGAACAACGTCAACCGCGGTCTGCCGGTGAACGACCTCACAAGCAGTAACGTGGGAGCATTCACCAGCCTCGAGACCTTCGCCGTCCCGAGGACTATGCAGTTCAGCCTGCGCTATACCTTCTAGCACCGAAGTTGAAGGTGCCGCACTCCAACGTCGCACTATCGCGAGTTGCAGTGGGCATTTTTCCGGCCCAGACTCAGAAGTTTTCAATATCGCAAGATGTTCGGAAGTAAGGACCTAGGCGGTGGTCCGTCCCATTCCTAACGAGCGCATTCCCGTCAAAGAGTGCTGCGCGTTTGCCGCCGCCCTAAGCCCTCAATGCTGTGCTCTGGAAGTGTTTCGGTCTCTGAGATTGAAATAGAAGAATCGATCCTTCGGGCAATTCTACCGCCTGGAAACATTGAACGAGTACGGAGGCGGCCCTAGCGTGCCGAAAGGAACATCCAAGTCCTGACGGGTGGTCAGCATTTTCACGTGCAGATAGGGTGCTGCTGCGCCGGTGGCCTGTAGATTCTCGTAAATCGCAAGAAATGTGTCAGGCCGCATTGGATCACAGCCCCTGACCGGGAAAACCGCTCGCAGCCGGAACTGATGATCTGTGTGAAGCAGGTCGCGGAGCGTGTGCTGCACAGGAAATGGACGTCGGCGTGTTTTCCGCGACCACGATGTAGCGGACGCCATCGGCTGCCAGCACATTGCGGATGCCTTCAAAGCCATGCACTAGCTCCTCACTTCCTTCATCTTTGATCAGCATGGTTACGTAGAGCGCTTTACGTAACACCCCAATGCGGCGACTAGGATCCGATGCTGCGAACAAAAAAAATGAAGTTACCCGGCAGTGGTCCGTCAAACAGGACGTACCCTGACTTTGCCATGGTCACCAGGCCGCGCGCCGCAGACCCATAGCCGCTTACATTCGGGCGCTGATACGAAAGCGCCCACAGAGCGTGGACGCTCAGCAATACAATCGCGGCGGCCGTCTGAACCATTCGGGGGACCTTCTGTCCCAGCGACACAGTGAACGGCACCGCTGCGAGCCAAGCCCAGGCCGGCAGCCAGTAGATGATGAATCTGGGTGCTTGGAATCCGATCGGCGTCAGAGGTGACATAACAACCTAAGATCCAGGCCATGGCGAACGCCAGCTTTTCCCATTCCTTGCGGGCGCAATAGGTCACGATACCCAACACACTGAGCGCCAGTACTACCCATGTGATCTGCCCCGGTAAAGCACGCCAATAAAAAGCCGTCCGCTGCAGCAGCGTCACTGGATGAGTAGCTTCCACGCTCTTGGCCAAAGCCGCGCCGTGGAAATGCGACAGCGCCAGGTAGTACGGGCTCAGCACCACTCCGCAGACGGCCGCCACATACCAGGTGGTCTTCTGCAGGAATACTGTGCGTCATCCGCTTCGTCAGCACGGCCGGCTAAGACACACACCGGGATGAGAAATGCCACCGTCTGCTTGGTCAATAATGCGGCGCAGGCAAAGAAAGCGAAGCGGTAAATGTCCGCCTTTCGTTCTTCCTTCAGGTAGCGAATCCAGAAATAGATCGCTCCGATGCTCAACGAAAGCGCGGGAATCTCGAGCATTACAACTTTTTCGAACAGGAGAGTCAGGGGGAAAAACGCGAAGAGAAGACACGCGATGATTGCAGCCAATCCGATTCTCCAGGTATTCCACCAGTCGAAACAAAAAATAGATCCCCAGCAGCGCGAACATTAGGACGGTCGCGCGAGCGACCTCCACCGTAGAACCAAAAAGCAAAAATGCCAACCCTTCGAACATGTGGAAGATGGGAGGCCAGTGCAACACGCCGAGCGCGGGATACTGAGCGTAGTAGCGGAAGGTGTACTGCAGCGGATGACGCAGCGGCAGGTCGCGCAGGAAGTCAGCGAAGTACAGGCCGGTGCTGGCGTGAATGGTTTCATCCGTATTGAAATTGAATTCCCCGTTGTGAATTCCGCGAGTGATCACAAAGCCAGAAGCGGCAAGTACCACCGAAAACGAGCACCAGACGCCGACATCTTCCTCGAAGAAATTGCCCCAGGGCTGTAACAGGGGGGACCGTAGAAGGCACGTCTGACATAAATCGGAACTACTTGGAACGGTGCGTTCACCTTATGCACGCCTTGGCAATTGTGAAATCCGGCAAAGCATGTAGATTCCAAGGCGCTTTTCACAGGCCATCTTTGATCGACTACAGCAGGTATTGGCCCCAGTTTGCGGTGCTCGCGGCTTTCGCGTTTTTTTTTGTGCCTTTTGGCGGGATTGGATCCACCGACCCGGTCCACTTCATTATCAACAGATCGGTTGGATCAGTCACTGCCAGTGGTTTTGTCGATCTTGCTGGCCATCTTGACGCCGCTGAGACCATCGGCATACTTCGCGATTCCGTGGTAGAGGGACTCCGCGATGCGTTGGCGATAGTCGCTGGTCTCCAGCCGATGTTCGTCCGAGGGGTTCGAAACGAAGGAGATTTCCGCCAGGATCGACGGCATATTCGCGCCGATCAGGACGATGAACGGCGCTTTCTTTACTCCACGATTGCGGATCAATGGGCTTTTGGCAGCGAGCCCGCTGTGCAGCGAGGCCTGCACGTCGGCCGCAAATTCGCGCGACTCTTCAATCTTTTCCTTGAGCGCAATCTTCTTCACCAGATCCTGCAGTTCGTAGATCGACTTCTCCGAAACCGCATTCTCGCGAGCCGCGACTTCCAGAGCCTCCGGAGAAGAAGTGAAGTTCAAATAATAAGTCTCAACCCCGCGTGCGTTAGGATCGTGACTGGAATTGGCATGAATCGAAATGAATAAATCTGCGCGCTGCTGGTTCGCGATCGCGGTACGGGTTTCGAGGGGAATGAAGGTGTCGTTCTTGCGGGTATAAACCACTTCCGCGCCCAGTCGCGTTTCGAGCAACTTGCCCAAGCGACGTCCCACTTCCAGAACAAGGTCCTTCTCTTTAAGGCCATTCGGGCCGATGGTTCCCGTGTCGTGACCTCCGTGACCGGGATCGATCACGATCTTGCCAATCTTCAGTCCTAACGCGCGGATCAGCGAGCGGTCACCGCCTGCTGTCGGTTTTGCTTCGCGGACATCGAAATCTCTGGCCTTGCGATTCGAAGCTACCCGGGATGACTTGCTGCGTGCCAGGGTTGGGCTACGCTTCGGTGCCGCCGCACCGGTCGTGTCGTCCTCGTCATCATTGTCCACGATCACCTTGGTGGGCGCGGGGGTCTCGGCCTTGGTATTGACCTTGCGCGGCAGATCGGGCAATCCGCTTTTGCCGACAACGTCTTTCGGGTGAACCGCAGCTTCGTCATTCACATCTTGGGTGGTGACGGGAGCCTTCCCTGCGGCTGCGCGCAAATCCTGTTTGAGGTCGTTCGTTGCGCCCGCTGACTTGCTTTCGTCCGAATTCGTGGTAGCGGTCGCGGTTTCAGCGCGGTCGGAGTCAGTCTTCGATGAACCAGCTCTGGGCGGCGCCTCGATGTCCGCCGTCATAGCCGCAGCCTCTTTCACTTCCGCGTCTCGGGAATGCTTGCGGCGGGCGCTCTGACTCTTCTTTCCATGAATGTCAATGATCAGGCGGTAGGGATCCGGCAGCAGAAAAGCGTCGTAGTCGGACAGGTCGTCCACTTCGAGCACTACCCGCGTACGCCCCGGCTTGAACTGCGCCACGCGAATCTTCTTGAGAAAGCCATCGTCCACATCGAAACTCTTCCCCACCAAGGTGGACGCCAGTTTCGTATCGCGGAGGTCAAAAAAGATTCGGTCCGGATGCGAGATGCGTTGCGATCCGAACTTGATCTGGTTTTCCACGTCAATAGCCACGCGGGTGTAGTCCGGGGTAGACCAGTGGCGAATGGCAGTCACCCGCGCCGCGGCTGGCGCGTGCGAATCGGAAGCGTGGCTTGAGGTCGCTGGCAATGAACTCGCATCACTCCGCGACTCGCCTTCGGTTGATTCCGTAGCCGGCATACTTTGATCCCGCGCCGCGGCTTCTTCCTCGCCGGATTTCTTCTTGAGGTCGGCCTTCTTTCCTGCTTTGGCCTGGCGATCGAGTTCGGCAACCGCCTGTTCCGCATCTTCGGCGAGACGGTTGCGTGGATAACGTTTTAGAAAATCCTGGAACACAGCACGGGCCTGATCGGAATCGTTCAGGTCGTCCTTGTAGATCTCGCCGATGGTGAACAGCGCATCGCAACGGTACTTACTTCCGGGATATTCGCGGCGGAGGAATTTGTACTGGGCAATGGCTTTCTTGAGGATGGAGTTGTCATCAAAGCGGCGGCCCATTTCGACCAGCGTTTCGGCCACGGCTACGGCGCTAGGATCCGCTTTGGTGGAAGTGGGCGCTCCGTAGTAGACATTGCGATAAGCGTTGATAACCCGCTGGTAGTCGCGGCGACTGCGCTCGCCGGGAGGACGTCCGTTCAGCGCCTCGCGCATGCGGTCCGCGGCGGCATAGTGGTCGCGGGCCCAGGCTTCAGAATGCCCGTGCCGCGCGCGGGCGTGCGCCGGCACGAAGGGGACGGTCATCAACAAAAGCAACGCCCCACAGCGCAAGCCACGCTGGCTCAATGTTTTGTTCAAAGTCGCCGGTCCGTTACTGTCCTGATCCGTCGTTGCAGTTGAACTGCCGTGACACCTGAGAGACTCTTAAACAGATGCTTAGATTCTAATCCGTGTTGCTGATGTACAGCACCCCGCGCGCATCTCGTTGCACCCGCACGGGTTCGCGGGATCCCCCCGATGGAGTCAGATCAAACCCGCCGTTGTACAGGTTTGTAATCCTGCGGACGTAATTCTGCGTTTCGGCAAAATGCGGGACGCCTGCGCTTCGTGCCACCGCGCCTTCTCCGGCGTTGTAAGCCGCGAGCGTCAGATTCACGTCCCCGCCATAGTTTTGCAGCAAATACTTCAAGTGGCGTACGCCGGCATCGACATTCTGCTGCGGATCAAAGGGATTCTTCACGTTCAAGCTACGTGCCGTCTTGGGCATGAGCTGCATCAGCCCCATAGCTCCCTTGTTCGACACGGCGTTGGCATTGAAATTTGACTCCACTTTGATGACGGCCCGCACCAGGTTCGCGTCAACATTGTGGCGGGCCGCAGCCATCACGACTGCGTTATCGATCTCGTCCGGTGAGGCCTGATGCCCACGAGCATTAGCCGCGATGATCTTTGCATTGGCCGACGAAACCGAGTCGTGGCCAAAATACTGAGTGACTTCCTTTGCGGCCGAACGCGCGGCCAGCATCGAAGCCGCTCCCGCCGAAGGCACGGGTTTCCAGCGGCTCTCTTTGCTGCTCCAGAAGACAAGTGAAGAGCGCTTGGACTGCGGAGCCGGCGTGACCCGCGGCTTCGCTGGGGCATCCTCGTCTACATAGATCTTGCGTCCATGCTCTTCGGTGGCGGTGATCCCGTGGCCGGAGCTGTCTGCCTCAGCGGCCCAAGCGTTGAGTGGCAAGGAGGTCGCGATTGTCGTTCCTACCGTCAGCATCAGTGCGAGTTGCAGGCGCTTTCGCATATCCGGGCGTCTCTCCAAATACTTCGACCTTATTCTGGAAGGCTCTGGACATACCAAGGCCTCCCAAGTCCTACCCGGAACCTGACGGAGAATTGAACAGCCAGAGTAGGACGATTATAGGCGGGGGTGAAGAGCGGAACAATCTATCCGAAGGGAGTAGAACCAGCGGAGTAATGCGAGGCAAGTAGTTGAAAGGCAAGTGGATCAGGCGATTCGATTGATTAGATCGCCGATCCCGGAAGTAACCACCGCGCGATTACCTCGATGAAATTAGTGAACGAGGCCCGCACCCCCTCATTTCTCCAGCGCAGCGGCGAACGCATCCAGAGATAACGAGCGCAGCAGGTTGCGGCGCATGCCGCGTTCCACCTCTGCCAATCGTTCCGAGGCCGCCGTGATCCACTCGAAATCCGCCGACTCGGCTAATCGCTTTAATTCCGAGCTAATATCCGTATTCCGAATCAGTTCCGAGGCACCCGAATCGAAGAACACCAAGTCGCGCAGCAGTGAATACACGGTACGGATCAGCATCTCGATTTTCTCACGCCCTTCGGCGCCTGGACGGTAGGACTCAGTGATCTTGAACAATTCGCTATGCTCGCCGCCCCGCCGAGCCGATTTCAAAATCGCCAGCGCGTGGTCGCGCGCGGCAGTATAGGCGTCCAGATCGAAGCCGCGGGCGCGCCCCACCGCTCCCTCGCTCAGTCGAGCCACGAGCGCAACTTGCGCGGGTTTCCACTCCGGACGGTGCTTAGCCAGATCCTTCTCAATCTCTTCCGTCGAGAGCGCGCACAAGGTAAACACCATGGAACGCGAACGGATGGTGGGCAGCAACTCCCCCGCATTTTCGGTGAGCAAAAAAATGGTGGCGAATTCAGGAGGCTCCTCGAGCACTTTGAGCAGGGAGTTCGCTGCCTCTTTCATGAAAGCCGAATCGGTAAAGATATAAACCCGTTCCCTGCCCTCCCCGGGTCGGTAATAGATGGTCTCTATGACGCGCCGCACCTGGTCGACCTTAATCATCATCTGCGGAGGATCGGGGGGAATTACAAGCACGTCAGGATGCGTCTGCACGAAGATGCGGGTTTCTTTCTTGTCGGTTTCGCGAAGGTTCTCGCGCGCCTCGACCGCCTCGGTAAAGCGAGTTTCTAGATCGCAAGCCTGCTCAATGCGGGTGCAGTTCGCGCATTTGCCGCAGAAATCCGCAAGTCCATCACTGAACGGAGGATTCAGGCAGTTCATCGCCCGCGCCAGCATCAGCGCGAGCGTGTACTTTCCGCAACCGTGACTTCCCGCGAGCACTACCGCGTGAGGAAAATGATCGCGCGCGAGCATCTCGCGCAAGCGTTGCAAGGTCTCAGTATTGCCATGGAAATCAGAAAACGGCATACAAGCAGTCAGCCAAAATCTATCACGAACCAGTAGTCGGGTGGAGCCTCGACGGTTTGACCCTCTGCGAACAACCCCTTAAACTGAAGAGGTTCTCCGCCTATTGTCGGATTATGGCCGGTCGGGTGGTCATGCTGCGGGAGGAATTCCTGAGTCGTTTCCTGGTTTCTGGCTTGCGAGCTTGCATCATTGCGGCTTTTCTCGGCCTGCTGGCGCCCTTCTGCGCCGCGCAGAGTACTCCCATCACCTTGGACACGAGCGAGACCCTATTCTCCGTGCTCACCGCCATGAACGCTTGTGGCTATGACGCGAATCTGAATGGGTCCGACGCGCAGCGTCTGAACATTCGCGCCGAGGTGCAGCGGAGCCTGCGCGACTCCGAAGAAGCACAAGGGGCGCTCAAGGCAATGTGCGACTGGTATGTCGCACACCGAGGTAAAGACCCACGTCATGATCTTTCTCAGTTCATCTCGCTCTCGCTGTATCTGCAGGGACCTCCGCACTTCTTGCCTCGCGTCAAAGAGGACGAACTGCCTCCCGATGCCGTCGCCATTGTTGGATTTGGCGCTTTGCTGGAGCACTTTTACGACAAGGCGCAGCTGCATGAAATATGGGAACGTCACCGCGCCAACTACGCCGCGCTGGTGAATCGATATCACGAACCGCTGGCCAAGATGGTCTTCGACACCGATATTTACCTTCGGCTGCAATCCGGCGGTTACCTGGGCAAGACGTTCACCGTCTATTTGGATTTCCTCGGCGACCCCACTGAAACCAACGCTCGTAATTACGGCAACGACTATTACGTCGTAGTTTTTCCTACTCCCGATCTCAGCGTGCCGGACCCGCTGAAGCTTCCACAGATTCGGCATACGTATCTTCATTACCTGCTCGATCCCATGGCCGAGAAACATTTCAGCTCGGTCAAACGGCTCGACCCGCTGTTGCAATCGGTCAAACGTGCGCCGCTGGATGAGAACTTCAAGACCGATATTGGGCTCCTGGTCACCGAATGCCTGGTACGGGCGATAGAAATTCGGATGATGGGAAACAAGCAAACTGCCGAACCCATGCGCCTGCAGGCCGTCGACGACGCCATGAAGCAGGGATATATTCTGACCAAGTATTTCTATACCGCGCTGGTGAGCTTCGAAAAAGACCCTGCGGGATTGCGCACTGCGTACTCCGACATTCTCGGCGCCATCGACCTCAAGCAGCAGGAGAAGGCGGCCAGCGAAGTTCAATTCGTGCGTAGCTCGGAACCAGAACTGGTCCAGCTTTCCCGGATGGAAGACCGGCGAATGCTCGTCACCGCTGAGAAGCGGTTAGCGGCGGGCGATGCCAAGGGAGCGCAGGAACTCGCGCAACAGGCACTGGATCGCAAAATCGGCGACGAGGGACGTGCGCTGTTCATCCTGGCACAGGTTGCCGTGGCGAACAAAAACCGGGAGGGTGCTGCGGAAAATTTCCAGAAGGCGATCCAAGCCACCCGGGACCCCAAGGTTCTGGCCTGGTCTCATGTGTACCTGGGCAGAATCATGGATATGAAAGAGCAACGCGACGCGGCGTTGAACGAATACCGCGCCGCCCTGACCGTGGGCGCCGATCTGCCCGAAGTTAAGGCGGCAGCCGAACGAGGATTGCAACAGGCTTACGAGCCTCCGGTGAAACCGCAGTAGTGTTGCGAAATCCGAAGCAAAGGCTGCAGAGTCCGCCATTGCCTGCGATAGAATGCAATTTCTGTAATTCAGGACCTTCGTCGAGGAGAGCTATGAAGCGAGCAGCGATCGTGATCGCAGTGCTGGGGATATCCGCGGGCGCCTGGGCGCAGGACAAACCGGCACCCCAGAATGCCCCAAGCGCTCAAGCAACGCCAACGCAGGGGAAGCGAGCCCCGGCAGCCAAGACTCAGCCGGAGTTCGATGCCTACAAGGCCGCGATCCAGCTAACGGATCCGGCCGCCGCGGAAAAAGCGGCGGAGGATTTTTCGGCGAAGTTCCCGGATAGCGAATTGCGCGTGGTGCTCTTCAAGTCAGCCATGCAGAAGTATCAAGCGAACGCGGACAAGATGCTGGAGATGGCGCAGAAGGCGCTAGCGATCGACCAGGATGATCCCGAAGCGCTAGTCACGGCTTCGCAAGTGTTGGCGGAGAAGACGCGGGATACCGACCTGGACCGCGACCAAAAACTAGCTGAGGCCAAGAAAGATGCCGAGCGCGCTCTGGTCACCGTCGATAGCGACGTGCCCACCGCCGGTTTCCCACCCGAGAAGATCGACCAATTCAAGCGCTTCATCCGCTCCGAGGCGTATGCGATTCTGGGTACACTCGCCTCTAATGCCAAGAACTATGCCGAGGCAGAGACTGATCTGCGAAAGTCCATCGAAGCATTTCCCGAGCAGGTAGACCCAGTGGCGGTGTTGCGGCTGGCCATTGTCCTCGACATGCAAAACAAATATCCCGACGCGCTGAAGTACGCTAATCAAGCGGTGGATCTCACCAAGAACCAGCCAGATTCTCCCGCGGCCAAAGCGGCGCACTCCGAGCAGGATAGATTGACTAAGCTGAGCAGCGGATCGGCGCCGGGACAAAGTGCAGCACCGCAGAAATAGCTCTCCGCAGAAAGCTACTCTCCGTTCAAAAGGCGAGTTGCGCTCGCCAGGACAGTCAAGGCGGCTGTCCCTACATCAAGGTCGCTGTGGTTTGTTCTCTTATGAAGGAACGGGAAATAACAGCTCTGGAATTGGGATTGGGCTATCACTTCCGCCGGCGCGCCGTCATTGAGCAGGCCGTCACGCATAGCTCGCAGGCCCGGGAGCAAGAAGCGCAATCTGCGGGCGAAAGCAAATATAAAGTTCGCGACAACGAGCAACTCGAGTTTTTAGGCGATGCCGTGCTTGCGCTGGTTACGAGTGAGGAGTTGTTTCAGCGTTTTCCCCAATTTCGGGAAGGCGAGCTTTCCAAGTTGCGAGCCCATCTCGTCAGCGAACGTCATCTTATCCAGGTAGCACAGCAACTGGAATTAGGGCACTACCTGCGGCTGGGCCGGGGAGAGGAAAAGAGTGGCGGGCGTGGCAAAACCGCGCTGCTGGTCGATGCGCTCGAAGCGATCCTGGCGGCTATCTATCTTGACGGAGGTTTGGAAGTGGCCCGCGAATTTGTGCTGCGCAATGTGATCGCACCGGAGTTGAAGCGCATGGAGCAGGGCGGCGGCACGCTCCCCATTACCGACTTCAAATCTGCCCTGCAAGAGGCGGTGCAGAGTCTTGGGCTTCCGCAACCGGCTTACGTGCTGGTGGAGGAAGCTGGCCCGGAGCACAACAAAACATTCACGGTGGAGGCCCGTCTACACGGCAAAGACAAGGACGGAAGTTTTACAGGCCGCGCCAATGGATCGACCAAGAAGACAGCGGAGCAAGATGCAGCACGACAGGTGCTAACCTTCCTGGCATCGAGACCGAAATCGGGTGAAGGAAAAGCAGCGGCCCGCGTATCACACACATCAGATAAGTAGAGTTCATGGATTCTCCCAACACACCGATCGTTGCACCGGGGCAGCCGGACCTTCCTCCCATTGCGGTTACCCCCGCGGAGCCCGATTTCTCGCCAGCGGAGCCGCCTTCTGAGGCGCCCGCCGGTGCTGCGCCTCAGCCCCAGGCCAATGCCAGCTTTGCCGCCGATATCGTCAACTCCATGCAGTCGCTTATCGGAACCATCGTCATTGCCATTTTTGTTATCACTTTCGTGGTGCAGGCCTTCCAGATTCCTTCCGAGTCAATGGAAAACACTCTCCTGGTGGGAGATTACCTTCTGGTGGATAAGCTTTGCTACGGCGGGCGCGGCCTGGGGGATCACATCATGCCTTATCAGAAGATCTCGCGCGGAGACGTGATCGTGTTTCATTATCCGGTGGATCCCAAGCAGCACTTCGTCAAGCGCGTGATCGGCGTCCCCGGCGACCGATTGCGCATGGTCAACAAGACCGTCTACATCAACGGAAAGCCCCTCAGTGAGCCTTACGTACGCTTCCTCGAGCCCCCGAGCAACCTGTTTCGCGACAATTTCCCGCGCACCGATATGCCCATCATCTATGGCATGGAGGGCAAGTGGTGGCTGGAAATGCGCAAACTAGTCGACGATGGCGAACTGATCATCCCCGAAGGCAACTATTTCGTCATGGGCGACAATCGGGATGACAGCCAGGACAGCCGGTACTGGGGTTTTGTTCCTCGCGAGAACATCATTGGACAGCCGCTGCTGATTTATTGGTCGGTGAAGACCCTCGATCAGGACGTTCCATCCGGGAAGGCCTACCGCTTTGCTTATGCCTTGACGCATCTGTTCCAGAACACCCGCTGGAACCGCACCCTGCGGCTGGTACACTGAATGACGTGGCCCGAGCAATTAAGACAGTCGAAAGCACCCCGGTGGCGAAGAGAGACGGCAGCTTAGAAAAGAAATCAGCCGAAGAAAGGCCCAAGGAAACCACGGTCGAGTTTCTCGCCTCGCTCTGTGCCGTCCTGGTCACGGGCCTGTTCATCATCACGTTCGTGGTACAGGCGTTCGAAATTCCCTCCAGCTCGATGGAGAACACGCTGCTCATCGGTGACCATGTCTTCGTCAATCGCATTCAGTTTGCTCCCAAGAGCAATTGGATCGGCCCCCTGCTCCCCTACCGCGACGTCCACTTTCAGGATATCGTGGTGTTCTTGTCCCCGGAAACACCGGGCCTGTATGTCGTGAAGCGAATTATAGGGATCCCGGGCGATCACATTCATTTGCGCGACGGGGTTGTCTACCGCAACGGTCAGGCTCTGGACGAACCCTATGTCTTGCACGACCGGGATACATTCGATCCTTATCGCAACAATTTTCCCTCCGTTCCTCCGGGCGATGACCCCAATGTCTGGTCGAACTGGGCCGTCGATTTGCCGTCTTACATCCATGGCGACGATATGGTAGTTCCCCCGGATCACTACTTCGCCATGGGCGACCACCGGGGTGTGAGCCTCGACAGCCGCTACTGGGGATTCATTCCCAAGCAGAACGTCATCGGGCGGCCGATGTTCATCTACTGGTCGTTTGAAACGCCCGACGATCAATATCGCAAAACGACCTTTGCCGATCGCGTCGAATTCATTGTAGGACAGGTCGTGTTGCACTTCTTCGACAAGACACGCTGGAAGCGAACCCTCCAGTTTGTGCGATGAAGACCCTCGGACTTTCGGTGAGGGCAGAGTGAAGTCGTTCTTCTCTAAGCGGCGCATCGCAGTCGTGGCAGCCATTCTGCTAGCCCTTTTCGTTATTCGGCCCGGCGCCTCGCGATTGAAGTCCCGCATCATTCGTTCCATCAGCGCAGCTGTGGGCCGCTCAGTGGATATTGGCTCGGTGCACATCCAGCTTTTGCCCCGACCCGGTTTCGATCTGGAAAACCTCGTGGTATACGACGATCCCGCGTTCGGGGCCGAGCCTATCGTCCGCGCCAGCGAGGTCACCGCCGCCCTGCGCTTGACCTCCCTGTTGCGTGGGCGCATGGAGATCTCGCGCCTCGACCTGACTGAGCCCAGTTTGAATCTGGTGCACGGGGAAGGCGGGCATTGGAATCTCGAGGCGTTACTGGAGCGCTCGGCGCGAATTCCCCTCGCGCCCACGGCCCGCGCGAAATCAGGGCCGCGGCAGGCCTTCCCTTATATCGAGGGCACATCGGGACGCATCAACTTCAAACGGGGCCAGGAAAAGAAGGCCTACGCCCTGACCAACGCCGATTTTTCGTTGTGGCAGGAATCTGACAATTCATGGGGCGTCCGGCTGAAGGCTCAGCCGTTCCGTACTGACATGAACTTGAACGATACGGGGCTGCTGCAACTCACCGGCACCTGGCAACGGGCTGATGGGTTACGAGACATGCCACTCCAGGTGAATCTCGAATGGACCCGCGCACAACTGGGCCAGATCACAAAATTGATCACGGGCAACGATCAGGGCTGGCGGGGAGAAATTCTGCTGGACCTTGCGCTTACGGGCACTCCTGCCAAACTGCACATCGCCGCCACTTCTTCGATGGACGACTTTCGCCGCTACGACCTTACCAGCGGTAAAGCATTGCGCATGGCAGCACGTTGCGACGCCGACTACAGTACTGACACGCATGACTTTCAACGGGTGATGTGCAGCGCTCCGATCGGCGAGGGACTTCTCACTTTGACAGGCGACGCCGGTTTTCCGGGGAGTCACGAATATTCTCTCGCCGCCTCTGCCCACAACATACCCGCAGCCCCACTCGTCAGCCTGGCGCAACGAATTAAGAAGAATCTTCCGGATGACCTCGCGGCCGAAGGAAGTGTGGACGGGAAGCTCTCGCTCGCCAGCGACGGACAATCCCCGCCAGCATTAAAGGGCGCCGGACAGATTACCGATTTCCATCTCAGTTCCGCATCTACCAAGGGCGAATTCGGCCCCGAGACTCTGCCTTTTTCTATTGCCTCTCCTTCCGCGCTCCACGCGAAAGCCAACCGCCCTGCTGGTACTCGAGCTTCCAATGGCCCGCTGCTTGATATTGGGCCATTTGCCGTTGGCGGCGCGCATCCCGGCAGCGCAACTATCCGCGGCTCCGTGGACCGCACCGGCTACAGCTTCTCCATCACCGGCGAGACGGAGATTGCGAAGGCGCTGCGGGTCGCACGCATGGCCGGGCTCCCGGCGATCGCGTCGAATGTCGACGGTTCGGCCCAACTCGACCTTCTGCTGGCGGGGAATTGGATCGTGCCCGGCAATGGCTTCGCCTCACCCCAACTCACCGGCACAGCAAAGTTGCGCAGTGTCCATGTGCCGGAGCGAAGCGCCGGACTCCGCGCCGAGATCGTTTCCGCGGAAATGCAATTGTTGCCCGACGCCGTTCATGTGGTGCGCTTGAACGCCAATGCAGCCGCCACTACCTGGACTGGGTCTGTAGATCTACCACGTGGATGCGGAACTCCGGACGCCTGTCCCGTGCGCTTCGCCCTGAACACGAATAAGGTCGGGCTGAGGGATCTGCTGGAATGGCTGAATCCAAATTCCAGGAAACGCCCCTGGTACCGGGTTCTGAGCCTGGGCGGCGAAGCTCGTCCTGCGTGGTGGGCCACTCTGCATGCAAACGGCCGAATTACCGCGGGCCGTTTTCAGATTCACGGAATCGAGGCGACACACATTTCTGCCAATCTCAACGTGGAGGATGGCAAACTCCGCGTCGCAGGGCTCTCTGCGGACGTACTGCAGGGAAAGTACCACGGCGACTGGAACGTGAACTTTTTAAAAGCTCCGGCGGTGTGCGCCGGGGCAGGAGACCTGGCCGACATCTCGCTGGCGGCAATTGCCGACCTCATGAACGATGGTTGGGTCGCGGGCACCGCCAATGCGAGTTATGAACTGAAAGGCCCGTGCCCGGCAGATTTTTGGAGCTCTGCGGAGGGAAAGCTGCACATCGATGTCACAGATGCGCTCTTCCCGCACGTAATAATCGGAGACGGATCCGAAGCGCTCCAGGCCAGCCGCATCAAAGGCGAGGCCCGGCTGCACGATGGCCAGATAGAAATCACCGACACCCACCTGATCTCGCCAGACGCAAACTATGATCTGACCGGCACCGCCTCACTCAAGCGCGAGGTGGACCTGAGACTCACCCGGATTTCGAATGGTCCCGCGCAAACGGGATACAGTATCGGCGGCACGCTGGAAGCGCCGCGCGTTGCCCCGTTGAGCCGCACTGAGCAGGCGCAACTCAAACCCTAGACTTAACGACGGCCGGCGCTTAAGGCACGTACGCTGGACCTCTCAGCACTTTCCCCGGAAGCGCCCCGGTCATCTTTCCTTGATCGATCACGGGAACTCCATTGACCAGCACATATTCCATTCCTTCGGAAAGCTGGTTGGGATTATCGAAAGTCGCGCGATCGCGCACCGTAGCAGGATCGAATACCACTACATCCGCCCACATTCCGATTTTCAGAACGCCGCGATCAGTGAACCGCATGCGCTGTGCCGGCAAGGAGGTAAACTTCCGGATCGCGTCCTCCAGACTCAAAGCCTTGTCTTCGCGAACATATTTGCTGAGAATTCGCGGGAACGTTCCGTATGCGCGGGGATGCGGATGAGCTTGGCCCAGAAGGCCCTCTGGAGAAGTTCCCTCGGAGTCGTTGTCGATCGAAACCCAGGGCTGCTGCAAAGCGAGGGTCACGTCCGGCTGTGACATGCCGAACACTGCCACGCCCGTGTTCGGATCTTGAATCAGAAAGTCGAACAGCGCGTCCATGGGATCTTTGTTCCAAAGCTTAGCGACGTCGGAAAGGCGCTTCCCCTGCATGGGATGCAGCGTGGGATTCTGCACAGCTCCGATCATGATCGCTTCCGGGCCGGGAATCTCCTGCCATTCATTGTCCCAGTTGCGGGATGGAGTCAGCATGTCTTTGCGGATTCGCGCTCGCGTGGCGGGATCTTTCAAACGTTCCACCAGTTTCTGTGTTCCGCCATCGTGGGCCCAGGGCGGAATGAACGCGGAGAAATCGTTGTACCAGGCGGTGTAGGCGTAGGTATCGGCAGAAACATCCGCGCCCGCAGCCCGGGCTGCATTGATCTTCGCCACGACCTCCGGCATGCGTCCCCAATTCTTTTTCCCGGCGACTTTGATGTGCCAGATCTCCACCGGAATGTGCCCTTCGTGCCCGATGCGCAGCGCTTCATCAATCGACTCCAGTACGGAATCGCTTTCATTGCGCATGTGCGTAGCGTAGATACCGCCGAACTTTCCCGCTTCCCCCGCCAGCGCAATGAGTTCATCCGTCTTCGCGTAAGGCGCGGGAGCATACTCGAGCGATGTCGAGACTCCCACCGCGCCATCCCTCATGCCGTCGCGAACCAAATTCTTCATCTGCTCCAGTTGCTCTGGCGTGGGCTGCTTGTCTTCATCGCCGAGCACCATGCGCCGGACTTGCGTCGCACCAACATAGCTGGCGAGATTGATGCCGATTCCCTGTTTCTCCAGCCGAGCGAAATATTGCCGGAACGTTCTCCAGTCGGGTGTGACGTGGTAGTACTCGTAGCTCTTTCGGTCGGACTGGATGATCGCGTCATTGAGCGGCGCGATCGAGTTCCCTTCTCCGGTGATCTCCGACGTGATTCCCTGGTAAATTTTCGACGGCAGCCGCGGGTCGACAAGGATCGTCATCTCGGACTGGCCGAGCATGTCGATGAACCCCGGCGCAACCACCTTTCCTCCGGCGTCGATGGTGCGCGTACGCGACGACTGGGAGAGATTGCCGATCGCCGCAATTTTGCCGGCGCGAATGCCAATGTCGCCGGAATACCAGGGCGAGCCGGTGCCATCGATGATGTGGCCGTTCGTGATCACCAGGTCGAACGCTGGTTCCGTCTGGGCCTGAACCCAACCCACGACCAGCACTGCCGTACAGGCCAGCAACAACGCTTTGCTTATTGTCTGAATCATCCAGATTCCTTTCCCGTCTTACTTCATCAGTGCTGCAGCTGCGCCTAACAATATCCAGATGGCCAGAGCGATCCACTCAGACATCGTGAAATGCCCTGGGACGATCGGAACCACTTTCATCAGGACCAGCCCAATGGCGACGACAAGGCCGACAGTGGCGATTGCTTTGCCTACCAGTGCGTCACGGGTCTTGGCTCCGAAGGCCATTGAGAGAAAAGCCGCGCAGGTCGCGGCCCACCCGATCGCGCACGCCACCGAGCCAACTTCGGTGATCGGAACCAGGATCGCGTCCCCGAGAAGCATACAAATGCCGCTGGCTGCGCCCACGCACAGCACTGCCGTGGACGGAGTCTGATTTCGGGGATGAATTGCGCCCACCCGCGGTGCAATCATCCCACGCCGCCCTAACGCGAAGAAGAGGCGGCTGGCGGCAACGAAGTTTCCATTGAAGCACTTGAACAGCGACAGCAGGGCCGCCGCCAGAATGATGTTTACAATCCACCGCGAACCCAGCGCCTGCTGGAATGCAACTGCGGTCATGAACCGGGTGCTGGTCAAACTGCGCCATGGAGCCACGAACGCAACCGCCGCCACGATGCTGGCGTAGAACAGAATGCCGATCAGTATCGCCATCCAGATCGCGGTGAGAAAGGTCCGGGCGCGGAATTCGGGGTTGGCCTCCTCCGCCGCTTTGCCCACGGACTCAAATCCGGTCATGAAATAGGGAACGATCTGCATCACCAGCAGAATCGAGATCAGCGGCGTGTGCGTGAACAGCGGCGCGAAGTTCTGCGCAGATCCTCGGCTCACCCCCAGCAGCACAAAAATCACGAATAGCGCCAGGGTACCGAAGCTCGTCCAGTTCTGAAAAGTGGCGCTCAGCCGAACTCCACGATAATTCAGATAAGTGAGCAACGCGGTCAGGGCAAGGCCGATGATCAGGCGCGGCAGAAATACCGGGTGCCCGGCGACTGCATACAGTCGGTATGGAATCCAGGGCAGGAAAAATGTAAGCCGCGATGCGGCCTACTGCCACCGCTTCCCAAGGACACACGATGAAGTACGCCAGGGTCATCATCCAGCCAGTCGCGAAGCTGACGCTGCGCGGAAAGACCGCCGAAGTGTAGGCAATTTCCCCGGCTGCGTCCGGCATGGCGATGACCAGCTTGCCGTAAACCCATCCAATGGGAAACAACAAGCGCACCGCCGATCATAAAGCCGAGCACCGTCCCCAGTGCGCCGCCCCGCGTAAGCCAGTCATCCATGATGACCAGCCAACCCACGCCGACCATGGTGCCCCATCCCAGCGTGAAGTAGTCGGTTGCGCGCAGCTTGCGGGCGAGAGTGGGCACGGAACTGGATTGTGAGGCGCGCGAATTATATAGGATCGGCTCACACGAAGCCGGCTTGCCTCGGAACGGAGCACCTCGCCTTGCACCACTGGCGGGGCATTTCACGCCGTTTTGCGTGGTAGTATCGAACTCAGTCCCGCATGAAACTCCAGATTCTGAATCCTACAGGTCACCCTGCATTGGCGATCGTGTGCCGCAAAGCATGGGTTTCGCAGAAATGACTCCTGGCTCCACAACCCGCAAACGCGTACTCAGCGGCATGCGCCCGACCGGGAAGCTACATCTCGGCAACTATGTCGGTGCCTTGCAGAACTGGGTCGGGATGCAGGACCAGTATGAATGCTTCTTCTGCGTGGTCGACTGGCACGCGCTCACTACCGATTATGCAGACACCTCGCGCGTGAAGGAGAATTCTCTCGAGGTCGCCTTCGACTGGCTGGCCGCCGGTCTGGATCCGGAAAAGTCTGTCCTCTTTTTCCAATCGCATGTGCCGGAGCACGCCGAACTCCATCTGCTGTTCTCGATGATCACGCCTCTGGGCTGGCTCGAGCGTGTGCCCACCTATAAAGAGCAGCGGGAGAACATCAAGGACAAAGATCTAGGCACGTACGGATTTCTCGGATATCCGCTGCTGCAGGCAGCCGACATCCTGGTCTACAAGGCGGACTGCGTTCCCGTAGGTGAAGATCAGGTCGCCGCACGTGGAGCTGACCCGCGAGATTGCGCGGCGCTTCAACGGATTTTATGGCAATGGGAAGCCGGTTTTTCCTGAGCCTCAGAGCCTGCTGACTCCTGCCGCCAAATTGCCCGGCACCGACGGACGCAAGATGTCGAAGTCGTATGGCAATACGATCATGCTGGCCGACCCGGAAGCCGTCGTGCGTCAGAAGTTGAAGACCATGGTGACGGATCCAGCACGGGTGCGGCGCTCCGATCCAGGTAATCCGGATCTGTGCCCGGTGGGCGATCTGCACAAAATCTTCAGCAGCAAGGAAACGATAGCCAAGGTCAATGACGGCTGCCGCACCGCGGGCATCGGCTGCATCGAGTGCAAGAGCTGGGCTGCTGACTCGCTAGTGCAACTTTTGAATCCCATACAGGAGCGCAGGAAGAAATTTGAGCAGAATCCGCGCCTCGCCTGGGATATCCTTGAGGCTGGCAGCCGGCGCGCGCGCCAGGCCGCCGGCGAAACCATGCAGGACGTGCGCGCCTCGATGCACATGTCCATGGATTATGAGGCACCCCGGGGCAATGCGGAGTAGCCGGAAAAGCGGCGTAATACAGCATGACTGAAGAAGCAAAAATCGTTTCCAGCTCCCAGCCGGCAGCCCCCCCGGTTCTCGTGGGCACTCATTCTGCCGGCAAGGCGAAAGATTCCTCGAAAAAAGAGGAGAGCGATTTTCCTTTCGCAGTTGCCGTCGACAATGTTTATGAAGGCCCGCTCGATCTTCTGCTTGATCTGATTCGCAAGCAGGACATCGACATCTACGATATTCCGATCGCAAAGATCACTGCGCAATACCTGGCCTATGTGGAGAAGATTCGCGACCTGGACGTCAACATCGCCGCGGAATTCATCTACATGGCCGCCGTCCTGATTCACATCAAGTCGAAGATGCTGCTGCCTCGAGATCCGCTGGCCGGCCCCGAGGAGCAGGAAGATCCACGCGGCGAATTGGTCAACCGCCTGTTGGAACACGAAAAATTCAAGTCGGCCGCACAGATGCTGCTGCAGAAGCAGCAGATTGAAGATGCCGTGCTGTCCAATCCGTCGCTGAAAGAATTCATGGATGACGAGGGCACGGAGCCTGAAATTGCAGCCGATGTCATCGACCTGGTCAAGACTTTTCAGCAGGTGCTCGAGCGCGTGCGCACGCGTCCCGTCCTGAACGTCGACGAGGAGACGGTCACGGTTGGGCAAATGCTCGATTACCTGCGGCGCCGCTTGTCGCTGGAGGACCGGCCCATCCGCCTGAAACAGCTTTTGATGAGAGTGCAATCGCGGCAGGCTCTGGTCTGCATGTTTTTGGCGCTACTCGAACTGGTGCGCCTGCAGGCCATCCAGGTGCGACAGGACAAATTGTTCGGCGAAATTGCCGTGCGTAAGCACACGCATTTCGAAGAAGTGATGAATCAGCAAGCGGCGGTTCGGGATGACTGGAGGTAATCCTTGTGAGAGAGCCGCTCGGCTTCGCCTTCGCGGACAGCCCGAGGCCTGTCTCTACGTGAGTAAATACTGGATTCTATGTCTCTAAAAGCTCAACTCGAAGCTATCATTTACGCCACTGAGACGCCGATCACCGTCGAGCAGATGACAGCGCTGGTGAAAGACACTGTCGTCGCCGACGGCATCTCGGGCGACGGCGAGATCAAATCGCGGGTGCGCTCCTGCCTGGAAGAGCTCGTCGGCCAATACGGATCCGAGGACCACGGCATTGAAATTCGCCAGGTCGCGGGCGGGTATCGCATGTCCACCAAGCCCGAGCAGCACGAAATGGTACGTTCGTTCGCCAAGAGTCTCAAGCCGCCCATCCGGCTGTCGCTGCCCGCGCTGGAAACTTTGGCTGTGATTGCTTATAAGCAACCCGTGACAGTTCCTGAGATCAATGACATCCGCGGCGTGGATTCCGGCGGCGTCATTGGAACTCTGCTCGATCGCAAGCTGATCACCACCGCCGGCCGTAAACAGGTCATCGGCCGCCCCATTCTGTACAAGACCACCAAGGAATTCCTCATGCGGTTTGGGCTGAAGGATGTAAATGAATTGCCCAGCATGGAGGAGTTCGAGAAGTTGGTTGCGGAATCGTTTCAATCCGAGTTGATGCCAGCCGAGAGCGCAGCACAGGCCGAGCCAGCGCAGCCCGATAACGGACGACCGGCAAAAGCTGACGTTCAGCCGGAGGCAGTGGCCGAGCCGGGTTCGGAGTCCCCGGAGCAGCGGATAGAGGAGACGGAAAAAGCGGGATAGTCCGTCCCGCCAGCTTTTGCATCTGGCCCTGCATCGCTAACACGATGCGGAGTTTGAGCGACGTCCGCATAGTCGTCGGTGACGCAGTAACGGGTACACAGCCTCTTCGTCTTTCTAGTGGTAGCATCCTACCAACATGCCTGCGGAACGCCTGCAAAAGATCATCGCCGCCGCCGGAGTCGCTTCGCGGCGCAAAGCCGAACAATTGATCACTTCCGGCCACGTGAAAGTCAATGGAACCACGGTCACCGAACTGGGCAGCAAGGCCGATCCGGAAACTGATCACATCCGCGTCAATGGCAAGCTGCTTCAGCCCAGTGAACAGCGCCATGCGTATTTCCTGCTGAACAAGCCCAAAGGTTACGTCACCACGATGAGTGATCCCCAGAAGCGTCCCACCGTCATGGACCTGCTCCGCGGGATCAGAGGACGCGTCTATCCCGTCGGACGGCTCGACTACGCCAGCGAAGGTCTGCTGCTCCTGACCAATGATGGAGAGCTGGCGAACCAATTGATGAAGGCCGCTTCCCACGTGCCCAAAACTTACCTGGTGAAAGTCGCCGGCACTCCCCGGGAAGAAGCCCTGGAAAAATTACGTAAAGGATTATCCATTGCAACCGACGACGGCAAGCGTGTGCGGACCGCTCCCGCTGCTGTTCGCGTCGTCAAAGAAGCAGCAAATCCCTGGTACGAAATCACGCTCATTGAGGGACGCAACCGCCAGCTCCGGCGCATGTTTGAGGCCGTCGGTCACCACGTCGAGAAAATCAAGAGAGTTCGTTACGGCCCTCTCACTCTGGATGTACCGCCAGGAGAATTTCGTCAACTTACGCTGAAGGAAGTGCAGCGCCTGAAATCGGCAACCAAAGGTACGGACAGGAAATCCCCGCGATGAGCTGCCCCCATGACCCGATTCTTTGATCTGATGTCACTGCCCGCGCGCGAGAGCTTGGGCTTTTCCTCCTCCCCGTCCGCCAACCATGATTGGGCGAATGCAGGATCTTCCATGATCCGACTCGATGCTAACGAGAATCCATTTGGCCCTTCCCCGCTCGCCGTGGAAGCGGCAACGGTTGCCCTGAACAATTCGAATCTCTACCCCGACGACGACTCCATCCCGCTGCGCCGGAAACTCGCCGACGTTCACCAGATTCCCGGCGAACAGATCCTGGTCACCGCCGGCTCGACGCAGTTGCTCTCGCTGCTCTGCCAGACTTTGCTGGGCCCCGGGCTCAACGCCATTACCAGCGAGCGTTCCTTCGTCGTTTATGGAATGGCGGTGGGGGCCAGCGGAGCGCAAGTCATCGAAGCGCCTATGCGCGGCGACCACATTGATCTCGCCGCCATATTGGACCTGATCAACGAGCACACGCGCCTGATCTTCCTGGCGAATCCGAACAATCCAACTGGGACGATGCTCGATGCGGAGTCGATCGAGCAGTTCATTGGACAAGTCCCCGGCCACGTCGTCATCGTGTTGGACGAAGCGTATTACGAATTTGCGGCGTACTTTGCGGAGAAGCGCAAAGTGAACTATTCCCGTTCGCTCGACTACGTGCGGAAAATGGAAAATGTGGTCGTGCTCAGGACATTCTCGAAGGTTCACGGGCTGGCTGGCCTGCGCATCGGTTACGGCATCGGTCCGGCTGAACTCATGACCTACTGCGCGCGTATGCGCAATACGTTTTCAGTTTCATCCGTCGCGCAGGCTGCGGCGCTCGCCGCCACCGCAGATCAGGATCACGTTCTGGAAACACTCGCCAACAATATAGAGCAGGCTCAAATTCTGGGCGTCGGTCTTTCTGAGTTGGGATTTCATGTGCTCCCAACATGGGCAAACTTCCTCTATTGCAATGTGGGTCAAGATGCCGCGAGCTTTGCCCATCGCCTTCGTGAGCGGGGCATCAGCGTGCGTCCGCTGGAGGCTTGGGGCGCCCCGGGATGCATTCGCGTCAGCATCGGCACACCCCAGCAGAATGATGCCTTCCTGCGTGCCGCCCAAGAGATTGCTCGCAGGCCTCCCGACACGCGCGTTGTGGGAGAATAGGCGGCTTCCTCCGAATCGCTAACTTTATCTTTGCTGGAGCACCGATGAGGCCACTCGTCCCGCTACTCTTGATGCTAATCACGACCATTTCGAGTTCCCCTTGCCGCGCCCAGAATGCCACTGCAATGCGGCGCGAATTAACCTGGGACACGTACCTCGACAAAGTGCAGGGTGCCTGGATGGGCAAGATGATCGGCGTCACCTTTGGCCAGCCATGGGAATTCCAGTACCAGAACACGCCCATCGGATTCGATATCACTGATTGGCCTCTCTCGCCTACTCGCATGAAGGATTACCGGGCAAGGGCGATAAACAAACCGGGCCAGGAAAACTGGGAACCCATTACCCGTGAAGCCGACAACCAGAAAGTCATCATCATCCACGACTTCATCGCCAAGTCAGAAAAGGAACATCCCAGCTTCGGCGCTCCCGATAACGACGACATCTACATCAACCTGCTATTTCTCTACTGCCTGCGGCGCTACGGAATCGATGTTGATCCTGTCACGGTTGCGCACGAGTGGGACGCCAAAATCCGGCAAGTCTGGCATGCCAACGATGCCGGCCTGAAGAACATTCGCAAGGGCATCCTGCCGCCCGATTCCGGTAATCCCCGATACAACCTGCACGCCGACGACATCGATTTCCAGATTGAGTCCGACGTGTTCGGAATGATTTCCCCAGGCATGTCCCAGGTCTCGAACCGCTATGGCGAACGCATGGGCCACATCATGAATTACGGCGACGGCGTTTATGGGGGCATGTTCATTTCGGCGATGTACACCCAAGCTTTTTTCGCGAAAAACATCCGCGAGGTGGTGGAGAACGGGCTGAAAGCGATTCCGGCCAGAAGCCTGTACGCGCAGTTGATTCGCGATGTGATCCGCTGGCATGACGAGAACCCCGATGATTGGCTGAAGACATGGCATCTGCTGCAGGCGAAGTGGGGTGAGGTCGATCATTGCCCCGACGGCTACAAGCAGCCCTTCAACATCGATGCCAAGCTAAACGGCGGCTACGTGGTGATGGGCCTGCTCTATGGCGAAGGCGACTGGTACAAGACCATGAACTACGCCACTCGGGGCGGCCAGGATGCCGACTGCAATCCCGCGAACGCCGCCGGAATTCTTGGGACGCTGATGGGGGCCCACGCGATCCCTGCCGAATACCGCGAACCACTGCACAATACCTATTGGAACAAGACGCTGGCCGGACTGCCCAGTTCCTACGAAATTGATGTCCTCGCCGAAGACACAGCGCAGGTGGGATTGAAGGTGTTGCTGGCCAATGGCGGTGAGATCACTAGTCGCGATGGCAAGATGGTGCTGCGGATCCCGCTCCAGGAAGCGGTCGCACCGGCAACGCTGGAACAAATCGAGTGGATCGACGACAAGCCGGTCCTGAAATAGGCCTCAGGCCAGATCTGGGAGCCGCGCTGCTCCATAAAGCCCGGCATCGCTTCCCAGCAGCGCTTGCGTAATGATGGTCTTCTTGCGCGAGTAGTTTGCGATCTGCGCAGACGCGCCTTCTTTCTTCGCCGTTGCGTCCTCGGGAGCGCTGGCCGCATACACCAGCGATCGCTCGCGCAACTCCGCGAACATTTTGGGCGCGAAAGCGTCCCACGCGCTCACCACTCCGCCGCCAATCACAAACATATCCAGATCAAGCACATTGACCAGATCGGCCATCAGAATTCCGAGGACCTCGCCAAAGCGTTCGAAGATGCGTTGCGCGTCCGGGTTCCCCTGAATGGCCAGAATGTATACGGATTTTGCGCTGAACTCCGGATCCGAACTCGCGGCTTTCGCAAGTTCAGGTGCCTGGCCGGACTCGATGGCCTCGCGCGCCATCCTCACCACCGCGGTCGCGGACGCATACCGTTCCGCGCACCCCCGGTTTCCGCAGCCGCAAAGCACTCCCTTGGGCTCGATGGTGACGTGACCGAACTCTCCCGCCATGCCGCTCATCCCATAAAATAGTTTGCCGCCGAGGACAATGGCGCCGCCGATTCCTGTCCCGAGAGTAAGCATTGCCATGTTGTCGGCATCGCGTCCGGCGCCCAGCCACTTTTCTCCGAGCGCAGCGACGTTGGCATCGTTATCCAAAAAGATGCGTGCCCCGAGGCGGCGCTCGATCTCATCACGCACCGGATAGTCCGTCCACCCTGGCAAGTTGGCAGATTTGCGCATCATGCCCTTTTCCACGTCGATGATGCCCGGTACCCCAATGCCTGCGCCCACAAAGCGTCCCGTCCCGCGATACTGCCCGGTCAAACGATGGATGGCGTCGCACATCTCGCCGATGACGTAGTCGCGTCCCAGCGCGACTTTCACACCCAATGTGATTTTTTCCAGCAGTTGGCCTTCGGTGGTGATGGCCGCAATCCGCAGGTTGGTACCGCCCATGTCCACGCCAATGGAGTAGTCAGGCATAACGCATGAGGGTAACAGAAATCAGTGGTCGAATGATGATGCTTGATCGTTGGATGAATGCTCCGCGTAGAGACAGCCTCTCAGGCTGTCCGGCGGAGCAAAGCTCCACATTCTGTCGGCGCTTTGCCCGCCGTCAACAATCAATAAGATTAGGCAGCACCTTACTTCTGGCATCTGGGGCAGTAGTGGCTGCTGCGCCCCGCAATCACGACGCGCTTGATTGGAGTTTTGCAGACTAGGCAGGGCTCGCCTTCGCGTCCGTAAACCCGATGCAGCAACTGGAAGAAGCCTTCTTCTCCATCGGCATCCACATAATCCGAAATCGACGATCCCCCGAGTGCAATCGCTTCACTGAGCACTTGCTGTAGCCCCGCGTACAATTTTTCTAGCTGATCGCACGTGACCGTAGAAGCGCGCCGGCGCGGCCGAATGCCGGCGCGGAATAACGATTCATCAGCATAGATGTTCCCCACTCCGCGCAGGAGCTTTTGATTAAGCAGTGCGCTTTTGATCGGAGTTTTGCGCCCGCGGAAGAGGGTGACGAAACGGGCGACATCGACTTCAAGCGGTTCCAGGCCCGCGGCATCGAATGCGGTGGCCACGCTGAGACGCCCGAAGCGGCGCGGATCCACGAACCGTAATTCGCGCCCCGATCCCAGCTTCAGAATGGCGTGCGTGTGTTTGGCAATCTCAGTCTCTGCGTCGCAGACCCGCAGGCTCCCGGTCATCCCCAAGTGAACGATCCATTGGACGTGCGGTGCGGCCCCGGCACCTACTGCCGCCTTCCCCGCTCGGGCAGTGTCGCGCCGAATTTTTGACCCCGCCAGTGACGGCCCGGGCGCAGCATCCTCGGGGTGCAGATCAAAAACAATGTGCTTGCCCATGCGCCGCACGGAAGAGATGCGGCTGCCCTCAAGAGCTTTTACGATTTGCGCGGCGGGCGATTTGAGCGGTTCTCTTTTCTGCCCCAGCCACACGGATTCGATGAGGTCTCCGGTCACGCGCTTGGCGAGGCCGCGGGCAATGGTTTCTACTTCGGGAAGTTCAGGCATGATCCAGAATCGCACATGGGCTACGTATGCAGGTCTTCGGCAAACGATTTTCGTGCACTTGACAATGATTGTTGTAACGACTATTGTTATAGCAGATGACGTCCCCCTCCAAGCCGGTGAGCAAGCCACGAGCGGCATGTCCGGAGGAACTCGCCTTCCTGGAACTGGTCCGGACCAGCGATCAGCTGAATCGACGACTAGTGCCAGTACTGAAGGCGGAAGAACTCTCGGAAACCCAGTACAACGTACTGCGGATCCTGCGGGGAGCGCCGGAGGGACTGCCCTGCGGCGAGATCGGCAACCGCATGATTACGCGCGATCCCGACATCACACGGCTGCTGGACCGCTTGGAGAAGAGAAGCCTAATTTCTCGTTGTAGGGAGGCGAAGGACCGCCGGACGGTCCTAACCCGTATCACGCTGGAAGGGTTGAAATTGCTGTCACGGCTCGACGAACCAGTGCAGAATGCCCATCGCGAGCAGCTGGGCCACCTCGGGCGGGAGCGCCTGAAAGCTCTTTGCGACTTGCTGCGTGCCGCCCGGACCGCAACGTAGTTTTTTTTGCATCCTATAGTTGTTGCAACGAATTTTGTTTCCACGAATCTAATTGTTTCGGAAAGGAAAATACAAATGACCACACTCACCGCCCCACAGACCGCTGTCAGTACCTGGAATATCGACGCGGCGCATTCCGTCGCCGAGTTCAAAGTCAAGCACATGATGATCTCAAACGTGAAAGGCCAGTTCACCGGAGTGTCCGGAAGCTTGCGCTTGGATGAAGACGAAGTGATCAACTCGAAAATCGAAGCTAGCATCGACGCAGGGTCCATCAACACAGGCGACGCACAGCGGGATGCGCACCTGAAGAGTACCGACTTCTTCGATGCGGAGAAGTTCCCTACCCTCAGCTTTAAATCGGCAGCAATCAGGCGCAAGGGTGATGGCGAACTGGAAGTGGAAGGCGAATTGAGCATTCATGGTGTCACTCGCACGGTCAAGTTCGCGGTGGAAGGACCAACCGCACCGGGCAAGGACCCTTGGGGTAACACCCGCATCGGCGTCTCTGCAACCACAAAGATCAACCGCAAGGACTACGGGCTCACCTGGAACGCGGCGCTGGAAACGGGCGGCATCCTGGTCGGTGATGAAGTCACCATCACCCTCGACGTGCAATTCATCAAGGCCTGAATCAGAGGCTGCCGGCTGGGCATCGAAAGTCCAGCCGACGGTTCACCATCAAGAAAACTACGAAGAAATCAGAGAGAGGTATTCCATGTCACTCCGACCGGTAAAACAGATTCTGGAGACCCAGCCCACCATGGAAGGAGCTGGCGTCAAACTGCAGCGAGCCTTCGGCTTCGGCAAGACCAAGGAGTTCGATCCGTTCCTGCTGCTCGACGATTTTCGCAACGAGCGCCCGGAGGACTACCTTGCCGGCTTTCCCTGGCATCCGCATCGCGGGATTGAGACCATCACCTACGTGCTCGCGGGATCGGTCGAGCACGGCGACAGTCTGGGCAACACGGGAAAGATGACCGCCGGGGACGTGCAGTGGATGACGGCAGGAAGCGGCATCCTTCACCAGGAGATGCCTCGTGGCGACGAGCGCGGGCGAATGCATGGCTTTCAGCTGTGGGCGAACCTGCCTGCATCGTTGAAGATGACCAACCCGCGCTACCAGGACATTCCATCCAGCGCCATCCCGGAAGTCACCGAAGACGATGGCACCAAAGCTCGGATTATCTGCGGGGAGTTTTGGGGAAAGCGGGGGCCGGTGGAAGGGGTCGCTGCGGATCCGGCATACGTGGATATTTCGGTGGCGCCCGGCCAGCGCAAACGCATCAAGATTGACGTAAGCCGAAATGCGTTCGCGTACGTGTTCGCTGGATCGGGGACGTTCCGCGATGCATCGGAGCCGCGCGCTGTGCTGACGGAGCATACCGCGAAACCCGAAGCAGCACCCGCGTATGACGCGCGGAATCACTCTTTGGTGCTGTTTGATCGCGGCGATGAAATCGCCGTGCAGGCTGGACCGGAGGGTATTCGCTTTCTGCTGGTCTCAGGTAAGCCCTTGGAAGAGCCAGTAGCTTGGTACGGTCCCATCGTCATGAATTACCCCGGCGAACTGAAGCAGGCGATGGCTGAACTCCAGGAAGGCACATTCATCAAGCACGGTTGATGCCGATCGTTCCCGACGCGAACATTGGCTCAACAGCAAAAGGGCACGGCCAAGGCCGTGCCCCTTTGTATTTCCGCTCAGCACTAATCTTTCAACGGAACCACGGGGCTGCCATCCCGGCACAAGGTCGCGACGCGCTGCAGGTCTCCATTGGCTTGCGGAACCGTCATCACCGGGCCGTAGCAGTAGATGGCGTGACCACTGGCTGCGAAGTACCATCGACCCCCGTGCGAGTGCTTGGACAATTGGCTTGTGGGCTGCGCCACCGGTTTCCTGGGACCTAACCAGCCGGACGGCAGACTCAACAACAGTGCTAGGGTCAGAAGCTTCATGGTTTCCACCTGGGTCTTAACTTCCTACCTTACTGGCCAAAACATTTACTGGTGAAGCTTGCGAATCGGCAGGTCTTTGCCTGCTCGATCGGCCTAAATAGTAACCAGCACGCGTGAATTGTCCCCTACATCGGATGCGAGCTTTGGTGGCATGTGGAACGGCTTCTGCTGTGCTGCCCGATCGTGCACACTCAACTGCGAACCTGCCTGGGAAGACGGGGTCTTGGTGTTTGGTGCCTGGGTCGACGGGTTTTGCGGTATGGCCTGCTGCGGTCTGGCGGTTAGGGGCGCTTGCGCAGTTTTTTGTTGGTTGGCGTTCGCCTTAGCTGTGGAAAGTTCTTTGCTGTCGCGTAACAACTCACGGATCAGGGCGCGTTGGGACTCGATGGTCTGACCCTGTTCCACAATCAGCATGGTCATCAGGGCATAGGAGATCAGGAACAGAACAGTCAGAAGCGGCAGCCACCCATTTTTCTTGCGGGCGGCGGCCTCAATCAGCGGTGCTTCCGCGGATTCAATGGTCCCAAATAGGGTCGTCAAGGAGCGCTCCGGTCATTTGCCTCGGCCAGCAGGCAACTTTACAAATGCACCCTGTGCGCCAATTTGTCCCACGAGCGTAAATGTATGACGGAGAGGCACTTACATATCAATTCAGCCCCGTGCAGAGTCGTTCCAAAGTGCAACTCGCTGCACATTATGAGAACGCTTCATTTGCGCCATCGGGAGTTAGAGCGAGGTGTGCTCTCTCAGGTCTGGATGTTGGTTACCGCAGTTACCCGCAACCAACCGTGGCGGGAAGAGACGTTGCAAGCAACATCTCTACCGAAATCGCGCGCCAGATATGTTCACCCATTCAAAAAGCCGGGCACTACTTGCCCAGCACCAGCTTGGCGATAGTAGCCAGCTGCATGTTTGACGTGCCCTCGTAGATCTTGCCGATCTTGGCGTCGCGCCAGTATTTCTCGACGGGGTAGTCTTTGGTGAAGCCGTAGCCGCCGTAGATTTCGATGGCCAGCGAAGTTACTCGTTCGGCGACTTGCGATGCGAAGAGCTTGGTCATGGCCGCTTCTTTCACGAAATTCACCCCCGCATCTTTCATTCGGGCGCAGTTGTAAACCATCAGGCGCGCCGCTTCTAGTTCGGTCGCCATCTGCGCAATCTGGAACTGGATGCCCTGATTCTCCGCGATCGCCTTGCCGAACTGCTTGCGTTCCAGAGCATACTTGCAGGCGAATTCCCAAGCTCCGCGCGCCAATCCCACCATCTGGGCGCCAATGCCAATGCGGCCTTCATTCAGCGTTTCAATCGCGATCTTGTATCCCTTGCCCGGCTCGCCCAGTACGTTTTCTTTGGGCACCCGGCAGTCTTCGAGAATCAGTTCGCAGGTGGAGGACGCCCGGATACCGAGTTTGTCCTCCTTTTTGCCGACCGCAAATCCTGGAAAATCTTTCTCAATGAGAAAGGCAGTAATGCCTTTGTAGCCGGCGCTGGGATCGAGCGTGGCAAAAAGCACGAACAATCCCGCTTCCTTCCCATTCGTGATCCACAACTTGCGCCCGTTGAGAACGTATTCGGATCCCTTCAGCGAAGCCCGCGTCTGCAGGGCAAAGGCATCAGAACCGGAGCCCGCCTCGCTCAATGCGTAGGCGCCGACGATTTCACTTGCCATTCTGGGCAAGTAGCGCTTCTTCTGCTCGTCATTCCCCCAGCGCAGCAGGGCGTTGTTGACCAGCGTATTCTGCACGTCCACGATGACGCCGGACGACGCATCCACACGCGAACATTCCTCAACCGCCAGGATGGCCTCGAAGAACTTCCCGCCACTTCCGCCATACTGTTCCGGAATCTCGATGCCCATGAGACCGAGCTGGAAGAAGTCGTGAATGAGCTCTTTCTCGAACACGCCTTTCTCGTCCATTTCCTTGACGTGCGGACGGATCTTCTCGTCCGCGAACTGTCGAATGTTGTCGCGGAAAAGAATTTCGTCTTCGGTCAGGGTGGTCAGAGGGGTGGGCTGGGCGGCTTGCAGAGTCTCAGGCATAAACGCACCTTCGTCGCGGGAGTGGCTGACGAGTAATGGTAGCACTTCCATCCGCAGTGGACCGATGGGGCACTTCCGGTTCATCCTCCCGATCTGTTACTGTTTTCTGTTTGCCTGCGCCAGCAGTGATTAATGTCACAGAAGTGCCAGGCGGCGCGTGAAAGGATTCACTGCCCGGCTGGAGAACCCGCAAGACCTGCCTCGCGGCACGGAAAGGACGAGAGCGTGATCGTCGGAGTTCCGAAGGAAACATATCCGGGAGAACTTAGAGTTGCACTGGTCCCGGCAGTCATCCCCAATGTCACCAAAGCGGGAATGGAAGTGATCATAGAGACTGGGGCGGGCGAGCAGGCGGGCTACCCCGATGCTGCCTATGTGGAGAAGGGAGCAAAGATCGTTCCCGACCGCGCGACCGTGTTCCGCAGCGCAGATGCAGTTCTGCAGGTGCTCTGCTATGGGTCGAATGACGTCAATGGCAAGGATGATCTGCCGCTGTACAAGTCGGGGCAGGCGCTGATCGGGTTCCTGCGGCCGTTTGGCGGTGTAGAGACGCTCCAGCAGATCGCCAAGGCGGGAGTGACGGCATTTTCCGTAGAACTCATGCCGCGCACGACCCGCGCACAGAGCATGGACGCGCTCTCTTCCATGGCAACGATTTGCGGCTACAAAGCGGTGCTGCTTGCCGCGGAGACCTCGCCGCGTGTCTTTCCCATGATGACCACCGCCGCGGGCACGATTACTCCAGCGCGCGTTTTTGTGATCGGTGCAGGTGTCGCCGGGCTGCAGGCGATTTCTACGGCTCGTCGGCTGGGTGCAGTGGCCTCTGCCTACGACATGCGGCCGGCTGCCAAAGAGCAGGTGCAGAGCCTGGGCGGACGATTCATCGAACTTCCGATCGAAGCGCAGAATGCGCAGGACGCCCGTGGGTATGGCACCGCGCAGGATGAGACTTTTTATGCCCGACAGCGCGAACTGCTGACCAAAGTTGTCGCGGAAAGTGACATCGTCATCACTGCAGCCGTGATTCCGGGCAAGAAGTCGCCGGTACTGATTACAGCCGATATGGTCAAGGGCATGGCCCCGGGTTCGGTCATTGTCGACCTAGCGGCCGAGCGTGGCGGAAACTGCGAACTCACATGCATGGGAGAAACCGTCAAGGTCAAGGGTATTTCCATTATTGGAGCGATTAACCTGGCCAGCAGCGTTCCTTACCATGCCAGCCAGATGTATGCGCGCAACCTGATGACCTTCCTTACCTACATGGTTAAAGACGGGAAGCCGCAGTTGAACATGCAGGACGAGATCATTCGCGAAACCATGATCACGAGTGGCGGGGAGATAATCAACGCGCGGGTGCGAGAATTTTTCAAGCTGCCCGCGGCAGCGAGCGGAGACTGAAGGCAAGCAAAGGAGCGATGATGCCAGCGGATTTCATTTCCAATTTATACGTCTTTATCCTGGCCGGCTTCGTAGGATTTGAAGTCATCCGGCGTGTTTCTCCTCTATTGCACACGCCCCTGATGTCGCTGACCAATGCCCTCGATGCCATCGTCGTGGTGGCAGCCATCATCATTGCCGGGCGGCATGAAACCACTTTGACCACCGTCTTGGGTGCGATTGCAGTGGCGGCTTCGTTCAGCAACATGGTGGGCGGATTCGTGATTACAGACCGCATGCTGCGCATGTTCAAGTCCGGCAGGTCGAAACAATCATGAGCGGACTGGCCCTGCAGCAGTATCTCGATTTCGCGTACATCGCCGCGGTTATTCTTTTCGTTCTTTCCCTCCGTTTTCTGAGTTCGCCCACGACCGCGCGCATGGGGGTACTCTGCGGAGAAATTGGAGCTGCACTTGCGGTCCTCGCCACGCTCTACAACCCCGAGGTGGCGCAGTATAAGTGGGTACTGATTCCTCTGATCATTGGCGCTGGTATCGGTGTCCCGCTTGGCCTGGTGCACATGACCGCGGTGCCGCAACGAACGGCATTGAGCCATGCGCTTGGCGCGCTTTCCGCGGCCCTGATTGGCATTGCCGAGTACTACGTAGGCACGGCGCCAGTCACGCGTTTCCAGATGGGTGAGATCGGGCTGGAAGTGATCATCGGATCGCTGACGTTTACCGGTAGTCTCATCGCGGCCGGAAAGCTGCAGGAAATTTTGCCGCAACGGCCCATCGTCTACCGCGGGCAAAATATCGTCAGCCTTTCGGTACTGGGAGCGGCACTCGCGTTGGCGGTCGCGCTCGTGGTGAATCCGGCGAACACATGGCTGTTTCCTATCATGGTTATCGTCGCCTTGATCTTTGGCGTGCTGCTGGTCACGCCGATCGGCGGCGCTGATATGCCGACCGTGATCTCGCTGTTGAATTCGTATGCGGGCTTTTCAGCGGCCTTGTTGGGATTTGTTCTGAACAGCAAGGTGCTGGTCGTGGCGGGCGCTCTCGATGGATCTTCCGGTTTCATTCTCTCGGTGATCATGTGCAAGGCCATGAATCGCTCTTTCACGAACGTGATGTTCGGAGCGTTCGGGCAGGTGCAGACCTCGGCCGGCGGGGTCAAGGAAGAACGAGTGGTGCGTAGCGCGAATCCCGAAGAAGCAGCCTCCATTTTGTCCGCGGCGAACAAAGTGGTAATCGTCCCGGGATACGGAATGGCCGTCGCCCAGGCGCAGCATAAAGTCCGCGAGCTTTACGACGTACTTACGAAGAAGGGGATCGATGTCCGCTTCGCAATCCACCCGGTCGCGGGACGCATGCCTGGGCATATGAACGTGCTGCTCGCGGAAGCCGACATTCCCTATGATCGCCTCATCGAGATGGACGAGATCAATGGTGACTTCCCGCAGACGGACGTGGCCCTAGTAATTGGCGCCAATGACGTCACCAATCCTGCGGCCCGCAGCGATCAATCGAGCCCCATCTTCGGCATGCCAATCCTCGATGTCGACAAAGCTCATACCGTGATGGTGATCAAACGCAGCATGAATCCGGGATTCGCGGGGATCGACAACCCGCTCTATTACATGAACAACAACCTCATGCTATTCGGAGATGCCAAGCAGTTCGTCGGCAGCATCGTGCGCGAACTGGGCGCAGGACATTGATTCGGACGAAATTGGTCGAGATCAAGCTTAGGTTAACGAGCGCACTTATGAGAACTCTACTGTCGTTGTCGGCTGTACTCTTCATCTCGGTTTTATCCTCGGCTCAATCGCAACCCCAACTCAACCTCATGCCCATGCCGTCCAGCGTGCAGCAAGACACAGGCGAACTGCAGATCACCCCTTCGTTTTCAGTTGCGGTGACCGGGACGCACGATGCTTCCATGGACAGCGGTGCGCAGCGGTTTAGCAAGCAACTGTCGCAGATCACCGGCATTCCCTTCCGCGCCAATACCTCGGGCAGTCCGACGCTCGAAGTTCACGCCGATCACGGGCGCGAAGCCATTCAAAAGCTCGGGGAAGATGAATCTTACGAACTCACCGTAATGGCATCTGGCGCAAAGATCACCGCTCCGACGCCGCTCGGCGCTCTGCATGGACTCCAGACCTTTCTGCAATTGGTGCAAATCGGTCCGAATGGTTTCGCCGTTCCGGCCGTGACCATCAAAGATCAGCCTCGCTTCCCCTGGCGCGGCTTGCTCATTGACGTCAGCCGTCACTTCATCCCCATCGACGTGCTCAAGCGCAATCTCGACGGCATGGCTGCCGTCAAGATGAACGTCCTCCACTGGCATCTTTCTGACGATCAGGGCTTCCGCGCCGAAATCAAGAAGTTCCCCAAGCTCACAGGCATGGGTTCGGAAGGCAAGTTCTACACACAGGAAGAAATCCGTGACCTGATCGCCTACGCGCACGATCGCGGCATCCGTATCATTCCAGAGTTTGATACGCCCGGCCACAGCCGCTCGTGGTTCGTGGGCTATCCCGAACTGGCCAGCAATCCAGGGCCGTTCACGGTCGAGAACGAAAACGGGAATCAGTCGGTCACAGATCCGACCCGCGAAGATACTTACAAATTCATGGACAAGTTCGTCGAGGAGATGGGAAAGCTGTTTCCTGACCAATTTTTCCACATCGGCGGCGACGAGGTCGATGCAAAGTACTGGGATTCCAATCCCAAGATTCAGGCGTTCAAACAAGCGCATGGAATGAAAACAAACCAGGACTTACATGTGTATTACAACCAGCGCCTGGAGAAGATTCTGGCGAAGCATCATAAGACCATGGTGGGCTGGGATGAAATTTTTCACCCCGATCTGCCGAAGGATATCGTGGTGCAGTCATGGCGCGGCCAGGAGTCGTTAGCCAAGGCTGCAGAACAGGGCTACCGTGGCCTCCTATCCTACGGCTACTACGTCGATCTCATGTGGCCAGCGGCGCGTCACTATGCGGTCGACCCAATGAGTGGCGCCGCCGCGAATCTCACCCCCGAACAGAAAGCGTTGATCCTGGGAGGCGAATCCGCCCAATGGGCCGAATGGGTGACGCCTGAGAATATCGATTCCCACATTTGGCCACGCAATGCGGCCATTGCTGAAAGGCTCTGGTCTCCGCAAAACGTGACGGACGTGAACTCGATGTACGCGCGTATGCATGTTGTCGGTCTTGAGCTTGAAGCACTAGGTCTAACGCAATATTCAACTCGCGACCGGATGTTGCAGCGCATGGCAGGCACTTCCGATACTACTGCTCTCCGCGTACTCGCGGATGTGGTCGAACCGGTGAAGGACTATAACCGCTGGGATGACTCGAAAGGCCCCATCGATTTCCACGCCCCCCTCACTCGATTGATCGACGCTGCGTATCCCGAAAGCGATACGGCACGCGAGTTCGGCGCTCTGGTGCAGCAATTCAGCCAGAGTGGATACAAAGATCAAGCCGCGGAAGCCAGGATTCGAAACTGGCTCACACTGTGGCGAGACAACGATGCCAAGCTCGAGCCCTTGCTCCGCCAATCGTCGCTTCTGCAGGAGGACATGCCTGTCTCGCAAAATCTGGCCATGGTTGCCGCCGCTGGGCTGCAAGCGCTTGATTATCTCGACAAAGGCCAACCTGAACCGGAGTTGTGGAAAGCGCAGCAGATCGCGGTGACCGAGCTAGCCAGAAAGCCCGTCGCCGGATTGCTGCTGCAGGTGACTGCTCCCATCGAGCAACTGGTGCAGGCAGCCGGCCAGGCGCAAGCGAAGTGAGTGTGGCGATTGTCCTTGAGTGATATCACTCAAGGACGGCTCCAATGGCTCAGTCATGGAGGGTTCAGGGATCAAGCTTGACGTCGAGGAACTGCGCGGAAATCCCGTCGAGCCGGCGGCTCTCGACGAATAACTGCGGACATAGCGGCATAAGCGCCGTGATATCCTAATATCAGCAGCTGCGCACCATCTTGGCGGAAATCCCCGCCGTTCCTGAAGCAATTCAGAAGAAGCCAGCAGAAAAGAAGCCCGCAACTATGCTTTCAGTCAGTAATGTGTCGATGCGCTACGGCGCGAAAATTTTGTTTGAAGAAGTTTCCACCGCGTTCACACCGGGGAAGCGGTACGGTTTGACCGGGCCGAACGGCGCCGGGAAATCCACGTTTATGAAGCTGCTCAGCGGCGAGTTGGACCCGCAGAAGGGCACGGTCGTCCGGCCGCGCAAGCTCGGCGTGCTCAGCCAGGACCAGTTCGCCTTTGATGCCTTTACCGTGCTCGACACCGTGATCATGGGCAACAAGCGCCTCTGGGCTGCGCTGCAGGAGCGTGATGCCATCTACGCCAAGCACGACATGACCGACGAAGATGGCATGAAGCTTGGCGAACTCGAAGGGATCGTGGGCGAAGAAGATGGCTACACCGCCGAGAGCGATGCCGCGATCCTTCTACAGGGCCTCGACATCACCGAAGACCTGCACACGCGCAAGATGGGCGAACTGCAGGGCGGACAGAAGGTCCGCGTGCTGCTGGCGCAGGCTCTCTTCGGACATCCTCAAGCTCTTCTGCTCGACGAGCCTACGAACCACCTCGACTTGGACTCGATCCACTGGCTGCAGGGCTTCCTTAATACCTACGACGGCGTAGTCATCGCTATCTCGCACGACCGCCACTTCCTGAACAGCATCTGTACCCACATTGCCGATATCGACTACGAAACCATCATCACTTACACCGGCACGTACGACGATATGGTCGTCGCCAAGACCCAGGTGCGCTCGCAGATCGAATCTCAGAACGCGCAGCGCGAAAAAAAGATTGCGCAGTTGAACGAGTTCATCGCACGATTCGCCGCCGGAACCCGTTCCAGCCAGGTGCAATCGCGGCGCAAAGAAGTCGAGCGCCTGCAGGTGACTGAACTTGCCCGGTCGAACATTCAGCGCCCCTTCATCAAGTTTGAGCAGAAGCGCCCTTCGGGCAAACACATTCTGGAAATCGAGCAGCTCAGCAAATCGTATGATGAGAACCGCGTGATGCGCGACTTTACCGCCAGCATCACCCGCGGCGAGAAGATCGCTCTCATGGGACGTAACGGCGCGGGAAAGACTACGCTGCTGAATGCGCTGCTGGCGAATTCGCCGACCACGCCGGAAGCCGAATTGCGCAAAACCAGCGGCTACGACGGCCCCTTCGTTGACGCCGGCAAAGTCATCTGGGGACACGAAGCTTCCATCGGCTACTTCGCCCAGGATCATCGCAGTCTCATCGAAACTGGCACGACCGCTATTGAATGGCTGCATCAGTGGGACCCGTCGGCGGTCACCGAAGAGCTGCGCGGCATTCTCGGACAGATGCTATTCGCCCGGGACGAGGCCACCAAGAGCACCAATGTGCTCTCCGGCGGAGAAGCCGCGCGCCTGCTCTTCTGCAAGCTCATGCTGCAAAAGCCGAATGTTCTGGTGCTCGACGAGCCCACAAACCACCTCGACCTGGAATCGATTAACGCGCTGAATATCGCGCTGCAGCGCTATCAAGGCACGGTCCTGCTGGTCACGCACGACCACGATTTGATCGACGAAGTCGCAACGCGCATCTGGCACTTCGAAAGCGATCACAAGATTACCGACTTCAAGGGTACGTACGAGGAGTATCAATCGGCGGCGGTTGCGGTGTGAAGGTAGCGAAGACCGCGATACTTCGGTTATCGATGGGTTGAAACTGCCGAGTTTCGCTCGACCGGACAGCCGATCGCGGCTGTCCCTACATCTGAATTGCCCGTTGCACCATTTTCGCTGCATGTAAATCAACCTGGTTCTCCACAGACTTGCACAGCGATCCTAGTTGCGTTGTGCGCCCAAGTTGAAGATAATGAGCGCAAATGCCCTACTCGTCAGGGTCTTGTGTCCTGTGTACAGTCGAATTGATTTATTGAGGATTCTTCACGTCACACCGCGCCAGTTAGCCAACTGGGAGCGGAGCGGACTGATCGCTCCCAACGAGAGCTACAGCTTCTCCGACCTGCTGGAAATCAAGAAAATACGCGACCTCTGCGCGATGAGCGTTCGCCCCAATGTAATCCGGGAGTCGCTGGAGGCCATGCGCAAGCAGGCAGCCGGAATTGAAAAGCCTCTGCTGGAAGCGGGAACCTGGTCGACGACAAAAAATCGTGTAGCTTTCCGGCACCAAGGCAAGCTCCTGGAACCGATCGCCGGACAGTTTCTGATGGACTTTTCCGAGCGCGAGAAGGTTGTGACTACCACTCCCGTTCCGCGGTCCGAACCTACTCCGCACGAGCACGAAATATCGGTTCTGTTCGCCCGTGGCATTGCCCTGGAAGAGAATCCCAGCACGCAACCCGAAGCCATGGCGGCATACCACAAGGTCTTGGAACTTGAGCCCACGCACGCCGCGGCGCATATCAATCTGGGCACGCTGTACTACAACCGCCAGGAATTCGGCCATGCGGAAAAGCACTACCGCAGTGCCATCGAATCCGATGCCCGTTACGCTCTCGCCTATTTCGACCTGGGCAATGTCCTCGACGAAACGGGACGCGTGCAGGAAGCGGTGCAGACTTACAAGGTCGCGATCCAGTTGGCTCCCACCTACGCCGACGCACATTACAATCTCGCACTCGCTTATGAGAAGTTGCGGGAGCCCCGCAAAGCCCTCAAGCACTGGCAAGCCTACATCCGGCTTGATACATCTGGCCCCTGGGCCGTCCATGCGCGAAGCCAGATCAAGCGTATTCTGCAATCCGACGGGCTGAAGCTGGTTTTCAAGCGCGCGTAAATCGATACGCTCTTAACTGCCGAAGCGGTAGTGCCACACCCGCGCAGCGCCAATCAGGTTTGTGTCGTCGCCGAGGGATGCTAGCGCCAACTCCGTTTTTTCTGCGGGCACGAATCGGCATCCTTTACGGATCACGTCGCGCATGCGGCCCATCAGCAGGTCAGCACTTTTCATAACACTTCCGCTAAGCACGATCGCGTCCGGGGTGAACAGGTTGATCAGATTCGCGAGCCCCAGTCCTAGATAGTAGGCCTCGGTCTCCACGGCCTGTACCGCGACCTTATCGGCTTCGCGCGCCAGTTCACAGATGCGTTTTGCCGTGGTTCCGTCGCGGTGCTGGTAGCCCGGCGGGGCGTTGTGTTGCAGCCAGCCGACCATAGCCGGCCCTGCGGCGAGCGATTCCCAGCAGCCGCGGAACCCGCAGGTACATTGCGGTCCCGCCGGATCGATGACGTGATGCCCGATCTCAGGGTGCGCGCCATCCACGCCACGATAGAGCTTGCCGTCCAGAACGATGCCGCCGCCGATCCCAGTTCCGACCGTCACATAGATCAGGCGCGTGCGATTGCGTCCCGCGCCCCATCCGGCTTCGGCGAGCGCTGCGGCATCGGCATCGTTTTCGAGCGCAACCTGGACACTGAAAACCTGCCCGAGATCTTTGACCGGACTCTTCCCTCTCCACCCCGGGAGGAAGTCGACATCCCCAAACTCACCTCGCATGGGATCGACTGGCCCTGTCGACCCGATGCCGATCCCTGTAATTTGCCCCCCTGCCCTCTGCGCAGTCCTGCGCAACATGTGGGCGATTAGTTCGATGCCATCCGAATACCGGTTCGGGTCCGTGGGCGAGTCCATGCGGGAGAGCACCTTGCCCTTATCATCCACCATGCCAACGGCAATTTTGGTCCCGCCGATGTCGACGGCTCCGATCATGAATACTCCGGCTGCACCGATTTCGCTTCTTCCAGAGTCATTCGTTTCTTGTGCCTGTAGGACAGGTTGGCCATGTGAACGGCCAGGGCCGAGCGGTAACCCAGTTCCACCGGCGCGTTCGGCGTACCCCGGCTGCGGATGCAGTCGATCCAGTTCTTCATGTGATCCTGGTTCGGACTCTGCCCTTTCGTCGACTCCCCACTTGGACGGTTCACCTTCTCCGGCCAGTATTCGAGCGGCTCTTCGAAGTGGTGCTCCAGCGTTCCGTCGCTTCCCAGAATGCGGTCGCCCAGTCCGTAATGCTTGTTGCTGAAGGTCGATTGCCACGTGACCACCGTGTCTCGCGGGAACTCGAGCGTGACCACGATGGTGTCGGGGACCTCGCGTCCATCCTTCTCCGAAAACACGCCGCCGGACATGTAGGCTGCGCTGGGCTCGGGCAGGTCGAGCGCGCTCATGATCCAGGCAATCTGGTGAACCATATTCTCCGCGCAATTCCCGCCAGAGAATTCCCAGAACAAGCGCCAGTTGATCAGTTTGTGGGGATCAAACGGCCGGTCGGGGCGCCCGTTGAGAAACGCCTTCCAATCAACGTTCTGCTCGGTGCAGTCGGAGGGAACGGGCCGCACCCACTGCCCATGTCCGTGAGGCGTGTTGCGTCCCATGTAGGATTCGACCTGAGTCACCTTCCCTACCCAGCCATCCTTGATCCACTGCCGGGCGTCGGTGAGCGCTCCCGAGCTCTCATGCTGCAGCCCGATCTGGACCACCTTGCCCGACGTCTTCGCCGCAGCCAGGCAGCGGTCTGCTTCGGGAATGGACCATGTCATTGTCTTCTCCGAATACAGATCTTTGCCGGCCGCTAGCGTGTCGATGAAATGCCGCGCATGAATGTGTAGCGGGCTCGCGACGATCACGCCATCGATATCTTTCATCTCGAGCAGGCGACGGTAATCGTCCAACGTCTGAATACCGGGAACTTTGCTCTTCGCCTGATCGCGGCGGCGGCTATAGATATCTGCCATGGCGACCAGATCGACATTCGGCACTTTGACGATCTGATCGAGAAGATCGTTCCCGCGGTCGCCAACACCGATCATCCCGACCCGAATGCGATCATTCGCGCCCAGCGCACGCGCGGATGGATATGCTAAAACCGCGGCTGTGCCTAGCGCCGCCTGCTTCAGGAATGTGCGTCTCGTTTGATCTGTCATGCCTCTCCCCTGCTTAGGCCCGGACCAGTCCGGGGTTGCGTGTTATTGCCCGTTACAACGCTCCTGTTTGCTCCAGAAGCTTCTTCATCCCTGCCCAGCTCTTGCGCGTGGACTCCTCCGGAGAGCCTCCGCCGTTCCAATGAGTCTCCAGACTTACGGCGAAGCGGTAGCCGTCCTGCTTCAAGGCACGGAACTGGCCCGCCCAGTCGATGAGCCCGCCGCCCATGGGTGCCCAGTCGTACTGCTTGCCTTTTTTCACGACATCTTTGCAATGGCAGTGCCCGATGCGGTCTTTCGGCAGAAGCTTGTAGCCGTCGGGATATGGGATTTCGCCACTCGCGGCAGCGTTGCCCGGATCCCAATTCAACATGAATGCCGGCGCCTGCACCGCGGTGAGAACCTTTGCCGCCTCGGCTCCGGTCGCGGTGTTGCAGGCCGGCTCGTTTTCCAAGACCAGGATCAGTCCACTCTTGCCACACTTCTCAGCCGCTTCCCGCAATTTGTCGTTCATGGCAGACCGATAGGGGGCCTGGTCCTCGAGGCGCCAGAAATCGAAGCAGCGCACGCGATCCGTGTCGAATGCCTTGGCCATCGCGATGGCGCGGTCGAGCACTTCATCCTGCTGTTTCCAGTCGAACGCGGCGTTGAAACTTTTTGCCTCGCTGAACTTCGATTTGGGAGCACCGGGCCAATCGACCTTAAACAGCGGGCTGGCGATATCGGTAACCTTGAGCTGATTCTTCTCGATGATGCGGCGGGCTTCCGCGACTTCCTTTTCATCGAGGCTGACGATGTTCTTTTTCCACATGCTGCGAAGTTCGATCCAGCGCATGCCGAAATCGCGAGCCGCCACTTCGCAGACGTGGGCAAAGTCCTGCGAGATCTCGTCATTAATAACTGCCACCCGAAAAGGAGAGTTGGAGTCCTTTGAAGCTCCGAACGCGGGAATAGCATGGGCCGCGGTCACGGCGGCCATACCAGCCAGAAATTCACGGCGTGCAATGGGAGTGGACATGCAGAAATCCTCAAGTCGTCTCTGACGAAGGGTGCCAATAAATCTATCACTTAGGAAGGGATTGAGGGTAATCCGAGGGGACGGGCTAGGGAGTGGTTCGAGCTTTCGAAAACCTGCCGAGCTTCGCTCGGTCAGACAGCCGCGGTGGCTGTCTCTACATGGACATCATAGGGTGGTGTCGCTACGGGGATATTTGCGGGCAAAACAAAACGCCCCAGACTCACTTCTGAGTCTTGGGCGTCTGTTGATCAGCCCTCCCCCAAGTGCTGCTCGAGGACTACTGTAGCTTTGCCGTCCCCTCCGGTAAATGGCTCACCCGTGCCATGTATAGCACCAACGTGCTAGAGAGATAAGTCCAGGAGTACAAAGACCCTTGTGAAGGGACTTGCAGGCTTAGGTCGGTGCGATGTGCGCTGCTGACCGGGATCAAGGTTTCGAGTTTCGAGTTTCGAGTTTCGTGTTTCAAGTTTCGAGAATCCCGAAACACGAAACGTAAAACTCGAAACTCCAAAGGGGGTAACTGCCAGTCAAGTGCCCATTGGTAATTTGTCGTAATACATGACCCGATACAAAATCAACTTGCCCACCACTTCGTAGTCCAGCAAGCGGAGCTCTCTGTCGAACCCGCTTCGCTGAACAACTCAGACGATCCAGAGTGAGGAGTGTATGTCCCGCGCAAAGGCGACAATTCTGTGTATCGACGACCACTGGAGTGGACTGATCGGGCGCAAGATATTCCTGGAACAAAGCGGCTACGAAGTCCTGGAGGCAACGGGCTGGGATGACGGGCTGCGGCTGTTCCGGTCGCGCATCATCGATGCAGTCGTGCTTGATTACCAGATGCCAGGCATGCGTGGCGACGTGGTTGCGGCCAAGATGAAGAGCATCAACTCGCGAGTGCCCATCATGCTATTGTCGGCCTACGGGCCGCTGCCCGCGAACAAGCTGAAATCGGTTGACACCTTCTTATCAAAGTCCCAACCACCGAACATCCTTCTCTCGTCGCTGAAAGGCCTGCTGGAAGGGCAACACAAACCGTTTTTCTCGCGCTGGCTCGACCACTGGAAGAGCCGCAACCAGGGAGTGACCCATTGAAGCTCTTGAAACTGATCCTTCGCCAAACCTGCACCCACCGGTTCTCGTGGCCGCGCATCGACAGCAATGGACATCACTACCAGGTGTGCCTCGGTTGTGGCGTCGCCTACGAGTACGACTGGAATGGAATGAAACGCACGAATCGCGTACACAGCGAGCACGTGCCCGGCAGTGATCTGCAGTACGTTTCGCATTAATCAGTTTCTGGTTCTGGTTTGGTTATGAGCCCATTCTCGCCAATGTATCGAGCGGTCCGCGCCCCGAGGGTAAGCTTGCGCGAAAGCGTTCCCATTACGATCCAACTGGAAAACAAACGGCTGCACGCCGGCAAGCTGTATCGTCTGTCGACTACGGGTGGACTGCTGGAACTGACGCCCTATATCGACGAACGCACGAAGGCGCTGTTGAGCTTTCAAGTCGGGGCTGGATTGTTGCAAGGCAAAGCGGAAATGATGTTTCCCATGCGCGGCGGCATGGGTTATTTTCAACCGTTTCGGTTCATCGGCTTCGTGCCCGGCGCGTGCCAGAAGCTTGAGGCGCAGATCTCCGTCCTACTCCGAGAGGCCGTGGGGCCAAACCATTCTTTGGCATTGAGTGCCCCGCCCAATCTCCTGGAGTCGCTCTAGTTCGCCGCTGCAAGAGGCGAGGGCTCCGGGTCGAACGCCAGTTCTATGGCGTTAATCTCAAGCAGAGACCACTGACGATACCGGACGGAAGCGATTGCAGGTGGTCCATGCCTTGCGGCACGAAGCGCTGACCATAGCGGTCGTTCAGCAGACGATAATCAGGGAGCGACTGACCTGCAAGCTGGTTGATGGCCGTATTCCCAACCACGATGCGCAGATCGTTCTGCCCAGGTTTCAAAAACGGTTTCACGTCGATGCTGTACGGCGGATGCCACACCACGCCGACGTGCTGGCCGTTTACGTACACGTCGGCCGCCTCTCGCACGGGACTTTCCAGGTAAGCGCGCATATTGAACATGGGCAGCGGATCGGGGATTGGCACAGGCATACCTTCCCCGAAGTCCAACACTGCTTTAGATCCAGGCCCTAGAACGGGGAGTTCGAAGGTTTTTTCGTAGGTAACTTCGCCCGAGTAGTATTTGAATTTCTCTTCGTCGCTCCAGGAGTGTAGGCGCGACATGTGGATCGCCTGTTTCGAAGCATTGAAGGTCACCTTCCACCGGAGGGAGAGATCGATGCTTGTGCCCGAATCTGTTTGAGGTGGCGACCAGGGTGGCAGCCGTTCGTTGGCATTCGTAAAGAAGATCAAGCGCGATTCATAGGGCTGGAATGGAAGCTCGATGTCAGAGGCATTCTTCAGTCTCGAAATCTGCCCGGTGAAGGGATCCCACGATTCCGCATAATTTCCATGTTGCCGGAAATTGGCGTGCACCGTACGTGTACGGTTGCTCGTGTTCGCGATGAAGTAGAGATCGCCAAAACTCAGGCGCCGATGAATGAAACCGATCTCGGGCGTGCGTGGGGAAAAGACGACATCCGGTTTTGTGAGAGCCGCGAGCACGCTTCCGAGTTGCGACTCATCTTGGACAAAATGACCTGCAGCCTGCTTGCCGCCGAACAGGCGCTGTGAGATTTGCCGGATTTCTTCCGTCTCAGATGCCGCATTCAAGAATCCGGGCGCGCTGGAAGGCAGGCGTCGTGTCGCGATCACGATGCCGCCGCGCAGCGCGTACCGCTCGATTTTCTTGTATGTGGCGACAGGAAGGCGCTCAACCCCAGGCAAGACCAGCACAGGATAAGAGATGCCCTGCGAACCAATGGCATCGGCGTCGATGAAATCGAGATTGAATCCGGCATCCAGAATTTGAGGAATTACCTGGGGCCGGAGCAGTTTTAGCATTGACTCATCGATGCTGATACCTTCTTCCCGCGTGTTGGATCCTTTCTGCGGCGAGACAGAGACGGTGAAGCTTGCCCACGCATCATCATTCGGCAAGAGCAGCGCGACATCGTTTGCCGGTTGGCCTTGACGCAAAGCGAAGCTCACGCGTTGCAGATAGGCTGCCAGGTCGGGCATGGCGAACCACCAGGGGTTGTGCGCGTTGAAGGCACCAGCGGCGTACATCCGCCATCCCGGCTCGCCTGCGTTCTCCGGCGAGTACGGCCACCCGTGGCCCACCAACTGATTGATTCCCTGCAGAAAATGCAGATCGGCTTCAGCCTTCATGTCCAGGGGCGTAGCCCGGAATGCGGGAGAGTGCAGCCACGTCCAGATCTCCGATGAGATGACTGGTTTCCCGAACAAGTGTCCCGCCGATGCGGCCCATCGCGTGTCGGAAAATTGCCGCCACATCTGCAGAGTTGCTTTCCCCTCTCCTTCGGGAAGATCGACGTACCGGTTGCTGGAGAGCGTCACCGGGGGAGTGCCGTAGGTTTGCGATCGAAATAAGGTGTGGTGTTGCGTGGCCCATTGTTGCAACGGCCGCAGATAATTATCATTCGCCAACTCGGTAAGGGTCTTGCCCCAATCGTGGCGGATTGCCCCGCTGTCAGGTCCGGCATCGCCGATCAAAGCGAGCAGATGCGGAGTCAGGTCATATTCGCGCCGCTGGGAAAATTCCTGCAGCAAGTCCGGTGTCCAATCGGACTCGTTGTCTTCCAGGCTGTCGCTGAAGATGGCGTAAGGAGGATGCTCGCCAAAGGCATGCATGAGACGGTCGCCCACTGTGTGAAGGTGTGTCTGGATCGCCCGCTCGTCGTAGTGGTCGAGGACAAAGCCTTCGGCGCCGAGCGCGGGGCGCTTCACTGTCATGCCCGTGCGGCTGGAGATAAAGAAAATAGCCGCCGGAGCAGCTGCCGCGTCAGGCGGAACTTCGAGACGGGTATTTTCAATCGCGATTCCGCTAATCGGCTTTGCGTTCTGAAAATCACCGGCGTCAGGCGAATTTGCCACCCAGAATGCTGCCAGCAACTTCTCGCCAGACGTGATGTTTGGTAGCGGAATAGATTTTGCGCCGCGAGGAATGGCAACCCTCTCAACCCGCATTTCGCCGGCAGATCGCGTGATCGGGATCTGGGGTCCGCCGAAAGGCCAGCCGCTGCCCAACGTTATATCTAGCCGGAGACCCAGCCGGTGCGCTTCCCCGGCGGCGAAATGCAAAGCTTCGATGTATGGATCGGAGAGATACGGCAGATTTCGGAACCCGCTTGCCGGATCATCGAGCGCAAGAGGGTACAACGTGGCGATTTCCACTCCGCCGATGCCGGCCGCCTTCATCTGTTCGAGTTCCCGCTGGATCTCGGGTTTAGTGACCGCCGGACCAAACCACCACCAGCGCATCATGATGCGGGAATCATCGGGCGGATGCGCAAAAGACTCGCGCAATCGGCCCAGATCGGTCTGCGTCTGGGCAAGAGCACCCGTGCTACAGAACAGCAGAATCGCTAAAACAACCAACTTTGAAATTGTGGACAAGTTTCCGTCCCCACTCTTTCAAGCAAGGCGACATGCTATCGGATTCCCGCACCACAAACGAGCGCTCAAGGCAAATGGTCTGAAGAAAAAATTGGCAGGCGGAACAGCAGATGTGCAGCGGCGGTCGATGTGATCCCTAAGCTTCTGAAAGAATGGAGCCGACGAGCGGACTTGAACCGCTGACCTGCCGATTACGAATCGTCGAACAGTTCCGGACCTTCAACCACAAACCCGATTGAATTTAAACACTTAACCACTTTCCGCCCGCACGGAAGAGAGTTCTGCTGATGTTGATAAAGTTGGGTTTGAGTGAATTCGGTTGAACGCTTACGTCACAAATACGTCACAAAAACGAGAAGGAGTGCGCCACGCTCACAGCAATAAGGATCGGAGGTCCCCCCATCAACCTCTTAGCGTTACCGAGCACCTGGCCATAGGTCGTGACATTGCCTTGCTTCGGCTTGATGAACTCGCTTGGCGCCTATGCTTTCACCAGAAACGCCGAAAGGTTGCGGACATCGCAAAACCTTCCTCGCCTTGCCTTTAGAGATGCCGAACAGGAGTGGGTATTTGTGTGTGCGAAGTGCCAAACCTGCTTCCACTCAGCCTTTTACGTATGCGAGCTTTGCGGCTACTTTTCCATCTCGCACAGTAAAAACGTCAACGCCGCGTAGATGCCACGGCTGACCGTTGCGCATCTTGCGATAAACCCATAGCACGGTCGCCCGATTTCCGCTGATTATCACGTCCTCTGCCTCAAATCGTGCGTCGCAATTGCGGGCGAACCATCCGCGCCAGAATTCGACCACGGCGGTTTTTCCCTCGATACGTTTTCCATCCGGTGCAGGTGAGGTGTCTTCGAAGACTGTATCCTCGGTCAAGTACGCCGTTAGAGCCTCAGCGTCATGCCGATTGAACGCTTCGTTAAAGCTATCAATGGTTTTGCGGGTCACGTGCTCCCGTGACTGAACGTTCCGCTCAGACCGCATGGGAATCTCCCTTGGCGAACACAAGCTCAGTAGTATGAACACAGAGCAAGTTACCAGCAACAGACGTGGTGAGTTGCAAAGTAAATTAGCCATTTGACCTCCATGACAGTGTGGCACGGTCTTTCCGCAACTGCCGACTATCGCAACTTCGCGTACTCGGCTTCAGCTTGCTTCAGAGCCGGAATCAGCCACGCTTACGTCGGTTCCGTGATTGCGAACGGCTTGCCGCGTCGGTGGTCAGGAACTTGTGAGCCATGCCAGTAAGGCGCGCAGCACATCAATCGCATGGTCGGGAACTCACGCCGCAAGCTTTGGTGGTGTTCTTGGATAGTGGCGAGCCATACACCGTTATCCGCAGTGTTCGTAGGCTTATCCCGCATAATGGCTTTGCGCTGCTTGGGCAGCAAGCTCGATTCCAGACCTTCTGGCGAGAGATGTTTTCTCTTGGTCATACCCATACACCTTCAGCACTACACTAAAACAAGATCGAAGGCAGGTACGCGCCAGCGGGTTCGTTGTAAAGCCCCGTCGTCATCAACGTCATCGGCTGCACTACGCGAAGCCCGCTCTCAAGACACCAGCGAAACAGTGCCGCGTTGCGAGTGGGCACAAGAATTCCCGGACCCTGAAACTCCGTGGCTGCGGCAATGAGTGCTTGCAAGTCCCAATTGGTTTCACCAACTGCATGACCGAAAAAGGCAACGGACGATGCGTAGGCTCTGATTCGCCCCTCCGACTCGGCGACCACGGCTGTGCCTTGCTGAATTGCGTCATTGAGTTCGCCCCCGCGGTCGTGGCCGTGGACTCGCATACAAAGATCGTTGCAGGTAACGACATCGCTATGTTGAGCCGAGCGTACCTTATAGCCTTGCGGTGTCTTCTGAATCGGTCTTCCCTGCATGCACGCAAGTGGCTCGCGCACAACAAAGCCGAGCTTCGTGTACAACGAGAGCGAACGATTGTGGTAGGCTGCCTGCACTAGACGAACTCCTACGAACTTCCTTTCTTGCGCACGTGTTATCACTGCTTGCATCAGTTGCCGTCCAACGCTGCGATTTTGTGAACTGGGGTCAATCGTAATCGGTCCCACGCCAGCAATGAGTGTCCTCTCATCCAAGCAGTTGCTTCCGATGATCTTCCCGTCTTGTTCCGCGACGACGCAGAAGAATGATGGGTGCGAAAACATCGTCGAGAGCACATGGATGGGAATTTCCGGCGCTGGGAAATCGGGTGGAGAACCGGAATGGGTTGATCGCGGCGGCGATGACCACGCAGGCCGATGGTCGGGCAGAGCGCGATGCGGCTCTGTTAATGTTGCACGAGTTGAGTAGGGGACGAAGGAGTCGGATCACGCATCCACCAGTTTCCTCACCCCACGCAGCGGATGATCCGCTGGAATCCGATCTTCCAACGCCACGTAGCTGAACATCCCGGTTTGCAGCTGCTGATCGTCTCCTCGCATCCCTGCTTCTTATCACACTCCTCCCCTTTGTATTTGACGACTTCGGGGAAGCCATTGGGCATAAAGCTAAGAAGAAGATTTGGCGATGAAACCTCTTCGCAGCACCACTGACGTGGCCAGCTTGCTTGAAGAAATCATAAACCGGGTGCGTCCACGGGCTTTTACCGCTTCTTCCGCTTCTGAGACTCGCTCAGGGAGAAGTTCTTTGTTGGTTTCCAGAATGGCGGCTTGGTATAGAGTCCTCCAGCGATTCAGGGATGGAGAAGATGCTGTATGCATGCCTACCTCCGAATGGAAAGAATGTTTAAATTGAAAGGGCTTGCCTGCTGCTCGGGATATGAGTCTGGCTCGGCCATCGCCCAATCATGGCAGAAGTCAAAGTCGGACAGCCGAAGTTTCGATGACGCGGGGGATATTTTCTGCCCTGATCATCTAGTACTCCAAACGTTCGGAATCCAGCTATCACTGGGCAGGTGATTGGAAAACCGATCCATGACTTCGCCCTCCGCCTCCAGCCAATCCTGAAGGGCAAAACCTTGTCTCTTCCCGTGTTGTTCGTATAGTTCATACGCTCGCACTTGGACTTCCTTTTCCAGCAACGGCTCCATTGCCTGTTTCTTAGCAAAATCGATAAGAGAAATCCGATTCATCATGGCCACTCCTTTAACTGTCGCCCTTCGTTAGGCCCATATTCAATTCCTATTCATGAGGTAGTTCGATACGTTGCATGCCTTAAGCCGAGAAAAATCGAGAGAGGAAAATCTGAAGAACGGAGATGCAAGGTTTGTGAAGACAAGCACAAGCATATTCAGGACGTTAAGCGCTAACGTTCGCCATGCAGATCGAGATTGCAGATTCCCAAAATCTACAGTGAACCGCCCACTTGTCCCTAGCAGAGTTGGTTGGGCCGTTACTTCGCGATGTACCCATGTGGCCATCCTACGCATCACGGATCATCACATCACCGCATCCGCGCCGCTATACACCTCCTCAAAGAAGAGCATTGTCCATGGGCAAGCCGTGATCGTTGGGGTTCGTGCTGGTGTACACTCTTCGCGTTCGTGAGGTTTGATACAAGGGCCAACCCTGAACTCAGGAGGCAAATCGTGCGCTACTTCAGATTGCTGTTGATACTGGCTGCTTTGTCCCTGTCAATGTTTGCATCCGACAGCCCGTTCTCGGGTACATGGAAACTGAAACCTAAGGCAGGAGAAGCCACCAGTAGTACGGCGCGTGTTCAAGCGGATAACGAGCATTTGAAACTGGAGCAAGACTTCATGGACGACAAAGGGAAGTCTAGTACCGTCAGGTTTGACGCAAAGTTTGATGGTAAGAATTATCCCAGCTCGGGTGATGACGGCTTTGATTCTGTGTCCCTGCATCGAATCAATGACCGCGAATTGACGTTGACATTCAAAAAGGCGGGAAAAGTGGTTGCGAGAAATCATGTGAGTGTTTCGAGGGATGGCAGGACTACCACGGTCACGGAGATGTACAACAGCGAAGCCAAGCCCGGAGAGAAGAAACACGTAGACGTTTACGAAAAACAATAAAGTGCCAAAAAGAAAACGGGACCGTCCCTCCCCCGAGGCAAGTCCCGTTTTCAAGAGTCGCTTGCGAAACGACTACTCACGAATGAATATAGCAACAGGCTTGGGAACGCGAAATCCCACGGGTGTGCGCCATGGCACTGCCGCACCCGGCTAAGGGAGAGACCTGAAATTGTCGGGCGGCATACATTGTCCCCTACCTGATACTGAAATTACGGCAATTCGACAACGTCGGGATGTTTCTTCTCACGCTCATGCTCTTCGGCAAGAACTTTTTCGAGCCAGTGCGCTTGTCGCTCTGCAACCCACTTGTCCGGATTGTGGACGATGGAGAACAACTCACCACACTGATCGCAGCGGAACGTCCCCATGTCTCGGAAGCCCACTGCTCTCTCGTCAGTGTGGCCCTTCTTGATTGCAGTCTGAAGGCTAGCTAGCCCGACGGCGCTTGAGCTGCGCCACGGTCTAGCCCGCTCCTTCTACGCTGCGATTCCGATCCGGGTGATGGATGGAGGTTCGCACTTCTCTTGTATTTTGCCCTCTTTGCTGATCTTGGCCAGTTCAGCATTCAGCTCTGCTCCCAGGAGCATGGCAAAGCCCGTCCAATACAGCCATGTCATCAGGGCGATTGCGGCCCCCAACGTTCCATAGGTTTTGTTGAAATTTGCGAAATGGCGGAAGTACATGCCCAGCAGATAAGAAAGGCCCAGCCAGCAACCCACGGCTAAAACAGCGCCCGGCAAGGTCGCTAAGAAACGCTGCTTGACGTTCGGAGCGAGGAAGTACAAAGCCTCTACCGCCAGCACGGTAAATCCAATCGCAATCGTCCAATGAATGTACGGCCACAGCAATACGAACAGATGTGAAAGATGGACGCGCGCCGCCAGCCATTCTCCGAATCGGGGTCCGACGATCATGACCGATAACGCTAGGAGCAAGAGAAATCCAGTGATTAGTGCTAACGCTATCGCCAAAGGGCGCGTCTTCCAAAAGGGCCGGTCATCTTTAACGTCATAAGCGATGTTGAGAGCTTCAATCGCGGCGGCGAATCCACCGGATGCCGCCCACGATGTACCCAGAATGCCGAACGAAAGAAAGGTCCCGCGATTCGGAGTTATCACGTCGGCCAAAACCCTGCGAACGAGGCCCATGCTGTCGGGCGGTAGGAACCGAGACATCATGCTCAATGCTTGCTCAAAAAGGTTGGGGACAGGCAAATAAGCCACCACTGCCGATAAGAAGATGAGCGATGGAAAGAGGGACAAAACGAAATAGTACGACAGGGCTGCGGCCATTTGAAGGGTGTGGTTTCGTGCCACATCACCATACGTTCGCATCAGGGCAATTTTGATCGGGAGCGGCATTCACCGTCGTTGGATGCCATGCTACGGGTTTTGGCATACTAAAATACCCGGTTGTCGGAGGATGTCGCTACGGTCAGACAGACCGGTCGCACGGGTTTTTGGTGTAAGCGCCTGGTAGCGTCAGTCTGAGATCACACCCGTCACTCCCCCACTAATTCTGGTTTCAACTGGTTACGGTTCTTCAAAGTCCAGAGCGTAGACGTCCTGCGTGCCAGTGTCGCGCAGAAGCAGAGGAGAGTCGTCGGGTGCCATACCGAGCCAGACGTTGAAGTAACCAGCCTGGCGGAAGTTCTTCAGATCGGCAATACGCTCGACCTTGTGGTCAGTGAGATGGACCCGCATCACAGAAGGCTGATTTTCTTCGTGCAGGAAGTACACGTAATCTGAATTCTTCGACCAGTTGGGGAAACCCATGGTGACGCGCGCGAGCTCCTGCCATTTCTGAGTCTGGAAGTCGTACAGCATCAGCACGCGCGAATCAGAGTTCATGGCGGCGATATAGCGCCCGTTGGGCGACCAGCGTGGAGAGTAGAGTCCGGTGGAATCAGGCAGACTCGAAAGCTGGTTCGTTTTCACGTCGAGCATACGGATGCTGCTGTTGGGATTCGCTGGTCCGTTGGCGAAAACGATTTGGGTTCCATCGGCAGACCAATCAGCATCGTATTTCAGTTCGGGGTCGCCGGCGATGAGTTCGCGGGGAGTTCCGCCGTCTGCGGACACCATATACATCTTTGCGTTCTGGCCGGGCGAAAATCCGAAGAACACGATCTGCTTGCCGTCGGGAGACCAACTTGGCAGCAGCGCCGCCATAGGCGGGAAACTGAGTTGAATCCGCTGGCTGCCGTCTGGCTTACTCCTCCAGATAGTCGCCCCGGGGTAGGTGGAGTAAGCGACCCACTGACCGTCTCTGGAAAATCTGACACTGTCGGCGGAAAGCCCGGAGAGGAACGGAGAGAATTGTCCGGACTTCACGTCGTAGCGCGAAAGTTCGCCGTGCTGTAGCGCGCCGACGACGAAAAGCTTCTTGCCATCCTTGCTCAATAGCGGCGAGAAATAGCCTAAGGGACCCGAGGTCAGTTGGACTGGCTGCGAAATGGCCTTTCCAAACCAGGTCCTTTTTTCCGCCCGCGACCATACGTTGGAGCCGGATTGAAATACAAAGTAGTTCGAGTCTGGAGTCCATTGGCCACAGCATTCGGAAGCAGTGCTGTGCCAACCGGGCAACAACGCATGCGGATTCGTTCCGTCAGCCCGAACCTCCCAAAGCGAGCCCACAGAGTTGAATCCTCCGCCGAGGCGGAAGCGAATCGACTTCGCGTCTGGCGACCAGACTGGATCAAATACGGCATCAGACTGGGAGACGAGTTTGCGAGACTGACTGCCATCGCTTTTCGCGAGAAACAGATCGTGGCCGGAAACGAAGGCAATCGTCTGACCGTCCGGTGAAAATCCAGCGGAGGGAGTATCGATGTCACCCAACTTCCGCGCAGAGCCGCCCAGCACAGGTACGGACCAGAGCGGACCATGGAATGCTGTCTGCCCGACCTCGTCTGCCACTAACAGAGTTGAGCCGTCGGGAGAGACAGACAACGGAGTCATTGTCGGAGTGGGGAGCGCAACCCGTGCTATGTCTCCCCCGTTTGCCGCAACCTGCGCCATCACAAGGCCATCGCTAGCAAATTCCGCGAGATAAATTCGCGAGCCATCGGTTCCGACCAGGAACTTGGGAACCCCGTCGTGCGTCACCGGAACATAGCCGGAAACCTTGGGGGGTGGCAGAGGGCGTGACTGGAAGTAGTAAAGGACAGCGGCCGCCACAACTAAGACGAAGACGGCACCGCCAATTCCCCATATCATCCATGCTCGGCGCATCGGCAGGGCGGCAACGGCGGCGCTAGACGGGCGATCTCCAGCGTAGAGTTCAGAGCGGGAAGCTGAGGTTACGCCGGAGTGGCCGGAATCGCTGTCGCGCTTCAGGCGTTGCAGGTCGGCGCGCATCTCGGCTGCGCTCTGGTAGCGCAAGTTGCGATCTTTCTCCAGGGCTTTGTTGATGATGTCTTCCAGCTTTGGCGGCAGCGACGGATTAAACCGAATCGCTGGCGGTGGAGTCGAATCGAGGATTGCCTTGAAGATGACGCCCGAACTCTCTCCCTGAAAGGGCAACACTCCAGTTGCCATCTCATACAGCACCGCTCCAAACGAGAACAAATCGGACCGGGCATCCAACTCTTTCGCCCGCACCTGCTCCGGCGACATGTAACACACCGTGCCCAGCGCAGTTCCGGGACTAGTCAACTGCTGTTCGTTCACCGTGCGCGTCAGGGTGTTGTCGGATGCCATCTGACCGGAGGAAGTGCCGGCGACCGCGACCTTCGCCAATCCGAAGTCGAGGACCTTGGCGTGCCCGCGCTCGGTTACGAAAATGTTGGCTGGCTTTATGTCGCGGTGCACGATGCCTTTGGCATGAGCGGCGTCGAGCGCATCGGCCACTTCAGTGGCGAGGGGTAGCAGGACTTCGAGATCAAGCGGCCGCCCCCCGATGCGGTGTTTCAGGGTCATGCCCTCGAGATACTCCATGGCGATGAACGCCTGGCCGTTCTCCTCGCCAATGTCGTGAATGGTGCAGATGTTCGGATGATTGAGTGCCGAGGCTGCTTGGGCCTCGCGCTGAAAACGGCTGAGGACCTGCGCATCGCGTGCCACTTCGTCCGGCAGGAACTTAAGGGCGACGAAGCGATGCAGTCGCGTATCCTCGGCCTTGTAGACAACACCCATGCCGCCACCACCGAGCTTCTCGACGACCCGGTAGTGCGAGATGGTTTGACCAATCATGAAGTCTCGTAATGGTAGGCGGGATGCGGGGGCAAGTCAATAAAAGCGAATGCGTTGGCGGCCTTTCAACAGGCGAAAAAATCTTTCATTTCGCTAGTGAAAACCAGGTGACCTTCGGGCCGGTCCAGAACACCACTCCAGTGTGGTCGGCAGACGGCAAGTGGATCGCCTACGCTTCTGTCCGCAATGGTCATTCCAATCTGTACCGCAAGCGCTCTGACGGTAGGGTGCCGAATAGGTCCTTCGGACACAGTAGAAGACTGGTCGCGCGACGGAAGGCATTGGAGCGCATTGAAACCCGAGTCATGTTCAGTCCCGTTGCGGTTCAGGATGACGGCACGCTGCCTCAGATTGCCGCCATTCAGGATGGCAGGAGTATCAAATGTTTTTAGCACGGAGCGGAGTTAAAGACGCAGGGGAATCGAAAGCCTCAGGTAGTCGGTCTGAGAGCCCGCACTTAGCCTGCGATCAGGAAAACGATGGGAAGTCGCTAGTGCCGTCTTTGTACAAGCCAGAGCAGCAGGTGACAAGAACCGCTGGCCGGGAAGTCCCGGCCAGCCATCCTCGAATAAATCCTACGCTGCTCGGCCTGCTGCAACAGAAGTGCTTCCCAACTGCTGCATCAATCCGAGTGCGTCCCAGTTGTTCCAGCTTTCAATGAATTTGCCGCCTTTCAATCGAGCCACGGTGATTCCTGTGACAGAAAAAGTCTTACCAGTGGCAGGTAAGTTTGGCAGGTCGCCCTTGTGTGTGCCATTCACTGTCTAGCGCGTCACAACGGTATCGCCTTCTTGAATCTCTTCGCCGATTGTGAAGTGAGAATCAGGGAATGCGTTGAGATAATGCGTGACTAGCTGTTTGTAGCCCTCTCGCCCATCGGAAAACTTTGGGCTTTGCGCGTCATGGTGCACATAGTTGGCGGCCATGAGTTCATCGATGGCAGCAACGTTTTTATTGTTCCAAACTTCTTCGAAAATGCGACGAGACACTTTCTTGGCATCGGACATGATTCGACCTCCTTGCCGCCGACATTCTACGCTTGCGACGGTGGGTTGTCTCACACTTCACTCCGCATACCAATCAGAATGTGCCGACAACTGCACTCAGCGGTGCAGAGTGACTCCACGCCCCAACACAATGATATAGACGAACGCCAGAACTACCGCAATGGCCACCCAGATGTAACTGCGTCCGATTTGTTCGGTTGTTCGCTTGGGAACGGTTCGTCGCGGAATGTAGTACTGCAACCATAGCAGTCCGCTTTGACCGCCAGCCGTCGCGGGTAGGGCGGACTGCCACAGTAGTTGTATTCCAAGCGGGTTCAGCAGCCCTGCCACGCACGCCAACAGAACCGCCGAGAGGTAGGGCACAAGGGTTAACTTTCGCAATCGCCGCTGTTGGTCTTGTGGTACGCCCACGTAAGACCCCATTCCAATCCCGACAAGGAGCACGGCGGCGTAGTATGACGACACTCCCACAACCACTAGCAGCACCCGCCAGAACCAATGCGGAGACATTCCTAAAACCACAGCCGCCCAATCTCCGAAATTCGTAACGCCAGAAAAGAAAAAGTACCCAGTTCCGGTGAATAAATTGAATGCACAGGCAATGAGCAGGAAGTACCGCACAGTCATCGAAATGTTTGTGGCGTTGCGCAACACGAACCATAACAGTAGAGCAGCCGCCAGATTCGCCAGCGTTCCACCCGCCTCCACAAGCCGAGAGTCGAACGGACTCGACCACGCTACTGTCGTGAGCAGTCCGGAGTCTGCTCCGCGTAACAGAGCGGTCAGCCCGTGTCCCACGCCTTCGTGCAGCACATTCGTCAGAATCGCAGCAACAACGCTGACGGCGCAAATCGTGAGGGTGTCGTCTGTACTCTGCGTTGACCCCTCTTTCAGTGAAGCAACCGTAGAGTTCGAGTCTTCAGGCATCACGCTCTCCGCTTATTCTGTCGAGGCCTATGTGCGCATGAACTGCGCTGCCATTCCCTAAATCGAAGCATATCCCTACCCCGCAGGAATGCCACTGCGCGAATCGGCCACGCTCTTCCGTGATCGTGACGGAGGCTTGTTTCTCGCAGGTTTCTTTGCGTCGGGTCGGCCCATGACGGGCGGTGACCCGGCGGCGCTTAGAAAGCACCGGCTGCATCAATCGGTCACCTTACCGGTAACCTAATTTTCAAAAGGGCTTTTCGAGCCTCGGCAAGAAGACTTTGCGGGATTACTGCTCCTGCCTCCTTCTCCTTCCAACCGCTCTATCGAGGGATCATCTAGGTCAATCGGTCAATCGTCATAAGCCGCTGCATCCGCTTACACTCGAACTTCTCCCCTACAAAACAAGAGATTCGATTGACTGCCCCTCGCATGGCATCGGAGGAGTGTTGCAGAATCGACGAAGACATGTCCGCTTACCTGTTCGTGCTCAAGTCGCTTGCATAGCGGAGTCCCAGACTATATGAGGGGAGTCACGAGGAACATCAGCGAGAGCGGTATTCAAGTGGAATACCTGAACTTCCGAAAGAAGGCGACTGTGCTCGGCGAGCGATTGCACTATCTCGGCGCCGCTTACGCCAGGCGCGCCGACCCGCTCAGAAGGTGGCCTGCCGTTTGGCATAGTAAAAGAAGAGAGCGGTCAGAAGTTCTTGCCTGAGAAAATATCCTGGTAGCCTGTTGTGTCGAGTGCTGGTAATTTTCTAAGCTCCCGGTTGTAATGGGAGATGGCTAGTACGACCGCTAGTGACTCTATCGAAAATTTGACTATGGATCGTTGACTCTTGGCGAGCATCGAGTTCATAATCGCGCCAAATCTACCCGAATCGCCAAATCCAGATTTGCAGTGAGGTTACCCATGTGGAAAAAGGATGATGACCGGGCAAGTATTCCAGCAACATCAAGCTCGAATCTGGACGAGAATCGGATTTCCGAGATGTTGATGAACGCAATTCGTGACTCCAGCCATGCAAACGAGCCGCGTGTAGATGGTCCTGAACCGAAAGTGATTCAGAATGAGCAGGATTCTTATCCGCCAATCTTCCAAGAATACGCAACGGCCTCCGACAAATTTACAAAGAGCGCGAAAGAGTTTATACGCTGTGCCGCGTTGCTGTCCGAGGCTCGACAAGCGTATGAAACACTGAGGACAGCCGGTGAACAAATCCGAAAAGTTCTAGATTCCGATGAAGGGCAATTTCGCGCTCTCATGGACTTAGCACAAGATCAAGCGAAGGTTCATCTCGGCTCGACGGAATCACCGTCGGGACGAAAGCCGCCGGAATCTTCCAAACTTGAACCGTTCGCCGTGAATAGCGGCACGAAGATGAGCAAATTTCCATGAGGAAGTGCCTCTCTAGGTTCTATTGATTCGCGCCGACTTGCGGCTCAGTATCATGTGGCCAGTTGGTGCCTCAGTAGCTCTTCGTTACGCTCTTCCGCGACACACTCAAACTCCCAAGATAGTGCCGCTTGCTACATGGAGGTTCTTCATGTTCTATCTAATCAATGCACTTTGGTCTGATGAAGGCCAAGATATTGCTGAGTATGCGGTGATGTTGGCAGTCATTCTGGTGCTGGTGGTTGGAACCATTCGGCTGGTAGGCTCCAACGCCAATAATGCATTTTCGAGCGTTGCAAGTTCGCTGCAATAGCTGATGTAGAAGGACTTCCCTTAAGCCTTTCTCCCGCAGTCATGGCACAGGGGCACATTCCTGCCTATCCGCCGATACAATACGCAACGAAGGGTAACCGTCTTCCGCAACAGCGAAGGTTTAGCGCGATCGAAGAGAGCAAATTGGAAGCACGGCCTCTGTTCCGCTGAGGCCAAAGCGGAGAGGCGCCTGTTCCGACAAGTTCTGGAAGATTGTCGTCAGTTCCTCTCTAGAGGCGCTTGAGTCAATTTTCCGGAATTCAGTAACAGCGCTTCTATCTCTGCTCGAGGTGCATGGGGTTCATCGCTCGGTTTTTCGTCCATACCCCCGGCTCCGTGCGCTGAAGTGACAAAGCAGACGCTAAGCCAACAGCCTCAGATCGTCTCGGAGTTTCTTGCTACACATTTCTCCTCCATGCGTTGACTTCAAGAGCGCGCACATAGCTGGCGCCGAGGTGTCTGAGCGCATTCGCGACCTTGGGGTCCAGCTTTCCTGCACGAAGCTCAAGGGGAGACTCTGCCAGCGTTGACTTGTTCGAAGCTCGTGTCCTAACATTGCGGACCTACCGCTAAGGTTGACCCATGGTTGGTCAAGTCATCTCCCACTATCGAGTTGAAGATAAGCTGGGCGGCGGCGGCATGGGCGTCGTTTACCGAGCTCAGGATTTAAGGCTGGGACGCAGTGTAGCCTTAAAGTTTCTTCCTCCCCGGTTAGTTAGCGAGCCTCAGGCTTTAGAACGCTTTCAGCGCGAAGCCCGCTCCGCCTCGGGTCTGAACCACCCCAACATCTGCACGATTCATGAGATTGACCAGTGGGAGGGCCAGCCTTTCATCGTAATGGAGCTTCTGGAAGGGCAGACGCTCAAGCACGTGATCGCGGGTAAGCCACTGGAGAGCCCTCAGATCCTTGATATTGCTATCCAAATCGCAGATGCTCTCGACGCTGCGCACGAGACCGGAATCATTCATCGGGACCTGAAGCCGGCGAACATTTTCATCACCAAGCGCGGACAAACCAAGATTTTAGACTTCGGCTTAGCCAAGTTCGTGCCTAACTACCACCGAGTCGCAGGGGGCCTGGGAACCCCGGCTGATCCTACTTTAACCAGCGACGAGAATTTGACGAGCACAGGAATGGCTTTGGGGACAGTCGCGTATATGTCTCCTGAGCAGGCAAGGGGGCAGGAGCTTGACGCTCGCACCGATCTTTTTTCGCTGGGTGCAGTCTTGTACGAGATGGCCTCGGGCCGTCTCGCCTTCATTGGCGGCACAACTGCTGTCGTATTTGAGGCGATCTTGAATCGAGCGCCGTTGCCGGTGACGCGCTTGAATCCAGACCTGCTCTCCGATCTAGGATGGATCATTGCGAAATTGCTGGAAAAAGATCGCCGCTTGCGCTACCAGTCCGCAGCCGAACTGCGGGCCGACCTGAAACGCATTAAGCGGGATACGGAGTCCGCCGGCGTTCCTGCATCATCACCCGACAAAAGTTCCAAGAAGCGATGGACAACTATAAGTCTAGGTATTGCGGGCTCCACCTGCGTATTGTTGCTACTCGCAGTTCTGATTCCCCATAGCTGGCGTGATCGACTGCTGGGAGGTGCGGGACCGCGCATTCACTCGGTAGCCGTTCTGCCCTTTGTGAACGCCGGCGCCGATCCCAATCTCGAATACCTTACCGATGGGGTCACGGAAGGAATCATCAGCGATCTCAGCCGCATTCCTCAGCTCCAGGTTATGGCTCGCAGCACAGTTTTCAGCTACAAGGGGCACGAAGTAAATGTCCGGAAAATAGGCTCGGAACTGAACGTCGACGCGGTGCTGCTGGGCAGGATTGAGCAGCGAGGTGACACCTTAGTGATTCAGGCCGATTTGGTGAGCGTGGCCGACGGATCAGAATTGTGGGGCGACCAATACAATCGGAGGGTTTCCGACTTGCTTAGTGTCCAGCAGGACATCTCAAAGGAAATCTTCGACAATCTGCGCCCCAAGCTGACCGGGAACACAGCTGGCGAATTAGCCGGGGCCGAGACCGCGAATCCAGAGGCTTACCGGCTCTATCTGCAAGGCCTCTTCTATTGGAACAAGTGGACGGAAGAGGGATTCCGTAAGGCAATAGTTTATTTCAACCAGGCTGTAGAAAAAGATCCGAACTACGCCTTAGCATACGCCGGCCTCGCGAATACCTACAACTTTCTGGGCGAGGCGGGATACGACGCCCCGAGCAAGGTCTGGCAGAACGCAAGAGCAGCGGCGATGCAAGCGGTGAAACTTGACGATCGACTTGCCGAGGCCCATATCTCGCTGGCGCTGGTCCGGGCGGACTACGATTGGGATTGGCCAGGGGCCGAGAATGAATTCCGGAAGGCGATTCAGCTGAATGGCAACTCCGCCACTGCTCATCACTGGTATGGCGATTTCCTGACCAGAATGGGGCGCTTCGAAGAGGCCAAGCTGGAACTGAAGAAGGCGCAGGAATTGGATCCGCTGTCTCTGCTCATCAACACCAGTATCGGGCGACAACTCTATTTTTCACGCCAGTATGACGCCGCCATCCAGCAACTGCAGAAGACGCTGGAAATGGATCCAAAATTCGTTCCGGCGCAGCATGCCATAGAGGCCGCATTCGCCCAGGGCGGAATGTACAAGGAAGCGGTTGCCGAGCGACAGAAGGTATTGACGCTCTCCGGCAACCCTGATCTAGCAGCCACAGTGGGCGAGGACTACAGCAATTCTGGATACCCGGGGGTACTTCGCAGTTGGCTTGAGGGCCTCAAGGAAGTTTCCAAAAGGGGCTATGTGTCCTCCTACAACATGTCGGAAATCTACGCCCGGCTCGAGCAGAGGCAGGAAGCTCTGTCGGCACTGGAACGCGCGTACAGCGAGCGCGACAGCAATCTAACTAACATGAAAATTGAGCCTGCCTTCGATGGAATTCGTTCCGCTCCGCGTTTTCAAGAGCTGCTGCGGCGCCTGGGCATGTAACAATTGCCAGCGCACTTCCCTGCGGCATCGCCTGTCGGCCTGCCTTAGCGCAAAGGGTAGCCTGACTCTCCCGGCAAATGGCCGTCTACTCGCACGACCTTGGCTCCGGGCCGAACCTCGCGGGCGTCGATGAAGGCGATCGCGCCTGGAATCGCTGTCACGAGATCGTTGGCCATATCGTTTGAGTACACTACTTTGGGTGCGGAGGCCAACTCCGCCCGAAAAATTTTAGCGATCCAGTATTGTTTGAACTGAGCCTCCGACATCTGGTAGATGATTTTCAACACCACGTTGCGCTCCCGGGCCACCGGTGCGCGGATCAGCAGCACCACAGGTATATTGCTTGTCCAGTATTGCCGATCGCCGAGAAACACTTTGCGCACGTCGGACAAACTGAGATCGCTGACGGGGGTGTCAGGGTGAACCACGACCGCGACATCGATGCTGTGGCTTTGCGCGGACAGAATTGCACATAAGCCGAGAAGCAGGCAGGCCAACCCCAAGCTGATAGGTGCGATTTTGCAATCGATGTTCATGCGTGTTCTAGAAAGTGAATGCGGTCTGGAAGAAAGCCCCATTTACATCGGGTTCGTTCACACCATGTCTGGCGTGGCGGTATTCTCCTTTAAAGGCTGCAAAGTTGGTGATGTCGTATCTTACCCCGACGGTCGAACCGACCAAGTCTAGGACGCTGGGAGTACTGGAAAAATCCCAAACCGGCTCAATTCCCGGCCTATGAATATACTCGAAGCGGTAGTAGGGCTTCCATTTATTCGCCTCCCAAGGAAGCCGGTAGCCCACCTGGACGTAGTAAGATGTCGTGTTGAAGGTCTGCGATGTCACAAAGTCGCGGTGATGGACATTTGCATATTCGGCCAGGACCTCCGGATGTTCCTTTGTCCAGACCACGTCCGCGGCTGCGATCCACTCCTTGAAATATGTTCCCGGCGTAGTGGAAATCTTGTCACCGTAGAACGATCCGCCTACTTGTAATCCGTACAGTCGCGCCGGTCTGGCGTAGACATTGGCCACCCACGCGCGATTGCTATTGACGTCGCCGCTATCGCCGGCCTTGCTGAATGGCGAGCTTCTGCCATTTCCCAAACCCACGTTGTAACCCAACCCTAAGCCGCCTGAGGGGATATTGCCTTCAGCTTGGGCACCCACAAAATGCACCGGTATCAGGCTCCCGCCAAATTTCACCATCTCTGGTCGGTCGATCGTGGTCTGCAGCCACGCCCCATGATGGAAGGCTGCGTTCCAATATCCGACGGGAGTGTGATACTTGCCAAAGGAGAGTTTGAAATAATCATTGTAGTCGTAACGAATGATGGAGCGCTCGACTGCCAGAGCGTATGTCGTCGGTTCCGCAGTGAAGCTGACTTCTCCGAAGTAGTTGACTTTCGCGGAAAGGGCCGACGCAAAGTGCACCACGAACTGTCCCATGTTGAATCCACTGTTCGAGCCTTTTTGATCGGTCGACGAAAAATCCACGTCGCCAAAACCATGGATCTGCAACGAAGGGTAATGGGGTTCGGCCTCCTGCATCTCGACTTTGCCGACCATCTGCTCGTGCTCGTGCGAATTGGGGGGAGTGCCCGCTTGCGCAGATTGGAGAGGCGCCGCCGGTGGCTGCACCGGGCCGGCCACTTGAGTCGTGACTGGCTTACGCTCATTTGCTTCAAGCTCGTTGACCCGTTTTTCCAGGCGATCAATGCGGTCGAGCAGTTCCTGCACAGAGGGTTGGTCTGAAGGGGAGGAAGGTGGGCTTTGCGCAAGTGCCACGCGCGCCAGCATCGAGAACAGAAGTATTGAAGATAGCCGAATGCACATTGCAGAGGCCTCCTTAAAATGGTGGTTGGGCCGTTTCGTTGCTTGTTTTGCGTTCGACATGCCGCTCAAAACAGCCGCCAGTCTAGTCCCAGCAGGCCTGTTTGTAAAAGAAAAGGCGTGAAGGATTCTGGCCGCGGACCGCCTGCTACAGATCTTCAGCGACGCTCCAAAGGCCTAGTCTTTCTGGGCTGCACGCAACTCCAAAAACCGAAACGTCGTAATGACGACCTTCCAAGGTCCGCCCGCATGGGCCGCACTGAAGTCGCTCAGGAGACTCATATCGGAAAATCAACGCGGCAAAAACGAAATCGATTTTTCATCGGTGAGCTCTTGCGAAGTGGATCTCAGAGCATCCTTCGTTGTAAGCGACACTCGCCAACCAGCTTGCGATTGTTAGTCAACGCCGAGATCACTTACAATGCATGCGAGGGGGATTTAATGACGAAAATAGCTGGCGTAGTCCAGACTCTGAAGAAAGAACACGATCGCTTAACCCGGGAACTGAAAGGCATTAGTGCAGCGCTCTCAGCCTTTGGTGCCTCATACAGGGCCAATGGAGGAACTCATAAAATTTCAGCAGCAGGACGGGCGAGAATTGCTGCCGCCCAAAGAGTACGGTGGGTTAAGGCTTCGTTGAACGGGAGCAAAGCGAGCGTAGTCTCAAGGACGAAGAAGCGGACTTTATCAGTCGCAGTACGGAAGAAAATTGCTGCAGCTCAACGCGCTCGATGGGCAAAAGTAAAGGCCGCGAAGAAATCAGCTTAAAATTAAGAAGCAAAGTGTAATGCCTCGACTCAAATCATGAGTCTGGGCATTTTTATTTTGCTCACTGCTTCGGCTGCTCGGGTGTACCAACTTGCGGACACCAAGTATTTTAAGGAAACCTCCATTACCAGCACTCGACACAACAGGCTACCAGGATATTTTCTCAGGCAAGAACTCAGCGAAGAGGTCATCGTAATAGGGTTTCAACTGTTTCAGGTCTGGCTTGGAGTGTCCTTTAGAATACAGGTCGTACGGATTGAACTTTTTCACCCATTCCTTCATCGCCTTGTCCTTCTCATTTTCCAGGTGCTGATAAGCCCCATGCCGATGCCAGGCATAAAACGAGTGAAAACGAAGCATGTAGAGAGCTTCGTCAGGTAGGTATGGCTTCACTACTTCGGCAATGTAGGCGTCATGCCCAAATGACATGTGGACGGTTTCCAGACCGCAATTTGGTTCGTAGATCCCATATTTGGTCTGGTATTCGGAAATGTTTGCGTCTGGATTTCCGCTGAAATATTCAGGGAAGACGACTTGATCTGACCAAGCGCAGGCGACCGGGAATGTATCGCCTACAACTCCCCACTGCGGCTCGCCGTACAAACAAAGGCATTTTCCCAAGTCATGGATGAAGCCGACCAACACGATCCAGCGAGCATGTCCATCTTTGCGGATCGCTTCGGAGGTCTGCAAAAGATGTTCTATCTGCGTGAGATCGGTATCAGGATCGCTGTCGTCGATAAGCGTGTTGAGGTATTCGGCGGCCTCCCAAATGCTTTTCTTGCCGCGCGTGAGTCCGAAGTACTGCTTCTCTTTGCTCAGGACGTAATCAAGGGTTTGCCTCTCGTGATTGATACGGTAGAACTCGGCTACCGTCGCATTCGCGTTGGCATTATATTGGCGGTACTCGGATTCCGATTTTCCCTCTTTGTATCGGCCTGCGACGAAGTCCTCCCACTGCTCACCGACATTACTGTTCACAGATCGTGGAATCCGTCCGCCCATGTGGTCCCCCTCACGACATTCCCAATAGTCTAAGCCTGCAGGCCCTGGCGTCCAGAAGCTTTTTCAGAAATTCCTATCGCCAGCCCCCTCCTGGCACCATGTGGCGGGCGACCAGATACCCCATCGCGACCACGCAAAAATTCTCGACTTTGGACTGGCGAAGGTCACTCCGACGGCGTGTTCGTCAAGTCAGATGCCCGCAGCCCATACCCAAACGATTGACGACCAATACCTGACCAGCCCGCGCGGCACAGTGGGCACGATTGCCTACATGTCCCCGGAACAGGTGCGAGGCAAGGAAGTGGATGGCAGCAGCGACTTGTTCTCCCTCGTGGTGGTGCTCTACGAAATCGCTACGGGCACCCTGCCATTCCGGGGCGACACTTCGGGGGTGATCTTTAATGCCATTTTGGAGCGGCAGCCCGTTGCTCCCAGACCATTTCGCGATGGGACGAACTTCCTTTATTTCTTCTTCCCCGCAGCATTGGCCGCCTCGGCCGCGGCCTTCAATTCTTCATCCGCCTGCATCAATGCCTGCCTTGCCTTCTCCGCATGACCCTTCATGTCGTATCGGTTGTCCTTTTGTGCAGTAGCTATGTAACGATTTGCCTCGATGATGTGCTGCTGTGCCGCCGCCAGATTCGGATGTACTCTCTTATCAATATCTACGACTGGCTCTTGGGCTGCGATAACCATGCAAAGCGCCAAAATGCTGATCACTGCTGCAAGTTTCTTCCTCATGTTCCCTCCAAAGGCGGTACGGTGATGCCAGTGTGCTCTGACCGCTGTTGGTAGAAGATAAGCAGGAATGTGAATGCTTGACATCGGGTCAATCCTCTACTCTGCTCACAGTGAGCTCACGGACACCAAGGCCACCGAGCCTTCATGCGAGGGCGAGAGCAAACCAGATTTCTCAATGGAACTGATTGCTTTCTCATTAATCGGGGTTTTGATCCATCTACTCAGCCGCGATGTTGGACGCCAACTCGGACGCATCATTCAGGACAGTAAATCTCCGCGAGACTCGTAGAGCTAATGGGGAGCTTGGGATTTAAAACGTTCGCTGTAGTAGGGCACAACCGTGGTGGGAGAGTTGCCCACCGCATGGCTCTCGATTATGAAGATGCAATTGAGAGATTGGTCGTTTTGGACATTGTGCCTACTTACAAGCTCTACCACAGCGTCATCAAGGAATTTGCGAAGCTTATTTTCACTGGGTTCTTTCTGATTCAACCAGCACCGTTTCCCGAAACGCTCATTGGCGACAACGTCGAGTTCTTCCTCAAAAACTGGGTGTTCAACGGGGCTTACCCTGCAGCATCGATGAGCGAGATTTTGCGGAATACTTAAGATGCTTTCGTGATTCTGGAACTGTCCATGCAAGCTGTGAGGATTATCGTGCTGCGGCGTCGGTTGACTTGGACCACGATGCTGCCGATCTCAATCGGAAGATCTCGTGCCCCGTTCTTGTTCTGTGGGCAGAACAAGGCGCAATGCAACCATTGTTTGACGTCCTCGACACCTGGAGAGAGCGCGCTTTAAACCTCACCGGGGCCATTCCCGGTGGTCACTACCTGCCTGAGGAAGCACCACAAGCGCTTCTTGAACGTTTGACCGCATTTCTAAAACCAAGTTCTTAGTTGATGCTGGAGTTCAGTCAAACACATGTTTTTCGTCCGTGCGGTATTCGTGCTTGGCGATCACAGCCGCCGCCGGGGTTCGTCACTCCGGCCATTGAGGGGCTGTTTTTCAGGACTAATCCTTTGTTCTCTGGAGCGCATCTAGGAAACATGATTCGCCTGGTTCTGCCTGGATTGGTTCTGGTTCTCTGGTGCCAAGGCCAGACGATTTCGTCAACTCCCCTGAACTGTGAGAGCACGAATAACACAAGTGCGAGCGCGAATTACGTTGGAAGCAGAGGAAATGCCGCGCCTGGGAGTGTGAGCAAGCTACCCATTCGATCGCTGCTTTATTCAGGATCGCAAACCCGCATCTTTACGCGCTATATGCCTTGGTTCGGAGACCGGCATCATCGCGATGTCGGCTATCGGTCCGATGATGAACAGCAAGTGGCCCGTCAAGTCCAGGACATGATCAGCCGCGGAATCCAGGGCGCTATTGTCGATTGGTACGGACCAAACTCAGGCTCGAAAAACGAGAGCACGAAGCTGCTCATGAAGGAAGCGGAACGGCAGAACTTCGAATTTGCAGTTTCCGAGGATGCCGGGGCTCTTTCGGAGTGCCAGAAGCAGGGTTGCGATGTGACCGGGCAACTGATCTTCGATCTCCGCTTTGCGGCCGAGCACTTCGAAACGTCACCCGCCTACATCCGTTTTGAGAGCCGTCCGGCCGTGTTCTTTTTCGGATTGGAGAACTTCCCGATTGACTGGCGCCGGGTGAGGGAGTCCGTGCCCCAGAACCCAGTGTTCTTCTTTCGTAATTCGGCAGCATTCAGCAATCAAAACAGCGACGGTGGCTACTCCTGGATCGCTCCGGAGACTGCTGACCTCGAAGATCCTATGGCCATGAAATACCTCGATCGGTTCTATTCGAAGGCGCAGGGTTCAAACAAGATTGCGGTGGGATCCGCGTACAAAGGCTTCGATGATGCCACAGCGAGTTGGGGCAAAGGGCGCGTAATCGAACAGCGATGCGCCCAGACCTGGCTCACAACTCTGGGTGAAGCAAGCCATTTCTACTCTTCGAAACATCAACTGGCCGCCCTAATCATTCCCACGTGGAACGACTACGAAGAAGGCACGGAGATTGAAACCGGAATTGATAACTGCGTGAGCATCCAGGCATCGCTTTCGGAAGGTCGCCTGATGTGGAAGGTGTCTGGACCAGAGAACACGATTGATCATTTTGCCGTGTTGGCTCAAGCGGGCCACGAATGGACAGAGGCGGCCGACGTGACTCCCGGCTCTCACTCGATTGAGCTGAAACAGCTTCAAGCTCGTGAAGAGCCGACTGCATTTTGTGTGGAAGCGGTCGGCAAAGCTTCCACTTTGAATCATTTCTCTCAGCCAATCCGAAATCCCGGGGCTTGGAATTTCCAGCATTAAGTCGATGTTTCGTCTATTCTGCTGCGTTTCTCAATGGGTATCACCACGAATTGCACCGATTTGAAGCGACTTGACGTGTTCTGAAGGCAACTACCGGCAGAACGCCATCGGAACGTATAGCGTGACCATTACGGCGACCTCGAGTGGTGGCGTAAATCACAACATGCCACTAACAGTGATCGTGCGGTAACCGCTGCCTAAAGATTCAACTCAACCGCATTCTTACAAGGGCGATTTGGGGCTAAATTGGATATGGATTCGACATTTCAGATTCGCATCTTTGCGAGGAGCTTTTTGAGTATGGTGGCAAGGTTACGCTGCCAGAGCGTATTTCCACATCTCGTCGGAATAGGCGTTAGGCCGTACAACGGTTTAGCAATTCTCGGCTTTGACACCGTGCCGAGCAATCCGAACCACTTACAGTCGTGCTGAACCACAAAAGATCACTTAGTGTTACCTCATTCGTCAGTTAGAGGACACCATTCGGGACAGTGAAAATCTCCGCGACTATGAACCTGAGCAATACTGAACAGACACGGAATAAGCCAACTTGTAAATTTACCGGATAATCAAATAGAAGGAACTGTCGCGGCTCCTACCCAATCGCCCGCTGTTCCTGTGGTGGCGCAGCAACTGGGACGGCTGCGCCACCTTCTTGGTGGAGGCACAAATTGAGATCGCCATGGCGGCCACGCGGAGTCAAGCGGGCGAAAGCCCGAGGGTCGCTCTCCCTGACAATGTTCGCAAAGTACTTCGGGAACGCCTAGGTTATCGGTATCACATACCCATCCACCTTCACTGACCCGGTGGGCATGTCGCGATCCGCGGTCGGCTTCGCTCCTGGATCGAAGCGGTAGAAGCACGACCGAGAGACCCGGCCCAGCTCTACCATGCGCTGAGTCGTCAATCTGCCGCCGGCGTTCATCGCTTCCCGGACCTGGCGGTAGAAGGCGGATTTCCATTCGATGCCTCAACATCCGCTGCTCCTCGATGCGCTGCAAGCACCCTTTCAAAAAATCGATCTCCAGCGTCTGCTGCCCAACCTTACGTTCCAACTCAGCGATGCGTCCTTCTGACCAGCGCCGCTGCCCGTGGCCGGAAACGCATTGCCCAGCCCTTGCCGGAACTCACTGCGCCAGCGATGCAGCAGGCGCAGCTATAAGTTTCCCTTGCTGGCACGATGGGGCTAAACAGAGAAGCTTTGGCCTGACACCGCGGGAAATAGAAATCGTTTCGACAGTCGTAGCGGGTTACTCGAATAAGGAAATCGCAGAGTACTTCAAGATCGCCGAAGACACGGTGAAACATCACTTATCAGGATCTTCGACAAGGTCGGCGTTTTAACGAGGCTGGAACTCGCATTGTTTGCCGTAAATCAATCGCTACCAGTCTCGGAGATATAATTGACGAGCGCCTATGCTGCTGGCGGTGAATCCAGCCCCGACCTGACGCATTCTCATCAAACACTGCGATAGGAAATGAAATCTTTTTCAAAAGGAAAGATATTTTGTGCCGCCGCCCTGCTATTCTTTTTCCCGGGCTGCCTTCGGTCGCAAGTGCTCGATCCGGCCACCATTGCAAAACCGCCGGTCGACTCCTGGCCGAGCTACCATGGGGATTATTCCGGCAGACGACACAGTCAGTTAACCCGAATTACTCCCCAGAACGTTGGGTCTCTCGGACTGGCGTGGGCATTTCAGACCAGCCAAACTGCAACCATCAAATCCTCCCCACTGCTCGTTGACGGCGTGCTGTACTTCACCGTGCCGGACAACGTCTGGGCTGTCGACGCCCGTACTGGCCACCAGATCTGGCGCTACACATACAAGCCAAACGAAGGTATGCACCTTGGTCATCGCGGGGTCGCCATGTACAAACGGTGGCTCTACTTCTCCACTCCCGATGCACACCTGATTTCGTTGGAAGCAAAGAACGGAAAGGTCCGCTGGGATGTGGAAGTAGGCGACATCAAGAAAGGATATTGGACAACCATGGCGCCCCTGGTGGTGCGCGATCACGTGATCCTGGGTGTGGGCGGCGACTTGGACAACATCGGCGCCTACATGCGGTCGATTGATCCCGAGACTGGCAAGACACAATGGCAATGGAACACGACGCCTCCTGACGGCACGCCGAATGCCACCACGGGTGGAACCATCTGGTTAACGGGGACCTATGATCCTGATCTGAATCTTCTCTACACCGGCACAGGCAATCCGACGCCAGTGTTGAACGGCAAGGTACGTCCCGGGGACAACCTCTATACATGCACCATCGCGGCCCTCAACCCGGATACCGGAAATCTTATCTGGGCCTTTCAGCCCTCTCCGCATGACACCCACGATTGGGATGCCATTGAAGTTCCGGTGATGGTCGACGCCGACTTTCACGGAGAGCCACGTAAGCTGCTGATGCAGGCCTCGCGCAACGGCTACTTCTTCGTGCTCGATCGCACCAATGGCAAAAGCCTGCTCACCGCGCCGTTTGGCCCGGTGAACTGGACGTTGGGCCTGGATAAAGAGGGGCGCCCGATTCCGAATCCAGACAAAGAACCGGCGCCTGACGGACGCCTGATCGCACCCGATGAAGGCGGCCTGACCAACTTCCGCTCCCCAAGTTTCGACCCCAAAAATGGACTGTTTATAGTTTCCGCGCGCGACAGTTACTCCCTTTATTTTGCCAAGCCCGCCGACGGCGCTTATGGATGGGCGGGCGCGGACTACGGACTCTGGGGCAAAGGCATCATCAAAGCTATCGACTACCAAACCGGGAAAATTCGTTGGAGCCACGATATTGGGGAAGACGCATCGGCCGGCGTGTTGACTACCGATTCAGGAGTCACGTTCACCGGCGACTCCAACGGCAACGTTCTTGCGCTCGATAGCAGCGATGGCAAAACGCTCTGGCACGCCGGCACTGGCGGCCAGATCGCGAGTTCTCCGATCACCTACGAACTTGATCACCGGCAATACGTTCTAACCAGCAGCGGCGGTGTGTTGTTTGCCTGGCGTCTGCCAGAGAGTAATTAAAAACTATCTTGGCTCCTTTGCGTCAGTCCGAAGGCTAAGGCGCAGCGGTATTGCTCGTACCTAATTGAGTTGTGATCACTGCAACGAACTGCGAACGCTGCAGCTTACCCGAACAGTTCCTCCAGACTCGCAATGACCTGGCGCGAAACCTGGCTGCCGTCTGTTCGCCATCGCAATGATTACGAGGTCATTTTTGGGAAACGCGCGTTTTGAACAGCACCAACCACCATCCATAACTAGGATCGACTTCGCCGCTTGAAGACGTCGGGCAACAGGCCGTTACTTCGAAGACTCGCCTTAAAGTCCGCTCAGCGGATTCCGAGTCTTCTCGTTGGAAGATCAATCCAAAGTCGCACAAGTTGCTGAATGCCAGGCCGGGCGATTATCGTGATTTGGTTCACGTGGTCCAGTACTTTCTGTTACTGACGCGATCAAATCTGCGTGTTCAACTTTCGCCGATTACTCTTCAATATCAAAATGAAGGTTCGTGGTCGTCTTGTATTGCGTGATGTTCTTGCCGTCCAGTTCCATTTCAAATTCACAAACCCGAGCCCACTTCAGGCTGCGAACCGTCTTTGCAGCTTCCGCTACCGCGTTCGCCGCTGCCTTCGCGAAACTCTCTTTCGAAGTACCCACAATTTTAATCACTTTTTGAGTCATTACGATTCTCCTAAATAGCGGTTTCCAGCAGCGGTCTCACCAACGCCGCAACTGGATGTTGTGTAGGATAATACCCGCGCAGCACTGAGGTCATCACGGTGCCACCAGCGAAAAGAACAGAGCACTTCAAGCGACTGCTCGAAGCTCGAAGGCAAGCCGATACCACCGACCAAGCAGCCGCCGAGTACGAAAGACAAGCACTGGCGCACAAAGCTGCCGTTGGGCGACAATCCCTCCGAAACCTCACCCAAGCTCTAGGAGCTTGTTGAAATACCCTTCACGCTATGTGCGGATCGTTCTGCGAACCGCGCGGTCAGACTGAGTTTCGTGATTCGAGCTTCCGATCTGCTCCCGATGGCCGCGGAGCAGAGGGTTCGGTCGGTGGCTTCATGCGCTCTGCGCCCGCAGTTTCGGGATACGAATCAGGTTGAAAGCCGCGCAACTGAACACGAACAACCACTCCACCTTCGCCAGACCGCGCAGTTTCACCTTCCTTAAGGGTCCGATCTGCTTCCGCCAGCCGAACGGCTTCTCCACCAACCAGCGCTTGCTGAGGCTGACCGAGTACCCCGGATGCCGGCTCGTTCGTTTGTCGATCGCACCGTGCTGCCGACGGGCCACGTGCGGGGTCACACCCAACTCGCGCACTGTGTTAACGAAGTCGCGCGTATCATAGGCTTTGTCAGCTCCCGTCGTGATCCGACTCCTTCGTCCCCTACTCAACTCGTGCAACATTAACAGAGCCGCATCGCGCTCTGCCCGACCATCGGCCTGCGTGGTCATCGCCGCCGCGATCAACCCATTCCGGTTCTCCACCAAGGTATGTCCCAGATAGCTCAGCTTGGCTTCCTGGCCTGCCGACTTCTTATAGAGCCGCGCTTCGGGATCAGTGCGCGAAGCGTGCGTCTGGTTGCGGCGCGGCTCGCCGTGAAAATTTCCTCCGTCCTTGGGACCGCCGTCCTCCTCTTTACGACGAAAGCTTTTCTGTCCCGCCCAAGCCTCGATCAGCGTGCCATCCACCGTGAAGTGCTCGTCCGACATCAGCCCCGCCGCCTGCTGTTTCACATGAGCGAAAAACTTCTGCGCCAAATCTTGATTCAACAACCGATCGCGGTTCTTGCTGAACACGGCGTGGTTCCACACTTCCTCGTCGATCTCTAATCCCACGAACCAGCGAAACAGCAAGTTGTAGTTCAGCTGCTCCATTAACAGCCGCTCACTGCGCACCGAATAGAACACTTGCAGCAGCAATGCCCGCAGCAACCGCTCTGGCGCTATCGATGGCCGCCCCACCTCCGAGTACAGCCCATCGAAGTCCTTCGTCATTCTGGCCAGGACCGCATCCACCAGTTTCCTCACCCCACGCAGCGGATGATCCGCTGGAATCCGATCTTCCAACGCCACGTAGCTGAACATCCCGGTTTGCAGCTGCTGATCGTCTCCTCGCATCCCTGCTTCTTATCACACTCCTCTGCGCCACCGGCAGTGACTTTTTCAACAAGGGTCCTAAGAGAGCGTATTCGGCAGGGCACGTTCGGCGAGTGCGCAGAATGCGGCAACGAGATTGAAGCAAAGCGACTCGAAGCAATTCCATGGGTTCGATACCCGGAACGATCTACATATTCGCTCGCTCCGCTGCGCATACTGGCCACGATGTTGGCAGGGTGTATCATGTCGCCGCTAGCACAAATAGCGATTTGCGTGGTGGCGCGGATGAGTTCGATGGCATGGAGGGCGCGGTGGACGCTCTGCGAACGCACATCGACGATTACGACCTCAGCGCGCGATTCCTGTAACTGGCGGATGATGATGTCTGTTCCAGACGTCGGAAGCCCAACATGGCTGAACACCTCCCGACCCAGATTGGTTGCCCGCAAGCAGTCTTGTAGATTCGTAAGGCGATTCCGGTCTTCAGATAGCAGAGCGACTGGAATCCCATGCATGACACAGTTCTCGCTGCTTTGTGTCGATGTCTGCATCTTGGAAAGCGACTGTCTCTCCTGATCCTGCTGTTCCAGTCGTGGTGCGAACCGCACCCTGGCGAACGCTATTTTTTGAGCGGCTGAGACGCAGCCCCAAGCAAACGCAATCTTGCCGAGGTCTCCTGATACTTCGTTAATATGACTCTCCCACTCCTCAGCCAAACGTTCACGTTGATCGTAGGGCGAACGAATGGCTGCGATTTCTAGCAGCCGCCGCGTGAACCATGGAATCCGGGCGTGTAAAGCGCCTCCCGATAATCGATTCAATAGGGCTGCGAGCATACCGACCAAAGCTAGTACTAGCGCCTGCGCCATGCCAGCTCTCCAATCGTTGAAGCGAAATCTCGAATACCCGCGGTGCGATCTGTCTTGAGTCCGACCAGGACTCGAATCCTCTCCACATTCCCTAGTACTGGGTAGAGCTTGTAGAAACCACTGATGAAGAAATACCCGACGAGGATCGTGCAACAAGGGGCGGCACTTCTCGGCCGCCCTTTCCAAGGAAGTCCTAGAAATCGAGAAGCCACGCGAGAAGGTGGCGGATGAAAAAATCTAACCCGAACGGCCACCCGCCAGAAGTAAGCGCGAGAAGATGCGGATGCACATGCCAGCCGCCATACGCAAGGCTCCGCCCCTGCGAGTTCAAGCGAACCTCCCCTGAAGCCTACCCATCCGGCTCTCGAATGCTGGGACACTAATCGACAACTGCAGAAACTTGACGAAAGTTAATGCCCGAGACCAGGAGAACTCTTCACCACTCGCAAATCCCCGAAAATCAATTCTCTGATGTGGAATCTTCAACATAAGATATGGCTAACTGCTGGCGGTAGCCCTCAAGAACAGGAATCTGTCGCAGAGGCGCGCAGAAGACTTAGCCGCCTCAGGGCTCGGCTCAATTCCGAACTGACTAACGCAGTTAATGCAATAAATTCCTCGACCGAGGCCCGGAGAAATTCAGACCTGCTAAGCACTAAACCAACCGCGTCCCAAGTGCTGGGGCATTCTGGTATTCAAGTATGGCGGGGTACGGACCGCCGTTTCGCCGACAAAATTCTTGCGGAGTTTCAGAGTGGCACTCTTCAGGCCAACAGCCCTCTAGATGCCCTAACGAAGGCTTCAAAGCTTTACGTCCGAGAAGATGGAACCGCGTTCAAGCCCAGATCACTGTGGCAGAATATTCAGAATAGAAAAGCCGAAGGAAAGTAGATTTGGCTACAGCGAGGTCAGTCCCTGCATCCGCGATAAGTCTACGGTCTTCCATTTCCCCCCTCGTGTCGCAGATTCTGTGGATACGCCTGATCGAACCCAGGTGCCGGCCAGGCATAGCAATAAACAGGCGCAGCGACTCGAGCAGTATCGGGGGTGGAGCAGGGAAGCGGTCAAAGCCTGAGTAGCCATCCAGACAGTACTTTACGTATAAAGCACACGAACGCAGTCGGGAATTCTTGCCCGCCAAAAATTCCCTCGTCAGCACTCATGTACTCCACGTTGAACGCTCAACGTTGACTCAACGTTGAGTCAATTGTTCTCACTCCCCAAGTGCTTCACAATTCCCCCAGTATTGAGCGGCGGTGATTGCCGCTGAGGAACCCTTCGATTAGGACGAGCCGACAATGAGTTAACAATCAATCTCATGTCGCACGACCAGAAATGATAAAGGGGAGATCCGAGTTGGACAACTAAGAACAGGAAAAGTGCAGGAGGCTAAAAAGAAGATGATGAGTTGGATCGAGCGCCGTAAAAAGAGCGGGATGAATCAATTTCAGTGTGCCCGGGTCTCAGGCGTCTCACGGATGAGATTGTCACTGGCCTCTACCTCATCAGTAACCCTCACGCGAATATGCTAGGCCTCTATTACATTCCAACGTCGCTTATCGCGCACGAGACCGGCCTAAAACCAGAAGAGGCTGCGAAGGGGCTCTCAAGGGCCATAGATGCAGAATTCTGCGCCTATGACGAGTCTTCTGAGATGGTATTCGTTCGCGAGATGGCCCGCTATCAGATCGCTGATCAATTGGCGCCCACTGATAAGCAGTGCGCGGGCATACAACGGGAGTATGAGAGATTCCCTCTTAACCCTTTTCTTATTGCGTTTTATGAGAAATATGCGAAGGCTTTTCACCTGACGATGCGTCGCGAGAACCGAAGGCTCTCCGATGGGGCATCGGAGCCCCTTAGATGCCAGGAACAGGAACAAGAACAGGAAAGAATCTCTTTGTCCGAACCTGGTTCGGACGAAGCGCGGGCGTTGACTCAGAGGTCCTCGGCTGTATCTCAACAGGCATGCAGATTGGCGGCGCTCTTGAAATCTGAAATCCTTCGCAATAAACCCGACTCCCGGATCAAGCCTGCACAGGAGCGCAAATGGGCAATTACTGCTCAAAAAATGCTCTACATCGACAGTCGAAGTGCTGAACGGATCGACAGCCTAATTCGATGGGTTCAGCACGACGAATTTTGGATGGCCAACGTACTCAGCATGGACACCCTGCGCGCCAAGTTCGATCAGCTCGAGCTTAAGGCAAGAGCCAAGTCTCCGAAGAGCGCAGCGTGTCTTGCACTGCCCTCCAATTATGTTCCAGCGAGCGAAAAAATACGCCATGAGCTTCAGGAGCGCAGTGCTGGGGTGTGCAATGAACCGGCTGGATGCGGAAGTGGCTTATTCTTTGCCCGCCAGCTCCGACGCGGAGCGCTCGATTTCATTGTGAAGTAAATGTTTCGCCACTTAAAATGTAGTTACCCAGCGTATCCCAGGCTATGATAACTAGGTGGTGGCTACCGGCGCTTAATGACAAGGTAGCGCTGATTGCTCCACCCGGAGGTTGACTCTTGTCGTACAGGTCAACGTTGTCTATGTAAACCCGCATATGGTTGACGGTATGGAAATCCCATCTGGCTTGGGCTGAGATCGTGACTACGGCAGGAACCGTGCTCCCGGCCACCGGTGTGCAGATGTGGATCGTCTGGTCGGTAGAAGGAGGAGCACAGGCATTCGGCGCACCAGTTTGCCCAGTGATGATGCTTTTCCCTGCAATAGTTTCGTAAGCGAAGCCCACCACAACTGTGGTGGCGTTGCCGGTGACGCTCAATTCGGCCCAGCCGAAGTGTGTTTGGCCCGCGATCTGAAATTCCAGTCCAAGATAGTGGTTAGAAACGTTGAACCAGTTACCAGCATGTAGCCCGCAATTAAACCACATCAACTGCGTCTGACGATGTGCAAAAACCTGAGCAGAACCCACGGAAACCACTGCCGGAAGTGCTGCGGCAAATACTCCATTAAGGATCACTCCCGATGTGCTTTTCACCGGGCTTAAGTTCGCCGAGCCGCCCGTCCCACTGCGCGACCCACAAAACACTATCCCGTCAAATGAACCTATCCAGAAATCCTTCACTCCGTCGTGATTGAAGTCAATGCCATAGGCGCCGTTATTTGGGATAACGCGGTTGACAGGCGTGTAGTTGATGCTTGCTGAGGCGGACACAGCCACCGAGATAAACGCGATCAGCGTTGCGACGCGGAAGTGGCTCCTGGTTGTCATATGACTCCTCGGGCTCCATGGCGGGCGAAGCGTGCACTCGCTTCTCAAAGAGACTAGAGCTTGGATCATGAATTACTCGGACCTCACTGTCTGTTCAGTTTTGCTCATTGCGGTGTGATCGGACAGGGGCGGCCCTGCAGGTCGCGTTGTTTGCGTTGCGACGCGAGCCACGAGAGACCAATGCCGATTGCGATCTCAAATCCTCCTCCAGAGGTGTGCGATCTCGGATGGGAGGTTCCGCCTATGCTCTAGTTTCGGGACCATTGCAGTCGTGTACCACAAATCTATGAGCACCGGGGCCGTAAAAGGAGAGACCTTTGCCCGGCAGAATTCGGAATCGATGTACCACTACAATGTCAAAGGAAAGTCGCTGACTTTTGCGGTAACGTGCGACTCAGCTAGTAAGGTAGCCGAGATAAAGCTCAGTGCGACTGGCCCGGAGCAAACATTTGTTGTCGATAAATCTCCATTACGCTCATCGTCTCCCGCCCGACTGCGAGTTTGAGTGTAAGGGCCTGTGGGTGTTGAAAAAGTCCGTGATCTTATATCTTTTCTGCCCGTAATGGTCGCGGCGGCCGAGTTCTTGCTCTCACCTCAGCTAAGAGGCGGCTTCCATAGTGGGTGTTGTCGCTTGGCTGAGGAACCGTACTAGTCGCTTGATGTTTTGAGCCGCTGCTGCCAGGAAGAACTGCTCTCGGACAAACTTGAGTCTGCGAAGGCGCAAGCGGCGCAGCCCGATCTGGTTCTTGAGTTCCGCGAACAGCGCTTCCACCTTCTTTCTTTGTCGTTGTGCCTGCGCGAATTCGGGTGTTTGCGCCAACTCCCGTGCGCGTTGTCGTACCGACTCATGCATGTGAATGGCGAGATACTTGTATCGTCCCGTCGTGCATTGTGTTTTTTGTGAGCAGGCTCCGCAGCGTTTCGCGCTGCCGATGTAGGCATGGGCTCGATTGCGAACGTTTAGCCCCACGTAGTTCAGTTGCTCTCCTGCAGGACAACGATAGGTGTTGCTCGCGGGCTGGTAAGTAAATCGCTCAGGGCCGTAGCCGGGATTGTTCTTTCTCAGAGCACTGTCGCGAGTTCGCATGTAGGCAGTGACGTTCCGATCCGCCAACCATTGCAGAAACTCCCCGTTCCCGTAGGTGGTATCGGCCGCCACCGATTCTGGTTCTCGTCCTTGCCATTGCGCAAAACGGGCAAGCATGTCTTGGGCGGCCACCGTCTCCTGACTCATGCGTGCTGCGGTTGCTTGTACTCCCACGATCACGCAACTAGGGTTGTCGACCAGATAGTTGTTGTAGTATCCCAACCGAGCCGGCGTGCCGCCCTTGGTGGCGTAGGTCGAATCTGGATCTGTGGTCGACACCTGTTCTTGCTTATGTACAGGTTCTTCCACCGGGTTCTGCTGTTCCAGTTCCACTAGATACTGGCGTACGGTGTGATTGACCAGTGCAACTTCCGCCAACTGCTCGCGCGGAATGCGGCTTTGCTTCGAAGCATTCGCCTCCACGAAGCTGCCATCAACCGACAGGTGCTGGCCCTGCACCAATCCCGCTTCCACACACTGCAGCACGATCTGCCCAAACAACTCCTCAAATAGCCTCGACTCCTGAAACCGTCCGTGCCGGTTCTTGGAGAACGTGGAGTGATGTGGGATCTCCTGATCGAAACCCAAACCGGTGAACCACCGCCACGCCAGGTGCATACGCAGTTCCTCCACCAGTTTCCGTTCGCTGGTGATGCCGTACAGATAACCAATCAGCAGAATGCGCAACAGAAGCTCGGGATCAATGGAGGGTCGGCCAGTATCGCTGTAACTCGCTTTCAGCTTCTCCCGCACAAAGGCAAAGCTGATGTGCTTGTCGATGAGCCGCAGCAGATGGTTTTCAGAAATGTGGTCTTCCAGGCGGAAATAGTAGAACAGCGCTTCGGAGCGGTCGTGTTGCCCCATCATGATCAGCAGGCCTCCGACGATGAGAATCAAAAGCATGGCGGATGCCTCCTTCTAACATGCTTCTGCTGAATCTCATCCTGCTAATCGACGTGACTTTTTCAACACCCACGCCTGGTTTCTCTATCGATGCTCGTCCAACTGAGTTCGGGTGGCGCGAATCAGTTTCAGTTTTTCACACTAGAAATCTTGAAAACGTCCACCCGCCAGGTCATCCACAAATTATCTTTTTTATCTTTGTGACCCAGTCACTCGATTCGGCCCTGCTCGTCGAGTTACTTCTGTTCCCGAGTCCGCCGCGCCCCCGGGTGTACGATGCTGTATGAAACGAATTCACGCTTCTCTGCGACCGCTCAGCACGTTGCTGCTCGCCATGCTTGTGCTGCAAGGCTGCAACGCCCTGAATCCCCTCTGCGGAAGCGCCCGTCCCGTCCCGTCCATTTCCTCTCTCTCGCCCACGAGCGTCACATTGGCGCAAGTGCAGCAGGGATTCTTGCTCACCGTGAATGGCAGCCACATCGTGTCGTCCTCAGTCGTCGTTATCAACGGTACGACTCTCAGCACTCAGGTCCTGAGCACATCTCAGTTACAAGCGACGCTTACGACCGCACTCATCATGGGCCCAGGAACAGCGAGCGTCACCATCAATACTCCAAGCGGAAACTCCGGCAATCTAGGCTGCACTAGCGGCGGAACCAGCAAGGCCGTCACCCTGACCATCACGTAGCCATACCACCTCGACGAATCGAATTCCCAATGCAACGGCATCCATGCTTTGCTAACTGTCGATCGCGGTAGGGATACCACTCGGCGTGGTACCCCCCGCACAGACCCGGACGGGCGCTGATTAGCGCATCCGGTTCTTATCTCGGATGAGTGGCGGCGAAGCGTGCATCAGGAAAGGGATGAAGCGCGCGCGGTTGAGGAAGCCAGCGCTGAGCCAAAGCGAGAGTGCGTGTCCATGAGATCCGGCGTTTCTGACTCCGGCGACGAATCGTTCGCCACCAGAGCGCGATCACCCGATCCCGAAACACGCCCAGGCTCGTGAGGTTTCCTGGTACCGCGTAGTAGTTGAAGTAGCCTTGCACGACCAACTTGAGCCATCCTCCGGTTTGGGGCACGGGATCATGCATACGCTTGCGGAGTTGCTGCTTAACCTCTCGCAGTTTGGCTCGCATGCGTTTGCGGATCGTGGTGCGCCGCACCATGAATCGCCCTAATCCGTTCTTCCCGCAGATGTGCGTGAAGCCTAGAAAGTCGAACGTTTCCGGCTTGCCTCCCCCTCTTCGTTCCCGGTTGTGTTCGGCAAACCGTCCGAACTCGATCCGGCGCGTCTTTTCTGGATGTAATTCCAGTCCAAACGTTCCCAGCCGTTCCCGAAAGTTTTCCAGGAAACGATCTGCTTCTGTCTGATGCTGGAATCCTAGGATAATGTCGTCTGCATAGCGGACGACGACCACTTCGCCTTGCGCGCATTTCTTGCGCCAGACGTCCACCCACAGATCGAACGCGTAGTGTAGGTAAATATTCGCGAGGAGCGGTGAAATCACCGAGCCTTGCGGACTACCTGTTGGCGTGTCCGACCATTTGCCTTCCTCCATCACTCCCGCGTTGAGCCATTTCTGGATCAACCGCAGGATTACGGGGAGACGCATATTCGGGAGTAAAATAGCAGCCGCTTCGTAAGGGAGGCTAAAATGCGTTCTTCCCTTGCTCACCACGATACGCCTTTCCCTTTGATTCGCGTTGCCCTCATCGCAGCCCTCACCCTACTGTTATCTGGCTGGACCTGCAGTGCGCTATTCCTTAGCTGTCAAGGGGTGGGGCAGTCCCAAGTTACTTCACTCTCGCCGGATGCCATTTCAAGCAACGCGCAGTCAGTTCTACTGACCGCCGAGGGAAGCGGTTTTACTCCCCGATCGCAAATCATGTGGAACGGAAACCCCTTGCAGACGACTTTCATGGACTCACACCACATCCAGACCACAGTCACTCAGCAGACCTTCGAGTCGCTGGGTGGGTCAGTGGGGAACAATGTGCAGATTTCAGTCAGGTCTCAAGCGTCGATTAATGATTTCGGATGTCCAATCGGCGGGAACTCTGCCACGCTAGTTCTAGTCATCAACTAGTGGCTCCCATGACATCCAGCGCCGAAAAGGGAAAGGATGGTGCATTTTGTTGAGCGGGGTTCCCCCATACTGGGCGTGTCAGATGGTTGGCGAAACATCGCCATAGCACTCGTTGACTCCAGATGGAGTGGATTTCGATTGCCGTCGCCTGCCATGAAAAAGCCGGTCGGAGTCTGCCCGAACAGCCTGGGCACCCACACTATACAATTCTTTCCCAGAGTCGATTTTCATGAGTCTACGTTGGCAAGTATTGCTCGGTGTCCTGGTGTTGCTGATCAGCATTTTTATCGCTGCAAAGATGCGCTATTCAGGAACGGCTATCGTGAAGCTGCCGCCCACAAACTGTAATGCCGATCTATGGAATCGCGTGTACGAGAAGAACCGCCTCAAGGTGATTGAGGAGTGCACCTCCGTCGCGGGCCGTGTCGTTTCCCTCCACCAGTCCAAGGATGGCGATCTGCATATCGCTATTGATCCAGACGCGAAATCGGTGCTGAATCTGATCAACGCGATACACTCCCATCGCACGTTGGTAGTCGAAGCAGTTTGTGACCACGCTCCAGAAGGGCAGGAGGCTACACACGCCTGCGCTGGTTTCCACTCACAGATAATCGCTCCTGCGTTGGGGGACCGCGTGCGCGTGACAGGCGCATACGTAGTCGACCGCGACAATGGGTGGACCGAAATTCATCCCGTAAGCCGGATTGAATCACTGAAATAACCTAAGAACCCTGTCACTGCACGGATCGTAGTTGGCGCAAAATCCCCATAGCACTCATCCAAGCGGAAAAAGGCGAAGAAACGGCGCGAGCCTGTGCTATCGCCTTTTTCGTCAGTCGCTTAACTGCACTTGCGTAGGTTGATGTTTTCAACAAACTCACTAAACTGTGCCTGGCATGCCAGTTCAACCAAGAACCGAAGGTGTAAGCGGTGGAACGTCGAGCACCCGGCTTATGCTATGTTGCGGGCGACGATAACACTGACAACAGCGAGGCGAGATGCAGGGAACCGATAAGGGCAAACGTGAAGTGGGGGGCCGGGGAAGAATCACAGCGGCTCTCTTCCTTGGAATTGCGCTAGGCGTTCTGGGGCTAATGATGATTGCCCGGCAAGCGGCTCCCTCATTCTGGAACGGGTGGGGAGGACGGTTGCTGGGGCTTGGCACGAAAATCGATGTGAGCCAGCCGACCGTCGTGAACAAGATCCAGCAGCTGCAGCGCCTGGAGACTGTGGTGTACACGATGGACAAGGTGGTCAGCGGAGAGAAAGAGAGCCCGATCCTGCCAAATTTTCTGGCGGGGGATCGGCTGCTGATGGTTGTGCACGGCGAAGTGGTGGCGGGGGTGGACTTCAGCGGACTGAAGAGTGGTGATGTGGCCGTAGAGGAAAAAAAGGTAGTATTACGGTTGCCGTCGGCGCAGGTGTTTTCGACTCGCATTGATAACGAGCGAACCAAGGTGTATTCACGGCAGACCGGGTTGCTGGTCCCAGTGGATCCGAATCTGGAGACGCAGGTGCGCCAGGAGGCGGAGAGGCAGCTGCAACAGGCGGCGCTGCTGGATGGGATTCTGAAGACGGCGAACACGAATGCCCGCAGTACGTTGATGAGTCTGCTGCAGGGGTTGGGGTTCGAACAGGTGGAGTTTCAGTGAGGAGGGGATGCGGTTGGAGTGAGTTGCTGCGTAAGGAAGTGCGTCAGTTGTTGTAACATCCCCACTTCACTCATCAATCCGCGAAAAGGCGAAGGGAGAGGTAGAGTCGAGAACAGGCGCAGTGGCGTTAGTCTTCCGGTGGCGCATAACACGGCTTTCGCCCGCGTTGCCTCAGTCCGGCTTGGCATGGCTCTGTTTCCTGTTCCCGCTCATCGAACCGAACAGGCGCGTTTCGCGCATTCGGCTCTCGGAGAAAGTGTCACGAGGTCGCCCACGGAAAGCTGATCGTCCGCCTACGAAGCTGGACCAGCCCAAGCTTCTGATGCAGGGCGGCTTCCGGATACTGTCTGGTCGCCGGCCATCGTATCTTATGCTTGGCACACAGCCACTGCCGCAGCCGCCGACGAGCATGTCGTTCTATAGCTCCGTAGGCTCTGCTGACTGGTCCAAGACAGAAATAGTTAGCCCACCCAACCATCATGTGATTGAGTGTCTTTATCACTGTTTCTTGGTCCAGAAGGGTCTTATTCCGTCCAGTCTCTTGGCTGATCGCCTCACAAATGCGTTGCACCCGTTTCTTCGACGGAGTGGTACCTAGATAGGCCCGCCCCGTGTTGTACGAGTAACATCGCCTGAACGTATACCCTAAGAAGTCGAACTTATCTTCCGGCAGCTTGACGACCCGCGTCTTCGTTTCGTTCACCATTAACTTCAGCTTCGCCATCATGTCCCGCATCGTGGCCAAAGCCTCTTCGGCCTGACTGCGACAACAGATCACAAGGTCATCGGCATAATTAACGATGTGCGCTTTGAGACGTCTCTCGTGCCCCAGTTTCTTCCACCCGAGCACGAACCGGCGCATGTACAGATTACTCAGCAACGGGCTGATCGGAGAGCCTTGTGGACTACCTCGACCTTCGTCCCGATTTCGCGTGCTTCGACGCTTATTTCCGCGCTCGTCCGTTTCCTCGACCGGAGCTTCCAACCACATCTTGATCAGATGGAGCATGGCTCGATCTACGACCCGGCGAGCTACCGACTTCATAAGCTCGGAATGCGGAAGAGTATCAAAGTAGCTGCTGAGATCTGCATCTACGATTTCTCCATGGCCAGTGTTGATCAGCTTATGGACGTGTCTTACGGCGTCCAGTGCGCTGCGGTCCTTCCGATAGGCGTACTGTTCCGGCTGCAGGTCGGCTTCGAATATGGGTTCGAGCACCAAAACTGCGGCCATTTCCGCTGTCCGGTCACGGATAGCGGGTACTCCTAACGGACGCTGTTTCCCATCTGGCTTCGGTATGTACACCCGCCGGACAGGAAGTGGTTGATAGGTTCGCATCTTCAGCTCTTGCGCCAGTTCGTCCAACCATCGCTCTTCCCCGTATGCCTCGATGTCCTCGATCGTTTGGCCGTCGACTCCTGCCGCTCCGCCATTGGCTTTGCAGCATTGATAGGCGAAAGCCAGAACGTCTTTGCGGTACACCTTGTCATACAGTGCATAGAAGCGAAAGTTGGGCGCTTCCTTCGCTTTGTCGTGCAACGCCATCTGCAACTTCTGAACGCTTTCTGGGGTTGATAGACTCATCGCCAATCCCTCCGTCTTCGTCGCTTCTTGCGTTTCCTTTCAACTGAGGCCCCTTTGCTCGACCGGCATTACCCGGCTTCCTTGCTCGTACGGGCCTCTCCGCCACCCCAAACGGCCTAGCCTGCCTCTCACGAGGTGCCAGTTGACCGCCGCGACGATCACCGCTAGGGCTTCCCGTGTTGCTGCTATTCCCCTTTGCCTGCATGCCGTCGCCACTACCCCGGCAGGTCTGATGGAACCCATTCGCTCGTACTGTTCCACCAGCGTCGGCCTTCCCTTGCTTGCGGTGGGTCGGCTCCTGCATTACACGTTTCGGGGCCTGCTCAGCGTTTACTCACGTTACAGCCTGCATGCTCGCCAAGTCGCCTACGCGACCCTCTACACCAGAGGCTCCGACGACTTCGTTTCCTCTGTCGCCGCTCTGATTGCTACCGGGTGGAGCGAACCAGCTCCCGGGCGGGACTTTCACCCGCTGAGGATTAGCGCCTTTCACGGCGCACCGCAAACTTGTGCTAACGCCTGTTACGTGAGCACTACGGCTGACGCTAGACAGGTGACCGAGGCAGCGAACCCTGAAGGCAGCAAAGGCGTCGACTCACCTAACCGGGGTGACGTCTATGCCTTCCGGCAAGTCTCTCGTCGACAATGAAACTTACCCATGGCTCCCAGGTGCCTGTCAATTCTTCCAGCCCGCACACTCCGGGAAACTGAATATCATTCCCAGGCATGACGATGTACTGGGTATACGATGTTCCCACGTGGCTGTTTGGGACACTTACCGTAATTGTGTTTGTGACCTTCGGTTTGGCCGGTCTCAATCTTCTTCGCGGCTGGGTGCGACGCATTGACAATGGACACCACGTCTACAACCATATAGTCGGTTTCTTCCTCGCCGGTGTTACTGTCTTGTACGCAGTTGCTGCGGGCCTGCTTGCGATTGGCACTTGGGCTACCTTTGATCAAGTCCAGGGAAAAATCGATCACGAGGCGAGTGCCCTTGGCGGTCTCTACCGCGACACCATCGCCTACCCGGAACCACAGCGCAGCGCCATGCAGGAAGACCTGCGCAAGTACGCTCGTCAGGTCATCGATGTGGGATGGCCGATGCAACGGCGCGGAATCGTTCCCAACAATGCGAGCCCAGTACTCACCGACTTTCAGGAACATTTCATGGCTTTCGAGCCTCAAAGCGAGCGACAGAAAATCCTTGCCGAAGAAACATATCGTGCCTTCAACGACCTGACGGAAAGCCGAAGAGCCAGGCTTAACAGTATCGAGGCCGAAATGCCGGGACCTCTGTGGGCCCTGGTAATCGCAGGAGCCGGAATTTGCATCGCGGTTACCTGGTTCCTTCACACGGAAAGCTTCATCATGCACGTTTGGATGACAGTGCTGTTTTCAGCCCTGTTAGCTCTGCTGATTTTCCTGATCGCAGTCCTCGACAATCCTTATCGAGGAAAGATCAGCGTCTCGCCCGAACCACTCGAGCGCGTCTATCAGCAAATCATGTCACCCCAAAAGTGACGGTGCCCTACTTCACTGGGAACGGGATCCGGTCCGCGGTGTTGATTACTCAAAGCAAGACCGTGCAAGCACTAACTGTTGAAAAATCGCCATTACGCTCGTTGAGCCTTTCGGCGATGTGGCAGGTGCGAGCAAAGTCTCATTGCTCGGTAGAGCCGCAGCCGATTGTATCTTTGCAGGACGACAGGCCAGAATCCAAAGATCAAGTTCACGGCCATAGCGATTGTGAGTCCCAGTGCACTGAGCGATCCTGAGACGAATTTACGACCAGCCAGAGCTGTGAAGCCAATGGAGCCGATCAGGTGAATCGACTCGTTCAGGCGGGTCCTTCGTTCGTAACGACGTAGTGATTCAAAGCTTGGTCTCACCCAGCACCTGGTGGGATGGTCACGGCGAAGCCGGTGCATAACCAGGTCACCGCCAGTCGGCACATAGCGCTTGATCAGCAACGCGCCCAATTGCTCGTAAAGGCGTTCAGATTCGAATCGCTTCGGTCGGAACCAAACATCCAAAGCGCCGCCTGAAATACACATTTAGTGCTCGGGCATCTGTGAGTAAATAGAACTCCCTAGCTAGGGTGCGCACTTCCCCGCCTGCATGTCAATTGGCGAAAAATCGCGATATCACTCATCTACCATGAAGCAAACAGGTTTTCCTTTGGCTCACTTATGAAATGGCTGGTCTATATAAGGGGATGTCAAGAACATTTTTCTCCCTCCGCCGGAGGCGCGGGTTTGCTTCGCGATATCCAGCCCCTCTCACCATTAGGAGACGCTTGTGGGGTGTCGTGCTCCTGGGTTATTCCATCTCAGCAGCTGCATCTTCGTGAGTAGCGACGACGCCAATCAGTTTCGAAACTGAATCAAGCCGTGCGGTTGTACGGTGTCAACCATGGGTCTATCTGAGGCTCGGGGCCTAGTGCTTTTTCGGGTTATCCGAGGGGGCATAGGGGTTACACAGAGACTGGATGCCACCGGCATCGTGTCGTCTACAGGCCATTGTCATACTCACCCTCGAACCCAAGCGTCTCCAGAACCGACTGGCCACCACCAGAAAAGATCACCGGAGATGGAAGGGCTCTTCACCCGAGACGCTCAAGCGGCTTGCGATTTTAGTTTTTTGGCGTCGAAGTTTTCTCCCTTCTTCCATAGAGTCAGCGTAATCGCTGCAATCTTGCGCGCTAGCGTCAGACGCGCCATGGTTGGCTTGATGCCTTTGGCCAGCGCAGCTTGGTAGAAGTCCTGTTACATCAATTATCACGGAACTTTCTCATATTCCTCCTCGTATGAGAGTCCATGGAAAGCGACAGGCGGCTGATTGGACCTCCCGAGTGGCTGATTCTCGTTGGGGGATCTGTCTTTGTCCTGGTCTTAGCCATATCAGCGTACTGGGAAAAGGACATTCGTTGGCTCCACTTGTTTCAGGCGTGGATGTATATAGCCGCGATGGCCTTTAGCATTGCTGGTAATCGCTGGGGACATTTCATCGGAGTGTCTGCGGCAGGGCTGTGGGATTACATGAACATCTTCGCGACTACATTTTTCTTTAATGGCTTGGAGCAACTGTCCATTTGGGTTCGGGCAGGGCACATTGCGCGACCAGATATTTTGATCGCAGTACCTGCAGGGTTTGCCAATCTATTGGTGGTTGTCGGGTGCCTCTGGTCGTATTTTCAGCGGCGGGCAAAGCAGCGTAGTGACATCCTAAGGTTTCTCGTCACATTTGTTCTGACCACTGGCTTTTTCGCTCTAGACATGGCAATTTTTCAACCTCGATATCTGGGCATTTTCCCTCGTCTATTGCACCCGCGCCTACCGTGAAGAGTCTCGTTTTAGGTGTGAGGCCTCTCTAACTGTCACAATATCGGCGTTTCACTCATTGGTACGTCTGGCGAGGGGTTTTGAGTTCAATGGCCTGATCACATCAGTCACTGACAACCGGCGCCAGTCATGAGTAAACTCGAAGCGATATTTATGAAACGTTTCATCAGTTTGCTGGTGCTGGCAGCCGCGTGCTCGGCGCAATCAGACCGCTTCGCTCAAGAACGTGGTCGTGGACTAGACCAGAATCCTCCTGGAATCAGATTAGCCATTGAGACCGTGGCCGGGCGTTTAACCTACCGCCTATCGGACCAGATCCTGGTTAAGTTGATTTTCACAAGTCAGAAAAAGCAGGTTTACACGATAGATACCGCAGTGGGGGGCAATACAGCGGCTACTGCTACAGATTTCATTATTGAGGGCCCCGGTCTGAGTGCGCCGATCCATTCGCGACCCATCGACCCTCGTGGGATCGTGTGTTGCGACAGCAAACGGCAATATTTAGGGCGCTCTCCGGTGTCAATATTCGATCAGGGCATCTGCCTAAAACGTCTGGTTTATGGGAACGGCTTGGAAATCCCACCTTTGCGACGTTGGGATTTACAGCCCGGTGAATATTTTATCTTCGCCCAAACTCGCAACGTTATCCGAGGATGGCCCAAGACCCCCTACAATGCTTACCATTCCGTCAGCGACATTGTTGTAACCTCCAGCAACATTCTTCACCTGACAATCGTCCCTGATACACAGTAGTTCCTGTTGGTTGGCGTAACATCGCCTCTCTGACAATGTGGATCCCTGTCAAGCACTTTTGAGCGTACTGCTCCGTGCACTCCGAAGAGCGCGCCATTTCGCTCTAGTTGAAGGTTCTGCCATACCAACCAAAGGCCCGCTCTTAATCGTTTCAGGCCTGAAACTCAGTTCGACCCATGCATCTCTTCGGTCACACCTTCGATCATGATTACTACTTCGAACTCCCCCGCAAAGGGGAGCGGGACGCCCAATCAATTACTCGATGTTCTACTTCAGACCATCGCGATGTCCGGGCTGTCCCGCGTGCGAACCGAACTTTTTCAACTGCTCATAATCCCATTCTTTGCGCATCATCCAGTAAAGGCGAACCGCCAGTTTGCGCGCCAGGGCCACCTTGGCGATTTTTCGTCCACGCCGCATCGTCAGGTGGACGTACTTGCTGCGCCATTCCGGAAGGCTGCGGGCCGTTACTTGCGCCGCTTCCACCAGCAGGAATCGTAAGAGAGAGTTCCCTTGTTTCGTGATGTGTCCCAGTCGGCGCCGATTCCCACTCGAATCTTCCAACGGCACCAGTCCCAGATAACTCGCGATCTGCTTGCCACACTGAAACCGATCCGGTTTCCCGATGATCAACACGAAAGCCAGTGCCGTCAGCGGACCCACTCCGGGATGGGTCCGCAAGCGTTGGGCCTCGGGACACTTCTCCACTTCCTGCTCGATCGCCTGACTCAGTGCCCCGATCGTCGGGTTCAGTCGGTCCAACAACTCCAGAAGATCGTGCCGTCGCCGGCTCGCCCACGGAGCTAATCGGAACGACTCCAGTTGCTCGCGTCCCTTCTCCCGCCACAATCTTTTCTTGCAGCGTACGCCTTCGTTCAGGGCTACCGCTTGCAGCTGGTTCATGATTCGGGTGCGCGCCTGCACCATGCGGTGCCGGTGCCACAGCAGTTGCCGCAGATCGCGATTCTCCCAGCTCGGCACCCAAATCTGCGGAAAGTCATCCTTCAGCAGCAAGTGCAGAATGTGTTGCGCATCCTGGCGATCGGTCTTCTGCTTGCGTTCCCGCTTCCTGGCGATCTCGGTGGCGTCCCCGATCCACAACTCGATGTTCAGTTCTGCCAGTAGTCGCTCGAACCAGCGCGCTTGCCCGCTGGCTTCCATCCCCACGCGTACTTTCATTCCTTGGACCGCGAGCTCACGGAAGAACTTCTCTGCTTCCTCGCGGTGCTCGAGTCGCCGTTCCTGTAATTCCCCTGTGTCCGTATCCACAAACGCAATTTGCTGAAAGCTCGGGTGGTAATCGCATCCTATAATCAACATATCGGCTCCTTTTCTCCCGAGCCTTTTGGTTGGTTAGCACCACCAAGTTTACTCGGGGCTAGGGAGCCGACATTGTCATGGAATCAATTACACTCACCATGGGGTATTTCCAATCAATTGGAAGCGCTAGATTCGTCGCAACAGCCGCGCAGCTATTCCTGTTCGCCACGCTGTGTACGGCCAAGCCGCAGGGCTTGCAGACCACAGGCAAGTTGGTGTGCATCCTGAGTCCCACTGATTCGACGACGTGCTCCGCGAAAAACCAGGAAGGAGCATATGAGTTGGTCCTCCAAGTAAAGGGAGACGTATATCGGTGCACGGAGAAGAGGCAAGGATTACTTCGGCGGAGACGCTTTCGCGAACGGGACTGGCCACTCGGCAGGCCCGTTCAGGTGCTGGTAGATGAAGGCCGTGGGGAGGTCTACATTCAAGATCTGCCGAAACACAGGAAAGAGATTGTTCTTCAGTGCGCCGAAAGGGTTTCGCTAGAAAGCTGGGCTGGGTGTGTTGCGGAACACTAGAAGTGGGTTTGTGTTCGACTGACGAATACTCGATTGGCGAAATATCGCCATAGCACTCACCATTTCCCGAAACAGGGATTCTGAGCGCTATGGCCTGATCTATATAAGGGGATGTCAAGAACATTTTTCTCCCTCCGCCGGAGGCGCGGGTTCGGTTCGCGATATCCAGCCCCTCTCACCATAGAAGGCGCTTGTGTGGTGTTCTGCCCTTGGGTTATTCCATGTCAGCAGTTGCATCTTCGTGAGTAGCGACGACGCCAATCAGTTTCGAAACTGAATCAAGCCGTGCAGTTGTACGGTGTCAACCATGGGTCTATCTGAGGCTCGGGGCCTAGTGCTTTTTCGGGTTATCCGAGGGGGCATAGGGGTTACACAGAGACTGGGTGCCACAGGCACCGTGTGGTCTACAGGCCATAGTCATACTCGCCCTCGAACCCGAGCGTCTCAAGAACCGATTGGCCACCACCAGAGAAGATCACCGGAGATGGAGAGGCTCTTCACCCGAGACGCTCAAGCGGCTTGCGATTTTAGTTTTTCAGCGTCGAAGTTTTCTCCTTTTTTCCATAGAGTCAGCGTAATCGCTGCAATCTTGCGCGCTAGCGTCAGACGCGCCATGGTTGGCTTGATGCCTTTGGCCAGCGCAGCTTGGTAGAAGTCCTGGAACGGTCCAGGGCGCATACTGGCCATGGTGGCCGCCCCTTTGAATAGACCTTTCAGATCATGATTGTGGTCTTTGTTCAGGCCTCGAATGGAAAGCAGTTTCTTGGAACGCCGCACTTGACCTTCGACCAAGCGGTATTCCGCACTGATGCGGGTTTCCAAGGCCAGTCCGCTATAGGCCCACAGTTGTCGCTTGCTGCGGAAACGATGGGGAGTCTGCATCAGCGCCACGGCCAGCACCGAGCGAATCGGTCCTAGATAGGGGATCTGCCGCAGCTTGGCGGTGATGGCATGCTTGCGCCCCTCCGCTAACAGTTCCCGTCGCGCTTGCTGACGCAAGTGTTGCAACATGTCCAGTTGCTCGTAGAGTCGTTCGGCCCGACGCCGCACGCCCGCTTCCCGAATCTTGGCCAGCCACTGGGCTCGATGCCGACGATAGTAGACATCTCTTCCCGCACAGGGAATTGCCCAGCTGCGATACACCGCTTTCAGCCGATTCATCACACGCGACAGGTCTTTGACAATCGTCAGATAACTTCGGGATAACTCCCGCAGCATCCGCACGCCGGTCTCGCCATGGTAGACCGATTTGAGTTGATTGCCGCGTAACAACTCGGCCAGCTTGCGTGCGTCGATGCGGTCACTCTTGTTCCCGTTTTTGAGCAACGCGTTCTTCCGGGGATTGCACACCACGAGTTTGTCGACGTGAGGGTTCAGCAGATCGTACAGCCAGACCGACCAGGTTCCTTCTTCGAAGGTCACCGATAAAGTTCCGCGCAAGCCGGCAAAAAACTGAAGAATCGTCGCTGCTTCCGTCTCCAGAATGGACTCCATCACTAACTTACCCGTGGAATCCATCACCGCAACTACGATGGTTGCTTGATGAACATCCAGCCCAATATACTTTTCATCGCTCACGAGGGTGCTCCTTTCTGTAGGTCATGATGCCAACGATCACAACCTACACCTAAAGGGGCGCCCTTTTATAATGCGGTAGCGACAGTTACCCAAGTCTGACTAGATCGTCGTGCGCTCAGACCAGCCACTCTGGCTTGCGCTCTGAAACACCAGGCCTTTCCATCGGAGCTCCTTTGCCAAGCGCACGAAACGCTCTGAAGCCACAGTAAGATGAAAAGCACTCCCACCGCTACCAAACCATTCCGCCGTCTGAAACAAGTCGGGTGGGTCTTTAAGGTTGTCAGGCTTCAGCGCAAACGCCGTCGGTGGATGGAATTTGAGTCGCCCACAGTAGGGAATTGCCGCAATCCGTTCCTTTTCTCTGCGAATTCGCTGTTCTGCTTCCGGAGACAGTGCGGGCCGCTTGCCTCCATAGTGCGGTGCATCCCATTTCGAGAACATTGCGCGAAGCCTGATTTTCTCTTCGTTCTCCGGCTTGCACGTCACGGTTGGGAGCTGGGAGGTTTCTGCCGTGTGGGTATAACCATCTGCACTCGATCCGGGCAGTCCACGTTTGACCGATGGAAAACAGCGGGACGGAACGAAACGCCGCTGATGCCCGCCTTGAGAATTTCCTCTGCGAAAGATGGAGGAACGAAGAATGCGTCATAAACCCAGTTAAGTTGTGTGAACCCGGATGGAGAAGCCCTTCCGGATTTCTTAAATCGAAATGGCGCTACCTGTCGATCGAAGATGCCGCAACGCATGCAGGCACCTTCATAGATCATCTTCAGATATTGAAAATTCTTTTCCGGTTGTGGATACCCGGAGTGTCCGCGAATTCCTACCGTGAACCACGATTGATCGTGAATCGCATGGTCGATGATCTCCACGCCGGTTGCGGGTTCTACGGTCGTGACATTAATGCCATCCTGATCCTGTCGATAAAAACCTTCGATTGTGCCATTGCCAATACCTGTTGCGAGGTCACTCTCCTGATAGAACCGCACCGGAAAGATTGCTTCAGGCGGTTTTCCAAGTGCCGCGTACAGCTCTCGTTGGGCCTGCGAGTGTATGCCCACCATGCCTCCCCAGAAGCCGAACAGGCGATCACCTATGAACATTTGAGGCTGTTGGGTACCTAAGATGTGGTTGTGCTCAAGCATCGGGCGTCCGTCATGCATTTCGTCGCATCCCGCCATGGCCGGAGTGACGAAACCCGGGTAGCGGGTGCCATCTTTAAGCACAAACACGGCGCGAACGAGGAACATACCTTCGGCCGGGTCAGCGGGCAATTTTCCCTTATAGGGTCGAAAGTTTCTTCGTCAGTCTCGTTGTACCAGGGCTTGCCGTAGTCTGCTGTGTGGCACCCGATCCACACCGGATGCCGTTGCAAGTCCTCGACGTCAAAATCTCCGAATTGTTTTAGTTCAGGTGTTGTCATTCTTTGGTTAGCCGATGCTCCGACCGCTGTGTGTCGATTCAAGAGTCTAGGACAGCGGACATATAAAAGGCCATGACTGATGAAAAATCCCCATAGCACTCATCGTCTAGGGATTTTGAGCACTATGGCCTGTTATCGACAGTTGTCGCCATAGTTCTGTTGGATTCTTGCGTGCGTCTGCGCTGATGTGATGTGCATGACGGCATCAACCCGGTGCAAGGAACCTCTGTAAACCCTCACGCTCGCGAGGCAGAAGAGACGTATGCGTACAGCCTAGAGGAGATCAATTTCATGCTAACGGTTTTCCCGGAGCCGGCGTCCACGGCCTTTGCAGTTGAGCCCTCGCAGGTCTGCGACGGGGCGAAATCGAAGGCCTGGAGTGGCCCGATTTCCATCATGGCGCATTGTGGGTGTCGCGCAGTATTTGGAATGGTCGTGAGTTACCCACGAAAACCAAAAAGAGCAAGGCACCTGTCCCTGTAATTCGCCAGTTGGCTGATCGGCTCGAAATTCACCGTTTACGATGCGGGAATCCGAATAGGGGTCCAATCTTTGCGAGCAGCCTGGGGACGCGCATCTCAACGAACAATCTGCTCAACCGTCACATGCTGCCGGCACTGAATCGCTGCCAGCACTGCGGCTGTAACAGTGACAAGAAGCATGTGAAGCAAAATCACCGATTTGAGCGCGACGAACAGTTACCGAAGTGGCACGGGTGGCATGCAGCACGACGTGGCCTAGGAAGTAACCTCTACCGACTTGGGGTCCCTGATAAGGTCATCCAGGCCATCCTCCGTCACTCAAACGTTAACGTCACGCTCGGCTACTACATCAAGCCACAAACCCCGGACGTGATCGCAGCAATGGGGAAGTTTGAAGCGGAAATAGCTGCTCACGATGTTCGGGACACCAATCGGACACCAAATCGGACATCTGGCGCGATGCCTGAATCCGTAAACTGATTTCTTCCTAGGGGTTAGGATGGAGCCGACGAGCGGACTTGAACCGCTGACCTGCCGATTACGAATCGGCTGCTCTACCAACTGAGCTACGTCGGCCTGACTTCGATTTTAAATGGCAGGTGCGAAACCGTAAAGCATCGGCTTGCTGAAGTCGTGCCACAGCTCCGGAACTCACAAGCTTCAACCTTGGTTACGCCGCCCGCGCCGCGACAGTGCCTCGTACTCTCGCTCCGAATCCGAGGATAGAAGCACCCACATGGTGTAGATAACCAGCGCGGTTCCGAACGGGATATTCGTGAACAGCGAGATAAATCCTTAAGACCAACGCCAGGATCCTTGCCCAACTCTCGTGCTGCAGGAGACCCCATCCAGCGATGAATCCTAACGCAGCTTTTGCCAGCAGAAGAATGGCGATCACGCTGAGCAATGGCCGCAAGAACGCTCCTGCAGCCTCGGGGGCGCCAAACTCGCGCGCGTGCGCAAAGATGGTATTCGCCACGATGTAAAGAACGATCGCGCCGACGGTATTGAAAGCCGAAAACGCCAGCCAGAACAGAGCGAGCAGGCGAACGTGTCCCTGCACTCGGGCCGGGACGGGGTTGGGCGAGCGAAACTGGTCCCACGATCTGCTTGCCGCAGTTGTTGCAGAACCGCTGACCGGCTTGCACTGTCGCGCCGCATCCATCGCAGAACATGATTTCTCTTCCTCCCCTTATGAGCTTCGCACTGCAACTCCGACTGTCCCTTCGCGTTCAGATACGTGGTTCAGAACCGCGGTCAGAAATGCTGTCAGAGTATACGAAGGCTTCTGCGTAGAGTTCCTTGTAGTCGGGAATCATACAAGAGGACCCGGGTTACAAACGAAAAGGCCACCCGGCAACAGGGCGGCCTCTTCTTCAAGGGAGAATAGTTCCAACGGAGGCTTGTAAATTCCGTCAAAACTTTCTGCCGAAATCTTATGAGCCGAAAAACAAAGGTGTCAAGCGATTTTTAGGAAACAAATGCCTTTGTTTTCAGTTATTTATGAAATAGGTCAACACTCCGGACCAATGTAGCAAAATGAGACAAATCGAGCCGATGGTGACGGTAAGCCGATCTTTCTAAACGTACTTACCTTATCAGGAGGGATTCTGGGCCCGCTCGGAGGCATTCCCGCCGGGGCCCTTCACGACGGTCTCGGTCAGATGGAGGGAGATGAATTCCATCTGCTCGGGACGGTCAAAAACCCTGTCGGGAAACAATCGCTTTACCAAAATGCGCACGCCTCCGAAAGCGACCCCGGCGATGATGGCGAACGCGGCGAGAATCGCGCACAGCACCACGATATTCAGAACCAGCGAGTAAAGCTGATGAACTTCGGTATTTTCTGACGGAGTGTTCCATGTGACGTTAGCTTCGTAGTTCACGCGCCCCAGCAAAGCTTTCGCATCGCTATCAGAAATTCCTCCGCTGGCGATCGCGACAATCGGCCCCGTACGCTTATCGAAGAAAGTTCCCGAACCAGCAACTTCTGAGATTCCGGAGCTGTTCTGGTTCGCCACCTGGTGCGCCGCATCAATGCGTCTCAAGTGTTCCGCCGCAAGTTGTGGCGTAGGGTACGAGATCAACATCAATGTCGCTTCGCCGCTCGGCGTCTGGTAGTGCGCTAAGGAGGCCTCCGCGCTTGCCCCAAAGTCCACTAGATCGGTGGAAACAGGCGAAGCAATCGCAGCCAGGGCCAGCGGTCCCATGACGTACTTTTGTGTGTTCGCGACGTAGTTACGCGTGGGAAAGAATTGAACGAAGGAGGGCAGATTCCCGGCATTGCCACCCGGCTTGGGCAACATGCCTGCCAGTTCGCGTAATTCCGCACCGGACATTGGGGTCTCTTTGCTGAATTGCGCATCCACTAGGACATTTCCGCGATAGAAAAGAACCCGATCTCCGACGGAAGATCCCTGATCCCCGATCTGCTCTCTGTTCATGTCCGGCCGCAGATAAAACGTGTACGCACCGAACGCTCCGGAAGCATCAGCGAAGCGCGCCGCGCGAATCTTGAGTGTACGGCCGTCATCGCGGGTGTAAGTAGCCGAAGCCAGATCGGTGAAGCGGTATTCCTGCAGCACGCGCGCGTTGCTAGCGTCGGCCAGCGAGGGATCGCTGCTGGCGTGCGGAGTACCTTGCATCTGCCATCCGCCAAAGGCCTGCGGCAGCAACGTAGGAGCCTGGGTTTGCGGCGAGTTGACCGCAAAAACGACGCCCACGAGGCAGGCGAAAACAATGAACAAAATTAGCTGAAACGGGAGTTTCATCAGGACACAATACGTCTATTTATTAGACCACAGTAGGTGCGTAAAAGTTTCGAGTCCGCAAAGCCTTGAAAACGTGAAGGTTGCGGCGTTGCAGAGGGCTTGGTTACTTACGTGCCTTACACCTACACGTCGGGGCCATTCCCAATTGCTATAAAGGCGAGGCAGACTAGGTGTCGGAAACGAATGTGCTTGGGACCACAAGGCAGATGATTGAGCGCCGGGGAAACCGCACGAAAGCCGTCCTGCCTGTGAAGATCAAGGGAACGGACAAGGCTGGCAAAGCTTTTGAGGACCTGGCGCATACGCTGGACGTGACTCCAGTGGGAGCCCGCTTGGGAGGCATCCGTCACGAGTTGAAGCTGCAGGATGAGGTTACGATTTTTTACCGCCAGCGTAAGACGCAGTTCCGAGTGGTCTGGGTGAAAAAGATGCAGGGCACAAACGAGTTTCAGATTGGACTCCAGGCGCTATCGCAGGACAAAGAGGGCTGGGGATTAGGGCACGACCAGCAGAGTGTGCCCCCAAAACTCCCGGTCTCGATCGCTCAGGGCTCGGTTTAACGGAGGGAACCAGTGAAATACTCATATCGCAATCTTTGGTCAGATGAAGAAGGACAGGACATCGCCGAGTATTCCGTAATGATGGCGGTGATTCTGGTGATTGTTGTGGGGACGGTACGGCTGATCGGCTCGAACGCCAACAACGTCTTCTCGCAGGTTAGCAGCGCAATCCAGTAACAGACATTCCGCGTCCACTCGCCCCTCGAGTCGCAGGCAACGGCCAGCGTCCGCATCGCAAGCCGCGCTGGTCGTTGCCCTCCAGTCACTTGCAGCCTGCCAGTTTTCCCGCTGAAATCGCAGTATGAGTCGCCTTTTCGGTTTTCTCAGCGTTGTCATTGTCATGGCCGCAGGTCTCTACATCTATTCCCGCCAGGTGCAGAGCACGTCTGCAGCTATGGGAACGAACAATCCTAAGGCTGCCATCAACATCACTGGAGTCCGCACAGACCTGATGACCATCGCTCAAGCCGAGCGTGGATACTTCGCGCTGGAAGGAAAATACGCGTCGCTGGACTACCTGATCTCCAGCCGGTCGTTGAGTGTTGCCCGACAGCGCCTTCCCTACAGCTATGATATCGAGACGAGCGGCAGCGGATTTCGCGTCGTGGCAAGCCGCACGAGTGAGGACAAGTCCGGGGCGCCAGCCCAGATCTCCGTGGACGAGAACATGCAGTTTCAAGTTGTGCAGTAGCTCGGATTCAAACCGATATTCCCGACGCCTACGCCCACGTCCCGCCTGCTTTGGAGTTTGACACCGCCGCAACGCTTACCTAGACTGCAGTGTAGGTCCGAGGTATTGCATGGGTTGGCTGCAAAACAAGTTTGAAAAGAATTTCCTGATTTCCACCGTCGACTACGTCTTCAATTGGGCGCGAAAATCGGCGGTATGGCCGATGACCTTCGGCCTGGCCTGCTGCGCCATTGAGATGATTGCGTCCTCCACGTCGCGCTTCGATATCGCACGCTTTGGATCCGAGGTCTTCCGTCCCAGCCCGCGGCAGAGCGATCTTATGATCGTAGCCGGCACAGTAACGCTGAAGATGGCCCCGGTCGTAAAGCGCATTTACGATCAGATGCCGGATCCGAAGTGGGTAATCTCGATGGGCGCCTGTTCTTCCGTCGGCGGCCCTTTCAACACCTACGCCGTGCTGCAGGGTGTGGACAAGATCGTCCCCGTGGACGTCTATGTCACCGGCTGTCCGCCGCGCCCCGAAAACCTGTTTTACGCGCTGCTGAAACTGCAGGACAAAATCGATACCATGACGATCGCCAGGAAGCCCACCGAAGTCCGGCTGGATCCGAATATGGTAGAGAACTTCAAACGCCAGGTAATGATCGCGCAGACCCTGCAACCAAAGTAAGACTGGAACTCATGTAGCGATAGCCGCCTCGGCTGTCCGGCCGAGCGATGCTCGGCCGCCACGACGAACACAACGATGTCGAACCTCACCAAGGTAACGGTCGAATCCAATCTTCCCAGGCCGAATGAAGCCAAAGAGTTCTCTTGCGGCGACAGGGAGATTTGCGTCGCCAACGTAAACGGGACTTACAGCGCGATGGACAACATCTGCTTGCATCGCGGCGGGCCGCTCGGCCAGGGAACGATCGAGAACGGCAAGGTCGTGTGCCCGTGGCACGCCTGGGCTTGGGATCCCACGACGGGTGAAGCCGCTCACAGTGCCAGTGCAAAAATCGCGGTTTATTCCCTGAAGGTTGAAAACGGGGATGTGCTGATTGAAATCTGATTCCAGAAAGCCCCATCTTTTTGAGAATCTCCACAATAAATAGCGCCTACGCCCGTCGAAAGCTTTAGATCGTGCCACACGACATCTTCAGCACAGAGGGCACAGAGGAATTCCCCCGGGTCCTCTGTATGCACTGTGGTGAAAATGGGGACCTCCATGCCCGTATCCAAGTCCGTCAGGCGTCTGCTCTGGTTTGCAGTAGTGTTCCTGGTTGTAATCGGCATTGCCGCGGTCACCCGGCGCAGCCTCGCCCTGCTCTGGCCGCAGCATTTCGCCGGCAAGACTGGTGTCGGTTCTGGTCTCGATGCCGGATTCGCCCGCGATGTGGCTTTGACGTTCATTCATATTTTGCCTGGTGCGTTCTTTCTCGGACTTGCGCCGTTGCAGTTTTTGCCCAGATTCCGCGAGAGGAACCTGAAATTCCATCGACGCATGGGAACGCTACTCGTCATCTGCGCCCTGATCATAGGCGTATCCGCCCTGGTGATGAGTTTCACGATGAACATCGGCGGAGCGAACGAAACGGCAGCCACTACTCTGTTCGCGATCGCATTCCTGATCTGCCTAGTCAGGGCTTACGTCTACGCGCGGAGGCGGGAGATCGAGCGCCACCGTGAGTGGATGATCCGCACCTTCGGCATCGGTTTAGGAGTAGCGACAACCCGCCCGATCGTGGGAATGTTCTTCGCCTTCCGCCGCCTGACACCGCATGAATTCTTTGGAATCGCTTTCTGGCTTGGGTTCACCATCACCTTCATGGCCGCGGAAGCCTGGATCGACTACACGCGCTACCATCAAGTCCAGCTTTCGAAGGTCGCGCTAGAACGCGCGGGCGGATATTTGACGGCGCAAGAGCCTTAGCCCTCACAGCCTGCCAACGTCGTCAAGGCATCAGATAGGCCTTGCCTCGAGAGAGCTTGTACTGCAGGGTAGCCGCAAGATGATCGATATCGGCAGCGGCGATGTTCACGCTCATGGGGTCGAGCAGCGGCGAGCGACTGCTGCCTACCACATCCCGCCGTACCTGGATCAGAAGAGCCTGCACAATATTGGGATCGAACTTCTCCGGAGCAAGACGTACCAGATCGCTCAGAGCGCTTCCCACCGACAGAGGCGCACGGTAGGGGCGCGTGCTGGTCATGGCGTCAAAAGAGTCGGCCACGCCCACGATCCGCACCGCCATCGGAACATCTTCCTGCATCAGCCCGTCCGGATATCCCGAGCCATCGGCGCGCTCGTGATGCCAACGCACAGTTTCCGGGATCCTGGGCCAGGGGAACTGCACGGTGCTGACGATCTGGTGACCGACCGTAGTGTGATCGGCCATTTCGCGAAACTCTTCAGGGTCGAGAGCGCCCGGCTTTCCGAATAGCCGGCGATCCACCGCCACCTTTCCTATATCGTGCAGATATCCGGCGCTGCGCAGGGCCGCGACTTCACTGGACTCCATCCCCATGGCGTCGCCGATCGCCGCGGCATAACGCCCCACACGCAGCGAATGCCCATGAATGTTGACGTGTTTCACGTCGATTGCGGTAGCGAAGGCTTCCAGGGCATTGTCATAAAAGCCGTGCAACGAAGCCATCAGCTTCAGATTCTCCGAAACGCGCTGTGCGATGGTCTGGGTCAGCGCGTGGTTTTGTACCGCGAGGGCGACGTACGAGCACAGCAGTTCCAACGCATCCAGTTCATTGTCTTCATAGGGGGAATCGCCCGGCCTGCGGCCCAGAGCGATCACTCCGGCGAGGCGTCCGCCGGCCTTGAGCGGAGCTAGACACTTAAAGAGCTCCGGGGCCACGTTGCCGTTCGAACTCAAAAAAACTGAATACGTAGAGGAATTGAGAACGACGGGTCCGCGGGCCGCGACCAGTGCGTGCACGTGTTTGGGAAGGAGAGGAATGAAGGCGGGATCCGGCATCAAGGCGAATCCCAAAGCTGACGCGGAGCTCAGCATGTCAGGCTTGTCGCTAAACAGAAAGAGCACACCTTCGCGTGCGCCCGCTGCCTCCATGACAGCAGACAGCATCAGCCGCGAGGTTTCCGAAAACTCGCGCTCTGCCGTGAGCGCGGGACCAAGTTCCGAAAGTGCCTCGACTGTATGCAACAGCCGACGTAAATTGTTGGTCTGAATCGCCACTAATGAAGTGGGAGCCAGATCGCAGAGCAACTTGAGCGTACCATGCGGTATTACGACCGGTTGTTAGTGACTTTGATGCGGTATTGACGAAGATGAAAACAAGGTACCTTCGCTGATTCTCTTTGACGCTGTGCAAAGAACTCCGCAGAATTCGGTGCTCGTGACCGGAGCAGAAGGTTTTCTAGGCCGCGCGCTCGTGCGCCTGCTGGAGCACTCCGATCAGCGCGTGATCACATTGGATTCAAGCGAACCGGAGCGCTCGGATCCCCCTTCCGGTGTAACGAAGGTGCGATGCGATATTACTGATCAGCACCAGATGGAGAAAGTATTTCGGGAGTACGAGATCGAGAACGTTGTTCATCTGGCTGCGATTCTGCCCACGGCAGCTCAACGCGACCCGGTCCGGGCCACAAGGGTGAACGTTGTTGGAAGTCTGAACCTGCTGGAACTGGCTCGGCAGTTCGGCGTCGCTCGGTTCGTGTTTGGCAGCTCGTTAAGCATCTACGGGAGCTGCTCTCCTGATTACGTCGTTTCCGAAAACGATCAGGCTGCACCGGAGGACCTCTATGGCGCGGCAAAACTTTATGCGGAGCAACTGGGAAAGGCTCTTGCAGACTCCGGGGTGCTGCAGTTTGTGAGTTTACGAATTGGCCGCATCGTTGGTCCCGGGGCGCGCTCGGCTACCTCGGCGTGGAGGAGTGCGGTTTTTGAACTCCTGCAAACCAGGCGTCCTGCCAATCTCACGCTTCCGTATGTTGGGTCCGAGAGAGTTCTGCTGATTCACGTGCAGGATGCCGCAAGAGCGTTGATGACTCTACTCCAGGCGCCTCGACCAGCGCATTGCATCTACAACGCCCCTTGCGAGTCATGGGTCGTGAACGATTTGAAGCTTCAGTTGGAAGCGCTGAATCCCAATATTCGTGTCGAGCTCGGCGAGGCTGACGCCAAGGGGAACCCGCGGTTGCTGGACTGGAGCAGATTCCAACACGAGTTCGAATTCTCCACCACGCCCATTGCGGACAGATTACAAGCGGCAGCGCGAACGTGAGATCTAGAAGTGCTCGCGAAGTTCCGCAAAGCCCCCGACGATCAGAAGCTTCTGATTCGACGGCGCCGGATTCACTTCCTCGTGTTCCAGAATCCAGGTATCGCCGTGGGGGATAAACACCGCATGCAGTCCCGCAGCTAGCGCCGGGTTGATGTCAGACTTCGGACTGTTCCCGATCATCCAGGTTGAATCATGCGTGCACTCATATTTCTCTGCGAGCTGAGCGTAGACGTGGGCGTCCTTCTCAGGCACGACCTCGGTTGAGGCGAAATAATCTTTCACCCCGGAACGATCGATCTTACCCGTCTGCTCAAGCATCGCACCCTTGGTCACCAGAATCAGGCGGTGGCGGCCGGCAAGGTATTCAAGCGTTTCCGGGACTTCCGGAAGGAATTCGATGGCGTGATTCTCGATCGTGCTCGCGATGCTGCGGACCTGAGCGTCGATTTCGGGAGTGACGGGGACCGGACTGAGCCGCTCGAACGTGTCGACGAGGGCGTGCGCAAAACTCTGCAGGCCGTAACCGTGTTTCACGATGCACTCACGCTCGACCTCATTCAAAACTTCGCGCACCTGCTCCGCCGTGAACTCGTGATGATTCAAAAACGAAATGAATCGCGCGATGGCGCGCTCGAAGTAGATGTTGTTCTGCCAGAGCGTGTCGTCAGCGTCGATGAGAAGAGTCTGTGCGGGCAAAGTGGAATCCCGAGCAATGAGCGGTGGGCAATGAGCAGTGAGGGAGGAGCAAAGATCTGAGGACGGATTTCAGGTGAGCTAGCTCATGGCTCAAAGCTCATTGCTCATAGCTCGCTTCTTCTACCCCACCCAATCGACCCGCGCTTCTGGCCCGATCACGCCCGCTTTGTGTCCCATATCCAGCAGGCGGCGCACTGCCTCGCGGCCGTCGGAACCATAATCCAGCGTGCGCTCGTTGACATACATTCCGACGAATTTGTCGGCAGAGGCGGTGTCGAGGTCGCGAGCGAACTGCATGGCATACGAAAGCGCTTCCTCGCGGTGTTCGAGCCCGTACTGGATACTTTCCCGCAACGCAGCCGTTACGGTTGACATAAGTTGTGGTCCCAACTCGCGGCGGATCGCGTTTCCCCCAAGAGGCAGCGGGAGTCCCGTGACCTTCTGCCACCAGCGGCCGAGATCCACGATGCGGTGCAACCCCGATTTGTCGTACGTCAACTGGCCTTCATGAATGATGAGGCCCGCTTCGTACTTCCCTTCCAGCACCTGGAGAATGATTTGATCGAACGGGACCACTTCGGTTTCAATCCCCGGCGCAAACAACTGCAGCGCCAGGTAGGCCGTAGTCAGCGTGCCGGGAACGGCGATGCGCTTGCCTTTGATTTCGCTGGTCGTGAATGCACGGGGGGAGACGACCATCGGACCGTAGCCTTCACCGACGCTGCCCCCGCAGGCCATCAGGGCATATTTGTCTTGCACGTAGGGGTAGGCGTGAAACGAGATTGCAGTCACGTCGTATACGCCTTCACGCGCCTTCTGGTTCAGGGTCTCGATGTCGCACAGAGTGTGCGTGAAGCGCAGGCCAGGCGTGCGTACCTTATGCGTTGCCAGTCCATAGAACATGAACGCATCGTCGGAGTCAGGGCTGTGCGCGACCTTGATCTCGCGAAGCTGGCCGGATGCGCTGATATCACTGGCTTTCGTGGTGTCGAAAACTGCTGTCATCTATACCTTCTCAGGCCTCGGGCCTCTGCGGCTGAAGCCGCATTCAAATCCTTGCGCGTCGCCAGCAGCTTGCGACTCCTGCGGCCAGCATCACTTTGAGGACTTCTCCGGCGATGAACCAGTACAGCCCCAAGTATGCGGCTTTGGCCAGCGAATGCGTGAACAAGTACAGCCAGCCCAGGCCTCCGGAGAAGAGGAGTAACTCTGCGACTGCGCTGGCGATCGCAGCCCGCGCAAAGCTCTTCGTTCCCTGCTCAAAGATGTACCCCGCCAGGAATGCTACGAAGGGGTAAACCAGAAGAAATCCACCGGTCGCGCCGAATAGCTGTGCCACTCCGCCCGGGCCCGTAGGGTTAAAGGCTGGCAAGCCGGACATCCCCTCGAGCAGGTACAAGATCATAACCGCAAAGCCGCGCCGGCTTCCGAGGAGCAATCCCACCAACAGCACTCCCAGATTCTGAGCGGTGAGAGGAACGGGCGTGAGGGGCATTAACGGAATCGTAATGTGGGCGCACAAAGCGACGAAAAGGGTTGCGCCCACAACCAGGGCCACCTGGCGCGAAGAATCGAGCCAGCGCTCCTGTGTATCGGGAAGAGTATGAATCGCTATTTTATCCATGATCAGGCTCCGGCTGTGACGAGCGCTGGTTCAGCGTTCGATGGAATCGATCGGGCGGCGCGACTCAGCCTCGGTAGGAAGTCCGTCGTGCGAGGCATGAGCCTTCTGCAAGTGCGATCGCAGGTGCAGGAATAACGCAATGGCAACGCACACCACCACCAGCGAACTGACACCCAGGATCAAAAACCACCAGATCATCCGCACAGCCGATTAGGATAACAGAAGCGAGAGCAATGAGCTGTGAGCGATGAGCTAGGAACCGGTTTTCGCCTCGGCCATGCGCTGGCGCATCGTCTCCACTCGACCGATCATGAATTCGAGACGCTTCCTGCCCCACTTCGTGTGAGTGATGGCCTTCTCCACTTCCAGGAACACATTCGGATCATTCAGTTCTTTGCGCACGTCTTTGATGAAGGGATGAATCTTCGCATAGATCAGGAACAATTCCCCGCTGAAGCCCGGTTGCAGGAACAAATGTTCGTTCAGGATACCGGCATTGACGAACGATGTGACGATTCCCCAGTAACCGCTCACCTGCCGCAGCCATGCGTTTTGCGGAGTTCCCATGGCGCGGGCGACTTTCATGAAGTCGTCTGCATTCTGAGGAAAGAATTCTCCAGCCCACCAGGCGCGGGCTTTGCGCATTTCGGCCTCGCGGCGCAGATCGTACAGTTCGAGAATCAGATGGGCATCGGCTGTAGTCGGCTTCTTAGCCATGCGGCTCCTCCCTTAAGCAATGAGTTTTGAGCCCTGAGCATACCAGATCGCCCATGGCTCAATGATCAGCGCTCATTGCTGAAACGTCAGGAACTGGCCGTATGCGCACTCGTGGCGGGAGGCTCTGGAGGCGGCGGCGCTGCTCGCTCGTAATCGCATTCCTTGTTCGGGCACGCGATCACCGGACCGGCCTTCAGATTCTTCTCCACCAGGTACTCACTGCCGCAGCTCGGACACTTTTCCGGAATTGGCTTATGCGCTGAAGTGAACTTGCACTTCGGATAATTGCCGCATCCGTAGAACGTGTTGCCCTTTCGCGCTCGCTTTTCAACCAACTCTCCGTCTTTGCACTCGGGGCACTTCACGCCGATGAAGTTCTGCTTCACGTACTTGCAGTCGGGATATCCGCTGCAGGTGGTGAACTCGCCGTAGCGCCCATGGCGGATCATCATATTGCGCCCGCACTTGGGACACAGTTCGTCGAGCGGAATGTCAGGAACTTTCTTTCCCTGATCCAGACGGCGGGTGGTCTTGCAGTCGGGGTATCCGGTGCAGGCCATGAATTGGCCGAACCGTCCACGCTTCAGCACCATGATGCGCCCGCAGTTTTCGCAGTATTCCTCTTGCGTCGTGCCCTGCACGTCCGCCGTATCCAGGTCGGGCAGGTTGATCGGATTCTCTTTCGTGAAGGTGCAGGTGTTCGGATCCTCTTTATCGTAAGTGCTGCAGGCGTAGAAGGAACCGTGCTTGCCCCACTTGATCACCAGCGGCGCGCCACATTTTTCGCACTTCTCGTCTGTGGGCTTCTCCATCCGCTTGATGTTCTCCATGTGCTTTTCGGCATACTTCAGGTCCTTCTGGAATTTCTTCCAGAAGTCCGCCATGGCGTCCTGCCACTTCTCTTTACCTTCTTCGATTTCGTCGAGCTCTTCTTCCAGACGCGCCGTGTACTGCACATCGAAAATGTCCTGGAAGTTTTCCACCAGCAGATCGGTTACGACAAGGCCGATCTCCGTGGGAACAAACTTTCCGCCGAGCTTTTGCACGTACTGTCGCTCCTGAATGGTGGAAAGAATGGCAGCGTACGTCGAAGGTCGTCCAATACCGCGCTCTTCCAACTCCTTGACCAGCGACGCTTCGTTGTACCGCGGCGGCGGCTCGGTGAAATGCTGCTCCGGCTTCAATTCGCGCAACGTGAGTGTCTGTCCGGCTTCGAGCGCGGGGAGCTTGTGCTTCAGCTCTTCGTCTTCCTCGTCCTTGCCTTCTTTGGACTCTTCATAGACTCTCAGGAAGCCGTCGAATTTCAGGACCGAACCAGTGACGCGGAACCAGAACACCTCATTGCCGCTCTTGGCGTCGATATCGACGGTGGTCTGGTCGAAGACCGCAGGATTGATCTGCGAAGCCACAAAGCGCTGCCAGATGAGCTTGTAAACCTTGAATTCATCTTCCTTTAAATATTGCTTGACCTGATCAGGATGGCGCATCGCCGAAGTCGGACGAATCGCTTCGTGCGCACCTTGCGAGTCTTTCTTCTCTTTGAACGTGTTGGGAGCTTCCGGAAGATAGTTCTGCCCGTACTCTTTGCCGACGTATTCGCGTACCTCGGCGATCGCTTCGGGAGCGACGCGGGTCGAATCGGTACGCATATAAGTAATGAGGCCGACGGAGCCTTCTTCGCCGAGTTCGACGCCTTCGTACAGGCGCTGCGCGATCATCATGGTGCGCTTCACGCTGAAGCGCAGCTTACGGGAAGCGTCCTGTTGCAGCTTGCTGGTGGTGAAAGGAGGCGCGGCATTGCGACGGCGCTCCTTCTTGTCGACACTCCGAACCACCCAATCGGCTTTTTCCAGGGCGACGCGGATCTTTTCCGCTTCTTCGCCGTTGTTAACTTCGACCTTTTCTTCACCTTTTCCAACGAATCGGGCGTCGAAAGCCGGCGGCTTGCTGGCCGCGAGGTGGGCATCGATTGTCCAGTATTCTTTCTTTTCGAACGCCTTGATCTCGCGTTCACGTTCCACGATCAGACGCAGAGCAACGGTCTGCACACGTCCCGCGGAGAGACCTCGACGCACTTTATCCCAGAGCAGCGGGGAAACCTGATATCCAACCAGGCGATCGAGAACACGGCGTGCCTGTTGCGCGTCCACCAGATTCTGATCAATGGCCCGGGGATGTTCGAATGCGGCCTGCACGGCGCGCTTGGTGATCTCGTTGAAAGTCACGCGCTGAATGCGCGGAGGAGCTTCGGGTTCACCTTTCTTCGCTTTCTTCGCCTTTTTTTTCTTGGAGCCGTTTCCGTCTAGCTCGAAAGCAAGATGCGCGGCGATAGCTTCGCCCTCGCGGTCCGGGTCAGGCGCCAGATAGATCGCATCCGCCGCCGCGGCCAGCTTTTTCAGCTTGGCGACAACCTTCTCTTTGCCGGGGATGACGATGTAATCCGTCTCGAAATCATTATTAATGTCCACACCCAGGGTGCTCTTGGGCAGATCCTTGACATGCCCCAGCGACGCCTCGACAGAGAACCCCTTACCCAGATATTTCTGGATGGTCTTCGCCTTGGCCGGCGATTCGACAATGACTAAACCTTTTGACAATGTAACCTCAGTATTGCTGAATTCCGTTTTGAAGCTAGCACGAATGGGCGGGAAGCAACAAGTTACGGGAAAAAGCTGTTAGCTCTTAGCTTTTAGCTCTTAGCTCCAAAACACCTCGGCTGCCGGGACTCTTCAGTCTCGCCGCGAGAGCTGAAAGCATGCGCATGATCTCGTCGGTCGCTGACGCGAGACGATTGAACTCCTCTGCCCCAAGTAACCCCAAGTCCCGGCACAGCAGTAGGTGATACGAAACTTCTGCGGCCGACCCCATTGCGATTTGAGTGAATCTCGCCATCTCCCCATCGGAACGTCTGCCGCAGCCCTCGGCCAAGTTCGCAGCAATCGACGATGCGGCACGCCGAATTTGGCTAGTGATCCCGAAGCGCTCTTCCTTGGGGAATGTTTGCGTTTCTCTGTAAATGCAAAGCGTCAAACTGTGGGCTTTTTCCCAAACCAGAAGATCTCGGTAATTTCTCATCGCGTCCTCCGAGCCTTTGAGCTAAAAGCTAAGAGCTCATAGCTAGAAGCTTTTCACAAAATTCTTCCCCGGCATTTGCCGCACTTTGCTGTTTAGTTCCAGCTCGAATAACGCGGCGAAGATTTCGGAGGAAGACATTTGCGATTCCAGCTTCTCGATGAGTTCATCGATGTGCGTGGCCTCGTCAGCATTTAGCAGGCTCAGGATTCGCTTTTCGTGAGGAGGAAGCCCGTCGTCTGGAAATAGAGATGCGGAGGCAGCGCCTGAAGATTCAGGGGAGGGAGTGGGGTTCAGCGTAAGTCGTACTTCTGCCGGGAGATCCTCCCATACGTCCTCCCAGGTCGCAACCAGCTTGGCGCCCTGCTTGATCAGTGTGTTCGGCCCCCAGGAATTTTTGCTGGTGACGTTGCCGGGCACGGCAAAGACGTCGCGATCCTGCTCGATTGCCATGCGCGCCGTGATCCGCGTTCCGGAGTATTCGGCGGCTTCGACGACGAGCACCCCGAGCGACATGCCGCTGATAATTCGGTTGCGGATCGGGAAATTCTGCGGTGCCGCGAAGGTGCCGAGGGGAAACTCGGAAATGAGCGCACCGCCAAGCCCCAGAATCTGCTCGGAGAGGCGGGAGTTTTCCTTGGGATAGATCACGTCCACGCCGGTGCCGAATACCGCGACGGTTTTTCCCTTGGCGGAAATCGCGCCGCGATGCGCGGCACTGTCGACACCGCGGGCCATGCCGCTGATAATTACCAGCCCTTGTGCGGCGAGATCGCACGCCAGCCGTTCCGCCATGCCTGATCCATAAGGGGTCGGATGGCGCGTCCCCACTACTGCCACTCCGGGCTTCATCAAAACTTCCGGATCTCCCCGCACGTAAAGAATGAGCGGAGGATCATAGATTTCCTTGAGGCGCGCAGGATACGCAAAGTCGTCCAGCGACACGAGGCACACGCCCGCAGCAGAGGCTCTTGCCAGTTCTTCCCTCGCCAGTTCTGCTGATTTCCCCGTTGCGATGGACTGGGCAGAAACGGCCTGAATGCCTGTCTCCTCCAGATGCGTCAGGGAAGCAGCAAAGACGGCTTCGGCCGACCCAAAGTGCTCCACTAACTTCCGAGCCCTGACCGGGCCCAGGCCGGGCGTCAGGAGAAGGCCGGCCCACTCCAGCAGATGAGTGTTTGCGGGCGAAACCAACGCGTTGGACAAACTGTGACTCCGAGCGGACTGTACTGATCGCGCCCGAAGGGTGTCAAGGTCAGATGTCACAATCCCTTTGTTAGTATTGTGGAAAGCATGAGAAAGCTGCGTATTTCCGCCATTTCCTACCTCAATACTGCCCCTTTAATGTGGGATTTCGAGCGCGGCGGAGCCGGTTCCCATTTTGAAATTTCGTACACAATTCCTTCCGCGTGTGCCCGCGCGTTAGCAGAAGGAACCGCGGATGTCGGAATCATTCCGGCGGCCGCGTACGCCCAGATCCCAGGTCTGCAGATTCTGCCGGATGTCGCCATCGCCTCGCGCCGGGCGGTACGATCGATCTTGCTGGTCAGTAAAGTGCCTCTCGAAAAGGTGCGCACGGTGGCACTCGACACATCGTCGATGACCTCGGTGGCACTCGCAAAAATCCTTTTGAAATGGATGGGCGGCGAACGCCAATATGCTTCGATGGAGCCCGATGTTGAAGAAATGCTGGCTCATCACGATGCAGGACTTCTGATCGGAGATCCCGCTCTGCAGGTGGACCGCAGTCGTTATCACACCTTGGATCTCGCTGAGGAATGGATCCGAGTTACCGGGAAACCGTTTGTCTTTGCCTTCTGGGCTGTTCGAGGGGAGGCGCTCAAGGAAACGGATTCATCGCTAGATTTGGCTGCGGTCTTTCGCGATTCCCGGGATCACGGCCTGCAGTCTGAGAGCCTTGCCAGCATTGCGCGCGAATGGTCCAGCAAGCTGAAACTCACCGAAGGCGAGGTTCGTTCCTATTTGACTCAGAACATCCATTATCACCTCGATGCTGAATGCCTTGATGGATTGCGAGCATTCTACAAATACGCTGCAGAGATTGGCGCTTTGCCTCGGGTCCCCGCATTGCAATTCCTGGAGCCTTCCGCAGTAGGGGCAGCTAAGATCTCGAACCAATAACACTCTGCCCGAACACGATCGCCACACCTTCTTTGTGGCTTGGGCTCTATTCAGTTAAGCTGAACCGGACTGGGCGCCATATGAGCCTGTTTCAGCCAATTCCGAACGCCGGCGCTGACGCGACTCGTCCCCTCGCCGATCGCATGCGCCCGCGCACACTCGACGAGTATGCAGGCCAGGAACATCTGATCGGCCCGGGCAAGCCTCTGCGCGTACAAATCGAGCGCGACGATTCCGGTTCCCTGATCTTCTGGGGGCCTCCCGGCACCGGCAAAACCACGCTCGCCAAGATCATCGCAAACATGACCAAGGCGGAGTTCATCGAGTTCTCCGCCGTGCTCGCCGGGATCAAAGAAATCAAGCAGGTCATGGCCGAGGCGGAGCGTGCCCGTCAATACGGAACTCGCACCATCGTTTTCATCGACGAGATTCATCGCTTCAACAAAGCGCAGCAGGACGCATTCCTGCCGCACGTTGAGAAGGGCAACATTCGCCTGATCGGCGCCACCACCGAGAATCCCTCCTTCGAAATCAACTCTGCTCTGCTTTCACGCTGCCGCGTTTACGTCCTGCAACCGCTGACCGAAGAGCAGATCGTGCTTCTGCTCCGACGAGCCATTGCGACTAAAGAACGCGGGCTGGGCGAGATGAATCTGACCGCGTCTGACGATGTGCTGAGACTTATCGCAAGCTACACCAGTGGCGACGCCCGCAGCGCCTATAACGTGCTGGAAGTTGCGGCCGGGCTGGCGCACAAGAATGCCGATGGCGCTTGCGAGATCACAGACGAAATCGTGCGTGATGCGCTGCAGAAACGCATCCTGCTTTACGACAAGTCTGGGGAAGAGCACTACAACCTGATCTCGGCGCTGCACAAATCCGTGCGCAACAGCGATCCTGACGCCGCTCTGTATTGGCTCGGTCGCATGCTTGAAGCGGGAGAGGATCCGCTCTACATTGCGCGCCGCGTGGTCCGCATGGCAGTAGAAGACATTGGGCTCGCCGATCCCAACGCGCTGTCGCTCTGCATGGCCGCCCGCGATGCTGTGGACTTCATCGGCATGCCGGAAGGCAATCTGGCACTGGCGCAAGCGGTCGTATATCTATCCGTCGCGCCCAAATCGAATGCCCTGTACACAGCCTACGGAGATGTTCTTCGCGATGTGGAACAGACTGCCGCCGAGGCCGTTCCCCTCCACTTGCGCAATGCTCCTACGAAGCTGATGAAAGGCTTGGGTTACGGCCGCGGATATCAATATGCACACGACCTCCACTCCAAGGTCGCCGACATGCAATGTTTGCCCGACAGTCTTCGTGACCGCGTTTATTACCATCCTACGAATGAAGGCATCGAGAAACGAATTCGGGAGCGGATGGATGAGATCAAGCGCCTGCATTCCCGCGCCTCAGCAGGTTCCGGTGAGCAAAAGAAAGAATCTTAGCAACCCAGTCACTCATCTTGATAACCTGTGGGCGAAGTCTGGTGGCCATGCCATGTCTACACTTCCTAATTTAGCCACGGCGGAAATTGCGCCGCGCATCCTCAGCGATGAACTCGTTGCAGATTTGCAGCGGTTGCAAAAAGCTGCCCAGAGAATCTCGTCCATCCTCGACCTTGATCAACTGATTGACAGCGTGGTCACGGAAGTTACCGGTCCCCCGTTTGGATGTCTGGAGGCCAGCATCTATCTGCACGATGAAGCGCGTGGTGACATGGTGCTCACCGGCGTCAGCGGCTGCGATTTACATTCAAAGGGACACCGCTTGAAGGTCGGACAGGAGGGCATGGTAGGTCATGTCGCGGCCACAGGCCAACTGCGTTATGCACCGGACGTGCGGAAGGATCCTTATTACGTCAGCTGCCGACACGCTACGCTCTCTGAAGTCGCGATCCCGTTGCGCGTGGGCCAGCGCGTAGTTGGCGTCTTTACCGCGTCGCATCCAGAGTTGGACGGATTTCCCTTGCAGCAATTGAGAATCCTGCAGGCGTTCTGCGATCACGTTTCTGTGGCGGTGCACAACGCGCAGCGGCTCCAGGCAGAACGAGCGGAACGTGTCGCACTCGATCGTGACGCCGCAGAAGCTCGCACCATTCAAGAAGCTTTACTGCCCAAGAGTTCTCCATTTGTGCCCGGGTTTGTGATTTCCGGGCGCAGCGTTCCCGCGCGGGCGGTAGGCGGCGATTGGTACGACTTTATCCCGTTTGCGGACGGGCGCTGGGGACTCGTATTGGCTGATGTTTCGGGAAAAGGAACGGCAGCCGCGCTGCTGATGTCGGCGACTCGCGGCATGCTGCGTTCCCTGGCAGAAGCCTGCTGCAGTCCCGGCGAAGTGCTCAGCCAGCTGAACCAGCTCCTCGTGAATGATTTCCCTGCCGGCAAGTTCGTGACCATGGTCTACGCGGTGCTCGATCCAGTTTCGCGCAGTGTGATATTTGCCAACGCAGGGCACCTGCGGCCGTTGCTGATCGATGAGAAGGGTGAGCATTTTCTGGACGTAGAGCGCGGATTGCCCCTCGGCCTTGCCTGCGGAGACTACTCAGAGACGCAGATATCGTTGTCCAAAGGGTCGAGGCTGATCTTTTACAGCGACGGGATCACCGAAGCGGTGGATCCGGAGGAAGAAGAATACGGGCTTTGCCGGCTTGTACGAGCACGCCGTCCAGCCCGAGGCCTCGGCACTAACCATTCTGGACGACGTACACGCGTTCGCCAATGGTTCCGGTGTGCACGATGATGCTACCGTGGTCTTTGTTGGCGTGAACGCCTGATCAGCGCAGACGTGCGCGGTGTTCCTTAAGAATACAAAGGTCCATGGCGACGAAGATGCCCACTTGGCGCGCCTTTTCCGCCGCTTTTTCGTGGATCACGTCTTCCTGCATCCAGATCGCAGGCACCCTGAGCTGAATCGCCTGATCCACCACTTCCTCCACGAACTCCGGGCGGCGAAAAATATTCACGATATCGATCTTCTCGGGGACATCCAGAAGTGAGCGATAGGCTTTCTCCCCCAGGCATTCTTCAATCTGCGGATTCACCGGGATAATGCGATACCCGTGGCTCTGCATGTAAGCGGAGACGCCGTGGCTCGCGCGCAGCGGGTTGCACGAAAGCCCAACGACAGCGATCGTTTTGGATCTCTTTAGCAGCTCAGCGATGGGATCGGATTGCGGTAGTGAAGCCAAGGTCCCTCCGGACTCATTTCTTGTTCGCGGCATCCAGTTTCTGCTTGTACATCTTCAGCGCCAGCTTACGGATCGTTTCCGAAACTTCTTTGTTGGCCGAGAGATTTTTCAGATCCTGGATGAGCAGGTTCTTCATCAAACCGAGACCGAGGTCCAGCGGAGTACGCGGATTCCCTACCAGGTTTCGCACAACTTTATAATTCTTCATGAAGCGGCGCTTCAGCGGGATTTGGCGCAACACGGCTTCCAGCACGTTTTTCTGGCCGGCAAATTTCTCCACCTCGCCGTCGGACAGCTTCGGGGCTTCGAGCACCGCGAGTGCCACCACCTTGGTCCCGTCCCGGATCAGGATGGAGCGCTCTTCCTTGTTACCTTTCAAGGCCAGTTGAATGCGGCCCTTCACATCGAGAGAGTTAATCTTCTGGAAGGTGTTCTCGCGCTTGGCCGGAGCCGCAGGTTTGGGCGCTATGGGAGCTCGAGCCGGCGTTGCAGCGGATGCCGGCGCCGGCGATTCCACTGCCGGTTCCGGTGAATGTATTTCTTCTTCGGCAGCCGATTCTCCCAAGAGCATATCGACCATTCCACCGATCGCCTGGAACGGCTTTTCGCCTTCGGCCGCGATGTCTTCCGCGTGTTCCTGAAAGTAGGCGAATACGCTTTCGTCTTCCACTCCGAAGGTCGCTTCTGGACTGTTGCCGTTATCCGCTTCCTGCGCTCGTTCGATGGGTTGCGCTGTAGAGGCGTAGCTTGCTACACCTGCATCCGCACCGCTCTCGGGCCCGGGTGAACTGGCGCCAGCAGCCCGCACGGGGGCTTGCGATGCCGCTGCCATCAAGTTGTCCAGTTCTGCCGCTTCTTCTCGCTTGAGAGTCGGATTCGACTTAAGCGCCGCGACAACAGTCCTCGAAGACCTTACGCGAGGGCTCTTCAGCATAACTTGGATGATGTCGCGAAATACTGTATTTGCTAACTTTGCGATCTGTTCTTCGCGAATCGAAGGATTCTCCAGAAGTGCAGGCAGCAATTTCGGACGCAGATTATCCGACGAGATGAAGTAATTCAGCACTTCCGGTGGCGTGTGAGGATCTGCTACGGCTGCGAGGCAGGCCTTCTCGTCCCAGCCAGCCAAGGTCATGCGCGCCAACTCGCCGAAAACTTTGTTGTATTTCGCCAGATAAACCAGGATTTCGATATTCTCCGCTGCGGGCACCTGCAAGGCACCGCGCGCAGCGAACTGCATCATGTTGGAGGGCAACTTGGAAGCGCGGATTTGGTCAATCATGCGCGCCATAGCTTCACACCTCAACTGCGGGGAATAACAAATCTTTGCCTTCCGTATGGCCCGCGGCCAGGGACTCGAGTTCGCTCACCGCCAGCGCCAAGTCCCGCGTGATACGGTTCGGCGCGTCTCGCAAAAATTCGTCTCGTAACGTCCGATAGTACCAAAGAGTTCCCTCGCGTCCGCCCTTGAACCTTGACCAGACGGATTCGCCTACAGCACGGTAATCGCTGAGGATCGACCGCACGTTGTTGAGCTTGTCGGCGGACGAAACCAGGCGCGTGTCCTTGTCTTCGCTCCGCAAGCGCGCGATGTATTTCTCTTTACGCTCGCGCCAAGGTGGTTTCGGATCAGTGTAGGCGTCCGTGCATCCGTCCACTACTTCCGCAACGCGGCTACCAAAGCGCCGCCGGACTTCCTTCAGCATAGGCGTACCGCCGCAATCTTCCACCACATCGTGCAGCAGAGCGGCGATCGCGAGATCCTCGTCGCCACCAGCTTCGAGCACAAGAGAAGCCACGCCCATCAAATGAGCGATATAAGGAATGCTGGATGCCTTGCGAGTCTGCCCCTTGTGCTTTTCCGCGGCGAAGACGAACGCCCGCAACAAACGGGGCCCCAGTTTAATCGTCCTCGGCGCCCTCCGCGGTTTTGCTTGCAGCGCTCTCACGATTTCTCGTCCCGGCGCGCCAGAAGATACGCCCGAATAAACGGTTGCAGATCCCCGTCCAGCACGCGATCAACGTCCCCCACCTCGACCTTGGTGCGGTGATCCTTGATCATGCGATATGGCTGCAAAACGTAAGAGCGAATCTGAGACCCGAACTCAATGTCGAGTTTCGAATCTTCGATTTTCTTCGTAGCCGCGCGCTTCTTCTCCATCTCGAATTCATAAAGCTTGGAGCGCAGCATGCTCATGGCGCGTTCCCGGTTCTTGTGCTGCGAACGCTCGTTCTGGCAATTGGCCACGAGCCCGGTCGCAATGTGCGTAATGCGCACCGCGGAGTCGGTGGTATTGACGTGCTGCCCACCCTTGCCGCTGGAGCGGTACGTATCCGTGCGGATATCTTCGGGCTTGATCACGATATCGATGCTGTCGTCAATCTCAGGGGAGACATACACGCTCGCGAAAGAGGTGTGTCGCCGTTTCGCCTGATCGAAAGGCGAAATGCGCACCAGGCGATGTACGCCGATTTCACCCTGCAGCAGTCCGAAGGCGTACTCGCCGTTCACCGCAAACGTGGCCGACTTCAGGCCCGCTTCCTCGCCCGGCTGGTAGTCGTAGAGAATCGTTTCGAATCCCTGGCGCTCTGCCCATCGCAGATACATTCGCAGCAGCATGTCAGCCCAATCCTGCGACTCGGTGCCGCCCGCGCCGGGGTGAATGGTCATGATGGCATTGCGCGCATCGTTTTCCCCCGAGAGCAGCGTCTCGGTTTCGAGTTTATCGAGTAGATCGCGTAGAGAGGCAAGCTCGCGTTGCAGATCGGCATCGACATTCTCGCCCTCTTTGGCGAGGTCTAGATAGGCGTGGATGTCATCGCCGCGGCGGCCCAGGTCGGCATCGGTGGCGATCACGTGCTCCAGGCGCTTCTTCTCGCGCATGACTTGCTGCGAGCGCTGCGGATTGGACCACAGGTTCGGATCCGACGCCTGCTTATCAATTTCGGCTAGCTGCGGACGGAGCTTGTCCGCGTCAAAGATACTCCCGAAGGTCGTGGACTTTCTTGCTCAGCTTCTCGTATTCGTGCTCGATCTCTGCATTCATGAGGACGCTTCAACCTTTTCGCGGATGTCCGGAGATGCGAAGCGCGCCAGCAGCGCTCCTATCGAAATTATCGCACAGGCATACGCGAACCAATCTCCGTGACGCGTGTAGAAAGTAGTGACGAAAGTGAGGGCGTAACGCGCGACCAGCGTAGCTCTTTGTTTCCGGGCAAGCCGCGCGGCCACGCGCCCAAACGGATCGATGGAAGCCGTAACGCCTGTATCCGTCGAGCTCAGAATCCAGCGCTCGTTCTCCACGGCCCGCATGCGCGTCTGGTTCAAATGCTGCGCGTAAGCGCCGCTGTCGCCGTACCAGCCGTCATTTGAAATGTTTACGAATACCTGCGCGCCGTTATTCGCGAACTGGCGGACCTCGTCCGGAAAAATCGATTCGTAACAGATGAACGTCCCCAGCCTCAGCCCGGGCGCATCCAGAGGAACTCGCGAATTCCCATGCTCAAATTGCCCGACCTCCCTGGTCAGTCCTCCCGCGAAGGAAAACAATCCGGGAAACGGCAGATACTCTCCAAACGGCACCAGATGCGATTTGTCGTAACGCGCCTGCCATTCGCCATTGGCACTGACCAGAACTGCCGAATTGAATAACGCACCCTCGGTGTTCACGGTCGCCGCGTTGCTGCCGATTGCTCCTGTCACCAGGGGCACGTCGGATTCACGCGCCAGATTGCTGACCGCCTCGCGAAAATGCGGTTCGTTGGTGAAGAACGGGGCAGGCGACTCGGGCCAGACGATCAGATCGATTTTCGACCGTGCATTCCGGACTGACGTCAGCGTTAGCTTGCTCAGATCGTTCAGCGTCTCCTGGTAGTATCCGGGAGTCCAATCGGCAGAAACTGGAATATTCTGCTGCACCAGCAGGGCGGCGCGATCTGCTGTGGTTGGGGGAGGCTCGACTAGTCGTCCGGCCTGCAGAACGGCGGCTGCGGCGATGCCCGCCATGAGCATGGTATTGCGTTTTTGCCTCGGAATCAGAAATGCGGCGGCGATCGCGATATTCACCAGCAGGATCTCGAAGGAGATCCCGTACACGCCGGTCCAGGAAGAGATGCGCGACAGCGCAATGTTATCCACCTGCGCGATGCCCAGGAGGTTCCAGGGAAATCCAGTGATGCGTGTCCGTGCAAGCTCTACTCCCACCCACAAGAATGGAGCCAGCACCAGCGCGCGCCGGTCATTGCGTCTTCGCGCCACCAAGGCGACCAGGAGTCCGAAGAAGCCGTGGTACAGACCGAGATAACAGCAGAACAGGAACAAAGCCAGCAGCGCTGCGGCCCCATTCAGGCCTCCGTAATTGCGCATCGTGCCAAAAATCCAGTAACACGTGCCGGCGTACCAAATGATTCCGCAAACGTAAGCTAGAACAAATCCCTGCAAGGGCGTGGCGGCCTGCAGGCGAGGAGAACCTTCGATTTGCAACTCCCCTACAGGACCGGTGCGCAGCAGCGCGATAATGAGCGGCGTCAGGGCAAACCAGCAGAAAATGTAGACCCCGGGCAGAGGAAAAATCAGCACCTGCAGAACGGCCGACAGAAGGACGAGTATCCAGGCGCTGGAATGGATTTGCCGCACGAGAAAAGAATAGCAGTTCCCTGACCCCGTTCTCGTTTGCCAGTTCTCAGTCCCACGCTCAGGAATCTCGAAGCTTTGAGCGGACGTAGCTGACGATTTCTGGCGTGACATAGTTCGGGGGCGTGATGCGGAAGATGGGCTGACTCCCCAGCGGCTTCAGCGATACCGCCTGCCAAGCCGTATCGCCGGCATTCTGGTGCAAGATCACCGCATCCGCGCGGTCGAGAAATTCACGCGCGGAATTCTTGAAGTCCGCGGTCGCAGGATCGAGCACGCTCAGATACAAATCAGGACGGAGAAATTTCAGAACGCTATTTGATTCGATGATCACGTTCCGCACCGTTGCCAGTCGCTGCCGAAGGCTGGGCATGGCTTCCGCCAGGCGGCCCTGTTCTGTGCGCGCCCAGAAAACTTGCACCGCGCCAGCGGCGAGAAACCGCGATGTATCGCTTGAGCCGCTGCGGTCCCGCTCCTCGGTGATGGCCCAGGAATGGTCCCCCGTGGCGCAGGCGCACGCTTCTCCGTTTGCCGAACAGATTCCGTGGCCATATTGCGTGATCTTCACCGCTGTCCACTGCCAATCGGCCAGAGCCGCAATCAGGCCCGCGACCACAGTGGTCTTGCCTACATTGCGCGAATGACCGCCAATCACCACCAGAGCCACAGCTAATCCTTCTTCGCCAGCCGCGCGACCATCGCCAGCTGCTTTAAATACTGGCGCAAGGGCTGCGCCGGAGTTCCCCAGAACGCAACCCCTTTCCCTCGCAGAATTTTGTTGGGGAGCACTCCACCCTGGCCGCCGAGCATCACTCCTTCGCCAATGCGGGCATGCTCGCCAATCCCAACCTGCCCGCCCAGTATCGCTCCATTCTCGATGATGATGCTGCCGGAAAGGCCCGTCTGCGCTGCAATGATGACATCTTCGCCAATGTCGCAATTGTGTCCGACGTGAACGAGGTTGTCGATCTTCGCTCCGCGCCGGATTCGCGTCTCATCGAGGGCGCCGCGATCGATCGTCGCATTCGCCCCGATTTCCACGTCATCTTCGACGACCAGGCTTCCAACCTGCGGGAATTTCTCGTAATGACCCGTCGTGCCATCCCGGACGTAACCGAAGCCGTCGCTGCCCAGGACAGCCCCGGCATGCACGATGACGCGATCGCCCAGCTTCGTTCCCGGATAAATGGTCACGTTCGAATAAATCTGGCATTCGCTCCCAATCGTGACACCACTTCCAACGGCACAGCCGGCGCCAATGTGGCTGTCGCGCCCGATCTGCGCTCGTTCGCCAATGACTGAGTGTGCTTCCATGCAGACCCCCGGTGCCAGAACCGCCGATCCGTGGATCACAGCGGACGCGTGCACCGAACCAGATCTGGGTTGCTGTGAGGGGTCGTGCAACATTCGCGCCGCCCGCGCGAACCCGAGCTTAGGATGGTCGGTAATAAGAAGAGCTTTGCTGGACGGTGTTGCAGCCGCGAACTCTCGCGCAATCACCGCGCCGGCACCGCTCTGCAATGCTCGCTCCAAGTGCTTCTCGTCCTCGACGAAGACCAGATCGCCAGCCGATGCCGACTCGATGCTGGCTACCCCCGTGACGTGAAGGCTGGAGTCGCCGATCAGGCGCATGCCCAGCGCCTCAGCAATCTGCTGAAGCGAGCATTTCATGTCCTCACTGTATAGCAGCGGGTCGCAAGAACGAAAGAGAACGGTCGAATCGGGCCGCGACGTTCTCGGGTGCTTTCGCGAGTGCGGCCGCGGTGCTGCAAGTGGCGGCATTCTGGCACATCACGAAAGTCGCATCCGGAGCGTTGACCGCGTTGCAACCTTTGGCGCTGGCGGTCGCGCCAGGCGTTAGCGTCCAGGTGCCAACCACCACACCGTTACTCAAGGTGCCGGTCGTCGTAGTCGTCCCATTGGAAGTCCCCGTGAGTCCGTCGGGATTGCCGGTGAGCGTCAGCACGCTGCCGGTGGTCGAAGAAGTTATCTTTAGGCTCAGAGTGCCGGTCACGTGCCCGGTGGAATCGGTGGTAAACGAGGCGTTGCCGGTTTCCGTTTGGCTGTTGAAATCCTTGGCAAAGCAGGTGTTGTCGTTGAAAAACCCAAATCCGGTGATCTTGAGTGGCCCGCTATTGGTGACGTTGAAGGAGACCACGAAATTCAGAAGGCTGGCTTGGCCTCCGCTGGGGTTGATGAGTTGGGCTTCCCAGTTACCCGTGGTGGACGTGTTGGTCACCGTCGATGGAGTGTTATTCGCACAGCCGCAAAGCGCAAACTCCAGCGCCAGCAGGACCAGGAACGCAAGCCTTCTCATGAACCTTCCTTGGAATTGGGATCTTTATGAGAATAGAGAGATGCAGGCAGAGGCGTCAATGGATGTAAGGCGCGCAGGAACTGCCGCTTTCCGGCTTGCGTGCGCTGAAGCGACGATGGACCGGCTCGTGTAGGACCTAGACCTTGGTCCAGAGATCTGCTCTCGGGTCTTCCGGGTTCAACTTTGCCAATTCCCGCAGCAGTTCCTTGGTGCGTTCGTCCCGAGGCATGGGGACCGTAACCGTGATCTCGACGATTTCATCACCGCGCGCGCCTTCTCTTGTAGCCGAGGGCACACCCTTCTCCCGCAGACGTAGCTTTTGCCCCGACTGTGTTCCGGGAGGAATCTTCAGCAGCGCCCGGCCATCAATTGTAGGCACTTCGATCTTTCCTCCCAGAGCCGCTTCGGTGGCGCTGACCGGAACCGTCAAGGAGATGTCGTCCCCGTCGCGGTGGAAGACCGGATGGTCTCCCGTGCGAATAATCACAAAGAGATCGCCTGCCGTGCCGCCGTGGGCTCCAGCATTGCCTTTCCCCGGCAAACGTATGCGCTGGCCATCGCGCGTCCCTGCTTTGATTCGGACTTCAAGCGGTTCGGTGGTAGAGATCGTGCCTTCGCCGTGGCAGGTGGGACACATTGTCAGATTCTTGCCGGTACCGTGGCAGCGCGGGCATTGCACATTGAACTTCATTCGTCCGCCGGTTTGGGTGATCTGGCCAGTGCCGTTGCACTGTGGACATTTCCCGGGGGCCTCTAACGAGCCCTGGCCGTGGCAGGTGGAGCACACGTCTTGCCTGGTAATGTTGAGACGCATTACGCCGCCGCGAATGGCCGTCCAGAAAGGCACGTTCACCTGATATTCGAGATCGGTACCCGGCTCGGGACCTTCTTCGGCCGCCGCGGCGCCGCGTCCTCCGCCAAACATTGAAGAGAAGATATCGCGGAAGCCCCCGCTACCCGCTGAAGTCTTCTGGTTTCGTCCAGCGTTGTTGATGAAATCAGAGAAATCAAATCCGCCGAAATCGAACTGAGCGCCTTGGCCTGCTCCTCCGCCCGACTGAGCTCCGGGCGGAAAGCCGCCGCCGAATCCTCCGCCAGGACCGCCGGCGCGCGCATAAGCTTCGGCCGTTGCCGGATCGATGTTGTCGGAATAGAAGCCGACCTGGTCGTAGATCTTCCGCTTCTTGGGATCGCTGAGAACGTCGTTGGCCTCGGAGATCGCCTTGAATTTCTCTTCGGCGGATTTATCCCCGGGGTTGACGTCAGGGTGATACTTCCGCGCCAGCTTGCGAAAAGCTTTGCGGATGTCCTCAGCGGACGCAGACTTCTTCACGCCCAGGAGCTCGTAATAATCTTTTTTGGTCGTCGTTGCCATTCGCTGAGCGAACCAGCTTCAGTTCACAATTTTTCGCTTTTCTTTGTCTTCCACTACGACTTTCACGTCCTCGAATTCGGACGCGTCTTCGTAGACCGGAACGGCTCTGGGGCCGCTCGGCGTATCGACGAAGACCAACCACTGCCTCGCATCTTCGGCGAGATCCAAAAAATAAGTTTGATCATTCACCTGGAAATTCAATTCAACTCACCCCCAAAAAGGTGCCACGGAACAGCGAATTTGACAGATTCAATCCCTGCATATCCGCGTTAATCCGTGGCCGTATTCGCGCTTACTTCTTCGGTTCGACGTCGACGTACTCCGCGTCGATGACCCCTTCATCTTTCTTCTGACCTCCGCCATCCCCACCCGGCTGAGGTCCGGCGGACGGGCCTGCGCCCGGTCCTGCCTGCGCGCCGCCTGCGGGCTGAGCCGCTTTGTACATCTGCTCAGCCAGTTTGTGCGAGGCAGCCGTCAGGCTTTCGCGGGCCTTGTCCATCTGCGCCTTGTCGTTCGACTCGAGCGCCTTCTTGGCATCGGCCAGCGCGTTTTCGACGTCCCCGCGTTCGGAGCCGGAGATCTTATCGCCGTGCTCGCGCAGCATCTTCTCGATGTTGTAGACCATCGTGTCGAGCTGGTTCTTGGCCTCGATCGACTCGCGCGCCGCCTTGTCCTCGGCCGCGTGCGCATCGGCTTCCTTCGCCATGCGCTCGACTTCGTCCTTCGACAGGCCTGAAGATGACGTGATCGTGATCTTCTGGTCCTTCTGCGTAGCCGTATCTTTCGCGGTCACGTTCAGAATGCCGTTGGCATCGATGTCGAAAGTCACTTCGATCTGTGGCACGCCACGGGGTGCAGGCGGAATACCGGTCAGATGGAATTTGCCAAGAGTCCGGTTCTGCGCCGCCATGGGACGCTCGCCCTGCAGCACGTGAACTTCGACCGAGGTCTGGCTGTCCGCCGCAGTCGAGAACGTCTCCGTCTTCTTCGTCGGAATCGTCGTGTTGCGCGGGATCATCGGTGTAGAGACGCCGCCCAGCGTCTCGATCGACAGCGTCAGCGGAGTGACGTCCAGCAAGAGCAGGTCTTTCACCTCGCCCTTGAGCACGCCGCCCTGGATGGCAGCACCGACCGCGACCACTTCGTCCGGATTGACGCCCTTGTGGCCTTCGCGCCCAAACAGCTCTTTTACGAGCTGCTGAATGCGAGGCATGCGCGTCTGTCCGCCAACCAGCACGACTTCATTGATCTTGCTGGTATCAACGCCGGCGTCCTTCATGCACTGCTTGCACGGACCAACCGAACGCTGGATGATGTCTTCGACCATCGATTCGAGTTTCGCCCGGGTCAGCTTCTTGACCAGGTGCTTCGGACCGCTGGCATCGGCCGTGATGAACGGCAGATTGATTTCGGTCTCCATGGTGGTCGAGAGCTCGATCTTTGCTCTTTCCGCCGCATCGCGCAGACGCTGCAGGGCCATCTCGTTGCCCTTGCCGCGCAGGTCCAGACCTTCGTCTTTCTTGAATTCGTCGATCAACCAATCCACCAGGCGCTGGTCGAGGTTGTCTCCGCCGAGGTGGGTATCGCCGTTGGTGGCCTTTACTTCGATCACGCCTTCGCCGACTTCGAGAATGGAGATGTCGAACGTTCCGCCACCGAAGTCGTACACTGCGATCGTCTCGTCCTTGCCTTTATCGAGTCCATAGGCGAGAGCCGCCGCCGTGGGCTCGTTGATGATGCGCTTCACTTCCAGGCCGGCAATCTGCCCGGCATCTTTCGTAGCCTGCCGTTGCGCATCATTGAAGTATGCAGGCACGGTAATGACGGCTTCTGTGACTTTCTCACCGAGGTAGTCTTCAGCCGCCTTCTTCAGCTTCTGCAAAATCAGCGCGGAGATCTGGGGCGGGGTATGTTCCTTCCCCTGAGCCAGAACGGCTACGTGATCCCCCGACTGCACGACCTTGTACGGGACCATCTTGATCTCTTCCTGGACTTCGTCGTAGCGGCGCCCCATGAACCGCTTGATCGAATAGACGGTATTTTCCGGGTTGGTGATGGCCTGCCGCTTAGCGACTTGGCCTACCAGACGTTCGCCAGTTTTGGTGAAACCGACGACGGACGGAGTAGTCCGACCCCCTTCTTCGTTCGCGATGACCTTGGGTTCTCCACCTTCCATGACCGCCACGCACGAGTTGGTGGTTCCCAGGTCAATTCCGATAATCTTTGCCATAAGATGCTGCCTCCTAAAACCTTAAGTCCTTTGTAATCAATGTATGCACCATTGCGCCGATTATGATCCTAGAACTTGAGTGAATCGTTGTCAAGTTTTAGATGACCCATGGATGCTTGAGGTTGCGGATCTTTTTATTGAACGGGATCGCTCAAAGGGATACTGGATTCCGCCGGACCCTCTTGCCTGGCGGCAGGCCGAAGTTGCTCACCTGAGCGATACACAGCACAGCAGCAAGGGTTCTACGGAGCTTTGCAGGCGGCCTGAAAATCGGAATACGAGCCAGGCTGAAGGGTGACAGGAACGACCTCTCCCATGTAGGGGCGCTCCTTGCCTCCTGCCCGATAAACACTTCCATCAGGTTCAAAGTTGCGCTGGATGCTGCTGCGGTCATCCATGACGAGGTTGGGATTTTGCCAGTGTCCGCGTAGTTCGAGCCTAGGTCTGTGGTCGTATCCCTGACTAAAGGTGAATACGGGACGGTAATGCATATAGAACCCGATCTTCTCTCCATCCGTGTTGAGATTCAGACCGCGACGCATGCTTCCACCCAGTGTCATGCGGAAGATTTCGTGCCGGGGAGAACAGAGGTAGCCCTGACCCTTAACGGCTGATTCTGGCACGATTCTCTGTCCCGAAGGCGTGGGGTAGAAGTACACGTAGACCACGTACTTCCCGCTCTTGGCGTGCATCGTGCCCACACCTTGCCACTGCGGAAGCCAGTGAAAATGCCCTCCCAAGTAGAAGCCCCATGGAGCAAAGACGGCGATGATGGCGACAAGGAGCACGCCACCGAGGGCAAGAATCACGGCGCATTGCACCAGACAACCAAGACACCCGAAGCGCGACTTGGACCGTCGCCGTAAGCCAGGGCGAGCAAAACCCGGTGAGTTATCCATTTGCTGAATTGTCCTGGCTCTGGAGCGGGCAATCTAGTCCATATCGCGTTTCCCCAACGGCTGTCCACCCAGCGAACGATAGAACCCCCAGCCTAGCAATACGAGCATTGGAGCAGAAACGGGCTGCATCCCGAGCTTGAGTTCCACACGATGAACAAAGGGCCATGGCTATTCCCAAATCAGTCTAGCGCCGGAACGGGAAACGTGTCCGCGAATTTGTGCCCGAGACTCGCATCTGATCTCCCCTGCTCCCGCGACCCGCCGATAAATCTGAGTGGCCCAGCACGAGGCCAATCAAAGGAATAGTTATGCGAATGCGACTCTGCTTCATGCTGTTCGTAACATTTTTAGTTGCGGGATGCAATTCCACCAGCAAAGTGGCCTCCGTCACCCCGGACGCTACAACCCGCACCTATCGTGGGACTGCCTCGGTAGGCGATTTCCTGACCGTCACGATCAACCCCAGCGCTCTCACCCTTACCTACACCAATCACTCCAACGGAGACACAGGTACCATTTCCTACACGGTCAATAGCGACGGGACATACACGCTTGCCGACCCCCAGGCGAATCTGATTGCCGCGTACGAAGTTGCCAATTATGGGCTGCTGATTCAGGCTGCGAAAACTGGCCCGAATCATGACACACCTGCCCTGATCACGGCCGTGAACAGCACCGATATAGCACTCTCCACATTCAGCGGCCAGGCATACAACTACATGCAATTCCGCACGCGTGCAGGTGGGGTGCAGATCGGCTCTGTCAGCATCGATGCGCAAGGCGCCGCCTCGACAACGACATTCTGGCCGAGCGGCCTTTACTTCCAGGGCGGCACGGCCTTCGGCAGCGGCACGATGGATTTGAGTCTTGCCGAACTCGACAGCTCGGGCGACTTCCTGAAGTTGGCGGATCAAGGAGACAGCAGTCTCTATGACTATGTGTTTGGGACCGCAAACGGCATCTTCGCCGTCGACAGCCCTAACGGAGCCATTCTCGGGCTAAAGAAAGCCACCAGCAAGAACTTCGATCCATCATTCGCGGGAACCTACCACTCCATCTCGTACCAGAAAACGGGCGCGAGCACGGGATCCGACAATTCCGAATCAGGCACGCCAAGCCTCTCCCACGCCACTATTACGGTAAGTAGTGCCGGAGTCTTTACCGTGACCGACGAACAAGGAAATATACCGACCACCGGCACCCTCACTCCCGTGGCGGATGCGTCCTACGTGTACGGCAGCGGCAAACTAGAGGACCCCTGCTGGGGCTTGTTTACTTACCGCATTACCGGAGCTACCAGCCAGCAGGACGTATTCGTCACTTTTATGGGAAGAGCGATGCTGTTCTCATCCTTTACGGGAAGCACGACGCAAAGCGGAATTTACGATTACGTCTACGGCGTAGGGTTGAAGTAAATACATTTGCATAATGCCGCCGTGCTAATTGTACATGGCGGCATTTCTATTCTGCCCAGGTACAGTCGCCGCGCCCTCGCACCCATACATCCATGTTCCTTCGCGGTCAGGTGGAGTGTATTACCATTCTTAGCGATGACCTCTCGCCTCTCCCGGTGGCTGAACGATCCCCTCATCCTTCTGATCTCCGCCGCCGGACTGCTCGCCTTCGTAGTGCAATCGGGGGAACTGGGAACGGCCGACACCATGCACCGCCTGCAGACGACCCACTGGCTCTGGACTTCGCAGCCGCAAGTCTTGCCCAGTGAGTATCCCGAGTTTGGCCTCCACGGGCGTGGCGGCCGGATCTACAGTTGGTACGGGATCGGCCAATCCTTGCTCATGTTGCCTGCCGATGTGATCGCCACCTGGATCGCTCACTGGAGAATTTTTTCTGGATACCAGGACGATCCTGCCGTGCGCAGTATTCTCGTGAGCTACAGCATGAACATTTTCGTGAATGTGCTCACCGCACTCATTGCTTTTCGCCTGCTGCGCCAACTGCGCTTCGAAGTGCGGGAGTCCGTCTGGGGTGTGCTGGCGTTGCTGTTCTGCAGCACGCATCTGCACTACACGCAGAACATGCAGGAGAACAACTACATCATGCTGCTCACGCTCGTGGGACTCTCGTTCCAGTACGAGTGGTTGCGGACGCGCACCCGGCGCGCGCTGGGGATTGGATCAGCAGCATTGGGACTGAACCTGCTGACGCGGGTGACAACGGCCCTGGACATCATGGCTGCCGGGACCTTCCTGCTGCTGTTGGTCTGGCTCGAGGGAGTGCGAGGCCGCGAAGTGTGGGCCCGCGCGATTGCCTATTGCAAGGTGGCTCTGCCCGTGTACATTCTTTTTGGACTACTTGAGCGTTTCTACAGCTGGTATCGCTTCGGATCCTGGACTCAGACGTACATCCCTATCTTTGCGCGCGAATCGCGCATGCAAGACCCCAGCCTGCCCGCCAATTTTCCCTGGAGCACTCCGCTTTACGAAGGCGTTCTCGGCGCCCTTTTCAAGCCCGAGAAATCGATTTTCTTGTTTGACCCGCTGCTCATCTTGGCCTTATTGCTGTTCGTGTTGCTATGGAAGCGCATGACACCCGAGGTCCGCGCTTACGCACTGAGCGCTCTTCTTCTGCTTGTCGGTTACATCTGCTTTTACGCCCGCTACACATACTGGGCAGGAGATTTCGCCTGGGGTGATCGTTATGTCTCAACTGCGGTCGAAATGGTCGCGCTCCTCAGCATTCCTCTGCTGCTGCATCATCAGGCTGAATTGCGTCTGTGGACGCGCGCAACCGCAGCCTTCCTGATTGCGGCAAGCCTTGTGATTCAGATCGCATCGCTGATGTTCTGGCTGCCTCTTGAGATCTATCAGATGGAAACGCTGGGGCACCCGACATTTGTCATCGCACTGCGTTTCAAGAACATCGTCGCGTTCGCGCTCGGCAAAGTGTCCGCCTGGGGTTTGGACGCCGAAGCCATGCATCAGGACGCGTGGGACTATGTGCACATCACCAGCTGGAATTTCTTTCCATTTCTGCTACGCCGTGTTGGCGCGTCCCCTGTTTGGGTGGTGCATACGGCGTTCGCGATCTGGGGTATTGCTCTAGCCGCACTCGCGGCAGTGCTGCTGCAACTGAGACGAGTCTTCAGGAGTCCAGTCGCAGGCGTGTAGCGGCGCCCGCATTTCAGGAGGTGAGATGAGCAAGACCACCTCGCACACTGCTGCAGGGGGTTTTACAAGCGTTTGCCCCTGCGGTATGGTGGGTGCCGCTCTCGTCTGCACGTTATCCTTCGAGGTGTGCCTTGTCGATCGATCAAACCGTTCGCTCCCGCGTTATTTTGGTGGTCCTCATCAGCTCCACACTCATTTCTTGGCCCGCGTACTCAGCCACCGGGCCACAAAACAGTCCAGAGACTGTATCGTCGGATTCTCCACGCACAACCCCAGGCGGAGCAACTTTCACCGTTCCATCCGGATGGTCTATCGCGAACGGAACGCATCTCGCGATCCTACAACCGCCAGAGTCGGACACTCACGTCATCATTTTCGATGCACAAGCCGGGAATGCAAAAGCCGCAGTGGAATCCGCGTGGACGACCTATAAACCGGACTTCAAGCGTCCGCTGAAATTAGTCACTCCTCGCCCTCCGCATGAAGGATGGGAAGAGCGGCAGGTTTTCGATTACGAAACTTCGCCCAATGAACGCGCCGTCGTAGAAGCTCTGGCTTTGCGCGCGGGAACAGCCTGGACCGTTGTCATTCTCGATGGAACTGAGCCCACGGTGGAGAAGCGCTCTGCACCCATCAATCTGGTGTTTGGAAGTATCCGGCCCAAAGGCTATCAGCGCGAAATCTTTGCCGGTCGTCAACCCCATCCGCTCGATGCCTCTCGCATCGCGCAGATCAAAGAATTTGTGCAGAACTCAATGCAGCAACTGGGCGTCCCCGGAGTCTCTCTCGCGCTCATGGACCACGGAAAGATTGTCTACGAGGGCGGCCTCGGAGTGCGCGAGCTCGGAAAACCCGAGAAGGTGGATCAGAACACCTTGTTCATGGCCGCGTCGAACACAAAAGGTATGACGACGTTGCTCCTGGCTGAACTGGTGGATGAGAAGAAGCTTCGCTGGGATCAGCCGGTGATCGAAGTCTATCCCGCATTCAAACTTGGCGACGCGGACACGACAAAAAAGATCCTGGTGAAGAATTTGATCTGTGCCTGCACCGGACTTCCGCGCCAGGATCTGGAGTGGCTGTTCGAATACAAGAACGCCACGCCGGACTCCGAGTTGAAGCTGCTCGGAACCATGCAGCCGACCAGCAAGTTTGGTGAAGTCTTCCAGTACAGCAATCTGATGGCTACGGCCGCCGGTTACATCGGCGCGCACCTGGTGTACCCCGATCGCGACCTTGGCACTGCTTACGACAACGCAATGCAGGAAAAGATTTTCAATCCGCTGGGGATGAAGTCTACGACCTTCGATTATGCCAAGGCGCTCGCGGGAAATCACGCCAGCCCCCATGGCGACGACGTCGACGGCAAAACCCGCGTCGCCAGCATGGATATCAATTACTCGATCGTACCGGCACGCCCCGCGGGCGGAGTTTGGACTTCGGCTGCCGACCTCATGCGTTACGTGCAACTGGAGTCGACGCAAGGCAAACTACCGAGCGGCAAACAACTGGTCTCCTCGGAGAATTTGCTTGCACGACGCGCGCCGCAAGTTCCCGTAGGAGAAGATGCCAGCTATGGGATGGGCCTCGAAGTGGATCGTAAGTACGGCATTCCCATCGTGAGCCACGGCGGGAGCATGTCGGGCTTCAAAAGCAACTGGTATCTCCTCCCGGATTTCGGGATCGGAGCCGTCATTCTCACCAACTCCGATACTGGCGGACTACTCGAAGGCCCATTCGAGCGCCGCCTCTTGGAGTTTCTGTTCGATGGAAAACGGGAAGCGGTCGCGGACATCGCCTCGCGAGCAGCCGCGCACAAGGCGCAGATTGCGAAAGACCGCGAACGCCTGGTTGTCCCCGCCGATCCCGAGGCAGTCTCCGGCCTGGCGAAGCATTACTCCAGCAAGGAACTGGGAGACCTGGCCATACTCAACGAAAGCGGCGCGACGATGTTCGATCTGGGTGAGTGGAAAAGCCAAGTGGCGTCCCGGAAGAACGATGACGGCACGATTTCGTTCATCACCATTGATCCGGGAACGGATGGATTCGAGTTTGTGGTCGGAGAACGAGAGGGCAAGCGAGTGCTGATCATCCGCGACGGCCAGCACGAGTACACGTTCCGAGAGATCGCGTAACGCACGTCAAAGCCTTGCAGAGTAGCAAGGCATCTGAAGCATTATGGTAGAATGGTAGACATCGGAGGTAGAAAGGCGTATGAGCTTGAATATCAAGAACGAAGAGACACATCGACTCGCGCAAGAACTGGCCAAACTTACCGGCGAGAGCATGACGGAGGCGGTGACAGAAGCCGTACGCGAGCGTCTGGAACGTCTGAGTCAAAACCACCGGAAAAATCTTGCGGAGCGCCTTATGAAGATCGCCAAAGAGTGCGGACCTCTTTGGAAGGAACCGTTTCGTTCGATCGACCACGGCGACCTCTTGTATGACGAAAAAGGATTGCCAAAATGATTGTCGATTCCTCGGTGATCATTGCAGTTCTGCGAGACGAGGCTGACGCAGGTGCAATATCAGAGGCGCTGCAGCAAGCTTCGACCTGCCGCATCTCCGCTGTCACTTATGCAGAATCGGCAATTGTCACCGATAGCAACCGGAACCCAGTGCTGAGTCGGCGTTTTGACGATCTCTTGCGCGACCTCTCGATGCGAGTGGAAGGCGTTACGCTGCGACAAGCGGAACTCGCCCGCCAGGCGTACCGCGATTTCGGCAAGGGGCGACACAAGGCAGGGCTGAATTTCGGGGACTGCTTTGCCTATGCACTGGCCAAAGATCTGGATGAGCCGCTGCTATTTAAGGGCGACGACTTCCGCCACACGGATGTCGAAATCGCCGACTTCTAACCCGCTGGGCTGCTTACTCCACCGTCACCGATTTCGCGAGGTTCCGCGGCTGATCGACATCGCATCCCCGGCGAACCGCAATGTGATAGGCCAGCAGTTGCAGCGGAACAATCTCCAGAATCGGCGACAGTTCCTCGGGTGCGGGCGGTATATAAAGAACGTGGTCCGCGGATTCCTTAATTTCCCCGTCCCCCTCCGTGGCTAAAGCTATAACCACTCCCGACCGCGCCTTCACTTCCTTCAGATTGGAAATGGTTTTTTCGTAGCGCAACACGGAATCAGGATCACTCTGGTCCCGGGTGGCAATCACCACAACCGGCAGATTCTCGTCAATCAGGGCGTTCGGCCCATGCTTCATCTCGCCGGCGGGATACCCTTCCGCGTGGATGTAGGAAATCTCTTTCAGCTTTAACGCACCTTCAAGCGCAATGGGATAGTGAATACCGCGCCCCAGAAACAGGAAGTCATGGACTTTTTGATACCGTTTCGCAAGATCGTCGCAGGCTTCATCCTGCGCGAGAACATGTTCAAGCTTGGCGGGAATGCGAGTCAATTCCAGCATCGCTGACCGCGCCTGCTCGGGCTTCATCACGCCACGCACCTGCGCCAGGTACATGGCAAAGATGTAGAGCGCGGTAAGTTGCCCGGTAAACGCCTTGGTGGAAGCTACGCCGATTTCCGGCCCGGCATGAGTGTAGATGGTGCCCGCGGCTTCGCGCGTAATCATCGATCCCACGACGTTGCAGATCGCCAGTGTCTTGGAGCCTTTTGCCTTGGCCTCACGTTGAGCTGCAATGGTGTCGGCCGTTTCTCCTGACTGCGAAATCACTAGAGTGATGGTATCGCCATCTACGATTGGATTTCGGTAACGCCATTCGCTGGCATAATCCACCTCGACGGGAACGCGCGCGAGCGATTCGATCATGAATTTGCCGGCCTGGCCGGCGTGCCAACTGGTGCCGCAGGCAATGATGTTGATCTTTTTTGCCGCGCGGAATTCCTCCTCGCTGATCTCCATCTCGTCGAGAAAAATGTGCCCCGTAGCCTGCGAAACCCGTCCCAAGGTAGTATCGCGGACGGCGCGCGGCTGCTCGTGAATTTCCTTCAGCATGAAGTGCTTGAAGCCGCCCTTTTCCGCCTGGATCGGGTCCCAGGTCACGCGCTGCACCTGCCGCGAAACCGCATTTCCATCAAAGTCCGTCAGTTGCACGCCGTTCGGCGTGACGACCGCCATGTCACCGTCAGCGAGAAAGAAGATGTCCCGAGTGTGATGCAGGATGGCGGTCACATCCGAGGCGACAAAGTACTCGCCATTTCCCAAACCAATGACCGCCGGAGGACCGTTGCGCGCAGCGACGATCTTGTCTGGGTCATCACTTGAGATCACCGCCAGGGCAAAGACTCCACTCAACTGCTTGACTGTCTTGCGCACCGCGTCTTCCAGCGAAGGCCGCCCGTTTCCAGACGGAGCGGAATGTTTCTCCACCAGGTGCGCGATGATCTCCGTATCGGTTTCGGTAGTAAACTTGTGTCCTTCCTCGATCAACTTCTTCTTCAGGCTGAGATAGTTCTCGACAATGCCATTGTGTACGACGACGATCTTGCCGGTGCAATCCCGGTGAGGATGCGCATTCTCTTCAGTCGGTCGCCCGTGCGTGGCCCAGCGGGTGTGGCCGATTCCGTATGTGCCTTCGATCGGCTTGAGCCGCACCGACTCTTCCAGATTTCGAAGCTTGCCTTCAGCACGGCGCAGTTGCAGCCCGTCACCGTTGCCGCAAACCGCAATCCCGGCGGAGTCGTACCCCCGATACTCGAGCCGCCGCAAACCCTCGAGAATCACGGGCACAACACTCTTTTTCCCTACATACCCGACAATGCCACACATGAAATAGCCTCGATGACTTACTCGGCCAGGGAGAATCGGAACTCTTCAATGACTGGATTAGTCAGAACTTCTCGCGCAATGCGTTCGACTTCCGACTGCGCGTCCTCACGCGACAGGCCGCCGTCGAGCGTGAGCTCAAAGTACTTGCCTTGGCGCACTCCCTCCAACCCCTTGTAGCCCATTTTTGTCAGCGCGCCATGAATCGTTTTGCCCTGCGGATCCAGCACGCTTTTCTTCAGTGAAACGTAGACGTAAGCAGTCATAAGCCGACATTATACGTGAGCGTAATGGAACCGAAGATTACGTTAGCAGCGGCACTCGTCGAGGCAAATCGCCGCTCATGCTTGGCTCAACTTCATATCCAGTTCGGCCAAAGCGTTTTCCAGCATCTTGCGATGGTGGGGATTTTGAACGGTCGCCAGTTGCTGGGCGATCCGCTGACGTGACAAACGCAGAACTTCTCTATGCCGTCGATTTGCAGCTTGTTCCGGGCTCAGCCGCGAGCGCGGGGTTGAAGATTTCTCACTCGCCTCTGCCTGTTGCGCCTCGACGGATTTGCTTTCCCAACCGCGAGCCATCTTCATCATTATCGCAGTTTTGTGCAGCGCGTACGGGCGTTCCAGCAGTCACAGCAAGCGAAAAAACGTTTTGTCGAAACTCACAAGCAGGCTATAATCCCGGCGACCGATCCACGCCTTGAGGGGGGGCGCAGTGGGAGTTCTCTCTCGTGGATCTGTTGTTTGCCCCGGCCGTCACCCGTTTGAAGTTTGTACCCCCGGCCCCAGGGATGTCCTGTTTCCCTTGTGGTCGATACTGTCTCACCATCTCCTGCCCAAAAGAGCCCTGCACTCCAGAGAGAGATTGGTCTCACGCAAGTCAGCTTTCGCATTTAGCGGCCCGCGCTTATTCCAACAAATCTGCGGAGGTTCATCATGCCCGATGAGCCTTCCCGCTCCGGCGAGGCCCAGCCCTCAGTAGCAGCCGAAAGCGACCTCTTTGCCGCTTATAGCTCTTCCGCCGCCATTTGCATCGTCGACAGCGACGGACGCTTCGTCTGGATGAACCACGAGTTTGCGGCCATGAGTGCAGTGCCAGCATCCGAGCATTTCGGCCAGACACTCGCCCAGGTTCTCGGATCCATTGCAGACGAGCTCGAACCTTACGTCCATCGAACTCGGGCCGAGGGCCAGCCGGTTCTGAATGTTGAGATCCGTGCCATGCATTCGATCAGAAGAACGGAAGTGCTATGGCGACTGCATTTTTTCCCGATCAGGCATGACGAAGGCAACGCACGCGTCGGCATTGTTGCCAGCGACCTCACGGAGGAGAAGAAGCTTGCCAGAGCGGTTGAAGAACTGAATGGCAAACTCCACAAAGAAATGGACCGGCTCCACGCTCTGGCCGACATCAACAATCTGTTGTCCTCCAATTGGGATGTAGCGTTTCTATTCCCCCGAATTTCGGCTTATCTCCGCCGCGTTTTGCGGCAGGAGATGGCCGGTTTCCTCCTCTACGACGCCGAGAATGACAACTTGGTACGCCAGGCGTTGGACTTTCCTCTCAGCAAGGGATTGCTCGCCCAGAGCCCGGTCAGCGCAAAAGAAAATCCCGCTAAACAAGCCCTGGACGCAGGCGTTCCGGTCGTTTTCTCGCGAAAGGACTTGAAAACCTTCGACAGCGGCATCGGTCGCAGCCTCGTGGCCGAGGATCTGCAATCACTGTGTTGCGTTCCGCTGCTGCGGCCCACGGGAGCGTTGGGCGTTCTGGTGGTGGGGAGTACCCGCCTCCATGCCTTCGTTTCCGACGACGTGGTGTTGCTGACCCAGGTAGCCAACCAGCTTACCCTCGCTTTACAAAATCACCTCGCAGCTTCCGAGATTAAGCTACTGCAGCAACGCCTTGGCGAAGAACGCAAATACCTTGAGGGCGAAATCGAGTATCAGGGGCACTTCACGGAAATTGTGGGGCGACAGTCCAGCACTAAAACAAGTGCTCCAGCAAGTGCTCACGGTTGCCGCCAGCGGCGCCACAGTGCTCATCCTGGGTGAAACCGGCACCGGAAAGGAGTTGATCGCGCGCGCCATCCATCGCTTAAGTCAACGTAAGGATGCTTCCTTCATAAGGATCAACTGTGCGGCGATCCCTACAGGCCTGCTGGAAAGTGAGCTCTTCGGTCACGAGAAGGGAGCTTTTACGGGCGCGATCAGCCAGAAAATCGGCCGCATCGAACTCGCCAATGGAGGAACTCTGTTCCTGGATGAAGTTGGCGAGATCCCGCTCGAACTGCAACCCAAGTTGCTGCGCGTCCTGCAGGATCGAGAGTTTGAACGCCTGGGCAGTAACCGCACCATCAAGGTCGACATGCGAGTGGTTGCGGCCACCACTCGCAATCTCGCGGAGAGGATTGCGCAGAATCAATTCCGCAGCGATCTTTATTACCGGCTGAGCGTCTTCCCGATCCTGGTGCCACCGCTGCGGGAAAGAAAAGAAGATATCCCCCTGCTGGTGCGCTATTTCGTACGCGAAATCTGTCTTCGCATGGATCGCCACATCGAATCGATTCCGCCCGGTGCTATGGACGCCCTTCTGCAGTGGCACTGGCCCGGCAACGTTCGCGAACTGGAAAACCTGATGGAGCAATCGGTCATCCTGAGCGAAGGACGGGTTTTGCGCGTACCGGTGTCTGAGTTGCGTTCGCCGACCTTACCCGACGAGCCCGAGGTCCCGAATCAAAATCTCGATCGTGCCGAGCGCCAACACATTGTGCGAGTGCTGCGAGAAACGCGCAGAAAGATTTCCGGCCCGCACGGCGCCGCGATCCGCTTAGGCCTGAAGCGCACAACGCTGCAGTCAAAGATGCAGCGATTGGGGATCACCCGCCAGGACTACATGGGTAAGCAGCCCTAAACCTGCCGAGGTGCCCACACTACAGCGTAAACTTGCGACGAACAACGTCCATGATTTTTCCGTGGGTCTGGGCGGGTGTTCCGCGAGCGTCCACCGTGACCACACGTTCGGGTTCGCGTTTCGCGATAGCGGCGAAGCCTTCGCGCACACGCGTGAAGAAGGCGCGTGTCTCCTGCTCGAAACGGTTCTCATCATGGCCGCGCCGCCCACTCTTGGAAGTGCGCTCATTTCGCCGACGCGCGCGTTGCAGGCTGGCATGCGGATCTGAATCCAGTAGCAGGGTTAGGTCGGGTTGCAGGTTCCCACATAGGACGCGATGCAGGGCCCGCACGGCATCGCTACCAAGCCTGCGTCCGCTCCCCTGGTAAGCCTCGGTGGAATCGGTAAAACGATCGCAAAGCACGATGCTGCCCGACGCCAGCCCGGGCTCGATTACTTCGGCAATGTGTTGCGCACGCGAGGCGAACATCAGGGCCATTTCAGCGCGAGGATCGAGAGAGGCGGTCCCCGAATCTAGCAGCACTTTGCGGATCTTCTCTCCAGTCGCGGTGCCCCCAGGCTCGCGCGTCTCCACGACTTTGTGTCCGGCCTCGCGCAGCGCCGCCGCGAGTTTACGCATCTGCGTGCTCTTGCCGGTTCCGTCGAGGCCCTCGAACGTGATGAATTTTCCGCGACGCGACATGCAGCGGAATGATAACAGTCGCGCACTCCGGGAAGCAGCCTCCCGAGACGCCGGACTCTGTACCCTCGTAGTTCGTCGCTGTTATATTTCTTGAGGAATGTGCCGCACCGGTTACGTTCATTCCATCGCGCGTCTGGGAGTCCGCATAAATGAGATTGGCAAAGGGTCTGGCAAGTGTTTTTGTCCTGTTTCTTTCAGCTGTTGGGTGGTGCGCCAGCGCACCCACGATTAGCATTTCTGTCGATGCAACGCATGCTCCCAGGAAGATTTTCCACGCTTCGCTCAAGATCCCTGCCACTGCCGGTGACCTCACGCTGTACTACCCGAAATGGATTCCGGGCGAGCACGCTCCCGACGGCCCGGTCGTCGATCTTGCTGGACTGTTCTTCAAGGCAAATGGACAAACGCTCAAGTGGAGGCGCGATCTGCAGGACGGGTTCACCATTCACGTGGATGTTCCCGAGGGCGTCACTGAGGTCGAGGCCGAGCTCGACTTTCTTTCCCCCGCACAATTTGAAGGCGGTTTCTCCGCTGGATCGTCGGCGACCGACAAGCTGGCAGTCATCAGCTGGAACCAGGTTCTGCTGTATCCCAAAGGCTGGAAGGCCGACGAGATCAATTACACCGCCTCACTGAAAATTCCGGAAGGATGGAAGTTCGGCACACCGCTTCCGATCGCCAGCGAAACTGGAAACGACATTCATTTCAAAACAGCCTCCCTCACCACGCTGGTCGATTCCCCCGTCATCACGGGGCAATTTCTGAAGGTGGTTCCGCTGGCGCAAGACCCTCTGACAGAAATGGATATTGCCGCCGATAGCGCCGCCGCTCTGGATGCGCCCGCCGACGTTTGGGAGCATTACAAAAGCTTGGTCGACCAGGCGCAGAAGCTTTTCGGAGCGCACCACTATCGGGATTACCATTTCCTTTACACCTTGAGCGATCACGTGGCGCACTTCGGCCTTGAGCATCACGAGTCCGACGACAGTCGCGTGGACGAACGGGCGCTGGTGGACGATACCTCTCGCAAACTCTCGGCTGGGTTGCTTCCACATGAGTACGTTCATAGCTGGAATGGGAAATATCGCCGTCCTTACGATCTCGCGACGCCGGACTACCAACAGCCCATGCAGGACGATCTCCTGTGGGTTTATGAGGGACTGACCAACTACCTGGGATTTGTGCTTACAGCCCGCAGCGGGCTGCTCACCGCCGAACAGGATCGCGACGATCTCGCCGTCACCGCCGCACAACTCGATCACCTTCCCGGGCGGAAGTGGCGCAATCTGCAGGACACTGCCGACGCCGCGCCGCAGCTTTATTTCGCTCCCCAGTCGTGGTACTCCTGGCGACGCGGTACAGACTTCTATAGCGAAGACACCCTGAACTGGTTGTGGGTGGACGTGATTATTCGTCAGCAGAGCAAGGGCAAGAAGTCGATTGACGATTTCTGCCATCTCTTCCACGGCGCTCCCAGCACCGGCCCCGCGCTGAAGACCTACACCTTCGATGACGTAGTGAACGCGCTAAATCAGGTTGTCCCCTATAACTGGCGCGGGTTTTGGACCGACCGTCTCACCAACCATGGTCCGGGCGCGCCCGTCGGCGGCGTCGAGGGCAGCGGATGGAAGGTAATCTACAACGACGCACCTTCAGAGATGCTGAGCGCTATGGCAAGCATGTATCACATCGTTCCTGCCGGATTCGCGATCGGGCTCTCTTTGCGCGACGACGGCGGCATCAACGATGCCGTCGAAGATGAGATCGCAGCTAAAGCCGGCATCGGTCCGGGAATGAAAGTGGTGGCAGTCAACGGTCGCCGCTTCGCGCCGGAGGTCCTGCGCGATGCCATCAAAGCTGGCAAAGGCGGCGGAACTATCGATCTGCTGGTGGAGAATACCGACTACTACAAGACGTATAAGCTCGAGTATCACGGCGGGGAGATGTATCCGCACCTAGTGCGAGATGAATCAAAACCCGACTTGCTCAGCGAGATTCTAAAGGCGAGATAGGGTAGTCGTGCCTGCGTATTCGCGACCGCGATAGGGCCCGACGATTCAAATCCGGGGCGCACGGTCATAACCACTAACTTAACCATGAGTTCCGGTTTGCCCGTCATGCTAGCAGAATGCTCTCATGTAGCGCGTTGCTGAGGATCACGGCAACTTTTTTAAGAGTACCACATCGCTCGATATACCGCCGCGAGTGAGCAGCATGTGACGGTGGTCGGAAGACCAGTCGAAGTTGAAGATCAGCCCCGAGGCAAATTTGGTAAGTTGGCGGGCTTTTGCTCCAGACAACGGCTGCTCCCATACGTTCGTTACACCTTCGGCGGTAAGGGCATATTGCAACCCATGTCCATCGGGAGACCAGTGCAGATCGTCAATTGCACCTGGCAGCGGCAAATCTCGAATGGCATTGTCGCCGGTTACTGAAATAACGGAAACACTCCAGCCGCTTGACGGAACACGCCCGTACTGCGTGTGCGGATATGCCAAGAATTTACCATCAGGAGAAGCAGCCAAGGCGCCCGTCAATTGAGTGCCCTGCACCTCGGCTATCTCCTGGGGTTCACCCGAACCAATTGGGACTCGCCAGATTTTTTGTGGTTGTTGTGTTGTGGCATAAAAAACGAACTGACCGTCGGCCGAGCAGATGGGACTCCATAAATTTCCTGTCGCGAGCTGCTGCATGTGAGTGCCGTCCCGATTGACTCTGACGAGTGCCGGGAGTGGCGGGCTGTCTTGTCCTAGAATTACAAAATGCCCGCACGACTTAATCGAACTTACGTGATTGAGATCGGCGAATCGCGCTTTTTGGCTGCCGTCACTGTCCATCATCCAAGGTATGCCATCCGCACTGACACTCAGAATCTTGCCGTCGAATGCTTCCGATACTTCAAGGTTCGCAGTCTCATTGAACGTTATCTGTTCGGCATCCGTCAGGTTCGCAGATTCAGCGATCCAAATATTCGAGTTAACCGTTTCGGTTGTCGCAGCGATCATTCGGCCGTCCGTGGTCATGGTCAATCCTGTACCATAATTGGCCAGGTCATGCGTCAATTGTTTCAGTTCCGCGCTCGGAAATGAAATTGTCCACAATTGCGCGAGATACGGAAACACCAACCTCTTGCCATCAGGTAACCAGAACGGCCGCCCGATTGAGTCGTGGCTCGAAAAAAGCTGTCGCACACTTCCATCCCCCACGGAAATAGTGAAGAGTGACCACAAACTTTGTGTACCAACTTCCAGGGCGGGGACGGCAATCTTTTGACCGTCGGGCGACCAGCTTAGACCGGCTGAAAAAGAAAGCCGCTTGCTTCGTGAAGAGTTGCGAGTAGCCGATCACCTGTTCCGTTCACATCGGCAAGTTTCAGTTCGATGTCATTCTTTGGCTGTAAACAGTGCTCGTATGCAAATTTACGTCCATCCGGAGAGAAACTGACTGGCGAATCAACATCTGAGATGAGCCTTCGAGCCTTGCCCCCCCAGAACTGGTATGGAGTACAGGTATTTAAAGAATGGGTCCTTCTCGTCGGAACGAACGACATAAATTTGGCTTCCGTCGGGAGAGAATGTAAGACCGTGAAAGCTTGGTCCAGACGACAGGACCTCGATGTCGCTCTGACTCTTGATGTGACGTAAGCGAAGGCTCTCCCCATGCGAGGTTCGTAGGGCATACACCACATAGGTGCCATCACCTGAAATGGCGGCATCCCCGGCTCGACCACTGTCCGTCAATCTCGTGACCTGCAAATTGGGAAATTCAGAAATGCGTAAATAAGACAACCACCGGGCAGTCGCAAATATCACGACGGCAAAAGCTACTCCAGCTATCGTCGCGCGTAGGTACTTGCCTTTTCTAACCCTAGGTTTATCAGGGCTTGCATCTGAGAGATGCGACAGGGAAGGATTTGCGACCTGCTCAGAAGGCCATTCATAGACTTGTGCCGATGGTGAGGCACTCGTGGTGGAACTGTTAAAGCCATCAGCGCTAACTTGCGCGAGAAAACGGTATCCAATCTTCGGGAGCGTTTCGATGTAGCGGGGGTTCTCAGCATCATCTGCGAGAGCGCCCCGGATCTGATTGATCGCGAAATTAATGCCTCGTTCAAAATCTACGAAGGTGGAATCGCCCCAAAGGTGCTGCCGGATCTTGTCTCGGTCAACAACTTCTCCTGGCCGATCAAGCAAAAGCAGCAGAACTTTGAAAGGCTGTGGCGGTAGCTTGATAGGAATACCGGCTTTTAGGAGTTTGCCCGTGTGGGGGCTCACCTCGAAAGTACCAAAACGCAATCTAGGCGACTCGCGCGAAGGGGATGCCATGCGGAATACAGCTCCCTGCAATCCCCGAATTCTAGCACTCAGCCGCAAGGGCTATTACCACAGGCTAGATAAATCTTTAGTGCTCAGTGCTTAGCTACTAACATAAAACTAATAGAAAGCAAACACGCCACACATTGCCAAAATAGCAACGCTCAATTCATCCTCCCGACGTTTGGCCAGCTAGTCACAAAAAGAAAAGGAAGTGAGGTCTGAAATGCGAGTACGGCAGATCACTGGGATTATCAGGAGACCACATACGCTCAGAGAGTCTTTCAACGGGCGGTCATTATTTGCTTGCCTCGCCATGCTCATTTCGACGGTTGGCACGGCATTTGCCACTTTTCCTGGCCGTAATGGAGTGATTGCGTTTCAGATCCAAACGGCGGCTGGTTTTCAAATCTATACCGTGCGTCCCAACGGGAAAGATCTGCGGCAGATTACCTTCCTCAGCGGCGACGCCATAGCCGCATCCTGGTCACCGGATGGACATCGGATCGTGTTCGAGCACGACGCTCCCGGCGTGTGTGGCAACGTGGCCATCATGAACTCCGATGGCACCGACATAGTTGAATTTCCCGCTCCAAACGTTTGTGAGGACGATCCGACGTTCACTCCTGACGGAAAGCGGATCGTCTTTCACCGGTTCGACCCCGCGACCGGCGATGAAGCGTTCTGGAGCATGGACCTGGAGGGCAACAACCGGCAACGCATTGGCCCATGTTGCGCTGATCCAACTGTTTCCCCCGATGGAAAGCGGCTCAGTTTCGTTGGTTTTAACGGGGACCCAACCGGAGCGGCTCTGTTCACGTCAAAGCTTGACGGGACTAACGTGGTCCAGGTGACACCGTGCAGTTTTGATGTTGCTGTTAAGCAGGACTGGGCCCCCGATGGCAGACATCTCGTCTTCACCATCTACGGAGACGTTCCTATCGACGGAGTCTCACCAAACATCGTGACCATTCAACCAGACGGGACGCACTTTCGTCAGATAACGCATTATCAGGGCGGGGACGTCAAGGCCACGGTCGGCTCCTATTCTCCGGACGGGCGCTGGATCGTTTTCCGCCTTACCGATCATGGCACTTTCGGTCTCTACAAGGTCCACACCGACGGCACTCACCTCACGCCTATCCTTCCACTCTCAGACTTCCGGCCGAGCTTCATCGCATGGGGTCCGCGACTGGACGCTGACGACTTTGAGGACGCCGAGAACTAGTAATGGCGGCTGGGTTTCTGCGGAGAGTCTTTGGCGAGCTGATCGGGCTGAAGCCACAGCATCTCCTTGCAATGACAGACTGTTTGCACATCGGGTTTACAGTACTGCCGTGAACCGGCTTCGTTTGGTGCCCGAAAGACCCTTTGACCTATGTAAGCTGCATAGAATGTTCGATGGGGGCGTTCGCGGGAAGGCGGTTGATTCCCTAGGGTGGCACGAGCCCCCTACCATTGCGACTCTCGGCACGAACCTAGTTGGTGGATTTTCGGCGACTCGGAAGTTACCGCCCAGACTAGCCCGAATATCAAGGTCTGGCTTGAACTCCCTTAAGTCAGGGCATATGGGGCGCCCCGATTCTGGCGCATTGGCCCTGAGTTACAATCGCTGGCGCCCATGAGCCTGCTCCGTTGCGCCCTAGTCGCACTGCTGTTTTTCCCATACGCCAACGCTCAAAGCATTCTCGGTTTCACTCCCTCATCCGCCACCCGGGAAAGCGAAGTCGAAAGCAAGTTCAAAGCCATTCCCAAGTCCGATGAGGAACGCCGACAGCACCGGATCTTCACCCAGGAACCCCACGTCGCTGGCTCCAAACGTAATAACAAACTTGCTGAATACATTCGGGACGAGTGGAAGAAGCAGGGACTGGAAGACGTAATCATCCGCCGCTATGACGTTTACGGAACCAATCCCAAGAGTGCGTCTCTTGAGATGATCGCGCCGGTCCATTACCAGGCGCTGCTCCGCGAAACTCCCCTCGCCGCCGATCCAGACTCCAAGAATCCAGCGATCAGCGGAGCCTGGTTGGGAATGTCGATCTCTGGCGAGGTGACTGCGCCTGTGGTGTACGCGCACAGCGGTAATCCTGAAGATTACGATCTGCTGCGGAAAAACGGCATCAGCGTGAAAGGCAAGATTGTGCTGGTGCGCTACTCGAATCCTTACAGCTATCGCGGATTCAAGGCGCTCACGGCGCAGCGCGAAGGAGCGGCGGCGATCCTCATCTACAGCGATCCCGCGGAAGATGGGTACAAGCCGGGCAAGGTTGATCCCGACGGTCCCTGGGGCCCCGAATATCACATTCAGCGCGGCGCGATCACCTACGACTTCATGGTGCCCGGCGATCCGCTCACGCCCGGCTGGGCATCAATTCCCGGGGCGAAGCGCATCCGCATCGAAGATGCGATGTCTGCACCGAAGATTATGGCGCTCCCGCTCTCCTGGCACGATGCCAAGCCGCTGCTGGAAAACATGGACGGCCCTGTAGCACCCGAGAGTTGGCAGGGCGGCTTGCCGATCCAATACCACCTTGGCGGCGAACGAGTGCAAGCGCATTTGAAAATCGAAATGGAGAACGGTACTCAGCCCTACTACGTTGTGGAAGGCCGCATTCGCGGGTCGGAGTTGCCCAACGAATGGGTCGTGCTCGGCAATCACCGCGACGCCTGGGTGTTCGGGGGAGTCGATCCCTCGAGCGGCACCGCCTCCATGATGGAACTCACGCGGGCGCTGGGCGAACTGAAGAAACGTGGCATTCGTCCTCGCCGGTCTATGGTGATCTGCAGTTGGGATGGTGAAGAGGTTGGACTGACGGGCTCGACCGAGTGGGGAGAGCAGTTCGCCGATGAGCTTAAGTCAAAAGCCGTGGCTTACATCAACGTCGATGAAGCGGCGTCGGGGCCTAATTTCCACGGGCAGGCGGTCGCATCTTTGGCGCCCATGTTGGCCGAGGTCGCGCAAACCCTGCAGGATCCCTCAGGCAAGAGTCTCTACGATGCGTGGAAGGCCACAATTGAGCGAGAACGAGCAGAACGCAAGCAGTCGAACCAAATGAACGACTCCGGCGTGGCATCGGCGATTCTTGCGGATACGCGTATCGGCAGCGGCTCCGATCACACCGTCTTCCTCAACTTCATTGGCATGCCGGTGATCGGGTTGCAGTTCGACGGCGACTACGGCGTCTATCACTCCGCCTACGACGACTTCTTCTGGATGAATCACTTCGGCGATCCCGGTTATCGTTATCACACGCTCATGTCGCAGGTCTGGGGAGTCACCTCGCTGCGCCTGGCCAACGCCGATCTGTTGCCCTTTGATTTCGCAACCTACGCCGGCAACGTGCGCCAGTTTCTGGACGAACTAACCAACGGCAAGGACATGATACAGTTGGATCTGGGCGCGGTGCGGAAGCAGATTGACGACTTCGAAGCTGCCGGCAAGCGCCTCGACGAGAAGCTCAGCACTACTCTCGCTTCCGGGAAGATCGATCCCAAGCTGGCTTCAGAACTGAATCGCGGCATGATGCAAGTCGAACGCAACTGGCTCAATCCTGACGGCATTCCAGGACGACCATGGTTCAAGCACATCCTCTATGGCGCACGTTTCACCTACGCTCATCTGGAATTACCCGGGCTGGCTGAGGCCGTAGAGAAGCAGGACTGGCCGACCGCGAAGCAGCAGGCCGAAATCTTACAGCACGCTCTCGAGAAGAACACCGAACTGCTGAATCAACTGGTCGCGAAAGCCACAGAAAAGTAACGGCTCGGAACGTACTCGGTGACTACTTCTCCTTCATCTCGCGCTCCATCACCTTGCGCAATGCACGGTTGATCCGGGTCTGATAACGGCTCCCGTCCTTCTTGAACCAGGCCAGTACGTCGGCATCGAGCCGCAGCGTGACCGGTTTTTTTAGTGGCCGGTAGAGATCCATGTTCTGGATCGAGAACGACTTCTTATTGGATTCCTCAGCGGAGGCTTGCAGGCTGAGGGTCTTGTGCCGTCCACTCCGCGCCGCCGCGCCGGAGTTCTTCGGGCGGCTGCCGGAAGCTCGGGCGCCCTTCGACTGCCCACGAACCGCGGCATCATTGCGTTCAAGTCTCTGTCTTCGCGTCATCTATCCTTGTACCCGCGTTTGTATGTACAGCTTTGTACTTGTATGTACAACTTTGTGCATGGAAATGTTCCTGAAGGAACACTTTCGCAAATATACCAGGCATCACCCGGCCAGATCTTCTGGCACAACCTCCCCAGCCTCAGCAATTTCGGCCATTTCGTCGTCCATAAACGCAAACGCCTCCTGAGGCACGGGATTCTGCCAGACCGGGGCAAAGGACTGGCGATGAAGCGGCGTGGGCCCCAACTCGCGCAGAGCGGCGAGATGCTTGGGTGTACTGTACCCCTTATGAGAGGCCAATCCATATGCAGGAAATACCGCATCCCACTCGCACATGATCCGATCGCGCTCCACTTTGGCCAGAATAGAGGCGGCGGCAATGGACGCGGACAAGGCGTCTCCATGGATGATGGGCTTCTGCGGCAGATCACAGTCAATCTTCACTGCGTCAATCAGCAGATGATCGGCGGCAGGAGCAAGGCGCATCACGGCATCGCGCATGGCCGCGCGCGAGGCGTGATAGATGTTGATTTGATCGATGCGCGCAACATCGACCGCGGCGACTGCCCACCCAATACAGTGCTCCCGGATCCTTTGCGCCAGCACTTCTCTTCTTTCAGGTAACAGCAACTTGGAATCCCTGAGGCCCCGGATGCGGTATGCCGGGTCGAGTATCACCGCCCCCGCAACAACGCAGCCGAATAGTGAACCGCGCCCCACTTCGTCCACTCCTGCAACCAGGCGCGCACCCGATTCCCAAGCCTGCTTTTCGTAGCGCAACGTACAGCGCAGCCTCTTCAGCAAGCGCAGCTTGGCCGCAGATGGAGACAGGCTTCGGGGGGGGGATTTGAGGACGGGGGCCTTCATGCCAGAACCTGGAGTTGTTTCCATCTTCACCGACCGGAGCAAATCCTGCAAGCGAAGATTCGAATGATTATTTTTGAAGTCCGCTACTATACCTTGGTAACGCCAGTTAGTAACCACGTTTTGGTTACGAAGGGCCGATTGTCCGAGTGGACATGTACTGCTAATGTGACCTCAATGCAGCAGATCAGTACAGAAAATCTGTGATGAGTACGGAATTAAATCCCGGCGAAAAGACGGCGCATCTGGCTCTGCCGCTGCGCTGGAGCCTGGTTGGCCAGGCTGACCGAGCCTCCGCTGCGACCGCCTGCACCTACGACATCGATTCCAGAGGAGCGCGCCTGGTCAGTTCCCGGGCTCCCCGGCTGGGAGATCTGCTGATGCTTGAGCGCGGCAGGAACAAGGCTATTTGCCAGGTCACCTGGGTAGCGGATCCGACCTCGGACCTGCGTGGACAGTTCGCGGTGCGATGTGTAGACGGCAGAGCGCCATGGGAAGAGGAATTGCGCCAGGCAGAAGAACAATACCAGCCACTCGATTCGGAGGGCCTGAACCGGCGCCACTTTGGACGCCTGATTACGGCCGAGCAAACGAACCGCCGCAGGCGTCCTCGATTCCACGTGCAAGGCCAGGCCGAAATGATCGAAGGAGTGCAACACGCTTCCGGCATCGTCGATCAGATTTCTGAGCTAGGAGCGCGAATCTCAGCCGGCGAAATGCTGACTCCAGGCACGGATTTTCGGCTGACGCTCAATCTTTTCGATGTGACACTCGCGGTCAAGGCGCAGGTCAAGAATCTGGTGAGCAATGCAAGAATGGGCGTGGAGTTTCAGGAAATCCGGCGCGGAGACCGGCCGCTCTTGAAATATGTCCTGAGTCGATTGAGACGACGCCCAGTGGAAGACTTCGTGGAAGTGGAAGTAGTGTCGGATCGATTGGTACGCGCGGCCGCCGTTTAACTTCCCATCCCATCGCTGCGTGCTATGCTTCCGGGCATGCGATCCTGGCAGCCCACAGTTTTTTCTCTCCTGTTTCTTCTTCTCAGTCTGACATCGGTGAACGCACGCGTCGCTCGCGTAGAGCTCACATCGCGCGCTGACCTGCTCAATGGAACACGCTTTGGCAATGCAGGAGCATACGAACGCATGGCGGGCCGAGTTTACTTCGCAGTTTCAGTCACCAATCCGCACAACCGGCGCATCGTCGATCTCGACAAGGCTGTCAATCTGAAGAATGGCGAGGTGGAATTCTCCGCTGATTTCATAGCGATTCGCCCCAAGGATGCGCACAAAGGCAATGGGGCGATGCTGCTGGAGAATCCGAATCGCGGGCACAGCCGCATCCTGAGCCTGATAGACGGTGGAGATTGGGATGCGGCAAAGGACGCCGGCGATGGATGGCTGCTGCGTCATGGCTTCACGTTCGTAACTTTGGGATGGCAGTGGGACGCGGCCGACAGTGACGTTCTGAAGCTTTATGCTCCCATCGCAAGAGATCACGGGAAGACCATCATCGGTTTGCTACGCGGCGATCTAATGCCATCCAAGCCCATGCCCGAAATTCCTTTGGGGCACCTGATTATCGGCAACATTGGAGGGACCGAGTACCCGGTGTCCGCGCCGGAGGATCCGCGCAACGTGCTCACGGTTCGCGGCTCACGCGAGTCGCCGCGCGTTGTGATTCCGCGCTCGCAGTGGCAATTTGCTCATACCGTCGATGGGAAGCTCACGGTCAGCAATCGTCACATTCATCTCAACGGCGATTTTCAGCCCGGCAAAATTTACGAGTACGTTTACGTGGTCTCCGATCCGGTGGTGGCCGGGCTTGCGTTTGCGGCGGTGCGCGATTTCGCTTCATACGCGAAGCATGCTTCCGACTCGATCACACCGGTCGAACGTGTCTACGCCGAAGGCATCTCGCAGAACGGCCGTTTCCTGCGCGACTTCCTGTACCAGGGATTCAATGCCGATGAAGACGGCAAGATTGCGCTCGATGGAGTTCTGGCGCACGTAGCCGGAGCGGGGCGGGGCGACTTCAACTATCGTTTCGCGCAGCCCTCGCGCGATGCGCAGCCGACGTCATCGGTATTTTTTCCGACTGACATTTTTCCGTTTACCGATCTGCGTGAAAAAGATCCGAGTACGGGAGAGAGCAGCGGCCTGCTGGATCGAGTGGTCGCTGACAAGGTTGTGCCGAAGATCTTTTTCTCCAACACGTCGTATGAGTACTGGGGCCGTGCCTGCGCGCTGATTCACGTCAGCGCAGACGGAAAGCAGGACGCGCCTATTTCGGACAGCGTGCGCATCTATCACTTCACTGGGGAGCAGCATTTCCCGGGCCCGTGGCCGCCGGCGAAAGGCGAAGGCGATTTGCTGGGCCAACAACCGGAATCGCCGCTCGCGATCCGATACTTCTGGCGCGCCATGTTGGCGAACATGGATGCCTGGGTGCGAAGCGGCACTGCCCCTCCGCCCAGCAGTTATCCTCGAATTGCGGATGGGACGTTGGTACCGCTGCATGACTATACCTTTCCCGCGATCCCAGGCGTGAATAAGCCGCACGAAGCCAATGCGGCTTACCGCCTGGATTTCGGTCCGAACTGGCGCGACGGGATTCTCAGCCTCCAGCCCCCGATAGTTGGCGAGGCCTTCCCTGTTCTAGTGCCGCAAGTGGATGCGGATGGGAACGAGCGCGACGGGGTGCGGCTGCCTGAGATCAGCGTGCCCTTGGCAACTTATGCGAGCTGGAATTTACGCGATGCTTCGATCGGGGCGCCGGATCAGCGGGTGTCATTCGAGGACTCGTACATTCCTTTTCCCAAGACGGCTGCGGAACGACAAAAGAGTGGGGACCCAAGACGGTCGATACAAGAACGCTACGGTAACCATGAGGAGTACATCGTTCGTTACGCGAAAGCGGTGGACGATCTGATTACGCAGCGCTGGATTTTGCCTGAAGATCGCGAAGCAGTTCTCAAACGCGGAGAGCAAGAGTGGGTACAGGCGACGCAGTGAGAACCGGCAGGAGTTCGGCTATGCAAGAGCAAACCCCAGCGGCTGAAGCCGCATTGATCATGCGCCCCGTGTGGCACGACTGAAGTCGTGCCCTTCCCAAGAACGTGTCAATCAGAATTCTTCGGCAGCCTTTCGGAGTCGTGCCCTTCCCGAGTTCCGCGAGTACCCGCGATCAGCGAACTGAACTTGCTGTAGAGGCGGTTGGGGGAATGATGTCGTATTCAGGGTGAGGCGCGCCCATCATCCACTTGTCGAACCATCCCACGATGTGGTCGAGGCGCTCGATGCGATGCCAGGGCTCGCCGGAGCGAGAGAGTTCGTGACTCTCGCGCGGAAAGACGACCATCGCGGTGGGACGCTTTAGATACTTGAGGGCACGGAACAATTGCTCGCCGCCCGAGTCCGGCGGAGTGCGATAGTCGGCTTGCCCGAGCACAAATAGAACGGGCGTGTGAATGTTCTTCACGAAGGTGATGGATGAGCGGTTGTTATAGTCCTGCGGATCTTCGAACGGAGGAGCCTTAAACCAGTTGGGCTGGAAGAGAGTGAAATCCGCCGTGTACCACCAGGACGCCCAATTGGATATATCGCGTTGCGATACTGCGGCCGCGAAGCGATCGGTGTGGGTAATCGTCCAGTCGGTAAGTACACCGCCACCGCTGCCGCCGGTGACCCCGAGTTTCTTCTCGTCTATGTAGCCACGCTTCAGCAGTTCGTCAACTCCGGCCATGAGGTCGCGGTAATCGTCCCCGGGATAGTGATACTGGATGATGTTGCCAAAGTCCTGTCCGTAGCTGGTGGAGCCTCGCGGATTGGGGTAAAGAACTACATAGCCCTTGGCGGCCATCCACTGAAACTCGTGGTCAAAGACCCAGCCGTAAGCTGCGTGGGGACCTCCGTGAATGTTGAGAATGAGTGGATACTTTTTATGGGGATCAAAGTCCGGCGGCTTCTGAATCCAACCCTGGATGCGCTTGCCATCGAAGCTGGTGTAATTGATCTCCTCGGGCGAAGTCAGATTGAGTTGCGACCAAAGCTTCTGATTGAAATCCGTGATGCGTGTTTGTGCGCCGTCCGCTGAAACAGTGAAGAGATCTCCAATTTCAACTGGGGTGGAGACGAGCGTGACGATCGCGCCATTAGAATTGACCGTGAAATCGAGCACTGCCTGATCGCCGTGCGTCACCTCGGTCACTTTCCCGCTCTGCGCGTCGACGCGCACCAGTGGAGTCCTTCCCTGCTTTTCGACGGTATCGAACAGCGAACGGCCGTCGCCAGACCAGAACAGGGATCTGGCATGTCCTCCGCGAGGAGCAGCGTTATCGCCATAAACCGAGCTGCCCATATCGAAGTCATAGTCGGCGGTCAAATTTCGCGGTTTCGCATCTTTCACAGCATCCATGACCCAAAGATCGGGTTGGGAGTAGGAACGAACCGGCTGCGAGACAGAGCCATGAAACGCAAACTGGCGGCCATCAGGACTCAACGTGAGGTCACCAACATACATCGGAATGGTAGCCAGCTTCTCCGAATCGCCTCCGGCGGAGGGAACCGAATAAATATCTGTGGCTGGCAGTTCGTAGTAAGGCTCGTCTACGCGCCGGGTGAGGAAATAAATATGGGCACCGTCCTTGCTCCAGACGAGGTCCCCTTCATCGTAATTGCCGCTGGTGATCTGCAGGGGCTTACCGGGTTCCTGGCCGGCGTCGCCCAGATCAAGCCCCCAAATATGGCTGTGCCGCTTCAGATCGAGGTAGCCCTCATCGTTATCGCGATAAATGGCTCGGCTGATGACATGAACATCAGATTCATGTTCGCCCTCAGCGTTGCTGTCAGGTTTCTTCTTGTGCTCGGCTTTCTGAATGTCTTCAGGAGTTGTGTCGCTCACAAAGGCAATCCGCTTGCTGTCGGGTGACCAGACTGCGCCCGAAGCGCCTTTCGGCAAGTCGGTAATGGTGCGAGCTTCTCCTCCGGTAAGGGAAAGGAGAGCCAGCTGACTGGGTTTGGGCTTCCCGGCCTCATCCTTCTCGCCGGCGCGGACAAAGACCAGATACTTACCGTCGGGAGACCAGCGAGGCTGCGCATCGTGCTTTCCATTCGTCATGCGCATGGGAGCCTGCTTTCCATTGATGGGGGCGAGCCAGATCGATGTTTCATATCCAGTACGCTTCTCGTCGCAATTCACGCGTGTGAATGCCACCTGGGTTCCATCAGGCGAGAGCTCTGGGTCGGCCACCCAGATGAACTCAAAGACATCTTTGTCGGTAAGCAGGCGCTTGTTCGGGGAAGTTGGCGTCTGTGCTGAAAGCGAAGAAACTGCCGCGATCAATAGGATCGAGAGAGTAGTTTTCATGCGCATCCTTGTGCCCGGTAAAGGAGCGCGGCGAGTTTGCACGGTTCGCGGCCGACTGTCAACTGCTTCGTGGCTGCTTCGTGGACGCGCGCACGCGTTGACCAATCCGCGCAGGGATGATAGCTTTCGGCCCCATGGTCACCGGGGAACAGCTGGGAGCAATCCAAGCCACAGGCACCGCGGAATTGCCGCGGAGGTTGGGCTTTCTCGATGCTCTTTCGATCGTAGTCGGGATCATCATCGGGGCGGGAATTTTCCTGGTGCCGAATCTGGTGGCACGCGAACTGCAATCTCCCGCACGGATTCTGTGGGTCTGGGTATTCGCCGGGGTGATCTCGTTTTTCGGTGCGCTGGCGTGCGCGGAACTCGGCACCGCATTTCCGGCGACGGGCGGGCAATACGTGTTCCTGCGCGAAATGTACGGACCACTCATCGGATTTCTCTGTGGCTGGTCGATGTTTGCTGTGGCGCGCACGGCGCAGGTCGCATGGCTGGCAGTGACGATGACACTATATGTCTCCTACTTTGTGCCGATGTCGAGCGGTGCGGCGAAGTTCCTGGGACTAGGAGCGCTCGCGCTATTTACGGCTATAAATTACTGGGGAGTGAACGCGGGCGCGCTGGTGCAGAAAGTTTTCACCCTGGCTAAGGTAGCAGGACTGCTCCTGCTGATCGGGGCCGCGCTGCTCTGGCGAGGGAGTTCGGCGGGAACACATGCCGCCGTAACGGGTGGATTCTCCATCAGTCACTTCGGCGTGGCCTTGATCGCCTGCGTGCTGGCGTGCGACGGGTGGGTACAACTCAGCTTTGTGGCGGGCGAGATTCGAAATCCACGGCGCAACATTCTGTGGGCGCTGGCGATTGGGTCGGCGGCTTGCACTGCCGTTTACGTGCTGGCGAATATTGCCTATATGCGCGTGCTTTCTATTCCAGAAATAGCCGCCAGCGAACACGTGGGGGCGAGCGTAGCCGAGCGGGTCATGGGACACACCGGAGGAGTGCTGGTTTCGGTCATCATTTTAATGTCGATCATCGGGACGCTGAATGGCTGTTTTCTCACCAGTCCGCGGATTTATTTCGCGCAGGCGCGCGATGGGCTGTTCTTCCGCAAATTTGCCGAGGTGCATCCGCAGCACCAGACACCTGGATTTGCGATTATCGCGCAAGGAGTGTGGGCGGCGGTGTTGCTGATCAGCGGCTCTTATGAGTCGCTACTCGATTACGCAATGTTCGCCATCTGGCTCTCGTATGGGTTTATGGTGGCGGGCGTCGTTGTTCTGCGGATCAAGCGGCCCGGCCTGGATCGTCCTTACCGGATGTGGGGATATCCGGTGACGCCGATCCTGTTTCTGCTGATCACCGCGTGGTTTCTGGGCAACATGATCGTGACTCGGCCGGTGCCATCGCTCGCGGGATTAGGCCTGATTCTTACCGGTGTGCCAATTTATTTCTTCTGGGCGCGGCAGTTGCACGGGAGGCCCTCATCTCAGAGACAGGCCTGACCCTTCGCGTCAACTCCTCAGGCTTGAAGCATTACTACCCGCCACTCCGTCCGCTCTGATGGCATTGATAACAATTGATGCTGTTGTAGACGTAACCCGAGACGCGCTCATGTTGGAAATTGTTGGCATTGTTACCACCGTGGCAACCAGTGCACTGGAAGATGGCGTAGCTGTTCGAGTTGATGTGGCAGGTAGCGCAAACATTATTCGCGTTACCGTGACTGGTTGGAAATGGCGTGTATTGCGCGTGGTTGAACGTTGCATTCGACCAGGCACTCGTGTCGTGGCAGTTCTGACAAGTAGTCGGGAAGAACTGCGACTGCGCCGCGTGCCCGGGATTTGTGCTGTTGTTGTAATCGGTCTGATGACAGCCGATGCAGGCGGTCGGCAAAGTCGTGTAGTTGTTGTTTACGTGGCAATCTGCGCATTTACGCGGTGGCACCACGTGCGAACCGGTCAGCGGGAATGAGGTGTTGTTGTGGTTGAACGTAGAATCGGTCCAGGCCACGGTGTCATGACACACCGCGCATGTCGTGGGAAACCCGGCCGCTGCGTGGGCGGGATTATTTGTGGCGGTGTAATCCTTCTGGTGGCACGAGTAACACGCAGTGCTAGTCAGGTTGTAGTTGTTGTTAATGTGGCAGTCCGTGCACTGACGTGGCGGCACGATGTGCGCCCCGGTCAGCGGAAAACCAGTGCTGGCATGGTTAAACTTGCCATGCGTCCAGAGCACCGTATCATGGCAGCTTTCGCAGGTCGTCGGAAATCCCGTATGGGGAACAGGAGTCGTTGCGCCGGCATAATCTTTCTGGTGGCATGAATAACACGCCCCGCTAGTCAGGTTGTAGTTGTTATTGACGTGGCAATCCGAGCACTGCCTGGGCGGTACGGTGTGGGCTCCGGTCAGCGGGAATCCGGTGCTGTTGTGATTAAAGGTCGCATTCAGCCAGGAAGTCGTGTTGTGACAAGAGGCGCAGGTCTGCGGGAAATTCGACGTGGCGTGATTCGGATTCGTCGTACCCTGGTAATCCTTCAGGTGACACGTCACGCAAGCCGTGCTGTTCAAGTTGTAGTTGTTGTTCACGTGGCAATCGGTGCACTGCCGCGGAGGAACGGTGTGCATTCCGGTCAAGGGGAACGCAGTCAGCGAATGGTTAAACGAGGCATTGGCCCATGACGTGGTGTTGTGGCAGAGATTGCAAGTCTGCGAAAAGGCGGCGGAAACGTGATTCGGATTGGTGGCCGCCTGATAATCCTTCAGATGGCAATTCACGCAGGCCGTGCTGGTGAGGTTGTAGTTGTTGTTGATATGGCAATCGGCGCACTGCCGCGGCGGCACAGCGTGGCCGGCGGTCAGGGGAAATCCGACGGAGCCGTGATCGAACTTGGCGTTCAGCCAGTTGTCGGTTCCGTGACAACTATCGCAGGTGGTGGGAAAGTTGGCTGCGACGTGGTTGGGACTCTTAGCCGCCTGGAAATCAGCCACGTGGCAAGAAGAGCAAGCCGTGGACATGGTCTGAAACTGGCTGGTGGCCGCGCCCTTGTGACAAGCATCGCAGTCCACTACCGCGTGTGCTCCAGTCAGCGGAAAGCGGTTATTATGCTGCTCGATCTGCCGCATTGAGACTTGCCAGCCGCGCACGGTGTGGCACTGTTCGCAGTTCGCCCCCAGCTGCCGGCGGTGAATGTCCGCATGGCAGTCCTGGCATCGTTGTCCCACATTTGTGAAAACTGGCTTGACGTGGCACTGGATGCAAGTGACCCCCTGGTGCATGCCGCGTAAAGGGTATCGCGTCTGATTGTGATCGAATTCAGGAACGGCGCGGATCGGCCTCCAGCCCTCCGCGGTGTGACAGTTCTGGCAGGGAACGTTCAGATTTCCGTGCGGACTGTGCGTACCAGGGGATTCCTGTGCTTGCGCACTTGCCGGAAGTGCGGCAAGAGCGAAGAACAGCACAGCCATCAGACTAATGACACGCCCCGAACCAAACATACTCCGCCCCCTGCTCGGCCGTCGACACTTTACAAGAAAACGGTAGGAAGATGTATGACGAGGGACAAACTTCGACTACTTAAAAATAGGGACTCGAACCGACGCAAATGCCCGATCACAGCGTCCAAGTGCATCGGCGCGATTCTTTCGAGTTTACCCTTGCTATGAATCAATGTAAGTTCTCCGCGTTGCCTCGCGCCTGCCTTGTTACTAATTGATCAAATCTTTGAACGCCGTGTGTACTTAAAGCTAACCGGAAAATGCCCGGGAAGCGACGGTACGGGCGTAATGCAAAGTAACGCTCGAGATCACAGCGTGCCTCGCTCAGAACGTGTTTGCAGTGATGTCAGGCACACTTGCCGGTACGCTTGTCCTGAATTGGGCTGCGCGGTTGAATGGGTAAGTTTGTGTGCGAGCTATCCGTCAACGGCGTCTTTCCGGCACCGATTTGGATAAGAGTGTGGGTCCCGAGCCAGTCGCGCTCCACCGTCCAATAGGCCCAATTGCCATCGCCGCCTGGACTCGCAGCCGTGCAGAGGCTGTGCGATACTGAGGCTGTGCAGGCACTGCACTGGTCGTAGCCCATACGACTGACTGGCTGGAACCCCTTGTTGAAGTTGCGGTTGCCTGATCCAGGGGCGCGTAGCTCAAACGGATAGAGCATCGGATTTCTAATCCGAGGGTTGCAGGTTCGATTCCTGCCGCGCCTACCATTGCCAAAATCCATTTTTCTCTTTGTGAGTTTGAGAAGAATTCCGCCTTCTCACGCTCGCTTCGCGAGCGGCGCGGACGCTGTCCGCCTACGCGAGCTTTTGTCTTACTTGCGAGGTTTCTGAGGGGTTAGAAATTGTGGTCCACTTGGCCTAGAATCTCCGAACCAGTTCTTCTGTGGGTGCAGACACTTGGTGGAGACGGTCGTTCCGAAACAGGCTCTTGAATTGGAGATGGCGGGCAAGGCGGCGGGCCCTTGTGTGTTCGTGCTATTTGGCGCGGCCGGGGATCTCACGAAACGCAAGCTGGTTCCCGCGCTGTTCAACCTGGTCCGGGCGAAATTGCTGCCCAACGACTTCGCGCTGATGGGCGTTTCCGTCGACGATCTGAGTCTCAATGCCTTCCGCGATCAGGTGAGCCAGTTCCTGCCGACCGATGACACGGAATCGCGGAATTGGCTTCGTGACCGGCTGTTTTATGAACGCGGCGACTTTGCGGACGCTGGCCTGTTCTCGCGGCTTGGCCAACGACTTGCTCAAATCGATCTCGAGTTTCGGACGCAGGGCAACTATCTCTTCTATCTCGCCGTTGCACCCAAGTTCTTCGGGCCTGTCGTTCAGCAACTGGGAACCGCCGGCTTGTCGCAGCAGCGAGACGGACATTGGCGACGGGTAGTGATTGAGAAGCCATTCGGGCAGGATCTTGAATCCGCCAAGGCTCTGAACCGCAGCATCAGCAGCGTTCTGCAGGAAAACCAGATTTACCGCATCGATCATTATCTGGGCAAAGAGACCGTGCAGAACATCATGGTGTTTCGCTTCGACAACGCCATCTTCGAGCCGATCTGGAATCGCCGCTACATCGATCACGTACAGATCACAAACGCGGAGACGGTGGGCGTGGAGCGGCGCGGAGCTTATTTTGACAATGCCGGAACGCTGCGGGACATGGTGCCGAATCATGTGATGCAACTGCTCAGCCTCACGGCGATGGAACCGCCGGTGTCGTTTCATGCGGATGCGGTGCGGGATGAGCAGGCGAAAGTTCTGCATTCGATCCAGCCGCTGAATTCCGAAGAGGTGCTGTTGCGCAGCGTGCGCGGGCAGTATGGCGACGGATTTTTAGATGGCGAGCGAGTGCCGGCCTATCGGACGGAGCCGGGAGTGGCTCCGGAGTCGCGCACTGAGACATTCGTCGCGCTTAAGCTCAATATCGACAACTGGCGCTGGGCGGGCGTTCCGTTTTATCTGCGAACCGGAAAGCGCCTGGCAAAAAGGCAGACAGAGATCGCCATCCAGTTCCGGCGCACTCCGTTTCAACTGTTCCGTAATGCTCCGCTGCACCAGCCGCACACCAATACCCTGGTTCTGCAGATTCAGCCGGCTGAGGGAATCGCGTTGAGTTTCGGTGCGAAGATCCCCGGGCCCTTGCTGCGAGTCGGCTCGGTGAATATGGACTTCGAATACTCGCAGTACTTCGGCGCCGACGCTTACACCGGGTACGAAGTGCTGCTCTACGACTGCATGATCGGGGACGCAACGCTGTTCCAGCGGTCCGACATGGTAGAGGCGGGATGGTGCGTGGTCGATCCTGTGCTCGACGTCTGGAAGGCATTGCCGCCGCGTAGGTTTCCCAATTATGCCTCGGGAACGTGGGGTCCGGCGGAGTCGGACCAACTGATGGCACAGGACGGGCGGCAGTGGAGGAGGATTGAACCGTGATTCTTGCAGGCGACATCGGAGCGACTCGCACGCGGCTGGCCGCGTTTCAAACGGAAGGCAACCGGTTGAATTGCGTGGTGCAGAAGATTTACCCGAGCCAGGAACACAACGGACTGTTGGAGGTTCTGCGGGAATTCATTCGCACCGAAGGCATTCCGGTGCACAGCGCCTGCTTTGGGGTTGCGGGGCCAGTCCGCGGCGGCAGGAGCAAGATTTCGAATTTGCCCTGGACGATCGATTGCAAAGAATTGGCGGTGCAGTTGAAGCTCAATTCCGTGGGCCTGTTGAACGATTTGGAAGCATACGCCTATGGCATCGACGCGCTTGAGTCGAAAGATTTCGTCACCCTCAGCGGGGGATTAGAGGATGCAGAAGGCAATCGCGCAGTGATCTCGGCCAAAACCGGGCTCGGGATGGCAGGACTGTATTGGGATGGATTCCGTCATCATCCCTTCGCGTGCGAGGGTGGGCACGCCGACTTTGCTCCGCGGAATGAGTTGCAGGCGGAATTGTTCTCCTACCTGCAGAAGAAATTCGGTCACGTTAGTTGTGAGCGGGTGCTTTCGGGACCGGGTATTCGCGGTATTTACGACTTCCTCCGCGAGACGAAGAAAGCGGAAGAACCGGCCTCTTTGCGCGATCAGATCAAAAACGCACGTGATGCGTCGGCTTTGATCGCACAGCTTGCACTGGATGGCAGTACTCCTATTTGCGTTCAGACGATGGATATCTTCGTCGGCATTCTTGGGGCTGAGACTGGAAACTGCGCGTTGCGCTACATGACGACCGGAGGAATCTTCATCGCCGGGGTAATCGCGGCGAAGAATGTGGAGAAGCTGAAAAATGAGGCCTTCCTGCAGGCATTTTTGGACAAAGGACGCATGTCGTCATTGCTCAAAGATATGCCCATCCGGGTGATTCTGAATGACGACTGCGGACTTATTGGCAGTGCCCGCTACACACTCGTACAGAAGGCGTTCGGGAATAAATCTGCATCAGCCTAGAAAGGCAGCCCCAACGCGCTGCTCAGAAACGCGGCCAGAGGCGACATTTTACGACAAGCGTTCGCGAAGGTAGCCATGAAGTTCGGGCTGCATACTTGCTTGTCGGTGAACTCGAGGGATGTGCCCAGGTCCCGCAGTTTGAGGTCTTCTACGTATTCGTGATCAGCCGGAAATCCTCGGGGCGGACGGGAGAGTTTGCTGGCATCGTCCCAGTTGAGCAACTTGCGGACCTTCCGCCACTCGTTGCCGCGCTCCAGCATGGCGTTGCGGACCTTCAGGAGAGTGGGGGCTTCCGGATGCCACAGGCCTGACGCCGCAAAGCATCCTCCCGGTTCGAGATGGAGATAGAAGCCCGGAGAGTGCACGTCTTTTCCGCGATGGGAGAAGCGCATGGCGAGGTGCGTCTTGTAGGGGCGCTTGTCGGAGGAGAAGCGGGTGTCGCGATAAATGCGAAACAGAGATCCGCGGGTGCCGCGCGGGTCGGAAGCCAAGTGCGGCGTGATGTCGAAAAGTGGGCCAGCGAAATCCGTGATCAACTGTAGCGCGGGCTGGCGAACGTGAGTCTCGTATTCATCTTTGTGAGAGAGGAACCAGTCACGGTTGTTATTGCGCTTCAGCCGAGTCAGGAAACGGAAGAGTTCGGGAGTGAAGTAGGCTGGCATGGTTTCGCAGTTATTTTACTTTAGAAAAACAATCTGTCTCTCGGCTTGTCGTCGCCTTGCCGGGACGGCCCAATGGGCTGTCCGAACTGAGTATTGTGCGGGAGCAGCGAAACGCTCTGCTGCGTTGCCATCGGCAGGGGCTCCACGATAAGATGACTCGTACACGTCTTTCTCCGCTCTATCCCTAGTATTTTCCGAGCAGGAACTCCGCGAGCAAGAAGTGTGCGACCCCGGGGCAGGCGTTAGTGTGTGCCTGCAGCATTTTCTGAACGGAGTGGGAATTGAAAAAAGGAAAGACTGCGGTCATCGTGGGCGCCCAGTGGGGCGACGAGGGCAAGGGAAAGATCGTCGATGTTCTGTCGGAGAACTTTTCCGTTGTGGCCCGCTACGCCGGCGGACACAATGCCGGCCACACCGTCATCATCCACGGCAAAAAATTTGTGCTTCAGCTTGTGCCTTGCGGCGTGCTGCGTTCGGGATGCCGCAGCGTCATTGGTAATGGCGTTGTCCTCGATCCCATCGCATTCTTGAAGGAAGTGGGCGCCCTGCGCGAAGCGGGCGTGAAGGTGGATGGGCATCTTTTCGTCTCGAACCGGGCCCACGTCATCCTTCCCTACCACCGCATGATCGAACTGGCCGCGGAGAATGCACCAGGACGCGTAAAGATTGGAACTACTTCGCGCGGAATTGGTCCGGCATATGAAGACAAAATGGGCCGCCGCGGTCTGCGCGTTGCGGACCTGCTCGATCTGACGCTGCTCAAGAAGCACATCGAAAACGCCGTGCGCGAAAAGAACATGATTGCGCACGCGCTGTTCAACACCGAACCTCTCGACGCCGACAAGATGTACACCGAGTACGCGCAGGCGGCTGAGAAGATTGCTCCATTCGTCTGCGATGCGGCCCTTCTGCTCAACCAAGCACTCACTCAAGGCGAGTCCGTGTTATTTGAGGGAGCACAAGGGACGATGCTGGACATTGACCACGGGACGTATCCCTTTGTGACGTCGTCCAGCGCGACTTCCGGCGGCGCTGTGATCGGCACGGGCGTGCCGCCGAATTCGATTGACTCGGTCATCGGGATCACCAAGGCATATTGCACGCGTGTGGGCGAAGGGCCCTTTCCCACAGAAGAAAAAGGGGAACTCGGGGAGCAGATCCGGAAGCGGGGAAATGAATTTGGCGCCGTTACTGGGCGCCCGCGGCGCACCGGCTGGCTCGATCTGCCGCTTCTGCGTTATTCCGGAATGATCAACGGCACGAACTGGCTAGTGGTCACGAAACTCGATGTGCTCGACGAACTTGCCGAGATTCCGGTCTCCGTCGGGCTGAAGATCGGCGGCAAACAGACGATGGAAGTGCCCGCCCAGGCGAGTGGCTATGACCAGATCGAGTGCGTCTATCAAAAACTGCCGGGCTGGCAAACCTCCACCGAGGGAATTGTAGACTACGAAAAGCTGCCGCGGCAAGCACGCGAATATCTCGCCTTCGTGGAGAAAGAATCAGGCGCGAAGATCGGGATGATTTCCACAGGCCCTGATCGCGGTCATACCATACTGATGCCGGACTTCGTTTCCGAGTTGAAGGCGGCCGCGCGGAAAGCCTAGAATGACTTCCCCGGATCACCCTGGCCGCGGGAGGAGCGAACGATGGTGGTGTTAGCAGTCACCTGGATGGCGAAAGTTGGGCGTGAAGCCGAAGTCACCACGCTGTTTGAAAAGCTGACCGAGCAGTCCCGCAAGGAACCAGGTTGTGCAATGTATCAGGTGCATCGGCATAAGACCGATCCCCGCCGTTTTTTTATCTACGAGCAATACAAGGATGACGCCGCGCTGGAAGCGCACCGCGCTGCCCCGCATTTCTTGCAGCATGCGAAAAAAGATCTGCCCAAGATCGCGGACCGCGTCGAAGGACATTTGTTCGAGCCGCTGGGATGACCGCGCGGGCTAAAGCCCATGCAGGATGGCATGCAACGCGGCCCTGAAGGGCCGCTCTCCCACTTTGCACGGCCGCGTTTCCACTTTCCACGCCAGCTCTAGCAGGGCTGCTCTGGCACTCACCGCTGTTCCACCGCTGTTCGGGAAGGCTACGCGGCCGCCTGACTGCGCGATACGGAGGGGTTCACTTCGTTTTATCGATCATCAACTCGCCGCCTGAAGCGTAACTCTCCTTTGAAACTTCATTGAAGGCGATCACAATTCCGTCCCGGCGCGCGCCGGCTTCTTCGACCAAGGCGTCGGTGATCCGCTTGGCGATCTTGCGCTTTTGATCGACGCTGCGGCCCTGAAGCATCGTGATTTGAACCATTGGCATGCTATTTGGCTAATTCGTATCCGGCGAAGAAGAAGCTGAGTTCGAAGCGGGCGGTATCTTCTGCGTCGGAACCGTGGATCGCGTTGTGCTCGATATTGCTCGCCCACTTCTTGCGGATCGTTCCCTCCTCGGCGTTGGCGGGATTAGTCGCACCCATCAGCGTGCGCAAATCGGCGATGGCATTCTCTTTTTCGAGCGCGAGCACCACGATGGGTCCGCTCGACATGAAGTCGGTCAAGGTATTGAAGAAGGGGCGGCTGGCGTGTACCGCATAGAACTGCTCCGCCTGATGCTTGGAAATCTCCAGCATCTTCATGGCGAGGATGCGGAAATTCTTCTTCTCGAATTGTTCGATGATGTCTCCGACCGCGTTGCGGCGGACGGCATCAGGCTTAACGATGGTCAGTGTGCGTTGCAGGGTCTTCATAATTAGTTCTCAGTTCTCGGTTCTCAGTTCCGGCATTTCAGGGATTTCAGCGGCTAAATGGATTGCTCAGACGTTTACGCCGATTGCCGCGGCTAAGGTCTCCCCAATGGCGGCGGGAGATTTCGCAACTTTGATGCCCGCCGCTTCCAGGGCTTTGATTTTCTCTGCGGCTGTGCCCTTGCCGCCGGAGATGATTGCGCCGGCGTGGCCCATGCGGCGTCCGGGAGGGGCGGTTTGCCCGGCGATGAATCCGACTACCGGCTTCTTCATGTGCGTCTTTACGAACTCCGCAGCGGTCTCTTCGGCGTTGCCGCCGATCTCGCCGATCATGATGACGGCTTCGGTTTCGGGATCGCGGTTGAACAGGTCGAGAGCATCCACGAATGTCGTACCGATAATCGGATCGCCGCCGATGCCGATCGCGGTGGATTGGCCGATCCCGCGTTGCGTCAACTGATGGACGGCTTCATAGGTGAGCGTGCCCTGAGCGCGAGACGATGCCGACATTTCCTTCTTTGTGGATGGATGCCGGGCATGATTCCGATCTTGCACTTTCCCGGCGAAATGATGCCGGGGCAATTCGGTCCGATCAGGCGCGAGCGGCGGTCCTGCAGGAACTCCCAGGCTTTGACCATGTCGAGGGTCGGAATGCCTTCGGTGATGCAGACGATGAGATCGATCTCTGCATCCGCGGCTTCCATGATGGCGTCGGCGGCAAACGGCGGCGGGACAAAAATCACCGTGGCGTTCGCGCCGGTCTTATCGACCGCGTCCTGCACGGTGTTGAAGATCGGCCAGCCCTCATGCGTGGTGCCGCCCTTGCCCGGAGTAACTCCGCCTACGATTTTTGTTCCGTAAGCAGCGCTCGCCTTTGCGTGAAATGTGCCTTCGCGGCCGGTGAGGCCTTGCACGAGCACGCGCGTATCTTTATCGACTAGGATTGCCATAAATAAATCCCTTCATTGAAACGCGGGGGATAAAAGCCCGTATTGTTTGTTGCATGTTTCAACGCGGCCCTAAAGGGCCGCTCTTCCACGAAGTTGTTAGCGCCACTCTGCGCCGCTCATGCTTCCGCCTGCGGCTGCTACGACTTTGTCTGCCGCGTCTTTCATGGTTTCTGTGACCGTGAAATTGAAACCTGAATTCATCAGGATCTTCTTGCCTTCGTCTACGTTCGTTCCTTCCAGGCGCAGCACGATAGGAAGCTTGATATTGGTCTTGCGCGCGGCTTCGACTACCCCGGTGGCCAGCGTATCGACGCGCAGGATGCCGCCGAAAATATTGATCAGCACGGCTTTCACGTTTTTGTCGCTGAGAAGAATCTCGAAAGCGTGTGCCACCTGCTCGGAGCTGGCGCCTCCGCCTACGTCAAGAAAATTGGCAGGCATGCCGCCGGCGTACTTGATGATGTCCATGGTCGCCATGGCCAGGCCGGCGCCATTGACCATGCAGCCCACATTGCCGTCGAGCTTGATGTAATTCAGGCTGTACTTTGAAGCCTCGACTTCCAGCGGATCTTCTTCGGTGATGTCGCGCAGTTCGCGCGAGATCGGAGTGGCGGAACAGGGCGTTATCGTCGAAGTTGATCTTGGCATCGAGCGCAAACAGACGCCCGTCCGTCGTGGTGATGAAGGGATTGATCTCGAGCAGCGAGGCGTCGGTGTCGAGAAATGCCTTGTAGAGGCTGGTCAGGAACTGCACGGCCGGGTTGATCTGTTTTGCATTCAGGCCGAGTTTGAAAGCAATCTTGCGCGCCTGGAACGCCTCGAGACCCATGCCGGGATCGATGTGCTGCTTCAGGATTGCCTCCGGATTTTTTGCCGCAACTTCTTCGATCTCCATGCCGCCAGCGGCCGACGCCATGAAGACCGGCTTGCCTTCGGCGCGATCGACCAGGATCCCGAGATAAAGTTCCTTCTCGATGGGGAGCGTTTCTTCAATTAGCAAGCGGCGCACGATGCGGCCTTCGGGCCCGGTCTGGTGTGTCACAAGCTTCATGCCGAGCATCTTGCCCGCGAGGTCGGCGGCTTCGTCCACGGATTTGGCGATCTTCACGCCACCGCCTTTGCCGCGGCCTCCCGCATGAATTTGCGCTTTGACGACCACTCCACTGGAACCGGAGCTCAACAAATCTTTCGCGACCGACTCCGCCTCTTCGCGCGAGGTGGCCATCGATCCGCGGGGCACAGTGACACCATACTTCCTTAAGATTGCCTTTGCCTGATACTCATGAATTTTCATAATGATGACTCTTCCGTAATCACTCGGGAGGACCCAGCTTGCAGCGCAGTAGTGCGGGCAGCAAACTTTCAATTTTATAGAAGCAAACGGAGTACGGCAAACTGAGTCGTAGGGTGGGTGAGGGTGCGAGCTGCAACTCGCGGGAACAATGTTGTGTCATTTCTGCGATCTGTACATCAAAACCGGATACGTGGAGAAATCGATGAAGCTGATTTCGCTGAACGTCGCGCGACCGCAACTGGCCCTCTACAGGGATACCACGATCAGCACCGGGATTTTCAAGAAACCGGTCGCCGGCGCGATTCCGCTGCGCACGCTGAATCTTGATGGAGACCGCCAAGCCGACCTCGCGGTTCACGGAGGCCCGTACAAAGCCATCTATGGCTATCCTTCCGAGCACTACGATTTCTGGCGGCACGAATTGCCGGGCATGAGCCTGCCGTGCGGTATGTTCGGCGAGAACTTCACCACGGAAGGGCTCAGCGAAAGCGATCTTCACATCGGCGATCGGCTGCAGGTCGGCACCGCCGTAATAATGGTGCGCCAACCGCGAATTCCCTGCTACAAGCTGGCTGTGAAATTTCACCGCAGTGACATTCTCGCGAGATTTCTGCGCAGCGGCCGCAGCGGATTTTATTTTTCTGTGGAGCAAGAAGGGATCGTGGCTGCCGGAGACTCGTTCGAGTTTCTGAGCAGAGAACCGCAAGCCATCAGCATCTCTGAGATGAACCGGCTCTTTGCGGAAGACAAGTACAACGCCGGGCTCCTGGAAAAGGCCATTGCGACTCCGGCATTACCGGAAGACTGGCGCAACTACTTCCGCAAACGGCAGTCCGGCGCGACGCCGGAGGAAGCGACCGAGAACTCCGGCCGCGCTGACATTTGAGTACTGCTATCCGGTTCGCATCGCTTACAATCTCGCCTGAACCATGATCCTCGAAGCTCTGCATCGGCTGGCCAATCACAGTGAATCCCTGAATCGCGCCGAAGCCCGCGACGTCATGTCGGAAGTGCTTTCGCGAAAGTGTACCGACGCCCAGATTGCGGCTCTGCTCATTGCCCTGCGCATGAAGGGCGAAACGGTCGAGGAGATTGTCGGATTCGCGGAAGCCATCCGCGCCGCGGCCGCGCCCCTGCCGATCCCTCCGGCAGAGGCCCTGGCAGTTACCGGCACAGGTCGCGAGGCGCTTGCAGAAGAATGCGAGAATGACTCGCTTATCGATACCAGCGGCACCGGCGGGGATGCCAGCGGGACATTCAACATTTCAACCGCAAGCGCGCTTGTCACAGCAGGCGCTGGTGTACGCGTGGCCAAGCACGGGAACCGCAGCATCAGCTCGAGGTGCGGTTCGGCAGACGTCATTGAGGCATTAGGAATCAACATCCAGTTGTCCCCCGAGCGTTCGGCGCAATGCTTGCGCGAGATCGGCATCTGCTTTCTTTTTGCCCCGAATTTACATCCGGCGATGAAGCAAATCCAGGGAGTGCGCCGCGAATTGCAGATGCGCACGATGTTCAACCTGCTTGGGCCGCTGACGAATCCGGCTCGCGCGTCGGGGCAGGTGGTGGGCGTCTATTCGCTCGATCTGGTGGAGAAACTGGCCGAAGTGCTTAGCATGTTGGGATTGCGCCGCGCGCTGGTAGTGCACGGCCTGGATGGACTGGATGAGATTACGATCACCGGCAAAACGCGTATTGCGGAGGCGCGCGAAGGTTTAGTGAGAAGCTACGAAGTGGAACCGGAGGAATTCGGTATGAAGCCTGCCACGCTGCGGGAAATTTCAGGCGGCGATGCGGCGGAGAATGCGGAGATCATTCGTGCTGTGCTCGAAGGAGAACAGTCGGCGCGCCGCGATGTGGTGCTGCTGAATGCAGCGGCCGCGCTGGTTGCCGCCGGACGGGCGGAACATATTGTGGATGGCGTTCCGATCGCCGCCAAGTCCATCGATGCAGGGGCGGCGGCAGCGAAGTTGCAAACGTTGGTCCACTTCAGTTCGCAGTTCTGACGCGAAGTTTGGCTCTTCCAAGCCTGCCCCGTCTACCGAACCTGTTCAGCGCAGCTCAATCTTTTCCAGGTAGCTGGCGATCTCGACTGTCCAGCCCAATTCCTTTGTCATTTTTTCGCGCAGTTGCTGCGATGCGACGGGCTCGCCATGGACCAAATACGTGGTCGCCGGGCGATTGCGGAACGTGCGCAGCCACTCCAGCAACTCCGGAGGATCGGCGTGGTCGCTGAACTGCTCCAGCGCGGCGGTCTGGGCTCGAATGGGGACGTAGTCGCCGAAGATCTTGATTTGCTCTGTGCCGCTCTTGATGGCAAATCCGCGCGTGCCGGGCGCCTGAAAGCCAATAAAAAGGACCAGATTCCTGGGATCGGGCAACCGCTGCGCCAGGTGATGCAGAATGCGTCCGCCGCGTCGCCATGCCGCTGGACGAAATGATGACCGCAGGCACGCTATTGGCATTGATCTTCTTCGAGTCCTCCGGCGTGGATGCGAAGATGAAGCCCGGCCAAGTCAAAGGGGACCCGTACTTGCGAATCATCTCGCGTGTTTCTTCGCTGTACTCCTCGTCGTGCTTGAGAAAAATCTCGACTGCTTTGATCGCCATCGGGCTGTCGCAGAACACCGGAATCCGGGGAATCTGGCCGGATTCGATCAGGTGCTTGAGGATGAACACAAATTTCTGCGTGCGCTCGATGGCAAACGCCGGGACCACGACGCTGCCGCCACGCTTTGACGTGTTAGTGATTAAGGTTGCAAGCTCCGGCAAGGGATCTTCTTTCGGGTGAACGCGGTTGCCGTAGGTCGATTCCATGACGAGAAGATCAGCAGTTTCGCCTTCCGCGGGTCCGGAGTGCACGACCTTCCCGGGCGCAACTTTATGATCGCGAACGCGTCCGATATCGCCCGTAAACAGCAAAGAACGCGTAATGCCATTCGTCTTCAGGGAAATCTCTGCCATGCAGGAACCCAGGATGTGCGCGGCACGCACAAAGCGGAACGACAGTTCGGACGATAACTGAACCGTTTCCCCAACCTTCACCGCTTTGAAGTACTGCTGCGCATCCTGTGCCTCTTCGAACGTGTACAGCGGCAAGGCCGGGGTGTGCTTCGATTTCCGAGTCTTGTTGTAGAAAGCGGCGTCTTCTTCCTGCAGATGCCCGGAGTCGGGCAGGATGATTCCGCACAGATCGATTGTCGGCGAGCTGGCGTAAATGGGGCCGCGAAAGCCCTCTTTCACCAGTCGCGGAATCCAGCCGCAATGATCGAGATGCGCGTGGGTGAGAATGACTGCATCGATCTCCTTCGCTGGAACCGGCGTGTCACGCCAATTGCGCTCACGCCATTCTTTTGGTCCCTGAAATAGACCGCAATCAATCAACACCTGAAAGCCGCTGGTGCCGGAAGGACTTCCCGTGTTGATCAGGTGCTTGGAACCTGTGACTGTGCCGGCCGCACCGAGGAACTGAATGTAGGCCAATGTCGCCCCCGCGAACTGACTAACTTACCACGGAGGCACAGAGGCAAGACGTAGCAAGCTACGTGTTTAACTGTTCAAGGGCGTGCAGTGAATGCTAGCTCTGAGGCGCTTCAACCTTTACGGTGTTATTTGTGGTGTCACTCTCGGGCACGCTTCCATCATTTACGGTGATTTCCTGTGGAATGCGCGGAGTCTCGATACGAATGGTGGCTTTGCTTTTGGCGCGGACCTCAAGCCGTTTCGTGGCGGCACCCCCGGCAAACTTCACAATGAGGGGAACCTCGGCTCCCGCGGATCCCAAATTCTCCACAGTTACCGTCAACAGGAACGCATTGCTCATGGCCTTGCGCGAGTACGCCGACTCAACTCTGAAATCGGGTAGGCCGCGATCGCGGTAAACCCAGTCGTCAAAAAACCATTCCATGTCGCGCTGCGCCTGCGCCGCGATCAGAAGCGGCATGTAGGAAGGCTCTTTATCCTGCTCTGGACGATACGCCGCAATGGCCTTCTGGAGAGCGGAATCGCCAATCATGTCACGCAGCATCCACCAGACGGACATCGCTTTGCTGCGGTAGAACTCGTCACCATTGCTATTCACCAGCGAGCTATCAGCTTCGTTCCCCGCAGAGGGCGCGGTAGTTTGCTCCATCTTGATCAGCGCAGGCCGATGCGCGCTCATGTACTCGATCGCAGCCGGGCGGCCCTTCTGCTCTTCCACGTACAAAGCCTGGGCAAAGTGAGCCAGGCCTTCTTCCACCCACGGGCGGAACGAAGACACGCATGCATGCGCAAGTTGATGAGCAGCGGACAGCGCAGATGCGAATTCGGATTCGCTTAGCGGAGTCAGCAGAAGAGGCCCGCTCTCGAAGGGAGCGTCGCTGGTGTCCGGAAGATCGACGATCAGCGCTTTTCTGCGCGCACGTCCGAACCAGTCGGTAATCAAAGGGCTCACTTTCCCGGCAGCGTCCACATAGACCTCACCTGCAACGGCATGGGAAGGCAGATTGAATACTGTCACCCCGGATCGATCGACCATACCAAGAAGACCGATCACAAAGGTGGGAACCGCGGACGCGAGCGATTCAAACGTGCAGTCTACGGCCTTGTCTTCGGCACCGCCCGCTTTGTCCGTAGAAGTGCTGCAACCAAACTGATTCAGGAGAATCCGAAGCGAGGGCTCGCTGTCAGGTCCGATTACGGCGAAGTTGAAATGCGCTCGCGAGCCGGCTTCCCGTGACTTCCAGCGAGCGATAACCTCGAACAGGCTGTTGCCTTCGGATAAATTTGCAACTTCGGTGGCGATTGGATACCAGGCGACGTAACCGACGCCTCTCACGGCGGTGAATTCCGGGCTGATGGAGTCCCAATCGGCACTCTTCGCCAGCTCGTCAGGAGTTCCGATGCGAGTGAGACGGGTTTGGTCGAGGGCGATCACGCCTTCATAGGCAATCTGCAGTTCCACCGTGCTGCGCGGCGAGACTGCATCGGGCAGAGTTACGATGGCCTCCGATAGAGCGCCCGTGTGATCAATGTCAGATGTGAAGGGTTGCGTTACAAACTGGACTGCCTTATCCCCAATTTTTATTGAACGCCAATCGAGCGAGGAAGAGATCTGCAGAACCGCAATCTTCTGCGGAGTTGCAGTGTCGTTGCGCAACTTGAGATTGCCGCGCACGCCCAGGCGGTGTTGCGCGGGGTCGATCTGGACCTTCAGGTCGTAATTAGGGATGGAGAAGGCTTCGCGATCAAGCGCCGTGCATCTCAGAACACAACTACAGAGGACACAGAGGAAGCACAGAGGCTTCAGGAACGAACTGAAGTTCATTTTTGGTTGGATGCTTCTTCGGCTGCGCGTCGCTGGCGCACGATCTCATACAGCACTACTGCGGCGGCGACGGAGACATTCAGAGACGGCACTTTGCCCAGCATGGGGATAGAGACCAGGAAATCGCATTTGCGTTTGACCAGATCGTGCAGGCCTTTGCCTTCTCCACCCAGGACCAGTGCGCAGTCCATCTTGTAATCCAGCGAATCGTAGGTTTTCGCACCGCGTTCGTCCAGACCGACCGTCCAGACATTGTTTTCCTTCAACTCTTCGACGCTCCGCGCGATATTGGTGACCTTGGCGATGGGCAGGTGCTCGCTGGCCCCGGCGGAGGCTTTGGTGACGGTTCCCGTCACGGCGGCCGCCCGCCGTTCCGGAATGACAACCCCGTTTGCTCCCGCAGCATCAGCGGTACGCAGAATTGCTCCCAAATTGTGAGGATCTTCCACACCGTCTAAGACCACAATGAGTGAATAGTTGCCGCGCTTTGCCGCGATCACATCCGCAAGATCGTTGTACTGCTTGGCGGACGTGACCGCGACCACTCCCTGATGCGCGGCGTTTCCCGCCATACGGTCGAGTTCGGTGCGCTGCAGAAATCGCACCGGCACGCTCAGCCGCCTGCAATCTTCGATCAGCCGTTGCAGGCGGATGTCATGGCGCTCTTTCGCCATTCCAACCCATTCGAATGCACGCCCGCGCGCTTTCAGCGCCTCGGTGACCGAGTTGATTCCGTAGATGTAGTGCATGAAGTATCAGTGTATCGCGGGAGTTCTCGCTGTGCTCTGAGGCTCGCAACTTCGGCGAGACCTGGCATTCCCCTGTCGACCTGATGCACGCCCAGACGCTAAGCCCAGCTCTTCAGGAAATTCAGGATGGCTTCTGGTTCGGGGCGCTCCGTGTACTCCTCGTTCGCAGATGCGTAGTGAATCGTCGCCTCGCGATCGAGGATGTATGTCGCGGGAATGGGCAACTCCCAGCTGTCATCGCCATTCGTGAACGGAAGGTTCACGAAAGCGCGGCGGTAGACCACTTCCTGCGCTGGCGCAACGCGATACGTCAGCCCAAACTGCCGTGCAAGCCTGTTTCCAATATCGGACAGCAAGGGAAAACGCAGCTTGTGCTGGTCGTGCATAAAGAACGACTGCTTCACCGTTTGCGGAGAGATGGCGACCAAAGTTGCTCCGGTTTTCTCGATCTGCGGCAAAATCAGATTCATGGCTTCCATCTGCCCCACGCAGAATGGACACCAGCGCCCGCGAATGAAACAAAGAACCAAACGTCCTTGGGCGCGCAGAGTGGATGAGTTTACAGGCGCGCCATTGTGATCTGGCAATTCGAAGTCCGGAGCTTTGGCGCCGACCGGCAGAATTGCTGCCGCAAGCTGGCGAGCTTTGAGTTCGGCGACTGCCTGGGCGTGAATAGCTTGAGTCTCGGCAGGAATGTATTTCGCGATGAGTTCCTTGCGCTCAGCGAAGATTTCCTGCAGCGAACGGGTGTCAATACTGGGGCCGGATTCTTCGAGAGAACGCCACTTCATTGTCGTAATTGGGTGAAGGTGCCAGGGATCCTTCGCTTCGTTCAGGATGACATAGCCTTAGTTCGAATGCTTACATGCCTGGCATCTTCATGCCTGCCAGCCTGCGCGCGAAGCTGGGCTTGCCCATTTGCTTAAACATCTTCTTCATCTGCGCGTACTGGCGAAGAAGGTTGTTCACTTCCTGAATGGTCGTCCCTGAGCCACGAGCGATGCGCTTTCTACGGCTGCCGTTGATCACCTCGTGGTGAATGCGCTCGTGCCGGGTCATGGAGTTGATAATGGCTTCCACGCGGTCAATTTGCTTTTCGTCCACCTGGTCGGCGGCCTTTTGCAGGCCGCTGAACGGGCCGATGGACGGCAGCATGCCCATCAGGCTCTTCATTGATCCCATTTTTCTCACTGAGCGCAACTGGTCACGGAAATCTTCGAGAGAGAAGCCGTCCCCCGCGAAAGCTTTCTTCGCCATCTCCTCAGCTTTTTTCTTGTCGACATGCTGCTCGGCACGCTCGATCAGCGACAAAATGTCTCCCATACCGAGGATGCGCGAGACAATGCGGTCGGGATGGAAGGGCTCTAGAGCATCGTATTTTTCACCGATGCCGATGAACTTGATCGGCTGCCCCGTGACCTGGCGTATGGAGAGCGCTGCTCCGCCGCGCGCATCGCCATCCATCTTCGTGAGCACAACCCCGGTGAGAGAGAGCTTCTTGTGGAACTCTTCGGCGGAGTTCACCGCGTCCTGTCCGGTCATGGCGTCGGCGACGAACAGGATCTCCGACGGATTCAGCAGCTTCTTCAGCGACTGCATCTCGTACATGAGCTGGTCGTCGATGTGCAGGCGACCGGCGGTGTCGACGATCAGCACGTCGCATCCGGTCACCACCGCTTCGCGACGGGCTTCTTTCACCAGGCGTTCGACGGTCGCGGTGTTCGCCTCGGTGACTTGTCCTTCGTAGATGTGGCTCTTCACCGCCTGCGCTACAACCTTCAACTGCTCGCGGGCGGCAGGACGATACACGTCCACCGAGACCAGCAGAGGGCGATGGCCGCCATTCTTGTACCAGTGGGCGAGCTTGCCGGAGGTGGTCGTCTTACCGGAACCTTGAAGTCCAGCCATGAGCACGACCGTGGGTGGCTGGGAAGCGAACTTCACCTTCGCGGTGTCTTTGCCCAGGATCTCGACCAGTTCGTCGCGCAAAATTTTGATGACCTGCTCCCCGGGCGAGAGCGCGGTCATGACTTCCTGTCCGACTGCCTTGGCGCGGATGTGGTCGATCAGCTGCTTGACGACTTTGAAGTTGACGTCGGCCTCAAGCAGGGCGAGGCGAATTTCGCGCAGCGCCTCGTCAATATTCTCTTCCGTGAGCGTGGCTTGCCCACGGAGGCTTTTAAAGGCGCGTTGGAGTTTTTCCTGAAGATTCTCAAACATAGTCAGATGTTCTATTTTAGCAGCGCTGGAGGCAGGCTCTATGTTGAAACGACTTTCTCACCACAGGGGTCACAGAGGAACACAGAGGCCTACGATTCGAAGACTTCTCTTGCTGCCAGCACCGTGTTGGTGTGAATGGTGACCGTGTCCTCCACATTCAAGGCGTAGCCGCCAGCGTAGGTGACCATCACTGGGACGTCTCGCGCTTTTGCCACCCGGAAGACTAGCTCATCCCTCTTCTTTAAGCCTTCGATCGTCAGATCCAGGCCACCGAGCTGGTCTTCACGATACGGGTCCGCTCCGGCGACGTAACAGAGCAAGTCGGCCTCGAACTGTCGGAAGGCCGAACTGAGGGCGTTGTCGAGCCAGGCAAGATAGTCGTCATCGCCAATGCCGTCCGGGAGATCGACGTCGATCGAAGATGGCGGCTTGTACAGCGGATAATTGTTGTGCTGGTGAAGGGAAATCGTGAAGACATCCCCGGCGTGGGCTCCGCGCATGCGGGTTTTCGCCGCCCAGGCCTGATTCAGAGTCGATGCGGACGCGGATGGCAAAGGAAGGCTCTCCGTGCGCGTGCCTGCAAAAATAGCAGCAGTTCCGTTGCCCTGATGGACATCGCAATCCACGGTCATGGCGGTGCGGATCTGGTCATCCCGCTGTAAACGACGGATCGCGACCGCCACGTCGTGGATCATGCAGAAGCCCTCGCCGTGATCGGCATGAGCGTGATGGAATCCGCCGCCGATGCTGATGCACACCCGGTCCATTAGCGCCTGTTGGGCCGCCAATATCGATCCCCCTGCGGCCAGCCAGAAGGCATCGACCAGGTCTCGGGAGTAGGGAATCTCCATCTCCATTTCTTCGCGCGGGCTCAGCGTCCCAGTCTTCAGCTTCTGCACATATTCAGGTTTGTGAACGAGCAGAATGTCTTGGTCGGTCGCGGGTTGCGGCTCCAGAAAATCGCTCTGGTCCGCTACCCCAGTGGCAATCAACCGATCACGAACACGGCGGTATTTCTCGGCGGGAAAAACATGTTTGCCGATGGGCAGAAAATAGGCGTCGCTGTAGACGAGCTTGAACGGGAGCATTGCGTCTTGATCATACCCTTACGACTCTCAATCAAGCGCAGCGAGGGTCAGCGCTTGCGCTGCGATGACTCGCTCGGGACGATCTGCCGCCGCACGGGAACAATCGCTCCCTTGGACGGATCCGCGGCCGCGCTGGCCCGGGTCAATACTTCTTGCTGGATGTACTGCACGAACTCCTGGATCTGGCGCTGCATCTCCTCCATGCGTTCGCGCATTTGCAGGATGATGGCCATTCCCGCGATGTTGACCCCGAGATCGCGCGCGAGCGAAAGAATGAACTCGAGCCGTTGCAGGTCTTCGTCGGTGTAGAGACGCGTGTTACCTTCGGTGCGAGAGGGTTTGAGCAGGCCTTCGCGCTCGTAGAGTCGCAGGGTTTGGGGATGGATGCCGTACATCTCGGCGACTGCCGAGATCATGTAGGCTCCCTTGGATTTGCGCTTGGTCATAGATCTCCCAAACGATTTTAGTGCAGGGGTTCCCTTCCCTCCTAGTTGAGCGCAGGTCCCCGCGAGAATTGCGCCAAACCTCAAACCCGCCCCTGCATCGAAATGCCGGAGGTCGAAATGGACGAGAACAATGCCATCGATGTAGTGGAACATCTGATTGAAAGGTGCCGGGACGGGCAAAACGGATTTCAAGAGGCCGCGGAGAAGGTTAAACGCACAGATTTGAAATCGTTTTTCATCGAGGTCAGCGCAGAGCGCCGGGAATTCGCCGAAGAACTGCAGGCGGAGCTCGCGCGACTGGGCAAGCCGGAGAAAAAAGTATCCGGATCGGCGGAGGGTGCGCTGCACCGGGCCTGGGTGGATACAAAAGTCGCGCTGGGTGGCGATGATCATACTGTGCTCGATTGGCTGGAACACGGAGAGGATGTCGCGAAAGACGCTTACCAAAAAGCGCTTTCTGGTGCCTTGCCGTCGACCGTGGGCGAAATCGTCAGACGTCAGGCGGCCAGCGTGCAGCGCGTGCATGATCAGGTGAAGGCCTTCCGCGATCAGGCCAAAGCGGCTTAGGCATAAGCCAAGCACTAGAAAAATCATGAAAGATCGACGGCCGATCCTTCATAATTTGGGAGAATCTTCAGTCTTGCGAACCGCACAATTGTGACGAAGGTCACGTCGATAAGTCGGCCTCATTCTTCCGTGCCATTGATTGCGCAGCTAGAAGGGCTATGCTGGAATCTCCCACCGCCAGCAAGAACTGCGAAAAAGGAGGGAAACGTGTGTGAAATGTTACGCTCCATTCTTATCGTCTCGATCCTAATTACCTTCGCTAGTCTCATGGGCTCTGCCCAGTCAGCCACATCGAACGCAACTCCCGCCACTCCCCAAGTTTCCGATAACAGCGGACACATTCGGGAAATAGGAATCGGTGTAAAGTTCTCTCTGCTCGGAGCTGGCTTTGAAGGCGCAGTACGACTGACCGAAAAATCCAACGCCCGAGCCGGCTTCAACATGATCAAGTACAGCCGCGGCTTCGACAAAGACGGCGTTTCTTATAACGGCGAATTGAACTTCCGAACTTTCGAAGCCCATCTAGACTATTTCCCGTTTGCCAAAAGCTTTCATCTCAGCCCGGGCGTGCTCGTCTACGCTGCCGATCCGATTACGGCGACAGCTTCGGTGCCGCCCAACCAGAGCTTCTCGCTGGGCGGTTTCGCATATTACAGCGATCCGACTAACCCGATCACCGGAAGAGGTAAAGTCACCTTTTACCAGGCTGCACCGATGCTTACCGTCGGATGGGGAAACTTAGTCTCGCGTAAGGAAGGCAAGCACTTCAGCGTTCCATTCGAGATCGGAGTCGCATTCCAGGGATCGCCCAAAGCGAGCCTCGCCTTGGACGGCAATGTTTGCGATCAGCCCGGAGTGAACTGCCGTCCCGCCGCCACAGACCCTATTGTTCAAGCCAATGTCGTTTCAGAGCAAAACAAAATCAACGACAGCATGACTTTGTTCAAAGTGTATCCGATTATCTCGGTGGGAATCGGGTACAAGTTCTAGTTGCTTAAGAAATTAGCCACGGATTGACACGGATCTTGGCGGATTTCTCCGTATGGATCCATGGAATCTGTGGCTTTGTTTATGCTGCGGGCTGGGGTTTCTTGGATTCAGCCACCGACCAGCCGCCGGGCTTGAACGCATGATTCAGTGCATAGGCTACAACGCCTGCGGCGATCAGGATCATGCCGAAGGCGAACGAACTCATCCCCAGGATCGACTCGTGCTCGCTGCGGATCACTCGAAAACCCCAGCAAAAGCACTGGCGGATGCCGATCGCCATCGCCCCAAACTTTCCGCCCGGGACGCGGAACGGGCGCTTCAGCTCCGGTTCGCGGAATCCGCAGGACCGACCAAGGCGAGGAACTCCAGCGACAGGCTCGCGCCGTAAAGCAGGATGTCGATTGTCACCAGGCGCTGCGAAGCCCAGGCCAAGGCACATGGCCCATCCAATCGCCAACGCGATGATCGCGACCCATGGGCGCGCGATTTCGTCTGCAGTTTGCCGAAAACCGCCGGCAGCATCCCGTCCTGCGCCATGGCCAGCGGCAGCCGCGAGTAGCTCATCACCAGCGCATTGAACATGCCGAAGGCGCTGATCATGCCGCCGAGCGACAATCGCGATGCGCAGCAGCGGGCCGCCCAGCAGGCCGGCAATGTCAGCCCACGAACCGGTTTCCCAAGCGCTGGCTGTCAGCCCGGTCATCCACATCGCCGCGAAGGGCAGAACGTAGGTGACGGCCACGATCGCCACCGCCACCAGCATGGCGCGCGGATAAGTCCGCTGCGGGCGCTCAACTTCGGTCGCGATGGTCGAGGCGTTGTCCCATCCCATGTAGTTCCACATGCAGATGAGCAGGCCGCCGAGGATATCGACGTTGGACGTCGTCGGCCTCGTTACGGCGTTGGCCAGCGCGCCGAATTTGAACGGCGAGAGCAACACGATCGCCACGAACGGCGCCGACAGCGCGAAGAACAGCCACAGCGAAGTCGTCGAAACCACTTTCACTCCGGCCATATTCAGCAGCGCGCAGGCGACACCACGCGCCAGCGCGACCACCATCCGCGATTCCCTTCCTGCAAACCACGGAAACATGCGGGTCAGGTAGGCAACGAACAGCGTGGGATAAATCGCCATGTCGAAAATCGACGCGATCAGCGAGAGCCAGGCCTCCTGAAATCCCCAGAAATTGCCCATCGCGCGGCGCACCCAGGCGTAGTAGCCGCCTTCGAAGGGCAGCGCGCTCGAGAGCTCGCCGATCATGAACGCAGTGGGCAGGCTCCAGAGCAGCGGGGTGAGCAGCAGAATCAGAATGGCCCGCCCGTACCCGGCGCCGTGCACGATGTCTTCCGTGCCATAGGTGCCGCCCGACACCATAAAGAAGGTGGCGGCGACCAGGGGCCAAAGCGTGAGGCGGACGAATTTTTTCCGGTTCGGGGACGAACAGACAGGCTGGGGATTCGAGTTGTGGCGTGGGCGCTAGCTGTTGCCAATTTCTATGGCTTCCTCCTCAAGCGACTCACTCTCACCACCGCGTCTCCCTTGAATTCGTCTCGCGGCTCCCGGGTAACAGCGATTCCACGGGCATTTCGGCGAAGTTAGTTCGCAAATGTGAGATTACGGGAAATTTGCGGAGATGCAATACTTTTTTGCGCCCAGATGGAAAATATTTGTAAGCGATGAGAAGAAGAAATGTAGCCCCGCACGCCTCATCCGGAGTGGCGCGAAGCACGATGGACGTCACACAGGGCGTAGCCTCGTCTGCGTCGCGTTCCGCGACGCAGAGCGGACGAGGCGTCCGCCCCTACGCGAGAAGCAGCTGTGTCTCGTGGATCGGACGAATCGCCTCAGCTGATTGTCTCTCCACGAGGACACGAGGAGAGCGCGCTTAACCTTGCGACAGTCGTGCCGCCGGTACGATTACGCTCCCCGCTTCGTCTTCAGCTCCGCCAGCAACTGCTCGATGCGGTCTTCTTTCTCGAGCGCCGCCAGGCGGTCTTCCACATTGTCGGCGGCGATTTCGGACTTGGCCTGGCTGACGGCTTCGGCGTGCGCGACTTTGCGCTTCATGCGATCGAAGGCGCGGCGCTTTGAACCGTCGCCGACGGCCATGCGCGCATCGCTGGCTTTGCCGACGGCGCGGGCGCGGCGATGCTGCGCGATCAGCAGATCGGCCTTGGCTTGCGCTTCGGTCAGCTTCTGCTCCAGTTGGCGCAAGCGCGGTCTTCAGATTCTCCACCTGCGCCTTCTGATCGGTCGACCTGCTGGGCGAAGCTTTCGCTCAGGTCGCGATAGCTTTCCACGCGCTGCAGCGCGGCGCGCGCCAGGTCGTCCTGTTTCTTGTCGACGGCCAGTTCGGCCTTGCGCATCCACTCCGCCACTTTGTCTTCGTTTTCTTTCTGCTTCTTCTCCAGCAGGTGCTGGTCGGCGATGGCGATCGCCACCTGCGTCTTCACCTGCAGAAGCTGGTTCTGCATGTCGAGGATGACCTGCTTGATCATCTTCTCCGGGTCTTCGGCCTTGTCGATCAGGTCGTTGAGATTGGCCCGGACTAATGTTGAAACTCGCTCTAGTAATGCCATGATGGACTCCTTTCTTAATCAGCTTCTAGCTCTTAGCTCTGGCTTCTAGCTCTTAGCTCTTAGCTCGGCTAGCTCAGATTAGCTCAATTCGATGCGTCACTTCCGGATCGCATGTGCATGATGCTGCGCAGTTGCAGCATCCGGACCTTTCGTTTCGACGCAGCGCCGATTGCGACGCCGATGGCGACTCCGACCGCCAGCCAGACGCCGACGTGGCCGGCGAGCGACGCCGATGGCGGTGCCGATGCCGGCGCCGAGAGCGATGCCTAGTCCGATTTGCATTGACGGTCTTCTTCATAGTTCCGTCTCCTCACGCGGACTCGCTTCAGCTCGTGACAACGGCACGCGGCCGGCAACGCGTCCGTCGGGGCGGTCCAGTGCGTCCGCTCACACGCACTGCTGCTTACGCCTTCGGCGGCAGCGCGTCCGGCTTCGGCGCCTTGTCGCCGATCTGGCGGACCTTGCCCAGCAGTTCGGACATCGGCATGCCCGAGAGCGTCTCGAACAGCGCCGGAACCTGCGCCGCCATCTTGGCGATGTCGCCGGTGATCTTGTTCATCCCGGCGGCGTCGCCGTTGCCGGTCGAGACGATGGTGATCTTGTCGACGTTGGCCAGCGGGCTGGCCAGCGCCCGCACCACCTCCGGCATGCTGGTGATCAGCTTGTCGATGACCGCGGCCTGGTTGTATTCCTGGTAAGCCTCGGCCTTCACGTTCATGGCCTTGGCTTCGGCTTCGCCTTTCTTGAAGATGATCTCGGCTTCGGCCTCGCCCTGCGCGCGAATCGCCGACGCGTGACCTTCGGCTTCCGCCATCAGGCGCTGCTTCTCGGCCGCGGCCAGAGTCTCGATGCGCTGACGCTCGATCTCGGCGCCTCTTCAGCACGGTCGCGATCAGTTCTTTCTCGCGGCGCTTGATTTCGGCTTCCTGCACTTTGACCTGCTGCTCTTTCTCGACCTGCTGCACCTTCACCTGCTCGGCGATCACCTGCTGCTGCATGATGTTGGTCTGGATGTCGTAGGCCTTGTCGGCCTGCGCCTGCTGCTTCTTGGTGACTTCGAGGTACTGCGCTTTCTTGACTTCGAGGTCGCGCTGCGCTTCGGCCTGCTTGGCCTGCGACAGCGTCTCGGCCAGCACGCGCTCCTGGTCGGCCTGCGCCTTGGCGACCGCGGCTTCGCGCGTGCGCCAGCGCGCGCTTGATGGCGGTGTCGCGCTCGGCTTCGGCGGTGGCCACGTCGGCATCGCGCTTGATGCGGGCGACGTCGGGCCTGCCCATGTTGGTGATGTACTCGTTCTTGTCGCGGACTTCCTTGATGGTGAACGAGATGACTTCCAGGCCCATCTTGTTCATGTCGTCGGCGCAAGTGGAGCGCATGCGGTCGCCGACCATCTCCGGCTGCTTCACGATCTCTTCCACCGTGAGCTGGCCGATGATGCCGCGCAGGTGGCCTTCCATCACCAGCCGGATCAGGCCTTCGCGCTCCTGATCGGTCTTGGTGAGGAACTGCTCGGCCGCGGTGCAGGATCGATTCGATGTCCGACTTCACCTTGATCTGCGCCACCGCTTCGACCGTGACCGCGACGCCCTGCTTGGTGTAGAGATCCTGCTGCGGCGCCACGTCGAACGACATCAGTTCGAGCGACAGCTCGCGGCAGATCTCCACCATCGGGAAGCACGACCGTGCCGTGGCCCTTGACGACGCGCGTGCCGCGGAAGCCGTAGACGATCAGCGCTTCGTGCGGGCCCGCTTTGCGATAGAGCCTGGCCATGCCGCTCATCAGGAACAGAATGACCATGACTCCCAAGCCCGACGAAAATCCAAATTTCGACAATGTGGGAAATCCCGAACATATCGCCTCCTGCTTACGAATGCGTTCTGAGTTCCCAGTTCTTGCGTTCTCAGTTCTCGGCCGGGGGAGATTTCGGGCCCTGACTGACAACTGACAACTGGAATGGTTGTGCCGTCTGCACGTTCAAATTGAACTCGACAATCGAATTGTTTCCGTACCAGCAAAAGCCCACACCACATAAAAATCAGCAGCAGCGGGCCAAGCCGCACTCGGCTTCAGGGCTACGATTATCAGCGTGGCAAGCGTGAACAGCACCAGCATGACCGCCATAATTCCCAGCCCCAGCTCCAGCGCCCCTTCGCGCGAGGTGTAGCCGTTGGGCCGCCAATTGGCGTCGAAATGAACCGCCATGCGCGCGGGCAACTGATCCCAGACGCTGCCAGTACTCCAGGCCGAAATCGGGAGTGCCAGCCACATCAGCAGAACCCCGGCTTTGTACCAAGTGCGATTCATGGCTCTCCCTAGTCTCTCGGTCCCTCAATACTGCGCTTATCCAGCTCGCCGGACATTTCGCTCCACAGACGAACGTAGGCGATGCCTTTTTCATAGCGCGTCACCACGACCTCGGTTCCCTTTGCGATTGCGCCGCCGTTTTCGCTGCGGGCTCCGCAGACGCGGCGCGTGCCGACCTGCGAATAGATCATTTCTCCCGTGCCGCCTTCGCGGATGGGAACCGAGAGCTGCCCAGCACGCCGACCATTTCGAAGTCCGCCGGATCGAGATACTCCTCGTCCGACATCAGCATCTTGGTCAGGAAGAAAAAATGATCGCCCCCCCACCAGCCGGCGAGCACCGACAAGAACAGCCCGATCCGACCCACATGCCGAAAAACGCGTCAGCAAATATCCCGTGCCGCCGAACCAGGCCAGAAACGCCGCGAACGACGGAGGATTGAACGGCGATACAGTCGCGCCATGATGACCATGCGCCGGCATCTCCGCCATGCGCTGCGCCTGCGCCAGCCGTGTCCGGCCGGAACGTGCGCTACCGGACCGTGCGCCGCAGGCAGATGCCCACGCATGACCGTGGAAATGCGGCAAGTGAAGCTTGCCGAAGCGCGAGCCTCCGAAGACGAACGAAAAGAAGCTGAAGCAGAAGCCGACCGCAAAACAGATCAGATAGAAATCCGACCAGGTCATCGCATTCGCCTCCCTTCCCGATTCTGCCGCGATGACTTGCGTCGGCCGACAACTCCGGGACGCAACGCCTCGAGCAGGCGGTCGGCCAGCCCCGGCGTATCCAGAATCGCGCCCAGCAGCAGAAAGCATCGGCGCGTATCTTTTTCGCGCGCGGCCTTGATCAGCACATTGCTGACTTCCGGGTCGCTGGCAAAACGCTCCGAACCTTGCAGCAGCCAGACATCCAGCTGTCCTTCGGTGGTGCGCAAATCGGAGGTCAGTTCGGTGTGATATCCCTCAGGGTCATCGACCAGAAAGCCCGGATGCACCTTGAAGAACTTCGCCAGCAGCGCGCGCGAGGATTGCGTCATATGCGGGCGCGTGCCGCTCTCGATCTGCGAGAGGTACGACTGGCTGATCGCCTTGCCCGGCCCTAGTTCCTTCTTCGAATGGCGCGCACCAGTTCGAGTTGCGTCATAGGACGGCCCAGCCCGCGAAGAGACCCTTCGACTTCGCGCAGGTAGCGGATTTTTTCGCCCAGCTTCATGGCCGCCCTCAATGTATTTCAAATCGAGATATTTATATTGCAATTTGCAATTCATGTCAAGAAATATATTTCTTTACTTTTCAACAATTTCCTGATGAGCTATGAGCAATGAGCTCTGAGCAGGCAGAGAATTCCCTGCTCCGTATGCTCACTGCTCATCGCTCACGCTCATTACTTTGTTTAGAGTCCGGCTTCAAGCCGCGAGCGGGGATCGAGATAGTCGCGCAGCGCGTCGCCGATGAAATTGAAACTGAGCACGGCCAGCATCACCGCGAGCGCGGGAAAGAGCACCAGGTGCGGCGAGTCGAACAGGTGCGCGCGCGCGTCGTTCAGCATCGCGCCCCAACTGGCGGTCGGCGGCGGAACACCCAGCCCGAGGAAACTCATGGTGGCTTCGGCCAGGATCGCGCCCGCCATGCCGATCGCGGCCTGCACGATCACGGGCTGAATGATGTTGGGAAGAATGTGGCGCACGATCACGCGCAGATCGCTGGCGCCGAGAGCGCGGGCAGCTTCGACGAATTCGCGTTCCCGCGCGGCCAGAACCTGCCCACGCACCAGGCGCGCATAGCCCACCCATCCGCCGAGCGAGAGCGCAAGCACGAGATTGAAAATTCCTGGGCCGCGAAAGGCGACGAACGCGATCGCCAGCAGAATTCCCGGGAACGAAAGAAACGCGTTCATCAACACCACGTTCACAAAGCGGTCGATCGCTGCCGCCGTAGTATCCGGCGATGGAGCCGATGATGAGCCCGAGGATAGAGAAGCGAGAACGACGCAGCTGCCCACCAGCATCGAAATGCGCGCGCCGTAGATGACGCGCGACAGGATGTCGCGGCCCAGTTCATCGGTGCCCAACCAGTGCGCGGACGAAGGAGAACTCAGGCGAGTGGGAAGCTCGATGGCCGCGGGATCTTGCGGCGCGATCCAGGGGGCGAACAGGGCAAAGATGACGAATACCAGAACCAGCACGACGCCGATCGCCGCCAGCGGATTGTGGCGGGCATTACCGGCAATGCGGCTTCTCAGTGAAACGGCAGTCCTCGGCACTCACAGGATCTTAAATGCAGTCACGCCGATTCCGAAATACAAGTTTGTGCTCCTGCAATAGGCGCAAACAGTTCACGGTTGGGCATAAGAATCGCGCATAACGGGCGCATTCGAAGGGTGCAGGCGAGCTACGGCGAGCGGTAAAGGGCAAGACTGTATCCAGCCAGCAGCAGAATGGCGAGCCCAAACGCGATTGCCATGCCAAGCGCATAACTGGATCGCGCCTTTTTGGCCGCAATCAAACCGAACACCGCAAATCCCAGCGCAGCAAACCAGGCATACATCCGAGTATGCCGCTGGCCCCAGGGTACCGCCCACGAACACGGCGAAGAACATCCAGAGCAGGCTGGCGACTACGCCAAGCAGAAATCCGAGGATGGCCTGCATGTTGAGGCGGGACTTGCGGAGTTTAGTGTCGAGCATGGGATGGCCCGGATTGCAGTCAGGAATTTTTGGGTCGGGGTTGGACCCAGCGCTCCATCTCGCCTGTCCAGCGCAGAAAGCGCCAAAGTTCGCGGCGCTCACGCCACATGAATTCCCAGAACTCCAGGAATCCGATTTCCTTCATCTTCACGCCGGTATAGGTTTCGATCCGCCACAGCAGATACGGACTTCGCCAGGGCGTGAGGCGATGGCCCTTGGTGGCGTTCCACAGGAAGCGGAGGCGGGAGCGCATGCAAGTGCATGATAAACAGAAAGAGCATTGCGAGCCAGCCAAGGTGAAACCGCAGATGAGGATGGCGTCTCGCCCCCGGATAGCCGAGGCGGCTGTCCTACATGAGGCGGCTTCCCTGCATGCTAGAATCCAATCTCCGCCTGGGAATTCTTCCATGTCCGACGCCCGCCAACAAGCTGAAGATCATTACTACGCTGCGCTCGACCTGATGGCTGAAGGACAGCTGGAGCAGGCGGTCGCGCGCTACCGCGAAGCGTTGCAGTCCGACCCGACCTTTACCGAAGCCATGCACGGGCTGGCACGCGCCCTGCAGGACCTTCAGCGCTACGATGAAGCCATCGAGGTGGCACAAAAGATCGCTGAAGTCGATCCTGACGACGTGCTGGCGCACACCAGTTTATCCGTGCTGTATCAGAAAAAAGGCATGATCCCGGAAGCCGAAGCGGAAGGCGCCAAAGCCCGGGTGCTGGGATGGAAGCAACAGTTGAAACAGGGCGGCGGTTAAGCGCCCTTGCCGGCGGCAGCGCCCTCGGAGAAAACGATGCTGACTTCGGCGCCCTTGCCTGCGCCGGTGATCTGAGCAGCGGCGGCGCGATTGGCCACAATCTCCAGATATCCCATACTCCCGAGAATGCCGAAAACCTCTCCCGGCGCTCCCTCGGCGTAGGAACTGCGAATCTCCGAGATCTCTTTGCTGCCCACGATGATTTTGAAAGGAGTTTTGCCGGTGAACAGAGCGGGAGCATCCTCCGGGGTGAGATTCGTAATCAGGTTTCCGAAACGATCGACCTTCAGAACCACGGCGCGGAGCCGGTTGTCGCCCGCAAGCTTGGGCTTGGGCGCGGCAAAGCGCACGTAATCCTCAATCTCTTCACCAAATTTGTGCGAGTCCACCATCTTCGCCAGGTAGGCGGCGACCGGCGCGAAAATGTCGCGGCCGTGAAAAGTGTTGCTGATAGGCTGACGGAAATAGTGGTCTGAGGTGACATGGCGCACGTGAATGCGCTCTTCCTTGGCATAGACCATGGAGAGCACGCCATTGTCGGGTGCAACGAAATGGTAGCCGTCGCTGGAAGCAATGATCGGACGGCGGGTCGTGCCCACACCCGGATCGACCACCACCATGTGAACCGTCCCGGTGGGGAAATAAGAATAGGTTTGTGAAATCGTCAGCGCGCCGTCGAGCACGTCGAAGGCCTGCACGGCATGAGAAATATCGACGATGGCCGCCTCGGGCACGATGTCGAGAATGACCCCTTTGACCGCGCCCACAAAATAATCGTTGATGCCAAAATCAGTGGTAAGCGTAACAATCGGACGATGCGCCAACTGGATGCCTCGCTGGAAGACAGAATTCTCCCCGTAAGTGCGACGTTAATTGCAGCGAGAGCGGGGCGTCAAGGCACGTAGGTAATAGAATCCCATCGCGACGAGCGACGTGCCACGTTCAATCTTCCCGCAACGCCTGCATGGGCTGAATCGATGCCGCCTTGCGGGCAGGCAGGAACGCTGCAATCAATCCCACTGCGGGTAGCGCGACCACGACCGCCGCGTAAGTCCAGGCGTCTAATGCCGGGACCTGGTAGAGAAAGCTCTTGATCAACCGCTCCGCCGGAAATGCCAGGGCAATGCCGACACCCAGTCCCACTGCAATCAAAATGGATCCCTGCCGCAGTACCATCTTCGCCACGCTCTGCCGGCTTGCTCCCAGCGCCATGCGGACACCAATTTCCCGGCGCCGGTAGCCCACTAACTGCGACAACACCCCGTATAGCCCAGCGATGACCATCAGCACCGCCAGTCCCGCAAACGAGCCCACCAGATAGAGTCCCAGGCGCTGGCTGAAGGTGTTCTGCTCGACCAGATCTTGCATGGTTTTGAAGTTGTCCAGGGCAATTCCAGGTGCTGCCTGGTGAAAGACCGATCGCATCTCTGCTGCAACTGGAATATTTCCCCTGGTCTTCACTACGAAACTGACGATGGTCTTCAGCAGCCCCTGATAAAAAAGGGACGTCGTCGGAATCTGTTCTTGCGGGACCAAGATGAACGGTTCAATGGTCCCACCCACAGTCTTATCCACCTGATCGGCAAGCACGCCAACGATGGTGTAGGGCTTGATCATCCCGGTATCTTTGCCGCCCAGATTAATCTGCTTTCCCAGAGGATCCTTGCCGGCGAAATACTTATGGGCCAGCGCCTCGTTGATCACAACCACAAAAGGACTGCTTGCGGTGTCATCGTCAGTGATATTGCGCCCGCTCACCAGCGGAGTACCCAGGGTGCGAGCGTAATCGCCGCTGACGGCTGATACTCGGGCGCCTGGCGGGTTCGCAGGGTCTTTCAGTTGCCCGATGATCTCGAAGTCCGAACTCAGGTCCATGCTCGATAGGGGCGGAGCCGTGGCGAGTGCCGCGCTCTGTACCCCGGGCACGTGGCGAATTTGATCGAGAACCGGTTTGTACGTGAGCGTCGCGATTGAGGCCGGAGCATGGCCGGTATCCTGGGAAACTGCCAGCCCGGAGAATCCCGCCGCGTCCGGCGGCATTGCTGTGAAGCTAGTGATGTGGTCCGTTTCAAATCCAAGCCGTGATTTCTGCAGATTCCACAGCGTGTGAAACAACAATCCAGTTCCCACCAGCAATAAGGTGGAAAGCGCGACCTCGCCGGCGACAAGGCCAGCCGTAAGCTTTCCGCCGACCGACCGCGCACCTACTCCTCGCGAGGCCGACTGCAAAGCAGCCTGAGGATTGGACCGCGACACAATCAGAGCGGGCAATAACGACGAGAGCACCGTGGTGACAATCGCAATACCCGTCAGCACCAGCACAATCGTCCAGTGGATGTCGATCAAATCGCCCCGCGCTATAGTGCCTGGGGGGAGTTTGTGTACTCCGACAATAGCTAACTGCGCCAGCAGTAGCCCCACTCCGCAACCCGCGAAGCTCAAAGCCAGTCCTTCGGCCAGTAATTGACGGACCAGGCGAAAGCGCCCGGCGCCGAGTGCGGTACGCACAGCAAACTCCTGCTGCCTGCCCAGGCAGCGTGCAATGAGGAGATTGGAAACATTGGCGCACGCGATGAGCAGGACTAATGCCAGCGCCCCGAACAGGGCTAGCAGCACGGGACGTACCGGTCCCGTCAGCAACTCATGATACGAACTGGCCTGCAGCTTAACCGCAGGTTCGTCCTTCTTCCGCGGAATATGAGCGGCAATCGCATCTACTTCCTGTTGCGCCTGCGAGATGGTCGCCCCCGGCCGAAGTTCGCCTATGACTTCGAAGAGGTTGTATCCCCGGTCGTTCAGCATTGTTGCAGTGGGCTGCATCGGAACCCACAGGCCTTTTTGCAGGTCAGGCCCGATTTGCTCTGGAAACCGGAAGCTTGCCGGCATAACTCCGATGATGGTGTAGGGCTTTCCGGCGAGACTGACGCTCTGGCCTACGACGCCCTGGTCGGCATGGAAAGTCTCCCGCCATAATCCTTCGGACAACAAAGCGGCCAGGGCTCCACCGGGCTGGCCCTCGGATTCCGTAAACGTGCGCCCCAGCAGCGGGCGTGCCCCCAACATCGAGAACAGACTGGGCGTGACGTGCGGGACAGCTACGCTTTGCGAGCTGTTCTTGGTCTGGAGGACGGAAACGTCCTCGGAGTAGCCGCCCACAGTCTGCAGCAGCTTGGACTGCGCCTTGATGTCCTGATAATTCATCCAGGAGGTGGTGGAGAAGCTGGGTTCATCAGTTGCGCCGCCGATGTAGACCAGACGATCTGAATTCGGATACGGCAGCGGCCGCAGCAGAACGCTCTCGATGACGGTGAAGATTCCAGTGTTCGCTCCAACCCCGAGCGCAAGGGTGAAGATGGCCAGAAGAGCCATTCCCGGTGTTTTGCGCAGCTGGCGCACGGCGTAGTGCAAGTCACGCAGAAGGCTCGGCATCACTGTTCTCCTGAGAAGAATCGAGATGGCATTTCCCCGGCCAAATCATCACACTATATCTTCCACGTTTTCAGTGTTTGCACTGCTGCCGTCAACCGCGATTCACCTGCGCTTTGATCGAAATTGGAAGTGACTGTTCGAAAATGAACAGGAGAATCCAGCTTACTCGTAGCGGAGCGCTTCAATCGGGTGGAGGCGTGCGGCCTTAAGAGCCGGGAAGAATCCCGAGACAATTCCCACTAGGGAAAGAATCGTAAACGAAATAATCATTACGCTCATGGAGGCATGCAGGAAGATCGCACCCTCATGATCGGCGGTCTTGTAGAACTCGTCGTACAGCGGCATGGGAGGAATCACCCAGGTCAGGAATTGGGCAACGAGCATCCCAAGCAGGCCGCCGACGAAGGTCAGAACCAGCGCTTCCAGCAGAAACTGGATGAGGATATGGCGAGGGCGGGCGCCAATGGCTTTGCGCAAGCCGATTTCGCGGGTCCGCTCGGTGACCGAAACCAGCATGATGTTCATTACGCCGATCCCGCCGACGGCCAGCGTGCAAACGCCGATCAGGCCCAACACTGCCTGGAGCCCGTAGGAAAATGCGTTGATCATGGAGCGATCTTCGATGGTGTCCCACTCGGGCGTGGCCTTCTCGTCCTTGGGATCGAAGTGATGGCGGCGCGCGATGACCTCACGCACGGCAGCCAGAGCTTTCTTGTTCAGTTCCGGCGCGGTGGGCTGAATGATGATCTCGTCGGGATCGCGCAGGTTTTTCAAATCCCGCATCAGCGCGAACGGGATGAACGCGTTCTCGTTGTCGGGTCCCTGGTACATCGAGTCCTGAATCTTGTTGCGCATGGTCCCGATGACTTCAAAGTCCAGCCCGCCAATTTGTACGCTCTGGCCTGCTCCCGGAGCGCCCTGAAAAACTTTTTTGGCGGCGTTGTAGCCCAGGATCACAACCCGTCGGTGGTCGAGGAAATCAGATTCCTCAAAGTAGCGGCCGTCCTCGATGTCGAGCTTGCGCATCTGCCCATAGGGCAGATCCACGCCGCGAGTCATGATCGAAACTACGCGGGTGCCGATCTTGAATCCGAAGTCGCGATCGATCTCGCCGCTGACTGCCCGAACTAACGGCACTTCATCGCGAATCGCCTCAACATCCTCCAGTTCGTAGGTGACTTTCTTGCCTGCGCGCTGGCCGCCCGCCTGCAAACTGGTTTGCCCTGGCCACAGGACGATGACGTTGTTGCCCATATTCAAAAAGGCATGAAGCACGCAGCCGCCCAGACCCTGGCCATACGCCAGCAGCAGCACGACCGATACCAGGCCCCAACCTATCCCCAGCATGGTCAGAGCGGACCGCGTGCGATCGCGCATGAGCGCCTGCCAGCCTTGCGAGATGAGTTCTTTTAGGAACATGTGAAACTTCTCTGCCGCGGATTACGCGGATTTGCACGGATCAAATCGAGAAGCATTCTCAAAGAGATCTGTCCGTGTTCATCCGCGCAAATCCGTGGCCAACCGAAGTCACTGAATCTGAATATCGCCCCACCCGGTGTGCACGGAGCGCGTGCGATCCTGCATGAGCGGCTGCCAGCCTTGCGATATGAGTTCTTTTAGGAACATGTCAAACTTCTCTGCCGCGGATTACGCGGATTTGCACGGATCAAGCCGAAAAGAATTCTCAAAGAGATCGATCCGTGTGCATCCGCGCAAATCCGTGGCCAACCGAACTCACTGAATCTGAATGTCGCCCGACCCGGTGTGCACCCGCAGCGTTGGTCCGCCACCGTGCACTTTACCGTGAATGGATTTGTGCGAGTCCCCGACTCTTCCCTGCACGGTCATTTCGATCGGCTGTCCTACATCTAACGTGCCCGAACTGGTCGAGATATCGGCGTCGAAGGCGGCATTCTGCGGCAGCCTGACATGCACATTCCCAGAACCAGTGCGCATATCCCAAGTGCCGGTCTGCGTGCCTTCCGCAGTGATGTCCCCGCTGCCGGTCTCGCCGTGGAAGCCGCCCTGGACGCCGCGTGCGCTGAGATTGCCCGATCCGGTATGCAGGTCGACATCTCCCGACCCCGACTCTTCAATCTCCACATCGCCGCTGCCGGTTCCGCCTTTCACCGCGCCGGAGATATCGTGCGCCCGAATGTTTCCGGAGCCGGTCTGCAGCCGGATTTCGCCATTCAGCCGGCTCAGCTTCACATCGCCCGATCCAGTCTGGAGGTCGACGTTGCCATGCGTGCCTTCGATGATCTGGTCACCCGAGCCGCTGCGGGAGCGAATGGTCGTATCGGGGGGGACCGTGATCTCGTAATCGACGGAAATATTGCGGTAATTCACATAGTCGATGTGGATGCTGTTGCCACTCTGGCGAAGTGGCGGGTTCTGTTCAATGGCATGCACGTCCTCTTCGCGACGTCCGCCAAACCAGCGATCGCCCACAAAGATCTTGCCGCGAATGAATACCGATCCCGACGACCCGGCGCGCACCGTAACATCGCCGGAATGCGTGAGCACTTCCAGATCGACCGGTCCGTTCACCTGCAGAGTCTTTTCAAAAGTTCCCTGCGGGTTCGAGGCAAACAAGGTTGTGGATGCGAACAGCACGACTTGCGCGGCCGTCAACAAGGCTAGGCGGCCGGACACAAACGGCAGAGAGATGGAATGATTTGTCTTATTCATAGCGCAGCGACTCCACAGGGGTCATATCCGCGGCGCGCTGGGCGGGATACATGCCCGCGGTCACGGTGATGAGTGAAAGAGTGAAAATTGAAAGCACGATGGAAATCGGCGAAACGATTGGATGCGGGACAAAATCGGGCAGGGGCACAGCCTTGATCAGGACGCAGGCGCCCACTCCGAGCCCCAGGCCCAGCAAACCACTGACTACCGTCAGCATGGCGGACTCGGCAAAAAATTGGCGCAGGATGTCGCGCTTGGTCGCGCCCATGGCTTTGCGAGTTCCGATCTCGCGCGTGCGCTCGGTGACCGACACCAGCATGATGTTCATCACGCCAATACCGCCAAGGCACAGGGTCACGATCGCCACACAGCCGAAAAAAAACGTGACCACGCCGAAGATTTTTGCCAGCTGCTTGGCGCCATCCATTGTGTCCCAGATGAAGAGAGCATCTTTATCTTGCGCATCGAAATGCCGCACTCGCCCCAGCGTTCGCCGCACCTGCAGCACCGCCTCTTCGTGCTCTTCAGGATCGACAACTTCGAACACGATGTCATCCAGATAGCCTCGCGTGATCCCGGCACCGGGCTTCTCGGGAGGCGGAAAATCGCGCGAGACTGCCGAATACGGGGCGAACAGATAATCGTTGTCGGGGCCACTGTAGTTGGAATTCTGCTTCTTCTCTTGCAGGACACCGACCACGGAGTAGGGAACGCTCTTCACCAGCACGGTCGCACCAATCGCGGGCTGGCCAGGGTACAGTTGACGATACGCTTTCGATCCCAGCACCAGCACGCGGCGGCCTTCGCGCTCATCATCATCAGTGAGCAAGCGCCCTTCGGAAACCTTCAACGAACGAAACTCCTGATACGACGGCCACATCCCCACCACGCCGCGGTTTGCGGAATTGAACTGGCTGACCTCGGGGATGGTTCTGCGCAACTCAGGGCTCACGTTCTTCACCAGATAGCACTCGTCCCGAATCAGCCTGGCGTCATCGACGTTCAGATGAATCTCGCGGCCGGCGGCGCGTCCACCCACCTGAGCACTGGTGCGCCCTCCCCAGACGATGACCAGATCTTTGCCCAGGGACTCCATGTGCTTCTTCTGATCGACGATAAATCCGCGGCCCAATCCCACGAGCAGGATCACCGAGGCGATTCCCCAGACCAAGCCGAACATCGTGAGGAATGTCCGCAGTTTGTGGGCCCGGAACGTGGCCACCGCTTGTCGAAGAATTTCGCGCAGAGACATGAGAGTCCCGAGTCCTCAGTCCTGAGTCCCGAGTTACGCTGACTGCGAGCCGTTCTCGAGCTCTGGGAATTAGAAACTGCCGCGGTCAAAGTTGACTGATCCACGTATCCAAGCTGCGCTGCAATCAACCAGAGATCTGTAACTCATATCCCTCACGACTCACGACTGGCGACTCAGGACCACTCGCGGCTATTGCAGCACTACCTCTTGCCCTTCCTTCAAGCCGCTCAGCACTTCGGTTTTCGCCCCGTTGGAGATTCCAATGTTGACGGCCAGCTTCTCCTTGCCCTCTTTGGCCTTGGGATTGGGGATCTCTACGGACGCCTTCTTGTCCTTGTCGTAGAGGATGGCTCCTTCGGGAATCTGCAGCACGTTCTTGTGTTCTTCCAGGATGATTTCCGCGTTCGCAGTCATCTCGGCCTTGAGTTCGCCGCCGGGGTTCTGGATCGAGACGCGCACCTCAAAGGTTGTGACGTTGTCCTTCTCCACGCCCATCGGAGAAATCTTGGTCACCTTGCCGTCGAAGGTCTTGTCTTTGAATGATTCCACCTTGATGCGCGCGCGCTGGCCGAGATAAACCTTGCCGATATCGCTCTCGTCCACCTTGCCCTTGACGTACACTTCGCTGGTATCGCCCAGCGTCATGACGAGAGTGGCCGAAGAGCCCAACACGAGGATCGAGCTGACCGCATCCCCCATCTGCACGTCGCGCGAAAGCACGATGCCGTCAATCGGAGAAACGATGTCGGTATAGCTGAGCTGCTCTTCCAACTGCTTCAGATTGGCTTCATCTTCCGCCACCACCGCCTGCGATTGCGCGATCTTTGCCTTCAGTACGGTGACCTGGGCCTTGGACACATTCTGCTTGTTCAACGCCAGCTCATAATTCTTCTGCGCATCTTCCAGCGCCGAAGTCGAAACGACGCCATCCTTGGCCATGTTCACGGCGCGATCGTAAGCTCGCTTCAGCAGCGGCACGTCCGGACCCTCGGCATCCACCTTGGCGCGTTCGAAGTCAGCCTGCGAACTCTTCAGGTTCGCCTCGGCCGCCGCCAAAGCTGCCTTGGACTGCTCCACCTGCGCCTCGATCTCGATCTTGTCGAGTTGCGCCAGAAGTTGACCTTTCTTGACGCGATCGCCGTAATCGACCAGCAACTTCTTCACAATGCCGCTGGCTTTGGATTTCACCTCAACCTTCGTGATCGGCGTCACCTTGCCGGTCGCCACCACGCTCTTGGCGAGATCTCCCTTTTCCACCTTGGCGAGCTTGGAGGGGTCGATCTTCGTGCCGCCGCGGGTCGCCGCAAAGACGCCTCCGGCGATCAGCAGCACGATTACCGCAATCACGCTGACCCAGATAATCAGTCTGCGACGCTTCTTTTTGCCATTAGTGCCGTTACCGTTCACAACTCCTCCTCGATGTACCGCCAGCTGGAGATTGGGAGCCATTGCACCCTCACTCGTATGTACGCCGGACGACTGTTTTTTGTTCCTGAACTCACGTAAAAAAGGAAATTGTTTCGAAATGGCCCTGCCTGCGAAGTGACTTCCGCGTTTACGCTCGTTCTCAGCGGGTGTCCTGAAGTCCGCAGAAAAGCTGGAGTTCAGTCCGCGATGACGGAGAGTGGTCGAGCTTCAACCCATTCTGTCATCTGCCAGTTAGACCATCTTCCTCTTGAAAGGATAGCGCAAATTGCAGAGGAAACTTGTGATCCCCCGCACGTGGGAGTCGACTGGGAGAAACCCTTCGCCAGCGTCAGCCTACCCGGCCACCCAAAAGCGGCTGTCCCTGCATAGACGAATACTGGGTGCTAAGTACCGGTTTCATTTAAAATTACCCCCCAATGATCGCATTCGTGCTGCTCCGGGTCTTTCTGATCCTGCTTCTGGTAGCGGCCAACGCGTTCTTCGCCGCCGCTGAATTTGCGCTGGTGAGTGTCCGCGACACGCGCATCCAGCAACTGATTGAAGCCGGCCGAATCGGTGCCCGTGTCGTCCAGCGTCTACACGCCAATCTGGACGAAGTGGTAAATGGGGTACAACTCGGCATCACCATGGTCAGCCTTACCCTGGGCTGGATCGGCGAGCCAATGGTTGCCGGATTAGTGGGTAACCTGCGTTTCCTGCAACGACTTCCACATCTCGCTGTCTACGCCCACGGAATCGCCATCGCCATTGCCTTCACCCTGATTACGTATATGCACGTGATCCTGGGCGAACTTGTGCCCAAGACGTTGGCGCTGCAGCGAGCCGAGCAGATCGCTTTGGCGGTTGGCGCGCCCATGGAGGCGTTCCTCACCATTAGCCGCCCCCTGCTATTTTTTATGCGGCGGTCGGGGGGACTTGTTCTCCGTGCCTTTGGCGCACACCCAACCCGGCGGGGGGGCGCGGTTCACTCGCCGGACGAACTCAAATTGATCGTCACCGCTAGCCGCCAGTTCGGCCAGATACCGGAGTTCCAGGAAGAGATGATCCACAACGCCATCGAACTCGACAGCATCACCGTGCGCGAAGTGATGGTTGCGCGGCCGGACATCTTTTCGCTGCCTTCAGACCTGCTGCTGGATGATGCCCTGGTCAGAGTGGTTGAGGGCCAGCACTCGCGCATCCCGGTTTACGATCCGCAGCGCGGCCCCGAACACATTGTGGGCGTGCTCTATTACAAGGACCTGATGCGCTGGATGCGGCTTCGCCTGAGCAACCTGGGCCAGACCACGGCAACCCGCATCTCACGTATGCAGATCGCGCAGATCATGCACGACGTAGTGGTCGTCCCGGAGACCAAGGTTCTTGCCGAATTGCTGTCAGAATTCAAAGAACGCCGGCGGCATCTTGCGGTAGTGGTGGATGAGTTCGGTTCCACCGCGGGCGTCATCACGGTGGAAGATGTCCTGGAACAACTGGTGGGCAATATCGAAGATGAATTCGACGTGTCTCCGAGCCAGCCGGCGCTGCAGGATGAATCCGTAATGCTGCTGGAAGGTTCGGCCAACATACGCGATCTGGAAACGGAGTATGGGTTGATTCTGCCGCGAGAGGCGGGGTTCGAGACCTTGGGAGGATTTATCCTGGCGCGATTGCAGCGCATCCCTGAAATCCGCGACACCTTCGAATACGAAGGCCGCCGGTACACGGTGGAGCAGATGGACGGGCATCGCATCGCGCGCGTCCGAATCGAGAAAACAGCGCAGACGGAAGGCGAAGCGGAAGCCGCCAAGGGCGCCGGCAGCTGAGAACCGATAACTGAAACCCCTACTCCAACGCGTGCTCTACACCTTGCCCGTCATCTGGCTGGTGGTCAGCTTCGTCTTTCTCCTGATTCACCTGGTTCCGGGCGATCCCATTGCGCAGATGCTCGGAGAAGGCGCGCCTCCGGCCGATATCGCCGCCACGCGGCATGCTTTTGGCCTCGACGCGCCGCTGGGCGAACAATATGTCCGCTACTGGAAAGGCGTGCTTCACGGCGATCTGGGGCGATCGATTCGTTACAACCAGTCGGTCACGAAACTGTTGTCTCAGCGCTATCCCTACACTCTTCGGCTGACGCTGGCGTCATTGCTGGTGGCCGTCGTGCTCTCGATTCCGGCGGGAGTCCGCTCTGCGCGGCGGCGCAACCGTTGGGATGACCGGCTACTGTCCGTGGTGAGCCTCTTCGGTCTCTCGTTCCCCAATTTCGCGCTAGGCCCGATTCTCATCCTGCTGTTCGCAATTAAGTTGGGATTGCTCCCGGTATCCGGCGCCGGATCTCTGGCGAACCTCGTGCTGCCTGCGATCACTATGGGGGGAGCATTAGCCGCGATTCTGACTCGCATGGTGCGCACCTCGATGCTCGAAGAACTCAGTCAGGACTACATCCGCACGGCGCGCGCTAAGGGCCTGCCTGAGCGCACAGTCGTCTATCGACATGCGCTGGGCAACGCTATGATCCCGATTCTTACGGTTCTGGGTTTGCAATTCGGGGCGCTGCTCGCCGGAGCGATCGTCACCGAAACAATTTTTGCTTGGCCCGGCATCGGCCGCCTCACCATTCAGGCCATCTCCAACCGCGATTACTACCTGGTGCAAGGGTGCATTCTCGCAATTGGCTTAACTTACGTAGCCGTGAACTTCCTCACCGATGTGCTGTACTCCGTCGCGAACCCGCGCATCCGGCAATGATGACGTCGCCATTTGTTGCAGTCCGTTAACTGCGGCCGGTCAACTCAACCAGCAGCAGTGACATCGAAAGTGGATGGCCGCGCTTCCGCACTCTCCCGCTGAACTGCCGGACGGTTTTCTCTATCATCCGGAATTCATCAGCAGCGAAGAAGAGAAGGAACTGCTGCGGGAGATTGCAACCTGGAATTTCAAGCCTTCGATTTTCACGGTTACATTGCGAAACGCCGGATCGTGGAATATGGATTCGAATACGACTTCACCCCGCGCCAGGCATCGACGGCGCGTCCGCTGCCAGGATTTCTCGGCCCGTTCAGGGTGAGAGCCGCGGCATGGGCCGGAATTCGTGCGGATGAGATCATCGAATCGGTGATCACCGAATACTCAAGCGGCTCGCCGATTGGCTGGCACCGCGACGTTCCTCAGTTCGAAGTCATCATTGGAATTTCGCTGAAGAGTGGTTGCCGGTTCCGCTTTAAACCATATCGTGGAGAAGGCAAGATCGTCGCAATATCTCTCGAACCCCGTTCCGCGTACATTCTGCGCGGTGCGGCACGATGGCAATATCAGCACAGCATTCCGGCGGTGAACACGCTTCGGTACTCCATCACGTTCCGTACGTGGAGAAGCAAGACGCCGGCAAAGCGCAAAACTTCTCCGCCAGACCAGCTACTCTGAATTCCAAACCATCATCCCGCCAGCAATCGGAATCCAAGAGAAAACCGTATTTACGAGGCAGCCATGAAAACGCGCGCAGAATTTCTCGGACATCCCATCCACCAGATGGTCATCGTTCTTCCCTTGGGCCTACTGGCCACCGCAGCAACGTTCGACCTAATTGGCACCGCAAGCCGCAATCGCGACCTGCTTCGGGCTAGCCACTATATGCTGGGCACGGGGTTGATCACGGCCACAGGCGCGGCAGTCCCCGGCGCAGTGGACTACTTCAGCATTCCTCAAAACACGCGGGCAAGAAGAATCGGGCTACTGCACGGAATCGGAAACCTTATCGTAGCTGGCCTGTTCGCGGCAAGCTGGGCGACCCGCAGACGACGTCCGCAGCGGCCGCCGCGTGCGGCCCTGATCCTGTCGGCGACTGGCGCGGGCCTCGCCTTAGTCACAGAATGGCTCGGAGGAGAACTGGTGGACCGGTTGGGTATCGGCGTACATGACGGAGCAGACGTGAATGCGCCCAATTCCTTGACCAGCCCAGCAACGCGCAAACCCGCCCTCCGCCAAACGTCAGCCGATCTGCCGAAGGCGGCGGGAGCCAAGTAGCGCGGGCGCATCGGGCGCTACATTTCCATAGAATCACCCGACAACTGCTGACAAGGGTCAGAGTACGGCTCAGGGCTTTTGCGACTTGCGGAGCCAGCGACGTCGCGGCAGGAACCGATAGCGGATGAGAGTCCAGATTGCCAGCCAGCCATCCGCGTGTCGGATTTTCTTCCCCTGCAGGGCTGAGCGCGGATGGTATGAGATCGGGACTTCCGCGATTTTCTCGTGCATGCGACAAAGCTTGGCCGTGACTTCCGGACAAAATTCAAAGCGGCGGCATTCCAATTCCATTTGTGCCAGCACGGAGCGACGCAGCACTTTGTAGCAAGTCGCCTCATCGTGGATATCGGCGCCATAAAGCAAGTTGGTGAGGTGGGTGAGAAATTTGGCGCCGAGAAAAAAGCGCAGGCCGCGCTCTGGGCGATCGGGCCGCACTCCGTAAACCACGTTCGCTTCTCCGCTCTCTAGCGGCGCTAGCAACGCGGGATAATCACTCGGATCGTATTCCAGATCGGAATCCTGGATCAGCACATACTCGCCCCGAGCATGGGCCAGTGCCGTGCGGATCGAAGCACCCTTCCCGCAATTCCTCTCGTGGAAGAGGATTGTGAGATCGTCGATGGCAGGCAGAGCCCGCAATTTTTCACGCGTTCCATCGGTCGAGCCGTCGTCGACAACGATGATTTCCTTCTTTACCGGGGAAGCGACCACCGCGCGCAGCAGATCGTCGAGATTTTCAACCTCGTTGTACACGGGTACAATCACCGACACGCAACCCAGCCAGCGGTCTTTGGCCGAGTCTTGGTCCACCCACCCGAGAGTTGATGCGGAATGCATCTGCAAATCCTAGCTACAGGATACCCACGATTCTGCTGATAAGAAAGCGCGAACCGAAGTTTCAGTGGCTAGTTTCAGTGGCTGGAATTGCCTGTTTCGGGAATTGCAGTTAACCTGCGCAAGGTGAGCGATTTGCTGGAGATCGCAGACCCTCAGTTCCAACCTGCATCGGGGCTGAGCTTGCGCCCGGACGAGGTGCAACTCTGGCGCGTCGATCTAAACCAGGTTGCCCCCGCGGAACCACGCTGGCGCCAGCTCCTGTCTCCTGATGAAGCGGTGCGGGCGGACCGGTTCCACTTCGAGCGCGACCGGCGCAACTATACTGCGACTCGCGCGCTATTAAGAATTTTGTTGGGTAAGTACGTCCGCTGTGCTCCGGAGCGCGTCTCTTTCATTTACGGAGAGAGAGAGAAACCGGCATTGGATCTCTCCGGCACGCACTTGCATTTCAATATCTCGCACTCGGGAATGAAAGCTTTGCTTGCCTTCGCGCATGGGCGTGAAGTGGGAGTAGATGTGGAACAGATTCGTAACAATCTCGATCACCAGGGACTGGCGAGAAGATTCTTCTCTCCAGCCGAGCAACAGGCACTTGCAGCATTGCCGCGTTCTGAACAATGCGCTGGCTTTTTTCGATGCTGGACGCGAAAAGAAGCGTACATCAAAGCACAGGGCACCGGATTCTCTCTGCCGCTGGATGGCTTCGATGTGTCTCTGCTACCGGGAGAACAGGACGCGCTGCTGGCCACGCGCTCTGACACAAGCGAGGCCAACCGGTGGTCCTTGTGCGAAGTCGCGGCCGGCCAAGGGTATGAGGCGGCGTTGTGCGTCCGGGGTCATGATTGGCGCTTGCGCTGCTAGTGCGCAAGATCTTTCAACCTTCGTGGGCAAAAAGATGAAATGCGTTCCTTTGTGCGCAAGGATTTGCATAGTCTCGCCGAGTTGGGGGGAGGGAGAAACTGCGAACTCATTGGTTTTGCCTTTATCTCTATCAACTTACAGTACAATAAGACAGCTCGCAAAGGCATGAGATTTGCGTGCATGGGGATAGCCAATTTCGAGGGTATACACGAGATCAACTTGGGTGTTGATCCACTGCGGGTGAGCAGTTCAGAAGTAATGTCCCCCCAAAAACCAGCGGTTCATGAAGTCAATGGGATTTTCTGCGAAACTTAGAATCACTGCATTCCATCTCAATCGCCGAACCTGGGAGGTTCACGCACTTGTCTGATTCCACTAGTCATTTGATCGCGCCGCACGGCGGCGAACTTGTCAACCTGATGGCGGCTCTCGAGCGCGCTGCCGAACTGAAAGCCCACTCGCGGGAGTGGCCGTCATGGGATCTGACAGCGCGTCAGATCTGCGATCTCGAGTTGTTGATGAGCGGAGGCTTTTCTCCTCTGCGCGGATTTATGACGAAGGCTGACTATGAGGGCGTATGCCACAACATGCGCCTGGCGAGCGGCCTGATCTGGCCGATGCCGATCACTCTGGATGTAACAGAAGACTTTGCAAAGAAACTCACGGCGGGCAGCAGCAAGGTTGCATTGCGCGACCCCGAGGGTGTCATGCTGGCGGTTTTGCACGTCGAGGAAGTCTGGCAGCCGGATCGCGCCTCGGAAGCTAAGTCGGTTTTCAACAGCACCAGCAAAGCGCACCCGGGCGCAGACTTCGCTATGAACAAGTCGAATCCCTGGTATATAGGGGGACGGCTCGAAGGGCTGCAACCACCATCGCACTACGATTTTCGCACCCTACGATTCACCCCAGCGGAACTGCGCGCGGAATTTGCGCGCCTCGGTTGGCGCCGAGTAGTGGCTTTCCAGACCCGCAATCCCATGCACCGTGCTCACGTCGAACTGACATTCCGTGCCGCCAAGCAGGTTGAAGCCAACCTTCTGATCCATCCTGTCGTCGGAATGACCAAGCCTGGGGATGTGGATTATTACACCCGGGTCCGTTGTTATCAGTTGCTCAGTTCCAAGTATCCGCAGGGTACGCAGAAGCTGTCGCTGTTGCCGTTGGCGATGCGGATGGGCGGGCCGCGGGAAGCGATGTGGCACGCGCTGATCCGCAAGAATCATGGCTGCACTCACTTCATTGTGGGGCGCGACCATGCCGGACCGGGCAAGGACACCGATGGCAAGCCGTTCTACGGGCCCTACGAAGCGCAGCAATTATTCAAGAAACACGAGTCCGATATCGGCGTGACTATGGTTCCTTTCAACATGATGGTCTATCTCGAGGCTGAAGACCGTTACGTGCCGGACGACGAGGTTAAGCCGACCGATCGCGTTCTGAATATCTCCGGGACCGAATTGCGGCAGCGGCTTAACGAAGGTCGCGACATCCCGGGGTGGTTCACCTATCCCGAAGTTGTACACGAACTGCGGCGCAGCTTTCCGCCTCGCAGCCAGCAGGGCGTGACGATCTTCTTCACCGGATTGTCCGGCTCCGGCAAATCGACCATCGCCAATGCGTTGCTGACCAAGTTCCTGGAAGTTGGCGGCCGGCCGGTGACGCTGCTTGATGGCGACTTGGTGCGCAAGCATCTTTCTTCCGAGCTAGGGTTCTCCAAGGAGCATCGCGACATCAATATTCGCCGGATCGGGTACGTGGCGTCGGAAATTACCAAGAACGGCGGAATTGCGATTTGCGCGCCCATCGCTCCTTACGATGCCACTCGCAAGCACGTGCGGCAAATGGTTGATCCTTACGGCGGATTCATTCTGGTGCATGTGGCCACTCCAGTGGAGGTTTGCGAGCAACGCGACCGCAAGGGTCTCTATGCCAAGGCACGCGCCGGCATTCTCAAAGAGTTCACCGGCATTTCCGATCCGTACGAGGTTCCGGCGGACGCGGAAGTTACCATCAATACCGGGGAACTGTCTCCCGAGGAAGCGGCGCAGCAAATTATTCTGCACCTGGAGCGCGAGGGCTTCATCGGAGTAAGCGGAGCGGCTGCCTAAGGGCGAGCTGAGCGTCCATGGAACTGCTGGCACTTAAAGTTGTGGTTGGATTTGTCGTCGGCATTCTCATCGGAATGAGCGGTGTGGGTGGCGGCGTGTTGCTGCTTCCTGTGCTGATCTTCGGGTTGAGAGTGCCGCCGATTATCGCCGTTGGCTCGGACGCGCTTTTCAACTTCTTTACCAAAATACCCGCCAGCCTGATGCACCTGAAGAAAGGAACCGTCAGGCGGAAAGTTGTGCTGGCGCTGGCCACCGGCAGCGTCCCGGGATCGGTTTGCGGGGTCAAGCTGTTGATGCATATCCGGCATTTGTACGGTGATGGCGTCAACAACTTCATCAAGACTGCGGTGGGAATTTTGCTCATCCTGATCCCCCTGTTGTTGTTGTTCCAGCGACGAATTGAGGAGCGCGTTGCCAACCGTCCGCCCACCATGAGCGGCTTCGCCGGGATGGTCTGCATCGGTCTAGTCGCGGGTTTTTTGGTGGGGATGACGTCGGTGGGTTCGGGAAGCATCATTATGATGTTGCTGTTGCTCTTCTACAGTTTCCCGCCCAAAATCAATGTTGGAACTGACATTGTGCATGCGGTGGTACTGACCGGAGTCACAGGGCTTCTACATTTTCGGTTGGGAAATGTGGATCCCACTCTGGTACTGACGCTGCTGGTTGGTTCTATACCAGGCGGGTTATTAGGCTCGCATCTAGCTACGCGCGTTCCCATGCTCTGGCTGCGCCGAATTTTGTGTGCCCTGCTGTTGATTACAGGAGCGCGCATGCTCTGGCCCGTATAGACGATCCAGACGGGGCTCAGGCGTACGCCGCTTATGATGCCGCAGGTCCGGCACCGTACACTTCGAGCCATTTCGCTCGTACCGACGACCAGCAGTAGCTCCCCAATGCGTCATACGCCTGTCGAGCGATCTTCGCCGCCAGCTCTTTTTCTCGAAGCAGTCGGAGTACCTGCGCCGCCAAGGCGCGGGGATCTCCCACAGGAGCAATGAGAGCCGTCATTTCATGGGTGACCATCCACGGGATACCGCCGGCTGCGGTCGTCACCACGGGCATGCCGCAGGCCATCGCTTCGACCATGGAGAGAGGAGCATTATCGAGGAAGGATGCGTTAAGAAAGAGGTCAGCGTGTTCGTACCATTCTGGCATCTGTTCGTTTGAGACGGTGCCGCAAAACTCCACGCCCGAGAGTCCAAGGCGCCGAACCTGAGCTTCCAGGTCTCGGCGCAACGGCCCATCTCCGACCACATAGAGTACCGCGTCGGGGTAATATGCCTGTACCACGGCAAAGGCATGAATGATCACATCAATGCCGTAGTCCGGGCTCAAGTTCCGCGCGCAGAGTATCCTCGGAAGCAGGTTCGTTCGGGGACGATAGCGGAACTGATCACCGATGATGTTGGGCACAATGGAAACGGACATGCCGGCTTCCGCAAACTTCGCAGCCAGATAAGCTGAAGGGACTACGATGTTTGCCGTTCGGCTGAGGACGAATCGGACGAGCCTGGAGGTGGCGAACTTCTCCCAGCGCCGGGCCGTGTGATAGTTGAGTACAAATCGCTTCCCCTGCCATCGGGAGATCAACCATGCCGGAAGGCAGGTCAGCAGAAACGAACTATAGGATGCGGAGAAGACGTGCGCGACGTCGACGGGCGACGTCGCAATCCACAAGGAACGGGCATAGATCGGAAAGCGAACCAGGGTGCGAATGAAGGGAATGTGCTCGATCTGATGCATCCATTTTGGAAGGCTCGGGTTGCTTGGCAGAAACGAAACGGCGAGATCCGGATCGTCTTGCCACTTCCGGCAAAGAAGTTCCGCCTCAACTTCCTGGCCACCGACAATCCCGCGCGGCGAAGGACCGATGATGAGTACTTTCAAAGTAGCCAAACGGGCTCCCGGGCTCGTGCGTTAAGCGGCTCGCATCCTGTCGATAGAAGTGAGAAACCTGGCTTTGGTGCGGTGCTCAGCCCCCTCACCGTTTGGCTGAGGCAGTATCCGGAAACGCGAGCGCCAATGCCTTTGGTGTAGATATCGGTTGCCGCCACCCGAGGTCTCTGAGTTTCTGGCTTGAAAACTGGTGACCTCTCCAGCAACAAGCCGCTTTGTAACGCGTAAGTATGAGTGGAATCTGCCCAGCGCTCCATGCATTGCCAAGCCGATTCACATAACACAGTGCCAAAAGCGCGGCAAACGGCAAGCGCATCGCGCAAAGCTGGTGAGTCAACCGGCAATGTCGCTCGAGATACTCGACACCCGTCGGTGCATCATCATCGACAACGTTGTAGGCCTCATTGGCGGCTTCGGGTTTTGTGCCGCAAAAGATAACCGCATTCGCGCAGTTGTCAATATAGGTTATTGCCAGCTTTCTTCCGGAGCGGGCCTGTAGCAATAGGCCACCCAAACTCAGTCCGAGCCGGACTGGCAACTGTCTCTGGCCGGGTCCATAGATGTAGCTCGAGCGCAAGATCGTGAGTTCAATGCGGCTGCCAGCCAGATATTCCTGAAAGAGCTGCTCTTGCCAGATCTTGGCATGCGTGTAAGCATCCCTCCTCTCAGGGTGCGGCTCGAGGGCCGCATCTTCGGTGACGATGTCCCTGGGGCTAGCATTCGCCAGGCCGTAAACATTGAGAGAACTGATTAGCACGACTCGTTGGGGGCGGGCCCGCAGGATCGCCCGCAACAAATTCTGCGAGCCCACAACAGTGCCCGCAAAAACGGTGGCCGGCAAGCCGCGCGTCTCCGCCGCCAAATGGTAGACGACTCGCACCCCATCCACTGCTTGCGCCGTGTGCTCCGGAGAGAGGAGATTACCCTGCACCATGTGGGAGTTTGCCGATTGCCCAAGCCGTGTGGCCAATGCCAACTCAGGGAGCAGGTTATAGCCCGGCCGGATCAGACACCGAACCGAAGCTCCGTTCGCGAGCAGCCCATTTACAACAGCCCTGCCGAGAAAGCCGGTTGCTCCTGTAACTAGGCAATCAATTTCTCTTTGCATTCTGCGCCCCTCGCGTCCAATAGAACACGATCCGTCAACCTGGAAACTCTCAAGATCAGATCGTGGGGGATAGGAACTGGGTCGTCGCGAACGATCGAACGGTAGAAGGAGCGAATTAGGTACTGCAGACCCGAAAAGTAGCCGAATTCGCCTTTTGTCATGCGGACCATGTTCCTGTTGGCGTACTTGAGCCGTCGCCAGGCTTCTTCGTATCCGCTCAGCAGTGCACCGAGTGCGCCACGATGACGGAGAGGCCGATCGATGCACAGGATTCCTGATGTGAAATCGAGTGACGCGCTTCCCTTGGTGCCAAACACCTGGAAGCGATGAAGCACCGGACGTATTTCCGAAGAGAAGACAGCGGTCGCCGTCACCCTGTCATTCTTGATGAGAACGCGCATTTCACTCGGCATGTCGTGTTGCAAGGACGACTGGCCCGCCCAAATCACGGTTTCAACAGAGGGATCGTCACCCGGCAAGTATTCACAGATTTTGTTAAAAATATGGTCCGCAACGTTGTAGATCAATTGTGCCGGAAGTCCGCGAACCCAATGATCCGGATCCTTGAGAACGGGCCTGGCAAACGGCCCGGTTAGGTCGTAGCCAAAATGGCTATTTAAATGGACCACCTCGCCAATGGCCGCCGACTGCAACAAGTGGCGCATGTCGCGGGCAATCGGGTCGAAATAGTGTCCCCATGCCACCGTCAATTTCCGACCCGCAGCCTCTGCCCTCGATAACAATTGCTCGGTCGCTGCATAAGAGCAGGTCGCCGGTTTCTCGATGAGAACGTGGCAACCCGATTCGAAGGCCATTGTCGCGAGCCCCAAGTGCACTTGCGGAGGTGCAGTAATGTGCACGACATCGGGCCGCTCCTTCTCCAGCATCTCGCCGTAATCGCTGTAGCATTGGCGCACATCGTACCTTGAACCTAGTTGCTCGGCCATTATGGGTTCGCGGTCGCACACAGCCACCAGATCGGCATCCGGGATGTGCTGAATTTGCGCGACATGGTTTTCCGCGGCTTTGCCGCAACCAACGAGTGCAATCCTGAGGGGCAACAACGTTCTCCCTTTATGAAGTGGCGGAAGGAACAGAGAAGGCGAGGAATGATACCAACGTAATCCGCCTTTTTCAACGAATGAGAGTCTCGGCGGAGTAGTCGCACGGTAACCAGCGCTGGCGACGACCTTTGCAAAACCGGAATAAGGCTTTGCAGATCTATTTTCATCACTCGACCTAAGTCGTTAGCGAACCAAGAAAACACGCTTCGCAGCCATCTTCCGGGTCGCACAGGATCGACCGGAAATCCTATAGGGTGTGAGGCAACACGTTCAGGCGAAAGAAGTTCTCTCCTGTGAAGCTCGTGGCTCCAACCCCGAGATTGCCCCGCTTAGCGCTTCTCACATTTCTGGCTATGCGTTACTGATCACGGAAGATGACGGGCTCAAGTGGGCGAACAGCTTGCTGTCACCAGTGGGGTTTTGGGACTCGTAATCCTTGCCGGATTTAGGTCGAATGCGCGGCAACCATCCGCAGCCACTCTGGCATCTACTTGGTCGCACGTCGATAGCGACTTCTTTCTTCAGCGCCGCACACGACGAATGACAACAATCTGTTTTCGCGGGATTGCCCTCGGGTTGATCGCGACTGCCTTGTGCTTGTCTTCTTGCTCCAGCAGCAGTGGCACAAGTACGGGCAAAGGCTCGACTCCGCCAACTTTAGTTTTCTCTGCAAATACAAATTCAATCAGTTCAGGACAGAGTGTTACCCTGAATTGGAACGCGACCAATGCCGCATCGGTGACGATCACAGCCACGGCCGGGTCGTCTGCGCGGACATTGATCACGAGTTCTAAGGTCGTAGGTTCGGTGACAGACTCACCCAGCCAGACGACGACTTACTCTGCCGTGGCGGCAGGGAATGGCGGGAACACCCCGGCTCAATCGGCCACAGTTCAAGTCGTGCAAGCGGTAACTCCTACCATCACCCAATTCAGCGCCAGCCCAAGCACAGTTAACAGCGGCCAAACCACGACTCTCACATGGGCGACGCAGAATGCGACCTCCGTCACGATCACTCCTAGCATTCCGATGCCCGAGGATGCCATAACGCTTCCCACGTCGGGCTCGGCTGTGGTTCCTGTGAGCACAACAACAGATTTCTCGATTACGGCGACCGGGCCGGGTGGTAGCGTGGGTCCCCAATCGGTCACCGTGTTGGTTCCCGTAGTCTTGGCCTTGACAGCCAGTCCAAATACAATTGCGCCAGGACAGACGTCAACGCTCGCGTGGCGGGTGGCAAACGGAAGCCCAAGTTCTCTTAGTATCACTGACGGGTCCGGAGCTGTGGTATGTAATCCTTGTGCGCTGCCAGAGGGCACGACCACAGTAACTCCCTCCTCCACCAGTACGTACACTGCAACCGCCGTCGTATCTACGAATAACTCCATCACACAGTCAACCACCGTGACGGTAAGTGCAGCCAAGGCGGGAGTTATCAAGCACATCTTCTTTATGGCGCAAGAGAACCGCTCGTTTGACAACTATTTCGGACAACTTGGAGCCTACCGCGCGGCCCGACTGGCGCAGTTCGGCATCAACGACCAGCGGACGGTGGATGGCTTCGATCCCAACGTGACGCTCACTAACGCTCACACGGGCGCAAAGGTTCAGCCGTTCCATCAGGCAACTGTGTGCACGAACAATACCAGGCCAGACTGGGGTGAAAGCCATCACGACGTGGCTCTCGTCGGGGGAGACTCGGCCTGGGGCACGACGACGAATTTCACTTCAAGCTCTTTTGCGATGTCGGGCTTCTTGGATAGCGCGACCATCGCCAGCAACACCATTGATCCCAATGGCACGAGGGCGATGGGCTATTACAATGAGCAGGATCTCCCTTTTTATTACGATCTGGCGACGTTCTTCGGGACGAGCGATACCTGGTACTCTCCCGTTCTGGGTAATACAGTTCCCAACCGCTTGTTTCTGATGGCGGCAACCTCGTTTGGACATCAGTTCCCCGACGGCGGAGGCCATCCTTTGTACGCCGCACCAACCCTCTTTCGGGCGATGAATACGGCCAATGTCAGCTGGATTTATTACTACAAAGACTCAATTTTCCTGTCCAATTTTGCGGATTTCCAGGATCCCGCGATCCAGCCGAAGACCTTTCCGGTAAGCGATTTAATGAATCGGCTAGCCGGGACCTGTAGCTCTGGCCCCTGCGATCCCGACAAAGTGCTGCCGGAGGTAATTTTTATTGACAGTGGAGCCGGGGCGAGCAACACAGATGAGCATCCCAATCCCAGCGTTGACCTTCAGCGAGGCGCCGCTTACGTCCAATCGATCATTTCCGCGCTCATGGCGAGTGACGCGTGGAAGGACTCGATCTTCATTCTGACGTACGACGAGGGCGGCGGACTTTATGATCACGTGCCGCCTGTTTCGGTTCCTTTGCCCGACTCTTACGGACCCGGTCAATGTCCCGACCCGAATAACGGCTCCGCCAGATATTGTGCTACCAGCGCTGTGGGGGGAACTTTTAATCTAACCGGCTTTCGGGTGCCGCTCGTTGTTGTCTCCCCATATGTTAAGCCTAATTTTGTGTCGCATATCCCGCGCGATTACACTGCGATTCTGGCATACATTGAAAACACCTTCGGTGTCCCCCCGCTGACCGACCGTGATGCCTATTGGCAGGATGCCTCTCGAGACATGAACGAGTTCTTTGATTTCAACACTCCCGCGCTATTGAACGGGCCGGGAGGGACCCCCTGGGCCCAGATATTGAAGTCACAAACGATATCAGGCGTATGCGATGACACGAAGGAGGTCGGCCCCACAATGTAGCCGTTGAGAGTAGTGTCATCCAGGGTGACTCTCAATGCCCGGACTACCTGGTTGTTTTACTGCGGATCAATTTTGTTTCTTTCAAAGCCTGCCGGACTGCACCCGATCGAATCAGCGCAGCGCCGACCGCAGCACCCAGAGTATTCGTGAGGATGTCGGTGGTTCCAGAGAATCGTGGCGGGATGTAGTATTGCAGTACCTCAATCAAAAAACTCAGAGCTCCGCACGCGCTAATAGCAATAAGAATTGCCTTCCAGCGGCTTCTCGTCCACGAGAAATATGCACACGCAATCAACCCCAGGGGAACAAACCCTGCAATATTCAACAGCACGTCCTTTGCGTACGATCTGGTCGCCTTGAATTCTTTTTTCGCAGAGCGCAAGAAGGGTTTGTGCGGAACTGAGAAAATCGCTGGTATTTCCAGCTGCGGGCCGGAAGGTACGTCGCTAAGAATTTCGCTACCCGCCGCCTCTGCGAACCTGTAATGAGCAATGGCGCCATCATCCTCGTCAGATCCGCTCGGTGCGGTCCATTCTTCGTAGTGCCGCAGCGCATCTTCAATTTTCAATTCTTTCGAATAAATAGCGAGGCCCCGCAGTTCTCCCTCCCATGGCTCATAGCTTGCCGGCGCAGTCCCAAGGACAATATGCCCGGTCAGCTCACTACGCGAGAACTTCAACAAGGGAATGGAAACGGCAGTTTTGCCGTCCAGATACACCGCTGTGCCATCCGGCCCTGACGACAATGTCACGAGCGCGAGTCTTCCAGGAAGAAGGACATGGCTAAGATGAAACTCCATTGTTGTAATTTTGCCAGACTGCATGGCGACATCGTGGGTCACGATCAAGCGATCGCCACTTTGCGCGATCAGGAGCTGTGTTGGAGGCGCATCGCTGTAAAAGCCCAATATCGTGCCTGACTTCCAACTGGCGGGCCGGACCAGGAATTCTACACTGTACGATCCTGTAGTTTCGCCCGGCTTTAAATACTCCCTGCTTACCACGACTCCGGGCTTCTCGAATTTGAGGCCTCTCGTTCCCTGCAACCAGGTGACGCCGTTCCGTGCAAAGGGATCAAATGGCCAAAGAGTAGCGATCAACATAGCAATAACAGCCGCGAGGAATACGGCTCTCGTTCTCTTCCGTTTCCCTGGAGCTGAGGATTGTTCGTTTAACCGTGCCAAAGATATATCAGGATAACTGTTAAGGCTAACACCTAGCGGGCTGCGGAAAATGGAATCGCAGTGCGTTTTCTTTCCCCTCGGCCCTTTCCAAACCTCGTTCTACTTCCGGGGCAAACAGACCGGCGCGTAAGCATCCACCACACTCAGCAAAATCACTCGCTCCACAATCCATCGCGTTTGTGAACTGCGCAAACAAATCCCTCGCTCACGTGCAACCTGATGCGATGAATACGATTATCCACAGAAAATCGTGATCACCACCGCAAGTGGAACTAACGTGTTCCAGTAGTTTCTGGTCAAGCGGTATCTATGCCCAACGGTTTGCCAGTTCTAGAGTGCTCGCAGATTCAAACAAGTTCTTCCAATTTCGGTTTCGAGGTTGTGAATCATGGTTGTTCCAACGCAATTCGCTGTCAACTCGATTCGCACGACAACGCAAAGCCTAAAGCTTCAAGGATTCATTCTCTTGCTTTTGCTCGTCAGCCTGAGTGCTGCTTCGCAGACCTCGTACGCTTCGACCGACGGACCCGCGACATTGCCACTGGTCCTGATTCCAACCGCAATGGCGAATACCCCGGCTCCGGGCATTACGATTTCGGTGAAAAGCGGGGACAATCTTCAGGCTGCTCTCAATAATGCTCGATGTGGGGACACGATCCATTTACAAGCGGGAGCCACTTTTACCGGAGCGTTCACATTTCCTAACAAGAGCTGTGATGACTCTCACTGGATCATCGTTCGCACCAGTAGCGATAATTCACTGCTGCCTCCGCAAGGCTCTCGGCTGACGCCATGCTACGCGGGTGTTTCTTCATTACCAGGAAGGCCCGGTTTCAACTGCAGTTCGACCAAAAATGTGTTAGCCAGACTCGTGATGCATCGAGGCCAAGCAAGCGGCCCCGTAGTGTTCGCTCCCGGTGCCAATCACTACCGCCTCATCGGCCTGGAACTGACGAGGGATGCAGGCATTGGTTTGGTTTATGCACTTGCCTCGCCGACCCCCGGCACGGTTACTAGCAAGATTATTTATGACCGAATATGGTTTCATGGCACAGCCCACGATGAAACCGTTCGCGGAGTACAACTGGGAGGGAGTACCTACGTTGCCGTCATAGATTCCTTCTTCACAGACTTCCATTGCGTCTCTTTAACGGGATCCTGCACCGACGCTCAAGCCATCAATGGGGGGATCAACACCCATCCCATGGGGCCCTACAAGATCGTCGATAATTTCCTGGAGGCATCCGGCGAAAATATCCTATTCGGTGGTGGCCCGGCTACCCAGACGCCCGCCGATATCGAGATCACGCACAATCACATGTTCAAGCCTCTTACGTGGATGAAAGGACAGCCCGGATACGTGGGAGGAACTAATGGACGTCCATTCATCGTGAAGAATCTGTTCGAGCTGAAAAATGCGAAACGGGTTCTGCTCGACAGCAACATCATGGAAAATACCTGGGGTGGCTTCTCGCAAGTGGGATTCGCGATTCTCTTGACGCCGAAGGCCAACGGCACATGCACGATATGCCAAGTGACCGATGTCACGATACGCTACAACTACATCAGCCACATGGCAGCGGGAATGCAGATCACCAACGGCCTTTCCGATACTGGTCAAATTCCTTTGGATGGCGGGCGTTACAGCATTCACGACGTAATCTTTGATGACATCGATGGAACGAAATTCCACGGTCCAGATGTCTTCGCTCAGGTTGCAACACGTAGAGGTTCTCCACTGCTGCACGATGTGACGATCAACCACGTCACCGCTTTTCCTAAAGCAACGTCATTTCTCATTGGCAATCTGCTATCGGCAAATCCAAAAATGAGAAACTTTGTGGTTGCCAACAGCATTATTAATGCTGGACAGTATCCGGTATGGTCCACGGGCACAGATGGCAGTCTCAACTGTGCGGCGCACGATTCGCCTCTAATCACGCTCAATGCGTGCTTCGCTAGCTATCTCTTTTCCCACAACGCCCTCTTGGCGTCACCGGGGAGCTATCCACCGTCAACCTGGCCAGCGTCCAATTTTTTCCCGATGACCGGGTCGGCAGTGGAGTTACTCAACTATAACGGCGGGAGCCTAGCCAATTACGTGCTGCAATCGACAAGCCCTTACAAGGGTGCGGGTACCGACGGCAAAGATCTGGGAGCAAATGTGCCGCTCGTGACCGCGGCCTTAGCGAAAGTAAGATAGCTGATCATCGCGCTGCCCGGATTTCTTCATGGCCCCGGGCAGCGCGTTATCAATTCGCATCGTGTGTGTTTTAAGACTTTCCCCTGACATCGAGATGTTTGAAACTTGTTTTCATACAGTTAATGAGTGGCGATGCGCCCTGCTCGAGCCACTAGTACTCTCTTCCGCTGGGGCAATGGCTAGAACCTCTCTAAACTGAATTCCTTCCGATAATCTGCAAGACCCCCTAAACTGTGGCAAGATTGTAAACAAGGCATCGTACCAGGCCCTGCGCACATGATCAGAAGACTGAGAACTCGCATACGCGACTATTTTGTTGAGGTTGCCGCAGTAGCGCTGCGGAAAGCGACGGCAGAGCACAAGGTTCAAGTGTTTGATGACGACATCTTTCTAGTTTCCTACCCGCGGTCAGGAAATACCTGGGCAAGGTTCCTGATCGGGAACGTGATGAGCCCTAATGAACCGGTAACATTCGCCAACTTAGAGTTCCGTGTACCCTCAATTTATACTTTTCCCAACCGGGTGTTGCGTCGCCTTCCGCGAATTCTCAAGAGCCATGACGTCTACGATCCCCGCTATCCTCGCGTTATCTACATCGTCCGCGATCCCCGGGACGTGGCGGTTTCCTTCTATCATTACAACCTTAAGGTCCGCAGATTCACGGATGAGGTCACGCTGGATGAGTTTGTTGATCGCTTTGTGAGTGCAAAAATCTGGCCCAGCGTGGACCTCTTTGGCAGCTGGGAAAATCACGTTTTGAGCTGGGTGAAAATGCGCGGGGAAACCGAAGACTTCTGTTTTGTCCGGTACGAAGATATGTTGCGCGACCCCGTAGCGGAGTTGAAGAAGATCACTCCCTTGCTCAAAATCAATCCCAGTCCGGAGACACTGGCGCGAGCTGTGGAACTTAGTTCGGCGGACCGGATGCGCGCCTTGGAGAAGAGCCAGACGGGATGGGTTTCGACTAAAGGCACTCGGAAGGATAAGCCTTTCGTGAGAGCGGCGAAGTCGGGCAACTGGCAAAGCGCGCTGTCCGAGACTTCGGTGCGCAAGATCGAGCAGGCATGGGGAGCAACCATGCAGAAATTCGGATACGAACTCACCACGTCCCCGAAACTCGGTGGGACAGAGACCGCCGCAGTCTTCTCTTCCCAGGATCAGACATAACTTCTCGGCTCCGCTTTACACGGTTGAGATCACATTTTTAAGTGGCCTCCAACCGGAGCCTACGTTTCAGTTCTGGGAGCAGAATCTCTCTTTCTTTCTTCCATACCGCCCGGCATATTCGTTGGCTTTTAAGGACGCCATTGGACGAATCTTTCCCTCGAGAGCAATGGCTTGCACATATAGCCTAGTCAGGACTAGCAACACAGACGAAACGGTAAGCTATTTCATGTGTTTTCATGTACTTAGCTATGGATCGGAAAATTCGCTCCGGCACGTGACTTGCGTGCTGAGGGCCATACGGACACTTTCGTATAAACTGAGACCACATGATTCTCGATCCACAATGGGTACAGGGTTTCATTGGTATGTCGTCTCGCCAACCGCATCTGACAATCAGGCTTAGGATCTGCTGCGAGGCACTGAATTTACATGCACGTAAGGCAAAATCGTCGAACTTGGGACCTTTACGCATATTCCCACGCTCTGCCGGCGCCGAATCCTCCACACCTTCCGCACCTTGCTGTTAAAACCCGCATGTTGGCATGAAATCAAGCGAACAACCATGAGTTCCTCTGCTTACGCCGACATTCTTAAGCGCATTGAGGCCGCGCTGGATGCTGCCCGCGTAGTCTTCGGCCGTTTTCGCCTGGGCGAAGTCGAAGCGGAATACAAGACGGGACACGATCCGGTGACTGAGGCCGATCGCGCGATCGACGAAGTGCTACGTAAACATTTGCTGCGCGAAGGTGAGGGGTGGCTCTCAGAAGAGAGTGTGGATGATGAGTCCCGGCTCAGCAAAAGTTGTGTGTGGATCGTGGATCCACTCGACGGTACTCGTGAATTCGTCGCCGGGATTCCGGAATTCTGTGTTTCCATCGGATTCGTCGAACATGGCCGGCCTGTTGCAGGCGGCATTTATAATCCCGCGACCGATGAAATGATGCTCGGGGCCATAGATTCTGGAGTCTGGTACAACGGTAAGCCGGCCCGCTGCAGCCAGAGAACAGCCCTGCAAGGATCGCTGGTTTTGGCCAGCCGGAGTGAGGTCAAACGTGGTGAATGGAAGCAGTTTGAAGGTGGTCCGTTTGAGATCCGCGCCATGGGCTCGGTTGCCTATAAATTGGGATTGGTTGCAGTCGGTCGTGCGGACTTAACGTTCACCCTGACTCCGAAGCATGAGTGGGACGTGGCCGCCGGCGCAGCCCTGGTACTCAGCGCAGGAGGCATTGTCACTACCCCGGATAACCGCGAACTGCGTTGCAACCAAAAAAACCCCCTCATTCCCGGGCTGATTGGGTGTGGCCCCAATCTGAACAAAGAACTGATCGCTTACTTAAAAAGCCGTCCGAATCTTGCACAGACCCAGCAAAACGCTCAAAAAGACAGCCAGGATTCGCCGCGCGGTATCCCTCTGTCCAGTACGCAGGAACGTCTCTGGGTGCTGGACCAACTGCATCCTCGCAACCCCGCCCAGAACGTGCCGTGCGGGTTGCGCCTGACCGGTCTTGTTCCTCAAGGAGCGGTCCAGGCCGCATTGGACACAGTCGTGCAGCGGCATGAGATCCTGCGAACTGAATTTCGCGTAATGGAGGGAGCGCCTGAACAGGTTGTGCTTCCGTCTGCGAGGATTGCGCTGAATACTGTCTCCCTGGTCCACTGCGCACCGCTGGAGCGTGAAGCGGAGGTACTTCGTCTCGCACGACAGGAGATACAGAATCCATTTGAGCTCAGCTCAGGCCCTCTACTACGAGCCGTACTCTTTCACCTCGCTGATGCGGAACACGTTTTGCTGGTCATCTGCCATCGCATCGTGTGCGATGAAGCGTCGCTCCAACTTCTCCTGACTGAAGTGAACTCGCTCTATCAAGCCCAGAGCAGCGAAAAATCGCATGCAGTGCCCCAGCTGCCTGCGCAGTGCCACGAGGCTGCAGCACGGGATGTAGTGCCTTCATCCACGGATCTCGCTTTCTGGAAACAATACCTGGAAGGCGCTCCATCCAGCATTGACCTGCCTGCCGATCGGCAGCGACCACCACTTCAGACTTTCCGCGGCGACAATCAGCGAATGTCAATTGATCCGTCGTTGCTGGAACGACTTCACACCCTGAGCCAGAGCCATGGTGCCACTCTTTTTAGCACCCTGCTGGCCGCTTTCAGCGTTCTCTTATCGCGATATTCGAGACAAGAAGATCTGATTGTGGGAACCCGCGTTTCCGGCCGAGGTCGGCCTGAGCTCGAGAGCATCATTGGTCCGCTGGAGAACATGCTGGCGTTGCGGATTGATGCTTCCGGAGAGCCATGTTTCGCCGATTTTGTGGAGCGCGTTCACCAATCGAGCCAGGCTGCATTCTCGCACCAGGAGGTTCCCTTTGAAACCCTGTTGAAGCAACTACGGCTTGATCGCGACATGAGTCGTCACCCGCTCTTCCAGGTTATTTTCACCATGAAAGACTCGGCTTTTGCGGGGCGCGCGCCAACGCAGCCGGACGTTAGTCTGCTTGAGTTTGAGAACCCGGCAGAGGAATTCGACCTCTCGGTGGAATTCTCGTTGAAGGAGAACGGACTGGATGTCACGTTCGGCTACAACACCGATCTTTTCGATGCCGCGACGATCGGACGCATGATGGGCCACTTCCAGAGTCTGCTGGCCGCAGGTGCAGAGAACCCTAGCAGCAAGATTTCGCGATTGCCGCTGCTTAGCGAAAACGAGCGCCAGCAGTTGCTCGTGGAGTGGAACGACACTACAGTCGGTTACCCGAGCGAAGCGACGGTGCACCAACTGTTCGAGGTTCAGGTAAATCGGTCGCCAGGGTCGATTGCCGTCGTATGCAGGGACAAGCGCCTGACCTATTACGAACTGAATAGCCGGGCCAATCAGCTAGCCGGGTACCTGCAAGAACGCGGAGTAGTGCCCGGTGACTTAGTAGGCATCTGCGTCGACCGCTCGGTTGACATGCCGGTGGCGATGCTTGGCGTCTTGAAAGCTGGGGCCGCCTATGTTCCGTTAGATCCAGCGTTCCCCAGAGAGCGTCTAGCCCAGATTCTGGAGGATTCGAATGTAAGAGTGCTCTTAGCGCAGCGCCATCTCCTCGCGGTATTGCCGGTTCAACAGGCAAAGCCTGTTTACCTAGACACGCCGGAAATAGCTTTGCAGAGCAGCGAGAATCCGGATTCTAGAGCGAGTGCGAGGGATCTCGCCTATGTCATCTTCACATCCGGATCGACTGGACGGCCGAAAGGGGTGCAGATCGAGCATCGGGCGGTGGTTAACTTCCTGGAGTCAATGGCACGGGAGCCAGGCTTGGTCGCTGACGACGTGCTAGTGGCGGTGACAACACTGTCGTTTGATATTGCTGGGCTGGAGCTCTTTCTGCCACTCGTCAGGGGCGCGCGAGTTGTCATTGCTGATCGAGAAGTAGCAGTAGATGGGCGAGCCTTGGGGCGACTCCTCGAAACGAGCGGCGCAACCGTTATGCAAGCGACGCCGGCGACTTGGCGCATGTTATTCGAGAGAGGCTGGGCTGGACGCAAGGGAATGAAAATTCTCTGCGGCGGGGAGCAGATGCCTGCCGATTTGGCCAAACAGCTGATCCCATGCTGTTCGTCCCTATGGAATATGTACGGTCCCACAGAGACGACAATTTGGTCCACGCTCTACGAAGTAAGCTCTGCGGAGAATCCGACACCTATTGGCAGACCAATAGCAAATACTAGGGTGTATCTGCTGGACAGCAATTTGAAACCGGTTCCCATTGGGGTACCCGGTGAACTCTTCATTGCAGGGGATGGAGTTGCGCGAGGGTATTTAAATCGCCCAGAACTGACCGCCGAACGGTTCACACCAGATCCGTTCGGAGGGGACGAAACTGCGCGCATGTACAGAACTGGAGATCTGTGTCGCTGGCGGGCCGACGGCAACATCGAATACTTGGGCCGGATGGATTTCCAAGTGAAGGTGCGCGGCTTCCGCATCGAATTGGGTGAGATTGAAGCCGTGCTGAGTGAGTGCCCTGGAGTCCGGCAGGCGGCGGTAATGGTGCGAGAGGACACACAGGGAGATAAGAGGCTCGTCGCGTATCTCATTCCGGCCCAGCGGGAACTGCACACTGAAGACCTCAAGCGCTCACTACGAGAGAAGCTGCCGGAATACATGATGCCTTCACACTTCGTCTCGCTGGAAAAGTTCCCCATGACCACGAACGGCAAGCTCGATCGCAAAGCGCTGCCGGCGCCACCGCTCGAACGTGGTGTACAAACAATGGTTCCGCCGCGCAACGAACTTGAAGCGAAGTTGGCGGCCTTGTTCGCGTCTGTATTGAAAGTCCCCTCGGTCGGAGTCACTGATAACTTCTTCGATCTCGGGGGACATTCCTTACTGGCCGGACGCCTGCTCGCCCAAGTCCATGAGCAACTCGGCAAGCAGGCGCCACTGTCTGCACTGTTCCGAGGCGCTACTGTCGAAGCCCTCGCGAAATTTCTCGCTGACGACGGACACGCGAGCACCGAACCCATTGCCCTGAATATCCAGGCAGGCGATGGCAGCCGTCTTCCCTTCTTTGCGATCGTGCCGCCTGGCGAAGAATCGATCGGGTACGCAATGCTGGCGCGGCACATGGGCCCAGAACAGACCGTCTATAAAATTCAGGGTCACGCTCCAGTCCTCGACGGCTCGCGGCCACCTACGCAAGAAGAACTTCAGACTCTCACGAGGGAATACGTTGCAGCCATCCGCTCGGTGCGGCCTCACGGCCCGTACTGTCTGGGCGGCCTGTGCGACGGAACCCATATCTCCGAGCAGATTGTTCTGAGCCTCGAAAGTGAAGGCGAGGAAGTTGCCCTGTTCGCTATTTTCGATACTTGGGTGATGCAGCATAGCCAAAGGCGTTGGTTATGGAGAATTGATTATTATCGGCAGCGTTTGCAGAACATCAATAGAATGAGCCTCGCTGAACGGCTTGCCAGCTACCGGCGAGTCGCGGAAAAGAAAGTGCTGGTCGCGAGTGGCCGACAACCAGCACGCACGGATTGGCAAGAACGTTACTGGCCGAAAAACTTCACTCCCCCTCGATTTCGGGCTCCCGTCGTGCTCTTCAAGCGGCCCAAACAGCAGTTCTATTACATCAATGATCCGGAGATGGGGTGGGGCCGTAGATCCGAGAGTGGAGTCGAGATCCACGAGATTGACTTTCATCACAAGGAGATTCTGCGAGAGCCGCACGTCCGCCAATTCGGAGTTGAACTTGCAGAGTGCATATCGCGAGTCAGCCGGCGCATTCTCAAGCCAGAGCAGTCGACCGAATCGCAGCCGGTTTTATCCGCCGTCTCGGTTCAGCAGTTTCGGCAAGGTTCATGAAGTTCGATAAACGCCAAATCTTGAGAAACGTCGGATCGACCTGGTTCGCTCTGGGCTTGAATGTTGTGGTCGGAATCTTTCTCTCCCCTTTCATCCTTCATCGCCTTGGGGACGACGCATTCGGACTCTGGATCTTGATCTTTTCGGTTACCGGCTATTACGGGTTGTTCGACCTCGGCATTCGTTCTTCCATTGTTCGCTACGTCGCCAAGTTTTCCGCTACCGAGGACCACGCCGAACTGAACCGATTGGTAAATACGGCTATGCTCGGCTATACCGCCATCGGAATTTCAGCCCTGGGCATCACGCTGCTCGCCACCTACTACGTACAGTCGATTTTCCCCAAGATCCCACTCGATTTTGTGCCCACAGCGCGTTGGCTGCTCTTCATAGTGGGCGCCTCGGTTTCCGCAGGATTTCCAATTGGTGTCTTCAGCGGCATTTTGGAGGGGTTGCAGCGCTTCTATCTCCTGAATCTCACTAGCGCGTGCTCGACTCTCATCCGCGCTCTGCTCATTGTCATTGCACTGACACACGGACATGGGCTGGTGACCCTGGCGGTGATTACGACCAGCCTGCCGCTGCTCGCCGGGTTGGTCAACGCCGCTGTGGTATTTCGACTTCTGCCGCTGCGCTTCGGATCCCAATACGTAAGCCGGGCCAGTTTCCGCACGATTGCGAGCTACAGCGGCACAACATTCGTCATCATTTTGGCAGGACGCCTGCGCTTCAAGACCGATGCTGTCGTGATAGGAACGTTTGTGTCGGCTGCCGCCGTAACATATTTCACTATCGGCTCTCGTCTGGTCGACTATGCCTCGGAAGCGGTGAGCAGCCTTTCTCAGCTTGTCATACCGATGTCCAGCCAGTCCCAGGCCCAAGGGGATCTGGATGGTCTGCGAAAGATCTTCGTGCTTGGGAACCGCGCCTGCGCCTTTATTATTCTCCCGATTGCTGCCATTCTGAGCATCCTGGGGAAGTCGGTGATCGAAGCATGGGTGGGTCCGAAATACGTTGCGGCGAGCTATCCGGTATTGCTGATTTTGCTGTTTCCCACCACGCTGATGTTGGCTCAGTCTGTCGCTGGACGCACCCTGTGGGGTCTGGCCAAGCACAAGACTCTAGCTTGGGTGGTAATGGCGGAAGGGATCGCGAATCTGATCCTCAGCATAATTCTTGTGCGGCGCTACGGCATCGTTGGAGATGCTATCGGAACTGCCATTCCCCTCGTCTGCACGCAAGTCCTCTTTATCCCGGTTCATCTCTGCCGCTTGCTCGGAATCCAAGTGTTCACCTACCTCAAGCGCGCGTTCGTTCTGCCCATTTGCCTGTGCGGCCCGATGATTGCGGTCCTTTTGCTCATGCGGCGCTGGTTCGTTCCGCATCATCTGCGCGAGTTTCTGGTACAAGTTGGGATTGCGGGCGTGGTTTACGCCATCGGACTGGGGTGGGCATTCTGGAGCCACCGAGCCTGGGATGTGGGAGACTTCGGCGCCAATCAGGATGATGAAGTATCGCTTGCCCTGGTGGAGACCTATCGGGAGGAGGCGTAGCATAGTCGTCCTTTGCAGTACTTCATTTCATGAGCGAGCAGCCCAAACGTCGTCCCACCCTGATCCTCGGCGCATCTCCACGGGTTAGTGTACCCATGGCGCGCTCATTGCAGCGCTATGGCATCCCGGTTGATATAGCCTCGTTTCAGCCCGAAGACCGGGACATTCATTCCCGCGCCATCTGTGGTTTTCACCGGCTTCCCCAGCGACAGCCGGACCCCGCCGTATTTACCCGGGCATTGCTCGAACTGGTGCGAGAAAGACAGTTCGATACGATCCTGCCGGCGGGCGATCCCCCGCTCGCAGCTCTCAGAGATCTGTATCACGAACTAAGTCCAACGGTGCACGTCGGCTGTCCACCTCCCGCAGTGGTAGAGCGAGTCCTGAACAAATCACTCACCCTGGAAGCAGCGCAGAAAGTCGGCATCAGGGTGCCATTCACCTGCACGATCACAGCTGATCAACTCGACTCAGTGGCTCCGCAACTGCGATTTCCGGTTGTCGCCAAGCCGGCAAAAAAGGGTGCGGCCGCATTCAAAATTTTCTATTTCCACACTCTGCAGGAGTTGTCAAAGGCGCTGACCGCCAATGCCTGGGGTCCAGTCATGTTGCAGGAATACTGCCCCGGGGTCGGTGTTGGCATCGAAATATTGATACAGAGGGGAGAATGCATCGCACGATTTCAGCATCGCCGTTTGAAAGAAGCGCCCGTTAGTGGCGGCGTTGCGATTCTCGCCGTCGCAGAAGAGCCTGACCCCGAGCTATTTGCGTCCTCCATGGCATTGCTGCGGGCACTCGAGTGGGAAGGCGTGGCGATGGTCGAGTTCCGGTCTGACCGGGAAACAGGAACGTCCGCACTGATGGAAGTGAATGGCCGCTTCTGGGGATCCGTTTCATTTCCCATCGTCGCCGGAGTCGATTTCCCTCTGTACTACTGGCAAGTACTCCACGGCGAGCGCCCAACGGTACCGCCCCGGTATTCCGTCGGCATGCGCTGGCGCTGGAGCCCCGGTTACGTAGATCGCTTGCAAAGCTTTCTGTTCCGCAATACTGGGCGACCCGGCCCCAGGCCCTCACTCCTGCGCGACCTGATGCGGACTCCGGCCGACTTCTCTCCTTTGATCAAGGAAGCGGTCTGGTCGTGGTCGGACCCGCGACCGTTTTTCGAGGAAACGGCCAGAGCTGTTTGGTCTCTGCTGGCCGCGCCTTCCAGATCCGCCCTGCGAAGATTAGTGCCAGGTAAACTGAAAAGATATGCTGCAATTTACTTCAGGCTACCACGTCAGATTCGCACTGCGTACATCAGGCTTCGAATTCACGATATGCTCCACTTGAGTTCTCAGAATGGTCGCCCCGCTCTTGCAAATGCCCAATCCTTTTTGTTTGTTTGCTATGGCAACATGATGCGCAGCCCAATGGCCGAAGCCATGCTGAAGCAAGCTCTCCTCAGCCGCGGGATATGTAGCCCAGTGGTTCGATCCGCGGGTTTGCATGCCTCGCCTGGACGCGAAGCTCACGCTTGGGCGATCGCGGTCTCACAGGAACTTGCCCTCCCGCTAGATCAGCACCGGGCACAACTGGTAACACCGGAACTGATTAGCAGCTCCGACGCGATTTTTGCCATGGACTTCGAGAATCTCGCCGAACTGGAGACCGCATATCCAGCCGCGAAGCACAAGATTTTCCTGCTTGGTAGTTACGCCGAAGCCAAAGGGAGGAATCAGGAAATACCAGACCCATATTTCGGGGACATAGACACGACACGCCGATGCTACTCCGTATTGTCGAAATGCATCGATAACCTGGCCAGTGATATTGCGTCGTCACGTCAGGAGTTGACCCTGTGCCGATGATCTGGAATCGCTTCCAATATGGGATCCGGGCTCTCTTGGGAAAAAATCCAGCGGGCAGGCGGCTCACTGTTTTTCCTGATGATGTTTTCATTGTTTCCTATCCCAGATCTGGCAATACTTGGATACGATTTTTGGTAGGCAATTTACTCGACCCGGACAACCCGATAACGTTTGCCAATGTTGAGTCGCGCGTGCCAGAAATTTATTTCTTTTCCGATCAGCAGTTGCTTGCTCGGGCCAGGCCACGCATCCTGAAGAGCCATGAGTACTTTGACCCTCGATACAAGCGAACTATTTACGTTGTTCGCGACCCGAGAGATGTCGCCGTTTCTCTCTACTACTACATCATGAAAAGAAAGACTATTCCCCAAGGGTACGCCCTGGAAGAGTTCATCCCGAAATTTGTGGCCGGTGAATTCTTCGACTATTGTGGCTCCTGGGAAGAGCATGTCTTGAGCTGGCATGCGACTCGAAAAAGTCATGCCGAGTCTCTGTTCCTGAGGTATGAAGATCTATTGGCGAACCCGGAGCAGGAGTTAGCCAGGATTGCATGTGTCCTGCATGCGGATGGCGTGCCGGGACAGGTAGCGCGAGCTGTTGACTTGAGTTCGGCTGCGCGGATGCGGAATCTGGAAGAGAAGCACTCCTCTGAATGGAGGCTGACTCGAGGCACTCGTCAGGACATCGCTTTTGTTCGCCAAGCCAAATCTGGCGGCTGGCGGAGCGAACTCTCTGCTCCATTGGTCAGGACTATCGAACAGGCCTGGGGTGCGACCATGAAGAACCTCGGCTACGAACTGCTTGTGGACGGAAATGGCGACCTGGGGAAAAGCTGAGGACTGATGGCATCGCTGCACGAAATCATCCGAAGAGCGGTGGGTGCGCTGCTGACAACGGGCCGCGTTCTTACCGGTCGGCAGATTGCCGGCCGGGGAGTAACCGTATTTCCAGATGACGTTTTTCTGGTTTCCTATCCCAGATCCGGCAATACTTGGACTCGCTTTCTCCTGGGCAACTTACTTTGGCAGAACGATCCCGTCACGTTCTTGAATATCGAATCCAGAATCCCGGAAATCTATTTCAACCCCGACCGCTTCATGCGCGCCCTGCAGCGTCCGCGTCTGCTGAAAAGTCATGAGTCTTTTCAGCCGCACTATCCGCATGTGATTTACATCGTGCGCGATCCGCGTGATGTGGCGATCTCTTTTTATCACCACAATGTAAAAGCGGGAAATATTCCCGACGACTACCCCATCTCCAGTTTCGTCCCACGCTTCATTGCGGGCGAGTTTGACCGTATCTTCGGTTCCTGGAGGGACAACGTGCTGAGTTGGACGGCACTACGCCAAGGGACGCCGGGGTTTCTGCTGCTCCGCTATGAAGACATGAAGCGGGATCCTGCCACCGTGCTGGCCGAGGTTGCCGCTTTTCTCGAAGGCTGCTCCTTCCGGGCCATCGATGCCAGACCGGAAGCGTTAAAGCGAACCATTGAACTGAGTTCCCCAGAAAGAATGCGCGCACTGGAAAAGCAGGAAGCGGGCCAATGGGTTCTGACGAAGGGAACGCGCAGTGATAAGCCCTTTGTGCGCTCGGCCATCAGCGGTGGATGGAAGTCGCAACTTCCTCCCGAATCACTAGCCGCAATTGAATCCGCATGGGGCGGCTTGATGCAGAGCTTAGGATACGAATTGGCTTCTGGGACGGTTGGCCCCACGATGGTTTCCCATGGAGAGATCTCGTGATACGCGAGACCGCGAAAACCATCAGCCGTGCATCAAAAGATTTGCTCAGGAAATTCGTGCCGGATCTCCTGCTCACAAAGCGGGATATCGCCTGCCGTCTGGGCCCAAAAGCAGGTCGAATCTATGCTCGTTTATGCTTGCTGGACGTGCTCCGACTCAGGACCAGCAACAAGCGTCTGGTCCCACAGTCGGCCCGCGCTTTTGTTTTCGTCTGCCACGGCAACATCATGCGAAGCGCGATGGCGGAGTTCCTCATGAGGCAGACATTGCAACAAATGGGAGTGGAGCAGCAAGTTAACGTCACTTCGGCCGGCATGCACGCCTGCCCGGGACGCGAGGCCCATATCTGGGCGCAAGAGAGTTCCGCCGATCTGGGCATCTCGCTGGCTGAGCACCGGGCCAAACCATTGACTCAAAAAATGATGGACGAGGCGGATTGTGTTTTGGCCATGGATTTTCAAAACAAAGCCGAACTCCTGGCGCTCTATCCGGAGTCCCGAGAAAAAATCTACATGCTCAGCGCGTATTCGGAAGGTCCGTGGCAGTACCGCGAGATTCCAGATCCTTATCTCGGGGATCTCGAGACCACCCGATTTTGCGCTCGCCAACTGCGAACCTGCGTTTGCAATCTGACTCGATCGATATTTCACAATGTACAATCCAGTTCCAATGTAAGATCTCAAATTGGGATTCCATTTCTGTCCTCGAAATGAATTTTTTGTTAGTCTAAAAAAGACGGCTCGCGAAACTCTTGTTTTTGAAAACAGCTGCATGCCATGAAAGTTCGGACCCATCTTCCAGCCGGAGTGATCAAGAACTTATTGTTCCTCACCCTGCTGATGATCGGTTCTACAGCCGTGGCGCAGGCCGATAATCGATATTGCCGCCCCGGCGACACCGCCGATTTCGGTAGCAGCAGCGACGGTCCTGCCGCGTTGCCAAACCGCTGTATCAACACAGCTCTCAGTTCCTCACCGTCGCCCGGCAAACAGATTAAGGTCTCCGACCCCAAAGGTGTCGCAGCGGCCCTGCAGTCGGCCTCGTGCGGCGATACGCTGGTCTTGAGCGCGGGCCAGACTTTTGCTCCTTTCAACTTGCCCGCAAAGCCGTGCGATGCAGCGCACTGGATCACCATCCGTACCAGCGCCGAATCCGAGTTGCCGCCTGAGGGTACCCGTCTCACTCCGTGCTATGCCGGAAGTACATCCCTCCCTGCCCGGCCCACCTACAACTGCCCGACACCGAAAAATTCCATGGCACGGATAGAACTCAAGGCTGGTGCCGGTGCCATCAGCGTAGCTCCGGGTGCCAATCACTACCGGATCATCGGACTGGAAGTGACCAGAACCGCTGGCACGGGCACGGTATATGCCTTAATTCGTTTCGAAGGTAGTGCTGACCACGTCGTGATTGATCGCTCCTGGATCCATGGAACACCGCTGGATGAAAGCGTGCGCGGGATCAACCTGGGCGGCAGCAGCTATGTTGGAATCGTTGATTCATACTTCAGCGATTTCCACTGCATCGCAATAACAGGCGCATGCCTGGACTCGCAGGCCATCATTGGCGGGAACAGTACGGTTCCTGCGGGCGTCTACAAGATTGTGAACAATTATCTCGAGGCGGCGGCGGAAAACGTGCTGTTCGGCGGGGCACCGGGATCGCAGATCCCCGCGGACATCGAAGTTCGCCGCAACCACCTCTTCAAGCCCCTCAGCTGGCAACCTGGTAGACCTGATTTCGTCGGCAAGAAATTCATCGTCAAGAATCTTTTTGAGCTCAAGAATGCGGAACGCGTGTTAGTCGAGGGAAATCTCATGGAAAATTCATGGGGTGGGTTCACCCAAGTAGGGTATGCCATCCTTCTCACGCCGCGCGGTGCTTGGGCAGCTGTGCAAGACGTTACTATCCGCAAGAACCTGATTCGTCACACCGGTTCCGGCATGCAATTAGCGGCATCTTTGTCAGACGGAACGAAAGAGGATTCGCTCGCGGCCCAGCGCTGGAGCATCCATGATGACCTCTTGGAAGACATCGATGCTGACGCTTACAACGGTGACGGGATGGTCTTCCAGATTTCCAGCGGGTTCTCGAAAAATGTGCCACTAAACAATGTTCGTGTGAGTCATGTAACCGTTGCAACTCGAGGGAGAGTGAAATCTCTAATTCTGGTGGGCGCAGCTGCAGAGAATCCGCGTCTGCCATTTGCCATCAGCTTCAATGACAATATTGTTCCTGCAGGCACAAACTCTGTCTGGTCGAGTGGAAGAGGCACTTGCCCTAAGTCAGGACAACCAGCAACTACGTTTAAGAATTGCTGGAGCTCTTTCGAGGTCAAGAACAATGTCATCGTTGATTACGCTGGCGGACAAGGGGCTTGGCCTCAGGGAAATTTTCTGGTGAAGGATATCAGCGCGGTAGGATTTGAGCGAGTTACCAATGACGAACCAGACTATCGCCTGTCATCGAGTAGCCGCTTCGCGGGCAAGGCTTCGGATGGTAGAAATGCGGGAGCGGATATGGACGCCGTCCGTGCCGCCATAGAGGGCGTGCGCTGACTGGTCGCGGCCGCGAGCGAATGCGACTCTCCGCACCGAAACTAATATCCATTTCGCCGCAAGTGTTCGAACCCTTCACGAATTCCACTCCTCTCGTCTCAGGTCTTCGAGCTTGATCGCAGGAATTTAACAAGCGAGCCGATAAACGGAATCCCTTCAGCAGGGCTTCACTTATTTCGGTTTGCAGCAGCATTTTCGCTTTCGCCGATCTGGATGCTATGTTGGCGGCTGCCGAGCTCTAGCAACTTTTTGTTGCAAAATTGTTGGATGTTACCAGCTAGTGACCACTTGACATGACTGAGGCTCTCCCCGGTGCTCCAAAGCCCACAGCGAATCGCCCCTCGCTCCTCGTTGTGAAGTAAGTACCAAAGTTTTCCGCGGTCCGATTCCGTACAGCGCCGTCCGCCGTAACTGCGCCAATAGACCAACTCCCCTTAGTTATCTATCGCCTCTCGCAGCGCAGTCTTAGAGTCGCCTTAGGACTCGCCAGACATCCTGACAATTAATCAACAACGAGGTGTCGTTGATGACAGCTACCCCCCTAAACTGCAGACGGCTAGCCCTTGTTTTCTGTCGTTTAAGAGCGCAACACGCGACGTTTGCCATCGTTCTTCTGATGGCAGTGCTCACTGCTTCGTGTGCGCCTTTAGGACAAGGGGCGAATAACTCTCAATCAACAGGTTCGGCGCCGCATGCCCTTTCGATATCGAACGGCTTGCCTTCCGCAACCCTGGAAAGTCCATACAATGCCACCCTTGCGGTGACCGGGGGCACGGCTCCATATCGATTCTCCATCTCCGGCGGGACTTTACCGGCTGGCCTTGCCTTGAACGCAGAGACCGGATTGATTTCGGGGCGGCCCACTACCGCTCGCAGGTACTCGTTCGTGGTCTCTGTAACTGACCTCGCGAGAAAGAGAGGGGAAGCTGAGCTCTCGCTAGCCGTCGCACGTTCACAAAGGCGATTTCCCACTGTGAACCTCACGCTTTCGCCCGCCTTCACAACTCTACACTCTGGGCGGACCGAACAATTTACCTCGAGCTTTCGCGGCACTAGCGACACGGCTGTCGAATGGACAGCGACTCTCGGGAAAATTTCGCGTTCTGGACTTTTCACCGCGCCTTCGGTGACAGCGACTCAAATTGCAGTTGTGAAGGCAACGAGTGTGGCCGATCCAAGCACAGAAGCAACAGCCACGATTACAATTACTCCGGCAGCGTCAACGCCGCCGCCTACGCATCAGCCTCAGCCCCCTTCGGTACCCACCGGTGCCGACAATCGTTACTGCAGCTCTGGTGATCAGCCGCATTTTGGATCGACTGATGGTCCGGCTAACTTGCCGCAAAGGTGTATCTATACCGCTCTTTCGAGCACACCGTCGGGCGGCAACAAGGTAGTGGTGCCGGCGGGCGGGAATGTCAATGCCGCGCTGGAGAATGCCTCATGCGGCGATGTGATCCTACTGCAAGCTGGGGCGACCTTTAAGGGGCCAGTAACTCTCCCCGCAAAGAATTGCGACGCCCAGCACTGGATCACTCTCCGTACCAGCGCAGCCGATAGCAGTTTGCCCCCCGAGGGCACCCGGATCACTCCCTGCTACGCAGGAATTTCGTCGCTGCCCGCCAGGCCGACTTACAGTTGCTCAGCCCCGCAAAATGTATTATCTAAAATCCAGATCGCAGACGGCGCTGGTGCCATTTCCGCGGCTCCCGGAGCCAACTATTATCGAGTCATCGGGCTGGAGATCACTCGTCAGCGCGGTACGGGGTCTGTCTACGGTCTCGTCAAAATGCTTGGGACAGCTGATCACCTGATCTTTGATCGGCTTTGGATCCATGGCACGGCGCTGGATGAGACGACTCGCGGAGTCTACCTGGGAGATAGCACCAACGTCGCCGTGATCGACTCATATCTCAACGATTTTCATTGCATAGCAGTGACTGGTTCATGCACGGACGCCCAGGCCATCATTGGCGGCAACAGTCTTCTGCCTACAGGCACTTACAAAATCGTAAATAACTTCCTGGAAGCTTCCGCGGAAAACGTACTTTTTGGCGGTGCGGGGGGTTCCACGGTGCCTGCCGATATTGAAATCCGAAGGAACCACATGTTCAAGCCGCTGTCCTGGATGCCGGGAAGCCCGAATTTCATTGGCACGAAGTTTATCTCGAAGAACCTGTTCGAGATTAAGAATGCAGAGCGCGTTCTGCTCGAAGGGAACGTGATGGAGCATAGTTGGGGAGGCTTTACTCAGGTGGGATGGGGCATTGTGCTTACCCCACGGGGTTCCTGGGCAGCCGTTCGCGACGTCACCATCCGCTTTAACAAAATCAGCCACGTTGGGTCTGGGTTTCAGATTTGCGCGTCGCAACAACAGTTTCCAGATGGTCAGACCGTAGACTCTCTAGCTAGTGAGCGCATTAGTATTCATGATGTGACCGTGGACGATATGAGCGCCTCTGCTTACAACGGCGACGGAATTGGCTTCCAGATTACGAGCGGTTTCATCGTGAATACACCGTTGAACAATGTCTCGATCAATCATGTAACCGTGCTCACCGATCCCCGAAAGACCCTGCTGATTATCGGCGCGGACGAGCGTAACCGCTTGCTCCCCTTCAACATTGTATTCACCAACAACATTGCGATAGCAGGTGAGTCTTCCGTCTGGTCTATGGGCGGTGCTAGGGGCGCTTGTGCGAAGTCCGGACAACCCTTAACTACATTCAATCAATGCTGGAGCTCGTATTCGGTCACCAATAATGCCATCGTTGGCTATCCGAGCAGTCAAGGCCCTTGGCCGGGAGGAAATTTCTTTGCCAGTGGAGAAACTGCGCTCGGATTCACAAATTTCAACAAGGGGATTGCCGGGAACTACCAACTGCTCCCATCCAGCCCGTATGCTCAATTGGGGATTCCAGACCAAACCTCTCTGGGCGCAGACGTCCCCACACTGAGCGCGAACATTGCAGGAGTGCAATAGCGAGTAGGATTATCGCCGGTATGGTGGCGCCAGAAATGCAGCGTTCGTCGGCGGAGTCAAGGCTCCCCGTCCTGCCTCCGCCACCTCTGGCCCGGTTAAGTTATCTTAGGTGCCCAGCGAAAGCACATTCCAGGCTCCATTGCAGCGCTTCTACCGTTTCCCTGGAGCCAATGCGTTTCAGTCGCAACGCGTCGTCACCTTGGCGGGCCAGTCCTCCATTTGTAGTCACGGCGGTTGCATAGCCGATCTCGCGGCTGGTAGCAACCGTTCCCTCCGTCCAGTGTGGAGATAACGCTGGACATGGATAGGCAAAATGCAGCACTGGCGTTCCGAGTTCTTGCTCCAGGCGCCGCTTCGACTCAATCATCTCATGCCGCGCGACATCCGAATTTACATACGCCATGTTGGGGTGTGTCAGAGTGTGGGAACCAACGATGTGCCCCTGCCTTACTAACGCCCGCATCTGGTCGTAGTTCATCATCAAGGCTCCCGAATCGGCAGGTACCTGGTTATCAAGTTCGTTGGCCACGCTGGCGACATACTTCTCCTGGACCGCACCAGTCAGCTGGCAACATTCGTCGCAAGAACGCAAGAAAGCGCTTTCCCGCTCGTGCTTGTTGGAGAGCGGCCAAACTTTGCCGGAAGAATCGGCCCATCTTTTCTGTTTCGTGTTACGAAAACAAAATCGTAACCGCGCCGGCCAAGGCAGCATCCTGCGATCCACGCACTCCACCGTCGCATAAAATGTTGCCGGCACCCCTAGTTCGTTCAAGACTGGCGCAGCGATCTCATAGTTGTCTGTGTATCCGTCGTCAAACGTAACCACGACGGCGCGATCAGGAATCTCCGCCTTCCCATTTATGAATTGCTCGACTTGGTCGAGGCTCGTGGGACGGAATCGCCGCGCGAGTAATTCGATCTGTTGCCGAAAGGCTTTCTGAGAAAGAATGATCTCTCCCAGATAGGCCTCGTGCGAGCCTGGATCCTCCATGACGGAGTGATACATAAGAATGGCGGCACTCGGGCCCCGCAACCGTCCCGCCGCCTGCAGCAGACCGCTCCCCACTATTGTTCTCTTGATCAGATCCTTCATATCGGTTGGAGAAACCTTTTCAAACCCACGTAGCGCACGTTCTCCTCTACCTTCTCATCATGAAAGAGGAATGCACGGTCGCCGCGGCCTGCAAAACAGGGTTCGACAGAGGGCCCCAAGGTCTCGCCGAATTCTGAGAGTTGGAAAGCTCTGCTTGATTCATTCATGTGTAACAGCGCTGGTCTGAGCGACGAAAGCAGCACCAGTGTCGCCGTCCACGCAGACGCGCAACCACAACTCCAAATTCAGCAAGCGCCAGATGCGATTCCCATGGTCGCGAGCCCCAGAACGGTGTTCGGCAAAAAGACGCTGCAGAATCCCCTGCCGGAAGAAACTTCGCTCGAGAGTTCGAGGCTCCAACAAGAGCTGCTCCAAAACCTCCAACTGCGGCCCCTTCAGCCAATATTCCCAAGGCGTTGGAAAACCCATCTTTTTGCGGCCCATGATTACCTCAGGCAATAGCTCAGCGACGGCGGACTTAAGAATGCACTTACCCGCCATGCCTTTGGTGGAATATTTTGACGGGATGCTGGCGGTGAATTCGACCAGCGCATGGTCGAGAAAGGGCACACGGCTTTCTATGGAAGCAGCCATGCTCATCTGGTCCTGCTTCATCAGCAACTCAACCAGGTACGTCTTTATGTCGGTATAAAGCAGGCGGTGAAGCAGATCGCCAGTGGAATCGTTCCAGTAGCGCATCGAACCTGCATAAGCTTCGCCAGCGCACTGCTTCGCATCGGGAGTAAACAGTTCGTCCTGATCGGATGCCGAAAATGCAGAATAAAAATTATCAAAGTAAAAAGATGGCCAGGACGCGCCATCGCGACCTAGAAACGTGTGCTCCAGCTTCCGTTTATAGGCGCCAGCTATGGGACTAACCGTGATGGCCTTTCTCAGCAAAGCCCGCACTCCAGCTGGGGTGAGGCTACGGTACACACCATCCATGCGCGAATTCAGCAGAGTCCAAGCATAACGCGTATACCCCGCCAAGGTCTCGTCACTTCCTTCACCCGTCAGCACAACGGTGACGTGCTCCCGGGCGAGGCGGGCCACGAAATAAAGCGCCACGCTGGAAGGCCAAACCAGAGGTTCGTCCTCGTGCCAGATCAGACGCGGTAAGGTCTGAAAGAAGTCCCCCCAATTCACATGAACTTCGTGATGCTGCGAGCGTAAGTGCTCGGCAACCGTACGGGCATACGGCAATTCGCTGAATTTTTGCTCCCCATATCCGACCGAGAAAGTCTGGATGGGTTCCTGTCGTATTTTGGTCGTGAGTGCAGCGACGGCGCTGGAATCGAGCCCGCCGCTGAGAAAAACCCCCAATGGAACGTCACTCATCAAGTGGCTGGAAACGCAGTGCTCCAGTCGTTCGCGATATTCAGAGACGTAGTGCTCGTACGGACGATTCCCGTCGTCCGCTTGCACATTGAGATCCCAGTAGGGCTCAATCTGAAGCGCGCGTTTGTCCTCGTCGAGGATTAGGGTGTGTCCAGGCAGCAATTTGTTGATGCCGGCATACATGGTTTCTTCGCCAGCAATGTAGCCGAATGCCAGATACTCAGCGAGCGTGCCACGGTTGAATTCCGGCTTGACATGGGGATAATTCAGAATGGTTTTGATCTCAGACCCGAACAAGCATGTGTCGCCCTGGTGACGGTAATAAAGGGGCTTGATTCCTAAACGATCCCGGGCGATGAACACAGAACGACGACTGCGATCCCAGATCGCGAAGGCAAACATGCCACGCAGATATTGAACGCAGTTTTTGCCGTACTCTTCGTAGAGATGAACGATGGTTTCTGTATCGCTCTGTGTTCGGTAACGGTGACCGCGGGAGATCAGATCCCTACGAAGCTCGCCATGATTGTAAATCTCGCCGTTAAAAACAATCCAAATGCTGCCATCTTCATTGCTGAGAGGCTGGTGGCCGGTCCGGATGTCGATGATGCTGAGCCTGCGCATCGCGAGACCCACATTGCCATCCACAAAAAAGCCGTCGTCATCGGGCCCGCGGTGCGCAATCTGGCGGTTCATGTCCGACAGAACTTCGCGATTTACGCGCTGTATTTTATCGAAAATGAAAATCCCACAGATTCCACACATGGTTACACACCCGTATCCTTCAACTCGCTGCGCGGCAGCAATAGGCCGCTGTCCGTGAAAACGCGAACTAAAGACTGCTGATCCAGATCCTCTGACGTGGGAAAGATCTGCACTTGCGAGCCGGAACCCACCACTTCAGCATAGCTCAGTTGATGACCGAAAGTGAGGACCCGATACCCGTTCGCTTCCACATAGGAACCGTTGCACAGAACCAGCACGAACTTTCCACTTTTGCGATCCAGGGACCAATAGAGGAAATCTGCATCACTGGCCCAGGTGCCCGCTTTCCACGCAGCTGTTGACGCAGCAAAGAAAAACTGGTCGTCCCGCTCGACGGTGGAATACTCAAATGCACATACTCCGCAGGGGACTGCTTCGTTTGATCTCACGAGCCGTCCAAAATCTTCTTCGGAACTGTCAGACGCCGCAAGAATTGTGGCGAAATCCGCGGGAAGATCAACGACTGTTCCGAAATTCACCACGCTGGCCCACTCTCGCTGGCCATATACCGGGGACCAGTGATCCCGGCGCACACTTTGCGACCAACCATGACTTTCGGCGGTCACCAGGGCAAGCGCAACCAATTGGTTGGCGAACACGATCTGCTTGGTGTTTGCAGGTAGCAGTGAAGAACCAAGATGCCATGAAATATCTAGTTGATGCCGCCCCACCCCCTCAACCAGATCGCGCACAAACCAGAAACAACCCTTTCTGTGAAATACGCACCGGCGGTGCATCACCGGAGAGTAGCCGTCGTGAGTCGCCTGGAATAAGTTGAATTCTTTACCTGTAATCCACTTCTCGACTGCAACGCGCGGGTGACTTTTCCAGGAGAACGGCCCCGTGCTCTGGGCCTGGTCGGTCGCGTCAATCTGCAACGTGTTATGTGCGCCAGTCCCGCGCAAGCGCGCACGTTCACCGCTGGGCTCGATGTATTCAAATGTGCCGGAATCGATCAAAAGACTTGTCCCATTTCTCACAAGCACAATGCTGAGCGCATCCGCATGGCCATGCCCTCCATTGCCTGATCCGAGGGGCCCGGCGTCAATCGTCAGTTGCTGCCCGTGATCCTCATCCCCCAACATGTAAAACCCTGCGTCGGGCAGGCCTGTCGAAATTCCTGTCGGCTCGGTCAAGGGCAGCGCGTCGAATTTTGCGAGGCCTTTCATTCCCGTGAGCCAAAGCGTCTCTTCCCTGGGGTTGCCCGCCAAAAACTTGAAATCGGCGCGTTGGTAAAGGATCGCGCCCGTACTGAGTGGATCCAGCATGTGCTCGGCCCGGTTACGCTGGGGCGCGAACAGCCTTCCGCCGTCATCGTCACCGAAGTTGGGTGCGAGCCCGGCACGCCCCAGCAGCAGCAGAGCATTCAGCATCCGCTGCAATGTCTCATCGAAACTGCCCGGAACCGGCGTGCCGTTGAGCTCGGCAAGAATTCGAGCATGCAGAAACATGTCCAGGGCATAAACGTGATAATAGGTGGATTGTTCGAAATAGAGACCGTCGCTGCGGACCTGTTTTGCGCACTCCTTTTGAAGGATATTCCAACCTCGCCGTCCCCATCGCGAAGCCAAACGGAAGCCGGGAAAAAGCACACCGACTGAGAACAGTGCCAGCGCCTCTCCCAGCAGATGCGTGTTTGGCGAGAAATATGTGGAGAGATAGTTCTCGATATGCCTACCACTCAATTCGAGGGCAGCCACCCACTGCGAGCGCAAATCCGGCCTGAACAGCTCCGTGTCCTGCAGAAGAAAGAACGTCCAGATCCATGAAAGCGTGCGGAAAGCCACCTCGAGGCTGCTTGCCCAGTTGATTCCGATAGCATATGGATTTTGCTTGTGCCAGTGCCTCCACTGAATGAAAATTTCATGGGCGAATCGCGCCTCACCCGTTATGCGGTAGGCTTTGGCCAGCGTGACAAAATGCTGGTGCCGGTTCAATTCCCATGTGATCTTGGAATCTCCGACTTCTTCGAAATCGAGATATCGAACCTTGAACCACGGTTTGCGAGGAGCTTGCTTACCGTGCACAATGTCGCGGTGCCAGTCGATTTCCGCGCCGTAGTCGAGATCTCTATAACCGAGCAGATCGAAACGGTGGACGCAAATGCTTTCCGCTCGAACAATAGTTTCCTCAACTGAGCTCGGGAGAATGTTCTTCAGCGCCTCGATCAATTCCGGCAATTGCTCAGGCGAGAAATAAAAGTGGCCCAAAGCGGTCGTACATTCGCTAGAAGAGCCACCTGCGAAATTGTTTCCTGAGCGAAATTTGACTAGATCTGTGCGTGCGGTTACATACTGCCGCGAACGAAGAAATAGTTCGTGGCCGCTCATCGCTTTGAGACGATCGAACCTGCGCCACCAGGAACGCGACATCGTTAGCGGGACCTCCCCTTGTCACTCAGGAGTTCCGTGTAAAGCGCATCGACGTCCTGGACGAGCCTTTCGAAACTGAAATTTCGAACCGTGAATTCATGCCCTGCTTGGGCCATCTGCCGGGCCAGTACAGGTTCGGACAAGGTCTTTAACAGCGCCATTGAGATGGCGGTTGAATCCTCCGGCGGAATCAGGATTCCTGTGACACCGTCTTGTACTAATTCGGCATTTCCTCCCACCCGGCTCGCGATGACCGGCAGTCCCGCCGCCATGTATTCGAGAACTGCATTCGGAAGCCCTTCCGCGCGCGAGGGCAACACTGCAATGTCACTAGAAGCGAGTATTTCCGGAATGTCAGAGCGGCGTCCCAGAAACAGAAAATTTTGCATAACTCCCAAATCTCGAGCCTGTCTCTCGAAGCTCGATCGTTGCTCGCCATCGCCGACCAGTACGAATCGCGTGTCCGGGAATTCTTCAAGCACCGCCGGTGCCGCGGCGATGAGCCAAGGATGGCCTTTAACGGCAGTGTGCATGTTTCCGACAAGCACGACCAGTTTCCCGGCCCCGGCATCAGGAAAAAGGCGAACCCGATCCTTGCGGGCCGATTTGAACTTGGCGACATCCACACCGTTGTGAATTACCCGCACGTTGCGTGGGTCGAAACCGTCTTCCCCCAGTAGAACATCACGGATTGGAGCAGCATTCGTCACGACGGCGCCGCCTAAATTCTGAATCCATTTCAGGCAAACGCGCCGCCTGCCCTGATACCACTCTGAATGCGACAGGTCGCGGCGGCTGGAAATAATGGCCGGAACACGTGCCAGACGGGCGGCAGGAACTCCAACCAGGTTTGACCAGAGGTCGTGCGTGTGCACGATGTCGAAGCCCCTGAGAAACCAACTCATACGTAGAAGTTGACGAAGGCCGGAGGGACTGTCAATTCCGCCGCGCGAACGAAATTCGCGAATGGCAATCCCGGTTCCCTGCAGGCGATCTTCAAGCGGACCCTCTCGCTTGAGGCAGCCGACCGATACCTCGTATCCCGCCGCGGGTAGCCGTCGTACCAACTCCACGGCTTGGGTTTCTGTACCACCCACGTTGAAGGAATCGACGAGATGAAATACCCGGCGCACAACCTTGCGCACCGGAGCCTGGTCGCAAGGGGCCTGAACCTCAATCGAGCTTGAATTTCCCAGAGTCACGAAATTCCAGAATATGCCAACCATCAAAATCGCTTGCGTCACGCACGTACGTGCAAAAGCCTCCGAAAATTCATCCTTCGTGATTAAATACTACAGGGGGCAAATCCGACGACACCTGATATCCTGTACTCTGTTGATAACAAGTGATTTTATCCGGCCAGCGTTGGGTGGACAGCCTGATCAGTTCGCCTGAGCATGGCCTTATTATCTCCGAAAAAAAGGGAAAGAACTACCTGCATGACTCCATCGATAAGTGTATTTGGCCTGGGGTACGTCGGAACCGTAACCGCAGCTTGCCTTGCGCACAAAGGACACAATGTCATTGGCGTAGATCTGAGCACAACCAAGGTGGCGACCATGGATGCGGGCCGCAGCCCTATCGTTGAACCCCGAGTCAGTGATCTCATCGCCGATGGCCATAAAGCAGGCTGCCTGCGCGCCACTTGCAATTCACAAGACGCTGTTCTAAACAGCGATATTTCATTTCTTTGTGTTGGGACGCCCAGTCTGCGGAACGGCAAACTCGACTTGGGGCATATTCAGCCTGTCTGCGAGGATATTGGCAAGGTTCTGAAGACAAAGAGTTCGTTTCATTTGGTTGTCGTGCGGAGCACGGTTCTGCCTGGAACCGCGGAAAGCATCGTTGTGCCGGCCCTCGAAAAAACATCGGGCAAAAGGCTGGGCAAGGATTTCGGTGTCTGTGTGAATCCGGAGTTCATGCGCGAAGGAACAGCCGTTGCCGATTTCCTGGAGCCTTCTGTAACCGTAATCGGCGCCGCTGAAGCTGCGCACAGCGCCCGGCTCCGGGAAGTCTATAACTGGGTGTCAGGGCGTACTTTCGAGACCTCATTCCGCTCTGCGGAGATGGTGAAATACATTTGCAATGCCTGGCATGCCGTAAAGGTCTCTTTTGCCAACGAAGTGGGCACTTTGGCAAAACAGTTGTCGGTCGACACCGCGGCAGTGGTCGAAATCTTCACTGCTGATACCAAGCTCAACATCTCGCCTACGTATCTGAAACCCGGGTTCGCGTTTGGCGGTTCCTGTCTGCCCAAGGACGTGAGAGCGCTGAACTATCGCGCCAAGGAATTGGACCTCAATCTTCCCTTATTTCAGTCCATTCTTCCCAGCAATGAGGAACACATCGACCGCGCCCTGGAACTGGTACTCTCGACGGGAAAGAAGAAAGTCGGCATGCTGGGGTTAAGTTTCAAGGCCGCCACCGATGACTTGCGTGAGAGTCCGCAGGTCGTGTTAGTGAAACGACTCCTAGGAGAAGGCCGGCAGATCAGGATTTGGGACGATACGGTGTCATTGGGCCGTCTGATCGGCTCCAACCGGCAGTACATTGAGGACGAAATCCCTCACATCGGCTCCTTACTTTCAAGCGACTTATCGGAAGTCCTCAAAGACTCAGACGTGGTTGTGATCGGGACGCGAGGAGTGGACCGCGATAAACTCAGCCGTTCACTACGACCAGATCATATCGTCATCGACATGGTCAACCTGGAACGGGCCGCGAGGCCAGCAAGTTCGGCGGAGTACAAAGGGCTCTGCTGGTAAACCGATCCCTGAGATCGACTTCGGTGCTTTGGTTAGATTGCCTCAGTCCTGACGGTGCGCCCTATTCCTTCCGCAAAAGCAGCTGTCGAGCTGCCAGATACGGCCTGCCGGCGACTGTTTTGACGATCTTCTTGGAATTCCAAAACAGCCACTGTTGAAGACGTGCCTTCGATTTCTCCGCAACCAGTTTCTCCGAGAGGGAGGGTGGCGTCGCCCTGAAAATATTGAAGCGACCGACCAGAACACAGCCGAACATATGACGAACTTCTGTCGTCGGCTCAGAGTTGAACAATACTCGCACTCCTGCGGCGGCAGCGGTCTGTCCGACGAGCTTTGAGTAGTACCCCCCCGGGACTGACGCAGTGTCCACCGACTCGCCGAGAATGTCAGATAGGATCTGAACGCTTGTAGTCCATTCGTGCAGCAGTTGCTCTCGGCTGCAGTGCGACATTCTGAGAGGATGGGACAAGGAATGGCTTCCGATGATGTGACCGTTCCTTCGGAGTTCGCGAATTTGGGAGCGAGTCAAAAACCCTGTTTCTCCAATCTTCCCTGCTGTAACGAAGAAGTGGCCGCACCAGCCATATTGCTGCAACAATCCCGCGATGCAAGTGGAAGCACTCCCCCCCCCATCGTCAAACGTCAGGAGAAAGGGGAACGATGCTGCACCGGGCTTTAAAAGGTCATGCGCCCGTTGCGGCTCGTCGCCTCGAACCTTGGCAATAGCTCCAAGGTGTGCCGCAAATTCAGCGTGGCTCAGTTTATATCGCGCAGTGCCCGGCCCCGTGAATCCGCTCGAATCCCAGTTGTTACCCTCGACTACATCGTGGTACAGAAGGCAAACGGCCCTCACAGAGCACCCTTCCTTGCGCGAGATTTCCACTCTAGGTATTTTGTCAGCCGGGGTTGCCCCCAAACGGCCGAGTCCCTACCGGCAATGTCCATTGGTCTGGCAGTGCCATTAAAGATCTCAACAAGCTTTCCCTGAATGCTATCCAAATTCTCCAGCACGACCCGGTGTTGGATCACAATGTGAGATTCCACTGCTTCGTCGAACGCATAGCTGTAATAGCCAAAGCATGGCCCGGTATCAATGCCCTTGTCGATTCTCAGCAAGGTCATGCCCACTTTGCCTTTATCACCATTGGCGAGAGCCCAAAAACACCCATGAGCATTGCGATACTCGGGACATATTCCTGGATGCATAACCAGTGTGCCTTTGGCTGGGATTGAGAAAATGCTCTCTTTCAAGATCACCTTGCATCGAGCCAAAACAATGTCAGGCTGCAACTGTTTGATAAACGCCTCCGTTTCCGGAGTGTTCGGACTGACGGTGTTAAAAACCTGGGTCTGCGAAGTGACGTCAGGATAGATCCGACACTTTTTCTGCAACTCTTCTAATTCCCAGCGCTGGTCCTTGTCACGCAATAAAAGGGAGTAGAAGAACCGGAAGGCGAGTACATCTAAAAACCCAACGATACCCACTCGTTTCAATTCCCGACGAACACGGCGACGGAGTTGCTGCGAGCCCTCCTGGATAACAACGATCGCTGTTAAATTCGAAAAAGAGTTCAACCAACGAGCCAGAACTACTCGATCCAAGAGGGAATCGTGGTGGCAGATTAAGAGGGTTTTCATGGCTTAAGAATGCACTTGAACAATTTTAGCTGTAGAAACGAAATTACCATGCAGTGGCCTCCAGTTGGTAAGCGTGACAATCGAAAGGTTTGTGAGCGAGGCAAGCTCTAGCATATCGTCTATTAGAATCATTAAGAGCGCGCCATGAGAATTCTCTGGGTCAAGGCTGGGGGGCTGGTTCCGCCCGACACTGGTGGGAAAATCCGCAGCTACAACATCCTTCGCCAACTCGCCCGCAGGCATTCAGTCACGTTTTTTTCCTACTACGCCGCTCTGCCCAACGACACGCATTGTGAACTGAAAAGCATCTTTGATGGGGTCGTCTGTGTACCGCTTCAACTGCCGCCTCAGAAAAGTCTGGCGGAGAGCCTCGAGTACGGCATGCGCTTGTTTTCCTACCAGCCTTACGGCGTCACGAAGTATTGCCGTCCTGAAGCCCGGAAACGACTCGGAAGCCTGCTGGAAAAAGAATCTTACGATGTCATCGTCTGCGATTTCATTTTTGCGGCCGGAGTAATTCCCTGGAATTGCCCCATTCCCAAAGTGCTCTTTACACACAATGTCGAGGCAACGATCTGGCGTCGTCATTACGAAGTTGCAAAGAACCCTCTGTGGAAAGCGATTTCACACTGGGAATGGCGAAAAATGAATGCTGCCGAACATCGATATTTGCGTCTTGCTGATCGGGTGCTCGCGGTTTCTGAGACTGATCGTGACACATTTGCAACTTTCATCGACCCTCAAAAGATAACGGTGATACCCACTGGCGTAGACGTCGACTATTTCCAACCGCTTGCCATGGAAGAAGTGCCGGATTCTCTTGTCTTCACCGGCTCGATGGATTGGCTTCCGAACGAGGACGCGATATTTTATTTTGTGGAAACTATCCTTCCCTTAATCAAACAGCAACATCCATCGGTGTCTCTCGAAGTCGTGGGCCGAAACCCTTCCCGCAAACTGCAAGCCCTGATCGAGGCCGAAAAGTCGGTGCGGCTCACCGGTTGGGTAGAGGACATTCGCCCCTTCCTGGCGCGCGGCTCGGCTTGTATCGTTCCTTTGCGTATTGGGGGCGGCACACGGCTCAAAATTTTCGAGGCCATGGCCATGGGCAAGGCCGTAGTTTCTACAACCGTAGGGGCTGAAGGTCTGCCGGTGCAGAATGGGCAGAATATTGTCTTGGCCGATACCCCAAAGGATTTCGCAGAGTCAGTGGTTTCGTTGCTGCGCAATTCTGATCAGCGCCGCCGGTTGGGCTCAGATGCCAGAAGACTGGTCCAGGAAAATTACAGCTGGCCTAAGATAGCAGAGAGTTTTTCTCGCGTTCTGCAAGACGTACTAGGCAGATGATTTTGATTTGAATCGCTGCCGCAAGTGCCCACTGAACCAACTTCCCAGCCCGGAGAGTCCGGGAGACGGATCGCTGAACCAAAAATCCGCGTAACGCATACCTGGATACCACGGCACTGAAATTTTCAGCAAGGTTTCAAAGAAACCAGGATAGGGCAGAGGCCAGCCCGGAGGTGTGCCGTGGAAAGTGTGTTCCAGGTGTGTGAGTTCGTTCACCAGACGGCGGCAAAGAATCCCCTTTTTGTACTCGATTCGTGCAGATGGCAATTTACCGGTCAGCAGCCACTCCACCCAGAGAAGTGGATAATTGATCCCACACGCAATGGGGAGCGGCAGTGATCCCCAGGGCCGAGCATTGATTTCCATGAGAACTGGGGGCCCGCCATCATGCGGTCGCTTGAACTCGACCATGCAAATTCCGCCCAATCCAGCTTGCGTGACCAGGGCCCGGCCGGCTTCTTCGACCTCCGGCGTCAGCGGAATTGATACTTGCGCGCTGCTCCCCGATCCTCGGGGATCGGTTTCCCGAACGCGCAGCCACGAAAAAGGAAGCCAGACATTCCCCTCTGCCGCCAGACAGGAGAAGCCTATGCCTGCTCCCTGTACGAATCGCTGAATCAGCACATCTCCGGCTTCCTTCAGCCTGTGTCCTACCTTTTTTTTCAGATCCTCTATCGAATAGGCGTAGGCCACGGAGCCGAGGACGGCACGGTTGCCGGTCCAACGCACGGAGAATCGGTCTTTGACGACCACTGGAAAGTGCCAGTTCGGGGCGGCGCGGTCCAAATCCTCGAGCGATGAAACCAGAACTGTCTCCGGCACGGGGATTCGTAACTCGCGCGCCAGACCGATGGTCCGGAACTTGTCGGCAGCGACTTCGATCGCTGCATCCGGGCCCAGAGCCAGACGGGACACTCCCTCGAACTGATCTCGGTTTTTCGACAGCGGCGCGATCGTAAAGTCTGTAACTGGAATGATGAGCTCGATTTCGTTTTTGCGGGCAAATTCCAGCACGGTTTCGACGAAACCAGAAGCATCCTCATAAGGAACTGGATATCGCGTGCTCAGTCGGCAGTAACGAGACAACTCCGCCGGGGCATCGATACCGCGGCTCGAGGCTACGGCAACCCAATACTTTGCCCGGCCGAGAGATCGCGTAATCGCCAGGGTTGCCGCGCTATGGCCATCCAGCACTAGTACTCGCGCCAATTATTCCCTCCCGGATTCCTTCCCGAGAACTGATTGAGCCACGTCGACATTCCGGGAGACGCTCCCGGCCGCTGCAGGAATAATCTGGGGGGCTGCTTTCCGAACGGTTAGCAAATGAGCAAGCCCGGTCAACCAAGCTTCAAATTCAATCGGGCTGCGCGCCGAAGTATCTACTAGACGGGGTAAAAGAAAAGGATTGCTTCGCCGGGTGGCCAGTCCACTGTCGCATGTCGTCGCAGAAACCACGTTTTCCATTTGCAACCACTTCTTAAATTCCGGCCTATAAACGCCGCTCGGATAGCAGAAATGGATTGCCGTATCGCCCAGCTTTTGCAAGCTGCGGCGGTTATCTTGAATCTCTTTCCGGAACAGACGCTCCTCCAGAGGAGTGCGATGGCGATGCGTATGCAGTTGGAAGTCGACTCCGGCTGCCGCAAGCTCCGCCCGTTCGGACGAATTCATCAGCTGGAATATCCGGGTCGATAATATTTCGTCATAGGAAATATCGAGAGACTTGGCCAAAATGCCTGCCACATCATTCTTTTGAGATCCCGTTAAGTTGCGTTCCTCCGCATCCAGAACCAATTTCCGCTGAATTTGCATGCGGCCCCTTTCGGTTCTCAGATCCAGAGGGCCGCTGAGCCCCAGTTCTTCAGGGTTCTGAAGGAGACGATCTTGCCCCTTCCACAGTAGATAAGAGCAGACCAGATTAAAAACCGGCCTCTGATAATCACCGTAGTAGGTGGTTTGATACACGGTAACCGGAAATCCATAATCCCGAATCACCGGAAACGCAGCCGCGTAGAAATCGTAACCGCCATCATCAAACGTAATCGCTATACTCTTCGGCGGCAATTCCGCGGCTTGGAGGCGCCGGAGCCCTTCTCCGAGCGGCAACACGTTGTACTTACCCCGTTTCAGAATCTCCAGTCGCTGACGGAATATTTCGGGCTGCATGTACAAGCTTGGTCTCCACAAATGCTCGTCCATGCGGGAGACGCCGTGGTAGCAGAGAATCAGCAGTCTCTTGCTCCGCCACCGACTGTTAAGCACCAGGCGGAATGCTCCGGACCTTTGTTGTAGGTGCAAAAGCGCTCGTCTGATATTTCTTAACATTCCCGGAAGTGATTGGCTCGAGTGCTTGAAGATCCCTGGATGCACAAAAAAGGATTTATGCTAAAGCTGCGCTTGTACGCAAACCTCAGTCCCACGACAAGGCAGTCGGAATTGAGGGCATGTGCTGTTTGCAGAGCTTCACAATTTTGAACTCTAACACAAAGGCACATCGGTGGTGCCGGCCCAAAATCGATATCGATTGCGAGCAAAAACCGGGAAAGACCATACAGCGTTGCCAGTGTTTTGTGGGTTATGGACAACGAGCGGTAAGAGCGAAAATGCCAAGCCTAGACGGACCGCGCAACCTTTTTTGGGATAAAATTAGTGGGCTTTCGCGCTGTCAACAGCGTCCGATCGAGGTTTCCGGGTAATGAGGCCGTCTGAAAATACATCCGCCGCGGTCATCTCTGTAGAAGTCTTCCATTGTTTCCAGAATTGCGGTCTCCAAGGCATTAGTTTGTGGGTCGAGCAGCCCATCGCCCTACAAGGACCACCTGCGGCAGAGGTTCGAGCAATCCCTGCTCCGGAAACGGAGGAGATTGAGCCATGTGCGGAATAGCGGGCCTGGTCGTGCGGACCGACGAAAGAGCTGACGACGCGGACGTGCACCGCATGTGCCAGAAGATTGTGCATCGCGGTCCAGATGACGAAGGCATTTTCACGCAAGGGCCTGTCGGGCTCGGCATGCGCAGGCTGAGCATCATCGATGTTGCGGGTGGTCATCAGCCTATTCACAACGAGGATAAGACCGTATGGGTCGTCTTTAATGGAGAGATCTATAACTTCCCGGATCTTCGCCGCGAACTCCAAGCTCGCGGACATTGCTTCTATACCCACTCCGATACGGAAGTCATCGTACATCTTTACGAAGAGATGGGCTCCGACTTCGTTCAGAAACTCCGAGGCATGTTCGCCATCGCTCTCTACGACCTGGAGCGGAAGGTCCTGCTCTTAGCACGCGACCGCCTTGGTAAGAAACCCCTGCACTACGCCATTCATCGCGGACAACTGCTTTTCGGGTCCGAGATCAAGGCGATTCTGGCCCTCCGTCCCGAACTTGCTCAATTGAGCGGCGAGGGATTACTGCAGTATTTCTACTTCGGCTACATAACTGATCCTCATACTGTTTTCGAGACAATCCAAAAACTCCCTCCTGGCCACTTGCTGGAGTGGCGCAACGGGTCACTGAACGTTCGTCCCTACTGGGATCTCCCTGCATATGGGACGCGAGCAGCGATTTCCGAGGAACAGTGCCTTGAGGAACTGGAGCAGCAACTGGCAGAGGCGGTTCGCATCCGCATGATCAGCGATGTGCCACTTGGGGCCTTGTTGAGCGGAGGCGTGGATTCTTCCATCATTGTGGCCCTGATGGCGCGAGCGAGCTCTAAACCCATCAGGACGTTCTCCATTGGATTTAAGGCAGAAAGCTTCAACGAGGCAGAATATGCTCGCGCCGTGGCGCAGCAGTTCGGCAGTGACCACAGCGAACTGGTGGTGGATCCCGATCTCAAAGAAACGTTGAATTATCTCTCGACCATGCTGGAAGAGCCGTTCGGCGATTCTTCCATGCTGCCTACCTATTATGTCAGCCGCATGGCGAGAAAACACGTTACGGTGGCGCTGTCTGGCGATGGTGGAGACGAGCTGTTTGCCGGTTATGACCGGTACTTAGTAGCCATGGATCGCCAGAAGTTCAATCAGCTGCCGAGTTGGATGGGCCGAGCCTACCGCGCCGCTATCCATGACTTGATTCCGGCGGGAATGTACGGGAAGAATCTTGCTTGGAACGCGTCGCTAAGTGCACGCGACAGATATTTGGACGACGTATCCTTTTTCCCGGTTCTGCACCGCGAGCGAGGACTATTTACAGCTGAGTTTCTGGCTTTCGCGAAGCGCCTTCCTGATCCGCTACAAGCCTGGCAAGCCACCTATGACAATGCCCCCGCCCAAGATCCGTTGAGCCGTTTACTTTACCTAGACACCAAAACATATCTTCCAGGAGATATCCTGACCAAAGTCGATCGGATGAGTATGGCCACTTCTCTCGAAGTGCGGGCGCCAATGTTGGATCATCAGTTCGTGGAATGGGTGACGGCTCTGCCTATCGAGTGGAAGATTCAACAAAAGAAGCGAAAATACATTCTCAAGAAACTTGCAGAACGACTGGGGATACCGCGTGCGCTTTTGGATCGCCGAAAACAAGGGTTCCAGTTACCCTTGGTGGAATGGATGCGTAGCGAAGTGAAGGACGAGTTCTTGCAGCTCTTACTGGAGCCAAGTAGCCTGCAGCGTGGTTACTTCAAACCAGCTGCGGTCCGCTCCCTGGTAGACGAGCATCTCCGTGGAAGACGGGACCGGTCCTCCCTGCTGTGGCGAATGCTTGTGCTGGAATTGTGGCACCGGAATTTTCTCCAGGCACTTCCACAGTGGAATTCTCAGACAGGAAGCTTCGGCAGAATTCCCGAAACCGTTCATCAGGCCCCGCCACCTGGTCTCGAGGTGACCAGTGGCCTATCGCAGTGAGTTAGTTACTGCCTTACGCGAAGGATAACTTCCAGCTGGGTTTCGTAACGAAACTTCGACTTGGGTGCACTAAGACGAGTAAGTCGGTGAAACCTGACTTGCGGATGTAGTTGAAGGAAAATTCGAGCAGGAAACAGCGGCTGACAATTCGTAGTTAGTAGCTGAAGGTACGCACTATGCCGTGCGCCTCAGCGCCATCACGCGGATTGTAGCGAAATGTGTAAGCACCGGAAAGTGCCTCAGGACCCATGCATCGCGAACCAGGATTCCTTTCTGCAAGTGCGGCGCCTTCATCGTCCGCGTGAGCAGAGGCACGAATGGAGTCCGAAAGCTGCGGCTGGCTACCACTTGGAACCCCTCAACCAGTGCTTCTATTTGCTTAGAATTCAGAGGGTATTCGAACTCTGATATATCTTCTGCCGGTGGAAATAGTCGGCGCAGCTGTCTCATGGTCCATGAGAACCGTATCGGCTCTTTAAAGATAAATAGGCCATCCGGCTTCAGGATGCGGCATATCTCGTTCTTAGCGCGATCCAATTGCAAGTGGTGGAGGAGCGACATACAGAAGACAACATCGACCGACCTATCTGAAAAACCCGTGTCATAGGCTGAGCCGACCCTTAATTCGGCATCGAGTCCGTGCCTTCGTAGTCTTTCCTGGGCAAGGGCAATGAGATCCGGAGAAATATCTATGCCGGCGACACGTGCACCTCGCTGTCGGAGCGGAACGATCACCTCACCTGACCCGCACCCCAGGTCCAGGACCAACTTGTCCTTTACGTTTCCAAGCAGATGGAAAGCATATTCCAATGGATGGCATGTTTCCGCTGGGGGATCTTGGTATCGCGTAAGATCTACGTCCAGCAGTCGGGTCTTGCTCGCTTCCGACGTGCTGCGAGCGATCTCCGCGATATCACGAGCCGAAGTCATACAAATCTTCCTCAATAAGAGCAAACTGTGGACCGATAATACCAGAATCAAAGCGACTTACCAAAATGCAGATGTCAAGCTGGTTTTCTCGGTTACAGAGCGCGGCACAGGGCCGGCCACGGCAGCTTTGATGCTAAACGTATAGTAATGTTACTCTGCGATAGTCTACTAGTCGGTAAACCCAAGGATGAGCGGTCCGCCCCAAGTTGCTGTCGGGCACCCAGAACTCATTCGCAATCGTTTTCATGACAGCGTACTCATGACCGCAGCAATGAAAAGCAGAAAGAAGATCCTTCAGATTGGTAATTATCCGCCTCCGATGTGCGGTTGGGCCATTCAGACCAAATTGGTGACCGATGAATTGCGTCGCCGCGGGCATATCTGCGAGGTGCTCAAGATCAACGAGAACCGCCAGATCAAAGATCCTGCTTACATCGATGTCCAAGGCGGATTCGATTATCTGCTCAAAGTCTTCCGCTATGCGGCTGCGGGCTATCACCTGAACGTTCATGTGAATGGTCAGTCCAAGAAGGGATACCTGTTGGCGTTGATCGCCGCAGTGGCGGGCCGCCTTACATTCCATCCCGCGCGGATCACATTTCATGGCGGTCTGTCGCAAGCCTATTTTCCGCGTCCCGATAGCTTTGCATTGCGCTGGGCCTTTGCCATGCTGTTCCGGTTAGCAGGAGGAATTGCTTGCGATGACAATTTCGTCAAGCAGGCACTGGCGGCCCATGGCGTCCCACCGGAGAAAGTTGCAGCGATTGAAACCTTCTCCCCCCAGTATTTAAGTTTTCAGCCCTTACCTTTATCCCAAGAAATGGAGACGTTCCTAAAGAGCCATGGGCCCGTTTTTTTCTGCTATGTTTCGTTCCGGCCGGAGTACCGGCTTTCGATGCTGCGGGAGGCAATGCACCGATTCGGTAAATACCAGCCGAATGCCGGCTTTATCTGGTTGGGATTCCCGGAGCGGGAAATGCCACACGCTCAAGAGTTTGTCAGTGAGTGGCCGGACGAAGAACGGCGACGCCTGCTTCTGCTGGGCAACCTTACCCACGATCAATTTCTGACTCTGCTAAGCCGCTGTTTCGCTTGCATAAGAACGCCAGCCTGCGACGGGGTTGCCGCATCAGTCCTGGAATCCCTGGTTATGGGAATTCCGGTCGTTGCCAGCGAGAATGGCCGCCGACCGCCCGGCACGCTCACCTACACAGAAACTAATGCCGCAGATCTGTATGACAAACTGGTCTTCCTCGTCGAAAACGATGCTGCTATTCGAGCGAAGCTGGAAGGATTAGAGCACGGTGATAATGTCGCTCGCATGGCAGATTGGCTTGGGGAGTGAACCTCCGGGCGCTCCTTTAGGTTCCCCTAAAATCGGAACCAAGCAATCACGCCTTATCACGCCCAGCATGACACCTCATCAAATGGCACTATAGGCTTGCTGAGGGACCTCAACTGGAGGCTTGAGCACCCGTTTCGCTTGCCGTCCTTGTTCTGGAAAACCCAATCGGTACAGCAAAGTCGTATATATAACCATGTAGTAAGGGAACAGTTCATACGCACTGCTGGAGAAAAAAGCCCCCACCAGATACGCGACGAACGAAGCACTCAATGCGCTAGCATAGAGATGCATTTCTTGCTGGTCCGGGGCTCGTGGCATCTTCCGCAAGTAGAACAGGTTGAGGAATGCCCTCCGTAGCAGCAGCAAAAAGAGGAGCAGCGCCGGGATACCGCATTCTGAACTCAGTTGTGTGTAGGTGTTGTGAGTTACTCGCCAGAGGCCGGTGTAGGAGGGGAAATTGCCCGGCCCAATGCCAAATACGGGGTGAGTTGCCGTGATCGCTAAGCTTTTCTCCAGAAGTTCCTTCCGGGCTTCAGCCGAACCCCGGTCGTAATCCCCCTCTTGGAACTTCCCGAAGAGTGTCTCCAGGCGTTTAACGTAGTTCCCTGGGGCCACAACTATCATGCCCGCCAAGCCGAAGGCAGCGATTCCAAGCAAGTAGGCTCGCCGGCCGCGAATTCCGAACTCCCAGAGGCAAATCAAAATCGCCACGGCGAGAGCCAAAAACCCGCCCCGTGAATAGGTTGCCATCAATGCGTAAATCATGACCAGCATCGTGGTCGCCCAGAAAATCTTTTTTACGACCCCGCGCCCCGTAATAAGAAAGGCCAGGCAGATCGGCCAATTCAATGCGATGTTCATGGCCAGGTCATTTGGATTGGATAATAATCCATCCCCCATACCGGCCAGCCGACCTTGCATCCGGTTATTTACAATCAGGGCCGCGAAGGTCATGAGTGACACTCCCAGAGCTTGCATCAGGATCAACCGACGCAATTCCACGAAGCGTGTCACGGTGAGGACGAGCGTGACTACGACTATCACGATTCTCGCGAACTCGAAAAAAACGACGGCGAAACTTCCTCCTCGCCACGACGCAAATGGAATGGTGATCATCAGCCAAACAAATAATACGAGGATGATTTTGACCTCACCTGGAAGTTTTCTGGATTGAAGACGGTTCGCCCCCAGCAATAGAGCAAATAGTGCAAACAACGCTGCGACTTTGGCCAGGTGCAATGGGGCAATCCCGGGAATGATGTCACCCGGACGGAAATAGTACAGAAAGGAAAACACGATCATCGTCCAGTAACCCATACGAGATCGTTCCTGCTGATCCGGGAGCGTGAATTTCTTGGGCGACGCGGACCTTATCCGTGCACTCCAGTGGGTGGAATGCTCTACCCGTCTCTGAGGTATGGTCTGCATGGTAATTAATCCGTTGTTCGTCGTCGCCCCGAGTATGCTGGACTCACTGCCCACCAGGCACAAATTCCCTGAGCAGCACGACAATGTCCTGGGGCAAGGCCAGCCTTCAAATTCTCAGCTCCTTCTAGTTGGGCCTTCACTTGTTCTCACCTAGCAAAGCGTTCTCCCCTTGTAACGCTGCGCTCATTGCTCGGTACTGGAACGCGGCTCCATCTTCCAAGCTATGGCTCGCGGCTTTTTGTTCCAGATATTCCGTTCATCGTGTCCATGATGTTCGTCTGCCCGAAACAAAATTAGCCAGGGCTACAACTGCGGCGCTATTCAATAACACAAAAGTACCCGCCGCATCAGCAATGCGCGCCAAGGTTCCGCGCTCGAAGCGGCGCGTTAGCGACAGCACGCTCAGGGCATAGAACATTAGCTGCAGCGCGAGCACGATGCCGTAGAACCTGCCACGCAATGCAATGGACGTCAGCAGAAGAATCGCGAGTGCGAAAGGGACGGCCAAACGCAAGAGCTTATGACTTACGAAGTCAAATCGGATTGGGTTCTCGCTGCTGAGCAGCCAGGGTGCCAACTGCATCAATTGGTAGTTTCCGCTCAGCGTCCGGACCTTTCGGGAAAATTCGCGCGACCCGCCCAGGTTCGGGGTGTCCCAAGCCCGTGCTCTGGGATCGAAAATCACACGTTTTCCTCGCCGGACGACCTGCATCGGTATGTACACATCATCCAGTATGATTCCTTCGGGCACAGGACCCACTAAGTCGCGCCTAATCGCATAAACGGCCCCGGTTGCGCCCACAACGGATCCAGATGCAGATTCCAGTTCCCGAATCTTCTTTTCGAGTCTCCAATACAGCCCCATTCCTCTGCCAGACTCTCCCAATTCCGGGTCGCCCAAAATCAGCGCGCCACTCACGCAACCTACATCGGGATCGGCGAAATTCTCGACCAACACTCGCAGAGCGCCCGCCTCGATCTGTTGGCGCGCATCCACGAACATGATCACCTCTCCCCTGGCAACATCCAGCGCGTCATTCAGTCCCCCAGCCTTGCCTTGACCCAACTGCTTGAGAAGGACGCGTATTCTGGGATTGTCCGACTGATCGCGTAAGATTTCCTCGGTTCGATCGCTTGAGCCGTCCGATACGATCACAATGTCATATCGCTCTGCTGGATAGTCCATTGCAAGAAGATTCCGCAATTTCTTCTCTAAAACTGCCTCTTCATTCCGTACGACCATAACGACCGATACGCTCGGCTCGCATGTTCCGCGGTGCAGCGGCCGGGAGCGCATGCGGGCTCGGAACCATAGCCATCCCAGGTACCCGGCGTACGTGTACACGATGAACGCAGCCGCTCCCCAGAAGAGCAACTTCATTTCGCGCCCCGCCCGAGCAGGACAATCTTCACCGTCTGGAACATGATCAGGAGATCCAAGCCAATGGAGGCGTTCTTGATATAAAACAGGTCGTACTGAAGTTTCTCCCGGGCGTCCTGAAGAGTATTGCCGTACTTATATTGAACCTGCGCCCAGCCTGTAATACCGGGACGCACAACATGGCGCAAGTTGTAATAAGGAATCTCTCGGGTCAACCACTGCACGAATTCCGGACGTTCCGGGCGTGGGCCTACGAAGTGCATATCCCCTTTGAGCACACACCACAGTTGCGGAATCTCATCCAGGCGCAGCAGTCGAAGATATTGGCCGACTCTTGTAATGCGCGGATCATCGTCCGTAGCCCAGGTTGCGCCCGTATCGGCTTCAGCGTCCTGGCGCATTGTCCGGAATTTGTAACAATAGAAACTCACATCCCCCCGTCCCACCCTTTGCTGCCGGTAGAAAACGGGGCCTTCGGAACTCAGCTTTACGGCCAGGGCTACTAAAGGAATTAGCGGCAAGGCGATGATGAGCCCGCAAAGGGCGGCAGTGAAATTCATGATGCGCCGAATAATCCGATTGACCGTGCTGAAGCGGAATCCGTCAGCGAAAATAAACCAGCTGGGATACAACTGCTCAACTTCGATCCGTCCCGAAATCTTTTCCAGCCATGACGTCGCTTCCTCTACTCTCACTCCCGCCAGTCTCAGGGTCAGCAACTCTTCAACGGGAATAGTTCCGCGGCGATTGGGCATCGCGACGATGACGCGGTGAACCCCCTTCTCTTTCGCCAACCCCGCCAGATGCGAACCCACTGTCTCGAGGCTTAGCTCGCCAGTGATGTTTCCTGTCCATCCGGCGACTTCAATGCCCAGACCCGGCCGTGCTAACGCCTTTACCAGCCGCTCTGCCCGCTCCCCGGTCCCGAGTACGTAAACCCGCTCTCGGAAAAAAGGCTGGCAGACAAGCCATCCATACGCGGAACGCCAACAGAACAGCGAAACTGCCAGGATGACCACTCCAAAAATCGCGGAATTATTGCCAGGCAGAAAGTCCGGAAATTTGTAGAGGATTGCCCCCAGTATCAGTGCTACTAAACCGAGGACAAACAGTATTCGGAAAGCCTGATCCAGCTTCTGCTCAATTTTCGAGGAATCGTAAAGGTCGAAGCCGTGCGATAACAGCAGCACTACAGCAGTGAGGGCCAGGATCCTGAGGTATCCGCGCTCAATGAATAGCGTGTTACTCAGGCGCAGCATGCTCTCGACCGTGAACATTGTTCCCAGTAAAAACGAAAAACCGACCACCAGCGCTTCCCCAAGCAGAAGTACCAGAGTCCGTACTGGGTAGTACACGTTAAAGAGCCGAATCACTTACTTCTCCTCCGGGGCCTAGACTGTCGTTGGTTGCCGCTTCTCGTACGCCTCATAGTAGTAGCGGGCATACGAGGCCGCGTCATCGCTGGTTCCGTTGAGCACGACGCCTATCAGAGATTGATCCGGGAATTCTTCGCGTGCCTTGCGGGCCACGTCACAGGGAGTCGAATTCGATCGCACCACCATCAGAACTCCATCGCAAGCTTTCGCGAGCACACTGGCATCGGATACCGGGATAGCGGGCGGAGAATCGACAATAATCCAGTCGAATAAAGGCTCCACTCTTTGCAAGAAAGTCTTCAGCTTGCCATTGCCCACCAGTTCCGCCGGATCCTCAATTCCAGTACCGCTGGGAATGAAGAACAGGTTCTCGAGCGGGCCGCGCTGCATGATGGAGAACTCGTCGTTTTTGCCCTGCAGGTATTCGGATAATCCGGGACCTGCCGTGGTGCCTAACATGAGGTGCAAACGCGGGCCACGAAGGTCGGCGTCGATGAGGAGGACGCGGCGGCCGTGCTGCCGCACCAGTACCTGTGCCAGATTCGAGGAGGTAAACGACTTGCCTTCTTTTGGCAGGGCGCTGGTCACCAGCAGTTTCTTCAGCGTCATCTTCTCGCGCATGTGATACAGGCGCGAACGCAAGGTGCGGAACTCTTCCGTACCCCGCTTGCTGTCGTCGCCATTCATAAACAGCATGGTGCCCAGATCCGGCTTCCATTCCATCTGGGGGCAGCGAGCCAGCATGGTATCCACGTTGAACGGGCTGCCAAAGGCCGGCATCATCGCAGCCACTGCCGCTGGATCCGGGACTCTGTGCGACGCCATATCCGGCATGACAGGCGACTCCGCACCAACGGGAGTTGGCTCCAGTTGCGCTCCGCCTTGGCTCGCAGCCCGCTCTTCTTCGGCTTTTTTCAGCGCTTCGTGAATTCGGCTCATATTTTCCTTTCCTCAGGTACATCTTTTTCTTCTTGGCGTATACGATCGGCGAGGGTTGCGATCGACCGGATGGCCTCGACCACATCAAATTTGTCTACCGGGGCAACCGGAGGCGGCACTTTCATAGCACCGGCGGAGGTGTTATCGCCCAGATCGAAATCCCGGGCTACTCCGTCTACCACCGACGGACCGATAACCTTCTGCTGGTCCACGAAAGCACTCACCAGGCAGTGTTCGCAAATCAGATTAATGACGCGCGGAATGCCGGATGAGTAACGATGGATTGCCAGCATAGCTTCCGGCTCAAAAATCTGCGTTCCATTGGATCCCGCGATCCGCAATCGTTGCTGGATGTATGCCCTGGTTTCCTCCAGAGTCAATGGATGCGTCTTCGCGCGCAGTGTGAGGCGCTGTTTCAACTGCCGCAGTTGCGGCTGCTTCAGCTTCTGTTCCAGTTCGGGCTGGCCTACCAGCACGATCTGCAGCAGTTTTTCCGTGAAGGTCTCGAGATTCGTAAGCATACGAATTTCTTCCAGAACTTCATCGGAGAGGTTCTGGGCTTCATCCACGATGAGCACCGCCGTCTCGCCGGCTCGGTAACGATCGAGCAGCCAGTTGTACAGCCGCAGCAGAATCTGGCTCTTGGCGCGCGTGTCGCAGGGAATGCCGAAATCCGCCATCATGTAGTCCAGGAATTGAGGAACATTCAACCGCGAGTTGAAAATAAACGCGGTGGCAACCTGCTGCAGACGCAACCATTCCAGCAGCTTGTTAATGAGCGTAGTCTTGCCGGTTCCCACTTCTCCGGTCAGAAGGACGAATCCCTTCCTGCTCTGGATGCCATAGGTAAGGCAGGCCAATGCCTCTTCCGTATGCCGCGTGAGGAACAAATAACGCGGGTCCGGATTCACATTGAACGGGTTGGCTCTTAATCCGTAGAACTCTTTGTACATGTTGTTATCCGAGGCCAGTTCCGCCTAAACGGAAAGCGGATCCTTCTGCACATCCAGTTCCTTCTTTTTTCTGTGCCAGAACTTACCTTCTTTGTTCTCCGAAGCCGGGCCGACCCAGGGCACGGCGACCAGCATGGGCAACTCCAGCGCAGCCTCGGCGTCGGCCTCAGTGCGGATTGAGCTATCCCGCAATTCGAGCCACATCGCAATTCCGACTCCGAGCGCCAGACCCGCAGCCAAACCTCCACCAATGAACATCAGCAGATTCGGGAAACTCGGCGCGTCGGGAAAACTGGCAGGCTGGATCTCGGTCATGCGCTCGCCCTGCGCCTGGTTCGTCATGTGCGCGGTCAGGTCAGCGGTGGCTTTCTTGGTCAGCAAATCCTGATATGTCTTAGCGGCATTTTCATAATCCCGCGTCAAGGCCTTGTACTGTTCTTCCACTGCCGGACTTAGCGAGAGGTGCGACTCGTACTGGCCAACCGCGCTTTGCAGCCTCTTGATTTCCCGATTAGCCAGCGCAATCTCTTCGTCGTCTTTGTGAAGCTGCTGCCGAAGTTGCCGTACTTCGATGGGCTCCATCGCAGAACCCTTGCTGTCGGCCTCAGTCGCACTCGCTGATGACTTGTTGATCTCGGCCAACCTGCTCTTGAGTTCTGCGATATCGGCTTTGGTCTTTACCACGTCCGGGTAGTCATCGGTGTAACGCGCGCGCAGCGACATCATCTGCGACTGCAGATCGGACAATTGCTTCTGCAGTGTCTCGGGATTCGTGGACGACTGGGTCGACCTCCAGGCAGCCAGTTGTTGCGCCAGTTGCGATTCGTTATAAGCCTTATCCTGTTGCGCAATATTTTGCTTCTGGGTGAAAGCGTCCTGCTGCTGGCTTAGGGCCATCAGCATCTTCAGGTTGCCATCCTGGTCGGTAGGAAGCTGTCCTGAGTGCTGCCTTTTGAACTCCGCCAGTTTTGCGTCCATCTCATCCAGTCTGCGCTTGGCGTCGTCAAGCCCCTGCGTCAGTACGTCCACGGTACCCTTTGCGCTGGCCTGGATGAACTCCAGATTTTTCTGCACGATCTTGGAAGTAAGCGCCTCGCAGACCCGTTGTGCGTCTCTCGGGTTCGACGACATGTATGACACCATAAAGCCCGGCGACTCTTGTTGGCCCGGACGCCGTCTCACGGAACCGCCAGTAATCTGGGAGAGATCAGAGAACGGTGCCCCGAGCAATTGCGGCTGAGCGCGCATTTCTTCGAGGATGGAATCAATGTCCTGGCTGCTCCTCCCCGGGAACAGGTTCTGCAGAACTGGGCGCATCTCCGAGTCGCTGGTGGCCAGGGCGCGAAGCATTCCAATTCGCGCGTTGAGGTCGTCGGAAACCACAGGTTGGACCATGTTCTCGGGTACTTTCTGGCTCTCAATCAGGACGACGGATTGCGAAGTGTATTTGCCATAGAACTTTTTGACGGGCAGGAAGGCCAGATATCCCAACAGCGGGCCGATAAGCGCCGGAATCAGGATCGATCGTGCCCGCCGGCGAAACATCGCCAGATAGTCGTCCATGTTTAATTCGCGATTCTGAATCATCTTTTTCGTATCCATTCCGGCCTAGCTCCCCAGAGACAAGGCCTTGAAATCAATCCAGCCGAATCGGCCGTGGGGTCCAGTCCAGCCCAAAAGTGAGCGCATGGCGATTGGACGTACTGCTGCAACTCGGCAAACCAGCACAGTAAGAGTTGTCAAAAGCCAAGCGATTGAATTGGTAAGACGCAAACCCGTGAAAATCATGCCCAAACTGACGATGCAAGCCAGCACCAATGAAACCGGAGTTATACGTATGCGCGTTCACCCCCGGGCACAACGGCAAACCGGTCGGATTCTGTTGACCTGAATAAACACAGGTCGCCAATTGTTGAGCGCTCAGTCCCTGTAGCCGTTGGTTTCTTGAATAACCGATATTCGTAAAGAAGTTCCACACTCGCGATATGGGACGGTTCATGACGAGACTGGCAATATCGCTCTGCGACCCGCCAAACAGACCCGCGCCACCCGTCTCATAGCGCTGGTAGCTTAGATCGAAGCTGGTTCTCGGAAACTTGTAGCGCAAATGAAGTTGGCCGGCTACGCCAACCTTCGTGGTGTGATTCGTAACTGGAATCAGCGCGTTGCCGAACAGCACACAAACCTCATTCGCAGGCAGATTCGGATTGGCGCAGATTGCGCTCTGGCTGTCGATCACAGTAAATTGAGGCCCAGCGGCAAGCAGGAAATCCATCCTGCCCGTAATGCGATGGCCATACATGCCCTCGAGGATGTGGGAATGGAATGCCATTCCCGAAACCGAATAGTCAAAGTGCTGATAGCCATACAGCAACGCTAATTGAGTGTGGGCGCTGACCAGGTGGTTGTAGCCGGCTTGCGCGGAAATCTGCTTAACCCCGAGAAAAGGTGTGCCGCTTGAAACGTCATTGCCGTAAAAGTGCGTAAAGGCATACGCGCCTGACGCCGTGACTGAAGACCTCGGCGAAAGGCTCTCCTGGACATCAGCCAGACTCACATTCACAATTCGCGGGGCAAGGCCAAATGAGCCTAGCGAGCTTCCCCCGAAAAAAGCACTCAAGGACGAATTCCCCAGCGAAGCGCTGCCCGTCGATCCCACAGAACCGTAGGAACCCCCGAAGGTTCCCTCCGGCAAATAGCTGAAACTATCGCGCAGGGAAAGTGCGCCGCGCCTCCAGGTAATTTTCTGGTCCAAATCCATCTCCTGGAGCAATTTCGCGCTGTGACCTTGCGCGCTGTAGTATCCAACTCCGCCCACATAATCGAGAGCCAGGTCGTAATGACTCCACAGTCGCCGAAGCGTCACGCCACCCAAAGCGCGGCTAATAGAACTCACGTGCGTGCCTGCGCCGACCACGTTCAGGGCATTGGAATCGATGGTCTCGCTGACCGTCGCACCAGGCTGCAAATAACTTAGCGGCGCGGCATTGGGCTCGAGCGACGGAAGGTCAATGCCGGAGAGCGGGGGATTCTCGCTCGTGCTCAGAGGTGTATTCTCCTGACCATAAGCCGGCACCGGTCCCGGTTGCTGCTCCACCTGTCCAGAAGCGCTCGCAGGTGCGGAAGTATCCTGCGCGTTTGCAATCCCCAGCGCCAAGGCCAACATCCCCAGCACCCATATGATTCTTCGTCTGCTCATTTCTTCCTTACGGAACCACCAGTGTGTCACCGGGCTTCAGTTCAATGTTTTGTTCCGGGTGATTCCCTTTTACGACTTCCTTGTAGTTGAACGGCAACTTCACTTGCTTGCCGTTTTCGGTGCGCAACAGATAAATCGCTTTCGGATTTGCGAACTGACTAAAGCCGGCCTGAGACAACGCTTGCAACATCGTCATGTGCGGCAACAGCACGATCGGCCCGCTATGCACGACTTCTCCCGTGACAAAGATGCGGCGACTGTTCATCGCCGTCACCACCACGGTCACGCGAGGATCGGCAATGTACTTCTTGAGTTTCTCGCTGATGGAGTCCTTCAACTGCAGCGGACTCAGCCCTGCAGCCGGAATGTCATTCAGCAACGGCATTGAAATCTTGCCATCGGGACGTACCGGGAGCGTCTCCGACAAGTCCGGCTCTTTCCATACGGATATCTTGAGCACGTCATCGGCGCCGATGACATAATCGGGTGGAGTGGCGGGATCCTGCGTGCCTTCTGCCGGGCGCCTGGGATTATCGGCGGCCTTCGGCCCCTCCGCCGACTGCGCCACGGTTCCCACTGTGAATAAGAAAATGCACAGCAGCAATGCCACTTTCATGCTTTTCTGCATACATTCTCCGGATGAGTCAAGACGTTCCATAGCCCTCGTATCCAATCTGTTTCAGCTTGTAAAGCAGGGCCTTATAGCTGATCTGCAACTCGGCCGCAGCCCTGCGACGATTCCAGCGAGTGCGGGTAAGGACTTTGAGAATCAATTCCCTTTCAGCCTGATGTGAAGCGGCCTTCGCTGCTGCCTTAAGCGACAGCCGGTTCCCATTTCCAACCTCCGAAGGCTGGCGCAAGAGGGCTCGCAGACCTCCCATCGCCAAATGCTCATCTCCAAGGGCAACCAGCACCCGCGCGGCGCTCTCCAACTCTCTCACATTGCCCGGCCAGGAATAGTCCAGGAAAAGTCGCTCCATCTCCGAGCTCAACTTCGGAACGGGCCGGCGAAACTCCTCGCCGTACTTGAGTAAAAAGTGTTCCACCAGACGCAGGATGTCTTCCTTTCGCTGCCGCAAGGGGGGCAAACGGAGGCATACTCCGCTAATCCGGTAATACAGATCCTCGCGCAGGCGTCCGGCTTTGACCTCGACTTCGAGGTCGCGCGCACTGCCGCAGATGAATCTTGGCGACACATCGCCCGTTCCGTTTCCACCGGTCCCTCGTAGGAGGACCTCTCTAAGAAACGCCTGGGATGCGGCACTGAGATCGGCCAACTCCTCCAAAAAGATCGTCCCTGCTCCTGCGCTATGTCCATTCTTCGGAGTAATCATTAGTTCTTCAGGCTTCAGGGTTGAACACTGGAGGGTACGGAACGGCTGCCCTCTACGGCGGGACATCTCGTGAATGCGCCGCGCCGTGGCGTGCTTGCCCGCCCCCGGCTCGGCTAAGAGCAGCACTGGAACATCGCTTTGCGACAGCTCGCGAATTACGGCTTCCACTGGGCGCATGCTGGCGCTGGCACCCTCGACGAACGCACCGGCAATAGCTACCGTCTCCTCTTGCGCGTTCCCGTTCAGCGTATCAGGCAATAGTTTCCCCATTTTACCGCTTTGTGGTTCCGGCAAATCGTCGCGAAGGTCTTGAACTACCTTCCGTGTTGCACGAGCGTTGCCGAATCCCGGCCACGCCCGCACACAATTCGCGATGCGTTCCCACTACTTTTAAACTCAACAACTTGGAGAAAATTCACTCACGTTGGGGAGGGGTAAGATGCGGTCGCCTGAGCTACATGCTGTGGGGAAAATGGGAAAACTTTTTCCCACATAGCACGTCGCTCACAGGTACATCAAATCACGGTTTCTTTGTTTTCAGGGCCATAACATGCCCTGTAAACCAAAAGTCCCCTCTACCCTAACGTGGGAAATTACTTTCCCAATATTACCCAAGTAATCGGTTCTTTGGGGACCAAAGTTTTTGCCCGGTGTTCCCCGGGATTCCTTACAATGGAGATGCTGGTTTCCCCAAGTCGGACGGGTTGAATTGCTTCCGGTCCCCGATTCGCTTATGCTGGCCCTTTCCCGGGCTTTTGTACCCGACTGTGAATCCGCCTGTTCAAACCGAGGTGATGACAGCCCGCAGGTCGCCGGCGCTGTCAGTCGTTTTTCAGAACTGGCAATTCCTGATCCTCGCCGCACTGACGCTGTGGCTCTACTGGCACACGCTGGTGCGGCTGTTCCAGCAGTGGGGTAACGACCAGAACTTCTCGCACGGCTATTTCGTTCCATTGTTCTCCGGTTTCGTGATCTGGCAGGAACGGGACCGGCTCTCGAGGATCAAATTGCGCCCGAGTTGGTCCGGCCTTCTGCTGGTAGTTTTAGGGCTGGTCGTGCTTATTCTCGGCCAAATGGGCGTCGAACTTTTTCTGATGCGATCCTCGCTTCTGATACTGGCGGCCGGACTGGTGGTCCTATTCGCGGGCTGGAGCTTCTTTCGGGCAGTGTTCTTCCCCTGGGCATTCCTGTTTCTGATGATCCCCATTCCGGCGATCATCTTCAACCAGATCACATTCCCTCTTCAGATTCTCGCGTCCAAAATTGCCGCCGCCACCCTGCCTTGGTTTGGAGTGCCCGTATTGCGGCAGGGAAACGTGATGGTGCTCTCGTCACAGATTTTGCAAGTCGCAGAGGCGTGCAGCGGCGTTCGGTCGCTGATGTCTCTCGCAACACTCGCGATCATCTACGGGTACCTCATGGAAAAGCGGTTAGTCATCCGCTATGTGCTCGCGCTGGCGTCAGTGCCAATTGCCGTAGCTGCCAACAGCTTTCGCATCATCACTACCGGTCTAATGGTGCAATACTGGGATCCTGATAAGGCCGAAGGCTATTTCCACACTTCGTGGGGGTGGATTGTGTTCGTGATTTCGCTGCTGATGCTCTATGGCTTGCACGCGGCGATCCGCTGGATGTGCCCGGAGAGAGCGAACGCATGAAGAATATGACTGCGCGCTTTGCGGTGGCAGCCGTTCTGATTGCGACTACGGCGCTTTTCCTGCACGCCCACAATCGACAGGAGATTCTGCCCCCGCGGCTGCCGCTGGAATCGTTTCCTGCGCAAATAGGTTCTTTGAACAGCTCCGACATTCCGATCGACAAAGACCAGCTTGAAGTGCTCGGCAAAGGGGAGTTTCTGCACCGCGCTTACGATGACGGGGAGCGGCCGTTCATTGACCTGTTTATCGCCTTTTATCCCAGCCAGCGCACAGGAGAAACGCCTCATTCCCCGCAAAATTGTCTGCCCGGCTCCGGTTGGGCACCGCGCGAGAATACGCGCATCTATCTCCAGATGCCCGGTCACCCTCCGTTTCCGGTAAACCGCTACATCATTGCGAAAGGTGATTCGCGGGAACTGGTGCTGTACTGGTTTTGGGCGCACAATCGCGGCGTGGCCAGCGAGTACTGGAACAAGTTCTACCTTGTGAGCGACTCGATCAGGATGAACCGCAGCGACGGCTCGCTCATTCGCATCATCAGCCCTGTGCTGCCGGATGAAACCATTGCTGCGGCACAGCAGCGGATTACACCATTCGTGAATCAGGTGTTGCCGCTGCTTAACGATTACATTCCGCGCTGATAAGGCGTCCTTAAGTCCGGAATCAAAGTGTGACCGCCGTAACTGTTTTCGCTAGTTACCGTCCTTTATGATGAAGCCATACTCCTGCACAGTCTGCCTATTGTATTTTCGGTTGGAGGATTCGAAATGAGCCGCTCTGCCGTTCTCCGCGTATTGTTCGTCTGCTCGCTTTTGATCGTGATCACGGGATGTTCACGTGATCCCAACACGCGCAAGCAGAAGTATTTCGAAAGTGGGGAAAAGTATTTTAGCCAGGGCAAGTACCGCGAAGCGGTCATCCAGTTTTCCAACGCGGTACAGATTGATCCCCGTTTTGCCCAAGGGCACGCGCAACTGGCGCAGACCTACCTGAAGTTGGGAGATACGCAGCGTGCTTACAATGAGCTGTCGCGTACGCTGGAACTCACGCCCGACGACTATCGCGCACAAACCGACCTGGTCAATCTCCTGACCGGGACCAGGCGCCTCGATGGCTCGCCGTTTCCCGAGTATATAACTCAGGCGAAGCCTCACCTGGATTTCCTCAAGGATAAACAACCGAACAATCCCGAGACGCACGAGGCCTGGGCCAACTATTACGGCGCGCAGAACAAGCTCGGTGAAGCCATGCAGGAAGCCCAGCAGGCAATTTCGCTCGATCCGAATCGCTCGGAATCGTATCTGCTCCTGGCGCTTCTACAGCTTCGGGCAGATCAACCGGATCAGGCGGAGGTAAATTTCAAGAAGGCGATCGCGGTCGATCCCAAGTCGTTGAATGCCGTGCTCGCGCTGGGCGGCTTTTATCAATCGCACAATCGCTTGCCGGAAGCCGAACAGCAGTTCAAGCAGGCCATCCAGATCGACCCGTCCAATGGGGTGCCGCGCGCGGCTCTGGTTCGTTTGTTGATGCAGGAAGGGAAAAAGGACGAGATCGTTGCCTTCCTGCAGCAAACCAAAAGAGAACTTCCCAATAACCACCAGGGATACACCATGTTAGGTGATTACTATTTCGCTACCGGTGACCTGGACAAGGCCATGGCAGAATACGCTTCCCTCTACCATGATCATCCCAAGGATATGCAAGTCAAGAAGAACTACATCCAGATTCTCATCCTGAAAAACCAGCTGGATGAAGCGGCCAAGCTGAATAATGAGATCCTGAAGGGCCGCGCCAATGACGTGGATGGACTGATTTTCAAAGGCGAACTGCAGCGGCTGAAAAACGATCCCGCAGGGGCCGTCGAATCGTTACAGACCGCATTACATAACGAACCCGACAACGCTGTAGGCCACTACCAGTTAGGACTGGCCTATGCTCAAGAACGCGACCTTAGCCGCGCAGAATCAGAGTGGCGCGAGGCGGTCCGAAACCGCCCCGACCTGGCCGATGCGCAGCGAGCTTTGGCCACCCTGCAAATCAGCCGCGGCGAATACGACAATGCTTTGCAGAGCGCACAGCAGATGATCGATGCGCAACCGCTGTCGGGTGACGGATTCATCCTCAAGGGTATGGCCGAATTAGGCCTGCGCAAGTTCACCGAGGCGCAACGTGATGATGAAGAGGCCAGGAAGCGGGCACCAGATAATCCCGCTCCCTACGTACAGCTTGGCAATGTGGAGCTTACCCAGAAACATTACAGCGAAGCGGTGCAGTTCTATCAGCAGGCGCTGCAGAAAGATCCGGCCTCGGCTGACGGGCTTCGCGGCCTGATGACCACTTACATTGAGCAGAAGCAATACGATAAAGCGATTGCCGCAGCCCATGCGCAGATCGCCAAATCACCCAACACCAGCAATTTCTACGATCTGCTCGGAACTGCCCTGTTCGATGGCAAGAAGGACTATGCCGGAGCGGAAGCTGCCCTGCGCCAGGCAGTGGATCTGGACAAAACGAATGGCGATGCGGTTGAAAAGCTGGGCAAGGTGCAGATTCAGCAGGGCAACATGGACCAGGCTCTCGCACTTTACCAGCAGGCGACCAAGGACAATCCCAAGAATGCCACCTTTTACATTCTTTCCGGAGAGCTTTACGACGCAAAACAAAATTGGGATCAGGCCAAAGCGATGTACCAGCAGGCCCTGATCGTTTCTCCGGACAATCCCCTCGCGGCCAACAATCTGGCTTATGTGCTGCTCGAGCAAGGCGGCAATGTCGATGTGGCGATGAACATGGCGCAGACGGCGCGCCGCGGAATGCCGAATTCTCCCAATGCGGCTGATACTCTGGGTTGGGCCTATTATCAGAAGGGGATCTACCACTCTGCCATCGATCAATTTCTGGAAGCTCTGCGTCTCAATCAGAAAAACGGCGGGCCGGACAGCGCTACCGTCCACTACCACCTTGGCCTCGCCTACCAGAAGGTGAATCAGAATACGCTTGCGCGCGAGCATCTGGAGAAGGCAGTGAAGCTCAAGCCGCAATACGCAGACGCGCGCAAAGCGCTATCAGAGCTGCGAGGTTAATGGGAACCCTGCCAACCGTCTCGCGCCTCATTGCAGCCAAATGAAAAGACCCCGCCTGGGCGGGGTCTTTGCACTTTCTGCGAACCAATCCTACGCTTTCAGCTTGCGCCGGATCGCTCCCGCTATACCGACCAGTCCAGTACCAAGCAGGGTCAAAGAACCCGGCTCCGGCACTACGACGTTGGTATCTCCGCTCGAGATCCTCGTGCTGCCGTTGAAAAACCCCTTGCCGGTGCTGATGGTCAACTGCACGGTCACACCGACGGTGGAGAACCCTGTGCCGGTCGTGCCCGAGAGCGCTCCCGTCAGGGTGTAGTTATGGGTACCATTGGACAATGTCATCAAGGTCCAGGTCACCGGTGCGCTGAAAGTTCCGGTAAACAGGGTCCCATTGGGGATGCCATTGCTGCCATTGCCGGTAATCGTGAACGAACCGCCAGCCGCAAACGTTGCGTTCCCCTGCAATGAGCCGCTGGTAAGCGCGCCCGTTGTGAAGCTAACACTACCCAGATTGGAGCCGGTGACAAGACCGCCTCCGTTCAGCCCGTTAACAGCGATCAGCGCCGATCCGCTCAGCATAAGACCGCTGTTCGAACCAGCCAAAGTGCCACCGCTGTTAGTGTAATCAATCCCACCATCAGCAAAAGCTGCGATTGGCAGGGCCAGTGCCAAGACAGCCAGCAATACTAGCTTCTTCATCTACTTGTCTCCTAGGATCGTACTGCCCGGGTCAATCGAACGACGCGTGGCTGCACCTTGCTGAGGGAGAGTCGCAAGGCGCTCTAACACAGAAGCACCCTCAGTTCCAAACTGCACGCTGCCCAAAGCAGCTACAGTGAAGCACTTAATGGAGCTGAGAAGCTATGGAGAGATTCTAGATGAAACTTTCTGCGCAGGCAGCAGAAAAATATATGTAATGCGGGGTTGTGACCTTTTGAGTATACAGCTCAGTCGGCGGCAATTTCCTGCTTGGGAATCTGCGCGTCTGGACGCTTCGTCATTCGGTTTGAGGGCAGCCCGGCATCCCGAATTTTGTATAACAGCGCCCGATAACTGATGCTCAGCGCCTTTGCCGCTTGCTTGCGGTTCCAGTGATGATTCTGGAGAACTTTCAAAATCACCTTGCGCTCCAGTTCACGAACCGCCTGGCGGGTGAGTTTTTTCAGCGAAATCTGTCCGTCCACCGGGATATCCGTATTAAAAAAATCTGCCGGGCGCGGCGCCAGATCAGCCGAAATCACGTCCTCGCTGCCCAGAATGACATAACGCTTGACCAGATTCTCCAGCTCACGGATGTTTCCCGGCCAATGATACTTGCACAACACAGCCATCATTTCGTTCGACAGCGGCTTGGCACGGCAGTTGTATTTGCGGTTGTGATATTCCAGAAAATAGGAAACCAGATCCGGGATGTCGCCGGCCCGCTCGCGAAGTGGAGGCAAGTGCAAATTGACCACGTTAATGCGATAGAACAGGTCGGAGCGAAACGTTCCGTTTTCAATCTCCTGCTCCAGTTTGCGATTGGTGGCGCAAACCACCCGTACTTCCACTTTCTTGTCTTCCTGGGAGCCAATTCGGCAGAACTGCCCGTCCTGCAAAACCTGCAGCAGCTTGGATTGCAGGGACATATCCAGTTCAGAAATTTCGTCCAGGAAAAGGGTCCCCCGGTGCGCCATCTCCACCCGCCCGGGCTTCACTCCATAGGCTCCGGTGAAAGCGCCTTTTTCGTATCCGAATAACTCGCTCTCCAGAAGGGTCCCCGGGATTGCAGGGCAGTTCACTTTGACCCAAGGGCCGGTGCGCCAAGGCGAATTGGCGTGAACCATGCGCGCGATGATGTCCTTGCCCGTGCCGCTTTCCCCCTGGATCAGCACCGGAACGTTGGCGCCCGCCAGTTTCAGGAGGCGGTCACGCACTGCGTTCATCGCCTCGGTTCGACCGAACACGATTGCTTCGGGGGGCATCTCGCCCAAAGGCTGCACAAGAGAATTAACAGTGGTCATGGCTGGTTCACCAACTCTGGGGGAGAACCTCTGTAGAGCATCCGGGAAACCAATCGGTCCGGTGGCTGTGGGCGATATGCAAATCTAGCCTATGTGGTTGAGCACTAGCAACTTACCAAAGAGCCGTAAAGGGGCTCGCCAGTAACTCCTGATTGGTGACCAGAGTACCAGCTTTCGATGGAGAGTGCGCAAATCTTTTCACATCCGGGAAAGCAACTTCCGCTTCCGGGCGCGCGGGCGACTAGTGAGAGTCAGCGGGCGAGAAAACTTGATTCCCAACAGATAGTAGCCCTCGGCCGAGGAGGTACGCAGGGTCTTGGCGTGGAGGGTACGTGCGGCTTGGGGGAGAGGTGCCATAGCAGTGACAGGTGCGCTCGGAATCTCCAAGCGCAATTGGGCAATGGGCGGTAGAACCCTTCGGATCGCGATCAGCATTCCCCCGGCGCTCACATTCAGTGCGGTGGCGAATTCCAGAAACTCCTTCCCTTTTGCATCCCGGCTGCGCACGAAAACGGGGATAGCAAGCGGCAGTCGAGCCCACTTTCGCCGCTCAGTGCCCCGATTTGAACCGTTCATGCCCACCTCTCCGTACATCATGCCGGGTACTTAGAAGCACATACACTGCCAAAAGACCGACGAACATCGGTAAAAACAGGTAGAACTCTCGGTGCAGTCGGCTGTTACGTCCATCAAAGCACTGGATTGACCGATGTTTCGCGGGTTTGTTTTCGCCTTATGTTCACTCTTCAGTTTCACGTGTTCGACACACGAGCTGCCTAGAAGTGCATAGTTTTGCTACACTTGGGTAATTCCGTTTCATTTTTCGTTGACAAGGCTGATTACGTACCTTACGATTTTGATTACCGACACTCCAGTTGACTTGGCAAGTGCGGTTCCCTCCTCCCTTGGGTTAACCTGTGGTAGATCCGAATGGCTGCTCCTCACAAGAACTCGTGTGCTTCTGACGCGCGGATAGCCTCCGGCCCCGCAAATGAAGACACTATTCCCGCAGCTGGGGACCTTCCCAGCCCGGAAAACCTGCTGCGCGAGTACAAAGAACTGCGTGACCGATTTCAGCGAACCACCAACGCCTTGGCTTCCGCGGCCCACGATCTGAAAACACCGCTTTCCATCCTCAACGGATATGTGGAACTGCTGCACAGCGAGAAGTTAGGTCCGCTCAGCCAGCGCCAGCGCGAAGTATTGCAGGACATGCGCGACAATGGCAAGCGCCTGCAGCAATTTATTCAGGACTTTCTCACTTACAGCGCTCTCGAGACTGGCGGACTGCGCATGCAGTTCGAGCAGGGCAACATCAACGAATGCCTCTCCGGCGTCTGCCGCCTGTGGTCGAACCGTTTCCAGGAAAAAGGCATTGCGCTTTATTTTCTGGCCAACGATAAGCTGCCGGTTTTTCCTCTGGACACGCCCAAGCTGGAACGAGTGATCTCAAATCTCCTGGAAAATTCCTACAAGTTCACCCCGCCGGGCGGAACCGTGTGGTTGCACGCCGAGCCTTACATGTGGGAGCGCCGTGCCGCGTCCTTACCCTCAACTTCTGAGCGTCGCCGGCAGAACTTAGCGCATCCAAATTCCGTCAAGGTCAGCGTGTCGGACACAGGCCCGGGCATTCCTGCGGAGTTTCACCTGGAAGTCTTTGATGATTTTTTTCGTCTTCCAGGAACCGAGAGCCAGGAAGGAATGGGCTTGGGTCTAGCGATTGCACGCCGGCTGGTCCAAGGCATGGGAGGTAAGATCTGGGTGGAAAGTGAGCCCGGCGCAGGCTGCAAATTTTCTTTTCTGGTTCCGTACAAACCCGCTATTGCGGCGGCGAGCAAGGGGAAGAATCGATGAAGCAAACCGCCAAAATCCTGCTGGTGGACGACGAACCGGGCATGCTGCGCTACATCCGGACGCTGCTCGAAGTCGACGACTACAAGGTTGAGACCGCCACCACAGGTGAGGAGGCATTGCAGAAGGTCGAGAAAGGCCTGCAACCTGACCTCGTCCTGCTCGACGTGCTTATGCCGGGCATCGACGGCTTGCAAACCTTGGAACAACTTCGTCAGAAACAGCCAGGCCTGAAAGTGGTCATGCTCTCCTGCGTCGCGGATACGCGCAAAGTCGTCCAGGCCATGAAGCTGGGCGCGCAAGACTATCTGACCAAGCCTTTTCAAAAGGCCGAACTGGATTCCGTCATCGATCTGAGCCTGGGACAAGGCAAGCAAGTCTCGGGAGAAGTGGAAGAACTCGCGGACGACGTGTTTTTTATCGCGGCCAGCCCGGCCATGAAGAAGATTCGCTCGCAGGCTGCGCTGGTGGCGAACGTCGATATCCCCGTGCTTCTACTCGGCGAAAGCGGCACGGGCAAGGAAGTTTTGGCACGCCTGATCCACAAGCTTTCTCCGCGCGCGCACCGAACTTTTCTTAAGGTCAACTGCGCTGCGGTGCCGGGCGAACTGCTGGAGAGCGAACTTTTTGGATACGAGCCGGGAGCCTTCACCGGGGCGACTCACGCGAAGCCGGGCAAGTTCGAGCTGTGCAACAAGGGAACCATCCTGCTCGATGAAATCGGCGAAATGCCGCCGCTCCTGCAAGCCAAATTGCTCCACGTACTGCAGGACCAGCAGTTTTCCAGACTAGGCAGCCGCTCGGTCATCAAGGTGGACGTGCGCATATCTGGCGGCGACCAACATCAACATTCCCGAAGCTTTGGCGACCAAGCGCCTGCGCGAAGATCTCTACTACCGCCTGAACGCATTCACCTTGAGCCTGCCGCCGCTGCGCGATCGCAAAGAAGAAATTCCAATTCTGCTGAAGCACTCCATGACTCGCATGGCAGAGCGTTACGCGCGGGCTCCACTGCCTCTTTCACCGAATCTGTTGCAGGCCTGCCAGAATCACTCCTGGCCTGGCAATTTGCGCGAGCTGAACAATTTTCTGAAGCGATATCTGATTCTCGGCGACGAAAATCTCGCGGTTACCGAATTGCTGCCGCGTAACGATGGAACCGCGGGATCTCCGGGTGATTCCTCAACCCAGAGAACTGATCCGGGGGGGCTGAAGTCCCTGGCTCGCTCGGCCAAGGACGAAGCCGAAGCGCAGGCCATCACCAAAGCTCTCGAACAAACCAACTGGAATCGCAAGCAGGCGGCAGCCATTCTCCAGATCAGCTACAAGGCCCTGCTCTACAAGATTCGCCAGTACGGAATTGCCGAGGCGAAGGGTCACCACAAGCTGTCCGCCGGCGCTTAAGGCTTCTCTCAAAGTTTTTCAAAGAAAGTTTGCCCCCGGCAGCATGGGGTCGCATCGCCACACGCTCGTTTACGGAACCGAAAGTGTGACTGTCGCAGACTTGGAATCGCTTCCGGACGACGCCGTGATCGTGATTGTGTAATTGCCAGCTGGCGTTCCGCTGACCGGCGTCTGCGTCGTACTCTTGCTGCACGCTGGAATGAACAGGAGCATGCTGAACATCGCGCAGAGCGTCAGAACTCCCGCAACCCGCCGCCGACGGGCGTTGCCGCCAACGCCGAGCAACAGTAACCCGGGAAACGCCAGCCAGAGCGCGTAAAAGCTTCTCCGCAAGAAATTAGCAGCACCGGTAGTGACGGGGCGGGCCGTCGTTGTAACCGCCAGGCCGACGGAACTGGGACTTCCGCCTTGCAGCGTGATGGAACTGCTCGGCGTCGCGCGGCAACTCGCGCCTGTGGGTAGGTTCGAGCACGACACCGTTATGCTGGACGCGTAAAGCGGGTTCGGTGCCAGCGCAACCGTGTAATTCGCGGTGAGTCCGGCTTGGGCAACGGACTGGGTGAGCGGGCTGACCGCCATGCTGAAGTCCGCCATCCTGGTCGCTGACACGGATGGCCTGCGCCAGATACGATGTTTCCCGGCGCCATCAGCCTGCACTGCGCCGCCATTAAAAAGCTGGGAAGTTCCCGCGGCGCTTCCGTTAGGAGTGACGACTATCGTCACGGTAGCTGTCGACCCGGCCTGGAGGGAAGGCAGGCGTGCAGCTCACAATCGCATTGGTCGAACCTCCGCCGCACGTCCCTGAACTCACGCTGGCGGAGATGAACGTCAGGGGCACGCCCGTACAGCGGAGCTCAAGTCATCAGTCAGGGTGATGTTGGTCGCCAGGTCTGGGCCGCTGTTTTGGACGATGTAGGTGAATGTGGCTTGATTGCCGGCGCTGATGATGTTCTGCTGATTTGTACCCTGGGTCAGAGTGCCTTGAACCGACAGGCTCACCGCCGAGCCCAGTTGAGTTACGAAAGCGTCATACCCGCCCAGGTAGCCTCCTCCTTGCGCAGCATCGAGAGGCTTTGCCGTCTGCAGGTGGGCGGAGCCGAGGTCGTCTCCCCTGCCACGTAGGTATTCTGATTCACGTCCAGTGCGACTCCCGGTACCTGCATCCGTGCCGCTGCCACCAAAATAACTGGACCAGGAACCCGCGGTTTGGCCGGCCGCCGCCGCCGTGTAGATACGCGCAATAAAGGCGTCTTGCACACCGCCAAAAGTGGGATTGAATGGAGTTCGATGGGGGCACCACAGGAAAGTCAGATGATAGGGTCGAACCCGTAACCACCGCCCCGCTGCCATTGTCGACCGTGATAGCGGCTCCGCGTATCGGCTCCGCTTCCCCCGAGATAGGAGAAATAGGTCAGGGTGACGTTCGTCGCTGAACCAGTGTGTGCTCGCAGCCGGGTTGGAGAGCCGAGCCACAAATGCGTCAGTGGCCGGGCTCGCAGGTGCAGTACACGGTGTGCCTGCCGTCGGATTCACCGGCGTATCGAGACACCTCTGAAAGGATTGTGACGTGGTGAGACTCGTGATGTTGCTCGCGATGTCGGTGGAGTCGGTGGTCCCGATGACGTAAACATTTGCTGCTCCGGAATCCACTGCGACTCCAGTACTCGAGTCGGTCCCGGTGCCGCCCAAGTAGGTTGACCAGACCAACTGCGAGCCCTGGGGGACATTGGGATTCAGGTTCAGTTTCGCCACGAACGCATCCGATTCTGTCGCGGTGGTGTTAGAGCAGCTTGGCGAAGTGGCGACTGACGAAGGCGGTGCTGTATCCAGGCAAGGCTGGAAGGCGTTCAGGATGGGAAAATCCGTCGTGCTGCAACCGGCGCACCCCGCAAAAATATAGCTTGTCGTGCCCGTGAAGTACACGTTGTTCGCAGTATCGACAGCGATGCCGCCCCCAACCGCTATCGGTGCAGCACCGCTGTAAGTACCGCCGCCAAAATATGTGGAGTAAGGAACGCTGCCCTGCTGCCCCGCAGTGGGATCGATTTTAGTAATAAAAAACTGAGGTAAACCCGGCGCCGCCTTCGATGCTGCCTGATAGGGCACAGATTGCGGAACGTTTGTTGCCGGGAATTGATCTGCGCTAGAGGTTTCCTTCGAAGTCGTGGTCCCAGTCACGAACACGTTCCCGCCGGCATTGATCGTCATGCCGGTAGCTACGTCAATCCCGTTACCTGACAAGTAGGTCGAATATAGTGGAGCGGTGGCATCACCACGGAGTTGCGTGACAAATACGTGCTGCTTGCCTACATTCGCCGCAGCCAGCGATGGCTGATAACCCGTGGATGTTGTTGGAAAGTTGCTGGAAGTCGTGGTTCCAGCCACATACGGCTGCCCTGCGCCATCGACTTTGATCCCCGCAGGGATGTCCTGGCCGTTGCCGCCCAGGTAGGTGACGTAGTCGAGCGTAGCCGCAGGCGACCCAAGCGGCGGAGTGATTTTGGCTATGTAAACGTTGGGACCGGCTCCAGTCAGCGTCGTTCCGAGAGTGGTGGGTAGATCGGCGGAAGTGGTCGAACCTGCCAGATAGATGTTTCCCGTTCCGTCCACTGCAACCGAGGTAGCGCGTTCATCGCCAGTGCCGCCAAAATATGTCGAAAACGTCAGGATCGGATCGATGATCAGTTCGCGGGAGCGGTCATACGAGCCAATGGCGAACCCGGCTCGATTCGCGCCACGAAGGACGAATTTGCCATCGACGGAACGCCTTTCCCCTGCAATCTCCTGGTAGACGCGAGGAGCTTGTAACGCCACGCTCCCCTGCCCGGCACGGATGACCAGCGCGCCATCCTGGAGCTGCACCTCGTCTGCCCCGCGGAACTCCAGCTCAGCTTGCGCGGGATCGGCGCCGGGAGCGACCTGAAAGTCATATTCGAGCTGTCCCTGATCGCCGTAGAAGACCAGGTTGATGCCGGGATAGACATTCTCGTAGCGCACCCGGGCGAACTGGGGCACGCCAGTTCTCCACTTCTGCGTATCATTGCCCAGCAGGTAATTGCTCTTGCCGGGAAGCGGATTAAGGCCGGTGAGGCTTGGTGCCTGATTGGCACCCGACAGCTTCATCTGGACTGCGTGGATTTGCGCAGCGGAATTCTGCTGGGAGCGGTCTCGCGACAGCAGCGTCAATGTGGCGCCCTCAGAGCCGAGAAACAGCCCAAAACCGGGGCCGCGAGCAACGAATCTGGCGCGAGCATCTCCGGGATCCAGATTGCCCTGGCCATGATTGGGCTCAAAGCGCAAAGAAAGTCCTGAAAGCAAGGAATGGGCGCGAACCTGGGCATCCGTCTGCCGCGAGCCGATGTCCTGCAAGGAAATGGAACCAGGGACCCCGCTGAGTGCGGCGACTGTGGGCACGGGAGCTACCCTTCGCCCCATCTGGCTGGAGTGGGACCCACCCCCTAGAAGTACGCATGCGGCCCCCATCAAGACTGCGGCTGCGGCCACAATGCGACCTCGTACTACGGAAGTTCCCCACTCTCGGCGATCAACGTTCACGCGTTCTCCTCCAAGACAGTCTGATCACTTATTCACGTCCTTTTCCGCGCAAATCACTGTCACTCGATCGGTAGTGAGGTGAGAGATGGCGCACGAGTCAGCCGGACTTCGCGCCTCTGCCTGCGTTTGGCGCGTTTTGCCCTGCTTGCTAGCGACTGGAACTGGCGGAAAATTTAAATAAATACTTAAACATCCGACGGATAGGCAAGTCAAGCCGGGTCCGCCCAGGCCCGGCTCCATGTTCCGTAGATGCGATGCAGGTTGAGGAAAGATGCCGGAGCCCGAAGCAAAATTGTGAGGAATCCCGCTGGTGTTGGGGCGTGACCAGCGCGCGAGCCGGCAAACTTCTGCAAAGAGTTGCGGCTACGGGAACGGATCTTACGTCGCCGGCCGTTCAAAGCACTGAGTTTGTGCATGAATTTCGCTCGAGCGCAGGGGTCACGATGGCAGTCATATTGCTCGAAGCTTCAAGTCCCACCCCAATCTGCTCCCCAGGCTCCGGAGCCTGTTCAAAAATCCGGATAAGATTAACCGACTCTGTTCAGAACGCACTTTGCTGTTGCAAAGTGCGCTCGATTTTATACATTGGGGCCTGACGCTCCCTCGTCTGCAGAGTGGGTACTTAGTATATGCCTGTTGCCGGTCGGATTACTGGACTATGCAAGCGAACTCACAGGAACGGCGGACCATGCGGCGCTTCGACATGCGCCTGCCGGCCATTATCCGGCTGGAAACTGCTGGCGAGTTCCAGACCGAGACTCAAAATGTGAGTGCCCGGGGAGTTTTCTTCTACCTCGATCATCCCATCTCTGCCGGCACCAAGCTCGAGGTCACCCTCACTTTTCCACCGCACGTTACCTTGACCGAAGCGGTAAGGGTCCGCTTCAAGGCGAGTGTCATTCGCGTGGAAAGCCCGCTTCCTTCGGCACGCATCGGGGTGGCAGCGCTCATTGAAGACTACGAATTTGTACGCTCCAACGGAACCACAGATTTTCAATCCGTCCTGCAGCGTGAGTCGCAGAACCCCAATTAAGGCGGTGCTCACCCGGCGCGCTTTAGCAGCCGTTATACTCTGCAGCGTGCGGGTAGAATCGTGATCTGAGCGGCAACAGCATGAAAATTTCCGTAGTGATGCCCGTTTACAACGAGCAGGCGACCGTGCGAGCTGTCATCGGTCGTGTTCTCGCGGTGAACCCCGCCGTCGAACTTCTGTGCGTAGACGACGGGTCCAACGATGGCTCGCGAGAGATTCTGGGAGAACTCGGCCAGCAACATGCACAAGTCAAGGTCTTCCTGCAGCCGCGCAATATGGGAAAGGGAGCAGCTCTGCGGCGCGGGATCCGCGAAGCCACGGGCGATTACGTCATCATCCAGGATGCGGACCTGGAATACGATCCCTGTGACTATCACCTGCTCTTGGGTCCTCTTGAGAGCGGTCAGGCCGACGTGGTGTACGGGTCCCGCTTTGTCGGTTCGGGGCCGCATCGGGTGCTCTATTTCTGGCACTCGGTTGGAAACTGGCTTCTGACGCTGATCTCCAACATGATCACCAACCTCAACCTGACTGATATGGAGACCTGCTACAAAGCATTCCGGCGCGAGGTGATTCAATCCATCCCGCTGGAAGAAGACCGCTTCGGCTTCGAACCGGAAGTGACAGTGAAGATCGCCAAGCGCCGCCTCCGGGTCTATGAGGTCGGAATCAGCTATTCGGGCCGTACCTACGCGGAGGGCAAAAAGATCGGGTGGAAAGATGGATTTCGCGCGCTGTGGTGCCTGGTGAAGTATGGGATCAAGGAACCGGCGGTAGCGCCGGCAGCGATGCTAGCCGGGAATTCATAGCTTACCGGCAGCGGTATTCACACCGGAGAGATCCTATTTCCGCTTTCCCAGTTCCCTTAGGGACTGGCGCAAGCGGCGATAACGCGAGAATAAAGTGCCGATGTAGAAGGTGTGAATCAGCCAGGTCGCTACATAGGCGGCAACCAAGAATTTGAAAGAGTTCATCGCGCACTCCTGCTGAGCGGAAGGCTTGCCTTCGCCGCGGTACCGGCTCCCACCAGGGATTCCATGGCTTCGGCTTGCTCGGCCTCTCGCTTCAGCAACTCCAGCCGGAATCGAGACCAGCAAACGAGAAAAGCAAAGCAGAGGAATGCCATCCAGCTGATCAAAAGCGTATGAAGCATCCGCGGATCCATGGACCCTCCGCCGCCGATCACAGGCTGGGGATGCTGCGTCCGGAAAAACCAGATCGAGAAGTAAACCAGCGGGACATCGAGCGCGCCAAATACGGCCAGCGCGGCTGCAATGATTTGCGTCTGGGCACTGCTGGAGAATCTTCGCAGGACCAAGTAGCTCACATAGATCAACCAGAGCACTAGCGTAGAGGTCAGGCGGATGTCTCCCGGCGCCCACCAGATGCCCCATACCGGCCGCGCCCAGATGGGCCCCGTCACCAGCACGATGGTGCAGAACACGACCCCAACCTCTGCCGCGGTCAAGGCCAGCATGTCCATGCGGTCCCCGGGGAACTTCCAGCCCAGCAAGAAATAGAACGCCGGAATTGCCAGCACCGTCGTAGCGACGGCGCTCGGGCGCATGCCCGTGGGAAGCAACGCCTGGACCTGGGGAAGAAAGGTCGCGATCACGCCGGTCACGCCAATGCCAATCACAAACCACTGAACCGCTTTCTGCAGCGAAGCCTTGGTCCTCGCCAGATATTGGACGGAGGCAATGAAGTTGATGAAGAAAAGCAGAAAGGCGGTCCACGCCGACGGCACGTGGTAGTAGATGATGCGGTACACGTCTCCCTGCAAAGCGTCCGTAGGCGCAACTTTCAGCGCCAAATACGTCGCGTAGGCCAGGAAAAGCGCTGTGAGGCCCGCGAGGATCAGAAAAAGTTTCTTCATTCTGCGTGGAGAATTGTTTTGAACAACGCCAGACTAGCAGTAGTAAACACCACATCGTAGGTGAGAAGCAACACGATGTAAAAGTGAGCGGAATTCTCCCCCGTGAGAATGGCCGTGGTGCCGGCGACCATGCCGATCACTGCGGGAATCGACACAGGAAAAAGCAGCAGCGGAAGCATGATCTCGCGATTGCGCGTCCGCAGGGACATGGCGGCGAAAAAAGTCCCATTCACCACCAGTGCCCATGTTCCCAACAAGGCGATCGGAATCAATTGCCACGCTGGACCCAGCACATGCAGGTTGTAAAAAATCACGAACAACGGCGTCATAAGAGCTTCGAGCACGCAGACAAAAATGAAGTTGCCCAGTGTTTTTGCGAGAAACAACCCATTGGCCGGCGCGGGAGACACGCGGTACGCGTCCAGCACCTGGTTGCGTAATTCCCGCGCCCAAGTCTGATTCAGCGCCACGACTGCGGCAAAGAGGAATGCAATCCATACCAGGCCGCCCACGATATGGCGGGACTCTTCGGCCAGTGGATCGAACGAAAAGACGAAGATCACCACCACCAGCAGCGAGAAGAACAGCATGGAATTCAATGCGTCTTTCGAGCGCCACTCCAGGCGGATGTCCTTGACGAGTGTGGCCACGGTCACGGCCCAGAGGGAGTTCACAGTACCTCCCCTGCGCGGACTGGGGTCGCGGTGCGGTCCACAATACGACCATCCTGCATCCAGACAAACTCGTCGGCGACGCCGTCGAGCAGCAGAGCCTGATGGGTTATGACGAAGATCGTGTTACCAGAACCGCGCATGTCTTTGAGCAACGCGACCATTTCGCGGGCGGAATGCACGTCGACGTTGGAGAAGGGCTCATCCAGAAGCAAGAGCTTGGGATCGTGCAGAATGGCGCGCGCCAGAGACATTCGCTGCCGCATGCCTTGCGAATATTGGCCGACCGGCCGCATCAATTGCGGATCGAGACCTACCGCGCGGATCACTTCCGCACAGCGTTCATCACCCGCGATTTCATAAAGCCGAGCGAAATAGCGCAGATTTTCCATCCCGCTCATTTCGTCGTAGAGCAGCGAGGGATGCGCCATGTAGCCAATTGCGCGGGAACTGTCCTGCGGAGCTTGGCCGAACATGCGAATAGTTCCCTGCGTCGGGTAAGCCAATCCTGCCAGAGCGCGCAACAGAGTGGTCTTCCCTGCCCCGTTGTCGCCGAGAATGGCGTGGAATTTGCCTGCGTCGAATTCGGCGCTTACACCGCGAAGCGCGGCAAAGCGACCAAACTGTTTGACAACACCGGAAATGATGATGGCACTTTGCGCAGGATTTTCAGTCACGGGCGAGGGACGAGCGCAAACAGAATTTCACACTGGGTACGATAGCGCATCCGTACCACTTTGCGAAGATTCTCAGGAGGTTCGGCTGGAGTCAGTCGGCCCGACTCGGGGTTGGGCTCTGCACCTGGCTCATGCTCTTTGCAGGTGCGCCTGCCGGCGCTGCACCCGGCGCACCCGGCTGCTGAGGTGCGTACTTGGAGGCGCACTTGGCCTGCAGTTGCTTGGCGTGAAAGACACCATCCCGGCCAAAGTTGCCGTCGGCGAGGGCTTGCGACTCATCCTTGAACGTATCTGGAGGGGCTTCCGTGCCGGTGTAATCTACGGCGAGATTCTGGTCTTGCTCGACCAGCACGAACTGCACATGCGTTCCAGTCCGATGGATCGAACCCGGCTGCACATTGCCAGCGACGCGCAAACGCTTGGAGTACGCCCCATCGCCCATCTTGTGTAGCTCTGTAATGGTGACGTAGTAGCTCTTACTATCCTGCACGCCGGTGTACGCCAAATAGCTGAGCAACAGGAGGATCGCCGCACTCGCTGCGCCGAATTTGAGGTACGTCTTGCCTTGACTGGACATAGAAAGCCCCACAGGGAAAACCCTACTTACAATCTACTCATAGCGAGAGCGGGAAGCAAATGACCGGAAGGCCTATCCCGGCTTGGCCACCGAACCTGGTTCTTCTCGAAAATTGACCCTGTACCTCGGTGGGGAGGTTTAAACTTCTCGGTTCGTTTGTGATCGGTTGCGGTGAACGCTTTTCCAACAGGAAAGAGGCTCGCAATGGATTGCGCTGGTTCAAAGCGGTCGACTCGGATTGCCGCCGTCCTTTTCTTCTCATTTTCCCTGCTACCAAACCTTTGGGCTCAGGCCCATCCTAGTGCACAGAACCTCCTGCAGCAGATGACATTGGAGGAGAAAATCGCCCAACTATCACAGCTTCCCGGTATGCCAATCCCGGAATTCAAAGAGCAAGTCGGGAGCATGGAAGACGTGATTCGCAAATACGGAGCCGGATCCGTTTTATGGGTCTCCGATCCGAAAGAGATCAACCGCCTGCAGCACATTGCAGTGGACGAATCGCGGCTACACATTCCCATTCTTTTCGGACTGGATGTGATCCATGGTTATCACACGATTTTCCCCGCGCCGATCGCGATGGCCTCCTCATGGGATCCCAAGCTGGTGGAATCCGCGCAGACCGTAGCAGCGCGTGAAGCGCGTGCCGCAGGCATCTCATGGACGTTCGCGCCCATGCTGGATATTGCCCGGGACGCGCGCTGGGGACGCATGGTTGAGGGCGCAGGAGAAGATCCTTATCTCGGAGCGGCGATGGCGCGAGCGCAGGTTGCGGGATTTCAAGGGATGCAAACTGGCTCACTGGATCGCGTGCTGGCATGCGCCAAGCACTTTGCGGGATACGGCGCGGCCGACGGCGGCCGCGATTACGATTCTTCGTACATCCCGGAAGAACAAATGTGGAATACGTATCTGGTGCCGTTTAAGGCGGCACTCGATGCCGGCGTGGGCACGTTCATGAGTGCCTACATGGACTTGAACGATGTCCCCGCAACCGGAAACCGCTGGTTGCTGCACGATGTTTTGCGCGATAACTGGCATTACCGCGGGTTCGTAGTCAGCGATGCCAATGCTGTCCATAGCCTCATTACGCATGGCTATGCGCGGGACGGGCAGGATGCCGCCATGAAGGCATTTTCGGCCGGCCTCGATATGGACATGGCCAGCGGCACGTATTTGAAGTATCTAGCTAACGAAGTGAAGCAAGGGCGCATATCCGTACAGCAGATTGACAACGCCGTGCTGCCGATACTGGAAGCGAAAATTCGTCTCGGCCTCTTCGAGCATCCGTTCGTAGACGAAGGCCGAATTCCTCAGGTGTTAAATGCGCCCGAAAGCCAGGAACTGGCTCGCGCGGCAGTGCAGCGCTCTGTAGTTTTGCTTCGCAATGAGCAAGCCCTGCTGCCGCTCGACAAACGCCAGATCCGATCAATCGCTGTGATCGGGCCGCTAGCCGATGCCGAACTGGACCTGCTGGGTCTGTGGGGCGCCATGACCAAACCTGGCCCGACCGTCAGCATCCTGCAAGGAATCAAGAACAAAGTTGGAGGCGCCGTGCGCGTGGACTTTGCTCACGGGCCCAATATCCGTCGGGACATTCCCTCCTTCTTCGAAAATGTCGCGATCGTCCCTGTCAAAGAGCAACCGCAGCAAACGCCCGAGCAGGCGCGTAAAGCCTTGGGTGCCGCAGTTGCAACGGCTAAACGGAACGACGTCGCGGTGCTGGTGCTCGGCGAAATCGCGCTCATGAGTGGAGAGGCGGCCTCTCGTTCTTCGCTAAAGCTCTCGGGAGGTCAGGAGGAACTACTGGAAGCCGTGGTCGCAACCGGCAAGCCCGTAGTTCTGGTATTGGTCAATGGCCGCCCGCTTGATATCTCCTGGGCTGCGGAACATGTTCCCGCAATTCTGGAGACCTGGTATTCGGGAAGTCAGGCGGGAAACGGAGTCGCGGACCTTCTTTTCGGCGATGCCAATCCGGCCGGACATCTGCCTGTGAGTTGGCCGCGCAATTCCGCAGAACTTCCGCTGTATTACAACCACACGCGCACACATCAGCCGGAGGATGAACCGAAGTTCACCTCCCGCTACTGGGATGCTCCGAGCACTCCGCTCTATCCGTTTGGATGCGGAATGAGCTACACGACTTTCTCGTACAGCAATCTGAAGCTGAATGAGCCGGAAGCAAAAGTGGGGTCCACGCTGGATGTTTCCGTGGACGTGACGAACACGGGGAACCGTGCCGGCGATACGGTCGTCCAGTTGTACATTCATCAGCAAGCCGGAAGCGCGTCCCGGCCGGTCCGACAACTGAAAGGCTTTCAGCGGATTACGCTCGCACCCGGCGCCAGGCAGACACTCCACTTCAAGTTAGGTCCTGATGAACTGCAGTTCTGGAGTCCGGCCAAGAGGGAGTGGGTCGTAGAGCCGGAGCAATTCGATGTCTGGGTAGGAGCGGATTCCGCAGCCAAGCTTCACGGCGAATTTCATCTGACGCCGTAGAGCTCACGCCTCGCAACTACGGCGAGACGTGGGCACTCCGCCTCGGCGAGAAGTCTCATCAGTGTCCGCTAGAATGGATAACTTATGATCCATCCCTGGCACGACGTGACTCCCGGTGGCAAGCTTCCGCAGGAATTCGACTGCGTGATCGAAATTCCATTTGGATCGAGCGTGAAGTATGAGTTGGATAAATCGAGCGGGCTGATTCGCCTGGATCGCGTGCTGTACTCGGCAGTTTATTATCCGGCCAATTACGGGTTCATTCCGCAGACTCTAGCAGAAGACGACGACCCTCTGGATGTCCTGGTGCTTTGCCAGGAAACCGTGGTGCCATTGACCATCATTCACGCGCGGACCATCGGTCTGATGACCATGGTCGACGCCGGCAAACAAGATCACAAGATCATCGCCATCGCGACCGAAGATCCGGAGTTCAACTCGTACCATGAAGCTCAGGAAATGCCGCCGCACCGGCTGATCATGCTGCGCCGCTTCTTCCAGGACTACAAGCTGCTGGAAGGCAAGGCGGTCGAAGTAGACGACATCCGCCCCGCGGCGGAAGCGCAACCCATCATCCTGGATGCGCTCCACCGCTACAGCGAACAACGGCGCAAAGGCTTCATCCCCGCAAAATAAACGCTCGGTTTATTTGAAGGTGAAGCTGAGTTCTTTGGTCTCGTTCGCCCCGATGGTCACCGTCTGCACGGACGTCCCCAGCTTTTCGTGCCAGGCCTTGAGCGTGTAAGTTCCCGCCGGCAGATTGCTCAGATCGAAGCTTCCGTCTTTTCCGGTGACCGCGAAATACGGGTGCTTGAAGACCGCGATGTAACTCTTCATCCAGGGATGCACGTTGCACTTCACGGGAATGGCGACTTCCTCGCGCGCAAAGGCTTCTTCCATCTTCGTTCCCGGGGGCTCTGCCTTATTCCACTCGCGATTATTGACGGGCTGGGGATGAATGTTGTGCGCGGTGGAGTCGTCATTGACCATTTCCAGTGGCTGATTGGCGCGAATCGCCATCACGTGCGGCTGGTAGAGACAGCCTTTCTGCTCAATTACTGCCGGCTGAGTGGGCGGATCGAACTTGCGGTCGCCTAAGCCATCGGAGACGAACACAACCACATTCTGCAGATCACCTTCCCCATTGACCATAACGTCTTGCGACATGACCGGGGCGGAGTGTGGCTTTGCGCAGCTGGGATCAGAGGCCATATTGATCGGCTTTGGCGCAGGTACTTTGCCCTCGAACCGCACCTTTCCGCGCACCGTCGAACCGGTGGTGGTGGGCGCTGGGCCTCCGGCTCGAACTCCATACGGAACCGACAGGCACAATGCGACTAGCAACAAACTGAAGAACATCACTTTCGGTTTCATACCAAGAACCCCTCACTGAAGATTTGGAATTGCTCTCTCAATCATTTCGCAGGGGAGGAACTCCGCTATGCATCCACTTGAATCAGTCACGCTCATTGCTATCGAGACCCTGCCGGTAACCCTGCACAAAGGAAGCCCGATCTTTTTCCGTGGACCAACGGCCCACCGGCGCAAGCATGTGTGGTTTGGCTTCGCGGTTTAGCTTTCCGAGGAATAGGCCGTCGCGGTAGGCTGCGTCGCCCGCCATCTCAACGCTAACCGCTCGAATCTGAGGCTTGGTGTTCATGCCTTTGAACACGAGACTGCCGGTTCCGGCGAATCCCAATACCAGCACGCATGCCATAATTTTTTCCATAGTTGTTCTCCTTCATCCACGCGGCATTGCTCCGCCGTTCGCACGAGGTCTGGTCCCTTACGGACCTCTTCCTCAGCCGGCACACTTCTCGCTTGCAGGCCGGAAGTGCTGGTTGATCTAGCACACCTCTGCCTGCACTCGAAAAAGCAAGCCTTCCCGAGTCCCTGTAACGCGCTTTCTTGGCCTTATAACCCTGGGGGCCCGCGGCGGTAGTACCCACTTCGCCGCGCGGCACTGGTTACAACCGCCGCCAACATATCAGCTCACGTAGAGCACTGTTTGTGGGCGGTCAAAGGAATTGTAAAAACTTTGTCCAATACCGTCTTTAGGGCACATGCATTGGATCAGCGATTGAATCCGTCCACAGCCAGACGATACGTCCGGTCGGGTTCGCGCTTGTCAAGGGTGCGTCTGCTGAAGGTCACTTCGACGTAATTTCTTTTTTCGAAGCGGCTCAGATTTTGTGCTTGGCATATTGTACTAGTTCTATAGTACACTGGTGCACATGGGAAGGAACGGCCGATCTCGATTCCAGTTTGCGATTGATCTGCAGAGTGGAGTGCCGGTTTACCGCCAACTGATCGACCAGGTGCGCGGCGGAATCGCGTCCGGAGCCCTGACCTCAGGCGACCAGTTGCCCACGGTACGGCAACTAGCGGTCGACCTGCAGATCAATCCCAACACGGTCATGCGTGCCTACCGGGAGCTTGAACTGGGAGGCGTGCTGGAAACCCATCAAGGTACCGGAACGTTTATTGCGAATAAAAAGATCGAACGCAGCTCCGCGGAACGCGACCGTCAGCTGACGCAGTTGGCGGGAGAGTTTGCGGCGCGAGTTGGAGCCGCTGGACTTGCGCTTGAAGATCTGATCGAACGGTTGCGCGATTTGATGCCCAACACGTCCAGGAGGTAGTGATGCCGAAACTTCAAATTGAGGGAATGAACGGAGTGGCAGTATTGCTGTTCATCGTCTGCCTGCTGGCAGGGCTGGCTGCATCGCAAGCCGTACATCAGCCGTGGCCGGTGTTCTCCGGAGCGCTGGTCGGGCTGTACTTCCTTTTCGCGATCAAAGTTGTGCGCCAATGGGAGAAGGTGGCGGTGCTGCGCCTGGGCCGCTACGTGGGGTTGCGCGGTCCGGGACTGTGCCACATCGTGCCCATTTTTGAGACCTTGAGCCCATACGTGGACCAGCGGGTGCGCGTAGCCAGCGTCTCGGCGGAGTCCACGCTGACGCGGGACACGGTTCCGGTGAACGTGGATGCCATTGTCTTCTGGATGGTCTGGAATGCGGAGAAATGCATTCTGGAGGTGGAGAATTTCGTGGATGCGATCAACATGAGCGCCCAGACCGCTCTGCGCGAATCCATTGGCCGCCACGAACTGGCGCAGATGATCACCGAGCGTGAAATTCTGGGCCGCGAGTTGCAGCGCATTCTGGATGAGAAGACGAATCCCTGGGGGATTACGGTTCAGTCGGTCGAGATTCGCGACGTAAAAATTCCTCAGGCTCTCGAGGACGCTATGTCGCGCCAGGCACAGGCGGAACGCGAGCGCCAGGCGCGCAATATCCTCGGCCAGGCCGAAACGGAGATTGCAGACAAGTTCGCGCAAGCGGCAGTCATTTACCGCAACGACCCGACCGCACTGCATCTCCGCGCCATGAACATGCTGTACGAGGCTATCAAAGAACGGGGCTCCATGGTGATTGTGCCGTCATCGGTGGTCGAAACCATGGGGTTGGGTGGGAGTTTGGCGGTAGCGGCACTGGGGGGAGCAAAACCATAAGCAGTGGGCCCGAACCGGGTCAGTCCGAAGCTTAGAAGGAGTGAACTTATGAAATGCTTGCGATACATGAGTCTAATAGCGGGAATTGCAGTGGGGGCAATTGCTCCCCAAACCTTGGCACAAACTCCGGCCTTGCAAAAAGGAGTGAGCGTGCAGATGGCCGTCACCAATAACGCTACACCGATGCCTGAGGCAGACAAGCAAGATGCTTGGATTGTTGCAGTCACTGCTCCCGGGCAGATGTATTTCGGCACCGAAGCGGTCAGTGCCGAACAGCTATCCGACGAAATGAAGTCGCACCCTCGCAACCGCACTGCCAAGCTGTACATCAAGGCCGATGCCCGGGCGCCATACGCCAGCGTGGAGAAGACACTTCAGGCGGCCAAGGGCGTGATGTTCAATAACGCCGTCCTGCTGACGAAACAGCCGGAGGCTCCAGCGCTCGGAATGATGGTGCCGCCGAAGGGGTTCGACGTTTCTCTCACTCCGGCCTCGGAGGCTGTCGTGGTGCAAGTCTCCAGTTCCGGACAAAAGGTGCCCGAACTGAAGGTGAACAGCAGTGCCGTGTCGGCGGCAAACCTGCAAGCGGCGCTCAACCAGGCGCTGCAGAACCGGACGCAGAGGGTGGTGATCGTGAAGGCAGATCCGCAACTGCCTTTTGCCGATGTCGTGCACATCATCGATGCGGCACGTTCGGTGGGAGCCGAGGCCGTGCTCCCCGCGGCGGAGATGTAGATCCATCGCTGAATCCGTGCGGCGCAAAACTTCCGGCATGAGCGCCGTACGGCATTCGGGACGAGTCAGAGGGCAGCAATTTTCCTCCATCAAAGCGCGCGGAGTCATCACTGCGGCGCGTGATGCCAATCACAGACACTTCATCGCGCACAGGATTTCATGGGAACAGCCGGCAAGCATGGCCGAGGAGGTTCCCCTATGCCCACGCGAAGAAGCTTTCTGCAATCGACCGCGGCCTTGGCCGCTGCGCTGTCCGGGGCGTCCGCGCTAGAGGCACAAGCCCTGTCACGCGCGAGCGGCGGGATCCTTACCGAACCTGCATCCGCCAGGCCAGCCGCGCCGGTCCAAGTGCCCAAGATGAAGTTTTTCGATACCGAAATCAGCCGCATGGTTTTGGGCGTGAATCCGTTCTGCGGCTACGCGCATTACAACAACAACTTCTCCGGCGCGATGAAGGATTGGTACACCCCGGAACGTGTCTGCGCCGTAATGCACGACGCCGCACGCTACGGCATCAATGCCTTCAACTATGTGGCTCTGGAGCGGCTGCCGCAGGACTGGCTACGTTTCGTCGCCGAGGGCGGCAAGATGCACCTGATCATGCAGGTCTTAAGTGATGACGAAGATACTGCCAGGTTGGCGAAGACGCTGAAGCCGCTGGCGATGTTTCGTCAAGGCGAGGTCACCGATATTGCCTACCGCAACGGCACGATGAGCACAGTCCGCGATTGGTGCAAGAAAGTACGAGACATGGGCATCGTGGTCGGGGTCGGCACGCACAAGCCCGAAGTGATCTCGCAGGTGGAAGAGGAAGGCTGGGATGTGGACTTCTATGCGGGTTGCGTCTATAACCGCACGCGCACGCGGGAAGAATGGAAGCAGGTTCTGCACGGCGAGATTATGGAAATGGAGAACGAGATCTACGTGCAGAGCGATCCAGCGCTGATGTACGGGGTGATGCGGCAGACCACGAAACCGTGTTTCGCCTTTAAGATTCTGGCTGCCGGGAGAATCGCGGATGGGGGCATCGAACAGGCGTTCCGCACGGCATTCAGCAGCATCAAGCCAAATGATGGCGTGCTTGTGGGGATGTTTCCGCGCGCCAAAGATGAAGTGCGGGAGAACGCGGAAATCGTGCACCGGATTCTGCAAGGGTGAAGAGCAGTTGTCAGTAGCCAGTTCTCAGTTCTCGGTAGTCGGAATCATGTTCCCGTTTCGACCATCGCTTTCAGCTCTAGTGCGTTCTTCGCTGCAAATCCTGCCTGGTCATTGTCGAAGTAGACGAAGATGTGTTTGAGGCTTTTTCGCCAGTCGTTAATGCGTTCAGCCCATCCGGCAAGAGTCTGGGCGCTGTAGTCACCCTGATATTTATTGCCCGGTCCATGGAGCCTCACATAGGTAAAGTCGGCGGTGATTTCCAGGGGCGACTGGAATCCCGCAAGTTCATAGATGCAGAATGCTGCGTTATGCCGCCGCAAGACTTCGTAAACTTCAGGCACGTTCCAGGTTTCGTTGCGAAACTCGAATACGTAACGATGAGCCGGAGGCAGCCCGGCGAGGAACTGCTCCAGCCTCTCCACATTCAGCTTCCAACTGGGCGGCAGCTGAAACAGAATCGGACCTAGTCGGCGCTCGAGTTTGTCGATTACCACCAAGAAGTTGTCGACCGCGTTTTGCGGATCGTTGAGCTTGCGATTGTGCGTGATGTAACGGCTGGCTTTGACGGAGAAACAGAAGTTTGGAGGCGTCTGGCGGCACCACAACTCCAGCGCTGAGAGCTGCGGCAAGCGGTAGAAGCTGTTATTGATCTCCACCGTGTCGAAACGCTCGACGTACCAGTCCAGCATCTTCGAAGCAGGATGCTTTTCGGGATAGAAAGGCCCCTTCCAGTGCTTGTAATGCCAACCCGAGGTGCCGATGTGTACTCCTGAAGAATCTTGCATTTCCATTCCAGCAAATCGAGAGGGCCCTTTTCACTCAGTCGCGTGTTGGATGGAAATTTCGCGAATTGGGATGGCGGGGTGTAATTGACTAGTCAGATGACTAGTTATATACTCGTGAGTATGAGTAAGTGGCAACTGCAACAGGCTAAGGCTCATTTCAGCGAATTTCTGGATGCCGCGCTGAAGAAAGGGCCTCAGATTGTGACCCGGCGCGGCGTGGAAGAGGCTGTTCTGGTTCCTATGGAACAATGGCGGCGGCTCCAACTGGAGAGTCGTCTCAACATTAAGGACTTGCTGCTTAGCGATACCGCCAGGTTCGGGGAGATCGCGCCGAGGCGCGGCGCATGGAAACACCGGATGGGTGTCGATTTTAGCAGCTCGGAATTTAAGTAGAACCAAACCGGTGACTCGATATTTATTGGACACCAATATTGTTTCTGAACTGCGGAGGGTCAAGCCTCACGGGGCCGTCCTAGCGTGGATGCAGACGCTTCGCCCGGAGCAGATTTTCGTCTCGGCTATGACGATCGGAGAACTTCAAGCGGGCGTAGAGTTGACGCGCAAGAACGATCCTGCGAAGGCTCACGAAATCGAGGACTGGCTGGATCAAATCGAGGCATCACTCGCCGCACTTGCAATGGACAGTGGGTGTTTTCGCGAATGGGCGAGACTGATGGTCGGTAAATCAGGTGCATACTCTGAAGATGCGATGATTGCCGCTACTGGGCGTGTCCACGGCCTTGTGATCGCAACCCGGAACGAACGGGACTTCCGGCAGTTTCAAGTTCCCGTCTTCAATCCTTTTCAGTTCGTGGCGTAACGGCGGGAGCGGTTGCCCGCCATGCAGCCTTCGCGGCGTTGCGGCCAGTGAAACAGGTTTCTACTCGCTTCTGAGCGCGGTGATTGGATCGACACGCGTGGCACGGCGGGCCGGAATCCAACTGGCACCGACGGTGGCAGCGAGCAGCGCGCATGCAATGGCAAGAAAGATTCCGGGATCGCGTGGGTTGACGTCGAGCAGCATGCCATTCATGAGAGGAGTGGCGAGAATTGCGGCAGCTACACCGATCAGAAGTCCGATGAACGCCAACGAAATTCCATTCGCGAGAACCATCCTCAGAATCGAGCCTTGCTGAGCCCCCAGCGCAATGCGGACGCCAATTTCCTGGGTCCGGCGTCCGACCATGAAAGACACCACACCATAAAGACCGACGACTGCCAGAGATAGCGCCAGTACTCCAAAAGCGCCGCCCAGGATGGCGGCGAATCGCGTGGAAAAAAGGCCCTGGCTGGAAACCACGGTCCTCATGGTCACAACCGACAACGGCGCGACCTCTGGATCCAGCTTCCTGAGCTGTTCGCGAATCAGGGAGGTCATCGCACCAGGCTGCCCTTCCGTGCGAACGAACAACGTTGCGTTGGCGCTGCCCATCTGCGCATAGGGCATGTAGAAAACTGGACGCGCAGGCGTACCGATGCCAAAAGTAAGCGAATCCTTGACTACCCCCACGATAGAAATGTGGGGCTGGTCGCGCAGTTGGAGATTGCGTCCAATAGCCCGTTCCAGATCTCCATCCCCGGCAATGTACTTTCGCGCCAGAGTTTCATTCACAATGGCCACCAGCGGAGATTTCTTGTCGTCATGGGCGGAGAACTCGCGGCCGCGGAGAAGCGGAATCTGCATGGTCCTGAAATAGCCGGGTGCAACCTGGTTGGTCGCGGTATCCACGAATTTTTCGCCACCGGGCGCGGTGTAGCCGTCGATCGCGAGATCCCACGAGTATCCGTTGATAAACGGCACGGATGCGGACAGGCTGGCTGAGCTTACTCCCGGCAAATCTGCCGTTTGCTGCAGGAGTTGCTTTTGGAATTGCACCGATTTGTCCTGGGAATATCCACGAAGACTGGGATCCACGAGGACCAGCAGCAAGTGATCAGGATTGAAGCCCACATCCGCATGTTGCGCTCTTGTGAACGCTTTCAGAAACAGCCCGCCCGCGACCAGCAATACCGTGGACAGGGCAATCTGGCCGACGATCAGAGCATGACGCGTCAACCCGCCGTAGGATAAATTCTCGGCGGCGACGCCGCGAACGTTGCTGCTGATCCTGACCATGGCCTCGTTTACGGTCGAGAACGCGGGCGCCAGGCCGCACAGGAAAATGCAGGAGGTTGAGGCCAGCAGAGCATAGCCGAGAACACGCATATCCAGATGAAACTCAGGCCCGGTCGGGACGGGCGAGTAGGGTAGCATCGCCGAAAAACCCCGGATGCAGGCATGCCCCAGGAGAATCCCCGCTGCTCCTCCGAGTAGGGCGAGCACAGCGCTCTCAGTCAGGAGCTGCCGTACCAGGGTCGCGCGCGAAGCCCCGACTGCGATTTGAGTGGAGATTTCGCGCAGGCGCGACGTTGATCGCGCCATCAGCAGGCCGGCTACATTTGCACATGCGATCAGCAATACCAGCACCGTCAATCCCATCAGCACCGCCGGGAATTGAATTCCTTGCGCCAGGCGGCGCTCAAATTCCGTCCGAACATAGGCAACCGTGTCTTTGTTGGTGTCGGGATAGGTTCGCTCCAGGTCGCGCATGATGCCATTGATTTCGGCCTGAGCTTGCGCGACCGTAACTCCGGGCTGCAAGCGGCCAATCATATCGAAGCCGCGATATCCGCGGTGCGAGAGCATGTCGTTGCCGTCGGACGAAAGCCCCTGCGCCATCATCGCGGGCACATAAATGTCGGGGCGGAAAAATAGACTGATGCCCGTAAACGAGGGCGGGGTGACGCCCATGATGGTGAAGGTCTGGCTGTTGAGTTTCACCTGTCGGCCAATCACGTTTTTGTCGTTGGCGAAGGCTCGTCCCCACAGGGCATGGCTAATGATCACTACCGGATATTTTCCCGGCGCCTGGTCTTCTTCCGGGCGAAAATCCCGACCCAGCGCCGGTTGCACCTCAAGAGTCGAGAGAAAACTCCCCGACACCAGCAGTCCATAGACGATTTGCGGCTCCCCCGCTCCAGTGCTCATTCCGGCGGACGCGTTTTGCGAAATGGCCAGCTTGGCAAACGCACGGCTCCGGCTCCGAAAGTCAGTGAAATCGAGATATGAAGATGAGCCAAATTGCGTCAGGTGCGAAGCCGCGATATCGACGGTGACGAGTTCTCGCGCGTGAGGCACTGGCAGTGGACGCAACAGCGTGGCGTCGACTCCACTGAAGATGGCTGTATTCGCGCCGATACCCAGTGCGAGCGAAATCACCACCGCCAGGGTGAACCCGGGCCTGTGACGCAGGCTTCGGAACGTAAACCGCAGGTCGCGGCCCAGGGCTTCAATCAACGAAGTGATTCGGGACTGGGAAGTTTGCGAAACCGCCACTGAAAGCGTCATGTTCCCTCGCTGCACTCGTCGGACTAACCGCGTCTTCTGCCAACATAACAATCAAGGTACGCAGCAATCGCATGACCAGAGCCCAGGCTTGGGAAACTGCGGACAACCGAGAGGGATTTGCCTTCGAAGGAGATTCTGAGATTGAATGGCTGTCCGTTTTGCGGCATCGGCTGTTCGGAAGCGGACAGATCCGGCGCGGGACGGGCACAAGAGCCTCCGAGCTTCGCTCGCACGGACAGCCGATGGCGGCTGTCCCTACATGGCCTATCAGCACAGAGAGTCGCTACTTCAGGGTTACTAGTTTCTCGACTAATTCCGAATAGTCTTTTTTCTCGATGCCGTGGACCTGCTTGTTGTATTCATCCACCTTTGACGAATAATTCATCGAGCAGAATTTCGGACCGCACATGGAACAGAAAGCTGCTTCTTTGTAGTAGTCGTCGGGAAGCGTTTCGTCATGCATGGAGCGCGCCGTCTCAGGATCGAGCGACAAGGCGAACTGCTTTTCCCAATCGAACTTGTAGCGAGCGTAGCTCAGGGCGTCATCGCGGTCGCGCGCACCGGGACGCTGGCGGGCAATGTCGGCGGCGTGAGCGGAAATTTTGTACGCGATGATGCCGTCTTTCACGTCTTTTTCGTTGGGCAGCCCTAGGTGCTCCTTCGGGGTCACGTAGCACAGCATGGCTGCGCCATACCAGCCGATCATTGCTGCGCCGATGGCGGAAGTGATGTGGTCGTACCCGGGAGCAATATCGGTCACGAGAGGGCCGAGCGTGTAGAACGGGGCCTCGTAGCAGTATTCGACTTCCTTTTCGACTTGCTCCTTGATCTTGTCCATGGAGACATGGCCGGGACCTTCGATCATGACCTGGACATCTTCCTGCCATGCTTTCTTCGTCAATTCGCCCAAAGTCTTGAGCTCGGCGAACTGCGCTTCGTCGCTGGCATCGGCTACGCAACCGGGGCGCAGGCCATCACCCAGCGAGAAGCTCACGTCATATTTTTTGAAGATCTTGACGATGTCGTCGAAGTGCTCGTACAGAAAGTTTTGCTTGTGGTTGTACGCCATCCATTGCGCCAGGATCGCTCCGCCGCGGCTGACGATTCCAGTAATGCGCTTGGAGATCAGAGGCAGATATTGGATCAGCACACCAGCGTGAATGGTCATGTAGTCGACGCCTTGCGCCGCCTGCTCCTCTATGACCTCCAGCATCACTTCGGCATTAAGATCTTCCACCCGTTTCACGCGGGAGATGGCTTCGTAGATGGGCACGGTTCCAATGGGAACTGGCGAATGGCGCAGGATGGCCTCGCGGATCTCGTGGATATTCCCGCCGGTGGAGAGATCCATCACTGTATCGGCGCCGTAGTGAACAGCGGTGTGCAGCTTTTTCAGTTCTTCGTTGATCTCGGAGCTGACCGCCGAGTTGCCGATATTCGCGTTGATCTTGCAGAGCGACGCAACGCCGATCGCCATGGGCTCGAGTTCGGGATGGTTGATATTGGCGGGGATGATCATCCGGCCGCGGCCCACTTCGTCGCGCACCAGCTCAGGCGTGAGCTTCTCTTTATGAGCGATGAACGACATCTCCTCGGTGATGACGCCCTGCCGCGCGTAATGCATCTGGGAAAAGTTGCCGTCGGTGTTCTCCCGTTTGCGCTTCTCAGTCCATTCCGCGCGCGGTTGGGGGACGTTGTAGCCGTTGTCATTGGAGCCGTTGGTGGAAGTCATGAGAACCCCAGCTTGGAATGAATTCTATAAGCCTGATTATAACCGCCCAACGCGCTGCGCGACGGCAGCCTAACGCCTGGGCGGGCAAACTTGGCCACGGATTGGCACGGATCTTCACGGATTTGCTCCGCGTCGATCCGTGCAATCTGTGGCTGTTTGCAACGCTTCTTGAGTCATGTGATGAGCCGAATGTGACATTTGTGGCTATAGGGTTCTACAGAGCTATACCGCTCCAGCAGTTTGATGATCCGATTCAACCAGCTTAGAATCGCTCCTTTGGCCGTCGTGTCATGGAAATCCAGGAGAAATGAAATGCGTGCATTCGGTCTCATCCTCGTTTGCTTTTTGCTGGCCACTGTCTCATGTTTTTCGCAATCCGCTCCCGCCGCCAAGCCTGGTCCCGGTTTCAGCATCGAGAACATCGACAAGTCCATCGATCCGTGCGTGGATTTTTATCAATTCGCGTGCGGGAACTGGATCAAGAACTCCGAGATTCCCGCCGACCGCGCAGCGTGGCAAAGTTTTTCGGAATTGAACGAAAGCAATCTCGAGATCGAGCGCAAGATTCTAGAAAAGGCAGCTACAGGCGGAGCTGGCCGCAGTGCCGTCGATCAGAAGATTGGCGATCTTTACGGGTCCTGCATGGACGAGAAGGCGGCTGACAGCAAAGGCCTCGCGCCGGTCAAACCGGAATTGGACCGTATCGCGGCGGTGAAGGACAAGGCCGGAATGATTGACGAGATCGCGCACATTCACCTGATCGGGCCCAATCCGCTGTTCAATTTCTATTCCAATTCCGACCTGCACAATGCCGACCAGGTGATTGCGTACATCGATCAGGGCGGCTTGTCGCTGCCCGATCGCGACTACTACGTGAAAGATGATCCGGACAAAGTAGAAATGCGCAAGCATCTGGCGGACTATGCGACGAGCGTGTTCACGCTGGCAGGCCAGACTCCGCAACAGGCAGCGACGTCCGCGGATACGGTGCTAGCGGTGGAGACGCTGCTGGCAGCCGCTTCGATGGATCGAACCAAGCGCCGCGATCCGAAAAACCGGGACCACAAGATGACGCGGGAAGAAGCCGCCGCATTGGCTCCGAACTTTTACCTGACTCGCTACTTCGACGACATGGGTACGCCCAAGTTCAAGGAACTGAACGTCACTAATCCCGATTTCTTCAAGCAGGTGAACGGAGTGTTATCCGCCCTGCCTTTGGATTCGCTCAAGACTTACGTGAGCTGGCACGTGCTGCGCGATGCGGCTCCGTGGCTTTCTCAGCCGTTCGTGGAAGCGAATTTCAAGATGCGGCAGGCGCTTACCGGACAGAAAAAGATTCAGGACCGGTGGAAACGTTGCGTAAATCTCGTGGACGGGTCGCTCGGCGAGGCACTGGGGCAGCGCTATGTGGAAGTAACCTTCGGCGCTGAGGGCAAGCAACGCATGTTGAAGATGGTCGATGCGCTGGAGAAGTCGTTGGAGGACGACATCCAGGGCCTCGAGTGGATGAGCCCCGAAACCAAGAAGCAAGCCAACGTCAAGCTGCAGGCGATCCGAAACAAGATCGGCTATCCCGACAAGTGGCGAGATTACAGTTCGGTGGTGATCAAGCCAAACGACCTGCTGGGCAATGTGGAGCGCGCTACCGAGTTCGAGTCGAAGCGGCAGATCGCAAAAATTGATAAGCCGCTCGATCGCGACGAGTGGGGCATGACTCCTCCGGAGGTCAATGCTTATTACAGCGGGTCCTTCAATGAAATCGTGTTTCCGGCGGGAATTCTTCAGCCTCCGTTTTTCGACAAGAACATGGATGACGCGGTCAACTTCGGAGGCATTGGGCTGGTGATTGGTCACGAACTCACGCACGGCTTCGACGATCAGGGACGCAAATTTGATCCGCAGGGGAACTTGCGCGATTGGTGGACGGAGCAGGACGGAAAAGAGTTCGAAAAACGAGTCAGCTGCGTGGCCGACGAATACTCCAACTTTGTTGCGGTCGACAACATGAAGCTCAACGGGCGCCTCACGCTGGGCGAGAACACTGCCGATAACGGAGGGGCGCGGGTCGCGTTAGCAGCCCTGGAGCACATGATTGCGGAAGACAAGACCGGAAAAGAAGGGCAGAAGATAGACGGTTATACGCCGGAGCAGCGGTTCTTCCTGGGCTTCGGGCGCGTGTGGTGCGAGAAGCAGCGTCCCGAGTATTTGCGCATGCAGGTCAGCACCAATCCGCACTCGCCGGGTAAGTATCGCGTCAACGGCGTGGTGCAGAATATGCCGGAATTTCAGAAGGCATGGGGATGCAAGACTGGGCAGCCTATGGTTGCTGAGAATGCTTGCCACGTTTGGTAGTAAGGGCGTTGAGTGACGCTATAGCACTAGACTCGCTTCGCTCGGGGCGGACGAGGCCTCCGCCCCTATACAATCGCGGCGCTATTTGCCTTCCAGGTTGATGTCACCCACTCCGACATGAGCGCGGAGCTCGTATTTGCCGTCGCCGTGGTATTTCAGGGTCTTGCCTAACCAGCCGCTAGTTTCGCCATAGCCATCTCCGTTCACGTCACCAATTCCGGCACTGGCGTGAACGAAGCGGTAGCCGGAATGCCCGGTGGCGATTCGAATATCGCCGACCCCGAGACTCAGGTCCTTGTCGCCCTCGATGTTTTCTACCGTGAGGTCTCCGACTTTCTCGTGCACGTCAAGATTGCTGTTCTCCGGCACTTCGAGCTCGACGTCAAGATTCGTGTTCACCCCAGAGGGCGAGTGAAATTCGATATCGGCATCTTTGCCATGAACGTCGAACTCCACGGTAGTCTTCTTCACACTCGATTCGTGCCTCGATTTCACCGTGTACTCCAGCCGGATCTGGCTGGAATCTCCGCGCTTGATGTGAAGGTCCCCCACGGTCATGCGGACATGGATCGTCCCGCCAGTCACGAATTCGCGGGCGTCGCGACGAGTCTCCTCATATTTCCAGTCGTCGGCTGCGCAAACCGAGGGAGCGGCGAACGCGATCAACGCGAGACAGATCAGAAGTGTTTTGTTCAGTGGAAACGAAGAACGCCTTTCGACCATGGGACACCTCTCAGGCACAAACGACGCCTGCCAGCTGATACGAGTCGAATCGAGCAAAGGTTCCCCAAAGGCGTTCGGGCGCTCTAGCGGTATCCGTCCAGGGTCTTAGCGGCGCGCTCCAGCGCGGCGGCGAGCACAGCCAGCTGCTGTTGGGCTCGTTCCATATCTCCTTTGTCCAGAGCCTCATTAACCCCGGGAATCACCACGGCAGCATAGCCGGTGTATTCGCCCGGCGCGTAGATGGCATGGTGATACCAACTGCGGTGAGGCAAGCCCTCCGGCACAAGCAAGGCACGCTCCGTATCCAACAAGACCTGGTTCAGGCGCGAAACGTCGCGGGGAGGATTCTTTTCCTTGGACAGCAGCTTTGCCCCAGCCGTCTCAAAGTGACGGGCAGCCGCATTGACGGGTGCAAAGTCGAGCCCCTTTTCGCCAAATTTGTCGTGGGCTCTCTTCCCTGCCGCATCGAGATAGGACTTGATCTCCTGGCCATATTCCTCGTAGTCGTAGGGGATCACATCCGCATTGGCCATTCGGACCATCTGCAGGCCAAAGACGCGTGCCATCTGTTGCTCATAAGCAAAATCGGGGTCGCCGAATTTCTTGAACCAGGCGAAAGTTGTCGAACACCGAGTGATAAACGCCGTAGTATCCACTCGAGCTGACGTCAGTTGAGGGAACTCCCAGGTGCTGGAGGAAGGCAGTGTAGTCGGAGCCACTCCCGAGATCTCCTACCGGAACATCGGTCTTGGCCTGCGCGGCGGGAGGGCGGTGGTTCTCGAGGGGCGTATCGGAAGGCGCGGGAGGAGCGTGCGCAGCTTTCTCCCAGTTCTGGTACACCGTTCCACCCTTCGGACTGGGGACCGCCTTGGTGACGTCGCGTACAAACTGCTTCAGGCAAGGCACAGCCGAAGCGCCGAATTTCTGGCCAGAGACAGCCACATCCATGTTGAAATACGCGGGAGATCTGCGGAGCTCCGCCTGGTTCTGCTCGACCCACTCGGTCGAGCCCATCAGGCCCTCTTCTTCGCCGTCCCAGCTACCGAATACCAGCGTACGTTTCGGCTTCCAGCCTGACCGGAGTAGTTCTCCAATGCCGTGCACTGCTTCCAGCATAGCCGCGGTGCCGCTGTTCGGATCGACGGCGCCATAGACCCACGCGTCCCGATGATTGCCGGCGACCACCCACTGGTCGGGCAATTCAGTGCCTTGCACCTTTCCAATCACATCCCAAAGCGTACGGAATTCGTAGTCCTGCTTGAGATGCATCTTCACGCGTGCCGGGCCTGGACCCACGTGATAGGTGAATGGCAGCGAGCCTTGCCATTCGCGAGGTGACTCAGGTCCGTCGAGGTACTGCAGGATAGGCCAAGCATCGTGATAAGAGAGCGGCGTAACCAGAATTTTCGGCATTTGTGCCGAGGCTTGCGGAGCAATGCGATCCGACGATGGGAGCGAGGGAACTGACGCGACGCCGGGAGTGGTGGGATCGCCGGGAAATTCGAACATATACCCTATGGACCCGCGCTGTACGCCGGTATCGGGGCGCCAGGGCCCTTCGGGATATTTGTCACCGCGTCGCCAGCCGTCGTCCGCCGGATCGGAGTAGATGATGACTCCCGCCGCGCCGTGTTCCTGCGCAACGAAAGCTTTCACTCCGCGGAAGTTCTGACCATAGCGCACGAGGACGATTTTTCCCCGCACATCAATTTTCATCTTCTCGAGCTTCTCGAAGTCGTCCGGGGTTCCGTAATTGGCATAGACCACGTCAGCTTCCACATCGCCCGAAGGCGACATGCCGGTGAATGGCATGACTACCCGGGGATCGTCCTGAAAGGGATCGCCATCGACATGCTCCCTAGTGGGGCCGTGCATTTCGACTCCGGTGGGCGCGGTGAGATCGACGCTGATCTCTGACGGATAGTTAATCCAGACCTTGTATTCGACAACTTCTGTGTCCAGACCGGCTTCCCGGAATTTTTGCGCTACGTAGTCGGCGGTTGCTTTGTCCTCGATTGTGCCCGCCATATGGGGAGCTTGCGTCAGCGTTCGAAGATGCTGCTCCGCCAGCTTAGGGTCGGGCACTGCGAGGAAGCGTGCTTCGATGGCGGATTCCGAGGCAGCATCACGGAATCCGAGCAAACCCCCGCCCGGAGCACTCGCTGTCGACGAATTTTTGTTTGGAGTTCTTGCCGAACCGGAAACAATGATGGCGAACAGAAGCGTGGCGATCGAAAGGGATTTCATCGGGCTCCTGGACCGAAGGGTATTCAGAGTAGCACAGCCCAGGAACTTAGAGCTGCGCCTGCATCAGGAGCGGATCTGGCCGGAACCGACTATCTCGTACTTCGATGAAGTCAGTTCCGCCAGCGCGAAGGGCCCGCGGCAATGGAGCTTCTGCGTGCTGATGCCCATCTCCGCGCCGAAGCCGAATTCGGCGCCATCGGTGAAGCGCGTCGAGGCGTTCCAATAGACGGCGGCGGAATCCACTTCGCGCAGGAATTGGCGGGCATTGGCTTCGTCGCTCGGTCACGATCGCGTCGGAGTGCTTGGTGGAGTACTGGTTGATGTGAGCGATCGCCTCGTCGACATCGGCCACCACGGCTGATCGCGATGCAGAGGCGCGAGATACTCTTCGTACCAGTCCTGCTCTGTCGCGGAGGCTATCGGTAAATCCGGAGCCAGCTGCGCGAGCCTCGTCGTCGCCGCGCAGTTCGACGCCGGCATCGACCAGCTTCTTCGACGATTCGCGGGATGTATTCCGCGGCGATGCGCTCATGCACCAGCAACTTCTCGGCGGCGTTGCAGACCGAGGGGCGCTGGGTCTTGGCATTGATCACGATTCGGTCGGCCATGTCGAAATCGGCGGACTCGTCGACGAAGACGTGGCAGTTCCCTGCTCCGGTCTCGATCACCGGCACGGTGGAGTTTTCCGTCACGAACTTGATCAGGCCCGCGCCGCCGCGAGGAATGATGACATCGACCAGGCCGCGAGCCTTGATCAATTCCTGCACCGACTCGCGGGTCGCTGGAATCGAGCAACTCGATCGCACCTTCGGGAACGCCAGGCAACCGCGTCATGATCTCGACCAGGCGCTGGTTGCTGTGCGTCGCTTCCTTGCCTCCGCGCAGAACGATGGCGTTGCCGGTCTTCAGCGCGAGCACGGCGGTATCGACCGTCACGTTAGGGCGCGACTCGTAAATGATGCCGATCACTCCCAGCGGCACGCGCACTTTGCGGATACGCAGGCCGTTGGGACTTGGTCCACTCGGCGAGAGTTTCGCCGATGGGATCGGGCAAGGCCGCGACCTCGCGCACACCGGCCGCCATCTCCTTGATCCGTGCCGGAGTCAGCAGCAGGCGGTCGCGCATCGCACCTTCCAGGCCGGAGTTCTCGATATCTTCTGCGTTGGCGTCGAGAATGGCTTTCTGCGTGCGCTTCCATCGCGTCGGCAATCGCGAGCAGCAGAGCATTCTTCTCCGCGGTCGAGAGCAGGGCAAGCTTCGCCGACGCAGCACGCGCGCGCAGCAGCTTTTCCTGCGTCGAAGCGGACGATGGAAGCACTCGCCATTCAGCTCAACTCTCTGCCGCGGCGGAAAATATGTTCCGATCTTGCCGCGCATTGCCCAGTGTAATGGCCTGGGGATGGCGCCCGTTCACGATGGCCACGTGGACTCCGGCTTCGCTGGCGAGTTTGGCGGCACGCAGTTTGGAGAGCATGCCGCCGCGGCCCGAGCGAACTCTTGCCATTGCATTGCGCTTCCAGCGCGGGCGTCAGCTTGCGGATCACGCGCTGCAGACGTGGCTTCTTGCTGGCCGTTGGGAACATGAATCCGTCGACATTGGTCAGCAGCAGCAGCCAGTCGGCCTTCACCGCTGTGGCGAGCAATGCACTGAGTTCGTCGTTGTCGCCGAATGCGCCTTCCAGTTCGCGCACGGAGACGCTGTCGTTTTCATTCACGATCGGCACGACGCCCAGCGCCAGCAGTTCGGCCAGCGCGTTCTGCAGGTTCCGATAGCGGACAGGCGAGGTGAAGTCGTCGCTCGAGAGCAGCAATTGCGCAACGATTTTCTTGCCGAAGAACAGGCGCTCGTAGGTGTGCATCAGCTTGCTCTGGCCGACCGCGGCGCAGGCCTGCATGCGGGGAACGTCGGTGGGCCGTTTCCGCAAGTTCGAGCCCGACATGCCGGCGGCAATCGCGCCCGAGGTGACGATCAGGTATTCGTTTTTCGAAAGATCAAACTGGTCCACCATGCCGCGCAGCAGATTGATATCGATCTGCCCGCCGGGGGCAATGAGACTGGTGCCGACTTTGATGACTACTCGCATGTTTTCCTGGTTCGTGCGATTTCACGCTGCCGCGAATCCCCCATGGGGAGAAGCGCAGCCCGGAAGGGACAATACTTCTATCCTGCCGTTAGAATGGGCTTTCTGGCAAGTTGAAATTTCAGCCGCTTATGCCTGCTTCCAACGCGACCAGCCGATTCTCCGATCGAGTCGAGAACTATGTCCGTTATCGCCCCGGCTATCCCGCTGAGGCTTTGCGAGTGCTGCAAAAGGAGTGCGGCTTGACTCCGGGGCATGTCATTGCGGATGTCGCTTCGGGCACCGGTATCTGGACGCGCATGCTGCTGGAAAATGGCAACCGGGTCTTTGCGGTCGAGCCCAACCCGGACATGCGGCAGGCCGGAGAGCGACTGCTGGCCGCCTTTCCGAACTTCATCAGCATGGCCGGAAACGGCGGAGCTACGACATTGCCAGATGCCAGCGTGGATTTCGTTACGGCGGCGCAGGCGGCGCACTGGTTCGACCGGAGCGCGCGCCCGGCAGGAGTTCGTCAGAATTCTGAAACCGGGCGGATGGCTGGTACTGCTGTGGAACGAGCGCCTGATCGATCGCACACCTTTTCTGCGCGACTATGAACAATTGCTCCTGACTATGGAACGGACTACGAGGATGTCCGTCATGAGCGCACCACCGATGCGGTGAATGAATTCTTCGATCCGGCACCGTTACGAGGAGCGGAGCTTCGCGATGCGGCAGGAATTCGATTATGCAGGGCTGGAGGGCCGTCTGCTTTCGTCGTCGTATGCGCCGGGGCCGGGCCATCCGAAGCATGCGCCCATGCTGCGGGAATTGCGCCGCATCTTCGATGAGAACTCTTCCGCGGGACGCGTGGTGTTCGAGTACACGACTCGCATTTACTTTGGAAGACTGAAGTAGCATCGCGGCCACTCAATGGCTCAATCAGGAAGGCAATGATTGAAGGAAACTGGTGATCGAGGTGCCCGTGTCGCAAGAAAAATCGTTTCATATGACGCCTGACGAATTCCGCCGCCACGGCCATGCCGTGGTCGACTGGATCGCCGACTATCAAGCTCGAGTTGAATCGCTTCCCAGTGATGTCGCGGGTGAAGCCCGGCGAGATTCGCGCGATGCTGCCGGCGAGGCCCTCCGGCTACAAGGCGAGGCCTTTCGAGGCGTTGCTCAAAGATATGGACCGCGTGATTCTTCCGGGCGTCACGCATTGGCAATCGCCGAACTGGTTCGGATACTTTCCGTGCAATGCTTCTGGGCCGGGAATTCTGGGCGACCTGCTGTCCTCGGGGCTGGGCGTTCAGGGCATGTTGTGGTCGACGAGTCCGGCGTGCACGGAATTGGAAACGCATGTCCTGGATTGGCTGGTGGGCATGCTCGGCCTGCCCGAGAAATTCCGCTCTTCGGCCAGCGGCGGGGGAGTCATTCAAGATACGGCTTCGAGCGCTGCACTATGCGCGCTGCTCGCAGGCCGCGAGCGGGCGACGAACTACGTCACCAACAAAAAGGGATGCGATGGAAAGCTGGTGGCGTACATCTCTACACAAACGCATTCATCACTTCAGAAAGCGGCGATGATTGCGGGCATCGGCGTAGACAATCTGCGCGCTATCGAGGTGGATAAGAGCTTCGCGATGAAGCCGGATGCGTTGGCCCGGCAGATCGAGTCTGATCGGAACGCCGGACTCACTCCTTTCTTCGTATGCGCCACTGTTGGAACCACGTCGTCCAATGCCATGGACCCGCTAGTCCCGATTGGCGAGGTATGTCGTAAGCACAATCTCTGGCTGCATGTAGACGCGGCGATGGCCGGAACGGCGATGCTCTGTCCGGAGTTTCGGCACTTTCAGAACGGGGTGGACGTCGCGGACAGCTACAATTTCAATCCGCATAAGTGGATGTTTACCAATTTCGATTGCAGCTGCTTCTGGGTAGCGGACCGGAAGGCATTGATTCAGACACTCAGCATTCTGCCGGAGTATTTGCGAAATCAGGCAACGGAATCCGGAGCAGTCATTGACTATCGTGACTGGCATATTCAACTGGGGCGCCGCTTCCGCTCGTTGAAGCTGTGGTTTGTGATCCGGCATTACGGAGTGGTGGGCTTGCAACATCACGTTCGCGAGCATGTCCATCTCGCGCAAGAGTTCGCAAATTGGGTAAGACAGGATGCCCGGTTCGAATTGCCCGCGCCAGTGCCGTTGAACCTGGTTTGTTTTCGGCATAAGGCAGGGGACGCGGCCAATCAGGCGATCATGGATCGGCTGAATCACAGCGGGGATCTGTTCCTGACGCACACGAAGCTCAACGGCAGGCTTACGCTGCGGTTTTGCGTGGGACAGACCAACACTCAAGCGAGCCACGTTGACAGGGCATGGAAACGGATCCAGGAGGAAGCAAAAGACGTTGAAGAATGACCGGACGATGCTGGCCTAGTCCGCTGGCATTGGTGCGCTACGGACTTGCGGCGGAGCTGGAGGCATCTCAACTTCGGGCTCCGGCGCGGTCTGGATCCACTTTCGAACTTCCGGCAGCGCAGCCCGCATGGCGGCTTCACCCACGCGGATCAGATCGTCGGCCCGTTTGAAGTCGTCATAGGCGTATCCCGCCACATCAGGTTCGATAACCAGGTCTGCACCGCTGCGCCAGATGCTGGACATGGTGTCCTGCGCGATGGCGAAAGACTGCCCGATTACTTCCAGCAGGTGCCGCGGCGCTCGCTTCTGTGTCCAGGTTCCTCTGAGGTGAACCGCGATAACCCGATCGGCGCCCATTTCGCGAACCGGATGCGATGGCACCGGATGCGACAACATGCCGTCCACAAAATATCGTCCACGAATCTCGACCGGCAAAAACATTCCTGGGTAAGCGCAGCTGGCACGAACAGGATCGATCACCGAGCCCGAATGGAACACCACGGCTTCTCCGGAGTTGAAATCCGTGGCCGTGACCCCGAGCGGAATGCGTAACTCTTCAAACGTTTTGCACTTCAAGGTGCGCGTCAGAAACGCGATCATGCGATCGTTGGAGGCGAATCCGCAGCGAGAAAGAGTCCAGCGAGCGAAGGAGGTGAAGCGAGTGTTATGGGCGACGTCCTGCATCTCAGCCAGCGTAAGTCCGCTGCAGTAGCAGGCGCCGATCAATGCTCCTACGCTGGTACCCGCGATGACACGGACAGGAATATTTTCCTCTTCCAGAACTTTGAGGACACCGATATGCGCAATGCCACGGGCAAAGCCTCCACCCAAAGCAACACCAATGGCAGGGATAGGGGTTGCGGCCGGAATAACAGATTTGCGGGAGAGTTCTCGCCCGAACGCTTGCACGGACCGAATGATCTTCCCGAAACCGTTCACTTGCGAACCCCACGTCTCCAGCTTGTTAGGCCGGGACTGCTGAATCCTTACTTGAATATTAAGATGCCATATTTCCCGGCAAGGCTGCAGAGCACCAATGGGCCAGGTGCAAGAACCTGCAACGCGCAGGTAACTATTACTATCCGGACTGCACGGGGATGACGAAATTCCTGTATTCCTGCTAACTTGCGGACAGTATGATCCGAGAGATTTCAGCCGGAGGAGTCGTTGTCAGAAAGGCGGACGAAGCCTGGTCAATGGCAGTCATCGAACTACCTCACGATTCCAAACCCAATTCTGCCCCTAAAAAGCGCGCGGCAAAGGCCAAGCCCGTCCTATGCCTACCCAAAGGACTGGTCAATCCAGGGGAGAAGGCTCTGGACGCAGCGCTTCGCGAAGTCAAGGAAGAGACCGGCTTGGTAGCCGAGCCGGTCACGAAGCTCGCGGATATCAAATATGTCTATGTGCGCTCGTGGGGAGACAAGGAGCGAGTGTTCAAGATCGTCAGCTTCTATCTGCTGCGGTACGCGTCGGGAACCATCGATGACATCTCTGAAGATATGCGGATCGAGGTGGCGCGAGCAAAATGGATTCCACTGGACGACGCGCCTAAGTTGCTGGCGTACAGTGGCGAGAAGCAAATGGCTCGCAAAGCTCTGGAGTACTTCAAGGCGCATCCCGAGTTGTAGGAGTTCAAAGTTTCGAGTTTCGAGTTTCAGGTTTCAGAATTGGAAGGCCTGCTCGTGCGCGTGATCACAGCGTTTGCTCAACACACAACAGATCCTCGTGCTGTGATTCCAGGCCTAGATAAATTTTCCGAAAAGCGATTACCATTGCGGGTTCAAGAGTCTGGTCGGGACTATGCCCGGCGCCAGCGTCTGTCATTCAAAATCCCGTACTTTTCTCGAATCTCCTGGATGGTTTGAACCGATCGATCATGAGGCCTGATTATGAAGCGCATTAATAGAGTCGCCGTCCTGGGCGCCGGAACGATGGGCGCCCGCATCGCCGCGCATTTCGCCAATGCCGGCGTACCCAGCTATCTGTTCGACATTGTGCCTCCAGACGCAGACGGAGCGGCGCGGAACAAAATCGCCGCGGCTGGTTTAGAGGCAGCGAAGAAATCCAAGCCTGCCGCCTTTATGGAGCCCTCGCTCGCACGATTGGTTACCGTGGGCAACTTCGAAGATGACATCAAGAAACTTGCGGACGTGGACTGGATCATCGAAGCCGTCGTCGAAAATCTCGAGATCAAGCGCGCCCTGCTAAGAAAAGTCGAGGCCGTACGCAAGCCGGGAACCATCGTGACTACGAATACCAGTGGCTTGCCGGTGCACAAAATCGCGGAGGGATTCTCCGACGACTTTCGCTGGGCCTGGTTCGGCACGCACTTCTTCAATCCTCCGAGGTACATGCGCCTGCTGGAAATTATCCCGACGCCCGAAACCGATAAAGCAGCCATCGATGCCATCGCTCATTTTTGTGACATTCGGTTGGGCAAGGGCGTGGTCATCGCCAAAGACACACCGAATTTCATCGGCAATCGAATCGGAACATTTTCTGTGCTGAACGTGATGCGGCTCATGCACGAGATGGACCTGAACATCGAAGAAGTGGATGCCCTGACCGGACAGGCGGTTGGATGGCCCAAGTCGGCGACCTTCCGCACCATCGATCTGGTCGGCCTCGACATCCTCGGCCACGTAGTGGGAAACATGACTAAGAACGTGCGCGACGAACGCAGCGACCTCAAGCTGCCGGATTTCTTCAACCAGATGCTCGAGCACAAGTGGCTGGGAGACAAGACCAAGGGAGGCTTCTACAAGAAATCGAAGTCCGACGGGAAAGAGGAAGAGCGTCTGGCGCTCGATTGGAAGACGCTGCAATATCATCCGCGGCAGAGACCGAAATTCGCTGCGCTCGACATGGCCAAGAACATCGAGGACACGGGAACGCGAATTCGCACCTTGCTGGGTCTGAATGGGGGCGGCGGCCCGCAAAAGGGCGACAAAGCGGGCGCCTTCTTGTGGTCAGCACTCACCGATCTCTGGACTTATTCCGCAAACCGCGTGCCGGAGATTTCCGACTCCGTCGTCGAAATCGATCGCGCCATGAAAATGGGATTCAACTGGGAACTTGGACCATTCGAACTGTGGGATGCAGCGGGAGTGGAACCGACCGTGGCCCGGATGAGGAAGGAAGGCAAAAACGTGCCGTCGAATGTGGAGCGACTCCTGGCATCGGGCCAGAAGTCCTGGTACATCGACGATCCCAAATCCCCAGCCGGAAAGAAATATTGGGAGATCGGAACCGAGAGTTGGGAGCCAGTACAGGTCCCGGCAGGCGTGTGGTCGGTGACGGTCGCGAAAAAGTCGAATGGGGTAGCAAAGAAAAATTCCGGAGCGTCGCTGGTGGATTTGGGAGACGGCGTAGCCTGCCTCGAGTTTCACAGCAAGATGAACTCGCTCGGGGCTGACATTATCAGCCTGATCACGCAGTCTCTAAAGCTAGGCGGCCCGGGAGACGGCTTCGACGCATTCGTCATCACGAACGATGCCGGCAATTTCTCGGTGGGCGCGAATCTGATGCTGTTGCTGATGAGCGTGCAAGAAGAAGAATGGGACGAGGTGGATCTAGCGATCAAGCAGTTCCAGGGAATGACCCAGGCCATCAAGTTTTCACCCAGGCCGGTTGTCTCGGCTCCTTTTGGCCTGTGCCTGGGCGGCGGGACAGAAATCTCACTGCATGCTGCCGCCCGTCAACCTCATGCCGAGCTTTACACCGGACTAGTCGAGATCGGGGTGGGATTGCTTCCGGGCGGAGGTGGCTGCAAAGAAATGCTGCTGCGCGCAGTGGATAGTGCAGCAGCGGCGCGCGGCAAGGCTTCCGTGGAAGGCCTCGCAGGCTCAGTCGAGATGATGGAAGCGATGAAGAAAGCGTTCGAGACCATTGCCACTGCGAAAGTAGCAACCTCGGCCCATGAGGCGCGCGGCTTGGGATTCCTGAAGGACTCTGACCGCATTACGATGAATCGCGAGCGCGTGCTTACCGACGCAAAGAATCGTGCGCTCGAACTGGTGCGCGCCGGATACGAACCGCCGGTGCCGCGAACGGATATTCCTGCGCCGGGAGAAAATCTGCTGGCCGCGTTGAAGATGGGCGTTCATCTCATGCGCCAGGGGGAGTACATCACCGATTACGAGGTGAAACTCGGCGGGAAGATCGCAGAAGTTCTCTGTGGTGGTCATCTCACTCCCGGTACTCCGGTCAGCGAGCAGTACATTCTTGATCTCGAGCGCGAAGGATTCAAATCGCTTTGCGGTGAGAAGAAGACGCAGGAGAGGATTCAATACACGCTGAAGACCGGCAAGACATTGAGGAACTAGATTTCGTTTCTTGTGCGAGGCGTTTGCGCGCCTGGAGTGAAATAATCGACGCATGCGCAAAACTGCAGCACTGGTTACATTCGCGATGTTGCTATGCAGCCCGGTTGTGACTTGGGCTCAGAAAGACAGTCCACCGGCGAAAGAATCCGCGCCCGACGTACCGGATGCGATTGCAGTTCCGGCTGGCGTCGAGCCCGTCCTATTCGCGCATGCCAAGGGGTCGCAGGTCTATGTCTGCCAGCAGGGCGCAAGCAAGCACTTTGAATGGACGCTGAAGGGTCCAGAAGCGGAACTGAAGGACCGCAAAGACAAAGTCATCGGTCAGCATACGGCCGGGCCTACCTGGAAATTGAAAGACGGCAGCGAAGTGACGGGAAAGCCTGCGGCGCAGGTGGACTCGCTGGATTCGGAATCCATTCCCTGGCTTCGCATCGACGTATTGACGAACTCCGGTAAGGGCGCGCTGGCACATGTCACGATGATTCAACGCGTGCACACCCATGGCGGCAAGCCTGGCAATGACGTTTGCGACGAGGGGCACAAAGACGCCGAAACCAAGAGTGAATACACCGCGGATTATTACTTTTTTGCCCCGGCAAAGTAACGCCAGATGCTGGCGCCTGCGGCCGGGCATCTAACAGAAATAGGGCCTCTCTGGAGAATTGCTATGCGTGAAGTCATCATTGCTTCCTCTGTTCGCACTCCCGTGGGACGCGCCTATAAAGGCACGCTCCGCGCTACTCGTCCCGATGAACTGGCGGCGATCGCAATTAAGGGAGCGCTTGATCGCGTGCCGCAACTCGACAAAAAAGAAATTGAAGATGTCATTCTCGGCTGCGCCATGCCAGAGGCTGAGCAGGGCATGAACGTGGCTCGTATCGCGTCCCTGCGGGCGGGACTGCCGGTAGAAGTCTCGGCTATGACGATCAATCGTTTCTGCTCTTCCGGCCTGCAGGCGATTGCGATGGCCGCCGAGCGCATCATGGCTGGCGGGGCTGAGGTGATCGTCGCGGGCGGCACAGAATCGATGACCATGATTCCCATGGGAGGACACAAGATCTCGCCCAATCCGTGGCTCGTGGATCATTATCCGGACGCTTACCTCTCCATGGGATTAACCGCCGAACGCCTGGCGCAGCGATTTGGAATCACCCGTGAAATGGCGGATGAGTTCTCGTTGCACAGCCATCAGAAAGCCATGGCGGCCATTCAAGCCGGCAGGTTCGAGGAGGAGCTTGTTTCGGTGCCGGTGACCTTCACCACCCCAAACGGCTCGAAGCCCAAGAAACAGGAGATCGTTTTCAAGGTTGATGAAGGGCCGCGCGCCGACACTTCGCTCGAAGCGCTGCACGCGCTGAAGCCAGCGTTTCACATGAAGGGCACGGTTACGGCTGGCAATTCGTCACAGATGTCGGACGGCGCAGCCGCAGCCTTAGTGATGTCAGCTGAACGGGCCAAAGCACTTGGCATCAAGCCGCTGGCGCGCTATGTGGCTTTCGCCACCGCCGGATACAAGCCCGAAGAAATGGGACTTGGCCCCGTGTACGCGATCCCGAAGACCCTCAAAATCGCAGGCCTGAAGCTTTCGGATATTGACGTGATCGAGTTGAATGAAGCCTTCGCCACACAGTCGTTAGCCGTAATCAAAGAAGGCGGTCTCGATCCCGCCAAGGTGAATCCCAACGGTGGCGCCATCGCATTGGGCCACCCTTTGGGATGCACTGGAGCCAAGCTGACCGCAACCGTGATTCGCGAACTGAAGCGCCGTAACGGGCGCTATGGCATGGTGACGATGTGCGTCGGCGGGGGGATGGGGGCGGCGGGCATCTTCGAGAATGTCTAAAGAGGAGACCGAGGGTACGAAAGCTTGAGAAGAACATTGGTCATCTGTGCTCCTTGCGAGTAGCTTTTCGGGGCCGGACAGCTTCCCTCAGCGCTATAATGTGAAGCAAGGAGGACCCTATGAAGCTCTCCGGTCACCTTCTCCTCGCCACGGTTGCTCTCTGCTGTCTGCCCGCTCTCGCCCAGGATTCGCCACTGATCAGCGAAAATCCAAGCACCAAGGGCCTGCAGGCACCCGAATTCCGGACTGCTCCGCCGGCTAAGCCAGATGAGCCCTGGAGAATTATCCCTAAGTCGGACAAAGACAGAACCTTCTTGATCACGCCGGAAATGGATCGGAAAGGCATCGTTATGTCGCCTGACGGTCCTTTGGCGGCCGATATGATGTGCCTTTCGATTCGAAGTTATGTGGTGAAGCGGGATAGCAAGAATTCCGACTCTGTGCATCCGGCAGGATATTCGACCTGCGTACCCGCGCGCCGATTCCGCCTCAAAACGGCGGACGCCGTAAGCGACGGTCTGACTTTGAGTAGGTGATTCGGTAATCTTCTTTCGGTTACCACCGCTGTTGCACGCATTGTGCCCTTCACTATCATTCCCTGCTCTTCAGCATTAGAATTGCGCTAATGTTCCCGCTGGCCTACGTGGCGCAGCGGTTTCTTTTCTAAGGGGAAAGACATGGCTACCACTGCAATTCCGAAGAGCAAGATATCTGGCGGCAGCTTCTTGCTCGAGACCAGACGGCCCGAAGAAGTATTCACTCCGGAAGACTTCAGCGAACAGCACTTGCTCATTGGGCAAACGGCGGAGGAGTTCGCCCTCAACGAGATCGTTCCCAATATTGAAAAGATAGAGCACAAGGATTTTTCCGTCACTCGCGATCTGCTGAAGAAGGCTGGCGAACTTGGGTTGAGCTCGGTGGAAATCCCCGAGGCCTACGGTGGCCTGGAGATGGATAAAGTCACCGCCGCCGTGATTGCCGATCACATCGCGAAGTACGCCGGATTCGCCACCACATGGGGCGGCCACACCGGCATCGGCACTCTACCCATTGTTTACTTCGGGACGGAAGAGCAGAAGAAGAAGTATCTGCCGCGGCTCGCGGCCGGAGAAATTGTCGGCGCCTACGCGCTATCGGAATCCACTTCGGGCTCGGATGCCATGAACTGCCGCACGCGCGCGACCCTGTCCCCGGACGGCAAGCACTACGTTCTGAACGGCGAGAAGATGTGGATCACCAACGCGGGATTCGCCGACCTGTTTACGGTGTTCGCGAAGGTTGATGGCGAGAAATTCTCGGCTTTCCTGGTCGAAAAAGACTTCCCGGGATTCTCGGTCGGCGCCGAAGAGCACAAGATGGGCATCCGCGGCTCATCGACCTGTCCCATCATTCTGAACGACTGCAAAGTTCCCGTGGAAAATTTGCTGGGCGAGATTGGCAAAGGGCATCTGATCGCCTTCAACATTCTTAACATCGGCCGCTTCAAGTTGGGCGCCATGTGCGTGGGCGGTGGGCGAGTATCGCTCGAAAATGCCATCGGCTACGCCAAGCAGCGCAAGGCCTTCAACAAGGTGATTGCGGACTTCGGACTGGTGCGCGAGAAGATCGCCAATATGGCGACGCTGATTTATGTAGGCGAATCGCTGGTGTACCGCACGGTCGCATTGATGGACGCGGCACTCAGCGACGTGGATAAGTCCGCCGCAGACGCAGCGAAACAAACGTTGAAAGCAATTGAGGAATACGCCGTCGAGTGCTCGATCATCAAGGTGTGGGGCTCGGAGATGATCGATTACATCGTCGATGAGACCTTGCAGATTTACGCGGGGTACGGATTTGTCGAGGAGTATCCGGCGGAACGCGCCTATCGCGACGCTCGCATCAATCGAATCTTTGAAGGCACGAACGAGATCAACCGGCTCATCATCACCGGCTTTCTGCTGAAACGGGCGATGAGCGGCCAGTTGCCGCTGATGCCGGCAATCAAGCAACTGATGGACGAGGTGCTGTCAGGACCCTCGGTCGCTGAAGAACTTGAAGGGCCTTTGCCAGAAGAACGCAAATTAGTGGGGCAGGCGAAGAAACTGGGTTTATTCGCAGCGGGTGCCGCTACGCAGAAATACATGCAGGCGATCCAGGACCAGCAGGAGATCATGGGCGCGATCGCCGACATGACCATTGAAGGGTACGCCATGGAGACCGCCGTGCTGCGGGCGCAAAAGATTGTGGCCTCGAAGGGCGAGGCTGCGGCTGCGTTGCCGATTGCCATGACACGCGTTTACCTGGCGCAGGCGATGGAAAAAGTCGAGTCTGCGGCACGAAAGATCATTGCGGCCGTGGCGGATGGGGACATGCTTCGGACCCAGTTGGCGATTCTCCGGCGCCTATCAAAATACGAACCGTTCAATACCGTAGAACTGAGGCAGCAGATTGCGCAGAAGATGATTGAGCGGGGGAAGTTCACGCTGGCTTAGCTTCTTCAACCACAGCGGGCACGAGGAACACGGGAAAATGCCTGCTTCTTTCTTACTACGATTTCAATCGTCGCTAACGGACTCTAATGAAAACACAGACCGCTGCACTGCTGGTTACATTCCTGGCCGCATCGCTGGCGGCGCAATCTGCTCCCCCCGCACAAAAAGATTCGGCAACCTTCGATCCAGATGGAACCGCGCATATCACTCGCGTGGTGCCGATGCCCACGACCATCAGTCCGGAGGCACAGACCTGGCTCGAATCCCTGACCCGCAACAGTCCTGGACCCGAGACTCTGGCTGAGCGGCGCGCACGTACGGATGAGTGGCGAGCCAAGGATTCCGCCGAGGCCCGCAGGCTGTTTCCCGTGAACGTGGAGGAACTGAACATCGCGGGAGTGCGCACCGATACGATCACGCCGCGTTCGATGCCCGAGTCAAATCGTAACCGCGTACTGATCAATCTCCACGGCGGAGGTTTCAACTCCGATTCTGGATCGCTCATTGAAGGCGTGCCCATCGCCAACCTGGCGAAGATCAAAGTCGTGTCGGTCTACTATCGGCTCGCCCCGGAGAATCCATTTCCTGCCGCAGTCGACGATGGCGTCGCGGTTTACCGGGAACTCCTGAAGACCTACAAGCCGCGCAACATCGGGATTTTCGGAACCTCTGCGGGAGCGATTCTCACTGCGGAAGTGACAGTTCGTTTCAAACAGTTGGGCCTGCCTCTGCCCGGTGCTCTCGGCATCTTTTCTGCCCTCGCTGACTTCAGCCAGGTCGGTGACGCTCGGCAACTGTTCGCTCTGAACGGCTTTCCCGGGCAATTGCAGCCCACGGATCCAAATCATCTTCCCGATAATGAATATGTCGGCAAGACCGATCGCAAGCATCCCGTCCTCTCGCCTTTGTACGCCGATCTGCGCGGCATGCCGCCGAGCTTGTTGGTCACCAGCACACGGGACCTGCTGCTCAGCGACACTGCAATTCTGCATCGTGCTTTGCTGCGCGCAGGAAATGACTCACAGCTGGTCGTGTTCGAGGCTCTGCCCCATGCCTTCTGGTATCACTTCCAGCTTCCGGAAACGCGAGAGGCCTTGGAAGTGATGGCTAAGTTTCTCGACGAAAAAGTCGGACACTAGCAAGCGTTTCATTGGATCTGTGCATCGGCCGCAAGCGTTCCGCACATCACAATTGTCTTCACTCCGGCGGCAAAAGCATGTAACTCACGAATGCCAGTCGCTTACTGTCAGGCGACCACGAAGGAACGTTGATCGTTCCCTGTCCACCAAACAGCTTCGCCAGCACGGTAATCTTCTTGTCCGCCAGCGACATCAGGCGCAGCATCACGTCCTTATTTTCGGGATGCCCGGTCACATCCGGCTGGTAGGTGAGAAAGACCAACCACTGCCCGTCGGGCGAGATGTGGGGGAACCAGTTGTTGAGATCGTCGGAGAATACTTGTTCCTGCTCGCTGCCGTCGGGCTTCATACGCCAGATCTGCATGTGGCCGCTGCGCTCGGAATTGAAGTAGATGTACTTTCCATCAGGCGAATATTCCGGACCATCGTCCAGGCCTTTTGCTCGGGTCAGGCGCGTCTCCTGCCCGCCCTCGACCGGGATCGCATAGATATCGAAGTCGCCATCGCGCTCGCCGACGAAGGCCAATGTCTTGCCATCGGGCGACCAACCGTGCCAGTACGATGGTGATTTCTCCGTGACGCGATGCGGCGTGCCGCCCGCGATCGGGAGCGTGTAGACAAGCGACTCGTGATCTGCTTGCGAGTTGTCGCTGATTGCCAACTGCGTCCCGTCCGGCGAGATACCGTGGTCGTTGTTGCAGCGCGTAACGAAGCCGGTGTCGATCGGAACCGGCTTGTCGCCATTCACAGGTAGCCGCTCAAGGCGGCCCTCGCGATTGAACAGGAATGCAGAGCCGTCGCGGGTCCAATTAGGCGCTTCGAAGCGCCCTTGCGAAAGATAGGAAACGCGCCGATCGGCGGAATCAATCGTGACCGTCTCCAGCGTGCTGTAAAGAACAGGTTCTCCTGAGGCCACCGAGGGCTGGACCAATTGAACGTTCGAAAATACGGCTTGCTCGACCACGTCCTTGTCGTGCGAGCAGACGCCCAGCCCCACATAGAACGTACCTTGCAGCGGAATGCGCAACCATCCACCCGCCGGCTGGACCTCGCCATCGCCGCCGAACGCCATGTACACGTAGTCTCCCCGCTTGGAAATGCGCAGCCGCTTGGGAGCGGAAACATTCGCCTGAATTTCACGCGTGAGTGCGCCTTTCTCGTCACGAAACTGCAACGAAGTAAGCCCACTAGCATGCAGAGCCACGTCTGCATAGACCGAGTCTGCGTCGAGACTCTGGCGAAACATTAGAACTGCCTTCTTGTGCTCGTTGCCGGTCTTGGTCAGGAAACTGATGTCAGCTGTGAGCGTCACGTCGCCCGACATCTTCTTCCAGACAAATTGAAAAGCATCGGCGGCGAACCACATATTCTCGCCGCTGCCGCTGAGCGTATAGCTTTGCTTGTCAGGATCATAGAGAACAGAGCCGGCGTGGAGCACGGTCCCCACGTCAGTATGGCCCTCAAAAGTTCCTACTGCTTTTGCAGTTTGCACCCCCACTCGGGATGCGGCAAATGCAATGCTGCAAGCTAAAAGTATGATGGACGGCAACAACAGACGTCTTGGCATGAAGTGCCTCCGGCGAATTCCTTTGCCCACGAGGAATAACCCGGCATTGTAAATGGCCGGGCGGTCAGTACCCATCTGCGAGCGGTTCTGATACAACGTTGCCCATGAAAATGAATCGATTCTTCTGTGCCATATTCTCGGTGTGCGTCCTGGCCGTTCTTCCATCTTCTGCCCAAGTTGGCGATTCGCCATCGGCAAGTCTCGCCCTCACTCCGCCGATGGGCTGGAATTCCTGGAACAAGTTCCAGTGCAACGTCAGCGAAGACATGATCAAAGGAATGGCCGATGCGGTCGTCAAGTCAGGGATGAAAGATGCAGGATATGTATACGTCAATATCGACGACTGCTGGCAGGTCAGCCGCGACGAGAAGGCCAACATCGTTGTCGACCCGCAACGATTTCCGCATGGAATGAAGGCGGTGGGCGATTACATTCATTCGCTCGGGCTGAAGTTTGGCGTCTACTCCGATGCGGGCTCGCAGACTTGCGCGGGACGCCCCGGCGGACTCGGCCACGAGTACCAGGATGCAATCCAATATGCGGCCTGGGGGGTGGATTATCTGAAATATGACTGGTGCCACACCACGACGCAGGATGCGAAGGCCTCTTACGCCAATATTCGCGCCGCGCTCGATACTGCAGCCCGCCCCATCGTGCTGAGCATCTGTGAATGGGGAACTGCTAAGCCCTGGCTCTGGGGCAAAGAAGTCGGCGGAAATTTATGGCGTACTACGGGCGACATCAGCGATCGCTGGGGCGGCAAGGAAAAGTGGCCGGACGGGGGTTGCTGTTCCAATGGTGTGCTGGCAATTTTGGATGAGCAGGTCGGACTGCAGTCTTATGCAGGGCCCGGTCACTGGAATGATCCCGACATGCTCGAGGTGGGCAACGGTGGAATGACGGATACGGAGTATCGGTCTCACTTCAGCCTGTGGGCGATTCTCGCAGCTCCCCTGATTGCTGGTAACGACCTGCGGACCATGACTCCGGCGATCCACGACATTCTGACCAACAAAGAAGTGATCGCGGTGGATCAGGACGCGCTCGGGCGAGAAGGCGAGCGCGTCACCAAGAATGGAGAAGCCGAAGTCTGGGCCAAGCAACTCAAAGACGGCAGCCGCGCCGTAGTGCTGCTGAATCGCGGCAGCGCGGAACAGGAGATTTCCCTGAACTGGACTGACTTGGGTTATCCCGCGAGCTTTAACGCCTCGGTGCGCGACCTTTGGGAGCACAAGGATTTGGGAAAATTCGCCGGGAAATTCTCAGCACGTGTCGCTCCGCACGGCGTCGTCATGCTGAGCGTCAAACCATAAACGGAACACTCAAGCAGGTTTCTTCAGCGCTTCCATCACGCTCTGAATCAGCTCTTTCGCGTCGGTCAGATTCTTCATGATGATCTGAATGTCCATCACCGGCTTGCCCGGCCAGCGCTGGCTCTGGCAGTAGACCCCGTGCTGGCCGACCAGTGCCATGGCATCGGTGATCATGTCCATGGTGACGGCAAGACGCCCGCGCGGTATGCCCATCATGGTTTCGTAGTGTTCCAATTCTTCCTGTTTGTCGTCGAATACCGGCATGGGATCGATTGTAACTGCGAGGCCGCGAGGAGCATAATTTGTGCGCTGACGATATTTACTCGACAACGTCCAAACCATTGGCACTGAAACTACTCATGGAGGAAACATGCAGAAGAGAATCGCTTGCCTCACACTTTTCATTTTTCTGATCACCGCAGCCGGTTTTGCCCAGATGGGTGGAGGCAAGCCCAGCCCTGCCGAGTCCGCCACCTGCGATTTGGGTGGAGGCAAAACTATCAAGACGGATTATTCCAGCCCCCGCATGAAGGGCCGCAAAATCTTCGGAGAACTGGTTCCTTATGGCAAAGTCTGGCGCACCGGCGCGAATGAGGCGACCACATTCGTTCCCAGCACCGACGTGATTGTGGGGGGCAAGAATGTTCCCGCCGGGAAGTACACCATCTTCACCATTCCCAACGCGGACGAATGGACTTTGATCATCAACAAGAAAACGGGCGAGTGGGGCATTCCCTACAAGTATGAAAGCGACGAACTGGCGCGTGTCGACATGAAGGTCTCAAAAACATCATCCCCGGTCGAGAATTTCACAATCTCTTATGAAAAGAGTGGGAACGGATGCACGATGAATATGGAGTGGGAGAACACGCGAGCTTCGGTGGATATCACTGCGAAGTAGGAAGACACATGTAGGGACGGCCGCGTCGGCTGTGCCTGCATTTGGTCAAGAGAATCAGAAAGCGATGAGCTGTGGGCTATGAGCGTGCCATATTCCGTGGCGGCACTGCGCATTGCTCATGGCTCATTGCTCGCTGCTCATAGGTTTCCAACGCAAAACGGGCTTGCGTGCGGCAGCAGTTTCATCCAGGCGAGATACGCGGGTGGAATGCGGGGCGTCCAGCACGGTTTGGGGATCTTCCTCGACTTCTTCGGCGATCGACTTCATGGCCTCGATGAACAGATCCATTTCTTCCTTGGATTCGCTCTCCGTCGGCTCAATCATGAGCGCGCCGGGCACAATCAGCGGAAATGCGGTCGTGTAAGGATGGAAGCCGTAGTCGATCAAACGCTTGGCAATATCCATGGTACGGACGCCCTTCTTCGCCTGCAGTTTGTCGCTGAATACAACTTCGTGCATGCTGGGCGTGGAGTAAGGCAGATCGTAAGTGCCCTCGAGACCTTTGCGGATGTAGTTGGCGTTGAGCACCGCGTCTTCGGTAGTCTGGCGCAGCCCGTCAGGACCATTCGCCTGAATGTAGGCTAAGGCTCGCACAAACATTCCAAAGTTCCCATAAAAAGAACGTACCCGCCCGACAGAGTGTGGACGGTTGTATTCGAAGCCGAGCGTTCCATCCGGCTTTGAAACCACCACCGGGGCTGGCAAGAAGGGCTCCAGAGGCTTCTTCACGGCCACCGGTCCCGATCCTGGTCCTCCACCGCCGTGGGGCGTGGAAAACGTCTTGTGCAGATTCAGGTGCATCACGTCCACGCCGAAGTCTCCGGGGCGCACCTTGCCCACAAGGGCATTCATATTGGCGCCATCCATATAGAGCAAGCCGCCCTTGGCATGCAGGATGTCGGCGATCTCATGAATCTGCTGCTCGAAAACGCCGAGCGTATTGGGATTGGTCAACATCAGGGCAGCGACATCTTCATTCATCTGCTGCTTAAGGGAGGCCAGATCGACCATGCCGCGAGCATCTGATTTGAGATTTTCGACCGCGTAATTGACCATGGCGGCGGTTGCCGGATTCGTGCCGTGCGCGGAGTCGGGAATCAACACCTTCTTTCGTGGATTCCCTTTCGACTGGTGATACGCGCGCACCATCAGTAAGCCAGTCATTTCACCGTGGGCCCCGGCAGCGGGCTGCAGCGTGATCGCATCCATCCCGGTAATCTCGATCAGGCACTCGCTCAGGGTCTTCATGATCTGGAGCGCGCCCTGGGAGATTTTTTCCGGCTGATACGGATGCCCGTTCGCGATTCCTTCCACCCGCGCCACGGCTTCGTTCACGCGCGGGTTGTACTTCATGGTGCAGGAACCGAGAGGATACATTCCGAGATCGATGGCATAGTTCCACGTTGACAGGCGAGTAAAGTGGCGGATGATTTCAATCTCGCTCACCTCCGGCATATTGCCCAGATCTTTTCTTTCCGCTTTGCCGAGCAGTTTGGCCGGGTCCACCTCCGGGACGTCGAGCGGAGGCAGCTTCCATGCAGCTTTCCCGGGCGAGGACTTTTCGAAGATCAGACCCTCATTCTGATTGACGTGGCGCGTCGCTTTAGGAGTGCTGTGCTTCATCGCGCCACCTCTTCCACTTCCTCTTTGGCCGAGCGCACCGAGCGCTCGCTCTCAGCCACCAGCCCTACAGCGGTATCGATTGCCGAGCGGGTGGTCAGTTCCGTGCAGCACCACAAGGAGGAATTTCCCAGCTCCGGATAAAACTTCTTCAGGGGCAAGCCGCCGATCATCTTGTGCCCCAACAGCCGGCTGTTAATCGCGTACGGATCTTCGCTCGTTTCCACTACGAACTCGTTGAAGCGAGGAGTGCTGCTGAAGAGAACTTTGCCGTGCTTGGCGAACTGGGCGGCGGCATACGCATTTTTTGCGAGATTCTGTTTTGCCAATTCCTTGAGGCCAATCTTTCCGTAGATCGTCATGAAGATATTGACCATCAACGCCACTAGTGCCTGGTTCGTGCAGATGTTGGACGTAGCCTTCTCGCGCCGGATGTGCTGTTCGCGTGTAGCCAGTGTCAGAACGAATCCGCGCTTGCCTTGCTTGTCGACGGTTTGGCCTACCAAACGGCCCGGCATTTGCCGGACATTCTTCTCCCGGGTCGCAATCACTCCACAATACGGTCCCCCAAATCCGAGCGGAACACCGAAGGACTGCGCTTCCATGGCGATGATGTCGGCCTGGCGCGGCGGCTCAACGATTCCCAGCGAAACCGCTTCCGCGATCGAGACCACCAGCATGGCTCCATGCCGGTGAGCGATCTCAGCAATGGCCTCGACATCCTCAACAATTCCGAAGAAATTCGGTGACTGCACCAGAACGCACGCAGTCTCGGGAGTGATGGATTTTTCCAGTTCCTGCAGATTCAGGCGGCCGTCTGCCCCGTAATTCGCGATGGAAAGTGGCATGCCCTGGTGAGTGGCATACGTCGCCAGCACCTCGCGATATTCCGGATGCAACGTGCGCGCCACCACGACAGATCGGCGCCCTGTAAGGCGCACCGCCATCATCACGGCTTCAGCCGCAGCGGTCGACCCGTCATACATCGACGCATTCGCCACTTCCATGCCGGTCAATTCGCAGATCATCGTCTGAAATTCGAAGATGGACTGCAGCGTCCCCTGAGAGATCTCCGCCTGGTACGGGGTGTAGGCGGTCAGGAACTCGCCGCGCGAAATCAGAGAATCAATGATCACGGGCCGATAGTGGAAATAAGCGCCAGCACCGAGAAAGCTGGTATAGCCGTCGCCGTTTTCGCGCGAGCGCTGGCGAAAGAAATCCACGATCTCGGACTCCGCCATCTGGCGAGGAATCTTCAAGTCGCGATTCAGCCGATACTCGGCGGGGATCGGCGCGAAGAGGTCATCAACCGAGCGCAAGCCGATTGCCTTGAGCATGGCGTCGCGGTCGGCAGGAGATTTAGGTAAGTAGCGCATAGAACTTTGTATAGATGTACGTGAGGGACATTCCGATGGTCGTATCAACGCCGCGCTCTGAATGGGACTGTAGTCCGGTTTTCAGTGTCCAGCCTCTTCTGCTACGTACTTCTCATAATCTGCAGCTGAGAGCAAAGCGTCTAGTTCGCTGGGGTTCTTAAGCGTGATCCTCACCATCCAAGAGCCGTGTGCGTCGCTATTCACCTTCTCGGGACTAGTTGCCAGTTCGCCATTGACCTCAGTTACCGTTCCTGACGCAGGCGCGAACAAATCGGACACAGCTTTGACGGATTCCACGGTGCCGAACGTTTTGCCGGCCGTGAGTTCCGCGCCCACTTTTGGCGCTTCGACGAACACGATGTCACCCAGAGATTGTTGAGCATAATCAGTGATGCCGACGGCTGCGGAGTTGCCGTTTACTTGAATCCACTCGTGTTCGCGGGTGTACTTACGATCGCTTGGGTAAGGCATAAAGGCTTCTCGCTCCTAGCTGCTTCCGCTGGGAAATCTTGCTCTATTTTTTCGGACGTTTGTAGAACGGCGTTGGGACTACCACCGCTCCTACTCCTTGCCCGCGAATCTCGACTTGCAACGGTGTGCCTACAGCTTCAAGTTCTTTCGGTACGTAGGCTAGCGCGATATTCTTTTTCAGGTACGGAGCTGGCGACCCGCTCGTCACGTATCCGATCTCCCGGCCCGCAGTGTCCAATACCTTATAGCCGTCGCGTGCAATGCCTCGTTCAGTCATTTCCAGACCGACCAGCGCGCGTTTAATTCCGGCGGCTTTACTTTTTTCCAGCGCGTCGCGGCCGATGAACTCCGGCTTCTCCATTTTGCAGAAGCGATCCAGCCCGGCTTCCCAGACATTAATCGTATCGGAAATCTCGTGGCCGTAAAGCGGGAGCTTGCCTTCGAGCCGCAGCGTGTTGCGAGCGCCCAGGCCGCACGGTACGACCCCGAATTCCTTGCCCGCAATGAGAATCTCGTTCCACACAAATGCGCTGGTACCTTCGTCGGACGGGACATAGATCTCGAAGCCATCCTCGGCGGTGTAACCGGTACGGCCCATCAGCGTGTTCTTAAGGCCGCATACCGTGCCGCGCGTTACCCAGTAGAACTTGATGGCGTTCAGGTCTGCGTCTGTGAGCTTTTGCAGCAGATTCACCGCTCTTGGACCTTGGATAGCGATCTGAGTAAAGTCATCGGACAAGTTGTCAACCGCGCAATCGAACTGGCGCGTGTTGTCGCGCACCCAGTTGAAATCCTTTTCCCTCGTGCCCGCGTTGATGACCAGCAGATACTCGTCTTCGCCGAGGCGATGCACGATGACATCATCCACAAAGGTTCCCTGGGCATAGAGCAACGCCGAATACTGCGCCTGGCCGATCGTCAGCCGCGAGGCATCGTTCATGGAGATGTGCTGAACTGCGGCGAGGGCCTGTCGCCCGGCGAGGCGGATGTCGCCCATGTGGCTGACATCGAAAATGCCGACGCCCGTGCGCACGGCCATGTGTTCGTTGATGATGCCGCCACCAAGCGAAGCGGGATATTCGACGGGCATATCCCAGCCATTGAATTCCACCATCTTCGCCCCCATCTGGCGATGGACAACATTGAGCGCAGTTTTTCGGATGGTGGGCGCCTCTACCGCAGACAAGATCAACCTCAAACGAGCAGTGGCTGGCTGCCGGGGATGGTGTGACTGTTTACGGTATCACGCAGTTTTTCGGCGGGTCAAACGGCTGCGGATTCAAGATTGCAATTAATGCTATCGCCCGAACTGCACGGTGACTCGCGATCCGGCGGGGACGTGACTTCCTGCGGTAGGGGATTGCTGCCGCGCCAGACCGCTTCCTACCGCGTCGAGTTGTAGACCGACATCCTGGGCAGTCTCAATCGCGCTGCGAAAAGTTTTGCCGACGAACGACGGCACTTCGATCCCACCTTGCTCCACGTCCAGAACCACCGTTCCGCTGACGGGCAGCTTTGTTTCGGCGCCAGGAGCGCTTCTATTACCGGAATCGTCGGGAGGAGAGGACGGTAATACTTCGCGCACTGCCGCTTGCACGACGGTGCCACTGCCCACCATCGAGACAGCTATGGATCTCTTCGCCACAACTGACGATTTCGCGGCGTCGAGCGCTCCCGTGTTTACTTCTGCGGTTTCCAAAGGTTCGCCGGGATGATCGGGGGTATCGTCATCCAGATCCTTGTCCTTAATTTTGGCTCGCGCCAGCAGAAGTTGGCGCTCCGGCGCAAGCGGCAAATCATGAGGCACGTGCAGATACTCAAGCACCTGTTGCGTGACACGGCGGAAAACTGGCGCCGAAACCTGTCCGCCTTGATGGAGACCTATAGGCGAGTCGAGAATCACGGCGACGACTACCTGCGGGTTGTTCAGCGGGGCGAAACCGGCGAAGGTGGCGTTGTACTTGGTCTTGGAGTATGCGCCAGTTGCCGGATCGATTTTTTGGCCTGTGCCGGTCTTTCCTCCTACCGTGTAACCGTCGAGAGAAGCCCTGCGCGCGGTTCCTTCAAGCACGACCTTTTGCATCATGGAACGCATCTCGGCGGCCGTGTAGGAGGAGACCACCCGCCGCCCTTCCGCGGGATGAAATGCGACAGTTTGCACGCCCCCCTGCAAGGGCAACGTACCAGCGACGATGCGCGGCGCGACGTACACCCCATCATTGGCGAAGGTTGACATCACCGCCGCAAGCTGAATCGGCGAAACACCGACTTCCTGTCCAATCGAGATGGCGGCGATCGAGACCTTCGACCATCGGCTCGGAGGTTTGGTGATGCCACGCGTCTCGCCGGGCAATTCAATTCCCGTCTGCTGTCCCAATCCGAAGGCGCGAATGTACTTGTAATAGCGTTCTTCACCCAGGCGCAGCGCAATCTTGATGGTGCCGACGTTGCTCGATTCCGCCAGCACTCCCCACACCGGCAGGACCCCGTGTGCCTTCGAGTCGCGAATGCGCATGCGGTTGTAGACGATCGACCCCATCTGGCAGTCGATGAGTTCATCGGGCGTCGTGACCTTCTCTTCGAGAGCAGCTGAGAGCGTCACCACCTTGAACGCGGAGCCCGGCTCATAGACATAGCTGACCGCGCGGTTCGTGAGTGCCCCAGGCGTGATCTGCTTGCGCAGGTTCGGATTAAACGTGGGCCGGTTGGCCAACGCCAAAATTTCGCCGGTGTGCGGGTTCTCCACGATCACGGTGCCCGCAATGGCTTGCGTATCGTGGATAGCCTGCTCGAGTTCTTTCTCGGCAATGTACTGGATATTCTTGTCGATGGTGAGGACGACATTGTCGCCCGGATCGGGCTGGGTCTCGACATCGGAGAACCACTGTTTGCGCGCGTCCACCGAGATAAACATCTTTCCGGCTCGCCCGCGCAGCTGGTCGTCGTATTCATGCTCGATGCCGCTTTGCCCGGTGTCCTCCATCCCCACGGATCCGAGCACCTGCGCCGCCAAGTCTCTCGCGGGATAAAAGCGCTTCGGTTCCTTTTGCAGGTGAATACCTTGCAATCTCAGCGAACTGATTCGCTGGATCGTTTGGTCGTCTGCTTTGCGGGCTACCCAGCAAAAGGTCTTGTGCGCACGGCAGTCCGCGAGCACGACGTTGTAATCATCACCTGTAATCCGGGTGATCAACGAGATTGCAGTGGGAAGATCTCTGACCTCGGAAGGCACCGCGAAAGCAGAATCCACCATCACCGACATGGCGAGTTCACGGCCGGCGCGGTCGTAGATGATTCCGCGCTTGGCCGCAAGCGGAATCGCCCGCTGCTGCTGATGCCCTGCCTGCTTTACAAATTTACCGTAGCTGAAGATCTGCAGGTAGACCAGACGTCCGCAGATCGCGACGAACCACAGAAGCAGTATCGCCCCCAGGAGATACAGCCGAGAGTTTTTGCCAGGATCAGAACCGATGGCTGCCATGGAGTGCTCTCTAGACGATACGACGGCCTATTCAGACAGGCCGCCACAAAACACAGCCGAGTTCAGCTCGGCGGACAGCCTAAGCGGCTGTGAATACGTGATTCTCTACTGACCCGGGACTACCATTACAGGGGCAGCGCTGGCCATGACCGGACCTTGCAGATCGCCAGCAGAGCCATCCAGGTGGACCACTTGTCCCGGCGCGGGCGGAACCAGGCCCATGCGGCGCGCCAGCACATCAATGCGCTCGGGATCACGCAGGGACGCATCTTCGAGACGCAGTGCGCGGTTCATTTCAGTGGCGCCCGCGAGCTCACGCTTTGCCGATTCGATCTGATAGCCGTATTCGATAGCTTTGAAATGTTGCCAGGCATAGGTGAACACCAGCAGGAACAGGCAACCCAAGGCGAAGCCGAAGTGCTTCATCTCGCGGCTGCGGCGAGGATCTTCTACCTTGACCAGACGGGAATTATCGATCGCCTTGGAGAAGTAAATCTCAGGAGTACCTGTCCAAAACGAACGCCGTTCTGCCGGAACCACACCTTGAAATGTTGCCGCTGCTGCCGCCATTATGCTGCTCCCATGTAAGCCGTTTCGCTGTCTACGACTGGAATCTGCATGGTGAAAATTTCGTGCAGTTCCTCTTTGATGCGCTGCTGCTGCAACTGCTGGTTGGCCCGATCTACCGTGCTCATCAACTCGCTGATCAACGTTCCCGTATACATGTCCTGCTACCTCGAATTGGATTCCTACCACGGAACCCGTTGAAACCACCGACAGCTATGCGGATCTTCGTCCGCTCTTCTGAACCTTTCCCCGGCACAACCGTTACAGCCATGCCGGGCGCCCCGGCAGGTTTTCCGGAGCTAAACTTTTTCCGCTGCCCGCAATTTCGCGCTGCGTGCTCGCGGGTTGCGATCGCTCTCCTCTTCAGTTGCCGTCACCGGCTTCTTGGTTAGCACACTGAAGTAACCCTTCTGAGTCCCTTCGCGGAAGGCATCTTTCACGATGCGGTCTTCCAGCGAATGAAAACTGATCACCACCACGCGTCCTCCTGGCTTCAGAATCCCGGGCGCCGCTTCCAGCAGCGCCTTCAGATCGTCCAGTTCGCGGTTTACGAAAATTCGAAGAGCTTGAAAAGTTCGCGTCGCGGGATGAATTCTTCTCTCCGCCTGATTCATTGGCCGGGCCGCGGCTGATATGACCTCTGCAAGATGGGCAGTAGATCGTATCGGCCGCGACCGGCAAATGGCTCTGGCGATTCTCCGCGACCTCCTTTCCTCTCCGAATTCGTAAATCACATCGGCAAGCTGTCGCTCGTCGAGGTGGTTTACCACTTGTTCGGCGGTACGCTCCGACTGCGGGTCCATCCGCATGTCGAGCGGTCCTTCCGCCTGAAAACTGAATCCGCGCGCCGGATTGTCCAACTGCAGGCTGCTGACGCCGATGTCGGCCAGGATTCCGTCCACGATTGCCGGCTTCTGCCCCTTCGCAATCTCCGCGAAGGAACGTTGCAGGAGCGTGACCTCCGGCCAGTCCTGGCTCTCTCGGGTCAGCTTTTTACGCGCGATTTCCAGCGCTTCCGGGTCCTTATCGAGCCCAATCAAATGTCCCGGTGCGCCGAGGCGTTTTGCGATTTCGTAACTGTGCCCGCCAAGGCCCACCGTGGCGTCGATATAGGTCCCGCCACGCCGCACGGCTAAAAAGTCGATCGCTTCTTTTAAAAGAACCGGAACATGGCTCGTTTCCCTTCCACCGCCATGCCCAACCCCCTGAGGGGTGTCTGTTGATCCCTCGCCCACTAGATGCCCAGTTCGTCGAGCGTCTTCTCATCCTCAGGCGTGAACTTCTCTTCTTCGATCTCCCGTTTGAACAGCTCCAGGTTCCTCACCACCAGATAGGTCAGATTGCCCAGAACCGCTACCTCGCCCTTGATCTGTCCCGCTTCCCGCAACAACTGTGGTAGCAACAGGCGCCCCTGCCCATCCATCTCGACCTGCTGCCCGTAATAATTCGTTCGATCGAGAAACTTCTTCTTCGTAGGATTGAAGTTGGAGAGCCCGGCAAGCTTCTGCTCGATCCGCTCCCACTCCTCGAAGGGATACACTTGTGCAACCCTGCCATCCAGGCTGGTGATATAGAATTGCTGGCCGTACTTCTCGTCGATCACCCGCTTGAACTCCGCCGGGACCTTGAGACGGCCTTTCTCGTCGACCCGGGTTGGATGATTGCCGCGAAACATGACTAAAACCCCTGCGGAAGCCAGTTCCCTTCGGGGGAGCGTTCTTGCTAGCCACTACCACAGCAACGAGGGAGGTAAAAACCGCGCAAAGTTCGGTCAAACTCGGATTTTTCGGGCTGTTTGTCGTAATGCTGGGTCGGATTTCCACCGGCTCCTCGATTTCAGCTCCTGAATCCCACGAACCCTGTCGCTCTTGCCACTTTCAACCACTTTCTCCCACATCTTAGCTGTAAGTCGTTTATTGTCAAGCAGAAAGTTGCAGGTGACCGACCCCTTAGTGCACCGCTTTGGGAAAGTACGAGCCTTGGTGGTTTATTCCGAAAGGAACCACAACCTGTTGCGTTTACGCTCTTAATTCTTTCGCTATTATTTCGCTGCGATTTTTCTTGATCTCCGCCACTGGCCTGCAATTTCTTGTGGAAATTCCGGCCCAGCCCTTCTCCGGAAACCTGCCATCCCCTCGTAAGTCTCTCTCATCCAAGAGCAGCGAACGTTATGTCTGACATTTTGAGGCCGTGCCATGAAGTCATTGCAGTTGTCGATCGCAGTTGCAGTTCTGTATCCCGCCCTGGTCGTGGCGCAACAAGATCAGGCGCCACCGCTGTATCCCGCCCCGGGTAATCCGGCTGAGCAGCAGAGCCAGCAAAATCTGGCTAACCAACAAAATTCGCAGACTCCCGTCTTCAGGGTGAACGTGTATGCCAGGAGCGCCAACGCGGTCAATTACCGCAACCGCGGCGGATCGACCTCCGTCGACTTCAAGGGCACGGACCTGATGCCTTCTATCAGCGGGCACGCAAAGATCGATGGCAAGGCCGGACGACTGGCCATTGATGCCGACATCGACCACGTGGGTCCGCCTTCAGCGATCGGGCCGCAGTACCTCACCTACGTCTTATGGGCAGTTACGCCTGAGGGGCGGGCCGTAAACCTGGGCGAAGTCCTGCCCAATGGGAACGGCAGGGACAAGCTGAGCGTCACGACCGACCTGCAAGCCTTCGGCCTGATTGTCACTGCCGAGCCGTACTTTGCAGTCACTCATCCCAGCGACAAGGTAGTCGCGCAAAACGTCATTCCGACCGGAGTGAAGGGATTTGAAGAGCCCATTGACGCCAAGTTCGATGTACTGGAAGGGAGAGAGTACATAGTCGACGTGCCTCCCGATCAACTCCCTTCGGCACAGGCCCAGCCGAATGTTCCTCTGGATCTGCTCGAGGCGCGCAATGCCGTGGCGATCGCCAAAGCCGCCGGTGCCCAGCAGTATGCGGGTGATAGCGTGCAGAAAGCCGAAGACATGTTGCAGCGCGCCGAGGACTATTACCAGCGCAAGCAAGGGCGCACGCCTATCGGCACCGCTGCCAGGGGTGCGACGCAAATGGCCGAAGATGCGCGCGTGCTGACCCTGCGCAAGAAAGAATCGGAACGCGAGGAAGCCGCCCGGCGCGCCGCCGCAGAAGCCCAAGCCAAAGCCGAAGCAGATGCGGAATCCGCCAAACGCGACGCGGAACAAGCTCAGGCGCAAGCCAACGAAGATGCCCGCAAGCGGGCGGAAGCCGAACAAGCTCGCGCTGAGGCAGAGCGGCAGCAAGCCACTATGCTGGCCCAGCAGCAAGCGTCCGAAGCACAACTGGCAGCCGCCCACAATGCGGCTGACGACGCCCAGCGCAGACTACAGGACGCGCAGAATCAGATGGCGCAGGCGGAACAAGAGAGGCAACAGGCCGAAATGCAGAGCCAACAGGCGCAACAGCAAACGCAGGAAGCCCAGCGTCAGGCTCAGCAGGCTATTCAGGAAAAAGAACAGATGCGCAACCGCCTTCGGGAACAGCTCAATCAGGTGCTGCAGACCCGCGACACAGCGCGCGGTTTGATCGTCAGCATGCCCGATGTGCTTTTCGACTTCAATAAATACACCTTGAAGTCCGAGGCGCGCGAACGCCTGGCCAAGATCTCCGGAATCGTAGAAGCCTATCCTGGCCTCAAGCTTCAGGTCGAGGGTCACACTGACAGCATTGGAAGCGATGAATACAACGTGCAGTTGTCGGAGAAGCGCGCCGACAGCGTGCGTGCTTACCTGGTCTCCAACGGCGTTCGGCCCGATAGCGTCAGCGCCCAAGGCTTTGGCAAAGCGGATCCGGTGGCTGACAACAGCACTGCCTCAGGACGCAAGCTGAACCGCCGTGTGGATATGGTAGTCAGCGGTGATGTCATCGGAACGGAGCTATCGACGCCCTCGATCGAGGCTTTGCCGCAATCGGCGAACCGCTAACGGCTGGAGCTGTGCGCAGTGGCTGCTGTGTTGTGCACGGATCACGTGGTGCCGGACCCATTGGTCCGGCAGGGTTTCGGAAAAGCTGGTTCCGGCCGCCGCTTGTCCCGGCCGCCGCACGCTTCGCTTCTCGGGAGAGCCCAATGGGCTGCCCCTACGCGCTTCGCTAGTAGATCACTTTGAGTGAGAACTGAATTTGCCGCGACGTCCCGGCAGTCTTACTGATAAGACCAAAGCCGCTGCCGTTGACGATGTTGGAGGGCATTCCGAAGTTCACGATATTGAAAATGTTGAAGAACTCGGCGCGGAATTCCAGAGTCGCCAATTCAGCGTTGCCGCGATGTCCAAAAGGCGTGTCTTTAATAACTGCGAAATCGAAATCGTGATAGGCAGGACCACGGAACGTGTTTCGTCCCAAGGTCCCAAAGCGCCCCTGGTTGGGACCGGTCCCGCCGGGAATGTTGATGGGAATATAGAAGAACGACCGGTTGCCAGCGCCCAGTCCAAAATAATCTGCACGAACCGCGCGACTAGTCGACAAGTGAGGCATGGAAACCAGGTCGGGCCGATCGCCTCCCCCTAGCCCGGCGCCAGTCTGTTGTATCCCGGAGAAAACAGTAAAAGGCGACCCAGTGGTCAGCGTCGAAATGTTCAGAACCTGCCAGCCTCTTGTAAAGGTTCGACCGAGCGGACGGAGAAAGCGTATGCGATCGAGTGGAACCAACTGAATCACACTGGCGGCAAAGACATGAGTGACGTCGAACGTCGAAGGCCCTTTCTCTGCCGACGGGTCCCAGGGGTTCTGGGGCGCAGTCTGCAATACCGTGCCGGAACTCCCCAATAAGCCGGCAAGGACCGCGCTCGTGTCGTCCAGTGATTTGGAGTAGGTGTAGCTCGCCTGCAATCCCAGCCCAAGACGCGCAGAATTTTTTGTCAGGCCAGTTTGCAGGGCGTGATAGCTGGAATGCGAGCCGCTGGTCATGATGATCTCCGGCCCGAATCCCGCAATCGCGTGGCAGGGAGAATTGAATTGCGTAAACGGCGCAAATCCCTGACAAGCTCCGCCGTATCCATTCGTGTTATAAACCCGCGGCAAGTGGATTCCGGCCGTAGCCACATACGACGCGCTGAATTTGAAGTCGCCGAAATCATGATCCACTCCGGCCGTCCAGCTCCCGATGTAGCCATTCCCGAAGTTTTTCGCAATACCAGTAATGTTGAGCAATTGCACGTTCCCCGGCGCCAGCGCATTCAGATCGCTCTGGAATCGCCCCAGGTCCATCACCGTGTTGGGGGCTACGTCTTCGGTGCGTCCCGTAGGAAAGATAGGCTGACCCTGAATGTCATAGGCTGTGGGCAGGCTCAGCGGAACGAACGTGTTCTGGAACGCAACAGGCTCCCCCGGCTGGGCGAATATGGACGGCGCAAAAACGAAGGGAATGGCCGCGGTAAGAAAATTGTCCTGCCACAAATTCGGAATAAGCGTAGTAATCGCCCCGCCGGCGTGTAACACGGTGTGCTTGCTCGCGGCATAATCCAGCGCGAGGCGTGGCCCCCAGCCATTCCAATCCTGATCATAAGGCGGCTGCGGATTAATCAGCATCGTCTGTTTCGCGGTCCGATCCCAATACCCGGTCGGCTTGCCTTGTGCATCGGTAAAAATCGGAAGAGAGGTGCGCTTGGTCGCTTCGTGAATGCGGCTGTTCACTTCGTAGCGCAATCCGTAGCTGACGCTGAGGTGCGACGTTGCTTTCCACGCGTCCTGAAAATAAAAGTTGTAAGCCTCGCGGCGAACTCCTGCCTCATTGAACTTGCCGCCGACGGGCGTGAGACTGGCCGGGGCAATGGTGTTGTAAGAATACGGTGTCGCAGTCAGCAGACCGGTGAGAGCATCCGGAAGGGGCTCGCCAATCTCAATATCGTGAGTACCGCTCGCGGACGTGATTTTCACGGGCGAATAGGCATTACCGCCGCCGAATTCATAGAGCCCATTCGGATTCGTCCCAAAGATGGTGGAATCTCGATTCACCCGGATCTCGACTCCGCCCTTAAAGGAATGCGAATGGTGTATCCAGGTGATGTCCTGTTTGAGCTGATAAAGATTGCTATACGAACCGAAGATGGAGCCAGCGGGCTGATTGTATGGCTGGTATAGGCCATCAGCGTAAGTAATTCCCGGCTGGGTATGATTTGCCGCCGGAAAGAATGGCGTGCTGCGGATATAGCTGATCGAAGTATCCGAGGTCATGTGCGGAGAAAGCGTCCGCGTGTAATGCACTCCTGTATTCCGCTGGTGATCAAAGAACAGCACTCCGAAACTTGGATTGATCGCCGTCTGATCAGGATTGGTAAGCGGCCCCGAAACCTGGTTAAGGCTAAAGCGCGTTATGAGCGAAGACTTCGCCGAGATTTTGTGATCCACCCGAATCGAGAATTGATCCGTGCGGGTGACAACCTTCGACGAGGTCGCATAGGTGCGATTTCCGAAAGGTCCTTCAGGCTCGTTGGGCAGAGGATAGCCGTTCAGCACGGGCAGGATTGCCGCGCTCACCGGCACCGTGAGTGTATCCCCGGGAAATGTGGACGTATCGATTCCCTGGCGCTCCGCCGCGGTTGGAACCGGAATCACCTGCGTTGTCCCCAGCACTTGCCGGAAGCCTTGATATTCACCGAAGTAGAAGGTTCGGTCGCGCCCGTTGTAAATCCCAGGGAGCACAATCGGACCTCCATTGGTGAACCCAAACTCATTGCGCTGAAACGGAGGAATGCGACGGTGTCCGCTAGGATCTGTATGGTCGAAGTAATTGCGCGCATCCAGCGAGGCATTGCGCAAAAACTCAAAGACGCTGCCGTGGATCGCATTGACCCCCGATTTCGAAATCACATTCGTATAGCTGGCGGCGCCATGCCCAACTTCGGCAGGCAGCACGCCGGAATTGGACTCGACTTCCTGGATGGCATCCACGTTGAAATTCGAGAACGTTGCGCCCCCCATCTCGGGGTCCGTCGTATCGAAGCCATCCATCGCGAAGATAGTGGTTACTCCGCGCTGCCCATTCACCGCGAACTGCTGGGTGAAGTTAGCAGCGCCATTTGCATCCGTCATCGTGCCGGCCGCCAGCAGCAGCAATTTGCTGAAATCGCGGGCATTCAGCGGCAAGCTGGACACCTCCGCGCTCGAAAGTCGCTCGCCCCCGCTAGCCTGCTTTGAAGATTGAGCAACTGCATTTGTAAGTTCCGGAGCCAGCGGACTCACCCGCAACAATTCGCCAGAAGCGATCTGCAACGAACTCGTGAGCGCGGCCGCATCAGCGGGCACTTCGAAAGGAAGCGCCGTTTTGTACATCTTGTCCCCGATCATTACAGACACGCGGTAAGACCCCGCAGCCACAGACGTAAAGAAAAATCTGCCAGCCGCAGAAGTTGGCGCGCTGTACTGATGTTCTCCCGAGGAGGAGTGCATCTCGACAATCGCACCGTTGACGGATTTACCGGCGACATCCGTAAGCACTCCGCTCCAGGAAGCTCCCGAGGCGGCATTCGCGGGGGGAACAGTGATCACAAGCGCAAGCAGGCAGAGCCAATTAAACCGATTTTGCAGCTTCGAAAACATGAACCGGGAATTATAAAGGCAGCACCCCGCTTTCGCCTTCCGGAACGTCGACCGCAAAAAGCTCGAGTGGGGCACCATCGAGCTGCTGGCCGCTCAGTCGTTTGTAATTTTACGAACGCACGTTCCACACCGGGGAATACTTCTGTCTGATTTCGCTCTCGTCCGACTACGCACGTCTTTTTGTCCTTTCGTGACCTACCGGTGAAGCCAGCTTGCCCGGAAGATGGATGCAACGCCGTAGCGTCCTGCCCCGGACTGATTGGGGCAAAACTCAAGGCTCCGTAATCCCCCGCCCGGATGCAAAAGTCCGGGAAAAAGAGAGCGTACGACATGAGTTGTCTCAAGTCCCCTGCAGCTTGCTGGCTCTTTCTCGTTGCGTCCCTGTTCACCATTTCAGCTTCCGCTTATGGCCAGGTTTCCCTGACTGGCGCTCCCGTCAGCTTCGGGAACGTGCAACTCGGCAGCAATCTCATCCAGCCGCTTGTCGTGACCAACACGGGCAGAGCGTCGGTGACGATTTATCGAGTGACGGTTTCGGGCACAGGATTCACGTTTGTCGGTCCCACTCTCCCTGTTGTTCTCAGTTCACAAAGAAGCATGACCTTGTCTGTTTCGTTTCTGCCGCAGACGGCGGGAAACGTCAGCGGCAGCGCGGCGGTGCAGGGCTACATCACCTGGGGCGGCAAATATAGAACTCGTTACGGCGGCGTCACTGTCGGCCTTTCCGGCAGCGGCTACAGCAGCACCAATCCGGGATATCTGACGGCGCCTCCCAGCCTGAATCTGGGAAGCGTGACGCTGGGCAACAGCCAGACGCAGACGCTCACTGTTTCCAATACCGGCGCATCCAGCGTGATCATCTCTGCCGCAAACCTGAATGGCAGCGGCTATTCGGTCAGCGGCTTGAGCTTTCCATACACTCTGCCTGCGGGCGCCAGCGCGGGCTTGTCGGTCATATTCACCCCGACCACTACCGGCACTAACAGCGCGATGCTCACACTTGCCTCCAATGCATCCGATCCGTCTGTGTCCATCGCACTCACGGGTAGCGGAACTAGTTCGAGCGGCACTCTGAGCGTCGTCCCCAGCGCGATGAACTTTGGCAGCGTGGCTATCGGAAGCACGCAGACCCAGAGCGGCAGCCTGACGGCTACCGGCGGCAGCATCACATTGTCGTCCACAAGTTCCAGCAACTCAGCCTTCACTCTCGCCGGAGTGAATCCGCCGCTCACTCTGTCAGTTGGCCAGAGCGTGCCCTACACCGTCACATTTACTCCCACCGCCGCAGGCGCGGCTTCTTCCAAGATCTCATTCTTCACCAGCAACGCCAATTCCGCGCTGGAGACGGCGAGCGGTTCCGGCGCCACGATTCAACACACGGTGAACCTCTGGTGGAATGCGAGTACTTCGAGTTCGGTCAGCGGATACAACGTTTATCGCGGTGCATCCCCCAGCGGGCCGTTCTCAAGAATCAATCCGGCAGAGAACACAGCGCTGAGCTACAGCGACAGCGCCGTGCAATCGGGCACGACGTATTACTACGTCACAACCGCAGTCGATGCGTCGGGAGTCGAGAGTTCTTACTCGAACCAGGTGACGGCCGCAGTCCCCTTCCCCTGACGCGCTGCGATATGCACCTGATAAGGGACAGCCGCCATCGGCTGTCCAGTCGAGCGAAGCTCGATTGCGGGAGTGCACCGGAAACGAAAAAAACGGACCCCACTTTCACAAAGTGTTGACATTGCTGGGATTAGGGACTTTGTACCGATACTTTAACTCGCAAAGTATTCAAAGGCGATGCTTTAGAGGCAAAGTATTCTGGAATATAGACTTAGCGGTCGAGCTTCGACCTATAGCGGGAACTTTCCCGAAGGACGCAAAGCATTGAATGTAAAGATCTTAGACTCTGGAACGCCAAAGCCGTTGGCTGCAAAGTATTGTCAAAGAATGACTTACCCGCAAAGTATTCTGCAATAAAGACTTAACGCACAGGATTGCAGGCTGGCCCTGAGCGCCTCTGACGAAATGATTTTGCGATGCGAATGCGCACGAGTTCATTGTGCGCTTTTCATGGCGAGGGTCAAGGTTGTGCGTCACATGGAAGGGGAGTTGGCCTGTGGAAAAAGTGAGAACTCAAGACGCGTGCAAGTAAGTAGGAAGGGTGAGCGACGCGTCCGTTCCCGTATTTCGCGGCCCCATAATTTTATTCTTCGGTCCCAGTATTTCTCCGGCCGCATTTCTCCGGCCCCATTTCCCAGGAAACACTGGACAAGCCCCCGAGCCTCGTCCGGCTATGGACAGCCTTGACCGCAACTGGACGCGCCCGGTCTTTCATAAGCGTGTGTGATCTCATAAGAACAAAGGCTTTTTTAGCAATCCAGAAGTTGGCGGTCTGAGTGCTCCCCCCTTCCGAAACGAGGATTTCGTATGCCCGCACCCTCGAAGGGAGTTACCTGTGAAGCTTAGCCAGAATCTGCACTACGCGCTGCGTCAGTTGCGCAAGAACCCGGGGTTCACAGCCGTGGCAGTCGTCACGCTGGCGTTGGGTATTGGTGCGACCGCGACGATGTTCAGTGTGATTGATGCCGTGGTGCTTCGTCCGCTTCCGTACAACAACGTGAAGCGCATCGTTGACGTCCAGACCAGTTCAGCGTCGGGCTCGCGGGCGCCGATCTCTTGGCCAGCCTATCTCGAAATGCGGAGGCTCAGTACATCGTTCGAAGCTCTTGCCGGATACGAAGACTATTGGGGCATGACGCTGTCCACAGGCAAGCAGACCCAATACTTGAATGTGACTCAAGGCACGGACAACTTCTTTGACGTATTCGGCGTGAAACCTCTACTGGGTAGAACATTTTTATCCGGTGAAGACCAGCCGGGAAAAAACGATGTCGTGGTTCTCGGTTACGACGTGTGGCGGCAAAGTTTTAGCGCCGATCCAGATGTAGTGAACCGGGTTGTGCAGCTCGACGGCCGCCCTTACGTGGTGATTGGAGTCATGCCGGCAGGATTCCGTTTTCCATTTCGCAAGCCGAACCTTGTCTATACACCCATGCACGTCAGGCCTCATTGGGACACCGATTGGGGCACGAATTGGCTGCTCACCGTTGGACGGCTGAAACCGCAAGCCACAACTCAGCACGCACAGGCCGAGATGATGCATGTGATGCAGGAAATCGGTCAGCAGCATTCCATCACCAACAAGGGCTGGAGCGCGCAACTGATTCCTATTGAGACGACGTTGCACATGACCCGCTCGGGCGGGAGCGAACTGTCACAGTTGGGCGTGATGCTTGGGGCAGTCCTCGCAGTGCTTTTGATCGCCTGCGCCAATGTTGCCGGGCTTTTGGTGACACGCAGCGTCAGCCGGGAAAGAGAAATGTCGCTGCGAGTTGCGGTTGGTGCCGCACGTGGCGCGCTGATCCGACAATTATTGGTCGAGAACGCCTTGCTGGGCCTGGTTGGCGCATGTGCAGGGCTTCTTCTTGCGGTCGGGCTGCTCTCCGCCCTGAAGCTATTCCTCGCGCATGCCTTCATGCGGGGAGCGAACATTCAACTCAATGTCCCCGTGATATCCATGACGCTCACGGCAGGAGTGGTTTCCAGCATTGCGGCCGGGCTCATTCCCGCGTGGCGCGCATCCAGAACCAATCCAGGCTACTCGCTCACATCAGGAGTCAAGGTCGGCTTGTCTCACCATCAGCGCGATGTCCGCGCCGTTTTTGTAGTCCTCCAGATTTCGCTGTCGTTCGTGTTGCTTGTCTTTTCTGGCCTGCTCCTTTTCACTCTCCAGCGCATGTTGCAAACCAATCTCGGGTTCAGCACGAAGAATCTGCTAACCCTCGGAATCAATATTCCGTCCGGCGATTACAAAGACCGCAATTTCGTGACATCGTTCATCGGACCATTGCAGCAACGCGTAGAAGGGATACCGGGAGTGGCAGCGGCTGGCATGATCGATCAGATCCCCGTAGTGGGCTTTGGTTCGAGTTGGTCTCCACACATTGTCGGGCAGCCTCCTGATCCCCCAGAGCGTGCGCGGCTGGCGGAAACCAGAAGCGTGACTCCCGGCTATTTCGAAGCAATGGGATTGCGCATTCTGCGGGGCCGGAACTTCGCCACACAAGACACACCGTCGTCGCAGCCTGTGGCGATCGTCAACGAAGCCTGGGTCAGGGAATTTCTGCCCGCCGGAAAAGATCCGCTCTCCCAGGCACTCCAGCAAGGCCCCAAACGTCCCAACATGGTGATTGTGGGGGTCGCGCAGGACGTACGGCAAAACCTTTTTGACCGGGGAAGACCCGAAATTGACTTTCCTTTTTCGCAGCTGTCGCAAGAGGCGCAACAAGCCATTGGCTCACTAAGCGTAGCTCTGCTGGTTCGAACCACAGTTCCCTCAACCAGTGTTGTTGCGCAATTGAGGCAGGCCCTGCGCGATGTCGCTCCGACCGTCGCATTCCAGACGCCGCAGACCATGGATGACGTTCTGGACGACGCTCTCATCACTAATCGCATGCAGAGCTGGCTGTTTGGCATCCTTGCGGGCATTGCGCTTCTGCTCGCAGTCATTGGTATTTATGGGCTGCTAACGCAGGAGGTGACCAGTCGCATTCGCGACATCGGGATACGCATGGCTTTGGGCGCGACCCGCCTGGGAATTGTGCAGATGGTGATCAAGCGCGTCACCGTCCTGATGGCATTAGGCCTGGGCTCAGGAGCATTGGGGGCGATTTTGCTTCGCCGCGTCGTTACCAGTGTGCTGGATATTCAATATGACCGAGACGGGATAGTAATCGCGGGTCTTATGGTGCTCATGGCTTTGGTGGCTCTGCTGGCTGCACTGATCCCCGCACGCCGCGCGGCGAAGATCGATCCCACGGTGGCGCTGCGATACGAGTGAAGAAACGTCAATGAACTCGCCCGGCACAAGGGCCCCGAAGATGACCATTGCGCACCCTTTGCGCTTTTGAAATAGGGGGAGACGGGGGCTAGGCGCAGGTGGCAGGGACACCGTACTCCAGCGCGCCACAACCTCGAAGCGAGACCACGTAGGGTCGGCCCTGTCAGGCTGACCGGCAGGATCGGTCCGCAGGGCAGTTGGCCGAGCGCACTCGCCCCCACGACTTCACAAACCCTATCAGGTACTCAGCGCTGACTTTTGCGCTATCGTTAGCCATGTCCTTCTCACGTCCAAAGCGAAGAACGTACTCCGAGGACGAGCTCTACGAATACGCGGTGGCCGCGCTCGCGCGCCGGATGAGGACAGTCGCGGAATTAAAAAGGCTGATGCGGGCGCGGTTGGAAGATCCGGAATCGGAGTACAGCGACACGCTGGTCGAGCTGGTGATTCGGCGTCTGAAGGACCAGGGATACCTGAATGATTCGCAGTACGCCGCCTACTACTCCTCGATGCGTCGCGACAACCAGAAAGTCGGGCGGCGACGCGTGATCACGGAATTGAAAACGCGCGGGGTCCACGGAAGCGTGATCGACAAAGCGGTTGACGCTGCTTACGAAGGAGTCAGCGATGAGAAGCAGGCGCGGGAGTATCTGCGCAAAAAGCGCATGGCAAAACCCAAGGATCGGAAGGAAGCGGCGCGAATCTTTCGCCAGTTGATGCGCGCCGGTTTCGCCAGCAAAACGATCTTCGCCATTCTGAAGAAGTGGGATGTCGAAGATGAAGTGCTCAGCGCGCTGGAGGAAGAGAGTTCAGAATGAAGCGCGGCGGTAATTTAGAATGGCTTATCCATGCTAACTGGCTCTGAAATACGTCGAAAATTTCTGGACTTCTTTGTGCAAAAGGGGCACAAGGAAGTGCACTCGTCGTCGCTCGTCCCGGCCAATGATCCCACCTTGCTGTTCACCAACGCGGGGATGAACCAGTTCAAAGACGTGTTTCTCGGATTGGAGAAGCGCGATTATTCCCGGGCCACGACTTCGCAGAAGTGCGTGCGCGCGGGCGGAAAGCACAACGATCTGGAGAACGTCGGCTTCACCAACCGGCATCACACTTTTTTTGAGATGCTGGGGAATTTTTCCTTTGGCGATTACTTCAAGAAAGATGCTGTCGCTTGCGCCTGGGAGCTGATTACTTCGCCAGCATGGTTTGGGATTCCAAAAGACAAGTTGTACGTCACCATCTTCAAGGGTGAAAACGGCGTGGCGCGCGACGCCGAAGCTTATGACCTGTGGCTCGGGCAAGGCGTCCCCAAAGAGCGAATCTACGAGATGGGCTTGAAAGACAACTTCTGGCAGATGGGCGATACCGGACCCTGCGGCCCGTGCAGCGAGATTCATTACGACATGGGCGCGATCGCATCGGACCAGGGGCATACTGATTGCGAGTTTGGTTGCGAGTGCGGGCGCTATGTGGAGATCTGGAATCTGGTCTTCATGCAGTTTGACCGCGATTCATCGGGCAAGCTAACTCCGCTGCCAAAGCCGTCGATCGATACCGGGATGGGACTGGAGCGCGTCACGGCCGTGCTGCAGGGCGTGATTTCCAATTACGAGACGGATCTGTTTACGCCCCTGATCAAACGCGCAGCGGAGTTGACGGGCCACGTAGGGGCGGGCGCCTCGCCCGCCCAGGCCGAGCGAAGCTCGGCAGCTGCGGCGAGCCACAAGTCGGCCGCATCGCTACGCGTCATCGCCGATCACTCGAGGGCTGCCACGTTTCTTATTTCCGACGGCGTGCTGCCCTCGAACGAAGGACGCGGCTATGTACTGCGGAAGATCATCCGGCGGGCGATCACGCACGGGCGTTTGCTGGGACAAACAAAGCCGTTCCTTTATCAGATGGTTTTTGCGGTGCGAGATCTGATGCGGGATGCGTATCCCGAATTGAACGAAAGCGCCGATCGCGTCTCGAAAGCTGTGCAAGTGGAAGAGACGCGGTTCGCACACACGATGGAAATTGGCCTCGAAAAGCTGGAGGCTCTGCTCAAAAGTTCATCCGAGCGACTGGCGGGCGAAGATGCTTTCAAGCTGTATGACACCTTTGGCATGCCGCTGGATTTCATGCAGGATGCGGCGCGCGATCAGGGAATCGAATTCGATCGCGCAGGTTTCGACCGGGCCATGGATGAGCAGAAGGCGCGTGCTAGGGCTTCTTGGAAAGGCGCGGCAAAGCAGACGGCGAATCCCGCATATCAGCAGCTACCCAAGTCCGACTTTGAAGGATACCGGCAGACCCGCTCCGACAATTGCGAAGTGCTCGCCATCATTCACAAAGGGCAGGGCGTGCGCGAACTGAAGGCCGGCGAAGAAGGCGAAATCATCCTAGATCACACGCCGTTCTATGCCGAAGCCGGTGGGCAGATTGGGGACCGCGGCTGGCTTTACTCGGACGATCACAACACCATCGTGGCCGATGTGCAAGGTTGCTACTACCCTATTCAGGGCGTGCGGGCCCATCAGCTCGTTGCGAAACAATTAATTCGGGTTGGCGATCACGTCGACGCCGTCGTGAACACCGATATTCGGGAATCCACCATGCGGAATCACACTGCGACGCATCTGCTGCATGCCGGATTGCGTGAAGTGCTTGGGAAGCACGTGAAGCAGGCGGGATCGCTGGTGGCACCCAACCATCTGCGCTTTGATTTTTCGCACTTCACGGGTGTCGCCGATGAAGAGTTGCAGGATGTCGAGGACATTATCAACAAGCAGGTGCTCCGGAACCGCAAGGTGGAGACGATCGCCGATGTGCCCATCGATGTGGCGATCAACGAGTATCACGCCATGGCGCTGTTCGGAGAGAAGTACGGCGACAAGGTGCGGGTCATCAAGATCGGCGACTTCTCGACCGAACTTTGCGGCGGAACGCACACCGGCGCAACCGGCGAGATTGGGCTGATCAAGATCTTGAAGGAAGGCAGCGTGTCGTCGGGGGTGCGCCGCGTCGAAGCGATCACCGGTGAAGGCTCGGTGCAACATTTTCGCAAAGATCATCAATTGGAGAATGTGGTCGCTGCTTTGGCCGCACATGCTGAGACTTCGTCTCCGGCCGATGCGCTCAAGGCCGAGTTGGACAAGAAGGACGCCGAGATCAAGCGCCTGGCGCGCGAGCTTGATCAGGCGCGCATGAAGTCGGCGTCATCTTCAACATCGAACTTGGCCCAGAGTGTCAAGGAAGTCAAAGGCGTGAAGGTTCTGGCGCATCGCGTAGACAATCTTGAGCGAGCGCAGTTACGCACATTAGTCGATCAACTTCGCGACAAGATCGGTTCCGGAGTTGTGGTGTTGGGCTCGGCATCGAATGGCAATGTGGCGCTGATTGTGGGCATCACCAAAGATTTGACGGGTCGGGTGCAGGCGGGTAAGGTGATCGGGCCGGTGGCACAGAAAGTCGGCGGCAAGGGCGGCGGGCGTCCCGATTTGGCGGAAGCTGGCGGAAAAGATGCGTCCGCTCTGGATGCCGCGCTGGACGGGGCCTACGGCGTGGTCGAGGCGCTGCTGGGATGAACCTGGACGATACCGTAACCGATGCTTCGCAGGAACGGCTGAGATTTGTCCAGCACAAGGGGCACCCGATCTTCCTGGTCGATTTCAGCAACTGCTCGGCGACAGAGATGCTGTTGTTGATCGAGCAGATCCGCAGCATTGTTGCCCGGCAAGCCCACGGCTCGATGCTGACATTGGCTGACTTCAACGGAGCAGAAATCGACAAGAAAGTCGCCACGCGCATGAAAGAAGTGCTCACCCTGGACCGTCCCTTTGTGAAGCGCTCCGCATGGGTGCATGCGGAGAGCGTGCCGCACGTGTTCTACGAGAACATCAAGAGCTTCTCCCAGCGCGAGATTCCTACATTTAAGACCCGGGAAGACGCCATGGACTGGCTCGTGAGCGAGTGATAGCCAGCCGAGGCGACTGTCCCTGCACGGGCCCTATTTCTACCGGCTTTCCTTCGAGTGGGATTCCAGCAGGTTTTTTGTCAGCAGGACCATGCCGAAGATTTGCGTCCACTCGGAAACGATGTTCCCTGCTACTTGTCCCCATTTTGAATTGGCACTCGACGCTGCAAATAACCAGACAAATCCTGCGCCGGTCAGCACCAGAAAGATGGTCAGAGAGTGATTTTGCAGGAAACGAAGAACGGGCCTGAGCCAGTGATGCGGGGGCATGCGACTCTCGGCTGAACCAACCTCATAGAAATACTTGGTGGCAATCACGGTGACGAGGAGGCCGGTCCAGTCCGCGATGGCGTTGCCAAAAAATGATCCCCAATGCGTGTTGGGATTGGAGCGGCTGTAGAGGATTATCCAGGTCAGTAGAATAATTCCGCTCACCAGGCTCAGAGAGTGCCGGTGCAGAAATGATTTTCTGCGATGCGAGGTCATGCCGCTTCGATGACGGGAGCAGCACGAAGGCTGCTTTCGGCTCATCCGTGACGTTTCTCAGCCTCAACTTCTCCACTTCAGGGTGACCGGGGCGAGCATGGGATGGGTCATCGGTTGGCCTGTGCGCTTGGATTCGAGGTACGCCGATTTCAACTGGAAGTACCATTTGGCGGGGCGATCGGCGTCGTCGATCAGCATCAGGTGCGGATTGTATTTCAGGCCTTCGGCCTGCAGTTCCATGGTGCGGCGGTCCTGCTCCACGAATTTTGCAAAAACATATTTCAGCACCTCGGGGACGAATGGCACCCAGCGGAACAGGTTCCAGGCCGCGACTACATCGATGCGGCAGTGACTGCGGGTGATCGGCGTGACCGTGGTCAGGCTGGAAAACCAGTATTTCCCAGCGCGAATGGTTTCGGTGCGAATGTTGGGCAGGCGGAAGTCGATGGTGGTGGTAATCGAGTCGGCGTCCGCGTAAAGGCGCAAGAGCTTGTAGGGCGCGGAGTTTGAGCTCGGCGTGTGCGCGCTCATACGGAAGCCGTTGGGTATAGGCTCGAAGTGCTTCTGTTTTTCGTGGATGCTGTGACGCGTGCGCCACCACCATGCCTGGTGGACGAAGGGGCCGTGCGCCGGATCCATCAGCCCGATGATGCCGTGATCAATGCTGACCGGCATTTCAGCTTGCAGGTAAGCGAGCTTGTAGTGACTCGAGAACTTCTCGATTTCGGGGGAAGGATCGGGCGCTTCGGGCGGTGGTCCGAAACCAGCGCCCGGCGGCCCGGGATCCGGAATGTAGACCCAGATGAAGTGATCCTGCTCTTCGCACGGATAGCTGCCGGCGTAAATGCGATCCACTTTGAGCTTCTGATCCGAGGTCAAGGACGGGATCAGCTCGCACTGACCGTTATGAACGTCGAACTGCCAGCCGTGATATCCGCACTCCAGGTTTTCTCCATCGAAATGGCCGCAGTGGAGTGGCATTCCGCGGTGGGGGCAGGCATCCCGAAGAGCGAATGGCTTGCCCATTCGATCTCGTCCAATCACCAGTGGGATTTCCAGCAACGTCGCCTTGTGAAGCTGATTGCGGTGCACGCGATCGGCAGGGAGGGCGCGATACCAGAAGCCGGTGAGCATGAGCGCATCCGTGGCCTGGCGTTGCGGAAGTTCAAGTTCAGGCATGGAGAGATAGTGGATTGCTGTTTGTTGAGTATCGAATCAAGAGCCTATGCTAGCATCCGCATGGCCTGGGCGAGAAAGCGATCGCCGCAGCGCGGGCGCTCCCAGAGATAAGCCGATCCATGGAATTCATTGCACATTTTCGACGGCTAAATGCGACGCAGCGAAACACGTTCATCGCCTGCTTTCTAGGCTGGTCGCTGGATGCCTTCGACTTCTTCATTCTGGTGTTCTGCGTGAATGCGCTGGCCAGCCAGTTCCAGGTGGCGGTTTCCAGCATCAGCTGGGCGATCTTTTTGACGCTTGCGATGCGCCCAGTTGGCGCATTTCTCTTCGGGAGGATGGCGGACCGGTTCGGACGCCGCCCCACGCTGATGCTCGACATCATTGCGTATTCGGTGTTTGAGCTGGCTTCGGCGTTCTCGCCCAACCTGACATTTTTCTTCATCACGCGCGCCCTGTTCGGGATTGCCATGGGGGGCGAGTGGGGCGTGGGCGCGGCGCTTACCTTCGAGACCCTACCAGCGGAAGGACGCGGCTTCTTCTCCGGACTGCTGCAGGAAGGGTACGTGGTCGGATATCTGTTCGCAGCCCTGCTGTACGGCACGCTGTTTCCGCTTGTGGGCTGGCGCGGCATGTTTGTGGTGGGAGTGCTGCCGGCTTTCCTGGTCATTTACATCCGCAGGAACGTGGAAGAATCTCCGGCATGGCTGCAAGGCCAAGTTAGCGAGAAATCCGAAAGTCGAGTAGGCAAAGGCATCGCCACTTACTGGATGAACTTTCTATTTCTTGTGGTTCTTATGTTTGGATTCAATTCGTTCAGCCACGGAACGCAAGATCTGTATCCCACATTTCTGGAGAAGAATCATCACTTCTCGCCGGCGCAGGTCAGAACCGTGTCGGTGATTGCCAGCCTGGGCGCGCTGCTGGGCGGGATTCTCTTTGGAACGTTGTCGGAGCGAATGGGGCGGCGCCGCGCAATCGTGATGGCGGCACTGCTGGCGATTCCCATGATCCCGCTTTGGGCTTACTCGCACAGTTTGCCCATGCTGGCATTGGGAGGCTTTCTGATGCAATTCATGGTGCAGGGGGCGTGGGGCGTAATCCCGGCGCACTTGAATGAGTTGTCGCCGGCGGCGGTACGCGGCACGTTCCCCGGACTGGCATATCAACTGGGCAACCTGCTGGCTGCGGGCAATGCGACGATCCAAGCAAAGCTGGTGGAACGCAAATATGGGGGCAGCTTTCCGCCCGTTCTAGCGTGGACGGTACTGCTGATTGCAGCTCTGGTGGCGGTGGTTACGGCCAGCGGACACGAGCAAAGGGGCGCAGACCTGTCGCAAGCGAACTCGAGGTGAAACGATATTCTAGGGGCTGTACAGAAACTTGCCATTTGAGCATGGCACAAACGAGTAATTGTCAGGCGGGGGGTCCTATGGTACTTTCTAGATAAATTCCACGCCTTCGTCGATAGCACTCATAGGTCCCGAATCGTTGTGGTTTCGCCCGAACGCGTGTATCTGAGGTTGCGCCCACTATGAAAGAGATTATGATGGACTCCGCTCCAGCCGCCGCGTCCGCTGACAAAGAGAACTATGGAAATCGCAAGCTGATCCGGCCCACTTTGCCGCGCGGCGAGAACCACAACAACAATCATGGCAGCCACAACGCACCAGTAGCCGTACCGGAACGGCGCGAACGTATGGAACGGCACGATCGCGGGGAACGCATGGAGCATCGCAGTGATCGCGGGAGCATGGGCGGGGGCGGCGCCGCTAAAAAAGCAGCTCCTCCGGAGCAGACCAACGCCGAAAATTTCTACTATCAGAAGCAGATGCAGTCGCGGACGCCCATGGTCATCGTGCTGCGTGACGGCGAAGAAGTTCACGGCATTATCGAGTGGTATGACCGGAATTGCATCAAGGTGAACCGCGAGAATGGCGAACCGAATTTGATGATTTACAAACCCGCCATCAAGTACATGTTCAAAGAAGGCGAAAACCAGGGCTAGGCGTCGGCGTTTGATGCTTTCGGCCTTCTTCAGTTCCAGCAAACTGCTCCGCAAACACGCGTAGGGACCGCTCCTTGCGCCTGTCTCGCAAAGCGAGCGCGTGTCCGTCCGCAAACCTGATCTTGCGCGAGAAAGCCTTGCGCATAAAGAAAAGCTCCGTCAGCCCAAGGACCAGGTGGTGCCCTGGATCATGCGTGACGGACAGCAGGAATGGCGTCAGCTAGCAATCTTCTGCAGCAGCGGGGTTATCGTTGCAGGGGGCGAAGCTTGTGTTCTCGGCTCCAGCGGCAACGTCACAGAGATGAGGGTGCCCGATGGGGTGGAAGTGAAATGCACGCTGCCCCGGTGCTCCATCACGCGTTCGTGAATTCCGGTAAGCCGAGTTTCCCGGCGATGCGATGCATCCGAAGGCTCGCTCGTCGGTCGGGGACTCTCGATCTCCAGAAGCAAGGATGACTCCGAGCGCATCAGCCGGACCGTCGTGGCCATATTTATGGAACGCCGGCTCACGTTGTCCAGCGCTTCTTCGACGATGCGGTAAACAGTGATTTCGAGTTCCCGGTTAAATCTGCCCAGATGGGGAGAGACTTCCAACTGCACTCGGGTACCCTGCCGATTGATGTTGTCGACGAATTCCTTGAGTGCCGTGCCGATCCCCATGTCGTCCAGAGTTGGGGGATGGAGCAGCCGCGACAGCTTTCGAATTTCGCTGAGCAGGCTATCCGAAACGGAACGACTGCTCGCAACCGCTCGCGCCAGCCGGGGATTCAGCGTCGCTTTCTCCTGATGCAGCACCCCAAAGTAAACGGAGAGAGCGGCGACGAGTTGAGCCATGTTCTCGTGGAGTTCAGCCGCAATGCGACGTTGTTCTTCATCGCGAGCCGTCAGCAGGCGGCGAGTGAATTTCCTTAGCTCATCCTCGACTGCTTCGTGCTTGCGGACTTCTTTCAGTAATTGCTGTTTCTGATGTTCCGCCTCGCGATTCTGCGCCTGCGCCAGTTCGCGTTCCACCACCTGTTTCTTGAGGACCTGTTCCGTTTGCTGCAACAGGGCGATGGTACGCAAGCGGTCATTCTCACCGCCACGCTCGGGATAACCCTCTGCGGGGATGACGACGTCGTGCTCGGCGCAGATGCGGTGGAAGAAATCGCGGTGAGCGGGATGGTCAAAACTCGAAATGCGATAGCCGCATAGCAGGTCGAATGAAAAGCGGCTTGAGATGCCGTTCCACAAGCGCTCCAGTTGCAAGGCAGCCTGGTTTTCTCCACGTTGAAGCAGGAGAGCGACCATCTCGCCGAAAATGGCGACTTTCGCGTCCCCATTTTTGTCTGCGCAACCGGCGCTGCTGGAGGCCACGGCGATAATGTCGCCGATTACCTGCTCAAACCGTTTGGCATCGGGAGCACCGTCAACCATGAACTGGTCGAGAGTCTCAGAAGCATCTAATGCGATGTAGCAACTGTCTTCAATGGCACGGCTGAGATCGATTCCTTTTTCCCGGAGACATTCCGCGCAGTCAAAGCGATGTTCGCGAGTGGCGACCACAATCGCTGGTCGCCCTGAAGTTAAGGCAATTGCCAGGAAATCACAGATCGAGTGGATCAGGAAGGAATCATCGTAATAAAACTGAACACTGTGGTGGCAGGACCTGCCATGGCCGAGTGGCGACGGCGCAATTCCTGGCGTGACACTGGTGCCGGACTTCATCATCATGGCGAGGCTTGCGTACCGGGATGGCTCCTCCTCAGGTAACCATACGGATTAGAGGTCTGCGCACCAATCAGGAAAAGCCTGTACATCAGCAGTTTACGGGAGGCAGGAGCCAATCTGCCGGAGGACAATTCCGGGCCGAGAAAAGCCACTCCAGCCGAGGCAGGTGGGCCAGCACTTTGCCGGGCGGTGCCTACAGTTTTGGCAGTACGATTCCTTTTTGTGCCTGGTATTTCCCTTTACGGTCGGCATAGCTAGTCTCGCAGAGTTCGTCGGACTCCAAGAAAATGATCTGACAGAGACCTTCGTTGGCGTAGATACGGGCGGGGAGTGGGGTAGTGTTGGAGATTTCCAGCGTTACGAAGCCTTCCCATTCAGGCTCAAAAGGGGTCACGTTGACGATGATCCCGCACCGGGCATACGTGCTCTTCCCTACGCAGATGGTCAATACACTGCGCGGAATCTTGAAGTATTCCACGGATCGGGCCAGCGCAAACGAGTTCGGCGGCACGATGCAGATATCGGTCTGTATGGTGACGAAGGATTTTTCGTCGAAGCGCTTAGGATCGACCAGAGCATTATTCACGTTAGTAAAGATCTTGAACTCATCGGCGACGCGCAGGTCGTAGCCGTAGGAGGAGAGGCCGTAGGAGATCACACCCTCGCGCACCTGCTTCTCGGAGAAGGGGTTGATCATGTCGTGTTCCTTGGACATCTTGCGGATCCAGCGGTCGCTCTTGAGCATGGAACTCCTTGAGGAATTGAGTAATTTTCGAAATTTTGTAATTTTGTAATTTGGTAATGGAAAGGCAACCGGGTGCGGCTGGCTGAACCGCCGCAAAATTGCGAGATTACCCGATTACAAAATTACAAAATCTTCGGCTGGGTGATTGCCAGTTTACGGGATAGATGCTCCGGTTGACAATCTCCCTTATCTTCCTTAGCATCAATGACTTGAGGCAGCGCCTTTAACCCGTGCACTGGGAGCGTTCTGTGATCAAGCTGGACATCATCAACGAAGTGGTGGGCAAGACCGGCATCACCAAGACTAAGGCTGAGTTGGCGGTCGAGACGGTCTTCGAGAGTATGAAGAAGGCGCTGGCTGCCGGCAATCGCATCGAACTGCGGGGCTTCGGGGTATTCAACGTGCGCCCGCGGAAAACTGGCATTGGCCGCAATCCCCGCACTGGGGCGGAAGTTTCCATTCCTCCGGGACGCGCCGTGCGTTTCAAGCCGGGCAAAGAACTGCAGTCGATCGACTGAGATCCGTTTGCCTCTCTCCTATTGGGCGCGAGCTTTGCGCCGGGGATGCACTTTCGCTGCATTCCGCCTCGCCGTAGTAGCATCGAACAAGTGATTCCTCGCAGGCAGAAAATTTTCAATGTCGGAGCTTAACCCTCCTATTTCCAGTTCAACGCTGGAGTACTACCAAGCCTTAGCCGCGCCCCAGGAAAGGCCTGCGCGGCAACGCTACTGGCTGCACATTCTGTTGTTGCTGGCGACCTGCTTCACGACTCTGGTCGTGGGCGCGCGGATGGAGTTCAATTTTCTGAACAACCTGCCGCCGTTCGCGTTCGGCAATGAGACCGTTCCGTTTTTTAGGATAGGATGGATTCTGCAGCAGCCCTCGCGCCTGCTGCTGGGGATTCCCTTCTCGGCAACGTTGCTGATCATTTTGCTGGCCCACGAGATGGGGCATTACCTGCTGTGCCGCTACTATGGAGTACGCGCCACCCTTCCCTTTTTTATTCCTGCACCGACACTGATTGGGACCTTGGGAGCGGTGATTCGGATCAAAGCGCCAATCCGATCACGCGCGGCGCTCTTTGACATAGGGATTGCTGGGCCAATCGCCGGATTCGTGGTCGCAGTGATAACGCTGGCCTTGGCTATGACTCTGTCCAAGCCACTGGTCGCGGGGGCTACGGCATCCGACATTCGCTTAGGGTACCCGGGGATCTTCTACCTGGTGCAGCATGGGTTACGAATGGTTGCGCCGACCCACGGGATCGCGAGCCTGCCACTCAGCAACGTGTATCTGCATCCCACGGCCATTGCCGCATGGGTCGGGATGTTCGCGACTGCTCTGAATCTGTTGCCGAGCGGGCAACTCGATGGCGGACACATTGTCTATGCGCTGGCGCCGCGGATCCATCGCATCGTTTCGTGGCTCACTGTATTCGCACTTGTGCTCCTCGGCAGAATGTATGCCAACTGGTGGGTCTGGGCGGGGCTTCTGTTCGTGATGAATGTGTTTACGCAACGCCAGCGGCAGGCTCCAAGCTTCCCTGATCTGCCGGCGAGTCGATGGCCGCTCGCGCTGCTCGCGGCGATCATGCTGGCTCTGACCTTCACGGTTGCTCCCTTCGAAGTGATCTGGAAGTAATCGACGAAGGGAAAGATTTACATCAACCAGAGCGCGTCCATATCGACAATCACCTGCGTGCGCGGAATCTTTTGCTGTGCGGCGTACGCAAGCATGGCGCGCAACGTGGTGTTGAGTTTTTCCCGGCTGGGAGATCTCAGAATGAAGTGGTAACGATAATCCCGCTTCAGGCGCATGATGGGCGCGGCCGCGGGGCCCAGGACTCGCACGGTTTCATGCCGCGTCTGATTGAACCATTTGCCCAGTAGACCTGACCATTCGAGAACTTCATCGAGTTGATCGCCGCGGACCAGCACGTTTGCCAGCGCGGAGTAGGGCGGGTAGTGCATCCAGCTGCGGAACTGGAGCTCCTTCTCGTAGAATCCGATGAAGTCGTGCTGCGCCGCGTACTGCACTGCATAGTGATCCTGAAAGTAAGTTTGCAGAATGACCTTCCCGGGAGTCTGCCCGCGTCCGGCTCGTCCGGCAACCTGCGTCAAGAGCTGGAAGGTGCGCTCCGCGGCGCGGAAGTCAGGGAGGCCGAGAGCTACATCGGCGCCGACCACACCGACCAGCGTCACCCCGTGAATGTCGTGACCTTTGGCGATCATTTGAGTGCCGACGAGAAGATCGAGTTCGCCCTCGTTCAGTGCGCTGAGAGTGCGTTCGAAATCCTGGTGGCCGCGCACGGTGTCGCGATCCAGGCGGGCAATGCGAGCTTGCGGAAACATGCCGTGGAGGAGTTCCTCCAACTTTTCTGAGCCGGTGCCCAGGAAATACACGTATTCGCTGCCGCAATGGACGCAGCCTTTCGGGACCGGTGCCGTGTACCCGCAGTAATGGCAGACCATCTTATGCTCACGCTTGTGGTGAGTCAGCGCGATGGCGCAATTGCTGCATTCCAGTTTCTTGCCGCAGGTGCGGCAAAGCACGACCGGGGAGTATCCGCGGCGGTTGAGCAGCACCATCACTTGCTCGTGGCGCTCGAGACGCGACGTGATCTCCTCGGAAAGTTTGCGGGAGATTACCTGTTCATGTCCGGTTTCCTGGAACTCCATCCGCATGTCGACGATTTCTACTTCGGGCAGCGGCCGCTTCTCTACGCGATCGGGAATCTCAATCAGCGCGTATTTGTTCTTTTTTGCATTGAAATAGGACTCGAGCGACGGCGTTGCGGAGCCCAGAACGACCACCGCGTTGGACATCTTGGCGCGCATGACGGCGATGTCGCGGGCGTGATAGCGCGGCGTTTCTTCCTGCTTGTAGGAGGAGTCGTGCTCTTCGTCGACGATCAGCAGGGCGAGATCGTCCACGGGGGCGAAAACGGCGGAGCGCGTGCCGACCACGATGCGGGCATCGCGGCGCTTGATGCGGTGCCACTGCTCGGCACGCTCGCGATCGCTTAGAGCGGAATGCAGGATCGCTACTTCGTCGCCGAAAATCTGGTGCAGGTCGGCGGCTACGGCGGGAGTCAGGCCAATCTCGGGGACGAGCAGAATGGCGGAGCGGCCTGCATCCAGCACGGCGCGCATTACGGCGAGATAAACCGCCGTTTTTCCCGAGCCGGTGACGCCGTGCAGCAGCATGCCTGAGAACTTGCGCGCTTCCACCGCTTCGCGCATGCGATTGAGCGCGTGCTTTTGCGCGTCGGTGAAATCGAAGTCGAATGGAGAAGGACGAGCCTTGGCGCGGGAGACGGTGAACTCCGCGGCCTCTTCGATAATTTCAACCAGGCCGCGCCTGACCAGCGTTCCCAAGGTGGTGCGCGGAACCTCGAGCGCTTGCAACGCGTCTACCGGAAGCTTACTGCCCGAGGCGGCCAGAGCTTCGACCAAGGTGCGTTGATTGTCGTTCAATTTGCCTTCGACCGATTTCAGCAGCGCGACCTTGATCGTGCGCTTGGCGTCTTGCGGGGCAGAGATATCTTCGCGGCTCAGCCACTTTTTGCGGACCATCCCATCGAGGATTCGGCGTGGAACTTTGGTTGCAGATCTTAGAGTCTGTTCCCGCACCAGATCGCCGTCGGCCCCGGTCATGTAGTCGAGCACTTGAAATTCCAGCATCTGCTCTTCGGGGGTGCGCTGCGAACGGGCGGAGGATCCGGACATTCCTGCCAGGTGTAACGCGCTTTGGCCGTGTTCAGTGATGCGGTACCCGATGGTGCGCTTGAATTCAGCCATCAACGGCAACATGGTGCGGCAGACTTCGCCAAGCGGCGCAAGATAGTAATCGGCGATCCAGCGAGCGAGGCGAACAAGCAGTTCATCCAGGACCGGCTCTGGATCGAGCACACTGATGATGTTTTTGGTTGTGACTGCTGGCTTGCGGTCGTGCAATTCGACGACGATGCCCGTCATGCGTTGCTGGCGAAAAGGCACCAACACGCGTCCGCCCACGATGGGGGCGGCGTCTGCCGGGACACGGTAGGTGAAGACCATGTCCAGGGGGACTGGAAGGGCTACGTCGCAGAATTCGGGCATTGGGGGAAGGATAAACTAACGGGCTTCGGGCAACTGTGGCGCGTGCTTCGCATGCGGGACGGACAAAGGCGTCCCTCGCTACACGGGCGTTGGGGGTTTCAGGCCTAGATACCTCATGACCATCTGCAGGTCTTTCCAGGCCTCGCCTTTTTGGCGAGGATCGCGGAGCAGGAACGCGGGATGATAGGTGACGGCGAGCTTTGCGCCTTGCCATTCGGGATCGCTGCTGCGGGCTCCTGCGGGCATGAAATCGTAGAAACGTCCGCGCAGTTCCGACATGGGCGCGTTGATTGCGAGCAAGTTTTTGGCTGACACGGCGCCCAGGGCAACGATCACCTTCGGCTTGATTGCGGCGATCTGGCGCATCAGAAAGGGCGAGCAGGTCTCGCACTCATCGCGTTCAGGAGTGCGATTGCCGGGCGGACGGCACTTCACCACGTTGGCGATGTAGACGTCTTCGCGGCGCAGGCCCATGGCTTTGATCATGTTGTTAAGCAGTTGTCCGGCGCGGCCTACGAACGGTTCGCCCTGGGCATCTTCGTCAGCGCCCGGGCCTTCGCCTACGAACATCAGGTCTGCATCGCGGATTTCCCACACCGAATACGATCTGCTTGCGGCCTTGCTGGTGGAGTTTGCAACGCGTGCAGTCGCCCAGGTCCTCGCGGATCAGGCGGAGCGCAGTAACTGTATCAACGACGTTCTGCTCGGGATGGACAGTCAAGACGGGCAGCGAATCTGGTTCGACAGGCTTGGCGAGAACGGCAGATTTTCTTGGCATTTCCTCTCGGTGTTCGCTTGCAGATTCGCCAACTGGCGATTCTTCCAGTACTGAGGTGGCGCTCGCGTTTATTGGTGCGCGTTTGTAGAAATCGTAAATGCCGAGTTCGCGGTAGTAGCGAACTCGCTCCACAAGAGCACGACGCAGTTCGGGATCTTGAATCATGGGCACGGGAGACGTCAGTGGCGATTATACTTTGGCGCTTGCATACGAGGCAGGGATCTTCGGCTGCGCTCTCAGGCCTTGACTGAGGAATTGCGGGGCTGGCGGAGGCGGACTACCTGATCGAGCACTCGCTGGGCTACTTCCGATTTCGTAGTCTCCGGGACTTCGACCACGTCATCGCGTGTGATGATGGTGACGGCGTTTCGATCGGTGTCGAAGCCGACGCCTTCACGGGAAACATCGTTGACCACGATGGCGTCGAGGTTCTTTGAAACCAGCTTCTGGCGGGCGTTTTCGAGCACGTTCTCGGTTTCGGCGGCGAAGCCCACTAATGACCTGCGTTCCCTTTTTCTGCGAGATGTCCTTCAAGATGTCAGGGGTCGGCTCCAGGTCGAGCGTCATCGGACCTTTTCGCTTCAACTTCTGGCCAGCCGTGGACTTGGGGCGGTAATCGCAAACTGCGGCCGTCTTGATCACAATGCGTGGCTTGCGGAAGCAGATTGAGGACCGCATCGCGCATCTGCTCCGTCGATTCCACGCGAGTGAGTTCGGCGGAGGCTGGCGGAGTGAGCGCGGTCGGGCCGCTTACCAGCAAAACCCGCGCGCCACGGCGTAAGGCAGCTTCGGCCAGCGCGTATCCCATGCGCCCACTGGAGCGGTTGGTCAGATAACGGACGGGATCAATCTTCTCGCGAGTAGGCCCGGCGGTGATGAGCACGGTCTCGCCCGCCAGATCCTGCGCCGAGCCTAGCACTTCCAACAAAGCAGAAACGATCGCGTCGTTTTCTGCCAAGCGGCCCGGTCCCGTCATTCCGCAGGCCAGATATCCCGAACCGGGCTCCACGATCCGCACACCGCGCTTGCGAAGGATCTCCAGGTTCGCCTGCGTCGCGGGATGATTCCACATGTTCACGTTCATCGCGGGAGCGACTACGACAGGAGCCGTGGTGGCCAGATAAAGCGTGGTGAGAAAGTCGGTAGCGATGCCCTGCGCGAAGTGCGCCAGAACGTCCGCGGTGGCGGGGACAACAAGCAGAGCGTCAATGGACTGCGCCACAGCAATGTGTTCGATGGCGGAATCGAGGTTGGGTTCATGCTCCTCGCCCGCAGCAAACATTCCGGTGATGACTTTTTCTCCGGAGAGTGCGGCAAATGTGAGAGGCCTTACGAATTCCTGGGCGGCGCGGGTCATGACGACCTGCACCTGGATGCCGCGATCCTGCACGAGGCGGACGATCTCCGCAGCCTTGTATGCCGCGATTCCGCCAGTGATGCCGAGCGCAATCTTCATAAGCAGCTTCGATCTTCAAATTCCCGGAATGCACCGTCGAAGATCACCGATGGAGGAGGTTTAATCCTGCCCCAAAGCTTTGTCGAGAGTCTCGGCAGCTTGCTCGGCAGCGCTGCGAGTTTCCGGAATCTCCCATTTCACTTTGCCGGCGCGGATCTCGTCTTGCGCAATGCGGCAGGGCTTGCGGGAATTGGTATCGACGACTGGTGGGGCGCCGGACTGGAGTTGCCGCGCACGCCGCGCTGCGACCAAGATATACCGATAGTTGCTGTCGAAGCCTTCGATCAACTTCATTGGGACGTCCCCCTTGAAACCTGATTATTCACTGCAATCAGTGCCGAGCGTTCGAACCTTGCGTGCCGCAGAACAGGGCCGGAGATCAAGATTGTTCCGGTTATAAGTGACTTCGGGGCGCGCATCAATCATACCGCGAAAACTACAAGTGTGCTGGCGGACCCTCGCCACGAAAGGACGCCAGAATGGGTTGTACCTTTTCGCGTGCGTTTGCGAGCCGGCAACACTCGGCAAGTTGGATCTTTTTCTTGTCATCGTCTGATGGTGGCAGCGGCGATCTTCGCAATCGTTCCGACAGCACGATTGCTCGCAGCTTTTCGCACGCAATCTCCAGCTTGTCATTGATGAGAACGTAATCGTATTTGTCGTATTCGGAGATTTCACGGCTGGCATTCATTAGGCGCCGCTGGATAATCTCTTCGCGGTCCTCGCTGCGATTGCGCAGACGCCATTCCAGGGTCTGCCGGTCGGGAGGCAGAACGAAAATGCTGATGGCGTCGGTGAGAGTCTGCTTGATGTGCGCCGCTCCCTGAACATCGATATCCAGCAAGAGGTCATGGCCATTCTTGCCCGCCTCGCGGAGGTAGCGTCGGGCAGTCCCATAACAATTCCCGTGCACGTTGGCAAATTCCAGAAATTCGCCATCCCGAGCCATCCGGTCGAATTCCTCCATGGGAATGAAGTGATACTGCTTGCCATCCTGCTCGCTGCCCCGAGGCGAACGCGTAGTGTAGGAAATTGAAAACTCAAGGTTGGGAACGAGTTTCAAGAGATCGCTGGTCAGGGTGGATTTTCCCGAACCGGATGGAGCCGAGATGATGAATACGAGCGGCTTCTGTGTCATTCCAGGTTTTGCACCTGCTCGCGTGATTTTTCAATTTCCGACTTCATGGCCAGTCCGGCCTCCGTGATCTTCAGGGCTTCGCCCGCCAGGCCGGAGGTTTTCGAAAGCAGGGTGTTGGCTTCGCGATTCATTTCCTGCAGGAGAAAATCGAGCTTTTTTCCGATCTCGCCGCCTTCGTCAAGCAATCCTAAAAAGTGCTGGATGTGGGTCTCGAGGCGGACGATTTCTTCCTGAATGTCGCTGCGATCCACCAGCAGCGCTGCCTCCTGCAAAACCCGTTCCTTATCGATGGTTGACCCGAGCAACTCCTGTAGTCGCGAGTGCAACCGCTCTGTGTAATTGTGCAAGACCGCGCGGCGATGCTGTTGCACGCTCTTCGCGGCCTCGGCGAGATGCGCCATGCGCTCGCGGAGTTCGCGAACAATCCCGCGACCTTCCTCTTCGCGCATCTGATTGAGACGCTCGAGCACCTCGGCCACCTTATCCATCACGGCCGGCTCAAGTTTTTCCTGGTCTTTGGGATCGCTGGAGGCATCGAGGGCGCCGGGAATTCGCAAAATGGCATTCAGGTCAGGCATGGCGGCCAGCGAGAACTCGGCCGCCGCGGCTCGATATGCGGCAATGTATCCGCCGACCAGTTCACGATTCAGGGAAAACGTGTCGCTCGAAGATCGCTCCAGGCTTAACGACACTTCAATGTGTCCGCGGGCAATCTTCTCCTTCAACACCCGGCGGAGTTGCATCTCCAGAGAATCGGTGCCGGAGGGAAGACGGAAGTGCAGGTCGAGAAAGCGATGATTCACCGACTTCAGCGACAGCGAAAACGCAACTCTTCCGTTGGAAGCGGCAGCGCTTGTGGCAGCGTCTTGCACTTCACCTCGGACCTGGGCAAAGCCAGTCATGGATCGTATGGGCATAGATCGTGTGGGCATATGAGGCCGGGTGGTCACGGTTCTGCCACCGCTTTGGTCAAGTCGGAACTGGCAAACTGGAGTTCATAGAGGCGACGATACGTCCCCAACTTGGACATCAAGTCCTCGTGGGTTCCGATGTCGGCAATGGTACCGTTTTCAATGACCACGATGCGATCTGCGCGGCGGACCGTAGACAAGCGGTGAGCGATGACCAGGACCGTGCGTCCGCTCATCAGATTGTGTAGCGCCGATTGCACCAGAGCTTCCGACTCGCTGTCGAGTGCCGAAGTAGCTTCATCGAGAATCAGCACCGGGGCGTTCTTCAGCAGGGCCCGCGCGATCGCCAGTCTCTGCCGCTCACCCCCAGAGAGTCGCACGCCGCGTTCTCCGATCACCGTATCGTAACCCGCCGGAAGGGCTTGGATGAAATCGTGAGCGAGTGCAGCCCGGGCCGCGCCTTCCACCTCTTTCATGGCGACGTGCGGCTGGCCATAGGCAATGTTGTTTCTGACCGTGTCATTGAACAGGACCGTATCCTGGGTCACGATGCCGATCTGAGAGCGCAGCGACGAGACGGTGACGTCGCGAACATCGTGGCCGTCCACCAGAATCCTTCCCGAGGAAACATCGAAGAAGCGGGGCAGCAAGTGAACCAGCGTGCTCTTCCCGGCGCCACTCGATCCGACGATCGCGAGAATTTCGCCACGGCGCACTTCGAGATCGATATTGTGCAGGATTTCTCGCGAGCCCTCGCCGTCCGACTGATACGAGAAAGAAACATTTTCAAACTGGATCGCATGCGAGAAGCGCGGCAGAGCTTTGGCTCCAGGCTTCTCGCGGACGAGATCCTCGGTGTCCATGAACTTGAACAGCTGAGAGGAGGCTCCTAGAGCCTGTTGGAAGCTGTTGTTGAAGACCGCAAACTTTCGCACCGGGTTGTACATGCTCAGGACGGCCGCCACGAACGCGATGAAGGCCCCGAGCGTGAGTTGGTTGTGCGCGATCTGCTCGCGGCCGAGGAGCAGCAGTAGGGCGATCGCGATCGCTCCGAAGATGTCCATCAAAGGGGAGCTGATGGCGGCGGCAGCAACCGAGCGAAGATTCGCACGGAACAAGCGCTGTGCCGCGGTGCGGAATCGGGCGATCTCCCACGATTCCATTCCGAACGCCTTCACGATCCGGTTCCCGGCAATGGTTTCCTGGAGAATGTTCTGCACGTCCGCCAGTTGGTCCTGCCCGGTGCGCGTGGTGGAGCGCACCCTGCGGCCAATCCGGATTGCCGAGAAAACAATTACAGGGATGAACAGGAGCAGAACCCATGCCAGTTGCTTGCCCAGCATGATCACTAGGGCGGCCGTGAACAGGAAGCTAAAGAACTGTTGCAGGAATTCAGCCAGGATGCTCGACATGGCAAACTGCACGCGCTCGATGTCGTTAATGATCGTCGAAATCAGTGTTCCGGTCGTGTGCTTTTGGAAGAACGCAGCGGAGCGCCTGAGAACCGAGTCATAGAGATCGTTACGCAGGTTCGTGATCATTCCGAACCCGGCATGATTCACAAGGTATGTCCCCAGGTAATCGAAGCATCCCTTTAGCACGGTCGAGGCGACCAGAGCATACGCGACGATAGTCCACGCGTTGTGAAAGTGCGTGGGAACGAAACGCTGCAGATAAATCGGATGCCCCGATTGGGGCATCGTGAACAAGACAATGTTCTCAGAACCCGTGGACGGAGCGAGCACACGATCGAGAACCGGCTTGAGCAGGACCAGCCGAAACGCTTCGAGGAATCCGACGGCAGCCAGCAGAAAGATTCCTGGCAGGAGTTGCAACAGGAACGGCAACACGTAGCGGACAAGCCGGATTACTTGCCGCATGGGACTCCCAGGCGGCGAATGCCGCATTCGCTTGCAGCCGGTAAAAGGGATGACACGCGCAAGACCCTATTTTACTTGACTCGGACGCAAGGAGAATGACGTTTGCGGTGCCCGAAGGCTGCTTTCGCGCTATCCGGGACTGTCGCGATGCACAACTTTGACTCGGTACTCAGACCCGCGGAGGCGCTTGGCGACATCTTCCGCAATCATGACGGAGCGGTGCTGGCCCCCGGTGCAGCCGAATGCAATCGTCAGATAGCTTTTGCCTTCGTGAATGTAATGAGGGATGAGGTAGATCAGCAAAGCGGAAATTCGGGCAATGAATTCGCGCGTTTGCGGAAACGAGCGTATGTATTTCGCGACGCGCTTGTCGCGGCCGGTAAGGGGCCGGAATTCGGGAACAAAGTGCGGATTGGGTAGGAAACGCACATCGAACACCAGGTCCGCATCTTCAGGAACGCCTTGACGGAATCCGAAGCTAACGCAGGAAATCAGGAGCCCGTTCTGCGAGGACTCTTGCTCGAAGCGCTGGCTGATCAGCGAACGCAGTTCGTGAACATTGAATTTCGAGGTGTCGATCACAAAGTCGGCCAATCGGCGAATCGAGCCAAGGTGGCGTCGCTCGGCTTTAAGCGCCGACTTCACCGACGAATCGGTTCCCAACGGATGGGGCCGTCGAGTTTCACTGAAGCGGCGCACCAGAACTGCGTCGGAGGCTTCGAGAAACACGACCTTGGTGGGAATCATCCTGCGGACGGACTTCAGGATCGCGGGCAGCTTTTCGAATTTCGCGCCTTCGCGAACATCTACGACCAGGGCGGTGCGGCGGATCTCGCTCGACTGCATGGCCAGTTCGGCAAACTGCGGAATCAGTTCTACCGGAAGATTGTCGACGCAGTAATATCCCAAGTCTTCAAAGGCCTTCAGGACTGAAGCCTTGCCCGAGCCGCTCATGCCGGTAATCAGCACCAGCTCAGCCGAGCGCTGGCGGCGATCCTTCTTGGAGCCTGTTGGGTTCGATTTGCGGCGGGGCGAGAGACGCCTTGGCTGCATGAACTGGATAGTAGCATCGAAGCGGCGGGGGCGAGTTCGGGGTATGTGCTCAGAGTGATACTGGTCCGGAGCTTGGCCGCGAATGGTTCAGGCGCGAGGGTCCGTTGCGCACCACCCTTCACAGATGCGGCGCTCGCTTCGGTTCGCGGGAAAGCCCAACGGTCTTACCCTCGGTTCCACATGCACATTGTGTCTGGAGCGTCCGGACATTTAATCTATGGCGGCATGAAAAAGTTCGAAGAACTCACGGAACGGGAAGTACTGGCCTTGGCCATCGCCCTGGAAGAAGAAGACGAACGCGTTTATGCCGACTTTGCCGAAGGGCTGCGGCAAGACTATCCGGGAACCGCCGCCATGTTTGAAGGCATGCGGGAAGAGGAATCTGGGCACCGTCGGCGGCTCCTGGAGCTTTTTCAGAAAAAGTTCGGGGAGCACATTCCGCTCATCCGGCGGCAGGATGTACGAGGATTTGTGGATCGGCCGGCGCTTTGGCTGGTGCGTCCGCTGCGGATTGAAGCGGTGCGCAAAGAGGCGTCCACCATGGAGGTGGAGACGCGGCGTTTCTACGAGAAGGCGGCAGCGCGCACACAGGATGCGAGCATACGGCAGCTGCTGGATGATCTGGCTACGGAAGAGCGCGAGCACGAGGAACGCGCGCAGGAACTCGACAAACAGAAGTTGCCCGATAATGTGAAGGCCGACGAGGAAGTCGCACAACGGCGGCTCTTCGTGCTGCAGATTGTGCAGCCCGGGCTCGCGGGACTGATGGATGGCTCGGTGTCGACGCTGGCTCCCGTATTCGCCGCTGCATTGGCAACACAGAAAAGCTGGGACGCTTTCCTGGTTGGGCTCGCGGCTTCGGCCGGCGCCGGCATCAGCATGGGATTCGCCGAAGCGCTGTCCGATGACGGCAGTTTGACTGGCCGCGGCCATCCATGGGTGCGGGGACTGATCTGCGGGTTAATGACGGCGCTGGGCGGGATCGGACATACTCTTCCCTTCTTGATCAAAGACTTTCGCCTCGCCCTTTGGGCGGCGGGCGCGGTGGTGATCGCCGAACTGGGCGTCATTACCTGGATTCGCCGCACCTACATGGACACGCCCTGGGTCACGGCTGCGCTGCAAGTGGGACTGGGCGGCGTGCTGGTGTTTATCACAGGCGTGCTGATTGGTAGCTCGTAGGTAGCATCGATGATGGGAAACTTCTCAGCTTCCCATCAACCATCACGCAATCTATTTGTTATTGCTGCGTATCGAGCGGGTGCGTGCTCTTCTCGTAGAACTCCTTCTGCATTTTCGGGCTGACGTCATCGGCCTTGACCTCCTGAATTGCTTTCTTGATGGCGCCAATCCACCAATTCATCTGGTACTGCCCCAGTTCCTTGTTCGCGGCAGCGCCCTCGCCTGCATAGTGATTGGGAAAGCGCGTGTACCACCAGATTCCGGTGTAGACGTTCTCGGGAAGTTTCTGCTGTGCCTGATCGGCGCCGGATTCGCTGGCCGCCCGATCCATGTGCACCAGATCCGGGTGGGAAATCAGCATGTTCGAGGTCTCGCGTTCGCCGGCGTGCATGTCCATGCTGGTCTTTTTGGGCGGGCCACCTTTGTCCGAGGGCTCTAACTGGTTGAAGACATACACCACGTAATCGTGCGGCTTTTCGAGTTGCGTCTGCGCGAAATACGGCAGCAGGCTGTTGTTGCCGCCGTGTCCGTTAACGATCAGGATTTTTTTGCAGCCGTTGCGCGCCATCTCGTCAGTGGTCTCCTGCAGCAGTGCGAGTTGAATGCCGCGGCTATAGGACATGGTGCCGGGCTCGTGCTTCGCCTCCGCGATTTGTCCGAAGTAGTATTCGGGAAAAACTACAACGTATTCCTGTTCCGCGGCGTGTAGGGCGGCATATCGCACATCGAGCAGATCGGTGCCGAGCGGCAGGTGAGGCCCATGCTTCTCGATGATTCCGAATGGCAGCAGACAGGTCCCCTGCGAACGCTGGATGCCTTCGCGGAAATCAGCGGCCGTGAGTTCTTCCCAATGCACGGAGAGCTTGCCGGTCGAAGCGGGGGTTTGCGCCTGGGGGCGAGAGACGAAAGCAACAAATGCCAACAAGAAAACGTAAGACAGGTTGCGAGTAAGGCGGGGCAGCATAATGGAATTCACCTCTGGCGGCGAATTTTAGCACGGGAATTCGGCTATTCAAACGTATCACTACGGCGTTTTGGAGCGGGGCGCTCGCTCCGCTCCGCGGGACACGCCGAGGGGTTGTTCCTACGTGGTTCGCGAAAAAAAGGCGGCCCGAAACGGCCGCCGGACAGCCGGTGGCGGCTGTCACTACATTTTTTCTTATGGGACTTCGATCAGTTGCATCTTGCCGTCTTTGGCGCGGTGCAGGACCATGACTTTGCCTTTGGGATCGCGAAAGACAAAGACATCGCGGTCCTTGAAGTGAGCTTCTTTGATCGCCTCTTCCAATGTCATGGGACGCATCGCCACCGACTCATCCGAACGGACGAGGTGAACCTCGGTGCTCCTGGCCACCGCCGGATACTTGTGCACCATTACCGGGACGGCGGTTTTCTCGTTAAGGCCAACGGCGGTTTGGATGTCCTCCTGATCGGAGTGTCCGTTCCACTTGTTCACTTCTTCGGTCTTGCGGGCAGAACGTTTTTTGGACTGCCAGCGAGTCTTGTATTTGATCGCCTGTTTTTCCAGGTGATCGATGGCCTCGTTGACCGCGATGCTCATGTCTTTGGCTTGCGCCAGGCCGACCAGCGGCCCGTTCCGCGGATTAATGGTGATTTCGGCTTTATGCCGGTGTTTTTCGACAGCGAGAATAACTTTGGTTTCGAACTTATCACCAAGAATTTTGCGGATTTTTGTGAGGCCGGTTTCTACTTCTTTGCGGATGGCGGTAGTGACTTCGTAGTGTCTTCCGGTGTACTCCACGTTCATGAGCGCCCCTCCTAAGAATCCGTTGCTGAGATAAATCGGGCACTGCAGTGGAACCTTTTGTAATTGAGTAATTGGGTAATTGGGTGATTTAGTAATTGAAAACCAAGTACAAACGCAATAGGCGTTTCAATTACCCAATTACTCAATCACCCAATTAGCAAATTTATTTTTTGACCCGGCGCTGGTGCGTGCTGGGGATGCGCATGTCTTCGCGGTATTTGGCAACCGTCCGCCGGGTCACCTGGATGCCTTGCGATTGCAGGATCCTTGTGATCTGCTCGTCGGTCAGGGGGCGGCTGGTATCTTCTTCCTCGATCAGTTTCTTTACGCGGCGCTTCAGGATCAGCAGCGACGTTCCGCCGCCTTCCGGTCCCTGCACGCTCTCGCTGAAGAAGTAGCGCAACTCAAAAACGCCCTGCGGCGTGTGAGCATACTTGCTGGCCACAGCCCGGCTCACCGTCGAAGGATGCACGCCGATTTCCTCGGCCACCTCCTTGATCATCATCGGTTTCAGGAAATCGATGCCTCGTTCCAGAAAATCCTGCTGGCGGGCAACGATGGAGTAGCAGACCTTGGTGATGGTCTGCTTGCGCTGCTCAATATTCTTAATGAGCTGGATGGCACTCTTGTAGCGCTCTTTGACGTAATCGCGCGTGTTCTTGTCGTTGACACCGTCGCGCGTGACCAGCTTCTTGTAGGCGGGATTGAGCCGAAGCTGGGGCAGATCCTCGTCGTTCATGATGACCAGCCACTCGTCGCCGTGCTTCACGAATGCAACGTCAGGCTCGATCAACCGAGCTTGGACTATGTTATAGCGAAGTCCCGGGCGTGGATCGAGCGTACGGATATATTCCAGCGCCTGCTGAACAGCTTCGATCGGGCGCCCAATCGCTTTGCCGATTTCCTTGTGCTGCTTGTTTTGCAGCCCGCGCAAGTGCTGGTCCACTACCGCGATTGCGTCTTGCAGAACCTGGGCGGTGCCGTTTCCGTTCTTTTGGAGTGCGAGCTGGGCCTGATGGAAGCGAAGCTGGCTGAGCAGGCACTCGCGTAAATCCCGGGCGCCTACGCCCGGAGGATCGAGCTGCTGGACGACTTGCAATGCCTCCTGCAGATCCGCGGCCGTGAAGTTCGGCTTATAGATTGGAGCCGCGCGAAAGGCCGGGTCCGGTGCGGGGGCGACAGCGGCAGCTCCATTTCCTGACGCAGCAGAGAAGGACGCTTCTGGCTCGTGCGCAAGCGGGGTTGCGGCAGCTCCGTTGGCACCTTCATTGGCGCTCTCATCAAGCTCGCTGGATTCTGAAATTACACTGGTGAGTTGTTCTGTCTCGGCAGGCTCCACGGCGGCATCGGAAATGCCCAGAGCCTCGGCCTCGCTGACGATGCTCTTCGCGGTTACCGCATCAGCTTCCGGGGTGGCCGGAGGTGCGACTCCAAGCAATTCGTCGTCGCTGGCGATCAGGTATCCGTCTTCATTCAAATTCCCGATGATCAGTTCGGCAGCTTCGCGTACCTCGCGGGTCAGGCTCAGCGAGCCCAGCTGCCAGGCGAGATGGTCCGTCAAGTTCGAGGGCTTAGAAAGGAAATTCTCGAATGACGGACGCTCGATCTCTTCCATCTCGCTGTGGGTGCGGTAGCCGGGATCGAGATAGTCCTGGAAAAACGAGCCGAAGTCGATCTCTTCAAAGGGATCTTTCTTTTCGGCGGCGGTGATGGGATTTTCGTCGGTGGTCGCAGCGGCAGCACGTTCCCGGTCTTCTTCTTTCTTGCCTACTTCGTCGAGCAGGGGAACGGAATCCTCAAGCTCCTCCAGAACCGGGTTCTCCACCATCTCAGCATTGATCATGTCCTTCAGCTCAAGCTTGTTGAGCGCAAGGACAGAAACCATCTGCACCAGGCCTGGGGTCAGGATCTGGCGTTGAGATAGTTTGACGCTTAGCTTGTGCTGCAGTAAGACCATAGTTTCAGGTTTCGAGTTTCAGGTTCATGTACGAGTTCTTGAAACTCGAAACCCGAAACTCGAAACTATTCCTAGACCAAAGAGAAACTCTCGCCCAAATAAACTCTGCGTACTTCTGGATCGTTGGCCAGCTGACCGGGCTGCCCCTGACGAAAAATCCTGCCGTCGTCAATGATGTAGGCCCGGTCGGTGACTGAAAGCGTTTCGCGAACGTTGTGATCCGTGATCAGCACTCCGATACCACTCGACCGCAAGCTACTGATGATTTTCTGCAAATCCAGCACGGCGATGGGATCAATCCCCGAAAACGGTTCGTCCAGCAAAATGAATGTGGGATTGATGCAGAGGCAGCGGGCAATTTCCACGCGTCGTCGCTCTCCACCCGACAGGGCGTATCCGCGATTCTGGCGGATATGCTCCAATCCCAGTTCATCAATGAACTTTTCCATCTTCTCGCGGCGCTCGTGCCATGAAATCGGCTGAGCCTCCAGCACTGCGAGGATGTTTTCTTCTACCGTCAGCTTGCGAAAAACTGATGCTTCTTGTGGGAGATAGCTGATGCCGTACTGACGTGCCCGCAGATACATGGGAACGTCTGTGATGTCCTGACCGTCATATAACACGCGGCCAGTATCAGGGGGGATCAGTCCAACGATGGCATAAAACGTGGTGGTCTTGCCTGCGCCGTTAGGGCCTAATAATCCAACAACTTCGCCCTGCCGAACTTCCAGGCTAACCCCGTTTACAACGCGCCGGCCCCGGTACGACTTGCCGATTTCTTCTGTGGCCAGGGTACGCATTTATCTTGCCAACTTAACGGGCCACCCGCGTCTGTGTAACCACAGGATTATTTGCTTCGCCTTCTACGAGCACCCTATCATCGCGTCTAAAGAAAGTCAACGAAACCCCGGTAATCTTGCCCTGTTCGGCATCAAAAATGCTAGGAAGTCCGCCGCTCAGGACAAACTTGTTCTCGACCACGGTGTAAACCAGCTTCTGGCCTTCCGCCCGGCGGTTCGGCTGCTGGATCACGACATTACCCTGAGCGATGATCCGATCGAGTTGTCCAGGCGCTGCAAGGGTCTGATTCGAAGTAGTTTGGCTTCTGGGGAGGAGGACGGCATCGAGCGTGTCTGCGGATGCCGTGAACTCGGCAGCTCTCGCAACCACGCCGCCCTGATAGTGGATCTTACGCTCAGAATCTGCATACGTGAGCTTGAGGCCGGTGATAGTGATCGGAGTGGAGGGGGCGGGTAGCGTCCCTTTCTGGCCTGATTTGCCTCCGTTTTCTGGCAGGCTGGTCTTTTCCGACTCCAGCAAAGTGGTTTTCACCAGGTGGCGAGCGCTTCCCTCCGCCACAACGGCCCGGTGATTGCGGTCAAATTGGATCGTAGGGGCTTGGATCATGTTGGCGTCCTGCCAAAGCCTGACGTCTCCGGAATAAACCGCAACTCCTGCGGGATCGTTACGCGCCGTCATGTTCGTGGCGGTGACGTGGATGGGCGAAGAGGAAGCCAGAAGCGCACCGGATGGCTGCTCTTTGAGCTCACTATAGGTACTTTTGACGGTGCCTTCGGCCAGGGCTTCGCCTGTCAGCCGATTGATTCGCATTCGATCGGCAGTCGTAGCCATCCCCCCCTGCTCGACGCGGGGATTTTCGTTGAGGACGAGCATCTGATCAGCGGGAGTATAGCGGGCTGAATTGGCCCAGGCTTGCATTTGCGTGGCCTGCTTGTGAGTCTCCGTGTAATGAACGTGTCCTGTCTGCGTCAGGACGTCGAGGCCGTGGGACAGAAACGTGGCATCGACTGCATCACTGGTGCTGACCCTTTCCGGCTGGTCGGGGCTTGAGTTCACAATTTGCGCGTTGGGAGCGCCATGAACGCGATGCAGGTGATTGCGCCCATCTTCCATGCTGAAGTCGGCGTCGAATCTTCCGGCGGTAACTACCGTCTGCTGGGACGATGAAGTTGAAGCCGATGCATTCTGCTGCGCGATGATGATTTGTGCCGCTCCGGACGTATTGGCGTGCCGCAGGATGTGCCCTTGTACCACGCTGAAGTCGATCACTGGAGCGGTGAGCTCGAAATCCTGAGCCGAACTGTTAGCCTGCGTTTGCATTGCGCTCCCAGTCTGCTTAAGATGCGCCCCATCCAGAGCCTGAATGTTCTGCAGCCGGTTGTTGCCGCCGAAGTTGAGAACGACGCGCCCGGCATCGGCGACGATAGGTTGATCTCCGCTTTGCTCGATATGAACTTTGCCGTGAAGGGTGGCGGTGCGAAGCACATCTTCATCCGGGACAAACAGGAACTCCGCTTCTTCCGCGTTTCCGTGGATCTCCTCGGGCGAGCCGGTCGCCGCTTTCCGCCGGCTGCGAGAACCTCGGGTGGTCGCCGGGACGCGGGCATCAGCCCTGACGTTTCCCTGCGCGAGCACATTCTCCACATGATTGTCCTGGGTCAGATGAAAGGTCGCGCTATCGGCTGAGACCGCTCCCTCGTGACGCAACGCACGCGGATGATCGAGCACGATTTCGCGGGGCTCGTTGGTGATGATGCCGCTCTGCGCCTCGATGGTCGCAGCTTCCGGACCGGTAAGGGTTAAGTGGACCTGCGAGTCGAGCGTGAGAGTGTGGCTCTTGGAGGCATATTTCACTCCCATCGCCCAGCCACTGGCCTGCGGAGTCACGACTTCCACCTTGGCATTGGTGAATGCGTTGCCGGTGTCCTTGTTGAATACCAAGTCGCGGGTCTTCAGGTGGATTGGATTTTTGATTTCCTTCGGCGTGGCTTGATCCGCGCTGGCCATCCCGGCAGGATTGGCGACCAGATCGATCTGCACTTCACCATTTGCGGTTACTTCGCCCGTTTTCTGGTTATAAGCGAAATTTTCGCCATAAATCTGATCGAATCGCGAGGAATCGGTCCCGTAGAGGATGATGTTGACATTGTGCAACTCGGCATTGCCGTTCAGCTTGAACTGCTTCACGCTGCTTGCCTGTACCGTAAATAACGTTCGCTTGCCATCAGATTTCGAGATCTGAAATCCATTCGCGGTCTGCTTGATGTCTACGCCCATCTTGTTCGGTATCGACTTCAGTACGTTGGTAGCTTTCGAACTCGCGTAGAAGTACATGCCCACAACCACGGCCGTAAGCAGCAGGGCCGTCGCGGCCAGCAAGCGGCGCAGACGATATATCTTGAGGGGCATCTGGGTTCAGTGTACTGCAACAGTTCCGGGTTCTCAGTTATCAGTTCTCAGTGGTCCGGACCGCAACCCTCATCTACACTTTGGATGCTGTGAAGAGCGATTTCAAAGCACCATTACTCGACTTTCGTAATCTGCGCGTGATGCGCGGACAGAAGATCGCGCTTGATGACTTCAGCTTGCGGATTGGGGCGGACGAGCATGTTGCCATTCTTGGTCCTAACGGCTGCGGCAAATCTACCCTGATCAAGACCATCACGCGCGAGTGTTATCCGGTGGCGCGGGATGACTCTTCGATGGCCATTCTTGGGCAGGAAACGTGGGATGTGTTCCGGCTGCGATCGCACCTGGGGATCGTTTCCAACGATCTGATGCTCTCGTGCACCGGAGAGGCCAGCGGCCTCGATGTTGTGCTCTCGGGGTTCTTCAGCAGTACAGCTATTTATCCCAATCACCTGGTTCAGCCTGAGCACAGAGAGGTGGCCAACGCGGCGCTGAATGAGCTGAGAATTCCACATCTGGCGGATCGCCCGGTTTCCGAGATGTCGTCAGGCGAAGCGCGCCGCGTGCTGATCGCCCGGGCGCTCGTCCACAAACCTGGAGCGCTGGTATTCGATGAGCCGTGCAATTCGCTCGACCTGGCCGCGCAGCACAATGTGCGGCAAACGATGAGTTCACTGGCGCGGGCAGGCACAGCCATCATTCTGGTGACGCACGAACTGGCCGATATCGTTCCAGAAATTCAGCGCGTGGTGCTGATGAGCCGCGGGCGAATCGTCGCGGATGGCCCGAAAGAAGATATCCTGCAGGTCGAGCGATTGAAGGAACTGTTTGGGGTCACCGTGGAGATGGCGCGTCGGGATGGCCATTACCACCTCTGGTAGGCGGAGTTTTGAAGTCGCGCAAGGTAAGCTCAAGGCCGCCGTATTCGGGGTGATCATTGTTGCCGATCGTGAACGCGATGTCGATGCAGTCGCCTGCAAGAAGCTGATCGTTCTGCACTCGTTCCGCCATGTGCCAGCCGAGGGCATCGAAGGTAATCCTGGATCGAAAGTCAGTTCTCAGTTCCCGGTTCTCAGTTGTCAGTAAAGCGGCTGCAGATTCCCGTTCACTTCGGCGGATCGCTGCACTGTCGGGATGGCAACGCGGAGTCGCCATGATGGCGGTGGGAGAGAGTTCCTCTTCATCCGATTCTGCTGCGATCTGGCCAGCCCTGAGTTTGAGCTTCACGTGCTTGTCTTTGAGGATTCTCGGAGGTGCAACCAGTTGCACGCCACGCGTGGAAAATACAGGCTCCGGGTTTCCCATGCCGTAAGGCTCCAGCAGCGCAAGAGCGTGGAAGAGTTCGGGGCTAACGTCGCTCAGAGGTAAGTCCCCGTCCACATCCAGCACAGGTTCGAAGTCTGTGAGAGTGAGTTTGGTGCGGGCAAACTGATCCAGACGGGTGCGCAGTTCCGGAATATTCGCAGCAGGCATGGCAAAGCCGCACGCATGAGAGTGTCCGCCATAGCGCGAGAACAGTCCGCCGCAGGATTCCACTGCTTCCAAGAGATGAAAGGCGCGGATGGAACGGCCCGACCCATGCGCTTCGTCTCCGTCTCGTGAGATAACCAGCGTAGGCCGGTTGTAGCGCTCGACAATTCTGGTTGCCGTAATCCCGATGACGCCGCGATGCCACCCATCGCCATCCATGACGATGCAATAACTTTCCGAAAGGGCGGGATCGGAGGCGAAGCGCTCTTCCACGGCGCGCAGAATTCTTTTTTCTTCCTCCTGGCGATCGGTATTCAACTTGTCCAGCTTGGCTGCGATTTCGCGGGCACGCGCCTGATCCTTGACCGTGAAGAGCTCGATGACATCGCGCGCTACGTCCATGCGCCCGGCCGCGTTAATACGAGGGGCGATGCGGAATCCAACTTCGCCCGAAGTCGGCGGGCGGTTGGCAGAAACCTGCGCTGCTTCGAGCAGAGCCTTGAGCCCGGGATTGACTGCTCTCCGCAATGCATCCAGTCCCAACGATGCGAACACCCGATTTTCACTGGTGAGCGGCACGGCATCGGCAATAGTCGCAATCGCCACAACTTTCATGAACGACAACAGCAGCTTCGTGTGATCTTTGGCATCGAGGCGGCGCTGCATCAATCCTTGCGCCACCTTGAAAGCTACTCCCGCGCCGCAGATGTGCTTGCAGGGATAATCGCATCCCTTCTGATTGGGATTGACTACGGCGAGAGCGCGGGGAACTCCATTCACGCCGGGAAGGTGATGGTCTGTGACGATCAGGTCCACTCCGAGATTGTGCGCCGTCTCCGCCGGGGCAAAGGCGCGAATGCCCATGTCGACGCTGATAATGAGGCGAATGCCGGCGGCCGCGGCGCGCTCAATGACATCGCCGCGCATGTCATAGCCTTCACGAATCCGGTGCGGCACATGGAAATCACATGTGCCCCCGCAGAGTTCAATCGCCGTCTTCAGAATGATGACGGCCATGGTGCCGTCCACGTCGTAATCGCCGTAGATCAGGATGGGCTCCTTGCGCTCGATTGCGGCGTCGATGCGATCGACCGCGACGCTTAGTCCCATCATCAACTCCGGTGCATGAAGATGCGACAGAGACGGCGCCAAGAAGCGCTGAGCCGATTCTGCGTCGTGAATGCCGCGACGAACCAGCAGCGGCGCGAGGATGGACGCGCTACTCGCGCTGGGCGTGCTACGAAATGCGGTATGGGAACGCAGTTCTGAAATCAGAGAATCGACCACGGGCTGGTCGGCGGTTCGGGGAATCCACTGCATGGGAAGTAGCAGTGTACTACTGCGCTGGTTTGTGAATATGTGATGCTAACAGGTTCGCCGAGCTTCGCTCGGGTGGACAGCCAGAGGGCGGTCCCTACGTGGGATGTGCCTAGTTTTCTTCGTCCTGATCGGGCTCATCCATGGTGAGGCCGCCGAATTCGTCGGATACTTCCAGCAGGTGCTGGTAGCGCTCGTACCATTCGGTGCTCACCTCGCAGAGAAACATCGATCCCTGATACGCCCAGCCCAATTGCAGGTATCCCACTTTGCCCAGGTGAGCGCGGAGCCAGCGGGCATCGTCCACATCGTCGCTGTCGGTGAACTCGGAGTCGCTCAGGCGATGGACCATGTCATCCAGTTCCTCCACCGTCAGAGCCCAGGAGTGCATGGTGAGGAAGGGAGCGCCCGCGGCTTTGGCCAGTTCGACAAAATCCTTCCAGCCATCGGGATTGTCTCCCATCTCCCACATGATGCATTGCACCTCTTCGTAGTCCACATAGCCGTGGAACCGGCGCATGCCATGGCCTTCGATGAAGGCAACCATGTCGTCTTTTACTGTGGTGAGATCGTCCGGGATGGGAGACATGTCGAGAATTACCGCAAAGAGTATTGTATGCCCTCCGGGAGCACAGCGCCAACGCCCATGCACTAGTGCGGCGTAGGGGCGGTCATGAGGTTGGTGAACATGCGGTAGAACTTCTGCGCGTCCAGATCGAATTGAATTTCAACTTTCTGAGCCTTGGGATGCAAGGGATCGTTCACGTCCCACGTAAGCGTGTTGCCGTAGGCTGCTCCATGATCGACATCCACGCTCATGTAGCGCGTCTCGCTACGCGTGATGATGCTGGGATCGAGCCAGGCCGCGGCCGTGATTTCGTCCCACATAATGTCCGCGCCGGGAGTGAGCATGGCGAATTTCGCAATGTAGCGGGCCACCGGGGTGCCTGCCGTTTCAATCTGTTTCACCAGCGCCGCCGACATCTTGGCTTTGACGGAGACGTCTGTAGGAGTGCAGACGATCTTCTTCCAGGAGGCGCGCAAGACGATCTTTGCCGCTTCCGGGTCGAACCAGAAATTGAATTCATGGCGGGGATTGTTCGCAAACTCTGGACTGTCGCTTTCGGGAGCGAGTCCTCCTCCCATGAAGACTAATTCTTGCGCCAGTTCAGGGAAATGCGGGTCCAGCGAAATGGCGAGCGCCAGGTTGGTCATGGGGCCGCCCTCGTAAATCGTTACCTCGTGCGGATACTTGTGCACCATCCGAATCAGAAAATGCGCGGCATCTTCGTCCGCTCGCTTGGTGGTCGGCTGGCCCTCCGGTAGAGGCGGGACCACCGAAGCTTCGTGCCACCAGCGCTCATCCCAGGCTCCCGCATACGCAACCTTACCGTAACGTTGCTGCCAGAATTGCGCCTCCTCGCGAGTACGCACCAGCGGGAATTCAGCGCCGGGCACAACCGGAATATCGCTGCGCCCGATAATTTCCAGCAGACGCAGCGTATGCGCGATTTCTTCCTCGCGCCATTGATCCCCGCTCACCACCGTAATCCCCAGAACCTCCACTTGCGGCGATTGGATGAGCATCAGCAAAGTCTGCATGTTGCTGCCGCCCGGTCCCGAACAGTCTTCGTTGATGATGATCTTGCGGCGAGCCTGGGCCAACGCGCAGGTTGCGGCGGCAAACAGAATCCAGCCAATCAGAACTAGCTTGCTCTTATGCATTGCTCTCCGGATTAAAAAAATCAGGGCAGACCAGATTCCTGGTCTGCCCAGCACTTGGTGCGCAGTCGCCTCTTAGAACCTCACGCTCAAGGCAAACTGAATCAAACGTGCATTGTTTACCGTGTTTGTGATTACCCCAAACGAACTGGAAGCATTGATGTCTTGCTGTCCGCTGCCTCCCGCTCCGCCCATATAGAACTGGGGATGGTTGAACAGGTTGAAGAACTCGGCCTGGAACTGGAGACTCATGCCTTCGCGGAACGAAAGCGGAAAGTCTTTGATGACGGAGAAATCCGTGTTCACGAACCGTGGACCATAGACAGGAGCACGGGCTGCGGTACCGAGTTCCCCAGCGGGCGCCTGCATAAACGCACACGGGTTAAACCAGTTCTGAATTGTGTGGATCTGACTGGGCCCGACGCAACCGGGATTGCCTGCGACCGGCCCCGCCCTATTTGGATCACCGACTTGATTTGGACGCTGGTACGTGCCTCCGTTGTAGGAGAAGAACACTCCAGACCCATCGCCGCTATCCACTACGAACAGGGGGAACCCCGATGTGGCGTGCACGATGGCGTTCACAGACCAACTGCCAAAAATGGCGTTCGTGGCGCCATTCCAATTGCTGCCGAAGTGCTTCCCCTTCCCAAATGGCAAATCGTACAGAATGCTTGCGGTGAAATTATCGTTCAGGTTTAGCTGCGACAATCCCCAATCCAGCTTCTTATAGCCTGGCAGCGGGTAGTAGATGGCGCCGGGATTCGTGCCGAGTCCATCCGGCATACCAGAGTCGAACGTGCGCGACCAGGTGTAGCCAAGCAACGCATAGAGGCCGTGACGTGTGCTCTTGGTTTCCCCCTTGATCTCGAGTGAATTGTAGCGGGCACGTCCCACGCTGTTATTGGCATTGACCGACTGAAACGGTGCCGCATAAGGGAAAGATGGAAACCCACATCCAATCGTGTAGCCTGGCACTACTCCGCATGCGCTCGGAGATGATAAGTTCTCGTTCGATTGCCCAACGAGAATATGTGTGCTGCGCAGTACCAGCGTAGCCTGCCGTCAGCACAACATTTCCGGGCAACTGGCGCTCAACGTTGAGATTGTATTGCTGAACCATTCCTTGCCGGAAATTGCGGTTCATCGATTGAATAGTTCCGGTGTAACTGGCAGGATTGACGGGAGCGGACAGAACGGCGCCCCCGGCGACTGGAGTGCTTGAAGGGGATGGGTCAACCAGAAACCCTCCCGAGAGCGACCCGAATGCGCTCTGGTAGCCAAGACAGAAATCGCTTGGGCAGGGATCCACCTCAGCATAGTAGGGCGGGTTTTGCCACAGGCCCTGTCCTCCCTGGTTCCAAGAGGAATCGTGAAGAATTCCATAACCAGCACGGATTACGGTCTTATCACTACCCATAGGCTTCCAGGCCAATCCGATCCGCGGCTCGATTGCGGTTTTGTCGAATTGAATTCCTGCCCGGCCATCTGTTGGCACGCAGATCGCGCAGTTCGCCAATGTCGGGCTTCCTTTTGGGACGTACCATTTCAGAGTCTGAATGTCGAAGTTCGCTTGCCGATTCTGCACCTCGGTTTCTGGGGTAGCCAGTGCCCAGGCAACTCCAACGTTGACGGTCAGATTGTTGGTAACCCGCCAATCGTCCTGCACGAAGGGACGGAACAGCTTCCAGCGGCGACCGACAGTTCCTCCCAGGAACGTCTGGTCATGGGCGGCGAAAATGCCGGTCCCGCCCAGCAGCAAGTCCGCAGCGTCATCGCCCGTCAGCCCGGCATTCTCGACGACAAACCCGTCCTGAAACGCATTGTTTCTTACGTTCATCTGGTTTGCCCGGAAGGTGGCGCCGAAACGAATATTGTGTCTCCCGCGAATCAGGTCGAGGGTATCGGAAACGGAATAGACGTTGGTTCCCCCCTGATAGGGCGCATAGCCGCGATCCCCGACCGAGAAGTAGTTGGACATGAGAAAGGAGGTCATGCCGCAGCTGATGCAGTCCTTGTTGGACTGGTTCAAACTCGCTGGGTATCCGGTGATGGGATCACACTTCGCTCCCAGATCTGCGCCGGGAATCCCGATGAGAGCCGCCTCACAAGAACCGGTGCCGAACGATAAGATGTGGTTGAAAATTCGATTGTAGCCGAGGTTCAGCTGGTTGATTGTCCTAGGGGAGAAAACGTGCGTTTCCGAGATAGCTGCGTTGCGACCGTGATTATCAATGTACTGATTGCTTCCGAAGGCATTTTGTTCCGACCATGTGGGCGATCCACCTGGGACAAAGTTGGTGGCCTGATCGTAGCTGAACCGGGCAAAGATCGAGTCGCTGCTGGAGATGTTGTGGTCCAGCCGAATGTCCCATGTGCCCTGATTCAGTTTGCGGACGGGCTCATTGATGTAGTTGAAACCGGCCCCGTTCGCGTTTGGTGTGGGGTAAAGCTGCAGTACTTTCGCGCCTACTGGATTTACGACACCGGCCGGGATGATGTTGCAATCTTGGCCGGGCGTCTGACTTCCGTCCCCGCAACACGGGCTCAGGATTTGATGTGCCCGGCTGACACTGGAAAGGAGAGCCTGAGAAAGGATTGGTAAGAAACCCGCCGAGACCGGGCAGCGTCGGAGCGCCGCTGAAGTCATAATTCCCATTCGCATCCGGCGTCGTCATGCCGGTTGTCGGAACAAAGCCAGTGAACGGTACTCCCTGGCGCTGCATCTTGGCCTGATAATCTACGAAGAAAAACGTCTTATCTTTCTTGATCGGACCACCGAAAGAACCCCCAAATTGATTCAGGTTGAACTTCTCTGTCGACGTGGCGAAATAGCTGCGCGCATCCAGCTTGGTGTTGCGAAAAAATTCGAACAATGAGCCATGAAACTGATTGCTCCCGGACTTGGTCGTGACCAGAACCGTAGGCCCCGCGCGCTCACCATATTCGGCGGAGTAGTTGTAGGTCAGTACCTTGAATTCCTGGATGGCATCGATGTCGGGGAAAATTGCAATTCCGCCTTCATCCAGCTGGTTATTGTCGTTGCCATCGAGCAGCCAGTTCGTACTCTGTTCACGCGAACCACCGACGGACAGCGAGAACGCGCCACGAGTGGCCGCTTCACTGCTGGCCGACCTTGTAAAGAAACTATTCGGATTCGTGGATTGAGTTGTCCCAGGCGTCAGCGTTGCTAACTGCACGAAGTTGCGTCCATTCAACGGGAGTTCCGCAACTTCTTCCGAAGTAATTACCTGTCCTAAACTGGGGTTCGAGGTCTCTACCGCGACCTCAGTGGCGTTCACTTCCACACTCGTACTCACCGCAGCGGGCTTGAGGTTGAAATTCAGCTCTCGCTGCTCATCGACTTGCAGGCGGATCTGTTTTTGCTCCACCGAGCCGAATCCCGGGGCTTGTACCTGGATCGTGTAGAACGAAACCGGCAGCAAAGGAATGAGGTAGTGTCCGGAATCGTCCGTCTTAGTTTCCCGCGTCAGGCCGGTGCCCTCAGAGGTGACCCTCACATTGGCGCCCGAAATGACGGCGCCCGCATTGTCCGAGACTGTCCCCGAGAAACTTCCGGTCGCCTGGCCATACAGAACCGGGCTCAACAGGCTCACCAGCGCACAACAATACACCGCGAGGGTTGTCCTCTTGCTCGACATGCATGAACCCCTTTCGGCGGTCTACCCCAAAAGCAGAAGGACTCTCCCCTTCCCCAAGGCGGAGGTCTACTCGACCGCAGACTGGCCTTATAAATTGGCCGTTAGGCGTAAGTCAAGAATTTTCTGTCACGTACAAGGAATCAAGCAGTGATTTTTTGACACTCACGCATCAAGAAAAATGTAGGGAAACAATCTCTATGGATGACCGGGTGGAGTGCCAAAGATTCATGCGCTCAGATGGCGCGCAGCGCTGATGGAGTGCGAAACGAACTCGTCGCGAAGAAGGAGCTATCCCCGTTTTGCCCACTCCGCATCGAAGCGCGCCCGATCGTAAAAAGATTTCTGGGTGCCAACCCCGGTCGTTGACAATCCAGCGTACAGATTGGCGCGGCGAACCGCTTCCTTCTCCGGGATTCCTTCGCCCAGGAAAACAGCGAAGCTGCCGATGAAAGCGTCGCCGGCGCCGGTGCTGTCGATGCAGTTCACCGGGAACGCCGCGACGTGCTGAGTTCCCTCGCGGCCGGCAAGAAGCGCTCCGTTTGCGCCCAAGGTGATAATTACCCGGCGAATGCCGCCGGCCAGCAATTTCCCGGCACAAATTCTGGCATCCTCGACGGTCTTCACCGGAGCGCCCGTAATCGTCTCCGCTTCATGTTCGTTGGGAACGAAGTAGTCGAGTTCTTCGAGCGCTGCCATGTCGACGGCTTGCGCAGGTGCGGGATTGAGAATGCAACGGATGCCATGCTTTCGGGCAAATGCAATCGTGTAATACACCGTCTCAACGGGTATTTCGAACTGCAACACGATGCAATCCGCGGATTTGAGCATGTCTGCGGCGGCATCGACATCCGCCGGCTTGATCTCGTCGTTTGCGCCTTTGACTACAAGGATTCGATTTTGTCCGCTGGGCTCCACGAAAATTGGCGCGACCCCGCTGGATACTCCCTCGACTTGCTTAACGTAGGTTGCGTCGATTCCCTGCTTGCGGAAGTTTTCGATCGTGGCGGGGCCGAACAGATCGCTGCCCACTCGGGCCACCATGAATACGTCGGCACCACAGAGACGAGCGGCTACTGCCTGATTGGCTCCCTTCCCACCGAAGCCGAGATTGAAACTCTGACCGAAGATGGTTTCCCCCGGCTTAGGGAAACGCTCCGCAAACGTCGTCAGGTCAATGTTCGCGCTCCCGACTACTGCAATGCGAGGACGTTTCGCCATGATGTTCATCACTCCCCGTCACACAGGAAGGCCGAGTCTATTCAGCATGCGGCAGTGTGTCAAACGGCAACTGGAGCCGGACCGGGACGATCCAGTTCTGCTATATTTCGTCTCTCGAAGTTGAAGTTGGAGGTCCCCATGCCCCGCAACGTCCGCTGCGCCCTGATCCAGGCGAGCAACGCGCTGAACACGACTCGCCCTCTCCAACAGATTCGCAAAGCCATGATCGACAAGCACCTGAAGATGATCGAGCAGGCGGCGCGCAAGAAGGCGCAAATTCTATGCCTGCAGGAACTCTTTTATGGCCCGTACTTCTGCGCCGAGCAGAATGCGCGCTGGTACGAACTGACGGAACGCGTCCCCGACGGCCCGACCACTCAACTCATGCAGAAGCTCGCAGCCAAATACAAGATGGTGATGGTCGTTCCCGTGTACGAAGAACACATGGCGGGCGTGTACTTCAACACTGCGGCAGTCATTGACGCCGACGGCCGCTATCTGGGGAAATATCGCAAGCATCATCTCCCTCACTGCCATCCCGGGTTTTGGGAGAAGTTCTATTTCACTCCCGGCGATCTGGGATATCCCGTGTTCCAAACCAAGTACGCCAAGGTCGGCGTGTACATCTGCTACGACCGTCACTTTCCCGAGGGCGCGCGCTGCCTGGGGCTCAATGGAGCGGAGATCGTCTTCAATCCTTCGGCGACAGTCGCCGGTCTCTCCGAGTACCTCTGGGAACTCGAGCAACCTGCTCATGCGGTGGCCAATGGATACTTCGTAGGGGCGATCAACCGTGTCGGGAGAGAAAAGCCGTGGAACATTGGCGAGTTCTATGGAAAGAGTTACTTCTGCAATCCGCGGGGCAAGATCATCGCGCAGGCCAGCCGCAACAAAGATGAAGTCGTAGTTGCGGATCTTGACCTCGAGATGATCACAGAAGTGCGGAAGGTCTGGCAGTTTTTCCGGGACCGCCGGCCCGAGACTTACGGCGCTTTAACCACTCAAAGCGTGAGTTCGGCAGCCGCGGATTGATCCGCCGCGATCCCTGCCTACTGCGATGTGATCGAGAAACTCATGACCACTCCAGCTCAACTCAGTTCTCGCGTCGAGTCCAGTCCTCTTTATAACCACGATCTTGCTCCGGCCCCCGCTGAGAAACGGCACTGGGGCACGTACAACTTTGCTGCGCTTTGGATTTCGATGTCGGTGAACATTCTCACCTACATGCTGGCGGCCAGCCTGATCCAGGGAGGAATGGATTGGAAGCAGGCGGTGGCCACGATCTTTCTTGGGAACGTGATTGTGCTGGGTCCGATGCTGCTGAACTCGCATCCGGGGGCAAAGTATGGAATTCCCTTTCCGGTGTTGGCGCGCGCCTCTTTTGGAGTCTTGGGCGCAAATGTCGCCGCTGTTCTGCGTGCCTTGGTGGCTTGCGGATGGTTCGGAATTCAGGCGTGGATCGGCGGTGAAGCCATCAGCACCCTGCTGGCCACGCTCACGCCAACATGGAAAAATTTTCCTCACGGAACCGCGATTTGCTTCCTCGTGTTCTGGCTGATCAATCTGGCGGTGGTGCTGAAAGGTATTGAATACATCCGTATTCTCCAGGGGATCAGCGCGCCCGTTCTGCTCGGCGTTGGGCTGGTTTTGCTGGGCTGGGCCTATCACAACGCCGGCGGTTTCGGCCCGATGCTCTCGGTGCCTTCGCGTTTCCAGAGCTTCCCTGATTTTCTGAAGTTCCTGGTTCCTGCACTGAATGGCACAGTCGGATTCTGGGCGACCGTCTCACTGAATATTCCCGACTTCACGCGATTCGCTCGCAATCAGCGCGAACAAATGATCGGGCAGGCACTTGCGCTGCCGACCACCATGACTCTTTATGCATTCGTAGGAATTGTTGTGACCTCAGCCACGGTGGTGATCTATGGCACAGCGATCTGGGATCCCGTACAACTCCTCAGCCGTTTCCACTCGCCCGTTGCAGTCGTGATCTCGCTGCTGGCCATTGTGCTGGCCACACTCAACGTGAACATTGGCGCGAATGTTGTGTCGCCGGCAAATGACTTTTCCAATCTTTGGCCAAGAAAAATCACTTTCCGCACCGGAGGCGTGATCACCTGCTTTATGGGAATTGCGCTGATGCCCTGGAAACTGCTGTCGAATTACAAGACGTTCATCCTGGGATGGCTGGGCGGTTATGCTGCGTTCCTGGGACCGGTGGCCGGCATCATGATCTGCGACTACTTCATCGTCCGTCGCCGTGTGCTGCTGCTCGACGATCTCTATCTGCGGGCAGGAGCCTATGAATATTCGCGCGGATTCAACTGGCGTGCTGTCATTGCACTCGCGTTGGGAGCGGGCACCGCGCTGATGGGATTGGCCATTCCCGCGATGCGAGCGCTCTATGATTACTCCTGGTTCGTCGGATTCGCTGTCTCATTCCTCGCCTACTACATCCTGATGGTTACGACGTCTGCAGCGGACAACGTCCCGATCGAGGCCGCTTGATCAAGCCTCGGCTCACTTCGCGACCGCCTGGTAGTGGGGCAGAATTTCTTTTCCGTAGATCTCTAACGTCTGCTCTTCGTCTCCACACATCAGGTAAATGTTGAACTGAGTCACACCCACAGCCGCCAACTCACGAAGCTTTTTGTGATGAGCCTCAGCATTCCCCAGAAGGCAAAAGCGGTCTACCACTTCGTCAGCAACGAAGTTGGCGTTGTCGCTCTCCACCTCGCAATGATGCTGATAATCATAGTGCCCGCGATCTTGCACGTACGAAGTCAAAGCGGGAGGCAGATCTTCGGGTTTGTATTGTCGAATCAAATCCATCACGTGGTTTGAAACCAATGCGGGGAACCAGCGCACACGTTCGCGGCCAACGCTCAAATCATCGGACACCCACACCGGAGCCGCCGCCATCACTTCGATCTTGCTGGCATCGCGCCCCGCCGCGCGTGCGCCTTCTCGGACGAATCCCAAACACCAATCGATCAAAGCGGGATCGGCGAACTGAAGAATGATGCCGTCCGCGACTCGTCCGGCCATGTGCAGCACCTTCGGCCCATAACCCGCGATCCAGACCCGCGGCGCATCCTTGGCCCACGTAAGCCGCGTGACCTGCCCATCGTGCTCCACTTCCCTGCCGGAAGTGAGATCGCGAAACTCTTTCACCGCCGTTTCCAGTTGGGACCAACTCACCGGCTTTTTCCCCAGCACGCGCCGGGAACTGTCCCCGCGGCCAATGCCGAGTTCCATGCGTCCGCAAGAAATCAGGTTGAGTGTCGCGAACAAGCTGGCAGTCACGGTGAGATCGCGCGTTGCAGGATTGGTCACGCATGTTCCCAACCTCATCCGCTTCGTATTGCCAGCCATCAGCGTGAGCAGCGGGTACGGCTCTTTCCACAGAACGTGCGAATCGAAGATCCAGCCGTATTCAAATCCCACGCTCTCGGCTTCTCGCGTTAAGCCGACGATGCGCTCGACCGAAATGTCTGGCTTGATCGTGATACCGAATTGCATGGCTGGTCCCTTCTTTTTGCACGGACAACTGCTGGTGAAGAACTAAAGTGCGGCAGTGTAGCATAGTTCTCTGCTGCTTCCGGATGGAGGTTTCGATGCATTTCGACGCGATGATTCGCAATGGAACCGTGGTCACCGCAACCGATTCGTACGTTGCTGACGTAGCTCTTGTGGACGGCAAAATTGCGGCGATCGGCAGGGATCTGCCGGTCGAGAATGTGCGGCAGGTATTGGATGCCTCGGGAAAGTTGGTGTTGCCCGGAGGCATCGACGTTCACACTCACCTCGACATGCCATTCGGAGGCACGACCAGCGCTGATGATTTTGAAACCGGCACCCGCGCTGCGGCGTTTGGCGGCACCACAACGCTCATCGATTTCGCAATTCAGTACAAAGGCCAGCCACTGCGGCAGGCGTTCGATACGTGGATGACCAAGGCTTCCAGCAAGGCTGTGTGCGACTATGCGTTTCACTGCATCGTCACCGACATTTCCAGTGGCCAGCTTTCCGAAATGAATGATCTGGTTCGCGAAGGCGTCACCAGTTTCAAGCTGTTCATGGCGTATCCCGGCGTGTTCATGCTCGATGACGCCAGCATCTTCAAAGCGCTGCAGAGGACCTCACAAAACGGCGGACTGGTCTGCATGCACGCGGAAAATGGCAGCGCCATTGACGTCATCGTGCAGCAGGCGCTGGCTGAGGGGAAAAGGGCTCCTAAATATCACGCGCTGACACGGCCCACAACGGCCGAGGCCGAAGCTACGGCCCGCGCGATCGCGCTGGCGGAAATGGCCGGAGCGCCCATTTATATCGTGCACCTCAGTTGCAATGAGGCGCTGGAGAAAGTCCGGGAAGCACGGGACCGCGGGCTCCCGGTTTATGCCGAGACCTGCCCACAATATCTTTACCTTTCGCTCGAAAATTTTGACGCACCCGGATTCGAAGGAGCGAAATACGTTTTCACTCCGCCGCTGCGGGAGAAATGGCACCAGGAAAAACTCTGGAACGGTCTGAAGCGCGATCATCTTCAGGTAGTCTCCACCGATCATTGTCCATTCTGCTTCAAGGAACAAAAAGAATTGGGCAAGGACGACTTCACGAAAATCCCGAATGGCGGTCCGGGGGTCGAGCATCGCATGAGCCTGATCTACTCCGGGGGCGTGGCCGGCGGCCGATTCAGCGTGAACCGATTTGTGGAACTCGTCTCCACCACCCCGGCGAAACTTTTCGGACTGTATCCGCGAAAGGGGACCATCGCAGTGGGCAGCGATGCCGATCTCGTGATTTTCGATCCCAGCCGCAAACACACGATCAGCGCCAGCACGCACCACATGCGAGTGGACTATTCCATGTTCGAAGGAATTCAGGTGACGGGGATGCCCGATGTGGTTCTGTCGCGCGGCAAAGTCGTGATCGAGGGCGACAAGTTTATGGGGCGCGCCGGACAGGGGCAATTCCTGCGGCGCTCCACTTACGCACAAGTCAACGGATGAAGATTAGCCCAGCGCTTTGTAGAGAGCCTGCTTCCAACGTTGATTGTCGATAGTCCAACAGACTTTGGCTTTGTGCCCGCCGCTGATCGCAGCGTGCCAGGTCTGCCGGTTGCGCTCATCTTCCGCGACATTCAGCCGGTCTACAACGGTCATGCCGCGCGTGAGCTCGCTTTGCGTCTCGATTTCGACGTAATGCTCGCTCCAGCTCGTTCCTACGCTAGGGTCCAGCGCAATGCACATTGCAACCGGATCTGGCAGGCAGATTCCATCTTCACAGGTTTGCGTTTTGTATGCCTTCCGCGCATGACTGTTGCATTCGATAGCGAACTGAGCAAGTTTGCTTTTGAGGGATTGAACATAAGCGATGTCGTCGCCGCCCAACACTGCTTCTCCGCGGCAGAGATGCCATCCGATCAACTCCAGCCGCAGCCCGCTGCGCATCACGATACTGGCGGCCTCCGGGTCCACCCAGATGTTGTACTCGGCAGCCGGCGTGACATTGCCCTCGCAGCACGGCGCTCCGCCCATCACGACACAGCGGCTGACCATCGACAGCATGCTGGGATTTCGGGAGACCGCAAGAGCGACATTGGTTAACGGTCCTAACGTGACTAGGATCAGCCCGGGATTCGCTTGGATGGTGTCGATGATCGCATCGACAGCGTGATTCGGCTGACAACTCCGCTTCGCAGCCGGGTAATTGTGATTGCCCAACCCATCGCGTCCATGAAACCAGGTGGCGTTCTGATGGACGCGGACCAGCGGCTTGGCGGCGCCCGAGTACACCGGGACGTCGGCTCCGCAAAGTTCGACCGTATACAGAGCATTGCGCGTTGCTTGTTGCACATCTACATTGCCGGCCACGGCCGTGATCGCAGCAACGCGTACGTCAGGCGCGCGCAGAGCCATGATCAAGGCGACCGCGTCATCCGAGGCGGTGTCGGTATCGATGAGGAAGGTGCGCGACACGCGCGTAAGAATAGCAGAAGCAATGTTGCTTGTAGGCCGCTGAAAAGCAGTGTAGAGTTACACGTTTTCCAACGGAGACCGCATGTTCACACCGGAAACTTTCGGCATCGCTCTGGTCATGATGATTACCGCCGCAGTCTGTTGGGGGTCGTGGGCCAACACCTTCAAAGGGGTGAAGAACTACCGGTTCGAACTTTTCTACTGGGATTATGCGATTGGCATTTTTTTGATCTCGCTCATTCTCGCGTTCACCATGGGGAGCAGCGGCCACGACTCTTCCAGTTTCGTAAACAATATACAATCCGCCGATAAGTCGAACATCGTCTCGACCCTCATCGGCGGCGCCATCTTCAACCTTGCCAACCTGCTGCTGGTCGCCGCCATCGACATGGCTGGACTTGCGATTGCGTTCCCGATTACCATCGGAATTGCTCTTGTGGTCGGCGTGCTCTTGAGCTATTCGCTCGAGCAGAAAGGCAATCCGGCATTCCTGGGCATTGGCGTTGTGTGTGCGCTGGTCGCAGTAATCCTTGATGGCAAAGCCTACGGCAGCCTGCCGAGCACAAGCCGCAATTTGTCCAGGAAAAGTTTGATCACGTGCGTCGTGTCAGGAGTTCTCATGGGTTTGTGGAACCCATTCATGACTTACGCGATGACGCGCGGCAACTCACTTAGTCCCTACAGCGCGGCGGTGTTTCTCACGCTCGGCGCTTTGCTTTCATGTTTTATCTGGAATCTGTATTTCATGAAGCATCCCCTTGTAGGAGAACCGGTGAGTCTTGGAGGATTTTTTCGCGGCTCGCCTTCTGGCCATCTGCTGGGGCTTTTGGGTGGCGCAATCTGGGGCACGGGCACAGTCTTCAGCCTCACCGCCGGCAAACTTACGGGGCAAGCCATTTCCTACGCCATTGGCCAATCCGCGCCCATGGTCGCCGCATTATGGGGAGTTTTCGCCTGGAAGGAATTTGCGGGCTCTGGATCTCGCGCCAGAATTTACCTTGCCCTCATGTTCGTGTTCTACGGGCTAGCCATTCTGCTGGTGGCCCGCGCCAATGGATGAACTGTCTACTTTCCCTTGATCCGGCTGGTGAACAGTTTCAAAAAGCGATCCGCATCCGAGGCCAGGCACACCCGCGCGTTCGGCTTCAAGTCGATGACGCCGTCGATTTCGTAATGATCCCCATGCAGTACGTTGTTTTCATCTGAGCCCATGCGGTTGGCGACAGTCTCACCGCGTGTGAATTCCCCTCTCGTTTCCACATCGACGTGCATGTCTTTGAGCGTGACCAGACCGGGGTCAATGGCCGTCGCGACCGCAAGCGGATCGTACATCGCGGCGCCCTGGTATCCGCTCTTCTCTGAGCGCGTCAGATAGAAATCCGCGAGCTTCGCAACGAAGTCGCTCTCCGGCCCGCGCGCCGCCTGCAGCTGCGCGATATCTTTCCGCGTCATCAAGGTACGTTCCCCGACATCGGAGCCGATCATTGTAACCATCCATCCGGCATTGAACACGATCGCGGCAGCTTCAGGATCGTTATAGATGTTTGCCTCCGCCGCCCCGTTCACGTTGCCGCCGGTAATCGATCCGCCCATGATCACGATATTTTTCACCAGCGGCACGATCGAGGGATCTTTGGAGACCGCCAGCGCAATGTTGGTCAGAGGGCCAACTGGAATCAGCGTAATCTCGTGCGGATACTTATGAACCAATTCGATGATGAGGTCGGGACCGAAACGCGAATCCGCCTTGCATTTGGAGGCAGGCAGTTCCACGCCGGCGAGTCCATTCGGCCCATGCCAGTATTGAGCCGTAATCAGTTTCTGATTGAGAGGGTGCTGCGCACCGCCAGCTACCATGACGTCGCAGCGGCCGGCCAGAGACACGATCTTCAGGGCGTTCTCTAGACCCTGCCGCCCATCCACGTTTCCTGGAACAACGGTGAGCGCCTCGACTTTCAGTTCCGGAGAGTTGAGCGCGAGCAGAATTGCGAACGCATCATCGACGCCGGGATCGGTATCGATGATCACTCTTTGTGGAGTCTGCGTATTTGCTTGGGCGAGGGGAAACGAGAGCATTGCTAGGAGCACAGCGGACAGCACAGAGCAGCGTTTCACGGATGGAGTCCTTTGTTTAAATGTCGAATCAGGTAATCAGAGCAGCATGCCGGCAATAGACGCCGACATCAAATTGGCCATGGTCCCCGCAATCATGGCGCGAAAGCCAAGACGCGCCAGTTCGCCCCTTTTATTCGGCGCCAGCGCACCGATGCCGCCGATCTGAATTCCAATCGAACTGAGGTTGGCGAATCCGCACAGCGCGAACGTGGCGATGGTGACGGTACGCGGGTCGAGCAGCGCCTTCTGATCTCCCAGTTGGGAAAAAGCGACCAGTTCATTCAAGACCATGCGTATACCGAGCAGATTTCCCACAGCCGCGCAATCGTGCGCCGGGATACCAATGACCCACGCGATCGGCCAGAAGACATAACCAAACACCTGCTCCAGACTGTGCGGGAAATACCGGATGTGATTGTGAATTCCACCCATGATGCCATTGGTCAGGGCGATCAAGGCAAGAAACGAAATCAACATGGCGGCAATATTGAGCGCCAGGTGCAGACCGTCGGTCGTGCCCCGCGCGATGGCGCCGAGAAGATTTTCTTCCTTCTCTGTTTTTTCCTCTTCGGCGCTCATTACAACTTCGCCAGCGGTTTTGGCCTGCTCGGTTTCGGGCACGAGCATCTTGGCCATCAGTAACGTGCCGGGAGCAGTCATGATCACGGCGCTGAGCAAATGTTTGGGATCGATGCCAAATGCAATATAAGCAGCCATAATGCCGCCCGAAACGTGCGCCATGCCACTTGTCATCACGGTCATCAATTCCGACCGGGTCAGATCGGGCAGGAACGGCCGGATGGTCAGCGGCGCTTCCGTTTGTCCCATGAAGATGCTGGCGGCGACGTTGAGCGATTCGGCTCCGCTCGCGCCCATGACGCGGGTCATCACCCAGGCAAACACGCGGATGATGATTTGCATGATGCCGAAGTGATAGAGCACAGCAAAGAATGCGGCGATAAAGATGACGGTCGGCAGCACGCCAAATGCGAAGTAGCCCAATTGCGAACCGGGCTTGGCCAGATCCCCAAAGACGAAATGCGATCCCGCGTACGCGTAGCCCAGCAGCGTTGTGACAGCGTTTCCAGCTTTCTGAAACGCGATGCGCCCGGCATTAATTTTCAACACAAAAACTGCGAAGACGAATTGCAGCCCAAGTCCCCACGCCACCGTCTTCAGCCGAATAGCACGGCGGTTCGTGGAGAAAGTAAAGGCCAGCGCCAGCATCGAGAGAAGCCCGAGAATACCCGTAAATCGTCCCATTCAGCGTTTCTCTCCCGATTTTTGAATGACCCTGTGAATCAGCGGCCGTTTCGTCGAGGGTGCCTCATCGGCCATGACGCAAGCTGCAGCGATCATCTGGCGCGCCCGGTCGAGATGCTCGTCGCTGTTGTAGCAGATCGTGGCAAGCGGCTCGCCGGAGGCCACGGCATCTCCAACTTTTTTGTGCAGTACGATCCCAACCGCCGGATCGACGGAGTCTTCCTTCCGCTCGCGTCCACCGCCGAGTATGACGCACGCGGTCCCAATCTGTTCGCACTGCATGCTGGAAATGAAACCCTTCTTCGCGCTGACCACTTCCACGCTGCCTCGCGGCTGCGGGAGCCGCTTGGGATCATCAATGACCTGCGCATCGCCTCCCTGCAATTCGACCATCTGGCGGAATTTATCCAGCGCCTTCCCCGAAGAAAGTAACTGCTCACTGTGCTGCTTTCCTTCGGCGACGCTCTTCGACGCTCCTCCCAAATGCAACATCCAACCGGCAGTGTGGAGACACAGCTCTTTCAGATCCTCAGGCCCGCCACCACGCAAGACTTCGAGAACTTCTACCACCTCGAGCGCGTTCCCGATGTTCATGCCCAGCGGCTGATCCATGTCCGTGATCAGGGCGACGACCTGCTTGCCCATGCGCTCGCCCGTTTCCACCATGAGTTCCGCCAGGAAGACTGCATCTTTTTCGCTCTTCATGAATGCGCCCGATCCCGTTTTCACATCGAGCACCAGCGCGTCGATTCCCTCCGCGAGTTTCTTGCTCATGATGGAGGCGCAGATCAGGTAAGGACTCTCCACCGTGCCGGTCACGTCGCGCAACGCGTAGAGCTTGCGATCGGCGGGAGCAATTTCCGGAGTCTGGCCGATCATGGCGCAGCCACAGGCTTCGAGCACTCGCCGGAAATCGGCGACCTGCAAATTCACGTTGAAGCCCGGAATGGACTCAAGCTTATCGAGCGTGCCGCCGGTGTGGCCCAGTCCACGACCGCTGATCATAGGGACAGCGATTGCCGCCGCGGCTACCAGAGGCGCGAGCACAAGAGAGGTCTTGTCGCCCACACCGCCGGTAGAATGCTTGTCGACTTTTCGCGCGAGCAGCGACGAGAGATCCAGAACCTCCCCGGAGTGAAGCATTGCGTCAGTGAGGGCGGCTGTCTCCGCCCGTGTCATCCCGCGCAGGACCACTGCCATCAGCCATGCAGAGACTTGATAGTCCGGAATGTCGCCGCGCGTATAGGCGTTGACCAGACCCTCAATGTCGGCCGGGGAAAGTTCAATGCCATCCCGTTTCTTGCGAATGACGTCGATGGCGCGGAATTCCGAGTGTGCGGACTTCGGCTCGCTCACTGGAGGCGGAATCCTTCCGGGAGGAGTTCTGTGATGTGAGCCTCTTTCGGGCCGCTGGCGCCCTGAAAGAAAACGGTGGCATCCGGGCCGAACTCATAGATCACTTGCCGGCAAGCACCGCATGGAGCGCACGCCACTCCTTTATCGTTGGTGACGGCAACGGCCTGGATTTCGATTTTGGGTCCGAGTTCAGCGACTGCCGAGAAGATCGCCGTTCGCTCGGCGCAGTTGGTCATGCCGTAGGAAGCGTTCTCCACGTTGCACCCTGCATAGATCTTCCCGTTCGTGAGCAACACGGCGGAGCCCACATGGAAATTCGAATATGGCGCGTGGGCATTCTTCATCACCTTGGCTGCGGCTGCTTCGAGCTTTTTCCGCACGTCCGGCGCAAGCTTTGCTTTGGGCATATCCGGTGTAGGGCACTGGGACGAAAGTCGTGCGCCATTGTAAACCCTGGCCTCGTTGTTTTTTTGGCTCTTCTTGCAAACTCGTGCATCTGATCGCTACGGCATAATCTCGCATTGCGTCGGTGCCCTGCCGTACAATTGCAGCCCAGCGCGGGTCCGCTGCTGATCCAGGCGCAGAACGATCAGGCACAATCACGATGTCGAGTGATCAAATCCATTCAAGGCTCGTTCGCGGCGCGGGGAACCGGGTCGAGATTCCTCCTGGACAATGTGCTCATGCAATCGCATCGCTCAACGGACAAGCTCTGATTCGCAACTCCGGTATTCCTCTGGATTTGAACTGGGTGCAGGAAATTCGCGTGAATACCAGCGCCGTCGAAAGGCGCGCGCAGTCCCAGGTTTCGCGGCGCACCGTCAAAAAGGAATGGCAGGCGGCCTGGCTGTTGCGAGCCATCACGTGCATGGATTTGACCACTCTCTCGGGAGACGACACGGAAGAGCGAGTGCGCCGTTTATGTGCCAAGGGGCGGCACCCGCTTCAGCAGGAACTCGTGGAGAGACTCGGCATCCAGCAACTTGGAATCCAGGTAGCTGCCATTTGCGTGTATCACACGTTTGTGGAAACTGCGCTCCAGGCGCTGGAGGGCAGCGATATACATGTCGCAGCAGTTTCTACTGGATTCCCCGCGGGCCTGTCGCCGCTGGCGGAACGAGTCACCGAGATCCGCCGATCCGTGGAAGCGGGCGCCCATGAAATCGATGTCGTGATCACGCGCGGGCATGTCTTCGGTGGCCGCTGGCAGGCGTTGTACGACGAGATTGCAGCGTTCAAACAGGCCTGCGGGCCTGCTCACATGAAGGTGATTCTGGGAACCGGCGACTTACTCACTTTGCGGAATGTGGCTCGCGCCAGTTTCGTAGCCATGATGGCGGGCGCCGATTTCATCAAGACCTCAACGGGCAAAGAATCCGTGAATGCAACTTTGCCGGTCAGCCTGGTGATGGTGCGCGCGATTCGTGAATATGCGCAGAGAACGGGAATGGCAGTGGGGTTCAAGCCTGCAGGAGGCATTCGAACCGCGAAACAATCCATCGACTGGCTCGCGATGATGAAGGAAGAACTGGGTGATTCGTGGCTGCGTGCGGAGATGTTTCGTTTCGGCGCCAGCGGATTACTGGGCGACATCGAACGACAATTGGAGCATCATGTCACAGGACGATACTCCGCGGAGTACCGGCATCCGATCGCGTAAACACAAATGAGCATCGCCGAAAAATTCGCTAGCATGGAGTACGGCCCGGCCCCTGAGGATCCCAAGGAAGCGGCAACCTGGCTCGATCGTCACAACCGCCGCTTCGGGCTCTTCATTGATGGCGCGTGGCGCGAACCTGCGGGCGCACAATACTTCGACACATTTGATCCCTCCAGCGGTGAGAAGCTGGCGACAGTGGCGCAGGGAGGATCGGCGGACATTGACGCCGCGGTGAAAGCGGCGCGCGATGCCGCTCCCAAATGGCGGGCACTCACTTGCCACATGCGGGCGCGATACCTCTATGCGCTGGCGCGACTGGTTCAAAAACATTCGCGGCTGCTCGCCGTGCTGGAGACCATGGATAACGGCAAGCCCATTCGCGAAAGCCGCGACATCGATATCCCGCTGGTCGCCCGGCATTTTTACTATCACGCTGGATGGGCTCAGTTGCTGGATGAGGAATTTCCCGATCATGAACCCTGCGGAGTTGTCGGGCAGGTAATTCCGTGGAACTTTCCACTGCTGATGTTGGCATGGAAAATCGCTCCCGCACTGGCGACGGGCAACACGGTCGTGCTGAAGCCCGCCGAGTTCACTCCGCTAACGGCGCTAGCCTTCGCCGAACTTTGCCAGGAATCCGGACTTCCGAAGGGCGTGGTGAATATCGTCACTGGCGAAGGTTCCACCGGTGAAGCGCTCGTCAAACATCCTGATGTCGATAAGGTCGCGTTCACCGGCTCAACCGAAGTTGGCCGTGCGATCCGCGGTGCCACTGCGGCTACTCACAAACGCCTGTCACTCGAACTCGGAGGGAAATCTCCCTTCATCATCTTCGAGGACGCTGACCTCGACAGCGCAGTGGAAGGGCTGGTGGACGGTATATGGTTCAATCAGGGCCAAGTATGTTGCGCCGGCTCGCGGCTGCTCATGCAGGAGAGCATCGCGGATACTCTGCTGTCGAAGATTCGCGATCGCATGAGCACGTTGCGCATCGGTCCGCCACTCGACAAGGCTATCGATATCGGGGCCATTGTCGCCCAGGTCCAACTCGATCGCATTCAGAGTATGGTCGCGCAGGGGATTGCAGAGGGCGCCCATTGCTGGCAGCCGCAACTCGCATTGCCCTCTCGCGGGCTCTACTATCCCCCGACCCTGCTCAGCAATGTGCATCCCACGTCGATTGTCGCGCAGCAGGAAATTTTTGGTCCGGTGCTCGCGGCCATGACATTCCGCACACCGAATGAAGCTGTCGAACTGGCCAACAACACCGTCTACGGACTCGCTTCTTGCGTCTGGAGTGAAAGCATCAACGTGGCCCTTCATGTGGCGGCGCAGATAAAAGCCGGAGTGGTCTGGGTGAACTGCACGAATATGTTCGACGCGGCGTGCGGATTCGGCGGATATCGCGAGAGCGGTTACGGCCGTGAAGGCGGACGAGAAGGCCTGCTCGAATACCTGGAACCGAAATGGCTTAAGCATGCTCCCAAGCTAAGTACCAGCGCCGCTCCTGCTCCACTCGAACCATCTCAGCCCCAGGCCAGCACGCCGGCGATCGATCGTACGGTCAAGCTTTATATCGGGGGCAAACAGGCTCGTCCGGATTCCGGCTATAGCATGGAAGTACGCTCTACCGATGGAAAGTTGCTCGGCGAAGCTCCGCTGGGGAATCGAAAAGACATTCGCAATGCCGTGGAAGCGGCGCGCAAAGCTGCAGGATGGGCGAAGGCCACCGCGCATAACCGAGCTCAGGTGCTGTATTACTGCGCAGAGAATCTCGGCCTGAGGCGGGCGGAAATTATTCAGCGCCTGGCAACTGCCGTGGGAACGAAGCAGGCTGCCCTAGAGGTCGATCTAGGCATCGAGCGCATCTTCTCCTATGCCGCATGGGCCGACAAATTCGATGGCGCCGTACACAATCCTCCGTTCCGCAACATCGCGATCGCGATGAACGAAGCCCTAGGGACAGTCGGCGTAATCTGTCCCGCCGAAGCGCCCCTGCTTGGATTCCTGTCTCTCGTGATGCCGCTGCTTGCGCTCGGCAATATGGTCGTGGCAGTTCCTTCTGAGAAATATCCGCTCATCACCGGTGATCTTTACCAGCTCTTCGATACCAGCGACATGCCCGCAGGCGCTATCAACATCGTGACCGGCTATGTTTCGCAATTATTGAAGACTCTCGCCGAGCACGACGATGTGGACGCGATCTGGTGTTACGGCGACGACACGCTCGTCGCTTCCGCTAAAGCCATGTCCGTCGGCAACCTGAAGCAGGTCTGGACCAACGAGGGCCGGATCATCGATTGGTTCGATCCCAAAATTGCGGAGGGACGCTGGTTCCTGGAGCACGCGACGCAAGTAAAAAACATCTGGGTTCCCTACGGCGAGTAGCGCGCGCTATCTGCAAATTGCACCACGGCTGATGCAAACATTTTTGCCTGCCCGGCATTTACTTTGCCCAGCAGCCGGACTACGATAGCCCAATCTTCATATCGCCCGGCTTCATTCTGCCTTGCAAATCTGTTCGGTCAAGGAGGACCTATGGGCATCGCAGTTTCCCCGCACATTCATCCGCAAGTGGCGGAGTTCATCGACAAGCCGCGAAAGATGTTAATCAACGGACAGTGGGTCAACGCCGCGTCCGGAAAAACTTTCCCCAGCTACAATCCCGCAACTGGCGAAGTGCTGGCTCAAGTCGCCGAAGGAGATCGCGCCGACATCGATCTCGCTGTAAGAGCCGCGCGTAAAGCTTTCGATCATGGCACATGGCGTCGCCTGACAGCGTCCGAACGCGGCCGCCTGATATGGAAGCTGGCCGATCTTCTCGAGCAGCATACCGAGGAGTTCGCGTACATCGAAAGCCTCGATAATGGCAAGCCGCTCAACGTTGCCAAAGCCGCGGATGTCCCGCTCGCTGTAGATATGTTCCGCTACATGGCGGGCTGGACCACCAAGCTTGAGGGCAATACGATTCCTTTGTCCGTTCCCTATACTCCCGGCGCGAAGTACCTCGCCTACACTCTGCGGGAACCGGTCGGTGTCGTCGGACAAATCATTCCATGGAATTTCCCGCTGCTGATGGCGGCCTGGAAGCTGGGGCCGGCGCTGGCAACAGGCTGCACGGTCGTGTTGAAACCTGCGGAGCAGACTCCACTCTCCGCGTTGCGTCTCGGCGAACTCATCCTGGAAGCCGGATTCCCCGAAGGCGTGGTGAATATCGTTCCCGGATACGGCGAAACCGCTGGAGCCGCTCTCGCCGCCCATCCCGACGTGGACAAGGTCGCCTTCACCGGATCGACGGAAGTCGGAAAGCTGATCGTACATGCGGCAACAGGCAACCTGAAAAAAGTCTCGCTGGAACTGGGCGGGAAGTCTCCTAACGTTGTCTTCAAAGACGCCGATCTTGAAACCGCAATTCCCGGAGCAGCCAGCGCCATCTTCTTCAACCACGGGCAGTGCTGCTGCGCTGGTTCCCGGCTGTATGTGGAGAAAGCCGTTTACGATCAGGTGGTCGAGGGTGTGGCCCAACATGCCAAGAAAATCAAAGTGGGCTCCGGACTCGAACCTGATACGCAAATGGGTCCGCTGGTTTCAGAGGAGCAACTGAATCGAGTGTGCGGCTATCTCGAGTCAGGTTTCTCCGAGGGAGCTAAGGCCGCGGCCGGTGGCCATAAAACTGGCGATCGCGGGTACTTCGTCGAGCCCACGGTTCTGGTGAACACCAACGAGGACATGAAAGTCGTGCAGGAAGAAATCTTCGGACCAGTGGTGACGGCCATGCCGTTCACCGATCCCGAGGAGATCATCCCGCGCGCCAATGATAGCGACTACGGCCTTGCCGCCGCCGTATGGACGCGCGATATCGGCAAGGCGCACCTTGTGGCCGAGCAACTTCGCGCGGGCACTGTCTGGATCAACTGCTACAACATCTTCGATGCCGGGCTGCCGTTCGGAGGTTACAAGCAATCCGGCTGGGGCCGCGAAATGGGCCACGATGCTCTCAACCTGTACACGCAAACCAAAGCAGTTTGCGCCAGAATCGCTTAGCTTCACCAACAGCAAAGGCCGGTGGTCTCGGACCATCGGCCTTTTGTTTTTCGCATTCGCGGATTTCTTATCTTTCCATCAGTAGAACCTTTTCGGCATCATCAACTTCCGTCAACTTTACTTCGATCACTTCATTCATGGTTGTTTGTACGTTACGACCCACGAATGTTGCCTCGACGGGAATTTCCCGATGACCCCGGTCAATCAACACGCACAGTTGCACGCGCCGCGGCCGCCCATGCGAGAACAAGGCATCCAGCGCGGCGCGCGTCGTCCGGCCCGTGAACAGAACATCGTCTACCAGGACGATGTTCTTGTCTTCGATGTCGAATCCAATTTCTTTTTCCTGCACCACGGGCTTAGGGCCCAGGGTGGAAAGGTCGTCCCGATAGAACGTGATGTCCAGTGTTCCTACGGGCACTTTGGCATTCTCGATCCGAGTGATGATCTTGCCAAGTCGTTCGGCGAGCGGTACGCCGCGGCGGCGAATCCCTACCAGGCCTAGCCCCGTGACCCCGCCGTTCTTTTCCACGATTTCGTAGGCGAGCCGCACTAGCGTACGCTCAATTTCCGATGCGGACATCAGCTGCGCTTTCTGATGAAGTCCAGTCTTCTTCACGGGAGTTTTTGCATTCATTAGCAGGTATGCCTCGGGGCCGTAAGCCGCCAACTCAATGTATGCAACCCGGCTTCAATCGGTCAAGCGAGGCAAGAGGAGAATAGCTCAATAGTGCGGTCGCGCACATAGGGCCAGGTTACTCCGGAATGATTTCCGCCGGGTCAAAGGCGACCGTACTCCGCGACGTCGCCCCCGGACACGGAGTTTTCACCAGTCGGCAAAGCGGCGGTTTGCCTTCGCGTGCCGCGATCAGAGTGATCGGCTCCGGAGAAGCATGGGCATTTTCCGCCGGAACGATGCCAATTCCCTGATTTCTTCCCAGGCCCTTCGCCATATAAAGGGCCGCATCCGCAAGGGCAATGGATTCTTCCGGACAAATCGCCTCAAATGCCGGGCGGCACCATGGATATGCAGCCCAGCCCACCGAGCAGGTTTTCCTCACGGATATTCCGTGGCCCAGGTCAAAGGGTTCGGAAGCCATAACCTCGAGCACGCGGCTGCAGAACGCAGGTGTGCCCGACGGATCAGTCGAGCGGCTCATGATCAGAAATTCCTCGCCGCCCCAACGCACCAGCACATCGGACTTGCGAACGACCGTAGAGAGTCGCTGCGCGACTAATTGCAGCAAGCGATCGCCGGCGGGATGTCCGTAAAGATCATTGACCTGCTTGAAGAAGTCCACATCCACCATGATGAACACCAGATCGCGATGGTCCATCTTGCGAATCTCAGAACCTCTTGCGCGCTGGTAGTTTCGCAGCACCTGTCCGGCTTCGGCCGTAAGGATTTCCTCCAGGTAGCGCCGGTTCCATACTCCCGTTAGCACATCGGTGAAGGAAATCTCCTGCAACTCAAGATTCTTGCGCTGCAGCTCGAGACTGTGCCAGCGCAGCGACTGTTCCTTATTTTCGAGTTCGTCTTTTAGGCGGCAGGTTTCGTCGAGATTTTGACGTGACAAGCGCAGCAAGCTGAGCAGTTCCTGATCGAGCAGATGTTGCTTCACGAATACGAGAGCGCCCATCACCACCATGACGGCGACGGTCAGCAGCACACGGTAGGTGCGAACTGCCTGGGGTACATTGCCACCAAATTCCGCCCACGCAATCATCAATGGGGTAATAAAAAATGCCAGCATTGCCAACCGCGCTTTCCAGATTCCGAATCCGCGCGCCGTCGGTCCTTCCGCCACAGTTTCTGTTTCCATTTCGCGCGCCAGAAAACCAATGCGCACAAACCATGCCATCGACGCGATCAGCGGCACGTCAAAGACGCTTCCCGTGTAATAGAGGTGCAGATCGATGGCCTCACTCGCGATCAACGAAGCCACGCAGTAGGTCAGACTTGCCGCAAAAAAATGAAAATAGATCGTCCTCCATTCGTCCCGGCTTCGCCGCCAGACCAGCAGCAAGCCCGCGGCCAGCGCGAGTTCTTCGCTCACGTACAGCAGATCGAAACTGCGGCCGTACGTGGTTTCCACCGGATGCACGTATTGCCACGGGATCACGACAAACAAGTAAAGGAAGAGCCACCAGGTCAGCAGGAGCGTGAAATCGAGCGTATCCACGCGGATGCCGTGGTCGTCGTGCTGCACATGTGGCAAGATGGCCAGCGCGGCCATCATGGGCACGATATGTAGAAACAGAATTACATCGCCAACGAAAGGATTGGGCGCTTCCTGGCGCAAGTAGACTTCGAAATAGGTCCACATGACCTGGGAAGCAAGCCACAAACCGAGTCCCATGGTCATCAGCGCCCAGAAAAGACGGTTCTTGGGAGATGCGCGGCGGAAGTTGGTGAAAAATACGAGGGTTGCCGCGAGCAGAATCAGGTTCTGAAGAATATCGCCGAACGCGGTCAGCGCGAAGCTGCGTCTCGCCAAAACTGATACGGCGATGTGGACACACACCAGGGCCGCAATCCCGAGCGCCCAGATGCGTCCATTCTTGAACGCAACTCTCCCCATAATGCGATTGTAGGTTCTGGTCCAACCGAGGCAGAGTTACTGAGGTAATGCGAAAACGTGCTTAGTTGTGGCAGGCGAAGTCAGGCAACTTGGGATGAGAAATGCTCTACGAATCGAAACACATCGTAGAACGAGTTGTATAGCGGCACGGGCGCGATGCGGAATATGTTGGGCTCGCGCCAGTCGCCGATGATTCCCTGCGCTGCCAACCTATCGCAAAGTTCGCGCCGCTGTAGCGGAAGTTGGAGCGAAAGTTGTGCTCCTCTTCGGCTGGGCTCGTCTGGCGTAAGAATGGAGAATTTGGACGATCTCTTTTGTCCAAAAAGAAATTCTGCGTAGCCGGTGAGCGCCATGCTTTTCGCCCGTAATCGTTCCATCCCAACTTCGGAGAAGATGTCGAGCGATGCGCGCAACGCGGCAAGCGCCAGGACCGGCGGATTACTGAGCTGCCAACCTTCCGCTCCCTCCATCGGATCGAACTCCGGTCCCATACGAAATCTTGTCTTCTCGTCGTGTCCCCACCAGCCGGCAAAACGGGGAACGTCCCAGGCGCCTGCATGCCGCTGATGCACGAAACATCCGCCGACGCACCCTGGGCCGCCGTTCAGGTATTTATAGTTGCACCAGACGGCGAAGTCGGGATTCCAATCGTGCAACCGCAGCGGAACATTGCCGACGGCGTGCGCGAGATCGAAGCCGACGATGCATCCTTGCTTATGCCCAGCTTCGGTCACAGCCGCCATATCCACAGCTTGCCCCGTAACGTAGTTCACGCCTCCCATTAGAATGAGAGCGATGGAGTTTCCTTCCCGCTCAATCGCCGCATGGATATCTTCGTCGCGCAGGCAAGCCTCGTCCGCGCGCGGGCGAAGTTCGACGAGCGATGACGACGGGTCGAAACCGTGAAACAGAATCTGCGATTTCACTGCATACTGGTCAGAGGGAAACGCCCCGCCCTCTACTAATATCTTGTGGCGATCCGCCGTCGGCCGGTAAAACGACACCATCATCAGGTGCAGATTTACCGTGAGCGAATTCATAACGACGACTTCCGATGGTTCAGCCCCAACCAACTCAGCCGTTTGCTGAGTCAATAAGCGGTGATACGTCAGCCATGGATTCTTGCCCGCGAAGTGTCCCTCAACGCCGAGGTTGGCCCAGTCACGAAGTTCCTGCTCCACATACTGAGCAGCGTTCTTCGGCTGCAGACCGAGCGAATGTCCGCACAGATAAACGCCCTCCGCGCCACTCTTCGTCTTGGGAATGTGGAACCGCTGCCGCAACTGCGCTAGAGAATCCTCGCGCATCCATCCGCCGGGCGAATTCCTCCCCAAGCTGATACGGGTGCGTGCTCAAGCGATCTCCAGTGGGCTGACTTCGGCATTGATCAGTTCGTCGGCCTTTCGCCAGTCCAACTCGTCGACGCTATTCAGGCTGCCGCAAAGATCAGTGAGGATTCGATCTTGTATGTCCGCACGGCGCTTGGCCGTGGCGTACGAAATCCGATGAAACGTCACCATCGAGTATTTGGGTACAAAGATCTGCGGGTACTTGGCCTCCAGCGCCAACTCAACTCTCTTGCGGAGAAGAAAACGGGGATCGGCAACCCGATCTCTCATTTCGATGAAATTTTCTACGGCCATGTCGGCGATGGCATCTGTGTTGGCCTTGCGAGCTAGTTCAAAGTCGTGGAAGATGCGCTCCCAATCCGGTGCGTGGACCTCAATCAGCTCCAGCAGAACGGTGCAGTCCTCAAATCCGCAGTTGATCCCCTGCCCGAAAAACGGCACGATGGCATGGGCTGCATCTCCCAGCAAAAGCGCCTTGTCTCTCGAGTGCCAGGGCGAGCATTTGACGGTCACCATTGCGCCGGTGGGATTGGCGAAGAAACTTTCTTCCAGTTGCGGCATCAGGGAAAATGCGTCCGGGAAACGTAATTGAAAAAACTCTCGCACTGGGACAGGCGACGTGAGTTGCGCGAAGCTATCCTGACCTTCGAAAGGCAGGAACAAGATGCCGGCAAATGTGCCATCCACATTGGGCAACGCGATCAACATGTAATTACCGCGCGGCCAGATGTGCAAAGCATGCGCCTTTAGCGCGTGCTCCCCGCCGGGACCGGCGGGGACGGTCAGCTCTTTATAGCCGTAATCGAGATATTCCTGAGAGAAGTTGAAGCGGTTCAGCTTCAGCATCTCTCCGCGAATCGCAGAGGCGGAACCATCACAGCCGATCACCACTTCGGCGTCGATCGAGCGCTCCGTACCATCCCGCTCGTCGCGCATGCGGAGTTGTCCCGTGTTCAGATCGATTCCCGTGCAGCGTTGCTGAAAATAAATTTTTACTCCACGGCTTTCAGCAGCATTCATGAGCGAAATATTCAGGTCGGCGCGGGAAACGGAATTGATCACCTCCCACTCGGCCCTCCCGTAGGGCTGGAAGGTCAACTCAGAAGAAATGGAATGCATCATCCTCCCCTTCATAGGGATGACGATGTTCTGTATCGCTTCCCACAGCCCTGCCCGATCCAGTGCATGAATGCCGCGCGCTGACACTGCCAGATTGATCGAACGCCCGGCGCTGATTTTGGCGCGCCGCATGTCCGGCCGCCGTTCGTAGATGTCGACCTTAAAGCCGCGCCGCGCCAATTCCATCCCCAGTAGCGGCCCAGTCAGCCCGGCGCCAATCAGCGTGATCGTCTGAGGATTGCGCGTCATCGCGAGAACATGTTGCTTCCACTTCCGGACCCTACTGGGTCAGCAGCGTGCGAGCCTCCCAGAGTTCGGGAAAGAATTTCTTGTCCAGCGTGTGCTTGAGGTAAGAAGCCCCCGCGCTGCCTCCAGTCCCCATGCGAGTTCCAATGACGCGCTCCACCAGTTGGATGTGGCGCAGGCGCCAGCTGACCACGAGTTCGTCGAATTCAGTCAGCCGCTCGCAGACGTCGATCCAATGCCGGTACCGATGCTCATCGCGGTACAGCGACAGCACTGCACGAGCGCGAGCTTCGAACCGGTCACCCTCTGTCGCGCCGTCATTCACTTGCAGCTTGCCCAGCGCGCGCAGCGCCTCAAAAAAAACATCATGCAAGGAAGGCTCTCGCAAGCGGCGCTCCAATTGCGCGTAAGCCTCCGGCGTCGGCCGGTGATAGCGAAGCATCTTCTCGTCTTTCAGGCCGCACAGGAATTCCAGTTCGCGAAACTGCTCCGACTGAAAGCCGCTGGCAGGCTCCAGCTTTCCGCGAAAAGCCAGGAAATGAGTCGGCAGCATGGTCTCCAGAATCGTGAACTGCTCCACCAGCACGCGGGTGATCTCGGTGCAGCGCCGCAGCAGCCGCGCCGCTTCGTAAGGTTCATCGTGGGATTGAGGATTCGCTCCCGCACCTTTCAAATTCGCCACCACAGCATCGACGTCATGCAGCAGTTCCTTGAACCACAATTCATAAGTCTGATGGACGATGATGAACAGCATTTCATCGTGGTGCTGCGGCGTGGATTGCGGGCGCTGCAACTCCAGCAGTTCAGGAACTTTTAAGTACGAGCTGTACGTGAGCTGCTCCCCGTGCACTTGCATCGGCTCGTTTGTTGCTGCGGTGTCGGCTGTTTGATCCGGCCTGGCCGCGAACCCCAGAAACTCCGCCGCATTCTCTCCCAATAACCGAGCTTTCGCCCGCGCACTCAGCCGACTGCTGCGGATCAATTCCCCGACGCGGTGCTCTCCCAGCGGAAATGGGTAATCCGATCCCAGCATCACGTGTTCCGGTTTCATGGAATCGACGAGAAATTCCAGCGCCCGCTGGTCAAAGACCGCGGAGTCCACATAAAAACGATTCAGATAATCGCGCGGAGGCAGTTCACACTTTCCATGCGCGACGGCGTGATGCTCCCATGCATTTTGTAAACGCCCGAGCAGAAAGGCAAAACTTCCGCCCCCGTGCGCGAAGCAAATGCGCAGGCTTTGTGGCAGCCGGTCGAACGCGCCGCCCAGAATCATTGCCACGATGCCCAGTTGCGTTTCGGCGGGCATGCCCACGGTCCACGGCATCATGTAATTCGGCATGCGGGGCTGGCCCAGCATGTCCCACGGATGCACCAGGACCGGCATCCCTTCGTCCGCACAGTGATGCAAGAACGTCACCAACCCAGGATCATCCAGATTCGTATCGCCAACGTGATTGCCGATCTGCACGCCCAAATGCCCAGACTGCTTGCAGCGGGTTAGTTCCTTGCAAGCGGCGTCGACGTCCTGGAGCGGCACCTGGCACAGAGACTTCAATCTGCCCTTTCCCTGCCCGCACAGCTCAAGAGCCGCATCGTTGAACAGCCGCGCACAGTCCGCGGCATGCTCGGCCGGACGCTCGTAGGCAAACAGAACCGGGGTAGCGGAGATTACCTGCATATCCACGCCATCGCGGTCCATTTCCTGCAATCTTCTCTCGGCATCCCAGCATGCTGAATCGATGTGGCGGAAGAACCGCTCGCCCAGCATGATCTCCGCTTCGCCCGGCGCAGTGTGCTTGATGCATGGCCAGTCTGGCGTACCATAACGCGCTGCCAAGTCCGGCCAGGTTCGCGGGAAGAAATGATTGTGAATATCAATGACAGGCATCTACTGCCCTTTGCCGGGATGAACCGCCCCGCAATGCTTACACTTGCGCAAGCTGTCGTTGCTGTAGAACTGCTCGAACAATGGTGGAAGGTCGCGCACGATGCTCTTCAGCTTCACTTCCGCTCGATGCAGGAGCTGATGGCAATTCAGGCAATACCACTCAAAACCGTCCAGAGCGCCGTCGGGACGCGGCATTTCAACCACGACTCCAATACTTCCTGCTCCACGTTGCGGCGAATGACGCATGTGCCTGGGCAGAAGAAAAATGTCTCCTTCTTTAATCGGAACTTCAATCGGGGGCTTACCCGGCGTCTCCATCAAGCGAAGAAAGATGTCTCCCTTCAGCTGATAGAAGAATTCCTCAGTGGGATCGTCGTGATAATCACGCCGTTGATTGGGCCCGCCCACCACCGTGACCATGAGTTCGCCATCTTCCCAGACCTGCGCATTGCCCACAGGGGGCTTCAGCTTCTCTTTATTCTGCTCAATCCAGTTCTGAAAATTGAATGCCTTCAATTCCCTGATCGACGGCATATTGGCTCCTATTTCTCCGGCTTGTAGGCCACGGCCCGGATTTCAATCAGCAGATGCGGATGCGGCAACTGGTGCACAGCCACCGTGGTGCGCGCCGGGCCATCGTAGCCGAAGTACTCCCCATAGACTTCGTTGTATCCAGCGAAATCGTTCATGCTCACCAGGTACGAGGTGACTTCGACCACATCGTTCAAATTTGCATTCTGCGTTTGCAAGATGTCGCGGACATTTTCGATGACGGCCCTGGTCTGCTCACGGATGTCGAGATTCGTCGAGCCCATGGCATCGCTTTGCGCGCCCGCGATGGTGTTGTCCGCGCGGCGTGCGCTGGTTCCGGAAACAATCAGGAAATCGCCAGCGCGTTTCACGTGAGGATACTTGCCGCGCGGCTTCGCCTTGCCCTCGACTACCTGGCTCTCAATGTTCCCCATAGCGCTTATCGCCGCTCACAGCCGGATGCAAATATTGTTCAGTTCAGAATAAAAATTCAGCGAGTGCATGCCGCCCTCGCGTCCAATGCCCGACAGGCCCACTCCGCCAAACGGCGTTCGCAGATCGCGCAGGAACCAGCAATTCACCCATGTGATGCCCACATTCATCTGCTGCGCCACACGATGCCCGCGCTTCAAGTTGCTGGTCCAGATCGATGCCGCGAGACCGTACTTCGTGTCGTTCGCCATGGCGACCGCTTCCTCCTCCGAAGCGAAAGGCGCAACGTGGCACACGGGTCCAAAGATCTCTTCCTTCACGCATCGCGCCGTTTCCGCGAGCCTAGTATAGATCGTCGGCTGCACGTAAAAGCCATTGTCGAGTTCGTTGCCGAATTCGGGCACACCACCGCCCGTCACGGTAGTCGCTCCTTCTTCCCGCGCCAACCGGTAGTAGGAAAGAACTTTGTCGCGATGTTGCGACGAGATGAGCGGACCAAGCTGCGTGGTGCTCTCCATGGGAGCGCCCACTCGCAGGCTCTCGGCCTCGTGCTTCAGGGCTTCGACGAAACGCTCAAAAATGTTCTGCTGCACATAGACGCGCTCCGCACACAAGCAAACCTGACCAGTATTCAGGAAAACGGCCTCGCTGATCCCGCGGACTGCCTCCTCAAAATCGCAGTCCTCAAACACGATGGCAGCGTTCTTCCCGCCCAGTTCGAACGAAACGGGCTTCACCGACGCAGCCACCGTCTTCATGATCGCCGCGCCCGTGGCGGATTCTCCTGTAAAGGTCACAGCATTCACATCGGGATGTTGCGTCAGAAATTCTCCCGCCGAATTCAGGCCGAAGCCATGCACGACGTTGTACACGCCATCGGGAATTCCCGCCTCCTGCATGACTTCCGCGAGAAGAGTTGCCGTCGCGGGCGTTTCTTCCGATGGCTTGACCACCACGGCGTTCCCGCATGCCAGCGCGGGTGCGACTTTCCAGGTGAGCAGCAACAGCGGGAGATTCCACGGAGTAATGATTCCCACAACACCCAATGGCTTGCGGACGGCATAGTTCAGCGCACCCTTGCCGTCCGGAGTTTCCGTCTGAAAAGATTCCAGGCCGGACGTTGGAAGAAGATCAGCGAACACGCGGAAGTTGGCTGCCGCTCGCGGGACGTCGAGCCGGGAGGCGAGGGCGATTGGCTTTCCGGTATCCGCAACCTCGGCGGCAACAAAGCAATCGAACCGCTTCTCGATGGCATCGGCAACGCGATGCAAATGCCCTGCCCGCTCGCGCACGCTCTTACGGCCCCAGTCGCCGCGAACCGCCCTGCGCGCACTCTGCACGGCCTGATCGACCTGCTCTTTGTCCGCCTCCGCGACTTCCGCGATCGCCACGCCGGTTGCGGGATTCACATCGGCAAAGCGGGATTTTCCCGCGACGAACTTCCCATCGATGTAGTTCTGAATGAGCTTCACCCTGCTTGAACCCCGCGGCATCCTATCAGCGATTGAAGCGAGCAATCAATTCCCGGACATGTTTTGCCTGTCGTCCAGATAGCGGCGCAACGCATCCTTCCAGTCCGGCATTTCGATGCCGTAGCGGTGCAGGCTCGTTGCCGAAAGAACCGAGTACGCCGGACGCGGTGCCGGACGCGCCATGTGCGCGCTGCTCACCGGCCGGACCTCGGTATTCAGGTCTGCGCTGCTGACGATCTCGCGCGCGAAATCGAACCAGCTACATTCTCCCGCATTGCAGGCGTGTACCAGCCCGCCAGCATTTTTTTTGCAGAGTGCGATGATCGCCGCCGCCAGATCGACCGTGTAAGTTGGGCACCCTCGCTGATCGTTGACCACTTCCAGATGCGAACGCGTTGCAGCCAATTTCAGAATCGTCCCCGGAAAGCATTTGCCGCCGGCGCCGAAAAGCCACGAGGTGCGCACAATGCAGGCCTCGGGCAAAATTTCGAGCAGGCGCAGCTCCGCCTCGGCCTTCGAGCGCCCGTACACGCTCTGCGGGTTCCGGGCATCGTTGATCTCGTACGGCGTGATCTTAGTGCCGTCGAATACATAATCCGAACTGAGAAACAGCAGCTTTGCGCGAACCGACTTGGCAGCGTTGGCGACGTTGACCGCGCCATCGCGATTCACAGCGAACGCCAAAGCCGGATTTTTCTCGCAGCCATCCACATCGGTGTAGGCGGCGGCAAGGACAATCCAGTCGGGGCTGCTTTTTTCGATAAACTCGCGAACCTGCGCGGCGTGACGAATGTCCAGATCACGCGATCCAGTGCCCATCAACTCGGCGCCTGTCCACTGCCGTATGAGAGTTTTGCCGAGCAGCCCGGTGGCGCCAATGATCATTACTCTCATGAGCGATCTCGGCAATTAATCGAAAAGCTCGGCATCGCGAAAAAAGACACCACGCTGATCTTTCGCAGAAATGATTGGTTCGCCATGCAGTTCCCAAGTGATGTTGAGATCGGGATCGTTCCAGGCAATCGTGCGCTCGCATTGCGGAGCGTAGTATCGGCTCGATTTATAGAGTACGTGCGCGGTTTCGGAGAGAACAACGAAGCCGTGCGCGCAACCTGCGGGAATCCACAGCATGCGCTTGTTTTCTCCGGATAATCGTTCACCATGCCACTTCCCGAAAGTCGGAGAAGTCCGCCGAAGGTCGACGGCCACATCGAGGATCTCGCCGTGTGGCGCGCGAACCAGTTTCGCCTGCATCTCTGGCTGTACCTGGTAATGCAATCCGCGCAGCACGTTGCGGGTAGAGAACGAATGATTGTCCTGCACGAAGTGCTCGGCAATGCCCAGACCCGCAAATACTTGCTGGTTGTAACTTTCCAGAAAGAACCCGCGTTCGTCCTCAAAGACTCGCGGCTCCAGCACGAACACGTCAGGAATTGAGGTTGGGATCTTCTTCACTGCATCCATGGTTTGGTGGGTCAGGGTCTTCAAAATACGCGCTCGCGCAACAACTGCAGCAAGTAGTCTCCGTAGCTGCTGTTCTTCATTACCCCCGCAATCTTCTCTATTTCGTCCGCGCCGATATATCCGTAACGAAAAGCGATCTCTTCCGGGCAAGCCACCATCAACCCCTGCCGCTTCTCGATGGCTTGAATGTACATTGACGCATCCATCAGCGACTCGTGCGTGCCGGTGTCGAGCCACGCCATACCGCGACCCATGACGCACACCTCCAATTGGCCACGCTTCAGATATTCCTTGTTCACATCGGTGATCTCGAGTTCTCCGCGGGCGCTGGGCTTGAGTGCCTTCGCAATCCCAACCACCTGGTCGTCGTAGAAATACAAACCGGTCACAGCGTACCTGGATTTCGGCTGTCTTGGCTTCTCTTCAATGCTCAGCGCACGTCCCTGCTCATCGAATTCCACGACTCCATAACGCTCGGCATCTTGCACAGGATATGCAAACACGCGCGCGCCTTTGGCCTTCTCCACCGATTGCCGCAAGTCTTTGGCCAGATCGTGCCCATAAAAAATGTTGTCACCCAACACGAGCGCACAGGGACTGCCTTGCAGAAATTCCTCGGCCAGTAGGAATGCCTGCGCGATTCCTTCCGGTTTATTCTGAACCCGATATTGCAGATGAATTCCGAACTGGTGTCCGTCCGCCAGCAGCGCCTCGAATTTTGGTAGATCCTCCGGGGTCGAGATAATCAGAATTTTCGCGGATTCCCGCCAGCATCAGCGTGCACAGCGGGTAGTAGATCATCGGCTTGTTGTAGACGGGAAGCAGACTCTTCCCCATCGCCCTCGTCACCGGGTAGAGCCGAGTCCCTGATCCGCCCGCCAGAATGATGCCTTTGTAGTTTTTACCGTCGTTCATGATTGGGCTATTAGCCGGAGTAATGCGTCGCAATCCATTCTCGATAGCTGCCGCTGGTTACATCGCGAACCCATGCCTCGTTCTCCAAATACCAGCGAACCGTCTTGCGGAGCCCGGTATCGAACGTCTCCTTCGGCTTCCACTGCAGCTCGCGCTCGATTTTTCGCGCATCGATGGCGTAACGCCGGTCGTGACCGGGTCGGTCTTTCACAAACGTGATCAGTTCACGCCGTGAAACGCCCTTTGCAGGGGCGACCTCATCCAGCAGATCGCAAATTCTATACACAATCTCGATATTCGGCTTTTCATTCGATCCGCCGATGTTGTAGGTCTCGCCGGCCTTGCCCCGCGCCAGCACAACGGCGATCGCTTCGCAATGATCTTCCACGTAAAGCCAATCGCGCACATTCTTGCCATCGCCGTACACCGGCAGCGGCTTGCCCTGCTGCGCATTGAGAATCAGCAGAGGCATGAGCTTTTCGGGAAACTGGAAGGGGCCGTAGTTATTCGAGCAATTCGTGGTCAACGTGGGAAGCCCATAGGTGTGGTGATAGGCGCGCACGAGGTGATCCGCAGCCGCCTTGGACGCCGCATAGGGACTGTTAGGAGCGTACGCGGTGGTCTCGGAAAACGGCGGATCATCGGGCGCCAGCGAGCCATAGACCTCATCCGTGGAAACATGAAGAAAGCGAAACCGCGCGCGGTCCGCCTCTCCCAAGCCCGACCAGTACGCCCGAACCTCTTCCAGCAGCACGAAGGTTCCGTTCACATTGGTGTGGATGAAATCTTCGGGGCCGCGGATGGAGCGATCGACATGGCTTTCGGCGGCAAAGTGCACGATCGCGCGCGGCTCATGGCGTGCCAGTGTCTTGCGAACCAGTTCGCGATCAATGATATCGCCCTGCACAAAATGGTAGCGTGGACTGTCCGCGATGCTTTCCAGGTTGTTGGGATTGCCGGCGTAGGTGAGTTTGTCGAAATTTACAATGGACGCCGACTCATCGCGCATGCGCTGCAAAATGAAGTTCGAGCCGATAAAGCCCGCACCACCGGTGACCACAATCAAGTTGTGCATTCCATCTCAGGGACGCCTTGGGTCTCGCCATCCACACTGCCCGTAGCGCGAAACTAACGATTGTAATAAAAAAGGACGGGTTTGGCCCGTCCTTTCCCCGATTTGGGATCACGCTAGCCGGCGATGCGCTCTGATTCCGCCTCAGGCGCACGGAGTTCGCGGGCAATCGACTTCTTTGCACCACCCGACTTCAGCCCGAGCACCTCGAAGTAAGCCTGCTCGATGTCCCGGCTGATCTTGTCCCATTGATATTCTTCTTCCACCCGCTTGCGCGCGGCTTTTCCAGCCGCCTCTCGAACTGCGGGATTGGCGATCAGGAAGCGAAGACGATCGCTGAGATCATCCACGTCGCCAGCATGAAAGGTAAATCCTGCTCCGTTCACTGCCTCGCGGTTTTCCGGCACATCGCTGGCGAGAACGCAAAGTCCCGCTCCCATGGCATCCAGCAGCGCCAACGAGAGGCCTTCCATATCGGACGGCAGCACAAAGATCATCGCGTTGCTCAGCAACTCATCAAGACCTTCGCCTGCGACCCACCCCATTATGCGAATTCTGTCGTTCGCGTGTTTCAGCAGTTCTCGCTGATAGTCATCGCTATAACTCGCGCCGCCGGCCATGACGAGTTTTACTTCACTCTCGATATGTTCGAAGGCCTGCACCAATAAATGACAGCCCTTCTCCGGCGAGAATCTGCCTAAGAACAGCACGTAGTGGCCCGGCTGCAGGCCCCATTCCAGGATTTTTTTTGGCTCGGCTCGTTCGCGAAGCAAACCTCCGTTGGGAATGTAAGCCGCGTCAACCCCGTGGACCTCGCGATAGTGTCGCTCCAGAGTTCGCGAGACCACCATTGTCTGATGAGGAAGACGCGCAGAGGCCTTTTCACCGATCCGCAGTACTGCCGACGCCACTCTTCCCCACTTCTTTCTCTGCCAGTCCAGGCCTTGCACAGTAACGGCCGTCTTGGTCCCGCACAGACGTGGAATGAACGAGAACAACGCCGGCCCCAGCGCATGATAGTGAACCAGATCATAATGCTGGGTCAGGGCATGGATCGTGCTCAAGAAGCTGTGGATCACGGTCTCAAGATGCTTGGATTGAAAAGTGGGCAGCCGGACCAGCCGCATGCCGTTATGTTCAACCAACGCGGGCGTGAAGTAGTTGCGGCAGTACACCGTGATCTCGTGTCCCATGCCGGCCAGGCGTTCTCCGGTTTGTTCGTAAAACGACTCGATTCCGCTGTATTTGGAGACCACGCCGCGTCCACCAATGAATGCGACGCGGAGCCTGAGCCTCGGGGGCTTGAGCGCATCTCTTGATTTCCATGCGGACACTCGGATCGGAGAAATCTGTGCAGAGGTCTTACACGAAATCAGTTCTTCATAGATGCCAAGTAGCGCGGCGTAGTGTGCTTCGGGCGTGTGGTGGTCGCGAACGAACGCCCATCCAGTGCGTCCCATGCGATCACTCATTTCAGGGTTTGCCGCCAGCATCTGGATCGACTGCACAAGTTCATTCACATCTCCGCAACGATAGAGGAGTCCGGTCTCGCCATGGCGCACGAATTCGCGCCGGGAACCCAAGTCTGACGCCACGACCGGACGCCCTTCCGCGTAAGATTCCAGAATCGTCTTGCCCAGCGTCTCGTAGGCATGCGAAGGAAGCACAGTGAAGCGGGAGCGCCGAATCAACCGGTCGCGCTCTTCTGCGCTGACGTGACCCACGAACTCTACATTCGACAAATGCAGATCGGCTTGTAGCTTCTGCAGCTCGTGCTTCTGAGGCCCGTCTCCCGCAATCACCAAATTGATCTCGGGAGTGTATTGCATCGCGCGCAGCAGATCATCCACGCCTTTTTCTTTAGAAAGCCGACCACAATAAAGAAGCGGAGCATTCTCGGCCAGCGCGGTCTCTAGATCGTGGGCGCGCTGAAAATGGGGCAACTCTCGAAAACGGCAGCCATCTCAGCCATGTTCGACGAACTTGTCGCGCACAAACCGGCTCGGCGCAAAAATAGACCGACGCACTTCTGATGGCTCTTGATCCATTGATGTGCGTACGCTTCGGCGGTCAGAGCAATCCGCGCGCCCATGCCCGGGTAGCAGTCCGACCGCAGCGCGTGCCAGAAAGCTCCGCGTTTACAGCGTTCGCATGCCTGACCGTTCGATACCATGTTGTAGCTGGGACACAGCAGCTTGAAATCATTCAGGTGATACAACACCGGAATTCCATGCGCCTTCAGTTCCCAGAGAATCGATGGGGTGAGGTGGTGATAGATGTTGCGCACATGCGCGACGTCGGGCCGAAACTCCCGGATCATGCCGCGAAGTATCTGCCGGGCTTCCGACGAATAGATCGCCCGCGGCAGTTGCTTTGCCTGGCGCCACAATCCGGGCTCGGACTTGAAATCCACGTGCGGAACTAAATGCGCATCGTACGGCGTGGGCCGGCCTCGCGGGTCCGACATGGAAAACAGCGCCACCTCGTGTCCGTGGGCGCGCAGCAGTTCCATCACTTCAAACAGGTACATCTCGGTCCCGCTGAAAGCAAAGTTATATTTGTTGCAAAATAAGATTCGCATGTGTCGTGTTCCGGGTAGCCGCGGCAGTGCGCTGGAGAAACAAATCTGCGAAACTCTGCAGATTTTTGGCGCGGTTGAAGTTCTGGTCGATGTGGGCGGCCGCGTTGCGCTTGATCTGCTCCAGCAGCCCCGCGGATTCATCCCCTGCCATCTGGGAATAGATGAAGCGGAGTTGAGCGACAAAATCCTGGAGCGAGCCGCTCTGGTACATGAATCCGGTCTCGCCCGCCCTGACCAACTCGGGGATTCCGGTAATTGCGGGCGCCAGAACGATCTTGCCTAGCGCCATGGCCTCCATGAGCACAAGTGGAATTCCTTCGCTGCGGCTGGTGAGGACGACCACATCAGAGGCGTCGTCGTGGGCAACGAGACCCGTTCTCGCAATGTGTCCCACAAGGGTGACCCGCTCCTGCAGCCCCCATTTCTTAATCAACGCTTCCAGCCGGCGGCGCTCTGGCCCATCCCCTGCGATCCGGCAAACGAATGGAACCCCACAAGCCATCAACTCCGCGCAGGCACGCAGCAGGAAGGCGTGATCTTTGATCGCATGCAGCCGTCCCACCGCCAGCAGGTTGAGCGAATCTGCTTTCTTCTGCGCCGTCGGCGCTATGGTGGATTGCATTACGTCAACTCCCAGGCGCGACACTAGAATCTTCTGCGCATCTACATTGGGAAATCGCTGCAGAATGTAATTGCGGTTGTACTCAGAGATGGTGACGCAAAAGTCGCACTGCGCGAGTTTGAGATCGAGATAGCTTGCATTCCGCAGCAGATCCGAGCCGTGCAGCGTCATGCTGAACCCGATGTTCAACAGGCGTGCTGCCGTCATGCCGATCGATGACCCGAAATATCCGTGATGCACGTGGATGATCGCAAAAATTATCCTGGCGGATTCCAGCAGCCGCGATCTGGTAATCCAAGGCTTCCGCTCGGGCGCGAGAGGGATTGTCTCGGTAACCGACTGCAATCTTCGGGTGCTCTGGAAATGCATTCTTCGGGTGGCGGCGGGGCAGATCTGGCTTAACACGGAGCAACTGTGGCTGGTCGAACTCATCTCCGAAACCCCTTCGCTGCGGGTGCTCAACGCCGCTGGTCATTCGCTTCTCACTCCACGCGAGGAGCAGGTCGTGGCACTCGTGGCCGAAGGACTGAGTAATCGACACATCGCCATCGAACTCAAGCTCAGCGAGCACACCATCAAGAAATATCTCTTCCGCGTTTTCGAAAAACTTGGCATCTCCAGCCGCGTCGAACTGGTCCTTTATGCCGTGCACCACGGACAACCTCGCACGGCCGAGTGGCTGCCGCCGATAACTGGGCGGCTTGCGGCGAGCCGAACACGTGACCCAAAAGGATTTCCTGTGTGATGGGACGGAAGGCGCACCAAGTCAACAGCGCAATGTGTATCTACGACGTCGCACTACTCACACACCACCATCAGTGAAACCGCGACGGCTCCCCATCAGGTAGCGTTGCGAAGTATGTACCTCGCCTCCGGGGTTTTTCGAATTCAACCAACCGAGCCGTTTGCGACGCAGACTCTTTGCAATTTCTCAGAAAACGGTGATACTTTTATGTCGTGCTGCGATGAATGTAGAAGAACAAATCAAACAACTCTGTCGGAAGATGATGGTCGCCACGGATGAAGAGGCAATCGAACTGGTACGTGAACTGAGACCTTTGCTTGACCGCAGGGTTGTGGAATTGCGTACTACTCCGCATGGTGCCCCCGCTCCCGAGCAGGAGTATTGAATCCTGCAACTTCTTAAGCAACACGCGTTTGGCGTAGCTTGGCGTAGGTCTGCCCAGTTCGATTTGTTATGATCGTTCGCACAGAAAGAAAGGGCAACTCCCACGACCCCCGAAGAACGAGAGCGAATGAACGAATTGTGCCGGCAGATTCAGGACGAGAAAAACCACGACAAATTCTCTGCACTCATCCAAGAACTGGACCGGCTTCTCGCAAAAAAAGACGAACGACTTGAGAAAACCTCCCCTTAAGGATGTTGGAACCTATCGATAATGACAAGCCCCGCCGCGTCCCTGTATAACTTTGGGCGATCTCCTTGTCGGAACAGAGTCCCACTCCCGCGCCGCCCCTGAAACCCCGCCGTTGGAGCATCATTGCCGCTGGATTACTGTTGCTGGCGCTTGCGCTAGTCGTGCTCTACACCAGCCGCGCGGCCTTTTACAGTCCCTTGGCGCTGGTCGTAGTGGGAGCGATCGGATTTGCCGCGCTGCTCTTGCAACTCCGGCTGCGAAAGGATTCTCTGCCGGGGGCTCATGCCCCGCTCTGGCTGAATCTGCTCGCGCTGCTGTTCGCCGCTGCTGCGCTGCTCACGGATGTTCTGCATCTTAGTCCGGCGTGGATGCTCGCATCCGCGCTGGCTGCGGTCATCTGTTTTGCGATTAGCGGAATCGTAGTGCTACGGGAATTGCGCAAGCGGTAATGCTGTCGTAGCGGTGCTAGCGCCGGAACTCCATTGCTAATGTGGTCTCTACCACCGCAGGTTCGCCGTTCAGGCGATAAGGCTCAAACTTCCACCAGCGCAGCGCATCCATCGCAGCCTGGGCCAGAATGTCGGGACCATTCAAGGGCCGCATGCGCATGACCGCGCCATCTGCGCCCACTACAACATTCAAGACGATAACGCCCTGCAATCGTTGCTTGCGAGCTTCCGCGGGATACACGGGCTCTACCCGGTGAACCAGCAACTTCTGCATGATTTCTGGCGGAACTTGCACCTTCGGTTTTTCCACCGAGGCTGACTGCGGGTTCCCGGCCCGCGGCTCCAGTTCTGCCCAGGACCGGCTCCAACGCCACCAGAATCCCGCGGCCGCGAGCAGAGCGAGAACAGCCGCAACTAACAGTACTTTCCAGCGGCTTTTTCGTTTCGCAACTGGCCGGCCTCCTCCTCCCCCAGCATGGCGAAAATACTGGCTGCGTACCTCGTTTGGCGGCTCCGCTTTGCCGTTCAGCACGCCCGTACTGCTCCCAGGTTCGGCGGTGGGCGTGATGCCCTTGGCCCAGTCGCGAATGGTGTTCCGCTGCTCGTTCGAGATAGCGGTGAACTCCAGTCCATACTGCAATTTATCGTGATACCGAACCGTGGCTCGCGTGCGCATCGGATCGCCTGTCGCGGACAGCCGAATCTCCACACCGACTGACTCGCCGGTGACCAACTCCCCCGCGACGATCGCGCCCACGCCGCGTTCGCAAACGTTCAGGGCGCGCCCCGGCAGCGTGTCCGGAATTCCCGAACGCAACACGGTCACATTCAGTGGCACAAGCATGCGGAACCGAGGCACACGTCTGCGCGACGGCCCCGACCATGCTGCGGGTTGTGTTCTCGCTGCCATTCGAAACGACGGCTCTATGGCAAGAGCCAAACTCGGGCTCTTACCGCCTTAACTCAATAATCTCACTGCCGCGCGCCAGCAGCGCGACGCTGGCCATCCCGATAAATAACCCGTGCTCGACGACGCCTGGCATTTCACTCAGTTGCCCGGCCAATTGATCCGCATCCCGAATCTCGCCGAATCTGCAATCCAGAATGTGATTGTTTTCGTCAGTGATGTAAGGACTTCCATCGCTGTTCGTGCGCAAGTTGACCTGCGCTCCCAACGCGGAAATCCGTTTTGCGATGAGCGCCTGCGCGAATTGGATCACCTCCACCGGCAAGGGGAATTTCCCCAGCCGCTCCACGCGCTTCGAGGCATCCGCCACCACGATCATCTGCTTCGTCGCTGAAGCGACAATCTTCTCCCGCAACATCGCTCCTCCGCCGCCCTTGATCAACCGCAATTGCGGATCGACTTCATCCGCTCCATCGACCGTAACGGCGATCTCCTGACACTCATCGAGAGTCGTAAGTGGAATTCCCAGGCTGAGGGCCAGCTCGCGCGAACGATCCGAAGTCGGAATTCCGCGGATGCGCATTCCCTGCTTCACTTGCTCACCCAGCAGCTTGATGAAGTAAGCCGCGGTTGAACCCGTTCCCAGTCCCACGACCTGCCCGTCCTGAATAAAACGCAGGCTGGCTCGGGCCGCTGCTTCTTTTTCCTGATCGTTCGCCATTCTTTCGGGTGTTCCTCGCTCGTTCCCCTACCGCTCAGCATTATTCCACAGGGGCGGGATCAAGTTGCCACTCATTCCGTAGAGGCGTAGTCAGCTACGTCTCTACGAAGCGAGTCGCTCGTTCGAGGTAGACTACTCGCGAGGAAATGCAAATGCCAAATGGTCGAGGCAGGTTCGCGCAATTTGCTTTCATTCTTACCCTTGCAGTTTTCATTCCTAAAATCGGCAGCGCTCAATCGAGCTATCAGCCTTCCCCCGAGAACCTGCAGGCCCGCCGCGAATTTCAGGACATGAAATTCGGCATGTTCATCCACTGGGGCGTGTACAGCGTACTCGGCGACGGCGAATGGGTCTTCCACAATCGCAAGCTGAAGGTGGACGAGTATAACCGCCTTCCCATGTTCTTCGATCCGGAGAAATTCGACGCGCATGCCTGGGTCTCACTCGCAAAATCCGCCGGGATGAAGTACATCACCATCACCTCGCGCCATCACGACGGCTTCGCCATGTTCGATTCCAAGATCTCCGATTGGAACATCGTTCAGCGCACGCCATACAAGAAGGATCCGCTGAAGATGCTAGCCGACGAATGCCACCGCCAGGGAATCAAGCTCTTCTTCTATTACTCGCAACTCGACTGGCACAACCCCGACTACTATCCCCGCGGCGTAACCAGCTGGGACAACGGCCGTCCCGAGCACGGAGACTGGGACGCCTACCTTGATCACTACATGGATGGCCAGCTAACGGAACTGCTCACCAACTACGGCCCCGTAGGCGGCATCTGGTTCGACGGCATGTGGGACAAGCCCAATGCCGACTGGCATCTGGATAAAACGTACGCGCTGATTCACAAGCTCCAGCCTGCGGCGCTCATCATTCCCAACCATCATCAAACGCCGCGCCCGGGCGAAGACGTGCAGACGTTCGAACGCGATCTTCCCGGCCAGAACACGGCAGGATTCAATACCAACTATGTGAGCAGCCAGCTGCCCCTGGAAAGTTCCGACACCCTGAACGAAAACTGGGGATTCAACATCGGCGACAGCAAGTACAAGAGCGCCGCGGAACTCGAGCGTCGCCTGGTCCGCGCGGCTGGCAACAATTCGAATCTGCTGATGAATATTGGACCCTATCCCAACGGCGACATCGATCCGCAGTTCGTCAGCGGCTTGCACGAAGTTGGCGAATGGATGTCGAAATATGGAGATTCAATCTACAACACGCGTGGTGGACCCATTCCGCCCGGAGACTGGGGAGTGACCACGCAGAAGGAAAACAAAATCTACGTGCACATTCTGAATTGGAACGCCTCGCTGCTAGCGCTCGCTCCGCTGACCCGGAAGATCACCTCGGCCCATACACTGATAGAAAATTCTCCAGTAGAATTCACACAGAACTCAGACGGCGTAATCCTGAAACTTCCATCCCCAAAAGAAGCCGAACCGGACCGAGTCATACTGTTAACCACAAGCAAGTAGGAATGCCCTGCGTAGGGACAGCCTCTCAGGCTGTCCAGTCGGAGCGAAGGTCCGACGTGCTGTCACTGCATGGCTGTGGAGGGTCAAGGCCAGGCTTCGTCGGCCCTGCGACCTGTCACTTGGAACTGTTTCTTGCCGTCTTGCTCTGCTCCAGCGCACTTAGCCGGATCACGGCTGCCGCAGCGCTGTACCGCACCTTCGGATTTTTATCCGCCATTTTGCGCTGCACTTTCGGCAGCAACGACGGATCACCACGTTGTGCAATGGCTTCCACCGCCGCCGCCCGCACGATCCAATCTTTGTCATCCGTTGCCTTCACCAGTGCTTTGGCTGTCGCTGGATCCGGATCATGCGCCAGGAAAGTCGCCGCCACCGCCCGTACCGGATTCGGGTCCTTCTTGCGCAGCGTTCGATACGCATCCCATGGAATGCCCGCAAATGGGATAAATCCAACTCCCTCGGAAATCCCGATCTTCGCCAACTCCTTCGGATTCTTCAGCGTGTCGATTTGCTGCGCCACCAGTCCATCCCCGGCTTTGCGTTCTCCGGTGAGCAGGTCGTAATAAATCGCATATGAGGTCTTGTCATCTTTCAATTCCCGCAACGAATGCGCCGCCGCCATCACGACCGCGACTTTTTTATCCGCCAGCGCTTGCTCCAATTTCGGTATCGATTCGGTTGCGTGCATCTGCCCCAAGGCAGTCGCCCCGGCCACTCGAACCTCAGGAGTTTTATCCTGCAAGGCGCTCTCCGCCAGTTCACGCGCAAGTGTAGTGTCGCGCAGCACCCCGAGCGCGCGGATGCCGTCGGTTCTGTCCACAGTTTTTGGGGAAAACGCCGCCGTCTGCAGCATGTCCCACGCTTTGTGCTTAGGGCTTTCGATGTCGGCCGATTCTTGTGCCAGGCAGCACACCGCTCCCGAACAACTCAACACCACGCAGCCGACGAATGCTAGAAGTCGTGTCATGCAGGCACAGCCCCATGGCCGGATTCCCTCTTCCGTTGCGATCCGTAGCCTCAAGCTTCACGGTTAAGATGCCGCTGGAAGGCAAACCGTACACACGTGATCCGAGCAGGAACACGTAGGGACAGCCTCTCAGGCTGTCCAGTCGAGCGAAGCTCGACAACACCACGACAGAAGATTGTGCTGGACTTCACGGCAAAGACAGAGGCCGCCCCGATGCTCTGCACGCCAATGCAAGCAGCACCGCGACGGCCCACTTCTACTCGACAACCACTCGTTCAATTTCTCAGAACCCGGAGAATGGCTCCCCCGAATTCCGCAGGCGCTTTGTTTGGGACGCGCCTATTCTCTTCACTCGACTACAAACTGACAACATCCGGAAGGTCCTAAGACTGGACGATCTTTTCCAGCGCCATCCGGCTGCGGATCACCAGCGTCGCGCCCTTCAACTGCATCAACTGCTTCTTCTTGAACTCGGAGAACAACCGGCTGACCGTCTCCCGCGTGGTCCCGATAATCTCCGCCACTTCCTCGTGCGTCAGGGTGAGTTTCACTTGTGCCGAACCGTCGCTCTGCGCCGTCTTCGTCGACCACGACAGCAGCAGCTTGGCAAATTTTTCCGAAGGCGAAGCCGCCAGCCCCAGCGTGCGGATCTCCTCGTACGCCGTGAAGTAATTCCGGCTCAACTGCTGTGCGATCCTCACCGCTACTTCCGGATGGTCCTTCAGCATGTGCATCAGCGAATCGCGCGGGATGAAGTTCCCCTGTCCCGGCTCCATCATCTCGGCCGTAACCTCGTACGGACGGTTCGAAACCACAGCATTCAGACCCAGAACATCGCCTGAGTCCGAGATCTTGGTGATGATCGTCTTGCCTTCTCGCGACGACGTCGACAGCTTCACCTTACCCGTACACAGGACAAAAACGCCCCGCGGTTGCTGTCCCTCGATGAATAGCATTGCCCCTTTGGGGTACACCGCCGTGGATTTAATGTCGTTGAGTCGCTGTCCGGCTTGCGGAGAAAGATTGCAGAATAAATGTTCGCTGCGCACGGGGCAGGTCAGGCAGTTATCAAGAATCGTCAGACCATAAGGAGCTCGCATTAGACAACCTCCCCTGAGCCAAGGCTCGTAGACTGCCGTGTTGCGCCTCAACCCACACCAGGGTTATGGCAATCGGCGCACCACTCCTCGGCCGTCGCGGAGAAATGCAACACCCTTTTGTTTTTAGCTATTTACGACTTGCCGGAGGCCCAGGAGGGCCAAACGCCCCATGTGGAGAAACCCCACTTTGGGTTATTTCGCTCACTGGCGTGTGTGATCTACATCACTATTTGACGTGATTACCTCAGTGGAAACACCCCTGTGCTCCCCTGTGCGCCCCGTGGTGGATAAGCTACTAGGGTCCGACGCTCACCTGCAGGGCCCCAAGCGTCTGCAACCGGTCCCGATAAATCAGGCTTTTAGCGGCGACTTCGCCGACCGCATCGACATGAATCACGTACGCGCCACGCGGCAGCGTCTCCCCAAAAGGCAACTCCTGCTCCAGCGTGCCTCGTCGCAGCACGAGACGTTGGTATCCAATCGCCGTCGCGCGCCCGTTCCCCTGTACCGCCATGACGATGAAGGTCAAATCAATATCGTCCGGAGTAGTATTGGAAACTTCCACGCTGCCCTCGATCCGGCTCCCGGTCACATGCGCCGGATTCTTCCACTTCAGGCTCAAGGCCGATCTCACCCGCAGCAAGAACCCTTTCTGCACCGTTTGCTGAGGCTGGCTCCCATCGCGCACTGAGACCAGGAACTCGAAATCCCCCACCCGTTCCGCCTTCCCATGTAGCAAGCCATCGGCTTCCAACGTGATGCCCGGCGGCAGCGCTCCTTTCTCCAGACGCCAGTGCAAAGCAGGGACGCCCCCATGCGCTCGAAAGCGGAACTCATAATCCGCCTGCGGATAGGTGTCCGGCAGTTCCGAATCAGTTTCAATCACCAACTCGTTTTCGCCCTGCCCCGGCGCGGTGGTCTCTTGCTCTTGCGACTGCTGCGGAACCGCGAGAGCCGTTCTCACCCCGAATAGCATCAGCACACTCAAGCCAGCTGCAACGAATGACAGCCTCGGAAACCGCGACGCCTGAATTGAACTCATCCGGCTAGCACCCTGATCCTCTCCTGCCGCAAAAGCTTTGCCTATTCTGCCATGTCCTGGTCTGGTGTCAGGAATGTTCGACGCCCGCAATCTAGCGTCTTTTTCCGGATCGTCGCCAGAAGCTGGACCCTCCTAAAACACAGGAAGTCACATCGATGCTGCAGGCAACGCTCGGCGCGCAGCGACGAGTAAGCGCCCGTAACCTTCTGCCAACCCTCTGCGTTATACTTCCGAAACCCAGACAAAACCACAGACCAGAGGTGCCCCTGTAATCCTCTGTGCCCGCTGTGGTGAATGTTTCATCCGAGGATGAATGAAATGGCCGTAGGCGTCCGCACAGAAGACCTGCACAAGGTATACAGCTCCGCGCCCCCACCGGCCGCGGGCGGAGGATTCATCGCGCGCTCCAGTGCCGGCAAGAACTCCAAGCAGCCCAAACCACAGATCAAAGCCCTGAACGGCCTATCTTTAGAAGTGAATCCCGGAGAAATCTTCGGCCTCTTAGGGCCAAACGGCGCCGGTAAATCTACAACAGTCGGGGTCCTCACCACGCGAGTCCGCGCCACCAGCGGCAAAGCATTCGTAGGAGACCACGAGGTCTGGTCCGAACAAGCCACAGTCAAGCGTCTGATCGGCGTAGTTCCGCAGCGCCCCAATCTGGATTTCTCGCTCACTGCCCGCGAGATCCTCACCTTCCACGCCGCCTATTTCGGAATCCCGGGGAAAGAGCGCTCCGAACTGGCGGACTCCCTGCTGGAAAAGTTCAAGCTCACTGATCGCGCCCACCAGATGGTGCGCGGCTTTTCCGGAGGCATGATGCAGCGCCTCTCCATCGCCCGCGCCATGATGCACGATCCGCAAGTCCTCTTCCTCGACGAGCCCAGCGCCGGCCTCGATCCCCAGACCCGCATCCTGCTCTGGGAGATAATTCGCGAATATAACCAGCTCGGCAAAACGGTGCTGCTCACCACCCATAACATGGAAGAAGCCGACGCTCTCTGCCAGCGCATCGCCATCGTTGATCATGGAAAGATGATCGCTCTTGGCACTCCCGCCGAACTCAAGAGTTCCATTCCCGGCGGATTTCTTCTGCGCCTGCATTTCGGCAGGCAGACGCCGGACCTGCTGCAGCAACTGCAATCCCTGGCGGGCGTGCGCGAAGTCCGAGCCCTCGATTCCATCGGTGCCGATATCTATGCCGATCGCGGAGGCTCGCTGATTCCGGAAATCGCTTCCGTCGCGGTCTCGGCAGGCGCCGAACTCTCAGACGTTCACATTTCTGAACCCAGCCTGGAGAATTTATTTCTGCACCACACCGGAAGGAGTTTGCGCGATTGAACTGGAAAGCTTTTGGCGCAATGCTGGCGCGCGATGCCCACGTGGCAAGGCGTAACGCCCTTCTCATGGTCTTTCAAACCTTCCTGCAGCCGCTCCTGTTCGTCTTCATCTTCGGACGCGTCATGGTGGGCAGTGGCTACATGCCCGAGAAATATAAAAGCCTGCTGCTCCCCGGCATCATCGCCATCAGCATGGTCTTCACCGGAATCTGGGCGGTCGCTATGCCCCTGATTGCCGAATTTCAATGGACGCGCGAAATCGAAGACCGCCTGCTCGCGCCCATCGACATTTCATGGATCGCGATTGAAAAGGTAGTGGCTGGAATGCTGCAAGCGCTCATTGCCGGAGTCGTTGTCCTTCCGCTGGGATGGCTGGTTCTAGGACGGGGAGTAGGTCTTACGGTGAAGTCTCCAATCGAGTTTGCCGTTGTCATGGTGCTAGTCGCGGCATTCTCCGCCGCCGGAGGGCTGGCGCTAGGCTGCACGATGAATCAGCAGCACATAGGACTGATGTTCAGCATGGTCATCACGCCCATGATCTTCTTTGGCTGTACCTACTACCCCTGGAGCGCGCTGAACACATTCCCAATCCTGCAGAAGATCGTTCTCATCAACCCGCTGGTCTATGCCAGCGAAGGCCTGCGAGGCGCCCTGGTGCCGCAATACCCACACCTATCAGTAATCGCAGTCCTGATCGCCCTGAGTGCCTTTGATCTCTTGCTGCTCCTGGCAGGCCTGCACCAATTCCAGAAGAAATCGGTGAGTTAGTTGTCCAGAAGAAATCGGTGAGTTAGTTGAGAAAACTTCGGAGGGAGAAGAACTCTATCGCTCTCTTTGCACCCGACCCACAGACGAGGTGTCCGGTGTTGCGTATTCAAAGCTAAGAGCTAAAAGCTAGAAGCTCCAAACAAAAAGAGTTCCGAGGTGATGTAAGGTCCATTCGTCTCGGCCAGTAGCTCGCGTTTGACCCTCGCTCGACCTGCTTCCGCTGCCTCCCTTGCGGGGCGCAACGCGCGATCGTCAGCTTGGGCTCCGGGCTCACCGCCAACCGGATAAACCTACCTTACGCCTCGGAACTCTATCCTGCCTTCAACATTTCTTCTTCGTTCTCCTCAACCAGCGCTTTGCTATAGACCCTTGCTTGCCCTCCTTCTCAATCTTGCGATTAAGGAGGTGACTTCGCTTGAGCCCCGGACGCCGCACCAACCGGAAAAACTTAAGAAGCTGTCAAAGAACGATCCTGTTGTACTCCTTCTATTTGTTGAGTCAACGAAAAATACGCCTTTGTAAGTACACGTGTTTTCAACGCAGTGCACGCCGTCCACAAGCGCGTGACCGGAAATGGTGCAGCCCCGGATTCGACTCTCGCCAGAAGCCACACCGGACGCGGCTTTCCGCAGAATTCATTGGGCAACAGAAATGGCAGAAGCGAGGCACACCTGTCCAGCGCACCTGTGAAAATCGCGCAAGTCCCGCGTCTGGCAAGGTTTTAGAGAAGACGAGTCTATGGCTGTTAGGCTTTAGCCAAGCCCGTTTGAGTCGTGCCCCGCTGTTTTCGTGAAACTCCGTTGCCTCAAATCGCAGTGGAAAAGCCACGTGGCCAGGAGCTAGAAGCTAGGAGCTAAAAGCTATTAGCTGCCCCTACGCGCTCGGAACCGCCGATATCGACGGCGCGCTCGCAGCCGGTAAATCAGACGAATCGCTCCTGGGCGTTGGAAGCACAGCGGTCAAATGCGTTCCTTCGTTGCTGGAATGGATGTCCAGAGTCCCTCCCAAATTCCGCAGACGTTCTCGCATACCCAGAACTCCAACGCCCGCCGGCGTGGAGGTGCCCAGCCTTGAAGCCGGCAAGGACATCCCTTTGCCCGCATCTTCCATCTCGACCCTCACATAAGTTTTTTCTCGACTCACGCGAACCGCCGCCGTGCGGCTTCCAGAATGGCGGTGAACATTGGTCAGGCACTCCTGCACGACTCTAAAAATGCAAATTTCTGCTTCTTGGGGCAAGCGGCCCAGGTTCGGCGAAATCTGCAGGCTCACGGCAATGTCGCTGCGTTTGGCAAAGCCATCGACAAAACAGCGAAGCGCAGGCTCCAACCCGGCCTCATCCAGCAGTGGCGGATGCAGCAGGTACGAGATGGTCCGAATTTGCTTGCTGACCTCCTCCACCATATCTGCGTTTTCCTGCAAACATTGCGCTGCGCGCGCGCTCAGTCTGCTGGACTCCGACTGCACCGTCGCATGATTCATGGAAATTGCCGCCAGCAATTGCCCCACGCTATCGTGCAAATCCCGTGCGATGCGCCGCCTCTCTTCTTCCTGCAGCAACGTCATTTTTGCATTCAACGCTTCCAGTTGCCGCGTCTTCCGGTGCAAATCGACCAGCGTCTTTACTTTGGCCCGCAGCAAATCCGGCGGCGCGGGCACCGGAACGTAATCGACCGCTCCGCAGCGATATCCCTTAAGCCGGTCCATTTCCGTAACGCAAACCCCGGACACGAACACGATGGGCGTATTTTCAAAGCGCGGATGCTGGTGAATCATCTCCGCCGTTTCAAAACCGTCCATCCCGGGCATGCATACGTCCATCAGCACTAAAGCGACGTCATTCTTCAGCAGTTGCTCCAGTGCTTCCATCCCCGAATGGGCTTCGATCAGGTTTTCACCCAATTCGCCAAGCACGGCCTCATAGGCCATCAGCTTGGTCGGTTGGTCATCGACCAGCAGAATGTTCAGTTTTTCGTCCATGACTTGAATGTTTGTCCAATGAGGCGTTGACTGCATTGCCCGCAGCCTCACACGGTAGGACGAATGTTGCCGCAGGTGAATACAGGAAAAAACCTACAGCAGGGGTGGCTCGCTTGGTACGGGATGAACCTGAAGAGCTTCACGGCGATTCCGCTTGACAATTAGATATAACTTATATAAGTTACAACTTATGAATCTGGACGCCGCCTTTTCAGCAGTGGCCGACCCGACCAGACGTGCCATCCTCGCGCGCCTAGCCCAAGGCGAGGCCACGGTGACGGAACTGGCCGGCCCATTTCAAATGACGCAACCGGCAATTTCGCAGCACTTGAAGGTACTCGAAGACGCCGGTCTGATCTCGAGTCGCGTCGAGGGAACCAAGCGTCCTCGCCGCCTCTCGAAGGCAGGAATCGACGCAATGGATCACTGGCTGACAATGCTGCGCCGGGCTCTGGAGAAAAATTACGAGCGGCTTGATGAGGTTCTGGCCGCCATGGAACAGACGAAGAAAACAGCAAAGGAGATGAAATGAGCAGATTAAGTCTGAAAACCGAAGGTGACAAATATGTTGTGGTCACCAGACGCTTCAATGCCCCACCAGCAGCTGTGTACCGTGCCCACACCGACCCAGAACTAATCCCGCAGTGGATGCTCGGTCCTGACGGCTGGACCATGCCGGTCTGCATCAACCAGGCGCGCCCTGGCGGCAAGATTCGCTACGAATGGTCTAATGGGAAAGGCGCCGGTTTCCATCTCACGGGAGAGTTTCTGGAACTGGTGCCCCCCACCAAAATCGTGCATGTGGAACGCATGCACCTGCCCAATCCCACTCCCGATAACCGCATCGAGACCACGTTCGAACCGGACGGGGAAGGCACCTTCATGACAATGCGCATGACGCTGCCCGACGCTCAGACTCGCGCCGCCATGCTGGCGACGGGAATGGAAGGTGGCATGGAGACGAGCTATGTTCGGTTGGAGAACATGATCAGCGCCAATGCAGAACTGAAAACAATGGCAAGCTGATTTTTACAACGCAAGGTGCCCCACCCTACGCGGTTTTTGTAGGGTGGGGAATTTGAGACCCGTTCATTACCGTTTCTTTCCGCTAGCCGCCGCAGCTTTAGCTCCGCCCGCTCGTTTCGCCCTGCCCCGCGCCACGAGGTCGGCCACGGTAGTATTTTCCAGAATCTTCGCCGCCGCATCCCGCACAGCCAAAAAAACCTCATACAGCGCCCGGTGATCCTCATCCTTATCGATCAACCCGCGCAGTTGCTCCGCATCTCCCATCGGCGCCAGCGGTCCATCCACCAGGCGGATAATATCGCTCAGGGGAATCTCCGAGGGATCCCGCCGCAACTGGTATCCGCCGCGCGCCCCTCGCACGCTGTCCACAATGCGAGCATTCTTCAATTCCAGCAGAATCAATTCCAGGAACTTCTCCGGTAGATCGCTCTCCGCGGCAATATCCCGGATCTTGATGGCCCCCTGCTCATGCCGTCGCGCCAACGTCATCATTGCCTGCAGCGCATATAACCCTTTTTGCGAAATTTTCAACTCTCGACTCCGCCGTCCCGCCCTGCATTGTCCCCCATTTCAACCTCTTTGCCTAGAACCATGCAAGGTGCGCAGGAAACCCAACCTGATCCCTGATCCCAGTCCCAATCCCCTGATTTCGTAAGCTACTGCAGTTAGCCGAAATGTGCTGGAGTCCGCAGACCGGTGCAAGCACGATGAGCACGAAAGCGGCACCGCGCCCGAGCCGACGGGCCCATCGACGCCAGAGCCGCTCCGTCCTGTTTGCCTTGCTATGTCTTGAAAAAGAAAACGAACGACTGGTGCCATCGAAGGGACTCGAACCCCCACACCGTTGCCGGTACATGGACCTGAACCATGCGCGTCTGCCAATTCCGCCACGATGGCAAGTGGACTTCAATTCGCCGGGCAGCCCGCAAGCCGCCGGAAAGACTTACTCCCACATTTTACAGACACTCAGAACAATGCGCCACCAGTGCTACTCCAGCTTTGCACTCATCGTGATCTTCGCGTTGAGCACTTTCGAGACCGGACATCCCTTCTCCGCCGCCTCGGCATACTTCTGGAATGTTGCTGCGTCCGCACCCGGCACTTTCCCCACCACATCGATGTGGCTCTGCGTGATCGTCCATCCGGAATCCAGCTTCTCGAACGACAGCGTCACAGTGGTGGAGATGCTCTCGGGGGTAAGATTCGCCCCGCCCAGTTGCGCCGATAGCGCCATCGAGAAGCATCCCGCATGCGCCGCCGCAATCAATTCCTCGGGATTCGTCCCCGGAGCATTCTCAAAGCGCGTGGTAAAAGAATATTGCGTATTGTTCAGCACTCCGCCCGGAGCCGACATCGTGCCCTTTCCGTCCTTCAATCCGCCCTTCCAAACCGCACTGGCCTTGCGTTGCATGACGTTCTCCTCAATTTTTAGAAATAAAGTCGCCCTGCCATTCTAGACGGAGTGCCCTGAACCCGTCACGGGATCGCGCTACGCTCGCTTCTTAATTGATTGGATGGTGGAATGAAGTTGGGATTGCCGCACCGATGAACTTCAGTAAAAATCCGAGCAGCTCAAATAAAACCCGCACTGGGGGCACTTCAACTTGCAGCGGCTCTCCCGCAGCCGCGAGGAGCAGTTTGGGCAATACTGGCCTGGGTCAGCCGGCTTCGCCGTCGAGCCAGCGCTCGCTTGAGTCGCGACCGTATTCTGCTGCTCATCACTCATCGAGAACATCCCCGCTCTTATCTCTCGAACGGAACAGATCGGCTCGGCAGCCGCACTGCCCGGCCCGCGTGTTGCCCTGGCTTTTTCTCGCCCGGATGGTCCCGCTCCGCAATCTGCTGCTTTACGCGCTCCATCAAAACTGCCAGCTTCTTCGATTCCTGATCTCTTTCCGCCTGCTTGCACATCTTTTGTAAATCCTGGGGAGCATACGAAACACGGTTCGTCATCGGATCAGTCCTTTTTTATGATGGCTATCAATAAACGAATTTTCGGAAGGCCTAGCCTACCCTACGGGCGCTATTCTTGCCAACCCACAGGACGGTCCTGTTTTCCACAGCCATTTTGGATGAAAAGCACCCCTCTCCGGGTTCGCGTCCGTTTGTCTGAAATGGAGATCGTCTCGGCCCTTTGCTCTGCTTCCCACTTATTGGCTCCAGAGGTACATGGCCTTCCTGACCGTTGAGCCCCTGCCCAAATTCCACGAGAATCTCGAAGTGTGCGAATTTGTCTTTCGCGAGGGCGAGAGTGTTCTTCCGTAGAGTATTGACGTTCTCTTTATTTGTCGCCACCGCTGGCGTGTCTTTGGCAGCAGCCCGCGATCTCGCGGTCGTCTCCAATAAAGCCAACTCTGTTTCGGCGCTGGGCCTTGCCGACCTGGTGAAGATCTGCAAAGGCCAGACCAACCGCTGGCCCGACGGCAAGTCCGTCACTTTTGTGATGCGTTCTCCTGCCAGCCCTGCAATGAAGATGGTGCTGGAAAAGCTCTACGAGGCTCCTGAACCGCAGGTGAAAGAACTGGTCGCCACAGCTAATCACGGACGCGCTGGCCATCCCGCGATCATGATCGTCGAGTCCGATGAGGACCTGGTCAATAAAGTCGCATCCATCCCCGGCGCGGTGGGCGTTGTGGATGTTTACTCCATCAATAGCAGCGTCTCTGTCGTCAAGCTCGCGGGCAAACTTCCTCTCGAGCCCGGATACTTGCTGCACGGAAACTAGAAAGGATGAACGCGGTTCCAACCAGTCCGCGTTATCTGAAATGAGCACCGACGACAAAGCGCGCGCCGCAGCAGCCGCAGCAGAAGCGGGGGCACAGCCAGCATCCGGCCGTCGGTCCCCCAAAGTGCACTACACGCGCCGCTTTCCTCGTTTTGCCATCGACGTCCGCTTGCAGGTCAAAATGTTCCAGGCCGGAGAATTCCGAAGCTGTTGGGGACGCTCCACCGAGATGGGCCAGGACGGCATCGGCGCCACCCTCACCGGCAGTCTCGAACCGGGCGAAATCGTCACTCTCGATATTCCGCTTCCCCTTACACCGTATCCCATCAAAGTTCGTGCCATTGTCCGCTACCGCCAGGGCCTCCGCTACGGCTTCGAGTTTCTGACCCTGAATGATCACCAGCGCGACACCATCCGCCGCGTGTGCGAATACCTCGCCACAAAATCCTGAGATTTATCCGCACCCACGAATCGGTACCGGCAAAATGATCTTGACAGCATCCTCTACTTGCAGTAATTTCTGTAACTACAGAAATAACAAAAATACAGCATCCAGCGACGAGGTGCCCCTTGAACAGATTCACCAGGCTATGGAGTCCCTCTGGAAGCGTCACTCGCAGCACTTACGCCATCGTCGGGCTCCTGGGATTCACCCTCAAACACAACCTCGATCGCTTCACCGCCAGCTTTGGATTTCATCGCCATTGGGGCGTCTTCAACTACTGGGTACCTGTCCGCGATGTCGCGCGCGTCACCCAGTTACCCCGCTCCGAAGCGGTTTTTCTGGCAACCATGGTTGCCCTCTCGCTGCCGTTCATCTGGCTCGGCGTTTCGATGACTATCAAGCGTCTCCGCAGCGTCGGTCTTCCGCCGCAACTCGTAGCCTTATTCTTCCTCCCATTTCTCAACCTGCTGTTCTTCCTGATTCTTTGTCTGTTACCAGAAAAACTTTCGCAGCAGCCCTACGCCGCACGTACGCCCTCACCCGCGTCTTCTGACACAGTCGGACCTCATACTCTTCAGTACCCTCCATCGGCAGAGGGCTTCTCCATCTTGCGATTCCTTCCCGAAACTGCCCTGGGCAGCGCAGCAGTCTCGCTGCTCATCTCCGTACCCATAGGGTTGGCTACGGCCATACTGGGCACCCAGATCCTGATGAACTACGGCTGGGGCTTATTTGTGGCGCTTCCCTTCGTGATGGGATTCACCGCAGCGCACATTTACGGAGCCCGCCAGCAGCGTAGCGCGGGCGCTCAGATCGGCGTCGCGTGCCTGTCGGTACTTCTACTCGCCATCGGACTGATGGCGCTCGCTTTTGAAGGATTGATTTGCATTGCGATGGCAGCTCCACTCGCGCTTCCACTCGCAGCACTCGGAGGCTTCTGCGCCCACGTGGTACAGAAGAATCGCAGGCTTCAGAACGACGCTGCCTTCGTCGCGATCCTGCTCCTGTTCGCTCCCGGCATCGAATGGCTGGAACATGCGATCGCCAGGCCCTCTCCCGTCTTCGAGGTCCGTTCATCCCTCGACATCGAAGCTCCGCCGGAAGAAGTCTGGGACAAGGTCATAGCCTTCACTGAAATTCCACCGCCAAGAGAATGGATGTTCCGCGCAGGGGTTGCGTATCCTATTCGCGCCGAAATGTTGGGCCGTGGCGTCGGAGCAGAGCGCCACTGCGTTTTTTCTACGGGGGCTTTCGTCGAACCTATCCAGATCTGGGATGCACCCCGCCGCCTTAAATTTTCCGTTACCTCAAATCCGGCGCCTATGCAGGAGTGGACTCCCTATCCTCAGGTCGATCCGCCGCACCTGCACGGCTTTCTTGTTTCCCAAGGCGGCCAGTTCCTGCTCACCCCTCTTCCCAATGGAGGGACTAGGCTCGAAGGCACGACCTGGTATCGCCATGGGTTATGGCCGTCGACGTACTGGAAGCTCTGGTCCGACGAAATCATCCACCGGATACATCTCCGAGTTCTGACCCATATTCGGGACGAAGTCCTACCTGAACCGGCGTCTCCGCCGAAGCGCTGAGTTCGAGAGGAAATTTCGTTTTAGGCGGAAGCGAAAAGGGCGCGTTGGAAACCTTGCGCGAACACTGGACGAATCTGTTCGTCCCGCGCAATGATGTGCGCTCTGAGGAATGCCACGCGGCTCGCCCTCTCGTACAGACCGGCTAAATTCTGCGACTCGCCATCGGCGCGCATTCGCTCGGCAGTGAATACAAAACTAGCTGTGAGTTGCAAAGCCTCGTGGGAAGACAATAAAGACATCAGGAAGAAATCCTTCTGAGCGGGTATTAGTATTTTACCTCATTTCCGGGAGATGTAAAATAGGCAGAATCCTCCCCTTTGCAAGGCACTCCCCGGTATGTCCCAATGCGTTGCAGCCTAAGGCCTTGGCTGCAATTTGCGGCATGCACGCCGATTCCTCTCCAGCTCCCCTTCCCGAAATAACCTCCATGACTCCGAACTTCGGGTTCCAATTGACAAACCGCCACTGCGTCGCCCGCATCCCACCGTAAAATACCCCTACAACCGCATGCGTGCTCTCCTCCTTACGCTCGTCCTGGTCAGCACCGCCGCAGCTCAGTCCGCTCCCACCCCTGCGATCTCCGTCGTTGACGAAAACGGAGTAGCCGTCAACTCCGCCCGCATCACCCTGCAATCCCCCGCGCAATCTGAAGTGCGCTGCCAGACCACCTTCACCGGACGCTGCCAGTTCCCCGCGCTTCCCGCCGGCCAGTACCACATACACGTAGAGAAGGAAGGCTTCTACGCCTTAGACCAGCCGGCCGTCCAGATCAACCCCAGCTCTGCCATCGAGGTCACCCTCAACCACCAGCAGGAAATTCGTGAAGTCGTCGACGTCCGCGAGTCCACTCCCGCCATCGATCCCACGCAAGTTTCCTCTCGTGAGACTCTCACCGGGCTTGACGTCATCAACATCGTTTTCCCAGCCACCCACGATTACCGCAACGCTCTCAACTTCATTCCCGGCGTGGTGCAGGATCAATTCGGCCAGCCCCACATCGCCGGAGCGCAAACCTATCAGGCCGAAACTCTGCTCGATGGCTTCAACGTGACCCAACCCGCTAACGGACTCCTCCTGCTCCGCGTCAGCACCGACGCTTTCCGCTCCATTCAGGTCGAGCCCTCCCGCGAGCCCGCCGAAGCCGGCAAAGGCTCCGCCGGATTGCTCATGCTCAACACCGGCATCGGCGACGACCATTTCCGCTTCTCCGCCACCGACTTCCTGCCCTCCTTCATCAACCGCCACGGATGGCGCTTCGACCAATTTCTTCCCCGCTTCACCTTTTCCGGCCCCATCGCTAAAGGAAAAATCTGGTTCTACAACGCCTTCGACGGTGAATACAACAACCAGATCTACACTGAACTGCCCCGCGGAGCCGACAACGACCACATCCTCCGCCTCGGCAATCTCACCAAGCTCCAGGCCAACCTCACCAACCGCAACATTCTCACCACCAGCTTCCTGATCAATGATCTTCACGACCAGTACGCGTTTCTTTCTCCGCAGAGCCCGCAACTTTCGAATCCCAAGAACGATGAGTCCGCCTACGTCGCCTCGATAAAAGATCAGCACTACTTCCCCAGCGGGGACCTTCTCGAAACCGGATTCGCCTTCAACCAGTACAACACCCGCTACACTCCCTACGGCGCCAGTCCTTACTTCGTGAACACGGACACTACCGGAGGAAACTACTACCTGACCCAGCAGACCAACGCCACGCGCTGGCAGGGGATCGCCAACGTCTATTTGCAACCCCAGCAGTGGCACGGACGCCATGACTTGAAGTTCGGTATCGATCTCGACCGCATCGACTACGATGCCCGTTTCTTCCGCCGGCCCATCTCATTTCTCACCGACAACAACCCCCTGAACACTCCGGACCTCTGCTTCACCGCCCCGCAGGATAAGAATTTTCCCTGCACCCGCTATTCCGCCTTCACGGCCGCTCCCTTGCACGAGCAATTCAACAACGAGGTCTCCGCTTACCTCGAAGATCGCTGGAGTGTCACCAACCGCTTTCTGATCGAACCCGGCGTCCGTCTGGATTGGGATTCCATGATCCACCGCTCGGACATTGCCCCGCGTCTCGCCGCAACTTATGTCCTCGACAACTCGGGAAACACGAAACTCTCCGCCGGCATCGGGCTGATCTACGAGTCCACGCCCATTTTTCTGAGCGCCCGTCCCTACGCCGGATCCCGTCAGGACACTTTCTTCTTCACTGATCCCACCTGCTCCACGGCCACCGGATGCGTCACCACGACTGGCCCGCGCACCACCACGTTCACCGCCAACACCAGCGCGCTGCAATCTCCGCGTTTTGTGAACTGGAGCATAGCCCTCGAAAAAAAACTCCCCGCCGCCATTTACGCCAAGGCTGAATATTTTCAGCGCCGCGGTTCCCGCGGCTTCGTTTATGACGCTCCCGTTCTCTCCAGCGGTGACTTCGTCCTGCAGAACACGCGCGACGATCACTACAACTCGTTCCAGATCACACTCCGCCGCAATTTTCGTGAAGCCTACATGCTCATGGGCTCCTACACTCGTTCCAGCGCAACTTCCAACCAGGCGCTCGATTTCAACGTCGACAACAACATCCTCAGCCCCCAGCAACCCGGCCCTTATCCGTGGGATACGCCCAACCGCTTTCTCTCCTGGGGATACCTTCCATTTTTCAAGCTGCCGATCATCCATCGCCTTGAAATCGCCTATTCCATGGAAGCCCGCAGCGGATTCCCCTTCAGCGAGTTCACCGACCAGCAGCAACTCATCGGCAAGCCCGGAGAGCATCGCTTCCCCGAATACTTGTCCCTGAATCTGCAACTGGAAAAGCGTTTCCATTTCCTCGGCTACTATCTCGCTCTTCGCGGCGGATTCGACAACGTCACCGGCCGCTGCAATCCTTATGTAGTCAACAGCGTGATCGACGCCAGCCATCCTCAACCAACCTTCAGCGCCTGCGAAGGCCGCGCCTTCACCTCCAGAATTCGCCTGATCGGCCGAAAATAAGAAGTTGTGTAGGCGACGCCTTGTCCGCCGCAGAGCGAAGCGAGCGTGCAGGCAGATTACAAAATTACCCAATTACCAAATTACTCAATTCCCCAATGCTCTCCTCTGCGTTCTATAATCATCCCACTGCATCGAATTCGAATCTCCCGTCATCAGAACCTTCTGGAGGATAACAATGGCTCACGAACTGCCCCCCTTGCCGTATTCGTACGACGCACTGGAACCCACCATCGACAAGCAGACGATGACCTTGCACCACGACATGCATCATGGTGCTTACGTAAAGAATCTGAACGCCGCCATCGAGAAGCACCCCGAACTGGCCAACAAATCTGCCGATGAATTGATCCGCGATCTCAATACCGTTCCCGAAGACATCCGCACCGCCGTCCGCAACAATGGTGGCGGCCATGTCAACCACAGCATGTTCTGGAAGATCATGAAGCCCAAAGGCGGGGGCGACCCCAGCGGTGAAATCGCCCAGGTCATCCAGAAAACTTTCGGCAACTTCAACGACTTCAAAACCAAATTCAACGACGCCGGTACCAAGCAGTTCGGCTCAGGATGGGTTTGGCTGGCCGGAAAATCGAGCGGCGAAGTCCAGATCGTCACCACACCGAATCAGGACAACCCGCTCTCGCAAGGCCTGTTCCCCATTTTCGGCAACGACGTCTGGGAGCACGCCTATTACTTGAAGTACAACAATCGCCGCCCCGAATATCTTGCCGCCTGGTGGAACGTCCTAAACTGGGACGAAATCAATAACCGTTACAAGGCCCTGAAATCAGGAAAGACAACTCAAGAACCAGCCTTGGCGCACCGCTAAAGCTATCGGTGACCACGTCGGGACGGGATTGGTCCGTCCCGACTTCATCTGTGTACCTGTGCTACCAACGTAATTTCGTCCAGTCCCTTAGGGTAATCCCCCTACCTCGCGCAGCGGTCCTTCGCAAACCCCCTGCACCGCCCTCGAATCGAATCCACAGGAGGGAACGACGATGAAGAAATGTGTAATCGCAATGCTAGTGACCTGCGTAGGCGCGTTCGCCTGGGCGTCGGATAAAGATGATACGAACGCCAACACCGAACTCCAGCGCGCCACCGAAACCGTTCAGAACATCACTTCCGCTCCCGCGGATAAAGGTGTCCCCAACCAGGTTCTCGAGGGAGCCAAGTGCGTAGCCGTAATTCCCAAGCTAGTGAAAGGAGCTTTCGTCGTAGGCGGCGAGCACGGCAAGGGCGTCGCGACCTGTAAGAACGGCGCCAACGGATGGAGCGCTCCCGCTCCGTTCGAAGTCAGCGGAATCAGCTGGGGCCCGCAGATCGGCGGCAAGAGCACCGACCTCATGATGTTCATCATGAATGATCAGGGCATGAACGACCTGATGCGCGGCCACGTCAAGCTCGGTGCCGATGTCTCGGCCGCCGCAGGCCCAGTCGGACGCACCGCCTCCGCCGAAGCCGGATACAAAGCCGGCATCCTGACCTACTCCGCCAGCAAAGGCGCCTTTATCGGCGCATCGCTGAACGGCGCTGAACTGAATCAGGATCACAAACTCACCAAGGAACTCTTCGGCAGCGATGTTCCTTTTGCCGAAATCCTCCAGGGCAAAGCTGAGGCCAAGAGCACAGACGCCCGCGATTTCGTAAACGCCGTCCAGAACGCGAAAGAAACCGCCCAGACGCGCTAACGTTACCCAAGCCGCTTAAGCGCGGATTGCATCCGACGGTGCCCCACTCTACGTGATTTTCGTAGAGTGGGGTTTTTGATTTACGCCGATAACTCGACGGAAGTTTTTAACTTATCCCACTAGCCGTTGTTCCGGACCTTCGCGCTCACCGCAACCAAGACATCCAACTCCACGAAGCAACTCCCAAGCCTCCAGATACCGCGCATACTTCTGCCGTTTCCCGCCCGGGGTAAAGTGCAGCGTGCACTTCTTTCCCAACGCCTCATAAGGAATGATGTACCACTGATTCACCGGAATCAGATACACCGCAAAGAAATCCACCGTACCCCGCCGATACTGCTTCCGCCCCGGACCCATCACATTCAAGCTGTACTCGTTCCGCCGCCGGCAATAAATCGTGGACTTCACCTGCACCCGCAAAATCCTCCCTCCGCTGAGCACGCCGACATCAAACCGCATCGACTCCCCAAACGGCTTCAACACTCCCATGCCCATCCCCGCCGCCCGCGCCATAAAACAAAGTTCCGCCCACTCCCCGCGCTCCTTGCATCCCTTCACCCAAACATCCCGGCCCAACTTCTTGCTCATACACTCCCCGATTCCTGCCGCCTATTGATTTCAAGAGTGAGAAACCCGCCAACCGCCTGCTCCCAGTCTTCCCGTTTTGGAATTACAAGTAAAGGTCATCCGTCACAAAACAAAAATTATGTCGATGATGAAATCTTGTACAAGTGATGCCAACGCGCAGGACACTTAACCGGCGACAAAGGCTGGAGTTAAGCAGGAATGAGGTCCTATGGAGGAAACGCAAGGCGACCAACTGTGAGCACAATCACACGCCCGCCCCGTGAGTCTCTAATCACAATCGTGACGAGCCTGTGCAAAACTCCAGCTAAACCTGCGAAGGGCGGCCACCCGCCTATGCACCGCACCATCACCCGGGCGCTAGTCCCGCGACACCGCGCCAAGAGTCCGTACGTCCCGGCTCCTCAGATAAGCAGACGTTGGTCCCCGGCCCCCCGGAAATAGCAGCGCGTACTCAAGCGGCGTGCATTCCACCACTTCCCCTGGGGCCTCATAGTGTCCTGGGAGTTTTGCGCGGACCGTAAGATCGGCGCCTCGCTCCGCCAACAATTGGACGAGCGGAAGCCCAGCGTCCTCCCTCTGTGTCGCCGCGTGGAATATGGGTGTTTGGCCGCCAACGCCGGCTTCGTCCAGCATCGCTGCCGCATTGACGTCAGCGCCACGATCCAACAATAGCCGCGCCGCATCGAGGTTTTGAAACTCAGCGGCCACGTGCAGCAACGTTCCACCCCGCAGCGTGAGCATACGCGCTGCCGTTGCTCCAAAGTCGAGACCAGGAAATCGTTCGCGGATCAGACCTGGACTTGCGTCCAGCAGTTCGGCCAGTTCGGTCAGGCGGCCGCGAATCACTGCCAGCACCGCAGGAGACTCATGCTTGGATTTTCCGCCAGCGCGAACAAGGATTTCAATGCAGGTGCCCAGCACTTCAGGGTCCCGGACGTAGGTGCCCAGCAGATAGTCGAGCGCCGTGCCCGGGTGCGGAATGGCTCGTGCCTTCCATAACGCCTCACTCCCGCAATTGGGATCCGCGCCATGCTGCAACAGCCACTGCAGTGTCCCGGGGTTGAGCGTCTCGCAGCCGGCAAAGAGAATGGGATAGTCACGATGCCAGGCAGCGTTCACGTCTGCGCCATGTGCAACCAGCAATTCCATCATCGGAATTCGCTCGCTGGAGAGTGCGGCGCGCATCAGTGGTGCATCACCTCCCTGATGGATGTCTGACCCGTTCTCGATCATCCATTTCGCTATGGCCAAGCGAGCCTGGTCCGGCGGCACCCGAGGCACCCTGCACTCGGCTACCCAGGTGAGAGGTCCGTCCTTGGCATAACCCAGCGGAGCCTTGTGCAACCTCGGATTTCGCAACATCATGGATTGCACTAGGGGCAGATCGTTACGGTCGATCGCGTCCTTAAGCTGTCCAGCTTCTTCAAGCGAATCGATGTGCGCTTTCAGTTTGGGCCAACTCGTGAACCCGTATTCACGAGCGATTTGAAATTGTGCATCGGAGAGAGAGCGAGCATTGCCCGCCTTCAATAGGTCTTTGGCCTGATCCTTCAGGTGACGGAGGTTCGGGCGATCAGGAAGGGCGCGAGCGGCGTTGGAGACTAGGTTCGACATTGCGAACTCCTTTCATCGACTGCCCGTCATCCGCAATTTCGGGCCGAAAGAAGTATCGCGAAACCAGATTGACCTGCAGGTGGGCTTCTACCCTTTCCGCGGACCGGTAGCGTCCCTCACGCTTTTCAAAGCTTACTATGGCTGGGCCCTTAATCACCCCGGACATTTATGTTGCATTTTCGATGCATTTGTGCGATCATATCAGTTGATATTTGGAGGGCTTTTGGCAGTTGCTCACCCACTCCCGCGTCCTGGACTCGAGGCTCACCGTGAAGCCATCAGCCTGCCATTTCCTGAACTCGTCTCGCGTTTAGTCGGATACATCGGACGCAAGCTCTCCGCTTACGTCGGCGCAGTGAAGGACGTCCGCACGGTTGATGGATGGATACAGGGTAAGGCCCCCTACGGTGATGCTGAAGATCGCCTGCGACTGGCGTACCAGGTGGTGCGCACGCTCATTGATCACGACCCGCCGCGGATCGTGCAAGCCTGGCTGACCGGAGTAAATCCCGAACTCGGCGACCGCATCCCGCTTCGCCTGCTTCGCGAAGGGGACCTCAACATTGTGGGTCCGGAAGTCATGGCGGCGGCCCGCGCCTTTATCGCCGGAGGCTAAGCTTCCGTGCTAGACGGCAAGCGTCCTCCCCATACGATTTATCGCATTGCGCGCAGGCCTGATCCATGGCAACCGCCGGACTGGTCACGGGCCAATCCCGACGGTACTTTCGGCAATCGCTTCGACGATCCCGAAGGCTACTACCGCGTCATCTACGCATCGTCGCAAAAGCTCTCATGCTTTCTCGAAACGCTAGCCCGCTTTCGTGCGGACCTATCGCTACTAGCCGAACTGAACGAGATTGAAGGTCAGAACGATTTTTTTCCGCTCGGAACGGTACCGCGCGAATGGTGTGGTGAACGGCTGATTGGATCGGCATACGCGGAAGGAAACTATGCCGACATTTATGGCGCGGAGTGGATCGCCTATTTACGTCATCGCTTGGCGGGAGAATGCCTTCGGCTGGGGTTGAATGATGTGGATGCATCTTTGCTACAGAGCAGTGCACCCCGTCGACTCACGCAACTCGCATCTTTGGAAGCACGGCACCAAGGTTTCGATGGCATCTACTACCGTTCACGCCACGGGCACGATCTTGAAAACTGGGCGCTGTTTGAACCGTTCCGAATTTCGCGGGCGACTTCGCAACCTATTACGGCAGATGATCAGACACTCCTGGAAGCACTGCGAATTCTAGAATTGAAGTTGCTTTAGGCATCAGAGACGCGAGTGCTGGAAAGGACATCAAGAGTTGAGGCACTGAAGAAGAAGATGATGATGATGAAGAGCAATGGAGCCCGCGCAACCGCAGTCAAAAATAGCTCTGTCATCCCGAGCGAAGGCGAGGGACCTCGCGTTTTCCTATCTGCGTCTGGCCTCCGCCGCCGTACGCCGGGAGCGATAAGTAAAGGAATAGCCGATGATCCCGACGCTCACGCCACGGATGCTGCATTCTGGAAATCGGCCCAGGTGGTGCTGCCCACGCCAAAAGAAACGGTGACCATGCGGCTCGAGGCCGACCTGCTGCGCTGGTTCCGCCGCGACCGCGGCTATCAGACCCGTATCAACGCCATCCTGCGAGCCTACATGCAGGCGCATGAGTCGTAAGGCAAAATGGGGACTGTTCCGTGGAGTGCACCCCAAAACTGAGACAGAGATAATGGTGACAGTTCTCGACCAGGAGAACACATGTCACAAAAGAACACGAATCAGCCGGAATATGGAACGGAGTTGAAGTTAGCGGCGGTGCGCCGGGTGTTGGCTGGGGAAAGCGTAAGTGCAGTAGCGCAGGAGCTGGGCATTCGGCGAAAGCGGCTGTATGTGTGGAAGGACCGTTATGCAGAGTTGGGCGAAGCCGGCCTTGTGCATAGGCGCGGAGGAAGGCCGCGGAAGGTAGTCTCGGCAGCTGGTGACGAAGCGGAAGCGATGATCCGGCCGCGGGGAGTTGTTGGCGGCGCGGAAGCGGATTGCGGAATTGGAGCGCAAGGTGGGGCAGCAGGAACTGGAACTGGATTTTTTCGGCGAAGCCTTGCGGCGCATAAAAGTGGGCGGGAAGCGATCTGCACGTTGATCGCGGAGCGGGCCGGGCAAGGCGGCCTCAGCGTGGAACGAATGTGCGAGTTGAGCGGCGTGAGCCGGGCGGGGTTTTACCGGCATTGGGAATCGTCGGCACCACGCCAGGCCGACACGGCGCTGCGCGATGCCATCCAGCAGGTGATCGTGGAGAAGCGGTTCTACGGATACCGGCGGGTGCACAGGAACTGCGGCAGCGCGGGCAATGCGTCAATGCCAAGCGCGTGCTGCGCTTGATGCGTGAAGATAATCTGCTCAGTCTGCGCACGCGGCGATTCGTGCCTGCGACCACCGATTCGCAGCATGGATGGCGAGTGTGGCCGAATCTGGCGCGTGGCTTGGTGACGCGCAATCTCAATGAACTCTGGGTCGCCGATATCACTTACGTGCGATTGCGAGAAGAGTTTGTTTATGTCGCTGTGGTGTTAGACGCGCATTCGCGGCGGGTGATCGGGTGGGCGCTAGCGCGGCATCTGGGCGCGAGCGTGGCCGTGCAGGCATTGCGCATGGCACTGCTCGAACGCCAACCTGCGCCGGGACTGATTCACCATTCCGACCGCGGCATTCAGTATGCCTGCGCCGACTATCTCTCGCTGCTGGCCGATCATGGAGTGCAACCGAGCATGAGCCGCGTGGGCAATCCCTACGACAACGCCAAAGCGGAGTCCTTCATCAAGACGCTCAAACAGGAGCAGGTGCATGGTAGAGACTGGCGCGATCTGGACGCCTTGCGCGCCGAACTGACGACGTTTTTCGAAATCACCTACAACCATCAGCGGCTGCATTCTGCATTGAACTATCAAACACCAGCCGCCTTCGAACAACAGTTAGGGAGCGTGGCAAACGGCAAGGCTTCTACAGAGCTGACTGGGGCGAGGGAGCTAACCGCCCCCTCGCCCCAGACCCCACTCCCCGGTTTACAATCTTTTTCGCAAGAAAACTGTCCCTAGTTTCTTTGTCTCACGTTAGGGGTGCAGTTCAGGGTGCAGTTCAGGTGCAGTTCACCCGTCTGTCCCCTATTTCCAAAAGCACCAATATCATGTGCCCCATTTGCATCCACAATAACTCCGGACAAGACTCGCGAAAGACACATAGCCACCGACCTGCACGGCGCCATCATAAGACGGCCGGCTACCAAGCCTTGTCCAGCCCGACGCGGTGGACTAGATTCCTATAGCGAGAGTCGCCGCGCAGGGGATCGAAGAAGGGATGTACCTTGAGGTAACACAGAATCTCTGCCTTTTCCTGGTACGCCCGCTCAAGCCACACAAATGCCCGTTCGTTGTCGCCTAGGCCCAAATAAGCATTCACAAATGCAGCAGGTGGAACGTAGCTTGTCTTCTCACGTCGTTTCAACTCATCAACAAGTCGAAGCGCGTCGCCGCGTCGTCCAGCATGCGCGTACGCCCTCACGAGCACGCCGATCACAGCGGAACTGCCGCCGCTGAGGGAACGTGCCTGCTCCAATGGGGCAATCGCCTGGTCCGGTTGACCGGTGGCAATGAGGGCGAAGCCCAGGAACCAGTAAGCGTATGCGTCCTCCGGGCTGACTGCTATCACCCGGCGCAGTTCCCGAATGGCCTCGTCGTAGTGCCGGGCTTGAAATAGAATCCATCCGACATTGCTGCCGAGACCTCCAAGCGGGTCAAGCTCACTGGCGCGTTGAGCCCAGGCAATCGCCTCCTCGGTACGCCCTTGGGACAACAGCCAGTGCGAAAAGCCAATGTGCGCGCCAGGGTGGTTCGGGTTCAATGCCAGCGCTTGCTTGTATTCAGCTTTAGATTCGGCCCACTGCCACTGGTTCCCATATATTCCGGCGAGCATCAGGTTTGCGTTGGCAGTCCCCGGGTCCAGTTGTACTGCTTTCCGGAGTGCGTTGATCATTTTTGGGCGCACTTCATCGGGGGAAGCGCCAACAAAAGGCGATCCGAGTGAGCCGTACGCCGCCGCCAGACCGACGTAAGCAGGGGCAAAAGTCGGGTCCCTCCTGATTGCATCTTCAAAGTAGGCAGCGCTCTGATCGACTTCAGCCTTAGTGTAGTCTTTGCCGAACATGCCTTTCAGATAACTCTCATAAGCTTCCGGCGAAACATGCTGCGCAGCGGCCAGCCTGGCGCGCTCCTCCCAAGTGACCGAAACCTCTACTTTCGAAGCGATGGCTTGCGCCACCGCACTCTCCAAGGCAAGGATGTCCTCCCGTTGTCGATCGTAGGTTTCCGACCAGAAGTGCTCATCGGTCGCGCCGCGAATCAACTGGGCGTGGACACGGACGAGGTTGCCCTCGCGCATTACAGAACCTTCAACAATAGCATCGACGTGCAGCGCCGCAGCGATCTCCGGCACGGGCGAGTGAGTATCTTTAAAACGCATCACCGATGTGCGGGAGATGACGCGAAGGCCATGGATCATAGACAGTTTTCCGATGAGTTCCTCGGTCATCCCATCGGCAAAGTATTCCTGCGATGGATCTCCGCTCAGGTTTTGCAAGGGAAGTACGGCCAGCGAACGAATTGCCGGGATGGTGAGAATGGGCGGACGATTATGGGATTGCCTCCATCCCCAGAGGGCGATCCCGCTGAAGCACACTGCGGCGGCTACGAAGGGCCAAAGGCGTTGGAGACGAAATGTGACTGTGGCGCGTGATCGCGATTCACCCGGAACCAGCACCGCTTTTTCGGTTTCACGATCAGCAACAAAACCGTTTGTCAGCGCAACAAAGCGATAGCCCCGGCGTGCCAGCGTCTCGATAAAACGCGGCTGATCCGCAGAGTCGTTTAGTCGTTCCCGCAATCGTTTGACTGCCGCATTCAGGCTGTGTTCGAAGTCGACAAACGTATCCGCTGGCCAGAGCCTCTTCTGTAATTCCTCGCGGGTGACCAGTTCTCCCGGCCGATCGAGCAGCATTTGCAGGACGGCCAGGGGCTGCCCCTCCAGGCGTACCCGCATTCCTTCCTTTCGCAATTCTCCGGAGCAAAGATTGAATTCGTAGGCGCCGAAACTTACTACGCTCGGGTTGGCTTGGGTAGCCACTCTTCAGAACTCCGCTGTTACCGCGAAGTATATACCGGCTCAGAAGAGCACGACAGGCATGTCATCAAGTATTGGAAACCAAGACTTATCAATCGGTTGCAGTGTCACCTGCGTATCACTCGCGTGGCATTGACTCTGGGAGCCTTCCTGATCGATTCTCGGCGCCATTACTCATCTTGGGGAGGAGCTATGACGAAGTTGTTCAGATCAAGAATTCGTGGAATTTCCTGGCACTGCACTTGCCTCATTGCGTTGCTTGTTCCGATTTCGGCTCTAGCCGATTCTTGGCAATTGCAGGCTGGTGCCGAGAGCCCCGGCCGTGGAAGACAGGCGTTGGCGTTTCTGCCGAATGAAGTCTGGATTCATGCCGGCGACAGCATACGTTGGACTTTTCCGACACATGAGCGGCATACGATAACGTTTTTGAAACCGGGCCAGATCAGGCCACCTGCATTTGGCCCCACCTTCGGGGTTCTGGTCGGATGTCCTGGGATTACACCCGACGGATCGACCTTCGACGGGCTCGGATGCGTCACGTCCGACGTCCTGTTATTGGATCGAAGTATGACGAGTCCGCCGACCTATTCGGTAACGTTCCCGGGTGCCGGAAACTTCAAGTTTGTCTGCCTGGTTCACGCCGACATGACTGGAGTAGTCCACGTCGTAGACTCGATCCAGGCTCTTCCGCACAACCAGAGTTTTTATGATCAGCAGGCGCAAAGGGAACAAGCGCAGTTGATGGCACAAGCCCCTCGAATCGAAGACGAAGGAACCGCCAGTGCCGTGCTGAATAACAATGTGGCTGCCGGCATCGGCAAAATCGTCACAACGACGGGTGCAGGTTCACAGACCATATCCCTGATGCGCTTCGCGCAGCAGACAATAGTCGTTGGAGTCGGTGATACGGTTGAGTGGACAAGTTTAGACCCTTCAATCAACCATACCGTGACCTTTGGCGTGGAGCCTGCTGATCCCCGACCGCCTTCGGCCAATGTAACGCCAACCTTGGATGGGGCCAGGCAAGCCGTAATAAGCTCAATCTCGGACAGCGTGAACTCGGGATTCTTGTCTCCTGCGCCGCAGGATCGGGCGAACCTCGCCCAATCAAATCCCGGCGTAACACGTTTTCGGGTGACCTTCACATCTTCAGGAACCTTCAACTACGTCTGTGCTGTTCATGATCAGCTCGGCATGAAAGGGACAGTGATCGTTCATCCATAGGGTGTGTGATGAAGCTGCGATTTCTCTGTTTGTGTTTCGTTGCGCTTTCGTTGATTGAGCGAGCCTCTGTGATGTTGGGGCAGGAAGTGAAACGTGTCTCAACACATGCAGGGATTCCTCAAGCAACCTATAGGGGCGGATTGGTTGCGCCGCCCCTACCGAAACCACATTTCGTTCTCACTGATACATCCGGTGCACGGTTCGATTTCTGGAACCGAACCCAGGGATCGATTACGCTTCTATTTTTCGGCTATACGTATTGTCCCGATGAGTGTCCGATGCACATGGCGAATCTCGGTGCGGCGCTGAAGAGACTGCCACCTGGAATAGCCGGTCAGGTCAAGCTCGTCTTTGTCACGACCGATGCCAGTCGGGACACCCGGGTAGAATTGCGCCGGTGGCTTGACAATTTTGATAAACGTTTTGTTGGCCTGACCGGAACCCCTGCTGCTCTCGATGCCGCCCAGAAGGCTGCCGGAGTTCCCCTGGCCCAAAAGACGGATCCGCGCAACGGCACCCATTCAGTTACCCATGCCAATTTCGTTGTCGCGTATACCAAAGACAACTTCGGTCATCTTATCTACCCGGGCGGAGTTAGTGAAGCCGATTGGGTCCATGACCTGCCTCTCCTGGTAAACGAGAACTGGGGGTGCCCATAACTCAGTTACCGGTTCGGCGAGGTGGAGGTGGCCTTCAGCCAAATACTGAGCCGAATCAGGTTGCTGGACGAAGACGGGACGTACCCCATTTTTTCTTGCACGTGCATTGAGTTCTCACGTTCACAGGCCAACTCCCCTTCCATGTGACGCACCACCTTGAGTAGACTCGCAACTGAAGCCTCGCGGAATCATCCTTGGCAAACGCCGCAAAGGCCGGGCCATCCGCCGGATCATAGGAGATATCAGTGAGCGATCCTCTGTTTCCTGGTCGAAGTTTCTTTCACGGTACGAAGGCCAACCTGAAAAACGGAGATCTCATTCAACCGGGATACACGTCCAACTATGGCCAAAGGGCGATGGCTGCCTACGTCTATGTGTCAGGCACGTTAAATGCGGCGATCTGGGGAGCCGAGTTGGCCCTGGGCGAGGGACCCGGCAGAATCTACGTTGTGGAGGCGACCGGCCCGATTGAAGATGATCCCAATTTGACCGACAAGAAGTACCCGGGCAATCCGACCTTGTCCTATCGCTCGAAGGACCCGCTGCGCGTAATCGGCGAGGTAATCGAGTGGCAACCCCACCCCGCCGAAGAACTAAAGAAGATGAAAGACGGCGTTGAACGCGCATGGCAGCTCGGTGCCGAGGCCATCTGAAGATTAGAAGTGTTCTCAACGCGGCGACAGATGGAACGTGGCCCACGGCTTTTTGGGTGGCGCAGCGGTTTACCGCTGCGATCTAAGCGCTAACAAAAATCCGCCGGCTTTAGCCGCTGAGGTGCCCTCCATGCCCGCTCCCCGCGGCACGGTGATGTGGATTGGGTTGCGGGTGCCCCATCCTTACGTTCTTTGCAAGGCGCGGGAAACGGTAGACATCTTCTTGCCTTGGATGGCGCAGCGGTTTACCGCTGCGATTTAGGCGCGAATAAAATCCACCGGCTTTAGCCGCTGAGCTGCCTGCTCCAGCTGGGTGTCCCATCCTGGGTTGTTTGCGAGCGCGGGAAACGCCCGAGATCTTCTTGCCTTTGGGTGGCGCAGCGGTTTACCGCTGCGATTTAAGCGCTAATAAAATCCACCGGCTTTAGCCGCTGAGCTGCCTGCTCCAGCTGGGTGTCCCATCCTGGGTTGTTTGCGAGCGCGGGAAACGCCCGAGATTTTCTTGCCTTTGGGTGGCGCAGCGGTTTACCGCTGCGATTTAAGCGCTAATAAAATCCACCGGCTTTAGCCGCTGAGCTGCCTGCTCCAGCTGGGTGTCCCATCCTGGGTTGTTTGCGAGCGCGGGAAACGCCCGAGATTTTCTTGCCTTTGGGTGGCGCAGCGGTTTACCGCTGCGATTTAAGCGCTAATAAAATCCACAGCTTTAGCCGCTGAGGTGCCGCCCTTCCGCGGCCGCTCGCCCTGCGCAAAGCCGTGTGCCCCATCCCTCAGGACTCAGGACTCTCTAGCTACACCCGCTAGTACTCCCGCAGCTCATGCATCGATAGCAGCTGCCGTTTCTGGTCATGATGCTCCCGCAGAAGCTGCAACTCGGGGCGTCGCCCAGGTCGACAATGCCCGACAGGGCGTCGGCAGCGTGGACGGAACCAGCCCTGACTCCGGAGTCGCGAATAGCAAGCGATTCTTGTGTGCTGGAGCTCGACTCCTCAGGACTCACGGCTCGGGACTCAGGACTAGCCTTCAGCCTGAGATTCTCGAACAGCATCTGCTGCTGGCCGGTGAGGAAACGCAGCTGCAGCCAGCGGAAGATGTAGTCCATGATGCTCTTGGCGTAGCCGATGTCCGGATTGCCGCTCCAGCCGCTGGGCTCAAAGCGGGTGTGGGCGAATTTGTCGCAGAACAGTTCCAGCTGAACTCCGTGCTGCAGAGCGATCGAGACGGCCAGCGCGAAGCTGTCCATCAGCCCGCTCACCGTGGATCCTTCTTTCGCCATGGTGATGAAGAGTTCGCCCGGCTTGCCGTTGGGATAGAGGCCGACGGTGATGTATCCCTCGTGATCTCCGACCTTAAATTTGTGGGTGATCGAGGCGCGCTCTTCCTGCAGCTTGTGGCGCACCGCGCGCGGCGGGGCGTTCAGATCTTCTTCTTCCACGACAGGGAGCACAGAGGCCGCGGATGACCTCTCTGAACTGGCGGTCTTCGTGCCTGCGGCCGAGAGCGGCTGGCTCTTCTTGCAGCCATCACGATAAATCGCGACCGCCTTCAAGCCCAGCTTCCAGGCCTGCAGGTAAGCATCGCTGATGTCCTCGATGGTGGCGTTCTCGGGAAGATTGACCGTCTTAGATATAGCTCCGGAGATGAATGGCTGCGCCGCCGCCATCATCCGCAGATGCCCCGTGTAGTGAATCGACCGAGTCCCCTTCGCCGGCTTGAACGAGCAATCAAACACCGCAAGATGATCATCCTTAACATGCGGCGCCCCTTCAATCGTTCCGGTAGCATCGATGTAACTAACAATCGCATCCGTCTGCTCATGCGTGTATCCCAACTTGAACAAAGCAGTAGGCACAGTATTGTTGACAATCTTAATCATCCCCCCGCCCACAAGCTTCTTGTACTTAATCAACGCCAAATCCGGCTCAATCCCCGTAGTATCGCAGTCCATCATGAAGCCTATGGTGCCGGTGGGAGCCAGGACTGTGACTTGGCTGTTGCGGTAGCCGTGCTTTTCGCCATGCTGCAGGGCTTCGTCCCAGCATTGTTTGCTGGCTTCGAAGAGGGAGGTCGGAACGTTGGCTTTGTTAATTCCATTCACTGAGGCGCGGTGCATTCTGATTACGTCCAGGAATGGCTCGCGGTTGATGTACCAGCCAGGGCAGGCGCCGCCGGGCATCACATTCGATCCCAGATTTCTTTCTGCCAGGTTCTTTTTCGTGGGCTCGGTTGCGGGCGTCAGGGGTTCGCATTGTTCGGCGATGCGCGACGATTGCAGATAGGCTTCGCCGCACATGATTGCGGTTACGCAGGCGGCGTAGTCGCGGCCGGCGTCGCTGTCATACGGGAGGCCTGCGGCCATCAGCAGTGCTCCCAGATTCGCGTAGCCCAGACCTAGAGGGCGGTAGTCGTGCGAGTTGGCCATGATCGATTGCGTGGGGTATCCGGCGTTGTCTACCAGAATTTCCTGCGCGGTGATCAGGACGTCTACTGCGTGGCGATAGGCTTCCACGTCGAATGTGCCGTTGGGCGCGAACTTCAGAAGATTCAGGCTGGCCAGGTTGCAGGCGGAATCGTCGAGGAACATGTATTCGCTGCAGGGATTGCTGGCATTAATGCGTGCCGTGTTCTTCGATGTGTGCCAACGATTGACGGTAGTGTCGTATTGCATGCCGGGATCGCCGCAGTGCCAGGTGGCTTCGGAGATCTTGTGCAGGAGTTCCTTGGCTTTGTACGTCTTCACGACGGAGTGATCGGTGACGCTGCGGGTGGAGAAATCGGTGTCGCGGACTACGGCGTACATGAAGTCGTCGGTCACGCGGACGGAGTTGTTGGCGTTCTGGAAAAAGATGCTGGAGTAAGCGTCGGAGTCGGGATGAGAGCCGTCGTATCCGAGGGAGACCAGCGCGTGCGCCTTGGCTTCTTCCTTCATCTTGCACTCGATGAAATCCTGGATGTCGGGGTGATCGACGTTCAGGATCACCATCTTGGCGGCGCGGCGGGTCTTGCCGCCGGATTTAATGACGCCGGCGAAGGCGTCGAATCCTTTCATGAAGCTGAGCGGGCCGCTGGCGGTGCCACCGCCCGAGAGCGTTTCGGTGGATCCGCGCAAGGGCGAGAGATTGGTGCCTGTGCCCGATCCCCATTTGAACAGCATGCCCTCGGTCTTGGCCAGGGTGAGGATGGAGTCGAGCGAATCTTTTACCGAGTTGATGAAGCAGGCGGAGCACTGCGGCTTGCGATAACCGGTGACGCCGAATTCGACTTGCTGGGTCTGCTGGTTCCAGTGCCAGCTCTGGCCGTCGGAATTGGGCTCGATGCGGTCGCATCCCACGTTGAACCAGACCGGCGAGTTGAACGCGGCGTACTGGCGGACAAGGATGTGAACCAGTTCCTCGTGGAAGGTGGCGCCGTCTTCGGGAGTGCGGAAGTAGCCCTGGGCCATGCCCCAGTCACGGATCGTCTCGGCGACGCGGGTTACGAGCTGGCGGACTCCGGTTTCGCGCTGGGCAGTCCCAAGCTTGCCGTGGAGATATTTGCTGGCCACGATATTGGTGGCCGTCATGGACCAATCCTTGGGGACTTCGACGTCCTTCTGCTCGAAAATCACGTTGCCCTGGGCGTCAGTGATTTGAGCTGTACGGAACTCCCATTCGACTTCGTCGTAGGGAGAGACGCCGGGCTTGGTGAAGAAGCGGCGGAAGCCAAGGCCCGGGGCCTTCTTTTTCGACGGGGTCTGAGCTGGGGTCGAGGTTGTGGAAGGGGATTGGTTCATGGTTTTGATTTCGGACATCTCGGGGCTCTCCTATTAGATTCTATGGTGTTGCGACCGATTCGGGCGTCCGTGGGCGGACGGGCGCATCGGTTTGGAGCGGGATTGCGGATTGTGTTGTAAAGAACCTATGCGAAACGCGGCTTTCGGGGCGTTTCCGCGTCCCCAAGGGACGCTGCCGGGTTTCTGCCCGGCCATGTCCGCCTGCGTCCCTTCAGAAACCTGAGGGGAACAGAGACGGGCAGCGAATGTCAGTCAAGGGCCGGGAGCCTTGCTCCTGGGCCGCGCCGGCGCTCAATGGGGATGCGGGCGCGGGCGCCTGCACCACCCGGGTTTCGCTCGGAGCAAATTCCAGCGAAGAAGCAAAATGGGTGCCGATGCCAGTGGCGAGTTCGGCGGATGACGCGATCCATTGATTCAAGGCGCTGCAGATGCTGCGGCGCTGGGCCTGATCTTCTATTACGACGTAGCGAATGAAATAACGTCCCGACTCCAGGCGGGCGCGCATGGGATTCTGCCAGGAGAGCATGCGGTCGAGAGTGAAGGCCATGTCGTCGTCTTCGAAGAACTTGGCGACAGCGAGCATGCGCGGGGATTCGGACAGCGTTCGGGCAGCCGCCGAGCTCTGTTCGGCTGGACAGCCGGTGGCGGCCGTCCCTACATTCGCGACGCCATTCGCGATGCCGCTCGCTTCGCTTCGCTGGACAGCCCAAGGGGCCGTCCCTACGTGGGCTGTGCTGGAACCCACTTTCATGATCTCTTCTGCTACTGCAAATACGCCAGGCTTGCTGGGGACCGAGAGGAGGCTGCGATGGGACTCGCAACGGAACCAGCGCGACCAGTGCAGGCGACGGTAGTCGAGAGGACGATCGAAGCCGTGACGCGCCAGAGATTCTGAGACGAGGCGGGTTAAGCTCTCCATTTGGGCTCCTGATAGCCGCTGGCGGCGAGCACGAGGACGTTCCCCCGGTTCCGCTCAGCAGGTATGTATGTCTGACTTACAACGTTGTGTCGTCCCCGGGGGAGGGTCGGGGACGGCCACCGCGTTTCTACTCGACTCGACTTCACTTTCGGCTTCCGGCGTCAGGCTACCGAGAGCGCAGATCGTTCAAGCTGGAAGGGTTCGGCGCCGGGCTAACGGATCGGAAGCCCGGGCGCCTGAGCCTTTCCTGGCCTGCGAAGTTGTGACCGGTCACCTCTGGCCGGGCACTCCGACGCATGGCTTGCCTTCAGTTCGAGAACTCCGGCCCATTCCCGTGGACCGAAATTCAGTGCTTGGGATTGCAAAGTTACTCCCGCTTATGGTGCCTGTCAAGACAGAAACGCTATATGTTGTATCCTCAGCAATGACGGCCCTGATGCGCGGGGTGCGCCAAGTTTTCCACACCGCGTTCACATGAGCCCTAGCTGAGTGGAGACGCGCGGGGTGCGAACCGGCTGCGGAGACTTTCGGCGAGCAGACGGTGCGGGCGGATCGGTGCGGCGACGGCGAGGGAAATTAGGTGGCGCGAGCGCGTTCAGGTCAAACGCCTCGACCGGTGGTTGGCTGGATTTTCCGGCTGGCATATCCGGCAACGAAATTGTGCCAGTGTTCAAGGGATCTGCGGGAACACCACTCATCGGCACGTAAATGTCTTCGAAGATCTGGCGAGGAGCGATGCTGAGAACTCCCTCGAAAGATTCAACGAGGTAGTCTCCCTTGCGGCCGCAGTGCTGACGACCGAGAGCATCGGTGAAGCTGAGATTGGAGTTGAGTTGTTTGGCTTTGATCAGAAATCGAGTTCGGTATGTCTTCCATTCATTTTCTGTCATGGTGCGGTTCCGGCTACGGCTCTCTTCTTTTAACTATTGAGTGCTGCTGCCGACTGTCTTTGGGACGCCAGAGCAGCTTTTTGTTTCGTGAGGTGAAGAGAATGTACGGGCGAATTGGGCGCGGGTCAATTCAGTATTTTTGGTGCAAGTGAGGAAAAATTCACGCAAGCATCAGCACGAATATTCACCGCGCGATGTGCGTTCAAACACAGGAGATGGGGCGCGCCAGCGTGGGCGTTCTTAGGTTGCGGCTGAGATGCAAGGGAAATCTGGTAGAGTGGGCGCCGGAATATCCACAGAGGGCGCACAGGAAATGCAGAAAGAAGCAGTACTCAGTACTCAGTGCTCAGTACTCAGTTCTCAGGACCAGAACCAGGGCTCAGGGGCCCAGGGCTGATTGGAGGGTTATGCGGAGTCTTGCTTGCGGCTTCATTTTCTTCTTCTTGGGTTCGGCTGCGCTGGGACAAATGCCAGGCAAGACCATTGCCTTGCGCTGCGGGAGTTTGTTCGATGGGCGCGGGGATTCGTTGCGGAAGAATGTTGTGGTGGTGATTGAGGGAGAGAAGATCAAAGAAATTTCTGGCAACGCTCCCATTGGGGCGGAATTGATTGATCTGTCGCGCGAGACTTGTTTACCCGGGTTGATCGACACGCACACGCATATTCTGCTGCAGGGAGACATCACTGCGGCGGACTATGACGAGCAATTGCTAAAGCAATCGCCGGAGTACCGGACGATTGTGGCGACGGTGAATGCGAGGCGGGCGCTGGATTATGGATTCACTTCCATTCGCGACCTGGAGACTGAGGGCGCTGGCTATGCCGATGCGGACGTGAAGAAGGCGATCAACAATGGAGTCATTCCTGGACCACGGATGCAGGTTGCGACTCGAGCTTTGGATGTAACTGGAGCTTATCCCTTGCTCGGGTATGCACCGGGTGTGACGGTGCCCCATGGAGTGCAGGTTGTCGATGGGGCAGATGCGGGGCGGGAGGCAGTGCGCGAGCAGATCAGTCATGGCGCGGATTGGATCAAGGTGTACAGCGACAGATCGTACCGGGTTCGGGAAGACGGAGTGCTCGATGATGTTCCCACGTTCACGCTGGAGGAGTTGCGAGCGATTGTGGACGAGGCACATCGTGAGCGCCACAAGGTCGCCTCGCACGCCATGGCTCTTTATGGAGTCCACAATTCGGTGGAGGCAGGGGTGGATTCGATTGAGCATGGCAGCTACATTGCGGAGGAAGACCTAAAGACCATGGCGGGTCACGGAATTTTTTATGTGCCCACGATCTTCGTTGGAGAGTATGTGGCGCAGGGCAGAGCGGCGGCCGGCGCCCCTGTCTGGGTGAAGATGATTCAGATTCATGAAGACACGTTTCGCCGTGCGATGAAGGCGGGAGTGAAGATCGCATTTGGTACCGATGCGGGCGGGTTCGATTGGAAGGTGAATCCGGCGAAGGAATTTTCTTCCATGGTGAAGTTCGGGATGACGCCAGCGCAGGCGATACGGTCAGCGACGTCGATGGCAGCGGAGTTGCTGGGGGAAAAAGAGTCACTGGGGACGGTTGAAGCGGGGAAGTTGGCGGATATTGTGGCCGTGCCGGGCGATCCCGTGAGCGACATTACAATCATGGAGAAAGTGGATTTCGTGATGAAGGGCGGGGCGGTGGAGAGGAGAGCGCAGCCCAAATAGCGGAGTTGGCGGGTGATGATTCGTTCTCTGGATTTACAGGAACTACCCGAGGGAAGTTATCTCCTGTGCGGTCGAAATTAGCTTTAGGAACAATTTCATACAGGAGATGACACCATGAGTAAAGATCCTGTTTGCGGCATGAATGTAGACGAGAATAATTCTCAATACCGGTCAGAGCACAAGGGAAAGCAGTACAGCTTCTGCTCAGAGCAGTGCAAGACTAAGTTCGATCAGCATCCGGAGCAGTATGCCCGATCGGCGGCTTAGAAGCAGCCGAAGATAAAATCGGCTTTATTACGAAGGCCCTTGCTTTTGGCAAGGGCCTTTTCACATTTTTAGTTTGAGGTTTTTGCTCTGGACGCTCGCTTTGCGCGCGGGGCGGACGAGGCGTCGGTCTTACGAGGCGCTCGCGAGGTCTTTTTCGAGCTGAAGACTCGGGCGAAAATCTTGTCCACGTTCTTCAGCTGGCGCTGGAGGTCGAAGGCGTGTTCGATTTGCTTGCGCGGGACGCGGCTCGTGATTTCCTTGTCGGCAAGCACGAGATCGTGGAAGTTCAGGCCTTCTTTCCAGGCGCGCATGGCGTGCGACTGGACTAAGCGGTAAGCGTCTTCGCGGCTGACTCCGTGCTCGACCAGGTCGAGCAGAAGCTGGCCGCTGAAGATCAGGCCGCGCGTGCTTTCCAGATTCGCGAGCATGCGCTCGGGATAGACGAACATCGTGTCGATGATGTTGGTGGTCTTGGTGAGCAGGTAGTCCATCAAGCGTGGTGGAGTCGGGGAGGATGACGCGCTCGACCGAGGAGTGGGAGATGTCGCGCTCGTGCCAGAGCGGCGACGTTTTCGAATCCGGCTTGCGCATTGCTGCGGACCACGCGGGCCAGGCCGCTGATCTGTTCGCAGGTGACGGGATTGCGCTTGTGCGGCATCGCCGACGAGCCCTTTTGCTTTTCGCTGAAGAACTCTTCCGCTTCGCGAACTTCGGTGCGCTGCAGGTGGCGGATCTCGGTGGCGATCTTGTCGAGCGTGGAGGCGATTACCGCCAGCGTGGCGAGATAGTGGGCGTGGCGGTCGCGCTGGATTACCTGCGAGACTTACGGCGGCCGCTTTCAGTCCCAGGCGAGCGCAGATCTTTTCTTCCAGTTCGGGAGTCAGGTGCGCAAAGATTCCGACGGCTCCGGAGAACTTTCCTACGCGCATGTCTTCCGCAGCGGCGATGAAGCGCGCGATGTTGCGCTGGGTTTCGGAATACCAGTTGGCGATTTTGAAGCCGAAGGTGATGGGCTCGGCGTGGATGCCGTGCGTGCGGCCGACCATGGGAGTGTCTTTGAATTCCCAGGCGCGGCGTTCGAGGACCTCGGACAGGCGCTGCAGGTCTTGCGCGATGACTTGCGAGGCCTGGCGGATCAGCAGGGCCTGCGCGGTATCGACGACATCGTTTGAGGTCAGTCCGTAGTGGAACCAGCGGGCGTGCGGGCCGACGATCTCGGCGACGGCGGTGGTGAAGGCGATGACGTCGTGGCGGACCTCGGCTTCGATTTCGTGGATGCGGTCGAGGCGGAAGTCGGCGCGCTCGCTTGATGGCCTTGGCGGCGTCTTTGGGAACCAGACCGGCTTCGGCGAGGGTTTCGGTGGCGGCGACTTCGACGGCAAGCCAGGTGCGGAAGCGGTTTTCGTCGCTCCAGATGCGGGCCATCTCGGGGCGGGTGTAGCGGGGAATCACGTGCGTTCTCCTCGTCCGGCGGGGACAGAGGATTCTAAATGGATGCGCGGAATACGGCTAGTTCTTCGGGTGCAGAGTTCTCAATCCAAAGAAGATGCACCACAGGGGTCACAGAGGGGCACAGGGGAATACTGGCGAAAAAACCCCATCTCTCGTGACCACAGGACAGGAGAGATGGGGGAACCACGATCTCCCCCAATTCGGGATCGTGGAGTCTTGGGTGTATTTCCCTATTTTATATCGCTGCACGATATAATGGGAAGAGATTAATCGGGGAACGATAGAATGGCGGGATGAAGAAATTGAGCGTTGCGGATTACCAGGCGTTGGCTGAATTTCGATACCAGATCCGGAAGTTCCTGCACTTCAGTGATTCCGCGATTGAGGGGGCTGGACTGGAGCGATCGCAGTACCAGCTCATGTTGACCATCAAGGGGATGCCGGACGGGGTGCGGCCGCGGATTCGGGACATAGCCGACCGGATGCTGATCCAGCATCATAGTGCGGTGGAGTTGATCGACCGCCTAGAGACCGGAGGGTACGTGCGGCGGGAACGTGGGCAGAACGACCGGCGCGAGGTGCTGCTGGCGCTTACGGCGAAAGGCGAGCGGGTGTTGGGGCAGTTGGCCCTGCATCATCACGAGGAGTTGCAGAATGCAGCTCCCAAGCTGGTTGGGGCGTTGCGGCGTGTGACCAAGGAGAGACGTCAAGATCAAGATGAGGGTGCGCCGCGGGGACTTAAGCCGGTGTCCTCAGTCGGGCGTTGACGCTCGGTCTGGACAGCCAAAGGGCTGTCCCTGCGTGAGCAGATACTTTTCAGGAAGAAAGAGGAAGAATTCAAGACAGCATGAGTACTAACGGACATTCAACGTTGAGCAGCGTGGTACCGGTACCGCCGGTATTTTCGGAGCGGGCACAGTTTCGCATTGTGCTTGATGTCGTTTCTGGCGGCGGGAGTGGGGTTGCTGGCCGGTTTGGTCGCCTACATCCTCTACAAGCTGATTGGGCTGTTCACGAATCTTTTCTTTTTTCACGAATGGTCAACGAAGTTCCGCAGCGTGGGCGGGCATCACCTGGGATGGTGGGTCATTCTGGTTCCGGTGGCGGGCGGACTCGTGGTTGGCGTAATGGCCAAATACGGCAGCTCCAAAATCAAGGGGCACGGTATTCCGGAGGCGATGGAGGCGGTGCTGGTCAACCGCAGCCGGATCGAGCCCAAGGTGGCATTGTTGAAGCCGATCTCCGCGGCCATTGCAATCGGGACCGGCGGACCGTTTGGCGCTGAAGGTCCGATCATTCAGACCGGCGGGGCTTTGGGATCGCTGGTGGGGCAGGTGCTGCATACCACCGCCGTGGAGCGCAAGGTGCTGCTGGCTTGCGGGGCGGCGGCCGGAATGTCGGCAACGTTCAATACGCCGATTGCGGGAGTGATTCTCGCGATCGAGTTGCTGCTGTTCGAATTCAAAGCCCGTTCCTTTATTCCGCTGGTCATCGCCAGTACCCTGGCCACTGCGGTGCACATGCAGTTGCTGGGTCCGGGGCCGATGTTTTCCGTCTCGGCGGTAGATTTCGGCATTCCGCACGCCCTGCCGTTTTATCTAGTGCTGGGGCCGGTGTGCGGCATTGCGGCGGTTTTGCTGAGCAAGGCTTTGTATTGGGTGGAAGACACGTTTGAGAAGCTACCGCTGGACGAGTTGTGGTGGCCGGCGATTGGCGCGCTGTTTCTGGGAGTCATCGGATTCTTCGTGCCGCGCGTGCTGGGCGTGGGATACGACACGATTGGGGACATCCTCAACGGACACTTGGCGTGGAAGCTGTTGCTGATTGTCATGCTGGCGAAGTTTGCGGCCCTGGTGATATCGCTGGGATCGGGCACATCGGGCGGGTTGCTGGCGCCTACATTCATGTGGAGCGCGGCCATGGGCGGGCTGTTCGCGATGATCGGGAATCACGTGTTTCCCAGCGCTCATTTGTCCCCTGGCGCATTTGCGCTGGTGGCCATGGGCGCGGTATTTGGCGCGGCCTCGCGGGCCACTTTTTCCTTCATCATTTTTGCCTTTGAGATTACGCGGGACTACAACTCGGTGCTGCCGCTGATGCTCGTGGCGGTAATTGCGGATGGAGTTGCGATGCTGTTCATGCCGCGCAGTTCGATCATGACGGAAAAGCTGGCGCGGCGCGGACTGCACGTACACCAGGACTATGAGGCGGACGTGCTGGCGCAATCCACAGTGTCGGAGACCATGGAGAAGAATGCTCCGGTGATTCTGGCGGGAACGAAAGTGGGGCAAGTTGCGGAACGGATCGCGCGGCATGATCCGGAAGTGGCGCGACATGAGGCCATGCTCATTGTGGATTCCGAGGGCAAACTGAAAGGCGTGGTGACCCGTGGCGATATTCTAAGGGCGCTCGACAAAGACTCGTCAGGCGCGCTGACGGTAGAAGAGGCAGGCAGCACGAAGATGGTCGTGACCTATCCGGATGAATTGATATCCGAAGCGGTGGCCAAGATGCTGCAGTTCCAGGTGGGGCGGCTGCCGGTAGTGGATCATGCGGACGACCGGAAGATTGTTGGATATCTGAACCGGGCTGCCATCATGGCTGCGCGCATGCGGCGCTTACGGGATGAGCACATGCGCGACCAGGGGTGGCTCGGGTTTCGCGGTAACCAAAGTATCAAAGTCGAAGCGTCCCGTTCGTAAGTTGGTTCCCCCACCAAGGGGGGCTTGGAAGCAGGAGTATCCACCATATAATGATGGAACTCCATGATTTCTGGGCGAACAGAATGCGCGCTGGCAGTGCTGGCGACCTTCTGTGTGCTGGTTGTTTTCTTTTTCCCTGGCTGCATTCTTCGGTGCTGATCTGACACGTTTGCTCGTTTATTTTCTAAAACAATCCCCGCCCTGGTCTCTCGAAAGCAGCACCCGGAAGGGGGCGTTGCTGATGAACTCCAATTCCAAATTCTTGAGGAGGGTCGAGTAATGAAGCAGATGATTCGGTTGTCTTTCGTAGTTACGATTCTTGGGCTCGTGTTGTTATCTTCCGGGTGCGGCAAGAAAACGGCAAAAGCTACGCCGCCGGCGCCTCCGGCGCCCCCGACTCCAACGGCTACGCTGGCTGCCAACCCTGAGGTCATTGAGCCGGGCCAAAGCACCGTGCTGACCTGGAGTACCGAGAATGCATCGAACATCACCATCGAGGGCCTTGGGGAGTTGCCGGCGTCGGGCACGAAGTCGGTGACGCCAAACGAGTCGATGACTTACACGTTAGCCGCCAAGGGACCGGGAGGGACGCAGAATGCTTCGGCGCGTGTAACCGTGAATGCGAAGACTGCAGAGGTAACGCCCCCGTCACCGTCGGAAGAAGAATTGTTCGCGCGCAATGTAAAAGATGTTTTATTCGATTACGACAAGGCGGAGATTCGAGGCGACCAGACGACCACGGCGCAGAGCGATGCCGCGTTTCTGATGCAGCATCCTTCCATCAAAGTGGTGTTGGAAGGACATTGCGACAATCGCGGATCGGAAGAATACAACCTGGCGCTGGGAACCAGCCGCGCGGAATCACTGAAGAAGGCGCTGCTGCAGCACGGAGTGCCGGAAGATCGCGTCAAGACGATCAGCTACGGAAAAGAAAAGCCATTCTGCAGCGAAGACAACGACGCATGCTGGCAGCAAAACCGCGTTGATCACGTGGCCATGGCTCGCTAGGATATGGAGGGCGGCCCTCCGCTGGCCGCCCTTTTTTACCCCATCCCTCGGATTGCATTTCCCCTTTCTCTTCTCCCATAGTATGGATGGAGGATTGTGAGTGCCTGAAATCGAGGAGCCAAAGGCGTCCCACGAAAGACTGAGCCGCGTGCGGCTGTACTTGCGGCAAAGAGCGGTGATGCTGGTGCTGCTGACGGCTCTCACGGTGGTGTTCTTTGTATTCGTGACGGCATTGTCGCGCGCCTATAAGGACCAGCAAACGTCGCTGGGGAGTCGATGGTTCCAACGCGGGATAGCCGATCTGAGCGGAAAGCGCTACCAGGCAGCAGTCACGGATTTCCGGGCGGCGCTGCTGTACTCGCGCGACAACTACACGTATCAACTGAATCTTGCCGAGGCGCTTCTGGGAATGAACCGTCGGGCGGAGGCATCCGCCTATCTGCTTAACTTGTGGGACCGGCAACCGGAAGACGGCCTGGTCAACCTCGAACTGGCGCGCATCGCGGCGCAGAAGGGGCAGATGCAGCAGGCGGTCCGGCACTATCACGATGCGGTGTACGCGGTGTGGCCAAGCCAGCAGGAGATCCAGCGGCGGGAAGCGCGGCTGGAATTAATCGAACTTCTGTTGCGGAATAATGCCAAAGCGCAGGCGCAAGCAGAATTGATTGGACTGTCGGAGAGTGCGGATGAAGATCCCGCGCAATTGAACCTTCTCGGGGATCTTTTTATGCGAGCCCAGGATTATGAGCATGCGCTGGCAGAATACCGCTCGAGCTTGAAAGCGGATGCGCACAATGCGAAGACGCTGGCGGGCGCAGGAGACGCGGCGTACGAACTGGGGCAGTATCCGGTCGCGGAGTATTACCTTCAGGAGGGGGTCAAACAAGATCCCAACGACGGTGCAAGTGCGGAGCGGTTGAAAACGACCGAGATGGTGCTGCGTATGGACCCGTACCAGCGACAGATTTCTCAGGCCGAGCGAGCCCGATTGGTCGCCGCAGCATTTACCACGGCGGGAGAAAGATTGCAGCATTGCGCCGTACCCAGCAGCGACGGCGCGGGTGGGGGCGCTGTGCAGGGCGGCACCCTGAGCGACGAGTGGTCGGCGTTGAAACCGCAGATCACGCCACGAGGTTTGCAAAGAAATTCGGGCTTGGCGGATCAGGCGATGGATCTGGTGTTCCGAATCGAGCGGCAGACCAGTCTGAATTGTGGCGCACCCACGGGGCCGGATCTGGCGCTGCTGCTGATTTCAAAATTGCGGGAAGGAAGCAAGCTTTGAGTCTGCAGGCCGACCCCGAAAGCGAAGTGCTGGCCGATCATGCGGAACCGCCGCGGGCGACTGCGTGGATTTACGAACATTCTCCGCGCAATGTATGGCGGGCGGTATTTCGCGAAGACAACTTCTTCCTGGTGCTTTCGGTCTTCATTGGAGTGCTTTCCGGCCTGGCCGTAGTGTGCTTCCGATATGCCATCGACTGGGCCCGGCTTTACCTGCTGGGAACCGGAGTCGTGCTCACACCCTTGCGGCTACTGCTATCGCCGACGCTGGCGGGGTTGGTGATCGCGATCCTGGTGATTCACTTTTTTCCCCGGACGCGCGGCAGCGGGGTGAATCAGACCAAGGCTGCGCTCTACATCTACAACGGGCAGATTCCGTTTCGCACAGCCATCGGAAAGTTCATCACGGCGGCGTTGGCCATCGGGTCCGGACATTCTCTGGGTCCAGAAGATCCCTCGCTGCAGATCGGCGCATCACTGGCATCGGTATTGGGGCGAAAGATGCGGTTATCGCGCGACCGCATGCGGCTGATTGCGCCGGTGGGAGCGGCCGCGGGACTGGCGGCGGCCTTCAACGCACCGATCTCGGCGGTGCTGTTTGTGATTGAGGAAGTGATCGGCAGGTGGACCGCGGGCATTCTGGGCTCGGTGGTGCTGTCGGCGATTTCGAGCGTGGTGGTGATGCGCTGGTTCCTAGGTTCGGAATCGATGTTTCGGATTCCAGCGGTCGAAATGACCCAGCCTTCCGAATTGATTGCGTACGCGGTGCTGGGCGTGGTGGGCGGGATCGCGTCGGTGGTATTCGCGAGCGGGATCGGCATCCTGCGTCCGGCGTTCAAGGGGCTGCCGCGATGGACGCAGTATTTCCAGCCTGCCATTGCGGGGCTGCTGATCGGAGTCATCGCAGTACTCGGTGCTCCGCAGGTGATGGGCGCGGGGTACGAATATATCGACCAAGCGATGCATGGGCAGTTCACCTGGCAATTTCTAGCCATCCTGGCAGGGCTGAAGATCGTGGCCACGTTGCTTTCGTTTGTGAGTGGAACGCCGGGAGGAATGTTCGCGCCCACATTATTTATAGGGGCGATGCTGGGCGCGGCGGTGGGCGGGGCAGAGCGCTACATGTTTCCCAACCTGACGATCTCGCCGGGGACTTATGCGCTGGTGGGAATGGGAGTGCTGTTTGCAGGATTTTTGCGCGTCCCGATGACCTCAGTCTTCATGGTGCTGGAAGTCAGCGGGAATTATTCCATCATTGTGCCGGTGATCGTGGCCAATACATTTTCTTATGTGATCTCGCGCGGGCTGCAGCCGATTCCGATCTTTGACATGCTCACGCGCCAGGATGGATTGGAACTGCCGTCGATGGAGGAATTGCGGGAAGAAGACATCCTGCAAGTGGAGGATGCGATGCAGCCGGTGGAGGGGCCGGTGCTGGACGCAGAGGAAACTGTGGAGAAAGCGTTACAGCATGTTGATGGCTCGCGAGGCGAAGATTTGCTGGTACGTCTGAGCCCAAGCGGGTGGAGTACGGTGACGAGGGATCACTTGCGAGCGTTGGCGGCGGACGGGAAAGCGAGCGCGAAACTAGGGCCGCTCTTGCTGGTGCCGCGAATTCCTTATCTGCATCCGGACCTTCCGCTGGAAACGGCACTGCGGTACATCGAGCGATGGAAACTGGTTCCGGTGGTGAGCCGGGCGAATTTCCAGCAGTTGGAGGGTGTGGTTTCGCAGCGCAGCGTGCTGGACCGATATCGGGAGTTTGGCGAGGGATAGTTCTCATGGCGCGCTGCGCGCGCCACTCTGGACGAGCGCGTCCGAGGCTACATGTTCCGGGGCTACATGTTTTGTTGTGGGTCACAGCTGGGCGTAATCCGGATGTTACGGCGCGTACGCGATTGCGCTTGAAAGACTCCAGCCTGTTTCTGTAAGCTTGCGAAAAATCCCACGAAGGCATCAGGCAGAGTTGTATCCGAAAGGTGAGGGAAAGGTGTAGTTCGACGGGAAGACCCGCCCGGGTACAGATCAGCCATGCACTGCCGGGAGACTCTGATGTCTTCCGTTCGCAAAACTCAATGAGTGCGAATCCAGTCCAGACGAGTAACGGGGAAAACAACATGTTTAGTACTTTGATTAGAGTGGTGGTACTTAGTCTCATGGTGGTGGGAATTGCGGCGCAAGGGTTCTCCCAGGGCGGAGCTACCGGAGCGATCACGGGAACGGTGCAGGATCCCAGCGGGGCGGTTGTGGCTAACGCCGATGTACAACTGACAAACCAGGACACAGGTGTGCTGGAACGATCGGTGAAGACTGGGCCCGATGGATCATTTAACGCGCAGCTGTTGCCGGTGGGGACTTACACGGTGAGCGTGCACGCGCCGGGATTTACGCAGGCGAAGTTCCCTGGCATCGTGGTGCGCGTCACAGAAACCACGCGTATGACAGCGAAGCTGTCGACCGAGGCGGTGCAGCAGAAGATCGAAGTGCAGGCCGAAGTGCAGACGGTCAATACAACCGACGCTACGACTGGGCAGGCAATCGAGAGTGCGACTATCCGGGCACTGCCGCTGGCCACGCAGAATTTTCAGCAGTTGCTGACGCTGTCGAGCGGAGCGCAGGCGGAACTGAACAAGGCTACGCAGTTGGGGCGAGGTGACGTCCGCATCCAGGTGAACGGGCAACGCGAAGATAACAACAACTACCTGCTCGAGGGTATCAGCGTTACGGATTACAACGTGGCGGAATTGACTAATACGCCGCTGCCGAATCCCGACGTGGTGCAAGAGTTCAAAGTGCAGACCTCGCTGTATGACGCGAGCCAGGGGCGCAATGGCGGCGGGAACATTAACGCCATTTTGAAGACGGGCACGCAGACGTTCCACGGCGATGTGTACGAGTTCTTCCGGAATACGGTGCTCGATGCGAATGAATATTTCCTGAAGCAGACGGGATCGCCGCGGCCAGTCATTCAGCAGAATATTTTTGGTGGAAGCTTGGGCGGGCCGGTGAGTCCGGGCGGAAAGCTGGGATTTTTCTTTGTGAATTATCAGGGCACGCGGCAGCGGAGCGGAGATTCTCCGGGGACGCTGATCAGCACGTTCATACCATACGTGCCGGCGTCGGACCGGGGTGCGGCAAATGCAGGGAATCTTGCCAAGGACTTTAAGGTGGGGAGTGCTGATCCAGTAGCGGTGAATCTGCTGGCATTCCAGAGCAACCAGTTTGGAGCTCCGGCGAATGGATATCTGTTCCCGCTTCCCAGCAATGTTCCGGCTGGAACAAAGGCCGGGGACCTGGTGCAGTTCACCGTGAGCAAACCGGGAAAGTTTACGGACGATCAGTTGACCGCGAATTGGGATCACGAGTTCCGCAATTCGCGGGATTCGGTAGCGGCCCGGTTCTTCTTCTCGAATTCAGAGCAGGATATTCCGTTTGGCGCGGGCGGATTGCAGGCTTCGCTGGGGGCGCCGGCCAGCGGGACGGACTTGAATTTTCCGTATCAACTTCCCATTCACGACAGAGTTTTCATCGTATCGGAAACGCACGTGTTCAATCCGCACCTGGTGAATGATTTGCGTTTTGGGCTGGTGCACATCAACAATACGGCGAATAACATCAATCCCGTGACCGCGGCGGACGCGGGAATCGATCGGCCTACCAACAATCTGACGAACAGCATCTACAAATTCACATTGCTCACTTCGGGATTCCAGTTTGGCCCGACGCCGCAGGCGAATCAGGCACAAACGCAAAACAATTACAACCTGGTCGACAACCTGAGCTGGGTTTCGGGCAAGCACAATTTCACCGTAGGTGGGCAATACACGCGCGTGCGGCTGAATAAGCTGTTTCCGCAGGTGTTCAACGGGCAGTTGTTCTTCACCAACACAACGGATCCCAACACCAATGGCCCCATTTCGGACTTTGGCAACTTCGTGCAGGGCGTACCTGAGTTCAGCTTTGGGGGCGGCGGCGTTTACAACCACGCTTACCGGCAGAGCAATTCTGCGCTGTTCTTGCAGGATGACTGGAAGGCGACTTCGAATCTGACGGTCAACCTGGGATTGCGGACGGAGTTTCTGGGGGCATGGACTGACGGGGACTGCCACATCGGCAACATCGAATCGGACCTAACGAACTCCGGCACGTATCCATTCGTTTATCCCAAGTGCGTGGACAAGCTGGGATTATCGGGTCTGACCGGGAACGCGAGTGGATCAACCTTTAAGAACAATGTTTCGACCGGATGGGGCCCGAGGGTGGGATTCGCGTGGGACGTGCTGGGCCGGCACACTACGACGGTGCGCGGCGGGTATGGGATTTACTATGTTCGCGAAGATGTGGGGGCGGTGGACCAGTTGAGCTTCCAATCTCCATTTATCCCGATTGTGTTCTTCCCGACGACCCCGGGATATAACCTGACGAACTTCTTCACGGGCACTCCGGCAGTGAATCCGAATGGGGTGCCTCCGGCGGGACAGCTTTCAGGGGCATGGCTGCCGTGCCTGGCGCAACTTACCAGCTTTCCGGATCCAAATGGTGCGGCTACGTATGGCGGGTGCACTGGGCCGGGGATGAATTCGACCCAGAATCTGTTTGTTCTGGAAGTTCCGCGACACTTCGTCGTGCCCAACACGCAACAGTGGAACTTCACTATCCAGCGGGAGATCGGTAGGAGCTGGGTGGTGGACGTGGGTTATGTCGGCACGCGAGGTATTCACCTGCGTGAGACTCGCGACGCAATCCAGTCGGTGGACGCGATGAAACATCCGTTTACGGTTACCGACAGCGCGGGCAACACTCAAACGATCACGACCGACACGTTTGCCAATGCGATCGCCCGCACGCCGACGCCCGGGTTGAACGGCTATAGCGGATATCAATTGTTCGCCAATGACGCGTACTCGATCTACCACGCGTTACAGGCGAGTGTGACGCGGCGCTGGAACCAGAGTTATTTCCAGGCGGCGTACACGTTCTCGAAAAACATTGATGCCACTTCGACCGGTAACACCGCGTTCAATACCGCGTACAACGATCAGAGCAACATCAATGCTTCGCGCGGGATCTCGGACTTCAACCGGCCGCATCGCTTGTCCGTGAGCTACGCCTACGAACTGCCGTTCTTCCAGCACGCCACCGGCTTCAGGAAGATGGCGTTAGGCGGATGGCAGATCAGTGGCGTGTCCATCTTCCAGAACGGGCTGCCGTTCTCGATCTACGACTCGAGCGCGGGGACGGCGTTCCTGGGGCAGGGAAGCACCCCGTTGCTGGGGGCAAGTCTCGCACCGGGAGCAAGAATCTCCAGCGGCCTATCTGGCGGAAACCTGCGAGACCGCGTGGCGAACGGATACCTGGTTCCGACGACGTTTGTGCCGGCACCACTGGTGGATCCAGCGGCCTGCGCTGCAGATCCTACGAAAAACTTCTGCACCACGGGATTCGGCGATCTGGGACGCAACATCTATCACGGACCATTCCAGCAGAACTGGGATGTGTCGTTCCTGAAGCACTTCAGAATCGGGGAGCGGCAGGATATACGGTTTGCGGCTGACTTCTTCAACCTGTGGAACCATACGAATTTCTCTAATCCCTCGGTGACGGATATTGAGCAGTACCTGGCGAATCCGACCAGCAGTCCTTTCGGGAAGATCGTAGGCACGAACGGGAATCCACGGTTGGTGCAGTTCTCGTTGCGCTGGGCGTTCTAAGGACTGTGGGTTTTCGGGACCGGGGGGCGAGAGCCTCCCGGTTTTTTTTTGCCAGATAGTATGGAGGCTAAGAGTCGGAGAAAAAATCCGGGTCTGCGAATCACTGAAGTGCAAAATTCTGCAGTAACACGTGACCTTTAGAACAGCCACAGCCCCATAAGTTGCCATGCGGCAACAAGGCACCATGGGATCGACTTTGGTTCTGCACGTGCTTACCAGAATTCAGTCCCCCTCGGGCGTTAGTCGGACGATCTTACTGGCGCACGCCTCAGTGATTTAACTCAGAAAACAATCTCACGCAGGAGTTGGTAAAGATGAAGTTACGTCTGTTACTGTGCGCCGCGCTCGTAGCCCTTTTCGCAGTACCCGTCTTCGCAGATTCGGTCTCGATCTCGTTTACCAACCAGGGCGTTCTGTCTGGAAGCTTGAACTCCGGAATTACGTCAACCGCCAGCGATCTGTTTTTTGATGGCATGCCGATTGAACCGGGGCCGTTCGCCACACTCAGCTTGAATCTCGGCTCTTTGACCGGCAGCCTGAAAAATGGAGGCACCTTTACTGGCGGAACATTTGAGCTGGACAACGGCAGCGCGGTGCTGTTTACGACATCATTTTCAGGTACCTGGGATAAGGTCGGCAGAGGTCTTTATGACCTGGCTGGCACGTTCTCGACGGTGTTCGAGGGCGTCCGCTATACCGGCGGGACCAACCAGATGTTCAGAGTGTCTTTCGATGACGGCCGTGCCTGCCTCACGGGTCTGAAAGGCGACACCAACATCACCGCGAGCGTTGTTCCGGAGCCCGGCAGTTTGACTCTTTTGGGAACAGGTCTCGTCGGGCTGGCGACTATGGTCCGTCGAAAGCTACGTTCGTAATTGCGTAGCAATTACTGCCGCTCTAACATCCAGATATTGGCGCTGGTGCTGTTTACGTGAAGCGCTAATTTCTTTCCGTCGCGCGAGGGGATCGCCCATGCGACTCTTATCTTCTTCGGGCGCCAGACGGAGCGAACGTTGCCGTGCAGGTCGATTTGCAGCAGCTCATTTTCTTTCTCATCTGCAGTGGGAGCCCACAAGCTGTTGCTGTCGGCAGCCCAATCGATGGACGCCAGGTTCAGGGACGGGTTCAGGGTGATCGATTTTTCGGGAGAGCCATTTAGAGAAATGATCCGAATTTGATCACTTTCTTCCTGCCCCCATTTTCCACGCGCAAGCGCCAACATTGAACCATCGGGGGAAAGGGTCCAGTTGTAGAATTGCGCGAGCTCGTCCTTCAGTTCAAACACCTTCGAGCCCGTTCCTTTGAATGGATCGAAAGTGTAGAAGGTGACTTCGTTGTCGCGAGTGATGCTGTAGACGCAGACAGTCGCGGGAGCACGGGCGCACTGATGATTGCTGATCCAGTTTGCCTTGGCCACTTCATGCGGAGGCCCGCCAGCCAGAGGAACCCTCATCAGTGGGACGTCATAGTCGGCGTCTTCCCCATTCGGATAGACAACATATAAGAGCTGCGTTCCGTCAGGGCTGAGCCTGGGTTCAGCGACAGGCTGAGCGCCCCCGACCAACATGTCAGGTACGATCTGCCCCATGGCCTGTTTATAGATGCTGAACGTTCCGGTTCTATCGGAAATGAAGATCACCTGCTTGCTGTCGGCAGTCCAATCGAACGGCAGGTCCTGACGATCATCGAGCGTGAGACGTTGAGGATCGCTTAGTGCCCCAGAGTTATCGAGCGTTGCTATATAGACATCGGGTTCGGGGATGCCCTTGGTATAGATGATCCGCTTACTGTCGCCGGAAACACTGACAGAGAACACCGAGCCCGGGTCATTCGTCAGGCGGACAGGCTGGCCTTCTACCCGGTTCTTGCGGTCCATGCGGCTGAAGAAGAGATTGGAGTCCATCTGGCGCGGACGTGCCTCGGAGACTGTGTAGATCAGGCGGTCATCGGGGGCCCAGGAGATCGGACCCTGCAGCCCTAACATGGAGAGCACTGTCGTGGGTCGAACCATTGAGCCCTCGGGTGTACCGGCGCGGGCATCGATCACGTTGATCACGGCTTTCACGCCGTGTTTGTATGCGAATTTGGCGGTGGTGTAGGCCAGTTCTTGCCCATTGGGAGACCAAGCAACGCTGCCGAACAAGTCGCCATCGTCTCCGGCTAGTTGACGAGGCTGGGTTCCGTCAATGGCAGCCAGCCAGATGCGCTCGCGCAAGGCCTTTCCGGCGATAAATGCCAATTGCTGGCCATTCGGGGAGACTGCGGGGAGACGGCCGTCATCCACCAACTTGCGCGGTTCGCCACCCAGGGTGGATATCTGCCACAGACTGGACTCCCGGTGTTCTCCGCTCAAGGCGACGATCATGTGAACGCTGTCCGGAACCCAGGAAATGGAAGTAACAGCCAGTCCTTCGGGCAAAAGGACAGAATGAGTTTCCCCCGTCTCAATCTGGCGCAGGAAGAAACCGGTTTCATCGGAGAAGGCGAGATAACGGCCGTCGCGCGAGATGGCAGCGGCGCGCACGGGATCGCCAACAGGATTGGCGGTGAGGCGAGAAATCCGTGGCGGCGCGGCGGGGTGGGGCATAAAGAAGATTGCGATAACGATGCCGAGGCTGAGGAGGACAAGAACGGACAAGGAAACAAGTATCCACCAGCGTCTGGAATGACCGGAGAGCGGGAATGCGGTCGGAGCTACAACTGGGCCTTGAATCGTACCGTTGCCGTTCGCACCCAGGCTGACTGGAGCAAGAAATCGATAACCACGCCGGGCGACAGTTTCGACGAACGCCGGATTCTCGGCGGAATCCCCTAACGCATCGCGGAGGCGGCGAATCGCGGCGTTGAGGCTGTGGTCGAAATCGACAAAGGTGTCGGCGGGCCAGAGGCGGTTGCGTAACTCTTCCCGGGATACCACCTCTCCAGGCCTTTCCAGAAGTTCTACGAGAATCTGGAACGGCTGGTCCTGCAGCTTGACTTTATGCCCGTGGCGGCGCAGCTCACCCGCCTTCAAATCGAGTTCGAAGACACCGAAGCGGCGAATCGCCGACTGCGCAGACTCGCTCAAGGACCCCATCGCGTCCGATAGTAGCACTCTCACCCGATTGTTCCCCATGTCACCTAGCCTTGTAAGCATTTGACGTGTGGCAGCTTAGCTCGTTACCCAGATTTCATTGGCGAATTACCCGTCGGGCCTTGAGGCACGCGGCCGGTTCAATCACCGTTGCCAGAGATACGGGGTAGAACGCAATGGAGTTCACTGAATCGTGCGCACGGTTGCTACTTGTCTTGTTATGGGCGGCGGTAGGATGGTCATCGGCCGAGACAGGCGGGGCTGCTGAAATTACTGTCCTGCTGCTAAATCATGCCAAGGTTTCCCGCGATGTCATAAGCCACTCGGAGGCAGAGGCTAGCCGGATATTCTCCGCATCTGGAATTCACCTGCGCTGGGTGGACTGTTCCCAGACGCCGGTGTGTCATCACGTTCCCGGAGCGAATGAATTTGTATTGAGCATCGTTGCCGACGGACACACCTCGTCCGAACTGGTGTATGGAGTTGCGTTCCTCGGGCCAGGCGGCGAAGGCAAGTACGCTGACGTCTTCTTGCGGCGAGTGGAAATCGCCGCCAGTCAAAGCGGGTTCAGTTTAGAGCGGCTTCTCGGAGCAGTCGCAGCGCACGAGCTGGGACACCTGCTGCTGGGGACGCATGCTCACAGTTATGAAGGGATCATGTGCCCGGTATGGAAGACGACGGTGCTGCAGCGCATGGAAATGGGCAGCCTGCTGTTCACGAACGACGAATCGGTGACGATGAAGGGGCGTCTCGCCGGCGAGCCCGTGGGGCGCTTCCCGGCATTCACGAAAGCGTCGGCGCGTGGGTTGATCCCGTAAAGGCTAAGCCAGGGGACGGGAATGGCCGTTTAAAGTAACGGAGGCGGTTGAGAACGGCTAGCGCTGTTGCGCTTGCTGCAGCAGAGGACGCAATGAATCCACGGAGACGCCCAGAGTTCCGCCCGTGAAGCCATCCATATAGGCAGAGTTCACGCCGATCACTTCGCCCTTGGTGTTGAAGACGGGCCCGCCGCTGCCGCCATGGGCAGTCGGCGCATCGTAGATCAGCTTGTCACCGACCACGTCTCCCAGGTGTCCGCAGGTGGTGGAAGGGCGAATGAGCGAAAGAGCCGCGAGTTCGCTGGCGGCACTGATGTCATTGTGGCGGTACGCAAGGCGCTCGTAGATTCCTGTGGGGGATTTTGCGACCATTCCGGCGATCCCCATGGGGTAGCCGATTACCGTAACGAGTTGTCCCGGGGCTCCGGCGGACTTGGCCAGAGGCAACACGAGCAGGCTCCTAACAAAGTTGGAATCGTCCACGCGCAGCACGGCGAGATCGGAAGTTCGTGACACGGCTGCCGGCGACAATTGCACCGCGGTAGGAGATCCGGGAAAGAATACGACTAGGCTCTCCAGCATGGGGGTGGCGCCGTCGTCGATCAATTTCTGGGCCTCGGAATCGCCGTACCAGGGCTCGGCAACATGCCGGTTGGTGGCCAGCAGGCCATTGCCGACGAGGAATCCGGTACCGGAGACGCGAGCGCGAATTTCCGGATGATGGTTGGGGAATCCTACCTGGTAGATGCCGTAGATGTATCCGATGGAATCGCGGTAACGGTTCAGTACAACCGCCGGCATGGCTTGATCTTGCTTCAACTGCTCCACCTGCGCGGTGAGCTCGTGAACCTCTTTTTGCAGGTCTTCGGGCGGGGTGGACTGGGCTGCACTGGGACCGTAGTGACGGACCATGATCACGGCGCCTAGAAGGAGCACGCCACCGAGCACGCCCTGGATGACCTGCTGCCAGGTCTCGCAGACTTTGCAATCCTGTGAGGGGTCGGGATCGGAGGGGGCTGGATCAGTGATCTGGGTGTCGGCCATAGGTCGTGCCAGCTTGCGATTCCAAGTCACTCATTTTCAATCGTTTGCAGATTTCAATGAGAGCTGTGACTGGTATCGAGTGGTTATCTTCGCCTGTTCCGGACACCTGCGCTAGGGTACTGAAGGGGATGTACGGGGGTTTCAAAACCATTCCCCACTAGGGTTGGGATGCGGCAACGAGGAGACATCTTACTGTGTCAGGCCGAGACGTTCAGACGTTTCCTCGTACAGAAAGCCTTCTCCGGGGCGATAGGGCTGGAACCATTCGCCGTCGATGACGAGTTGAGGGATGGCGCGCTTGCCGGTGCGGCGGATGATTTCCTGGGCGGCGCCGGGAGTGGTTTCGATGTCAATCTCCTGATAGGTGATGTGGTGCTTGTCGAGGAAACGTTTGGCAATGCGGCAATCGGGGCACCAGAAGGCGGTGTAGAGAGTGATCTGCATGCTTGGGTATTGATGCGTTGGAGCTAGGGATTGTGGCCGGACATTTTTTCGCGAGCCGCCTCGCTTCGCTTCGGCGGGACAGCCCAAGGGGCTGTCTCTACGCGTTGCGCGACGTTTTACTGCTGTTGCATGACGTCATCGACCAGGACTTTGCTGCCCTTCTCTACTGTGACGATCTTGTGGATGGGGGCGTAGCCGCTGGCGGTCACGTCGATTACGTAGTTGCCCGGATCAAGCATTACGTCGACAGGAACGCTCTTGTCGAGCATGTGCTGGTTGATCGCGATCTGAGCTCCCTTGGGCTGCGTATGAACGCTGATCGTGCCCTGGTCTGCTTGCCCTTTCTTTCCAAATAGCTTGGACATCTTGCCGACAGTCTTCATGTTCTCGACATTGCCGAGCGCGCGCAGAGTTGGTGAGAAGTTGAAGGTCTGGCCGAGGATGAATTGCATATTCATTGTCTCGTCAAGGTAGCCTTCTTTGCGCACGAGCAGGAGATGCTGGCCTTTGGGGACGCTGATTTGCGCGGGAGTTTTTGTACCGGCATCTTTGCTGTCGATGTAAATGGTGGCGCCGGGAGGATCGCTTTTGACGATCAACGTCGCGGACAGTTGCGTGAGATGGATGGTCGTGGTGGCCTTCGCACCCGAAGCTACTTCTATGGACCGCGTGTCGCTGGCATATCCCGCTTTGCTGACGGTGATGGAATGCTTGCCGGCTTCAATGTTGGTTAGAGCAAGGGGAGTTGTCCAACTCGGGTCGGTGGAGCCGTCGAGGGCCACTTGCGCGCCTTGGGGGGTGGAATCGATGGTTAGCTGTCCCGGGATCGCGACGGGGGCTGCGGCTTTCTTGCGCGCGCCTCGCGAGTTCGAACGAGACACGCGGCCTGCTGGTTCCGGTGTTGCGTCGGGAATCTCGGTCGGCTGAGCGTCAGCAGTTGAATCCGCCGGGGCTGCGGCTTCGGGCTGCAGAGCCGGCTGCGCAGGGCGCGGCGCCGGTTGTGTCACGGCAGGCGCTGGTTGGCGCGTCGGTCCCGTGTCCTCTTCAGTCTGCGAGTGAATGTAGTAGGTTACTCCGATAATGATTGCGAGAATCAGGACAACGGCGCCGGCAACTGCATAGAGCATCAGTCGGGGAGGCACGCCTTTAATTTCTTTGACCGCTTTGGCGGCAACTTCGCGGGGCTGAATCTTCGGCTTGTCTGCCATCCTTGCGGAACTGCGCGGGCTGGACGATCGGAATTTCGGGGGCTCTATCGGAGGAGGTTCCGGAGCCGGCTCAGGCGCAATGTAAAACTCTTTCAGCGGAGGTAATTCGGCAATTTCCGAGAAGCTGGTGCCGCCACCACCCGCGCCAGGAGCGCTCCCGGCCATCAGGGGATCGACTGCAATCTTGGGCGCGGCGGGCGCGGGCTCGAATGTTTCCACGTTGGGCTGTTCGATTGCTGCTGACATGAAAGATTCGGGCTGAGTGGGAGCGCCGGGGATCACCTCTGATGTCGTACCGGATCCAACTCCAGCCGCGGCCGCGGCAGATTTCGGCGTGACCACGTGCGAAGGCTTGGGGGCTGCTGGCTTCGGCGCGACCGCAGCAGCGGCCTCGCTGGTCGGACCGGGCTGTGAGGCATGGTTCGCGCTTGCAATAAATTTGGACTGCACCGCTGCCCTGACGCTCGCGGGGGCTACGGTTGATGCTGTCGGAGCCGCCGCCTTTTTAGCCGCGGGTCTGGACTCCTTACAGTTCTCCAGATCATCGAGCAACGCTCGGCCTGTCTGATAGCGCTGGGCAGGGTCCTTCGCCAGCGCTTTCATGATCAGGTCGCTGAGCAGCGGATGTACTTTGGCATTCACCCGGATCGGGGCGGCGGGAGTGCTTTCGAGAATGTTTTGGCGGATGCTCTCCGGATCGCTTCCGTCAAAGGCTTTTCGCTCCGTCACCATTTCGTAGAAGATCGCGCCCAGGCTGAATAGATTGGAGCGCAGGTCGGTAGCTTCACCTCGGAGTTGCTCGGGAGAGATGTAGTTCAAAATCGAGGAAAGTCCGGCTGCGTGTTGGACAAAATTGCCGATGCCCGAAACACCATAGCTGAGAATCTTTACCGTTCCGTCCCAGCCGCACATGATTTTGCCTGGTTCGAGGCTGTGATGGATGATCTGGTGCGAAGCCGCATCATCGAGACCATTGCCCAGTTGCCGGCCGATGTCGAGCAGATCCCAGATGGAAAATCCTTCTTTGCGCGCCAGCATGGTGGCGATGCTGTTGCCCTGAACATATTCCATGACCGCGCAGAATTGTCCGTCAATGATCGTGGAGTTGGTCACGCGACAGAGATTCTGATTGCTCAGGACCTTCGCGCTCTGGACCTCCTGCAACAACGCTTGCTCAACGGCAGAGGATTGGTCACCAAAGGCGGCGAGCTGAATCGCTTTCAAGGCGATCGTCTGGCCAGAGTCAGCGTCGTTCGCCTTGTAGACAATGCCGGTAGGAGACTTCGAGAGCTCACTTTGAATTTCGAATTGGCCGAGTTTCGTAGGCATCGCTTCCTAACTCCAATCGCCACATATGGTGGCGCGGCAAAAGTGCCGGCGGAGAATTCAGGATTAGAAGAAAGGATATCGCTGGGAGTCGGAGGGTTCGAGTTACGAAAGTAAGCGGGGAAGAGGCAATTCTGGCGGCAGAGGGCATCACCACGATGGAGCACACCGCCGCGGAGCTTCGCTCCCGGACAGCCTGAGAGGCTGTCCCTACGTGAGTTTCTTTTTTCCTACGTGATCCCCTTGGTCAGACGAGTTGTTAGTTCCTTAATGTAGGCGACTAGTTCTTGGGGTTCGTGCACTTGGAACTCGACTCCCACCAGCAGGAGATGGATCGTGATTGCCTCGAGCGAATGCGAGCCGGTGTGCAGCATGCAGGATTGCTGGTCGATGGCTTCCAGCGCGCCGAGAGAGGGAGATATCCGCTTGGATAGAGTGTCGAAGGGTCCATGCAAGGTCACGCGAGCCGAATAGGGATTGGGCACGTGTGCGATGGATTTGGAGACGAATGCTGCGAAGCCGCCTTCGGGCTCCTTGCGCGGCTTGAATCGCAACGAAGTCTTGAGCTTTCCCTGGACACGATCGACACGGAAGGTGCGCCAGTCATTACGCGTGAGGTCCCACGCGGCCAGATACCAGCGATAGCCGGTGTGTACGAGTCGATGCGGCTCAACCGAGCGCGTGCTGGGCGCTCCGGTGCGGTCGTGGTAAGTGAAACGCACTCCGTCGTGATCGCGGCAGGCATTGGCTAGAAATGACAAGCGAGCGGCGTCGACGGTTGGTCCGCGGCGCTCCAGGGGAACAACGAATCCATGCAGGGCCGCTACCCGACCGCGCAGTCGCGGGGGCAAAACCTGCTCCAGTTTCAAGAGCGCCCTTACCGACGCTTCTTCGATTCCTGAGACCGCGCCGGAAGCCGCGGTTCGCAAGCCCAGAGCGACGGCGACCGCCTCGTCGTCGTCCAACAGCAAAGGGGGCAGGGTTGCTCCCGCGCCCAGCTGATAACCGCCAGCGACTCCGGATGTCGAGTGCACGGGATATCCCAGGCTGCGCAGGCGATCGACATCGCGGCGCAGCGTTCGCCCAGTCACTTTGAGGCGATGGCTGAGGTCGGTTCCGGACCAATAGCGCTGCGCCTGGAACAAAGAAAGCAGCCGAAGCAGGCGCGCCGAGGTCTCTAACATGGCCAGTATTGTGCCACGAATCGAGGACTGATTCTGTCCTGAATGGCTGTTAGGGTATGCGGGTTCGATTCTGCCGGTGCCAACAAGCGGAATCACTGGAGAGACTTATATGAAGCTGACCGAATTCTTTCTCGCACAACTGGAACGCGATGCCGCCAGCACCCGTCTTGCCCTGCAACGCGTGCCAGAGGGACATAACGACTGGAAGCCGCATCCGAAGTCGATGCCGCTGGGATATCTCGCGTCTTTGTGCGCCACGATGCCGGGTTGGATTGTGTCGATGATCAAACAGGATGAGTTCGATCTCGCTTCTCCCGCGGCGACTAGGTTCAAACCGGCCGAATGGACCGAGCGTAAAGAACTGCTGGTGGCCCTCGATGCGGCAGTGGCCGAAGCACGCGAGGCACTGTCCAATACCAATGATGAACATCTGTTGACCAACTGGAAATTCGTGGTCGGCGGGCAGGTGGTGAGCAATGAGCCACGGCAGGTCATGATCGCCGAGTCGGTATTCAGCCACCTGGCGCATCACCGGGGCCAACTCACGGTGTATCTTCGGCTCAATGAATCTTCGGTCCCGGCGCTATATGGCCCCTCTGCCGATGAGGGAAAATTCGAGCGAGTGCCTGCGTAACTTTGTTATGGTCCTGGCGGTTTAACTGTTTGATGTCGGAACGCGGGTGACATTTGTCACCCGCTCGCGATGACGATCTCCACTGGTCAATGCAGACCAGTCGCGGCAGGATGGCTGGGTAGTCTTCACTCGCGTTCAGGACGCTGGATGGTGCTTCAGCGCAGTTGTCGATGAGAAGGCGCATCGATTATGCTGTTGGCGCGGGGGCGCATCCACCTCCTGCTCGCAGCTGCCGGTTCCCTCCGGAGTACATCAATGACGTTGACTCGATTTGTCACTAAAAATGCGTTTCGCAACAAGCGCCGCAGCACGCTGACGGTCTTAAGCATTGCTTTCTCGCTGCTTCTGCTCACGCTGATGATGACGATCTGGCGCGCGTTTTATCTGGACCAGGGCAGCGCGGAATCGTCGGAGAGGCTGGTGACCAGGCATCGAGTGTCGCTCACGTTCTCGCTCCCGGGCTTCTACCGGGAAAAAATTCGCGCGATTCCCGGAGTAGTTTCCGTCGTTCCAGTTTCCTGGTTTGGCGGAATTTACAAAGATCAGAAGCCGGAGAACTTTTTCGCGCAATTTGGTACGGATCCTGACGAATTTTTCAAGACATTCCGCGATATGCAGATGCCGGAAGATCAGGCCAAGGCATGGCAGCGCGATCGACAAGGTGTGATCGTGAACGATACGCTCGCCGCCAAATACGGCTGGAAGCTGGGCGACCGCATTGTATTGCAGGGGACGATTTATCCAGTGAATCTCGAACTGAACGTCCGAGGCATTTTCCACTCGGTTCCGGACAATAAATCGGTCTACTTCAACAGTAAGTATGTGGAAGAAGCTGTGCCGTTCTTCAAGGGACAGGCAGGGACTTTCAGTATTCTTGCGGCTTCTCCTTCGGATGTTGGGAAAGTTGCAAGTACCGTGGACGACATGTTCCGCAACTCGCCGCAGCCGACCAAGACTGAAAGCGAGAAGGCCTTTCAGTTGAGCTTTGTGGCCATGATGGGAAATGTGAAGGCGTTCATCCTGAGCATCTGCTCGGCCGTGGTGTTTGCGACGTTGCTGGTTTCCGCAAATACGATGGCGATGTCGATTCGCGAACGGACCCGGGAAGTTGCGGTACTCAAGACTTTGGGCTTTACTCGGCAGGGCGTCCTCGGGTTATTCGTCAGCGAGGCCGTGGCGCTATCGCTGGCAGGCGGCCTTGTAGGCGCAAGCCTGGGATGGTTCCTGGTGTATGGGATTACGCATTCGCCGCAGTTCATCTCCTTCTTTCCTATGAAGGTGACTCCGGCAATCTGGCTGGTTGCGCTGTTTACTTCCGGAGTGGTGGGATTGCTGAGTTCAGCCGTGCCGTCCTATCACGCATCGCAAATCAACATCGTGGATGGCTTGCGGCATATCGGGTAAGGGGATGACTTTGAGCAGTTTCGTGGTTCGCAACACGTTTCGCAATAAGCGGCGTAGCCTGCTGACCATGATCAGCATCAGCTTCTCGCTGCTGTTGTTGACCATGATGATCTGCATCTGGCGGTCGTTTTATATCGACCAGGTGGCGCCCGAAGCAGCGCGCCGGTTGATCGTTCGCGATCGGGTTTCGCTGGCGTTCTTCCTGCCGGCGTATTACCGGGAGAAGATTCGGGCGGTGCCTGGGATTAATTCTGTGGTACCGCTGACATGGTTTGGCGGTCGCTACATCGACAATCGCCCGGAGCACTTTTTTGCGCAGGTGGGGACTGATCCAGAAGAGTATCTGAAAGTGGCTTCCGACAAAATTGTGCCGCCCGAGCAATTGAAAGCCTGGCAGCAGGATCGTGCCGGAGCGCTGGTGGACGTGACACTGGCCGAGAAGTACGGATGGAAGATCGGGGACAAGATCACGCTGCAGGCGAATATTTTCCCCACGGATCTAAATTTGACCATTCGGGCCATCTATCACCGCGATCCACCGCAGAATGCCCTGTACTTCAATGCCAAGTACCTGGAAGAAGCGGTGCCGTGGTTCAAAGGACAGGCGGGATGGTACGCAGCGCAGGTGGATTCCGCGGAGAACGTGGCCAGGGCATCGAAGCAAATTGACGAGATGTTTCACAATTCGCCGCTGCAGACCAAGACCGAGAGCGAGAAAGCATTTCAGCTGGGATTTGTGGCTTCGTTAGGAAACATCAAGGCATTCATTCTGGGCATCTGCGGGGCGGTGGTGTTTGCGATCATGCTGGTATCGGCGAACACAATGGCCATGTCGGTGCGCAGCCGAACTCGCGAGGTAGCGCTGCTGAAAACGCTGGGATTCACCAGGCAGAGGGTGCTTTCGGTTTTTGTCAGTGAAGCGGTCGCCTTGGCGCTAGCGGGGGGACTGATGGGAGTTGGGCTGGCGATTCCGGTGATTGCGGCCATTACGCATCGTTTCCTCGGCCTGGGAATCCCGCTGAACATGCGCGTCAACGGGATCACCGCAGGCTTGGCTTTGCTGGTGTCGGTGATTCTTGGGATCGTGAGTGGTTATTTGCCGGCTTACCGGGCATCGCGCATGAATATTGTGGAGGGGCTACGACATATTGGGTGAGTGCGAGAACTGAATATGGCCATACCGATCAGCTACAACATTCGCAATTTGAGGCTTCGCAAGGGACTCACCGTGATGACGGCTCTGGGCATTGCCTTGACCGTAACCACTGCGATCTTTTTGATGGCGCTGGTGGCGGGTCTGGATCGCGCGTTCGTCAGCAGCGGCAGCAATTTGAATGTGCTGGTGCTGCGCAAAGGGTCCGAGGCCGAACTGTCGGGCGGATTCGATGCCACGCTCTTCCCTACTCTGAAGACATTGCCGGGAATCGCGAAAGACAGTCACGGCGAACCCATGGCCTCCGGCGAGTGGGTGGTGGTGATCGTACTCCCCCGCAAGGACGGTACGGGAGAGGTTAATGTCACGGTACGCGGCATGATGCCGGATGGGTTGGAGATGCGGCAACTGCCGGGAGCGAACGGAAAGCCGAGTGTGAAGCTCGCGGAAGGGCGATGGTTTCAGAGTGGCCAGCGCGAAGTAGTAGTGAGCAAGTCGGTGCGCGACCGGTTCGCTCAAGCCAATATCGGCGACAGCATGCAGTTTGGCAAGGGATCGTGGAAGGTAGTGGGCGTGTTTGATGCCGGAGGATCGGCGTACGAGTCGGAAGTCTGGGGGGATGTGAATCAGATGGCGTCCGACTTTGACCGGCAGGGAGGATTCGCCTCGGCGTATCTGCGGGCGACGGATCCCATCTCCGCAGAGGCTTTGAAAAACCGGGTGAGCGACGACCAGCGGCTGAAACTGGAAGGAATGTTGGAGAATGAGTACTACGCGAAGCAAACCAGTTCAGGGACTCCGATCAAAGTGATCGGTTGGGTGGTGGGGGTGATCATGGCGATTGGATCCATCTTTGCCGCGATGAATACGATGTATGCGGCGGTGGCGTATCGGGGACGGGAAATTGCGACGTTGCGGGTGATCGGATTTTCGCGGCCCGCTATCTTGACCTCGTTCGTTCTGGAATCCTTGTTATTGGCGTTGCTCGGGGCACTGGTTGGGATTCTGTTAATGCTCCCGTTCAATGGAATGCAGACCGGGACGTCCAATGCGGTAACTTTCAGCGAGGTGGTATTCGCACTGCGCATTACTCCGGCAGTCGCGACCAGGGCAATCATCTTCGCTTTGATCATGGGATTCGTGGGGGGACTAGCGCCCGCCTGGCATGCGGCGCGGCAAAACATTCTTGCGGCGCTCCGCGGGTAATGCTGAAACTTAGAGGAAGGCCGAAGCGTAATTACTGTTATGGCGCTTGATACGAAACACGATGATCTACAGAGTTTGCGGATTGACCGCTCGCAGCGCGGGGACAATGGCGGGGAGCCTCCCGCCTGGGCCCGGCGCTACATTCTTGCGGGGATCGCGATTGTGGTCGTGCTTGGGCTTTTGGCGCTGGCGTACCGCGCATTCTCCTCGGATGCGCCGGAAGTTGAGGTGGTGCGCGCTTCGGCGGAGACCAGCGGCAACGACGCGGGTGGCACCGTACTGTCCGCTACGGGTTATATCGTGGCGCATCACACGATCAACCTCAACTCCAAAGTCACCGGACGCCTGAAATGGATTGGAGTGGAGAAGGGCGACAAAGTGAAAGAGGGCCAGGTGCTGGTCCGGCTCGAAGATGACGAGTTTCGCGCAACGTACGAGCAGGCTAAAGGGGCGTACGACACTGCCAAGGCATATCTCGAGGAACTGCGGCACGGATCGCGCCCCGAAGAGATTCAGCAGGCGCAGCATAACGTGGATGAGGCTCGCGCAACTGCCGCGAATGACAAATTGACGCTCGATCGAATCAAAGATCTCGCCGCGAGCGGTGTTGTTTCACGGCAGCAACTGGATGACGCTACTGCGAAATACGAAGCTGACTTGCAGAGGGCGAATTCAGTGCAGAAAGCCTTTGAACTGGCGAAGATCGGACCGCGTGCGGAAGAGATTGCGCGCGCAAAAGGCGCAGTTGCGCAGGCCAAAGGGCAAATGGATTACGCCAAATCGCAACTGGATGCGACAGTGATGCGTGCGCCCGTGGATGGCACAATTCTGGACCGCACCGCGGAAAAGGGCGTGTTGATCACGGCAATGTTCGCCAGCGCCGCGGCCGGCGGACCGCAGGGATCGCCGCTATCGATGGCCGATCTGAATGATTTGCAGGTAGAGCTTGACGTCGCACAGGCCGACTTTGGGCGGCTCCGTCTTGGGCAGAAGGCGGTCGTCACCACCGATGCCTACCCCGACAAGCAGTACGACGGGCAGATCGCCCAGATCTCGCCGGAGGCGAACCGCCAGAAAGCGACCGTGCAGGTCAAAGTGCAGGTACTGAATCCGGGGAAGTATCCGGACGTCCAATTGCGGCCGGAGATGAATGCCACGGTGCGCTTCCTGGCGAACGAGACTCCGAAAAACGTCAAGGGGCCGTCGGGAGTGTTCGTACCGGCGACGGCGATTCGCGATCGCGATGGAAAGAAGATGGTGTTGATCGCGTACAACGGCAAGGCTGTTGCACGCGAGATTCACGTGACCAGCCAGCGCGCCGACGGAGCGCTCGTCGATGGACTGGTTGGGGGAGAAAACGTGATCACCACTGGGCCAGCGACACTGAAAGATGGGGACAAAATTAAAATCAAGGGGCAATCATGAGCACAGTCGCACAATCCAACATTGCCACAGGGACCAAGGTTGTTCAGGTTCGCGGCGTCAGCAAAGTATTCAAGCGGGATGCGTTCCAGGTGACCGCGCTGGACGATGTTTCGATCGACATTGGCAAAGGGGAGTTCCTGGCGCTCATGGGGCCGTCGGGATCTGGCAAGACTACGCTGTTGAATATGATCGCGGCGATTGATCGCCCAACGTCCGGCGAACTGCTGGTGCAGGGGCAGGACATCTTCCGGTTCAGCGATGCGCAAATTGCGCGCTGGCGGAATGAACACATTGGATACGTGTTTCAGACATTCAATTTGATCCCGGTGCTCTCGGCCTTTGAGAACGTGGAGTTGCCGCTGCTTCTGACCAAGCTCAATGCCCAACAGCGGCGCGATCACGTGATGACTGCGCTGAAGCTGGTTGGACTGGAGGATCGGGTTCACCATCTGCCGAAGCAACTGTCCGGTGGACAGGAGCAACGGGTGGCGATTGCGCGGGCGATTGTGAGTGATCCGACTCTGCTGCTGGCCGACGAGCCTACCGGCGACCTGGACAGCCATTCCGCTACGGAGATTTTAGAAATACTGAAGAGGCTGAACGAAGATTTCCAGAAGACGATTGTGATGGTGACGCATGATCCGCATGCGGCATCGTACGCGCACGTCACGCGACATTTGGAGAAGGGGATGTTGTTGCCGCCGGCGTAAGCGAGGAGGAGCGTGCGGGAGCGGTGCCTCTTTCGCCCCGCTGGGGCTGGGCCTTGTTTCCACTTCTACCCACGCCTTACGGCGTGGGCTGCATTCTTTCGCCGCTTCGCGGCTACAAATCCAGGGATGCACTCTGCCGCTGCGCCCATCAGGCCACGGTGGAAGTGAAATGCTTTTCGGGGCGCTGATTTGAATTCGCGGCGCTGTCGGCAACCCATTTCCAGGCACGCCTGCCATTCACCATCACTGCCTCGGCTTCGCCGTATTCGACCAGGCGATTCAGGACCGTAGTCACCGACGCAGTGGGATCCTTGTGCCGGGCCAGCAATGCCGGCAGCTTTTGCTGGAAATAGTCGCAAATATCGCGGGAGCTCATAGCGCGGCCCGCTTCCATGAGGATCATGCGACAGGCTTTGGTGAAGCCGGGCTGGCGGCCGCTGGTTTTGCGGTCGACTAACTCCATCAGTTCCTCATTGAGCACGGCATCGCCGAACAGATTGGCGAGCCCGGAGATCGTCTGCTTGACGGTTCCAATGCGCTTCATGATCTCAGAGCGCTGTTGCAGCAGTTGACGCAATTCCTCGTGAGCCTGGCGCACAACTTCCTGCACGTGGCCAATATCGTATCTTTGCGGGAACGAACTGTTATAAATCTGACCGTTTTCCATTTTTCCCCCAGAAGCGGACGCGTTGTGGAATGCGCTGTGCAGGTCAGCGCCTTCAGACCCATCATGGTGCCGAAACAAGGCAGCTCTTATCCGGCAGGCAGAACCCCAGTTGTTATTCGATACGCAAGCTGCAAGCCCCGAGTTCCGTTGATTTTTCAGGCCATCGAACGGTCCCGGCAGCTAGAAAATTAGACGGGGATACATCGATTTGGTTAACAAAAAATTGCGGGAATGTGTTTTCTTGATTTGAATTGATTTGGTTCATTGCAGAAAGACTACGAGCAAACGGCCGTCGGAATGGTAACCGTCTCCGGTGGCATTCTTCGCGTCCTGCACCGGATTTGGGGGGAGATAGTAGGTCATTGATTTGGCCAGTTTGGTCTTCTGCAAGCTGACGCCGATGTTGTCGCGTTCGCCGTCCACGGCCGGATCGATCTTATGGGTGACGTTGTTGTTGCGGCGATCTTTGGCGAAACCGATGTCGTGAGTACCGGCGCCAACCCACACCTCGTGGTCTTTCCAGGTGAAGGGCGCCTTCCAGATGCGGAAATGATGGCGACTGGCGACCATGGCGATGGGGTCGGCCATCTCGTAGCCGAAATCCTGCTTGCGGTTAAACAGGAAGAGGGTGCTCATCGGCATGGCGAGGTAATCTTTGCTGCCATAGGTCTGGACCGCGGCGTTGACTGCGGCCATGGTGTTGCTGGTGTCGGCGACATGCCAGGTAGCAGCATCGAGCGCAGCTTGCACATCTTTTTGCGAACCGACGATCACGAAGTTGACCATGTCCCCGAGATTGTGGAATTGATCGTTAACGCGCCGGGGAAGGCTGTCGATTTTCTTGCGCAGATCGGCATCGAGCGGGGCGTCGGAGGTCTTCAATACGGTCGCAGGCTCCGTGCTTTTGGTGGTCGCGGAAGAGCCAGGGGTTACAGCGCTGGAGGCGCCTGATTCGTTTTTGCCGAGACCGAATTGTCCTTGCATGAAGACCTGGGCGGCGGTTCCAAGTTGCGTTTTTAGTTGCTGTCCGCGACTTACTTGTTGAGCAGTTTCCTTGGCCGCAGACGCTGCCGGAGTCTTCTGAAGTTTTACGACCATCTCTCCGTCGCAGGATGGCTTGCCGGAATAATTCATCCCGAGCAGCAGATGGGAAGCGTCTTCAATCTTCAATTCGTGCTCTGAGCCAATCAGGACTGGCGTAGAAGTCTGGCCATGAAGGCGGGCGATCAAAGCGCCGGAGGCGGCGGTCGGAAGCGGAAGTGCATCCGTAGTTGCGGGCGCTGGGCTGGAACCCGCCGGGCTGCAGGCGGATGAAGCTTGGGATGTCGGAGAAGCCGTTATCTTCACCAGATCGCCGGACTGCAAGTCGAGGCCGGTGTCCACCCATGGTTTTGCGGAAGAAAGTTGGATAGTGATTTCGTTGCCGGCTGGCGAGGACTGGGCCGCCAGCTGGCCAGCGAAGGTTGCGAGAGCAAGCAGAACAATTGAAGTCCGGTACATGTGGCACCTGCGAATTTCTAATTATCCCCTAATCAACCTGACGTTCCAAGCAGGGGCCCGCAAGTTGAATGCGTCACGAAGGGGCTGATACCTAAACTTCTCTCCGGCAGATTCCGATGGTAACCGGTAGTGGAGCAATGCCGGTGGCGACGGGCACTCAAATCGCGCAAGGTCCTCTGAGGGTTCTGCTAGTGGGGGAAAAAGAGGAGGACTTCTTCCTGATTCGCGAGATTCTGGAGCGGAACCGCGGGATGTTGCGGGCAGAGCTCGAGCATGCACGCTCGCTCGACGAAGCGCATTGCATGTTGCAGCAGAAGCCGTACGACCTGATTCTTTTTGAACCCGAAACGGGCAATGCAGAAGCGGTACAGCTGCTAACGGAATTCCATCACGCTGGCAGGTCGGTGCCTTTCCTTCTGCTCACAGAGAACGCCGATGAGAAAACGATTGCCGAGCTCATTCATTCCGGAAATTGGAATTGTGTGGCGAAGTCGAAACTCGATGGGGCCACCCTGGTGCGAAGCATTCGCGGGACACTGGCCTTTGACTCCATGCAGAAGGAGCAGCGGTCGGCTGAGGAGTCGTTGCGCAAGCTCTCCAGCGCGGTGGAGCAATCTCCCGACACCGTGGTCATCACGGACCGGCAAGGAGTCATTGAGTATGTGAATCCTGCGTTCGAAGCGCTGACGGGATATGGCGGCGACGAAGTCCGAGGAAGAACGCCTCGCATCTTGAAGTCCGGCGAACAGGGGCCGGAGATATATCAGGAGATGTGGAAGACGATCCTGTCCGGAAAAGTGTTCCGCGGAATCCTGGTCAACCGGAAGAAAAATGGCGAGCTGTATTACGTGGAGGAGAGCATTTGTCCGGTGCGGGACGCGCAAGGGCAGATTACGCACTTCATTGCCAACGGGCGCGACCTGACGGAACGTCTGCGGCTGGAAGCGCAGCTGCTACAAGCGCAAAAGATGGACGCGGTGGGACGGCTGGCGGGCGGGGTGGCGCACGATTTCAACAATCTGCTGACCATCATCACCAGCTACTCGGAACTGGCTCTCGACGATGTTCGCGAAGATAGTCCGGTGGCGTCCAAGATTCAGGAGGTTCTGCTGGCGGCCAAGCGAGCGGCAGAACTGACACGGCAACTGCTGGCCTTCAGCCGGAAGCAACCGCAGGCATTACGGGTGGTGGACTTGAATCCGGTGGTCGCGGCGATTGCGAAAACCCTTCCGCGGCTGATCGGAGAGGACATTGAATTCAGTTTCATCCCGGGACAGGGACTCGGCCCGGTGCGCGTTGACCCGGTGCAGATGGAGCAGGTCCTGATGAATCTTGCGGCGAATGCGCGCGACGCCATGCCCGAGGGCGGGCATCTGCGGATCGAGACCTCGCAGGTGCATCTGGATCAGGATTATATCCAGCAAAAACCGGCGGCTATTCCGGTGGGCGACTATGCAGTGATTACGGTCAGTGATGACGGTACAGGGATTCCCCGCGAACACATCGCGCACGTTTTTGAACCGTTTTACACCACCAAGCCTTCAGGCAAGGGAACCGGGCTGGGCCTGGCCACCGTGTATGGGATTGTGAAGCAGAACAAGGGATACATTTGGGTCTACAGCGAGCAGGGGTCTGGGACTGTTTTCAAAATCTATCTGCCATGCGCCGTCAAGGGTCGTCCGGCGCAGCTGGCCAACTCCCGACCGGAAGCGGTGGCCGCTGGGACCGAGACTCTTCTGCTGGTAGAAGACGAGCCAGCGGTTCGGCGGGCGAGCGCGGAATTCCTTCGCCTGCAGGGCTACAAAATTCTCGAAGCCAAGGACGGCGTAGACGCGCTTTCAGTGGCGAAGCAGCATCCAGCGGCAATTGACCTACTGGTCACAGACGTAGTCATGCCCAACATGAGCGGAGGCGAGTTGGCCAAAGTACTGGCGCGCCGCATACCCAAAATGAAATTCTTGTTCGTGTCCGGGTACGCGGGAAAGACCGTGATGGACCACCACGTGCTTGACCTCGAGACCAACTTTCTGCAAAAACCTTACTCGTTGAAGCAGCTCGGCGCCAAGATTCGCGCGGCGCTGGACATCAAAAAGGGAATGGCGGCCGGGCATTCAGGCGGCGTTGCTCGGTCCTGAGGCCGCGAGTCGTTATAATGACTGCGGTCTCGCCCCATGTTTCCAGGCGCCTGGTGCGCGCTGTCCATCAGCATTTTGGTGATGCCTCCCGGCAGGATCCTGAGCGGAATCCTGCTGCTCATTCTTTGCGGATCGATCGTCTACAGCATTCTGCAGATCATCGCGGCCATGCGGTACCTTACCGTGCATCCGCCTGCATTGGGGACTGCCGAGCCCATCAGCATCCTTAAACCTTTGGCCGGGCTCGATCTTGACCTGGAATCGAATCTGCGGACGTTTTTTGAGCAGGATTATCCGTCTTTCGAGATTCTCTTCGCGGTTCGGAATGAAAACGACGCTGCGGTGGCGGTCGTGAACCGCCTTCAGCGGGAGTACCCGAGCGTGCGCTCGAGACTGGTGATCACCGGTGAGCCGCCTTATCCAAACGCGAAGGTCTACAGCCTCGAGCACATGCTCGCGGCTGCCGCGAACGACCTGGTCGTGATGAGCGACAGTGACATCCGGGTGACGCCAAGTCTTCTCCGCACGGTTGCTGCTGAATTTCAGGACTCTAAATTGGGAGTCGCTACTTGCCCGTATCGCGCGGTGCCTGGACCGAGTTTCTGGTCGCGCCTGGAAGCGACCGGCATGAACACGGATTTCTGGGGAAGCGCGCTGGTCGCGCGGATGATTGAAGGCATGCATTTCGCGGTTGGTCCCACGATCGCCGCGCGACGCCATGTATTGCAGGCGATTGGGGGATTTGAGCGGCTGAAAGATTATCTCGCCGAAGATTTCGTGATGGGCAAGTTCGCGGCCGAAGCGGGGCACGGTGTGATTCTCTCGTCATATGTGATCGAACATCACATTGGGGATGCCACGCTGAAGGAGAATATCTCGCACCGGCTGCGCTGGAACCGCAGCACGCGGCGCTCGCGGCCGGCCGGATACGTCGGGCAATTATTCACCATGCCCGTGCCGCTGGCCGTGCTCGTCTGCGCAGTATGGCCGGACATGTGGCCGGTATTGCCCGTGACCCTGGTCGTGCGGGCGCTGGCGGCTTACACGGTGTCAGCCCGAGTTTTACGGGCCAGAATCAACTGGTTGCTACTACCCATCGAAGATGTGATGGGATTTTGTTTTTGGGTTGCAGGATTTTTCGGAAACACCATCTCGTGGCGGAAGCGGCGGTACCGGCTCTCTCCGGATGGCCGGTTCGAGTTGCTGGAGGAACGCTAGATACGGATCAGTCGCCCATTCTTCAATTGAAATCGGTCGCCTCGCCAGGTTACGGTGTGGCCGGTAAAACTCGCAATCCAAACCGCCGACAGCAATCACATCCCGCAGCGGCAACAGCCAGAGTCGCTCGACTCCTTCTTCGTCCTGCAACACCGATCTGCAGACTACGAAACCCAATGCGGTACGCAGCAGCAACATGGCCGCAAGCAGCAGCCAGGACCACGGCGAGGCACCCGCCGTCAGCACCGCGATCAGGGCCCATGCGATGCCGAAGGTGGACACAAGGCCGATGTACCCGCTGCGCCGGGCATCTCGCACGCCGCGCGCCCAGCGGAGTTGATGCCCGAGGAAGTCCCTCACATCGTAAGCTGGCAGATGCGTCTCGACTACGGTTTCGGAGAGCAGAATCTTGCGGCCGAGAGCGGCAATTCTTCGTCCCAGTTCGTAATCGTCGGCCAGGAAATCAACCATAGATTTGAATCCGCCGATGCGGTTCAACTCGGCCCGCCGGAACGCCAGAGTCGAACCGAGTCCGAAATGCAAGCCACGCTCCAGTTGTTCGGCCACCAGGACGCTCGAGCAAAAATCCATGATACCGAGCGCTTCCAGTTTCGATCCCAGGGTGGGAGCGGCAATGCCCCGGTACAGGCACGTCACCATGCCCACCTGCGGGTCATGGAGGGGAGCAATCACGCTGCGAAGGTAATCCGAATCCACCAGGATGTCGCTATCGTTCACGACCAGATGCTCATATTGCGCTGCCCGCGCCATCTGCTCAAGATTGCTGACCTTCACGTTGGCGCCCAGGATTTCGGTACACACGACTAAGCGAATATTGCACTCGGGGAAATCGCGGCGCAGCCAATCCACGCTGGCGATGGCTGGATCTTGGGGATCACTGACGCCGAAGATGATTTCGTATTCGGGATAGTCTTGCAGGCAGTGGCTGCGGAAGCTGTCGTAAATCTCCGGGTCCATTCCCTTCAGCGGCTTGAGAATCGAAACTGCTGGAAGGTTCGCCTGCAGGGGAAGAGACGGCCGCTGTCTCCGCTGACTGAATGCCGCTGCGGTCCAGAGACAAATGAAGTAGTAGATGGCGCTGGAGAGACATCCGGCAAGAGCGATGTACAGGACGGCTCTGATGAGGAAATGAATCATGCGCAGGCGCCGGATCAGTTATTCGTAGCGCAGAGACTCGATGGGATCAAGAGTAGCCGCTTTCCATGCCGGATAAATTCCAAACAGTAGACCGATGCCGGCCGATGCCGTGAAGCCAAACGCCGTCCAGAAGGTGGACATCCGCGCAGGCAACGAGGGCCAAACCACTGGGATAATCCAGACCACCAGAGCTCCAAACAAAACGCCGATGATGCCGCCCATCGCGGTGAGAATGACGGCCTCCAGCGTGAATTGCAGGAGGATGTCCCGCCGTCTGGCGCCAATCGCTTTGCGAACGCCGATTTCGCGGGTTCGCTCGGTGACGCTTACCAGCATGATATTCATGACGCCCACGCCGCCAACGATTAGGCCGACGCTGGAGATCGCGAACATTCCGATGAACAACATTCCCGTCAGCTGATTCCAAACATCATTGATGGAATCGGCGGTGAAGACGGCAAAGTTGTCGGGCTTGTCGTACGCAACTTTGCGGCGACGGCGCAGCAACTCGCGAACTTCGTCAATCACCTTGGGGACGTCGTCATGAGACAGCGCCTTGATGCTGATCCAGTGCTGCTTGAGTTCGGGATGCAGTTTACGGAGGGTGCTCAGGGGCATGAACACCTTATTGTCTTCGGGATTCTTGCCTCCGCCGAACACCGACTTCACTGGCATGGCGATCCCGATGACGGTGAAGAGCTGGCCCTCGATGTTAACTTCCTTGCCCAGCGGGTCCTCGTTGCCGAACAACTCTTCGGCGGTTTCCGAACCAAGGAGCACGACCGGCGAGTGGTGCTCCTCATCGACCTCACTGAACCAGCGCCCAGTGGAAATCTGCAGGTCGAAGACTTCTTTGGCAGCAGATTCGTCGCCTTCGAGAATGGTGTTCTTGGCTTTGTGGTCGCCATACTTGACGGCGAAAGATCCTACGCCCAGTTCCGGGCGGAAATAGCGGACGCCCGCGGTTACGGCTTTCACGTGCGACAATTGTGCGATGGCGCGCGAGTCTTCGTACGTGAGCTCTTTGCGCGTGCGCATCTCTTCGGTCGGGCGTCCAAAGGTAAAAGGCTCTATGTGAAAAGCGAAGACCACGTTGGAGCCAATGCTGGTCACAATGGATTGAACGTTGTCATTCAGCCCGCGCCCAATGGAGGAAACACTGATCACTACAGCGACGCCGATCACAATTCCCAGCACGGTCAATGACGAGCGCAGCTTGTTGCTGCGGATCGTGGCCGTGGCCATGTTCAGGATCTCGGTGATTTCGCTCTTACGCATTGGAAAAATTTGGTAATTGGGTAATTTAGCAATTGGGTAATTGAAAAACCTAAAAACCGGCAGCGAATGGTTGTCAGTCGGGCAATATGCCTCTTCCGGTTCAATTGCTCAATTACCAAATTTCTCAATTACTCAATTCCCTCACATTTCAAACCGCAGCGCCACGATCGGGTCCAGTTTCGCGGCTTTTCTTGCCGGCCAGACACCGAAAAACACTCCTACGCTGGCCGCGACCACCAGCCCGGCTGCTACCGCCCAGATTTTGATCGCTGACGGCATCCCGATTAACGCGGTCACCAATTCCGCGATTCCCACTCCCACGAGTACTCCGAGCGCGCCGCCGACCAGGGCGAGCATCACCGACTCAATCAGGAATTGGACCAGCACGTCCTCCCGCCTTGCTCCCATGGCTTTGCGGATGCCGATCTCACGCGTGCGCTCTGTCACCGCGACCAGCATGATGTTCATGATGACGATTCCGCCCACGACCAGGGCTATGCAAGCCACCCCAATTGTTGCCATAAAGAACGTGCGGCTGAAATTGCTCCAGATGCTCAGCAGGCTTTCGTTGGTCTCAATATCGAAGGTGTCATCGGCACCGGGGCGATCATGGCGGTGGGCGCGCAAGGCCACCCGGGCTTCATCCACGGCCTCGCTCAGTGCAGGTCCGGCAGCCGCGGCCTTGCCGGAGATGCGAACACTGTCCTTGTGCGCACCGTATTGCTTCAGATAAGTGGTGATGGGAATCATCACGTAATTGTCGAGGCTCTGTCCGAGGGTCTTGCCCTTCTTCTTGCCCACGCCGATTACCTGGTAGGTCCAGGCATCCAGGCGGATCTCGCGGCCCAGGGGATCGACGCCGGGCATGAGGTGCTCGACAATGTCAGCGCCCACGACTGCCACGGGTGAGCGGTTATTCATGTCCGACTCCGTGAGCATGCGGCCAGCGGTGAGGTCGGTGTCATAAATGGGAGCCATCGAGGGAGTGATGCCCTGCACCGTCGTGTCGCTGATCGACTGCTCCGCGTACTTGACGTGGCCATTGCCGTTGCGCAACGCCGCGCCTACATATTCGCAGTGGCGGCAGGCTTCGAGGACGGCCTGATAATCCTCCATGTCGAAGTTCTTGCGTTTCTCGGCTTCCAGGAACTTGTCGACGTTTAACTGCACAGGAGACATTTTCGAAGCGATGAAGACGTCGGCGCCGAGATTGAAGATTTTGCCGGCGACATATCCATCGATTCCGGCCACGAAGGTCACTACGGCGATCACCGCAGCCACGCCAATGACGATGGCGAGCGTCGACAGGAACGAGCGCAGCTTGTTGGCCCACAGCGACTGCAGGGCTACCCGGATGGCTTCGGCAATATTCATGTGAAGTACCGCCCCAGCTGGGACTGGCGGTCCGGAATCAGCTATCAGTGTACAGCCAGACGCAGGGGGCGGGGGGCTAAGCCCGTGGACCGTAATTCTTCCACAGAACTACGGGGTGAGGCATGCAGCGTCCAATATAATTGGGTGTAGGCAGCCGGACCGGACGGCCGCTTCCCGCGTCTTCGGGCGCGGGGAGAGGAAAGTCCGAACTCCGCAGGGCAGTGTGCCGGATAACGTCCGGGACGTCAGGTTCAAGCCTGATGGACGGAAAGTGCCACAGAAAATAAACCGCCTCGGCAGCAATGCCGGGGTAAGGGTGAAAAGGTGCGGTAAGAGCGCACCGCCGCGACAGTAATGCCGCGGGCAGGGCAAACCCCACACGGAGCAAGACCAAATAGGGAGGAAGGCCGCGGCTTCGGCTGCGTACACGTGCCGGCCCGGTGCGTTAAACCTTCGGGTAGGTCGCTAGAGCCGCGCAGTGATGCGCGGCCCAGAGGAATGGCCGTCCAGCGGGAGCAATCCCGCGGACAGAATTCGGCTTACAGGTCCGGCTGCCTTAAGCTTAATTTCGATCACGTCCAGCAGAAGTAAACTCTTGTGACGCGGGGCGATGTCAGAGAAGCGCCGTTCGCCTCGATCGAGCAGAAGGACTACACGAAGATGAAGCCTAAGAACACGATTTGTCTCTGGTTCGACAAGGACGCGCATGAGGCAGCGCGCTTTTACGCCACGATTTTTGCGGATAGCCAAGTAACCGCTGTTCACAAAGCGCCCGCCGACTATCCGGGCGGCAAGAAAGGCGATGTGCTCACGGTGGAGTTCACTGTCGTAGGCATTCCCTGTCTGGGGCTAAACGGCGGCCCGACTTTTAAGCACAGTGAGGCGTTTTCGTTCCAGATCGCGACGGAAAATCAGGAAGAGACGGACCGTTACTGGAACGCGATTGTTGGCAACGGCGGCGCGGAAAGCGCGTGTGGTTGGTGTAAGGACCGCTGGGGCTTGTCCTGGCAGATCACACCGCGCGCGTTAACCGATGCGCTTGCGGCAGGTGGCAGCGAGGCCAAGCGTGCCTTCGAGGCGATGATGACGATGAAGAAGATCGATGTCGCCGCGATCGAGGCAGCACGGCGCGGCTGACGCCGCCCACGACAGGGCTTGTTCGACCCCTCACCATCGAAGTCGGCGTAATCATGGTTTACCCGGCTCGTTTGCGGGCACTTGCGCGATGGCCCGTTTCAGTTCGCGAACGCTTTCTTCCAGAACTTGCGCGCGGTGGTATTCGCGGCCCGGAGCTTTGCCCAGAGAAATACGTGCATTGCGCACGAGCATCGGGCTTGGCACTGCCGTGGTCAGTCCTACGTGGATTTCGGTTACACCGGTGCGCTGCAGGATCTGGGCTACATTTCCCGCATTGATTCCCCCGCCGGCCATGATGTGAATACGGCTTCGCGCTGATTGGACGAGTTTGGCGATCGAATCCGTCCCCTGCAGGCAGTCGGGCTCGGCTCCGGAGGTGAGAAGCCGATCGACTCCGGTCTGGCAGACGTCCTCTAGCGAGTTCTGCAGGTGCGCGGACATGTCGAACGCGCGATGAAAGGTGACGGACATCGGCCTCGCCAACTCCGTCAATTGGCGCGTGCGCGCGATATCGACGCGCCCCGAGGGAAGCAAGAGACCCAACACAACTCCATCGACCCCGGCGCGCTTGGCGATTTCAGTGTCGCGCCGCATGATGTCGAACTCATCCTCCGAATAGCAGAAATCGCCACCTCGCGGTCGAATGATGACATGCAGCGGAAGGGATATACCGGCTCGGACGGCCTGCAAAAGGCCGAGGCTGGGAGTAATGCCCCCCTCGAGCAGGTCGCTGCAGAGTTCAATCCGTTGCGCCCCGCCGCGCTCCGCTGCTGCGGCGGAGGCGACCGAGTCCACGCAGACTTCAATCAACACCGGTTCCATCATGATGTAGGTCGCGTGGTCGGCAGCTGCATCCTGCTCACCTCAATCATCGTAACTGGAATTCATCGTGTCCGCTGAGATCGGAGGCCTCTGCCGAGCTTCGCTCGGCCGGACAGCCGATGGCGGCTGTCCCTACACCCGCCTATGCGAGGCTCAGCTGCATTTTGACTACTGATGCGGGTGGGAAGGTAAACGTCACGGATTGCCCTTTGACCTCAACGTCTTTGGTTTGAGGAACGACTGCTTGCTTCTGATCGAAGGTGTTGTGCGCGTGAATGTCGGAGGCCGTGAGCACCGTAGCTTTTGCCGAGTTGACGCGTGCGCCATGCGGGATGATCTGCGCTTCGAGCGGATCGCTGACGTTCGCGTTCACCGCGGTGATTACCAATTCTTTGCCGTGTAAAGAAGCCGACCCGCGCAGCGGAGAGAAAGTTGCAGGCTTTCCATCGCGGTCATAATGAGTGGCAGGGGCCGAGAACTCGGCGCGCACACTTTGTCCGCCTTGATGAGCGGCGTAGATGGCGAATACATGCCCGACTGGCGTCACAACAAACCGGTTCTCGTGCGCCAGGTAAAGGCTGTTCAGACAGTTGATCAGTTGCGCGCAATTTGCCATCGCGACTTTTTCGGGATGACGGTTGAAGATGTCGAGCGTCATGGCGCTGAATACGGCGTCGCGCAAGGTGGGCATCTGCTCCAGTTGATCGCCAGGTGTCGCTTCACTGCCTGGGCGGTACCATGGGCCCCATTCGTCGACCACCAGCTTGATCGTGTGCTCGGGATCCTGCTCGCCCATGATCTGCCAATGCGCCTGGATCAGATCTTCGATGCGCTGCCCTTCGCGCAACAATTCATACCAATCAATCGCCTCGAACTTGACCGCGTCGCCTTTGCCTTCGTTCCAGTCCTGAGTGCGTCCGCGGCTTAGATTCCAGGCGTAATGATGCAGGGCCATGCCATATATCGTGCGAAGCAGTCCTTTGTTTTTGCGGACGATTTCTTCCAGGAAACCGCGTGTCCAGGCCCAGTTCGCCGAATCGGGGCCGGAGGCGACGAAGTTAAGTTTCTCGCCGTATTCCGGCACCCACGTGGTGTAGCGGCGGAACTCGGTCGCATACTCCTGGGGAGTGAAATTCCCCCCGCAGCCCCAGGACTCGTTGCCCACACCCCAATACTTCACGTTGAAGGGATCTTTGAAACCTGCGGCAGTGCGTTCGTCTGCCAGAGTGGTGCTTCCCGCGGGAGAGTTGCAATATTCCACCCAGCGATAGAACTGTTCCGCCGGAAGGCTTCTGACGTTTGCCGCGAGATAAGGCTGGGCGCCAATCAGACGGCAAAAATGGGCAAATTCGTTGGTGCCGAAGCGATTGGGATCGTAGCGATGGGAGGCGGGTGCATCCGCCGCTTCTCCTCCATTCCAGAAATTGGTGCGGCGGGGGCGCTTGTCCGCAGGCCCGATCCCATCACGCCAATCGTAGCTGTCGGCGAAGCATCCGCCAGGGAAGCGCACCACCGCCGGCTTGATCTTCACCATCTCGTCCACAAGTTCTTTGCGGATTCCATTCACGTTCGGAACTTTGGAATTCTCGCCGACCCAGATTCCGTCGTAGACGACGCCGCTGAGATTCTCGACGAAGTGGCCGTAGATATTGGGAGAGATTGTGCCGAGGATCTCGTCGAGCACAACTTCAATGCGGCCGGCAACGCCCTGCGCGAAAGCCAGCCTTGAAAACTTTGGAGCCAGGCACAGGGTCGCGGCGGCAGCGGAATTGCGGAGGAAATCTCGGCGACGAATCATGTTCTATATATCTCCCCGATGGCATTTGATGGTAAACGTTTATGCCGAGCCCGCGGTATAACACTGTGGGAACCGGTTGCAATACCGGATTTGTCAGGTATTTGCGGGATGGATGAACCCCCATAGCAGCGAGAGTGTGTACGAAGCTCGGCCGTCCCTACGGGACTTGAACAACTACTCCCAGTGTTCCCAGCGCTGAAAGCGCTGGGCTGCTATCGGTTGCCTCTCCGGGGCTGAGATTCTCGTTAGCTTCGTTCCAGCACCTTGCGGATACGATCGAACGCCCAATCGATCTCGTCGCTCGTGATAGTCAGGGGCGGGGCGATGCGGATCACGCGATCGTGAGTTTCCTTGCACAGTACGCCCTCATCCTTGAGCGCTTCGCAGTAGGGCCGCGCGGCGGTGTGCAACTCGATTCCGATCCATAATCCTTTGCCGCGAACTTCCTTGATATTGGCGCTGCGCAACGTTCTTAGACGATCCAGGAAGTAACGGCCCAGAACGGCAGAACGCTTCACCATGCCTTCTTCCACCAGGACGCGCAGGGCGGTGCGCGCGACGGCACAGGCTAGTGGGTTGCCGCCAAACGTGCTGCCATGGTCGCCGGGGTTAAACACACCCAGAACCTTCTTTGAAGCGAGCACCGCCGAGACCGGATAGAAGCCGCCGGAGAGCGCCTTGCCCACAATCAGGACATCGGGCCTGATGCCCTCATGCTGATAGGCGAAGAGTTCGCCCGTACGGCCCAAGCCAGACTGAATTTCGTCGCACATCAGGAGCACGCCGCTTTCACGGCAGATCGCCGCCACTTCGCGGAGATACCCCGCTGGAGGAATAATGATTCCCGCTTCTCCCTGGATCGGCTCAACCAGGAACGCGCAGGTGTTCGGTGTGATGGCATGATGCAGCGCCTGAGCATCGCCATAAGGAATAATCTTGAACCCTGGCGTGAACGGCCCAAAGCCGTCGCGATACTGCTCGTCGCTCGAGAAGCTCACGATCGTCACGGTGCGGCCATGAAAATTGTTGGCACACACGATGATTTCGGCCCTCCCGTCGGGAATGCCTTTGACCTTGTATCCCCATTTCCGTGCCGCTTTGACGGCCGTTTCCACCGCTTCGGCGCCAGAGTTCATGGGCAACGCCATATCGAATCCGGTCAGTTCGTGCAGGTCGCGATAGAGCAGCGGCAACTGGTCGTTGCGGAAGGCGCGGGAGGTCAACGTCACTTTGTGCGCCTGCCCGATCAGAGTTTCCAGAATGCGGGGATGGCAGTGCCCCTGGTTCACTGCCGAATACGACGCCAGGCAGTCGAGATAGCGCTTGCCCTCGGTGTCATATACCCAAACGCCTTGGGCACGCTCGATGACTACGTCGAGAGGGTGGTAGTTATGGGCTCCGAACTGTTCTTCCAGTTCGATCAGTTCCTGGGCGGTGGTGGTTTCCATGACTGGCATGCGGTTCTCTCCTGAGAGATTTCGTTATGAATTCTGGTCCAGCAACATCGTTAGCAGCGCCATGCGCACATACAAGCCATTGGCCGCCTGGCGGAAATAAAGCGCCCGCGGATCTTGATCCACCGACTTGTCCAGTTCGAACGGTGCGCGGCAGCGGGTGCAAGATCAGCGCGTCGGATTTCATCTTTGCCAGCAGCGCGGAATCGATCCCGTAACGCTTCACGCCGTGCGTATCGGAAACGCGTTCGGGCCGAATTCTGGTCTGATAAATGACGTCTGCTTCCCCGATCACGGCTTCGACATCGGATTCGAGTTCATAGCGCACTCCCCGCTCGTCCAGGTAGTCGAGGATGTCCGGCTTCATCTGCAGTTCCTGCGGGGCGACGAAGAAAATTTTTACGCGATCGAATTTTGCCAGCAGATACGCCAGCGAGCGCGCGGTGCGGCCGCGATCCAGTTCTCCGATCATGGCTACGCTGAGGCCGGTGAGCGGGCGTTCCCGATAAATGGTGTACAGGTCGAGCAAGGCCTGCGTCGGGTGCTGGCCGCCTTCGCCATCTCCCGCATTGATGACCGGGATCGGAGAAACATCCGCGGCTCGTTGCGCCCCTCCGGCCTGGGGATGCCGCACCACAATCACATCGGAGTAGTTGGCGATAATGCGGATCGAATCTTCGACTTGCTCTCCTGCGACTTCGGACGAAAATGCCGAGGCCTGCTCGGTGGAAAGGACTTTGCCTCCCAGCCGGTACATCGCAGATTCAAAGCAAAATCTGGTTCGCGTGGAGGGCTGGTAAAAAAGGTTCGCCAGGATCTTGTTCTGGTATTCGAGAGTGCCGCCGCGAGCCACCACGCGCTCCATGCCGCGCGTTCGCTGAAACAGTTCCATCAACAGCGGCAGCGTGAATTGCTGTGATTCGATCAGATGCTTCAATTTTGACGTCTCAGGCTGGCGCGATGGATCGGTCGCGCCCGGCTTCCATGCGGTGACATTCGAACTCGCCATCTATCCTCCTACCGAAATTTCTGGTGCCAAGGCCTTCTCAAGCGATACGTGTGACTCCGGGGTGATATGCGTCCCCATGGTCCCGGCAACCGCTTCCGCCAGGTATTCATAGGAGGTGATCACAACTTCTTTCCCGCCCGCGTTGATAAAGCGCAGCGCGGACTCAACTTTTGGGCCCATGTTTCCGGGAGGGAAATGTCCAGCCTTGTAGTGAGCCTGCAACTCCAGGGCAGATACGTTCCGTAATTTCTGCTGGGTTGGCTTTTTGTAATCGAGATATACGAATGGAATGTCGGTGGAGATCGCGAACGTGTCCACGCGCAACTGACACGCCAGTAACGCCGAAGCGCGATCCTTATCGATGACTGCCTCCACACCTTGCAGTTCACCGTCGCGGCGAATCACCGGGATGCCGCCGCCTCCGCAAGCGACCACCAGAATTCCCTGGCTCATCAAGGAGCGGATGACTCCGAGTTCCACAATCTCGACGGGCTCGGGAGATGGAACGACACGCCGGTACCCGCGAGCAGCATCCTCGACGATCTGCCATCCCAGGTGGCGCTGCCGCTCTTCGGCTTGCTGGCGCGAGTAGAAGGGCCCGATGGGTTTGGTCGGATGCTGCATTGCGGGATCGTCCGCCAGCACCACCGTCTGGGTCACAATGCTGGCCACGGGCACATCCAGATGCGCTGCCACCAGTTCATCGCATAGGGACTGCGAGAGCAGGTAACCGATTTCCCCCTGGGTTGCGGCGCCGCAAACGTCGAGCGTTTGGCCGGGCACCTGGTCCGAAGCGCGTTCCGATCGCAGCAACTGCGCGCCCACCTGCGGACCGTTCCCATGCGTCACCACCAAGCGGTAACCGGCGCGGATCAGTTGCACGATGGCTGCGGCCGTGCGGCGCGCATTGACCCGCTGCTCGGCAATGGTCCCGGTTTCCCCGGCGCGAATCAGGGAGTTGCCGCCCACGGCGATGAGCATGGTGCGCATCAACGATTCTCAGTTTGTGCCAGGGCCGCTTGCCCCACCGCTTCTACCGCCTCGCGATATTGCATCAGTTCCAGCAGGATGGCTTTTTGCGCGTGCAAACGGTTTTCCGCCTGCTGATACACAACGGAATGCGCCGAGTCGATCACATCGTTGGTGACCTCGTCTCCGCGATGCGCCGGCAGGCAATGCATGAAGAGCGCGTCAAACTTGGCGTGCCGGAACAGTTCCGAGTTCACCTGATAGGGCATAAAAAGCTTCCGCCGCTCCTCTGCTTCAGCCTCCTGCCCCATGCTGGCCCACACGTCGGTATAAATAACGTCAGCGTCGCGAGCGGCCTCGACCGGATCGTTGGTCAACGTGCAGGTACTTCCCGTCGTCCAACCGCGCTGGACCGCCCATTCCACGGCCTCGGAGGCGGGCTCATAGCCTTCTGGAGTGGCCACCCAGGTGTGCGCGCCGAGTTGTGCGCCGGCGAACATCAGCGAGTGGCAAACGTTATTGCCATCTCCGATAAACGCCACTTTCAGGCCCTGCAGATCACCCTTCAGCTCAAGGATCGTGAGGTAATCCGCCATCGCCTGGCAGGGATGGCTGTAGTCGGTCAATCCGTTGATGATGGGGATGCTGGCATACTCAGCCAACTCCTCCACGATCTGGTGCGCGTAGGTGCGGATCATGATGCCCTGCACCATGCGCTCAAGGTTCTTGGCTACGTCGTACAGCGACTCGCGCTTGCCCAGATTGATTTCGGCGTTCGAAAGATATAAGGAGAAGCCTCCGAGCTGCTGGATGCCAACGTCGAATGAGACGCGGGTCCGCAGCGAGGGCTTTTCGAAGATCATGGCCAGCGTCTTGCCTTTCAACGCTCCGTGGTGTGCCGCGGGATGACTTTTGATTTCGCGCGCCAGATCCAGCAGGTAGCGGATCTCTTCCGGGGAAAAATCCTTGATGGATAAAAAATTATGACGGCCCATGGGTCACCTCGGCTCCGGGCGGCTGACATAACAGCCGAGCCTACTCGATGCTCTTCCCGCCGCCTGTTACCGGCAAGGAAGGACATCACCAGCGGAGGTGATTTGAGTCACCCGCGAGTCTTCTCTAAGTGATTGAAATCACTTTGCGGCCAATGCACGCGGTGGCGAGGAGGCGTTGCGAACAACGCCTGTACCATTCAGGGCCAAGCGAAGCAGCCTCGTAACTTTTATTTTGGCTGAGCGTTGTGCAGATATGTCGATTCTGGCTTTCCTCATTCGTCGTATTGGTAGAAGAGATTTCCCAATCCGCGCTGGTCGGGTCAGCGCGCGAAAAGAAGTCGAATCCGAATAGGACCTAGCTGAATCTAGTTAGAAAAGTTTTTAGCAGGATTCCCGGTGCCGACCCTTCGGTAACTGGAACGGATCGTTAACTGGGGATTTTCACGCACCACTTATACAGAGGATTCTATGGCGAAGCGAATGATACTGATGCTCGTTGTTATGTTAGGGCTGCTATCGAGCCTTGGTTTCTATAAGTTCCGGCAGATTTCTACCGCTGTGCAGGCCGCTTCACATTTCCAGCCCCCGCCGGAAGCCGTGACGAGCATCGTGGCGCATCAGGAGACCTGGCCAGCGACTATGGGCGTAATCGGCACCATGGAAGCGGTGCACGGCGTAACCGTGAGCGCCGATCTGCCCGGAACTGTAGACAAGATTCTGTTCGATTCCGGCCAGTACGTGCATGAGGGAGATGTTCTGGTTGAACTGGATACGCGTCAGGAACGCGCTCAACTGGCCGCGCTCGAAGCGCAGCGCGATCTGGCGCAAGCCAATTTCAGCCGCATGAAGCAGTTGCTGGACGCCGGAGTAATCTCTCGCTCTGACTTCGACGCGGCGGTTGCCCAGCAGAAGCAAACGGAAGCTAATGTTGCCGAGACCAAGGCGACCATTGAGCGCAAGATGATTCGTGCGCCTTTTTCCGGAGTCCTGGGAATCCGAAAGATCAACCTTGGTCAATATCTGGCAGCGGGTAATGCGATCGTCCCGTTGCAGTCGCTCGATCCTATTTATGTGGATTTCGGCGTACCGCAGCAGGACGCCGCGCAAGTGCGTCACGGCAGCACGTTGCATGTGAGTTCGGAAGATATTGCTGGACGGCAGTTCAGCGGGCGCGTAACCGCTATCGATTCGGTAGTGGACGAAGCCACCCGCAACGTGACCAGGTGCAGGCGACGCTGGCCAATCCTGGCGGGAAGCTGAAACCCGGCATGTTCGTGCAGGTTGCAGTTGGGATTTGGGCAGAGCCGCTCCGTCGATTACGCTGCCGGCGTCCGCCATCAGCTACGCGCCGTACGGCGACTCGGTATTCGTGATTACTGATCTCAAAGACCCGAAGGGCAATTCGTATCGCGGCGTTCGCCAGCAGTTTGTGAAGGTCGATGGCTCGCGCGGTGACCAGGTCGCAGTTGTTTCCGGGCTCAAGCCCGGAGACGAAGTCGTAACCTCAGGAGTTTTCAAACTGCGGAATGGCGCGGCCGTCAACGTCAATAACAAAATACAGCCGGAGAACAACCCGGCTCCCAAGCCTGCAGGACAGCTAAACCGGGGGAACCATGAAATTTACGGATCTATTTATTAAGCGGCCAGTTTTGGCCGATGGTGGTGAACCTCGTGATCCTGATCGCGGGGCTGCAGGCCATCCGCTCGCTGAGCGTGCGCCAGTATCCCCGCAGCGATATCGCGGTGGTGCAGGTGACGACGGTTTACGTGGGCGCCAATGCTGATCTGGTGCGCGGATTCATCACCACTCCACTGGAGCGCGTGATCGCCAGCGCCGACGGCATCGACTACATGGAGTCGTCGAGCGCGCAGGGGATGAGCACGATCAGCGTTCACCTGAAGCTCAACTACGACACCAACGCCGCGCTCACGCAGATTCAGGCGAAGGTTGCGCAGGTGCGCAATGACCTGCCGCCCGAGGCGGAAGCGCCGGTCATCGATCTGCAAACCGCCGACAACCAGTTTGCGGCGATGTATCTGGGCTTCTCCTCGAAGGATCTGGATCAAAACCAGATCACCGATTACCTGACGCGCGTGGTTCAGCCGAAGTCTGAGCGCGATCAGCGGCGTGCAGCGCGCCGACATCCTCGGTGACCGCACGTTCGCCATGCGCATCTGGCTGAAGCCGGACCGGATGGCGGCGTATGGGCATTTCGCCTTCTACAGTGCGCGACGCGCTGGCCAAGAATAACTATCTTTCGGCGATTGGCAGCACCAAGGGTTCGATGGTTTCGGTGAACCTGGTGGCCAATACCAACCTGAAGACACCGGAAGAATTCCGCCAACTGGTCATCAAGAAAGAGAACGGAGTAGTGGTCCGCCTCGGCGAAATTGCCGACGTGGTCCTGGGAGCGCAGAACTACGAGCAGGACGTGCGCTTCAACGGCGAGACCGCAACGTTCATGGGCATCTGGGTGCTGCCCACGGCCAACTCGCTCGAAGTCATCAAGCAAGTACGCGAGGCGATTCCCGGCATCCAGAGCCAACTGCCCACTGGGATGAAGGTGGGCATCCCCTACGACTCGACCGCTTACATTCAGGATGCCATCAACGAAGTGCTGCATACGTTGACGGAGACGCTGTTGATTGTGGTCGTCGTCATCTTCCTGTTCCTGGGATCGTTCCGGTCGGTTCTGATTCCGGTGGTGGCGATTCCGATCTCGCTGATCGGCGCCGTCTTCCTCATGCTGATTGCGGGCTTCACCATCAACCTGCTGACGCTGCTGGCCATCGTGCTCTCGGTCGGATTGGTGGTGGATGACGCGATCGTCATGGTGGAGAACGTCGAGCGCCATCTGCACATGGGCAAATCGCCCGTGCAGGCCGCTACGGACGCGGCCCGCGAACTGGTCGGCCCGATCATCGCGATGACCATCACGCTGGCGGCCGTCTACGCACCGATCGGCATTCAGGGTGGACTTGACCGGCGCGCTCTTCCGCGAGTTCGCTTTCACGCTTATCCGGAGCCGTAATCGTGTCGGGCATCGTGGCGCTGACGCTATCCCCGATGATGGGATCGAAGCTGCTTGCGTCCCGGAGCGACGCGACCGCGGCTTCGCCGGCATGGTCAACCGGCGCTTCGAGAAAGTGCGGCAGCTTTACTCGCGGACTCTCGGCGGCACTCTGCAGCTACCGGCCGGTGGTCTTCGACGCTGTGGGCGATCGTGGTGCTGCTGATGGTGCCGTTCTACATGTTCTCGCAGCGCGAACTGGCGCCGGCCGAGGATCAGGGCGTGGTGTTCGGAGTGATTCAGGCCTCGCCCAATTCGACCATCGACCAGACCAACTTGTTCACCAACCAGGTCTACGACGTCTACAAGTCGTTCCCGGAAAGCCAGAGCATCTTCCAGATCACGCAGCCGACGGGCGGTTTCGGCGGCATGGTCACCAAGCCGTGGAGCGAGCGCAAGAAGACCGCACAGCAGTTGCTGCTGGAATCCACCGGGCCGCTGTCGAACATCGCGGGAATCCGCGTGATTCCGTTGACTCCTCCCGCCTTGCCGGGCGGCGGAAACTTTCCCGTGGATTTCGTGATTGCGTCGCCGGCTGAACCGCAGCAGCTGGTCGCGTTTGCCAATCAACTGGTGAAAAAGGCGATGACCAGCGGCATGTTCATCTACGCTGATTCCGATCTGAAGTTCGATCAGCCGCAGACCGAAGTGGTTTTCGATCGCGACAAGCTGCGCTCGCAAGGAGTCGACCTGAGCCAGGCCGGGCAGGACCTCTCGACGCTGCTGGGCGGGAACTACGTCAACCGCTTCAGCATTCAGGGGCGCAGCTACAAGGTGATTCCGCAGGTGAAGCGCGCCGAGCGCCTGACGCCCGATCAGCTCTCGCAGATCTACGTCACGGGATCGCAGAACAAACTGGTTCCGCTCTCGACCTTTGCCAGTTTGAAGACCACAACCGAGCCGCGCGCAGCTGAACAAATTCCAGCAGCTCAACGCGGTTCGCATTCAGGGCGTGATTCCGCCGAACGTGCCGCTGGACAAGGCTCTGACCGTTCTCGAGGATGAGGCCAAGGCGATTCTGCCCGCAGGGATTCACAGTCGACTATGCGGGTGAGTCGCGCCAGCTTCGAGTCGAAGGCAGCAAATTCCTGGGGACCTTCCTGCTCTCTGGAATCCTGATTTACCTGGTGCTGGCGGCGCAGTTCGAGAGCTTCCGCGATCCGTTCATCATTCTGGCGGGCTCGGTGCCGCTGGCTCTCTCGGGAGCGCTGCTGTTCTCGTTCCTGGGGTTCACCACGCTGAACATCTACAGCCAGGTCGGACTTGATCACGCTGGTGGGACTGGTATCGAAGAACGGCATTCTGATCGTGGAGTTCGCCAATCATTTGCAGGAGCAGGGCAGAGACAAACTGGCGGCGATCATCGAGGCGGCCAGCACCCGTCTGCGTCCGATCCTGATGACCACGGCGGCAACCGTCATCGGCCACTTCCCGCTGGTGCTGGCCAAGGGCCCCGGAGCCGGAGCCCGTAACAGCATCGGCATCATGCTGGTCAGCGGCATGATCATCGGAACGGCGTTCACGTTGTTTGTGGTGCCGTCGATCTACATGCTGGTGGCGCGCACGCACAAGGCATTCGAGGCGGATCTCGAAGTGGAAAGCCGTTATCCCGAGCCCGCGGATGCAGTAGCGTAGGAAGTTTTGCCAGACAACATCGCCCCGGACCTGCAGTTCCGGGGCGACTGGCGAACTCAAATGCTATACTTCTGATTCACAATCAAAGCCAGGAGCCGAACTATGTCCGCACCCAGCCGCCGGCCCGAGATTCGCCGGCGCCGAACCCGCAAAGAAAAGATACTTCAACTCCGCAAGCGCCTGACGGCTGCCAAAACCGATGCTGACCGTACCCGCTTGACGGCGAAGCTGCAAAAGCATGCCATCGCTTCCCCGGGACAACCACTTCTCAAGTAGCCTAGCGGGAGGTCGCCGCCGTTAACTCTCGAGCGTAGCAGCTTCAATCCGCGGCGCGCTCGCGAAAGGTTTCTCGAGCGCCGGCCCGCCCGACCTCGCGGTACACATCCAGCAACCGCCGTACCGAGATTTCCCACGAGAATCTTTTTGCCTGCTGATAACCTCGTTCTTTCATGCGATCCCGCAGGGCTCGATCCGTCAGAACGCGATGCACAGCCCGCATGATCTCGAAAACATTCTCCGGGTTGACTAAGACGGCGGCGTTGCCAACGACCTCCGGCAGAGAAGAGATGTTGGAAGTGATCACCGGCGTTCCGTGCGCCATTGCCTCCAGAGGAGGCAAGCCGAATCCTTCGTATAACGAGGGAAATACGAATACCTTCGCTTCGTCGTAAAAGATCCGCAAGACGTCAATCGGTACGAATCCCAGGAAGCGGACCTCATTCTGCACGCCGCTGCGCACCACGGTACGGCGCAAATCCGGGTTGCCCGACAGGTCGTCGCCGATAATGATCAGTTTCAGATCCGGCCAGAGCTGGTCTTTTTCCAACTCCGTCTTCAGCGCCGAGAACGCCTCGATCAGCCGCAGCACGTTCTTATGGGGGCTGATACGTCCGGCATAGAGCAGGAAAGGGTATCTGACTTGATAGCGCTGCGCGATCAGATCGCGGTCCGCAGCTGTCGCATGCCCGTGCAGAAAGCGCTCGTCGATTGCGTTGTAGACGACTTCAATGTGATTAAGCGGAATCTCAAACAGCTTCTCAATCTCATTGCGGGTGAAGTTCGAGACCGCAAAAATACGGGCTGCTCCCGCCAGAACTCTCTTGGTCATCTGAAAATAGATCCAGCGCCACAGGCCCTGCTGCCGCGGTCGGGACATGTGCTCCAGCATGTCATGCACCGTCATGACATAGGGGCACGGCATGAATCGCGGTCGCGAAAACAGGTTGGGAATGTGCACCAGGTCGCAGTCGAGTTTGCGCAGCGCGCTCCGGAACTCGCGATAACCCTTCAGCGTGTGCTCGGGATGAGCCAGAGGGATGGTTTGAAAATTCCCCGGCAACGGGCCGATTTCCTGCACCTTGGTGGGCGAGCCAAGGAGGAAGTACTGGTTTTCATGATCGAGGCGGCCCAGGGTCCTAATGATGTTGCGGATGTATGTGCCTACACCAAATTCCGTCATCCGGCGGATATCGATGGCGATCTTCACCGAGCCAATTTAACCACACGGCAGAGCAATCAGCTAGCGCCGCCTTATGCCTGAGGAAATGAGCCTCTCTTAGCGTGGCGCGGGCTCTAATAGAGCGCGCAGCCCGGCTTTCGTTGACGAATATACTTTTGTACTTTTCTGCCCTACGATGAACTATGCTTCGTCCACACGAATACCAGATGATCTTTTGGCTGGCCCTGGCGGTAGCGGCTGTCGCAGTGATCGCGCGTGCTTTGTGGCTCTATCGGGCCTCGCTAACCTGGCCCACAGCCGAGGGCTCCATCACCCATCTCGACATTGAACGGAAGAGAGTCTCAGGCGGCCGCTATTTCTGCGCAACTTTTACTTACGAGTTTCTCGACCCCAATGGCCAACGTCTTTCCGGAACTTGGTACAAGAATTTCTCGTCCGAAGCAGAAGCTCGCGACTTCGCCGCACGAGAACTGCCCGTCGGTAAACCCGTGGTAGTGCGCTTCAATCCACGAAATCCGGGCTTGAATGATTTGGAACTCGATTCCTGGACCTACACCAACGACCGCCCCACATCCCTCAACATCTCGGAGTGATCGGGAGCCATTCTACTAAGACCTTTGTGAGACTCGGTCTAGGCGCGAACTTCCGCCTGCGCCTTGGCGCGCCTGTCCGCATATAGAGGGAATGCTTCGCAGAGCTCCAGCACCTGTTTGCGGACCTTGCCCAGCACGGTTGCGTCCGTTCGATGCAACAAGGCGTCGGCAATCCAGCGCCCGATCTGGCGCATTTCGTTCTCTTTCATGCCACGAGTGGTGAGAGCGGGAGGGCCGATCCGGATGCCGCTGGGCTTCATTGGCGGATTGGTGTCAAATGGGATGGCATTTTTATTGACCGTAATTCCGGCCTCGCCTAAAGCTTTTTCAGCTTCGCTGCCCAGCATGCCTTTGGAGAAGACGTCCACCAGCATGAGGTGGGTATCGGTGCCGCCGGAGATAATGCGGAAGCCTTCATCGGCGAGTGTCTGCGCGAGCACCTTGGCGTTGGCCACGATTTGCCGGGCATAATCGCGGAACTCCGGCTGCATGGCTTCCTGGAAGCACACCGCTTTCGCTGCCATGATGTGCACTAGCGGACCACCCTGCATGCCAGGGAACACAACCTTGTCGATGGCTGGGCCGAACTCTGCCTTGGAGAGAATCATTCCCGAACGTGGGCCACGCAGAGTCTTATGCGTTGTGGAGGTCACAATGTGCGCGTGCGGCACCGGAGAAGGATGAGCACCGCCGGCCACCAGGCCCGCAAAATGGGCCATGTCGACCAGATAGAGCGCGCCGACCTTGTCGGCGATCTCGCGCATGCGCTTGAAATCGATGATCCGCGGATACGCACTGCCCCCGCCGATAATCAGTTTCGGGCGCTCCTTTTCGGCCAGCTTTTCCAGTTCGTCGTAATCGATCGTCTCCGTCTCTTTGGTGACACCGTACGGAATGATCTTGTACGTTTTGCCGGAAAAATTCAGGTGATGCCCGTGCGTAAGGTGCCCACCATGAGCCAGATTCAATCCGAGAATGGTGTCGCCCGGCTGCAACACTGCAGCATAAGCTTCCATGTTGGCCTGCGATCCGGCATGGGGCTGCACGTTCGCATGCTCCGCCCCGAATAGCTGTTTTGCCCGGTCGCGCGCGAGATTCTCGACCACGTCCGCGAACTCGCAGCCGCCGTAATAACGTTTTCCGGGATATCCCTCGGCATACTTGTTCGTGAAGACCGATCCCGCGGCTTCTAGCACCGCCTCACTGACAAAGTTCTCGGACGCGATCAGCTCAAGGCCTTCGTGCTGCCGTCGGGTCTCGTTGTCAATGGCAGCCGCAACCTGCGGATCGCTTTCGTACAGTGGACGGTACATCCCTGAATTTTTCATGATGTTTTCCTGATTTCGTATACATCGGGCCGATGCAGTTCCATATAGCGATCGGCCGACTTCAATGGCATAAATCCGAATTGCTGGTAAAGACCGTGCGCATCGCGCGTCAGCAGGATCCAGCGCCTCAGTCCCTGCAGCGCCGGATGCTGCGTGACGCATTCCATCAACAACTTGCTCAATCCGCGCCCGCGGTACTTTTCCAGCACGAACACGTCGCCCAAGTAGGCTACCGTAACCAAATCACTTACTACCCGGCAAAATCCAACTTGGGGTGCCCCAGGTCTCGCTGCATTTGCGAGACCTGGGCCTTTGCTGCCGCTCTCATCATAAATCCCAAAGCACAAAGAATGCTCAAGCGCGCGCGCGACCAGTTCGCTTGAAATCCCTTTGGCCCAATAGCTATTCGTCAGGAACCCGTGAATGACATCCAGATCAAGCCGCGCCCGATCGGTGCTGACAATGAACTCTCCGCGGCGCCACTCCGTAATGTCCGTCACCATAGGCGCTAAAAGCTAAGAGCTAAGAGCTAGCAACTGCTTCAAAACGCTGTCCGCAGAAACGAAGCCAGGTGCCAGCCGTCAATGTATTTGTATGGCATTTCGCCGGTGGTGTAATGCCCGCAAGGCAGCACCGCGACGTGGTGATCAAGCCCATGCTGCTCGAATTGTTCGACCACGTGCCGAGAGAATTCCGGCAAGAACGTAAGATCGTAGCTCCCATAAACGATCAGTGATTTCTTGGGCCATCTGGCAAACTGCTCGAAGTACGCCATGGGGCTGATCGCCAGCCATGCCTGGCGCAATTCCTCGAGATCGATCTGCTGCTCAATTCCCTGCCGGATGTGCCGCGTGGACTGCCCATGCCATACTACGTCAGCGAAGTAAGTGGCCGCATGATTGAAGGCAGCCACCCGGACGCGCGGATCATGCGCCGCAGCGATGAACGCGAAGCAGGAACCGAGGCTCGTCCCCACAATCCCGAGCCGGTTGTAGCCTTGCTGCTCCAGCCAGTCCAGGCAGCAGCGGACATCGATCACACCCTGGCGCACGGCGTTGAGGGTGCGTCCAATGTTAGCGGAGACGGCGTAGTCGGCTCGTTGGATCTCCGGGGGCTTTCGCGAATCGTGATAGGGCATGCTCATCCGCAGCACGGCGATGCCCAGCAGGTTGAATACGCGGCAGAGGCCGATATAGGAGAGCGCATCCGAGTTCCAGTGCGGCAACAAGACCACAGCTCGCCGTCCCCGCGCCGGAAACCAGCGCGCCGTCACCATGTCATTTTCCGGATACTGCGTCTTCACCGGCGAGGTGAATCGCAGAAACTCCGCATAGGTTCCCTTTACCTTGGCCTCAAGTTTCGGGTCGGGAACTTCGCGGGTTGAATGCACCTTTACTTCATCCTTCTCCAGGCAAAAGTCGGCGGGGCGCTGGTACGAATAGAACTCATCGCTGGCTGCGACAATGCGGCGGTTGTAATCCAAAATGAATTTTTCGGGATTCTGCGCCGCGTAGCCGGGAGCATAGCCGTTGCGGCAAGGCCATTCGTGGGTCCAGTCCAAGCCCCACTCGAGCGGACGCACCACACGATTATTGTCCACCGAGGTAAGGCGGTGCTCCCAGTCGTACATCCACTGTGCGTAGCGGGAAGGCATGCTGAACCTTCTAGTGTAACAACTGGGATCGAGGAATTTTGCGCCATTTCGCTCAGTGGGAGCATTTAGCAGCTAGCCGTTGCTAATCAGCATCAGGCTGCGCGGCAAGGAACTGTTCTTCAGAAAATCCACAAATAATTCGTTCCCCCTAGTGACATGCATCACCGATTTCAACCTTCACGAGCCCCGAGAATAAGAATGCACCGGCACTTTGTTCGTAACTACATTTGGAGTTACAATGAAATTCGAGTGGGACGAAGCTAAGAACCGCGCCAATATTCGGAAGCACGGTTTCGATTTCGCGGCCGCCGATCAAATGTTCGCCGGAGTGATCATTACCACTCCGGATATACGGCACGATTACGGCGAGAGGCGTTGGAAAGGACTCGGAATGATTCGCGGCCGCACAGTGGCCATAATTTTTGCGGAACGTGGTGACAACACGATTCATCTCGCTGAGAAAGGCAGATCATGAAGAGCGGCAAGAATATGAAAAGGCAATCCAGAACGGACTGGAAGCGTATTGATGCGATGGGTGACGAAGATATCGATTTTTCTGATATCCCAAAACTCGATCCCGACTTCTTTGCGAATGCCATTGTCTGGCCGGGCACCAAAGAGCAGATCACGTTGCGGCTCGATCCCGACGTGCTGAAGTTCTTTCGCAAACAAGGGAGAGGCTACCAGACGGCCATTAATGCCGTACTGCGGAAGTATATGGAGGCGCAAGAGCAGCGGCGCTAACTGGGGTATCGTCTTGGCACTCTTTTAGAAATATTGCAGAGAATTTCGTAAGGTGTGCTGTTGGCCAGCTCGGCGTGTTCCAGAGCATCCACGCTGAGTCCGTCAGTTGATCCCAGCAGAATCACTTCATCACCGACACTGACTCCGGGGATGCCGGTGACGTCCGCTAGCGTCAGATCCATCGAGATCCGGCCCACAATGGGCGCGTAATGGTCGCGCACAATCACCCGGCCGCGATTGGAGAGCTGGCGGTTGTAGCCATCGGCGTAACCCACAGGCAAAACTGCGACATGCGCCGGCGCTTTCGTCTCGTAGGTACCGCCGTATCCCAGCGCCTGGTTCGCAGCGAAATTACGTAGCGATAAAATGCGCGTCTTCCAAGTGAGAATAGGTTTGACCGCCAGGCGGAGAGTTCCGCCGCTCACCTCGCGGCCGGCGCGCTGAAATGGCAGATAGTATCCGTAAAGCGCAACCCCGGGACGCACCATCGTGTTCCACGTCTCACGCCGCGAAATTACTGCCCCGGTGTTGGCCATGTGTACGAAGGCCGGCTCGAAGCCCGCGCCCCGCACCATGGTCCGCGCGGCTTCGAAGTTCCTCTCCTGCTCCGCGACGGACGGCGCATCCATAATTTCCGAAGACGCCAGATGCGTCGAGAGTCCTTCCAGACGGAGATGCTTGGCTGCCCTTAGAGCGCGAAGAAGCGCGGGCAACTGCTCCACCGCAACGCCAAGCCGCCCCATCCCGGTATCCACTTTCAGGTGCACCGGATGTGCGTTAACTCCCAGGCCAGCCGCCGCTTTGTCGAGCGACTCGATCTGCCACAGTTCCCACACGGTGGGGGTGAGCTGCAGACGAATGATCTCGGCCTCTTCGCCTCGCCAGAATCCCGTCATCAGCAGGACGTTCGAGCCAATGCCCGCGTCCCTCAGCGGAATTGCTTCGTCCAGTGAAGTAACTCCCAGCCACTTCGCTCCTTCTCCTTCGAGTGCGCGGGAACATTCGACGGCGCCATGTCCGTAGGCGTCCGCCTTCACAACGGCGCAGACGGTCACCGCCGCTCCAACATGCTTCTGCACGGTTCGGAAATTTTGCCGCAGGGTGGCGAGAGAGACGTCGGCCCAGGTGGGGCGCGTCGCCGCACGGCTCAGGATTTCTGCTGTGGTAGCCACTTTCGCGATTATAGCGGGAGTAGCCGGGCGGCTCGAAGTTACGCACGGGCTACTCCCGCTCGAAACCTCAAAATCCAAATCAAAGACCTTAACCACAGAGGGCACAGAGGATCACGGGGGAAAGCACAGAACGATGAACTGCATCCACTCCCCTAGTTCAGTTTAAAGTTCACCGTAATCTGCGTCTCCACCTCGATGACCTCGCCGTTGAGCACATATGGCCGATAGCGCCATTGGCTCACGGCGTCCAGAGCCGCGTTCACCAGCATCGGGTGTCCGGAAAGCACCTGCAGATGCTGAATGGTTCCCGCTTTGCTGATGATTGCTGCTAAGACCACCTGCCCCTGGATGCGTGCGGACCTGGCCAAAGGCGGATACACCGGGTCAACTCGCCGAACCAGGCTTCCCTGCAGCATGCTTGAGGTACGAAACGCGGGTTTGGTGGCGACTGCAGGTGGAGCGGGTCTAGCGACATGACTCAACGACTCATTGATTGTGTCCCAGACACCTTGCCGCGAGCCACTGCCCGTCCCGCCATCCACGCCCTCGGTGGTGTTGTAACTTACCTGCGGTGGAGGCTCAATCTCATCGATCATGCGGACCTGGTGTGGAATCGACGGGGGCGCAATCAGGATGTTGTCAGTGAGATTGCTCTGAAGCAGGTGTGTCGTGTGCTCACGCGCTATGTTTCGTAGCGGAGGTGGCGGCGCTCCCCACGAGATGGGCGGTTGCAGGACACGACTCTCCGGCAGCCCCACTGTCGTCATGAGGGAAATCGTCAGTAATCCTCCGAGCACCGCTGCCTGCAATGCGAACGAGGTGAGAGTTGTCCAGCTTCTCTGCGTGCGTTGGGCCCATGATGTTTCCAACATGCTCTCGGCAAACATGGTGTCCTCCAGCGTGAATCTGCTTGCTGCTATAGACACCGCGAGACGCGCTGACAGTCCCCTGTTCCAAAGAAAAAAAGGCCGCGTTTTCACGCGGCCTGCTGGAACTTTCCGGCACGCAAGGTGTCGGATTCGAAGCTATTTCGGGGGTTCGCTCGACTTCGGAGCGCTGGATTTCGGCGCTGTGCCGGTCGGAGCTCTCGGAGTTGTCGGCTTGGGAGCTGTGGCTCCTGCTGGAGGTGTCGGAGCAGCCACACCGGACTGCACGTTATAAGCCTCGACCACCGGCTTGGTGATGTCGATCGCCTCGCCCCACCAGAGAACGTTGCTCTGCGGCCAGGGCTTCGAGGTGTCGACGATCATGCCGAATCCGTTCTCCTGCGAATACTTGACGATCATCGGCGCCATCTTCTGCAGGATCTTCGAGGCGATATCCTGCTGCTGGCTGCCGAACTCTTCCTGGGCATCCTGCACATTGCGATCGAAGCTCTTCTGCTTGGTCTCGATCTGCTTCTTCAGGTTGCCGGCGGCATCTTCGTTCAGCTTGTCGCCCTGCGTGTTGAGCTGCTTCTTCAAGGACTCAAGTTCGTCGTTCTGACTCTTCAGCTCAGCCTGCTTGGGCTCAAACTTCTTTTGCAGAGCCTGAATTTCTTTCTGGCCTTCGTTGCTGCCGAAGATCGCTTCCTGGATGTTGATGGTTCCGACCTTGGTGGCACCAGTGGGCCCGGTGGTCGTGGCAGGCGCGGAGCCCGCCGGAGTTGTTGCAGGTGCAGCCGCCGCACTCGACGGGGTGGCGGCGCTGCCGGTTTGGGCTAGTGCGGAAAACGTCAAGGTCACCGCAATTGCCAGAAGAACGCGCACAAACTTGCTTTTCATTGGATCGGTTGAACTCCTTGGAACATGGTTCCGGGAATGATCTTTCTTTTCGCTCTCAGATCGCTTCTCAGTCAATCGCTGGGCCGCTTTGAATGAGGTCTCCGCTGCAGTTGCGGCCGCCATGGGAACAGGCGCACTGGACTGCCACTTTCACGCCAGCTTTACGGACGTGCGGTCCACCCCTCGGACTCGCTACTTGGCGTGGATCAGCAACAATTATATTGATCCCGCTCTGCTACAGTCAAACCCCTATCTGGGATAGTTGCCGCCCCATGACGCCAGCTCGACACTGCATTTGCCCTTCTAAAACGTGGTTGCCACGGTAAAGCGGAAAGTCTTGCGCGGTTCCCGCAACAGGAAGTTCGGAGCGTAAGTATTCACCGCCAGGTGATAGGTGTAGTCGCCCGCCGCGCCGGCGGGGAACATGCCGCGCGTGATCGGGATCGGCGGGGTCGCTTGCTCATTCAAGCGGAACGGATTGTAAGCCCAATAGATGCGGAACGGTGCGTTGATGACCGGCAGGAACATCTGCAATTCCAGCCCGGTCGAAACGCGCGGCTTCCAGTTGGTGCTGCTCAGTACCTGCAAGTACTTCGAGGGAGTGGGATTCAGAATTGTGCCGCCGGCGCAATTGTAGCCTGGATCGAGAGTCGCACAACCAAATGGAGTGCCGATCACCTGGTCATATTGCGCTGTCGCAATCTGCAACTGCGAGCGGCGAATCACGGGATCGATTCCGCTATCGATAAAAGGAGCGACGGCCACCGGACCCGCAATTGTGATGCGGTATTCCAGGTTCGTCCACACGCTAAGATCGCCGCCGGGGAACACGATCTGATCGACCGGAATTGGGACTGTCCAGTTTCCCTGGCGAGGATTCGAGGGATTCTTCAAGACCGGTGTTCCGTCAGGATTGGTCAGCGTAATTACGTTCGAACTGGGCAAGAACGCAACCGGCGAGACGGAGCGGATATCGAATCCGCGAATGTCGTTCTCGCCACCCATGTAGAAGCGCTGGAACGGCGGCGCCACCAGTCCGCCAAACCCGCTGATGAACGATTCGCATTCACGCTATAGCCGATTGTGTTCCTTCGCTTCTGCACCGGAAAGAATTGCTTGTACTGAATGATGGGCCGGATCGAACGAACCGTGCCGCCGAGCCCCGCGAACTCCGCGCCCAGCGTCATCTGCTTTCCGCTGTGAGGGAACATGCCGCTGTCGAGCGTGTTGAAAGAGAAGTTGGGGAAGATCTTGCTGGTGATGATTCCATTGACCGCGTTCGGTCCGGAGATACCGCGGAACGCGATGAAGTCGAACAGGGTCTTCGACGCCGTGCTCAACGGAATGAGCGTGGAGCGGTCCAGCGAATAAGTCAGGCCAACGCGCTTGAAAGAGCGTCGCAGCGGATAGCTGAGCGACGTGGTGAAGCCTACGCTCGACTGCGAGTAGTTCTGCAGGTTCTGCAGAACGGCGCTCGGCAGGTTCAGGTTCTGACCGCTGAAAATCGATAGCTGCCGCGCCTGGTTGTAGCTGATCTTGTTCCCGAACACGGTAAATCCGAACTGCAGAGGCCGATCGAACATGTAGGGCTGAGTGAAGCCGAACATGACGCTGCGCGCCAGATTGCCCAGGCTGATCTGCATCTGCAGAGTTTCGCCTTGGCCCAGGAAGTTGTTGGTCGCGTAGTTCAGGCCGATGAAGGCGCCTTCCAGGCCGCTGACGCCGCCGTTCAATCCGATGCTGTTCTTGCCTTTTTCATGCACCTTGAGCGTCAGGTCTACCTGCCCGTTCTTCTCGTCCAGCCTTTTCTCCGTCACATTGGGGTCATCCGGCTTGAGTTGGTCGAAGTAGGACAAGCTGGTTCAAACGCAGCAGGCTGAGTTCCCACAGGCGCGAGTTGTAGATGCCGCCTTCTTCCAGCGCCAGTTCCCGGCGAATCACCTTGTCGCGCGTGGTGGTGTTGCCCTGGAACTCGATGCGCCGCACGTAAAACTGCTTGCCCTCGTCAATATCGATTTCCAGGTTCGCCAGCTTCTTCTCGTCGTCGAAAGTAGTGGAGGGAACGCCGGTGTAGTTGATGTATCCGTACTCGCCGTAAGCCTTGCGCAGGTTCTCCAGGCCCTTGGCAACCTTCTCGCGGCTGAAGATGTCGCCATCCTTCATCGGAAACAGCGTGCGCAGAGCGGCTTGGTATTGGAAATGGCATTTGTTGTTCTTGAACGTGATCTTGCCCAGCCGGTACTTGTCCCCTTCGTCGATCGGCATGGTGATGTCCACCGCCTTGCCCGGTCCGGATCTGCAGCAGGGGAATGTGGAAGCCCTTGATGGCCCGGTGTCGTGGATCTCGGTCTTCGGATCCTGTCACGAGGACCTTGAAGTATCCGCGGTTCTGGTACTCGGCTGCGGACCCGCTCGGTGTCTTCTTCGAGCTTGGTGGCGTCGTAGGTCTTGGCGAAAATGTTTTCCAGGAAAATAGAGTGCGGGATTCCGATCGGCTTCAGGTTCTTCATGGCGGCGCGCAGGACGCGGCTGTTGATGTTGCTTGTTTCCATCGAAGCGGATCTTGCCGACCTTGACCTTCGGCCCTTCCTTCACCACGAAGGTGATGCCCACGGCGGCCGGCGGAATTGGCCGCATCTCGGTACGAATGGTGGCGAACTGCCGTCCGTGTTCGGCCAGCAAGTTCTTGATCGAAACTTCGGCCTTCTTGATGCGCGTGGGATCGTACTGGCTTTCGACAACCAGCCCGACCTTGTCCTGCTTGAAGCGGTCGAGAACGTCGCTCTTCGAAACCGAACTCAGTCCGATGTAGTTGATCTCGCGGATGGTCGGCTTCTCTTTCACCTGCACGATGCATGCGCCAGCCTTTGGGCGTCTGCTCGCGGAGAAACTTGATGTCTTCGAAGTAGCCGGTGTTCCACAGCGAGTTGAAATCGCGCTCGAGGGCAGCCTGATCGTAGACATCGCCGGGCTTGGTGAAAATGCGCGCGCGAATGGTATCGGCGGGGATGCGCCGGTTGCCCGTCACCGTGATCTCGGAGACCACGTCCGTCTGCGCCGATGCCAGTCCAGCCACTCCAAAAAGAATGGTTGCGAGGGCCAGCCAGAAGCCGCAAAAGCGCTGCGCCAGCCGCACCCAAGACCGTTGGAATGAACGAGATGGCACCACTGCGCGTCGGGGAACGCAGGCGCCGCTGGGCACAACAAGGTTCTCCGGATGAAAGCGAAAAGGAATCGCTACGACCTCAGCCTCTGGGATGTAAGAAAACTGCAATTATACGGTAGAGCGAGGGAAAGCGTCCAAAGCGGCTCTCAATTGGCATCCTGCGGCCGCTCTGAATTTTTTTCGGGTATGGGCCTCGCTCCTAGGACCTGAATACTGACCGTGCATCACTGGCCAGTAATTTTCTCTACCTCAACCAAGACGGAATAAAACGTGGCGGAGTTGCCCATGTCGGTAAGTTTTTCTGAGGTTAAGCTGTTGATGCTTTGAAAACCTGGGGCCATCTTAGCCCAATTCAGCTTGGCGGAAACTACGCCGGGCTGCACTGTTCCATCCACTTTCGCGGTCAGCTCAATTTCTCCGCGCTGGTTGAAGACGCGCACGCGATCGCCGTCGGCAATGCCACGCGCTCGCGCATCCGGCCGGGAAAGTTCCAGCAGGCCGGGCGTTTCCATCTCCTGAACGGATGGCAGATTGGAGAAAGTAGTATTCAGGAAATTGTCGGCTTTGCGCGCCAGCAGTTCCAGCGGCAGATCCTTCTTGCCGTGCCGCGACTCCGAAGGTGGCGTGAACTCCGCCACCGGATCAAGCCCCAGAGCCTTCAGGCTCTCGGCGTAAAACTCCGCCTTGCCGGAAGGGGTACGAAAGCCGCCGTGTGCAAAAGGGAGAAAGGGAGCTGGATTCGCCTCGATCTCGAAGTTGAACCTCGTGTGGGCCGCTCCAGCCGCTCGCGCGTCATACCGTTCATCCAGGGATCGTCAGATTCGAGCGCGAGATCAATCATTTCATCCACAGTCTGCGAGAAGCACTCCTCGGTGAATCCCATGCGCTGCGCCAGCGCCCGGAACACCTCCACATTGGACCGGCACTCGCCTAGCGGCTCAATCGCCTGGTTCGACACCTGCAGATAGTAATGCCCGTACGCCTTCTGCAGATCCTTGTGCTCGAAGAAAGTCGTGGCCGGCAGCACGATGTCGGCGTAATCCGTAGTGTCGGTGAAGAACTGCTCGTGCACCACGGTAAACAGATCGGGCCGCGTCAACCCGCGCACGACCTCATTGTGATTCGGACAAACCGCGGCTGGATTCGAGTTGTAGACGAACAACGCCTTTACCGGAGGATCGCTCACCTGGTTGAGCACTCGGCCTAGCTCCACCATGTTGAGGGTTCGGGCCGGCCGTCCTAGAGCGACGTTCATGAGATCGGTACGCTTCAGGGCCGAGGAGTTGAGGTCCGCGGCCCCGCTCAGCGACATCTGAAAGCCGCCGCCGACTTGCTTCCACGATCCGATCAGGCAAGGCAACATCGCGACTGCGCGGGTCGCCATGCCGCCGCCTTCAGAGCGCTGCACGCCGTAGTTCAGCCGGATCACCGAGGGGCTCGTAGTGGCGTATTCGCGCGCCAGCTTGCGAATGTCCTCGGCAGAAATTCCGGTCCAATTCGCAACGCGCTCCGGCGAATATTCCTTCACCTTTTCACGCAGCTGCTCAAAGCCCACGGTGTACTTCGAAACGTAATCGGCGTCGTAGAGCTTCTCGCCGATAATCACGTGCATCATTCCCAGGGCGAGCGCGGCGTCGGTTCCGGGATTGATGGGAAGATACCAATCGGCGCACTCGGCCGTTCGTGTGCGATAAGGATCGATCACCACCAGTTTCGCGCCGTTCCTCTGCGCTTCCACGATGAACGGCCACAGATGCACGTTGTTGGCGTGGATATTCGAGGCCCAGGCGATGATGTATTTCGAATGGGCGAACTGCTCAGGCTCGGTGCCGAGTTTTACGCCAAAAACAGAAATGACGCCAGCCTCGCCCGCAGCCGAGCAGATGGTGCGATCCAATTGCGACGCTCCGAGACGGTGGAAAAAACGCCGGTCCATGGACCCGCCATTTAATGTGCCGAGAGTACCTCCATAGGAGTACGGCAGAATCGCTTCACTCCCAAACTGATCAGAAATCGCGCGGAACCGTGAAGCAATGGTGTCGAGAGCCTCATCCCATGAAATCCGCTGCCAAATGTCATTGCCATGTGTAGGGACAGCCGCCATCGGCTGTCCGCCGGATCGAAGCTCCGCGGCCGGACCCTTGGGAGCAATCCGCCTCATGGGATACATCACGCGCTCAGGCGAATACACACGGTCCAGATACTTCGCAACTTTCGCGCACAAAAAACCGCGAGTGACTGGATGCTCCGGATCGCCCTGAATCCTGGTAGCGCGGCCGTCCTGAACCGTAATCAGCACTCCGCAAGCATCCGGGCAATCGTGGGGACAGGCAGCTTTGACAATCTGCTTCATGCTTGAGTGATTATACGTGGCCTAAAGAAGAACAGCGGACACTGCGTGTTTCGTGTCTGGGGTATCTCGCGGCGTGCGCAACTGTCATGGGTCAGTTGAATGGCTCGATAGCAAAGATTCCCTACGGAATGGCTCCGAAGATTGGACCTTACTTCAACTCCGTCACTTCCTTTTCTTTCGCCTTGCTCATCTCTTCCATCTTCTTGATCTCGTTATCGGTCAGTTTCTGGATCTCATCCAGCGACCGCTTCTCTTCATCCTCGGTGATCTTCTTGTCCTTCAGCGCCTTCTTGATGGCGTCATTGCCGTCGCGACGGATGTTGCGAATTGCAGTGCGGTGTTCTTCCAGGATGCGATGCAGATGCTTCACCATATCTTGCCGCCGCTCCTGGGTGAGCGCAGGCACGGGCACTCGGATCACTTTCCCGTCGTTCATCGGATTCAGCCCCAGATCTCCCCCGCGAATGGCTTTCTCAATGGCTCCGAGTTGCGAGGGATCGAAAGGTTGCACGGTAATCAACTGTGCCTCTGGCGCGTGCACTTGCGCGACCTGATTCAGCGGCATCTGCGCGCCGTAGGCGTCCACCGTGATTCCGTCGAGCATGTGCACCGATGCGCGCCCGGTGCGTACCGCAGCCATCGCCTTGCGAAAATCTTCTACCGCTTTATCCATGCGCGTCTTCAATTGCGCATAGGTATCTTTCAATCCACCAATCGAAGCCATAACGGCCATAAGTTCAGTCCATCCTTCCTTACTCAAAACTTCGAATTATAAACCCGCAAAAAATAAGCTGCCACGGATTCGCACGGATCGGCACGGATCTAGTTCTATCCGTGGGAATCCGTGAAGATCCGTGGCCAAGTTTCTAGGCGCAGACCATGGAGCCGATCTTCTCGCCTAAAATCACGCGCCGGATGTTCCCGCGCTCATTCAAATTGAAGATCACGATCGGCAGATCGTTATCCTTGCACAAGCTGATGGCAGTGGAATCCATCACTTTCAATCCCAGCTTCAGCACGTCCATGTAGGTAATCTGGTTGAACTTTCGCGCCCCGTTCACTTTCATGGGATCAGCGTCGTAGATGCCGTCAACCTTCGTCGCCTTGAGAATAACGTCCGCCTTGATTTCCATCGCGCGCAACGACGCCGCCGTATCGGTTGAGAAATAGGGATTGCCGGTCCCGCCGGCAAAGATCACCACGCGCCCTTTCTCCAGGTGGCGCATGGCCCGCCGCCGGATAAACGGCTCCGCCACCTGATTCATCTCAATGGCGGACATGACGCGCGTGAACACCCCTTGCTTCTCCAGCGCATCCTGCAATGCGAGCGCATTGATAACAGTGGCCAGCATGCCCATGTGATCGGCGGACACACGATCCATGTCCTTCGCCTGCTGGGCCACGCCGCGAAAGAAATTCCCTCCGCCCACAACAATCGCAGTCTGAATCCCGAGTTTCTGGACGTCGCTGAGTTCGGCGGCGATCTCGTGAATGCGCGTCGTGTCGACACCAAAGCCCTGGTTCGCCGCCAAAGCTTCTCCGGATATTTTGAGCAGAATGCGTTTGAAGACAGGAGTTGGATTTGTCATTTCAATCCTGGTTCTGCGAATCTCGACCAACCAACCAACCGGAGCGCTTCCTCGACCACGTCCTTGGAACTGTAGTCTGGACCCTTAGGCTCAATATCGGCGAAAACGTTTAGCTGTTCTTTGGTTTTCAACCAAGCCGCGATCCGCTCCTCGGGCACTGAAATCTCCTCAGAGAAAACCAGTTCGGCGCCATGCTCGAGTGAATCGTGCACCACATTTAATTGCTTAAGCCCACGAAATCTGGTAACGACTGTGAGTCCCTGAGGATTCTGGTATGTGACTTCGCCTTTGTGACCCAACTCGATAGCACGGCGGTAAGCATCCTCGGGCGAGCCCGCCTCAACCAATACTAGATTAGAATGCACGACGTTGCGAGCATCCCCTTCAACACGAATCTCCTCGACAATCTCAGCAACGTACCATCGCGCGCCAGTTGGAATGTAGGCCACAATATCTCACATAAAAAAGGCGCCCCGCAGGGCGCCTTCCAGTTACTCAGCCTTTGGCTCTGTAGGCTTGGTGATCGCGATGGTCTCGCCCGCGTCCCCTACCTTGAAGCGCGCAAACCGGCGCACCGCGATATTCTCGCCGAGCTTGCCGATCTTCGACGCGATCAGTTGCCCGATCGAGATGGTCTGGTCCTTGATGAAGGGCTGCTCCAGCAGGCAGACCTCTTCGTAGAACTTTTCCATCTTGCCGACTACCATCTTCTCCGCGATGTGCGGCGGCTTGCCGCTGGCGACCGCCTGCGAGAGGAAAATCTCTTTTTCGCGGGCAAAATCCGCGGGCGTGACGTCTTCCTTGCGCACGTACCGGGGATCGCTGGCCGCGATGTGCATGGCGATATCGTGCACCAGTTCCTTGAAGTCTTCGGTGCGAGCGACGAAATCGCTCTCGCAGTTGACCTCGACGAGCACACCAATCTTGCCACCGGCGTGGATGTAGCTCGCCACCGACCCTTCGCTCGTCACTCGCGTGGCCTTCTTCGCTGCCACCGAAACACCCTTTTTTCGCAGGATCACGACCGCTTGCTCCATGTCACCTTTGGCTTCGGTCAAAGCCTGCTTGCAATCCATCATCGGAGCCCCGGTCTTCTCCCGGAGATCCTTCACTTGTGCCGCTGAAATATTCACTGTAGTAGTACCCATAAAAGTTTCCAGTTTCGCGTTTCTAGTTTCGAGTGATTTTTGAGACTAATTTCAGGCCACTCGAAACTTGAAACCTGAAACTACAAAACTAAACCCGCGCCGGACGACCCGCGCGGGTCTCATATCAATGCCCGGTTTGTGCCGTACCCTGCAAACCACATCCACGGTGGTTCTAACTAGAACTGACGCTGGCAACTGCTTCTAAACTGTCTGACTCTCGACCTTCGGCACTTCGGCCTCTTCGTTGGCCACCGGCTTCTTGTGCGTTCCCGGACCCAGCACTTCTTCCATGCTGATGTCTTCGCCTTCGCCGGGGTATTCAGCGCCACTGGTATCCACGGCGCCCTCCACCGGAGGCTCGTTCGCGGCCAGCTCAGCTTGCGCGACAGCCGGCCTGCATATCGGCAACCTGCTTGTCGGTCATCAGCTGCGCGCCTTCGGCAATCGACTCCGAAATCTTCGAGGTGAACAGCCGGATCGCCCGCAACGCGTCGTCGTTGCCGGGGATCACGTAATCCACTTCCGTCGGATCGCAATTCGTATCCACGACCGCGACCACCGGAATGCCCAGCTTGCGCGCCTCGCGGACCGCGATCTGCTCTTTGTTCGAGTCGATGACGAAGATCGCATCGGGCAGGCGGTTCATGTTCTTGATGCCGGCCAGGTTGGCCTGCAAATGCTTGCGCTCGCGTTCGAGCTTGATAACTTCTTTCTTCGGCAGCAACTCGTAGCGGCCATCCGTGGCCATCTCGTCGAGCTCTTTCAGCCGCTTCACCGATTTCTGCACCGTCACCCAGTTGGTGAGCAGTCCGCCCAGCCAGCGCTGGTTGATGTAGAACGCGCCACACTTCTGCGCCTCTTCGGCGATCGCGTCCTGCGCCTGGCGCTTGGTTCCCACGAACAGGACTATTCGCCCGTCGGTTGCCAGGTCCTGCACGAATTTCGACGCCTCTTTGAACATCTTCAGCGTCTTCTGCAGGTCAATGATGTAGATCCCGTTGCGCTCTCCGAAGATGAATTCCTTCATCTTGGGATTCCAGCGCTTCGTCTGGTGCCCGAAGTGAACACCGGCTTCGAGCAACTCCTTCATGGTAATGGTAGCCAATTAACCTCCTGTTTAGTCTGCATCCGGGGAAAGTCAGTCGCGAGTTTCATGTTTCGAGTTTCCGGGAGCTCTGCGCCCCTTCGATCTCTCGAAACTGGAACCCGAAACTAGAAACTGTCGTTCCGGATTGCCATTCCCGTCCCCGCACCACAAGGGCACGGGAAGAATTGAACACCTTAAAATCAGCTATTAGCTTCTAGCTCTTTGCCACTAGCCAAACCTTGTGATTCCGAGCGGCGCGAGCACCCGGCTTTGACTCGGAACTTGGGACCCGCAACTCGGGACTGCAAGCGCACTAGCGCTTGCTGAACTGGAACCGCTTTCGCGCGCCCTTCTGGCCGTACTTCTTGCGCTCTTTGCCGCGCGAGTCGCGGCTGACCATGCCCTCGGATTTCAGCTTCTTGCGCAGCTCAGCATTGAACTGCATCAAAGCGCGGGCAATGCCCAGTTTCACCGCATCTGCCTGACCGCGAACGCCGCCGCCCAAAACGCTGGCGATGACGTTGAACGAAGCAGCCGCATCGGCGGACGCCAGCGGAGACTTGGCCGCCGACCTCTGCGCCGGAGTGACAAAATATTCTTCGAAGGCGCGCCCGTTGACCTTGAAATCCCCGGTGCCCGGACGCAAGTACACACGGGCGATTGCCGTCTTGCGGCGCCCCGTTCCGTAATATTGAACCAACTCTGCCATGTTTAGCTATGAGCTATGAGCCGTGAGCTGTGAGCAAAACCTCTGCTCCTATCTCTGGCCTTCCACTCTTAACCTTTCAAAGATTATTTAGACCTTGCTCACAGCTCAGAGCTCATCGCTCATTGCTGTCTTACGAAACTGCCACTTTGCGCGGCTTATACTCGCGCGCTTCCAACTTGAAATCCTGCGGCTTCTGCGCCTACGTGCGGATGCTTGTCGCCCTTGTACACATTCAACTTCGAGAGCATATGCGCCGCCAGCTTGTTCTTGGGCAGCATGCGCTTTACCGCGGCTTCGATGATCGCCTCCGGCTTGCGCACCAGCCGTTTGTTGTAATCTTCCGTCCGCAATCCGCCCGGATATCCCGTGTAATGGTGATATTGCTTCTGCTCCGCTTTCACTCCGGTCGTGCGGATTTTCTCCGCATTGATCACGATGACATGATCCCCGGTATCGATAAATGGGGTATATCGCGGATTTTCTTTTCCCATAAGGATGCGCGCCACCTGCGAAGCCAGGCGTCCGAGCGTCTGCCCGCTCGCATCCACGACGTACCACTTGCGCACAATTTCCCCCTGTTTGGGGAAATACGTTGACATCGGAACTCTCCCAAGATTTGAAAAAGGCTGCGAAAGAAAACCGCTCGTTGATTCCCCTGACGAGGACGCCAGGACCATCAGGCGGGCAACCACACTACTACCAAAGTCTTTACGATAGCTTACCCCGCAAACTCTTGTCAACGCTATGTTACCCCTGTGCCTGCAATCACACCCGCTTACAAAAGCTGTCACATTGGGGGCTTCACACCACGTTCCAATCGGACTAGAAGAATGCCTTCAAGCCTTCCATTCGAACCTGCTCGTGTGCGACTGCCGCCCCGATGCGCTGCATATTCGGGATCTGGTCGGCGGCATCCATCTCTCGCACCTTATAGGGATCGATGTCTTGAAATCCCAAGTCATCCAGGCGCTTGCGCGTTAGTCCGATTGTGATTCGCTGATAGGTAACCAGCTTTGCGGCCGAGAGGCCAGTATCTACGCGGGACAGAGCGTTTTCGTCCGGCACCCCTTTGGAGGCGCCCGACGTCGTCAACTCTTTCGTCGCCGACGTTGCCGAAGCAGGCCGCTGCCCGATGATGTGTAGCAGAATGTTCTGCTGCAGATTCGCCTCGTTCATCATCTCCTTGACCACGTACTTGCCCCAGTCAATCAGGTTGTATCTCGCGGCTTTCCCGCATGGAATGGTGAGCGAGTTGAAACCTGTGCCCAAGGAAAGCAATAGCAATCGATCCGAACCCATCGGCCAGCCATTGCCGTACTCAGGAATGGTGGCTTCCAGAAAAACCTGCAGCGCCGGATTGTTGTAACTGCTCACGCCCCCGTCGACGAACTCGTAGCTCTGAATTTTGCCCGTCTCGTCGGGCACGGTAATCGACTGCGGCGGGAAATACGTCGGAGCCGCCGAGCTCGCCCGCACGATCTGCCACAAAGGCAGCCCGGCGTTGTTCTTGAAAAACTTGTTCTGCGGATTGTTGGTGAAGAACCAGTCATTCCCCAACGTCGCATTCTTGGTAACAATGAGGATCTGCGTGCGCAGCCGATCGCTTCCCAGCGTTACATCTCCGAACACTTCCTTCAGGTGCTTGGCAAGCGGAGCATCCGAATAGTTGTGCCAGAACCGTTCTCCGAACCATACTTTCGTGAATATCTCTTTGCCGAACTGGAGGTAGAAATCGCGCAATTGCTTGGCGCTCAAACCGAGGGCCAGACCCGCCGCAAGAATCGCTCCCGTGCTCGTGCCACCAATCAAGTCGAAACGATCGCACAGCGGCTTATTGCTCCCGGTAATCTGGTTCAGTTGTTCTTCGACGAGGATGAGGGCTTCGGCCGGGATCAAGCCCAGCAGTCCGCCGCCGTCGATCGCGAGCAGGCGCCGCGGCGGAGCATTCTGAATGTTTTCCGGTGCCATAAGATTCTCCGCGAGGTGCCCCAGAATACGCCTGGCGCATTAGGAGACTTGTAAATTCTGAGCTAATTCCGGAAAGCGTAACGCGATGGGGATGGAGCAGGATGAATCAAGTACGGACAGCCTCTCAGGCTGTCCCGGCCGGGCAAAGCCCGGCTAGGATGTCGGGCGCCAGCAGTTCACGGTCGGGGAGCCGATGCAGCAGCCCATCAATCATTCATACGCCAACGCATCAATCGGATCCTTCTGCGCGGCTTTATATGCCGGGTAGATCGCTCCCAGAGTCGCACCAACGATTGCAATTGCCGCCGACGCCAGCATCCACTCGCCGCTTTTGTCGATGTGGACCAGCGGCCAACGTTGCTGAATCCCGATCCTCGCCAGCAAACTCACGACGATGCCCACGATGATGCCCGCAATCGCGAGCACTAGGGTCTCCCGCAGCACCACATTCACGATGTAGAACTTGGAGGCGCCCAGCGACTTCAGAATTCCGATCTCGCGCGTGCGCTCCATCACCGCGGTATAGATCGCCTGGAAGATCACGAGGAAGCCAATAATGACGCTCACCCCGATGACCACCCCGATAAACGGCCGGAATCCGGGCAAGTTACTCGGAGTCATCATGCTGAGATAATCCTGCGTGGACAGAACGGAGTAATTCTCCATTCCGGCCTGGGCCTTTACCGCCTTCACCACCTGGTCAGCGTTTGCCGGATCGTCCAGCTTGACGTAAAAAACGGAAGCTTTGTTTTCCGCTCCCTCCAGATCCTGCAGAGTTTTCATGGGAACGAACTTCCGCGCTCCTCGCCCGTTCTCGATGATCCCGCTCACCCGAAACTGCTGATTGAGGATGGTCATGGGGTCGCCCACCTTCACATGTTTCTGGCGAGCCACATAGTCATCGATCAGTACATCATCGGGCCCCTGAAAAGGTCCGCCTTCCAGGTAATGGAAAGGTCCGCCGAGCGCCTGAAAGGTATTGATATCGATGCCGTCGATGACCTCCAGCCCGCCGCCCGTGGCGATCTGCCAGATCACTGGACTCACCACCTTCACATGTGGCATCTTGCGGATCACATCCGCCACCTTCACCGAAACCGGAGCGCCGCTGATTCCCGATAAGAACGAAGATCCGGGCGGCTGAACAATGACGTCCGCACCAATCCCGGCAGTGCGGTTCTTGGAATCATTCATGATTCCGTAGCACAGCCCCACGATCAGCAGGATCAGGGTAACTTCCAACGCGATCGCAACGATGCTGATCAAGGAACGAACGGGCCGGTGCGCGACGTTGGCGACTACCATTTTGTTGATCATAGGAAAGCTCGGAAACTATCGCCCGTCGACGCTGATGGGGCTCATTCATGGCGTCCAGGCGCAGGCGCCAGCACGAGGCTGGATTGCGGGCGATCCAGGTGCACCACCTGTGCTCCAGCCGGCTGTGTCAACACAAACTGCTCGTCCTTCAACGGCGTGTTGATTTCCACCTTCAGCATGTTGAGCGTGATGTCGTATTCCTCTTGCGGACGATAGATCTGGATTCGGGACGGAAAGATCGTACCTGAAAAATCTTTGTATTCTGCGTATTTCGCGTCGGTCGCGACTTTGCCGTCCTCGCTATAGATGAACTGCTCGTGAGGTTTCAAGTCAGTCCGGTTGAATATGATCTTCCGCTCCAGGGCCCAGCCGTTGTCAGCCTTCTTGATCACCGTCAGTTCGTAGTCTTCCTGCAGCACACGATGACCCTTGCCGTCGTGCAGCGTCTCATAACCGTTCTCCAGCACGGCGATCTCATCCTTCGGATCGATGCGCCGGATCAGCAGCGCCTCATAGATATTCTGCGGCCGGATGTTCTCCATTGGCTGGCTGATATTGGGAGTCGTTACCTCGTTCTTGCCGATCACGAACTTGTTTTTGGGCGGGATCCACAGTTTGAAGTTCTGCCCCTCGCTGACCATGTCGAAGGCCGTGGTCCGCACGAATGGCATCAGCCCGATCATGTGCAGGGAATCGGGCTTCTTGGCCAGAACATAGCCGCGGATTTCTTTGTAGTCAGTGACTTGCCCTTTTTTCATTCCGCCGGCCGAACTGTCAATGTCGACGGTGGCTTTCAGGGAATGAATGGACTCCGCCTGCGCATTGATGCTGTCGATCAGCTCTTGCTGAGTCGCCTGCTTCAGGGGGGCCTTAGAGTACTGATCTTCGACTGGACGCGTCCGCAGAAACACCCCGCAGCCGGTCATCCACGTCACTGCTAAGAAAAAGGGCGCGCACCAAAACTTACTGCGTTTCATGAAGATATAAGGATGCCTCCACCGCCATTTGAGTATACCGCGAGGAAAAGGGTTCAAAACCTGAGTGAGGTACTTTCCATGTTGTCCTACCCGATGCCCTGCATGAAGCTGCTAGCTCCAAGCTTCTAGCTCCTAACTGCTAGCCAAGCCAAACCAGCGTCAGCCAACAAGGAGCCGGCGGGTCTTGCTGCGGGCGTCCAGTTGGGACCGTAACCGATCCAAACGCCGGCTGGGCTGTGGCTAGGAGCTAGAAGCTAGTAGCTTTGTCCAGAAGCCGCATCACTATCGTCAGGAGTGCGCCCTAACGTTCTCGTCTAAACTGTGCTTATTGTGCGAAAGCTCGTCTGGCTCATTCTGATAGCCGTGATCGCCGCCGCCGGCTGGCTGGCATGGGCCCTTATGATGCCCGTCGGACCTCCGGGACAGACGGTCGTGTTACTGCGTCCGGGATACTCCACCCGCCATATTGCCGCCGAATTGCAGAAAGCCGGAGTCATCCGCAGCCAGCGCGCCTTCATCCTCTGGCACTACTACCATCACGGACGCAGCCTGAAGGCTGGCGAGTATCTGTTCGACAAGCCCGCCAATATCATTGAAATTCAGAAGCGCCTGCGCCGTGGCGACGTTTACTTCCATACGGTTGTCGTCCCGGAAGGCTTCACCATCTTCGACGTTGCGAGGGCGATCGAAGGGGCGGGACTGGGCTCGGCCGACGACTTCCTGAAGGTGGCCCGCTCCGACACCAGCCTGGTGTCTGATATGGATCCGCAGGCGCACTCGCTCGAGGGCTATCTGTTTCCGGAAACCTACCAGTTCTCCCGCATGATGACGATGCAGGAGATGGCCGCCGCCATGGTCCGGCAGTTCCGCCAGGTGGCGACCCAGATCGGGCTCACGGGCAGCGCGTCGCCGGATGCTCCGACGCCCGGATACTCACTTCACGAAGTCGTGACCATGGCCTCGATCGTGGAGAAAGAAACTGCCGTCCCCGAGGAACGCCCCATGGTGGCCAGCGTCTACTACAACCGGCTGGACAAACACATCGCCTTGGATGCCGATCCCAGCATCATTTACGCGGAACTGATCGCAGGCACGTATCAGGGTGCATTGCATCATGCCGATATGCAGTTCTCTTCCGCCTACAACACGTATCGCCACGCCGGCCTGCCTCCGGGGCCGATTGCGAACCCGGGCCGCAGCGCCTTGAAGCTGCGATGCACCCCGCGCAAACCGATTACTACTACTTCGTAGCCGATGCCCAGGGACATCATCGCTTCGCCCGCACCATGGAAGAGCACAATAAAAACGTAATCGCCTACCGCAAAGCGCTAAAAGAGCACCAGCAGTAAAGATGCAGGGACAGCCGCCATCGGCGGTCCAGCGGAGCGAAGCGCCGCAGCAGGGTGAGATAACGCCACCTGCCTCTATAATCGCTGACGTGCAGCCCTCTGAAACCCGCGTACTCGGACTTGACGTAGGCCTGCGGCGTATCGGAGTTGCCATCTCCGACCCTCTGGGCGTGACGGCTCAGGGTCTGGATACGCTGCATCGGAAGAATAAGAAACACGACTTCGCCTATCTTCACCGGGTGATCCGCCAATATGGCGTAAAGGAAATCGTGGTCGGCCTTCCGCTGCGCATGAGCGGCGCCGAAGGTGCCCAGGCCGAGAAGATCCAGGCTTTTGCCGAGGATCTGCGCAAGCACTTCAAACTCCCTGTCCACCTCTGGGACGAGCGCCTCACCTCTGCCGAAGCCAACCGCCTGCTGCGCGAAACCGATCTTTCCATCGAAAAACGAGGCCAGGCGGTGGACCGTATGGCTGCCATCCTGATCCTGCAGGGATGGATGGAAAGCCGCACGAACCACCACGCAGATAAGGCCACAGGAGCCTGAAATCAGGCGCTTAGAGCGCTAACTCGCTCTGCGGCAAGCATCTACATACCTTGCCTTCGCCCCCGCCGAGGAGTAACATATTTATAGTAGTTATTGAGTTTTCCCCGCTAACCCTCCGCCTCACTGGGTGCCTGAATATGAGCAGTACCGACATGAATTTCCACATCGGCGACAAGGTCGTCTACCCCAACCACGGTGTAGGAATCATTGAACAGATCAGCAGCCGCTCAATCGGTACTACGGTCGAAAGGTTCTACCTGCTTAACATCAAGGCTAGCAGTCTGAAGGTGATGGTGCCCTGCCACAACGCGGGAAGTGTCGGATTGCGCCGGGTCGTGCGCAACGGCGAGATCCAGAAAGTTCTCGATCTACTCTCGGTGGCCGAAACCAATGGGAGCGGCGATTGGAAAGATCGCTTCAAAGAAAATTCCGATCGGATGCGAACCGGGTCGCTGCTGGAAGTTGCCGGAGTCTTGAAGAGCCTGATTGCCCTTCATCAGGCCAAGCCGCTTTCCTTCCGCGAGAAAAAGATGTTGGAGCGCGCTCGCTATCTTCTGGTCAGCGAGTTGGCCATGGCCCGCAACTGCGAAGAATCCAAAGTTGAGGAACTGCTCAGCTCTGCCCTCTCGAAATGTAAGCTTCGATTTCCCGAAGCTTCAGAATTCCAGGCGTAAAACCAATCGGCATCAGGCGCCGCTTGCTACCTGTGGGGATCGAACTCAATCTTCACGGTGAGTGTTTCATCTGCCGCGGAGGGTGCATACTTCCACTGTTTGATGGCCTTCATGCTCGACTGCCCCAGAATGGGACTTCCGCCGAGAAGCTTCAGGCTCCTGACGCTCCCGCTGGCTGCGACAACGACCTCGACCCGCACGACGCCGCCGATATAAAGCTTCTTCAAAGCGACAGGATAGTCCGGATCGACCCGACTGAGGACTTTCCTCTCTCCCGGGCTGTTCTCGTATGTTTGTGCCGCGCGCGCTCCCCCGCAGCAAAGAATAAGGAACAGAGTTCCCCCTAGGATCGGTAGCAGGCCCCAATCACATTGCACCCCTTTTAATTTTTCCGATGTCCCCATAGCTCATTTTCCTCGCGCCCCGCTACGGCAGTTCCAGACTCAACTGATAGACCTCTTGCGTGCTGCGATCCCGCACAAACATCCACTTGCCATCGGGGGCTCGACCGCTCCATGGACCCAGCGCTCCCGGGTAGCGCTCCAGGCTGCCCAGCACAAAGACTTGCTCCGGCGCACTACCGCCAACCTTCACCCGGCGAATCGCCTCCGCGTCATTGACCAGGTCATCGAAGTACAAATATTGGCTATCTCCCGACCATACGGGATAGCTCACGGTGCCCGCCGATTCTTTTAACCAGGTCGACCAGTTATGCGTTTCAAAGTCGTATAGCATCAGCGTTGTATTGTCCGGCGAAATGGCGGCAACGTAACGCCCATCGGGGGACCATCGCGGACTAAACAATCCCTCTGATCCAGGAATGGTCGTCGCCTTGCCCGTTTTCAAATCGAGCAATCGAATATTCAACCCGCTCGCGTCGTGGCTGTAATCCCCAAACATGAGCTTGCTTCCGTCCCACGACCAGTTGGCATCGATCTGGCTTCCGTTCTCTTGCATAACGGCTTGAGCCACGCCGCCGTCGGCAGCAACCAGCCAAAGTTTCCATGACTCTCCCGGCTTCATGCTGACGAACGCAATCTGCTTTCCATCGGGCGACCACCGCGGCAGAGCGCTCCGGTCCGCACCCGAGGTCAACTGCAATCGTTGGGATCCATCCGCACGGGCACGCCATAAAACACCGTCGGGAATGCTGACGTACGCAATCCACTTCCCGTCTTTCGAGTAATCAACGTCAGTAGCGGACAGCCCTTTGATCAGCGGCACAAACTTTTTCTTCTGCGGTTCGTATTTCACCACTTCAACGTCAGGCTGAACCCCGATCGCCCAGATCTTTGTGGCGTCTCGTGCCGCCGAAACATTGCCGAATGACATTGGTCCGTTCGTCAACGGAAGCGGTCCTCCGTTCAACCCCGACTCAGACAGCGCCCAAAGCGACGTCACCAAGAGACTCGTGTTCGGTACTGGCTGACTTGCCTGGAAGACGTAGTACCTTCCGTCCGCGGTCCAGCTTCCACAGCATGCCGTCAACCGGGACGGCCACTCTGCCAACAACGCGTGAGCGTTCGATCCGTCCGGCATCAGTTCCCACAATGAGGTTGTATTCAGTTCCGTTTCGCTGACGGTGAAGCGAATCCGCTGACCATCGGGAGAAAAGCGGGGTGCAAAGACCGATCCGCTCGCCCGGTATAACTCACGCGCTTGCTTGCCCGAGCTGTCGGCCAGGTAGAGAGTCGATCCTTGGGCATAGACCAGTTGCTTGCCGTCCGCTGACCAGGCAGCGTCGCGTCCACTTAGATCACCGACCCGCTCCGTGGTTCCCTTGGACACGGGAATTGTCCAGAATTCGCTATTTCCATTTTTCGAAAGGGAGGAAACCAGCAACTTTGAACGGTCCGGGGAAAGATCAAGAGCCTGCAAATTGGAGAACGGGCTGCGAACCAGCGATCGCTCTGAATTGTCCAGCGACACTTTGGCAATGACGCGGTTCGCTGCCGGCAGTTCTGTTACGTATAGCTGCGAGTCGTCGGCCAGCAGACTTGCCTTGCGATATCCATCATGAGTGATCTTCGTAATCGCCGTGACACGTGGCACTGGCCCGCTTCCAGCCCCATGGACTTCGTTCTCTTTGCTTCCCGCCAGCACAATCATCACAGCAACGGTGATGGCCGCCAGAATCAAGCGCGTCTTGAGTTCTGACTTTTGCGCATGTGTATTCCGCATGAAGAAATGCTAATGGTCTCGCAGGGTGGGAAAAACGGAAAAGACCCTGCCCTCGTTACGCAGGTAATACCGTGGGGAAGCGTCAAGAGTCAGCAGCGTCGAATCAGGCAGGCTGAAAATCGTTGCCATTGCCGCTGGCGCACTCCCGCGCCCGCTGCAAGAGCAACTCCTGCTCGCGCACATTCCGCGTCATAGCGGCCGCACGTTCAAACTCGGCACGCGCTTCGTCGAGTCGCCCGAGCTTCTTCAAGAAATCTCCCCGAACACTCGGCAGCAGATGATAGCTCCGCAATGCCGGCTCATCTTGCAGGCGATCCACTAATTCCAAGCCCTCGGCCGGACCGGATGCCATGCTCACCGCCACCGCCCGATTTAACTCGATCACCGGCGAAGGTATGATCTGGGCGAGTTGCCCGTACAAACCCGCAATCCGCAGCCAATCTGTTTCGTCCCCCGTTCGAGCTCGCGCGTGACAGGCAGCGATCTCCGCCTGGATCACGTAGGGACCGGGCGGGACGCTCACTTTCTCAGCGCGTGCCAGCGCAGCCAGGCCTCGCTGGATCAGCAACCGATCCCACTTCCCCCGGTCCTGCTCCAACAGCAGAATCGGCTCTCCCGATGGCCCTAGGCGAGCTTTTGTACGCGAGGCCTGAATTTCCATCAGCGCCACCAACCCATGCGCTTCCGCCTCGTTGGGAACCAACTCCGCCAAAATCCTGCCCAGCCGAAGCGCATCTTCACAAAGAGCAGGCCTCATCCAGTCGTCCCCGGACGATGCGGAGTAACCTTCATTGAAGATGAGATAGATCACCTGCAGGACAGAAGAGAGGCGAGCGTTGAAGTCGGCTCCCCGCGGCACCTCGAATGGCGCATGGGCCTCGGTTAGCGCGCGTTTTGCCCGGACGATGCGTTGCGCAATCGTTGCCTCGGGTAGGAGATAAGCTCGCGCAATCTCGTCTGTCGTGAGTCCGCCCAAGAGACGCAGCGTAAGCGCTACTTGTGCTTCCGTGGACAACACCGGATGACACGCAATGAAGACCAGCCGCAGCATATCGTCGCCAATCGTGTCATCCATCGCCGCCGCAAGATCGGGTACCTGCATTTCCTTCTCGGCCATCTCGCGGCCGAGATCTTCATGTTTGCGATCGGCGAGCGTTCCACGCCGTAGATAATCAATCGCGCGATGCTTGGCCGTGCCCATGAGCCAGGCTCCTGGATTGTCCGGAATCCCCGTCTCCGGCCACTTCTCCAGCGCGATTACCAGCGCATCCTGCGCCAGTTCTTCTGCCACCCCTACATCGCGGACCATCCGAGTCAGCCCGGCAATCATGCGGGCCGACTCGATCCTCCACACTGCTTCGATGGTGCGATGGATATCGGTAGCCGTCACAGCTACCGATCACATCATGTTCAGACCCTGCTTGCAACCTCGCGCTCGGCCTGCGGCCCGCAATTCAATTCGCCCGGCTCATAGACCTGCCGCAACTCGCATTCGCCTTCTCCCGCAACCTGAAGGAAGTCTTTTGCGAGCTGGATGGCCTCCTGTTTCGAGTTGGCCTTCAGAATCGCGAATCCGCCGACCACCTCTTTTGCTTCGGTGAATGGACCGTCAGTTACGCTGAGCTTCGTGCCGTCGCGCCGAACGCGCGCTCCCAAAGCACTCGGCAGGCAGCCCTCAGTTGCCAGCAGCCATCCCGCTTTCATGCCTTCTTCCACCAGTTTCCCCATCCTCGCCATCTCTTCCTGTGAGGGAGGGGTGTTGCGCTCGACATGTTTGTAGATACTCAGGAATTTCATCGCATTCTCCTATATATAGTGTGTACGGTTGCCGTCCTATCATTACGTCGAAGTGGCTATCACCTTTTCGACACGCAATTCAAATTATTTCTTTGCCGCGATTTTTTCCCGTAACCGTTGCTCTTTCTCTCGCAGTTCGGGTGTGAAATTCTCGCCCAAATCATTGGCCTCGAACACCGGACGAATCTCAACCTCTGTCTCGCCGGGATGAGGATTGGGGCAACGCTTAAGCCATTCCACAGCCTCTTCCATCGACCGCACTTGCCACATCCAATAGCCGGCAATCAGTTCCTTGGTCTCGGTGAACGGACCATCAATCACCGTCCTCTTATCTCCCGAGAATCTAACCCTCTTCCCCTTCGAAGTCGGCTGCAGGCCCTCCCCCGCCAACATAATGCCCGCCTTCACCAATTCCTCGTTATATTTGCCCATCTTGGTGAGGATCTCGGTGTCGGGCAAAACCCCAGCCTCGGATTCTTTGCTTGCTTTTACAATGACCATGACTCGCATGACTTTGTCTCCTATATGGATGTGAGTCGGGACCAGGATTTCATGTCCCGCTCTAAATGGACGTCGAAGGAGGAGCGCGCGGTTCGACAGGCTTTACTAATTATTTCTTTATTTCCAGCTGGCGGATTTTGCCGCCGATCCAGGCGCAAGGCAGCGCTGTTACGACCAGGGCCAGAGGATACCAATGTGGCCCCAGTTCGGGGCGATTCCAAATCACCTCAGCACCAACACTCCCAACTATCAGGCCTATGATCCCGCCGATCAGCGCATGCGCCATCGGTCGATCTGGAGACAGTCTCGCCGTGATATAGCTGCCCAAAATGGCGTACGCGGTTCGATAGATGGTAGCGATCAGGAACAGCTTGTCAGACATCCGCTGTCCAAGCGGCGGAAACACGCGCAGCGCGTGAAGCACGGCATCGGTACCGATCGAGAGAACCACAACTGCGATGAATCCCGCCACCACTGCCCAAATACTACTTCCCAGTCGCCGCCGGGGCGCAATGGCATCTGGCCTTGTGGTCGTTTGAGTAGACATAGCTAGCTTCCTTCACAGGTAAGGCGCAACCAGCGCCCGGAGTCCAGATGAGATTAAGTAAGTGTACTCGGACCCGCCAAACTATGTGCTGAGCCTGCCCCTCTTCTCGCGTTTTCGCGAGAGGGTGGGGATTTTGGCTTCTCAAGACCCCTGATCTGACCTCCCGGTCGAGCTCTCGAGGGAGGTATCGAGCCGCTACTATATTTTTTCGAAAACAGGTTTTCCAGCCCGAAAAGCCCGAGAACCTCGAAGCCCCGGTTTATAATGTCCCAAGCCCGAGCCGTAATTCATGACTGATCAAATCAAGCGAAAATTGCAGGAAGAGATCAACACTCTGGAACACGAGTTGATCCACGAACTTCCGAAGGAAATCAAGAAGGCCGCCGCACTAGGCGATCTTAGCGAGAATGCCGAGTACCACATGGCCAAGCAGAGGCAGGAGTTCGTCAAGGCCCGCGTCCGCCAGCTCGGCAAACGCCTCGCCGAATTGTCCATGATCAACATGAACAATATCCCCACGGACAAGGTCGGCCTGGGCTCCACCGTAAAGGTCTTCGACAACACCAAGAACGAGGAAATTGAATACAAGCTGGTCACCAGCGAAGAATCGGATGTAGCTGCGGGCAAGATTTCCACGACCAGCCCCATCGGTCGCGCGCTCTTGAACAAGAAAGTTGGAGATGAGGCCACAGTGGTCACGCCGAACGGCAAGCGCGAACTGGAAATCCTGAGCCTGAGTACGATCCACGACGAAGTAGACGAGAAGCCGAAAGAAGCTCAAGCTTAAAAAAACGATGAACGATCGAGGGCGCTTAGCAAGGACAAGAATGTTTCCTCTGTCTACCTCTGTGCCCCCTGTAGTGAAATTGCCTTTCGCAGGGCGTCCTCAATGAGCCACTCCTGGACCTCCGCTTTCGGCCGCGCTTGCGGAGTCCTTCTCGACACCATCGTTCGATGGCTGGCGCTCTCCCGCATCAACCCCAACGTCCTCACATTCATGGGATTGGTGGTCAACACCTGGGCAGCGATCCTATTCGGCTCGGCCAATGCTTCGAACCAGAAGCGAATGTTCATCTACGCAGGCCTGGTGATCATCTTCTCCGGATTCTTCGATCTCGTAGACGGACAAGTCGCGCGCGCTACCAATCGCGTCACCCGCTTCGGAGCTTTCTTCGACTCCGTCGTCGATCGATACTCCGATGCCAGCCAGTTCCTCGGATTGCTGGTTTTCTATGCTCGCGGCGAGCGCTTCTTCTATGTCGTGCTGACCGCCTTCGTCATGATCAGCGCCATCATGGTCAGCTATACCCGCGCTCGCGCCGAAAGCCTGATCGGCTCCTGCCGCGTAGGATTCATGGAGCGCCCGGAGCGCCTGGTCCTGGTGATTCTTGGAGCCCTCTTCAACCGGATGGCGCCCGTGCTCTGGGTGATAGCGGTTCTAAGCACGATCACCGTCATCCACCGCATGCGCTACACCTGGACCCGCACCCAGGACCCGCCAGTAAGCCTGACCCCAGGTCAAGCCGCATAAACCCATAAGGAAAAGACAGTCGTAACGTTTACGTTATCTCCGCGATGTGATTAACGTATTTGCTGTATTTGTCTTTTCGCTCCCGTGGTTTTTACTGTCCTTAAGCAAGTGATGTAGCAAGACAAACGCAAGTGGCTTAGAAAGAAAAGTGCCGCTTCGGAATTCACTGCACGCCAGGGTTCCGAGGCGGCACGACCAATTCTAGCAAGCCATTTATCGTCAATAGTTTACCTCTTAGCTTTATGCCCCCAAGACTTCGCGGGGCTAGGTGGCACTCACAATCCCCTAACTCCAAAGAGCTGAGTATTTTTTACAAGTTTAGAATATCCAAAGTAACTGGCTCCCCCGCCCCTGAGCCCTGCCCCTGCTGCTAATGTGGCCGCTTGGGACGACCTGCTATCCTATCGGGTCGTTTGAGCCGTTGGGGACACTCTTGCCGACCGATCCAGTCCTAGTCGTTCATGGCGGTGCGTGGGCCATGCCCGATGACATGGTTGACGCCCACATCCGCGGGGTCAATAACGCCATCTCCGCGGGATGGCGGGTGCTCGAGCGCGGCGGCTCCGCCCTGGACGCCATTGAAGAGGCCGTCGTCATCATGGAAGACGACGAGACTTTCGATGCCGGACGCGGCAGCTTCCTCAACCGCGATGGCCGCGTGCAACTCGATGCCCTGATTATGGATGGCGCCACTCTTCGCGCCGGTGGTGTGGGATGCGTCGAGCACCTGCGCAACCCGGTGCGCGCTGCGCGCAAGGTCCTGAGTGAAAGCCCGCATGTCTACTTCGTCGCCGAGGGCGCGGAGAAGTTCGCCGCCGAACGCGGCAATGCGCTCTGTAAGAATGAAGAGCTCATCATTCCGCGCGAGGTGGAACGCCTGCGCTCCTACCAGGCAGAACTCGCAAAACGGACCCAGAGCCAGGATGGCAACGATCTGTTCGCTGGCAGTCCTGACGATGTGACCATCTCGCACGACACCGTGGGAGCCGTCGCCCTCGATCGCAATGGCGACATTGCCGCGGCCACTTCTACCGGAGGCACGCTGAATAAAGCTCCCGGACGCCTCGGCGACTCTTCTCTCATCGGCTGCGGCTGCTACGCGGACAACGAAAGCGCGGCCGCGTCGACTACCGGTTGGGGGGAGCCGATCATGAAATTGGTTCTCGCCAAATGGACGGCCGATCGCATCGCCGCAGGCAACTTGCCGGAATGGTCCGCGCAGGAAGCGATGAACTACCTGAAACAGCGGGTGAACGGACACGGCGGCATCATCGTGCTCAGCCGTGACGGCCACTTCGGCATCGCTCACAACACACCGCGCATGGCCTGGGCCTACAAGACTGTCAAGAAGCAGGACGCCGGAATCATCCGCGAAAACTAACACCGGACCTCAAGCTGAGATGCGAGGTTCTGGTGTTACCAGCGTCATTGTTTCCCACAAGGATTCGTGCTGTAATCACGCGCATGGCATTTGTCCGCAAGTGCCCGAGATGTGGGCTGGAGATTAGTGACCCGTCAGCGTCCACGTGTTCTGCCTGCGGGGCGAAGATGATGGTGCTTCCGCGCATGGGAATCTGGGTCGGGGCGTTAATCCAAATCATCCTCTGCACCGTTTTCATGCTCTTGTTCGGATTTCCGAAGATCATGATCCTGGTGTTTGCGGGATTCATCCTCGCGGGCTCGGCGTTCGCCGCCTGGGTAAAACCGAAACCGAAGCAAGTTGCACCCGTCCCCGCAAGACCAGTTTCGAATCCGGTCCTGCTGAAGATCCTGGGCTTCTTGCTCGCCGCCTGTTCATTTGTCTGTCTCGCGTTGGTGATCTTTGGCTTCGTCATTTTCATGAACGCGTGGACGCGCTGGCATCAATACGAAGGGCAGTCCTATCACCGCGCTGAGTTCCAGGTAAAACACGTTTACTACCAGAAGCGGGCCAAAGGGGGCACCGATATTTCCGCCAGCGGAATGGTGGAGGGCCATCTTGAATATCTGAGTCTATTGCCCTACGTTCACAGCGTGCCGCGCAGTGAGGCAGAACTCGAGTCGAAGGTTCCGATCGGCGCCGTGATTCCGGTTTATCTATTTCCGAATTTGAAAGGGAGAGCTCGGGTGCAGGTCTACGACCCAGTACCACCCGCAGAAGCCAGCCACCGCATGGCGGTCAGCACGGTGAAGAACATTCTGTTAGCGCTGGCGGTTATGGCAGGACTGCTCTTCGTCCTCACTCGCCTGCGAGCTCTCTGTTTCGCTGAGGATGAGAGTGTGATTCAGCAGGTCGGAAGCGGCTAGAGACGACAATCAATTTTCAGAAGATTTACAGCCAGCCTTTGGTTCTAGCCAGGCGCGCCGCTTCCACCCGATTGCTCGCCCCCAGTTTGCTGATCGCCTCGGAAAGATAGTTGCGGACCGTTCCATCGGATAGTCCGAGTTCTCCGGCGATGTCTCCGCTGGCCATACCTTCACCCGCGAGGCGCAGCACCTGGCGCTCGCGATCGGTCAGCGGATCCAGTTCGCCCCACGCCTCCGTCGCGAGTTCCGGATGAATCACGCGCAGACCCTGGTGTACGCGGCGGACCGCATCGGCCAGTTCTTCGGCGCGCATGTCCTTCAGGAGATATCCGGAAGCACCCGCTTCCAGGGCGCGGCGCAGATATCCCGTGCGCGCGAAGGTGGTCACGATAACGACGCGAGTTCCGGTACGGCGGCGTTTCAATTCAGCAGCCACGTCGAGACCGGTCATGTGCGGCATCTCGATGTCCGTGATAAAGACATCGGGCTTGTGCGCCAGCACGGCTTCGAGCGCCTCTTTTCCATTTTTCGCCTGGGCGATGACCGAAATGTCGCCTTCGATTTCGAGCAGAGCGGCGAGCGCGCCCAGCACCATGCCCTGATCTTCGGCAAGCACAACTCGGATCGTTTTGCGGCAATCTTTCAGCGTGGGATTCAATTTGCGCCTTCCATTTGCATGACAGGTGCTTTCAAGGGCAAGGTGATCGTCACCGTCGTGCCCGATGCGCCGAGTCGTTGCAAAGTGCCGCCGACCATCTCCACTCGCTCGCGCATTCCGCGCAGGCCGTTGCCCTCGTAGCCGTTCCAGCCGCGTCCATCGTCGCTGATCTCCAAGCGGCATGAGCCGTTTTGCTGCTCGAGTCGCATGCGGCAGGTGTGGGCATGGGCATGACGCACAATGTTGGTAACGGCCTCGCGCACGGCCAGCGAGAGAATGCTCTCCTGCATGGCGGGAATGTTTACGCTAGCGGCGGCATCGCACTCGACGGTCAGGCCGGCGGTCTCCAGGGTGGATTTGGCGCGGGCCAATTCGGCCAGGAGCCCCTGCGAGCGATATCCGCGAATGGCGTCGCGAACGTCGGACAGCGCCTGGCGCGAAATTTCCTCTACTTCGTGAATCTCCTGGGCCGCACGCTGCGGGTCGCGATCCATCAGCTTTCCGGCAAGCTCCGACTTCAAGGTGATCACCGAAAGCGTATGTCCCAGAACATCGTGCAGGTCACGCGCAATGCGTTCGCGCTCGGCCACTTTGGCCAGGTGTTCAATTTCCTCGTTGGCCTTTCGCAACTTACGATTCATGCGATTGCGCTCGGCGAAGACAGTATTCCCACCGCCGATGATGAGGGGGAAGATGGCGGTGTAGAAAAGAGTCCAGCCATGCAGGTGCAGCAGCAATCCTTCAATTGCACCCACCATGCCGACTGTGACCAAGCCCAGCACCGCGGCGCTCTGGGTTTTGAGACAGAATGGCAGCATGGCGGCCGCATAAATAAAGAACGTGCTGGAGCCGCCATTGATAGGGAGAAAAAGCATTCCCAGCAAAAGCATTCCGCCAATGTGGATGGCCGTTCTGGGGCTCTCAAGCGCAAACAAACCGAAGTAGAGGAACAGAAAAACGATCGCGCCCGTGATATCAACCGCCCAAATGCGCGCGCTGGCGTGGCTCACCACCGGATCAACGAAGAAGAATCCCAGGTACACCACCCACAGGAGCGGACTCCAGCCGTGGTCCTTATCCTTAAGAATGGTTCGCCAGGGCTTCAGTTTCCACGGAGACCCGTCATTACCCAGGTTGTCGCGTTCGAAAGACATCAGTGGCATACGTATATTGTCGCCCCGGGCGTCAATTCCGGTTGCTCCCGAGCATCGGTGCAGCGCCGAACCACACCAGGAGCGCGGCTGGAACCAGCACGATGAGCATCTTGGCGCCTCCCACCAAAGCTGCCACGCCAAACAGAATGAGCAGGAGGGTCGAAGCCAGTGATTTTTTGGAAGCCATAAGAAATACGTTTCGAGTTTCTAGTTTCGGGTTTCTAGTTTCGGTTTCACAGTCGGATTTGAAACGTGAAAGCTGAATTGAAATTTCGTTTACCCATACATTCTTTCCTGATCGCGCTGGAAACCGATTCGGGCGAGGCCGAGGCAAATCATGGTGAATGCTAGAAGCACTTCCCAATGCGTGCTGGCTGCCTCGTGATTCCCTGCACCAACAATGCCAAGCGCCAGTTGCGAAAGGTGAAACGGAGGCAGTACCAGCGCAATCTGCTTTACAACTTTGGGCAGGAACATAAAGGGCACCCACAGTCCGCTGCAGAATGACATTGGGAGATAGATGAGATTGATGGTCGCAGGAGCCGAGTTCGGGCCGGTAAAGTAGCCGACGGCCAGGCCCATTGCCGAAAACGGGAGCGAGCCCAGAACCAACGTGCCGAGCAACCGGGCGAAGTCGCTGATCGGCATGCGAACGGCCCCAGCGGTGAACCCGAGGGCAAATAACGCCAGCACGATAATCGTGCTGAAAATCATGCTGGTAATCACCTTGGCTGCGAAATAGGCGAAGGGCGGCATGGGACTCGCGCGCTTCACCTGCAACCAGCCTAATCCACGATCGGAGGACAGGCCGGCCGCGGTCCCGAACAGTGATGCGCCCATCACCCCAAATGTGCCGTAGGTGGAGATGAGGTAAGTCGGAACCCGGGTCACTCCAATCGCCTCTTTCGCATTCAGCACCAGGCCAAATAGAACATAAAACATGATCGGAAAACTGAGAACGGAAGCCGTGTACATGCGAAGGCGCAGGTTCTTCAGGAATTCGTACTTTGCTTCCTTGAGATAAATTATGGCCGTTTGTCGCGGCGAGCGCGCGAGTTGGGCGTCGGCAAATCGAATGCTGGCGGTGCTCATGGCGTCTCCTTGGTTCAGTTTTCCTGCTCGGCAACCCGCGGAGCATCTTGTGTCAAGGCGAGGAATGCTTCCTCTAGTCCGGCGCTGGTCACTTCGAGCCCCGTGAGGTTACGGTCGCGCTGAAGAAGTTCGCGCACCACAAGCTCAGCCTGGCCCGTGTGCAGTTCGACTGCCTCGCGGTCCTGCTTGACATCTGTAACCCCGGGAATCTGCCGCAGTACGTTGTTGGACAATCCGGTAATACAGCGAATCTTCTTTCCGGCCGTCTGGGCTTTAATCTGGGCAGGAGTTCCCTCCGCGATAATTCTTCCCTTATTGATGACGGCGATACGGTTGGCGAGAGCGTCGGCCTCCTGCAAGTAATGCGTGGTGAGCAGAACGGTTTTACCGCGGAGCACGAGTCCTCGGATTTCGTTCCACAGCATGCGACGCGCCTCCACATCGAGACCGACACTGGGTTCGTCGAGAAAGAGGAGGTCGGGGTCACCGCAAATCGCCAGGGCAAAAAGCACTCGTTGTTTTTGGCCTCCGGACAAGTCGCCGAATTTCCGATCGCTCAGTTTTTGGAGCCCGGCGGTCGCCAGGACTTCCAGCGCCGGCATGGGCCTTTGATAATAAGAAGAAAACAAATCGACATGCTCGCGCACGCGGATGGTCTCGGGCACTTTTGCAACCTGCAGCATAGCGCCGGTACGCATCCGGTTTTCCGGATTTACGGGGTCGCCACCGAAGACGCGCACTCTCCCGCGATTCGGCTGGAGTAAGCCGAGAAGCAGCTTGACGGCGGTAGTCTTGCCCGCACCGTTGGGCCCGAGCAAGGCAACCACTTCCCCGGCACGCACCTGGAAATCGACGGCGCACAGCGCCTGCACCTCACCATAGCTCTTATTCACCGATGCCAGGCTGGCAACGATTGGCTGCGAACTGGACGGCGCAGGAGTTGCGGTCTCTCTCAAGGTCTCGATCATGCGTCGCCTCCCGGTGCGAGCGGCTGGATTTCCAAACTCGCCATCAGTAGGCTCATACTCGTGCATCCGCGAACACCCGCGCCAGTGCCATCCATCACGGGTGAGCTATGACAAATGTCATCCGGCAAATGCATGAATGCTGCTGTCTGATGAGACGTATGGATTCCAGCCTGGCAATGCCTGAGGACGCCGCAACATGGCAACGCGGAGGTATGCGAAAGCCGGTAGTGTTACGAAATCCGAACAAAGGACTGAAATGCACAGACCGCCAACACCGAGGTCGAGCCACGGAGGATGTTGCACGAACAGCAATTTAGGCAGGAAAGACTTGGGTCGAATCGTGTTCGGTTTTTGTAACAGAAGAGAGGTTAGCGATTTTTTTGTACAATCCTGCATTCAATCCACTTTGTGTTTGATATTATTTCGAACTTAGTTGAGGGGGACGTGTGTTGCCAGCAGGCAAGAGTCTTCGCACACTGCGCGAGAAGCTTGGCCTCACCATGCGTGACGTGGAGAATTCCAGCGCGCGCATTGCGGACCGCTATCGCAACGAAGAATTTTCCATTCCGCCCAGCCGCCTCTCGGATATCGAGACCAAGGGGATTTTGCCGAGCATCTACCGCCTTTATACGTTGTCGGTGATTTATCGGCGCGATGTGCGGGAACTCATGTCCTGGTACGGGGTCGATCTGAATAATATGCCTGCGGATCTTGGCCTGGTATCTCCACCGAAGTCACACGTCTCCGAGGCTCTCAGCGGACTCCAGTCGGTACAGGTGCCCGTGCGGATGGATCCTGGCTTTGATGAACGGCGCACTACGAACCTGGGCCGTATGGTCGAGCAGTGGGGACTGGTGCCACTGGCGTATCTGGCGCAATTCGCTACCACGGATTTCACCTACGGATATGTCGGTACACACGATTTCACCATGTACCCGATTCTGCCGCCGGGCAGCTTTATCCAGGTGGATGAATCGCGAAATCGTGTGCTAGAAGGTTCCTGGCGGTCTGAGTACGAGCGTCCCATCTACTTTGTGGAAACTCGGGACGGGCATACCTGCTGCTGGTGCAGCATGCGGCGGGAAGAGATCATTCTGCAGCCGCATCCTTTATCTCCGGCGGCGGTGCGCATTCTGCGTCATCCGCAGGACGCCGAAGTGCTCGGGCAAGTGGTGGGCGTGGCTATGAAGTTAACTGAGTGGCATCCGCTGGATTCTTCTCCAAATGGGAAAGCGCCAGCAGCACTGAATTGAGGTGCTGGGCCGAGGGCGAATCCTGGCGTCCGTCCGGAAGTAAATCCTCGAAGCCTCCGCGCAATTGTTCGATATACGTTCCCGCATCCAAGCCGCCGGCACGGCAGGAAACCTGCAGGTCTTCTTCCAGCAAGGGCAACGACGTTCTCAGGACCCCTTTCAGAATATCGGCATGAACGCTCTTGAGGGCGCGCTCGGAAGCCTCCGGGCCATAGACATTCTCGATACCCCAATGTTGGTACCTACCCTGTTTATGACGCAGGGATGCCAGGTAGGCCAATTTCCCAAGCAGTCCTGACACTGCGGAAAGCGTTGTGTCCTTCACGTCCTGAATGGCAGATTTGAGGGTCATTTTGTTACGAATTCCGAACAAACCCAGGCCTGAAGTAACGTTGCGCGCTGCTACGGGGCCTATGAAACTATCACGGTTCGATTCTCAACAACAAGGAGAAAACAACCGTGAAACGTGTCCTACTCGTGCTGGGCGCAGCAATCCTATTCGTCAATACTCTCGTGATTCCAACTGCAGTTAGGGCAGATGGCGGCACTGGTTCGACCAGCTGCGGCACCAAGCTCTGCAAGCCGTAATCGAAGCTATTATGTCACTTAAATACGTGATCTAAGCATTTCGCTCCCGGATCTTACGAAAATAGAACAAGGTTGGCGGGTCCGTTGCGAGCGGCGGCTTGGGGCGTTATATTGCCTAGGCATGCTGCAGGCGCACTCATTGCTTTGGCATTATCTTTGGGTCGCGCCCAGTGTACTTCTCCTGATGCTTGGCTTCGGTCTATGGCGTCTGGGAGTGCACCGGCAACATCCTTTTTTCCTTGCGTTTGTCTTAGCTAGTGCGGTCGAACAGCTCACCTTATACGTTCTCGATATCATCCCGTCAGTGGAGCCACTCACGTGGTGGCGCTTTTTCTGGGCTGGCCTCATTCTCGAGAGCATCCTGAAGTTTGCGCTGCTGAGCGAGATATTTGCGCATGTCTTTCGTCCCTACGTCGCCATCGCTACACTGGGAAAGCGCCTCATCGGTTTAGTAGGCATCGTCCTAATCTTCGCGTCCAGCATGGCTGCGGCATTTGCGCCGGTGGATAGCCTCTTTGGTATCGTCTCTGGCGCGCATCTTCTGCAGCAAACCATTTACATCATTGAGTGCGGAATATTGGTGTCCATCTTTGGATTTTCCTCGTATTTCCGAGTCGGCATACGATCAGCCGACCGCGGAATTGCTCTCGGGCTCTCCATTTCGGCTTGCGTGCATCTTTCCACATGGGCTTTGGTCGCTAATAGCAGCCTTCCCGATGACAGTCGTGTCGTTCTCGATTTCATCAACATGGCCACTTTTCACTTCTGCGTGTTGATGTGGATTTACTATCTGCTGGTCCCCCACAAGGTATCTGCAAAGAGGGCTACGATTGTCCTTCCCGAGAACAATCTAGCCGTCTGGAACCGCGAATTGGAGCGTCTTCTGCAATGATTCTGGCCATCATTCTTGTTGTCGCTGCTGCCCTTGCGCTCGTTTTCATTCTTAGCATTACGGTTTCCCGCAGCCTGCAGGTCTCGAATACGAGCCTGGCGGGACGTATCCAGCCGCTCGATCTGGAAGCTTTCCGCAACCTGACCGACGCTGCGGAAGATGAATACTTGCGCCGCCGACTGCGACCGGCCGACTTTCGCACCGTGCGTCGCGAGCGTCTCCGCGCCATGGCCGCCTATATCCAGGTGGTGGGGCGGAACGCCACCGTGCTGGTGCGCATCGGGCAAAGCGCTCTCGCCGCGAATGATTCCGAGACCGCTGAGGCGGCACATCAACTTGTCGAACAGGCGCTGTTGATGCGGCGTAACGCGACGTTGGCACTTTTGAAAATCTATGTGGCGCTCGCCTGGCCAAATTCTGGCTTCGCGGCCAAGCCCATCGTGCTCGGCTACCAGCAGTTGAGCGGATCGGCGATGCTGCTGGGAAGGCTGCAGAATCCGGCGGTGCCGGTGCGGATCTCCGCCGGTATGTGACCCTGATCACGGGCCAGGCCAGCAGGTTACTGGAAGGCGACCCATGACCATTCCTGACTTGTTTTCCGGCATAGATCTGATGTAAAACCAGCGAGAATCGGGCGTTGCAAACCTTCGAGTGATTACACCCGCAATCTGCCGTGGGAGTGCGTCCCACCGTTTCCTCGCGTCCGCGAGTTTAAGGGAGACCTCTATGTTCCGCACTATCAAAGCTGTGAGCGCGCTAGTTCTGCTTTCATCCGCAATCGCTTGGGCTCAAGGCGGAGCGGCGACCGGCGATCTGCATGTGACCGTGAAGGATGCGCAGGGACAGGCGCTAACAAGCGCGACAGTTGTTGTGCGCGATGTCGCGAAAGGGGTTGAGCGCGTGGCCACCAGCGATGGACAAGGTAGCTACAGCGCGCAGTTGCTCCCCCCGGGTACTTACTCGGTGAGAGTATCGGCGGGAGGATTCGGGACAATCGAGAACACCGGAGTCGCAGTCACGGTGGGCGGACTGGTGGAGCTCCCGGTGACGTTGCAAGTGACGGGGAAAACAGAGATCGTGGACGTTTCGGCGCAGGGGGAACTGGTCGAAACCTCGCGCAGTTCGACAACCGACACTATCGGGCAACGGCGGATCGACAATCTGCCAATCAACGGACGCAATTACATCAACTTCACGCTGACGGATTCGCAGGTCGTACGTGATGCCGCGCCGAACCTTGGCGCCGCTCCGACTTCCGGCCTCAATATGAGCGGGCAGCGTGCGCGCTCGAACCTGGTGAACGTCGATGGAACCGATGCAACCGACAACTCCGTCAATGGTGTGCGCTCTACGGTGTCGCAGGAGGCGGTGCAGGAATTTCAGATCATCACTAATAACTACGCGGCGGAGTACGGGCGTGCTGCGGGAGGCGTGGTCAACATCATCACGCGTTCCGGATCGAACCAATTCCATGGGGACGTCTATGGATACTTGCGGAACCGCAATTTTCAGGCGGTGAATCCGTTCAGCACGGTACCAAATCCGGCCTACACCCGGGTGCAGGCTGGGGTGGCGTTCGGCGGCGCGCTGAAGAAGGACAAGACGTTCTATTACTTCTCGTACGAGATCACGCGACGGCATGAAACGGGATTCTCTTCGATTGGGCAGGACAACTTCGGATTAATTCCATTCGATACATCAGCCGTCGGCATGCCCTACGGGACGCTCCCGCTCACCCCTGATCAGGTTTCGTTCCTTACCAACCCCGCAACTCTCGTTGCCGAACAAGCGAACCCTGTCGTCGCACAAGTCATCGGCGAATACGCAGGACTGGCGGGCGCTTCCTCCGGACAAGCGGTAAACGGAGTGTGGCCCAGCGGCGTTGCGCAGGTATTCTCTCTTGGCGCGACTTCCACTTGGGCCGGCTTTCCATCCGGATGCAGGCCTGGCTCTTGTCCTGCGGCGGCTCTCTTCCCCGGCACCAACGTTCCCGGAAGCTTCCAAACGCTGGCTTCACAGAGAGGCAACTTCCCCGTCTTTGAAGGCACCAGCTTGTACTCACTGCGACTGGACCACAACGTGACGACTTCTAATCGGCTCATGTTGCGGGCCAACGTCAGCCCCAGCACTGTGACCGGAATTGAAGTGAGCGGACAAGATCAGCCGTTCGGCCAAAATGCCTATTCGCGAACTTCTGAGCAGACCTATCGCGACGTTGCAGGAACGGTGCAAGACACCTGGAGCATTGGCACCAACAAGGTGAACGAATTCCGCTTCCAGTATGCCCGGCGCGGACTTTCTTACTTCTACAACACCCAAATACCCGGAGGCTCTGATCCGGCGGTCAACATTCCCGGCTTCGCATATTTCGGACGTGAACCTTACTCCTATATCCAACGCACGGAGACTCGCTATCAGTTCACCGACAATTTCTCTTTGAGCGTCGGCCGACACAATATGAAGTTCGGCGGCGATGTCAATTATCTGCCGCTCACCGCGACATTCACGGTGAACTACGGCGGAGTTTACGATTTCGGTTCCCTTTCTGCCAGCAACGCTCTTCCTGCCGCGGATTATGCGCTTCTGCCCTCAGCCCTGCAGCAAAGCATTCCTTCACTATCCGCGGTGCAGTCCTACGGCTTCGGGGTTCCGGGCAGCTTCGTCCAAGGTCTAGGCAGCCCCAGCGACAAGTTCAAGAACATTCCCATCGGGGTGTTCTTCCAGGACTCCTGGCGCATCAGTCCGAAACTCACGCTGAATTATGGCGTGCGCTATGACGTGGAGATTCCGCCCAAATTCAAGCAGCCGCAAGGACTCGCCCTACCTGCTTACAGATTGTTGGGGTTGCAGAAAGGCATCCAGACTGACAAGAACAACATCCAGCCGCGCATCGGCTTGGCATTTGATCCCGGAGGGGACGGCAAGACTGTAATCCGTGTTTCCTACGGAATGTTCTACGATCACCCGCTGCTGGGGCTCTACTTCCTTGGCGATGCATCGGATGGCTCGTCCAGCGGACAGCTGGCCTTTGCGGGGACCGGAAACTGTACCGGAAGCCCCAGCCCCGGGAATCTCAATGCGATTCCCATCTTCCAAGGCTTGCAGAACTTACCTGGGTGCGCGCCATCGGTTTTCCCAGCGGCAAACGCGAACCTTGGATACCTGCCCAACCAACAGCAGTTTCAGTCTTTGAATTTCCCGCAGTCCGTATTCCTCAACCAGAACTACTTGAACCTCAACCTAGCCAATCCCGCGCAATCTACTTTCTTGCCGCTAGGATTCCAGCCGTTCGGGTATCCGCAGTCGGCGAATTTTGTCTATGCCTACTCGCAGCAGGCGAATGTGAGTGTTGAGCGCGATCTGGGGCACGGGTATGCACTGAGCCTGGCATACAATTTCAACGGGGGACGTCACCTGAATCGGCCCATCAATGCCAACACGATTCGGGGCGATTTGATGGTAGCCAACTTCAACGCGGCCATTGCGGACGCGGTGCTTACTGGCGGCACTCCCCCTGCCAGTCCCTTCACCGTGAGCGGTTGCAGCCCTGGCGGGCCCTCTCCACAGGGCCCACTGCCATACGTCGATGCTTCGCTGATGAACTTCTTCCGCCCCGGCGGATTGAATCCTTCCATCGTTGGCGCGTATGCGTTTGCCGATCCTGCTTGCATAGGACAGGCCGCTGCCATGGTCGCGTCAATACCGGGCTTCAACGCCAATTGCGACCCGGCCACATTCAGCGGATGCGTGCCCTTCGGCGACATGGACGCCAACTATTCCAACGGCAGCTCGATTTATCACGGCTTCACGACCAACCTGCGGAAGCGCTTCAGCAATCACTATGAATTGCTGGCCTCTTATACCTGGTCACATTCGATCGACGATTCGACCGACCTGCAGTCAACGCTCACGCCGCAAGACAGCTTCTACCCGGGACTCGACCGCTCCTCGTCCCTGTTCGACCAACGCCATCGTTTCGTGTTCAGCGCCGTGTATCAGAGTGGGCACCTTGGCGGCGGCTTCGGGAGGAAGCTGATCAGCGACTGGACCTTCGCCCCGATCGTGGAAGTAAATTCGGGACGGCCGTTTAACATCATCACGGGTAACGGCAACAACCTGCAGCTCTCGTCGTTGACCGGACGTCCGAATGCGACCGTCGATCCGGCCTGCGGGACGGTCTACACGTCGAAATACTCTCCTACAGGGAAGTTGCAGGAACCGTGCATTCTGGGATTCCTGCCCAGCGCGACCAATCCTTTAGGCACGACCCCAACGCTGCTGCAACTCGATGGAAATCTTGGACGCAATGCCGGAGTGACTCCGTGGACGGTGTTCGACGACATGCGGGTTTCCAAGCGCATCTACCTCACCGAGCGCTTCAACATGGACCTGATCGCCGACATGTTCAACATCGCCAACAAAATGAACGTTGCGGCTGTGAGCCCGCTATTCAGCAATGCGGGGCAGCCCACCGCAGCTTACGATCCGCGCCAGTTCCAGTTCGCTATGAAATTGAACTGGTAGCGGTCGAGAGCAATATCCATTAGCGGCGGACGCCCTCGTCCGCCGTTTCTTTTTTGTCGTAAAATTGCAACCCGCGTTTCGATCCGGGAGTCTGAATAGCATGGATCGGCGAAAGTTTCTCCAGACTGCCGCGGCTACGACTTTGATGACCTCTCTCAGCAAGCAACTCGCGCACGCCACGAATAAGGGAACGGTGCCCACTCGCGTCCTGGGCCGCACGGGCGAAAAGATCTCCATGGTAGGCCTGGGCGGATATCACGTTGGCATGCAATCGGACGAGCAGGAAAGCATTCGCATCATCCGCACTGCGCTCGACAGCGGCATCACGTTCCTCGATAACTGCTGGGACTACAACAACGGACAGAGCGAAGTCCGCATGGGCAAAGCCCTGCGCGATGGTTATCGGCAGAAGGCTTTCCTGATGACGAAGATCGATGGACGCACCCGACAAGCCGCAGCGCAGCAACTGGAAGAATCACTGCGCCGCCTGCAGACGGATCACATCGACCTGCTGCAGTTTCACGAGGTCATTCGCGACACCGATCCCGATCGCATCTTCGCGAAAGGCGGCGGCATGGAGGCGGTGCTCGAAGCCAAGAAGCAAGGCAAGGTTCGCTACATTGGATTCACCGGCCATAAGAGTCCAGACATTCATCTGAAAATGCTGAACACCGCCTTCGCCCACGATTTCACCTTCGATGCCGTGCAGATGCCGCTGAACGTGATGGACGCGCACTACGACAGTTTCGAAAAGAAAGTCCTGCCCGTTCTGGTGAAACACAACATTGGAGTATTGGGCATGAAGCCGATGGGCGACAAAATTATTCTGAATAGCAAAACTGCAACGCCGATGGAATGCCTGCACTATGCCATGAATCTGCCGACCAGCGTCGTGATCACGGGATGCGACTCTCTCGAAATCCTGCAGCAGGCGATTGGCGCGGCGAAAAGTTTCAAGCCGATGAGTTCGGGAGAGGTGTCCAGTCTTCTTGCCAAGACCGCTCCGGCGGCTGCGAAAGGGGAGTTCGAGCAGTACAAGACCACGCACAATTTCGACGGAACTTATCAGAATCCGCAGTGGCTAGGGTAACAACGGCTCACGTAGCCGATGTTAAACTTTCTTTTCACCCATCCTTGGCGCTTGCCGGAGTTGTTCCGCGAATGTCTGAAACTCAAGTTCCAACCGCGCGCATCCGTGTGGTGCGCGAGCCCGATCGTGCCGTGTACGACCGCGAAACTGTTTACCGCATTCTTGACGAGGGCTTTTTGTGCCATATTGGGTTCACCGTGGATGGCCAGCCATTCGTGATTCCGACCTCGTACGGGCGCAAAGACGCAAATCTGTATATCCACGGGTCCGCCGCGAGCCGCATGTTGCGTCAGATGAAAGAAGGAGTCCCGGTGTGCATTACGGTCACGCTGCTGGACGGACTTGTACTGGCGCGCTCGGTTTTCAATCACTCAATGAATTACCGCTCGGTTGTAGTTTTGGGAAAGGCGACGCTGGTGGACGATCCAGAAGAAAAAATTGTAGCCCTGCGTGTCCTGTCGGAGCACATTCTTCGCGGGCGCTGGGACGATTCGCGTCAGCCGAACGAACGCGAACTGAAGGCGACGTCTGTACTGCGAGTGCCCATCGAAGAGTATTCCGCAAAGGTGCGGGGCGGTCCGCCGATCGACGATGCGGAAGATTATTCGTTCCCCACCTGGGCGGGGGTAGTTCCACTGGAGATCAAGGCAGGAATTCCGATCAACGATCCGCAACTGGATCCGAATCGGCCAGTCCCGGGGTACGCCAAGAACTACAGCCGCAGATCCTGAGAAGAGGCTGCAAGCTACATGGGTTTTTGTCCAACTGGACAGCCTGAGAGGCTGTCCCTACGTGGTTTTCGCGAGCATTTGGATTAGGGGATCAGCAATAACTTTCCCGTGAGTTTCCTGTGCTCCATGTCGGCATGTGCCTGAGGAGCGTCTGCCAGCGGGTAGGTTTTCGCGATCCGCAGCTTGAGTTTCCCGTCAGCGATCATCGCGAACATCGCGCTGGTGCGCGCGAGCAGTTCTTCCCGGGTCGCAGTGAAATGGGCCAGCGTAGTTCGCGCCATAAACAGGGATCCTTTTTCAGAGAGCTTCGCCGGATCGACCGGAGGCACGGGCCCGCTCGACATACCGTAGAGCACTAACATGCCACGCAGGCGCATCACGTTGAGATTCTTTTCGAAGGTGTCCTTCCCCACCCCGTCATAAACGACGTCCACACCCTTGCCGCCGGTGAGGCGCTTCACTTCAGATTCGAAATCTTTTTTCGTGAAGACGATGACATCATCGGCTCCCGCCTCGCGTGCCAGGTCAGCTTTTTCCTCGCTCGATGCAGTGCCTATGACGCGCGCTCCGGCCGCTCTGGCCATCTGCACCAGCAGCAGGCCGACTCCTCCAGCAGCCGCATGCACCAAAGCGGTTTCTCCGGGCTTCAACTTGTGCGCGTCGTTCACCAGGTAGTGGGCTGTAAGGCCGTGCACCATGGCGGCAGCAGATTGCTCGTCGGTCATGCTCGACGGCACGGGGACAAGATGCTCTTCAGGGACAGCGAGATATTCCGCGTAGGAGCCGAGCGTGCCGCTCCAGGCGACGCGATCGCCGACCGTCACGACTCGGGCTTGCGGGCCGACCGCAGTGACAACGCCCGCGCCTTCGTGGCCGGGAATAAAGGGCAGTGCGGTCCGCAGGCGGCCGTCGCGAAATTGAGCATCGATGGAGTTCACACCGGCAAAGCTGATTTTGACCAAGGCTTCTGCAGGCTTGGGCTGTGGAACCGGGATGTCAACCAACTCCAGAACTTCTGGCCCACCTATGTGGGAGACGCGAATGGCTTTCATAGTGGTAGCGCCGTTGTTCGAGGTGTGGTGGAGCAAACCTCACTCGCAGCGACTGGCTAGTGTACAGCGTGGCTGCAGTTCAAGGGTGCGTGGGCGCTGCGCTAGGGCAGGAGCAGCAGCTTCCCCGTAGTTTTCCGTCCTTCAAGATCGCGGTGCGCGCGCTGCGCTTCGGCCAGCGGGTAGGTATGTGCGATTCTTAACTTCAGTTTTCCCGATGAGATCATTGCAAACACCGCGCCGGAGCGAGACATCAATTCTTCGCGTGTGGCAATGTAATTCACGAGGGTGGGCCGGGTTACGTAAAGCGATCCTTTTTGCGAAAGCGCGATGAGATCAAAGGGGGGCACTGCCCCGCTGGATCCGCCGAAGAGGACCATCATTCCGCGCGGACGCAGAACATTCAGACCCTTCTCGAACGTGGTTTTTCCAACCGAGTCGTAGACGACATGCACTCCCTCGCCGTTCGTCAGACGCCTGGTTTCGGCTTCGAAGTCGGATTTCGTGTAAAGGATGATTTCGTCGGCTCCGGCCTCACGGGCCAATTTGGCCTTTTCGTCAGTCGAGACAGTCGCCAGGACGCGCGCACCGATGTTGTGAGCCATCTGCACGAGCAGTAATCCGACACCTCCGGCAGCGGCATGCACGAGAGCGGTCTCGCCGCGCTTCAGTGGATACGTGTCATGACACAGGTAATGAGCGGTCATGCCCTGCAGCATGGCTGCTGCAGCCTGCTGATCGGTGACTCCCGCAGGGATTGCCACTAAGCGGTCGGCTGCAACTGCGGCATACTCGGCATATCCGCCCAGCAATCCGGTCCAGGCAACGCGGTCACCGGCTTTGACAGATGTCACGTCGGAACCGACCGCGGTCACAACGCCCGCGCCTTCCTGTCCGAGAACGAACGGCAGCGGCACTTTGTAACGGCCCTCGCGTTGATAGACATCGATGAAGTTCACGCCGGAAGCGGCTAGTTTCAGCACCGCCTCATTGGCCTTTGGTTCCGGAACGGAGACGTCGACCAATTCCAGCACCTCGGGACCGCCCGGTTGTTTTACTTGTATGGCTTTCATGCAAAATTTGGATTCAGGCAGACGGGAAAGGATTCTGCCGTCGTTGAGAATAGATCCTAAGCTTTACGAGGCGGTTTTGGCTTCTTCGGATCCAAGCCCGCGGCGGCTATGACGGCTTGGCCGAATTCTTCGGCGCTAACAGAAAACTCCCCAGATTCCGATGTCTCCGAGACAATCTCAGCCACGAAGCGGTATCCTCGCCCGACCACTGTCTGTAAATACCGGGGCTGCGCGGAATCGTCCTCCAGTGCCGCGCGTACCTTGCGAATCGCAGTGTTAATTCCGGTTTCGGCATCAACGAAGACATTCTTGCCCCACAGCGCTTCGGCGATTTCGTCGCGCGTCACGACTTGACAGGAATGCTCCGCCAAAAAGACCAGCAACTGTAAGGGAAGGCCCTCCATGCGTACAGGGTCTCCATTGCGATAGAGCTGAAACCTGTCGATGTCCAGCTCGAATTCGGCGAAGCGCACTTTACCGGGCATACCAAACCTTCGCAGCAGCAATTCTGGTATGCAGAGAATGCCCTGTCAAGCGCGGCGCAGATCTTCAGATCAATTCATATCGTTTCAGAGTGTCTCCATGGACCTTTTTCACCTTCAGAGGCATGATGCGTGCAGTTCCCCCAGAAACGTGAGGTTCAATATGAAATACGCAAGAGCAATCGCACTGATGGTCCTGGCGCTGCCAATGGCTGCGGCCGCGCAACTGGGAAGCAGCCAGAGAATCGCCGCCAATGTGCCTTTTGATTTTGTCGCATGGAACAAAGTCGTTCCCGCGGGCAACTGCATTGTGCAGCGAGCCAGCATGAGCGGATCGACATTGACCATTCAAAATACAAAAGCAGGCATGAGCACGCTCGCGCTGAGCCGAGAGGACCGAGGCAAAGCCGCTACCGGCGCTTACACGCTGGTGTTCCACAAATATGGAACGCGTCACTTCCTGGCACAAGTAAAGATTGCTGACGGAACCGTCTACATGCTGCCCGAGAGCAAACTGGAACGAGAACTGCGCGCCCAGAATACCGCCCCGCAGGATCAGATTGTGCTCGCGTCCGTGAAGTAAATCTGGGCTACCCAAAAGGGAAAGGGTTCGGAATCATCCGAACCCTTTGTTTTTTGTTGCGACTGTTTGAGTGCGACTTCGATGCCGGTTTCGCCTCACTTTTGGCGCCTCGCGCTAGCTCTCTTGGGGGCCCCCTGGATTGTTGGGATCCAGACCGGCCGCGGCCATGACCGCGCGTCCGAGTTCCTCGGCGGAAAACATGACCTGTTCCGAATCGTCATCACTGGCGATCTCGGCAACGAAGCAGTAGCCTTTGCCGACTACGGTCCGAACGAAACGTGGCTGGACGTAGTCGTCGTCAAGGGCAATGCGAATTTTGCGGATTGCGGTGTTGATGCCCTGTTCGATATCGACGAAGAAATCCTTGCCCCACAATTGGGCGGCAATCTGCTCGCGCGTCAGAATGTTGGGTTGATTGTCGATCAGCAGCATGAGCAGCTGCATGGGAAGGCTTTCCAGGCGTACGGGAGCGCCCTTGCGGAAAAGCTGGAAGCGCCCGTAATCCAATTCGAATTGGTCGAACCGGACCTTCTTCTGAGACATGTCCCCAACCTTAAGTAATTCTTCTCTGTCAGCACTGGGCTGTCAAGATCCTTATAGCTCCTTCAGATAAATTGAGCAGGGTTTAGGTTGCCTCCATGGACTCGATGCTTTGGGCAGCAGAGAATCCAGAAACTGCTTGGGGGTTCAAGCAAATTCGGAGGTGATTCATGAGATACACAAGACAAATGTTGATCGCGGCGACATTGATCGTGATGCCGATGCTGGCAACGGCTCAGCTCGCGCAGACTGTTTCCATTTCCACTCAAGTGCCGTCTGAATTTGTTGTGGGTGACCGGGTAGTTCCAGCCGGGAAATGCGTTCTGCAGGCGGCCAACGCTGCTGCGGACACCATTCTGATCCGAAACGACGAGAAGATGGTGCGGCTGTTTTCCTCGACGTCGCTTGGAGATGCCCGCAACGTTCCCACCAGCAACCAGTTGGTATTTCACAAATACGGCGAGCGCTACTTCCTGACAGCAGTCCGCGTGCAAGGAACTCGCATCATGTATTGGCTCCCGGAGAGCAAGCAGGAGACCAGGCTGAGGCAGCAGGACCAGTCTTCGGCTGAGGAGACCATTCACGCGTTTTAGCGCGGGACGTGAGAGGGGTACGGAATGTAATCCGTACCCCTTTATTTTTTCCCCTGAAATAATCTGCAGGCGTCCCAGCGCCGATCCAAAGATCTCTGTTGCGGAGAACTCTGCTACACTGCCGGTTTCCGGTTCAAAGGAGATCTTCATGGCCGACAAGCAGCCGCAGAGCCTTGCCAACCACACGCGCTTTGATCCACTTTTTCATTTCTTTCTGGCGCCAGTCTTCGCGCTGGGACTCGTGATGTCGCTGATCCATTTCTTCGCCCATCTTGGCGAAGGCGAGTTTCGCGATCACTTGCACTCTGGCTTGATCGTTCTGCTGGCGGTGGCGCTTCTGCTCTGGCTGTTCAAGACTCGCCTGTACGCCCTCAGAGTTCAGGATCGCGTAATCCGTCTGGAGGAACGGCTGCGGTTGATGCAGCTACTACCGGAGCGGCTGCGCGTGCGCATTCCCGAATTCACAGAAAGCCAGTTGTGCGGGTTACGTTTTGCCTCTGATGCCGAACTCCCCGCGCTTGCCGAACGAGCTCTGAACGAGAAGCTCTCGCGCAAAGACATCAAGAAGTCGGTACAAAATTGGCGTCCTGACTACTGGCGCGTCTGACGGCTCGCTCCCTCTTCTTCTCTGCACTCGCTTCGCTCGGGGCGGACGAGGCGTCCGCCCCTACACGGGCGTGCCCGGATGATCTTTCATTTACGCCTTGACGGATTTCCACACGGGCTTTTGTGCCCTCAGGTGGTTCCCCTATTTTCGAACTTACAAGAAGACGCTATTGTGCCGTGGACTTCATTTATGGAGGAGCGATGAACAGCGCGACCTTGTTCGATCTTGCCCGTACGAAGCCGTTGGAAACTATTGTCGAGCATGAAGTTCAGAAAAGGGCATACGAACTGTACGAGCAACGTGGAAAAGGAAGCGGCTTCGCTTTGCAGGATTGGCTGGAGGCGGAGGCTGAAGTCTTAGCAAAATGCTATCCGCCGGCGCATTCCTAGGGCCTTGGCCTCAACGATGGGGCCACTGCTCGAGATACGGAACGTAACCGCGGGTCTGAACGCGCAACCGATAAACTGAGGTTGTCGCGGTGATGTAGAGCGTGCTGTAATCCTTGTCGCCCCAGGTCAAGTTTGCGGGCTGTTCCGGCATGTCGATGGTTCCCAGATGATTCCCGTTTGCATCCCAGACCCATATCCCTTTGGGTCCGGTGACGAATAGATTACCGTCTTTATCCACCTTAATGCCGTCCGGCACACCATCATTCTTGCCGCCGGGCTCTTCGCCGAAAATGCGACCGTGGCTCAGCGTCGTATCGGGCTCGACATCGTACACGCGGATATTGCGCTGCTCGCTGTCGTCTACATAGAACTTTTTGCCGTCCGGAGAAAAAGCCAGCCCGTTGGGTTGCGTCAGATCTTTGGTGAGCAAGGTCAGCTTTCCGCTGTCGTCCAATCGGAAAACGCCCTGAAACGCGATCTCCTGCTTCTCGCCCGCAACGAGATCGAGGGTAGGATCGGTGAAGTACAGTGCGCCGTCCGGTCCCACGATTACGTCATTCGGACTGTTGAGTCGCTTGCCTTCGAAGCGGTCGGCGAGAACCTTGTATTTGCCGTCCGGAGTCACCTCTATGATCGCTCGCAAGACGCTGGCGCAATCAATGAGCCGATGGCGACGGTCGAAGGTGTTGCCGTCGGGGTCGCCGAGTGCGATGACTTCTTCCTTCTTGCCATTTGGATAAACGCGGAAGATCTTGTTGATGGTCTCGTCGCTGACGTATAGAAATCCCGCGGGATCCCACATGGGACCTTCCGTGAAACTAAACCCGCTCGCAACCGTCTCCAGCTTTGCGTGACCAACAATATTCGTGAACTTCGGGGAGAGAGGTTCGAGTTTGAAAGTCCGCGGTGTCTGGGCCGAAGCAGCGGCGAGAAAGCAGGTCACCCAAAAGGCGGCGATGACAAGGCGGGAAAGATTCATTCGTAATCGTCCTCCTCTTTTTTCTTGTGAGAAGGAGCTGCCTTATTCGCGTCTGGAGTAACGCTTACGATGAAACTGACGAGATCATCCAGTTCGCTAGAGCTAAGACGATCGCGGTAATCGGTCGGCATCAAAGAAGTGTCACGGCGCTCGACTTTTCGCAGATCTGATTTCTGGAAAAGGTGGAAGTTGCCGTCTTTCGTCTGGAACTGCAGAGAAAAGTTATCTTCATTTCGAATCAAACCTTCGAGCCGTGCCCCGTCCGCCGCGGTCAGTACGGCCGGCCGGTAACTGGGTGCGGGAGTGCGCTGGGTCTTGACGATCTGGTTGCGAATTGCGGTTGGCTCGGCTGTGGCCGCATAGGCGGACAGGTCAGGACCGAGGAAGCCACCTTCGCCCGAAATCGTATGGCACGTCGAGCATTCGCCTTTGCCGAAGAATAGCGCCTTCCCGCCCTTGGGATCGCCGGCCAGAGTTCGGGACTCAGCTCTTCCCTGCAGTGATCTGAGGTAGTGTACGACCGCTTGAACCTGTGTTGCAGTGAGGTTGCGAAATGCAGGCATGCCAGTTCCGGGCACGCCGTTGGCAATGATGCCGGACAGTTGAGCGTCTGAAAAACGTTGTGCGTCCGCGCCGGCACCGATGTTTACGGCTTTGTCGCTTCCGTGGCCATCGAGTCCGTGGCACGCCGCGCATGAGCTGTTATACGTGTTACGACCAACCACGCCGGAACTGCCAGGCTTCTTAGAGTGAGTGCCTCGCTGCGCCGGCGAGAAGGTGAGCCCGAAGACCAGCACGATGAGGACGATGCCGAGCAACGAACCTGAGGTTTTTCGGATCAACGGCATAGGCAAGCGCCACATTTTATCGCAATTGAGCGCAGGTGCCTGCAAAAATGCAGGCTGATCTTTTCACGTGATGAAAGTCTGATTCCACGGCGCGATGGCTTAACTGACAACATTTTCCTGGCACACTTTAAAAAATTGCGCTGGAATGCTAAAGTCCGCGGACAGAGACAACCAGGAGAATGGAATGATCCTAACGCACTCGAGAAAGCGCATCATCTGCGCCATTGCGGCCGTGCTGTCCATTTCGGCGGTTGCTGTCCGGGCCCGCTTCGCGGACGCGCAATCCAACTCAGCGCCTGCAAGCACCTCGAGTGACCACGACTTGATTGCTGAATACCGGCATGTGGAAGTCGCCTCCGTGTCCGACGCACTCGAGCAGATTACGGGGAAGAAGATGTACATGAGCCATCGGATGCAACCGATCTTCACCAGCAAATTTGCAGGATACGCACGGACCGTGCAGTTGAAGAAAGACGAGGGCAACAAAGATCCCGAAGCGCTCAGCGGGATGCTGCAGGCCATTGATGAGGGGTCCGCCGACGCAGTTTACGTCATGGTCGTGGAGAACGGAGAAGACATCGCGGGCATGGGAGGATTGATGGGCACCGCCATGGCTGCGCGGGGCTACTCCGGCGCGGTGATCGACGGAGGGGTACGGGATGTGGCCTATCTGCGAAAGATCGGATTCCCGGTCTTCGCGACGGGGATCGTACCCTCCACTTCCGTCCATCATTATCGCTTTGCAGGAGCGCAAATCCCGCTGGTCTGCAATGGAGTGCCGGTGAATCCCGGTGACATCGTAGTGGCCGATAGTGACGGGGTGGCTGTGGTTCCGAGAGCGCAGGCGCAACCAGTGCTCACGCTGGCGCAGCAGATGGACTACAAAGAACATTCCATGTATTCCGTCATCGAGCAGCTCAAATCCATTGTGCAGGCGGTGAAGAAATTTGGCCGCCTCTAGTAAGCGGGTTGCAAAAAATCGATTTTCATCCGATAATCCAGCACTTTCATTTTTTGACTTTCTATGGCGGTTCGTCCGAAACGAAACTACGACATCACGGCCCTGCAGCGCGGGTTGCGGCTTCTGCACCTTTTCAGCGAGTCGCCGCGGGGCCTCACCGCAAAGCAAGTGGCGGCCCTTTCCGGGCTGCCGGTCAGTACGGTGCATCGCTTCCTGGCAAATCTGGTCACGGCCGGTTTTTTGAACCGCGACGGAGAAGGTACCCATCACCTCGGCATTGCCTGCTTCTCAATTGGTCAGGCAGCGGTAGGGCAGCTTGATATTCGACGCCTGAGCCTGCCCTACCTGCGCGAACTCAACCAGCAGACCCGCGAGACCATCCACCTCACCGTGCGGCACGGGCTCTCGGCCGTGTACGTGGAGAAACTGGACTCTCCCGAGCCGGTGCGCATTCATTCGCGGATTGGGGCAGCGGTTCCGCTTCACTGTACTGCCGTGGGGAAGGTGATGCTGGCCTATATGTCTCCGGAAGAGCAGGACCGGACCATCTCGCAAATCGATTTGAAGCGACAGACTCCGAATTCCGTAGGAAACGTCCAAGAGCTTAAGACCGAGTTGTACCGGGTGCGCAAGAACGGATATGCGTGTGACCTGGAAGAGCACGAATTGCATATTCGTTGCGTGGCCGCGCCGATATGGGATCACACCGGAAGCGTGCAATCGAGCGTCAGCATCACCGCTCCGACCTTACGCATGCCCGTAACCAGGCTGCGGCAACTTGCGCCGCTGATTCAAGCGGCCGGGCTGAATATCTCGACTGAACTGGGATATCAATCGGCTGTGTCCGCATCCCCGGTGACGGTGAGAAATCGGAATGGCAAGACGGGCCTTGTGAAAATGGCGATGTAACCCGCTCTACATGTGAATTCATAGCTGCTAAATCGAAAGGAGCACGTCATGAACTCTACCTCGACTCGAAGGACCTTCGCGATGCGTTTTGGTTCCATCCTTTCAGCGCTGGGCATTGCTGCGGCGGTGCCGCCTACGCGCGGTATCGCTGGACCGAAGGCGCAGGATAAGGGCGCGATCCGGAAGCTGAATGGGGAAGGCAAACCCGGCAGCGCAAAAGAAGTCATTATGCCGGTCATTATTCACAACGGGCTGATTTACGTTTCAGGGCAAGGCGCGCACGACACGCGAGACAAGAAGGAATGGACGATTGAATCCCACACCACGATGGTGATGGACAAAATCAAGAAGATGGTTGAAATCGGCGGCGGCACGATGGACACCATCCTGCAAACTAGTGTGTTTCTGGTGAACATTGAGCATTGGGAGGCGATGACGAAAGTCTTCGGGAGTTATTTTCCCAATGGTGGGCCGACCCGCACCACGGTCGCTGTCGCCGCGCTGCCGGGAGATTCACTTGTGGAAATCAACTGCATCGCTGCCATAGCGCACAAGTAAAAGAGAGGAGGCTGTCATGGGACTGCAATTGAACTGGAACCGTCGCGGTTTCTTGGGAACAGCTGCGGCCCTGGCGGCCTCAATCTTCGCTCCGGGCAAACTTTGGGCGGGCGCCGCAAAAGGCAACGCAAATCCAGCGGTCACGGGTTTCGGCCAGACCGGGAATGTCTACGATGAGCTGGGTGTACCGACAGTCATCAATTGCGAAGGGACCATGACTATGCTCGGGGGTTCGATTCTTCGTCCCGAACTCGAGGCGGTCATGGCGATGGCCGGTCGTCACTTTGTAAGCATTCCTGCATTGGAGGTCGCCGCCGGGAAGCGCATCTCGGAGATGCTGAAGTTGCCGGATGGCTACTCGGCTCTCGTGACCTCGGGTGCTGCCGCAGCCATTCAGTCGGGACTCGCGGGCATTCTCACGGGCGACAACGAGTCGTTCATCCGCCAAATACCCGATCTCACCGGCATGAAATCGGAAGTCATCATTCAGAAATCGCATCGGAACCCCTTCGATCACCAGTTGAGAAACACCGGGATCAAGCTGGTCGAGATCGAAACGCGCGAGCAACTGCGGCAAGCGGTGACCGATCGAACGGCAATGATGCATTTTTCGAATTTTGCCAATGCCGCGGGGCAAATCAAAGTTGACGAATGGATCAAGCTCGGAAAGCAGTACAACATTCCATGCATGAATGACGCGGCGGCGGACACGCCCCCGGTATCGCATTTGTGGGATTACGCCAACATGGGATACGACCTGATCACGTTCAGCGGAGGCAAAGCCATGCGCGGTCCACAGTGTGCCGGACTGCTGATTGGGCGCAAGGATCTGGTCGGGTATGCGCTGCTGAACAACAGTCCGAACGAGGACACCATTGGCCGCAGCCAGAAAGTTGGCAAAGAAGAAATCATCGGGATGGTGAAGGCGCTCGAACTGTATCTGAAAGAAGACCACGATGCGCTAACCCGGGAATGGCAGGCGCGACTGGAGCGGATCTCGGGTGAACTGACCAAGATTCCGGGCGTGAGCACTTCGTTCTTCACTCCTGATATTGCCAATCACGTGCCTCACATGCAGATCTCCTGGGATTCGAGAGTTCCGCTGGAATCGAAGCAGGTTTCGCAAATGCTCCGAAATTCCAAGCCTTCGATTGTGATTGGCGGCGGCGAAGGGCGTCCCGGGCTCACCATGTGCTCATTCATGCTGCAGCCAGGAGAAGACAAGATCGTGGCCGAACAATTGTCCCGCGTGCTACGCGAGCACTCGGCGTAGTTCGGTTCGCTGCAACTCAACCATGCCCTCGGCGAACACAAGTCGCGTACGCTGGTTTCTGGTCTTCTGGCTGTTTGTCCTGAGTGCGGTCTCCTTTCTCGACCGGGTCAACATCTCCATTGCAAGCGGATCAATCGCTGAGGCTTACCACCTCAGCGATGTGGAATTGGGCAAAGTCTTCAGCGCGATGGTCGCGGGATATGCACTATTTCAGACCTTGGCGGGCCGCCTGGCAGATCGATATGGAGCTCGCCGGGTACTGACCGCGGGAGTTGTGTGGTGGGGAATCTTTACCGCCCTGACCGCAATGATCCCTGCAACGATCGGCAATGCGGTGTTCCTTTTCGTGGCCGTCCGGTTTCTTCTCGGCGCGGGAGAAGCGGTGATCTACCCTGGAGCCAACCAGTTTATTGCGCGTTGGATTCCGGTTCGCGAGCGCGGCATTGCCAATGGTTGGATCTTCGCAGGAGTAGGCGCCGGAGCAGGACTGAGCCCGCCTCTTATCACTTACTTGATGATTCACTACGGCTGGCGTTCGTCGTTCTGGGTGTGCGCGGTGATTGGATTCATTGCTGGTGCGGTCTGGTTTATTACGGCTCGCGATCATCCCGCCGAGCACCCGCGAATGTCAGCGGCGGAACTCTCTACGATTGAGTCTGGACTTGCCGTTGCGAGCGATTCAGGTCAGCCGGTGAAGGCTCCTGATTTCCTTGTGCCGTGGAAGCGAGTCATCCGGAGCCGTGACGTCTGGGCAGTCACCATCAGTTATTTCTGCTATGGCTATGTGGCATGGATTTTCTTCAGCTGGTTCTATCGCTATCTGGCGAAAGTTCGTGGACTTGATCTGAAATCCAGTGCGTTTTACTCCATGCTGCCGTTCCTTGCGATGCTGGTGTGCTGCCTCATCGGCGGCACGATCAATGATCGGCTCACAAAATGGCGAGGACCGCGGCTGGGCCGATGCGGTCTCGCAGCATTTTCCATGCTGGTGGCAGGGATCTTCATTGCTTTTGGTTCGCAGGTTCAGGGGGTGCGGCTCGCGAGTGTGGTGCTCGCCGGTGGTGCGGGTGCTCTGTATTTATCCCAAAGCTCGTTCTGGTCGGTGACAGCCGATATTGCGGGAGCTTCAGCGGGGTCAGTATCCGGGTTCATGAACATGGGCGCCCAGATTGGAGGAGCATTGACCGGTTCGCTGACTCCGTGGATCGCAGTACGCTACGGTTGGACAGCGTCATTCCTCGTAGCGGCGGTTTTGTGCGTGGTGGGAGCGATCAGTTGGCTGGCCGTGGATCCAGTTCAGACGTTGACGGGAGAAAGAACTTCGGCGGAGTTGGATCAGGTCCACACATGAGACGGCTGCTAGCTCACTGTCACTTGTGAGTTGGATTTCAGAGCGGCCTGGATTTTCGGGCTCAATAACGAAGCCGAATTCGTGTCCAGATAAACCGTTGCGTTGGGATGGCGCCTCAGGATCGAAGCGGGAGCCATGGGGCTGATCTCTCCTTCGAAGCACGCCTTAATGGCTTGAGCCTTGCGCTGATCGGGAACTACCGCCAGAATTTCTTTTGCCTTGAGAATCTGTTTAGCAGACATCGAGATGGCCTGCTTCGGTACCTGCGAGATGTTGGCGAACCAGGCTTCGCCTACCTGCTGCTGGCGACAAGCTTCATCGAGGTTCACGATCAGGTAAGGATCCTCCGTGTTGAAGTCCGCGGGTGGATCGTTGAAGGCAATGTGCCCGTTTTCGCCGATGCCCAGGAATGCAATATCGACCGGGGCCGATGCCAACTGCTTGCCAATTTCGCGGACCACCGCGGCTGGATCGGCGGCGTCGCCGTCCAGCAAGTGATAACGCCGGATGCCCGTTTTCTGGACCAACTGCTCCATCAGCATCTTGCGAAAGCTTCCTGGATGCGTGATCGGGAGACCGATGTATTCATCGAGATGGAAGGCCTCAACCTTGGTCCAGTCGATGCCGGGAGCTTTGGTAAGCGCATCCAGAAACTCGAGTTGGGATGCAGCGGTGGCAGCGATGATGCGGGCTTGGCCGCGATCAGCTATGGCGCGGCGAATCGCATTCGCGGCTTGCTCGGCGGCGGCATGGCCTAGCGTTGCTTTGTCATTGAATACTCGAATCAGCATGGCGAAGTCCCGATCGGAGAACGTTGGAAACGGCGAATTATACAAGGCGAGCGTTCGCCGATGTCCGCAATTCTGAATCGGATTTTTATGGTGTGAAAAGAGGCATGTAGAGGATGGCGGAAGAACGCAGTCTGTTGTATGACTCTTGTGCACTCGCAAAGAGGCCGACCATGAAATCCCCATTGAAAAGAGCTGGACAGTTTCTTTCCGCATTCATTCTGGGCAGCGTTTTGTTCGTCGGCTTGCAGGCGCTCGCCCAAACCGTAACCGTGGACGCGAACCCGACCCACGTCATCAACAAGTTCAGCCCTCTGCACGCGTTGGGATCCACCGTGGATCGAGTTCCCAGCAATGCCACGGACGTATTCTTCCGTCCCGACCAAATCCAGAAGGTTCTTTCTGCAGGCTGGGGAGTGATCAGCTATCGCCAGAACACGGATCTATTCGTGCAGGCCTGGCATTGGAATCCGAAGGGCACATGGAGCGATCCCGCAGGTAAAGGTTATTTCACGGGAGACCCCAATCCCAGCGGCGAAATGATCCGCCACTCTTACGGCTATTCGCTGCGCCACCGTGGGTTCACGCGCAATGGTGGATCGGAATTCGACGGCTACTCGCGCCTGGATGATGGAAATGCGGAAAGCTACTGGAAGAGCAATCCGTATCTGGCGAGCGAGTTCACGGGAGAGAGCGACTCTCTGCATCCGCAATGGGTCGTCATCGCGCTAGACAAAAAAGAGAACGTCAATGGAATCCGCATCCAGTGGGCCGAACCGTTTGCACGCGATTTTCAGGTGCAGTACTGGGTCGGTGCGGGAGATGCCATGGACGAGCAGGATAAGGGCGCATGGCAAGACTTCCCTTCCGGCACAGTGAAAGACGGAAAAGGCGGCGATGCGACGCTCACATTATCGTCAGCGCCGGTGAGCACGAAATTCGTGCGCGTGTGGATGACGCGCTCGTCCGACACATGTGACAGTCACGGGTCCGCCGACCGGCGGAATTGCGTGGGCTATGGCATCCGAGAGCTTTATCTGGGGACTATGAATCACGGTCAGGTGAAGGACATGCTGCACCATTCTCCCGACCAGAAGCAAACTCTGACGTTGTGCTCCTCGGTCGATCCATGGCATGAGCCCGCGGATCGTTATGTCACTCCTGACCGCATGGAATCTGGGGATCAGCCAGGATTGGATCTCTTTTTCGCAAGCGGAATCACACGGGGGCTGCCAGCCATTGTCCCCGTGGCGCTGCTCTACAGCACACCGGAAGACGCGGCGGCACAAATGAGCTACATCAAGAAGCGCGGTTACCCTGTCTCCTACATCGAAATGGGCGAGGAGGCGGACGGGCAGTACATGCAACCGGAAGACTATGGAGCTCTTTACCTTCAGTTCGCCACCGCTCTTCACCGTGTCGATCCGGGGTTCAAGCTCGGGGGACCATCGTTCCAAGGAGTCACCGAAGACATCAAGGCCTGGCCTGATGCGCAAGGGCGCACTTCATGGTTTGGTCGTTTTCTCGATTATCTGAAGGCCCACAATCGCCTGCAGGACCTGTCGTTCATGTCGTTCGAACATTATCCGTATGAAGGCTGTGAAACGCCTTGGGAGAACCTGTATCAGGAGCCGGAACTCATCACTCACATCATGCAGGTCTGGCGAGACGACGGATTGCCGCCGGGTATTCCTCTCCTCGATACCGAAACGAATGCGCATGGAGGTGAGGCTGCAGTGGATATATTTGGCGCGCTGTGGCTGGCGGATTCGTTCGCGGGATTTCTCAGCGCGGGCGGGCAGTCCACTCACTATTATCACGATCTGTCGTATTCGCCTCCGCATCCAGCTTGCCGGAACAGCTGGGGAACCTATCACATGTTCATGGTCGACGATCAATATCAGATCGTGGAACCGACGTCGCAATTCTTTGCGGCTCGACTGATCACACAAGAGTGGGCGCAGCCGAAGGATGCCGAACACCTGATGTATCGAGCGGCGAGCGATGTCAAAGATGCGCAGGGGCACGTGCTGGTGACGGCGTATGCGCTGCATCGCCCGGATGGTCAGTGGTCGCTCATGCTCATCAACAAGGACCATGATCATCCGCACAAACTGCGCGTGCTGTTCCATCAGGCTGAGGGCACGCCAGACACATCATTCACCGGCGAGCTGACAGTGATTACCTTTGGCAACGAGCAATACCAGTGGCATCCGGATCGCAAGAAAGGTCACGCGGATCCTGACGGCCCGCCAGCCACTCGCGTCGTCAACGCGGAGCAAGGCACGCAATATGATCTGGCGCCCGCGTCGCTGACGGTGTTGCGGGGCAACATCGGTGCGCCATAATTATGATTTGCAATTGAATCAGCGCCTAGCTCCACAGCCTGTCCCATGAGCGTTCCTGATCCCACTGCGGAGTGGGCTCGAAATAGCCGGTTCCGGAGGCCAGGTGCTGCCGGACTACATCCTCGTTCAACGTGACGCCGAGCCCGGGCCGGTCGGGCACGTCGATCCAGCCGTGATTGACGATCGGCGACTTGCTCCCTTCCGCAACCAGCGACGACCACCAGGGGACGTCGAGAGAATGATTCTCGAGCGCGAGGAAATTCTGCGTTGCCGCCGCGCAGTGAACATTCGCCATGCAGGAGATCGGGGTACCGGCAAAATGCAACGCCATGGGGACGCCGTAACTCTTCCGCCATGTCGCCAATCTTGTGGGTCTCGAGGATCCCGCCCGCCGTCGCCAGGTCGGGCTGAATCTTGCTCACCGCGTGGCTTTCGCAGAGCACCCGGAAAGGTTCTTTCAGGTAGATGTCTTCGCCCGTCAGGATGGGAGTGGGACTCTGGTCCGAAATTTGTTTCAGCAGATCGGTATACATCCACGGAATCACGTCTTCCATCCATGACAGGTTGTACTTCTCGTAAGCTTGGCCGAGGCGGATGATTGATTTCACTCCCAGATGGCCGAGGTGATCCATCGAGAGAGGGATTTCCATCCCAACAGCATCGCGCACCGCGGCCACGTATTGCTCGAGCATGGCGATGCCCTTGTCAGTGACCTCCATGCCTAGCAGCGGATGCGGAAGCTGGTTGGCTTGCCATTGGTTGATGTCGGAAGGGTTGGTCACGGTGCCGGGAGTATCCGCCACCATCTCGACGCCCAGATCCATCTTGAGCCAGGTGAGGCCCATGACTTCTTTGCGCTCCTTCATTCGTTGGGCATAGATTTTGGGATCTTTGGATTCGACAGTATCCGCGTAAACGCGGATCTTATCTCGGAACTTTCCGCCTCCAACGAGCGCGTACACGGGAGCGTTATAGACCTTTGCCGGCAATGTCCCAGAGCGCCATTTCGATGGCGCAGACTCCGCCGCCCTGGCGGGCATGTCCTCCGAATTGCTTGATCTTGCGAAAAATCTTGTCGAGTTCTAACGGGTTCTCGCCGACAATGCGGCTCTTCAGAAACAGGGCGTAGGTCGGACTGGCGCCGTCGCGAACCTCGCCCAGGCCATACACTCCCTGGTTGGTATCGATGCGAATGATCGGGCAGGGACTGGGGCCGGGCTTGACGACGTTGGCCACGCGCATATCGGTAATCTTCAGCGTTGACGGACTGGAATTGGTGTTGACCGCTTTCGGGTAGGCTGCGAGCGAATCGCCAGCCATAACAGTTCCGCCCAGCCATAGGGCAGAGGTTTTCAAGACATCACGACGTCCCCACAGCCCGGAGTTCTTCTTAGCCATGATTACTCCTCTCGCTACAAGGTATGCACGTGCGTTAGAATTCGCTGGCTCTCCGAATGAAGAAATAGAATTGTAAACTGGTTCCGCAAGTGCGACTCCGAATTCAGCCCCGAGGGAGACCGAGAATGCTCCGGTTCACGCCTGCCGTAATCTGCCGCCACGCTGTTTATGCCACGTTTATGCTCGCGTCCACTTGCGCCTGTGGCGCAGTTGTCTACCTTTCCGAAGCAGGAAATGATTGACTACACGGCTAAGAACCCGTTCGAGCGCTTTCCGGATGGCCGGCCCAAGGTGCCCAACGCCATGATCGAGCGCGCCCGAGACTTGTCGTCGGAGGAAGTGTGGGGCGGGCTTGAGCAGGTGGAAGGCTTTAAGAACCAGTATGCGGATGGATTTCAAGTTCTTCATCCGGGCAAGACCATGGTGGGGCGGGCGTTCACGGTGCAGTTCATGCCGCTGCGGGCGGATGTAGACGAGGTGGCCAAAACCAAAGCTAAGCAGCGTGGATTGCCGAATCTTTTCAATCAGACTGCGATTGACATGCTGCAGCCCGGCGATGTGCTGGTCGTGGATCTATTCGGAAAGAAGGTGGACGGCACGATTGTTGGCGATAACCTGTTCTACTACGTCATGAAGGCTACGAATGGTGGAGGGCTGGTTGTGGATGGCAGCATTCGCGATCTCGACGGCATCGCGAAAATCGATATGCCGGCATATTACCGCGCTGCCGATCCAACCCCCATTGGGAATGTGATGCTGACCGGGATCAACGTGCCGATTCGAATCGGCGGCGTAACCGTAATGCCGGGAGATCTCGTGGTAGGCGATCGCGAGGGCGTTTACTTCATTCCACCGCAACTGGTGAAAGAAGTTCTCGATCACGCTGACGAAACTCACATTCACGATGAATGGACGAAGAAGAAATTTGACGAAGGCAAATACAAATCTGCCGAGATCTACGGCTCGCCGAAAGATCCGAAGCTGCAGCAGGAATACCGCGACTATCTAAAGAAGCGGCTCGACGAAATTCATAAGCAGCAGAACTCGCAGTAGACGAACTTCCCAGCTCCACGGCGCACGTCAGAGGGATTGCAGGCGGTCGGTTCGCTGGCTGGGATCGGACATGAGCGCAACTGCCTTCTTGAATCCGGCCAGGCATCCTCGCATTACGGCCAGGCTGCTGTAGTAATCGTTGTAGCGGAAGAAGCCAGTTTGTCCCCGCCACATCGGATAAAAGTCGCACGCCTGCAGCCACTTTTCGTAGATGGCGTCGATGTTGAGGTAGGTGTCTGGAATGAAGTTGCTGGCATCCTCCCAGTTGTCGGCATAAAAAACTTTAGAAACAGCATGCGCTGGCCGGCTCCGTTGGAGAGTTTGCAGGCCTGCGTAGAAGATCGCATCGCGAACGATGAGATGGCAATTCTGGTGGTCCTTGTGCCAACTGCCGCTCCAGTGGGTGATGACGATGTCTGGCTTTTGCTCCCGAATTACATCGCACACCCGCAGAGAACTTTCCTCATTGAATGGAATCTCGGCATCGGGATAACTCAAGAACGTTGCCTCGGCCCCAAGCAGATGCGCTGCCTTCTCGGTCGCCGCACGTTGCATTTCACCGTACTGCTGGACCGGAATATCCTTCGGTGCTCCCTTTTCACCGAGCGATAGGCTTAGCAGGGCACCCGATCCGCCTCGCTCGATCTGCTGGGCCAATGTCGCGCCCATTGTGAACATGCCGTCGCCGGGATGTGCAGCGATTGCCAGAATTTTTTCCGGTGCACCGGAGTTTTGAGCTGATGCGGTACCGTGAAGAACGGACAGCGCCGCCACATTTCCCGCAGTCTGGATAAAAGAACGCCGGTTCATGCGCCACCCCTTTATTGTGTTAAAACCGTTTCCCAGCATGATCCCAGGCCAGCCGGGCGCAACCCAGCAGGTTGGCTTTATCTCCGAGCTTGCTCACGACGACTTTCACCTGCGAGGCTGAGAGTGGTTGTGCGCGCTCGAGCATGGCAGTTCGCAGTGACTCGAGATAGAGGTCGGACACTGCGGCGAGGCCTCCGCCGAGAACGATCACTTGGGGGTCAAGCAGACTCACTATATTTGCGATGCCGTATCCCAGCAGGGTCCCTGCGCGTCGAAAGGTTTCGAGGGCCAACGGATCGCCTTTGCGCGCGGCGACAGCGACATCATGAGCTGTAATCGTTGAGAGATCTATTCGGCTAAGGCTGCTTTTTTCGCCCGCTCCTAAGCGTTCCTGTGCAGTCCGCGCGATCGCCGGACCAGCGGCAAGCCATTCCAGCTCTCCAATTCCGCTGCTAGCAGCTCGTTTTGCCTCTGTGATCGTGAGCCAACCTGCGCAACCTGAGAGTTCGTGTGCGCCTCTGAGAACTCGGCCGCCGCTCAGAATGCCCGCCCCAATTCCGGTTCCAATCATGAACACAATCGCATCCGACTTGCCGCGCGCGGCTCCGCGCCAAGATTCTCCAAGGATGGCGGCATTGCGATCACTCTCGACCACCACCGGAATTGCGAGCGCACGTTTGAGGCGACTGGCGAGCGGCATGCGATTCCATCCGGGCAGGTTCGGCGCCCACACGGTTCCTCTGGGACGGACCAGGCCCGGCACAGCGACTCCAGCAGCTCGAAAAGCGCGTTTCGGTAGGGTGAGTTGTTTCGCAAGTTGGATTATCTGCTGGACAGGAGCATTGGGCGAAGTGAGGTCGACGGCGACGGTGCGTTGGGAGATAATTCGCCCGTTCCGATCCACCAGTGCCGCGGAGCACTTCGTCCCACCCAAATCGACGGCTAATACTTGGCTCACTGGGAAACCTTTTCCGTTCCGATGTTCTCAGTTGCAGCAATAGAGACGTTGCAAGCAACGTCTCTACCATTGAAAGCAAAAATTACCGACGTGCGGGTTCTGGCGACTCTCCAGCCAATCTTTCGCGGAGCATGAAGACTACCGCCAGGACAGTGATACCAACTGCTCCGATGCCCGGCACAACCATTCCCAGGCGCAGTCCGAATTGTTGGGAGACCTGTCCCACAGCCCAGGGCAGCAGCATGCCTCCAATCAGCGCGATCGAAAACAGTAATCCAAAGACAGTTCCAGCACGCTTGGAGTAGCGATCCCCTGCGATGGCCAGGGTGGTGGGAAAAATGGGGCCGTACGATAATCCGATCAATGCCGTGCCCAGCAGGAAGAACCAAAACAAATGCGCCGTGAGAAGAATGGCGCAGCCAATGAGCGAGACCGTTGCGCTCCAGGCTACGAGACTCGACTTGGCGAATGCATGAAGCATACGAGCGGCCAATATCCGGCCCAGCATCAGGGCTGCCCAGTACGCCGCTAAAGCCAGAGTGGCAGCGCGCGGGGAATATCCAGCGCCGTTGACATAAGTGGAAGTCCAGCCGCCAATGCTCGCCTCATTGCCCGACTCGAAAAAGAGAATGAAGCCCAGGAGCAAGACTCCTTTGTATTTGGCGACCCCAAAGGCTTCACCCCAGGAAAATGCCTGGCCAGCTCTGGCGGGCGGGAAAGAAATTGCGCCATATACGACCGCACAGACGGAAGCGAGCGCAGCGCAAACCACAAATAGCTGAGCGATGGTGAAGTGTCCTTCTATGCTGGCAGCGAGCAGGGGAACGAATAACGCGCCGACACCAAAGAAGATACCGAGCAAATTCAGCATGGGACCGCGCTGGTCGCCGTAAAGGTCAGAGACGAGGACGTTGGTACAAGTGTTCAATCCGCCTCCGCCGAAGCCGAGTAAGAGGGCAGCGAGAGATGCAAGAAAAAATGAATGCGCCGCGGCAAATCCCAGCATGGCGACGGCCACGATGGCGGAAGAGATCAACAAATTTGCTTTGTTACCAAGATGATCGATGAGCGGACCGACGATAAGCGATGCACAGAATATTCCGAAATAGAGCAGGAGAAAAAGATTTCCCTGCTGCGCCAGATTCATTTGCACACGCGCCCGCATTGCAGGCAGGCCGAAGACAGTTCCCAGAACGGCGAACACAATGCCAAATACCAGAATGCCGGCGCAAGCACTGAGGAAGAGGATTCGGGCGCGAGGCGGTTGGCTCACAAATTATCTTTTCAGCGAGCGCTCATAAGCTTCATACACCTGATTATTGTTGTCCGCCGGAATTCCCGGCACATTCGGCGATACAAATACCGGAGGGTTGTGCCCCTTCGAGGCAAGTTCGGAGGCCACCTGCGCCACGATCGCCATGGCAATGGTGACCGTGGAAACGGTGGACCCCGCCGCTACCGGCGCTTTCCAGCCCGGAATGGCCACCAGGGCGTCTTCTGCCGGAACACAGTTGTCGATCACATGGTCGGCAACGTCAGCCAGTTTTTTCCCCGAGGAATGCGTTGCCTCGCGCTTCTGGTAATTGTCCATCGATGTAATTGCTACCGTCGTGAGACCGCGCTTCTTGGCTTCCTGCAGTACTTCAATTCCGGCTGCGTTCAGACCACCATGAGAAAAGACCAGCATGACGTCTCCGCTGCGTATCGGCTCATTCTCAAAGAGGACGGAAGCGTATCCTTCGCGACGTTCGAGCCAGAGCAGGCCCTTAGCGCCGCCCGATCCGATTACGTTCGTCCACATCAGCCTCATATCCATGAGTGGCCGAAATCCGGGGAACGCACCGTATCGGGGAAACATATCCTGCACCGGCAGGACGGAATGGCCGCTGCCGAACAAATGCACCAGACCGCCGCGACTGATACAGTCAGCCATGACGGCCGAGGCTTTCTCGATGTTGGCACTTTGTGTGTCCCAGATTCGACTTAGTACACCCGAAATACGCTCGCGGTATGCGGCAACGGTCACAATATGCCTCCGAACATTATGAAGAAACACACTCCATTCGGAATACAAGCTTGAAATCAGTCTCTGGGATAATCGTCCGCTCGCGCCGGCAATGAACTTCCGAGACCCGGCGCCAAGAAATACTGCGGACGCGCCTTCTCCCATTCGACCATGCTGAGGCCGGAGGGATCATACGAAATACGGCCCGCGCGGACGGTCATGCGCGCCGTCAGCTTGATGTTCGCGTCCATTCTGGCGACGCCGCAGTCGATGTAAGCGAAACGACCCTTCAGCAGTTCCAATACGGCGATATCGGCCTCCTTGCCGACAGATAGTGTGCCTAATTCCGGCCGGTGAATCTCGCTCGCAGGATTCACCGTCGAGCGTCGAACGACGTCGTCGAGCGGCACCCCCATGCCTAAGAACTTCGACATCACATCGGTCATGCTCACGACCGTGTAATTGCCCGTATGCAAATCCGTGGACATGGAATCGGGAACAAAGCCCTGCTTCTGCGCAGGTACGGCGTTGCGGAACCAAAAGCTGCCGCTTCCATGCCCCACGTCAAAAATGACTCCTCGGGCTCGGGCCTGCGCTAAGGCGGGATTGAGTTTCCCATCGGGAAGAATGATGGGAAATTGCTGGGCGAAGACGTGGGTATGTATGTCACCCGGCCGCATCTTTTTCAAGATCAGATCCTCGTAGCTTCTATCTTCCCGAGGCCAGAAATCCACCATGATCGGAACGTTGGCGGCGGTGCCGCATTCAATGGCGCGATCTACTGCGGCCCAAGGTACGTGTTCCGCATCCCACGGGAGGTTCGTCCAGTAATGGGCCGTTTTTACTCCCACGATGAGATCTGGGTATTTCTTAATTGTGGCGGCGCAAAGCTTCACATCCATCTCATCGAGGCTTTGCTCGAGTCCGCCGTTCATGCCGTCGGCGACGATGTTCAGGAAAGCGAGTACACGCACCCTGGCTCGGTCAATTACTTCTTCTTTTTCCTGCAGAAATGTTTCTGCACCTGCGGTGCCGGCATCAACGATCGTAGTCACTCCTGCCTGCAGCGCCAGATCCGCCGGAATGCCCAAGGGCAAGGCGTGAGCCCGGGCTTCAGGCGTGAACCAGTTCAGCGGCGCGCCGCCATGACCAATGTGGTAGTGGATGTCGATGAGCCCTGGCGTAACGTAAAGTTTTGAGACGTCCACGACCTTTCCGGCCAAGTTGGCTGGAATGTTCTTCTCCACAGCAGCGATTTTCCCTGCAGAAATTGCGACATCGCGGACTTCGTCGATGTGATTCGCAGGGTCGATCACGTGACCGCCTTTCAGCAGCAGGTCATACATAGGCGCTGGGGCAATCGGCGGCTGCGGAGAAGACGTTTGGGAGAACGTCAGTAGTGGAGATGCGAGAACGATTGCGGTCAGTGCGAGGACGGTCAATGGTATCCGGTTGCAGCTGTTCATAAGGAGTTTCATTTTTATCGAAGCGAAAGTGTATCCAGTAGAAATAAGATTGTCACCACTTGGGGAGAATCAGTATCACACCTTGAGAATCGCTGCCAGAAGGGGTTGTAAACGGATGGCGGCTGCCGTAATCTGATCGCTGTTTCGGCTTGGCATCGGGACTCGACTCATGGATCGACGTACTTTCGTAAAGGCCGGATGTATCAGCAGCGCATCGCTACTGATTGAGGGTCTCGATCCTATGGTGCGCGCGGATACGGCTCAGCCCCCGGTGCCGCCAATCGAACTACACGGACTGCCGGGCTACAAACCTTCACCCCTTGGGCTGCCGGGGCTCTTTCCGGGGAGAGTGGTCGAGGTTCGCGATCCCGCCGCCATCGTACACAACCGCGTTTCCCAACCCGTGGTGCGCCGCTTGCTGGAACAGGCGATGAGAGAACTGACGGGGGAGAGTTCCGGCGGCGCGGCGTGGGCCAAGTTCGTTGAGCCGAAAGATATTGTTGGAATCAAGATTAATCCTTCGGGTGCGCCTGCGTGCTGCTCCTCTCCAGAGATCGTGCGCGAGATCATCAGCGCGGTGCAATCGGTCGGGGTTCCTGCGCGCAACATTGTCGTTTACGACCGCTACTCGTACGAGATCGATATCGGCAGCTACCAGGCGCTGCTGCCTCCCGGTATTCGAATTGTCGGAATTCAGGAGGCATTCGCGGCCGGCGGCGAGTACGAACCGAACGTCTACTGCGACGCCAATTTCTTTGGAGAGTGGGAAACTCGCTCTTACATGGCGAACATAGTCACGCACGAGGTGACGAAAATCATCAACGTGCCCACGATGAAGGACCACTCGGCGTCCGGCGTTACTGGGGCGCTCAAGAATCTGGCATACGGTACATTCAACAATGTTGCGCGTACCCATCGCGCTCCGTATACGTTCACGAATCCGGTGATCGGGCTAATGTGCACGGTAGAGCCCTTACGTTCGAAATCTGTGCTGCACATCATGGACGGCATGAGACAGGTATGGCACGGCGGCCCGCTCACCCAGGTTCAGGACTTCATCGACCAGAGCGGCATTCTGCTGGTGTCAACCGACCCGGTGGCGATGGATACCGTCGAACTGGAGGCGATTGAAAAGAAGCGTCAGGACAAGGGAGCCCCATCATTGTGGCAGCAGGATCCCAAGAGCATCACCAGCAATAGCGAAGAGTTCTATCATGACGCTTCGAAGAATTTATTTTTCCGCCAGCCAGGACACGTCGCGGCAGCCGGGAAGCTCGGCTTAGGTGTCTCCGACCTGAAGCAGATCGATCACCGTCGTCTCGCGGCCTGAGTTGATGAAGAAAGAAACCGCCCCGCGCTCACATTCCGCAGACTGGCCCACCTTGCTCAAAGATAATGCGCGCACCGGAGGGCAGGCGCAACGGGCAGTCCACGCGCCCGAACGAGCCCTGTGGCAATATCGCGCGGGTGGCTCCGCGCGGTCTTCGCCCATTCTCTTCGAGGGCATTTTATTCATGACGTCGGTCAACGGAATGCTGCACGCGATCGATGCCGTCACTGGCCTTGCAAAGTGGAAATTCCGTGCCGAGGCGCAGGTTCATTCCACTCCTTCGCTTTGCGCCGACCGAGTGCTATTCGGGTGCGACGACGGAAAGGTGTATGCCGTGGATCGCCATGCCGGAACGAAAGTTTGGGAGACAACTGCGGGCGCGGAAGTTTGGGCCTCACCCGTGACTTGTAACGGGGTTGTGTTTTTCGGAAGCGCGGATGCGAAAGTTTATGCAGTCGATGCGGCCAGCGGGCGCACGCGGTGGGTTCAGGAACTCGGCGGCAGAATCTACTCCACGATTTATGCAACTGAGCAGCACCTGTATGTTGGCTGCGGCGATGCAAGAGTTTATTGCCTCGAATCGGGTTCCGGAAAAGTACTCTGGAGCACTCCTACGGGCAATGGCATCGACTCGTCCCCGGCGGTTGCAGGAGGCCTGGTCCTGATCGGGTCTGAAGATTTTTTCTTTTACGGCATGGACGCCAACACCGGCGAAGTTCGCTGGAAGTACGAGACCGGTCTGGGCATAGCGTCTTCCCCGGCCGTTTCGGGAGATGTCACGATTTTCGGCAGCAAGGACGGCTTTCTTTATGCGCTCGAGACTCAGACCGGACATCTGCGATGGAAAGCGGCGGCGGGCGAGCTGGTCACAGCGCCTCCGGTGATTGGCGAGGACATTGTCTGTATCCAGTCGGGAGGAACCCTGGCTTTTGATGTCGCGACCGGCAAGCTGGTGTGGAGAGCGGCTCTCGGGGGATCACTGCAATCGGTTCCTGTGCTGGCCGGCGACACAATCTACGTGGCGAGTCTGGGCGGTGAGATATATGCGCTGCAATAGGCGGTGCCTAGCAGCGTTATTTGTGTTTTTCGCCACCGCTGCGAGCGTCCAGAGTTCACCAAGCCCCGTGCTCGTTTATCAGAAGAGATACATCATGGGCACGGTGTTCGAAATTGCCGCATATGACGAGTCGCCGCAGCATGCCTCGACTGCGATTGATCGAGCTTTTCAGGAGATCGTTCACGTTGATGACGAGCTCAGCAATTACAAATCCGAAAGCGCCCTGAGTAAACTCAATCGCTTCGCGCATTTTCACGCCGAAACGGTTCCGTCCGACTTATACCGAGTCATTGAAACAGCGGTGCAGTTTTCCAAGCTCTCCGACGGCAAGTTCGATATCTCCGTCGCGCCTTTAGTAAATTTGTGGAAGGCTGCTTTGTCCGGCGACGCGGAACCTACTCTGGAGCAGCAAAAAGCCGTGAAACGTTGCATCGGCTACGAGAAGATTGAATTCATCGCACCGCAGCAAATCAGTTTTCGCTCTCCGTGCATGCAATTGGACCTGGGCGCGATTGGCAAAGGTTATGCCGTAGACAGGGCTGCCGATGTCTTGCGCGGCTCGGGAATTCTCAATGCCTTGATCAATGCAGGAGGCAGTACCATGCTTGCCATGGGCGCTCCCCCCGGGCAGAGCGCGTGGCTCGTACACTTAAGAGACCCGTCTCACAAGATTGATCCCCAGGTCATGCTCAAGGATGAGAGCGTGTCGACCTCCGAGCAAACCATGCCGTCACTGCTGGGGAAGGATTCGCCGGGACATATTATTGATCCGGGAACAGGGCAGCCGTTGCAAACGGAGTTCGCGGTCAGCGTCATTGCGAAAACGGGGATGATGTCCGACAGTCTTTCAACGACCTTGCTGCTGCTGGGTCCCGCGAAAGGTAGAGTTCTGATTCATCGCATGGCCGAGGTTTCCGCGATCTGGATTGCTCCCGACGCGCGATTGGAGACCGTGATGAGCGGACCACAAATTGTTTTCGGCAGGAAGGCGTGATCATTCCTCATTGGCGAATAACCCGGCGGCGTATCGCTGCGAGGGCTCTTCTCGGCATCTTTGTCTTGGTTTCCACGTGCGCATCGAGCAGCGTTTTCATACATTGGACGAATGCTGCTTTACCTTCCGCCCGCGATTTGGCGCTCAGCGATCTCGTGCTGTCGTACGATGCGCCTTCTCCGCTAATGCAAGCGGCCCGAAAGCAAGGTTACCGCGTGTTTGTGGAAGTGTTGCCACAGCAGGCCACAGCAGCGGCGACCAAGGCCGAAAGCGAGGGCTGGGCGGGAATCATTCTTAATGCTCGGCAATCCGAACGCGCGCAGGCGCTGAGTGCCTTTGCTAGCTTGCGATCGGCTCATCCCAAGCTTCGGTTTTTTGTGCTTGATCCGGACGGGAAGCAACCGGAGATGAGGGGCAGCCTCATCATCAAGCGCGATGCTGTGCTCGAAGTATCGAGCCCGACCGCGCAGCCGTGGATTGATAGCAACCTTGCTCTGGTCAGGGTTGAACAAGGCGCGGACAATGGGCACGTTCCGATGTATAGCTTTTCGTGGAACCCTCCATCGGCTGGACAGCCAGCAAGAACGATCACTGGAGCCGATTATTCGCTGGCGGTAGCGGAAGCAGGTGCGTTTCACGCCCACTTGGTCCTGGAGTTGGATTCTGGGTTACAGAAAGCTCTCAGCCAACGTGATCCGCAGGCTTGGACTCTTTGGAAGCAGGTGCGGTCCTATGCCGGATTTTATTCACATCCGGCACAGGAGGTCTTGCAAGCCGCTGCCGATGTCGCAGGTGTGGTCGATGATCTTGACCCGTCCGATGAGGCCCTGAATCTGATGGCCCGCCACAATATCCCATTCAAGGTTTCGCTTGCGACGAACTTGCGGTCGGAAGATCTGGAGGGCGTCGACGTTGTAGTCGTTTTCGCAAAGGCGGAAAAGGAGCTAGCGATTCAACTCGAGCAGCTTGCAAGCCAGGGCAAGAGTGTCGTGGTGGTGGACGCACACGGTTCGTATCCATGGCAGCGTCAGGGCGCTGTACAGTTGAACGAACATGCAGTCTCGTATGCGGTGGGGAGCGGAAAAGTGCTTGAGCTCTCAGAACCGGTCTCCGATCCGGAGACATTTGCCCAGGACATTCGCCGGCTGATTGGGAATCAAAACGCGTTGATGACCCTGTGGAATGGACTCACCACGATCGCGGTACCTTATCAGGAAAATCGCGGTGGCCTGAAAACGCTGGAGCTGATCAATTACGCGCAAGATCCGGTTCGCGTCCAAGTCAAGGTGAAGGGATCGTTCGGCTCCATCCGGTATGAGAGCCCGGAAAAAGGGTGCTGCAAGTCTCTTGCTCCAACCCAGCATGACGGATTCACCGAGTTCGTAATTCCCGATTTAACGATTGCGGGCCGGGTGCATCTGGAGAATCCGCCGGCAACTGGTTCCGGAAAAGAACATCAGTGACTGCTCGCTGACGCCCGCATCTGCTCGCGACTCAGCGAGCGGGCAGTGAGCCTCGAAGGACCACTACGGACGCGGCTGGCAGCGTAAACGTGGAGTCACGGCCAGCCGTTACCTGCGTTTTCAGCAGGGGCCCATCGGGATCCGCAACCTTCCGCAGCGGGTCCCAACGATACTGAGCACTCCCGAACGTAAAGCTATCGAGCCGGCCCGCAAACGAAGTATCCCGCCTAGTCTCCGCATCATGGAAGTTGATCTTTACTGTGTGCGGGTTCTCCTGGTCTCGGTTGACGATCAACAATGCCCATTGCTTGTCGGGCCGCCTGACGGCGTACGCGGTCACCAGCTTGTGACCGGCGCTGTCTTCAATGTCGCTCTCCGCTGAATAAAGCTGGTGAGCGTCGTTGCCGGGCTTCAGCCATTCCAGGTTGATGAGTTGGCTGGCAAAGAATTGCGATAGCGGCTGCGTAATCTGACGTTTGTTATCGGTGGCGAACATTCCAAAGGTTGAGTCGGAGTTGTTGCAACCAGGATGGACGCCGAAAGGAATGTAATGAAAATAATAGATCGCGTCGCCGCCGGCAGTCAGGAATGCTCCCACGTAGTCCGCGAGCCAAAGCGCGCCAAAGATGTCGACCGACGCTTCCGAAGCGTTGGACGAGATATTGCTCTCCGTAATGAACATCGGGATGTTGTCGGGAACGCCGTCCTCGCGCCACACCTTCAAGATGTTTGAGACCAATTGCGGCTCGTCATACAGATTCCCCCACTGATAACGGCAGGGTTCGTAAGGATAGTGCTCGAAGGAAAAGAAGGCCAGGTCGGAAAGTCGATTGTGCCGTTTCAGGTAATCGATGAATCGACCTGTCCAGGAAGTGCGTCCTTCCGCATCCGCCCAGACCTCAATGTCCTTATTCTGGCCCGTGAAGATGGGTCCGCCGAGCTTAAGGGTTGGATCGACTTTGTGGATCGCCGTCGCGAATTGCAGGTAAAGGGCGGCGTAGTCCTCGGGCAGCATGTAATGTCCGTCGGGCTCTTCCCCCATCTCGATGTACGAAATCGGATAGTTGCGTTTCTTCAGATAACTGATCTGGGCGGCCGCGTCCTCAGGGGTGCTGTAGATGAGAGCGATCGGGACCATCGCCGGCAAGCCGCGAGTGTATCCCGCAGTGTAGAAGAGATCGAAGCCGACCTGCGCGCGCCCGCTCTTGTCGATATCGGAGGCCTCATGCCACGGATCGACGGACGAGCAGTAGGTCGGCGTCTGATCCTGATCTGGAGTGTGGCGCAAGATGTCGTGAAGCTCTCCCGCAGGCCCCAGCGTGCCCATGTACAGTTCACGAATCGCATAGCCTACGCAGTTCCTGCGATCGGATGACCCGTGATCATCGCACGTGTTGGAAGACTGAGTCATCCAGATGCGAACCCAGCGAACGGGAACTGGGGCGGAAGCGAGGCGGATGGTCGCGCTTCCTCCCTTTCCCTCCTGGATGAGGCCGAATGGGAACTTCTGCCAGACCCCTTTAGTGGGCGCGCGGATCGGATCTTCCCCGGTGAAGAATTGCACAGCATACTGGCGGGCGTACGGATCGCCCCACGCGATGCGGATGGCTTCCACGCTTTGAACATTGGCCAAATCGAAGAAGACCCATTGCGGATTCCGGGAGTCATCTTCCCCGGTGAACTCGTGCGAAAGATAGGGATTGCTCTTCCAGTAGGTACGGGAATCGCCATCAGTGAGCCGCGAGTAACTGACGGTCTCAGTCCCATCGTCGCGGGTCACGCCGCGATGGGGCAGCGGATATCCGTAACTGTAGCGGATCATTTCCGTGGGATTTGAGCTGCCCACAAAATATCCTTTGCCCGAGGAGTCGCTCCATGTGCCGGTTGGATTCCAGTGCCAGGCTTCTGTGTAGAGTTCCGTGTTCTGACGGTAGCTCACTGGACCCCATCCTGCTTCCAGGACGCGGTCGATCACAGGCTTGACGAAGGTCTCATCGATGAATTGTCTGGTTCATGCGGTCGATTCCCGCACCCAGCGCCTGATTCGGCACGAAGGATTTCCGCATATGGCTGGGCGTGGCGTCGACTGAAATGGTTTGCCCGTGGGCTGCGAGACTGAGGAAAGCACAAATGATAAGAGTGCGCGAGTAAAAGTGCCGAGACATCGGGAGTTTCCTCCTGCATTAAGAAACGAGGAAGAAGAGGAACTTCCTCATGCTTGGCACTCTATTCCCGATAGTGAAACGTTTCAATATCTCGGAGATGACCATTCCGTTCCGTGAGAAACGAACAGCAATTACCTGGCTAGCGAGACGCGACCATGCGGAGTGATAGATCTGATTATCGCAGTCCGTGAGTAACGGACTCGCGCTTGAGGCTAGCGGTGCGGTCCCACCGGCATCGTGTCAGTCAGCTTCTTGATGATGTCCTCGCTTGGCTCACCGCCTTTGCAGGTGGGGTGGCCGAAGCCGCTGCTGCTGGCACCTTGCTGGATGTCGAAGATGAGATTGTCACTCGGGCCGGGCGCAACGCCCATCGGGACATTGTCGAGGCCAAGGCTGTGGCGAGTTTTCCAAGCCACGACATGGTCGGCACATGACGTGTCACCGCTGACGCCCAGAGCTCCGACAATGTGACCGGATTTGTCGTAGAGGGCGAGGCCTCCGCCGAAGACGATGACGCCACCGATTGGCTTTCCTACCAGAGGATCGTCGGGCTTTCCGAACTTATCCGGGCTACCCGCGAAGGCGGTGTTGGGGTTCGGACCCGTAACGATGCTATAAAGAGAATTGCCCGGCTGCGCCGCAGCGTATACGTTTCCCGTCGAGATTGCGAAGTTGTCGGTGCTGAAAGCGTTTGCGGTGTTCGCTTTTTCTGCGGAAATCAAGCGACTCCCCGGCCATTCTGCGCCCCGATTTGGACCCGTAAAGACGACCGCGCAGACAATGCCGTCGCGATTCACGACCGTGCCCCACTCCTGATTACCCAATCCCCCGTTCTTACCCTTGCCCTCTTTCACCGCTCCGGTCAATGCGGCTTTCAGTTTGCTGTGGTCGGGAACCTTGGAGCAATCCGAGGGATTCTGAGCAAACACTACGACCGAGCCAGCAATGAAAAGTGCTAGGACAATTGCTCGATGCCAATGGTTTACGTGCATGGTTATCTCCTGGCGATTATCTCTGTGCATATAAATAAGCGGCGATGTCGCGGCTGTCCTGCTCACTGACGCCCATATCCGGCATCAACGTGTGGGGCTCGATCTGGTGCGGATGCTGAATCCATGACATGAGATTATCGGGCGTGTTCGTCAACTCGCCAGCGATGTAATAGCGCTCCGCGATGTTCGTGAGCGGAGGACCGATCAAGCCGCGCGCTCCGGGAACCCCTGAAATTTCATGGCAGGCATTACAGCCGTATTTGCGAATTTCCACTCTACCCACGCGCGCGTCGCCGCCATTCGTTAGCACGGCGGCGTCCTTCACCCGTCTCTCGCTCAGGTTGTCGCAGCCCCCTGACAACAGGCCCGCAATCGCGACGGCTATGAGAAGTGCAGATCTCATTTCACATTTCCAACCGGTAAACCAGAAAGTTGCGCCATGCGCGTGTACTGCCAGCGCTCTTGCGAATGCTTCATCCATTTCACGAGAAGAATCAGGAAAGCTGCCAGTAAAAGGGTTCCTGCAGGGATCCACATGATGAGGCCTCCGAGTTGTTGATCTTCCAGCGCCGTGAGATTCCACAGAGGCGCCGTGTTCAAGTACGGTGCATACCAGGGCGTGCGTGCGAAGGTGAGTAAAGCGCCGAGAATGCTGGTGTGCACCGCCGTGGTGAAAACGTAGACGAGCGCTCCGCCATAACCCATCACTGGTGCGCCATTGGCCAGGGGCCACCAAAACAAGAGCGCTGTCAGGAAAAATGTTGCGTGCTGTGCCGCGTGGATCCAGTCATTTTCGATTGCTCGTGCGAAAAGCCAGGGAGCATGCCAGAGCCACAATGCCAGCGCTGAAATCAACCACGCAGATACGGGTGCGGAGATCGATCGCCACATTGCGCTAAACGCACGCGTGTGGCTGATCGCCCCCAGACGCTGCCGCGCTGACGGCAAGAATGCGTATAAGAAGGGAACCAGGGGTCGGCTGAGCACCAGCAGGGGCGCGGAAACCAGCATAAGAATCTCATGCTGGGTCATGTGCACCCAGAAGAGTTGTTCCCCGATTTCATGGATTGGGGAATCGAGCGCAAGGAGCAGTGAAGTCCAGCCCAGAGCGAAATAGGCCACCAAGTGCCACCGGATGCTCACTCGTGCGCTGGTGCCGTACATCTTGGTTATACCTGCGATGTAGAGGGCCGCGGTGAGCAGCAGCAGGAGGACGACGAGCGGCGGCCAGGTCCATCCACCGACACGGCCGGTTGGTTCAGATTCCGCCCAGGCGTGAATTGGCGTGATAGTGGCTATACCGAGCCAGACGAGTTTGAACCGGTGCGTCAAAGCCATTCACTCACAAGGACTCAGAATCCATCGCGGAATCGATCCTGCGATAATGATGACCGCGAAAGATAAGCTGAAGATCATGCCGATGAGCGCTTGAAAATGGGCACGATCCAAACTCCTCCCACCTTCTTCTTTTGACTCGTGCGGAAAGCGCCTCATTTCCATGAATCCAAAAGCAAAGCCGCTGATCGCGATCACAAAGCACACAAATGAGATCGTGTGCAGCACGTAGTAATGTCCAGTGGAGCAACTGTGCTGCTCGAGCAAGTAGCTGAGGCCAAGATCAATGCCCCACGCGGCGAAACCGGCGACCAGACTCCACCAGATTCCGACTGGCGTCTTACCGGCTTCAACGATGGGCTTCTGGCTGGTCATGCAATCCCTCAGACAACTCGGGGTAGTACGTAGATGAATACGAAGTTCAGCAAACCAGTGACGACGACGAAGTACCAGTAATCGGAGTTGATGGCCGCGTCGGCAAGCCGTGTGCCTTCCATCTTCGGAGTGAACGCGACCGCCAGGATTACAAGCGTCTCGATCAACTCCGTGACCAGATGTCCCGCGTGCATTCCGATCAGAACCCACAGTGTCGAGGAGTACGCATCATCGGACCAGCGGCAGTTCAACGTCGTGAACTCAAAGACTCGAATGATTGTGGCTACGACGGCGAACGCCGCGAGCAATGCGAGTCCGTTCCTGATTGCGCGCCGGTCGCCGGAGGGCGCAACTTTTTGTACCCATCGCGCCGGGATTACGCTCAGCACAAAGATAATTACGTTGGCGACTCCGTAGCGGAGGTCAGGCGCAAAATGTCCCGGCGGCCATTCCTGCACGCGGGTGCGCAAATAAAAATAGCTTGCAAACATGAGGGCAAACATCGTGCCCTCGATGGTCATGTAGAAAATGTTCGCGAGCCAGGTTGTATTGGAGCGGCCGAAGGCGACGCTCGGCAGGTCCGAAACGTCGAGCGTCATGGGGCGAATTGGCTCCCTCAACGACTCCATGTTGCCCTCTGCGGAAGCGGAGCGGGAGAGTGTCCGTGCGGCCACAACCAACCGATCAAAGTGATGATCACCAGCGGCGCTCCATACGGCACCGCCCAGGGAGTGAAAATGGATCCGACAAAGGTGATAGAGACGGCCACAGACGCAAGAAAAGGCCAGATGCTCGGACCCGGATCCTCGTCCTTGTGCTGCGGATTACTGTCCAGACTGTGCGTGACGAGAACCTCGCGAATATCATCGCGCAACCCGACCACGACAGGCTGGTCAGGAGCCGCGTCCCAAAGAGCATCACGCCCATTCACGGTTGGCGCATGCAAAAAGTTATAGGAGGGCGGCGGCGATGAAGTGCCCCACTCAAGGCCGCTGTCTCCCCAAGGATTGTTGCCGGCTCTTTCGCCCAGTCGCCGGCTGCGCAACACGTTGGCGATGAAGACGAGGATTCCCGCCGTCATGAACGCGACACCAGTTGTGGCTATCGTGTTCAGGTATTGCCAGTGCATGTCCGGAAGATACGTGTAAACACGACGTGTCATTCCATGCAGTCCCAGGAAATGCATGGTGAAGAACGTCAGGTTAAAGCCGATGAAGAATAACCAGAAATGCCACTTGCCCAACATCTCGCTTGGCATTCTCCCAGTCATTTTCGGGAACCAGAAGTACAATCCGCCAAACATCGGGAAGACCGCGCCGCCAATCAGTACATAATGGAAGTGCGCCACGATGAAGTAGGTATCGTGTACTTGCGTATCCACAGGCACAGAGGCCAGCATGACTCCCGACAAGCCGCCGATCAGAAACACGAACAGAAACCCCAAAATCCACAGCATCGGCATTCGCAGTTGCAAATGGCTGTGCCACAGGGTGGCCACCCAGCAGAAGAACTGAACCCCAGTGGGAATCACGATCATTAAGCTCGCAGCCGTGAAGAAGCTCTCGCTTAACTGAGGCAGGCCCGTGGCGAACATGTGATGCACCCAAACCCCAAAGCCGATGAAACCGGTTGCGACCACCGAAACCACGATCGGCGTGTACCCAAAAATACGGCGCCGGGAGAAACATGAAACGAGGGTTGACACAATCGCGGCGCCGGGCAGGAAGATGATGTAGACCTCGGGATGCCCGAAAAACCAGAATAGATGCTGGTAGAGAAGAACGTCGCCACCTTCAGCGGGATTGAAGAAGTGCGTACCCACTAACCGATCCAGCAGCAGCAGGGTGCTGGCGACCATCACCGCAGGCATGGCGAAGATGACCATGAAAGAAATCGTCAGCTTTTCCCACAGCAGAATCGGCATACGATTCAGCGTCATGCCGGGCGCGCGATAACGAAGGATTGTCGTCGCAAGGCAGACTGCCACGCCGAGCGCAGAGACTTCCGTAAACGTAATCATTTGCGCCCAGATGTCCGCCCGGTGTCCAGGGTCGTATTGCGGGCCTGACAATGGCACGTACGCGAACCATCCGACATCCGGTCCGGTGTTGCTGAGCAATCCTCCCCACAGGACCAATGCGCCACCCACATACATGTAGTAGCTGAAAAGATTCAGTCGCGGGAAGGCGATATTCCGCGCACCGCACATGAGCGGGACCACGTACACTCCGAATCCCTGAAACATCATGGGTACGGCAAACAGGAAAATCATCGTGCTGCCATGCATGGTGAAGATCTGGTTGTACTGATCAGGCCCCAAGAAAGAGTTCTCGGGCTTGATCAGTTGCATGCGCATGAGCGCGGCCAACACTCCGCCCAGCAGAAAGAAAATGAACGAAGTCACCATGAAGCGCTTGCCCACAGCAGTGTGATGCGTGTTGCTGAGCCATCCCCAAATGCCGCTCGGCTGGTACCAGGTTCTGGCAAGCCGCGAGCCTAGCTCAGAATCTTGCAGATCCTTGTCGTTCGCGGTAATCGGTTCAGTAAGCGCCACGGTTCCTCATTGCAAAGTTTGCAAATATGCAAGCAGAGCCTGCAGATCGTCGGGTGCCAGGGAATTCGGAGCCATTTCAGCCCCCGGCTTGATGCGCTGCGGATCAAGAATCCAGCCGGCAAGAGCACCGCGAGTGTTAGGCAGAGTCTCGGCGGCAATCATGTTGCGGCTCGCCAGGTGAGTCAGGTCCGGACCGAAGTGTGAGCCGGCGTCGGTGCCGCGAATGGTGTGACACATCAGGCAGGCGTGGGTCAGAAAGACCGCGCGCCCGCGACTGGTTTCGTCATTGCTCGGTTCGGCGGCCGGCTTCAGTTGCTGCTGTTCCCATGCCTGAAAATCGTCCACCGACTGCGCAATGATGGAAAATCCCATGTGCGCATGCTGCAGGCCGCAGAACTCCGCGCATTGCCCGCGATAAATACCAGGCTGTTGGATGTTGAACCAGAAAGCTGAGGAGTACCCCGGAAGAAGATCGCGTTTTCCCGTGATGTTTGGCGCCCAGAAACTGTGGATGACGTCGCTGGAACTGGTGAGCACCACCACAGGTGTGTTCACGGGAACGTGAATCTCGTTTGCCGTCGTAACAGTCTGATCGGCTTGCGAATTTGGATACACGACTTCCCACCACCACTGGCGGCCAATGATCTGAATGGTGACAGGATTCTTTGAACTCAGTCCCGCTGCTTTCTTACCGGTTACAACACTCAGGACCAACACAACAAACAAGGTCAGGACTGTAACCGCCACCGCTGTTCCGACAGCCCACTTCGCGCGCTGATCTCCTTCTTTATCTTCGAAAACCGGCAAGGGATAGACGGCGTCAGACTTCGACTTCGCGGTCGCTCGGGTGTACGCAATGATCATCAACACGTACACGACAAAACAGATCCAGAAGATTACCCAGTAAAGCCATTCGATATGGCCGCCCTGCGGCGCTGCAGGATGCAGAATGCTATGGCTGCCCGGATCCAGCGGCATCGCCTGGGCGAGCAGAAACCAGTGCGGCATCATTGATGCTGCTCCGGCGAACCGGTGATTCCGGTAGGTTTCTGGGGCGGTGTCGAAGACTCGGACGGTTTCACTCTCATGTGGTCCGGCCGCCCAGGTGAAACCCCTTTCGGGAGCAGTCCGGCCATAGAGCGAACGTAGGCTGCGATCTCCCAAACCTGGTATTCGGGAATGCGATTCCGGAAGGAAGGCATTCCGTTGGGTCTGCCCTGCATGATCGTTGTGAAAACGTTACCGGCTTCGCTGCCGTAGATCCAATTGTTGTCCATCAGCGGCGGGCCAATGCCACCGCCGCCGTGCGCATGGCATCCGACGCAGTTGTACTGCTCGTAGAGCTTCTGGCCCTCAGAAACTGCGTACGCGCTTTCCTGGTACATGTTCCCCGGCGGTGGTGTGGGAATTGAGTTCGCGCCCGGATTCAACCCGCTAACCTGTACAGTGTTGAAGGTCTGGTTGGCAGGCGGGGGCTGGCGGAAGATCCTGGTTTCCCTCGAGCACGACATCAGCACCGCAACCACGGCAAAGGCGCCGAGTGTAAGCCCGAGTTGGAGATTGCTGCGCATTACTCGCCTCTACTGCCGCCTTCCGGCGCACCTGCCGGTAGTTCTGGCACCCCATATTCCGAGAGAACTTTCTGGATCTCCTGCTGCCGTTCGGCTAGCACATGTTCCAGTTCGTCGCGCAGAGCAATGTTCCCCTTGCGAACGCCCATCGAGATCGAAAACGTAAATGGCAATCCCGGAGGATCGACTTGTGGTTCAACAGGAAGTAGCTTCAACTCGCCGTCGTAGCGCTTGGCAAAGTAGCCAGCGAGGGGGCCCCAGACCACTGCCATGTCGACTTGATGTTGCGCCACGGCGCGAATGATGGACTCCGCGCTTTTCCCGGTCGTATCGAATCCCACGATCTCACTTTGCAGTCCACGGCGCGCGAGAGCGGTGCCTGGCGGAGTGTAGTTCTCATCCAGAACCTGGACAGCGATCTTCAGTCCATGCAGTTCGGGTGAATCGAACGAAATCGATTTCAGTTTCTCCCGCTTCTCCCGCTGGGAACTACAAAAACATAGGTTGACCTGTAATAAGGCCGCGTTGTGAGCAGCGGCCGGAAGTTGGTGGGAATTCCTACCACAAAATCGCATTGCGATTTATCCAGATATTCGCGAACGAAGCCGCGGCCCATCCGTTGCCAAACGTAGGTGAGGTGCGCACCCAAATCTGCCGCGACCAACTCTGCGATACGGTTCTCGAATCCCCGCTGCTGGATATTGGAGAACGGCATGTTGTCGGGATCAGCGCAAAGTCGAAGTTCACGACTCTGGGCGGTTGCCACCCCTGCGATCAGCAACAAAATAGTCGCGAGTGCAGCAGGTTTAAGGAAGGGCAAAAACATACAGCATTCCTCCCTTAGTCGTGTACTTCGGCAGGTCTTTCATGACTCCGGCAAAACCAAGAGCTGCGGATTCATCCCGGGGATCCAACCCTCCGGCGACGATGGCTCCAGCCCATCCGCCTACGCCTGACAGAATCGCGACGTATTGCTTGCCGTCCGGGCCTTTATAACTGACAGGCTGGCCGATAATTCCTGACCCCGTCTTGAATTGCCACAGCAGCGAACCGTTATGCGCATCGACAGCCTTGAACCAGCCGTCCAAGGTTCCGTAGAACACGACATCGCCCGCAGTTGCCAGGGCCCCGCTCCACACCGGGAAGTGATCCGGATTGGACCACACAACTTTTCCCTCGATGGGATCCCAGGCGGTAAAAGCTCCGCCATATCCACCGGGAGCGTCATACATGCGGACGTTGGCGCCGACGTAAGGTGTGCCGGCAATGTAATTCGCCGTCACGTCTTCTTCATCCATGCAAAGGTTGTTGTGCGGAATATAGACCAACCCGGTGCGAGGGGAGAACGCCGACGGCTGCCAGTCTTTCGCGCCCGGTGCTGTCGGGCACAGATTGCGAACAACCTTGCCTGTCATCGGACGCTTTTCTTCTACGTACTGCAAGAGGCCGGTTTTCAAATCCACGCCACGGCTGGTCGTGATGGGTGCGAAGGGACTGGCGGACAACACCTCGCCAGTCGTCCGATCCATCACGTACACATAGCCATTGCGATCCGGATGAACAAGAACTTTGCGTGTCTGTCCCTTGATCGGAAGATCAAGCAGGATATTTTCGTTGACTGCGTCGTAGTCGTAGAGATCGTGGGGGCTGTACTGGTAAAACCAGACCGCCTCGCCAGTGTCTACATCTCGCGCGAAGATACCGGACGCGAATTTGTTATCTCCCGGGCGAGCCTCAGCGTCCCACGGGCCCGGGTTCGCGGTCCCGTAGTAAATCAGATTAAGTTGCGGATCGTACGAGATCCATCCCCAAACGCCTGCGCCACCGATTTTCCACGCATCCGGCGGCCAAGTCTTCACGCCGAGATCCTGGCCGCGATCCTGGGGATAGAATGGCTTGAACTTCGGTCCGATCAGAACATCTTTGTCGGGCCCGGCGCTGTACGCCCGCCATGCGATCTTCCCGGTTTTTTCATCGAGAGCGGTAAGCCAGCCGCGAATCCCGAATTCCCCGCCGCTATTGCCAACTAATACTTTTCCTTTGGCGATGATCGGAGCCATCGTGATGCTCTCGCCCTTGTTGATGTCCCCGATCTGTGTCTTCCAGACTTGCTTTCCAGTATTGGCGTCCACCGCCACTGTCTGATCGTCCAAGGTGTTGTAGAAGATCTTGCCGTCATCGTAGGAAGCCCCCCGATTCACCACGTCGCAACAAGCTACGCCCTGTGAGGCGGGCGTAGGCAGGGGCTGGTACACCCACTTCATAGGTGCGCCGGGCTTGGTCAGATCCAACGCGTAAAGGCTGTTGGGAAACGGTGTCACGATGTACATCGTGTTGTTTACAACCAGGGGCGCGGCTTCATGGCCGCGTGTCATTCCGGTCGAGAATGTGAATGCGAGCTTAAGATTCTTAACGTTGCTCGTGGTGATCTGATCGAGGCTGCTGTAGCGCGTGCTTGCGTAATCTTTGGCGGGACGGATCCATTGCCCGTCATCCGGCTCAAGTTTGCTCTGATAAGGATGAGGCTGATAGTTCTTCTCAGTTTGGGGCTGCAGCATGGCGTCTTGCGCCACAGCGTCCGGCACTTCGGTGTAGCCAGCGATGAAAATGACCAATAGAGCAAGAAGAAAAGAATGGCGCAGCCAACGTTGAGTTGGAGTTGTCAAGGCTCCTCGCTTACAGTTTGACGAACTCAATGCGAGCGGTGTGATGCCCCAAGCAGAAAAGGTGTTGGCGGGAAAGTGACTAATAATCCTGCCGTTCTCTCAGAAAGGTTACGGGACAACGGGGGGGGGAGCGTCCGCCACGTGCAACCTCTTCCTTTCTACATACATCGCAACACGATATACGCTGACCTTGTTAACGGCACCAAGCAGCATGCCAGAGGAGAGCCTTACGGGGAGGACCGGCCCGTTTCAACCGGAGTGCAAAATGATTGGGCTCGCTGAGAACTCGGTCTACACTTTCACCGCATCCAGCGAGCCCGCAACCTGCAATCGGTGTAGCCTTTCAGGCTGACTTAAGCTGCCTTATCCGCGCGCGTATTTGCGGAGTCGGATATTTGCGTCAGAACGGCGTCCGCGTGCTTTTCTTCATCCAGCGTTCTTTCCAGCAGGTCCGCCTCTTGGGTCTGTCCCAGAATTTCAGCAAACGTACGTACGGTCCCATACGACGCCATTTCGTAGTGCTCAACTTTCTGTGCCGCTGCGATGATGCCGGCGTCGCGGACTGCCTCGTCGCTGGCATCAGTGATCACATCTTCTCCCTCACCGATCAGAGCAGCGATTCCTTTACATTTTTTCGAATCCACTTCACCCACCGAGTTCTGCAATATCTGTTCGAGACGCGCTACATGTCCGCGGGTCTCCTGGAGATGGGTCTCCAGAGCTTGTTTCAGTTGAGGATCGCTCGCCTTTTCGATCATCTTCGGCAGGGCTTTTGTGATTTGGGTTTCAGCAGAGTGGAGGTGTTGCAGTTCATCCACATAAAGTTTCCTGAGATTGTCGAGATTTGCCGACATGAATTTCATGACTTCGCTCCTGCATAGTCTGGTACGTAATCATCATCTTGAGCCTGCATGCGCCGATTGCAATACAGCGAAGAGGGGAGACTTTCTTCAAACTCTCACCCAAGCTTGCAGCCGACACGCGATGGCTATGCGGTGCTTCCGTTGTTTGCGTTATTCTTACTCATCATGCACGTATGAGATTTCCTCGTTCCAGCGGAATTCTGCTTCATCCCACCTGCTTGCCCGGGCCTCACGGCATTGGCGAATTTGGATCCGAGGCATTCGCCTTCGTTGATTTCTTGAAGAATGCCGGTCAAAAGCTTTGGCAAGTGCTGCCCCTAAACCCGACTGGCTACGGCGACTCTCCTTTCCAATCTTTTTCGGCACACGCGGGAAACCATCTCCTGATCAGCCTGGAGAAATTGCGTGAACAAGGCGCTCTAGAAGCTTCGGATTTTATAAATGAACCGGATTTCCCAGAGGACCACGTCGAATTTGGGAGCGTTATTCCCTGGAAAACGTCTCTTTTGAAAAAAGCGGCGCAGCGATTCCTCAGCGATACCAGCAAAGACAAGCAAGCGTTCGACCAATTCTGTGCGGCTAACTCCGGCTGGCTTCCTGAATTCGCATTGTTCATGGCGTGTAAGGAAGAACAAGGCGGCGCTGCCTGGAACCGCTGGGCGCCTGAGATCGCGCATCGTCAACCAGTCGCACTCGCGGCTGCACGCGAGCGGCTGAGGGATTCTGTTTTAGCCATGCAGTACTGGCAATTCGAGTTTTTCCGGCAATGGCAGGCACTCCGTACCTACGCGCATCACGCGGGAATTCGTGTTGTCGGTGATATCCCCATCTACGTCGCTCTCGACAGCGCCGATGTGTGGACGAATCCACAATATTTCTGTCTCACTCCGCAAGGGGAGCCGATCGTAATTGCCGGCGTGCCTCCGGACTATTTCAGTGCCACCGGGCAGTGCTGGGGCAACCCAATTTACCGTTGGGATCGTTTGCGGGAAAACGGCTACCGTTGGTGGATTGAACGCTATCGCGCGGCGATGAATTTGTATGATGCCGTGCGCATTGACCACTTCCGTGGATTCGAGGCGCACTGGGAAATTCCAGGAAACGAGACCACCGCGATCCATGGCCGTTGGGTGAAAGGGCCAGGCGCCGAATTGTTTGCGGTGCTGGAGCGCGAATTTGGCGAACTGCCCATTATCGCGGAGAACCTTGGAGTCATTACACCGGAAGTCGAGGCCATTCGCGAGCGCTTTCATTTTCCCGGTATGGCGATCCTGCAGTTTGCGTTCGGCAAGGATCCCCAAGGCCCCTCGTTCCGGCCGCACAACTATTCTCGTGAACTCGCCGCCTACACCGGTACTCACGACAACGACACGACGGTCGGATGGTGGAATAGTTCGGGCGAAAATGACAGTACACGAACTCCGGAGGATGTCGCCAAGGAAAGTGCCTTTGCCCGCGCATACCTGGATCTCAAAAATGACGAGCCCATTCATTGGCGCTTGATCCGAGGAGTGGAGTCCTCAGTTGCCGATCTCGCCATTATCCCTCTTCAGGATGTGCTCGGTCTGGGCACAGAGGCTCGCATGAATCTGCCGGGTAGCTCGAGCGGAAACTGGCGCTGGCGTTTCCGGCCCGGGGCTCTGCGGCCGGAACTGGCGAAGCGCATGAATGAAATGGTTCACATCTACGACCGCTCCGGTCACACGTATCTTCAAGAATAGACAAATTGGTTTTCAATCAGGCCGCCCTACGCGGCTTTTTAGGACGCGCCACTTCGTCAAAGTTCTTCGCCAGATCGTCCAGCGCTGGCGCCACGTCTGCTCCGCTCATCGCTAATCCATGGCCGGGAGCTACGCACAGCGGCTTGAGGTTGGCGAGAATCTCCACCGAAGCTCTGGCCGCGTCCCAGTCACCTGTGTAGTAAGCGGGAGGTCCGTGCAGTTCCGGCTTCTGCGTAGCGATCGCCGAGAGGGATTCCTGCTTGGTGGTACAAAATGCATCGCCGGCGAGAAGGGTTCGGTCGGAATCTCGAAAGAAAGACACATGGCCTTCGGTGTGTCCCGGCGTGTGAATCCATTTCCAGTCCTCAAGCTCGGGAACGGTCCCGTTGAGCGGAAGGGGCTGGACCCGATCTCCCAGATCAATGGGACCGCGCGGATAAAAGGGAGCGAGCAGCGACATGATGCCGCCGCCGGCCGTCATGTCGGGCGCGGGATATTTTTTCTGCCCTCGAAGGTAGGGCAATTCCAGTTGGTGCGCGAAGACAGGCGCATCCCAGGCATCCAGAATTTGCGGAAATGCGCCAACGTGATCGAAATGGCCATGCGTCAGCAGGATGGCCGAAGGCTTGCGTGATTCGAAGTGCGATTCGGCCCAGCGGCGAATTCGCCCGTCTGACATCGGCAAACCGGCGTCAATGAGCACCCATCCGTTCGCCGCAGAAACTGCGTACACGTTCACCAGAAGGATCCGAAGGCCTCGCACCCCGGGAGCTATGCTGTCCAGTGTGACTACATCTCTATCATTGATCTCAATGCCATCTGCCATGGTGAGTTCCCTCCCCTGATTCGCCTCCTCAATGTCGCCTTCTAAGAATTGTGTTTAGGATGCGGTTGCCAGTTTGAAGGTCAACGCGAAACAAATAGCCGATCGTGTACGCCTTGACCCAGCTGAATACGAATGTTAGCTTCGCTTTTCCACACAAAAATGAGGAGACAGAACACTGGGCCGTCGACGAGTGCCGCTTGAATTCGGGGATCTCAGCCGGCGTGACTTCCTGGTTCGACTTTGTGGGGGCACCGCGGCAGCTTTCATTGCTTCACCCCTTTGGCAAATGCCTTGCCTTGCCGATGCGACCGGTCAGAGTGGTCTCGCGGAAGGCGCGGCATTTGTTTTACGTCCGCGCTACCGCAGCGAGCGGCCGCTCGATGCAATGTTGCTGAAGGTATCGGCAGGCTCCGACCGCTTCATCAGTGAAAAGTATGCGGAGGAAATTTCCGCGATTCTGGGCGAGTGGAGCGCCGGGCTCCTCCGGACTCCTCGCTCGACGCAACTCATCAAAGCATTGCTGTCCCGGGATTTTCGTGGGCCATCGCTCAGTCCAGCCGACTCCGCCGTAATTCGTTCTTCCTCGGGGCTCCAGGTCCGGCGTAACCGATTCAGTAGCGGCCCGAAATTTGATCCTGACCGATTCGTGCTTCAGTGGGAATCGTGGCTGGAGGTTCTCTCCAATATTGACGTTGCGGAATTTCAGGTGACCCACATCGAGATCCCTGAGGACGCAAGCAGTGCGAATACGAGGCCTCGCAATCTGATTACAGAGGTTCGTTATGAAATCGCGGGGTCGGGAGCAGGATTTCACCGCCTGCAGCGGATCGGCAACTGGCGCATGGAGTGGGAAGCATCCGTCGACAACCGCTTTAGATTGCGCAATCTCCAGGTGCTGGAAGAGACCGAAGCGAAATCCATCTCACCCTTCTACGTAGATATCTCGGCCGCAGCGCTGGGTGCGAACGCGTCTTATGCCGCACAAATGCTTCACGGCACAGACTACTGGCGGATCACCCTCGATGGTGCGTCCGGCATCGATGTCTACGGCCATAACGGAGTTTCGTTCGCCGATATTGACGGCGACGGCCTGGACGATCTCTACATTTGCCAGCCTGCGGGTTTGCCCAACCGGCTCTATCGCAATCGCGGCGACGGAACTTTTGATGACATAACCGAATCTTCCGGGCTCGGCATTCTCGAAAGCACGGCATGCGCGTTGTTCGCCGATTTCAACCATGACGGGCATCAGAACGTCATCGTGGTGCGCGCCAATGGCCCTCTCTATTTTCTGAACGATGGCACCGGCAAATTCCGCCAGCAGCCAGAAGCCTTTCAGTTCGCGCACGCGCCGCAAGGAACATTTACCGGCGCGGCAGCGGCGGACTACGATCGCGACGGATGGCTGGACGTTTATTTCTGCCTGTATAGCTACTACCAGGGCACAGGACAGTATCGCTATCCCTCGCCTTATCAGGATGCGGAGAATGGTCCTCCAAACTTCCTGATGAGGAACAATCGCGATGGCACCTTCCGCGATGTTTCGCAGGAATCTGCGCTCAGCAAGAACAACTCGCGCTACAGCTTTTGTTGTGCGTGGAACGACTACAACCGGGACGGCTGGCCCGACCTGTACGTAGTGAACGACTTCGGGCGCAAGAATCTGTATCGCAATAATGGCGACGGCACTTTCACCGATGTGGCTGCGCAGTCGAAAGCGGAGGACGTGGGCGCGGGAATGAGCGTCTCATGGCTGGATTACGACGCAGATGGCGCCGAAGATCTTTATGTCGCGAACATGTGGACCGCAGCTGGTATGCGTCTCTCCATGCAGGACGCTTTCAAAAAGGGTTCGGCGTCGGACGTTCGAGCTCAATATCAAAAACATGCGATGGGCAACTCGCTGCTGCGGAATGCTGGTTCTACTTTTAAAGACATCACGAGTTCTTCGGGAACGGGGATCGGGCGCTGGGCATGGTCGAGCGACAGCTTGGATTTCGATCACGACGGCTTCCCGGATATTTACATTGCAAACGGAATGGTCTCTGGAGCATCGCGCTCTGATCTGAATAGTTTTTTCTGGCGGCAAGTGGTGGCGAATTCACCGGACCAGGCGGCCTCGTCGCACGAATACGAACAGGGATGGACGGCCATCAACGAACTGATTCGCAGTGACGCGACCTGGAGCGGCTACGAGAGGAACATTCTGTATGGCAACAACGGCGACGGAACATTCGCCGATGTGTCGTCCGCAGTCGGGCTGGACTTCATTGAAGACAGCCGTGCATTTGCACTCGCAGATATTGACCACGACGGCAGGCTGGAACTCGTTCTCAAGAACAGAAACGCTCCGCAGTTGCGATTTTTGAAAAATGTCGCCAAAGATCTTCCGCCATCCATTGTCTTTCGTCTGCAGGGCACGAAAAGCAATCCCGACGCGGTAGGTGCTTCTGTAACGATCGAAAGCGGATTGCGAACTCAAACCCAAAGTGTGCGCGTGGGCTCCGGTTTCCTGTCGCAACACAGCAAGGACGTATTTTTCGGGCTCGGAGAACATCAGGGGCCCGTGCGCGCTGCGATTCATTGGCCCAGCGGACTCGTCCAGCAAATCGCGGATCTTCCCATGAATCATCGAATTTGGTTGCAGGAAGGAAAGCAGCCCTCGCGAATGGAGCCATTTAGAAATGCGAAGTCCCTGCCAGCGACCGCCTCAAGGGGCACGGCGGCGGGCGATCCTTTGCCGTCCACGATTGAGACGTGGCTCCTGGCGCCGATCCCGGCCCCGGAGTTCTCGCTTCCAGATCTGAGCGGAAAACAGTGGACACTCGCCTCGGTGCGCGGCAAGCCGGCCCTGCTTCACTTCTGGACCAGCAAATCGGACGATTGCGTCAGGAACTTCAGAGGGCTTGAGAAAACTTACAAGCGCTGGACTGGACCACTCATCGCCATAAACGCAGATGAATGGACGGCGGGCGCAGAATCGAAGCAGGACGCGAAGGTGCGGAACCTGTCTGTGATGCAGCGAGAGAACGGTTTTACCTTTCCCGTTCTGCACGCTTCCGACGACACGGCCGCGATCTACAACCTCTTGTACCGGCACATTTTTGACCGGCATCAGGACATGGCTATCCCAACATCGTTTCTCATCGACGAAACTGGAAATATCGTCAAAGTGTATCGCGGAGCAATCGATCCCAAGACCGTGGATCAAGATTTCCGAAGCATACCCAGATCCGAGGTGGAGCGACTCCAGCGCGGGCTGCCGTTCCCCATGACCGGGCCCAATATTTCTGTCGGGCGCAACTACCTTTCGCTGGGCGCTCAGTTTTTCCAGCGAGGGTACTTCGAGCAGGCTGCGGCTTTCTTTCAGCAGGCGTTGCAGGATGATCCCTCCAGCGCCGAAGCGATCTATGGGCTGGGAAGCGTGTACCTCAATCAGAACAAGAATGCGGCTGCTCGCGAGATGTTTGAACGCGGACTGCGGCAATCCGCGAGCTATCCCGATACCCTGCCTGACACGTGGAATAATTTGGGCGTGATTTCGACTCGTGAAAACAATATTGGCGAGGCCATCCAGGATTTTGAGAATGCCCTGATGATCAATCCGAATCATCTGCTTTCTTTGGACAATTTGGGCAATGCATATCGCCTGCAGAAGCGCTGGAGTGACGCCCGACAAGTTCTCGAGCGGGCTCTGTTGATTGCGCCCAACGACCCTGAAGCCAACTACAGCCTGGCAATGGTGTATGCGCAGACAGACGACACAACGAAGGCATACGACTATTTGCAGCGGGCTCTGCAAGTGCGGCCGGATTATCCTGAGGCCCTGAATAATTTAGGCGTGCTGTATCTGGTTACGCAGCGCCCGGATGAAGCTGTTACGACCTTCCAGCGATGTATCCGCGTGTCTCCGGCGTTTGATCAGGCGTATTTGAATCTCGCGCGTGTCTACGTTCTAAAGGGCGAGCGCGGCCAGGCGCGCGAACTGCTCAATCACCTCCTTAAAGAGCATCCCGACCAGGTCCAGGCGCGGCGCATGCTTGAGCAGTTGCAGCAGTGATCTTCTTCAGGGCTTGGGCACAGACGCTGAAAGCAAGTCCACAAACTCCTTGTAAAACTTCTGTGTGTCCAGATCCACCTGGATCTCGACGGGCACTCCGTGAATCTTTGGCGCATCCTGTTGTGTCCAGCTCAGGGTGTCGCCAAAACCAGGTCCACGATTCAGGTCGACGTCAAGATACCTGATATCTTTGCCCGTAATCAGAGATGGATCGAGCCAGGCGAGCGCCGACAGTTCGTCCCACAAATAGTTATATTGCCCTCGCAGGCGCGCGTAGGTGCCGACGTATTTCGCGGCCGGAGAGTTCGCAGCTTGTATCTGATCGATCAAGTTCTGGGTAAGCCGAGTCTTCACCGAGATATCGACGGTGGTGCAAACGATCTTCTTCCAGGGCGCGAGCAGCACGTTGTGAGCGGCTTCCGGATCAAACCACAAATTGAATTCGCGACGCGGTGTGTTCATGAACTCAGGATCATCGGTTTTCGGATTGAGGCTGCCGCCCATAAAGACCAACTCTTCGGCGAGACTGGGGAACTCGGGCTCAATCGCCATCGCGAGGGCCAAATTCGTCATGGGTCCACCCTCGTAAATCGTGATCTCGTGCGGATACTTCCTGACCATGCGCACCAGAAAATGTGCGGCATCCTCGTCCGACGGTTTGGTCGTGGGCTTGCCTTCGGGCATTTCGCCCAACTGGCCCGGCGGATGATACAGGCGTGGGGTCCACGCGCCTAGCCACGCAAAAGAGCCATACTGCTGCTCCCAGAGTTCAGTTTCATCTATGCGGCGAACCAACGGATATTCCGCTCCGGCGGCGACAGGGATGTCGCTGCGTCCGATGATCTCCAGCATGCGCAAGGTGTGCGCAACTTCGTCTTTCAGCCATCCGTCGCCCGTCACCACGGTGATGCCGAGGACTTCTGTCTGCGGAGACTGGATGAGCAGCAGAATGGATTGCTGATCGGTGCCCCCCGGGCCCGCCGCGTCCTGGTCGATAATGACCTTGTGCTTAGGAGAATGCTCTTGGGTCCAGCAGAGCGCTGAACTCAGCGTCAGCAGGATTAGCAGGATGCGACTAAACGATCGGGCAAGTGAGTGCAAACGAGGTTCGACTATGAAGCAGTGCATTTTAGTGATTGTTGCTTGCAGATACCAGTTCAAAACGTCTCCATCACCTGTGTTTCCATTTCGATCGCGAAGTGCCGTTTTCTGAGTTCGGTGAAGAACTGCTCCGCTTCGAAGTACTCTTCCGCCGCCCAGACACCCGGTCTCATCGGCTTCCTGAGCATCTGCTGCACCCCGATCGACATGTTCATCGAGGTCCCTGCATCGACGTAATCGTCATAGAGCGGGTTGGGATGTCCGATGACTCGGCAGATCACTTTGCAGCGTTTGCCATCGCGGGTGCCCTGCCCGATCGCGAAATGAATCTCATGTACTTCCTGGGAAGAAATGCGATTGGCATTCTTCTTCATGTTGCGATCGATGACGGCCTGCAGCACGTCCGTAGGACGCACTGTCACGCCGTTGACCGTAATCGGCTCGTTGTCGGCATCGAAGCCGGCTTTGACCAATCCGGCCCAGGCCTCATGATCACGCTCCGGCAGAGACAGCTTCCAGGTGAACTCGCGAATTCCTTTCTCCTTTATTCCTTCCGAAAACGGGACCGTCAGCGGCTCGGAATGCTGCGAGTGAATAAACGTTGTTCTTCCCCATGGATGCGGCAGATCGATTGACTCCGCTCCAGCTTGCGCCGGCACTTCCTGCAACTTGCCATCGAGAAACTGCTGGCTGGGATTCGCATACTCTGCCAAAACAGTAGACACGCTGTAAGGTGGCACCAGCACAGGTGAGTCGGCGCCAATCTTCGTGGCGCCCCAATACAAGTTGATGCGCTCGATGGTGTCCAGACGGTCGGCGACGGCACGGCAGATAATATTTGACATCCCCGGATCGGAGCCGAGTCCCACAACGGCCGCGACTCCGGCGCTCTTCCATTTCTGGTGTTGCGCTTTCTGCTTCACCGTATACACGCCCATGCCGCCGTAATCAACGTAGGGGCGCTTCGCTTCCAGGCACGCTTCGAAGATGGCCATTTGAAACCCGGCAAAAGTAGGAACGCCGTTGATGCACAGATCGCAATCGGCAAGCAGCGCGCCCAGAGCCGCGCGGTCGTTCACATCAAACACACGGGTTTCCAGCCGTGAGTCCGAAAGAGATTTCTGCAGCGATTCGAGCCGCTCTGCATTTGCATCAGCAGCAATAATTTTCGTAATTCCCGAAGACAGCTTCGACAACAAATCACGGGCGGTGCCCGCACTCATCAAGCCCGCACCTCCGACAATCAGTATCCGCATCCCATAGGCCCTTTCTGTTCCGTGGAAATGACGCCTACTCGCCAGCCCAAGTTTCGCTGCTTCGATGAAGAACGAATCCTAATGCCAGCACTTACTTTCTGGCAACGACAGCGAATGCTGACAAACCCTGAAATGACTGCGGGCATCCATTTTCAGAGACTTTGGAGAGCCCATGAGCAAGAAGAACGGATTAGCCGACCCCTCGCGCCTGAAGCCGATCGATGAAGATGACAAGCAGCTGTTGCGGGTGGTTATCGAGACCCCAAAAGGCAGCCGCAACAAATTCGCCTTCGACCCCGAGCTGCACGTCTTCGAACTAAAGAAAGTCCTGCCCGCCGGGATGACTTTCCCCTACGACTTTGGATTCGTACCCTCCACCCTGGCGGAGGACGGCGATCCCGTCGACGTACTCGTGCTCATGGATGAGCCCGCGTTTCCCGGCTGCGTGCTGTCATGCCGTCCTGTCGGCGTGATTGAGGGGGAACAGAAGGATAAGAAGGGCAAGGAACGCAACGATCGTATTATTGCCGTCGAAAAAGACGCGCACAGCTTCGCTGACGTGAAGACCATCGACCATATGGGCAAGCAGTTCGAAAAGGAACTGGAAGAATTCTTCGTGAATTATCACAAGCTCACAGGCAAGGAGTACCGGGTGCTGGCGATGAAGGGGCCGGATCAGGCCAGAAAACTGGTTAAGAATCACCGCCAGTAGTCCAGCGGCTCGACGTCCTCAGCAGGCAAAGTTATCGCGCGCTAGTGTCCGCAACTGCGCGATCTTCCTCCCGATCTGCACGCTATTTCGGCAGGTCAGTTTGCAGGATTCGCAAGCACCGCACACCGCAAGTCCCTTTCCGCGAGCGATTCCCGCTATCGTGTCGCGCGCCAGCACTGGGTTTTGATGTTGCACCGCGTACATGTGCGACCTCATCAACGAGGGCACGTCTACATGCCTAGGGCAATCCTGGCTGCATTGACCGCACTGCTGGCAGAACTTCGCCTGCGCGAAGAAGTTCTTATCCTCCAGGAAAGCTTTCTCTTGAACGGTGTACTCGAGATTCCGTACCACGGAGAAATCCTGTTCCAGATGGTGATAAGTACTGAAGCCCGGAATCGCGGTAGTAACGAACTCGTGATTCAGAGCCCACTTCAGCAGCGCCGTTTGACTGATTGGCGGCAACTGTTTCCGGTTTTCTGCGTCGGGCTTTGCGGTACCGCCCGCCTGCGTCTTCATGGCGACAATGCCAATGCCGCTCTTCGACGCCCGCTCGAGCAGGTTCAGCATTTCCTTGTCATGCGCCATGGAATAGTTCAAGGTCACCAGGAACACGTCGAAAATGTTCTGCCGCATCGCCTCCGGCAGAATCTCTGAGGTCTTGTGAGTTGAGAGTCCGATAAACCGGGTCTTCCCCTGCTTCTTCAGGGTTTGCAACGCCGCCAGGGGGCAATCCGCGCGGGCATCCTCGACAGAATCGACTGCGTGATAATAAAGGATCTCCACGTGGTCCATCTGCAGCCGCCGCAAACTAGCCTCCACCCCATCCATAAACTGCCGCTTAGCCTCCGCAACATTTGGAGGCCGGTTCCGCATGTGCTGTTTGGTCGCGATGATCACTTCTTGTCGCACACCCAATTCCTTGATCACCGAGCCGACCATCTCTTCGTTACGTCCGCCTTGGTACCCGGCAGCCGTATCGAAGTGCCGGATGCCAAGTTCGTACGACCGGCGCAATAATCCGGGAATATCCGCATTCATCACACCCATGCTCACGACAGGCATGGTGAGGCCCGTTTTGCCCAGCGTCCGCTGAATGAGCGGGCTCGAATCTCCCAGCAGTTTTGTCAGCAGCGAATCCGTTCTGCCGAGGACACTTGCAGTCCCCGCCATCACGATTGGTCCGACCATGAAGTCTCGCCGATTCCATTCCATGACTAGCTCCTCTGGCTATGAATGCACGCGACTGCTGAGAACTGTCTACTGCAGTCCCCGCGCTGTCCTTTCCAGAATCTCAGCCCCGTTCTCCGGTGGATTGAAGATTGCAATCAGGAACCGTCCTTGCGTGCGAGCGATGACGCGCCCTTCGTAGCTGTTTTTTGCTCTGATCCCGTTCTCCCCCAATTCGACTGCAGCCACGCATTCGCCGCTCTGCCGAAAGTGTTTTACGAACTGATCCAGGCGCGCCTTCGCCCCCACGGGATCAATGGCCACGGACAGCACAAGTTTGCTTTCCTGCTTTCCCGCCCACGTATAGCCGACTAGATAGGCCGGGGCCAGAAATGCGTGCCCCAGTGGATCTTTTCTGACGTACTGTTCGGAATGCGCCACCCGATGTTCGACCGGGAGATTGGCCAGCAGCGCCGGAGCCCACGCCGTCCCGCCGATTCGCCTCGACAACATGCGGGCAAATGGATCGAGAGCCGCACGAGCTCCAGTTCCGGAGGCAGCCAGCTTCACGTAGTAGCGATCCTGCACGAAGTTCAAGGTGCCTTCGCTGCGGTAGCCTTCCACCCCGAGCGTCACGAATTTGTAGCGGGGTGATCGCTCGGCCGAATAGATCCCAAACGCGTTCTCGGGCGTGCCCAGATCGTAGATGTCGAGCGTCAGCTCTCCATCCCGGGTTTTGAAATTCTGATGCAGCAGACGTTGAAAGTCGTACAGCTGATAGACATCCGCCCCGCCATCGATGTACTCGTACAGAGTGTCCGGTTTGTAAAAGGAGGCAGCCTCTTCGCGGCTTACCCCGGTGGGAAGAGGATCATTTGCGAAACTCTGCAATCTTTTTTGGATAGCATCGGCGCTCTGCGCCTCCATGCTGATTCCAGCACTCGCCAGCACGAAGATCGCAACCAGTACCCAAGCCAGCGGGACGTTTCGGGGAGAAAACTCTTTCATGGACACACACCATTCCTGGCCCGCGTAGCGGATCGCGAACAAGCCTCTCTTGTGGATGTTAGGAATTCAGAACCCGGCTTGCTATGACCATGATCACGCCAAAATGTGATCCCGCCGTCCCCGCTCCCGTGGATTCCCTCCGACACCCGCATCTGTGATCAGCAACACAGCGCCGCCTCCGAGTTGAATGGAACATGGGAGTTTGCTGAGGATCTTATGGAACCCTTTCGTCACCACGTCTACGTTTGCACCCAGGAAAAACCCGAGGGCGTCCCCTCATGTTCGACTAGTAACTCCTTGAAGCTGTTGCAGGCTCTAGAACGCGAGGTACTCGCCCAGGGATTGGACGACGATGTCCAGATCACCACCTGTGGATGCATGGGCCTTTGCGATGACCGCCCAGTGATCATCGTCTATCCGGAAGGAGTTTGGTACCACAAGGTGCAGGAGCAAGATGCTGGAGAGATCGTTGCATCCCACCTGGCCAATGGCCGCATAGTTTCCCGCTTGGTATGGACCGATCTGCCTGCAATGAAGTCACAGGCGATCGATCATCGCAACAAATACCGCGAGTCGCTCAAGAATCGCGCCCAGTCGCAACCAGCTATGGCTAAGGTCTGAACCATACCGTAGCCTGGATGGATCTGCCCTCTTTGCTAACATCCACGCATGCGCTGGATGTGGCTGGCCCTTCTGACCCTGAGCAGTCCCGCATTAGCAACCGCTCAAATCTCCGCCCCCGCCGACTCCTACAAGGTCGTCCACACCTACCCGCACGATCCGCATGCCTTTACTCAAGGCCTCATCTACGTGGATGGCCACCTCTACGAAAGCACGGGCCTGAACGGCAGGTCTTCCCTCCGTATGGTCGATCTTGCCACTGGAACTGTTCTGCAGAAACACGATCTCCCGCCCGACATCTTCGGCGAGGGCCTGACCGACTGGGGCAGCACCCTGATTCAGCTGACCTGGACTTCCCACAAAGCCTTTGTTTATGACCGCTTCAGCTTCGCGACGCAGCGAACCATCTCCTACGAGGGCGAAGGATGGGGCCTGACTCACGATGCAACGCAGCTGATCATGAGCGATGGCAGCTCCTACCTGCGCTTTCTCGATCACAAATCGTTCCATTCCATTCGCCGCCTGCGAGTCACGGATCAATCGGGACGGCCAGTCGAAAATCTCAATGAACTCGAGTTCGTAAGGGGTGAAATCTATGCCAACGTCTGGCAGACGGGCGACATTGTGCGCATTTCCCCGCAGACCGGAAAGGTCCTGGGACGAATCAATCTGAAGGGCATCATCGACAAGCGCGAACTCCACGGCGAAGGTGCCGTCCTGAACGGCATTGCCTATGATGCCAAGGGCGAGCGGCTTTTCGTGACCGGAAAGCTCTGGCCCAAACTGTTTGAGATCAAAGTCACTAATCATCGCTGAGCCCCCGAACGACTCCAGGGCCAACTTCCGGCCACCTACATTATCCGACTTAATCCTTGGCTCCTACTCCGACGGGGTAACCATGCCCAAAGTAACGCCTGCTAGGTCTTTTCTGCGATTGACCATATAGCCTTCCGAGGGTACGATTTTTGGTAGAATTCTGCGGACATCAACTCCAGGGAGAGGCCGCGCATCTTATTGAGGAACATGCGATTCGTAGACCTCCACGTCCGGACCGCAGTGCTCGTGGTCGCCCTGCTCGGCGTGTGCGCCTGCCACTCCGCGCAGAAGCCGGTCGCGGCAAAGCCTCCAGCAAGTCCCCCTGCCCTGCAGCCTTCGGCTAAGGATTCTGCAACCACCGCCCAAGAGGCCAAGAAGCCGGGATCGGAACAGGAACAGGCTGCGGCCGAGCCAGCGCAAAACGGAGAACAGTCTTCCCGGCCCGAGCCTGCTGCCTCGCTCGCTCCTATCTCGGATCCTGTAACCTTGCTGGTCGATAACGCAGAAAAGAAATACCAGGAAGGCCTCACCCAGTTCCACGCCGGCAAACAGGACCAAGCCAAGCAGAATTTCGACGAAGCTCTCAACAGCCTCCTCTCCAGCAATCTGGATGTCCGCTCGGATGCGCGTCTGCAAAAAGAATTTGATCGTATCGTTCAGGGCGTGAACGAGTTATACCCCGGTGGAACCGCCGCGGACGTAGAACAAGCCGAGGCTCAGGAGCCGCAACAGAAGTCGGAACCAGCTCCCATCGATCAGACCAACGAACTCAGTCCTTCCGCCGACGCCCGCACCAAAGCCAAAGCCGAAGCCGACGTCAAGAACACTCGGTCCGACCTCCCGCTCATGATGACCGACCAGGTCGCCGGGTTCATCGCCTACTTTTCCAACCATGGACGCGGCATTTTCGAGCGCGCCTTGGCCCGGTCCGGCAGATACCGCGAAATGATGCTGCCGATTCTGAAAGAAGAAGGCGTCCCCCAGGATCTGATTTACCTGGCGCAGGCCGAATCCGGATTTCATGCCCTAGCCGTCTCTCGCGTTGGCGCCCGCGGTATCTGGCAGTTCATGGGCAGCCGCGCCCGGGGTTATGGTCTGCACCACAGCGTGTACGTGGACGACCGCCAGGATCCCGAGAAGTCCACCCGTGCCGCCGCCCGCCACCTGAAAGATCTCTATAACCAGTTCGGTGACTGGTATCTCGCCATGGCCGCTTACAATTCCGGCCCTGGCACCGTTCAGGCAGCCGTCAAGCGCACGGGCTACGCCGATTTCTGGGAACTCTACAACCGCAACGTCCTGCCCAAGGAGACCAAGAACTACGTCCCCATCATTCTCGCCGTGACGATCATGGCGAAGAATCCGGCGCAGTATGGCCTGCAAGATGTTGTGATGGAACGCCCGGCGGAGTACGACACGGTCACCATCGATTATCCGGTGGACCTGCGCCTGGTTGCCGAATGCGTAGGTTCAACGCCCAGCGAGTTGCAGGATCTGAATCCCAGCCTGCTGCGGATGACCACCCCGCGCACCGGCAAGTTCGAACTGCATATTCCTGCCGGAACCCGCGACGACTATCAGACCGCCATCGCCAGCATCCCGCCCGATATGCGCCTCTGGTGGCGCTATCACGTTGTGACCCCGGGAGAAACACTGGCCTCACTGGCGCGCAACTACCACACGACGATCCGGCAGATTTCCGAAGTCAACCACCTCGAGGGCCGGGAACTCGATCCTCAAGCCCGACTGGTCATCCCAGTGAACCCTGGCAAGCACCCGGCCGCTGACACCGCGACCTACGCCCGCCACATTACCCGCTACCACGTTCGCAAAGGGGATACTGTTGAGAGCGTAGCCGACAATTTCGGCGTCTCGCCCCAACAACTTCGCCGCTGGAACGGAATCCGCAGCACCACCAGCAGCCTGAGTGGACGCAGAGTGCTCGCGTTGCATCTGCCGATCTCGCCCAGCGCCCGCGAGTCGGAGATGGCCGCCTCGCGCAGCAAGTCCAAACGCCCAAAGACGGAAACTGCGAGCGTCAAGCCTCCAGCCACGAAGTCGTCCGAAATCGAGCGTTTGAGCAGAGAAGAAGTAGCTGTGGTTCGCCACCGGGTCAGATCCGGCGAGACTCTCTACTCCATTGCGAACGCCTACCGCACCACAGTAGCCGCTTTAAAGCGCAACAACCGCAATATCGGCGTAATCCGCCCAGGGATGATCCTCAATATCCAGATCGCCCGCTAAGCGGTCGAAACTTCCCGCCATTCATTTTCGCAAGATGCTTCTCTTCCGACATTCTTACGGAGTCCGATTTCGGAGACTCCATGAGAAGCTTGCTCAATATCCTGCTTGTACTTGCGTGTGCTCCCGTGACGCTCGCTCAAATCCCTGAGAATAACAAGCCAGATTCTGCCCTCATTCAACAACTCGAGACCTCATGGCTTAGCGCCGAACGCACCACGGACGCGGCCTTGCTCGATAGGGTCATGGCAGACGATTTCGTTGGAATCGGCGCCAACGGACAGACCCCCGGCAAGGCTCAGTTGCTGAAAAACTGGCGTTCTCAAGCGGGACAAGCCCCTCCATACACCGTCGAAACATCGGATATGCGCGTTTTCGTTCTGGGTGAGACGGCAGTCGCCACCTACACGAAAACCTATATCGCAAAAGAAAATGGCAACATCGCCCACCAGGATGTCACGGACGTCTTTACCAGACAGCACGGTTCCTGGAGGCTGCGTCTCTCACGCTCCAGCCCTCACTGACATCGCACCAATCGCTCGCGTTACCTTCGCCTCTGATTCGCCGGCTACGCTCTCAAACAGACGTGCGTGAAATCACATCCTCGCTCCCGCTGGAGCGCTAAGCTTTTTAGTTATTTGGTTCTACGCTGTATTTAACTTACTTACCGTCAAGGAGAAGCCTCATGAGGATCACGAAATTCATTATCCTGTCAATAGTCATTTCGTTGTCAGTGTCCATCGCTCTGCCCGCTTTCGCAGCGGACGGCGCCGCCCTTTACAAGACCAAGTGCGCTGCTTGCCATGGTGCCGATGGTCAGGGAAAGATCGGCCCAGCCGTGAAAGGCGTCAGCCTGAGCGCGGAACAGATCAGCGATCTGCTCACCAAGGGCGAGGAAGCAAAGAAGGCTCCGCACAAAAAGGCAATGGCCGGACTCTCTGCCGAGGACGCCAAGGCTGTTGCGGAGTACGTAAAGACATTAAAGTAGTCTTCCCTATCGACTGGCCTAAAGACTGGACTAAACTGTGGCCCACTTCTCGGCGCTGTTGCGAGAAGTGGGTTTTTTTGTTTCTCGTGACCTTTTATGGGGGTACAGCCACCCCCGGCTTTACGGGAGGCCGGAGCCCTGCATGCTGTGCTCGCTAAGAGGTCCTGGGCAGATGAAACGAGAGCAAAGCTAAGTGTCTCTGCTACTTAGGTTGCACTACTCAGTTGAGAGGGCCCCACGGGAGGCAAGCACACGCCTCTAATTAGCCCGACCGTCTTCCCCTTCATGGAAATCGCCGAGAAACCACCCCTCCGGGACGTCCCGGCGCTCGCGGCGCTCTCTCATGATCTGCGGCTGTCCGCCGACCACCGCAGCAGCGCTCCGGTTGGCGACCCGCAACGTATGTTCCCGAATCGCCCGGCGAAGCTCGGAGAGGATCCGGGGCCAATCCCGCTCATTTGCCCTCTGGCACAAGTCGTGGATTCGGTCTTCGAGGCGTCTCCGTGGCATGGCAAAACCCGCTCTCAATCGGGAGTTTAGGATGCTGGCCCGCTCCGAACCGTTGTTTACGCTACATACTGTAGAAGGGAGGTTAGGATTATTGCGGCAGGAACGCTGGCAGGAGAATCTTTGTGGTGTGCCGAGCCCCCACCCAAACCCTAATGCCGCTCTGGCTCGCTCTGCGACCCCGGTGCATGATCCCCTGTAAGTTCCAGCAAATCATTCAATTCTTTCGCCAGCTTATCGAAGGTCTGTGAATCCTTTTCTTCCTGAATGCGTTGGCAGAGTCGATTTATGGTCTGTCGTTCTTCGGGGCTCATCTCACGCGCCTCGCAGCGGCGGAGTGTATATCGGAATAATCGTCCGGCTCGATTAAAAGATCGTCACCTCCGGTTTTCGTAACAATGCAACGAGCACAGGAATGCGTGTATCCTGAGTCCTTGCAGACCGCACCGAAGCTCATGCTATAATCCGGCGCCGTTGCAGCAGAAGTTTTCCGGTGGTCTTTTAACTTTCCTTGTGCCCGCAGCCGGGCGGCGTACCGCCTCCGGCCGCCACTGAAATCAGGAGGAGCAATGACGTTCTACGATCCCACGCTCTACGGACGTGACGAAGAAGAAGAATTCGGCGACAGCGGCGCCTACAGCGAGTCGCTCGAAGAAGATTTTGAAGAGGAAGAAGAAGAGGAAGAGGAACCCGGCATCACCGGTTCCGACACAACCGAATCCGACTCCGAACCTGCGCCAGCACCTCCGGCTCCCCGACCCGCGACTGGCGGCGGTGGTGGCGGCGGCGCTAGAAGAGCGCCGGCCAAGAAGAAAGCCGCACCTAAGAAGAAGCCTGCCGCCAAGAAAAAACCCGCAAAGAAAGCTGCGAAGAAACCAGCCAAGAAAAAATCCGCCAAGAAGAGTGGGAAGAAGGCCGCGAAAAAAACTGCAAAGAAAACCGCAAAGAAAAAAGGCGGACGGCGCCGTTAAGCGTCCGGCAATTTGCGAGCGTCTCCCGCGTTCAACGCAAGAACCGCGCCCGGTTTCGGGCGCGGTTTTATTTTCCTTTGTTAGACCCCGAAGTTTGGGATTCCTAACGAAGCCCAAATGACGTGGCAGACTTGGCGCATGCCATCCCTCACACTGCTGCTAGTCTGAAGCTGCAGTGCCCTCCGGGCCATCCGACAGCGTCGAAGCTGTCCATCGCCTGAAAGAGGAGATCGGTAAGCTGACCCTCCAGCAATCAAAAGCCTTGCGTATGGCGACTTTGGTCGGCATGACTCCGGACGAAGCGCAGGACTATGACGCTCGCCGAAAACTTATTTTGAAATATGTACAGGATTTGGCGGTACTGGAAGAATCTCAATAGACGTTTTTCTCGCTCTGGCGTACCTTGGCGCGTGCCTCTCCCAATCACCCAATGCTAGATTGACTTGGCTTGGGTTTTCATATGCCCGTTGAACGGCGAAAACAACGGCGACCTGCAAAATCTCTTCCGCCTGCTCTGCCAGAAGACTTGGTCCGTGAAACGGAGGAGCAGCTTGCTTTAGCCAAAGAACTGATCGAACTCGCTCGCGAACTCTGCATGGCCGCTTGGGAACTGCGAAAGATGACACAGGGGGCGTATATTTCCGGACCAACGGAACACTGACGCCTGACATCCTAACTCCAAGTCATGGTCGATCAGTGCCCGGAGTACGCGAATCTCCAGCAGGAGTTGCAGTTGACCCTGCAGACTCTCTCAGACCTCACCAAAGCCATGCTCGACGCCTTCCACGGAAACGACCGCAACGCTTTCGCCCGCCTGGACAAGGAACTCGAAACCACTGTCGGCCGCAAAGAGCGCATCGTCGGCGCGCTCCGCCAGCATGTAAAAGATCACAAATGCAGCGGAACGGAGGCGGCGTAATCGAATCGAAAGAGCCGCGTCCGCAGCCTCAGTAAAATGGCAGGGTTCTGCGAAAATAAAACGCGCGTAAACCTCTGTGGAGATTCACGCGCGTATCTTCAGCGAAGTGCTTTTGACCAGGACGATCGCATGGCCCTCTCTTGCATTTCAGTGGGCCATGCTCGCCGTTCATTTTTTGCCGCTCAACGCGCCCAGGCACCTGCCGTAGAGTTCAAGTAGCTTGTCCGCGTAATCTTCGGGCTTGGCGGCCGATCCGGTGCCCTGAAAACCCACCCCGGTGGACGTCGTACGCCCGTACCCGGTAGTCATGGCGACAAACTTCATCAAATCGAGAGCAATGTCCTCGTTGCGCCGGGCGTGGCCCGAACCTGTAGCTGGAACTTCGTCCATAAACGCTTCTCCTCTACCGGAAAAGACGGGAATCTCCTCGTCTTCTTCGTCTTCCATTCTGGGGATAATTGCGATTTGCATGACGACTAACTCTGTCGATGATAGCAGAGGAATTGGCGGCATCCGACCCAGCCGTACTCGCTCTCAGAGTCACGCTTTTCGATGCACCGTGGCACGAAGTCGGGCGCGCACGCCCCTTGCGCTTTGCCCGCCCCGATTCCCTGTTCTAGAATCGATAGTTTGCCTGCAGTCATCTCTTCTAAAGAGGAAGACCTTGCCAGAAACTATCTACGACATCGCATTCATCGGCAGCGGTCCCGCAGGATACACCGGTGCCATTCGCGCCGGTCAGTATGGCCTGAAAACCGCTCTCATTGAAAAAGACGGGTTCCTCGGCGGAACGTGCCTTCACGTCGGCTGCATTCCCACAAAAGCTTTGCTGTTCAACGCCGAACTTTGGGATCACCTCAAGGACGCCAAGGAATTCGGGATCGAAGGCGTTGATGCGCGCAAGCTCAACTGGGCCGCCATCCAGGATCGCAAGAACAAGATCGTGACCAAGCACACCAAGGGTCTCGACTTTCTGATGAAGAAGAATAAAGTCGAAACCATAAACGGCTACGGCAAACTGACCGGCCCAGCCCAGAACGGCATTCACACGGTCGAAGTCACGAATGATGGCAAGACAACTCAACTCAAAGCGAAGAACGTAATTCTCGCCACCGGTTCTGAAGCCAGAATGATTCCCGGCCTCGAGGTCAGTGATCGCATCCTCACCAATATTGAAATCCTCAGCCTGAAAGAGATTCCGAAATCCCTGGTGATCGTCGGAGCCGGTGCCGTAGGAGTAGAGTTCGCATCGATTTATCGCTCGTTCGACTGCGAAGTCACGATCGTTGAAATGCTCCCGCGCCTGGTTCCGGTCGAAGATGAAGAAGTCTCGAAAGAACTCGCTCGCGTCTACCGCAAGCGCGGGATCAATTTCCACACCAGCGCGAAAGTAGAAAAAGTTGATAAGACAAAAACCGGCGTCGCGGTGACGATCACAGTCGAAGGCAAGCAGCACAAAATCGAAGCAGATAAAATCCTGATCGCGATAGGCCGCAAGCCTCGCACCCAGAACATCGGTCTCGAGCGCACCAAAATCAAGCCAGAGCGCGAGTTCATCAAGACCGATTCCTGGATGCAAACCGCCGAACCCGGCGTCTATGCAGTCGGAGACATCGTTCTCGGCACCCCTCAACTCGCCCACGTTGGAGCGATGGAAGCGTTAGTTGCGGTCGCGAAGATCGCCGGCAAGACCGCCAAACCGGTCAACCCCGAGCGCATCCCCGGCGCGACCTACTGCCATCCCGAAATCGGCAGCGTAGGCCTGACCGAAACCCAGGCTCGCGAAGCCGGATACAACCTGAAAATCGGCAAGTTCCCCTTCACCGCCAATTCCCGCGCCAGCATCGTAGGCCAGCACGAAGGCTTCATCAAAATTGTCGCCGACGCAGATTACGGCGAGATTCTAGGCGTCCACATAATCGGCCCTCAAGCGACCGAACTGATCGCCGAAGCCGTAGCAGCAATGGAAATGGAAGCGACAGTAGAAGACCTGATGTGGACAATCCACGCGCATCCAACCCTAGCCGAAGCCATGCTGGACGCATCCAACAGTGTGTACGGAATGGCGATTAACGCCTGAAGAGAAATTGGGTAATTGCGAAATTGAGTAGTTGGGAAATTGATATTTCGTGTCCGAACGGTTTTGTTTTTCAATTACCAAATTACAAATTACCCCATTTACAAAATGATCTCGGTCGTCCAACTCGGCACCATCGACTACGCCACAGGTCTCCGCCTGCAGCAGCAACTAGTCGCTCTCCGCAAAGAAGAAAAGATCGGCGACGTCCTGCTCCTCCTCGAACACAAGCCGGTAATCACGTTAGGCCGCAACGGCAAAGCGGCAAACGTAATAGCCTCTCCCGAAGTCCTGAAGCAACGCGGCGTAGAGCTGTACGAATGCGACCGAGGCGGCGACGTCACCTTCCACGGCCCAGGACAAATAGTAGGCTACCCAATCTTCGACCTGCGTTCCCGTGCAGGGGCGGACGCCGTCGTCGGCCCGGACGAGTTAAAGACTCGCCTGGACTCATCCCGCAAATCTATGGGCGTAATCGAATTCGTCCGAAAGCTAGAAGACGTCCTGATACGGACCTGCGCGGATTTCGCGATTCCCACGAAGCGAGTCCCAGGCCTAACCGGAGTCTGGACAACTCCAGAACTCGCCGCAACCCACGTAGGGGCGGACCCATTGGTCCGCCCGGTCGAGCGAAGATTGACAACCGCCGAAGCCAAACTAGCCGCCATCGGCGTTCACATCTCCCGCTCGGTCACCTCCCACGGCTTCGCTCTGAACGTAAACACAGATCTAAGCTTCTTCGACCTGATCATCCCCTGCGGCATTACGACCAAGCCCGTGACCTCGATGCAAAAAGAACTGGGCCGCGAACTCGACCTCAACACCGTAGCCGAATCCATCTCCCGCAATTTCGGCGTAGTCTTCCAATCCCAAATCCTCTGGGTCGACACCCTAGACGCCCTCCTGGGCCGGACCGTGGGTGTCCCGATGACCCCGCCAGCCGAACTCCGCCACTTGCATAAAGAAGACGAAACCTCCTGGGCGTGACAACCCGCACGTAGCGACAGCCCCTTGGGCTGTCGAGCCGAAGCGAAGCAAGGCGGCCCACGGCAACGCACCGCAACGCTCGCTCTAGCCCTCTCCCCCACTCTCGCGATACCATCAATACACCGCGCCCAAGCGCCGCCTAAATGGGGAACAACAAGAAAAAATCCAAGGTATCATCCAACGGCCGCAACTCGCGCAACGGCTCCCGATCCACCCCGGCTCGTGTAGGGGCGGACGCCTCGTCCGCCCTCGAGCGAAGCTCGAGCAAGAATGGCGGCAGCCAACAAAACCTCCGCACCTACAACATCCCCGACTACCGCCTGGAGCACCCGGAATTCGAAATCCGCCATCTCACGGAAAAAGATCGTCAGGGGCAGGAACACGTCCGCTACGAAGTCACCGGCGACTTGAACGCCCCCGTCCCGCCGATCCGCGACTCCAAATACCTCGACAAGCAGCAAGCCATCGAGATCTACCGCTACATGCTGCTCAATCGCAAAATGGAGATCGCCCTCGAGAATCTCTACAAGCAAGGCAAGGTAGTCGGCGGAGTCTACTTCGGACTGGGCCAGGAAGCCTGCTCCTGCGCCTCCGCCTACGCGCTCGACAAAGACGACTGGTTCGCCCCCATGATCCGCAACCAGGGTTCGCTGCTGGTCCGCGGATTCCGCGCCGCCGACACCATGATGCAGTACATGGCCAAGGCCGATTCGCCCTACCAAGGGCCGCGACGGCACCAGCCATTTCGGCGACATCGAAAAGCGCAACATGGTCTCGCCCATCTCGATGTTGGGCGATCTCATTCCCGTGATGTCCGGCGTAGCTTTAGGCGCGCGCCTGCAAGGACGCAACATCGCCGTCATGACCTACATCGGCGACGGAGGCCAGTCCACCGGCGTCACCTACGAAGGCATCAATTTCGCCGCCGTGCAGAATCTAGGCTTGGTGCTGATCGTCGAGAGCAATCTCTGGGCATATTCCACTCCTTCGAACATGCAGTACCGCTGCAAAGATTTAGCCGAACGCGCGATCGGATACGGCATCCCGGGCGTGATCGTCGATGGCACCGACGCCTGCCAGGTGTACGACGCCACCCATGAAGCGGTAGAACGCGCGCACCGAGGCGAAGGCCCCACTCTGATCGAAGCCAAAATGATGCGCATGAAAGGCCACGCCATCCACGACGCCGCCAGCTATGTACCCAAGAACATGTTCGACTTCTGGAAAAAGCGCGACCCGCTCGCCAGATTCGAGAACTACCTCTTGAAAGACAAGAAATGGCTGAGCCAGAAAGAGAACGAAGCCCTGATTGCAGAAGTAGAAGAAGTAATCGAAGCCGAAAGAGAAATTGCGGTGAACTCGCCCATGCCCACTCCAGAGTCAGCCGAAGGCGGTGTTTTCTGTGAAGAAGGCTGCCACGAAATCAAACCGAAATACGCCATGCCAAAAGTGAAGAAGGGCAGCGCGGCCTATAAAGAAACCGAAGCCGCAGTGCATTTGAAGTAGAATCCCTGTAAATCCGTGGCAAAGAATTTCTCACGCTTATGCAGCTAACCTATCTAGAAGCCATCCGCCAGGGAATCTGGGAAGAAATGGCACACGATCCCACCGTCTTCTGCCTGGGAGAAGACATCGGCATATACGGCGGCGCGTTCAAAGTCACGGACGGATTCATCGACGCCTTTGGCCCCGAGCGCGTCATCGACACACCCATCGCCGAGTCCGCCATCGTAGGCGCCGCTTTCGGAGCCTCCCTCACCGGCATGCGACCAGTCGCCGAGTTTCAATTCATGGATTTCATCGGCTGCGCCTTCAACCAGATCAGCAATATGGTCGCCAAGACCCACTATCTCTGGGGAGCGCCCGCCCCGCTTGTCTTGCGCGGTCCAAGCGGCGGATACGTCCACGGCGGCCCCTTCCATTCCCAGAATCCGGAGATGTGGTTCGTCCACAATCCCGGCCTGAAAGTCATCTGCCCCGCCACGCCCTATGACGCCAAAGGCCTGATCAAAGCCGCCATACGCGACAACAATCCCTGCATCTTCTTCGAGCACAAATATCTATACCGCCGTATTAAAGAAGAAGTGCCGCAGGACGACTATGTGGTCCCCATCGGCAACGCGCGCATCGCCAGAGAAGGCAAGGACATCAGCATCATCACGTACGCCGCCATGGTCCACACCGCGCTGGAAGCCGCCGCCATTCTCTGCCAAAGAAGGGATTGAAATCGAGATCCTCGACTTACGTTCCCTGGTTCCGATTGACCGCGAGGCAATCGCGCAAACCGTCAAGAAGACAAACAAGGTGATCATCCTTCACGAACATTCCCGCACCGGCGGCCTGGCGGGAGAAATTGCCGCCATCATCAACGAAGAAGCGTTCGACGATCTGGATGGCCCTATAGTCCGCATCGCCGGCCTGGATTCCGCGATCCCGTTCTCGCCTCCGCAAGAGCATCATTATCTGCCGAAGGTCGAAGACGTAGTCCGCGAATCCCGCCGCTTGAAAGCGTATTGAACGTGTACTCGGACGCCATTGTCCGCCGTTCGAGCGAACTCGAAACCCCTTAGTGACGATTGCTTCAGCTAGTCGCCGCAATAGATGAATTTATCCACCGAACAAAATCGCTCGATTGCCGCGAACGAAGCCCCTCCCAAGCGAACCTCCGGCACCACTTCCCCGATCCTTCGCATCGCCCTGGCTCTCGCCCTCATAACCACCGCGGCAAACTGCTTTCTGAAATACCTGTGGTGGACAGCCTGCTACAGCGCCTGGGCGGGAATCCCAAAATTGTCCGCGCAATGGAGAGCAGCTGGCGCCCGTTCCTCGTTCTACGGCTGGACGGTAATCGTTCTGGAACTGGCCACCCTCATACTCCTCTACACCGCCATCCGTCTGCGGCAGATGACATTCTCGAGCTTCTTAAGAACCGCGCTGCGCCTAGCTGCCTCACTCACCCTAACCGTCATCGGCACCGGCGTCCTGGCGCTGGTTTGGAGCTGGGTGAAGCAGAGTCATTGACGATTCCGTAACCTCCCGCCGCTTCCTCACTCTTTATCTAAGGGCGGTTCTCAACGCCTACACTGGCGCTCCTGCCCACCGCTCTGCCAGAATATCGCCGGAGGTCTCATGGGCAAATTCCTTTTGGGCATCATCGTCGCGCTGGTTGCACTGATTCTCGTTGCGCTCGGCGTCGCAACCATGGGCTTGTTCCCCACTCCCGCCAATGTCGAGCCTTCTCACCTGGAGCGTCACTTTGCCATGGGCGCGGTCGATGCCTCCATGGACCGTCACGCCCCGCGCGTAACCAATCCGCTCATGCCCAACGATCAGAACCTGATCGACGGTATGAAGCTCTACACCATGAATTGCGCCCTGTGCCATGGAGGCCTCGACCGCAAGCCCTCCCCGCTCGGCAACTCCTTTTACCCGCCGCCGCCGAACTTGGTCTCCGATCCCCCGGACGACCCCGAGTGGCACATCTTCTACACCATTCGCACTGGCGTCCGTTACACCGGCATGCCCGCTTGGGACAAGACTCTCACCCCGCCCGACATGTGGAAGATCACAATGTTCCTCTCTCACATGGACAAACTTCCGCCCGCAGTCCAGCAATATTGGAAGACCAGCTTCGGCACCAGCCCAGAACCTGAGAACAAAGAAGGAATGAAAGACCTCAGCCACGATCCCAATTACGAGAAGAAGGGCCACGACAAAGATCACGATAAGGATCACCACTGAAACTTTGCGTCTGCAACCGTGGAAGAGCGGCCCTTCAGGGCCGCGTACGCGTGCGCAGCAAACTACGGCCTTCAGGCGCCGTGTCCCGCCCACTGTCGCGCACCCGCTATAATATTCGTTTGCGCCCGCCCCTCTTTTAAGACCCGTGGGCCTCATGGAAGGAAATCATGCCAACTGACATCATCATGCCCCAGATGGGCGAATCCATTGTCGAAGGCACCATCACCAAATGGCTGAAGAAGCCCGGCGACAAGGTTCAGCGCGACGAGCCTCTGTTCGAGATCTCGACCGACAAGGTCGACGCCGAAATCCCTGCTCCCGCCTCCGGAGTCCTGCAGGAGATCAAAGTCACCGAAGGCACCACTGTCGGCGTGAATACTATCGTCGGCACCATTGCCGTTGACGGCGAAGCCGCCGCAGCCAAATCCGCCGCGCCGTCAGCGAAGCCCGCTGCCGCTGCCCCAGCACCACCCAAAGAAGAAAAGAAAGCAGCGCCTGCCGCTCCACCGCATGCCTGCTCCTCCGGCGGCCGCTCACGAAGAAGAAGACGAAGCCCGCTCTTCCCCGCTAGTCCGCAAGATCGCTCGCGAGCACGGCATCAGCCTCTCACAAATTAAAGGCACCGGCCTCGGCGGCCGCATCACCAAGCAAGATATCCAACAGTTCATCGATAACCAGGGATCGCAGCCCGCTCACGTAGAGACAGCCTCTCAGGCTGTCCCGCCAAAGCGAAGCGAGGCGGAACCGCACGCGGCCCCGCGCCGCTCCGCGTCCCGCAGCTCCAGCTCCCTACCCCGGCGATCTAGTCCCCATGACGAACATGCGCAAGCTGATCGCGAAGCACATGATCGAGTCCCGCCGCACCAGCGCTCACGTTCACTGCATGTATGAAGTCGATTTCACCCGCATCGTGAACCTGCGCAACAAGCTGAAGACCGGATTCGAGCAGCGCCACGGCGTGCGCCTGACCTTCATGCCCTTTTTCGTGCGCGCCGCCATCATTGCTCTTCAGCAGTGGCCCATCATCAACGCCAACATCGAGGGCGACAACATTCGCTATCACCGCAACATCAACGTGGGCATCGCCGTCGCCCTCGATTGGGGACTGATCGTTCCCGTGCTCAAAAATGCCGGCGACCTGAACTTCCTCGGCCTGCAGCGCGGCATCACCGATCTCGGCGAGCGCGCCCGCACCAAGAAGCTCAAGCCCGAAGACGTCGAAGGCTCCACCTTCACCATCACCAACCCTGGCCAGTTCGGCGCCGTGTTCGGCCTGCCCATCATCAATCAGCCAAACTCCGCCATCATGGGCGTAGGCGGCATCACCAAGCAGCCCATGGTGATCACCGACAAAGATGGCAATGACTCCATCGCCATCCGCTCCGTCGTCCATCTCACGCTGGGCTACGACCACCGCCTGATCGACGGCGCAGTCGCCGACCAGTTCATGGCACAGGTGAAAAAGAATCTGGAGCAGTGGAACGAAGACGTTGGCTGATGCGAAGAAGGTTGTAGGGTGCCCCACCCCACGCGCTTTTCGTAGGGTGGGATTTTGATTTCGGCAGTTCTTATTGCGCCCCAGCCTTCTTGGCCCACGTGGACGCATTCAGGCATTGCACAGTCCCGTCAATTACGAGCGATATCCCCTGACGAAATTTGTCCGCATCGACGATCTCCCGCGAGGACACGGCGTCTATTGTGCTGAGTGCGTTTTCCAAAAACATCATCGCAGCATCCTTCTTCTCCGCTCCGGACTTGCTCTTGCACATCCCTTCGATCCCCGCCACCAGCGACGGAATAAAACCCACCGCACGCAGCAATACATTTAAAAAGTTCATGACTCCTCCTAGGTAAATAGTTCGTTCGAGCAATAAACCAGTCCCTAATCCCTGATCCCTAATCCCTGTTTCTGATCATCCCTAGCAATACCCTGCTCTGGTCGATGCCCTCTACTTTCGCGAACTGGTTCGACCGCCGGCACCGTTGTGTGGCTCGAGCAGCGCCTTGATCTCGTTCTGCCCTTCCCGCAATTCCTCCAGCTGCACTTCAGTTCGAATCCGAGCCTCGGTAGTGGTAGCCGCAATTTGCTCCAGCCGCTGCACCCGTGCTTCCGTTGCCGCCAGCTCGGAGTCCTGCCTGGCCGAATTCCGTGCACCCGGGTAAACGAAGAATCTCTCAGTCAGCCCAGGCACATTCGTTTCAATCTCTGTCTTTGACTTGACCATCTCATCCGGCACCAGTTTCGTCTGGTCGTAAACCAGAACCGCAGTCGAGTTCTTAATATCTCGATTCGCCACGTTCAACAGGTTCTTGCTATGCGTGTTGGGTCGAACCAACGGCCCACTCGTGTCATAAGCAACCGTATAGTTCGCCTGGCTCGCCAGATAACTTCCCAGTTTCGCCATCGTGTCGTACTCTGTCAGATCTACACTCAGCTCGTCAGCATCTGCACCCGTCACATCCGTAGATAGCCTGGTTCCCGCAATCGTCACTGTCGCCGCCGTGCCGCTTCCCGTGTACCGCAAGTCCAGCGCCGGCGCATTCGGATAAGGCGTCGCCGCCTGCGGATTCGTATTTGTCGTGTAATACTGATGCGACCACGAGTGCGAATCGATCTCGTGTCCTGCCTCGTACCAGTTGTTCACCCTCTCCCAATCCACCGCATACGATGGCACTACCGCCGCATTCAATTTCAATCCTCGCGAGCTGAATATCGGCAGCAAAGAATTCATGTAGTCCTCCGTTCCCGCTGACGATCCCACATCGTCCACAGTGAACGAAAAACGCGCTGGGTACGTATTAAAGTTCCTCACTACCGGTGCAAGTCCCGACGACACATTCCCCACTCCCGCGATCGCCCCCACAACATCGCTCGCCGGAAACTGCGCAATGTTGTTCCCATAAAAATGCGAGTAGGAATACGTCACATGTCCCCCGGTGTTATCTTTCAGCCCCGCATCCCGGTTGGCATAACCGCGGCAATTAATGACCTTGACCGCTCCCGCCGCCCCGTCGATCTTGAATCCGTCATAATTCAGATGAGCATCATCGTTAAGATACTGAATGTCCTGCGGCGCCGGACTAGCATTGACATAAAAGCCCAAGGGCGTAGTACCGTACGGAACCATTCCCACGCTTTCCATATTGGCGAACACCAGGTGATCCGAACTCCCCGCCACTCCCACCCCAACGTAGTCGAATGTTTCCACTCGGATGTGCTGAAATGTCAGCCAGGTCTTGCCATTCACATAGATCATCTGCAGCCCGCTAGCGCTGGACACGATTGGCACAATGCCCCCGTCGCTCGCATAAGTAATGATGGGATTCGTTCCGCTCGGCGAATACACATAAAGGTAAGGAAACACCACGCACCAGTCGTACTTGCTCACAATCGAGTATTGGCAACCCGTTCCATAGGGCTGCTTGCGCCCGTACACCTTCCCGAACTGCACCATGTTCACGGTCCACGTAATGAGTGGCGACAGAATCGCAGCCTTCCACGTATTCCCGGTGCCGCCTTCCACATGCGCCCACGCAGCGTCGTCGAACGGCATAGGCGTTGCTGCCGTGATGATCGGTGCCGCTCCGCTCCCATAAGCATCAAACTTGATCGGATTTCCGGTCGTGCCCGATGATGACGGAATCAACGGCTCCCTCCAAATCCCCCCACGCTGCAAATAGATCGTGTCCCCCGGATTGAACGTGTGCGCATTGACCGGCGTCAGTGTCCGCCAGGCCGTCCCCGCTGACGTCCCGTTATTCCCATCCGCCCCCGCATTCGACACGTAATAAGATGTCGCTCCCGCATTGAGGCACACCCCAAGCATCGCCACGGCTATCCACCGAGCCATAACAACCCTCCTAAATGTTGTGCGGATTAAATCGGAAAAGTATTTCTGGTCCCCGCCCTGATCCCTGACCCCTGATCCCTACCCCTGCACTTATCAGCCGCCGCTCCCTCACTGAATCATCAACGCCGGCACATATGCCCCCCACGACGGCGCATCTGCAGGCGCCGTAATCGACCCAGGGCACGTTCCTCCTGATGGGATCGCGAACGGCAGCGAGGTCTCCGCCTTGTAGAACACAACTCCGACCGAACTTGGCGAACTCAACGTAGCGCACGAACTGGTGCAGTTTGAGGTGTACGCGATGTAATACTTGCCTGCAGGCAATGGCGCGGGACTGACCCAGTTCACTGTGTGCGCCCCTGTACCTGCGGCAAACGTCGTCCCAGCCGTTGGCCCAATGTGAACCACAAGTGCCCCGCTGCTGTTGTAAATGCCGAGATCGTAAATATTTGAGCTGTTGTCCGCAGTTCCTATGCTGTAGCTCACCTTGGTGCTCGATGCCAGGTTCCCCGGGTTGACCAGCCCCCAGACCATCATCTTGTTCGCCGTTGTTGGAAGCGACGCGCCCGCATTGCCAGCTGTCGGAACTGTAATCCACATCGTGGTCGATGCCATCGCATTCTGCACGAACCCTGTCGTTGCCACCTTGCTAGAATTATCTCCAGTGCTCTGCGTCGTTGCCGTCGTTCCATTCGGCAACGCCGGTGTTCCCGATAAATTTGCCGCCGTTCCCGTGATGTTCGAATTCACCTTCGCAACCTGCACCGCCGCCCCGCCATTCTCCGACACCGTCAGCAGCCCGTTCGTATCAAATGCCGCCTGCGAGGTCCCCGCCAGCGGCGTCAGCCCCAATCCCGGCACCGGACCGCTCACCGACCACGGCCCTGTCCCGATGATTTGTCCTCCCACCGTCACATTCCCGCTGAAGTTCGCGCTGGTTCCGCTCAGCGGACCACTCACGGTTGTCGTTCCAGTCAGAGTCGCAGATGATAAGCTGGGCGAAGATGTAGTCGCTATTTGGCTCGGCGCTCCTCCATTCGCCGAAATGTAAAAGTTCCCGTCGTTGGAAATTCCAATCGCCGAATCCCCGCTGTTCGCCGGCCCCATTCCCGAGCTCGGCGGAACACTGATCACCAGCCAGGGGCCCGCTACCTGCAGCTGCCCATTCACCGTCACATCCCCGCTGAATGACGCCGTCGCCGCCGAGATTCCTCCCGTTCCGCCATAACTCAGGGTTGTGCCGTCATCTGTCAGTGCGCCGCTTCCTCCACCGCTTCCGCAATCCGATCCCGTTCCCGACAGCACTCCGGTCGCGCTCACATGCAGGCATTGCGACCCTATGCCCGTGATCGGCAGCGTCACGCTCCCGCTCTTCACTACGAGTTGTCCTGTTGTATTCAGCGTGGGCAACGCCTTCCCATCTCCCGCCAGCCCCGTATCTTTCAGCATGTACTGCAGCCCGCCGCCATTCACTGTATTGATGCTGTAGCCCGACGCCGTATTGCTGAAGGCAGTCGCCGGAATGCATCCAATATTTCCGCTCGAACTTCCCCCTACGCTGCGCCACACGCAATACTGCAATGCCCCCGCTGTTCCAAAGAACATGATCTGGTTGTACTGTGATGCGCTCAGACTGGAAATACCCGTCGTCGTCGACCCCGTGGGACCCGCGACCGTACCTCCACCCGCCGTGTATGCCACCACCGCATACGTGTAGCTCGTTGTCCCGTTCCCGCCCATCGGCTGAACCGCCGGTCCGTCCGGCGCCGCAATCTGTTCCAGCGCTAAACCGGACAACGATCCATCAATTCCAACAAACAGTTTCCCCGTCGCTCCCCGTGTGTGCTTCACGACCAGCGAACTGGTCTGATTAGGCTTGCTCGCGACATTCTGTATTGCCCAGTCATCAATCCCAGTCCCTCCTTGCCCCCCCGTAGACCGGAAAATCTTCAGCGGAGACGCAAAGCCGTTTCGATAAATCCCCCCGAAACTCATCTCATCCATGGAACTCGTTTGCAGTGGAGAATTCCAATGCGCTCCCTGCGCCACGCCCATGTGTACCTCTCCCGCCTGGAACCCGGGCGTCTGGCAACAGATTCCGTAAACCGTTCCATTCGTATTCTGCAGCGTGTTTGCCCACTCATAGATCGTCCCCTGCGGCCCGAACGCGCCTTGGCTGTTCGATCCAATCACCGTACCGGTCGGCGCCTGCGTCAAATTGATCTGGTTCCCTTCCACCAGGTACACCGCCGCCGTCGTTCCCAAATTGATGGGATACGTATTCGCCACGTTGTAATCGCTGATCCCGATATCATTCCCCACCACGTTCACTCCGCCCGTGCAGCCCAGCCCTCCCGCCGCGTCATTCGCCGTATTAATGAACTGCCCGCCATCCGTGGCTTCGTTGTACAAAATGCTGATCGGTCCCGACGCGCAACTCCCAATGTAGATGTCCGCCCCGTTCGCTCCGAACACCGAGTAGTTCCCATTCGCCGTAAACATGTTCCCCAGCATGCGCATGTTTCCCGCCGCATGCCGGATCCCCTGGTAGCACGAGGAGATGTCGTTGTTCTCCGCTTTGTCATTGTCTGAAGCGGCCGCTTCCAAATCGATTCCATAACTGTTCGGCGAATTCTGGCAGTGCACCCAGCTGTTCTTCAGCACAATCTGTTCATTGTTATTCGACAGTCCACCCGACGTAATCGCCAGTCCTGTGTATCCCGAAACCGTTCCGCCCTGCGGGCTAGTAGTCAGCGAAAGATGGTCAAGGATGATCTGATGCCCCGTCACCCCTCCACTCCCGGAGTTATCGATCTGCAGCGAGCCGGTAAAGTTCGAACTCGAGCACGCTCCTGCCCCTTTCGGATAAATCCCCAGCCCTTCAATCCGCCCGTACCCCGACCGGTTGATATAAACCACCGGTCCCGCCGTCCCATTGCACCCAAAGATCGCCGGTCCGTTGTATCCTCCGACTCCCGGACGGTCCCCCATCCCCCGCAGTACAAATCCGTACTGACCAAAGATGACGACCTGGTGATCCGCCCGTATCTGGCAGGTTTGCGGGAAATCCACAACCCGGTTGCTGATGCCCGTAAACAGCGTATTCAAAGCGCTGCTCGAATCCGTCGCTCCGGTGCAGTCCACCCCATAATCGCGAACGTCCAACGCCGCTTTCGCCTGTCCCTGGATATGGCTCGCATCCGCCCACACCGCCACCTGATTGCTCGCAGGTGTGCCGCTCGAATTCACATTGCCCGTGCCACCCCCGCTCGCGCACGCTCCCCAGGTTCCATTCCCCAGAAGGCAACTAGAAGAATTCGCCGTACCCGTTCCTAGCTCGCTCACCGGAACCCGTCCCGAAATCAAATCTGCCTTCCCGCTCAACCCTGAGTCCACGTATTGTTTCGTGGTCGCATGCATACCCGACACAGGATTCGTCGGGAGCGTAATCGGACCAGTCATCGTTCCCCCCGCGGTCGACAGATAACTCCCCGCACCGACCGTGGTCACCGTCTGGTCCACATATTCCTTGGTGGCGATGTCGGCCGCATTGGTCGGCTGCGGCACGTTAGGCGAGCTGCTGAAAATCTTCGTGCCCGCAATCGTCTCCGTCCCGTTTACATGCACGACTGCGCTGTCATCCGCTTTCGCCGCCAGCGCTGAATTCACGTATTGCATCGACACCGGCTGCCCCGCCAGCCCCGCGCCAGGCGTAGTTCGCACCTTCGCCAGAGTCGCCGGAGACTGCGCAGGCACGGTCCAAAACTCCGTCCTCACCTGCCCGGGCCCTAGTTGGTAAATGACGCTGTAATAGACGCCTGCCGGAGTTGCCCCCTCGTTCGGCACCAGCGCCACACTCAACGCACCATTGCCTCCGAGCGCGACATTTGTGCTCCCGCCAGCCACCGCAGTTCCCGATGCCGTGACAAACGCTGGCCAAGTGATGATGAGACTTCCCTGCGCCGTCGTCCCATCCGCCAGATAGACCGTGTCCGACACCGTCGTGGTTCCCGCATTAGGAGCCGCTCCTCCGCACTTCAGCCCCATATTCAAAGTCACCATCACCGTAAGCACCAAATAAAAAAGCCGCACCATAGGGCGGCTGCCAGCGTCAAACATCGTCTCCTCCATCACGGCTCGTCTATATCGAATCCCTAGTCCCTAATCCCTGCTCCTGAAATTGAATACCCTACTGGCGATCGAGCTCCTGCGCAAGAAACTTCTCCACGCTCTCCACGTACACATCCGCGAAATCGGCCACCGGCCGGCGCCCCTCGATCAACTCCATCGCGTCGTTCAGTTCCCATCCCATCGACCCCAGCAGCGCCAATGTCATCATCGGTGCCCGATGTACCCCGGCCGCGCAGTGCACGAAAATTTTTGCACCGTCCTTCTGCAACGCCGTCTCCGCAAACTCTACTCCCCGCCGGAACAACGATGCCGGCTTGAACTCGAAATCATCGTCGGTAGGATTCCACAGCACCTCAACCCCAAACTCCTCGCCCAGCGGCGTGTCATCAAACTCAATCTGCATATCGATGACGTGCGTGATTCCCGCCTCCGCGACCTTCGCCATATTTTCCGCCGTCCAGATCCCGCCGCCCACCGCGATCCGATCCGTCACCCAGGTAATATCCATTCCCACCTTATGATGCCTTTCTATTCTGGGATGCCCCTGAAGGCGGCAAAGAAATGTGATCCGCATCCCAGCCGCTTTGGCTGCTAGGATGCGGACTGCAGCTCCCTCGCCCCGAAAATCTCACTAATTGTACAGAATCACTCGCACCCGATCATCGCATCAGGAGCGGCCTCAACTTCTGCCTTCTCCGCCACCTTCTCGGGCTCCAGTACCTCATCCCCGTCCTCTTTCCCGGCCAGCCCCGCCGGGATCACTTCATTGGCAGCCTTCTCGTATTCGTCAGCCACCACAGGATGAGTTGGAATTCCAAGTCGGTTGAGCAGCGTTTCCGCCAGCGAGTCCTCCTCCGCCGACGTCTGGCTACCATCGTCGGCCTGCGGAAAAATATTCGCCATCTCAAACAGATACTTCATCGGCCCCAGTTGTCCCTTTTTCGCTTCTCCAATCACTGCCACCGTTACTTCTCTCGCATCTTCCTTCACCAGCTTCGAACACTCGTGCCTCACTTCTTTCGCGTCCCGCTCCTTCTTCCCCGCTTTGCTCTTCCGGCCGCTTTTCTTCTTTGCCGCTTTCTTGATGTCCTTGCCTGATGCCTTCTTGCTCTTCTTCGCTTTCGCTTTTCTCTTGATCATCACCAACACTCGGTATGAATTCGTGAATTGCTCCCAAAAATCAAAAGGCGCGCTTTTCGGCGCGCCTTCTGGAGGAGATCTTTCTTTTCTCACTCTCTATATTCAGAATAGCAAAATCACCAACCCTGACCGGAAAAAATTCACAAATTATTTTTCCCTTGTTCGCAATCACTTACGAAAATTTCGTCCTTTTACCCCCTTGACAAGAATTTCTGCCCTTCGTGTCCTGCGGTTCCAGCAGACCCACATCGAGCAGAATCTGGCTCAGCAAGTCCAGCGTGATCGGTAGGTAGGTCCGCACCGTCCTCTCCGTACAGTTCAGCAACTTTGCGGTCGCCGCCTGCTCGTGCTCCTGCAGGATATGCCGCGCAATCAGCTGTCGCGAAAACTCATCCAGCTTGTCCAGGCACTTCTCCATGTCATGCACAAAGATCACCCGATCCTCGAACGTAACCACCGTGTACGACGTCACCTTCGCCCGGAACAATTCCCGCCCCAGCAGCGAAGGCAGTCTCCCTGTCTCCAACGAGTACCTCATGTACCGCCGCAGCATCGCTACCGTTCTCGCCCGGTAGATCTTCCGCGTCCGCTCCAGTTCCCACGAAGCCTCATCCCGCCAATCCGCCGCCCACGGCTCTGCTGTCACCTTCTGCCCCGAATCACTCGGCTCACTCTGCGCGATGATCTCCAGGTAACTCATGCCACACCTCCGGCCGCCTCAAACTCCAGGTCCTTCCCGAGCGATTCTGGCACGAGATCCTCAACCACCGTACTTTTCGCAACCGGCAACACGAGCCTCCCCGACTTCCTTTTCGGAATCGGCAAATCCGCCACCTTGTCCTGGCACTTCTCGCAATAAACTCCCGCTCCTCCTTCTCGAACCCACAACCCTCCGCAATGCTCGCAATACTTCAACTCCACTCGTACACTGCCCTTACCGCCATGATTGCCTTTCATCACTGCCTCCTGATCAAATCTCATGAATTTCTGACAAAAAAGCCCTGCGTTGATTTCCGCAATCTTTCGCGGGAACCAGCGCAGGGCTCGTTTCTCTTACGATGACCTGCTTGCGCTATTTAATTTTTATGAAACCGTACTTACTGTCGCGTTCCTCCTCGCTTGCTCTGCTACGCGACCTCGTCATCGACGCCCGCACCGGCGCGTTGCCGAAAGTATCCTTCCTCGTAACCCGACTTCAGGACCCGTCCATTCTGCATCACCACGCTTAATTTTCCTGTGAAGCGCAGCGACAAAAGCAGTCGCTCCAGGGACGCCGACAGCACTTCCGCCGACTTCACTTTTCGTCGAAATTCACCGAAGACCTTCTCTTCGTTGAAGTTATCTAGAGGTCCTTACGTCTCCCACCACATCCACCACCTCATCGGATGTATCGGTATCAGCAGATTCATCATCAGTTGAGTCGTCATCAACATCGTCAGTAACTATCCTGCTCTTCGCCTACCTAATAGCTCCCGTTACCTAATGGACTAAACTGGGTAAATGGCCGATTACCGCCTAACTAAAAATACTTTCTTTCCACTAGATAACAAAGCATTTCCAGTTGGCATGTATTAGGACTCTGCAAAGCTGCTTTATATCCTTGCTTACATGGATAGGGCATGGCCCAATCCAAAAGGAGAATAAAATGTCGTCTAACTCAAACAGAATCGAAACTGCCACGCGTCAGCATGTCGGAGCCACACTGACCTCAGCCCAGATCACGGAACTGGTCCGCGTCGCTGATCCCAACTGGAAAGGCGGAGTCTACCCCAGTGATTGCGCCTACGTCCGAACCGATGAGGGCCTGGTCCCACGGGGGAAGACCGCTTATGGAGATGGTGTCCTGGAATATGTCAGTGAGAACAACTTCAAGGTGCTCCCCAGCGAACAGATCGTCCGTCGGAAGACTCCGAAGCCAGTAGCCGCCGCGAAGCCAGCACCAGCACCGGTAGAGGTCAAGAAGACTGAAGCTGGAAAGAAGAAGTCTGGTAAGGCTAGCCAACCACCCGCAGCGACCAAGATCGCTGGGCGTGATCGGGTTGTCACCCAGTAAGGGGGGATAACCTATGGAGCACATTTTCAAGGTGATTGAAGCAGTCCTAGCCGTGTTCGGGAGCATGAAATTCATGCATGAAGTCTACGAACTGCTTCACGGACTGGCGAAGCTGGTCAGAAAGTAAACCAACCCCTATCCCATCCGCTGTCGGGTGGGATTCTTAATGACTGACAATTCCTCTCTCTTGTCATCCTCTAGATCGTGACTACCTAATCGACGTCCACGTCTTAGCTCTTCACATGAATAGGAAACAATCGAAGTATCTGCCCGTATCCTCACAACCTGTCATGTTTTCGTCCCTTGGCATTTTGCCTCTAATGTGTCGCGATCCTATGCCTGTGAATTTTCTCGGTCAAGGTTGTTTGACCATCCCCAGCTTGTGGAAAACTTTTCACTACTCGATTACGACGTACTTACGCCCCATCGCAAAAAATCATTTAGGTATGTACGTTGTTCTGAAAAACGATACTGGCGAGCCTGATTGAGAAGTAAACCGAGAGGAATGAACGCCAAACCTTGAACCGGGGTCCTGACCCATAGCCCCTGATCCCTGATTCTGAACCACAACCTGCCGAAGGTAAGCTAAATAGCAGTCTGGATCCGCTCCATCCCACCCTCGTGCGAATCCGCCGACTTCGCCATCGCGACGCTTACAAACACCTTAGTCCCGCGCTCATTCGATTCGATCTGCAGATCGCCTCCGAACTGCCTCAACCTCTCGCGCATTCCGCAAATCCCCACACCCGATCCGCCCTCCAGAATCTTCTCCAGCCTCTCCGCAGGAATCCCGCAGCCTTGATCCTGGATTTCCACATAAACCGCCTCCGGGCTTCGCGCTAACCGGATCTCCGCCGTCTTGCTCCCCGAGTGACGGTGAATATTTGTCAACGATTCCTGCACCAGCCGGAATATCGCCAGTTCCAGATCCCGCGGCAATCGCCCGAACCCTTCCGGAATTTCCAGCTCGATTCCGATTCCGCTCCGTTGCGACAGCCCCTGCACGTACCAGCTCAGCGCGGAATTCAGACCCGCCTCGTCCAGCAATGGCGGATGCAACAAGTACGAGGTAGTCCGAATCTCCCGGTGCAACTGCTGCAGTAGATTTTGCGAGCTCTCCAGTTTCTTGCTGAGATGAGGCGCCGATTTGCGAATATCTTCCGCCAGGCTTCCAAGTTCCAGATCCAGCGCCGTTACCATCTGTCCCGCGCTGTCATGCAGATCGCGCGCCACCCGCCGCCGTTCTTCATCCTGGATCTGCAGCAGCCGCCCGGACAGTTCCTTCAAGCCGTGCGCCGCGTGCAGCATCTGTTCGTTCCTCGCCCGCAGCTCCGCCGTTCGGGCCTGTACCTCGCGATCCAGGTTCTGTGCCAGATCGCGCAACCGGCTCTCGCTCGCCCGCAATGCATCTTCGGCCTGCTTGCGCGCCGTAATGTCCTGCGTGATGCCGTCAAACCGGACCGGCCGTCCCGTCTTGTCATAAAATGCGCGCCCGTTGGCCCGTACCCATCTCTGCCGCCCATCCGGCGCGATGGTCCGGTATTGCACGTCGTACTGTTCGTTGTTCTGAATCGAATTCTCAATCGCTCTCCGCGTTGGCTCACGATCATCAAGATGCAGCAGTGAATAGAAAGTCTCCATCGTCACCGGCGAATCGTCCGGCGGCAGCCAGAAATGTTTTCTCACGCGTCGATCCCACATGACTTTGTCGAAGGGAAGATCGCAGAACCAGAAGCCCACATCCGACCCTTCGGCCACAAACTCGTAGCGTTCCCGCTGCTGCCGCAACGCCTCTTCCGCAACTTTCCGTTCGGTTATGTCTTGCAGCGTCCCTCCGCACCCGACCAACTGGCGCTCCGCCCTGTTCCACTCGAACTCGGGCGCGCCATGCGCCTCAATCCACCGTTCCGTTCCGTCCGCTCTCACAATGCGGAACTGGCTCCCGTACGGCTGCGGATCCAGTGGATTCATGGCCTTCTGAAATTCTTTCCACACGCGCCCGAGATCATCTGGATGAATCAGTTTCCCGAGTTCCGCTGCGATTCCTGAATTCCTCGATAATCCGCAGATCTTTTTCGTTGTGTCATCCCAGCTGCAGACTTGCAGCCCGGAATCGTAGTGCCACCAGCCCATCTGCGCCGCGTCCAGCGCCAACTGAAGCTGTTCCGCGAGTTTCTCGCGCTCTTCCTCCAGCCGCTTCCGTTCCGTCAGCTCGAATGTGGTACAGGTCAATCCGCAGATCTGCCCGCGAGCATCTCGTTGCGGGTCGATGTTCACATGATACGAATGGGTGACGCCCCGAAGACAAACCGTCATCTCGCCTTCATAACTGTTGCCGGTGCGCAGCACTTCCCGCTTGATTCCATCCACCAGCGCAAAGTCTTCAGGGCGATCCAGAATGTCCGCATCGGTTCTGCCGACGATTTCGGCCACGCTGTGCTCGCCCGTGGGGTTATAAATCCAGGTGTAGCGCAGGTCACGATCCTGGTTAAAAACCGTGATCGGCGTGTTGCGAAGGCTGATGCGGAAGCGCTCGGTCGCCAGCCTCAACTCCTCTTCGGTCCGCTTGCGTTCTGTAACGTCCAGGAACGCTCCCACCGCTCCTCGCGGCTTGCCCTCTTCATCAAAAAGCGGAACAGCGTTGCCCAGAATCTGGATCGAGCGACCATCCGGGTAGCGGATTTCCAGTTCCTGATCGCGAAACTCGCGTCCGGTGGCGGCCGCCTGCTGCATGGGCAACTCCTCCGGCGCAAGCGCCCGGCCCTGATCGTAATAGACCACGTTCGGCCGCTCCCCTTCAGGAGCCGACATCGAAACATTCTTGCTGCCGGAGGGTAACGAAAACACCTCATGCGCGTAGTGGCTGGCGATCATGGATTCACACTTCGGATCCTGCGAGAAGAACGCCAGCGCAGGAACCGCATCCAGCAGTGCCGCGAAATTTTCCGCCTGCGCCTTGGCTTCGCCTCGCGTTCGCTTTAGCTCTTCTTCCGCCTCCTTCAGCCGCGTGATGTCAATGGCGATCCCGCTCATCCGCACCGGACGCCCCGCCCCATCGAAATACGCCTGCCCGCGCGACGCGTTCCAGTGAATGCTCCCGTCGGGCCACACCGCGCGCATCTCCACGTCGTACTTCTCTCCCTTTTCCAGCGTCTTCTTTACCGCCAGATCGATCCTCTCCCGATCCTCGGGATGCAAGGCACGCAAAAACACTTCATACGTCACCTCGCTTCCCGGGGGCAGGCCGAACATCTCCCGGTTGCGATCCGACCACACCAATTCCCCACTCTCGATATTCCAGTCCCACGTCCCCACTCCCGCCGAGTTGATCGCAAACGAGAACCATTGTTCGTTGGATTGACTGGCCTTGGCAATGGATGGGGAATCAGTTTGGCGCATGGGAGCCGGTATTCGCGGCGGACAATTACACCGGAAGCGCGCGGCGACACCCCAATTAGCTACACGCCGGATCGCCCCGAAACCCGAGTCTAACGGCCCACGAATCACTCAGGCACTACAGTTTTCGCTGTATGTCTACCGGCATCCCGTTACGAGACCGATTTCTTGTTGGACCCGGCGAAGAGCAGGGGCGAACTTCCCCGCTCTGCCGGGGAGGAGCGGGGGCGAAGTTCCCGCCCTGTAGGCGCCACTGAGAGTAGCCCAGCGCTTCAGCGCTGGGAAAACCGGGAAGAATCGTTCAAGTCCCGTAGGGACGCCCGAGTCTCGTAACAGAGTGGTTGTGAGCGAAGCCGCGCAATGGAAAGCCACCGGAAAGAACTTGACGCAAGCTCTTGAGAAGAACCCGACTCCTCACGCTCGCTTCGCGAGCGCCATTTATTCCAATACTTCAAACTTCGGATCAGAAATACCCAGACGCTTCAGAGCCTCCTCGCGGCTCCGCACCACTTCCAACTTCCCTGCAGGATGGTTTGCGACCAGTTCATACATGCGCGACATGCCGTATATCAAGTCGCTGGGTGCGACAATGAAGCGCGGGGTCTCTGGCGGATAGGGCGCGGCTTGCAGCGCCGCCGAACGCATCACCTGAGCCGGAACATTGAAGTTCTGCACCAGGCTTAAATCGCTGATCCCCGCCGCAGGCTGCAGGCGGCTGATCCGGGCGCGCATTTCTTCGTCGATCTGGACGATTTCTGCACCGTCCACGTCGCCTTCCATCACTACCAGCAGAAGTTTGTGCTCGTCATCGAACTCGAAGTGGTGCGGCATACTTGCCTCGCCGCGAACGGGATGAATAAAGCCGGAGTGATCGAGTCTCTAAGAAACCGTGAACGCTGTGCTGGAAACTCAGCCGCAATGACCAGCAGCGCTCGGCTCATTGCAGGTACCTCATCAAGGGCTAAGCATACACCTGATTCTTCAGTGCAGCAGGGCGCCGTAAACGATTTCGCGCAACCCGCGCCGGTACGGTCCCGCTTCGGTGAAGGGCATCTGCAGCATCATGACCGCGTACAGCTTTTCCTGCGGATCGACCCAGAAATACGTCCCCGCAGCTCCCGCCCAGAAGTAATCCCCAACTGAGCCGGAAACCGCAGAATGGCCCACGTCCGTGCGCACCGCGAAGCCTAAGCCAAAACTTTGTCCGAGTTCAGGAAAGGGATTCAGATCTTGCGTCACCTGCATTTGCCCGACCCGCGACGCGTGCGGCGGCACCTGGTCTGAGGTCATCACGGCCAGAGTCTTGGGCGAGAGCAGCCGCACGCCCTCGAGTTCGCCGCCGTTCACCAGCATCTGGCAGAAACGCGCATAATCCGATGCCGTGGAAAGCAATCCTCCTCCACCGGAAAACCACCTCACCTTCTCTTTCGTGAGGTCGTCGCTGTTGCCGAACTCGGGCCGCTTGTCGGTCGCAGGATCTATCTGCAACTGGGCCACGCGCTGCAACTTCGCCGGGTCCATGTAAAACGCTGTGTCGGGCATCTTCAACGGCTTGGTGACGTGCTCTTCCACAAAGCGATCGAAAGGCATCCCCGAGACGACTTCCACAATTCGTCCGAGCACGTCGGTGTTCATCCCGTATTCCCAAACCGTGCCCGGCTGATGAGCTAGCGGCAGCTTCGCGAGCTTGCTCACGAACTCGGCCAAAGTCTGCCCCGGATCGAATAGATTCGCCTTGTTGTATTCCTGATGCACCAGCGTGTTTCCAAACGGCCCATACACCAATCCTGAAGTATGCCTCAGCAGATCCTGCACGGTCATCGGGCGTCCCGGCGGCTCAAAGGCCAGGTAAGGCTTGCCGCCAGCTGGATCCATCTTCTCCACCCCGACCTTCACATCCTTGAACTCCGGCAGATACTGCGTGACCGGCGCCATCACGTCGATCTTGCCCTCTTCGGCCAGCATCATCACGGCGACGCTCGTCACCGGCTTCGTCATCGAGAAAATGCGAAAGACGCTGTCCGCCTTCATGGGGATCTTTTTCTCGCGATCCTGATAACCAATCGCCTGGCGGTAGACAATCTTTCCATTGCGCGCAACCACAAGCACCGCGCCCGGGATCGCGCCCTTATCTACTTCTGACTGGAAAAATTGCGCAATGCGGTTGAGCCGGTCGGAAGCGAAGCCGGCTTCCTCCGGACGGCTGAGTTTCGGCAGCTCCTGCGCTACAACTGAAATTGTGCAGATGAAAAGCAATACAAGGCGAAGACTTCGTCTGCGAGTCATGAAAATTCCTCCGGGCAACTCTGGGACTGAGGAAGGACCGATCATTGTAGTTCGCCCAGACGCTCATGACCACATCCAGGTGCTCGCCTGCGCACCATTCCACCAGAGCAATTCACAGTTCCTGCTTTGCGTTGCTGTACCAGCGCAGAACGCGGAGAGCACGCAATGTATTCCAGCGGCTCGCCTTGCCGACCTCCGTCTCCATCTGCAATGGAATGAATTCCGGATGAAGCAGGTTGAGCGGCCAGCGCCCGTTCTGGTGGCGGCGCTCCATCACAACCTTGATGGCGTCGCCAGCGCGGCTGTCGGGCTTGACTCCTGCGTTGCGCAGGTAATCGAGTCCGCGCAAAACGTCGTAATGCCAAAATGTCGGGTACGAGAAGCGCAACCAGCGGTTGTCGATCACATTGCCAGTCCGCAGCGAGCGGAACATGCCGCGCTTCAGCAAATACTCTTCGCCCCGCTTGCGACCCTGACTGACGGCTGCTGATTTGCGCCCGGCTCGTTCATATTCGAGCAATCCTTCGAGCACGCAGATAGTGGTGTGGAAAGAAGAGCGGTGGCTTTGAGGAGCTTCGCAATTCCATCCGCCGTCTTCTAGCTGCTCGGCCAGGAGCTGCTTGGCCAGTGCGTCGTTCGGCTGCTTGAAGTAACAACCTATGCCCAGGATTCTGCCATTGAGGCACGGCTCGGTCTCACCATGAAGATAGGGCCGGTTATCGAGCCACTTGAAGACGACCCGCTGCTCGACCCGATCGATCATTGTGCGAGCCTGCGGGCTGGCGGGATCAAGGCCGAGATCCATCAGGGCCACGAGACTGTAGAGCGTAATAATCAAGTCCCGGTGCTCTTTCGGCAAATCGTCTCTCCAGCCGCGCGGGCTCCCGCTCCACTTGCCAGAAACAGATTGGCGGGCGAGCAGTTGGGCTCCCCAGCCCTCGGTGGCGACACGAGAGCGCTCGGCCGCAATCGCATCCGGGGATTCACCATTGAGATCTCTCATCACCTGCCAGCGGATGGCCGGGTCAGAGTCGAGCAGCCACTTGAGAACCGCAGGCCGGGGCGCATAATCCTGTGGGCGCATTCGTACGTTATAGCAAGAGGCGAGGTAAGTTTTCACTCCTGCGATCTGAGTTGGGACGTTGTTGTCAGATCCAGAAGTCGCGGTTGGGAGCCGAAGTACTGCCCTGGCTCGCAGCCACAGCGCGTCCAAGGCTGGGCTCAACGCGATTGCGTCCGGCATTCTTGGCCTCGTACAAGGCGGTGTCGGCTGCGTGTAGCAGCTTCTCCAACTCTGCGGAGGCGCCGCTCGTCGCCACGCCCAGGCTGAGGCTGACGCGCACTGCGGAACCCCCCGCCATGATGCTGCAGCTGGCGACGTGCACGCGCACTCGTTCGGCCAGTTCCCAAGCTCGTCCCAGATCGCAATTGGGCGCGACAATCAAAAATTCTTCACCCCCAATGCGTCCTACGGAGTCGTAAGGTCGCACCATGGCGGCAATGCCAGTGGCGATAATGCGCAGCACCGCATCTCCGGCCGCGTGCCCGCGGGTGTCGTTGATCTTCTTGAAATGATCGACATCGATCATGATCAGCCCCACGCTCTGGCGGTCGCGTTCCGCGCGCAGCAACTCGCGTTCCAGAACGCTCAGGATGGCTTTCCGGTTCCACAGGCTGGTGAGCCCGTCCCGCGAAGCTTCGCGGCGCAACGCTTCTTTGGCCTGCAACAGCCGATGCTGCGTGACTAGCAGCCGCGCACTCGAACACAGGAATGAGCAGACCACCACCAACGCTGCCAGGCCCAGCCGCTCGCGCGCAATGCGCAACGACATGAACAGAACCAGAAGAGGGTAGATCAGGAACGAGATCTCCATGTACACCCGCTTCTCGCGTTGCGGCGGCTCCAGCGTGAGTTGCGGCGCCTCGGTTTGCTTCCACATGATGGCGATGATCATGGGCGCAATCAGCAGCGCGCTCCACAACAGGTCGAACCACGTTCCCGGTTTGAGCCCCATTCCCGGACCGTAGTAGTAAAGCGAGTCAATGGCTCCCGAAAGTGCGAGGAATGCGCCCATCCGTCCGAACAGGACCCTGACATCGTGCGACCGCGTAATCACAGCCCGCAGAATAAACGCACCGACTACGAACGCGTACCCGACAAAATAAGGCGCCCAGACTTCATGCGCCAGCTCCCCGGACTGCGTTTTCGGAATAAGGAAAAAGTACAAATACGCCGCGACGCAGAACAGCACACCCTGTACGAAATCCAGAGCTACAACTGTGTCGATCTTGCCCGCTTCGTGCTCGGGATCAAGAAAGATCGCCATAGCCAGGGGCACGAACCAGAACGAAAACAGCAGGTTGTTGGTCCAGCCGACCGCCGCGGCGTGGAACAGGTCGTTGTACACGCTGAGCACCTGGGCCACAAACAGCAGAGTGTAGGCGACCGCGGCCAAGCGCCAGAAGGAGATCGCCATGCCTTCGGAACGCTCGCTTGCCTGCACGATGGAATAAATCAGCATCGCGCCCAGCGTCACTTGCACGACGTCGGACAGAAGAGGCCCGCGCCCCGCACCGTGGAAAACAGAAACCACACCGATGTGCGCCAGCCAGATCACCCCGGCGACAATCATCATGATTCGGTTTCTAGACAAAGCGATCCTTTCCACTAGCGAGCAACCATTCTACAGATGGCCCTTGCGAGCTCATCATCATCCACAAAATCATCGTCCACAAAATCGTTTTTCCTTCCGAAGGTACACGTCCTTCCGGAAGTGAGGACGGTCTAGTATCCCCGATAACAGTCGAAGATTCATGTGCCGAAAGTAACCTGCCGGGGTGTTGGCACACCCTCTGATATTCAATCCCAATTGCGCAGCACTCGCGCCACAATCTCTGTCGATTCAGCAACTTGCGCGAGTTCCTCACGAGTGAGTCCGGCCAGGTGGGAGGCCAGGTATTCGATTCGCCGCTGCCGCCCCTCGTGCAGAAGCTTCACCCCCTTGGGCGTTGGTCGAATCGACATGCGCCGGCCATCCTGAGGGTCGGCCGTGATCTCGACCAGTTTGCTGCGCGCCAGCCCGGCGACAATCCGGCTCATTGTCGGCGGCTTCACCTGCTCGGCCGCAGCCAACTCTCCCAAGGTCTTCGCCCCACCGAACACCAGTACCGAAAGCGCCGAAAGCCGCGCTGGGCCTTCGCCGCTCGCCACATCCTGCTTGCGCACCCGGCGCAGCAGGTGGATGGCAGTCGAGTGCAAGCGATCGGCCACCGCGAACACTGCGGAGGCGTCCGGCTTCTTCCGGCTGATTTTTTTGGCCATGCCCTTGACTTCTGCTCGGAAATATAGTTAGCTATGCTAACTAAATTCACAGGAGAGGTCAAGGCTATGACCACCGCCACAGAAAAGACCATCGGAATCACGCGCCTGGGGCAGATCCAGATTCCTACCCACGATGTGGAACGCGCCGCCAACTTCTACGAGCAGGTGCTGGGCTTGAAGCTGCTGTTCAAGGCGCCGCCGGGATTGGCATTCTTCGATTGCGGCGGCGTGCGCCTGATGCTCGACCGCCCGGAAAAGCCCGAGTTCGATCACCCCAGCTCGATCCTGTATTTCGCCGTGCCTGACATTCAGTCCGCCCACGCCGCGATGAAAGAAAAAGGCGTGAAGTTCGAGGACGAGCCGCACCTCATCGCGAGAATGCCCGATCACGAGTTATGGATGACGTTCTTCCGCGACTCGGAAGGCAATCTGCTAGGCCTGATGAGCGAAGTGAAATCTCAGTCGTAGAGACATTTGCTTGCAACGTCTCTACGGACTTTGCCTTTGGCGGGATAATAGCTCGCTATGGAAACTCGCGGATTACCGAACACTGGATTTGGCTGGCCCTGGTTCGCGCTCACCGTCGCCTTCGCGCTGCACGTGATTGATGAAGCGACCACGGGATTTCTGGGCATCTACAATCCCACGGTCATCGCCATGCGCGCGCGCTGGGGATGGTTTCCTATGCCCACATTTCAATTCCGCGAATGGCTGGTGGGACTACTCGTTGCAGTCGCGATCTGTTTCGCGCTAACCCTGTTGGCTACCCGCAACACGCGCTGGCTGCGGCCGCTCGCATGGTTCTATGCGCTTATCATGCTGCTCAACAGCCTGGGGCACACACTGGTTACGATTCTGGGACACACGGTTGCCATGGTCAGCGTCACACGTCCGGCTCCGGGATTCTATTCGTCGCCATTGTTGTTTATTGGATCTCTCTGGATGATTTCGCGTTTACTGAAAACGAGCAAAATGCACCAGCCACTGAGGGCCACGTAGCGGAGGAAAAGCCAGGGCCGACCAACGCCCACGTAGCACCGGACCCATTGGTCCGGCAGGTTTTTCTTCATGAAGACTGGTAGCTTCGGCGCTCGCGGATTCCGGCATAGCCCCGAGAGTTCGTCACCGGCGGCGCTCGCTGCGCTTCGCGGGACAGCCTGAGAGGCTGTCCCTACGTGGTTTGATACTTGAGTCGTGAGGAGCTTAGTTGCCTTCGTTGCTGGCGCGCTTCCAGGAGATCAGCTCGCCGATCGTCGAACTGGTGCTCGATACCGGCTGCTTGTAAGCCTCGACTTCAGATCGCGAAGCCTCTTCGCCGACCGCGCGGATGCTCAGGCCGACTTTCTTCTCTTCCGGATTCATCTTGATGATCTTGAAGTCGTGCTCCAGGCCGGGCTCGAGGTGCAACGGCTGTCCATGTTCGTCAGCGGCTTCCGATTTGTGACAGAGGCCTTCGACTCCCTCCGCGATCTCGACGAATGCGCCGAATGCGGCGACGCGCAGGACTTTCCCGTGCACCACATCGCCGACGTGATGGCTGGCGAAGAACGATTCCCAGACATCCGGCTGCAGTTGCTTCACGCCCAATGAGAGACGGCGCTTGTCAGGTTCGATCGCGAGCACAATCGCCTTCACGCGATCTCCCTTTTTCAGCACTTCGGAAGGATGTTTCACGCGCTTGGTCCAGCTCAGATTGCTGACGTGCACCAGGCCGTCGATGCCGTCTTCGATCTCGATGAAGGCTCCAAAGTCGGTGAGGTTGCGAACGCGTCCCTCGACCGTCATGCCGACCGGGAACTTCTCATGCAGCGAATCCCACGGGTTGGCTGCTAGTTGGCGCATGCCGAGCGAAATGCGGCGCTCGACCGGATTCACGTTGAGCACCACGCACTCGACGTGATCGCCAACATTCACCAGCTTCGACGGATGCTTCATGCGCTTCGACCACGTCATCTCGCTGACATGAACCAGGCCTTCGATTCCCTGTTCGAGTTCAACGAACGCTCCGTAGTCGGTCACGCTGATGACGCGTCCTCCGACGTGCGCGCCCACGGGATAGCGATGCTCGGCATCGAGCCACGGATCGGGCGTGAGCTGCTTGAAGCCCAGTGAAACGCGCTGCTTGTCCTTGTCGTACTTCAGAACTTTAACCTGGATCTGGTCGCCAACATTGACGAGATCCTTGGGATGCGTGAGACGTCCCCAGGACATGTCAGTGATGTGCAGCAGGCCGTCGAGGCCGCCCAGATCGACGAACGCCCCGTACTCGGTCAGATTCTTGACCACTCCGGTGAGCACCGAACCTTCTTCCAGATGCTCCAGGGTCTTGGAGCGCTTCTCGTTCTGCTCGCCTTCCAACAATTCCTTGCGCGAAACCACGATGTTGCCGCGCTTCTTATTCAGCTTGATCACGGCCACTTCGATGGTCTGGCCCTTCATCGCATCCAGATTGCGGACGGGCCGCAGATCCACCTGGGAGCCGGGAAGGAACGCATGCGCGCCGTGAATGTCGACAGTGAGTCCGCCCTTGATGCGGTCGAGCACAACAGCATTGATGGGCTTCTTCTCGTTGAAGGATTTCTCGATTTCTTCCCAGGCGTGAATGCGCTGCGCTTTCTGGTGCGAGAGGTTGATGTAGCCTTCCTCGGCCTCGCCCTTGCTGCGCATGACGTCGATCGCATCGCCGGGCTGGAACTTAGGCTTGCCCTCGTGGTCGAGCACTTCCGACAGCGGCAACATGCCTTCCGATTTCGCGCCAATATCCACGACCACGTGTGTGGCGGTCAGCTTCAAGACCGTACCCTTGATCACGCGATCTTCGCTGACCGCCTCTTCGGCCTCGCTGGTGAAGGTCTCGAGAGCCGAGGCAAAATCCTCGCTGGCGGCGGCTTTATCTTCCGACGCGGAGGCGCCTGAGGGGGCAACCTGGGTCTGGGCCTGCTCGCTGGCGGATTGCTCCGGCTGGTGCTGTTCGGGAGTCGTCTGTTCGGCAGCCTGCTGTTCGGCAGTCGTGGGTTCTTCTGTCATAACGTTGGAGTTGAAATCGGAGTGATGGTTGGCGGTGGTGTCGTCGAACAAGATTATGCCTCTCTGGTGATTGGATGCGGGAACTGCTCTCGGGACTGCTGGAGGAGCCGTTTGGTTGTGGTGGGCCCACCCTGGCGAGTGAGCTTGGACAATCCCAGCTGTCGGACGTTTAACAAAGAACCCGCGTCCAATGGGAACTCTTCGACTATAACAACCGTGAGAGAACAGTGTCAAACCTAAATGCAGCGCAAGTTACAGCAATGTTTCAGGCGCGGATGAATGCGCCAAAAAGTGTCAATTGCGTTGGGCGCAACCCCGGACGAGCGAGGCTGCCAGGAAACGCAATTTCTGTTCGAAGTACTGGAAGAGGGAGGTAGAATCCTCGCCCCGTAGGGGCTCTGATAGTAGCCCAGCGCTTTCAGCGCTGGGAAAAGTGGCAATAATTTTTCAAGTCCCGGAGGGACGACTGAGTTTCGTAGTGGTTTTGTCATCCTGAGCGCAGCGTTTGTCATCCTGAGCGCAGCGAAGGATCTATGCATCTTCTCTCGCCCGGAGCAAACTGCAGAGATCCCTCGCTGCCGCTCAGGATGACAAGGGTGCCCGGGCTACACAATCTTGTGTAGAGGGGAAGACTCGTCCGCCCCGCCAGTGCAGCGACCGTGCGTCCCATTCGATTTTGCCGCTCCCTCCCCTTCTGCTACCCTGCCCTGCTATGGATTATCTCTGGACCCCGTGGCGGTACGCGTACGTCTCCGGCACACTGAAGACGGTCGGATGCGTCTTCTGCGAGGCTCCAAAAGAGAAGGACGATGCCAAGGCGCGCATCGTCTACCGCGGCCAGCACTGCTTCGTCATCCTGAATACCTATCCCTACACCCCCGGGCACGTCATGGTGGTGCCCTATACGCATTTAGACGAGTTGCAGAAACTGCCGCGCCAGGCAGCCGATGAGATGATGGCGTTATCCCAACGCATGGAGACGGTTTTACGAGAGCTCTATCACCCGGACGGAATCAACCTGGGCATGAATATTGGGAAAGCTGCCGGGGCCGGAATCGCCGGACACATCCACATGCACGTGCTGCCCCGCTGGGTGGCCGATGCCAATTTTGTTTCAGTGGTGGGCGAGACGCGGGTGCTCCCGGAGACCCTGGATGTCACGTGGGCGAGAATGCGGAAGGCCATGCGAGGTGAGATTTCTTCTGGAGAGCAATCTTTCACGACGCCCACTGACTGAGAAACAGCGAGCTTCGCTCGACCGGACAGCCTAAGAGGCTGTCGCTACGCGAACAAGTGTTACGCGAACAGCTTACTGAGGCACGATCGGAGCCGAGGACGATACTTCGCTGGCCAGAGCCTTCGGCCCTAGAAAAACAAATAATGCGAAGCTAGCAAGGAGAAGCGGCACTACCCGGCCGAGAGGAAATCCAAAAAAGTGCAACACCAATCCGTAGAGCGCGATCGACATGCTGAGGGCGTAGGTGATGAGATAACCCATTTTCCATCGGGCTAGCGCTTTTTCATCTTGCGGTTGATTTTGAAGGACCGCCTCTGCCGGGAAGACCAGAACTCGCCGCATGACGAAGACTAGGATGACATCAATGATGGCTAGAAAACCAAAGGCGCGCAAAAGCACCAAGTTTGGCTTGGCGGTAGAGGGAATCCGCAGGATGATGAACAAATAGATCACGACCGCTCCCGAGAGAGCGAAGCGGATGATCTGAATCAATTTGCGCGCGGCCTGCATTGATGATTGGGAAATCCGATTCTAGCTTTTCCCCAGCAGCTTTTCCATTTCTTTCTCATCTATCGCAGGTACTCCGAGTTCCTTCGCCTTGTCGAGCTTCGAACCCGCGTCTGAACCGGCCACAACGTAATCCGTTTTCTTGCTGACCGAACCCGTCACCTTCCCGCCGGCATCTTCGATCATCTTTTTGGCTTCATCGCGGGTGTACTTCGCCAGCGTGCCGGTCAGGACGAAAGTCTTCCCCGCCAGCTTGGTGCCGCGCTCTTTCTTTGCGCCTGTCATGGTCAGGCCAGCTTCCGAGAGGCGCTGGACCAACTTCCGATTTGCGGGATTGCTGAAGAACTCAGCGATGCTCTCCGCGATCTTCGGGCCCACCTCGCCAACGTTCTGCAATTCTTCCACGCTCGCCTTGGCCAACTCGTCCATCGATCCAAAATGTTCGGCCAGGAATTGCGCCGTGCGCTCGCCCACCATGCGGATGCCAAAACCATAAATCACCCGCTCCAGCGGCAGTGTCTTTGAGTTTTCGATTTCATCGAGAATGTTCTGCGCCGATTTGTCGGCGAAGCGCTCCAGGCTGAGCAGGTCTTTCTTGCTGAGGGCGTAAATGTCAGCGACATTCTTCACCAAGCCTTTGTCGATTAATTGCGCGACCAGCACCTCGCCCATGCCGTCGATGTTCATCACCCCGCGGGAGGCGAAATGCAGAATCGTACCAATGAGCTTCGCGGGGCAATTCGCGTTGACACAGCGGTAATCGACTTCCCCCTCGGTGCGGACGACCCTGGTCCCGCACACAGGACACTTCTCGGGAGCTTCGATTTTTCCCTTCCCGCGCGGGTGCTCTTTATCGTCGATGACCTTCGCGACTTTCGGGATCACGTCTCCGCCGCGCTCGACCTGAACGTAGTCGCCGATCATCACGCCCAGGCGCTCGATCTCATCCATGTTGTGCAGGGTGGCGTTGCGCACCGTTGTTCCGCCGATCGCGACCGGCGCCAACTCGGCTACAGGCGTCAGTTTGCCGGTGCGTCCCACTTGCCAACGAACATTTTCAAGCTTGGTGACTCCCGCGCGCGCCGCGTACTTATAGGCAATCGCCCAGCGCGGAGCTTTGCCAGTGAAGCCGAGTTCATCCTGCAGCGCCGTGCGGTCCACCTTGACCACGATGCCGTCGATCTCGTACGGCAGCGACTCGCGCTTGCCTTCCCACGCCTGGATGAACTTCCAGACCTCTTCCATCGAGTGCACGAGCTTGCGATGCGGATTGACCTTGAAACCGGCGGCCTCGAGCGCATCGAGAGTCTTTGAGTGACGATCGAAATACGTGCGGCCATTCTGCAGCAGCATGTACGCGAAGAAGTCGAGACGGCGCTGGGCGGTGATGCTGGCATCCAGCTGTCGTACCGTGCCGGCCGTGAAGTTGCGCGGATTGGCGAATGTCTGCAGGCCCATGCGCTCGCGTTCCGCGTTCAGCTTTTTGAAGGCAGCAGTAGGCATCAGGAGTTCGCCGCGGACCTCAAACTCCGGCGGAATACCTGCCTTCTTCAATCTGCCTTTATCAACCGAGAGCGGGATGGAATGGACCGTGCGCACATTCAGCGTTACATCTTCTCCAGTGGTGCCGTCTCCACGCGTGACCCCGCGCTCGAGTTGGCCGTCGTGATACCCGACCGAGAGCGACATCCCATCGAGCTTCAGTTCGCAGACATAATCGACTTCGCTGCGGCCGGTGAGATCGTGAACCCGGCGCTCCCATCCCCGAAGCTCCTCCTCGTTATAAGTGTTGTCGAGCGACAGCATCGGCGAGGAGTGGCGGATTTTCCCGAATCCCTCGCGCGGCTTGCCGCCGACGCGCTGCGTGGGCGAATCGGGAGTAATCAGGTTGGGATGTTCGGACTCAAGATCCTTGAGCTGCTGCATCAGCCTGTCGAATTCAAGATCGCTGATCTCCGGCTGATCGAGCACGTAGTAGAGATGTTCATGATGGCGAATCGAGTCGCGCAGGGCTTCGATCTTGGCGGAAGCGTCTTTAACGGCAGGCATCGAAGAAATTATAACGAGTGACATGGGATCATCCCATTCGCTGGCGAAGCTCACGTAGGGACAGCCTCTCAGGCTGTCCAGGCGAAGCGAAAGCGAGCTGGAGAATATGAATTCCCAATTCGGGAGCACGAATCGAGAAATCTCGAGATTTACATCGACCACCAACCCTGGTCGCGGTCTACTGAAAGCGGCCGGGCTTCGCCCTGGCCGGGACAGCCTGAGAGGCTGTCCCTACCTGGTTCGAGATAGATCCATGCCCTTCTATCGACGCAAGCTGCCTCACTTGCAGCGCGATTCCAAACGGCACTTCGTAACTTTTTGTACGTACAGCGATGGATCCTTCCGGATTGGGCCCGGGCGATCGTCCTGCGATCTTGTTTGCACGACAACAACGTCATGCATTTCCTACATATCGTTTTGGTGATGCCCGATCATGTGCATCTGGTCTTCACGCAATTGATCAATGAACAGAAGAGAGAGTTCTATTCACTAGCTCAGATCATGGACCGAATCAAGGGAGCTTCCGGGCAACTCATTAATCAGCGGCTGAATCGACTTGGTCGCATTTGGCAGACGGAATCGTTTGATCACGTGCTGCGATCTTCCGAATCCCATGATGCCAAGATTGCGTACATCCTGGAAAATCCCGTGCGGGCGGGGCTGGTATCGGAGTGGAAGCAGTATCCGTGGATCTGGGTGAGGCGCGAAGAGGGTGATTGCGTGAAACCGCTCGCTTCGGTTCGCGGGACAGCCTGAGAGGCTGTCCCTACGTGATATCTCTACGTTATAAAGGGACACACGTAGAGACAGCCTCTCAGGCTGTCCTGGCGAAGCGAAGCGAGCCGGACCTAGACCAGGTCTTCTAGCTTCAGCGCGTTTGCTCCCTTCCAGGAGCTTTCGAACTGTTTCTGCACGAAGCCGGCATCGTATTCACGTTTCTGCTCCAGCAAGGCCTGGCGCAGCCCCCACAGAGAGCGTGGGTTGCGCGGATTGCGATCGAGATCTTCGCGGAAGACTTTTTCCGCACCCTCCGCATCGCCGCTCATCAGCAGGGCGCCTCCAAGATTCTCGCGAACCGGATAGAACCAATCGGGTGGCTCTCCATAATTGAGCCTGTCCTGGATGACGACGGCATCGCGTAGCATGCTGACTGCGCCCGAATTGTCTTTCTTCGCAATTGCAATCTTTGCCCCCAGCACGTCTTCCGCGATTTTCAGAATGTCTTTGGATTTATTGTTGATCGGCATCTGGAAAATGACGTCGGGCGGCGTAGCGGCCTCGGCTTCAGAGACAATCTTGTATTCCGCTTCGGCCTCCGACAGTTTCCCAGTGCCGGCGAAAGCAAGACCGCGACCGAAATGCCAGAACACTGACGCAGTTTTCATCGCAGGATCGGGGGCAGAAATCTTAAGCAATTCGTTCCAGTGATGAAAACGAATCTCCACCGCGACGGGAATCGTCATGAAGCCTTCCAGCGGCGGCATGTCTTTCACGTGCGGTCCGACGTTGGCTACCAGCAAGTCGGCATTCTTGCGCGCCTCGGCGTAGCGTCCATTCATAGCGCCACACATGGCCACAAAATGCAGGTTGTGGCTGTAATACATCATCGGATAGATGCCCTGCACGCCCGTCTGCCTGATGTAAGTGCGGTCCACCTCCGCCGCTTTTTCGTTCGTCTGCACTGCGGCTTCGTAGTCTCCGGTGCGGATGTAAATGTGCGCGGGCATGTGAACGATGTGTCCGGCGCCGGGTGCGAGGCGGGCGAGCCGGTCGGCTGCCGACAAGGCGCGGTCGGGATTATTCGAAGCCTCGACCGCATGAATGTAGTAGTGGATGGCGCCCAGGTGATTGGGATCGCGCTTGATCACGCTCTCGAGCGTGCTTACGATTTCTTCGGTGCCAGCGATCGGCGTGCCGTCCTGATTCCATAATCCCCAGGGATGCAGGTTCATGCCGGATTCAGCGAACAGCGTTGCGGCATCGAGATCGTCGGGGAACTGGTGAGACACCTCGCGCATGGCGTCGTGATAATCCTCGGCCGCCTTCTTTAGATCGGTAGTGGAGTCGGCCGGGAAGCGTTTCGCCATCGCCTGAATGTAGGCCTGCTCACTGGGCGAAGCGGCGGAGAGATCGACTGCCTTCTGAATCGCGTCGTGCGCGTGTTTATAGCGCTCCGGGTCTGCCGGGTCGTTATAGTTTGGACCCACAGCTTCCGCCACTCCCCAATAGGCCATGGCTAATTTCGGATCGAGTTCCGCAGCGTGCTGGAAAGAGCGCGCTGCCTCATCGTGATTGAAAGCGTAGATGAAACGCAGCCCCTGATCGAAGAATTTCTGTGCTTCGAGGTTGTGAGTGGATACCGGATGATGAAGGTCGCTTAGCCCACCGACCAGAGCGACAGGATGCGACTGCATATGAGCGGAATGATCTTGCGCCCATGCGCCGAGCCCAAGCAAAAGACCGCACAGAACCGTCACCAGAGATTTCATCTGGTCCGTCCTCCTGAATTGAGATCGATCTGAGCCCCTAAACGTAGAACGGGAGAGACACACCCCAATGGCGCACAGCTTATGCCAGATCCTCAGAGTTGCCAAGTTGAATCGTGAGTTGAATCGTGATGGGCAGGCGTCATCGCTCTGCGCTGGGCGCTCGCTGCGCTTCGCTTGGACAGCCTGAGAGGCTGTCCCTACGCTTGTCGTTAACACGTAGCGACAGCCTCTCAGGCTGTCGGGGCGAAGCGGAGCGAGCCGGGCACCGGCGCATCGGGAGCGGGCATCGTTTACAATCCGCCGCAGGCATGCGCAAAGCGGCGTTGCTCTACAATCCGGAGTCAGGCGGCAGCAAGCGGCGGCAGCGGGTGCTGCAATCTGCCGTGGAAATCCTGCGATCGGGCGGCGTCGAGGCCGACCTTCTTCCCACGGATTCGAAAGAACACGCAGCCGAAGAAGCACGCCGCGCGATGGACGCCGGTTGCGACACCATCTTTGCCTGCGGCGGCGATGGCACGGTTCACAATCTCGTGCAGGTGCTGGCGAACACCTCGGTCGCGCTCGGCGTTTTTCCGATCGGCACAGCGAACGCTCTGGCCCATGATTTGCGATGGCCGTTTCGCATCCCTGCTGCCGCCAAAGCTGCGCTCCAGGCAAAGCCTCGTCGCGTCGCGCTCGGCCGCGTGAGCTGCCAGGGCATTCAGGGGACGCCTATCACGTGCCACTTCGTGGTCGCCGCCGGCATCGGAGTGGACGCTCATCTCTTTTACAAGTTGCAGAGCGGGATCAAGCAGCGGCTGGGAATGGCCGCCTACTACGCCAAGGCATGGCACATGTGGTTTTCCTACGCGATGCCCCGATTCAACGTGCAGTACCAGCAGAGCAGCACGAGCGCGCCGAAGACTGCGAATGTCACGGAGCTGCTGGCGGTGCGCATTCGCAATTTTGGAGGAGTGCTGCGGGAACTCGCGCCGGGAGCTTCACTCGACCGCGACGACGTGCGACTGGTGTTCTGCCACACGGCGAGCCGGATTGCTTACCTGTCGTACGTGACCGCAGGATTGCTGCGTCTGGCGTGGCCGATCCGGGGAATTGAGTTGGCTTACGCAGTGAAGGCTTCCTGTGATTATGCTTCGGCGGAGCAGCAGGCCACGATTTACGTGGAAGCGGACGGGGAGTTGATCGGCAAGCTGCCGGCGGAGATCACGGTCGTGCCGGACGCTTTGACTCTGTTAACACCGACGAGGTGAATCCTGCGATGTCCACGTGGCGCCGGACCCATTGGTCCGGTGGGGTTTTTGTGTGAGATTGCTTGGGTTCTCGTGCGCTGCGCTCGGCTTCGCCTTCGCTTGGACAGCCCAAGGGGCTGTCTCTACGTGAGCTGTCCCGACCTGAGCGTTACTTGCATGTAAGATAGACGTTCTCGCTTGGAACCTGTCACTCACTTCCTGACCGGGGCGTGCCTGGGACGCGCCGGGCTGAATCGCAAGACGGCGCTCGCCACGCTCACGCTTACACTTGCCGCCGAAGCACCTGACCTGGATATTCTCGCGCGGGTCAAAGGCTCGGCATTCAGTTTTGCGCATCATCGCGGATTCACCCACTCATTCCTCGGCGTTCCGCTGGTTGCCAGCGCGGTGCTCGGCTTCGTCTATCTGATCTGGCGACTGCGCGGACGCAAGACCAACGATCCCAATCTCGCGCCGCGCTGGGGCTTGCTGTTTGCCTATGCCTGCCTCGCGGGACTCAGCCATATCTTGCTGGATTTCACCAACAACTACGGTGTGCGCCCCTTCTGGCCGTTCTGGGAAAAGTGGTACTCGTGGGACATCGTCTTCATCATTGAACCGGTCATGCTGGGCTTTCTGTTTCTGGGATTGGTCATTCCTTTGCTGTTTTCCCTGATCGATAAGGAAATTGGCGCGCGCCGCCAGGAGTCACGCGGAAAAGTCGCCGCCACTCTCGCACTTGCAGGGGTGGTGTTGATGTGGGGCGTGCGCGACTATGAGCATCGACGCGCGGTGAGTGCGCTTCAGGCGCGCACTTACAACGGAGCGGACCCGCTGCGCGTCTCGGCCTACCCGCACTGGGTCAATCCTTTTAGTTGGGATGGCGTTGTGGAGACCCCAGCTTTCTTCGCGCTGGCGCCGGTCGATTCGCTCGCACCGGAAGTCGATCCGCGGGGGAACTCGAAATCCACTACAAGCCCGAAGAAACGCCGATCACGCTGGCCGCGAAGAAATCTTATCTGGGGCGCGTGTACTTAGATTGGGCGCAGTATCCGGTGACCGAGACGCAAACGTTGGCGGAGGGCGGGTACATCATTACTTTTCAGGATTTGCGCTATGTGCGGCTCACGGCGCTGACTCGGGGCCGGGCTCGGCGTCCGCTGTCTGCGGGAGTGAAGCTGGATGGGGCTTTGCGCGTGGTGGGCGATGTGTACGATCGGGGGGATGGGCAGGTCGTGGTGTCCGAACCGGGTGCGGATTAGCGCGACCGATCGCTCCCGCGAAAACCCTGTCGAGCTTTGCTCGACAGGACAGCCTGAGAGGCTGTCCCTACGTGGTTCGTTATGGATTTGAACTTGCTCTCGCTTGACGCAATCGCTTGTAGCGCCCAGAATAAGATTCTGGTTCGAGGTGAGTATGCTGGCATACGTTTTCATTCTCATTGCAGTGGCGGTTCGCTTCATGCCCCATCCGATGGCGTTCACTCCGGTGGGAGCAGCGTTGCTGTACTTCGGAGCGCGCGGTTCGCGCCGTCAGCTGTGGATCCCATTGGCTCTGCTGGCGGCCTCGGACGTGATCCTCACGACTATGTTCTATCGCTATCCGTTTAGCTGGGATCACTTCGTCACCTGGGCGTGGTATGCCGGGATGCTCGGGCTGGGATCAACCCTCAAGCGTAACTCTGGCGCCGTGCGCATTCTGGTGACTGCGTTGACTGGCTCTGTAGCATTTTTTGTGGTCAGCAATTTCGCGGTGTGGGCCGCCTGGAACATGTATCCGCGGACGTTCGCGGGGTTGATGACCTGCTACGAAGTCGGATTGCCTTTCTTCCAGCGCGGAGTCATCGGAGATCTTCTGTTCACAGCCGTGATATTCGGCGCACCGGTGTTGCTGCACAGCCTTGCGGCGAAACTTACTACGCCGGGCAATCCCACAGCCGCCGCCTGAAACGAGTTGTCAGGATTCCATGCGAAGCCGCGATTCACGTCGCGGCTTTTGTTTTTGCAGATCAAGATTGGCACATTAAAGATCGCTGGCATCCACCGGCCTGCGCCGAAAGTGCCATATCAACCAGAGGCAGAGCGCCCCTGCAATCAGGCTCAATACCAAGATCCAGTGCTGCTTGAAGAGCAGCGCGGCGAGACTCACTATTCCGGGACCAAAATAGAGCACCAGGATCGACAAGACCAGGAACCGGACGAATCGCCCGGCAAAGATCGCTCCCAGAAAATGCCAGACATTCATTTCGAAAACCGCCGCGCCCAGCACGAAAATTTTGAACGGCATGGGCGGCGGAAGCATCCCGGGAAACATCAAGGCCCAGAATTCGTGTTGCTCGAAAGACTGGTGGATTTTCAGAAAGCGCTCCTCGGAAATGCGCTTGCGCAGGACCTTCTCTCCACCCACGTATCCGATGATGTACAGCGGAATGCTGCCCAGGGCGGAGCCCAACGACGCCATCGCTACATACAGGAGCATGCGGTGGCGGTCCTGGTGGACGTAGGTGGCCACGACGAAATCCACGGGCATGCCGACAAGCGCGCTATCGGCGAAGGCAATCACGAATACGCCCCAGATCCCCAGCACCTTCATCAAGCCGAGAACCCAGGCGGTGTAGCGTGCCAGGATGTGTCCGAGTTTCTTCAAGCTGGTTGGCGGAAATGTTAGTGTACGTGATTTGATTGTGTAGGGGCGGACGCCTCGTCCGCACCGAGCGAAGCGAGAGCGTGGTCGTCGCACGCTCGCGAGAAAACCTGCCGCGACACAAACCATCTGCGGCTGGACAGCCTGAGAGGCTGTCCCTACGTGGTTCGTCTTCGCCCTGCTATGATGCGTTGCTTCGGAGCTCTTCATGCGCAAATTTCTCTTGTGCCTTGCCTGCCTGTTCTGCGCTTCCTTCCTGTTCGCCCAGCAGTACGACATCGTGATCGAGGGTGGACGCGTCATCGATCCGGAAACCAAGACTGACGCGGTCCGCAACGTTGGGATTCAGGACGGACACATTGCGCGAATTTCTGATGCGCCGATGCAAGGCCGGACGGTTATCCATGCAACAGGACTTGTGGTCGCGCCGGGCTTCATCGATTTGCACCAGCATGGGCAGGATCTGGCCAGCGAGCGGGTAAAGGCATTCGATGGCGTCACCGCGGCTCTGGAGATGGAAATCGGCGCGCCGGACGTCGCTGAGTTCCTCAAGTCGAAGGAAGGCCACTCGCTCATCCATTACGGAACGACCGCCAGCCATCTGGCAGCGCGCTCGCTGGTTTTCGGGACGCCTCTGCCGGACGGCAACATCTTGCCGAAGAGCGGGCCTGCTACCGAAGAACACGCGACTGCAGAACAGATTGAAAAGATGCAACAGCGCCTGCGGCAGCAACTGGACGCCGGGGCGCTCGGCATCGGCATGGGAATTGAATACGCTCCTGGAGCGACCCGGCTCGAAGTCATCGACATGTTCCGAGTGGCGGCGGAACGCAAGCTGCCGGTGTACACCCATATGCGCAGCGCCGGTCACGTCGAACCGGGATCGGCAATTCAATCGGTGGAGGAAGTGATCGGCGCGTCAGCCATTTCAGGGGCGCCGCTGCACATCGTTCACATCAACAGCACGTGCTTGAAAGATTCGCTGGAATGCCTGTCGCTGGTGGAAGGAGCGCGCGCCCACGGAATCGATGTGACGACCGAGGCGTATCCCTACATCGCGGGCATGACCGCGATCAATTCCGCCGTCTTCAATCCGGGGTGGCAGGAAAAGCTCGGCATCAGCTACAACGATCTCGTGCTACCCGATACGGGCGAGCATCTCACGAAGCAACGTTTCGACGAACTCCACAACTCGAACAACAAGCAATGGGTACTCATCTTTGCCAACACGCAGCAGATCGTGGATCAGCTCATTCCCAACCCTCTGATCATGATCGCCAGCGATGGGGCGGTGGGGCATCCGCGCAACGCTGGCACGTATTCGCACGTACTGGCGCAATACGTTCGCGAGAAAAAATCTCTGACGCTGATGGACGCGCTGCGCAAGATGACTTTGATGCCGGCGCAAATGCTGGAACGCTCGACTCCCGAAGGGAAAAAGAAAGGGCGCATGCAGGACGGCGCGGATGCGGACATCGTCGTATTCGATCCCCAGACCATTTCCGATCAATCTACGTTTCAAAAACCGATGGAGCCGAGCGTGGGAGTGCATTACCTGCTGGTCGGAGGGACGGTGCTGATTGACGATAGCAAGATGGTTTCGGATCTGTATCCGGGGAAGGAGATTGTTGGGCCGGGAAAATCGGCAGGGCGCTGATTTCCATCGGGCCCACGCGCGTGTGCCTGCTAGTGCTCCGTTTTTCCACTCAGCAGATCGATGGCGTGCGGCAGCAATTCTGCTACGGCTTGCAAGGATTCCGCCGCGCCTTTTGGACTGCCCGGCAGATTCAGCATCAGGGCTTTGCCTCGTACTCCGCAAACTGCCCGGCTTAACGCGGCCAAGGGCGTCTTCTTCGCGCCCTCGCTGCGCATGCGCTCGGAGACGCCAGGAAGCAGGCGGTCGCAGACGGCGCTGGTGGCTTCCGGCGTGACGTCGCGAGCGGCGATGCCCGTGCCGCCGGTGGTTGCGATCAATTGCACCTCGCGCGCCAGGCGAATGAGCAGGTTCTGGATTTTGATGGAATCGTCAGGGACGATCTCGCGTACGGTCACCGAGAATTTCAGTTGTTCGAGAAGTTGAGCGACTGCGGGTCCCGACTGATCCTGGCGCTCGCCGCGAAAGCAGGAGTCGCTCACCGTTATCACCGCGGCGGTGAATCTCGCAGAGGGCTTATCCATCGAGCAGGACGTCTTCCTCTTCTTCCCGCGCGGGGCGCGCGTTTGAAACAGTGGGTGCGGCCTGAACCGGAGCGGCGGCAGGTTCCGGCTCTCCGCCACCATCGCGGGCAGACTCATCCAACAGGCGCAAGCCTTCCATCAGCAATCCCTGGGTGTTGAGCTGCGTGGTTTCCTTATCAGTCTTGCCTTCGAAGTCCAGCTGGAAGTTGCCTCCGGTCCAGCGCAGAACTTTGAACACGGCGGCATCGCCGACCAGCGATCCATAGGTGGCGTGCTTGACCTGGCCTTCAACAAAAAACACTTCACACTTATCGCCATCGTTGCTCAACGAGAGCTGGCAGCTCTTGCGGCCCATTTCCAGCGACTGCATGAGATCGATGACGTTCATCTGTGACAGATTGCCGCGTACCACGCCATCGGAAGGCGCCGTCTTGGCCATCTTCTCCAGCGCGATGCGGTCGATCATGCGCTTGATGCGGCGGGTAGCGTCTTTCAGGAAAAATGGTTTTTCGAGATAGTCGTCGGCCGCGTCCTGGGGAGAGAGACGCTCGGCAATGTCCGACTTGCTGGCCATCAGGACCGAAGAAAAGTTCGCCGTGGCCGGACGGCTCTTTAGTTTTTCGAGCAACTGGCGGCCATCCATGCCCGGCATACGAAAATCGCAGACCAGCAGGTCGGGAGCGTCATCGACTGCCTTGAGCAGCGCGTCCGCCGAATCGGTCGCGGTAGTGATGCTGGCGAGCGAGGACAAGGCCTGCTGCAGCATGCCGAGAATCATCGGATTGTCGTCTACCAAAAGCAGCTTGACGTTATCAGCCATGAATCTATTTTCCGCGCCGATACTCTCCGGACTTGCCGCCGCTCTTGCGTTCGAGCACGATCTGGCGAATCTCGATGCTCTTGTCCGCGCCTTTGAGCATGTCGTACAACGTCAGCGCGCAAACGCTGACCGCCACCAGGGCTTCCATCTCAACCCCGGTCTCTGCGGTAGTCGCGGCTTTAGAGGTGATCGCGAGCCCATTCTCGCATACGCGCACCTCGACATCAACGAGCGACAGCGGCAGCGGGTGACACATCGGGATTAGCTCGGAGGTGCGTTTGGCCGCCATGATTCCGGCGATGCGTGCGACTTCCAGGGGATCACCTTTGGGATTTTGCGGCAACGCTGAGAGTACTTCCGGACTGACCGCGACGAATCCGCTCGCTTCGGCTTCGCGCTTGCTCGCGGATTTTCCGGAGACGTCCACCATTCGGGCGCGCCCGGCGCGGTCGTAATGCGAAAGTTTTTTGGGCATGGAAGCTGCAGATATCTTACATGCAGGGCGAGGCGATGCATGCGTAGGCAATGCCCACGTAGGGACAGCCTCTCAGGCTGTCCAGGGGTGCGAAACAATCTCGATGTGCGCGCGGAGAATCGCTGCCGCGACCATTCCCGCCGCGGCTGGACAGCCTAAGAGGCTGTCCCTACATGGTTCTTGGCAGGATTGGGACGTATTCTCCTGGTTTTATTTGCTCGCGGTCTTCGGGCACTACGACGTAGCAATTTGCCAGCGCTGTGGCGGCCATGTCGCCGGAGCCTTGCCAGCGAACCAGTTCTACCTGGGAATCCTCGAATTCGCCGGAGAGGATTGCTGGCAGGAAGCGCTTCAGGCCGGCCTTCACGCGAATTTCGGATTTCAGCTTCGCATGGACAAACTTCAATTTACGCGCGGACATGCCCGCGAGCGCGTCCAGCATGGGGCGTGCGAAGAGTTCGAAGGTCACCATGGTGGAGACGGGGTTTCCGGGAAGTCCGAAAAAATAAGTCTCACGGACGTCGCGGCCAGACCTTGCCGCGCCACACTTACCGAAGACTACTGGCCGTCCGGGCTGGATTTTCGCGCCGGTAAAGAAAAACTCGGCTTTAAGTTCTGCGAGCACCTGTTCGACGAGATCGTAGCGGCCCATGGAAACTCCGCCGGTCATCAGCAGGAGATCCGATTTCAATCCCTCTTCCATGAGGCGGCGCAAGGCTTGCGGTTCGTCGGGAGCGATGGGTAACAGAATGGGGTCGCCACCCGCATTTGCAATCTGCACGGCGAGTGAGTAGCTGTTGGAATTGCGGATCTGTGTGGGACCGGGAGTGACATGGATATCGACAATTTCGTCGCCGGTCGTCAGGACCGCCACGCTCGGCCGTTTGTAGACCCGCAGTTGTGACTTGCCGACCGACGCCGCAAGCGCGATGGCGGCATCGTTCAAGCGCGTGCCGCACGAAATTAACGTGCCGCCTTCGCGGGCTTCGGCGCCCGCGGGCACAACGTTCTCGCCGCGAGCGACCGCACGAGTGATCTCAACGCGTTGGTCGCGCTCCGACGTGTATTCGACCATGACCACGGCGTCAGCGCCGGAGGGCACGGGGGCGCCGGTCATGATGCTGGCCGATTGTCCATGGGAAAGAGTTGCGGGAATGCGCTCGAGTTTCTCGCCCGCCTTGATTTCTGCGATTATGTCGAGAGTTGCCGGAAGTCGGGAAAGATCCGCCGAGCGCACGGCGTAGCCATCGCGCGTCGAGCGGGCGAATGGGGGCAGGTTGCGATCGGCGGTGATTTGCTCCGCGAGCACGCGGTCAGCGGCAGCGAGAAGATCGACCGCCTCGGTCTGGGGCGCACTGATTTCAGCAGCATGCTGCTCGACCACTCGGCGCGCTTCTTCGAAGCTGAGTACCAGCGATACGGTGGGAACGGACGACATGAGGATGATCATAGAGGATCACCTCATGGTCAGGCATCTGCTGTCGGAGATCTCTGCGGGGAAGCTCGCTTCGCTTCGCTGGACAGCCTGAGAGGCTGTCCCTACGTGGTTCGTCTCATGTGTTCGTCTGTGCTCGCGTAGGGACAGCCCCTTGGGCTGTCCAGGGTGTTAGCGAGCCAATTCCTGGCCGAGCACTGCAGGATTGGTAGCGAAGGACAAACCGGTTTCGAAGTCGACTACCTGACTCTTCACCAGCCGGGCAATGTCGCCGTCGAAGTGCTGCATGCCTTCGGCGGTACCGGCCTTGATGGCCTCGAGCAGGGTCTTATTTTCGCGCTCGCCTTTTTCTATGCACTCGCGGGTGCGGGCATTCGCTTTAAGGATCTCGAAAGCGGCCACGCGCCCACTGCGGTCGGTCTTGGGCATCAGACGCTGGCAAACTATATAGCGGAATGACTTGGCAAAGCGCTCGCGCACGAGAGGCTGCTCGCCGGCCGCAAACGAGCCCACAACGCGCTCGATGGTTTTGGGCGCGTCCATAGTATTCAGACTGGAAAGAACGAGGTGCCCGGTCTCGGCCGCTTCCAGCACGATCTCAATGGTCTCGCGGTCGCGCATCTCGCCCACCAGGATCACCTTGGGAGCTTGCCGCATGGCGGAACGCAAGGCATGGGCAAAGCTTGGAGTATCGCTGTGCAGTTCCCGCTGATGGATCGTGGAAGATTTGTGGTTGTGCAGGAACTCGATGGGGTCTTCCACGGTGATGATGTGATAATTTTTTTCGCGATTGATGGCGTCGAGCAGCACCGCAAGCGTAGAAGACTTGCCCGATCCCGCAGGGCCGGTCACCAGCACGATGCCATCCCGCAGCTTAGTGATATCGGACAAGGATTGAGGCAGGCGCAGAGTAGCGAAATCGGGGATTTCCGTGGGAATGACCCGCATCACCACCGCGCAGCTTCCTCGCTGGATGAAAATGTTGACGCGAAAACGCGCCAGGCCGGGCAGGCCAAAAGAAATATCGCAGGCCCCATGCTCGCGCAGCGTGGTGATCGCCTGCTTGTTATCGGCAATCAGGTCGGCCGCAATATGACGGGTGTCATCGGCACTCAGGACGGTCAATCCGGGCACCTGCACCGGGATCATCTGTCCGTAAACCTGCACCTGCGGAGGACGTCCCGGAGAAAAAATCAGGTCGCTGATTTTTTGTTCGGCGCGCAGCATGCCGCCCAGCAAAGCCGGGGTGGCGATGCGGCCAGTGCCGGAAAAATCATCGAGAATAACCGAAATTGGAGCAATGCCTGGTGCTGCCATTCATCCTCGCTTGCGGAATCGCACGCACCACAGACTTGGAAAGAAAGCTGGATTCAATGTACCGCGTGCAGGTGGTGCGAGGAAGGTACAGTGGGAGCATACCCAAGGTAACCGGAGGATTGCCCAGAGGGGAGAGCCGCCGGGGCTTCGCCCGGCTGGACAGCCTGAGAGGCTGTCCCTACGTGACAAAATTAGGGCGGCTTTTGGGCCGCCCTTTTTCCTTCAATAGCTGATTTTTTAAAATCTACTTCTTGGATGATTTCTTCTTGTTGCCAAAGCTGGTTTGGACGGAGGCTCCGATGCTGGCCAGCATCTGCTTGGCCGCATCAGCATAGGTTCCGCTCGGCTGAAGTTCGAGATACTTCTGGAAAGCTTCGGCCGTGCCGTCAGGCGCCACCATTTTCCCGCCCTGCCCCAGCGTGGCTTTTCCAATCATATTCACGCCCTTCCAGTAATAAGCGTCAGCACGGTTGGGATCGGCCGCAATCACTTTGTCGAATGCCGCCAGTGCCGGATCGACCTTGCCCGAGTTCGTGAGCACGGCGCCTTCATTGAAGTAATATCCGGCCGCGTGGGTGGGATCGGCCTGCGCCGCCATTTCGTAGGTCTTAATGGCGTCGTCGGTCTTGCCGGACTTGGCGTAGGCTTCCGCCATATTGTTGTAGTAAGCGGCAAGATTGGCGGCCGCGTTCGGATCTTTGTCGTTGGTAGCGCCCTTCTTTAGGTCGATGGCCTTCTGATAATCCTGTACGGCGGAATCAAAGCGTTTCTGCTTTTCCGCAGGATCGGTCTGCTTGGCGGCCGAGAGGCGGTAGTAATCCGCCAACTTGAACCAGAGGAGATCGCGCGAGGCATCGACCTGAGTGGCCTCGGTGAGGTCAGCGATGGCCGTATCGAAGTCACCACCATCCGCAGCGGTCTTAGCGGCATTCAGCTTCTCGTTGAGCGTCTTGACTGTGGTGGTTTCTTTCTGCTGCTTGGCCTGCTGCTCCTGCATCTGCTTCAGTTGTTCGGGAGTGAGGCCCTGGCCCTTCGCCGCGTTCTGAGCTTCCTTCTGCAGGTCAAAGTCGAGGCTGTTCTCGCCCAGTTGCACCTGGAAACCGTTCACGTGGAAGGTCTCTTTGGCAGCTTTCTGATCGTCGGGCGTCTTGAACAGCGTTACTTTGTACTTGCCCGGCGAGAGTCCGAGCGAGAAGTACTCGCCCTTGCCGTTGGTCTTCAGCGCATATTTCTGACCGTTGTCGAGATTTTCGAACTGAACCACACCGCCGGCGATCGGCTTGCCATCTGGATCTTTGCAGACGCCCTTCACCGATCCGGAAGCCTGAGCGAATACTTGTGGGACACACAATGCCAGCGTCACAACCGCGAACAGAATGAATCCGAAGTGCTTTTTCATTTTGCCTCCCGGCAAAAACATTCATGGAGCAGGTCGCTGGACTTTTTGGCGGGCCAGCGAACTAAACTTTTGCCGCGTACGGAATCGGATCGCGGACTCCGGCTGCCTCGAACGCGCGCAGGCGCAGAACGCAGCTGTCGCAGACTCCGCAGGCCTCATCCTCGCGGCTGTAGCATGACCAAGTTAAATCGAACGGCGCACCCAATTCAAGGCCGAGGCGCACAATCTCAGCTTTGCGCATGGCGATGAGCGGGGTGAGGATTTCGATGCGTCCGTCCCTGGTGCCCGTCTTGACCACTTCGTTGAAGGCTTTGTAATAGGCGGGCCGGCAATCGGGATAACCGGAACTGTCAGGCTCGACCGCGCCAATGTAGACCTTTTCGGCGCCCAGCACCTCAGCCCAGCTCACCGCGACAGCTAGAAAATGCGCGTTGCGGAAGGGCACATAGGTGACGGGGATGTCGCGCCCGATGTCTTCGGCGTCGGGCACGGCGATTGATTCGTCGGTCAAAGCGGATCCGCCGATGGCGCGGAACGCCTCGTTGTGCACCATCAGGCGATCGTGGATCTTCAGACGCTGGCAGATGGCCAGGAACGACTGGCGCTCGCGCTCCTGGGTGCGCTGCCCGTAGCTGACATGAACGGCCGCCGCCTCATAGTCGCGGACGGCAAGCGCGGCGCACACGGAAGAGTCCATTCCTCCGCTCAGGAGAACTACGGCGCGCGATTTGCCAGAACCGGGCATGTCAGATTTTCATTCCTACTGAATTAAACCCTGATCCTCCCTGTTTGTTCTGGGCGGCGTAAGTGACAGAGCTACACGCCTTTCAGAGCCGGGTCCCAAATAAACTTGTGCAGTTGGAGGCCGAGCCTGGCGGGAATGTTGTCTGCGATCATCCATTCGGCCAGTTGCTGCGGATCGAGCAAGCAGTGAGAAGCGTCGCGACCACCGGTTGCGTCTTTGCGAAATGCGGGAGAAAACAGGATTGCGTTCACCTTGGCGGCAAGATCGTGCCTGCGGACGAACTCAACTGCAAAGTCGTAATCCCGCCGGCTGCTCAAGACAAATTTGATCTCATCCCGCGGCGCTAATGCATTCAAGTTCTCAGCGCTGAATGTGTCGCCTTCGCCGGAGTCGGGGCATTTTACGTCCACGATTTTGACGACCTCAGATGGAACAGATGCGAGGGGACGCTCTCCACTGGTTTCCAGCAAAACTTGGTATCCGGCCTCGAGGAGTCGCTGCATCAGGGGAACGACTTCGCGCTGCTGCAGCATGGGCTCTCCGCCGGTGATCTCAACCAGGCCACCCTGCGGGCTTAGGCGCCGGACTTCTCGCATCACCTCATCCTCGGACATCTTCACGCCGCCCTGAAATGTGTATTCGCTGTCGCACCAGGTGCAGCGGAGATTGCATCCGCTCAGGCGGACGAAGATGCAGGGGAGTCCGGCGTAGGTGGATTCACCTTGCAGCGATTTGTAGATTTCCGTGATCTGCATAAGAGCAGTTGTCAGTTGCCAGTTTCCACTTGGCGACTTCTTATTCACTGTATTTGGCTGTGGTCGTGTCGGTCTCGAAGACGGTGACATCTTTCACTTTTACACGGCCGCTGGTTACCGTTTGCAGACGGGTGTTCGACTCGTCGTAGAAGTACTTCGCCAAGTTCTCGGCCGACGGATTAATTTGGGTAAACGGCTCCACATCATTGATCATCTGGTGATCGAGACGTTCGATTACGTGCTTCATCACCTCGCGAAGGTCCTTGAAATCGAGGAGGAGGCCAGCCTTGTCCAGTTCGGCGCCGGCGAGAGTGACCCGAATCTTATAGTTGTGGCCGTGCGGGTTTTCGCACTTGCCCTTGTAATTGCGCAGGTAATGGCCCGCCGCGAATGTGTCTTCCACCGTGACTTCGAACATGTTCCCCGCCGCTCGGCCGTGAATACAGGGTTGCGTTGCGCCCTGTTTGCAAACCTCTATTGTAGCGCCTTGGTCAGGGGCGTTGCGCTTCTTCACCACAGAGGTCACACAGGCCCCCAGAGGAATTCCCCTGTGTTCCTCAGTGTCCCCTGTCGTTGCTCGACACCCTGTCGTTGCTCGACTTGACTGGGTTCCTTCGCTGACGTTAGTTTGCCTAGGCGCTGTCGATCACCATGGGAGAACGCATGTTCCGCCTGCAAGCTTGGATGTGGTTGTGTCTGTTGAGCTTTACTGCGGCAGTTTTCGCGCAAGACAAACCTGAAGCGCCAGAGTTCGATGTCAAAGCGCATTACACAAAGTACGAGTACCGCATTCCCATGCGCGATGGGGTGCATCTGTTCACGTCGGTTTACGTGCCCAAGGATAGTTCACAGCCTTATCCATTCCTGATCGACCGTACTCCTTACAGCGTGGCGCCCTACGGGGTGGATGCGTACCGTACCCGCCTGGGCCCGTCTCCTGATTTCGACAGGGCCGGATACATTTTTGTGTTTCAGGATGTGCGCGGGCGCTACATGTCAGAGGGAACGTTCGTCGAGATGCGGCCCCACATCGACGTCAAGAAATCGAAGCAGGACGTGGATGACAGCAGCGACCTGTACGACACCATTGACTGGCTGCTGAAGAATGTCCCGAACAACAACGGCAATGCCGGAATCTGGGGAATCTCGTACCCGGGATTTTTCACTTCCGCGAGCATCATCGATTCGCATCCGGCATTGAAAGCAGCGTCGCCCCAGGCTCCGATGACCGACCTCTTCATGGGCGACGACGCTTATCACGGCGGCGCGTTCATGCTGGCGGCGAACTTCGGGTTCTACGTGTTCTTCAAGCCGCAGCACAACCCAGAGCTTCCACCAAAGAACTTCGGCCAGTTCGACTGGGGAACGAAAGATGCGTATGAGTTCTATTTGAATGCGGGGCCGCTCTCGAATTTGAAAAACTACCTGGCCGGAGCCAGCGCACTCTGGGATGACCAGGTGCACCACGACACCTACGATACCTACTGGCAGCCGCGGAATCTGGCACCGCACATGAAGAACATCCATTGCGCGGTGCTCACCGTCGGCGGATGGTTCGATGCCGAGGACCTGCAGGGTCCGTTCTCCACTTTTCATTCAATCGACGAGAAGAACCCCGGGATCTTCAACGCGCTGGTGATCGGTCCGTGGGTGCATGGTGGATGGGCGCGCTATGAAGGGAAGCATCTGGGACGCGTCGAGTTCGCCTCCGATACGGGCGAGTACTACCGCAAGAACATCGTGTTTCCATTTTTCGAGCAGTATCTGAAGGGCAAGGGCGATGCGCATCTGCCCAAGGCATACGTGTTCGAGACAGGCACCAACGTTTGGCGGCAGTATTCGGCGTGGCCTCCAAAAAATCTGGAGCGCAAGACTTTGTACTTCCAGCCCGGCGGAGGATTGTCGTTCGAAGCTCCCGGGAATCCCGGAAACTCGTTTGACGAGTATGTGAGTGATCCGGCGAAGCCCGTGCCTTTCGTCAACTATGCGGCGTTGAATGTCCCGCAGGAGTACATGCTCTCCGATCAGCGCTTCGCCGACAAGCGCACGGACGTACTCGTGTATCAAACGCCCGTATTGCAGGAAGACATAACGATTGCCGGGCCAATCTCGCCGAAGCTGTTCGTCTCCACCAGCGGTACGGATTCAGATTTTGATATCAAGCTGATCGATGTGTATCCCGCCGATTACGGTGATAACCCGCGGCGCACGCGAGAAGATAGAGAAGAGCCGCGGAAAGACGTGGACGTGCCGGAATTCGCCATGGGAGGTTACCAGCAACTGGTTCGGGGGGAGCCGTTCCGGGGAAAATTCCGCCACAGCTTCGAGAAGCCGGAAGCGTTCACTCCGGGGAAGGTGGAAGAGATCAACTTCACGATGCAGGACGTGAATCACACATTCCGACGCGGGCACCGCATCATGGTGCAGGTGCAGAGTTCGTGGTTCCCGCTGACCGATCGCAATCCGCAGACGTTCGTCAATATTCCCGATGCGAAGGCTTCGGACTTCGTGAAGGCTACTGAGCGCGTGTATCGCAAACGGGAGCAGGCTTCGGGGATCGAGGTGGGAGTAGTAGAGGCTACTGGGAATCAAAAATAGGAGTTGCGCAAGTCACGTAATGCTCCTTACAATAATGTAAGGAATACGTGAAATCGTAAGGAGCCAGCATGGCATCCGCAACTCTTACATCAAAAGGCCAAGTCACCATCCCCGTGCGGGTTCGCGAGGCTCTCGGGCTCGACGCCGGGGATCGAGTGGAGTTCGTCGAAATCGATCCCGGAAAGTTCGCCATCGTAGCTGCAACGCGCTCTGTCCGCGAACTGAAGGGGATGTTCCAAAACAAGCGCAGGAAGCCAGTTTCGATCGAGGAGATGAATGCCGCAATCGCCCGACGCGCGGCTGAATCCCGATGATAGGGCTCGATACCAATGTGCTCGTTCGATATGTCACGCTGGATGACCCAGATCAAACCCCGGCGGCAGTCAGACTGGTGGACTCGCTTACTGCTGACGAGCCTGGGTTCATCTCGCTTGTGGTGCTGGCGGAATTGGCTTGGGTGTTGGAAACCTCTTACAAGTTGAATCGAGCGGCCCTGGTTCGAGTCCTAGAAACGTTGCTGGAAAGCAAAGAGCTTTCCGTAGAGCAAAAAGAGGTTGTATCGCAAGCCTTACACTCGTTCGGCCGTGGTACGGCTGGGTTTGTCGATTATTTGATTGAGCGCAGGGCGCGTGCTGCAGGATGCACCCATAGCTTCACCTTCGACCAAAGGGCCGCTGCGTCAGCCGGAATGCTCCTGCTCAGATAGTTCGTGGATCAGCTTCCCACGCCGAAAAAGCTCTCCACCACTCGTATATCCGTCGTGCGCTTGTAGTTGGGCAGGCTTTCCACGAAGGTGCGGCCGTATTGCTTTTTCAGGATGCGGTTATCAAGCAGCACCAGCAAACCGCGATCGTGCAGCGACCGGATCAGGCGTCCGAAGCCCTGTTTCAGCGTAATGACCGCGGCGGGGACTTGATATTGAAAGAAGGCATTGCCGCCTTCGGCATCGATTGCTTTCACCCGCGCTGCGACCACGGGGTCGCTCGGAACTGCGAAGGGCAGGCGGTCGATGATGACGCAACTCAACTGCTCTCCCTGCACGTCTACGCCCTGCCAAAACGACGAAGTGGCAAACAGCACCGCATTGGGAGTGAGCCTGAACTCTTCCAGCAGTGCGGTTTTTGGCGCGTCTCCCTGGCGAAGCATGGGGAATTCCAGTTCGCCGAGAAGGCGGTGATAGACGTCGTTCATCTGAGCATAGCTGGTGAAGAGAACGAAGGCGCGGCCGCGGGTGATCTCCAGCAATTTGCGGATGCGCTCGGCGGCTTTGGTGGTGAATTGCGGGGTGCGCGGATCGGGCATATCGGGCGGCACGTAGAGCACGGCCTGGCTCTGATAATCGAAATGCGAAGGCAGGACAGTTTCGCGTGCGTGCTCCAAGCCGAGGCGCTTGCGGATGTACTCGAAGCCTCCGCCGACAGCAAGGGTAGCGGAGGTCAGCACGGCGCAGTCCAGTTTCGACCACAAGCATTCGCGCAGGATGGGGCCGACGTCGATTGGCGTGGCTTGCAGGAAAACGTTTTGCCGCCCGCGGCCGCCAGCGTTCATCCTTGCGCTGGAGTCGGCACCTCTGAAGCCCTGCCCTTCCCGGCTCTGCCCGTCGAGTGAGCGCCCAGCCCCTCGCTGTTCCTCGCGGCTTCCGCGGCCACCGCGGCGCTCGATCCAGAAGACTGTGTTGCGGTCTTGCGCTTCCATGGCATACGAGAGCTGCACTTGAATTTCTTGCGCGCGGCGGACGAAGTTGAAAACTTCTTCCGGCTTCTGCGGCAAGCCTTCGAGTTCTCCGGCGAGACGGGTCAAAGCTTGATTGAACCCGATGAACTCGTCTCCATTTTCTTCCAAAAATTCGCGGCGGGTGTCGAAGGCGAAGCGTCCATCGCCGGCGGGAAGCAAGGAAAAAAAAAGTTGAGAGCGGTCGCGCAAGCTGCCGAGCGCGCCCGAAATCGCGGGCGACAGCATCTTGTTGCTCTGCATCGAGCGCTCGATGTCACGCGCCAGGTCTTCCACACGCAGGTTGCTCACCGAAATTCCAAAGTAGTTGGCCGCCACATCTTCCACTTCATGAGCTTCGTCGAAGATGACTGCGGCCGCCTCTGGAAGGATGCCGGCGTCGGGCGCGCCGTCGGCCTGCAACTTGATGGCGAGGTCTGCGAAAAAGAGGTGATGGTTCACGATGATGATGTCGCTCTCCATCGCGCGGCGGCGCATTTCCGTGATGAAGCAGCGCTCAAACTCGCTGCACTTCTGGCCGGTGCAGGTATCGGCGCGCGCGTCCAGCTTGTGCCAGAGCAGGCTAGCCTCGGGGAGTTCGGCCAGCTCGGCGCGGTCGCCCGTGGCCGTATGTTTCTCCCATGCCGCAATGGCGCGGTATTGCTCAATTTCTTCCAGGCCGCTGAGGACTGGTTGATCTGTCAAGTCGTAGAGTTTTTTCCGGCACAGGTAATTGTTGCGGCCCTTCATGTAGCAGACGGAGAGCGTGCCGGGGCCTTGGCGCGACTCGACAGCCTCGACAGCCTGAGCGGCTGTCGATACGTGGTTCGGGGAGAGCGCTTGTTCCAGGAAGGGGACATCTTTGTAGAAGAGCTGCTCTTGCAGATTTTTTGTGCCGGTCGAGATGATGACTCTTTTCCCGGAGCGGATGACCGGGACCAGGTACGCCAGCGTCTTCCCCGTGCCCGTGCCGGCTTCGACGATCAGGTGACGCTTTTCTTCTAACGCTTGCTCGACGGCCTCGGCCATCTGCAGTTGGCCTCGACGGAATTCGTAGGCCGGGTGCGTGCGCGAGAGAATTCCTCCGGGCGCGAAGAACTGGTAGAGAGAGGACTCCTTGCCGCTTGCGGCGGGACGATTCGAGGCGGGTGGCGCGGGCTGGGTACTGGGGGGCACGGAGTCTCTATAATAGGCGATTCCGGATGGGGCGCATCGGAAGGAGTCGACTCTTCGACGCGACCGGACGGCCGAGGGCGGCTGTTCTACACGAGCTGTCCTCCAGGGGAGCGTTGCTGGATTGGGAATACCTGCTTACAACTCGACTGCTGATACATCCCCTTTGATTGCGATCGTGGGACGGCCCAACGTGGGGAAGTCCACGCTGTTCAACCGGATCGTGGGATCGCGGCGCGCGATTGTAGGAGACGAGCCTGGGATCACTCGCGACCGTCTCTATGGCGATGCGGAATGGAACGGCCACAAGCTGCGCATCGTCGATACCGGGGGAATCCTGCCCGAGGAAAAGGACTTTATTCCGGCTGAGATCTACAGGCAGGCGCGCGTCGCGCTGGAGGAGGCCGCCGCCATCGTGATGGTGGTCGATGGACGCAGCGAAATTGCGGGCCCGGACCTGGAACTGGTGCGCTTGCTGCGCAAGGCAAACCGGCCGCTGTTCGTTGCGGTCAACAAGATTGATTCCGAAAAGCAATCCTCTCTTCTGAGCGACTTCCACCGCCTGGGCGTCGAACACATGTTTCCTATTTCCGCGGAGCATGGGCGGGGCATAGACGATCTGCTGGATGCGGTTCTGGTGCAGATTCCACAAACCTTCACCACCGAGGACACGGAGGGCACACAGGAAAGCGCCGACGCAGAACCTGCTGAAGAGCCCGCGCGCGAGGTCAAGGTCGCCATTATCGGGCATCCCAACGTGGGCAAATCTACGCTGCTGAACCGGCTTACGTCTTCCGATCGAGCTATTGTTTCGCCCATCCCTGGAACTACGCGTGATGCCGTGGACGAACTGGTGGAGCGCGATGGACGGCGCTTTCGATTTATCGACACGGCCGGCATCCGCCGCAAGGGCAAGACTCATCTGATGGCGGAAAAGCTTTCGGTGGTGATGGCGCGCAAGCATCTGGAGGCGGCTGACATTGCGTTGCTGGTCATCGACGCCACCGAAGGAGTGAGCCAGCTCGATGCCTCGATCGCCGGATATGCGCACGAGAGCGGGCGGTCGACAATCATCGTGGTGAACAAGTGGGATCTGATGATCAGCGGGCAGAAGAAAGAGGGCCGTCCCACGAAAGCTGAGCGCATGCGCGAGAGCAAGCGTCCGGGAGATCGCGCCGCTTACGAGGAGCGGCTCAGGTACGAACTCAAGTTCCTGAACTACGCACCCATGGTATTCATCTCAGCTGAGACGGGGGCCGGGACCGAAAAGATTTTCCCCCTGCTGGAACAGGTGGCGACCGAGCGCAGGAAGCGAATCGGCACCTCGGATATGAACCGTTTTCTGGAGCATGTGGATTTTGAGCGCGCTTCTGTCCCCATGCGCCAGAGAGTGAAGATTCTGTATTTGACGCAGGCGTCGGTGGGCCCGCCGACGTTCGTGCTGTTCACCAATCGCGACGTGAAGCTGCACTTCTCCTACCAGCGTTTTCTGGAGAACCAGATTCGGGATGCGTTCGGGTTTGTGGGTACGCCGATCTGGATCAAGAACCGGGCAAGGAATGCGTAGCGGCAAGCGGCTGCCCTCAGGCGCTAAAGCCGGTGTCATTGTTGAGCTTCAGGCGGCACGACTGAAGTCGTACCCTTCCCAAGTTGCACTGCATGGCTGAAGCCGCCTTCCCAGTCGACTGTTTTCACGATGCACTATTCGTCCTGCAGCCGCTGATGTTTCGTTAACAATCCGATTCGCTGCACGCCTGCGTGATGCGCCAGGTCGATGACGCTCGCTACGTACTGAAAATCCACATCGGCATCGCCACGCACGAAGGCGACTTTCTCGACGCGCGTCAGGTAGATTCGGGCCAGGCGTGTTTCGAGCTCCTGCCAGGTAACATCTTCCTGATTCAGTTTCACAGTCGGGGCCTGATCCTTGCCGCTCCAGATCACTTGGATCACGACGGTGCGCGGCTGCGGCTGATTGTCCGCTTGCTTCTGATTCGGCTCCGGGATCTGCGCCTTTTCCCCGTACTCCGGATCCATGGAGACGACCAGCATGAACATGATGATGAGCGTCAGCAGTACATCGATCAGCGGGGTGACGTTGATCTGTGGTGCAGACGCGCCTCTTCCCGGCATTGAGAAAGCCATGAGTATTCGCTCCAGTCGGTCACGCGCGTCTGGAGCATCAGACACCTTGAGGGCGGATGAAGTTCCTCAGAGACAGAAGTGTCGAGCTTCGCTCGACTGGGACAGCCTGAGAGGCTGTCCCTACGTGGGCGCCGTCACCCGGCTGGGGCGGGATTCGGGGTGAATGGCGGCGGCTCGGGAGGCGGGATCGCTCCTGCTGCCGGTTGTGGGGGCGCTTGCGGCGGATATAGCGACAATGCAAGCTGGCGGTAACGGGCGGCGAAGAAGTACATCGCGTACGCCGGGAAGAACACGATCACCGGAACCGAGAGCAGCGAAACCAGGAACATGACGATCGCCAGCAGGACGCAAGCGACGACTACCGCGATCGTAATCGTGAAGACATTCCACGTGAGCCCGGCCGTCTTTCCAGCCGTCACCGCAACCAGCACCATGGCGACTGCAGGAATCGCGAGCACCACGACCAGCAGGAAGCTGGCGATCCCGACAACGATGCCGGCAGCAATCGCCAGCAAGACCTTCATCACCGCATAGATGGCGTAGCCACTCAGTTCCTGCTCGATCATGGGCCAGAGGCGGCGCCAGCCTTCGATGGCTCCAATGCCTTCGAGCGCCATTTGCGGGACCACGAAATCTTTGGTGAAAACGTGCACCAGCGCCACTGCCAGCACTCCCAGCAAAACGAAACCGACGACCACAACCCCGGTAACAACTAGTGCCGGTATATGCGCTTTGGGAGCACTGAACCAGCCATTGGCGAACGCAATCATCGCTGGAATTCCGATCAGGATCACCATAGCGCCAAAGAGGAAGAACATCAGGCCCAGCTGCCAGAGGAAGAATTTCCAGCCGGCGTCCTGCCTGCGGCTCCATCCGGCGCGAATTCGGCATTCGCGGGTGAGCACGCTGTCGAACAGAATGAAGCGCATCACGCTATTGATGTACGTAAAGATCACAAACAAAATGATCCCGGTAACGATCAGGACGGCGATCAATCCGGCGAGGATTGCGGGATCAATTTTGGGGAACCCCGGCACCGGCTGATGACCTCCGCGAAAAGGCGAGGAGAAGTTGCAGCTGCCTGAGCCCAATTCTCCCGCGAGCATACCGACGAATGCCAAGCGCAGCCACTGGCCAAAGCGGAACGGCTGCGCGAGTTGACGCTTGGTGTGCTGGAACGCCAGAGAGATAGTGTCGACGGCAGAGATGGGCAAAGGGCACCTCGACTAGAACGCCTCACCAGCAAGGTACTGCTAAGGACGGGTGAGGGCAAATGGATTCTTACTCATAGCGCAGGGCTTCTACTGGATCGAGCTTCGAGGCGCGCAGGGCTGGGACCAGGCCGCTGATTACGCCTACCAGCAGCAAGACTGCACTCGAAACCAGGATCGTCATCATCGAGATCCGCAGGTGGATGTCGCCCTGGCCGGACTCGTCTTCAAATAGCGGGCCCATCATGGGCAAGGTGCCGACGGCCCACGCGATGAAATAGGAGAGCAGCACTCCGATGGCGCCGCCGAGCACCATGATGAGTAGAGTCTCGGCGAGGAATTGCAGCTTGATGTGGCGCTTGCGCGCGCCCAGGGCGCGCCGCAGGCCGATCTCGCGGATGCGCTCATCCACCGAGACCAGCATGATATTCATCACGCCAATGCCGCCGATCCCGAGGGTGAGGGTTCCGATGAATGTCAGCAGAACCTGGAGGCCAATCGTCAGTCCGTCAATGATGGGGCGGAATTCGTCGCGCCCAAACATCTGGAAGGCTTTGGGGTCGGTGGGCGAGAAATTCTGGCGCTCGGCGACAGCTGCCAGCACTTGCGCCATCGCCTTTTTTTCAAATTGAGGTGCGATGGGCTGAAAGAGCATGACGGCGGCGTAACGCGTGTTCCAAAGATCTCCCGCGGTGGAGTACGGGATCCATGAAGACTCATCGTCGCTGGAGAAATAATTGCTGAGCTGGATCTTTCGAGCCATCACTCCGACGACAGTAAAACGCACGCCTGCAACCTGCAGGGTCTCGCCCACAGCGGGGCGCCCGCTGAAGAGCTTTTCCTTGAGGCGTCCGCCGAGGAAGATCACGCGCCGGCGCTCGAGCTCATCTTCGGCATTGAGCCAGCGGCCTTCGGAGGGCACCTCGTTGCGCATCTCGCCGTATTCGGGACATACCCCGCGAACGGGCGCTGTACCCACCAGGCGATCTCCATAGGAGATCGCGGGACGGCGCACGGTTTCGCGGCAGACATATCTCACCAGAGGCGCGGTTGCCTTGACCAGATCCACGTCAGCTTGCTCGATGACTACTTTTTTGCCGGCGCGCTGGCCTCCGGGTTGCTCGCTGGTCTGCTGCGGCCAGCAAATCACGACGCTCTTTCCGAACGCATCGAAGCCGTGGACCAGAATGCTACGGAAGCTGTTGCCGTAGGCGATCAGAAGCGTGACCGTGGCAATGCCCCACACGATGCCCAGCATGGTGAGCAGGCTGCGCGTCACATTGCGCTTGAGCGCGACCCAGGCTTCGAGAATGATTTCGAGTAACATCTGGTTTCGAGTTTCGAGTTTCAGGTTTCCAGCTTCAGGTGTCGTCTTTCTGTTTCAGCTCTTGTCGCAGTGCTTCCTACAACTTGAAACATGAAACTCGAAGCTTGAAACTTTATCCGCCCGCTTCATAGCGCAAGGCTTCAATCGGATCGATTGAAGCGGCGCGGCGCGCCGGATACAGGGCGGCGCCTACTGCAATCGCTCCTAGCAAACCGGCTGCGGTCAGGCCAGAACTCCAACTGGGGACCAGTCCCGCGAAAAAGTCCGGCATCGGCAGCAGGTTGACCAGGCTGCAGAACCCGAATGCGATTCCTAGCCCAACCGCGCCGCTCAGCAACGCAATGATCAACGCCTCAATAAAAAACTGACGCAGGATCGTTCCCGAGGGAGCGCCAATGGCCTTGCGCACGCCGATCTCGCGCGTGCGTTCGCGTACCGCCACCAGCATGACGTTCATTACGCCGATTCCACCGAGCAGCAACGTGACGATACCCACCGCGCCGAGAAAAAATTTCATCCCGTCGGTCATGGTCTTGAATGCCTGCGCTTCCTTCACCGTGTCCCAGATGGGGCAAGCTTCCTTGTCGTTCGGGTCGTAGTGATGCATGCGCGCCAGCGCGACGCGCACTTCGCGCTTGCAGGCTTCGTGCTGGTCGACCGATTTCGGCGTGACCAGCAACTGATCGAAGGTTGTGTTGGTGCCGGGCGGCTTATCGGGAAAATCGCGCCGCATGGCCGTGAACGGCACGAAGACTTTGTTGACGTCCCATCCGTCGTAACTGGAGTCCTGCTTCTTCTTTGCCATGACTCCAATCACGGTAAACGGAAAGTCATTCAGATAAATCGTCTCGCCCACCGGGTTGCGTCCGGGAAACAATTGCTTCGCCGCGTCGGATCCGAGGAACGCAACGCGACGGCCTTCGCGCATGTCGCTCCAATCGTAAAAACGGCCGACTCCGACATCTAATGTTCGGATGTAGCCAAACGGCGGATAGGATCCGGTGACTGTGAAGGCGCCGCTATTGAAGTTGGAATGGGTGCGGATCGTGTCCTGCTCAAGCTCGGGGATGGCGTATTCGCAGTCGGGCGACTCGGCCTGCACCACGGGAACGTCCTGCTCTTCCCAGCGGACGGATCGTCCGGCGTGAGTGCCGCCGGCCTGCAGGCTGGTGCGGCCGTGGAAGACGATCATCACGTCTTTCCCAAGATTGCGTGCCTGTTCTGCCTGGCCTTTGCGCAGGCCTTCCCCTGCCGCGACCATCAGCACGATGGAGACGATGCCCCAGGCGATACCAAACATAGTTAGGAACGCGCGGAGTTTATGGGACCAGAGCGTTCTTACCACGTCGAGAAAGAGATCGCGCAGCGTCATTCCAGGCTTTTGGACGGGCCTATGGGGAGAAAGTTATCTCCTGGGGTCCTGGGAAGAGATACGCAAGTGAAGGGGATTTTGTTGCAGAAAATTCGGCGGGGGCGAGGTGAAAGGGATTATTCGATGGGCACGGCACGTGCGGCTCGCTTCGCTTCGCCGGGACAGCCTGAGAGGCTGTCGCTACGCGGGTGCCAGCTGTCGAACTCCTTCAGAGCGGCTTCGCATTGCAGGCGGTGGCGTTCTTTGCGGTCGCGGACTTTTCTTTCCAGCGCAGGTAATAGATCAAACGTGATATTCGCGGGCTGAAAATCTTTCGGGTCGGCATGCGTCACGTAATGAGTTAACGATCCGAATGCGGACGCACGCGGCGCCGCATTCAGCGGCACGCCCTGGACCAGCGCGGCGACGTGCATCCCTGCAAGCAATCCCGTGGCAATCGATTCCACATAGCCTTCCACGCCGCAGATCTGTCCTGCGAAAAAGACCTGCGGATGCGCTTTCATCTGCAATGTAGGTTGAAGCAGCGTGGGCGCATTGATGTAGGTGTTGCGATGGATCTGACCGTAGCGCAGGAACCGCGCATTCTCGAGCCCCGGAATCAGGCGCAGGACTCTGGCCTGCTCGCCGAACTTGAGATGATTCTGAAATCCGACCAGGTTGTAGGAGTCGGCGCGCAGATTCTCCTGGCGCAATTGCACGACGGCATAGGGCGTTTTGCCGGTGCGCGGATCGCGCAATCCCACCGGCTTCATCGGTCCAAAGCGGAGAGTATCGCGGCCGCGGCGAGCGATCTCTTCAATGGGAAGACAGCTTTCGAAATAATTCAGATTTTCCCAGTCCTTCTCTTCGACAGCTGGCGCGGCGATCAGGGCATCGTAGAAAAGCGCGTACTCCTCTTCGTTCATCGGACAGTTGATGTAGTCCGCGGATCCCTTGTCGTAACGTGCGGCCATATACACGCGGGACATGTCGATGGAGTCGGCCTCCACGATGGGGCTGATCGAATCGTAGAAATAGAGGTGCGGGGCGCGCACGGCGGCTTCACCTGCTAGCGATTCAGATGCGCTGAGGCGCGCAATATCAGCGGCTAACGCATCGGAAGTCAGTGGGCCTGTGGCGATGATGGTGGTTCCTTCTGCCTCAGCAATTTTCGTGACTTCCTCGCGGCGCACTTGGATGCGGGGCTCGCGCGAGATTTCTTCGGTGACGCGGGCGGCGAAGGTCACGCGATCCACGGCCAAGGCATGTCCGGCAGGCACGGCGCATTCGCGAGCGATGGAGAGCAACAGGGATCCGGCGCGCCGCATTTCTTCCTTGAGCAGCCAGGGAGCGGTATTCTCGCTGTCGGATTTCAACGAGTTTGAGCAAACCAACTCTGCGAAGTCCGGCGTCTGGTGGGCCGGAGTGGTGCGGACCGGGCGCATCTCGAACAACTCGACATCGAGGCCCCGGCGCGCGCACTGCCACGCGGCCTCGGTTCCCGCGAGCCCTGCGCCAATGATTTTGATACAGGTCATACTCAACTACTTCGGCGACTTGCGGATGCGGCGCGCCTGGTGAATTCTCTCCTGCCTCTTCAGCATCTGGATGAATTCCTGAATTTTCCGCGCTCGAGTCTCCGCATTCTTAGCGGTCTGGATGCGAAACAGAATGGCATACCGGTTGGCACGGTCTAACGAATCAAAGAATTCTCGCGCTTGAGGGCTTGCATCTAATGCCGCCTGAAAATCGGGCGGAACCGTCGCCGCCTTCGGGGATTCGTAGGCAGCATCCCAATTCCCATTCGTTTTGGCAACCTCGATAGCGGCGTGACCCGCGGGTTTCATGCTACCGCTCGCGATCAGCGCTTGAGCCTTCTCGCGGTTGATGCGGGACCAGATACGGCGGGCCGACCGCGGCAAGAATCTTTGTAGCCAGGCCTGCTCGCTCTCTCCGAGCTTTTGTCCGTCAATCCATCCATAGCAGAGCGCAACGTCTAGTGCTTCGGCGTAGGTGATGGATCGTAATCCTGAGCCTTTTTTCGCCAGTCGCAGCCATACTCCCTGCGAGCTTCGATAGTTTTCCGTTAACCAGGTCTCCCAATCCGCAGGCCTGGCAAAGATCCTGATTTCCTTGGCGGAGATCGTATCCTGCGGCTTTGTTTTGGCTTTCTGCGACATTTGCTTGCTAGTGTAGACGAGAGGGTGGCGCCCCGAAGGCTCTAAGCCCTATTATTCCAGCCCTTTTCGAGGTGCAAACGGAAGTTCTTTTCATCAGGCCCGTTCTGCCTTACAATTGCCCGTAACGAGACGCGAGTCTCAAGGCGTTCTAAGTTGTGTCCACTTCATCCCAGCCACCCGTCGTTCGGTTTCGTAACTGCGGCCAGTTGCGCAGATTACGATCCGGCAAATGTTCGATCAATTACCTAGGTCACTTGGCGGAGGGTACTCTCTCTTTCTAACATGCAAACACCGAGAGAAATCAGCGAGAGCCGCGCCATGCATGGGATTGCTGTAGCCCTGCTGTCCGAAGACCGGGAACGCCTTGCCGTACTACAGGAACGCTTGCGAGCGACCCGGCTTGGCAATGAAGTGTTCAGCCATGTTGGCTTCCCCGTCAGTCCAACGGACACGATCATCCGTCGGGTACAAGAGTCGCGCGCCGAAGTTGTGATCGTGGAAATTCCAGTGCACGATGCCCATCGGGCGATTCGCGCCATTGAACTGATCCGGGCCACTACCCAACAGATTGCCATCTTTGCCAATGGAGAGATGACGCAGCCGGCGAACATTGTGGCCACCATGCGCAACGGCGCCAGCGAGTATGTAGATCGCTCGGCGGGCTACGAAGTTTTGCTGGAAGCGTTGAACCGGTTCAATTCCTCGCGCACCCGGGCCGCCGGTGGTTCCGGAAAAGCGCGGGTGTTCACGTTTCTCAGCGCGAAGGGTGGCACGGGCTGCACCACGGCTGCGGTGAACACTGCAGTTGCCCTGCAAAAGAGCCACGGCGATGTCGTTCTGGTGGACTTCGCCCCTATCGGCCATGCCGCTCTTCATCTGAATTTGCGGCCGCAGTTCGGCGTACTCGACGCGCTGCAAAACCTGCATCGGCTCGACGTTTCCTTGCTCGACGGCTTGATGACTACGACCAAGGACGGCCTGCATCTGCTCGCCGGACCGCAGCAGCCCTATCCCACCGAGCCCACACCCGGAGAACTGGCGCGGCTATTCGATCTGCTGGTGAATCATTACCGGTTCGTGGTTGTCGACGTCTCCAGCCGCCTGGATCCCACGACTCACTTGCTCTCCGATCTATCGAACGCGGTGCTGATCGTCGCGCAGACGGATGTGGTGTCGCTCTGTTGCGCGGCCCGCATTCACAGCTTCCTCGAAGAAGGAACGGGACGCGACCGGGTTCGCCTGGTTCTGAACCGCTACAAAAAGATTCCCGGCTTCGGTGATGACGATGTGCAGCAGACCACGAATTGCAAGGTTCTGTGGAAAGTTCCCAATGCTTTCCATGTGGTCTCGCACTGCATCGACCACGGCACGCCCGTGGTTCTGCAGGAAGCACCGGAGGTCAGTCGCTCCTACCGCGGACTGGCAGCCGCGCTGGCGGAAGCTTCGAATTCCGATGGTCCGGACCTCGCGTACGTGGGGGAAGGCGCGCCTAAGAAGACGCCGCCCGGCCGGTTGAACCTCTCGCCCATCCGTTCCGGAGATTAATTTAGCCCCTGATTGGGTTCCTGTGCAGTAGCCGCAATGGCTGCCTCGAGTGTTTCTCCAGGAATGCTTCATCCCGCAAGGTCTGCGATCGAAAAGCATTTATAATCTTTGGTTCAGCTCATCATCGTCATTCTCACTGTAAGGACAAACCTTGCTCGATTTCTTAGGAGATTTGCGCCGCACCGACATGTGCGGAACGTTGCGGCCGTCGGACGCCGGGAAAAAAGCTGTGCTCATGGGTTGGGTCAACCGGCGGCGCGACCTCGGGAATATTATCTTTATCGATTTGCGCGACCGCACTGGTGTCACGCAGGTCGTTTTCAACCGCGAACTGAATCCGCCGGCGCACGATCGCGCCGAAGAACTGCGCAATGAGTTCGTGATTGCGGCGATCGGCACCGTCAAGCTGCGCGATTCCGACACCATCAATAAAAACATCCCCACCGGCGAAGTCGAACTCGTCGTGCAGGAGTTGCGCATTCTGAATGAGTCCAAGCTCCCGCCGTTCCTGCCCTCCGACACGGCGCTGACCAACGAAGAGACGCGCCTAAAGTATCGCTACATCGATCTGCGCCGCGAGATCATGCAGTTCAACATTGAGACGCGGCATAAAGTCGCCAAGGCCATTCGGGATTACTTGTCGGCCCAGGGATTTTTCGAAATTGAAACTCCGTTCATGACGCGCTCCACGCCGGAAGGGGCCCGTGATTACCTGGTTCCGAGCCGGGTGCAGCCGGGGACGTTCTACGCCTTGCCGCAGTCTCCTCAACTGTTCAAGCAGATCCTGATGATTTCGGGGTTCGATAAGTATTTCCAGATAGTGCGCTGCTTCCGCGACGAGGACTTGCGGGCGGACCGGCAGCCGGAGTTTACCCAGATCGATCTGGAGATGTCGTACCCGCAGGCGGAGCGGGTGTGGGAAGTGGTCGAGGGCTTTCTGACCGCTGCCTTTGCCGCGACCGGAGAAAAAATCGCCAGTCCCTTTCCGCGCATGGATTATGACGAAGCCATACGCCTGTACGGGATCGATAAGCCCGACTTGCGGCTGCCGGCGTTCACCGATGTTCGCGATTGCTTCAGCGCGGAGAACCTGCAGGAACTCGCGATCAATGCGAACCTGCCGGTGATTGCGGTGCGCACGCCCAAAGTTGGCGAACTTTCGCGCAAAGAGCGCGACGACATCAAGCCCATGTTCCATTCCAAGGGCGGCGCGCGCGTGTATGAAGACTTCAAGCGCATCGCCAACAAGTATCCCGATGCCGCAGCCGCGATCGCGAGGAAGACGGCAATGGAAGAGTCGGACCTCATTGTGCTGGTGGCAGGATCCGCGCAGGCAGGACCACAGACTGCGCTGCCCGCCCATCGCAAGGTGACCCCGGCAGAGTTGGCGATTTACGCTTCGGCGGGATTACTGCGGCTGGCACTGGCACAGAAGTATGCGGATCGCCATGGCATCTTCAAGAAGACCGGGGATGCAGCGAAAGATTACCGTTTCCTATGGGTCACGAATTTCCCCATGTTCGAGTGGGATGAAGGCGAGAAGCAGTGGATGGCCGCGCACCATCCGTTTACCTCTCCCCATGACGAGGATATGAAACTGCTGGAGCAGGGAGTGGAGTCGGTGAAGGATCCTCAGTCGCCGCTCAGCGCGGTGCGGGCGCTGGCCTATGATGTGGTGCTCAATGGCACCGAGTTGGGATCGGGATCGATCCGTATTCACCGCCAGGATATTCAGCGCAAAATCTTCCGCGCGCTGGGTATGACCGAGGAGGAAGCCAAATCGCGCTTCGGATTTTTTCTCGAAGCCTTGGAGTACGGCACTCCTCCGCACGGCGGCATTGCGCTGGGACTGGATCGCATCGTCATGATCCTGGCGGGAGCGGAGAGCTTGCGCGAAGTGATTCCGTTCCCCAAGACGGCGCGTGCCGTTGATCTGATGTGCGACGCTCCAACCCCCGTAAGCGAGCGGCAATTACGGGAATTGGGAATTTCACTCAAGAAGGGATGACACTGTCATCCGAGCGGAAAGAGGAGGTCTGAGTTCCGGCGAGCTTTCCTGTGTTCCGCTGTGTACTCTGTGGTAAAGACAGCTCAACCACAGAGGACACGGCGGAACACAGGGGATCAGTTACTGGCGTGCTCAGCTCCCAGCAGCCGCATATACTCGCTCAACGTCACGAACCTGTATCCGCGGGCCTTCAGGGTTGTGATCAGTTCCGGCATTGCAGCCGCCGTCGTCGACAGTTCATGAAATGCCAGAATGTGCGTGTACACACCCTGCTTCTCGCGCCGCTCGATCTGCGTCAGGACTGAGCCGACCAGCGATGGCTTGGGGCACCCGACGGGATTCTTGCCGGCACAGAGGTAGTCGAGCGAGTTGACGTCACGCCGGGCAATTGGATTTTCCGATGAAATGCTCAGGACGGAATATCCCTGCCGCTCGAGATCGTGCCGCGCGTCTTCGGGGAGAATCCAGTCCGGACTGCGCAGATAGCGCGGTTGTGTCCCGGTGATCGCCTTAATGGCCTGCGCGCCCCGGTTTACATCATCCAAAACCCACTGCTCGCCGCGTTTGCGCTCGGCAGTTCGCAGTTCGATGTGGCTATAGGTGTGATCCTCTAATTCGTAACCCTGCCGGACAAGTTGTTCTGCGGCGGAGATGCAGGTGATGCCGACATTCTCTTCTGCGCGCCGTTCTCCCCAGGTGTTGGGCGTGAGCCGCCATCCGACAACAAAGAACGTCGCCTTCACCCCACTGCTGTCGAGCACGTTGATCAGAGCCGGGCGCGAGGGCATCTCTTTGCTGCCGAACAGCACATAGGGGCGCGGACCGTCGTCGAAGGTGAGGGCGATCAGCTTGTCTGTTGAGAACGCAGAGCCTGCGGTTAGCAGCAGGAGGGCGAGAGAAGCGAATCTATTGCGGGATGACGTCGAGGCCACCCCTCAATTATCCCGAGCCCGCTTGGCCTAGCCTAATTACCTTTGGCGGTGGTCCGGCGGACAACGGCGAGGGTGCGCCCCTCGTTCCCCCGGGTAGAATGCCTCCCGGAAGCGCCCGGACCGCGGCTCTACGCTCCTACAAGGGATCCGCTGACTATGTTCTGCACGGTCACGGTTCGCCAGCGGTTTGCTTCCTGGCGGCCCTGCAGCCGCAGCTTCAGATAATTGTCGGTCAAGGCTTCGGTGAACCCGCCTTGCGCGTCATTTCCAATCACATTCAGCGTGATGGCTTCGAGCGTCTTGCCGACGAAACTGCGCATAAAGGACAGCTTCTTCTCGGCTGCCAACTCGCGCAGGACTCGGTTGCGTTCGCGAGCGAGATGTACCGGGACCTGCTTTGGCATGGCTGCCGCGGGCGTACCTGGCCGCGCCGAATACGTGAACACGTGCAGGTAGGTGAAGGGCAACTCTTCAATCATCTTGCGCGTGCACTCGAATTCCGCATCTGTCTCGCCGGGGAATCCGACCATGACGTCGGCGCCGATGGCCGCAGTGGGCATGACAATGCGGATCTTTTCGATCTTCTCGCGGTAATGCCAGGGGCGATACTTGCGATGCATGCGCCGCAGAACCGCGTCGCTGCCTGACTGCATGGGGACGTGCGCGTGCTTGGCGATCCGGGGGGATGACGCGACCAGGGAGATCAGGTCGTCGGTCCAGTCCATGGGTTCCACTGAGGAAATGCGGAGCTTCTCGAGAGTGGTCTCGGTCAGGATGGCGCGGATCAGGTTCGGCAAAGACATCGGCGAGTTTCGCTCGCCCGGACAGCCGATGGCGGCTGTCCCTACACGAGCCGTTCCTGCGTCAGCCATCCCTACATCGGACGGAAGATCTCTTCCCCACCGGCCTAGATTAATTCCACTGATCACTACTTCGCGATAGCCGGCGTTCACCAGCGTGTTCACTTCCGCCAGGATGCGCTCGGGAGCCAGCGAGCGGCTCTGTCCGCGCACATAGGGGATAACGCAGAACGAGCAGCGGTTGTCGCAGCCGTCCTGAATCTTCAGGTTGGGACGTGTGCGCTCATTCGCCGCATCGAAGACCGGTGCCGCCAGAAGTTCCGTGTGCGCGAAGATGTCGGAGACGAAAATTGCGTTCTCTAACGAATGCTCAGTACTCAGTTCCCGGTTCCCCGTAAGCCGCTGCAAGGACACGAAGTTGGATTGAATTTCCGGCGGTCCGCCGAAATTGGGAATGGCGATTTCCGCCAACTGATGCTTATGCGAGTTTCCTATCACCAGGTCCACGCCGGGCAATGCCGCGATCTCCTCCGGCGCGCGTTGCGCATAGCATCCTGTAACCACGATCCGCGCATCCGGATTCTGCCTGCGAACCCTGCGGATTGCAGCTCGCGCATCCTGGTCTGCGCCATGGGTTACGGTGCAGGTATTCAGGATCACTACGGAAGCTTGCGAAGGGCTGGCAGCGCGCGTGAGTCCGCGCTCTTCGAACTGGCGCTCTAAAGCGGCGCCATCGGCCTGGGTGGCGCGGCATCCGAAATTTTCCACAAAGAATGCGGGCACGCTCTATGGTAACGCACACTTCCACGTGAACTCTTGCGCAGAGGGGCTATGGGCAACAGATTAGGCGGATGCCGCGGTTCTTCGCGACTGGAAGCATTCGCGGCAGAAGACGGGGCGGCCTTGCGTCGGACGAAAAGGAACGGTGGTCTGCTTCCCGCATCCTGAGCACGTGGCCTGAGTCTCGACCTTGGTGTAACGATAAGTCGGAGCCTGCGCCGGAACCGCTCCCAGAACGGCAACACGCTTGCCTTTGCAGGTCTTACATCGTTTAGGTTCGTTCTTGAACTGCTTATCGTGAAAGAAAAGCTGTTCCCCAGCCGTGAAAATGAAATCACTTCCACAGTCGATACACTTAAGCACCTTGTCCTGAAAATCCATTGAGGATGGCTCCCTTCAGCCCGTTTCCGCGCGCCCACCCGCGGGGAAAGAACTGCGGTGGAACACCGAAAATGCAGGTTCGTCTTACTCCCCCCTCCGACTGCCCCTTGGACTCGGCCCGACCACGCACCAGAACAGCGCATGGGTAAAACTTATCGAAGATGCCGGGAAACGTTTAAGAAGTATGAAATCCCTGCTGCAACTCAATCGGGATGGGGGCCAGATTGAGCAGAGCCGCCCCGGGAAGGAGCGACCCTGTGCTGCGATTAGTCCTGTTCTTTTCGCGTTTTTTTACGCGCACGCTTGCGAGCCAGCGCGGCCTTCACACGCTTTTTCTCGCCGGGCTTCAGGTAAAAGGAGTGACGCTTGACCTCCTTGATGATGTCTTCCTGCTGCACCTTGCGCTTGAAACGGCGTAGAGCATTCTCGAGGGATTCGCCCTCTTGAAGTCGTACTTCTGCCAAACTGAAACACCCCCAAACTCGTCCGGATGGACCGAATAGTTATTACAAGGATTTTATTGCAAGTCAAGCGAAAGTGCTGAATTTCTTAGCAGGAGAACGATTTTGTCCCATTTTGAGACGCGGTTTCGGACTGCTGAACTTGCGGCTCGGTATCTCCTCGTCTGGCCGTGAGGGGCTCACATCCCAAAGCTGAGAAGAACACAAAGATCGCACTGGGCCATAGTTGTACGAACAGCCGGTTCAGCGAAAACCGCAAGTGCCAGTAGATGTCCCGCGGAGTGATCAGGTAGATGAAGAAGTAGCCTGCAAGGGTCAAAATGAGGGCAGCGGCCGAGGCTCGGACCGTCTCTTTCTCCTCCCTTGTGACGTTCCTTTTCAGCAGGAAATAAAGCACAAGCATAACGATCGGAAGGGGGATCAGCCACCACTGTCCAAAACGAATCAGATCCCTACCGTACCACTTGAGCACGGCCCAGTATCGCGAGGGATCGCTCAGTTTGTGCAGCATGGTTGTGGGATCGGAGAACAGGTCGCCGGGAGGCGCGATGGCGCGTTTGAACAATGCGATCAGAGCGAATATGGGCGCGACCGCCAACAGCATGGGAGCCATCCGCGAGATGGGGCGTCTGCCGGAGGAAGATTGGCGGGAGGTCAGCCACATCCTGGCGAGCAGAATGGCCAATAGAAAGAGAACGCCTTCGTTCTTGGTCCAAGCGGCGAAACCTGCGGCCAGTCCTGCCAGCACCAGGGGGCTGCGGCTCTCGACTCCGCCCTTGGCCAACCGATCATGGAGATGCAACAGCACCAGTGTGGCGAGAATGAAAAACGACAGCGGCACATCGGCGTACTGCCACGTACCCAGGTCGATAAAGAACGGAGTAGACAGCAGGCACATCGCTCCGAGCAGAGCAGAGGTGCGGCTGACGAGGATGTCCAGGCCGGAGAACAGCAATGCGACCGTACTGAATGTGAAGACCAGCCCGATCACTGCGGGAACTGCGGTGGTTTCGCGGCCCATCACGGTCCAGAAATGGGCGATCGCTGCAGGAAGAAGAAGAGGGTAATCCGGGTGAGACCACGGGATTAGCGGGCTGAAACCGTCGCGCCAGTCAATTCCGCCGCGAAAAAGAAAGCGGGCGTGCAGATTCCAGATGGCGAACGAATCCCATCCGCTGCCGTAGGGGCGAATAACGGCGCGCAGAATGCCAGAGTAGAGCGCTGCCAGCAGGGCGACTCCGAATGAAATGAGCAGACATCTCGGCGTCTTCTGGTCTTGCGCTTCTAAGTTTGGAGCAGCGCCTATGCGGTGCTTACGCAGAGACATCACTGCGATGAGCAGGATCGCGCAGATGCGCCGTCGATCGCCCAGAGATGCAGGAACCCTGACCAGCGGGCAAGAAAATAAGTGATTGAGAAAACTGCCAGCCCGAAGCCCGCGGCTAGGCTGATGCGCAGCAGAAGAGTGGAGCGGGAACGTGGGGGAGCAAGGCCGAGCGCCAGGAGCAGGAATCCTGTCACGAAGCAGAGAATTCCGGCCAGGACGATTGCCATCTATCTTGCGTCCTCGTTGGCCAGCAGCAAAACTCCATTGCCGAAGTCCCGCAGGAGCTTCAAATTCGCGGGCAAGCTCTGTGGCGGAGTCGTGGGAAAATTCCCGACGACCATGGGATGGTTCAGGGAAAAATCCAGGACCAGCGGCGCCAGAGCGTATTGCGCCAGGTAATAGTGCCCCACGGAATCTTGCGACTGGCCCATGTAGCCAATCACCCCGCGCTTGGGTAGAACTTCGCGCAATTCAGCGAACCGTTGGCCGGAACGGCGCTGGTTCTCGGCTGCGTCTTCGCTGCTGCGTAGGCTATGGACCAGCATGCGCCCGGAAGACAGCAGGCAGGCCACAACGAGTATCCACAAACAAGCTTTACACGAGAGCATGCGGGAACCTGAGACATGCGCATTATAAGGTGGAACGGCTCACGTACGGACGGCTCACGTACGGACGGCTCACGTACGGAATGCCCACGTAGCGACAGCCCCTTGGGCTGTCCGCTTTGGGCGCTACTCTGTCCTTTGAGAAAGTATTCCCGATCAGTTATCCGCGATTCCGCTCGCTTCGCTTCGCGGGGACAGCCCAAGGGGCTGTCCCTACGTGAGGCAGATTAGCTTGCCAGTTTGGCACGCAGTATCGTCACTGAGGCTTTCGGCAGGGTTACTGACGCTGTGCCAGGCGGCAGAGTCTTCGTGACTGGGGGTTGGTTTGGGTCGGGATGGCTGTTCGGGCCTTCTGACTTCCACATGTATTGTTCGCTACCGAAGGTGGTGATGGTGATCGGACCATCAAACGATTTGCCCGACATGCCTGCACCATCGAACACAATTTTGATCTCGTGCGGATTGGATTGGTCTTTGTTGATGATCATAACCGACCACTGGCCATCGGGGCGGGAGACGGCGTAGGCGGTGATCAGCGTGTGTCCGCCTTCATCTTTTAAGTCGCAGGCAGCTGGATACAGCTTGTGGACTCCGGCACGGTGCTGCACCCAGTCCAGATTGATCAGCCGGCTGGCGTGATACTGCGACGTGAAGGTCTTCACATTGAGGTTCTCGTCGGCGACGAAGTTTCCGTACGTTCCAAACCCGCGGCATCCGGGACGCATCGGCTCCGGCTGAATTGGCGAGTGATAGTAGACCGCGCCGCCCGCGGTCAGGAACGCGCCGACGCTATCGCACAGCCACAGCGCAGCGAAGATGTCGGACATCTGCTGCGCGTTGCCGTACGTCACATTGCTCTCAGTGTTCATCATGGGAACATTGGCGGGCAGGCCGTCCTCGCGCCAGACCTCGAGAATATGGCTGACGAGTTGGGGCTCGCGATAGAGATCCGCCCAAACGATTTCGCAAGGTGGATAGGGATAATGCTCGAAGCTCATGAAGGCGAGGTCACCCAGGCGATCGTGTGCTTTGAGGTAATCGAGAAAGCGGCCCAGCCATGAGGTGCGGCCCTGCGCGTCGGGCCAGGCTTTGATGTCTTCGTTGACTCCCTCGAACACGGGGCCTCCGAGCTTGAGTTCGGGGTTCACGCGATGCATCGCAGTGGCGAACTGCAGGTAGAGCGCGGCGTAATCTTCCGGCAGCATGTTCTGACCATCGGGCTCTTCGCCCATCTCGACGTAAGAAATGGGATAGCCGCGCTTTTTCAGGTACGCCATCTGCGCTGCCGCGTCTTCGGGCGTGCCGTAGAGCATCGACACGGGGATCATGGCGGGAAGATTATTGGTGATACCGCTGGTGAAGAACAGATCGAGTCCCGTCTGGTCGCCGTGAGTGTCGATATCCGACTCAGAGTGCCACGGGTCGATGGAGGAGCAGAGCGTAGCGGTCTGATTCTGGTCGGGGCGGTGCTGGACCAGATCCACGAATTCTCCGGCTGGTGTAACGGTGCCGACGTAAATTTCACGGATCGCAAATCCAACCGCGCTGCGCGGATCCTTGGGATCATGCGTCGCAGTGGGGCGCCGGTCGGCGGTGTTGGAGGACTGCGTCATCCAGATGCGGAGGTAGCGCACCGGAACTGGACTGGAGGAGAGTTGAAGGGTGGGAGCGCCTCGCTTGCTGTTGGTCACGGTTCCGTTGGGAAAGGCCGTCCAGATGCCTGATGTGGGGCGATCCATCGGTCCTTCGCTGGCGGAAGGCTTTTCGGCGACCCAGTACTGCACTTCGAAGTTCACGGCGTAAGGATCGACCCAATCGATGCGGATGTGGGACACCGGTTCGGTCGATCCGAGATCGATGACAATCCACTGCGGGTGAGCCGAATCCGGCTCACCGCTGTATTTGCTGGCAAGATAGGGATTGCTCTTCCAGTAGGAGTCGGGATTTCCGTCGGTCAGGCGGGAGTAGCCATGCTCTGCGCCGCCGTTGCGTGTGTGCCCGCGGTGCGGCAGCGGGTATCCGTAGGAGTGGCGGATGGGATCCTTCAGCTCGGTACTGCCGGTGAAGTATCCGCGCTTGTTGGCGGCGTCGCTCCAGGTGCCAGTTGGATTCCAGTGCCACGCGCCAATTGATAATTCGGTGTTCTGACGGTAGGTAATCGGTCCCCATCCGGCGGAGAGACACTGCTTCACCATGGGCTCGGTGTAGATCTTCTCGACTACGTCGTGCGAGAGGATGTCCATGGAGCTGCCGAGCGCCTGGTCGGGATCGAAGAGAATCGGCTTGGCCGAGGAAGCGATTTTGATGGCTGACGCTTCCGTCGAACTGGTGGCCATCGCGGCGGCAGCGCGGAGCTCTACGGGAATCACGGTCAACGAGGCAGCCGCGGTCGCGGTGCCCAGGAACTCGCGGCGAGACATGCCTGTGGGTTTCATGGGAACCGGGAAGTATAACGGAATCGGATGGTGTAGGAGCGGACGCCTCGTCCCGCCGGCTAGCGCAAGGAGCGTGTGTGACCCGATGGTCCAGCTCAGAAAATAAACTTCACCGCGAGCTGAATCTGCCTGGGAGCATAGGCCCCGTTCGGCTTCATGAAATTTCCCGGGAGCGAATAATAACCCGGATAAGGCGCTCCCTTCGCCTCCACCGAATTCTGCACGAAGGTGCTGGCAGTGGAGATCATGCCGTTGGACGTAATGGTGACCCGCTGGTTGTCGCGATTGAACAGATTGAATGACTCGGCCACGAGGTTCAGCTTGTAGCGCTCGCGAAAGCGGATGGTGCGGGTCAGGCGAACATCAGCGGTGGAATAGTCGGGTCCGGTAAACGCATTGCGAACGTATCCGGGCAAGCGATCGTTGAGGCTGTTGCCGTCCTGGTTAGGATCGCCCGCGACGGTGGCGTTATAGGGACGTCCTGTTCCGTAGTTCACCACCGCGGATATTTTCCAATCATTGAAATAGCGGCCGAGGAGTTCGTGGCCGCGGTGGAACAACCTCGGCTCAGCAGAGAACGCTGCCAGCAGACGATGCCGCTGGTCGGTGACGCTCGGCCCGCGCTCGGCGCTGGGGTTATAGGAATTCTGGACGGTGGCCGGCTGGCCCGCCACCAGCGCGTCCTGGCCGTCATCGATCGCCTGCGCATAGGTGTAGGCGAAACGAACGTAGGTACCTCGCGCCACGCGGCGATTGATCGAGAGAGTCGCGCCGTTGTAGTTGCTGGATGCGGCGCTTTGAAAGAGATTGATCGCGCCCAGGTCGGCGATCGGCCTTCCCAGGGGATTGATGCAGGGCGGCCAGGCGCACGTTAAGCTGCGGGAGAATTGCCAGGTGGAGAACGAATCCACCGTGTAGGCGCCGCCGCTGAAAATCGATCCCGTGGAATCGAACAAGGGATAAGTCAGCGCCACTGGCTGGGGCAAATTTACATCGAGCGCGCGAATCAGATGCTCGCCTCGCACATTCAGCAATGAGACCGCCACGGTCGTACGCGAAACGATTTCCTTCTCGAAGGTGATGCTGGATTGCTGCACGCGCGGGGTGACAAAATTTGTCGCGAACGCAGACACTTCGTGCGTCACCCCTTGCGTCAATCCCGCCGGCAGTGCGCAGTTCTCGGCGTACAAGGGGCAGGTCACCAGCGGGTTCGGGTATGTGGGGAAGACCTGGCGGTCGTAGTAACTATTTTTATTCAGGAATAGATGGGAGTTGGTGACCCCGTTTTCCGTCTGAACGACCGAGTTGTAAATTTGCGGAATGCGGACGAAAAAGATGCCGTATCCAGCGCGAACCACCAGCGGGCGCCGGTTGCCCAACGAGTATGCCAGCCCGGCGCGGGGAGCGAAATTGTATGGCTGAAATGGCACTTTGCCGGCAGGCGGAAACAGCAGGATTCGAGAGCAGACCTTGGGTGGTGAAGGTCTGCAGATCCCAACGAACTCCCAGATTCACCGCGAGATGATTGGTCAGGCGCATCGTGTCCTGCGCGAAGGCGGCATATTCGTTGGTGTCCGGATGCGAGACCGCACTGCCGAAATTCTGCAGATAGTAGTGCGGCACCTGGTGCGCGTACGCCCGCAAAGGCGTCAGCTGCAGTGCTCCCATCTGTGGTTCGAAGGTAAAGGGATTGACCTTGATGGGATAGAACAGGTATTCGCCGCTTTGCTGGCTGGGGAAAAAATCAAAAATCCTGGTGATGAGCGCATCGCCGCCGAACTTCAGCGCGTGGCGAGGACCTTCCACGCTGACCGTGTCTGCCAGATGCACGCGGTGCTCGCGAGTTTCACGGGGCAGCATGCTGGACCGGCCAATGGCGTCGAGAATGGTCGGAATCTTGATGAGCACGTCGCTGCTGTTGGTGTAAGACTGTTGCCGGTCGCGCGAGAACTGGGCCCGGAAATGGCTGAGCCACCGCATGCCCAGGCCGCTGGTGAGGGCAAGATTCACGGTTTCTGTTGCAACCAACTCTTGGCCGTTGTTGCTGATGGAGTCGTAGGTCACCGGGCTCGCGGGATCGAGAAACACATTGTTCGATCCCCAGTAGCGGGTGGTGTTCACGCGCAATCCCAACTGATGGCGAGAGGAAATGTTGACGTCGAGCTTGGCGTAAGCAGAGTTGCCGATCTGCGCGGCGGGATATTCTCCGGTCAAGGAAGAGAGTTTGGCCGCTGCGGCAAACACCAGGGCGGAGTCGGTCGCCTCGTAGTCGCCCGGAACAGCGTCGGTGCCGGGCTGCGGGCGCAGTTGAGAACTGCCATTCAGGAACTGCACGACGTTGGGAACGCGGAAGACATGCTGGTCAAATCCGGTGAAAAAGAAAACCTTGTTGCGCTTGATGGGGCCGCCGATGGTGCCTCCCACCTGCTGTTGCCGGTTATGCGGCTTGAAGGAGAGAAAGGGATTGCTTGCTCCGAACGAGCTATCACGCAGGTAGTAAAAGGCGGTGCCATGCAGGTGATTGGAGCCGGATTTCGTGACCACGTTGACCACCGCGCCTCCGGACCGGCCCTGCTCCGCTCCATAGGCATTCGACGAGACGCGGAATTCCTGCACCATCTCCGTGGAGAAATTGTAGGGCGTGCGATATCGGCCGCGCGCCTGGGCAAAGAATGCATTGTTGTAGTCTCCGCCATCGACGAGGAACGTGTTCTGAAAGCCACGAATGCCTCCGAAGGAAAGGTCGCCGTTCGTTGCCGAGGTAAGACTGCGCGGATCCTGGGTGACACCGGGCGAGAACAGCGCAAGATCGGAGAAGCGGCGTCCATTGAGCGGCAGATCGTTCATGGCGCGTTCATCGAGGAGAGTGGAAACCGCGCTGGGCTTGGTTTCGACGAGCATGGGCGCGGCGGATACGGTGAGGGTCTCTTGTGCCCCGGCCAGCTTAAGATGAAATTCGATTTCGGCGGCGCCTCCTACGTCAATGTGCAGCTGCGGGGTTATTTCGGGCGACATGCCTGGAGCTTCCACGCGCGCGGAGTAGTCCCCGGGCGGGAGCAAGGGCAGGGCGAAGCGGCCTTCGGCGGTGGTGGTCGCGGTGTAGCGGGCGGCAGTCGCGGTGTTCACCAAGACCACAACGGCCTGTCCGACGCGTCCGACGGCGGGATCGAAGACGGTGCCGCTTAAGGATCCCGTGGCAGAATCCTGCGCTGAGACGGACATTACAAGCAACGAGAGTAGATAAAGGACGATAAGCGCGCGTGTGGTGAACATAGGTCCGCCCCTGAGCTGGATCTCGGAGAGGACCATCGGCACGCGTTACCGGACGCGCGGCGAATAACTCCACGGGGAAGTGCCGGAGGGCGCATCAAAAGGCAGCGCGGCCGGGAGACCTCCCCGTGGGAGGGGAAACCCACCGTCTGTATAGCATTCCCAAATGCGTGAGTCTGTGATTGGCAGCGCTTTTTTGTCGATTTTCCCGGAGTGGGAACGGGTAGCGATGAGCGATGAGCAGTTGCAAAATGGCATGAAAAACTGGTCCGCCGTCGTCGCTTAGCTCTTAGCTCTTAGCTCTTGCTCTTGCTCATTGCTCATTGCTCATGGCTCATTGCTCACAGCTCGTGCTATGTTCAATGTTTTCCGGAAACGGCATGATTCGAGCATACAAGGGCGTCCGGCCGACGATTACTTCGACCTGTTTTGTCGATCAGTCGGCGCAGATCATTGGGGACGTTGTACTCGGCGAGCACGCTTCCGTATGGATGAATGCCGTATTGCGGGGCGATGTGCACGAGATCCGCGTCGGTGCGTTCTCCAATGTCCAGGACAATAGCGTGCTGCACGGGATGAAGCAGCAGTGGGGCGTATATCTCGGCGAATACGTCACGGTCGGACATTCGGTCACGCTGCATGGGTGCGTGATTGAGGACCGCTGCCTGATCGGGATGGGATCGATCATTCTGAACGGGGCGCGTATCGGGGCGGGATCGATTATTGCTGCGGGGACTCTAATCGCTGAGAAGACCGTGGTCGAACCGGGCTCGCTGTGGATGGGCTCTCCGGGAAAGTTCCGGCGCAAGCTGGGGCCGGAAGAAGACGAAATGATCATGCGGTATGCGAAGAATTATTTGGGATATAAGGATGAGTATTTAAGAGAGCAGTAGTGCAGTTGTCAGTACCCAGTACTCAGTTGTCGGTTGTCGGTCCCTTTGGGGGCTCGTGTGGCCGATTATGAAAGGAATTTGGTGATCAAAGCGGTTCGCGGAACTCGGGATCTTTTGCCGCCGGAGACGGCGGTGTGGAACTTCGTTGAATCCGTCGCGCGCGAGGTGTTTCGCGCTTACAACTTCCAGGAAATTCGCACGCCGATTTTTGAAAGCACGGAGCTGTTTGCTCGCGGAGTGGGCGAAGAGACGGATATTGTCGCGAAGGAAATGTATACCTGGGAGGATCGCTCGCGGGCGGCTAGTGAAAAAGGTCAATCGCTGACTCTGCGGCCTGAGGCTACTGCCGGGATCGTCCGCGCTTACATTGAGCACAAGCTTGGGGATCGCGGGTTGAACAAGCTTTATTGCATCGGACCGATGTTTCGACGGGAGCGTCCGCAGAAAGGTCGATACCGGCAGTTCTATCAGATCGATGCAGAGGTCATCGGCCCCGCCTCCGCAGGTAGCGATTCCCCAGCCCGCGATGCCGAAGTGCTCGAGATGCTCGCCACGTTGCTCGACCGGCTCGGAATCAGCGAATGGAATCTCCAGCTGAATTCCGTGGGATGTCCGAATGACCGCGCTGCTTTCAACGAGGCGCTGCGCAAGGCCTTGGAACCGGTGAAGGACAAGATGTGTGCTGACTGCCAGAGGCGAGCGGTGACCAATCCACTGCGCGTCTTTGACTGCAAGGTGGCCGAGGATCAGGCGATTATCGAAACGCTTCCTCGCATCAGCCAATTCCTCGACGAGGGCTGCCGCCAGCATTTTGCGGCGGTGCAAGCCATCCTGACGAAGGTGGGAGTTCCATTCACTTTGAACGACCGGCTGGTTCGCGGGCTGGATTACTACACGCGAACGGCATTTGAATTCACGCACGGGGCGTTGGGAGCACAGAATGCAATTCTGGGCGGCGGACGTTATGACGGACTGTCCGAGGCTCTGGGAGGACCACCCGCGCCGGGAATCGGCTTCGCCATTGGCGAGGACCGACTGGTGATGTCGTTGCAGGGAAAAGCGTCGGATGAGGGCGTCGTGCGCAAGCCCGATGCGTATATCGCTCCCATGGCAGGGATGAATGCCGAGGCCGCGCGTCTGGCGCGGGAACTGCGGCGGCAGGATCTCATCATCGAACTGGGAGATGACAGCTTCCGGCTGAAGAAATCTTTCGAAGCTGCCTCTAAGGCCGGAGCGAAATACATCCTGATTGTCGGGGAGAATGAAATTCAGGCCGACGCCTTCACGCTTAAGAATCTCGCCAGCGGCGAGCAGGTTTCGGTACCGCGCGCGCAACTGGCGCAACGAATTCGCGGGGGATAAGCTGTGAGCTATGAGCTGTGAGCTTCTAGCTCCTAGTTTCCAGCTTCTAGCTTCTAGCTTCTAGCTTCTAGCTAAAGACTAAGGGCAGACGCTGAATTTCGACTCGGCTGTTTCAACCGCTTTCGCAGTGAATGGAGGGGGAATGAGATACGGCTTCCTAATTCTGTCTTTGCTGCTCTGTTGTGCTATTGCTCTGGGGCGGATTGGACAATCGAACGCGCCCGCCAAGCCTCCCAGCGCGTTCGAACAAACGTTAATCGACTGCGAGAAAGGCTTCCTTGCGGCGGCGAAGAAGGGCGATGCTGCATTCTTCAAGCGCACTCTCACCGACGATTTTTCGTTTGTTAGCTTCGACGGCCAGCTCTACTCGCGGCAGGAGATGATCGATCAGTTCAGCGAAGGCGGTTTCGACATCATGCCCTACGAGATGCAGGTTGTTCCCGCCGGGCCGGAGAGCGCGATTGTGACTTACAACGTGGTCCTGCGGGTTCCGGCGGCGCAGGATCAGGGGCCGCCGCCGCGCTACCAGCATTTCAGCACGGTGTGGGTGAAGGAGGGTGACACTTGGAAGATGAAGTTTCTTCAGATGACCGCCTCGCACTGGGGTGACTGGTAGCCTGATCCTCGTGGGTTCACGAATTGGAGTTTTACGCCAGGCTTCAGCCCACAATGGCTGAAGCTTTTTCTTTTTCCGCATAATAGAATCAGCACACGGTGAAATCATGAAACAGACCTTCGGCGCGCTCGGATTCTTGTGTCTGCTGGCGATGATAAATACCTGCAGCGCTCAATCCGCCCCTTCGCAGGATCAGGCTCCTCCGTCTCGCGGGGCTTCCCAGCCCGAGGGCCATGCTTATTCCGGGATGTACTCCTTCCTCAAAGATGGGGAGTTCGTTCAGATCACGGTGGAGGACGGCGGGCGCGTCACCGGGTTCATTTCACGTTACGGCGAGGGAGAGAGCGACAAAGGCGCATTTCTCGATCAGTTCTTCAAGACTGGGAAACTGGAAGGCAACAACTTGAGTTTCACCACCGACATTGTTCACGGGGTGGCATTCGACTTCAAAGGATCGGTGCAGCGCGGTGAGGGCAAGACGGCGCAAGACGAGGGGTACTACGTGCTGAAGGGAACACTTACCCAGAATACTGGCGACGTGAATAACAAAGTCAGCGCGCGGGCGAGAGAGGTGGTCTTGAAGAGTTTCCCGCAGGATGCTGCGCCCGCGGCAACGCCCAGGAAATAGGCTGCGGTCGCGCGCTGATCCCACCATTTTCAAACATTTTTCGCGAAACATTGCGAAGCTTCGCTTCGCGGACGGCCTGAGAGGCTGTCCCTACATGGTTCCTTGCTACGTTCGGCCCGCCGCTTTTCGTTTTTCCAGGGCGGCGTAGATGGCGGCGTCGGTGCAGATCTCGTAGTAGCGCCGCTCGGTCCAGCCCTTGATGGAGAAATCCGCGGAATCAATTCGCGGAATGCGACTTTCTCGTACCACGATTTTGCGGAAGATGTCGCGGTCCACGGGGACGGTCGCGCTGTACAGGCCGTACTCGCCCTTGTCGGACGAGGCAAAGGATGCAGGTAATTTCACCTTCAACGGTTCCAGGCTGATTTCCTGCTGCAACTTTTTGAACGCATCCTCATTCATGCGGATGCCGCTGAGATTGAAGCTGAGAGTGACGTCCTCGGGATTCCCATTCTCATCGATGTCCGCCGCCTGAAAGGCGTAAACGTGGAAAGGGCCGGCCTGCGGTTCCATTACCTTGCGGGCGCGCTTGTTGCAGGCGGAGAGGCGGTCGCTCTCGTTCAGCGCCTCGGAGATCATGATCTGACGCTCGCCATCCATCAGGTAAAGAGGGGCGGAATCCTGCAGCGTGATACCGATGCCCAGTTCGAGTTGCGGCATGCCGGAGCGCTGCATCATTTCGTTGTAGCCGCGTACGATTTCGATGATTTCGCGGGCCAGCACTGCCATGCGGCTCACGGAGAGGCTGGGCTCTCCTTCGCGCTCGAGGATGGCCACAATGATCGCATCGCCCTCGAGAAAGACCTTCTGGGCGCCATACTTCTGCAGCAGCTTGTTGACCGGATCGTAAAAATTCAGGCTGAAGTAGGAAGCCGGATTCAGTCCTTTTTCCATCATCGTACGAGTCAGCCGGGTGGAGTCCCGCACATCTGCCTTCATCACCACGTGGCGCAGCACGCGGCCTGCTTCTGCCTCTCCCTTTTCTTCTGGGAGCAGAAATTCGTAGAGCGTCCCATTGACGCGCGAGAGTTCCTGAAGGCGCTCGTTGCCCACCAGGTTCACTGAGTCGAGGGCCGCGTTGAGTACTTCCAAGCGGCGCAAGTCGCGATGATAGTGAAAGAAATCCGCCAGGAAGCGCGCCGCCACCTTGGCCCGCTCCGCTCCACGGCAACTCGCTACCTTGGCGACGCCGGCATACAGGTTATTGGGCGACAGTTTCCCGTGTTCCTGAATGAGCCGCTCCACGCGGTCACATTCGGTGCGATCGACCAGCGCGTTCTTGAGCTGTTGTGGATTGATCAGGGGCGCGTATTCGGTGAGCAGCGGCACCACGTAATAGGACGCTATCACGTTTTCCATGACGCGCTCGTCCTCGAGCAGCCGTACCCAGGCGGCCACCCGATCCTGCTGGGCTACACCTGCGGAGGAATCTTCCGGAGTTCCGGTGCCCACCAGTTCGCGGGCGTTATCGGGGACGTTCATCCAGGAGTCGAGGGTATCTGCATTGACCTTTTCGCCGTAGAGGGAACGCAGAAATCCAGAGGCAATCTCGCGCATACGGCCATAGCGATCAGGATCGCGATCCCAATTGCCCAGCATGACATAGTGTTCGGCGCAGAGATAGTCGTCGCGCCCGTCGTCGGAAAACAGAAGCCGGTTCATGAATAGCGGATAGCTGAGCCAGGTTGCGGTGCTTGTTTCCTCGCCGAAAAAGGAGCGCCGGGTGCGAGCGAGCGTGTTCTTTTCTACCTCGCGGAGGGTCTCGAAAATGTCCTGGCCGGTTTTACGCAGAATGATTCTCTTTCGCACCTGGAAACCAGCGATGCGCTCGCGATACTCCACCGCGCTCTGCTGGCGCGCGTTGTCATAGCTCTTCAATTGCACCCGGCAGCGTTCCACGATTTGAGCGAACTGCACATTCATCTCGACGCGCAGGAACTTGGTGACTGCGAGGCGCGCGAGAAGATCGATGGAAAGACTGGATTCTTTCTTGGCGCGGTTCAGAGAGGCGAGTAGCAACTCGCCCAAGGCAATCTTCCATTCGCCACGATCCTGTTTGGGCCGGGCGGCCTGCGCCTGAGTCCGCATCCAGGAGGGACCCTGACTAGACTGGAAGTCCGACTTCAGCACTCCATCCAGTTCTCCGTGCCGGGTGAGCTGGCGGGAAATTTGAGCGCGCGCCAGCTCCGCAAATTTTGGACTGAGCACAACGTCGTGTCGGAGGTTATCGACGCCGACCGAGATGCCCGCGAGCGCAACCAGCGGAGTTGACGCCGCGAGCTTCGGCAGCGCGGGCTTGTCAGGCCTTCCGCCCAGGCGAAAGATGGGGATTTTCGGCATCTCCGGCAGGATCTCGTTCGGAAGTTGCTGATTTAAAAACTACTAACGAGGCTAGCACGGGCAGGGGTGCGGCTAAAGTTACCTCGGTTACGAGGGCCAGGCGACGAAATTGGATAGGGACAGGAAGTAGGGATCAGGGACTGGGATTTGGGGCGCATCGGAGTGGCTGCGCTCGCTTCGCTTCGCGGGACAGCCCGAGGGGCTGTCCCTACGGGGGCTTCTTTACTTTTCTGTTTTCATTCTGGCGGGCTCGAACTCGTCGCCTTTTTGCCAGCCGATCAACTTTGGCAGGCTCGCGGCTTCCCAGCCCAACGCGAATCCGAAGCGCGCCATGGCCGAGTCGCCTACGAAATCCATGTCGGGACGGTACTCATCACTGGGCTGGTGATAATGCTTCTCGACGTACTCGCGTTCTTTGTCGAGGCCCCAGGATTCGGGATGGCCCTTGAACTTCATGCCTTCGTTGATGGAGAACGATGGGATGCCTACGCGGGCGAGGCTGAAATGGTCGGAGCGATAAAAGTGCCCGGCTTCGGGTCGCGCATCGGCACGAATGTTGAGCCTGAATTCTTTCGACGTGGCCTCGACGTTGGGGTAAAAGTTGGTGCGCTCAGCCCCGGCCACCTGCACTTCCTCGGGCGCTCCGAGCGGCTTCACATCGTCGTAGTTCAAATCGAGGGAGATCTTGCCGGCAGGAATGGGTGGATGTTTGCCGAGATATTCCGAGCCCAGCAGTCCCTGCTCTTCCCCCGTGACTGCAGCGAAGAGAATGGAACGCCTCGGTCTGATCGGGGCGCCGCCAAAGGCTCGCGCCAATTCGAGCAGAATGCCGCATCCGGTAGCGTTATCCTCGGCACCGTTGAAGATGTTGTCCCCCGGCATATCCGGACGAACTCCGAAATGATCGTAGTGCGCGGTGTAGAGCACGGCTTCCTCGGCCAGCTTGCGATCGGAACCGGGGAGGATGGCGACCACATTATTCGCTTCGAAATTCCGGATTCTGCTCACCATGTGGGCTTGCAGGCGCGCCGCGAGGTTCAAAGGGTGGAAGTCGCGGGAATTGGCGGAGGTCATGAGCTTGTCGATGCTGGCGCCGGAAGCGAAAGCCAGACGCGAAGCCACGTCGAGATGAATCCAGGAGGCCACTTTCAGAGCCGGGCCTTCAACTTTTAATGCGGACTTCTCGCCGGAATTGGAATTTCGTACGACTTCCCAGGGATAGCTCGCCATCTGGGCCTGGTGGACCAGCAGCACTCCCACGGCGCCCTTGCGCGCGGCCTCTTCGTATTTGTAAGTCCAGCGGCCGTAGTAGGTGAGAGCTTTGCCTTTGAAGAATTTCGCATCGTCGGAGGGCGGCTCGTTGACCAGCATGAGGAGAACTTTGCCGCGAACGTCGACACCCTTATAGTCGTCCCAGTTATACTCCGGAGCTTCGATGCCGTATCCCACGAAGACAATCTCCGCGTCCACATTGGATTCTGGCTGCTGCGTCTGATCGTAGGCGACGTATTCATCCAGCGGTTTGAGAGTCATGGCCTCGCCCCGCTTAGGAACGAGCGTGAAGCGGGTTTCGGGGAGAGTTGTGATTCCTACCAGCGGAACCTTTTGCATGTAGGTGCCGTGATCGCCCACGGGTTTCAGGCCATACTCGGCGAATTGCGTGGCAATGTATTCGGCGGCCAGATCGCCGCCGCGCTGGCCAGTGCCGCGGCCTTCCAGAAGATCGTGGGACAGGAAGCGGACATGCCAGCGAATGTGTTCGGGATTGATGGTCTCGAGAGCGACGAACGCGGGCCCCGGCAGTTTTACCGATGGAGTTCTGGGCGCTCCTCCGGCGGCTCCCTCTGCCCAGGAAGGCAGGCTCAAACACACGACCAGAAACGCCGAGACAATTCTCGCCATTCCCTGCATTTAGGTTTCTCCCCCGACCAAGTGGCGTTCGTGACTAAAAAATGCTTTTTATGACGATCTACAAAGATTGTAAAGGAAGGGTGTCGACGGGACGCATGGGAAGTAGGCACTAATAGCGCACGAGAGTCCATCCACCGTTGGAATCAGGCTCCAAGAGGGCTTGTCCGGGTGGACAGAACCTCGCAGGGACAGCATCTCACGCTTTCCGAAGCTGAGCGTGAGCCGCTCGCTTTGCTTCGCGGGACAGCCTAAGAGGCTGTCCCTCCGTGGTTCCCGCCAAGAAGGCGCCGACCGGCGCCTAGTTCTTCGACCCTCAACCAGCGCGGAAGTCCCTGACCTCTTCGCCAGGGCTGTAAATCATCGGCGGGGAGACCTTCCCCGTCTCGGCGATCTTGCGGTTAATCCATTCGAAGTCGGCCTTGACCCAGCCCACGCTGGTGAGTTCGATCTCGCCATCCTGCGCGACCCAGAAGATGCTGGGCACGTTGGTCAGGCCGTAGGAATTCGAAGCGGGATAGGAGCGGGTATCGTCGAGCAGTACCGGGAAGGTGATCCCGAACTGTTTCATAAACGCAGCGGTTTCGCTAGAGTCGTTTTGCGATACACCGACCAGGCTGACGTCTTTCTGCCCATAGGCCTTGTGCAGCCGCTCGAACATGGGAAGTGCATATTGGCACGTGGGGCACGAAGCTTTGAAAAAAACCAGCACCACCGGGCCGCGGGCAAGTTCGGCCTGGAGGGAAAATTTCTTTCCATCCATCGTCTTCAGTTCAATGTCGGGTGCCTTCGTACCGGCAGCTAGCGCCGTCATGGATCGTCCTCCGAACAGGGCTTTTACTCGTTGAATTAGATGACTCATGGCAGCCGATGGATTGAAATAGATGCGGGGGAGATCAGGTCAGCTTTTCGCAAAATCTTTCGAGCGAGACCGGTCAGGGGAAAGGTTCGCAATTTTTGCAGCGGAATGCGCCGGCCTGGAAGATTGGGAGGAGCTGGCAAACGCCTGACCCGCACAGTGTAGTCGGTTACCGTAATCGAATGCCGCAGGCTGAAATCTGCAGGCGGCTTATTTTTTTCCGTAGCTTCGAGCTGGGGAAGTTCCCACATGCCAGGCATCAGCTGCGCATCTGGGGGACGCTGGATCAGATACACGGCGCCGTCGTGGCAATCCAGGGCGTAATGAATCTCGCGCTTTTTCTGCTTTGAGGTGTTTCCCAAGCTGGGCAATTCTCCGCGTGTGGCGCAGAAGTCGACTAGTGGACAGTTCAAGCACGATGGGGCCCGCGTAGTGCATACGGTCGCGCCCAGTTCCATCATGGCCTGATTGAAGTCGCCCGGGCGCTGGCGGTCGAGCAAAGCCTCAGCGGCTTTCCAAATCTTTTCTGGCGCGAGCCGCGTGCCTGAGAATCGCTGCAAGACTCGCTCGACGTTCCCGTCGACTACGGCCACGGGCTCTTCAAAAGCGATACTGGCGATGGCAGCGGACGTATATCGTCCAACGCCGGGCAATGCCTGGAGGGCGCTGGCGGTTTTTGGAAAGTGGCCTCCTAGTTCTCGCACGATCAATTTTGCAGCCGCATGGATCATGCGAGCGCGGCGGTAGTATCCCAAGCCGCTCCAGGCCGCCAGGACTGAACTCGTGCGTGCCGCCGCGAGCTTCTGCACCGTAGGGAAGCGCCGCAGGAATTCGTGGTAGTGCTCGATGACGGCGGCCACGCGGGTCTGCTGCAGCATGATCTCGGAAAGCCAGACGCGGTAGGGATCGCGGTCCTCGCGCCAGGGCAGATCGCGGGCATGGATGTCGTACCAGGCCAAGCAGCAGGCGGCGAAATTGCGGTGCGTTGTCGCGCGACGTGGTTCGTGGATTTCATCGAAGCGGGAATTTTAACAGCGATCTGCGACGCATTTCGCGGAAGTGGCGCAGGCTGTCCATAAGAGGATGTCCTTGCGGGTGTACCGATTCCCGCGGCTCGCGGACCTATCGATTCGAGTTCCGCCATTGACCTCGCGCTTCAGGCAGGAAATAATAACCGAGCCTGGCCATCCGCAACATCGCGTGAACTCTTTCACGCCGCATTATCGCGAGGAGTACCATGAACGACTTCAACCGCAAGGTGGAAGGCGCTTCGGCACGCGTGGGCAAGACCATCAACGACGCTGCCGAGCGTCTGGAGAAAGAGATTCCGGAATTCATCAACTATCTGAACAACGAAGTGGTGCCGGCAGTGCGCTCGCATTCGACCAAGGCTTTGCGCATCGCCTCGCAAAAGCTCGCGGAATTTGCCGAGTATATGGAGCAGCATCCGACCAAGTGAGTTTTCTCTGCGCCACGTCATGCAACAGGAATTGCTTTCGCGCTTGTGCCAACGCCATGCTTTTTTTTGTGCTCATCACGATGCTGTTCCTGAGTGCATGCGACCATCCGAAGGCGGCTCATGTGGATGTCCCGCCGCCGCCCGCGCCCGAAACGGAGAGTGCTCCCAGTATCCCTGAGCCAAGCGCGAATGTGCCGAGGACGCGAGAAAAGCCTTCCCGGCCGGCTGCAGAACCAGATCTCGCCGAGCCGGCGCTGCCGGCGAATGCCAAGGTGATCGCGACCGAGATTGGGCTGGCGAGCTGGTACGGGCCTCCGTATCACAATCGTCGTGGATCGAACGGCCAGATTTACAACATGCACGCAATGACCGCAGCGCATCGCACGTATCCGCTGGGTTCGATCGTGCGCGTCACCAACGTGAAGACGGGCTCCGCTGCGCTGGTCCGCATTACGGATCGCGGACCGTTCATTCGGGGACGCGTCATCGATCTCTCGCTTGCTGCTGCGGAGAGATTGGACGTGAAGAAAGCGGGCGTTGCTAAGGTCAAGATCGAATTGATGCAGGCTGCGGGAGCAGCCGGATCGCGCGGAAAGTGGGCGGTCCAGGTTGGAGGATTTCCTGACGAGCAGGTGGCGACCAGATTCGCCGACCACATGACGCGGAGATACCGCACGGCAAAAGTCGCACGTTTCGAGAGCCCGGCGGGAGATTGGTGGGTTCGGGTGCGCGTGGTCGATGACGATCAGGAGCGCGCGCAGAAGATGGCTGCGGAAACTAAGACGCCGGAAGGGGCGGTGTTTGTGGTTCGGCTGGACTGAGTGGCGGCTGGACAGCCTGAGAGGCTGTCGCTACGTGTTTTTGTCGTATTTTTTGGGCAGGTTGTGAAAGCGATGAGTGATCCTAACTGTCTTTTCTGCCGCATTCTTCGAGGGGAGATTCCATCCAAGAAGGTTTACGAAGACGAGCATGTGTTTGCGTTTGAAGACATCGACCCGCAGGCTCCTACCCACGTTCTGATCATTCCCAAGAGACATTTCGCAGGGCTCAAGGAAGCGCAGGAAGGCGATGCCGAGATTATCGGGCGCTGCCATCTGGCGGCGGCGCAGATCGCGCGGCAACGCAACATCGAAAAGGGATATCGCACGGTGCTGAACGTTGGGCCTGGGGCGGGACAGTCCGTCTTTCACCTGCACGTGCATCTTTTAGGCGGGCGACCGCTCACCTGGCCTCCGGGGTAAGGCAGGCTATCCCACGAGAGCTGGAGCGTTTGAGCCGTCTGAGCGATTACTGAATTGACGGATTCTCTTCTTCTTCCGGAGCGCCATGACGGCGCAGCAACTGCGGCAGGTTCTGGGAAAATGCCGAGCGCGGCAGCACCATGTCGCAGCCCACTTCGTGGGCCTTTTGCTTCAGATCTCCCTGGACATGGGAAAGGAATCCGATAATCGAGGTTCCCTTCTTCAGCTTGCTTTTCAGTTTGGGGATCAAGGTCAACGGCTTGGCGTTGGCATTGTTCAGGTCAAAGATGATCAGAGAAGGCTTTTCATCGCCATTCTGCTGCATCTTTTCCATGAGGTCCTTGTCGGTTTTGACGAACTCGACCTTGACGTTGAGCTTGCGGGCGGTCTCCTGAATTTTCGCCATGAAGAATAAATCTTCGATGAAGGCGAATATCCGGGAATTGCCGTTTTCCGAGCCCGCAGACAAAGGCTCCGGCTCAGGCTGGGGATATTGTGCTCCATATCCCGGCCGCTGCCGCCCTCCCTTGTGCCCATTGTTGCCCCCGGACAGCACAGCCCGGTAGCTGTGATCCATGGGGGCGGTGTAGATTCCGTCTCGGTTCTCGCGGCTCAAGCCGGGTCCGGGCCGTTGCCCGCGTTGATTGTGTGGACGTCGGCCACGCCGCCGTCTTCTTCCCCCTCCGCCTCCGGAGGATTTTCCTGGTCCTGCGTTCATAATTTTCTCTGGTCGCTTCCTGCTAAATGCAAAGTTTCAATGCTTGTGTTGTCTAGCTTTTGATTCCTGCTGCGCGCTCACAGCTCGGAAAGCGGAGCTCCGCCTGGCACACTTTCCGCCCCGCAAACGCGCTTACCAATTGAGACTGGACACACTGTGGAACGAACCCCACCTCTGAACAAACCGCTGTCTCGCGAATAAAAACTCAAAACGTATATCGATTTGGCGTATTCGGATCCGTAAGGCGCCGCTTCGGAAAGGCTGGCGCGGAAGGCCTACGCGGGAACGAGGCCTCATGAGAACAATTCTATGTTACTAAGGCTTTGGCTCCTGTGCAAGGCCCTCGTGCATTTAGGTTTTGCACAGGAGGCCATGGGGCCGACGTTTGACGGGCCGCAAAGACGGAAACCCGCCCAAACCGGAGCTTCTACTGAATGGCGGAAAGCTCACGGGCCCATTGCTGCGATTCCCAATACTGGTCGGCCACAGTCTCGGGATCGAGTCCCAGGCTGCGGCTGATTTTGTCAGCTTGCGCCCATTGCCCGCTCTCCTGGGCCAGAATCAGCTGGAACACTGGCTGCAAAGGGCTGGGTTCCCCCAATAGAACCGCTTTGGTCGCATGGTCCAACGAGATTCGTTCCAGGATATCTTGCATGGGTATCTCGAGCATGGCATCGATGAGAGAGAGCAACCCCATGAGAAAGAGATCAGAGTCGCCGTGGCGCACGGCGGGTGCCAACAACTCACCAAAGCGCCCACGCACCAGCGCGGAGAGTACCAGGTCGCTGGGCCGGTCTTGGCCTGCTCCTACTGTGGCTACCAGGCGTACCCAGCGGCGCAGATCACGTTCTCCCAGAATCGTGAGGGCGTGGCGGACCGAATGAATTTCGCTGCGGAAGCCGAACATGCTTGAGTTCAGATAGCGCAGCAGGCGGTAGCATACCGAGGCTTCGGTCTTCACCAGGTCCTCGAGCGCGACCAGATTCAGCTCTGTCCGCGAGACCTCCTGCAACATGCGCAAATAGTTCAGGCGGTTGGCGGGCACATCCCGGGTGCTGAGAATTTCGGGACGGCGGAAAAAATATCCCTGGAAATAGACAAAACCCTGATCGCGGGAATGCACGAATTCGGATTGCGTTTCCACTTTCTCTGCCAACATGCGGCAGCGCCGGGGGCCGAAACGTTGGATCAGGTCGGCGCGCTGCTCTGGATTCGTGAGCCGCATCTCGACCTTGATAATGTCAGCGATCTCGGCGAGTTTGTGCCGGCGATCATTGGCCACGTAGTCATCCAGCGCTATCGTGTAGCCCGTTTCCTTCAGGCTGCGGCAGGTAGCCAGAACCTCGGGATCATCTGGAACCGATTCCAGAATCTCGACCACGGTGGTGGCCGCGGGCAACAGGGTCACCAATCCCTTCATCAGCGTGTCGCGGGTGCAGTTGACGAAGGCGCGCCGGCCATCGCACAAAACATCCAAACCCATGAGAAGCGAGCGATCCAGCGTGGCGCGTGAAGCCTGGTCGGGGTCGCCGTGAAAAGAGTTCTCCAGGCCATCGCGGAATAGGAGTTCGTAGCCGAAGACTTTTTCGTTGCGATCGAAGATGGGCTGTCGGGCTACGTAGCGCAGCGGCTTGGCGGCCGAAAGGGTAGGGGGAGGGACGGCTTGGCCTGTGCGCGTTACCATATGGGGTTCATCGGCAGGGCGAGGCAGACACTCAAGCTTTCGTCTTCGCGACGCTCGCTTCGCTTCGCGGGACAGCCTGAGAGGCTGTCCCTACGTGCGTATAGCTGGGTATAAGCAGATATTGGAGAATTCTCAGACTTCGGGTTAGGCTCGCTGTTGACCGCCTAGCTCGTTCAGGGCGGCTATGACTTTTGCCGACCACTTTGCTACTTCATCTTCGCGCAGGGTTCTTTCGGCGGACTGGAACTTGGCGCGCAGCAGCACGGAATATTTGCCGGAGGGGATGGCGCCGCCCCGGAAAATTTCCACTGGACGGAATTCGCGCAGCTCCGGGATGGCAGTGTTGTCCACCGCTCGCTGTATTTGCTCGAACGTCACCTCGTCGGTGAACACGAACGAGAAGTCGCGTTCCACGGCGGGATATTTCGCGAGAGGCTCGAAGCGTACCGGGCGCAGACCAATTTTGTACAACTGCTCGAGATCGATTTCAGCCAGAAAAACATCCTGCCGCAGCTTGCGCGCAGAGGCAATGTCGGGATGGATTTGACCGAACTGCGCGACGACGGTGCGGTTGATGAGAGCGCGGGCAGAGCGTCCGGGATGGAAATATTCCGCGGTTTCGTGGTCGTAGGACACATCGCCGGCGAAGGCTGCGAGCAGATTCTCCACATCGCCCTTGAAGCCGCGGAACGCCTCGACGGCCATTGCATTCGGACCTTTGCTGACATCGAGCGTTGCAGCGGCCGGACTGACATCGCGAATGGCCGAGAGCGTCGCTCCCAAGCACGCGCGTCTGGGCTCGACCCGCTCCTCCCCGCTGAGGCCGTAAGTGGCGCCGATCTCAAACAGGCGCGCATCCGCTACGTCGCGGTTCAGATTCCATGCCAGCATATTGAGCATGCCGGGAGCGAGCGAGGTGCGCATCACGGAGGCTTCTTCGCTCAGCGGATTCTCCAATTCCAGCACTTTGCCGCTGGAGGCGACCGTCGCGAATTTTTCAGCATCTTCATGCGAGATGAAGGTTAGCGACACAGCCTCGTTGTATCCCAGGGCCAGAGCTCGCGTGCGCAGGGCGCGATCGACTTTCGCGTTCGGTAAGTCGATCACCGCACCGCTGTAGGCCGGCAGCGTGCTTTCGAATTTGTCGTAGCCGTGCAGGCGCGCGATCTCTTCGATGACGTCGATCTCGCGTTCTACGTCGAGGCGCCAACTGGGGATGGTCACGCGGAATTCGGCATTCTGCTGGCCTTCGGGAATCAGGATGAATCCCAGACGCTTCAGGAGACGATAGACCTGGCCGGCATCCAGATTGCCGCCGAGAATGCGGTGCACCTCGGAAATGCGCAGCAAGACCGGGGCCAGATCCATGGGCCGCGAGACCACGTCGACGGCATCGCCGACCAATTCGCCGCCGCCGGAGTCCAGAATCATTTGCGCCACCAGATCGCAGGAGAGAACGGTGGATTCGAAATCCGCGCCGCGTTCGAAGCGGTGAGAAGCGTCGGTGTGCAGGCCGTGGCGGCGCGACATCTTGCGGACGATTCCTGGGTCCCACCATGCCGACTCGATCACGATGTTGCGGGTCTTGTCGGTGATCATGGTGTCGTAGCCGCCCATGACTCCGGCGAGGCCTACGGGCTTCTTCGCGTCGCAGACGACCAGATCTTCTGTAGTGAGCTTGCGTTCGACTCCGTCGAGGGTCTTGAGGGTCTCGCCTGCGCGGGCTTTCCGGACGATGATTTGATCACCTTCGAGCAGGTCGGCGTCGAAGACGTGGGTGGGCTTGCCGATCTCCCAGAGAACGTAGTTGGTGGCATCGACCGCGTTCGAGATGGGGCGCTGATCGAGAAGCTGCAGACGATGGGCGACGTTCTCCGGGGATGGCTTGATCTTCGTGTTGCGAATAACTCGTGCCGAGAAGCGCGGACAGAGTTGCGGCTCTTCAACCGTGATGGGAAAGCTCACCTCAGCGGCTAAAGCCACTTTTTTCGGGGAGCTTAATGGCACGGCTGAAGCCGTGCCCCTCTTGGTCTTGTCCATCCCTGTCGTGCCCTTCCAGCTCATGCTGTTCCCGGCGGAAATGGGCTTTAGCGGCAGGTCGTAGATTGCCGCGGCTTCGCGGGCGACGCCGTAATGATTCATCGCGTCGGGACGATTGGTGCCGATCTCCATCTCGAAGACGGTGTCCGCGCCGCTGCCGCTGATGCCTTCGACCGAGATGCCGACGTTGGTCAGGGCTTCGGCTAGGCGGTCGTTGTCGACCGCGAGATCAACGAAGTCGCGAATCCATTGTGCAGAGAGTTTCATGAAAATCAGCTTTTAGCTATTAGCTCTTAGCTTTTAGCTCAAGGCTAAGAGCTAAAAGCTAATAGCTGCCTACGCAAACTGCTGTAAGAACCGCACGTCCCCTTGAAAGAACAACTGAATATCATCCACGCCGTACTTCAGCAGCGCCAGGCGATCTACGCCCATGCCGAAGGCGAAGCCGGAAACTTTCTTCGGATCGTAGCCGTTGTCTTTCACGAACTCGAACACGTTGGGATCGACCATGCCGCAGCCTAGCACTTCGATCCATCCCGTCTGCTTGCAGGGGCGACAGGGGTCTGATCCGCGCTTGCCGCTTCCGCCGCAGATGAAGCACGTCACGTAGAGTTCGGCGCTTGGTTCGGTGAAGGGGAAGAACGACGGGCGGAAATGCGTCTTCACGCTCGAGCCGAACAGCGCCTTCATGGCGTGATCGAGCGTGCCTTTCAGATCGCCGAAGGTAATGTTGGTGTCGACCGCCAGTCCTTCGATCTGATGGAACATGGGCGAATGGCTGGCGTCGGGAGGATCGTTGCGATGCACCGTCCCGGGAATTACGATACGAATCGGCGGCCGCATTTTTTCCATCGTGCGAATCTGCACGGGAGAGGTGTGCGTGCGCAACAGCAGGCGCTCGCGCTGCGGCTTCGACTGCTGTCCCGCGATGAAGAGCGTATCCTGCGTGTCGCGGGCGGGATGGTTCGGCGGGAAATTCAGTGATTCGAAGTTGTAGTAGTCGGTTTCGACCACCGGGCCTTCGGCGACCGAGTAGCCCAGTTTCTGGAATACGCCGACAATCTCGTGCATCGTCTTGATGACGGGGTGTTCTGCGCCAATGGGGCGGCGAATGCCGGGGAGGGTGATATCCACGGCGTCGGCGGTGAGCGAATCGGTGCTGCTGACGTGCGCGGCCTCGACCAGCTCGGTGATGCGCGCCTTCAGTTCGTTGACGCGAATTCCGGCTTCGCGCTTGGCCTCTTTGGGCGCGCCTTTCAGCCAGAGATCATTGATTTGGGTCAGGATGCCGTTTTTGCGGCGCCATCCAGCGGTCGCGGAATGCCTTCAGATCAGCGTCGTTGCGAACCTGGGCGGCTTCGGCCTGGCACGCGGCGATGCATTCTGCCGCAGCTTTCTGCCAGCGCTGCCGGCGAATAGTCCTTCAGTTTGGGAACGGTATATGCCACTTGGAAAAGTGCAGCCGCCTGTCATTCTGAGGAAGCGAAGAATCTATGCAGTCCGCCGGGAATGCAGAGATCCTTCGCGCCAAAAACGCGCTCAGGATGACAAGCTTAGAAAATGATGGCGCCCACAACGCCATGAGCGCCAAGAACGAACTGATAGTTGATGGCTAAAAGCTGACACCCTACGCCAGCGCGCCTTTGGCTTGCTCGGCCAAATTGGCGAATCCTGCCGGATCGTTTACTGCCAGGTCGGACAGGATCTTGCGGTCGAGTTCTACCCCCGCCAGCTTTAGCCCGTGGATGAACTGGTTGTAGCTCATGCCGTTCAACTTGGCGGCGGCGCCGATGCGTACGATCCAGAGCGAGCGGAACTGGCGCTTGCGCTGCTTGCGTCCGGAATAGGCAAATTTGAGACCGCGTTCGACGGACTCTTTGGCCGAGCGGTACAGCTTGGATTTTGTGAGGAAATAACCGCTTGCGCGGTCTAATATCTTTTTGCGTTTCTGGCGGCGTTTGGTTCCGCGTTTTACACGAGGCATGGTGCTCTCCTTTTTTGTTTCCCTTTATGGCGGCTGGAGGTAAGGAAGGCCTGACGGCCTTTGCCTCTTCACACGCCTGTCAGCGGCCAGTCACTCCGGCCACCGATCATTCATAAAGCTCACTGGTACGGAATCATCCGCAAGACCTTGGCCAGATCTCCGTCACTCACCAAGGCGGACTTTCCCAGCTTGCGTTTGTTTTTCTTATCTTTGGACGTCAGGATGTGGCGGAGCTTCGCGTGTCCCCGCTTCACCTTTCCCGACGCCGTCTTCTTGAAGCGCTTAGCAGCGCCTTTGTGCGTTTTCAATTTCGGCATAAATCCTCAAAGACAGCTTTTAGCTTCTAGCTCTTAGCTTTTAGCTCAGACAAACATCGACACAGGTATTTTCCTGACTGGCTCATGCCAGGTGTGCGGCGCCCCTTTGCGATGAACTTGTAATCCGTGCCAGCGCCGCTTACGACGCGGGCTTAGCGACCTGCGCCGGCGGAAGAGGAGCGCTTTGGCTGGGCGCGCTTCGTGCCGCCGCGGCCTTCTGCTTCTCTTTCTCGCGTTCCTTGTCCGACTTCTTGGGCGCCAGGATCGCGTGCAGCGTGTTGCCCTCTTGTCGAGGACGGAACTCCACGATGGCTTCCGGTTCCACGTCCTTGATGAGCCGTTCCAGGATCTGGCGTCCCAGGCTGGTGCGGGTCATTTCGCGGCCGCGGAAAAAGATCGTCGCTTTTACTTTGTCGCCCTCACCCAGAAAGCGCAGAACGTGATTCTTCTTGGTCTCGTAATCGTGGTCGTCCACGTTGATGCGGAACTTGACCTCTTTTACGGTGATCGTCTTCTGATGCTTCTTGGCTTCGCGGTCTTTCTTTTCCTGCTGGTAAAGAAACTTCCCGTAATCCATGATGCGGCAAACGGGAGGCTGCGCGGTGGGCGAAATCTCAACCAGGTCTAAGTTCTTTTCGCGGGCTTTCCGGATCGCTTCGTAGGGAGGCATAATCCCGAGTTGCTGCCCCTCATCATCAATCACGCGTACTTCGCGTGCTCGAATGCGATCGTTCATGCGGATAAAACGTTTATCGATACAGTCCTCCGATGCGCTAAGCGACTGAGAATAAAGAATTATAGCACGCGGGTGGAGCGCGTCTTCAAGCGGTGAATGTGGGTGCGCGAGGACAACTCGATCCCATTGTCGCGTGACTTCCTTATAATAGCGGATTCCCATGCCAACCTTCGCACCGGTAGACGAACAGCTGACGTATCTGAAAAAGGGCGCGGCGGAGATTATCCGCGAGGCCGATTTGCGGACGAAACTGGACAAGTCGCGCACTACGGGCAAACCGCTGCGGGTGAAGCTGGGGATGGACCCGACCGCTCCCGACTTGCACCTGGGGCACACGGTCGTGCTGCGCAAGCTGAAGCACTTTCAGGATCTGGGGCACACCGCGATTTTTCTGATCGGCGACTTCACCGGGATGATTGGCGACCCTACGGGACGGTCGGTGACGCGGCCTCCGCTCAGCCGCGAGCAGATCGAGCAGAATGCCGAGACCTATAAGGAGCAGGTGTTCAAGATTCTTGATCCCAAGAAGACGGTGATCGATTTCAATCGCCGCTGGATGGGGGCTCTCACCGCCGACGATTTCGTACGGCTGATGGCGAAGTACACGGTTTCGCAACTGCTCGAGCGTGAGGATTTTCATAAGCGCTTTCAGGAAGAGAAGCCGATCTCGGTGCACGAACTGCTGTATCCGCTGGTGCAGGGATACGACTCGGTTGCGCTCGAGGCAGACGTTGAACTGGGCGGAACCGACCAGAAATTCAATCTGCTGGTCGGCCGCGAACTGCAACGCGCTTACGGGCAGGAATCGCAGGTGGTGCTCACCACGCCGATTCTCGAGGGCCTCGACGGCGTGCAGAAGATGTCGAAGTCGCTGGGAAATGCGATCGGGATTCATGAGCCGCCGCTGGAGATGTACGGCAAGATCATGTGCATCTCCGACGAGATGATGTGGCGCTACTACGAACTGCTGACGGATGTGCAGGTGCCCGATATCGAGAAGATGAAGCGCGAGGCGCATCCCATGCAGGCGAAGAAGGACCTGGCGCGGAGGATTGTGGCGGATTTTCATTCGGCGGAGGCGGCGGCGAAGGCGGGGGAGGATTGGGCGAAGCAGTTTCAGAAGGATGAAGTGCCGGAAGAGGTGGAGGAGATTGCGGTTCCAGCGGGGGAAGTCGGCGGATCGGTAGATGAGCAGGGACGCAATCTCATTCGGCTTGACCGGTTGCTGGTGAAATGCAGGCTCGCGGAATCCGCAACGGATGGTGCCCGCAAGATAAAGCAAGGTTCTGTGCGCATCGAAAATGAGGTTGTGAAGGATCCCCGTGTCGTTCTCACGAGCCCTCTACCTCTGCGACTAACGTTAAGGGTCGGCAAACAGTTGCGGGTTGCGGTAATCCATGGATGATGCCGAAAACATCTAGGGACAGCCGACGGCGGCTGTCCCTACATGGCTCGTTTCCATCTGGTCTTTCCTTACACGACTTTTTAATGAAGCAGTCCAAAGACTGCGACTCCGCTTGGGGTGCCTATGAAGACTCTGCCGTTGGCAATCATGGGGGTGATGAATTTATTGCCCGCGCCGAACTGGTCGCGGCCGCCGCTGGCCTGATTGCTGTTGTACAGTTCCTTCAGAGTGACAGCGTCATAAGCATGCAGAATTGCGGGATTCGTGTTCTCGACCGCCCAGATGATCGCATTGCTGGTTCCATTCGCTGAGACGCTTGGATTCGCACCGGGATACGCGAAAGAATTGGATGTCTTGGCTGCGGCCGCGAGGTGACCGCCGCTGGTCGTGAAGGCCTGAAGTGGGCCTCCCACTGACCCCAGGTACACAGTGCCGTTGAAGAATGCTGGGGCGGAAAACACTGCATCGGAGAACGCTCCGGAAATCTCCTGATAGATGTTATTGCGACTGGGATCGAACTTGCCCATCGAATCCCTGTCCACCACGTACAGATTCGCGTCTTTGCCGGCGCCGACCGCGAGATGTTTGGTGTTTCCCGAAGAATCCTTCAAGTCCGGAAGCACCATGGGGCTGCCGGAGCCGAGATCGCCGTCTGCGCTGTTCTCGGTGGCCTGGTTATACATTTCGAAGTAGTCCGCAACCGCCAGTTGATTACCCGCCGTTGAGATTTTCAGAAATGCGTTGCCATAATCGCCCTTCGAGGGAAACCCATTCGCATCCAGGGTTGCGTCGAAGGTTCCGTTGCCATCGAGAAGATAAATATTTCCGGCATCATCAGCTGCCAGTGCACCGCCTGACATCCAGATCGCGCCCTCATTGCCATTGGGTGTGACATTCAGAACATTGCTTTGCACGAGCGTGGAAGCAGAGTAGGCGATGATCCAACCGGTGTAGGGCCGGATGTCGCAATGGGAAGCCCAACCGGTGTAAATGGTTCCATTCAGCAGAAGCAGCGCAACTCGCTCCTCATACTGAGCCGGATCGAATATGACATTTGTTCCATCGCTGTTGTCGCCAGTTCCAGGATATTTCGCCTGAATGTCTACGGGACCATTGAAAAGCTCGGCACCCGTGGCGAGATCGAGCGCATGGAGCCGCTGATGGTAAGTCGCGCCGCTTTTAGACATCGCGATGACGTAGATGGCGCCATTCGGGCCAGCTTTGGGATCGATGACGGGAGTTGCGGTGATTCCGATCTCCGGTTCCACCTGGTTGCAGCTACGCGGGTCCGATGTGGTTTCTCCGGCTTTCAGCATTGTGGCGCTCCACAGCGTTGCTCCCGTGTCGGCATCAAAGGCGTAGACAGTATCGTGCTCGGATGCCACGATCAGAACGTTGTGCGTGCCTTTGCCGGGTATTGCCACGCTCGACGCATAGAGCGGCTCGGCATCCACTTTCCCGTCGACCGAGTCGAAGCGGATCTTGCCGAACGTTGATGAAGCCACATTGACTGGGGTTAAAACGGTCTCAGTCAAATTCTGGGCTGTTCTGCCGTTATCGTTGTGATAGGTCAGGACACTGGTACGCGATGAAGTGGGCGTCGAAGTGGGGGGCGGAGTAGGAACGGTCGCGCCGGATTTTGACGTGCCCCCGCCACATCCCGCAAGGAAAATCGCGGACATCACCAGAAGCGGTATCGCAATTCTTCGGACTAGCGGGGAATGGTGCGGCATCATTTGGGCAATCTTAACCAGCGATGAAATCGGTATCGAGCCTCGATCGGCAGTATCTGTTAGTGGGAAGATTAGAGGCCAGTGTTGCCGTGCGGGCGGCCTATTCTGCTAGTCTCATCGCGACATGCGGGCTGCGGCCATTCTCGGGCTGGGGTGCTCTGGTAAAGACCTTTTGCCATTTCAGAAGGATAGCGGCATTGAATGGCGCATGGGCGTGCCTGCGCGCGCTGACGGGGTGGATGTCGTCCTGCTGTTCGGGGGCGACGGCACGATTCACCGGCACCTTGGGGCGCTAGTCAATTTGGGATTTCCGGTGCTGGTTGTGCCGGCGGGAAGCGGGAATGATTTTGCCTGCTCTTTAGGATTACGCCGGGTTCGGGATTCGCTGGCCGCGTGGGAACAATTCTGTCGCGGCGCAAAGAATATTAGCGCTATCGATTTGGGGCTGATTACTCCGTTGAGCAAAGCGAGGGAGGCGCCATCGATTGCGACTTACTTCTGCTGCGTGGCGGGAGTGGGCCTCGACGGGGAGGTAGCCCGGCGTGCCAACAGATTACCCCGATGGCTGCGGGGACACGGTGGCTATGCCCTCAGCATGCTTCCTACGATTTTCAGTTTTGAGCCGCTGCCGGTAAAGATTTCCGTGCCGATGGGGCAAAGTTCGGAATGGACCGTTCGCAGTCATCAACGGAGCCTGGTTGCGGCATTTGCCAATACTCCTTTATATGGCGGCGGAATGAATGTCGCACCACAGGCCAAAATGGATGATGGCTTGCTCGATATGTGCATCGTCGCGGCACTCAGTCCATTCAAGCTGTTGAGACTGTTCCCTACTGTCTATGCTGGGCGGCATTTAGGGATTCGCGAGGTCGAGTATTTTCAGTCGGAGCGAGTGCGAGTGGAGACTGAGGAACCGCAGGATGTTTATGCGGATGGGGAGTTTGTTTGCCGAACGCCGGTTGAGGTGTTCGTTGAACGCGGTGCGCTCAATGTTGTGACGCTTGTCTAATGCGCTGTCGAGCTTCGCTCGACTGTACAGCCTGAGAGGCTGTCCTTACGTGGTCTGTCCATACTCTTAGAGGCTGGTGCTACACTCTCCTACATGCCTGAGGGACGTTCGCGGACGCTGCTTTGGATTTTGATTGGCGGAGGAGCGTTTTTTCTGTTTGTGCTCGCCGTATTTACCCTCGTTTATCTCACCATGCATGCGGGCAGCAGCGAAGCCGGCATCGGCGGCTTTGGCGACCGCATTGGCGTTGTCGATCTGGATGGCGTCATCCTTTCGCCCCAGCCGGTCGTGGGGCAGCTCAAGAAGTTCGGCGATGACTCATCGATCAAGGCGATCATCCTGCACGTGAATTCTCCCGGCGGAGGCGTGGCTGCTTCGGAAGAGATTTATCGCGAAGTGAAGCGGATTCGCAGTGAGAAGAAAAAGAAGATCGTGTCCTCGATCGAGACGGTAGGGGCGAGCGGTGCCTTCTACGTGTCCTCCGCTTGCGACAAGATTTATGCCGATCAGGGCAGCATCGTGGGCTCTATCGGAGTGATCGCACAATGGGTCAACTACGGCGACCTGTTGAAGTGGGCCAAGCTGAAGGATGTGGTGATCAAGACCGGTGAATTCAAGGATACGGGCAATCCGGCGCGCGATCTCACTCCCGCCGAGCAGGCTTACATGCAGGGACTGATCGACAATATGTTTGGGCAGTTCATCAAAGCCGTGGCGGACGGACGCGGGCTGAAGTACGACGATGTTAGGTCGATCGCCAACGGGAAGGTTTGGACCGGTGAGCAGGCGCAGGGAATGAAGCTCATCGATAATGTGGGCGATTTCGAGACCGCGGTGGCCGACACAGCCAAATCCGTTGGGATTCATGGAGAACCGACGCTGGTCCGTCCGGAGAAAGACCGACGTACGTTGATGGATCTGTTGCTGGGCGACGTCTCGCAGTATCTGCCCAGCACCGAGAAGATGCTGGAGCAACACGTGGGGTTCTATTACCTCTGGAAGTAAGCGTTGCTGCTCCCCAGAGTTCCCAAGAGCGGGGTTCCCCTAAACGCAACTTGCATCCAAAGCCTGAAATTTGAGAGAGTTATGGATGCTGGCCTGAAGCACCGGAGATACGGTGCGAATATTCGCTAAGAAATCCAAAGCTTGGGGGCAGAGAGGGGCGTTATGACCAAAGCCGACCTGATCGATGAAGTCTCGCGTTTGGCGGAACTTACGCGCAAAGACAGTGAAGTAATTGTGGAGACGATCTTTGATAGCGTGGTGCGCTCGCTGCGGGCGGGAGACAAGATTGAAATCCGCGGCTTTGGGAGTTTCCGCACTCGTCAGCGGCGGCCCCGCGTGGGACGCAATCCGAAGACGGGCGAGCGCGTGGAAGTTCCCGCCAAGAAGATTCCTTTCTTCAAGCCTAGCAAGGAGTTGAAAGATTTGGTTAACGAGAACACCGCGAGTGCCACTCCTGCAGCTTCCGCTCCACCTCCGGCTACTCCGCCTACCGCGTAAAATTGCGCACTTCGCGCGGCTGGACAGCCGATGGCGGATGTCACTACATCTTCAAACCTGGCCAGCCTGAGAGGCTGTCCCTTCTACGCGACTCTGCTAATGCTTCAGATAGAGATCGGCTACTTTCAGGGCTTGTTGCTCTGGGTCTTTGTCTGTGCGATTCGCTAAAACGATTACGGTCAGGTCGTCTGCGGGAAAACGCTGGATTGTAGTTAAGAATCCTATCGTCTCTCCGTTGTGCGACATGCGCTTATGTCCGTGGTATGGGTCCAGAAACCATCCGAAGCCGTAGCTAATGGACTTCCCATTCGAGTTTGCTGGATGGGCCGTGGGCTGAACCGGGGTCAATGCGGGTTGCATTTCGGCGGCGGTCAGCAGGGTGTGATTGCGAAGCGCGCGGTCCCACTTGGCTAAATCCTGAATCGAGGAGTAGATTCCGCCGTCGCCCAGAACTGCTGAGGTCGGGCTCTGATCGGTTTCGCGCCAGCCATCTTTCTGTTTGGTGTGGCCGTATGCGCGATGCGGGACTTCGTTTTTTCCCTGCTGGTACGCGAGAGTGTTGTTCATCTGCAGGGGCGCGAAGATGCGGTCATGCAGAAACTGGCCGAAGGGCTCCCCTGAGACTTTCTCGACCACCATCGCCAGGACGGCGTAACCGGAGTTGCTGTATTGCCATTCCGAGGCGGGCGGGAATTTGCCGCTGCTCTGCTGCTCCAGCAGTTGCAAAACACCCGCGTCCAGAATCTGCGGAATCTTGTCTTCCGGAGTGTTGGAATACTTCGCCATCAGCAGGTCTTCGTAGTCAGGCAGGCCGGAAGTATGGTTGAGCAGATTGCGGATGGTGATGGCTTTCCCGTAAGCGGGGAATTCGGGAAAGATGTCGGAGAGGTGGTCGTCGTAGTGCAGCTTGCCGTCATGGACTAGCAGCATGATGCAGGTGGCGGTGAACTGCTTGGTGAAAGAGGCCAGCCGAAAGTTGGTATTCGGTTCGATGGGAGTCCGGGTGTGCAGATCGGTGACGCCATATCCCTGCCGAAAAACCACGTGTCCGTGGCGAACGACGAGCACGGCCGCGCCGGGAGCGTTGCTCGACTTCAGCGAAGAAAAGAGATCGTCGACCTGGGCGGACGAAACTTGGGCCAAAGAGAAAGAGCCCAGAAGCAGCAATGTGAACAACGCGGTAATTCCGAATCTTCTGGGCAAGGCCCTCACTCGCTGGCCGGCTTGGCTCCGGGCAGGCGGCTCTTCAAAAATTTAATCTGGCCGTTGTGGTTGGACTCGTGTTCACAGACATGGAACCACTTGCAGTAATTGTTGGTGGGACCCCAGCCCCAGTCTTTGTCGACAGTCATCAGCCAGTTGTCGTCATGTTTGCGAAATTCGGCAAGTGTTTGCTCGCGAGTCTCATTGAGGATGTTGAGATAGTAATCGAGGTCGTGGCCGATGATGCCCTTGCGGGCAGGTTCACCGAGTTCCATGGGCATGCCCCACTTCTCTTTGAACGGCTCCGGCAGGTCCTTGAGGGCGACGTTTTGGAACGTGTGCACATGGTAGAGGCGATCGGTGGCGGCTAGATGCAGGAGCAGTGCGCCAATCCGGTTGGCCTTGTCATCGAGCAGAAAATCGAGGTCCTTCTGCGTCATACCCTTGACCGGCATGAGAATCACCTGGCGCATCCAGGTCATCATCGACACCAGCGTGCCAATCTGCGGCGAGTAACCCTTCTTCGGACCGACCACGTTGACATCGGAGACTTCCGATTCCACGGAGAAGGCGAATTCAGGCATAAAGCTCGCGCCGGCAACTGCCGTGCTGAGCGCGACTGCACTGTTGAGAAAGCTACGACGGGAGGGTGCGCATTCGGATGGGAACATGGTGCACTCCGCTTTGCGATCGAGAACGACGGGATGGTATCACAAAGCGAACCTCGGCCTCGGATCGCAGAAGCTGAGTATCCACGCGCGTGCTAAGGCCGGATTCCCGCCACTCCCATCAGTCTTCCCGTTTTTCCTTTTTCCGCGCGGTAGGAAAATAACAACTCAGGGTGGCAGTTGGTGCAGAGCGGCGAGCTTTCGATGTTCTTGTTCGGCACTCCCGCGGCCAGAAGTTGCTGGCGATTCGCTTCCACCAGGTCTAGCAGAATCTTCTTGGGCAATTCGCTGTGACCGGGGGCGCGGGCGGTCAGAAACAGGAGCGGATATTTTTCCCTGACGGGGTCAGACTCCTTTACCTCGTGAAACAGCTTGTCCGCATAGGCAAATTGCGAGTGAAATTTGGTACGGACTTCTTCTCCGACGTGATAGCAGCAGCCCCGAACGCCAGGGCCGATTGCGGCCTTGATGTCGCGAGGCCGGGTACCGAAGCAGCGAAACATCTCGCCGACGCCTTTTTCCACGATACGCTTGAGCGTGCCGCGCCAGCCCGCATGAAAAACTCCGATGGCATGAGTTTTGATGTCCACCAGGATTACGGGAAGGCAATCCGCAGTCTGAATGGCGATTAGCAGGCCGGGAGTACGCGTGATCAGGGCATCCCCGATGAGCGGTCGTGGGGGCAATCCATCTATGCAGTGGATCAGGTCGGAATGAATCTGACGCAGGGTAACGATGGGCCAGAACGGTTGTTTGCGCGCGCGCGAGGCTCGTGGCGAGGTCGCGCCCAACGCCGTCAGGAAGGCAGCGCGATTGCGCTCGACGGCCGCGCGCGCATCGTCTTTGGTGAATCCCAGATTGAGGTCGCCTTTGCGGTAGATGCGGGAATAGCCTCCAAGGCGCGTGGAGAATCCATGCAGCAGCCAGGAATGCTGGCTCAAATGGCGCGCGCGAAGAATAGTGAGTTTAGTTTTTTGCGGGGCCCGGGTTGGCACGTATCCATGATAACGGACGGGTGAACAATCCCATGTCTCGCAAACACGGCGAGACATGGGGCAGCCCAGACAGACTGAACGTCAAGGCTCGGTTTGCCCGGCTCGCAAAGGCTCCGCTATAGTTTAAGCATGTTCGAGAACTTTACCGCGACCGATCGCTGGACCAAAAAACCGGTCCACTGCACTTATCAATCGCAGATTGTTGCCATCTCCACGCGGCATGCCGATGCCGTCGACTACAAGTTTCTGGTGGGCGGGCACAAGGTATGGGTTGTGCTTCCCTGCGTGGCGTGGGTGGAATACAAGAACCGAACGGGCAAGACGATTACGGATTCGCTGGCGGTCGAAATCGCGGGCCATTATCTGAAGACCGCATTGGAAGCGGGCGAGGGACTCGGGCGTGATATGTACACGCTCACGGTGGAAGAAACGCTGCGGCACCTGGACGCCGCGGTGAAGGAAATGGAAGCGCAGCCAGCGTAGCGAGGGGCAGCGCGCAACTGCCGCTGTCCTTGAGGCGACTCATTAGTATCTACAGGATTTCCTGTACTACTCTGGTGAGAATTGTCGGCTACACTACGCGTTCTCGCAATGTCCTCTCCAACAACGGATCCGGTTGAAGAATTTGCAATTTTGCGCCGAGACCTCGAACAGCAGGTCTTGCTGCTGAAGTCTGCCACCAGTCGCAAAGACCGAATGAATCTGTTGCGGGGACTCCGATTGATGTTGAAAAGGGCGGATCAGCTTATTTCGGCGGAAGAATAAAGCACCGAAAGGCTCTTGTGGACCAGACGCTCACTCGAATTCGACTGATCACTGAAGAACTTTACCTTGTGCGGGATGAGCTGAATAAACGTGCGGCAATGCAACCCGCTGAACTCTCCTCCGCCCTGTTCGAGAGCGATGCTTCTGACGAACTGGTAGCTTTCAAAGCCGCGGTGGATGAACTCCGTCAGTTTTTGTGGCATTACCTAAACGAGTTTCTCGGAAAGCCGGAGAACGCGATTGGAGACCGCTTGCGTGAATATCAAATGCGGCGGGCCGCCCAGCTGCTAATGGCCTTATCGGCGGCGCATCCTTACCAGATCAAGCCGCATCCCTTGGAAGCGGCGGCTCAGGACGCAATCCGGTTGGCAGAATCGGCCCGCGCGTCAGAAACCCGTGCGTCAGAAAAAAGATGATTGGCGAATGCCAGGCTAGATCACGACCGCTTCTTTGTACTCGCCGAAGACGCGGCGCATGGCGTCGGAAATTTCTCCTACCGTGGCGCTGGCTTCGACGGCGCTAACAATGCTGGGCATCAGATTGCCGCCACTGCGGGCCGCCTGTTCCACCGCTTGCAGCGCCGACTTACATGAACCAGGGTCCCGTTTTGACCGCAGCGCGCGGACGCGCTCGATCTGTCTCGGCTCCAGGGCGGGATCGATGTGTTGGATTGGAATCGGCTTCTCTTCTTCGATCTCGAAACGGTTCACGCCCACAACGATTGCATTCTGATTGTCGACCTGCTGCTGGTATTCGTAGGCGGCATTTTGAATTTCCTGCTGCACGTAGCCGCGCTCGATAGCTTTCAACATTCCGCCAAGGACTTCAATTTTCCCCAGATATTCGGCTGCGCGTTTTTCGATTTCATTGGTCAGGGATTCGATGTAATAGGATCCAGCGAGTGGATCAATCGTCTGCGGCGCGCCGGATTCGTACGCGATGATCTGCTGCGTGCGCAAGGCGATGCGGGCCGCCTGCTCGGTGGGCAAAGCCAGAGCTTCATCAAAAGAGTTGGTGTGAAGCGATTGCGTTCCGCCCAGCACCGCTGCCAAAGCTTGAATCGCGGTACGCACGATGTTGTTTTCCGGCTGCTGGGCCGTGAGCGTTGAACCCGCGGTCTGGGTGTGAAAGCGCAACATCCATGATCGCGGATTCCTGGCCTTGAAATGCTCGCGCATGATCCGCGCCCACATGCGGCGGGCAGCGCGGAACTTTGCCACTTCCTCCAGAAAATTGCTGTGGGCATTGAAGAAGAAAGAAACACGCGGAGCGAATTTGTCCACGTCGAGCCCGGCTTTGATGGCGGCCTCGACGTAAGCCATGCCATTGCCAAGCGTGAACGCGACTTCCTGAACGGCGCTCGATCCGGCCTCGCGCATGTGATAGCCGGAGATCGAAATCGTGTTCCAGTCGGGTACGTTGTCGTTCGCCCAAGCGAACATGTCGGTGATGATGCGCATGGCCTGGTGCGGTGGATAAATGTAAGTTCCGCGCGCGATGTATTCCTTCAGAACATCGTTCTGCACCGTGCCCGACAATTTGCGAATATCGGCGCCTTTCCGCCTCGCGACCGCGACATACAAGGCCAGCAGAATCGATGCAGTCGCATTGATCGTCATTGAGGTGGAAATCTTGGTCAGGTCGATGCCGTTGAACAGGCGCTCCATGTCTTCGATCGAGTCGATGGCGACTCCCACCTTGCCGACTTCTCCTCCGGCGAGCGGGTGGTCGGAATCGAGACCGATCTGCGTGGGTAGATCAAAGGCGACGGAGAGGCCGGTGGTTCCATTCGCGAGAAGGTATTTGTAGCGCTTGTTGGATTCTTCGGCGTCTCCCATGCCGGCGTACTGGCGCATGGTCCAGAGGCGCCCGCGATACATGGTGGCCTGCACGCCGCGGGTGAAGGGATATTCCCCCGGGTAGCCGATTTCGCTTTCGTAGTCGAGTCCTTTGAGATCGGCTGGGCTGTAGAGGGGCTTTACGGCAATATGGGAGGAAGTCTCGATCTCGCTCTGCGGCGCGGGAGCGGTCTTCACATCTTGGGCCATGGAATCACCTGACGGCATTCATGCCAGCCTGGTCGAGGCGGAAATGCAGCTTAGGAGCGCTGCTTCTTCTTTCGAACTCTCCAGAACGAACTCACTCCGAACCAGGCAAAGGTCACAGCAAAACAAATCGTGACAGCCACGCGGCCAGCTCCGACCTGTCCGGCCTGATATTTGCCGAATTCTTTGACACTGGCGTTGGTGAAGCCGAGCGCCATCACCAGAAAGAGGACTCCCACCATTTCCAGCCACAACTGGTGCAGAACATTTCCAAATGAGCGGGCGGTGGCGCGAGCGGCTTTGGCGAAGGCGCTTACGGTGCGATTGCGGCCTGCCTGTTGTCCGGCTACGCGGGCGACGACGGCCATTTTGCGCCAGGTGGATACTTTGACCACGATCTCGATTTTAACAGCCTGCGGGGATACAATGGCGCAACTCTGGCGGCCTTCAGCCGGCCCGACAGCCGAGGGCGGCTGTCGCTACATAAACTTCTGCGCCTGCAGCGCAAGGGTGACGTTGCACAAACCTTCTTACTGATGGGGCATCTAACCAAGGAGAAAGACAGCATGCAGAGTTCTGCACCTGATCTTGATCAACTGAGATCCCGCATGAAAGCTACTTGGATGGCCGGCGACTTCGGCCGGATCGCAAGCTTTACTGCGCAAGAAGGAGAGAATTTCGTGGCGCGGCTCGGCATCAAGGCTAGCGCAAAGGTGCTGGATGTAGCGTGTGGCACTGGGAATACGGCGATTCCAGCTGCTCGGGCGGGAGCCGATGTGGTCGGAGTGGATATTGCCACCAACCTGCTGGAACAAGCCAGGCAGCGCGCCGCGGCAGAGAACTTGAATGTGCGATTTCAGGAGGGCGACGCCGAGAATCTTCCCTTTCCGGATCATTCGTTCGACGCGGTAGTGACGATGTTTGGAGCCATGTTCGCGCCGCGTCCGGAGAAGGTGGCTGCGGAGTTGATGCGGGTTTGCCGGCCGGGAGGAGTCATCGCCATGGCGAATTGGAATCCGCAGGGATTCGTCGGGGAAAATTTTCGAGTCATGGCAAAGATGGTGCCACCGCCTCCGATACCGTCGCCCTTGCTATGGGGAGATGAGGCGATTGTGCGCCAGCGCCTGGGCTCTGGTAGTAAAGAAATCAGGTGCGTCCGGCAATACACAAATTTCCGCTATCCCTTTCCGCCGAAGGAAGTGGTGGGATTGTTCCGGCAGTATTTTGGGCCGACGCAGATGACTTTCGCGCGTCTGGATGAATCCGGCCAGGCGGCTCTCGCCGCGCAACTCGAGGCGCTGTATCACGAACACAATGTTTCGCAGGACGGCGGCACGGAACTGGAAGGCGAGTATCTGGATGTGCGCGCGATTCGCGCCTAGTACGCGATCGTGGTAACTTGGTTTTAAGAGGGGGACTCAGTGGATCCACAACTCAAGCAACTGATGAAGGAGCTTGGCGATGCAATCAACGAATCTTTGTCGGACTCCGAGCAGATCTCTGAAGTCGTCTCCCGAATTAAAGAGGGTGGCTACGATATCTTTCTGGTTCTCGAAGCGACCATCGGCGTAAGCAAGCAAGGCGAGAAATCGCAGGACAAAACTTCACTGGTATCCACGATGTCCACAAATCCTGATTTCAAGATGAACGATCAGGACATGAAATTCCTGAAGTCGCTGCGCATCAAAATTGAAGAAGACAAGCACGATAAAGACAAGTAGGTTCAGCTCAGAACCTGGTCCAGCAACTGTCCTACCGCCCGATTGGCCTCGATGATCGACGAGCGATGATCGGCCACTCCCGACAAATCTGTATTGGCAAACGCGATTCTGCCGAACGGGGCTGCCCGCAGGAGATCCCCCGGCGCAGGCTTGCCATCTTTGCCAAAGAAGAATCCTGGGGGCGGAGTTAAGTACGCGTGTCCCCAGCGATTGAGAATGATTCCCGCGATATCGGTTTTGGGATTGAATCCTGAGCGCGAGAACATATCGGTGAATTGCCGCCGGAGCTGGCGCTCGTATTCGCAGAACGGAACCGAAAACAGCTCCGCGCGTCCCAGATGGCCTTGCTCGTCGGTCGGCTTGCCGGGGTGCGGATACAAAATCTTGAGCGTCAATACGACCGGGGAATCGGGACTGATCGTTGGCGAGTCCGCCCCGCATAGAGCCAGCTTTCGCACCTGCGTGTATTCGCCCAAGCCCCCAAACCAACGGCATCCGGAAATTCCCATCTTGTAAAGAAAGCGCCAGTTGCGAACGGCGACATTCGCCATGAGGCAGGGTGCGCGATAGAACTGGGCGTAGGCGTCGGCGAGATCGGGAGGAAGATCGCGAACGATGTGCTTGGTCGTCCAACTTCCTCCAGCCATCACCACGGATCGAGCCTTGACGCTATAGGTTTTCCCGCCACGGGTGTACGCGATCCTCACGAATTCCGATTTGAGCGGGTCGCCTTCATGCTGGACCCAGACCGCGGTCGAGTCCAGGCGGATGCGCACGGGCGAACCAGGGCGATCGAGCGCGGCAAAGTTCACCGGCTTGCGGCAGACATTGTCAAGAGAGGAATTGCCAGCGATGGCATCCGGGATCAATGTCTTTGTAATCAGCCGGGCGATGCCGCCATTCCCGCCGGGAAACATTTGCTGCCCGGTTTCGTCGCTGATGTCGAGCGGGTGCAGCATGTCGGCGGCATAGGCCGTATATCCCGAGAGCGCGTCCGGACCGAGGCCGTATCCTCCACCCTCGCCGGGACAGAGGAATTCGCGGATGGTCTCGCGGCTGATGCCGCCGCGCTCCAACATGTAGTCTTCGAGCGTGATTGAGTCGAGGCGGCGGGAGATTGCATCTCCGGGATAGCGGGGCACGGGCGCACTCGCGCTATCTGCAGAGTCGTATTGGATCAGTTCACGGCGCGCCTTCTCAGGAATCGGGGCGCGCTCCCAGACTTTGTCTCCGAGAATCCAGGTGCCGTCCGGCTTGGCGAACTTTGCGCCAAAGTAAGTGCCGTTTGGCGCCGATCCCAGATACGGGGTCGTGCTCAACTTCATCTCTGGATCCGGGCCGCCCCACTTCTGATATTCCAGGCGCGGCGCCTTCATGCCAATCGAGTCATAGAATCGCGCGATGAAGCTGTGCGGATACGGAACGGGAAAGAAGGCGGAGCCCTGGTGCGCCATCAGACGGCGACCGTCCACCAGAAATTCATTGCGCTTGGCTTCGCCGCCGAAAATGGGATGATTGTCGATGACCAGACACTTCTTCCCTTTGCCTGCCAGTTGCAGAAAGATCAACGCGGCCGCGAGACCACTGATGCCGCCACCTACGACTATACAGTCGCAAGTTTCACCGGTGTCGATCACGTTGGCGGGAAGAGTTTCGAATTCTCCGTTTCGAATACGGTGCCCGGCATCCATTACGTGCATGGTGTTGCCGTTGGAGGTTGAGTAATCTCCAATGCCTCCGTAGCCGGTCCAATCATCCTTGGCCGGCTTCTCGGCTGCTTGCTGGGCCAGCAACTGCGCAGGTGAGGCTGAGTTCAGAAGCAATCCGCCCGAGGCCAGGAGTGTGGAGTTCAGAAAATCTCTGCGAGTGATGTCGCAGTCGAGGCCAAGGGTGCGGTCGGCGGGAGAATTCTGCCTGGGGCTGGACTGCCCGGATGTTTTTTTCAACTCTACTCCTGAGAATGAATTTCGTGATACGCCCCGCATTATACGAGCCAGGGTGTGCAGGGCAACCCCCGCGCGCTGTGCTAACATCTACTGTTTTCTTTTCCCTCGGGGATGGCCTCTGCGGAAGAGTTGGCATCTGAGGGTTCGTCATGAAAGACACTCTTGGCGTTCTGTTAGCAGGAGGTGCCGGCGAGCGACTCTATCCCCTCACTCGCGATCGCGCCAAGCCGGCCGTCACCTTCGGCGGCATTTACCGCATCATCGACATCACCCTTTCTAACTGCCTGAATTCCGATCTACGGCGCGTTTATATCCTGACGCAGTACAAGGCGCTCTCTCTGAATCGGCACATTCGCGAGGGATGGAACATTCTGGGCCGCGAGGTGGGCGAGTTTATTGAAGTGCTGCCCCCGATGAAGCGGGTCAGCGACCAGTGGTATCAGGGCACGGCGGATGCCGTGTACCAGAACATCTATTCGATCGGATCGGAACAGCCAAAGTACGTCATGATTCTTTCCGGAGACCACATCTACAAGATGGATTACGGGAAGATGATGCGGCAGCACCAGGATTCGGCGGCCGACATCACACTGGCGACGATCCAAATGGATCCAGATCAAAGCAATCACTTCGGCGTGGTCGATGTAGATCGAGAGGGGAGAATTCACGGCTTTGAGGAGAAGCCGAAAGTTACGACCCTGCGCTCGCCTCTAAATCCGCAGAAAATTGCGGTCTCCATGGGCGTGTACATCTTCAATGCCGACGTGCTGATTCCTGTGCTGCTCAAAGACGCGGAGGATCCGGATTCGAGCCATGATTTCGGCAAAGACATTTTGCCCAAGATGGTCGATGACTACCGCGTCTACGCCTACGACTTTGTCGACGAGAACAAGAAGGAAGCTTTGTACTGGCGCGATGTGGGAACCCTGGAGGCTTATTACGAAGCGAACATGGACATCGTGTCGGTCTCGCCGATTTTCAATCTTTACGACGAGCATTGGCCGATTCGCACCCATCAGCGCCAGTATCCGCCGGCGAAATTCGTATTTGCGGAAACGGGACGCATGGGCACTGCGCTGGATTCGATTGTGTCCGGGGGATGCATCGTGTCTGGCGGAATGGTGAAAAATTCCGTGCTCTCGCCGGACGTGCGGGTGAATTCTTTCAGTGAATTGGATGCCAGTATTTTGTTCTCACATGTGAGCGTGGGACGCCGGTGTCACATTCGCCGCGCTATTCTCGATCGCGACGTCCATATCCCGGAAGGCACGACGATTGGGTACGATGCGGACGCGGACCGGCAACGCTACTTCGTTACGGAGAGCGGGATCACGATTGTGACGCGGGATTACTCGCTGTTTGAAAATCCGGTCACGGTGGATTACTTCACGCCGGAGTGAGGGCTGTTTCTCGGTATTGACGGCAGCTCAAGGGTTTTCGCCCAAGTGATTCGCTAAGCGTAAAACCGTTTCCAACCCGCTCGGCGTAGAATTCATCCGAGTGACAGGAGATCCTCATGCCGAAAGCAGCCGGCGCCAAAGCCCCGAATAGCGCATTCATGAAGCCCATGCAGCCCTCGCCCGAACTCGCAAAGGTCGTTGGTTCCGAACCGCTTCCCCGAAGCGAGGTCACGAAGAAAGTCTGGGAGCACATTAAGAAGAACAACCTGCAGAACCCCGAGAACAAGCGCGAGATTATCGCGGATGACAAGTTGGAGCCGGTATTCGGCAGCAAGAGACTGAACATGTTCCAGATGACCAAGGCCATTAACAAGCACCTGAGCTGAGCGCAGCAGAGTAAAAACCAAGGCGAGCTGCGCTCGCCCTGGACAGCCGACGGCGGCTGTCGCTACATGACTGGAACTATGCTTCCCTGCTCCAATGCATGGTTCAGGGCGGGTAAATCTTCTTTCATCAGCTTTTGGTAGTTTGCATCCGTGGCGGAAATTTCTGATTCGAATCCCTGCAGCAGTTCCATTTGCGTGTCGGTAGGAGCGAAATCGGCGCCGCCGGCTACGTCACCCCCGCCCGTGCCCACCTCAGCGTTGAGCCACATCAGGTTCAGATAGACCTTGTAAGGTTCGACGAAGTATTTGTCGTCGCTATTCAGCAGGGCTGGCGAGACGAAGCTGGTTTCGATCCCCAGCAACTTCTTGTCGAAATCCTCTGTGGCTTTCAACAGGTCGGCTTTGCGTTTTGCCTCGGCCTCGCTCTGGGCCTGCGTTGCGGCCGCAGCGGGGGCAGGGCCTTCATAATCATCCTCATCATCGTCCGCATCTTTTTCTTCTTCTTTGTTTTTTTGCGGACGCAGCATGCCCTTAATGACTTCGAGTTGCTTGCGCATCCATTCCATCTGGTTGACTTCATCAGAGACATGTTCGATGTCGCCGCGGATGCGAAGCAGGGTCTTCACCGAGAGTTGGATGTCGGTTTCAGATCCCGGACTGCGCGGATCGGGCAGGATGGTCAGAGGCTGCATGTAGGTTTTGTCTTCGACCTTGAGCCGGACATTGTATTTCCCCGGCGCGACAATCGGCCCGACTTCCGCCGGCTTCGAGCCCCAATGGGTGATTGGACGGGAATCGGCATCGCGGAAACGTGGCTCATCCCAGATGTGCGGGTTATCGGGCGCGGCGGTTCGCAATGCGACCACGCGCGGCGATTCGTAGCGAAGATCCCAAGTCAGACGGTTCATGCCGGCACGAGCCTTGGTCTCCAGCTTGCGAATTAGCTTTCCATCGGAGTCAAGAATTTCAAGCTGGACTGGATCCTTCGGGGCTGTCTTCACGCTGAACGTGAGCATTGCCTGGCCTCCGTGCGTGAAGCGGTAATTCTGCCTCGGTTCAAATAAAGTTACGGCCGCGTCGCAGTGATTTTTTGCCATCTGCTCGAGCGGGCTGATGTCGTCGAGAATGTAGAGGCCCCGCCCATAGGTTGAGATCACGAGATCGTGAAAGTCCTTCTGCACCACCGCCCAGGTTACCGGCGCATGCGGAAGTCCGGTGTCGAGAGCGGTCCAGTGGCTGCCATCATCGAGGGAGTAGAAAAGATCGTTGCCCGTTCCGGCAAACAGCAGGCCGGCGCAGTTGGGATCTTCGGCGATCGTGCGCACGTAGGACAGGCTGTTCTTGGGCAAGTTGCTGCTGATCAGCTTCCAGCTTTTGCCCAGGTCGGTGGTCTTGTAGATGTAGGGATCGCGGTTATCAATCAGATGAAAGTCGACGCTGATGTACGCGGTGCGCGCGTCGAAGGTGGAAGGGGCGATGCTCGTGATCGCGCCTAGCGGCGGAAGACCGGGAATGTTCTTCGTGACATTATTCCAGTGCCCGCCGTCCTGCGTGTTCCAGACCTGGCCATCGTTGGTGCCGGCCCAGATGAGTCCTTTCTGAATTTTTGAGGGCGCGATCGCGAAGACGACTTCGCCATAGAACTGACCGAGATTGTCGCCGACGATGCCTCCTGAAGGAACAATGTGAGCCGGATCCTGCGTGGATAGATCGGGACTGATGACCGACCATGACTGGCCGCCATTGCTGGTTTTGAAGATCACCTGGCAGCCGTAGTACACCGTGTTGTGATCGAAGGGATCGATGGCCAGCGGAGCAGTCCAGTGGCAGCGATACTTGATGTCATTGGGCGGCGAGTCGAGCGTGTGCATCCACGGGCTCACGGAGCGGGCGTGCTTGTGGCGGCCATCCCAGCGCGTGACTTTGTTGCCGTAGCAGGTTGCCCACACTACCTCGGGATCGGTGAGGTCGGGAACCGTGAAGCCGGATTCGCAGCCGCCCATGGCGTGATCCCATCCGGTCTCGCGTGAATCGATGGGAACGCTGGGCCCGCGCATGTTTCCGTCGTCCTGCATGTTGCTGTAGAAGTAGTAGGGAATCTGGTTATCGACATCGACGTGGTACATCTGTCCGATGGGCAGAGTCGCGCGATGGAAGCCGCGGCCGTGAACCGTGGTGATATTCATTCCGCCGTCGTCGGTGATGACAAAGCGATCGGCATTCTGTGGGTCGATCCAGATGTCGTGCGTGTCTCCGCCCCAGGGAACGTCTTTGAAATTTTCGCCACCGTCGAGCGACTGGTGGAAGGAACTGCTGGAAATGAGCACTTCGTTGTCGGTGGCAGGGGAGACCGCGAGACGGATGTAGTAACCGGCGCGCCCGATCAGGGAGCGCTGGTAGTTCACCGCTTTCCAGTGCTCCCCGGCATCATCGGAACGCCAGAGTGAACCTTGATCCTTAGTTTGGATCAGCGCATAGACGCGGTTGGAATTTGTGGGTGCAACGGCGACGTCGATCTTGCCGAGCGGCGAATGCGGCAATCCATGCTCTTCGAGGTGCGTCCACTTCGTGCCGCCATCGTGGGAGACATAGATTCCACTGCCGGGACCTCCGCTGAACTCACCCCAGGTGCGCATCTCAACTTGCCACATGCCTGCGAATAGCGTGTGCGAATTGTGGGGATCCATCGAGAGGCCGGAGCAGCCCACGTTATCGGCAACAAAGAGGACGCGCTCCCAATGCTGGCCGCCATCACTGGTGCGGTAGACGCCTTTGTCCTGCTGCGGGCCGGTGGTTCGGCCCAGAACACAGGCGAAGACGACGTTCTCGTTCGCGGGATCGATGAGGATTCGTCCGATGCGGCCGCTTTCGGGCAGGCCCATGTTCGTCCACGTCTTGCCTGCATCGGTGGACTTGTAAATTCCATTACCCATCACGTCAATGTCGCGGATCATCCAGGCTTCGCCGGTCCCCGCCCATACCGTGCTGGGATCGGAAGGTGCGACGGCGAGAGAGCCGATTGCTGCGGCGGGCTGCTTGTCAAATACTGGCGTCCAGCGGTTACCGCCGTCGATGGATTTCCAAACGCCGCCCGAGGCTGCACCTGCGTAGTAGGTGCTCGGGTCTCCGGGTACTCCGGCGACGGAAGCGACTCGGTTGCCTACTCGCGGGCCAACAAAACGAAAGCGGAACTGGCCTTCGTCGTCGGAATCTGGCTGTTGCGCACATGCAAGAACATGGCTTAAGACCGCTGCGAATAGCACGAACAGCGCGAGTCGGCGCATCAACATGCGGGAGGCCTCCGAGTAACCGCGTGACATCTTACATGCGCGAGGGAAAAGCACAAAACATTCAGGCGTTCATGTTTCGCTCGGCTTGCTTTGCTTCGCCTGGACAGCCTGAGAGGCTGTCCCTACGCGGGCGTAGAGGCGTCGTGCTCTGAGCACCGCGAGTCGTGGAATCCTCGACGAGACGGAGCGCATCCTGTATGCAGAGAGAAAGGAAAGTTATGGCACGCGTATTTATCACTGGCTCATCCGACGGGCTTGGGCGCGGGACGGCACAATTGCTGGTCGAGCAGGGGCACAAGGTCGTTTTGCACGCGCGCAATGAGCGGCGCGCACACGAAGCAATGGCAGGCGTACCTGGAGCGGAAACCGCCGTGATTGGCGATCTGTCGAGCATTGCGCAGACTCGCAGCGTGGCGGATCAGGTGAATAAGCTCGGCGCGTTTGACGCAGTCATTCACAATGCCGGCGTGGGCTACCGAGAGCCTCGACGAGACGACACCGAGGACGGCCTGCCGCATGTTTTTGCTGTGAATACGCTGGCTCCCTACATTTTGACTGCACTCATTCACAGGCCGAAGCGGCTGGTGTACTTGAGTTCCGGGCTACACCAGAGCGGCGACGCAAGCCTGAAAGATTTGGCGTGGCAAGAGCGTTCGTGGCGAGGGCAGCAGGCATACTCCGACACCAAGCTGCACGATGTGATTCTGGCATTTGCGATCGCGCGGCTCTGGCCTGATGTCTCTTCCAATGCTCTCGAGCCCGGATGGGTCCCGACGAAAATGGGTGGGGCAGGCGCTACGGACGATCTGCAGCAGGGATACGAGACCCAGGCATGGCTTGCCGTCAGCGAGGACGCGGGCGCGAAGGTGACGGGCGAATACTTCTTTCACATGCGGCCGCGCAAGGCGAATCCGGCGGCGCGGGATCAGCGGAAGCAAGACATGCTGCTGGAGGCTTGCGAACGATTTTCGGGAGTGAAGCTGGCTGGCTCGTGAGAAACGGCCGTCAGAAGGAAAAAGCAAAACCTAGCCCCGGACCAATGGGTCCGGGGCTACGTGCTGCTGGAAGCAAACAAGAAGGCACCCAGTAGATGGGTGCCTCTTTTGTTGCTGCAGGAATTAGTGATGCTTATTTTCCTGGCCTTTCTGGTCCTGCTTTGCCGGGGGCGCCTCGCGTTGTGCCTGCGGACGATCTGGCGGAGCGGGTCGGGCTTCAGGGCGCGATTGCGGGCGCTCCTGGGGAGCGGGCCGGGCTTCGCGTTGCGGTTGCGGGCGCTCCTGCGGGACGGGCCGATTGTCGGGCCGTGCTTGCGGGCGCTCCGGTGGCGGAGGAGCTTGCCGCGGAGCCGGTTCGGTTCTGGGCTGCTCCGAAGGTCGCTCGTTGCGCGCAGGTGGCTCGGGCCGGTTGTCCGGACGATTCACATCAGGCCTTCCCATATTGGGTTGGCTCTGCGCGGGCATTGGCACATTGGGCCGCGGCTGATTTGGGTCAGGACGATTGTCTGGCCGAGCTGATGGCGGCCGATCCTCGCGGGCCGGAGGCGGACTGGGCCGCGCCGATTCCGGACGGTTGTTCGGAGCGGACGGGTTAGCCTCAGGACGATTCGGCTGTGCTGATGGCGGCCGCTCGTTACGCGCGGGCGGTCCACCCGGCTCTGGGCGAGCGTTCGGCTGATTCGGCTCTGGACGATTCGGTTGTGCCGATGATGGGCGATCATTGCGCGCCGGCGGTCCGCCCGGTTCGGGGCGAGCGTTCGGCTGATTCGGCTCTGGACGATTCGGTTGTGCCGATGATGGGCGATCATTGCGCGCCGGCGGTCCGCTCGGTTCGGGGCGAGCGTTCGGCTGATTCGGCTCTGGACGATTCGGTTGTGCTGATGATGGACGATCATTGCGTGCCGGCGGACCACCCGGTTCCGGGCGTGCGTTCGGCGCGGGCTGGTTCGGTTGCGGCCGGTTATTCGGAAAATTGTTTCCAGGCCGATTGTTAGCGCCGGGCTGATTTGCCGGGGGCGGATTCCCGCCGGGGCGACCGTTTGCCGGTTGTCCGGCTCGAGCTGGTGCAGGAGTTGGCTGCGCGGGTCTGGCTGGAGGAGCAACCCTCACATGCGACTCTGGAGCATTCGCCGGACGCAGTTTTGCCAGTTCCTGGCGAGGCACAGCCATTCCGGGGTGTTGCGCCAGCAGTTTCTCGCGTGCGGCAAATGATGGCGGGGGCGGAGGCGGCGCGGTCTTGGCAATTACCTGACGGCTCGCCACCGCTTGCGGCGGCGCGGCAACGCGCCCGGCTGTATTCGCGTGTGCTCCCAAAACGGAAGCGCGTGCCGGAGGTACGGCGGCTCTGGCCGTCACCGGCATCGCCCTGAGCTGCTGCGGGTTCACCCGAATGGCGGATTGGGCGACTGGTTGTGCGCTGGCAAACGAGCGTTGCGGCACAGCAGTAACGGCGCCATTCACGTTGCGGTTCACGTATCGCGCGTTGTTGATGGTCGTTACATTGTTGTTGTTGTTGATTATGGTGGTGTTGTAAACGTTGGTGACCGTGGTCTGATTAACGTTCGTGTTGCTGATGTTGACACGGTTGACGTACGCGGGACTCACGCGATACGACGGAACATAAACTTCACGCGGACCGAGCGGGAACCAGCCGACCGTAGAGCCGGCGGCCATGCCGCCGCCCACAAATACAACCAAGGCGGGCGCATAGACGGGACGCACTTCGCGCGGGCCAGGGATCCAGCCCCAGCGGTCGCGGACATAGGCCCAGCGGCCGTAGTGGAACGGGGCATATCCCCAAGGGTTATCGTCGACCCACGTCCAACCCCAGGGATCAATCCACGCCCAGTGTCCAGTGTGATACGGAGCCCAGCCGGCATCTACGCGCGGGAACCATGCGGTACCGTAATCTGGAGTCTCTCGCCAGTCTCCGTACTCATCAAGATCTTGAAAGCCGACTACACGGCGATCGCAGTAGCGAGCCGAGGGTGAATCCTGGTACCGGCGCTCACGGCGGTCGGCCCAATCATCGAAATCATCGGGACGCCCAATCTGATCCACTTCTGCGTTCAGCGAATCGGTGCCGGTGAAGGTAAAGCGCTGACCGGCACGCACGGTATAGCTCTGACCATTGCCTGTGGATTCGCCTTCTCCCTCGTGAACCGTTACCACGGTGGAGTCTCCGTTTTCGGAAGCGTCCACACGGTACCGGCCGGGGCGGGCGATGGTGAAGGCCTGGTTGGCCGTATCAATTTCGAACACGTTGTCACGTTCGAGGTCCCAAACGCGCACGTTCATGCTTCCGGCGCTGAGCTGGAGTTGAACGGTGCGGTCGTCGAGATTGAGAAAAGTGACGCCGGTGTTAGCGGCAAGATTGATCGTGGACGAGCCCAGCTGGATTTCAGCGCGGGAATCGCGGTCGACCCACAATTTATCTCCGGTCGTCATGGGACGGTTCGGAGCAGCCTCAACCCACTCGTTCTCTCCGGCGGGCTGGAATGAGACGGACCCTTGCATATAGCCAAGGCGGGCCACACGTCCCGGAGGATCATCCTGATCCTGGGCTGCCGCTGAAATTTGAAATGCTGCCACCATGCACAGAACGGCAAAAACTGCCACGACAGCACGGAGACGCCGCTCCCAAGCTGAGGGTCTCGCTGCCACGATGTTACACATGTGCTTGAACCTTTCTGGGCGTAGCCTTCGCGCCCGAGCACGCCATACCTGTAAAAACACGCGACTGAGAAGAAGTTGCTGGGGTCTTCTGCCCCTCAGGACCCAAGCTTCCCGATAATAGATGCTGCCCGTAAATGTATAAGTTATAAGGTGATTCGCGTAGGTACGGGGGGACAGTGAACTTCCAGGGAAGAGCAGCACCACACAGTACACAGACGAGCACAGAGGGTTTGCCACTGCTCCCCCTGTGTTCGCTGCGGCGAAGACATTTTCGTAAACAGGCGTTCGTGCGGGTTTGTGCCTGAACGGCCGGGCTTCGCCCTGGCGTGGACAGCCTGAGAGGCTGTCCCTACATGGTCCACCGCGCAGTCCATCGCCTTCCCTGGCACTGAAGCGTGTTCTTTTCACTGCTACAATGCCGTGTTTCATCGATAGTTACACGCGGGGTCGAACTTCAAGGGGTGCAACAGCGTACTGTCCGATAGGGCTTGAGGCGGTCTCAGACGTTCAGGCCCAGTCTCAGTAGAGCGATTTCCGGGGAGTGCAAGTGGAAGACGTCCAGGTCGTTGCGATGCTGGTTCGGCGATGTGTTGCCGGCGACGCCGCTGCCTGGGAGGAAATCGTGCAAACCTACAATCGGCGCATCTACAACCTCTGTTACCGCTTCGCTGGGTCCCCCGACGATGCGCAAGACCTCACCCAGGAGGTCTTCATCAAGATGTACCGCACTCTCTCGAGTTACGACCATACCAAGGGTGCATTCGTTACCTGGGTCACAACGATCACGCGGAACCTGCTGGTAGACCATTTTCGCAAGACCAAGCAGGACCGGATGACCGATTCCATGGACACCGCCGCGTCTGAACACGAGGACGCCCAGCCGCTCAGCGAGCAGATCCCCGACCTTTCCGCTCCCCCTGACACCCGGGTACGGCAGCGGGAGGTCAGTGAGACGGTTCATGCCGCCCTGGGCAAACTTTCTCCCGAACTTAGGGAAGCAGTGATTCTAAGGGACTTACAAGACATGGACTATCGCGAAATAGCCACAGTCTTGAAGGTTCCGGAGGGTACCGTGAAATCAAGAATAAATAGAGGGCGTGCGGAACTTGCGAGGCTCCTCCAACGTACCTATAGGCAGGTGATGTGATGCCAGATCACACCAATCACGGAATGCAGTGCAACGAGTTCGACTCGCTGCTCTCGGACGCCCTGGATGGCGTTCTGAGGGGGGCTGCACTCGAGCGCTTCCAGGCGCATGCCCGGAGTTGCCAGGCATGCGGGCCGCTGTTCGCCGAAGTCGAGGCGGGCCGCAACTGGCTGAAGGATCTCGAAGAGGCGGAGCCTCCGGCGAGCCTGGTGACGAACATCCTGGCATCCACGACCGGGGTCGACACCCAGCGCCTGCGAAGCGCCGCACCGGCTCGGCAGCCACGCATTTCATGGCTGGAGCATGTGCAGGCGGCATTGCTGGAGCCGATCTGGGCGATGGTCCGGCAGCCGCGGTTTGCTATGTCGTTCGGCATGGCGTTCTTCGCGCTGTCGGTTGGCCTGACGGTTGCCGGAGTGAAACCGGCCGACCTGCGCCAGGTCAGTTTGAGGCCAACGGCGATTCGGCACGCTTACTACAACACGCAGGCGCGCGTGGTACGGTATGTCGATAATGTGCGCGCCGTCTACGAAGTGCAGGCTGCGCTGGCCGGGATCAAGCGAAATGTCAGGCCCGCCGAGCCTGGCCCTGCAAAGCCAACGAAGGAGCGGAAGAACGATACATCACAACAACCTGAGCAGAAGCAAGAGCGCAATTACAGCCAAACGGGGGAGCAGTTGATTTTGGCTAGCGTTCACCGGGGCCCATGTATTGGAGATTGCGATCTGCCTGTAGGGTCAGTGACCACGTACAGGAGGTTCGTATGAACTGCGCCAATCACAGCGATCAAGCTGCGGTGGCGTTCTGCCGCACTTGCGGCAAGCCACTTTGTCCCACATGCACCCGCGATGTACGCGGGGTGATCTATTGCGAGTCGTGCCTGGCCGCACGCATGGAGGGCACACCTCCTGTCCCGGGCTTCGTTCCGCCTCAAGCTCCGCCGCAAACCGGATATCAGCAATTCATGGATCAGGGGCTCGGATTGAAAGTCGCACCGGGTCCCGCGTCGGGGCCCAATCCAGCAGTGGCAGGGATGCTCGCAGGATTCTTCCCGTTCGGCGTGGGTGCGGTCTACTGCTCGCAGTACGCCAAAGGATTGGCACACCTGATTGTGATGGTGCTGCTGATCATCGGAGTCAGTTCCGACGTGCCCTGGTACATGCACATGATCCTGGGGATTGGGATCGGTTTCTTCTACATCTACCAGATCCTCGATGCCGTGCGCACCGCGAAGGCTTTGCAACTCGGAGAGCCGGTGCCCGATCCATTCGGGCTGGCGGCAACGTTCGGCGCTGGTGAGAAATTTGAAGGCACCAAGGTTCCCGCCGGAGCCGCGATTCTGATCGGCCTCGGCATTCTGTTCCTGTTGCACACCGCAGGTTTGTTCGAAGTCGGCATGGGCGTACTGATTGCGCTGGCTCTGATTCTGCTCGGTGTATGGCTCTTCGCCAAACATTGGGGGCTGCTGGGCGGCATCAGCGGGCGCTGCAATTGCGAACAGTGCCGGACGCGGCGGCTCATGGGCCCAGCTATCATGATTACCCTGGGTGTGCTCTTCCTGCTGGACAGCGTCTCCAACATTGAATTTCACAAGACGTGGCCGGCAATCCTGCTGGTCATAGGAGTGGTCAAGCTGTTTCAGAGTAATGCCTCGTCGGCGGGACATATCGGGCCGCTGCCGCCGGACGCGTCGACTTATCCTCCCGTTGCGCCGCCTGCGACGAGTGGTGGCGTAGTGGAACCGCAACCACCTTCCTCTGGCGAGGTGAAAAATGTCTAGCCCAGTGATGAGTCCGCCCCCGATGGCTCCTCCGCCACGGCGCCCCCGGTCGTTCGCGGGCCCGTTCGTTCTGATCATCATCGGCTTTGTGTTCCTGCTGAGCACAATGCATGTGCTATCGGTCGGGCGACTGGCTCACCTGTTCGCGAACTACTGGCCGGTGCTGCTGATCCTATGGGGCGTAATCAAAGTTGTCGAGCACATGCAGGCGCAACGCCAGGGCGCTCGTGCGTCCGGCATTGGCGCCGGCGGAGTTGTGCTCATCGTCATGATCGTAGTGTTCGGCTTGATTGCGACCCAGTTGGAACGTGTCAACTGGTCGGGCATGCGAGACGACTTCAATTTTGACGATAACGAATTCAGCCATCTATTCAACGGAAATACCTACAACTACGACGACCATATGGAGCAGGATTTTCCTGCCGGAGCCAGCCTGAAGGTCATCGATACTCGTGGCGCAGTCAGTGTGCATGCCTCGGACGATAATAAGATCACCGTGGTGGTCCGCAAGCGAGTTGGAGCGGAGAACCAAACGGATGCCGACAAGTACAACAATGAGACAAAGCCGGTAATCACGGGCATCGGCGGACTGGTCACGGTGGACGCGAAAGCGGATGGTGCGGGCGATCACGCGGTGGAAACCGATCTCGATATTTCTGTGCCCCGCAAAGCTTCTGTAACCGTCAGTTCTCACCGCGGGGACGTGAGTATTGCCGGGCGCGACGGCAATGTTGACATCTCGGCGCAGCGATCCGACACGTCAGTGGAAGAAGTCACCGGTTCGGTGAAAATCAGTCAGGACAGGGGCACGGTTCGGGTGCAGCAGATCACCGGCGATGTGCACGTTGGAACCCGGCTGAACGAAGTCTCGGTATCTGACGTGAAGGGAAGCCTGCAGCTCGAAGGCGAATTCCAGGAGAGTGTGAAACTGGAGCGCATCGCGAAGACGGTTACGTTCAAATCTTCGCGCACCGACATGGAATTCTCGCGGCTGGACGGTTCCCTCGAGCTCGATGCAGACGAGCTCCGAGCTGACCAAGTCACCGGGCCGCTCCACCTCACCACGCGATCCAAAAATCTGCGTCTCGACAGCGTATCGGGCGATGTGCGTCTGCAGGACGATAACGGCTCGGTGGAAGTGGCGATGCGCACTGTCGGCAATGTGCAGATTGATAATCGCAACGGCACGGTGCAACTGAGCCTTCCTGACAAAGCGGGTTTCCGCCTGGACGCGCGGGTGCGCGATGGTGAAATCCAGTCGGACTTTCCGGAACTGAAGGTCAGCAACGAAGATCGCGAGGCGCGAGCCAGCGGCAGCGTGGGAAATGGACTGTCGCATATCGTGATCAATAACCAGCACGAGGGAGTCGAGATTCGCAAGGCATCGGTGGTGCCAACGCCGTCGGCGGCGCCGGTTCCGCCTGTTCCTGCGAAGCCTGGGAAAGCATTGGCGGCTCCAAAAGGGACTCCGCAGCCTACGGATAACTAGAGTTGGAGCGGCTTGCGGCGGACAGCCTTAGAGGCTGTCCCTACGTGGGTCACGTTGCTACGTGGGGCTTTTCTGGCGCTTCTGCTCTACCAGTCTTTCGATTTTTGCCAGCACGTCGTCTTCACTCATCGAACTTGAGTCGATCACTACTGCATCGCTGGCAGCGACCAGGGGTGATGCCGCTCTGGTGCGGTCGCGCTGATCGCGCTCGCGCAATTCTGCAGCCACATTCGCGGCAAGCTCCCCTTTGATCTTCTGCTGCGCCCTGCGGCGTTCTTCGCGAACTACGGGATCTGCATCGAGAAAAATTTTCAAATCAGCGTCGGGAAAAACTTTCGTGCCGATGTCGCGGCCTTCCATAACGATGCCGGCATTCGCGCCCAGTGCCCGCTGATGTTCGACCATCCATTCCCGGACCTTGGGATGCACCGAGACGCGCGAGGCCGCCTCGGTCACGTCGCGCTCGCGGATTCTCGCCGAAACGTCTTTGCCATTCAGCAGCGTGCGATTTCCGCCGAGGGTCGGCTCTAATTGGATACGCGATGTCTCGGCGAGCTTCAGCAGAGCCGCTTCGTCCTCAAAGGAAGTGTCGTTCTCGATGGCCTGAAGCGCGAGTGCCCGGTACATGGCGCCACTCTCCAGATTGACGTAGTCGAGCTTGCGCGCGAGCCGCGAAGCAATGGTGCTCTTGCCCGCGCCCGCCGGGCCGTCTATGGCGATGATCAGTTTTCTGGGACGATTATTGTGCGTGGAATCGGCGCTCATCGTTGCAGCAAGATTGTACACGCAGGTAGGGACGCGTTTAGCACCACAGAGGTCACAGGGTTTCACAGGGTAAAGCTCTGTGGAACTCTGTGTTCCTCTGTGGTGAGCTTGGCTTCAGGAGCATCGCACCTGCTGCGGTGTCCATCCTGATTCGCGCAGCTTGCGGATGCTGAGCGCATCGTGGCGCTTGGCCAGACGCACTCCCTGCCCATCGCGTACCAGTTCGCAGTGATAATACCGTGGGATCGGCAGGCCCAGCGCTCGATACAGCAGAATCTGGCGAGCAGTGGATTTCAGCAGATCGGCGCCACGAACGACTTCGGTAATTTGCATCGTGGCATCGTCAACTACGACCGACAGCTGGTACGCAGGGACATCATCTTTTCTCCAGACGATGAAGTCGCCGAAATCTTTGCCGGCCACCATTCGCTGCGGGCTCAGATGCAGATCTTCAAAATAGATTTCTTCGCCATCGGGTACGCGAAAACGCCAGTTCACTCCTGCCGGGCCGCCTCGCTTCGCTTCGGCTCGACAGCCTGAGAGGCTGTCGCTACGTGAGTTGGTACGCGAGTCGCTACGTGGACGGCACTTTCCTGCGTAGAGGGGTTCGTCGTCTCCTTCGTTCGGGGCGGTTGCTGATTGCGCGACATCTTTCCTTGAGCACGTGCAAGGATAGATCAGGCCGCGTTCATGCAGTTGCTGCCATCCCTGCACATAGTGGATTCGACGTTCGCTTTGCGTGTAGGGACCAAAGGGACCACCGCAGTCGGGACCTTCGGTCCAAGAGATTCCCAGCCAGCGCAAATCTTCGATCATGGCCTGCACAAACTCGGGCCGGCAGCGCTGCGGGTCCAGGTCTTCATTGCGGAGAATCAGCGTTCCGCTCTGCTCGGCGCATCGCTGAGCTGCAATCCAGAACGTGCGCGCGTGTCCGAGGTGGAGAAGACCGGTGGGCGATGGGGCGAGGCGTCCGCGATAGGAAGTGGACTCAGGCAAGGGCAGTCACAAAATTCAGAACAGAGTCAGCGAACTGCAGTGCGCGGTGATGGTACGGGCGCGACTTTCTCCGGCGTGATCTGCAGCATGGATTTGCCGCTCACATGCACGAAGCTCAACTCCCGCGCGGCGAGCAGCGCGTTTATCGCTTCTTTGATTTTGGAGCGAGCGATGAAGTTTCCGAAAAAGGTCTCCAACTCACTCGGCTCCGCCGCGATGACGCAATCGAGATATTTTGAGACCAGCGCGGACAGGGCCTCTGGAACGGACAGCCCAACGCCCTCTTTCACCGGCTCGGGAGCCCAGCGATAGAGCAAGTCCCATACCGATCCCTCGCTCGCCCGGTAATCGACGCGCGTCAGCCGCAGCTTCGTCCATAGTTCGGCTAACGCTTTGTCGAGGGCGGGCGTGGAGACTCCGCCGCCGAGTTTCTCCAACAGCTTTTGTTTGGAAAGCGCGCCCTCGCGTTGAATGACTGCGAAGGCATCGCTGGCCAGTTGTGAATACGGTGACCGCGCCCCCGGCTTGGGCGCCAGCTTGGGGTTGCGTTCGCCCATCAGCGCATAGAAGTACGGAAACACCGACGCGGCCAGGATCAAGCCGTTGTTCTCTTCAAACAAATTGGCTTCGAACGCCGAGCGCTCGCGCAGCAGTCGGACCATCAACTCCGTCGCTTGTGCTGCCCGGGGATCTTTGAAGGCGTGTCGCCATTCCGGCAAACGGTCGTCCGAGCCGACAAATGCGCCCACAAATGTTGGGGCCAACAATGGCGGGCGCTGCGGATACATCAGGCAAAATCCGACCTCTTCCACAAAGGAGCGAGCTTCTTCGATGGTGCGAATGGGCATGCCACTCAGCCGCCATCTGTCGCGCCGCTGCTGCTGGAGTTCGGGGTCTGTCATGAAGAAGCTGTGAGCTATTAGCTATGAGCTGTGAGCAATGAGCTGTGAGCCAGCCAATGGCGCTCTTTACCGACTACTCATCGCTGATGGCTTGATTTCTCTCAATGCCTGAATACCTTTAAAAAGCTGCCAGCAATGAGCTAGGAACCTTCCAGTCTGTAGGGACGGCTGATTGTCATGGCTCACTGCTCATTGCTCATCGCTAAATTCTCTTAAACGCCTTTTGAATATCCTTAACAGAATACCTCAGCACTACGGGCCGGCCGTGGGGGCAGGACATGGGGTGCTCGGTCTTGGCGAGTTCCGCCAGCAGCCACTCCATTTTGTTTTGCTCCAGGGGCATGTTCACCTTGATGGCCGCATGACAGGCGATTGAGGCCGCAATGCGGGTACGGATTTTTTCCAGATTCAAGGATTGCTCTTCGCGCGAAAACTGATCGAGCAGTTCGTGAAGCATGTGCTCGACCGCTGACGTTTCCACGCCCGCGGGAGCAACTTTCACAGCCACGCTGCGGGCGCCGAAGGGTTCGGCTTCGAATCCGTTGTGCGCCAGTTCGTCGGAGATTTCCGTGAATACGGCCTGCTGCGCCGGGGACAACTCCAGCACAATGGGCATCAGCAGGCGCTGGCTCTCCACTTTTTGAGCAGCGCGCTGCCGCAGGACTCGTTCGAAGAGCACGCGCTCGTGGGCCACGTGCTGGTCCACAATCCACAAACCGTCTTCATTCACGGCGAGGATGAAGGAACTTCGAATCTGTCCCAGAGGCCTCAGCGTGCTGAGAGACGAAAGCGTCGGCTCTTCTTCGCCGACTTCGAGCGCCGGAGCGCATCCATGATCGGGGACAACGTCCACGCTGCGTGCTGGGGCAGCCGAGAATCCAGGCGCGATGGGCAGATTCTCCAATCCACGCGCCACCGGGATGGCGGCGTTGCCCTCGACCGAAATGGCTCCTTCGAATTGAAAGCGCGCCGATAGTGGCGGCTGCACCTGAGGCTGTAAATCGAACCTCTGCGGGGCAGCAGCATTTTGCGGAATGGCTAAGGCGGAGCCTGGAAGAGCGGGTTCCCATGCCGATCCTGGGGTGAGCGCCTGGCCGGCGGTGGCGTGAGCGCGAATCTCGGCCACGAACTGCGGCACGGGGCGAGCCTTCATCAGCGCTGCGCGGACGGTGTCGCGCACGAAATCGTGCATCGCTGACTGCTGGCGAAATCTCACTTCGGTCTTCGAAGGATGAACATTCACGTCCACCTCGGCAGCCGGCAATTCCAGGAACAGCAGCACAACTGGATACACCGACGGCGGCATGATGTTGCGATAGGCCTCGGTGAGCCCGTGCTGCACCAGGCGATCGCGAATCAGGCGCCCGTTCACAAAAATGAAAATCGAATTCCGGTTCAGCTTCTGGATTTCGGGCTTGGAGACGAAGCCGTGAATGCGCATTTCGCCCGGATCTTTCGGCAGTGCATCCTCTTCTTCTTCCCGGCGCCGCCACGGCGGAGGCTGGGGCAAACCCACGCGCTCCAAGGCTTGCCGCGCCGCCACGGGAATCAGCTGATCCAGCGTCTCCTTGCCGAAAACCTGGTACACGCGCTCGCTGTATCCACCGACCGGAGGCGCGACCAGCATGGCATTGGTCGCGGAGTGCAGTTCGAAGTGCTTGTCGGGATGAGCCAGCGCATAATGCGTGACCAGCGAGGCAATGTGCGACAGCTCGGTCGATTCGGCTTTCAGAAATTTCTTGCGCGCCGGGCACGTTGAAGAAGAGATCGCGCACCGTGATCGAAGTCCCAAGCGGCAGACCCTGCTTCTTCCACGCGGGCAATCTTTCCGCCGTTGATCTCGACGACGGTGCCGGATGGCTCTTCCGCCGCGCGCGTTTCCAGGCGAAGGCGCGACACCGAGGCAATCGAAGGAAGTGCCTCGCCGCGAAATCCGAGGGTGGAGACGCTCAGCAGGTCTTCGGCATTCTTGATCTTTGAGGTGGCGTGCCGCTCAAAGGCCAGCATGGCATCGTCGCGGACCATGCCGCAGCCGTTATCCGTGATCTGGATGAGTTTCTTTCCGCCTGCTTCCACGCTGATCTTGATGCGAGTGGCCGCGGCATCGAGAGAATTCTCCAGCATCTCCTTGACGACGGAAGCAGGCCGCTCCACCACCTCTCCGGCGGCGATCTGGTTGGCGACGGTTTCGGAAAGAACGTGGATGCGGCCCATGAGGCGGTTGGCAGGCGTCGGCAGTTGTCAGTCGCCAGTTGCCAGTCCTCAGTTTCTCAGATGGAAGTTGGGATGGCAAAGAAATGGGAGAACGAAGGGCTGAGTTGAATGCTGGACAGTGAAGAGGGCGCTCCGCCAAGCGGAGCACCCGGAACAAGAAAAGCGAATTACGGTGTCACGCTCAGAGTGAACTTCACCGAACTGGTCAGGGCTGCTCCTCCTCCGGTGGTGGCGTTCACCGTGAAGGGGAAGGAGCCGGTCGGCGTCCCCGGATCCTTGTTGCTGCTGGTGCCGCCGCAGGAGGCCATCCACAGTGTGGAGAGGCTGAGCATCACGAGCATTGTCAAGATACGCAGAGAGCCGGGCGAGCGCCTGCGGGAGTCGAGCAGGCACACGATTCCAAATAATCCGGGCAGCAGGACCGCATAAAAAACGCCTCGTGACCGATCCATTGGTCGCTGCAGTCGAGCCGTTGGCGCCGTGGTAATGACGGTGAAACTCACAGCCGTGGCACTGGTAGTGATCGTTGCCGGAGTGCGCCGGAGAAGTTGCAGTTAGCTTCACTGGGCAGGCCCGAGCAGGAGTAAGTCACCGGAAGAACGGTTTGGTGGACCAGATCCGGTGTTAGAAACAAAACGCTTGCGTGCTGCTGACGATGAAATTCACTGCGGCGCTCGTCTGACCCTGGGCCACGCTCGATGTGGCAATCGCCGGGCTGGGCAATCAGCGTAAAACTACGGTTGTTGCTGTATGACGAAACTGACGGCTGGTTACGCCTGAAGACGTGCCGGAAGATCTTTCACCGGTGACCGAAGTTGTGCCCGGTTGGAGCTATTGGCGGAGTGCTGGATGTGTCAATGTGGTTGTGCCGCTGCCGCCGGAAACAGTTCGTGGGACCGAACGAGCAGCTTGCTCCCGATCGGCATCCGGAGAACTGAAATTCACCGTCCCGGTGAAGCCATTGTTCGGAGTGAGAGTAGTGATGGTGGTAATCGTACTCGTTCCGGCTGGAATGGTCGCGGGAGCAAGGCTGAAGCAGAAACGGCTGAACGGGGAAAGCGCTTCAGCCACTTCGGCGAGTGCAGAGCTCGACTGATCCCAAGCCTGTGACCTGGTCGTAGCCAGTACCTGCGGTGAAGCCGATTGTGTCGTACCCGACGGGCAATTTGTCGTTCCGCTGGTACACGGCACTTTGTTGTCGCCTGATCGTGACATCGTGGAACGGCGCAGGGGTTGCTTGCCAGGCAATCGGTAAAGTGTGGGGTTGACAGGTGCCAGTCCGGCGGGTGGCGTATTGCCCATGTACTGATTCACCAATGCCAGAATGGCAGCGAATGTCGGGGCGGACGCCGAAGTTCCACCCACGGCGAAGAAACTTCCACCTGCACTATCTCGGAAGCCGCTCGCACACGGAGTGCTAGTCGCCATCTTCCGAGCAGACCAAGTAGGGATCCTGAAAATTCGAGGCGCTGACGCGAAATATCCGGAACATCGCGCTTGCCGTCAGCGGGGACACCTGTTCCGGTTTGCCACGTAGGCTTGGCGAAATAGATGCTGGCCCCGCCACCGGAGGCGGAAAGACCACCGGCTACCGGTAACCGAGGCAGTGGTATCGTTCCACGCCATCTCCGGGATATATTGCAAAGCAGATGACACCGTGTCAGTTGTTGCTCCCGCTGCACTCCAGTATGGCGGGTCATTCGCCGGGAGGGCAGGCTGTGGTGCAAGCTTGGATATCGCCTGAGAACTCGTTGCCACCGGCGCCGCAACCTCTGGGATTGAAGCGGGAACGTCGACCGCGAGGCCCTGTCGTGGCCGAGGTGCTGGCTGCTGGATTCGCAATCAGCGGCGCCCGCATCACCGGAAGCTGCAACAATGGTCTGGCCCTGCGTGATTGCCTGCTTGGCCCATGCCTGAACCTGCAGAGCAAACGCACTTCCCACGCCTGATTCGCAAAACCCGTAGCTGGTGCTGATGAAACGGAGCTACTTTGTGGTCCACTGCGTACTGCAATGCGGTCCAAACATTGTTGCTGCGGCTTGGGCACTTGTCTCCGGGACACCAGTCCGGCATAGACGAAAATTATCTGCGCGCTTCTTTGGCAACCCCGCCGGACCATTCGATATCCAGATCCGATTCGCCCTCGTCGCCTGCGCATTTGCCGCCGTTCCGTGCGGAAACGTCATGGTGACCGTGCTGGCGGGTAAGCCCTGCGGCGCTGCGGAACTTATTGAGATCGGTGGTGCTGACCGTGCTCTGCCCGATAACGGCGATCTTCTGCCCGGTACCATCCGCGCCTGCCGAATATAAGGGGTTGATGTTGTAAATGGTCGCAAAGTCTGCCGGCGTGAGAAAGTGATTCCCGCTAACGAAGGAAGTCAGGTGCGACTGAATCTTGGCGCGCGGTTTGGGCGCGAAGTCATTCAGCGATCCCAAACCAATTACCGTTCCCGCCAGTGCGGCCGGGATGGCGGGCTCTCCCGCATTCGCCAGATGAACTGCGCCGTCGACCGCATAATTGTGCATCTCGAGCGAGAAGGCCGATTCGATCTGTCCAACGTTGCCGTCAAACGAGATCTGATTGCGCCCGTTCGCCACTTGAATATTGATGAAGCCCTGGGACTGCAGCCAGTTGGTGACCTTGGCGATGTCATTGAGGCTTAGGCCGAAACGTTCGCCAAATTGCGCGGGTGTCAGATACTTGTGAAAGTTCGGGGACTTGGGATTTGCGAGCTCTGCCAGGAAGCGATCCAGATCCTTCTGCTGCGCGGGCGAGGGGCGGAATGCTAACGAGACTCCCTGAAGGGGGCGGCTGCCATCGGCGCGTCCCAGATCGAATTCCGGCCGCGCCAGGCCGTGCACGTTGCCACGCAGAGGGACTTTTGGCCCATTGGCCAGATCGCCGGCAATCCGGTCGGCAACGGCCGCGTAGCCGAATGCCGGAAACAACCATTACCGTGAGCAGCAGACAAACCAGGACCCTACTCTTCGACATACGCACCCCTGCGCAATGCTAAAAGCTGAGATTCAATAGCTTACACGGCTTATCCCCTGTTCGATCAAGTCCCGACCGTTCAGGTTGTATGGGGGACATAAAGTTACCTGCGATTTACGTTACTTGCGGCTTAGAACGTGTAGGGACAGCCTCTCAGGCTGTCCCAGCGAAGCGAAGCGAGCCGGCGGGGTGCCCGTAAACCTTGACAGCCGATGGCGGCTGTCCCTACATCTTCTCCGGGTCTGCCGTATACTGCCGTGCGAACCTGCCCATGGCTCCGTCCGCAGCGCCAAAAACGCGGCTTGCTTACATCGATTGGATTCGGGGACTCGCCTGCCTGCTGATGTTTCAGACCCATTGCTATGACTCGTGGCTGGGCGGATCGGCCCGGCAGAGCCGTTTTTTTATGTATTCGCAGCTGGGAGGGACGTTTCCGGCCCCGCTTTTTCTTTTTGTGGCCGGAATTTCCTTTGCACTTGTTACCGAACGATTGCGGCAAAAGAATCTGCCGCCGGGGCAAATCGCCCGGACCACGATCCTGCGCGGCGCCGAGATCTTGGGCTTGGGCCTGCTGTTCCGGGTTCAGGAGTTCGTGATCTCCTGGGGATGGGCGCCGAAAAGCGACCTGCTCCGCGTCGATATCCTCAATACCATCGGCGTATCGATGATGTTGATGGGAGTGGTCTGCTGGGTGGTGAATCTGTGGATTGGGCCAGGATCGGCGAGCGATGCAGGCGGAGCGCGGCAGGGCTTGGGTCGATATCACCATACGAGTTTCATGCTCGCAGCGTCCGGCATGGCGCTGCTGATCTCACTGCTGACGCCTCTGCTCTGGACAACCTGGCGCCCGGACTGGTTGCCGTGGCCGCTCGAGTCTTACATCAACGGTGTTCACAACCTGGGCAAGCCGCAAGCTTGGCTTTTTCCAATTTTTCCTTGGAGCGCGTTCGCGTTCGCCGGACTGGCTGTCGGATTCCTTTTGCAGAGCGCGTGGATGCGAGCTCGAGAAGTGAAGGGATTCATGGCCCTCGGAGTTGTTGGAGTAGCGCTGGTATTGTTTTCGCGCTGGCTGGACCGGCTCCCGGTCAAACTCTATCCCGTGTACGACTATTGGCATACCAGCCCTGAATTTTTCCTGATTCGACTTGGCATGCTGATGCTGATCCTATGCGGGACGTATGCATGGTGCCGCTGGGGTGCGGCCCGGTGGGGCTTCAGCCCGGTGATCCAGTTGGGGCAGGCGTCTCTGCTGGTGTACTGGGTGCACATTGAATTCGTGTATGGACGGGTTTCGATCCTGCCCAAGCACGCGCAGGGAATTGCCGGGGCCACCGGAGGTTTGGCCGTCATAGCTGGGGCGATGTTAGTGCTGGCATACATCCGCACGCATGCGAACGGATGGAGGCAGAGGTTGCGGAAGAGCACGGCAGTCACAGCGCCGGGCGTCGCGTAACGACAATCGCCTCTGAAATTCGGCCCGGCGAGTGAGAACATCGTCGAGCTGCGCTCGACGGAAAAGTGGCGGCTGTCCCTACATGGGCACGGCCACCTTGCGGGCGAACTCTACTACTTCTTTCTCCGCCCAGCGGCCGTCGTCATTTGGATCGCCGTTGCGAGCGCCTATGAATGCGCAGTGGCCGCCGTCGGCTGACTCAACGAATGTGATATTCGGGTTAAGCAGGATACGTTCGCGGGTCTCGGGACGCAGGCGAATGAATGGGTCATTGGCGGCGTGGATAATCAGCGTCGGGACGGCAATGCGATCTACTACGTTGGCGGCCGCGGCGCGCGCATAGTAGTCGTCGGCCCCCGTGAATCCGCAGTAATACGCCGTGATCCGGTCATCGAACTGCCGCAGGCTTCTCACCCCGCGCAAGCGGGACAAATCGAGGAACCCGGGGAAATGTTTGGCCTTCCGGCGCATGCGGCGGAAAAGCTGTAGTAGAAAGTAGTACTCGTAAAGCCGGTTCGCCGGCTCATGCAGCGCGTCCGCCGATGCAGCCAGGTCCATTGCCGGACAAACCGCCGCAACGCCTCGCAATTGCGGGGGCGCTTCGCTTCCCCACTCGCCCGCCAGTTTCAGCACTAGGTTTCCGCCCATGGAGAATCCAATTAAAGCGAAGCGGGAGACGCCATCTTTCTCCAGGATGTGGCGCGCCACGGCGGCGATATCGGAAGAGAGGCTGGAATTGTAGAGTGTGGGCGCGCACTGATCCATGCCGCCGCAGTTGCGCTGGTTCATGAGTACTACGTTCATGTCCGCGGCCAGCGCATTGCGCCCTACGCCCGTCATGTATTGGGATTCGGTGGAGCCCTCTAGGCCGTGCACGACAATGAGCGTGAGTGCCTGCTCTCGATTCTGCGGCTGCCAGTAGCACCAGCAGCGGACTTGAACGCCGGCAGCGACTTCGACCAGCCGTTCTTCCGGAGTGGGCAGGTGAATCCTGCGCGACAGCAGGAAAGCCGCGAGCGTCTGTACGTGACCGCCACGCAGCCATCGCCTGGGGCGAAATGCAGGCCGGTCCTCCCGAATGCCAGGCGCCTCAGCTTTTGAAATTTGCGAACTCCCCACGAATCTATTCTAATATTGAGCGAGAGTTCCCATGCCCATCTTCGAATACATCTGCAAGGAATGCCATCACCAGTTTGAGGCGCTCGTCTACGGAAAAGAAAAGGCGGAGTGCCCGAAGTGCCACACCAAAAAGCTCGCACCACAGCTCTCGGTTTTTGCCGTATCGGCCAAGGGTTCATCGCCGTCGGCCGCGCCCGCCGGGGCATGCGGATCCTGCGGCGATCCGCGCGGGCCGGGGGCATGCTCGATGCGCGACATGAACTGACACTATGCCGGAAAGAGAAGAGCCCGGACGAAGGCGTCCGGGACTCTATGCGCGGGTAGATCCGCGATCTTCTCAGGCAAACGGGTCTTCGTCTGCGCTGCGGCCGTAGATTACCGGTACTGGAATCTCGAGCAGTCGCAAATAAACCGACAACTGGCCGCGGTGGTGATACCAGTGATTCAGCATAATGGTGCGCACGACCTCGATGCGCGGCTTGGCGAATAGCTCCTCGTCCCCTTTCCGCAAGTGCCACATCGCGCTGGCCCGTTGCGGCGTTAAGTCCGAGAGAAACTGCTCTGCGTCTCGCAGACTCTGGTCGTAGGCCACAAATATTTCTTCCCGATTCATCGGCTGCGCGGGTACAAACGATGCCTGGGCCGCGTCAAAGCTGTCACCTTGCAGAATGCGCGCCAGACTGCCGGGAACGGTCGCGACATGCAAGGCCAACTGGCCCAGCGACATCGATTTCTCGTGCGGCTTCCAAGTCAACTTATCGCCGGGTACGCGATCGAGCACTCGCTTAGTGATGCCTGCTTCTTCACGAAATTCAGCTACAGCTGCCTGCACTATAGAGTCCTGTTCCACCATTGTCGCCATTCTCATTCTCCTTCTTCAATGTAGGGACGGCCGCCATGGGCTGTCCGGTCATGTTTAAGCGGAGGTCCTCGTCAGCTTCTTGAGGTCGATCATCTTTCCATCACTGTATCGGTCGTGATGCCGAACCCAAGCCATGGGATAGGACAACGAATCTTCATCGCGTCCTTTCGCCGTCATGTCCAAAAAATTGTAAGTGGGAAGCAAAATGTCGAGCCCACGTGCGTAAGTGGAATAGGTGTGAAAGATCTCTTCACCGCGCTTGTAGAACGCGCTCAGACCCGGACCTTCTTCAGAGGGAAAGCCTTGCGTGCCGAAGTTGTAGTAAGCGTTGCCAGCTGCGATCTCTTCTTTCGAGAACGACACGTGAAAGTCGTAATTAAAATCGGTTCCGAAGGAAGAGACCCAAGGGAACTGCCAGCCCATGCGTTTCTTGAAGGCTTCGATCTCCGGCAAGGTTGCTCGCGAAACCACCGCGAGCGTGGTGTCCCGCTGAGCCATGTGTAATCTGGCGGCATCGAAGGAGTCCGCCAGGTATGAACAACTCGGACATCCTTCTTTCCAGCCCGGGCCAAACATGAAGTGATAGACGACGAGCTGGCTGCGGCCGTCGAACAGATCGGCGAGAGTCGCGGCGCCGCCCGGTCCCTCGAAGACGTAGTTCTTTGCAACTCTCTCCCAGGGCAATTCGCGTCTTTCTCGGCTGAGTTCATCGCGCAGATGGGTGAACTCTTTTTCTTTTTTCAGGAATTCCTTACGGGCTGCAAGCCATTCCGCCGGGCTGACAACCTTATGTGTGTTTTTCTCCATGGTCGCTGTCGACATAAATCATTTCTCTTCGCTTTAAGATCGTTGGTTTTCTTTTTTCGCAGGAGCCTGGTGATGAAGGCGGTCACTCCACCCGTGGAAACCACGCTACCCACGACCAGTCCTGCCGACGCCACACATGCTGGACACATACGGCCTCCTTACTTCTTTGCTTCGGCGCGCTGCCGGATACGCTCGTTCATGCTGGTCCAGCCGCGATTCACGCCGCGCCGGTGCTCGTCCTGAATCACGCCAAAGGCCTTGTGGTGAAACCGGATCAGTGTTCCTCCCGGTTCTTCGCTGAGCCGGTACTGCAGGTTGTTCGCGACCGCGTACGACATGAACAGCGGACCACTGATCTCCAGCAGGATCGGACGCTTGATGGACTGCACATGTCCCCAGAGGTGGCCGTTGTCATCGCCCAGGTCGCGGTACCATCTGCCGCCAGGCCACGCCTCCAGGATCATCGGCATTTTCTGTTCGGGGCTCTCATTCTCCGGGCCAATTTGTTCCAGTAGCGCCTCGAACGCTGTCTCTAGTGAAGCCTTCACGTGGATCTCTTGCGTGACGATCAACGTCAGGCTCTCAATTCCGGGTAGCGTTGCAGTCATGCTCATATTTTCCTCCTCGAAATCTTTTATTTCTGGTTTGATCGGGCCGAAGGCCCGATCACCTGACTAACGCGCACCATGAAAGATCGGTGCGCCGGCTCTTCAATCCCCGCTGGAATCCTTGGCCTTCTGTTCGGCGCGCTCTTTGACGCGCGTCAACTGATGCGCCCAAAGCCGCTCGAAAGTCTTCGTCCACTCATGCAGAGGACGGATGCCCTCGGCATTTGCCTGATAGAACATTTGCCTTCCATGACGGCGCACCCGCACCAATCCCACATCCCGCAACACACGTAAATGCTTCGAGACCGACGGTTGCTCAAGTCTGAGCTGGAGCACCAGGTCGTTCACGGAATGCTCTCCGGACGCCAGGTGATCCAGGATCTCTCGCCGCCGCGGCTCGGCCACCGCGTTGAAAGCGTCGGAAGTGGTAGCGGCCCTCGCCATGAGTCGAATATATTCCTATATAGGCATATGTCAAGCTAAAAATAAACGCCCTCAGTGACCGGCGCCCATCGCGCCTTTCCTGCCCACCGACTTTTTGAGGGCGAAGACGATTGGAATGCACCCGAAACAAACCAGCGCCATATAGCGAAAATCGTCCACATAGGACCACATCCGCGCCTGCACATTCACGTCTTGCGCCAGCAGTCCGTAGGCTCGATGGAGAGCCTGTGTGGGAGATGCACCTTGCGCCGACAAATAGCCCTGCATCCCGCGAATTGTTCCTTGCACCTCAACCCTGCCCGGGTTGAGGGAATGCACCAGCTCGCTGCGGTGAATTTGTTCATGGCGGGCGACGATGGTATTCACCACGGAGATTCCGATGCTGCCTCCAATGTTCCGCAACAAGTTGTAAAGGCCGCTGGCATTGCCGATCTCTTCATTTTTCAGGAACGCCATCGTTGTGGTCGACAGCGGAACGAATACGCACCCTGATCCGAAGCCGCTGATGATGATGGCCCACAGGAAGGTCCACTGGCCGATGGAAAGATTGACCTCGCCAAACCAGAGGCTGGCAATGGCAAACAGCACGAAACCAAACATGATCAGGTAGCGGTTATCGATTTTCGCGGTGAGATAGCCGATCATCGGCATGGCGATAATCGCTCCCACGCCTCGCGGGCTAACGGCCCATCCGGCGGCCAGGGCCGTATACCCCATGAGTTCCTGGTAAAACAGCGGCAGCAGCGTCACAAGTCCGTAGATGGCCGCTCCGAACAGGCCGATCAAGATACAGCCAAGGGTGAAGTTCCGATGGCGGAAGACGCGCAAATCCACAAGTGGATTTTTGTGGCGAAATTCGCGAATCAAAAATCCGACGAGACAAATAACCAGGACCAGAGCCGCCCAGCGGATCCAGGTCGCGCTGAACCAATCGTCTTCCTGCCCCTTGTCGAGAATGATCTGCAGGCAGCCCAGCCAAATGGCAAGTAGTCCGAGGCCAATGCCATCCAGTTTGCCCGGCTTCGCCTCGCGCACATAGTCAGGATCCTCGACATAGCGCGAGATCATAAACACGGCGAAGACACCGACAGGGATGTTGATATAGAAAGCCCATCGCCAGGAATACGAGTCGGTGAGCCAGCCCCCCAGCGTCGGTCCCAATACCGGCGCGACCACCACGCCCAGGGCGAATACAGCCATGGCGATGCCGCGCTTCTGGGGAGGAAAGCTCTCCAGCAGGATCGATTGCGAGAGAGGCTGTAACGCGCCGCCTCCCGCGCCCTGGATCGCTCTTGCAATCAGAATGACGGCCAGGCTGGTCGCAGCGCCACAGGCGAAGGAGGAAACGGTAAAAATGATGATGCACGCGATCAGGAATCGTTTTCTTCCGAAGCGCAGTGAAAACCAGGTGCTGGCGGGCAGAACGATGGCGTTGGCGACCAGATAGCTGGTGAGCACCCAGGTGGCTTCGTCATTGGTGGCGGAGAGGCTGCCGGCAATGTAGGGCAAAGCGACGGCGGCGATGGAAGTGTCCAGCACTTCCATGAAGGTGGCCAGCATGACCGCAATCGCCACCAGCCATGGATTCGACACAGCCGGAGCCGAGCTTGCCTGTTCGGTCATGGTTCTCTCCAGCTAAGGCTCTGGAAAAGGGGAAACTCCTCAGATGCTCCGGCCTGTGTTTAGGGTTTATTTTTTGCTGTCAAGATCTCATCTCCTGAAATCCTGAAAAAAAGCCTTGGATTGTGGGCCGACATGGAGTATTTTTGCCGACATCGAATTCAGGGTCTGGCTTGGGTCTCACCTCGGCCAACACTGGGGACATCAGCTGCGCGAACCGCCCTGCCTTACCGCGCCGTGTTTCCAGACGAAGTGAAATCCGCCGGCGCGAAGGGATCCTGCCGTGAGATCTTCCGTTTCCTTCTCCGTTTTATTGGCGCTTTCTTTGCTGGGTGGCGATTTGTCCGCTGGCGGCGCTGAACCCGCACGCGCGGCTCAGTCCAGTTCCGAGCCGAACAACGTCTCTTCTCAACCCGCAGCCCAGTCATCTCAGTTCATCATTCCGGGACCGCAACGCTCCTTTCTGCGCATGGCGGGCATTAGCCAGAAAATCAAGCCGGAAGAAGTGCTGCCCTTACTGAGCAGGAACGTTTTCACGGAGGGCTACCAGGGCTCAACCCGTCCTACGGAATTTCTCGTTCTGCTGCGGCGATATGTGGTGCAGGCCAAGGAATTGTCCTTGCTGGCATCGCAAACCGGCATGGTTCTTCGCGTGACAGGCTGCAACGATGCGGGTCCGCTGCTGCGAATTCTGGGATACCGCATTCGGCCAAATTGCGGAACGGCTGAGACTACTTTGCTGACCGAGGATCCGGAGAGAGCTTTTCTCGCGATCGATTCAGGCTTTCCGCTGCCCGCGCTGGAGCAGACGCTGCAGGGAGGAAAACCGTTTCAATATCCCTACTCCTCCGACGGAGTTCCCGTACTGTTCTCGGAGAGCGACTGGACACAGCTCAGCAAGAAGAACATGCGCGAGAACAGCCGGGACTTGCTGGAAACAATTCTGTTCGATCCCTCGATCGCGCGGCTCTACTGGGCGTTCTCGCGACTTGATTCCGACACCGGCAGAGAATTGAAAGAATCCGTGGGACTAGGAAAGCTCCTGCCCTATGCCGCGGTCCTGGATTTTTACGGGAGAGAACTGTGCATTGAGAATGGCAGCGTTGTCGTGCCCGGCGGACCCCGGTCAGTTTCGGCGTGGAAAGACCTGGTTGGTGCCAGCCCCTCATCGCCCTCCAGTTTCGTTCCGAAGCTGCTGGCGAAGGACAAAGGTTGGCTCGCCGCCTATTTTGATGTTCTGTCGCGCATCCGCGGAAAGCAGCAGGAGTATTTTGCTGATCCCGCCAGGCTCCATCTTTTCTACAGTGGGTTGCGTGCGCCCGATCCCTCCGCACCCGCCACGCGCGGCTCTTTCCGCCCCGCACCCTGGATGCTCCTGCTCTCAACCCGATTGCATCTGGACGATTCCGGGCAGCCGCTCGTGCCCGGCAATCTGCAGGAGTGGAACGATCTTATTTTCCGGCAGCGCGATTCCAGCCTGACCCGAAAGTGGGCGCGGCAGAATTTTCAAATCAAGAATGCAGATGAACTCATAAGAATGATGTTCGCGCTGTCCCGCGCGCCCAGCGACGGAACACCCCTGCAGGCCTACATGGCGATCAGCGAACTTGACGCCCGGCGGTCGCCGGAACACCATCTTGCGCCTGCCACCGTACGCTTGCTGGGACGCAAGTTCGAGGAGTTCAGCGATCAATACCGGGTCTTCTCCGAGTTCCCGGATTTGGACGATCAGTCGATCGTTCTTTTTCTGCAAACCGCGCAAGGGCTGCACAACGTTGCTGCCGGCGACCGCGGCAACGCGATGGGAATTTTCCAGGCCAATGTCGGAATGTGGCAGATCCTGGCGCGCCAGGGTGAGATTCCAAATTCGCAGCTGAACGAATCGTGGCAGCAACTGATCAGGCCGTTCGCAGGCATCCGGTCGGCGGCACAGGTATATGACGCCGGACGAGCATCGGTATCTCAACTGTTTCAGTTTTCCACGGGATCGCCCCGGATCTCGCAAGACAAAATTATCGATTTGCTGGCGGGCCCCGCGCAATCCGGGACAGATGGAAAGGAGATGCATCGCGAGAGTGCTGCCAAGATTCGCTCCGTTCTGGATGACCAACGGCTGGTTTCACTGGACACGCTCATGATCGTCGGAGACGCGCTCAAGGACAAGGCGCATGGCAAGCAACCCGAAGATTACGTGATGCTGTTAGCGGCGCAGACGAAAGAATTCGAGTTGCCGCGCCCGATCTTCAGCAACAGCGAGCATGAGGAATGGGCAGCCGGGGTTTATAACAGCCATCACACCGACCTGCAGATGAAAACGGATCTGCCGAAACTGCTGAAGTCCACCTCCGCCCCGGCACACCAGGTCGAAGAAGCTCGGGGCCAACTCGCTTCTTTCCTGCGAGACACTCTGGTCGGCATGAATTACGCGTACTACGAGCCGCCCGGCGCCCAGGCACTGCACAATAATCCGCTGCTCGTGCGTTCGCATGACTTTGCAGGCGATACGGTGAGCGGCCTGAAAACGTTGTGGCAGTCTCCGGAACTTTTTGGCGAAGGAACCCCGGCGGGAGGCGGTGCCCATCTGGTCGGTTCCTTGGCCGATCTACCGTATGCTCTAGCGATTCTGGAACAGGACTTCATTTCTCCGAGCAGCGTGCAAGCCCTGATCTGGAAGGAAGTCACGCCGGAACTTCTGGCGAGCGCCGTCCTGCCGCGCTGGTGGGATGTCAGTCCTTTGGAATTACATGCGGCCACGCTTTATCAGCGGACTGGAGAGGAACTCCTAACGGCCTCGGTGAAGAGCGAAGAACTGCGCAACAAGGTCGTCGCCATTCTCGGAAGCCGAATGCTGCCCCAGCACTCAAGGCAGCTGCAGCGAGATCTGGCGGCAGGGCACATTACCGAGATCCTGTCGCAAACCATGCCCGCGGATGTGTTCTATCTCGCCTTAGAGTTCCGGGAAAAATACCCGGATCAGTTGGCTGAGATTGGAAGCGCTACTCAGGAATTGCAGGAACTCTCGCGGCAACACCCGGATCAAGTCAGCATGAAACGCCTGTCGCGCGATTTCGGCATTCCGCATCCGGCTCTGGCGCAGAATTATGCCCCAGAATTGCTGAACGTCCTGCCCATGCCTCCGTTCGCGGGAGAGGCGAATCGTTTTCTCGCCGAGTCCTGGGATTCGCCGAATCTGTACTGGGCACGCCTGGCGGATGAACGAGGATACTCGCCTGTAATGCTGAACCATCTGGTGCCGGAGCTGACACGGATGATGGTGGAAAAAATCTTCGCAACTGAATTTGAGGATTGGCCGGCGCTTCTCCGGGCCATGCACGAAGCGGCGGATGAATTCCGTGCCGGCAGGGTGCAGCCCCCAGAGACCATCAGCGCCGGACGTCCGTGAATACATGCTGCATTGGAAACTAAGAACGAACAAGCGATCCGCCAGCCGATGGGTCGCAGAGTAGGAACTTAAATCATGGTTAGCAAATTTTGCGTGCTGGTTCTGATTTGCGTCTCATTTTTCATCGCCTCCGGGCCTGAGGCTACAGCGCAGAGCAACCCGGACATTCACGTCACGGTCAACATGGTTCAGCTCAACGTCGCTGTGACTGACAAGAAAGGACATTACATAACGGGCCTGAATCCCAAAGATTTCGCCATCTATGAAGATGGCATTCTGGAGAAGCCTGCAACCTTTGCGGAAGGAAATGAACCAGCCCGCAATCTTGGCGACCTTGCGGATGTGGGCCCCGCCGAGGGACTCGCGCGAAATTCTCCCGAGCGGCCGCAGACCTTCAATGATCTGATCAGCGGGGCAAATGTATTTGTGCTGTTTGATACCAGCGACTACATGTATCGCGGATTTGTCTTCGCGCAAGATGCCATCAGCGACTTCATCCGCTCGCTGGGTAGCGCGGACAAAATCGCCTTCTACTCCTACAGCCGGGATCTTTCGCGGGCTGCGCCGCTGACGGCGGACCGCTCCCAGGTTCTGCAAGCAGTCCGCTCCACCGTGGCGGGAGACCAGGCGGCGCTCTACAACTGCCTGTTGCTGACCCTGAAAGATGCGGCGCAAAATGTGGGTCGCAAAGTCGTGGTGGTGTTTTCCAATGGGCCGGACAATTCGAGTGTAGTGCCGCCCGAGGATGTCGCGGAATTTGCCCAGTCCGCGGGCGTCTCGATTTATATGATCAGCACGCAGGAAGCGAGACTGGAACCCGTGTCTACTGCCGTTTTTGATCGCATGACTGCGGCCACGGGCGGAAAGGCCTACTTTGCCAAAAACTGGAAAGATGAGCAGCAGGCGTTCGCCTCGATCCGCGATGACCTGGCCCACTTGTATTCGCTGACTTACTATCCGAAAGCTAATCCCAACAGCGGTTGGCGCAGCGTTTCCATCAGACTCATGGGCGATCAGCTCAAGAAATACAAGGTGCGGACCCGGAGCGGATATCGTCCGTTGCCCTCGCGCTTTTCCGGAAACCGGGCGGCGATCTCGGAGTCGCTACCCGCACCCGTTGCCGCACCTGAGGCAGCAGAGCAAACGACTTCGACGCGGAACAGGAGATAGGATTCAGCTCGTTTCTTTCTGCTGAAAAGCGGACACTTCGTGCATCGGCTGCTAGACTCGCTGCATGCGGGTGAAGATTCTTGGTTCGGCCGCGGGCGGCGCATTTCCTCAATGGAATTGCGCTTGTCCCAACTGCAGTGCGCTTCGCGCCGGAAGCTTTTCGGGGAAAGCTCGAAGTCAGGCTCAGATTGCCATTAGCGCTGGGGCGAATTCATGGTTTCTGCTGGGAGCCTCTCCCGACCTGCGTGCCCAAATCGAGTCCACGCCAGAACTTCATCCGCGCGCTGGCCTGCGGCAATCACCTATATGCGGAGCCGTTTTGCTCAATGCCGATATTGACCACGTGCTCGGCCTGCTCCTTTTGCGTGAACTACAGCCGCTGTGCGTCTTCGCGACCCAATTTATTCGCCGCATCTTGACCGAAGATAATTCTATCTTTGCCATGCTACAGCGCGTTCCAGACCAGGTGAGGTGGATTGATTTTGTTCCCGCCTCGTGGTTTTCACTTACCGATCCCTCCGGTCATGATTCGAAGGTAAGGTGCCGCGCTCTGTCCGTTGGCGAGCACTTCCCTGCCTACGTCTCTCCATCGAAACGCGCGCAGCTTTCCGGCGGTGAAGCGTCCTTGGGAATCTTCGTGGAAAGCCCTTTGGGCAAGCGTCTCGCGTACTTGCCCGCGGTCCCGCACATCACGGACGCTCTGCGAGAGGAATTGAAAGCCGTCGATGTGCTGCTGTTCGATGGGACATTCTGGAGCGATAACGAGCTCATTCGAATTCAAGGCTCCGGCCACACTGCGAAACAGATGGGACACGTTCCCGTCTCTTGCAGCCTGGCGCAGTTGGCGCAACTGCATCGTCCCCGTAAAATCTATATCCACATCAACAATACGAATCCCATGCTGAACGAGGCCGGTGCAGAATATCGTCAGTTGCGCGACGCCGGTTGGGAAATCGCGGAGGATGGATGGCAGTTCGAACTCTAGAGGAAAGCGCTGAGCGCCTGCTTTCATTCGACGAACTGCGGGCTCAATTGCGAGCAGTGGGCGAAGAACGCTATCACCACAAACATCCTTTCCATTTGCTGATGCACGAAGGCCGGCTCAGCCGTGAACAGCTGCAGGCTTGGGCCCTGAACCGCTATTACTACCAGAGCATGATCCCGATCAAGGATGCGATTATCCTGTCGCGTGGCACCGACCCTGAGTTTCGCCGCGCCTGGCGCAAGCGCGTCATCGATCACGATGGAGACGGAGCGAGCGAAGGAGGAATTAAGCGATGGTTGAAGCTCGCGGAAGCGACCGGACTCGATCCCGATCAGGTTCGTGCGGGAACTGGGATCCTCCCTGCCACTCGTTTCGCAGTCAATGAATACCTGAACATCGTCCGCACGCGCAGCTTGCTGGAAGCGGTCGCATCATCATTAACCGAGTTGTTCTCCCGCGACTTGATTTCGCTGCGCATGGAAAAGTTGCGCGAGCACTATCCCTGGCTTTCTGGAGGACTGGATTATTTTGAAGCGCGGCTGACGCAAGCGCCGGAAGACGCGCATTACGCCGTGAACTACGTCTACGAGAATGCCAACACGCGCAACCAGCAGGAACTCGCCATTCAGGCTCTGCGGGATAAGTGCGACATTCTGTGGGCGCAACTCGACGCTCTTTATTTCGCCTATGTGCAGCCGGGCTGGCCTCCGCCGGGGGCATTTCGCATCTAACCGGCATGCCTGCTCCCACGGATGATAGTCGACCACGTCTCGCCACCGGATGCCGCTGGGGAGGCACGGAAGAGAACCGCATGGTGCTATATCCCGAAGGCGCTATCAAACTGCAAGGCACAGGGCGCGAGGTGCTGGAGCGCTGCGATGGCCAGCGCACGTTCGGAGAGATCATTGCAGAATTGCAGAAAGAGTTTGGAACTACCGATCCGGAGAAGATCCGAGGTGACATCAGCGCGTTCTTGGAACAGTTACAGCGCAGGCGGATCGTGGACTACTGAAAGGGATTTTGTAATTTGGTAATGGGGCAATTTGTAATTTGCAACGTTACCCGGAGCGCCTAGATTACCCGATTACAAAATTACCAGAGTACGAAATTGTCCAACCCTCTCGCACTCATCGCCGAAGTCACGCACCGCTGCCCGTTGCACTGCGTCTACTGCTCCAATCCCATGCAGCTGGCGGGAACGCAGTCGGAGCTTTCGACTGGCGAGTGGACGCGCGTCTTTCAGCAGGCAGGAAAGCTGGGCATGCTGCACGCGCACTTCACTGGTGGCGAACCGCTGGCGCGGACGGATTTGGCTGAACTCGTCTCTGCGGCGCGTAGTGCGGGGCTTTATACCAATCTCATCACCTCTGGCATAGGACTGACCGATCAGCGGCTGGCAGCGCTGATGGGCGCCGGCCTCGATCACATCCAGGTGAGTTTTCAGGATTCGCGCGAAGAATCGGCCAACTGGATTGCGGGTGCGAAGGCGCACGCGCACAAGGTTGAACTTTCCCGTGCCATTCGAAAGTACAAAGTTGCATTCACGGTGAATCTGGTGGTGCATCGGCAGAATCTCGATCACCTCGAGGAGATGATTGCATTTATTGAGCAGTTGAATGCGGACCGGGTGGAGATTGCGCACGCACAATACTACGGATGGGCGCTCGCCAATCGAGCCGCCCTGCTGCCCACGCGCGAGCAGGTGGACAAAGGCGTTGCCATCGTTGCCGAAGCGGAGAAGCGGCTTGCCGGACGCATGCGGATCGACTCCGTTATTCCCGATTATTATGCGAAGTATCCGAAGGCCTGCATGGGTGGATGGGGACAGAAATTAATGCTGATCAATCCCTCAGGCAAAGTTTTACCGTGCCATGCGGCAGAAGTGCTGCCGCAGATGACTTTCGAGAACGTACGGGAACGAGCCCTGCAGTGGATCTGGGAGGAATCAGAATCCTTTCAGCGCTTCCGCGGAGAATCGTGGATGCCGGAACCTTGCCGAACTTGCGATCACCGCGGAGAAGATTTTGGGGGTTGTCGATGTCAGGCGTTCCTGCTGACCGGCGACGCCACAGCAACCGACCCAGCCTGTTCGCTCGCTCCGAAGCATAGCTTGGTCGAATCCGCAGTGCGAGAGGCTAATGCAGGCACTTCCGGCAAGCATGCCACTGGCGGCTCCTCATTCGTGCAACTCCAGCAGCAGAACGCAGCGCTGTGGATCTACAGAACGAATCCCGAATAAAACTCACCGCCGCACGACGGCACCTCTACCAGCGGATCCCCACCGTAATCGGACGCAGATCGGTAGTGATGTTGTTGTGCTTGCCGTGTAGGTATCGGAACTCGACGTACAGGTCGAGGTTCGGCCGGATCTTCCGGGTGATCCCGCCGCCGAAGTTATACCCAAACTCATTTTGACTGGAGTGCAGAAAGTGGCCGTTGATGGGCAGACTGCCGTTGTAGCAGTGTCCCCACCAGAGAAAAAAAGGATTGCAGGCCGACCCTGGAATAGCCGTGGAATCATCGAGTTTGCCAGAACGGTGGTAGTAACCGGGGCCGAACACGACGTAGCCGCCCCAGTTGCTGCTCACGGGAATATTGATAATGGGGTCGAGAGTGAAGGAATAAACGTGGTTAGTGGCCCCAGTTGCCTGGGCGGCTTGCAGTGCCGAGGTTCGCAAGGGCAAATTATCGAATTGAAAGTCGAGCCGGATGCCAAAATACTTGCTGTAATTGCGCGCGGCGCCCACAGCAGCAACGCCGCCCCCTCCCCTCACGAAAGTCTTTGTCGTTCCATTCGTAAGACTCGCACCACCCCCGACGTTGAACGTCCACTTTTCATATCCTTTGACCTTCTTCTTGACGGGGCGCTCAATTTCTTCCGGTGCAGCTTCCTGGCTGCTGGAGGATTGGCCTTGGGGCTGCTGCTCGGTTTGGGTCGGTTGGTCAGCGGGCGGAGCGGCTGGGGTTTGTTGGGCGTGAACGGCTGCGGCCGCGGTAAGCATCGCGATCAGCACCAGCGATGGCAATACGCAAGCCGTGGCGAACTTTCGAATCATTCCTTCTCCTCCCGCTGCCGGGTTGCAGACCGCCGCGCTCCAACCGAGAGGCGCTTGTAAAAGAGCGTATCCGCGATGCTCCCGCTGATGTTGCGCAGCAGGCAGGCACCATATTATCAACTTTGATGCGGAGTCGGCGCGGCATGCCGCCCAAGTCGGGAGGTCCGAACTCTTCAAGCAAGCACAGCTAGACCGGGAATTTTGCGGAAGCACCGCTGCCACGTATCATATGGAATCCCACTCTCAGTCAGGCGGATGGTTTGTCCAAGAGTGCTTCCAAGACGGTGACGAGAGTCGCTCCAGAAAACGGAGCCGACACGAGTTCTGCCTGCAAAATTGCGCTGATCGGCTTCGGGACGGTTGGCCGGGCCGTCGCGAAAATTTTGTGCGAGAGCGGCAACAAGTCTCTGCAACTCACTCACATTTGCAATCGCAACGTCGCACGCAAGAAGCAGGATTGGGTTCCGGCCGACGTCGTCTGGACCGAGGACGTTGATTTGGTGCTTGACTCTGATGTTGCGGTCGTGATCGAGCTCATCGGGGGGATCAATCCGGCGGAGCAGATCGTACGGCGCGCGCTCGAATCCGGCAAGTCCGTGGTCACTGCCAATAAGCAACTGATCGCACGTCATGGGCCCGAGCTGCTGCAGTTAGCGGCGAGCAAGGGAGTTCAGCTTGAATTCGGGGCATCCGTGGCCGGCGGAGTTCCCGTACTTCCTGCCTTGCGCGCGGGATTAAGCGGTGACCGGCTGCACGGCATTGCCGGAATTCTGAATGGAACGTGCAATTACATCCTGAGCCGCATCGAGAGTGCGCGGATTCCATTCAGCGAGGCTTTGGAAGAAGCGCAGGCTCGCGGCTACGCCGAGGCGGACGCATCGGAAGATCTGGATGGCGGCGACGCGCGAGCCAAGTTGGCCATTCTGGCGCTGGCGGGATTGCACACGCAACTGACACCGGAATCTGTGCGCGCGCGGACGATCCGCGCGGTGGATGCCGTTGACTTCGACTACGCGGCACAGTTGGGATGCACGATCCGCCAAATCTCACGCGCCGATCTGAAGGGCGACACTCTCTTTGCAGAGGTTGGGCCTTGCCTGGTGCCATCGGATTCGGCCTTCGGGCGCGTGCAGAGGAATCTCAACCTGGTGCTCACGTCAGGGCAATACGGCGGCGATATGGCGTTTCTAGGAGCAGGCGCGGGAGGCGATCCTACGGCGGTCGCGGTTGTGTCGGATGTGATGTTTGTGGCCGCGGCCTTCTCAGGCGGCAGAAGAGAGATCGCGAGCCAGGTCTTGAGGCCTATCGTGTCCAGCGATTTTGAGACGGCATGGTATTTGCGCTTCTTCGTGCGCGATCAGCCGGGAATCGTCGCACGGCTGGCGCAGATCCTGGCGACGCATCATCTGAACATTGATTCCCTGCTGCAGAAACCTGGGTTCGAAAAGAATTCGCTGCCTTTTGTGATTACGCTGGAGCCCTGCCGCGATTCCATGCTGCATCCGGCGCTGGAAGAAATGTCGGGGCTGGAGTTCGCGACTCGCCCCTGCTTGTGCTTGCCGATTCTCCGCTGACCTAAAAAAACAAACGCCGGTCGTTTCCGACCGGCGCTGAGGAGAACTACGGCGATTAATTCCAGAAAGGATTGCTCAGACCTGCGGGCGCCATTGCGCTATCCGCGTTCGTTTCCGTACCGGTTTCATCGGAGATCTTCTCGTCAATGAAGCGGGACGGCGGCGCCTTCAGTTCTTCTTCGCTCTTGCCCGGCGTGGGATTAAATGGATACTCACTTTTCATGGGAGAAACTCCTATTTCTGCATGATCTAGCTCCATTAAACACCCCGAGGCCGGCCTTGCGGACACGATAATTTTGATCAGACCTATGAAAAATCTGAATAGGGAATCGCAGTCAGAAGCGGGATTCAGAGCTCGTCCGAGCGCCAGCGGGGCGGCTTCGATTATGCTGTCTGGGGTCCACAGAACCGAATTTGATTAGGCATTTCAAAGGACGCCATTATGAAATATCGCAAGCTGGGCCGTACGGGATTTGAGGTAAGCGACATCGCCTATGGATTGTGGGGGATGAGCGGCTGGAGCGGTTCCGATGACAAAGAATCTCTAGCTTCGCTACAGCTGTCGGTTGATTTGGGCTGCAATTTCTTTGATACCGCGTGGGCCTATGGCGAAGGCAAGAGCGATGGACTGCTGGGCGAGACCATGCAGCGAAACAAAGGCAAGCGGTTGTATGCGGCCTCTAAGATTCCTCCCGCAAACGATCGCTGGCCTGCGCTGCCGGAGTACAAGTACGGCGAGGTATTCTCGGCCAAGCACGTCTTCAAGTATGCCGACCTGATCCGGAAACAGCTTCGGGTGGATAGCATCGATGTGCTGCAGTTTCACGTTTGGGACGACTCTTGGACCAACGATCCGGAGTTCCGCTCCACCGTGGAGAAACTGAAGAAGGACGGGATCATTCGATTCTTCGGCCTAAGCCTGAACCGGTGGGAGCCTTGGAACGGCCTGAAAGCGGTTCGCACGGGGCTGGTCGATGCCGTGCAGGTCATCTACAACATCTTTGATCAGGCGCCGGAAGACGAACTGTTTCCGCTCTGCCAGGAGATGAACGTCGGCGTCATTGCGCGTGTGCCATTCGATGAAGGCAGCCTGGGCGGAAAGATGACACTGGAAACACGCTTTCCCGAAGGCGATTGGCGGGCAGGCTATTTCGGTCCAGAGAACCTGCCACTAACGGTCGCGCGGGTGGAGAAGCTGAAGCAGATTCTGCCCTCCGGAATGACGTTGCCAGAGATGGCACTACGCTTCATTCTGTCGCATCCCGCGGTAAGCACGACTATTGCTGGAATGCGAAAGCCGGATCACGTCAAGCAGAACATTGCCGCGAGCGACGCAGGGCCCTTGGATAAGAATCTTCTGGCCGAGTTAAAGAAACATCGCTGGGATCGAAAGCCGCGACCCTGGTCGGACTGAGGCACATAGACGCAGAGGTGCACAGAGGAATTCCCTGTGGCTCTCTGTGTCCCCTGTGGTGTAGAAGCTACGAGCACTGGTAGTATCCCGCCGCGCCAAGATACGCTCACGTCTCAGCCGCCAGTTCACGCGGGCTCCGGGATCGCGCTCCATCCTTCCTGATACATGGGTTTATTCACGAAAGCTGCGTTCGCACTCCTCTCTAGCCTGCTTCTGCTCAGCCAGCTCCAGGCGCAAAGTCCCCGCGGATCTCTGCGCGGCAGTGTTCAGGACTTGACTGGCGCGCGGGTTGCGAACGCCTCCGTCGTCGCGCAGTCTTCCGATTCATCGCTGCGGCGCGAAGCCAACAGCGAGGATCGCGGAGAGTTCCGCATCGACGACCTGCTGCCGGGAAGATACCGCATTGTGGTGAGCGCGGCGGGATTCTCCGACGCTGTCGCCGAGGTTCCCATCGCAGTCAGTTCCGTGCGCGAAATTACTGTAACCCTCAAGCCCGCGGCTTCGGCTCAGATTGTCACGGTCAAGGGCCAGATCTCTTCCATCGCGACGGAACCGATCGATGTGGCGAGCGCGGTGCACCAGGGCGTGATCGGGCGGCAGGATTTACAGAATCTTCCGCTGGCCACGCGCAGCTTTGCCAACATCGCATACCTGGCTCCTGGTACCGAACCGGTCGAGCCTTCTGATCCCACAAAAGCCCGCATCACCGCCGTTGCTACGGGAGGTAGTTCGGGCCTGAACAATGAGCTTTCCGTGGACGGCGGTGACAATTCCGACGACTTCATCGGCGGATTCCTCCAGAATTTCTCTCCGGAGACCATCCAGGAATTTGCGATGCGCACGGCCAACGAGGATGCCGATACCGGAGGAACAACCGCGGGATCGGTCGTGATCACGACGCGGCGGGGCAGCAACGAATGGCACGGCGACGCGGCTTTCTACGATCGCGCGGCGGCTCTCAATGCACGCTTTCCCATCGAAAATCCGGCTCCCAATCCGAAGCAGCCCTTCTCGCGGCAGAATTACGTGTTCACCTTGGGAGGCCCGCTCAAGACTAACAAGATCTGGATGTTTTCGTCTTTCGAATATGTTCACGAAAACGCCAGCATCGCTTATAGCCCGGCAGTTACGGCCCAGTTCAATGCCCTGTCACGTCTGGCATCCAGCGGCCTGATTCCCGGCGTCCCTTCCATTGACGTGCCGCAGAACACGCCTGTGCCTTTCAGGGATTACATCGGATCGCTCCGCTTTGACTGGGCTCAATCGGTGAAATCGCAGTGGTTCTTGCGCGCGTCCTCCGACAACTACACCACGCATAACAATCTGGTGCAGCAAGGCACTCTGCCCTCGACCGGACTGTTGACCCACAACAGCTACGTGAACATGGTGATCAGCAATTCCTACGCGTTCAGTCCGTCATGGCTGGGGACGTTCGTATTTGGCGCGAGCGGCTTACATCTGACCCAGCGTCGAAATTCGGACCTGGGTTTTGCGTTGGCATTTCCTTTCAGCGCCACTTCGCAGACCGTGTCCGGATTTGAAACATATGGCGATAACCAGTTCATCACCGCGATCACCGCATTTCCCGATCTGCGGAATCAGCAGAAGTATCAGGTTCGTTATGACGTCGGGCATGCGACCGGGGATCATTCTTTTAAATTCGGGGTCAACTTCATTCATGAACCAGTGCTGGGCGGAGCTTTTCCCGGCGATGCGGAAACCTTGTACACCTTCCCGCAGGATCCAAGTTATTACGTAGCGAATCCGGCGCAGTTCAGCGTCGACTACGCTGCCGGCGCGGCGAGCACGCCGGCCAGCGATGGTAGTTTTTCGCAAAACGTGCAGCGCCTTGCGTTGTATGCGCAAGATTCCTGGCGCGTGACGCCGCATCTGACTTTCAACTACGGCCTGCGCTATCAAACCACTTTCGGCCTGTTCACGGCGTCCGGGCGCAACCAGGCGGAGAACCCTGGCTACATCACGCTGCAAGCTCTAAGCATTTCGCTGATCCGCGGCATACCGCACGATGATCGCAAGCAGTTTGCTCCCCGTTTAGGACTCACCTATGCTCCCGGAGGTAGCGGCAAGACGGTTCTGCGTGCCGGCTTCGGCTTGTTCTACAACGATCTGGCACAAGGCGGATGGGCGCCGGCGTTTCAAGCAGTAAACAATGCTTCGGCCGGTCAGTGCTGCTTGAATCCCGGAGACCCAGGCGCAGTAATTGATCCGAATTACAAGACGCCGTATGCGATTCATGCCTCCGCAGGCCTGCAGCATGCGATCAACTCACATTGGACTGTCAGTGCCGATTACACGCACGAACAGGGGAATCACTCGTATCGCCGGTACGACTACACGAGCGGGCTGAACATCGATGCCAATGCTCCTGCGCTGGCCGTGTTTCGTTCGGATAATCGCTCCAGTTTCGATTCCCTCGCCATCGCCCTGCAGGGGAATGTTACGCAGCGCTTTAACCTGATCGCACACTACACGCTCGCCAGCGCAAAGACATGGGGCTGCGTTTTGGGTGAATTATTCGATTATGTGAACGGAGTATGCGATCCGCTGAGCCCATTTGGCCCGGGAGATTACGGCCCGTCGGGGGAAGACATTCGCCACCGCTTTGTTCTGGCGGGAATGTTCCATGCTCCGGGCGGAGTTGAAGTTTCGCCCCTGACGCAAGCCGAAAGCGCGCGGCCATTCACGCTCACTACACCTGACGGAGATCGAGCCGTGGTAAATGGGGTCAAGACTTCGTTGGATCAAGTGCGCGGAACGCCGTACATCCAGATCGATTTGCGAGTGAACCGTCCCATTAAAATCGGCGAGCGCGCCACCGTGACTCCTTTCGCCGAATTCTTCAATCTCTTCAACCGGAATAATCCTGGCGCGAATTACGTGACCGACATTTCCGCGCTTCCCATTCCCGTGAACAATCTCGCGAATGCAACTGCACTGTGCCCGGACCCGAATTGCAGCCTGCCTATCACCAGCCTTAAGCAACTACTCGTCCCCGCGGGCGGACTAGGAGATTTCTTCGGGCCGGGAACTACTGTGGGAATTCCCTTTGCAGCGCAGCTCGGGGTGCGGGTGAATTTCTGACCGGCAGCTAACGAATCAGCCACTCGGTGGCCCGGTGCACATCGGCAAGCAACGAGCCGTACGTGATTGCGAAGACGGCAACGATCGGAACCATGAGGGCGAGAATGCTGCTGAGAGAGAAGTCCTGCGCCCCTTTTGGCCTCTCTGGCCATGAGATAAGGCGCTCCACCCGCGCATTAATAATCGCAGCGTGACCATGGACCAGGGCTGCGGTCAGATCGGGCGAGGGCTCGTCCGCTTTCAGTCGTGAGACCTTCAACAGGGCTGCGGCCAGATCGAGAGCGTCGGCTGTGCTCGATACAGCGGCGTCATCGGCAGCCATTTCAGAGGCTTCCAGCCAGACGGCCTCCAAGCCTTGCATCCCCGGAAATGCCACGAGGCGAAGCAGGAATTTTTTGAAGTTGTCGCGGCGGCGAATGTGAGCAAGCTCGTGATTCAGCGCGGTGCGCAGTTCGTTGCCGTTCAGCAGAAATTCCGCCGAACCGGACAGCAGGATTTTGGGACGAAGAATTCCGGCCGCGGTCAAAGCCGGCACACTGCGGCGAATGCGCAGCACCGGAAACGGAATAGGCGAAGCGATCTCCTCGGCAGAATGGCTCCAGGTTGACACCGTTCGTGAGGCCTTCCGCACCGCGAGCACGGCGTTGGCCAAGCCGAAAATGGCGAGCCCAGAGCCCAACACTCCCAGCGTCAACGGAACATTTCCCACCGGCTCCACAATCGAGCGCGGCTCCAGAAGGAGGAACGACGGGACTGCAAAACCGGCCGTGATGAGCATCGCCAGCACAGCGGGAAACATTCGCAAACCGAAAAACAGGTTGCCGGGGCGCTGCATGGGAACATCGTGTACCCGCTGGTAAACCCTCTTCCATGTACAAAGAACCGCCAATGACGCGGCGCCGTAAACGATTAGGAATACCGAGAACGAGACGGCAATACCGCGCAACGCAAACATTAGGGTTTGTCCTTCAACCGCGAACTGTCCTGGGCGGAACGCAAGGCGCCATTACGGAGTTCGCGGCGCTTGGCCTCGACCAGTTCACGAAGGTCGTCGAGCAACTCAGCATCGCGTTCGCTGACAATCTCGACCAAGTATGAAAGGGGCAGCGAGCCGGCTGGACTAGCGTTCAGCAATTGGCGGAAGGCTTCACCCGCAGCGTCACGGTGCAGTTGCTCCCGGGTGACGAGCGGCGTGTAGCGAAATGCTCTGCCTTCGGGTTCCCGCGAGAGCAATTTCTTTTTGAAAAGGCGGTCGAGGGTGGTCATGACCGTCGTATACGCGAGGTCCTGGCACGGTTCGTCGATCAACTCGCGGACGGTTGCGTTGCCGCGAGTCCACAGAGCTTCCAGGAGACGTTCTTCTAGCGGCCCGAGTTCAGCGGAAGAGGCCCGAAAATGAAAAATGCGCTTCATGCGAGCAGGGGCATTCTATCCGAAGGACAATGCCGCCGCCATATGAACGCGCAGAAAAATACGTAGGGACCTCTTGGGCTGTCCCGCGAAGAGAAGCAGGCGGATCGTCCGAAACAGGGTTGTGTAACATACCTTGCGCAGATGAAAACCTACCGGCCCAAGCGGCCAGCGCTACGTGAGCTGATGCCAGGTTGCGCAGTTGATTCGGAGTGGCGACCCCGGAGGGGCTCGAACCCCCAACCCTCAGTTCCGAAGACTGATGCTCTATCCAATTGAGCTACGGGGCCGCATGGCCGGCGGAAGATGAACTTGAGCTTCGTTCGACCCGGACAGCCGAGGCGGCTGTCCCTACATTCAAGAAATTGGGGTGGGAAACGGGAATCGAACCCGCAACCGCCGGAGCCACAGTCCGGTGCTCTGCCAGTTGAGCTATTCCCACCGCAGGCTATCCATTATAGCAATGGGACGCGCGAACGGGATTCAGTAAATGGTCTGTCACAAGGCGCCATGCTGCGCTGACATGTGCCGAGGAAGTGGACGCTGGATATGGACGGAGAGATCGACTCAGGAATTCGTCGCCGACAATCTAAATGCGTCCGATGCCAACATACTCGAATCCCAGCGCGCGCAAGCGCGTGGAGTCGAGCAGGTTCTTGGTGTCGACAATGAGCGGTTTCTTGAGCAGTTGCTTGATCCGGTCGAAATCGAGAGCGCGAAATTCGGGCCAGCCGGTGCCGACGATCAGGGCGTCCGATCCCTCGGCCACCGCATACGCGGAATCGCAATAGCGGACCGCCCCATTCAGGTGCGTTTTCGCTTCCGGAATCGCAACCGGGTCGTAGGCGCGCACATGCGCGCCTCTGGAGATCAGCGTCTCGGCCAGACGCACAGACGAGGAGCCCGCAACGGAGTTCGTGTTCGGCTTGAATGCCAAGCCCAGGATGCCCAGCTCTTTGTTCTCCACCGAGTTCAATGCGGCCGTGACTTTTTCGACCAGGCGTTCGGCCAGGGAATGGTTTACTTGGCGAGCCGCACTAAGTACCTTCAGCGGCACGCTATGCGACTCGGCCAGAGACGAAAGCGAATCCATATCGGTCTCGGCGAAAACTCCGCCCATTCCAGCTCCCGGCTGCAAACAGCGAGGCGCAATCTTCTTGTCGAGGCCCAGCGCCAGGGCAAGGTGGACCGCATCGGCATTGACCCGCTCGCAAAGCGTGGCCACTTCGTTGATGAATGAAATCTTCGTGGCCACGAATGCCGTCGCGGCTTCGCGCACCAGTTCGGCGGTGGCCTGATTGGTGACGATCACCGGCACGCCACGCATGACCAGCGGATGAAAGATCTGCTTCAGGACCTGTACCGCTTCATTCGATGCGGAGCCCAGAATGAGGCGATCGGGCCAATTAAAATCTTCCACCGCGCAGCCATCGGTGAAGAACATCGGCTGCGAAACAATGGTCGCTTGCAGGCCCGCGTCGCTGATGCTCTTTTCCAAAGCATTGGCGGTGCCCACGGAAACGGGGGTGACAATGGTCAGTATCGGAGGTTTTGGCGCCAGCCGGATGATGCGCAGCGCGATGTCGCTCAGATTATCGGCCTTGTCTTCCGCCAGAAAAATCACTCCGGTTCGCCGGGCAAACGTTTCGATGTCCGTTGAGTAGGAAAGGCGCCCAGCCCGCACATTACGCCGGATGATTTCCTTCAGATTCTTCTCGAAAAAGGGAATGTTCCCCTGCGCCATTTCGACCATGCGCGTACGGTCGGGATGACAACACGAAACCGGGGTTCCGAAATCCGCCAGGCAGGCTGAAATCACGGTGCCCAGATACCCCGATCCGTAAACCCCGATCTGCATGTGTGATCTCCCCGTGGCCGGGCCGAAAACCCGCGTGGGCAAAGGCATTCCACGGGATTACCGAAACCTGCTCTAATCTTTATCTACAGTTGTGGAGAGCGCTTTTCAACGCACGGGAGGGAGATGTACCTCAAGACCGGGTTCACTGGGCTGGCGTAACTGAGGAAGGTAATGTACTAGTGATTACGAGCTAGCGCGGCACTAGCTTTCTGCCGAGGACCACAGGCGCCAGGTCAACCCAGCAGTTCGGTGAGTCCTCCCGCACAAAGGTGAGCCTTTCCAAGGTGATACGGCGCGTGCCGAGGTACTCCTCCCAGCGGCTGCGAGCTGTCTGGTACGCAATTTCCGCCGGCTGCTCGGCTCCCATTTTTACAATCGTCATGTGGGGGATGTAGGGCCACTCCTCCCGGTAACGAAGCACGTCCGTGTTGAGTTTCTGGTGAAGGGCGCACATGCGCGTCGCATCGGACTCGATTCGGATGAACACGGTGGGGGTCACTGGGATAAAGGTCTCGACCGCACCCAGACTCACGGAAAAAGGCTCTTCCCCGCCGCAGACCCGCAGCAAGAGCTCCAAAGCCGCGCTCTCGCTTCCGGCCAAAGGCCGTGGAGGCAGGATCGTCAGATGGGCCGCAACCTGCGGGAGATCGGGATGCAGTTCCCGCCGGAGGTTCTCGACGAACTCTCCAGCCGGACTCTTCACATACGCGACCAATGCGTAACGCGGCTTCTGCATACCTGAACAAAAATTATACAGGCAGGGGCAAACGACGCTTAAAGCCAAAGGTAATGATGTTTGGAGCGATTCTCATCCAGAAGCCGCATGGAAGACCCGAAAGCCACGTAGGGATAGCGCATCTTGGGCTGTCCCCGCGAAGCGAAGCGAGCGGCGCCGGGCGCGAACTCGGGCGCAACGGCGGCTGGCAAACCTTGCTCCATCTCGCGTCCCTGCAATAGAATCCGAGAAGGGGCCGAGCACCCCCTTAATGCTGTGAATGTCGGGGCGTAGCGCAGCCTGGTAGCGCACCTGCCTTGGGCGCAGGGGGTCGTAGGTTCAAATCCTATCGCCCCGACCATCAATCACTTAGCGATTTGGCTCTTCCAAATGATCACCTGTCTTGGAGGAGCCGTGGAAAACAGATTCGAGCAGTTCATAAAAGAGCGCCAGTACCTCACGAACGTCACACCAGCGACAGTGGAGTGGTATCGCCAGAGCTTGGCATGGCTGAGCAAAGAGTCTCCCACCGATGCTGACCTGAAGTCCGTCGTAATGCGGATGCGGGAAAAGGGCCTCAAAGCATCTGGATGTAACTGTCGTATTCGAGCGATCAACGCTTTCCTGAAGTGGTCGGGATCGACGCTCAGGATTCCGAAGCTGAAAGAGCCACAGCTTATTCTCCCCACGTTCACTGCTGAACAAATCAAACGATTCATAGGGTATAAGCCGAAGGGGTATTACGAACGGCGGATGCACCTTCTCGTGCTTATCTTGCTGGACACAGGCTGCCGAATCAGCGAGGCATTAGACGTTCACGTAGGGGATTGCGACCTCGAAAACCTTCTGCTGACTGTTCGCGGCAAGGGACAGAAAGAGCGGAAGGTGCCATTTTCATTGGAGCTTCGCAGATCCCTGTTTCGCTACACACGAGAGATGCAAGCACATCAGCTAGTCCTCAGCACGAGACAGGGCTGCCGATTAGACCGTCACATCGTGGCGCGTGACATGAAGCGTTTTTGTAGGCGACTAGGCTTTGCACCGCCGATTCGCACGCTGCACGCTTTCCGTCACACGTTCGCTCTGAATTATCTACGTCGTGGCGGTTCGGTCTTCCATCTCCAGAAAATGCTCGGTCATTCCTCACTTGAAATGACCCGACGTTATGCAAACCTGATGACGGAAGACCTCCAGGCAGTGCATCAGAGGCTTAGCTTGCTGGGTTGAAGGGTGCAACTTCTATTGCCTATGCCGGCTGAGAGTCAGAAATCTCAGGCTGGGGTGCATTGCTCAACCCAGTGCCTCAAGTGTGGCGGTTGGTCGCCGCATCGGACTGATGCGGCACTTGCGATAGTTAGGGTAGACGAGGAACTACATGAAACATCGGATCGTTCACGCGCTTCAGAAATATTTCCTCAACCCACCAATCAAGGTCGCGCTTGCGACTGGTTTGCCGCTGCCCGGCTATGCCTTGCTCGAAACGAAAGGAAGAAAGACGGGGAAGGCACGCCGCACGCCAGTGGGCGATGGACGTATCGGCAACCAGTTCTGGTTAGTAGCGGAGCATGGAATGAAGGCTGGATATGTCCGCAACATCGAGCATGATCCGCATGTACGTCTGAAACTCCGTGAGGGATTGCGGACGCGATGGCACACGGGCATGGCACATCTCCTCCCCAACGATGATCCGCGTGAGCGGCAACGCTGGCTGGCTACTCATTTGCCAAGCAGTGCGGCGAATGCGCGGGTGGTGCGTCTATTCGGGACGCAACTCCTCCCTATACGAATAGATTTAGATGACTGATGCCGCAAATGGGGTCGTCGCATTGCAGCTTGCGGAGGAACCGTTCCGCAAGGCGATTCGCTCAGCAGTTGTTTGGGAATGTACCAAAAACGGCTTAGCTGTCGCTCCCGTAGGCTAGGCAGACTTCTTTACTTGTGAGCAGAATTCGATCACTTTCCCGTGTTTTTGCGGGGGAGCCCACGCCATTTTTTTCTGAAAGCGGTTCGGAATGTAGAACTTAATTATCTTTGCCATAACGTGCTTGACTGCCTTCCCTGCGGGAAATCTGCACTTCGCTCCGGGCTTGCAACCGGACTGCCGCATTCCACGGGAGCAGGTTCGCTCCCATGTGCTCTGCGTTGCTGCTCTATCACCGCTGTGAAAAATCGAAGTCAGGTCTTGCAAAGCCGTTATTATTGAATCGCATACTGGATTTGATTCGATGGTAGAAGAATCGTTTCAGGACGGATGTAACTTAATTGTCAAAGGATTGCTCCTGACGAAATGGGGTTGCGCATTTGGAAGTACCGAGATCAAGAGTGAGGCTACGTGGCATTCCGCAAGGGATGGCTCAGCAGTTTCTTGGCTGCACCAAAAACGGATTCAGTCTTCGAAAGTATTCTTTGAGCAGCCTTCTCCACCGGAAGCCCTGCCTCCATCCACCCCCGCTTGCTTTCTGAATAGTGCGCCACGTTCGTGTATCCCACCACCGCACTCGCTCTGTTACAGCAGTAGTCCGCTGTGTCCGGTGTCACTGAATGGATACTCGGCACGGGTATAGACTTTGCGTGACACTCGACAGTGCGTTGCCACATGCTGCTGTCAGTAGCCAGTTCGACGGGTGTCTCCTACAGATTGCAACCTAACGGACACGCTTTTGGTTGAGTGAGCCTGTGAGGCTCCACCATGACGGAAGACAAAGAGACCGAAGGGCTTGAGGAGTTCTAAAAGGATGTCCTTGTTCATCTCCCCTCCATCGCGCCAGAAGTCATCGCTGACGCGAAGCGACCGTCTCGGAGAGAAATTTTACAACACGGCGCTCGTGCTTCGGTTTGCGTCCCGTCATTGCGAGCAGACTAGAATTGCTGGTAGGCCGAATGAGTTATGGAATCTACACAACTTGCGAGAGTGCGACGGCTAGCTGGGAAACAGACGTTGGTGCTCACCCATATGGGTCGCAAGACGGGCAAAGCCCACCAAGTCACAATCTGGTTCGTTTTAGATCGTGACAGGTTCTACATCAGCACTGCGAATGTAAACCGCCAGTGGGTACGCAATGTGCAGAAGACGCCGCAGGTCAAGCTCTCCATCGGCGGTGAGAATTTTGAAGGGACTGCCCGCTTCCTGAGCGACCCTGCCGAGCACGAACGCGCTATGGGTGCCATTCGGCGGAAGTATTGGATGTCCCGCCCTATCATCGAACTTGGGCGTTTTCTAAGCCGAGTTGGTCTCATGCGGGACAATACAGGGTCGTTCGGGGTCACGCTCGCTCGGTAACGGACTCTTGGCGCATGCATATACGCTGGGACTTTTTTCGCGAGACGGCGTGATTTCAATCACAGAAATCGGCTCGGGGCGGGAGTCTCATATGGGCAAGCGTGTTCTCGGAGTACTTTATGCCAGCCCAAATGCCAGCCCAATTTGAGGAGTCCACAGCACGGCTTCAGCGCCTCGTTCGTCAAGTTATGAACGAAAGCGACCCACTCGTTTACGACCTATTAGCGGAAGAAATCTGGCGAGTGTTGGCCGAACGAGAAAGTCTTGTAGCGAAAATGGCACAGGCTTAGCGGAGTCTCGGGAAGTAGATGACTCAGAGGACGATTACACCGCAGTGGTTCAAAGTGACGCTCCCAGAAGGGGAATGCGACACTGGCGGCAGAGCACTGCGGAATGATTTTGAAACGCTATTCGCAATAAACGATGCTCCGAAGAATGCAGCCCTTTTTGGCAGCAAAGATGTTGAGCATTGTTTTTTCTATTTCTCACCGAACGCTGTCGGGATAGCTGGTGGATTAATTCCGCACTTCGGCGGTGTACCGTCTCCAGCACCGTTTGAGGACGAACACACACCTCTGCTACTAGTCGGCCATGCGGATACGCTGGAGATGTTGTCGAAGGAGAGCAAGAAACCCAAACCCCGACCCAAGCGCGTAATTGACCTAATCCTGCGTCGGGACTAAGCCACAGGCACGGCAACACTGTTGCTGCCAGCATAAATCCAATTCAGTCACCGGACAGTGTATTACATGATTAGCACGGCAGAATGGTACAGAGTCACAATGCCAGCATCGGAATGCACGATGCATGGCAAGGCAAGGGCGATGCAGGATGCCTTCTATACTCTATTCACAATGAACGGCTCTCCGCATAAAGCTGCGTTGTTTGTCAGCCGGGACAACCACTTCGAAAACTACCACTTCTACTTTTCCCCCGGCGCGGTTGAGATTGCCCGTGCGTTGATTGAGTGGTACTCAGCCGAGCCGTGCCCCGCTCCGGCGCGGGAGGAGTACAGACCCGTACTGCTAGTGGGAGACCCTGATGCTCGTGAAACTCTGTTGCCCGAAACAGAATGAATTCCAGCTAAGCGGAAGCATCTGGCAGTTTGGGAACAGTGTCCTTCCGGTCAGCTTCGAGGGTTATGTGTACGCGAGCCCCAGCCTTCAATGCCACTGACCGGCCGTCCGGGGACATGAACGAGTTCGCAATCCGAATCTCACGAAACAGGTCAACTGCATCGGGAATTGAGATTTCCACTCGTTCGGGCTGGGCTGCATAGATGGGCGCGAGTACTTTCCGCACAACGCCTGTGACGACCTTCCACGGTTTCGTGGGCCGCCACCCGGAAGCATCCAAATGCTCGTGCGAAAAACGGCGCTGCTTGCAACCGATGACCTCGTAGAGTTCACCGACTAATCCTTCGAACCTACAATAGTCCTTCTCCTGTTGAATCCTGAGGGAAAGCGAGTTCATGCGCTGTCGTTCTTCGGGTGTCATGGCATTACCACGCGGGAGTACTCGGGACAGTAGGATGGTATGTAAGCCGTCAGACGCTAGTCAATCGAAAACTCAGGGAAGCCTGCGCAGGACGGCCCGAAGTGCGCGAAGGCAGCAAAGCTGCGCATCCGCAAGTCCGCTTTCGTTTCCGCCGATTACTCTTCGATATCGAAATAGATGTTGGTCGTCGTCCGGTATTGCGTGATGTTCTTGCCATCTAGCTCCATTTCAAATTCACAAACCCGAGCCCACTTCAGGTTGCGAACCGTCTTCGCAGCTTCCGCGACCGCATTCGCCGCTGCCTTCGCGAAACTCTCCTTCGAAGTACCTACGATCTTAATCACTTTCTAAGCCATCAGACTTCTCCTTTAGGACTGCCAGATAAGGCACCTCGTCTATGCCCTCCATACGATAATAGTAGGGTTACAGCACGAGAAGCGTATCCTGAGTGGAAATTGCAAATTGCGAGGTCGCGTGTTCATCATCCACAAGGTTCTGCTGTTCGCGATGCTGGTCATTCCCGCTGGTGCGCAGGACGCGGCTATGATGAATCCCAAAATTGTCAAGATTGAATTCGAAAACCAACACGTTCGGATTCTCCGAGCGCATTATGCCCCGCACGAACGGATGGAGATGCACTCTCATCCCGCGAAGGCAGAAGTACAGATCACCGACGGTGTCGTGCGAATTTTTGCCCCAGATGGCAAATGGCTTGACGATCCGGGAAAAGCAGGGGAGTTCTTCTGGCTGGAACCCACTAGGCACGCGGTCGAGAATGTCGGGAGCGCCCCGCTGGAGCTAGTAGAAATTGAGATGAAGAATGTGACTGCCAAATCAATTCCCGTTGGCGCTCCATCGCGCAGTCAGGCCCCATCCAATGAGCCTCTTCCCGTAGAGCAGGAACCGCATCATCGGTGGGAGTTTCAGAACCAGTATGTGCGAGTGCTGGACGTGCTACTCGCTCCCGGCGACTCGACGCTGTTTCACACCCATTCCCACGACAGCATCGCCGTGCAGCTAAGCGAAGCAACTATTCAGCAGCAGGTATTCGAGAAGAATTGGCAAGCTGCATTGAAGCTAATGCCGGGTAATATCAGGTACGCAGAGGGTGCCAAGATGCCGTACACACATCGACTCAAGAACGTGGGGACCACACCCTTCCGCGTCATCGACATTGAATTATTGCAATGAATTCGGTTGCGGCTTCATCCGTGCCTGAGCCGGGTGCGCTGCTGCGACTGGACAATTTGATTTCCGCACTTCAACCTGACCGTTTTGAATTCGAGCCTCCAGACAGGGCTGAGGATGGACGGCGGGACCGTCAACGACGTGACCATCTCGGATGGAGAAGCGGGAACCGTGCCACGAACACTGGATCACGTCCCCCTCAAGTTTGCCTTCCGATAGTGGACCGCCAAGGTGCGAACACGTCTCAGCAAGGGCATATATCTGCGAGCCACGCCGGACTAGCAGGATCGGAGTGCCATTGTGTTCGGCACGTATTGGTTTTCCCTCACCTAAATCGGATTCCGGCCCCCTGAACCCGAAGGCTTGGTGGACAACCTTCTGTAGACCCTCTTCGGTGGGCTTCAGCCATTCCTGCTTCTCAATGTTGCTGATGACTCCGTCGTCCCTCATCGCTTAGCTCCAGCTACAAAAGTTCATGCCCGGTGTCGGCAGGCAATTAGGAGTAGCTTCGATGCAAGGCTGAGTCAGCAGGATGTCGAGATCGGCTTTTATCCATTCGTGCAAAATTGGATGACTGTCGGTCTCTGCCTTCAGAGGTTAAGTTTCCAATATCCTGACAGCGGAGCCCTTTGGACTTTCTGCTCATCGAGCAGCAGGTTCAGAGCGGTAATCACCACGTCGGGTTGCTTCCGAAACTCTTCTGCCAAGTCTTTCTCGCTGACAATCACGTCCCCGGTTGGATAGCGTTGGTGAACGCTATGTCCATAGGACGATATCCTCTCGGCCAATGAACGCAATTCGTTTTTCTTGTTCCGCTCGGCACGTCTTGTCCGCGAATCCTCAGCTTCAAAAGCCCGTATACAGATCGCTACGGCCCAGAGGGCAGAAACGATCAATGCGACCCACCAGCGGAGCGGTAGAGAGGAATAGAAACTTGTGAGGAAATTCATTGAATTGGTCGGCAGCATGGAATCGGATACAAAAAGAATAGCTTGGCAATCTACATGCCGCGAAGATTACGAAGGGGTGGTCTCATTCTCATCGAGGTCAAGACCTGAAGCGACAACTGCCTCAGATGGGCCTACGGGGCGGTCTCAGGTGCGCTACAGCATTGTTCCGGACCCACGTTAAAATAATGTTTGATCATCTCTTTATAAGGCTACGACAAATGTCGTGTCTTTCTGGGATTCCTGTGGATGCGGGCAGTTTTCGGAGAACTACCTATGCGTGAAAAAGTCGCGGTAGCGGATATGTCGATTCTGGAGGCGGTAAATGCTGCCATCATCATGACTGATGTAGCGGGCATGATCACGTACTGGAATCCTTACGCCGAGAGGCTTTACGGATGGACATCGAAAGAAGTCGTTGGCCAAAGCATCATGAGCATAACAGTGGGCAGCGAGTCTGCGGAGCAAGCAGCGCAACACATGGCTTCTTTGCATGCAGGCAAAAGCTGGTCAGGAGAGTTCTCAGTGCGTTGCAAAAATGGAGAGTTTTTGCCTGCTCTGGTGACCCTTTCTCCGCTGTTCGATGAACTAGGGGCAACTAGTAGCATCGTGGGGATTAGTCAGGACTTGAGGGAACGCAAGCAGGCTGAAGACAAACTTCGTGAAGCACGAGCCGAATTGGAGCGGCGCGTTAGCGAAAGGTCAGAAGAACTGAAGGTAGCAAATGACAGTTTGCGCGATCTTTCGGCCCGTCTACTGCAAATAACAGATCAGGAAAAGAGGCGTTTGGCACGGGAACTACACGACAGCGTAGGCCAACTGCTGGTCGCCATTCGCATGAATATTGCGACGGTAGAGTCTCAGGCAGACAAGCTTGACGAGGCCGGGGCAAATGCTATTGCTGAGAACCTAGTGTTGGTGGAACAGATTAGCACTGAGATTCGCACAATTTCACACCTACTACATCCGCCTCTTCTCGACGAAGTAGGCCTCGCGTCCGCCCTCCGCTGGTACGTTGACGGATTTCGTGATCGGAGCACGATCAACGTTGAAATTGATGTTTCACCCGATCTCGGTCGCTTATCGGCCGAGAAGGAAACCGCTATTTTCCGGATCGTTCAAGAGTGTCTTACCAATATCCATCGCCATTCCGGGAGCAAGACCGCCGCGATCCGGATTTCTAAGGATGGCCAGCGAATTCTTGTTGCTGCCGAAGACTCTGGTGGAGGCATCCCCTCGGACAAGCTCAGCTTGATTCGCAGCGGTCGAAGCGGTATCGGTTTTCGGGGTATGGCGGAACGAATAAGGTACCTTGGCGGCAATCTGGAGATACGGTCCACAAACGCAGGCACAACCGTGACAGCGACCCTTCCGCTATGAGCAGGCGGTGAACACCTGAAGCGTACACATTCACGCGACTAGAGGACTCGCGAAAAAGAGGGAAACCGCCCCTTCGGCCTAAGTTGTTGCGAAACGCAACGCTGTGCCTAATACCGGACCGGCGCACGACCCAGCCTCCCACGGGTCATTCCTTATTGTTCAATATCGAAGTAAATCTTTGTCGTGGTGCGGTATTGGGTTATGTTCTGACCATCGAGTTCCATTTCCAATTCCGCCACCCGCGCCCACTTCATACCTCGAACGGTCTTGGCGGCTTCTGCCACGGCGTTTTCCGCAGCCTTAGCAAAACTCTCTTTAGATGTTCCGACCACGTCAATTACTTTTTGCGCCATTTGCGTTCTCCTTTGATCTCGCTTCAGTTCAGATTGTACCGCTGGGCATCGCCTACTGCTTTCTGGTTGCTGTCCTCCTTTATTGCTGCGGTTGACAACGATCCGGCCGTAGCATTGGAGGTCACCATGAAACAGATGGCAAGTAGGGGATGAACTCGTGGCAAACGAAGATGTCCGAAGCATGAGTGCTTCTGAGGCCAAAGATGCCCTCGAAGATTGCAGGGGCAGGATGGAGTGGTTCAAGAATTTCGACCCGAAATCACGCAGGCACATCAGCCACCTGAAGAAGCGAATCGCTGCTCTTGAGACACGTCTCAGGGCTCTCAAGGCGTGAAGATGAAGACAATACGCTTCGACCCTAACCCTGTTAAGCGCACTACCTCATGAATAGGAATTGAATATGGGCCTAACCAAAGGGCGACAGTTAAAGGAGTGGCCATGATGAATCGGATTTCTCTTATCGATTTTGCTAAGAAACAGGCAATGGAGCCATTGCTGGAAAAGGAAGTCCAAGTGCGAGCGTATGAACTATACGAACAACACGGGAAGAGACAAGGTTTTGCTCTTCAGGATTGGCTGGAGGCGGAGGGCGAAGTCATGGATCGGTTGTCCAATCACCTGCCCAGTAGTAGCTGGATTGCGAACGTTTGGAGTACTAGATGATTAGGGCAGAAAATATCCCCCGCGTCATCGAAACTTCGGCTGTCCGACTTTGACTTCTGCCATGATTGGGCGATGGCGAGCCAGACTCATATCCCGAGCAGCAGGCAAGCCCTTTCAATTTAAAAACATTCTTTCCATTCGGACGTAGGCATGCATACAGCATCTTCTCCATCCCTGAATCGCTGGAAGACTCTATACCAAGCCGCCATTCTGGAAACCAACAAAGGGCTTCTCCCTCAGCGAGTCTCAGAAGCGGAAGAAGCGGTAAAAGCCCGTGGACGCGAAATTTTTTACGCCGACGGAACATTAGAGAAGGAAGCAGAAGCATTGGAAGACGCACTCTATACCTTGCATGCGTTCAGAACTGCTTGGCAGCACAGAGAACCTGCGTGATTGCCTGATGTGCTGGTGATGCTTCTGCCGTGAATTAGAGGTGACAAAAATGACTACCCGATACGAGTTGGTCGAGTGGGAGAATCTCGGACATAATCTTCCCCAGTCTCTCCCATACCCGAGGACCAAGACAATTGCCGAGGCAGCCGCGAACATCCGTTCAGCCCGGACATTCGTTGTAGCGGTAGAGAATGGTGTCCGGCGACCCCTAACAGAACCAGAGGAGTCGGAATTTCAATCAGCATACCGCGATCACGTTAACGTTATAAAACGACGTGCCACGTAACTGTCGGAACTTCGCCGGTCATGTCGGATACGTGCAGGTGTTTGGGTGATTGAGGAAGGAAGCCCCCGAGCATCTCTAACAGAATTGCGCCCTATCCTTAGTCGACAGCTTGCGTGCTCGTCGTCTCTCGCTGTGTTCACGCGCAAAGGAGAAGCATCGTGAAGAACAAAAGACTTGGGCTACTGACAATCAGGCATCCCTCGGGGATTGATCGGTGAAGTGCGGTCGATGGACCCGCTATTCCTACCCCGCCAAGACGAATTTGGGATAGGAAACGGATGAAGACGCTCAAAGAAGTTCCCGCTCTGCTCTGCGCAACGCTTTATATCGTGCGAAGGCTTTTCGCTTATTTTCTAATCCCAACAGTGATCGAATTGAGCTCCCGCGAAATGTGTGGGCCAGCATGCTACGTGCATTCTTGATGACGAACGCGGGGTCATGCCGAAGGACGGCAGGGATGTGCCGGACTTTCATCCAGCGCTCCGCCTTCCAGCGCAGGAACTCAACTTCGTCCGGGGACAAATGCATGGTGCGCACCACAGCAGTGGTGCCATCGTGTTCCTCAATTTGCTCGTTTTCGATGAGTCCCTGCCCTCGGAAGTCGTTTGCCATAGGCGTGCCTGGGTATGGCGTGGGATGCTGAATATATGGCCAGTCCACATAACGGCGGGCAAACTCGAGGTTGGCCTCGATAGACTGCCGAGTATCACTGGGGTTGCCGACGATCAACCCGCCCACAACTAACATCCTGTTACGGTGCAGGAAATTGATTGCCCTAAGCGTCGCGTTCCCGCTGCTCCGTCCATGATCGCGAGCAGTGTTCTTTGAAGAAGCTCGCAGAAATTCGAGATCGGTTTCCAGTATGTTTTCGATCCCGAGAAAGACATAGCGAAATCCCGCACGCTTCATCAGCGGCCCCAGTGTCTCGCCATGGTTGGCGATCGATGAGGTCATCGCCTGCACAAAATATTCGAGATTGTCGAGACCTGCGTCAATGATGGCTTGACATAATGCTTCGAAGCGCTTCACGTTGAGCATTATGTTGTCATCGACGAGAAAAATTGTTGTAGCTCCGTGCTTTCGGGCATCGCGGATGTCGGCGAGTACACGATCGAACGAGTACGTAAAGAAGTTGCGGCCGCGCATAGCAATAATCGAGCAGAAACTGCAATCGTACGTGCAGCCGCGAGACGTCTCCACAACATCTACTTGACGTCCCAAGAAGGTATAACCGGTAAGCGCACGCGCGTCGCGGTTGGGGGGTTGGATCACGCCAGATTCCAGGCGATGCGGCGCACGATTTGCATTATGCACCCAGCAGGCTCGTTCTCGATAGCTTAGGCCCGAGATGCTGTCGCACCTTCGCCCTTCTTCGATTGCGCGCAGCAAGTCACGAAATGTTATTTCGCCTTCTCCACGAATCATGTAATCGATATTTGCGCTTTCGTAGACTTGCGGAGCCAAACTCGGATCGTAGCCACCTACGACGATCTTTATGCCAGGATTTAGCGACCGTACCAACTCGATGATGCGCCAAGCCGTGCGACGCTGGAAGGTCATGATCGACAATCCGACTACTTGCGGTTGCCATTCTTGAACCAAGCGGGTAATCGTTTCGCAGACGCGACTCTGCACCAGAATTAGATCGGCAACCGCGACCTGATGATGAATGTCCACATTGCCAGCAAGCGACGTCAAGGCACCATTCGGCATACGAATCGCGAGCGCTGGCATGTGCTCGAACGAGTCCGGCATCGAAAGCAATAGCACCTTCACGGATCTGCCTTCTCGTTATCTCTCTTCGTTTGGCAGGGGCAGGAACTTACAACAATGAAAAACATTGTAATCGATCGTGCAAGTATCTCGCTGGCAGCACTCGATGATTGCACCAACAGCCGCGGTGTCACCTGTATATTCTGCGGTCCGCCAGGCTGAACACTATCCTTCGCGGCACGCATCCTGCAAGAAAAAGATGACGCCGTTCGGAGCAGTTCTAACTGTCACATCCATGACACTCCAGTTGCAGCTAATCAGTTCTTGTCAGATTTGTTCTCGAATTCAAGTGGTCGTCCGCCCTCCGATGTCTTTTGCGAGCCAAAAAGGCAAAACAAGCTACACATGATTCGGTCAGGCTAAAGAGAAACAGCGCGAGCGTGGGGAGCTACTGGATTCATTCCAGCGCCCGGCACGATCTCTATCCTTCGAGTCTCCACGAGTACGCGCAGCAGTTCCGCCGTGGCTCTGGTGTGCTGGCCTAAAACCTGTTGCACAAGCGACGCCGATGAGCGAAGCCAATCAGCCCGACCAATCCGGGTCCCAACAGGGCCAAGGTCCCAGGCTCGGAGACTGTGCTGGTGCTGACCGGCGTGCTCTGCGAGAAGCAAGCTTGTGAAGTGCCGCACAACGGTCCAAGCACGAGGGTGCCTCCCGTCATTGTTCCGTTCAATAGTCCAGTCGGTAGTTGAGTCGAAGGATTGATGTATCCAAGCATCGCCAACAGGGAGTTCATGGACGGGCCGATCGTGCTGTCAAGGCAAGCCGCAAGGTCCCAATGAAGCGATTCACTGCTGTCAAACGCTAGTCCGGCACTGCACTTAGCCAACGGAAGAGCACCAACGCCCTCGATACCGGCCTTTATGGCTCCATTGGGAGCGTCATCAGTTACGGTCGTTGCCGAGGCAACAGGCAGACTTGCCAGCGTTGCCACCACAAGCAAAGTCAACATGGACAGGTAGTTATTGCACACGACAGGCTTCTCCTCTTTGCAAGCGATAGTGTGCGAAGGCGTTTAGTGTTTACCGGAGTGAGTTCCAGACGACATATATACCAATCCGACAGAAGAAATTCCGAGGAACAGATAGGGCCAAGAATCGAAATCTCGGGGCAGTATTCGTGCTCGGGAATTCACGGGGGAGTGGGGCGGAGTGCTCATCCAGGGTGCGCCCTTTCGCAATGTAGGGGATCTAACGAAGGCCAATGGATGTATTCAATAAGGAACAGTATGTATTCGCCCGCCTAACGCTGCAGGATTCTACTTAGTCGCGCACTTCGAAGCTCGGAATTGCAATGTTGGCTTGAGAGCTAAAAATGCGAGCAGTATGCCGTCGCCGTTCACTCGCACAAGGCAGAAGGTATTAAGACTCGTTCGATACAAGATGGCGGCGAATGGGAAGGTCAAAGCCCCCCCGGGGGAGAGATATAGAGCGCGTGAAAATTCCTACACCCCCATCCTCTCCGGCACAGAAGAATCGCCTCCAGTCCTCAACGAAACGGATAGACGGTGCTTTGCAATTTATTAAGACTGGAGCCGAGCATCTGATTGCTACGACTTCAAAGAAATTTCAAAACTCAGACTGTTCTGATTATGGAACAAAATGAATCTTTACTCTTGACGGTATAAACAGGCCAAGTATGATTCAGTGCAATAGTTCGGCGAGAATTGGTGATAGAAGTGGCTGTGATAAGTAGGACGTTCCTCTCTGCGCTCTCAACAACGAGGACGGCGCCCAGTTACGAATCCGAAAGTGACGAGTCTCCTGTTCTCGCTAACCGAATCCTGCCGGTCGTAATGGCGGCGCTGCTCGTTGGAATCGGCTACTACGTTGGGACGCGGATCGGCTTTGCCTGGACTCCAGCGGGTCGACCGAATTCGACTTTTTGGCCTCCCAACGCCATTCTTTTGGCCGCCTTACTCCTGGTTCGACGTAAACAATGGTGGACGCTTCTCCTGGCAGTGCTTGCGGCTCACATGGTCGCTCAACTACAGGCCGGGGTGCCGGTGTGGACAGCGGCGGGCTGGTTCGTAACCAATATTAGCGAAGCATTAATCGGTGCCTATTGCATTACACGATTCACCGATTCTGGAAGAAGGCTCGACGGGGTGCGCGGGGTTCTCATCTTTGTGGCTTTTGGTGTCGTGTTTGCCCCCTTGGCAACCTCATTCCTGGATGCTTTTGCCGTGGTAATCACTGGCTGGGGTCGGGAATATTGGCCACTCAGTTTAGAGCGATTTTCGACCAATGCGTTGGCCTCGCTGACGATTGTCCCACCGATCGTGCTTTGGCGCTCAAACCCCATTTCATGGATCCGGAAGGCCAGTTTAGCTCGACTCGGGGAGGCCGCTCTGCTAGCGACTGGGGTAGTGCTGGTTGCCGTTGTGGTGTTCGGTTTGAAGGCTGTATCGCCTGCGACTACTCCGGCGTTGCTGTATGTTCCTCTTCCATTCCTGTTGTGGGCCGCTGCCAGATTTGGTTTGGGTGGACTGAGCACGTCTCTCTTGTCCCTCGCGCTGATCTCGACGTGGTACACAATGCACGGACGAGAACCGTTCCCGAATGCATCCATGTCGCAGAACATTCTGTCCCTACAAATCCTATTTTGTGTGGTCGCTGTGCCGCTCATGTTTCTCTCGGCGGTCATGGCAGAGTCGCGACGTACCCAGGAGTTACTGCGTAGGACCAGCGGCAACCTGATTGAGGCACAGGAGCAGGAACGTCACCGGATCGCTCGTGAACTTCACGACAACCTAGGACAGGCGTTAGCGTTGACTAAGGTAACGCTTGATGGGCTTATAGAGGAATCCGGTGAGTCTTTGAAGACGCCGTTGACTGATTTATCAGGTCAAATTTCGAACATTTCTAATACGGCGCGTGAGATTTCGCACGCTCTCTATCCGGCGCAGTTGGAGTATTTAGGTCTTGCCAAGGCTTTAAAGAGACTGTGCAGTGAATTCAGCAGTGGGAAAAACATTTCGATTCATTTGACGATGAGTGATTTGCCAGACCAATTGCATTCCTCGATTTCGCTTTCTCTGTATCGCATCGCCCAGGAAACGATGCACAACATCATTACCCATAGCCGAGCCAAGAACGTTCAGGTGGAATTGGGGACCGATGATGCGCGAATATCACTTCGGATTATCGACGATGGAGTTGGTTTCGACCCAAATCAAGAAGCAGGAGGTCTCGGGCTTGAAAGCATGCGACAACGAGTCCGAGCAGTAGGCGGATTCATTGACATTTCGTCTTCCCCGAATGCTGGGACTCGAATTGAAGTCCGGGTGCCGTTTCGCGAATATTTTTCGGAGGATATTTCGGGGGTGGCATGATCTCGGCACACACAACATGGAACTGCCAACTCGGCTTATACTGACGCTGAGTCTCAAGTGCATTGGCGCCGCTACCTCAGGGGCAATAAACGGCTGAATGCTGTACAGAGATTCGTCGGAAGACCTCATCCTCCATCCCGCCCTCAATGTTGGTGAGAGAATATCCGCACAAAATAGTCACGTCGAATCTCTTGGTCAGTTGATTGCAGAGTTCTTCGTCCTGCATGACGATCTCGACCCCACCTCGTTTCCACAGGAGATCCGCACCTTCTCCAAAAAGCGCAACCCGGGGACGCTGGCCTTTAGCGGCATTTGCCGCTTTGAGAATGAGATTGCCGAAACCTTCCAGAAATCGAACTGAATCAAGCGTCCCATTGACGATGAATGGTGAGAGCGTGTCAGCAGCATCCACGGCCACGTATCTGCCCTGTTCAATAGCCGCACCAATCTCCAAACCGTAAGCTTGCAATTTCTGAACGAGGCCGTCCCGATGTGACTCTGTCGCGACAACGATAGCCGCATTTCCAGCATTGAGAGCAGATCGGATAAGCTGCGACACCTCATCCAGAAGCTGCCTATCGTCTGAATAGAACACTACCTTGTGCTGGCCCACAATCTCATCATTGTGTAACCCATGTGGTGCGATTTTCTCTCCCGAAACATGATCATCTGTTATCTGCTCATCTCTACCGTGGTTGACATGGTCAACAGACACACTGGTTCTAACGAACTCCTTGCCCTGAAGAACAGCCTCCACAGCGGGTAAAAGGTCGCGGGCGGCATCCGACTTTATGACGTAACCGAGCGCACCCGTGCTCAAGGCTTTTTCTATAACGTCTGAATCGCGATTTTCAGTTACGAAAAGGATTTTGGAGAGGGGAGAAAGCTTTCGGATTTGCCTTGCTGCTTCGATTCCATTCAGGCTAGGCAGTCCAATATCCAGCAAAATCAATTCTGGTTGGAATTCCCGCGCCTTCTGAACCGCTTCCGCACCATCCGCCACTTCGCAGATGACTTGCAACTCCGCCCTGCCTTGCACCCTCGAAACGAGGAAACGCCGGAAGCCTGCGTAATCCTCTACCACGAGAACCCGGATTGACGGGGTAGGCATGTAGCCTCTTTTTAACCTCTTTTGAGGCCAGAAACTACTATTAGTTCTTGCAACCGAATGCCAATCATTGCGCTACCGCATTTTCGCTTCGTTGCTCAGAAGCAAGGTTGCATTGCTTTGAACAGCGTTCCCCAGAATCTTGCTGTTCCGCAGCGGGCCGTAAACTTCGCGTTAGTTTAATCGTTTTTACGCTATGTGGGAATGACACGAACAGAGTTGATTTGGAGGAGGGCAAGGGGGGTCACCGAACCTGGACCGCCCCCGCATGCCGTGTGCAGGCCGCTTGGGCAAGTATGCTCTCTCGCAGGTGAAGTATTTTATACATCGGTTTTGTGATTGTGACTCACTGTTCACTGAATATTCCTCGCAATGCGATATCTCCGAGATGTCGATGAGACGTTCTTTCAGCATTCTCCCTGCGTTTTCTCCGCAAAGTAGCGATGAGTACGGTACGCTATCTTTTTAACCAGCATGATGAACACTCTACATGGCGAGCACAATCAGCAAGACTAGGACAATCACCCTGCGGGACCGATTCATATGCACGCCTCTCGTTTAAGTTTCTGACTTTACCGCAAACGAGGGTGAAGCAGGTTGAGTTCACACCCTCCTGATCAGCGACTAGGCATGGCATCTGCTACGAATTGCGCTCATCAACTTCTTCAAGCGGTGAAGCAGAAGGAGCCGTTCTAGTTCAGCCCCGCTGCCGCATTTCCCAGCGCCGATGCAGTACCCAGAAACAGAGAAAGAGGACTGACGTAGCCGGGTGTCGATGGGCAATGAGAGCGATGCTCACCGCGATCCAAATGGTCGAGAGCCACATGCGCCACCGCCGTGCGTGCTTCGATTATCATTATTGGTTCCCAGGTGGCGAACAATGGCTCTTGTGTGCTACGCAAAAAGGCGCGAACCTCGCCTCGCACGTTGAGCCCGCGTTTAGGTCCTGCGATTCGGGATTTTGAGTGAAAGGCGATTTTGCAACAGTTACCCGCATTATCTTCCTTTGCAAACGCCCAGGACAGCACTCGTATTAGCACGCTGATTTCGGCTGCATCAACGGGGCACGTACCAAATCAAGGGAATGCACTCCTGACGTGCATTCGGCAGCGAAGCTTTGGGCGACGTGCGCCGTTGCCGTGCTCGCTGTGGCCGCAAGTGTGGTGCTTTGGGTGCGGCGTGAGGCTCGCGCTACCCCGACGTTGGCTCGCTTTTCGATCTGAGTTTTACTCGCCCCACTCTCTGAGAACAATGAGATCACCGTCTTCGGCATGCGGGTGTGCGCGTCGGTAGATATCCAGCATCCGGTCCGTTGAGACTCGCATGGAAAACTACTTACGGGAACGTTTTCGGGAGGCTGAGACTCTCGACTCTTGGCGGCTTTCGGTCCCTGACTGCGGAATTGTTCCGCCTTGGATCAGCAATTCACCTTGACAGGATGGACACCTTGGCCGCGAGTCGAGAATGACGATATGCACAGACATATAAGACGTATAGACGATGTGCTCTTTGCAGAGCGGGCAGTTAAACGAATGATCAGGGTGAACGAACTCTTCAAGCGTCGCACGAACGAACTTCGCCTTACGCCCACACCCATTCGTCGGCCACTTGAACTCCGACTGTTTGGCGAATTGCATCCCAAGCCTCCAGAAGAGGCTGGGATGAACTTTGTGAGATTGGCGATGCTCTGAAAAGTCTTTGAGAGTCGCCGTACGTTTTGCTAGTTGCTGATCCTCCAGCCCCGCTCGTAATTTTGGTTGTTGCACACAATCCGCGAGGCCCACTTCCGAGAAAACCACTCACCATGCCCCTTGTGGGCCTCTGATAAGCCCATCGGCCACCCGGCGATGGGCTTATTTGCATGCTGCATAAAAGGGCCGCTCAAAACCGTCAAGAACAGCAGCTTCAGAAGCTTTCGCAGTCTGGTCAAAATTGCTCATTTGACCTCAGCACGTTCATTTGACCGAACCCAGCAAGTTCTCGATGAACATTGTGCTCCGCAGTTTGGACTGCACAGCGTCATCTTTGGGAGGGCCGGAAGGTGAACTCTGACTGTCAACAGTGAGGGGGAGGGCCGCGTCATTATCAATATGTTTTTCATTAGGGAAACCTCCTCCGAAGTTCCGCGCTGTTGCGTTTTGGCGATCGAAATAGAGCTTTGCTCGTAACTGTCACCGTACGGAAGATTGTTGGGCCAAAACGGGACCTAGATTCGCTCGCAAGTTGTTGATGGACCACATTGGCCCCATCTTTTTTCCAGGGATCGGGTGAGTAGTGTGGTGAGCTCCTGCCGGATGAACTGTTGTTAACAGACCTTTCGCTCAGAATCCCTACCGGTCATTTTGAGTGTTACGGCGATTTACCGTCAGCATGCAGTTCGAAGAGTTGGTCGTCGACGGAAATCACTTTGAACCGTGATTACACGCACCGACGCTGCACGACTGTAAGTGGTTGGGATTACGTGGCATCACGGCAGCAAAGAGAATTGCTAAACCGTTGTACGGGCTCCCCGTTTGTTGTTGCCCTACATGTCGTCCCGCTCAAAAACCTGTCGCGAAAGGCACGAATCTGAAATGTCCAATCCATGTCCACTAATTGTTCCATTGGCTTCCGTTGCGGTCTTTTGGTTGCCACCCGAGTCCCGCAAGTTGTTGAAAAGGTTAAGATCGGGTATAGAATGCAGCGCCCGGAGTTAACATTCCGACAGCACTTGCGCCCCGCTTGCCAAAGGTCAACTCTGCGACCGGCAGGTTCTTTCGAAACAATTGTTTGACCATGAACATCTGCACATGCGGAACCGTCGCAGAAGTCGTGTGCTGCGCAAACGCCTGAGACAACAGAAGCAACAAGGCGACGGAGTTTGTGACGGCGGCAATGCACCCTCCAGATTGTCGGGCCTTGTAACTCAGTGCGGGTCAAAACGCGACCGACCTGTAATTTTTGTCAGTGTCGAGCTGCTATAGGAATGCTTACCATCTTGTGTTCATGCACGGTAGATTTATCGCCGTCATTCGGTGCTCTTTCCCGCTCCTGCTTGCATTTCCCCTTTCCTCCTTGTGTGCTCAGACCTCGCCGGCGGATCATTCGCAGTCTCAGCACTCTTTGCCGGATGCGCCCTCTGCCGTGCGTCGACCCGCAGATCCGAAGCTGGAGGTTTCCGCCGGTGCGCCGCAAGCCGCTCCCCATGTAGACGATGCATGGCCCCGCAAAGCCACTCGAGCAGATGAGACGATCTCCATGTACCAACCACAAATGGAATCGTGGAAAGGCGACGAGTTGCACGCCTATGCAGCGCTTGCGCTGGAAAGCAAAAACAAAAGGTCAACCAAATACGGAGTGGTATGGTTCACCGCCCAAACGGAGGTGGACAAGGTCAACCGCCAGGTCACGTTACACAACTTCCAGATCACCAAAATTAAGTTCCCTACGATGGGGGCCAAGGAAATTGAATATCAGTCCTTTCTGCAAACCAAGCTGCCCGGGAAGACCAAGGTAATAGCTTTGGACCGCTTGGAAGCTGCACTGGTAGCCAGCGATTCCCAGCAACCCGGGCCTGAGGCATTTCAGGTGAACAATGATCCTCCCCCGGTTATCTTCACCACGAAACCTTCGTTACTTGTTCTTATCGACGGCCCGCCGCGATATAAAGATGTCGGTGGAACAGAACTGCAGTTGATGCTTAACACTCGAGCCACGATTCTCCTCGACGCCAAGAAAAGCATGTACTACCTGAATGTGATGGACGGTTGGTTGCAAGCCTCCGATCTCATTGCGGGCCCTTGGTCCTATACTTCGAAAATTCCCGATGATATGGAAGAGATCACCAAGGGCATCCAGGAAAATCAGACCGCAAATGCACCGGAAGGGATTACTCCGCCCTCACTTAAGCAGGCAAAGAAAGCAGGAAAGATTCCGTCGATCTATGTCACCTTGCGTCCTGCTGAGCTGCTGGTAACCGAAGGTCCACAGAAATTTGATCGCATTCCAAACACTGAGCTGGAGTACGTCACCAACTCGAGCGCCAACATTTTTCGGGATAACAGGAGTCTCGATTATTACATCCTTCTGGCGGGGCGGTGGTTCCGATCGAAATCCCTAGAGAGTGGTCCTTGGGTGTTTGTTGATGGCAAGAATCTACCGGAGAACTTCGCTGCCATCCCCGAAAATAACCCCAAAGCTGGTGTGTTAGCTTCGGTCGCAGGTACCGGGGCTGCCAAAGAAGCGCTGATTGCAAACGCCATCCCGCAAACCGCCGCTATAACCCGCACCCAGGCCCAATTGCTAGTGAAGTACGATGGAGATCCCCAGTTCAAGAAAATCGAAGGAACGGACCTACAGTACGCGGTAAATACCGCAACACCGGTCATTCAAGTAGATGGCAAGAATTACTATGCCGTCGAGAACGCAGTGTGGTTTGTGGGGGCAGCGCCGGTTGGGCCGTGGACGGTGGCAACCTCAGTTCCGGCGGGAATCTACTCGATACCTCCGAGTTCCTCCCTCCACTACGTCACATACGTGAAAGTGTACCGCTCTACGCCGGACGTCGTTTATGTAGGTTATACCCCCGGTTACTATGGCACGGTCGTATCTTCCACAACGTCTACCGTTGTGTACGGCACGGGCTGGTACTATCCGCCCTATGTCGGTAGTTATTGGTATGGAGCACCCTACACCTACGGAGTCGGTATGGCCTCTACCTGGAATTCGGGGACGGGTTGGAGCATTACGATAGGTGTTGGCTACACCTATGGCTATACGTATTACTATCCGTGGTGGGGACCGTGGGGTTACTATGGGCCTTGCTGCTGGGGGCCAGCCTGGGGATACGGCTATGGAGGCTATGCGAGCACAAACGTATACGGCCGCTGGGGCAACGCTGCTTATTCGAATACCGGTGCTGCATGGGCGAATCCCCACACAGGGAATTATGGTGGAGGCAGCCGAACCGCTTTTCAGAACGCACAACGCGGCACTGTGGGCGTAGCTGGCCGCAGCGCCAATACCAACGTCTACACCGGCAACGCCGTTGCTGCGCGTGGTGCCGTAGCCTATGATCCCAGGACCGGCATCGTCGCTGGCGGCGGCGCCGGTTACGCGGGCAATGCCTACGCAGGCCAGGCTGAGGCTGGCCGCGGCGGATTTGCCCACAACACAAACACCGGCGCGGGGATTGCTGCGGGCTCCAACAACATTTATGCGGGAAAAGACGGCGACGTCTACCGTTATGATCGGCAGAGTGGAAATTGGTCTCAGAACAGCGGCGACGGATGGAAATCCACATCCAATCCTCACGGCAATCTCCAGCAGCAACAGCAGGCACGCGCCACAGGGCAGCAGCGCAGTCAGAACTTCAGTCGCTCAATGGGTAGCGGCGGCCGGAGAAGGTAGCGAATGCTGCACCGAGGGCATACGTTAAGTGTCGGCCCGGACGGCGACTGCTCTGAGCATGCGCATTACTAAAGTGAATTCAGGATGGGATCACTCAATGAGCGCTACGCCTCGGAGAATGAGGAAACGGTCGGGATGTTCCTACCTTAACGAGCAAGATGACGAGATTGCCAAGATCGCTATCAAAAACATTCTCTTCATCCTTATACTTTCTGTTCATCTGAGTGCGCAGCAAACTGAGCCCAAGCCATTACGTTTTGATGTCACTGCGTTTATAGGGTATCGCACGAGTATGAGTTTCCCTGTCGAGCCCCATGTCACGGGGACGAACCTGCGTGTCGTTGTTGATGCGAGCCCCAGCTATGGACTTTCTTTTGGAGTGCGTCTCCGTGATGAAGATGATCTTGTCGAGATGCGTTGGGCAAGACAAGATTCCTATCTCCACTCAGAGGACATTAGCCCGCAAGCTACCCGGCAACGGGTCATCATTGACCAGTTTCATGGAGACTTTAGCCATGAGGGGACCGTAGAAGAATTGCCGAAGTGGGCGAAGCCGTTTGTAGTTGCGAGTATTGGTGCCACACGGGTATCAAGCAGTACAGCGATCAACTTCACGCGTTTCTCATTCGGGATCGGAGGTGGAGTCAGGTTTTATCCAAGTCGCCACGTCGGCTTCAAAGTTCAAGCACAATGGCTGCCTCTTCTTATCGAACCCCATGGAGCCTTCATTTGCGGTGCGGGTTGCATCGTTCACGTCGGCGGCACTTTGAGCTCACAGGGAGAAGTCTTCGTGGGTCCAATACTGCGATTCTGACTCTACCATTTAAGATCAACCGTTATACTCGTAAGGGAACGACACGGAAAGCCTGACTGAAATCGTTCAAAAATATACTGGGCTGACGATGCCGACCACCGCGACTTTCCGGGTCAGCAACTCATTCACTTGCGAAGGCCGCGGCGAACCCCTTTTTTAACCAGCGTTGACTCTGAGTTTGGCGACTTCTCCTCTGCATGGCAAACTCGTCTTGCGTTCCGGGACCCTTACTATGTCAGGGTTGCCCGTTCAAAGAAGCAGAGAAAAGCGGCTGGCTTGGTGTGAATTCTGATGAACATCATCTCCGTCGCCTTGTTGCTACCCTCAGAAAAGCGAATGAAGGGTAGAGTCGAGAACAGGCGCAGTGGCGTTAGTCTTCCGGTGGCGCATAACACGGCTTTCGCCCGCGTTGCCTCAGTCCGGCTTGGCATGGCTCTGTTTCCTGTTCCCGCTCATCGAACCGAACAGGCGCGTTTCGCGCATTCGGCTCTCGGAGAAAGTGTCACGAGGTCGCCCACGGAAAGCTGATCGTCCGCCTACGAAGCTGGACCAGCCCAAGCTTCTGATGCAGGGCGGCTTCCGGATACTGTCTGGTCGCCGGCCATCGTATCTTATGCTTGGCACACAGCCACTGCCGCAGCCGCCGACGAGCATGTCGTTCTATAGCTCCGTAGGCTCTGCTGACTGGTCCAAGACAGAAATAGTTAGCCCACCCAACCATCATGTGATTGAGTGTCTTTATCACTGTTTCTTGGTCCAGAAGGGTCTTATTCCGTCCAGTCTCTTGGCTGATCGCCTCACAAATGCGTTGCACCCGTTTCTTCGACGGAGTGGTACCTAGATAGGCCCGCCCCGTGTTGTACGAGTAACATCGCCTGAACGTATACCCTAAGAAGTCGAACTTATCTTCCGGCAGCTTGACGACCCGCGTCTTCGTTTCGTTCACCATTAACTTCAGCTTCGCCATCATGTCCCGCATCGTGGCCAAAGCCTCTTCGGCCTGACTGCGACAACAGATCACAAGGTCATCGGCATAATTAACGATGTGCGCTTTGAGACGTCTCTCGTGCCCCAGTTTCTTCCACCCGAGCACGAACCGGCGCATGTACAGATTACTCAGCAACGGGCTGATCGGAGAGCCTTGTGGACTACCTCGACCTTCGTCCCGATTTCGCGTGCTTCGACGCTTATTTCCGCGCTCGTCCGTTTCCTCGACCGGAGCTTCCAACCACATCTTGATCAGATGGAGCATGGCTCGATCTACGACCCGGCGAGCTACCGACTTCATAAGCTCGGAATGCGGAAGAGTATCAAAGTAGCTGCTGAGATCTGCATCTACGATTTCTCCATGGCCAGTGTTGATCAGCTTATGGACGTGTCTTACGGCGTCCAGTGCGCTGCGGTCCTTCCGATAGGCGTACTGTTCCGGCTGCAGGTCGGCTTCGAATATGGGTTCGAGCACCAAAACTGCGGCCATTTCCGCTGTCCGGTCACGGATAGCGGGTACTCCTAACGGACGCTGTTTCCCATCTGGCTTCGGTATGTACACCCGCCGGACAGGAAGTGGTTGATAGGTTCGCATCTTCAGCTCTTGCGCCAGTTCGTCCAACCATCGCTCTTCCCCGTATGCCTCGATGTCCTCGATCGTTTGGCCGTCGACTCCTGCCGCTCCGCCATTGGCTTTGCAGCATTGATAGGCGAAAGCCAGAACGTCTTTGCGGTACACCTTGTCATACAGTGCATAGAAGCGAAAGTTGGGCGCTTCCTTCGCTTTGTCGTGCAACGCCATCTGCAACTTCTGAACGCTTTCTGGGGTTGATAGACTCATCGCCAATCCCTCCGTCTTCGTCGCTTCTTGCGTTTCCTTTCAACTGAGGCCCCTTTGCTCGACCGGCATTACCCGGCTTCCTTGCTCGTACGGGCCTCTCCGCCACCCCAAACGGCCTAGCCTGCCTCTCACGAGGTGCCAGTTGACCGCCGCGACGATCACCGCTAGGGCTTCCCGTGTTGCTGCTATTCCCCTTTGCCTGCATGCCGTCGCCACTACCCCGGCAGGTCTGATGGAACCCATTCGCTCGTACTGTTCCACCAGCGTCGGCCTTCCCTTGCTTGCGGTGGGTCGGCTCCTGCATTACACGTTTCGGGGCCTGCTCAGCGTTTACTCACGTTACAGCCTGCATGCTCGCCAAGTCGCCTACGCGACCCTCTACACCAGAGGCTCCGACGACTTCGTTTCCTCTGTCGCCGCTCTGATTGCTACCGGGTGGAGCGAACCAGCTCCCGGGCGGGACTTTCACCCGCTGAGGATTAGCGCCTTTCACGGCGCACCGCAAGCTTGTGCTAACGCCCTTTGTTCGACAGTCAGAGTCATCATTCATCCCGCACGTGCTCTTGCAAGTGCTTCGACAAGAGCGTCGACATCACTTGCGTTGTTGTAAGGCGCGAGCGAGATCCGAATTCGCCCGCCACGTATGCCGCACACAATATTCTGACTACGAAGTCTTACCACAATTGCTTGTGCGCTTTCGTGAGGGCAGCCCAGCGAAATGATGTGTGGAGACCCGGCAGGATCGCCAACATTACGAAACGGGTACCAACCCTACTTGCTGACGTCGCTAACCAAAATAGCAACTTGCGCTCGCGACGATGGCGACTTGCGCGGAATCGCAATGAAACAACCGCGATGCGCGTTCGCGGAGCGTTTCGCAGTACGCCACCTCATCACTATCGGACATGTAGAGGTTGCCATGCCTGGCTACATTGTCGATCAAAGTGTGCATTGCGGTTACTGTTGGTTGACCGATCAATCCGAGGGATGCCTGATTCAAGTACATACCTTGGAGGAGGCTGGGATAATCCAATCAATCAAAAAGAGACGAGATCATCAGGGAGACCCCTGCTTGTGAGCGACTAGTCCTAAACGGTCCTGCCGCAGTCGAAATAGAAAGAATTGTCAGCATATCGGGGCGCTAGCCAAGCGTTCAATGGCAGAAAGTTGCGCCATGCCGTCGTATCCGCTCGGCATTCCTTTCTCGCGGGCTGGAACAATTCCTAGTTCCCTAGACGGGTAGCACGCATTGAAACTCAAAGTGTGGGAAGGTTCTCCCGGATCGGGCGCCATTTTCGAGAGCGGCGCAACCCTGCCGGACGTGGCATCCGATTCGGGCACCCACACCTCTAACCCGGCCGCCACCTTTTCAATGTCTGATCAAAAAGCGAATCACGACCCAGAACAACCCCACGACTAAGGCGATATAGAAAACTACTCGCAACCTCGACTGAGGCGACTGTGGCTCCCAACTCATTCTGCCAATGTAGCACTTGGCCGACGTGTTCTGTGTCTCATCTAGATAAGACAAACCCGCACCCACCCAGTCTCGGACGCCGCCTGAGAAACACAAGCCCTGAGCCGCTCTTCAACCGCTGCAGAGTTATCGTTACCAGCATTACGGGATCGCGAACATTGCCGTCGAGCCAATGTTCCATCAACCGGGCTCCCACGAAATTGATGACCATCCCGGAAGCAAGCCCGCCCAGGACGGGCCGGAAGTACTGATTTCAAAACAGCCTTCAGGACATCACTCCTATAAGCTCCGAGAGGGCGATACGTACGCCAAATTCATGTCTTCGCTGCGAGACGGTGTACGACGCAACGCTATAGAGGCCAACAGCACCCAGGGACAGCCCCACGAAAGCGAATATAAGAAACACGATCATCAAGAATCGTTCGCGCGCGAGCCCCTCGGAGTTGAGCCTCTCTTCAGCAGTGGTCATTTCAAGCGTCATTTGGTCCGCGTCGATCCTGTGGATCGGTGCGAGCGGAGACGGGACGCGGCGTGATGTGAATCCGAAGCAACATAGTTCCACTCTTCACCTGACCACGAACTTCCAGACGAGCAACCACAAAGGAATGGAGAGCGCAGCGGCGTTTCTAATCCCGCCGCATAATCCGCTAGTTGGGATGGCCACCATACTTAAAGACTGTCATTCCTTGGAGAACGGGTGTGTGACGCGGATCACAGACTCCGCTGGCACTTGCTTCGGCCTAGTTCCCGTTGACCATCCTCGCAAAACGGTTCATGCGCCAGGCAATAAGTTTCGTCGGCGCGGTGGGGGTCATCGGGTTCCACGAAACTTTGATTGGCGTGGCCGCGATTTGTGCCGGTGCCCTTTGAGTTTTTCCATGTCAAATTTCCGGCTTCGCCCGCTGGACATTCGATTGAGACCAATGAGTGAGATCGAGACGTTACGCCAACGACGATACCGATTAGAGTGAGTTGTTCGATGGGCTTAAGAAGATGAGGCTTGAGGAAGAAGCACTCCCACAACGCCTACGGCAATCAGGAGCAGCCCGATGATGGCTCCCCCGGGCCACGGGCCTTTGGGTGAAACATCGAGGTCTGCATTGGGGATCCAGCCAGTTGAGCCCATCAGAAAAAGAGGCAGGGCTGATATTCTGGCGATCGTCGCGCCGGAACGTGACCAGAAATCCCGAAGGCGAATGGCCCGCACCTGTTCCACTCGTGTGATTGTGAACGGCAATCCGGATGGAGGAAAAGTTACGTGAGTTCAAGCCCCTTGGTGGAAGTCATCTTGTTACACGGACCTGGCAGACTTTATTCGACTGCAAGATTCCGAAGGTCGAGTGCCGACTTCGGCGGTCAATCTGGAAGAGGAACAAGAAAAATCCCGGCTCTTGCCGGGATTCTCAAATACGAGCCATCGCTTCTAACCTACTGCTTCGGCGGTGGCTGTGTATCCTTCGAACCGCTGGCTGGACAATTACCCGTTCCTCGACCGATGCCTTGAACATCGATTGAGGCATTACCCGGTTTACCGGCGTCCTTCACATCACCCTGAACCTGCACCGATTCTCCCACGTGTGACGCCAGCTTAGACGTGTCGGCGTTCGGTGGCATGTTCAGTCTGTAGGAGGTGCCAGTTTTGTCCGTGATCGTGAAGTTCGGAGCGCTGCCACCCAGGCAGCCCTCGGTGACAGGTGCATTCGACGCCTGGCCCCCGCCGGCCTGGTTAGCGCTGCCGGGAGTCGATGGTTGAGTTTGAGTTGCGCCCGGCGCCTCGGAACTCGGGGAAGCGGCTTGCCCGCTGTTCCGCTCCGGGGCACTATCGAATTGTTGTGCCGCCGCCCATGCTAGCGTCGCCAGCATGAACAGGGTCATTAACAATATGTTTTTCATAAGGGAAACCTCCTCCGAAGTTCCGCGCTGTTGCGTTTTGGAGATCGAAACTAGCGCATAGATTGTGTTAGAGGATGTTGCCGGCTCTCGGTTTGCCTCAAAATCAGAGAACGAGTCTAGGGCTTTGCTGCGTAATTGTCGCCGTACGGAAGATTGTTGGGCCAAAACGGGACCTAGATTCGCTCGCAAGTTGTTGATGGACCACATTGGCCCCATCTTTTTTCCAGGGATCGGGTGAGTAGTGTGGTGAGCTCCTGCCGGATGAACTGTTGTTAACAGACCTTTCGCTCAGAATCCCTACCGGTCATTTTGAGTGTTACGGCGATTTACCGTCAGCATGCAGTTCGAAGAGTTGGTCGTCGACGGAAATCACTTTGAACCGTGATTACACTCACCGACGCTGCGCTCCACTAAGGCTTCAAATAACCTGTTCTCAGGTGTTTTATGAAATGTTCATCATGTGGTCCGGGCAATCAGGTGGAGTTGCAGACCGATGGCCATCCATTTCTCCGGCCGCAAGAATCTGAACAAACCGCACGTTTTTTTATCCCCACGGGTTCTAATTTGCTTAGATTGCGCTTTGTCGAGTTTCACCCTTCCAGAAACGGAGTTGCAGAAGCTAGGTTCAGGGCACGCACGGCCTGAGACTGCTTGATAGTTGCTTCGGTTCGGAGTGTTTCGTCAATAAGCCGATAGTCCGGGGCTGACAAACTGCCCGCCCTCAAGAACCGTCTCGATAGCAGCCAGTAGGTCCTTTGCAGCCCTTGTTTTCACGACGTAGCCCCGCCCCCCAAAGTTGAGTGCTTCTTGCACTATGTCGGGAGAAGACTCTTGACTCACGAACACTATTTTGGAGTATGGGGCAAGCTTTCGAGCGGCTTCGAGTCCATTCAGTGTAGGAAGGGCGATGTCGAACACAATCAAGTCCGGTTTGAGTTCTCCCGCCATCCGAACCGCTTCTAACCCGTCTGACGCTTCGCCGATGACCTGCAAATCCGGTCTTTCTCCCAAAGTGGAGCAGATAAATCGCCGGAACGGTTTGAAATCATCGACCACGAGAACCCGAACTGATGAGAATGTGGGCATAGAAGCTCCAACGAACAAATGAAGACGCACGGTGGTCTTCTTTCCGGCCAGAGCGCAGTTGACAGTTAGTACGAGTGCACTGCAGTTAAAGACAGTGCAGGTTCCGTGCCAATGTGGAGCGACCAGCGGCAATTCCTTTTATTGCATTATTTTTGGCATGTTAAGACTGGACAGGGCAGCTTGGACAACCCGCGATTCGCGGGGGGCTCCGTGGCCCGGTTCCACCAGTGTGGTGGTTCTCGGCCAGGGGGATCATTTTTCGTTCTTCTCACTTGGTCGAGGATTAGGTCCCGCACGGGCTTCCCGCTACTCCTAGCGTGGCGATCTGGTTTTGGCTGGGAACATGAATCATGCTGTGCTGCCACCACCTGAGCTGGGGGTCGAGTTAAGGCCGCAGAGGTTTGGATTCGTTGATGTAAACAAGCGTGAGCACTCCGTCCCGATTGTTGACGAAAACAGGCGATTTAACAAGTGAGCCAAAGGAAAACTGTCTTGCTTCAGGGTAGATGAGTGATATGGCCGATGTTTCGCCAACCATCTGATACGGCCAGTGGGGAAAACCATCAGGATCAACATGACGACGACATCGGGGTCTGGAAAGTTCGCAACAGCGACCGCGAGAGCGGCGGAAATATGGCGCTGCGCCGTACCGAGCGCGCATGACGCTCCTTGTGTCCGCAGATGCTCCACCCAACACGAACACATTGCGTTGGATGCTGCTGACGCCCTCCCGAAATTCATGCTGCATGGCGTGCCTGATCCGCTTCGATTTTTGCGACTCTTAGGTGATCTCATAGTGACAGCGGCGGAACCTGCAAAAGGGGAGAGGCCCGGCATGGTAATTTGCGGAGAAGTGTGCCATCTGCTGTGGGAGAAGGTAACGGAGAGGCGGCAATTCGGATCGAAAAAACTGGGCAACCAGCTTGCGAAGAAATACGACGTGGACATTATGTGTGGGTATTCTCTTCGTCGCCTTCAGGGCGGGATGGACAGCCACATTTTCGAAAGAATCTGTGCGGAGCACTCCGCTCTGTATTCGCAGTGAGAATCGGGCAGAAATTGCTGTTCTCACCCAGCCGCCCTGTGTGGCTCGTGCTCTGAAGCCAAAGGCACACGCACATGGATCGTGGTTCCACCCATCGCTTTCGATTCAATGGAAATCGTTCCATTCACCAGCCGAACACGTTCGCGCATGCTAGTGAGACCAAGCCCCTTTCCTTGCGATGCTGCTTCAAGGTCGAAACCTCTGCCGGAATCGCGGATGACTAGGTGAATCCCGCTGGGGTCTTCACGCAGTTGCACTTCAATCCGTTTCACCCCGCTGTATTTGATGGCGTTGTTGAGGGCTTCCTGTAGAACTCGAAACAGGGAAAGTCCGATGGCAAGTGGCAGGATACTGGACACATCGCTTTCGAAGTTGATCTCTATTTTCTGCCGCTCGGCGAATTCCTTGCACCAGCTTTTCATGCCTGCAACGACGCCCAGATATTCTAGTTTTGAGGAGTGCAGATCGTGGGACAAGGCTTGCACATCGTTCGAAAGCTCGGTCGTCTGATTTCGGAGTTCTTGAACGCGGCTTTGGACTTCAGAAGGATTCTCTTGCAGTTGTTCGAGTTCGAGCGACAGCATAGCGAGCCTTTGGTTGATGTCGTCGTGAAGCTCTCTGCCGATCCGGGCGCGTTCCTGCTCCTGTGCCTCGATGAGCTTGCGTGTCATGCTGGAAAGCGCCTCTTCCATCTGCTTGTGGGGCGTGATGTCCTCTGTAAGGATGAGAATTCCTCCAACATCACCGTCAGCGGTGTGCCAAGGGCGAACTTCCCAACGTGCCCAATGAGAGCCGTCTTGCCCATCCCAGCGGTCTTCTTCGGCTCGCAACGTCTCTCCAGTAAGACCACGGCGGTGGATTTCCTTCCATCGCCCAGGCATGTCTGGGAAAATCTCATAGTGCGAACGCCCTAGTATCTCTGTTGTGCCGCGCAAATAATCAGTACACCATCGGTGGCTGACTTGCAGATAACGCATGTCACGGTCGAGCATTGCGACCGCGGCGGGTACATGCTTAACGAAGATTTTCAGCAGTTCCTCACGGGCTTGGAGTGCTTGTTCAGCTTGCTTCTGCTTGGTCACATCCATGTTGACGCCGAACACCCGTAAAGGCTCCCCAGATTCGTCCATAAGAACCTGCCAGCGTCCAGCTATCCAATGAACACTCCCGTCAGGCCAGATTACGCGCCATTCTCCCTCCGTCCGTCGTCCCGTTTTCAACCCCTCTTGGATCAAGTGTGCGACTCGTTCCCGGTCCGCGGGATGAATTAGATCGCTGAAGAAAGCAGTTGTCTTTCCCTCAAGGCTGCCGGGTGGCATACCGTAAAGTGATTCCAGTCCTGCTACCCAAGTAACACGTCCCGTCCGAACATCGCGTTCAAACGTTCCTATGCGAGCCGCTTGCTGTGCTAATCGCAGCCGCTCCTCGCTGGCGCGTAATGCCTCATTCGCGCGAAGACGCGCCTCCATCGCCGCTTGTTTACTTACGACCTGTTCTCGCTCGCGCTCGGAATTCTCACGTTCGGCGATCACCGCCGCCAATGACAAACCCGATACCGAGAGCACCCCGAAGAACACGTCCAACAGAACAGCATTTACAAATGTAGTGTTGCTCGTAAACGGCCCGTAACCCAGGGCGGTTCCAACGGTAGCCGTCGCAGCGACGGTCAGGATCGATAATGCCGTTACGCCCACGCTGAAACGAATGGCTGCCCACATTATGACTGGGAGGACGGCGAACGCCATGAAATGCAGCTTGACTGGAATAAATGGCAGATCGCCAAAGATGACAGAACAGATTCCCGCAAGGAGCAACAGAAGAATTACAAGCTCTGTGATGCGATCCCGGTCACGAAGCTTTGAGAAATCGGTGAACCGTAATGCGAGCGGTGCCACCAGCAAGACGCCTGTAGCATCTCCCAGCCAGTAGATCAGCCATGCCGCGCCCAAGCCGGAATAAGCATGCACATGGGTTGCATAGAGAACCGACACTCCGATTGACGCGCTCACTACGGCGCTGCCAAACCCCCCTAGCACAATCAGACTGAGCGCATCAGATAAGCGGGACAACGAGGGATGAAAATTCGCAATGCGGTGGAGGAGGAAAGCGCCAGTCGTGGCTGCTAATGTCGCTCCTGCCGCTTGCCCGAGTGCAGCGACGTGAGAGACAGGGCTGAAGAATGCCACGAGAAAAGCACCCGCGGCGACCCCAAGCCATACACGGTACCCGCAGATCAAAATGGCAGCAAGCGCAATACCGTATGCAGGCCATACAGGCCCAAGATTACTGCTCCTGATGTTCGCGGTAGCTTGGCCGAGTTTGCCCGCGATCACATAAGCGACAAAGACAGCCGAAATCTGGAAGAAGTATCCTTGGCTGATGCGCTGCTTGAGAACGTGATTCTGAACCGATTGAATCATTTGGCGCTCTCTTCGCCTGTACTGCAACGAATATGTCGAAGCCATGATTATGGGAGCACGCGAGCATCGTAAGATAACCCCTTATACTCGCATGCAAACGACACGGCAAGCCTGACTGAAATCGTTCAAAGGGTATACCGGGCGAACCAGCATCGGACTTCGACCATGCCTCCCCGATCACGTCCCTCGATTTGTCGCTCGATCAGTCTTCCGGCGTAGAACCACTTGCCTGTTGTCTTCTCTTTCCAAAGAGCGATCCAAGCTTCAAAACTCGCCTGTCATGTGCGCCATTTCTTCGCGAGAGAGCACACCTTACCGTTGATCGGTAGGAAGCGGCAATTTACAGGGGCTGAGCGATGTTCAATGGTGCTCGGAACGATTCCCGACGGTGATCGCCTCACCGTTGTGAGCGGCTAATCTGATGCTGGTCTTCTGTTCTGTTCCCGTCTCGTAGTTTCCCTCGGAATGGCTTTACTTTTTATAAGCTGCCTCAGTCAGCCATTCAATGATCAGCTTCCCATCTTGCATTGAATAGTGAAGTCCACCCTTTTGCTCTGGCCAAAACCCGTTGGTTGTGAAGTAAGCCAGTTCTTCTTGAGTTCGGGCACCGAAAGTTCGTTCGTGCTCGTGGCTTTGTCTTGCTACTGGCGCGCGGCAAGGACAGCAGCGGAACAGCGCTGGACCTCTCCAGACTCAGAAGGTCAGAAACCGACAACCCCGCTACGCTTCCTCGCGGCATCGGCTGTTGTCAAGAGACCCTTCTGGGCCTAAGCATTGCGAGTTCGCCCACTAACTCCCCGATTTTTCTTCGACGTTGTTCGAACACTCGCGCTTCGTCTTCTGTCATGCCCACTAAAGCCGCCATTCGCAGAGCTTCAGTCTGTTGCTGGCTAAGGCAGCTAATTTCAGAGGTCAGGCGCTCAATCAGCACCGAACTAGTTAGTGGGTCAATGCTAGCCATCTCGGTCGGCCTCCACACAATGGATGCCAAACGGCGTTTGAGCGTGTGTACAGGCTGTTCCGTAGCCGCATTTTCCGGTTTGGACGATCAAACGATGTTAGACTTCATTTCATTCCATTCTTCCAACCGAGGCCACACAATGGGCAGGAAGCGCAAAAAGCTGCAAGGGACGGTTCAGAAAGTCATCAAGCCCATCAGCCCAAACCTGCCAGAAAAAGCTCAGATCGAGGTTCAAGGGGCTGACGATCTGTATCGAGAAATTCGTATCGAAAACGAAATGACCGACGAGAACGGGGACAAAGTTCGGCTAAAACAGGGGGCCGAAGTCGACGTCATACTTGAAGCTGATTCGAGTGCTACTCTGAAGAAACCGGAGTGAACGTCAGCGTAGGTTTTTTAGCGCAAGCAGAAAATCAGCGGATACTTCACGGATTCGGTTGAGCCTCTCGCCCTCTTTACGCAACTCTTCTTTGGTAATTCCCCCGAACGTCTGAGCCTTTAGACTCTCAACTTGTTCGTCCATCAATCGTCTCAATTCATCACGGAGTTCTTGGAGGCGACGTTTTGGTTCGTAGTTCATGCTCTCCACCGACCAGCTTGGCGACAGGATACGAATCGACCGAAAGCAGACGCATAGGGTCTTTGCTGTACGTACACCCCTTTTCCTTCTCAACCGGAAAGGGGTAGCTGCTTCTTGCCTTCGCGTTGTCTCGTTCCGTCGAGGAGTTCGCAAGTTGCTTGCAACGATTCGCCGAATGGCAGAACCCGATGTGACCACGGCTGCCACGGTGCGACGAAGGCCAGATTTGGTTTGTGAACGTCGCAAGAGGGGTTAAGTGACCTTCTCTTCCGTTGCTACTAGCGGTGTGCCGATTACGATGAGAGCCTAGTTCAACGGCCCAGTCGGAAAGCTGGTGAACGCCTCACACCGCAACCGCATCTGACCATTAACATTTCAGGAGCCATGGCGTGCGCAGTCGATGAGTTCTGGTCGTTGATGACAATCCAGCAGTGCGCAGAGGCATCTGCGAACTCTTCACTCATGAGGGAGATTCCGACATTATTGGAGTTGGCTGGCGTTCGGGAAGAATCATATTAGAATGATCGCCCGAGAGGTCATCCGCCCGCCAGCGACGCCGATCTCCCGGACCGTTCGGATGAAGCCTATACAAAAGGTTGCAACGCTTGCCGTGGCTGTCTTGCTGATTGCGACTGCCTACGGTGTGTTCCAAACGAGAAGGCCGGCAGATAATTTACCGACAAGCGTTAGTTTAGCCAGTGGTGGAACGTCATCCGGTCCCGCGGTGGACCAAAGCACGTTGTGGACAGCACGCTGGCTTGCGCAAATGCCGACCACGGCCGAGGAACGTCCAACCGCCGAAGATGCCCTCCACATCGCCGACAAGGAAATGGACTTGGCGTTTGCGACAGCGGTGCGCGAGGCGGAGCAGCATCCGATAGCGATGAGCGCGGAGGCCAAGCAGATTCAGGCCCGGCTGCAGCAATCGGAAAATGCCGTGGCAGCCGATCAGGCGAAAGTTTCACAGCTCACGGCCGAAGACGCAAAAGCGAGCGGGGGCAAGAAAGATGAACTGGATGGAAAGCTGAATCTGGCGAAGGCGCAACTGGAGTTGGATCAGGACGCAGTGGATGATGGCAAGGAAGATTTGCGCCGAGCCGGAGGCGACCAGCAGGCGCGCATTCAAGCCCTGACCCAAGAGCACGAAGCAGTTTCGCAAATTTCAGACAACACCCACGTAACCGTTACGGCGCCGAATGAGCAGCGCGGGCTCATCCATCGTTTTCAGCAATGGTCGGGACTGCACCGGAAACAGATGCAATTGTGGCGCGCGAAGGGCGATGCGGAATCAGCCGTGGCGATGTTCTCGGCGAAGCACGACGCCCTGGCCAGCAAGGTCATCGCGAAGAGCACAGGATTGCCGGATGCTCCGGCGCCGACCGGAACTGCGACTACCCCTCCCGCGGCGAACCATTTTTCGGAATTTACGGCTGAACAATCAGCGGCAATGTTGCAACTGACCAAGAGCCACTCGGAAGACCAGAAGGCGCTTGCCACTTTTGACAAGCGAGTGGTCGACCAAACTCAGCTTGCCGGCGTATACGAAAGATGGATCGGCATTGTCGCCGCCCAGCAGCGTGAGGTGTTGAATCGCGTGCTACGCGGGATCGCAATCATCTTGGTGATCGTGTTAATTGGTCTATTTTTTGAAGGAGGGATGGAACGCCTCCTCGGGAAAATGTCGATGGATCGTCGTCAAGTGGAAACGTTGCGAACGGTAACGCGCGTGGCTGTCCAGATCGTCGCCGTGCTTTTCATCCTCCTGGTAATTCTCGGACCGCCCACCCAGCTTGGAACGTTTTTGGGATTGGCCGGAGCGGGCCTTACCGTCGCGCTCAAAGATTTCATTGTGGGATTTCTGGGTTGGTTCGTGCTCATGGGGAAAAACGGAATTCGCTTGGGTGATTGGGTGGAAATCAACGGAGTCACCGGGGAAGTGGTGGAACTCGGAATGTTTCATACCGTGCTGCTGGAAACGGGAAACTGGACTGACTCCGGACACCCCACCGGACGTCGCGTAACCTTCACCAACAGCTTCGCGATCGAAAACCACTATTTTAATTTCTCGACCTCGGGCCAATGGTTGTGGGACGAGCTACAAGTGGTGCTGCCGATCGGGCTTGATCCGTACCCCATTGTCGATGCCATTCGGAAGAAAGTGCTGGAAGCAACCTCCGAGAGCGCCCGGCAAGCCGAGGAAGAATGGAAGTCCGCAGCACGTTCGCGCGATGGGGGCACTGTGTCGGCGGCTCCTGCAATCAATGTAAAACCTGTAATTGGCGGGGTGGAAATTGCCGTGCGGTACGTCGCTAAGGCAACCGAACGCTATCAATTGCGGGCAAAGCTGTATAAGACTGCGGTGGATCTGCTGGGAACACAAAATATGCCTTACGCCGGCGTTCCGGTTGTGCCAGCGGTGCCTACGGACAATTCCACAATTGGCCAATGAGTGCAAGCGCCTTTTTATATTGCGTGTAATGGCCTGGTCTATAAAAGGGGATGTCAAGAAAATACTTCTCCCTCGACCGGAAGGCGGTTTTTGCGGCATCCAGCCCCAGTTGACTGTGGAAGGCGCTTGTCTGGTGTCATCCCCCTGGATCGGATTTGTGTTGTTCCATCTCAGCAACTGCATCTTCAATCAGTAGCGACGACGCCGATCGGTTTCAGAAACGGAGCAAGCCTGGCGGTTGTACGGTGTCAACCATGGGTCTATCTGAGGCTCGTGGCCTAGTGCTTTTTCAGGTTATCCGAGGGGGCATAGGGGTTACACAGAGACTGGGTGCAGAAGCACCATGTGGTCTACAGGCCATTCTCATACTCACCCTCGAACCCAAGCGTCTCAAAGAACCGACAGACCACCACCAGAAAACAGATCACCGGAGATGGAAGGGGCCCTTCACCCGAGACGCTCAAGCGGCTTGCGATTTTAGTTTTTCGGCGTCGAAGTTTTCTCCCTTCTTCCACAGCGTCAGCGTTATCGCTGCAATCTTACGCGCTAGCGTCAGACGCGCCATGGTCGGCTTGATGCCTTTGACCAGCGCCGCTTGATAGAAATCCTGGAACGGTCCGGGGCGCACACTGGCCATGGTAGCCGCCGCTTTGAACAGACCTTTCAGATCATGATTGTGGTCCTTGTTCAAACCCCGGATGGCGACCACTTTCTTGGAGCGCCGCAGTTGGCCTTCTACATAGCGGTAATCCGCGCTGGTATGGGTCTCCAGGGCCAATCCGCTGTACGCCCACAGTTGTCGCTTGGTGCGAAAACGATGGGGAGTCTGCATCAGCGCCACTGCAAGCACCGATCGAATCGGTCCCAGATAGGGAATCTGTCGCAGCCGGGCGGTGACGGCATGCTTACGGCCCTCGGCTAACAGTTCCCGCCGCGCTTGCTGACGCAGGTGTTGCAACATGTCCAGTTGCTCATAGAGCCGCTCGGCTCGACGCCGCACGCCGGCTTCCCGGATCTTGGCCAACCACTGCGCTCGATGCCGGCTGTAATAGACATCTCTGCCGGCACAAGGAATCGCCCAGCTGCGATACACCGCTTTCAGTCGATTCATGACTCGCGATAGATCTTTGACGATGGTCAGATAACTTCGCGATAGTTCCCGCAGCATGCGTACGCCAGTTTCGCCGTGATACACCGGCTTGAGCTGATTGCCGCGTAACAGCTCTGCCAGTTTGCGCGCATCGATGCGGTCACTCTTGTTTCCATCTTTGAGCAATGCGTTCTTCCGCGGATTGCACAACACCAATTTGTCAACGTGAGGATTGAGCAGATCGTACAGCCACACTGACCAGGTGCCTTCTTCGAAGGTCACCCACAAGGTTCCGCGCAGTCCTGCAACAAGCTCAAGGATCGTTGTAGCCTTGGTCTCCAGAATGGATTCCATGACCACCTTGCCGGTGGCATCCATCACGGCCACCGAGATCGTTGCTTGATGCACGTCCAGCCCAATATACTTTTCATCGTTCACGAGGGTGCTCCTTTCGTAGGTCATGATGCGAACGATCACAACCTACTCCTAAAGGAGCGCCCTTTTATAATGCGGTTTCGTCATTTTGCGGCAGAACAAAGCGGAAATGACTGCCCGCACCATTATGTTCTCAATCCAAGTTCGGCATCGAATCTTTTAGAGATGACATAGCAGGCGCACGCCTGCTTCTCTAGCTTCTTGCGATTGGTGATGCCGATGGATCCATGCCCGGCTTCAATGGCGCCGTCTTGCTCCAGAGCAGCAAGCGTGAGCGTAACTGTAGGTCTGTCAGTTCCGCCCATTTTGGAGAGCGCAACATGAGTTGCGCTGATGAGGTCTGTATCTAGCCGGTTATGCATTTGTAAAAGCAAACGCGAAATCCGCGTTTACACGCCTGTCGTGCAATTGTTCCAATGGCTTCCGTTGCGGTTTGAAATGATACCTAAGGGGTACCTATGGGATTACCAAGCGGAAGATGGGGACTTTCGGAAGAAGAAGCGTTGCGTTCAAAAGGCCCCGTAAACAAGCCCATGAGCGACTGGGAAGTGTCCAATCCATGTCCAACAATTGTTCCAATGGCTTCCGTTGCGGGCTTTTGGTTGCCACCCGAGTCCCGCAAGTTCTTGAAAAGGTTGAGATCGGGTATATTCAAATCCTATCGCCCCGACCAATTCTTATCTTCCAATCCCAATTTTTGGTGGGCTTTCCGCTTTCCCTTCCGCTCTGCTCTTGTGAGTTCGTCGCGAGAGAATCTGGTGCCGAATCCCGAGCGTGCAAGCTAAGCCGCCACAGTCACATCTCCCGCGGCAACCTGTGGCCCTCGGACATCCGAACTCAGCAACGGCCAGCCGCGCCGCAGGACGTATTCAAGCCAGGCCCCGGCAAACTGGGAAGTGATTACAGCAGCGAGAACAAGGGTGGTATAGAACTCAGCGTTGATGATGCCGGCATCGAAAGCGACACTGGCTAAAACGATCCCGGGTCCCCCACGGGCATTCGTGGTCAGTGCCAGGTTTATGAGGTCAAGCCCGCGGAAGCCCGCCAGCCTACCAGCAAGCGCAACCGAGAACAGCTTAATCACGCATGTGCCAACCAGGAATAAAATCAGCATCCGCCAGGAGAACGCGCGTACCAAATCGAGCTTGAGTCCAACAATGGCGAAATAGATTGGTATGAAGAAAGCGAATGAGACTTTTCCGATAGCATCCAGTGCATCAGCGAACAGGCGTCGCTTCTTATGGACAACGGCAAAGCCTGCCAGGAATGCTGCAAAAACAAGATTCACCTGCAACAGGCCAGCGAGAACGCAATACGCCAATAAGACAGCGAGGGTGTATGAGACGGGAGCCTGCCGGGCCAGCACATTGAACTTCGATTTGTTGATTCGCTTGACTGCTCCCGGCAACAGGGTAAGACCCACCGCAAAGAATGCGACGGTGGAGATCAGATGATAAGCGATCTGGCGAGGCACTAAGATTGCGGTCCCCCCCAAGGCAGTAGCGACGGCCAATGCAGCCCAAAGCACGATGTCTTCAAGTACAGCGACGCCCAATACCAGCCGTGCAAAGCGAGTGTGGAGAATCTTGAGGTCTGCAAAAATCTTGGAGATAACGGGAACAGATGTGACTGCCACCGCAACCGCCGAAATTATGATTAATGAAACTTTATTCCCCTTCGGCCCGGCAATAGCCGCACCCACCAGGAGCGGCCCGGATGCCAGACCAATCGCGAACGGAATACCGGTTCCCACAATCGCCAGCCAGCCCACCTCTCGCCGCTCCTCGCGACTGAACAACTGCTTTGTCTCCGCACCGGAGAGGAACATCAATAAGAGCAACCCCATCCAATAGACGAAATCGAGAAGGGGCGCATGGTGCTTCGACAACTCAGGTAGAGACATTGATGCAATGTGCAACCTGCCCAACAGGGCTGGCCCCAAAACAACTCCAGCAAGAATCTCGCCTACGACTTTGGGCTGGCGAATTTTCACGAACAGATGCCCCAGCATCTGAGCGAGAGAAACGAGGAGCAACAGCAGCAGAAGAATAGTCGTCAGGTCAGAGTTGGACACGAACAATGGATGCAGGCGGGCCGCCGTCGGTTGTGTTCAACTTAGCCACGCGCTTGCTCCGTCAACGAGTGACGGCAGAAGGGAAATACATCACGGCGTCCCAATCGAGCGATCGATACTTACCGGTGCATTTCATGAGCCACCGGACGCGCACCCCGTAGAACCAATTCGCAAAGTTGATCCACAAACTCCGGCGTCAATGGATCATGTTGGATGAGGAATCTCATGTAGACGGGGCCGTAGAGGGAATCCAGCAAGAGGTCCCGATCAATACTCCGGCGCAACTCGCCGCGGGCAATGGCGCGGTCCACGGTGGCATAGGCCTCTTCCCGGCGGGGCATCATAAAGCGCTCTCGAAAAGCGGTCAGCACCTTTGCCTCGCTTTGTCCCGCAGCCAGGATCGCTGCGACTATGCGTCCTCTTCGACTGCGGAACACCCTGATCAATTGCCGCATCTGCTGGCTCAGGTCGGTATAGATTGAGCCGGTGTCGGGAAAGTGAAGCTTGCTGACCGTGCTGCTGGCGAAAGCGTCGGCCACCAGGGCGGCCTTATCCGGCCACCAACGGTAGACGGTGGCTTTGCCCACTTCCGCCCGCTCCGCAACCTCTTCGATCGTGAAATCTGAGAATCCGGTCTTGGCCAGAACTTTCAGACTCGCGCGCAAAATGGCCAGCCGGGCTTCCTCGCTGCGCGGGCGTCCGGGGGGACGCTTGCCATTCCCATTCACGCCATTGCGGTGGATGAACGGCTTTTTGCGCATGCTGCTACGCTACCATATAATCAAGCGCAGTCATTTAGAATCCGATACGCGGAGTATCGAATCTAAGTTTTCTTGGGGCAGGCTTGGGTGGTGTCTCGGTTCGAGTTGGGAGTGATCTTAATTCATGTGGATTGTAGCTCTAGCCCTAAGGCGTCCGTATACCTTTGTAGTGATGGCGCTGGTGATCCTGATCCTGACGCCTATCACCATCCTGCGCACGCCTACTGATATCTTTCCGGACATCGATATTCCTGTGGTCTCGGTGGTCTGGTTCTACACTGGATTGTCGCCCGAGGACATGGCGAACCGGATCGTGGCCAACTCCGAGCGCGGCATCACCACGACTGTCAATGACATTGAGCACATGGAATCCCAGTCGGTCTACGGACTGGGCATTATCAAAGTTTTCTTTCGCCCCGGAACCAATGTCCAGGGCGCGATCGCGCAGATTACGGCCATCTGTCAGACCTCGGTGCGCAGCATGCCGCCCGGCACTACTCCACCGTTGATTATTTCGTATAGCGCATCCACCACTCCCATTATTCAGCTGGGCTTGAGCAGCAAGACACTGCCTGAGCAGGAATTGTTCGATCTCGGCCAGAACTTCCTCCGCACCTATCTCGCGACCGTGCCCGGCGCCGCAACGCCGTATCCCTACGGAGGAAAATTACGGCAGATCCAGGTCGATCTGGACTTGGCGAAACTGCAGCAATACGGACTCTCCCCCAACGACATCGTGGGTGCCGTCAATGCGCAGAACATCATTCTCCCCTCCGGCACGATGAAGCTGGGCCCCATTGAGTACAGCGTTGAAATGAATGGAACGCCGGAGACGATTGCGGAGCTGAACGATCTTCCCGTAAAGACTACGAACGGTTCGACGCTCTACATGCGCGATGTGGCGCATATCCGCGATGGATTTGCTCCCCAGACCAACATCGTGCGCCAGGACGGCAATCGCGGCGCGCTGATGTCGATTTACAAGAACGGGAAAGCATCGACCTTGGAGATTGTGGCCGGGGTCAAGGGAATCGTGCAGCAAGCGTCGCAATCGCTGCCGCCGGAACTCAAAATTTCCGCCCTCTTCGATCAGTCGCTTATTCGTACGGGGGTCGATTTACGGCGTTCTGCGCGAAGGACTCATAGCCGCGGCGCTTGACGGCCTGCATGATCCTGATCTTTCTCGGGGACTGGCGCCCCACGATTGTCATCTCCATCTCGATTCCGCTGTCCATCTTCGTATCCATCATTCTGCTGGGCGCCATCGGCGAAACCATCAACATCATGACGCTTGGCGGTCTGGCGCTCGCCGTGGGAATTCTGGTCGACGACGCCACGGTGGAGATCGAAAACATTGAGCGCAATCTTGCCCTGGGCAAGGAAATGCGCCAGGCCATCCTCGATGGCGCGCAGCAGATTGCTGTTCCGGCGTTGGTCTCCACTCTCAGCATCTGCATCGTGTTTGTGCCGATGTTTTTCCTGACCGGCGTCGCCAAGTTCCTGTTCGTGCCTTTGGCCGAGGCGGTCAGCTTCGCCATGCTGGCCAGCTATCTGCTTTCGCGAACGCTGATTCCCACGCTGGTGATGTACATCATGCGCGGCCACGAGCATCGAGCGGAAGCGCCCAAGTCGTTTTTCGGCAGGTTCCAGCGGGGATTCGAGCGAAAATTCGAGGATTTCCGTCGCGGCTACGAGGCCTTGCTGGAAACCACCCTGGAGCATCGCGGAGTGTTCGCCACCTGCTTTCTATTATTTTGCGTCCTCTCGCTTGGCTTTGGCCGTGTTTCTAGGTGAGGATTTTTTCCCGCAAGTGGATGCCGGATTGCTACGTTTGCACGTGCGCGCGCGTGCCGGACTGCGGGTGGAGGAAACGGCGCGCCTCTGCGATCAGATTGAAATGTTTCTGCGGGAGCAAATTCCTCCCGGACAGCTGCAAACCATTCTCGACAATATCGGGCTGCCCAACTCAGGCATCAACCAGTCCTACAGTTCCAATGGGACGATCGGCACCAGCGATGCCGAGATCCTGATTGGATTGAACCCCGAGCATCATCCGCCCACCGCAGAGCTCATGCGACACTTGCGTGAAGTTTTGCCGCAGCAGTTTCCCAGCACCGAATTCTTCTTCCAGCCCGCGGACATCGTCACGCAGATTCTTAATTTTGGATTGCCCGCGCCCATCGATGTGCAAGTGGTTGGAACGAACATGCAGCAGAACTACGAGATTGCACAAAGAATTGCCAACCGGATGCGGCACGTTCCCGGGGCTGCCGACGTCCACGTGCAGCAGATGCTTTCGTTGCCCACGCTGCACATGGACATTGAACGCACGCGCGTGACCCAGGTCGGTTTAACCGCGCGAGAAGTGGCGCAGAGCGCATTGGTTTCGCTGAGCGGAAGTTTCCAGACTTCCCCGAACTTCTGGCTCAACCCCAAGAATCTGGTCACGTATCAAATCGCAGTGCAGACGCCGCAATACCGTATGACTGATCTGCACGACTTAATGAATATTCCTGTGGTCTCGCAGCAAGGTCCGCAATTGATGGGAAATCTGGTGCAGGTCGCGCCATCGGTTCGGGCTGCGACGGTGAACCATTACAACGTGCAACCGGTCATCGATGTTTATGCCAGCACGCAGGATCGCGATCTGGGAGCCGTCGCCGCCGACACGGACAAGATCCTGCAAGACTTCGACAAACAGCTGCCTCGCGGAACTCATCTAGTCATGCGTGGGCAGGTTTCCACCATGAGATCTTCCTTCTTTGGGCTGGGGGCGGGGCTGCTGGGCGCGATCGTTCTTGTGTATCTGCTGATCGTGGTGAATTTCCAGTCGTGGCTGGATCCCTTCATCATCATCACCGCTTTGCCGGGAGCGCTCGCGGGAATCTGCTGGTTCCTGCTGCTCACGCATACGCGGCTGAGTGTTCCATCGCTGACTGGGGCCGTGATGTGCATGGGCGTGGCCACCGCAAACTCGATTCTGATGGTCAGCTTCGCCCGCGAGCAGATGGACGAGGGTATGCCGGCATTCAAAGCGGCTGTGGCCGCCGGGTACACTCGAATTCGTCCAGTGCTCATGACGGCGTTGGCGATGATTATCGGAATGGTGCCGATGGCGCTGGGCTTTGGTGAAGGCGGCGAGCAGAATGCGCCTCTCGGCCGCGCGGTCATTGGCGGATTGCTGTTTGCTACTGTGGCGACATTGTTCTTCGTGCCCAGCGTCTTCGCGATTTTTCACGGCCGCCGCGAGCGCAAACGGGCGCAGGAAATGGAAGCATAAGGATTGCGGAGAAAGTTGGATTGAGGATGAGCGGAGAGGATAAAACCAGGCAGATGGCAGTGGGAGAACGGCAACGCCAAGCCGAGAGCGGCAATGGTGCGCACGACGGAGAACGCGCCGAGCACTTGACCCGTTCGCAGATTGATCAGGAAATCGCGACCATGGAGGAGAGGTCTCGTCATCAGACGCAGACCTTGCAGCCTCCGCCCGAGCTTCCTCCCGCTCCCCCTCGCAAAGCCCTGATGATGATCGGGATTGCGCTGCTGATCCTGCTGCTGGCCGGAGCGGTAACTTTGATTGGCCGCGAGACCCATGAACGCGCCCTCGCCAACGAAACCGAGCGCTCGACCATCCCCACCGTTGCCGTTGTCCATCCGTTGGCAGAAACGCCGGATGAGGAACTGGTACTGCCTGGCTCCCTGCAGGCATTCGAAGATTCCCCGATCTATGCGCGAACCAGCGGATACCTGGTGCGCTGGTACAAAGATATTGGCAGCCGGGTGAAGGAAGGCGACTTGCTCGCCACCATTGATACTCCGGAAGTTGATCAGGAACTGAACCAGACCCGCGCCGCGCGCCAGCAGATCGTGGCTCAATTGGACCTGGCCAGGATCAGCGCGGAACGCTGGGAGAATCTGCGCAAGAGCGATTCGGTTTCCGCCCAGGAAGCCGACCAGCAGACCAGCGGATATAAGCAGGCGCAGGCCAACCTGGCTTCCGCCGACGCCAATGTTCGCCGCCTGGAGCAACTGGAGAACTTCAAACGGGTCTATGCGCCGTTCTCCGGAGTCATTACGAAAAGAAATGTAGATCCTGGAGCTTTGATCAATGCCGGCGCCGGCACCGCCGGCCGGGAATTGTTCGATATCGCGCGCGTGGATCCCCTTCGCGTATTCACCAGCGTGCCCCAGTCCTATGCGCCCTTTATTAAAGTGGGCGGGCAGACCACTGTCACGTTGCAGGAATTTCCGGGGCAGAAATTTGCCGCCAGAATTGCGCGAACCGCGGAGTCGATTGACCCAACCACACGCACGCTGCTGACCGAGGTGGATGTCCCCAACAAAGACGGACGCCTCCTGCCCGGATCCTTCGGCGAAGTACATTTCGCCGTGGGTTCGAACGTGAATAAGGTCACGGTTCCGGTGAATGCCATGCTTTTCCGGTCCGAAGGACCGAGGCTCGCGGTGGTGGACGGAACCGGAAAAATCCAGTTACGAACAATCAACATCGGCCGCGATTACGGAACCAGCCTGGAGATCTTAGGTGGCGTCTCGACGGAAGATCGAGTGGTAATTAATCCCCCTGACTCCTTGGAACAAGGACAGCAGGTCAACGTTGCGGCGGCCTCACCGGGCGAGCAGGGACAACCGCCCCAAAATGTACGGCAAAAAGAAAACGCGCCGGAACAGCGCCAGGATCTGCAGCACAAGGGGAGCCAGCGGTGAAGCAAGCAGTCTTCGTTGCGGCTCTGAGCGCGCTTATGTTTACGGCTGCGTGCACCGTGGGCCCACGCTACGTCAGGCCTTCGCCCCTCGCGACGGCGCCCGACGCATGGAAAACCCAGCCTCCGTGGCAGCAGGCTGCTCCTAAAGACACAGTGCCAAAGGGAGAGTGGTGGCAAGTATTCCACGACGACACGCTGAATGGCTACGAACAGCAGCTTCTTCAGGCAAACCAGGCGCTGGTCGCGGCGCGCGATCGCCTGAATCAGGCGCGCTCGTTGGCACGGATTGCGACCGCAGCTTATTTCCCGCAGGTTTCCACGGACCCCAACGCGGCGCGACAGCGCGGATCGGGCAACCGGCCGCTCAATGGAGCGTCCGCCGCTGTCATCCAGCCTCGCCCTTACACGCAAAATGTGTACTCGATCCCGTTTTCGCTCAGTTACGAGGTCGACCTCTTTGGCCGCGTGCGGAAGAATGTAGAGGCGGCGAATGCATCCCTGCAATCCACCGCCGCCGACCTGGGCAATGTGCAATTAGTACTGAGCGCGGAACTCGCTGCAGACTACTTCACCCTACGCGAACTGGATGCCGAATACCAGGTCGTGCAGGAATCGGTCGACTATCAGCGTAAAGCTCTTGACCTGGTGCAGCGACGGCATCAGGGAGGGGTGGCGAGCGGTTTGGAAGTTGCCCAGCAGGCTACGGTGCTCGACTCAACACTTTCGCAAGCTTCCCTCGTGCAGCAATCGCGTGCGCAATATGAACATGCGATTGCCGTCCTGGTCGGCCAACCGGCTTCAAGTTTTAACATCCCGCCAGCACCTCTGAAGGCCACACCGCCTCCCGTGCCATTGGGTGTGCCGTCGGACGTGCTGGAGCGCCGTCCCGATATATCCGCCCTGGAACGCGAAGTGGCCTACGAAAACGCGCAAATCGGACTCGCGCGAGCAGCTTTCTATCCGCATGTCACGCTGAGTGGGGCCGGTGGTTTGCAGAGCACTGATATCACTTCTCTATTTAGCGCTCCGAGTCTGTTCTGGTCTCTCGGCGCCGACGCACTGGAGCCGCTTATCCAAGGTGGACGCAACCGGGCCAACCTGGCTGCCACGCGCGCCGCCTACGAACAGGCCGTGGCCAATTATCGCCAATCCGTGCTCACCGCTTTTCAGGAAGTGGAAGATGGCATCAGCAATCTCAGCACCCTCTCGCAAGCGCTGACCACCCAAGCTCAGGCCGTAGCCGATGCGCGCCGCGCTCTAGACATCGCCAATAACCGTTACACCGGCGGTGTAACTACCTACCTGGACGTAATTACCGCTGAGACGACCCTGCTCAATAGTGAGCGCCTGGAGACCCAGTTGCTGGGACAGCAGATGGTCAGTTCCGTATATCTGGTCAAAGCTCTCGGCGGCGGCTGGGATACCAGTCAGATTCAGAACGAGCAGGTTCACCCTCAGCCGGGGCAGATCGTTCGGCAGTAGTCTTAGGAAGTGGACATCTCCGAGCTCCTCTGCAGCTTTCTTCTACACTCCTGATTACTTTCTCAACTTCCTGTAGGTTGTCCCCAGCCTGCCAGCTTCCCATTGTGTTGATTTACCTCACTAGCCGGTGTGATTTACATCACTGAGCACTACCTCTTCAATAAGAGATAACCAATAGGTTCGATTCCGGGTGGACTGACCATCGGTCCTCAAAGGAGCGGCGGATAGACTCTGATTGGGATCATCAGTCCCCTGGTACTGTTCTCATAAAGTTAATTCGCTTCACCAGCCATCCCCAACCAGTCTCCCGTACGGCCTAATCGCAATCGAACAGCAATTCCCGGGGAATACAGCAGTGGTGTACCTGGTCACCACAGGGCACCGCTTCGGCATGTCGACCGGATATTGCCGACGGATGTGCTGCCAGGAGACTGTCTATGAGGACAGGCGAGAAAGAAACAATAGCGGAGCACCTGCGAAGCAGCGGAGTCTCCCGACGCGATTTTCTTCAACTTTGTTCCAAGATCATGGTAGTAGCGCCCGTCGGACTGGCGCTCACCCACAAAACCACCGCGGCGCAGGTAGCGAAGCTGGTGGGCAAGGCGCGCAGGCCGTCAGTCATCTGGCTCCATTTTCAGGACTGCACCGGCTGTACTGAGACGCTGCTGCGCACCTCGGCTCCCGACGTGGCGCATTTGATTCTTGACGTGATCTCGCTCGACTACCACGAGACCCTGATGGCCGCCTCCGGTACTCAGGCGGAAGCCGCATTGCAGTCGGCCATCCAGGAGAACGCGGGAAAATTCGTGCTGGTCGTGGAAGGCGCGATTCCCACTCGCGATGACGGCGTCTACATGCAACTGGCCAGCCGTCCCGCCATCCGGGTCCTCAAAGAGGTAGCCAGCCAGGCCGCAGCTGTGATCGCAATGGGATCCTGCGCGTCCTGGGGAGGAGTTCCCTCCGCCGATCCGAATCCCACAGGAGCTGTCGGCGTCGATTCCGTGATCTCCGGCAAGCCAATCATCAATCTGCCCGGCTGCCCGCCCGATCCCTACAACCTGATCGCGGTCAAGAGGCTCGCCATACTTCCCGCTCCTCTCAGCGAATGGCACGACATGGCCAGCTACTTCCGCTTCCGACGCCCTTACATCCGGTGGACGGGATATTTCAAACACGGGCATTTCGGCGAAGACGAGACCGAAGCCGCAGGCGACTAGCAGGTTCTTATGGCAAAACGAATCACCATTGATCCCATCACCCGAATCGAGGGCCACCTCCGCATCGACGTGGAGGTCGACAACAACGCGGTCAGCAATGCCTGGGCATCCTGCACCATGTGGAGGGGCATCGAGAAAATTCTCCGTGGCCGCGACCCTCGCGATGCGTGGCTGTTTACCCAACGCTTCTGCGGCGTGTGTACCACCGTCCACGCCATGGCCAGTGTCCGCTCGGTCGAAGACGCGCTCAATCTGGAAATCCCGCTGAATGCGCAGTATATCCGCAACCTGATCCTGATTGCCCACGCGCTGCACGACCACATCGTGCATTTCTATCAACTGTCTGCGCTCGACTGGGTGGATGTACTGCAGATTCCGAAAGCCGATCCGGCAGCGACTTCGAAATTGGCGGAAACCATTTCGCCCTGGACCAGAAATTCGCGCAACGAGCTCAAGGCAGCGCAAGACCGCGTCAATGCAGTAGCGAGCAGCGGTCAGCTAGGCATTTTCGCCAATGGCTATTGGGGACATCCGGCGATGAAGCTGCCCCCGAACATCAACCTGCTGGCATTCTCGCATTACGTGCAGGCACTGGAGTATCAGCGCAAGGCGCTGCAGGTTGTCGCCATCTTGGGATCGAAAACGCCGCATATTCAGAACCTCACGGTCGGCGGCGTGGCCAACGCCATTGATCTCGACAGCCAGTCCGCTCTCGGCATGGACAAGCTGGAAATGATCCGCACGCTGCTTACCGAGGTGACCCAGTTTGTGCAGCAGGTGTATTTCGTGGATGTCTGCGCGGTCGCGGCCATGTATCCCGAATGGTTCAGCATCGGCAGCGGCGTTAAAAATTACCTCGCGGTTCCGGACCTGCCCCTCGACAGTCGCGGCTCGGCCTACGATCTGCCCGGCGGATACATTCATGCCGGCGACCTCGGCAACGTCAAGAAATTCCAGACTGCAGCCGATCCGAGCTTCCGTCAATCCGTCACCGAAGATGTGATGCACGCTTACTACAAAGGCGACAAGCCGCTGCATCCATGGGCGGGAGAGACTGTGCCTGCATTCACCAGCTGGGACGGCGAGCAGAAATATTCCTGGGTCAAGGCCCCGCGTTACAACGGCGAACCTGCACAAGTCGGACCGCTGGCACAGGTTTTGATCGGCTACGCACAGGGCCACCCATTGACGCGCAAATACACTGACCTCGCAATTGACAAGGTCGCTGCCATCGGCGGTCCCCGCGCTACTACGGCCGCGCTGCATTCCACCTTAGGACGTCACGCTGCGCGCGCCATTCGCGCTTGCATGCTAGCCGAACTGGCGCAGAAACATTTGCAGTTGCTGGTGGACAACATCGCCAAGGGCGATTACAGCGTGCACAACCAGCCGGTGCTCCCATCGCATGAAGTGCAAGGCGTCGGCACCCACGAAGCTCCGCGCGGGACGCTGTCGCACTGGATCGTCATCAAAGACGAAAAGATCAGGAATTATCAGGCGGTGGTTCCATCCACATGGAATGCGAGCCCGCGCGATCGCGCCGGAGCCCATGGTCCCTACGAGGCTTCGCTGCTGCACACGCCGCTGGCTCGTCCCGAAGAACCTTTGGAAGTCCTGCGCACCGTGCACTCATTCGATCCCTGCATGGCGTGTGCCTGTCATGCATTCGATCCTTCTGGCCGAAAGATTGGAGTGGCAAAAATCTTATGAAATCAGTACTCATTGGCGGAATCGGTAATGTGCTGCTGGGAGACGATGGCATCGGTCCCTACATTCTTCATCAACTCGAATCACAATACGACTTCAGCGACGAGGTTGCGCTCGCCGATCTCGGAACCCCGTCCCTCGATCTCACGCATCAGATTGTCGGCCTGCGCGCGCTGATCCTGATTGATTGCGTCCGCAGCAATGACACCCCGGGCAAGATCGTGACCTACCGCAAAAAGGACATTCTGAGCATCGTTCCCGCGCACAGGCTCGATCCACACTCGCCGGCATTATCGGAATGTCTGATGACCGCCGACCTGCTAGGCGCAAGCCCGGAGTTCGTGGTTCTAGTCGGCGTCGTGGGAGGAAGCTACGAGCCCGGGCAACCGCTCACTCCCGCCGTGGAGCACGCCGTCGAACCAGTAATCGAGCAAATTCTTCAGGAACTGGACCGTCTCGGCTATTGGCATCAGGAAAAACACGCGCGCCAAAATCCGGACATCTGGTGGGGCGAGGTGCTAAATCTCTCCCGCTTCGAATCCAGGGAATAGTCAGTTATTCCCGCACGCGTAGGGACAGCCCATTGGGGCTATCCCGCGAAGCGAAGCGAGCGGCTCCGCGCTGAACCTCCCGCGCGCCGCAAGGCTATAATGGCGCCGCACGAACTTGCCACTCGAGGAGGAATTCTTGCCCCGCGGAGTGAACTCATCCCAAATCGTGAGCGTGCCGGATCTGCGTCCGTTAGCGCGCCGCCGCTTGCCCAAAGTGGTCTTCGACTACCTGGATGGCGGCGCCGATGGCGAGGTCACCCTGCGCGAGAACTGCCGGGCCTTCGAAGACGTCACTTTCCGCCCGCGAGGCGCGGTCTCGGTTCCAACGTGCGATCTGCGCACCCGCGTTCTGAATTTTGATCTGGCGATTCCCCTGTTGCTCGCGCCAGTCGGCTATAGCCGCTTGATGTATCCCGAAGGCGAGATTGCCGCCGCGCGTTGTGCCGGGCAAGCAGGTACCGCATATATCCTCTCCACCATCTCCGGCCATCGGCTGGAAGATGTGAAGACGGCATCCGCCGGGCCGGTATGGTTCCAGCTTTATCTGATGGGCGGGCGCGCGGCGGCAGAGGGATCGATTGCGCGCGCCAAGCAAGCAGGGTTCTCCGCCTTGGTCGTTACCATCGACACCGCGGTCGCGGGCATGCGCGAGCGCGACTCGCGCAACGGCATGAAGGAACTGATGGGCGGCGGAATTCTCAGCAAGATCCCCTTCCTGGGCCAGTTTCTCTCCCGTCCGGCATGGCTCATTCGTTTTCTGCTCGACGGAGGCGTCCCGCATCTGCCCAACGTTGTACTCCCCGGCCAGGGCCCCATGCCCATGACCGATGTCGGTGCTGCGCTCGCCAGTTCAACGGTGACATGGAATGATCTGCGATGGATTCGTGAATTGTGGTCTGGCCCGCTCATCATTAAAGGCGTGATGACCGGCGAGGATGCGCGACGGGCCATTGATGAAGGTGCCTCGGCCGTCGTCGTCTCCAATCATGGCGGGCGTCAACTGGACTCTGTGCCCGCATCCATCCAGGTTTTGCCGGAAGTGGTCGGCGCCGTGAATGGCCAGATTGAGGTGTTGATGGATGGTGGCGTGCGCCGCGGCAGTGATGTGATCAAGGCACTCTGCCTGGGAGCGCGCGCCGTTCTAGTTGGCCGGGCATACGCCTACGGGTTAGCTGCTGGAGGTCCAGCAGGTGTCACCCGAGCCATCGAAATGCTTCGCACTGAAATGGAGCGCACGCTCAAATTGCTGGGGTGCTCTTCAGTCAGTGCGCTAGATCGCTCCTATGTGAACGTGCACACGAATCGCGCTGCGCGAGAGATTGAGAACGTTCAAGCGTGAGGAAATCACGTACGGACAGCCTCTCAGGCTGTCCCCGCGAAGCGAGCGGCTTGTACGCATTCTTCTACTTCAGGATTTCTTCCGGCTCACTCAGCGCCTGGGCGAGATCGCTGAGGAACATCGCAGCCCGCGCTCCGTCCGCCACGCGGTGATCACACGAGACCGTCAGCGTCATCATCGGACGCACGTCGGGCTTTCCCTGCACCACTACAACCCGCTCCCGGATTGCGCCCACCGCTAAAATCGCCACCTGTGGGGGGACGATGATCGCCTGAAACTGGTCCACCTTGTACATCCCGAGATTACTGATAGTGAAGGTGGCGCCGGATATATCTGCGGGGCGCAGTTTTCCAGCGCGGGCACGTTCGGTAATGTCGCGGCGCTGGGTGGCAATTTTGTCAAGCGTCGCCCGGTGCGCATTTGCAATCACTGGCGTCACTACCCCGTCGCTGACTGCGATCGCCACCCCAATATTCACGTACTCATGCACGCGAATTCCCTCCGGAGTCCAGCTAGCATTCAGGCGCGGATGCTTCAGCAGTACGCGGGCGGCCAAAGCAACCAGCAGATCGGTATGCGTGACCCGGGCAGCATGCGAGCGCTCCATCTCCTGGAGCACCCGCTCGCGGTAGCTGTTCAACGCGCTGGCATCAACATCTCGGGTCAGAAAGAAATGCGGAACCGTCGTCCAACTCTGGGTCGTACGCTCGGCCATGAGGCGGCCCACAGCAGTCGGCATTTCGACATTGCCAGACTCCTGCATGGAGGCGGAATCCGAGGCCGACGCATCCGACGCCCCTCTGGCTCTCGCCGCAGACTCCACGTCGGATGCAAGGACTTCCCCAGCCGCACCTGTCCCCTGCACGAGTGCGATATCAACTCCCAGTTCTTTTGCCAGTCGTCGAGCTTTCGGAGAGATCTTCGCCGACGCGCTCGGGACATCGGCACTCGGCTCTGGCTTGCTGCTTTGACTGACTTCGGACTTGGCGTGCGTTCCAGCGCGTGCCGAAGGCGCCGCCGCAATGACATCAGCCGGCGGATTCTCGCCAGCTTCGACGATCCACGCGATGGTCTGCCCCACAGGTATATCCGCAGCCTTCAGACGCTTTGATTCCTGCCAGAAATCCGTCAGCCGGAGCTTCGACTTCGACCACAGCTTTGTCGGTTTCTATGTCGAGAAGAGGCTCGCCCTTGGAGACGCGGTCGCCTTCCTTCTTCCGCCAAGCCAGGAGCTTGCCGGTTTCCTGCGCCATCTCGAGAGCGGGCATAACAACGCTGAAGGCCATAGTTTTTTTGGGGAGGGCCTACTATGGCCTTCAGTCTGAAACTCCTACGCGTTCGCTCTTGGCGCTGGCTTCGATCATCTCCAGCACATGACGGCTGGCGGGCGCTTCGCTCTCTCTCGTCGTCGGAAGCGGACCGTTCACGGTAAAGTAATGCGCGCCCGCGACCAGAAGTTCTTCCGCCGGAAAACGAGTGATCACTTCGTGCCCCGTCGGCGTAACCACGATCTCTTCTTCAATGCGCGCCGCACTCCAGCCGTCCGTCGAGGGCCAGAAAGTTTCCAGGGCAAACACCATGCCGGGCTTGATCTCCACCGGATGCTCGAACGAAACCAGGCGGCTGATGACCGGCTTTTCCCAGATCGCGAGTCCGATGCCGTGTCCGTACTGCAGTGCGAACGCGGCCTCTTCATTGGGGAATCCGAAATCTTGAGCCTTGGGCCACACCGCGGCGATTTCTGCGGTCGTGCGCCCCGGGCGAACCAGTTCGATGGCAGCATCGAGATATTCGCGGCAGCGCTTATAGGCATCCACCATGGCGTGCGATGCATAGCCGACGGTGAAGCAGCGGTAATAGCAGGTGCGGTATCCCATGTAGGAATGAAGAATGTCGTAGTAGACGGGATCGCCAGGCCGCAGCACGCGATCGGAGAATACATGCGGATGCGGATTGCAGCGCTCGCCTGAAATCGCATTCACCGCTTCGACGTACTCGGAGCCGAGATCGTAAAGAACCTTGCTGACCAGGCCAACCGCTTCGTTCTCGCGAAGGCCGGGCTTCATCGCGCGATAGAGTTCGTCGTAAGCGGCGTCCACCATCATCGCGGAAGTATTCAGCAGCGCGATCTCATCCTGCGTCTTGATGACCCGCGCCTCGGACATCAGTTGCTGGCCGTCGACCACCTGAATTCCTTCTTTCTGCAATGCAAACAGCACCGGCAATTCGATGATGTCGATGCCGACTGGCTCTTTGTGCAGTCCACGCTGTTCGAGTTCGATGCGAATCTTTTTCGCGACATCCTCGGCGCGGCCCATCTCCGGCGTCATCGCGCCGCGCAGCATCGAGATTCCCGGACGCGAGCGCTCTCCTAGCCATGGACAATTCAGCTGATGATGCTTCGCCGCCGATCCGAAATCCCAGAGAATCGGCTCATCGTTCTGCGGAAGCAGCGTGAAGCGGTTCGCCTTGTCCTGCGCCCATGTGCCAATGTGCGTGGAGGTCAGATAGCGCACATTGTTCATGTCGAAGCACAGCAGCGATCCCATGGAGGATTTCGCCAGCAGGTCTTTAGCTTTCTGCAGGCGTTCGCGGCGCAGCCGGTCGAAATCGATCCGGCTCTCCCAATCCACCGCCATAGTCCCGTGAGTTTTGAGTGCCATAAATCCTCCAGCCCGTAGACAAGGTTGCTGCGTCTCTACGATTTGCCGCACATCCCTTTCGCGGCCTCGAATACCGCTTCCTCCGTCGGCACGGTCAGGTCTTCGAGCGGCGGCGAAAACGGAATGGGAACGTGCATTGCTCCCATGCGCTTCACCGGCGCATCGAGATCGTAGAACGCACCTTCCGCAATCACCGCTGCCAACTCCGCCGCCACTCCATAGCGCCCGTAGCCTTCATCCATCACGATCACGCGCGAAGTCTTCTTCACCGATTCGACGATCGTCTTCTCATCCAGCGGCCACGTGGTGCGCGGGTCCACTACTTCGGCGCTGATTCCCTGTTTCTCCAACAACAACGCCGCACCCAGCGCCACTTGCACCATGCTGCTGGTAGCGACGAATGTGATGTCGTCGCCCTCGCGCTTCACGTCGGCGACGCCGAATGGAATCGTGTAATCGTCTTCGGGAACCGGCCCCTTGAGCTTGTACATCATCTTGTCTTCGAAGAAGACCACCGGATTCTCATCGCGAATCGCACGTCTTCAGCAGACCCTTGGCGTCATACGGAGTCGAAGGCAGCACGACTTTCAACCCGGGCACGTGGCTGAACCACGCTTGCAGCGATTGTGAATGTTGCGCCGCAGATCGTCGAGTTGCGCCCAAGGTCGTGCGCAGCACCATCGGAACTTTCCAGTGCCCGCCCGACATGTAGTGGGCTTTCGCGGCCTGGTTCACCATCTGATCCATGGTCAGGGTGAGAAAGTCGCCGAACATAATGTCGACGACTGGACGCAGGCCTGTCATCGCCGCGCCAACGCCAATGCCTGTAAAGCCTGCTTCTGAGATCGGCGTGTCGAGCACCCGCTCGCGGCCAAATTCCTCGACCAGCCCGGATAGCACCTTGAACGGCGTCCCAGCTTCCGCAACATCTTCGCCGAAGATGCACACCCGCTCGTCCCGCCGCATTTCTTCGGCCAAGGCCTCGCGCACTGCCTGTGCAAAAGTCAGCTCGCGTTCAGGCATAGACGTCCTCGGACACCTGAGCCGCGGCCGGATAGCCCGCTTCCACCGCGAACTTTACCGCCGCTCCCATCTCTTTGCGCGCCTCGGAGGCAGCACCCTCAAGCACCGCGGCATCGGCGTACTGCTGATCCAGAAGCCACGTCCCATGAAGTTGGATGGGATCGCGCTCGCTCTTCCAGTGCTGCTCCTCCTGCTTGGAGCGATAGTACTCACGATTGATGTCGCCGACATGATGCCCGCTGTAACGATAAGTATCCGCCTGCAGGAAAGAAGGGCCTTCACCCGCCCGGGCGCGCTTCACCAGCCGGGTTGCGGTCTCGTGCACCGCGCGCACATCTTGACCATCGACCGTCGCGGCTTCGATCCCGAAAGCCGCCGCACGGCCGAGAATCGTTCCTGCTGTGGTCTCGGAGTAGTGCGTGTATTCGTTATAGAGATTGTTCTCGCAGACATAAATGACCGGCAGCTTCCAGAGTTGAGCGAGATTCATCACTTCATACAATGACCCTTGGCCCAGCGCGCCTTCTCCGAAGAAGCACACCGCCACTCGCCCGGTTCCCAATTTTTTTGCTGCCAGGGCCGCTCCAGTGGCAATACCCACACTGCCACCGACGATCGCATTCGCTCCCAGATTGCCGGTGGCCGGATCGGCAATGTGCATGGACCCGCCCTTGCCCCGGCAGTATCCAGCTTCCTTGCCCAGCAGTTCGGCAAACATGCGATCCGGGGAAGCGCCTTTCGCCAGACAGTGTCCATGGCCGCGATGCGTGCTCGTGATGTAATCGTCAACATTCAGAGCTTCGCAAATTCCCACCGCAACCGCTTCTTCTCCGCTGTACAGATGAGCCAGTCCAGGCATGAGCGCGCGCGTGTACAGCTCGTTGACCTGTTCTTCGAACACGCGAATACGCACCATCTGGCGGTAGGCGCGCAGCCATTTCTCTTTCTCCGCCGCGAGTTCGCGACTTGCTTCCGTTTTGGAAGTAGCCGTTGTCACCTCTTCGGTCCTCCTGCAGTTACAGGCGTGCTCACGCCCGACATGCTCGCCAGCACATCGAACATGCAGGCAAAGTCATATTTGGTCCATCCCATGCCGCGCGCTGCCGTTAAAAATTCATTGCTCACCGCCGTGGTTGGAAGCGGCACGTCCAACTGCCGGCCCAGATCCATGGCGAGGACCATATCCTTCTGCATCATGTTGACGTCGAACCACGCTTCTTCCGGCTGCTGCAAAACAAATGGGCCACGGTACTGAATCATCGGAGAAGCTACCGCGCTATGCGTAAGCACATCCACAGCTACCTCGCGCGCAATGCCGCTCTTTTCCGCCAGCAATACGCCTTCGGAGAATGCCAGCATCTGCACCGCCAGGCTCAGGTTGGTGGCGATCTTCATGGATAACGCGAGGCCGTTATCGCCGACATGCGTAACTTTTGGCCCAATATCGAGCAGCAGCGGCTTGATTTTCTCGAACGTCTCTTTACGCCCGCCCACCATAACCGACAGCTTGCCTTGCTGCAGCGTGATCACACTTCCAGATACGGGCGAGTCCACCATATCCGCGCCCCGCTCCCGGACCTTTGCCGCCAGCGCGCGACTCACGTTCGGACTCACCGTGCTCATATCGATGAATATCTTCCCTGCGCTCAGTCCTGCTAACAAACCGTCCGGCCCCTCGGAGATGGCCTGGATCGCGCTGGCATTGGTCACCATGGCAAAGGTGAATTCTGAATCGCTCGCGACCTGGCGTGGCGAATCCGCCCAGCGCATGCCTTTTTCCACCAGCCATCCCGCTTTTGTGCGCGTGCGGTTGTAGCCGGTCACGGTATGTCCCTGGCTGAGCAACCGGTTCGCCATCTGGCTGCCCATTACCCCTAAGCCTATGAACCCGACTTTCGCCATCCGCTTGCTTCCTCCGAATTGCGTCCCGCTAATTCGTATGACTGCTCTGCTTTGGTGAGCGCTTCGCAGCCGGCGCTTGGCTGTCGTCCTTCACTTGCGACAAGTGAGCGCGCATCGCCTCCCGCGCTTTTTCGGCATCGTGGCGCTCCACCGCTTCGAGAATGCGCTTGTGATGAACCTGGCCGCGGTCGGGCCCGCCCGGCACGCGGAAAATCCGCAGGCGCTGCTCGCGCAACAAACCCACAATCGAATCGAGCAGGGAAAGAATCAACGGATTCGCAGCGCCTTCTGCCAGGGCCAGATGGAAATCCAGATCCGCTTCGATATACGAGTCCGGATCTTGCCCGGAGCGATCCATGATGGCAACCGCGTCACGCATGGTTGCCAATTCCGACTCCTGAATGCGCGTAGCCGCCAGCGCGGCAATCTCAGGTTCGAGGATGGCGCGCACTTCGGCAAGGTGGGATGACCCTTCCGGCTGGCCGATCTTCACCATGAGGTCCAGAGACTGGCGCACCGCATGCGTAGTCCCATCGGTGATGAAGGTTCCTCGGCCGGAGTAGGCTTCGACCAAGCCTTTTTCCCGGAGAGCCTTTACCGCCTCCCGCACCGCGGTGCGGCTCACGCCGAAACGGAGTGCCAACTCGCGTTCCGCCGGAAGCTGGTCTCCGGCTTTGAGATCACCTTTGACGATTGATTCCTCGATTTGCTGAACGATTTGCTCGTAGAGTCGCGATGTCCGAACCAGTTTGTACACGGGACTGCCCTCCGCAGCATGATCGGAGTGCCCGGCCGAAGCGCCGGGAGTGGTCCGGCTACTATACCGCACATCCAAAGGGTCCTGACTAGTTGTTTCACCGGGATGCATGCCACGGTCTATTGGTATGCTGGTATGACCTATTCTACCCAGGGAAGCCCCTGTTTGTAAATACAACAGATTGGTCGACGTCACGATTCCGCCAAAAGTGAATTTACTTGACATGCTTTCTCTGCGGATGGTATGGCTGTCGGACCACACCTTGGAGGGTTTCATGCTATCCCACACGGTTCGTGTGTCCCAAATTGGGCGGACGGCTGCAACTTGGTTGTTGCTCGCAACCTTCACGCTGACAGTGTTCGCCCTGTCCGCTTACGCCCAATCGACTGCAGGCCGGGTTCTCGGCACGCTCACCGACCCGAGTGGCGCTGCCGTGCCTGCCGGTATCGTCACTGTCACGGACGTGCAACGCGGCACGGCTCGCACCGTGACGACCGACGAGTCGGGTAACTATGCCTTGCCCGATCTTCAGCCCGGAACCTACAAGATTCACGCCGAAGCCCGAGGTTTCAAGGCCGCCGAGCGACCCAGCGTGCAGGTGGAAGTCGCCACCGATGTGCGTGCCGATTTTGCCCTTCAGCCCGGACAAATCAATGAAGTGGTGACCATCACGGAGGAGGTACCTCTCGTCAACACCACATCCGCCACCCTGGGCGGCACGCTCAGCAACAAGGAGATCAACGATCTTCCATTAAGCGGCCGCAATTACGAGAACCTTCTGCAACTGCGCCCCGGGGTGATGCGCTACCCCGGCGGCGGCTTTTCGACTACCAGTTCGAATGGTCTGCGCGCGGAAGATAACTCTTATTTCATCGAAGGCTTGTTCAACAGCGAACCTTATTCCGGGCAGGCGATCATCAATGGCGCAGGAATCGCCGGTGATTCCGCGACTATTCTGCCGATTGACTCCATTCAGGAATTCAATCTCCAGCAGAATCCTCCCGCGGAGTACGGATGGAAGCCGGGCTCAGTCGTGAATGTGGGATTGAAATCTGGCACCAACAGTCTGCATGGCACGGCGTTCGTGTTTGCCCGCGACGGCGCGATGGATGCCCGTAATTTCTTCAACACGGCGCCGGCACCGAAACTGACGCGCACTCTCGAACAATTCGGCGGCAGCATCGGCGGTGCGATCGTCAGGGACAAAGCGTTCTTCTTCGGCTCCTATGAGGGCCAACGATATAACGTGGGCAACTCCTTTGGAGGAGTGACCAGCCCGTCGATGGAAGCCATGCCCACAAATGGAACTTGTTCCTTTCTCACGACAGGCGACTGCGCCGACAGCATTCCCAATGCAATTGCCGATCTGCAAGCAGGTGGCGTCCCGATCAGCCGGGCCAGCCTGAACATTGCAGGCTGTGCGATGTCGGGCGGAAGCGTGACCTGCAACGGCTCGGGATTTCCCCTGAACAACACGCAAGGCATCGACATCAGCAACGGGTTCAACAACAACGTGCACGTCGACAATCTTGTCACGAAGCTCGATTTGCACCTCAACGATCACCACAGCTTTAGCGGCATGTATTTTTTCGGCAACAATTCAGGAACGGTAGAGGATTTCCCGGAACTGCAGCAGAAGTGGCGCTCCAAGATCCACACGCGCGCCCAGGTAGTGGGCGGCAGTTGGATCTGGACTCCCGGATCCCGCTGGGTCAATGAGCTGCGGTTTGGCTATAACCGTCTGTACCAGCCCACCCTGCCCGGCGATCTCAACACCCCGGCATCCACTTACGGTCTCAACACTGGCGTCAGCGGAGCGTTCACGGGAGGCCTGCCACGAATCGGCTTTGGCGGATATTTCTTTCCCGGCCTCGGCGGTTTCAAATGGCCAAAATTCCAGGGACCTGATTCCATCACTCAGTTCACCGACCACATCTCCTACACCGCCGGCAAGCATTCGATAAAAGTCGGAGCCGAAATGCACTACAACAACGTACGGAATGCGGCCTACGGAAATTCGCGCGGCAGCATTACGTTCCTGGGCGGTGTCGCAAGTGCAAATCCAGCTCCGGATGGTTCGAGCCCGCTGGAAGATTTCTTCGCCGGTCTTCCATTCAAATCCTCTGTCGAAGTGGGGAACCCGACGCTGCAGTTGCACAACTGGGCATACGCCGGATTTTTCCAGGACGACTACCGAGCCACAAAGAATCTCACCCTCAACTTCGGCCTGCGCTACGAGTACAGCACGGTTCCTCAGGAAGCCCACAACCTGCTGGGAAATTTCGATCCCAATATAGGCCTCGTGCAAGTCGGGCACCAGATCAGCAGTCTCTACAATCCCGATCACAAGAACTTCGGGCCGCGAGCCGGCTTTGCCTGGGACATTGTTGGCACCGGCCGCACCGTACTCCGTGGCGGCGGCGGGTTGATCTACGAGACAGTGAACTGGCAGTCGTTCATCGCCTTCAACAATGCGTTCGGCCCCGGCAGCGTACCTACGGGAGCGCCCATCGACGCCGCCGGCACCACGTCAGGTGGCACGATCACGACAGGCAACGTCACCGTCAAGAATTTCCTGAACCCCATACCCTGGGACTCGCCGACGAGTTCACTGTATGGAAGCAGCGCCATCAATTGCAACGATAGCCCCTGCCCCGTGATGACAGTTGCACGCAATCTGACCACGCCTTACGTGTGGAACTGGACGCTGAATCTGCAGCACGCAATTACGCAGAACCTCTCCCTCGAAGTGGCCTACGTCGGCAATCACGGCGCAAATCTCACCGGCATTCGTGATATCAACCAGGCCCCCGTGGGATCAGGTTGGCCCGCGCCCGCGGTGTCCAAATGTATTCAGTCGGGATATACCGATGCCACCTACTGCGCTCCCGACAGCACCGGTGGCGAAGAATCGAACCGGCCGTTCGCCAATAAATTCCCTTACCTCGCCAATATCTTCCAGATGGGGAATGTCTACCGCTCCAACTACAACGGCCTGCAAGCCACTTTGAACGCCCGCAATTTTCATGGTCTGAGCATGGTCGCGGGATATACCTACGCTCATGCCTCCGATGATGTGGGCGCGAACTGGGACTTCGGCTACGGCGCAGGCCTGCCGCAGAATTCCTACAATGTGGGCGCCGAGTATGCCAACAGCGACTTTGATATTCGTCACCGGCTGACGCTGTCGCTCACCTATGCCATTCCTGGCCGCAGCGGCCATGGACAGATGCTGCAGGGTTGGGAGATCAATTCCATCACCACGCTGGAGAGCCCGCAGCATTGGGGCCCGATTGACCTCGGCACGGATGCCGCCGGAACCGGCGCTTTGCCCGTCAGTCCCCCGGCCACGGCGCCGATTCGCTGGAGCTTCTATCGCGCGGGAACCGCAAGCTTGGGCAATCCTTCCGACTTCAAGGCCCGCAAAGGAGTCATGGTCAATGGCATGTTGGGCATTCCGTTTTATGGCGCCGGAGATCCGAACATGCCCTCAAGTTGCGCAGCATCTGCCTTGGCAGCTGACGGAGGCACCGCAGGGCCAGAAACAGCCGCTCTGAATCTCTATGGCTGCTATGCGGCGGGGAACTCCGTCATGATGGCGCCTCCCCTCGGCCACTTCGGAAATATGGGCCGGAATATGTTCCCGGATACGGGCTTCAGGAATTTCGATTTTTCGCTGGCAAAAAATTTCCATTTCGGCGAAACCAAGCGCCTGCAGTTCCGGGCCGAATTCTTCAACATCTTCAATCACCCGAACTTCGCGAACCCGTATGGTGGTCAAAACGGATTTGGCCTGAACGATCCCTCGGTCCAGCCCTTCGGCTGCGGCTGCGCAACTCCGGATGTGGCCGCTGCCAATCCGGCAGTTGGATCCGGCGGACCGCGCTCCATTCAGTTGGGAGCCAAGTTCATTTTCTAGTTCGCACGAAATTTGTAATCACCGGCCGGGCACATCCGTCCGGCCCTTTTTCTCGATTTGATTCACATAACGGTGAGCAAGCGAATACAGGAACAGACTCATGCTGAACCGAACTCAAAAACCTGCACTGCTTTTAGCTCTTAGCTTCGTGGTCACGTCCGCCATGCTGCTTGCCCAGGAACGTCGCGAACGCACCATCGAAGAAATCAAAACGGAAGCGATCCATCGCGCCGAAGTCGGCCAGTATCCGCTGCTCGGGCTCGATCCCAACGACGTCAAGGAAGCCTTTGAGACCATTCACACCGCCGACAAAGACGAATGGGCGGCAGGATTCATGCGCGTTGCCGATCGCTACTTCAACGAGGCGAAGTCCCTGGAGAACTCCGATCCGACGAAAGCCAACGCGGACTACATTCGAGCCTGGCGGCTCTATTCCTTCGGACGCTGGCCGATCCCCGCATCTCCCGGCAAGCAGCGCTCGTACGAGAAAGCGATCGAGGCTTTCCTCGCCCACGCCAAGTATTACGATCCGCCGCTCGAAGTAGTGCACATTCCATTCGAAGGCAAGCAGATCATCGGCTACCTGCGACTGCCAAAGAACGCAAAGGGCCCAGTGCCTCTGGTGATCGCGGTGAATGGTCTCGACAGCCGCAAAGAAGATTTGACGGAGAGCTTCGGAGCAATTCTGCCCTTCGGCATCGGCTATCTCGCAGTTGACGGGCCGGGAACGGGTCAGGCTCCTATCAAAGTCTCCGAAAATTCAGAACGCATGCTCTCAAACGTGATCGAGTATGCGCAGTCCCGGCCCGAGGTCGATAAAAATCGAATCGCCCTGCATGGCGTAAGTTGGGGCGCGTACTGGGCAACCAAGATGGCCATTGTGGAGCGCGAGCGTTTGCGTGGCTGCAGCGCGCAATCGCCTCCCATTGACGGATTCTTCCAGAAAGATTTCCTGCTGAATCACCTGCTCGGCAACCGCGAATATCTGTTTGATCAGGTGCCGGCGCTGATGAACATCCTCGAAGGCGTCCACACGCTCGACGAGATGGCCGACTACCTTCCCAAGTTGTCGTTGGTCCACCAGGGATTGCTGGGCAAGCCAATGGCGCCCATGCTCGTAATCGCAGGCGTGCTCGATACCCAGGTGCCCATCGCTGATGACTACCTGCTGCTCAGCAAAGGCGACACTCCGAAAGACGCGTGGGTAAATCCCCGTGGCGGTCATCTCGGCCGCCAGGTGGGCGTCTGGCCCGATCCGAAAATCTTCAAAGAAGTCATCATTCCCTGGCTGGTAAAGACGCTGGCAGCGACTAATCCCACGTAGCGCCGTGGGCTTTGCCCGCGATTTCGAATCCGCTTTGCCCCGGCCTGTCTTCGTCGTAGGCTGGTGCGATGATTGAAAAGACCGCGCTAGTCACTGGAGCCGATGGTGGACTGGGAGTTCATGTCACGAAGGCTCTCCTCGATGCCGGATTTCTCGTCGCCGGACTCGCCCCCAAAATCAAGCAATCCGACTTCGATGATCCTCGGTTCACGGCTCTTCCCGCCAGGCTGGACAGCCTCGAAGCAGCGAAGCGTTCGGCCGACGCGGTGATCACAAAGTTCGGCAAGATCGACGTTTTAGCTCACCTCGTCGGTGGCTTTGCGGGTGGGACGAGCGTCGCCGAGACCGACGACACAACCTTCCGGCGAATGTTTGAAATGAATGTAGACAGCGCGTTCCACATCCTCCGCGCTGTCCTGCCTCACATGCGGAAGGCTGGAAACAGTCGAATCATCGCCATCGGCAGCCGCGCGGCCGAAAGTCCCGGAACAGGAGTCGGAGCGTACAGCGCCTCTAAAGCCGCGTTGGTCTCGCTGATACGAACCGTCGCGATCGAAAACAAAGATTCCGGAATCACCGCCAATGTGATTCTTCCTGGAACAATTGACACTGCCGCAAACCGCAAAGCCATGCCGAAGGCCGATATCACGAATTGGGTTCAGCCGGCCGCAATCGCAAGCTTGATAGTGTGGCTCGCCAGTGATGCCGCCGGAGACATGACTGGCGCTGTAATTCCTCTCTATGGCCGCGGACTCTAGCGCGCCCACGTAACGCTTTCGTAACCCTCCCCAGTGCACATTTTCTGTTGCACTTTCACACTGGTGAAATATCTTGCATCTATGCTGTATTGAGGAGGGCTGCGCATGGCGTCGTCCCGAGCCGCGAAATCATTGCCGCTTCAGGTGGCCGCAATCTGCTACCGCCGCCGTGGATCCGTAATCGAGTTCCTCCTGGTCAATACCAATGGCGGCAACAAGTGGACGTTTCCCAAGGGTTCCACGGACCCGCGTCTCTCTCACAGCCAGGCCGCCGAGCGCGAAGCAGCAGAAGAAGCCGGCGCCATCGGCACAATTGAGCCTCGTCATTTCCATCTTTACCTGCATTCCAAAGGCGTGTTCTGGCAACCGGGAGGGGTGCAGGAATTCGTTGTCAAAGCCTTCCTGATGGAGATCCATCAGATGCGGCGTCCGGACGAATCCAACCGCAAGCCCACCTGGGTTAACGCGGAAGACGCGAAGCGCCGCCTCGCGAAGGGTCGCGAAGTGAAGTACTATCGCGAACTGGAAGCGGTGATCGACCGCGCTCTGGAGAGAATTCAGTATCACACCGAACTCTGGGGCTCCTACCCCGGACGCAACCCGCGTCCCCCCAAAGACCCCATCGCCGCAACCTTCTGGCCTTAAGAATTCCTACCCTTCAGCCCTGGCTTCAGCCGCTCGCGTCGGAATTTGTGAGACGATAAACGCAGTCCCATGATTCAGCTTTCCGGCGCCGGAAAACGCTTCGGCCACAAACTTCTTTTCGAAAACGTCGACTGGCTGATCACCTACCACGACCACATTGGCCTGGTCGGCGGCAACGGCACCGGCAAGTCCACGCTGATGAAAGTCCTCGGCGGCATGGACACCTTCGACTACGGCGCCCTCACCATCGCCAAAAGCACTTCCGCCGGATACCTCCCTCAGGACGGCCTGACCCTCTCGGGACGAACTGTCTTCGCGGAGTGCATGTCGGTCTTCGACGACGTGCGCGCCATGGAGCAGGAACTCGAATCCCTGACCCACAGCATGGCCGAACTCGATCACACCAGCCCGCAATATGCAGCGGTGGCAGACCGCTACCAGCGCGTCGAACATGAGTTTCAGGCCCGCGATGGATACTCCATTGAAGCCGATGTCGGCCGCGTGTTAATGGGCCTGGGCTTCGGCAAAGACGACTGGCAGCGCCTGACGGATGAATTCTCCGGCGGCTGGCAAATGCGTCTCGCCCTCGCCAAACTCTTGCTGCAAAAGCCGAACCTGCTGCTGCTCGATGAGCCCACCAACCATCTCGATCTCGAAGCCCGCAACTGGCTCGAAGAGTATCTGCAGAACTATCCCTACACCTTCCTGCTGATTTCGCACGACCGCTATTTTCTGGACGTGACGGTAGACAAGATCGCGGAAATCTGGAACAAGCGCTTCTGGTTCTACACCGGTAATTACGACAAGTTCCTGGCGCAAAAAACTCAGCGCAACGAGCAATTGCAGGCTGCCTACAAGAACCAGCGCGACCGCATCGAGCAGTTGGAAGTCTTCATCAACCGCTTCCGCTACCAGGCAACCAAGGCCAAGCAGGTTCAGAGCAGAATCAAAGAACTCGAAAAGATCGAGCGCATCGAGATCCCTCCCGAAGAAAAGACTATCCACTTCAAGTTCCCGCAACCCAAGGCGAGTGGCCGCATTGTCGCTGAATTCGAGAATGTCGCCAAAAGCTATCCCGGCAGGAATGGCGCTGGTCAAAAGGAAGTGTTCCGCAACGTCAATTTCATGATCGAGCGCGGAGACCGCATCGCACTCGTAGGAGTGAATGGCGCCGGGAAGTCGACCCTGATCAAGCTGCTCGCGGGCACGGAACCGTTGAGCTCCGGCGATTATCGCCTCGGCCACAACGTCATACTCGATTACTTCGCCCAGGACCAGTACAAGGAACTCGATCCTGACGCCCGCATTCTCGATGACCTTGGCGCTCTCTCCCCGCGATCCACAGAAACCGAGTTGCGTGGACTGCTGGGTTGTTTTCTGTTTTCTGAAGATGACGTGTTCAAGAAGATCGGCGTCCTCTCCGGCGGCGAGCGCGGCCGCTATGCCTTATTAAGACTGCTGCTGCATCCGGCAAATTTCCTGCTGCTCGACGAACCCACCAATCACCTGGACATGCGCGCCAAAGATGTCCTGCTGAACGCTCTCATGGAGTACACCGGCACCGTCGTGTTCGTATCCCATGACCGCTACTTCATCGATAAGTTGGCGACACGCGTCTTCGAAATCGGCAGCGGCTGCGTCGAGATCTTCCCCGGAAATTACGAGGACTATCTGTGGCGCAAAGAGGGCAGGCAACACGTAGCTCCCACACTGGATGATGTTCCGGGAGCAAGTCGTTCCCAAGCCAATTCCGCGGCCCCAAAGCAGCCAGAAACCACGCTGCCAGCAAACGGAAATGGCAGTGTTGCGGAGCCCAAGAAGCGTCTGAATCCCCTGAAGCGCAAGCAGATGGAAGATCGCGTTAAACAACTCGAGAGTGAAATTGGCCGCGCCGAGGATGAGATTGCCCAGCTCGAAACTGCCTTACAGAGCTTCGTAAGTGCCGAGGAAACGCAGCGCCAGTCGCAGGAACTCGACAACCACAAAGCGAACCACGCCGTCCTGCTCGAGGAATGGGAAGAGGTCAGCGAGACGCTTCAGGCCTCGGAATAACCCCTCCCGCAGCTGTACACCACCTTCCGTAATCTCTCGGCTTCTCTTACCAGTGTGCGATAGTCAGCTTGGCCAAGTGGCCGTGAACTGGCGTAGGCCACAAATTTCAAGACCACCGCATGCAGCGGCGCCCCCGGGCACGCCGCGCGGGAACCCAAGGAAGGTCGCATGCTTCAGTCATCAGACAATTCATTGAATCAAAAGTCGGGCTTCCCGGCTTCCAACCCCAATTCCTATAACCCCGCCAAAAACGTCACCGCTCCGGTGGATCAGGCGACCATTGGCCGCACTTTAGTCATCAAGGGCGAAATCAGCGGCTCCGAAGCTCTGTACATTGACGGGCGCATCGAAGGCAAAATCACCATGCCCGAGAGCCGCGTCACCATTGGCCGGAACGGCAAAGTGGACGCCAGTATCCAGGCTCGCGAAGTTGTCGTGATGGGCAAAGTGACGGGCAACATCGAATGCAGCGATCGCGTCGACATTCGCGCGGAAGGCTCGGTGCATGGAGATATTTCGACTACCCGCATCAGCGTCGAGGATGGCGCCTCGCTAAAGGGCGGAATTCAGGTTCGCAGCGATGGGAAAGCTCACAGCCAGCCGGCGAAGCAGGACCAGTCCAAGGCGATGGCCGCGACTGCCAGCGCGTAGCGCAACTACAATATTTGTCGAGTAGAGAACCAAGGGCACGCAATCCAGACTGTTACGAAACACTAGGCACCCGACACAAACAGTGGCAAGATGCCCTCACGCGAGTGAGGGCATCTTTATATGGGCTTCATTCAAGGCGAAGGTCGGACACAGGGAACGCTGTTTCCGGTGATCCTCGACGAACTAGTTCCGCAAGACCACGTTTGCCGGGTGATTGATGCTTTCGTGGATCGTCTGGACATGGCGGGGTTGGGGTTCGAACGCGCAGATCCCGCCGATACGGGACGGCCTGGGTACGATCCGCGGGATCTGCTCAAACTCTATCTCTATGGTTATTTGCAGCAGGTCCGCTCGTCGCGGCGGTTAGAGAATGAATGTCGACGCAACGTGGAAGTGATGTGGCTGCTGCACCGCCTGGTCCCGGATCATAAAAGCATCGCAGAGTTTCGGCGCATGCACAGTGAGGCAGTCACGCAAGTGGGAGCGGAATTGATTCGCTTTGCGCGTTCCCTGGGGCTGATACGCGGAGAGTGGGTAGCCGTCGATGGCTCGAAGTTTCGGGCGGTCAGCAGCGTAGGCAGCGTGCGAGAGCGAGAAGCAGTAAAGCGCTACCTGGAGTCTCTAGAATCGGCCGATCAAGAAGAGGAACTGGTGGTCGAGCCGAGCAAGATTGCTGAAGCCCTGAAGAAACTGCAGGAGCACAAAGAACCGGAAGTCCACTTCATGCGCAGTACCACGGGTGCCAAAGTGCCCGCCTACAATGTGCAGGCTGCCGTCGACAGTGAGCACGCGTTGATCGTAGTCCAACAGGTCACGACTGAAGCCACGGACAATCGTTCCCTGTTGCCCATGGCCGAAGCGGCACAGGCTGCGGTGAGTGCTCCGGGGCAAGAGTTGCACGTAGTAGCCGATGCAGGCTATTCCAACGGAGAGCAGGCGGAAGCTTGCGAAGCCAAAGGCATCCTTCCGCACGTACCTGCCAATCGCGGCGTGAACAATCACGGCGACGGAAAGCTGTTTGACCGCAGCGCCTTCGTCTATCAGCCCGAGCTAGACACGTTTCTCTGTCCTGCCGAACAGACGCTCAAACGCGAGCAGATCTCACGGAAAGACCGCTCCGTGTATTACGCAGGCCGACCCGAGATCTGTGGAACTTGTCCTCTGAAGTCGCGGTGCACGCTGGGAGCACAGCGCATGGTGTCCCGCCACTGGCACGACGAGGCGTTGCAGCGCATGCAGCAACGGGCTACGCCGGAGGCCATGCGACTTCGCCGGTCAACTGTGGAACATCCGTTCGCAACTTTGAAATACCACATCTTCGGTCATCCCCGTTTTCTTCTGCGCGGCCGTCAAGGAGCACAAGCGGAGATGAGCTTGGCGGTGATCGTCTTCAACTTGAAACGTATGATGAACATTCTTGGTCGACCCCAGTTGACCGCCGCCCTGGCCCTAGCCTGAACTGATTCCCGATCCCCCCTTTTCACCCCAAACCCCATTCTCCGTCCAGAACACAAAAGCGATGTTCCGGTACTCGGAACATCGCTCTTGCTTTCGATTCACAAGTTCGTTTCGTAACAGTCTGAATCGCGTGCCCTTATTCTTGCGGACGGTCTAGGGACAGTCGCCTCCGTTGTGCAGTCGGGCGAAACCCGGGCTCAAGCAAACCTATTTCTTCGGCCTAAAATCCAGGGCCGCCGAATTCATGCAATACCGCAAGCCGGTCGGCGCCGGCCCATCCTCGAACACGTGTCCCAGGTGAGCATCGCACTTGGCACAGCGAACTTCCGTACGGACCATTCCGTAAGTTGAGTCTCGATGCTCCACCACGCCACCGTCAGCAGATGGCTTATAGAAACTCGGCCAGCCCGTACCCGAGTTGAACTTGGTTTGAGAATCGAACAGCGGCGCCCCGCAGCACACGCAGTGGTATGCGCCCGCTTCGTGATTGTCCCAATACTTGCCGGTAAAGGCGCACTCGGTACCCGCCTCGCGCGTCACGTGATATTGCTCCGTCGTGAGCTGCTCTTTCCACTCGGCTTCAGTTTTCTTGATCTTTTCTGCAGTCTGTTCCACGAGGAATCAACTCCATTTCCAAGATTTATGCCTGCAAACATTGGATGTCCAACACGCTCAAAAGTGACACGCGTATTTGAGAGTTATGAGCTTTCGATCTCCACTCCAACTCTTCGGTATTTGCCGCGAAAGAACAGCAAAGGATCGCCATCCTGCACCACGACATCTTCCACCTCGGCAATAAAGATGGTGTGATCGCCAGCGTCCTGGGCGGAGTGCAGACGGCATTCCAGGTAAGCCAATGAACCATGCAGAACCGGCGTCCCGTGGCGAGTGCGATCGAACCGCGCTCCAGCCTCGGCTTCGGCGTTTTCATGGCTGCGTTCCGGGCGCGCATAGTATTCCGAAATGGCCCGCTGGTCCTCGCAGAGTACATTCACCCCAAAGCGCTTTTTCGCGTGAAGATGCGCGTGTGTCCGCGTACTGTGGTCGACGCACACCAGCACCAGCATGGGATCCAGCGACACCGAGGCAAACGCGTTCGCCGTCATGCCGTGCACTTCGCCCTCGAGATCGACCGTAATAATCGTGACCCCCGTGGCGAAGGCCCCCATCGCCTTGCGAAATGCGGCAGGATTAATCGTCATGTCGTACAGACGTTGTTTCCAGCGTCTCTCTTCCGTACGTTTCTTCAGAAGTCCCCAACCAACCGCCTACATTACCATGCCGTGCCGTTGTATCATTCGATTCAAGTGACCGTCAGGACCATCGCCGACGATAGCCTGCAGACTGGCTCTGCGCCTGTTGGTGCGCTCGATGAGATCCAGCCGGGCGTTCCGACTTCTCGGGAGTTGGCTCTGCGCCTGATTACCTGCCCCGATGCGGACCTTCCCAGCTTACTGGCTGCGGCGCGCGCCGCCAAAGAGCGATTCAAGCCTAGCATCATCACCTACTCGCGCAAGGTTTTCATTCCCCTCACCAATCTGTGCAGAGATTATTGCGGATATTGTACGTTTCGCCGCGATCCCGAGGATCCCGGCGCACACACCATGACTCCGGATGAGGTTCTGTCTGTTGCCCGTGCTGGCGAAAAGCTCGGATGCACCGAGGCGCTATTCAGCCTTGGCGACAAGCCTGAACTGCTTTTCCCGGAGATGCGCGATACACTTCGACGTCTCGGGTACAAGTCGACTTTGCATTATCTCGAAGCCATGTGTGAGTTGGTCTTGCGGGAGACCAGTTTGCTACCCCATCCGAATCCTGGACTGCTCAGCGCGGAGTGGGTCGCACGTCTCTCCGCCGTTTCTCCCAGCATGGGGCTGATGCTTGAGAGCACGAATGCTGATTTACTCGGGCCGGGTAGAGCCCACGACAATGCTCCCGACAAGATCCCAGCCAAGCGCCTGCGCACCATCGAAGAAGCGGGAAAGCAGAATGTTCCGTTCACCACCGGGCTGTTAATCGGAATCGGCGAATCGCCCCAGGACCGTGTCAATACCTTGCTCGCCATCCGGGACTTGCACGAGCGCTACGGCCATATTCAGGAAGTCATCGTGCAGAACTTCCGCGTGAAGTCAACGATCCCAATGGCGCACTGGCCCGAACCCTCGCATGGCGAGATGCTGCGCACCGTGGCGGTAGCTCGCTTGCTACTGCCCAACGTCAACATTCAGGCTCCTCCCAACCTCTCAGCGCCTTACTATGATGATTTGATGGATGCAGGCATCAACGACTGGGGAGGGATTTCGCCGCTGACCCCAGACTTCATTAATCCCGAGAGACCGTGGCCGCACCTGGAGCAACTCCGCCTGCGCACTGAGGCCAAAGGATTCCAGCTGCAGCAGCGTCTTCCGGTGTATCCGGAATTTATCTCTCCACTCTTGTCCAAACCTGGTCTGCTCGCCGAAAGACTGCGCAACTGTACGGCAGAGGATGGTCTCGCCCGGAGGGCCGCATGATCTGCGTCCTCAGCGGCGGCACAGGTGGCGCAAAATTCGTCGACGGCCTTCGCCAGGTCATGCCTGCCGAAGAAATCACGCTGGTCGTCAACACCGGCGACGATCTTCTGTGGTGGGGGCTCTACGTTTCGCCCGACATTGACTCCATTACTTACGTGCTCTCCGGCATGTTGAGCCGCGAGCGCGGCTGGGGGGTTAAAGGCGATACCTTCTTGTGCCTGCAAGCCATGGGACAGCTCGGCGAGCCCACGTGGTTCCACACCGGCGACCGCGATCTGGCAATGCACCTGCTCCGCTCGCGTTTGCTCGCCGAAGGCAAAACTCTTTCGGAAGCGACGGCCGTCATATCGCAGAAACTCGGGGTCAAGGCGCGCATTCTTCCCATGAGCGACTCGCGGGTGGAAACCCGCGTCGACACCCCGATTGGGGAGTTGAGCTTCGAAGAATATTTCGTGCAGCGCTGGTATCAGGACCCGGTGAATTCGGTGCGCTTTGCCGGCGCCTCCGATGCCGAGCCCGCGCCCGGAGTGGTCGACGCGATCACCTCCGCCGACGCCGTCATCATTGCCCCGAGCAACCCCATTACCAGCATTGGCCCAATCCTCGCTGTGCCGGGGATTCATAACGCGCTGCTGCAGGCCAAGGCCAGCATCGCCGAGCCGAAGATCGCCGCCATCAGTCCGATCGTGGGCAATGCTCCAGTCGCCGGGCCAGCCGGAATCCTGATGCAGGCGCAAGGGCTGCCTTGCTCGATTGCGGGAGTCGCGCACGCCTACGAAGATTTTCTCGACCTTCTGGTGTGCGATACACGAGATGCCCGCGCCGCCGACATGCTGCGCCAGAGCGGCCTGCGCGTGCACTGCACGCAAACCGTCATGCGAACGGCCGACGATAAGGCCGCGCTGGCGCGTGAGGTCCTGAATCTGATCTCCCCCGACCTTCTGAAGGACAAGGCTCCTGCCGCTCCCGTCCCGCAAGTGGACTCGCAGCCGTGATCCTGGTTCCCATAAAAAACACCTCCGGCGCCAAACAGCGCCTTGCTTCCATCCTTGATCAAGGTTCCCGAACGAGACTAGCCCAGGCAATGCTGCACGACGTGCTCAGCTCGCTTCACCAGTGGAAGGACCGTCCGTCCGTCGGCATTGTGACCAGCGATGCCTACGCTATCAAGCTTGCGAACGAATATAAATTCGAGATCATTCACGATCCGGACAATCCGGGCGAAACTGGCGCTATCGAAATGGCGACTCAGGTATGCGTGGAGGGCGGCGAAGACAGCACATTGGTGATTCCGGCGGACATTCCGCTGATTCAAGGGTGGGAGCTCGCAGAAATTTACAAGCACGCCCCCGCCGAAGGCAGCGTCCTGGTTCCCGCTGGCGATGGACGTGGTACTAACGCCGCCTTCCGGCGCCCCGCAAATCTATTTCCGCTGCGTTTCGGAAATGACAGCTTCAAGCCGCACCACGCCGCCGCCCGAGCCACAGGCCAGCCGTGCGTAATACTGAACTTGCCCGGCATCGCGGTGGACGTCGATAGTCCCGAAGACCTGCAGCAACTAATCGCATTACCCGGCAACACGCGCGCCCAGCAACTAGCGCGGGAATATGTTCGAATGGGCAAGATGCCGTCGCCTGTATAGACACCAGATCTCCTCATAATTCACGATTGTGGGCGATGAACCGACATCATGGCGCGCGACAAACCCATCAACGCAGCCGCGAAGCGGCGAAAGAATGCAGCCCACGGCGCAAGCCGTGAGTCCGCGTCCCACAGCGCGTCAGCCCCAGCGGGGCGGAAGACAACCCCGCCCACCCGTTCCGGCGAAATCCGCCTCATCCCAATCATCGTTGAGGATGAAATTCGTTCTGGCGATCACGTCGCTGACAAGCTGCTCGATTCCTTGCACAAGACCCACCATGAAATCCAACCCAGCGACATTCTCGTCATCAAACACAAAATAGTGTCCAAGGCTGAAGGCCAGCTAATCGATCTCGCGACCATCACCCCCTCTCCCGAATCCATCACTTGGGCAAAGCAATATGACCTCGATCCACGCGTAATCGAACTCGCTCTGCGTGAAAGCCGTTCCGTGATCCGCCGCAGGAACGGCGTCCTGATCACGGAGACCCGCCACGGTTTTCTCTGCGCAAATAGCGGAATCGACGTTTCCAACGTTGATGGAGGCCGGCACGCGCTCCTGCTGCCAGAAGATCCCGACCGTTCTGCCCGCGAGATCCAGCGGAAACTAAAGAAGCAGACGCGCGTAGGCATCCCGGTAATCATCACCGATAGCTTCGGTCGCCCGTGGCGCGAAGGCCTGACGGAATTTGCCATCGGAATTGCCGGAATGAAACCCTTGCGCGATGATCGCGGACAAACTGACCCCCACGGCTACAAGCTGAAGGCAAGCGTCGAGGCCATTGCCGACGAATTGGCCTGCGCCGCCGGCTTAGTCTGCGGCAAGCTCAATCGCGCCCCCGCTTGTATTGTGCGAGGTTTTTCTTACCAAGCAGGAGAAGGCAGCATCTTAGAATTGCTGCGCCCAGCGTCCGCGGACCTGTTCCGCTGACTTCCGCTACACTGTAGAGACGTTGCTTGCAACGTCTCTCTCTTGCCATGCTGAAATCGGCAGGCAAGATGCGCAAGCCACGTCGACGGAGAGAAAATGCACCGCGAACTTGCAACCTCCGAACTGCAAAGCTTCCCCTCACTCGATTGGTCTGATATAGCTCCCCGCCTGACCACGCCTGTGCGCTCATCTCTGGAGAGAGTTCTGGAGGCGCAGAATGGCGGCGCACTTTCGCTGCAAGATGCGTACACACTCGCGAACTCCGGTGGCGATGATCTTCTCGGTCTCGTGGTGGCGGCCAATCTGCTTCGTGCCGAACTCGTCGGCAACATCGTCACCTACGTCGTCAACCGAAATATAAATTTCACGAATGTCTGTTTTGTGGGATGCAAATTCTGCGCCTTCAGCCGCGGTCCGCGCGAAGGCGACTCATACTTCCACAGCCTCGACGATATGGCTCGCAAGGCTGCCGAAGCTTGGGAACTGGGTGCGACTGAAGTCTGCATTCAGGGCGGCCTTCCTCGCGAACTGCAAAAGTTTTACTACCGCGACATCCTGCGCGCAGTGAAGAACGCAGTCCCGCGAATGCACATTCACGCCTTCTCGCCAATGGAGATCGCCTACGGCCTCGAACTCACCGGCATGCAACTGCCGGATTATCTTTCCATGCTGCGCGACAACGGTCTGGGCACATTGCCCGGAACCGCTGCAGAAATTCTGGATGACGAAATCCGCCACATCTTATCCGCCAATAAGCTTTCCACAGCGCACTGGATTGAAATCATCCGCACCGCGCATCAGTGCGGCATTCGCAGCACATCCACGATGATGTACGGACACGCCGAAACGCCCGAACACTGGGTTCGCCAGATGTGCCTGCTGCGCGACATTCAGTCGGAAACCGGCGGCTTCACGGAATTCGTGCCCCTGGGCTTCGTCCATCAGAACACATTGCTGTTTCATCAAGGCCTGGCGCGCTCCGGTCCCACTCTCGCGGAACATTTGAAAGTTCACGCGTTGGCACGGATCCTGCTGGCAGGATCGATCAACAACCTGCAGGTTTCATGGGTGAAGCTCAACCGGCAGCTTTCGCAGCTCTGCCTGCACGCCGGCGCCAACGATTACGGCGGGACGCTGATGGAAGAGAACATCTCGCGCGAGGCCGGAGCCACCGCGGGCCAGTACACCAGTCCGGAAGATTTTCAGTTGCTCATTCTCGAAGCTGGCCGCATTCCGGCCGAGCGCAACACCACGTATTCCCGCATCAACATCAAAGGTCCTCTGGATGAATTCACCCTCGAACAAACGCCCGAGGCGGAATTCGCATGAGCGTGCCTGCGGACCGGCCAGCCCGTCCCATTGCAATCATTGGCGGCACCGGCCCTGCCGGCATGGGGCTGGCATTGCGTTGGGTGCGTGCGGGCGAGACGGTCATCATTGGATCGCGCGAGGAGAACCGTGCAGTTCAAGCCGCCGCCTCGATCAAGGGTCGGGTGGGAGAAACAGCGCGCATCGGCGGCATGGAAAACAGTGCCGCTTGTGCGGTCGCCGATATTCTGATGCTGACGGTTCCGTTTGCCGGCCAGGCTTCGCTGATTAAACGCCTCAAGCCGGCAATGACGCCGGGAAGCATTCTCATCGATGCCACCGTCCCCCTAGCCGCAGAGGTTGGCGGACGAGCCTCTCGCACTCTCGGCGTGTGGCAGGGTTCCGCCGCCGAGCAGGCCGCGGAACTCGTTCCGAGAGACGTCAGCGTCGTCGCGGCATTTCATAATGTTTCGGCAGATTTGATGGGAGGAGACAATCCTCTCGATTGTGACGTGGTTGTCTGCAGCGACGATTCGGACGCGGCTCGACTCACTTGCGAACTCGCCGCAAAAATTCCCGGCATCCGTCCCATCGATGGCGGCAAGCTGGAGAATGCGCGGATCGTCGAACAGATTACTGCCTTGCTGGTTGGGTTGAATATGCGACACAAAGGACACGCCGGAATCCGCATCACGGGATTGCCGCCCGCCGCTTACCGCTAACCGACACTCGCCCCAAGGAGCATTGCGTTCTTGAGCCAGAATCAGAATCTCGACGCGACCTGGCAATATCACAGCGGCACCAAGCACTCCTATGTCGGGCTGCGAACGAATCCACATTCCCTCGACTGGAAGAACAAGCCGCTCCTGTTCAAGATTTACCCCACGCTCGAAGTGACCCGACTGCCCCGCGATTTCCGCGAGACTTCGGTTCCCGCTCTCGCCGCGATTGCGGCGGCGGAATCTTCTTCTTCGCAAGAGGCTATCCCCGATCTGGAAACTCTGGCGCAGCTGCTGTTCTTCTCCGCCGGCGTCACGCGCAGCAAGAAATTCGAGCAAGGTGAAATGTTCTTTCGCGCAGCGGCGTGCACCGGCGCGCTCTACGAAATCGAGCTTTACGTAGTGTGCACGGATTTGAAGAGCGCAAACTCACCCCCTCTTCCCGCAGGCGTATATCACTTTGGCGCTGCCGAATTCGGTTTGCGCCAGCTTCGCGCCGGCGATTTCCGCCAGGCTCTAGTTGAGGCCACTGCCGCCAATCCATCGATCGCTCATGCCCCTGTCATCATCGTTTGCTCCGGTACTTACTGGCGCAACGCCTGGAAATACCGCTCCCGCACTTATCGTCATTTCGGATGGGACAATGGCACGATCGTCGCCAACCTGCTCGCAGTTGCAACTTCGCTGAAGTTTCCCGCGCACGTCGTCGCCGGATTCATCGACTCGCAAGTTAACGCGTTGCTCAGCCTCGAGACTAACCGCGAAGTGACGTTTTCGATAATTCCGATCGGATATCAGGAATCGACTCCTCCCGCTGCCCCGGAAATTTCTCCTTTGGATTTGCCCACCGTACCTTACTCTTCGGAAGAGGTGGATTATCCGGCCATGCGCAGAATGCATGAGGCCTCTTCGCTGGATTCGGCGCAAGAAGTGGCTGCCTGGCGCGGCAAGACTCCGCTGCAGAAAATGCCAGACCCGAAGGTCAGCGCCCGCCGCCTGCAACTACCCGATGATTCGAAAGTCCCGAAGGACACGATTGAGAAAGTAATTTCCCGCCGCGGTTCCAGCAGGCAGTTCGCGCGCGATCCCATCACCCAGCCCCAGCTTTCTCTTGTCTTCGACCGCGCCACGCGCGGAATCCCGGCGGACTTTCTCGATCCCTTCGGGAGTCATCTGAATGACTTGTACCTGATCGTCAACCATGTCGTGGGACTGGAGCCCGGCGCTTACGTTTACCACTGGGATAAAAAATCGCTTGAACTGCTGAAGCCGGGCGAGTTCCGCGACAAGGCGGGTTACCTCGGCCTCGAACAGCAGTTGCCCGCAGATGCGGCGGTAGATGTCTTTTTTCTGGCCGATCTCAAAAAAATTACGGAGCGCTACGGCAACCGTGGATACCGCGCTGTGCAATTGGAAGCCGGCATTCTTGGCGGAAAGCTGTATCTCGCGGCCTACGCACAAGGGTTGGGAGCCAGCGGATTGACTTTCTATGACGACGACGTCGTCAGCTTCTTCTCGCCGCATGCGCGTGGCAAGAGCGCGATTTTCCTGGTCGCTTTGGGACGCAGCGCAGTGCGCAAAGCCGCCACTCCCTAGTCTTCGACGACCGGCGTCGACATCTGTTCGGCTGGCGCGCCACCCTGCATGCCTTGAGCAATGATCAGCCTCCGCGCTTCGCCTCGGATTTTCGGCAATTTCATCCCGAACCACCACGCGCCGCCAATCGAGGCTACCCCGCCGATCGCCACAGTCATCGGCGCCCCAAGGCGATCTGACAGCACACCTCCGAGCAGCGCTCCCAGCGGAGCCATTCCCATGAACATCATCGAATACACCGCCATCACCCGCCCGCGCAGAGCATCTGGCACCATTACCTGAATTAGCGTGTTCGACGATGCCATCTGCAGCATGATGAAATATCCCACCGGCAACAGCAACAGCACCGAAATCCAAAATGATTTCGATATGGCGAACAGGATGAGGCTCACGCCAAATGCCGCGCAACAAACCGTTACCCATTTTCCAAGTCCCTTTACGCCCGTGCGAATGGCTAAGGTCAGCGCTCCGAGCAACGCTCCCACTCCGGCCGCGCCCATCAGGATTCCAAGCCGCACCGCTCCCAAATCGTGCGAGCCAATCATCGACGCAAATTCCTGGCCCCCGCTGTGCAGAATGCGATCCGCAAAAATCGGCATGAGCACGACATAGGGCATTCCAGTGATGCTGACCAATCCCAAAAGGATCAACAACGCGCGGATCGGCGCCGTGCGGTTCACGAACTGAAAGCCTTCCACGATGTGCTCCCATGGCGAAGTATTCTCCGACACCCGCGCCGGCGCATGCACATTCATCATCATCAACCCCGCGATCACCGCAATGTAACTCACGCCATTGGCAAAGAAACACCAGCCTTCGCCCAGTCGCGCTACCAACACGCCCGCAACCGCCGGCCCGATCACGCGCGCGCCATTGAACATTGACGAGTTCAGCGCGATCGCATTCATCAGATCGTCTTTGCCCACCATATCGACGAGGAACGACTGCCGCCCGGGAATATCGAACGCGTTTACCACGCCTAGCAGCGCCGCCAGGACAAAAACGTGCCACACCTTGACGTAATGCGTCAGCGCCAGCGCCGACAGAATGAACGCCAGAACCATCGACGCAACCTGGGTCGCAATGACCACATGCTTGCGATTGCTGCGGTCGGCCACAATCCCGCCCAGCGGGGCAAACAGAAATACCGGTATCTGACTGGCGAATCCCACCGCTCCCAGCTGCAGCCCAGATCCGGTCAGACGGTACACCAGCCACGACTGGGCCACAGTCTGCATCCAGGTGCCGACCAGGGAAATGAGTTGGCCGCTGAAGAAAAGCTGGAAATTCCGATGCCGGAGAGCGCGTCCCGCCGCCTGCCACCGCAGGCTTTGGCTCTCTGGCTGGGAACCGGCTACCGCGGTGCTCTGAATGGAGTCTTTCGATTCAGTCACGCTGTCCTATGATGACCTTGCATGGCCCCCGGCAGCAACATATCTTCCCCACTTGCTCCAGCTTCGATCACTTTCCGGTGGGGAGAGCCCGAAGTCTGCAGGCTGGCCAGCTCTTAACTAACTTACAACTTCCTTTATCGCTCGATCTGAGCTAAAGTCTTCGTCTGCGCTTTTCGGCGATTCGGCCAAAGGAAGTGACCCAATGACCACTCCTCCACTTCGAGTTGAACGCCGCGTCGGACAACGATTCCCTTACCTGCTGGCTACTTCTTTTCGCCAGACCAGCGATGGCATTGAAGGCGTCGGTTTCACCCAGGATCTAAGTTCGCGGGGAGTGTTCTTTCTCACGGACGCACCGCTAACCGAGGGTTCAGAGATCGAATTGACCCTGCGCATGCCTTCCGAGATCACGCTCGGCCAAAGTATGCCGGTGCGCTGCAAGGGACACATCCTGCGGATCGTTCGCCCGAACGGCGCGTCGCCGATCCCGGCGTCCAGCGCCGCCAAGGCGAAGATCGGGGTTGCCGTTCGACTGGAATGTTACGAATATCTTCCCGAGTCCGCCGACTCCCACATCCGGGTTGCTACCCTTCATCCTCGCCACGAAGAGGAACAGAGCCAAACGCAAACCCCGTCTGCCAGACTCGCTTAGACCATTGGCTTTGAGGTCGCAATTTGTGACCTCAAAGGATTATCTCTCAGCCAAAGCAGCCGTGCCTCGGTCCGTTCACTTCTCCACCGGCGCGGCAGCGGCCGCAACCAGCACCCAGCCCTTCTTCTTGTACACCCAAGTATCCACGAACCTCCACTGTTGCAGAGTTCGCGTCCCATGATCGACGCGGCTCTCCGTATAGCTTCCTACCACGACCGCGGTGTTTCCGAAGGTGCGCACGGTCATAGGCTCCATGCTGATCTGATCCACACTTGTTGGTTGCGCCTTGATTCGGGAGAGGTACTCCCCCTTGCTCACCAGCCGCCCGTATTCGACGTAGATCAGGGCATTGTCGAAAATCATGTCGAGAGCGCGGTTCTCGTTGCGCGCCTGTCCGACAGTCCACTGCTTCTCTAACGCACGGATGACGGCTGCTGTTCCCGGGTCGGACGATTCCTGTCCCCACGCGGCCAGGGACAAAATGCACGCGGCAATCAGGGCGCATCTCACGATTGCTCCAGGCTCCACGTCAGAACCAAATCAACTCGCAGGGGTAGATATACTGGCAATAATCAGCCAGCGCCCATCGCTGTTCAAGCACGTATCCACGAATCGGCCTTGGCGCGCAAAGGGTTTTCCCCCTCGGAGCCCGCTCATTCGGAACCGCCCGGTTACGATGGCGCTGTCTCCGTGCACCCGCACGATCATGTCCTGCACCATATAGTGCAATGTATCGAAGCTCTGCCAATAGGCCAGAAATTCTGTTTTGCTCTGCGCTTGGCCCCCAAACGTGACTAGCACAAACTTATCTGCCAGCACCGCATTCAGCGTGTTGAAGTCACCGCTGGGCAAAGCTTGCACGCGCACCAGATGTTCCAGGGCTATGAGTCTGGACTGAATTTCAGAGTCGTACGCACTTTGAGCAGGCGCCTGCGAGAACGCCAGACCCAGAGTCACTGTAATGAGAACAAACTTATTCATCTGGTGTCTCTGCAAGGAGTCATCGGCAATGCCTCGCTTTCCTTTATCGGCGCTCCGTTCCCCCGAAACGCCCGCGATCTGAGATGATCGAAAGCAACATTCCAAATTCCAGGAGAACGCATGGCACGCATCAGCCTGATCGGTCCAGACACCGAAGTCGCAGAGGTGAAAGAGATTTACGAGAAGACCCTTCGCGGCAAGCCCGGAAACGCTCAGAAGGCCTTGGCCCACCGTCCAGAGATGCTAAAAAATTTCTTAGCTTTTTACGGGAGCGTAGGCAAGTCACTCGACCGCAAACTTTATGAACTCATCTATATTCGCGTGTCGCTGATTAACGGATGCCGGTACTGCACCCAACACCATGTCACGTCTTCGAAACGCGTGGGCTTGACTCCCGAGGACTGGGCGGCGCTGAACGCAGGCGACTACTCCCGCTTTGACGACAAAGCGCGGTCCGCTTTGACCTACGCCGAGAAACTAACCCGCGCCCCGCAGTCCATCACCGACACGGATTTCGCGCCCCTGCGGGGGCAATTTTCGGAACCAGAAATTGTCGATCTTCATTTGCTCACGGGATTGGCGAATCTCACCAACCGCTTCACCGATCCGCTAGGCCTGGAATTGGAGTTTCCCGAGCAAAATATCTAAGAAACGGATGGGTAGGCTGCCCGCAGATGGGTGTTTCGGCGTGTGTCGTAAAAAGCTTGTAGCTCTAGCTAAACTCCAGACGGGTTTGGCTAGAAGCTACTAGCTTCTGTTTCTACAGAATCTGACGTCTGTCCCCGACGCGCTTCGTAACGCGCTCCCGATCAAGATATTCGAGCAGCGGGATCGCGTACTTACGGCTCACCCCGGTCAACTCCTTGAACGTCGCCACGTCGATGGTCGCGGACTTCGTTTTGTGCGCCGCAACGCGCTTGCGCAGGTCCTCGAGCGCGCTGCGATGAAAGACCAGTTCATCGGAAACCTTGGTCAGCACCTTGTCGCGGAGCAGAAGAGTCACGATTTTTTGTGCGCGTACTTTATCAATCTTCAGCCCAGCCAGGACCTCATTCAGCGCCGGCACCTTCAAGGCCGCGGCAGCAAAGGCGTCTTCGATCTTTTTCTTCGACTCGGCTTCCTCGTCTTTCATGACGACGCCGCGTCCTGCCAGGCTCACCAGTTCCCCTGAAACCGCAAGTTTTCTTTCCTGCACCAGTTGCTGCAGGATCGCCGCGAATGCGACCTGCCCTGCCCCGGTTTGCGCTCTCAGTTCTTCCTTATTGATTCCGCTGACCAGCGGATTCCTGCGGTGAAATTCGTCCAGTGCGGTAGCCACCTGCTTTTTCATTTCTTCCCAGGCGCCTGAACTCAGCAACAGGTCCCCAACCCGAATCACCTGCCCAGTCTGCGGCCCTGTGATCCCCTGTGGTGAGGCGCTTTTGCCAGAGGCGATACCGGGATCGCAGAGGGCTGCGATCACGGACTCAATCGTGCCTCTCCTCCAACCGGACTCCTTCACCAGATCGGCGATGGTGATACCGTGAAAAGAGCGCCGTGCGATCCGAGCCAAAAGCTTTGCGACTCCATCGGTTCCCGCCAAAGTCTCGAGATTGTGATCGGGTAAAAATTTCCGCGACGTAGGCGCCGCATCCAATACCACGCCTCCTCCGGTCGTGATCACGGGCGAAAACTGCCGAATGATAAAGCGATCTCCTGGCAACAAAAGCGCAGCCGCGGCCAGCTTAAGGCGCGCGAGCACCTCCGTGCCCCGCGCAATATCCTTCCTCTCAGGCAGCACGATCTCGGCGACAGTCTCCATAGTGTTGCAATGAAAATGTACGCGGGATTGATGTTTCAGCGAGCGCGGTGCGGAAGCCAGCAGGCGAATCTTGACATCGATCACCTTCGTTGCGGCGAAGGTATCGGTAGGAGCAAGCATCATCCCACGTGCCAAGCCCGCGGTACCGGCGCGTGCCACATTCAGCGCCGTCCGTTGCCCAGCCACAGCTTTGTCCGCGTCATGACCGTGCACCTGCACTCCGCGTACTCGCACTCGATCTCCGCCGGGGAACACTTCCAGTTCTTCCTCTCGGCGAATCGTGCCTGAGATCAACGTTCCGGTGACCACAGTGCCGAAGCCCTTCATGGAGAAAACACGATCGATCGGCAGTCGCGCCAACGCTTCAGAGTCCCTGGCCTGGACGTCCGCTGCTGCGGTGGCAATCGCTCGCTTGAGTTCGTCGAGCCCTGCCCCGGTCAGCGAACTCACCGCCACGATCGGTGCCCTGGATGCTTCCAGAAAAGTTCCCCGTAGGAACTCCTCCACCTCTAGCCGCACTACGTCGAGAGTCTCCGCATCGACCGCATCGGATTTGGTCAGAACCGTAATTCCGCGGCTCACGCCGAGCAGTTGCAGAATGTCAAAGTGCTCGCGAGTCTGCGGCTTTATGGATTCATCCGCCGCAATGACGAATAAAACCAGATCAATTCCACCCACTCCCGCCAGCATGTTGCGTACAAAACGCTCGTGTCCGGGCACATCCACGAAGCCAAGATGCAGCGTTCCGCCATCCGCGGCAGGCAGGTCCATGTGGGCGAAGCCGAGATCGATAGTGATGCCGCGCCGCTTCTCCTCCTCGAGCCGGTCGGCGTCGATCCCGGTCAACGCCTTCACCAGCGCCGTTTTGCCGTGATCAATGTGCCCGGCTGTGCCCACCACGATGGATTTCATCTTCGAGAAATCCTAGCAGGAGAAGCTGCCCGCAACTGCACCAGCTTTGCAGCAGCCCCTATCCCAGGAGCACCCCAAAATGCGACAATAGAAGTTCCTTCCCATGCCTACTTCCTTGACTCCTGCCCTTTCCCCGGAGACGATCCGGCAGCACGGGCTTACCCCTGACGAGTACGAAAAGATCAAGAAACTGCTCGGCGGACGCGAGCCCACCCTCACCGAACTCGGCATCTTCAGCGTGATGTGGAGCGAGCATTGCTCCTACAAATCTTCGCGCGTGCACTTGAAACGCCTCCCCACGCGCAGCAAGTTGGTGCTGCAAGGACCGGGCGAAAACGCCGGCATCATCGATATTGGCGAAGGCTGGGCTTGCGCCTTCAAGATCGAGTCGCATAATCATCCGTCCTTCATTGAGCCGTTTCAGGGAGCCACCACCGGCGTCGGCGGAATTCTGCGCGATATTTTCACTATGGGCGCAAGGCCGGTCGCAGTCATGGATTCTTTGCGATTCGGTCCGATTAAAGCGCAGGCAAACCAGCCATCCGCATCTCAGCACGACATTCACCGGAATCATTCCATCCTCGAAGGCGTTGTCAGCGGCGTCGCGTCGTATGGAAACTGCTTCGGTGTGCCCAACCTCGGTGGAGAAACTAAATTCGAACCATGCTACTCGGGCAATCCTCTGGTCAACGCGTTCGCTCTGGGCCTCGTGCGCAAGAATGAGATCTTCTATGCCCGCGCGGCCGGCGAAGGCAATCCTGTCATCTATGTGGGCGCAAAGACCGGACGAGACGGGATTCACGGCGCGACCATGGCCAGCGAGGAATTCAGCGAGGCTTCAGAAGCGAAGCGTCCTAACGTCCAGGTTGGCGATCCTTTCCTGGAGAAACTCCTGCTGGAAGCCTGCCTCGAAGCCATGCAGACCGGCGCCATCATTGGAATTCAGGACATGGGCGCCGCCGGACTGACTTGCTCCACTTGCGAAATGGGCGGCCGTGGCGGTGTGGGCATCGAAATCGAACTCGACCGCGTTCCTCAGCGCGAGACCGGGATGACTCCTTACGAGATCATGCTGAGCGAATCGCAGGAACGCATGCTGCTGGTGGCTCAGAAAGGCCGTGAAGAGGAAGTCTTCCGCGTCTTCGAGAAATGGGGACTGGACGCCGTGGAAGTCGGGAACGTCACGACTGGGAACGTGCTGCGCGTGCTTCAGCATGGAGAGCTCGTAGCTGAGATTCCCAATCCCGCGCTCACTGATGAGGCGCCCCTATACAAGCGCCCGCTGGCTCGCTGGGAGCCGCCAGTGTCTCGCGAGAAGCCCGAGCATATTGCCTTCGCAGAAAGCGGCGACTTCACCGAGCAATTACAGGGGTTGCTTTCCAGCCCAAACATCTCCAGCAAACGCTGGGTCTGGCAGCAGTACGATCACATGGTGCAGACCAATACGGTCGAAACTCCCGGCGCTGGCGATGCCGGAGTGATCCGCATCAAGGGCTCGAACCGCGGCCTGGCCATGGCTCTCGATGGCAACGGACGCTGGTGCTACCTTGATCCCCGGGTCGGTGCGATGCACGCTGTCGCGGAGGCGGCCCGCAAAGTCGCGTGTTCCGGCGCGACCCCGATCGGCGCCACCAACTGCCTGAACTTCGGCAACCCCGAGAAGCCGCACATCATGTGGCAGTTCTCGCAAACCATCGACGGCATCACGAAGGCTTGCGAGGAGTTAGAAATTCCCATCACTGGCGGCAACGTGAGTTTTTATAACGAGACGCTCGGCGAAGGGATCTACCCCACCCCGGTGCTCGGAGTCGTCGGTGTACTCGAAGACGTTCACAAAGCCGCCAAGATGCACTTCACCGCTCCCGGACGCACCATCGTGCTATTGCGCGCGGGAGAACCCGGCGATATCACGGATGCGGAAACTGAGTTCGGCTCGTCCGAATACGCCAAAGAAATTCTAGGCGCGCTCTGGGGATATCCGCCGGAGATCGACTTGGAGAAAGAAGCGGCTCTGCAGAAAGCGATCATCAACCTGATCCAGGACGGCCTGCTGGACTCGGTACATGACTGCAGCGATGGCGGCATCGCGGTGGCGCTGGCGGAAAAGACGTTCCCAAAAGGCATGGGAGCCAAGGTTGAGCTGGCGAGCGAGGGGCTTCCCCCCACATTTGTGCTGTTCGGCGAGGATCCCAGCCGCATCGTAGTCTCCTGCGACCCCGCGCACCTGGCGCGAATCAAAGAAGTAGCGGGAACACACGGCGTCGCTGCGGACAAAATTGGCGAAACCATCCCGGGGCGGCTTGAGATCATGCTGGACGGCAAGACTGTGATTTCGGCAGCTGTGTCGGAACTGAACCAGGCGTACGAAGGCGCGTTAGAAGCAGCACTGAAAACCGATCCGGAACTAGTGAACGTGTAGGCAGGCAGGCTAAGGACTCAGGACTAAATGCTAATTCCCGACAAATTTCACGATGAGTGCGGAGTGGTCGCCATCTTTTCGCATCCAGAAGCGGAAAAGCTGGCCTACCTTGGCCTGCATGCCTTGCAGCACCGCGGGCAGGAGTCAGCCGGGATCGTCAGCTCCGACGGCCTGGTCTCGCGCGTTCATAAGGCGATGGGCTCGGTGGCGGATATCTTCACCGAAGACGTGCTGTCGAAGCTCCACGGCACGCTGGCCATCGGTCACACGCGGTACTCGACCGCAGGCGATTCGGCCCTGCTGAACGCGCAGCCGATCCTGGTGCAATCGAATAAGGGAGCGATTGCGGTTGCGCACAATGGCAACCTGGTGAACGCCACTGCGATCCGCGCCCGCCTGGAGAGCCAAGGCTCCATCTTTCAGACGAACAGCGATACCGAGGTTCTGGTTCACCTGATCGCGCTGTCGAAGGAACACACTCTGCCCGAAGCGATGGCCGATGCGCTTCGCCGTGTGGAAGGCGCCTTCTCGCTGGTGATGATGAGCAACGACCGCGTCTTCGCGGCCCGCGATCCGCGCGGCTTCCGTCCGCTGGCAATGGGCAAAATTTCCGCCGTCGACGGCCGCAAGCACGATACCTTCGTTTTCGCGTCTGAGACCTGTGCGTTCGATCTCATCGGCGCCGAATACATTCGCGATGTGAAGCCAGGAGAATTGATCGTCGTCGGCCCTGAAGGCGTGAGTTCGCGGTTTTATTCGACCGCGGCGCCACAATCCAGCTGCATTTTTGAGCACGTTTACTTCTCGCGGCCGGACAGCCTGGTATTCGGGCGATCAGTTCAGACCAGCCGCGAGGAACTGGGCCGCCAGTTGGCGCGTGAAGCAGGCGTGGACGCCGACCTGGTGGTTCCAGTGCCAGATTCGGGAGTGACGGCTGGCGTTGGTTATGCGGCCGAGAGCGGAATCCCGTTTCGCTTCGCGCTGATCCGCAATCACTATGTCGGCCGCACCTTCATCGAACCCAGCCAGAGCGTGCGCGATTTCGGCGTGAAGTTGAAGTTAAACCCAGTGCGCTCGCTGTTGGAGGGCAAGCGGATTGTGTTGATTGACGATTCCATCGTGCGCGGCACGACCAGCAGGAAAATTGTCCGTATGGTCCGCAGCGCGGGAGCGACCGAGGTGCACATGCGCATCTCGTGCCCTCCGACCATCTCGCCGTGCTATTACGGAGTCGATACGCCTTCGCGCAAGCAGCTGATTGCTGCTAACAAATCCGTGGACGAGATCCGCGAGTATATCGGCGCCGATTCATTGGCGTACTTGTCTCTCGAGGGATTGAAGAAGGCTTGCGGCGAGGGGGAGAAGATTTCGTATTGCTCCGCGTGCTATACCGGCAAGTATCCGACTGACATTGTCGATATCGAAGAGATTCAACCCGCCGCCGCGCGACGCTGAGTTCCCCAGGGGCTAAAGCCCGTCTTTTTTGAGCACCTCACGGCACGGCTGAAGCCGTGCCCTTCCAGAGATTAAGGCCTTCGCGCCCGGATCACTCGGGGGATCTGCTGCAAGTCTGGAATAACAGCAGGGCGATCCCAAGCCTTCAATAGAGCAAGAACTTGATCCGCAATGGTTCCGCTGATTTCCATTACCAACGTGCCACCGGGGCGGAGAAGATTGCGCGCTTGCGGGATTAGTCGCGCGATCACCTCTGTGCCGGTTGGGCCTCCGAAGACGGCAGACCTCGGTTCAAATTTCCTAACTTCCAATTGCACCTGGTCTTCTTCTGATTCACCCACGTAGGGCGGGTTGGAGACAATGAAATCGAACGGGGGAGTCAGGGTGGCGAGCAGATCTGTGTGATGGAAGTGAATGCGCTGCTCCAATTGATGACGGGCGGCATTGGCGCGAGCGACTTCCAGAGCCTGCAGCGAAGAATCAGTCGCATGGATTTCCGCATTGGGGAGCTCTTTCGCAAGGGCCAGTGCGATGCAACCTGATCCTGTGCCTACGTCCGCGATGCGCAGTTGGTCTATGCGAAGTGCCCCGCGCGACGCCTGAACTTCGAGCACCGTTTCGATTATGTGCTCCGTCTCTGGACGGGGGATCAGGACGGCAGGCGTGACGATGAGGTCCATTCCCCAAAATTCCTGATGGCCTGTGATGTATTGCGCCGGCACGCCACGCGCGCGTTCGGCAAGGACGGCTTGGTAGCGGGATTCTTCATCAGGAGTTAAGTCGCGCTCGGGATGCGCAAAGAGGTAGGCCCGATCACAATTCAGAACGAATCGCAGGAGCAACTCGGCATTCATCTGTGGAGATGGCACCTGTGCCGCGGCTAAGCGGGAGGCTGCGGCGTTGAGGGCTTGCTTCAGTTTCACGTGACTATTTCAACACGGGAGGCGCGCAGGCAGACTTGACGCGGGGAGGTTTACTAAGAATGTTCCTGCAGGAACACTCCAACCGTTTGAGATTGTTCTTGTCATGAACGCACGAGTGACTCGTAGGAAAAGAGCCTTGGCGCTATGTAGCTGAAAGGAACTGGATTGAGACAGATTGCCGAAATGCCGGCAGCGAGAAATGCGGTGGTCGAGCTGTTGAATTCCCGTTTTGGGAAGGCCCAGCGTCCATTGTCTCAGCGTCAGGTTCAAGCGTGGGTGGGGCATCCAGTTTTGCGAAAACCTGCCGGACCAATGGGTCCGGCGCTACGTAGGCATGGGTCAACTCTGAAGTCGCTAAACCACGGTTGCGGTTTCTTGTTTCAGCTTTTCGGACTGGTAGTAGGTGATCAGGGCATCGATTAGCGCTTGGATCTTGCCGTCCATTACAGCGTCGAGTTGGTGAATGGTGAAGCCTATGCGGTGATCGGTTAGGCGGTTCTGGGGGAAGTTGTAGGTGCGGATCTTCTCGCTCCGGTCGCCTGATTTCACCATGGCTCTGCGCTCTTTCGCCAAGGCTTCCTGCTGCTTCTCCATCTCGAGTTCGTATAGGCGGGCGCGCAGCACGCGCATGCCTTTTTCGCGGTTTTTGATCTGTGATTTTTCGTCCTGGCAGCTCACGACCGTATTGGTGGGAATGTGGGTGATGCGCACGGCGGAATACGTCGTGTTCACTGACTGGCCGCCCGGGCCGGAAGAGCAGAAGGTATCGATGCGGAGATCTTTGGCCTCGATCTTGATGTCGACGTCTTCGGCTTCGGGCAACACCGCCACGGTCACGGCCGACGTGTGGACCCTGCCTTGCTGTTCCGTTGCCGGCACGCGCTGGACGCGGTGCACTCCGCTTTCGTATTTCAGCTGCGAATAAACGCGGTTTCCTTCAATGATGGCGATGACTTCTTTCAGGCCGCCGACGGACGACTCTGAGGTGGAGAGCACCTCCACTTTCCAGCGCTGGATTTCGGCGTAACGGGTATACATGCGGAAAATCTCGGCGGCGAACAGGGTAGCTTCGTCTCCACCAGTACCCGCACGAATTTCCAGGATGATGTTCTTCTCGTCGTTGGGATCTTTGGGCAGCAGGAGAAACTTCAGCTCTTCCTCTACGCCGGAGACTCTCGCCTGCAATCGATCGAGCTCTTCCTGCGCATAGGCGCGCATGTCAGGATCCTTTTCGTCTACGAGCACGGCTTTGCTCTCGGCAATTCCCTTCGTCAGGTCCTTGTACTCGCGGTATTTCTCGACGACCTGCGAGATTTCGGCGTGGGCCTTAGCAGTCTTCTGGTATTTCGCCGAATCACTCACAATATCCGGCGAAGCGAGCGCATTGGTCAGCTCGTCATAACGCGCTTCGATTTGATCTAATCTTTCAAACATTGTCGGGCGGCTCCTCGGGAGACCTCGTAAGACTCAGTGCGGCCGTAATCCGCCTTCGGCGGAGAGTATGTAAGTACCTTTACGGCATTTTATTGTGGTGTGAAAAAGAGGAGAAGTATTCGCGGGGGGACCGCTAGGCAATCACCAGTTCACCACCGCGCTCTTTCTCGAGCGACATGGCGTGGTCGAGGGCAACAATGGCGCACTCGGCCTGCTGATCGGATGGTGGCTGCGTGGTAATGCGCTGCAGCCACAGGCCGGGGGCGGTCATCAACGCGAAGAGCGATCCGCGATGCTTGGCGGCAAAACGAATGATCTCGTAAGACACTCCTGCGATCACCGGGAGCAGAACGATTCGCGAGGCAAAGCGCGCTCCGAATGTGGTAAACGGGATCAGCATGTAGAAGCCGATCGAGATGAGCATCACGGTCATCAGGAAGCTCGTGCCGCATCGCGGATGAAAGGTCGAATACTTCTGCACCACCGCGGTTTCGAGCGGATCACCGTTCTCAAAGGCAAAGACCGTCTTGTGCTCGGCACCGTGATATTCGTACACCCGGCGAATATCTTTCCAGAGCGAGATGCCCCAGATGAAAAGCAGGAAGAGGATGAGACGGACGGCGCCGTCGATCAGGTTGAAGACGATGCGTCCGCCAAAAGCGGGATCGATTTTCTTCAACTCTGTTGCCGCCAGAAGCGGCAGGTATTTGTACATGAAAATGAAGAAAGCCAGCGAGATCACAATGTTGACCGTGGCCAGCCAGCCACTCACTGCTGCAGCCTTCTCCCGCGACTTCGAGGACTTGGGCTCAGCCTGAACACTTGCGGCAGCGCTGGGCGAGGAGGTTTCCTTGCCGTCTTCCTGCAGAATGTCCTCAATGGCGACATTGGCCGAGAAACGCAGCGCCCGGTATCCCAACTTCATGGCATAGCCCAGCGTTATCACTCCGCGAACAATCGGCCACGCCATCCATTTGTGCTTCTCCGAAGGCCGCTCCAGGGGCTCACTCATGGTGACGACCTCGCCCGAAGGCTTGCGGCAGGAGATCGCCCAGGCATGAGGGGAACGCATCATCACGCCTTCGAGCACAGCCTGGCCTCCCACCAACGTTTCTTCGCCACTTTCGAGGGCGGGCAGGAGTTGGATGGCGGCTAGAAAGCGGAAGTAATTTCGGATATAACGCACAGCTATTGGATGCTCCTTCGGGGCGTGCGACGCTGCTTCTACGATACCACAGGGAGAGGTGCTTTACGATGGAGTTGCAGCAGGGGTAAGTGCAGAACTGTGAGTAACTTACCCTCGGTTTGCTGCAGTCCGCGGATGGCATCCAATTGGCGAGCATGAGCGAATCATTTCAGCAGCTGGCGCGAGCTTGCGACGAAATCGCAGCCACCACCAAGAAACTGCAGAAGACCGCGATCGTCTCGGTGCTCCTGAAATCACTGCCCCTGCAACAGGCGGCTGTGGCCGCTTTATTCCTTTCTGGCCGCCCCTTTCCGGTCTGGGAAGAGACCACGCTGCAGGTAGGTGGACGCGCGTTGTGGAAACTGTTGGCTGAGTTGTCGGGCAAAGAGGAGGGGGCGCTCACGACGGCATACCGGAAGTATGGAGATCTGGGAAGCGCGGCGCAGGCCGTGCTTCCGGAGAGTCGACCGGGGCATCTGGATATTTTTGAGGTGCAACGCGCGTTCCGGCAGATTGCCGCGGCCCGCGGAGCGGCAGCGAAAGGCGCTGTGCTGCGCGATCTGCTCTCCCGCGCCATGCCGCTCGAGGCCAAGTACATCATCAAAATCATTACTGGAGACTTGCGAATCGGTCTCAAGGAGAGCCTGGTCGAGGAAGCGATTGCGAAAGCCTATGGCAGCCCGGCGGCCGATGTGCAGCGGGTGAACATGCTGCTGGGAGATATCGGGGAGACGGTAAAGTTCGCCGCGGAAGGGCGGCTGGGCGAAGCCAAAATGCGGCTGTTTCATCCGCTGGGATTCATGTTGGCGAGCCCTATTGAATCGGCGGACGAGGGCCTCAGCTATTTCGCTGAAGCCGCGGTGGAAGACAAGTACGACGGGATCCGAGCGCAGGCGCACGTATCGGGAGACGAGGTGCGGATCTTCTCGCGCACGCGAGATGACATTACCGAATCATTCCCGGAGTTGCTTCCCGCGCTGGCGGGCCTACCGCAGGAAATGATTCTCGATGGAGAGATCGTGGCTTGGGAGTTTCCGGAAAGGCCAGAAGCGGCGAAAGCTATCGTGGATCAAGCTAATTCAGATCAAGCCAATTTAGAGGCAGGTGAAAACAAAGCGGCCGAGATGGGCCACGCTCGTCCGTTTACGGTTCTGCAGCAGCGACTGGGGAGGAAGAAAGTCAGCGACGCAATGCTGCGCGCCGCGCCAGTCGCGTACCTTGTATTCGATGTTCTATACGCCGCGGGGGAATTGCTTATCGATCGGGGGCTGCGGGAAAGGGCCCAAGTGCTGGACCGGTTGTTGCAGGCGCCTCGCCAGGCTCGCAGCGGCAACGTTGGCGGGAAGAATGCGGTCCAGCATGCTTTCGCGTTCGACGAGAGCGGAGGAGATCCGCACGTGGAAGCGAGAATCATGCGAGCACCTGTATTCCGCGCGTCAGCGGCCGATGATCTGGAACAGCTGTTCACGGCCGCGCAGGCCAGAGGGAATGAAGGCCTGATGATCAAGGATCTGGCTTCGATCTATAGCCCGGGCAAGCGCGGGAAGGCGTGGCTGAAAATGAAGCGCGAGACTGGCGACACTGGATGTCGTGGTGACCGCGGTGGAATACGGCCATGGCAAGCGCATCGGGGTGCTCAGCGATTACACATTCGCGGTGTGGGATGGAGACAAGCTAGTCAATATTGGAAAGGCATATTCCGGGCTGACCGACGTGGAAATCGCTGAGATGACGAAATGGTTCCTGGAACATACGGTGGAAGATCACGGTTTGCGGCTGGTCGTGGAACCGAAAGTCGTGCTGGAAGTAGCTTTCAATAACATGATGGAATCCGAGCGGCACGAGAGCGGGTATGCGCTGCGGTTCCCTCGGATCGTTCGACTACGTCCGGACAAGTCAGCGGAGGAGGCGGACACGATTGAGACGGTCCGCAAGATTTATGGCGGGCAGGATCCCAAATCTCCATCGTTCCAAAAACCCAACCCTACGAAAACCGCGTAGAGTGGGCCACCATAAGAGCTTAATCGACGGTCCCGAGCAGCACTAATGCGTGTGGCGGTGCTCTTCGGCGGTCTCGATTACCGGGATTACACAGCCGTGGGCGGTTTCACAGACTACGTGCTCGAACTGGATGGTGGTGTGGTCGATACGGAAGTCGTGCAGAAGACGTTCTTTGACATCGCGCAGGATGCGTTCGCTGATTGATGGGGGAATATCCTCGATCGAAATGTGGCAGGAGAGCGCGTGCGTCTCTGAGCCGAGACTCCAGACGTGCAAGTCGTGGACGTCGTTCACCCCTTGCACCGAGCGAATGACGGTCTCGATTTTTTCCAGCTTCATGCCGCGGGGCGTGCCCTCGAGCAGAATGTTGAGTGTCTCGCGCACGATGCCAAAGCCGGACCACAGGATCAGCACTGCGATGCCCAGGGACAATACCGAATCGATCCAGTAATTGCCGGTGGCGAGAATGGCCCAGCCTCCGGCGATGACGGCCGCGGTGGAAAGGGTGTCGCCTACCTCGTGCAAGAGGGCACTGCGGATATTGACGTCGCCGCCGGAACGATAGAGCAGCAACGCGATCGCGCCATTCATGGCTACGCCGGCTGCTGCTACCCACATCATCAGACCGGCACTTACATGCTCCGGGTGCTGCAGGCGTCGAAAGGCTTCGTAGAAAATAAAGAACGAGACCACCACCAGGGAACTGGCATTCACCAGTGCTGCCAGAACTCCGGCGCGCTGGTAGCCATAAGTCTTACTCGCATTCGCGGGGCGCGACTGAAAATACACGGCTATCAGGGAGAGTAGAAGGGCAAGAAAATCCGAGAGGTTGTGCCCGGCCTCGGAAAGCAGGGCGAGGGAATGAGACCTGATCCCAGCTACGACCAGCAGCAGGATGTAAGCGAGGGTCAAGCCTAGCGAGATCTTCAGAACCCGCGTCGGACTGCCTGCGCCGTGTACATGAACGTGCATCCTTTGATAAGTGTACGGGCCATACGCAGGGTGTTCAACTCAGGTAATTGGGGAACCGTATTCAGCTCTTTGCGAGGCTGTCGAGGTAGCGCTTGTTATAAAAGCTTGTGCTCTTCTGAACGAATTCGATGATACGGAACATGCGATCCCTGGCCTCGCGATTGAGTTCCGGGAATTGCACTGCCAGACCCGAGCCCGGATCGAGCCTCATGACTAAACCTTCGGTGGTGAGGGTGGGATCATCCATAGAGAAGCCCAGCTTGATTTTGCTGCCGGCGGAAACGATGGTGCTGGTTTCGATGAAGCATCCCCCGAGACTGATGTCGGTCAGGTTGGCGAATAGAGGCACACCGCCAGTGTCGGTGGTCAATTCGATCGTTACCCTGCACTTGAGGCGGGGATGCGCCCTGCGGTCTTTGTAGGCAAGTTGCTTCTGCTTCTCGAGATACATGCGGCGATCGGCTTCGGCCAGGAGTTGTTCTGCGTCCTTGCCGTCAGCCGGGAAGACGGCCCGGCCCACGCTGAGGGAAAGAATATCCTCGCCACAAACTTCACTTCCCGCGTGGCGGGCGAGGGCGCGCATCTGCTCGGTCTTCTTCGCAGATGCGTCCGGAGTCAGGCCGGGAGCGATGACCACGAATTCGTCTCCGCCCATGCGAGCGACATAGTCGTACTCGCGGCAGGTATCTTTCAGCGCCTGGGCAAACAGGCGCAGCACGCGATTGCCCTCAAGATGGCCGAAACGATCGTTGATCTGCTTGAAACCGTCCATGTCAGAGACCATGACAGTGAGGCTGGTGTTATCGCGCTTGCAGCGCGCCAATTCGCGGTCGAGTTGCATGAACAGAGATCGGGCGTTGGGCAGGCCGGTGAGGTAATCGGTGGTGGCGGAATTTTCGGCTTGCTGGTACTTCAGAGCATTCTCGATGGCAAGGGCCATCTTTCCGCTGACCGCCAGCAAGATGCGCAGGTGGTCGGAGGTAAAGGCGTCGCGTTCGCCGCGGTATAAAGCGAGAACTCCGATGATGCCGGCAACTCCCTCCAGAGGCACGGCCAGGGCGGAACGAAGAGTGCTGAATTTTGAGGGATCGTTCAAGTATCCCGGCTCTACCGAGGGATTTCCGTTGATGATGGGCTTGCGATTGTGAGCCACCCATCCCGACAGGCCTTGACCTATTGGAATGCGCAAGGACGAAAACAGCCGGTAGTTATCGCCGTTGACGAACTCCGCCACGAGTTCGTTTTCGCGCTTGATGTAAATCGCGATGGCGTCATAGGGCACCATGGGCTTGAGCTTGACGGAGAAGACGGACAGGGTTTCTCCCAAGCTGAGCGAGGCACCGAGATCCTGGCTTAGCTCGAATAGTGCCTGAGCTTCTTGTCGGGCGGCCGCGATTGAAGATAAGAACGTGGTCTCACGACCGACGTAATCCGTGGCCGTGGAATTTTCAAAGCCAGCGGCAGGTTCCAGTCCGCGATCAATCTTGATCGCGGTGGAGAGCGGAGCATTCAGATCTTCCGATGCCTTACTGATTACGATTCGCTCGAGGTTTTCATAGCGCTTCAGCAGAACGTCGACCACTTTCGGGTCGAAAGACTTGCCCGACTCCAGCGCCAGCTTCTGCATGACCTCGCGCATGGGCAAGGCGCGGCGATACTGGCGGTCCGAAGCCAGGGCATCCAGGTAATCCACGGCGGAAAGGATACGTGCTCCGAGCGGAATCTCAGCGCCTTTCAGGCCCATGGGATATCCCGAGCCGTCCCATTTCTCATGGTGCGCGCGCACGATCGGGACGACCGGGTAGGGAAAGCGCACTCGTTCCAGAATCTCGGCGCCCACCAAAGTGTGGATCTTCATCTTCTCAAACTCTTCGGGACTGAGGCGTCCGGGCTTGGAGATGATGTGCTCCGGCACCGCAAGTTTCCCGATGTCGTGCAGCAGGGACGCGGCATGCAACGCCTCAAGTTCCGGACCGTTGACGCCCAAATGTTTTGCAACTTCGATGGCATAGACACGTACGCGCTGCAGATGTTCGTGGGTGGTGTGGTCCTTGGCCTCGATGGCGAGGGCGAGCGCCTCAATGGTGCGGAGGTGCAGGTTTGCCATTTCCTCGACGTGCCGCTTCTCGTCTTCCAGTTTGCCGAGATAGAGCCGGTAAGAGCGGTAGATCAAGTAGACGGCGGGCAAGACGAGGAGCGATGTCTCCCAATTGAAGGCATGATTCAACCAGACGATAATGGCGGCAATCCCGGCTCCGACCAGGTAATAGGGAAAAGACCAAAAGTAGCAATCGACCAGGATGCGGGTGAGTGGGCGGCGCTCGGTCAACGAAATTACAGTCGCGATCGTGCCTGCGTTGGCGATGAAATAAATCGTGGCAGCTAAGCCCAGCAAGATCGGGCGGCTATCCACAACATGCGTGATGAGCCGCTGATGGTAAGCGAGATAGGCGAGAGCCGTGGCAATCGACCCCGCGCAAACGTTAAACGCCAACTGCAAGGCCTTCGGCCGCTCCGGGTAAAAGCACTGGGCGACCATGGAGATTGCGCCCAGGATCAAGGTTTCGGAGAAACTAAGATCGAGAACGCCGATCAGAATGAAAAGGAAATTTACCGACAAGGTTCCGGTGATCCCGGGCAGGTTCACCTTGAGCCGTGATGCCAGCACCGCAATCCCGAGGTAGCAGATGAATTCGGCAATGTTGTTACTGGTCTGGTGTATCCCGCCATAAACCAGTGTTGCCAGGCCGCCGAGGATGGTCATCCCAATAAACAGTTTGGCAAGGAAAGGCAGTCCTCTCCACGAGCGGGAGTGCTCAGGCAGACCGATAGCTATGCTGGTCGCACCAGTCATTGAAATAAGCCAGCCAGGGTGGGGATGCCCCAGGGACTTACCATGAATATCAGCTAACCTTCATGGAGACAATGATTTAGAAGCAATTTGGCGAAACTTCGGTAATCTGCTTGGGAACCATGGGCAGTTGACAGCCGTGGGATGATTTTCTCGCTTATGCGAACGAAACTCGCCCAAATCATGAACCCGCTGGCTGCGGTGGCATTATTTGTAGCCAGTCCCTCCGCGCTGTACGGGCAAGCCGTTTCGTTGCAATCGCTTGTCACGCCTTCAAGGGTTATCCGCAAAGATGGGGTGACGGTGCGATTTGCGGTGCATGGGTTCATCGAGTTCAGTTCGCTGGCTGAGCTTTTTCCCTACATCGATTCGCAAACGCGGCGGTGGCCGGGGAGCAGCACTTTGGATGATGCTGCACGCCGACGGTTAGGCCACGAACTGCTTCGGCGTGGGATCGAGAGCCGTGTAATCTCCATGTTGGATGAGCGTCCTCTGGAAACGCTCATCACGCACACGCGGACAGAACTTCAACAAGCTTTGGCCGATGTTAAGGAACCGGTGCCGCGCGGTTTTGCAGACGCTTTTCTGGCGGTGCAGGAGAAATGGAAGCACTCGTTGAACTGTTGGAGCGCTTCTCCGTCCATTCCGGGCAGAGTCTTATCGAATTGGTACCCGATTGAGGAAGGCATCCGGCTGTACGGCGCAACCTACGATTCGACAGAACACTTCTGGCAATCGGTGAAATACCATCCCGACATCACGGTTGCGGACCTCACGGACTTGCTCGATGCTATGGAGAAGATCGATTGGACTCCATGGCTGCAGCGTTTGGACGACGATCCTGCGATCTATCTCCCCAATGCGTATGCGGTGGAATTCCTGCGCCACAATCTTGCGCGCGAACGGCTGGAATGGTTTCGCCAGGAACTTACGCGCGCGAAGGCCAGCCGGGATGAACACCCGCGCTTGATTCAGCAGCGAGGGTCTGCTGGCTTACGATTCAGCGCCTTTGAAGAAAAGGTGCTCTGGGGTGACCTAGCCGATTTGTTTCATCTCGCGTACACGTTCTCGCAGCCGGATGATCCCTTTCGCAAACAACTGGCGACGCATCATTTCGATGCCGTGTACCTCGAAGGCCGCAGGATGGGGTTCATCAGCGACGAATTCCGGGAGCTGATGCTGGAGATATGGAAGGTCAAATTTCTGAAGATGCCACGCTTCCAGGAAGTCATCCGATCGATTCCGGTGGAGATTCGGCTGTCACACTTTCTGAATGATGGAGATTCGCCGGACATTCCGATTCCCGTGTACGTGGAGTACTTGAATCGTATTCGCGAGATGGCACGAGCCGCGTCCTCTGTGCGCTGAGATTTCCTCACCACAGAGGACACAGAGGAACACAGGGGAAGCATCCTCAAACCGACTGAGAGACGTCATCCTCGGCGATGTCGAGTTCTCCGTTGATGGCTGTCGCAGGGGAGATAGTGTTCTTGCCACGGCGCATGGCTACGATGCCGGTGCGCACCATTTCCAGCACTCCGTAGGGACGCAGGACTTCGAGCAGGCCATCGATTTTGTCCTCAGCCCCGGTGATCTCGATGGTGAGTGAATCGGGGGCGACATCCACTACGCGTGCGCGGAACACGCTGGCCAACTCCAGCACGTGCGAGCGCGCCTCATGGGTGGCAGCCACCTTGATCATGGCCAAGTCACGCACGATGGAAGGCTCATGGGTGATGTTTTCCACCAACAGCACGTTCACCAGCTTGTACAGGTTCGCCTCGATACGGCGCGCCTGATCTTGGTCGGCTTCGGCGGTGATGGTCATGCGCGAGACTTCAGGTTTTTCGGTACGCCCGACTGTGAGCGAATCGATGTTGAAGGCGCGCCGCCGAAACAAGGATGCCACCCGCGTCAGCACGCCGGGCTTATTTTCCACGTACACCACGAATGTATTCATCATGTCTCGCCCCTACTCGTCAGCCGCGGTCTCCACGATCTTGCTAGGGCGCCGGATCATTTCATGCAGCGAAGCTCCGGCGGCGACCATGGGGAATACCGTGTCCTCTTGCTCGACTTTGAAATTGATCAGCACGGGGCCATCGTGCTCCCTGGCCGCGCGCACGCTGGGTACAACCTGGGAACGATCGGTTACGGTCATGCTGCGGATTCCGTAAGCTTCCCCAAGCTTGGCGAAATCGGGATTGAGCAAGGGCGTCGCGGCGTAATTGCGCTCGTAGAAGAACTCCTGCCACTGCCGCACCATCCCGAGAAATCCGTTGTTGATGATCGCGATGTTCACCTTGAGTTTTTCTTGAACGATGGTGGCCAGTTCGCAAAGGGTCATCTGAAATCCGCCGTCGCCGACCACGACCCAGACTTCGGCCTCGGGACGGGCGACTTTCGCGCCAATGGCCGCGGGCAGCGCGAAGCCCATGGTCCCCAGTCCACCGGAAGTAATCAGGCTGCGCGCTTTCTCGTGCTTGTAATATTGCGCCTCCCACATCTGGTGCTGTCCTACGTCGGTGACGATGACAGTGTCGCCATCCCGCGTCTCGCGCCATAGATCGTTGATCACGTGCGCGGCGTAAAGATGGCCGCTGTCGGGCAGATTCTGAATGTCGCGAACCGCGGAATCGCCCTTCAGCTTGTCGATTAAATCGAGCCACTCGCTGCGATCGATGGACTCCACATGCGGCAGCAACTCGTGGAGAACTTCCCGCAGATCACCGACCAACGGCACATCCACTTTCACGTTCTTGTTGATTTCCGCAGGATCGATCTCGATGTGGATCTTTTTGGCATTGGGAGCATAGGTCTTCAGATTTCCCGTCACCCGGTCATCAAATCGCATACCGAAGGCGAGCAGCAGATCAGCCTCCTGGATCGTGTGGTTCACCCAGGCTTCGCCGTGCATGCCCATCATGCCCAGATTCAGAGGATGCGCCGCGGGGAAGGCGCCGATCCCAAGCAAGGTCAGGGCCACGGGAATTCCTGCGCGCTCGGCAAAGTCGCGGACTTCCTGCATCGCTCCGGAAATGATGATGCCGTGCCCTGCCAGGATTACCGGGCGCTTGCTGTTATGGATCAAATCCAGCGCCTGTTCGTATTCCTTCTGTTCGGGCGACAAATCCGGACGGTAGCCGGGAAGCTGAGGCTTGGCCGCATCCCAGTCAAATTCGGCGGAAGTCTGCTGCGCATCTTTGGTGATGTCGACCAGCACTGGGCCAGGCCTGCCGGATTTCGCGACGTAAAAGGCCTCGCGAATGGTGCGTGCGACTTCGTTGGCATGCGTGACCAGATAATTGTGCTTGGTGATGGGAAGCGTTACGCCAGTGATGTCGGTTTCCTGAAAAGCATCGGAGCCGATGAGCTTGCTTCCAACCTGGCCGGTAATGCAAACGATGGGAGAAGAATCAAGCATGGCCGTAGCGATGCCCGTGACCATATTCGTGGCACCCGGTCCGGAGGTGGCAACGGCGACGCCAACCTTTCCACTGGCGCGCGCGTAGCCGTCCGCCATGTGGGTAGCGCCCTGCTCGTGACGCACGAGTATGTGATGAATCTTGCTGTGCTTCAGCGCATCGTAAGCGGGTAAAATCGCGCCGCCGGGATATCCGAAGACGTCTTTGACGCCTTCGCGTTCAATGCATTCCCAAAGAATGCCGGCGCCGGTCATGGTCTTGCTTGCCGTTTTCGGTTTCATACGCTGTCCTGTTCCCCTAAAATGCAAAACCCACCTGGCCGGTTTTTCTGGCGGGGCGGGATTCGGGAGCTTCTAGGATTTTCTATTTATCAGCTCGCTGCTTCCCTCCACACCGCCGCTGGCCGGCGCAGTCGCACGCGGCCGACAATAATGCTAACCCGGTGCAGGTAGCTATTCATAAGCTGTTTCAAGCTGTGCAGAGATAGTACCGAAGGTGCAGCGGCATCGCAAGGGGAAAGTCCCCCAAGTGCCCAGCGCACATTTCATGGGCAAGAATGGGTGTGAGCGCGCGCACCTACAGCTGCACTTTTCCGTTCTGAATATCTTTTTCGGCCTGCAGCAGATTCTCCGGCTTACCCAGATCCTGCCAGTAATCATCATCGGCACGAAATGCCAAAAGCCGTTCTCCTTGCGCGGCCAGTCGACAATAGGAATCGATGATGGAAAAAGCGCCTTCTTCGCTGATCATTGGCAACATGCTCGGCGAGATCACATGGATACCGGAAAAGGCTAACGCGAGCATTCCCGGAGGGACTTCTCCTTGCTGCCGCTCGCGGAGTTGCCCTTGTTGATCAAACAGAAGAGATCGAGAAGTGTTTCTGGCCTGCACCGCGAGCGTGGCCAGCGGCTGATGTTCCTGGTGAAACTGAACCATGCGCCTGAGATCAATGTTGCTGATTACATCGACGTTATGTAGGAGAAATGGCTCGAAATCGCCCGCAAAGAACCATGATGCCTTCTTTAGTCCGCCGCCAGTGTCGAGCAATTCCTCTTCGCGAGAAATCTCGACGCGCAATCCGAAGTTGTGATTCTCTTGCAGGTACTCGACGATTGCGTCGGCGAAATGATGGGCGTTGACGATGAAATCGCGAATGCCAAAGGACGCTAGCCGCTGCAACGCGATCTGGAGCAGGGTCCGGCCGGCGATCTCAACCAATGCTTTTGGACCATGATTAGTGAGCGGCCGCAACCGGGTTCCGCGCCCGGCCGCCAGGATCATGGCCTTCACCGAGCGGCCTTCTGTACCTGCATCGATTCGGCCGCCATTCTCTCCAATTCGCGATGCGTGACAACGACCTCGACGCCAGGCCGCCCGCGCAGCCGTTTCGCGACCTGCTCCGCGAGATATACGGAACGATGCTGTCCGCCCGTGCAGCCGAACGACAACATCAGGTTCTTAAAACCGCGCTGCTGATAGTTGCTCAGGCTGGCGTCCACCAGCGACATGACGCCAGCGAGGAACTGATGAACGCTCTCCTGCTGGTTCAGATATTCGATCACGGGCGCATCTTTTCCCGACTGTGTCTTGAACCGCTCTTCCCGGCCAGGATTGGGCAGACTGCGTCCATCGAAGACGAATCCTCCTCCATTTCCGGTCTCATCCTTGGGCAACCCGCGATGAAAAGAGAAGCTGAAGATTCTCACCACAAGATTGTCGGCGTCGGAAGCCAGGCTCAGCAGTTTCTCGGAGCGGAGCATGTTGTGAAAAGCGTCCAGCAATGTAGGCACGGCGACCGGCAGGGTGACATTGTGCAGCAGCCAGCGGATGTTCTTCAGCGCGAAAGGAACGCTTTGGAGGAAGTGCACTTTGCGCTCATAGAACCCGCGAAATCCATAAGCGCCCAGCGCCTGCATGATGCGGATGTACACGTAGGCGTAGTAGTGCTGCAGGAAAGCTTCGCGTGTGAGATCGACGTAGCCGCGCAAAACGTCAAGATACTGATCGAGCAACTGCTGTCGGAGTTCGGGTGGAAGATCGGCCTTGGCATCGTACAAAAGCGAAGCGACGTCGTACTGGAGCGCGCCCTTGCGTCCGCCTTGATAATCGAGAAAATACGGCTGGCCGTCGCGAAGCATGATATTTCGCGACTGGAAATCGCGATAGAGAAAGAAATCGCGGGGCGCAGAGAGCAGGAATTTCGTGAGCCGGCTGAAGTCATCTTCCAGCGCCTGTTCGTTGAAGGGAATGCCTGCGAGCCGCAGAAAATAATATTTGAAGTAATTCAAATCCCAGGAAATCGACTGCCGGTCGAAACTCGCCCGGGGATAACAAACTTTGTAGTTGAGGTCGCGGGCGGCCTCCACCTGGAATCGGGGCAGCGTGGCAATGGCCTTGCGGTAGGCTTCCACGACCTCAGGGGCGATCTGTTCTCCCTTGCGATTGTTCGACAGCAACTCAAACAGCGAGGTGTCGCCGAGATCTTCCTCCAGGTAGGCACCGTGATCGAGATCGACGCCATAGATTTCGGGAACCGGAAGACCATGCCTGCGAAAATGGCGGGAGAACTCCAGGAAGGCGACGTTCTCCTCGCGAACACCGTAAAGGATGCCGATCGCGGTCTTGCCGGTCGCGGTCAGGCGGACGATCTTGCGCCCCGACCCGCCGAGTTCGCCCTGCACCGGTACCATCCGGTCCACCGGCACATGGAAATACTGTTCGAATAACGTGTGGAGAACGTCCATGAGTACGCCCGCGCGGCTTGGCCGCTACAATCTCACAAAGATATCATCGAAGCGAGGCTTGGAATCGCAGTAGGGATTCCGGCGGTAACCAGGGCGATTCTTGTCGTGAGGCACGATGAATTTTCAGGGTTTTCGCGATTCTCTCACATCGTCCGAGCCGCCGTCGAAATTATCCCGCGCGCTCACGGCGCTATGGTGGGATGCCAAACAGGATTGGAGGCGTGCCCACGAATGCGCGCAGGAAGAGGAGACGGCCGAGGGTGCCTGGGTGCACGCCTACTTACATCCCAAAGAGGGAGACCAGAACAATGCCGCCTATTGGTATGGCCGGGCGGGCAAATCACTCTGCCGCGAACCGCTGGAAACCGAATGGCTGCAGATCGCGCAAGAGTTGCTGGCTGGAAGCGGCAGCCTAGAATAGAAATCCTTTGAAGGATTTGCTGGGCAGGACTTTTGGCCGACGGTGCGGCGATAGAACGAAATGGGGTCAAAATCAGAAGCGGGACCCCTCCCCCAAGTAGTCCCGCCTCAAGAGCCGCTTGTTTTTCACAACGACTTCTCACCAAGACTGTAGCAGTGCACGCGAGCGCGATACATCGTACGAAGGTGCCAGTGTATGTCTCCAAAGTGCTAAGGACTTTGCTGAAGTTGTGAAGGTGCGGGACCTAGGCGGAACAGCGCGCGTGAGCGCAGGGGATCACCGCCTTGAGGATTGCTTGCGATTGGTGGCGGCGGTAGGACTCGAACCTACGACCTACGGATTATGAGACCGTCGCTCTAACCACCTGAGCTACACCGCCACTTGCCTGTAATTCGGGAATTCGCGAAAGAAACCCGGCCAGCATGGAGCCAGCCATTCGCGGCACGGATGCAACGAGCCAGGCGGAGCGTTACGTCCAATTTCATTCTAAGAAAGCGCGCAAAATTGGTCAAACTGCGGCGAGGAGAGCGGCTATACTCTGGCAGTGTTTACTGGCGCTCATTTTCTGTTCTACAGCAAGAATCCGGAGGCCGACCGGGCTTTCTTTCGCGACGTTCTCAGCTTGCGCTCCATTGAGATGGGCGAGGGCTGGCTGATCTTTGCCATGCCGTCAGCGGAAGCGGCGATTCACCCGATCCAGGAAGAATTCTCACAGAGACATGGCGGACACGACTTGCTGGGCGCGGTGCTTTACCTGATGTGCGACGATCTCGACTCGGTGATCAGTGATCTCAGGGCGAAGGAAATCCAATGCACCGCGATCCAGAGCGCCCCCTGGGGAACATCGACTACTATTCCGTTGCCCAGCGGAGCGCACATCGGACTCTACCAGCCGTCCCATCCGACCGCTCTCAACCTGCGCTCCTGAAAATTCATGAAAGCCATCGCCGTCATTCCTGCGCGTCTGGCCTCCACTCGTTTAGCACGCAAAATGCTGCGCGATGTGTTGGGCAAGCCGCTCATTGGGGTGGTTTACGAAGCCGTGCGTTTATCCCCGCTGCTCTCGGAGGTGATCATTGCCACCGATTCGGACGAGATCATGACCGTGTGCCGCCAGCACGGCTGGAATGCTCGTCTGACTTCATCGCAGCACCGCAGCGGAACCGAGCGGGTGCACGAGATATCCAATACTGAGTCCGCCGAGGTTTACATCAACGTGCAAGGCGACGAACCGCTGGTCCGCGCTGAGCAGATTGCCAGCCTGCTCCAGGTGATGGAGAACCATCCGGCAGCGGAGGTTGGAACGCTGATGACTCCCGCCGCTGATAACGATATTCGAAATCCGAATGCCGTTAAGCTCGTTACCGATTTAAATGGGCGCGCGCTCTATTTTTCCCGCGCTACCATTCCCTTCGATCGGGACAATTCCAATCCGCGATACTTCAAGCATCTGGGCCTCTATGCTTATCGCAAAGCGGCGCTGGACAGGTTTGTCAGCCTGCCCGAATCCTCCCTGGAAAAGAGCGAGCGGCTGGAACAGTTGCGCTTCCTGGAGAATGGAATCCCTATCTACGTCGGCGAGACGCCCTACGACAGCGTGGGCGTGGATACGGAAGAGGACCTGCGGCGGGTGATCGAGATTCTGAAGACGCGCTGATTGGCTTGGGCATCACTTGGAGTGATGCTCGCTTTGCGCGTGCTCTTCGGTCAGTCTGTCTCGCAGTGAGGCGCGTCCTACGCGTGCGAGTTCCCGGCAGGCAGTGAGGTCGACCATCGGATCAGGGGTGATTCCCTGCTCTCGCGATTCGAGGCGATCCCATAGCGCTGAGGCTTCCGGATGGGTTGTGATCAAAACATCGCAGGGCACGGTCTCAAGAAACGCGAAGCTCTTTTCGAAATCTGCGAGCGCGTGAGGGTAATCGCTGCTGCTGGAAAATCGGAACCCATCGGACGAAATTGGGGCCAAACTGTCGGCGTAGACCATATGCCGGCAGACTGCTACCTGACACGAATTCCAGGTCCAAGTTGTGCCTCCCGGTGTGTGGCCGGCGGTTAAATGAGGGGTGATCACGATTTCCCCGACTCGAATCTGCTCGCCATCGCGGAACGCTTGAACGTTTGCCACCCGAGGGATGGGAGTCCCTCCTGCAGATTGCGGGTCCCCTTTGCCAATCCCGCCGGTGCTCAGTACCTTTGCGCTCCACTCGCTCGCTTCCACTGTTGCGCCGCTCACGTGCTGGAGTTCAGCGATTCCGCCGGCGTGGTCAAAATGGACGTGTGAATTCAATATCACCTTCACATCTGCAATACGGAATCCCAAGGACTGGATATTCGCCGTAATCTGCTTGGCCGACTCGGGAAGGGCGCCGTCAATCAATACGTGGCCACGGTCCGACGTAATCAGGATCGCGCTCAGCCCATGAGGGCCGACGTAGTACGTGTTTCCCCAGATGCGAAAGGGCTTCTGCGGCCGGTTCCACTCCACGCACCTTGCACAAGGAGTCGTACGGGTTTGTCCAAAACAGAAACTGGGGGAAGAGCACAGCAGAAGAAAAAGGCAGGGGAATTTCATGGTTACGAATGCGCGTGTTGAGTCTTGCCCCATTCTTCTGCCGCCTCCAGACGCCGCGAGATCGACGGATGCGAGTGAAAGAACCACTCCACCCACTTCGAAGGCGTACGCTCGGCAAGATTTTGTTCGGCCAGCTTGTTCATCGAAGAGATAAACGGTTCCACGCTGGAGGTGGACTCAAAGGCGTAGCGATCTGCCTGGCGTTCATTGAATCGTGAAAAGGCATTGAGCACCGGCATCAGCAGAAACGACAGGACCACTGAAACCAGCGCGAGCAGCGGCAGGTTAGCGAAATCCGACAACTCTTCAAACCTGCGCTGGTCCACGGCATAGTGCAGCGTCCAGTTGGCGGCCCAGAATCCGAATAGCGTGATGCCAGCCTGTACCAGGATGCTTTTTAGAATGTGCTTGTGCACGTGATGCCCGAGTTCATGGGCCAGCACGGACTCGATCTCTTCCGGCGTGTAGTTGTCGAGCAGGGTGTCGGCAAGAATAATTCGCCGCGTGCTCCCCAGCCCGGTGAGAGCGGCATTCGCTTTTTTGCTTTTCTCGGAAAGCTTCCAGCGATAGATGCCGCGGACGCGAGTGCCGGCGCGCTCGCTCAACATCACCAGACGCCTACGGAGGTCTTCGTTATCCAGCGGCTCAAACTTGTAGAAGATGGGAAACAGCACTACTGGCGCCAGCTGCGCGAGCAAAACAAACAGGCCCATGAACAACGCCCATGCCAAAATCCACCAGTGCAGCGGCCATTGCCGGATCGACAAGTACACGAGTTCGACGACGATGGCGCCCAGGACGAGTCCGAGTAGAAACCCTTTGATCTCGTCCCAGGCCCACGCCGAGAATCTCTGGTTGGAAAGCTTGAACCTGCGCTCCAGGCGGAAGCCGTAATAATCCAACCCGATTCCGAGTGCCTTGCTGATTCCAAGTAGCAAAACCAGATAGACAAAAAGGGAGAAAGAGTAGTTCTGGAAGCCCAGCCGGTAGGCAAGATCACGCAGAGAATCCGACCATCGGGTCACCAGCAGGATAACCAGGAATGCAAAACCCAGGGCAAAATCGCTGACGCCAAGCCAGCGCCGAATGCGGTTGTAATGCCGCGCTTCGGGCGAATCGGGCTGCATCGAGGTGTGATCGTCTGCCATGACTCTAGTTAGAAGTATCGCATGCTAGGGAACATCAGGCTGGCCGCCCGCTGTGGGTGTGTTTGTTACTCCCTGACAAAAGTCTCCCCGATACGAAGAAACTCGCTGACCAACTCGGGCGAAGAAGCTTCGGTATAGAGGCGCAGCAGGGGTTCGGTCCCGGAGGCGCGGAACAAGACCCAAGCGTTTGCTCCATTGCCGTTGGTGGGCGCATCGAGAAAGAACTTCACGCCGTCCATGTGCTCTTTCTTGAGCACGCGATAGCGCCCCAAGCTTTGCGTGCCGTCCGCGCGAGCGCGCTGAATCGCGCTTTGCTTCATGTTCTCCGGAATATGCAGATCGCTGCGGCCGTAATAGTGAGGGCCGAATTCACCCTGTAGATCGGCCACTAACTGGCCCAGCGGTTTGCCCTCTTCCGCCATGACATTGGCAAGCAGGAGAGAGTTCAACACTCCGTCGCGCTCCGGGAGAAAACGCGAATAGCCGATGCCACCCGACTCTTCGCCGCCCATCAGGATCTCGCGCTCCATCATCAGGTCAGCAACGTACTTGAAACCGATGGAGGTCTCGTGCAGCTTGCGCCCGTGCTTGGCGGCGATGCGATCGATCATGCCGGTGGTGTTGAAGGCGCGCACGACCTCGCCGGGCCATTTCTTTCGTTCCAGCAGCCAACGCAACAACACACAGAAAATCTTGTGAGAGTCGACGAATGTGCCGTCCTCAGCCACCGCTCCGATGCGATCGGCGTCACCATCGGTGGCCAACCCGGCGTCGCACTTCTCGCGCACAACCGTGTCCTGCAGCATGCGGGTATGGGGCTGGATGGGCTCGGGATTGATCCCCGGGAATAGCGGATTTATCTCCTGACGGATGGCGACACATTGCACCCCGGCTTGGGCAAAGATTCCGGGGAGAACTCCGCGGCCGGAGCCATGCATTGCGTCCACCGCAAATTTGAATTTGGTTTTCGCGATCAGATCCATGCCGGCGAAGGCGCAGACGGCAGCCACGTAATCCTTCTTAAGATCAACTTCCTCGACCACAGCCGTGGTTCCCTTGGGCGCAGCTCCCGCCGCCAGTTCGTCTTCGATCTTCTTCATGATGGCGGGGGTAGCAGAACCGCCGAAGTTTGCCTTAAATTTCACTCCGTTCCAGTTCCAGGGATTGTGGCTGGAAGTGACCATCACTCCGCCCGCAGCTCCATGCTGCTTGACCGCGTAGGAAACAGCAGGGGTCGGGGTGTAATCGTTGGCGAGTTTCACGGGAATGCCGGCGGCGGCGACCACATCGGCGACCACTCGCGCCGCCTGGGGCGAGGCAAAGCGGGCATCGTACCCGACGATCACTCCGCGTTGGGCGTTCTCATATTTCTGGACATATGAAGCGATTGCTCCGGCGACGCGACGCACGTTCTCAAAGGTAAAATCATCGGCGATGATGCCGCGCCACCCGTCGGTGCCGAATTTGATTTCTTGCGTCATGTGGGAGTCAGTTTCGAGTTTCAGGTTTCAGGTTTCAGGTTTCAGGTTTCGGGTTTCAGGTTTCAGGTTTCAGTGGTCATGCGCCATGGGTCGGCTTTAGAGTGCCGCACTCGAAACCCGAAACTTGAGACTTGAAACTACGTCAGCTTATTCATTTTCTTCTCGTCAAGATATTTCACAATCTTTCCTACGTCCTGGGCCTGCTGGCGGGTGGTGATCAATAAAGCGTCTGGCGTCTCCACTACTACCAGGTCGCTCACCCCGACTGCGGCCACAAATTTTCCTGGAGCATGCACGTAATTGCCGCGGGCGTTCAACAGGAACATACCGGATGAAACCATGACATTCTCCTCTGGAGGGCTGCTCCTGGCTGTTTGATGCTCATGCAGTGCGGTCCACGATCCGAGGTCATTCCAGCCAAAATCCGCCGGAAGGCAGAAGATGTTCCCAGCCTCCTCCCCCTTTGCCGAACGCGGCTCGAGCACGGCATAATCCACGCTGATGTTTTCACACTTCGGATAGAGTTTTCGGAACGTAGCTGGAAACCGGTTGCTGCCAAACGTGGCTGCGATTTCCTCGAGCAGGGTCGCGGTGACGGGCAGATGCTCCTTCATGGCGTCGGCCAGGGTGCGAGCACTCCAGAGAAACATTCCGCTATTCCAGAAAAAGTTGCCGGCATTTACGAACTCATCCGCCTTCGCGGCATCGGGCTTCTCGGTAAAGCGGCGCACGCGCAAGGCCTCGCGCTGGTATGCGCCTCCGGCCTCGATGTATCCGTAGCCGGTCTCCGCACGGGTGGGACGTATGCCGAGCACTACGATGTTTGCACCGGTGGCCGCGATCTTAATGCCGTGCTGCAAGGTTTCACGAAAGCGTTTCTCATCGGCAATCACGTGATCGGAAGGAAACAGCCCGAGCACAGCCGAAGGATCCTCGCGCAAGAGAAGAAATGCCGCCAGTCCGATGGCCGGGGCTGTGTTCCGCGCGATGGGCTCGGCGATCAATTGATCTTTGGGCACGCGAGGCAATTGCTTGGTGATCGCCTGCCTGAGATCTTCATTGGTAATAATCCAGAATTTCCGGGCCGATGCGAGCGGCAACAGACGCGCCAGCGTCTGCTGGATCATGGTCTGCTTGCCGTCCAGCGCCAGCAACTGTTTCGCTCGCTTCTTGCGGCTGAGCGGCCAGAATCGTGTGCCCCGCCCGCCAGCCAGAATCACGGGATAGAAATTGGTTTCTTTCTTCAAAGTGGTGCCAGTTCGACCAAACCAGGTGTCTGAAATCCTGAACTACAGTCGCGTCTCGGGCTCTGGATAAGCCTTGCCAGGCACATACGCCCGCAGCATTTCCAAACTCCATTGCGGACGCACCGCAAAATTCTCCAGACACGCGGGAATCACCACCGCATCGCCTTTGGCCAAAGTGATGGGCTCGCCGCATGGCACTTCGATCACTCCACAGCCTTCAACGGCGACCAGAATCTGCACCGAATGCTTGCCAGAATCATCGCGGGTTGCCAGATGGAGTTGCTCCTTACTCTCAAACATCTCAACCGCAAAATACGGAGCCGCCACCAGCGGCGCATAGCGGCTCTTCCCAGTCGCACTCGCGGTGGGCGCGGGCCGTAATACTTTACCGGAACTGACCTTTTCTTTCACCGCCGCCAGACCATCTTTCAAATGCAATTCGCGTTGACGCCCGTAATCGTACAGTCGATACGTGGTATCGGACTGTTGCTGGGTCTCGACGATAATCGATCCGGGCCCCAGGGTGTGCACGGTTCCGCCGGCCACGTAAATCATGTCTCCCGCATAGACGTTGATCCAATTCAGCAGTTCTTCCGCGCGATTCTGGTGAATCGATTGTTCAAATTGCGCTGCGGTGACACCTGCCTTTAAGCCCAGCGCAATCTGCGCTCCCGGTTTGGCATGCGCTACGTACCAGCACTCCGTCTTGCCCCAGGGCTGTCCGACGCGCAGCGCCTGGGCGTCGTCGGGATGCACCTGAACGGAGAGCTTCTCGTAGGGAAAAAGAAATTTCAGCAAAAGCGGAAAACGTTTGGGGTCCCGTGCAGCCTCGCCCACCAGTTCGCTCTGGTATTGCTCACTGATATGCGCCAGCGTTTGACCGCGCAGGGGCCCGTTGGAAACCTTGCACTCGTCGCCCGTAAGCCAGGCCTCACCAATCTTCTGCTCAAATCTGTGATTCGGATAGATTGGCGATAAATCCCGCGTGCCCCACGGCCGGGGATCGAAGCCCGGCTGCATTAGCAATGGATATAAAGTGTCCATGCAAAGTTGGCTACAAAAAGAAAGACCGCTCGCAAACGGAACGGCCTTTGCCGAACCCAAATTCTCTTCCCCAATGCTCTCTGGGGTGAAAAACTCTTCCAGCGGCTACAGCGCGGCAAACAATTTCCGCATGCGTTCCAGCCCGCGATCCAATTCGGCCTTTGAGGTCGCATACGAAACGCGGATGTGCTCGCTGGTCCCAAACCCCTCTCCCGGCACGGTTGCCACATACGCTTCGCGCAGTAGCCTGCCGGCTACATCAGATGCAGATTTGAGGCCTCCGCGTCCGAGAAAAGATGAGATGTTTGGGTAGGCATAAAACGCACCTTCCGGCTTAGTGCAGGTGATGCCCGGAGTGGATCGCAAACCGCCGACCACGTGGTCGCGCAGGTGAATGTACTCCTGCCGCATCTGTTCCACGCACTCCTGCGGCCCCTTGAGGGCGGCGACGGCAGCTTTTTGTACAATCGACGTCGGGTTCGAGGTGGACTGGCTCTGCAACTTCGCCATCGCACTGATCACGGCAGCAGGCGCCATCGCGTATCCGAGCCGCCATCCGGTCATCGCGTAAGTCTTGGACAACGACCCGAGCACCACAAAGCGCTCCTTGTATTCGCGCAGGCAGCCCACGGAGAAATTCTTTCCGGTGTAATTCAGATATACATAGCACTCGTCGGAAAGCACCCAGATGCCGCGCTGGTGGGCCAACCGAATCACCTCGGTCATGTCTTCGGGGCTCATCACCGCGCCGGAAGGATTGGAAGGCGAATTCAGAATGATGACCTTAGTCCGTGGCGTAATCAGGTTCGCCACCATGTCGGCGGTCACGCGGAATCCTTGCTCTTCATCGGCATGCAGCAGCACGCAATTGCCGCCGGCATAACGCACGATGTCCTTGAACGAAACCCAATAGGGCACCGGCAGGATCACGTCGTCGCCGTGATCCACCAGAACCTGAATTGCATTGAACAGGGCATGCTTGCCGCCGACGGAGGCGATGACTTCCTCGCGCCGGTAGTCGGAGTCGAAATCGACATTGTGCCGGTGGGCAATGGCGTCGCGCAGTTCGGGGGTGCCAGCGACGGCGGTGTACTTACTGAAATTGCCCTGGATGGCGGCGATAGCGGCGTCCTTGATGTGCTGCGGCGTGGCAAAGTGCGGCTCTCCCGCACCAAAATCGACCACGTCGATTCCCTGCGAGCGCAGCTTATCGGCTTCGGCAACGACCGCCATCGTTGCTGAAGGTTCAATGCGGTTGATTCGTTCCGTGAGCCTGAGCGCTTCCGTGGTTGCCGTGGTCATGCCTTCTTCTTCCTTCTCCTTGGGACTTCAATCACATTCGCCTCCTGCAATCTGTACACAGGATCCAGCTTCTCGCGGAGCTTCTGTTCCACTACTTCGGGGACAAGTCCCTTCACCGGACCACCCGCCTGCGCCACTTCCCGCACCAGGCGCGAACTGACATAAGAATACTTGTCCGCGGGCATCATAAACACTGTTTCCAGCGTTGGTTCGATCTTGCGGTTCATCAGCGCCATCTGCAACTCGTATTCATAATCGCTCACGGCCCGAATTCCGCGCAGAACGCAACTGGCATCCATCGACTTCGCGTACTCGACCATCAGGCCATCGAAGGTATCGATGCGCACGTTGCGCAGGTCTGCAGTCAATTGCAGCAGCATCTCACGGCGTTCGGCAACGCTGAACATCGGAACCTTCTCCGAATTCCGCAGAATGGCGACGACCAGTTCGTCAAAAATCTGGCTTCCCCGCTGGATCAGGTCTAGATGCCCGTTTGTGGGCGGATCAAACGACCCGGGGTAGATGGCGAAGCCCTTCTTCAATGTTCCTCGGTCCGACCGATGACGGTGAATGCGGCAAGGAGATTCTATTCGGGCGGGAGGAACAATAGCAATGCGAGATGGACGGTGCAGGGGTGAGCCGACTCCGGAAGGGAGGCCCGGGCGCGGCTCCGTGAGAGAGGTCAACCGCGCCCGGAAGCAACGGACAACTATCGTTTAGCGGCAGCAATCGGCGCTTTAATCGGCTCTGGCGGAGGCATGGTAGCAACTCTTCCATTGCCAGCGCTGGCCGGGGCAGCAGGAGGAGCGGCAATCAAGCCCAGCGCCTTGCGCACCTCGGTATCGAGTTTCGCCAGAACATCCTTGTTATCCTTCAAGAACTGACGGGCATTCTCGCGTCCCTGGCCAATGCGTTCACCCTTGTAGCTGAACCAGGAGCCGGACTTCTCGAGAATGTTGTTGTTCACCGCCAGATCGAGCAGATCGCCTTCGCGGGAAATGCCTTCCCCGTAGAGGATGTCGAACTCCGCCTCGCGGAAGGGAGCCGCCACTTTATTCTTGACCACCTTGACCTTGGTGCGCGAGCCGGTAACAACGTCACCGTCCTTAATGGCGGCGATGCGTCGGATATCGACGCGCACGGACGAATAGAACTTCAGCGCGCGACCGCCGGTCGTGGTTTCGGGATTCCCGAACATCACGCCAATCTTCTCGCGAATCTGGTTAATGAAGATCAGGCAAGTGCGGGATTTTGAAACCGTGCCGGTGAGTTTTCGCAAAGCCTGCGACATGAGGCGCGCCTGCAGGCCCATGTGGCTGTCGCCCATCTCGCCATCGAGTTCGGCCTTGGGCACTAGCGCCGCCACCGAATCCACCACGAGGACGTCGATTGCGTTGGACCGCACGAGGGCTTCCGTGATTTCCAGCGCCTGCTCGCCATAGTCCGGCTGCGACACCAGGAGATTGTCCACGTCCACGCCGAGTTTCTTGGCATAAGCGGGATCGAGCGCGTGCTCTGCATCGACGAATGCGGCCATGCCGCCCGTCTTCTGGGCTTCGGCAATCACCTGCAGGGTGATGGTGGTTTTGCCCGAGGATTCCGGCCCAAAGACTTCGACCACCCGGCCGCGAGGAAAGCCACCCACGCCGAGGGCCGCGTCGAAGGAAATCGAGCCCGTGGGGATCACCGAGATTGGGACAATGGCCTCTTTCGATCCCAAGCGCATGATCGATCCCTTGCCAAACTGCTTTTCAATCTGAGATACCGCCAGCTCAATCGCCTTGCCCCGTTCGTCTGCCATGGAAGTGGCTCCTTTGAAGACTACCGATTATGAGTGCTGTCTAAGTGTGGTCGGATTATACATAGGAATGAAAGCGAATAAAAGGCGAATCTAGGTAATAAACCTGTGGAAAGTTCCGAAATGGGTCGATATTGGTCCGTTGTAGCCAGCCTACCAATCACCCTGGGGCACACCGCGAGTCTCCGATGCGCCGCAAAGCGGAAATGCGAAAGCCCCGAGGATCACTCGGGGCTCGCCATGATACTGAACGACGCCTGTCAAGCTTGATCGTATCAGTTGCAGCATTCTTGTCCAGTTACGCCGGCGAACGCCGGCGCCACATCCTCACCTCTGCAGCAAATCGACCGGAGCCGTCACGTCGTGCACGCGGAAATACTTGGCCAGAGCGGGATACTTCCTCGCCACGGCCTCGTACATCGCGTAGGCAACGTTGCGATAGGAAACATGCCCCGCTGGGGTAGTCCGCAGTTCCGAGATATATACCACTTCGGCGAAGTCCATCTTGAAAAGCGCTCTCTTCCGGAACGCCAGCGGGATGGCATATTGCGAATTCTCTTCCGCCTCTGGACTTTTGCGGGCGGCCAACTTCTCGACTGCGGTTTGCACGCGGCGCATCGCCAATTCGTACCGACCACGCACTCCTGCATCTTCCACATCGAGCAGCATCTCGTATCCATGCTGAGCCGTGAATCCCTGCATGACCTGGATGCAGCGGCGGTGGCGGTGCATGTCTCGGAAGCCGCCGGTATCCATGAGGATATCGAAGCGGAACTGCTGCCCGGCGCGGAAACCCCGCAGCATCTCGTCGTGCTTGCCGCGATGGCGCAGGCCCAGATCAATGATCTCCCGGCGGCGGCGCTCCCCCGCAACCTGCACGGCCTGGCGAATCTGGCGATAGGAATGATGGCAGTGTTCGTAGAGCAAAGTCGTCGCGATCTCCACTTCCAGCGGCTCCTCGTCCAGCAGATCGACAATCGCCTTCGATGGCGCAATCGGCTCCGATCCCATCAATTCGCGCGCGGCCTGCCGTAACTCGCGCCGCGTCTCCATCTCATACGCATTGGGATCGGCATACTTCACCAGCGTCGGCGCCACCCGCACTTCGCGCAGCAACTCCTGCTCGGCGCGGGCACCCAACTCGGGACTCAGCTTGCGGATCTGCGCCACCAGATCCTGCAGCGAATCCGCGTTTACGTTGTAAGCCGCGCCGGTGGCGGCGTTCTTCAGCGAATCGCCCAGCTGCCGCACCTCTTTATGCGTATGCGAAAGCAGATGCGCCACCTGGTTCTCCAGGGTTCGCGCATTGACGATCTCGCCCAGAGAGGTATTCGTGGCCAGGGGCAGCAGGTAGCGCGTGATGTCAAATGCCCGCGCCTTTAGCGTGCGTTCATACGCGTCCTGCTTCATGTCGGCGGGCTTGGGGGTGATGTTGATCAGGTGTTGGGTCATGTGCGCCGAAAGCGCGTCGTACTCGGCGAACAAGAAGTCCACCGTCTCCTGATACAGCTTGCCGCCCTCATCATCGGATCCGAAATCGGGGGTGAAGTAGCCGCTCTTGCGAAAGTCCTGATAACGAGTCGAGCGCTCCTGCCCATCCCAGCGCTGCTCGTCGGCCAGTTCGATCGCCGCCAAAATCGAAAGCCGCTCGATGGCCAGCGCGAGATGCGCCAGATCGGCAATCGAGCGGTGGCCGTACTGGAAGTAAAAAGTGTTGAGAAACTTTTCCGCCTTCTGGGTGCTGATCTCGCGCAGCGATTCCTTCATGGAAAGGGCCGAGCGGGAATACTTGGCCATGGCATAAGCCTGGATTTCCGGCTCGACGCCGAACACGGCAAAAACTTCCGTGGAAGGCGCAGAAGATGAGGCACGCGTCTCGTCCGCCGGCTTCTCCAATGCCGAGCTGCGATGGGCGGACCGGTGGCCCGCTTCAGCGTCGGGAGAGTTTGGGTTGGAAGGCTTGGGCATGATCACAACATTCGTTGACGGGGACATGGGAGTGCTGGCATGTTACCCGCCGTCCTTGTGAATCCGCAATGGCCATTTCGTGGCTGGGAAGTACACTGATTTCTTGCACCCGCTGCTGCAGCAAGTCGCTCACCGTCCGTGGCCACTGCCTCGTGGCCCCTGGATCATGAGGCAGACCTGGAACGATCTTTTGTTCGCGCATTGGCCGATTCCCGTTGCACAACTCCGTCCATTGGTTCCGGAGAGCTTGACACTCGACACCTTCGACGGACAATGCTGGATCGGCGTCGTTCCTTTCTGGATGAGCGGCGTCCGAGCTCGCGGGCTGCCAGCGGCGCCAGGGTTCTCGCGTCTCCCCGAACTTAACGTGCGGACCTACGTGACCTACGGAGGCAAGCCTGGAGTTTATTTCTTCAGCCTGGATATCAGCAGCCACCTTGCGGTCTGGGGAGCGCGCACGTTTTATCACTTGCCTTATTTTCATGCTTCTATTCGAACGCTCGAAGAAGGAGGGCGAATTCTCTATTCCTCTACGCGCGACAGCCTGGTGCGCAACGACACACGCTTGCTTCGCTCGCGGGGCGGACGACTACGTCCGCCGCTACACAACCCCGCCGAGTTCGTTGGCAGCTATCGACCGACTGGACCTCCTCGCATCCGCGACAAGGGATCGCTCGAGGATTTTCTTACTGCGCGGTATTGTCTCTACACACTCCACGAAACCCAGGTATACCGGTGCGACATTCATCATCTGCCTTGGCCTTTGCAGGACGCCGAAGCTCGCATTGACCGCAATACAATGGCAGCGGCGGCGCAGATTGACTTGCCCGATTCGGCGCAAATTCTGCATTTCTCGAAGAAGCTCGACGTACTGATCTGGCCGCTACGCCGGGCGCACAAAGCGTAGCCCCGCGTATAATTCCGCCTTCCAACGCATTCATCATTTGCACGGAGAATTTGAATGTCGCTTGCTCAACGTGTCGCCCTGGTCACCGGAGCATCTCAAGGCATTGGGCGCACATGCGCTCTTCGTTTTGCCAAAGAAGGGGCCGCGGTCGCGGTGGCTGCGCGCAATCAGGAAAAGTTGAACGAACTGGTGCATGAAATCACGGCCGCCGGCGGGAAAGCCGCCGCGTTCGCTCTCGACGTGGCCAACGAAGAACAAGTGAAGTCCGGCATCAAAGCGGCGATCGCGCAATTCGGCAAGATCGACATCCTGGTTAACAACGCCGGCATCACGCGCGACCAACTCGTGATCCGCATGAAACGCGCCGACTGGGACGCCGTCCTGCAAACCAATCTGACCTCGGCCTATTTGTGCATTCAAAACGTGATCCCGTCCATGCTGAAGCAACGCTGGGGGCGCATCGTGAATATCACCAGTGTCTTCGGGCAGATGGGGCAGGCGGGGCAAGCCAACTATGCCGCGTCCAAAGCCGGGCTCATCGGCCTCACCATGGCGATTGCGCGTGAGGTGGGCTCGCGCAATATCACCTGCAACGCGGTCGCGCCTGGCTTTATTGAAACGGCGATGACAGCGGTGCTCAGTGACGAATTGAAACAGACCGCGATCGAGCAAATTCCGCTAGGCCGAGTTGGAACTCCAGACGATGTCGCCAGTGCCGCGGTATTCCTGGCGTCAGAGGAGGCCTCTTACATAACCGGGCATGTGCTCAACGTAAACGGCGGCATGTTGATGGGATAGCAGCAGCAGGACCCAGATCTTCCAGAGTGTCATTCCAGTTAAAGCGCAATGCAATATGTAATCTACGTCTTGATCAAGTTAGTCTGCTATACCGCATGGTGCTGGCTGGGACTCCGTCTATGGCAACCAACATCGTCTGGGTGGCGAAAAGCGACGGGCTTCGGGTCACTCCGACTGGGGATCGGCATAGTGTTCGGAGTGAGCATTTTCTTCATGATCCCAGTTCAAGCAGATGACGTCCTCTGGAAATACCTCACCATCTATACCCCGGTTCGAGTAGTCGAATGGCTCATCGTCGCCTGGATTCTTCGGCGGAACTTGCAGCGGAGGAACCTGCTCACAACCCTTGGTTGGTGCGCCGGTGGTATCTTGATTTCGTTTGGCGCTGATTTTGCTTCGCCGGAAGGCGTAGCCGGACACTTCTGCGTTGGACGTTGTTTATGTTGACACAACCTGATCTTGACAGCCCCTCAGTCGAGTTCCTGCAAGCCGAGTCTGCCGCGCAGATCGCACAAGCCCGGGAACTGTTTCTCGAGTACGCGCAGTCCCTCGGCTTCAGCCTTTGCTTCCAGAATTTTGACAAGGAACTTGCGGAGCTTCCCGGCGATTACGTGCCTCCGAGCGGTCGTCTGCTGTTGGCGGAATACGAGCACCATCTCGCCGGGTGCGTGGCGCTGCACAAATTGGAAGACGGCGTTTGCGAGATGAAGCGACTCTACTTGCGACCGCAATTTCGCGGAAAGGGACTCGGCCTCGCTCTGGCGAATCGGATCATCGCCGAAGCTCGCCAGATCGGTTACGGGAAGATGCGCCTCGACACGGTCGAATCCGTCATGAAAGATGCGGTCGCGATGTACCGCAAACTGGGGTTCCGCGAAATCCCGCCTTATTGCTCCAATCCCATTCCCAGCGCCGTCTACATGGAGCTGCAGTTGTAAACCGGCACGCTGTTCGGACAGAATATGCACGCAGATTCAGAAAGGCCCGCCATGAAGAAAGGCATCCCGTTCGTTGTCGCGCTCCTGCTCCTGACAACAGCCCCCTTGTTCGCCGCCGAAAGCAAAACGGTCAGCTATAAGAGCGGCGACGAAACCGTCAGCGGAGAACTTTACACACCTGCCGGCAAAGGCCCATCTCCCGCGCTGATCGTTGTCCACGAATGGTGGGGATTGAACGACTGGGTGAAAGAGCAAGCGCAGAAATTATCCGAGCAGGGATATGTAACTCTCGCCGTCGATCTATATCGCGGGAAAGTTGCGACCACGCCAGAGGAGGCGCACGAAATCATGCGGGGCGTCCCGGAAGACCGGGCCAAGCGCGATCTGCATGCGGCCTTTGCATTCCTCGCCTCGCAGGCGAATGTGAAGAAGGATCGTATTGGCGCAATCGGCTGGTGCATGGGCGGAGGCTACGCGCTCGATGTAGCGCTGCAGGAGCCCACGCTCGCGGCCGACGTCATCAACTACGGCCATCTGGCAACCGATCCCGAGTCGATGAAGAAGATTCACGCGCCCATACTCGGCATCTTCGGCGCGCAGGACAAAGGCATTCCTCCTGCGGACGTCAGAAACTTTGGGGACCAACTCGAGCAACTGGGCAAGAAGGTTGAAATCAAGATCTACGATGATGCCGGGCACGCATTCGAGAATCCCAACAACAAAGAAGGCTACCGGGCCGCTGATGCCGCGGACGCATGGAAGCGTACCGTCGATTTTCTGGAGTCCACATTGCAGAGATAAAAACCGCTCAGCCGTTGCTATAGGGCCTAGCCAGGTATGTCTCTATAGAGAGCGTAGGGTGCCGCGAAACTCGCTCGGACTGCATGCTGGATGCTTTTACAACGTATAAGTATTCGAGCAGGCGGGGCCAAATGGACTCGTTCGCTCGCCGGTTCTATATGGCACCGACGTCCTAGTCTCTGGCACAAATTTCCCCTTGCCAGAAGTTGCCGCTCTGGTTACCATGACCCATCCTGCAATGCTCCCAACGATGAACATCGGCGAGACCATCCGCAATTACCGCCTGCAAAAAGGAATGTCTCAAGGCGACATCGAAAAACGCACCGGATTGTTGCGCTGCTATCTGTCGCGGGTGGAAAACGGGCACACGATTCCTTCGCTCGATACTTTGTCGAAAATCGCCGGCGCCATGGAACTGCCGCTGTCGCAATTCTTTGCCGAGCCTGGGCACACGAACGGCTCCAAAGGACTGCCGCAACTTTCCGATGACGAAGTTCGCTTCCTAAGCCAGATCCGCCGCTACGCCACAACCCTGAACGATAGCGACCGCAAACTCGTCCTCGCCATGGTCAAGAAGATGGCGTCGAACGCCAAGTAACGTCTTCCGGCGATATCGAGTCCTGAGTGCCCAGCTCTGCTTACTTTCGTACCATCCCCTTCGTGTCCGACCGGTACCTCGCTCTAGCCATACGTACTGACCTACACTGGCTGCGGAGATACCTGTGACGATCGACGAAGAGCTGAACGTACTCGATACCCAATTGCGCCGTCTGAAGATCGAGTACGAGATTTTTTTCAGCAATCCGCAGAAGCGTCCGCCCACCGACATCGAGTGGAAGGTGCTGGCGATGCTGCGGAAATTCTCCGATGGTGGGCGCATGAATTTCTCCCAGCGCTATCGCTACAACGAAATGGCGCAGCGCTACGCGATTTACAGCGATCTGTGGCGCAAGAAGTCCCGCATCCGGGAAGAAGGATATCGCCGTCCGCAAGACGCGATTTTGTCGATTCAGGGAGTACGGGAAGAAAATGAGCACCAGCCGCAGCACCATCCGGTGTATGGCGTGAGCCATGCCGCGGCGGCCGTTGCTGCTGCAGCCGCCGGAGCGGCGTCATCGCCACATTTCACCCTGCACAGGGTGGACCAGTCCGAGCGCGACCAAGTCGAACGCCTGTACAACACTCTGGTAGCAGCCAAGAAAAAAGCCGGAGAGCCGGTCAGTGGCGGCATTGATTCCTTTACGACCTTCGTGCAAAAGAAGACCGAGCAAATTCGCAAACAGTACCACTGCGAAAACGTCGAGTACTCGGTTGAAATCACCGAAGGGCACGTCAAGCTCAAAGCTAAAGCGAAGTCCTAGACCCGGTGCGCGGCGCAAGCATCCCCCATTGCTGATAGAATTTCCCTTCATTATTCCGCGCCCATATAACCTCGTACGCAATTCCCTAGAGCTCGAGAAAATGGGTTTTGAGATCCATTGATCCGCGTACATCCGCGGCAAAGAAGTTCAATAGCAAGGAACCCCATGTCAAGCGATCATAAGATTCAGCGCGCCATCCTTTCCGCCACTGACAAAACCGGGCTCGTCGACTTCGCCCGCAAACTCTCGGATCTGGGAATCGAACTGATCTCAACTGGCGGCACGGCCAAGCTGCTGCGAGATTCCGGTATCGCGGTGAAAGACGTCTCCGAACTCACCGGTTTCCCGGAAATGCTCGATGGCCGGGTCAAGACCCTTCACCCCAAAGTTCACGGAGGGATCCTGCATCGCCGCAACGACCCAAAGCATGTTGCCGCAGTCGAGGAACATGGCATCCAGCCACTCGATATGGTTGTGGTGAACCTGTATGCCTTCGAAAAGACCGCCGCCAAACCCGGGGTTGCATTCCAGGAACTGATCGAGAACATCGACATCGGCGGTCCCTCGATGATTCGTTCGGCAGCGAAGAATTTCGAGGACGTAGCCGTCGTCACCTCCCCGGCAGACTACCAGCCCGTTGGGGAAGAACTGCAACGAGAGAGAGGCGCGCTCTCGAAAGCGACGAAGTGGCGCCTGGCGCAGAAAGCGTTCGCCACCACGGCGGCGTACGATTCCGCGATCGCGTCAACGCTGGAAGGCATCAGCCCTGATAATTTCGCAACACAAGCGCAAGGGACAACATTTCCGCAAGCGATCCGCTTCTCTTTCCAGAAAGTGCTGGACCTGCGCTATGGCGAGAACCCGCACCAGAAGGCGGCGATGTACTCGGACGGTTCGGGCGCAGGCGTGGCCAATGCGCATCAAGTGCAGGGCAAAGAGCTTTCGTATAACAACATCGTCGATCTGCAAGCCGCATGGGATCTGGCGCAGGAATTTGAGGAACCGGTGTGCGCCATCATCAAACACACGAACCCTTGTGGCACGGCAACCGGCAAGACTCTGGCCCAAGCCTACAAACGAGCTTTGGAATGCGATCCTGTTTCGGCTTTTGGAGGGGTCATTGGCGTGAACCGACCCGTCGACCTCGAAGCCGCGGAAGAGATGCACAAGCTGTTCCTGGAGGTTATCGCCGCCCCCGCGTTCGATGAAGCCGCCAAAGCAAAGTTCGCCTCCAAGAAGCAGCTGAGGCTGGTGGAGGTGAAACCGGCGAACCAGAAGTGGGTCTTGAAGAATGTCTCCGGGGGCATGCTGGTGCAGGATGTGGACAACCGCCCTCTGGGCGATGCCGATGTAAGCGTCGTCAGCAAGCGCGCGCCCACTCCGGAAGAAACCCGGGCGCTGCTGTTCGCCTGGAAGGTATGCAAGCACGTGAAATCCAACGCCATCGTCTATGCGCGTGATGGACAAACCGTTGGGGTCGGGGCGGGACAGATGTCGCGTGTGGATTCCGCGAAAATCGGGGCGATGAAAGCGCAACTGCCTCTGAAGGGGACGGTCGCTGCGTCTGACGCATTCTTTCCGTTTCCGGACGGCGTAGAAGAGATCGCCAAGGCCGGAGCGACCGCCATCATCCAACCCGGAGGCTCGCAGCGGGATCCCGAAGTCATCGAAGCCGTCGACCGGCTGGGTCTGGCGATGATTTTCACAGGAGTGCGGCACTTCCGGCACTAGGAATTATGTAGGGACAGCCAATGCCGGCTGTCCCCACATGCCGTCCTACATGTTAGCGTTCCACCAGTCCCTGACCTTCTGGTGACCTTGGTTTTTTCGCGTCCGACCCAGCCTTCACGGTAGAATAAAAGCACCTCTCCTTCGACGACTTTGCATCCAAACAAGTTGAGGTTACGGAAACGCGCTGCGTGCGCAATCAGGTTCAGAATGAACAGACTTTTTCGGCTCTCTTTGATGATGATTGCAGTGGCCTCGGTCGCTGTCGCCCAAACCAGCCAGCGTTCGGAATCCAGTCCGGAGGCCAAGCCGGCACAGCCCACGCAGCCCGCCGCGCAGCATAAAGTCGATAAGGCTGCTGCCTATTATCACTACACGCTGGCGCACATGTACGAAGAGATGGTCACGGCTTACGGCCGCAGCGACCTGGCCGCGAAAGCTACGGAAGAATACCGCCAGGCCATCGATGCCGATCCGTCCTCTGAATTTTTGACCTCGGCACTGGCCGAACTCTACGTAAAAACCGGTCGGATTGCCGACGCGGTTCGCGAAGCGCAGGACATCATCAAGCGCGATCCCAAGAACCTGGAGGCACATAAGCTTCTCGGCCGCATTTATCTGCGTTCGTTGGGCGATATGCCGGGCGGCTCCGGTTCGGACAACATTCTGAAACTCGCCATCGACCAGTATGAACAGATCACCAAGCTTGATCCCACGAGCGTAGACGACCATCTGCTCCTGGGGCGTTTGTATCGTCTGAATAACGATCTGCAAAAAGCGGAAGGTGAGCTGCAAACGGCTATCAAGCTGGATCCCAATTCAGAAGAAGCGGTCACCACGCTGGCCATGCTGTACACCGACGAGGGTGACACGGCACACGCGCTTAAAGTCCTGAGTTCGATTCCCGACTCGGCGCGTTCCGCAAAGCTCTACTCCGCGCTGGGCGCGGCTTATGAGCAGCGCAAAGACTATAAGAACGCCATCGATGCCTATAAGCACGCCATTGTGTTGGACCGCGACAATCTGGATGCGATCCGCGGGCTGGCAGAGAACGAAATGAACGATGGCCAGTTCGAGGCCGCGCTCGAGCAATACAAAGTTATTGCCGATTCCAACCCGGAAGACGCGCAGACCTACGTGCGCATGGCCGACATCTACCGCCGGCAGGGCAAGTACGATCAGGCGCTGGAGAATCTGAAGCGCGCGGAAACCCTCGTTCCTGACACCATGGACGTCCCCTACAGCATAGCTGCCGTTTACCAGGCGCAGGGACGTTACGATGAGGCCGCCAAGATTCTGCAGGATCTGATTAAGAAGACCGAGAAGAGCGAAACCGGCACCAGCCAGGCGGACCGCAACAATCGCGCGATTTTCGTCGAGCGCCTGGGAATGATCTACCGCGAACAGGAGAACTACACGTCCGCGGTGGAAACGTTCCGCAAGATGCTGACTCTCGGCGATGAAAATGCGCGCAGCGGCTATCAGGAAATCATCGACACGTATCGTGACGCCAAGCAGTGGCCGCAAGCCACGGCGGCTGCCAAGGAAGCGGTGCAGAAGCTGCCGAACGACCGCGACCTGCGCATGGTGCTCGATGCTCAACTCGCCGATACGGGACAGCTCGATCAAGCGGTCGCGGATATGCGGTCGATGCTGAAGGGCGGTCCGGAGGATCGAGACGTCTATGTCCGCCTGGGAATTGTCTATACCCGTGCCAAACAGTGGAACGATGCGCTGCAGGCTTTAGCCAAAGCGGAAGAGGTCTCCACGAAAGCCGATGACAAGGCATACGTGCTATTCCTGCGCGGCGACCTTTACCAGCGGCAAAAGAACTTCGACGCGGCTGAGGTGGAATTCAAGAAAGTGCTGTCGATGACGCCGCCGACCGATCCACAGGCTGCTGCCACCCTGAATTACCTCGGCTACATGAACGCCGATCGCGGCGTGAAGCTGGAAGAGTCGTTGAACCTGATTAAACAGGCGCTCACCTTTGAGCCAAACAATCCGGCGTACCTGGATTCGGTAGGCTGGGCGTATTTCAAGCTGGGCAAGTATGATCTTGCCGAAGATAACCTCAACAAAGCGGCCTCGCATATGGGTTCGGACCCGACCGTGCAAGAGCACCTGGGCGATCTCTACCAGAAGACGGGACGCCTGAAGCTGGCGGCCGCCCACTGGGATCGCGCGGTTCAGGAGTGGAACAGAACCGTTCCCGCAGAGCAGGACAGTGAAGCTTTCGCCAAAGTCCAGCAAAAGCTGGATGCCGCGAAGGTAAAGCTCGCGAAGGAAGATTCCAGCAGCAAACAGCAACAGTGAGAGAAATTTGGTAATTGGGGAATTTGGTAATTGAGTAATTGAAAAACGAAAACCGATTTTCAGTTACCAAATACTCAATCACTCAATTACCCAATTCTTTCGTTTTCCTCTATTCTTTTTCTATGCTCGCCGCCTACGCGGTGCACGTCACTCAATCGCGCGGACGGCGCTTCCCTGAGCCTCACCATCCCTACCGCAATGACTTTCAGCGCGACCGCGACCGCGTCATTCACGCTCGAGCTTTCCGGCGCCTCGAAGCAAAGACCCAGGTGTTCACGCGGCGCTACTCCGATCATTTCCGTAACCGGCTGACGCACACGCTTGAAGTATCCCAGGTCTCGCGCACGATCGCCGGAGCCCTTGGGCTGAACGTCGATCTGGCCGAAGCTCTTGCCCTGGTGCACGACATTGGGCACCCGCCCTTCGGCCACGCCGGGGAAAAGGCTCTGGATGCTGCCATGCGCGAGCACGGCCTCTTCTTCGACCACAATTTGCACGCACTGCGGATCGTGGAAGATTTCGAGCAGCGCTACGCCGCCTTTCGCGGTTTGAATCTGACCTTTGAAGTGCGGGAAGGGATCATCAAGCACTCGCGCGACTACGATGAAAAAGAGCATCCGGAATTAGCAGAGTACCTGCTGAACCAACGCCCTCCGCTGGAAGCCCAACTGATCGATTTGACGGATGAAATCGCCTACAACACCGCCGACCTCGACGATGGATACGAAGCTCACCTGCTCTCGCTGGAGCAGATTCGGGAAGGGGTTCCCATGTTCGAACGCTTCTTTGGCGAAGTGGCACAGACCTATCCCGATGCGCCGGACAAGCTGAAATTCAACGAGACACTCAAACGCGTCCTGAACCTGTTTGTCGATGATCTGATCCGGAATACACAGCGGCGCATCACTGCGGCGCGGCTGCAAAGCGTCGATGAGGTCCGCAGCCATCCCGAGCGCCTGGCGGGCTTCAGTCCGGAGGTCGAAGCCGAACGGCGGCGGAACAAAGAATTTTTGTACGAGAATCTATATTTCAGCCCGTCACTGGCAGACGAGAAGGATGATGCCGAGCGGATTATCCGGGATCTGTTTACATTCTGGATGACGCATCCGGAATCGCTGCCGCGTGCGTACCGTGAGAAAGCGGAGCAAGAGTCACTGGCGCGGGTGATTTGCGATTACATCGCCGGCATGACTGATCCGTTCATCTTTGAACAGCACGACAAGCATTGCGGATGACCCGATATTCAGATCCGCGGGGCCATCCGCAAAGCCTTGTCGAGGTTCGCTCGACTGGACACCCTGAGAGGCTGTCCCTACATGGCTTATCCTCAGTGGGCGGCCACTCCTGCCACTACGTCGAATAGAATCTCGGGGCCTCGGCGAACTTCTTCTACTCTGATGCGCTCGTCGTTTCCGTGCTCGGTGTGGCCCTCCTCCTCGGTCGCGGCATACGGACTGAACCCGTACGCAACAATGCCCAGAGGGCGGTAGCGCTGATTCTCGGTATAGCCGCTGCTGATGTGGGGCACGACAGGTGTGCCCGGAAAATACTTGGCCGAGACAGTCTTGATGGCCCCGTAAAGCGCATTGTCGGTGCCGGAGTAGTTCGCTACGCGGAATTCCGCGTTAATGGGCTCAATGCTGACGTTCGGATCATTCACCAGCCGCCGCAAGTCCTCGGCCAGGGGCTTGGGATCGCCTCCGGGCAAGATCCGCACATCCAGATTCGCCCACGCATCCGGCGGGATGACGTTGGTCTGCTGCGAGCCGCCTAGCATGGTCAGCGAGATCGTGTCGCGCAGCAGAAAGTTCAACGCTTCATCCCGCTCGACTTCGTCCTGAAATTTCTTGTCCTGAATGGCCTTGTTCACGTCCCGGTAATAGGCAGCGCGATCGGGCGGTTCATAGGGCGCCATATCCTTCAAAAATTCATCCACCACCGGCAATACCCGTAAAGGCGTCTTGTAGGCGATGATCTTGTCCAGCGCATGTACCAGCCGGTTGGGGGCGGAATCTGGATTCGGCCTGGAGCCATGCCCCGGCCTGCCATGGGCCGTCACCTTGAGCCAATAGGTGGTTTTCTCGCCAACGTCAACTCCGACGTACTTCACCTTGCCCTTCTCCAGCAGATTCTCTCCGCCCTCGTTAATCAGGAACTCGGCATTCCCCAGCAAATCCCGCTGATGGCTGATGAACCAATCGGTGCCTGTACCGTCGGCTTCTTCGTCGGAAACGGCCAGAAAGTACGACGTCCCGGTCCAAGGGAACCTTCTCCCGCTTCAGCATCACCATGACGACAAGTTGGGCGAGGCCCTCGTCCTTCATGTCCTGCGCTCCGCGTCCCCAGATGTAACCGTCTTTGATGTCTCCACTGAAAGGAGGCACTTTCCAGTGCGCCGGATCGCTGGTGACTACGTCCATGTGGTTGAGCAGGACAATGGGGCGCTTCGCCTCCGGGGTGGTATGCGGCAGACGCGCCCAAAGATCTCCGCGACCGGGCGCGTATTCGAAGACGCGGTTTTCGATCCCCTCCTGATCCAGAATCTTCTTAAAGAATGCAATGGCCTTCACTTCATTGCCTGGCGGATTGGTGGTATCGATACGCAGATAGTCCTGCATCCACTGCACGGCCAAGTCGGCATACTGCTGTTTGTGGGCTGCGGAAATTCGAGCGGAAGGCAGCGCAGTCTCATCCCCAAAGGTCGGTCCACAGCTCGCTAGAATCACCAATCCGAGTAACCGGATCGCAGTTACCCTTCGCAGGATACCCATTGGCAGAATTCCTTTCTTTGTGCAGTTCTTTTCACTTGATGTGAAGCGGTCGAGTGATGGCGGTTACCGAAGGCGTTCAATTTCCACGCAGTTTTTATATCAGGTTTGCCAAAATTACCCTGCCACGTGCTGGCAGGCCTGACTTTACCGTAAACTGGACGCTATAATAGGCATAGTTTCCAAGTGCTTAGCCGTTCAACCTCGAGGGTCGATTTGGCATCCCACATGTAATAGAGAAAGGCGGCGCATGATTCTGGCGCCGAGAGTTCAAAGGTTCCGCGTCGCGTCACCGCGGGCCAGCTTAGCGAATCTGCTTAGCTTTCTTTACTGTTCAAGGGACGCATATCACAATTCAAGCACGCTCAGGCGTGCCGGAGTGGAGCCCCAACGCTCCCCCAACTTGGAGGAAGTCATTATGAACCACCGTCTCGTCATTGCCCTGCCTCTGGCCGCAGTGCTCGCTCTGCCGGCCCTAGCGCAGACCGCCCAGGACCAGAGCCAGCCTGCCAACACGCAGCAGACGCAGTCGACCGACAACAGCGGCGGCAACGCCACCGGCAAGGCTCCTCTGGCCGCTCCGTCCCGTGAAGGCTTCTGGGGACGCATCAACCCCTTCGCCCGCAAGAACTACGTGAAGCGGCAGACCGAGCCCATCCGCGATCGCGTCAATGAGCTCGATGAGCTGACTTCGCAAAACAGCAAGCAGATCAAGGACGTCGATTCGCGCGCCCAGGCCGGCATCAAGCTGGCTTCGGACAAGGCGAACGAAGCTGACCAGCACGCCGTGGACGCCGGCAACAAGGCCACCCAGGCGCAGAATTCCGCGCAGCAGGTGACGACCCGGGTGCAAACCGTCGAGAACGTGGTCAGCAACATCGACCAGTACAAGGCGTCGAACCAGACCGAAATCCGCTTCCGCGCCGGGCAGACCATGCTGAGCAAGAACGCCAAAGACGCTCTTGACCAGATGGCCGGCAGCGTAAAGGGACAACGCGGATACATCATCGAAGTCCAAGGCTTCTCGTCCGGCAAGGGACAGACCGCCATCACGACTTCGCAGAAGATGGCCGAGTCCGTCGTGCGCTACCTGGTGCTCAATCATGAGATCCCGGTCTATCGCATCTATCTGGTCGGCATGGGCAATGCCCCCGTTCCTTCCACGGATGAGAACGCGAAGACCAAGCGCCTGTCCGGCGGCCGTGTTGAAGTCAGCCTGCTGAAGAACGATCTCGAACAGCTCTCCTCGAATAGCGGAGCGCCCATGAGCTCGGACACGCAGCAGCAACCCAAGTAAGTTTTCCGGACCAGCGGGCACCAGCCCAAAAGTCCCTCCCCCGAAAGCCTCTCGGAAACGAGAGGCTTTTTTTATTGGAATCTGTGGCGACAGCTGCAATCGGCTGGTCCGGCCCGGCGGGAGGCCCATAGGCGCCAACTTGAAGACTAGTG
>CAWKLW010000009.1:0-118966 GCA_963850585.1 uncultured Acidobacteriota bacterium | reverse complement strand
CATCGCAGTTTGGCCTGTCATATTCCCAATGCTAGCGGCACGGGAGGCCGTCGCCATGGGCAAAAAGAAAGTCCAGCCGAATTATCGTCGCAGAACGCTCCGGCTGCCAGACCTCGATCATTCCAAGCTGGCAGTGCTCAATAGTCTCGGGTCACCCGGTTCGCGCCGCGTCTACGAATTCGCTCTCGACCAGTTCATTGCATGGTACTGCTCTGAACCTCGGCTCGCCTTCAACCGGATCGTGGTCACTCGTTATCGCATGTACCTCGAATCCCGGGGGCTGGCAGCCAATACGATCAACCAGCAACTTGCCGCCGTGCGCCGGATCGCACATGAAGCCGCCGACGCGGGCCTGCTGAGTCCAGAACTGGCGGCGGGAATTAGCCGGGTGAAAGGTGTAAAGCAGCTTGGCTTCCGGGTCGGGAACTGGCTCAGTGCGGACGAGTGCTCGGCGGTCCTTAGCCGGGCCCGTGGCACGACGCTGCGAGCGAAGCGTGATTATGCGATGCTGGCTGTGCTGTTTGGCTGCGGCCTGCGGAGATCGGAACTGGTCGGGCTGGACGTGAACGACGTTCAATTACGCCAAGGCCACTGGGCCGTCGTGGACCTGATCGGGAAAGGCGGGCACATCCGCACTGTGCCGATTCCGATCTGGGTCAAGGCCGCGCTCGACGATTGGACAGCAACGGCGGGAATCACCCAGGGACAAATCTTCCGCGCCGTCGCTCGAACCGACAAGGTATGGGGCGACGGCATCTCGCAGAATGTGGTCTGGTACGTCGTCAAAGGGCTGCTGTGAAAAGGCCGGGCTGCAGCACATTGCGCCACACGACCTGCGCCGGACCTGCGCGAAGCTGTGCCATACGAGCGGCGGCGAGATCGAGCAGATTCAATTTCTGCTGGGCCACGCCTCGGTTCAGACGACAGAGCGTTATCTTGGCTGCAAGCAAAATCTCGGCCATCCCGTGAACGATCTGTTCCAACTGGGAAACATCGCCGCTGCTGTACAAGCGAGTTTCTGTCGCGAACCGGAGGTCCTAGCGGCGAAAACGCGAGGCGGACAGGCAGATAAAATATCAGTCGATGAAAGCAGTGGCGTTCAAAAAGGGTCAGACGCGAGAGCGGGCACCCGCTTTCAAGGAGATGGGTACGCTTCGGTGTGACTGCTGCGGCGAGGAGTTCGTCGTCTTTCATGACCCCACAATGGCGGAGCAAGAATGCGGCGGAGCGACAAGCGCGATGGCTCGAAAAGGTTCTTGCCGAGGAACACGAACGGGAGCGGAAGCACCCGGATCGAATCCAATTACCAGACTAGTGCTCTACGGGGAATTTGAGATCGCGGTAGGGAGACCGATTACGCGGTACCCCCCGCGCGGACCCGGACGGGCGCTCGTTAGCGCATCCGGTTCTTATCGCGGATGAGTGGCGGCGAAGCGATCCGCGGGATAAGGGTGGAGTACTCGCGGTCTAGGGAGCCAGCGGTCAGCCAGAGCGAGCATATTTGTCCAGGAGAGCCGGCGTTTCTGGCTGCGGCGGCGAAGTGTACGCCACCAAGATCCAGTTAGCCGATCCCGGAATACGCTGAGACTGTCGAGGTTTCCCGGTACCGCATAGTAGAGGAAGTGGCCCTGCACGATCGACTTGAGCCATTGACCGGTTTGACGCTCCGGATCGTGCATACGCTCGTGGAGCTGCTGCTTAATCTCCCGCAGCTTCGCTCCCATGCGTTTGCGGATCGTCTTACGCCGCACCGTAAATTGCCCTAACCTATTCTTCCCGCTGATGTGCGTGAAGCCTAGAAAATCGAACGTCTCCGGCTTACCTTCCCCTCTTCGTTTCCGGTTTTGTTCGGCAAATCGCCCGAACTCGATCCGGCGCGTCTTGTCCGGGTGTAGTTCCAGTCCAAACTTTCCCAGTCGTTCCCGGAGATTCTGCAAGAACCGATCTGCGTCCGCTTGGTGTTGGAATCCCGAGATGACATCATCCGCGTAGCGGATGACTGCCACCTCGCCGCGTGCCCATTTCTTGCGCCACACGTCCACCCACAGGTCGAACGTGTAGTGCAGGTAGATATTGGCCAGGAGCGGTGAGATCACCGAGCCTTGCGGACTACCTGTCTTCGTGTCCGACCATTCGCCTTCCTCCATCACCCCGGCGTTGAGCCACTTCTGGATCAACCGTAGGATGCGGGGGTCAGCGACGCGATGCTCCATGAACTTGATCAACCAACTCTTGTCGAGGTTATCGAAGAATCCTCGAATGTCGGCATCAAGAACGTAGTTCACCTTCTTCTTCAGGAGCACATACGACAACGCATCCAGCGCTTGATGCTGGCTGCGCCCCGGGCGAAACCCATATGAGAAACCGAGAAAGTCCTCCTCGTAAATCTGGTTGAGGATAGTGACCGTGGCTTGCTGGACGATCTTATCTTCCAGTGCCGCGACTCCTAATGGGCGTTGCCGTCCATCGCTTTTCGGTATGTAGACCCTTCTCGAGGGTTGCGCTCGGTAGGCTCCGCGATGAACTCGGGCATGGAGGTCGACCAATCGATCCTCTAGTCCGACTTCATACTCCTGCCAAGTAACACCATCCACTCCAGGTGCGGCCTTCCTCTTCAAGGAGTAAAAGCTTTCCCGTAGCAGATCAACGGTCAGATGGTGGAGCAAGGCGGTGAACTTCATCTCCTTATTGTCCCTTGCTGCTTTCCGCACGTCCGTCAGCCCCTGTGACACGCCCTTCCCGCTCTGCGTCGGGTACGTGTTAGGTTGACGGGCGTTCTCCTTGATCAGCGGCCTTCCCTCCCCACTCTCCGCCGACGATGTTCCGTCTTTGTTCGTATGGTTCATCGGTAGTATGCCGCTGTGTGACTCCTCGGAGAACGCCCGTCAACCTAACACGTACCCGACGCAGAGCGGGAAGGGCGTGTCACAGGGGCTGACGGACGTGCGGAAAGCAGCAAGGGACAATAAGGAGATGAAGTTCACCGCCTTGCTCCACCATCTGACCGTTGATCTGCTACGGGAAAGCTTTTACTCCTTGAAGAGGAAGGCCGCACCTGGAGTGGATGGTGTTACTTGGCAGGAGTATGAAGTCGGACTAGAGGATCGATTGGTCGACCTCCATGCCCGAGTTCATCGCGGAGCCTACCGAGCGCAACCCTCGAGAAGGGTCTACATACCGAAAAGCGATGGACGGCAACGCCCATTAGGAGTCGCGGCACTGGAAGATAAGATCGTCCAGCAAGCCACGGTCACTATCCTCAACCAGATTTACGAGGAGGACTTTCTCGGTTTCTCATATGGGTTTCGCCCGGGGCGCAGCCAGCATCAAGCGCTGGATGCGTTGTCGTATGTGCTCCTGAAGAAGAAGGTGAACTACGTTCTTGATGCCGACATTCGAGGATTCTTCGATAACCTCGACAAGAGTTGGTTGATCAAGTTCATGGAGCATCGCGTCGCTGACCCCCGCATCCTACGGTTGATCCAGAAGTGGCTCAACGCCGGGGTGATGGAGGAAGGCGAATGGTCGGACACGAAGACAGGTAGTCCGCAAGGCTCGGTGATCTCACCGCTCCTGGCCAATATCTACCTGCACTACACGTTCGACCTGTGGGTGGACGTGTGGCGCAAGAAATGGGCACGCGGCGAGGTGGCAGTCATCCGCTACGCGGATGATGTCATCTCGGGATTCCAACACCAAGCGGACGCAGATCGGTTCTTGCAGAATCTCCGGGAACGACTGGGAAAGTTTGGACTGGAACTACACCCGGACAAGACGCGCCGGATCGAGTTCGGGCGATTTGCCGAACAAAACCGGAAACGAAGAGGGGAAGGTAAGCCGGAGACGTTCGATTTTCTAGGCTTCACGCACATCAGCGGGAAGAATAGGTTAGGGCAATTTACGGTGCGGCGTAAGACGATCCGCAAACGCATGGGAGCGAAGCTGCGGGAGATTAAGCAGCAGCTCCACGAGCGTATGCACGATCCGGAGCGTCAAACCGGTCAATGGCTCAAGTCGATCGTGCAGGGCCACTTCCTCTACTATGCGGTACCGGGAAACCTCGACAGTCTCAGCGTATTCCGGGATCGGCTAACTGGATCTTGGTGGCGTACACTTCGCCGCCGCAGCCAGAAACGCCGGCTCTCCTGGACAAATATGCTCGCTCTGGCTGACCGCTGGCTCCCTAGACCGCGAGTACTCCACCCTTATCCCGCGGATCGCTTCGCCGCCACTCATCCGCGATAAGAACCGGATGCGCTAACGAGCGCCCGTCCGGGTCCGCGCGGGGGGTACCGCGTAATCGGTCTCCCTACCGCGATCTCAAATTCCCCGTAGAGCACTAGTCTGGTAATTGGATTCGATCCGGGTGCTTCCGCTCCCGTTCGTGTTCCTCGGCAAGAACCTTTTCGAGCCATCGCGCTTGTCGCTCCGCCGCATTCTTGCTCCGCCATTGTGGGGTCATGAAAGACGACGAACTCCTCGCCGCAGCAGTCACACCGAAGCGTACCCATCTCCTTGAAAGCGGGTGCCCGCTCTCGCGTCTGACCCTTTTTGAACGCCACTGCTTTCATCGACTGATATTTTATCTGCCTGTCCGCCTCGCGTTTTCGCCGCTAGGACCTCCGGTTCGCGACAGAAACTCGCTTGTACAGCAGCGGCGATGTTTCCCAGTTGGAACAGATCGTTCACGGGATGGCTGAGATTTTGCTTGCAGCCAAGATAACGCTCTGTCGTCTGAACCGAGGCGTGGCCCAGCAGAAATTGAATCTGCTCGATCTCGCCGCCGCTCGTATGGCACAGCTTCGCGCAGGTCCGGCGCAGGTCGTGTGGCGCAATGTGCTGCAGCCCGGCCTTTTCACAGCAGCCCTTTGACGACGTACCAGACCACATTCTGCGAGATGCCGTCGCCCCATACCTTGTCGGTTCGAGCGACGGCGCGGAAGATTCGTCCCTGGGTGATTCCCGCCGTTGCTGTCCAATCGTCGAGCGCGGCCTTGACCCAGATCGGAATCGGCACAGTGCGGATGTGCCCGCCTTTCCCGATCAGGTCCACGACGGCCCAGTGGCCTTGGCGTAATTGAACGTCGTTCACGTCCAGCCCGACCAGTTCCGATCTCCGCAGGCCGCAGCCAAACAGCACAGCCAGCATCGCGTAATCACGCTTCGCTCGCAGCGTCGTACCACGCGCCCGGCTAAGAACCGCCGAGCACTCGTCCGCACTGAGCCAGTTCCCGACCCGGAAGCCCAGCTGCTTTACACCTTTCACCCGGCTAATTCACGCCGCCAGTTCTGGACTCAGCAGGCCCGCGTCGGCGGCTTCGTGTGCGATCCGGCGCACGGCGGCAAGTTGCTGGTTGATCGTATTGGCTGCCAGCCCCCGGGCATTCGAGGTGCATGCGATAACGAGTGACCACGATCCGGTTGAAGGCGAGCCGAGGTTCAGAGCAGTACCATGCTATGAACTGGTCGAGAGCGAATTCGTAGACGCGGCGCGAACCGGGTGACCCGAGACTATTGAGCACTGCCAGCTTGGAATGATCGAGGTCTGGCAGCCGAAGCATTCTGCGACGATAATTCGGCTGGACTTTCTTTTTGCCCATAGCGACAGCCTCCCGTGCCGCTAGCATTGGGAATATGACAGGCCAAACTGCGATGCAACGTCGCGCAGGAGGACGGGATGGAGATCGACAACGAGAAGGTGGATGAGTTCACGCTGGCTCTGCTTTACCTGACGACGTTCAAGGACAAGCACGGTCTGCGGGCGTGGAAGAGCCATGATTGGGATGTTCTGAACCGCCTGCACGAGAGCGGCTTCATTCACGATCCCGTGTCAAAGGCGAAGTCGGTGATGCTGACGGACGAAGGGGCAGAACGGTCAAAGCGTCCGTTTGAGAAGCACTTTATGACCGAGTAGCGTGGTCGCTCGCGTGGATCGCGACCGCCAATCGCCATCCCTGGAATTTGAGCGTAATCGCCTGTGGGTGTTGAAAAAGTCACGTCGATTAGCAGGATGAGATTCGGCAGAAGCATGTTAGAAGGAAGCATTCGCCATGCTCTGTTGGATTCTGATCGTCGGAGGCCTGCTGATCATGATGGGGCAACACGACCGCTCCGAAGCGCTGTTCTACTACTTCCGCCTGGAAGAGCATGTTCCCGAGAACCATCTGCTGCGGCTCATTGAAAAGCACATCAGCTTTGCCTTTGTGCGGGAAAAGCTGAAAGCGAGTTACAGCGATACCGGCCGTCCGTCAATTGACCCCGAGCTTCTGCTGCGCATTCTGCTGATTGGTTATTTGTATGGCATCAGCAGCGAGCGCAAGCTGGTGGAGGAACTGCGCATGCATCTGGCGTGGCGCTGGTTCACTGGTTTGGGCTTCGATCAGGAGATCCCGCATCACTCCACGTTCTCCAAGAACCGGCACGGACGGTTCCAGGAGTCGAGGCTGTTCGAGGAATTGTTCGAACAGATCGTGCGCCAGTGCGTGGAAGTGGGGTTGGTGCAGGGTAAGCATCTATCGGTGGATGGCAGTTTCGTGGAGGCGAACGCGGCCAAAGAGAGCCGCATTCCACGCGAGCAGCTAGCGGAAGCAGCGCAAGTCAACCAAACCGTGCGTCAGTATCTGCGGGAAGTAGAACAGCAGAACCCAGTAGAAGAGCCGCTGCATGAGCAAGACCAGGTGTCGACCACGGATCCCGATTCGACCTACGCCACTAAGGGCGGCACGCCGGCTCGTCTCGGTTACTACGACAACTATCTGGTGGACAACCAGAGTTGCGTAATTGTGGGAGTGCAGGCCACGGCAGCACGGATGAGTCAGGAAACGGTAGCCGCGCAGGACATGCTCACTCGTTTCACGCAATGGCAAGAACGAACACCAGAATCGGTAGCGGCCGACACCACCTATGGGAACGGGGAGTTCTTGCACTGGTTGGCGGATCGGAGCATCACTCCTTATATGCGAACCCGCGACAGCATTCACAGAAAAAACAGCCCGTTCTACGGTCCCGAGCGCTTCACGTATCAACCCGAAAGCAACAGCTATCGCTGCCCCGCGGGGCAGCAACTCAACTACGGTGGTCGCAATCAGCGGAACCGCACTTATGCCTACATCGGGACTCGCAAACGTTGCGGAGCGTGTGCGCTCAAAGCCCAATGCACCAGCGGAGCGTTTCGCTTTCTTGCCATCCACATGGATGAGTCCGCCCGGCAACGCGCACGGGAGTTGGCGAACACGCCAGAGTTTGCCAAGGCACAGCGGGAAAGAAAGAAGGTGGAAGCCCTCTTCGCGGAACTCAAGAATCAGATCGGCTTGCGTCGCTTGCGCCTGCGCAGACTGAAGTTCGTGCGGGAACAGTTCTTCCTGGCAGCAGTGGCCCAGAACATCAAGCGGCTAGTGCGCTTCCTCAGCCGACCGACAACACCGATTGTGGAAACTGCCTCTTAGCTGAAGTAGAGGGGAAACTGGATTGCAGCGATTAATCGTGGCGAAGAGTTCGTTCCGATCACGGACTTTTTCAACAGCCACGTGTGTCTGTTGAAAAATCTCGGTTCACGACGTACTTTTTTGCGCTTTCAGTCGCCAGTTATTCACTTTCTTCGTTTCTCTAGGCCAGGCTCATGCAGATGCAATCTGCGGGATTGACTTACCGCTGAGGAATCGCACCAGTCGTTTCAGGTTCTGCGCCGTGGCCGCCAGATAGAACTGTTCGCGCACGAAGCGCATCCGGCGTAGCCTCAGTCGACGTAGTCCGATGTAATTCTTTAGCTCCGCGAACAGTGCCTCCACTTTTCTCCGAGCCCGTTGCGAGACTGCGAACTCCGGTGTCTCGGCCCGGGCGTGGGCGCGCTGCCGTGCCTCTTCACAAGTGTGAATGGCGATAGTCCGATACTTGCCTCGCGTACAGCGGCTCTTCTGGGAGCACTCCCGACAGCGCTTCGGCGTCGAGAAGTAAACATGTGTGTGGTTGCGCTTATTGATGCCGGTGTATTTCAGGACTTTGCCTTCCGGGCAGATATAACAGTTCTCCTCAGGCACGTAGGTGAACTGGTCGATGCCATAGAGATCAGTCGGCTGTCCGTTAGGATTTTCTTTCACCCGGATGTAACCTGCGATGCCGCGCTCATCGAGCCATTTCAGAAGTTCGCCGTTGCCGTAGGTGGTATCCGCGGCCAGAGTCTGGGGCAGGTAGCCGTAACGTTCGCGATAGCGTTCGATCATGTCACGGGCCGCTACGCTCTCCTGACTCATCCGTGCCGGCGTAGCTTGCACTCCCACGATGACGCAACTTGCGTTATCCACCAGATAATTGTCGTAGTAGCCGAGCCGTGCCGGACCGCCTTTGGTCGCATAGGTCGAGTCGGGATCCGTAGTCGAGACTTTGTCTTGCTGCGCAACCGCAGGTTCGACCGGGTTCTCCCGCTCCAGTTCGACTAAATACTCGCGCACCGTGTGGTTCACCTTAGCCACTTCCGCCAGTTGTCGTGACGATTTTCGTCGGCCCGCGCGAGGAGTTGCCAGAACTTCACGGACTACCGCCAATTGACAGAGCCGAGCGCCAGCAGGACTGCAACCGTGATGACCACGGTCAGCGCGAGTAGCGCGATTAGAACGATCGTCACGCCAAACCTTTCATTGGATGAACTGACTGGGAAAAGAAAAAAAACGCCGGAAACTTCCGGTAAAACACAGAACGCTGGAAAGGGTGCGTTGCCGGGGCTTTAACCGACGATTCCAGTCGATTTTGCGACTCCAAAAACTCCTCCGCGCCTGTCAAAAGTGACAGTGACCACAACTGTTGAACATCGCCTTTATATTCAAACCCCGTCCATGAGCGAAATGGTCTGATTTCAGCAACCTAACCCGCAACTATCGGATTCTCGTGGAAGCTGGGAGAATAACTGTTCCTTGACGCTATCCCGAAGTGTTCATTCGCAACGCACTGGACTGCGTAATGGCGAAGTTGGTTAGAAGCCTCTTGTTCGTTCACCTGCAGCCTGACGCACATTGTTCTAACCACTGAAACTGTGCACGGATTCAGCTAACAATTACGGGTAGGTGGTGCCGTTTGATTTTGGACGCCAAAAGGATCACTAGCCAATTACCTTGACAATGTCTTCCATCTCGTCCATCGTGTTTGCATATCCATGCGTTGGGATACGCCCCGTCAGAGTCTTTCTCCCGAAAGCCGATTCTGACTGAGCAGGCTCTTCCTGTTGTTCGGCCCCACGGTCTGCGCGCCCAACGTCAACGCGAACCATTTCATCAGACCGTCATGGACATCCGGAAGGAGATCGCCATGAAGACTCGCACTCAACTAAATAACTTCTTTGCCATAGTGCTGTTCTCACAAGGTGTCGTAACCACCCTAGCACAAGTGACGAGCACGCCTCTATTTCTGTACCCAGTGAGCTACGCCTCCGGCGGGAACGCGCCCGTATCGGCCGCCGTTGCGGATGTGAACGGGGACGGAAAGCCTGACCTGGTGGTGGCGAACGGGAACAGCAAAAATGTGGGAGTGTTGCTAGGCAACGGTGACGGCACCTTTCGCGCCGTGGTGACCTACGATTCGGGTGGCCGGGGAGCTGAATCGGTCGTAATCGCGGACATAAACAGCGACGGGAAGCCCGACCTAATAGTAGCGAGTGGGTGTGCCAGCACCGGCAGTAGCTGCAGAGGCTCGGTAGGTGTGCTGCTGGGCAACGGCAACGGCACTTTCAAGGCAGCGATGAGCTACGACTCTGGGGGAGTTCTCTCGTGGTCAGTGGCTGTCGCGGACGTAAACGGCGATGGCAAGCTTGACGTGATCGTGACAAACAACAGCGATAACACCGTGGGTGTACTGCTGGGCAACGGCGACGGCACCTTCAAGCCGGCGGTTAGCTACCCTTCGGGCTCAAACAGTTTCACGGGGTCGGTTGCGGTCGCGGACGTGAACGGTGACGGCAAGCCTGACTTGGTCGTGGCGGATGAGTGCCTCACCTATCCCGACTGTGCGAGCAGCACCGTGGGCATACTGCTAGGTAACGGGAACGGAACCTTCCAGTCAGCCGTTACCTACAGCGCTGGGGGGAGTTACGCAACAACGGTGGAAGTGGCAGATGTCAATGGGGATGGCAGGCCCGACTTGGTGGTGGGTAGCGGATTCAGCGACGCCGTCAGCGTACTGCTAGGCAACGGCGATGGAACCTTCAAGGCAGCAATAGTTTATGACTTGGCACAAACCGTGGGGTCGATAGCGGTCAGGGATGTGAATGGAGATGGTAAACCAGACTTGCTGGTGACGGGGGAAAGCTCGCAACACGGAGCGGTGATCGCTTTTCTGGGAAATGGAGATGGAACGTTTTCGTCGCCGTCGGTCTATGCGTCAGGCGGCCAATACCCCTCGTACCCGTCCTCCCTAGCTGTCGCGGATGTAAACGGTGACGGCAAACCTGACCTCCTTATTGCGAATGAGGGCAGTAACACCATCGGCGTGTTGCTAGGCAACACGAACGTGCACGGTTCTATAACTACCACAACCGCGCTGGTTTCCTCTCTGAATCCCGCCTTCATCAGACAAAGGGTTAATTTCACGGCTACGGTGAGTTCAAGCCTTGGGGCTCCGCCCAACGGCGAAACCGTCACATTTTCGGATAATGGCATCGTAATCGCCACTGGCGTGATAACCGATGGCCTAGCAACGTTCGGTACATCCAACCTAAAAACTGGGACACAAAACATTAGAGCGACCTACATTGGGGATGCCACATTCAAGAAGAGCTTGTCCAGTGCGGTGCAGCAGGCGGTGAATCTTTACCCGACGAAAACGGCCCTGACCTCAAAACCGAATCCCTCGACTCTCGGACAGGCAGTAACCTTCACGGTGAACGTCGCAAAGGTCATCTCGGCTGGACCCACACCGACCGGCAAAGTGACGTTCAAGGATGGATCGAAAATAATAGGGGTCACCACGTTGAGCAACAGCGTGGCAACTCTAATCAAGTCCACGCTTGCGGTAGGAACACACTCGATCACGGCCGAATACTTGGGCGACGGCTCGTCTGGAAAGAGCACATCGACGATCTTGAATCAGGTGGTGAATTGAACTTACTTAACGAACGGAAAATTGGTTGCGAAGTAACCGTTTTCCGGTACGAATCGCCCAACACCTAGCCCACGTTGACACGTTCTCATCCTCGTAACTGTCGTAATATCGCCATTGCGCTCATTGACCCTGGATTGTTAGGCGCCGATTTCATTTCTTTCGGTGAAGACGACCACTCCGAAACTGTAATTCCTCATGAGCGAAATGGCCCGAGGGCCGTTGACATAGACTTCCGATCTGCGAATCGATTCACACCCTATCCCGAAGGATGAAGGTGACGGTAGCGGCAAGCGTTAACAGGAGAATGTAGACGAAACGCATACTCTCGCGACTCTGTTCAGAGAAGTTTTCAAGAGCGCTAACACCGGGGTCTTGGCTGTCGTAATAAACCATCGTTCTCTGTCCGAATTCAACTCCTTGGTCTGCTTTACTGACACCCGTGAACTCCTGATCGCCAACTGGAAACGTGTAGTGACAGTAGTTTTCGTGTCCACGGCCGCGCTGTTTGCATTGAATAATCATCCCGAAGCTCGTTTCTTGTCTGCTCGCTGAACCGTTCTGAACGGCCGCACGATAGCCGAAAAAGACGATGCCAAACAGCAAGACAGAAAGGAGGGGCCACACAGGACGCCGCGACTTGCCTTCATTTCCCGAGCGTGGGCCAGAAACTCTATTGATATTCAAGAAGTTCAACAATTGGTCGGTGTCCGTCTCGGTGAGGTATCGGGTTCCATCCTGCTTCCAGTTATCCTCACGCATGTCATCCAAGAGTCAGAGCCACTGTCTGCGCCTCATAAATCGATACGCCTTTGCCATGGGCACGATCACAGGCATGCCGTACCAATACTTCTTGCGAATGAAATTCGCGTTGAGTTTTCCGGCCCATTTATCCGCCACATCTTCCTTCTCTGTATGCTCAGGTCTAATCGCTCGGTGGATGTGGTGACCTAACTCATGGAAAGCACATGTCCGAAAACTAGCTCTCTCGCAATTGGTAGCCAACGTGGTGCACCCTTTAAACCTTCGATGATCTTGTCCACTCGAAGCTCGATCCAAGGAGAGGAGTTGCCGCGACTACTCGCACCGTGGTAGCGACCGAGAATCCGTGATTTGTCGAATTTTCGTTTTCGGGACCAAACCTTTCCCTTACGGTCACGGCGAGAGAGCGCTGATTCATTCGTTAATACGACACAGCTTAAACCCTGCAAATACTTGCTCGGCACACTGCTCAAAAGTTTATGGACGACCGCTGACGCATTGACAGGCGGAGTGTAGTTTCGATATGCCTCGTTAATCGCAATTTCGCCCGTTTCGGGTGATGTCATTGGTTCTGGCACACACCCATTAGACCATCGTCCTGAGCAGTTCCAAAGGGCAATACCGTTGCTGGCGTAACATCGCGATATCACTCATCTACCCGAAGCGATCAATTACGCCAACGTTCTTGCGTGTCGGCACAGCCATACTTTCGGCTTCATGCCAATCGGAAAATGGTGCGGGGCATGGAACCCGTTCCCTGACAGCCCTGAAAAAACCTCCATTCTCTGTGCTCGGCGTTCATTCAATCAGGCTCGGGGTTCGATACCATCGAAGAGTCGGGGTGGTTCAACGGCCAAGGGAGGCATTTTAATGGGGGTTAGGGCCGGCCGAAACCGGATCGCCGCAAGGCTCCGAATCTCTCATGCCCGACCAATATACAGGGTGTACTAGTATTCCCCGATGGACACGCCGCTCCGGTCAGGGTAATAACCATCCAGCCAAGTGACGGAGCCTGCATCTCGGTCACGTTCCCTAGCACGTGCGTAAAAAGGAGGATTCCCCCATGCGGTCCACTCCCTCTCTAATTCCATCTCCCAAACCCATATTGCCGGGACTTCTAAAACTAACCGCCTTGTTGGTTGCGGTTCTTATGACGAGCAATATGAGTTGGGCTGACTCGTGTTCCACCCTATCCTTAACCAGCACCCCGGTCACCTGCACTCTCCCCGAGGGAACTCCGGAACTTTCGTTAACGTCAACCCTTACGGGTCTGTCATTCACCGCCCAAGCACAGGGGTTGGTCCTGATTTACGACGATACGGCCCACACCCTCCTGAGTGACATTGCCGTTTTCTCTAATGTTGGGGGCGTAGCGACGGTAGCTTTCTTGTCCGATACCGACGGCATTCCTGTCACGATGCAGGGATTGCCAATCATCAGTCAGTTCACAGAGAGCAGCAATCCGATTTCAATTTCGTTAGCTTTGGGGAACGGCCAGTTCTTGAATACCAAAATCTGTAGTGACCTGGGAGAAAGCCCGAGTTGCTCGGGCGGGAGCGATTCTATCTCCATGTCAACGGGCACTTCCACCGTCCCTGAACCCGACACGTTTATGCTGCTCGGCTCCGGTTTAATTGGTTCAGGGTTCTTGAGGTTTTCAGCAGGACGCCTCTTTAGGCGGCGGAACTGATTAAGATAGTGGCGCGTACGTAGTACTGCTCTCTCACATCGTTAGCTAGAGGTTTAACATTCGATATAAATTAGCTGTGATGTATCTGATGTTTGCGTTGGGACTGCTGAGCATGTCGGTGCAGCCAGCGCACGCCGCAGTGCAAACCAACATCAAAGTCCCCGTGGAAGCCCGGATGATAGTCACAACCTATAATCAGCATGTTCGGCTCCTTTCCTCCGAGCCCTTTGGTTGGTCTGCGCCTCCAAAGTTTACTCGGGCCTGGGAGCCGACATTGTTATGGAATCATTACGCTTCTATGAGAAGGTCATAAAAGTCAAGGCCGACGTGGCGGCCCTCCATATTGTTTTTCTCCGACGTCAACGATGCTGTGTCCGGTGGCGTGGGGGACGAAGCGCAACGCAGTTCAGTTGGGCTTCGTCCTTAGTGGATGGGTTTGGATTTTGTTTTTTGTCGCGAAGGCATGCCAGTGCATCCCCACCCACTCGTCTTAGGATTCGGTATGGCAGTCCACAGAACATAAACTGATTCGCGTCTCTCAAAGTCTTTCCGGAAAATCCTGGCCGGCGCCACCCACGTTTGCCCTGCTTCTATCCGCACTCTAAATGGGCCACTTCGGGGCCTCGGTGCATGTTGGGGTTCGATTTAAAGCCCAGGTCCATCACCACGGTGACGAACCTGGGTTGTTAGGGGCTGCCATCTCAAAAGCGGTCTTCTTGACCCGAGCGTAATGCGCAGTCTCCCGAACAAGGCGGTGGATGTCATTGCCGACAAACTTTCTGGCGATCGATTGATTATCGCGTCTTCAACTCATGGCTCCCTGAACCCGTTTCCCCGCTTGTCCTATCTGTTTCCGTCTACGCAGCTTGTTGTACGATCGCCCTCGAGGAGGCGTAGTCCAGCGGCTCATAAACCTCGCCACTCACCCATAGCCGATGCAGCAAGACCGCCAGCTTCCGCGCTACCGCTACCGCCGCTCTCTTCTTCGCGTTTGTTCCCCCACGCTCGCACAACCGCAGTCCGTAACGTCGTAAGTCAGTGTCGGGTCCAAACGGTCCCAAGATATACTGCGCACTCCCCACCAATAGCTTGCGTAGCATCGTGTCCCCGGTTTTGCTGATTCCTAATTGCGGCTGACTCTCTCCGGAGTCCTCCTGCTTCGGCACTAATCCCACATAGGGCCCCACGTCTCGGCTTTTGGCGAAGTGCTCCGGATTCTCTAAGGTCAACACGTAGGCCAGCGCAGTGATCGGACCCACTCCCTTCACCTGGCGCAATAGTTTCGTGTGCCCGTATTTCTCGCTGCCCAGCTCTGCAATCTTCTGGTCATAGCTTTGAATGCAAGCACTCAGTGCATCTGCTAATCGCACCAACGGCAGCAGCGATTCCCGTACCTTTTCCGGAATCGCATCCTTTACCTTGTGCCCGAAGCTCTCGCTCGAACACTTGGGTAACCGTGTGCCCATACTTTTCACCAGACCCCGTGTAGCGTTAATCAGCTCGGTCCGTGCTGCCACCAACGCCTCCCGCGCGCGCAGCACCACCAAGTCCTGCCGCACCTCTCGACTGCGGTGCCGGATCGGGTACAACGACTGGGGATCCACCCGCCCCAGCCGCGCCAACTTCTTCGCATCGATCCGATCATTCTTGCGCTTACGCCGTTTCGACCCATCCATCAGACGCGGGTTGGCCACCACCACCTCGTGTCCCTCATCTGCGATGATTTCCTGCATCCACGCAGAGTGCGTCCCCACTTCCATCACCACCCGCGCCCCCGGTAAGGCCTGGAAGAACTCTGCGACTTCCGCCTGCCTCGTTTGTAGTTGCCCTTCGCTCAGCGTCTCCCCTTCAAAACCCAAAATGCAGAAGTGGCTCCATTGGTCTCCTAAATCCACTCCCACCGTCAGCCGGTCCAGATTGGGCCCCAGCTCAGCTCGCGGACCCGCCTCTGCTGGGCTCGCCGACGTCGCCTTCACCGCCAGCTTTCCTTGCAGTTTCTCCACCAGCTCCGCCAGTACTTCCTTGGTGTCTCGCGGCCCTGGGCGCTGAGCTTTCGCCCGCTTCGCTTTCTGTTCCTTCTTCATGGGAGACTTGCTATTCTTCTTCAAGGGTCGATCTCCTTATCCTTCGGGATTGCACTGCGAGTGCTTTGATCACCGGTAGCTTAACGCCATCCGTGATCGGGGATCGACCTTCTCATCCCATCTCAAAATCCCTCGATGAGCGAAATCGCCTTCCATGAGAAGGCCGGTCGGAGTCAAGTCGGTTCTTTTGTTTTTTCGTTGGACAAGGTTTTTGTCTTCCCGCCGAGTCGCCACTGTCGCCATCCTTCCATCCGCACTCTCGAGGAGCGATTGTTTCGCTCGGTGCAAGTTGGGCGTTCTCGTTACAGCCGGTGCTGCCACCTGATTGGCGACCTGCGCTCCTCGTTGATCAGAGAAGTTGGGCCAGGCCATTAACGCAGTCACCGGAACTCGGCGTTGACGCTTTTGCCTTTCCTTCCCAAGAATGGGTTGCTTTACGCCGCTGCTGGCATCGCCATGCGGCCACTGTTGTGCAACGGTTCGTACACTTCTCCACTCACCCACAGGTGATGCAGCAACACCGCCAGCTTTCTGGCCGTGGCAATGATGGCTCGCTTCTTGCCGCTCTTGCCACCGCGCTCGGCCAGCTTCAGCCCCCAGCGTCGCAGGTCACAGTCGATGCCGAACGGCCCCAGAATGTGCTGCGCCCCTTGCACCAGCAGGGTGCGCAGATACGGGTCGCCTTCCTTGCTGATGTGCATCTGCGGCTCGCTCTGGCCGGAGTTTCTTCGTCCTGGCTGCAGTCCCAAATAACCACCCACGTCGCGGCTTTTGCGAAAGCGCTGTGGATCTTCGAGCGTCAGCAAAAACGTCAGAGCGATCAGCGTGCCCACGCCCTTGATCTGCTTCAGCAGCGCCACCTGCGGATAACTGTCCTGGGCTAGTTTCTCAATGCGCTGGTTGTAGTCGCGAACCTGTTCGCTTAACGACTCTAGCGCCACCAGCAACGGCTGCAGTGCGGCTTGCAGTTCCGGACTTAGACCCTCCGCTTTCTCCGGATTCATGTTGCGTACGTTGCACCCGCGCAGCCGCTCGCCGTAGCTTTTGGCCAGTCCGCGGGCTGTGTTCACTAGCGCGGTCCGCGCTCGCACCAGTCCGGCTCGCGCCCGGATCACGGTCAGATCCGCCTGCGCTTTTGCGCTGCGGTGCTTCACCGGACACAGCAACTGCGGATCAATCCTGGCCAGCCGCGCCAACGTCTGCGCGTCCAGCCGATCGTCTTTGCGCCGGCTCTCCCCGATCAACCGCACGTTACGCGCATGTGCCACGATTACTTCGTGGCCTAACCCGCTTAGTAACCGACTAATCCAGGGTCAATGCATCCCGGTCTCCAGCGCGATCCGACTGCGCGGCATTTCCTGTCCCGATCTGCCTGTGTCGTGGCGCAATCCTCTTTCCATCTTTGCAGTCGTCGTGGTCGTGGTAGAGCTCATGACTCACTCGCCCCGTAGAATCATTACAGCCAGCCAAAACGCTTATGAACAACCCACCCCGCGTTGTAGAAGTTGCTCTTCGTCGAGCTACTGGAAGGAACGATGGAGCTTCTAGAGACTGTAAGCTCAGAAATTCCGATTCAATCACCAAAACGGCAGGTTGTGGAGGAGGGGATGCGGAAGATGCGCGGCACGATTGCAGTTTTGCGCCAGTCCCTTCAAGCGAGCACTTCAACAGACGCTCAGACTTCAGAGAATGAAACATAGCCCTTCCAATATCGGCTGGGGATACACGACTCCCGCACCAGCTACGGAGTAGGCCGGAAGAATATGTACAAGAGGCCGAGAACGGCTATCACTATCGCCGCATACGGCCAGAGTCCCACCTTGGATTTCCATTCCACTTATCGGTAGCCGAATGCTGCTGAACGTCGGAGACTGTGAACCCTTGAGGAAAACCGCGTGTCGGCTCAACTCAAAGTGGCACATAAAAATAAGCCCACCGCTGGTTGGTCGATGGGCTTATCAGAGGCCCACAAGGGGCATGGTCAGTGGATGTCTCGAAAGTGGGCCTCGCGGATTGTGTGTCAACAACCAAAATACGAGCAGGGCCGAAGTATCAGCAACTAGCAAAAGGTACGGTGGACTCTCAAAGATCTTTCAAAGCATCGCCAATCTCACAAAGTTCATCCCAGCCTTGCCTCTGAGGGTCCTGCTCTTTCCCGGCGAGCTCGCATAGTTCCCGCCACCGTTCTCTCTCTTCGCCTATGGACGTGCCTGTCACTGTTGGTAGTTGTCGCAAACGCCATTGTTAAATAAGCCCACCGCTGAGTGAGTCGATGGGCTTATTAAGAGGCCCGGCATGTTCTTCGTCCAAAGGGCCTCGCGGATTGTGCAACAACCCTAGAGACGGCGTCGGGACAAAGCAACTAGCAAAAGGTACAGCGACTCTCAAAGATCTTTCAGAGCATCGCCGATCTCATAAAGCTCATCCCAGCCTTCTGGAGTCTGGGGATGGCATTCGCCAAACAGTCGAAGTTCAAGTGCCCGACGAATGGGTGCGGGCGTGAGGCGAAGTTCGTTCGTGCCACGGTTGAAGAGTTCATTTACGCTTACTCTGTCGGCGGCGAGAAAGCGGCGTATTACATCGTCGAATGCGCCAAGCATGGCCAGAGACTCATTACGACGGACCTACAGCCCATAACCCACCAGAAGAGAGATCCCAACGGCGGCGTGCGACGCCGCCGGTCACTAGCGTCCGGGAAACGTTCGCGTAGGTAGTTTTCACGCGAGTCTCAACAGGCCGGATGCTTGCCATGGCTGTGCGCCCTCGTCCAGTGCTCCGATCCTGCCGGGAAGGGCCTCCCCCATTACCACCTTCTTTGCAGGGTCGTTGAGCCGGAATTGTTTCTTATCTGGCCGAAGTTCTCCAGAAAAAACCGTAAGCCTTACCCCTCGTTGACTTCGCCTCCAACACATCCCTAACATTGCTTCGTGAGTTCCGTATTGCGTTAGTAGTCGTGCATTTACGCAAGAGAGCACGGAGCCGTGAAAGGGTAATCATCATGGCAGCACAGCCGCAATCGTGGGTCGCCGAAAATCACGCCTTCGCTATCCGACATGCCCATCCAGAGGACGCCGAAGTATGCGGAAGAATCTGTTTCGAAGCCTTTGGAACTCTCGCCGATAAACACAATTTCCCTCGCGATTTCCCAGCGCCGGAAATTCCCATCCATGTGCTCTCGACGATGTTTTCGCACCCATCATTCTTCTGCGTCGTCGCGGAACAAGACGGGAAGATCATCGGAAGCAACTGCTTGGATGAGAGGACACTCATTGCTGGCGTGGGACCGATTACGATTGACCCCAGTTCACAAAATCGCAGCGTTGGACGGCAACTGATGCAAGCAGTGATAACACGTGCGCAAGAAAGGAAGTTCGTAGGAGTTCGTCTAGTGCAGGCAGCCTACCACAATCGTTCGCTCTCGTTGTACACGAAGCTCGGCTTTGTTGTGCGCGAGCCACTTGCGTGCATGCAGGGAAGACCGATTCAGAAGACACCGCAAGGCTATAAGGTACGCTCGGCTCAACATAGCGATGTCGTTACCTGCAACGATCTTTGTATGCGAGTCCACGGCCACGACCGCGGGGGCGAACTCAATGACGCAATTCAGCAAGGCACAGCCGTGGTCGCCGAGTCGGAGGGGCGAATCAGAGCCTACGCATCGTCCGTTGCCTTTTTCGGTCATGCAGTTGGTGAAACCAATTGGGACTTGCAAGCACTCATTGCCGCAGCCACGGAGTTTCAGGGTCCGGGAATTCTTGTGCCCACTCGCAACGCGGCACTGTTTCGCTGGTGTCTTGAGAGCGGGCTTCGCGTAGTGCAGCCGATGACGTTGATGACGACGGGGCTTTACAACGAACCCGCTGGCGCGTACCTGCCTTCGATCTTGTTTTAGTGTAGTGCTGAAGGTGTATGGGTATGACCAAGAGAAAACATCTCTCGCCAGAAGGTCTGGAATCGAGCTTGCTGCCCAAGCAGCGCAAAGCCATTCCACATGCGTTCGTGCTTGATACGATTTCCACCCTGTCGCCGTACACCCGTCCGATGTTTGGCTGCCTAGCAATCTATGTGAAAGACAAAATCGTGTTAATCCTGCGGGATAAGCCTACGAACACTGCGGATAACGGTGTATGGCTCGCCACTATCCAAGAACACCACCAAAGCTTGCGGCGTGAGTTCCCGACCATGCGATCCATTCAAGTGTTGGGCAAAAGGATAACGGGCTGGCAGGTCTTACCAGCCGATGCCCTTGACTTTGAATCAGCCGCACTGCGGGCATGCGAGCTTGTGCTGGCAGGAGACCCCCGAATCGGCAAAATTCCGGGCGCACGAACATCGAAGCCGCGGTCAAAAGCGACCGGAAGATCGTCGAAGCAGATCAAAACCCCAAACAAAGACAGCAGCACAATCAACTTCGAAAAGGTGCGGAAGATCGGCTTGGCTCTGCCGGATGTAGAGGAGAGCACGGCTTTCGGCGCACCCGCGCTGAAGGTTCGTGGAAAACTGTTGGCGTGCGTGCCTACTAATCGTTCTGCTGAGCCGGGTTCGCTCATGGTTCGCATCGGATTTGATTGCCGCACCGAACTGCTCGCAGCCGCTCCTGATGTTTACTACGTGACCGATCACTATGTCGGGTACACCGCCGTGCTGGTTCGCATGTCTCGCGTGACGCCCGATGTGCTGCGCGCCTTACTTGGCATGGCTCACAAGTTCCTGACCACCGACGCGGCAAGCCGTTCGCAATGACGGAACCGACGTAAGCGTAGCTGATTCCGGCTCTGAAGCAAGCTGAAGCCGAGTACGCGAAGTTGCGATAATCGGCAGTTGCCGGAAAGACCGTGCCACACTGTCATGGAGGTCAAATGCCTAATTTACTCTGCAACTCACCACGCCTATTGGTGGTAACTTGCTCTGTGTTCATACAACCGCCGTGCTGGTTCGCATGTCTCGCGTGACGCCCGATGTGCTGCGCGCCTTACTTGGCATGGCTCACAAGTTCCTGACCACCGACGCGGCAAGCCGTTCGCAATCACGGAACCGACGTAAGCGTAGCTGATTCCGGCTCTGAAGCAAGCTGAAGCCGAGTACGCGAAGTTGCGATAATCGGCAGTTGCCGGAAAGACCGTGCCACACTGTCATGGAGGTCAAATGCCTAATTTACTCTGCAACTCACCACGCCTATTGGTGGTAACTTGCTCTGTGTTCATACAACCGCCGTGCTGGTTCGCATGTCTCGCGTGACGCCCGATGTGCTGCGCGCCTTACTTGGCATGGCTCACAAGTTCCTGACCACCGACGCGGCAAGCCGTTCGCAATCACGGAACCGACGTAAGCGTAGCTGATTCCGGCTCTGAAGCAAGCTGAAGCCGAGTACGCGGGTTTTCCCGGGAGCTAGCTTGCTCGCCTCGAGAGCACACCCTACCGTTGAACGATAGGAAACGGCAATTTACAGGGGCTGAGCGATGTTCAAGGGTGCTCGGAACGATTCCCGACGGTGATCGCCTCACCGTTGTGAGCGGCTAATCTGATGACGGTCTTCTGTTCTGTTCCCGTCTCGTAGTTTCCCTCGGAATGGCTTTACTTTTTATAAACTGCCTCAGTCAGCCATTCCATGATCAGCTTCCCATCTTGCATTGAATAGTGAAGTCCACCCTTTTGCTCTGGCCAAAACCCGTTGGTTGTGAAGTAAGCCAGTTCTTCTTGAGTTCGGACGCCGAAAGTTCGTTCGTGCTCGCGCCATAACCGGTGAAGGGTTTTACGATCTAATCGGTCCATCCTACTCGGCCCGTTCGGTATGGGATCGGGAAGCTGGCCAGATAGGGCGAAGGTCGTAAGCTCTTGCTCCGTGAGGCTCTCATAAAAGCGCATCCTTACGAACCAGTCAAGGAAGCGTCGCTTCGCTTCCAGCTTCGCCACTCGACGCGAAATCGATTTTTCGGCCACCTAGTCCTCGTTCTTTTTCGAGTCCGGACTCGAGTGCAGGAACGCCCGCTCCTGCACTTGTTGGGTAAGCTCGAGCGCGTTCAATCGTGCTTCCAAATCGGAAACCTCAAGGGCGCGAAGATAGCTTGCGCTCAAATAGCCGAGTGCATTTGCGACACGGGGATCCAGCTTTCCGTGGCGGATTTCAATCATCGACTCGGCCAGCAGCTCGCGCACATCAGCCGCCGTCTTTGGCGCCGCAAAGTCCTTCAGTTTGCCCAAACTGTAGACTGCTCGCCGACGACCTCCCAGACTGCCGAGTTCTGCGGCCCGGCCGGGTTGTGCGTGCATTGCGCAATAGGCTTGGCCGGTTAGGGCGGGAGCTCCACATCGCCCACCGGCCCGCTTTCTACGTTGGCACTGCATCGCTAAGCCTCCCTGTTGATGCGGTTCTGTGCCGCTAAGCGGCAGGGTGGCCCGTTCCCCACCGTGTTTTCATCCGACTTCACATCGGCTCGCCGCGGGACGGTGACGGTTGACCTTGCATATGCCAGTGGCGCACTAGCGACCCACACGCGGCGAGAATCCTCGGGCGCAAGGCAAGCAGTGTAGGCAGATCGAGCGGACGACGAAATTGACGATCTTCGGCGCGCTCAGCTTGAAGGTGAAGTTCGATAACCAAGCTGCGACGGCGCATATCGGGGCTAACGGTGCAACCGTTCGCTGTCACAAACACGGTGGCGATATTCGTACCCGTGAATGTATGGTTGACGCCAAGCAAGCGGTCGCTCCATGTCGCCGACGAAATGAAAGCCTCCAACGCCGCCGATGAAAGACGCGACTTCTGATTGTCGAGCAGCATGACAACCCTGGCTTCCCGCACAGCAGTGGTCAGTGCCTTTCGCGTCTCGTCGTCGTCGTCGGACTTGACGCCTGTTGGCAATCGACCAATAACCGGCACAACAGCGCAGGAAACAAGCGTGCTAGCGCCGGCGCCTTCGGCGTTCTTGGTCACGATGAAACAAGGCCGCAATGCGCCTTCTGGTAACGTTTGCGCAGCATATAAACCTATCAAAGCTGCGACGGCAACAGCTTTGCTACGGTCACCATCGGCAAAACAGAATTCGCTGAGCAAGTCGTTGATCGTCTCAACGGCGACAGCGAGCGGCATGTCTTCCCGATATATCATGCTACTGAGGGTCAGCGTTTTCGATGCGGGGTCGTAACCATACGGCAATAATTGGAGCGTACCGTCTCCCCTCAACACGGGCAGCCGGCACAAATTGACCCGTGTCAGGCTCCGCAATTTCTCTGTGAATTGCGTCGATGCCATAATCCCCCGTGCCTCCTCATCCCTCATCGTCACATTTACCTCATAACTCGCGTTGTTGAATGCGCGCTGCCGGTAACAAACAACGTGCTTTTCAACCAATGTCCTGAAGGTTTGGGGACTGACGGATCGCAACTCGTTGCCCTCAAGTAAGACAATCTCCCCGTTGCGGACAAACAGCGATTTGTCCGCGAGATGTTGACCGAGTGCGGCGGCGGTTTCCGACAAAAGCCAGTTGTCGCCGGACAGGCGTACTTTAGGGCGCGGGTCGTCGAGCGCAGCCTGCACCTCGTCACGAATCGGAGCGGGCTTGTTCCGTCGCTGCGATAAATAAACTTCACCCTGACACGCAAGGTCGAGCGTGCTTTGCTGATAGTCAGGCCGTGCCGTCCACTTCTCACGCTGACCTAGCGCGCTCTGGCTGAATAGCCGGCGCACGGTTTCCCGGTCGCCCGTCCAAAACCAAAGTATCGAACACAGTGCAGCATCGGCTTCCGATTGCGAGCCACTTATGCTCACGTGGCCAGTCCACAATGCCCGAAACTTCGTGCCATTCTCCGCTTCACTGGCCCGTCGGATGACTTCCTGGTCGGTCAAACTTGGGGGGGTGTGCAGCGCCGGTATGACGGTTTTCTTCGCGCTGAAGATGGCACTATAAAAAGCCTCAATGACTGTCTGCCGAATCTCGACCTCGACGGAAAATTGCGAAAGCCGACGACCGGTGATCGTAAAAAATCTGCGCTCTCGGTAAATCTCCACTCCTTGCTTGGCGTCCCGCCGTCCGGTCTTGCCATCCAGGTCCAGGCGCGCCTTGAACCAGACTTTCACGCCGCGGCCGCTCGGCGAAATTTCGCAGTAGCTATCCAGGAGCGGCAGCCACTCAGCAGCGAGGTGGCTTGGAATGATGTTCCCTTGATCGTCAATGCAGTCGTCGAAGTCTACCCCCATGATGCCGTCGGCGGGGTCAAACATACGGCCGACCCCTCGCACCTCGTTCTGGTGCTTCTGCTGGAATGCGATGGCCTCCGCGAGCGTGCTCCATGTCGTGGGATCGTCTGCCTCGGCAGCATTGCCGGTCCGCGGGTTAACGGGGACTTTCGCGAGGTTCCCGTTGCGGGATATTTCACACCAACAAACGAACAGTTTGCCGTTCTGCAACTCGTCAGGTACGTTAACCAATTGCAGAACACCGCTGGGCGGTTGTGAAGAGCTGTTGTTGCTACGCACGGTTCCGATTTGCATTTTCTAACTCTGCGTCAATTGTCGGGTCTAAGAAACTCGGGCTGGGCGCAAAAAAGATCACGCCTTCCGACACGGGGCGGGTGATTTGCCGCCGTCTTCAATTACCTTTGTCAGTTCGGACTCCGCACCATTGTCCGCCCTCCGACTTTAGTCCGGACCATTCGGCCTTGACTCAGCCAAGCGTAGACCGTCCACTTTGAGATTCCGCCTAATCGCCTCGCAGCTTCCTCAACCGATAACAATGTGTCCATCTTCATCTCCGTCTGACATCGAATTTCTCAGAACATATCATTGACTACCAAGTGAGTGATAGTATAATGTAACTAAAGCATGGCGTTACATACTCGTCAGTTACGTACATCGATCGATCAGCGCCGTAGAACCGCTAAGGTCCTAATCTCTCCCGAGGGGCTTCTCGCTCCAATCAACCGCAAGACTCCGTCGAAACGCACCATAGAACTCATTGAACTCCTTCGTACGCTTCAGAAGATCGACCGTTGGATAGCTGTTGATGCCTATGTTGACCGACAGTTCTCAGAGGAGCCGAATTACGAACCCACGGGGCCTACTCCGGCTGCGCGCGAGTTGTACGTACGAGCAAATGAGATCCTGTCCAAATATCACTGGTCGCCTAGAGTTGGCCGTCCTGCGGACATATCTTTCAGTTGGAACGGCAGAACGGAGCAGTCTGACTGGGAGAATCGTTTTGTCTATTGGGTATTCAACTTGCTCAGGAATGGAGAACTGACTCGACTTAGAAGCTGCCGAGATTGTGGGAAGTGGTTTTACGCAGTGACCAATCATCAAGGCTATTGCAACAATCGATGCCGGCAGCATCAACACGCGGCCAATCAGGGCTTCAAAGAGAAGCGCCGTCTGTACATGAAGAGGTATCGCCAACTTCAGAAGAGGCTATCTGGGGGTAAAAAGTTGTGATCCTTCTGTGACCGGGATGGCGAATGCCAAAGCCAACGAGAGAGAAGGCCCGAGTAGATTAGCGCGACGCAGAAGTTCTGGAATGGAAGGCCAGACGACTATCCGATCGGAAGGACTGGAAAACAAATGGCGATCTATAAACGCGGAAGAATCTACTGGTACAAGTTCATGTGGAATGGAGAAATGGTTCGCGAGTCTACCCGTCAACCCAACCAAAACACAGCCCGCCAGATGGAAGCGGCCCATCGCGCGTCCCTTGCGAAGGGCGAGGTCGGCATCCGAGAGAAGAAAATCGCACAGACTTTAGCAGAGTTCATCTCACAGCGGTTTGAGCCTTGGGCCGAGACATCCACTTCACCCAAGACGTGGCTCGACTACTACCGGCCTGGAGTCCGAACAATACAGTCGTATAAACCTCTGGCAAACCTTCGCTTGAATGAGATCACAAGCGAACGAGTGGCAGATTTCGCAGCTTGGCGACAATCGGCCGGCTTGCAAGTATCGTCTGTCAACAGCTCTCTTCAAGTTCTTCGCCGAATTATGCGTCTCGCCGCCCAGTGGGGAGCGATCGAGATTGCGCCGTTTGTCAAAATGCTTCCCGGAGAGCGACGTCGCGAACACGTGGTCAAGCCTGATGAAGAAGCGCCGCACTATCTTGCCGCGGCTCCAGAACCTCTCGGTTCAGTCGCGGCTGTTCTGATGGACACGGGTATGCGCCCCGATGAATGCTATCGCTTACGGTGGGAATCTGTGACGTGGACTAACGGAAGAAATGGGACCATTCTGGTGACTCACGGCAAGACCGCTGCCGCGCGGCGCGTGCTCCCTTTAACTGCGCGGGCCAAGGCTATCCTACAGAACCGCTGGATTGCCAAAGGAAGCCCTTCCGAGGGCTGGGTGTGGTCAGCCCCCACACGCAGTGGGCACTTTGAAAAATCCACGCTAAAGAAGCAGCACAAGAAAGCATTGAGGCTGAGCCGGGTCCGCCCTTTCGTTCTTTACAGCTTGCGTCACACATTCCTAACGCGACTGGGCGAATCCGGCTGTGATGCGTGGACACTTGCGCGCATAGCGGGGCACAGTTCCGTAGCAATGTCTGCTCGGTACGTTCACCCAAGTGAAGATGCTGTTCTCGCTGCTCTGGATCGGCTGAGTGGGCACAATTTTGGGCACAGTGCAAATTCGAGTAAAGAGAGGCTCACATTGGAGCCTCCTCTATCTTCCTGAAAGGACGTGGCTGAGCGACCCGAGACATAGGTAACAGATCGTACCGGACACATAGGTTACACTTTCTTCCCTTTCGGGGAGGAAAGTGGATGCCGTGGAAGGAGTGTTCGGTCATGGATGAGAGAGTTAAGTTCGTGGCTCGCCGACTCGCGGGCGAGCCCATGGCGGATCTGTGCCGAGAGTTCGGGATCTCGCGCAAGACCGGCTACAAGATCCTCGATCGCTATCAGGAATGTGGCATTCACGGGCTCACCGACCGAAGCCGACGTCCCTATCGCTATGCCAATCAACTGCCCTTTCAGCTGGAGAACTACATCCTGAACGTGAAGCGTGAGCATCCCAGTTGGGGCGCTCGGAAAATCCGCGAGCGACTGCTGCGCCGCTTCGCCGACATCCCCCTTCCCGCCAAAAGCACCATCCATGCCGTGCTCGATCGTCACGGCTTGGTCGAGCGGCGCAGCAGTCGTTCGCGGCGACGCGCGCAGGGCACGGCTCTGTCTTTAGGACAGCTCCCCAATGAACTGTGGTGCACCGATTACAAAGGCGAGTTCTTGCTGGGCAATCGCCAGTACTGTTATCCCCTTACCGTCACCGATCATGCCAGTCGTTTTCTGCTCACTTGCGAAGCGCTTTCTTCCACCCGGGAGGACTACGCCTTCACCGTCTTTGAACGGCTGTTTCAAGAACGTGGCCTGCCGGCTAACATCCGCAGCGACAATGGCGTCCCTTTTGCGTCGCCCAATGCTTTGTTCAACCTCAGCAAACTTGCCGTCTGGTGGCTTCGCCTCGGCATTGGCATTGAGCGCATCCAGCCTGGCCATCCTCAACAGAATGGCCGCCACGAACGCATGCATCTCACCTTGAAAAAAAGAGGCCACGAAACCGGCCGCCGCCAACTTCCTCCAGCAACAAGCCCGCTTCGACAAGTTCATGGAGATCTTCAACCAACAGCGTCCGCATGAAGCTCTGGATATGAAGTGTCCCGCGGAAATCTATCAACCTTCGCCGCGCCCTTACACCGGCTTGCCCGATATCGATTATCCCTTCCACGACAAAACCATCGTGGTCACACGCTGCGGCCGCATTTGTCTGGGCAACAAAAAAATCAATTTCAGCCAGGTCTTCGCCGGGCAGGCCGTCGGCATCAAGGAAATTCACGACGATATCTGGCTCGTCAGTTTTATGCAGTATGATCTGGGTTACTTCGATTTGGAGACCAGAGTCTTGGAACCGCTCGAAAATCCATTCGGCCCAAAAGTGTTACCCATGTGACCGGTACATTCTGTAACCCATGTCTCCGGGCTGGACCGGAGAAAGATGGTCGGGGAGAGAGGATTTGAACCTCCGACCCCCTGGTCCCGAACCAGGTGCTCTACCAGGCTGAGCCACTCCCCGACTTAAGCAATGGGCGCTGGAGAAGCGCCTCGGAACTTGCTCGCTCCAGATTATAACATTCGCTGCGCGCCCACAGAGTCATTCAATGAGCGGTTGCAGCGGTCATTTGTGGAATTTCATCCGATCCGTAATCTGCGGACAAACTCTTGCCGCTCTTGCGTTGTGTCCACGCATTGCGGTGGTTGTACGAAGGCGCTGAGGCGGATAGGATACTGTTTCGCGGCTAACCTCATGAAGACTGTATTCCTTGCGCGACGTCTATTCACGCCTGTCGAAGAGATTCAGGATGCCTTCGTGGTGGTGGAAGACGGGAAGATTTCTGAAGTGGCCTCGCGGTCGGGGACGCCTCTACCATCGCCAGCCAAGCTGGTTGATTTTGGCGAGAGCGTGTTGACCCCGGGCTTCTTCGATATCCACATGCATGGCGGTGCCGGAGTCGACGCGATGCGCGCTTCGCGACCTGAATTTTCCCGGCTGGGCAAGTTTCTGATTCAGCATGGAGTCACCGCATACTTCCCGACCACGGTTGCCGCTCCGCTGGATGCAACTTACAAGGCGCTGGAGAGCCTGGCCGATGTGATCGAAGCCGCGCAAGTTGCCGGCGCAGCAAACGGAAATTCAGTGGAGGCGCGGCCGCTCGGCATCCATCTGGAAGGGCCGTTTCTCAGCCACAAGCGGCGCGGAGTTCATCCTCCGGAATACCTGGTGGAACCGACTTTGAAAATCTTCGACGAACTCTGGCAAGCGTCGCGCGGCCACGCGCGGATGATGACCATTGCGCCGGAGATTCCGGGCGCCCTGGAAGTGATTACGGAAGCGGCACGCCGTGGAGTGTGCGTGAGCATCGGCCACTCCGATGCCGACATGCCGGTCGCAAGGAAAGCCGTCGCCAATGGAGCGCGCCACGCTACCCACACTTTCAATGCCATGCGGCCGCTCGATCATCGCCAGCCTGGCATCATTGGCGAAGTGCTCAGTGACGACGGCATCACCGCTGATGTGATTGCCGACGGAATTCATGTCTCCCCTGAGGTAGTGAAAGTCTTCTTGCAGGCTAAAGGGAGCGAGCGCGCGGTCTTGATTACCGATGCGATCTCCGCCACCGGCATGCCCGACGGCAAATATCAGTTGGGGCCGATCGAGGTGGACGTGAAGGACGGAAAGTGCACGGCTAATAACAGCCTGGCGGGAAGCGTACTTACCATGGATCGTGCGGTTCGCAACGTGACGCAGTTCTCGAATTGGAGTCTGCGGGATGCAGTGCGGGCTGCGACCCTGAATCCGGCGAGCGCGGTGAGGATGACCGGTCTTTACGGAACCTTGAAACCCGGTGCCCGCGCTGACTTCGCCGTGCTCTCGCCTGAGGGCAACGTTTTCAAGACTATTGTTGGCGGACAGGGGTTCTGAGAAAACACTGACCCGCCACAGGGGACACAGAGGAACACAGAGGAACACAGAGGAACACAGGGAACGGATTTCAACCGCGCGGCTAATTTGGTTTGCGGCGGTTGGAATCAGCCAGGTGGTGCAGCAGGACGAGTTCGTCAGCACGCGAAAGCTTGTCTAGAAACGTGCCCTCGGTTTTAGGAGTCTCGTCCGTGGAAGTTTTGGCCGCCTGTCGTAGGTCGCCCAGTTCCGTCTCGCTGCCCACCACCTGCGAATAGAACCAGAGGAAATGCCGCATTTGATCGAGCGCCACGCGGAGCGTTTCGATGGGCTCGGTCTCAGACAACGAGTTGAGAGCCTCCATCAGTTCGGGATCGCTGGGGGCCTGCATGGCGGCGCAATTCAGTTCCTGCTGAATGTTTCGCAGGTCTTCAGTGACGCGCGCAATTCGGAGATGAAGGTCGTTCGTGTCTTCGAAGGCCATTTCGTTCGCCAGTTAACCTTCTCATCGGCACCAGCCAGCGAGTAGATGTCCCACGGGCATGCGCTTTCGTAATTCGGGCGTTACTTTCGTCCGCTGAAGGTGTGCGAAAGCCATGCGGCACGCGGCTTTTGGCGTGGGCTTCGTGCGCCCCGCACAGGTCCCTCGTGTTTGTGATACAAACTCGCGATGCCGCAAAGCGATCAGCATGGCACCACCAGTGAAGGATTGGTTCGTGCCATCGGGCGCTGGAGCCTGGTCGCGCTGACGGTCAATTCGATTTTGGGTAGCGGCATTTTTGGACTGCCTTCGCAAATCGCGGACAAAGTTGGACGTCTGAGTCCTTGGGCGGTGCTGCTGGCGGGCGCTGCCATGGGCGTGATCATCGCCTGCTACGGCGAGGTCGCGTCGCAGTTCAGCGGAACCGGCGGAACCTACATTTATTGCCGCGGCGCATTCGGGCAGTTCACCGGGCTACAGGTCGGCTGGATGATGATGCTGAGCCGCCTCACCGCTTGCGCGGCGAATGCCAACCTGCTGGTCATTTACCTGGGCACGTTCTGGCCGCAGGCGGCGCATCCGGCAGTGCGGTTCGCGATCGTGACGGTGCTTCTGGGAATTCTGCTGATCGTGAATTACACCGGGGTGCGAAGCGGAACTCTGGTCAGCAACATTTTCGTGATCGGGAAAATGGTGCCGCTGGCAATCGTGTGTCTGGCCGGAGGGTACTTTCTCTCGACCCACGCGGCGGTGGCGTGGCCCGCGTCCCATGCCGGCATACGCACGTGGCGGGACGCGCTGCTTTTGCTCTTCTTCGCCTATGGCGGATATGAGGCGGCGATGAATCCGCTGGGAGAGGCGAGGAATCCCCGGCGCGACGCGCCATTCGCGCTATTCACGGCACTTGCGGTGGTCACGCTGATTTACACGGCGATCCAGTGGGTGGTGGTGGGCGTGCTGCCCGCGACGGCGCACACGGATCGTCCACTGGCAGAGGTGGCGCGGCTGGTGATGGGAAGCGGCGGGGCCGTCCTGGTCGCTGTGGGAGCGCTAGTCTCGGTCTATGGATACCTGAGCGCGAACTTTCTGACTGGGCCGCGGATGACCTTCGCGTTCGCGGAGCAGGGAGACTTTCCGCGCGTGTTTGGAGCGGTTCATCCGCGGTTCAAGACGCCGCATGTGTCGATCGTCGCGTTTGCGCTGTTGTGCTGGGTGCTGGCGCTGGCCGGCAGTTTTACCTGGAACGTCACGTTGTCGGCGGTGGCGCGGTTGGTTTATTACGGGGCGGTGTGCGCGGCGGTCCCGGCGCTGCGGCGGAAGCAGCCGCGAGCGGCGTGGCTGCGGCTGATCGCAGGACCGATGTTTGCCGGGGTCGGTGTGCTCATCTGCTTGGCCCTGCTCAGCGGGGTGGACTTCAGCGGGAGCGTGATCCTGCTGATCACCATCATTATTGGAGGGCTGAACTGGCTTGCGGTTCGGAAATGAGGGCCGCAGAATTTTTCGGACCTGATTTTGCAAAGTCTTGGAGCAGAAGGAGTTGTTGTGTTAGTACCCCAGCTTGATTTCGCAAAATCTTCGATCCAAAGGGGTTAGAGGCAAAGTCTTGAAAGCAAGGCACTTAGATGCTGAGTGCATGGCTCTGAGCCGTGGTGCGAGAAGTTCCTCGCGTTCGCTCCATCGGCTTGTTTCTGGCAAGCCGCTGGTCGGAGAAGACTCCTGATCGAGCCCGTTGTTGCCGGGTGCAGGGTTGATCGCTAGAATTCTCGGTTGACGTTGTGTCCGTCCCTTCCATTTCGCTCCTGAGTACGCCTTTGCACTTCTATCGACTACGGTGGACCGTGCTTTCCTTGCTAGTCGTGTCCGCTTTCGCCGCTGCGCAGAACCGGGATTCTGCCTCGATGCAGGGGACGGTGCGTGATGGGCAAGGAAGAGCCGTGCCGCAGGCTCAAGTGCAACTGCAGGCGAAAGACTCCAAGCAGGTTTTGACCGCTGCGTCTGACGCGCAGGGGTCTTATAGGTTCGAGCATTTGCGGGATGGGGTTTATGCCTTGCGCGTTGTGAGCGGAAGCTGGAGTGCGGGAATTCCGTCCATTGCGGTCGGAGCGAACGAGACCAAGACCGTTGATGTGACCTTGGGAGCGGCTGCGAGTTCCGCGCAAAATGCTCCGCAGTTTTATGACGAGCCGCAGTTCACAGTGTCCGGGGTAACAGATACCACCAATCTTGGCGGACACGGGTCGGACACGGTGGTGCGCACACGAGAATCCCTGGCCAAAGACACGGCTACTCTGGCGCATCCCGAAGCAGGCAGTGGCACAGATAGCGCCGCGACCGAGAAATCCCTGAGAGAGGCGCTCGCTCATGAACCGGGGAGCGCCGAAGCGAATCACCGGTTGGGAGCGCTGCTGCTGGCGAGCGGCAGGGCAGAGGAGGCGCTCGCGTACCTGCGCCGGGCGGCGGAGATTCAGCCTGGGGATGCGGAAGTGCATCATGCACTCGGCGATGCGGAGGAGAAGCGCGGCGATCCGCTCGAAGCGGTCCGGCAGTACCAGCGCGCGGCGGAACTCGACGCGAGCGAGCCGTATCTATTCGATTGGGGCGCTGAACTTCTGCTCCACCATGCGCCGGAACCGGCAATCGAGGTTTTCACCAAGGGGAACTCGCGCTATCCGAAGTCGGCGCGCATGCTGATCGGGCTGGGCGCGGCGGCGTTTGCCCGAGGAGCAAACGAAGAGGCAGTACAGCGGATGTGTGAGGCGTCGGACCTGAATCCGGTAGATCCGACGCCCTATCTGTTTCTCGGGAAAATGCTGCGCGCGGGGAACAGGCCGTCGCAGGACGAGATCGATAAGCTGCAGCGCTTCGTCAAGTTGCAACCGCAGAATGCCGACGCGAATTACTACTATGCGGTTGCGCTCTGGAAGTCACGCAAGGACGCGAATGACCCTGCAATTGTGCAAGCGGAATCGTTGCTGGCGCACGCCGTTCAGTTAAACCGGAAGTGTGCCCCCGCGTACCTGGAACTTGGAATCATGCACGCTGAAGAGCGCGATTATGTGAAAGCAATCGCGGATTACCAGCAAGCAATCCAGATCGATCCGCGGCTCGAGGAGGCGCACTTTCGTTTGGGACAGGCCTACCGCCAGGCAGGCGAGACGGAGAAGTCAAAAGAGGAGTTGCGAATCCATCGCCAACTGGCGCAGGAATCCGCACAGCAGATCGACCGCGAGCGCCACGAAATCCGGCAGTTCGTCTACACGCTGCGGGACAAGCCGGGGCAGGGGCGTTGACTGGCCCGTGAGCGGCGCACCGTGCGCGTGGTCAGCCGTCAGACATCGCTCAAAATGCCCCGACTGCCAGGGGAGGGATTTTGAGTGTAACGGCCTTAATTTGAGGCGATCGACATCTGCGAGAGGACGCGGCGGTTTATTAAGACCCACGACGGCCCGAGTCTTGTTTGACTCTACAGAAGTTCTGCAACTGGCCTCCGCAACCCCTGTTTGCCGCGGCCACTACGGGTTTCCCTGCATTGACAGTCAACAATTGTTTATTAGAATAGCGCCCGCCCACGTGGTCTAGTGTCCCAGCTTTCCAACGGATTTACCTGTCCATGGCTGCTCAAGGGCCGAAGTCCGAGCATGGAACGAGGGCCGAAGCCGGTCGAGCAAGCCTTCGGGGATGGCTTGACCAAGAACCAGGTTCGTCAGGGGCGGGTTCAAGATTCCTAAAAACAAGTGAGGATAAACATGGTCAGAAAAAGCGTGCCGCTCGTTGCGGTACTAGTTAGTTCGCTGCTGCTAGGAGTTGGTGAGATCGCGTCCGCGCGGTCCCAGCCACAGGTGATCGCCGATTCACAATTGAAGGCGCTGTCAACCACGATTGGAGGAGCCCAGCCGCTTGCAACCACACGTACGGTCCCGCACTGGTTTGGATCGACGCTAGACCCACACAACGGGATTACATACGGCTACAACATGGTCGGCGCCGACCCGAACAACTGCTCAGGCGCTGACTGTTCGGTTACCATCGAGGCGGACATCACGCCGATCATTGTGAAGGTCGGCGGACTCACGTTCAGCGGCAACGACGTCCTTGCCGCGACCCTGGCGTCACCGCAGTTCGCAGTGAATGATTATGGCTCGACGCCGGCCGCAACCGCGGCAGGTGCGTTTCCGCTAGCGCCCGCCCTCATCAGGGGCCAGGGCGGCGTCCTCTCACAAGGTGATGCGGGCATACAGCTCCAGCTCCAAGATGCGACGATGCGGGCGCAATTCAACAAAACGGGTGCCAGCAACTTCCATCTAATCCTGCACCCAAATGTCTTGCCCGTCGTCACGATCAACGTGCCACAAAACCAAGGCACGCTGCTCCAGAGTGGCCGTGGTGTGATCTTTGCAGATATCGATATCGGCTGGTGGGCGGCGCAGATCAACAACCTCGGGAATCAGGCGAACCCGACCCATCTGCCGATCTACCTGACGAATAACGTCCTGCTGTTTCAGGGGAAAAACATATTCAACTGCTGTGTGATTGGTTTTCACGGAACGAATCCCGTTGGTAATGGTGGCGCTAGCACGAACAGTAACGGCAACGCCAAGGTGCAGACGTTCGCCTGGGCTTCGTGGGTTCAGCCGGGTATCTATGCACGACCGAGCGGCGGCACTGATTGGGCGCTGCAGGACATCCACGCACTCAGCCACGAAATCGCCGAATGGGCCGACGATCCGTTCGTGAACAACACTGTGGAACCGTGGTTGACGCCCACGGCACCGCAATACGGCTGCAGCGGAGTTCTTGAGACTGGTGACCCGGTCGTCGCGATCGGCTTCGCCATGGGAACGAATACTTTCCAACAAGGCCCGAACCCAAACGGCACACAAAGCGCAGACGGGTCCTACCACCCGGAGGACGAGGTCTACCTGCCGTGGTTCATGCGATCGAGTCCGAACACAGTATCGGAACCTACGCAGACGAGCTCGACAAACATCGGGCGCTACACCTTCATGGGTGACCTTAACCCGTTCCCAGGTTTCCGCGAACCAGCGACAGGCTGCCAGTAGTAAGAAGCTGAGCCTTTCAAACAGGGGCCCACGACTCAGACTGTTACGAAACGAACTTGTGAATCGAAAGCAAGAGCGATGTTCCGAGTACCGGAACATCGCTTTTGTGTTCTGGACGGAGAATGGGGTTTGGGGTGAAAAGGGGGGATCGGGAATCAGTTCAGGCTAGGGCCAGGGCGGCGGTCAACTGGGGTCGACCAAGAATGTTCATCATACGTTTCAAGTTGAAGACGATCACCGCCAAGCTCATCTCCGCTTGTGCTCCTTGACGGCCGCGCAGAAGAAAACGGGGATGACCGAAGATGTGGTATTTCAAAGTTGCGAACGGATGTTCCACAGTTGACCGGCGAAGTCGCATGGCCTCCGGCGTAGCCCGTTGCTGCATGCGCTGCAACGCCTCGTCGTGCCAGTGGCGGGACACCATGCGCTGTGCTCCCAGCGTGCACCGCGACTTCAGAGGACAAGTTCCACAGATCTCGGGTCGGCCTGCGTAATACACGGAGCGGTCTTTCCGTGAGATCTGCTCGCGTTTGAGCGTCTGTTCGGCAGGACAGAGAAACGTGTCTAGCTCGGGCTGATAGACGAAGGCGCTGCGGTCAAACAGCTTTCCGTCGCCGTGATTGTTCACGCCGCGATTGGCAGGTACGTGCGGAAGGATGCCTTTGGCTTCGCAAGCTTCCGCCTGCTCTCCGTTGGAATAGCCTGCATCGGCTACTACGTGCAACTCTTGCCCCGGAGCACTCACCGCAGCCTGTGCCGCTTCGGCCATGGGCAACAGGGAACGATTGTCCGTGGCTTCAGTCGTGACCTGTTGGACTACGATCAACGCGTGCTCACTGTCGACGGCAGCCTGCACATTGTAGGCGGGCACTTTGGCACCCGTGGTACTGCGCATGAAGTGGACTTCCGGTTCTTTGTGCTCCTGCAGTTTCTTCAGGGCTTCAGCAATCTTGCTCGGCTCGACCACCAGTTCCTCTTCTTGATCGGCCGATTCTAGAGACTCCAGGTAGCGCTTTACTGCTTCTCGCTCTCGCACGCTGCCTACGCTGCTGACCGCCCGAAACTTCGAGCCATCGACGGCTACCCACTCTCCGCGTATCAGCCCCAGGGAACGCGCAAAGCGAATCAATTCCGCTCCCACTTGCGTGACTGCCTCACTGTGCATGCGCCGAAACTCTGCGATGCTTTTATGATCCGGGACCAGGCGGTGCAGCAGCCACATCACTTCCACGTTGCGTCGACATTCATTCTCTAACCGCCGCGACGAGCGGACCTGCTGCAAATAACCATAGAGATAGAGTTTGAGCAGATCCCGCGGATCGTACCCAGGCCGTCCCGTATCGGCGGGATCTGCGCGTTCGAACCCCAACCCCGCCATGTCCAGACGATCCACGAAAGCATCAATCACCCGGCAAACGTGGTCTTGCGGAACTAGTTCGTCGAGGATCACCGGAAACAGCGTTCCCTGTGTCCGACCTTCGCCTTGAATGAAGCCCATATAAAGATGCCCTCACTCGCGTGAGGGCATCTTGCCACTGTTTGTGTCGGGTGCCTAGTGTTTCGTAACAGTCTGGACTGAGGCCCCTTTTCGTTCATTTGGTCCGAATGCATGGGGTTCACAACCGCGCAGGGTGGGGCGGCACGGGTTCAATTTATAAAGCTAAAATCCCACGGGGTATGGTTCCGAGATTCCCACCCTTGAAAAGAACGCAAGGGTGGGGCTGAGTAGTGCTCGCATCGCCAAACCCCTCAAAGAGGGTCGCCCGCTCTTTGTCTCAAACTCCTCGTTCGGGATGCCAATGCGAGTGGCACTATGCCGGTGGCAGAAACTGTGGTTGCCAAGGATTCTCTGAGTACTTTGCGGGACTTTGCCAATGCCTGGCGTGATTGGGCGGTTTCTTCGCGCAAGCGCTTGAACTCTGCCAGCCTCGTCTTAAGTTCACCGATTAACGCAGAGGGGTCGGGATTGGAATCCATGAAAACAGGAACTTCCCGGGCAGGCATGGTAGCAACCCACGCGTCGAGGTCAGATTTCGCGGCAATCACCGAACCGCGCAATTTTCCCGCAGGCCGATGTACCGGCAATCCCAGTTCGTATTCATACCGCTGGACCGTACGAACCGCTTTTCCTAAGTAGTTCGCAATGTCCTTCCAGCCGCTGAGAACTCCAGTTCGTCCTTCTTTCATGTGCAGCCTCCTAACTGCTAGAGGAAGCAAGTTCGCCGACATTCTAGCGCTTATCTCGCCATGTGAGAGTGCATGAAATGTTGTATGCGCGGGAGCGGAGATCCGGAGAATTCGGCGGACAGTTCTTAAAAAATCACCCTATACTTGAAACCTGTGAATGAACTCGTAGCAGTGAGCGATGCGCAATGAGCTCTGAGCGAGCCATTCCATCGCTCAGTGCTCATGGCGCACCGCTCATTGCTCTTCGCATCTAGCAATGCGCCCGAAACTCATTTCGATTTCGAGCCCATTAGAATGGGCTCGGTTTCGAGCAGCGTGAGACCCTTCACCATCTGCTGCGTCCGACTCTTGTAGATTTTGAAATGTGGACTCTGCAAGTGAGATTCGTATGCGGCTGCATCCTTGTAGGTCTCGAACAATCTGATCTGTTCAGGATGCTCTTTGAGCGAGACGGCGTAGAGCGTCAAGACGCCCGGCTCAACGCGAATCGACGTCTCGATCTCTTCTTTAAGCGCTAGTTTGTAGGCATCAAGGTGTGCTGGATCAATCTCCAGTTCTGCTATGCGCACAAGTGGGCCGCCGACCGATTCGGCGTCGGCAGATCGCTGGGCCGAAAACAAGAACGACGCGAGCAACGATGTTCCGAGCAGCAGCAGTTGTGTCCCTGTCATACGCAACCTTTCTCAACACTTGAGCGACGTTGATTCCGCCTCCTGCACCAATGGAGGCCCTTTGTGCCTGATCAGTTTAGTGCTGAGCGACAGAAATAGTCTGGGGAATCTCGTTAGCAGTCACACTGGTGGGTGATCCGCCCTGAGATGGGTATTTTCTTTTGTGATATATCCCGGCGGAGAGTGCCCTATGGTGTTGTGGCAAACAGCTTAAGTTAGCAACCCGCCGGATTTAGGATTTCCTGCGTTTTTGCCATGTCATTTCCCAGATTAAGCCTGCCAGGATAAGCAGGAAGAAGGCTACGGAGACAACGCCGATACCCACCACCAAAAATTGATACATTGCTCTCTCCGATACAAGACTACCGGGGAGGCATCTTTTTTCTGCATAAAGAGTGCATAAAGAAAGCGTAAAGAAAGCGTAAAGACTGGGGCGTTTAGGGGGTTACCGCGCGGGGGGTGCGCTGGTTGCGTTGCCGCGAAAACCGCTCGGAATGCGGTGGATTGGGAAGTCGAGACTAAAACCTCTGAGTACCAAATATTGCATTCTGGGTTGGACAAATACCGGATTCTTGGTATTCTTCACACAATCATTCTGTAATCGTCAAATCAGGCTAAGTCCCAGTCCGTTCCTGACGGACGTCTTGGCAGACAATTTAACGGCGTCCAGCAGTACCGCGGTCGCGCCATTTACCACGATTTTCTTCGCAGCGCTCCCGCTCATGCGCCTGGAGATTTTCGCGCCGCAAGTCTGAGCAAATCGCAAGCAAATAATCTCACGGAGAAGTTGAATGTATAAGTTCGTACTTACCCTAGCCCTTTCCGGGGGCTTGATCTCCCACGCATTTGGAGTCAGTGTCAGCAGTCCCGCGAATGGCTCTACCGTCGGTTCTTCTGTTCACTTTGTGGCTACTGCAGGCAGCACCAGCTGCGCCAAGGGCGTTGCGTCCATGGGGATCTACAAAGCTCCTTATCAATTGGCGTACACCGTCTCAGGAACAAAGCTCGATACCTATCTAAATCTCAGCGCGGGATCCTATACCGCGAACGTTACGCAGTGGGACTATTGCGGCGGAGCGGCCACCAAAGCCGTCAGCTTTAAGGTAAGCGCCTCTGCCACTAGCAGCATGACCACCGCAGGCAAGACGTTCTACAACGTGCAGGCGAGCAACGGCTGGTCAGGACACGGCGAATTGCCTCCGGTATACGACATGTGCAGCAGCTGCTCCGGTGTTGGCTGGTCTATGGTGAGGGGTATCAGTTCGCCTTCCATGGACGGGAAAGCGACGAAGTACAGCATTTCTGGAACCAGGCCTTACGCTGACGTGCTGTGGAACAACCACGTGATCGGCGACGGTTCGACACAGGGAGTTCCTGATAGCAGCCACACCCTGGTGAACAAGTTGCACAACTTCACGTACGATGCGTACTTCTACGGGTCGAATCTGGGTGTAGCCGAGAACATCGAGTTCGATATCGGTCAATTCTTCAGCGGTATGCAATTCATGTTCGGCACGCAGTGCCAGGTCATTAATGGCGCGGTGTGGGGCGTCTGGGACAGCGCACATGGGCATTGGGTTTCAACGAAAATTCCTTGCAGGCCCAAGAACAACGCCTGGAACCATGTGGTTATTCAGTTCCAGCGCACTTCAGACAATCATCTGCTGTACAAATCGTTCACGTTGAACGGGGTCACCAGTACGCTGAACTGGAGTTATGGGCACGCCTCCGCGCCCGGCAACTGGTGGGGCGTCGCAGTCAACTTCCAGTTGGACGGAAACTACAATCTGGCCGACTACTCCGTGTACGTGGACAAAATGAATATCAGTTATTACTGATCCACTGTGAAAGCAACTCGAAAGCTCCGAGTGAGGCTTACCGCCTGCTCGGAGCTTTTGTTTTGGAGGGAGTTGTCACCGGTGGGAGAAAGGGTGTGGAGATCGAACGGGATGCGAGGGGCAGTGTGTTACACTTTTGTATTCATTACAAATAGCCACTGCAGGCGGAAGACTCGATCCATCCATGCTTTTTTCCAAAGAATATGTGGGCTACTTGGCCCGCGAAGTCACTAAAAAATTGATTGCGGGCAAGTTCATCGAAACCGAAAAGGTTCCGGCGGTGACTGAGCGCGTGAACGTGGCGCTCGTGGACGAGCTTTCGCTAGAAGATCGCATCAACGACGAGGTGCGCGTCATCCTGGAAGCCTACTCCGACGAAATGAACCGGAGCGGGGCGAATTACCAGGAGATGTTCCGCAAGGTGAAGAACGAACTGGTGCGCAAGTACAAGGCGGTGCTGTGAGACTGAGCCGCGACAAAGTGAACGTGCTGGCCCGGGCAGTTTCGGATGTGCTCAAGGCGATGGACGAGGTGGAGTTCATCGAAGATCCCAATACCATACGGCAGGAAACGCGGAAGATTCTTGAAGATCTGCTGAACCAGGAAGCGAAGATCGACCAGGCGGCGCGGCAGAAGATCGACACCCAGAAGCGGACCATCCTCGAAGGTTCGCAGGAGTGGGACATCCTGTACCGTAAGTATTACGGTGAAGAAGTGAAGAAGCTTGGCGTGTAGCTGGTCCTCCCTGAACACCATTCGCCACGGAGCTGCACGGAGCTGCACGGATCAGAATCTCAATACAATTGATCTGTGGGAGTGCGTGAACTTTGCGGGCTTTACGCCACTTCCCTACGAAAATCTGCGGTGAATTCCATGCCGGACCTTACGTCTATTGTGAAGCTGGCTGCCCTGGACTCGGGCTTTGAACTTGCGGGAGTGGCTCCGGCTGCGGATGCGCGCGAGTTGGAGCATTTTCCCGGGTGGATTGCGGCGGGCCGCGCGGGCGAGATGAAGTACATGGAGGCGCGGGATGAGCAGGGCGAACTGAAACGGGCGTCGCTGGCGCGGGTCGCGCCCTGGGCTCGAAGCGTCGTTGTGTGCGCGATCAACTACAACACCGCGCATCCTTACTCAACCGAAGTCAATGATCCGGAGCACGGATGGATTTCGCGGTATGCGTGGAGTCGTGAGGACTATCACGACGCGGTGCTGCGCCGCTTGAAGCGGGTGGAAGCTGCATTGCACGCGGCAGTCGAAGGCGTGGTAACGCGCAGCTACGTGGATACCGGGCCGATCGTGGAGCGGGTATTTGCGAAGTATGCGGGCGTGGGATGGATTGGAAAAAACACGTGTGTCATCAATCAGCAGAAGGGGTCGTGGCTCTTTCTGGGAGTAATCCTCACCTCCTTGGAATTGACGGCAGATGTGCCGGCGCCGGACCGATGCGGAAGCTGCACGCGTTGTATTGAGGCCTGTCCGACGGATGCACTTCTGAGACCCTACCAGCTTGATTCGAACCGGTGCATTTCCTATCTAACTATAGAGAAGCGCGGGTCGATTCCCGAGGAATTGCGGGCGGGAATGGGGCAGCAAGTTTTCGGGTGCGACATTTGCCAGGATGTGTGTCCGTGGAACCGGAAAGCACCGCATTCAGAGGCGCCTGAGTTCGCGGCTCGAAAGGGCTTCGTGAATCCGGCGCTGGAGTGGTTGGCGGAGATGTCGGCAGAGGAGTTTCGCGAGAAATTTCGAGGCTCACCGATTCGCCGCGCGAAGTTCGCGGGGCTGCGCCGCAACGTGGCGATTGCGATGGGAAATAGCGCTCGGCGGGAATTTATCGCCGAACTGGAGAAGATGAGCCGCGATCCCGAGGAGTCCGTGGCCGAAAGTGCAGTTTGGGCGATCAGGAAGTTGACGGCGGAAAATGGGGACTTATGCAGGCGCGTTCGCTAGGTATTCGCCACCGAGAGGCGCTAAGTCACTCACACTTTGGTAATTAGTATTTTTGGTGACCAGCAACTAATCTCTTCGTAAGGGGTTCTTAACAAGGAGTTTAGATTCAGAAGTGAGGGTCATGAAGTTTACACGCCACATCCTTTTCATGCGGCGCGCGTTGGGAACGGCAGTCATCGCGTTGGGGCTTTTCTCCGCTTTTGCTCATGCTTCGGCCACGCTCTTCCTGGAAGAACCGTACGGCAAGCTCGGTTTCTTTACTGCGACGGGTCACGCTGCGGTTTACCTTTCCGGCGTATGTGCGGAGACGCCGGTCAAACTGCGTCCTTGTGCTCCCGGGGAAACCGGGGTCGTGCTCAGCCGCTACGACGGTGTCGGGGGATATGACTGGGTTGCGATTCCGCTGATTCCTTACCTGTATGCGGTGGAGCGGGCGCAGGAAGTGCCGCTGTTCGCGGACGCCAAGACGACGTTATTTTTGCGCGACCAGTATCGCCGGAAATATCTGGCATCCATCACGCCGGACGGCAGGAATGGCGAGACCCCGAAGGGAAACTGGTACGAACTTGTAGGCTCTTCCTACGACCGTACGATTTACGGTTTCGAAATCGAAACCACACCCGAGCAGGATGCGGCGCTGATTCGAAAGCTGAACTCTTCACCGAACGATTCTCATTTCCATTTGAGCTACAGGAACTGTGCGGACTTTGCCAAAGGCATTCTCAACTTTTATTTTCCCAAATCGTTTCACCGCAGCATTGTGGCGGATCTGGGGATGACCAGCCCGAAGCAGTTGGCAAAGATGATGACGAAGTACGCGGCTCATCATCCGCAATTGCAGTTCTCCAGAATCGTGATTGCGCAGGTGCCGGGTACGATGCCGCGGAGCACAGCAGTGCACGGAGTCATGGAGTCGTTTGTGAAGGCCAAGAAGTACATTGTGCCCAGCGTGGTGGTGAATCCGCTATTCGCAGGCTGCGTGGCGGCGGTGTACGTGGGTACGGGCACAGGACGCTTTGATCCGGGCCGCGGGGCGAAAGTGTTCGTCGTAGGCAGTGATCCGGAGGCCCCGCTGGACTGGGAAGATCTGCGCGCCTACCGGCAGCAGTTGAAGCATTACCTCGCGGGAGCGTATCCGGATAAATCGCACGGGAACGTAGAGAGGTCGTGGGGAAAGCTGCAGGCGAAATCCCGGATCTCCATGGATGAGAACGGCCACCCGGTGCTGCAGATGAGAGCGGACGAAAATCCGGTGGAGGTCGGCCTGGCGCCAGGAAACGTCCTGCAGAGCGATGCTCCGCCTGAATTAGTGCGCCAGTTGCTTGCGGCGCGCTTGCAGGCGGAATTGAGCCGCCGGGCTTCGCACGGCATCTCAGAAACTGAAGTTGCGCGAGACTGGGAGCTGTTGCAGAAGAGCATTGCTGCAAGCGAGGCGCAAGTTTCAGCAGAAGCATCCCGCGGCTCGCAGCCGTAAGATTCCTTCAAGTTCTATTGCGTCAAGACTCCCGGCTACTGTTCCTGCGGGGGATGCGGTGGCATGCCTGAGCCCTGGGGCGGCTGCCCTTGCTGTTGCTGCATCTGCATTTGCATTTGCCGCTGTTGCATCTCCTGCAACATCTGCTGCGGCGTTTTTACCTGCGGCTGATCCGGATTGGACTGATCGGGATTGGGCTGCTCGGCGGCTTCCGGCGGGGCTTGCTGGTCGACACCATTGTTGTCATCGACTACGTTGTTGTTGTCACTATTTTCGTCCGTCATGGCCGGGTCATTGACATCGGGCGGCACGACGCCCGGCGGAGGCTGCACACCCGGGCCTGCCTGAGCCATGCCCATCCCGGGCTGGGCCGCCGGCGGTGCAGGTTGACTGGGAGATGTTGCGCCTTCCGTTTTTGCCACCAAAACAACCCGGGTCAGGGCAGTGTCGTTGCCCGCAGCGCCGAGCAGGACATAGTTGAAGCGCGATCCGTTGAGTAAGTCGGCCAGCACATCGCGGGCGGGCCCCGGCCCGAGGTGGGTCACAACGCGCTCGGGAGCGGCCGGGACGTCGATGTCGGCTCCGGTAGTTTTGCGCACGGCGCGGAGAACGTCGGCCAGCGTGGAATTCGAGGCGACAATCGTCAGCTGATTGTTTTCGTAGGTCACCTGAGGCGGGACGGAGGCGATTGAATCCAGCGGCATCGGCTGCACGGGGCCGGTCGGACCGGAGGGCAGCGGAGGAAGCTCGGCCTTTTTCGCTTTCGCCTTGATCGCCCTGCGCTGAGCGCTACCCGCAGCTTGCGCCGAAGTGAAAACTGCTGGGCACAGGATGGCCAAGCCTAGTGCGACAGCGAAGCCAATGTTCCTGAATCTAGATCCCGTGCTCATCACTGCTCCTCTCGGCTGCATGGCTGTTGGGGGATACGGCAGGCCACCTTTGACTCAATTTTAGCACTGCGGGCCCAGACCATCTCCCTGGATTCAGAACGCTGTTCGTACTATTTCTTGCAGGATTTTTTGATGAAGCGGGCTTCCGGGAAAAAGCGGCAAGTCGATTACAGTCAACCATTTCCGGGCAGTTGAAATCTAATCGAACGCATGGCCAGGAGGGGGTACACTGAGCCAGGCTTCCATGCTTCAGAAAGCAAAGGTGGGACGACCTATGAAACTGACCGCTCGCGGTTCTCAGGTTTTGGCGTACTGGACTGCCGTTTGCCTGATGTTGTTGCTGTCGTGGAACGCGCACGGGCAAAGTTGTCAGACCACGAGCGAGATCGACGCGGCGAATAAGACGGCAATCCAGACCACGGCTCAGCGGTATTTCGACATGGCGAGCAAGGGAGACGCGGCATCGCTGCGGCAGAATGCGATCGCGAGCCTGGCGTCAGACTTCACCGGCATCGAGGGGACGATCAAAGAGAATCAGGCGAATCTTAGCGGTGCGCAGGCGACTATCAAGTCCTACTTTCTTCTGGATGCTTCTGGAGCAGCGCCGATTCCCAACGCGGAGTTCTATTGTGGAGTGTTCGGCAAAACTGGTCAGACGGCGAACAGCGCAGCTTTTTATTTGAATAATCTGCCACCTGCAAAATATGCGGTCGTACTTCTGGACGCGACTTCGTCGGCCGGGCGAACCATGGTCTCGGAAGTGCTGCAGCAAACGGGGACAGATTGGAAACTGGGCGGCTTGTACATCAAACCTGCACAGATTGCAGGACACGATAGCGAGTGGTTCCTGGCGCGGGCGCGGGAGTACAAGACCAAAGGGCAACTGCACAATGCCTGGTTTTATTACGAGGAGGCGCGCAGCCTGATTTCGCCGCTGCCATTCATGAGCACGCTGGCGACGGACAAGCTGTTCGACGAATCGCAGAACTTGCAGCCCACCGATGTCCCGGGTGGGGGTAAGACGGCCGATCTTCCGGCAGGAGCGGTCACTTACAAAATGCTGTCTGTGTTTCCGCAGGTCGTGGGCAAGGATCTTGACCTTATCGTGCGGTATCAGACGGCAAGTGTCGCCAATACCAACCAGGCATATCAGGACAACGTCAACGTCATGAAAGCCGCGCTGCAGAAGTGGCCGGAATTGCGCGATGCGTTCGCGGGCATTGTGGCGCGTGCCGTCGATGCCAGCGGGCAGGATTACGGGACGTTGCTGGCGATGAAGGATATCAAGTAGCGCGGCTATAAAACCTGGACAGCCTGAGAGGCTGTCCGTACGTGGGTATGTCCGCGGGCATTTTACGTGGGCGGTTCTGTGATTTGAGTTAGTTTGCAGTCTTTCGGGGTTTTGTCATCGCGCAGTCCCAGGAAGACTGGGGCACGCAGCTTTGGAGCGCCGCCTGGGCCCGTGCCGTGGGTCCATTCGGCGTATTCGATTTCCGCGACTAGTTCTGGTTTCACCCAACCGGTTACTCGGCGCAGGGCCTCAACCTCGCCGAAAAATGGATTTTGCTTCGTCTCGATCTTCTTCAGGGTCTTCCACATTTCTGCCAGCGATTTGTGATTGAAGCCGCTTCCGGCCTGGCCTACATGGATCAGGCGGCCCTGCTTATCGTAGAGTCCCAGCACAAGCGAGCCGAAGTGCGCGCGGCTGCCTTCGGGTTCGGTAAAGCCTCCGATAACGCATTCGATGGTGTGCCGGATTTTAATTTTCAGCCATTCCCGGCTGCGGCGCTCTTCGTAGCAACTGGCGCGGCGTTTGGCGACGATGCCTTCGAGGCCCTTCTGCTTCACCATGTCGAACAGGGCTTTGCCGTGCTCTTCGTAATGGTCAGAGTAGCGCAGTGAATCGCCGGGCGTGATCAGCGATAACAGCTTGCGCTTGCGATCTTCGAGGGCGACCTTGCGCCAGTCTTCGCCATCGGCGTAGATCAGATCGAAAGCGTAGTAAAGCACGGGGACATCGGCGTTGGTGGGGCCGCGTTTCCCGCCGGGGCGGAATCCGGTGCGCTGCTGCATGAGGCTGAAGGAGGGCTTGCCGTGCTCGTCGATGGCGACGACTTCTCCGTCGAGGATCGCGTGTTTTGCTTTGACGAACCCAGCCATGTCTTTCAGTTCAGGGTAACGTGCGGTTAATTCGTTCTGATTGCGGGAGACCAGGCGTACCTTGCCGTTTTCGAGAAAGGCTACGGCGCGATAGCCGTCCCATTTGATCTCGAAGAGCCAGTCCGGGCTGTCGAAGGGCTCGCTGATGGATTCTGCCAGCATGGGATAGATTGACGTTGGCATCGACTTCTTTACTGGCTTGGAATCCTTCGCCACAGTGGGCACAGAGGGCACAGAGGATTTTGAGGAGGTCGCGGCTGGCAGTTCTGTCTTGGGGCTCGGAATAATTGGCTTAGGGGACGGAACTGATTTTTTTGGAGAGCGGAGTGCCTTTACGCTTTTTTCTTTCTGCTGGGTTTTTTCTTCTGGCTGCTCCGTGTCATCTGTGCTGCCTTTTTTTTTTCGACGCGGGCGATGGCGTCGGCGAGCCAGGCGGCCTTTAACTTGCCGCGAGCAGCGGGGCGATCACTCTTCCATTCCCGGGAGCGGGCGTCGCCTGCAATGTCATCCATGCTGCGCTTGCTGAGGACCGATTCGTCGATATCGCCGGCATCGTACCCCTCGACGACATGGTCATCGTGCTTCTTGATCATCAACCACTCGTTGCCCTTGCTGCCCGGCCGGCGGCCTTTCATCTTGATGAGAGCAAAGTCGCCCTTCAGACGCTTGCCCTTCAGTCGGAATTTCAGATCACCCTTGGCTAGCATGGACGCGGCTTCCGCCTCGGTGCCGGGAACATATTTTCCATCCACGGGCACGGGGGAAAGAGGCTGCCACGTGCCTACATCCCAAACCATCACGCTGCCCGCGCCGTAATTTCCCTCGGGAATGTTTCCCTCGAAATCGAAGTAAGAGACGGGATGATCTTCGACCTGCATGGCAAGCCGCTTGTCGGCAGGATCGAGCGACGGACCCTTGGGAACGGCCCAGGACTTGAGCACGCCTTCCATCTCGAGCCGGAAGTCATAGTGCAGACGGGTGGCTTCGTGCTTTTGCACGACGAAGCGATTGCCCTTTTTCTTCTCGACTCTCGGTGGAGGCTCCGGAGTCTCTTCGAACCGCCGCTTGCGCTTGTATTCCTCGAGAGCCATGGTCTAACAGCGACATTCTAACAAGGGGAGCGCGGAGACGATGTACATACTCCACCGTAGGAGTAATGAGCAATGAGCGGTGAGCAAACCAAGTACCGGCTGCCCATTGCTCATAGCTCATGGCTCATCGCTCCCCGCTATAATCCTGCTTCAACATGGTTATCCGGCGTGAATTTCCCGAATTTCCGCTTGTGGGTGTGGGGGCGATCATCATTGAAGGCGATCGGGTGCTGCTGGTGAAGCGGGCGCATCCGCCGATTCAGGGGCAGTGGTCGATTCCGGGAGGCGTCCTGGAAGTTGGGGAGATGGTACGGGAAGCCGCGGTGCGCGAGGCGAGCGAAGAGACTGGCTTGATGGTCGAGCCGGGGGAGCTGTTGGGCGTTTACGATCGAATCCTGCGCGACCCCGAGCAGCGGGTGCAGTATCACTACGTGCTGATCGATTTTTTGTGCCGTCCGGTGGGCGGGGAACTGCTCGCGGCCAGCGATGCGGCCGAGGTGCGGTGGTGCCGGCGCCAGGAACTGCCCGCTCTCAGCCTTGCGGAGGATACGCTGGAAGTCATTGGAAAGGGATTCGAAAGGCTAGCTCGGTAGTTCAGCCGAAAGCTCGACCTCTTGCCACCCTAGACCTGCATTCCCTCGTCTTCCCACTCGGCATTGCAGGAATGGCAGCGCCATCCTTTGCGCTGGATCGGCATGGGGACTCGCAGAAAGGCGCTCAGGTAGGCCACGGGGCGATCGAGTTCCTGAAAATTTACATCGAGAGATTGGCACTTGGGGCAGCGCGGTTGTTCGTAGAGTCCCACGCCGTGTACGTACATGCCTTCGAGGATGGGCTCGTCGAGTAATCGCTGCGCGTTTTCGGCATCCTCGGGATTCACGCAGAGTTTCACTCCACCGACGAAATTCGAGATGAACCAGTCGAGGCGCACGAGATTGTCGTCGCGCAAGAAGCATTGAATGCCCATGGACTCCAGGCTTCCCTTGGCCAACAAAGCTTCGGGAAGGTCGCGGAACTGGCGGATGGTGACCAGCTTGCGAAAATCGATGTGAGCAGGGGGTTGGGTGGGCTCGGGCGGTAGTTCCAGATGACGGCGGTCGAGTTCATGTTCCAGCGTTTCCCAAGCCGTTTCGGTCAGCGCTTCGGGATTCGAGGCGAGCTTCAGCAGTTCATCATCGGTCATCGCGGCGTAGGTGTCGGCGAGGCGCTGGCGCTGTTGGAGATCGTCGGAGTTCAACACTGGGTAGAGTGACTGGTTATGTGCGGACTGACTGCTGTTGCCATTGATTTTACTACGGCGGCGGGAGCGGCCTGCGGGCGGGACGTATAGCGGTCCGGTCACTCCTGTCGGTGATGCCCATCACAGCCCCGGACCCGGGACCGCCTTAGATTCAGGCGGGAGGACCTCCGTGGAATCCAGGCTCAAGCTGAGTCGGCGTGCCTTTCTGCAGACCGCGATGGCGGCTGCAGCCGCGAGCGGACTCGCTTGCGGGAGGAACGGAACTCCTTGGCGACTCCTAACAATTGAAGAAGCACGGGCGCTGGCGGCGATGAGCGATCAGATCATTCCTGCCGATCAGGATGCCGGAGCTTCGTGGGCCGGGGTGGTGAACTTCATCGATCGGCAACTTTGCGGCCCATACAAAAATCTGCAGGCGATCTACCGCCGAGGGCTCGCAGGCGTGGACCATAGCAGCCGGGCGCTCGGCGGAAAGCTGTTTGCCGACCTTGGCTCAGAGCAGCAGATCATCGTGCTGCGCCAGCTGGAAGAAGGCAAGGCTCCGGGAGCGATCTGGAAACAGGCGTCGTCTTCCGAATTCTTCGGGTACGTCGTCGATCACACCATGCAGGGTTATTACGGTGATCCGCGGCATGGCGGGAATCGCGAGGGAGTGAGTTGGAAGATGCTGGGACTGCCTTATCCGCCGATCCGGGGACGGCAGCAGAACGCGCCTAAGAAACAGAACGCGTAAGCGAATGGTGCCATGGCTTTGAAGCATGTCAATGCGGTGGTGGTGGGAAGCGGGGCGGGAGGCGGGATTGTCGCCAAAGAACTCGCCGAAGCCGGCCTGAGCGTTGTGCTTCTGGAACGCGGCAAGTGGTTCACGTCTTCCGACGATCGCAAAGACGATCTGCGCAACCAACGTACCAGTGCGCTGGGGGCTTCGTTCGGCCCTGACGAGCGCAATCCTCGGGTGTATGCCGACAACTCTGGCGGCGAACATGTCATTCCCTCCAACCACTGGGCGTACAGCAACAACGCCGCGTGTGTCGGCGGCGGGACTCTGAGCTACGGCGCGATGGCGTGGCGCTTCATGGAGCAGGATTTCCGGCTGCGCTCGACGTATGGAGCGGTCGAAGGCAGCACGCTGGATGATTGGCCGATCAGCTACGCAGACCTCGAGCCTTTTTACGAAAAAGCGGAATGGGAGATTGGAGTCTCCGGCGATGACTCAGGGAATGTGTTTGGCGCGCCGCGCAGGCGGGCGTTGCCCATGCCACCGCTTCCGGCCAACCACAGCTTTCAGATGCTGGAACCGGCAGCGAAGCGCTTAGGACTTCATCCGTTTCCCATCCCGATGCTGCGGAACACGGTCCCGTATAACGGCCGCGGAGCCTGCATGCGCTGTCGCTGGTGCGTGGGATATGCCTGCGAGGTGAGCGCGAAATGCGGAACGCAAAATACGGTGATCCCGCGAGCGATCGATACCGGAAATTGCGAACTGCGGACCGAGTGCATCGCCAAAGAGGTGATGACGAACGAACGTGGGCGCGTGACGGGAGTCGCGTACTTCGATGCGCAAGGACGGTTACAGGAGCAGACTTCGGACCTCGTTGTTAGTTTCCTGTTCGGCGGTGGAATCGCCGCGCCTGTTGCTGAATTCCAAGGGCCGCATGTTCCCCAATGGATTGGGAAACCGCTACGACTGGGTGGGCCGTAACCTGCAAGGCCACTCCTACACAGGCGCCGTCTGGCCTGTTTGAGCAGGAGATTTATGACGACCTCGGGCCCGGCGCATCGATTGCCATCTGCGACTTCAATCATGGGAATCCCGGCTTTATCGCCGGCGGACTCCTGGCGAACGAATTCCTCCGGTCCCCTTACCAGGTTGCAAGTGCAGCAGCGGAAGTGGGAGTTCCGCGCTGGGGCTCAGCCCACAAAGACTTCATGCGCCGTTATTTCAAGCGGAACATGACCGTCATGGGGCCCATGCAGGAGATGCCGGTGTTCGAGTCGCGAGTGCAGGTGGATCCCAAGGTGAAAGATGCGTGGGGAATTCCAGTCGCGCGCATCTCGGGCCGGCACCACCCCAATGATTTGCTCGGCACGGATTTCATGGCTGGCAAGGCCGAGGCGTGGCTGAAAGAGGCTGGTGCTGTTAAGACATTCCGACTGCACTGGACGTTTCTGGACATCCCCAGCGGCGGGCAGCACCAGGCGGGGACTTGCCGCATGGGCAACGATGCCAAGACCTCGGTCGTGGACAAATACTGCCGCGTGCACGACATGGACAACTTGTACGTGATCGACGGCAGCGTGCATGTGAACAATGGCGGCTTCAACCCGGTGCTGACGATTATGGCGATCGCATACCATGCGTCCGACAACCTGGTGAAGACGTGGAAGGGGACCCATGGCCGCGGCTGAGAAACCGTCGGGCGGAGTGAGACGAAAGTTCCTGCGCGCCCGGATTCTCGTACCGCTGGCGGCGGTATTGTTCTTCATCCTGCTTCTGCCCGGCGCCAGCGTGTACTACAGCTATTCGCAAGGGCGCTCCTGCACGAAATGTCACGAGATCTGGCAGCCGTACCGTGATTGGCATGAGTCGGCGCACCGGAATATTGCCTGCTCTGAATGCCACGGGGACGTGCTGACGCTGAATGCCGGTTTTCATCTGAAGAATCTGCGGCAACTGACGAAGCATCTCCGAGGCGAGGCGCCGGAGCAGGTCCGTTTGAAAACTGCGGATGTGCTGGAAATCGAAAAGCGCTGCGCCAAGTGCCATCGCCAGGAATATGCCGACTGGTCGGCCGGGCCGCATGGCGCGAGTTATTCGAAAATTTTTCTGAACACAGATCATAACCAGCGCACGCTTCTGATCGACGATTGCCTACGCTGCCATGCGATGCAGTTCCAGGGCGGAATCCAGGATCTGGTCACGCCTGTGAACACGAAGGGGCCGTGGCAATTTCGTGAAGCGCAACTCGGCGCTCAACCCGCGATGCCTTGCCTGACCTGCCACCAGATGCACCGCTATGGAACGCCGCTATCGCCATCGCCCTCGGTGAAAGCGGACGACGCCAGTTCGAAAGAAGATATCAGTCGTCCATCACTGGCTCTATTCGACCGCCGCGAGCAGGAATACATCGCAGTCAGCCGGCTGCCGCTGCCGCAGATGCATGAGGGCGCGCGGCTGGTGAAGATCAGTCCCGATCAGCGGCAGGCTCTGTGTTACCAGTGCCATGCTCCAACCGCAAGTGCTCAAGTGCAATCGGCCGATGATCGCACTCCGGTGGGCGTTCACGAGGGATTGAGTTGTCTGGCGTGTCACGAGCAGCATGGGCAGAGGACGCGAGCTTCGTGCACGACCTGCCATCCGCAGCTCTCGAATTGCGGGTTGAATGTGGAAAAGATGGATACCACATTCAAAAACCTCAAGAGTCCACATAACATTCACACGGTCAAATGCGCTGACTGCCATGCCAAAGGCGTTCCCCGGAAGAAAACCTCCAGAGACGTGGCAACATCCAGCCGCCTGCTGGTGACTAATACAGGGCTTCGCTAGCTGGCGTGGCCCGAGTATGGCCACGCGCGAATCCAAAGGCGTCATCTACGCGGCGATTTTCGCCAACATTGCGATCGCAGTGTGCAAATTTGTGGCAGCCGCGATCACCGGCAGCTCCGCTATGCTGGCGGAGGCTTTTCATTCCACGGCAGATTCAGGAAACGAACTGCTCCTGCTTTGGGGGATCAAGCGCAGTGCGCGTCCGCCCGACTCGCTGCACCCCTATGGACATGGGAAAGTGCTTTATTTTTATTCCCTGCTGGTGGCCGTCTACATCTTCGGGGTTGGCGGCGGCCTGGCGGTGTACGAGGGAATCTCGCATCTGAAGCATCCAGAAATCCCGAGCCACCCGGGCTGGAACTACGCCGTGCTTGCGTTGGCCGCGGTATTCGACTTTTACTCGTGGCGGATTTCGTATCGCGAGTTGCGGGCACGAAAGGATCCGAACGAGAGCACCTGGGAAGAAATCAAAGGGGGCAAGGATCCAACCGTATTCACCGTTTTTCTCGAGGACTCGGCGGGCCTGTTGGGCGTCTTGCTCGCGTTCCTCGCGATTTTACTTGGGCGGCAGTTCAATAATCCCTATCTGGATCCGATCGCGTCGATTGTGATCGGGCTGGTGCTTGCGGTGCTCGCGGTATTTCTTGGGCGCGAGAGCGGCGCACTGCTGGTGGGCGAGAGAACGAACCGGGCGCGAATCGAACGCTTGAACGAAATCATCCGCGCAGATCCCGCCGTCGAGCATGTCGGGGATCTGTTGACGATGCAGCTTGGGCCCGAGCAGGTGCTGCTTACGGTCAACATTCAATTTCGCCGCAAGCTCACGCTGGAGGAGTTGGAATCGGCCATCGAGAGAATTGAGGCCAGAATTCGACGGGAACAACCTAGCGTGCAGCGCATCTTTATCGAAGCGGAATCGTTCAAGCCAGAGAAATCCTCTCCTAAGGCAGCCTAGACTGCCGCGCAAAAAGAAACGTCCCGCAAGTTCAAAGAACCTGCGGGACGTCCCGGTGTACTGTTTGGGATTGACCAAGAGGTGGTCACTCTACGTGGCCTCTACGGCAACTCCGGGGTCCTGACCGACCTGCGCCAGGCGGAAACAATCCTTATTCACCGGTAGTGTGCGGGCTGTAGCTCGTGACGGAGTGCTCACAAATTTCACGTCCCAAGCCCCGCTTAGAGCGACCGCTCTAAGTCTCAGCCACCTCACCTGGTCTATTGGTCTTTCTACAACTGCCATCAGAACTTGTCATCAGACCACCTCCTTTCCGGTGTAATCGCAGATTAATACGAAGCCGGATGGCGCGTCAATCCGGGAACTCGGGCGTATCCATACGGTAGTGTTCGGAGGCAAACGTTCGCTGTGCTCGCGGGGCGGACGATGGCGTGCGCCCCCTACACAGGCAAACTAGGGTAGGCCAAAGGTATACAGGGCGCTGCCGGCGGCGATCGTTACATACTCCTTGCCGTCGATGGCGAATGCTATCGGGGGAGCGTAGACGGCTGCGCCCATCTGGAAATGCCAGAGGGGCTTGAGATTGGAGGCGTCGAAGGCGATGAAGTTTCCCTCGGCATCGCCGGTGAAGACGAGGCCTCCGGCAGTCGAGAGGACTCCGGACCACGTGGGCGAGGTGTGCTGGAATTTCCCCTTGATCTCCCCGGTGGCCGGATCGATTGCTTTTAAAAATCCGAGATAAGGCTCCGCCTCTTCGGAGGGGAAGTAGGCGCTGCCGTAAAAGGCGTGTCCGGGTTCGTAGGGTTGCGGAGCCGTGCTGAAGATGTCGCACTGGTCGCGCGCGGTCAGATAAAACGTGCGGGTCTGCGGACTGTAGGAGGGGGCCAGGAAGTTGGTTGAGCCCAGCGCGCCCGGACAGACGGTGTGGCCGGTGAGTGTCGGGGAGGCGTCTTTCTTCGCGATGGGCCGTCCTTCGTTGTCTTTGGAGTCGCTCCAGGTCTGCTTGCCGTATGCCGTGGCAGAGATCAGCTTGCCGGTGCTGCGATCCAGCACGTAAAAGAAGCCATTGCGATTGGCTTGCACGATCAGGTGCTTGTCGCCGGCATCGAGCATCACCGGGACCTGGGTGGCGTCCCAGTCATGCTCGTCGTGCTTGGTGAACTGGAAATACCATTTCAATTTGCCGGTATCGGCATCGAGGGCCAGCAGGGAATTGCTGTAGAGGTTATCGCCCGCGCGTCCCGCACCGCGATTCGATGGAGAAGGATTACCCGTGGGCCAGTAGAGCAGGTTGCTGCTCGGATCGTACGTGCCCGTATTCCACGCGGGAGCGCCGCCGACTTTCCACGATTCTGCCTTCCCACGTATCGTGCCCTGGTTCGCCCGGACCCGGAACCGTGTAGAAGCGCCACTTGCGCTGGCCGGTGGCGGCATCATAAGCGTCGATAAATCCGCGAACGCCGTATTCGCCACCGGAGACTCCCAGGATGATCAGGTCCTTCACCACGAGTGGCGCGACCGTGAAGGTATGGCCGGTGCGATAGTCGGCGGCCGTGACGTCCCATATCACTGCTCCTGTTTTCGCGTCGAGGGCCACGACGTGCGCATCCAGTGTGCCGAGAAAAACTTTGCCGCCGAGAATCGCCAGACCGCGATTCACGCGGCCGCAGCAGGGACGGATGTCGCTCGGGAGTTGCCGCTGGTACAACCAGATGGGCCTGCCGGTGCGGGCGTCGAGTGCGAAGGCGCGGTCGTCAGGACCGGTGGCATAGAGGACCCCATCCACTTCGAGCGGGGAAGTTTCCATCTTGCCGGTGGAGCCGAGTTGATAAACCCACTTCGCCACAAGTTCGTGTGCGTTTCCAGTGTTGATTTGATCGAGAGCGCTGAAGCGTTTGCCGGAGTAGTCGCCGGAGTAAGTCATCCAGTTCTGCGGCTCTTTGGCGGAGTTGACCAGGCGCTCGGAGGTCACCTGGGGCGAGGCGGTACACACGAGGCAGAAGAAGGCAGCAACAGCCACTGGCCATCCGCGGTTCATTTCGCCTCCAGGCTGGTGAGGAAGGCGACAACATCGTGCAGGTCTTTGTCGCTGAGCACGTCGGTGGTGTACTTCGGCATGGCGGATTCGCGTGTTTTCTGAAATGAGCGGAGCTTGTCTTTCTCCAGCAGGTGGAGGTTCTCGGTCATATCCATGATCTGGACTGTGAAGCTGTCCTCGTTGAGGGTGACTCCTTTGATCTGCTTGCCATCGGAGGTCACGACGGTCACGGTCTCATACTCCTGCGGAAACTCTTTGGTGGCTTCAGTAAGGCCCCATGCGAGGCGGCGGCTGGGATTGCGTACGGAATCGATGATCGCCTCGGGAGTGCGGGATCCGGCTACGCCCGTCAGGTCGGGCCCGAGCCGGCCGCCTTTGCCGTCGATCATGTGGCACATCGAGCAGTTGGCATCGCCATAAAACAATTGCTTGCCGCGCGCCGCGTTGCCGAATGACGTAGGCGAGGATTTCACTTGCAGGCTGCGCAGGTAGGCGATGATTTGCCAGATCTCGCGGTCAGTCATGCCGACACCTTGGCCGTTGGTCCCATTGGCGGGCATCGCCGTGCCGGGTATTCCAGTGCTGACTACCTGAAACATCTCGGCGTCGGTGTGGGTGTGCTTCTTCACGGCGCGCGTGAGATCGGGGCCTCGGCCACCGCCCTTCGCTCCGAGCCCGTGGCATAGGGCGCAGTTGATGCGGAACTCGTATTCGCCGGCCTTGGCCGCTTTGGGATCACCCGCCAAAGGATTTTTTTGAGCGACCGTTTGGAGCGAGAGAGCCAGAGAGATCGACGCGAACAATGCTGCTTGCCAGCATTTGAACATGGGTTGAACCTTCCCGAAGAGTTGTCGAATTTTACGCCAGTGAGGTTGAGTTGCGGCTTTGGAAATGTTGGTGGGTCCCGGGCTACACAACGTTGCTACACAGCGGTAACTACCCTATTCCTTTGCAGAGGAACATAATGTGAGAATGGCGCGTGCTTTCCTGAGTGAAAATTGGCTTCCTAAGTCCGTCCTGTGCCTGCGAACGTATGACCGTCACAAATTTCTCCTGGATCTGATTGCCGGTGTCACAGTGGGCCTGGTCGCGTTGCCGCTGGCCATGGCCTTTTCTATTGCTTCAGGGCTCACGCCGCAGGCTGGAATCTACTGCGCGGTCGTGACCGGATTCTTGATTTCCGCGTTGGGCGGATCAAAGACCCAGATCGGCGGCCCAACCGGTGCATTCGTGGTCGTGGTGGCCGGGATCGTTGCCGTGCATGGGGTGGATGGACTATTCATGTGCACGGTGATGGCCGGCGTGCTGCTGGTGATCATGGGAGTCACCGGCCTGGGCACGGCAGTGAAGTTTATCCCGCGTCCCGTGGTGATCGGTTTCACTAACGGCATCGCGGTCCTCATTGCCAGCACGCAGGTGAAAGATTTTTTTGGGCTGCACCTCGATAAAGTTCCCGGCGTGTTTTCGCTGCGTATGCAGGCGCTGGCCGCGAATCTTCATACGCTCTCGTTCGAAGCGACCGCGCTCGCCGTTTTTACGCTGCTAACCCTGATCATCTGCCGAAGTGTTTCGACACGCATCCCGGGTCCGATCGTGGCGCTGGTAATGGCAACTTCCGCCGTGTACTTTTTCAAATTGCCAGTGGAGACCATTGGAACGAAGTTCGGTGGAATTCCCGCCGGGCTCCCTCACTTGCAGATTCCGCGATTCCGCGTGGACCTGATCCACGGCTTGCTGGGGCCGGCGTTCACCGTGGCGATGCTGGGCGCGATCGAATCGTTGATGTCGGCCGTAGTCTCCGATCGCATGAGCAATGACCGGCACAATCCTAACGTCGAATTGTTCGGCCAGGGAATCGCCAACATTTTCTCGCCCATGTTCGGTGGGTTGCCGGCGACAGGAGCCATCGCACGAACCGCCACCAACATTCGATCCGGAGCGCAGTCGCCAGTAGCGGGAATCATTCACGCGGCTGACGCTGCTCTGCATTCTGCTGTTCGCGGCCCCTCTCGTCAGCTACGTGCCCATGGCCGCGCTGGCGGGAATCCTGATGGTCGTGGCGTACAACATGGGAGAGTGGCGCGAGATCCCGCAATTGCTGAAGCTCACGAAAACGGACATCAGCATCTGGTTGGTTACGTTCGCTCTGACCGTATTCGCCGATCTCACCGTAGCAGTGGAAGCGGGAATGATTCTCGCAGCCTTGCTGTTCATCAGTCGGGTGGCGTCGACCACGACGGTATCGCAGGTCACGGATGATTATGTGGAAGATGGGCGCGTTCACATCCTGCAGGATAAAGATATTCCTTATTACGCAACCATCTTCCGCATTCATGGGCCATTCCTGTTCGGAGCGACCGACAAGATTGCTGCCGTAACAGAAAATCTGCACAAGCTGCCCCCGGTGGTCATTCTGCGGTTGCGGAACATGACCGCACTGGATGCCACGGGTCTATTCGCCATCGAGGAAGTCGCGAAACAACTGCACGCGAGCAAGCGCACCCTGATCTTATGCGGGGCGAGAGAGCAGCCGGCGCAGTTGATTCATCAGGCGGAATTCGCGGAAGTCATCGGGGAAGAGAATATCTGTGAAAACGTGCAACACGCGCTCAGACGCGCGGAAGAAGTTTACGAGCGTTTAGAGCAGAAATTCGTGGTGGCGAAGGCTTAGTCTCGCTGCGGAGTATAGTCTCTGAACTATCAACCCAGCCGGGTAACTCCAGGCAGCCCATCAAAGACGGTATCGAAACTCAAGATGCGTTCTATTCCGTGTTGCTCCATGATTGCGACATGCACAGCATCGCGGGCCGACAATCGATGATAAGACAGGACGATCTGCTTCGCTCGTTCTGCCGCGCTTCGATCTACCGGCAAGACCTCATCCACGACCCTGAGAACAGCATCGAACGCAATCTGAATGTCCTGACGCCGATTGATGGCCGAATAGCGGTGGAGGATTTCTTGCAATACTTCGGCGTCTGTAACCAGGCGCTCGTGCTGGATCACAAGCCGTTCGAGAATGCGCTGCGCATCGGTCTTGTGGGGCCCGGGACTGCCGACGAGATACATCGGAATATTTGAGTCGACCAGAATCACGGCCGACCTGCGGTGTATCCACGCTCAATCTCGGCAAGCATCGTTCCGATATCGGAGGTAGGGGATTCATGCTTGGCGGCGGCACGAATGGCCTCGATCTTCTTCTCCACGTCTCCTTCGGGCTCCTGGCGCCTTGCGTAAGCGAGGGCGCGCCGAACCCACTCCGCAATCGTCATATGCTGCGCATGAGCGGCACGCTGAACCGCACGATATTCCGGATCTTGTAAGATGACCTGTAGCCGTTTAGCCATAACATGAGCTTAAATGACTCATACATGTGAGTCAATCTAAAACCGAAATAGGTACGACGCCTTCACAAAGAACTGCCGTCCGTCATTGATATACCCGCGTCGAGTGGTCAGGATGAAGTCCGTAACTGGGTCAACGGCCAATCCGCGATTCAGATTTGTGAGATCACTGTTGTATCCCACATAGATTGCCGTTCCCGGATGAACCAGGTAGGTGATCAGGAAATCCGCATTGAAGTTCTTGGTGCGCGGTAAGGCGCTGATCTCCGGATTGGACAGCACCGAGGTGTACTGCAGAATCACTCTCGCCGAGAGTGCGCGCGTGAACTGGTAATTCCACTTGCTGCGGAAGATGTGGTTGGTGACCGCGGTCAGGCTGGGCTGGTTCTGGCGGATGTGCTCAATCAGGTAAGCATTGTCGATGCGCAGCCGCCCGCGAGCATGAAACGTCAGAGTGAAATTTCCCTGGTCTTCATGGCCCATGCTGGGGGCCTGACCCGCCGCCGGATTGTAGTTCACTCCCTTGCCTGAAACGAAAAAGGCGGTGAAGTCCAGCTCTTTCAGCCAACTCGTGCCCGCCTCGACGCCCCAGAAGGGTTGAGGGAAGGCCGTTACCCGCGACAGCGTGGCATAGTCGAGAGGACGCAGCCGGACATCGTCGTAGCCGAATGGATGGACATTGATGTAGGTGCCGCGCGCCATATCCGCGCGGAAGCCGGGGTAGAAGAAGTAATCGAGCGCGGTGCCCCGATGATCCCAGATGTTGAATTGCTCCAGGGTGGGGCCGTAAGAGATCAGAAATTTTCCTTCCGGTCGAAAATAGTAGCTCGCGTTGGTCATCTGCTCGCGAATGTCCACGCGATTGACAAAGCCAGTTTCGGTGACGAAGCCCGGGCTGTAATCCGCATAGAGAGACTGCAGGTTGAAGTTGCGTCCGATGCGTTCGAGATCGGCCTTGTAGCCCGGTCCGGCTGAGCGCGTTCCCGAGATTACATCGAGGGTGGAACTGGTGACCGCTTGCCCTTGCAGGCGCCAATTCTGCGTGAGCTTAAGATTCGCGTCCACACCGCCGACGCGGTTGTATCCGCCGGCGAACTCGCGGTCGGTATAAGTCGCCCCGATGTTCGATTGTTCGAAAATATCGCGGCTGACGCGGGCAATGGTAAAGGTCGCGCGCTCTCCCGCGTGGGGATCGGTGGCCGGCAGCACCTCGCCGGGAGCGCGATCATCGCTGGCCATCAATCCCACAGCCCAAGGCCCGCTCTTGCCCGTCAGACGAAGTCCAAACTCTGGGTGGGCAATGCGGCGCGTAAAGACCATATTGATCGGCGTGGTGAAGTAGTTGCTGTTTTCCAGGAAGAACGGGCGCTTCTCCGGGAAGAACACTTCGAAGCGCTGGTTGACGGTGATCTGCGGCTGGTCGGACTCAATCTGGCTGAAGTCGGGATTCACCGTCGCATCCAGCACGAAGCTGTCGTGCAGAATGAACTTGGCGTCCAAGCCGACCTCCGGCTGGAGGGTGCGGCTTTCAAAAAAAGGATTGGCGGGATCGCGCTGGTCGATATCGCGGAATCCGCGCAGCAGTCCATAAGGAATCAGCTGAATGTTGCGGACGCGCGACATCTCGAGTCCGGTGGCCGTGGCCGCCTGATTGAAGCGTCCCTGAACGCGATTGGTAATGCGAGGCCAGAACAGGTTCTCGTTCGTGCGGGGAATGCTGCGGTTGAGAATAATCCTCCACTGCTGCGGGTCAGTGTTGGGAAAGCGCAGGCTCTTGAAGGGAATCGACATCAGCAGGAGATATCCCTGTCCGGTCAGGCGGCCTTCGGAGTTCCACACGGTATCGAAGGAAGAATCAAAGCCGCTGAAGTCAAGCGGCAGTCCTTTGCCGATGGAGCCCTCAGTCCAGAGCGCGTCCCACTGGATGCCCAGAGGGTTGGCGGCGAAGGTGTAGCCGCGGCGGGCATCGTTGAAAGTGTCGATCATGATCTCGGCGGAATCGTCGGAGAAGATATCCTCCCGCCGGGTCATGCGGGCGCGGATTTTGTCGGGCTCTTTATCCCAGCAAACGAAAACGGCGTACAGATTGTGCGCGTCGTACGCGAGGTAGACGTCCGTATCTTGCGTGGGCTGGGCGCCGTCGGCTGGCTCGCGCGCGATAAAGCCGGTGACCTTCAGCATGCGTTCGGCGAGGCGGGAAACGGGATGCATGCCTTCGAAGTCGGCCAGGGTGGGCGCAGTTTCGACGCGAGGGATGTGAATCACAGGAGGCGCCGCAAAAAGCAGCTGGCTGAGCAACAGCGTGGCGGGTACTGCTGCCGCTATGAATCTGATTTTCCCTGAAATCACGAAGGCAAGCAGCATTCTACACGGCACAGCACTTCCGGAATGCCGTCTGAAATGTGTGAAAGCCCCACGTTCTGAAGTCACGCTGACTTAGACGTGTGACCGGCGGCGTCGGTATCTCGCTTGCAATTGCGGGCGCAAGAAGCAGCCGGCTCAGTCGTTGATTCTCTGGACCACGGACAGTATCTTCCACTCCCCACCGACCTTCTCCAATGTCATGTAATCCACCCAGCCAGGGGTCACGAGTTTGGCGGAGGCGATGCTTCCCGCAATATCGAGCACGCTGACTTGTTCAGTCTTGCTCGTTTGGGGAAGATCGGCAGGACCCTGAGCACGAACCTCTTGCAGCATTTTCGCACCTGTTCTCTCGCGCATCGGAATGTCGCCATGAATGAGATGCTTCAGATAGTGGGGGTGCAAGGTTTGCTCCAGGCGGCGAACGTCGCCCGTGTAATACGCCTCGATGTAGTTCGTGACCGTTAGGCGTACGGCAGCGGAATCATCTGCGGGTGGCCTGCTCTGTTGAGCGTTGGTGGTGATATTGAGAAGCAAGAAGCAAAAGGCGAGGGCAAAGGGTTTCATCGGTGTTCTCCGGGCGGAGCCTTCGGGCGATTTGATTATGCATCAAGGATTCCAGATCGAAACTGCACTAACGGTCATGTCCGGTATGCTCAACGGAAGATGTAGCCGAGGACTGCTACTGGCCGCTTGCTGGTGTCTAGGCTTTGTTCGCTTTATAGTCTCTTGAGGGCCAATCCCTTTCGATGATCATTAACTTCGCCGAACGCGCGCATAACCACAACTGGGAACTCGATCCGGTGATCCGGTCCCTGCTGGATACGGACTTCTACAAGCTGCTGATGCTGCAGTTCATCTGGAAGCACTTCCCGAAGACGCGCGTGACTTTTTCGCTCTTCAACCGGCACCCCGCCGTGCGCGTGGCGGACCTGATCCACATTGATGAACTGAAAATGCAGTTGCAGCATGTGCGGGGGCTTAGTTTCCGCAAATCCGAGTTGGTATGGCTGGCGGGCAACACGTTTTATGGACGCCGTGGAATTTTCGAACCGGGATTCCTGGAGTGGCTGGAGCGCGATTTCCGGCTTTCGGATTACGATCTGCGCGTGCGCGACGGGCAAATTCACCTGACTTTCGAGGGTACATGGGTCGAGACCACGATGTGGGAACTCTATTCTCTGGCGATCCTCGACGAGCTGAAAACCCGCGCGCAACTGAAAACGCTCAGCGAATTTGGTCTCGATATTCTTTACGCGCGCGCCAAGACTAAATTGTGGAGCAAGATTGTGCGGCTGCGTGGCGTTCCGGATTTGAGTGTGGGCGATTTCGGAACGCGGCGGCGGCATAGTTTTCTTTGGCAGGAATATGTGGTCGAAGCGATGGCAGCCAACCTGGGAAGTAACTTCGTTGGAACCTCGAACACGTTCCTGGCCTACAAGCACGACTTGGAGGCGATCGGAACCAACGCACACGAAATCCCCATGGTCATGGCGGCGCTTGCAAATGACAATGAAGAATTGAAAGCGTCGCAGTATCGCGTGCTGGAGCTGTGGCAACAGACGTATGAAGGGGCGTTGCTGGTCATGCTCCCCGACACTTTTGGAACGACACAATTCCTGGCAGGCGCGCCCGACTGGGTCGCCGATTGGACCGGGCAGCGCGTCGACAGCAAGGATCCGTATGTCGCGGGGGATGAATACATTGACTGGCTGAGCGAAGGCGGAAGAGATCCCCGCGACAAACTCCTGATCGCGTCCGACACGCTGGACGTGGAGATCATTCTCGGGCTGCACGCGTACTTTGGCGGAAAGCTCGGAAAAGGCGTGCGCCCCAGCGACTTTCGCAGCGCCACGGATTTCTATGAAGCGAGCAAGTGGACGCCAGGGCGCCGCATTCGTTTCAGCGCCGGTTGGGGAACGCTGCTCACCAACGATTTCCGCGGCTGCAATCCGAACGATGGGGCCGGCTTCGATCCCATTAGCCTGATCTGCAAGGTTTCCAGCGCGGAGGGCAGGCCGGCAGTGAAGCTTTCCGATAATTTCGCGAAAGCGCTCGGTCCGGAAGACGAGATTGAACGCTACCGGCGAGTCTTCGGGACGGTAGGGGTCGCGAATGCTCCGGTGCTTGCGTAGCGACTTTCGTCGAGCATCTTACCCCCGCACACAATTCTGCTTTTCTATGTCACATTAGTTTATGGCCGCCAACGACGACGCCAGGGCCGGACGCGCCGCGTTTACTCATCCCGGATTCGTGCTCTTCCAGGTCGCCCGGTTCCTCATCGTCTCTGCGGTCGAGATGCAAGCGGTGGCCGTGGGCTGGCAGGTTTACGAAATCACCAAGCGGCCCCTCGATCTGGGATACGTCGGCTTGGCACAATTTCTGCCGGCAATTCTGCTCTTCCCCATCTCGGGGCATGCCTCGGATCGCTTTGAACGCAGCAAGGTTCTGTCGGTCTGCTATGCGGGCTACGCGGTTTGCTTCGCTCTGCTGCTGTGGCTCACCGAGCGAGGCGTGCCCTCAATGCGCGCGATCTATGTGGTGCTGGTGCTGATTGGAATCGTTCGGTCGTTCAATTCGACCGCCAGCCGCTCGATTCTGCCGCAACTGGTTCCGCAAAAGCACTTTCCCAACGCGGTGGCATGGAACGCCAGTATCTTCCAGGCGGCGACGATTCTTGGCCCCTCGTTCGGGGGCATTGTTTATGCCGCATTCCACGGGCCTTCCGCGGTTTACCTCATCGCGATGATTACCGGCATCGGCGCGACCATTTCATCCTTCCGCATCAAGCCGGAAGTGAAGGCCCGGCCCCGCGAGCCAATGACGATGAAGACGGTGTTCGCGGGCCTGCACTACATCTGGAACAAGAAGCTGATTCTGGGCGCAATCTCGCTGGATCTTTTTGCCGTGCTGCTCGGGGGCGCGGTAGCGCTGCTTCCGGTTTACGCGAGAGAGATCCTGCACACGGGACCGTGGGGACTGGGATTGCTCCGCACTGCGCCCGGAGTGGGGGCGGCGGTCATGGCAGTGTTATTGGCGCACCGGCCGTTGCGGGGAAAATCCGGCCCAACGCTGCTCTGGGCGGTTGCCGGATTCGGAGTGTTCACGATTGTCTTCGGAATCTCGCGCAGCCTTATTCTTTCGCTCGTCGCTCTCTTCTTGCTCGGAGCCAGCGACATGATCAGTGTGATCATCCGGGCCACACTCACGCAGTTGGCGACACCGGACGAAATGCGCGGCCGCGTCACTGCCGTCGACATGATCTTCATTGGGACATCGAATGAATTCGGCCAGTTTGAATCCGGAATCACGGCGCAGTGGTTGGGCACCGTGCCCGCGGTCATTCTCGGCGGAGTTGGGACCCTGGTTGTCATCGCGCTGTGGGCCTGGTGGTTCCCGGAACTGCGGCGTGCCGGAGACTTGCATGCGATTACGCCCGAAACGCTGCAAGGCGCCACCGACAACGAGGCTGCCCGCGAGAGTCTCCCTACGTGATTCCTGACGCGGAATCGTCGCCGAATTCCATTCCGTAGCGGCGAGCCTGATGCCGTAGAATGTTCGCTCTCACGCACACAAGGATCCCTTTGATCGAAGCCCTCTTCCGGCTAAAGGAAAACCAGACCAGCGTCCGCGGCGAACTGCTGGGCGGTTTAACCACTTTCATCACGATGGCCTACATCGTGGTGGTGAATCCGCAGATTCTTTCGCAGGCGGGAGTCCCCATCGATGGCGTAGTGTTCGCGACGTGCATTTCCTCGGCCGCGGCAACGCTGGTCATGGGATTGTACGCGAACTATCCCATCGCGCTGGCGCCCGGCATGTCGCTGAACGCGTACTTCACCTACGTGGTCTGCCTGCAGATGCATGTGCCATGGCGAACCGCGTTGGGAGTCATCTTTCTCTCCGGCGTGGTGTTCCTGATTCTTACTGTAACGCGCGTGCGCGAGCAGATCGTCAATGGCATTCCCGATTGCCTGAAGCACTCCACCGCGGGCGGGATTGGAATGTTCATCGCATTCGTAGGATTGCGCAACGCCAACCTGGTGGTGGCGAACCCGGCGACTTTCGTGAGCCTCGGAAACTTGCGGAATCACGAAGCGCAGCTGGCCTGTGTGGGACTGGGATCATTCTGATTCTGATGACGCGCAAAATCACTGGAGCGATCCTGATCGGAGTTCTGGGAACGACCCTGTTGGGGATTCTGCGCGGAATGTCGAGTTGGCCGAAAGCGATCTTCTCATGGCCCCATCCCGGTGCGACGTGGCTTCAGTTGGACATTCGCGGCGCGCTGCACCTGGGCCTCGCCGAGATCGTGTTCATCTTTCTATTCGTCGATTTGTTCGACAATGTGGGAACGCTGGTTGGAGTCTGCGAGCAGGGCGGGTTCGTGAAGGACGGCAAGATTCCGCGCGTGGGCCGCGCGCTGGTCTCCGATGCCGTGGGTTCGATCTTTGGCGCGGTCACCGGCACGTCTACTGTGACCAGCTACATCGAGAGTGCCGCAGGAGTGGCAGCCGGGGCGAGAACGGGCCTGAGCAACGTGGTAGTCGCGGCCCTGTTTCTCATGGCAGCATTCTTTGCGCCGCTGGCCGCAGCGATTCCCGGTTTCGCAACCGCGCCCGCGTTGATCGTCGTGGGCGCACTCATGACGGAATCCATCGGGCGCGTCCAATGGGCTGAGTTCACCGAAGCGATCCCGGCGTTCGTAACCCTGCTCGCGACGCCTCTGACCTTCAGCATCGCTACGGGACTGAGCTTGGGATTAATTTCGTACACGCTGGTAAAAGTCGCCGCGGGCAAATTTCGCGAAGTGAGTCCGGTGATCTGGATTCTGACGGTGCTGTTTATCTTCCGCTACATCTATCTTGCCGTCGAGTAGGGTGGAACGACTTTACTTCTTGGCTGTTGCGCCGCCGCCCAATACTGTTTTCGCAGTTCCCATGTTGTCGTACTTGTCATAGGCTCGAACCACGACCACATGCTGCGAACCAGCATCTTTGGCGGGATCCAGCTCGGCCTTGAAGTCGTAGCTTTCCATTCTCGCATCCGAGATCTGGCCCACGGGCTCGATGTACTTCCAGTCACCGGCATCCACGGAGTATTCGGCGCGCTTGATCGCGGAGAATCCATCTTCAGCGCGGAAGCGCACGTGAATCGCTCCACTCTCTACAGACGCAGCAAGGTTCTCAATGCGCGGCTGAGAGGTATCCACTTCGAACCTGCGGCTCTCTCGCGACGCCGTTAACGCTTCCCCGGGAGAGTGCGAGGGAGCGTCAGAGGCAACAACTTTAATCGTGTAACCGCCATCGGGAAGCAGGCTGGCGTCGAAGGAATAGGCCTTGTCGGTCACATCATCTTTCAACAACAGCCATTGCCCCTCGCCATCGCCGCGGTAGTACACGGAATAGACCATTTGATCGTCATTGTCGTCGTGCGCGCTCCATTTCACGCCGATGGAGTCACGATCATGCGTGCTGGGAACCGGCGAATCGAAATGCGCGCCCGAAGATCCGCTGAGATCGGTTCCGAGATTCGATCCTGTGGTCTTCGGAAGCGGCTGATAGCGAAGTCCCGGCTGCACCGTGACGTCATCCATGTCGGGCGCGACGTTCTTGGGGAGATAGTTGAGAACGACCGTATCCACCTCAGGACGCGTACTTCCGGCATGCAGAATGGTCTTCCACTGCGCATACCGTGCTGGGGGAACTGCCATCTCGGAATCCTTGTTCAGGTCTACTTCTTTCCATGGGCTCCAGTTGCGATCGGGGTTGTCCACGTTGCCGCTACGAACCAGAACTTGAACATTGCCTGTGCCGCGAAACTCGACACGGCCCCAGCGCGAAAAAATCTTGGCATCGAAAACATCGCTCTCATACGAACCCTGGTTTTCGGGTCCGGGGCCGAGAACGAAAAGCTTACCCAGGTTGCTGCTAGCGGCGTACAGCGCGCCATTTGGAGCCTTGGCAAATCCGGTAATCTGCGATGCGGGAGCCTTCAGCAAATCGGAAAATTGATCGTCTCCGTCGATCGCGAAAACATGACCGCGGTTTCCCGTGCCCGCCAGCAACTTGTCATGCGAGTCGAAGGCCAGCGCGTAGACGATGTCCTCGCGAGAGTTCCAGATGCGCAACGGCGAACCATCGACCGAAATCCGGTAAACGTCGGAGCCTCCGCTGGTTCCACCTCCGGGCGCGGGAAACGCGCCGAGGTTGATGGTGCTCGGGGTTGTCGGCACCTGGCCTCCTGGCATTGCCCCGGGGACAGACGTAGTATTCGGTCCCATGGTGATCAGCATCGACGGCCCTGCGGGAGATGGCGCGCCTGAACCCGCCCGCTTTTCGCCCACTCCCGCGGCATAGATGTTTCCTTCCTTATCCAGAGCCAACGCCGTGATCTCTTTTTTCGGCGCGCTATACAGGACGAATCCTTCGCCTTCAGGAGAAATGCGATACACCAGTCCGCTGCCATCGGTGCCGGCGAGCAGATTGCCTTTCGCATCGAATGCCAGCACGCGAATGTGGGTCTCATCGCTTTTGAAGAACACCGAGTGATCGCCTTTGGGCGTGACTTTGTATATCTCTCCGTGGTCGCCGGTGGCGATGTACAGATTCCCCGACTTGTCGAGTGCGAGATCCCAGATGTACTTGGTCCCGGGCGCGAAATAAACGGAACTGCTCCACGACGGATCCAACGCGGGTTTGGCCGCGTCCTTAGCTCCGTTGCTCGCGGGTTTGGATTCCGCTTTCGCTGCTTCGCTCTTGTCTGACTTCTGTCCCGGCTTATGTTCAATCTTATAGACCTTGCCGTCGGGAGCGGTCGCGGCGTAGATCACTCCGTCGGGACTGACCTTCAGCGTCTGGACCTGCAGTTCCTGCGGCTCGAAAATGATCGTTGATTTTCCGTCGGGAGTGATGCGGTAAACGCGGGCAGGAGAGCCTGTGGCCGCATACACATTGCCGGCGTCATCGGCGGCAAGCGCCCAGATGTAGGTGGAAGGTGTGGCGTAGAGCAGCTTGAAAGAAGGCGCCAAGGCCAGGCCGCCAGTGCTGCGAATGGCCACCCCGGTTTGCGTGCCCTTCACCAGTTCGTCGAACTTCGATTGCTCCCAGGTGCGCGTGCCTTCCGCGTGTCCATAGCTCAGAGCAAAAGTGATTGTGAATGCCAGAAAAAGAACTGTCCGTGAAAGCCTAAGCACACTCTGCAATGTCATACCTCGGTTGAAGTCCCGGGAAGCCCGGAAAACGTGGCTGCTGGGGATTAGCTGGAAACTTCAGGTTAACATGCAGCGCCGCTGCTTGGCGCGCGCCAGCGCCGCAAAAAGCGGGCTTTATCGTTACAGGAGTGCCACGAAGAGGAGGCGAATCCAGCCGCGCGGGGAGGCGTGTTATCGTAGATTTTCATGGACTCAGCACGGCAGAAGTTGCTCAGCACGCTGGCTCACAAATCGTTCCGGCTCGGGGAATTCAAGCTTTCGTCGGGTGGAACGAGCGACTACTACATCGACTGCCGAACGACCACTCTCGACGCCAGGGGATCGAAACTTACGGGCGAAGTGTTCTCTGAAGAGATCCGCACGCAGGGATGGAAGCCGCGCGCCATAGGGGGATTAACGATGGGGGCAGACCCGATCGTCGTGGCCGTCTCGGTGGTCAGCGGCGATTTGGATGGCTTCCTGGTCCGCAAGGCCGAGAAGCAACACGGTACCGGGCAGCGCATCGAGGGCTTCCGGGAAAAGGGTGCTCGCGTGGTGATTGTGGACGACGTCTGCACGACCGGCGCATCCACGGTCCAGGCCATCGAAGCGGCCCGTGAATTTGGATTCGAAGTCGTGGGCGCGATGTGCCTGGTGGAACGCGAAGAAGCGAAAGGGCGACCCAACGTCGAGAAGGCTGCCGGGCCTGCTCCATTCATCTCGATCTTTACTGCCAGGGATGTACGCGAGCAGCACCTGTTGCAGAATGACGATACTCAGCCGATTTTCGCGGTGGCGGACGTTTGCGAGCTTTGCGGAGGCCCCGCGGTGACGAACAATCCCAGGAGCCGCTGCGCTGCCCACAAGGTGTAGAGACGTGGCTTGCCACGTCTTTACGAAAAAATATGATTCAGACTCTCGAATGGACTGACAAGGGCGTACGCTTCATCGATCAGACGAAGCTGCCTACAGAAGAAGTTTATGTAACCTGCACGACGCACGAGCAGGTGGCGGATGTCATTCGCAACATGGTGGTCCGCGGCGCACCGGCCATTGGCGTGGCCGCTGGCATGGGCATTGCGCTTGGGGTTAAAAACTCACAAGCAGAATCCGCCGGCGATCTGAAGCGGGATTTCGATGCTATTTGCGACGTGATCGGTAAAACCCGGCCAACAGCAGTCAACCTGTTCTGGGCAATTCGCAGGATGCAGGAGAAGTTCGAACGCATTCGCATCCGCCCCATTCCTCAGATTAAGCAGACTCTGATCGAGGAAGCGCAACGGATGCATGCCGAGGACATCGCCGCGAATCAAGCCATGGGCCGCCATGGCGCCACACTCATGCCCAGTTCGGGCGGTGTGCTGACGCATTGCAATGCCGGCGCATTGGCGACTGCCGGCTACGGCACCGCGCTGGGCGTGATTCGCGCTGCCGTGGAGCAGGGCAAGAAGATTCACGTGTATGCCGACGAGACTCGGCCATTCCTGCAGGGATCCCGCCTTACTGCATGGGAACTGATGAAGGATGGCATTCCGACCACGGTGATCTCCGACAACATGGCCGGAGCCATGATGAAGCAGGGCAAGATCGGAGCGATCGTGGTCGGCGCGGACCGCATTGCGGCGAATGGGGATGTCGCCAATAAAATCGGCACCTACACGGTTGCCGTGCTGGCGAAAGAACATAACATCCCGTTCTACGTCGCCGCTCCAATTTCCACCGTGGACCTGGAATGCCCCGACGGAAGCAAGATTCCAATCGAACAGCGAAATGGAAAAGAAGTCACGCACATTGCCGGCAAGCAGATGGTTCCGGATGGTGTGGGTGTAGAAAACCCAGCGTTTGACGTCACGCCTGCCAAGTATGTGGCGGCCATCATCACTGAGCGAGGCATCGCCAAGGCTCCGTATGCCGACTCACTGCGCCAACTCGCAGCCCTCGAAGAGGTGCATTGAGGTACATGCCCCGCCGGCCAAGCACTTCCGTGAGTTCGTAAAGCTTCGTAAAACTGCGGAAAGTTCGCCCCCGCAGGCGCGACTTCTCACCCCGGTTGGGGTTGAATGAATCGTCGACTTACACGTGCTACCTGGGCGCAAACCTCGGCGTCGCGCTCATTTCATCTCGGGGGATTCCATGTCGTTCACGCGTCACTTCGTTATTGCGGTCGCAGGTTCGGCACTCGCGGTGCTGGCAGGCTGCGGTGGGCGCAGCGGTACCGCAAAACCTACACCGCCGCCCACGGGGGCTTTCACCAACTCGTCTTTGAATGGCACCTACACTTTTTCGGTGGCGGGCTCAGACAACGCGGGAATCTTCACAATGGCTGGATCGTTTGTGGCCTGCGGTTGCAGCCAGGGGACGATTTCTTCAGGCACGGTTGACATCATGAATCCTTCCGGCCCAATCACCGGGGCGAGCCTCGTGAGCAAGAGCAGTTATACGATTACGCCGGATGGACGCGGCCTGGCTCGCCTTTTCGTCGCGAACGGCTCGAGTGTCATCCTCTCTGAATTTGATATTGCCTTCGTCTTAACTTCGAGCTCGCATGGCTTCGTAATTCGCTTTGACTCGAACGGCACGGGCAGTGGAAGCATCGATCTGCAATCTGGCGCACTTACACAGACCGCGTTGACCGCGTCACCCTACGCATTCTTGCTCTCCGGTGGAGATCTCAACAACGTCGCGCTGTCGATGGCCGGAGCCTTCACCCTCGACTCGTCAGGAACGATTACCTCCGGCGTCGCGGACTTAAACGCCGACGGCGTCTCCTCAGCGCAGTTGGCGCTTTCAGGCTCGGTTACACTCGGGACAGGAACCGCGCCTGGCCAGGCGATTCTGACCACCACTGCGGGTACTTTCACCTTCAGCGTTTATGCGATCGATGCCACTCATCTCAAATTTATTGAGAACGACGGGCAGGACATTCTCGCCGGAGATGCCTTCGATCAGCCCGCTGCGACAATACCCGCGGGCACTCTGGTCTTTACCATGACGGGACTGGACACCAACGCCGACCTGATTGCGATTGGCGGACTAATGGACTCCGATGGCGTAAGCCTGATCACCAATGGCTCGGAGGACGTGAATGATGGCGGCGTGCTCGACAACAACACGAATCCCGCGCAGCCGTTCGCTTTCACCGGTACGTTTGGCTCGACGGGTGGCGGGCGGTACGAGGTCACGTTCAGCAACTACGTCGGCGGTTCAGTATTTGCGGCTTATCCTTCCAGCGCGGGCGTGCTGATGCTGGAAATGGACAATGCTTCAGGGGGAGTGACGGCCGGAGTCGCGGTCCCGCAACAGCCGGGTGCCGCCGTGACCGCTTCGCAAGGCTACGCGCTCAATCTGACTGGAGAGGATCTGAGTGGATTCAGCCTCACGGAACTTGATGCACTTGCCGAGTTCAAAACCACCAGCACGACAATGACGGGACTTGCGGATCAGAATGACGGCGTCAACGGGACTGGGACGGTGAATCTGAATGGCAGTTACAACCTATCCAATGGATTGGGATCGGCCAATTTCACGTCCGGCTTGCCGAACCTGTTCTTTTATCCCGTGGACAATTCGAGTGCGTTCTTCATTACCGCGGATCCGACCATTGCCGCAGTGGGTTCGTTCGCAATGCAAGCCGCGCCGGGGAGTGCCGCGGCGCAGGCCTCAGTTCGCCGGAGTTCGCTGGTTCCGGTGCAGCACGTGCTCCCCCGCGTGGGGCGCAAGAGCGCTGGAACAAAATAGCGTGATGGCGATGTGTGCAGGGACACCGCCTCGGCTCGCGGGGATCTCACGGAGCCTCGCAGCATTCTTGTTGTTGTGAATTTAGACTTGCGAGAGTTCGCGCTTCTCGATGCTGCCGAACTTCGTTTTTGTCCACAGCAGCACGCGGATCAATAGCAGCAGCGCGAGTACAGACCCGTACTCCAGCGGCCGTCTCAAGTCGGCTTTGACCAGCCAGATGTAATGAATCACGCCCGCCGCGGCGCTGAAGTAAATCAGCCGATGCAGCGCCTGCCATCTTTTCCCACCCAGCTTGCGAATCGACCACTTTGTGGAAGTGAGCGCGAGTGGAATCATCAGGGCGAAGGCGGTCATGCCTGCAGTGATGAATCTGCGCTTGGCGATGTCGGCGAGCATCTCATGCACGTTGAAGAATTTGTCCAGCCACACGTACGTCATCAGGTGCAGGCAGCCATAAAAAAAGGCGAACAGCCCCAGCATGCGGCGCAAGCCAATGATCCAGTACTGTCTCGTGAACTTGCGAAGTGGGGTGATGGATAACGTGATCAAAAGAAACGTCAGGGTCCAATCCCCGGTGCCGTGCGTAATGGCCTCAATCGGATTCGCTCCGAGGTCGGCGTGCAGGCCTCGCCAGACGAGTCGGGCAAGCGGCGCAAGGCAGGCCAGAAAGATCACGGGTTTGATATAGCGCAGCATGGAAACGGGCGTCAGATCGGGGCTTCGAGGCCTGCTCCTAAAAATTCTTCTTCAAATCCATTCCGCTGTAAAGGCTCGCGACCTGATCGTATCCGTTGAACATCAAGGTTGGCCGTTTGGTGAATTCGCCCAGACGGCGTTCTTTGGCCTGACTCCAGCGCGGATGGTCGACGTTGGGATTCACGTTGGCATAGAAGCCGTACTCCTGGGGAGCGGAAATGTTCCAAGTATTCATCGGCTGCTTTTCCGTGAAGCGAATGCGCACGATTGCCTTGGCGCACTTGAAACCGTATTTCCAGGGCACCACAATCCGCAGCGGCGCGCCATCCTGGTTGGGGAGTTCCTCTCCATACATTCCGAAGCAAAGCAGCGCCAACGGATGCATAGCCTCGTCCATGCGCAATCCTTCTACGTACGGCCATTCCAGCACATCCCGCTGCTGGCCGGGCATCTGTTGCTTGTCAAGAAGCGTGGTGAACTCTACGTACTTAGCTTTGCTGGTCGGATTGACCCGCTTGATCAGTTCGCTCAGCGAAAATCCCACCCAGGGAACCACGATCGACCAGCCCTCTACGCAACGATGGCGGTAGATGCGTTCTTCCGGAGGCGCCATCTTCAGAATGGTATTGATGTCGAGTTCCTGCTTCTTCTCTACCTGGCCATCGATCTTGACCTTCCACGGCCGCGTGCGGAAATTCTTGGCGAGCTCGGCGGGCTCATCTTTCGAAGTCCCGAACTCGTAATAATTGTTGTAATGCGTGACGTCTTTGTAAGGGGTAATTGTCTCGGTCGTGCTCAGCGGGCTCTTCTTGATGCCATCAATCTTATTTCCCGCCAGAGCTGTCATCGAAGGAGCAATCGTTTCTCGCAAGCCGACGCTCAGAAGACCAGCCGCTCCCGCCATGCCGGCACCTGCCAGAAATGTGCGGCGGTTCAAGTAAACGTTCTTTGGAGTGATTTCGGAGGAACGGATATCTGTTGACTTCTTAATAAGCATGGAAACCCCGACCGGCTAGGAAGCGTGCCTCTTCTATTAGTTTCAAGTATAGGACGCCCGGGTGGCAGAAAAGTTTCAGCGGGGTATGTAGGGACAGCCGCCATCGGCTGTCCGGTCGAGCGCAGCTCGACTGCCTTGAAATCGGGATGGATTATCCGAGCACTTCTCGTACTTTTCGGGCGAGGCTCTGCAGGCTGAAAGGCTTTTGCAAAAACGCGGTGCCTTGCTCAATCGAGCCGTCACTCAAAATTGCATCTTCGGTGTAACCGGAAAGATAAAGAACCTTGGTAGTGGGGCGAGACTTCGCCAGTTGCTCAACCAGTTCTCGGCCGCTGATGCCGGGCATGACCACGTCAGTGATCACCAGATCAATGTTGCCCTCAAAACCATCCGCCACGGCTAATCCTGCTTCTCCGCTCGCCGCTTCGAACACTCGATAGCCTTTGGCCTCGAGGGTGTCTCGCACGAGTTGTCGAACCGATTCTTCATCTTCTACCAACAAGAGGGTTTCGGTTCCACCCAAGGAGGCATCCGGCACCGGGGCCGACTGCTTCTCCGCAGCTCCGTCCACCTGCGGCAGGTAAATGTGGAACGTGGTGCCGTGCCCGAGCTCGCTCTGCACCATCACATAACCTCCACTTTGCTTGACGATGCCATACACAGTGGAGAGGCCGAGCCCAGTGCCTTTGCCCTTCTCCTTGGTGGTAAAGAAAGGCTCGAAGATTCGCGACTGCGTCTCTTTGTCCATACCCATACCGGTATCGCTGACCGAGAGTTGGACGTATTTGCCGGGCCGAATGAATTGTTGCTCTCCGCGATGATGTCCATCCACAGCGCTGATTTGCGTTTGGATGGTGAGCTTGCCGCCAGCAGGCATGGCATCTTTGGCGTTTACAACCAGGTTCATGAGCACTTGCTCGAGCTGCCCCGCATCGGCCCGCGTGTGCACTGCTGATGGCGAAAGGATAGTGATGAGTTCCACATTTTCGCCAATGAGCGGGCGCAGCAGGCGTTCCATATCCTGGACAATGGCATTTACATCGACCACCTTCAACTCCAGGAGCTGCTTGCGACTGAACGCAAGCAACTGCCGGGTCAGGGTAGTGGCACGGTCGGCAGCCTGCTGGATCGCCTTGCCCTTGTCATGCAGAGGATTGTCAGGCGCCAGCTTCGCCAGAAGTACTTCGGCGTATCCGCTGATAACCATCAGCAGATTATTGAAGTCGTGGGCGACGCCGCCCGCGAGGCGGCCGACGGCTTCCATCTTCTGGGCCTGTCGGAACTGCTCTTCGAGCGCCCGCCGATCGGTGACGTCCTCGGCTATTGCTTCCAGCACATCCGCGGGTTCATCAGCGCTGCTCACGGCTCGACCGCTGATTCGTACCGTGATTACATTTTTATCTTTCTTTTTCCACTTCACTTCCATGCCGTCCAGGCGCCCGGTGCGACGGAATTCCTCGATCAGGTGCACATGTTCCGCGGGATTGGCGAACACATCTTTTTCCGGATCGAGCAGCAACACGTCTTCCGCCGAGCCATAGCCCAGAATCGTGATCAGTGCCGGATTGACGTCGAGGAAGCGCCCTTCCAGGCTGGAGCGATAAATTCCGTACACCGAACTTTGGACCAGCGAGCGGTAGCGCGACTCAGAACGCCGCAAAGCCTGCTCGTTGCGCTTGATCTCGACCGCGCTCGCCAGTTGCCTCGCCACAAAGGTCAGAATCTCTTTGTCGCGCTCGCCGTAGCGGATGTTCTTCGAATACGTCTGTACCACCAGAGCGCCGAAGGTGTGACTGTTTACCTTGAGCGGCACTCCCATCCAATCGAGAGAGCGCGCGCCATTGCGCTCGACTTCTCCGCGGCTTTCCATGGCCTGCAGCACTTCGGGAGTTGCGAGCAGCGGTTCTCCGGTGCGGATCAGGTGATCGGTCAGGCCGCGTCCGAGTTTTTTGGGGGCCGGGGCGCCATCCCGCTCGTCGACGAAATAGGGGAAGGACAGCGTGTCGGTCGCAGGGTCGTATAACGCAATGTAGAAATTTCGCGCGTACATCAACTCGTCGATGATACTGTGCACCGCCGCAAAGAACTGCTGCAGATCGTGCGCGCTGCTGCTCTTCTCGGCGACGCGGTAAAGCGCGGAACTCAGCGCCTCCACGCGCTTGCGGTCGGAAATGTCCCGATACCCCGCATAAAAACCCACGGTTTTTCCTTCCCGCAAAAGCGGGGCACAGGAAAGCGAAACATCCACCAGCGTGCCGTCTTTCTTTCTACGCTTGGTCTCCAGGGTGACGCGTTCTCCGCGGGCGAGCACCTCATGCACCCACTTCGATTCCGCCAGTCGGTCCGATGGCACAACCAGGTTTTCCAGAGAATGTCCGATTACGTCAGGCAACGTGTAGCCAAAGACGCTGAGGAATGTTTCATTGGCCCAGAGCACGCGATGCGCGCAATCGGCAATGCTGAGCGCATCCGGCGAGGCCTGGAACATTTGCTCGAAGAAATGCAGTTGCGAGGCAGAGTCGCTGGCGGGGGGCAGGGAAATAGGAATGGAACAGGAAATCTCTGAGCAGGGAATGCTGCCGGGTGAGAGCTCGGTGGGGACAAAGGAGGGCGGGGCTCCCGCTTGCAGAGCCTTTTGCAGCTTTTCCGCACGAACCAAACTGGCCCGCGCGGGCTGGCGGACACTATCGCCCATTGCGAATCCCCCTCCAGATCGCAGGTTTCAGCGTAGAACGGGGAGTACCGGGCGGAAAGTTACGAGGGTAATCCTGAAATGGAGTGATGCAAAAATGATGCGGGTCTGATTACCTTTGTTTGTGGCGCCGGAATGCGAGAGCGCGACCCGATCCCTCACCCCTGAGCCCTGTTTTTCTCCTTACTGTTCCTATTTTCTTTTTTCAAGTTTCAAGTTTCAAGTTTCAAGTTTCAAGTTTCAAGCCTCCGGCAACCCTCTGCGCCCGGGAAAGTTGCGGGTCTAAATGCAAGACTTAACTGCACTTGTTCTATTCCCGAGGCACTCGCCACATGCATCTTGTTCGAGCCTTCCGGCATCGAATCAATTAACCAAGCAGTTAATTCGTAAAGATTCGTCAATGGGTCAGGAGGTGACCTATGAAAAGCATGAAGAATACGGCAGGAGCGCTGGTAGCGGTGGCCCTGCTGAGTGTCGCGCTGTTCGCCGATACGGGCGCAGCGGCGCGCTATGACAATCAGGTGCAGAATGCGGTTGCACAAAAGCTGAGTTCGAAGAAGCAGTTCCGCGATGTGAAGGCGAGCGTCGAAGACGGCATCGTAACTCTGACCGGCACTGTCGATCTGTACCAGCGCAAGCTGGATGCCGCCAAACTGGCGCGCAAGATTGGACACGTGCAGGGCGTCCGCAATCTGGTTACGGTCGCGGGCCCGGATGTTCCGGACGCGCAACTCGAGCAGAAGCTGGCGACCAAGCTGACCTACGTGCGCGTGGGATATGACAACACTTTCGATTACTTCGCACTCGGAGTGAAAGACGGCGTTGTCACCGTGGAGGGCCAGGATCGCACGGGCGTGGGACGCGAGGAGGCGCTTGCCGAGATCGCCAACATGCCTGGAGTGAAAGACGTGGTCGAGAACATCTCGGTCGCACCGACTTCAATGTTCGATGACGGGATCAGGGTCCGGGCGATGCAGGCGATCTATCGTGACCCTGTGTTGAGCAAGTACGCCATGGATCCGGCGCATCCAATTCGCATCATCGTGGCCAATGGGCACGTGACGCTCTATGGCGCGGTGGACAGCGCGATGGACAAGAACGTGGCCGGAATCCGAGCCGGGCAAGTCTTCGGCGCTTTCTCGGTTGACAACAAGCTGGTCGTAGACAAGTCGTAACTTCAATCAGCGCTGGGAAGGGCGCGGCGAAAGCCGCGCCTTTTCATTTTCGAGGCGGCGTGTGCTCAAGGGCATGAAAGTGATCGCAAGAAGTCGAATTGAGCGAAATGGCCTTCCATGAGAAGGCCGGTCGGAGTCAAGTCGGATTTTGGTTTTTATTAGACAAGGTTTTACTCCCGCCGAGTCGCCACTGTCGCCATCCTTCCATCCGCACTCTCTAGGAGCGATTGTTTCGCTCGGTGCAAGTTGGGCGTTCTCGTTAGAGCCGGTGAACCAGTCGGTGCTAAGATTTCGTCGGATTGCGATGTGAATTTCCGATGAGTGCATCGAGAGCAGTAATCCCCGTTGTCATCTGCATCGCTCAATCGGTGGCGATGATTTCTCTGGCGCAAACATTCCTGCCGTTGCCTAATCGAATCCCGAAGGCCGATCCAAAGAAGTATCTGGCGATACGAGATGGCCAAGGTTGGCAGAACCCTAAGATGTTTGTTCGGCCGGAAGGGATAGAGGTCGTCGGAGTCACGCCTGCGGCTCGTGGTATCCCGGCCGAATCAGTCCCAGACGTACTGGAGCGTTTGCCTGATTCGGCTTGGCCGTATGGCCTAGTCGTAGCCGTTTCGGATGTTGGGGTGATCGGATCAAGAAAAGATCTACCGCGTATTCAAGCGAACCGAATAAAGTTGCTGAAAATATTGCGGCACTATGGAATCGTCGTGGAATTGTGGCCGTCGGCCTAGTTGTTGCAAAGCCCCATATCACTCAAAATGGCGGGAACAGGAATTCTGAGTGTAACCGCTGTTTTCAACACCTACAAAGGCAAAAACCACTCTGGTAAACGTAAAATGTTGGGGAACGGGTATTTGCTAATGCCACGACCGGCGTCATTCGCAGTGATAGTTCTCCTGCGCCTCTTCTCACAATTCTCCTTTTGCGAGCAGCCGACCGTTGCCAACACAGCGGCTATGAGCGGCTTACGCGATTCAGTTAAGGGTGTTTTCACGGAGGGTTTCACTTACGGCTATACAACTCCGAAGGGGCTGTGACTGAGACTGACAGCTACGATAGCAACGGCATACTTACTGCCAAAACCGCTAACGATTCTCCTGTGAAGAAGGGAAAGTCGACCGTCTCAACGACAAGGGCCAGGGACGGAGGTATTTCGATGATTGAGCGATTTGCGGACGGTTCTTTTGAAGAAAGCACCGTGAAACCGGATGGCACGAGGGTCGTACATGCGCATTACCGGGCATCTCCCCAGCCCCCGCTATTTTTACCGGCAGGCGACGATATTTACGGAGACTGGTATCAAACGAGCGACGCGAACAACCGACTGCTCGAATTTGTCGAGGAGCCGCCCACGGGCGACTACAGGAAGATATCAACCCGCCATGACACAGCCGGAAGGGAGGTCGCGACCACAACCTACGACTGGTCCGGGAAACTGCTGGGTGAAACCACCTTCCAATACCTGCATGAAGATGAACACGGGAATTGGCTTGAACAGCAAATCTGGGCCGCAACAGACAGCAAGCCAGCGAAGCTTTATCAAGTTACTTATCGGACTATCACATACTACGCAAATCCGTAAGGACCGCGAACGGTAATCCTCAACTATTGAAACATCCCCAAAGCACTCATTATGCTGTCACAGAGGTTTTGAGTGAAATCGCGCGGTTAGCAATAGTTAATTCCCGAGTTGCCCTAGATTCTAGCCTGGCCCACCCAGGCTCCGTCTGAACTTAGGTGCGAATTTTCGTCACCCACCTACATGCTGCCTGCTTCGGTTTCCTGGTGGAATGGTGACAACCATTTGCCGCCTTTCTTCTGCCAGATCGACGTGGCGAAAACCTTTCCCCCTTGCTTTTTGCCGTCGCAAGTCGCGTCCTGCGTGCCCGTGTAGGTCATGACGACCGTGGTTTTGTCGAGCCACATATAGGAAAAATCGGATAACGAGAAGCTGTTGACCACACATCTCGCGTCCGTAATACTTTTCTCAAGCTGCTCCTTGCCCTTGAATACCCCGCCATCAGCGATGCTTGTGGAGTCGTTGGTGAACCACGCTACTGCCAGTTTTGCATCATGGTCTTTCCACGCTTGCCAGCCTGCTTTTTCATTACTCTCGAGTGTCTTCTCTGTGGTTGCATTCGTTTGCGAGAACAACGGGACTGCGGATGACAGCAGAGCGAAACCAAGTGCCGTTAAAGCGATTCGACGCATACTCCTCCTCTGGTCTGCAGGACGTAAGTTTTGAACAGCCCTCCCCCGAGTTCTGCTCACAATCAGTATGTTGAGACTGGCAATGAGCGTCTGTTCAAAATTGCACAAATTTTCGTTATTACGCTCAGAGCCCCTCAATGAAATGGCTTCACTGCCTTCAGACCCGCATTGTTGCGTTGTGATCACTATCGCTCAGTCTCTAGGACGTCTGAAGGCTAAGGTTTAAAAGCAGTCAAATCATTGCCGCTCTACGGAGGACATAACACATTGACAACAAGAATCGCTATTGCCATCAGCCTGCTCTGTTTCCTGGCTCTCTGCCTCAACCTTAACGCCCAGACCGGCGACGTCGCCGACCAGATCAAGCAACTGCAGCAGGAGTCCAGGGATGCACAGATGAAAAACGACGCCTCATGGGCTCAGCAGCATCTGGCGGACGGATTCGTCGCGGGAAACAGCTGGGGCGATTGGCAAAGCAAAGAGGACTTCGTCAAGGATTTGCAGAACAAGACAAGCAAGTGGAAAAGTGGCAACATCAGTGACGTGAAGGTGGCCACCTTCGGCCCGAACGCCGCCGTATCGCATTACACCTTCACCTACGATGCCGAACTCCAGGGCAAGCACCGGGCGCGAACCGTTATCTGCAGCGACACCTGGCTCAATGATTCCGGCACATGGAAAACGGCTTCGACCCACTGCTCGATGGTAAAGGGCCTATAGCGGCGGCAGCCACAACTCAGAGGCTGGCCGCGAGGTCGGCCTTTTGTCGAGTCGCTAAATGCAGCACCCTGCATCTGTAGTTGACGAAATAGCACTCACTGACCGTAGTGGCAACATTGCTATCACGCTTTTCTCGTGAGCGCCGCGCGAATTCGGTCGCCTACGATCGCATCTTCGCCAGGCTGCAGCATCCAGACTCCAACCACCAGCGTGTTTGCGTCCGCCGGGATGCCCTGGTTGGGTTTTTGGCCGGTGTTCGGATTCAGTTCAATCGAAGGCGTACCTGCGCGCAACTTTTCGACGATCTGAGCAGTGGTGACGCCCGTGACTGCCGGGTCGAAGCGTACTAGCAGATGAGGAACATGGTTCGCGATCCTGGGCACCACCGTCTCCGTCCTGACCGAAGGGATGCCCTTCACGGCAGCGGCGATTAGATCGGCCCGCTTCTGGTAATCGCCTTGCATCGATTCTTCTGTGTGCGAGAGAACCCAGTCGACCGCCGCAACCATGCCGACAATCTGTTCCTTCGCCACCTTCATGCCGCGGCCGATTCCGTCTCCCGGATTATTGTTCGCATGCGCGAGATCGGTCAGGACCTTCCGCCCAAGCAGCAGTCCCGCGTTTTGCGGACCGCGCATTCCCTTGCCTCCGGAGAATGCTACGAGGTCGAAACCCATGCCGGTGTACTTCCATAGATTCGAGATGGGAGGCATGTCCGCTGCAGCATCCAGATGGCACGGAATCTTGTACTCGTGCGCGACTCGCAGCCACTCTTCGCGGCCAATCTGTGCGCTTCCGGCAATCCCATCCTCGTCCTCCGCCGCGTTGAAAAAGTTAGTCATCACCGCGTTGCCTGCGTCGCATGCGCGTTTGTAGTCGTCGAGTGTGACCACCTCGGTCACGCGCGCCCCGGAGAGATAGATGGCGCGGTCATATTCATAACGATGCGCCTTCTGCACGATGACCTGATTCTTCTTGCCCTCGATTCCTTGAGGCATGTCCGTAACGTTGATGTTGTTGGCATACTGCAGGCAGGCGGCGGTGGCCAGACTGATGGCTCCCGAGGCGCCCGAAGTGATGACCGCTCCCTCACACTTCAGGCGGCGCGCCACGTACTCACCCGCCTTCTGCTGCAGCTCGTGCAAGCGCACGGGATGAAGCGCAGATTTCTGCACCGCCGCCAAAACCTCCGGAGGCATGCAGGCAGCGGTCAGCGTGGTATAAGTACCGGCCGCGTTGATGATCGTCGGAACGCCAAGCTTCGCATAGTAATCCTCACCATCCGAAGATGCCGCTGGCGACGAGGTCGCCGGCGAAGAAACGGTTTTGGCGGACATCACCAGCGGCGCCACGCCCAGCGCACCAGCGAGCGCACTGGCCCAGCGAAAAAAGCCGCGACGCGAAAGAAAGCTTTCTTGCGATTGAGTGGATCCTGACATTATGTGCTCCGTGTTTTAAAAAATGGCCAGTAGCTAGGGCAAGCGGTTGATCAGCGACGCCACGTAACCCGCTCCAAATCCGTTATCGATATTAACCACGCTCACGTTCGATGCGCAGGAATTCAGCATTCCCAGCAGCGCCGCCATGCCTTTGAAGGACGCTCCATACCCGATGCTGGTGGGCACGGCGATCACGGGAACTCCGACTAACCCGCCGACCACGCTGGGCAGCGCACCTTCCATCCCGGCGCAAACGATTACGACGCGAGCCTTGGTGAGACTCTCGCGATTCGCCAGCAGCCGGTGTATGCCCGCGACTCCCACATCGTACAGATGCTGCACTTCATTTCCCATCAGTTCGGCAGTGACCACCGCCTCTTCGGCGACCGGAATATCGCTGGTTCCCGCCGAAACGACGGCGATCACGCCCTTGCCATAATTCGTGGGATCTTTCTGCAGCACGATCGCGCGCGCCAGTTCGCGGTACTCGACGCCGCGAATCTTCTTCTTTACCGCCTGGAACTGCTTTTCGCTGGCCCGCGTCGCGAGCACGTTTCCGCCATGCTTGGCCAGGCGCGAGAAGATGCCCGCAACCTGCGCGGGTGTCTTTCCTTCTCCGAGAATGATCTCAGGCATGCCGTTGCGCAGCGCGCGATGATGGTCCACCTTGGCGAAGCCGAGGTCTTCGAAGGGCAAGTGACGTAGCCGGTCCACCGCGTCGTCAGGAGATAATTTGCCCTGGCGCACCTGCTGGAAGAGTTTGCGAATGGATTCGGCGTTCACGCGGCACGTTGCAGTCAGCATTCAGCCGACGCGAACTCTAGCTTAGCATCAGGCAAGTCAGGCGTGTGCCGCGCGGGTAAGGGAGCGCGCGAAGGACCGCAGCCTGCTGATTACCGCTGCGCACATTTTGCGAGCGATTCCCGGCTCGTACAAATGGGCGAGGAACAGGCGGCGGAGCCCGGCAGGCGCAATCTTGCCCGCGAGGTAAGCCTCATAGATCTGGCTTCCGATGCGGAAGCCCCAGTCCTGCGCGGCTGATTCGTACTTGCCAGCATCGGATTTCAACGCGGACTGTGCGGCCTTGCTCAAGGCAGCGAAAGAAATAAGTCCTGAACTCGCATCGGCCGGCGCGGGGCGCGAAGGATAAAGCACACGCGAGCCGAAGTAGGCGATGGCATGCTCCATCACGCGAGCGTAAAAGCGATCCAACGCCCGGAGGCGGTCGCCATGATCGAGCAAATCATCGTGGCTAAATGTGCTCTCGGCGCCGCGGCCTTGCGGCAGGCCCTGGCAGGCGTGATGCAGGAAGCGCGCAGCATCCTCGGCGGCGTGCATCATCTGGAATTCACGAATGTAAAACGCATTCTGCTCGGCAACATAAGCGCTCCCGCACTGTTGCAGGCGGGACAGAATAGCCAATCGATCCGCTTCGCCGACGCGCTTGCGCGAGAGCAGGCGGCGCAGCATCCCATCACTCGTGCCCCCGCATATCTCGGGCAGCATATCGACCAAAAATTTCGGTTGCGTACCGTTGTGCGGCGAGTAGCGGTTGATCTCCAGGAAACTCGCCAGGCTATCCACCAGGTTGTAAATCGTGGGAGCGAAGTCAGGAGCATTATCGCAACGGCTCCACTGATCGAGGCATAGGCGGTAGCTCTCGTACTTCTCCAGCGGCGTCGCGTTAAACACGCAAACCACTTCATCATTCACGCGCACCGCCTCGACCGAGTCGGTGCGTTCTCCTGCTGCCCGCCAATAAAGAGCATCGATATTCTGCAGCACGGTGAGAATCTTAGCGTCCGGCATAAGCGCGCGCAGTTCGCCCGGTAAATGTTTGGGTGCCAGATGCGATTCCCCAAACAGTACGAAGATCGCGGCTTCCGGATGGCGCTGCCGAATCTCAGCGAGCTTCAGGGCGGCGTGGCGATCGCGCGCTCCAATTTTGCGCAAATCCTCGCGTGGCATGCAATCCAGGCCATAAAGAGCTTCGGCGTGATCGCGCGCGCTCGACAGGAGTTCATAGAACGGAGCCCAGTCGTAGCCCCAATCCAGGTCGAAGCGAATGCGTTGCCGGAATTCCGCTTCTTCGATCTCACGACGCCACCATTCATCCACAATGTGCTGGTCGCGAGCAAAGATGGTTTCCAGTCCCAGGACCACGGGGCGATCCCCGGCTAACGCGCGCTGTTCCAGCAATGAAGCGGCAAATTTTTGCGAAGTAGGCAGAGCATGGTAGTCCCCGATCAGGACGATATCCGCCCCGCGCACAACGTCCTGCAGCTGTGGACCGTCAAGCAATGACTTGTAGTTCTGAAACGACTGATTGAATTCCTTCAGATATTTGCGCCGACTGTGGGAATCCTGCGCGCGAATCTCGCGCTCCACTCCCGCCAGCGCAGTAAGCTGCGCCGCGCTGCGTCTTAATCGAAGATTGGCTGTGGACGCCATAACCCAGTTCTCGTTCCCTTGACTTCCCCTTCTCCAGTCCATATGCTCCGTTGTTCGACGGAGCGAATTCGCTTCCTGCCGGAGGTTCGTTGCCCAGCATCCCTCCTAAAAATCTGACCGTCGCGACCACGGGCGCCAGCGGAGCCATCTTTCTCCGGCATCTGCTGCGCTGCGTTGCGGCCGATGAGCGGGTCGAAGTCGTGAACTTCATCGCCTCCGACAGCGCTCTTCGCGTGCTGGCGGAAGAACTGGACCTGAAGGGCCGGTCCGATCTCGTCGGCCAGATAGTCAGCAGCTCAGCTGCAGGAAAATTTCAAATCCAATCCAACGCTGACATCGGGGCCAACGTGGCCAGCGGTTCCTATCCCGCCGACGCCATGGTCGTCATCCCCTGCAGCGTGGGCACTTTGGCCCGTATCGCCAATGGCGTCGCCGCACAACTGATCGAGCGCGCGGCTGACGTCACTCTCAAAGAGAAGCGTCCCCTGGTTCTGTGCGTCCGGGAAACGCCGCTCAACAAAATCCATATCCGCAACATGTACCGGGCGGCCGATGCCGGAGCGACCATCTTTCCGCTGATCCCGGCCTTCTATTACCGTCCTGCTTCTTTAGATGAGATGGCGCGCGAGTTTGCTTACCGGGTGCTGGCTCATCTGGGCCTGCCACAGGCCGACGCCTTCCGCTGGAAGGCTTGAACCTTCAACAACTTAGCTGCCTAAGGAAAAGACTGGCCCTACTCGGGAATATCGGTTCCCTGAAGGCAGGAATTTAGTGTAGATACCCCAAAGTTCAAGCGTCAGATGCCCGGCGGTCATGTCCGGCCGGTGTTGCGGAGTATCCAACGCCCCTGCAGGGGTGGTGCTCCCTGTGGCTTGTAAAATCCTGGAATGCGGTTTCTCGAGACGCTGGGATGGCTGGCTTGCGTGGTCTACTCGACCATTCCTTCGTTCTGGTTCATGGTGCATCCGCGCGCCGAGCGGTGGCGGTCCCGCGGCGGATCGCCGTTCCGGGTGCTGGTTCCGGCCTGGGTCGCGATGTGGATTGGCATGGGCTGCCTGACCGGACCGTGGCGACACGTTCGCATCTACTCGACGCCCTGGAGTTGGATTCCGGCGGCCGCTTTGTTCGCGTTGGTGATCTTCCTTTATTCCCGGTCAGGAGCCCACTTCAGTTGGAGGCAACTCGGAGGCTTGCCCGAGCTGTTGCCGAACCAGCGCGAGCAGCGGCTGGTCACGACCGGGATACGCTCACGCGTCCGGCATCCGGTCTACCTGGGACATTTGTGCGAGCTGTTGGCCTGGAGCGTCGGGACCGGGCTGGTGGTCTGCTGGAGTCTGACCGCTTTTGCCGTCATCACGGGAGCTGTGATGATTCGCATGGAGGAGGCGGAATTGGAGAAGCGGTTTGGGACAGAGTACAGTCGCTACCAGCGCTCGGTTCCGGCGGTGCTGCCGAAAATGCACCAATGACACACCGAATTTTTTACCCTCTCCTAGTTCGCAAGACGTCGTTTACAAAGCAGGGTTCGAAGCTGCCGCGCAGTCCTCCTTAATGCAGTCGGTATAATCCGATGTGGCTGTTGGCTCATAGTCAAAGCTCATAGCTCGTCGCTTTCATGCGCTTCGAACTCTTCATTGCATCCCGGTATCTACGCGCCAAGCGGCGGCAGGCGTTCATCGGGATCATTACGGGGATCTCCATCATCGGAGTGGCAGCGGGCGTGGCGTCGCTCGTGGTTGCGCTCGCTATCAATAACGGGTTTCGCCAGGACTTGCAGCAACGGCTGCTGGGTTCCACCTCGCACATCAGCCTGCAGCGCGTAGCGGATGATGGAATTAGAGACTGGCCGGCGCTGATGGATAGGCTCTCCAAGCAGCCTCATGTTGTGGCTGCGGCTCCGGCGATTTTTGAGCAGGTCTTGATCTCACGTGGCCCACGGGCTCGCGGGGCCGTTCTCAAGGGGATGATTCCCAAGTACGAGCGGCAGGTCGGGGATCTGCTCAACTCCGTGAAGGAAGGGTCTGCGGCACCACTCGAGGAAGACGGATCGCCTTCGGAGAGGGCGGACGAGGCGTCCGCCCCTACACAGGCCGCCACCACACAAGGCGACGAATCACCGGATTCCCTTGAGGGCGTGCAGCGGCGGGTGGCCGCTATGCCTCCTATAGTTCTGGGCAAGGAAATGGCAGATAATCTGGGAGCCAAGGTTGGCTCTACGGTCATGGTGACCAGCCCGCAGGGCGAACTGACTCCATTCGGGACGGTGCCCAAGTACACGCGGTTCCACGTGGTCGGCATCTTTAACTCGGGTTTCTTCGACTACGACTCCGGCTGGGCCTTCGCCCGGCTTTCCGATGCCCAACGGCTCTTCGGATTGGGGAACCTAATTTCGGTCCTCGAGTTCAGAGTCGACGATATCTACAAGGCCGACGCCATTGCCCGCCAACTCGAAGATGCCGCTGGCCAGGGCTTCATGGCGACCAACTGGATGGAGCAGAACAAAGCCTTGTTCCATGCCCTCCGCTTGGAGCGCCTGGTTACGTTTATCACCATTGGGCTCATCGTCTTTGTGGCCGCGCTCAACATCCTGATCAGCCTCATCATGATGGTCATGGAGAAGACAAAGGACATCGCGGTGCTCATGTCGATGGGCACGCGCAAAGCGCAAGTTCGTAATGTTTTCATTGCCCAGGGACTCCTTATCGGTGTGATCGGGACTGCGATTGGGCTGGTGCTGGGATATGCCATCTCCTATGCCGGGGGCCAGTACCACATCATCACCCTGTCCCCGGAGGTGTACTCGATCGATTACGTCCCGTTCGCGCCTCGGGTTGCCGATGGCGCCTGGGTTGCTCTCTTCACCGTTCTCGTGTCATTCGTAGCCACGCTCTATCCATCATGGTCCGCCGCCCGAATCCTGCCCGCCGAGGCCCTGCGCTATGAATAGAGCCGGTTCTAACTGTGGTGATTCTAATCACATGAGGGTTCCGCAACGGAATGTAGAGTTTTTACGGAGCCAGAATTTGTACAAAGGATGGGCCGCTAGTTTGCATACTGCCGCAACCGTATCTTCCAATCCGCGATTCTGGAGCCAAGTACCCGGCTGGAACGAAAGAGCGGCACTATGCATCTAAAGAACGAGGCTTTAATGCTTCGCGTGGAGGGCCTGAAGAAGGTTTTCCGGTCCGGCGAATCGGACCTGGTGCTCTTTGAGAATCTGTCGTTTGAGGTGAAGCGAGGAGAGATGCTGGCCATTGTGGGCGAGTCGGGCGCGGGGAAAAGTACCTTGTTGCACATCCTTAGCGCTCTTGATCACGCTTCTGCAGGTGACGTATACTGCGCCAACTTGCGAGTGAACTCGTTGTCCCACGACGAAGCCGCAGACTTTCGCAACCGCGAAACAGGCTTTGTATGGCAGTTCCACTATCTTCTGCCGGAGTTCACGGCCGCGGAGAATGTTGCCATGCCGTTGCTCATGAGAGGGCGAACGTGGCAGCAGGTCGAACCCGAGGCTATGCGCTGGCTGCGTGAGGTGGGACTGGAGCAGCGGGCGCACCATCGTTCCGGTGAACTTTCCGGCGGTGAACAGCAGCGGGTGGCGCTGGCTCGTGCACTCATTACTGGGCCCAAGCTGTTGCTCGCCGATGAGCCGACAGGGGACTTAGACGGTCAGACGGCGGAAGCAGTTTTCGCTCTCATTGCGCGACTTCATCGCGAGCATCAACTCACTTCTCTCATTGCCACACATAATTTGTCCTTCGCCCGGCGCTGCCAGCGCGTTATGCGGCTGCAGCGAGGCAAGATGGAAGAGATTGAGCCGGAGTCGCTTCCGGTATGAAACGTGCGCAGGAGCAACGACAGTCAGAAGCAAGACTGGTATAGCAACACTGGCGTAGAAGTGGGGTTTGTTTCGAAGAGGTGGAATCTTAGGAATTAGTGGACTTCCTAAGGTAACGTGATTAAAGGGTGGAATATCGTTTCTGTTGTTGGGATTCCTGGCCCTTTGATTGCATAATGGAGTAAGAATTGGGGCCGAGCAGGTTCTTTAGCGGGTCGGGTGGATAAAGGGTTCCGACCAGGAAGGTCAAGGGAAGGGCATCATGTTTGAACGCTATACGGAGAAAGCCAGGCGCGTCATCTTTTTCGCACGCTACGAAGCCAGCCAGTTCGGCTCTCCTTATATTGAGACCGAACACCTTTTGCTCGGTTTACTGCGCGAAGACAAGGCCCTCACCAATCGCTTCCTGCGTTCCCACGCCTCAGTGGAATCGATCCGCAAGCAGATCGAGGGGCACACGACTATTCGCGAGAAGGTCTCCACCTCTGTGGATCTTCCTCTCAGCAACGAGTGCAAACGAGTTCTAGCCTATGCCGCGGAAGAAGCCGAGAGGCTTTCGCACCGTCACATTGGCACCGAACACCTGCTGTTGGGGCTGCTGAGAGAAGAGAAGTGCTTTGCCGCCGAGATTCTGCACGAGCGCGGTCTGCGGCTCTCCACGATTCGCGAAGAGCTTGCCCGCACCACGCAGGAGAAGGCGCAGCCGCAACGCCAGCGCGAAAGCTCGCTTCTGGCGGAATTCTCACGCGACTTGACCCAAGCCGCTATGGACACCCAGCTCGATCCATTGGTTGGACGGGAAGGGGAAGTCGATCGCGTCATTCAGATCCTGTGCCGCCGGACGAAGAACAATCCGGTTCTAATCGGCGAGCCCGGTGTCGGCAAAACCGCCATCGTGGAAGGCCTGGCCCAGCGCATTGCGGATGGAGAAGTGCCTTCGTTCCTGGCCGACAAGCGCATTCTGGCTCTCGACCTTTCGTTGATCGTGGCCGGAACAAAGTACCGGGGCCAGTTCGAAGAGCGGCTGAAGACCATCATGAAGGAGTTGATGGAGTCGCAGAATTCCATCATCTTCATCGACGAGTTGCATACGCTGGTGGGAGCCGGCTCGGCGGAAGGTTCGCTCGACGCTGCCAACATCCTGAAGCCAGCGCTATCTCGCGGCGAGATTCAGTGCATCGGCGCCACAACTCCGGGCGAATACCGCAAGTCGATCGAAAAAGATCGATCGCTCGAGCGCCGCTTCCAGGCAGTAAAGGTTCCGCCTCCGAACGAGGTGGATGCAATCAAGATTCTGTTCGGGATCAAGGACCGTTACGAGAAATTCCACGCGGTCACTTACACCGACGAAGCCATCAACTTCGCAGTCTCGCATTCCAACCGCTACATTCCGGATCGGTTCCTACCGGACAAGGCGATCGATCTGGTCGACGAAGCCGGCGCCCGCGTGAAGCTGCGCCAGACTTCGCTGCCGGAAGAATTGACTGAAGTCCAGAAGCGCATCAAATTCATCGTGCATCGCATGGAAAACGCCATCGCGAATCACGAGTTCGAGAAGGCACGTTTTTACTCCGACGAAGAACGTAAGGAGCGCGAGAACCTGCGCGCCCTGCGCGAGAAATATCATCTCGACGAGTCTTCCACGGGAGTGGTCAACCGCGAGGACATCGAAGATGTCGTCTCGCGGTGGACCGGCGTGCCCATTACCTCGATCAAAGAAGAAGAGACGCAGAAGCTGCTCCGCATTGAAGAAGAGCTGCACAAGCGCATCATCTCGCAGGATAAATCGATCAGCGCGCTGGCTCGGGCGATCCGCCGCTCCCGCGCCGGCCTGAAGAACCCGAACCGGCCGATCGGCTCGTTCCTGTTCCTCGGACCAACGGGCGTCGGCAAAACCGAAGTCGCGCGCACCCTGGCGCAGTTCATGTTCGGGACTGAGAAGGCTTTGGTCCGCTTCGATATGTCCGAGTTCATGGAAAAGCATTCGGTCTCGAAGCTGATTGGTTCGCCTCCGGGATACGTTGGCTACGAAGAGGGCGGACAGCTTACCGAACGCGTGAAGCGCGCTCCGTACTCGGTCGTCCTGCTCGATGAAATCGAGAAGGCTCATCCGGATGTGTTCAACATCCTGCTGCAGGTGTTTGAAGACGGCCAGTTGACCGATGGTCTCGGCAATACGGTCGACTTCAAAAACACGATCATCATCATGACGTCGAACATCGGCGCCCGGCACCTTCAGAAGCGCGAAGGCCTCGGCTTCCAATCGACGAAAGAAGATGCGATCGCCGAAAAAGTCGAAGAGCTGGTCAAGAACGAGGTGAAGAGAACCTTCAACCCCGAGTTCCTGAACCGTCTCGACGAGATCATTATCTTCAACGCTCTGAGCGAGACCGACCTGATCCAGATTCTGGAGCTCATGGTCACGCAGCTCAATCAGAACCTGGCGCAGAAATCCATCACGGTCACGGTTGCCGATGAGGCCAAGAAATGGATTCTGAATCAGACTCTGACCGACCGCAGCTACGGCGCGCGGCCGCTGCGCAGAGCGCTGCAGAAGTACATCGAAGACCCGCTGTCCGAGGCGCTGATCCAGGGCACCATCACCACGCGCCCCGCGTTCATCGAGGTCTTCCTCGAAGACAACAAGCTCTTCTACCGCCCGGTAGATTCAGAAAAGGCGGAGGGAGTGCTGTTGTACGAAAAGTAAAGAAGCTTTCAGCTCTTAGCCATTAGCCGTCAGCCAAAAGCTGGCGGCTTTTGCATTTTGTGGTGCCCCGTGGACTCAGACAGTTTTCCGGGCCCTAATCTCCCGCCGCCGCACCTTTTCTGGGCCTTCCCCCTAACCTGCCATTGGCCCGCGAGGCTTTTTTCTTTTCGGGGCTCGTTGCGAGGCCGCCGCGCCGTCCGATCTTTGCCATCCACTGCCTGTTGCCATAGATTCCTTGCAGCAGGCTGGGTACATAGAGATCAACATCCAGTGCGGGCCAGTGCAGGCCTGTCCCCCCGCCGAGGATTTCGATGTCTGAGATCTGTTCCTTGCTGGCCGATTGCAGTCCCTGCAGCTCTTCGCGCGGAATCACGCAACGGCGGCCATCGGACAACTTAAGGATCAGCAGGTCGAGACCGGGGGCGGATTTATATTCGGCTTCGGTGACTAGCGGTTCGTGATCCCGCTGTTTGGCACGGGCGATGGCCCGGTGAATCTCGGAGTTCGTGGTTGCAAGCCTCGCCCTTCTCGCCTTACGAACAATCGCGTGTTTCGCCATGGACGGCCTCCCATAATGCTGCCAGATCGTCAAAGCGGTCTGCCGCAGCCTTCACGAATTTTCTTCACGTCGGATCGCTTTGCGTTTGCCGGCCGCACAGCATCGGCTCGTTTCGCGAGAGCGATGTTTCGGTCCCGCCGGAGATCCACAATGGCTTCCGTCTCCCCGTGAAAGCCATGAATATGTCGCGGCGGATGATCGTTGGAAAAGACAATGAAGCGAACACCGCGGAATCTCAGCGAAACCACAGCACCAGTATAACCCAAGCAGCTTAGGTATGTGGAATTGCGGAGTAAATCACAGGACGAGCGGTCCCCTTTGCGCGCTGCCGCGCGGAACGAGGGGGTAGGGGCAAGAAAACCTTATTGACCCCTACATACAACCTGTAGTTAAATTCGCAAATCACATGAGAGCGGTCACGTCAGAAGGGCCGCCAATTCTGAGGCAAGCGACCGAGGTGAAGTATGAAGTCTCCTTTCCTGTACGCCGCCTTAGCTATTTGTCTGCTAGGTCTTGTTTTCACCCTCAGCCAGGACGCCAGTGCTCGTGAAATCGTCCTGCCCGCCGGAACTCTTTTGCAGTGCACCCTCAACGAACCGAACCTGTCCACCAACACCATGGACGTGGGCGACCCCGTGCTATGCCATCTGCGCGGCATCACCGAGTTCGGACAACAAGCTTTTCCCCGCGGCAGCTATCTCGTGGGCCATCTCGAGGCGTCGAAAGATCCCGGCCACTTCTGGGGCAAGGGATACCTCAAGCTGCAGTTCGACCGCATCGGCCTGCCCACCGGCGATCTCCCGCTCGAAGCCAAGGTGATCTCCACCAAAGGGTACAAGGTCGACAAGCAAGGGAAGATCGACGGCAAAGGTCATCCGCGACGGGACGTCGTTGAATGGCTGCTTCCGCCGCTCTGGCCTTGGAAATTTGTTATGCTGCCCGCGCGCGGTCCTCGTCCCAAACTCAAGGGCGAGACAGTGCTCAGCATGCGCCTCATGGATGACGTTTCCATTCCGCAGATGGCGCAAACCTACGGACCGGGTTGGCATTTCTTCAATCGCATGAGCGCGACCTGGGAAGATGCCAAGGCTGCATTCGCCCGGCCGCAACTGACCGCTCGTCCATCTAACGATGGGCAGGTCTCGTACGCCAACTACGTCACTCCGGACGCATCAGGCGCGAGCCTTGCCGCTCCGGGCATGCCAGTGTTCGTACTGAACTCGGGCACTGTTCTGGCCGTATCCGGCTACGGATATCAGGACCAGCGCATTACGTATACGCTGGTTGGCGGTGGCAGTGGTGTGATCAGCGCGGATGATGTGGACTGGTCGACGACCACCCGCGTCAACAACAAACGCGGTGTTCATCTCAGGTTGCACGCTGGGCATTCGTCGGCAGGAACGCCTGGGATGTAATTGCTCTGTAGGGGCGGACGCCTCGTCCGCCCCGAGCGCCAACCCTGGACGAGGGCGTCCGGGGCTACACAACCCGGATGAATGTTTTTCTGCGACTCTTTTCCAGTGCTGACAATCTTAAGCAGCATGCACAAGATCAACCTCGCCGAGAAATTCTCGAAGATCTCCGAGTACTGGAAGCCCTACATCGCGGCCGAGCTCAACGGGCAGCATCTCAAGCTCGATAAGTTGAAAGGGGAATTCGTGTTCCATCACCACGAACACGAAGACGAACTGTTCCTGGTCGTCAAGGGCCGGTTCCGTATGGAGTTCCGCGACCGCCACGAATGGATCGAAGAGGGAGAATTCATCGTGATTCCGCGCGGGGTGGAGCACAAGCCGGTCGCGGACGAGGAGTGCTGGCTTCTGCTGTTCGAGCCGGCTGGCACGCTGAATACCGGGAACGTGCAGAACGAGCGGACGAGACACGAGCTCGAACGAGTTTAGAGTTCCGTTTAGCGCGGCAGCTTGAATTTGATGGTGACCTGCGTCTGAATCTCCACCGGTTCGCCATTCAGCAGGTAGGGCTTGTACTTCCACTGCTTGACGGCGTCCACGGCTGCTTTGGTGAGCTGAGCGTCTCCACTCGTAACTTTGATGTTGCTGATAGTTCCTTCTTTGGAGATGGTAGCCACCAAGTCAACGTCCCCCTCGACGCGCATCCGCAAAGCATTGGACGGATACGATGGTGCAACTTTCTTAATGAGCAGGCCGGTGGAAACGCCCTGGGACACATGCAGAGTTGAGAGCGTCGGGCGCAGCGACGGCGATGCGCTGGGTACCAGGTTGGCCGGAGGAGCGGTTGTATCCGGCGTAGCCATCCCGATCATGCTGGGAGCGGGAGCATCGGCGGCCTTGGGCGCTCTGGTCATTTTGCCGCCCTTGACCATCAGCGGCGCAGGTTCGGGAGTACTCTCGGACTGCTCGTCATCGGCGGTCTTGGCATGAGTGTCGCCGGCAGTCTCGTCAATAATGTTTTGGACCTTGTTTGGCTCCGGCACTTTCGGTTGCGAGCTCGTTGCGAGAGTGGCGGAAGGCTTTTCCGCTGGGGTTGTTTTTCGCGTGCTCGTGACCGGTGGAGCAACGCTGGCCGGAGTTCCACCAGAAGCCGCGTCGGTGCTCGTCGGCTGGCTTGTGCTGCCGCTGAAGTGCGTTATCCCGACATAAAGTCCGGCTGCAACAATCACTGCGGCCGCAATTCCCAGGATGATCTTCTTCCCGCTGCCGCTCGATTCTTCCCCATCGGTGTTCATCCCGCCAAAAGTGAATGATGGTGCAGAACCGACTACGCTGCTGGCCGCAGGCTCAACTGCTGGTGCGGCTTTCTCTGCACTGACAGCTGGCGCCGGAATGGGTGCTTTCTCGACCGCGGCGGCGCGTTCGCGAGCTGGGGCTGTTGCGCTGGCTGCTCCTCCGGTCGAGGACGCCGCGCTCGGGGATGAAAACAAATTCATGGCCGGGTGCGATTCCGGCGGTGCGACAGGTTTCTTCGGTTCCTCGGAATCGACGTCGAGCAGGTCATCGTCGTGTGCGGAAGATGCAGTGCTCGCGACCGCAGCCGGGCTTGGCCATGCTGGCGTCGGCTTCACCACGGGCGTTAGTTCTGTTCTCAGCGGCGCCAGCACGGGAGCCGCTGCCTTTATCTCCGGAACCGCGGAAGCGACCGGCTTCGCTGGAGCGGTCACGGCTGGTGCCGCTGGCGGAGTTGCGGGTTTGGCAGGTTCGCCCTTGCGCAACAGGCCCCGAGCTACACGCAGCGTGCCTTTGGACTGCTCGATGTTTATGGGTTTGGTCAGGACAAGGTTGGCGCCGATGCGAAACGCCTTTGCCACCCCCGCCTGACCTTCCACTACGGCTACGGCAAGCGACGTCTGGTTGGAGGTCGAGTTGCGCGCGCTTTTAAATAACAGTGTGGCATTCTGCTCGTTATCGCAGTCCACCACAACGGCGTCGAAGTGTTGGCCCATCAGCTTCTTGACTGCAGCGAATGGTTCGGTGCAGGCCTCGACGGTGAACTCGAGTTCGCTCAGGACTTGCGTCACCGTGCGAGCGGTTTTTTCCTCGGGGCAGAAGAGAAGAGCTGAGTAACCCATAGAGTCATCCTAGGAACAGCGGTAAGACCCGGCAAGTTACGCAGGTAATTTCCGCATACAATGGCGGCCATGCGCCTGCCCTTATGGCTCAAAATTGGCTGGAGCGTTTGGCTTCTGGTGTGGGCGCCGCTGTATTGGCGGCAGTACGGGGCACAAAATTTCCTTTACTTCTGCGATATCGGAAACATTTTGATCGGAGTTGGGCTGTGGCTCGAAAGCGCCTTAATTTTCTCGTGGGTGGCTTGCGGCGTGCTTTTATTCCAGACCCTCTTCACGATCGATTTATCAGGCACGCTGCTAACGGGACATCACCTGATCGGCGGCACCGAGTACATGTTCGATCCGCACCTGAGCTTGGCTGTGCGCTTGTTGAGCTTGTTTCACTTAGTCACTCCCCCTCTGGTCCTATGGGTGATTCACCGGCTGGGATACGACCCGCGTGGGTGGAAATTTCAAAGCGTGATGACCTGGATCATCGTGCCGGTGAACTATTTTTGGCGGCCTGAGCAGAATGTGAATTGGAGTCGAGGTCTTTTTTATCAGGAGCAGCACGTGGTATCGGGGATCGTTTACCTATTGGCGTATCTGGTCGCTGTCCCTTTACTCGTCTACTTCCCCACACACGTGTTCCTAGAGCGATGGCGACGCGGCGCCAACGCAGTTCGTTGGCTTAGGCGCTAAAAGACTTTCCAAACAAAATGGGCTATGAGCAGGAACATCGCCAGCAAAAACAGACCGATCCAGAGCAGGAAATTTGCTGTCAGTTTGGGAGATTGAATCTCTTTCTTGTCCATAGGCGAGAGTACTCCTCACTTCATGCTCGGGGTGAGTGTTAGGCGAATTTTCACTAGCTCCAACCCTTTCATCGGCCCTTGTTCCCATCCCCTTGCTGCTTTCGCAGTGTCGATTCGCTCGGCGGATATTCGATCGATCCTTTGAATGACGAGATTTCATCTGGATGGAAGTCGGGGAATGGCAACTGCTTTCCATCGCGCAAATCCGCAATCTTTTTCGCGGCGTTCTCTGCTTTCTGCTGCTGCACTCCCGCGTCGCGGCTGAGATAAAGAGTCTGCGAGGGCAGGGCCAGGGTGCCGCCAGAATTTTCGACCACGTCGAGGATGCGCAGCAGCAAGTCTTCGCGGATGGCCGCGTACTCGTTGTACTCCCGCGTCAGGATGTACGCGAACACTTCGATGCTCAATGCGCTGGCGGCAACATCGGTCAGCCGCACCCGCACGCTGGCGGTCTCAATCTTGGGATGACTATAGAGTAGCTTGCGCACTTCCGTGAGCACGAAGCGGACGTGGTCCGGCTTGGAATCCACTCGCAAGCTGAGACTCGTCTTAAAAAGAATTTTGTCGCGGCGGCTGAGATTTTCCAGGTTGATCGTGGCCACCGTACCGTTCGGGATCGCAACCAGGGTGCGCTCATCCGTGCGGATACGGGTGGAGCGCAGGCCGATATCTTCAACTGTCCCCGTGCGGTCGCCGAAGCGGCAGACATCTCCCACGCGAAAGACCTCGTCGCCCAGAACGGAGACGCCGCCGAACAGGTTCTCGATAGTTTTCTGCGCGCCGAACCCAATCGCGAGACCGCCGATGCCGAGGCCAGCAAGGGCGGTACTCATGTTGAAACCCAGGTTGCCCAGCACTGCCAGAACCCCGAGGACGAAGATGGCGGGTTTAAGGATGCGCTCGCTCATCAGCACCAGGGATCCGGTCCCGGCGTGGCCACGGACCAGGGCGCGGGTGCGCACGCGGTGCAGCGACCAGCGAACGAATCGCCAGACAATCCAGGTGGCGCTAAGAATCAGGGCGACGGACGTGACTTCGAGGTAGTAATGCCGCGGGAGGAGCGGCATCCGCAGATAAACGATGAAGGCCTGGTGAATGAGTGTTCCGGCCAGCAACCATGCGGGCCCGGAGACCGAGCGCCAGTTGGCCACCTCCAATTGCCCGCGGCGCCGCGCCCACCAGCGCAACGGGACCTCGAGCAATGCCAGCATCAGCCATCCCAGTGCCGCTGCTACTGGAATCGCCAGCAACAGCGCTGCCCATTGCCATAACGGCATTCCGGCGAACTGGTGTTTGACCAGAACGCTGGGAAGTTTGTGCTCCACCTGCCGTGCTTCTACCTGGTCCGCAAGTTCCGGCAGTTTGGCGAGTGTGTCGGCGGAAATGAGCCAGATTTTTCCGGCGCTGGGATCGGAGACTCGCACCAGGTCGAGATCGACTTCGACATCGCCAGCCGTCATCGTGCCCAGTTTCTGGCGGCCGAGCGCGACACCTTCTTGCGGCGTACCGTCGGGCTGATTGTAGCGGCTGAGATTGCCGCTGAAGGCATGATCCAGAACGAATTTCAGCTTCGAGGCGGTCTGCTCGCCTTCCGTCTGCCGCCGCGCTGCGCTCATCTGCAGGTATTGGGCGGCGATGCTGTAATCGCCGTCCTGCGCTGCTTTCAGGAAGCCAAGGATGGCATTCGACGGGGTGTTACGCCCGAGCGGGTCTGTGGCGGAACTCGTGTTGGCTGCTGGCGTGGTCGGTTGCAGCGCCTCCGTGAGCGCGGCCTGCGCCGCGAGCGGCAGAATTGCGCTGGCACAGAGAACAATCAGCAGAATGGTTTGGCGCAAGCGCAACATAGTTACTGCTTCAGCGGCAAGTAAGTCAATTCTATCGGACTGGTCCGACTAGAAGAACGCCCAGTTCATCCCCGTTTGGGCCGGTAAATGTGCGTACTGGTGCCGAAGAATACTTCGGCCGCTTCCATGACGGTTTCCGAAAGCGTCGGGTGCGGATGGATGGTCAAAGCGACATCGCTTGCGAGTGCGGCCATCTCGATCGCGAGCACGCCTTCCGCGATCATCTCTCCCGCTCCTGCGCCCACGATGCCGACTCCGAGTACCCGCTCGCTCTGCGGATCGATGATCAGCTTCGTCATTCCTTCCGGACGGTCGAGAGTAATAGCGCGACCCGATGCAGCCCAGGGAAACTTAGCGACCTTAATGTCCCGATTTTCTTTTTGTGCCTGAGTTTCGGTCAGGCCACACCATGCCACCTCGGGATCGGTGAACACGACCGCCGGGATCGCATTGGGCTCGAAGGCGACCTTGTGACCCGCAATCGCCTCGACCGCCACCCGGCCTTCATGGGAGGCCTTATGAGCGAGCATCGGTTCGCCGACTACATCGCCGATGGCGTAGATCGAGGGGTCGTCGGTTTGCAACTGCTTGTTCACTTGAATGAAGCCACGCTGGCCCACTTTTACGCCCGTCTTCTCTAGTCCGGGAATCTCTGAGTTTGGTTTGCGCCCTACTGACACCAGCACGCGATCAAAAACTTTCTCTTGCTCGCTGCCGTCCTGCGCTTTGAGCTTGGCGCGCATTCCATTGCCTTCCTCCTTCACCGAGGCGACCGTCGTGTTCAGAAGGATTGACTCAAACATTTTCTCCAGCCGCTTGTGCAGGGGAAGAACCAGATCACGATCTGCGCCGGGAAGAAGTCCGGCCAGCATTTCGACCACGGTCACGCGTGTGCCCAGAGCGGCATACACCGATCCGAGTTCCAGCCCGATGTATCCTCCTCCGACCACCAGAAGCGTTCCGGGGATGTCTTCCAGATTGAGGCCTCCGGTGGAGTCCATCATGCGCGGTGTGTCGAGCTTCAGCGTGGGCACGACGGCTGGCCGCGAACCGGTCGCGATCACGATGCGATCGAATGTCAGGCTCTCTTCAGACCCATCGGTCTTCGTAACGCGCAGCGTGGTGGAGTTTTCAAACGCCGCGCGGCCCTGTACATACTTGACCTTGCGTTGTTTCGACAACACGCCCAAGCCGCCAGTCAGCTTCTTGACGACGCTCTCTTTCCATGAACGCAAGCGAGCGAGATCGATCTTGGGTGCGGCGAATTCAATTCCCCAATCCTTCGCCTGATGCGATTCCTCCAGCAGTTTGGCGACGTGCAGAAGCGCCTTGGACGGAATACAGCCGCGGTACAGGCACACTCCGCCTGGATTCAGTTCCGGGTCGACGAGCGTTACGCTCATGCCAAGATCCGCGGCGAGAAACGCGGCGGCATATCCACCGGGACCGCCACCAATGACTGCTATGTTGAGGGATTGGTTATCTGACATGTGAGTGAAAACAGTTTCGAGTTTCGCGTTTCGAGCTTCAAAAGCACTGCGACAACTCGGCACGCAAGCGGAAACTTGGACCCCGAAACTTGAAACTTGAAACCGGAAACCGTTCCTAGCCCTGGACTGACAACAAGAATGGCTGCTCGAAGGCTTCGGCGATCCAGCGCAGGAAGCGTGCGGCATCGGCTCCGTCGATCAATCGATGATCGTACGAGAGCGAGAGCGGCAGAATCAGGCGCGGCTCGAATTTCCCGTTAATCCACTCCGGCTCGATGCGCGAGCGGGACAAGCCCAGAATCGCAACCTCGGGATAATTCACAATCGGGGTGAAACCGATCCCACCGATTCCGCCGAGATTGGTAATGGTGAAGGTTCCGCCTTCCATATCGGCAGGAGCGAGTTTCTTCTCCCGTGCTTTTTTCGAAAGCTGAGACAACTCAACCGCCAGCTCGACGATGTTCTTCTTGTCCACATCGCGAATGACCGGAACGAGTAACCCGCGATCTGTATCAGCCGCAACTCCAATGCTGATGTACTGCTTGTAGACGATTTCTTCTTTCTCAATATCGATGCTGGCATTGAATTGCGGGAAGACTTTGAGGGCCGCGGCGCATACCTTGAGCGCAATCGCCGTGACGGTCATCTTTCCGCCGGCTTCCTCAGCCTTGGGAGCAAAGCGCGCACGCAGCTGCTCGAGTTCCGTGATGTCGGCGCGATCGTGTTGCGTGACGTGCGGAATAGTGTTCCATGCTTCGGCGAGATGCTCGGCAGTCTTGCGACGAACTCCGCGCATGGACACGCGTTCAATGTTTCCCCACTTGCCGAAATCCGGAAGCTGCGGTTGCGCGAAGTGTCCCGCTCGCGGAGTGGCATGCGCCGCACTCGTAGCCGCCGAAAGAAGAGATTTGGCATGTGCCTTCACATTCTCTTCACTGATGCGTCCGCCAGGTCCAGAACCTTTCACTTCATAAATGTCGACGCCGAGTTCGCGTGCCAGCCGCCGTACATGCGGCGCCGCCGGTATGGCCTGGCGATGCTCCGTGCCTGCCACTTTACCCAACTGCGCGGGCATGCTGAACTGGGCAGGGACTTGCTGCGGCTGATCGGGAGGCAGTGCTTGTTCTTCTGTCTTCCCCTCAGCCCGGATCGCCGCCTGGAACGCAAGGCGGGCTCCGTGTTGCCCGGAAACGTGCTCCACCGGTGCGTTGCGCGGGCGCGCAGGAGCAGCGGCTGCCGCCGCGCCTTCCAACGTGAAAATCACTTGCCCTACCTTGACCTTCTCGCCCTCTTTGACTTTGACGTCCTTCACCACTCCCGTGACCGAAGAGGGCACTTCGACGACAGCTTTGTCGGTTTCCAATTCCATCACTGGCTGGCCTTCGGAAACCTTTGTGCCCGGTGAAATCATCAAGCGCACCAGATCGCCTTGCGAGATGTTTTCACCGAGTTCGGGAAGCTTGAATTCGCGGGCTCCGGATGGCGCTGCCTGGGGCGGCGGCGCTGCGGCGGGCGCTTTTTGCTCCGCGGTCGTCTCTTTCCGCGCTGGCTTGGGCGCGGGTTTGTCCTCTCTGGGCGGGGCTGCTGGGCTTGCTGTCGCCCCTGCGGCAGGAGCTTTGGCCTCTGCGCCGTCCACCGTGAAGATCACCTGGCCGACCTTGATCTTGTCGCCTTCTTTGACGCGGATTTCCTGCACCGTGCCGCTGACCGAGGACGGGACCTCGACCACCGCCTTGTCGGTCTCCAGTTCCATCACGGACTGGCCGGTATTCACGGTTGCGCCCGGCGCAACCATCAGGCGCACCAGGTCGCCCTGTTCTATGTTTTCTCCCAGCTCCGGAAGCTTGAATTCAATCAACGGTCTGTCCTTGTAATTAGTCTCGGCAATTAATCTCATTGGCAGAGGTATTGCTAAGAATGTCTCTACGATGATGTTTTAGCTGACCGCCGGATTTGCTTTGTCCGGCTTGATTCCCAATTCCTGCACGGCGCGCTTGACCACCTCCGTGCCAATCTTCTTCTCGCGGGCAAGAGCTCCCAGGGTGGCGAGCACGATGTGCTTGGCATCCACTTCGAAGAAGTCCCGCAGCGCGGCCCGATTCTCACTGCGGCCGAAGCCATCCGTTCCCAGCGAAACCAGTTGCCCGGGCACCCACTTGCTCAGGCTTTCCGGCAATATCTTCATGTAGTCAGAGGCCGCGACGAACGGTCCTTGCGCATCCTTCAGCGTTTGGGTGACGTACGGCACCTTCGCAGCTTCGCCCGGGTGCAGCATATTCCAGCGCTCGCAGTCATTGGCATCACGATACAGTTCCTTGTAGCTGGTCACGCTCCACACATCGCAGGCGACGCCGTATTTCTCTTCCAGCACCTTCGCCGCCTTCAACACCTCGAACATGATCGTGCCGCTGCCCAGCAGTTGTGCCCGCAATTTGGCGTCGGACTTCGTCGCCGCCTTGAACCGATACAGGCCTTTCAGGACGCCTTCGCGAACATTGCCTTCCGCAGGCATGGCGGGCATCGGAAGCGGCTCATTCGTGACCGTCAGATAATAGAAGATCGACTCTCCATCAACGTACATGCGCCTAATGCCATCCTGAATGATCAGTGCGATTTCGTAAGCGAAGGCCGGATCATAGGCATGCAAGTTCGGAACTGGCAAGGCCAGCACGTGACTGTGTCCGTCCTGATGCTGCAGGCCTTCGCCGGCAAGCGTCGTACGGCCGGCAGTTCCTCCGATCAGGAACCCGCGGCAACGCATGTCGGCCGCCGCCCAGATCAAATCGCCAATGCGCTGGAATCCGAACATGGAGTAGTAGATGAAAAACGGAATCGTGTTGATTCCGTGATTGGCATACGCGGTTCCGGCGGCGATGAATGAACACATCGATCCCGCTTCGGTGATGCCTTCTTCCAGAATCTGCCCGTTCTTGGCTTCCTTGTAATAGAGGAGCGTGTCCATGTCGACGGGTTCGTAGTTCTGGCCGACGCTGGAATAGATACCGACCTGCCGGAACAAAGCTTCCATACCGAACGTGCGCGCCTCATCGGGCACAATGGGAACGACAAGCTTGCCTTGTTCCGGATCGCGCAGCAGCTTGGCTAGCAGGCGCACAAACACCATCGTGGTCGAAACTTCGCGGCCGTCAGTGCCCTTATGGAACTCCTCGAAATGAGCGTCCGGGAAGGGCTTCAGCGCCGTCGCGCGTTTCTTGCGCTGCGGCATGTAGCCGCCAAGTTGCTGGCGGCGCGCCTGCATGTACTTGATCTCCGGGCTGTCGTCGGCAGGACGATAGAAAGGCGCCTCGTGAAGTTCATCATCCGGAATGGGAATGCCGAAGCGCGAGCGGAACATCTCCAGCTCGTCTTCGTTCAGCTTTTTCTGCTGGTGAGTGATGTTCTTGCCTTCGCCTGCCTCGCCCAGGCCGTAACCTTTGATCGTCTTCGCCAGAATAATCGTGGGCGAGCCGGGGTGGTCGACGGCTGCGCGGAAAGCCGCATGGACCTTGATAGGATCATGTCCGCCGAGCCGCATGCGCGCCAGTTGCTCGTCTGACAAATGCTCGACCATCTTGAGCAGCCGTGGATCGCTGCCAAACAGGTTCTGGCGGAAGTAGGCTCCGCTCTCCACGAAATATTTCTGATACTGTCCATCGCTGATCTCGCCCAACCGCCTGCACCAGCAGGCCATCGCGGTCGTTCTGAATGAGCGAGTCCCAATCCGTGCCCCAAACCACCTTGATGACGTTCCAGCCAGCTCCGCGGAAAATCGCTTCCAGCTCCTGAATGATCTTGCCATTGCCGCGCACGGGCCCGTCGAGCCGCTGCAAGTTGCAGTTGACCACGAAGATCAGGTTGTCGAGCCGCTCGCGCGAAGCCAGCGTGATGGAGCCCAGCGATTCCGGTTCGTCCATTTCGCCGTCGCCGAGAAACGCCCAAACTTTGCCGCCAGTCGACTGCTTCAATCCGCGGTTCTCAAGATACTTAATGAAGCGCGCATGATAGATCGCCTGGATCGGCCCCAGTCCCATGGAGACGGTGGGGAACTCCCAGAAGTCCGGCATGAGCCAGGGATGCGGGTAAGAACTGAGTCCTCCGCCCGGTTTCAGCTCGCGGCGGAAATTCTGCAGCTTCTCCTTTGAGATGCGGCCTTCAAGATAGGCCCGGGAATACATTCCGGGCGCGGCGTGGCCCTGGAAATAGACAATATCGCGGTCGCCATTTTCCGTCTGCGCGCGGAAGAAATGATTGAACGCAACTTCATACAGCGTGGCGGCGGAGGCGAAGGTCGAGATGTGGCCGCCAATGCCTTCCTGAATTTTGTTGGCGCGGACCACCATGGCCAGCGCATTCCAGCGCACCAGGCTCTTGATCCGTCGCTCCATCTCCTGGCTTCCGGGAAAGGGAGCCTGCTGTCGGGCGGGAATTGTGTTCTGGTACGGGGTGGTCGCGGTGAAGGGCAGATTCACGCCGGCTTCGCGGCGGGCATGCAGAGCCAATTGCTGCAGCAAGCGCCCGGCGCGGTTGGGACCGCCATGCGAAAGAACATAATCCAGGGAGTCGACCCACTCCCGCGTTTCCAACACTTCTAGACCGTCAGTTTCGGTTTGAGCCACTTCTGATTTTCCCCCAGAGGAATGCTTGACCTTCCATCATATTCAATTGCGCGATTTTTTGCTGCAGATCTCACCTGTAGAGCCGCAGCTAGCTATGGCTCTACGCGGAGGTCAACTGATTTAGAATGCTTTGCGCTGGAGGACTCCATGCTGCGCATCGTCCTGATACTGCTGGTTGTGATCGTGGTCGTGCTGCTGGTCCCGCGCTTGCTCTCGCACTCGGTAACGCCTTCCGTGGGCAGCGATGCCCCGCAGTTCACCCTTACTTCGCAGGAAGGCGCGCCGGTCAGACTCAGTGATTTTCGCGGCAAGTGGGTGGTGCTCTACTTCTACCCCAAGGACCAGACACCCGGCTGTTCGCGCGAAGCTCGCAATTTCCAGGCCGATCAGTCCAAGTACGCCGAGCACAATGCGGTGGTCTTAGGCGTAAGTGTGGACAGCGTCGATTCTCACAAGAAGTTCTGCGCCAAGGAAGGTCTCAATTTCAAGCTGCTGGCTGATACCGCACACACGGTGACGAAGGCCTATGGATCACTCACCAATCTTGGAGTCGCGAAATTCGCCTCGCGACATACCTTCCTCATCGACCCTAATGGGAAGATCGCGAAGGTTTACACCAGCGTTGATCCCGCCCGGCACAGCGCCGAAGTCTTGGACCAGCTACATCAACTCCAGACGAGTGACGGCGGCGCGCTCGCCCGATAACAGCGCTGAACACTGCCGTGGCGAAAAAGGAATTCCGAGCGCGTTTACAAAAGAGTCGCTGCAGACCGCTATGCCAGAGAGGCTCCGATGACCAATGACTTTCCTCGTTTTGATCTAACCGGTCAGGTGGCGTTAGTCACCGGCGCTGCCCGCGGACTCGGCCGCGCTATTTCGCTCGCCTTGGCGCATGCTGGTGCCGATGTGGCTCTCGGCTTGCGAGACGTAAACACCGGAGGGGAACTGGCAAAAAAGATTGAAGCCCTGGGCCGGCGAGCCTTGCCGTTGCCGATGGACATAACTCAACTGGATCAGGTTTCCCGTGCGGTTGAAGACACGGCTGCCCAATTCGGTAGTCTCGACATCCTCGTAAACAACGCCGGGGTGGCGCCCGAGAACCCCGCCGAAAATGTGCGCGAGCAGGATTTCGATTTGACGCTGACCGTCAATCTGAAAGGCACATTTTTTGCCAGCCAGGCCGCTGGACGTTTGATGATTCGGCAAAATCGCGGATGCATCATCAACATGAGTTCGCAAGCCGGCTTCGTTGCTCTCCCGACGGAATCGATTTATTGCATGACCAAAGCCGCAATTGCGCACCTGACTAAGTGTCTTGCGGTCGAATGGGGTAAATACAACATCCGGGTCAACGCGGTTGCACCGACATTCATCCGCACTCCGGGTACGGAGTCGGCGCTGGCAGACCCGGCGTTCCGCAACGACGTCACCGAGCGTATCGCGGCACTGCATCGTATTGGCGAGCCAATGGACGTAGCGGGTGCCGTAGTGTTCCTCTCGTCCCCCGCGGCATCCTTGATCACCGGTCATACCCTACTTATCGATGGAGGCTGGACCGCTCGATAAGCCGGCTCCCTGGGACAGAGTCGTACACTAAGTGGATGGTTTCGGCGGCGCAGGATCATCTCGAGGAACGCACCGGGCGCTACCACTTTCCTCCCGGCTTTCAGCGCAACCTTTTGTGGCTGGTGCTGCGCCGCTTGCGGCCTGCCAATCCCATCCACCTGTTCCAGCACTTGGCCGGAGAATACGGCGACATCGCCCACTACAAGATCGCCTGGAATCACATCGTCTTTCTCAATCACTCGGACTACATTCGCGAAATCCTTGTAGTGCAGAACGACAATTTCATAAAAGAGCGCACAGTTCAGCGCTCGAAGATGCTGCTCGGCGAAGGCATGATCACGGCGGAAGGCGCGCAGCATCGGGCTCAGAGGCAAGTGGCACAGCCCGCGTTCCATCGCCAGCGTATCCCTGAATACGCGAGCACCATGGTCAAAGAAGCGGTGGCGATGCGCGACCGCTGGCGTGACGGCGAGCAGCGCGACATCGCCATCGACATGATGCACCTCACGCTCAACGTGGTCGCGAAGACGCTATTTGCGACCGATCTGGGCGATGAAGTCGATGAACTGGCCGACGCCATCAACCGCATTATGGCCCTCTACAACTTCCTGATCATGCTTCCCGCGGCGGAGTGGCTGGTGCACGTGCGGCCCCCGGGGCTGGCAGCATTCGTGCGCGCTCGCCGGCGCATCGATGCGGTTGTGTATCGCATGATCGAAGCGCACCGCCGTGAGCACTCCGATACTGGCAGCTTGCTCGATCTCATGCTCGCAGCATCGCCCGACCACAGCCCCGCATCGGAACAGTATTTGCGCGACCAAGTCATCACCATCTTTCTGGCAGGATACGAAACTGTCGCCAACGCCCTGTCCTGGACCTGGTACTTGCTTTCGCAGAATCCCGAATGCGAAGGGCGTTTTCACGACGAGATTGATGCAGAACTCGCGGGCCGCCAACCGTCGTACGACGACCTGCCCCGCTTGCGCTATGTGGGGATGGTCATGGCGGAATCCATGCGCCTGTATCCTCCCGCCTGGGCGATGGGCCGCTACGCGCGAAATGACTTTCAGTTAGGAGACTTTTTTCTGCCGGCCAAAACCACGGTGCTGATGAGCCAGTTCATCATGCATCGTGATCCCCGCTTCTTTCCCGACCCATTGCGATTCGATCCCGAGAGATTCAGCCCCGAGGCAAAGACCAGACTCACGAAATTTACGTATTTCCCATTTGGAGCGGGAGTTCGCCAGTGCATCGGCGAGTCGTTCGCATCCATGGAGGGCGCGCTCTTGCTTGCCACCATCGGCCAAAAGTGGAGATTAACGTTGATCCCGGGTCACCCCGTCGAACCGGAGCCTCTAATCACGCTCAGGCCGAAATATGGGATGCGAATGCTGGTGCAAGCTCGCAAAAGGATCTGATACTGAACGTGTGCGTCGCCGAGAGTCCCTCGGCGGCTAATGGCCTTCCCAATTCATTTGCTTTGCAGATACATTTCCGCGACGTGTTTCGTGATCTCGCCAGGTTTGGCGCCTGCCAGGTTCGTGAGCGCGACCACGCTCAGGTGGTCATCTACGTAGCGATCAATGGCCGTCTCAAATCCCTGCCATGATCCGTCGTGATGGATGCAGCGATGCCCGTTGCGCTCTTCAATGAACCAGCCGAAACCGTACCCTGCCTTGTTGGACTGGCCGTTCTTCAGTTTCACGGGCGTCCACATCACGTCGAAACTCGAAGGCTTTAACAGCTTGCCTTCATAGAGCGCCGCATCCCATTTGGAGAGATCGACAATGGAGAAGTACAGGCTGCCGTCTGCGGTCGTGTTCATCGCAGGTGCGACCCACTCCTGATTCTTCAATTCACCTTTGACCAGGCGGTATCCGGCAGCGCGATTAGGAACGATATCGGCTTCGCTGATGATTCGAGTTGCCTGCATTCCCAGCGGCTGGAAAATTCGCTGCTGCAAAAAGTCGCCGTAAAATTCTCCGCTCACGCGATGAATGAGAATGCCCAAAGTCAGATAGCCCAGATTGCTGTATTCCCATTTCGTGCCCGGCGGGTACGCCAGCGGAATACTTTCCACGAGCTTTAGCAGCTGAGGCTCGGTCCAATCCTTGCGGAAGTTGAAATTCTTGGGATAATCGCCGAAGCCGCCGGTGTGGGTGAGCAGTTCGCGTACTGTCACGTTTTTCCAGCTCGGGGGCGCATCGGGAAAATACTTCGTCAGCTGATCATTGAGGCCAATCTTGCCCGCTTCCACCAGCATCATGACTGCAGTCGCTGTGAATTGCTTGCCCACTGATCCTGACTGGAAGATCGTCTCCGGCTTCACCGGCACCTGCAATTCGACGTTGGCCAGTCCGAATCCTTCGGAGCGGACGATCTTGCCATCCCGCGTGACCAGCAAGGCGAGCCCAGGAATGTGCTGGCGCTCCATCTCACTTTTCACGTAGTCGGCAACGGCGGAATCGAGCGAACTCTGCGCCGCCAGAGTGGCGCAGGTGAAAAGGCAGGACACAAAGAGGAAGTTGTGGGCGCGGGGAATGGTCATGGGAGTGGTATTGAGGCCCTCGAGACCCAGAGTCTACCCACAAGGCCGCTTCCCCGCAACAATCTGCCGTGAGGGTTCTTTGCGCTGGAGCTGTGAGATCAGCGACTCACGTTGATTTGCTTACCGGAGTACTGGACAACCTTGTCCGGCTCATCGGAGGCATTCACGCCAACCCCGTGGTTCTCGCGAACGAAAACCACCCGGAAGCTGCGATTCTCCAGCATGCCCGGAAACTCTCCCTTGCGGTCGCCGATCGTCAGGGTCTGGGTTTTATCATCCCAATGCAGGGGAATAGTCGCCCAGACGCCCTTTTCATAGTTGTAATTATCGTTCTCATCTTCATAGAAGGTGAAGTCTCCATCTGCGCCCGCGTAGATGCGCAACTCGATAGGATCCGCCGGCTTCTCCGTAGACCATTCTTCGTCAGGTCCGAGCGGAACGATCGATCCCGCCCTTACATAAAGCGGCAGCCTGTCGAGCGGGGTGGTCGCGTTGATGAAGCGTCCGCCTTCGTTCACCGTTCCCGTCCAGAAGTCGTACCAAGTGGTTTTCGGCAGGTAGACCGGACGCGTGGAGATTGCCGGCTCGGTGACTGGATTCACCAGGAAAGCTGGACCATACATGAACTGATTGCCGATATTTTCCGCTTGTTCATCGCCGCGGAACTCCATCACCAGCGGCCGCATGGGCGTGTAGGCATCGCTAGTTGTCTTCCACGCCAGAGAGTAGATGTAAGGCAGCATGCGATAGCGCAGGCGATCGAAGTTCACGAGAATCGCTTGCGCATCCGGGCCGTACGACCACAACTCGTTCTCATCGGGATTGCGAGTCCCGTGCACGCGCAGGATCGGATTGAACGTGCCGTATTGAAACCAGCGAATGAATAGCTCCCGAAAGGCGGGGCTCGTGGGGCTGCCAACCACAAAGCCGCCAATGTCAGTAGTCCAATATGGACCGCCGGAAAGCGAAAAATTCAGCCCGGCTGGAACTTGCCGCCGGAAGTTCAGCCAGTCGGAAACGATGTCGCCCGACCATGCGGTGACCGCATTTCTCTGCGATCCCGCAAATGCGGAACGCGAGAGGATGAAAACGCGTTTCTTGTCCGAGGCGCTGCGCTGACCTTGATAGACGGCCTCAGTATCGAATAATGGATATGCGTTGAGGTACCGGTTGCCGCTTCCGACAGCGAGTTTGTGATCGAGCAGAATGTTGCGTTCCTGTCCTTCGGTTTCCGGTTCGGTTGTATCCATCCACCAGGCATCCGCGCCAATGCTGAACAAGCCTTTGTTCACCTGGTCCCAGTAGTACTTTCTTGCCTCGGGGTTGGTCGCGTCGTACACGGCCATTCCGCTGGTGTGGAAAGGCGGCTTCGCATACTTGAATTTGTCCACGAACCAGCCCTTCTTCTCCATGTAGTCATAATTCGCCGATCCGGGCTCGAAGAAGGGCCATATGGAAATCATCAGGTGGAAATTTTCCTGGTGCAGTTGATCGATCATGCTCTTCGGGTCGGGATAATTCTTGTTGAAGACAAACTCTCCCTTGCGATTCCACCAGAACCAGTCCTGGACGATGTTGTCCACGGGGATGTGAAGATCGCGGTACTTCTTGGCTACGCCGAGGATTTCCTCCTGAGATCTGTAGCGATTCTTGCATTGCCAGAATCCGTACGCCCACTTGCCGAACATGGGCGCTTGCCCGGTCAGTTCGCGATAGCTCGCGATGATCTTGTCGAACTCGGGGCCGTACAGAAAATAGTAATCGATAACGTCCGCAACTTCGGAGCTGATGTACAGGTAATTCGGAAAGCGGTTGTTGAAACGGCTGCGGGCCGTGCTGTTCCAGAAAATGCCGTAGCCTTTGCTGGAAAGCATCAGCGGCACGGAAATATTGGTATTGTCCTGGGAGATGTCGACCGACTCGCCGCGATAATTCCACACGCCAGCCTGGTGCTGCCCCAGGCCGTACAAGCCTTCATGCGAACCGTAAATGCTGATGAAGGATTCGGCGCGATACGTATCCTCGCCATTCACTTTTTCCGGAGTCATCCTGCGCGACGCTTCCTGCACCAGCGGAGTGCCGGCGGCTTCTGCGTACGCAATCGCTCCGTCTTTCCGCGTGACCGTAAGCTTCAGCAGGGGAGTGCTAAGGATCACGGCCTCGTCTGTGGACTGCATCGTCCACTTGGCAGCCGGCCAGTTCTCTTTGATCACCACAGGATCCGTTCGCTTGGGGAAGGAGGCGGTCGGCGAGTAAAGCACGCGAATGATGGAATCGGAGCAGACCTGGATCTTCAACGTTCCCGTTCCCATAGAGAGAACGATGCCATCCGCCTGCTGTTGCACATTGCGCACGGGATTCATCGGGGTCCATTGCGCGCGCAAGGGCCGGGGAGACAAGCAACAGCAGACAGCCATGAACAGCGGCAGAAATGAATGCGGTCCTCGAGTTTTCATAAAGTTCTGTCTCCAGAATGAAGCTTGTCGTTCAGCATTCTTCATTTGCCACGAAGTCGCTATTGCTTGCTGACTTCGAGCGTAGCGCTGGACGTTTCTGCAGAATTCGGTCCGACCATGATGTCGAAGGTCCCGGGTTCGACTACGCGATTCATGTTCACGTCGATGAGGGACAGGTCCTCCGGAGAGATCGGAAACTCGACGGTCATCTTCTGCCCCGGTTCGAGGCTCACTCGTTTGAATCCGCGTAATTGCTTCACCGGACGAGTGCGCGACGCCACGCGCTCGTGCACATACATCTGCGCCACTTCATCTCCCGCGCGACTGCCGGTATTGGTGATATCGACTGATACCTTGGCATTCCTGCCGGGGGCGATCGTTTTTGGCTCAATTCGAAGATTGTCAAAGCGGAATTGGGTGTAGCTCAGGCCGAAGCCGAATTGGAAAATTGGCTCGCGCCCGACAAAAAGATAGCTGCGGTTCCGCGACGGCTTGTGATCGTAGTAGTCCGGAAGCTGGCCTACGGACCGGGGAAAGCTGATGGGAAGTTTTCCGCCCGGATCTATATCCCCGAAGATTACATTCGCCGCCGCGGTTCCACCCTGCTCGCCCAGGTACCAGCCCTCCAGGATCGCAAGGACGTGCTCCTTGATGTAGTTGATCGAGAGCGGCCGGCCGTTAATCAGCAAGACGACGGTCGGCGTGCCGGTTTCGACGACGGCGCGCACCAGGTCTTCCTGGGAGCCCAGCAGGTCCAGCGAGTCGCGGTCTCCCAAGTGCTGCTCCGACCAGGCTTCGCGGTTCGTGCTCTCGTTTTCTCCGACCACCACAATCGCGACATCAGATTTCTTTGCTAATGCCGCTGCCGCCCGAATTCCTTCAGCATCAGCTTTGGGATCGGGCTGCTCGACTTTGTTCTCATACCAAGCCGCCCAGCCCTGTTTCCCGGTCGTGATCTTGCATCCCTCTGCGTAAACAACCTTCGCCTTAACCCCGACACGCTTACGAATGCCATCAAGAATGCTGATCTGGTTACCCGGTCCAGGATCGCGGCTGTAGCCGCCCAGATGAACATCGGCGGCATTGGGCCCGATGACCGCAATGGTTTTGAGTTTCTGCAGGTCGAGCGGAAGCAGGTTCTTGTCATTCTTCAGCAACACGATGGCTTTCTCGGCGACCCTCAAAGCCAGTTGCTGATGCTCCGCGCTGTTAGTGATCTTTTGGGCGTAGTCAGGATCGACGTAAGGATTCTCAAACAATCCCAACCGGAACTTCACTTCCAACACATCTCTCACGGCGCGATCCAGCTGGGCTTCCGGAATCTTGCCTGCGCGAACCTGATCCAAGACAGTGGCGTAAACCGAGCCGTCGGAAAGATCGTACTCGATGCCGGCTGCGAGCGCCTTGCGAGCGGCCTCTGCCAAATCTGCCGCGACGTGATGCGTGTTGACCAGCATCTGCAATCCATTTCCGTCTGACGTCACATACCCTCGAAAGCCCCACTCCTGCCGCAGAACCCTCTCCAGCAGCCACGGATTCACATGAGAAGGAATGCCGTCGATTTCGTTGTACGAAGCCATCACGCTGCCCACGTGCGCTTCTTTGACGGCGGCTTCGAACGGAACCAGAAACGTTTCGCGCAGCTCGCGCTCCGATAGATTCACCGGCGCAGTATTCGTTCCGCTCTCTGGTTGACCGTGAGCGGCGAAGTGCTTCATCGTCGCCAGCACGTGATGACGATCAATCATCCACGAAGACCCTTGTAGCCCGTTGATCGCCGCCACTCCCATGCGCGACACAAGATACGGATCCTCGCCGTAGGTTTCTTCCGTGCGTCCCCACCGCGGATCGCGTCCTAGATCAAGTACTGGCGTGAACGCCTGATTCGTTCCCGAGGAAGCCATTTCGTGAGCGGCCGCAGTAAAGGCCTGCTGGACGAGTTCAGGATCCCATGTGCTGGCCAGGCCCAACACTTGCGGGAAACTCGTGCTGCCGTATGCCATGTATCCGTGCAGGGCTTCGCCTTGGAACAATGCGGGAATTCCTAATCGCGTCTTTTCCATCAGGAAGTGCTGTGCTTTATTGCGGATTTCAGCGGCATCATGAGGGCTAACCTGCGAGCCTTCGCGCCAAAGCTTGCTCAGTTCGTCGAATATCTGCTTCTCTTCGGGGCTCGAAGCATGCGCGTGGCGTTTGGCAAATGTGAGCTGATCGACCTTCTCTTCTAGCGTCATGCGCTGCAGCAGATCCGCCGCCCGCTCCTCGACCGTGAGCTTCGGGTTGCGATAGGCAGGCTGTGTTTCTTGCGCGGAAGAAATCGATCCAGCCATCAACGGCACAATGAGCAGAAGCAGGACAGGGCGAAAGCGCATTCAGCCTCCTCCTAACTTGGGGTACATGAACCGCAAGGGTGCGCAAATCGTACCGCGAAGGATATCACCTACAAAATCGATTTGGTGAGCGGATTTAGAACAGGGACAATTGGCGGGACGACTTCGTCGAAGTTGTGCGCGGGGCGCGGCCCACCATGCGCCCGTCTAAGGAAGCAGAGATGTCATGCTCGTGAGCAACAGCTGCGTCGAAGTCTGCTTGTGGGGTGCCGGTATTTTCGACCACGCGCGCAAAGCGGTCGAGGCGGCGCATGCCATCGACTTTGTCGGTGTGCCCCAGCTTCGCCGCGTCCAACGATCGCCTCATGAAACTGATCGTTTCATCGTAAGTCTTCAGAGGCACGGGAAAGGGATGGCCGTCCTTGCCGCCGTGGGCAAACGAGAAGCGCGCGGGATCGGAAAACCGTGCAGGAGCGCCGTGCACGACTTCGGCGACCAGGGCCAGCGACTGTAGCGTGCGAGGGCCGAGCTTTTCTAGCAGCAACAACGAAGCGAAGTCGGAGAATTCCCGCTCGTGGGCAACCGCCAGCACTGCCCCGAGCCGCTTCAGATCGACATTGCTTGAGCGTACTTCGTGGTGAGCGGGTAGAAGTAGGCGGCGGATCGTGTCGATATTTTTATCCGGGTTGTCCCGCGTGGTCTCGAGCATCGCCTGCTGCGCAGCTTTCGCTTGCGCATCAACCAAGTTGAGGATCGTGCCCTGGTGCTCGCCAACAATCGCCGTGTGCGGTTCACTCGTGAAATCGCGTACGGACGCCGAATGCCAGTGATAACGCCGGGCCATGGCGCTCACCGCATTCATGCCCTGCTGAACCACGCTCCATTCCCCGTCCGTGGTGACCACGAAACCGTGAAGGTAAAGCTGGAATCCGTCCTGGATGGCGTTATTGTCGACGCGCGCGGTCAAGCGGCTGCTGCGCACCAGCGCGTCGCCATTCAGGCCAGTCTTCTCCGCATAGCGCCAGAGTTCTTGCGGAGTCTTTCGCGAGTGCCGTCCGCGTCCGCCGCAAACGAATAGGCCCAATTCATCGGAATGCGGATTCAGTCCGCACTTCAGCGCGCCCAGAACGGACGTCGTGATCCCGGAGGAGTGCCAATCCATACCCATCACGGTTCCGAAGGCTTGGAACCAGAGGGGATCAGAAAGCTTGCTGAGGAAGGCACTCCGGCCGTAATGGTGGATTACGTTTTCGGCGATTGCCGTGCCCAGCCGGGTCATTCGTCGCGCCAACCAGGGAGGCACGCTGCCGCCGTGCAGCGGAAGGTCGGCCGAGCCAGAGCGCTTCATCTCTAAATTGTAGCTTCCAGCAAAGTTCGTTGCGAACATTCCCACGTCTCGAAATATCGGCCGAGCCCTGCGCACTCTGCCCTGAGCAATCAGCCCCAGCGCGGCTGCTCGTCCAGGCCGATGCCCAGCGCAGTTTTTCCGACCACTTCGTGCGTGAGAAACGAATTAGCCGGATGAATCCTGCCCAGGCGGGCATCGCGCAGCAGGCGTTCGTATCCTGCCGAGCGGAAAATCCCGTGGCCGCCCACAATGTCGAGCCCGGTATCCACAATTCGCCAGGACGCCTCGACCGCCCTGTACTTCGCCGCGAAGATTTTCATCGGCCATTCGGCGCCATAATCCACACCATTGGACCAGTCCTCGGCGATGCGATCGATATGTGGACCGATTGATTCCAGATCGATCACCATCTGCGCAACGGCGTGCTGTACCTCGGGGTGGTAAGCCATGGTGCGAGAGAGCGCGAGCGAACCCTTGCTCTTCGCGGAAGCGATGCTTTTGTCCAAGGCTCGCCGGGCCAGGCCGTAGTACACATTGGCGAAGCCCATCAGCGCCCAGGCGAATATCGAGAGTACAAATGCGTCAACTCCCGCGCCTCCCGCCGGCACCACCCTCGCCACATAGCGGTCCGGAATGAATGCGTTTTCCAGAACAGTGTCATCACTCCGCGTGGCGCGCATGCCGAGAACGTCCCAGGTCTCTTTGATGATGTAGCCGCCGTTATCGCGAGGCATGAACGCGTGGACGATCTTCGGATGCTCAGGGTCGCTCGTGTCCATTCCGTGCAGGCCGAAACGCGTCCACACCGGCGTCAGGCTGCCAAACTGCTTGCGCCCGGTGAAGCGATAGCCGCCGTCGACGCGCTCTGCCTTCGAGGTGGAGAGCAGTACTGGGATGTCATTGCCGCTCTCGGCGTGGCCTGCGGCGAAGATCTCGCCAGCCGCGGCCTCTCGCAGCATCCATTCCAGGGAAGTATCGCCCCGGCGCCACAGATCGGCGGCAATTCCGAGCCAATACACATGCATATTCACCGCCAGCGCAGTCGCCGGAGCATAGTAGGCGAGCCGTCGCTGCTGGCGGCACATCTCGGCCAAATTCAGTCCGGCTCCGCCAAACTCCTTCGGGACGGGCAGCACGAGATACTTCGCTGCGCGAAGTTCTTCGAAGTCCTGATCGAAGAAACGATTCTCCCGGTCGTAGGTTGCGACTCGGGACTCGAAGCGCGACAGCATCTCATCGGTAAGGACATTTTCCAGCGACAGCTGATTAGCGGGATGTCCTGTTGCGCTGGACTCGCCACCGTTGCTCGATAACTTGGGAAGGGTCGCTTCCGGTATGGTCGCCATAAGTTTCTCCCCCTGATTCAACTCCGATTCGGGCTATTCTACAGCGCGCAAAAGCAACTGGGCAGCGGGTGTATTGGCCGCCCAGTTGCCCGTTACGCAGGTTAGGGTCGTGCCTCATACACGATGTTGAAGGGTGTCTCAGTCGCTCTGCGAAAGCGGCTGAAGCCAGCCGAAGTGACAACCTCCCGAATCCGCTTCTCCCCGGCCTGCGCCCCCAGGCAGAGCGCCACTTCCTGCGACCTGGAACAGGGAGTGCACAGCAAGGTGGAGAACGAGTAGTAGACCCGTCCTACGGGATTCAGATTGTCTTTCAGTTGATCGTTGGCAAAGGGCTCGACAATCATCCAAGTCCCGTTTTTTGCCAAGGACTGTCGAACGTGCGCCGCCGCGCCCACCGGGTCTCCCATATCGTGGAGGCAATCGAACACCGCGACGAAATCGTAGTCTTTGCCGGGGAAATCCTTCGCTTTCGCCACATCAAAGCTGACCCGGTCGGCCAGTCCCTGCCGTTTGGCGGACTCCCGCGCCCCCTCGATGGATTTGTCGTGATAGTCGAATCCGAAAAATTGTGACTTGGGAAATGCCTTGGCCATCAGCAGCGTGGACGCCCCTTTTCCGCATCCCACGTCCGCCACGCGGGCTCCCGCTTCCAGCTTCTGTCTTACGTCGCTCAGCGAAGGGATCCACGAGCTGACCAGGTTGGCGGCGTATCCCGGGCGGAAAAACTTTTCGCAGCCGTGAAAAACGCCATCCTGGTGCTCGTGCCAGCCCATTCCCGCGCCTGTGCGGAAGGATTCTGCGATGCGCGGCACTGCGGCCAGAGAGCCCAACGCCAGCTCAAACGCACCCGGCAGGTAGGCCGGGCTGTCATCCTGGGCGAGGGTAAAGGATTGTTCTTCGTTCAAGCTGAATTTGTTAGTCAAGGCGTCGTACGTCACATAACCACCGGCCGCCTGCGAGGCCAGCCATTCACGTAGATAGCGCTCATCGGTGCTGGTCTTGGCAGCAAGCTCCGCTGGGCTCATGGGGCCCGTCGCCAGTGCTTTATAAAGACCGAGCTTCTCCCCGATCACGACCATTCCGGCGTGAACCGAGGCGCCGAGATCGGTGACGAATTGTCCGATGAAAGCGTTCAATTTGTTCATATCCAGAGCAGGAACCTGCGCTGTACTCATTGGAATATCTCCTTTTCGCGGAGCGGTTGTCCGTTCCTGCGGTAGTTTGCGGCTTCTTCTCGCCGCTGCAGCTTTGCTAGAATTCTCACGGCCCGGTCTCTCGCGGCGGCTGTGGGGCTGCCTGGGGACCCTGGAGTTGAGAATCTCGCCTGCCACAGTCAACTTAGCAACGGTGGGTAGACGGCGTAACGAAGCAATTACGAAGAAACGCCGAAAAAGAATCGACGAGCCGGCAACTTAGCGGCAGTGGGAGCACTGTGGAAACGATCCCCTCAGCGTATTACTTCGGCGAGTTCACGCTGGACGTGGGGAAGGGCTGTGTTCTCAAGGGGCAGGAGGAAATCAAACTCCGCCCCAAGGTCTTTGAGGCGCTGCAATACTTCGTCCAGAACTCCGGCCGCCTCATCGGTAAACAGGAACTGATCCAGGCAATCTGGCCCGACAGCTTCGTCACCGACGATTCGCTGGTGCAGTGTACGGTCGAACTGCGCCGAGCCCTCGATGACCGTGAGCAACAACTGCTCAAGACCGTGCCGCGACGCGGCTACGTGTTCACCGCCGACGTTACTCAAGCCAAGGGGAAGCCGACAGCCCCCCTCGATAGCGAGCTTCTCGATTCGACACCGGAGCGGGAATCACGACTCGGAAAGCAGGGCGGCAGGCTCATCGACCTACCAACCCCTAGAACTTCGCTCATCGGCCGCGAACAGGAAGTGAGGAAAGCCGCTGAGTTTCTGCTCGATCCCAACATCCGTCTGGTGACGCTCACTGGCCCCGGCGGCGCTGGCAAAACCCGGCTAGCCATTGCCGCAGCCGCGACCGTCGCCCCCGAATTCAGCGGCGGAGTCCGCTTCGTTGGGCTTGCTTCCGTGACGCAACCGGATCTGGTGGCGACCGCGCTTACAAAGGCGCTCGACATCCAGCAGGTCGCCAATCGGACGCTTCCGCAGCTTCTCGCTGACTACCTGCAGGAATCAGGGCCATTCCTCTTCGTACTCGATAACTTCGAGCAGGTGCTGCCCGCCGGGAGAGTCGTGGCTGAAATCTTGGCCTCTTGCCCAACCCTCAAGGTCCTGGTAACCAGCCGCGAATGTCTGCGCATTTACGGAGAGCAGGAATTTCCCGTGGCGGCCCTGCAGGAGGACTATGCCGTCCAGTTGTTTGTGCAACGCGCTACCGCGGTGCGCCCGACCTTTGCGGTCAACCTGGAAAATTCAGAGGCGATTCGGGAAATCTGCCGCCGTCTCGACGGCTTGCCGCTGGCAATCGAACTGGCTGCCGCCCGAACCAAGCTACTGTCGCCCAGCGCCATCCTGGAGCGGCTCCAAAGCCGCCTGCAGCTGCTGACCGGCGGACCGCTCGACTTGCCCACGCGGCAACAGACACTGCGGAACACTATCGACTGGAGCCACGGCCTCCTGAATGAGGCGGAGCAGAAACTCTTCCGCCGCTTTGCCGTGTTCATTGGCGGAGGCACTCTGGAAGCCGCCGAAGCCGTTTGTAATACCGGCCTTGACCTTGGCATCGATCTGTTCGACGGGCTTTCGTCTCTCGTGGATAAGAACCTGGTTCAGCATGCGGAGCGGCCCGGTTCCGACGCGCGCTTCACCATGCTGGAAACCATTCGCGAGTATGCTCTCGAACGTCTCGCAGCCAGCGGGCAAGAGGCTGCAACTCGTCGCGCTCATGCCGCTTATTGCCTGGTGCTCGCCGAAGAGGGCAACCCCGAACTGAGTTCCGCCGAACGCAGCCTGTGGCTGTCGCGCTGTGATCTCGAAATCGATAACTTTCGTTCCGCTCTGGATTGGCTATTCGCAAACCAAAATCTCGACTGGGCGCTCCGCCTGTGCATGGCTCTGTTCCGATTTTGGGACATGCGCGAACATCTGATCGAAGGCCGAGCCTGGCTGGAGACCATGCTAGGGCTTGCCGGTTCGGAATATCCCAAAGAGCGTGCCAAGCTGTGCATCTTTCTCGGGGCCTTGTCGACCGCCCACGGCGACTTTCCAGCGGCAGAACGCTTCCTGCAACAGAGCCTTCAACTCTATGAGCGGTTGCAGGATCAGTGGGGAATTGCAGCCTCCTTGAATGCTATGGGAGTCTCGGGACGAGATCGCGGTGACTATGTCACCGCACAGAATCTTTTTGAGCGCAGCTTGGCCTGCTGGCGCACTTTGCCCGATCGATTGGCAACGGCGCGGTGCCTCCACAATCTCGCGAATGTGGCGAAGATCCGCGGCGACTATCCACGCGCTCAGATTGCCTTGGCGGAGGCGACGGAAATCTTCCAGCAAGTCGGAGACCCCAGCGGCGCCGCCTGGTCTATGAATCAGCAGGGCGACATCGAACGCGAACAGGGCAACCTGAAGATTGCTCGCGACTTCTACCAAGGCGCGCTCAAGGCGTTTCGAGCAGCGGCAGACCGATGGGGCTCGGCCCGCTCTTTGGCGGACTTGGGTTACGTTTGCTGCCAACAAAAAGATTATGAAGCGGCACACGCTGCCTACCGGGAATCTCTGGAAGTGTTCTCGCAGTTGGGCCACAAGCGAGGTATGGCACGCGCGCTGGAAGGCTTCGCTTGTTTGGCTGCCGCGCGGGGCGACCCGGCCCGCGCCCTGACACTGGCATCAGCGGCCACTCACCTCCGGCAACTGATCAGCGCTCCCCTGCCTTTGGCAGAGCAATCCAAACTCGATCAGACGCTGTCATCAGCCTGGGAATCGCTGGGTGATGCCGAAGGGAAAGCCGCCTGGGCAGAAGGATCCGCCATCGCAATCGAGAGGGCGATCGAGTACTCCCTGCAGGAAAAGTAGTGGCTATCTCAAGTTGACCGGGTCAATCAACCGGCGCACAGCGGAAACGCGATCGGCCGGAATCCCCACGCGACGAGCGTGTTCCCGTATGCTGCCCTCGTCCGGCGCCAGGTACACGCAATACACCTTATCCTCGGTCACGTAACTGTGAAGCCACTGGATCTGCGGTCCCATCCCATCCAGCGCTTCCAGCGACCGCAACGATACTTCCCGTAGCTGCGCCTCGGACAGCGATCCCGCCCCTTGAATTTCACGTTCGATGACAAACTGCGGCATGATTTTGAGAAGTTTACCACGAGGTGAACGGGGAACAAAGAATACAGCCCAGGTGT
>CAWKLW010000008.1:0-19071 GCA_963850585.1 uncultured Acidobacteriota bacterium | reverse complement strand
AACGGTATGTCTGCATCTTGCTCCAATTGCAGTCTGAGGGGGTGGATTGAGAAGGTTTGCGCTGGTCGTATTCGCCGGCACGCTGGTGACAGCTGCCAGCATGACCTGTGCTCAACAGGTAGATTTCGCGGTCGGGGGCAGCACGGTCTGGTCTCCACAAAACACCAGCGCAGCGATCGGGTTCCTTGCTCCCGGCATGCGCGGTGGAGTATACCCGAGCGCCACGCTGCAATATCTTTCGCCGCGCAAACTGGGGTTGAATGCTGAAATCGCCTTTCGCGACAAGCGCGCGATCTACAACGGCTTCCAACCCTACCGCCCATTCCTCTATGACGTGAATGCGGTTTACGCTCCGCGGTTTGCGGAGAAAATCAGCGGCGACTTCATGGCTGGCGTGGGCGGGCAGACAGTGCTCTTCTACAACGAATTTGGCAATTGCAATCTGATTTCCGGCGGGTGCATTACCCACCTCAACAGCACCCACCTGCTGTTTCATGCTGGCGCGGGTGTCAGGTATTACTTCTGGCGGAATTTCTTTGCCCGCCCCGAAGCCCATTGGTATTACGTGGTCAACAACACGCAATTCCACTCCAACAACCTCTTCCGAGTGGGGGTTTCGGTCGGACACACCTGGGGTCGCTGATGTAGGCCGACGCCTCGTCCGCTCCGCGAAGGCAAACCTAGCATCAAATTCCTGTGATAAAACCGCCGGGCTGCATTATTCGGCAGATCCCGCTGGGCCGCGCTTCCGATTTCGCCACCACAGGTACCCGGCGATTAGCAATATGGCCAACAGGGCCACAATATCGGCCCGCTTCAATGCTTCCTCTAAGCGGTTCCAATGCCGTCCGAACAGGTAGCCGGCGCAGGAAATCACAGATACCCAAACCACTGCGCCTAGAAAATTGAAAACGAGAAACCGCCGCCATGACATCCGCAGCACACCCGCCATCGGCCCGGCAAGAATCCGCATGCCGAACACAAAGCGCGCAAAAAATACGGTTGTGGCACCGTACTTTGCAAACAGATCTTCTCCGCGCTGAATGCTGGTTTCTTTAATGCGGAACAGCGATTGATAGCGCAGCAACAGCGGTCGTCCGCCATAGTACCCAAGCGCGAATCCCAGATTGTCGCCCAGCGTGGCCGCAACCGTCGCCACGATAATGATCCAAGCGAGACGAAGATCGTGTTCGGAATACGCCAGAAAACTAGCCAGCAGGAGAATTGTTTCCCCGGGAACCGGAATTCCGGCATTCTCCAGCAACAACGCCGCTCCCACCGCCCAATACCCATACTGCACCACCGCATTCCGCAGCAGATCGAGAATGGAGTGGGTCATAGGAGGCCTTGCCAATGGTGCACGCACAGCGCCCGGACAGTCGATGGCGGCTGTCCCCACATACGCTAATTACTGCTTCAGGAAGTCAATCAGCGCGTTATTGAACTCCTCAGGACACTCTTCATACGGCAGGTGTCCAACTCCCCGAAAAACAACCTTCTGCACGTCGGCAAAATTGCGTGCCAGCGGCTCCATGGAGGATACATACACCGCCGGGTCTTTATCTCCCCACACTAGCAGCGTAGGAATTGCCCGCAACGTGGGCAATAGCTGCTCCAATTCCTTCAAGTCTGCCGTCCAGGTCTTCACAATGCTCAGCGCATGTTCGAAAAAGCCCGGCGTTGCGAGCGGGGCCTCATATCCTTTAAGACTATCGGCAGGGATGTTTTTGGGGTCCGCGTACAGACGGCCATGCCCATACGAAAAAAGAGAGGGCATGCGTGCTACCCCCCAGCGGAAGCCCGCCGCACCGAACGGCGTTCCCAAAAACGGCGCGAGCCGCGTGCCGTGGGGTGAATAAGGATTGACCGGGCAAACCAGAATCAGCCGCCGCACCCGCGGGCCTTCCCTACCCAGAGACTCTGCGGAGGCACACATCGCGACCGCCCCACCGCGCGATGTGCCCAGCAGATCAAACGAAGACAATCCCAGATTGGCCGCGAATTTCAGAACGCGCAGTGCCGTCCCGCGCATGGAGTGATCGAGACCCACGGGACGATCCGAGAAGCCCGCCCCCAACTGATCGAGCGCGTACACGGTGGCGTAGGCCGCGAGTGCTGGGAGGGTAAAGCGCCAAGAAAATGAGTACGCCAGCAGCCCATGCAGCAGAATCAGTGGCGGGCCGGAGCCGGCGCGCAAATAGCGCATCCGCGCGCCTTCCATTTCCATCCAGCACTCTTCCACGCCCTTAGCCAAACCCGGTAATTCTTGCTTCCCTGGCCCGGAACTCATACGATCTGAGACTAAATTCTTGCGCTCGTGCGGACAACCGTTTGATAATGGCGGCACTCTATGTAAGTGAAACAACGCCTCTGTCGCTTCACTTTGGGGAGCCTTTGGGCTCCCCGTTTTTTCACCAGTCCTCACACCGTTCCCGCCGGGCTTCGCCCGCTGGACAGCCGAGGCGGCTGTCCCTACATAATCACTAACGGGGCTGAGAGCTGAGGTTCGGGTTCCGATACCTGCTTCTTCCTGCCCAGTAACTTCTTCAGCACCCGAATCGCTTTGTCCACGTGCTTCTCTTGCAGCAAGAAAGGAGGCAAGAATCGCACCACAGTGTCCTGCGTGCTGTTGAATAGAACGCCTTCTGCGAGGCCACCATCGACAATCGGCCGAGCGGGGATTTCCAGTTGAATCCCCTGGATGAATCCACGTCCCCGCACGCCCACAGCCGCGCTGCGCTTTTCGACGACTTCCTTCAACTGCTGCTGCAGATAGGCGCCTACTTTATTGACGTTCTCCAACAGCTTTTCTTCTTCGACAATCGCGAGGAATTCGAGCGCCACGCGGCAAGCCAGTGGCCCGCCTCCAAAAGTTGTTCCGTGCTGCCCGGGTGAAATGGCCGACGCGAACTCTTCCTTCGCGATGAATGCGCCTAGCGGCAGTCCGGCTGCAATGGGCTTGGCGATGGCAACAATATCTGGTGTCACTCCAAAACTTTGGAAGGCAAAAATCGTTCCCGTGCGCCCCAGCCCGCACTGAATCTCGTCAAAGATCAGCGCCGCCCGATGCCGATCCGCTAGGGCCCTGCACTCCTCCAGGAACTCCACCGAACACTCATGGATGCCGCCCTCGCCAAAAATGGGTTCCAGAACGATCGCGCACGTATTGGCGTTAATCGCGGCTCTCAGCCCCTCCACATCGTTCTGCTTTACGAAGGTCACGTCTTCCAGAAGCGGCTCGAATCCCTTGCGATGCTTGTCCTGTCCAGTAAGCGAGAGTGCGCCGAACGTTCGGCCGTGATACGAGCCTTCCAGTGCAACCAGCCGGCACTTCGCCTCGCCTCCCGCACGATGTCCGGCCAGTCGCGCCAACTTGATCGAGCCCTCAATGGCTTCCGTACCGCTGTTGGAAAAGAACGCGCGATTCAACCCGGACAGCGTGCAGAGTTTCTCCGCCAGCGGACCTTGATATTCATGATAATAGAGATTGGAAACATGTATCAGCTTCGCCGCCTGATCGCGAATCGTCTTCACTATGCGCGGATGCGCGTGCCCCAAGGCGTTGACGCCGAGTCCGGAAACGAAGTCCAGGTAGCGCTTGCCCGCGATATCGTAGAGAAACACGCCTTTGCCTCGGCTGAGCACGATGGGGTACCGGTTGTAGGTCTGCAGCAGAAACTGCCGCTCGCGTTCGGCGATCTGTTCAAAGTTATTCATAGGAAATTCCAATTCTACCGGATACTTCGGGAGAAGAGTTCCTCACCGCTGTGGACACTTATGGCAGAGGCCTCGCGGAAAAAGGGAGCCGCACGGCGCGGCTCCCATTCAAATGGAAGTTGCTCAATCGCCGAGTGCTCTCTGAACATTCACTCGGCCATTCCCGCTGTAAATATCCGCGCCGGGTTTGTAGAGATCGTCGGACGTCTGTTGCAGCAGGCTTTTGATCGCTGCTGGGCCGATATGCCCGTACTTGCCAACGATCAATGCTGCAGCGCCTGAAACGTGCGGAGCCGCCATCGACGTGCCCGCGGCAAAGTAGTAGCCCCCCACGCTGTCACTGAGCACCAGGTCGAGGTACCACGTGGCTTGGGGGCAATCCACTCCACCGCCAGGCGCCGCCAAGTTGATCACAGACTTGCCGTAGTTGCTATACGAGGCAAAGCGATCAAAATCAGCCTGGCAATGGGGGCCCGTTGCCGAGATCGCGATGCCGTTTCCTGACTGGGCCGGAATGCTTACGATGCTGCTGTTGAGATTCACGCCCTCATTGCCAGCCGAACTCACCACTAGTGTTCCCGCCGCGGTCGCATGATTGATAGCGCGGTTCAACGCCGCCAGCAATGTTCCAAGGCCCTGGTTGTCTTTGCCCTTATGAGCGAGATCGAAAGTTGCTCCGAGACTCATGTTGATGACATCCGCCCTTACGGTGGGGCTGCCCGCGTATTCGATGCCCGCGATCAGCCATCCGAACGAGCCCGAACCTGCCTCGCCCAGTACCTTCACCGGCACGAGTTCGGCCTGCGGAGCAACGCCTTGCACTCCCAGTCCGTTGATTGCCGCCGCGATGATCCCTGCCACATGCGTCCCATGATTGAAGCATGGCGCCGTGCACTGCGGCTGGACGACTTCGCCCGGCACAAACGAGATAGCCAGTCCCTGGTTGATGTTCGGCACGAGATCGGGATTGGTGAGGTCCATCCCAGCGTCGAGCACCGCTACACGAGCTCCGGCGCCAAGATCTCCAGCCGCTGCCGTGGCATCGGCATGAATAGCTCTCAAATTCCACAGATTGGAATCGAAGGGTTCTGCATTTGCGCCTAGACTCGTCCCAGTGCTCCCAGTGAATCGCACGACTCGTTCGTTTGGCAGCCATTGAATCCGTGGGTCGGCGGCGACCGCTTGTACTCTGGGCAGAGTAGATGCCCAGGTGGCAAAGTTGGGATCGGAAGAAGTCGCAGTCACCACTCCGATTCTTTCCAGGTTTGTTACCAGCGCCTGTCCCAGCGACTTGGCAAAGGCGGTGCTCTTCGAGCCTTGCGTTTTCGCCAGAATGACATAGTTCATGCCCGTGCTCTGGGCCGCGATCATCGGCACGCAGACGAGCGCTGCCACCAGCGCGACCAGCGCCAGCCGAAATACGTAAGCCATTTTCATGATTGGAGTTACTCCTGGGAGAAAGATTGACGTCCGGATGCAAGGTGGTCAGAGCCTGAGAAGAGGCAGAAAGGGCCCCGCAGTCCGCTGTCACGATACTGACAGTGCCGCATCCAGTATGTGATCTCAGGCACACGTGCACGTGAACCAAAAGGCCCGGCTGCGGCCGGCCAGAAGGCAGGAGTCACCTTGCAAGCACAATGAATTTGCCCGCCGAGAACCCCGTCGTATACTTCCCATCCCATTGGTTTGACCCGATGATCCACATAGCTCACATCCTGCAGCGTCCGCCCATGGCCGCAAGCATTTACACGTGTGTTCATTTGTGCCATCGCAGGACCGGGGCCCGATTACAGGTCAAAACCATGCTTACGGAACGACGCAGTTGCGTTCGCCACAAAGTGAATGGACCAGTGTTCGCCAGCTTTGACGGCGTTACCGGGGGCATGATCCTCGACCTCAGCGAACAAGGTCTCTCGATGCAGACCACGGTGCCCCTCGATCGCGATCGCCGCCTTCACCTGCGTCTCGATCTTCCCGACTCCGAAGCTCAGTTGGAAACTACCGGGTACATCGCGTGGGCAGACGCACTGGGCCGCGCTGGCGTTCGCTTTTCTGAACTGCCAGAGGAGGCACGCCACCGACTGGATCACTGGCTCGCCATCAACGACCAAGCGCCCAGCCGCAAGGCCCCGAAACTAACGGTAGATCGAGTGCTCGGGCCCAGCGGGGACGGCAGTTCCGGAAGCTGGTACAACACGCGATCCATCAGCCTGGAGGGCGAGGCCGCCTCAGATAAGGCTAACTCTCCGGTTGCTTCGAGCTCAATTCAGTACGAATTTCATTCCCTGGGTCCCGACCTTAACGCTGCCTTGCGGGTTATTGGGGAACGCGCACGATCACTGTTGCGCGGCTCGGGAGCGGCCATCGCGCTGGTGGATGGCGGGCCCATGATGTGCCGCGCCAGCGTCGGCACCGGCGGGCCTCCTTTGGGCACCCACGTGGACGTGAACTCCGGGTTTACCGGAGAGTGCGTTCGTGGCGGAAGAGCTCTTCGTTGCGACAACACCGAATCGGACCTCAGGGTGGACGCCGAAACCTGTCGTCATCTAAAGATTCGTTCCATTGCCGCGGCGCCGATCCGCTATGAACGCGACGTAGTTGGACTGGTCGAAGTCTTTTCCGCTCAGACCTTCGCATTCGACGAAGGCGACCTGGCGATCCTTGAGCGTCTCGCTCAGACGGTCCTGCTCACGGTCAGCCAGACACAGCCGCTGAAACCGCGAAAACCGAGACGTTCGCCTGCTACTGCTTCGTAAGGTCCAAATGGTTCCGGGTAGTGACATCGCAGAAGAACTCGGCCCCCTTGTCGTTCAGTACAGCGGTTTTTCTCCAGGCGGTCTGGTCTTCCAGCGCCGGTGCACCCACAGCCATTGCTCCGGATATTTCCTCACGTAATCTTCAATGACTTCAGTGAATTTCTGCGTATTGCTCACGATGTCGGCCTCCAGATCTCCGGTACGGACCAGTTCCAGGGCGGGATCAAAGCGCAGTCGATATTTGCGCAGCGATTCGTCCCAGAAGGTGAACCCGGGGACGACGGCTGCGTCTGTTCGCAGCGCAATGCGCGCCAGGCCGCTCGCCGTACATGCCGGAATGCCGAAGAAATCCACGAATACGCCTTGTGGAGGCGTCATATTCGTGTCCATCAGTATTCCGACCGTCTCTCCCGCTTTCATGGCCGCGAGCAGGCCGCGCACGAAGTCGTCTTTCGGGACAACTTTGTTGCCGTGCATAGTGCGGTAGTTCTGCAGCATGCGATCGAGATACGGATTGTCCATGGGGCGCATCACAATGTTCACTCGATGGCCATGAAGCGAGTGGGCGAAGGCAGAAAGCTCCCAGCCGCCAAAATGTGCGGTCAGAAACAGTACGCCCTTGCCGCGCGAGTAAGCGCGTTCGTAGTTCTCCAGTTGCTGGTAGACCACTACCTCATCAATATTTTCGGGTGTGTAGCGGGGAAACTGGCATAACTCGGCAAGCTGGCGTCCCAGGGAAGTGAACTCAGCGCGCAAAATTCGCTTGCGCTCTTTTTCACTCTTTTCGGGAAAAGCCATCTCCAGATTGCGCATCCCGACCCGTCGCAACCGGACATGGAAGAGATACACGAACTGAGAGATCGTGATAGCGAACGCGCGTGCCAACGGCCGCGGCAAGATGCCAAGAAGTTTTATGAACGGCCAGGCTGCCGCGTATTCGAGTTTCCGCCGCATTCAGGAAAAACGTCACTCTATCATGCGGAAGAATTCAGATGCAGGTGCGGCGCTACTTCGCGGCTTCTTGCGCCCACTTTGCCAAAGAACTCAAGAACGGATTTGCCGCTGGCGGAGGGTCAACCTCTCCCGTCAATGCGGCCTTGAACGTCACCATGTGCCCGTAAAAGTCACGGGTGCTGTCTTTGTCCTGCTTCACCACAGCCCCGTTCAGGCTGACTCCCGCAAAAACTCCGCGAGCCCGCGAATACGTCAACACTTGCGCCCGCATCTTCCAGTCCGTATTTCCTTCGGCATGACGACCGACGGGACCGGCCGCAACTGACGCATCTGCCCCCAAGGCAAATTGGCTTGACAGCAGACGCTGCATCCCTTCGTTATTCATGATCAGCATGACGAGATCGACGGCTTGCCCGCCGATCTGAAAACCAAAGCTGCCACCCTTCACGGTGAAGAAAGCAGGCGCGCTCCAGCCCTTTGGCGTTCGGCAACTAGCCAGGCCCCGCCCGTACTTGCCGCCAACCACAAAGCCGCCCTTGAGCATGGAGGGCACTACCGCCACGCAATCGGCCCGGCTCAGAATCTCGTTGGGAACACCGGAATCGGGCGCTGACTGAATTGCATTCAGGACATCGGCAGCTGCCTGCACTCGATCGGTGGCTTTCGATTCTTTTGTCGACTCGTCCGCCGCATGCATCCACGAGCATAGCGCCACAATCAGGGTCAGCAGCAAAGGCTTGTTCATAGCTCCTCACCACAACTGAATTTCTGGGATCTTGTACTTGGATTGTAAATGAATTCAGAAAGTTAAATCGTCAGGCAGGATCAAACGAGATATCACTCAGATCAGGCGGGACAAAAAAATGCGGGGCTGAAAGCAGTGACCCTAATCGCCACTCTCAACCCCGTCTCCCAGGTTCTGTGGTAGGTGAAGCGAGTATGCGGTGAACCCTAGGTTCGAACAAGATTACGAAGGTAAGTTCCCGAAAGTTACGAAGAGCTGTGAGCAATGAGCTATGAGCTATGAGCCCTGAGCAGTGAACAAAACAAAAGCGATGAGCCGTCAGCGGGAGTTGGTTGGCTCACTGCTCACGGCTCATCGCTCACGGCTCATCGCTCACAGCTGGCACCTACTTCGCTGTGACCAGCGAATGCGTAATGGCATGCACCGATAGCGCGATCCGGTTCTGCACCCCCACCTTGCGCATCAATTTCGCGACGTGGGCTTTCACGGTGCGCTCCTCAATGCCGAGCTGGGATCCAATTTCTTTATTCGAGCGCCCGGCCACGAGCATCTCCAAAACTTCTTTCTCGCGATCGGTAAAGGTCACGCGCCCTGCCGGGAAGATCCGCCCAGGAGCCGAAGACACTCGCTCGATAAACATCGAGAGCACACGACGCGGCGCCCAAACGGATCCCTGGTTGACGATGCGGATGGCCTGCGCGAATTCCGCCGGCGTGGCGGCTTCGTCCACATATCCTTTGGCCCCGGAAGCAATCGCTTTGAGAATGGTTTCTTCGTCAATACCCGAGCCGGTGACGATGATTCGCAGATCCGGACGCGTGGCCTTCAGGCTGGCCATCACGTCGAACAGGTTTTGCCCGGAACGGTTGCCCAGCAAAATGAGGTCGATGCCCTGCAGCGTACTGATCTCCGGCAGCGCCGCCGAGATGAGTTCGAACTCCGGTTCGGAATCGAACAATGCGCGGAACCCGACAAAACGTAGAGGATCGCTTTCGACTACGGCGATTCGAATAACTGGTTTTCTCGCGACTGCTGCTGCTTTCATAGTTTTCCCTTGTAGGGCCAGATTCTTTGCAACCAGCATAGTAATAATTCGGCGCCTTGCAAAGAGAAGGTGACCGAAGGGAAATTACGGGAGTAACATGAATTGTGCGGTCTCTCGCCCCGTTCTCAGCAGCCAGTCATGAGCCAAAGCCCCTGATTCATGTAGGGACGGCTGCCAATGGCTGTCCAGTCGAGCGCAGCTCAACAGCTTCTGCACCGCGCATCAAAACATTCAGAAGAGTATTCGGAGAATCGCCTCGCATGAAATCGAAGCCATTTTGTTCCGTATTTTTTTTCGCCCTGTTCGCCGCGCTCCCACTCTTCGCCCAAGAATCCACGGCGCCAGTAACCGGCCAGAGTCCGGAATCCACTTACACTCCGAAGTTCAAAGGGGACCCCGCGCACTCTGACTCCGAAGCTGGGGCACTCGCCTACATGCGCGTGGTCATCCGCGCCCAGAAACGGTTCAACAAGCAATACGGACATTACGCCACCACGCTCGCGGAACTGGTCCACTCCGGTTCGTTCACGAAGCGCATGGTCAATCCCGACCGCGGAGACTACACTGCGGGTTTCAAAGGCAAGAAGGACAGCTACATTCTGACTATGACCCCGAAAAATATGGACGCCCAGCACCGGTCCTTCTACGCCGACGAGGACGGAAAGATTCGCGGCGACGACAGCAAGGCAGCGGACGCCAACTCCCCCGTAGTGAAGTAGACCATGTAGGGACAGCCGTCGATCGGCTGTCCCGTCGAGTAAAGCTCGACAGCTGGTGCATGTCGCGCCAGTCCAGTGAGGGAACCCACACGAGCTAATTTGGCTTACCGGTGCGCTCCACCGCCGTGGAATCCACCGCAGGTCGGCAGTGTAAAGAAATGTAATCGAAATCGCGGCGCCACTCAGGCTCTACGCCTTTCTGAGAACGGTCGCTGAAATTAAGCGCCATTACGCCGATGCTACTATCTCGCAGCGAAGAATCCGAGTTCTGCTCATGCACAGTTCACAGAAAGTCGCCGTAATTACCGGAGCGGCGCAAGGCATCGGACGTCGAACAGCAGAGTTGTTCGCGGAACAAGGCTACTCGCTCGCGTTGGTGGACCTGAAACCCATGGCTGCCACTGCCCTGGTCGCTCAGAAATGCGGAGCAGACGTACTGGAACTCACCGGCGACATTTCCAATGAGCAAAGCGTCTCGCAGTTTGCTGCGAGCGTCAGAGATCGCTGGGGGCATGCGGACGTGCTCGTCAACAACGCAGGCATCAGTTTCATCTCGCCCGCGGAAAAGGTTTCGGCTGCCGACTTCCGCCGCGTTCTGGAGGTCAACCTGGTCGCCCCCTTCCTCCTGGCAAAAGCGTTCGGCGCGCTGATGCTTTCACGGAGAAGCGGCAGCATTGTGAATGTCGCGTCCGTCGCTGGTTTGCTCGGCATCGCCGATCGTAGTGCCTACAATGCATCTAAGCACGGCCTGATAGGGCTGACGCGCACTCTGGCATCAGAGTGGGGAGGCCGCGGCGTACGAGTGAACGCCGTCTGCCCGGGATGGGTGAAAACAGAAATGGATGCCGCCGATCAGGCCGGTGGCGGCTACAGCGACGCCGATATCACCAACCGCGTCCCCATGGCGCGCTTCGCCTCTCCGGACGACATCGCCAAAGCCATCGCATTTCTCGCGGACGGCCGCCTGAGCGGCTACGTCAATGGCCATACTTTGTCGGTGGACGGCGGTTGGTCCGGCGACGGCAGCTGGGATAGCCTGCGCCTGCGGCATCGGTAGCCTGAGATCACTGCGCACTGAAGAGGACAGTTGGGTTGAGTTGCAGCCGACTTTCGAAAGCGGCTATTCCTTCATGATCCTTCTCACAAAGCACGCCTGGTCGCGTGCTCCCCAGGTGTACTTGTACTTTTCCTTGCCTTGCAACAAATCGAACGCCTGGCACCCACTCTCAATCGCGCGCTGCACGGCATATCCAATCGTGATCGCTCCCACACTTTTGCGCGCGTATTCCAGATCGAACCCGCTCAGATACGAATAGACTGCATCCCGAACGCGAAAACCGTAAATCACTGCGATCAACCTTCCGGCCATGCGGATGCCGTAGAACATCAGCATGCCTGCATTCAGAAAGCGTCGCGCCACCATGCGATGAAAGCTGTGATCCCGGGCTGTGCTGAGCGCCCCGCGACAGCCCTCCTCGCGCCAGCGCTGCTGGTGCAAACGCTCCAGCGCGTCTGAGAATTCATCCAGATTTGCAGCGCTCGCCTCCTCAAACGAGTGCTTGTGAAGTCCCTGCAGCTTGCGCGCATAACTTTGCGATCTCCTCAGCATGACGGACCCGTGCCCCAGATCCTGAAGATCAATCGCGACGCACGGCACCTGCTCAGCTTGTTCGACACGCCACCCAGGAGGCTCGATAATCTCTTCCAACAAAGGCGACCCGGGACGAAGCCTCTGGAAGCTGCACAGGTCCCAGCAGTCGCTCCGGTTGCGTATCTCGGCCATGAGCGCATTCCAGCAAGCACGGCGCCATGTAGGATGGAAAAGCACGTCGAGGTAATCGGAATTGCCGGTGCCGAGGAGAAAGAGCCTTCGCGTCGGATCCGCCGCAGACCGGAAGATCTGAAGAGGCGCCAATCCCACCAACCGCGCCCCGTCCCAAAATGCAAACGAAAATAACTGCTCTTCGCGATAATGCTTCCACCAGGGCAGCAGCCAATCAGGAGATTGAAACGGCGTGGCATCGGGCAGCAACGACCACAGCTCCCGCCAATCCTCTTCGAGTTCCTCCAGCCGCAGCGAACAGGTAACCAATTCGCAGTCGATGGACTGGGCTCGCGTAGGCGCGGACCGATTGGTCCACTCCGGAGCCGCGGTCCCTCTCTGCAAAGTCAGGCCGCCTGCGACAACCGGCACGCGCCCTCCAGAATCCCGCGATACGTAGCGATATAGTTTTCGACCATGAGATCCGGCGAGAACCGCTGCAGCGCCACCGTTCGGCACTTTTCAGAATCGAGAGACCGGCACGCCCGTATCGCATCTGGCAGATCATGAGCATCTGGCACGAGAAATCCCGTTTCCCCGTCCTGCACAACTTCCGGTAGAGCCCCATTCGCGAAAGCCACCACCGGCGTGCCGCAAGCCAGAGCTTCCCGGGCAACCAGCGAGCTGGTTTCTGGGGCAAGACTAGGCACCACGAGACAACTCGCGGCAGAGAGCAGACGACACTTTCCTCTCATTGCCACTGGACCGACGTATCTCCGCTGTGAATCAAGTTCCGGCACAATTTCTTCCGCAAAGTAGGCTTGATGTTCACGAAACGGATATACCTTGCCGGCGAGCAGCATGGGTGTGTGGGCCTGCCGACACGCTCGCAATGCGAGGTGGAATCCCTTCTCCGGGCAAATTCGGCCCAATGCCGCCGCGAACTGGCGTTTGCGAATGCCTCGATGGCGGAACAAATCGGAGGAGACGCCGTTCTCAAGTGCCGGCAGCATCGGCAACGTCTTTGGAAAGGTCTCAGCCTGGGAGCGGGAAACACAGTGGAAAAAAGTGTTGGGCCTCGTCACGGTGAGCGCGTTCGGCTTGTACCAGTGCAGCGGGAGGTGCAGGGTCACCAGTACGGGCACATCCTCGAGCGGAAGATAGTCTACGAAATCTACTCCGTGCAGGTGCACGACGTCCACCGGATACCGGCGCAAGGCTTCTGCAATTGCCTTGCGGATCGAGTCGTGCGCCAGGCGCCAGCCTTCATCGGACACGCGCCCGTCCATGGCCACGGTTGGAATCAGCGTGCCCGCAACCTTTGATTCAGGCCGAGCGATGACGAGTGAGTTGTGCCCGCGATCTGCGAGCCCTTCATCAATGTGAAGGAGAATTTGCTCCGCGCCGCCAACTGATTCCGGGCCAACCACCGCCAGCCAGAACGCTACATTCAGGACTGTGAGGCTCACCCTGTCATGGATGAAGAATTTCGCTCAAAGTTTGCGATGCCATTTTTCGCCAGGCTGCCCCGTTGGTTCCCCAGTCGAAGTTCTCATACCAAAGCTTGCCTTCATGAGGTGGACGCGTGAAATCATATTCCGGAGCTACTCGAAATCTTTCCACTTCCGGCTGAGTGAAGGGTTGCAAAGTTCTTTCCTGAGTGGTGAAGCTGCTGATCATGGCGATCTTAAGTTCCCGCTCGCCTGCGTTCAGCCGCGACGTGTATTGCGTTTGCTGCGCACTGGGCAGAAAAGTGCAGATCTCCATTCCGGCACACCCTGCATGGTATCCCGTGAACTCGCACAAGCAAAAAGAAGCGGCGCGGCGCGCCATATGGCATGCAAACGCAACCGAATCATGGTCGGGATGACCACCCTCATAGGCATGCGTCAGCACGACCTCGGGCTGGAACTCCCGCACGACGGCCAATACTCTCTCTGTTACTTCCTTCAGCTGGAATGAAAGCTGTTGATCTGTGAATTGCAGATTGGTGATCGCGCCCTCACGAATGCCGGCCTGGGCGAGAGCCTGAACGGCCTCTTTCCGGCGCGCCTCCGCATATTCTTCTCTGGTTGTAAACCCGGCACCGAGGGCATCGCTCGCATTCAACGGTGAGCCGTCAGTCACATGGATAACTTTGATGTCCGGCCTCCGTCGGAGGAGGGCGCCGGCGCCGATGGTCTCATCATCCGGGTGAGCCGCAATCAGCAGAGTACTGGGGGTATTTGCCTGCTCCCCGGGCGAGAGAAAAAAAGATTCCAGTTCTTCGCTGCACCGATCGCGAGCGGCCTTCATTGCGGATGGATTCAAGCCTAGATGTGACATGGGCCCGAGTCCATCCGGTACACGCTGTAACTCTGGCGCAGAGAGCGAGGAAAGAACAACTTGCTGCTCGCGTCGTCTCTTTACTGCTCATCGCCCCCGGCGATCACCGTTAACTGCACCGTCTTGCGGTCGCCCTCGCTGAGTTGCAAAGCCTTTCCCTGCCCCTCGTAGCTCTTCAGAAATTCGGGATTGAAATACGCTTGCCCATCCACACTCTCCCAAGCGAAAACTGTGAAGGTCCCGCCGCGGATTCCGCGCAATGTGAAGTGGCCATTCTGGTCGCTGACTGCCTGGCGATATTGATCCACGCGGCCGCGCAGCCGTGACTCCGGCACCGCGACAACGACCGCGTTCGCGACCGGCTGGCCTTTGGGGTCCGATACTACTCCTTCGACGACAGCGCCGTTCGCGCTAGCCACCAGGTCGAGAAAAACCGTCCCGCCACTCACGGCGATTCCGGATTCACCTGCATCGCGCGTCCCCGAGAGAACTGTTTTTATAAACCAATCTTCATTGGCGCCGCTGCCTTTCCCCAGAATCTGCACGTCGTACTTTCCCGGAGGCACATCGCTCCATACGAACTCTCCCCCCGCTGCCACATGCGCAAGATTGGAGAAACTCGCGCCCGGAATCGCGACCTCGTCATCTTCCCCGTCTACCGGTTCCAGCACCAGATAAACCTGGTCCGGATCAAATCGCTTTCCCGAGCTGTCGACTCGCAAGCGCCCCCGCACGGTGGCTCCCGGCTGGGGTGAAAGCCGCAACCCATCGACATTGCTCGACCCTACTTCCAGATCCTGACGCGCCATCATGGGCACGGGAGATCCCTCGACGCTAGCCAAGAGCAGGTAGTTGCCCGGAGAAACATCGCGAATGACGAAGCTACCGTCCTTGTGCACCTCGGTCCCGGTGGTTACCAGACGGAAATCGCGCGACTGAATCATGATGGTCGCCGAGGTTCTTGGTGGAAGATTGACCACCTGTCCGCGAATGCTCAAGCTCGGACCAGGGGTCAAAGAGAAGTTGGCGGGAAACTCATCGCCAGCATGCAACTGAATTGGCGTGGCCTGGCCCCGGTCCGGTGTCCCGGGATAATAGATGGTCTGATATGCTGTCGCCTGCCCGTTATCTCCCGCACCCGCACTCTTCCTGGCCCCAAGCGCCCCAGCGGACTCGATCAGGGTTTTGAAGTCGGGCGGAGGATTCACTGAAATGAACATGCTTCCCGCCGGCAGATTCGCGATCCGATACTCGCCCAGATCATTTGTCCGTTCCGATCCAACCTGCTCCCAGTGTTTGTGCCCGGTCACGAAAGTCTGACGCAATGCGCTGACCTCAGCCCCGGCCAGCGGGTCCCCGTCCTCATCCGTGACTCGTCCGCGTAGCACTGCCGCAGCCTGCAACCGGATCTGCAGATCCTTAACTTCCTCCCCGGATCGCAGAGTTAAGACACGCCCTTCGGACCTGCCGTGATGCTTATCGATGTCCAGAAACCCTGTGCGCTCGGCAAACAAGCGGTATCGGCCCGGCAGGATGTTCTCGATGCGAAACGCACCATCCGGCCCGCTAGTTACTGTGTAGTCGCCACCGTATTTTTGATTCTCAGCAATCAGTTCGACCAGAACCTTCTTCACTGCTTCGCCGCTGGGATCCTTCGTAACGATGCCTTCGATTGCGGCTTTCTGGGACGTTGGCACGACCCCGGACTGCTGGCACAGAGCACAACTAGCCAGAGCCAGACATAAAAATCGGGAGACCAGTTTCATAGGGAAACGTCGCGAAAGTCTGCAAGCGGCACGCAAGAGCAGTCTATTGGCGCAAATCGATTTTATCGAGACTGAGGCGCCCATGTCCTGTGGTTCCGTTGACAGGCAGCAATTCAGCAGACATAATCCGAATGCACCCAGAAAGCAGGCTGAGCGTTGTCCTTGGTGGACGCTAGTGTCCCTAAGGCTCAGTACTTGTGCCCAATGTTTAAATTCACAGAGCATCAGCCGGAACTTGCAGCGCAGATCGGCGAGCCGACTCAAGTAAGTGCAATCCCAGTTCTCCGGCGCTACTATCTTGCGGCGGCCGCGGTGATTCTGCTTAGTGCTTTGCCGACGCTCCTGTTTTATCCGCGGCTGCCGAGTGTGGTTCCGCTGCAGGGTGACAGCAACGCTTTGGGCCCCAAATGGTCGCTATTCCTCTACACGCCCGGACTGATGATCGGGATCCTACTGATGTTTATTGCAGTTTCTCGCATCCCCGTCAGGCGCTTACAGATGAACTCGTCGCAGCCCTCTTATCTGTACGTCATGATCGTCATCGTCACACTTCTCTCGTATTCACAAATACTGGTCTTGCTTTCGGGTCTGGGCTGGAATGTAAATGAGAAGTGGGGGCTGGCGGGGGGCGCCTGCCTGCTGATCGTGCTATTGGCTAATGTGCTGCGCAGAATGCGCCGCAGTCTGAAAACCGTAAGAACCACGTAGAGCCGGCCCCCTTGGGCTGTCAGGCCGCCGAAAGCCTCAGGTCTGGCAGGAACTCTCGTCATTCAACTATCCTTGCGATAGAGCAGATTGCGCATCGCCTCCCGGCGGGCAGCATTGGCTCCTTTGTCGCTTTTCCACCCATCGCCCGCGTTCCCGCCGGCATTCGCGACGTCTTCCTCACTGCACTCCGGACAGCGATTTGCAAACCCCGGTTTCCCCGGCTTCAACTCGAATTCTTCGCCACAAACCACACACGTTTTGATCGGAAATGCCATGACAAACTCATGATAATCGAGGTCGCCCGCGCGCTTCTACCCTGGTTTATCGCAACGGGAAATCACGGAAGAGCGGCGCGCCAGAGCCGCTTAAAGGATGAGATTCAGCTCCTGTCGCGAGGGCGCCTAATTCAGAAAATACTGCCGGTACAATGTGTCTCTCTGCGCCGGACGGAACCCCGCATCGCGAATGATGCGCCGCAACTCTTCTTCGGTCGTGCAATTCGTCACGCCCGCGGCACGCACCACATTTTCTTCTAACATCACCGAGCCAACGTCATTCCCGCCAAAGCGCAACCCCATCTGGCAGACTTTCAGACCCTGCGTCACCCAACTGGACTGCACGTTGAGAAAGTTTGAAAGGAAGATCCTCGAAATCGCCAGCACTTTTAGATACTCCACCGCAGTCGCCTCGTCCCAATGTCGCCCGCCAAGGGCGGTGTTGGCCGGCTGAAAACTCCACGGGATGAAGGCGGTAAAGCCACCCGTCTCTTCCTGCAGATCATAAAGTTTTTGAAAATGATTGATGCGATGCTCGTAGTTCTCCCCCACGCCGAACATCATGGTCGCCGTGGTGCGCATTCCGATCTGATGCGCCGTGCGATGCACGTTGATCCAGTCTTCGGTCAGGCACTTCAGGCGCGCGATCTTGTAGCGTACTTCGTCATCCAAAATCTCCGCGCCGCCACCCGGGATCGAATCCAGCCCAGCATCCCGCAACCGCAGAATCGTGTCACGAACGCTGAGGTCGCTGTACTCGGAAATCGCGATGATCTCCGAGGCTGAGTAGCAATGCAGGTGAATCTTCGGGAAGCGCTCCTTGATCCCGCGCAGCATCTTTTCGTGCCAATCAATCTTCAGGTCCGGATGCAGGCCTCCCTGCATCAGCACGCCAGTACCGCCTAGTTCCACGGTCTCGTTGATCTTCTCGTAAATCGTGTCGAAGTCGAGAATGTACCCTTCCTTAGCCGCGGGCCCCTTCAGTGGCCGGTAAAACGCGCAGAAGGTGCAATATTCCGTGCAGAAGTTGGTGTAATTGATGTTGCGATCGATGATGTAGGTGACGACGCCCTCAGGATGCAACTTGCGGCGCACCGCATCGGCTTCCATTCCGATCCCGATCAGATCATCAGACTCAAACATCTCCAGCGCTTTCTGTTTTGTTAAGGACATAAGATCGAATACCAGAGAACTATATATCTTAGCGGACGCGGGGGAACTCTCAAAGGCTGATGACCTGGCGACAGCAAGGCGCAGGAGGTCAGGAAAAGATCCGTCACTGCTGCGGGCATCGACTGCCCGGAAACATTGAACGAAGCCGGTGGATCAGTCACTGCCAGTGGTTTTGTCGATCTTGCTGGCCATCTTGACGCCGCTGAGACCATCGGCATACTTCGCGATTCCGTGGTAGAGGGACTCCGCGATGCGTTGGCGATAGTCGCTGGTCTCCAGCCGATGTTCGTCCGAGGGGTTCGAAACGAAGGAGATTTCCGCCAGGATCGACGGCATATTCGCGCCGATCAGGACGATGAACGGCGCTTTCTTTACTCCACGATTGCGGATCAATGGGCTTTTGGCAGCGAGCCCGCTGTGCAGCGAGGCCTGCACGTCGGCCGCAAATTCGCGCGACTCTTCAATCTTTTCCTTGAGCGCAATCTTCTTCACCAGATCCTGCAGTTCGTAGATCGACTTCTCCGAAACCGCATTCTCGCGAGCCGCGACTTCCAGAGCCTCCGGAGAAGAAGTGAAGTTCAAATAATAAGTCTCAACCCCGCGTGCGTTAGGATCGTGACTGGAATTGGCATGAATCGAAATGAATAAATCTGCGCGCTGCTGGTTCGCGATCGCGGTACGGGTTTCGAGGGGAATGAAGGTGTCGTTCTTGCGGGTATAAACCACTTCCGCGCCCAGTCGCGTTTCGAGCAACTTGCCCAAGCGACGTCCCACTTCCAGAACAAGGTCCTTCTCTTTAAGGCCATTCGGGCCGATGGTTCCCGTGTCGTGACCTCCGTGACCGGGATCGATCACGATCTTGCCAATCTTCAGTCCTAACGCGCGGATCAGCGAGCGGTCACCGCCTGCTGTCGGTTTTGCTTCGCGGACATCGAAATCTCTGGCCTTGCGATTCGAAGCTACCCGGGATGACTTGCTGCGTGCCAGGGTTGGGCTACGCTTCGGTGCCGCCGCACCGGTCGTGTCGTCCTCGTCATCATTGTCCACGATCACCTTGGTGGGCGCGGGGGTCTCGGCCTTGGTATTGACCTTGCGCGGCAGATCGGGCAATCCGCTTTTGCCGACA
>CAWKLW010000007.1:0-22319 GCA_963850585.1 uncultured Acidobacteriota bacterium | reverse complement strand
TGCGCATGCCGCTCAAGGCATTGAGGATAGCTTGTCTTTCTTCCGCCTGCTCCCGCCACGATCGGCTGAAAGCTCGCGCTGCCGATCATGCATTTTGCACTCTGCCGATTGAATTCGGTCGTGCATCTTCGTCCAATCGGTTTCCAGAACAACGGCCTTGTAGGATTTGTACCAAACGTAGCTCATTGCCCCACCATCCAAGCTTAGGATTGTTGTCTGAACGAAACGGAAGCGGTACTGGTTAACGATGCTGCCATCCCCAGGAATTTGATGCTGATCAATTTTGCACAGAGGGAAACTCACAAGGGCCGTGGGTGAACAAAAGGCGAATCGTTATGAACGCGCAACGACGAAGGTCGCAAACCAGTGTTGGGTGTGAGCCGACTCTTCAGGGCATCCGCTTAATTAGCGAAAGTGTGCAGTTTTGAACTGACAGCCATAGACGATCCAGCGACAATCTCAGAAAATCTGGTGGGCGTAACGTGTTACTTCCCAGAACGCAGAACGCTATGAAGGTGACGGTGGATACTATGCGAAAGCCCGCAGAACTCAAGCCGGAGTTTGTGGAATGCGCCATCGTTGAATTGTTGAAAATAGCTCAATGCCAAGGCATTAGTCCCGATGATTTTATTCAATTACTGGACTCGGGAATGCATATATCGGATTTCTTGGCAGCGCTGACGCCGCTTGCAAAATCTAACGACAGCATCGATTGCGATTCTTAGCATTGACGAATCGCACGCGCGAGCGGGCCCCGGATAACGTGGCCGCGAGTGCCTAACCTTGGAGTTATGCTGCGGGCAGGCGTCCAGCGTGTTGCAGGTAGCTGCCGATCGACTCTCTCAATTGTGAATCTACTTCGTCTGCAATCGTCATGACATCGACCAGCAGAGTGCTAAGGTCGACGCAATGTAGATTATTATGCAGTCCATGGAAGATGCTCACCTGCAGCAGCCGCGACTCGTCTACGATCATCTCGATTGAGTATCCTTGGCTAAAACGCAACATTCCATGCTCGGCGGCATAAGCCGAGATTCTGGGGTGTTTGTTTGTCAGCAATTGCGACCCGTTTAGACGACTCACCAGGTCTTGTAACAATCGGGGTAGATGGCCCATACGGTCGCCGTCATCAAGCAGAACACTGCTGAGTACCTGATCCTCTTTTAGCCGCTTCAGCCAGTCTGCCATGATAGCTGTCGCTTCGCGGTTTAATATCGCTGCAACACTCTCCCTTGCTGTCCGAGCGGAACCTTTGTGAGTCGCCATTCTCTTCCTGATCAGTTCGCCGAGGACTCTCACATCGTGCGGTTTCATGAGGATTTCATCTGCCTGCAGAACGATAGCAGCCATGGCTGCCTGGGTATCTGGGTTCCCGCTGGTGACGACCGTTAACACCTCCGGCTGGGCGCTTCGCATCGCACTGACTACTGTAAAGCCGTCGGCAGGGCTGGGCATTCGTTGGTCGGTGACGAGGACATCAAAGGTGTCTGTGTTGATCCGCGCCAATGCTTCCGCCACCCCCGTTACGGGAGTCACCTTGAACCGTTGGGATTCCAAGCCCCTCTGCATCATCTCTAGTACGGCTTGGTCATCATCGACCAGAAGTACACGGATCGGTTCCATATGGTCACCCACAACTTGCGCTGATCTGAGTGTCAACAGAATGAGGCTTTCAGGGATGACTTGTCTGAGCAGTTTTGCACACCGTATTTCCCGAGTCATCAGTCAACCGGAGCACTCCGGGCCGGACGCCGTAATCTCCTGAGCTGGTCGCGTTTGATCCATTCTCGATGAGTAACTTGCGTCTAACGTTCCGATGCAGGCCTGTATGTTCTGCACACTGCCGTGCGTGCATTCTTCACGAATTTCTTTGTAGCCGCTCAATTTCAGACCTCGCTGCGCGTGAAGGTAACTGCACCCGCTTGCCTTTCTCCGGTTCCATCCTGCTTTCAGCCTCGATCTGCAGGAAAGAATGTTTCCCAACGACCTGTGCAATAGTGCTCAGACTCCTGATTGCCGGAATGTCACAATGCAGATACTAGAGAAAGACAGTTCTTTCGCGTCTCCCTAGCCGCTCCCCAGGAGGACATGATGTGGATTGCAAAACATTTTCGGTTGTCACAAGCCTATTCCGAACTCGAATCACTTGCCGCAGAACGAACCGCAGAGTTGCAGAGACTGACTCAGCGCCTGCTTAGATTGCAGGATGAGGAGCGGCGAAAGCTAGCTCGCGATTTACACGACACCACCGGCCAGACTCTGGCTGCCCTGAACATCAGTGTGTCGCTGCTGCAGCAGCAATGCAAGGAGATGCCCGCCATGCTCGCGCTCGTCACCGAAGTTGCGCAACACGCGGAACAGGCCATCGAGGAGATTCGCACGATGTCCTACCTGCTGCATCCGCCATTGTTGGACGAAGTGGGATTTGCTTGTGCGGCCGAGTGGTATATCGAAGGCTTCGCCAAGCGAAGCGGAATTGATGTAACTGCGGACATTCCTATTTCGAGAGGACGCCGGCTCCCGAGAAATGTCGAAATCGCCCTATTCCGTGTGCTGCAGGAAGGCCTCACAAATGTACATCGCCATTCAGGCGCCTCACAGGCGAGCGTCCATTTTCAACATGACGCCAACGCTGTGATTCTGGAGATACGTGATTTTGGCAAGGGTATGCCCGCAGAACGCCTGCGCTTGCTTCATGGGCCAACTGCGGAATCGGGGGTGGGCTTGGCCGGGATGCGCGAGCGCATGCACGAACTAAACGGAACGCTCAAAATAGAATCAAATGCTTGCGGGACCAGTATGCGCGCAACCGTTCCACTCTATGCCATACAGCACTCGCTTTCATTGGAAGGTCAGGGCGACGTTTGCGCAACTGCATGCACCGGAGTGAGTAACCAGGTTCCCGTAGGAAATGTTTGCTGATCTTTCGTGGCGGTAGTTATAGATCGCAGAAAACAAGAAGTGTCTGGTGTACTCGCAGCAGCTTGCTTTTGTGTTCGTAGTAGATAAAACCCAATTTCTTGAATCGGTTCATGAAAAAGCAAATTCGTGATCGCGTTGTCCCTACCATCTCGGCCAATACCTCATGGCTGATCGCCGGAACCGTAATCTCGGGTCCGGCTTGAGAATCGTAGTGGGAGAGCCGCAAGAGGATTCGCGCGAGTCTTTTGTCGCTCAGGTTGAAATGCAGGTCCATTAAATCCTGCTGGTAGCGGACGTTGCGGTCTAACACATACGCCCAAAAGACATTGGCCAGCTTCACTTGCCGTTTCAGCGCACCCAGCATGACCTCCTTCGTGATTCGGAGCAGGCAGCTGTCCGTTAGTGCACTGGCAGATGCAGTGCGGATCGACACACCGGATAGCGAGTCTTTACCCACAAAATCCGCCTCACTCAAAATGTCCAGAATTGCTTCTTTCCCGGCTGGCGATTTGCTGCTGACTTTTACGCTCCCTTTTTGGATGACAAACAACCAGTTCGCCGCATCGCCCTGCGTATAGACGATTTGTCCCTTGGTGAAGTCGATCAATTTTCGACCAGCACCGGCTGTTGTTAGAAAGGTGCTCGGGTCGAAGGCGCGCTTCTGCTTAATCATTGCGATGCCGAACCCTTATTCGACAACTCTACATTCGGCCATTGAAGGGATGTACGATGCTCACTATTGCTCACAATTGACTTGGATAAGACACAAATATACGAAAATAGGGGAACAGACGAGTGGAAGCGCCGGAATTGCAGTCAATTGCGGGAGATTTTTCGAGAGAACCCATTGCCGAGTTACGAGCCGCGACGACGGAATCCACCCCATCGCGTCGCGCTGGAATAGATCCCGAAATGTGCGGACAGACGGAACTGTCACCATTGTCCTAGCACGAACCCCAGAGTCCTTGGCCTTTCCAGACCCGGGTGCCCCATTCCAGCCTGACCTTGCCTTGAGTGGGGTGTCGCGTCCAATCGCTAGTTCCGATCGCAACCCAAAGAGAATCGCAAAGCAGCACACACCTCATTCATTCGCGCCGAACTAAGCTGCGCCACACGTTTCCCGAGTCGCTGTTGCGCTACCGTCACTGCATTGTGCAGGTTCACCGCGCAGGGGAATTTCATGCCGTCATCCTCATTCAGAACGACTTCCGATGGCACGCCGCGAATAGTGGACGTAACGGGCGCGACCGTGACCGTGGATAAATAAGCGATCGCGCTGTTACGGGTGAGCACGAGCGCCGGTCGTTTCTTGTCGGGCGCGGCAAACTGATAAAGCCGAACGTCACCTCGGGCAATCCGGCCTCGGACTATTCTTCCGGCCACGTGGCCTCCGCTTCCCAACCCGGCGCATCCGATTGCGGCTGTCGCGTGTAGCCCTGGCGGTCGCGCTCTTCACTGGCTCGTAGTTCCAAGCTGCGGAGATGTTCACGCAAAGCATCCCGCACCAAAGCGGACCGGTTTCGCTTGGTGCGCTTCGCAGCTTGGTCAGCGGCGTGTAACAGCTTCTTGTCCAGCACAATCTGAACGATTTCCATATGTAGAACCTACTCCACAGTATACTCCACAGAGGCTCCTGTGGGGGCGGACGCCTCGTCCGCCCCGCCTCTCGAAGCGGGGCGTGTGTCCGCCTGTGGCGGCGAAACCGCCGCCGCTCGTTTCCAGTCACACGTTGAATCCGAAGGGAAGGGAAGTGGCGGGCCTAGGGCTTCTCCCTGCGGATCCATAACAAAACATCGGTGCCCCACTTTCTCGATTTTCGAGAGGAAGCCCTACCCTCAGGTCGCGATCGCGAGCACCGACCGAACGATAGCCTGACGTCCTCTCCGGCAGCGCAGGTATACTTCCACACGAAGTTAAGCCAACCCGCACGCGCGGAGCACCGATGCGCTACACAATTCACGCCCTGAAAGCCGCATCAATCTGCGTCCTTTCGATATCGCTCCTGAGTGCCCGCCAAGCCGAACCCGCAAAGCAAATCACCGAAACGGAAATCAAGCGCGCCATTAATGCCAGATCCGATGTGGACGAGTGTGACAGTCTCGATCAGATCTACATCGATCACCTGGAGTACTACGATTTCACCGGCGATGGCCAGCAGGAGGCCATCGTAGTGGCTTCCACGTGCATGACAGGAACGGCCGGCCCAGACGTACATGCCGTCTACACTCGGCACCCCGATGGCACACTCGGCGAATTGCCACTTCTCAACGCAAAAGGAGACCCGCCCTGGTCTGATCAGGAAAATCAACCCATACCCGTTTTTGGCAATCCGAACTACACACTGACCGTCGACGGTGGCAAATTGGTAGTACGCTGGGGCGACTCTTCCGATCGCGATCAGCCCTTAACCGTTTGGTACAGGTGGGCAGGTACAAAGTTCATCGTGGACCACGCGAAACTGCAGGGCCCCTTTCTCACCAGCTACGACTGCAGGAAAGCTACCAAAGAAATGGATCGAGCCATCTGCTATTCGCCGCCGGTTGCTGCCCTGGACTTGGAACTCGGGCGCATCTACCGCGAAACCCTACAAAAACTCCGCGCAGATCAAAAGCAGGACCTTCAAAAGCAGCAACGGGAATGGCTCGCCCGTCGCGAGAAGACATGTACGATTTACAAGTGGTGGGTCGACTGCCTGAAAGATCTCTACACCAAGCGCATTGCCGAGCTACGCGGCGCGACGACAGAATCCAGCCCTCCGTGTGGCGCTGCAATAGGTCCGACGATTTCACTAACGTTCCAAACCTGGCCGCGTCCATTCTGGATACGCCTCTGATTCACAGGAGCCCTCATGCCCCAGCCCAGCCTCGCTAACCGCCCGAGCCCAGACGCCTCTTCCTTCGTCTCCCTGGAATACATCTGGCACGACGTTCGCTTCGCAGTCCGCTCGCTCCTGAAGGCTCCAGCATTCACTGTGGTCGCGATCCTTGTGATCGCCGTCGGCATCGGCGCGAACACCGCCGTCTTCTCCGTCATCAATACAGTTCTGCTCAAGCCGCTCACGTATCCCGACCCGCAATCGCTAGTGCATCTGATGAACACCGGCGATCAAGGTTCTTTCCCCGGCGCGAACGTGCCCAAGTACAACATCTGGCGGCAGCAGACCGGCATCTTTCACCAGGTCGCGGCGTACGACAGCGGCGGCGCCGGACTGAACCTCACCGGCAACGATCAGCCCGAGCAAGTGCAAGGCGTGCACGTAACCACGGACTATTTTTCCATTCTGGGCGCGCCCGTAATCGCCGGCCGCACTTTCACCGCTGCCGAAGACAGCCCCCACGGCGGCAATGTGGTGGTGCTCAGTTACGGTCTCTGGAAGCGCCGTTTCGGCGGAGATCGCGCCATCGTCGGCAAAAACATTCAGCTCAACGGACAGCCCTATCAGGTTGTAGGCGTAATCGGCCGCGGATTCGTTACCGACAATCCCGCTGACCTCTGGCTGCCCTTTCAATTCGAACTCAATTCGCAGGACCAGGCCCACTACTTCGGCGTGATTGCCCGTCTGAAGCCCGGCGTCACCGTCCCCATGGCGAACGCGCAGTTGAAGCTCGCCGCCGAGCAATATCGCTCCACGTATCCCGGCACGCTCGGACCGAACAGTAGTTTCGGCGTCGTCCTGTGGCAGGAGTTGATGGTCCGCGACACGCGCTCCTCCCTCTACGTGCTGCTGGGCGCAGTCGGACTAGTGCTCTTGATTGCCTGCGCCAACGTTGCGAATCTGCTGCTGATTCGCGCCACCGCCCGCAAGCGCGAACTGGCTACGCGCTCTGCCCTCGGCGCCGGACGCTGGCACATCATTCGTCAGTTGCTCACGGAAAGCCTGGTGATATCCCTCACCGGCGGAATCCTCGGACTAATTCTCGGATTCGCCGGCGTCCGCTTCCTGCTAGCCATCAATCCCGGAAGCATCCCACGCATCGGCGATGACGGCTCGGCGGTCACCGTCGACTCCCACGTGCTTCTGTTCACGCTCGGAATTTCCGTGCTGACCGGAATCTTCTTTGGCCTGGTGCCCGCGATCACCGCCTCCCGCAAGAACCTCGCGGCAATTTTGAACGAGAGCAGCAACCGCTCCGGAGTAGGTTTCCGCAGCGGCAAAGTGCGTTCCGTTCTCGTCGTCAGCGAGATGGCTCTCGCCCTTGTGCTGGTCATCGGAGCCGCACTGCTAATTCGCACGTTCATGAAGTTGCAGGCCGTCGATCCCGGATTTGACACCCACAACGTCCTCACCATGGCCATGTCGATCAGTGGCGACCGCTTTCAGAAGTCCAGCGGCGTCGCCCAGGTGATCCACGACGGCACCGAGCGCATCAACGCCGTTCCCGGAGTCACCGCCGCCGCGGCCGCCTGCTGTCTCCCGCTGCAAGGAGGCTTCGGCCTCCCCTTCAACATCGTGGGGCGCGCCAACGGCAACAATCCCAACACCGGAGGCGCCGGATACTTCCCCGTCTCCTGGAGCTATTTCGATGTCTTCAAGGTCCCCATCCTCCGCGGCCGCAATTTCACCGACCGCGACAACGGATCCGCTCCCGGCGTAGTCATCATCAATGAGGCCATGGCCCGCCAGTTCTGGCCCAAGGGCGATCCGCTGAACGACCGCGTCGTGATCGGACCGGGCATGGGACCAGTCTTCGCCGAGCCGCCCCGCCAGGTGATCGGCGTTGTTGGCAACACGCGCGATGGCGGACTCAATCAGGATCCCGGTCCCACCATGTACATCCCGGTCGCGCAGATGCCCGACAAAGTTACCGAGCTCAACTCCCGCATCGCGCCCCTCTGGTGGATCGTGCGCACCCGCATGGAGCCCCACACGCTCACCGCCGCCGTCACCAACGCGATCCGCGAAGCCACCGGCGGCCTGCCCGTCGCGCACATTCGCACCATGGACGACATCGTAGTGCTCACCACCTCGCGCGAACGCTTCAACATGCTGCTGCTCACCGTCTTCGGCGCATCGGCTTTACTGATGGCCGCCATCGGCATCTACGGATTAATGTCTTACTCAGTCCAGCAGCGCACGCAGGAACTAGGAGTAAGGATGGCGCTGGGAGCCCAGGCCGGAAACATTCGCAACATGGTAATTCGCCAGGGAATGCTGCTCGCCGCAATCGGCCTGGTGATCGGCATCGCCGGCGCATTCTGGCTGACAAAGTTTCTCACCGGATTCCTCTTCGGAGTAAAAACCTGGGATCCCATGGCATTTATCCTGACCCCAATCCTGCTCTCCGCAGTGGCCCTGGCGGCAGTCTGGCTCCCAGCCAGAAAAGCGACCAGAGTGGATCCCATGTCAGCCCTCCGCTTCGAGTAAGCCGTCGACGAACGATGTATGTGTAGGGGCGGACGCCTCGTCCGCCCCGCCGAGCGAAACGAGGCCCGCCCCGCGCAGCGGTAGCAAGGTGACCCATTCAAGCCTTCTCTTGCCTTGAGTAGGGCAGTTCCATAATTCCCTAATCGGAACCGACTGCCTGATTCTCGACGAGGCCCGTGATCCCAATCACCGCCTTCGCTGCGACGGGCAACTACACTCAAATCCCATGCGAATCAGCCGTCGCCACATTTCTGGAAATGCGCGGACAGATGCGACTTTCACTGATTCTTTTCAGTTAGAAGTTGGGTAGGTGGCCTGTGTCGGCAGGTCCTCCACGAAACACACGAAAACAGGGCAGATCAAGGGCATGAATATCGCTGACCTAACCGCTCCGCAGCTGCTGCTTCTGCATACACAAATTGGCGACGAACTGCGCCAGCGCGGGATTCTTCGCACCGCCAGTAATCCCACGGGTGACTTGGCCGAATACTTGTTCTCCAAAGCCTTCGGCTGGAATCAGGCCCGCAACTGCCATATCAATGACGTTGTCAGCGCGGACGGCACGCGCTACCAGATCAGGGGTCGCCGAATGACCCGTTTCAACGATTCTAGGCAACTATCCGCGATTCGCGATCTGAAAGGCGGGCATTTCGATTTCATTGCTGGCGTTCTGTTCAACGAAGACTACACGGTGATGCGTGCAGCACTCATACCACATGCGGTTGTCCTTGAGCGCGCCACGTTTGTGGAACGCACGAATACCCATAAATTCCTGCTGCGAGACGATGTGTGGAAAGCTGCCGGAGTCCGTGACGTAACGGCGGAAACCCGCGCTGTGAAGCTTTGATAGAGCAAGCCCTGCCGAATGGGGGAAACCCGACTTTTAGCGCAAGCCTTAGATTTTTTTTGTTCGTGCTGGGGAGAGCGTGCCGGGGAGCTGGGTGCCCACCCTTGAGCTCTTTGCGTGGGTGGGTACCACGACTACCAGTCCGTGCCAAGCACGGCCTCGAATAGTCTCAGTCGCCGGCGACAGCCATCTGCCTTGCAGGGTCCAGAGCGGCCAAAGCGCTCTGAATTTCTTCGTTGATTTCTGATTCTTCGACTCTGCTCTCCAGAATGATCGGGGAGTCGGCCGGGACAAGATGGGCCACTTTCTGGAAAGCGATAATCGATTCCAGACTCAGGCAATCGTGTTTGCTTTGAGTATTCACTTCGCTTACGTGAAGCTGTTTGATCCGGCCGCGGAAATGCTGCAGAATCGCCGTCGCTTCGCTCATCGTGGGGTCCACCTGGCGGGCATGGCCGATGTCGAAACAGAAGGAAGCATGAGGAAGGGTCCCGAAGATCTCGGCGAGGTCGCTGGCTGTCTGGCCGATCGCCTTCCTTTTGTCCATGTTCTCGATGCAGAGATGCTTGGCAAGGCGAGCCCAGTCCCGGCGGTGGTACATGGCATCCGGGTGCACGACAATGGGCCAGCCACGCAGCGCAACCTGTTCGAGGAGCCGCAGAGCCTCGGCCTCAAACGCGGGCTCAATCGCACTCGGCGCATGGAAAGCGACGTAACTGAAGTTCGCTAGATCGAGGCCATCAAGTCCAGCCACAAGCGGCGCGAGTTCTTCCTGCCTTAGCGCTGACAATTCGATGGCCGTCACATGTTTCCCTGCCAACATTCGCAGCGCGGCATGGAAATCTCCCCGCGCCAGTGCTCCCGTAGAAAAGCCGATCTTCCTCATTTAAAAGAGTCCATACTTTCGAGTGAGCGGCGCCACCATCGGATTCTGGAAGAATATATGATCCAAGGCGTTTTCGAAGGCTCCGCTGATGTCTCTTACCCTTCGAAACATTGGATCTGTCCGGGATTCAGAGGCGCGAAGCCCCTTAAGCGCATTCCGCGAACTCTCGCCGTCGAGAAGGCTTAGAAACTCGGAATAGGCTCCGAATAATTCTCTTGCAATCGCGTCGGGAACCTCATATTGGCCGAGCGACTTTGCCACAATCTGCAGAGGAGTAAGCCTCACGAGATCTCTGATGTGATTTACCAGTTTCAGCTTTATAGCATCTTTGTCGGTGGAAATCTGGTCGTTCAGATCTGGGTCCAGAGTTGCACTGAAGCAAACCAAAAGGTCTGAGGCGAAGATAAGTTTCCTCGACATCCGTAATTTGGCATTGCGCACACCCCAACCTTCCCCTGCGCGATCTCTTTGCTTACTGGCAAAATCGACCGCCATTGTCCGCCAGAATCGAACGATGTCGTTCAAAAGAAAGCGAGGCACGCGATACGTCTTTGAATCGTGAGCCAGCGGGTGAACGTCCTCTTCAAGATACCGGTTTATCACGCCACGGATGACCCGCTCGTAGGCTTCAGTTCTCTTGCCGATGGGGTAGGATTCGAGCAATAACAAAATACGCTGGGTTGTGTTCTTGTTCGTGTCATGTTGGCCGCCGATTTGGTGAATGATGTCGTGGCTAAAAGCCATATTTCCGAAGATGCCGGTCGGTCCCGGGTCCGAGTATTTTGCGTCTTTAAGATGCCTCTGGATGTCTTGACTGATTCTCAGGTGATCGGAATTTGCGCCGCCGTCGATCAAGTACGTCCAGTCTAGATCACTTTGGGAGGTCCATTCCCCACGCGCGAGTGAACCGAAGACGACAAGGCTCGTGTCTTCGGATGCGTATTTTCCAATCTTGTTTGAAAGAATGGACTCGAGATCTTCTCGGGTCTTTCGCGAGGCGTCGCGCGCTTTCCGCAGAGGGTCTAAATCAAAAAGTCCAGCTGATCCGACCGTAATGGACGTACCGTCTGGCATCGAGGCTTATTTCTAGCAACCTTTGACTTGTTCCTGACCCAAGCGCACCTTCCCCAACAATCTGAGTTGCCGGGTTCAGGATGCCCCATTTCTCGCGTTCTTTGCGAGAAGTGGGTCTTTTCGCTGACACTCTAAGTGGCTGGCCCAGTTTTACCGCCTCGTGTAGCACTACGCATCGGTTGCCCCAGCCTTCGTGATTTTCGAGGCTGGGCATTTATGCTGCCAGGATCAAGAGATTTCTTAACTCGCATCTCCGCTCTCCGCCACTTACGGGCATAAACAGAACGTGCCCAACGCTTTTACAACCTCGAAAGTTTTCCACAGCCACAATATTTTTTCAAATTGTGACCGCTAACCTGGACTGAAAAATCTGGACGTGGAACTTTGTGACTATGCAGCACCAAGGTCCCAAAAACTCCGACACTCAACGCAAGCTATCGCACGCCTCCTCCGCCCCAGGTATCCGCAGTTGGCCAACAGGGAAGGGCAGGACCTCGGTCGTGACGATGAGCATTCAGTCCCATTGGCCGGGCCCGAGCGATCTTCGCCCTTTCCCCACCCCGTTAGCACCATTCCCCGCTGACCTTCAAGAAAATAAGTCGGTATTAAAACGTTTCTGGCCTGCATTTTTGCCATGACGGTGCGCATGGTTTTTGTGTAGGATGTCGGAGAAATTACATCTGTGTTCGGGGCGTGATCCTCGTGTTCCGGCCACGCATCAGGAGTTTCCTATGCCAGCGTCCCAGTTTCGCTCCCGGCGGATTCCGCAATTTCTCCTCTGCACTCTTCTGATCGCCAGCGCTTTATTGATGCCATCGCTGCTTTGTGCCCAGGCCTACTTCGGAACCGTCAGCGGCGAACTGACGGACGCGAGCGGCGCCGTCATTCCTGGCGCCAGCGTGACACTCCTTGATGAGGAGAAAGGATTCAACTTCAATACCACTTCCGACACCAGCGGACGTTATCTGTTCCGATCCGTAGCACCCGGACTGTACTCGGTTTCGGCCGACGCCAAGGGCTTCGCCAAAGTCACCAGTGCCCGCTTCAAGGTCGACGTCAACCAGAACGCGACGACGAACCTGAAGTTGAAGATCGGCGCTGCCAGCCAGACGGTGGAAGTGGGAGCGCAATCCGAGGCCATTCAGACCGAGGATGCGGAAACTGGGCAGGTCGTGAATCGCAGGTACATCAACGATCTCCCGCTGATTGACCGCAACATCGTCTCACTGACCTCTCTGGCCCCCGGCGTTACCGAGATGGATGACCAGTGCGGCGCCGATTGCACCGGAACCAACTTCGTTTCCAACGGCAGTCGCGGATCGACCTCCGACATTTTGACCGACGGCGCTTCAGCCACCAATTCGGAACCAAATGGCGGCATTACGGCGGCCACATACCTGCCATCGCCCGAGGCTGTGCAGGAGTTCAAGGTTCAGCAAACCAATTTCAGCGCGGAATATGGCTTCTCCGGCGGTTCCGTAGTCAACATGATCACGCGCTCGGGGACCAACAAGTTTCATGGGAGCGGATACGAATTTTTCCGCGACGACAGCCTCGATGCGAACGACTGGTTCGCCAATCGTAACGGCGAGCCCATTCCTCCACTGCGCCGGAACAATTTTGGATTCACCTTTGGCGGTCCCATCATCAAGAACAAGACTTTCTTCTTCGTCGACTATGACGGCCTGCGCTCTTCAGGATTGAGCACCGCGAACGGCGCGGTCCCCACCGCTCTCATGCGCACGGGCGACTTCGGCGAGGTGTGTGCCGCACAGGGAGGCTCCTTCGATACGAATGGCGCTTGCAGCGTAGCTGCAGGCCAGATCTGGGATCCCTACTCCGGGGTTTACGACTCCAGTTCAGGAGGCATCCTGCGCAGCACCTTTATTCCCTTCAACAATCTCGCAACCTACACCAGCCCGGGGCCTGCTTCTCACGTACCAGGCAATCTGATCGATCCCGTAGCGCAGAAGATGATGGCTCTCTTTCCCGCAGCAAACGTCTCCGGCGGGGATATCTACAACAACTGGTTCGGCTCCGGTGCAAGCAAGAGGTCCAACGACCAGTTCGACTTGAAGATTGACCATCGCTGGACCGAGAACAATCTGATGAGCGCGAAATTTGCGTATCAATATAATCCCTCGGGCTCGGGCCTGGACTGCTTCAAGAACTTCGCCGATCCCTGCAAGGGCGGTCCGGGCTGGTCCAACGCCCACCTGTTCGCCGTCACCGACACGCATACGTTCAGTCCCACTTTGTTGCTGAATGCGACCTTAGGATTCACCCGCGGAGTCTGGCACATCGACTCCTACAACCCTCACGGTCAGAATGACCCGCTCGGCACCCTCGGCTTCCCCTCGTACTTGCAGAGCAATGGGTTCAACGGTGTTCCCGCAATCTTCATCGACCAGTACGCCAGCGCCGGATACGCCAACATCGGCACGGACCCGTATGGCAATTACCGACTCGGCCAGGATACCGGACAACTTTCAATCACCCTCGACAAGGTTCACGGTTCGCACGAGTTTAAGTTTGGCTTCGACGGAAGAATTCACCAGATCAACTACATCCAGACCAACTCCCCGCTCGGCAAGTTCAGTTTCAACCAGGATGGCTCCGACGCCTGTCCCAGCGGTCAGGACGTCTGCGGCGGCGATCCCATGGCCAGCTTCATGATGGGCATGTTCACGCAGGGCGATGCCGGCAACGAGGGTGGCTCGAATTACGAAATCCAGTTCCGGCCTGCCACCACCAACTATCAGTACGGCTTTTTCGTGCAGGACAACTGGAAAGCCACTTCCAAACTCACTCTGAATCTAGGTTTGCGTTATGACGTGACGCTGCCGCGCACCGATCGCTACAACCGGCAGAACTGGTTTGATCCGAACGCGCCGAGCCCGTTGAACGGTGGAAGCGTCACCTACACCGATCCTGTGACCGATAATCCGGTAAACCTTCCCCTGAAAGGCGGCGAGGTGTTCGCCTCTTCCGGCCAGCGCACCAACTATGTGACCGATTGGCACGACATTCAGCCGCGCATCGGCTTTGCTTTCCAGTTTGCTCCGAAGATGGTGGTCCGCGGCGGTTACGGCATGTATTACGGACAGTCCCGCTCCGGGGTAACCGGTGTCGCTCCCTACGGCAGCCAGGGCTTCAACCAGTACACCAACGTGATCACCGCCAATCCCGCCAATCACGCAACTCCTTATGCGCACCTGAGTAATCCGTTCCCCAACGGATTGATTCAGCCATCGGGAAATAAGCTCGGGCTGATGAACGATGTCGGTTTCGACGCGAACGGTCCACTGCGCATCTGCGGGTGCGAACCAGACGCCGTATGAGCAGAGCTGGAGCTTCGGCATCGAGCGGCAGTTGCCGAGCAATATCCTGATCAACGCGGAGTACATCGGCAAGAAGGGAACCCATCTTCCTTTCAGCGGGTCCAACTACAGAAACCACTTAGGACCCTGGGTGGAAGGCTTGCCGGTCGGCGATCCCAACGCACCCGACCCATGTCAGGGCCTCACCATAGCTTGCCTGAATAACTTGGTGGACAATCCCTTCGCTACATCCATCACCGATCCCAACAGCACGTTAGGCAGCAACTTCGACCAGATTCCATATTTTCAGCTGCTGCTTCCTTATCCACAGTTCACCGGAGTAACCACCGAGCCGCAGATGATTGGCAGTTCCATTTATCACGGCCTGCAACTGCTCGCCGAAAAAAGATTCTCCAACGGCCTGCAGTTCCTCGCCACCTACACTTGGTCGAAGTCCATCGATAACTCTTCCCAGGCTGACGACAACGTCACCTGGCTGGGCAGTTTCTCCGGCTTGCAGGATCCCAATAAGCCGTGGCTCGAGCGTAGCCTCTCAACCTTCGACATTCCACACGTCATTCAGTTGAGCTACAGCTACGATCTCCCGTTCGGACGCGGCCGCGCATTCCTCGGCAATATGCCGCGATGGGCAGAATTCGTCATCGGCGGATGGAAGACGAACGGCATCTGGCGTATCGCCGATGGACGTCCGCTCACCTTTGACGTTGAAGACGGAAATCCAATTCCCACCTACGGCACGCAGCGCCCCAACATCGTAGGGACGCCCAAGCGCAACCATGGCTCGAATTTCATGGATAACTATTTCGTCGACAACACGATCTTCCAGCGTCCAGCCGATTTCACGCTGGGCAACGCTCCCCGTGCGCTGGGCAGCGTTCGCAGCCCGTGGTCCTTCACCACCAATTTGTCGGTAGGGAAACAGTTCTACATTCGCGAGGAAATGAATTTCGAAGTTCGCCTCGAGGCCCAAAACGCGCTGAATCATCCTGTCTTCGGAACGCCGAACACAACGGTGGACAACGACAGCTTCGGCAAGATTTTCTACACCTCGGTTGGACCAAGGCAGGTACAACTAGCTTTCAAGTTCAACTTCTAAACGCCGTCACTGCTCGTTGGCCGAGTAGTTGGCATTGAGTCTCTCGCAAGTGTAGGGGCGGACGCCAAGTCCGCCCCGCCTCGCAAAGCCAGGCGCGCGCGCATCGAATTCCTCACGCCATCAGATTTTCACGTTGATCTTCGTGGCATCAATTCAATCCACGTGTATCTGGTGCTCCTCCGCAAGCTTCTACAGCACTTTTCTTGCTGTCCATCAGGAATGAACGTATTTCAGAGGGGCTATGACTCCTCCACAATAGGAGCGCAATGGCGTCACCACGTCGATTGCCAGGCAAGCGCCTGGAGTGATGCAGCGGAAAGGTGACCCAAGATGCGCAACGGCCTCTCTGTACTGGTTCTGCTGATGTTTTTGGGTGCATGCGGCACTCCTACCCATCAACCAACTCCCGCTACAAGCTCTCAACCAAGTTCAGCGACGCCCAGTCAACCAACTTCCGGTACGGGATCCCAGCCACCCTCGAGTACGGACCCTCAACCACATTCCACCACGACCTATCAATCAAACTCCGGAAAAGTGACTTCACTAAACGCGGTCACGGCAGCTTTGCAACCGGGCGGAAGTTTTGCGTCTCCGGACTCCATGGGCGGCGCCTGCAATTACGGAGAATGTCCGGCCTGGCAGTTTACTAATGACCACTTCTCCTACGCGCTTCCGGATGGCACGACCGCAGATTTCACCAACTTCAGCGGCACGGCGGACTTCACTAATCAGTCCGATGTGAAGGTAAAAGGAACGGCCTCCGGTAACGACTCTACGGGAGCTCCGGTGCAGGTAACAGTGGACTGGGCGTGGTCCGCCTCTTGCCGCAGCGGACGCGGTGGTGGATGTACGAAAACGTTCATCTCGGGAACATTAACAGTTGCGAAGTGACAAACTGCTCCAAACGATAGGAGTGCTATCCCCGCGCGGACGGTGGCCTTTTTGGCCTCGTGTAGCACCCCGACCCGGTTGCCCCAGCCTTGCCATGTTCTTCGACGATTAATAACGCCCCATATTCGCTGCTACTGTCCCGTGAATGATCTCTCTATAGTGGGGAGCATGGCTAGAAATGGGACCAACCAGGAGAAAGGCTTTCACGTCTTTGCCACGCTGGCCGCCAACATGGTCGGCTCGAAGTGGGCATTCCTCGCCGCGCTGCTGATAATCGCCCTGTGGCTTGTCTCGGGCCCGTACTTCCACTACTCGGACACTTGGCAGCTCATCATCAACACCGGCACCACCGTCGTCACCTTCCTCGTGGTCTTCCTGATCCAGAACACGCAAAACCGCGACGCCCGCGCCATCCACCTGAAGCTCGACGAGATCATCAAGTCCATCGACCAGGCACACAACGAGATGATCGATATCGAGCATCTCTCTGATGATGAATTGCAAAAACTCGCCGACAAGTACCAGAAGGTGCGCGAGGAATGCGACAGCCGCAGCCAGCGCCGCAAGCAGCAGGATTAGAACGGCGGTGCCCCACTAAAGCCGGAAGCAGGCTTGAGTGGAGCACCTTTGCCGATCCACAAACGAAGTTCAACGCATCCTTTACCCGAAGCGGTGCAGTTCTTCCGTCTTCCCTCATCGTGGAGATCGTTATGAATTTGAAACGCATCGTTCTGGTTACGGCAATTGTTGCGATGTCTGGATGTTCAGCAGCTGGGCTGACCGACAACGAAGAACCAGTATCGGATCTACACGTGTGGGGTGCCCCGCTTTCGAAAATACTTTGCGATATCAGCTATACGGTGGCGTGTTCCGCGGCAAAAGCGCGAACTTCGGCCAGCATGAGTCCGACATCATCTTTCGAAAAGTCCGACCACAAGCCGCAGCTCGCCTGATCGGATAAAGTCGCCGCTCGCTGCAAACGCCCTTTCATCTGATCGTCGTAAACCCCTCGGCTGGCCAGCTCCGCATTCATGATTTCGGCACTCGCTTTTGCCGAGACAGTCACGCAATTGGTCGCGCATAGTCTTCGCAGAGCGTCCTCCAGCGCATCGCCGGCCAGGATCGCCGCGCTCTGATGTCGCCCTGTCTCCAGGTACTTTTCCGCTTCTAACAGAAAGTCGACCACAAAATCCTTCTGCGCTAGATTTACGCTTTCGTCCGCTTCCGCCGGGGAAACTGCGCCCCAGGCCCCCATAAGTGCGGCCACTCCACAAGTAATTTCAGTCCACATCTGATTTCTCCTTGGTTCTTAAGGCTGATTTCGGTCTTCTTGGGGGGAATTACCTTGGAGATTGGCACGTAACGTACCATTCGTTCTGAAGTGGGGAGTACCCCCCCGTTACTTCCGGATAAGTTGCGCCTTTCCCTTCGTTTATCGCCCGGACTGTCTCCCATTGTCCCAGCCCCCACGCGGTTCACGCCCCGGATTTGCCCCTTGAAAAGCCAAATTGTGTCAATGAATTTGGGCGCCCTGCTGCCATTTCTTGACCATTACCGACGGCCAAAGATGGGGAATCCGCGGACATCAGGAAAGTAGTCCATCAGTAACAAGAGCTGAAGGGCGACCCACACTCTTAGTCTCTTGTTTCCCCTTCCGAGACAAGCGGCGGGTGCCCCACCCTTTGCGGTTTGTGCAAAGGGTGAGGATTCCCAAATCCAAACGCAATGAGATTTTGACGTTGATTTTCACACCCCCTTAGGCAAGTTCGCTGAGGAATGCAGCCGCGAGGCGGCGTAAGAATACAGCCCACGGCGTAAGCCGTGGGTGCCAAATCAAGAAAACTAACAAGCCCCGGAGGGGCGAAAGAGCAGCATTCACGCACACTCGGCTTCGCGTGAGCAAACATGAAATGCACACGTTGTGTAGGGGCGGACGCCTTCGTCCGCCCCGCCGAGCGAAGCGAGGCGTCTCCGCGATCAATCCGGGAACATCCCAACCGGGAAGGGCACGACCTCGGTCGGTGCCGATGAGCGCTCCGTTGCTCCCGCGCTTTAGCGCCTGAGGGCGCCCTTCCACCGGCGGGTGCCCCATCCTTTCGCGCACTTTGCGAAAGGGTGGGCATTCCCAACTCCAAACGCAATGAGATTTTGACGTTGATTTCTCACCCCCACGGCGGAACCGCCGACCCTCATGCCAACCCGAGCCTTTGGCCTGACGAGCCACATCTGTGGCAGCGCCCCTTCTACAATTTCAGTGTGTGGAGCGAGCGCAAGCGGATCGAGAGGCCGCGCTATATGCATCGCAACCCGCTGAAGCGCGGACTGCTGCTCGAACCAGAGCAGTGGCAACGATGCAGCGATCGCAGCTACACCATCACGAACAAGGACGGGTGAAGATCAATCAGTGGCCGAACGCGATAATGAAGGTTCGGGCTGCAGCGTAGCTAAAATCTCAGGGAGGGACAGCCGGCACCGCCAACCTTTGCAACAACCGCACTGGGGAGTCCATGCCTCTTTGGGGTGGCGCAGCGGTTTACCGCTGCGATTAAAGTGCCAATAAAATCCGCCGGCTTTAGCCGCTGAGGTGCGCTGCCGGAAAGCTTGAGGATAGCGCCTTTGGGTGGCGCAGCGGTTTACCGCTGCGATCAAACCGCCAATAAAATCCGCCGGCTTTAGCGGCTGAGGTGCCCTCGCGGAAAGCCTGAGCATAGCGCCTTTGGGTGGCGCAGCGGTTTACCGCTGCGATCAAACCGCCAATAAAAATCCGCCGGCTTTAGCCACTGAGGTGCCCTCGCGGAAAGCCTTCGGTTAAGCGATAGAAAGGGGTTGAATTGCAACGTGGTTGTCGTTCGGTGTAAATTCAAAAGACGTATTCGTGGGGTAGTCAGGTGCGTTTCGTCATTAAGAGCACAGCGACATTTTGCCTGCTGCTGACGATCTGGTCAGCGGTAGGTTTTGCTGCGCACCATCACTCCAACAGCACTGAATCCGCGAAGTGCACGGTGTGCGTCGCCGCGCACACGTCGGCGCCGCGAGCAACCGCAGCCCCGCAAAAGGTCACCCTTACCCACGTCATCGCTGTCCCTGCCGAGCCTCTAGCGGCAAACGAAGCTGTTGTAGCTTTCGCGCTCAGTGTCCGTCCACCTCCCGCGGCCTAGTTCATCGAAACACATATTCGTGTTTGTTGAACCCGTCCGCATTCAGGGAGGAATTTATGCTGGCTTCTTCTACGAAGTCGCGTGTAGCGGCTTTTTTATTCGTTCTCTTTTCACTTCTTGCTCACGGTCAGTCGGGGAGTTCGGGCTCGATCACCGGAGTCGTTACTGATTCTTCCGGCGCTGTTGTGCCCAACGCATCTGTTGAGGCTCGCAACCCGGTCAGCGGTTTCTCTCGAGATGTGGTCACGGATGCGGCCGGGAAATTTTCTATTCCGAACGTCCCCTTGAATCCATATCACCTCGCGGTTACGGCTGCTGGATTTGCGCCGTACGCTTCCGATGTCGACGTCCGTTCAACCGTTCCCGTCAACTTGATCGTCAAGCTCAACGTTGGCGGCTCTGCGGAGAGCGTCACGGTAGAAGCGAACGGCGGAGACTTGATCGAAAACACGTCGACCTTTCATACGGACGTTGACCGCGGCCTCTTCGACAAGGTTCCCTTGGAAAGCCAATCGTCCTCCCTCAGTTCGTTAGTGACGTTGTCTTCTCCGGGGATCGCCGCCGACTCGAACGGCCTCTTTCACGGAATGGGAGATCACGCCGAGAACTCATTTTCTGTAGATGGTCAGCCGATTACCGATCAGCAGAGCAAGGTGTTCTCGAATCAGATTCCGCTGGACGCAATCGCATCCATGGAGGTCATCTCTGGCGCTCCACCGGCTGAATTTGGCGAAAAAACCAGCGTCGTCATCAATGCCACGACCCGCTCAGGCCTGGGTCTGGCGAAGCCGGTCGGAAGCGTCAACGCCAGCTACGGCAGCTTCGGTACCTCAACTGTCGGATTGGATCTGGGGTATGGCGGGGAAAAGTGGGGCAATTTCATCTCTGTGAGTGGGTTGAATACAGGTCGTTTCCTCGACCCTCCCGAGTTCACGGTCATACACGCAAAAGGAAATGAAGAGAACCTCTTCGATAGAGTCGATTACAAGCTGTCGAACGTCGATTCAATCCAGCTCAATCTCGGATTCACGCGCTCCTGGTTTCAAAATCCCAACAGCTTCGACAATGTGTTTCACCCTGGCGAGACGGACCCGTCAGGAAATCCTCTCGGAGCTACCGATCAAAGATCGCAGATCAAGACGTTCAACATCGCTCCCTCGTGGAACCGGGTGCTGGGCACGGATGCGGTATTTACGTTTGGGAGTTTCATCAGACGAGACCAGTACAACTACTACCCCAGCCAGAATCTCTTCGATGATTTGTCGCCGATCCAGCAGGAGAGCGTGGGTCAAGACCGCACTTTGACGAATGCGGGACTGCGGACATCTTTGTCCTATGTGAAAGGTATTCACAACCTGAAGATTGGAGGAACGTACCAGCAAACCTTTCTCAAGGAGAACGACAATCTCGGTATCGTGGACAGCGCTCTGATTCCATCGCTAACCGATGCCAGCGGCGCCCCCTGCTTTGTAAATGCCGTCGCGCTGTCTTCTCCCTGCACCGACCTGCTTCCGTTTGACCTCACCCGTGGAGGAGGCCTGTTCAGTTTCCACGGACGCACCGACGTAAAACAGCTAGCGCTTTATGTTCAGGACCAAATCACAAAAGGGGCATGGTCGTTCAATGTTGGGTTGCGCGGTGACTTCTACAACGGACTGACGACCCACAAAGAGGCCGAGCCCAGAGTCGGAATCGCGTACAACATCAAGCGTAGTAATACGGTTCTGCGAGTTTCTTATGCACGGCTGCTGGAAACGCCTTTCAATGAGAACCTCATCGTCGCCAGCGTGGGATGCGACAGTCCTGTGTTTAATCCTCTTCTCGGATGTTCTGCCACGGCTTCGACTCCCTTGAGTCCTGGGTGGCGGAACGAATTTCACGCAGGATTGGAGCAGACGATCGGCAAATATCTGGTCTTCTCAGGAGAGTACGTTTGGAAGTACACCCACAACGCTTATGATTTCAGCATTCTTGGGAACACGCCGATTTTCTTCCCGATCGCATGGGATCGGTCCAAGATCCCAGGATTTGCAGGGCGCGTCAGCGTGCCGAATCTTCACGGGTTTTCCGCGTTGATGGTTTTCTCAAGTGTTGCCGCGAGATTCTTCCTGCCGCAAGTCAGCGGAGCGGGTGTGACACCTTCGGCCCCCGCTGGTTTTTTCGAATCGATCACGATGAAAAGTTCAATCAGACGACCCATGTGCAATATCAGATTGGAAAGACCGGTCCCTGGATAGGATTGAACTGGCGGTATGACAGCGGAATGGTCGCGGGTGCCGTGCCTTTCGCCGCTGGCCCGAGTACTCCAGTGGATTTGACGGGCTTAACGGCAGATCAGCAAATGCAGGCGGGACTGTTTTCGGCGGTAGTGTGTTTCCCACGCTCAATGCTCCGCTGACAAGTTGTGCACCGTCTCAATATGGCTCTACACGGGTCACAATTCCAGCACCCGGGACTGAAAACGATGACCACAATCCTCCGCGAATTGCACCGCGGCACATATTCGATGTCGCCGTCGGTGACGACAATCTCTTTGGCGGAGACAAATACAAGTGGAGTCTTCGCCTGACTGCGATTAACGTCACGAACAAGGTTGCACTCTACAACTTCCTATCGACCTTCAGCGGAACACATTTCTTAACTCCGCGAAGCTACACGGCTGAGCTCGGGGTTTCATTTCTGAGTACGGCTGAGACGGCTGGAAAATATGGAGACGGAAAATATGGGGACAGACGGTTG
>CAWKLW010000006.1:0-19132 GCA_963850585.1 uncultured Acidobacteriota bacterium | reverse complement strand
CCTGTTCGCCGCCTGCCAGCGTTACCGGGAAAAGCCATTCCTGAGCGTGTGTCGCGAGATGCAGCGGGCCGGCGGCCGAGGCGATGGTGCGGTAGTACAGATTGATGCCGACGAAATCCAGCGGCGCCCGGGTCTTTTCCATGTCGCCCGACTTTATACGCATCAACGTCTCGGGCAGGAAGGTGAAGGCATCGGGATAGCGGCCGCGCAGCACTGGATCGAGAAACCATACGTTCACGATGGCGTGGGCCCGTTCGGCAGCCAATTTGTCTGCTGCAGAGTCGCTGGCGGGCTCGCAACATGACATGTTCATGACCGTACCGACGCGGGCATTGGGGCGCACCGCCTTGAGCGCGCGAAAGCCCTCGCCTTGGGCGAGATTCACTACATGCGAGGCGCGCAAAAAGTCGAGTATGCTTTGGCGACCGGGCGCCATCGTTCCATCCAGGTAGCCGAGATCGATGAAAGCGGACGGTTCGTTGAATAGGATCCAATCGTTCACACGATCGCCCAAAGCCCGCGACACGAGTTGCACGTAATCGCAATAGCGGCCCACGAGATCGCGATTCGGCCAGCCCCCAGCATCTTCGAGCGCCTGCGGCAGGTCCCAGTGGTAGAGCGTCACCAGTGGCCGGATCTGCGCTTTCAGCAATGCATCGACAACTTGGCTGTAGTAGTCGATTCCCTTGGAATTGGCTACGCGGGAGCCGCTCGGCTGAATTCGGGGCCAAGAGATCGAGAAGCGGTAACTGTTCAGATTCATGGCTTGCATGAGCGCGATGTCTTCGCGCCAGCGGTGATAGGAGTCGCAAGCCACGTCGCCGTTGTCACCTTTTTTAATTTTGTCTGGAGTATGGGCGAAGCGGTCCCAGATCGACTCGCCTTTACCGTCTTCGTTCCATGCACCCTCGATCTGGTACGAAGCAGTGGCGGTGCCCCAGAAGAATCCCTTGGGAAAGACAGGCTGGGAGGGAAGCGAGAACGGCTGCGATGTGCCTGAAGCGAAGCCTGGAGATTTGGATGACCTGCCACAGGCGGAAAAGAACCCTGGAAGTGTGATGACCCCGGCAGCACTCAGGGCCGATTGCAAGAATTGTCGACGATTGGTGGGCAATCGGACCGGGCCGTTGGGCAAAAAGACCATCCTCCTAGCTATGCTGAGTGAATGTTCGCGGGTTGCGCCAAGTCAGCGACTCATACAGCCTTCGCGAGAATTCTAACGGAAATCTCGCCGGAGCCGAGGTGCACCACAGGGGACACAGACGGACACGGGGAAAGAACTGATCACTGGGGATTGAGGCTGTCGTACATCTTCCAGAGCTTGTCGGCTGTGGGGCGGTAGATGATCCAGCCGCTGCCTATATCGGAAGTCTGGCGCAAGAGCAGTTCGCCGCGGCCGTCGCCATCGGCATCGAGGGCGTCGATGAGGTCGAGGCGCGGAGTTACGTCGAGATGAAATCTGTCGGTGATTCCCGAATAGAGTTTGTGCAGGTTGTTATAGATGTCGGGATAGGTGACCAGGCAAATCGAGTATTGCAGATCCGATTCAACTTCCGAATGCGCTGTGCCTGCGGGTGGTGGCGGCATGTGCGCCGTGGCAGTCATCACGATTACCGGCTGGTTGGAGTTCCACAGGTCGAAGGCGGGCATCTGCACATTTTCAAAAATGGGTTCGGCCGCTGGAGGGCTTTTTCGGGAAGCTGCGGTGCGGGTCGTTTTCGGCTTGACCTCGGCCTTCGGAGAGTGAGCTGCGACGTAAGTGCGTAGCTCCTGCTTTGCCAGATCCATCATCTGCTTGCGGCGATCTTCTTCGTCGCCCCGAACCCATTCGAACTTGAAGGAGTGCGGAGGAGGACCAGCGGCATCGGAGATGGCAGGAATCAGCTTGATATCGGATTTCACCGCAGCCGTTTCGACGATCTTGCCCTTATCCGAGCTGGGCGTGGCCCCGGGCCTGCTGTAACCCGGCACGTCTTCATTGCCGAACGATTCGGCAGGCTTGCCGCGGCGCAAGCGGGGGCGATTGGCTTCGATCGTGCCGCTATCGGAGGCGGGAAGGTTCACGTTTTCTGGGTTCGCGTCTTTAGCCTTCGCATCGGGAGCCTTTGCATCGGGCTGTGCAGCAGGCGACGGGCTCGCGGGCTGCTTCGATTCTTCGGGCGGACCGGCCGGCGCCGGCGGTTTGCTCAGGCGAGGAGGTTCATCGCCCGATCCAGCGTTTGTACTCGGCTTTGAGCTGTCTGAGGGCGGTGGGGAACTGGGACCCGAGCCGCTTCCGGCCTTCGAACCAGCCGCTGGCGCATTTTGCTTATTTACGTCGTGAGTCAGCCTGGGAGGCGCATCCTCAGTCTCGATCCCCACCGGCGCGTTGTCGGCGGTGATGGCTTTCGCGGGCTCCTCCGTGCCTGCCGGGTGCCATGCGCCCGTGCCGAGCCACGGAGCCGCGGTATTCTGGGCGTTGCTGTGCAGGGCGTTGTTGACCGTGAACAGGCCGAGCGAGCTGCCCGTCTGCTCGACTTCGTACACGTTGCCGGGATCCAGAGCCATGGGGACCGGGTCCGCTTTGTAGGCGGTGGCGTCCCAGAACTTCCCGTTGATCAGGATTGCGATTGGGATCAGCGAGGTCTTTCCACTCGGGGCAAGCTGGAGCACAGCGACCGCGCGCGGGCCCGCATCTTTTTTGCGCGGGGTTTTGCGCTCTCCCGGGATAATCTGCGGCCGTTCCTCCTGCGCATGCACAAACGGGGCCAGGCACCCCAGCAGCGCCAAGAGAAGAAATCCGAGGTGTAAAATTCTGGGGAAAGCAGACGCGCCGGACTTCCCAATGCTTGCCCGTCCGGCGTCTGATGGCATCAATCCTGGAGATATTTCCATGAAAGTCAATGATAAGGCTCCCGACTTCACTTTGCAGGACGAGAACGGAAACGAAGTCGCGCTAAAGGACCTGCGGGGCAAGACGGTGGTTTTGTTCTTCTATCCCCGCGCCAGCACTCCCGGGTGAACCGTTGAAGCTCGCGGGTTCCGCGACACATACAAGAAGATGCAGAAGACGGGTGCCGTGCTGCTTGGGGTGTCCCCGGATACTTCCAAAGCCCAGAAGAAATTCCACGAGAAGGAGAATTTGCCCTTCACCCTGCTGGCAGACGCCGATAAGAAAGTAGCCGAGGCGTTCGGGGTCATGAAAGAGAAGAATATGTACGGCAAGAAGGTTTGGGGAGTCGCGCGAACGACGTTCGTGATCGGTCCGGATGGCAAGATTCAGCACATTTTCGAGAATGTGAAGCCGGGCGGCCATGCGGAGGAAGTACTGGCCTATTTGAAGGAAAGCGGCAAGGTGCCTGCGTAAGCGGCATTCGATGGAACGAAGTCGGGCCGTAACTCGTATCGAATTACGGGCAGTTGATATGGATGAGGAGGCAATCATGCGCGGGGTCATTCGAATTGTCCTAATTTTCGGGATGGTGCTATCTGGCGTCGTGATGGCGCTCGCAACCACTGCGGCCGCGGACGATCACGATGCCTTTGTGATCGTGTTCAAGGACGGCCACCGGCAGAGCCTCGCGACAGCAGAAGTGGACCATATCGATATAAAGGCTCCCGCCACGATCGTCTACAGGACTGGGCGGCGTGAAAAGATCACCGGTGAAATTGATCGCATCGAGTTTGCCGATGCGGCCCATGCCCTGATCACACCGGGACGCGCCCACTACATCGGGAAATGGGAAGTTGACGACGGTGCCGGAAAGCGGTTCTTCATCACCCTCGAATCCGATGGAGATGCTCGGAAAAGTACCGGTTCCCCGCATGGAACGTGGAGCCTGGTCGATGGAGAGGCTCGCATCCATTGGGAGGACGGCTGGTCCGACATCATTGCGAAGGTAGGCACCCGGCATGAGAAGCGCGCTTACGAGCCGGGGCGCTCCTTCGACGATTCACCGTCCAATGTGACCTACGCCCGCAACACGGAACCAAAGCCGATCTGATGTCCTGAGCAATGCCTAGAGGTGACACTCGGCACAATGCTCGAGCTTCGCTCGACCGAACAACTGAGGGCGGCTGTCCGCCACATGCCAGGGCAGGTGCGCGGACGTGGTGCTCTCCGGGCTAAACTCTTCTGCATGGCGTCTCTTCGTCCTCTTCCCAAGCATTTTTTCGCTCGAAAGCCCCGTCAGGTTGCGCGCGAGCTTCTAGGGAAGGTGTTGGTGCGACGTGAGGAACACGGGTCGACCTTGAGCGCCCGGATCGTCGAAGTTGAAGCTTATCTAGGCGAGCGCGATCCCGCCGCACACGCCGCGGCCGGCAAGACTCTTCGCAATGCGGTCATATTTGGTCCGCCCGGCCATGCCTATGTGTACTTCATTTATGGCAACCACTATTGTCTGAACGTGTCCTGCGAGCCCGAGGGCCTGGCGGGATGCGTCCTGTTTCGAGCCTTGGAACCGCTGACCGGGATCGAGGAAATGGCGCGGGCCCGCAGTCTGGAACTGCGCGGGCCGAAGGATTGGTGGAAGTTGACGAGCGGACCGGGAAGGCTATGCGAAGCGTTCGGAATCACGCGGGCTCGCGACAACGGGTGTGATCTGACAACCACAGCCGGGACCCTCTGGGTCGGGGATGATGGGTACCCCGCTCGTCGAATTGTTGCGACCCCACGCATCGGGATCGTGAAAGCGGCAGACAAGCCGCTGCGGTACCTGCTGGGCGGAAACCAGTTCGTCTCGGGAGTGAAATTACCGCCAAAATAGAGCGTGCTTCCACTCACTGTTTTTTCCATCTGGCCGATGGAGAATACAGAGCTGTAGGGGCTCGAGTGACGTCTTTGGCCTCACTTGGTCGGCAAGTGGCCCTGGTTCAAATTCGCTTCTTGACAACGGGTGTAGACTGTCGAGCGGGTCTGAACAGGCGAGAAGCCGCGTCTGCGAAGGCTTTTAAACCTCTGTAGTCCTGTAATCCGAAAGCGGGCGGAGTTCTAATTTGGCCGCATCCCTTTCGTGAGTTCATTCATCTCAACCGGTAGGAGAGCCCGGTGACCCGCCCCGCACGAGTTCGACTGCTGCTTCCGGGCGTGCTCCTATGCTGCGTGCTGGCGCTGCCCGCGGTTGCGGCGAATGGCGCGGTCGAAGCCCAGCCCTCCTCGAAGGTCAATTACATTCTGTTTGGATTCGCCGGCGGGTTCGTGCGGCACGATAATCCCCATCATGGTCCCGTGCAACTCGCACAGCGCCTGCGTCGGGAAGCGCCTGCGGGTACTTACGTGGAAGTTTTCGAGAACCGGCGACGCAAAAGAGCTTACAAAACGATTCTCCGATTGCTTGACCGCAATCATGATGGAAACCTGAGTGAGGAAGAAAAGACCCAGGCCCGTGTCATCCTGTTCGGCCATAGTTGGGGAGCGTCGGCGGTCGTGTTGCTGGCTCGTGAGTTGGATCATGCGGGCGTTCCGGTGCTGCTCACTGTCCAGGTCGACAGCGTAGCCAAGCCGTGGCAGCAGGATGAGATGATTCCCGATAATGTGGCGGCGGCGGTGAACTTCTACCAGGTGCACGGCCTGATCCATGGACGTTCGGAAATCAAGGCCGAGGACGGAACCAAGACGCAGATCCTCGGCAATTACCGCTTCGATTACCGAGAGCATCCGGTGCAATGCGAAGCGACTTCGTGGTTCGATCGCACCTTCACGCCCAGCCACATGCAGAGCCAATGTGATCCGCAGATCTGGAACCGGGTAGAAGGTCTGGTCAGGGAGCGGATTGAACCTGCGGCCATCTTGGCGGCCGCTCCAGGCCAGTAGCTCTCAGGTATCGAGACAGTGTTGGCACTGACTTTTCTCAGACATAGATTTCATGCGCTATGCCCGGCGCACTGCATCACCCCCAAATACGCGGTCCACGGTCCCACGGCTTCGCGGTATTGATGGGCCATGATCCTGGAGACCTGGTGCAAGTGAGTAAGGTCATGTGCCGCCCATGTTGCCAGCAACTGCGAAAGCGTGACCGTGCCCAGTTCGGGATGCAGGCCGCGGCGGCTTAAGTCCTGCTCCGTGAGATTCAGGTCACGTAGTTCGGCCAAATTCGTAGTCCTGAGCCGGGCAAATTCATCCAGCAATTCTGTAAGTGACTTACCTTGGCTGTCGCGCTCCTGGGCGCGGCGGTCGTAGCGGTCGAAGGCGCGGGTCTCGCCGAATTCCAGAATTCTTTTTGCGCGCGGCATCCAGTCGGTGCGCTCTCCGTGGATCAGGTGCCCGATCACATCGAAGGCGTTGAAGGTGTTGCCACCTTCGTTTCGCATGGTGCATTCTTCCGGCAGATCACGAAGCAGGGCATCGAGGGTGGCGGGGGTACGGGCTAGAAGCGAGATTGTGTGCTGCAGATTGTGTCGCATCAGTGCCTCTTATGAATCAGGGCTTGATCAGAAGATTGTCGATCAGTCGCGTGCTTCCTACGTAGGCCGCGACCGCGATCAAAGCGCCTTTGCTGATGCCTTGGATTGGATCCAGCGACTCGGGATTCACAATTTCGAAGTAGTCGAGGCGGACGGAGGGCTCAGCGGCGAACTCATCTCGTCCGCGAGAGGCAAGAACAGTAGCCGAGACTTCCCCGTAGTTAATGAGTGCTTGCACGCGACTCAACGAGCGGTGTAGGAGCAAGGCTTTCTTCCTCTGCTCTGGATCGAGATAAGCGTTGCGGGAACTCATGGCCAGGCCGTCCGAGTCGCGCACGATCGGGCAAACGACAATTTCGATTGGCAGATTCTGATCGCGCACCATGCGTCGAATGATCGCGACCTGGGCTGCATCTTTTTGGCCGAAGAAGGCGATGTCGGGCTCCACGATGTGGAAGAGTTTGGAAACTACGGTGGTTACGCCGCGGAAGTGGCCGGGGCGGGAACGACCGTCCAGCTTATTGCTTAACTCCTCTACGATGACCCACGTCACCGCGCCTGAGGGATACATTTCTTCTACGGAGGGCGCGAACAGCCATTCGACACCTTCCTTCTCCAGCAGTTCGCAGTCGCGTTCGAAAGATCGCGGATACTTCGCGAGATCTTCGTTAGGACCGAACTGAGTCGGATTCACAAAAATGGAAGCGGCGACTACATCCGAGGCCTGGCGAGCGGCACGAACCAGAGATAAGTGGCCTTCGTGCAATGCGCCCATCGTTGGTACAAAGCCCAGTCGCTTGCCGTAGTGGCGGACTTCGCGGGAGGCTGCTCGCATCTCGGCAATAGTCGCAATAGTCTTCAAAGGATGACTTGCAGGTATGCAGTCGAGCTGCGCTCGACTGGACAGCCCAAGGGGCTGTCCCTACGCGTTGCGTTTCGGCTGTCCACATAGGGCTTCATGTTGCGGGGACCCACTTCACGGCGATGTGCGCATTTTGCAGCATGCCGCCGATGATTCCCTTGTTGCGCCGGATGGCCGCAGCATCCTGGTCCGAGTTGCGAGTGGTCGTTTCCGCGGCCGCGACCACCCGCCCATACGGCCATTCCGTGGCCGGCAACTTGGCCAATGCGGGGAGCAGTTGGTCCGGCTTCAGCCGGATCTCTGCATGGTCCGCAACGTCATAGAGCGCCACCCCATCCGAACGGACGATCAGGTAGGGATTACGCCATGTCTTCATGTCTCGAATGTGTTCGTATTCCGCCGAACTTGCCGCGGGGATTGCTTGCAGTAGAGTTTGCGGGTCCGGCGCGGGCGGCTCTTGCTGCTGTGTGCAGGCGAGCAGGGTTGTTGTGATCACGATCAGAATTGCTAGGCGCGCGTGCAAAGACATCCCCCGACTTACCTCGCCACCACCGCAACATCGCTCTTTGCCGCCCAGACCAGCGCGACGATCCAACCGATTACGCTCCAGCCCAGGAAAACGTTCAGCAGGAAGATGGCAAGCGTGTCCCGCTTGCTGCGGGCCAGCGCAATGATCGACGGCAGGAAGTACATTACGAATCCGAAGCCGAAGAACGGGAAGAAGATGAAATGTCCGAGAAACATGGCTACCTCCCTTTTATAGCCTAGCACTATCCAGTGCTGCCAGGGCCAACCCAACCGGAGGTCGACCCCACGAAAGAATACGCAAAAGAAAGCGTTATGTTCCGGCAAAAAAATATCCAGCCGCGACAACCGGCGCTGCACACGCTGCTCAGCAACTTACCGGCGCATGGCCCGCTTGCGGTCGAGCACGGTGTCGAGTCCGGCCTTGGTCTCCTTTGGCAAGTGATAGGACTCTTGGTCAGAAGGATACTGGTGCGAACGGACGTCGGCACGAAACGCCTGCACCGCGTTGGTGATCACGGCCGCCAGATCTCCGTAGCGGCGCACGAATTTGGCGGGTGGGCCAAACGTCAGGTTCAGGATGTCGTGAAAGACAAGCACCTGGCCGTCGCACTCAGGACCGGCGCCAATGCCGATCGTTGGGGTGCTGACCTCCGCAGTGATCATCGCCGCGACTTCGCGCGGCATGCCTTCCAGATAGAGGCAAGCGACTCCGGCACGATCAAGGGACGTAGCATCTCGCATGAGTTGCTCAATTGCGCCCAAGTTCTTGCCTTGCACTTTGTAGCCGCCCATCACATTGACCGATTGGGGCGTCAGGCCGATGTGACCGGCGACCGGAATTTCGGCATCAATAATGTGGCGGATCAGGTCGGCGCGCTTCTCGCCCCCTTCAATCTTCACGACCTCGGCGCCCCCTTCTTTCACAAACCGAGTGGCGTTGAGCAGCGCGTCTTTTGGATCCACCTGATACGAGCCGTAGGGCATGTCGGCGATTAGAAGAGCGTTCTTGACGCCGCGCCGGACGGCTCTTACATGATGGAGCATCTCGTCCATGGTGACCGAAAGCGTGTTTTCGTAACCGAGCATGGTCTGGGCCAGCGAATCGCCGACCAGGATCATCTCGATGCCAGCTTCATCGACGAGACGTGAGGTCGCGTACTCGTAGGCGGTCAGACAGGAAATGGGTTCGTGTTGGAGCTTCAGGTCCCGCAGGGTTGCGGTCGTAACCTTCCGGCGAGGCTCGCCGATCGGGGTCAAACTCATGGTGTCCTCCAGTGCCCCTCCGCCTCGGGCGGATAGAGCCTGTGCATGCATCCTGGCATCTACGGCTTGGATGACGCTAGGGCTATTTTAGCTGGAAAGGGAGATGCGGTCGACAGACGTTGCGCCTGTGTTTTCAATGGCTTCGGGAGTAGATCGTCCGACTTGGAGCGTGAGCCATGAGCGCACGAGCGAAATTGTCCAGGGTCAATCCCAGATTGCCACTACCTTCGCAGGTAAGGCTAGGTAAGATGCCATTGGTTCGTCTTACAAGCGTAGTGTAGTAAGATCGTGTCCATGGCAACTTACCAGACCGTAGTCAGTTCTAAGGGCCAAGTCGTCATTCCAGCGGAACTTCGGGAACGTCTCAAGTTGAAAAAGGGCGCTCGAGCTTCTTGGGAAGAAGAGAACGGGCGCCTGGTGCTCACGCCTATCGAGCACTTGTTGGACGAAATCCAGGGATTTCTGAAACCAGGTCCCGGCGAGCCTTCGATGTTTGAAGAACATTTGCGAGAGAGGGAGCGGGAACGGGAGCGCGAGAGGAAACGGCGGTGACCGCCTCGAACCGAAGACAACGGCGCTTTGTTCTTGATGCAAATGCGTTGGTCAGCCTGCTTGAGAATCGGAGTGGGGCCGCGGAACGTGTCCGCAGGATAATCGAAGACGCCTCCCGGGACGAATTGCCGATCCTGCTCTCTGCCGTGAATTGGGGTGAGGTTTTTTACATTGCCTGGAGGCTGCATGGGGAGGAGCGGGCACGCGAAACAGCAGCAAAATTGCGGCAACTCCCGATCGCCATTATCGCCGCCGATATGGAACGTGCTACTCGCGCCGCGGCAATTAAGCAGAGGCACAATCTGGGCTATGCCGATGCGTTCGCGGCCGAGCTCGCGATGGAGCGGCGGGCGTCGCTGGTGACGGCCGATCCGGATTTCTCAAAAATGGGGAAGACACTATCTCTTTACAAACTGCCGCAGCATCCGGGATAGGCTCGGGCAGCTACGCGCTGGCGGCTTCCTGGCCGCCCAGCGGCAGGAAGTATTGCGTGCCCTTGATGGGCTCAGTCACTTTGCGCAGGAGTTCCTGCAGGTCCTCATTACGGTCGACGAAATCGATCTCTGAGGTATTTACGATCAGCAGGTCGGACGAAGTGTAATGGAAAAAGAAGTGCTCGTAGGCCTTTACCACTTCCTCCATGTATTCTTCGCTGAGAGCACGCTCGCCCGATACATTTCTCTTTTTCAGGCGCTTCTTCAAAACCTCAGGGGTGGCTTGCAGGTAGATCACCAGGTCTGGAGTGGGCAACTGCTCCCGAAAGTGGTTGTAGTAGCGGTTATAGGTATCGAGTTCCTGGTCGTTGAGGTTGAGATAGGCGAACAGCTTGTCTTTTTCAAAGATGAAGTCGGCGACTACCGTGCGTTGTGAACTCGGGCCGAGATCGAGCGCGCGCAATTGCTCGAACCTGCGGACCAGAAACGTGAACTGCGTCTGAAAAGCGGCGCCGCGCTCGCCTTCGTAGAAGGGTTGGAGAAAAGGATTCGATTCGGGTTCCATGACGCGCTGCGCATTCAACCGCTCAGCCAGGATTCGCGCCAGAGTGCTCTTGCCGACCCGGATTGGACCTTCCACAGCGATATAGCGGGGCAGTTCAAAAAGATTGGCCATGGGCTAGAACGTTGTACTCGGAATTGGCAGGATATCTCGGATGAGCCGGAGTGGCAATTGCGAGAAGAGTTAACAGGAATTTTGTAATTGAGTAATTTTGTAATTTGGTAATTGAAAACCGAGGTCGCGTAGGTTTTAGATTACTCAATTACCCGATTACCAAATTACAAAATTGCTAATCCATTAGAATTCCTGCCATGCTTGGAAGCGTGCTGGCGGGGACGGCGGTCGCGGCGGCGATCGGTGCTGCCGGATATCAATCGATGGCGCCCACCGGGCAGTGGTACGGGCGCACATTTACCGGCGTCTCTGGATCAACAAAGCAGATCGCGCTCACCTACGATGACGGCCCGAACGATCCGCACACGCTGCGCTTGCTGGAAGTTCTGGCCAAGCACGACGTCCGCGCGACGTTCTTCCTGATTGGGCGCTATGTGCAACAGCGGCCCGACATTGCTCGCGAAGTGGTCCGTTCAGGACACGTCGTGGGCAATCACACCTTCACTCATCCGTTGCTGATCTTCAAGAGTGACTCTCACATTCGTGAGGAATTGCGGCTGTGCCGGCAATCGCTGCTGGATGCTGTTGGCGGGCACTCGAATCTTTTTCGTCCTCCTTTCGGGGGCCGCAGCCCGGGTACTCTGCGGAACGCACGTGATATGGGACTAGAACCAATCATGTGGAATGTGACGGGGTACGACTGGAATGCGCCGCCAGCCGCGATGATCGAAGGCAAAATCTCGAACCGCGTGCGTGGAGGAGATGTGATTCTCCTGCACGATGGGGGGCACAAGCATATGGGGGCCGACCGGTCGCAGACCGTGCTGGCCACCGATCACCTGATTTCCCGGTACAAGGGGGAAGGCTATAGATTTGTGACTATTCCAGAGATGATGGCAGAAGCCTCGACCTAACGCTTCCAGATGCCGAAGCAATCTCGAGAATATGATTCTGCCGTCCCTTACTTCTGCGCGACCAACTCCCTGGCGTGGCTGAGTTCTGGCCGGGTCGAATTCCCACCGTCACACGATTTCAGCAGCGTGGCATAGTAGGCATTCGCCTCTGGCTGCTTTCCCGCTTGTTCGGCAGCGCGCGCGGCCCCATAGAGACCGTTGAAGCGTTTTGGGCGCAGCTTAAGATCGGCTTGATATTCGACCAGTGCTTCCTGGGGGCGCTTCAGTTCGAGCAGCAGATCTGCCAACATTTCCCGCGCCGAAATGATTTCGGGATTGTTGTCATTTTTGTCGGTTTCGTCTGCCAGTTTTCGAAGGGCGGCTAAGGTTTCATCATCCTTGCCGTCGGCATGGTGCACCCATGCCGAGGCTTCCTGATAGTCTCGCGCAATCACTTCGGAGACATCCGTCTTCTTATCCGCCACGGATTTTTGGCGGATTTTCTCGATCTGCACGAGATCCTTTTTCGCCTGCTCCAGCTGCCCGGTGCGTGCTGCTCCGATGGCACGGGCCCAGTAGGTGATGGAAGCATCGGCGGCATCCTTGTTATCCGGCTCTGGCAACGCCGCAGCTTCGCTCCAATGATGGAGTTCCATGGCGTAGTTCGCCGGGAATTCAATCAGCGCGTACGTGCGCGGATCGGTTCCCATGCCGTACATATCGTGCATTGGAGGCATGGCCTTTACTTCTTCAATCAACGTCTGAGCTTCGGATTCCCGTCCGCTTTGCAGGTAGGCATACACCAGGAAATCCATCGCATGGAATTGGTGTCCTTCACCGCCCATGCCCATTGCGGCCGTTTTCCGCGTGGCGGCGACCGAAGCAAGATTGGAATTGATATCGTCCTGCCACAGCCCGACTCGGGCAAAAATATGTGATGGCATATGCAGCGCGTGGGGCGCCGCCGGCGCGATCTGCGCATAGCGCCGTGCCGCGGGAATCCCGAGTTCCGCCATCTCTGGCGTGTCGTAGGTATGAATCAGGTAATGCGCCACGCCGGGATGATCAGGCTCGATGGCAAACAGCTTCTCCAGAACTGCGGCCGCTTGCTTGCGATGATCCATGCTCTCATCGGAAGCTAGCAGCGACAGAGCATAGAACGCGGCGGCCTCGTGGTCGTCAGGATAGGTTTCGTACGCGATTTTCATTGCTGCCGAGTAAGCCGCAGCACGTGTCTTATAATCTCGCTTTTTGGAGCCTGAGTAGAAAGCTTTGGCAGCGGCGACATATGCCTTCTCACGTGCAGTGGCTGTCTTCTGCAACTTCTGGCCGGCTTTGATTTCCTTAGCACCCCTCGCGATGACTTTCGCGTCCGGCTGATTCCATAGCTGGTGCCACAAGCTCATTGCGACGCCCCAATGCGCCATGGCGCACTTGGGATCATCTTTGGCAATGTCCAGAAATTCCTTTTCCGCCTCCTCATACCAGAATGAGTGCAGCAATGCGACTCCGCGCTGGAAAGGCTGCTGCACCGACGCCGCACAGGAGACTGGAAAATGAACCGTGCCCAGTTGGGTCTCGGTGAGGTCTTCGTGATGGTGGTGATCTTTGTCTTTCTCGTCGTCGGCAAACGCGGCGAATTGACACAGGCTTACCAGTAGGAACAAACTTGCGAGTTTCTTCATCGGAATCCCCCACGTTGTGACCCGAATTCTAGTCACGCCCGAAAACCGGGTCAAACCGGCCTTCGTCCGGAGCAGGTTAGCTCAGGCCGGCTTGGATTCGCTATGCGATACTGAACGTATGCAGTCCCCGCTTCATCTGCCCACCGCCGCGACCGATCCCAAGTCCGTAAAGGTAAACATGACATCAGGTACCGGGGTGGACATTCAATGGAACGATGGGCACGTTTCGCATTACAGTTTCGTCTACCTGCGCGATGCGTGCCCTTGTGCCATGTGCGAAGAGGAGCGAGGCAAAGCCGGACGGCGCCCCGGGCAGCCTGCCGCTACTCCGCCTGGCCAGTTGGTCATTTTTAAGCCTGCAGCGAAACCGGTTTCCGCGGAGGGCGTCGGCAAATATGCCATTAAGTTCTCCTGGAACGACGATCATGACCTGGGGATTTACTCGTGGAAGTTCCTGCGTGAGGTCTGCCCCTGCGAGGAATGTAAGAAGTCGCGCGTTGCGCAGTAATTAAGGCTTCGACAGGGAACCGCAGAGCCGAAGTTCGCGTCCAAGACAGTGGGCCTCAGCCCGGATATTGAACCGTGCTCCAAAAACTGCATAATCCATAAGTGCCGATGAGTTCGCATACCCCAAGCCCGGTCCTGCAGTCGGTTGTGGACGAACTGCTGCCGGACTTGCACGCGAAAGCCTCCTGCGAGCAGGTGGGACTCACCGCGCAATCGTTCTCGGAAATCCTACTGGAGGTGGGCACTAAGTATTCGGCTTCCGCATCCGCCGGTGAACTCCGCACTTTCTTTCTGTCCCTCCGAGTCGATGAACTTGCCCTGGCCCGGGCGTGCGCCTGGGGCAACAACTCCGCCTGGGAAATTTTCCTGACCCGCTTCCGCGAAAAGCTCTACCTGGCCGCGCTCCGCATTGCCCGCGAGGATTCTGCCGCGCGCGATCTCGCCGATACCCTTTATGCGGATCTCTACGGCACCAATACCCGCGATGGCCAGCGCGTCTCCAAACTGGCCTCCTATATCGGTCGCGGCTCTCTGGAAGGCTGGCTTCGGACGGTGTTAGCGCAGGAATATGTCAACCGTTACCGCCGTACCAAACGGCTGGTCAGTCTCGAGGAAGAATCGGAGGAAGGCGTGCAGTTCGCAGCTCCGGAAACCCAACCCTCTCTTAGTGCCGATACTCGCTTGGAGCAAGCGACCGATGAAGTCCTTAGCCAGCTCCCTCCCGAGGATCGCGCCGTACTCGGTGCCTATTATCTGGATGGACGCACTCTGGCCGAGATCGCCCGCATGCTGGGGGTGCATGAATCAACCATCAGCCGCAAGCTGGATAAGCTTGCCAAGTCGTTGCGGAAACAGATCCTTGCCGGGCTGACCCGCAGGGGAATGTCTCGCCGCCAAGCCGAAGAAGCGATTGAAGTTGATGTTCGTGACCTCAAGGTCGATATTCGCCGTAATCTGGCGCAAGATTCGCCTTCTGGAGCGTTCTCCAACAAGACGGTCGAGGCCAGAGTCCGGGAAGGCGAAGGGTAGTGCGACCAGTGTCGTCTGAATGTAGAGAGTGAGATGTTTCAGATTCCAAAAATCGTGCGCCAGCGCCTGCAGCAGGCAGACAACGCCTCCGTGCCTCATCCGGATGCAAACCTGCTCACGGCTTTCGGCGAGCGGTCTTTAACCGGGCCAGAGCGGACGGCCGTGGTCGATCATCTCTCGTACTGCGCCGAATGCCGCGAAGTCCTGGCCTTAGCGCTCCCCGCTGTGGAATCGTTGCAGCCTGCACTTCAATTCTCCGCTAGCCGCAAACTAACTTGGCCCATCCTTCGTTGGAGCTTAACCTCTGCCGGCGTGGTTGCCCTCGCCCTGGTTGGCTTCGTTGTATATGGACACCGCGCCGACTCGGCGAAGATGGCAAAAAATTCACCGCCGCCCGCTGCCATGCAGGTGCGTGTTGAACCGGCTCCGGTAGCGCCCGCCCGGGACGAAATGACGGCAAACGAGGAACGATCCCAGACGGCGGCCCCAGCGAGGGGCTATGCACTAGCGACTCAGGAACAAGACCGGAACGAGCCTCCGCCAAAAACTGAGCTGGCCAAAAACTTGAGCGCTCCTGCTGTGCGCGGAGCTCTGGCCCACGGCCCGCGGCAAACCAATCAATTTCAGCAACAGAATGCCAATAGCTTTCAGATTCCGGCTCGGGCGCAGAACGTCCCGGAAACAAAGCAGGCAGTTCCACCGCAGACTGCTACCGGGGTCTCCGGCGGCAGTGAGACGGTTGAGGTTCAATCCCAGTCTGCCCAGCTAGACGTCCAATCTCAGGTGACCGATTCCTTAGTCGCCGGAAACAAGCCAACGCCACAGCCCGTGCTTCCTAGCGCGTCCGACGGTGAGGTCAGCCGAGCCAAGTCCGCTCCGGCCGCTGTAGCTGCTCAGGCCGCCCCCGCTGCTTTAGAAACACAGGGAAGGGCATTCCAAGCTCTGCATTTGATCACTCCCACCTGGGCGCTGAACACGGGCCGCCTGCAGCGCTCACTAGATCAGGGACAGACTTGGCAGGATGTAAACGTCGTGGCAAGCGCCGACACCGGAAGTAGCCTGGAACTCGCCATCTCTTCCAACAAGGCTGGTAGAGCCCGAAAAGACAAGAAGACTGTTGCCACCGCTCCAGTCTTCCGAGCCGTGTTCGCAGAAGGAGCGGACGTCTGGGTGGGCGGGACTGCGGCCGCCCTTTACCATTCGTCGGATGCCGGCGCTCACTGGGCGCGAGTTATTCCGACTTCGGAATCTGCAACCCTGAGTGGCGATATCTTGACCTTGGAGTTCGCGGATGCACAGAACGGCAGGGTTTCCACGTCAACCGGCGAGGTTTGGACTACGGCCAACGGTGGACAGTCCTGGAAGAAGCAGTAGGTGGAGCGGGAGTCGCCTCCGCCTGCCCTGATTTCATGGGCCCACCTCATTACCTAAGTGACGTTTACACGAATCGGGCGCAACCCTACTATCCACATCGTAGTGTGGCAGTTCTGGGGGAGGGCTGCCGAGGCGTCCTGGACTGAAAAGTCGAGGGCGCTTTTTTGTTTTCCCGGCGGATGCTGATCGGTTGTGCCCTGTTTCCGTTCAATCGCTGTTTTTACCCGCCCTCTGGGGGAAGTTGGACAAACCTCGGGATATTCCAGCACCCTATTTCTCATTCTGTCGAGGGTGCATATCCAATTCATGAGATGTCTTCGTTTCCGGGCAGTGTGCCGGATCGCGGTGCTGTTCTATGCAAGCGTCGGCAGTTGGCCTGCCTTGCTACAAGCTCAGGAGACCTACTTCGTCACCTACTCGCACGAAATGGAGGAACCCGGAAATCTGGAGATCGCTGCCAAAAGCCTCGCTGGCGCTCCCAAAGGAGGCAATCCCTTCGTGGCCACCGCGGTTGAATTCGAGTACGGCGTGAACGGCTGGTGGACCGCTGAAATGTATATTGACGGGCAAACCACAATTCACGAGAGCACCGTCTTTACCGGTTTTCGTTTCGAAAATCGAATCCGTCCGCTCATGCGCGAACACTGGATCAATCCGGTGCTCTACTTTGAGTTCGAGGACCTCAATGCGGCCGACAAGGCGTTACTTGAGGTTGTCGGTCACGACACCAGAGAAGACTTGATCCCCCGCAACAGCCGCGCTGAAAAGGAGCACGAGGCCGAACTCAAGCTCATCCTCTCGAGCAATTTCAAAGGCTGGAACGTTTCGGAGAACTTCATCGCCGAGAAAAATCTTGGCCCTTTCTCGTGGGAGTTCGGCTACGCTGTGGGGACGAGTCGTCCGCTCGCTCTCAAGGCGAGTCCGAATGCGTGCAATTTCTGTCGCGAAAATTTCGCGGTTGGGGCAGAGTTGTACGGCGGTCTTGGCGAACGGCACAGCTTCGGGCTTTCGGATACCTCGCATTACCTCGCGCCCATCCTGTCGTGGGACATTCCGCGTGGTCCGTCCATTCGGATTTCGCCAACATTTGGTCTGAATCGCAACAGCAATGGTTTTCTATTCCGCTTTATGTTGTCGTACGAGATAGACCAGTTCTTCTCGCGCCTGCGGGGCCAACCGTGAAGCTCAGCGGGGTTATCACTTGCCTGTTGCTGGTGGGAATGGCCTTTGCCGGAGCGGGGGACGGCAGTTGGCTGCGCAAAGTCCCGGAAAAGGATCGTGCCCGTTTGAATCCTCTAGCCAACGATCCTGATTCCGCTGCAGCCGGGGCCAAGATCTATGCTGAACATTGCGCTCCCTGCCATGGTGATAACGGGGAAGGCAAATTGCAGGGTAGGCACTATCGCCCGAATCTCCACTCCAAGCGCGTCAAAGAAGCCACTCCAGGGGAGCTTTACTGGTTGCTTACGAATGGCAGTCTCAGAAATGGAATGCCTTCCTGGAGCCGTTTCCCTGAACCCGAGCGCTGGCAAGTAGTTACGTATGTGAAATCGATAGATTGATAGCTTCGGCGGATATTGGGCGAATACCCGCGCTTGCGACTTTCACGCCTGCGCGGACATCTAACGCAGTGGTACGATAATGAGTTGGGCTTCCCTAGGGATGCACTCATATAGATCGCCCAGCCCGGCAACGCCAGCTCGATGCAGCGTCGGCCGATAGCGCGGCGTTTACAGCGAGGAGAAAGCATGGCAGGCAACGGAATTGTGGAAGTGACAGACGCGAATTTTGATCAGGACGTACTGAAATCGGATAAGCCGGTTTTGGTGGACTTCTGGGCAACCTGGTGCGGACCCTGCCGCGCTATTGCCCCTATCGTCGAAGAACTCGCGAGCGAGTTCCAGGGCAAGGTGAAGATTGGAAAGATGGATGTCGATTCCAATCAAGCCACCCCGATGCGCTACAAAGTCACGGGCATCCCAACTTTGCTGGTGTTCAAAGGCGGCCAGGTCGTCGAGCAGCTAGTCGGCTACAAGCCAAAGGACGCGATCAGCCAAGTTCTCAATAAGCACATCGGCTAAACACGAGCAGTGTATGCCCGCGGCGCCCGGAGATTCCGGGCGCTTTTTATGGTGAAGTCGGAGACTGCTAGTACTTCCTGAGCACGCCAATGACCCTGCCCTGCACATCGACGGAAGCCGCCGGCACGATGATTGGCTTCATCGCAGCATTCGAAGGCTGCAAGCGAATCTTGTCGCCCTCGCGATAGAAGCGCTTCAGGGTCGCGTCCGCGGAATCGACCAGCGCAACCACGATGTCACCATTGTGGGCAGTTCGCGCTTTCTCAACCAGAACGTAATCGCCATCGAGAATAGCCTCGTCCTGCATTGAATCCCCACGCACCTCGAGCACGAACACTTCTTTTGAGCGCACGAAGTCGGCGAGCGAAATGGTTTCCGGATTTTCGACCGCCTCAATCGGTTGACCCGCCGCAATCCGCCCCATCAACGGCAGTACAAGGCCGGTGTTCACGGACATAGACTGCTTCAATTTTCCTTTGGCCGGAAGAAGATCGATGGAGCGGCTGCGGTTGTAGTCGCGAGTGAGCAGTCCCTTCTTTTCCAGATTCGAAATGTGCTTGTGAACCGTGGCCAGCGAATTCAACTGCAGTCCTTGCCCGATCTCTTCAAAGGACGGTGAGTAGCCGTGCTCAGTCACGAACCGCGAAATGAAGTCATACACTTCGTGCTGCCTGCGTGTGATCGCCATGTCGCCATTATTGGCGAAGATAAAGCGAAAAAGCAAGAAAAATGCAGGGACATCACCACAGCGGGCACCGAGGAACACAGAGGAGAGCACGTGCCGCGGAACGGTACGGGGTATCTGCGCGCTGAAACTTTTTCCTGCTTTGCAACTCCTATATGGCAACTCTGTGTTCGAAGGAGAAG
>CAWKLW010000005.1:0-84509 GCA_963850585.1 uncultured Acidobacteriota bacterium | reverse complement strand
TCCGTGTTGCCCGTTATCCGGACAACTAGGCTACAATCCTGCGCTGAGCGGAGGCAACAATGCGACCTTTCGCGATTGCATGTGGGCATAGTCAGGCGCGGCAGACGGATGCTGAGCCGCCCTGCGACGCATGGCTGCCAGCCGATAAATGGTGCGGCTGGCCTGATCTCGCGTGTCCTGCGGAGCCAACGAATTCAGAGCGCGTATCGCACCGTCGTAATCCCCCCGTAAGTCCGCGATGCGCGCCAGTTCAAGCGATACCGCATCCCGCCTAAAATGGTCGTCCGGTTCTGAATGGATATTAAGGTAAAGGCCTGCGGCCTGAAGATGCTTTTCGGCAGTTTCTAAGAAACCAGGTAATTGATCCGAATATTCAGATGGGTCCGTAAAATCTGTATGCGATTGCAGAGAGACTAAGCAGACCCCGTAGTCAAATTTCACAAGAGCCGCGATGTTCGCGGGAATCGAGTCGTTTAACTGTTCCAGGGCGAGGTTGAAATATTTTAACGTGCCATCGACCCATCCGAGGTTGTGGGCAGCGACTCCGGCGAGGTCAAAAGCCAATGCACAATTTTCCCTTTGGTCGATATTGGACGATAGTTCTGCTGCGGTATTAGCGACGAGTTCCGCGTAGTCTGAATCACGTCCACGGATTAAAGCTGGTGCTAACACCAATGCAACTTGTATATAAAGCTCGGCTCTCGCGAAGGGATCGCCAGCATCATTCTCTATCGCGAACGCATGAAAGAATTGTCGGAATGCCTCCCTTTGATGTCCCTGTGAGAGCGCGGTGGAGCAAGCTTTGAGATACCCTACTGCTTGGGATGCCGCAAACCGTTTAAAATCATTTAGTAATCCCTCAAGCTCCTCGCGAGACTGGGACTGAATTGTATAAATGTTGTTTGTGCGTTTTGGCTTCACAGTGTACGTCGTCGTTCCTGTATCCGGATTAGTTTCATAAGCGGTGATTATGAAGCTACCCGCAGCAGTCATCACGGTTTCTGGTGCGACTATCGAATCCAGTACCAACTTCGCGATTTGTTCTGGATCAGTAGATGAAAAGTCGTGACTGCTAACGCTTATTGTTTCCAGTTCAAACCGCACGACTGCTGAATGAGCTACAAAATCTTCCCAGTTTTCGAGGGTTGAAACCCGATCCTCGAGTGCCGAAAGAAATAACGTATCGAGATGCTTTACTAGTTCACTTTCTTCGTTCCGGTGGGCGATTAGGCATACCCTGCGTTCAGCATTCGCGAACTGCCCGACCACACAATAAGCCGCAAATTTGGCGAATCGATCCAAAAAGGGTCCAAAGTGCTTGTTAGACTCCGGCATCGCAACAACCTGTAACTCGACGGTGGGATGGAAGTGTCTCCAAAACGGTACTCCTGCCGGGCGACGCCTACAAGGAAACGCTGCCTCTTGAATCTTGTCTCTTCGACCACCTTAGAAATGAAACTTGAAACCAGCTAAGTGGTCGCACTGTTGCGCCCACGGAAGAGTGGGGCATCCCGGCGCTGATCGGCACAGTGGCAAGCTGTGGTGTCTGCCGACCTTCTCCTCATTGGCTTCGCAACTATTCACCCAAAGCGCAAATCCGTAAAATGGATTATGGCTGGTTCAGCATCTCAAGGCTGCCCCACTCTCGCCTGCACAACAGGGCTTCGTGATGTCGGCGATTGAGAAAGCAATTCCGGCAGTCGCGTCTTACCTTAATGCAGGGGCGATCCTGACCTGCAGTGTTTACGGGTACCGCCGCCCCTCATCGTGCCTCTCTCGGCATCTGAGCGGCAGAGCGGGGTGGTTTAGGGTCACACGGGGCACAGAAGTTTCCGGTTGGGGCTGTTACACAAAACTGTGCCTCACCTACCAGCGGGCCAGCGTTCGTCAATCGCCTTCATGATTTCCTCGGCCCAGCGGACCGCGTCCGCGATTGCGCTAACCGTCGCCGGAACTCTCTTCCCGAACTCTCTTCCCGCCATCGTACTGCGCCAGTTTTCGGGCCGCGAGAATACTCGCCGCGATTAACAGCACGCGCTTGCGCCCCTCGTCCATCCGAAGGAGTTTATTATCGCTTTCGCTTTTTGTTCGCCAAGGGGCTTAATGAGCGACCACAGGTGTGGAATCACAGGTGTGAAATTTTGGGCTGGCCTGCTAAGTCACTGAAAGATATGGTGGCCAGGGACGGAGTTGAACCGCCGACGCCAGCCTTTTCAGGGCTGCGCTCTACCACCTGAGCTACCTGGCCACATTCGGTACCCGCGCTGAGGCGGGGTTACGAGGGGTTGTTCTTCACGCCGATGTGCGGGAGTGCAGACCGAGCTTCTTATCCAATGCGGAAGCGTGCGGAACGTTTTGATTATAGCAATCAGAACTCGTTCGCTCAACGTTCGGGCCCGCGCAGCAACAGGGCAAAAAACCAGCAGGCTGACATGGCCAAAGTCCCGGTGCTTTTTTGTCAGGCCGCGAAGCTCTTCACGAATTCCACCAGGCTGCGCAGCGCGATTCCCGATGGGCCTTTGGCGATCCAGGGCTTCTGCTCTTCCGTCCAGGCGGTGCCGGCGATATCGAGGTGCATCCACGGGGTGTCTTCGGCGAATTCCTTCAGGAACATCGCTGCGGTGATGGCGCCGCCCCAGCGTCCGCCGGAGTTCATGATGTCGGCGATGACTGAGCGAATGCTGCTCTTTGTATTCATCGTCGAGCGGCATGCGCCACATCTTCTCGCCCGCTTTGTCGTTTGCGCTGCTGAAAGCGTGTCGTACATGTCGTCGTCGTTGGCGAAGATGCCGGCATTGACGTAGCCGAGCGCGACCACGACGGCGCCGGTCAGCGTGGCGGCGTCGATCAGGTGAGTGCAGCCGAGCTGGCGCGCGTAGTAGAGACCGTCGGCCAGCACCAGCCGGCCTTCGGCATCGGTGTTGATGATCTCGATCGATTTGCCGGACATGGCGATCTGCACGTCGCCGGGCTTCTGCGCTTTGCCGGAAGGCATGTTTTCGGTGGCGCAAACGATGCCGATGACTTTCACCTTCGGCTTGAGCAGCGCGATGGCGCGCATGGCGCCGATCATGGTGGCGCCGCCGGCCATGTCGTATTTCATCTTCTCCATGCCGTCGGCGGGCTTGATCGAAATGCCGCCGGTGTCGAAGGTAATTCCTTTTCCGACCAGTCCGAGTACGGGCTTCTCGCGGCGCGCCCGCTGGTTCGTAGCGTCATGACGATCAGCGCGGGCGGCTCGTCGGAACCCTGGGCCACGCTCCAGAACGCGCCCATCTTCAGTTCTTTGATCTTGTCGGCGCCGTAGACTTCGCACTTCAAGCCGACTTCCGCGCACATTTTCTTCGCGCGCTCCGCGAGGATGGTCGGCGTCATGCGGTTGGAAGGTTCGTTGACCAGATCGCGCGTGAAGTTCTGGGACTCGCCGATGATGCGCGCTTCGTTCGCGGCCTTTTCCAGCGCACTCTTGATCGCCGCTGGCGACGACGGTGAGCGCGTCAATCTTCTGATCTTTGCGATCGCTCTTGTAATAGTCGGGATCGAAGTTGCCGACGAACGCGCCTTCGACGATGGCGCGTACGGCTTCCTGAGCACCGATGCCGGTGGGTGCGACAAAGGCGAAGCTGCGAATTCCACGAGATTTCAGTGTGCGCACCGCGGCGCCTGCAATGCGGCGCAGATCGTATGCTGAAAATGACCTACCGCTTCCGCCGGAAATCAAGAGCAATCGCTTGCCCTTCAAACCTGCAGGCTTGTGCAGCAAATTCGTCTCAAACGGCTTTTCCGGCAACTTCACCGCTGGCCAGCAGATCGGCCGCGGCCGACTGTAACGCGGGATCGGTGGCCGCGATTTTCAACTCGGGTTTCTTGTTCGTGTCGCTGGAGGACGGCGTCGCCTGATCTAAGACAACGGCGACGAGGGATTCTGTTTCGACATCAGCGGGGGCGGACAGAGAGATTGTGGTCTTCATAATTTAGAAATTTAAATGATCCTTTTCAGTATCGTCGCCATGACGGGAAAAGCGCAAGCGGGGAGGGGAACTCGCCCGTGTCGAGTCCGATTGAGTGATGCAAGGGAAAGCCCGTTCAAGGCGAACAGCTTGATCCGTCGTTAACCTGACAGCGCGCTGGGGAAGCGGGTCTCGAAATCGAGCAGTCCGACCCACCGCGGCGTGATCGTGATACGCACCATGTCTGTCACTTTTCCACGCAGTTGAGTCAGCCAGCCCTTGGCCAGTTCGGCATCGAAATAGCGCGCGGCCGCGGCCTCGTACTCGGGAACAATCCCGCGCACATTTTCCAATTTCGCCGTTCCCCGGATCAGCAGGACTTTGTGCGGGAAAGGTATTGTCGTCAATGGTGATTGCCACTTTCGGATTATTGGCGAGTGCCTTCAGCTTGGGAGCTTTTGGGGGAGAGGCCATCACGAGTTCGCGTCCGTTCCAGTGAAACCAAATGGGCACCACGCGCGGACTTCCGTCAGTCCAGACATAGGCGAGTCTCGCGGGAATCTTGGAACGGAGCAGTTCCTGGGACGCGGGATGCTGCAGAAGACTGACATCGCCTTGCCGAACAGGCTCCATAAGCGCTCCTTGATGGCTGCCGGCAGCAGTGGATCCGAAGCCGGCAATGTTTTGCGGAAAATTGTACTCCCTATCTGCTTGTTGCAGGGCTCCCGCAAATCCGCTATTTCCGAGGAGCGCAATAATGTCGGGCGGGTGACGATCGTTCTGCGCTCAGGTATGATTCAAGGCCGCAACCCCTGTCAGGTGACGATTGCATGCTGATTGGATGGAAGACCGCCGCGCTGACGCTCACGCTCACGATAATTTTCGCTGCCTCATACACGGAGCGTGCCGTCAAGGCGGCCCCGCAAAGTGCAACTGCCGCGAGAGCTCATAGCGCTGCCGCTTCGTCCCCGGCAGGCTCTGTCGCCATTCCTGACACAACTCTGGCCATCAACTCTCCGACTCCAATGTCGGAGCGCGTCGTGCATTATGAAATTGACGCGCAATACGATGCGGGCACGCACACCGTCAATGCCACAGAAGTTCTCACCTACCACAACCTGACTGGCCAGACACTCGATCACTTTCCTTTTCATCTATACCAGAACGCATTTCAGCCCAAAGCGACGTTTGTGCGCGACGCCAAGCTCATGGGTACCCGCGACACCGGGTACCAGGAGTGGGAGCCCAAAGACTACGGGTCTGAGGACATCAAGAGCATCGAAGTCGTAGGCCAGGGTGACCTGACGCAGAATCTGCAGTTCATCGCACCGGATGACGGCAATAAAGATGATAAGACGGTGGTCGATCTGCTCGTCACGAAACCGATCCCCGTCGGGGCCTACGTTCAGTTCAAGATTGCTTTCGTCACAAAATTTCCAGAAACCCAGGCGCGTTCGGGGTGGAAGCGTGACTTCCTTCTAGGTGGCCAATGGTTCCCCAAAGTAGGGGTGTGGTGGCATGGGGCGTGGAATTGTCACCAGTATCACAACACCACGGAATTCTTCGCCGATTTTGGCGTCTACGACGTAAAGCTGACCGTTCCAAAGTATGAGGTGATTGGCGCGAGCGGAGTCGAACTCAGCAGCGTGGATAACCCGGATAGCACGAAAACGGTTACGTATCACGGCGACGACATCCACGATTTTGCGTGGACCGTCAGCCCGCGCTACAAAGTGCGCGAGTCCACTTACCAGGCGCAGATGGGCCCGATCAAACTGCGGTTCCTGATGCAACCCGCGCACTGGAGCCAGGCCGAACTCCACGAGCGCATCACTCGCGAGACCCTGGATCGTTTCGAAAGGTTCTACGGTCCTTATCCATACAAGACGCTGACCGTTGTCGATCCGGAACCCGATTCCGCAGCAGGCGGAATGGAGTACCCGACCTTCATCACTGGCGAAAGCAGTTGGTTCGCGCCGCAGGGCCTCCACTTACTGGAACTGGTCGTCGAACACGAGTTCGGCCACCAGTACTGGTATGGCATGGTCGCCACGAACGAGTTCGAAGACGCCTGGATGGATGAAGGCATCAACAGTTACACCGAAGTGAAGGTCCTGGATTCAATCCTCGGCAAAAACACTTCCATGCTCGATATTGGGGGAGCCACTCTGGGCGAACGCGAGGGCCAGCGCCTGGGTTACGAAACCGTAGCCGATCGCGATGCGATGGCTCAGAAGGCGTACGACTACGTCAGTTCGAATTCTTACGCCGGCATCACCTACGGGAAGACCGCGACGGTCCTGCTGACCCTCGAAGGCATCATCGGCGAAGAGACGATGGATAAAGCCATGCATGCCTACTTCATGAAGTATCGCTTCACCCATCCGACAAAGGAAGATTTTCTGAAGACCATCGAGGAAGTCTCGGGCAAGGATCTGCGCTGGTATTTCAATCAGGCCGTCTACGGCTCGCAAGTGCTCGACTACGAGATTCTCAAGGTCCACTCGTTTCCCGCAAACTGGTACGAGGCGGACCAAGGGAAGAAGAACGAGAAAACAGGGAACGGCAAAGACAATATTCTTTACCAATCCTACGTTACGCTGCATCGCAAGGAAGACTTTACGATGCCGATCTCGGTGGAGATCAAGTTCGACAACGGAGAAACCATCCGCGAGCACTGGGATGGACAAGGCCGCTGGACTCGCTTTGGATATCTGAAAAAGGCGCAGATCGTATCGGCGGAGATTGATCCCGACCACACCGTGCAACTCGACCGCAACAAGTTCAATAACAGCTTCGTAGTGAAGGCCAACGCCAGGCCCACGTACAAATTCTCCAATTACTGGCTGTTTGTCACTCAACTATTAAGCCAGTTTCTTGCCTGGTGGGCGGTGTAAGGGACGACATGCAAAGACTCTTTGATGAGCCAAAACACCGCAACATCCTCACCGCTGGACTGGTCATGGTTCTCGGCAACAAGCGCTACATCGGCTGGTTCTGGATGCTGAATCTTTTCCTGGCAATCCTGGGCACCTCGGCCTTTCGCGAAAGCGCGCATACCATCCTCGATCACAGTTTGTATAGCGACCGCCTGATCGATGGACTTCATTTGGCCACCCTCATCGACCTGTTGGCGCGTCCGGAGTTTGGTCCCATGATCACCGTGACCACTCCCGCCGTTTGGCTTGCCTGCTTGTTTTTTCTTGCTACCGCGCTATTCCTGCCTGGAGTTTTTGCGGGATACGGTTCGACCTATCGTTTGCCACGAAAAGATTTCTTCCGGGCCTGTGGACGCAATTTGTGGCGCTTTATCCGGCTGATCATCATTGCCGGCATTGTGATGGGCATTATCGCGGGACTACTGTTCTGGGCCAATGGAGCCATCGCCACTAAAGCCGAAGAGAGCACTTACGAACTTCTTCCTTTCACTTTGCGGATGATTGGCTTGTTCCTGATCTTTTTGATCATGACCACGTTGCGCATCTGGTTCGACCTGGCCGAGAGCGACGTAGTTCTGAATGATCAGAGGGCCGTGCGAAGAGCCATCGCTGCTGGCTTCCGGCACACTTTTCACAGCCTGGGCCGGTTGCTGGGGAGCTATGTGCTCGCGACCTTAACGGCGGCCATCATTCTCGTTGCCGGTCTTTGGGTCTGGATCCGCTTCATCCCGTCGAATAGCGTGACCCGCGCGTTCCTCCTGATGCAACTCATCATGCTCCTGCTGCTGATTCCGCGATTCTGGCAGCGCGGCATCGCCGTCTCGTACTGGCAGCAGCGAATGCTAGTCCTAGTGGTCGAAGTACATCCGGTCGAGCCAACCGTTGTTCCCGTGGCAACCGCGCCCGAGCCTGCGGCAGAAATTCCTGCAGATCCGGGTCGAAGTCCAGATCCGGCGCAAGAGACTTAGTTGCGGGTGCAAAACTGAGTGGGGTTTCGCTTACACGCTCAGAGAAGCTTTTGATGCCGAGTTCTATCCTTTTACTCACAAGTTCAACCCCAGCGGTGAAACACCTTGGTTACCTTTGCTCCGCAACTGTTCTCTGCGATATTGGCTGCGGCGGGATGCATTTAGGTTTTCCAGGTTTCGAAGTCTGGTGTCCTCTTCTGTTCCCCGTCTCAAGCGTTATTCGTCGTCCTTAGCCTGAGCAGGCTTCTTCGTGGAATGAACGTATCGTTCCGCGCCGCCCGTGATCACGGCCATAGGACCATTCCAATGAGGTGGAGACAAAAATGAATAGCAGACTTAGTTTTGTGTGGTTGAACTTGTTGGCGATATTTGTCGCCTCAATTCTCGTGCCGGTAGCGCGTGCAGACCAGTGGGACAAACAAACCCTTGTGACCTTTAACAATCCCGTTGAGGTGCCGGGCACAGTGTTGCCAGCGGGCACCTATGTGTTCAAGATCGCAAACAGCCAGGACCGCCACGTTGTCCAGATCTTCACGCAAAACCAGAAGCAAGTTCTGGCGACAATTGAAGCGGTTCCCGATTACCGCGCCCAAACAACCGACAAACCAGTAATCTCTTTCGAAGAACGTCCGTCGGGGGAGCCGGAAGCGTTGCGTAGCTGGTTCTATCCCGGTGAGAACTATGGCATCCACTTCGTATATCCGAAATCAGCCAAAGAGGCCGACACCGAGGCCGCAGCGAGCCCGGAGCCACCAGCGATGGTGCCGCCAGTGAGCGAATCCATTGCTCCAATGATCTCGCAATTAAGCGCGCCTCCTGTCGAGCCAGTTTTGGCCAAGCAGGAACCTGAGTACGAAGTACTCGCCGAGAACACTGCGCCTCAGCCGACGCACGCTGCGATTCTGCCGAAGACGGCCGGAAATTATCTGGTCCTGCCGTTGCTTGGGTTACTGCTCCTGGTTAGCGGATCAGCAATTCTGGGCACGATGGGGCGCACAGTTTCCCAAACGAGCAAGTCATAGCATGCCGGTATTGCAAAAGATTTTGGGGCGCGTCCTCGTTCTGACGGGCGCGCTCGCTTTTGCATGCTGGGGATACTTGACGCTGCACCAGATCTGGTTTCAACGAGCCTCGAACCGAGTGCTGCAACAGCAGATTGCCAAAGCTAGCACCATCACCTCAGCACGACGCTCTACAGGCGAATGCAGCTGGCATCCCGCTTCGCCATGGAGAAATGATTGGACGTCTCGACATTCCACGCGTCAATGTCTCAGTCATTGTGCTTGAGGGGGCAGACTCGAGTGTTCTCGACGTCGCAGCCGGACATATTCCGGGAACGGCTCTTCCGGGGTTGAGTGGGAATGTCGGAATTGCTGCCCATCGGGACACTTTCTTCCGCTCACTTCGAGAGATTCGGGCTCAGGATCGGCTCAGCTTCAAAACGCCCGCCGGGATTTTTCAATATGCAGTGGAAAGCACCGAGGTGGTCGAGCCGAACGATACAGAGGTGCTTCGCCAAGCCGCTGGTCAGGAACTGACGCTGGTCACCTGTTATCCCTTCAATTACATTGGATCCGCACCAAAGCGCTTTATCGTGCATGCGCGCCAATTGAATTGAAAACCAGACTGGCTACCGACCTACAGCAGCACAATCGTGATTCCGCGGTTGCAGCGCCCTAGATCCGCATCGCTCTTCAATTCGGGCCGACCCTGCAGCAGCTTCCATACTTCATCGCAGCTGTTGGACCAGTCTTCGCCGAAAATGCAGCCGCGAATCTGCTTAGCGTCGAGCATCTCTCGCAGGCGTTTCTGGACTGCGATCCGAATATCCCCACCAACTCCCTTGGACCCATAGCCATGGATGATCTTGAGCAAAAGCTGCTGTTGTTGGCGAGCTGATACGAGCTCACCCTCCAGCCGCTGTAACGCCACCTGAACCGAAGGCATCTCCGCTTTGATATTGACGATCTTGATGGCAGGGCCCTCGAGAACAAAAGCAGCTGTGCGGGGGGACGTCTGGGCCGCTTTAGCTCCGAGCTCTACCACGGGCGACCGCTTCCCGCGCTTCTTTATCAGCGGTGCGCCGGCGTTCGGTCTCTCGCTTGTCCCAGAGCTGCTTGCCTTTAGCCAGCGCCAGTTCAATTTTAACTTTACCGTTCTTGAAGTACATCCGCGTGGGGATAAGTGTGAGTCCCTTCTGCTGCGTCTTGCCGATCAGCTTGCGGATCTCCTCCCGGTGCATTAGAAGTTTGCGCGTGCGCACAGCGGCGTGGTTGGAATAGCTGCCATGTTCGTACGGGCTGACATGGCAGTTCAGAAGCCAGAGTTCGCCATCTTTGATTAACCCGTACGCGTCTTTGAGGTTAGCCCGTCCCATTTCGGATGGACTTCACCTCCGTCCCGGTTAAAGCCACCCCAGCCTCAAATTTTTCCAGCAAGAAATAGTTATGTGAAGCGATCCTATTAACAGAGGCATCCCTGTGCCCGCTCGCCGTGGGGTCACGTCGAGGGGATTTCTCCGGATTCGGTTTAGTCGGATGTGCGGATTGACGTGCCATAGGGTGATCGCAAGTTCAATCTTAACAGCAGGAAGCGGAGCTCCGAGTTCGGACCTCAGACTCCCCATCAAAGGCGTTCGAGTGCGATGAGGTGGAGATCAGAGCCGAGATTCAGCGTTGGATGTGCCCAACTCGATCTCTGCTCTTAAGTCGTAGGACCAAAGTGTGTAACCCCCGCGTGTGCAAGCACATGGGCGTCAGAATTCACGATGCTATAATCGGCGTACCGCGAATTTTTTCGTGCTTTGAGTAGATTTCCCGCGCCATTCCTTTGGCGGGACGGCGCTACTACGCGGGAAAGTGCTTGTCCGCATAGATTTCAACAATGAGGTTCTTCCGTGAGGATCACCGAATGACACGCATGTCGCGACCGGCGCTGGTAGTGTTGCTGGTCGCGCTCGCCGCCCTCCCCCTCCTCGCCGACAAGGCTAAAGATCTCTACGAAAAAGGACGGGATGCCGAGGCTCGCCAACAATACGAAGCGGCCTTCGATTTCTTCCGCCAAGCCTACCAGTTAAAGCCCAAGGACCTTCGCTACCGCGCGGCCTTCGAACACTCCCGCTTTGATGCGGGCGCGGAGGCCGTGCACCGTGGCCAGCAGTTGCGCGAGGAAGGCAAACTGCAAGAGGCGCTGGCCGAATTCCAAAAAGCTGCAGCCATCGATCCTTCGTCCTTCATTGCGAAGCAGGAAATCACGCGCACGTTGAAGCTGATCAACGATCAACAGAACCCGCAGCCGCAGGCGGCCGGCGTGCCGGGTTCTCTGGAACGCAAGATCCACGAGGCTGGCGGCCCGGTGGAACTTACCCCCATCTCCAACGTGCCGGTCACGCTGAAGATGCTCAACACGAAGTCGGATGTCGTCTATCGCACTGTGGGACAGTTGGCAGGAATCAATGTACTGTTCGACCCTGATTACACACCGCGGCCGATTAACGTCGATCTGAATGGCGTCTCTCTGGAAGACGCGCTCGAGATCACCGCTCTGGAATCCAAGACCTTCTGGCGCCCAGTAACTCCCAACACAATTTTCATCGCGACCGACAATCCGGCCAAGCGCAAAGAACTAGAACAGAGTGTTCTGAAGACGTTTTATCTGACGAATCTCTCCCAGCCGACCGAACTGCAGGACGTAGTGAATGCGATCCGGGCTGTGCTGGATGTGCAGCGCGTGCAGCAACTGCTTTCGCAAAACGCCTTGGTAGTACGCGGCACTCCCGACCAGATCGCGCTGGCGCAGAAACTCGTCGAAGATCTCGACAAGGCTCGCCCGGAGGTGATTGTCGACATCGCGGTGATGCAGGTCAGCAAAGATCGCTCGCGGACTTTGGGTCTGAATCCGCCCACCAGCGCCACGGTAACGCTGCAGCCCAATATCAACCAGACCACCACGACTACAACCGGGACTACGAACTCTGGCACTGGTGGCACTGTGACCCAGAGCACCGGCAATGGCAGCAACGGCGGCATCAACCTGAATACTCTCGGCAACCTGAACGCCACCGATTTCCAGGTCACCATTCCGTCCGCCAATCTCTCCGCAGTACTGAGCCAGAGCGACACCAAGCTGATTCAGAATCCGCAGATTCGCGCGCTTGACGGCCAAAAGGCTTCGCTGAAGATTGGCGATCGCGTGCCGGTCGCGACTGGATCGTTCCAGCCCGGCATCGGCGGGGTGGGTATCAACCCCTTGGTCAATACGCAGTTCCAATATCTCGATGTCGGCGTCAATATCGACATCACGCCACATGTGCACGCCAATGGCGAAGTCACTCTCAAGATCCTGATGGACGTTTCCGCCGTCACCGGACAGCAAAACATCGGCGGCATCAGCCAGCCCATCATTGGCCAGCGCAAGATCGAACATGAGATCCGCCTGAAAGATGGCGAAGCGAACCTGTTGGGCGGAATCATGGAAGACCAGCAGACCAAGTCGCTGAGCGGAATACCGGGCCTGGCGCAAATTCCCATTCTGAAGTACCTGTTCGGCCAGACCACGCAGGATCATTCCGAGAACCAGATCGTCTTCGCCATCGTGCCGCATATCATTCGCGCCACCGACGTGCAGGAAATCAACCAGCGTCCAATCGACATCGGCACTGCCACCACGATCGGGTTGCGCCACGTGGCCAGCAAGACCCAGGCCGTCCCCGGAGGGCAATCTTTACCCTCGATCACTCCGGCTCCGGGCAATCCGGCAGCACCCGGCCAACCGCAAACACGGACAAACAATCCGGGTCAGTCATCGACTCCCGCGGCCAGTTTCCTTTTTGACCCGCCTACTGTACAGGCGACAAAAGGAAACACCTTTGCAGTGAACTTGCTAATCTCAGGTGCCCAGAACGTCTATTCGGTGCCCGTGCAGCTGAACTACGATCCCAAGGTCCTGCAACTCGTGAACGTTTCCAATGGCGGATTCCTGTCGCAGGACGGGCAAGCCGTCGCGCTGGTCCACCGCGAAGACGAAGCACTGGGACAATCGCAGATTACCGCCACTCGACCCCCGGGCGCGGGAGGAGTGTCCGGCCAGGGCGCGGTAGTGACAATGACGTTTGAAGCTAAGGCAACCGGCCAGACTCCCCTGACGATCACAAGAGGAGGGGCCCGCGATCCGGGACTGCAGGCCATCACCGTTAATGGTGCGCAAGCCGCAGTGACGGTGCAGTGAGCCGCTTTGGAGTAGAGGCGTAGCTTGCTAACGCTTCATGCGGCAGGCAGTAAGCCATTCGGCTCGCCGCCAAAGTAAAGGACGGGTCCGACTAAAGGTCGGATCACTGAGAAAGGAAAACGACCCAACACTCTCTTCGCTCACGCCCGATGCGGGCTAAACACATGATTTGTTCAAAAGTTCACAACCGCACTCACGCCGGCTTCACCCTCATCGAACTGATGGTCGCCACCACGATTCTGGCGATCCTAACAATGATGGCTCTGCCGCTGGCGCGCGTAACCATTCAGCGCGAAAAGGAAAAGCAGCTTCGGGAAGCTCTTTGGGAGATGCGTGACGCGATTGACCGTTACAAGGATGCCGCCGATCGCCAGGTTTTTCAGATCAAGGTCGACAGCATGGGCTATCCCCCTGATTTGGACACCCTCGTCAAAGGTGTCGAGGGACAAGCCGGCAAGAAATACCGTTTCCTCCGTTCTATTCCCACGGACCCCATGACGCACAGCAAGGAATGGGGGCTCCGTTCCATGCAGGATGATGTCGACTCTGACTCTTGGGGCGGCCAGAATGTTTTCGACGTTCACACCAAAGCGGAAGGCATCGGGTTGGACGGCACAAAATATAAGGACTGGTAAATGCAGGCAGGGGTGAAAATAAACCGGCTGTGGTGCAGCCCTGGAAGGGCACGCGCCCTGGCACGCGGAAAGCAGAAAGGCGCTCGCGGATTCACGCTCCTGGAGTTGATGATCGTGATCTTCATCATCATGATCCTGGTGTCGATTGCTATGCCGGTCTACAATCAGACGATCGTGCAAGCCCGTGAGTCGGTTCTGCGATCGAACCTGGCCACGCTGCGCTCCGTCATCTCGCAATACACGCTCGACAAGCAGAAGGCTCCACAGTCCCTCGATGATCTGGTCACAGCAGGCTACCTCCGGCAAATCCCTCCAGATCCCATGACCCGCCAGCCCAACTGGGAGGTCGTCCAGGAAGACGTCATGATGGCAGTGGACCAGCAGGAGCCCGGCATTACGGATGTCCATTCCGCGTCCAGCCAGACGGCCGGCGACGGCACAACCTACAGTACCTGGTAAAGCTTCCCGCAGACCTTCAGATTGGCGAAAAACTCCGCAGCTGAAGAACTGACACCCTCTCCTTGCATCTTGGAAGTTATCCACTGGAAGCGTGGCACGCGACGCCTCATTTCAGGCGGGTAGGCTGCCAAGCTTCAGACCGAGCAACCGCTCACAATTCAGCAAAACGGTTTTTCGGCTGGACAGTCGCGGGCATGGAAGCGTATAGAAACGCTTTCGACCAGGAGTGGCGCTTGATCGATGACTGAGCACGGAGGGGGAACAAGCGATGTCGGAACTTGCATTATTTGGCGGCAACAAAGCGAAGCGTAAGCCGTTTCCGGATTGGCCTCAATATGATGACGGCGAGCGCAACGCGCTACGTGAGGTGCTGGAGAGCCGAGTCTGGTGGCGTACTCCTGGAACCAAGACGCTTGAGTTCGAACAAGCTTTCGCCAAGTATCACGGGGCGCGGCATGGACTCGCGGTCACCAACGGCACGGCCGCGCTGGAAGTCACCATGGAAGCGCTGGGCGTAGGACCGGGCGACGAGGTGATTGTCCCAAACTTTACGTTCGTGGCCACTGCCAGCGCGGTGCTGTTTGCGAACGCGCTGCCCGTCCTGGTGGAGGTCGATCCGAAAACGTATTGCCTCGATCCGGAATTGGCCGAAGCAGCCATCACACCGAAGACGAAGGCGATTGTTGCAGTGCACATGGGCGGTCACCCCGCCGATCTAGACCGCCTGCAAGAGTTGGCCCGCAAGCACGGAATCGCGCTGGTCGAAGACTCGGCTCATGCCCACGGCAGTGAGTGGCGAGGCAAAAAGATCGGCACCTTTGGGAAAGCGGCGACATTCAGCTTCCAGGCCAGCAAGTTGATGACGGCGGGCGAAGGCGGCATGATTATCTCCAACGATGATGAATTCGAACGGCTGGCCCGCTCCGTCCACGACTGCGGCCGCATGCCCGGGAAATGGTTCTACAGCCACTTTATTTATGGTTCGAATTACCGGCTCAGCGAATGGCAGGGCGCCATTCTGAACGTGCAACTGGGAAGGTTGGATCCGCAAACTCTGCATCGCCATCAGAACGGCCGGTTGCTGGACAAACTGCTACGCGAGATCCCCGGAATTACTCCACAGGAATGCGATCCGCGCTGCACGCGTAACGGGCAGTACGCCTACATCTTCCACGTGAACGCGAAGGATTTTGGCGGCATTCCCACCGAGAATTTCATTGCTGCGCTCAATGCCGAGGGGATCCCTACACAGGCGAGTTACCCTCCCCTACATGAACTGGACTGTTTCCGCAGCGGCGAATATCGCAAATGCCTGAGCGGTGCTCAAGCCACCGAGCGCCATGCTTTCCTGGGACAGACATTTCCTCATACACAACGCGCGGCCTGGGAGGCTGTCTGGATTCCACAGTTCGCATTACTGGGAGACGAGGAAGACATGCATGAGATTGCTGCAGCCATCCGCAAGATCCAGCAAAACGCTTCCAGCATTGCGGCGAACGCTTCGCGAGTGTCCGCGGAGAGCATCGCGCGTTAGCCAGTTTTGAGTAGAAGTCGTTTTGAACTTCATCCCGGAGTCCGCCCATGGTCCGCAGGATCTGCGTTGGCCGTCCGCTGTGCTTCTCGAGGCTTACCGCTGCTGTCTTCTTCACCCTGGTTCTCCTGAACGGGGACTCGCTGGCTCAGGCCAGGCGGCCAGTGCCGCAGAAAGTTCCGCCCAAGCGAAGTTCGCAGATTCAGGACGGCTTCGGAATCAATTCGGATCTGCCTCGCGACCCTTATCTTCCCTGGAATCGCTGGTGGTGGACGCGAATGTTCGACGCGGGATTCAAGTGGATCCGCATCGGTCAGTATGAGAACAGTTCCGATCGCACCAGTTGGGACTGGATCGAGCAGAAGCGGGGAGTGTACGCCTCATCCCCTGAACTGGAAGATGCGGTGGATTCACTCTTGGACAACGGCATGCAGGTGCAGGTGCAATTGCTTTACGGCAATCAGATGTACACCGCGCGTAGCGGCAAACTTCCTGAGCTCAGCGTTTCCGAGCCAGGATCATTCCACAACGACGATCGCAGCCTATATTCAGTGTATTGGCCGCCCGTCACTCCGGAACAGAGCGCCGCGTTCAACAAATACGTAGCCTGGATGGTGGATCATTTCAAGGATCGCATTCACTATTGGGCGCTGTGGAACGAGCAGGACATCGGCTATTGGAATCCGTGGGGCAATGCCGAAGACTATGGAAAGCTTCTCGGTTCTTTTGTGCAGACCGTCCATAAAACGGACGGGGAAGCGAAGGTGATCTATGGAGCGCAGGCAGATCCTTCCCGCGAATTTACACAGCGAGCGTTAGATACCTGCAAATGCGCTTCCGGGATCGATGTATACGCCTACCATACCTATCCGGGATACGGCACGAACGTGAATCCTGAAACGATGGATGAAGGGGCGTATCTGAATGAGTCGCCGCGGCAACTGCGGGAACTCGTGAAGCATTATCCAGGAATCAAATCCGCGATCCCTTATTTTGACGACGAATTCAATTCCATCCCTTCATGGACAGGCTCAGACGAGACGGTGCAGGCGAAGTACGTTACCCGGGGGCTAATCTACAATCACGCGGCTGGAGTCAAGACGTTTGTATGGCTGCTGGCTGCAGGCGTGGACGGGAATGAGTCTGACGATTTCGGCATTATCCGCGGCCTCACCAATCATGATTACGATTTCACGCCGCGTCCGGTGTTCTATGCCCTGCAGAATACCATCGCGCTGTTTTCTGATACGGCGCCTGATCCATCGATCGAGATCTCGGGCGTGGATGCCTCTGTGCTGCGCCGCCAGAGCGGGTTCCCGTTCCTAAGCTACGGGTTCCGCTCCAGAAAAGGGAAGGCGATCATCGCCTACTGGCTTGCGGCTCACAGCGTGGCCGGCGGAAAATTCCCAACCTTTTATTCCAACTTCACTTTGAAGGGCAGCGGCATTCACAATCCTGTGTTGATCGACCTTGTTTCCGGGGACATTCGCCCGCTGCACTGGAAGAAGGATTCGACCGACACACTGGAGGCCCTTCCCATCAGCGACAGCATCATGGCGATTGCCGACGCGGATTACTTTGACTGGCCCGTGCTTCCCGAAGCGCCCAGTTCGCTTATGGCGCAAGTCGCGGGTCGTGCAGTGAATCTCACTTGGGAAATACATTCGGGTGATCCCCAGCATATCGTCATTGAACGACGGGACGACAGCGGGAATGGAGGGTCTTCCTGGAGCCAAGTCGCGAAGTTGGCATCATCGGCGACCCAGTACACGGACTCACGGGCCAGAAAGGGTCAGCAGATTTCCTATCGCGTGCGCGCGACCAACGAATCCGGAAAATCCGCGAGCTCTAACATCGTGCGCGTCAGCATGCCCTAGAGCGATCTCCCCTGACCTTCTGCGTCGGTGGGCCTCAGAACGGGAATCGGATGGTCCAGATCCATCGGTGGTTGTAGGTGTAGAACTGGCTGCTGGCTATTTGTACTCCGCCGCCAAACATGAAACGCAAGCGCTCCGCGAGCGGGAACGGGCCCACGATGAGACCGGGAGTGATGAAATTCTGGTAGCTCCCGGAATGCGGACCGTCGAGATAGAAAGTTGTGTTGTTCTCCACCTCGGGCCAGAGTTTTCGGGCCACATTGAACTGGAAAGTATTGTTGAACACGATCTGCCGCCCGAGAACTGGGGTGCCGCTCTGGGGAAGGACGCCGCCCAGGTTGGTCTGCCAATCGAAGAACTTCCAACGTTTGGCGGCAGCCACCATAGGGGACCACACCGTGTGTCCCATCCCGTTTGGGGATTGTGCCGAGGGGAACGAGCCTCCAAGAAAAAATCCCAGGAAATATCCGCCCTTACCCTCCGGGGCGGAAGCGACCCGGAATTTGAGAAAAATGGAGACATCGCCAAATCCGTCCGGGATGTTGGGCGCGTGACGAAAAAAATAAGGCGGGATGCCGACCTGCACTTCCATCCGCGTATTGGGAATAATTTCCAGGCCTTTGCCGGATCCGTACACGTCAGTGGCAACGCCATTGCGCGCCGACTGGTAGTAGGTGTCGAAGCGAAATTGTTGCACCAACAGTGGATGAGTGGTGATTAAAGGGGCGGCATAATGCGGCTGCTCAGAACGTGCTTGATCTACCTTGCGCAGCCAGCGATGAACCCAATCATGCGGTCCATTGGTGAGGGATTTCGGATCTCCACCTGTTGTTGGCTCGGCCGGGCGCTGGTCAGCCGACTGGCCCGGCTTCGCCGGGTCGAGCAGCGAGTCTCCGTGATCTGCTGAGTCCACTACCCTCGACTGCACTGCGGACGAAAAGCTCTGGCTATCGGCAGCGAGGCTCTGTCCCTGAAGCGCGCATGGACTGAGCAGCAGCAAAACACAGGACAAACCAGCTATCGCACTGAAACGCATACAGCAAGACTTCAAGGTGTCCCCCGTCAGTTTCCTCAGTTCAACCCGATCCGGAAATTCTCTCCTGGCCTATTCGGCGTCGCCCTGCGTCAATGGCTGCGGTTGAGAGTTTAGAATACCGGGTTTCTGGCCAGGTTAGGATGACGTGCCTTGCAACCTGACCCGGTGTGCTAAGGTGGTGCGCGCAACTGCAGTTTCATTTCTAGGTTGCGAGTGAGTTACTTTGCTGGCGGGGTGAATGCATGTTTGGAGCACGAAAATCATTTAGAGCATTTGTCAGCCGGACCGTTCTGGTCTTTGTTCTTTCAGGAATTCTGGTTGCGCAATCCGCGCCCTGGAGCACTGAGAAGGCGGCCACATGGTATGAGCAGCAGCCATGGCTGGTGGGCAGCAACTACATTCCGGCCGACGCCATTAATGAATTGGAGATGTGGCAGGCCCAGAGTTTCAATGCAGCCCAGATCGACAAGGAACTTGGCTGGGCGGAAGACATCGGCATGAATACGATGCGAGTTTTCTTGCACGATTTGGTTTGGCAAGAAAATCCGCAGGCATTTAAGCAGCGCATGGATCAGTTCCTTGCGATCGCTGCGCGACACCACATCAAGCCGTTGTTTGTGCTATTCGATTCGTGCTGGGACCCGCAGCCGAAGCTCGGATTGCAGCATCCGCCGATCCCCGGAGTGCACAATTCGGGATGGGTGCAGTCACCCGGGAGCGCGGCTCTCACAGATCCTTCGCAGGAACCGCGGTTGAAAGCTTATGTCACTGGAGTGGTTGGGGCGTTTGCCAACGATTCGCGCGTGCTGGGATGGGACGTATGGAACGAGCCCTCGAACACCAATGAAGGCAGCTATGGCAAGCTCGAACCCGCGCGCAAAGCGCAGTTGGTGGAAGCCTTATTGCCCAAGGTATTCCAGTGGGCGCGGGACGCGCATCCCTCGCAGCCGCTGACCAGTGGGGTGTGGGACATCGATTTCAGCAATGGCTCAGCCCTGACGCACATGCAAGAGATTCAACTGAACAACTCCGATGTGATCACGTTTCACAATTACAGCTGGCCGGAGCGTTTCGAGCGAGGAAGTAGTTTTTTTGCAGCGCTTTCATCGTCCCTTGATTTGCACCGAATACATGGCAAGGGGAGCGGGTAGCACATTCGATACGACCTTACCCCTGGCCAAGAAGTACAAGGTGGGAGCGATCAACTGGGGCTTGGTAGCCGGAAAAACGCAAACCTATTATCCGTGGGATTCCTGGCGACATCCGTACATTCTGGATGAGCCCACGTTGTGGTTCCACGAGGTGTTTCACTCCGACGGTAGGCCGTACCGCGAGGCCGAGGTCAAGCTGATTCAAGAGTTAACCGGCCGAGGCAAAGCGGCGGCTTCCAAATCAGAAGCGCGTTGACGGATTTATTCAATCGAAAAGAAAGAGCTATTTATGAATCGTAGCCGAGCGCTTCGGCAGATTTGCGGCGCGGTGGCGCTGGTTCTCGTTGTGGGGCCGTGCTGCTATGCGCAGACCGTGAACATTTGGCCTGGGGTTGCGCCCGGTTCTGAGAAATGGACGCAGACCGAAAAGACAGTCGACAACACCCCCATGGGCAAGGTGGTGTTCAATGTGGTCACGCCGACTCTCACGCTTTATCTACCGGAAAAATCCAAGGCAACCGGGACAGGCATCATCGTGGCGCCAGGCGGATCCTGCGTCGCGCTGGCGATCGATCACGAAGGCACCGGAGTGGCGCGTTGGCTGCAAGAGAAAGGAATTGCAGCGTTCCTGCTGAAGTACCGCATCCCCGAGAAGAAAGGAGAGGGGATTCCCCAGGGAATTAACTTCGATGAAGTCTGCAAATACGGGATCGCGGATGGAATTCAGGCCGTAAAAGTAGTGAGGCAGCACGCAGCCGAGTGGGGGATTTCCGCGGATCGAGTGGGATTCATCGGATTCTCCGCGGGAGCGATGGTGACAAGCGGCGCGTTGCTGCAGCCGGATGCTGCAGCGCGGCCCAATTTTGCGGCTCCCATTTATGGAGGACCGTTTGGCGTCATGCCGAAAATTCCCGCGGACCTACCTCCGATTTTCATGGCGTGGGCGCAGGATGATGGACTCGTGCGGGAGCCGATCGAGAAGTTTTACGAAGCCTTGACGGCCGCCGGCAACAAGCCCGAAGCTCACATCTACCGTGCCGGAGAGCACGGCTTCGGCATGAAGAAGCAGGGGACGACCAGCGATCATTGGATGGAGGAGTTCTACTGGTGGTTGGAGTCGCAGGGACTCACCAAGCCTGCGAAATGATTCTTACCCCGCGGGTTGAAGGGGATCGCACGACGATTCTTTGCTCACGTATCATGAATTGTGATCTGCACTGTGGGCGGATCACGGAGTCTCAAATCCGACTTCTAAGAAAGATTCCTCTCACCAAACATGGACAAGCAATTTCGTGTGTTCGCCACCTGCGATATCGGCGAGGCGATTGACGTTCTGCGCAAGCGCGGATACGAGGTTGAGGTATATCCCCATCCGGAAGCTCCGCCGAAAAACGTGATCATCAATAAAGTTCGGTCGGGCATCGATGGGCTGATTACCACGTTGCGCGACCAGATCGACGCTGAAATGTTCGAGGCAGGAAAGGGGTCGCTGAAAGTGGTCGCCCAGATCGCGGTCGGGTTCGATAACATCAATCGGGCAGATGCCAACCGCTATAAGATTCCGTTTACCCATACGGCCGACGTTCTCACCGAAGCGACTGCGGAGTTTGCGTTCTTCATGATGGGGGCGCTGGCACGCAAAATGTGGACCGCGGAACACCTAACCCGCGATAACCAGTGGGGATTCTGGCATCCGTACCTGCCTTTTCTTGGGGACGAGGTCACCGGCAAGACCGTGGCCGTGATTGGCACCGGGCGCATCGGACTGGCGTTCATCAAAAAGTGCGTGGGATTTGACATGAATGTGTTGTGCTACGACCCCGCATACCAGAACGATGCCTTCGTAAGAACCATTCAGGAAATACATGATCTGCGGCACCAGCGCGGTCTGGTCAAGGAACGTCCGTGGATCCGCTACGTGCCTTTCCACGACGCGCTGCGGGAAGCGGATTTTGTCAGCGTGCATGTCCCGCTGCTACGCAAAGAAGAGAGTGACACCCCCACCTATCACCTTTTCAACGAGCGAACGTTGAGCCTGATGAAGCCCACCGCGTATTTGGTAAATACCTCCCGAGGCCCGGTTGTGGATGAGGTCGCGTTGGCCCGTGCGCTGCGAGAAAACTGGATCGCTGGGGCAGCCCTCGATGTCTATGAAAAGGAGCCTCTCCCGGCGGATTCACCTCTGCGGGATCCCGCCATCGCGGACCGGTGCCGCCTCTTCCCGCATTTCGCCAGCGCGGCGAGGATTACCCGGCTTTCCGCCGATCCGAACAAGGGAATGGCTGGACGCTGCATTCAAGGGCTGATCGATGTGCTAGAGAGCAACTACGGGGGAGACATCACAAAAATGCCGTATGTCGTGAACAAGGAAGGGTTTGCAGCTTAATTTGTCGGAGCAAAAAAAAACGAGACAAAACCGCATCACCGGGGTTGGATTGTAGAGGCAACCTTTAGCGTGTGGGGAAGAGAATTCACGGGTACAATGGACCGATGTGGGTACGTTTAGGATGCAAATGAAGAAGCGACTCTCGGGAATTTTGGCATGTGCGATGATGTGCACCCCGGCGCTGCTGGGTCTGGACGCGCCACGCGGGAAAGACATCAGGCTGGAGCCTGCGCCGAAGGAAGTGCAATTAGGCAGTGGCGCATTCCAGGTGGGTCCGCACACGAAAATTTTTGTGCAGCTAGGTCACCAAGCCGAGGATCGCATCGCGGCCGAAACTCTGGCTGAGGAAGTTCTGGACCAATCCGGCCTCAGGCTCAACATCGCGGGGATGAAGGCTGCGGCCAAGGCCGAAGGCGGAGCCATCGTGCTGGCCCGGTTGCAGGATGAGCGTGTACGAAGCTTCCTGGCGCGAAATGGCTTGAAGGCGGACGCGGAGGTTGGAGAAGACGGTTATTTGCTGTTTTCCGATAAGTCGCACCTGATCGTTGCGGCGAACTCCGGGCAGGGACTGTTTTATGGCGTGCAGACGCTCCGGCAGCTGCTCCGTCCAAGCGAGAAGGGGCTCATGTGCCCGGCGGTGGGTATTCGCGACTGGCCGAGCCTGCAGCAAACGACGCCCAGCATTAGCCGGGAATTGGCCCAGAGTGAAGTGAGCAAGCCGCGAGAATAATGCGAAATTCAGTAATTTTGTAATTTGGCAATTGAGGAATTTGAAGATCAAAAGCGTCCTTGCTGGACGCTTTTTCTTTTTCCCGCTTGCCGGTCTCACTGAATCACATAAAATCGCAAATCACATGTTTTCTGACCGAACCAACTGGCGGCTAGCGCAGAACCGGTTTACACAAGCAGTGGAGGAATTGCGGGCCAGCGGCAGAAGATTGCTCGACTTAACTGCTTCCAATCCGACGCGGGTCGGTCTCGAATTCAATTCGCGCGCTATTCTGCAATCGCTCGCTTCGCCTCAGGTGCTCGACTACGACCCGCAGGCCAAAGGCTTGCGTTCCGCCAGGGAAGAAGTCTCGTCGTATTATCACGCCGCGCATGGAATCCATTCTCTGGATCCAGAGCGCATTCTTTTAACTGCCAGCACGAGCGAGGGTTATTCCTATATTTTTCGGCTTCTCTGCAACTCGGGGGACGAGCTTCTGGTGCCCAAGCCAAGTTATCCCCTGTTCGAATTCCTGGCAGATCTGCAGGATGTGAAGCTGATCCCGTATCCCTTGATTTATGACCACGGATGGCAGATGGACTTCCATTCTCTGCAGAAAGCCGTTACCGGCCGGACCAGGGGCGTGGTCGTTGTGCACCCGAACAATCCGACAGGATCATACGTGCATGCGAGTGAGTTTGACCCTCTCAACAAATTTTGCGCGGAACATGAGCTCGCAGTCATTGTGGATGAAGTCTTCCTGGATTACTCGCTGAACAATTCGCCCCACGCGAGCTTTGCGGGGAACCGCGATGTGCTGACCTTCACGTTGAGCGGCCTTTCAAAAATCTCAGCGTTGCCCCAGATGAAAGTTGCGTGGCTGGTCACCAGCGGCCCTGAAACTCAGGTGAACGCGGCCATGGAGCGGCTGGAGGTCATTGCGGACACTTACTTGTCTATGAATGCGCCAGTGCAGTGGGCAATCCCTGTCTTGCTGGAGCAAAGACACGCAATTCAAGGGCAACTCCGAGAACGCGTGAAATCAAATTTGGCGAAACTGGACCGCCGGCTTGAGTCAGCGAAGGCTTATCAAAGGCTTGCGCTCGAAGGTGGATGGTACGCCGTATTGCGAGTGCCGGTGACGCGGTCGGATGAGGAACTTGCCATTGAGTTGGTGCGGGAGAAATCGGTCCTTGTCCATCCTGGGCACTTCTATGATTTTCCCAGCGACGGCTACCTGGTGCTGAGCCTGATTACCGCTCCCGATGATTTCGTTGGGGGTATTGAGAAACTTTTGGAGTTTATGGTTCGATAATGCGGCTCGGTGCATCTTTGCCCTGATTTCCTCTGTGATCCTCTGTGTCCTCTGTGGTGACGAAAGGTTCACCACAGGGGACACAGAGGATCACAGGGAATTGGAATCCTGGGTTCCGCAGTAGTTATTGTCCGCCGCTCACTGCGGGCACGATGGAGATCTCCGAATTGTTGGGCACGCGAGTCGTGAGTCCGCCGGTGTAGCGGATGTTCTCATTGCCGACGAAGATGTTGATGTGCTGGCGGACCTGATCCTGCTCGTTGAGTACTCGATCCCGGACCCCCGGATAGGCATTCCAAAGTCCGGAAAGTGCCTCGGCTACAGTTACGCCTGAGGATTCCAGTGTGACCTCACTCCGCCCCTCGGTAAACTCGCGCAACGCCGCTGGGATGTGGAACGTTACAGTCATCGCTTCTTATTCTCTCGCCGGGTGGACTGATGAGAGGGATTCGATTTCCTTGAAACTGGTTTCAGCGATTTCGAGGTGGCCGGAAACACATTTCCAAGTCCTTCATCTTCCACGACAGCGCAGCGCACACAGAGAATCGAGGGTAAGCCTCCCAGGATTCTGTTCCAGTTTTTGCCTTCGTCATTAGAGCCGAAGAGTTGCCCGCTGCGAGTGCCAAAATAGATTCCGACGGGATCCAGCGAATCAGTTGTCATAGCGTCACGCAGCACGGTTTCGTAGGCTTGCTTTTGCGGCAGGCCGCGCATCAGCGGTTCCCATGAAGCTCCGGCATTCCGGGTACGATAAACTCGCAAACGCCCGTCGCACACGCAGCGAAACTCTTCGGATTCGACCGGGACGGCATACACACAATCGGGATCTCGTGGGTGGATCACGACCGGGAAGCCGAAATCCGAGGGCACTCCGTTGGCGATGTCGGTCCAATGTTCACCACAGTCATCCGACCGGTAAAGTCCCCAGTGATTCTGCAAAAATAGACGGTTCGGGCGCGCGGGATGCAAGGCAATTTTGTGGACGCATTGCCCGAACTCGGGATACTTCTCAGGCATAAACAGAGCACGGATCCCCCGGTTCTGCGGCGTCCAACTCTGTCCGCCATCTTCGGTTCGGTAGACGCCTCCGGAGGAGATACCAACGTACATTCGCTGCTGGTTCGAGGGGTCGAGCACAATCGTATGCAGAGCCAGGCCTCCATTGCCCGGCAGCCAGCGGGGGCGATGCGGATGATCAAAGAGTCCACGCACTAGCGACCAGTTTTCGCCTGCGTCCCGGGTCTCGAACAGGGCAGCAGGTTCTACTCCGCAATAGAGCCGGTTAGGTTCGTCGACCGGGCCAAGGGTAATCTGCCAGATATTTTTCAGGGAAGTACCGGTGTCGGCGGGGAAACGGATCGGAGCCTGTTGTGGATTGGTCCAGCTTTTTCCGAAATCGTCGCTGGAGCGCAGGAGCGTACCCCAGAAGCTCGAGGTTGAAGCCCAGATACGGCGCTGATCCCCGCGGCCATCATAGGCCATCGCGTACACGGAATGACCATGAAAGTAGGGGCCACCGACGTCCCAACGCCGGCGCTGTGCATTGGAACGAAGAATGAAAGCTCCTTTGTTCGTACCCACAAGCATGACAAAATCTTTTTTCCTGACCCGAACGTGCCGAATGCTATGCATCGTAGTCGTACGCGGTGGTCCCGCAGTTCTGTCTTCGGCTGCTTCGGGGAACGTAAAACCCCCGGACTGAACCGCTTCCAAAGCTGCCTGAACTTCTGTGGCGCGCTGGTAACGCTGCATGGGCTCTTTAGCCAGGCATCGTTGGATGATGGCCCACAAGCCCGGCGGAACAGGCGGCCCGAGAGGGCTCGGAATCTCGCGCATGATGGCGGCGCTAATTTCAAAACCGGTCCGTCCACCGAAGGGCAGGCGACCGGAAGCGGCTTCGTAGAGAACGACGCCGAGCGCCCAGAGGTCACTACGGGCATCTGAGGCATCGCCACGCAGCACTTCCGGAGCCATGTAGGGCAGAGTGCCGCTCATGCTGGAGGCGCCCTGCACGGTTGAAAAGGAAAGAGTCGGAGCCTCCAGGATGCCCCCGCCAACCCTCTTGGCCAATCCGAAATCAAGGACTTTCACCAGTCCTTCCGGCGTAACCACGATGTTGGTTGTTTTCAGGTCGCGGTGGACGATGCCTCGATCATGCGCCCGAGCCAGCGCGCTCGCGATCTGAACTCCGTAGCGCAGAACCGTTTCCGCAGCGAGTCCCATCTCCCCGGCCAGGCCGTGGAGCGACTTGCCTTCGACCAGTTCCATGACGATGTACAAATCGCCGTCAATCTCACCGACGTCATAAATCGTGCAGATGTTGGGATGGGCCAGGGAGGAGGAAGCGCGAGCCTCCTGCAGCAGATTCTGCCGGCTGGAGGTATCAAGTGTTGTATCCTTCTTCACCACTTTGACCGCCACGTCACGATGGAGGACTTCGTCGTAGGCGCGATATACGACGCCCATACCTCCTTCGCCTATCTTGGCAACGACACGGCAGTGGCCGAGAACTTCCCCGATCACAATGTCCCTCCCTCATCAAATTTAGGCTGCAGGTTGGAGTTGCGTCAACGAGGGCAATTGCAATACGGGGTTTCCGGTTCCAACCGGGCAAGAAACGGGGGCATCCATAATCAGCCGCTTCTGGAGGATACAAATGCGTCGTATTGATCAATGTGTTGCATCGATGTTCTTATCGGCTGCGCTCGTGGTCCCGATTGGGGCGATGGCCATGCCGGCTCCGCAGGATGATCGTGAACGGCATGAGCAGGAAGAGCACCAGCGCAGGTACTACGACCAGCAGAATCGGGATTACCACAATTGGAACAATCAGGAAGACCGGATGTACCGGGAATGGTTATCAGAGCGGCATTACAACTACGTTGATTATGACCGGCTCGACCGCCGGGACCAGCAGGACTACTGGCAATGGCGCCATCAGCAGGAGAAGCGGCAACGCCACGAGGAGCACGAAGAGCACGAGCATGACCGCCGGTAGCTGGCCAACTGGATGCAGGGCGGCGGAGGAACCTTTCTCCGCCGCTTGCGTTTTGGGCTATAATGCCTGGCATGCCTGCTGCGCCTGGAGCGACCAAAGCCGTCGGGATGGTACCTGACGAACTCAAGTTTGAGCCGAGATCCAAAGGCCTTGCCACCCCGCGCAAGAAGAAGCCCAAGGAACTGGCCGTGATCACCGAATGCTGTACGGGCTGCGCCGGTTCGCCCGCATGCGTCGAATATTGCCCGGTGGAAGACTGCATGTTCTGGGTGCCGGATGAGGACAATCCACCGTTCGGGCGGATTCAGGTGGACCCGATTCTTTGTATCGGATGCAAAAAGTGCGTCAGCAAAGGCCCAGATGGCTGCTTCCTGGACGGCTGTCCCTGGGACGCTATCGCGATGGTGGATACCGCCGAGGTGGAGAAGGAAGTTGGAGTGATGGCGATTTGATCGCAGCTCCTAGCCCCTAGGCCCGGTCCGCTCGTCCCTGGGTCTTTTTCAGACCAGCCGCCACATACTTCCGTTTACGCCTTGCTGCTTCTCAACTGCAGTAAGTCCCACCTGTTTCCGTGGAGATCTTCAAAGACTGCAACCGTTCCGTAGGGTTCCTCGCGAGGATCTCTCACGAATGTAACTCCCCGTGCTGCCATGCTGCGGTAGTCCCGCCAGAAATCGTCGGTATGGAGGAAGAGGAAGACCCGGCCTCCGGTCTGGTTGCCAACCCGGCTGATTTCCTGGGCCGTCGAGGCTTTGGCCAACAGCAGTTTGGTCTCGGGCGATCCGGGAGGAGCGATTAAGACCCAGCGCTTGGGCTCGCCGTTGCGGTCTGTGGACGGCGAATCGTCAACGACGTGGAAGCCAACCTTCTCCGTGAAATAGGCAAGCGCTTCATCGTAGTCTCGGACCAGTAGAGCGACATAAGCAAGGCTCTGGGGCATGAGTTCCTTTCGCCTCCGCGCCAAGGAGCGCTAGTTTTCACTCCTGGCCCGGATCGCCTTTTCCGTCTGCTCTGCCTGCTGACGAACGTCGTTGGAAACGTCCGGCAAGTCGCGTTCGTACGGCTGGATCGAGGGAATGTCCTCAGGCTGGCCAATCAGATACAGAGCGCGAAGCGCCTCCCACACTTGCTCAGTTGCCGGATCGATCACTGCGACTTCGGAGCCCTGGGCCAGGCTTGCTCCAGCTTGTGCTACGGAGCGGATGCGGCCGGGAATTGGCGAGCGAATCTCCACGATCTGCGACGAGCCGGAGGGCGCGAGCTTGGCAATTAAACCTCCCTCGCGAATTGAGGTGCCAGGGCGGTCCGAGTCCGTGATGCGACCGGCCGCGGGGACGGTAACGTGCGCAGGCTGAAGCAGCGCCACGATTTGCGGACGCCCCGTGGCATCGCCAAACCGGACAAGTGATAAGGCGGCATTGCCGCGCACCATGGGCGCAGGATCAGCCAGCATCTTCAACAGAGTTTCATGGAAGCCGGGAGCGGAGGTGTCTTGCCCCATCACCCAGGCATCGGTGTTGCGGACTTCTTCGACAGGATTCGTTGCCAGCACAATGAGATCGGGATACCACCGCTTGGCATTGGCATCGGCGTGCGACATGCGGTCACCGAGTTGAACCAACGCGTGCTGGATGTGGCGTGGTTTCTTTTCGTCATGCAAGTATTCGGTCATTTGCTGGTCGGAGAGGTGACGGCCAAACCACGTGTTCCACCAGAACAGGAAGGGCATCAGGACGATCAGCCATCCGGTCACAAAGAACAGGATCTTCTGGTTGCGTGACATCCTGCGTTTGCTTTTCGGGGGCTTGGCCAGTGGATCAGGACTGGAAATGGAAGGTTCGGAAGGAAGAGACATGGGACCCGGCAAGGAACTATAGCAGAAGACGCGTTTCTAGCGGGAAATGGAAGATTTAGTCCTCACGCAAGACAAACCAGGAGCTCAATGCGATGCAGAGCAGAGTTGCAGCCAAGCCGATTACGAGGGTTCCAGGCAGAGCATCCGGCAAATTCCTCTGCAGCAAGTAGACGGGCCTGAGCAAGGGAAGTTCCCAGGGCAGTTTCATGAGGTAGGCAATCAGCCACGGTGCGGAAAGGATGCTGACAGCAACAGTGCAGGCCAGAGTGATCCGTATTGGCAACGTCGCGCGCGCCAGTGCTTCCTCGCGCGCGCGTTGCTGGGCTCGGCGAAAGATCACCGCGGGATTCGGCGGCCGTAAGTTGCTGTCGAGTCTGGCAGCTTCAGGCCTGAGCCCTTCCACAGTCATAACAATCTCACTGCAAACGGGGCAGCTCTCGAAATGAACGAAAAGGTCGCTGCTCAGGTTGCCCTGCTGCAACGCCGCCAGAACGGCCTGCTCTTTCTCACAAATTTGTGGCGTCATTTCTGCACCTTGGTGGTGAGGCGTGTTCTGACAAGGTCCAGCAATTTGCGACGGGCGCGAAATAGTAATAATCGGATGCTCCCCGTTCGCAGCCCCGTGCACTCTGCGATCTCCTTATGGCTTGAGCCTTCCACATAAGCCAGCCAGAGAAGTTGTCGCTCACGAGGTTTGAGGCGCTCGAACGCCTGGCGCACATGAAGTTTGTCATCGAAAGCCGGATTCGTCGGACTGACCTCTTCCGAGTTCTCCGGCAGCGGTAATTCGTTGCCCCGACGCCAGCGATCGCGCACCAGGTTTGTCGCGATGCGAAACAGGTAGGCGCGCGTCTGCTGCTCGTCCATTTCATGGCAGCTGGCGGTCAGCAATCGGCAATAGGCCTCCTGGAGAATATCTTCGGCGCGATCCGGTTGGCGAGTGACGGCTACAAGGTAGCGAAGTAGCGGCCGGAAGGTCTGCTGGTAGAACATACCGAACGCAGACTCATCCATCGAGAGCGCAGTGGCCCTCTTCTCAAGCGCTGCTTTCGACGTCAACGCCGCGAATTGGAGATTGAAGACCCGAATGTCGAGTTCCCCCAGCATTCCTGAGATACCTAAGCTCGGCTTCCGTTGAGCAACCCGAAAGATTTCGACAGATAGTACGAGGCTGCGGACGATAATCCAAAGCCAACGCCGAGCACCGTGCTGAGAGTGCCGAATACCAGGAAGCCTTCCTCGGCGCCGCTAACCCGGCCGCGCAGAATTAGCAGCGCGACTCCCAGCGAGATCATGACGATCGCGATCTGCAGTGCGCCGATAATGCGGTGGTACGGAGAGGAGCTCTCGACTCGCAGCGACTCTATCAGTTGGCTTCCCGCTGGAGTCTGCGCATAGGCGAGCAGGTCCTGACTTGACGATACTTTCTCCAGCAGACGTTGCTGTACGTCGGCCTGCAGCCTGGCAATCTTGTATCGCCGAATCGTACTGAAAATCAGCCATGCCAGCCAGGCAAAAAAGCCAAGGAAACAGGGTATAAGGACGATGTCTTCGCTCATGAGTAGCTCCTCTGGCGGACGCATTCAAGGGAAATGGGCCCGCTCTGAGTAATAAACGTTTCTGAAGGCGACGTGGTTTACAGTCAGAGAAAATAAATTCTTGCCAGCAACCGCGAGTCTACTCGGTATCGGCATCCAGGACGCGATCTTGCTCCAGATAGTGAGACATGGCGTATTGGGCTAATAGAGGGGTTTGCAGGCGGATTTCGGCCGCAATCCATTCTCCTTTGGCGTGCGGTTTGTCGGGAGGATGGTTGCAACGTCCGCCGCTGCCAAATTGCGGGCCGAAGTCGGCGCTTTGGATTTGATCGAAGTGACGCATTTCCCGCCATGCTTCATCGCCGATCGTGCCGGAGACGTCAATTTTGAGCTTCAGGATGGACACTGGATCCGCTCAACCCGGACTCATGATTTCAATTCGTACTAACTGTGCGGGAACCATCGGTATAGCATGAAATAGACGATCACGCCCGTAACGGACACATACATCCAGAGCGGCCAGGTCCAGCGGGCGATGGCTCGGTGCTTGTCATAACGCGCGCGCAAGCCGCGGTTCAGTGTGATGACTGTTAAAGGCACGATCACCATGGCGAGTATGACGTGCGTGCTCAGAATCGTGAAGTAGACCGGGCGCAACCAGCCTTGGCCTAAGAAAAGAATGTTTCCAACTTTGTAATGGAAGAAGACATAGCAGGCGAGAAACAGAGTTGACGCAACCACCGCAGCGATCATGCACAGTCGATGCGCGGCCATGCGACCTTTTGCGATCAAGACGCGCCCCGTAAGAAGCAGCACGGCGCTGGTGCCATTGAGGGTGGCGTTGAGAGCGGGGAAGTAGGCGTACTGCTCGGCAATCACGCTGCCGGCCTCATGGTGCGGCGATTCGCCATCAGCAATGCAAATCCAAACATCACGAGCGAGAACAGGCCCAGGGTAGCAATAGATGAAGACAATGCGAACGAGCTTTCCGCCCCGGGATAAAACAGCACGCGAAGTGCTTCCACGCCGTACGTTAGCGGGTTCAGGCGCATGATGATGCGAATCCATCCTGACGCTCCGGAGAGCGGGAATAGCGCACCGGACACCAGCCAGAGGGGAATGAGGAATAAGTTCACGATCGCGTGAAACGCCTGGGAAGAATCCATGGGCCATGCAATCGCGAATCCCAGCGCGGTCAGCGAGAACGAGACTAGGAATACGACGACAGCGACCAGGAGCAGTTGCATGGGTTCTATGTGGACTCCTGCAAATGGCGCGAACACGAGGAAGACCATGCCCTGGACGGCGGCCAGCGTAGTGCCGCCCAAAACCTTGCCCAATACAATGGCCGTCCGCGGGACCGGAGCAACAAGGACAGACAGAAGAAATCCCTCTTTGCGATCCTCGATCACCGACATCATTGTGAAGATAGAAGTGAAGAGGACGATCAGGATCAGGATGCCGGGGTAAGAATAGTCAAGATAATGTTGCTGGCCCGCTCCCCCGCCGGAGCGGAACGAGGTTCCGAAGCCCGATCCCAGCACCGCCCAGAAAACGAGCGGGGAAGCTAGCACCCCGATCACACGTCCGGTCTGTCGATAGAAGCGGACAATCTCCCGCCACCATAACGTGAAGGCAGGGAGCATAACACCCGTCGATGTTCGAACACCGGGACGCGCCAGGGTTGCGACCTGAGTCGCCATCAGGAACTCACCTTTTCGGCAGGAAGCTTTGCCGCCGGCGCCGGGTTAGCCGCGGCCGGTGTAGCGCTCGCGGTTTTTGCCACAGGTGTAGGACTCGCTGGGGCCGATGTTGCTTTTTTCTTCTGGGCGAAGGCCAGGAGCCCCCTATCCCGCGCTTCCCAGTAGCTGCTCAACAGAAAACAGGCTGAGACCGTGAGCAGGATCAGCGACATGAACAGGCCATCCACGGTAGCCGAGGGTGGAGCGATGCTGATCATGCCACTAAGAAAAATCCAGGCAACACCTGCCAAGGGGACCAGAGCTAGAACCAGAGAAAGCACAAGAATCACCGCTGACCTCCTCTTTTCTTCTTCTTTTTGTCCTTCTTTTCGCTTGCAGTTGGGTCGGACTCGTTCGCTTCACTCCAAAACTTGTGGCCGGTGCGATGAATGAATACATCCTCGAGCGCCGGTTTGCTCACCGAGATCGCCTGAATCTCTCCGGGGAAGGCTTCCACCACGTCGGGGACAAAACGGTGTCCGGCTTCCTGCTCGATCCGCACCTGGTTGCCCAGCACCGTCGTGGTTACATGAAACTGTGTACGGATATGCTCCGCCAGAACTCCGGCATCCCGGGCGGCATCCAGCAGGATGACGTCGCCGCCGATTTCGCTTTTCAATTCTGCTGGAGTGCCGAGGGCCACCAGATTTCCCTCATTCATGATGGCAAGGCGGTCGCAGCGTTCGGCCTCTTCCATCAGGTGTGTGGTGACTAGAACGGAAACGTGCTCCTCGTCGCGCAAGATTTGCAGATATTGCCAAAGATCGCGCCGCGCGCCGGGATCAAGACCAGTGGTTGGTTCGTCCAGCAGAAGAACCGCGGGGTGATGCAACAATCCTTTGGCCAGCTCGATGCGGCGCTGCATGCCTCCGGAGAAGGTTTCGACGCGCTCTTTGGCGCGGTCAGCCAGCCCGACGCGGGTGAGAATTTCGTGTACGCGCGTCTTCAGGGCAGATCCACGCAGTCCATAAAGATGGCCCTGATGCCATAGATTCTCATACGCGGTCAGCTTGGGGTCGACGCTTTGCGCCTGGAACACGACTCCGATCTGGCGGCGAAGGCTGGCGGGATCCAGCGCGGCGTCGAAGCCCATGACCAGAGCGCGGCCGCCGGTAGGAATCATTAGTGTCGAAAGAATACGGAAGAGCGTTGTTTTCCCGCTGCCGTTGGGGCCCAGAAGGCCGAATAGTTCCGCAGGCCGTACGTCGAAGCTCACGCCGTTCAGAGCTGTGCGGCTCTCGTATCGGTGAACGAGATTCTGAACCGAAATGACAGATGCGGCGGAAGGGTCAACGACTTCCGGGCCGGAATCTATGACTGGCGAGACTTTCGAGGCCAAAAGGGAATCCCCAGGAACTAGAAACAGTTTACGACATTCAGAGCGGTAGCAGGGCGCTTACGCTGCAGCGATACTGCGTATTTTGATGCTCGCGAGGTGTCGACCTTCGCTCCACCAGGCTTAGGCGGCGGACGGATTTTGCTCTGCCTGCGGAACTCTTTCCTCGAACGCCACCGGAACGTGCCGCCACACCTGAATTGCGAGCACGACGGTCGTGGCGAGCAGCAGCGCACCCACGGCGACGTGCGCCACGGTCGAAATCACCATCGGGAGTTCGGGCTGGACCGCATCTTGTCCCCAGGACACGCGCGTCAGAAAGGCAGTGAAGCCGAGACACAGTTGAGCGATCAGCAGGGAGAGCATCAGGATTGCCGAGTTGCGGATGGCTTCGATCTGGGAATATACGCTCAAGGCGCGTACCGCGGTCCAAGCCAGGACAAATGAGACCACGGCAGCGTGAACCACATGTGGCCACCAACTCAGGCCGTGATGGCGAAACATCGCGCCCAGAATCAGCTGCACGTAAAGCACGAAAATCGAGAGCAGGGTCAGGGTGAAGAGGCTAGGGCGCCTTTGGTCGAATTCCACCCGCGGGACTTCTTCAATCCATCTGCGACCGGTGAAGACGGCCATAGCAACTGCGATGCAGAAGAAAGTCTGCGCCAACGCAGCGTGCGCCGACGAAATGGGCGGCGGCAGGAAGAACAAAACCGTCAGTCCGCCGAGAATCCCCTGGGCGATGACCGTTCCGACGGCCGCAATGGCGAGCATCCGCAGCCAGCGGCGCTTTTCAGCGCGCCACGTCCAGACCGCCAGAATGATGGTCAGCAACCCGGCGCCTTGCGCGATCATGCGGTGCGTGTGCTCAAACTTCACGCCGCCGACCAGTTTCGGGATCTTGTAGAGCGAGCCGAACGATGTCGGCCAATCCGGAACGGAAAGACCTGCGTCGTTGCTGGTGACGAGTGCTCCGGCGATGATCAGCAGAAAGGTCCAGCAGGCTAGAAGTACGGCAAATCGATGAAGGCCGCGATTATAAGTTGCAGCAATGGCTTTCAGAGTGGTGCCCCTTGGGTTGGGAAGGTAGCAAAGATAGTTCCGATCTCTGCTCCGAGACGGCAGAGCAGGTCACACATTGGGCGCAACCTGCTCCGACCAACGCGCTATTCTAGCAAACCCAGGACCTATTCGCCGCCGGCTTTGAAGCTCTGATCGACCGTCTTGGTTTCCTTGGCGGCCACGGTGACCTTCTGATCCTGCTCGCCCAATTTCTCGTGCACGAAGGCGATCGTGTAGTCCCCCGGCGGCAGGCCCTTGATCTCGTACTTGCCAGTCTTGTCCGGTGACCGCAAAGAACGGGCTCTTCACCACGTTGACGTACATCTTCATCCACGGGTGCTGGTTGCACTTCACCGGCAGCATGATCTCTTCGCGCGCGAAGTTCTTTTCGATGCGCGGCAGCAGACGGAGGCTGCGACTCGTTCCACTCGCGATTGTCTTTCGGCGTGGGATGGATGTTGTGGGTGGTGGGGTCGTCATTCTTGATCTGAACTGTCTGTCCTGCCATCACGCCGAGAACGTGGGGATGATACTGGCAGCCCTTCTGATCGAGCACGACCGGATCCTTGGGAGCGTCGAAGGTGCGATTGCCCAGGCCGTCTTTCACGTAGACGAAGACGTTGGCCAGGTCGCCGCCACTGACCACGACGCTTTCGGCTTCATTGGTGCCCTTGCAGCCGGGATCCTGGCTCATGTCGATCTTCGCGGCCTTGGGAGCGGTGCCGTCGAACTTCACCGTGCCGCTCACGGTCGCCGCGGTCGCGGGATCAATCGGAGTGGCCGCAGGCTGGGCTTGCTGCTCGGTGGCTGAGTTGTTTGATTGCTCGGTGTTTTCTTTCTTGCTGCATCCCGCCAGCAGCAGTAAAGCGCAAACTGCGAGCATGCTGGCGAGAATGGTCCAATGCTTTCGATTCATGATGTCGCCCTTTCTCTTGGTTGTGATCAGAAAATTCATTCCGGCGCGCAGCCGTTGCGAGAGTACTTCCACTCGCGTCGTACATGCGATCCAATGCAGATTTACAGACGGGCCAATTCTAGCGCGAACCTCCTGCGCCTGCACCGTGATGCGATTGCACCGCAGCCTGCCGGCCGTCCCCGGGTCGTTGCAAGGCCGCCTTGGCGCGCGGCATTGACGCCGCCACCCGGCGCTGTTCTTCCGGCGTAAGTTGGAAGATGTAGTCGACCAGCAGCTTGCTGTGATCTCCGTCGTAGCCCTGGAACGTAGGCGGCGTCGGGCCGGAGAACACCCACTGATTGTTCTCCTGCTTGAACAATCCGGAAGGCATCGATGTCCCCGGGCTGATCGGCCTGCGGATCGGTGATCCAGCGCTCGACCCAGTCCGGCTTCAGGCGCTCTTTGGCCAGCAGGAAGTTCGGAGCGGTCGCGATCTTGTCGTGCTGCGGCATCGCCGGTGGCATGGCACTTCAGGCAAGGAGCGGCCGTGCTCGAGAACAGGCTGCGGGCCATGTCGTTCTCTTTGGCGGTGAGCGTCGGCACCTGCTCCGGAATGTACGGCAGCGGCTGTTGCGATAGCGCCTGGAAGAAGCGCACCAGCTTGCGCAGTTCGTTATCCGAGAACGAGAACGTGGGCATGCGCACTTTCAAGATAGGGACGCACGCCGTTGCGGTTCGTGTCGGTAGTGCTCAGCGCCGGATTGGACAGGAATTTCCGCAGCCACTCGGGATCGACGCGCGCGCCTTCGGTCAGCAGCTTCGGCGGCAACTGCTCCTGTGCATCCTGATATTGCTTCATGCCCATCAGGATCGTTTTCTGTCCGGGGATGAACTGGTGGCATCCCATGCAGTTGTATTTCTTGACCACCCACCAGCCTTCCTGAATGTCGTGCCGCGTAGTCGCCCGGCTTGTACTGATAGCTGGCGGGCAGGGAAGTCTCCTGGCTGCCCAGCAGGAAGGTGGTGAGGTCGAGCACCTGCTCTTTGGTCAGATGCACGTTGGGCATGCGGAGAGCTTCGGTCTCGCGCTTGACCTTGCCCTTGTCGTAGACGTTGGGCTCGGCGAGTTTGTGCTCGAAGAATCCCTTGTGGTCGTACCACGGTTTCGTCGGCGGGCCCTCGGGCAGGCGCGCCAGATCTTCCTTGTCCGTGATCGGTTCAGAATCTTTGCCGCCGCGCTGCGACGGTTCGGTGAACAGGGCGAAGTCGAGGCGCTCGATCGGCTTGCTGCCTTCGAACGTCAGTTCGGTGCCGATGCGGCCTTCGTCTTCCATGCCGGAAATTTCGTGGCATCCGGCGCAGCCGTAGTGCCGAACCCACTTCTTGCCTTCTTCCTTCAGGTTGGGATCGTCCATGAAGGAAGCGTTCGGCATAAGCCGAGGGCTCCTGCTTCTTCTGCGTGATCAGGTAGGTGGCGATGTCCTGCGCGTCCTCCGGGCTCAGGCGCAGGCTGGGCATCACGGTCATGTTCTGCACTTGCAGTTCGTGGCCGTCGTTGGGGCACTTGCTGTGCTGCGAGATCAAACTGGTAGGGAAGACCCTTCTTGGCGTAGTCCTCGGGCCCGATGTCTTTCTTCTCGTACGGGCAATAGGGACGCGTGCGCTCGCGGGCGTTGTGAATCCAGCGCACCAGGTAATCGTAGTTCGCCTTCTCGCCGACGCGAGTCAGGTTCGCGGCGAACGTTCCGCCCTGCAGTTCGATCGCCTTCGCCGATGGAGTGGCAGGCGAGGCAGCCGCGGGTCTCGAACAGTTCCTTGCCGTGCGCGGCATTGCCCGGCTTCTGCTTGGGCAAGCGTATCGGTGAAGCCCGACTGCCAGATGTACGCCGAGATCGCCTGGATCTGATGATCGGTCAGGCGGAAGTTCGGCATCTTGGTGGTCGGACGGAAGTCGGTCGGCTTCTTCAGCCAGACCGGAATCCAGTTCTTGTTCAGCTTGAGCCGGACGTCTTTCAGGTTCGGCCCGATCTTCTTCATGTCCTGCATCAGGCTGTGGGACTGGAAATCGAGCTGCTGCAGGCGTGCCGTCGATCTTGCTGTTGGCGACCCTGAGGTCGACGGCCTCGGTATTCAGCTTGTTGGCTTCGTCGTTGCTTCGGCGGCATCGGCCTGCTTCATCAGGTAAGCCGACTGCTTCAGATTGTCGTTCTTCTGCGTCTCGATCTGCTTGATCTGCTGGCCGACGGAGTTCAGATCTTCCGGTTCCTTGTCGTAGCCTTCGTAACGATGGCAGCCCTTGCAGCCGCGCTGGCGGAAAAGATCCTTGCCGGCGTTGATGGTTTCAAACTGCACGTCGCCACTGGCCAGCACCATGTCGGCCGCGTGGCAGGTCTGGCATCCGGCCTCGGCATTCTCTTTGGGATACAGCGGCCACAGCCAGTGCTCGTAGTTGCCATGAGCTTTTTCGACGCTGGTGGTGGCGCGGCCGTTGCCCTGGTGGCACGGAGAGCACCCGAACTTGTCGGGATCGTGAATCTGCAGCAACTCGGGTTCGGGATGGCTGGCGAAAGCGCGCGCGTACTCGTCCGGCTGTCTTCGCGCCCTTCGGTGTCATGTCCGCGGCCGTGATTTTCAGCGGCTCGCGCGCGTTCATGTGGCAGGACTCGCAGCGGTCCACGATGTTCGCTTCCGCCACGTTGATCTGAACAATCGTGGGATCCCACTCCGCGGTCTTCTTCTTCAGGCCATCGATCTGCTGCGGCGTGAGGTCAACCATGTGGTCGGTGATGTACTCGTCCATCTTGGTCTTGGCCTCGGTCGACGGGCTTTCAGCACTTCGCCGAGTTCAGCTTAGCTTGGTGCGTCTCATCCTGGATTTCGTTGTAGGTCTCTTCCAGTTCCTCGAAGTTGAATTGCTTCCTGCTCCCGTCGGGGAACTCGACCGTGGCTTTCCGGTCCTTGTACTCCTCTGATTTCCTTCGCCTTGCTCGCTTTCGCGGAGGCGCTGGTGCTGGTCTCGTATTCGTAGGTCAGAGCGTTGACGTAGGCGCGGCGATCGGTAAAGACACTCTGCACCGCCAGCAAACGAGCGTTCGCGTCATCCAGTTTCTTGCGTACCTCGATCATGTGTGGCTTGGCATCCTCGTCGGCTTTCTTCCAGGATGCATTCAGCACGCTGTAGTCGGAATTGCTCTCGATGTCCTTTTCCGAAGTCTGCGACTTGGAGCGGGCGGTATTCAGAAAGGCGCTGTAACGCGTTCTCCACTCGCCCTGAAAGGCCTTCCAGGGGCGCTGGCCCCAGGCCTCATCCCACAAGGCCCAGAACAGCGTAATGATCAGGATCACCGTCGCGATGAGGTAGTGCGCCGCATAGGACTTGCTGGTGATCGGGTCCTGCTCGGGGATCGGTTTGTCGGGCACTGAGTCTTCCCCCTGCAAAAGGCAATGTCAGATTTTAGACAGCTCGATCAAATGTTGAACCACGGTGTAATCCACACGTACTTGATGTGCCACAGCAGGCGCAGGCCCATCTTCAGCGGCAACGCGACCATAGTGAGCAGCAGGAACTGCATCACGAAGAATTGCAGCAGGCTCATGCGCTTGAAATCTTTCGGCATCTTGCGCCGGAACAGGGAGTAGACAAGTGCTCCGCCGAGCGCGTAATAGCCGCCGACCACGATTGCGCCGAAAATGCTCTTGCCCATGTTTGACGCGATGCCGAAAATGTCGGGCAAGTCGCGGTTCACTTCATAAATCAGGCGATTGTGGTCCCAGGTCTGGCCCGGCCAGAACCACTGCCAACCAGGGCCGCGAATGAACGTGCCAATGATGATCATCGCGACCCACAGAATGATGAAGCCAAACAGAAATGTCGAGATCGAGAACTTGCGCTGCTTCCACGTGTAATAGCCGCTGCCCAGCGGGTTGGTGTCGATATAAGGAATCACCATCAGGCCGATGATGATCAGCGTCGGCATGACGACGCCGGCAATCCACGGATCGAAATAGACGAGCATCTCCTGCAGCCCGAGGAAGTACCACGGAGCTTTCGCAGGATTCATGGTCAGGTTGGGATTCGCAGGCTCTTCCAGCGGCGCATTCAGCGTGATCGACCAGACCATCAGAATGATAGTGATGATGATGGCGGCCAGAAATTCGATGCGCAGCAGAAATGGCCAGACGTGAACTTCCTTCTGCCATCCGGCCTTGAACGGCCAGGTCTTGCGGTGATGGGTCTTGGCGAGAGCGGGATCGCCTTCGAGCTGAGCAATGAGCTGGTCGTTGGCGTGCGCCTGCTTCCACGCGAGATAAATGTAGAAGATGAGCAGTGGAATCAGGCCCACGATCGGGACGTTGTCGGGGGCAGAGCAGATCTCCCACAGTTGTCGCCAGTCCATAAAGTTCTCCAAACCTCGCCAAACCTCAGCAGATGCCACGTAGCGACAGCCCCTCAGGCTGTCGAGCTGGGCTCGGCATCCAAAACCTTGGACAGCCCAAGGGGCTGTCCGTACGCGAGCTCACTCACCCGCCGCCTTCGGACCTCTTCTTGGCTTATCGGCTTCTTCGGTCAGCATCACTGGCGCCGGGCCCGAGATTCCGCCATCTTTCCTCACACGCCAGAAGTGCACGATCATCAGCACCGAGGCGACGATCGGAATCCCGATGCAGTGCCAGATATAGGAACGCAGCAACGCATTGGCATCGACAATCGATCCGCCGAGCAGGCCGAAGCGTACATCGTTGTACGGAGTCATGCCCAACTGCGCGCCGAATGGTCCTTCATGACCCAGCAGCGGAGTGGCGCGCGCCATGTTCGTGCCTACCGTGACTGCCCAGAATCCGAGCTGATCGTCGGGCAGCAGATATCCGGTGAAGGACAGCAGCAGCGTGAACACCAGCAGCAGCACGCCAATGTTCCAGTTGAATTCGCGCGGCTTCTTGTACGAGCCCGTGAGAAAGACGCGGAACATGTGCAGCCACACGCCGATCACCATCAAGTGCGCGGCCCAGCGGTGCATGTTGCGCAGAATCTTTCCGAACGGGACGTCGTGCTCCAGATAAAGCACGTCGCGGAATGCCTGCACCTTCGTCGGGTGGTAATAGAACATCAGCAGCACGCCCGTGAAGGTCAGGATGATGAAGAGATAAAACGTGATCCCGCCCATGCCCCAGGTATAGCTGTAGCGCACCGCGTCGCGATTGATCTTGGCCGGGTGCAGGTGCAGGAACACGTTCGAGAGCACGCCCAGAGCGCGGTTGCGCGGCGTGTCATCGTGCTTGTGGCGGAAGATCGAGGTGTAGACCTGGGTCTTGGTCGGATCCTTCAGGCCATCAATCTGCTCTTTGGCTTTGGTCGGAATCTCGGTCCTAAGGGCCTGGATGTCCTCTTTGACCCCGACCGTTACTTTTTCGAGCATTCCAACTTTGCCGCCGTTTTTTCCGTTGCCGCTTGCGCCGTTGCCGCCGTTCGGGTTGTTTGGGTCAGCCATAGTCAGTCTCTAGAATTTCTTCACGCCTGCTCTATACGGGCGAGCCGCCTATTGCGCTTACACGCCAGTCAAGAACGCGCCATTCGTTCCATCGCCGTCGTTGAAGTGGCTCGGCTGGCCTTTTGGCCATGAGTACAGTTTCGAGGTATCGACCAGAATCTGGCCGTCAGGTGCGAGTTCCACGTGCGCGCGATCCATGGGTCGCGGCGCCGGGCCTTCGAAGTTGATTCCTTCGCTGTCATACCCGCTGCCGTGACACGGGCACTTGAATTTGTTCTCGCTCGGTTTCCAGTCGGGAGTGCAGCCCAGATGCGTGCAACGCGCATATATGACAAAGAGGCGATCAGGGGTCCGGTCTACCCAGATGCGGAATTTCTGCTGAAATTTCGTATCCACGCCCGAGCGCAAATTCCGAGGGATAGCCGATCTTGAAAACGCTGTTGGGCTCGAAAAGGGTGCGCGGAAGAAAGAAGCGGAAGAAGGCGAGGAACCAGGCTGTAAGGAATCCCGCAACCATCGTCCAGACAAAGCGCCGTCGTCGCCGATCCACTTCGGTGGAGGGAGCGGTTCCGGCGACACCGGCGGCAGCCGCTGCTTTTGAGGTGCCCACAGCCGGGGTGCCGACATACTTGGTCGCATCCGCCTTGGCTGCGGGTTTCGCCACTTCCGGATTCGGAGTGACCTTTGAGGTCTCCAACTCCGCCATGAGCTTCCTCCTCCTGCTTTGTCTGACTGGGCCCTGTTCTAATCCCCGGCAGCCGCCGCGTACTCTGGCGCCGCCAACTTCCTCCCTGGAGTGCGAATGGGAACCGCTGCAGAAACTTCCTGCGTCAATGCCTGCTGAACGATCTCCGTCAGCGCCTGGATGAACTTCGGAGAGTCATTCAATCCGCCGGTCATCTCAAACTGTGTGATGCCGAGTTGGTGCGCCTCGTGGCGAGCCTCGTGATCGATCTCGCCCAACGTTTCCACGTGATCGGAAACAAAGGCGATCGGCACGACGCAGACCTCGCGGGCGTGCTCGGCCGAAAGAACCTTTAGAGTTTGATGAAGCGATGGCTGCAACCAGCGACTGGCGCCCACCTTGCTCTGGTAACAGAGGCGATGCGGGTTGCTCCAACCACCCCGATGCATCAGCAGGCGCACGGTTTCTTCGATCTGCCGCTGGTACGGATCGCCTTTTTCGATTACCGACATGGGAACACTGTGCGCGCTGAAAACAATCTCTGCGCGCTCGGGGCAGGGAAAACGCGACAGAGCTTCATTGATCTTCTCGGCCACCGCATCAAGATACGTCGCTTCGCGATAGAAGGGATCCGCCACGTGTACCGGCAGATCATCCCGGAACAGCCGGTTCCATTCATTGAGGCTTGATCCAGTGGTGGTAGCAGAATATTGCGGATACAACGGAAGCAAAACCAGTTCATCGCAAGCGGCGGCTTGCAGTTGTGCGATTGCCTCAGCCGTAAACGGATGCCAATAACGCATCGCCACAAAGCAGTGCGCATCGATTCTCTGGCGCCTCAGTTCATGTTCCAGGGCGCGCGCCTGGCGTTCAGTATTCGGACGGATGGGCGATCCGCCTCCAATGCTGGCATAGTGATGCTGCACCTTGCGGGAACGCGTAGTGGAAATCAGCTTAGCGAGGGGTCTACGACCGATGCGCGCGAAAGGGAAGTCGATGATATCGGGATCGCAGAATAAGTTGTAAAGGAAAGGCTCGATTGCTTCCAGCGTGTCAGGTCCGCCTAGCTGAAAGAGAACTATCCCCACGCGCCGGTTTGTCCGCGTCATTTCCCCACAATCCCCAGAACGGGGAGCACTTTACAACCAATCAAGCGCGCGAGTCAATGGCGGAGTGTACAGAAAATGCGCACGACATCGATTTCCCACCGCTTGTGTCTTGCGGTTTAATACCCGGTTGCAAAGGGCGCGCGTTACATGCAAGCTGAGGACCATGCCAGAACTGCCCGATATCGCGGCTTACATCACCGCGCTGGAAACGCGTGTGCTTGGGCAGAAGCTCGAGCGTGTGCGCTTGGGCAATCCATTTCTGCTGCGTAGCGTGACCCCTCCGCTCTCTATGGTGGAAGGACGCACGGTTGAGGAATTGCGCAGGATCGGAAAGAGAATCGCATTCGGGGTCGAAGGCGATCTCTGGCTGGTGCTGCACTTGATGATTGCCGGGCGCCTGCACTGGAAGAAACGCGATGTGAAGTTAGGCGGGCGGCAGAACCTGGCGGCATTCGATTTTCCCAACGGCTCTTTACTGCTCACCGAAGCCGGCAGCAAGCACCGCGCGTCCTTGCATGTGGTAAAGGGCGAACAGGAACTGAGCGCGTTCGACGCGGGCGGCATCGACGTACTTGCGGCCGATCTCGATCAGTTCCGGGCGGCGCTGACACAGGAGAATCACACGCTCAAGAGAGCGCTGACCGATCCACGTCTGCTCAGCGGGATCGGCAATGCCTACTCAGACGAAATCCTGCATGCTGCCCAGCTTTCCCCGGTCGCGCTAACCCAAAAACTCACTGACGAACAGTGGCAAAAGCTATTTGGCGCCACGCAGCAAACCTTGCAGCTGTGGATCGGCCACTTGCGCGAGGAGGCAAAGGCCGGGTTCCCTGAGAAGGTCACTGCCTTCCGCAAAAATATGGCGGTGCATGGTCGGTACGGGATGCCTTGTCCCAGATGCGGAGACAAGGTTCTCCGCATTCGTTATGCCGACAAGGAAACGAACTACTGCGCCCGCTGCCAAACAGGAGGGAAGGTGCTGGCCGATCGCAGCCTGTCACGTCTGCTGGGCTCAGATTGGCCGCGGTCACTGGATGAGTTGGAAGCCCTGAAGCGCCGGTGACGCTGTTGCCTAGGCCTGCACCGGTTCCGCTTTGGCTTTTTCCATCTCTTCGATCACGGCATCAGCGAATTCTGATGTGCCCGCCTGGCCGCCTATGTCCCGCGTGAGTTTCTCTCGATGCCGGTACACGCGCTCAAGGGCGTTGCGGATTTGCGTTGAAGCATCATGTTCGCCCAGGTGGCGCACCATAAGTAGCGCGGAACGCAGCAAGGCTGTCGGGTTCGCCAGATTCTTGCCCGCGATGTCCGGGCGCCGAACCATGCACAGCTTCAAAAACCGCGCAGTGTTCCCCAAGGTTGGCGCTGGGCACGAATCCCAGCCCTCCGACGAAAGCCGCGCACAAATCGGAGAGGATGTCCCCGTATAGATTTTCCATCACCAGCATGTCGTACTGGTAAGGATTCATTACCAGCTGCATGCAGGTGTTATCGACGATGTGTTCGCCGTAGGTGATTTCCGGATACTTCTTGGCCACATCGCGAGCGCAACGAAGGAAAAGGCCATCCGACATCTTCATGATGTTGGCTTTGTGAATTGCATGAATCTTCTTGCGCTGATTGTTGCGCGCATACTCGAACGCGAACTTTGCGATGCGCGTGCAGGCCTTCTCCGTCATGATTTTCAGGCTTTCCACTACGCCAGGCACGACTTCATGTTCCAGGCCGGAATAGAGGCCTTCCGTGTTCTCGCGCACGATGATGAGGTCAACATCGGGATATCGGGTCGGTATGTGAGGCAAATTGCGAATTGGACGAAAATTGGCGTAAAGCTCGAATCTCTTCCTGAGTGCAACGTTGATGCTCGGGAATCCGCCACCAACGGGGGTTGTGACCGGCCCCTTCAATGCGACGCGGGTCCGTTCAATAGACTCGATCAGATCCTTGGGGATATATTCGCCGGATTTTTCGATAAGCTTCTGCTCCGACCGCGAAGGGTTCCCATTCAAACTTGACGCCGGTAGCTTCCAAAATGCGGACGGTGGCTTTCGTCACTTCCGGGCCAATGCCGTCGCCGGGAATCAGGGTTATCTTATGAGCCATAAAATGATTTGCCCCAGGGAGTACTCAGTTGCGGTGCTCAGAACAGAAATGAATCAGACCGTCTTGGCCTTTACCAGGTCCTTCAACTCGTTCATGAATTCTTTGACGTCTTTGAAGTCGAGATAGACCGAGGCGAAGCGGACATAGGCAACTTTGTCATAGCGGCGTAGGCGGTTCATGATCAGTTCGCCGAGTTCGCTGGTCTTGCGCTCGCGCTCTGCCGATTCCATGACGAAAGACTCTGCTTCGTTCACGATCTGTTCGAGTTTGCTGATCGGAACTGGCCGCTTCTCGCAGGCGCGCAGCAGGCCATTGAGCACCTTCTGGCGATCGAATTTCTCGCGCCGGCCGTCTTTCTTCACCACCATGTAGGGGATTTCGTCGATGCGCTCGTAGGTGGTGAAGCGCTTCCCGCATTTCAAACACTCACGGCGGCGGCGAATGGAATCGGCTTCCTTGCTCTCGCGCGAATCCACAACCTTGTCATTCTCAAACCCGCAAAAAGGACATTTCATGGCGCTGCATGCTTGTCGACAGTACCTGACTGGACTCCGGACACGCCGGATGCGTAGAGGCCAGGCAATCCGCCGCTCCGAGAATTGAAATTGTAACAGTTTCAGCGAGTTGCACCGGGGGGCCAGTGGCGATTTGATCACCTGCCGGGTAGCGCGCCTGCGGTAAAAGGGCGCTCGCACCCCCTGCGGTACGAGCGCCCTTTTTCTCCATGCCTTGCCGGTGACGGAAGGCCGGAAGCTTGCGATCCTGAGCAAGTGAAAGAAGTTCACGCTCAAGCATCTGCAGCAGAGTGTGCACCAGACACACCCGCGGCTTTGTCAGCGGCTTGTCAGAATATTGTAAAAAGCTTCCATCCGACTCCGTCGGAGTGCCTCGAGTAACCGGGATCTGACCTCTTCCACTGCTATCATGACCTTTGCCCTGACAAGCCTGTGCGCCTGCTGGCCCATCTCGGAGTGTGTTTGCTGGCTCTTCCGCTGGCGGCTCAAAGCACGATGGGGGAGTTGCACCTGCGCGTGACCGATCCCCGCGGATCCGACATGAAGGCTTCGGTGCAGATTGTCAGTGAAGCCAACCAATACGACAGCACCTTTGCCACTGACGATTCCGGCCTCCTCGTCGCCAAGCGATTGCCCTTCGGCCTCTACGATGTTCGGGTGGAGCAACCAGGTTTCGCGCCTGCTTCGGCCAGTATCGAGGTGCGTTCGGCGGTGCCGGTCGAATATTCGTTAAAGCTCAACCTGCCTTCCGTAAACACGTCAATCACGGTGCAGGCCACCGAAACCCTGGTGGATCCGCATCGTTCCACTTCGGTGAACGAAATCGGTGAACAGACGATCCAGACCCGCACCACGTCGCTGCCCGGCCGCTCGTTGCAGGACCTGGTGAATTCACAGCCCGGCTGGACGTACGAAGGCAACGCCGTGCTTCATCCGCGAGGCACCGAATATCAAACCCAGTTCGTGCTTGATGGAATTCCGCTCACCGACAATCGGTCGCCCGGCCTTGGTCCGGAGATCGACGCCGACGATATCGATTCTCTAACCGTTTACACGGCCGGCATTCCCGCGGAGTTCGGGCGCAAGATGGGTGGAGTAGTCGAGGTCAACACGCTCAAGGACGCACAGCCAGGGATCCACGGACAGGTAGTCTTATCCGGCGGCAGCTTCGATACTGCCGGAGCTTTCGCCCGAGTGCAGTACGCCTGGAAGGGAAGTACGCTGGGAGCGAGCGCGTCTGGCGACATGACCAGCCGTTATTTGAATCCCGTCGTTCCGCAGAACTACAGCAATCGTGGAACTACCGGCGACTTTGCCGCTCGCTACGAGCGCGACCTCACCGCCAAAGACCGCATCGGGCTCATCGTGCGGCATGATCTCTCTCGGTTTCAGATTCCCAACGAGCAGATTCAACAGGCAGCTGGGCAGCGCCAGGATGGCGGTAACTTCGAGACGATGGGCATCGCCTCGTACCAGCATGTGTTCTCACCTGACGTGCTGGGGAGTTTGCGTGCCATGGTTCGCGACAACGCGAATGATCTGACATCGAATCCCCAATCCACTCCGGTGATCGGGTTCCTGCACAACCACTTTCGCGAAGCCTATTTCAACGGCGCACTATCGCTGCATCACGGGAGCCACGACTTTAAAGCGGGTATCGAGTCAGATAATACATTCTTGCAAGAGAGCTTCAACGATCGCATTACAGACCTCAGCCGTTTTGACCCCGGAACGCCCCTGAGCTTCGCTTTTCCCGGGAGCGTCCCGTCAGAAGGACGCCGTCCGGAACTGGATCAGGCCGCCTACATCCAGGACTCGATTCGCTACCGCAACTGGACCTTCAGCGCCGGACTGCGCTGGGATCACTACCAATTGCTGGTGAATCAGAACGCGCTCAGCCCGAGGCTTTCCGCAGCGCGCTTCTTTCCAGCGACAGGATTGGTGGTGCATGTGTCATACGACCGGGTGTTCCAGACCCCCGAAGCTGAAAACATCCTGCTGGCAAGTTCTCCCCAAGTCATTTCGCTGAATCCCAGTGTATTGCGCCTGCCGCTCGAGCCCTCCCGCGGTAATTACTACGAGATCGGCGTCACCAAAGCAGTGCTGGGGCAGTTGCGCCTGGACGCAAATTACTACCGTCGATACTCGAATAACTACGCTGACGACGATCAGCTTCTGAGCACCGCAGTCGCCTTTCCCATCGCGTTCAGGAAAGCCATCATCTACGGGGCGGAGGGCAAGCTGGAGATGCCTCATTGGGGGCGGTTCTCGGGGTTCGTGAGTTACTCCTATATGGTCGGCAATGCGTGGTTCCCCGTCACCGGCGGATTATTTCTTGGACAGGACGCGATCAGTGCCGGAACTCAATTGACCGGACATTTTCCGGATACTCAGGACCAGCGCAGCACCGTGCGCACCCGGGCTCGGTGTCGGGTGTCACCTCGGACCTGGGTCGCAGGCGGGGCGGCGTATGGAAGTGGAATGCCCTTTGAGTTCACGGGAACGTATGATCAGGCGCTGGCGCAGTACGGACCTGCAATGGTGGATCGCGTCGATTTCACGCGGGGCAGAGTGCGGCCTTCGTTTGCCGTGGACGTTTCTGCAGGGGCCGAGCTTTTTCGGCGGGATCAATGGCTGACCACATTGCAGGCCGATATACAAAATCTGAACAATCGGCTGAACGTGCTTGACTTCGGCGGCTTGTTCTCGGGAAACGCGATTGCTACGCCACGCAGCTATATGCTCCGGCTGCAAACCTCGTTCTAGATTCCTTACACCACGAAGTACTTCGCTCCCGGATGATGCACCACGATTGCCGATGTGGACTGCTCCGGTTCGAGCAGGAATCCTGAGGTCAAACGCACTCCCACGTTCTCTTCCGGCTTGAGGAGTGCAAACAGTTTGGTTTGATCTTCCAGGTTCGGGCACGCCGGATAGCCAAACGAATAGCGCGAGCCACGATACTTCTGATGAAAGAGATCGCGGATTTCCTCAGCATCTTCGGTAGCGATGCCAAGTTCTTCCCGCATCTTCTTGTGATGCAGTTCGGCCAAAGCCTCTGCCGTTTCCACGCTGAGGCCGTGCAGGTACAGATACTTGGTGTACTCTCCACCTTCGAACAGGCGCTGCGTTTCGACGCTCGCGTTGCGCCCGATGGTGACAAGCGATAGGCCGATTACGTCCATCTTGCCGGAAGTCTTCGGTGCAAAGAAATCCGCGATGCTTAGTCGACGCCCTTCCTTCTGCCGCGGGAAGGTGAAGCGCAACAGTTCCTTGGTGCTCGCCTCCCAGCGGTCGCTACAGGGGCGCGCTTTGGCTTCGGGCGCTTCGTAGACGATCACGTCATTCCCTTCAGCTTGCGCCGGGAAATATCCATAGACGACGGCGGGAGCAAACAAACCGGACGCTGCAACTTCGTCTTCAAGGTTCTTGAGAATCGGGCGAAATTTCTCATCAACCAGGCGCACGTAATCGGATTGCGAAGCGGTCTTCAATTGCCACTGATTCTTAAACAGCGCTGTTTCGTTGATGTAACGGAACAGCTCGTGCAGATCGTAATCTTTCTTCACCCGCACACCCCAGAACGGCGGAGCTGGAATGTTGGGCGCATCGGTCACGACCGGGCTGCGCTCGGCGAACACTGGCCCGGTTTCTTCATCCACGACGGCGGCCTTGGCGTACTCTTTGACGGTCTTGCCTTCCTGCAGCCGCTTTTCGCGCCCGCCATTCTCGGTGATGAGATCCTCCATAATGTGCAGCCCGGCAAACGCGTCATCCGCATAGAACACCGCATTGGCGTACTCGCGACGCAGATCATCTTCCACGTATTTGCGAGTGAGTGCCGCTCCGCCGCAGATCACCGGAAACTCAAGCTTCTGCCGCTCCAGATCCTGAATCACATACTTCATCTCGAGAGTAGATTTCACCAGCAGACCGCTCAGGCCGATCGCGTTCGCGCCGTGTTCCTGCGCGGCACGGATAATCGAGTCCCCTGGCTGCTTGATGCCAAGATTGACCACCTTGAACCCGTTGTTCGAAAGGATGATGTCGACCAGGTTTTTCCCAATGTCGTGAACGTCGCCCTTCACTGTCGCTAGCACGATCGTGCCCTTTTGCGAGCCGGACTTCTTCTCCATCTTGGGCTCGAGATACGCCACGGCAGCTTTCATCACTCCGGCCGAGTCGAGCACTGACGGCAGTTGCATCTTTCGGGCCCCAAACAGGTCTCCAACAGTCTTCATCCCGTCGAGAAGGACGGTGTTGATCAGCTCAAGGGGAGAGTAGCTTGCCAGTGCATCCTCAAGTAATACTTCAAGTGACTTCTTGTGCGCTCCCTCGCCAACCGATTTCTCCCCGTTGATGATCGCGAACTTCAACTTATCTTCCACCGACAAGGTATCGACGTGCGCGGTAGTCGAAGCCGCGGGCTTGCCCTTCATCCCAGAGAAGTGCGCCATGTAGACCTGCAGCGGGTCGCCGGCAGACTCGTCGCGGAAGATCAGCTTGCGCGCGAGATCGACCTCTTCCTGCGGAATCTTGTAGAGCGGATAAATCTTTGTGTAGTTCACGATGGCCATATCGAGGCCATGATCGACCGCCTCATGCATGAAAACGGAGTTCAGCACGCGCCGCGAATAGGCGTCGAGACCGAATGAAATATTGCTCACGCCCAGAATCGTCTTAACGTTCGGCAACTCTTTCTTAATCCGCTCGACGGCCTTGAGTGTCTCCATGCCTGCCGTGCGATATTCCTCCTGGCCCGTCGAAATGGGCAGGGTCAGTGCATCGAAAATCAGATCGGTGGAATCCAGCCCGTACTTCTTGGTCGCGAGATCGTGAATGCGATGCGCGATCGCGACCTTCTTATCGGCAGTGAGCGCCATGCCATCTTCATCGATGGTCAGCGCGATCACCGCCGCACCGTAACGCTTCGCCATGGGCAGGACTTTCGAAGTGCGCTTCTCACCATCTTCGAGGTTGATCGAGTTGATGATGGCGCGGCCCGGGATGCGCTTCAGCGCTTCCTCGACCACGTCCGCCTCGGTGGAGTCGACCAGAATTGGAGCGGGAACACGAGTGGCGATCTTTTCCAGAATCGATGAGATGTATCCCTTTTCGTCTTCGCCAACGATGGCGCAGCAGAGATCGAGCATGTGCGATCCCTCGTTGACCAGTTTTTTCGCCAGCGCAAGAATGTCATCGTATTTCTTGCCCTGCACCAGCTTTCGGAAATGCTCGACCCGCGTGGTCGTATTCATTTCCTCGGCGACGATCAGGGGTTTGGGCTCCAAGTCGAGAGGCACGCTGGTGTAAGCGCTCGAGGCGGCGCCGGCGCGTTTCACGTCGCGTTTCGCAGGTTCCACGCCGGAAACGGCGTCCACCACAGCTTTCAGGTGCTCGGGCGTGGTGCCGCAGCAGCCCCCCACGATGCGCACTCCGTAATCCTGAACGAAATGCTTGTGATAGTCCGCCAGTTCCGCTGGCGAAAGCTTGTAGACTGCGTGTCCCCCCACGTTCTGCGGCAATCCTGCGTTGGGCAGGACGGAGACTTCCTTGGTCGAATTCAACGCCAGATAGCGGACCGCATCGTTCATCTCCTTGGGTCCGGTGGCGCAGTTCAAGCCTATGGCGGCCACCTCAAAAGGCTCGAGCGCAGTCAGGGCAGCGCCAATCTCGGTCCCAAGTAGCATCGTGCCGGATTCCTGCAGCGTGACCTGTACCGTGACCGGAAGCCGCTTACCGGACTTGCGCATCGCTTCCAACACGCCGATGGTGGCGATTTTGGCTTGCAGAAGATCCTGCGCAGTCTCCACCAGAAGAACATCTACACCGCCCTCGATGAGAGCCGCAGCTTGCTCTTCGAACGCCTCGACCATTGCCTCAAAGCCGATATGCCCGAGGGACGGCAGCTTGGTGGTTGGACCTAGCGAGCCAGCGACAAAGCGCGGCTTGTCCTTGGTAGAGAATTGATCAGCGACTTCGCGAGCCAGTTGCGCGGCCTTAAGGTTGATCTCCCGCACCTTGTCGCGCAGTTCGAATTCGCCGAGAACGATGGAGCTTCCGCCAAAAGTATTGGTCTCGACAATGTCACAGCCCGCCCGAAAAAAATCCGCGTGGATATCGCGAATAATGTCCGGACGGCTGAGCACCAGAACTTCGCTGCAGTTTTCCTTGCCCCAGTAATCATCCAGAGTAGGGTTTCGCTTCTGGATATTGGTGCCCATGGCGCCGTCGTAAACCACAACGCGCTCTTTCACTGCTTGTAAGAAGTCAGACATGAAAGCTTGTAGCTCCTAGCCAATTTCTTGCCTGATTGTAGAGGCGTAGCTAGCTACATCTCTAAACCAAGATTTAGATCCGTGTAAATCCGCGCAAATCCGTGGCAAAGAAGTGAAGTCCCACATGCACAAAACGCCGGTCGCGATGGACCGGCGTCAGTGAATGAAAAACTGATCTGGAAAGCTAGCTCCCCGGCACCATTTCTGCCGGCGCCCCACCATTCACGTCGGCCTGATTGAATACGATATTGGCTCCCATGTGTGCTGGCCGGGGGGCCAGCATTTGCTCCTTGCGCATCACCATATTCGTGGCATTGAAGCTCGCCAGTTCGAAGCCGTGGCCGTGCGTGATTGCATCCGTGGGACACGCCTCCACGCAATATCCGCAGAAAATGCAGCGGTTGTAGTCGATGTTATAGACCTTCGCGTAGCGCTCAGCGCCGCTGACCCGATTCTGTGCTGTGTTATCCGCTGCTTCGATGTAAATGCAATTGGACGGGCAGTTGGCCGCGCAGAGGAAGCAGGCGACACACTTTTCCAGACCATTTTCGTCGCGCTGCAACACGTGCGCGCCACGATAACGAGCCTCAATGCGGGCCCCCCGCAAGGGCCCTTTGCCATCAGGATAATTTTCCACGATTGTCGGCCTGAACATCTCCGCGAAGGTGATGCTCATGCCCTTGGCAATCGCCGCGATATTTTTCAGCACTGACATGCTCTATCAGTATACCGAAACAGCAGCGTAGAGATAGCCTCTCAGTGTCCAGTCGAGCGAAGCTCGACAATGCTCGATGGCGCTATCCTTTCACAGTGAGCAACTTCGATGCCGATGAAGCACGCAAGCTTGCGCAAGTGGGCTTATGTTCCCGCTGCCTGCACATGCGTGAAATCCACTCCGACCGCGGGTCCATTTTTTACATGTGCCAGCTCTCGGCCACTGACTCCAGGTTCCCGAAGTATCCGCGCCTGCCGGTGCTGCAGTGCCTGGGATATCAGCCACCCCATCCGGATTCGAAGAGCATGTAGGGACAGCCGCCATCGGCTGTCCAGTCGCAGCGAAGCTCGACAGGTCTGAGGTCTGGTAAAAGCCCGTGACCATCATCACTGCGCTTTGACAGCCCAGAGTGTCAACATCAGGAAGAATCAGAGCTGTTCTGAGGAGTTGCCCATGCTGTTGAAGAGCATCGCCGTGCTGGCCATAGTCTTTTTCTTCATATGACTGTTTGCCGTGCTCCAGGGCTGGAGCAAGGCAAGTACAACCGAGCACTGGCTGAATCTGTTCTTCGTCGTAGTGTTCGGTTGCGGCGCGCTGTGGGGTTCGCGCAGGCTGTTCGGGCTGTGGCACTAGGGATCGTCGGCGAAAATCAAAGTCGAGGACTGATCCGCCTCACTCCAGCCCCAGCTCTTTGGCGAGGGCCTTCCACTTGCTTTCGACCAAAGCTCTGGTTTTGGAATCCATCACAATCTCGTCCGGCCATGGGCGCGAAAAGCCTTCGCTGGTCCACTTGCGCGTGGCATCGATCCCCATCTTGGAGCCAAAATTCGGTAACCGGCTCGCATGATCAAGAGAATCGACAGGTCCCAGCGTGAATTGAATATCGCGTTCGGGATCGATATGGTTGAAGACTTTCAAAGTTAGGTCGGCCAAATCCTGCACATCCACATCTTCATCGACCACCACGATGCATTTCGTGAACATCGCCTGCCCCAGTGACCAAATCGCGTTCATCACTTTGCGCGCCTGCCCCGGGTATGACTTCTTGATCGACACGATCATGAGATTGTGGAACACGCCTTCGGCAGGAAGATTGATGTCAACCAGCTCGGGGATGGTCAGCTTCATCAGCGGCAGGAATATGCGTTCGACTGCTTTTCCCATGTAAGCGTCTTCTTGCGGTGGCTTGCCCACAATGGTCGTGGCGTAAATAGGATCCTTGCGGTGCGTGATGCAAGTGATATGGAAGACCGGATAAAGGTCCTCGAGCGAGTAGAAGCCGGTGTGATCCCCAAAGGGTCCCTCGGGCCGCAGTTCGTCCAGATTGACGTAACCCTCAAGGACAATCTCACTGCTGGCGGGCACTTCGAGATCGACACTCTCACACTTCACCAGTTCGACCGGAGCTCCGCGCAAGAACCCGGCGATCAAATACTCCTCGATATCCGGAGGAGCCGGAACGATCGCCGAAAACGTTACGGCCGGGTCGGTTCCAATCGCAACCGCCACTTCCATCTTCCCCGACGGCCGCGTGCCCCCGGCCAGCACACTGCCGCCTGAGCTGCGCGCCATGATGTCCACGGCCGCGGCCCTGCCTTCGACCGCGGCGCGCATGCGCTCGCGCGCGTGTTCGGCGGCTACTTTCTGCCTCTGCCAGTGCATCCCGGTGGTGTGCTCGTCGTAGACCTGCATGCGGTACATTCCCAGGTTGCGCTTTCCCGATCTCGGGTCGCGAGTAGTCACGCAGGGCAGGGTAATGAATCGTCCCGCATCCTTCGGCCAGCACTGCAGGACAGGGAATTCGAGCACCGAGAGATTCTCGCGCTTGATCACCTCCTTGCAGGAGCCTCCGTTCACCGTTCGGGGAAAAAACTTGCCGGCTTCGGTAAGCAGGGGCAGCATCTTAAGCTTGTCCAGAAATCCCTGTGGGGATTTCACATCCATGAACATCCGAATACGGGCGGCAATTTCGTCGTACGAATTCACTCCCACCGCGAGCTTCATCCGCGCTTCCGAACCGAACTGATTGATCAGTAGCTGCGAACCACGGTGGCCTTTCAGATTCTGAAATAACAGGGCAGCGCCTCCCCGATTCCCTCTGGCATCGCGGCTCTTGGAGACCCGGTCGGTGATTTCAGCGACTTCGAGAATGGGATCGACTTCGGTCTGAATGCGTTTCAATTGACCGGCGCGGTCAAGGGCGGCGATCCACTGGCGGAGGTCGTCGAAGGGCAAAGGTTCCTCTCTCGTGTGACCGACGATTATAAGGGATTCTCGCTTGGGAACTTCATTGCCCTGGATCGGCCCGGAAAGTGCTTATGCAGTCAATTGAAGTACTCTCTGTTCTACCTGTTTCCAGGCGGCAGAACGTGGATCGATAAGATCCATATGGTTAGCTCCAGCGATCTCGGTCAGGCGAGCATCTTCCTTCCTCTTGCCGTGTTTGGCAGTGACATAATCGCGGCTGAATGCCGGAGGCACCGTGTCATCGGCCTGCCCGTGAATCAGCCACTGCTGCGGCCGGATGGAGAGCTGCATAGGATCGGCTTGGCGGTACAACTCAGGAACTTCGCTCGGCGTACCGCCAAGAAATTCCACCACCGCGTCGTTGCTCAGGTGAAGATCGTAAGCGCGCCGCAGGTCAACCACTCCCGCCAGCGATATGACTCCGTGCAGCGCGGGTTCATGAGCGGCCAGGCACAATGCGAGTTGCCCGCCCGCGGAATGTCCCATCACCACCAACCGGTTCGAATCGATGCGGTAAGCGTCTGCGTTCTGCAGCAGGAATTGATGGGCGGAGCAAATGTCAGCAAAGCTTCCCGGCCAGCCGCCGCCGTGATTGCCGACGCGCCGGTATTCGACATTTGCGGTTGCAATTCCACTCGCCTGTAGCGCGGCGCAGAGATGTCCGGCATGAGCCAAATCGTACTTAGCGCGCCAGAATCCGCCGTGAATGTTAATCACAAGCGTTCCTGAACTCTTTCGTTTCGACGCCGGAAACCGCAGGTCCAGGAACTGATTGGGATCTGATCCGTACGCGACGCGCTGGTCAGGCGGTGGCGGCGGCACGTTTAGAATGTCGTCCGGCATGGCCCCTATTCGTAGCGCAGAGCTTCGATGGGATCCAGATTGGCGGCGCGCATGGCCGGGATCATGCCGCTTACAATTCCCACGAGTCCCAGAATACCCGTGGCTACGACCAGGATCATGGGCGAAACGATCAGTCGAATGTCTGCTGCTTCGGCGTGTTGGGCGAGCGCGCTGTAGAACGTGATGCGTCCCGCCAGGATCGACACGGCATACGACATGAAGATTCCGAGCAACCCCCCGACCGCGGTAATGACCATGGCCTCGGCAAGGAACTGGATCAAGATGTCGTGACGGCGCGCACCCAGGGCTTTTTCCACCCCGATTTCTCTGGTTCGCTGGGTTACAGAGACCAGCATGATATTCATCAACCCAACCCCGCCAATCCCGAGCGTCACTGTCCCGATAAACGCCAGCAGAACTTTCAAGGCTGTGATGATGATGCCAAACTGCGAAAGCTGCTTTTGGGCATCGAAAACGAAAATGGCGCGCTGATCATCCGGCTTGAAGTTATGGGCCGTGCCCAGCGTACCGCGAATCACCTTGTCCATTTTTGCGTGATCCAGGCCAAGGGAGTCGAGCCAGATTCCATCGACGTAGTGGTTATCCTTGATCACGTCGGCGGAAGTATAAGGAATATAGATGACCCGGTTGTTGTCGTTGTCGCCTTCCTGCATCCGCGGCGCACCTACGCCAACTACCTCGAAGTTGACGCCATCGATGCGGATCGACTCGCCCACTGCCGGCATTCCCGAAAAGAGCTTGTCGCGGGCTTGTGACGCAATCACCGCAACCAGACCGTGTTGCATGTTGTCGGCATCGTCCAGGAAACGTCCTTCGGAAATATCGAGGTTCCAGATCGCCTGGATTTGCGGATCGAGTCCCATGACGGGAAAGCTGAAGGAACGGTTGTTGTTCTGAACCACGGAATCTTTCTGCAACATGCGCACGACGTGCTTGCAAAGTGGAAGATTGTTGCGCAGCAGTTCGACATCGTCATTGGTGAAGCGGATCTGCACGCCCGCTTTATTACCTCCGGCCTGCTGCGATGTTCGCCCGGGGAACACGCCCACTGCTGTCGCCCCGAAGCTCTGGAAAATAACTTCAATCGCTTTCCCGAAGCCGTTGCCGTAAGAGAGAAGAAGGACGACGGTGGCAATGCCCCACGCCATGCCTGCCATGGTGAGCACAGTCTTGCGCACATCGTGGCGCATCGCGGAATAAGCCTGCTTGAAAAGGTCGCGGTACATATTATTCCTTGCGCAACGCCTCCACGGGCTCAAGCAGTGCAGCACGGCGAGCAGGATACAGACCAGCGGCAACTCCTGCAATTCCCAGCGAGATAACAGCCAGCGCCGCAGTGGACGCGACCAGTTTCGGCGGGTCGAACCCGCCACCCAAATCGACGCCTGACAGCAAGGCCATCAGCCCAGCTGCTCCGGCGATCCCGATGCCGCCGCTCATCATAGTCAGGAATGCTCCCTCCACGAAGAACTGAAACATAATGCTGCTGTTGGTTGCGCCAATGGCTTTACGCAATCCGATCTCGCGTGTGCGGTCGGCCACCGCTACCAGCATGATGTTGATAATGCCGATTGCGCCCAACGCCAGCGTAATCAACCCCACGCTCCCCAGGAACATGTTCATGGCATCGAAGATCTTGCCGATCTGATCCACGGTCTTGATCGTGTCCCACTCGTCGAATGAATCAGGATTATTGGGGTCGAATCCGTGGTTGCGCGCGATGATCTTATGTACTTCCTGTTTTGCCGCTTCGTGCAACGCGCGCGATCGAGGCTGGTAATTGATGAACGAGATCGTGTCGGTCGCAATCCCCGCATTGAGCGGCCGGAAATAATTCTGCATCGCGTGAAACGGAACAAAGCTGCGGAGGTTCATGTTCATGTTGTCGCCATGCCCAACCTTTTGCAGTGTCCCGATTACGGTGAAGCGAATACCATTCAGCAGGATGGTTGCGCCCACCGCGGGTCGTCCGGGAAAAAGCGTCCGCCGAACCTCATCGCCGATGACAATGACTGTGCGCTTCTGGATATCGTCCAGTTCATTGATCCAGCGCCCCTCGTTCATTGGAAGATTGCGGATCTGGTTGAAGTTTGCGGGTACGCCTGCGATCTGCCCGCTGGCCTGGTAGAAATCACTGACTGCGCGAATGTCGCCGCGCGAAATGGCAGGCGCGGCGGCCCCCACGCTTGGGCACTCCGACGCAATGTCCTCAAAATCGCGGTAGGTCAGGTAGTACTGGCGCAAGGCCGTAAAACTGCCGTTCATGACCGGAGCGCGCCCTGACCAGATGAACATTACGTTTTCGCCGATAGAGTCGAACTGCTTGCGGTTCCCAGACCGGAAGCCCTCCCCCAGACCGACCAGCAGCAGCAGGGATCCAACCCCCCATGCGATCCCAAACATGGTGAGGAAAGAACGCAATTTATGCGCCCACAAAGTGCGGAGCGTTTGGCCGAAGATGTCAAAAATGAGGCGCACGGCGGGTCTTTGTGATTATACGAGGTCCTCCAGTTTGCACGCCGATGGAACCCACGTAAGTACGAGGCCTTTCCCAAACTTTGCCTGGATTAAGAAATATTGTTGCGCGGCATGCATAAAGTCATTTCGCCTAATCCAGGACTTGTTTATTCTCTAGCGGGATGACAACTCTTGCCCTGACCGAACTCTTGGGCGCCACGGTCTATGACCCGTCGGGCGCGGCGGGACGGGTGCGCGAGGTGACGATTGCTCCGCAGGAGGATCGATCAAGAGTGGCATCGCTGATCGTGAAAACGCGTTCGGGCAATCGCGTCCTGCCTTTTTCCGCCATAGCTGCAATCAATGGCGGCATTCGCGCCAAAACGGCCGCCGGAGAATGGGCAGCCATCAATGGCACGGAGGGCCTCTTTCTGTTAGAGCGCGACCTGCTGGATCAGCAGGTCATTGATGTGAATGGCCGCAAAGTCGTCCGGGTCAATGACGTCGATCTCGAGTTCGACACGCAAAAAGATAAGGGCGCGTGGCCCTCACTTCGGGTTCATTCGGTCGACGTGGGGGCGCGTGGAGCGATACGCCGGCTTTTACGCGGAGTGGCTCCCAAAGCCGCGCTACAGGTTCTGCTGGGCAAGATTCCTCCTCGCAGTATCCCCTGGGATTTCGTGGACCTGATCGAGACCGATCCCGCCCGGCGGGTGAAGTTGAAAATCTCCCACGAAGGTTTGGCCAAACTGCATCCCGCAGACATCGCCGACATTGTCGAAGAGTTGGCTCCCGACGAACGCCAGGCAGTGTTCCAGACCTTGGATGAGGAAACCGCTGCTGAGGCCCTCGAGGAAGTCGAACCCAGGGTTCAGAAGGCAATCGTGGAGTCCCTGGATTCCGGCAAGGCCGCCGACATCGTGGAGGAGATGGATCCCGACGCTGCCGCCGACCTGCTGGCCGATCTTCCCGAAGATCGTACCGAGCAGATTCTGGTGCAGATGGAGCCAGAGGCGCAGCACGACGTCGTCGAACTGCTGGAGCATAGGGAAGAAACCGCTGCCGGCCGCATGACCACGGATTTCCTGGGCCTGCCGGTCCATGCCACAGTGCAGAATGCGATCGACTCACTGCGGGAATTCGAAGGTGGCGTCGAAGTGGTTAGTACCATTTACCTGGTCGATTCGAATGGAACTCTGGTCGGCGCGGTTCCGCTCGCCCGCATCGTTCTCGCCCCGCCTGACACTCCCATGCTTTCCCTCACGCAAGAGCCCCTCGTCTTTGCTCACGAGGGGGTAGAAGATAATGAAGTCGCTGAGCTTTTCGACAAGTACAACCTGCAGACCCTGCCCGTAGTCAATCAGCAGAATAAGTTGACCGGTGTAATTACCTCCGACGACGTAATCAGCATGCTGCGCTCAAAGCTGTAGGGGACAGCGGACGACGGGGTGCCCTATGTCTCGCCGATGTTGCGAGACGTGGGCATAACACCGTGGGGCCCGCAGTGATCTCTGTAGTAGTCGGAATGTTCACAGTAAGGTTACTAAGGGGAAACACAGTCAAGCATGGCGTCTACAACGCGAGTGCCCTCGTTTATAATCAAAAGACCGTGCCCAAGTACTCCATAGTCGTCCCTCTCCACAATGAGCAAGAGAACGTAACCGACCTCTACGACCGCCTGAAGGCTGTCATGGAGGCTCACGGCGAGAGCTTCGAAATCGTTTTAGTAGACGACGGCTCCGGCGACCAGACCTTCGCCATGCTGCGTGAGATCGCGGCTGTGGACAGCCGGGTCACGGTGGTAAAGCTGCGCCGCAATTTTGGCCAGACTGCGGGCTTGGCGGCGGGTTTCGATCACGCCCGCGGCGAGTACATCATCGCCATGGACGGCGATCTGCAGCACGATCCCAATGACATCCCGATCTTTCTGGAGAAGATTGCGGCCGGTTACGACATCGTCAGCGGTTGGCGCAAGGTCCGGGTCGACAATTTCTGGATGCGCCGCATTCCTTCGCGTATTGCCAACTGGATGATGGCCAAGATCAGCGGCGTCGATATCCACGATTTTGGCACCACCTTCAAAGCGTATCGCCGCGATATTCTTGAGCAAGTTCCGCTCTACGGCGAACTGCACCGCTTCATTCCAGCCTTGGCCTCTTGGCACGGCGCTACGATCTGCGAAGTTCCCATTCGCAACGTGAACCGCGAACGCGGCATCTCGCACTACGGCATCACCCGGACGTTCCGCGTCTTCTTTGACCTGCTGACCATCCGGTTTCTGCTGAAGTACCTCTCTCGCCCTTTGCACTTTTTTGGAACCATCGGGATGCTCAGCATCACGAGCGGCAGCGGCGTTGTGTTCTGGCTCGGACTCGAAAAATTCCTGCGCAACGTGCCCATCATGTCGACCCACGGTCCGCTGATGATGGCCGCCATGGGTCTCCTGCTCGGCGGACTCAATCTGCTGGCGATCGGCCTTCTTGGCGAAATGCAGGTCCGCCACTATCACGAGCCCAGCCGGCGCGCTCCGTATTCGATCGATCGTGTCCTCCGCGCCCAAAACGAAGAGCACAGCGTCTCGGAATAATCACGTCTTCCGATCCGCGTAGGGACAGCCTCTCAGAATGTCCGGGTTTGAGCGCCCCACCCGCCATAGGACCCCTGCTCACGTCACTGGCAACCCGCTGGGACGGGGGTATAATGCACCGTTTGCCCTTCTCAGGAGTCTTCCTGCCATGGAGAGAGCCACCGTCCACGAACTGCAACTTGCCCGCCGCATGTCCCGACTCGGCACCGAAACGGCTTTTGAGGTTCTGAACAAAGCCCGAGCGCTGGAGCGCCAGGGACGAAGCATTATCCATCTGGAAATCGGTGAGCCCGACTTCGATACGCCTTCAAATGTGGTGGAGGCGGGCATCACAGCGCTGCGCAAAGGCTGGACCCACTATGGTCCTTCGGCCGGTCAGCCGGAACTGCGCCAAGCCATCGCCGAATACGTCAGCCGCACTCGCGGTGTGAAGGTGACCAGCGATGAAGTAGTGGTCGTCCCCGGTGGCAAGCCGATCATCTTCTTCACCATTCTGTCCCTGATTGATGAGGGCGACGAGGTCATCTATCCCAATCCCGGCTTCCCGATTTACGAGTCGATGATCAATTATGTAGGCGGCCGGGCGGTGCCGATCCAGTTGCGCGAGGAACGCGACTTCTCCCTCGACGTCGACGAACTAGCCTCTCTGATCAACGACCGCACCCGGCTGATCATCATCAACTCCCCGCAGAATCCCACGGGAGGAGTGCTCAACCGCACCGATATCGAGCGCATCGCGCAGGTCATTGGCGATCGCAACATCATGGTGCTTTCTGACGAAATCTACAGCCGGCTGCTTTTTGACGGCGGGCAGCACTTCTCCATCATGTCGGTTCCCGGCATGCAGGAGCGCACCATCCTGCTGGATGGCTTCTCCAAGACCTACGCCATGACCGGATGGCGCATGGGATACGGCGTGATGCGCCCCGACCTGGCCACGCACATGACCCGACTGATGACGAACTCGAATTCCTGCACGGCCAGCTTCACCCAGATCGCCGGAGTCGAGGCCATCAAGGGAGATCAGAGTTCTGTCGACGGTATGCGTGACGAGTTTCAGCGACGCCGCGATGTTTTTGTGGCCGGGCTCAACAAGATCAAAGGCTTCTCCTGCCGCATGCCCAAAGGCGCGTTCTATGTATTCCCCAACATCAAGCAAACGGGATGGAAATCCAAGCCCCTGGCCGATGCTCTTTTGGAACAGGCGGGCGTTGCCGCACTCTCAGGCACTGCTTTCGGCGAATTCGGAGAAGGCTATCTCCGCTTCAGCGTGGCCAATTCCCTGGAAAACCTGCAGCAGGCGCTAGATCGTATCGACCAATGGACAAGCAAGAATCTCTGATGTAAGTCCCCTGTGATCCTCTGTGCCCTCTGTGGTGAATGTCTGGAGAGTCAATGCCGAAAAAAAAGTCCAAGAGTGCTCCAAAATCCAGCCACCTAAAAACCCCCGGCTATGGTTTCCCGAAAGGCAGCAAGGGACTCGTGTCCTGGTCCTGGGCCGAGCAGCGCCTGAAAAAATCGCATAACTACTGGATCACAACAGTCAAGCCCGACGGTTCCCCACACACCATGGTCGTCTGGGGCCTCTGGCAGGACGGCAGATTCCTCTTCAGCACCGGCACCACCTCGCGCAAGGCCAGAAATCTGAGCGCAAATCCACATTGCGTCATCTGCACAGAAGACGCCAGTGAAGCCATCGTCATGGAAGGAGTGGCCGAGATTGCCGATCTCCCCGCCCGCAAAAAGTTCTTAGCTCCCTACGAGCGCAAGTACAAGTGGGATATGTCCTCTATGGAGGAGGGCATTCTATCCATGAAGGAACCCGTCTTCGCGGTGCGACCCAGGGTTGTGTTTGCCCTGTGGGAGAAATATTTCCAAAACCGATCAACGCGTTGGCAATTCGAATGACACGACGTAAGTACATTCCTGTACTTGCGGATGTCGGGGTGCCCCATGTCTCGCCGCCGTTGCGAGACGTGGGGATTTTCGCGCACGACTGACTCGGTCCGCCTCACCCGCGAATGTGATCGCAATCACAGCCTGGCCCATTTTCCCTCGATAGCCTCAGTGGAGCACGTCCCGTGTGCCGGTCGAACCGGTTCGCGAAAGGGGAAGCACATGGCCCTGACCGACTCCAAAAGTGGCAAAATTCTCCGCCATTATTCCACTCAAGAACTTAAAGATTCCGCAAACCTCATGCGCGCTTACGACCTGGTCGCGCTGCATGCCGCGGGGTCGGGGCACGCCGGCGGTACCTTATCCATCATGGACATCACGGCGGCGTTGTACCTGGAAATCGCCAATCATGATCCTCGGAATCCCAACTGGGCCGACCGTGACCGCATCATCTGGTCCACCGGGCACAAGGCTCCGAGCCTCTACCTGGGCCTTGCGTTCGCCGGATTTTGCCCTATCGACTGCTGGATAGAGCGAACGCCTATCAAAAGGAAATCGATCGGAAGCTGGCGGCGAAAATGCCCAAGTTCACTCGCGATTACTGGTGGAATTCGGGCGAGCAGATGAAGGTGAAAATGGAGCCGACGCGCAAGGGTTTCGGCCAGTCGCTCGCCGCCAACGGCGACGACGAGCGCGTAGTTTGTCTAGGCCTGGATATTTCTGGTTCCATCACCATCAGCGACTTTTATGCCGGCAAGCCGCAGCGGAAGAAACGCTGGATCAGCATGGGCATCGCGGAGCAATCGGCAACCTCAGCCGCAGCAGGATTGGCGCGGGAAGGGAAGTTGCCTGTCCTGGGCACCTACGCGACCTTTGCTGCCGCCCGCAACCTCGACCAGATCCGTACCTCCGTATGCTACGGAAACTTCAATGTGATGATAGCCGGCGCCCACGGAGGAGTCTCGGTCGGACCGGACGGCGCGACCCACCAGGCCTTGGAAGATCTGTTTGCCATGCAAGGCCTGCCCAATATGTCCGTGGTTGTCCCCTGCGACATCGTTGAGACCCGCAAAGCCACGGACTACCTGCTCCTCGAACACCAAGGCCCGAAGTACATACGCTTTGCGCGCGAGGCCACGCCCATCGTCACCGACGAGAAGACTCCCTTTGTGTTCGGGAAAGCGAACGTCATCCGCCTGCGAAGGGAACAAGCCAGTTTCCTGGATGCCTTCGAGACCGTACTCGCCGGTTCCTATAAGAACGAGGACGAAGACCTCAGCATCATTGCCTGCGGCCCGATGGTTCCGGAGGCGATGCGGGCAGCGTACATCCTGAAGAAAGAATTCGGCTATGAGACCCGTGTCCTCAACCTGCATACGCTGAAACCCGTCGACGCCGAAGCAATTCTGCGGGCCGCGCGCGACACCGGAGTGATCGTCACCGCCGAAGAGCACCAGATCGGTGCCTTGGCCTGGCGGGTTAGCGGCATTTTGACCGAGAGCCCGGAACTCTACGGAGTACCCGTGATCACCGGCGCCATCGGGGTCAAAGACCGCTTCGGAGACTCGGGTGCACCCTGGGAACTCATTAAGGAATTTGAAGTCAGCGCCGAACACATTGCGCACAAAGCCATCGAGTTGATGGCGATCAAGAAGAAGACGCCGGAGCGGCATCGCCGCGCCGAACTAGCCAGCGCGCTCTAGAGGGGAACCGTTACCCCAGTCATAACCCAGAGTTCCGGAGGTCACAAAACCGGTTTAAGCCCACAATCTATAATCCGCCTGAGCACACGTACCCTGAGCCCACGTAGAGATAGCCCCTTGGGCTGTCCCGCGAAGCGAAGCGAGCGGCACGCCCGAGGAGCCCCAAGCATCGCCGCAGCGTACAATCCGCATCTTATGAGCCAATTGACACTCAGGTAGCCCTGCTGAAGAATTAAATTACCCCTAGTGCAATTCATCCGTTCCGCTTCCTAAAGGAGGAAGAAGGTATGGCCGACCAAGGCGAACACATGCAGATGGAACCGCAGTCGAATGCGGGTAAATGGATTCTGCTGATATTGGCGATTGTAGTCGTGGGTGCATTCGGATACTCCACCTATCTGACGCATACGTCTATCCAGCATCTGAACCAGGACCTCGCCGCCAGCCAGGCGCAAGTCAAGGAACTGCAGAACCGCATGCAGACGGCCGAAGGGCAGGAAGAAACTCTGGCCCGCCAAGCTGGGATGACGAAGAAGGAGCTGGCGCAGCGCACTGCCCAGTTATTGGCCGAACAGAAAGCCGCTGCCGCCCGTTTAGAGAAGCAGCAGCAGGAATCGATCCAAGCAGTTTCCGGCGACATCGCGGGCGTGAGGACCGACGTGGGCGGCGTGAAGACGGACGTCGCATCCACGAAGGCCGATCTGGAAGCTACCAAAGCCAAGTTGCAGGGCGCCGTCGGAGACCTGGGAATGCAGAGTGGCCTCATCGCCAACACTCGCTCTGATCTCGAAGTCCTCAAGCACAAAGGCGACCGGAACTACTACGAGTTCACGCTGCTCAAAGGAGCGAAGCCGCAGCCGGTTTCCACCGTCAGTCTGCAGCTCAGAAAGACCGATGCCAAAAAGGGCAAGTTCACTTTGAACGTAACCGCCGACGACAAGACCATCGAAAAGAAGGATCGCAATGTCTCCGAGCCCATTCAGTTCTACTCGGGCCGGGATCACATGCTTTTCGAACTGGTGATCTGGACGGTGGAAAAGAACAAAGCGACGGGATACCTCAGCACGCCCAAGAATGCCCCCGTGCCGGTTACGGCGGGAGGCGTGACCGGTAGCGGCAATTGAGGGGAGTGCTCTTCCCGGGCAGTCACGTTCTGCTCCAAATCGTAGTTCGCACCGGCATAATCTACCTGCTGGTCCTGCTCGGCGTTCGTTTAAGCGGCAAGCGTGAGGTCGGACAAATGACCCCGTTCGATCTTACGCTGCTTCTCCTGCTCTCCAACTCCGTGCAAAACGCGATGACCGGGCCCGATACCTCGCTGGCGGGCGGCGCCATTGCGGCTTGCACCCTGCTCGTCCTCAACTACTTCGTTGCCGAGCTTTCCGGAACCAACCGCCGTTTCCGCCGCTTGATCCAGGGCCAGCCCACCTTGCTGATTCACGACGGCAAGACCATCGAATCCCACATGGCAAAGGAACACGTCAGCGTGGATGAATTGCAACGCGCTTTGCGCGAGCACGGAATCAACGCCATCGATCAGACCGCGCTGGCTGTGCTCGAAGTGGACGGATCCATCTCTTGTCTCAAGTACGACGAGATCAAGCAGGATGCCAGCTCGCACGCGGGGCGGCGCAGGTTCATTCAGAAGAAGCAGTAGCTGTAACGAATCAGGCGTTACGCGCGATTCGCATTAGCGTCGGCAAAAGATGTCCAAACCCTCCTGGGCTCTGCGGACTGCCAAACTCAAAATAGACCTTCCGGTAAAGTTCGTACAGTTCACGATACGAGGACTCGGCTTCAGGCTGCGGTTCATAAACCGTGTGTGACGGACAAACGCGCTGCTGGGCCTCATCAATCGACGAGAAAACTCCCGCCGCCATAAATGCAAAAATGGCAGAGCCCAGTCCGGTCACTTTACTGCTTGGCACCAGCACGGGCCGCCGCAGCACGTTGGCATAGACCTGGTTTAACACCGGGTTATTCTGCGGTATGCCGCCGCCGTTAATGACGCGTTTGGTAGGCGCTCCATGTTCGCTCATGCGATCGAGAATGACGCGTGTATGGAACGCAGTACCTTCAATCGCCGCGAACAATTCGTCCTGCGCCGTATGCTGCAGGTTCCAGCCCAGCGTCATTCCGCCGAGATTCGGATTGACCAGCACCGTGCGATCGCCATTGTCCCAAGTCATTCGCAGCAGTCCGGTTTGACCGGCGCTGTATTTCTCCAAACCCTTACTTAGTTCTTCGACAGTCGTATTGGCGCGTCGAGCAATCGCGCTGAAGATGTCCCCCGTCGCCGATAGCCCTGCTTCAATGCCGGTGAACGCTGGATGCACACTGCCCGGAACAACTCCGCACACGCCCGGAACTAACTGCGCCTTCGGAGCATAAGCAATGATGCAGGTCGACGTTCCCACCACGTTGACCACATCGCCTTCCTTCGCGCCCGCTCCGATCGCATCCCAGTGTGCGTCAAACGCTCCCACGGGGATAGGAATGCCAGGCCGTAGTCCCAGCTTTTGCGCCCACTCAGAGGATAAAGTTCCGGCGATCTTGTCAGAGGTGGCGTACTCTCCTTGCAATTTCGCGCGCACCCCGCTGAGCAAGGGATCGACTTTGGCCAAGAAGCTCACCGGTGGCAGTCCCCCGAGTGCCGGATTCCACATCCATTTGTGCCCCATCGCGCAGACGCTTCGTTTCACTTGTGCCGGGTTTTTAATTCCGCAGAGCGTCGCCGCAACCATGTCGCAGTGCTCAAAGGCGCTGGCAAACTTCTCGCGCTTTTCAGGATTGTGCCGCAGCCAGTGCAGCAGCTTGGAAAATCCCCACTCCGACGAATAAACTCCGCCGCACCATTCAATCGCTTCCAGCTTTTCGCGATGCGCCAGTTCCGTTATCTCCGCCGCTTCCTTTTTGGATCGATGATCGCACCACAGGTAATACTCGTTCAGTGGCCGCATCTGATTATCGACCGGGACCACGCTGGAGCCAGTAGTATCCAGCGCAATCGACTGCACCTGGTCACCCGAAATGCCAGCGGCGCTCACTGCCTGGCGCGTGGCCTCTGCCAGCGCCCGCATGTGATCTTCGTGTGATTGCGTCGCAAACTCAGGATCTTCACGCTTGCGGTGCAGAGGATATTCGGAAATTGCGGACGCCAGGATTCCTCGTTCGCTGTCTACGATGGAGACGCGCACGCTGAGCGTGCCGAAATCCACTCCTGCCACAATTGCCATGGCTTAGGGCCTCGCGTCCGCCAGTAGTCTGCTGCCGCGCCACTGGATCATTTCTTCACCTGCCCGTAATAAGCATTCTGACCGTGCTTGCGAAGGAAGTGTTTGTCGTGCAGTTCGCGCATGAGAGGCTGCGACTCGGCGTTAATTATCAGCGTGTGATACGCCATGCGCGCTATATATTCCAGAGTCACGGCATTATGAGCAGCTTCACCCGGACTCGGTCCCCAGCAGAACGGAGCGTGTCCAGCCACCAGCACGGCCGAAATCCGATCCGGATCAAGGCTGCGAAAACGTTCACAAATGGCAACCCCGGTTTCGTGCTCGTACTCGCTCTTGATCTGGGACGAACTCAGCCGAGCGGTTACTGGCACCTCGCCGTGGAAGTAGTCGGCATGGGTGGTCCCAAAGCAGGGAATCGGTCTCTCCGCCTGTGCCCACGCCGTCGCATATTCAGAGTGCGTGTGCGCCACTCCGCCGATGTGAGGAAAATGTCGGTAAAGTTCCAGATGGGTCGGCAGATCCGAAGATGGCCGAAGCTTTCCCTCGACGATGTTTCCGTCCAGATCGGAAATCACCATCTGGTCGGGCGTCAGCTCCTCGTAGGGAACGCCGCTTGGCTTGATGGCCACCCGCCCACTCTCCCGGTCAATTCCGCTCGCATTGCCGAAGGTATAGAGGACGAGCCCCCGCCGCACCAGTTCGAGATTCGCTTCCAGTACTTCCTTGCGTAATTTCTCCAGGAACATGCGGCTGGATTTTCTCCCAAGCGGACGAGATAAACGCTGGCTTTCTGGCGAACTGTCATTACATCGAAGGAGCCATTGTTTGTCAAAGCCAGCACGCGCGCAGGGAATTCCCCTGTGGTCCTCTGTGGCCTCTGTGGTAAAGCGCGTTTGTCAGGTAAGGACGCAGCCCTCCCGAGCGACGTTGTATACACTAGTTCGAAATACGCCTCGCAAAGCTGAAACCGTGACCAACGCGATTTACGACGTAGTGATTGTGGGCGCCGGAATTGTAGGCGCCGCCTGTGCGGACGAGTTTGCCCGCCGCAGCCTGCGGGTTGCCGTGGTCGATCGCGAGGTCGTAGGCAGCGGCGCGACTGCCGCCGGAATGGGCCATATCGTAGTAATGGATGATTCCGAGGCGCAGTTCGCCTTGGCCCGGTACTCTCAGCAACTCTGGCAGGCTCTCCGGAACGATTTGCCCGCAGACGTTGAATACGACCAGTGTGGCACCATCTGGGTCGCAGCCGATGAACAGCAAATGGCCGAGGTGCGGCGCAAGCACGATTTTTACGGGGCTCGCGGAGTTCCCACCGAGATCCTGGATGGAAAGCGCCTGAAGCAAGCTGAACCGAAGCTGCGCGACGGATTGCAGGGCGGTCTCTTAGTGCCCGAGGACGCGGTCCTTTATCCGCCGTGTGCCGCGCGCTTCCTCATGCAGCGCGCACAGCAGCATGGCGCGAAGCTGGCTTTGGGAGCCTCAGTCTCAACCCTCGGGAAAGGTCGCGTGCTGCTCAGCGATGGCCTTCAACTCACGGCGGAAATCATTATCAATGCGGCCGGAGCCTGGTCGGCAGAACTCACCCCCGGAATCGACGTGAAGAAGCGCAAAGGGCATCTCGTGATCACCGATCGTTATCCCGCTTTTCTTCGGCATCAACTGGTCGAGTTGGGATATCTAAAGAGCGCGCATTCCGTCGCCAGCGATTCGGTAGCCTTCAACGTACAGCCTCGCCGCACTGGACAGATCCTGATCGGTTCGTCGCGGCAGTTCGGAGCGGAGCACAAGGAAGTAGACCAGGAGATGATCGTCCGCATGCTGCAGCGCGCCCAGGAATACATGCCATGGCTTGGACAACTCTCCGCGATTCGCATCTGGACAGGATTTCGCGCCGCCACGCCCGACAAGTTGCCCCTGATCGGACCGTGGCCCGGTGACCCATCGGTGTTCCTCGCCACCGGACACGAAGGCCTGGGAATCACCACGTCGTTGGCAACCGCCAGAATTCTGGTCAATCAAATCACAGGAGCAAAACCCGAAATTCCCATCGAGCCCTATCTCCCATCTCGCGCCAGCAAGGAGCACGCGCATGCCTGACCAGGTTTCATTGAAGGTGAATGGCGCATCGATCTGTGTCCCGTCAGGCACAACGGTTGCTGTAGCCATCGCTCTCGCTGGTCAGCCCTGCAGAATTTCCGTTACGGGGGAACCCCGCGGGCCGTTATGTGGGATGGGCATCTGTTTCGAATGCCGGGTGACGATTAACGGAATACCGCACTGCCGCAGCTGTCAAAGCCCATGCGAGCCGGGCATGGAAGTGACGTCCGAGGTATAGAAGATTGCCGCAAAGCTTCGACATTCTCGTTGTGGGTGCAGGCCCCGCAGGAATTGCAGCCGCAGTTCGTGCGGCAGAGTCAGGCGCCGCGACTGGGATTGTGGACGACAACGCGACCACCGGTGGCCAGATTTGGAGGCGCGCACGGACAGAAAGCGCGGCAGAGCCCGTTGCGGAGTGGCACCATCGCCTGCAAAAAGCGAATGCCTCCGTGCTCTGCGGAACGCGCGTTTTCGACCAGCCTGAGCCCGTCTTGCTCCTCGCCGAGCGGGATAACGACATCCTCCAACTCGCATATCGAAAACTTGTACTGGCAACGGGAGCACGCGAAAGATTCCTGCCATTTCCGGGATGGACCTTGCCCAACGTCATGGGTGCGGGCGGGCTCCAGGCCATGGTCAAAGCTGGCCTGCCGATTCGGGGCAAGCGCGTGGTCGTCGCTGGAACCGGGCCTCTCCTGCTCGCCGTAGCAGCCTACTTGCGAAGTCATGCGGCCGAGATCCCAATCATCTGCGAACAGGCTTCCTGGAGCAAGCTCGCGCGCTTCGGCCTGACGCTGCTCACAGATCGGCAGAAACTTGCTCAGGCACGGCAACTCAAGCGAGACCTCGCCGGCGTTCCCTTTGCCGCCAACGCCTGGCCCACAGCGGTGCATGGCCAGACGACCGTTGAAAGTGTAACCATCACCCGCAACGGAAAATCAGAAGATATCGCCTGCGACTATCTGGCCTGCGGATTTCATCTGGTCCCCAACACAGAATTAGCGGAACTTCTTGGGTGCCAGATCCGCGGCGGCTTTGTGCACGTCGATGACCTGCAGCAAACGACCCTGCCCGATGTATTTTGTGCCGGAGAGCCGACCAGCATCGGTGGACTCGAGTTGTCCCTCATTGAGGGCGAGATTGCCGGACTTGCGGCCTCTAATCGCCTGCAGGAAGCTCAGCGGCTGTTCCCTGAACGAGAGAAATGGCAACGCTTCGCGCGTCGTTTGGACCGCACATTTTCTTTGCGGGATGAACTCCGAAGCTTGGCCTCGCCGGATACGATAGTGTGCCGATGCGAAGATGTCCCGCACTCCCGGCTTAGCGATCACAGTGGCTGGCGCGCGGCGAAGCTGCACACCCGCTGCGGCATGGGCCCGTGCCAAGGCAGGATCTGTGGACCCGCCACCGAATTTTTATTCGGTTGGAATCCGGATTCGGTTCGCCCCCCGGTATTTCCCGTTCGCGTGAGCAGTCTGGCGAGTGCGGGGCGATCCGATGAGTCCGAGCACACGAACTTCGAGGAGGCCAATCGATGAATTGGAAGGGCGTCATGCCCGCGATCACAACCAGCTTCAACCAGGATCTGACGATCGATCACAGCTGGGTCGGCGAACACTGCTGCTGGATGCTCGAGAACGGCTGCAGCGGAATCGTTGCACTCGGCTCGCTAGGGGAAGGAGCCACCTTGTCCTACGACGAGAAATTGCAAATCCTGCGCACCTGTGTCCGATCCATTAACGGACGCGCTCCGGTCGTCGCGGCGATCTCATCGCTGACAACGTCCGAAGCGGTATCTTTAGCCAAGGGAGCTGCCGACCTGGGTTGCGAGGGATTGATGGTTCTCCCTCCTTATGTCTACCAGGGAGACTGGCGCGAGATGAAAGCGCACGTCGCCTCGGTCTTTCAGGCTTCTCCGCTTTCCTGCATGCTGTACAACAATCCGGTTGCCTACGGAACGGATTTCCTTCCCGAGCAGATTGCAGAACTTGCGGCAGAATACCCCAACCTCGAAGCCGTAAAAGAGTCCAGCACAGACGCGCGGCGGGTTTCTGCCATCCGCGCCTTGCTTGAGGATCGTCTCAGTATTCTGGTGGGAGTGGATGACGCCGTGCTCGAAGCCATAGCAGTCGGCGCTACCGGCTGGATCGCCGGACTCGCGAATGCACTCCCGCGTGAGTCGGTGGAATTGGTTGAGTGCGGCATCAGCGGCGATCGAGACCGCGCTTTCGAACTCTATCGTTGGTTCTTGCCGCTGCTGCGTATGGACACAGTCCAAAAATTCGTGCAGCTGATTAAACTCGTCCAGAGCGAGCTGGGAAGAGGCAACGCTCGAGTTCGCCCGCCGCGTCTTCAGTTAGCAGGGAGCGAACTGGAGGAGACGTTGAAGATCATTCGAACGGCGTTGCAGTCTCGGCCGCCAATCGCGACCGTAACCACATCAGTGAGGAAGTGAACCATGTTAGCGTCCACCGTAAAAATTTCAGGAAGATCGCTTATCGGATTTCGCCAAGGAGCTGGCAGCGGAGAGCCGCACCATGCCGCTGATCCAACCACTGGGCAATCTCTGGAGCCCGGCTTTTTTCCGCCCACGGCGGAGGAAATTGAACTCGCCGTTCAACTCGCAGCCCAGGCATTCCCGGTATACCGTCACACTTCCGGACGCGAACGCGCCGCATTCTTGCGCAAGATCGCCGAAAACATCGAAGCCGTCGCACCCGACATCGTGGAACGCGCAGGCAAAGAAACAGCGCTGCCCCAGGCTAGGCTGCAGAGTGAGACCGCGCGAACCTGCGCTCAGCTCCGCCTCTTTGCGCAGGTCGCGGAAGAAGGATCATGGGTCAACGCGCGAATCGATCGTGCCGATCCCAATCGCAAGCCTCTTCCCAAGCCTGACATCCGCTCGATGCTCCGCCCCCTTGGACCGGTGGTCGTGTTCGGAGCCAGCAATTTCCCGCTGGCCTTTTCCGTTGCTGGCGGAGATACCGCCTCAGCCTTGGCCGCAGGCAATCCCGTGATCGTGAAGGCCCATGGCGCTCATCCCGGCACCAGCGAACTGGTCGGCCGAGCCCTGCAGGACGCAGTGCGACAGTGCGGGCTGCCCGAAGGCGTATTCTCGCTTCTGTTTGGCAGCGGCACTCAGGTGGGAACGACTCTAATGAAGCATCCTCTCGTGAAAGCGGGCGGCTTCACGGGATCCCGCATAGCGGGAAGAATCCTGATGGATGTGGCCGCATCTCGGCCGGAGCCGATTCCTTTCTACGCCGAGATGAGCAGCACCAATCCCGTCTTCATTCTGCCAGGCGCTCTTCGCGAGCGTGCCGATGCAATTGCTCCCGGATTACACGGCTCATTCACGCTCGGGGCAGGGCAGTTCTGTACCAAGCCCGGGATGGTGTTCCTGCCGCGAGGTTCCGAGGCTACGAAGTTCGCCGAGAAGTTAGAACAGCTGGTAAGTGGTTCGGCGCCATTTCATCTTCTGACCAAGGTGATCCACCAATCCTATGCGTCCGCGATTGAGAAGCGCCGCGCGGAGCAGCAGGTCAAAGTTATCGCCGAGGCGGCCTGTCCTAATGCTGCTGGGTTTGCAGTTGGCTCATTGGTGTTCGAGACCGATGCTGAAACTTTTCTCAATTCAGATCTGGAGTCGGAAATTTTTGGCCCCACCACGCTTCTAGTGGGCCATTCCAGCCGCGAACAGGTTCTGGACATTGCCCGATCTCTTGAAGGACACCTCACCGCGACCATTCACGGCACAGAAGAAGATCTGCGCGATTACGCCGATCTGGTCGCTATCCTGGAAACCAAAGTGGGCAGGCTGATCTTCAATGGTTACCCCACTGGCGTCGAAGTCACGCACGCCATGGTTCATGGAGGCCCGTATCCGTCAACATCGGATGGAAGATCCACGTCGGTGGGCACGCAAGCGATTTTCCGTTTCACTAGGCTGGTCTGTTATCAGAGTTTCCCCGACTCCGCGCTGCCGGACGAGCTGAAGGACGGAAACCCGCTAAGAATCTGGAGAATGCTCGACGGCCAAATGACCCGCGACGCGCAAGCGCGCCCTTGAAACAAGACCACCCGCGTAGGGACAGCCCCTTGGGCTGTCCAGGTTTTGCGGGATGCCCCTCGTATGCCTTTTAGACTGGCACCGCGTCTCGCCTCACATGCATCATCCCAACCACCGCTTCGTAAATCCGTTTGCGGGCCTCGTGCCGTTCATACGCGCGCGTGATGTATCGAACGCGTAGTTCTACCCCGGCGCCCGTCGGACGAACATTGATTCCCGGTACGGCGGACAAAGTTTTCGCCCGGTAATGAGAGGTAGTCTCTTTCCACTCCGCCTCAGCTGTAGCCGCGTTGGCCGCGGTTTCCTGTTCCACCAGCTTTTGAATGCCGTCGATCACAGGATAGGGATCCTGGCTCGCCGGGATCAGCAACTGCAGTTCATCCCACATCCACTGTCCCGAAGTCGTGAAGTTGAAGAAGTGTCCTTCGATGGCGAAGCTGTTTACGAACGACACACGACGCCCCGTGGGATGGCTGGAATCGGTCCAGTTACCGGTCTCGAGCAGCACTGTCTTCAGCAGCCCGACCTCGACTACCTCACCGGCCACGCCGTTGATCTCAACCCAGTCGCCTACGCGAATTCCATTTCGTCCCATCAGGATGAACCACCCGAAGAACGCAACGATGAAATCCTTCATGGCAACGGTAAGCCCCGCGCCCGCCAGGCCGAGAACCGTCGTAGTTTGCGTCGGCATTCCGATGATGATGAACAGTATGAAAAGGGCGCCGACCGCCTGAGCCCCGAACTTCACCACCGCCCGCAGGGTGTCGATGCGCTTGTTCTCCGCCGTAAGCCCCGTGAACAGGCGGTCGATGACCCGGGCTGCGATGTAGAGAATGAAAAGTACCAGCACTATGGATAAGAAGGCTTCGATCATGTGGTGCAACGCGGCGCGCTTGCGTACGTCGACCACTTCAATCCAGTTGCCGTAAATGTCGCTTAAGTCCTGCTCGTCCTGCACGCGTCGTCCGAGATCGGCCAGATTCTTCTGATCGAGCGTGAACTGTTTGAGGGTCGCCAAAGTTGCAGTAGCCACGGCTTTCGATGCATCACGGTTCGCCGTCGTGCTGGAGGCAAATCCTTTGGCCTGTTGCTTGGCATCTTCGCGGCCTGGTCGTTCTTGCTCAACTTGCGCGGCCAGCTTGGCATGGCGTTGCACCAGTCGTTGTTGCTTCTGCGCGGCTTCCTGCCTGGCTTGTTCCAATTGCAGCGTCTTGTCGCGCAGTGCCTTCCAAGCCTGCGTCACGGACAGCAATGTGTACGCCTGATAATCCTGCTCGTGCGGATTCACGGCGGATCCGGCAGGTGCGGCGTTGTGATCTCCCGCCTCGTGATCCGCTTGCAGGCGCTTGATCTTCGATTCCTGATCGCCGCCCGCCTGCTCCAAGTCCTCGGTCGCGTCGTCCAATTCGTCCTGATCGAGTTCCATCTGCGCTTTGATCACATCGATCTGGTCCTGCAAGTTATCTTTTTGCGTCTCCGAGGCAACCGCGAGCTTACGGGTGAGTTCCGCAAGCTTGTCCTGATCTTCTTTAACTGTCTGTTGCGCCTGTTTCTTACGGATCTCGATCTGCTTGGCTTCGGGAGAAAGTGCTGGAGGATTTTCCTGCGCCGTGCGGATCGCGTCGTAGAAAGCGAGATCGACTTCGTGATCGCCGACCTTTTCTGCCTCATGCGCCAGCGCAATTTCCGCCGGAGTGCCGGCCAGAGCCGCCATCCGCCGAGCAGTCTCTAGCGGACGCAGATCGACAAGCCGCCGCCGCTGCGAAGATGCCTTCGTCTTCGATGCTTTCCTGCCGGTGTTTGCAGCCGGATCATCATTCTGGGCCGGCAGTTCTCGCGTCCAATACAGGCCAGCCACCGCTGCTCCGATGAGCAGCACGAGAACGGTTGCCGTAATCCAATGTTTACGCTGGACGCGGTTTTTCATACTGCCACCCGGCGAGAGCCTGCGGTCTGGCACTGCCTATTGAGGGAATTTGGATGAGAACACTGTAGCAAGAAATCACCGCTTCATCGATTGTCGTTAGTACGTCTCACAGGAGGCCATACGGGCACCCGCATGCTGCACTGCCAGGAACCATCAGTGCGCCGGAATGCTGTAGTGCGATGCCACCAGCTTCCACTTGCCGTCCGTCTTCATCCACAGGTCGGTCATGCGATCGCGGTAATCGTATGGCTTTCCCGCAGACTCGCCCTGCTCGTGGTAGCTTCCGGTAACCACCGCCGCATCTCCGTGCATTCGTATCTTAAGATCGCCGAATTCCACGAGGTCGACCTTTTCGGACGGCTGCGCGGTGTGGCTGATGAACCCGACCTTGCCGTACACGCTGCCATCCTCCATCGTGATCACGTAATCATCGGACATCAGCGAGGAGAGCACGTCGACCTGCCGGTTCTTGTACGAATCCGCCCACTTGGTTTCCAAAACGCGAATGGTGGCGGCGTCAGCACTTTCTTGCGCGCTCGCAGTCAGCCAGCAACTGCCGAGTAGACACACCAACATGGGTACGCAGGTCCGAGCACGCATAGGGGCTATCCTCTACATTCCATGGGCACAGCGCAAGTTACCAACGGAGCACTCAGCGGGCTCGCTATGCTAACCTTGCCGTACCTTCCGCTCATCGCCATGGAACTCAAGCCCAAAATCCGCATCGGCACGGCCGGCTGGTCCTATAAGGACTGGGAGGGATTCTTTTATCCCTCAGGGATGCAGCGGAAAAAGATCCATCCGCTGGAGTATCTGGCACGCTTCTTTGATACCGCCGAAATCAATACCTCCTTCTACGGGCCGCTCAAGCCGGAGTTGGTCAAGCTCTGGTGCAAGAGAGTCGCGAGCGTGAATCCGGACTTCCTGTTTACCGCGAAGTTATATCGCGCGTTCACCCACTCGCCGCTTGCCGTGATGGAGCCGACTTCGGCCGCCAGCATCCGCCCAACCGACGAGGATGAGGTCAAGACCCGCGAGGGTCTCGATGCCCTGGCCAGCGAAGGACGATTAGGCGCGCTGCTCATCCAGTTTCCAGTTTCGTTCAAAAACACCTCGCTGAACCGGGAATACATCGAGCGCCTGGTGCGCCAGTTCATCGAGTTTCCCTGCGTGGTCGAGGTCCGAGACTCAAGCTGGGACAATCCCGAAACGCTGCAGACTTTCGCGCAAAGAAACGTTGCCTTCTGCAACATCGATCAGCCTCAGCTGGGGAAATCACTCGGCCCCACCGAACACGTTACCGCGCCGATCGCCTACATCCGCCTGCACGGCCGCAACTACGATCAGTGGTTCGATTCCGACAATCGCAATGACCGCTACAACTACCTCTATAAAGAGCGCGAACTCGAAGGCTGGAAGGAGCGAATCGAGAAGGTCGCGCACAAGGCGCAAACCACGTACGTGATCACAAACAACCACTTCGAAAGCAAGGCGGGCGTGAACGCGCTCGAGTTGAAGGCCATGATCACGGGCAAGCGGGTGGCGGCACCTGCCACTCTCATTCAGAAATATCCGGAACTGAGAAGATTCGCTGATCCTGATGAGGGCGCCGCGGGAACCGGGGCTGGCGGGCAGCTCTCGCTGCTGGCTTAGGCCGCGTTGAAATTGTTCGGATCAGCTTGCGCAAATCTTGAATACCTGTGACTTGTTGGTTGTGGTCTGCTGGTATGTCGATCCCAATATAGAATCCACGCATGCCCCGACTCCTAATCATCGCCTACGGAAATCCTCTACGCAGCGACGACGGAGTAGCATGGCGAGCCGCAGCCGCGCTGCAGAAAATATTTTCTCCCGACAAAGCAGAGATCCTGGCACTGCATCAGCTGGGCCCCGAGTTGGCAGAAAACGCCAGCCGCAGCGAATGCGTGATCTTCGTGGATGCCTCCACACGCTCCGGCCTACCCGGCGAAATCCAAGTAAAAGAACTACAGAGCGACTCGGACCACGAGACCTCTCCCTTCCGGCCCCACCTGCACTCCCCGTGACCGTAATCACGCCTGCCCGTGAGAATTATCACTGCCTTGGATTATTAGAGGCCGACAATGGAGAGCGGAATCATGCTTTTTAGGCTGTACCTACGGAGGTAGGCAAATATGACGTCCGTGATGACACCCCCGGGAGTGCGTACTCCCGCGGACTACATTGAATCCGTGATGATCAGTGTGAAAGCGAAGAACCCCGCCGAGCCCGAATTTCATCAGGCTGTGGCAGAAGTGTTCGACTCTCTCAGATTGGTCCTTGCGAAGCACCCCGAGTACCAGTCGACGCGCCTGCTCGAACGCATCGTCGAGCCCGAGCGCGTCATCATGTTCCGCGTGCCGTGGTTCGATGACCAGGGCAACATTCAGGTCAACCGCGGGTTCCGCATCGAGATGAACAGCGCCATCGGCCCCTACAAGGGCGGGCTGCGCTTCCATCCCAGCGTCAACCTCGGCATCCTGAAGTTCCTGGCATTCGAACAGGTCTTCAAGAACTCGCTGACCACGCTGCCCATGGGCGGCGGCAAGGGCGGATCGGATTTCGATCCGAAAGGGCAAGAGCGACAACGAAGTGATGCGCTTCTGCCAGAGCTTCATGACCGAACTGCAGCGCCACATCGGCCCGGACACCGACGTTCCGGCCGGCGACATCGGCGTGGGCGGACGCGAGATCGGCTTCCTGTTCGGCCAGTACAAGCGGCTGCGCAATGAATTCACCGGCGTCCTGACCGGCAAAGGCCTGGGCTGGGGCGGATCGCTGATTCGTCCGGAAGCGACCGGCTACGGCTGCGTCTATTTCGCCGACGAGATGCTGAAGACGCCGCAAGGACTCGCTCGAAGGCAAGCTCTGCCTGGTTTCGGGCAGCGGCAACGTCTCGCAGTACACGATCGAGAAGCTGCTCGACTTCGGCGCGAAGCCAGTGACCGTCTCCGATTCCAACGGCGTCATCTACGATCCCGATGGCATCGATCGCGAGAAGCTCGCCTACATCATGGAGCTGAAGAACGTGCAAGCGCGGACGCATTCGCGACTACGCCGACAAGTTCAAGAAAGCCATCTTCATGCCCACCGACATCAAGCTGGAGCACAATCCGCTGTGGAACATCAAGGCGGACTGCGCCTTCCCGAGCGCGACGCAGAACGAAATCAACGCGAAGGATGCGGCCAACCTGTTGAAGAACGGCTGCAAGCTGGTTGCCGAAGGCGCGAACATGCCGAGCACGCTCGAAGCGACCAAGATGTTCCTGGACGCCAAAATCCTGTACGGACCAGCCAAGGCCGCCAATGCCGGCGGCGTGGCCACGTCCGGCCTCGAGATGGCGCAGAACAGCGCACGCCTGAGCTGGACTCGCGAGGAAGTGGATGATCGTCTGCACAAGATCATGATCGCCATCCACCAGAACTGCTACGAAACGGCCGAGAAATACGGCACGCCCGGCAATCTGGTGAACGGCGCCAACATCGGCGGCTTCCTGAAAGTAGCCAACGCCATGCTGGACCAGGGCCTGGTGTAACTGAGTGCTGGAATGGGGTGCCCACATTGCGACACCCCATTCTTCAGACCACAAAAGTCAAGACCTCAATTGTGTACTCTGTGCACCATTACTGCGACGAGACCTCCTAACGTTGTCATTCTGAGCTGGTTAAGATCCTCAAGCCCTGTGCGAATAAATCCTCGCATGTCACTCGTTATCAGCAACATAGATCGGCAAGTTAAATCGGTTTAACTGCCCGCTGGCGAGGCTCTTTCGCGCCCTGACCCAAACCAGGCCTTCTCGCATTGGATCGGTGCTGCATGCCGCTGCCAACGTCAGGACGACGTATTCCTCCACGTGAGCCGCCTCTCGAGTTCTGCTCAAGCCGACAGTGAGTGAGTCTCAGCTTTCTGCCTCCGGCAATTTGTTCTAGGATACGGGGCGTGACGGTCCGCACGATTGCCTCTCCCATTCTCGACGTCGAAGAGCGCTTCGAAGGCTTCGAGAACCTGATGCCCTTTCGGGTGCAGAACATTCTGCTGGTTTCTAGCCTCTACGATTCTTTCATCCTGCGGGAAGATGGCCGCCTTAACGAGTTGCTCATCGACGAATCGCTGGAGATGAACCTGCGCCAGATTCCCAACATCACGCACGTTTCCAGTTGCGCGGAGGCGCTGGAGCTGGCGAAATCCAATCCGCAGTTCAATCTGATCGTCACCAATCTCGCGGTGGGCGATATGAATGCTGCGCAACTGGCTCGGGACGTCCGCCGCGCTGGGCTGGATGTGCCCGTGGTTGTGCTCGGCTACGATTATCGCGAGATCAAGGATTTTGTCGCGCGCAATCCGGCCACAGACATCGATCGTGTTTTCCTGTGGCAGGGAACTGCGCGCATCCTGATCGCGATCGTGAAGTACGTCGAAGACAAGCGCAACGTTCTGCACGACACCCGCGCCATGGGCGTCCCCGTGCTGCTCGTGGTGGAAGACAATATTCGCTACTACTCGTCGTTTCTTCCGGTGATCTACACCGAGCTGATCAAGCAGTCGCGCCGTGTCATTCAGGAAGGCATCAACGTCGCGCACAAGCTGGTGCGCATGCAGGCCCGGCCAAAGATCCTGCTGAGTTCAAATTTCGAAGAGGCCGCGGAACTGGTACAGCAATACCGGGAATACATTTTCGGAGTGGTGTCGGACGTGGAGTTTCCGTGGGAAGGGAAGCTGAGTCCGGAGGCCGGATTCGAACTCGCGCGCATGGTGCGCAGCCTTACGCCCGATGTGCCGGTGGTTCTGCAGACCAGCCGGACCGAGTTCCGCCCGCGCGCCCAGGCCCAAGGCTATTCGTTTCTGCGCAAGCGTTCGCCGACTTTGCTCAAAGACCTGCGGCGCATTTTGACCGATCAGTTCGGCTTTGGCGATTTCGTTTTCCGCATGCCCGATCAGGGCGAAGTGGGCCGTGCCAAAGATCTGACCGAATTGGAAGAGCTGCTGCAAACCGTACCTGCCGACAGCCTGATGTTCCACGCACAGCGCAATCACTTCTCCCACTGGCTGATGGCGCGCACGGAATTTGCACTGGCGGCGAAGCTGCGGCCGCGGCGAGTATCGGATTTCAACGGCCCCGAGCACCTGCGGCATGACCTGATCGAATCCATCAACGACTACCGCCGCGAGCAGAATGAAGTCCTGATCGGCGACTTCAAGGCGGACACGTTCAAGCCTTCGCAGTCCAGTTTCCTCCGCATTGGTTCCGGCTCGCTGGGGGGCAAAGCTCGCGGCCTGGCCTTCGTTCGACATCTGTTGCGCACGCGCCGCATCACGAAGCGCTTCCCGGGAGTGCGCATCACGGTGCCGCCCGCGGTCGTGATTGCGACCGACATGTTTGACCAGTTCCTCGCCGAAAATAATCTGGGCGACTTCGCTTTGCACTGCGACGATGACAACGAAATCCAGCAGCGCTTCCTGGATTCTTCGCTGCCCGCTCCGCTGATCGAGAACCTGGAGGCCTTTCTCGAGGAGGTTCGCTATCCGCTGGCGGTGCGCTCCTCCAGTTTGCTGGAAGACTCGCAATACCAGCCGTTCACCGGCGTGTACGAGACCTTCATGCTGGGGAACCAGCAGGGCGGATCGCGCGCCCGGCTTGACGAGCTTTCGGAAGCGATCAAGCGTGTTTACGCCTCTACCTTCAGCCAGCATGCGAAATCCTACGTGCGTGCCACGCCGTACCGCCTGGAAGAAGAAAAGATGGCGGTGATCCTGCAGCAGGTGGTCGGTACGCTGCACGGACAGCGCTTCTATCCGGATTTCTCCGGGGTAGTGCGCTCTCACAACTTTTATCCCGTGCCGCCCATGAATTTCGACGATGGCATCGCGGCGGTGGCGCTGGGCCTGGGACGCACGGTGGTGGATGGCGGCAAGTGCCTGATGTTCTGTCCGCGCTATCCCAAGAACCTGCTGCAGTTTTCTTCCGTGGAAGACATTCTCGCCAATACGCAAACCGAGTTCTGCGCTCTCGAACTCGATGCCGTTCCTCCCGCGGGCGGACCGGGTCACCTGCGCGAAGCGCGCTTCGGACTCGATGTCGCCGAGAAAGATGGCACGCTGCACGCGGTCGCCTCGACCTATTCCGCCGACAATCACGCCGTCTACGACGGGCTAAGCCGTCCGGGCGCGCGCGTTGTGACGTTTGCGCCCATGCTGAAGTTGGGCATGTTTCCCCTGGCGCAGATCCTGGAATTACTGGTGCGAGCCGGAGAAGAGGCGTTAGGCAATCCCGTGGAGATCGAATTCGCCGTCCGCCTGCCCCGCGGAGAAGAGCCCGCCGATTTCGGATTCCTTCAGATCCGCCCGCTGACGCTGGCGCGCGATCATCAGGACCTTGCGATCGACGATGTTCGATCCCGCGCAGGTGCTCTGCCGCAGCACAAAAGTTTTGGGCAACGGCCGCATCGAAAATCTGCATGACATTGTGGTCGTGGACTCTCATCGCTTCGAGCGAAGCCGCAGTCACGAGGTGGCCAAGGCCGTCGCTCACTTCAACGCCAGCCTGAACGCCGAGAACCGCCCGTACCTGCTGATCGGCGTAGGCCGCTGGGGATCGAACGATCCATGGCTCGGCATCCCCGTCGAATGGGACGAAATTTCCGGCGCGCGCGCCATCGTGGAAGCGGGCTTCCGCGATTTCCGCGTGACTCCTTCGCAAGGCAGCCACTTCTTTCAGAACCTCACCGCGTTTCAAATCGGCTATTTCACAGTAAATCCCGACGCAGGAGAAGGTGCAGTCGATTGGGAATGGCTCGCCGACCAGCCCGCAGTCGGGGAACAGGAATGCGTGCGCCACCTGCATTTTCCCGACCCGCTAAGAGTGGTGATGAACAGCAAGAAGAGCCAGGGCGTGATATTTAAACCCACCGTCCCCTTGAACGCATAGCCCAAGCGTTGTTCCGCTAACTAAGTGAATCTACGTTCCAATGCCTGCGGAACAGATGTTTGCATTGCGGTTCAGCGTTCGCGCGAAGATTGAAGAATCATAGCGAGAGGAGTGGTTCGTGCGGAGTTGAGGACCTCCGCTTTCGCGAGCGCTTAGGAGCGGTCTTGAGTGCTATTGATTCCATAACAATGTCGGCTCCCGGCCCCGAGTAGACTTTGGTGGTGCCAACCAACCAAGGAGCTCGGGAGAAAGGAGCAAGACCCACCCCGTTGGGGTGGTTGTATAACTCAGAAACTGGGTGAGCAAAGGCGTGGTGAGTGCCAAGCAGCTTCCTGCAAATTAAAATCTGCCATACAACAAAGCTCGGCAGCTAAGGCCGCATATCGTCTCTGGCGCGTTTCTGCCCGACAAAGGAGCATGGCTCTGGTGCTGGCGATTGTGTAAATGGTGGCGGCGTTGCTCTGAAAAGAACAACCGTCCGACCCCGATGGAGAGACTGTGTAAGGGTCGCCAACCGGGCCGAGCCGAGTTGAATTCACTGTGGGAAGACCAGCATGAAACCTAAGCAAGTGGAGAGCAACAAGAAAGCAAGCTGCCGCCCAACACCAAACCGCTGGCACAAAATGAGCCACAAACAACGGCGGGAGATGCTACGGAAAATCCAGAGCGAAGATCTCAGTTTGGAAGTCGTGCATCCCGACGCCGCGGGGATTGATATCGGCAACGAATCCCACTACGTGGCTGTGCCATGCGCACGAGATCGCCAACCAGTACGTCGCTTCGGTTGCACCACTGCCGAAGTGAAGGCGATGTCCGATTGGCTGAAGCAATGCAAGATTCAGACCATCGCCATGCAATCGACGGGGGTGTATTGGGTCTCGGTTTACGACATCCTCGAAGAAGCTGGTTTCGAAGTCTATCTGGTCAATGCCAACGAGACGAAGAACTTACCAGGACGCAAAAGCGACGTGCAGGAAAGTCAATGGCTGATGAAGCTGCACACCTACGGTCTGTTGCGGAACTCGTTTCGGCCCTCTCAAGAAATCCGCACGATGCGAACTTATTGGCGGCAGCGCAATGATCTGGTGCGCGCAGCGGGGCGCCATATTCAGCGAATGCAGAAGGCGCTAACGCAAATGAATATCCAACTAGCCAACGTGTTAAGTGACGTGAGTGGAATGACGGGGCAGGCGATCGTCAACGCCATTCTAGCCGGCGAACGCGATCCCTATCAGCTAGCGGCGCTCCGAAACTGGAGGGTGAAAGCTAGCGAAGAAGAAATCGCGCGCAGTCTGGAAGGCAACTGGCAAGAAGAGCATCTGTTTGTGCTGCAGCAGGAGCAGGATGGCTACCAGTTTTGCTTGAAGCAGATGGCCGAATGCGATCAGCGGCTGCAGCAATATCTTCGGCAGCAAGAGGACCGAAGCCAGGGAGCCAGTCTACCGGAAGAAAAGCGGAAGGAACGGCTCAGGAAGAAAAAGAGGGGGAATACGCCACAGTTCGACCTGCGCACAGAACTCTTTCGCGTGACTGGAACCGATCTCACCCAAATCGACGGGATTGACCTCACCACGACCATGACCATTCTCAGTGAAGCAGGATGGGATATGAGCAAGTGGAAGACAGAACATCATTTTGTTTCCTGGTTACGGCTGTGTCCAGACAATCGAATCAGTGGAGGCAAAATTATTGGGAAAGGGCGATTGCCCACCAACAACCGAGTCACGAATGCATTGAGGATGGCAGCTAGTACTCTACGTCTGAGCAACACCTATCTTGGAGCGCAGTTTCGCCGACTCAGAACTAAGCTCGGGGCTCCGGTTGCCATAAAAGCTATGGCAGCCAAGCTGGCTCGATTGGTGTATCGCATGCTGCGCTACGGGATGGCGTTCATCGACCGGGGCGCGGAGTTTTACGAAAGCCAGCATCGGAACCTGCAAATTAACTTCCTCAAGCGCAAAGCCGCCACTCTTG
>CAWKLW010000004.1:0-237095 GCA_963850585.1 uncultured Acidobacteriota bacterium | reverse complement strand
AGCTGAGAGCATCGCGCGGGGAGGCTGCTTTTCAGTGCTGAGTCCCCGGCAAGCTGTGGCGGTCGAACCACGGGTACTGGTGTCGAAGTCTGCGGTCTTCAGGGACGCACTGGGGACGGACAAGGGATCTGTAGAGTGCTGATTTGATGCGCACGGAAATATTGCGCAGAATGGACAGACTTTACTGAATAACAGCAGGTTTCACTCAAGCTAGCGAAAACAGATCCTCAGGCCTCATGCCGTAGCAAAGTATCGGATAACCGCTGACCCGCACCCTCGGCACGGCCGGATGCCCCAGCCGAAGCAAATGTCAGGAGTAATCTCCTGCTTTGCCTCCCGTCCGAGCCGTCGTCGCGCATTGCGTCGATACCGAACCAGGAACCGTGACTGCATGATACGGACGAGGATACCTTGGCGTGACTCTAAGTCCATTGTTTTTAGATGTTAGGGGAGAGCGCTGAATTCTCCGGGGGCCAGATGCTGCTTACTTAATTTTCCATCTGTCAGACTGCCCGACAACGCTTCTTCAGAGAGCAACATCGTTCGCCTTCTCAGCAATTCGGACGGTAACGGGCCGCTTGGAGTCACGCACGGGTCCCAAAATTGTCTATCGAGCGGAGGTGGTCACTCCACAGGCGGCCAGTCTTGTATCGAGAGCAGCAAGCCTTCAGCTTCAACAGCCTGGGATCACGGGTGGGCCCTTTTGACCTAGTTCGATCCGTTTCGGGTTTCGATGACTATCTTCTCCGCCCAAGGATCACCCTCCTTCCGTGAAGGATCGGACTGAACAGGAGACGTGGGCATCTCGATGGGAACGATAGCTGAAGCTCCCCTGCTAACCTTTTGGTTTAAGTCACGCTCTGCAAACGGGGGTGCTATGGCCCGGGCATCGATCGGCAATAGATGACGGTTCTGGGCTGCCCATTTTGCGGCCAGACCATTCAGCGGACTTTTGGTGTTGTATTCCTGGTATGAGATCATTCTGCCGATCCGAATGATCAAGTCATCCAATCCCTCCGAAGCCGCCCAAAAGTCACCTATGCAGACCATCGAGTCATCGAAGTTCGGATGGAATACGGGCGTCAACATTCGGCATTGCGGTGCTCGCCTCGGATATCCCAGAGATAAGTTCAGTTCCAGAATGTGCGAATCGCGCTCCAATATCTCCCCCGAGTTCGACACAAACAAGCCCTTCACGTTGTAAGTGAACCGGTAGATTTCCGCTGGAATTCCTGCCTTCCCGGTGATCTGGATCAAGGGCCAATCCTTCAACAGCGATTGCAGCATCTCCTCGTCCAGCATCAGGCGGCGGGTGCGTGGTGACGGCATAGTCGTTTGCCTATTTGAGAACGCCCGTTTTCTTCCATCGGGCGATGCTATTGATTTGATATTGGATATAGACAGTGCTGAAAAAGAAAGTCATTGCCCCGCTCAATTGCAAGCCAATGTTCTCCACCGAGGTGTAGTACTCCTCCATCGCCGCCTTGATGCTGAACACTCCAAAGAGGTAAACGATCGCGCCGCCGAGGATCAGCACCCCGCCCAACGGGGCGGAACGCGGATAAAGCACTCCCGTCATGATGCCGGCAATCATTCCCGCAGGATACATCGCAACCAGGACCATCGGCTTATTGTCGCCCGTAAGTTTTCGCGCCCAGTTCGCTTGGATCAGCGCCCACACCAAGTTAAATAACTGACGCGTCACGATTCCGAGGATCAGCACGATTGACCAATGCAAATTCGGCGGCAATTCAACCAATCGCGGCTCGGCCACAGTACTTGCACTCGATTTCGCAGCCGGAGACGCCACCGGAATGTTACCCAGAATCTGAATGACCGGAATCCACTCCTCCATCCCCTCGCTTTGAGCGAGGTCTTCGGTCGCGACGTTTCCGGATTGCACGTAATTTTGCAGATCCACAAGACTATACGGCCCGTACCGCTGATCGCCCCGCTTGACGAAATAGTCCACGCGCTGCTCCTACGCTTCGAATTGAACTCCGCCCTCGTCCTGAGTGATTGTGCAGATGTCGATCACCGCCCAAACCCAACTCATGGGACCAGCAAAACCCAGACTCAACGCGGTGATGGCCAGTTGAATTGCACCTTTCCTTTTGTACCCCGCATAAAAGCTGTGGGCGCCGAACGCCCCCAGGAGAACTCCTAGCAAAATAAAGGTCGTCCGGCTCTTCAGCTTCACCGGGACCTCCGGCACAGTACCCGTTTCTCCGGCTCCGAATCCTCCAAAAATCGAGGGCACAACAGAATTTGCCACATGTCGCAACTCCGCTGTAGTCACCGGATCTTGCACCGCAACTGCAGCTCCAGGCCGGGCAGGAGGGGGCGGCGCCACCCGCGCCATCGGGACTGCCGCTGTAGACTGTGCTACAAGGGCTACCAATTCTGAACCAGAGACGCTCAACTTTGGTTCATCGGCGGGCGCTTTGCTGCAGCCGAAGATTGTGCAGCCGCCATTCTCCTCATAACAGTCAGCGTGATGAACAGTCCCGCAGGCTTCGCAGGTCACCGACGGATCTGCTTCTACAATGTTCGCTCTGCAATAGGGACAGGCCACTGCAATCATGACCGGTGTTTCTCCTTGTATCGAAATGCGTAACGCCCGAGCTGCAAGATGTCTCCATCCTGAAGCACTCGCGAGTTTACTTGCTGCCCCGCCCACAAAACTGGGCCCGTGGCCTGCAGCATCACTCGCGCCCCGCTCAGCGAAATTACCGCGTGGATGGGAAGAACACTTGCATCCTTGAACAGGTAAATGTCCGAATCCTGTTTGCTTCCAATCGTCGTTTGCGATTTGTAGAGAATGAACTGCTTCCCGGCGAGCGGACCTGAAACCACGTAGAGCCAACGATCCTTGAGGGCACTCTCGACCAGTCCCATGCCAACTCCGGTCGCCAGCCCCACCAGCGCGAATCCAACTGCTCGACTCACGCTGCCCACGTGCGTGGCCATCGAGATCGGATCAAACAGAATCCCACCCAATCCTGCCCCCAGTGCTCCCCCCAAGACTCCGTATTTGCCTTTTTTGGCTGATTGCCCGACGATGCCGTACACCAGTCCCCCAGCCGCTCCAAATACCATCCACGCCAATCCTCGACAGATCCAGAGCGCAGGATTCCGGAATGTCTGTGCTCCAGCTTCGAAACTGATCCGCACCAAGATGCCGAAAATCATGTTGGCCATCATGTCGAACATGAAACCCAACAGAATCCCCAGAGGCAACGACAGAACTCCGCGCAACAATGCCTTCTTGGCCGACCGCTCGACGGTGCTCTCCGAAACGCCAAATCCCATGCACATCAGGGTGATGATCAGCGGCAGCATCATAAAATTGCCCCAGCTCGGCGAGCGCCCGTCGATGAAGCCGGGTTCAGCCATTGCCCAACCGGCGAGGGCACCCAACAGCCCGGCCAATCCCAGGTAAAACCATCCTTGCAACAGAATGCTGCCACGCTCCGCCGGTACCGTGACCAACTGTTCTGCGGCTTCATTGATCGTGCCGTAAACCTTCGCACCTGACTGCGACGGAGTCGCGGGACTGATCACGGCCGTCTGCGGCAGCGCAATGCTGGCTAGATCTTCCGCAGTTATCTTGATGGCGGCCCCGTCATTTGGACTTGGCATCATTCCCCTTTTTGCCGCCCACATCGGTGGCCTGAGCCTTGCCAGCATTCGCAGGCAGTGCAGATTCCGGCGCTCCGTTCTTCAACGGTAACTGTCCGAGGACCTCCCCGGTCTGCAGGTCAATGAGCTTGCCCGTTGGGTCAATCATCACCGGTACCGGGACCAGGTGTGGCAGAAAGTACCAGGAGAGTAGGCCACCCAGTATGAGAAGTGACAGTGCAAAAAACACCTTTGCCACCAGTTGCTCCAGAGAGATTGAGCCATCGGTCTCGCGACTCTCGGTTTCAAGGCTAGTTACGCGTACCCGGCCACTCTCCGGCTCTGCCGTCGCTTCCGTCCAGGTATCTGCTATCTCGCGTCCGTTCGAGGCGCCGGGTTTTGAACTGCTTTCTGCAACTTCGCCGCCACGCTGATCCCGTACCGCGATTCTTGTCAGCCGCTCAATTCGTCCATTGACCCAGCCAAAACATCCTTCTTCATCTGATTGCGGATCGAAAACCCATGCCACCTGCCCGGGTGAGGAAAAGAAATTCTTGTGAATGAACGTATCGTGCTCTGAAAGGAAAATCCCAAATCCAGGGTGCGAATGGTACCAACCGACAATGCGCTGGTTAGGAAACTTCTTATCTTTGACCGCGTAGATGTGTTCCCACGTGGCCTGGGTAAAGGTGACGTGGGCTCCAGCCTCTTCGGCGTTCTCCCCTTCAATGCTGGCCGTAATCTCGATGCGCTGATCTTTGTCTTGTCCGATCAGCACTCCGCAAATCTCGGTCGCCATGGAGGAGCGCGCGTGCTGCCTGATGTTCCGCACGACCTCGCTATCGATCAGCAGCGAGGGCTGCCAGGACGCCGTTTTGACCTTTGCCTTCATCGAATTACTTCTTCGACAGCTTCTTGATCCGCCAGAATTCCAAGAACTTGTGGTGCATCGCCATATGGCATGTACCCAATCTCTCGATCACCTGCGCGGGCCGTGAATATATCCAAGGGGGGCAGTCCGAGATCGCTCAAACGACGTTCGTGCAACTCGCCTTCGCCTGAATACGAGTGCAAGGAAATCACCGTGCGAAGGTGCCCGTCCTTTTTGCAGGCTGCTTGCTCGAAAGGCACGCTCCCAATTGGGCGGTATAGTTCCTCTTCCCGCTTGCAAATTGGACAAACAAATTTCTGCAGTACATCGCGACTGAATTCAAGAGCTACTTCGGAAGACGCAAGATCCGCCTGCGCTCGTTCGCACAAATGTCTGAGAGTCAACTCCGCCGACGTCTCCGGCAACCGGATGATTTGCGGCAGTGTGTAATGGCTCATGCAATCTTCTTTCGAGGTGTATTCCACTACGTAGGAGGAATGATTCATGCCTTCGAAAATGAACCCTCTGCTCGCCAATGTCGGTAATCCGTGGATCAGCTTCACCGCTTCCTGGACCTGCACGCCGGCAATGATGGAAGAAATGGTGGGCGTCGTTGGAACCTTCCCCTCTGTTACCGATTCCAGTGTGAGCAGGTTGCACGACATCCGTTTCTGCAACAACTCCCAGTCCACCTCGCCCAGCGTGCACTCGTAGCACGGAGCTGCGCCCGGCAGAAATACTCGCGCCACTCCGTTAATCCCTTCGATTGCTCCGTCAATCCACGGACGGTTTACTTTCCAGGCCGAGCGGTTGATCCACAGCCTGGCTTCGCGATTATCCAAGCCAGCAAGGATCACATCGCTCCACTCGAACAGTCCCAGCCCGCACTCGTGAATTACATTCGCTCGTAGCGGACGAACCGTAGCTTCGGATGCGAGAGAATGGTAGGCCCGTGCCGCTACTTCCGCCTTGGATTCACCAACATCTCCCGCGCGGAACATCACGGCACGCGAGAGGTTCGATTCTTCGATCTGGTCCATGTCCACGAGAACGATCTTTCTAAATCCGAGCAGGGCCGCATTCTTCAGAATCTCGTTTCCCAATGCTCCGGCGCCGATGACCAGCAGCCGGCAACGAGCAATCTTCTCCTGATCCCACCACGAGATGAGCCTCAATCGGCTGTACTTGTCCTCGCTCGCTCCGTTTTTTAGGCCACCTGTCATGGATCAGCCCGCGGTAATTTCCGGTTGCAATCGCAGAATGTCGCCCTCTTGCACTTGTGCCTCCGCCAGCGTCTGTGCATCCTGAATCTGCCGCCCTGAATTCTTATGATGAAACTTATAGCTCAGCGGGGCTCCGTCCGGTCCATTCGTGGGCAGGCACAGCTTTTGCACCAGGACGGCTACGATCTTGTTGCATGGAGCGTCGTCCGGCAATTCCACCGGAACCCGCTTGTTCTCCGTTGAGTCATAGACCGTTACGTTGATGTTCGCCATCCCTCTCCGCCTTGTTCTCGATAAATTTCAATGACTGACATCGGCCGGCAACATCTTTTCCAGCTGCTCACCTTTTTCGATGAACTCGCCTAATCGCCGCTTTCCAAATCCGCTGAACTCCCAACCTGAATCGTGCAGAAGAGCGTCGGCGCCCACCGCGAAGTTAAGGTTCTCCGCATTGGGATCTCCGTGTTTGTCCACCATCGAGGTGACAATTCCCACCAGCTGTCCTCGATCGTCGAATACTGGGCCACCACTGTTTCCGGGACTGACCGGAGCAGAAATCTGCAGCGTGCTGCCGTGTAACCGCGAAATGATTCCGGTGCTGAGGGTGAAGCGAAGTCCCTCAGGATGGCCAATCACAAAAATGTTGGCCCCTTCGACCACAGAGCGCGCCAATGGCTGCACGAACGATCCCGTGCCCGACTCGCGCGCCACCCACAACAGCAGCAAATCAAGATTTCGATGGCGCCCTACCACCTCGGCGCCTCCCCAACCTCCCGAGGTCATAGTGACCAGGCCTCGTGAAGCCACGCGCGCCGCATTCCATCGCGGTCCATCGATCACATGGCGCGCCGTCACAAACAGGTACCCTTCGGGTGTGGCCTGTAACAGCGTGCCCGCCCCAAAACTCGCGGATGGCATGTCGTCACGGGTGAACCAGGAGCGCGTTGCCGGAGAGATGACCGCGACCAGGGGCTTGAGCTTCTCCGAAACTTCCCTCGCCGACATTGCACTTGCACTCGGCAAGGAGGGGAAATTCGTTTGCTCATCCAATTCCCCAAGCCCGGCTCCCACGATCGAGGGAAGAGGGGCAAAAGAAAAAGCCAATACTGTGGCCGCGGACGTCGCTATCCCGCTCACGATCAGCAGCGTTGATAGAAAAGAAGTCCATGCATATCGATTTCGCGGCGGCAAGCTTCGCATTGCCAATCGCAACACAATAGCCACCAGGCACAGGAGAGGCAATACAAGTACGAGTGGCGACAAGCTCCACTTCGCCCAGCCCGGAACTGCCGGTTGTAATTTCGGTTCCAACCGAGTGGGCACATCGGGCGAGAACTCAGTGCGAGCGACTTCTGCAGCGCTGATTACTATCTTCTCCATATATCCAGAGACACTAGGACAGCTTAGAAGCGGGGGGAAAAGCAGTCTATTGTTTGGTATTTGAGTTCGAATTGCAAGGACAGAATTCCGCGACTTACGGCCTTGAACGGCGAGTGTCGTTCGCTCGTGTAACACTGCGAATTTTCTGGCCGGGCTACACTGGAAGGGGCAGCGTACCGAGAGTTGCTCCTTCAATGATCTCTTTCTCAAACATCAATAAGCAGTATGGCAAGCAGCTGCTCTTCGTGGATGCTTCCTTTCAGTTGAATCCTGGCGAAAAAGTCGGGCTGGTCGGTCCCAACGGCGCGGGCAAGACAACGCTCTTCCGCATGGTGGTCGGCGAGGAAACTCCCGACGAGGGCGCGGTCTCTGTCCCGAAAAAGTTGACGATCGGCTACTTTCGCCAGGACGTCGAGGAAATGCAGGGCCGTTCGGTCCTGGATGAAGCGATCGCGGGGAGCGGACGCGTCGGCGATCTACACCATGAGCTCGAAGCCTTGCAGCGGGAAATGTCCGATCCCGACAAGGCTGATGACATGGACCGCATCCTTGATCGCTTCGGTCACGTTCAGGAGGAGTACGAGCATTTAGGCGGTTACGCGCTCGAATCGCAAGCCCGTGAAGTGCTCCACGGTCTGGGATTCAAAGACGATCAGATTGACGGCGACGTGGGTGCGCTCTCGGGCGGATGGAAAATGCGGGTTGCTCTGGCACGGGTCCTACTCGGAATGCCGGATGTATTGCTGATGGACGAACCGACGAACCACCTCGACATCGAATCCATCATCTGGCTGGAACAGTTTCTCAAGTCATTTCCTGGCGCGCTGCTCATGACTTCGCACGACCGCGAGTTCATGAACCGACTGGTCTCGAAGATTGCAGAGATCGATGGCGGCGAAATCATCACCTACTCGGGCAACTATGATTTCTACGAGCGCGAGCGAGCCGTGCGAGAGACCAATCAACAGGCAGCATTTGCCCGGCAGCAGTCCATGCTTGCCAAGGAACAACGCTTCATTGATCGTTTCAGGACACACGCGGCCAAAGCGGCCCAGGTGCAGAGCCGGATCAAGGCGCTAGACAAGATCGAGAAGATCGAACTGCCGAAGAAACGCCAGGTGGTGAAGTTTGACTTTCGTCTGCCCCCACGATCCGGCGAACAGGTGGCCGTCCTTGAGAATCTGCACAAGAGTTACGGCCCGCGTGTGATTTACGAAGGGTTCAATCTCACCATCCGCCGTGGAGAACGCTGGGCCGTCATGGGGAGAAACGGCGCGGGCAAGACCACGCTGCTCAAGATGATTTCCGGCGCGAGTGCTCCGGATGTCGGAAGCGTGCGGCTCGGCGCCAGCCTGTATATGGGCTACTTCGCGCAACAATTCCTGGACGTGCTCAATTCCGATCTCACCGTCATCGAGCAGTTGCAACAAGATTTTCCCCAGGACGGTCTCGGGGCGTTGCGGAACCTGGCGGGAGCATTCCAGTTCTCGGGCGACGACGTGGATAAGAAGATCCGCGCACTCTCCGGCGGAGAAAAATCGCGGCTGGCAATCGCGCGCATGCTCTACAACCCGCCGAACTTCCTGGTGCTCGACGAACCTACCAACCACCTGGATCTTGCGACCAAGGAGATGCTGGTCGACGCCCTCAAGAATTTTGAAGGCACGATGATCTTTGTATCTCATGACCGCATGTTTCTTCGCGGTCTCGGCTCACGTGTCTTGGAACTGGGCGGTGACAGCGGCACGGACCGCCATCCCACTGTTTATCCGGGGTCATACGTTGAGTACGTGCAAAAGCTTGGACATGAGGCGCCTGGGATCTATTCGTAGGCCCTTCAGGCTTTTGTGTAACGACTCGCCTGGTGGTCGAAGGAGCACGGGCACAAAAGCACTGGTGCTCGCACTATGATCTCTTGCCCGACATTGATTACTTGCAGCGGAAGATAGAGATCAAGAACAGCGGGCTGTCGGTCGCGTTTGCAATGCATTTGAGTGCCGTTCTACCACGTGGGTTCGCCGTCCGGCTCGCGCCAGTCGTCTTCTGGGTCGTCCCGAGGGAGGGGTAATACGGAAGTTGAACATCGAGTGGCTCGACAGTGCTGCATGTGGACTCAGCTTCGGTCAACACGGGACGCAATCGGTACGGGGATGGTACGAGAGGGTACGCGGGTATGCGCCTCGAAGTACTCGCGTCGCGCACCAGAGTATACAAAATATACAGCAGTCTCAGGCTAACTATAAACAATACATCACTTAGATGCTTTGCCGAAGTAACTGACGACCGATGGTTGACATGAGTTGCGGCTCAGTTTGCTGCGCCCAGGTGGGTATGAATGTGACTGTTCCGGCCCGGCCTAAAATAGCCGAAACCCAAAGGACATTAGTTTTCTCTCTGAGACTTCCGAAATGGCTCCCGAGCCTCGCCCGGGCTGATATCGAAATAGTAAACTGCGGCGCCATGATACCGGTGACGTGATACCAGAGATCACCTTAATTGCTCTGTTTTCAGGTGGCAGAGGAGAGCATCGGATTCTCCGCCAGATCTTAACCCATTCTTCGGGAGGGCGAAGCTTAGCGAGGCGACAGATATTTGTAAAGCTCAGGGAGTTCTTGTGTGCCTCGCCGCATCTCGCTTTTTAAAGCAGCCTAATCCTGTTCCTAGCCGGTTTCAGCAGGGTGGGGATGCATGCTCAGGCTTTACGCTCTTCCTCGTCAGTATTTAATCCCTCAACTTGTTTACGGGTAACGCCGAGCAGTTCGAAAGCTTGATTCATTACCTCCTCGGGAACGACGTTTGAAAACTCGAACGCGAATTTCTCCCGATCCGCCTGCATAGATCGTTCAATCATCTCCTCCTGGGTTCTCTTGACCTGAGCGAACTGTTCGGAGGTATATTTTTGCTCAACAGGGCCTTGCGGCAAGTTCCGGTAAAAAGTAGCGTAACGATCTCGATGGGCTTCGGCATTCTTCACTAACTCTGCTAATCGCTGAGCCTCCTTAAACGCTTGCTTGCTGAAACGCATCAATCGACCGGCGTACTGGATGCGTTGGCCCTCAGAATAATCCTTCATCTCAAAACAGACACATCTAACAACAGCGAGCAGGTCTTTAGCCTTTCGCTCATTGGCTCGTATCTTGTTGGTCGACTCGTCTAACTCTTTGGCGTGTTCCTGGGCCCTTTCTTTCAATTCTATGGCCATCTTAGCGTGCTCGGCCCTGGCTGCAAGCAGATCGCGATCTTTTGTCCTTAGTTCGTTCTCGAGACTTTGTTTCGTGCTTTCCAATACCTGGATCCTTTCCTGCAGCCGCTTGTTATCGAGTTCGAGCGCGTCATGACGGGCTGCTTCCGCTTTGGCTTGCATGTCCTTCACAATCTGGGCCCTTTCGGAATACCACCTCAGCTGTGATGCGGGGCTGACCCCGGGCTTGCGTGCTGCCTCGTCAGCCAAAGCCACTGTCTCTTCGAGAGAATATGGCGCAGGTAACGGCAGTGGAGGAGGAGGTTTGGGCTTCTTTGGCCGGCCGCCAGGATGCTTTGCTTTCGGCTGTGGTTCCTGGTCGGTCACTTGTTGATCTGACATTGCATCTCTACTCCGTACGGCAAAAATTACACTTGCTCGATAATGAGGGTAACCTTAAAAAAGAGGCCGCGCGTGCCCTGTGGTGCTACGCCTACAGTTTGGGTTAGCAGCATGGATCTCATGAACCGCGGGAATTCCGTACGGGTATTGGGGTCGACAGTTTTCCTGAGTTTTTCCCAGTTTCTAAGAGTTATTGGACTCTCGTTTGCACTGGCAATTATGTGCAGACTCAAACGAGAATAAAAGCAGTAAACGACTTGTATGCATAAACATAGGCCCGGTCAGAGTCGGAACAAGCGTTTGGTTCGGTTGCGACCTCGTCTCATGATTGCGAAAAAAAACGGGAAACTTTTTCGCCCATAGGAGAGGCGACTGGGCTAGCCCACGGAGAAAGAAAATCGAGCGGTGGGCGGGGACTCCTGCCCCCATGGCACGCCAAAGAAATTGAGTTCTCCTCCCCGACCCTCGGCTCTGGCCTGCCGTGCCCATCTACTTTGTACACTCCGCCGCCACCCATGGGGTTGCGAAGCCTCCCGTGCTTTGCATCGTCATCGGGGGGGCCGAATTTGAAAAATGCTCCCGCTTCACTCACGCAGCGGTTCTGCACTCACTCACAGCGACGGCTAGCCCACGGAGAAAGAAAATCGAGCGGTGGGCGGGGACTCCTGGCCCCCGTGGCATGCAAGAAAATTGGAGTTCTCCTCGCCTGACCCTCGGCTCTGGCCTGCCGTGCCCATCTACTTTGTACACTCCGCCCTGACCCGCGGGGTTCGAGAAGCCTCCCGTGCTTTGCATCGTCATCGGGGGGGCCGAATTTGAAAAATGCTCCCGCTTCGCTCACGCAGCGGTTCTGCACTCACTCACAGCGACGGCTAGCCCACGGAGAAAGAAAATCAAGCGGTGGGCGGGGACTCCTGCCCCCATGGCACGCCAAAGAAATTGAGTTCTCCTCCCCGACCCTCGGCTCTGGCCTGCCGTGCCCATCTACTTTGTACACTCCGCCGCCACCCATGGGGTTGCGAAGCCTCCCGTGCTTTGCATCGTCATCGGGGTGGGCCGAATTTGAAAATGTTCCCGCTCGCACTCGGGGCCTCCTCACCCACTGCAACATCATTGACCTATATATATATATATATATATATTATATATATATAGCGTCACTCTGGGTCCTGGATCTACGAATAGACTGAGGCCCCAAAGCCCTAGCAAGCATGATCCGCCCGACAATCCAGGCCCTGCTCCGCTAATGACTGACGGCCGATCAGTTATCCCTTGCCGACCTACCGCTGCATACCTGCTTTGCGGCCCGGCAGAGTGTGCAGGCAATCTGCCGCTCTCTGAAAGATTAGGAGGAAATCTCCTTGACCAGGAGCCGGTTTCTGGATCGCGCCACGTTTGTTACCGGTTTTGGGGAACAGTCAAATCAAGTTTGTTTAAAGGTCCACGACATTCTTCTATGGTTGAGGCGTTAGAAACCCTGTCCAGGATTGCTCTCTTGAAGCCCGTAAAATTTGGACTAAATTGATCTCTGCAAGTGCTGTTAGAAAGGCGTAGTTTTCTAAAAAGGGTGGCCGATAGTCTTTGATTTTGTCGGCCATCCAAGTGCGGCAACATCAGTACAGAGTGAATCCTTAGGCTGCGATCTTCTGGCCTAAGAAGTCCTTGGCTTTGGCTTTTTCGTCGTCCCATTTTGCCAACTGCTCAGGAGTAAGGAAGTTGACGACCCGCTGACGAATGGCATCGCGATTTGCAACAACCTTGCTGATGACATCGGCTTTCGTCGTTTTGGGATTCTGTTGCATGTAATCCGCGATCTTTTCTCTCGCGTCGGTAAGAGCGACGTGAAGCTTTTCCTTTTGATCGTCGGAAAGGCTCAGGTCGTTAGCGAAACGCTTCAATTCGGTCGACACTTGTTCGCGTTCTTCAGTGCTCAGATTCATGACATTTCTCCTTGATCGTGTAGTGAAATTGCAGTTCGGGTTGGCCAAGCGGGTACAAGTAAACCCACCAAACTTAGGTCGATGGGCTCACCCATTAGAAATACGGATTGTGTGAAGTAAGTCAGGGGCAGCTTAGGCGGAAAGTCGGTGTATCGACAACTAGCAAACAGTGCAGAGTGGTGAGACAATATTTCTAGCTAAGTAGCAGAAGAGCGGTAGGTAGGAATAGCAGGGGTTCACCGCCAAATTCACCAAGCGCTTTTTAACGGGAATAAACTGCTGAATGCTCTGCACTGATTCGTTGAAAGATATAGCTGTTCATCCCGCCCTGACCAAGATGATACCCGCACAGAATATCGACATCGTATCTGTTGGCTGGTTGCCGAGTGTTTCCAGTTGAATCGCCGCCTCTAAGTTGTCTTGTTCCCATAGGAGCTGCACGCACTCTCCGAAATATCGCAACCCGGCCTCCTTTCGCAGCCCGGGCCGAAGTAGCGAAACTGGGTGATCTCATCAGGGAGGTTGTTCACCATGAAGGTTGAAAGGCCTCGGCTGCATCCACCGAGATGTATCTCCCTTGCTCAATAGCGGTTCCCCTGAGAACTGCCGAATGTCGCTCAATGGCCAGATGAGGCGCTCTTGATTGTGCAATGTTTTCTGATCGTGAGAGGCTGGATAGCAAGATGGTTCAAATGAGTGACTCGTTGCCTGGGGGCAACGACAGACTCCTCTTGGTCCTCATACACTGCGGCAAGTAAGAGGAGTGACCGCTATAACAATCCTTTTGGTTGACAAGGAACTAGGCATTCGCGAACTCGGAAGGCAGGTCCTTAAGCAAGCGGGATTCCAGGTTGAATCGACGGGGAACGGAACGAAGGCGCTCAAAATGTTCCGTAGCCGAAATTACAGTCTTGTGATCACCGACTTGCTCCATCCTGGCCTAAATGGGGCAGAACTGATAGGTAAAATTCTTAGATTGAAGCCGTGTCAGCCCGTGCTCCTTTACACGGCTTCACCCATTCCCACAATTGTAAAACCGTGCCTGTTCACTCATCTCCTCGATGCAACAAAGCATCTTACGAGCGCAAAAAGAAAAGCAAATCGAAGCCTCGCAGAAGCTACGCAAAAGGGTAGCGGAGTGTCTGAAAGCTAAGTCTCTCTTGATGGGTTCAGTGGTTACGCGCTGCAGTTTCGAACCTTTGGCAAATCGCATTGTGGTTGTGAACGGAGTAGGATCCGCGGCAACGTTGTCACAGTTCCCGTTGAGTACCGGTGAGAACGGAACACTTCGCGCACGCCGTCTCGAGACGACAGCTCGTCCCATGCGTCTGATCCTCAGCAAGGACCTGCAGGTCTGGCGCAGTTTCTCACATCAGATACGTGGGGCTGAATCCTTTGATGATAATTCAATCATCCCTCTCTGGCAGAACTTCCAGTCGTTTTGGATACGAGGTTAGATGAAAATGCCTAAACTTTTCCTTACTTGACGGCAAACAACATCGATGTCGCATTCTGTCGAGGACTTTTGCTAAACGGTGCCGATTCTGAAAATCGCCTTGGTGTGCGTGCAACCGGGGAGCGAATCCTTTCCGCTCTGGACGATCACATTGCCGTGCTCGATAGGCAAGGCAACATCATCCAGGTAAATGAATCCTGGAAGCGATTCGCTCAGAATAACGGAGCCCCGCCAAGGTTTACAGGGCTGGGCAGTAACTACCTGGAGGTGTGTCGGGGCTCGCTAGAAATGTGCCCTGACAGCAAACAGATACTGGCTGGTATTCAGGCAGTTATGGATGGATCAGCCCAGCACTTCCGGTTCGAGTATCGTTGCGATTCGCCAACTGAACAGCGCTGGTTCGAGCTGAGGGTGAACCGCCTGCCCGAGCCGGGGGGAGGGGCCGTCGTCTGCCACAGCGACATCAGCGCGCTCAGTAAAATCAGAGATGAGTACACGGCCGTGTTGGACGGGGCCGAAGCCATCCTATGGCGAGCAAAGCTGCCGGAGTTTGAGCTGACTTTTGCTAGCAAACATATCGAAACGATCCTCGGCTATCCCGTTAATAATTGGCTAGAACAGCGAGGCTTTTGGAGGGAACACATTCATCCCGAAGATCGCAACTGGGTACTCGCACTTACAACACGAGCCACGCAGGCGCAGCGGAGCTGCGATTTTGAATACCGCATGATCGCTGCCAATGGCCAAACCATCTGGTTCCGTACCATCGTAAACGTCGTCGTCAAAAAAGGCGTAGCCACTGAAATTGTGGCCGTTTCTGTGGACATTCGCGAGCGCAAGCGTGTCGAAGAGGAACTTCGGCGAAGCAACATGCAGCTTGAGACCACTATCGACAGCATCACGGATGGCCTGTTGATCATGGACCGCGAGTGGCGCTACACCTTTTTCAGCGAAAGGGCTGCGACGATCATAGGCGTTAAACGGGAAGATATGCTTGGGCGTGTGGTGTGGGACTTATTCCCCCATGCCAAGGGTACAAAGTTCTACGAACGGTACCACACGGCTGTTGAAACCGGTGAGCCGCAACATTTCGAAGAGTATTACCCAGAGCCGCTGAATCTCTGGCTGGAGTGCCACTGCTACCCCAGCAAGGAAGGTTTGGCTGTCTACTTTCATGATGTGACAGACCGCAACCGAGCAGCAGAGGCGTTGCGCAAGAGCGAAGAACAATTTCGTAGAGTCGTTGAACACATTGGCGATGCACTCTTCATGGACGATGTTGACGGCCGTGTGGTATTCGCGAATGAGCGGTTCCTAAAGTTATTCGGTTTCGAGCGTGATGAGCTGCCGAATGTTAGGCTTCAGGACTATGTTGCACCAGAATACCGCGCCTTATTGCGCGAAATCCATGAGCGGCGGATGTCGGCGGAGCCGGTGCCTACCCACTTTGAATATGAAGGCTTGCGGCGCGACGGTACGCGAATGTGGCTGGAGGTCGACGTGGTTCCCGTAGCGGGGGCCCAGGGCAAGCCGATCGGCACGCAGTCAGCTCTGCGAGATATCACCGAGCGCAAGAGGGCAGAAGATGCGCTCGCTAATTTGAGCGGTCGCCTGATCGAAGCGCAGGAGGAGGAACGCCGGCGACTTGCGCGCGAACTCCACGACGACTATAACCAACGGCTAGCGATGCTAGGGATTGGCCTGAAGAGTTTAGCTAAGGACATCGGCGATGCTGCCCCCGAAGCAGGTCAGCAACTCCATGGCCTTTTCAATCGGGTGAGCGGGCTTAGCGAGGACATGCACACGCTATCACACCGCTTGCATCCTTCTACTCTGGAGAATCTAGGGCTAGTTGCGGGGGTAAAGGCCTTCTGCAAGGAATTCCAGCAGCAACAGAGTATTCAGGTCGACTTTGTGCATGACAACGTTCCTCGCGACATTCCCGGGGATGCAGCGCTTTGCATGTTCCGCATCGTGCAAGAGGCACTGCGGAACATAAAAAAGCATAGTGGTGCGGACAGGGCTGAGGTGCGACTTGTATGGTCGGGCGAGAGGCTCCAGTTGTCAGTTTCTGATCAAGGAAGAGGTTTTGAACCGAAGAAGCCTCCAGCGGAACGTGGCATCGGTATTCGGAGCATGGAGGAACGCTTGCGCATCTTGGGAGGTCAATTGGAGGTCCATTCGCAAGCCATGGTAGGAACCAGAATTGAGGCTTCGTTGCCCTTCCATGAAGCCGCGTAAGCCCGAAGCTAGAGTCGCGATAAGCACACCAAAGAAAATCTAATCGCCAGAGAAGAGTGCTGTTCCCCAATTTCTCTGCGTGCCGCTGCGATGTAGTGAGCACAGTGACGAGATGCATCCCCGCAAGCCGTGCAATTTGTCAGCGTTGGTAAACACCAACTGTTGTTCCGAAGTCCACCTGCGTTTTGGCTACAAACAGTTAAGTTTTCAGCTTAATACTCGGGCACATCATCTCGGACTGAGGCGGTAGCGGTTTCAACGCTGTCAAAAACTCCGATATTTGCATTCCAGAATCCAGCAATTGAATAAAATCAGCGGGAGTGATGCCTTGGCGCTGGGCCAAGTCCAACAATTCAACGATACCGCATTCCACAAGCTCCCGCTTCGGCTCTGCGGCTGTTCGCATTTTATTCATTGCATCCTTATATCAATAGGGGCCCTAATTCAAGCGACCAATTAAAGCTTCCCTCTTGCGGGTACGATCTATCGGATCATTAACATCACGCAGGTAGGCCTTCAAACCCGCCGTTACACACAGAACCGTTGACAACGTCAATGAGCGACAGATCACGCACTTTTCGGTGCGAGACAATTGCGCAGAGCGCGTATAGCGTAAAGCCCCTTATCCAAAGCTTTGCCTTCTTCGCTTCGGTGGTTCGAAGTAACCAGCAGCTCTCGGGCTCGCACGAGCAGTGCTCTTTCAGCTGCAGCTATGCGGGATGACAGTTTTTGCCTATCTCTCTCAAACAGTGCAGCCAGGTATAGGTCACGCCAGTTTTGGAAATCGTGGACGCGCGGAAGGCATTTTCTTCTTGCTCATCAATCCTCAATTGTAATGCCCCGGATCGTGCAAACTTCAGGACACGATCCTCGGCTGGCTGTCACAATGTTCCGTATTTACTACAGATCGGTTCGGTGCAGAAAAGTGTTAAGCAACCGCAGATCCTTCTGAGAGATCAACATTCGTGCTTCTAGTGCGCGCAACTTCCCACCTTGCTGCCGTGACACCCTGCTCTACCTTTACACTTTCCCCTAAACGATTTCGTTCGAATGATTGAATTGTTCCTGAGGGATAGAACAAAAGTAAATGTCTGGGCACCGATGGCAACCTGTCAGAGTTAGCAGATGCAACGCTCGAAAATACTGAAGAGGAAAATTATCACCAGTGAAGAGGTTCAATTCCTCAGTCAACGCCCAATAAATACAGACGCGCTATGAATGCCGGGAATAGATGGTGCTGCCGTGAGATTGGACAATCAACTTGCGTTGCGTTTACTAGCCTCGTTTGCTATCAAAGGCGGACGGGAGTCTCAGTCGGAACACCGTGTGTGCTCTTCAAGACCCGGCCCGCATTTGCCCAGACTGTAATGAAATTGTAATGATTGCTAGATCGAAACGCATCATGATCAAGCAGAACGGACCAAATCGAACGATTTGGAAATCGTTGAAAAGAGTAGTAAAGCAGAAAATTTTACAAACGGATCAGAACCCGTCTGTGTTCTCATAATCCGTAGGTCGCTGATTTTGAGTCCACACGACGCAACTGTCCATCGGGCCACGTCTACTCGGAAATTTCAATCATCCACATCTCGCCAAATACAGTTCGGTCGCAAATGCTGTCCCGAATCCACCGGCGGCTTGGGCACGGCATCGCGACAGGCCAGCGTTAGAAAATTAAACCTTTCTAACACCGAGGATGGAGATCTGAAAATCCAGCATCTCTGCGGGTTTTCCAGCCTCGCTTTTGGAGAGGTTTTCTAACACCTGGTTCCCGGCTTTTGCAACCGCGATGATCGTCATGCCTGTGCATGACTATTCTCGAATTGCGCACTTGGGGGAAAACTTTGGCGCAACTCCAACCGCACACTATCCACCGCCGACAACGAGTTGATAAGCCTGTCCTGTGCTCATCGCTACCGTACCTTTTCCAAGCGGAGTGGTGCCGTCTTCGGCATATACAGTAATGATCCCCTGCAACGATCCCGACGATGGAAGTTGGAACCACTGGCGATCTGGGCCATAACCGCCTTGGAGCACGTACGGAACACCGGAAGAATCGGTGATCACGACCTTCTTCTGTAACCAACGGGCGTAGATCTGATTTGCCGCGTTAAGAAGATCTAGCGGATTGGCGCCATAGAGTACTCCTAAAATACCGCCTTCCTTGGTCACAAACGCCGGGGTTGTCACAAAATGATCTTCAGGAGATAGACCTCCAAATAACGAGTGCTCTGCTCCGAAAGCGATACCATCGTTGGAGAGGCTATACGAGAAGACGGGGTCAGGAACGGGCGTGGCTCCTCTCTCGATGTAAAGCAGCATCACGTACCAACTCTTGCTTCCAACCTGAAATGTCTTCACGTCATTTGCATAATGGCTGGTATTGAGGACTGACCCTGCGCTCTGAAAGGCTGGCGGCGAGGTACCGGTCGCTCGAAACACCTTGCCATTCGCGCCGTAAACACCCTGACTGTAGTAAAGCGTCCAACTATTGTTCCCCCACAGCAGCACGTTCCCACCGTTGTAGTCGGTTGCGGCGTATATTGGGTCATCCGGAATTGAAACCACGTCGCTCAGTTGCGCCTGGTAAGGCTCGGATGATCCGTTCCAGGTGGATCCATCGGGGCTTGAGAAATAAGTGGGCTTGTCATTGCTGGACTGGTCCACAGTCGTCGTGCAAATCATGTGCATTGAGCCATCGGGGAGCTGCACGACATTCTCATTATTAACGTGCAGAAAGTCGCCGTGATCAATTACCAGGATGCGATCACCGAAGCTCAAGAAATCAGGACTAGGCACCTGGTAAACACGATCATTGCTGGTGCTGCTTCCATCCCAGCCTCCATAAAACAGCAGCCATCCACTTGCTTGTTCGAGCGGCCACGGCGAATAGATATTCTGAAAAGCACCGGCGAGCGGAGACAACATCGGCATTCGCACGTCAGGAACCCAGTTGAGTGTCTCCTCTTGCCACGACAACGGGTTGAATGGACCAGCACTGACGCCCTGAATCTCGATCGTCCCTCCGGGGACTTGTGCAACTACAGGTAGCAGTTGCGCTAAGCCCGTGCTGTTGATGGTGAGAGTGTACGACTGCACTGCGGTTTGACCGTTCGCGTCCTTCACCTGGATTGTGAAGCTTGCTGACTGTGCGGTATCAGGCATGCCGGAGATGATGGCGGTGCTGCTGTCAAGGGTCAGGTTGTGAGGTAAACTTCCGGAACTTACACTCCAGACGAGCGGAGCAACACCTCCGGCGGGCTGCATGGTTTGGCTATATGGAAAGGTCACCATTCCATCCACCAAGCCGGAAGTTGTAATAGATAACTTTGGGCCTACGGGCGGTGCTGTGGTCGCGCCTCCGCCACAGTTCAACTCAGGCATCACCAGTATCCAAATGACCCCGATCAGAATGGGAGTGCGCCACATTGTTTTACGACTGTCCTTGCTTACTGAACCGTAAGCGTCAGCGCAGTCGAATGCTGCGTTGATCCCGACATGGCCGTGATTGTAATTGCATAATTTATCGGCGGAGGGCTGCTGCTCCCACCACCGCAGCCCGCTAGCAAAATCAACCCGGCGACTACGGGGGCGACCGCCAAGACCTTGCCTTTTCTCTTCCGCGAAGGGGTGCAACTTAGCCTGATCCCCATAAATGCAAACCCCGCCACTGCCAGCCAACCGAAAGAAAATGGATTAGAGCCGCCGCGCGGAGCGGGAGGTACTCTGAGCGAAGCTGCGGCTGATCCTGCCGTGACCGTGAGAGTGGCGCTGGCTTTTCCTGCGGAGTCGAAGGCGACCGAGTTTGAACTGAGCGAGCATGTCGGTGAACCGGCTTGAACCGGAGTGACGGCACAGGCCAGAGATACAGGATTATCAAAAGCATTCAGCAGATCCAGACTTACCAACGACGTTGTGGTCTGGCCAGCACTCACGCCACTCGGGTTCAGTGGTGATGCCGAAATTGAAAAATCAGTGCCTGTGTTCAACGACACACTTACAGAATTCGAGCTCGCATTAATGGCGATCAGATCTGGCGCCTTGTCTCCGTCCAAATCAGCAACAAAGCCGATCGTAGGGTTTGCACCAGCTGCAAGAGTCAGAGTCTGCTGGAGCGTGCCATCACCATTTCCAAGCAATACGACAAGCTGCGTGTGGTCGGAACTTGTTCCGATCAAATCGAGGTTGCTGTCGCCATTGACGTCCGCAGCCACTTCTGCAGAAGTAATAGAAGCATCAGGAATCGCATTGGCGGTTTGGAATGTTCCATCGCCGTTGCCCAACCGCAATGATGTTGAGCAGGTGAAGGGTTTGAAGATTGAGCATCCCTCGGCAATCAAGTCCATTTTACTGTCCTGATTAAAATCGCCGATTGTTGAAAAGAAACGGAGGGTGCCGGCGAAGACCGACGGCCCGTTCTGGAATGTACCGTCGCCATTTCCGAAGAAGAAATAAACTGTGCCACCCCAAAATACCGCCAAGTCGCTTCTTCCATCCAGATTGACATCAGTCACTGAAATGGAAGAAGGCGTGCCCCCGGCTGCAACTGCATACGCGACTGGTGGTTGGAACGTTCCATCTCCGTTTCCCGACAGTACGGTGACTGTATTATCAGTTGAGTTAGCGGTCGAGCTCGCGAAGATTAGATCGAGTCTATGATCCGCGTTCAAATCGCTTACAGCTACCGCAATAGGATTCTTGCCTGGAGCGAGAACTTGTCCCGGGCTGAAAGTGCCGTTGCCGTTGCCGAGGAAAAGGGTGGCATCGCCATTGTCATTCACGCTGGCGTCTCCCATACGAACCAAAATCAGGTCGGATTTGCCGTCGCTGTTGAAATCACCTGTCGCGATGCCAGTAGGGTTTTTTCCTGTGGTGAGCTTCGTCGCAGGCTGGAAGGTTCCATCACCATTCCCCAAAAGAATACTTACGCCTCCGTCGTCGCCTACGCTCGGGTCCCCAAAGCAAACCACCGCAAGGTCCGGTTTCCCGTCGGTGTTAAAGTCGGCAACGACCGGCATTTCAGGCGCGGTGCCCACGGCATAGCTCTGCGCTGGCTTGAATCCGACGGTTGCGCCTGCCGAGTGTCCAAGTGGCAAGAGCACCAGCAATGTGGCAGCAATGATCCTGTTCTTTGCCAGCATGGTAAAGCCTTTTCTGAGAGTTTTATGTCAGTTATCGAGAAGCTTGCGGCAGCAGTAGCCCGTTCCATGGAGTCTCCTGCTGCCTCGGCGCGGTTAATCCATTGCTAATCTGATTTCCCGGGAAATATTCTTCTGGCCTCAATAGTGATGATGCTTGGAAGGCTGGTCCCATCCGGTAGCACGAGAGAAGTGAAGATCGCGCGGGCTTCGCGTCCGTTGTCGTCATAGACCACGTGCAGAGTGGTCGTGCGGACCAGAACTCCACTTTGAAAAACCTGAATCGTGTCAGTGCCCGTGCAGTCTGGATTCACAGTGGCGGTTCCTTTAAAGGTCTCGTCCGCAGTGTCGCCATTCAAACTCCGAGTCTGAGTACCTGTGATGGTCCCCGAGGCGTTTTGCGTGAATAGGCCGGTTGCTGCCACCGGGCCTATCGCTGGTATGGATCCGGTGGTTGTAAATCCGAACTTTCCTGCTACGGAGCCTGTGGAGCAGGTACGGGAATCGCTGGCATGTGTGGCCGATACCGCTGCGAGCGCGAACAGTGTAATGAGGAGAGGTGCAAGGCTTTTTGATCGAATGCTGGTTTTCACAGAACCTCCTGATGGCTTTTGGGGGAGACTCTATGACCTCGAAGTTCGAGAAGTCGTGATAGAAGGGCGAGTTTTAGGCGAGGTTTCGGTGAGGCCGAGGCCACACTTTAAATGGGTAAATCGTCAGATCGCGTATATAATTCCGCCACTTAGGGTTTATTGGAGTAGGTCGTGAACAGCGACTTCCGAGTGGGGCCCTGGCTGGTTCAGCCCAGCCTGAACACCATCTCCCAGAACGGTACGTCCAATCGCGTTGAGCCGAAGATGATGGGGGTCTTAGTGTGCCTGGCCGAGCACACAGGTGAGGTCGTCCCAAAAGAAAAGCTCCTTCAGGTGGTATGGCCGGATACCTTCGTCTCCGACGACGTTCTTAAGCGCTCAGTTTCCGAGCTCCGCCGAGTATTTGGTGACGATGCACACGAATCGCGGATCATTGAGACCATTCCTAAAAAAGGATACCGGCTGGTCCTAGACGTGAAACCGGCTAACGGGCATGGTCCGGCGCATCTGGCATCATCGCAGATGGCCGAAGCACAAGTGCCTTCAGCGAGACCAGCAATCCGAAAATGGAGACTGGGCCTTTCTGGATTTGGCATTGTTGTACTGGTATGCGTATTGATTCTGGCATTCAATATTGCCGGGACTAGAGAGCGGGTATTCGGCAATGATCGCCCGCCACTGATACGGTCCCTGGCGGTGTTACCCCTTCAAAATCTATCCGGCGATCCATCCCAAGAGTACTTCTCCGACGGAATGACTGAGGAGCTGATCACGGAACTGTCTCGCATCAACGGAATGAAAGTGATCTCGCGAACCTCGGTGATGCGCTATAAGAACAGCAACAAGTCTCTTCCCGACATTGCTCGTGAACTCGGAGCAGACGGAATTGTGGAAGGTTCGGTTCTACGCTCTGGAGATCGAGTTCGCATCACCGCGCAGTTGATCTCCCCGCGCACGGACGTGAACGTATGGGCCGAAACCTACGATCGTGATACGCGGGACGTTCTGTCGTTACAGGATGCGGTGGCGAGTGCAATCGCCGCTAAAGTCAAAGCCACGATGATGCCGATCGGAGCTACTCGATCTAGAATAGCGCATCCAGTAAATCTCAAGGCGCACGAGGCCTATCTCCGAGGCTGGCATGAAGATGATATTGGCGGAACGTTGTCGAATCAATACGGAATGCAACAGGCAGCGGACGAGCATCTCCGGCGAGCAACTGAATACTACCAAGAAGCACTCCGGGAAGATCCCGGGTTCGCTGCCGCGTACTTAGGACTGGCCTTTAATGGTTCGCCCGAGAGAAGTGAGTGGGCAGCTAGAAAAGCATTGGAACTTGATGACAGCCTCTCCGACGCGCATCTGATTCTTGCTTCGATCGAACTAGTTCACGACCGACAGTGGCACACTGCAGAGAAGGAATTTCTGCGGTCTATCGAGCTCAATCCCAATAATGCAGCCGCCCATAACGGGTATGCATATTTTCTGGATAGTGCGGGCAGGCTAGAAGAAGGCATGCGGGAGTATCAGCGAGCGCAGGAATTAGATCCGGCGAACGATCACCTTGCTTCGGCGCTTTATTCTCGCCGCGAGTTCCAGCGTTTGATCGAACTGGAGTGCGACGAATTCGCGAGAGACCCCGTGATGAATGCGTTCGGCTCTGCGGTTTTACACAAAACGCTAATGGTTGCTTACGCAAGAGTCGGCCGATATAAGGAATCGATCGAAGAATTCCGCCTGGGTTTGGCTGCTTATGGCTATGATCGGTTAGCGGAAGATCTTCGGCGTGGCTATGCCCGCGGAGGTTACCAGTCCGCCTTGCGCGAGTGGCTCAAGGGCGTGCGAGAAGAGAAGCCTGAGTTTCCATTCCAGTGGCTGACTGCTTATGTCCACACTGAACTTGGAGAGCGCGAAGCCGCGCTCGCCATCCTGGCAAAATTTAGAGCTAGTTGGTACGACGGGGCCTCAAACGTTGAGCCGAACCTCGTGACGCTGCGCATCGACCCAATGTGGGATCCCTTGCAGTCGGATCCGAACTTCCAAGAACTCATCCGACAGGTGGGTTTCCCCAAGTAGCTATTGGAAATAGAAAGGGCGGCGACGTAAAAGGGCGTGATATTCGCCAGCATGTGGGGGATCGAGTGGCCCGTCACAGTACCCGGATCATTGTTCTTGTTGTTCTCATTTGCGCGAGCTTTCACATTGTCGCGCAGACCCAGACCACGGGCCGCATCGCCGGCGTGGTAAAAGACGCGCAAGGGGCAATCATCGCCAGCGCGGATGTGGTCCTTGAAAATCCTGCCACCGCCGATAAGCATTCGCTCGCGACCGACACGTCTGGAACCTACTCCATCTTCCAGCTTTTACCTGGCTATTACGATATACACATCCGTGCGCCTGGTTTCACGCCGGCTGTGTTTCGTGAGGTCGCAGTAGGCCTGGGCGAGACCACGACCATCAATGTGATTCTCCAGATTACCCGTAGCGACGTCGAGATCAGTGTCAACGACACACCACCAACGATACGCAGCGACGGGGCGGAACTGGCATCCACCATCGACGCGCGAAACCTGGAGACGCTTCCGCTTCCGACGCGGAATTTTTTGCAGTTGCTGACTCTGGCGCCAGGCGTTACCGGTCCCCTGAGTAACAACAACGTCATCGGGCGCAACTCACCATATGTTTCGGTGAATGGTTCGCGTGTGACCCAGAACAACTATCAGATCAATGGTGTTGATGCCAACGACATTTCCCTGCACGATCTCGCTGACGTTGCGGTTCCGGCGCCGGAGAGCGTCAGTGAAGTCAAGATTCAGACCTCTGTATACGACGCTACGGTAGCAGGCGCGGGCGGAAGTGTTCAGGTAGTAACAAGGAGCGGCACCAACTTCCTGCATGGAAGCATCTACGAATACTTTCGCAGCGAGGTCCTCAATGCCAATGACGCCAATCTGAAAGCTGTCGGCGAGGGCCGTCCCGAGATGCGACGCAATGTATACGGAGCTGCGCTCGGCGGACCACTTCGAAAGAACAAGGCTTTCTTCTTTGTCTCTAATCAGGGCACGCGAGAAGCTAACGGGGCCACCGATCAGAGCCTATACAAAAGTGTTCTGATCGCGCCCGGACTCACGGACAATCGCTCAGCAGCAACTCTGATGGACACCTTCGGAGTGCCCTCCATCGACCCCATTTCGCTGCAACTGCTCAACCTCAAACTCTCCAACGGAAAATTTCTGATTCCCACTCCACAGAACGTGCAGGGCAGAGTCACGGGAACGTCTCTATCCACTTACCATGAAGACCAGTTCAATTCCAACTTCGACTATCGCGCGGATACACGAGATTCACTGATCGGTAAACTCTTCTTCGCACATGCTCCGCTGTTCAGTGCGCTCTCTGGATCGAACTTCGGGACATCTGCGAGTTTGCCCGGCTTCGGCACAAAGATGACGATCGATAACCGCGTGCTCTCTCTGGAAGAGATCCATACCTTCAGCCCGACCGCGGTGAACCAAGTACGGTTCGGCTATAGTCTCATCCGTCACGATGAACTGCCGCAGGAATCCGTGACAGATAGTTCTCTTGGAATGCAGCGCTCCACCGCAAGCCAGTATCCCGGCTTGCCGTTGATTTTGCTAGCCCGCGACCAGGGAGGTGCTTCCATCGGAACCTCTGACATAACCTATCGTGGCCGCACGCCATCGGTATCAATCGGCAACGTTCTTTCCCAGCAGCGAGGAAAGCAGAGTTTTCGCTTTGGCGGCGAGGTTCTGCACTCGGAATGGCGGGCACACGCGGCGGTGTTTTCGTATGGCGAGATTGAGTTCCCGACCTTCAACGACTTTCTGATTGGAAACACCGGCGCCTCGCAGTTTTCGCCTGTGAGCTTCGGGTTCGCGCATCTCGGTACGGGGTTAACAGATCGCGACTTTATCACGACTGATTACCACTTGTTTGCGCAAGATGACTGGAAACTCTCCTCCAAGCTCACGCTAAATCTGGGCCTACGATTTGAACTGGATCCGCCGCCATATGACTCTAAAGGCCGCATCGGTGGCTTCGACCCCGCTCTGTACAAACCTCTCATGCAAGTGGACGGCAATGGATTTCCGGTGGGACCGCCGGCGGCTGGCATTATTGAAGGGGGGAATGCGCCCTCTCAATACAGCTTGCCTGGCGTGACTAGAGTTGGGAGGCGCGTGGTGAACAGCATTGACCCAAACAATTTTGGCCCTCGGGTCGGGCTGGCATGGTCCCCACTCAGTTCTGGACGACTTGCCATCCGTGCTGGCTATGGCATCTATTTCTCACGCCCATCGTTCTCCTACCTGGCGCTAGGATATTTTGCGCCGCCATTTTTCCTAAATTCCGATACTTCCGGACAACCATTCAGTAATCCGTTTGCTACGGCACCGCCGGAGGCCAGCTTTCCTCTCATTCAACGTGGGAGTTCTGTTGCGGCCACGGTTATTGATCGAAACGCACGCACTCCGTACACCCAGCAATTCAGTACGAGCGTGCAATACGAGTTGCTGCGCGACACAACACTGCAGCTCGCTTACGCTGGCTCGCATGGGGCGAAATTGTTTCGTAGTGGTGCTGTGAACCAGGCACAGATTGCGAGCCTGAATCATCCCGTCACAAACGCGGTGACCGGCCAAGTGATCGTGGACAATTCAATTGAAAATGCGTCGTTACGCGCTCCGTTGCAGGGAGTAAGTTCTGCATTCTTCCTGCTGAACCAGTCGAATGCGCAATCCACGTATCATTCCCTCCAGACAAGCGTTAACCGGCGGTTTGCTCGGGGGCTGCAATTCTCCGCGTCGTATACATTGTCCAAGTCCATAGACAATGCTTCGAACCCCGGTGGAGGCGCAACTTCGAACGGCTCACTGGATCGTAGCGGCGGGCTTGACACGGGGAACGTCTGGGGCAATCAATTGAATCCGCGCGCAAATCGTGGACTCTCGGACTTTGATCGCACTCATTACTTTGTATTAAGCTGCGTTTGGAATTTTCCCGAACCAGGATTTGCTCGTGGTTCAGCAGCGACACGGCTGCTCTTCTCGAATTGGCAGGTGTCGGGTATCGCAACCGCAATGTCAGGCGTGCCGGTCGATATCTTTGACCCAACCGGAGGCCTGCTTTACGGATTGTTTGGTGCGCGTCCGAACTGGTCGCCAGAAGCAAACGCGAAAGTTGCGAAGACCAGTGTACCCGCGGGCTACTACTTCAATCCCTCGGCTTTCTCCCAGGCGATGGTGCAGCCAGGCCAGCCGATTCCGAGCGTGTATGATCCGACAGCGGTCGTTGACCCGGCCGCCGAAGCTGGTACCGACATCGGCAACGTGGGCCGCAATATTATGCGCGGACCCAATCAAAGCAATCTGGATTTTTCTCTCGGGAAGCGATTCCCACTGGCTGAATCGAAGGTCCTCGAGTTCCACGCCGATTTCTTCAATCTATTGAACCATCCGAATCGGGACAGCCCCGTTGGCGACATCAGCACTGCCGATTTCGGTAAAGTTCTGAGCTTTAGCTCCAGTCCCCGAATTGTCCAATTTGCGCTGAAGTTTAGCTTCTGATAATAGCGCAGACTTGGAGTCTTAGAATGGGCATTCCGCAAGACATCGCTCCCGCCTGATCCCCGAACTGGCCCTACTCCTTGAATTGGCTTGGAACGGGGTTTGTTAGAGTCTCTAAGGGAGATGGAACTGATGCGTCTGCGGCAGCGTCATAGATGCTGGCAGTCTGCCTTGCGCTCAGTGAAGTGGTAACCTGACAATCCACCGCTGAGAAACTGCCTGCCCTCAGGAACTGCGTCCACGGCAGCCAAGAGATCGCTTTGGGCTTGGCTCTTCACAACGTAGTCGCGCATTCCTAAACTAAGGGCTTCTTGCATTACGTCCGCAGACGATTCCTGACTCACGAAGACTGATTTTTGACTCTGGGGCGAATTTGTCGAGCGGCTTCGAGACGTTTCAATGTGGGGACCGATGTCGAGGAGAATCAAATCCGGTTCACGGCGTTCCTCGCTTCTCTGTTCAAGAATAAACAGCCAGCCAACACTTCCCATCTTAGCCATTCTAAAAGGGCGGTGCATCGTGATACAGATCACAAGCGGAGGTGATAGTTGATAAAAAATCGCAATTTCACTCATCTTCCCTCGCGAAAAACCTCCGGAGATTTTAATCGCAAGAAACAGTACGGATAGCGATCGGAGGTTATGAGGGAGACTTGCTTAGCATCCGCGTACGGCGCGGCGCTGGGTCTATGGTTCGTTGTGGCATGCTCGAACACCAACGCGCAGACGACAACGACTGGTGGACCTGATGTCCGAGGCTCCCATAAAGTCGCGAGTTGCAAGAAAGACTCGGAGTGCCCCTCCGGTCAGCGCTGCGGCTTTACAGGCGGCTGTGAAAGTAAAGGCAAATGTATCGTCCCAAGCCGCGACAATCACTGCATCGATCCGGGCGGTCGCTGCGGTTGCGATGGTCGCACCGTCGATATTTTTTGTGCAGTGGGTTCGCGTACCGAATACGCATCGGCTCCCACAAATACGGTAGGGCCGTGCCCTAAAACGTGCAGCGAGCAATTAGAGTGCGGATCTGGTCTAGCGTGCCAGAAGGGCTTCTGCGTTAAGCCGTAACGCATAGTTGTTGCAAAGTCCCATTTAACTCATTTTCCCCCACAAGTTTGCAGAATTGGTGACATGCCCACATCAAAAACGGCTCCAAAGAGATTGGGCGCGAAAAGACTATCCCTGTCATCGTTATCTTAAGCTCTCGCACGCTAGTGACGCAGCCGTCCTACACCTCGAAATCTGGTCACCCAGGAGCTGGGCGTCTTCCTTAAAGAGATCAACAGTCACAATGCCGCTGCTCCCTTGCCGCCTTGCTCAACTCTTCTCTACTCTGGGTAAGCTCCTCCCTAACTGCACGCTCGGTGCGTTCTTGAGCTTTTTCGAATGAATCAAGACGGGAGTCGAGCGCCGGGAACCCTAGTCTTGAGGTCTTCACCAGGAGCACGATCAGCAAAGCCGCTAAAACGACTAGCAAGACGAAATTCACAATAAGCATAATTTTGGTCGTTCTGGGTAGACCGACTTATCAGATACTCATCAGTATGGCTACATCCCGAACACCCCAGGGACTGCGTTGATGCTGGGCCAACGTTCGGGACGGGCGGGGGAAGATACGAGCAACACTTAACCCTAGGCCAAGATTCCGTCCAAACTCGTGACTTGAATCACCCCACGCGGTGACGGAAAACACCAAGAAAACCCAATCGAAAGTGGGCAACTTCCGTAAATTAAGTCCGGTCCCGGGATGGAATTAGATCCAAAAGAGAATTCACAGTTGCTGGCGAAACCTCAGTGGATAGCACGTGAGGAGGGGATAGGGCTCATACCAATCGCATGACGGATTCGAATACAAACCGCGAAGCATTGTGAATCAACCCTTGGACATTCTCTGCACGCCCTGCTGCATTAGCCACCTGGCGATGGCAGCAGAGTCAAATCTGACGCAGGAACCTACTCGAAACGACGGTATAGTTCCCCGCTTCGCCCGCCGAAGAATCGTTATGCGAGACATGTGAAGGAGCTCCGCTAGCTCATCAGCGGTCAGCGCACGATGAATGGCGTTTATGCGCGAGGCAAGGGACATTAAGCGATGCCGATTTGGACTGTCGAGTGGGCTCTTCATTGCACACCTCCGAAAATTTCATTCACTTTCTCACGCACCTGTTGACTCCGAGACGGCTTCAGGTAACGCATCGTCGATTCCATGTCAGAATGCCCGAGCCACTGCTGCACAGTGCGAAGATCTACTCCTGCCCATAGGCACCGAGTGGCAAAGGTCGCTCTGAACTTGTGCAGCCAGAAATCTTCTGGGTTCAGTTCCGCACGCTCGGCGACCGCCTTCAGATCGTCGAGGAAGTTCATCTTCACATTGCAGCCGGAAGTTGGAAAGACAAGGTTGCAGGTCTTGGCAGATTTCGCCTTCAAGGTCTTCAGGCTGGTCACCAATCTTGCCGGGATCGGAATCTCTCGTTCCTTGTACGCCTTGGGAGTCCAGCCTCGATCCGGTTTGTGGCTCACGCGAACCGTGCAGGCTTTGAAGTTGATGTCAGACCAATACGCGTACATGACTTCCTGCTCTCGCATCCCCGTCATCAGGAAGAACTCAAACCACAACCTCTGCTTTTCATCACAGGCGGCGAACAGCGTGTCCAATTCATCGTCCTCATACGTCTCAGGCTCTTCTTCGGTGTACCGAGGCCAGTCGTTTTTCCCCGCTAGACCGCGAATCCCGTTCGCCTTCAGAAAGGTCATGACGTTCTCGAACTTGTTGTAGACAGAGCGCGGTGCCTGTTCCTTTTCGTCACGCAGAAATGCCGCAAACTTGAGCAGGTCTTTGCGGTCAATCTGTTCGAGGTAGAGCTTTGGGCAGGATTCGGTGAAGTAATTGAGAGCCGTCGTGTACGCGGCCAGCGTCTTCGGCTTTTTGGTCAGCTTGGTTTCGTCCAGGAAGTCCGCGACCGCTACGGCTACTGACCTATTTCCGTTCTGGTCGTCGGGCAGGACAGTGACACCATTGTTTACGGCGTTCAGTTCAGCTTCTTTTTGCAGGCGGCGGGCAGTGGCTGTAGTGGCGTCCTTGCCCACAGACAGGCGGACAAGGCGCTTTCCTTCGTACCAGGAGATGTAATACGCGCCTTCGGGGTGTCGCTCTTCGCGGTCGCCGACTAGAACGACATCTGGCTTGATTCGGCCGTTGGCGGAAAGCACCGCGGGGCAGTAGCGTGGGCCTTTGTCTGTCTGGATTCGCTTGGTGACGTTGCACTGGCGGTTCACTGGTGATCCTCCACGTTGATATCAGTGTAGATATCACCAGCTTGCAAGTGCTAGATTACAAAGGTAATGGCGGAGAGGGAGGGATTCGAACCCTCGGTACAGGTGTTAGCCCGTACAACGGTTTAGCAAACCGCCGCATTCGGCCACTCTGCCACCTCTCCGCGACGATTCCCGACAGTTTACCACGTTGCTGACGGCTTCAGGCTGAACCCTTCAACGCAGTTGGCGCTCTGTGGCTCAGCCTGTAAGCGAACACGGCTATATGAAGCGCAGAATTCTCGAAGTGGCGCTGGTTTCGCTTACGACCTCATTCTTTCGTCTTCAAGAGTCTTATCACTCCAAAGCGCTCCGGCACGGCGAAAACTGTTGCTCACGGGCGCTTGCCACGCGATCTGATGGCGGGCCGATGCCGGACCTTGGCTACGAAAGAAGTTGATGCGCAGAGTGTTGCCGGCCGCGGCGGGGTGGTTATCCACCGCGGCATAAGGAATCTTCATCGCACCGTACAGAGGTGAGTCGTGGGGTCGATCCGAGCGGAGACCTCAAATCCTGAGTTCCACTTCCAGCCATCCTCATGATGTGGTTTATCCAGATCGATATCGAGATCAATCCACTCGCCGCGAGGAGACATTTCAAATTCCTTGTAGCGCCGGATGTGCTGGAAGTCGGAGCCTATAAAAACTTCGGCAACGTCCCAGTTCCAAAGGTCATTGGTTTCTTCCGACGTATTTGGATTGGGCTTCAGATAAAGATCTTCGTAAGGGGCAGACGAACAGGAAATACAAGTTCTGTTGCGTCGAGCGGGTGCGAATCTCGGTGCGGTACTTGGGATCGGGCTTGCCGTATGGATTCGAATCCATATAGGTCGCCACAGCGCCGCGCCAGAACGACCGAGGTCACGTCAGTGTTGAGAGGCTGGTCGGAAGCAGTCCAGATGCCGCGAGCGGTTTCGTCTGCAGCGAACGCTAGGGAGCACGTCAGAACGAGCAGCAGCAAGGGCACAAATCTAGTCATAGTGCATCCGGGTCGACCCGATCACGGCTGGTTCTCGCTCATCGCAAGGCGGGTGAGGTGATACGTCATCATCTGGTCGGGCTGCAAGAGAGCATCGCGGAATTCCTTGTTTGCTTGCTGCGTATTGCCCAGTTCGCGATCCAGCATGCCAGCTTGGTAGAGCCACCGTCCAGTCGCCGAATCGCTTGCGGGGTCGTTGCGCACGCGATTTAGTGCCGCTTCCAGCTTCTGCCTCGCCGAAGTGTCATCGGCATTGGGAAGCTCTTGCGACGCCTTCCAGGACCAGATCGCTTCATTCAAATTCGAGTTTTGAGCCGCTTGCGTGAAATGACTCTGCGTTTTCTGCGAAACCTTGCAGGCCTTGTAGGTGCTTCCGAGCAGATAATTGAATCTCGCAGAGGCGATGAAAGGCTGAAGCCCATCATGCGTAAAGGGCAAATCCGGCACCGGCTTGCCAATGTGATCAGCGATGTTCACAGCCTCTGAGCAATGTGCGTGCCGTGCCAGTGACAGAGCCTTTTGCAATTCCACTTCCAGCCAGACTTGCCGCACATTGGTGCCGCCCTCCTCGCGTTGAAAGAAGCGATTGTGAAACATGGCCTCAGCTTTGTCGAAGTCCCCCGCCTCCGCCAGATTCAGAATCAGTTCGTAGGTCAGAGGAGTGGGCATATGGTCGAGATCCGGATAGCGTTGCAGTGCAGCCACCCGTTCTTGCGCTGGCTTCTGCAGAATGCTCAGCGTCTGATCAATTCCGCGATAGAGTTCTAGATTGCGCCCGTCGGTGCGCAGGCCCTCCTGGAAGACATCCAATGCTTCTGCCGGTTTCTCTTTGACATGCAGCAAGGCGCGGCCCAAGCTGGCATGCAGGACCGGAATCTGCGCATTCAGTTGGCGTGTCTGCTGCCACTCCGCGAGCGCCTGGTCAGCCAAGCCCTTGGAGAAATAGAGCGTTCCGATCAGGTAATGAGCGCTCGCGTCCTGCGGATTGGATTTCAAAGCCGCGCTCAGGACTTCGAGATCCTCGGCTCGACTGGGGAATACATACTCGGTGGAGAGTTTCGCCGCTTTGTCGAAAGTGGCGGAGCCGTGCAGCTTTTGCTGACAATACGCGGCGTAGTAGGCGACCAACGGGTGCTTGCTGGGAGGGAGTTGCCCCGGCTCACTTTCATCCTCAGACTCAGTCGGATAATCACGCGTCAGCACTTCAAGCGCCTGGGTATACATCCCCAGCCGCATGTACTCCGAAGCGACATTCAGAACGCGCTGCGTGTCATTGGCCAGATGATGCAGGTCGGGTTTGCCAATCTCCTCCAGCAGGAAATAGCTGTCTGGAAATCGCACCAGCCATTGCTGGGCTAACTTGCGTGAGCTTTGCTGCTGCCCTTCGGCTCGCAATACGGCGCTCAACTCTTCGGCAGTGCGAAGATCGTCCGGGGCGGCTTCGCTGGCGAACCTCAGATACGACTCTGCCTCCTTCAGATTTCCTTCCCTTGCCGAAAGTTCGCTCAGTAGCAATTCAGCGGGAGCGCGGAATGCAGGCAGACGTGCCGCGGCTTCATAGGATGCTCGCGCATCGCGATTCTCACCGAGCCCATCCTGCGCCAGCCCAAGGTAGTACGCGACTTCACCGTCGGACGTATTCCGGGCGTACACCAGTTCCAGATTGTCCTTTGCCTCCTGGAACCTCAACAACCCGGCATACAGGCGTCCCGCCGACTTGTGCAATTCGAAGCTGTCCGGATAATTCGTGAGGGCGTCCTGATAGGTTTGCAGTGCACCGAGAGGATTGCCATCGAGTTCCTCTTCCTTACCCAGCTGTAGCCAGTCATCTTCTGTCCGGCGATCAGGCGGCGGGATGTGATACGCCGCTTGTGGGCCAATATGAATTTGGTCAACAGGAGTCCAGTCGTACCGGTCCTCGGTCTGCCGCAGAAGTGTCGTCCCCTTGCCGTCACGCAGTTCGAAAGTGTATTTCTCTTTTGCATCGGCCTTCGCAAGTTCGTGTTGCCAGGTTCGCTCCGGAGAGAGATCGAGCTTTTCTTGGAATGCTTCCCGGTCGCCTACCAAAAAGCGCACCTGTGCACCTGGGATCGCCTGATTCACATTCAAGGATGCCAGCAGCGCGTCCCCTTGCCGCCTGAGATGCACCACCCCGGCCAGGTTGGCTCGGGAAATTCCGCCCAGATCACGCACCGGCATCCAGAATTCAGAGAAACTGATCGTCTGCCGCGGCTCGAGAAATGCGTACGTCTCCTGATTGCGGAATAATCCCGCCTGCACTTCGACGTAGGCGCTGTTATTGTCGGAGAGCGTTTTGCGCCAGTCGAGCCCGTCTGGGTCGGTGCCCCACGACCAGATTTTTTTGGCCGGCAATTGCGCGTAGTCCGCATAGTGCACGGTTCCCGTATTCGTGTTGGGATGCCAGACGCCCATGAATGGTTCGCGGCTGCCGTGCACGAAAAGCGAGACCGGCCCCTTGGTTTGATTTTTCACGATGCTGAGATCGGTACCGTCCGCCTCGACCGGCCAGGGCTCAACTTCCCGAAAGCCATGACTCGCGGTAAAGCGCATCGGATATTGAATGCGCGAGTCCTCCCACACCTGGATCCCAGCATTATTCCACCAATAGAAACGGTGCCGGACATCGCTGCGGTTATTCAGCTCAACTTTTTCTTCCAGCACCGTGGAATGCGGGCGCAGCACCAGTTCGACTGACCACTGCATTCCGTAAACCCGGTCGATGTTGCTTACCAGGACAGAAGCGCTGCCGTCTTCATTGGGATGGAATGCAAAATCAACCGGAGACAGGCTCACCCAATTATGCGAGACCGGAAAATTGAATTCGATGCCGAAAGCAGCCCACGCGCCGCGGTATGAAATGTTGGCTTTCTTGATGGAAGGATTCGCATAGAACATCGGCTGCCCGCTGATCTTGTCGGTGCAGGTATAAACATGCCCTCCCAGATCGGGCAGCACGGAGCACTTCAGGTATTCGTTTTCCAGAAAAACCGCGCGCCATGCGTGATCCTTGCGGCGATTGCTCAAGGTGTCGCGCAACGTGTAGGGATAATTAAACCGGCCGTTGGCAAATTGATCGAATGGAGGATTGGGATCTGGAGCATCCTCTTCATAGGTAGGCAAGGTCAAAGTGCCCTGCCAGACGCGAACTTGAGCCCAGGCCGCGGAAACAGAAAAGAAGAATAAAAAAGAGAGAATTTTTGATGCAGTCATATGCGCAAGGACGTTTGAGTAGGCCTCCATTATCTACGCCAGACAGGATGGCTGCCAGAATTATTCAGCGTACAATGGTGCTCCTCACCTTCAATGAAACGATTTTCTCGGGACTTTTCGTTGCTTGTCGCACTCCTCGCGCTTGGCGGCGTGATCTTACCGGTCAGAGATTCCATTGCCAAAAGCGGTGCGCAAAAGGAATCTGCGGAGCAGGGGAAGACCGCGCTGTCGAAACAGCGCGGCGACAGTTTCTTCCCCGTGGCGGTGTGGTACAGCGGCGGCAAAGCCCGCGCCCCGATGCTGGAGAGCATTGCCGCCGATTCTCCTGCATTGTGGAAACAGGATCTGGAGAAGATCAAGGGCTTGGGCTTTAACACTGTCCGTACATGGGTCGAGTGGAACGTCGGCGAGCCCGAAGAGGGACAATATCACCTCGAAAATCTCGATCTTCTTTTGCAATTGGCGAATGAAGTTGGCTTGCGCGTGATCGTGCAGGTTTACGTAGATTCAGCCCCTGAGTGGGTCGGGAAGAAGTATCCGGATGGTCATTACGCCGCGCAAGACGGCCAACAGATCCCCTCGCAGGCAGCGCCTGGATACTGTTTTGATCATCGCGGCGTGCGCAAGGCGGTACTCGGCTTTTTCCAGGAAGTCGCGCGCCATGTGGCAGGCAGTCCCGCGTTCTCTGGATGGGATCTATGGAGTGAACCGGCGGCCCTGAACTGGGCTCGCATTGGCTACAAGTCGGAGCCCATGTTCTGCTATTGCCCCAGCAGCATGGAGCGCTTTCGCATCTGGCTGAAAGCGAAATACGGAACGCTGAACCGGCTCAATAAGGCATGGCACCGCACGTTCACGGACTGGAATCAGGTCGAGCCTCCGCGGTACGGAACCATCCTGACTTACACCGACTTTATGGATTGGCGGATTTATTACGGGTACAAGCTCGCCGAAGACCTGAAGTCACGAAACGACGCTGTCAAAGCCATCGATCCGCAGCATGTGACTACCAGCCATGCGCCCAATCCCTCGCCGCTGGTACGGACCCTGGCGGACCCTTACGATCCCTCCGACGACTACGTGATGAAGAATTCCGTCGACTTTTTCGGAACCAGCTTTTACCCCAAACTCACCGCCCCGGAGCACAATTGGACGCTCGAGCGCCGCGTGCTGGCCATGGACCTGACCAACAGCATGACGGCGGGCCGCGGATTCTATGTGGGAGAATTGCAGAGCGGTTACGGAGTTCATGGCACGACTATCGGCTCCCCCGTCACTCCCAATGATCTCGAGTTGTGGACCTGGGGCATGATCTCGCGCGGTGCGCGCGCTATCAACTATTACGCCTTTTATCCCATGAACGCCGGCTACGAATCGGGCGGCTACGGCATGATCAATCTGGATGGCACGCTGACCGAGCGCAGCCGCCACGCGGGAGAGATCGCGCAGCGCATCCAGCAGAATGCCGACCTGTTGCTGCAGGCTCATGCCGAGCGGGCGGAAGTGGCCATCGTGTTCAGCCCGCTCGTTCCATTGTTAGGTGGGTACGACGAGGAAGGCAGCCGCAACGCCATTCACGAGGCGGTGGCCGGATATCATCGAATGTTCTTCGAACGGAATGTCCCGGTAGATGTCCTGAGTTCGCGAGAACTGGATCGCGATGCCCTTAGCAAGTACAAGCTCGTCATCGTGCCTTATCCCCTGATGCTGACCAGTGACGAAGCCAGTGCTCTGCAGGACTACGTCTCAGGAGGCGGGCACCTTTTTGTTGAAGCCCGCCCGGGTTGGGTCGATGAACGCGGACATGCCGAATCTAAGATTCCGGGCTTCGGCTGGGACAAGATTTTCGGTGTTCGCGAAGAGCAGCTCATTCCCGGCAAAGAATTCGAGGTCACCTGGGGAGACGCGCACTTCAAAGCAATGAAATTCCAGGAGCAATTTGAGGCCGAGAATCAATCGGCGCATGCCGTGGCAAAGCTCGCCGACGGAACTCCCATCGCATGGGAAAACCCTTACCAGAAGGGCAGCGCGATTATTTTCGGCAGCTTTGCGGGGCAGCAGAATTATGAGCACCCGGTCGCCATGCATCCGCTCGAACCGCATCTTGACGCAATGGGCGGGAGTAGCGCACCCGAATCTGCATGCCCCCGCGCTCGTCGAACTTCGCGAAATGCAGTCCGAGAAAGGCCGGTTCGTCTTCTTCTTCAATCACTCGGACAAGCCGGCCGCAGTCGAGTTCAGCCGTGAGTTGGATAAACCTGCTGCAGGCGATCCGGGAGATCATGACCGATCAGAAGATCACGCCATCAGGAAAGACCTTCTCAGCATCAAAACGGAAATTCCTCCGCAGAGCGTGCGCATGTATAGAATTGATTATTGATTGGCCGCGGTGGAATCGGCATAGCCAAACGGGCCGTAATTTGTTCATGCGTTATTTCTTCCTCATTCTTGGTCTTGTGCTAGGTGCGCTGCGATTGGCCGGCACACCGGCTCCGCCGGCCATCCGATTTGAAAACATTGCCGCAAAAGCGGGCGTGAACTTCATCACTCGCAATTCTCCGACATCTAACAAGAATCAGATCGAAACTATGGTCGCCGGCGTGGGCTTGCTCGACTACGACGGCGACGGTTGGCCCGACATCTATCTTGTTAACGGAGCCGCGATCCCATCCCTGCAAAAGGAATCGCCGGCTTACTGGAATCGCCTTTATCGGAACAATCACGACGGCACATTCACGGATGTCACCGAGCGCGCGGGAGTCGCCGGGGCAGGCTACGGCATGGGGGTCGCCATTGGCGACTACGACAATGATGGTCGCCCCGACATTTTTCTGGCCAATGTGACGGGGAATCAACTCTTCCACAACAACGGCGATGGCACGTTCACCGATGTCACCGCAAAGACTGGCCTGGCCGGCGCCGAGATGAATGGAAAAAAGATGTGGTCGGTTGGCGGCGGCTGGTTCGATTACGACAATGACGGAAAGCTGGACTTGTTCGTCGTCAACTATTGCGTGTGGGAGGTCAACAAGGATCCCTTCTGTCATGTGAAAAGCGGAGTTCGCGGCTACTGCCATCCCAAGGTCTATGCCTCGCTCCACAACAGTCTCTACCACAACAATGGAGACGGCACCTTCACCGACGTCTCCAAAGAAACCGGAATTTCATCCCGCATGGGCAAAGGGATGAGCGTGTCGTTTGCCGACTACGACGGCGACGGCTTTCTCGACGCCTTTGTTGCCAATGACACTACCCCGGGTTTCCTTTTCCACAACCTGGGGGGAAAGAGATTTGAAGAAGTAGGTACGGAAGCTGGAGTTGCCTATGCTCCCAACGGCGTGGCTCTATCGGGCATGGGCTCGGATTTTCGCGATGTCAATAACGATGGGCGCCCGGACATTTGGTATACCGCCGTGGAACGGGAAAGTTTCCCGCTGCTCATAAATCAGGGAAACGGCGAGTTCGACGACCTCACGCAGGCCAGCGGATTGCAAGCCACAAAAGACATGTCCGGATGGGGCAATGGCATCTTCGATTTCGATAACGATGGGTGGAAAGACCTGCTCGTGGTGCGCGCCAACGTCCTCGACAACATCAGCGAACTGGGTCCCAGCCGCAAATATCCGGAGCCGAATTCACTGTTCCGCAATGTGGGCAATGGCAAGTTTGCTGACCTGGGCCCGTCAGCCGGGCCCGACTTCGTGGAAGAGGCCCCGCATCGCGGCGTTGCTTTCGGCGATCTCTTCAATGACGGCCGGATTGACGCGGTGGTCAGCGTGCTCGGTGGCCCAGTGGAGATTTTGCGCAACGTCTCCGAAACCGGCAATCACTGGATTTTGCTGAAGCTCGTCGGGACACAAAGCAACCGCATGGGGCTGGGCGCGCAGATCCATATCACGACCGCAGATGGCGCCTCCCAATGGAACGAGGCAACAACCGCAGTCGGATACACCGGTTCCAGCGACAGCCGCGTACATTTCGGTCTGGGCAAAAACCGAGTCATCAAAGATGTGGAAATTCGTTGGCCGAGTGGCATCAAGCAGGTGCTACACGACGTGGCTGCCGATCAGATTCTCACCGTGGAAGAACCGCAGCGCTGACTAATGGTAGAGTTTTCACTGTCGCATCTTGCTGGAACTATTCTGGCTTATCGGTTCCTTGTGCCGAACGCAGACTCTCGTGGATGGCAAATTCCTTCTGTGCCTCATCCTTGTGCCCGGACCTTTCTAGCGCTGTCGCCAGCGCGTGGTGGACCTCTGGATTCTCTGGCATCAGACGTTCAGCGCTGCGAAGGGGCGGGATGGCCTCTTCATACTTCTTCATAGCAACGAGACAAACCCCGCTACCCAGTTGAGCTTCGGCGAAATTGGGATCTAATTTCATCGCCTGGGTGAACTGCGGCATAGCCTCGTCGCATTTCGCGTCCCGCCGGGCTAGCTCGCCCAAAATGTAATGGGCTCCAGCGTTGGTGGGGTCGATTAGGATTTCCTTCAGGAACTCCTGCTTGGCGCGCTCCGCGACATCTGGTCCTACATCTGGCCGCGACAGAAGCAGCCTGCCGAGCAAGAAATGAATACCCTGGGCGTTGGGGTCTTTCTTGATCATCGTTTCGTATTCAAGCTGGGCGGGTTCCCACTTGCCCTGCATCTCGAGGGCTTCCGCATTTAGCTTGTGAGCGGCAAACGAGTCCGGAGCGGTTCGGCCCAGGTCCTGAGCCGTTCGCGTGGATAGGTCGGAATAGGCATGGACCACTACGAAAAGCACATCCGGATCCTTGGAGAATTGCTTGTTCAGCAGCCGGATGAATTCATCAGCGGAGTCGCGGTCGTCTATCGCCAGGGAACAGCGGACGCCAAGCACGCCGGCTTGTTTCCGAGTTTCGGCTGCGACGGTGCCCGCCATGGCATGCTTAAGGCCAGAGATGCTCTCGCGGCAGCGGCCTTGCTCTGCCAGGCTGACGGCTTTTTCAGGGGACAGTCCCGACGCGGCTTTCGCAGCCGCGTCTGGCTGTCGTGCGGCCATGATCGGGCTGGTGCAAAAGGAGAGAAGCGCGAGAAATGCCGTAGCCTGCCCGGAGTGTTTATACATCTTGAGTTGAGCTTAGAAAATCCCTCTCTGAAAAATCACGTACCAAAAAAATGCAGGCAGCCGGAGCTGCCTGCACCATTATACGAGTTTGCTTCAGTAATAGAGTTTCAACGCCAGCTGTATATTCCTCATCGGCTGGGCGCTGGTGATCTGACCCATACTAGTGTAGCCCGTAATAGGATCTGGGGTTACGCTCAAACCCATGTTTGGAGCGTTGTATTGTACGTGGTTGAAAGAATTGATGAAGTCGGTACGGAACTGCAGCCTGAATCGCTCCGTAATCGGAAAATCCTTATGCAGACTCAAGTCAACGTCGGTGTAATGGGGCGAGCGGAGACTTGACAGTTGCGGTGAGCAGTTCCCGAATGTACCGGTTGCGGGATCGGTGAATTGTCCACTATTGGTGAACCACTGACTGCCTATTCCCGGCAATGCTGTGTTCATAATGACTGGGGTGCCGTTGCAGTCTGCTCGGGAACCTCGCGAGAACGTACCAGAATTGTCCTGTGCTCCATAAACCGGCATTGGCCAGCCCGTGCGGAAGGAGACGATCGGGCTCACCTCCCATCCACCGATGACCCCATTGACGACTCGGCTTACATTCTTGCCCAGCATTTTGCCGCGGCCAAAGGGCAGGTCATAAACCGCGTAGGCGGAAATGACGTGAGTGGCATCGTAGTAGCACGGCGCCCACTCTGCCTTTTGATCGTAGACATTCTGCCAATAAGCTGAGGCACTCAGAGCATTGTTCCAGGCCCCGTAATAACCGGTGCTATCGGACATGCACCTGGAGAAGGTATACGCGACCTGGTACTGCAAACCGTGAGTCATCTGTTTCTGCAGTACGGCTTGCAGCGAGTTGTACTTCATGTTGCCGTTCGACTTCGTGCCCGAGACCTCGCGCGCCAGCCGCATTGCCCAGCACGCTGTAAAGCGTTGGATTGGCCGCGAAATATGGGCTGGGAGCCGTGTACGCCAGGGGACAGCAGCACTCTCTGGCCGAATCGAATGGCACCATTAAATGCGTGCCCTTCTGGCCCACGTATCCGATCTGGAACGTGGTGTTGCCGGCGAATTGATGCTGGACCGTGACGTTCCACTGATCCGCAATCGCCGGCTGGACATTGGGATCCCAGACTCGGAGGAAAGCGCCTGAGAGTAGCAGGCGTATGCCGGGGGCATCGCAGGAGGCGGCTGGCGCTGCCCACAATTCCATCGGTCGTATCCGTTAGCGGCAGCGGAGTGCTGTTGTAGATGGCATCAATTTCCGCCGGAGTAAATGGTGGATTCAGGGTCAATCGCAAGTTTGTACCAGTTCCTTCGAGGTACGACGAGATGGTGAAGGCACCGCGAATGACAGTTTTATCGCCGAGCGCCGCCGGAGTCCACGCAAAACCTATGCGAGGCTGGAAGTCCTTGCCTCCCTAAAAGTTCCCTTGTACAGGGCACGGCTGGCTCCGTCCTTGCCCGGCGAGATCGATGTTGCCCGTCGCAAAATTGTAATTGGCCTGCTGATTGTGGGTTTCAACCCAGGGCGTATGCGCGTCGTAGCGCAGGCCGAGATTGAGGGTCAACCGGTCTGTAACGCGCCAAGTGTCCTGGGCATAGATGCCGATCACGTTGCTGGTTTGTTGCCAGGTCTTTCCCGTGCTTACTCCGCGGCCGTATGAGTCATCGAGCCCAAGGAAAAAATCCGCGCCACCATCGCCGCCGGCCCGCACCGGCTGCGGGTGCCGTGAACTGGCCGTTGAAGTGCATAAGGCCCAATTGGCCGTTGTTGCCAGCGTAGAACGTCTTGATGATCTGACGCCAGTATTGACCACCAAACTTGAAGTTGTGCCGTCCATGGTTCCAGCTCACCGCATCTTCGAGCTGCCAGACATGGTCATCGAAGCTTTCCGTGTTCTCCGCGGTACCGAAGTTAGTGACAGCTGAATTGTTGAAGTTGAGAGCGAGCAACCCAGGAGATTTCCGGGATTGCCGTTGCCGATGCCCAGCGTGTTGCCGAACTGCCCCACGCCGGATGCCCAGCTGTTGCCATTGTTCAGAGTGACATGGCTCCAGCCCAAGCGAGCGTCATTCACAAGATTGTTGCCGATCATTCGGCTCCAGTCGCCGACCGTGTTGTAAATCGGCGTCGTCGAGTAGCCATTCGACAACAGTACCTGTGAATTGGTCGATGGGTTGTTCTGATAAGCGCGGGTAAACCGATAGGAGATGCTGTCCTTTTGCGTGGGCTTGAAGTCGATCTTTAGATCGCCTTGATCCACATTTTAGGCGGAAATGACGGTATTCACCGCGTTGTTTTGCAGGTTGCTGTTGATCGGCGTGGGTAAAGCGAGGAGGCGAAAAGTGCACTCGCTACCGGACTGATCATGGCCGCCGGAATCCGCGTTGCTCGGGAAAGGCTGGCGCGTCGTGGCAGGCGTCGAGGAGGAAGTGCACGGCGCCGTAAAGGATGCGCACGGGATTGTATAGCTGAACCTGCTCCCGTGACACGCCAGACAAAGTCCGCCCGTACAAATCGCGCCAAAATCACCACCGCGCTCGGCGGCCGTAAAGACCGTATTTGCGCCGCCGAACTGGGGATATCAAAACGCTGGGCCTGGTAGTCGGCGAAGAAGAACAGTTTGTTCTTGATGATCGGCCCGCCCACAGTACCGCCAAACATATTCCAGCGCATTTTATCTTGAGGGAGCGCAGGAATCGCTACCAGTTGTTCGACCAGCTGTTTGCGTTCAGAACGTCGTTGCGGAAAAACTCCCAAATGTCGCCGTGAAAAGCATTCGTGCCCGACTTGATGGTCGGCGTTGACGATGCCGCCTTCGAAATTGCCGAACTCGGCCGGGGCGTTGTTGGTGATCAGGTTGAATTCCTGGATCGCGTCCGGGGCCGGCGTGTAACCCAGCAGGTTGTCGGATACCTGGTTATTGTCCATGCCGTCGAGCAGGAAATTGTTGGCCTGCTCGCGATTGCCGTTGATCAGCGGACGCCCGCCATAACCGCCAGTGTTGTTGCCGTTATTGAAACTGCTGGGATCGGTCGAAACCGCGCCTGGCGCAAGCAGAGTCAGCTGGACATAATTGCGTGACGCAAGCGGAAGATTGTCGTTCGTGGCGGCATTGATGATCGTGTCGACCTGCGTCGTATCCGTTTTCATGACCGGAGCCGCGCCGCTCACTTCCACGGTTTCACTCGACTGCCCGACCTTCATCGCAACGTCAACTCGGGCCACTTGATTCAACGTGAGAACAAACGCCGGGTGCGTGGCCGATGCGAACCCTTGCTTCTCAATTTTGAGCGAATAGGTGCCCACCGGGAGTTGCGGCGATCCGGTAAAGACCGGAGTCGTTGGTCGTGGCCGTGTAATTCTGGCCGCGCTCGGCCGAGGTGGCAGTCACAGTGGCTCCCGACACAGCGGCGCCACTTGGGTCGGTGATAGTGCCGGTGATGGAAGCAGTTACTTCCTGGCTCCAAGCGCACTGTAAGGTCGCGGCTACGACTAGGAATGCAAGCACAAAACAGCAAAATGCGGTGGACGATCGTCTTATCATCACAGCCCTCCAAGGAGCATCAGGATGGGTCATGCTATATAGCAGAACGCAAACGACCGTCAAGAAAAAAATGCTGCGGGCTGTAAATTTTTAACTGGTTTCTACTAGCAAAAAGGATAATGACGAGATCTCCCAGACCACAGAAGTGAACTGAGGTCAGCACTGGTTCGCACGATCGATGCAGACGATAATGAGACCTAAGTCCAAGGCGTACAACGAGTTGCTTTACGGCCCGCACATACTTTAGAGGTGCTGAAGGTGCGCCTGTACTTATCTCTAGCGGAACTCCTCCTGCGAGGCATCTGCCCATCCAGTCGTCGCCAATACAATTTTGTATTGGAGCACTAGAGCACTTTGTAGTATGGTGCACCTTCATGGAAACATCCATGACACAGCTCCGGAAGAGCGGACTGCCCGCTTATAAGCGGATTCAGGACGCTATCCTCAAGCGCCTCGATGCCGGGGAGCTGAAGCCCGGCGATGTCGTGGACTCGGAGCGGGAACTGGCGCGCATTCATGGGGTTAGCCTGATGACGGCGCGTCATGCCCTGGCTGGCCTGGAGCGCGAGGGCATGGTCGTCCGCAAGCGCGGAGCCGGAACCTTTGTTGCCCCACCCAAGATCCACTTTAATAAGCTGATGAGCTACACCGAGCAGATGGCCGCTCGCGGCCTCGGTGTTTCTTCGAAATTGCTTTCCCTCATCGTCATCGACACGGAACAGGAAGTGGCCGCCCGCCTGGCGCTGCCCGCGAATAGCCGTCTGCTGAAAATCGAGAGATTGCGTCTCGGCGGCGACGAAGCATTTGCCATTGAAACCTGCTACCTGTCCGCAGACGAGTTCAAGGATGTCACCCGTGCACGCCTGGACCGTGTGTCCCTATTCTCCATTCTCGAGCATGATTACGGCCTGCAGATCGCACACGCCGATGAAGAGATCGACGCCACTACCGCCGACACTCACACCGCCCGTCTTTTAGGAATCCCTCCCGGCTCCCCGGTACTCCGGATTCGCCAGGAAATCTATTCCACCGTGGGTAAACCTGCCATTTACGTCCAGGGCCTCTACCGTTCCGATCGCCACACCTTGATGATTCGCAGATTCCGCTAAGAAGGGCTGGAATCGCTGGATTTATCCGTCCGCGGTGCAGCATTCTGCAGTTCCATGCATCAGGGGCGCCCGTGGAGACGTGCGAACCAAGCGCGCTTGAAAGAACTGCGGGTCCGCTTGCGGAGATACCACGCAAGGACAGACACGCCCGCCCAGACTATCGTGGCTCCTCCGATCACCAGCCACGTGTTGTGGTCGCGAATCGTTTCATGGATCACTAACGCGAACGCGAAAAGTCCTATGCTCCCGATCGCGGTTCCCGCTGCATCCACGGAGACAAGCTGTCTCGCCCGGCCGTGGCCGTTCAGTCCGGCACGCTCTTTTTTCTCCTTCTCATGTTTGTCGATCAACGTTGCGCTAGCCGGGAAAATGGCTGGGAACGCCAGAAAGAGGCCCCCAACCGCGGGCTCCGTATTTGTGCCCTATGATGCCGGCGAATGCAGTAATCAGTCCGCCGAGCAAAAACCGAACCGCGAATTCGTGCCAGCGAGTTTCCTTCACCCTCGAAGCGTCCACTTTGACCAGCATGCCGACTCACCTTAAAAGCATGGCCCAAAGGCCGAAACTCACCACTGCCCACACGGGCAGAAACAAGATCGTAGCCCAGATCGTGCGCATGGGCCGGTGCATCATGGTCCAACTGAGGCACGAGGAGTAGCAGAACAACGCAACGCACGAAAGCATCATGGATGTCGACTGTGTGGCGGCATTATGCCTTCCTTCCGCCATGACGGAGAGTGCCAATGTGGCGAGCGCAACCGAAGGCGCGGCTCCAAACAACCCTGCAAAACTCTTTGGTTTGAAAAGATCCCCGAGCAGTGCAAATGTGGAAACCGATATCCCTCCAATGAAGAAGCGAATCAGAATTAGTTTCATAATGCCGGGGCAAAACCACAGCGGCTAACGCCAAACCCTTTCTACCCACCCGACTCGCAGTGCCAGGGCCGTAGAACTTGGACGAAACTTGCGGCGCCGGAGTTGTTTACCTCGCGACGTTGCGAGCCAGGTGCTGTCCGGAATACAGCGATCACCGGATCATCGAATCCACTCCCCGGAGGTATAAATCAGGGATGAACTCAGATAAGAATCCAGATAAGCGCGACAGGTTTGAAACGGACGAACGCTCGCCCGAGCGTAAAGGCGATCTGCAGGCACAACTGGACGAACTTGGCGGCGATCCTGCGCAGGTAGGCGTCGACAGCGCTGGACAGACTGTGAGTTCGCAGGGGCTCTCGGAAGTTCGCGATGCCGATGAAGAATCTGTGGAAGAACTCGCTGACGCAGATCAGGCAGTGGAAGCCGCAGCCGTGGAAGGCGTCGAAGATGCGGCCGATCATCCGGAACGCCCAACCCACACGCACGAAGAATATGGCAATCCTGAGGATGTGCCTCCCCGAAAGCGTGAGGACGCCGCGTAAGTATCAGCAAGTAAGTTCGATGCCCTCGCAAAGGCTTCAGTATCAGTTCCTTGCTGAAGGTAGAAGCCACGCATTGATTGATTGTCCGGTGCGAAGGCTCTGAGGCAGTTAATGCGGTAAGCACTGTATGGCCCATCGTTCCGGGGCGACGGACAATCTACCTTGAACTGAAGTTTCCGCTAAAAAGGGCCCGCCACTCCCGTCGAATTCAATTGGAGGTACGGTATGCGAAAAATGTTCATGCTGGTTTCCGTCCTGTTGCTGGGTTTGACTTGGGCTGTGGCGCAGGACGCCACGCAAGCGAGTCCATCTGCTGGCAACGCATCGGCTCAAACGTCGGGGCAGAATAGTTCTGCAGCTGGCGAGAAGACGGTTACTGGCTGTCTGAGCGGTTCCAATGGCACCTTTACCCTCACGGACAAACATGGCAAGTCTTACCAGTTGACCGGGGACACCGCCAAACTGACTGAACACGTCGGACACGAGGTGAAAGTTACGGGCACCGCCTCGGCCGGTAGCAACAGCGGCGCAGCCACTGGCACCGCCGGAGGCGCGGGTGCGGAGCAAACTTTAGAGGTCACATCCCTGAAACACATTTCCAAGAGTTGTCAGGCCGGCGCCGGCGGAGCAATGAACCACTGAGGTTTTCTTCAACTTCAAAATCATCAAACCCAAGCTCTTTCAGGCTTGGGTTTTTCTTGCTCGATCCTGGTCAGCCAATCCCTTATGCCGCTTTCGAAGGGGGGTGCGCGTGCACCACCTGCGGTTCAGCGTGCGCTGGCCGCCGAATCTCCTGATGCGAACCGGGTTTCTTCTTGCCCATCGGCTGGGGAAGCCGAACCGCTCTCCTGGTGCGGATCGATTCGTAAATAGCCTGGATCACCCGTACATCGAGCAGGCCCTCGTATCCGGATGGCTCCGGATCCTTATCCTTCAGAATGCAATCCGAGAAGTAGACCAACTCGGCGGCAAACTGGTCCCGCTTGGGAAAGGTCTTCTTTTTTGTTTTGCCTCCGATCGTCATTTGATGCTCGATCGAGGTGGCATATCCATACGCCGGATCCGCCTGCAACATACCCTTTGTGCCGACCAACGTGTACCGCCCTATATGTGCTGCTCCGAAACTGCAGGTGAACGTCGCAAGCCTCTCTTCCGGAAAACGCATGGTGACCGAGGCCATCTCTTCCACATGGAGAAAACGATCGTCGCTGTTTTTCCGCGCCGACACGGCGGACACTTCAATCGGCTCCGAACGAAACAGATACCGCGCAGCATTGATGCAGTACACACCCATGTCGTAGACGGACCCGCCACCGTGGGCCGCGGTCTCGCTGATTCGAACGTTCTCCTCCGCGACCTGTTGGGCAAATTCAGAGGTAAAGAAGCGAATATCACCCAATCGTCCGCTTCGCGCCACGTCGATCGCTTCCAGATTTCCGGCCTCGAAGTGCAGACGGTAAGCAATCATCAGTTTCACCTGGTTCTGATCCGCAGCGTTGATCATGGCGCGGCACTCTTCTTCGGTGACGGCCATCGGCTTTTCGCAAAGCACGTGCACTCCCGCCGCGGCCGCGCGCACCGCATACTCTCGATGCAGATGGTTGGGGACCGCCAGGTACACTGCGTCCACATTCGAAAGAACTCGCCCGTAATCTTTGTAGCCATAAAGATGGTCGAGCGAATACTTCTCTCCCAATGTCCTCAGCTTCTCCAGATCGCCGGACACCAGAGCGAACAGTTCCGAATTGTGCGCATTGTGAAATGCCGGGAGGACCGCAGCTTGCGCTATGTGCCCCAGCCCTACGACGGCGTAACGAATCGTTCTCTTTCCAGAGCTGTTAGGCATTTCCTGATATCTCCATAAGCGATCTTTTGCAGACTGATCCGACTTGGATGCATTTCCAGACAAGGGCGGTGAGGTCGAGTGCAGAACGCTGCAAAGTGGTCTATCGCGAACGCTCTAGATTTGACGTCCGATAGAGGAAACGGTGTAGGTGAGATTGCAGGAACAATCCTCAAACTCTACAGATTAGAGACGATGCCCTCGCACTGGCCTTTGCCCTAAACATAAAGATGGCTCGCGCAAGACCCGGCTCCAGTACAGCAGCCGGCATGCAGCCAGGCGGTGAGACATGCTGGCGCTCCGGACGACTCTAAAGTTTTTGCTCGTTCTCTCCCTCGTCTCATTCGGTGTTTGCGGATTCTCCCAGACAAGCCTGGATGATGTTCACGTTGCTTCCCGTGAAGTGGCTCCTTCGCTGAAGGGCATCGTTTCGGCTGATCTGCAAGGCTCAGCTATTCATGTAATTCACACGGACAGCCGGCTGGTGCTGGTTCCGGTCAGCGTCACGGATCCCATGCAACGCTTTGTTACTGGCTTGAACCGGGATAATTTCGAGGTGTTCGAGGGCGCAAAGCCTCAGACAATTCAACACTTCTCCAGCGAAGACGTACCCGTGTCAGTGGGCATCATTCTGGATATCAGCGGAAGCATGTCCGACAAGTTGGACCGCGTGCGCGACGCCGTCAATCAATTGTGCGAAGTTTCCAATCCCCAGGACGAGTACTTCATGATCACCTTTGCCGACGAGCCTCGTCTCGCGGTTGATTTCACCACGAACCCTGACGATCTCAGGAAAGAACTCGTATTTACGCAGCCCAAAGGTAGAACGTCGCTGTTGGACGCCATTCACCAGGGACTGCGCAAAATGAAACACGCAAAATACGGGAAAAGAGCGCTGCTCATCATTTCCGATGGCGGTGACAATCACAGCCGCTACGGTGAACGGGAAATCAAAGGTCTGGCGAAAGAATCGGACGTGATGATCTATTCCATTGGCATCTTCGACCGTTACGTACCCACACCTGAAGAACTTCGAGGGCCTTCACTCCTGGGCGACATTTCCGACCCGACCGGGGGACGTGCGTTCACCGTCGACAATCCCAACATCATGCCTGCCATTGCGCGGCACATTGGAATGGAACTGCGCACCCAGTATGTGTTGGCTTATCGGCCCCAGGAAACGCCGCACAACGGCAAATGGAGAAAGATCCGCGTACGGCTTCGACTTCCCCGAAAATTGGCGTTCTTGCAGGCTCACGCCAAAACCGGCTACTACGCCTCTGCCGATCCTGAGCCCCGCACTTCGCTCCGGGCTGAGCACAACACCACGCGCTGAATCTGTGGCAAAGGTTCTCGCCGGCTTGCAGCTCTAACCGCGCGACAACTTACGTCTGCCGATTGGCATCCCAACTCGGCAAGGTTCGGGTCGTTTGCTTGGGAGTGCGCGGCCGCCAGAACCCGTGTTCCGGAGCAACGTCGGTGGCTGACTATGCGGCTATTTCTGGTCTTTGTGTGGCTGGGCGGAGCAACAACCCTATTCGCGCAACTTGCACCTCAGGCGCCGCAAAAGGCGTATGAAGGGCAGAATGTCAGTTGGGTGTCGCTGGTTGCCAATCCTCACCGCGATCTCAAGCCCCTGTTCTCCATAGTCACCCAAAAAGCGAATGAGCCTTACTCCCAGCAGAAGATCGACGAGAGCGCCGCCGCTTTGAAGAAAGCGGGCAACTTCCCCGAGGTTCGCGTCAACGTGGTTCCAGACATCAACGGCCTGCGCGTAAGTTTCTTATTGGAGCCGGCCTATTACCTAGGCGCGATCGAGTTTCCGGGCGCCGAAAAGCAATTCTCTTACACCCGCCTTCTTCAGGTTGTTGACCTGTCAGACGAAGACCCGTACGATCCCACGCGCATTCCGGTCGCTGAAGACACGCTACGGAAATTCCTTGAGCACAATGGATTTTTTCAAGCCAAGGTCCACGCAGAACCGCACCTGGACGACGCGCATGAACTCGTGAGTGTCAGTTTCGTAGTGGATATGGGCAAGCGCGCCAAGATTTCTGCCGTGAACATCGAAGGCCCGGATCAGGCGGAAGCGAATCGCCTGCAGCATGCCATGCGTTCTTTGCGCGCGCGCCTCAGCAGCGGTCTCTTGAAGCCGGGAAAGCCGTATACCCCGCAACGCATCACAAACGCCACCAACTTGATGAAAAGAACTCTGAGCAAGCAGCGCCGCCTGGCCAGCAGCATCAAGGAGAATCCTCCGCAGTTCGATCCCGCCAGCAACCGCGTGCAGGTCTCCTTCAAGGTCGAAGTCGGACCTGTGGTCACGATTCGTACCGTGGGAGCGCGGCTGAGCGTCATTCCGTTCCTTGCCGGTCGCCAGAAGAAGAAGCTGATCCCCGTCTATTCCGAAGGCTCTGTCGACCAGGATCTGGTGGATGAAGGACAGCGCAACCTGGTCGACTACTTTCAGAAGAAAGGTTTCTACGACGCGAAAGTGAGCACCGAGTTCACTAAACACCCGGAGCAGATCCTCATCACTTACAAAATCGATCGCGGCCGTAAACACAAAGTGGATCGTATCTACTTCCAGGGCAATTACGCCTTATCTGCGAAAGAACTGGCGGACCAGGTCACGGTGAAGAAGTCGCACATCTGGACTCATGGAAGCTTGAGCCAGAAGCTGCTGCATCAGAGCGCAAAAAATATCGAGGCTCTCTATCGCGATCACGGCCACGAAGAAGTGAAAGTTACTCCCCGGACTGTTGATCACGAACCCAAGATCGACGTTGCCTTCGAAATCGAGGAGGGTCCGCAAACTCTGGTCGAAGATGTCCAGGTCGAAGGCAATCAGCACATCCCTTACGAACAGCTCACCGCGCCCAAGGGATTTCAGCTGCATGCAGGAACTCCGTTCTCCACCAGAAACATGGCCGATGATCGAAATCGGATCTCTGCCAATTATCTGAATCGCGGCTATCTCAACGTCGAAGTGAAGACGATCGTGCAGAAGACCAGCGATCCGCAGCGCGTGAATATCACGTACGCCATTACGGAAAACCAACTGGTTCGAGTGGGGCAGGTCTACTACTTGGGAGAGAAGCAAACGCGGTTGCCGCTCATTGCAAAAACCACACAGATTCCTACCGAGTCACCCATGCGCCGCGCCCAGCTCCTCGAGGCGGAAAGCCGGCTCTACGACCTGAATATTTTCGATTGGGCCAGCGTGGGCCCGCGTAAGCCGATCACCAACCAGACTGAGGAAATGGCTTTGGTGAAAATGCATGAGGCGAAGAGAAATGAAATCACGTACGGCTTCGGTTTCGAGCTATCCCATCGCGGCGGGAACATTCCGACCGGAACGGTGGCCCTGCCCGGAGGCGGCGCCACCATCGGACTGAATGGAAAGCAGATTGCCCCAAGCCAGGCCACCTATGCCAGCCCGCGCGGCGTGATCGAATATACACGCCGGAACATGCGCGGCCTGGCCGAGACCGCCGCTGCATCACTGCTGTTGTCGCGGCTCGACCAAAAGGCTTTGACCACCTATACCCAGCCCCACTTCTTCAAGTCGCAGTGGCAGTCGTTGACCAGTGTTTCACTCGAACGTACCAGCGAAAATCCTCTCTTCACCGCGTCGCTCGGCGATGCGTCATTCCAGGTGGAGCGCGTCATCAGTCGAAAAAGCAACACTCGCGTTCAGTTGCGCTATGACTTTAATCGCACCGGCCTCTCCCACATTCTCGTTCCGGACCTGGTTCTGGCCAGGGACCGCAGCGTGAACTTATCTACCGTCTCCGGCACGCTAATTCGCGACACGCGGGATAAGCCACTGGATGCCCATCACGGTTCCTTCGGAACCATTGATTTCCGCCTGACACCCACCGCCCTTGGATCAAGCGCCAATTTCACCAAGCTCTTCACTCAATACGCGTATTACAAACCGATACATTCCACGATCTTCGCCAACAGCATCCGTATCGGCCTGGCAGCTCCCTTCGGACAGAGCTTTGTTCCCACCAGCCAGCTATTCTTCTCGGGAGGCGGCACCTCGCTGCGCAGCTTCCCGATCGACGAAGCCGGCCCGCAGCGTCTCGTTCCTTTCTGCAACGTTCTGCAAGGGACGTCGGGATGCGTGAATGTGACCGTGCCTGTCGGTGGCCGGCAGCTGCTCATCTTGAATTCCGAAGAACGTTTCCCGCTGCATATCAACAAGTCATTGGGAGGCGTCGTCTTCTATGACGGGGGCAACGTGTATCGCGCCATCAACTTCCCTAGCCTTATCCACGGCTATACCAACACCGTAGGAGTTGGCTTACGCTATGCCACTCCCATTGGCCCCGTTCGCTTTGACATTGGACGAAATTTGAATCCTGTCCCTGGAATTAAGCCCCTGCAGTACTACATCACCATCGGACAGGCTTTTTAGGGTGCTCTTATGAGTATCAAAAAGACGATCGGCTGGACATTTGCTGGATTAGGAATACTCCTGATCGTCGTAATTGTCGCGGCATTCTTATACCTCGGGACGAATAGCTTCCAGCGTTTCGCCATTCGCGAAATCGTGAAGCAGGCAGACCTGGCAACCGGCGGAAGAACTGAAATTGGCCGGCTGGATTTTAAGCTCTCCACCCTTACGGCGCACCTCTACAACATCACCGTCCGCGGGACGGAAGGGCCGGGCCAGCCGCCGTTATTGCATGCCGACCAGCTCACCGTGCGCGCCAAGATCATTTCCGCCCTTCATCATCAGATTTCGCTGCAGGAGCTCCTGATCGAGCATCCGGTCGTTCATGTGCAGGTCAGTCCTGACGGCAAGAACAATCTCCCTACTGCGCCGCCGAGCAAGAGTTCGAGCCACACCAGCGTCTTCGATCTCGCCGTCGGCCACGTCCAACTCACCAACGGTGAAGTGGACTACAACGACCGAAAAACCCCGCTGGCAGCCGATTTGTACGATTTGGGCACGGACATTCATTATGGATCTCTGCCCAAACGATACGATGGCACTCTTTCCTACCGTAACGGACACCTGCGTTACGCCGAATACGCTCCGCTGGCCCACAACTTAGATCTGACGTTCAGCGCAAGGCCAGATCAATTGCAATTGAAGTCGTTCAACTTGCGCGTCGGATCCTCCGACGTAAATCTGAAGGCGCAACTCACGAACTACTCCGATCCCGTCGCCGATGGCGAATACCGGATCCGAATTCATACCGACGACTTTGCCGCAATGTCTCCGTCCGTTTCACCGGCGGGGGACGTATCTCTTACAGGAAAGCTTCATTATCGGAACGTGCCCAACGAACCTCTGATGAGAGCCATATCCCTGGACGGCCAACTCGGCAGTGAAGTGCTCCGCGCTGTGGCTTCGGGCAAACGGGTTGAGCTGCGAGAACTGAAAGGCTCGTACCGTTTAGCCGACGGCAATCTGGTCGTTCCGAATGTCAGTGTTCAAGCCTTCGGAGGTAGCCTGACCGCGAATGCGGAGATGAAGCATCTCGACAGCACACCGGAGTCGACAGTCCACGCGGCTCTGAATCGCATCTCGCTCCGAGCCATTCAGCAAATGGGAGGCGAGCAGGCGACCAGACAGGCTGCATTATCAGGCACGCTGAGTGGCAAAACTGATGCCGCGTGGAAAGGCAGTGTCAAGAACCTGCGCGCCCAATCCGATCTGGTCATTCGAGCCGAAGCCAGCAGCCGTTCCAATCCTTCTGCGCGCGATGTCCCGGTCGATGGAACTCTGCACTTCTCCTACGACGGACCCCGGCAAAGCATTTCGGTGCGCGATACGCGCTTCAACCTTCCCTCCGCTACTCTGACCGCGCAAGGCGTCATCAGCGATCACTCCAACTTGCAAATTCAGGCCGTCGCCACGGATCTGCACCAACTCGCATCGCTGGCCGCTTCCTTCCGTTCGAATTCGAGCACGCCGCCCGCGGTTTCTGGCTCCGCAACTTTAAACGCCACCGTGCAGGGCTCGATGAAGCAGCCTCGAGTAGCGGCGCAATTGAGTGCTCAAGATCTCAAGGTGGAAGGCAGTGAGTGGAAGAGCGCAAAGGTCGCGATGCATGCCGACCCCACGCAGGCCACGATCGATAACGCATCCCTGATCAATGCACAGCAGGGCCAAGTGACAGTCACCGCGCGCGTGGCATTGAAAAATTGGGCGTATCAAGACTCCAACGCCATTATGGCTCGCGTGAACGCCCAGAAATTGCGGCTCACCGATCTTCAGAAGCTGGCAGGAAAGAACTACCCCATCTCCGGAGATCTGTCGGCCAACATCAACCTGGATGGCTCCCAGTTGCAGCCGGACGGCTCCGGGTCGGCGCAGATTTCGAATGCCCGCGCCTATGGGGAATCCATTCAAATGCTCGCCGCAAAATTCCATACCGAGAGCGGCTCGGTTGTCTCCACGCTGAATGTCTCAGCCCCGGCCGGCGCGATCAATGCCGATCTCACTTACAACCCAAAGACTAAGGGATATAAGGTGCGCCTGGATGCGCCCGCCGTCGTCCTGCAAAAATTGCAGCGACTCCAGGAAAAAAACCTGGGCATCAACGGCACCATCTCGGCGTCAGTCAACGGCCAGGGTACGGTGGACAATCCTGAACTGGTCGCGACCGTACAGCTACCACAGTTGCAAATGCGCAAAGGCTCCATTTCCAATTTCAAAGCCGACCTCCGCGTTGCCCAGCACAAAGCCGACCTGAATGTCGGAACCAACGTCTCCGGCGCTTCCATTCGCGCGCACGGCACCGTCAATCTCACCGGAAACTACGACGCGGATGCGGCGATCGACACTAACACCATACCCCTCGACCCCCTCCTGGCAACCTATGCGTCCAGCGTCCCGCAAGGCTTTCAGGGGCAAACTGAGTTGCATGCCACTTTGAAGGGGCCTCTTAAAGAGAAATCAAAACTGCTCGCACACTTGTCGATTCCTGTTCTGCAAGCAAAATACCAGGCGATTGAGATTGGGATTCCGCAACCTATCCGGGCGGACTACGCCAATTCCGTGGTGACGCTTCAGCCGGCGGAGATTCGGGGAACCGGCACGTCGCTCAAAGCCCAGGGACGAATTCCGATCGGCGGAAACTCGCCCCCAAGCCTCACGGCACAAGGCTCCATCGACATGCGCATCCTGCAGATTTTTGCTCCTAACGTCCAGAGTTCCGGCGTGATCGCGCTCGATGTGCGGGCGTCCGGAACGAAAGCCGTGCAGGGCCAGATCGGATTTAAGGATGTTGCCCTGAGTACTGCAGATGCTCCGCTCGGGGTAGAGAAGCTGAATGGAACCATGGACATCACCAAGGACCGCGTGCAAGTCGCGAAAATGACGGCCCAGGTCGGAGGCGGAGAGATAGATCTTGGCGGTGCCATCGCCTACAAACCGTCAGTTCAGTTCAACGTTGCGGTCAAGGGAAAATCCGTTCGCATCCGTTATCCGGAAGGCCTACGCACGGTGCTGGATACTAATCTGGCTTTTTCCGGGACGACTCAGGCTTCCGTCCTGAGTGGCCGTGTGCTGATCGACAACCTCTCTTTCACACCCGATTTCGATCTGGCACGACTCGGCGATCAGTTCAGCACTGGAAATACACCTTCGCAGCCCGGATTCGCGGACACCATCAGATTGGCGATTAACGTTCAGACGCAAAGCAACCTGAATGCTGTAAGTTCTCAAGTCAGCGTCGCCGGACAGGCCAATCTTCAGGTGGGGGGGACCGCGGACAATCCCGTCATCACCGGACGCACCACCGTCACCTCAGGCGAACTCTTCTTCCGCAACGTGCGTTACAAATTGCAGCGCGGCGTGATCACTTTCGACGATCCCAACCAGACCCATCCCGTGCTCAACGTGTCCGTGAATACGACCATCGAGCAATACAACCTGACGCTCACCATGCGCGGCCCGCTCGACAAACTCACCACGGAATACACCTCTGATCCCCCATTGGCCACCGCGGACGTCATCAACCTGGTAGCCCGAGGCAAGACTACCGAGGAACAGGCGGCTAGCAGTCAAAGCACCGATTCGATGATCGCTTCCCAGGTCGCGGGACAACTGAGCAGCGGCATTCAGAAGCTGGCTGGCATCTCCAGTCTCCAGATCGATCCCACTCTCGGCGGCAACAATTCCAACCCCTCGGCCCGAATCGCCATTCAGCAGAGGGTCACCAAGAATCTGCTGTTCTCCTTCTCCACGGACGTTTCCCAGCCCGGCAATGAGATCGTGCAAGGCGAATATCAGATCAACAGAAGATGGTCCGTGAGCCTCGGACGCGACCAGGCGGGAGGAATATCCGTGGACGGGAAATATCACACGCGCTTTTAGCTGCGCTCAGGAAACGGTGGTCACAACTTCCACATCGTCCTGCCTGCTCTCGCAGTGCACCAGCACGGATTCGCCCCGGCGTTCCAGCAGCAGGTCCACCGTTGCCTTTCCGCATCGAAGATTGCGAATCGAAAGCTGCGGAATGCCCTCGGGAAGAAATGGGCGATCGAACAGAATTCGTCCGCGCTCAGCCTGCATCGTCACTCCCAGGCAGGCTTCCAGTATGAAGAACGGAGTGGCTGCTGCCCAAGCCTGCGGAGAGCAGGCCACGGGATAGAGCGTCGGCCCTTCGGTGGGCCGTCGCTTCAGGCCGCAGAACAATTCTGGAAGCCGGCGCAGTTCCACCTCGCCGCTCAAATCCAGCATGGCCAGCAGAATCTGTCCCGCCATCTTCTTGTATCCATACTTCGCCATGCCATAAGCAATAATGGAATTGTCGTGAGGCCACACCGACCCGTTGTGATACGAAAGCGGGTTGTAGCGGGATTCCGTCCGGGCGACCGTGCGAATTCCCCAACCCGTAAACGAGTTCTCGTCCATCAGCGTTTCTGCCACCCGCTTTCCGCGTTCCGTGGAAGCGATTCCCGTGAACAGGCAGTGGCCGGCATTGGATGTCCGCACCCGGCACGGCTTCTTGCGGCCATCGAGCGCCAGAGCGTAGGTTCCCAGATCGTTACACCAGAACTGCTCCTCAAACTTCGTGCGCAATGATTCTGCCTGCAACTCCAGTTCGCAGCTCTGATCCTTATTCCCGAGAACTTTCGCCAGCCGCGCCGCCGCAAGTTTCGCGGCATAGACATAGCCCTGCACCTCGCACAGCGCAATCGGTGGTTCTGCAATCCGGCCGTCGTCGTGAAACACCGAATCATTCGAGTCTTTCCAGCCCTGCTGGACCAGGCCTTCGTGCGAGTGCCGGCTGTATTCCACGAAGCCGTCGCCATCCACGTCGCCATACTTGTCAATCCACTCCAAAGCCCGTTCCACATGCGGCCACATGCGCCTGAGGAACTGGCGATCACCCGTGCGGTCGAAGTGAGCGCCCGCCAGCATTACGAATAACGGAGTCGCGTCCACGCTGCCGTAATAGCGTCCAAAGGGCACCTCGCCCAGCGTCGCCATCTCACTGCGTCGCATCTCGTGCAGTATCTTTCCCGGCTCTGAGTCGGCAAATGAATCCACCTCGTCCGCCTGTTGCGATGCCAGATATTCCAGGACTCCTCGCGCGATGTTCGGATTCAGCCAGAGAGTTTGCAGGGCGGTGATGATCCCATCCCGTCCGAACACAGTGCTGAACCACGGAACGCCCGCGTAGGGATAGTCGTGTTCGGGATTTCCGGCAATCATCATTTCCAGGTCGGAGAACGATCGCGCAATCCAGTCGCTGAAGCGCGAATTCGAACTGGAGATCTGGGGAAAATGCTTAGTCGTCGCGGCCTGCTCGAAGCGCGATGCCGAAAGCGCATCCGCATAACCCATGAAATGGTGTGGCCGCTCCAGGTTGCACCCGATCTCCAATTCCAGGGTGACGTGCTCTTTGGGGCTCAGCGAAAAATAAAAATCCATTCCCGTCTCAAAAGCCCGATCAGGAACCATGTTGCTTTCGATCAGGGTTTCGCGAACGATCCGGTCCAGCCCCTCATATCCCAGCACAACGGTATTGTCGTAAACTTGGGTGGCCAGGCGCCGTCCGCGCTTCTCTCTTCCGGTGCCCCGAATCTCAAAAATGTCGGCATAATCCGCATCGAAGCGAATGGAGAGGGGAATCTCCAATTCATCCAGCCCGTGGTTCACGAAATGCAATTGCTCGAAACATGAATCACGCCACAGGAAGCGAGAGCGCACCAGGTGCAATACGCCGCGATGGATGGCGACGGATCCCTGCCGGAATACGTCGAGATTGGCCGCATCGGCGGTGAACAGAAAATTGTTCGTCGCCACTGTGGAACTCAACAGCATCGGCCGCTCGTTCCACAGGTTCACGCAGAACGCCGACAGGTATCGCATCCCGTCGTAGAACAGGCCTTGTTCTCCCATGCCGGACGTTTGCACGTCCCCCAGGCGGTCGAACACGTAAAAAATCCTGCCGTACTTAAGAACCCGGGCCCGATCATCTGCCCGGGCGGCCGTGGTCGCTATGTAGTACTGGGCGTTTGCGATCCCACTTCCATCCAATTCAACACTCCCTCTTCGACCGTCATCGAGGCCGATTTGCGGTGAATCAGCGTTTGATAAATGTTGAGATAGTCTTTGGCCATCCTGTCGGCCGAGAAATTCAGCTCGAAGTGTTCGCGACAAGCCACCCGATCGATTTCACCGACCCGGTTCAGCGCCGCGACTCCTTCCTCCACGTCATGCACAACGAACCCGGTCACTCCGTGCAGCACGATCTCAGGAACCGACCCGCATGGGTACGCAATCACCGGAGTCCCGCAGGCCATGGCCTCGATCATCACCAGACCGAAAGGTTCGGGCCAGTTGACCGGGAAAAGCAGGGCCATCGCATTCCCTAAAAACCTGGCTTTGTCGGCGTTGCCAATTTCTCCCACGAATTCGACCAGCGGGTGGTTCAAAAGAGGTTTGATCTTTTCCTGAAAGTAATCCCGATCCGCACGATCAATCTTGGCAGCGATCTTGAACTTCTTGCCGGCGCGGATAGCCATCTCGATGGCCTGATCGAGACCCTTCTCAGGCGACACCCGCCCCAGGAACGCCACATAATCTCCAGCCTTTTCCTGCAGCGGGAGTTCGTGCGTTGTCATGCCGTGGTGCACCGTACCCACCCAATTGACCCAGGGAAGAGGTTTCCTCTGCGCATCGGAGATCGAAACCAGCGGCACCTCTCTAAATTCCTTATACAAGGGAACCAGATCAGGAATGTCAAGTCTCCCATGCAAGGTTGTGACATACGGAACCTTCTCGCGCCGGGTGTAAGGAAACTGCAGGTAGTCGGTATGAAAATGGATGATATCGAAATCTTCCGCCCGGCTGAAAACTTCCTCGATCATCAAGACGTGGTGCGCCAGCGGATCCACACAATCCGGGTCCAACCGCAGTGCTCGCTTGCAGCATTTCACCAGTTCCGCATTCGTTACCGAATCGCCGCTGGCAAACAAAGTAACATCATGGCCCAGGCAAACCAGTTTTTCCGTCAGCCATGACACAACCCGCTCGGTTCCGCCGTAATACCGCGGCGGAACGCTCTCATGAAGGGGCGCAACCTGGGCAATCCGCATCCACTGGACTCCTTTACTGAGGGATTCCACGCTAGTTCTGGGCGTGCGCGCGGATTTTGCGTTCGTAGGCGTTCGGCAGAGTTCCAGTTATCCTGGCGCCTCGACGAACACACTTTTCAGATGACGTTTCACCTAAGGTGGTTGGCGTAAGGGTTCTCCCGACTGTTCATCTGACGTTTGCGCAACCTTCGGCGGGCGCTTCGCACCGAAGCGTGACCGAATGCGCAGGAAATCCATTTTGTGAAGCGAAGTCAGTCCAAGCAGTCGAAGCGAAGTCAGTCCAAGCAGTCTGCGTCTCGCCAGGAACCCGCAGCGACCGAATGGCCCGCGCTGCTGTTCGATCTGGATGGCACTCTAATCGACAGTAATTATCAGCATGTGGCCGCCTGGTCCGAAGCTCTGCGTTCCGCTCAAATCGTAATCCCCCAGTGGAAAATCCATCGCCGCATTGGCATGAGTGGAAAATCTTTCCTCAAAGAGTTACTGCGGGAACTGCCACGAAAAGCGAATCCTGACCTCGATCAGCTCGAGAAGACGCATGATTCCAATTTCCGGCGCTACATTCCCCGACTCTGCTCCGCTGCCCGGGGCGAATCAGTTGCTGAATCATCTCGCCCGGCACCATGTTCGTATTGCAATTGCAACTACGGGAGGGCAAGCGCAGACCAGCCTCTTGCTCAAGCACTTGAACTTGCCGCGCACCATTCAAGTTGTCACTGGTGACGATGTGGAAAAAGCCAAGCCTTCCCCCGACATCTTTGTAGCCGCGGCAGAACGTCTGGACGTCGCCATTGGTAACTGCATTGTCGTCGGCGACAGCGTCTGGGACATGCTTGCGGCCGGCCGCAAAAGTGCACTCGGGGTCGCATTGCAGTCGGGAGGCTACGGAGTGGAAGACCTGGAGCGCGCCGGTGCGTTTCGCGTCTACTCGGACCCAGCCGATATGCTGATGCATTTAGAACAGCTGGGTTTGCCGGGTGCCTGAGCCATTCCGGACTGGAGATAACTTGCACATTATTGAAATCACAGGGACATCAGGGATTGCATCCCGGAGCTTACGGGAGTTCCCGTATTGTTCGTAGATACGCCGCCTTTCTAGAGTTAGGGTGTCAGCCCTGAGCTGAATCGCTTTTTTCAATGAGACCGGCTTTCCTCCGCTCGAGCCGCTAGATGGCCCCTACATGCCGAGGTCTGGAGGAATATGAGTGTGTCTGCTGCCCGCCCCCAAGCGGCCCGACGTGTCTTTACTGTTCTCATCGCAGCCTGTAGCGGATCTTTAATTTTGTTCTCGCTCGCTTGCGGAAGCGGCACAGCCAAATCACCTGCCAGCACCACCGCTCCAAGCACGCCTACGACTCCCGCACCAAGCCAGCCGAACTACCCATCTACTCCGCCGGTGCCGATTACGTGGTCACCGCAAACAAGTCCGTTACCTGCACCTTCGGCGGAAGTTCCGCCACCCCCGGGCTCGAATGATTTTCCGCTGACCATTTCCAATCCCACCGATGGTGGTACCGTCACCTCGCCGCTGAACGTTGTGGCCTCCGCAAGTCCCAACAACCCTATTTTTTTCATGCGAGTTTACGTCGATCAGCTCGCGGTGTATTACACCTTTAACAATTCCATCAACACACAGATATTTACTTCGCCCGGCACACACAAGCTCGAAGTGATGGCTGAGGACAACCAGGGTTACATCTCGGCCACCATCCTCAACATTACGGTGGCTTCGCAGACCGCGCAGACCACGATCAGCGGCATACAAGCCATGCCCGGATGGCAATCGTGTTCGGCGCTGTTTCCCGCGGGTTCGGGTCGCGATGGCCAGATTTGCGCCGCGGGCCTCGGCACCGCGGTCTCAACCATGACGGAAAACCAATCCAGCCCCTCGATGGACGGCAAGGCCGCAAAGTTCACGATGGGTGGTCCCACAGCGTATTCCAACATGCTGTACTTCAATCCGGTCGCTGGCGGAGACAACGTCAGCCATTTCATTTACGACTTGTATTTCTACATTGACAACCCGAACGCCTCGCAAGCACTCGAGTTCGATATCAATCAGACATTCGGCGGGAAACGTTGGGTCTGGGGATCGGAGTGCAGCTTCAATGACTCCGGGAAGTGGGATATTTGGGATGACGTGAACGGCTGGAAGCCGACCATTTATGACTGCAAGCCCTTCCCGGCAAATACATGGATACATCTGGTGTGGAATGTCGAGCGCGTCGGCGATCAGGTGCACTACATCAGTCTTACGGTTGGCGATCAGACTTTCAAGGTGGACACCTACTACCCCAATCAGCCGGATTGGACTCTGGAGGAGATCGACGTCGCCTTTCAAATGGATGGCAACTACAAACAGGAACCCTATAACGTCTGGTTGGATCAAGTGAAGTTAACGACTTACTAAAAACATTGCAATTGAAGCCATCAAAAACTGAAAGAGGCCGCATTCTCCCCGCTCGGAATGCCGGTCGTTGGAAAGAGGAAGTCACGTTGAAGGTCGAGATGCGGGGTATGGTACGGCAAGATCAAGCTCAAAAACGCATCCTGCTGATGGGAATCGTCGCGCTGGCGCTCTTTCTCGCCATCATGGGCGGATGTTCTGGTCTGCCCAAAAACGTAGCCAACTGCCCCATGACGCCGACGCCTCCCTCGGACCTGACCATCGTTCCTGCGGCCTCCGAGCCTCCTCCCGCAGCGCTCTGCGGCTTTCCGCTGGAAATCAGCTCTCCCGGAAATGGCGCGAGCGTGCAGGCCCCAGTGCCTGTAGTCGCGGTTGCGACTCCCCCCGATCCCGTGTACACCGTTCGCGTCTACGTGGATAACTTTGCCGTCCTCTATACTCCGAGCACCATCGTCAACCAGTTGCTCTGGATGCCGAACGGGGCGCATACCATCGAGGTTGTCGCCGAGGATACCGCGGGTTACATCGCAACCACTTCCATGCAGGTCAATGTGGTGGGCCAGTTGCCCGGTGCGCTCAATCTCCAGGATTCGCCGCAGTGGGTCTCATGCTCCGCCGTGATCGTGCACACCACCTGTGCGGCGGGATTGGGCGTGGCAGTTTCGACGCTCACGCTTCATCAGCAAATCCCATCGCTGGATGGTTCGGCCGCGAAATTTACTTTGGCCGGGAAGCACGCGTATTCCAACGAACTCTACTGGACTCCCATCGGCGGCGGATCTTACCCGCAGCATTTCAGCTACGACTTGTGGTTCTACATCGACCATGGCGATCGCCCTCAGTCATTGGAGTTCGACGTCAACCAGGCCTTTGGAGGAAGTCGCTGGACTTGGGGTACGCAATGCGATTTCAACGACAGCCACCGGTGGAATATCTGGGACCCTCTGGGCGAAGTGTGGAAACCGATACCCATTCCATGCAATCACTTTCCTTCGAACACGTGGATCCACATGGTCTGGACCTTGGAGAGAGTCGGCAACCAGGTTCACTACATGACGCTGAGCGTCGACGACCATACGTATAATGTCGATACCTACTACACCGCGCAGCCGAACTGGACTCAGGAAGAAATCGATATCGCCTTCCAGATGGACGGCAACTGGGACCAGCAGCCGTACACCGTCTGGCTCGACAGAGTGAATCTGTTTTCCTATTGAAGGCGAAATGCGCCTACAGCGATCAGCCCATCCCCTTACAGAAAGCCTTCGATGCCCTCCCGCCAAGCGTCGGAACTAGATTGATCTCAGGAGGTGGACCATGCCGAAAAAACGAACTCTTGAAAGGGCGCGCGAAGACGCACGCGAAGGCAAATCTCCCAGCACGCAGGCGGGCGAATTTGTCCGCGAAGAGATGCATCATATCCGCGAAGGGAAACATGGTGCAGCCTCGCCGAAACAGGCCATTGCAATCGGGCTCTCGAAGGCCCGGCGTGCCGGCGTAAAGCTCAAACCACCCCGTCGCGGCAACACCTCGGCAAGCACGCGCCAAAAAGCGGCTCGCGCTTATGAAAAAGGCCAGACTCATTCGGGTCGCAAAACCTCCGCGCGGCGCTCGCGCGCCCGCAAGCAGGCGTTGAAGAAAGAAGGACGCGAGGCCGCTTCGCACCAGGCCCTTTCGCGGCAGGCGCGCTCGGCCGCCCGTAAGTGCGGATCGACTTCACGTCACAATGCGGCCGTCAAAGCCAGCCGGACCAGAAAAAGCCACCGCCGCGCAAAAAGCTGATTCACACCCCAAGAGCTTTCGTAGCGCGAAGCCGCTCACGCACTAGCGCGTCGCGTAGAGACATTGCTTGCAACATCTCTCTTTACAGGCCAACACGCTCCACTCGTGCCCAGACGCGCGTTTCCCCATCGAGGGCTTAGCACCCTCGAGTATGTAATTTCCCCGTAATACAGGCATTTCCGTTTGACACTCCAGTATTCCCTGTATAGGCTGAACACTCCGCTCAGAAAAATACAAGTCTCCGCTCTCGCCTAAAGAGCCGTCCCAGGCGCATCTTGCGGATCAAGCACGGTCCAAGGTGTCCCCGCCTTCATCGGTGGATCCCCTTGTCAAAAAAGGGCCTTACGGGGTCTCCAAATAATTCCCACGGGAGAAATCACCCTAATGAAGAAGCACGTCGTAAGCACACTCTCCATCCTCGCCCTGTGCTCGGCTGTATCCGCGTTCGCGGGCGTCACTGTCAGCAGCCCCACCAACAATAGTACGGTCAGTGGCAGCGTCTCTTTCAAAGCCTCGGCGTCCACCTCCTGCGCGAAGGGCGTCGCTTCGATGGGCATCTACCCAGCCCCCTATCAATTGGCATACGTGCACAGTGGATCAACTCTGAGCACGACTCTGAACTTTAACCCCGGCACTTACGGCGTGGTTGTTGAAGAATGGGACAACTGCGGCGGAGCTTTGACCACCAAGGTCAACATCACGGTAAAGTCAGGCACGGGCGTTTTCGTGACCTCCCCAGCCAGCAACAGTACGGTCGGCTCTCCGGCCCATTTCGTCGCCACTGCTACGACCAGTTGTTCCGCAGGCGTCAAGTCGATGGGCATTTACACAGCGCCTTCCAAGCTGGCTTACACAGTGTCGGGTGCCAGCCTGAACACCAGCCTTAATCTGGCTCCCGGAACGTACAACGCCGTCGTTGAAGAATGGGACAACTGTGGAGGAGCTGCAACCAAACCCGTCACCATTACCGTCAGCGGAAGCGGCAAGACCTTCACCAACATTCAGAGTCATAGCGGATGGCGCAGCTACGCCCAGCAGCCACCCAGTTACTCGGACTGCAACTACTGCACTCCGAGCGGACCCGGAACCACCTGGGCGATGTACCAGGGCGTCAAATCCCCAACCCTCTCGGGCAGTACAACGCAGTACAACCTCGGCGGCACCATGGCCTACTCCGACGTGCTCTGGAACAATCACCTTATCGGCGATCTTTCGTCCGAGGGCATGTCCGACACCAGCCACACCATCGTGCCCACGCTGCATAACTTCACCTACGACGTTTATTTCTGGGGAAGTAACCTGCAATCGGCGCAGGCGCTGGAGTTCGACGTTAACCAGTTCTTCAACAACATGGGCTTTACCTGGGGCCACGAGTGCCGCACCGGCGGCGGCAACGAGTGGGACATCTGGGATAACGCGAATGCGAAGTGGGTCTCCACTGGCATTGCTTGCAATCCGCTGATTAACCAGTGGAACCATCTCACGCTGCAAGTCCAGCGGACCGCCGACAACAAGTTGCTCTATCAGTCGATTACGTTTAACGGTGTTACTCACGTGCTGAACAAGATTTATCCACCCTTCTCGGCAGTGGGATGGTACGGAATCACCGTGAATTATCAATCGGACGGCAACTACAAACAAAGTCCGTACACCGTCTACGTGGATAAGCTTAACTTCACGTACCAGTGAGCACGACACTCCGCTCGCGCGTCGAGATCGTTGAGGGGCGCACGCTCCTGACCAGGCTGTTGCAAGACATCCGGGTCAGGGGCTTTTTTACTTTCTAAATTGTTTTGATTCGAGTGCGCAGTTTTTCGAACTCGATCGTTCCTAAGCCGCGCCTGGCAGCCATTCCAAGATAAGGAAGAGAACTCGCGTCGAGATTCCAGATGGATTTCGCGACATAAGCATCGATGGCAACCGGATCGGTGGAAGCAACCAGCGTCTTCTTCAAAAGAACATCCTCGAGATTTCCGCCCGTGGGACCGTTGCGCAGAAGGATTCGATAGCAATCCACGACCGTCAGAGTCGGGCGCATGAAGTCGGCCAGATCAACCAAGCTCTCGTGAATTTTCTGATGCAGTTGATTGCGCGAGCCTCCAAGGATTCCATACCAGTTCTTCATGCCCAACGTTGTGCCAGTGAGCGCGTGGTGCTTGGCGATAGGCGCGTTGATGACTTTGTCGACATTCAGGAAAGTGTCGAATACCTGCCATCGGGTCAGCACCTCGCCCTTCAAATCCACTTCTTTGAAGCGCGAAGGATCCGGGAGGATCACTTCTGCGCCTGCAGCCTGGGCCGCGGCCGCGATCCCGGAGCGCTGGAAGCAGCGCCGTGCCTCGTTGCAGCTCACATCGGTCACAATGACTCTTTTCGCACCGGACTGCAGGCACTGCCGCACGATTTCAGCGACGATATCCGGGTTCGTGTTCGCCGCCTGCTCCGGCGTGCGATCCCAACCGATGTTCGGTTTCACCAGCACGATGTCGCCTCGAGAGACGAAACGCTTCATTCCCCCGAGTTCTTCCACGGCTTGTCGCGCCAGTTGAGCGGGATCGTTCCCTTCGATAATCGCCATCTCGGTTAGCGCAGCGTTGGGCGCGACCGTATGGCCGCGCTTCACGTTCGAAGCGATCGCTACCTCGGGATGCGAACTTCGTTGGCTCAGCCACACCGCAAGGCCTGCCGCTCCCGCTCCGATCCCGGCAGCCCGGAGCAAGCGAATCAGCGCCTCACGGCGGCTCAAAGTCGTGTTGCCGCTTTCCATGTTCTCCGGAACGCTCATGGCTTACCCCTTCCTTCGATTCAGCAGGATCTGATTACTGCGCGAGCGACTCTCGCCCACACTGGTGACGTAAACCGCAGGACGATCCTGCACCGGACAAGCCTTCTCACACGCTCCACAGCCTACGCATTTCGCGGGATCGAGATACGGCTGCTTCACCTGCTTGGGTCCATCTGCGCCAAAGACTTCTGCCGGCCGGAAATAGATCGCCTTTGGAGAAGTCGGACACCACTCTTCACAGACGATGCAATCGGTGGCCATCGCCCAAGGCAGGCAGCGGCCTCGATCGTAGAAGGCAGTTCCTAGCCGAATCGGCTTGCTCGCGCTGCCCACATCGACGGACCAGCCTTTTTCTTTTGGAGTGATCTCCCAAATCGCGCCCGTAGGACACACCTGCGAACACAGGACGCAGCTGGTCTCGCAATAGCCAACGCGTGGAACCAGAACCGGCGTCCATAGGCCTTCCAGGCCCGCCTGACTGAGCGCCGGCTGCAACGCATTGTTGGGACATACCTTCATGCACTCGCCACAACGGATGCAGCGCGCCAGGAAGAACTCCTCATCCACGGATCCTGGAGGACGTAGCAAACGCTCGTCCCGCTCCGCGGCAAAACCAGGAGTGCTGCGCATGAGGGGCACGACTGCCGCGCCGGCGGCGAGTCCGGTCAGGAGTTTGCGCCGTTGCAGGTTGGCTCCCGCGGTCTGTTGCGCGGGAAACAGCTTGAACTGCAACGCATGCTCAGGACATTCGCCGACGCAGTTCAGGCATAGATGACATTCCGGCTGATGCCAGGCCACGCCGCCGATAGGGTCGTCTCCTCCCTGGCAGCGCAACAGGCAGCGATTACAGTCATTGCATTTGGCAGAATCTTTGACCAGCCCCAGCACGGACCAGCGGGAGATCAGCCCCAGAAGCGCTCCCAGCGGACAGATTGCGCGGCACCAAAAGCGCGTGATTCGAAAGTTCAGAGCAATGATGAAGATGAAGAGCGCGCCCAGCCAGACGCCTTGCCGGAAATAGGGCTGCTTGAAATTGAGCAGCAACGCGCCCAGAACGAAGTGCAGCGCTGCTCCAATTCCCTGCACCGTTCCCCACGGACTTTGTTCCCGTAGCCTTAGGAAAGCCTGCAGTCCATAGTTGGTGCCCGGCAGGATCGATAAGGCTAGCGAGCGGACCAAAAACGAGAACGGGTCCAGCCAGCCCACATTTCCGCTGCCCAGCGCAGCCGCTACGAGTACTGCAGCCAGCAAGTAGTACTTGGTGTTCTGCCATCGCTTGTAGCGGTTCGAGTCCATCCATTGCTTACCGCGCTTGCGTTCCGATTTCAAGCTTCCGAAGAAATGGTGAATGGAGCCCAGCGGGCAGATCCATCCGCAGAAGAAGCGCCCAAAAAGCAATGTGGGGATCAGGATTATCAGGCTAACGAGCAGGCCTTTGTACAGCGCGTGAGAGGCCAGCGCATTCGAAATCGCAACCAGCGGATCAAGCCTTAAGAAGAGGCCGACCGGGTAAGGCAGACGAATCTCATGCGCGGAACTGCTCAGAGAGCCGCGGAACTCCGTGCGGAACAGCAGCAGCAGAAACAGCGCGAAGAAGAAGATCTGCGAGTACAGACGCAGCCTGGTTGGTTTCAGAAAGCGCACTCAGACTCCTGGGCCAAAGCTCCCGAACGGCAGAATTCCATCTTGGTCTGCAGAGGCTTTCCTGTTCTGTGACGGCGATCACCCCCGCCTGTGTTTCGTGGCCAAAACGTTCCTGAAGGAACATTCGTGCACTTTGCTTTCTGACTCTCCTTTACGTGGAATCAATAACTTACAGTCACAAAATGGCCGTCCCGACGGTCGGGCAACGCGGGCATCCCTACTCGCAACTAATAAATTAGTTGACCTTTTAAAGACCGCCGAGTCTAAATAAATAGACGTAACAACAGGAGGAGAAGCGTTGGCCCGCACCAAGTCCGCAACCCTGACCGAAGCCGAGTTGCGAATCATGAATGTCCTCTGGGACAAGGGATCGGCCACTGTGCATGAAGTCCTGCAGGCGCTGACAGCGGAGCCTCCGCTGGCCTACAACAGCGTGCTAACCATCATTCGCATCCTGGAAAAGAAGGGATACGTGAAGCACGTAAAAGACAAGCGCGCTCACGTGTACATGGCTAAGGTGGACCGCAAGGATGCCACGCGCTTCGAGGTGCGGCACCTGGTGAGCCGCTTCTTCGGCAACTCGGATGAGTTGTTGATCTTAAACATTTTGGAAGAAAAGAGTATCGATTCGGAGGAGTTGGCGCGGGTGCGCGAGTTGTTGCAAAGGAGCAAAGAGGACGCGCGATGATGGCCGTGAACCTGGGAGCAATTGCGAGTTATTCGTCGATGCGGCTCGTCGATTCTCTGGCGGAAGGCCTCGCGGTGGGTCTCTTTGCCGCGTTGATGTTGCGGTTTTCCCGGCGGCAGAATGCCGGAACACGTTTCGCCATCGGGTTCTCGGCTCTGCTCGCGATTGCGCTGCTGCCTTTGGCGCGAGAATTGTGGCCGCACAGTCAGCTTTCTTCGGCTACTCCAGCCGTGCGAGTCCCGGAATCGTGGGCTCTTTACCTGTTCTCGGCCTGGGCGGTGATTGCCATATTGCTGCTCGCCCGAGTGACCAGATCTGTTTGGCATCTTCACGAGCTTCGAAACGCTTGCGTACCGCTGGACGTTGCCTCGATCGATCCGCTGGTAGCAGATACTCTGAAACGCAAACAGACCTGGCGCAAGGTCGCGTTGTGTACATCGGAAAAAGTTCGAGTGCCGACTGCCCTGGGCTTCTTCAGGCCGGGGATCGTGATCCCGCGATGGCTGCTCCAGGAACTCTCGGCAGGCGAACTGAACCAGGTGGTCCTGCACGAACTGGCGCACTTGCGCCGCTGGGACGATTGTACGAACCTAGCGCAGCAAATCGTGAAGGCGCTGTTCTTCTTCCATCCGGCAGTGTGGTGGATTGAAAAGAAGATCGCCCTGGAACGCGAGATGGCTTGCGACGATGCCGTTTTAGCAGAGACGGAGAGTCCGCGAGAGTACGCCCAATGCCTGGCACACTTGGCTGAAATGAGCTTTGTGCAGCGGGGCATCGCATTGGCACAGGCATTGGTTGGCCGAATGGGCCAGACCTCGCAGCGCGTGGCACAGATTTTGGATGTGAACCGGCCGAAGGGGAATGCACGCGCCTGGAAGCCGGCGATTTCGGCCGTCGTTGGTGCGAGCATCTTGTGTTCCGTATTGGCGGCGAGGGGGCCGGAATTGGTTGGGTTCGATAATTCAACGCCGAATAAAGTCGAGGTGGCCAACTCGCTTGCGGATCGAGCGAGTGTTCCCATGAGCAACGCGAAGTTCGTTCAGCGATCCACTCCGGAATGGACCAACGCGAAAGCAGTCCCGGCCAAGCTGAGCAGGAGATCTGTTCCGCGGAACCCGATTGCTACGGCAACGCGACCCGTACCGCGCCATCGCGAGGCCGCGAGCAATCTAATACACCTGAGCGCATTGAAGCCTCAGCCGGCACCGACCTCTGAAACGTTGTTGGTGATGATCGAGAGCCGCGAACTGGGGCCGGGGAACGCTGAGGTCTACCGCATTCAGATGTGGCATGTCACTGTGCTGCCTCTCACCGAGGCAGTGGACAGCAAAACTCCCAGCAAGAAAACGTAGGGGCCGCACGTGAGCAAGTAGAGACACGATTTCGTTCTCTGAAACTAAGGAATTAGTTGTAAGCGAATTTTCTTATCGAAAGGAAGTACATCCATGAATGCAGCAAGTCCTGGCAACAGCAAAATGAAGAAATGGACTCGACGGCTGGCGGCGCCTTTTCTGGCGTTAGTACTGGTCGGGTCGGTAGTTACCTATGAGTGCGTGAAACCGAGTTCGGCAAGCGCCGCGGCAGTGCCCGCGCCTGCTCCGGCCGCGCCTGCGCTTGATGCCAACAGCGTGAGCGCTCTGACCGCACTCGACAAGGCTATGGAGACTTTGGCAGCCCGGGTCACGCCCGCCGTGGTCAACGTGACCGTCGTTTCGCAGAGCAAGCCGGAGAGTGCGTCCAATCAGATACCGGACGACATGCAGCAGTTCTTCGGACAAAACGGGCAGAACAATCCCTTCGGCCAGTTCTTTGGCCCGCACATGCAGATGCAGCCGCGCGGTCCGCAGATTGAGCATGGACTGGGCAGCGGCGTGGTGATCTCTCCCGACGGTTACATCGTCACCAACAATCACGTGATTGAAGGTGCGGTGGACATCTGGGTGACCACGAGCGACCGCCGGGTGCTGAAGGCGAAGCTGGTAGGTGCCGATCCGATTACAGACCTCGCAGTCTTGAAGGTAAGCGAAGCGAACCTTGCGAGCGTTCCCTGGGGAGATTCAACACAAGTTCGTCCCGGGCAGACGGTGTTGGCCTTCGGCAATCCTTATGGATTCCGCTTCACCGTGACGCGTGGAATCGTGAGCGCGATTAACCGTTCGAATCCTGATTCAAACCGCAGCAAGCCCGGCGAGTTCATTCAGACCGACGCCGCCATCAATCCGGGCAACTCGGGTGGCCCGCTGGTAGATTCACGCGGGCAAGTGGTGGGCATCAACACGTTCCTGGTCTCTCCCTCGGGCACGTTTTCCGGGATGGGCTTCGCGATTCCAACTCAGATCGTAAAGCCCACGGTCGACGAACTGATTCGAGATGGCAAGGTGGAGCACGGTCGGATCGGAATTGCCATCAATGACGTCACTCCCGAAAACGCCAAGTTCTTCGGAGATTCCACCGCCATGGGCGCAGTAGTGACGCAAGTCGATCCCAACTCGCCGGGAGCGAAGGCTGGCATTCAAATTGGCGATGTCATCACGCAGGTTAATGGCCAAAAAGTGAATGACTCCGGAGAGCTGCAGGTCTATGTCGTACAACAGAAGCCGGGCACGAAGCTCGATCTCACCGTTCTGCGCAACGGTAAGACTGAAACGGTCCCGGTCACGCTGGAAGCGCTTAACGCCTCGGGAGAGAACAATGCCAATGCAACCGAAGGCCACGGCAAGGGGCGTTGGGGCTTAGGGCTGGGCGAACTGAGTCCGGACGTCCGGCAGCAACTGCAAGTTCCGGGCAACGTGCACGGCGCCGTGATTGAGCAGGTACGGCCGGGAAGCTCGGCAGACAATGCCGGACTGCAGCAAGGGGACGTGATCCTGGAAGTCAATCGCCACAAGGTGTCAAGCCCTGAGGACGTGCAGCAGGAACTGTCGAAAGTTGCGGCGGGGCAGGACGCGCTGTTGCTGGTGTGGTCCAACGGCGGAAATAGCTTCAGGGTGCTGCATTACCCCGAAGGAGCCTGATGTTGTTTCCTCTGTGATCCTCTGTGTCCCCTGTGGTCAAAAACATGCACCACAGGGGACACAGAGGACACAGGGTAGAGACTAGCGCACTACGTCTCTACACGCAGCGATACAACAAAGAGAACACGCCGCAGTTGCGCGATCGCGGCGTGTTATCTTTTTTGCGCATCAAGTGAAAGATCCCATGTCTTCGCGAGGTACATCTTGAGCCGCTCGCTTGCGTTTCTGGCACTCATTCTTCCCGTCTTGGCTACTGCACAAAGCGTCGCTCCTCAGTTGACAGCCAATCCGATCTTCGAAAAACAATGTGCCAAGTGTCATGGCAAAACTGCCGAAGGCCGGCACTTTGCCGGACCGTCGCTGGTGTCAGGCAAATCGACATCGCTGTCCGCGGAAGAGTTGCGCAACATCATCAGCAATGGAAAAGGGCGCATGCCGAAGTATGCGGATAAATTAAAGCCGGAGGAGATCGATACGCTGCTGCATCAGATTACAGAGGCTCGCGGCAAGTGACGTCTTGCGGCGGGGCGGACGAGCGCCCGCGACTACAGAAGTGCTTGCTTCGCCAGGCTGGACAGCCGATGGCGGCTGTCCCTACATACAAAAAGTCCCGGCCTTCGGCCGGGACTCATTAACAGCTTCAGAACGTTCCTGACGTTTCTGATAACTAGGACGCGCGACGCTGGCGGTCCAGGTTCTCGTTGTCCTCTTCGTTGTTCTGGTTTTGGCCACCCTTTTTTTGCTGGTCGAATTGGCCTTGCTGCTGACCACTCTGACCGGGTTGGTTTTTCTGGCCCTGCTGCCCGGATTGATTGCCTTGCTGCCCGGACTGTCCGCCCTGCTGGCGGTTCCGTTCCATATCATCTGCCATGATTAAGTTCTCCTATTCGCGTGCCACTACTGGGCGCACACGGAGTGCAACACCTGCATGTACTTAGTTGCTCTTTCTTACAAACGAGTTGGGATGAAAGGCTGGAAACGCAAGCCATTAAAACGAGTTGTACAGCTACTCGTTTTCCGAAATGACCTGTATGGGTGGGGATGATTGAGGGGCGGCTCTTAGTTGCTGGAGTTCCTCCTGCACTTTGTCCCAAGCGGCGCGGTCGGCCTTGGTGGACAGTGGAGCGCCAGGATCTTTATAGAACGTCAAGATGTTCTGCCGCAGGTCTGGGGTGACCTGCTGGAATTTATCTTTCGCGAGCTGATCGAGCAGATGTGCGTAGGTCTTGTCGGTGAGTTTGTATTCGCCGGCGTGGGTGACTCGGCCGGTATCGAAATCGGTGTTGGTGAGCTGCAGATCGTTGGCTTTCACTTCATGCAGAACGCTCTTGTAATTGTCCAGCGTGCGATTCACGCTGGCAATGTAAAGGTCTTCCGTTTTGCGAGTGGGGATCTTGAAGTCCAGTGCTTTGAAGGGGCCCACCTTGGGGACGAATTTTAGAAAGAACGCGAGCACCCGGGTTCCGAATCCGGGGCGGCGATATCCCTTACCCCACTCGCGCTGGTAGTCGGCTTTCGACAGGTAGTAGCGGAACTTTCTGGCGTTGAAGTTAGGGGTCTCGGCGACCAGTTGCTTGTTGCGGGCGAGCAGCGCCACACGGGTCATTTCCGGAACAATTTTGCTGATGGCGCGGCGGAATGTTCCAATCGCCATATCTTCTTTGGGGATCACTTCTTTCAGCGGAATGCCGTAAGTATCCTGGAACGCCCGCTCCAGCACTGGCTTAGAGACCTCGAATCCGATGAAGTCGTGATAGCGGTCGGAGGTGTAGCGATTCTTCGCGACCTGCACCATATCGAAACCGAATTCGGTGCGAATGTGAGCTTTGGGATTCTCCACGTACGTGACTTCCTCGCCGAATTTTTTGCGCAGATCGGGAAACAAAATGGCCACCGACTCGTTCACCGTGGGATGTCCCATGTTGTCGGCAGAGTAGTGAGCGAGCGCGCCCAGAGCGAAGGCGTATTCGTTCAAGTCGCTGGATTCATGAATGAGGTTGACGATGAAATCGCCGCTGCGCACGTAATGCGTCAGATCGCTGAAGTATTTATTGCCAAAAGGGTAGTAGCCCATGTCCTGCACCAGGCAGCCACCGTAAGCGAACGCGTGGGCCTTCTTCAGATCGTCAGGAGTGGCACTGGGGAAACGCTTCAGCAGAAGGGGCTGGATGGTGTCATTCCAAAGCAGGTCGACAACTTCTTCATGGGTCAAAACGGAGTAGGCAGCGCATACGCAGCTTAGGCCGAGAAGCACTACCAGGCCCAACAGCGTCCGTCTGAATGGCAGGAGAAGTCGAGTCATAGAGTGCCGGGAGCGCGAACACCTCTTGCTCATTTAACTGCCTGAGACGCCTCCTTTTTTCGGAACCACATTGTACCGCCAGATATGGCCGGTTTGCTTAGTGTGTGCGCAGAGGCTCCAGGGTTGCTCCCCAGCTAGGAAAAACGAGCGACAGTTTTCCCGTATGGCGCTCTGAGGAGAAACTCCGTCGCCTCTAAGTACTTGCCCGGTACAGACATATTTTCAGGCGGCTACAAGGTTTTCGTTACTGACAGAAGCTCTGCCGCTCGGTAACGTGGACACTTGTTTGAGGCCTTGGGATGAAATCATCCCAGCCTGGATCGCGGAGAAGGCCACTGAGCCGCGAAACTTGAACGGTTGAAAAACAGGAGAAGAAAATGAGCATCTGGACAATTCTGTTCGTTATATTGCTGATCGCATGGATCACCGGCTTTTCGGTTTTCCACGTAGCCGGAGGCTTGATTCACCTGCTGCTGGTGTTCGCGGTGATCTCCCTGATCCTCCACTTTGTAATGGGACGAAGTGCCGTCTGACCGGCAATAGTTCCCGGAGGTCGTGAATGATCGGAGGCCGGCGCAAATCGCGCCGGTCTCTCATTTTCTCAACCCAGCATTTCTCAACTGGCGATGGCTCGAGGTCCTGGCTTGACCGGGGCATCGGCGTTCTCCGCTGGTTCGTGCCTTCCGTTGCCGGCCCCGCTGGTTTCCACCAGTTTCTGAATCTGGAAGAAAGCCTCCGAGAAATTCGTGCAGACCGCATCCGTACACGCGGTGCCGATTCGTTCTTGAGCTTTGGGGACGCCGCCGGCGAATCCCCACAGGCCGACAACGATGGCCAGATCAGGAAATCTGGCATGCAGATGCTTGCACAGGGAGCGAGCTTGTCCCACGGCAAACGGGGGAAGGGCGGAGATGCAGGCAATGGCGAACCGGCCTCGCTCGACCTGGGTGAGCATGTTCTCCACAGTATCGATGGGAAGAGCGCGGACGTTTGTGGCTCCCGCTTTCTGCAACAATTGCGTCAGCATTATGCCCACGAGTTCGTCGGCTTGATCCCTGGCAGGAATGGCTACGATGCTGGCGCGAGCGAAATTAGAATTATTGAGATAGGTTTCGACACCAGAGCTGCGCGGCTCCGCGTTGTAGCGTTCTGCAAGATCTTCGATCAGCTCGCGGGTACTTTGAGCGACGAAGTCTGCGGCGCGATCCTCGATCACTCCAGTGTGCCGATCTTCTTCCGCTAATCGCAAGGCTGGCACGAGAAGACATTCATAGACATTTTGCAGGCTCTTGCCTTCCAGATAGGAGTGAGCCAGGTCGGTGGCCTCGTCCTGATCGGTGGCCAGCAATCGTTGATAGTAGTTTTCCTCGGGCTTCAAAGGAGGAGCGTCCCCCAACAAGACTTCGAGGAAACTCATCTGGGGCACGTAGCGGCCGACGAGGATCAAACAGAGAGTCAGAGGGACGGAAAGGATGAGTCCGACCGGCCCCCACAAAGTGGCCCAGAACACGGCAGCAACGAGGATGGCAAACGGAGTGATGCCGGCGTGAGAGCCGTACAACCACGGCTCCACCGCGTTGGCAGTAATAATTTCCAGAGCCACAAAAATCGCAAACACGTACCCAGCATGATTCCATCCGGGAAACACCGCGACTGACAAGGCAACCGGGAACGCGCAGGCAATCCACACTCCGATATAGGGCACAAAACGCAGTGAGGTGGCCAGTGCGCCCCACAGGAGCGCGTGCGGAACTCCGATGAAGTACAGAGCGGTTCCGAAGATGCAGCCATAGCAGCTGTTGACTAGAAATTGCAGCAGCAGGTAGCGGCTTAAGCCCTCGCTGGCCTCCTCCATCGCTTGGGTGACGACGCTCAGTCTGCCCTGCCCGCCCAATCGGATGAGGCGGCTTCGGAGGTCTTCCCAGTTGATCAACATGAAGGTGACGAAGATGATGACCAGGCCCGCGGTTTCGATCGATCCCGCCAAGGGACCCAGCAGATCCCGCAGTTCCTGAAAGAAAGTGGCGGGAGGCCTGGTTACCTGCACAGAGATGGGGGGGCGGGAGCCGCCATCAGTCTTGGTTCCGGACTGTCCAGAAGAGGCCGCTAGTTGTTGATTGAGTTGCTGAACGGTGCTTGTGGCCTGAAGGATTGGCGCGTTATTGTGCGAGCGTAGGGCTCGAACTTTTCGTTCGATGTTGGTGCGATATTCAGTGAGGTGGGTCGTGATCTCCACCAGCTGGGAGCCGATTTTCCATCCCACGAATACGGTCATGGCCAGGCAAAGGGCCATCACGATCAGGACGGCAGGGACGCGCCCGATACGCAATTTTTGAAACCAGCTGACCAGAGGCGTGAGCAGGAAACTTAGAACGAAAGCCAAGGCCACGGGGATGAAGATTTCCCGTCCGAAGTACAGCAGGGCGATCGTGACCCCAACAGCAATGACGAGGAATGATCTTGGGTAAGCTGTCCCTGTTGTCGGATTCGAGGACCTTGCCAACTGCCGGTCTCCCCAGAGTGCAGCGATTTACTGCGAAAACGGGTTACGCCGAACTGTCATCCCACACGCTTGAGGCGGAACTCCGAAGGCGGTTCATCAACACTGGCCTCGCCGGTGGCGGCTATGTCCTGCGCTCCGGTTCGCTTCAGGATCTCTTTCGCGCGCTTGGTGGAGTCGGAGTTGTCGGAGTGAACTGAAAGCAGAATGCCTCCGTTCTTCACCTGGCCTTCATAGCGTTTGGCCTCGTACTCCGGGATGCCCATGCCGATCAAGGCGCCGGCAATTCCGCCGACGGTGCCACCTACACCGGCTCCGGCCAGTGCGGTCATGACAGGGCCAGCCGCGATAAACGGACCAAGGCCGGGAACGGCGAGGGCGCCAATGCCCATCAGCCATCCCAGGGCGCTACCCAGAATTACCCCGGTGCTGGCGCCGGTCGTGGCGCCTTCCGGCGCCTTCGTGTTCTTCTCGTGTGCGAAGTCGCGCGTGCCGGCGCTTTCAGGGAACAGCACGGAGATATCAGTGTTTCTGAACCCATCGGATTTCAATTCGTTGACGCCGATTTCCACGCTGATGATCGAGGGATACAGCCCGAAGACCGCAGTGTTTGTTTCTGCCATGCAAACTCCACTCCTGATAAAAATCGTCAGCGTTTAGACACGCATCCCTGCAAATCGAAGATAGTAACGCGCTCCATCCCATGCCTATAAGGTGCGATCCTTAATCAACAAGCAGAATGTCTGTACCCTGCAAACACTGAGCAGCAGCCCTCGCAACCACACCTCACTCGCAGAGTTACGCCGCCGTATTGATGTCTGTGGGCAAAGGGCTACGCTCCGGCTTCGGATCCACTCGAGCTACGCAACCGCCTGAGTACTTACCCGAGATGGAGTTCCAACGAATCAGGAGCATGTCCGAGACCATGCGGGCACCGTCCAGCAGAGGATTGATGCGGGTTCTGGTGTCGTGTCCCCAGCGTACGGGGACTTCCACCATGCGGAAGCCAAATTGATTTGCGAGGAAAAGAATCTCCGGATCGAATCCCCAGCCTTCTACACGCTGCAAGGGGAACACGGCCCTGGCCGCGTCGCGGCGAAAGGCTTTGAACCCGCATTGCGTGTCTTTGAAATCGAGTCGCAGCAGCAATCGGAGCAGCAGGTTGAAGACTCGGCCGAGAAACTGGCGTGCGAGGGATTGCCGGCGTGTCTGCAATTCGCTGCGAGCCCAGCGGGATCCGATCGCGATGTCAGCGCCGCCCGCGAGCGCCTGCAATAACTTCGGGGCTTCTTCGATGGGAGACGACATATCGGCATCCGTGAAGAGTATGAATTCGCCGGTTGCGTTAAGCACTCCATGGCGCACGCTGTAGCCCTTGCCCCGATTTCCGGGGTTCTCCAGAAGACGCACAATGCCCGTATTCCGCTCGTAACTGCGCACGATTTCAGCGGTTCGATCACGCGAGCCATCGTTGACCACGATGATTTCAGCCTTCCACCCGTGATCGCGGGCAAATGCCAGAACCCGATCCAGAGTTGGGCCTAGCCGTTCTTCTTCGTTATAGGCAGGGATAACGATGCTGTAACTGGGAGCAGTCAAAAGGCACCATTCTGTAGTAATTTATTTCCCGCGGAAAAGCGAGAACCAGCCCGTCGGGGCGGCTTCCGCCGCTCTGCTTAGAGATGTAAGTTGCTGCACGGGTTGTGATTAAAGAAAAGGTGGGGAGTTTCTCTAAAGGCTGTACCACTTCCGGGCCCGAGCTACAGGAAAAACCTTAGGGTGACCGGGTGCCGCTTCATGGTCCAATAACAGGTAATCTCGGGCATTGGCAGTGGTCTGAGAAGAGGCTCTCCCCTCTATTTTCAAACGTAAGCAGAACTTATTGGTGACCGGCAATCGCGTGCCTGCACGATTGAATTCGGCTGAGAACGCCGAAGAGAAATCGCAGGCGCGCTACCCGTCCCGGAGAAATGCATGAAAAGGTCAGCAGTCAACGAAATCGTCCCAGAAGAAAAAGAGGCGATTGCGACCCTCCCCAAAAACGGCAGCAAAAACGGTAAATCGAAAACACCCGAAGAGATCGATCTCACTGCGATCCTCACCAGCTTGCAGAGCATGCGGGATGGCGATTTCTCCGTGCGGTTGCCGGGCACATGGGTAGGGCTCGCAGGCAAAATCGCCGATACGTTCAACGACATCGTGTCCGCAAACCAGCACATGTCCGCAGGAACTGAAGCGCGTCGGACAGGTCGTGGGCAAAGAAGGGCAAGACGCGCGAGCGCGCCCGTTTTCACGAGTCCAGAGGTGCGTGGGGCGAGATGGAAGTTTCGGTCAACACGCTGGTCGAGGACCTGCTCCGGCCCACCACTGAGGTGACGCGCGCCATCGCCGCAGTCGCGCAGGGCAATCTTACGCAGACGCGTGCGGCTGGATGTGGATGGACGTCCGCTGGAAGGCGAGTTCCTGCGCTCGGCCAACATCGTCAACACGATGATTCAGCAGCTGGGCGTGTTCACCGCTGAAGTGACGCGCGTGGCCCGCGAAGTGGGAACCGACGGCAAACTGGGCGGGCAGGCGCAGGTGCCGGGCGTAGCCGGTACGTGGAAAGACCTGACCGACTCACGTCAACTCTGATGGCCAGCAACCTGACTGGCCAGGTGCGCAACATCGCCGAGGTCGCAACGGCCGTGGCCAGCGGCGACTTTCGCGCAAGATCACGGTAGACGTGCGCGGCGAAATTCTGCAGCTGAAAGAAGCCATCAACACGATGGTGGATCAGCTGCGATCGTTTGCTTCGGAAGTGACGCGCGTGGCTCGCGAAGTGGGCACCGACGGAAAACTCGGCGGACAGGCGGTCGTGCCGGGCGTGGCCGGAACGTGGAAAGATCTTACCGACTCGGTAAACGCCATGGCCGGAAACCTCACGGCGCAGGTGCGAAACATCGCCGAAGTGACGACGGCCGTGGCCCGCGGCGACTTGTCGCGCAAGATCACGGTGGACGTGAAAGGCGAAATTCTCGAACTGAAAGACACCATCAACACGATGGTGGACCAGCTGAACGCGTTCGCCGGCGAAGTGACGCGCGTGGCCCGCGAAGTGGGTACGGAAGGCAAGCTCGGCGGACAGGCGCAGGTGCCTGGCGTCGGCGGCACGTGGAAAGATCTCACCGACAACGTGAACTTCATGGCCAGCAACCTGACCGGCCAGGTGCGAAACATCGCCGAAGTGGCAACGGCCATTGCCAGCGGCGACTTGTCGCGCAAGATCACGGTGGACGTGCGCGGCGAAATCCTGCAGCTCAAAGAAACCCTGAACACGATGGTGGACCAGCTGAACCGGTTCGCCGGCGAAGTGACGCGCGTGGCCCGCGAAGTGGGTACGGAAGGCCGGCTGGGCGGACAGGCCAACGTGCCGGGCGTCGCCGGTACGTGGAAGGATTTGACGGACTCGGTGAACTCGATGGCCGGAAACCTGACTGGCCAGGTGCGAAACATCGCCGAAGTAACGACGGCCGTGGCTCGCGGCGATTTGTCGCGCAAGATCACGGTCGACGTGAAGGGCGAAATTCTCGAACTGAAAAACACCATCAACACGATGGTGGACCAGCTCAACGCGTTCGCCGGCGAAGTAACGCGCGTGGCCCGCGAAGTCGGAACGGAAGGAAAGCTCGGCGGACAGGCGCAGGTGCCGGGCGTGGCCGGAACCTGGAAGGATCTCACCGACAACGTGAACTTCATGGCCAGCAACCTGACGGGCCAGGTGCGAAACATCGCCGAAGTGGCAACGGCCGTGGCTCGCGGCGACTTGTCGCGCAAGATCACGGTGGACGTGAAGGGCGAAATTCTCGAACTGAAAGACACCATCAACACGATGGTGGACCAGTTGCGATCGCTTCGCTTCGGAAGTAACGCGCGTGGCCCGCGAAGTCGGCACCGACGGCAAGCTCGGCGGACAGGCGCACGTGCCCGGGCGTCGCCGGAACGTGGAAGGATCTTACCGACTCCGTGAACTCGATGGCCAGCAACCTGACCGGCCAGGTGCGAAACATCGCCGAAGTGTCGACGGCCATCGCCAGCGGCGACTTGTCGAAGAAAATCACGGTGAACGTCAGCGGCGAAATTCTGCTGCTGAAAGAAACCATCAACACGATGGTGGACCAGCTCAACGCGTTCGCCGGCGAAGTGACGCGCGTGGCCCGCGAAGTGGGTACCGAAGGCAAGCTGGGCGGTCAGGCGCAACGTGCCGGGAGTCGCCGGTACGTGGAAGGATCTCACGGACTCGGTGAACTCGATGGCCGGCAACCTGACCGGCCAGGTGCGAAACATCGCCGAAGTGACGACGGCCGTGGCCCGCGGCGATTTGTCGCGCAAGATCACGGTGGACGTGAAAGGCGAAATTCTCGAGCTGAAGAACACCATCAACACGATGGTGGACCAGCTCAACGCGTTCGCCGGCGAAGTGACGCGCGTGGCCCGCGAAGTCGGAACCGAAGGCAAGCTCGGCGGTCAGGCGCAGGTGCCGGGAGTCGCCGGAACGTGGAAGGATCTCACCGACAACGTGAACTTCATGGCCAGCAACCTGACCGGCCAGGTGCGAAACATCGCCGAAGTGGCGACGGCCATCGCCAACGGCGATCTTTCCAAGAAGATCACGGTGGACGTGCGCGGCGAAATCCTGCAGCTCAAAGAAACGCTGAACACGATGGTCGAGCAGTTGCGATCGTTCGCCGCCGAAGTGACGCGCGTGGCTCGCGAAGTCGGCTCGCGAAGGCCGGCTTGGCGGACAGGCCAACGTGCCTGGCGTCGCCGGTACGTGGAAGGATCTCACGGACTCGGTGAACGCCATGGCCGGCAACCTGACCGGCCAGGTGCGAAACATCGCCGAAGTGACGACGGCCGTGGCTCGCGGCGACTTGTCGCGCAAGATCACGGTCGACGTGAAAGGCGAAATTCTCGAACTGAAGAACACCATCAACACGATGGTGGACCAGCTCAACGCGTTCGCCGCCGAAGTGACCCGCGTGGCCCGCGAAGTCGGCACGGACGGCAAACTCGGCGGACAGGCGCAGGTGCCCGGCGTCGCCGGAACCTGGAAAGATCTCACCGACAACGTGAACGTCATGGCTGCGAACCTCACCGAGCAGGTGCGCGGCATCGTGAAAGTCGTGACCGCCGTGGCCAACGGCGATCTCACGCAGAAGCTGACCGTGAACGCGAAGGGCGAAGTCGCCGCGCTCGCCGAAACGATCAACAACATGACGGACACGCTGGCGACGTTTGCCGATCAGGTGACGACGGTGGCCCGCGAAGTCGGCGTGGAAGGCCGTCTGGGCGGTCAGGCCAACGTGCCCGGCGCTGCCGGTACGTGGAAAGATCTCACCGGAAACGTCAACCTGCTGGCCGACAACCTGACCAACCAGGTGCGCGCCATCGCAGAAGTGGCGACGGCCGTGACCAAGGGCGATCTGACGCGGTCGATTCAGGTGGAAGCCAGCGGCGAAGTTGCCGAGCTGAAAGACAACATCAACACCATGATCGACAACCTGCGTCTGACCACGGACCGCAACACCGAGCAGGACTGGCTGAAGACCAACCTGGCGCGGTTCACGGGCATGTTGCAGGGGCAGCGCGATCTGGCAACCGTAGGCCGCATGTTGCTGTCCGAACTGGCTCCGCTGGTGAATGCGCAGCAAGGCGTGATCTACCAGATGGAAACCGAAGAGAGCGCCGGCATGGTGCTGCTATCCGCATTCGCAGATGATGCGGAAACTGGCCACCTGCGGCGAGTGCAGTCTGGGCGAGGGCCTGGTCGGGCAGTGCGCGGCAGAAAAGCGGCGCATGCTGATCTCAGACTTGCCGGACAAGACCGTGCCGATCCGTTCCGGATTGTTCCGATGCGGTGCCGCGAAACGTGATTGTGCTGCCCGTGCTCTTCGAGGATCGGGTGAAGGCGGTGATTGAACTGGCTTCTCTGAGCGCGTTCACGGCTTCGCACCTGGCGTTTCTGGAACAGCTCACGGCCAGCATCGGCATCGTGCTGAACAGTATCGAAGCCACGATGCAGACCGAAGGCCTGCTGAAGCAGTCGCAGCAGTTGGCGGCCGAACTGCAGACGCAACAGAAGGAGTTGCAGACAGACCAACGAGCAGCTGGCGCAGAAAGCGCAACAGCTTGCCGAACAGAACGTCGAAGTGGAACGCAAGAACCAGGAAATCGAGCAGGCCCGACGCGCGCTGGAAGAGAAGGCCAAAGAGCTGGCGCTCACTTCCAAGTACAAGTCGGAGTTCCTGGCGAACATGTCGCACGAGCTGCGAACGCCGCTGAATTCAGCATTCTGGTTCTCGGACAGCAACTCAGCGAGAACCCGGATCGACAACTTGACGCCGAAGCAGGTCGAGTTCGCGCGCACCATTCACGGCGCGGGAACGGATTTGCTGAACCTGATCAGCGACATTCTCGACTTGTCGAAGATCGAGTCAGGAACGGTATCGGTGGAGGCCGAGGAAGTCTTCTTCGCCAACCTGCTGGAGATGGTCGCACGACCTTTCCGGCACGAAGCGGAGAACCGCAAGCTGGCCTTCGAAGTTTCTTCCGACTCGAGACTCACCCGGAGCCTGGTGACCGATTCCAAGCGCTTGCAGCAGGTGCTCAAGAACCTGCTGTCCAACGCTTTCAAGTTCACCGAACACGGTTCCGTGAAGCTGGCGGTGAATCGGGTGGAAAAAGGATGGAGCGAGGATCATCCCATTCTCAGCACTGCCGGCTCAGTCGTTGCGTTTGAGGTGACCGACTCGGGAATTGGTATCGCACCGGACAAGCAGCGCATCATCTTCGAGGCCTTCCAACAGGCAGATGCCAGCACCAGCCGCAAGTACGGCGGAACCGGGTTGGGTCTGGCCATCAGCCGCGAGCTTGCCAGCTTGCTGGGCGGCGAAATTCAGCTGCGCAGTACTCCTGGGCAGGGCAGCACGTTCACTCTGTTCCTGCCCCTTACGTATGTCGGCCCAACTGCGTCCAGGCTGGGCCCGATGGACACCAGGACTCCGCCGTTGAAACTGTCGCAAATCTCCGTCACCGAGCACCCGGTGGAGGTGATTCCTGACGATCGCGACAATCTGCAGCCGGATGACGCCGTGCTGCTGATTGTCGAGGATGACCCGCACTATGCGCGCGTATTGTGCGATCTGTCGCGCGACCGTGGATTTAAGGTGCTGGTGGCCCTGCGCGGAGCCGACGCCCTGGCGCTGGCTCGCGAATTCCATCCCACGGCGATCTCGCTGGATGTCTTCCTGCCTGACATGCTGGGCTGGACGGTCCTGAACCATCTCAAGCAGGATCCGGCGACGCGCCACATCCCGGTGCAGATGCTCACCTTGGACGAGGATCGGCAGCATGGACTGACCCGCGGGGCTTTTGCCTTTGTGACCAAACCAACCAATCCGGACGAGTTGGAACAGGCGATCTCGCGGATCAAAGAATATTCCGCTCCGCGTCGCAAACGGCTGTTGATTGTGGAAGACAATCCGGCTGAGCAATTCAGCATTCGAGAGCTGTTGGGGTACGAGGATATCGATGTCGTTGTCGCTGCTACAGGAAGCGACGCGCTCGACTTGGTAGGCCGGGAGTCGTTCGACTGCGTGGTGCTCGATCTGCGGCTGCCCGACATGAGCGGCTTCGACATTCTCGAACGCTTCCGGGACGATCCCAAAGTGAAGGATTTGCCAGTCGTGGTGTTCACCGGCAAAGAACTCACGCCGGAGGAGGATGCGCGCCTGCATACGCTGGCTCGCAGCGTGGTGGTGAAGGGGGTCGAGTCACCCGAGCGATTGCTCGACGAAACGGCACTGTTCCTGCATCGAGTGATGGCCGATCTTCCGCCCGAGAAGCAGCGCATGTTGGAGAAGCTGCATCGCTCCGACGATGCGCTGGTTGGAAAGAAAGTACTGGTCGTTGATGACGACATGCGAAATATCTTTGCGCTGAGCAGTGTTCTGGAACGGCGCGGGATGGTCGTACTGACTGCAGGCACTGGCCGGGAAGCAATTTCGACCCTGGAATCCATGCCTGACGTCGCGATCGTGCTCATGGACATCATGATGCCCGAGATGGACGGATACGCGACCATGCAGGTGATCCGCCAGAACCCATCATTGCGCAGGCTGCCAATCGTGGCGCTGACCGCGAAAGCCATGAAGGGCGATCGCGAGAAGTGCCTCGAGGCCGGAGCCTCGGAATACCTGGCGAAGCCGGTCAATACCGATCAGCTGCTTTCCGCGTTGCGAATGTGGCTGCATCGATGAGCGCTCGTTCCAAAAACGATGGAGCAGCAAGGCATCTGGAAGGCGGAGCGCAGAATCCGCTCGGAGAAGAAATGGCCGCTGACGATAAGGTCAACATCCTGATGGTCGATGACCAGCCTGGGAAGCTGCTCAGCTACGAGGCCATTCTTTCCGAGCTCGGAGAAAATCTTATCCAGGCAGCGACCGCGAAGGAGGCCCTCGAGAAGCTTCTTAAGATTGACGTTGCCGCAGTGCTGATGGATGTCAGCATGCCGGAGATCGACGGTTTCGAATTGGCTGAGCTGGTGCGGCAACATCCGCGCTTCCAGGAGACGGCGATTATTTTCATCTCCGCCGTCCATCTCACCGATTTGGATCGCCTGAAGGGATATCAGCATGGCGCAGTCGATTACCTCTCCGTGCCGATTGTTCCGGAGGTCCTGCGGGCGAAGGTGAGAGTATTCGCCGAATTGCACCGCAAGAAGCGGCAACTGCAGCGGCTGAACAGCGAACTGGAGCAGAGGGTCACCGAGAGGACGGGCGAGTTAGAACAAAAGGCGCGGGATTTGGAGAAGGCCAATCACGACCTGGCGCAAAGGAATCAGGAACTGGACGCGATCGTGCAGACAGCCCCTGACATTATCTTCAGCCGGCAGCCGGATGGCGGACGGGAATACATCAGCGGCCGCTTTTATGAATACACGGGTGCCTCGCCGGGTTCTGCCATCGGTTTTGGTTGGTTGGAGTACGTGCACCCGGATGACAAGGAATCCAGTAGCGCCCATTGGATGCGCTGTGTGCAGAGCGGGGAGCCTTACGAGGCCGAGTACCGGCTGCGAGGTGCAGATGGACTCTATCGTTGGTTCCGCGCTCGTGCCGTTCCGTTGAGAGATCCTGCGGGCAAGATTTTGAAGTGGTACGGGACGTGTTCGGACATTCACGACAGTAAGCTTCTGGAGCAGTCCATCCGGGATAGTGCAGCTGAGTTAGAGACGCTGGTGAATAGCCGGACAGCCGAGCTGCGGCGCCTCTCGAACCGACTGATGACGATGCAAGACGAAGAGCGTCGTCGCATCGCGCGCGAAATTCATGACGGCCTGGGCCAGGAACTTGCTGCCGCAAAGATGATCACGGAGGGTATCCTCGCCAAAGATAAAGACCCTTCTTTGCAGCGGGCCTCCATAGAAGCCAGCCAGCTGATCGATCGTGCGATTCAGCAGGTGCGAACGATCTCACACCTGCTGCACCCGCCATTGCTGGACGAAGTCGGCTTAGTCTCCGCCCTGCGCTGGTTCTTGGAAGGACTCTCGCAGCGGAGTGGCATCGAGATTCAGCTGAAAGTCCAGCCTAAAGCCTTGGGGCGCATGAAATCCGAGGTTGAAACCGCAATCTTCCGGATCGTCCAGGAAGCGCTGACCAATATGTTCCGTCACTCCGGAGCACGGCACGGCTGCATCGCCGTGGCCGCCGAGAACGGCAACGTCATGGTCACTGTAAGCGACGACGGAAAAGGCATCGACGACGACGTGATCCAGTTTCGCCCGGAGAGTGTAGGGGTGGGCATTGGCGGCATGCGCCAGCGCGTAACCGAACTGGGCGGTACTTTGCGGCTGGTCAATGCGAATCCCGGAACGGTCGTGGAGGTTGTGATTCCCGTCGGGAAACCGCACCAGTCGAGCGCGGTTCCGGTTTCGGCCTAGATCCCGCCAGCCGAACCCACGGACCTATGCTGCTTTGCGCTGATCGTCTCCCTGACCTTCTCTCAGATTGTCCGTGCGCGCTATTTTGTGTTCGTCTGCCTGGATCTCGACTTTTTCGTGCTTGATATCAAGACGAAGGCGGTTGTAGATGCTCATGTACTGGTTGGCAATCCAGACCAGCGAGAAGAACGAAATCAGGTAACCACGCCAATCAGGAAACAGCAGACGATAGCGAGTAATTGCCACCATGCCTGCGGCAATGTAGTGACTGAAGCAGTACTCGCAGGTGAAGAGATAGAAAAATTTCCGGAGCAACAGCGAGCGCGCGCTGCTTCTTTCCCGAAGACAGTATTCACGCGGCTCCCGAAAGACTTCCTCATGCGTAACGGTCCAGGCAATGCATGCCACGGGTACGGCAAGCACGAGTAGCCAGACAATCTGGGTTCCTAAGCTCATGGCGCTAGCTCGCACGCACCTGCCCGTAGTTCAGGAGACTGACAATTACGGTTCCTCCGCAGATGTTTCCCGCGGTGGCGGGCAGCAGCCAATGGAAGTACGTGTAGGCGGAAATTGCTCCGTGCACAACCGCGGCAAGAATTTCGCAGCTGCCCGCGATGCAGTGCGCAAACCGCCCCACGCCAACCACGAAGGTCAGCAGGTAGATGACGGCGAGTTGGCCTATGGTCCAGTGACTGGCAGTGACAATCCAGGCGACCAGCGCGATCAGCCAACCGCCGATGACCCCGCTCCAGAAGAAATGGGCGGCATCTCCGGAAGCCGCATGCGATCCCATGGTCACCATCGCATTCAATATGTCCGGATGCAAGGCGCTCGACTTTGCCACCAGAACCGCGAAGATTGAGGCCCCAATGACATTCGCGACGAAGACCGTTCCCCAAAGACGCAACATGCGGACGAGATGTTTTCGCTCGTCCAGCACGAGCACCACGGGATAGAGCGTGTTCTCAGTGAACAGCTGAGCACGTCCGATAATGACGGCAATAAAGCCCAAGGGATAGGCCAGATAGCAAATCAGATCGCGCCATCCTCCGTCACCGACAAAAGCGCGTATGGACGATACTCCCAGCGCGGTAAGTCCCATGGTGATGCCGCCCGCAACGCCGGAAAATCCCAGTTTGACGAGCGAGCGACGGAGTTCGCTGCGCGCATTATCCAGCGTGCCTTGGAGAATCTCATCCGCAGTGAAACGGCGGGTTTCTACAACCGGCGCTTCGCTATGAGTTGCCATCAGTCTCACCTGTTCGAAAACTTGCGAAGCCCTGACGCTTCTTGGCAAACGCACTGGCGACGCAAGCAAGAGTAGATGCGATGGATGCAAGACTTGAGCGTACAGACTTCTGCCGATTTTGAGAGCCTGTGGGAGTAGGTACTCTCGCAAGGTCGCGATGCAGGACGAGCCTGTCCGCGAGGAGTGACTGCACACAGTGGCCCTTGCCGGGCCTTTGCAGTTTGACCGGCTTGGAAGCCATTCTCGCTCGCCCTGCGTCCGCACTTCACCGTCCCGAATTACTTCTCCTTCCTGAGGTTCTTACGGCTTCCAGTTGATTCTCCTGGTGACCTCTAGAGCCCATGCTGTTCAATGGCAATCGCCAATGCGTCGGGACCATAGGCCGGACCGGCCGTCCCGATCAAAGGAGAGTCATGCAATCGATGAAGGCTGTGGCAATCGGTTTAATTGCTTTTGTAATCACGCTGCCCTTGGGATGTAATCGGCAGCAAGCGCCCGATGTAAGCAGTGACATTCGTCATGCCTTGGATCAAGCTGGTCTGAAGGATGTGAGAGTCAGCCAGGACAGAGTGAAAGCAGTCGTCAGCCTTACCGGCGATGTGGCTACGGATGCAGATAAGACGCGTGCAGAGACCATTGCACACTCCATTGCTGGGGATCAGGTCGTCTCCAACGAGATCGGTGTGCGCCCCAATGGGGATCAGGGAACTGCGCGCAAAGTCGACTCAGACTTGGACTCTGCCGTGGATAAGAATCTGGACGCAATGCTGGTACAGCACCGGTTGAAAGATAACGTCCGCTACGATGTAAAGAACGGGGTGGTGACGCTGAAAGGCAATGTGGCCTCCGAAGCGCAGCGAACCTCAGTAGAGAAGCTCGCGAAGAACGTGCCGAACGTGAAAGAGGTCGTCAACGAGCTTGACGTGAAAACGCAGCGGGCCACCGCCACTAAATAGCCGGGGATAGGAATAAAACAGCCTGCTTCCTTGTCGGAAGCAGGCTGTCGTATTTCGCTGTTACTTCACAGGATCTCTAGACCGTGCGTCCTCGCGCGAGATGCATGATCAGTGAGATCAGGAACAGGATGAGGAAGATCACGAAGAGCAGCTTGGCGATACCGGCTGCGGCAACCGCCACCCCTGCGAACCCCAATACCCCGGCAATTATCGCAATGACTAGGAACACCAACGACCAGTAAAGCATAGCTTTTCCTCCAAGACTGCGATGGTAAGCAGCCTGTCGCGAATAGAAAATCCAATAAACCGTGTATGCCTAAATCTGAGCGGCTGTACCTGAAGGAAGGAGCAGGTGCCGGTCCGTCCCAGAGGACCGGCACCCGCTTGGGGGGCGTTGTGTCGAGTAGAGATTGCAGACTAGACGGTCCCAATGGGCCTTCCAATAAGGTGAAAACTGTATCTTTCCTCCCCGCTGTCTAGGGTCGCCCGGTAAGTCATTTAGGGACAGCCGCCCAGCGCTGTCCGAGTCCATCGTGGGCCGACAAACTTCGGAAGCTATGCCAGCCGCCTGGCGCTCGCGGCTGTACCGCCCAGACCCCCTCGCCCCTGTCGGAACGAATGCTGTGTCTAGATAGGCCTGCCCCTACATAGGCGCTATGGGAGTTAAGGACGTGCTATCGGGAAACTTCTGCCCCCGTTTACTGCCTACGCTGGATAGGAGCAATTCCTTCTCAAGGTTAGCTTTATGTGGCAAGGGAGTGTTCCCCGGTTGGAACACCAAGAGGACGATATGCCACGAATTGTTTCCGTAGGGCTGAGATGTCTCCTGGCAGCCAGCATCAGCTCGTTGCTGTTGGGAGCGAGCTGGGCCGCTGATGAAAGCAATAAATCCGATATCGCCAAGCGGATTGATGCGTCGGCCAAAGTATTAACCGAAATCATGGGGACTCCCGACAAAGCGATCCCCGACAAGGTCATGAGCAAAGCGAAATGCATTGCCGTGATTCCCTCGATGGTGAAAATTGCGGTCGGCTTCGGCGGTAACCATGGCAAAGGCGTGGCTACATGCCGCACAGCGAATGGCTGGAGCGCTCCTGCGCCGATCACCATTACCGGCGGCAGTTGGGGCCTGCAACTCGGCGGTCAAGCGGTGGATCTGGTCATGGTCGTCATGAACCAGCAGGGAATGGATCATATGCTGTCGAGCAAGTTCAAGCTCGGTGCCGATGCTTCCGCAGCCGCAGGACCGGTCGGTCGTGACGCTGGTGCTGACACCGATATCAAGATGCGCTCTGAAGTTCTCACCTACTCTCGCGCACGCGGCTTATTCGCCGGTGTTGACCTGAGTGGCGCCGCGCTGACACAGGACAAGGACGAGACTCGGCTGCTGTACGGCAAATTTGTTCCGTTCTCCGATATTCTTCACGGCGGGGTGGAACCAACGGCTGCGAGCGAGCCCTTCTTGGCAGCGGTCCGAAAGTATTCGGCGCAAAGCAAGGAATCAAGTACGAATCAGCAAAATCCGGGAACATTGTTCGCTTCGAAGTAGGGTTGTTGGTAAATAGGAGTCCGACTCCCAAAGAGAGGTTTCTATGTACACAATTCTTCTGGTGGTTCTGATTTTGCTGTTGCTGGGCGCGCTACCTACGTGGCCTTACAGCCGGGCGTGGGGATATTACCCAAGCGGAGGACTGGGATTGATCGTCGTCATTGTGATCATTCTGCTCCTGGCGGGACGGCTTTGATGTGAGGGGTTGTTGAAGCTCCATTTTTTGTGACTTCGCGTGGTGGGAGTCGTCGATCCCACCGCACATTTTTGAGTAAGCGCTGCATGGTGCGCGAGAAGGACATCGTGATCGAGCGGACATAGAACTTGGTAGCGCTCAGAAACTCGAATTTCCTCCAGCGCATCTATTCGCATCAGTACCTGGGTCAGGAGCAGTCATGTCGAGCCATCAAAATTCTGCCTACAACAATGAATCGTACTTTCAGCTGCCTGGCCGCGCCATAGGCCCGGCGCGACCGAAAGATCCGCGAGCTTTGCGCCCCGCCGCGAATCGAGCGCCGCGGATCGGCCGTCCCCCGGAACAAATCTGGGGACAGTACAACAACTACCGCGCGAACGGGGTGGCTGTTTCCGCGATCATTCACATTGCTGTGATCGGCCTGCTGCTGAGCGGAATTTTTGTCAGCCACCAGATCACCGAACGCAAGGAGCGCCAGGTAGTGACGCTGATCGCGCCCTCGCCGGAATCGTATGCTTTGCCCGTTGCCAAGAAGGTTATTAGTGGCGGTGGCGGCGGTGGCGATCGTGACCCCATTCCAGCTCCGAAGGGCCAGCTCCCCAAAGCTACGCTGCAGCCGCAGATCACTCCGCCAGCGATCGTAATGCGGAACCCGGCACCGAAGCTTACGGCGCAGCCGACCGTGGTCGCACCTCCCTCGGTTCACGTGGCCGAGAACCACATGCCAACTTTGGGTACAGCGACGAGCACGGTCATGCCCGCAGCGCCTCCGTCGAACGGAACTGGCGCCGGTGGGGGTATCGGCTCGGGATCGGGCGGCGGCGTGGGAGTTGGCCATGGCCCTGGAATTGGTGCGGGCAGTGGCGGTGGCATCGGTGGCGGAGTCTACAAGGTAGGTGGGGGAATCTCTGCTCCTACCGCCGTGTCGGCTCCTGATCCACAGTACACGGAAGAGGCGCGCCGGGCGAAGAAGCAAGGAACCTGCACCCTTTGGCTCATCGTTGACTCAGCTGGCCATCCTCGTGACATTCGTGTGGTCCGTGGACTTGGGTTCGGCCTCGACCAAAAAGCTATTGACGCAGTCCGAAACTGGAAGTTCAACCCGGCTCTCAAGGATGGCAGACCCGTGGACGTGCAGATCAGCGTAGAAGTGGAATTTCACCTCTACTGATTGCGGAATGTCAATCGGTTTCTGTCCTTATAACTCAGTCGAAGTTGTTGTGATCGCTCACCGATCCCCAAAATCCGCGCTGGTCGCGGATTTTGGCCTTTGGGGAGAAATTCCTGCGACCGCATTCCAAGATGAAGTAAGGGGTCTTACAGCGTCTCCTGCAAGGCTTTACAGATGTGACCCGATAGAAGGAATTCGCTCCTTTTTCTACTCTCCATACATGTTCGCCACATGTGCTCTGTAGGGCGAACAACTTTCAGGGACCTGAAGGAGAAAAACCGTGGCGACCTGTGCAATACCTGCGACAGAAGCGAATGTCATCCCCGCGTCCGGACCGAAAACTCGTGACGATTCTCAGACCAACCTCGTGAAGCGAGCGCAAGCAGGCGATGAGCAAGCGTTTGCAACTTTGTTCCAGCAGCACAAGAATCGCGTGTACTCCGTGTGCCTCCTCATGACGAAGGATGTGGCCGAAGCCGAAGATCTGACTCAGGAGGCATTCCTTCAGGTATTTCGAACGGTGAGTTCGTTCCGAGGGGACGCAGCCTTTTCCACCTGGCTCTACCGGGTAGCGGTGAATACCGTGCTGATGAAGCTGCGCCGGCGCAAGTCACCCCCGACTGTTTCGCTGGATGAACCAGTGAATTCGGAATCGCCTTCGTTGCATCGTGATTTTGGCAAGGCTGACCCGGAACTCTCCGGTGTAGTGGATCGCATTGCGCTGCGTCGCGCCCTGCAGGAACTGCCAGAAGGATGCCGGACTATCTTCGCTCTGCATGAAGTGGAAGGCTACCAGCATCACGAGATTGCTCAGCTGCTGGATTGCTCGATCGGCAACTCGAAATCGCAGCTGCACAAAGCGAAGTTAAAGATGCGTGCGCTGCTGTTTCCCAAAACGAAGATCCGGCGACGCTCGAGCAAGAACGGCAACGCGGCCAAGCTGGCCTACTAGACGCTGCAATGGTACGGGGCAAGAAAAAGCGGTCCGTAAGTCGGTTTATCAGGGAGTTATTCAGACGTGATCGGGGCAGTTGTAATCGTCGGGTCGAGCGGAGAAGGCGGGGCCGAAAGTCGGCTGTCTTCATCCACAATGCAGTTCGAGCACGGTTGTGTGGCGTGCATCGAGCTGCTAGGCCGGACGGTGCTCGGCCGCACCATTGAAGAGCTTCTTCGTGGGCGCGTTGACTCGGTGGCTGTGATTGCCAGCAGTCCCTTTGCCTCCGCGGTGATCGGACACGAGCAGGTCGGCTTTTTTGCCGCGCAAGATGTATGGCAGAAGGCATGGGAAAAAGCCAAAAGTTTTAGTGCAGAAGCGGTGGTTGTGGTCAGGCTCGGGGCGTACGTCGAGTTTGATCCGGCGGACTTGCTGCAGTTCCATCGCGACCAAGGCAAGGCGGTGACCCGGGCCTGGAGTGACGATGGAAGCTTGGACGTGTGGGTTGTTGATTCAGAGATTTTTGCGCAGAACGATGGGCTCGCGAGTTGTTTGGAATCGGAAGATCCGGCCCGGTACTTCGTGCCCGGGTACGTAAACCGGCTGGAAAGCGCCCGGGATTTGCGGCAGCTGATTACCGATGGCCTTGGAGCCCGCTGCCATTTCCGCCCGCAAGGCACGGAAATCAGGCCGGGGATCTGGCTGGGACACGGAGCTGAAGTGGATCGAACTGCGCGCTTGGTTGCTCCTGTATATATCGGGCGGGCGAGCAAGATCGCCGATCAGTGCCTGATCACGCGAGGGAGCAATGTGGAGAGCAACGCAAAAGTGGACTATGGAACCGTGATTGAAGACAGCACGGTTCTATCGAACACGTACGTAGGCATTGGGCTTGACCTGTCGCATTCGATTGTCGATGGCGACAATCTTTTGCACCTGCAACACGGGGTCAGCCTGAAAATCAGCGATCCGGTCGTCCTTCGGCCGATCCGGGATCACAGAGTTCGTTCGGGTGTGGACGGCAGTTTTTTGGCAAGTCTCAAAGTCCGCAACGTAGCCATGTCGTCTGTACCTAAGAAAGGACAGTAACACTGTCTCCGAAGGGAGAGTTGGATAGTGAAGCAGCAAATCTCAAAAGGGGTAAAAAACATGTTGACCAGCGGGCCTGTGGTGGTGATGCAAGTTCCGGAGCAATTCAATGCGGGAGAAGTTCGGAATTTCATGGAGGAATTGGGTCCGCTGCTTGAGTCCAATCGTCCGCGAATCGTTCTCGACTGCTCCCAGGTGCGCTCCATCGACAGTGCTGGAGTCGAGGCGTTGCTGCAGTGCCTGGAAGAGACCTTGAAACGCGACGGAGATCTGAAATTGGCTGCCCTGTCTCCGGAATCTGAGGTCATTCTGGAGTTGATGCGAGTGGCGCGCGTGTTCGAGGCTTACCCCACATCCGACGAGGCCGTACGCAGTTTCAATGCGCTTCCGGTCGACGCCGTTTCTCAAGAAACCCCGTGGTACAGCGCCGTATTTGGCGATCTAAGAGCTGTCAAGGAAGCAAGCTAAGCGGTTAGAAATCAGGAGGAGTCGATGGGCTCGTTGAGTCGGGGTCTTCTCTGTGCCGTGTTCGTGATCGTTGCTCTGGATCTACCATTTACAACAATAGCTCAAGCTCAAGAAAATCCACTAGCGCAGAAGACTGCCCAAACGCCGGCTGCTGCTAGCGCCCAGGTCGCGCCGCAGCTTACATACGCCGCGCTGTCAGAACTCCCCGACAGCCCGGGTGCGGTTCGAGAGCAGCAGGATCCGGCGAACCAGCAGAATGGTTCCGCGGCCACCCAGACGCAACCGGCCGCGAGTCCGCAGGCGAATACGCCCGGTAACCAGCTAGGTGACACCCAAACCAATCAGAAACTGCAACGTCCAGTGGGAACTGCGGCCGCGGAAGCACCCAGAGTGAGCGGCATTACGGCAGCCGAACCCGCAGGAATCGCAATTGCGCCTGCCAAGCAGCATCGCGTTCGTACGCTGGTGATCAAAGTGGGCGCGATCCTTGGAGCCGGCGCGGCCGTGGGCACGGTTATCGCTCTAACCCAAGCGACACCGAGCAAGCCCCCCGGCGCGCACTGACGATTTTTTACCGATTACACGAGAGTAACCGAGCTATGGGAATCAGCAGCGTGAAGTTGGTGAGTTTCTCGGGAATTGATGGGGCGGGAAAGAGCACCCAGATTGAGGCTTTCTGCAGTCATCTGCGGGAATCCGGATTGCAGCTCTCGCTGTTTACCTTCTGGGATGACGTGGTGGCTCTCGCCAGATTTCGCGAGCACGCCAGCCTGAAGGCGTTCAAGGGAGACAAAGGAGTGGGCAGCCCCGACAAGCCCATCGTGCGTCGCGATAAAAACGTTCGCTCCTGGTATCTCACTGCGTTCCGGCTGCTACTCTATTTGTTCGACGCAGTCAGCCTCTGCAGTGTCGTGGCACGCAGCGCAGATTCCGGCGTCGACTTCATCGTGTTCGATCGCTACATCTACGATGAATTGGCGAATCTCCCCTTGCAGAATCGGCTGATCCGTCTTTACGTTCGCTTGCTGCTGATGTTTATTCCCAGACCAGATCTCGCTTTTTTGCTGGACGCTGACCCGGAGGCCGCTACTCTGCGCAAACCTGAATATCCACTGGAATTTGTTCGTTACAACCGAGAGGCTTACCTGCGCCTGAGTCGCGTGGTAAGCATGACCCTGGTTCCTCCTCTTCCTGTCGCCGAGGCCACGGAGTTCATCAGGAAGGCCGTCGCGCAGGATTCCTTAAATAACGAGATTGATCTTCGGTTGCAATACCCCCTGGCTGCCGGACCGGCGCAGAGTGCGGACGGTGAAAACATGCCTAGCCGTTGTTGAGTCCACCTGCAACATCTTGCTTTGAAAGCACATCGAATCTCTTGCTGCCAGCCACGGGAGACGAATGAAGATTTGTCTGGTCACAACTTTCCCTCCGAGCACCGGAGGCTTGAGCGAGTATGGATTCCATATTGCTCAAGAGTTACAGCGCAATCCGTTCCTCAACCTCAGTGTTCTGGCAGATCAACTGCCCGGCGAGCCCGCGGAACTGGATGGCTTTTCAGTTGTCCGTTGCTGGTCCTTCGATGATCCTGCGAGTCCGTATCGGCTGCTGAAAACCTTGCGCCGGTTGAAGCCCGACGTCGTGTGGTTCAACCTGCTGTTTAGCACCTTCGGCAGGAATCCGCTGATTGCCTTCGGCGGTTTGATGACGCCCCTTCTCGCGCGCCTGAGTGGCCGCTACACGCACGTCACACTTCATCACCTCATGGATACGGTGGAGCTGAAGGATGTCGGAGTTCGCCACGAGCACCTTTATCGCTTCGCGGGGGCGATCGCTACGCGCATGCTTCTGCTTTCCAACTCCGTTTCTGTGTTGATGCCAGGCTATCGAAAGATTCTGAATGACAAGTATGGCCGCGATAACGTGCACTTGCGGGCGCATGGCATTTTGACCAGAAGGCCGGAATTTCCCGATTTCGCGCGACGCGGCAATCCGGTTCACCGCATTCTCGCGTTCGGAAAATGGGGCACCTACAAGCGCCTCGAATTAATGATCGAGTCTTTCAATTTGCTGGCTGAGAAGATGCCCGAAGCAAGACTGGTCATCGCGGGCGGAGATCATCCCCAGGCTCCGGGCTATATCGCATCTGTCAAAGCGCAATGCGCGGGAAACGATCGCATCGAGTTCCGAGGATACGTACCGGAAGATGACCTGCCGGAGCTATTTCAGAGCTCCACCGTGGCCGTCATGCCCTACTCATCGTCCACTGGTTGCAGCGGTGTTGCGCACCTGGCGTGCGCTTACGGTGTACCGATTATCTCAGCCGATATTGCCGACTTCCGGCAAATGGCGCAGGGCGAGGAACTCGCCATCGAATTCTATCCGCCGGGAGATGCGCAGGGGCTCGCCGATTGCCTGGTGGACTTCCTTCAGAACACGGAAAAGCAGCACCGGATGGCGGTGCAGAACTTTTCCGCAGGCCTGCGCATGACCATGCCGAATGTAGTGCAGAAGTACATACGGCATTTCGAGCTGCAGCAGCGAGTGCAGACGTTGCGCTACGTCTCCCGCTTCCGCCGGCTGCCGCGCTGGATCCCTTCGAAGTCTCTGCTGTTGCGCTTGATGACACGGAATTCGCTGGGCTGGGCACGCCGTTCCACGATGATTCATGCTCCGTGGAACGGTCATGCCGAGCCAGAGCTATCTAACGGTAACGGAAACGGTAGTAGCGGCCTGCACGGTTCCGGCGGCGCCGCTAATGGTGACCGCATAAGTACTCACGGGCGAGCTGGCGATTACGGGTTTCATGCTGTTCCCGCCGCAAGAGACGCTACCGATGAGCAAGCCGAGCAGGATGACGGATCCGACCCCGATCAGCATCTCTCTGCGCCTGGCTTTGCCGATGAAGGTTACGCCAAACAGTCCGAAGCTGAACAGTCCGGTGGCGAAAAAGAAGCTTCGACGTTCTCTCCGGTCCGCGGACACCGGGGCGACGGTTTTGAAAGTGAGCACGGAACTGACGGCGCCGGCGCCAGGAGTAACGGACGCCGGGGAGAACGAACAGCTTAGATTGTTCGGGAGTTCCGAACAGGTCAAAGCCACCGCCTGATTAAAAGATCCCGTTTGCGGCGTGACCGTCACCTTGATTTTAGCCACAGTTCCCGCAGCAATCGTCATGGCCGAGGGATTGGCAGCCACGCTGATAGTGGCATTCTGAGGCGTGCTCCCCGTCCCACCCGAGCCGCTTCCTCCGCCGCCTGTCGTGCCACCACCGCTCGTCCCGCCGCCACCACTCGTGCCGCCACCGGCCGTTGTTGTGCCGGCGCAGTTCAAGCTGAATTTCACCGGGCCAGACATTTGATTTCGGATGCTCGGTTTACCCACGGCCTGCACAAACCCCGTATAGCTGCCGTTTGGAATCGAGTAGCTGCACAGGTTCAGCGATCTCGTACCAGGAACCGCACTTCTCAGAGCCATCAGGTTCTTGCCATCGATGCTCACGTAGGCGACATAATGATCAACAGTATTCTCGTTGCCCTTGATACTCCATGCGAGCGAGTTGCCGGAAACCGAGGCTGAAACCGTCAGGCAGTTATTGATGCCGGTTTCGATCTCGGTGGCTTCTTCGTAATCGTTCCACGTCACCAACTGAAGCGTGGGTAATTGCCTGCCAGAGTTATAGAGCTTGTTGATCTCCGAAAACGTCTGCAGCCAGGTCTGACCGCATTGCTGTCCCATGATGCGGTTCGATCCCCAGGATGCGAGAGTGTCGTTAAAGCCCTTATACGTGGCTCCGACAGTCTCCTCGCTGGGTTTGGAAAAGCCCGCGCTGTAGAAGCTTCCCAGATAGCCGATGCCATAGTCGGTAGTCGTCGGCATGACCCACGAATAACTCCCGCCGCTCAGCGGATGGGTGAAACCGCTGTTGTTCTGAAACCAGAAAAGAGGCTGGGACGAGAGTGCGGCCGTGACCTCACTCCAATTGATCGCGTAGCCAAGGTCCACATTGAAGTTGGTTACGATGGGCCTGCCCTGCGACCTCATATAAGCCGGCGAAGGGAAGTAGGTCTGCTCGACGTACTGCAATTGATTGATCAAAGCTGCTTGCGGTGAGCAGCCCGAACATGAGTTCCACTTGATGGCGCCCTGGTCCACCATGATCGCGAAACTGAATCCTGGATGCTTTTCCGCTTCGGTCATTACTAGCTTCGTGGCTTGGTCGGTGCTGTTGTTTGGTCCATACCAGTCGATTACGACGCCATCGATCCCGCGGCTGATCATATCTGTGATCTGGCGATGAACCTGAGCGGGATCGCTGGAGTTGTAACCGATGTTCATGTGGTTCGTGCCTCCGAACCACAGCATCAGATGTGCGTAGACCTTGGTCGTAGCGCCGGGATATAGCAGGGAGTGCACATCGACCTTGCTGGCGTTTCCAGGCGCGGAATTGCCGTTACTTTGATTGGGAAAATTGCTGGCAGCACTCGTGTTGTTTGCCGTCTGAGCGGCTAGAGTGGTTGTGGGTACGACGGAACTTCCCGCCACGCAAACTCCTGTTAGAGACAGGAGCAGAAAAAGAGCACACAGATTTTCATGACACATCTGCCCTCAAGAGCGGAGTTACAGGGGCCTTGCACTTGCGCTTGCGAGAACCGGTTTCGAGGGGAGGCGGCCAAGCCTGTAGATTCCCTGGAACCAGCTGGGACTTTCTGGGACGACTCGCGAGAGTAGTGCGAAAGCCGTTCGGCAGGAAAGGTGCCGTTAGTACAAGCACTTTCGTAGACACGTTGGTTGCAACCTCGAGGTGGCGAACTTTTCTCCCGAGACGTTGGCGCCGAGCAGGAATATCTGCAATCGCTGACTGAATCGCCAGGTTCGCTGGCTTTCCTGCTCAACTCTTTCCCAATGAAGTATTTGGCAACGAATCAGAAATGCTGTAGGCGCAAGCCAAGCCAACGTTCAGAGGCTTCCTTTCATCCAAGAGTGGCTGTGTCAGTTCCTGAAATGAAGTGGAGGACCCTGGATGATCTTTGGGATCAAACGAGCATTGGCCGCTGTAACGACGATTGCCTTGTCGATGCTGATTTTCGCCTGCCAAGGCTTGCAACTAGGTCCCGGCGCTCCTCCAGTTCCTCTCGATCCCGGCGTCAGCAACATCAATCACGTCATTGTGATGGTGCAGGAGAACCGCTCCTTCGATCACTATTTCGGACAGTTGCCCGCATATTGGGCGGCAAATGGCTATTCGCCGCAGAAATTCGACGGGATTCCCGCTAAAGCGTCCAACCCGGGTTGGACGAGCGGGACTAATGTTGCCGCGTATCACCTGGCGAGCGAATGTGTGGAAAATCTGAGCCCGTCGTGGGATGAAAGCCATTTGGATTGGAACCTCCAGCATCCCTTGTCCAGCAAACCCCAGATGGATGGATTCGTCTGGAATGCCGCGAATTTCGCAGCCAACGAAAATAAAGCAGGTGCCGTCCCGGCATATACCGATACGGCCGGCATTCGCGCCATGGGCTACTACGATGGCAGCGACCTGAATTACTACTACTTCATGGCATCCAAGTTTGCCACCTCGGATCGCTGGTTCGCTCCCGTGATGGACCGCACGCAAGTCAATCGGCTCTACCTCTTTGCCGCCACGTCGCAGGGCTACGCGTATCCACCGGGAACCACCGCCACGGACAACGCTTCGCTGCAGGCGCTAACCATCTTCGACTCCCTCACCAGCGCCGGCGTCAGCTGGAAGGTGTACTACACCGACGACACGTGTACGAAGACTCCGGATGGGACCGACACTTCTCCTTCGAGTGGCCCGTGCACCTTCCTTACACAGTTCAGGAACTTTGCGCCGCCGAACCAGCTCCCCAGCAATGTTGTCCCGATCTCGCAATATCTGTCCGATGTGCAGGCCGGTACTTTACCGTCGGTAGCCTTCATCGAGACTGGTTACCTGTCCAGTAGGGATGAGCACCCCGCTCCCCCAGTCAGCATCCAAGCCGGCGCGGCTTACGCGGCCAGCCTGATCAACGCGCTGATGGCAAGCCCGTCCTGGAAGGATTCGGCTTTCATTCTTACCTACGACGAGTCGGGAGGATTCTATGATCATGTTCCTCCTCAGCCCGCGGTAGATCCCGACGGAATGGCGCCCATCGACCTGCTCAAAGGCGATATCTGCACTTCTGGATCGGGAGTGAACTGCAACTTCAACTACACCGGTTACCGGGTCCCCCTCATCGTGATCTCACCATTCACGAAGAAGAATTACGTGTCGCACAACGTAGCCGATTCGACGGCGATACTGAAGCTGATTGAAGCGCGCTTTCAGGTTCCGTCGCTCACCAAGCGGGACGCGGCGCAGATGGATATGACGGAATTCTTCGACTTTCAGGGTGTGCCATGGGCGACTCCCCCCGCGCCCCCGCCCCAGAATACAAACGGAACCTGCAACGCGCAGGCCCTGCAGTAGCGGCTGCGAAGTTTCATCGCGTGTCGGAACGGCCTTGGTTGAGAGGCTACGAAAAAGGACCGGCTTTGCGTGGGGGGCAGGAAGAACACGATTCCAGGCCCTGCCTTTCTCAAGGCCATTTGTGAGATAACGGAGAGCTTCTCATGGGTGATATAAACTACGTTCAGTCTTTTGGGGGTTCAGCCAGTCTCTGGAATACAAAGTAAAGATAGCGGGAGAGGTGGCCGAGTGGTTGATGGCTCCGGTCTTGAAAACCGTCGTACAGGTCGTCTGGCGGGGTATAAATAGTTGATAGCAAAGGCTTTATCTTCTCGGTGACCTGATGAATTCAGAGGCTGTAGTAAAACTGTAGTAGCTCTATGGTCAAAACAGTGCAGAATCGGCCATAACGATTCAGAAAACTGTAATGGTCGGAGAGATGGCCGAGTGGTTGAAGGCGCCAGTCTTGAAAACTGGAATACGGGAAACCGTACCGGGGGTTCGAATCCCTCCCTCTCCGCCATAACTTTTATTTTGTTCTACTTAGATTGCTGTGATACTGTGGTGATACTGAAAATGTCGCCACATTGAACAGATCGGTCAACCTCACCAAGCGAATCAAGACTCCCAACGGGCTGCGGTTCTGCACTGTTGCCCGCTCCGCCAATGGTCGTATCAAGGCGAACTTCGTCCTGATCGACGGCCACGAAGAGCACCACCCTGAGGGCTCCTACTACATCGAGTGGTACAACGGCAGCAAGCGTCTGCGCCAGTCCGTGGGCAAAAACGCGCTGGCGGCTGAGGCGAAGCGCCACCAACGGGAGCAGATGCTCAACGCGAAGGCAGACGGGCTGAAGGCTGGCTTGAAGTTTGCCGAGGAATCGAGCCGCCCATCTCTCGCTGACGCGGTGACCGCATACCTTGCCGAGATCCAGCTCAGCAAGAAACCCAAGACCCTGGCGGCCTACACGACGGCGCTCGATTACTTCCTTGAGTGCTGCAAGGCTGAGCATGTCGCTGACGTGGACCGCCGCCAGATGCTGGAGTTCGCGGCGTTCTTGAGGGACGAAAAAGACCAAGCCCCTCGTAGCGTGTACAACAAGTTTGAGAACGTGATGACCTTCCTTAAGGCAAATAAGGTGCGAGACATCGTGGGTAAGACTGACTGGCCGCGATACACCGAGGAAGAGCCGGAGATCTATGAGCCGGAAGAGCTGACGAAGCTGTTCAACGCCTGCGATGCGGAGGAGCGGTTATGGTTCGAGTTCTTCCTGATGACCGGGATGCGTGAACAGGAGGTGATGTACACCTATCGATCAGACGTGAACTGCGCCGGGTGTGTGGTTCGGGTTACTCATAAACCCGATAGAGGCTGGACGCCTAAAGCGTATAAGGAACGGGAAATTCCGATCCCTAGCAAGCTCGCCGCGAGTTTGAAGAAGTGGATGGCGAAGGGTGACAAGAGCTGTAACCTGCTCTTCCCCACGGCCGGATGCAATCCCAAGCTGGACTTCCTGGATTGCCTCAAAAAATGCGCCGACCGGGCGAAACTGGACAAGGACAATTTCTACCTGCATAAATTTCGCGCGACGTTTGCGACCCGGTGCCTGTGGGGTGGCGTGGACTTGCGCACGGTGCAAACGTGGTTGGGGCACGAGGACATGGAGTCCACCATGCGATATCTGAAGCCGTCCCGGAGTAGCCACGTCCGGGAGAAGGTGAATGAGGTTTTTGGAACCTGGGGATAAAGGAGGCTCCGCACGTCGTGTGGAACTATGCCCTGAGAGCCAGAGACTGTGATTCAGAGTCAGGAATAGAACGGCGAGCGCCACTGTATTTGCATTGGACCGGGCAAGCTCGAATTACTCTGGTTTGTTGAACCACCTCGCCTGCTGGGTCTGGCGCACAAACTGCCCTTAGAACATGGCGAGACGGCTAATAAGCCAAAAGGACGCACAGCTGCCGATGGCATAAGGCGCAATTCGCCGGGACCAGGAGGGCAATTGCCACATCCAGCGCCGAAGCGCCGCGATGATTAACAGTGCTGACGCAACAAACGAAAAATGCCCGATTTCGACTCCCGCGCTAAAGAAGCCGAGAGCAAGCGGAATATGTGCAGTGGGCAGACCTGCGGCACTGAGTCCACCCGCAAATCCGAGACCGTGCAGCAAGCCAAACGAGAATGCTACCAGCCATGGCTTGCGCTGTGCCAGTCCGGATGGATTTGTGTCCTTCCGCAGTACTTCCCATGCGACAAACAGGATGCTGAGCGCAATCACTGCTTCCACTGGCGGCGGCGGCACGTGAACAAACCCGAGAGTAGCGAGAGTTAGCGTAACCGTGTGGGACAGTGTAAAAGCACTTACGGTTGCGAGCAGGCGTCGCGTGCCGCTCACCAGCAGCAAGAGTCCTGAAACAAAGAGCAGATGGTCGACACCTGTGAGGATGTGCTCAATGCCAAGCACGAAGTAGGTTCGGGCGACTTCGAAACGGCGTGGCATTGCCTCAACCACGAAAGAAGGCGAGGAAGACATCACTCGGGTCACTTGAGAAGACCCATCGAGCCGTTCAACGCGAACGAGCACGTCCGTAAGTGTGGCCGTGAGCCCTTCGATTCGGACAGTTGAACCGGCCAGACCTCCCTGGCACTTGACGCTCCACTGCTCGGTGTAAGCATTGTCGGCAAAAAGACCGTGAGGCTGTTTGAGATTGGAGCAGGCGTGCGGCAACTGAACATAGAGGCTCAACCGCATCGTGTCGCCCGAGGGCCGGAACTTTCCAGAGCACATCGTAGTTGCTGACGGCTGTCTGATGGAGTTGCAGGTAGGCGGGGCGCACTTCGTGGGCAGACATGACCGCTGGAAATGCACCGATGAGGACAAGAAAAAGCAATACAGGGAATACCGCATCACTGCACCTGTGCCAATTTCTTCTCTTCAGGCGCTTCGATTTTCACGCTGTAGCGACTTAAGAGTGCCTTGTAGAACTTATCCGTGGCCTCCCTGCGTTTGGTGTCGAGATACTCGCGGCGCACCTGTTCCCGCACTTCAGCGAGTGCTGGGAGATGGCTATCTGTGTGTTTAGCGACATACACCAGATGAGCGCCATAACCAGAATCGATTGGCCCTTGCCAAGCGCCAACGGGCAAAGCGCTGATTGCTGAAGCAAACTGTTCCCCGAACGTCTTCTTCAGGTCTGCCAGAGAAACATCCTCGAAGCTCTGCTGCAAGAGAAAAGGATCCCCAGCATCGATTTTGGGTTTATGAGGAACGGGATGTTGCAAGATCATCGAGCGCGAGTGCCAGGTCGCGATGAAGGTTCTTACCGTGCAACTGGGGATTGAAGTAAATCTGACGAAACGAGAAGAGTGGCTCAGTCTGGAACGTGTCTCGATGCGCCTCCAGAAAACTCTGCAATTCGGCATCGCTGGGTTCTTTTCGCGTAGCCAGATCGTCCGAGACGAATTCAAGTTTTTGCCGCAGCCGGCGGCGGACGATCATGTCATCCCGGTCGAGTCCCAAGGCTAGCGCTTCGCGGTAAGCGGCTTCCTCACGGATGTAATCGCGCACCAGTCCCTGAAGTTCATCTTCCGTAGGAGGACGTTGCCAGGTACGCGTGAATCCGGTCACCAGGTTCTCGATCGCGGCCTGTGTCACAACGATCTGCCCCGGCTTATCCGTCCTGTGTCGCGTGACGAGGCCGTGGACCACAAAGATGACGGCTCCGAGAATGAGAAAGTGGAATAACGGCTCACGAATTACTCTCATAAAGATCTCCACTTCATTTTGCTGCCGGCGTGTACCAGATCGGCGAGGTGTAGGCGCGCTCCTGGCCTTTCATGGGGACTTCAGGCGGCATCGTGATGCCGTAATATTTGGCGTCGTACGCCGTCCAGCGCGGCGTGGGGATTTCGAGCACGCGCACGTAATAAAACGCCCGCTGGGCCGGATCGAAATTCCGGATCTTTCCAGACCTTGATCAGTTCCGAAGCGCCGATGGTGTTTGTGTAAGTAGCGTTCGGCACATCCACCGTGTCACCGACCGGCGGGAGTTTGCCGGTTTTGGAGTCGGGCTTGCGGTCCCCCGACCAGACGACGTCATAGATTTTTTCGTGAGTTTCGTTCTTTGCGTCGAGCCAACCCTTAATAATCTGGATGCGGTCGAGATTGGCGCCAATGGGATCTTTCAGTGCGGCGACTAGGAAGGTCGGGACTCTTGCCCGAGGGCGCACTGAGTCAGATCGCCGCCCATGGGAACCCCTTTGCCATAGCCGACAACGGCAGGGTTACGGGTGTTGGCGTCACCGGGTTGAAAGTCCCAAGCCGCCGAAGAACCGGACGATCATTCGCGGACCGGTGGTCGCGTAAACTTCCTTCCGCTTCATGGCATCCCAGAGGGCTTCTCGGGTGTTTTCGGTCGCCCACACGCCGGCGTAGCCGCTAGAGGTCATTTCCCAGCCCATGTAAGCCTTGTCGCCGAATTTAGCGACAGGATGGGTAGCGCGGTCCGGACTGGGCTCACGCATGAGGCATCTTGCCGAAAAAATTATCCTCGTCGACCGCTGCAAGGGCCGGTATGCGCGTCGGTGCTGCCGATCATGCCGAACTTGTAAGGATTCACGCCCAGTTCCTGTTCGAGCTTCAGGCCATTGCGCAAGGCCGCGCGGGCATACTCGTATTGCAGCATTTCGGGCTTCTTCTCGACGCTAAGGTCGAGGTTGCCTTTGTCCCAGCGCTCGTAGTTCGCGAACTCGTCATTGGGAGAAAGGAACGGATGAGTTTCTCCGTCGCCTTTGATCTGCGTAGCTTCGAGCAGTGGCTCGAGACTAGCGCGCGTTTCCGCGTACTCCCGGGTCAGCGGCTTGCCGCCGACCGGGTTGACCATGGGAAACATCAGGCCATTGGAGAGATTGCCGTTGTGAGGAATGGCCAGCACCTGGCCGCCAGTCTTCTCCTGATAACTTTGGAGCGCCTTCCAAAGATCTTCTGGATTGTCACTGGTGAAGCTGGAGAACGGAAGAACCTGCATTGCCTTATCCTGCCCGTCGCGAAAGATGACGACGCGATGAAGATTGTTTCCTTTGGTGTTGGAGGACCATTCGTAGCCGATGAGAGCTGTGAATTTGCCGGGATCGTTGTATTGTCTCAGCAGCCTTAATGTTTTTTTCCCAGACGGACCGTGTCAGCTCCGGTGATTAAAGCGGCTGGAAGAGGTTTGCCTTTGCCCGACACTGCCGCAACTATCTCATAGTAGATCTCCATCGCCTGCTCACCGCCCGCCTGGAGCATGTCGTGCCAGCGCCGCAAATCCGGCATCTCCCATCAATGTGGGATTACCCTCTTTGATTTCGCCCATCGATGCCCATGTTTTCAGCGTGGTCAGATACGACCAGGAAATCGAGAGGGCGACTCAAGCGGGCATGTTGCCCGGTCGAAGAAATCACCTCTTCGCCGCGAGCGAACCTATAGGCGTCTTCGGGCCCCAATGTGCAGCCGAACGCTATGGCGTCGAACGATTGCGAGGTGTGCAGATGGGTATCGCCCCAATAGACCCGCTCGGGAAATGGCGACCCGCATAAGGAGAGTATGGAGGCTTTGCCGGAAAGGCTTTCTCGAGTTCCTGCGCGGCTGGTGGCGGCTCTTGCGAAACCGCCCGCGGTGAAGTCATTGGTGCAACCCACAAACCCATAATCAGCACAGATGTCATGAGTTGGATGTTACGGTTCATCATTCTCCTCCGTTCACGTTCACATCACCAATTGCACACTGTCTAGTTTCGCTACGGGAAGACAGCTACGGAGATCCCGGCTGGCGATTGGGGCCCAGACAGCTATTGACGTTTTGATCCAACCTCTCTCCTCTTTGACTGAGAGAGCAGCGATTTATCAATGGGTTCCCCTTAAGGCACTGCGTAGGCTGCGGCTTCGGAATTCGGATGGTCCACGAAACCCCGAAAACGATCGTGCGTCCATCTGGCCGTGCCTTAGCCGAATACTCGTCGTAGTACTTAAAGAAAAGCGACATTCCTGACTTTGGAAGAATGAAATTGCCTTGCACGCCCATTGCATGAACTGAGTAATAAGGGGCCAACCTTGCCGGGACAGGCCTGCCGAGTACCAAGTAATTGCCGCCGTTGGATGAAACCTGCCATTAGTCGTACCCGACGAAGCCAAGTTGGGCAAGGATGCTGAGATCTTTCTTCAGCGGCAGCACCTGTCCAATTCCCCACTCCGTGGTGAAGGCCTGTCCGGGAGTCACCTTGCTCGTCCGTCCGGCTGGGACGCCAGCGACATTCTTACTTCCGTGAGTTTCCCAGTCAGTAGCCAGATCGGAACAGGTTCCTTTGTTCTTCGTAATGTACAGGGTAGTGCCGCTGGTAATATTGTTGCCCCAGTACCCGGAGCCGATATTGCTTGAAGCTCCCGAAGTATATCGGCCTGTGGGAGCCATGAATCCGTAGCCAGCGGTGAAATCAACTCGCTTCCCGAAGTGCCAACCTACATTCAATGGCTGGACATACATGTCGGCAAAACCACTTCCGCCGCCACTGGCGCCGAAGTTGGTGCCGGTTATGTCAGCGACCAGAGAACCATTCGCAACGTTCAGCGCAACGTAAGGCATGAAATATCCGCCAAGGAATTCCCTGTTGGAAACGTAATACACAATGTTTTCATCTACCCAGAACGAATACGTCCCAGTGACGTTCTGTAGAATCTGTGTCCCGTTGGAGTCATTTAAGCGAGTGGCCGAGTAATTTATGGCCATGTTGGCATACGTAATTCCGGGATCTGGAATCACTCCCGCGTTGAGCCCGAATTGTCCTGGAACCCATTGGCCTTTTTGTTGTGCTGGACACGGCAAGGAACAAATCAACGCAAGCAGAGCAAAAGCTACGAATTCGGGTTTAGTCGCCATTTCTATTCTCGCCGCAGAGTTCGTCCTCAAGCAAAGAGATGTTTCCCACCCAGGCAATATCTCGGCACTTGAAGACATGTTCACCTTGCCGCTGCCCAGGTCGTACACTCCGGCCGCGACCTTGAGGGTGCCCGCTTCGACAGCATCCCGAATGACGGGAGAGGAAGTGGAAACAAGTCCGCTTGATATCTCGCATTGCCCGCGATGGCCTTGTCGAAATCGCCGCCGGACTGTGCTACCGCCGGGCGAAGGTGCGGGTAAAAAGAGCTGATTTGCCCCGGGACAGTGTCAGCTTTCATAGCTGCCTTGACTGCGCCACAGCCAGAGTGCCCGAGTACGAGAAGAGCGCGCACCCCGAGGACAGCGACTCCATATTCAAGGCTGCCGATGATTTCGGGCGTCACGAAGTTTCCCGCAACCCGTGCGACAAAGATGTGACCGATCGACTGGTCAAACACAAGTTCCACCGGCACACGAGAGTCGGCGCAGGCCAAGACGGCTGCAAACGGCTCCTGCTTATCAACCGTACGTTCTTTCAAAATAGCTAAATCGTGCTCAATCGAGTGTAGGCGGTTGGCAGCGAATCTGTCATTCCCCGCGAGTAGTTCCTGGAGCTCTGCTTCGGGGCTCGGATTTGTCTGCTCGCTAAGCCTACGGGAAGAAGCCAGGCAAATTGCTGATGTCGTGGCAACTCCAAAGAGTCCGCCCTTGACCGTTTTCTCAAGAAACTGTCTGCGGTCTACACCAACGGCTGGCATTTGCGTTGTCTCCTGGCGGATCCGGAAATGCTAATGGCCCGTAATTGTGCTTAACGCGGCCGGCACATGGGAACTGTCACCCTTGACAGTGGTAAATAGTTACTTATGTCTTACGATCATCAATACTTCTTTGACTATCAAGCGCGGTATGGTTCCCCAGTCTTAGCTGTGCGAGGAGTTACGGTGAGTTCCTTCATCCTTCAAGACCAACATAAGTTGAATCCGGGAGTGTAGAACATGAAAAAGTAGCTATGTTGATTATGGGAGTGATGCTCCTCATTTCACCTCTTCTATGTCAAAAGGGAGACACTCAACAAGAGGCGTATAGCGGCACAGCGATAGGCACCGGGGGCTCGGTAGGTGGCAAATCAATTGGCTTCGATTTCCGGGTCAGCCGTTACACCAGTGACGACGAAGTTGACCAGCTAGCGGCTTTGCTAAAAGAGAAGGGTCCTGACGCACTCCGCAGGGCCATGGAAAAACTTGATGTAGGACGAATCAACCCAACCGGGAGCGTGGGAAACCAAATCGCTGTCGCACGGAAGCGCCAGGCCGGCTCAGACACAATACTCACGGTTGTGACTGCTCGCACCATGCCGTTTGCCGAAGTTTATAGGGGCGGGCGAACGACAGATTATCCATTTGGCTTCTTGCAAGTGAAGTTGAACGACAAGGGTAAGGGCGACGGCCAGATTATGGTTGCAGCCAAGATCCGCTTCGATAAGAAGAAGGGTCATTATGAGATTGAGAGTTACGGGAATCAGTACATCAAAGCGGTAAACGTCCGCCCCAGATGACCGAAAGTTAGGCTGTTTATTGGCTCAAGTACGCTAAATGTATTCGCGAAGCATCTAGTTTGGCTCCGCTTCGCACTTTCGCCAAACGCGCGCGGCCAATGCCATACGATGCCGTCCCCGACAGCTGGAACCAGTGGCCATTTGTTGTGGTAGTACCCTGCCACAAAACGAGCGACTTGGACGCTAACTTTTAAGCAGCAAAGCAATAGCGCTATTCCCAGACACGGGTTGGGACTCACAGTCTCGGTCTATTGTTAATGAGCTCACGATCACTTCAAGCGGAGGATCAATTGGAACCCTCCAAGCACATGCGCGGCCGAATCTCTGACTCTCTCCCGCCTTCCCAGACTACAAGTCTCCCCATTGAGGTGCTTGTCAGTCCTTTTCTGAGCTTCGCCAGGGTGGAGGCAGCCAGCGGTATTCTACTTCTAGCCAGCACTATCGTCGCCCTGATTCTCGCCAACTCGCACTGGGCAGAGAGCTACTTCGCGATTTGGAATACACCTCTCTCCATCGGCTTAGGCCGATTCGTGCTGACAGAGATCCGTCATGAGTGGATCAACGATGGGCTCATGGCCGTTTTCTTTTTCCTGGTGGGACTCGAAGTAAAGCGCGAGGTTCTAATCGGAGAACTGTCGTCCCCCAGACGAGCGGCCTTTCCTCTCATTGCGGCGCTGGGAGGCGCGATCTTGCCAGCTCTCCTTTATCTATCGACAGCACATGGTGGGGACACACGGAGAGGGTGGGCGATCCCCATGGCCACCGACATCGCATTCGTCCTAGGTGTGCTCGCAATCTTGGGCAAGCGTGTCCCTTTATCCCTCAAGATCTTCTTGACGGCCCTTGCTATCGCCGACGACCTGATTGCAGTAGTTGTAATCGCAGCTTTTTACACGGAGCGGATTGAGGTCACCAGCTTTGTCCTGGGCCTCGCCGGGGTGGCGCTTTGCTTCGTTGTAAACCGGCTAGGTGTTCAAAAGCCTGCAGTCTATGCCATCATCGGCCTGTTCGTGTGGTATGCCGTGCTCAAGTCCGGAGTGCATGCAAGCGTGGCGGGCGTTTTGGTCGCATTCACCATTCCGGCTCGAACCTACGTTGATCGAAAATCATTTCTGAAGCACGGCCGTTGGCTACTAGATCAGTTTGAAACTGCGCCGGATAACTCGGCTGAATCGCACGCAGCGATTCATACCATGCAGTCGCAGTTGGAATTGCTTGACTCGCCGCTGGATCGGATGGAGCGGTCCCTCCACCCATGGGTGAGCTTCGCAATCACGCCGCTCTTTGCTTTTGCAAATTCCGGTGTACGAATCTTGGGAAATACAACCGCCGCAGCACGACATTCAGTTAGCCTAGGCGTGGTTCTTGGGCTCTTCATTGGCAAACCGCTCGGCGTCTGGCTGTTTGCTCGCATATCTGCAAAATTCCGACTGGCGACGGTGCCCTCCGAACTCTCATGGGGGGCAGTGTTTGGAGCCGCGTGGTTATGCGGAATTGGCTTCACGATGTCATTGTTCATTGCGACCTTGGCCTTCGGCGATGGAGCCTTGTTAGACATGTCAAAGATTGGGATCTTGACTGCTTCGTTACTCTCTGGGGTTTGTGGAAGCATGTTCTTGTTCACCAGGAAATCACCGTTTGTCTAACGAGCTAAAGCTCGCTACCCGCGCGCGGGAAATGAATCCGCAGCCAGATAGATGATGAATGAATCTGAATTGTTCAAGGGCCTTCTGTACGTAGCTTCGGTGCCGAAGAGCATGCTCCAGCGGTTGCGAAGGCAATGAAATCACCGAGCCGTGCTCTTCTCATTTAACAGAATAGTCGCGCGCATCCATGCAAGCGGAAAAAGCCCGCTTGAACGAATCCAAAGCGGCCTGATGTTGAGCGGTCGCTTGGGCGTGAGCCTCCTGCTGGGTCTGGGTCGCCTGCTGGGACGCCTGACTTTTAGCTGCCGCTTCGGCCTTCTTCTGCTGACGTCTGCCGGCTGCGGCTCCGACCGTGGCTCCTATGGCCGCTCCCTTCCCCGCATCGCCGGCTATGGCTCCAACTGCCGCTCCTCCCGCAGCACCGCCAGCCGATCCCTTCACCGTGCCCCCCTTGGGGGTAGATTTTCCAGCTTGTTGAGCGGCCTGCTCTTGAGCAGCTTTCTGCTCCGCGGCAGTCGGGCTTGCTGGTGCTGAAGCCTGAGGATCGACGCCGGTGTTTTGCCTGGCGGATCCGTAACATTCGCTTTCATCCTTGAGCTGCCGATCAGAAGTCTGCTGGTTCTTGGGGTATGCATACATGCCGATGCTCTTTGCTGGTGTCCAGAGTTCAGTGCTCTGTGTCGCTGAGGGAGTCCCTTGACCCCACACAAGTAGTGGGCTCGCAAATACCGTCATAGCGAATGCAACCAACTTCATACTGTCTTCTCCGTCTCTGGTTGTACCCGCGACTAGGCGCGGTACCAGCCTTGGCGCAGTACCATCCTCGCTCCATACTCGCTCCTCCTTTACGCGCTGCTAAACTGGTAAAAAGACCAGTACGAGCCATCAACGGGTAACTGCCGGGCAGTTCGCCTAAGTAGTCATGTAAACGTCAAAATCGGTCAGACTTCTTCATGTGGGATGATGGAAGCGTCAACTGCCATTAAAAGTCACTCCAGACCCATCCGTATGCTTGTGGGCGGAACAAGACTTGCCCGACGTTTTATGTCTCGGCAAATGTCTCGACCTTTACATCTCGCTGTAATCTTTGACACTTTCCATCTACTTCCAGTTCAGACTTACTATCAGGAGGCGCTACGTTCAGACATGTTCTCGTTGAATACGGCAAGCTCGGTACCGCTATCGTTGAGTCTGGTGTGGCTGGTCCTACTCGGCTTCATCGGAATATCTCCTCAGCTACATGGCCAGGGGCCTGAAGCTGAGAATGAGGACTTTGACGCCTACAGAGTACGAATCGAAACCCTTTGGTTTGGTGCTAAGCCTTCTGGAACATTTTATGGGACGACGGGCGGTGGGTATCTTAACTTTCAAAGAGAAATACAATTCCGTAGCTATACGACTTTCACTGGAGGAGTAGACTGGCGGTTCACTCGAAAGAATCACTTCTTATTTGGATTTATCCCCTTCGATCGCACTGACCATTTCGTGGTCAACCGGCCAATCACTTTCCAAGGTCAGAGTTACGATGTTGGGTTGAACGCAGCTGCGAGACTAAGAACAAACGCTTATGCTGTCGGGTATCAGTACGACATTCTCAGGCGCAGACGTGGAAGTCTGGGAATAAGAGCGCAGGTCGATCTCTTCGACATACAAGGAACGGTGAGTTCTGCAGCTCAGATAACGAACGGTACGCTGCATGTATCACAGAGGTCCGAAGGGTCGTTGAGAGCCCCGCTCCCGATTGCCGGCCCAGTCGGCCGGCTCTACGTGATCCCCAATTCGAGTCGCTTGTTTGTGACCGGTCAGGTGCTGGGTATGTACTTATTCGGGTATGGAGATTTCGTTTCAACTTTCGACACACTAGGGTTCACGGTGAACAAGCATTTCGGGATCCGTGGTGGCTATCAACTGGCACAACGATGGCACATTAACAACAGGGCTAATCGCATTGGCCTCGACTTGACCCAAAAGGGGCCCGTTGCCGGATTCGAATTCTCGTTTTAGGAATCAGCGCTTGCAAGCCTAATCGCCTGCCTAGACCAGCGGGCACGTTGTGGACCGTGTCTTAACAGAAGAGCCCCCACAATTCAGGAGGTCACATGGGCTCCGTACCGATGATGAAAAAGCTGTCGGTGATCGAAGGCGGCCCGCTGGATCGGCTTCAGCTTCGCCTGGGACTCATGAGACTTGAAGCGCCGCTGATCGTGAGGCGCGCTTTGGTTTTCTCCCTGGTTGCGTGGCTGCCTCTGCTCATCTTTTCGGCTGTGCAGCGAACACTCCTCACGAACGTCAGGATTCCTTTCCTCTATGACCCTTCCGCCCACATCCGTTTCCTGTTATCCGTTCCACTGCTGATCGTGGCGGAGGTGGTCATCGGCCCGCGGATCGTCGCGGCCACCAGCCATTTTATTGCTTCAGGACTCATTCGCGAGGATCGCTACCAGGATTTCGATGCTGCAATCGTCGACGCTATCCAGGATTCGCGATTCTACCCTTGCCGAAGCGATTATTCTCGCAATTACTTACTTGGGCGCGTTTCTGTCAATTCGGTTTCTTTCCGCGACTGTTTCAACCTGGCACTCATTGGTTACCGAATCGGGTCACCGGTTTACTTTGGCCGGCTATTGGTATGCGCTCGTCTCCCTTCCGATCTACCAATTTCTGGTTTACCGGTGGCTGTGGAGAACGTTTATCTGGTGTAGGTTTCTGCGGCGTGTGTCCAAGCTTGACTTGCAGCTGGTTCCTACCCATCCGGATCAGGCGGCGGGACTGGGCTTTTTGGGAGAAACCCACCGCCTGTATGCAATCTTCATCTTCGCTTATGCTGCTACGGCTTCGGCCATTGCCTGCCGCGAAGTTCTGTTCGATAAAGTGCCCGTCCAAAGCTACAAGATTCCCATTGCCGCCCTGATCATCATTATGCTGCTCCTATTCCTGGGACCCCTGTTTATGTTCGCACCCGTCCTGCTGCGGACCCGCCGAAAGGCCCTGCATGAGTACAGCACACTCGCTTGCAAGCTTGGACGCCTTTACGATCGAAAGTGGGTGAAGGGAAATCCTGCCGGCGAATCATTGCTGTCCACTCCGGACAATACGTCGCTTGCCAACTATAGCCGTGACTATGAACTGGTCGATCGTATGAGAGTTTTTCCCTTTGAGCCCAGGACGGCTGTTGCACTGGCGCTTGCCGGTCTCATTCCGATGGTGCCACTGCTGGCAACTGTCATGCCGATGGAAGAAATATTCAAGCTGCTTTTAAAGACACTCTGATGTCCGGGCCGAGTAGATACCTTCGACGTGTTGCACCACAGCATTCGCTTATCGAGGCTCGCATTAAAGGACCATTCAAACTGTCAACGGCGGCAGTAGATCAGTTCCAGCGGTTAAGGATAGGATTGCCCTCATTGCAACAAGCCCTGACCAGACTCCCTTTCTAATGAGGGAGTCCTAAAAAAGCCCATTGAGCCGGAGACCCAGTGGGCTTTTCCTCTTGTCAGGACCCTAAACATAAAGTGAAACTTCTAAGCTGCGATTTTTTGACCCAAGAAGTCCTTGGCTTTGGCCTTTTCGTTGTCCCACTTCTGCAGCTGCTCGGAAGTAAGAAAGCTGACTACCCGCTCACGAATCGCTTCACGACTTGTAACAACCTTGCTGATGGCGTCTTTTTTGGTCGTGCTCGGATTCTGTTGCATGTACTCTGCGATTTTTTCTCTTGCTTCGATAAGAGCGAGGTAAAGCTGCTCCTTTTGATCCTCGGTTAGGTTTAGGTCGCGGGCGAAACGCATCAATTCGGTCGTAACCTGTTCGCGTTCGTCAGTGCTCAGATGCATAACATTCTCCTTGATCGTGTAGTGAATTTGGGTTCGAGGTGGATACGCGGATACAGGTAAGCCCAACGGGCTTGGGGCGATGCGCCCACCCAAAAGGTACGAATTGTGTGAAGCAAATCAGGGGCAGCTTAGAAGAATGATTGGTGTATCGACAACTAGCAAACACTGTAGCGCGGGAGGCAATATGTTTTAGGCACAAACCCCTTGCTCCAGAAGCTATATCGATACCAGCTTGCCTGCGAGACCGACCTGGAGGGTATCGTCGCGAAGCGTAAGTACGATCCCTACCTCGCGGATCAGGCGAACTGGCTGAAGATCCGGAACACGTCGTACTCACAATGGGAAGGACGTGAGGATCTGTTTGACCGCGAAGAAGATAGCGATCCGGACCTTTCCATTTGGGATGGATGTGTGAGGGCGTGCGCTGAATGAAGTTTTCGAGCTTCCTTCCGGGAGTCACGCGAAAACAGGTCAACACGCCCTACGACTGTCAGAAATGATAGATCTATGGTGCCAACGAAATTGGCATAATCAGATCGGATGTGTCTGTCACAAGCTATTGACGAACTCAAGGCACAAGAGATAGGAAATAGTCAGATCGAACGGCGACGTGCTTTAGGTAGGATGGCGGAGGAAGTCTGATGAAACCGACGCCGCAGGTTCTTACGGTGGACATCGGGGGAACCAACGTGAAGGTTCTTGCGAGTGGCCAAGCTGAACCGCGAAAGTTCTCGTCCGGCAAAGACCTGACGCCCCGCAAGATGGTCGGCGCTGTCAAGAAGCTCGCGGAGGACTGGGAATACGACGTGGTCTCCATCGGCTACCCCGGGCAGGTCGTCGGGAACCGAGCGGTCACCGAACCCCGCAACCTGGCCCACGGCTGGGTCGGGTTCGATTTCGCGGAGGCGTTTGGTCGTCCCGTGAAGGTCATCAATGATGCCGCGATGCAAGCCCTCGGGAGCTACGAGGGTGGGACGATGCTTTTCCTCGGTCTCGGGACAGGCCTCGGCTCCGCCCTGATGGTGCGCGGACACATCGTGCCGATGGAACTCGGGTCTCTCTCATATCGAGATGGGGCCATCGAGGACTACTTGGGGAGTCGCGGACTCCAGAAACTCGGAAAGAAGAAGTGGCGCGATGCCGTCGCATTCTGGGTAAAGCGGCTCACGTCGGCGCTGCTCCTCGATGATGTCGTCATCGGCGGAGGAAACGCCAAGAAGCTGAAGCTGGTGCCGCTCGGTTGCCGGCTGGGCAGCAACGCGAAGGCGTTCATTGGGGGGCGCCGAATGTGGGAGCCGTGGTCCAGTCGCAACCCTGAGACCCCGCAATGCGTTGTTGATGGCCAGGGAAAAAAAGCAAATAAATAGTTGTTGTAATCAGGCTGCTTTGCGCTCAGACCGTTGGCCTGGAAGCCGCCCCGAAGATGGTTCTACTTCGGTGAGCGCAGTGCATCCGTTTCGGCATGGAATCGGAGACGAATCTGTTCTAGAACCTGCTCACGAGCGCAGTAATCCCGTCGATCTTCAGTAGTGGGGTAAGGCATGATCCGGGCGGCAATGATCGCCCGTTGACTGTCAAAGCGTTGGTAAATATCCTTTCGGTGTTCATGATCGTGCTGAGCTCTGTAGAGCCTTTGGGTAGAGAACAAAGATACCGCCCTACGTGCCAGGCGATGGAGAGCCTCAGAGGGTGGTCGAGGGGTTTGGCCCGGGGTATGCCTTGGCAAAATGCGTAAAGTAGTACTCGACCTGCAACCGACTCGCCTGCGATTCTCCGCGCCTTCGTTGCTCCCAGATTGCGCTTGATCGCGTCTCCTCCAGATCTCCCGCCATTGCTCCCAGAGTTTCCCCCGATCTGCAGTTTATTTCACGATGCCGCTGAACGCCGCGCTGGTCAGGCGTTTTCGAGCGCTCGATCTCCGCTTAATGCGTTCACAATCGCGAGTGAAATTCCGAAAACGTGTCAAGAAGTTTTTTCTGGCTGCATTTGCACGTACATACATGATGGTACGTACATACGTTTGGACATCTGCCCGTATGCTCGCTGTGCAAGTCAAACATGCACGGCATTGGCTGTGCATCACAACCGGGAGAACGTCATGGACAAACCGAACAAGGCAGGAGAACTAAACGCTGGGATACGTAGCACTATCGAGCAGCTCGCCAACGAGACAGATGCGGCCACACAGTCAGAACTATTCCGCAACTACCTCAAAGCCTCAGCCGCTTTTTGGGACTATTCCTGGCATAACCAGATGCTGATCTGGAAGCAAAAGCCAGACGCGAGTTACGTTGGCGGATTCAATACGTGGCTGAAGTGTGGGCGCTACGTGAGGAAGGGCGAAAAGGGCATTGCCATACTCGCGCCCATGTTTTTCAAGGACAAGAACGCTGCGGGCGATGACACGAAGCGCATCTGGTTCAAGGTCGTTTACGTGTTCGACCTGGGCCAGACAGATGGCACGCCATTGCCAGAGCTGCCGTCTCGCTCTGCTGGAGATCGTGGCGAAGACATGCTGGCGCGGCTACTCAGGTTTGCCGAGTCTCGCGGCATCGCTGTTCATTTTGTGGAGAAGTGTTGCCTAAACGGTGCCGCTGGCACGTCGCGCGGCAAGGAAATCGAGATTCGTACCGCTGAGACTGACATCGCAACACAGGCAGCAACGCTGGCGCACGAGATCGCGCATAGTTTGCTTCACTGGGACGCGGACGGGAAGAAAATCACCACGCGTGAAGGCAGGGAAATCGGCAAGCGCCAGCGTGAACTTGAGGCAGAGGCTACGGCCTACGTGGTCTCGAATTACTTCGGCATTCAATCACCCTCGGAGTTCTACTTGGCCGCATACAGCGTGACGCCAGCCATGCTCTTGGAAGCGGTGGAGACGATAGCCAAGACAGCCAAGGTAATCCTCGAAGGCTGCCAGCCGCAGGACGTGGACACAGTGCCCGCGTACATCCCGATGCCCGCGAGTATTGAGTTACCTGTAGCAGCCTAGGCCGAAACGCGCTTCCCAGCGCGTCTGCTCGTAAGCGAGCACTGATGAGGCCAGCGACGTGGTCTAAAAAGAATTGCGTAAGTGCAGTGTTTGGGTATCTGGATTTTCAGTTTGATGGCGGTCTGCAGTCGAACGGTTCTAGACCGGGGGAGAGTTTATGAGAGTGAGAATTTACGTTCGCGTCTCAAAGAAGACGCTGAATACCGATAACCAGCTTCACGATCTGCGCACGTTCGCAGCCTCGCAGTCAGCTTGGGAAGTCACTGGGGAATATATCGAGACGGTGACGGGATCGGGGCTGAAAGAACGCAGGGAGTTTGAGCGCATGATGCAGGACGCTTCCCGCCATGAGTTCGATCTACTGTTGTTCTGGAAGCTTGATCGCGTGAGCCGTGAGGGGATCAGCACTACGCTGCGGTACTTGGAGAACTTGAAATCCTGGGGAGTGGGCTGGCGAAGCTACCAAGAGCCGTGGCTCGATACCGGGAACGAGATGGTTACCGGCATAGTGTTGTCGGTGATCTCAGCTATGGCGCAGCAGGAACGCCAGACGCTGATTGACCGCACGATGGCGGGACTCAGAACAGCGAAACGTAACGGTAAGATCTTAGGCCGTCCGCGCCGTGCCATCGACTGGGAACAGGTCAATGCCCGCGTGGCCAACGGCGAATCTGTTCGCGCTGTGGCGCGCAGTCTGGACGTGAGCCACAGCTTGTTGCTGAAGGGACTGCAGGCTTAGACAGAACCAGCCGCACGGTTCCCGCCATGCGGCTGCGTCTGTCTGCGCCCTGTTTCGCGCGGCGAACTAATACGCTCCCACTCTTCTTTCAGGTCCTGGTATTCCCTAATCAACCTGTCATGCTCCGAGACTAAGGCGCGACACCGCTGTCTGATTTCACGCATCTTCTCCTGCAACTCCTGAGCTCTGTCCGCCATCTCCCCATTATAGGCCTCCCTGTTTGCGCGACCATCCTAACCGGTGAGCCCGCGCCACCGTCGCTAGCCATCTATGGTCTTTCGGTGTACAGTCCGTCCATGCCCGTCTGGATTACCATCCGCACCTACATCGCCATCTTTTGTGTCCTGTTCGGCATTGGCCTGATGTTCGCTCCAGACGAGCAGCGGGCGATGCTGGGAGCATCGGTAGCTGCCCTGGGTTTCACGTTCTTATGGCGCTTATGGATCGCGATTCGAACGGGGCAGTAGGGCGGCGAAAGGACTGCAGTCTTCTGCAAACAGCCTCACGGTTCGCACCATGCGGCTGTTTCTGTGTCTGCGCACTATTTTAGGCTAAAAAGTTCGCTGTCAAACTATCTGTGGCATAAGCCGCGCGGCCAACGGTGAGTCCGTTCGGTCTATAGCGCGCAGTCTGCAAGTGAGCCATAGCCCGTTGCTGAAGGGGCTGCAGGCTTAAACGCGGCCTCTGTCTTTACCTGAATCTACGAGCCATTCGCTTCGGTCTGGAGCTGAGGCAGGGGGAGATCATAAATCCAGATCCGGGCCGCCCTGCCTCGTGCGATGGGGAAGGTATGCTCTCTCTCGTGATGGTCGGATATTTGTACACCACCTTTGCGAGTTCGACGCCATGTCGAATGAAATTCTTCGCACGGCGATACCTCAGGGGTGTCGCGGCGCTGTCTCGTAGCCGCCTACACTGCTCCAGGGCAACGACAGCGTATCGTGCAGTGCCAGACAATAGATGGTTGAACAACGAAAAACTCAAGTCCACCACCGTTCGGTTCACCGACTCGGACCTCGATATCATTGAACGCCTACAGGGAAAGCTGGGGCTCGGTATGATTCACGTTATTCGACTAGCCATTAGGCGGTTAGCTGAAGCTGAGAGTCTACTTCCTTCTCCTCCACCTTTAAAAAGCAGTAGAAGCTCAAAAAGCCACTAGTGAGACTTGCGCGGTGAAACCATGCGGTGAGCTTCGCCTATCGCTTGTTCAGCCAGTTCATCGATCCGTTCGCCCTTGACGCGTGGGTTTTCTTTTCGAATGATAGCCGCGACCTCGCCCATGCGGCTGCTTCTGTGTCTGCGCTCGATTTTAGGCTGAACAGTTCGCTGTTAAACCATCTGTGTCACAAGCCGGGTAATACCCTCTTGCTCTATTCGTTCACAGTGATACGGCCTCAAGCGGCCTTGTGGTCTCTCCTGAGCGCCATTGCGCTATTTTTGACATGATGGGGTGAACAAATTTACACATCATCGCGGTGTGTCCACTGCGCTATCGAGTTCTAGATGTGTCCCATTTCTGGTACGCACCCGAGTAGCCGAAGCTGTGAGCAAAACAAAAATGCCCAGACCCATGATTGAGTCCAGGCATTTTCACCTTCGTTTTATTTTTAAGCTTATTTCTTCGCCGCCTTTACTTTTGCCCATCGGGTGCGTTGGGCTGCAGCGATTTTCTTCCGTGCGGCGGCTGATAAAGTCCGCTTCTTAGGCATTGAGACTACGTTCGGCTTGCTCCCGTTTGACCGAGCCTTAGCCCACCGCGCTCTTTGGGCGGCCGCAATTCTCGCTCGCCCTGCTGCCGAAATGTTACGGGTTGCACCGTTGCCCCTGTATGAGGCACCGAACGCTGAGAGCGCTGCACTAATGCCTTTCAGTTCGCGTGTTAAGCGATCGTGTTCTTTCTTCAGTGTCTGGACTACGCCAGCTAGTTTAGTCATTAAATCCCCCTCGCGTGGCATTGTAACAGGGGGTTAGATCTCACAGATCGTTGATTCCTTACATTGATGGCTGTCTGGCGTGGGGCGACATTAGAACCTGTGCAATAACTATGCCGGCCGAATCGAGCCGGGCGTCGTCGTCATCGCTTATGAGAACCAACCCAACTGGATCGTAAGCTATCGCTGGTCTTGGAGGCCATAGAGAAACTCTAACGCACGTGGAAACCTCTGTGCCCATGCCTTCTCGTTATGCCCCGCTTCGGGATCCTCGTTAACCAACAGCCGCTGGCCGCCGAGGCCCTGGCGAACGAGCGTCGCTTTGAGCCGATGAACGTCATCTACGGGCTCGTTGATCGAACCGACGCCGACATATATCTTCGCGGGCCATTGGTGGAAAGTTCCGGCTCTATGAAGAAGGTAGTTGTCATGAGCGTAGAGTGAAGGGCTTTCGAGCAGTAGCTTACCAAATCGCCTGGGGCGTCTCATGACAGTGTAGAGTGCGATGCCAGCTCCATAAGAAGAGCCTCCAAGGCCGGTGCTCGCTGGCCTCGGGTCAGTTCGGTAACTACGATCGATGAACGGCATCACCTCGTCCACCAAGAACTTGGGGAAATCCTTGCCGTAAACATGCGGCGTCACAGGCCTAAGGGTATCATCGGGGAAAGGCAGATATTCCTTAGGCCGGTCTCGTTTACCTGCGTTATCAATCCCAACGATGATGATTGGGGGAATCTTGCCGTGCTGGATCAGCGCTGTGGCGGCTTCATCGACACCCCACTCTTCAGAATTGAATAGCGACGTGCAGGCGTCGAATAGGTCTTGGCCGTCGTTCAGGTACAACACGGGATAGCGCTCGGCCGAATGCTCAGGACTGCCGTAACCCGGAGGGAGCCACACCCGGAGCATGCGTGTGTTATGAAAGACTTTGCTGGAGAACGGAATTATCCTCAAGTCACCGACGACCGAGCAATGAGGTTGCTTCGGCTGTGTAGGTGCGATCTGGCTGTGACAAATTCCAGCACTCCCTACCAACACCACCAAACAAACAGTAATCCGGCAAGCCATACCTGCCACATTAGCGCATTGGTAGCGCCGAATGCCACGCTTAGCTCTCTTGCTCAGGCATCTATGAGACTGCTTCTAGACAATTCCAAGGGCGTTTCCAGCTTGCTGCGCCTGGGTCTTCGTTTTTGCCGCTTTCATTTTTCTATACTGAGTCTCCTGAGCGTACTTCAGTGCAGCCAGTGCACGGACCTTGGAGGGGACAGGCTTGACACGCTTCGAGGTCTCGGCGAGGAGACGACGCAACATGCAGAGTGGAGGATGAGTGAGTTGCTGTAGTGCTTGCATTCGGGCTCCTATCGGAGCGTGTTCATCTTCAGCTAATCGCGCCAAGGCCGTTTCCGGTCGCATAAATTTCGCCATTGTGGGATTCCAGTGCCTAGACCATCACACCATACTGTCGTTTCACAGATCGGGCATATTCTCGCAGTGTGCTGTGGTATAGATTGTCGATACCAGCATCGTCGAGTCGATCTAGCGAGCCGGCGGACGCTTCAGGGGCTTCTCCTAACTCAGGACTCACCTGACTAAAGAGGGATGATCGCATTGCATCCTGTTCGGCTCTCTTGCATTCGTCCCAAGCTGCATCCAGCAGTGCGACAGTCACGAAGCGACCACCGCAGTAGTCGCGGAGAAATCGTCGGCGCTCCGCTGAGGGCGAGTAGTCCTTGCGGTAAGCTTCCCAACAGAACCAGCAGGCTTCTTCAAGGATCGGCCGCATCTCGGGATCGGTGGTGAACGCCAGTGGATCTGCCAGTGTGAAAGCAATTTGATCGGCCGCCTCGTCGGAGACGCGCCCCTTCACGTATTCCACAATCCCGCCGAGAACATCGCCGTTGGCGGCGTACTGTTCCGCTCGGAGTCTCTGAGCTTCTTTGATTGGATGCGAGTGATTCGCCGGATATAGCAGCGCCCCGGCCTTGTCGAGTTCGTTATATGCTGCTGTGAGATTCCTTAAGGTCCAATGTCCCCCACTGATAAGAAGATCCTGTGCTTCGTCAGGATCCAGATCGTCTTCACCGAGAAGGTTGTGTGCCAAGGTCTCAACCATCGAGCGCCAGTTAGCATCGCACTTCAAGTAATCAGGATTACGTCCCCGGAACTCGTTGGCCACTTCTTCAGCGCGTTCATTGGCGAGTTCAGAAATCAGCTCGGGATTCCTCGTCTCGGCTGCGATCTCCTCCACGACTTCACGCGGCGGATTCGCGAGCAGCTCTTTCAACTGATTGATGCCTGCCAGTCCCGATTCATCTACTCGGTTGAATCCATGCCGGTCCTGCAATTGGAAGGTGTCTGTTTGAGGATGGGCGAGGTCTGGAAAGCCCGAGAGGTCTAACTGACCGAAGCTCCCGTCCATGAAGCGTGAGGTCTCTTCGGCGACGATACGTTCTTTGTTTCTTTGATCCATTATTGATGACTCCCTTCCTGTTGAGGAGGCAGGTTCTCCGTTTTCTATTTCGCGGCTCTTCTGAGGGGCTGAATCTCGGGATGTCCTCAGGCCATAACGCAGCAATCGGCCTTGCACCTTGACGCGATTCCGCGCGGCCGCAGCGGCACTAACACACGCGGCCTCGCTTGGGGATAGTGACTACTTCTTTGACGAGGAATGAGAACCGCTGGCCACGGGAATAGCGGTGTTCCTTTTGGCTTAACGGATTCGATCTGCAGACATCCGCATGATGGCGTGCCGCCGTGAGCGCGCAGAGCGTCACTCCGGACCTGTTTCACCGTGCCACACGCACAGCGACACCAGTAATACGTGCGTCTGCCGCGCCGTGGGAAGCGGCGCAGAAGACGTAGGCGACCGAAGGTCTGATTAGTCAGATTCTGCATATGATGGTCAGGCTCGGCTGGAAGGCTGAGAGTCCGCACCAAAATGTGAAGTGCGCCACTGTTGTTTCTGCCAGTGGCGATTCGCGTAACAGGAACATCTGTTGGCGCATCTTGGCGCACTCGTCCGAGTGACTTCCCATCTAATATTTGCCGAAGTGCATCTTGCAACGGGAGTACTAATGATGCGGAACTCAGCGCGCATTCTTGTGGTTGATGACTACGAGCACTTTAGGCACTATCTGCGTAGGAAATTGCAATCGCGACCAGAATTTCACATAGTTGGCGAGGCTGCCGATGGAGTACAAGCGGTCCAGGCAGCCGAAGAACTGCAACCGGACTTGGTTTTGATCGACATCGGCATGCCGAAACTCAACGGCATCGAAGCCGCCCATCAAATATCGCGACTGGTTTCAGGGGCGATAATTCTCTTCGTCAGTCAAGAGAGCAATTCCGACGTGGTGGCGGAAGCCTTGAGTAACGGTGCGAAGGGGTACGTTCAAAAGCAGAACGCAGAGAAGGAGCTGCTGCCCGCAATAGAAACCGTTCTGCAGGGAGGCCGCTTCGTCAGTGAAGGTTTACGCACTGTAGAGCGCTCTACCTCTTCACTAAGCCGCGTTGCCGATGTGGGCCATCTTATATGGGGCACGCGCTAATGGTGCGCTACCTGCCCTCAGCAATGCCAAGTCAGCTTCAGGAATCGTGAGTTGAGTTGAGCCGCAATCTAAACAGACCAGCATGCTTGGAAATGTCAGGACGCCGGGGTTGTCCAGATGCTTGCGGCTACTGAAGTGGACCATGATCTCAGACGAAAATTCTACTTGAATCGAAGAGGAGCACCACCTGCACATCGTACCCTCCTGTCCCGCTAATTACACGAATGCTAACTCGACACTTATAGCCTATTCATGTCCCGGGATGAGTCACAGAAGTGATAGCACAGAGCGCCACGCCGTGTCACCTGATGGTTGTTACAGGGCGCACTCAGACCAGTACTCCCGGCCCACGGCGGACTGGAGTCCGCGAGAGAACGGTCGCTGATTAAGGAGTCAACGCGCGGCGCTGGATAAGCAATCGAACCGAAACACGGTGGCGTTAACGCGAGTGACAGGCTCCCGCGAGTCCTAAGTGTCTTTCTTGACCGTGTCGGTGGGATCGGCTTCCAGAACGACATCCACCTTCGCGCCCGGCTTTAGCGCCGCCTTCTCACCTTGATCGTCGGTCACTTCATTGGTGACACGGATTTCTCGATATAGATGGTCGGCATCTTCGATAGAAATCTGCGCCTTCTCCGGTTCAGCCGGATGCAATGGCTTGATGACTTTCTCGTCCTTGCCTCGGAGCTTCTTCCGTTTCCTTATCATGCGGCCCTTTCCGAGGTTAGGACTTCGAGTTCCCGCACCAGCTCTCGAATCCTTGCTCGTCGCTGTTCAAGCTGACGCGCTTCATCTGCGGTCATTCCGACGAACGTTGCTGTCCTCATGGCATCGATCTGCTGTTCGCTGAGACGAGTGATCTCGGCGGTGAGAGTCTGCAACACTTCGAAGCTTCCGGGCCAATCCAAACTGGACATAACCTTCGCAGCCTCTGGTCTGGAGAAGGTAGGATGCGCAACCCATTGCTCGCGCATGCACATTCCGCTGCAAGATCATGTTTGTCGTGCACCCTACACATTTCCCTGTATGGCAGGGTGCGAGGACCAATAGTACAAACATTCGAAATCGTGCAAGGTCCCCATCTTTGGAAGAGCGCATCCGAAATCTTTGCGAGATGTTGCTTGAGGCTGAGGCTGAGGGAGCGGAGTTCGATCGCGTAGCCGAGGAACTCAGGTCTGCCCTCACTGACCACATCGAGCGGTTGGGGAGCAGACTGCGTCAGTACCCACTGCCGCAGGATTGGTGCTCACGCAATTGAACTCATGAGGCTCCCGCGCCTTCATTTGTTTGGCGTATTTTAGTCCGAGTATTGCTTGCGTAGGACAGCGCGCAGGTGGTGTTTTTCCTGGGCAGTGAGAGGCTGCGTATGGTCGTACCTCAGTCAGACTTCAGACGAATATTTTCGGAACCGAACCGGCTTCAAGACCAGCATGACTCCGAGAAAAAGAAATGGACATGGTTGAGAAGGCTAATTCATCGTTTCCAACGCTGTCCATTCTGCAAGCCGGAGAAGACAACGAATTAGGCCAGCGTACCTTCACCCACCGTAGCGTCAAAATCCCCGCCCAGCGTCGAATTAACCCGCACTATACCGGCTCGTTGGCAGATCTAAGGTTGGCGTTACACGTGCAGGTCGGTTGGTAGGAGGCGCAGTATGAGCGACCCTAGCCCAGATCTCGCTGAACGGCTGAAGGCTCTCCTGAGGCGCATCATGGTCGAAAGCGACCCTGAGGAGTACGACCGACAAGCATCCGAAATCTGGGTAACGGTCGAAGAGCTAGAACGTCAACGCGAGAAGAAGGCAGCATGATGAAGCAGCGAGTCTCAGTCTGCAATGATCTCGACACCGTTGACACCATCCTCGGCCTGATAAAGCAACTCGAAGCCACGGTCCTGGGGCTTCGGCAGTTACGCTGTTATACGGGCGACGGAGTCGGCCAGGAAATGCTGGACGGGTTAATCCAAGAGGGCGAAGCTAAGATCGCCGAAGTCAAGCGTAAGTTGATGCAGTGAATCCCCCCACTACTTTGGGCTCGTTAATATACGATTCCTGCTTGATTCCGGGCCGTCGTTCATCCTACCCAAATTCCTATATGGCAGGCGCATCAGAGCCAGTAGTAAAAAAAGAGTCGGAACATCGTGCTGCTTGAAGCTGAGGCGAGGAGTTTCATCGCCTAGCGCCTCCGCCACCACCAGGATCAGGAACCTTTGGTAACCTACGCGTGACCCGATGCGACTGCTACCGTCTGAAGTATTAGCTCCTCTGCCAAAAGCGTTCTCGCCGTCGCCTTCTTACTCTTAGTGTGCCTGATGCACGCTCAGCAGCCTCGCAGGGTCGTCTACAAGGTTAATCCGATTTATCCACCTGTTCTGAAGGATAACCAGATCGGCGGCTTGGTTCGGATTCTCGTGGTCGTGACGCCTGCGGGTACTGTGAAGGAGACCGAAGATCGTGGCGGCAATCCTGTGCTAGTAAGCGCCGCCGAGGCTGCGGTCAAGCAATGGAAGTACGAGCCTGCTCCGACCGAGACCCGCGAGACCGTGACACTGCGATTCGATCCAACAAACCGCCGCTAGATTGAGCGGGTGCTGCGGGTGATGATAGAAGCTCGGTCATTCAGGCACTCACTTACCCCGCAGTTCGCGTAATCCCCTGGAGGCCACTCTCAGCACGGACAACAATCCGGCCACCTTTCGCACGAGACGCCACGCACCACGTCTACGTCGTTCCACCTTACGCGTAAGTAGCTCCTGAAGACGCTCTAGTTCCTTCTCCTGCATACCACTTCATCTCATTGAACTTCGGCTCGCCGGAGATCTCCAATCGGGAAAAGGCTGTAAAGCTTGCGATGAGCAAGATGCGGCTCAGTCCCGGATGATCGACGTCTCTACGGGGCGGTAGCTGTGCAGCAGATTCGTAGTGGTTTAAGTGTGCGCTAGGGACGACCCACCTTCACTCGGGCGAGTTCATCAACAAGTGCCATAATCTGCCTGCGCCGTGCGTCTACTTGTTTTGCCTCGTCGGGGCTCATGCCGACGAACGTCGCCCTCCGCAGCGCTTCCTGTTGCAGCATCGACAGAGCGTCAATTTCTTTTTTGATATCCTGGGCGCTTCGATGCTCGTCTCTTGTGTTCAGTTTAAGCAAAGTTAACTCCGTCTCAGGTTGCAGGGTTGCATTCGCCGACTGTCGAAGCAAGAGGAAACTGGCGCTGGCGTACTTCGGCGTGTAGTGGATTTCCCGACGCGTCCGCCGTGGCAACGACGAAACCGAGAGCGAATCACCAACGGCAAATTGTGTGTTCGGGCGAGAGTCAGTTCATTCAGGGTCTTGCTTATTGGTCTGTGCCGCGCTTCCTATGATGGCTGCGCAGGTGGGATCAATTCCACGTTCCCAGAGGATTCGCAAGACAGAATCGCCGAACGCGTTGTATGCGAACAGCTTGTCGTTCCGTTCACAGTCTTTCCGGAGTGCAAGCTTCCAAGCGTCGAACGAGATGGTTGGCCTTCCTGGCTCAATTCGTTCGGGGGTCATCAACCAAGCGGCTCCGGCAACCGGCATCACAAGCGTCTGTGACCGATTCGATGGCGGGCCTGAACCACGTTCTCCCGCGATTAATAGCGCCCCGTGTTCCGCGCTGCTGCTTCGTGCCCGATCTTTTTATAGTGGGAGCATGGCTACAAATGGGAAGAACCATGAGAAAGGCTTTCACGTCTTTGCCACGCTGGCCGCCAACATGGTCGGTACGAAATGGGCGTTCCTCGCCGCACTGCTCGTCATCGCTCTCTGGCTTGTCTCCGGACCGTACTTCCACTACTCGGATACATGGCAGCTCATCATCAACACCGGCACCACCGTGGTTACCTTCCTCGTGGTCTTCTTGATCCAGAACACGCAGAACCGCGATGCCCGCGCCATTCACCTGAAGCTCGATGAAATCATCAAGTCGATCGACCAGGCGCATAACGAGATGATCGACATCGAGCATCTCTCGGACGATGAATTGCAGAAACTTGCCGACAAGTACCAGAAGGTGCGTGAGGAATGCGACAGCCGCAGCAAGCGGCGCGAGCCAAAGAGCTAACGTCAGAAGGGTCCGGAGATGCAGGATTGCCAGCCGGAGCTGGACGGATGCGCTTGTGCGGAAGATGGCAGGACGCGGTATCACGCCGCGCAGACGTACCGTCGCGGAGCGCCTCCCGCTACGTTCTCAATCCAAGTTCGGCATCAAATCTCTTCGAAATAAAGTAGCAGGCGCACGCCTGCTTCTCTAGTTTCTTGCGATTGCTAATGGCGATTGATCCATGCCCGGCCGCTTCGATTGCGCCGTCTTGCTCCAGAGCAGCAAGCGTGAGCGTAACTGTAGGTCTGTCAGTTCCGACCATTTTGGAGAGAACAACATGAGTTGCGCTGATGAGGTCTGTATCTAGCCGACTATGCATTTGCAAAAGCAAACGCGAAATCCGCTCCTTTACAGCGTGGATCCGGTTGCAGGCCGCATTTTGGGCCAACTCTACAGACCGGATGGCGAGACGACGCAGGAGCATTCGACGTAGTTCCGGCATGGAGGGAAGAACGTTTTGCAGCGCGTCCACCTTGATTCGAAATGCGTCACCGGGAGTGAGCATAGCGACGCCGTGAGTAAAATCTTCCATTCCCGCAGCTACCTGTAATCCAACCATGCTCCCTCGCCCGATAAGCCCGACTTCCACGCTCTTTCCCTCGATCGTTTCCACGATCATCAAAGCGACCCCACGATTGAGGAAGTAAACCTCGTTGATCCGCCCACCCTCCCGTTCGAGAACAGCGCCGTTCTCTAACCCGACGTGATCCAGATACGGGGCCACTATCGAGAATTCTTTTTCGGGTAAACCCAACAAGACCAGATTTTCTACCAATTGCCCGCTTATCGCTCTGTCCGGCAAGAAGATGTTCCTCCCAGGCTAGGCCATTACCCCGGCTCTCGTACTTTTTGTGTGCAAAATAGAAAACTTCTCGCAGATTCACAGGGCAGGCCTAAGGACCTATATCGCTCAGGGGTTTGTGCTCAGGGTGGATGCGTTCGTGCTTTATTTCGATCAGCTCGTTTAGCTCCCGGACAAGTTGATCAAAGATTTTGGGGTTCTTTTCAGTCTGAATGCGTTTGCAGATTTCGTTCATCTTCTCCCGTTCTTCAGCGGTCATCTTTCGGCCTCCAGGAACAACAGGATGAATTGGAGAGATTTTACTATTGCTCTCCTAATTGAGTAGGGAATCCTACACAATGCAAACACTACACGCAGCCATTTCACTCATCGACACTCTGCGTGCCCTGGGAGTCAGACGGCTCGATGGCTGAGTCCAAGCGACTCTACGAGATAAGCTCAATCAGGCTCACTGAGGCATCTGCGGGTCGGCGGATCGTTCACTTTCCGGACTTCACGCTAGGCTTCCTACCGGCCTCCGCTCTCCTAAAAACGGTTTCCAAGGGGCTTAGCCCAGTGCGTCTATCAGTCTCGAAATTAGAAAAGTTAGAGGGCATTTTGCCCCATGTGCCCTGGCTTTAATCGAGTCTCTTGGCCTACAGCCACGAGCTTAGCTCTACGCTCTGGCGATAGCGTCCGAATCTTCTTAGCCTCGATTGCCGTGATTGCCGCTTGAGACTGTTGCGGATCGGACGGATCAAAGATTGCTGCACCTTCCTGTTCGCCATTCTGGGTGATTGTCATCCCCAGCGCCCCGAATTTCTGACGGCTGCGCACCCACACACCACGACGCGGTGGATCAGGCATGATCATGACGCCGAGGATGTCGTCATCAAAATCATAGATGTGGCCGTGTTTTCCGATAATGTTGTCTGTGTCATCGTCACGAGAGCGTCTCACTCGAAGTGAGTGCTTCTCAGCGAACTCTTTTAAATTCATCGCTCCTCCACACTCCTACTTCAAGACACACTACGAGCATTCCCTGGTGAATTCGCCTCTGGCTTCACCATCTGTGTTGTCTCGCTGACAACACATTCCCAAACCTGCGCAATGCCTGGTGTACTGAATTCATTGCGCGCCTACTGACCGTGGTTTTTTGTATTTCACCTAAGGACCGGGGCGTATGCTCGTTTGCAGGATCAAACCACCTGCCCGTTGCCCGGGAAACCTCTGGTTGGAGGTAAACCATGTTTCGGCTGGTCGGAGATTGTTATTACAGGTCCGTTGTTTGCGCTCGCCGGTTACTCTGTGCCTGGAAGGTCCGGTCGTACTTCTATGAGCTGTGCGAGATAAATTAAGTGCGCTTGCGTTGTATGACTACTTCGATCGCGCGTGGAAACTTGGAACTGGGTAGCGGCGGGAGACGAACAAACGTCACCTGCTGGCCGATCCATGGAGCTGTGGGGAACGTCAGGAAGTTGCGGCCGTAGGCAAAGTGCTCGATCCCGTTCTCATCCTTGATGATTGCCCAGAACACGCCGCTGCGGGATGGGCCGACGTAGCAGATATAGCCACTTAGTCGGCTCCGGCTCGGGTCGCGCTGAGTTGACGGTGCATGGTGTATCACTTCACTCCTAAAAAGCCAAAGGGCGACCTCCCGGTAAGGAAGCCGCCCTCTCTGGTGAAATAATCCGACGCTGTTCGCGTCAGAAACTTGACGATTACTTCACCAGATTGGCTCGGCCCCATTCGGCAGAGGCTCCAACGTAAAAAACCCCTCTATATATCCAAATTTTCCTCGTAAGTTGTTGATTTCAGGTAGACCGCAATCGGAGCGAGTCGGTTATCCGACCGAGAGAAGCGGCTCGGGGTCTTCAGTCGGTACAAGGGCGTCGCCGCTCCGGCCAGACGAACATGGTCTCCGGCCGAAAGCGGAAATGCATCTGGCCTGGATCCAGACCCGCGAAGTAGCGGTCAAACTCGCCGGCGAGGCTGGAAATGCAGTTTTCCTCACTGGGAGCGTAAGTTTTTGCGGTTTGGCCCGCAGCATGGTGAAGATGCATTTCAGCCTAGGCCCCGGCACGATAGCTCTATTCTTTCGTGGGAACTGGATGCGCTGCTGGGAAGCTGTTGCTGGGTTGCAGTCGTGGGCAATCTCTAGCTATAGCTCGCGGCTCGGACGATCAGGAACAAGCCTCAAATCGAGACTGTAAGGCTCACCTGAGAGGATGCCGGCCGCTTCGTCACCGGCTACGTCCAAGGGTGACTACGTAGTCTTCCAGTGAGAGATCTGCGGGCGGATGGAAGCCGGGCGTCCTTCAGACGCCCAGCATTCAAGCTGACCCACAGCAATGCCGTGAGGTTTCCCGCAGGATGTAAAGTTGTTCTCCTGATCGTATCCCAATTCTAATCGCGAACTCCTAATCCCGAAGCAGTTGCGAAAAATCAGACAAGCATATTTCAACCACTCCGTCCGCAATGGTCACCATGGCATCGGGGAGAGACACTATCCACTATTAGCAGCGCAGTACCGAGAATCACTCTGCGTCGAAGTTCGCGAATGCGCTTCGTCTGTTTGCGTCCTGCAGTCTTTACAACTTGAAGGACTCGAAGCAAGTGCTCTGCCCGTTCGATGGTTTTGTCAATTTTCTTCATTTTTATTCCTGCCTTTCATTAGATATAGATCTCCAGCCACACTCCGCCATTTTCCGCTTCTCTCGGCTCTTCTAGCCGTCGCTCTCCAGGAGACGCTATCCGCCTTAGCCGCTTCGTCTTCGAAGTGTCCGCAGGCCCGAGGAGAATGGGCCGGAGGCGACGACGCTCACGTTCCGCCCTCCCTTCTGGAAAAATGCTGCGACGCCACCTAGTCGCCGCCATTTCTACTTTCTAACGCGTCGCGATCTTCACACCCTCTTTCCGCAACGCCCCCACGAGATTTGCGATCTCCGTCGTGAAATTGGGGAACGTTGCCCTCACAAGTCCATGTGAATTGCCCGCCTTGAATAATTCACGGGCCTTCTCCAGCGCTTCGGCAGCCTCTTTCGTGCGAAGTTCTTGCTGTTCACGCTCTTGCTTCACTCGAGCCTCTCTGGCGGCTTTCTCGGCAGCCAACTGTGCGGCTTCCGCTGGATCCCAGGGCAGTTCGATACCTAGCGCTTTAGCAGCTTCGTCCAAAATGTCTTCCTCTTCACACTCAAAGTCTTTGTGCAGTAGTGTTTCGCCAGCTTTCAGCACCGTTAGAATCGTTTTCGCGGCGCTGAGAGCCTCATCGTGAAATTCCGAAATGGCCGATTTAGTGAACTCCTCGACTTCGTCTTCCATGGCACAGTGATCTTGTGGGCATCCATCGTACTTTCCGTCGTCGAATTCGGATTCGGTCTGAATGTCCTCTTCTACCTCGACGATTGAATCACTGTTGGGGAGCAGTCTGGGAAACAGATCGCGTGCTTCGAGGTCTCCGGTAAGTTCGTACCAGGTTTCTGTTATCTGCCGTTCGGTTACGTCGAGTGCCATTGTTTGTCTCCTTTTCCTTTGTGCCTCGTGGCCGGTCTTGCTCCAGGCGCCCGGCATTTTCCGCGCACGCTCACCCCACTTCACGCGAGTTTCATATAGGGCGGACCATTTGCCCTGGGGATCATCGGCATTGGATTGAAAACAAAGCTAAGCTGCCGTGGATCGACACTGGCCCAATAGCGATCCCGATCACTTACTTCGCCGGTCCAAAGTTGGTTCCTTCGTTTGCCGGCTCGGTGTTTTCTGGGCTGATACCGCATTGTCTGCTTTGGTCGGCGTAAAATCTTGTTCATGCGGCACCCACCGTGTTTCGCATCCAGCGAGCGAGCGCCTGGGGATCGAACAGGACAGATCCGCCAAACCGGAAGCTGGGGATTGAACAGTTTTTGGCGAGCCTATACACACTTCCGACCGTGATACGAAACATTGCTCCTACTTCACGCGCGATGAGTGCGTGTTCGGTGCGTTCGAGTTTTTCGATCAGCCCGCCTTGGAACGAACGGGCCATAGCAGGTACTGGTGATGGCTTCGGCATACGGTCTCCGGACAGATATCGGCCTACCTCTTTGCGCCAGACTTTCCTTTAGCAGCCGGTCGAAACATCCGATCGGCGGATTGTTCACTAGCGCGCTTGCCAATAAAAGCGGCGCGCGCTTCTAAGCGGGGCCCAGAAGCATGGGGCAACGACTGACTACGCCCTTCTGCTTCTCAGTCGGAACTCGTGCCCCGAGCCGCTCAATCGACGGGAATGAGTTATTATAGCAGAGGTCTTGCAACGGATGCAAGACTCATTAGTACATGCGTTGTGTTATAAAACTCGGGGAAGCAAAAAAACGTGGATCAATTGGAGAAGAGCCTGGACTTTCTCCAGGCCGCAGATCGTCAAACCGTTCTGCGCAACATCAAAGCAATTCGCGAATCGAATAGCGCCCTACGCATTGGGCAATTGCTGGAGCAATTGCATAATTTGCTCGCTCCCTATGGTCTTTTCGCGAGAGCGATTGCGGCTACCGGATTAGTACAGAGGACGGCCTATGCTTACAGATACGGGTTTCGGAATGTCGTCGAGAGTTTCCCGGCCGGCGCAGTACAGGCAATGATGAACCGCAACCTGGTCATCAATCCGAATCGGGGTACGCGCTTCGGCGAGTGGACCGAGGCGCTTGAACTGGTGCCGCCTCCATCGTCAGGTTCCGCCAGTGATTATGAAAGCTGGGTCGATGAGTTAATCGGACGCAAACCAAAGCGCTTGACGGGCCATCTCGCGAATCGCGTCCGAAAAAATCCGGACGAACTGATACTCGAATGTGACCGCGTTCTTGAACGGGCCTGGAAACGTCTCCCACCACAACGCGCTGTAAGGGAACGATTCGCCCGACGAGTCATTCAGAATGTGATGAGGCGGTTCGAGCTTGCGCCGGAGAAGTTCAGTTCGGCGGAATGAGGAGCCTCGCTCGAGTGATACTAATGATACTGTTCTATGAGAAATTAAAGGAAAAGAACGTCACTATTGAATAGGTTTCGCTAAGCCTCAATGGTTCGATACGGCCGCATGAATGTTGAAGAATATGCGATTTCGTCGCCGAATCAGCAAATATTGACCGCGTTGCGAGATCGAATCCCTCCCTCTCCGCCAGTTTGATTCTAGCTACGAGCTTACCGGTTGAGCGATGAGCGTAATCGCGGGAAAGGCGTCAGTGTAGCATGCATTCCCCTAAGTATGATCGTTATGCCAATGCGTGTTGAATCAATAGCGCACCGGCTTATTCGTCCATTGCCGAATCTGGGCAATATCTTCACGTGCACTTGACGGCAGACAGCATGAATCCATTGCCAGCGCACCTCCGTCCCCGATGATTACGACGCTGTTGTCTTTTACAAAATAATCAGGAGGATCCTTGTGGCGAATGAATACACGCCCTCGGCCAGTTTGGTCACCGTTCGTTGGTGGCTGGCCACCGTGTCTCCGAAAGCTCGCGACGGCACGATCAGAGCAACAACCAGAACCGCTGCGCCGGACGGAACATTGCTGAGAGTATGAGTTAATCGTCTTGTCTTAGCTGACACATAATAAAGCGCGTAAAGAGCGCGCTGCTTTGCACTCGAAGTGCCCATTCCGAACAAGAGTAGTCCGGCAGCTGTGGAATCGGGCGATAGCTGCAAGTTGGCGGGGCAATGTCATATGCCGGCATACCAGGCGTAGCCGGCGTCGGGATCTGCGCCGCCTAGACCCTTGCCAAAGGGTTTGAGCGTGTCGGTCAGAGTGAGTTGGTTGAGATACTTCACGTTCTTATAACCGAGTTGGCGCGGGAGTCGCAGGCGCATCGGGCCTCCGAAGGGGACTGGAAGTTCGTTTCCGTTCATCCGGTGAGCGACGAGGGTTTGCGGGTGCAAGGCGTCCGCCATGTCGATGCTCTCCCACCAATCCGATTGGATCGAGCGATATACCACGTAGCGGGCTTGCGGCAGCACGCCGGCGCGATCGAGAATGTAAGAGAGCGGCACGCCGGTCCATTCCGCGATGTACGTCCATCCTTCTTCGCAGCCGATCATGGTGATATGCGTACTGGTTGGCAAGGTGCGGATCTCTGCCACCGAAAGCGTGGCTGGCCGCGTCACCATGCCGTCCACAGTCAAGCGCCAATCGACAAAACTGCCCGCCTGGAGCCGCTTGAATTCATCGCCCAACGGATCGACTGGATTGGCGAATGGATTGGTCGAAATCTGGTAAGGGGAAAATTCACGCGCCATGGAATGGCGGGTCAACAGTCGCTGGGCTGCGTAGGTCAGCGTTTCTCCGGGGCCGTAAAGTACTCCCGCATCGGGCGGGATGAGCCCATGATGCTGCGCGACTTTGGCTGCTACGGCGATACCGGATGCGCCGGCCGCGACTGCCAGGCCGGTGGTGACGAATTTGCGTCGAGAGACATTGTTCATAGGTTCACTCCGCCGGTGGGATAGCGCGGCCGGTGATCATGGCGCGCATCCGGTTTCGAAATCCTGCAACGAACACCATCAGCACGTGAATCAAGAGGAACAGCACCAGCAAAATGGTCACCAGGAAGTGCAGGCTGCGCGCCGTCTGTTGGCCTCCCAGGAGGCGGACGCTCAGTGGGAATGCCGAGGTGAAGCCCATCGACATCGCCAATCCAGTCCAGATTATGAGCGGGAAGAGCACGAAAATTACCAGCAGATACGACAGGCGCTGCAGGACGTTGTACGACCACGCCTCTTCGCGGCCGGGGCGCTCAAAGCGCAAATGTCGGACCAGCGAATTCCCAAGCTCTTTGAAGGAAAGGTCAGAAGCGGCGGGAAATAGATTGCGCCGGAAATGCCCAGAGAACACGCCGAACAGGCCATAGAGCAAAGCCGTCCCGACCGCAAGCCATGCCGCCTCGAAATGGAGATAGCGGCTCCAGCCGTTCTGATCGGGGAGCACGTAGCCGTAGCCGGTGGGGACTGCCCTGCGGGAGGATGGCACGTGAAGATTGAGCCAGGGATGCATGTTTACATTGCCGGTTTCGCCCCAGTACAGGCGCGGATGCGAAAGCAAGATCTCTCCTCCGCTAAAGAGCAGAGCGAGAAAGGCAAGCGTCGTAAGCCAATGGGGCACGCGCACCAGCGCGGAGTGGCGCTGGGTGCTGGGCACAACAGAAACAGGGTTGGCCGAAGAAGAGAGTTGATGGGCAGCACGATCAGCGATCGGCAGAGTTGCATTCATAGGAGCCCCATTCCCAGATGGGCTGGATTCTACAGCCATGCCAGGCGCTTGGAATAGAGAATTGTGCTGCGGCGGGACTCTTTCCCTATAAGGGTTGTGTAGCGACGGACGCCGCGGCCAAGGTTGCATTCAGCAGTGAGAAGCTTGATGCAGGAACAACTGGAATGTAGGCTTTCCAGAAGCATTCCGCCTCCTCACGCTCGCTTCGCGAGCGGGCGGACGAGGCGTCCGCCCCTACACGAGAGAACTACGAGTTGGAGCGCATGTCGCTGGAAGTGCCGCCGGCTGCCGGGACGTAGCACTTCGAGGTGTAGTCCATCACCATGCGGTCGGCGTTGAAGCGCCAGCCCAGGGTGCGGATGGTGCGCTTCATGCGCTTGATCCAGCCGCGCGGCAGGCCGTCGCGATCGCGCTGGTAGTACAGCGGGATCACTTCGTCGCTGGAGGACGCGGTAGCAGATCTTCGCCGTCGCGGGTGTCGTGCACGTCCATGTCGGAGTGAGTTCGCCCGGTGCCGATGGCGAAGCCGTTGAGGCCGTCGTAGGCTTCCGCCCACCAGCCGTCGAGAACCGAAAGATTCAGGCCGCCGTTCAGCACGACCTTCTGGCCGCTGGTGCCGGAGGCTTCCAGCGGACGGCGCGGATTGTTGAGCCAGACGTCGACGCCCTGCACGAAATGGCGGCCGACGTTGATGTCGTAGTCCTCGACGAAGACGAACTTGTCGCGCGAACGTGGGATCGCGCATCAGCTCGGCGATCTGCTGCAGCACGCGCTTGCCGGGCTCGTCGTGCGGATGGGCCTTGCCGGCGAAGACGAACTGCACCGGACGCTTGGGATCGTTGACCATGGAGGCGAGGCGCTCGATGTCCGCGAGAATCAGGTTGGCGCGCTTGTAGGTGGCGAAGCGGCGCGCGAAGCCGATGGTCAGGGCGTCGGGGCTGAGCACGCGCTCAGAGCGCTGCAGCGACCTCGCGCGGTTCGCCGCGGCGCTCGGCCTGCTCGACGGCGCGGCGGCGCGACGAACTCGATCAGCTGCGACTTTGAGGTTGAGGTGCGTTTCCCAGAGCTCGCCGTCGTCGACGTCTTCGATGCCTTCCCAGATGCTTGGCCTCGCTGCTGTGCTCGTGCCAGTCGGTGCCGAGATGGCGATCGTAGAGCCGGAACATCTGCGGCGCGAGCCAGGTGGGGACGTGCACGCCGTTGGTGATGTGGCCGATGGGCACTTCGTCCTCCGGCTTGCCTTGGATAGAGGCCTGTCCACATGGCGCGGGAGACCTCGCCGTGCAGCGCGGAGACGGCGTTGGCGCGGCGCGAAAGCTTGAGGCCAGCACCGTCATGCAGAAGGTCTCGTCGGAGTTGTTCGGGCTTCTCGCGGCCCAAGCCCATGCAGGCTCTGCTCGCGTGAGGCCGAGAGCTTCGCGAAGAGGACCGAGGTGCTCTTCGATCAGCCGTGCGTCGAAACGATCGTGGCCGGCGGGAACGGGCGTGTGCGTGGTGAAGACGACTTCGCGGGAGACTCGCGGAACCGCGGCGTCGAAGCCGATGCCTTCCTCCTCCATGCGCATGCGAATCGCTTCCAGCACGGCGAAGGCGCTGTGGCCTTCGTTCAAGTGGAAGACGCCGGGCGAGATGCCCAGGGCCTTGAGAGCGCGCAAGCCGCCGACGCCGAGCAGCAGTTCCTGGCGAATGCGGATGCGCAGGTCGCCGCCATAGAGCCGCGACGTGAGCTCGCGATCCTCCGGAGCATTGCCTTCGACGTTGGAGTCGAGCAGCAGAAGATCGCGGCGGCCGACTTTTACGCGCCAGACTTTGGCGCGGATGCGTCCGCTGCGGGTTTCGATTTCAACGCTGACCGGGCTTGCCGTCCTGTCCGATGGCGGCTTCCATCGGCAATTGAGTCGACGTCGGTTTCCAGATATTCTTCGCGCTGCCAGCCGTTGATATCGAGACGCTGGCGGAAATATCCCTGGCCGTAGAACAGGCCGATGCCGACCAGCGGAATGCCGAGATCGGAGGCGCTCTTGATGTGATCGCCGGCGAGCACGCCCAGACCGCCGGAATAGACGGGAAGCGACTCGTGCAGGCCGAACTCGGCGGAGAAATAGGCGACCGGATGAGGGCGCAGACACGCCGGCGTAGCGGGTGCCCCAGGTTCGATCCGCTTCCAGATACTCGCGCATGCGCCGGTAGGCGTAATTGATGCGGCTGTGAAGCATCAGCTCGGCCGCGCGGGTTTCCAGCTTGGCGAGGGGCATCTCGCTCAGCAGCGCAACCGGGTTGTGGTTCAGTTCGCTCCAGCGCGTCGGATCGAGATCGAGGAAAAGGCTGGCCGAGTTGTGATCCCAACTCCACCAGAGATTGCGGGCCAAGGCCCAGAGACGCTCCTGCAGCGGGAGCGATGAAGCGATCGAGCGTACGGGCCTCGCTGACGACCGGCGCCACCTGGCTTGCCGCCTCGGTCAGTTTGCGAATGTCCTCAGCGGTGAAAACGCGGGGCTCGATGGTCTGAACCACCAGAACGCCCTGCAAGATGCCGCGATCGATCAGGGGAACGCCGAGGAACGACTGGTATGCATCCTCGCCGGAATCGCGAAAATACTTGAAGCGCGGATGATTCTTAACCTGGCTGACAGCCACAGGTTGGACTTGCTCCGCCACCAGTCCGGTGAGCCCTTCTTGTACAGCCATGCGCAGATTGCCGACGCACTCGCGGCGAAGTCCGACGGTAGCGGCCAGCACGAGGTTCGCGCGATCTGGTTCCAGCAAATAAGCCGAGCAGACATCGGTATGAAAGCGTTTGGCGATAAGAGCTACAACGTTCATCAGCGTCTCGGCGGACTGGCCCCCTTCCGAGGCGAGATTCGAAATCTCCTCCAGCGTTAGGACGTTGTCAACTTGGTCGGTACGCAGAGTTTGTTCCATATCCCCAGCGACTTCTAAATGATCCAATTGGTTTTGCTACGCCTCCCAGCTTGAGAAACTGAACCCCATCCAACCATGATGTCACATCGAGACGGGTTGGCACTATTGTACGGTCAAAAAGCGCGATTCCCGGCTGGGGCTGCCATGAATTTTCAGGTTTCATGCATTCGTTCCGCGCAAGGACCTAGCCGTCGCGGACCTGCGAGGTTCCAGGCTAAAAATCTTTGCTTGTAAGCTGAAGAAACATGTAGAATTGCGCCCAATCCAGCCCGCTAATGAAGAGTGCGTGTGTTCTCTGTCGGTGCGATCGAACTACGAAACAAAGAGGAACTACCGAGTGACAAAGAGCCGGTGGGATTGGTGCGGCTTATGGCATGCTCGGAGAACTTTTTCGGAACGATAGGGTGAATTCCGCCCTGCCAGTCGATAACGGGGAGCAGTGGAGTCGAGAATGAGAAACGGTACCGCCGCGCGATTTTCCGGATTTGCTGCAGGGTTGCTGGTTCTGGTGGCCTCGGGATGGTTTCTGACGGGACGGGCCGCGACTCCTCTCCATCGCGGATACCCTACGGATTGGAGCCATCACCATATGGTTTTTTCGCGGCCAGCCAATCCCCAGATTGCTGCCCGAATCGAAGCTGATCCTCGGTACTGGCAACAATTTGCGCGGCGCAACGTAGCGCGCGTGCTGTCCCACTCTGGATACAAGCCGATCGATATTAACTCGCTCGCACGGTTAGCAACGCAGGGCAGCAAAGTGCATGCTGATTGGTCTGAAACTTTGGGAAACAATGCATCGGTAGGAGCCGGGAATTTTCCTGCGATATATACCTCGGACGCTATCGCCGCGAGTTGTGCTAGCGCTACCAAGCCGGATTTTGTCGTATTCAATACCGGGCTCACGGCTTCATCCACTCAGGCGAGTGTCGTTGCCTTTGACAATCTCTACTCTGGTTGCGGAGGCTCCGTGCCGCAAACCTATTGGGCCTACAACACCGGGGGCCAGGTGGTGACCTCTCCGGTGATCTCAGAAGACGGAACCCAAGTCGCATTTGTACAAACCATCGGGGGTCCGGGAACTCTTGTCCTATTGAAGTGGAAGGCTTCATCTGGAACTCTCAGTGCACCAGTAACCCTGCTGCCGCTAGCCAACTCGGCGTATCGCGCGTGCACGGCTCCCTGCATGACCACAATTGATTTGAGAACAGGCGCTGGTACGGCGATCGCTGACACCACCTCCTCACCTTATCCCGACTACTCTTCCGACACCCTGTATGTGGGCAGCCAGTTCGGTTGGCTTCAGAAGATTACTGGCGTCTTTCTTGGCACTCCCACGCGCGTTACGAGCGGAGGATTCCCCGCTCAACTCAACGCCGCCAACCAGGCGGCTCTTTTCAGCCCGGTTTTTGATCCGGTAACCGGAAATGTTCTGGTTGGCGATGCAGGCGGGTATTTCTACCGCGTGAACTCCAGCACCGGGGTGGCAGTCCGTTCTGCACAGCTGGACTTTGCCAACGGAGTGATTGACGTAAGTGGAGATGCAAACGTAGGAGTCGCCTACATTTTCATCTCCAACGATGGTTCCGCCTGCCCTGGAGCAGCGCCTTGCAGCGCGGTTGTTTTCCTGCCTGAAACTTTCGCCGCGAATGCTACCGGCACGGAAGCAATTGTAGGAACGTCCAGTGCCACGGCCGCAGTTTTATATCAGGGTGACTTCGACAATACTTATTTGAATTCCGTGAATGCGACCGGGAACATGTATGTCTGCGGCAATACTGGCGGAGCGCCAACTTTGTACCAGATTCATATTGCGGCCGGTGCTCCAGGCACCGTAGTCACTGGACCGGCCCTTTCCAGCGCCTCCACCGGGTGCTCTCCCATTACCGACATTTCGAACCCAAGCGCGACGGGTGGCACCCACGAATGGGTCTTTGCCGGAGTTCAGGGCGGCGGCTTGGGTAATTCTTGCGCATCGGCCGGATGTGTCATGAATTTCGTAACCCAGCCATGGCAGGCTTTGCATGCGTACACTGTCGGCCAGCAAGTGCTCGACTCCAGTTTACGTGTTCAAACAGTCAGAACTGCGGGAACCTCGGGCACCAATGTGCCCGGATGGAATACAACGATTGGCAACAGCACTACAGATGGTTCAGTGCGCTGGGTTAACCAGGGGCCGCACACTCCCGGCCATGGTTCCTGGACCAAAAACACAAACTATGCTCTGCGTGCCGAGATCCTCGATACTAACGGAAACGTCGAAGCGGTCACCACAGCCGGTCGCTCGTCGGGAACTCAGCCGACATGGAGTACGACAGTGGGTGCTTTTTTGACCGACGGCGGCGTGCGCTGGCGTAATGTGGGAGCGGTGGCGACAGCGAGCATTGCGGCGGCCGGCGGGAGCAGCGGCATCATTGTCGACAATACAGTCAGCACGCCGGCGGGTGCCTCGCAGGTTTACTTTTCCACCCAAGGCAACCAGACCTGCACAACTTCGGGCGGAACGGGCGGCTGTGCCATTCAAGCGTCACAATCAGTCCTGAAATGAGAGCACAGGTCCCAGCTATGGATATGAATAATTCTTCTTCAACGCAAAAGGTTCCGGCTGAAAAGAAGAAACCTTACGAAAAGCCGTCATTCCGTTACGAACAAGTATTTGTAACCACCGCGCTGGGATGCTCCAAAGCGCACAGGCATGGTCAGTCCTGCAAACTCGTTCCCACGAAATCGTGAGAAGACGGCCCATGACCGACCTCTCGCACTCTTTGAAATGTGAATTGGCCACTCTATCTTTGCGGCTATCAGGAACCCTCCGGCTGAAAGTCAGCGGTTGGAGCATGTTGCCGACAATCTGGCCCGGAGATACGCTCGTCATCAGCAGGCTTGATGGGAGAGAGCTTCTTGAAGGCGAAATTGCCCTGTTTCAGCGCGAGGGCCGATTCATCGTTCATCGCGTCCTCTCGAAAAGCACCAGCAATATCAAGCAGGTGCTGACTCGCGGAGATGCAATGCTCCAGCACGATGCTCCTGTCGCCACTGACGATCTGTTGGGAAAGGTCGATTTCATTCTGCGCAATGGCAGGAAGATTGAACCTTCCAGGGATCTTGGTCTTACGCAGGGCGCGGTTGCTGGCGTAGCTCAACGCTCCGCAGTCGGCGCGCGCGTCATCGTTGGGATCCAGCAGTTGTATGGGGCCTTGCAGACCTCGAAGGAGAACTAAACCGCTTGCCGGCATTGGTCACCGAACTCGATCTGCGGAGTGCCACCGTTGAGATTGCCGGAGTGCCTGTGCTCATGCGGACCGGCGATCCCGATTTCCTTCGCACGCTTCAGGATCGGTACCCTGGGTTTTTAAAACCCGGGCAAGATGCCCAAATCACTTTCGACCTTGAGATATTGGAGAGCAACTTCAACGAATCGGATGCGGACATTGAGGTGACACGAAAGAACGGCCGATGGATGCTGGCGCGGGCAGATTTTCGAGCGGAATGGGATGCGGCAAAGCGCCACTGCCGCATCGCTCAAACCCGCAGCCCTCACGCCACCGACTCGGTGCTTCGCATCGTTCATACGCTCGTGCAGGCAAGCAGGGGAGGATTCTTGCTTCACGCCGCCAGCGCAGTTCGACACCAGACGGCGTTTCTGTTTGCCGGCGAATCCGGAGCGGGAAAGAGCACGATTTCCGCGTTAGCTCCTGCTGACGCAATCCTTCTCACCGATGAGATCTCATATGTGTGCAAGCACGGTGACCAATACCGCGCCTTTGGCACGCCGTTCACAGGAGAGCTGGACAAGCCAGGAGAGAACATGTCCGCTCCTGTGTCAGCCCTGTATTTGCTGGCAAAGGGGTCTGAGAATCGAGTCGAGACGATCGGCGCTGCTGAAGCGGTGCGCTCTCTGCTATCGAACGTCTTGTTTTTCGCCAAGGATGGCGAGCTCGTCCAGGCTTTGTTCCATTCCGCATTCGAATTCGTGCAGCACGTTCGCGTTTGCAGGCTCACGTTTGTACCCGACGCCCGCGTGTGGGAGTTAATCGGATGAGCAGCCTTTACGTCTCACGGAATCCGCGAGTTGCGGCCCGCATACTGGATGGAGAGATGATGATCATGTCCGGGCGGGACTCCTCGCTGTTTACTCTGAACAGGACGGCCACCATCTTGTGGCAATCGGCCGACGGGGTTACGCCTCTGGAGCGCATCGTCGAAGAGCGGATTTGCATTGAGTTTGATGTGGAGCCTGCGCAGGCGCTGCAGGATGCTGAGACTCTCGCCCGGGAACTGGCCAATCACGAGATCATGCAGATCTCAGCGGAACCGATTCTCCAGGCAGGAGCCAGCCGATGATTGGTGTCCTTGAAGAGATCACCGCAAAGGCCCTCCGGCTCAACATTCCCCTCGCCGTTCAGCTGGACATTACCTACCGCTGCAACGAGCGCTGTGTCCATTGCTATCTCGATCATCACGACCACGGTGAGATGACGACCGCGGAGATCCTGCGCTTGATCGATGAAATGGCCGACGCAGGCGTGCTGACCCTGACGCTCAGCGGCGGCGAGATTTTCCTGCGCAAGGACTTTTTTGAAATTGTCGAGCACGCGCGCCGCTTGAGCTTCTGCGTGAAGCTCAAGACAAACGCGTTACTGATTGGCGAACGTGAGGCAGCGCGGCTGCGCGATCTCGCGATTCAGGAGATTCAGGTCAGCATCTACTCGCATCGGCCGGAAGTACACGATGCCATCACCCTGGTGCCAGGTTCGCTCAACCGATCGCTCTCGGCCGTCCGCTTTCTAAAGGCGCAGGATCTCAAGGTGGTCATGGCCAATGTTCTGATGCGCCAGAACAGGAGTGACTACGCTGGAGTCCAGGATCTAGCTGATGAAATCGGAGTGGACTTTACGCTCGACCCAACGATCACACCCATGATGGATGGCGACCGCTCCATCCTCGGCCTGGGCGCGGATGCCCAGACGCTACGGGACGTTTTTCGCGATTCGTCAGTGGTTGGCGATATCGACGAGTTCTGCGCGATCCCGTCGGAGAGTGGAGAAGTGGATCTCGATTCCCGGCCGTGCAGCGCAGGGCACACTACTTGCTATGTTTCTCCCTACGGCGACGTTTTCCCGTGCGTGCAGTTTCCACTTCCAACCGGCAATGTGCGCCGCGAGCGTTTCGTGGATATTTGGCGGAATTCGAGTCAGATGAACGAAGTGCGGTCCATCCGCTTGAAAGACCTTCCCACCTGCTCCTCCTGCAGCCATGCTGGCTCCTGCACACGTTGTCCGGGGCTGGCCTATATGGAAGGAAATATGCGCGGGCCTTCGTCGCAGGATTGCGAAAAGTCTTTTGCCCGAACGGGCATTCCTTCCGCGAACATGTTGAATAAGCAACGAGCCGGGGCAAATCTGGTCCAGATCCTGCCCGTTGCGGCGCCGGTGAATAGTTCTGCTGCCGGCGCTGTGGTGTGAGCGCTCCACCATCCCTTGACTCAAGGCAGGATAGCCCTGTCTTCATTTCATCGCCGGATCCCGAATGGGCATTTTTGTGCGCTGCGGTTTCGCGCGGAAACTCCGACCGGATTCGATCGTTATCGGCGCGCGTGCGCTGGAAAGCTCTCTTTGATCTGGCTGAGCGGCATGGCGTTCAGCCTCTTCTCTACCAAGCGTTGTCGCGATCGGAAGCCCTGATTCCTGCGCCAGAGATGCGCATTCTGGCGCAACTCTATCAAACGAATGTGCATAAGGCGCTGCTGCTCGCACGCGCACTGATCCATTTGGTTGATCATCTCGCGAGCAAGGGAATCGAGGTTCTGTCCTACAAGGGCGTGGCGCTGGCCGAGTTTCTATATGGCGACATGGCGCTGCGGCAGACAGGGGATATCGACTTACTCATTCATGCGCGTGACCTGGCCCCAATCCAGGAAGCGGTACGCGAACTCGGCTATCTTCCGCAGTCCAGCCTCTCCGCCGCCCAGCAACGCGCTTCCGTGCGATCGGGATACGAATACGTGTTCGATGGACGAGCGGGACGAAACCTGCTGGAAGTGCAGTGGGCAATCTTGCCCAGGTTCTACGCCATTGAGTGGAAGCAGGACGATCTATTCCGCCGCGGGGTTTCGATCAGCGTAGCTGGGCGCGCGATGAAGACGCTTGCGCTCGAAGACTTGTTTCTCATCCTTTGCGTGCATGCAGCCAAGCACGTCTGGGGACGCCTGATCTGGCTATGCGATCTGGCCAGAATCATGGCTATGCCGCAGTTGACTTGGGCATGGATTTCGGAAGAGGCGAGAAAGCTGGGCATCGTGCGAATTGTGCGGGTGAGCTTGCTGCTGACTAGCCGCCTTTTGCATGTCGATATTCCGGCCGCTGCCGATCTCCATCTCGGATCCGACCCGGAGACAGAGTCACTAGCGGGTGAAATTGAATGCCACATCACAGCCGCAGAGGAATTCAACGTCGAATCAGTCGCCTACTTCCGATTGATGATGCGGCTGCGGGAAAACACGAGAGATCGCGTGCGATTCCTCAGCCAACTGATGCTGACGCCGGGTCCGGGCGAGTGGGCAGCGCTTCGACTTTCTGATTCCTTGTTCCCGCTATACCGGCTTGTGCGCTTGTGGCGCTTAGGCGGAAAATTCGTGGGCCATTGAGCATCATGAACTTACTTCCGGTACCGCCGGGCTGACCTGATCCCAGCGTTGCAGGTAAAGAACGTACATCAGCGCGCATCCCAGCAGCGGCACAAACAATCCAGCCTTCAAGGTGCCGAATCCGTTGGAGATGACTCCGACGATCCAGGGAAATAATCCGCCCCCGACATTCGAGAGCACGAACATAAAGGAGCCGATGCGCGAAGACGCTCCTGCAAAGTCCTTCGACAAGAGTGAGATGGTGATGGGATATACGGCGGCGAGTCCGAGCCCAGCGGCGGAAGCGCTCGCGACAACCCCCAACAATTCGTGAGAGAAGATCATGCCGGCCATGCCGGCACAGGACAGGATCAGGCCAGCCTGCGCCAGTCTGATATCGGAAAACGAGCGAAGCAGGAAGGGAGCCAGCATTCTGCCGAGCATTAACGCTGCATAGAAAAACGACGGGGTCATGAGCGCCATCGTCGCAGTCAGGCTGCCCAGGCTCTTGGCGAACGAAGCGACCCAAAATCCAAATCCGTTTTCTGTCCCCACGTAAACGAGGAAAAGTGCGGCGAGCATGAGGAAGGGCCACAGCCGGCGGCGAATCACAGCGACGGTGCCGCCAACGGCAGGCGCAACCGCTTGAGGCTCGACCGCCGGAGCGAGCGTAAACAGAACTGCGATCACAAGCGCGGATGCCCCAACCATCATCAGGAATAAAGGAACGTGATGCGCTTTGGCCGCAGCGGCCACGAGAAAAGGACACGCGACCGCACCAGTGCTCCAGCAAAAATTGAGCCAATTCAAAATTGCGCTGCGGCGTGCGGGGTTGAGTTCCGCCACCATTAAGTTGGCGGCGGGGACGGCTACACCGTTTCCTGCTCCGTAGGCCGCGATACAGATCACCGCCAGCCACCGCGGTCCAGCCATCAGTAATCCAAGGCCGACGGCCACCAGCAAGAGTCCCGCCTGGATGGCGAACCGGAATCCAAAACGGGATACGAGCACTCCGGAGAGCGCTACCGCAACCGTCGACGCAACGTACTGCACTGGGAAAAGAGCCCCCGCCTGCGCGTAATTGAGAGACCATCGTGCCGACAGGATGGGCAACATGGGTCCGAGCAGAACGGTGGCAACACCGACCGGAACAAATGAGACATACGCAGCCAAGGTCAGCAACCGGACGGATGCCGGGGTTCTCTCTGTGAGGGACGCAGGCATAGATGAGGCGCGGCATCGATATCGGCCACGCAGCCTACGATGCTAGCAGGAGCCGGGTGCCTGTGCCGTTGATTCGCGCACGGCCAGTTCAGGCTCGATGGCGATCTCCCCTGGATATTCTTTATTGCCTTCGATTCGCTCCAGCAACGTCTGCGCGGCCACTTCCCCCATGCGGTTCAGCGGCTGGCGAACGGTGGTGAGACTGGGGGTGTGGAATGCGGCGCCGGGAATGTCATCGAACCCGAGGACCGAAATATCCTGCGGGACCCGGAGCCCGCGCTCCTGGATAGCTCTGATTGCCCCGATGGCGGAGATGTCGTTGTAGGCAAAAATTGCGGTAAACGGTTTTCCTCTGGCCAGCAGTTGCTTGGCAAAGGGATAGCCGAGCATGGGCGTGGGATCATCGGTGTCGATCTGCACCGTCAGCTCCGGATCAATCTTGATGCCGATCTGGTCGGCGACCTCGCAGATGGCGTCCCAGCGATCCTTCGCATCCGAACTGATGGGATTTCCTTTCATGAAGGCGATGCGCTCGTGGTGCAGATCCTTCAGGTGATTCAAGGCAAGCACGGCTGCCTGATGGTGATCGAGCACGATGTTGGTCACGCCTTTTACTTTCTTGTGCCCGGCGATGGCAACGGTCGGAAGCGTAGGGGCTTCCTGCACGGTAGTGTCCACGGTGATGATGCCCTCGACCCCGCGCTCGGACAGCAACTGCGCGTAGCGGCTCAGGAGTGCCTGATCGTGGCGATGCACAACGGTCAAGAAGAAGTAGTCGCGCTTGCGCAAATACTGCTCGAGGCCGCTGATGATGGGTGAGCTGTAGGAATCGCCAATTTCTTCGGCGATCACGCCGATGGTGTACGTGCGTTTATTGCGTAACGTACGCGCAAAGAAATTCGGCCGGTAATTCAGTTCCTGCGCAGCCGCGCGGATTCGATTCTTGGTCTCCTGGGGTATGGAGCGCGCCGAAGGGGAATCGTTGAGAACTGCGGATACGGTTCCCGGAGTCAGTCCAAGATGCTGCGCCACTGCTTTCAGTGTGACCACTTGCGGTTTTTGTCCCGGCTTTTTTACCAGCACCATGCTTTGTTCCCGGTCGCCGATCGTAACGTAAAGGTGACCCCGTAACGATGATACACAATATCGATTTTGTCAGTGATCCCGCACACACAGGGCGATGTGTGCCATGTTTTTTATTCAAGCCCGGGCGTAGCGCTCGCTGTTCGGCTTCGATCCGCTCAGTGCGAAAAAGAGAATGTACACATAGCAGATCACCGGCAGGAAGAAAGCATGGTGGATGCCAATGTGGTCGGCGATCCATCCCTGGGCGACCGGAATGATGGCGCCGCCGACAATCGCCATGATCATGATCCCAGATCCGTCTCCGGTCAACGGACCGAGTTCTGCAACCCCGAGCGTGAAGATGCTAGGGAACATGATGGAGTTGAACAGGCCGACTAGGATGATGCTGTACATGGCGAAATGGCCCGAGGTCAGCATGGAGACTGCGACCAGGCCAGCGGCGCAGATCGCACAGATCCCGAGCAGGCCGGCTGTTTTCATTTTTTGCAGCAAGGCAGAACCGATGAAGCGTCCCACCATGGCTCCTCCCCAGTAGAACGCGACGAAGCTGGCAGCGACTTTTTCAGTGAGGCCACCGATTTCCGGCTGAGCGAAATAATTGACCAGGAAACTTCCGATCGAAACCTCCGCACCTACATAAACAAAGATCGCGATCGCACCAAAGATCAGGTTGGGATGCTTCCAGATGGAATCGTTCACCTTCTCCCCGACTTTGTGCTGGGCGTGCTCGATCTTCGGCAACTTGAAAGCGCCGATGGCCACGGCCAGCAGCACCAAGGCGATCCCCAATCCCACGTATGGTGTCTTCACACTCGCGGCTTCGTGCAACCGGTAAGCTAAGGCGTCCGCAGGAGCCATAGCGCGGATCTGATCCGCTGTTTTGGGCGCAGAACTCAGAATGAGGAGCCCTCCGAAAAAAGGCGCCAGAAATGTACCCAGCGAGTTAAACGCCTGCGTGAGGTTCAATCGACTGGAGGCGGTTTCGGGCTTGCCTAGCACCGTCACATAAGGATTCGCGGCTACCTGCAGGCAGGTGATGCCGGCTGCGAGCACAATCAATGCACCGAGAAACAGTGGATATGAGGGAACGCTCGCTGCCGGAACAAACAGGAATGCACCCACTCCCATCGTCAGCAAGCCGAGAACCATGGAGCGCTGGTAGCCCATCCAGTCGATAATCTTTGCTGAGGGAATGGAAAAGATGAAGTACGCCCCAAAAAACGCAAACTGGATCAGCATGACCCGGGTGTAATTCAGGTCGAAGATTGCCTTCAGGTGCGGCACAAGGATGTCATTCAGGCAGGTTAGGAAGCCCCACATAAAGAACAGCGTTGTTACTGTCGCCAGAGGAGCGCCGTAGCTTTGTCCGGTGCTGGGTGCCGAGGCCGTGCTTGCCGTCGTATTAGGGGACGCGATAACCATGATTCCTTACCGCCTTAGAGCGCGATTAGACTGCAGACGCGGCAATGATACATCGCGCCCGCGCCGTTCTGGGCACTTTTCTTTGCGCCACGAAGCGTTTCAGGCGCTACAAAATCGTTTCTGTTCACACCAATGATGAGGGTCCCAAGGGCACGAACATGGTGCAGGAAAGACCTGATTCCTTTCCAGCCAGGGGATGGCTACACCTAGGGCTTGGCCGCGCCTTCCGCAGCGCCGTCGCAGACTCCCGGTGGACCGGTGCTGCTCCCCCCTCGCCACCGCCGCCGTCGCCTATGGCTCTGGATTCTCGGAATTTGCCTCCTCTTATTGGCCATTGCTCTGATATGCATTCGGATCGCAATCTCTCGTGCCGAACCAATCCTGCGCACCAGGGTTATTGAAACACTCTCGACGCGATTCAAAAGCCCAGTTGAACTGGCGGAGCTTCACGTTTCGATCATGGATGGCCTGCACGTGGACGGAAAGGGATTGAAGATATTTGGCGCCAGCGATCCCAATCCCTCGTTAGCGGGAGTGCAACCCTTGCTGGAGATTCGGGGGTTCCGATTCAATACTCCGCTGCGGGACCTCTTCCGCGAGCCTATGCGCGTGAATACGATTTTTGTCGACGGTCTCACCATGAACATCCCACCCAAAGAAGATCGCCGGCAGATGAGCAATATGCGCCGGCGGGGCGGCAAGATGTCCATTGCTGTGACTCAGTTTTTGTGCACCGACACGCGGCTGGTCATCAATACAATTAAGCCCGGAAAAATGCCGCTAGTCTTCGATATCGCGGACCTGCAACTGCAGGACATTGGTCCCGCCAAGCCACTGCAGTTCCAGGCCACGCTGCTCAATCCCAAACCTGTCGGGCATATTCGATCCACAGGACTATTCGGGCCGCTGAATGAGACTAGCCCTCGCGATTCGGCGGTGGTGGGCACGTACTCATTCACCAATGCGGATCTGGGAACCCTGAAAGGAATCGCGGGGATTCTGTCTTCGACCGGGCAGTACGGCGGCACGTTAGGCCGGATCGAAGTAAATGGGCAGACCGACACTCCCGATTTCCGGATCAACATCAGCCGTCATCCAGTTCCTCTTCATACGGATTTTCACGCGATTGTCGACGGCACGGACGGTGACACGTATCTGGAACCGGTGAAGGCGCGCTTTCTGCATTCATCGTTTACCGCGAGCGGCAAGGTGGAACATCTGGCAAACGCGCCCGGACATGACATTCTCTTGCATGTTCACATGCCGCGGGCCGCTATTGAAGACCTGCTGAGACTGGGCGTCAGAACTGATCCGCCAATTATGTCAGGGGCGGTGGCCATGAACACTGAACTGCACCTGCCGCCAGGAGCGGGCGATGTTTCCGTCCGCTTAGAACTCAGGGGCAAGTTTCATGTTTCCGGCGGACATTTCAGCAACGACAAATTACAGAAGCGCATCGATGATTTCAGTTTGCGCGGAATGGGGGAAGCCAAGCTGATCAAGAACTCGCCTGAGATCGTTGTCCCCACTGATTTGCGAGGCACCTTCGTGCTCAACAACGGGTTGCTGTCTTTCTCCTCTCTGCAGTTTCAGATTCCCGGCACCCACGCCGATATGACGGGAGAATACAGTCTCGACGGCAACAAGTTCGACTTCCATGGAAAGCTGCGGATGGATGCGAAGCTGTCGCAAACTACTACGGGATGGAAATCGATTCTTCTGAAACCGCTCGACCCGTTCTTTCACAAAAACGGAGCCGGAACAGAACTCCCCTTCAAGATCACCGGCACACGCAGTGAACCTCACTTCGGCCTTGATTTCGGCCATAAGGAAGAACCCCAGTCGACGCAGGCGCCCTCGCCGAAATAGCGAATACAGGCCTAAAACCCGGTACAGCATCTGGGGTATTGTTTGCAGCCCTTGAGAAAACTTACTTTTCAGAATAGAGACCAGTGAAGGGCGGGCCGCTCACCTGGAACTGAGTAACGGGAGGAACAGAATGGCCAACGATGCAATGCGAGAGTTATACGTCGCGGAACTTCGGGATTTATACAATGCCGAGACCCAGCTAACGAAAGCCCTACCCAAGATGGCGAAAGCTGCCTCGAGCCCCGAGTTGCGGCAGGCCTTTGAGGAACATCTGCGGCAGACCTCGGAACAGGTTTCGCGGCTGGAGCAGATCTTCGAGATGCTGGAGGAAAAACCGACAGGCAAGAAGTGCCTGGGGATGGAAGGACTGGTGAAGGAAGGTGCGGAGACGATGAAGGAGGACTACGAGGGGTCCATCATGGACGCCGCCCTCATCGGGGCTGCACAGCGCGTCGAGCACTACGAAATTGCCGGCTACGGGACCGTCCGCGAATTTGCCGAGTTGCTGGGCGAAGACGAGCACGTTCCCCTACTCGAGCAGACTCTTGAAGAAGAGAAGGAGACCGACGAGAAACTGACGCAGTTAGCTGAGCAGATCAACTCGCAAGCCCAAGAAGAGGCAGAGGGCCAAGAGGAAGGCGAAGGTGCGGAGGAGACGCCTAGACGCAGAGCCAGCGGCAACCGCACTCGCCGGGCAGCCTGAGATAATCCCGAGTGGAAGGGCGCGCCTGCGCCCTTCCCATTCTTTTTGCTTAGAGACAGCTGTGCAAAATACGGAGATCACCTGATGCCGACGCTGCCTAACTCAGGCTACCCTCCCTAGCGTTAGGCATGCATTGTAAGCCTGTTCGAAAAAGGATCAAACCCATGAAGAAGCCTTCCTCAGGGAACTCGTCTGACTCTTCTCTGGCCTGGCACAGTCTTTACCAAGCGGCACTATTTGAGAGTGACCTGGAGAAGATTCCGGGCAAGATTGATGCCGCCGAAAAAGCGATCCTTGACCGGGTAAAGCAGCTGTTCGTGATCAAAAGCGACCACATTGAAGAAGACCAGGTGCTTGACGACGCTTTGTATGCCTTACGGGCGCTCAGGAATTGTGTTGTCCCAGATGTGAACGCCGCGGCCTAGCCTAGCGTAATCGGGCAAGATTTAAGCGCGGCATGCATTCCCCTGCGTCGCACAGACGGACTCGCTAGTACGTTTCCAAGAAAGATCGTGACCTCCCAATGATAGTCAAGGCTTTGGACACAAAGCAGGTAGTTCTCAGCGATTTGCGGCGTTCTTTCGAGAATGCCGTAGGCGACATCCATAGAGCCGAACTGACGGGGAGGGTGTCGCAGCGCAGAACGCCGATTGCGCAGAGGCCCTGCTGCAAGAGCGAATCCGCCAACGGAGCTGAAAAGCGCGCCCTTTCCGATGCTGCAAAAGCCTTAGCAGCTCTGTGGAAACTGGCCCCGAATTCCGGGCGCTGAGGATTTCCCGAGCTGTGAAATTGCGCTGGCTGGATGCAGCGGCTGATGGTTCACCGGGGAGTTTCGCTTTCGCAAACCCACGAGAGTCAGAACCACTACAATCGCTACCAGCAGTACGATGGCGAGCGTCGCAATCCTCCGCCCGGATTTGGGATTCCCAGCAATCATCGTGGAACTAAGATGCATGAGCTTCCGCAGGGAGACTAGGGCGAAAGCCTTAGTTGGAGGCAGACATCCCACACGCCCGCCTGCATGACAGGCGGGCTTTGGGTAGAGTTTCGGTTTGCGCTAGACGGCTTTTCTCAGGGTCGTAGCACTCTCAGTGCCCCGCTTGGTCGCACCCAGATCCGAGCAGGTTTGACACTGCGAGACAACTTCCTTGCGGCGCTCGCGCAGGCGGCTTTGGAACGTGTCCCAGCGGCCGCCGATGCCATTGGCGCTGTTGTTAATCACCACGGAATCGGTTCCGGCTGGCACAGCTCGTTCTGTAGGAGTACGGGAAGCCTCCAGATCCGCCCGGCGCGAAGTCGTGGACTGCGGCATTCTGGGTGGCGGAAATCCTTGCGTAGCGGCTTCTGCACGCTCCGAATTCAGATTGCCGGCTTGCTGGTAGGTGGTGGGCGTAATGTTGCGGTCGGTTTCTGCCCGATGCTGCACGGGGCTGTTCACCCACTTCGCACGATACCTATCCTCGTAATCAGCCCATTTGTCTTCTGATTCCAGATCTGACTGGTTGTATGGAGGAAAGCTCTCGATCTGTTCCTTGTTGAGATTCGCCTCAAAGTCATCCTCGTGTCTGGCAGAAGCACGCAGCCTATCCGCAGGGACGAGGAATTTTTTGCTGTGCAGCCAGCCGCCGGTGTCGACCACGGCGTAACGAATGTCTCCTGTGGAGTGATCAAAAATTACATCATCAATCTTACCAAGCTTGTCGTCGTTCAATCCGTATACGTGGGCTCCGCGAATGTCCTCGTTCGCCTCGAAGATAGGTGCGTCCTGGAGCGTGCCGTAATGTGCCATGAGTCCTCCTTTTGATTTGCTCTTCTAGCCATGGAATGCGACGGCAGAATGTGCAGGCATTCCCTAAAGATCAACGTCATTCATCTTCCATGAGTATTGACGTTGGGTATGTTGCGGACAATCGGCGGTTCTCTGTAGCTCCAAATGCAGGCTCCGGATCGCAACCAGAGGTCAGACTTGATTCGGGTCGTCGGGCTCAGGCTCGCGCACTGGGACATCTGGATTCTCGGGAGGATCGATTGGATCCTGGACGGGGGTTGGAGAGGGCTCCACTGGAGCCCGTAGCGTGTATGGAAGCATGTGGAATCTCCTGGCAAGGCTGAGATGCGAGAAATGTTCGCCTCGGCGGGAGAAAAAAAGGCGGGCCAAGTTGGCCCGCTTTAGTCTGACAACTCGCAATTCCTCAATGAGGAGTGCTGGTGTCAATGAGGAGTGCTGGTGTCGTTAGTCGAAGATGGTGAGGATGAGCTGCCATGGGGCGTGGTTGAAGGTTGTGTGCTACCCGGAGCCGTGGTTTGCGGCGAAGTCGATCCAGGGGTCGTCGTGTTCGGTGTCCCGTTCGGCGAAGTAGATCCCGGAGTCGTGGTGTTCGGGGTGCCGTTGGGCGATGTCGAGCCTGGGCTAGTCGTATTCGGAGTGCCGTTTGGCGAAGTAGAACCTGGAGTGGTCGAATCCGGCGATGTCGAGCGGGGGGTGGTGGATCCCGGCGTGGCGGGGATGGGCGTCCCGTTGGGGGATGTAGAGCCAGGGGTAGTTGCGTTCGGAGAGGTCCCGCTTGGTGACGTCGAGCCGGGACTCGTCTGAGTTGTGCCCGACTGCGTGCCGGTATTGCCAGAACTTGAACTCTGTCCCGCTGTGCCGGAGCTGCCCGAACTTGAACTTTGTCCCGCTGTGCCGGAGCTGCCCGAGGGGGCGGTGCTTCCGCCAGACGGTGAGCTCTGGGCGGCTACCCACGCGCCGCAACATAGAATTACTGCAAGCAATGTAAGTTTCCCGATCGACTTCATAGTTACCTCACACCCATATTTGTAGATTTCGCGTTCTCAACTGTCGCTAACAAGCTGGTGGCGACAACAAGCTTGAGTATGGGGGTGAGCCTGTGGAGGGTGTATCCGGAGGATTGAGTACTTTGGGATGGAGGAATATTCAGCGGCACATGCGCGGCACGCCGCTTCGCCAGCGGGGCGAGACCCCTACACAAGATTCGCCTAAGTCTCGGGGGTGACGGAGCGAACCAGAATGGTGTGGCCGCTGAGGGTTCCTGTGACACGCGCCCGTTCTCCGGCGAATGGCTTCAAGACCTGGGAGTCGCCCTGTAGGGCATAGGACGAGTCAGCACTCACCAGCGCAAAGGTGGCCCCGCCATGTACGCAAACTCTGACGCAAACGGTTGCCGGGCGTTGCAGAGCGGGAGAGTGCTTGGCCCCGCAGCGGGAACACGTGACCATGCCGTTGAACACCTGTTCTGCAGGAGCGGCTTTTTGTGAAGCCGCAGGCGCTGCCTGAAGTGCATCGTTGCTAGCTTCCGGAATACCAGCGGCCGCACCGAGGCTGGCCAGCAAGAGCGCGAGCCCGACGGAAATGGCGCTACCCACCAGAACGATCTCAATCCAGATCCGCCGTGTGTTCATTTGGCCTCCGGTGCACGCTAGCGCAAACGCTACCCATGCGCTCTTATTGGCAGTGCTTGCATGTACTCTGCCAGCTTTGTTGATTATGAGATAAGTATGAGTTTTTCCAGCTACTTGGGGGAGAATAGAGCTGCCCAGTTCCACGCGATGAAGGGAAAATCTTATACGCCTGTCAGACGGCTATGCGGCTGCAGCGACGGCAGCGGCCTTTGCCGGCCCCAGCGTAGACGCCTCGCGCGGACCCAGATTCTGGAGCACTTGGATAGCGGTCTCCGCCTTCGCACTCTCGGAGCAAGGTATGTAAATGAGCGCTCCAAAATCCGACAGCTCGCGTCCCAAGCGCTTGGCTTCTTCCTGGGGAAAACCGAGATTCAGCAACGTCTTTGAACCGCGAGACAGACCGGCGAAGCTCTGCTCGGTGGACGAGGGTGGGAAGAAGGCTTGCGAGCGAATGAAGAACCCGACCGTCGGAATGAAGACCGCGCCCAACTCCGAAAACCAGGCGATCATGCGAGCGCTGGAAGCCGCTTCGCCGTCGAACACACTGGCATCGGGGTGTGCGGGCGAGAGCACCATGCAGATGTCTTCGTTGCCGATACCAGCGCGATTCAATGCACAAACCACCTCCGGAAGAGCGACAGTGCGAGGGTACATCGCGTAGGCGGCGGTTTCGCTTATGCGCATACTGATTCTCCAACCGACGTCGCGGGAAGGGCAAATCCTTCAGCAGCACGAAGTGGGGTAGCAGTGAGTTGAAGTTAAGCGAAACGCCGCGTTAGGGCACTCAGGTGAATCTGGTACTAGTCACCACCCAGCTGTGGAATTCCGCCATTCGCCACGGTGTGGGCGCAACTCGGCGAGATTTCTGGAGTCTCGACGCTACTCCTGGGCAACAAACAACGTGACCACAGAGGCCGCCAGATCCTTTGGTGGATTGCACCCTGATATTCGCTGCTGGTTCGAGGTTCCTATGCGACGAATTCGATCGACTCTTCTGTTGTTGGGTTTAGCTGGTTGCACCGCCGGGGCAGTCGCGCAGCAAACACCCTCAAGTAATCCACCGAGCGGCGAGGCCGATTCCATCCCGCAGGACCGTGCAAGCGAACCTGCAGGCACATTGCCGTCCGCGCGCAGTTTTGACGGGAGGATCGTGAAACTGGGGAGCCAATTCGTTCTCAGGAATGCGACTGCTCACACTTCATACAGGCTGGATGATCAGAAAAAAGCCGGGCATTACGAAGGCAAGAGAGTAAAAGTGACGGCCACGATGGACTCTGTTTCCAACACTCTTCACGTGATCGACATTTCCGATTCCAGCCGGAAAGATTAAAGATTGAGGTCCCACCATGAGAAAAGCCTGCCGCGACGGCAGGCTTATCTAACTATTCTGAGTGAACTGCTAAGAGAGCAGTTCTATTTTCACTACGTGAATGGTGTTGCTGCCGGTCTCCAGTTTTCCGGTCACTCGCACATTCTGATTCTCGAAGCGCTGCAATTCACTTTGCTGATCCAGATGATACGTCGTGCTGCCGGCTCCCCTCAGGACGTATTCAGCGCCATCCTTCACGATCTTGCCAGTGAAAGAGTCAGCAGGAGACGGCTCGGTTTGAGAATTGCCGGGCGCCTTTGCTTGCTGATCCGGCTGCTCCCCGGGCTGAGGAATCGGAGTATCTCGCGGGGGCAAGGGCTGCGGTGCCGGCTGAGGTTTTTGCAGGCTTGACCATGCAATCAGTTCGCGCGTCTGGAATGCATCTTCCGGTGTCTGTGGGTTAGGGGAGGGCTGCTGAGCGAGCGCACACGGCACGGCGGCAAGGAAGAACGCGGCGATAAGGTTCGTCAGTCGACCCATATACGACACTCCCGAAAGACGAAGCCATGGCAACCACGACGCGAACTTCATCAAATCTGGCTAGAGCAGGTCGCGATCTTTCGGCCAGCGGCATGCTCTTTTGCAGGCTCTATAGACCTTTTACTGCCCGGGCTTGAAGGGGTCCATCAAGTGATTTCTGTACGGGAAGCGGGCGTAAGTCTCTACAGAACAGGGCGCGACGCATTGTGTCGGCAGCCGTGCCGGGTGTGTTTGGCATCGAAATACTTCTGAGAGGGGCTCTTCATGAGCCGTCCCGATGGCGTGCCGCCAAGTCCATTCTGCTGGTCAATTGCATGAGACTGTTTAGCGCCAGGCTCATCATCGCGTTGATCGTGGGAGTGATTCTCGTATCCCTATGCTCGTCCGAGTATGAAGTTCTCTGGAACAAGCGAAACCTAAAACGCGACCTGCAGCGGCGTGCCGAGGTGCTGGGCGAAAGCCTGGCCGGCAATGTCGAGCGCGACCTGGAGCGCGGCGCTACGCAGACCATGCGACGAACGGTGCAACGCTTCGCCAACAGGGAGAACCTGATCGGTCTCGCGGTGTACGACCCGCAGGGAAATGTCGTCGCCATGACGAATGATCTTGGGCCGAGGCTGCCGAGTGCTCCAGCTGTCGTGCAGCAGAGCCTGCACGAAGGCCGGGAGATCGAGGCTTTCCAGAAGCTCGGCGATCGACACGTTCACATCTCGGCTGTGCCGCTGCGTTCTCCCGACAGATTTCTGGGCACGCTTGCCGTGGTGCACGATGCAGAGTACATCCGGTCGCAGGGGCTGCGCATATGGCGCGAAACATTCTTGAGCGGCCTTGCCTATGTTGTGCTCATTGCGCTCATTACGTTGCTGATCGTGCGCTGGAGCATCGAAGGTCCCATCGCGCGAACGGCGCACTGGATGTGGGCTCTGCGGACGGGGCGCATGCCGTCGTCGAGAATCGGGGTTCCCGATGTGGAGTTATTCCGACCTCTGGCGAAGGAAGTCGCGACCTTTGCGGAAAGCCTGAACACGGCGCGCAACGCTGCGCAGCGGGAAGCACGCCTCCGAGTGGAGGGCCAGTCGCAATGGACGCGAGAGAGGCTGGCCGCCGATGTGCGAGCGCGCCTGGGCGTTGGACGGCTATTTGTGGTATCGAACCGCGAGCCCTACATGCATGTGCGACACGGACGGTCAGTGGAAGTCGTCGTGCCTCCGAGCGGGTTGGTGACTGCGCTGGAGCCCGTGCTCTGCGCCTGTGATGGCACCTGGGTCGCACATGGCAGCGGAGCAGCCGATCGAGAGATTGCAGATCGCAATGGCCGTCTGCCGGTCCCTCCGGACGATCCGCGTTACGTTCTGCGCCGCGTGTGGCTCACGAAGGAAGAAGAAGAAGGCTACTACTACGGATTCTCCAATGAAGGCCTGTGGCCGCTCTGCCACATCGCGCATACACGGCCCATCTTCAGGGACCGAGATTGGAAGCAATATCAGGAGGTCAACCAGAAATTCGCCGAGGCGGTGCTGGAGGAGATGCGCGGCGTTGAAAATCCTATCGTCCTGGTACAGGACTACCATTTCGCGCTGCTGCCGAGACTGATCAAACAAAAAAGACCCGACGCTCACGTCGCCATTTTCTGGCACATTCCCTGGCCCAATCCCGAGACGTTTGGGATCTGCCCGTGGCAGCGTGATTTACTCGACGGTTTGCTGGGTGCGGATCTTGTCGCGTTTCATCTGCAGTCTCATTGCAATAACTTCCTTGAGACAGCCGACCGGGTAGTTGAATCGAGAATCGATTGGGAGCACTTCTCGGTGCAGCGGGTTGGGCACTGCACCACCACGCGGCCGTTTCCGATCAGCGTGGATATATCCGAGAACGTACCGGAAGAATCGCCGGTGGAAGCCCGTGCTGCTTTACTGAAGAGTTTGGATGTCGACGCTTTATTCCTGGCGGTTGGAGTGGACCGCATCGACTACACCAAAGGCATTCTCGAACGCTTTCTGGCCGTGGAACGCTTTCTCGAAAAGTATCCGCGGTACCAGGGACAGTTCACGCTGATTCAAATTGGCGCGCCCAGCCGGAGCCACCTCAAGCGCTATCACGACCTTGATGCAGAGGTCGAAGCGGAAGCGGGAAGAATCAATTGGCGCTTTCAGAGAGATAAGTGGAAACCCATCGTTTTGCTGAACCGCCAGCACAGCCATAAAGAGATTCGCCCGTATTACAAGGCCGCGGACTTGTGTATGGTTACTTCCCTGCACGACGGAATGAATCTGGTGGCCAAGGAATTCGTGGCCGCCCGCCAGGACGAAAGCGGAGTTTTGATCCTGAGCATCTTCACGGGTGCTGCGCACGAATTGCGCGACGCCCTCCAAGTCAATCCTTACGACATCGATCAAATGGCAGAGGCCCTTCGGGCAGGGCTGGAGATGGATCCCGAACAGAAGCAGATGCGCATGCGAAACATGCGTCACACGATCGAGGAGTACAACGTGTACCGGTGGGCGGCGAGTTTAATTACAGCGGTGAGCGAGATCAATGTACAGCAACGCGAAAACGTGCCCAAGCCGCTGTTGCCGCGAAGCTCCGCTGCCTAGACAATCCAAATGTCTAGACAATCCAAATGTAATGGGGAGTGTCAGATAAGCGGATCGCGAAGACTGCCGGCCGGATGCGGAGTCTTGGAGAAGCGCGCCAGCGCAATATCCCAGGCCAGCAAAACGGTTCCAGCTGCTCCCAGAATCTCAAACATGCCGATCTGATGAACAATCAGGCTCAGCAAAGCGAATAGCAGTAAAAAAGCGCCAACAGGTCGAACCATGCTCAACCTCCTTAGCGAACTAGATTGGGGGAAACCTTCCATAACATTGCGAGCGCGCGGGCGGCATCGGTAAGAGCGCGCTTTTCCACTTGCTGTTCTGACTGGTGCCCACCGATAGGGGTGCGAGCGGCTATGCGGCGGCTGCGGCTTCCGCGCTCTGTGACTACCGAGAGGGCACTCTCGAACATTTCCTGCGGGTTGCTGGTTGAAGCGGCTTGCAAGGGCTTGGTAGCCATTGTCTTCTTGTCTCCTCGTGATGAGCCTATTTAAGCCTGTCGTTATGCCGGGGAACATACAGTGGGGTAGGGATCACGGAAAGAAGTAATACCTGTTCACAATGCGGAGTTTTTTTAGGGATGGATTGCGTAAGTTCATGTAGAACAGCTTGATCTCGGCTGCCAAGGCTTGGCCACAGCTCCCGGGCAGCCGAGGTTTACGAACTAGCCGGTGCGTCTTGTGTCGCTCTCGTCTTCCCTGACGTTTTGGGAAGGCTTGGCGCTGGATTGGGAGCGGTCCGCCGCGTCTTTCGCAGCATCCTTGCCCTTGCCCCAAGCGTTCTGGACCTTGCCCTCGGCCTGTTTTGCCGCGCCCTTTACTTGCTGTTCAGGGTCATCGGACCACTCACCTGCCTGGCGTTGCACGCGGCCAGCGATATCTTTCACTTTGCCTTCCACTTGATCCTTGTTCATCGTGTCTCTCCTCTCGATTTAAGAGCAATTGCGACGCGGGTGGGTCGTGGTGGCATGCGGAGGTCTGCGCATCACTTCCCGCAAGGATGAGATGTCGGCGCGAGGGGAATGTTTGGCGTGCTTTGCGTGGATATGGAGTGAACCCCGCTCCTATACAGGACTTCTACCCTGAATAATGCGGATGAGTACAACAATCACCGCAAGCACAAGCAGAAGGTGGATAAATCCGCCGAGGGTGTAGGAACTGACCATTCCAAGCAGCCATAAGATCAGCAGCACGACTGCGATCGTCCAGAGCATAGTTGTTTTCTTCTCCGCTTTGGATGGCTTGGCCTTGCAGGCTGGCGTGGGCACATTCCGGGCTCAGCCTAAGTAGAAGATGGTCGCCAGTCTATCCAGCGTAGGCTGTAGACACAAACAATTTTGCGCGCGGGATTACTCAGAACACCTGCACGATGCCGTTGCGGACGGCGTATCGCGTCAAGTCGGCCACGGAGTGCAGGCCCAATTTGCGCATGAGATTGGTACGGTGAGTTTCCGCCGTCTTGACGCTCAGATTGAGGGCGACGGCCACCTCTTTGCTGGTCTTTCCCTCCGCCAGCAACTGAATGACTTCGCGCTCACGAGAGGTCAAGACCTCTGTGGAATCCTCCCTCTTGAAGCTGTGACCGGCCTTTTCGCGATCGAGAAAACCGTCCAGAACCATCTGACTGACACGAGTGGTGAAAAATGTACGCTGGCTTTGGAGGGCTTCCACGGCGGCCACCAGATCACGGCCGGCGTCCGACTTGAGCAGATAACCTCGAGCACCGGCGCGCAGTACTTCACGGACCACGTTGTCTGAGTCGTGCATCGTCAGGATCAGGATGGCTACGTCGGGGTCGGTAGCGAGGATCTGGCGAGCAGCCTCCAGGCCGTTGAGGTTCGGCATCCCTATATCGAGCAAAACCAGGTCAGGTCTAGTCGCAGCCGCAAGCTCGACAGACTCCCGGCCGTCCTTGGCCTCAGCACAGACCTCCCAGCCAGGGTGGCTTTCGAGCACGGCCCGAATTCCGCGCCTGGCGACCTCGTGATCGTCAGCAATGAGAATACGAAGCATCACTTCCTCCGGGGTGCTCAAAAGGAACGTTCACTAGTTCTGCTGATTTTTGTCAAAGCAAAAACCATGCCAAACTCCTACCCGCCTTCGTATAAACGACTTCGCAGGAGAAGTTCCCGGTGGCTCGTGTAAGTTTTTCCGACACAACCGAGGGCGCGCTGAATAAGGCGCAAGAGCAGTCGCTCCCGCCTACATGAAATCCCGAAGGTGCTCAGGAAATTCCTTAGCCGACGGCGAACGTGCGTTTCTTTTCAGTAGGCACTTTTGCTGCTATCGGCATCAAACCGTTTTCACGGAGGACCCATGGCACTGGGCAGCACCTCTTATCTCCGCTTTGCTATCAGGCTGTTGCTGATCGCAGCCGTAGCTGTTGTTTTGCGCCTGCCACTGCGGGCGCAGGACAATCCAATGGATCTCCCCCCGCGCACCGCGCCACCGCCGCCTTCGGTGCAGCAAAAAGAAACGGAGGAAGCGCCCGCTAACGGGCAGTCGGCGAGTCCCTCCATCACTCCCGAATCTCCCACCGGGGAGGACAACAGCCGGTTCGTTTTCAAGAAGCAAGTGCAGGAAGTGTTTTTGCACGCGACCGTAGTGGATGAGATGGGGCGCCCGGTCACGACTCTGACCCGTAATGACTTCCAGATTTTTCAGAATGGGCAAGCCGAAGCAATCACCTCGTTCGAACGGGAAGACGTGCCGGTTGCAATCGGGATTGTCATCGACAACTCCGGTTCTATGCGGGACAAGCGCACCCGAGTCAACGAAGCCGTGATGAACCTGATCAAGGCCAGCAATCCGGAGGATGAAGTGTTCGTGGTGAATTTCGGCCAGACACCCTATCTGGACCAGGACTTCACCTCCGACCCACATTTGCTGGAGGCGGCTCTACATCAGACTTCGAGCCGCGGCAGTACGGCGCTCTACGACGCGGTAGTCGCATCCAGCGTGCATCTGCGAAACAATCCGCGGCTCAACAAGAAAGTCCTCATCGTGATCACCGACGGACAAGACAATATGAGCAGGGAAACGCTGCAGGACGCGATGCGAAAATTGCAGTCCAATAAAGGCGCAACCGTCTACGCCATCGGATTAACGGACGAAGGGATGACCCGCTCAGGACGACAAGCGTTGCAAGATCTCGCGACTAGTACGGGAGGCGTGGCCTTCTTCCCGCAGAATGCGGATGAGGTGAACGAGATCAGCCGAAACGTGGCCCGCGACATTCGCACCCAGTACACGATTGCGTACAATCCTGGCCCGAACATTGGAAAGGGATATCAGGCGATTCGCGTGGACGCGCATACCCCAGGACACACCCATCTGACTGTGCGCACGCGTAGCGGGTACTACCCCGGAGAGACGATGCGCTAAGCTGCGGGGATGTTGAACTAGCTATCTACGCCGCCGTAGGCCCCGCGGGTGTCTTCGGCGGCGGCAATTCAATCTGGATCAAATTGTTCTTGATGGCATAGACCACCAGGTCGCGGATGGAGTGGAAGCTCAGTTTCCGCATGATGTTGCTGCGGTGCGTTTCAACCGTCTTGGTGCTGAGATTGAGCAGCGACGCGACTTCCTTGGAACTGTTGCCTTCCGCCAGCAATTGGGTGATCTCGCGCTCGCGGGCAGTCAGCGTGGGCAGCTTGGGAGTTTCGTTCCGGGCTACCGTCTGGCCCTTCTCCAGGAATCCCGCAAGGACAAGATCGTTGACTCGCGGGGTGAAGAACATGCGCTTGTTCTGCAAGGCCTCAACGGCGGAGACGAGGTCGCGCGCTGCATCCGACTTCAGGACGAAGCCGCGGGCGCCAGCGTCGAGAGCTTCCCGGATCACCTGATCGGAGTCGGTGATCGTCAGGACGATGACCTTGAAATGCGGATCATGCTGCAGGAGTTGGCGAGTCGTGTCCAAGCCGTTCAGGTTGGGCATGCCGACGTCAACGATGATGACATCCGGATTCAGCTGCAAGGCCTTGTCGATCGCCTCACGGCCATCGCTTGCCTCGCCGCAGACCTCCCAACCCTCATGCTTTTCAAGAAGTGCGCGCAAACCGCGGCGCACGATTTCGTGGTCGTCTGCTAACAGGATCCTTAGTCTCATGATCGCCCTCTCCAGAGCAAAATGCTCTAACAACTTAGGTCAGTTCCGGGACGGTGCGGCCGTGCAAGGCCGTAAAGACCCGGTGCTGGCTTACAGCTTCGACAGCGGCGAGCAGATCCCGCGCGGCATTCGATTTTACGACGTACCCGCGCGCGCCCGCATCCAAAGCCTCCCGCATCATCTGCGGGGAGTCGTGCTGAGTTACGAACAATATTTCCAGTCCAGGCGCCTGGCGCCGCAAGAGACGGCATGCCTCCAGACCGTTCATTCGGGGCATGGTGACATCGAGCACCATGACATCAGGATGAAGGTCTTTAGCTTTCTCGATAGCTTCCGCACCATCCGAGGCCTCACCGATAACTTCCCACTCCGAATGACCCTCTAACAGGGTTTTCAGCCCCTGCCTCACAATGGGGTGGTCGTCCACCAAAAGTATGCGAATTGTCATTCTGTTTCAGTTCCTTCGGGGGAGACCGACCAGACGATTCGCCACATATTATCCTGAACGGATGTGACAGCCTGACCAATAACCGGGATTACCTGCACACACCAAGCAGCCGAGAGGTTCGCGCCCCTAAGCCAAAACAGAGGCTATCCCGTTGAATCCACAGGTCCAATACAGGGAATCCTGTATTTCCCGGAATGCATTGTTGGAAGTGGCGAGGATCAACCCTGTTTTCAGGCAGATGGAGCAGCTGAGTTCATCGGAAAATAGGTTTTATCGTGCAAGAGCAGGTCCACGGCTTCGACCACTGAGCCTATGTCCTGCTTGGCGCAGGCACCCCGGACTCCTGCCTCGCGGGCGGCATCCGACAGCTGAGTGGACAGGTGTAGCGTCACCATCAGGATGGGGAGCTTAGGGAACATTTCCGCGATCTGGCGGGCAACGTCTACCCCGTTCAAATCGGGCATTTGATAGTCGAGTACGACGAGGTCGGGAGTAGCCTCCAGCACCTGATGCAAAGCTTCTGCGCCGGTCCGGGCCTCACCACAGACTTTCCAGGATTCCTGCTGCTCCAGAATGGCGCGCAAATAGCGCCGTACGGCGGGATTGTCATCGACGATCAAGATGCGGGTCACGGATATGCTCCTAATGTCGATCTCGCTTACAGACGCTTTGATCGCGCACGGAGCTGAGGCGAGCAGGGGTTAGCGCGCTCCGAGCTAGGTTCATCAACAAACGCCTGATTCGACGTTAGGTGAGGGGCAGGGCCCCAGCAATCCAGCGAACCGGGTAGTGCCGTTTGTGTGATCCCCTACATAGAGAGCGGCGCCAGGTTACCAGATGCCCTTGTCGCTGCCTGTGAGCTTTTGCTCCAAAGCCGCGGCCGTCGCCAGACCCGGCAAGAGGCTTAGGCGCAGACTGTTACGGAGATCACCATTCATTAACAGAGTCTTGAGTTCGCCCGCATACAGGTGGATGGACTGGGGCAGGATCGGAACGCGCAGGAATTGACGTCGGAAACGTACCTTGGCAGCGCCGAACTTCGCCGATCCGGTGACCAGGGAGGGCAGTGGAACTCCGTACCCCCGGTAGGCTTCCATGTACTCGGAGATGATATTCAGATACGTCGCTATGCCATCCCAAAGGCCAGCTGAAGCGCCCAGGGAATGGAGATATTCGAAGTCGACGAGGTGCTGATCCATTAGCGCCGCATTGTCCACGATGTCGCAGAGGCGAATGTAGAAGTGCCGGTACATACGCTGTAGCGTACTGATGACGATGCGATCTTCGGGCGCAGGCACGTTGAAAGCGAAGTGTCCGAGGGTTACCGTTCGCGTCCGGGCGGACACGGAACGGGTGACGGCAATCTGTTCTCCCGTTTGACCCAGGCGTCCGACGTGAATTTCCACCAACTCGGGCAGGCCGGGCACCACAAAATTCCATTTATTGGCCAGGCGATCGCCCCAGCTGCGGTTATCGACTTTCGCATGGAACCCCGAGGTCATCACCTGCACTACACGTTCGGGTTCGGCATCGCTGTAGAGATCGAGATCACTGCCCAAGTCGGGCCAATGATCCAAAGATTTGATCACCGTGACAGGGCATCCGCTCTGCTGCAGGGCGTTGCAAATTTCAGTCAAAAATGCCAGCGCATGCTGAATTCGCGAACGTTCTTCTTCAGCCGCGGCATGGACCCATTCCGCGGCCTGCCGGTTTCCTTCCACATCGAGGATGGGGCCGAGCGAATCGAAGGCACGGATGAGAACGTGATTGGAAGCTGCCAGTGTCCTGAGTTCCTCGAGATCTTCCTGCCGGAGAACGGCGGTGAGCTCTGCCAGTCGAGGCGTAGGAGTCGGAGTCGTCTTGATGGCTACGCCGCGTGACGCGCTCGAACCCGCGACGTTATTGCAGACGAGTTCGGAAAGTAACTGGATGCTCTTGCTCGACTCCTGCACAGGCTCCATCAGTGGGGCTCCCTGTTGGTGATTGTGGAATGCTGAAACGGCGTTCTTTGGATGTCACGGTGAGGCTTGAGGTTGCAGGCCAGACTTCAGTCGCCGCCTGCAGCGGACGGAGTATTCTGACCGCACTTGGCGAAGTTGAGGCGCTCAATGGCGGTGCCTTCCTCGTAGTCGTTCCAGGTTTCAATCATTACGAAGGGCAGCGGATGAACCGAATCGAAGTAGCGGTTGTACAGGTGCAGCGTATCTTCGAAGGTTTGGCCGCAGCGTGCTTGCATGTGGCGGTTCAGTCCCCATTTCGCGCCTGAATCGTCAAAGCCGGGCCAGGCGGCGCCCACCGCGATCTTGTCCGGATGCTTGTTGCGCATGTTTTTGTAGAAGTCATCCAGGTACTGCTCGCCCCAATTACTTCCATCGGGCGTCCAGCCCTTGGCGCCCGGCTGCACCCAGGCATAAAGCCCCGCGAAGTCGGCGAGATATTTCTGTTGAGGCTCGTCTTTATAGAAAAAATATGGTGACGACTCCCATGATTGGCAGTGTTGAACAATGCGATCCCAGTCGATGTGGCCATGCTTGGGGAAGATGAAAATCACCGGGTGGCCGTTATAGGTCAAATAAGCGCTGCGATGCGGAGCTTGCGGCCCGATGTACGCGCTGTAGGCTTTGTCCATTGCGGACATGGCGTCATCGGTGGATTGCGCGTCTTCGTCGGCGGATTCGTTGTAGAGAAGCGCGACCTGGAAATGACTCTGGTCGGCAGCCTCCTGCATCAGGGCGAAATTGTGATCAGAGAAGGGCTGGCTCTCTCCGTACCAGTCCACCACGAAAGCGGAGATGCCCATGTGGCGCGCCTGCTCGATCTGATGACGCAATACATTCGGGTCATAGCTGACGTATCCCACATCCATGTGCACGCGATTTCCAAACCACGGCATATATACGGCCAGCAGCTTGGGCCAGGCATTCGGCGCCTGCAAGTTCTGATGCGGCACGAGGCGCGCGCCGGGCGTGGTACAGCCTGTCCCCACCATGAAGCACACAATCGCGACCGCCAGCAGTTTTTTAGACAAAAGTAGACTCCGCTCGCACACCTGAATTCAATTTAGATGCCAGTCGATAAGAGGGTGGTTGGCGTCGGGCGGGATCCCTCAAAAGTGTTGAACTGCCTGGAGTTGTCGCACAACCCAACGATCGGCGCCGGGTGTCATCAGCACCACGTAGTGCACAACCGCGTGCTCGCTGTGAATGGATTTGCTGCCATCCAGGACTTGATAGTCGTATTCGGCCGTGTCGTGAAGTTCGATTACGTCGCCTTCAGGAGCGTAGAACACGGCGTCGACTTTGTGGCTCTGGTTCGAATAACGGGAGGAGAGGCCGCTCTGTCGCTGCGTGCTCACCTTCTCCTTGAGCGCGGTATTGGCGTTGCCTGCAAAAAGTCCGTTCAGCGATTCGGTAGAATTCGACTCCAGCGCCTGCGCCAGGTTCGTCCATGCAAACTTGTAATCGCGAAGCACGGCGCGCTGCGTGAGTGGCTCGACGGTTCTTGGCGCAGCTTTGGTCACGTTCAACGTGACCTGGGGCGATGCATCCGCCGCCTTGAGATTGCCGGCCACAAGGACCAGTGCCACACAACCTATCGCGATTCGTATTCCCATCATGAACTCTCCTCGCCTACTGCCCGCTTACGCGGATCTCATTGCCCATTACCACGCCCGATGCCGCCGAGATGACAACGGGACCTTTCGCTGCAATTCGAGCACGCGCCACATCCTGCTTGATGGGGGCATCGACGGTGCTGATTTGATCGCCATTTTTCGCGGTGAAGGTGACAATGGTGCCGTCGGGAACGGGATTTCCGGCGCAGTCGCGCACCGGGTCGGTCTGCACCTCGACGCCCTTTGGAGTGCGCTGGGCTTTAATCTGCAGCCGGCAAGGATCAGAAGCGACCTGCTGAACCACGCGTCTTGCCTGCACGTCATTCAGTGACGCGGCCACCTGCACCGCTCCAGCAGACTTGCCCGAGCTGGTGCGAAACCACGCAACCCCGTTCTGCGTTTCAACACTGTGCGACGCCAGCTTTGAGTCTTTGGAACTGATCTGGAACTGAACGGTCTCCGGCGTAAAGATCAGGTTTCCAAATTCATCGAACGGGAATGCGACCCCGCTGATCATGTCGGGCTGGCCGACGGGCGCGCGCGAAGGGTGCACCAGGAATGTCAGGGTGGAAGGCTTCCCTGCCGCGACAAAGAAAACGGAACTGCTGCAACTGCTGGCGCAGATCGTGGCGACATATCGCCCAGCACCTTCAATTTCACGCGCGCTCAGCTGAGTTCCCTGACCGAGCTGCACGTCGCGCTTCAAGGCGATGCTGGGCCCCTCGAGGTAGAACGTGGCAGATCCGCTGCCGGTGGTGGAGATGGAAGCTGGCTGTCCCGCCACCGCTCCAGAAGGTGCGCGCACTTCGACGTCCTGCGCCAGGCTGACGGTCGCGAGAGACAGCAACGCTGCGAACAAGCCCATCCAGCGCAGCGAAACTTTAGGACTTCTGCAGGCTGTATTGATTGACGACGACATGAAAGTTCTGAACCTTCCCTGCAACAGATTTCGGAACTTCTAGCGCGAACGGCTGACTCGATTGCGGAAGCAGCGCCTGCTGCACATAGCCATCGGAAACCCAGATCACCTTGCCGTTGTTGTCGTAGAAACTGGCGATCACGTGTGGAATATTCACCGTTTCGCCCGTCTGGTTCAATATTTCTCCATGCAGCACGGAGCGGCCCTGGGCGTCCTGTTCGAGCTTTTGATTCATGATTCCAATAACAGGATCAGAAGAGGCTGGTACCAGTGTGGCTTTCACGTCCATGCGGACGTTCTTGACTTTGGCCAGGCTGGCGTTCGGGAAATCGATGCGATACGGGGATACTTGTTTGGGCAGCAGGATATGCAGAATCTTGTCGAAGCTGCTCTCGTCGTCGATGGGATTGCCGGATGCGTCAACCAGAGTAGAGTTGACGTTCACGAATGCCGGAACCGTATCTTCATTCACCACCTCGCCCATCACTACGGTACCTTCCGCCGAATCAACCGCATTCATTGACACGATGCGCACGTGGGGCGAATCGACATTGTGCGATCCCCATTGATCACTGGATGTGCCGCTGACCAGATCCCAGCGCAGGTAATTCACCGGAACGATCTGGGCGGGAACGTTGGGCGGGGGAGTCTGATTCCAGACGACCTTCCACTCATCGCCGCGATGGGCCAATTGGAAGTCGCGCACGTCTTCGACCGGGCCGACAGGGGTCGTCCACTGCATGCGGACTCGCATCTGGGCTTCGGAGTTGGTGGCGTGCAGCGGCCGGGCCTCATACTTTTCCAGACTCGAAAATGAACGGAGTCCTCCGTTAGTTCCAGTCCATTCCTGGATGAAGTCCAGCTTGTTTACGGCGTCACTGGTCCGCTCAACGCTGGCGAAGGCGCGATCCCAATTGCGGCGCTGGATGTCCTGCAGGAAATTCGAGAGGGCCTGCTCCGGAGTGGACGCATGTTCACTGAATCCCGGCAAAGCGGAGCCGGACGCAATGCCGACCGTTCCGCTGGACCGGCCAAAGGTCGCGCCTAGAAATATCAACAGGACTGTGACCGCAACCAAGACAATGACAATGGGCAGAGCTCGTTTCATTTGTCTTCCTCGGTTTTATCGCGCTACGTAGTGTCGTTCAGGTTCTTGCATCGGGATCGGCGGCTCGATGGTTCTGCGTCCGCGCCTCGAAGGCAGCAGCACAACCATGAAAATCGCCAGTATGCTCACCCCGATGGGGAGCGTGCCCCACATCAGCCCCATCCACGCGGGGGGAACGGAGTCGGATAGGATGCGGTGCGCCGGGGGAACATCGTCCTTCGACCACTCGGTGATTTCCCCGTTGTTGAAGGTTTCCGTCTTGCGATAACCGATAAAGGTCAGCAGTGGCTCGTAGTACGAATCGTGAACGAAGATGTATTTCAAGCCGTAACGATTCGCGTGTTCGAGCATGGCGCGGAGAGAAGCCATTCCGGCTGAGCCGTAGAACTTCGCGTTCGTCAACTGCGCCGAGCCGTAGTGGGTCATTTCGGGCAGCAGACGCGCAGAGTTGTAGTCGCCGTCTACGCTGCTGGCGTCGGTGTAGGTGGAGACTTTCGCGAGGTCGCTACCGAAGCCCAGCGTGAGATAGCGGTACGAATCGTGGCCATCCCGATTGAGAAATGCAACTACGGGCTGCACGTTGATCGTACCCGCGGGACGATAAGGATTAGCGTTCAACCACCACAGGGCTGCACCGATGGTGACCACGGCTGCCAGGGCGAGGCCCACCGCAGCTTTAGCTCGGAAACGCTCGAGCAGTTGGATCGAGAGCAAGCCCACAATCGGCATCGCCATCAGCGTGGCCCAGAAGGTGAAGCGCTCGAAAGTCAAAATCTCGTAAGCGCGGCCGAGAAGCCATCTCGGCAACGGCGTGGTGCCACCCAGCCCGAAGATCATCGTGAGCCAAAATCCGAACAGAAGTGGACGCAGCCGGCGAACTGATGCCCCTCGCCAGAAGATGAAAGGCAGCGCGATGAGCAACGCTCCGTAGGGAATCAGGAAGTAGTTGATGCCCGTCGTCGAGTTCAACAGGAAATTGTTGCGGCTGTCGTGCGGGATGGGGATCTGGTGAATTGGGTGTTGAATGAGAGTCATCCAGTAGGGCAGCAGCACCACCACGACCCCAATCGCGACCACTACGGCGAAAGCGATAGCTCGTCCCGCCACTGTTCCGGTGGCGCCGCGGGTGCGACCATCACGGGCATCCAGCAAGGCCACCCAGAGCACGGGCACGGCGAACAGCACTGTGCCAAAAATCAGAGTGACGTGGTGAGCCGCGGCGGCCGCAAGGCTTACGAAGATTCCTTTGAAAAATGCACGCCCCGATCCCTCTTCCGACCATTCGAAGAAGTAGGGCAGCGCGTTCAGGTATAAGGCGGCGGAGGCTACCGTCGCCAACTGGCCGGCCTGGTAGACGAGGAAAGACAACGCTCCAAGAAAAATGGTCCCCAACGCGGCATAGGAAGCGGAACGCTCATCCACCCAGATCTTGGCGAAACGAAAGACGCCCACCGGCAGCAACAAAACCGCGACCAGTTGCACCAGCATGTAGGCCATCTTCAGGCCGGCCACGCTGGACACGATCGCGATCCACTGGTGAGTCAGCGGCGGATATGTGGTTTGCGAAAAGCCCGCAAACCATTTCTCGTTCCAGGGATTAAACCAGTGATGTGCGTAGTGGGAAGCGAGAAAAATATGGAAATTCGCGTCAAACGACCCGGATGGCAATTGCATCAGCAACAAAGGTCCATGGACAGCCAAGGCCACTAGAACAATCGCCAACAGCGGAATTGGACGAGAGTAACTTTGGTTCGGCGTCATGCGGCGCACACTCCTGTGGTTAGGCAGCCACATTGGATGGCAGAATCACCCTACAAGGTTTACGGCATTCGCCTGCAGCCGGCAGGAGAGAAGCAAACCTAGGCCTTGACGTGGCATCTGAAATGAACCGCAGGAGTTGAGTTGTATGCGGGAGGCCGCCATGCGCGGTCTTCTAAGTCTCTTTACAGAGTGTGGTGACTACGTGAAAAGCCGGTTTCCGCTCACGAGCTTTTGCCTTGTCCTCATCCTCGGCTTATCAAGCCGGGGGACTTGCCAGACTTTCGACGTCAACGGCCAGTCTCCGTCCAATTCCAAGCAATCCGGAACTACACAGGGCAGTTCCAGCCAAAGCAATGATTTCAGTTGGGGTTCGGGCATACAGGTGGCGCGACAGGCTCGCGCCGCCCAGGATGCATTGAAGCGGAATGACTTCGCGGGCGCGGTTAACTATGCCGAGCAGGCCGCCAAGTCAGCTCCGCAGAATCCGGAGCTGTGGTTTCTGCTGGGCTATGCCGCGCGGCTGAACGAGAAATATCCGCTCTCCATCGACGCATTTAACCGCGGTCTTAAAATTCAGCCCAATTCGGTCCGGGGTCTTGCCGGGCTGGCGCAGACCTACGCCAAGATGGGCCGCACTCAGGAAGCTCAACAGCTTCTGCAGAAGGTAGTCGCCGCAAATCCCAAGGATGCTAACAGCCTGCAGCTGGCGGGCGAATTGACGCTGAACACCGACCCGAAGGCAGCTTTACCTCTGCTGCAGCGAGCGGACGCGCTGCAACCCACCGCACATACCGAGCTGTTGATGGCCCACGCGTATGCGCGGCTCAGACAGCAGGATCAGTTCACCAAGTATTTGGATCTCGCCAGGAGTCGAGGTCCGAAGGATCCGGAAGTGCTCCGCGCAGTCGCCAGTCAGTATCGCGATGAGGGCAAGTACGACGAGGCCATCGCGACCTTGCAGGCGTTGCCGGCAAAGAATGCCGATGCGCAGGCTGAACTTGCTTATACGTATCAGCTGGCGGGAAGACCGCAGGAAGCTGCGGCACTTTATTCGCGCCTGGCGAGGTCGTCGAAGAGCAGTATCGGGCTGAACCTGAGCGCGGCTCAGGCGTGGATTAATGCGGGCCGTCCGGACGATGCCAAGGAGTTCCTGGATGCCGCGCGACGCATCGATGCCAACAATTACCGCCTCCACGCGATCCTGGCGGCCCAAGCTCAATCCGAGGACCGCCTGCCAGAAGCTGAGCAAGAGTACAAGCTTGCCTTGAGCAATCTGCCGGCGAGCGTGCCGGAGGGGCCGCTGTACCCCATCGAGTTGCGCCTGAATCTGTACGAAATTTACGGGCGGGAAGACGACGACGCGCACGCCAAAGAGCAATTGCAGGCAGCATCAAGTGAGATTCAGCAGGTGAAAGTCAGCGATGAGCAGCGGCCGGAGATGCTGCGTCTGCGCGCCGCCATGGAATCAGCCTCGGGCGATCTTCAGGCCGCAGACCGCGACTTGAAAGAAGCGCTGTCGCTTGCCCCCAACAATGTGAATTCGCTGATGAACTTCGGCACGCTGATGTGGAAGATGGGCCAGAAGGATTCAGCGCGGCAGACGTTTAATCACATTCTGGAACTCGACAAGAATAACCGGCAGGCTCTCTCATCCCTCGGTTATCTCGCGCGAGATGCCGGAGACAATAAGCTTGCGGAGTCCTACTTCCAGCGCGCCATAGCCGCACATCCAAAAGACTACGTGTCTTATCTGGCGCTCGGAGACCTGTATACCGCGGTGCGGAATTTTGGGAGCGCTGAGAAGAATTACCAGGCGGCCTACCAGCTGATGCCGACCAATCCGTTGATCATCTCCGGAGCTGCGAACGCGGCCCTGGAATCGCACAACCTCAACTTGGCGCAACAATGGCTGCAACGCGCGAATGCCAAGATGAACACCAATGCGCAGGTGCAGCGGGAGCGCGAGCGATATCTGTTCTTCAAGGGCGATTACGCTGAGTCCGCGAAGCTGGGGGAAAGCGTGCTGACCAAGCTACCCAGCGACCGCGAGGGCGTCGTGTACCTCGCGTACGACCTGTACTATCTCGGCCGCTTCGACGAAGCGCTGGCACTAGTCAACAAGTACGAGCCCATACTGAAGAACGACAAGGATCTCCCGCTCATTGCAGGAAACGTTTATGCGCATAACGGGGAATTACAACCCGCGCTGAAGAATTTCAGCCTGGCGCTGGAACGCGACCCAAAGATGGCTACCGGTTACGTGAATCGAGGATTCGTACTGAACGACCTCAAAGACCCGCGTAAGTCATCGGACGATTTCAGGACGGCGTTAAAGCTACAGCCCGGCTATGGGGAAGCGCACCTTGGTTTAGCGTTCGCGGACCTGCAACTGCATCGCCCGCGTCCGGCGTTGCACGAACTCGACTCCGCCCAGAAAATCCTGGGCAAATCGCACGCCTGGCACCTGGCTCGCGCCGAGGCATATCGTCAGGGCCAGGATTACCCGCACGCCGCTACCGAGTATCGAACTGCGCTGGCGGAAGATCCCAAGGATGCGGTTACGGAGCTGGCGTATGCCGATGTTCTGTACCGGATGCGCCATTACTCTGACTCGATTGCGGCACTGCAGCGAGCTCTTCAACTTTCGGCGTCCGACCCTTCAATTTACGCTCTGATGGCGCAGGTCCACGCGAAACAAGGGGACCGTCAGAGTGCACTGCAGGACATTAACTCGGCTGAGCGGCTGGGAAGCAATCGTGTAGAAATCCTCACCGCCACCGGGGACGCGTTTCTGACGTTAGGGGACCGCAATGCCGCCATGCAGAGGTTCTCGCGGGCGCTTGAAGTCCCTGCTGGAGACCGCATCGGCATCCGCCTGGCCATCGCGCAGATATTCATCCGGCAGGGGGACTTCGATGATGCCCGTCGTGAGATCGCGCTGGGATTCGCCGAGTCGCGTCTGTTCCCCGATTCGCCGGTTACGGCGGAGGATTTCACTAATGCCGCGAATCTCTTCCTGTCGATGCACGACTTTGATCTGGCGGAGAATTACTACACTAAGGCGCAATTGGCGGGCGCGAACAATCGCAGCGTTGCGATCGGCTTGACCAACACCTACCTGGCCGAGGGCGACACGCGAAAGGCAGAGAAAGCTTTGGCCAGTCTGGGCCCGGCGGCAGACTATCGCGACGACTATGACTACATGATGGCCTCAGCCAATCTGTACCGTCAGCGGCAAGATCCTTTGCACTCATTGGCTGCCTATGCTCAGGCATCCACAGTCGCCGGGGCGGACGATCGCGGAATGGCCGAAATTTCGCAGTACACCGAGGGCGAGCAGGCCGGGCACCCGGTGAACGGCGCGGTCAGTCTGGTGCCGGAGGCGAACTTCGCTCCCGCTCTGGAAGATGTCAATGTTTATGCGCTGGATGCGAAGATCCTCCGGGTGACCAATACGGCGCTACTGCCGCCCCCGCGCCACTCTTATCAGAGCCTCGCCGAATCGCATTACCGGGTAAAACTTTGGGATCTTCCCGTGATTTCCGGATTCGTGGGCGAGAGCATGACCGCTGGCCGCTTGCTGTTTCCCAGCGTGGGCGTCGTTCAGAACAGAAATACCTACGACACCATGGTGAATGGCGGAATCAATCCCATCCTGCACTTGGGGTCGAATTCGATCACTTTCAACGGTGGGCTGCAGTTCACGGTTCGTCGCGATAAAATCTCCCCTCGCTTCATGAACCAGGATCTGTTCCGGCAATTTCTGTACGTCTACACGAGTTCCTTCTTCAATTGGATTTCTTTCACCGGAACGGCGCAGCGCGAGGCCGGGCCATTTACGGAGCAGACGCTTCACTCGCGCGACTTATTCGGGAACATCGAGTTTACGGTGGGACGGCCATGGGGCAGCACTTCCCTGATCGCCGGATATACCGCTCGCGACCTGCTGTTCCGGCCATTTGTGGAAGAGTATTTCAGCACATCCACCTATGGCGGCCTGCAACACAAATTCGGCAATCGCCTTACGGTCGCCGCACTTGCCGAGCATCTGCGCTCCTGGCGTGTACAGAACACCCAGTATGCCATCGCCCAGGCGCTTCTGCCCGGAGGCCGTTTCGATTTGCGTGCCACCCGGCATTGGGATGTCCAGGGATCATTTGTGCTCTCGCGCGGGATGGGGTACCACTTTTACGACAACGCCCAGAGCCAAGTGCTGGTGTCGTACACGCGAGGTTGGCGAGGCAGCGTCAAAGACGGCGATATCAGTGTCCCGGTGTCCTTTCCCATGCGCTTTTCTGTAGGCGTGCAGCAGCAGACGTTCTACAACTTCCCCGGATCCACCAGCATCAACAGGAGCATCATCTTGCCGGTTGTGCACTTCACCCTGTTCTAGTTCGAACCGCCGAATGTCCGAGATCAAGCAAACCCGACTCAGCGATGCGTCGCCAGCGCCCAGTCCCTCGCAGCGCCGGACCAAGGCGCTTCGGCAAAAACTTCTGGGCGGCAGCCTTACACTCCTGGCGGGCTCCGGCCTGGTCGGGGTCACCAACCTTGTCTACAACGTGGTCACGGCCCGCATGCTTGGCCCTACAGGCTTCGCGCATGCGACCGCGGTCTATACGTTGTTGATGCTCGCTTCCGCCATCACACTTTCATTTCAGGTGGTATGTGCGAAGTACGTCGCCAGCCGCGAAACGGAAGCCGAGAAGGGAGCCGTCTTCGCCCGGCTGCACCTTCAGGCCTGGATGGCGGGCATCGCCATCGGGGTACTCCTATTCCTGTTCAACCACGCGCTGAACCACTACCTGAACCTTCCAACGCCGGCTTTGATCACGTTACTGGCGCTGGGAACCGCGTTTTACATTCCATTGGGAGTGCGGCGCGGGTATATCCAAGGAATCCACGCGTTCCGTCAACTGGCGCTGAACTTCATGCTGGAGGGCCTGACGCGCCTGGGCGGCGCGTACTTGCTGATGTCTCTGGGCCTTGGGGTGAAAGGGGCAGTGTGGGCGAGTGTTATCGCCGTCATCGCCTCCTATTTGCTGGCTAAGCCGAGTCCAGGATTGCACCTTCGCGCGCGCCGGATTGCCATGCCATTCGGCGAGGGCGTGCAAGCCATTGTTTTCTTTTCCGGCCAGGTGGTCATCAACAACTTCGATATCGTGCTGGTGAAGCATTTCTTCGACTCCAAGGAAGCCGGTATCTATGCGGCTGTCTCTCTCGTGGGACGCCTGGTTAATATGTGTGCATGGTCGGTGGTCAACACCATGTTTCCGGTTTCAGCGGGAGCCCGTTCCAGCGATCGCGAAGCTCGCCCCGTTCTATTCATGTCGCTGTTCCTTGTGTTTCTGATTCTTTCTTTCCTTACCCTGGGACTGTGGGTTATCCCCAGCTTTCTTTGGAGGACCCTGTTTGGTTCTCATTTTGAACTGGCAAATTTCGGCGGGCTGGCGTCCCTGTTGATCTTGTACGCGATTACGACCGGCATTTATTCGCTGAGTTCAGTGATGATCACCTACGAGATGTCGCGCAAGATCGCGAACACCAGCTGGATTCAGCTCGCGTTCAGCGGTGCCCTGGTGCTGGGCATTTGCGCCTTTCATCAGAATCTGCGGCAGGTTATCTTCGTGCAGCTGGTGCTCATGATTATCCTGTTCGTCATGGTGGCGCTGCCTCTGTTGCGCAAGGAAATTGCCGCGCCCGAGGACGTTCGAAGCTATCCCGCTCTCGCCTTCGCGCGCTCCCTAAGCGAGCATGAGGTCATTGCGGAATTTCTGCGCAGCGAGTTCCATCATCCTGAATTCGAGGAATACCGCTCCGATTTTGAGAATCTGGTAATCCGTCCTGACCTGAACAGTCATCGCGAGAATGCGCTGAGGCGCGCCCTACTATTTCTACGCCGCGGAGCCATGTGGCGCGAATTGCCCGATGACACGCAATGGTTCCAGGTCAAGCTGAATGGAAAGGATCTTGAGCGCATCCGCTTTTTCCCACGGGCGCAATGGCGCCGGGTGGCGGAAGGAAGCTTCTATCTGACCGATATGATCGAGTGCCTGCGCATGAAATGGCAGGAATCGCCGCACGACGAGTTCTTCCAGAAACTGCGCCGGATAAGCGATCCTGTTCGCCAGGGCTCGGTCAATCCAACCGTGTTACTGATCGGAGTGGATGAGCGTAGTCCTCTGACCATTCTGGACGGCAATCACCGCATGGCGGCGGCGATGCTGGCGCAGCCTCCCGCCGCTCTCGAGAGCCTGCAGTTTATCTGCGGCCTGTCGCCCTCAATGACGCGCTGCTGCTGGTATAAGACTAACGTGAACACCCTCTCCCGATATCTGACCAATATCTTGCGGCATATCTTTTACGATCCTGAGTCCGACATCGGTCGCTTCATGGAAAAGAGCGGATCCTAGATCAAATACTTAGGCGAGTCCTCAGGGCTGCTGTTCCGGCTGAATGCTGGGCGTGGAAGTATTTGGCGGCTGAGCAGACTCCTCGACGATGCTGTTATCGCGACGCCGCAACGCCACCGGCTCATTCTGCCTCTGCAGGGTCTGGCGCTCCTGGGCGACTCGAGTATCCACGCGTGACGTATTATCTTCCGCGACGGCGAACAGCTTCTTTCCTTCCGCCGTACGCCGGCTTGCTACTCCGACGACCGCGTTTGCGTCCATGGATTGGCGCGCGTGTTCGTAGTAGAACTGGGCGGTTTCCTGGTCCCCTTCGAGTTCAGACACATACCCAATGTTATTCAGCGTGAACGCATTATTGGGATCGAGAGCGTACGCTTTGCGAAAATCTGCATCCGCTGTTCGTAGATCGTTGCGATTCACGGCGGATACGCCGCGCAGGTTCAACTCCGCTACCTGCTCCCGTACATCCTGTGCGCGCCCGAGATGTTGCCGCAACAGCTTTGCATTCTCTTCCGCCATCTGCGACACGGGCCGGCCCCGCCAGCTGCTGTTAGTGGTCACCACGGCCGTAGCATTCGGCTGGGCGGCAGCTGCCGCTTCATCGTAGTATTTCAGCGCTTCTTGATTCTCGCCCTCCATCTCCTTGGCCACACCCATATTGTTCAGGGTGTAAATGTTGCGAGGGTCGCTCTTGAGCGCCTGCTGTAAGGCCAGATCGGCTTCGGGTGCGCGTCCTTGCGACAGCAGCCGGACTGCTTCTACGTTGGCATGGTTGATCTGCAACGGCGCGTTGGTCAGGGCCACAGCTTCCCTCATAGGACGGCCTTTGATCTCGGGAGCGCTGGCCAGATCGATGACGGCGTCGCTCGATTGCTCGGCCGCAAGCTGGTAATAGCGCTGCGCGCGATCGATTTGCCCCTGCAACTCGGAGACGTATCCCAGGTTATTCAGGGTGAAGGCGTCGCCGGGATCGTACAAATACGCTTTGTAGAACAGCTTCTCTGCCTTGGAGAATTTGTGTTTCCGGACCGCCTCAACCCCTTCGCGGTTCAGGCGTTGAACCGGGGTCAGCTTGCTTCGACGCGGGATATTGATCTTTATATCCTTGAGTTCCCCGGCGTGAGCGAAGAGCGATCCTGATGCCGCCAAAGCAATCATCAAAAGACCACGGGAACACCGGCGTTTCCAGGACATGAATTCTTTCACCTTCCCAGGAAAATTGTGCAATGAAGCTTCTATTGGATGCCGGAGGCAGTCATTTGTTTGCTGGGCGCTCGCGTATGGCAGCAAACCATTGTCGATTCGAGACTACCTTCTGGGCACGCAGCTGCATCCAAGCAGACCGTGAAAACCTGTATAAGTCGATCCCTGCTCAAGGTCGTGGTTGGCTGTGCATTTTTCACGGTCTGGGGCTTCGCGCAAAGCTCGAGCGATCCAGGCGCGGCTATGGTGTCTCCGCCACCCGCGAACGCCCAACCGGTGGCCATTGAGCCGGGCGCCCCCTCTCCCGACGAGAAGGTTGTTGAAGAGAGTGCAATCGTAGCCGACCCGGCAAGCTTAATACCGGATCTACCTCCGGTACCGCGCAAGGATGCGACGCTCATTGGAGGCATCCTCGAGAAACTGGACAGGGTGCGCGACCAGGTGACCGTTCGCGTTTTCGGCGGCGGGCAGATGAGGGTCTTGTTCGACCCTCGAACCCACGTCTACCGCGGCCAGAAAGAAGTCACCATCGCGGATCTCAAGCAGGGCGAAAGAATCTACGTCGATACCATCCTCGACGGGAACCAGGTGTTCGCCCGCAACATTCGACTCAGGCCTGAAGCCGCCGCGGGTCAGAGCCAGGGCATTGTGCTGAAGTATACGTCGGACGAAGTAACGCTGCGCGATGGGCTGTCGCCCTCCGCGGTGAAGATCCGGTTATCGTCCGCCACGAAATTCGTGCGGGATGGGCGTACGGTCGCCGCCAGCACCGTGGTTCCCGGGTCGCTGATCTCGGTGGATTTTGATTCGCGGGGTAAAGGCACCGACATCGCCCGCGAGATTTCAATTTTGGCGCTTCCCGGAACCCGCTACACATTTGTGGGACAGGTCGTTCATCTGGATTTGCGGGCTGGGCTGCTGGTGCTGAATTCCTCGATCGATCACAAGACTTACGAAATCCATCTCAATCCGCAAGCCACCCCCGACGACAATCTGCAAGCGGGGGCAAACGTCACCATCTCTGCCAATTTCGAGAACTCCCGATACGTTGCCCGCAGCGTAACCGTCACGCCCGAAGGCAAATAGGACAGACGTTCCAATGCCTCGGGAAAAAAACTTGGATTGTGGTGATGGTCGAGAAAGAAACGACTTCAAACCCTCCAGAAAAATTCTGATTGGCGTGCGCTTTGGGAGGGCACGGCTCCAGCCGTGCCGTTTCGGCTAGAACGAATTTGGGCTTTAGCTCCCTAAATCCGGGAAGTTCGCTCTCTTTCGAGATCCATCCTTAAAATCCTACTGCTTCGACAAAAGCCCGAATGCCTTGGAATGGAATTCCATTACTTCTGCGAAGTGGGAGAGGAAGTAGGTCACGCTGTGATCGCCGGGATAAGCGTGATACTCATGCCGAATGCCCTTTTTTACCAGCTCCTCGTGCAGCGCCGCCGCGCCTTTCTCGAAACCATAATTATCCTCCTGGCCACAGTTGAAATAAATCGCCAGTCCGCGCAATGCGGCAGAATTGTGACGTGCCAGCAAATACGGATTGTTGGCATTCCAGTGAGCGGCATCAATGGGTTTCCCAAAAACCGGATCGAGCACTCCTGTCAGCGGCATACCCGTACGCCCGGCGGCGTCCAATTGTGTGGGAGTTTCGGTGATCAAAGCCGCGCTCTGCGCGCTCACGGCTGAAAAAAGTTCTGGATGCGCGAAGGCGAATCGCAATGCGCCATACCCACCCATGGAAATTCCGCTGATGGCGCGCGCCGCGCGGCTTTTGCGAATGCGGTACTTGCCTTCAATGTGCGGCATGAATTCCTGCAGAAAAAAATCGCTGTAGCGGAATCTGCCGTCGGCGGAATCGACGTAAAAGCTTCGCCAGCCTTCCGGTGCGACGATCAGAAAATCACCCATACGATGCTGTTTGCGCAAGTCATCCAGCAGCGTCCATCCTCCGCTGTTGAACAAAGTCCGTTCGTTGTCGCCCAGGCCGTGCAGGAAATACAGAATGGGATAAGGCTGCTGTGCGGCGTCGTATCCCGAGGGCAGGTAAACGCAGTAATGCACGACTCGCTTCAGAATGCCGCTCTTGATCGCGCTGCAATCGATCCGGCTTTGGCCGAAGGAACCTGAGGGCATGACAAATACAGCAACAACTACGAAGCAGTGACGAAGGAAAGAACTCATGGCGAACAAGACTTACTCGTAACGCAACGCCTGTATCGGATCGAGTCTGGCGGCTCGTCCCGCCGGATAGAGGCCTGAGGCCAGGCTGACGACGAACGCAAACGCGATCGCCCCTCCCACCAGCCACCATGGCACAGCCCAGAAATGTTCTGGCGGCAGTGATTGGCGCTTCAGATAGACATTCGTGCCTATATTGATCACTTGTCCGATGGCCCAGCCGAGGCCAACTCCCACAATCCCGCCTAAGATGCCCATCGCGCCCGCTTCGGCAAAGAAAAGTTTTTTCACGTCGCCATCGCTCGCCCCAATCGCCTTCATGATCCCAATCTCTCGCCGTCTTTCCAGGATCGCCATCACCAGAGTGTTCACAATGCCGATGGAAGCGACCATCAATGCCAGGCTGCCGAAAATTCCAAGAAATGCATACAGCACAGCGAAGAACTGCCGCAGCCCGCGGCTGGCGTCAAGTATGGAAAATGTCGTGAACCCCATCTTCTTGATCGCATCCTCCACTTCCTGCACTCGCGAAGGATTTTTCACTCGTACGCTGATGGACGAATATACCGGCTGGTCGCCGGCTCGAGCGATCTCGCGCAGATCGGTCGGCTGCATCACGTGCAGGCTCTCCGCCAGATGCAGCGGCAGAAACACTTTCGCCCGCGTCGGGCCTCGCATACTCTCCGGATCGAGATCGGCCACGCCCACGATCTTGAGCTTCTGCTCGCGAGACACTACGGAATAAGACGCTCCCATCACTTCGTTTGCGGGATTCGAAGATGCAGCCGTGGCGTCCGTACTCGTCGCGCGCTGCGCATAAACCATCGTGAGTTCTTTGCCCAGCAGCGGTTTGGCAAGTTCCGCCACATTCGGCTCGGGCGCTCCAAGACGCGGTGTCTTCCCCAGCAACTCCTCGGCAAAAGACTTTTGCAGGATCGCCTCGGGCGCCGCATCGGAAGAAAAGAAGCTGCCTTGCATGCCTTCAAAGGCGTCATTGGATCTCGCCGACTCCGGCAAGGCCGAAATCATGCTCATGTGCGGCTTGTCTTCGAAGCGCAGTTCGGTCGCGAAGCGAATATCCGGATAAGCCTCGCTCACGTTCGGCAGTTTTTCGATTTGCGATCGTGCCGCCTCGTCCAAGATCCGGCTTTCGCCCGGAGTCGGGCCGCTGCGCTCGTCTTCGCGGCTCATTCCCCGGGCATCGCGCCGCGAGGTGACCACCACGGTATCGAATAATCCCGATTTCATCAGCCGCCGCGAAGCCATTTGCTGCAGTCCAATGCCGAGTGAAAGCATAGCGACCAGCGATGCCACGCCAACCGAGATACCGACCGTCGTCAGCGAGTTCCGCAAAATCGATTCGCGCAAATTGCGCAACGCCAGTTCGGTGAGGTCTGGAATCTTCACGCGCGGCCTCCCTGCAGGCTGGCTTCGATTGCTGAAGGAGTATTCGTACGGTCGTCCACCAATTTTCCGTCGGCCAGAAAAATCATGCGCTGCGCATAGCGTTCCGCCAGCGCTCGTTCATGCGTCACCATGACGACGGTCATGCCGAGGTCCTGATTGAACGACTGCACCAGATTCATGATTTCGGTTCCGGTGCGGCTGTCCAGATTGCCCGTCGGCTCGTCCGCGAGCAAGATCTTAGGCTGATTGATCAGCGCCCGCGCCAGAGCCGCCCGTTGCTGTTCGCCTCCGGAAAGTTCGCTAGGCCGATGATGCATTCGCGCCTTCAGCCCCACTCGCTCCAGTGCTTCCGCAGCCCTGGTGTCGCGTTTGCCGCGCTCGATCTCCGCAAAGCGCAGCGGCAACTCCACGTTTTCTGCGAGCGTCATGCTGGCAATCAGGTTGAACGACTGAAATACCATTCCGACCACATGCAACCGGTACTTGGCGAGTTCTTCCCGCGAGAGCTTCGCGAGATCACGATCCTGAACGATGACGCTTCCCGAGGTCGGACGATCCAGTCCGGCGATCAGATTCAGGATGGACGATTTGCCCGACCCCGAACTTCCCAGCAGCGCCACGAATTCCCCAGCCGCCACCCGGAGAGAAACTCCGTCCACCGCGCGAATCAAAGTCTCGCCCATGCGATAATGCCGGCACAAATTTTCGCTTCGGATCGCGACTGTAGCGCGCATACCAGGGCCCAGGGACGATGTCGTCATCGCTATCGCATCTCTCCCCGGACAATGCGCAAGGCGTCGCTGGCCTTCAGATCGCCACTCTTCGTCTCGTTGCCATTGCCGCCGAACACTGCCGCATCTCCCTCGCCGGGAGCCAGGAACAGGTTGTTCTCCACTCCATGCTGCCGCGTGTACAGATCATAGTAACGTCCGCGCGCAGCATAAAGTTCCTCGTGCGTGCCGCTTTCCACTATTCGTCCCTGCTCCATCACCATGATCTGGTCTGCCCGCCGGATGGTGGACAAGCGGTGCGCGATCACGAAAGTTGTTCGGCCCTGCATCAGATAGGAGAGTCCATGCTGGATCATTTGTTCGGATTCAGAGTCCAGGCTCGACGTTGCCTCGTCGAGAATCAGAATGCGGGGCTCGGCCAGGATCGCCCGCGCAATCGAAATTCGCTGCCGCTGGCCGCCCGAGAGCTTCACTCCTCGCTCGCCCACGATGGTGTCGTACTTGTCCGCGAATGTCTCCGCGAATTCGTCGACGCGCGCGATCCGGCATGCCCGCATGATCTCTTCTTCGCTCGCCTCCGGACGCGAAAACGCCACGTTCTCCCGAATCGTCCCGTCGAAGAGAAACGATTCCTGCAGCACCACTCCCAGCCGCGTGCGGTACGAATCCAGCCGCACCGTACTCAGGTCCACTCCATCCACCCGGATCGTTCCCTCCGTCGGAACGTAAAACGCAGAAATCAATCCGATGGTCGTCGACTTTCCCGAGCCGGACGAGCCCACCAGCGCCGTCACCGTCCCGGGTTCCGAGCGGAACGAGATATCGTGCAGAACCTCATGGCTGCCGTCGTAGCTGAAGCTCACGTTATCGAACTCAACCCGGCCGACGCATGTCGGGCAATTCCATGACGCGCTTCGGGTCGTGGTCCTCAGGACGCTCGCGCATGATCTCCTGCGTTCGCTCCAGCCCCGCCAGAGCCTCCGTGAGTTGCGTCCCGATCGAAACAATCTGCATGATGGGCGCGACAAGAAACACGAGCAGAAAGTTGTAGGAGAAATAGCTGCCCGGACTCAGCGTGTGCGCCAGCATCTGGCGCCCGCCAATGTACATGGTGGCCGCGCCCACGATCCCCATCAGCAGGCTGGCGGAAAGACTCATCAAGCGATGTTGCCGTCAGCGTGCGCATCACGTTGTCCAGCAGTCGGCGCACTCCGCCGGCAAACACCCTCTCCTCGCGCTGCTCGGCGTGATATCCCTTGATCACGCGCACGCCGCCGAGCGACTCGGTCAGCCGTCCCGTGACTTCCGCATTGATCTTGCCGCGCTCGCGAAAAATAGGACGAATCGTCGTGAACGCCTTGTTCAAAACAACCGCAAAGCAAGCCAGCGAGCCGACCGCCATCAGTGTCAGGGGGACGCTGATGCGCAGCAACAGCACCAGCGCAATTGCGGCCGCAACGATTCCGCCCACGAAATCGACCAGTCCTGTGCCCAGCAGATTTCGCACGCCTTCGACGTCGCTCATGATGCGCGATACCAGCGCGCCCGTCTTGTTCGCGTCGTAGAAGGAGACGGGCAGGCGCGAGATGTGCGCCTGCACCTGCTGCCGCAGTTCCGCAATCAGCCGCTGCGCGGCTTTCGAGAGCAGTTGCGTCAGCGAAAACGAGGTGATACCCTGAATTACGGTCGCGAGCAATACCGCCAACACGATGGGCCGCAACAGGCCCGTCTGATGTTTTGCCACGACATTGTCGATGAGGAACTTCGAGGAGTACGGCAGCACGAATCCGGCGAGCTTGTTGCAAACCATCAACACGAAGCCGATGGCCAGCAGTCCGCGTCGCGGACGCATCAGCTTCCACACCTCTGGCCAGACGGCCTTCAGCCGATCCATTTGGAACTTCTTGGTTTCAGGTTTGGAGACGGGGCTCAATCTCCTGTTTGACTCCATTTGCCCCAGATTGGCTTCATTATTACTGCATTGTCACACACCGCCGCCGTGACAGCCGGCCATCCTACCCGTTGTATCCTCAGCACGTGTCCCGCCCGTCTCCGTCGGACCGTTCGCCGACCTTTGGCCTGCTCCTCGGGCTGCTCATCACGCTGTCGGCGGTCGTGGCCTATTCCGCCTACATGACCTGGCAGATCACAGGCCTGCGCGAACTCCAGACGAATCTGGTGGACCGCAATCGCAAAGACTCTCTGCAGTTGCTCCGCATTCAAAACGATCTCAACCTGCTCGCCGTCGCCATGCGCGACATGGTCAGCAGCAACGAGCCTTATCCTCTGACCGCGTGGTCGGCGCAATTCGAGCGCATCCGCACCGATCTCGATGACGCTATGCGCCTGGAAGCAGGATTCGCCGCCAGCAGCCGCACTCCCGAGCAAAGCGCGTTTCTGACCAGTTCTTTCACCCAGTTCTGGGACGCCGTGGATCGCATCTTCGCTCTCGCACGCGCGGGAAAAGAAAAAGACGCCCGCGAGCAAGTTCAGATTTCTCTGCAGGAGCGGCAAGCTGCGCTGAGCACCGCGGTCGCCCGCTTGCTGGTTCAGAACAGCGAAAACGAAGAGCAGGCCGGACAGCGCATCGTTCAGATTTACGACCGTGTACATCGCCAGGTCTACGTCTTTCTGGCCGCGACCTTGCTCGCCATTCTGCTGACCAGCCTGTCTTTGATTCGCTGGAACCGGAGTCTGTTCGCGCGTCTGGAGGAAATCTCGGAGCGGCGCAGCGAACTGGCGCAGAAGCTGATCTCGACTCAGGAGTCCACGCTGCGCCACATCTCCCGCGAACTGCACGACGAGTTCGGCCAGATTCTGACCGCAATCGGCTCCATGCTCCGTCGCGCCGGAACGCACGCTCCGGAAGGTTCGTCGCTCCGGGCCGACCTGCAGGAAGTGCTGCAAACGGTCCAGACCACGCTGGAGAATGTCCGCAGCCTCTCGCAGGCGCTGCACCCCGTGATGCTCGACGAGGCCGGCCTCGAGAGCACGCTCGACTGGTACATCCCCACCGTGGAAAGACAGACCGGCATTGACATATCCTATGAGAAACAGGGGCCGCCGTTTCCGGTCGACGGCAGTGCGGGAGTTCACGTCTACCGCGTGCTGCAGGAAGCTCTGAATAATGTGGCGCGGCACTCGGGCGCCAAGCAGGCCTGGGTGCGCTTGCGTTTTCTGCGCGAGCACGCTCGAATTGGAAGTAGAAGACCATGGCACCGGATTTCCCGAACGTCCCAACCGACGCGGCATCGGTCTGGTGGCCATGCGCGAGCGCGCCGAGTTGATGGGCGGCCACATTGTTTTTTCGCGGCCACCAGAAGGTGGGACGCTGGTTCACCTCACCGTTCCCAGGGAGAAAGCCGAGTCGAAAGCGGAATCTTATGGAAAAGAAGATCACAGTCTTGCTGGTGGATGATCACAGCCTGGTGCGCCGTGGCTTTCGCCGCATGCTGGAAGACGAGCCGGACATGGAGGTCGTCGGCGAAGCCGGCGATGGCGAGGAAGCCGTCAAGCTGGCCAAACAACTTCAGCCCCAAGTCGTCGTCATGGACTGCGCCCTGCCCGGCATGAACGGCTTGCAGGCCACGCGCGCAGATATTCGAGGACTCGCCTGATACCTCGGTCCTGATGCTCAGCATGCACACGCGAGAAACCTGGGTGCGGCAGGCGCTCGAAGCGGGCGCCAGCGGCTACGTGCTGAAGAACGCGCTGGATCTCGAACTGAGTGCCGCGATCCGCAAGGTCGCCGCCGGAGAAACCGTCTTCGATCCCAAGGTCGAGCAGCGCGCCGCGCTCAAAGGCGAGCGCAATGCCGCACTCACTCCTCGCGAACTCGAAGTTCTGCAGTTGATCGTCGACGGCAAATCGAACAAAGAAATCGCCACCGCTCTCGACCTGAGCGCCAACACCGTCGCCGTTCACCGCGCCAACATCATGGATACGCTCGGCATTCACAAGACCGCCGAACTGGTCGTCTACGCCATCCGCACCGGGCTGGTGAACGTTCCGTGAACCGCAGGTCTTTCCTGGGGGGAATGGCTGGTCTGGCCGCGTGTCGTCATCGTTGTCGCGCCTGCACGCGCTCGCACCTCAGACGGCAAGCACGAATCTCGGTTTCCGTTTCACCGATGTCACCGAGTCCGCCGGCCTCCACTTCCATCACAACAGCGGCGCCTTCGGCGGCAAGTTCCTGCCGGAAACGCTGGGCTCCGGCTGCGCCTTCCTCGATTACGATCGCGACGGCTGGCAGGACATCCTGCTGATCAACGGCATGGACTGGCCCGGCCACAAGAAAACGCCGCACGACTCTTCGCCTCTACCGCAACAATCGCAACGGCACCTTCACCGATGTGACCCGCGCGCCGGCCTCGATGTCGAAATGTACGGCATGGGAGTGGCCGTCGGCGACTACAACAACGACGGCTTCCCGGACATCCTGATCACCTGCGTCGGGCAGAACCGCCTGTTCCACAACACCGGCAAAGGCACGTTCGTCGATGTCACCAACGCCAGCCGGTCTCGGCAAGCGCGAAGCCTTCAGCACCTCCGCGCTGTGGTTCGACTACGACCGCGACGGCCTGCTCGATCTCTTCGTCTGCAATTACGTGAAGTGGTCGCCCGAGCACGATGTCTTCTGCAGCCTCGACGGCAAGCACAAATCCTACTGCACGCCCGAAGCCTATCGCGGCGCGACCTGCTGGCTGTTTCACAATCGCGGCAACGGCACGTTCGAAGATGTCACCGCCACCAGCGGCATTTTCGACAGCAGCTCGAAATCGCTGGGCGTCGCCCTGCTCGATTACGACCACGACGGCTGGCCCGATCTGCTGGTCGCCAACGACACTCAGCCCAACAAGCTCTATCGCAACCAGCGCAACGGCACGTTCAAAGATGTCGCGGTCGAAGCCGGCCTCGCCTTCAGCACCGAAGGCAAGGCGCGCGCCGGCATGGGCGTCGATGTCGCCGACTTCGACAACTCCGGCACTCCCGGCGTCGCCATCACCAATTTCGACAACGAAATGATCGGCCTCTACCGGCTCAGCGGCAAAGCCTTCGAAGACATTGCGCCCCAGTCCGGCGTGGGGATCGCCTCAAGAAACAGCCTGGGATTCGGCTGCGCGTTTCTCGATGTCAACCTCGACGGCTGGCTCGATCTCGCCGTGGCCAACGGACACATCGACGAGACCGTGCGCAACATTCGCGGCAACGTCGGCTACGCGCAGCCGCCGCAGCTGTTTCTCAACAATGGCAAGGGAAATTTCCGCGATGTCGCTGTCAGAAGCCGGCGGTAGTTTCGATCAGCCCAAGGTCGGACGCGGTCTGGCCTATGGAGACTTCGATCGCGACGGCGACCTCGATCTGCTGATCACCACCAACAACGGCCCCGCTTACCTCTATCGCAACGACCAGACTGGCCGGCAATCACAGCATCCGCTTCCACCTGGTCGGAACCAAATCCAATCGCGACGCCATCGGCGCCACCGTGCAGCATTTCCTCGGGAGGCCTGCAGCAATCGCGGATGGTCAAAGGCGGCTCCAGCTATCTGTCGCAATCGGAACTGCCGGTGACCTTCGGCCTGGAGAAACGCGATCAAGTCGATCGCGTTGTCATCGATTGGCCCAGCGGACGAACGGAAGAGTTCAAGAATCTTTCAGCGGGACGTACCTATGACTGCACAGAAGGCAACGGAATTGTTCCCCGCCAGGGTTATTGAGTCGAGGTTGCCGTATTGGTCGTGACGCTTCCCGCGGCCGATAAATCGATTTCCACAGTGTCGCTGACTTTCAGAAACAATGTGCTGGGATTCTTCATCCCCCACTTGGCGTATGGAACCGTGAAGTGCACGTTCGCAGTCCAGTGGTCGCCGTCCCTTTCCACTTGCGCCGGAACCGTGATCTCGCGAGCGGTCCCATGAATGCTGAACATGCCGTGCACCATCACCGAAGATTTCCCCTGCGGAGCAATTTCTCCATCAAAGCGGTCAGGACGGAAATCGATCTCCGGATACCGCGCGCTTTCCAGCACTTCTTTGTTCATCTTGCGGTCACGCATTCCGCTGCCGCTATTCCCGCTAGTGGCATCCACCACGATCTCACCTGAGAGTTTGCCGGCCGGCTGCAGCTGCAACTCACCATGCTTCATAACGAAGCTTCCATGAACGGTGTGCAGAACATCTCCCAACGTAAACTTCACACTGCTCTGTGACGGATCGATCTGAAATGTCTGCTCCTGAGCGGACGCAGAGATAATCAGCACTACCACCACTCCCACGCCGAGAACGATTGCCCGGAATTGTTTTTGCAAATGCTTCATACCTAAGCTGTCAACAGCCCCCATCCCAAAGTAAGTCCATCCCGTACCAGTTCGAGCGGCGGCAACTCACCCAGATGCAGTGCCAGCAAGCGCCGGAAGATCTCAGGATACTTGCGAAAAGTCTGCAACGTCCGCTCCTGCAGCCACGGCCGTCCGTCCAAAGTGAGCATCAGCCGCGCCATGCCGCGTGGACGCAGCAACAGGCGCCGGTGTTCCTGCTGGTAGGCGCTCAAATCTCCAGTTTCAAAACAACGCGCCAATGCCACCGCCTGAGTGAACGCTAGCCCCAAACCTTCCCCGGTGATGGCATCCACAGTCCCGGCCGCATCGCCAATCAACGCCAGATTGCCTTTGAATACTTTTCGAAAGGTGCGATTGCCCGTAAGCGCCCCGCGTTCCGTGGTGACCGCTTCGGCCGCTCGTAGCCGGGCGCTCAACGTAGGCAATTCCCGAAGTCCTTCTTCCAGCCTCAGCGTCGGATCATGCGATGCCAGCGCCACGCATACTTCGTCTCTCCCCACCGCCGTAGCATATCCCTGGCATCGCGCTCCCCAATGGATCTCCATGTGGTCGGTCCACGGAGCCACGCGGTAATGCCGTCGATAAGCGTAGCGCAGTCGCGGCTTGCGCCCGTCGTCCAGGCCGGCCCACCGCCGCACCAGCGAATTCGATCCATCCGCGCCCACAATCCAGCGGCAGCGCACAGTGCGATCTCCGATGCGCACACCCTCCGCGGAAATTCCGCTTACGCTGGTGCCCCAGAGAAACTCCGTGCCCAGTTGCTCGGCGCGTTCGGCGATGATGGGATGAAGAGAAGTCCGGCGCACTGCCAACCCTGCAGCGTCACCCGGAAATAACGCAGCGGCGGACGAATCCAATCCCACAAAACGAATTCCGTGAAAAGCGTAGGCCTCGCTCAAGGGCACGCGAATCCCCAATCGTTCGAGCGCGGCAAGACCATCCGGCATCAATCCTTCGCCGCAAGCCTTATCGATGGGCGGCCTCATCCCATCGGCGACAATCACACGCAGGCCACGCTGTCGCGCGGCAATCGCTGCAGCCAATCCCGCGGGCCCACCGCCAATTACGAATACATCAGTCGAATCGAGCAAACTGCCCTCACCACTTCAGAAGTACAAGCTCAGAACAGAATCCCGGCCCCATCGCCGCCAGCACGCCCAGCGTGCCCGGCTCTGGACGCCGGTTCCGCATCACATCTTCCAGCACCACCAGCACCGACGCGGAAGACAGGTTCCCAACTTTCTTCAGGCAATTCCACGAAGCATCCAGTTGGCCATCATGCAGCTCGAGCGCGTCCGCAGTCGCTTCTAAAACTTTCGGACCGCCGGTGTGCAGAACCCAACTCCCAATATCTTTTCGCTCCAGGCCTTGCTCGCGCAGAAATGAGTCAACATCCGAGCCCAGGTGTTCGCGGATCAGAACTGGAACCTGCGGCGACAATGTAATGCGGAATCCTTTCTCGCTCACGTTCCAACCCATCATCTCCTCGGTTTCCGGATAAAACACAGATCGTGTTGCCACGATCTCTGGCCCGATGGCATTCACCTCATCGCCTGTCACCACCACCGCTGCCGAACCGTCCGCGAACAAGCCCGAAGAGATCAGGTTTGCCACCGAGAGATCCTCACGTTGAATGGTCAGCGAGCAGAGTTCCACCGATACCAGTGCAGCAGCCTGCTTGGGATACGCTTTCACATAATCGGCAGCCCGCGCGATTCCGGCGGCTCCCGCTACACACCCCAAGCCAAAAATCGGGATGCGCTTGATGTTGGTCGGAAGACCCATGCGGTTAATCAGGAGCGCATCGATCGACGGGCTCGAGATGCCGGTTACCGACGTGAAGAACAGCGCGCCCAATTCGCTGGGCTCCAGCCCAGCATGATGCAATGCCCGGCACAACGCCTGCTCGCCCAATTCCTGAGCTACTTCGATCCAGACGTCGTTGGCTTTGCCCCAAGTATCGAGCTCGAAATATTTCTCGGGAGGGATTGCCAGGTGGCGTCCATCAACCGCAACGTTGCGGTGCAGGCGGGCCAGCATCTGGGGATTTCGCAGCCGTTCGCCCCAGTATTCTTGCAATTTTTCCAGCAGGAATTTTTGTGGATAATAATGTTTCGGAAACGCGCTCGCGGCGCTGGCAATTTTCATATTTTCCTGGATCCCGATCCCCTCGGGGTCAGCGCCTGCGGGATGTATATTTAGATGTTTCCGCAGTACACGCGGTTGTACCCGCCTAATGCGCTGTCTTCCAATACATTGTGCGAAGGCAGGATGACGGAATTGTCACTCGTTTGTCAAAAAATCTGACGTCACATTCGAAAAGCCCGCTTCGCCAGCCCCAGAGCCTCCGACCAAAACGCGCCCGGAGAATTGGCGAGTTCCACGACGGAGCGGATGGCGGCCACAAAAGCATCGAGTTGCGAATCATTCACCACCAGCGGCGGCGCAACTTTTAAAACCATGAAATTGTTTCCGCAAATCTGGGTCAAAAATCCCGCGTCCCGGAACAGTCGCATAACCACAATTTGCCCGAACATTCCCGAATGAATCGCGCTGAACGCCTGGTAGGGGATGCGCAACTTCAACTGGCGCGGAGACTGAAACTCAATCCCCATCAGCAGTCCCGCCCCGCGAACTTCCTTCACAATTTCGAATTCGCTCAATGCCTCGGAAAGCCGAACCCGCAAATATTCGCCGGCTGCAATCGAGCGCGCTCCCAACTGCTCGCGCTCCAGAACTTCCAGCGTCGCCAAGGCCGCGCGCATGGCCAAGCTATTCTCGCTGAAGGTGGATGTATGTACAAACGCCTTGGGCACGGACGAATACACTGAGTCGCAAATCGCCCCCGACATCAATACGGCGCCGCAGGGCACAAGCCCGCCGCTCATGGCCTTCGCCAAAACCACCATGTCCGGCTCAACGCCAAAGCTGTGCGCCGCCAGAAAGGGTCCGGTGCGGTACATGCCAGTTTGTACTTCATCCAGTACAAACAGCGTTCCATAACGCCGGCAGAGTGATTCAGCGCTCCGCAAGTAATTCCGATCGGGAACGCAGACGCCTGCCTCCGACTGGATCGGTTCTACGATAAAAGCGGCAAACTTTTTGCTCTTGAGTTCGCCGTCCAGAGATTCGAGATCGCCAAACGGAACCGTCTTGGTCTCCGGCAGCAGAGGCCCGAACCCGTCTCGCCAGTACGAATCGCTCATCAACGACAGCGCTCCGCACGTCAGTCCGTGAAAAGCATGCTCCGCCGAAAGGATCCCCGCGCGTCGCGTATGCGCCCGCGCAAACTTGATCGCCGCCTCCACTCCTTCGCTTCCCGAAGAACAAAAGAAGGCGCGCTGCAGTCTTCCCCCCGCTCTTTGGCAAAGTTGTTCAGCAAGTTCTCCTGCGAGGTCGGCCACATGCGTTTGAATCATGGCGGGCCCGCAGCGCCCGAGTTCCTCCTGCAGCGCGGCAACCACGTCAGGATGGTTGTGCCCGATATTGTGAACGCAATACCCGGAAAGAAAATCCAGAATCCGCCTGCCGTCCGACGTAAACAGCTCCGCTCCTACGCAGCGCTCGTACCGAACGTTCATCTCCAGCAGGCTGAGAAGCCGCACCCAGGCCGGATTTACTCGCTCGGCGTAGCGCTGCGCGCCGTTTGCGTGCTCTTTAATCTGAACCTGAACTGCTGTACTCATTCCTGCTCCAAATTTACTAAGGTGAGACGACGATCGAAGTGGGCGTGGTCGACACTGCGTATGTGGCAACCGAAGTCAGGCCCCCTGTGCTGCCGTCCAGACTCAGAGATTGGATCGCCGAGGGTGAACCAACAAACAGATACTTGCCGCTGGGATCGTTGATAACCGTGTTCGGCTGCGCCGCGGTGCTGGACTGCGAAATCGTGTTTAAGGTCAGCGATCCATCGCTTCCCACCGAGTACGTTTGCAGATTCTGGCTGTTCGCGACGTACATGTACTTTCCCGAATTGTCGATCAAGAGAGCGGTCGGGCTGGGTCCGGTCTGCCCGATGGGCGAACCGGCCAAAGCTCTGAGCGATCCGTCGGAGTTGACCTTGAACTCCGAAATCGAGCCGTCGAGCGTGTTTGCCGTGTACAAAAATTTGCCGCCCGAATCCATCGTGAGTCCATACGGGGCGTTGCCGGTACTGAAAGGCGATCCCGCCACAGGCGAATTGCTGAACACTCCCGCATTGACCGAGAACGCCTGAACTACCCCGGTGGTCGCCTGTCCCGTCACATAAAGAATATTGCCCGAAGGGGCGAGTTGCATCTTGAACGGTGTCATGCCAATGGTAAAGGTAGGTTGTTTAGAAATCTGTGGAACCGGCGTAAGCGCTCCCGTGCCTGAATCGATGGAGAACACCGAAATGTCATTCGAACCCAAATTCCCCACGTACAAATATTTCCCCGCCGAGTCGATTACCATCAGCGTCGGCGCCGTTCCAGCGTCGACGCGCGGCGTAACCTCCGTGATCGCTCCCGTGCTGGAAATCGTGAATAAGGAAATATTGTTAGCGCCCGAGTTCGCGGCATACAGGAACTTCTTCGAGGGATGAAGCACCAGCGATTGCACTCCCAACCCGGCCGTTATCGGACTCCCCGCCAGTTGCGTCAATACACCCGCATTCGGATCTTCCCGGTAAATCACAATTTGATTCGCTCCCGGGGTGGCTGCGTACAAGAACCGGTTGCTCGTCTTCCCACATCCCGCCAACATGGCCATGCTTGCGCACATCAGCAACGTGGCCGCTGCTTTCTTTCGCATCCGTAACTCCTCTTGAGATTGGTCGAAACCTACTCGGAACGCTGGTCTGCCCGCTGCATGTTTTCTGAGATCGTCTACTCTCGGGGCAGCGTTACACGTGACCTCTATGATACGGGACAAGCGCTCTTTTGCGCAGCTACATGGCTGCTAGCTGCGATGCGGCTCTTCCTTGATCAGGTTGTACCGGCAGCACAGGGCCTCCCCCTGCGCATTAATGCGCCGGATGCGGTGGCGGAGTTCCTGGCGCGGAAGTTTCCGGCAGCGCTTCATCCGCTCCGCCGCGCAGGAATAATCGCAGCCGGTCCAGATAGACATAAACCACCGGCGTCGTAAACAAAGTCAGCATTTGGCTCACAATCAGTCCGCCCACAATGGTGATGCCCAGCGGCCGCTGCAATTCCGAGCCCGTGCCGGTTCCGAGCGCCAGCGGCAAGCCACCCAGCAGCGCCGCCATGGTAGTCATCATGATGGGGCGGAAGCGCAGGATGCAGGCTTCATAGATCGCTTCCACCGGCTTCTTGCCCTGGTTCCGTTCCACGTCGAGCGCAACGTCGATCATCATGATGGCGTTCTTCTTCACCAGGCCGATCAACAGAATGATCCCGATGGTGCCGATCACGTTCAGTTCGTTGTGCGTCAGCAGCAGCGCCAGCAGCGCCCCCACGCCCGCGGACGGTAAGGTCGACAAAATGGTAATCGGGTGGATGTAGCTCTCGTACAGCATGCCCAGAACGATGTACACCGTGATGAGAGCCGTAATGATCAGGATCGGTTCGCTGGAGAGAGAGTCTTTGAACGCTGCAGCCGTGCCTTGGAAACTGGCCGAAACCGTCGGAGGAAAACCGATGCTGCGTTCCGCATTCTCAATCGCCTGCGTCGCCTGCCCCAGGGAAACGCCCGGCGCCAGATTGAACGAGATCGTCACCGATGGGACTTGCCCCTGATGATTGACTGCCAGCGGGGTGTTCGAGGGTTCGTAATGCGTGAATGCGGCCAGAGGAATGGGCGTCCCATTGGAAGATTTCAAATAAATATTCTGCAGCGCTTCCGGGGTCTGCTGGAATTCCGGCGCCACTTCCATCACCACGTGATACTGGTTCAGGGCCCGGTACATGGTCGACACTTGCCGCTGTCCAAAGGCATCGTAGAGCGCATTATCCAGGCTCTGGGGAGTGATTCCCAACCGGCTCGCAGTATCGCGGTCAATTACCAGCTTCGCCTGCAGACCCTTATCTTGCTGATCGGAATTCTGGTCGCGCAATTCGGGTAGCGTCCGCAATTTCGCGAGCAGCCGCGGGGCCCAGTTGTTCAAGTCGTCCAAATTCGCACTCTGCAAAGTGTATTGATATTCGGCATTGCCGTGGCGTCCGCCAATCGTCAAATCTTGCGCGGACTGCAGAATCAGTGTCGCTCCAGGGACAACCGCCAGTTTCCCGCGCAGCCGGTTGATGACGTCGTCCGCGGTAACGTAATGGCAGCTTTGCCAGAAATGTTGCTTTTCGCACGGGCCTCGCTTCTGCAGCGGCTTCAGCATCATGAAAAACCGCCCCTGGTTCTGCGCTGTGTTCCCGCCCGCAAAGCCCACGACCGATTCCACCGCGGGGTCCTTCATCACGATGGCGAGATATTGCCGCATCTTATTACTCATGGACTGAAAGGAAATGTCCTGCGAGCCCATCACCCCGCCCATGATGCGTCCCGTGTCCTGCTGCGGAAAGAAGCCCTTGGGCACAATGATGTAGAGATATACGCTAAGGCACGCTACCAGGATGGTGACCGTCAGCGTCACCGGCTGGTACGCCAGCACCCATTTCAGAGCGCGTGTATATGTCGCCAGGAGCCGTTCGAACACCCACTCGCTCGCGCGGTAGAAACGATTGTGTTTCTCGCTCTTTGCCGGTCGCAAGAACTTCGCGCACATGGTCGGCGTGGTCGTGAGTGAGATCACCAGCGAAATCCCGATCGCCATGCTGAGCGTGACCGCAAACTCACGGAACAGGCGTCCCACGATTCCACCCATCATCAGCAACGGGATGAATACGGCCACCAGCGATACGCTCATCGACAGAACCGTAAAGCCGATCTCGGCCGCGCCCTGGAACGCCGCCTTCACCACTGAGACCCCGTGCTCCACGTGCCGCATGATGTTTTCCAGCACCACGATGGCATCGTCCACCACAAATCCGGTAGAGATGGCCAGCGCCATCAGTGACAGATTGTCCAAGCTGTACCCCAGCAGATACATCCCGCCGCACGTTCCCACCAGCGACAGCGGCACTGCGATGCTGGGAATGATCGTCGCCCGCACGGTGCGCAGGAACGCGAATACCACCAGGATGACCAGGATCACCGAGATGATCAGCGTCGTTTCGATGTCTTTCACGGAGGCCCGCACGGTTACCGTGCGATCCATGGCCACCGTAAACTTGATTGCGGGAGAGACCGACGACTGCAGATACGGCATCAGTTCCCGGATGCGATCCACGGTCTCGATGATGTTGGCCCCGGGCTGCCGGAAGACGACGACTAGAACGGCCGGTTTGCCATCTGCCAGCCCAATTTGACGCCGGTCTGCGACCGCATCCGTAACCTCACCCACATCTCCCAGCCGAACGGCCGCCCCATCGTGATACGCGACGATGAGCGGACGGTACTCATCCGCAGTGAACAACTGGTCCGTCGTTTCGATGCTGTAATCCCTCTCGGGCCCGGAGATTTCACCTTTGGCGCGATTCGCATTCGCCGCATTCAGGGCCGTGCGCACCGTGTCCAGCCCGATTCCCAGCTTGTTCAGCAAAGTAGGATTGACTTCCACGCGCACCGCCGGCTGCGACGATCCCCACACAAATACTTGTCCCACGCCCTGGACCTGCGCCACCTTCTGGGCCAGAACCGAGTCGGCTGCGTCGTACATCTGCGGCACCGTCATCGTGTCCGAGGTCAACGCGATCAGGAAAATGGGCGCATCCGCAGGGTTTGCCTTGCGATAGCTGGGATTGCTGGGCAGGTTTGCGGGAAGCTGGCTACGAGCCGCATTGATGGCAGCCTGCACATCACGCGCGGCTGCGTCGATATTGCGGTTCAGATCGAACTGCAATGCAATGCCGGTCGACCCCAATTGGCTCGACGACGTCATCTGGTTCACACCGGAAATGCGCCCGAACTGCCGCTCCAACGGCGTTGCCACTGCCGACGCTATGGTCTGCGGATCCGCGCCAGGCAGGCTCGCTCCAACTCCAATGACAGGGAAGTCGACGCGTGGCAGTGATGCGACAGGCAAGAAAAAGAACGCCAGGATTCCGGAGAGCAACAGCGCCGCCGCCAGAAGCGACGTCCCGATCGGGCGACGTATGAATGGAGCCGAAATACTCATCGCCTAATCCGCCATGCCCTCATGTGGAATGGGATTGCCGATCCCGTATCGCGCGAATCTTTGCGCCAGCCGGTCGAACCACAAGTAAACCACCGGTGTCGTGTACAACGTGAGCAGCTGGCTCAGCAACAAGCCACCTACAATCGTGATGCCCAGAGGCCGCCTCAGTTCCGCACCCGTGCCGCTGCCCAGAGCGAGCGGTAATCCCCCCAGCAAGGCCGCCATGGTGGTCATCATGATCGGGCGGAAGCGCAACAGGCAGGCCTGGTAAATCGCTTCCTCCGGCGGCTTGTGTTCCTCGCGCTCCGCCTCCAGCGCGAAATCGATCATCATGATGGCATTCTTCTTCACAATTCCTATCAGCAGAATGATTCCTATCAGCGCCACCACCGTCAGATCATTCCCCGTAATCATCAGCGCGAGAATCGCTCCCACGCCCGCGGACGGCAGCGTCGAAAGAATCGTGATGGGATGGATGTAGCTCTCGTACAACACTCCCAGCACGATGTACACCGTTATCACCGCGGCCAGGATCAGATAGGGCTCCGACGCCAGCGAGTTCTGAAAGGCTGCCGCCGTTCCTTGAAATGACGCGTGAATGCTGGCCGGCAGCTGAATCTCTTTTTCCGCCTGCTGAATCGCCTTGGTCGCCTGTCCCAGCGACGCTCCCGGCGCCAGGTTGAACGAGAGCGTCACGACGGGAAATTGTCCCTGGTGATTCACCGCCAGCGAGGCGCTCGTATTGTGCATGCGCGTGAAAGCGCTGATCGGAACCGGCGCTCCACTCGTGCTCACCGACGCTCCATTCGCGCTGGGCGCCCCGGTATTTTGCGTGACCGTGCTCGGACGGATGTAGATGTCTCTCAAGTTCTCCGGAGACACTGCAAAATTCGGCAGCACCTCCAGCACGACGTGATACTGGTTCAACTGCGTGAAGATGGTCGAAACCTGGCGCTGCCCAAAGGCGTCGTACAGCGTGTTGTCGATCGCCTGCGGAAAGATTCCCAGCCGCGACGCCGTATCCCGATCGATCGTGATGTTGGTCCGGAGTCCTCCCGTGAGCTGATCGCTGGCTACGTCGCGCAATTCCGGCAGGGTTTGCAGCTTGGCCACCAGCTTCGGAGTCCATTGCTCCAGTTCATTCGCGTCCGCGTCCTCGATCGAATATTGAAATTGGGTGCGGCTCACGCGATCTTCCACCGTCAAGTCCTGCACCGGCTGCATGTACAGCAGGATGCCTTCCACCTTCGCGATTTGCGGCTGCAATCGCCGGATGATCGCCGACGCATCGTCTTTCCGCTGATCGAGCGGTTTCAAGTTGATCTGGATGCGACCTTCATTGGGCGTAACATTCGTGCCATCCACTCCGATGAACGACGAAAGACTTTCCACCGCCGGATCTTGCAGAATGACTTTCGCCAGGGCCTGCTGCCGCTGCGCCATTGACTCGAACGAAACATAGTCCGGCGCTTCCGAGATGCCGAGAATCACGCCCGTATCCTGCACCGGGAAGAAGCCCTTGGGCACGATCACATACAGAAACAGCGTCAGTACCAAAGTGCCTGCCGTCACCAGCAGCGTCGCCGTCTGGTGCTTCAGCACCCACTTCACGGTCCGGCCGTAGAACGCGATGATCCGGTTGTAGTAGTCCTCCGTAACCTCGTAGAAGCGCCCCTGCTCGCCCGGCTTGCGATGCTTCAGCAGCTTGGCCGACATCATTGGCGTCAGGGTGAGCGACACTGCCGCCGAAACCAGGATGGTCACCGCCAGCGTAATCGCGAATTCCCGGAACAGCCGCCCAACGATGTCTCCCATGAACAGCAGCGGGATGAGCACCGCAATCAGCGACACCGTCAGCGAGATGATGGTGAATCCGATCTGGGCCGACCCTTTCAACGCCGCATCCAGCGGCGAATCTCCGGCCTCCAGGAACCGGTCGATGTTCTCGATCATCACGATGGCGTCGTCCACCACGAATCCGGTGGAAATCGTCAGCGCCATCAGCGTGAGGTTGTTCAAGCTGTACCCCAGCAGGTACATCACACCGAAGGTTCCAATCAGCGACAGCGGGACGGCAACACTGGGAATGGTCGTGGCCGAGAAGTTCCGCAAGAACAGGAACACCACCATCACCACCAGCGCGATGGAGAGCATCAACTCGAACTCCACATCTTTCACCGAAGCTCGGATCGTGGTGGTACGGTCGGTCAGGATCTGCACCTTGACTGCGCTCGGCAACGAAGCCTGCAGTTGCGGCAGCAATTTCTTGATCCGGTCCACCACGTCGATGATGTTGGCTCCCGGCTGCCGCTGTACGTTCATGATCACGGCGGGAGTCAGATTCATCCACGCCGCCAGCTGATCGTTCTCCGTCCCATCGATGACGTTGGCCACATCGCTCAAGCGCACTGGAGCGCCATTGCGATACGCGATCACAACCGGTTTGTACTGCTCGCTCGAGAACAGCTGATCGTTGGCTCCAATCGTGTACGACTGCCTCTGCCCGTCGATCACGCCCTTCGCCTGATCGACGTTGGCCTGCACCAGCGCCGCCCGCAGGTCCTCGAGACTCAGTCCATACGAGGCCAGGGCCGTCGGATTCGCCTGGATGCGCACTGCCGGCTTCTGACCGCCGCTGATGGAAACCAGCCCCACTCCCGGCAACTGCGCAATCTTTTGCGCCAGAGTAGTGTCGGCAATATCCTCGACCTTAGGGAGGGGCAGCGAGTCGGAACTGAGCGCCAGTGTCAGGATCGGGGCGTCCGCCGGGTTCACCTTGTTGTAGATCGGAGGATTGGGCAGATCCTGTGGCAGGTAAGTCGACGCGGAATTGATGGAGGCCTGTACCTGTTGCTCTTCCACATCGATGTTCTCATCGAGTCCGAACTGCAACGTGATGATCGAGCTTCCATAGGAACTGGTGGAAGTCATCTGGCTCAATCCGGGCACCTGCCCGAACTGCCGCTCCAACGGCGAAGTAACTGACGACGCCATCACTTCCGGATCGGCTCCCGGATAAAACGTCACCACCTGGATTGTGGGGTAATCGACTTCGGGCAAGGCTGACACCGGCAGCTGCGTGAACGCCACCCACCCGACCAGCAACACTCCCAGCATCAGCAGCGTCGTGGCTACCGGGCGGAGAATGAATAACCGTGAAGGACTCATGAACCTGGATTCCCTGTAGCCGCTCCCTTGCTGGAGGAAGCGCCTCGCGAATGCATCGGTTGCCCCGGACGGCTCACCGCCCCAGTGACCGGGGCGTTCCCCGCCCCGTGGCTCGGAGCACCGGCGCGCGGCTCAATCCGGCTGCCCCGCTGTAATTTGTCCTGCCCATCGGTGACCACCGTATCGCCAGGATTCACTCCGCTCGACACCACCGTCGTATCGCCCTGGGTAAGCGCCACCGTGACTGATTTATCTTCGACCGTTTTGTCGGGATTCACCGAGTACACGTACGTCCCTTGCGGTCCGCGCAGAATGGCCGCGGTCGGCACGACGGTACTGTTCTTGCGCATTTCGACCAGAAGATCGGTATTCACAAACTGGTTCGGCCACAGCTTGTTGTCTTGATTGCTGAAAACCGCCTTGAGCTTCGCGGTGCCGGTTGTGGGATCGATCTGGTTGTCGATAGTCAGCAATTTGCCGCTTGCCAGCTTGGTCTGATCATCCCGGCTGAAGGCATCCACTTCCAAGGTGCCGTGTCTCATCTGGCCCGCAACCCTGGGCAGCACGTCTTCCGGAAGTGTGAAGATCACCGCAATCGGCTGCAATTGCGTCAGAATCAGCATCGGGTTCGCGTCGGACGCGTGCACGATATTGCCCGCATCCACCTGGCGCAATCCCACGCGCCCATTGAACGGAGCGGTGATATGGCAGTACGTAATGTTCAGTTTGGCGCTATTGATCTGCGCCTCGTCGTTTCGAACTGTCCCATCGAGCTGATCCACCAGCGACTTCTGCGTATCCACCTGCTGCTGCGCAATGCTGCCGGAAGGAATCAGCGATACGTACCGCTCCAGGTTCAGCTTGGCATCCCGCAGTGTCGCTTGGTCCTTGAACAACTGCGCCTGCATCTGCTCCAGCTGCACGTGATAGGGCCGCGAATCAATCTCAATCAGGAGGTCGCCCTCATGAACTTCTTGGCCTTCACGGGCCTGAACCTTCATGATCTGCCCATCCACGCGGCTCTTGATGTTTGCTGTATTGAATGCGGTGACCGATCCCAGCCCGCTCAGATACACGGGAACATCCTGCTTGACGACCGAAGCGACCGCCACCGACACCGCGCGCGGCCCCGCAGCCGCCTGCGCCTTCTGAGGTTTCGACTCGCCGGTGCTGCAGCTGACGAATAACGCGCAAACTGCCGCCATGGTGCAGACGACCGCCAGCCGGACACGCCCTTCCGCCCAGCTTTCTATTGCATAAGACTCGCTCATATTCTTTGATTATTCCGTTTGCCGTCGCTTGACCCGAGCTCGGCAGGAGATTTCGTTATTAGACGTAAAATTGCAGGCTCGGTTTGCGGCAACCCTGTTTGGCAGGCAGGATTATTCTCGTCCCGGAGATCTCCCGCGAAATAGGCCAGGCCGGAACCACACGTGCAGTCGCTGCGGCAGAACCGCCCTCATTAGGATCAACCTCCAGACATAGGCGGGTCAAGGCCAAGTCCTTGAGTTTTACATACTTTTACGCGCTTTGACCGATCATGACTGGTGCTTCGCAATCGGCATAAGAGTTCCGCTAATCACGGCAAAGCGTCCTCACAAACCAAGCCCATTTACAGAAATGCGCCGGGAATGTCCGGAACAGAACCGGTTTCCGATTTTGAGACAATTACGAAACCGGCCTTGTCTCGGTGCTGGTATCCACTACGACCGTCGAGTGTTCGGAGCGCAGATGGAATTGTTCGGGTGCCCGGCTTCCATCACCAGCATAGGTGAACACGTACAGACTGCCCTTCTTTTCCTGCGTAATCTTCGAACAGAAGTCCGCACGACAGACGAAATCCTGTCGACGATTCACTAAAGCCTGAAAGGGTGTTACGAACCCGGCAGGGACAAGTACTCGGACAGGGCGTTGCGCCCACGCCAGAAGTGTGCCATCGAAACGCGCACTTAGCATCTTCAGGTTGATTTCCGCGTCGGCACTCAGGTTCACAATGCCCCGCGACCCTGCAAAATCTACGACGAATGCGGATGCGTCTACTCGTCCGGTAGTGTCTAGAATAGTCGCTCGTGCGTGCGCGGCGGTTACGCGAACTGATGCAGCGATGTCACGAACTTGGACGGCACTATACGACGCATAAATAACAACCGGTGCATCCGCAGGAGCGTCCAGAACAAGCGAACCTCTCCGGTGGCCGCTCTCGCCCAGCGGAGAGCTGTTGACGGAAACGGTAGCGCCCAGCCGAGTCATGGAAACTTGCTGAAGACGTTCACGAGCGTCGGCCTCGGTTTGTCCACCGCCTTCAGCGCAAAAGCGAATAGTCCACTCAGTTCTGCTGCCGCCCACTACGGAGATAAAGTTGTATGGGTCGGCGGTGATTGTCAGCGAGGGAAATTCAGAACGTCTGAGGATAGATTTTTCCGAATGGGTTAGGAGGTAGGGCGGTTGATTGGCGGCCAAGAGCAAGGTCTTGCCACCACGACCACTCGGTTTCGCTTGACCCGCGATTCTGTCTAAGCACCCGAACTCAGTCGGTTTGCGTTGAAACAGGAACTCCGGTGCGGCCTGCACGTCATAGTTGCGCTTCGCCTCTGACGAGCAAGTTGTCGATACTGCGCTGAGCGACACAAGAAAAAGGGACCAACCAAACCGCATCGCGGTCCTCCACGCTCGCGTACTGCAGGCTAAGGGTTAATTTAGGGTATCAGGCATCGGGCAGCAGACGCGAACTATGATGATCGATGTAAACAAAGCGTTAGTACTTATTGACCTGCACGATCTCAGCAATTCCGATTCTGCAAGAGCGAGGCGAGACGGAGTACTGGGTATCACTCAACAAAGATCCCCCTTGGAGCCCGGGGGTGTTTGCTGCCGCGCCTAGCACCACGACCCGGTTGCCCCAGCCCTTCGCGATTTTCGAGGCTGGGCATTTCTGCTGCCAAGTCTTAAGAGATTTGCTGACTCGCATCTCCGCTTCGGCAGCGGCCTGCCTAAACGCGATGCACTCGGTTCGGCGGGGTCGGTGTAGCATAGATCGCCGACAGATTGGCCTTGCAGATGACGTTAAAGCCCGTGGCGCCCACGTTTGGAGGAAGACGAAAACTCTGCCTCTTGATCGGGCTGGCGTTGCTGTTCACCGCCTCGGCACAAGCACAAGATCAATTAGGGCGGTGTCTCGCGCAAAACAGCCTTTTTGGTGACTGGGAGTGGCACACCGAGAATCGCTCTCCGACGTCCCCGACAGGCAGCTTCACATTTTCCAGCGAGCTCAACAGCAACGTGGTAACGATCCGCTCCTCACGGGTCTATCCGGGCAAGGCGCCTGAGTTCAAAGAGATGTTTGTGATTTACCGCGAGCCTGACAAGCAGATGAGCCGAAGCGTGTATTTCGACGATCTTGGCCACGCGTCCCAATGTACTGTTGAAACGTCATCCTCTTGCGTCATCGCGCTCACCTGCCGTGGGGACGGAGTCCACATGCGCTATGTATTCGCAGCGCGTGGTGAGAAGCCCTATTTTCAATGGCAGGTTCCACCCCCACATCGTCATGCGGAGTTTGCTCCATATCTGGGTGGCTTCCTTGAACGGAAGGAAAAGAGCAAAGGACAGTAAGCGAGAATGTCAATGGTCCGAATTTAGCCTCGACCCTGTTCTTCAGCTCCTGGCATTGCTTCGAACGCTCAGCGCCGCCGGCGCCGGATGCTGCGCCTCATAGGTTGCGATGTCTTTCTCGTGTTGCAGCGTCAGTCCAATGTCATCCAGCCCGTTTAACAGACAATGCCGCACGAACTCATCCATCGCAAACTGGGCGCGAAAGCCCTGCTCGTCACGCACCTCTTGCTTCTCCAGATCTATCGTGACCTGATACTGATCGATCTCATCCGCGCGCTTCATCAACGTTGCAACTTCCTCATCGCTCACCCGCACCGCCAGAAATCCATTCTTAGTGCTGTTATTCGCAAAGATGTCCGCGAACGACGACGAGATCACCGCCCGGAATCCGAAATCCGCCAGCGCCCACACCGCATGCTCGCGCGACGAACCACAGCCAAAGTTCTTGCCCGCCACCAGAATGGTCGCGCCTTCATAACGCGGCTCATGTAAAACAAAATCCGGGTTCTTCTTCCCGTCGGCCCCGAACCGCCAGTCGTAAAAGAGAAATTGCCCGAACCCTGTCTTTTCGATCCGCTTTAAAAACTGCTTCGGGATAATCTGGTCGGTATCGACGTTCACCCGATCCAACCGCGCCACGCGCCCGCGATGCACAGTAAAAGGTTTCATAGATGGACAGTAATTGCTTTCATAGTAGTGGAAGAGCGGCCTTTCAAGGCCGCGTCCAGCCGTTTACTCAAACTTCCAATTCCGAATATCCGTGAAATGCCCCGCAATGGCCGCCGCTGCAGCCATCATGGGACTCACTAGATGTGTCCGTCCTCCGCGCCCCTGCCGCCCCTCAAAATTGCGGTTGCTGGTCGAGGCACAGCGCTCTCCCGGTTGCAGAATGTCCGGATTCATTCCCAGGCACATCGAGCATCCGGACTCGCGCCACTCAAATCCCGCGTCCTGAAAAATCCTGTGCAATCCTTCCTGCTCCGCCGCGCGCTTTACCGCCTGCGATCCCGGCACCACCATCGCCCGAACCTTTGAACTCACGCGATGTCCCTTGGCCACCCGCGCCGCAGCCCTTAGATCTTCCAGCCGCGAATTCGTGCACGACCCGATGAACACGCGATCCACGGCGATATCCTCAATCCGCTTGCCCGGTTCCAGCGCCATATACTGCAAGGCTAATTCCGCAGCACGGCGATCGCTTTCCTCCAATCCCTTCACTTCCGGTACCCGCCCGGTGACCGGCGCAACCATGCCGGGGTTGGTCCCCCAGGTCACAAACGGACACAACTGCGCCGCATCGATCTGGATGACTTTGTCGAACTTGGAATCCGAATCGGAGGGCAAATTCCGCCAACGAGCAACTGCCTTCTCCCACTCCGCGCCGGTCGGAGCAAAGCGGCGTCCCTTCACATAGGCAATTGTGGTTTCGTCCGGCGCGATCATTCCAGCGCGCGCTCCGGCCTCAATGCTCATATTGCAAAGCGTCATCCGCCCTTCCATCGAAAGCGCGCGCACGGCTGGTCCGGCGTACTCGATGACGTGCCCGGTCGCGCCATCGGTTCCAATCTGCCCGATAATCCCCAGCGCCAGATCCTTTGCGCCAACTCCGTCGGGAAGTTGCCCCCGCACGTCGATCTGCATGGTCTTCGGCCTCTGCTGTGCCAGGCACTGCGTTGCCAGCACATGCTCGACCTCCGATGTGCCAATCCCAAACGCCAGCGAGCCAAAAGCGCCGTGAGTGCTGGTGTGGCTGTCGCCGCACACAATCGTCATGCCCGGCTGTGTCAGCCCCAGTTCCGGACCGATCACATGCACAATGCCTTGCTCAGCGGAATCCATATCGAACAGCCGGATGCCGAATTCCTTGCAATTGGCCTGCAGGGCGGCAATCTGCTTCGCCGCAATCAGATCCGTGATAGGAGTCCCGCGCGGCTCAGTAGGAATGTTGTGATCCACAGTGGCTACGGTGCGCAAAGGCTGTCGCACACGTCGTCCCGCAGCCCGCAATCCATCAAAGGCCTGCGGAGAAGTCACCTCATGCACCAGATGCAAATCGATGTAAAGAATCGAAGAGCGTCCGGCAGGTTGCGCAACCAAGTGCGCATCCCAAATCTTCTCGAATAATGTCCGTGACATAAAATTTAGAGTAACGGAATTTCCTCAGCCGACGCATGCCAGCCTGAGGCTGTGCGTCTGCCGAATCCCCAGCTTTTGCTGAATGTCCTAGTTTTTCATACTGTTGGCGCACGCGGCAAGGTCTGGCGCGTAGGGGAACTCCCCGCACAAAACCTACCCGAAACGCCTGATCGTTTCCTATTTTCCGAGCTACTACGCTAAGTGGAACAACAACCGGGATGCATAGTTATGAACAGAGCTGTGAACAACGAAGTCAACATAAATAACGGTAAAAGCGTCGCCGCGTTATTCGCGGAGATGAAGCAGGAACTACAGGATTTCGTGCAGACTCGCGTCACCATGTTCAAAGTCGAGCTGCAGGAAAAAGTCAGGGTAATGAAAGCTGCCGCGCCGCTCGCGGTCATCGGCGCTGTGCTATTGCTGACGGCGTATCTGCTGCTCACCTTGGCGGTGGTCGCCCTGGTATTCGCCTTGCTGCCCGACAACGCGTATCGCTGGTGCATCGCCTTTGCCGCCATCGGGGTGCTCTGGCTGATTCTGGGCGGCATCGCGGCCTATATGGCAAAACGGGAATTGGAAGTCAAAGGCCTGCTGCCTAAGAGAACTGTGGAAGTGCTGAAGGAAGACAAGATGTGGATTCAGGCTGAGGTCAAGCAGATATGAGCGCGGAACCGGTGGAGAATCTCGAACTGCGCGCCGTTGAGCAGCGCAATCGCCTGCACCAGACAACCTCCGAGTTGAAGGGAAAGATCGCCGAGACCCGCGAGCAACTCGATCCCGCAAGAAATGTGCGGGAGCACTTCGCAGGCATCGCTGCCGCCGCCGGCGCACTTGCCCTGCTCGTAGGTTACGGAGTCGCAGGAATGTTCACGCGGCGCTGATGCCATAACCCCAGCCACAGGAGATTGAGAACCCTATGCCAACCATCAACAGTATCGCCAAAGTAGTGGCCAAACCATTGCCGCGAGTCATCTCGCCCAAGACACAAGCCATTTTCGATTACCTTCTCGTGGGCTCCTTCTTGGGAACGGCGAGCTGGTTCTGGCGCCACAACAAGCGCGCGGCTCTGGCAGCGCTGCTCTGTGGCGGAGCGAAGCTGGCAGTCACTTTGCTGAGTGACAATCCCGGCGGCGTTCGCAAAGTGATCAGTCCTCACGCGCGTCGCGAGATCGACCTCGGCCTCGCAGCCATGGTCGCGACCATGCCAGAATTCTTCGCCTTCAAGGACGAGCCGCAGAAGAAGTTCTTCATCGCTCAGGGAGCGCTGATCACCATCGGCAGCGAATTGACGCAATACCCGGGACGTTCCAGCGGAAGGAAGGAACGCTCGAGAGCGGCCTGATTTATGCCATCCGTCGCGGAACATCACGGCGTCAAAAGCCCATTGCCATCGCTATGGAAGTTCGGCGGGCTGACGCCGCTCAAGCTCATTAAGCTTTCGGTCAAGAAAATCGGAGAGGATGAACTGTCGACGCGCTCGGCCGCACTCTCCTATTACTTCCTGCTGGCACTATTCCCCATGCTGCTGTTCCTGGTCTCGCTAGTAGGGGTGTTCGCGGGCCCCGGTTCGCAGATGCGCGACACCATCGTTTCATCGATCGGCAGGCTCGCTCCGGGATCGGCGTCAACCCTGATTCGTTCCGTAATAGATCAGACCTTCAAGCACAGCAGTGGGATCAAACTCGCCGCGGGCATTCTCGGCGCTTTGTGGGCCGCTTCGGGCGGCATGAGCGCGGTAGTCACGTCTCTAAACGTGATTTACCGAACTCCCGAGACACGTCCGTGGTGGAAGCAGAAAGCCACCATCATCGGCCTGACGCTGGCGCTTGCGGCATTGATCATCTTTGCGCTGGTGCTCGTGCTCTATGGCGGGAAGATTGGCGAGTTCGTCGCTTCGCAAGTGGGCCTGGGAAACGCCTTCGCCGTCGCGTGGAAGGTATTGCAGTTTCCCGTTGCGTTCGCGGCGATGTTCCTCTCCTTCTCCATGGTCTACTATTTCGCGCCTGACCTCGAAGAACGCAGATGGTTCTGGGTGACTCCAGGATCGGCCACTGGAGTCGCGTTGTGGCTGATCGCATCTGTTGGATTCCGCGTTTACCTGCACTTCTTCAACAGCTACAGCGCCACGTACGGATCTCTCGGAGCTCTGGTCATACTGCTGGTATGGCTTTATCTGACGGGCTTCGCGATTCTGGTGGGCGGAGAAGTGAACTGGGTCATCGAAAACGAAGACAAGAAAGCCGCGGAATTAGCAGACAAGAAGCAGCAGCTCCAAGTGCAATTGAAGGCTGCTTAGAAACGATTTCCGCTGCGACCATCAGGCGTCTAACGCGGTCTGGTGATGGCGCCCTGCGAGGCGGACCACACCAGCGCAGCGTATTTTGCGAACACCCCAGTCGTGTACCGCGGCTGCGGCGCTTTCCATTCTGACATTCTTTGGCGCAATACCGATGCGTCCAGTTCGATCTCGAGCAGTTGCTTCTTCACGTCGAAGCGAATGATGTCGCCATCGCGAACGCCTGTGATCGGCCCGCCGAGAGCGGCTTCCGGAGAAACGTGGCCGGCCATGAGCCCGCGGGTCGCGCCACTGAAGCGCCCATCGGTCAGCAACGCGACTGAGCCGCCTAACCCTTCACCCACAATCGCGGCAGTAACGCCCAGCATCTCGCGCATGCCCGGACCGCCTTTCGGTCCTTCATTCCGAATGACGACCACATCCCCGGCTTTGATTTTCTTGCCGACGACTGCGGTCATGGCGTCTTCTTCCGAATCAAAAACGCGCGCTGGCCCGCGATGCTCCAGGCGCTCGTGCCCGCTGATTTTGGCGACGCAGCCCTCGGGCGCGAGATTGCCCTTCAGAATTACAAGTCCACCGGTGGGCTTCAGAGGTTTATCGAGCCCTACAATGACTTCCTGGCCGCGAGTTTCGGCGGCGCTCTCGGCTTCGGAGTTGATCGTCTGCCCGGTCACGGTCATCGCCTGCGGATGGAGGTGCTTGCCTCCCAGCAGCTTTTTTGCTAACAGGCGAATTCCCCCCGCCCGATGCATATCCGCCGCAACAAATCTGCCTGAGGGCTTCAGGTCGCACAACAGCGGAGTGCGTTCGCTTACCGTCTGGAAATCATCGATATCAAGTTGCACTCCCGCTTCGCGCGCGATCGCCAGCAGATGCAACACGGCATTTGTTGACCCGCCGCTCGCGGCCACGGACGCAATCGCATTCTCAAAGGCTTCGCGAGTCAGAATGTCGCGCGGCTTCAGGCCCTTCTGCAAAACATTCATCACGACCCTGCCGCACTCGAACGAAACCTGGTCTTTTTGCGGATCCATTGCAGGAATGCTGTTGAAGCCCATGGGCGAGAGGCCGATCATCTCCATCACCGTCGACATTGTGTTGGCGGTGTATTGGCCGCCGCAAGCGCCCGCGCCCGGGCACGCGGCATCTTCCAGTTCCTTCAACTCCGTGTCGCTCATCTTCCCGGCAACGTTCGCGCCAATGGCCTCGTACACATCCTGAATGGTGACATCTTTCCCGCGATAAGTTCCCGGCGCAATGGTTCCGCCATAGAGGACGATTCCCGGCAGGTTCATGCGCGCCAGCGCCATCGCTCCCGCCGGGATAGTCTTGTCGCAGCCCACGACGCAAACCACAGCGTCAAACATCTGCCCGCGGCAGACCAGTTCGATGGAATCGGTAATCAACTCGCGGCTGACCAGCGATGCCCGCATGCCCTCCGTGCCCATGGTCTCGCCGTCGGAAATGGCGATGGTGTTGAACTCCATCGGAGTGCCGCCGGCGGCGCGAATGCCTTCTTTCACCTTGGCCGACAAGCGCCGCAGGTGAAAGTTGCATGGCATGGTTTCGATCCAGGTGTTGGCCACGCCGATAAGAGGCTTGCTAAGGTCGGCGTCGGTATAGCCCATGGCTTTGAACATGGAGCGCGCGCCCGCGCGATCGCGCCCTTCGGTGATTCCACGACTGATGTGCTTGAGATCCATAAGGAAAAGAGCTCCATCTTTGATTAAGACCTAAGACAATAATTTAATTTTGTCCCGTTCTGCACGGCTATTTGGAATGAGTCATTTAAATGGACTCACAAAATAGCCCAGCAGAAGTGAGCCGATCAGGGAGGCGATACTCCACAACGCGTCCACTAATCTGAATTCATTGGGAAGTTTGTATGTCAGCTTGCGTTTTCGGAAAAAGCGACCCACCAGGAAAAAAGTTGCAGCAGTCACAACCCCTGCGGTGAACACCATCGAGTCCCACGAATGCAAGAGCAAGGTAATTGCGCACTGGATAGCGATGAATCCTACGGCTACAAGAAATAAGAGTAGTGTCTCCTTCGCCAGTGCGAGCGCCGCAACTGCAACTGCCGCACATCTGATCGCAAATTGCCGGTAGCCGGGGGAGAATGCGGAGGCAACCCCAAAGATGGAATAGAGAACGAAAGGCCAGAAAAGCGCTACATCACGAAGATAGTTAGGATCTCGGGAGAAAAGCCTGCGATCGTGCTCCTCTAGAATGCGCGGCGACCTGTCTCCACGCGCCCTGACGCTATCGATCCCCGCAGCGATTCCACGGCTGATGTGCTTGAGATCCATCGCTGAAAGAGTACAGGAGAGAAAACAAGTTTCAAAGTTTCGGCTTTGAAGTTTCAAACCCTGAACCCTGAACTTGAAACTCGAAACCAGAAACTCGAAACTCAAAAAAAATGGGGAACCCACTCTGCAGGTTCCCCCGAGTTGCATGACGTTCGCCCAGGAATCGTCATGCTTGCCCAGTCAAAAAATTAAGCGCGAGCGGCAGGGCGGGATTCATCGAGGGTCACGCCGGCGGGCGGATGATGCGAAGTCCACGTCGTCGTATGGGCCGCGCCGGAGCCGACACGGATCACGTCAGGAATCCCATACCATTCGCGATAGAGCTGCCCAACCTGCTTCTGATTGACCTCGAGCGTAAGCATCACTTGATGATCCAGTTCTGCTGCCTCGGCATGTACCGCGGGCAGATCGAGTCCCCGCCGCGAAACCGCGTTCAGGATGCGCATCAATGTGCCCTGCGTGTTGCGATAGCGAATGTGGAATTGCATGTGTGCTCCTCGTACCTATTTTTCTTCCAGCAACATCTCCGAAAGTGCTGCACCTGCCGGGACCATGGGGAAAACGTTGGCTTCAGGAGCGCAATCGAACACCAGCAACTCCGGCTCCGGAGAATGCAGAAAGCGATCGATCTGATCGCCTGTCTCTCGGGAAACGGGAAACTCGCGCATGACGTCTTCTTTCATGCGAAAAGCGTGAATCTTGTAAGCCTTCGCGATCTCGACGAAGTCCGGGTTATCGCTCAGGTCGGTCTCGGCGTAGTTGCGCTCGTAAAAGAGCTGCTGCCACTGCCGAACCATCCCGAGATATTTGTTGTCGATAATGACCAACTTCACCGGAAGCCCGAGGCGATGAACGCTCGCCAGTTCCTGGATGTTCATCTGAAATCCACCATCGCCGGAAACGCAGACGACGCACGTGTCAGGCTTGGCCAGTTGCGCCCCCACCGCTGCCGGAAGAGCGAATCCCATCGAGCCGAGTCCGCCCGACGTGATAAAGCCGCGCGGCGAAGATGAGCGATAACGCTGGGCGGCCCACATCTGGTGTTGTCCCACGTCGGTGATGACGACGCTGTCTTCGGGCAAGCGGCTGAAAAGTTCGTCAAGAAACCGGATGGTAGGTTGAGCCAATCCGCGAGGATCGAGTTCAGCGCGATCCGCGCCGCAGGCGACCGAACGCCAGCCACTGAAATCCGGCAACGTGTGACGCCGCAATTCGGCTTCGAATGCGGGAATCGTGTCCGCGAGATTTCCAATGACGGGAAGATCGCATGGACGAACGCGATCGAGCTGCGCGGGATCGATTTCGAAATGCACGATCTTGGCATGCGGGGCGAATCGCGTCGGCTCGCCAGTCACGCGATCGTCGAGACGCGCTCCCAGCACCAGCAGCAAATCCGTTTCGTGCAGCGCCATGTTGGCAGCACGAGTTCCGTGCATGCCCACCATGCCCAAATAATAAGGGGATTGTGGCTCAACTGCACCCAGTCCGTGCACAGTCGCGAATGTGGGGATGTTCAACTTATCGAGTAAACGCCGGAGATCGGTGATTGCGCCGGAAAGCTTCGCTCCCGCGCCGACCAGCGCCACAGGCTTCGAAGATTGCTTCAGTAGTGCAACCACGGTGTCGGTGAAACCGCCATCAGCCTTGGCTTCGGCGGGACGCGCATGGGGCGTGAACTTCACCGGGCCCGAAAATTCCTTCTTGGCTTTCAGCAGGTCGGTGGGAATGTCGATGACCACCGGACCAGGACGTCCGCTGCGCGCCCAGTGAAATCCTTCGGCAATGGCCTCGGGAATTTCGTCGATCGTGCGCACCAGGCGGCTCCATTTCGTCAGCGAGAGAGTGACCCCAAAAACGTCCGTCTCCTGGAAAGCGTCGGTACCGATCAGAGCGCTGCGCACCTGGCCGGTGATGCAGACCAGGGGAACGGAATCCATCTTTGCGTCAGCGATGCCGGTAACGAGGTTGGTCGCTCCCGGGCCGCTGGTGGCCATGGCGACGCCGACTTTCCCGGTAACGCGCGCATAGCCTTCGGCGGCGAAGACGGCGCCCTGCTCGTGCCGCGTGAGGATGTGGCGCACGCCGCTGCCTTCGAGCGCGTCGTACAACGGCATGATCGCGCCGCCGGGGTAGCCGAAGACCAGGTCTACGCCTTCCGCGCGCAGGCACTGCAGGACGATGTCGGCTCCCTTAAGCATTTACTACCTGTTTTGTGGATTCCGCGGGAGCTTCCGCCTTCTTCTTCCCCGCCTGCGGCAGCCAGCTCATCATGCCGCGCAGTTGAGCGCCCACGATTTCGATCGGATGCTGCTTCTCTTTTTCGCGCAGCTTGTTGAAGTTGGGGCAGCCCGCTTTGTTTTCGGCAATCCACTCTTTCGCGAAGCTGCCGGACTGAATGTCGGCCAGAATCTTCTTCATCGCCTGGCGGGTCTCGTCGCCGACAACTCTTTCACCGCGAGTAAGGTCGCCGTACTCGGCGGTGTTTGAGATCGAGTAGCGCATGCGGTCCAGTCCACCTTCGTAGATCAGGTCCACGATCAGTTTCACCTCGTGCAAGCACTCGAAGTAGGCAATCTCGGGAGCGTATCCGGCTTCGACCAGAGTTTCGAAACCCTTTTTGATCAGCGACGTCAGGCCGCCGCACAGGACTGCCTGCTCTCCGAACAGGTCGCTCTCGGTTTCTTCTTTGAACGTGGTTTCCAGAACGCCGGCGCGAGTCGAGCCGATGCCGTGGGCATAAGCGAGACCGAGTTCGTGGGCGCGGCCGCTGGCATCCTGCTGGATCGCGAGCAGCGACGGAACTCCGCGGCCTTCCGTGTACACGCGCCGCACGAGGTGTCCAGGACTCTTTGGGGCGATCATCAGGACATCAACGTCGGCGGGCGGCACGATCGCTTTGAAATGAATGCTGAAGCCGTGCGAGAAGCCCAGAACTTTTCCCGGATGCAGATAAGGCTTGATGTGCTGGTCGTAGAGTTCGGCCTGGGTCTCGTCCGGAGTAAGCACGTGGATCCAGTCGGCGCGCTTGGCGGCCTCATCGGGGGCGACGACCACCATGCCGTCCGCCTTCGCCTGCTGCGCGCTCTTGCGGTTGGGATCGAGACCGACGATCACTTTGTGTCCGCTATCGCGGAGATTCTGGGCCTGGGCGTGTCCCTGGCTGCCATAGCCAAGGATGGCGATCGTCTTGCCCTTCAGTGCCTCGGGCTTAGCGTCGCGTTCGTAAAAGATAGTGACCACTGTTGTGCTCCTCTCGTAGCACAAGGGAGAAAAAGGGAACCCTTGCTTTTTGGGGATGGGAACCAGTGTCCCGAACTCAAGGCAGAAAAGCAATCCCCAGGAAAACCGACCGGTCGGTCGGTATCCAGAAATGCTATGCGGGCCGCGCTTAGCTGTCAAGTCAAAAGAGGGCTCCACGCTCAGGCTGCCGCCGGCCGACGTAGGGACAGCCTCTCAGGCTGTCCCAGTCGAGCGCAGCTCGACAGCCCTGCCAGAAGCTTGGTTCCTGCTAAACGCTTGAGGCAAATATGCCGATGAAAGCTGCAGGAGACAGCCATGGGTGGAAATAACCGACACGCAGGAACGCAAGACGTGCTCAAAGCGCCAGCAACAAAATCATTACACGTCGGCAAAGACTGCCAATACGAGCAGGAACTGCGTCGCCTGCACGTCGAACTGGTGATGTTTCATGAATGGATTCGCCACCGCGGTCTGAAAGTCGTGGTCTTGTTCGAAGGCCGCGATGCTGCCGGAAAAGGTGGGGCGATCAAGCGCATCACCCAAGAGTTGAACCCGCGCATCTGCCGCGTGGTGGCTCTGGGCACACCAACCGAGCGCGAGAAGACGCAGTGGTATTTCCAGCGCTACGCTGCCCATCTTCCAGCCGCGGGCGAAATGGTGCTGTTCGACTGCAGCTGGTACAACCGCGCGGGAGTGGAGCGCGTCATGGGATTCTGCACCGACTCTGAGTATCAGGAGTTCATGCACAGCTGTCCTGAGTTCGAGCGCATGCTGGTGCGCTCCGGCATCATCCTGATCAAGTACTGGTTCTCGGTCAGTGACGAGGAGCAGGAGCGGCGCTTTCAGGACCGCATGCGGGATCCGACGAAGCGGTGGAAGCTGAGTCCGATCGATCTGGAGTCGCGGCGGCGCTGGGCGGAATACTCGCGCGCCAAAGATGAAATGTTTGCGGTGACCGACATCAAGCAGGCGCCGTGGAACGTGGTGAACGCAGAAAATAAGAAGTGCGCGCGGCTGAATGTAATCCGTCACCTGCTCTCGACGATCCCGTACGAGGACCTCACGCCAGAAAAGCTGAAGCTCCCTGCTCTCGACAAAACGAAGTACGTGCGCTCCCCATTTCACGAGCAAAGCTTCATTCCGGAAATCTACAAGTGAGCGCGTAGGGACAGCCTCTCAGGCTGTCCAGGTTTTTAAAGTGTATGTAGGGACAGCCGCCCCGCTCTCCAGTCGAGGGCAGTTCGACAGTTCTGCACAGCCTGACAAATACCCTGCGCGGAAGCAGGGAACCCCACCAGGCCTAGCGGAGGTCCCCGAACGAACTCCAGGTCAGGCCCGCACAGACCTCCGCCACGGTCAAGTTAAACCGATTTAACCACGGGATCTATGTTGCTGATTAGAAGGCACATACAGACAATTATTTACACACGCCGGTGTCCTCGTAACAACTCTGGACTGAGCAGATTGAAGGTCCCTGCCCCACCCGAGGTGCACAAGGTAGCCGATCGAGGTCTAGACTTTTACATGCCCAGGTAGCGCCCATGTGGCGAGAACCGCCCCGCCTGTCCCTACATGTACGTCGGGTGGCATTCAGCGCGGCAACTATTTACCATGGCACGCGATGACCCGTGAAGCAGTACTCGATTCCCGGCAGGAAATCCTGCGCACGGCTGCCCGCCTGTTCCAGCAGCGCGGGTACGACGCCACTTCGATGAACGACGTGGCCGCCGCGCTCAAGCTCAGCAAGGGCGGGTTGTATCACCATTTTCAAAGCAAGGATGAAATCTTGTTCGAAATCATGAATCACGCGATGGATCTGACCCAGGAGCGGGTACTGGCTCCGGTAGGAAACATCGCCGATCCCGAGGAACGCTTACGGGCGCTGATCCGGCTGCACATCGAGGTCGTGCTCAGTCCGCGCGATCGCGAGATTACCGTAATGCTGCACGAGAACCATCCCTTGCCGCCGGGCTTGCGCAAGCGCATCAACCATCGCAAAAAGGAATACGTGCACTTTGTGGAAGGTCTGATGGCTGACGTGCAGAAGGCGCGGCGCGCCAAAGGGTCGGTCAGCCCGCGCGCTGCCGCCTTCGCGCTGCTGGGGATGATCAACTGGATCTATCAGTGGTACAAGCCCGAAGGCAATCTGCAGACTAATAACCTAGTGCCGCAATTTACCGAGCTGGTCTTCGGCGGAATTCTTGCGTGACGGTAACTGCTCAGCATGCGAAAAATCCAGCCCTCGGCTGGGACATATCCGCTGCCGTCAGGGCTGATGCCGGGGAAAAGATCGCTCGCGCCCAGATCATCATCAATGGCCAGGTAGCATACGACAACAGTTTCGTTCCGCCGATCGGCAGCTGGCAGGTCCAGCTGACGCAGAAGGGACAATATCCGGGCGAGAATACGATACGAGTGATCGCCAGCAATGACAAGGGCGAGGACACCGAAGCGGACGACTCCTGGAATTAAGTAGGAGACGCCGAAGCTGAGCAAAGTAAGCAGCCGCGAAGCGGCGAAAGAACGCCGCAAGGCGTAGGTGCAAAGTGGATAACGAGCCCAGCCCCAGCGGGGCGAAAGAAGAATTCTCGCGCCTGGGCAATAGTCGAGCTGGGCTCGACCGGAAGCCGATGGCGGCTCTCCCTAGATATTCGCGGAAGGAACACGGTGACTGACTCCAAAGCTGATTTTTTTACGCTGAACGAAATCGACGCGAGACGCGCCGCGGGGAACAAGCGCTACCAGGAATTTCTGCGCGTGCCGTCGATGAGCGCTGGTCTTTATGTTCTTCCTGCCGGCGCAGCCGATCCGCAACGGCCTCATCACGAAGATGAGATGTATTACGTTGTACGCGGCCGCGCCCGCTTTCGCGCGGGAGATGAAGACCGCGAAATTTCTGCGGGAACGGTGCTGTTTGTGGCCGCCGAGGTCGAGCACCGGTTTTACGATATCGAGGAGGAGCTTGCTGTCCTGGTGTTCTTCGCTCCCGCGGAGAGCTAGAAATTAGTCCTGAGTCCCTAGTCCTGAGTCCCGAGGGCTCAGGACTCACGACTCAGGACTTTCGACTCGCGTGTTAACCTCGGCGCTTGCCCTTCTCTCTGCCATCAACGCCCGTAGCCTACAGCGTCGCCGCCGTCTTCCTTTGGGGCGCGTCTGATTTTTCGGGAGGCTACGGGGTCCGGCGTGCTAACGCGTTCGTCTTCACCGCCTTTTCTCACTTCTGTGCGTTCTCACTGATGTTGCTGATCTCGCTGGGCGAGCATACGCCGCTGCCATCACGCTCCAGCATATTTTGGTCGGTGCTGGCAGGACTGCTGGGCGGAGTTGCGCTCGCGCTTTTCTATCGCGCACTGGCTTCGGGGCAGATGGGACTGGCGGCTCCCGTCGCGGCGCTGATCGGAGCTGCGATCCCAACGCTCGCGGATATCGCCCTCGAAGGCGCTCCCAGCCGCTGGTCGATCGCTGGCTTCGTGTTGGCGGTCCTTGCCATCTGGCTGATTACTCGTCCTGAACCGCAGGGGAACAACGACGAGACCGGCCATCCCAAGGGCGTTGCCATGGCTGCTCTGGCCGGCGTGGGTTTTGCCGCGTTCTACATGTGCATGCACCAGACGACCGGCTCTCCGATTTTCGTTGCGGCGATTGGCCGAATTGCGTCGTTTGTGGCCACAGCGGTGGTGGTTATCGCCACGGGCGCGCCGCTTGCCATGGAATTGCCGTCCACCCTGATCGCGATGCTGGCGGGATTCCTCGACATCAGCGGAAGCGCGCTCTACATCTATGCCAGCCAGCGGGGACGCCTTGACGAAGCCGTGGTCATTACCTCGCTCTATCCAGCGATCACGGTGTTGCTGGCGCGAATCATCCTGAAAGAGCACTTCAGCCGCTGGAAATTTATAGGCTTGCTGGCCGCTCTGGCCGCAGTGCCCATGATCGCCGCCGGATAGCCGATCTTGATTCGCTACTCGCGACCTATAGGCCGGTGCTGCTAGCATCCGGAGGTGGCGCTCATCGAAGTTCGCAATCTGACAAAGATCTTTGCTCATGCCGAGTCGCCATTCGGCGGCAAGAGACGCGCGGATGTACGCGCGGTGGACGACGTTTCCCTGGATATCCATCCGGGAGAAACGCTGGGCCTGGTGGGCGAGTCCGGATCGGGCAAGAGCACGCTGGGCCGCCTGATTCTGCGTCTGATTGAGCCCACATTCGGGAGCGTGAGTTTTGAAGGTCGCGATTTGCTCGCGGCAGGCCGCGCCGAAATGCGCCGCCTGCGCCGCGACATGCAAATCATCTTTCAGGATCCGTTTGCGTCGTTGGATCCGCGCTACCGGGTGGAAGACATAATTGCCGAGCCCATGCTGGTTCACAAAGACTCGTCGAGAGACAGCCGCCATCGGCTGTCCGGTCGAGCGAAGGTCGATGTTCCTGGCCAAGTTTCCGAACTTTTGCGCGCCGTCGGCCTGGACGAATCCGCGCGCTCCCGCTACCCGCACGAATTTTCCGGCGGACAGCGACAGCGCATCGGCATAGCCCGCGCTCTGGCGCTGCGGCCCAAGTTCATCGTCTGCGATGAGCCGGTATCCGCGCTCGACGTGAGCGTGGGCGCTCAGATCGTGAATCTGCTGCAACAATTGCAGCGCGATTTCGGCCTGACCTACCTCTTCATCTCGCATTCCATGCCCGTGGTGCGCTATCTCTGCACGCGCATCGCGGTGATGAGGCGAGGAAAGCTGGTCGAAATCGGAGACACGGAACAGATCACGACGAGACCCGCTCATCCCTACACGCGCACTCTGCTCGCCGCCACACCGGAATTGTTGGTGTGAGCCGCAGGCTGCGCTGAGATTGCAACCAAATCTGTTTCCGGGCACTCCTAACAATTTTGGGGACGCGTGCGTGGCCACCAGCGAGTCAGCCAGATACCAGCTCAGCCTCTCTCAAAACGCTTCTTCCACCCGAAACCTGGCGGAACTGATCCTCGGCTTTCTGGCGATCGATGCTGTGCTCTGGCTGCCCACTCACGGGCAACTCATTTTCGGGCCGATCGCGTTGCTTGCGCCGCTTGTGCTGGTGCTATGGCGCCGCCCCGGGCTGAATGAGTTGGGTCTGGGCTGGCGAGGATTCGCCGGCTCGCTGTGGATACTCCCCGCTGCGGTCGCGTTGAGTGTGCTAGAAGTGGAGGCGGCGAAATACGCGGGAACATTTCACACGCTCTACGCGCCCGACCTTGCTCACGTCGGCGGATACCTGCTCTGGACGCTATACCAGCAATTCCTGTTGCAAGACTTCTTTCTTACTCGCCTTAGCAGCGTTCTGTCGAGCAACGTGGCCATTTCAGTCGCAGCCGTGCTGTTCGCGCTGGCGCATCTGCCGAATATTCCGCTTGTGCTGGCGACGCTGGTCTGGGGAGCAGTTTCGTGCGCATTGTTCCGCCGCTATCGCAACCTCTATGTTCTTGGCCTGGCGCAAGGCTTATTGGGATTGTGCTTCGCCGTATGCATCCCCGATGTGTGGCTTCATCACATGCGGGTTGGGCTGGGATTTCTGCGCTATCACCCAATGCACCCATAATCCGTTTGCCAGCTCGTCTGACTGTCTGAGCGCCTGCCGTACAATGATGCGGCGTATTTTAGGAGAGCCGCCATGCCACTGCCGCAAACTGAAGTCTCATTCAACGGACATTCCATGGTGGGTCCTCTGCAAAGAGTGCTGGTGTGCTCGCCCCAAACCGCCGGATGGGATCAGCCGGAGCGCGTGGGTCAGTGGCGCGAGTTGGGATTCCATCATCAGCCCGACCCGGTGAAAGCCCAGAAGCAGCACGACACTTTGCGGCGGGAATTGGAAGTGGCAGGGGAGGTGCTGGATTTGCCGTCATCCTCTGATCTTTCGCTGGATGCTGTGTATGCGCATGATGCTTCCCTGGCCACCGATTTCGGGCTGATCCTCATGCGTCCGGGAAAGAAAAACCGGGTCGCGGAAGCAGACCGGCACAAGAGCTTCGCTGAGCGGCTGGGCATCCCGATCCTCGGTGAAATTAGTGCGCCCGGAAGCACCGAGGCGGGCGATATCGTATGGCTCGACGCCAAGACGCTACTCATCGGCCACGGGTACCGCACGAACGCAGCCGGTATCGAGCAGATCCGATCGCTGCTGGCCCCGAAGGGAATCGAAGTGATTTCCGCGCCGCTTCCTTACGGCCCGGGACCATCGGCCTGTCTTCATCTGATGTCGCTGATCAGTTTGCTCGATGAGCGCACCGCGCTCGTCGATCTCCCCTGGCTCGCCGTGGAAACGGTCGAACTGCTCAAGGCGCGCGGCTTCAAGTTGATCGAGATCGATTACTCCGAGCGCGAAACGCTCGCCTGCAATGTGCTGGCGCTGGGGAACAAAGGACTGCTGGCAATTGAGGAGAACCACAGGACGAACGCGCGGTTGCGCGAATCTGGCTTCGACGTGCGTACCTTCCCAGCCAGCGAACTCTGCATCAATGGCAGCGGCGGCCCGACATGCCTGACGCGCCCGCTATTACGCGGCTGAGACGACTTTCTCAGACTCGGTCACATTGCCCATCGGCTCTAGTTGGATCACCATCGCCTAATGCCTGCGCCGGTAATGCCGCAAGATAGCCACTCGTTTCTCTGTGGTCCTCTGTGCCCTCTGTGGTGAGAGGTCCTGGTTGGTATTATGGTCGTTCCAAACTCCAGGCTTGCAAAGGTCACGCAATGTGCTCTCTCGTATCGCGGCTGATCGTGTTGTGCTTCACACTTGCGGCATTAGTAGCGCCGTGGCTTCACGCCCAAGCCGCAGCATCGCCCGCGCTGATTCTCGATGCAGTTACGAATTCCAAGCCGTTGCCGGATGGTCTCGAAGTTCAGGCTGGTGCGGCCGTCATCCGAATCACAGCCCTGCGTGATGACATCATCCGGGTGCGCATTGCTCCCGATGCGCTGCCCGAAGACGCGTCCTGGGCTGTGGTTCCCGAGGCGCGCAAGTCCATAAACGTTCAGCCCGTTGACGAAAGCTCGTTCATAGGATTCCGCACGGCGGCACTCGAGGTGCGCGTCGAAAAGAATCCAGCACGCATCGTGATCCAGGATCTCAGCGGCAACTTGGTTTCGGCAGATTCCGTTGGACGCCCGGTCACCTTCCGCCAGGGTGGATTCTCCGTTCACAAGGCGACGCTGGGCGGCGAACATTTCTTTGGGCTGGGTGACAAGACCGGCGGGTTCGATCGCGGCGGCCAGGCCTACACACTGTGGAATACAGATGTGGGCCCGCAAGAGTCGGTCGATCCTTTGTATAAGAGCATTCCGTTTTTCATGGCCATTCACGAAACGCGCAGCTACGGAATTTTTCTCGACAACTCCTGGCGCACCTGGTTTGACTTCGGAAAATCCGCGCGGGACGCCTACGCTTTCGGCGCCGAAGGTGGCCCGCTGGACTACTACTTCATTTACGGGCCCAGCCCCAAGCAGGTGGTTGAGAACTATGCCTGTCTCACGGGTAAGCCTCCGTTGCCGCCGCTCTGGGCGCTGGGATTCCAGCAGTCGCGTTACAGCTATTTTCCGGAATCGGAGCTGCGGGAAATTGCGACTCGCCTACGAAACGACAGAATTCCCTCCGACGTCGTCTATCTCGACATTGATTATCAGGATCGGAATCGGCCGTTTACGGTGAACACGAAGGCCTTCCCGGATTTTCCCGGACTCGTATCCGATCTGCGCAAACAGCATCTGCATCTGGTCAACATCACCGATCTGCACATTGCGCACGCTCCCAATCAGGGATACTCGCCTTACGATACGGGGCATGCGGGCGATAATTTCGTGAAGAATCCGGACGGCAGCGAGTTTGTAGGCGCGGTGTGGCCGGGGCCCGCGGTATTCCCCGATTTCACGCGGGCGCAGACTCGCGAATGGTGGGGAAGTCTCTACAAGGAATTTGTGAACGAGGGCGTCTCCGGATTCTGGAATGACATGAATGAGCCCTCGGTCTTTGATGGTCCCGATAAAACGATGCCACTGAATACAGTGCATCGCATCGAGGAACCCGGCTTCACGACCCGCACCGCCACTCACGCCGAGATCCACAATATTGTCGGACTGGAGAATGCTCGGGCCACGTACGAGGGCCTTTTGAAACTGCGCCCCAACGAGCGCCCGTTTGTGCTGACACGCGCCACGTACGCCGGCGGGCAGCGTTACGGTTTCACCTGGACGGGCGATAATTCCGCGACATGGAATCACCTCCGCCTGGCGACGCAGATGGTGTTGAATCTCGGGGTCAGCGGCATTCCTTTCGTCGGCGCCGATGTGGGTGGATTCAATGGCTCGCCGCCTCCGGCGCTGCTTACCCGCTGGGTGGAGCAGGCCGCGTTCTCGCCATTCTTTCGCGACCACGCCACAAAAGGCAGCCTGCCGCATGAGGTGTGGAACAACGGTCCCGAGCAGGAAGCCATCCGGCGCCGCTACATTGAGACGCGCTATCGCCTGCTGCCTTACTTCTATCAACTGGCGGACGAAGCCTCACGCACGGGGCTTCCCTTGATGCGCCCGGTGTTTCTGGAATTCCCGGAGATCTTCGAGCGTACGTATCCAGGTTTCGAAAATCTCGACACGGAATTTCTGCTCGGACCTAGTTTGCTCATCGCACCGCCGCCGTTCGGAGAAATGGTGAATGACTATGCGGTGGCATATCCGCCGGGACAGTGGTTCGATTTCTGGACGGGCGAAAAGATGCCGCCGCAACCGCATGCGCCCTCGATCGCGGACGTGGTCAAAGCCGCACCTGGAACCACTTTCTCAGGGCCTCGCCGCATTCATCCCGGGTTGGAGACGCTGCCGGTTTATGTGCGCGAGGGAAGCATTATCCCGATGCAGCCCGTAGTTCAATATACGGACGAAATTCCCGCTGGCCCACTTGAACTGCGAGTCTATCCGGGCACGCACTGCGCGGGCGCGATCTATCTCGATGACGGCCACACGTTCGACTATCAGCAGGGCAAGTATCTGCGCCAGAGCCTGACATGCGAGTCGGACGCCAACTCGCTCCGCCTGAAATTCCACGCGCGCGAGGGCACGTACGCTCCCTGGTGGAAGCTCATGGAAATTGTGATTTACGATTGGCCGGCGGCGCACGCGCAAGCCAAATTTTCCAGCAGCACCTATCCGCTGAAGAGTACATATGACGAGAAGCAGCACGCGTTGCATCTGATGTTGTCGGATGTGACAGGAGAGGCAGAGCTTACGGTGCGTGGCAGATCGGCTCACTAATTTCTACGAGGCCAGATTTGAAACGGTAGAGCGTTGCGACTACCTGCTTGACCCGTTTGGCTTCGCGGTATCCGCGGACACTCCCTTTTGCGGATGTGCCGATCAAGCTATAACTTGCCTTTTTTTGTTATGACCCAACTGCTCTCTCCTTCCAGCTTCTCGCACGTCCAATAAAATGCGCCAGTGCAAATCCCGGTGTTTCGAACACGGGCACACTGCCGGGGAAGGGGCGAAGGAGGATAGATGCAAGACTGCAGACCTCTGAGGAATTTTCTGGCAACGTGTCTCTGGGATATCCGCTACACCTTTCGCAAACTGGGCCGCGACCCAGGTTTTGCGGCAGTTTCCATTTTGATTTTGGCTCTGGCGATCGGCGCCAATATTGCGGTATTCAGCGTCGTCAACACTCTCCTTCTGCGTCCACTGCCCTTCCCTAACTCCAACGAGTTAGTGTGGATCTCGCCACCGCCCTCGGCATGCGGATGGTCGTGCGCAACGTATTCGGCGGACGCGTACGAAGAATTCCGCGCCCAAAGTCGCGTATATCAGGACGTTACAGGATATGAAGCGTTCACGACCCCTGAAAATTTCCGGCTCACGGGTCGCGGCGAACCGGTGCCAGCCACAGGAATCGAAGTCATTGGGAATTTCTTCCAGGTTGTCGGCGTTCGCCCGGCAGTGGGGCGTGTCTTCACTCCCGATGAATCACGCACGGCACAACCCGTTGTGCTCCTGGCTCACGCCTATTGGCAGCATCAATTCGCTTCTGATCCTGCGATTGTGGGAAAGGCTATCGAACTGAATGGCGCGCCTGTGACTGTGGTGGGAGTGCTTCCGGACAGCTTCGACTACGGCGCAATCTTCTCCCCCGGTGCGAAGGTCGATCTGTTTGTCCCGGTCAGCCTGGATAAACAACGGATGTGGGGCAACATCGTCACGCTGATCGGCCGCATGAAGCCTGGCGTCACCGTGGCGCAGGCGCTCGATGATGCGAATCGTGTCGCGCCGGCTATGTATTTCAATGTGAAATATCCTGAGACCCTGGGCCGCTATAAGGGGAACCTGGTCCCGATGCCTCTGAAGGACTACGTTACCGGCAAGCTGAGGCGCTCGTTGATTGCCCTGTGGTTCGCCGTAGGCACGATTCTGCTGATTGCGGGTGTGAATCTCTCCAACTTGCTTCTGGCGCGGGCCGCTGCGCGGGCGAAGGAGTTTGCGGTACGCGGTGCGCTGGGCGCTGGACGGGGACGTATCGTGCGCCAGCTTCTCATGGAAAGTCTTGTGCTCTCCTCGGCCGGCGCGGTGACTGGCCTCGGAATGGCGCTCGTTGTCCTCCGCTGGCTCGCGCACCAGGGATCGCTGGCTCTGCCGCTGTTGAGCTCTTTACGAATTGATGGCCAGGCTCTGGGCTGGACTGTTCTTGTAGCGTTCCTCTCCGCGATAGTCTTCGGCTTACTCCCAGGTTTGCGAATGGGTACGGGAAGCCTCCAAGCTGTGTTAAAGGATTCCGGAGCGGGCGCGGGCCTTGGACGTCAGCACGAACGCGTGCGCGTCAGTCTGGTAGTGACAGAGATTGCCCTCGCGTGTGTGTTGCTGGTGAGCGCGGGCTTGTTGCTGCGCAGCTTTGTCAAAGTGCTGGAGGTCGACCTCGGTTTCCAGCCCGATCATGCCGCATCGATGAACGTGGAGTACGACGACGGCACGCCGATGACTCCCCTCAAACGAGGCGCGGTGTTTCAACAGATTCTCGCTCATGTTGGCGCACTCCCAAGTGTGCAAGCTGTCGGTATCGGAGATTATCTTCCGCTCGGTCCGAATCGCTCCTGGGATACCCCGGTTCCTAAAGGAAAAACTTTCGCTCCCGGTGAATTGCCGGAACCCCTGGTGTATGTGATTACACCCGGATTTATTCACGCTATGGGGATTGGTTTGCGTGGGCGGGACTTCACCTGGGCTGATGGCCCGAATAGCGAGAAGGTGGTCCTAATCAATGCCTCCATGGCGCGCCAGTATTGGCCGGGCGAGGACGCCGTTGGCAAGATCCTGATGCGGGGGGACGAAGAAGATCGCGTCGTCGGCGTGGTGGACGACGTTCATGAAGAAAGCGTCGAGCGCGGCGCTGGGGCACAGATTTACTACCCGGCGATACAGCAACAACCTTCGCGGGCGCAACTCGTAGTCCGCAGCAGCTTGCCGCCTGCGGTCCTTGCCCCAAGCGTGCTTCGCGCCTTGCGGGAACTGAACCCTAATCAATCGGCGGCAGAGTTCCGGCCGATCGGGACGATTGTCGAGCATGCGGTATCGCCTCGCCGTTTTTTCATGCTGCTGGTTGCCGTATTTGCCGGGCTCGGTTTGTTGCTGGCCATGCTTGGTATTTACGGAGTCATCTCTTATTCGGTGACGCGCCAAAAACAGGAGATTGGGGTGCGCATGGCGTTAGGGGCCAGTCTCGGTCGCGTACAAAAAGATGTGCTCTTCGGAACCCTGAAGTTGACCCTCACGGGGATCGCGCTGGGGACCACCGCTTCGCTTGTGTCGGCCCGTCTGATCGCCTCTCTCCTGTATGCCACCTCTCCCTGGGATGCAATCACCTACGGCAGCATGATGCTTGCTCTGGTTGCGGTAGCTCTGATTTCCGGTTATCTCCCCGCCCGACGAGCTTCACGCATTAATCCGGTGATCGCTCTTCGCGGAAACTGAACGGCCCAGAGGAAAGTTGGGAGTAGCATTGGTGATCTCCGTGCCGAGTTCTCCTCTTCAATGCGTTGCTGCTAAAATTGACTGGCGATGCTTCTTCCCTTCGTCCGCGAACTCTTCACGGACGTTGAAAAGCTTCCCGGCTTTTCGCGTGTAGCCTCCCACCTGAAAGAGGGCACGGGGCGGATTCGTGTCTCCGGACTGTTGCCGACGGCAAAAGCCCTGCTTCTGGTGCTTTTGCGGCGCGCCGCGGAGCGGCCTCTCATTCTCGTCGTCAACGACAACCGCGCCATTGAAGATTTTGTTCCCGTGCTGCGCGGATTCTGTGAACTTACTGCCGCGTGCGATCCAGAATCGATTGTCGCGCTGCCCACGCGCGACGTGCTGCCCTTCCAGAATCTTTCGCCGCATCCGGAAATTCAGGAAGAGCGCGCCATCGCGCTGTGGAAGATTGCGACGGGCAAGGCCGGCGATCGTGGTTTCGCCGATTGCCGCCACCGCTATTCTGCTGCGTTCGGCCGAGTATTACGCCGATCTGGCGCGCACCTTGCGCCGCGGCGAGTCCTTCGATCTGGACAACCTGCTCGGACACCTCAACACGGTCGGCTACACTTCCACCGATGTGGTCGAAATGCCGGGTGAGTACGCATTGCGCGGCGGCATTCTCGATGTGTATTCGCCGGAAGCCGAACGCCCGGTGCGCATTGAGTTCTTCGGCGACGAAGTCGAGTCCATTCGCAAGTTCGATCCCGCCACGCAGCGTCTCTTCGAACCCGATGGACGAAGCGCTGCTGCTGCCGCTTGACCGAGACTCCGGTCAGCGAGGAACTTGCTGGGCGCGATTCATGCGCGGCTTTCGGGCAAGCGCATCACCGGGAACGAAGAAATCATCGAGCAGGCCGTGCGATCCGGCGGCGTGACCGTATTTCCGGGCTGGGAGTTTTATGCGCCGGTCGCGGGAGCGGATCGCACCGTCTTCGATCTGCTGCCCAATGCGCGCTGGTGCTGCTCGACGAGCCGGATCTGCTGCGAGCCGAATTCGACCGCTTCTGGACGCGGATCGAAGAAGCGCACGAGCGCAGCGGCGTCGGAAATCTGGTGCGGCCCGACAGACCTGTATCTTCCGCCCGAAGACTGGTGGCAGAAAGTTGCAAGCTCTGCCCGGCGCCGATGTCGAGCATCTCGGCATCGACCCGCAGCGACGATGCAGACAGCATGGTGAACTTGCACACGCAGCCCACGCCGCGCTTCCACGGCTCAGTTCCGGCCATGCTGGAAGAAGTAAAGAAACTCACGGCCGCCGGCAAGCAGGTGCTGTTGCTCGGTCCCGAACACCGGCGAAGTCGAGCGCCTGGCCGACATCTTCACCGAGTACGACGTGTCTTCCGCCTGGGCAGCCGCACCCGCGGCGGCGAAAGCTACGCCGACGAAACCTGCTACTTCGCCGGCGAAGTGCTCACCACCACGCTGGCCAAGGCCTACGTCCCGGACGGCGTCATGTTCCCCGACGCCAACCTGGCGATCTTCGGCGCGCGCGATCTGTTCGACGAATCGGAAGCGGTGGTCATCGCGTCCGCAGCGGCAGAAGTCGAAGACTTCCGCGTTTCTCTCCGATTTCCGCGATCTGCAGGTTGGCGATTACGTCGTCCACGTCGAGCACGGCATCGGCCAGTACCAGGGACTGAAAGAAATCAATCAGGGCGACGGCAATGCCGAGTTCATGCTGCTCGAATATGCCGAGGGCGCGCGCCTCTATGTTCCGCTGACGCGCCTCGACCTGGTGCAGAAATACCGCTCGTCGGAAGGCGCCAAGCCGGCGCTGAATCATCTGGGCACGCAGGCCTGGGCCAAGACCAAGGCGCGCGTGCGCAAGGCCATGAAGGACATGACCGACGAGCTGCTCAAGCTCTACGCGCGAGCGCAAGACGGCGCAGGGCCACGCCTTCCCGCCGGACAACGAATGGATGCGCGAGTTCGAAGACGCCTTCGAATTCAACGAGACCGAAGATCAGGCGCAGGCGATCACCGACGTGAAGCGCGACATGGAATCGACGCTGCCCATGGACCGCCTGCTGTGCGGCGACGTCGGCTACGGCAAGACGGAAGTCGCCATGCGCGCGGCTTTCAAGGCGATCAGCGACAACAAGCAGGTCGCGGTGCTCGCGCCGACCACCGTGCTCGCGTTCCAGCACTACGAAACTTTCAAGCAGCGCTTTGCGGCGTTTCCCGGTCACCATCGAAATGATCAGCCGCTTCCGCTCGCCGAAGCAGCAGAAAGAAATTCTGCAGAAAGTCGAAGCCGGCAAAATCGACATCCTGATCGGCACGCACCGGCTGCTTTCGAAAGATCGTGAAGTTCGCCGACCTCGGCCTGCTGGTCGTGGATGAAGAGCAGCGCTTCGGAGTGCGCCACAAAGAGCGGCTCAAGCAGATGCGCAAGCAAGTGGACGTGCTGACCATGTCGGCCACGCCGATTCCGCGCACGCTGCACATGTCGCTGGTCGGGCTGCGCGACATGAGCGTGATCGAGACGCCGCCCAAGGATCGCATGGCGATCCAGACTGTGGTCGCCAGCTGGGACGAGAAGCTGATCCAGTCCGCCATCGAGCAGGAACTGGAACGCGGCGGGCAGGTCTACTTCGTTCACAACCGCGTGGACAGCATCTGGGAGATTGCGGCCAAGCTGCAGGAGCTGGTGCCGAAGGCGCGCATTCATTGTGGGGCACGGCCAGATGTCGGAAGGCGAGCTGGAGAAAGTGATGCTGCAAGTTCATGCATCACGAAGCCGACATTCTGGTGGCGACGACGATCATCGAAAACGGCCTCGACATCCCGCTGTGCAACACCATCCTGATCAATCGCGCCGACCGGCTGGGACTTTCGGAGCTCTACCAATTGCGCGGACGCGTGGGGCGCTCGAACCGCCGCGCCTATGCCTACCTGCTGCATTCCGACAGAGGTCGAACTGACCCCGATCGCGCGGCGCCGGCTGGCGGCGCTGAAAGAATTTTCCGACCTGGGCGCCGGTTTCAAGATTGCTGCGCTCGATCTCGAACTGCGCGGCGCGGGAAATCTGCTTGGAGGAGAGCAGAGCGGGCACATCGAAGCGGTCGGGTTCGAACTCTACACGCAGATGCTGGAGCGCGCGGTCCGCGAAATGAAGGGCGAGGCCGCTCCCGACGAAGCCGAAATACAGCTCAATCTCGGTCTCAACATTCGCATTCCCGCGGAATACATTCCCGAAGAGAACCAGCGCTTGCGTATGTACAAACGGGTTGCGGGAGTGGAAACCGAATCGCAACTCACGGATGTGGCGCGCGGAATTGCAAGATCGTTATGGACCACCGCCCGCGGCCGTCCGCAATCTGCTCGATTATGCTGCGCTCAAGCTGCTGTGTCTGCGCGTGGGCGCGATGGCGATCGATCGCAAGCGGGATTCGGTGACGTTCAAATTTCGGCAGAATGCTTCTGTGGATCCCGAGCAACTGGCCCACTTCGTGGCGGGCCAGCGTGGAGCGCAGTTCACTCCCGATGGTTTGCTGAAATTTGTACTGAAAGTTACAGCGGCTGACGACGTGCTGCGGGCACTGAGGGCGGTGCTGGAACAGCTCGCAGTGAAAGAGACTTCTGTATAAAAATCTGTCTGGCATGTCCGGAATTTTGCCGTCGCTACGCTCACTGCGCGTCCGCTCCTACACGATCCAGGCGTACACGAACTGTCGAATCGAAAGAATTAATACTGCGGTACCTTCACAATGCTGGCGCTTTGCAGTTACGATTACGCAGCCGTGTATTGTGAGACGACCGTTCGGTCGGACTGGATGCATCTCGTAGTACGGCCCTCGAATCTAATTAAGTAAGCGACCGGGGCGTGAGTTTTCCGAAATATTGGGCGTTGTGAATCTCGATTCCCCCGTCGGGAGAGCAAGGGGTATTGTCATGACGAACACGGATGAGAAGTTTTACCGCGCCACCATCACTCAGCGGGTCGATGTCGCGCCCGATCTCTGGATTCTGCGGATTCGCAGCCATGGCGAGTTCAATTTTGTGCCGGGCCAGTACGCCTGCCTGGCGGTGGAAGTCGACGGCAAGCGCATCGAGCGCCCGTACTCCATCGCATCCGCGCCCTCGGAAGATGAAGTCGAGTTCTTTCTGGAGCTGGTTCCCAACGGCGCGCTCACGCCTTCGCTGTACAAATTGCAGGTGGGCGAAGAGCTGCTAATGCGCAAAATTCCAAAAGGAAAATTCTCGCTCGACACTAGCAACGGGAAAAAGAATCATCTTCTAATCTCCACCGTGACGGGAGTCGCTCCCTTCGTAAGCTACGTGCGCACGCTGAGCAAAGAGTGGAAGGAAGGCCGTTTCGACGGCTCGCACAAGCTATTCCTTCTGAATGGCGCCAGCCGGCCTTGGGAGTTTGGCTACAAAGATGAACTGTTGCAGTTCGACCGGGAACTGCCGTGGTTCACCTATGTTCCCACGGTGAGCCGTCCCTGGGATCACGAAGACTGGCCGGGCGAGATCGGCCGCGCTGATGACATCCTGCGCAAGTACGCCGACCAATGGGAGATGGATGCGAGTAATACGGTGGCTTACCTCTGCGGACATCCCGACATGATTGAACACAGCAAAGCGATCCTCAAGCGCCGTGGCTTTGTGGACAGGAAAGGGGTCAAAGAAGAGGTGTACTGGATCCCGCCGCGGAAATAGCCTCTAGCCGCTCCCTCCGAGCAGCTTCATCTACCCGCAATAAACTCTGGCCCGGGCGTGTTCTGCCATGCGTGCGTGATAAAATTTCCACAAGAAATCAGTAGCAAGAACTCAGTCTTCGAGGCACCCGGGTTTTGATCGAACTGGCTCCTTCTATTCTTTCGGCTGATTTTGCGCGGTTGGGCGAGCAGGTGATCGCCGCAGGCCAAGGCGGAGCCAGCATCATCCACGTCGATATCATGGATGGGCACTTCGTCCCTAACCTCACGATCGGGCCGCCCGTGGTGAAGTCGCTGCGGAAGATTACCAAGCTGCCGCTGGACTGCCATCTGATGATTGCGAATCCTGACGATTTCATTCCCGCATTCGCGGATGCGGGAATCGACTGGATGTCGGTGCATCAGGAAGCCTGCCGCCATCTCAATCGAACCCTGCATTTGATCAAGAGCCATGACTGCCTGGCGGGCGTGGTCATCAATCCGGCAACCCCGGTGGACACGCTTTCCGAAGTGCTGGACATTGTGGACTACGTGCTCGTCATGTCGGTGAATCCGGGTTTTGGGGCGCAGAAGTTCATTCCGTCAACGCTGCACAAAATGCGGCAGTTAGCTGAAATTCGGCAACGTCGCGGGCTGCAGTACCGCATTGAAGTCGACGGCGGCGTGGCACTCGATACCGTGGCCGATGTGGTCCGCGCCGGGGCAGAAATCCTGGTGGCGGGCAACGCCGTGTTCGGTCATGGCGATCCAACCAAGAATACGGAAGCTTTGTTGAAGGCGGCGACCGAGGCCGCGCTACAGAAAGTCTAAACCGCCGGGCTTTGCCCGGCTGGGCAGCCGATGGCGGCTGTCCCTACATTTATTCTTCGAGGTTTTATGTCGCGTCGAATTTGTTGGATTGTTCTGCTTGGCACGCTCCTGGCTCTTACGGGCGCTTGCACCAATAAGAAGTCCGTCAACCCGCTGGCCGGGGTGGGGTCCAAGCAGCCGGACAAGGTATTGTTCGATAAAGCCATGGACGCCATGCGGCACAACCGCTTCGACGTGGCCCGCCTGACCCTGCAGACGTTGATCAACACGTATCCCGATTCGGAATACATTGCGCGCGCCAAGCTAGCTGTCGGCGATTCGTGGTACGCCGAAGGTGGGACGGCGGCCTTGGCCCAGGCGGAGCAGGAGTACAGCGATTTCGAAATCTTCTTCCCCAACATGTCGGAAGCGGCTGAGGCGCAGCTGAAGATTGCGAACATCCATTACCAGCAGATGGAGAAGTCGGATCGCGACTTCACCCACGCCAAGCGCGCGGAAGATGAATATCGCAAGCTGATCCTGACGTATCCCGACAGCAAGTTGGTGCCGGAAGCCAAGCAAAAGCTGCTGCAAGTGCAGGAAGTTCTAGCGGACCGGGAATTCGGCATTGGACGGTTCTACTACCTGCGCGAATCTTATCCGGCATCGATCGCGCGCTTGCAGTCGCTCGTGGACAAATATCCACTGTACAGCCGGGCAGACGAGGCGCTGTTTCTGCTGGGACAAAACTTCGAAGCGCAGATCGCGCGCGTCCGCAGCGCTCCAACCTGCGACCAGCACGGGCTGCCGCGCGGCTGCACGACCGAGGCGGGCAAGTCGAAGTACATCGGAGAGCTGACGAAAGAAGCCGGCGCGGAGTACTCGAAGATCATCACGCGGTATCCGTTGATGGATCGTTATGACGATGCCAAGAAGCGGCTGGCCGCGCTGCATCAGCCGATCCCGCGTCCGACGAAGGCTGCGGTGGCCCAGAACAAGGCCGAAATCGACAGCCGTGGTGAAACTACCGCCATGCAGAGAATGATGGGACTGATTAAGAAAGGTCCCGACGTGGCCGCGGCGGCCCAGACCGGCGACCCCAGCCTGGTCGATCCGGAAGTGGTCTCGGCGACCAGCGTGGTGAGCAAAGAAGCTCGCGGAGCGGCAGGCGTGCCTGATGCTGGCGGCTCCGGCGAGAAGTCCGTGGGCGTCGAGATCATCAGCAAGCCGGGAGCAGATCTTCCTCCGGCCAGTGATGCGACAGTTCCTGGCGGAACCCCGTTTGCTAAGACGACTTCATCCAACCCTAGCGTGCCAACCCCTGCGAACTCTCCGGATCCCAATGAGCTCAAGCCGACCGCTGCTCCGGCGGATCCGAACGAACTGAAACCAGCAGACACCGGTAGCGATCAGCCATTGCCTCCACCAACACAGGTCAATGAAATTCAGCAGCAGGGGCCATCCGCGGCGGCAGCCGACTCGACTCCCGCCAGCGATGCGGATCTCTCCAGCAGCAAGAAGCACAAGAAGAAAGGATTGAAAAAGATCAATCCGTTCTAGCTAGTGGGTCCGGGGCTACGTGTTCGGAGTTAGCTCCGATCGAACTTCACCTCCGCGGATTTCGCGGAGGAACACGGATTCATGATTGGGTTTATCTGCGGCCATTCGCGGCTACGAAGTTGCAGTTTGTGGGAGTGCGACGGCGTCCGGGGCTACACATGCCGGTCTTCACGCACTAGATGCTGACCAGTAGTAACCGGTTACCTCCCTTCCGGATCATTGACTTAGGTTGGAGGGCAGGTTACCTTCGCGATATCTCCCCTCATCAGAGGAACCCTTTTGGCTCGGAAGATACTGCTTGCCGATGACAGCGTAACCGCTCAGAACATGGGGCGGAAAATTCTCGCGGACGCGGGATACGAAGTAATTACGGTCAATAACGGCTCCGCGGCGCTCAAAAAGATAGGGGAGCAACGGCCGGATCTGATCGTGCTGGACGTCTACATGCCCGGATACAGCGGGCTGGAAGTTTGCCAGCGGCTGAAGGAGGTGGGCGACACGTCCCACATCCCCGTCTTGTTGACCGTAGGCAAGCTGGAGCCTTTCAAACCGGAAGAGGCCAAACGGGTTCGCGCCGACGGCTATATCGTTAAGCCGTTTGAAGCGAGCGAACTGCTCAGCGCTCTCAGCAAGCTCGAAGACAAGATCGTGCCGCGCAACGAGCCTTCGAAACCGGGTCGCTTCGGGCGGATTGCTGCTGCCGAAGAGGCGCGCTTCGACAAAACCATGGCAGTCGAGGAGGACTCGGGCTGGAAGAATCGCATCGCGTTCCCGTCGAAGAAGAAAGAGAAAGAAAAGGAGCCGGAGCCGGAAGAGGCAGTGGTTCCGACTGCGCCCAGGAATGCTCGAACTGAGTTCCGGGAGATGGCGGTCGAAGCTCCGGCAGCGCAGAAGTCTGAGGAGACGGTTGATCTTGGGGCGCTGGCGCATGCGGGACTTCCAAAGGACGTGACTCCGGAAGAGATTGCGGCTCTGGCAGCTGCGGCGGCGCGGATCAAGGGCAAGATCGCGGAGCCAGATCGCGAGGAGCCGGTAGCCGAAATTCCGGCAGTTCAGGCCGCGACCGTGGAGGCGCCCGCGCCGGCAGCCGAGGCCGTTGGCGAGAGCAAAGAGGGTGAAGCGAAAGCTGCTGCGGAATCTGAGCAGGTTTCGTCCGCCCTTGGTCAATCGCCAGAGACGCCTGAGGAGCAGAGTGTCACGGCTGCGATTGGGGATTCGTCGCAGGAGGTAGCGGAATCGGCTGGCGAGCCGGTGACGATGGCGGCGGCTGCGGCTGTGGGACAGTCCGTTTCGCAAGCTTCCCGGTGGACCGCGGTTTCTGTGGCGTTAGCTCCTGAAGAGACCGGCATTTCGCTGGAAGAGGAAATGCAGAAGGCGTATGCGGAGTTTGCCGCGGCTGAGACGGGGCACGGGGCGTCCATCACGGCCGATTCGCTGAGTTCGTCGGCGGCAGTGTCCGCGTCGGTTCCGGCGACGGTTGCACCCGAAGTGCTGCAGGATCTGAGCGCGGTGGGCAGCGCGGCCACGGAAGCGGTAACGGCGGCAGTCAAAGAACTCGAGCAGGTGGCAAGCGCGTACGCGGCGTCTGCACCTGAGAGCGTGTCTAAGTCCTCGGCAGATGCCGAGAATGCGGTTGTCGAGGCTTCAGCGGCCGCCGGGCTGGAGAGCCCTGCGCCATCCCAGGCTGACCTCAGTGAAGTGGTCAAGCAGGAGATCGCGGCCGTCCAGGACTCGGTTGCATCTCAAGAAAGTGCGCCGCAGTCGGCGGCGAGCGAAACGGCTGCGACAGAGCCAGCTGCACAATCGTCCGAGCCGGTGGCGGGCCAAGCCTTCTCCGCCAACTCGGCATCAGCGGCACCGCAAGACCTCGCGGCAATGGCCGCGGCGGTTGGCGGGAAACCTGTGGAAGAAAGCTCGTCCGATACCGATCCTGCCATCGCCAGCATTGTGGACAGCGTCTTGGCGAATCTGCGGCCGAAGATCGTGGAAGAGATTTCGCGCAAGTTGGGCAGGAAGTAGAACTCCTCCGGCCTAAGTCCAAAGCGTCTGTTATGACGGTCAGTCGTCCCTACGGGACTTTGAGCTATTATTCCCGCCTTGCCCAGCGCTGAACGCGCTGGGCTATTATCGGTCGCCCTACGGGGCTTGCGTCTGCGCTTCCACAACTCCGAACAGAAACAGCAGGCCCACTCAAGCCAAAGGCAGGCTTGAATGGGCCAACCGCGGACTATTACCTGCTGAGGTAAAGAGACAGAAAGCTTAAAAAGTTCCGCCCGCACCGGGGTGGCTGCGGGCGGAAGAAGATTGAGTCTGGAGCGATCAGCTAAAAGATCAGCTTTGCTCCCAACTGGAACACACGAGGATCGTAGGCACTTGTAATAGCACCAAAGTTGCCTGCGCCCAAGTTCGTACTTACGCCGCCATTTACGCCGGGCGCTCCAAACTGGGTGTGGTTCCAAGTATTGAAGCTCTCGGCGCGGAACTCAAAGCGGCTGCCGCGAGTTTCACTTAGTAGGAAACTCTTGAACAGCGAGAGATTCCAGTTATCACGGCCCGGTCCACGGAGTGCGTCATGTCCCAGAGTGCCCCAAGTCCCGTCGGCCGGGAATGTGAACGCCGCTGGGTTGAACCACTGGTTGACCGTCTTGGGATAGGAAACATTTCCATTCCGGTCTGGCCGATTCTGTACGTCGCCACCCGGGAAGATGCTGGCGACATTGTGACCGCTGAGTCCAAGGTTCAGGATTGGGCCTGATTGCATCATGACGATGCCGGACAGCTGCCATCCACCCAACGTTGACTTGAGGAGGCGGTTGGAACTGTTGCGGTTGGAACTGTTCTTGAGCAGCGGAATGTCGTAAACAAAGTTGACGAAAGCGACATGGGTGCGGTCGAGTTGAGACGGCCCGACGTCATACTGCCAACCCGCATACGGATTGGTTACCGAGTTCAAGTCCCAGCCGTTGCCGCCGTTCCCGGAACTGGGGTCGACAGCCTTTTTCGTTTTGCCGTAAGGCATTAAGGAG
>CAWKLW010000003.1:0-65127 GCA_963850585.1 uncultured Acidobacteriota bacterium | reverse complement strand
TCTTATTGTCGATCAGGTGAGCGATGTCGATCAGCATGCCGTCAGAGGCGACCTTCTTGCAGCTGACTTCCTCTTCCAACGGATTGAATAGCTTGTGAACCTGGACGGACAGGGCACGCGCCTTGGTCTGGCGCTCCCGTTCCTTGGAAGCCTTTTCCCGGAGCTTGGCGAGGTAATCGCGGCCGACCGTATCCGGTAGCTCGATGTTGATCATCGCCTCGCGAAGGGAGCCATCCCGCACGACCAGCTTGATGTGCATTTCGGACTTGCCCCGAAGCTTGGCGACGCTCAGGCCAAAGGCGCGGCGGTTGACCCGGACGGCTTGGCGGAGGGCATCGTCGCTCTCAAAAATGGTGCCGAACTTGAAAGGAAGGACAGTGGAAGTTCGGAAGCAAGTGCTCACTACGCGAGCATGTTCGATAGCGGCCTTATGATCCAGGTCGCCGGCTGTGTGGTCGTATTCGCTGACAATTACGGCGAATTCACCACTGGGATAGCTGAGAACCGCGGCTCATTTACGCCTTGAACACCTTCGAGCAGGAAAGGGCGGCGAGTGCGGGTTCCATTAGGGAGGGTTTGGTGCTCGGTGAGACAATACGCGTACCACGCCATGTTTAACTCTCCGAACCGGGTTGGAGGCGGACTAAACCGTCTCTCGTCGAGTTGTTGTTCGCCAAAGCTTGAACTTCTGGAAGAAGAACCGGGCGGTACAGGGCTGCTACTTGCTGGGAAACGCCTAACAGTCGCGCTCCCTAACTGCATATTACTTTGGGCACCAAGGAAAATGCAACTTTTTTGTAACACGAGGCATCGAAAGCGGCCTATTTCGCGGCGGCGTGCTGAGCGCGCTCCTGCTGGGCCAGCAGCACGACTCTGAGCATTTCATCCCAAGGAGCGGGCTTACCTGTCCAGATCTCGAACTGACGGGCGGCCTGGTGGACGAACATTTCGATGCCGGGGATGATCTGCGCTCCCCGTTCCTTAGCCAGTTTCATCAGGCGGGTCTCGGGGGGATCGTACACCATATCAAAGACATAGCGAGCATTGATCTCTTTATCCTGGAGGGGTGTCTCGCGCGAGTTGCCCAAGCCCACCGGGGTGGCGTTGATGATGACGTCGAAGGCGGCTTTCTTGAGATCGGCGCGCTTCATGATGCGAGCCCGGGCTTGATGCGCCAGCTTCTTGGCGTGAACCAGGCTGCGATTCAGGATGTAGACTTCGGCTCCGCGTTCCTTAAGTCCGAATACGGCGGCGCGGGCGGCGCCTCCGGCACCGAGCACCAGAATGCGCGCGCCCTCGATGGTACTCAGCCTGCGCTCCAGGGGGCGAATGATCCCGGCTATATCCGTATTGAAGCCGTAGAGCTTGCCGTCCTGAGCCCGGACGACCGTGTTGCAGGCGCCGATTTTGGTCGTATGGGAGTCGGTGTTGTCGAGGTGCGCCAGCATGCTCTCTTTGTAGGGCATGGTGACGCTGATGCCATAGATAGGAATCTCGCGGACGCAGGTCAACAGATCCTTGAGCGTTTTGGCGTGCAGGGCGAGATAGACGGCGTTTACGTTCTCCCTGCGGAAGGCTGCATTCATGATGACGGGGGAGAGGGAATGCCCGATGGGATCTCCGACTACGCCATAGACGCGGGTAGCGACATCGAGGTGCTCGATTCGGTAGACGCTGCGCAGTTGCTGAGCCGTGACCTGTCCGGGGGCGGTTTCCTGGCCGCTGGCGGCCGAAGCGAAAGTGAAGGCGCTGCCTGCGCGCACTCCCAAGATCCGGCTGATGAGGCCTTGCTCGCCCATGCACATCCCGACAACGGGATGGCGGTCGCCCTCGCGGGCGAGGAAACGAATCATACTGATGTTGTCGGCCAGCGTGGTGGCAGTGCTCACTACCTTGTAGAAGTCGGCGGGGTGAGCCAGCAATTTCTCCAACGTTTCTTCCAGCTTTTTGGTGCCGCGGAAATCGTGGAAGGAGAGGACCAGTCCGGCTTTGGAGCGGAGCTTCTTGAGTTGATCCGGCTTGCATTTACTCGCGGTTTGAAGCTCGACGTCGACCAGCTGACATCCGGCGGCAACGGCCTTGTTGAGAATGTCGAGCTGGGACGGGATCGATCCGCGGAATTTGCCTCCGCTGGCTGCTCGGCGACAGGTGGCGATGGCCACGGTACCAGGGTTGGACTCGAAAAACCGCTTCAGCCGGGGCAGTGCAAGGGCCGGTTTGGAAAGGTAGTCTAAGCGGAACTCGATAAAAGGGTTATCACGAGCCAGCGACTCGGCCTTATCGGCCATTTCATTGGCATCGGAGCCGATCACGGCCACACAGACGCGTGGCAGGCGAGGGGGGAAGAGCCGAGGTGTGAACGTGGGACTCGAAGTCATCGTGTGATTCAGCAACTGTTTTGAGGCAGTAGGTGAATGAACGGCGAATTATTACAGGCACTTAATTAGTTATGCAACAAGGGATTGCGAACCTAGGGAAAATTGTGCGCGGCGGTGTGGCACACCCTCGTAACCTTGACCCATCCTACCCTGCTTGTTACCTTCCGGCTGAAGCCTTTCTTTTCTGGCATTTAACTGGGGGAATGGAGGCCTGGCCGATCCATCTCCGGAGGTAACATGAAGAAAACAGGGTTCTTGATTGTATTAATTGCGGCGACGGCGTGGGCGCAACACACGTCGGATATGCCGACGCTGGAAGGCGGGCCGGAAGGCACTGCCCCGACGAGCAACAGCTTTCCCGCAGAACGGATTCAGACTCCGACGTATTCCGACCTGTATTGCGCCGGGTTCATCAGCAAGCAGACGCTGCCGGATGCGAACTTCGTGGCTGGCGGCCTGCAGACCCCGACTACGACCAAGTTCGTTCGGGGCGACATGATCTACATGCACGGGACTGGATATGCAGCGGGTGCGGAATATGAAGTCATTCGTGCGTTGCGCGATATGAATGAATATGAGATGTTCCCCGGCCAGAAAAAGCTGTTGAAGGAAACCGGCCAACCGTATGAAGAAGTGGCCCGGATCAAAGTGATTGATACGCGCCAGCACACCGCGATCGCACAGATCGAATACGCGTGCGACGGCGTCAATCCTGGCGACACCGCAATTCCATTCGTGGAAAAACAGAGTATTACGTACCATGCTCCCGTGCGCTTTGACCGATTCCTGCCCGCGGCTCAAGGCAAAGTTTACGGGCGCGTTGTGATGGGAAAGGACTTCGACTCGGAGTTGGGCACGGGCCACAAGGTGTATCTGAACGTGGGCGCCAACCAGGGAGTGAAGATCGGCGACTACTTCCGGGCCGTGCGCTCCTACGAAGCTGACTTGAAGGACCCGGTGGATTCGCTCTCGTTCCGAGCCGCCATCGCGGAAGATACGCAGAAGAAGACACCTTCGGTCGATCCCAACTTATTTGAACCCCGGTCGAATGGGCCGGTGATTCACGTGCGCGACCTGCCACGGCGGGCCGTGGGCGAGATCGTCATTCTCGGCGTGACCAATACCACGGCGACGGGCATGATCGTATTCGCCATGGAAGATGTGCATGCCGGAGATAACGTGGAGTTGGATACGTTGAATTAGGGCTCCGCTCAGTAGTCCCAGGCCGGGGACGGGAAACCGTCCCCGGTTTTATTTTTCGGGATTGAGTGGAGGCATTCCCCGTCAATTGCCGTTTGTTTTACACTGAAAGATGTGTAAGAATCCACACATGGCAACGAACCTCGCATTAGATGATCGTCTCATTGAGGATGCGCGCAAGGCCGGTGGTCACCGCACCAAGAAGGAAGCTGTGACAACAGCCTTGGAGGAATACATCCGCCGGCATCGGCAGCGGCGAATCCTGGATGTGTTCGGCACTTTTGATTTCGACCCCTCCTATGATTACAAAGCTGAGCGCCGCAGAAAGCGAATGGGATGATCCTCGTTGACACGCCGGTGTGGTCTATGGCTTTGCGTCGCAGGCCTGATGATTTGGCCCCGGACGAGCGGCGTCATACACAAGTGCTCTATCAGATCATTGATGAAGGACGTGCAGAACTGCTGGGTCCGGTGCGCCAGGAACTGCTTTCTGGGTTGAGGGAAGAAAGGCAATTTCGCCGACTGCGGAATTATCTACGCGATTTCCCAGACACAGGGGTCTCGATGGAGGACTACGAAGAAGCGGCCCGGGCAAACAATCAATGCCGGCGAGCAGGCATCAGTGCTTCGCCCGTCGACATGCTCCTTTGTGCAGTGGCAATCCATCACGATTGGGAAATCTTTACGACCGACCGGGATTTCGAGCATTATCAGTCCGTGCTCAAGATCAAGCTCCTGGGCTGACTTGGTCCGGGGACTTTTCTCCAAACACTTCCGCCGTAAAGGCCTCGATGAGCGCTCCTTTGCGCCAGGCGTCGGGGGGGAGTCCGGCTTTCCGGCAGGTCTGGTCCAGGAAGGTCTCGCGATCCCAGTGATGCTCGACTGGGACTTGGGGGAGCAGGAGGCCGCGATAACCATGCATGCTGATCAGAAGGCCGTGGCGTCCGATTTCGATGAGTTCCGGGTTGATGGGTTGGGGAGGGGAAAGAATGCTGAGCTCAATCTTCAGATGGGGCGCTTCGTCGAGGGTTACCGGGTGGAAGCGGTTATCTTCGAAGGCGGCGGCGCGAGCGGTATCGGCGACGGCGCGGTAGACGGAACTGATGGGCAGGACGTATCCGACGCAGCCGCGCAGGCGGTCGTGCAGGTAGAGGGTCGTGAACGCGCCTCTGGGTTCGGTGAGGTGGGGACTGGGAGGATCGAGAGGGATTTCGCGGGCTTCGAGGGCTGAGAGGATAGACTCGTGCGCAAGTTGCAGCAACTGAGTGCGCTCTTCTGCCGAGAATTCGGATCGGCGATCGTCGGGCGACGGCATGGGAGCGGATTAGGTCGAGGTCGAGGCCGCGACGTCGCCATCGGCCGGCGGGCGGGCAGGAATGGCTTTTCTGCGTCGGCTCAGAATGAAGGCGCGGCGGCGGCGTTTCACTACGTGGCGGTCTATCTTCGACCAGAAAGCTGCGAAATAATCCACGGCGGAAATTAACGAGACACAAACCGTGAACCAGATTGCCAGATAAGCGATCCAGTGAACGGGGAAGAAGTAGTGTCCGTAAATCGGCAACTCTTTCCAATGATGATCGAGGATGACGGCGACGACGGCGACGATCTGGACGACCATCTTCAGCTTGCCAAGTTCGCTGGCCTCGATGGTGAAGCCCTCGGACGCGGCAATTGACCGCAAGCCGCTGACCAGGAACTCGCGGCCGATGACCACGACGGCAATCCATGCCGGAACCAGGCTGGGATTCAGCTGGACCAGGGTCACGAAGGCGGCGGCGATCAGGAGTTTGTCGGCCAAGGGGTCGAGCAAAATTCCCATGGTGGTGATCTCTTCGCGGCGGCGGGCCAGGTAGCCGTCGATGCCGTCGGTCATGGCCGCGGCAATGAAGACGAGAGAGGCGAGGAGTTCTTTTTCTCCATGAACGCTGGTGAAACGGGCGCTGGAAAGGATCCACATCAGCAGAGGGATGCTGAGGATGCGACTAAGCGTGATGGAGTTGGGCAGGTTCACTGATTGGGGGGCGCCGGGGGCCAGCCGGGCAACCAATTTGATTATGCTCCCTCGGAAAGTGGAACGCAACGAAAGAAGCTGTGAGCAATGAGCTATGAGCAATGAGCGAAGCCACACCGGTTTAGCTCACGGCTCATAGCTCATTGCTCACAGCTTCAGATCGGCGAGACCTGGGCACGCCCGGTGCCGCGACTACATGGTTTTCTTTGGCTTCTCTGCTTTGGATTGTTTGGCGATGATCATGTCCTTGATCTTGTCGTAAGTGGCCTGAGGAATGATCTTTTTGTGGACCAGATCGAGCTTGGAGTGGTAGGGGCGGCCGTCCACAATCTTCTGCGAGAAGGCCTCGCCGATGCCGGGCAGTTCTTTGAGTTGGTCCACGGTGGCGCTGTTGATGTCGAGTTTTCCTGCCATGTTGCTGGCTGCGGCGGCAGCGCTCGATGCTTTCGAATCGACCTGAGCTGCGGCCATGCCGCTGAAGAGGGAGAGCGCAAAGATCAGGACTGCGATTTGGGCGGTCAGCTTTCTTTCGATGGGCTTCATATTGCCTCCTAAGTTATGCGTAGATACCGCGCTGGCGGATGGTGTAGGCCACACGATCGATGGCCAGCATATAAGCGGCGATGCGGTTGTTGACGCGGTGGGTTTCCGCGTAACGGACCACGTCTTCGAACGACGACTTCATGATGCTATCCAGTTGCTCGTTGACCACGGACTCTTTCCAGAAGTATCCCTGGCGATCCTGCACCCACTCGAAATAAGAGGTGGTGACGCCTCCTGCGTTGGCGAGGATGTCGGGAATAACGAAGACGCCTTTTTCGCTGAGCACGTCATCGGCGGCGGAGGTGGTGGGACCGTTGGCGCCCTCGGCGAGAATGCGGCACTTGAGGCGATCGACGTTTCGGCTGGTGATTACGTTCTCGGTGGCAGCGGGAATCAGGATCTCGCATTCAGTGGTGAGCAGTTCGGCAGCATCGTATTTCTCCGCGCCGGGGAAACCGTGCACGGTGCCGTTCTTCTGGCGAAAATCTATCAAGGCTTTCAGATCGATCCCATTTTTGTTGTACAGACCACCGCCGACTTCGGCGATGCCTACGATCTTGTATCCGGCTTCATGCATGAGTTGGGCGGCGTTAGAACCGACATTGCCGAAGCCCTGCACGATGACGCGGGCGGTTTCGCGGGGGATGTTGAGCTTTTTGCAGGCCTCGTCGCAAACAATCATGACGCCGCGTCCGGTAGCTTCGCGACGGCCGCGGGATCCGCCGATGTTGATCGGCTTTCCGGTGACGACGGCGGTTACGGTCTGGCGCATGTGCATGGAATAGGTGTCCATCATCCAGGCCATGACCTGTTCGTTGGTATTGACGTCGGGGGCGGGAACGTCTTTCTCCGGGCCGATGAACTCAATGAGTTCCGCAGTATAGCGGCGCGTCATGCGCTCGACTTCGCCCATGGACATTTTGTGGGGATCGCAGATGACGCCGCCCTTCGCGCCGCCGAACGGAATATTGACGACCGCGCACTTCCAAGTCATCCAGCTAGCCAGGGCGCGGACTTCATCGAGGGTGACGTCGGGAGCGTAGCGAATGCCGCCCTTGGCGGGACCGCGAGCGATGGAATGCTGGACGCGGAACCCGGTGAAGACTTCGAGATGGCCGTCGTCCATCTGCACCGGGATGTAGACCGTGACCTCGCGGGTGGGATAGCGCAAAACGCGCCACAGGCCTTCATCGAGATTGAGCTTTTGCGCGGCCAGATCGAAGCGGGCGCGCTGTGACTCCCACGGATTGCTTTCCTTATCCACATGCGCAGGAGTGGTTAGCGTCGTCATAAGAGTGTTCTCCAGAGTGATTGCCGATGAGTGCAGGCCGTTGCGGGCCATTTTGATTCATAGGAGGGCAAACGTTGTGATTGTATGAGGGCGGATGGCGGGGAAGCAAGGGAGGCGGCGACAGGAGTCGTGGATCAGGGTACTTGCGGAGTCACTGGGAATGTTCCCAGCTGCGGATTTGATTGTCCAGTGCGAGGCTGGTTATTCGCGGCGCAAGGCAGTCATAGGATGGACGCTCAACGCCCGCCGTGCCGGGATGTAACACGCCAGCATTGCGATTGCCGCAAGCAACAGCGCGACACCAATCAGCGTTGCGGGATCGGTAGGCTTCACTTCGAAGAGCAGGCTAACCATCACGCGTGTAAGCGCGATTGCCCCGGCAAGACCGAGCCCGATGCCCAGCAGCGCAATCCTCACTCCATCCTTCATTACCAGACGCAAGACATCGCCATGTTGCGCGCCCAAAGCGATGTAAACTCCGATTTCGTGGGTGCGCTGATTGACCCGATACGCCACCATACCGTAGACGCCCACTCCGGCTAGCGCCACCGCCAGCGCGGCAAAGCTCCCCAGCAACAACATGTCAAAGCGCTGCTGCGCCACCGAGACCGCCAACAGATCGTCCATGGATTGAATGCCGCTCACGGCAATCTGGCTATCCAGACTCCAGACCTGCTTTTTCACGTCCTCGACCAGGCGTGCTTCCGGAAGGCGTGTCCGGATCACCAGGGTCATCCATTTCCGCCAAGCCTCATCATTCTGACTGAACGGAGCGTAGACGGCGGGATCCACTGGTTGGTTCAGCCCCGAATGCTTCACGTCGCCCGCAACCCCTATGATCGTCATCCATTCGCGGGTTTCGTTACGAGCCCAGTCAATACGGATTCCAATGGGGCTCTGGCCGGGAAGAAGTTGCCGCGCGAACGCCTCGTTGACGATCGCCACTCGCGGTTGCCCTTCGCGGTCCATCGCGCTGAAGTCACGTCCCGCGCGCATGGGAATCTGCATGACGCCGAAGTAATTACCCATAACCGACAGCGTTTGTACCAGTGGTTCGGATCCCACCGCACGCGTCGGTTGTCCGTCGATCAGGACGCGATGGCCCACAAAATTTCCCGCCAAGGGAAGGTCGGTGATCATCGCCGCCTGCACCCCGGGAAAGGCGTTAATCCGCGCAAGCAACTCCCGGCGGAAATTCGTCTGCATCGGAATCTGCGGATAGCGGGTTCCCGGCAGCTGAAGATACATGCTGATAACGTTCGCGGGATTGAATCCCGGATCGACGGATCGCAGGCGGAGAAAGCCTTTGATCAGCAATCCCGCACCCGCCAGCAGAACGAGCGCCAGGGCAAGCTCCGCAGTCACTAGAAAGCTGCGCAATGGACTGCGCGATACGCCCGTGGCGGTGGTGCGTGCGTTCTCCCGCAATGCTTCCGCGATATCGCCGCGAGATGCAGACCATGCCGGAAGAAGCCCGAACACCAGCCCAGTCAGCAGCGAGACGGCGAATACGAATATGAAGACCCGCGCGTCCATGGGAATAGCATCCAAGCGACGCAGCTCCGCCGGTTTGAATGCCAGTAATAATGTTGTGCCGGCCTTCGCAGCGATTAGTCCTGCTGCTCCGCCCACCAGCGCTAACAGGGTGCTCTCGGTGAGTCTTTGACGAATCAGGCGGCCATTCTGTGCGCCCAGCGAGGCGCGAATCATCAGCTCGCGCTGGCGTGTCACGGCGCGGGCCATCAGCAGCATCGCGAAATTCGCACACGCGATCAGCAGGACTAGCCCAACCGCTCCAAACAAAACCAGCAGCGCCGGGCGGACATCCCCCACCAGCAACTCATGAAGCGGTATCAGAAACGTGCCCCGCTCCCTCTCGGTGTCGGGAAATTCCTCGGCGAGGTGGTGGTCCGCCTCTGCCATCTCTGCTTGCGCCTGGGCAAGCCGCACGCCTGGCTTCAGCCGCCAGTAAGTGTGCATGAAATGCACGCCGCGCTGGGAAGCTGCCTCGGGATACGCCACCCACAACGAAACGAAAACGTCTGCAAGTTCTCTCGGGAGACTGAAATCTCCGGGCATCACGCCGATCACTGTGTAAGTTTTGTCGCTTAGCCGGATGGCTCTGCCCAGCACATGAGGGTCGCTGCCCAGAAAGTCCCGCCAGAACGAATAGCTCAGCACGACATTCTGTGGGCCGCCTTTCACATCTTCGTCGGCGGAGATCCAACGGCCCAACATCGGCTGGACGCCGAGTGTCGCCAGAAGGCCCGCATCAACGTAGGCGGCGTGCACGCGCGCCGGCTCACCATTACCCGTGAAGTCCAGAGGATTGATATTGATTCCACCGCTGCCGGCAAACGAGTTGGTCTGGCGCTGAATGTCTTTGAGATTCGGCAGCGATTCGTTTTGCCGCGTCGCCAGCAACTCCTGCGGATTGGGATAGGGGAGCGGATTCAGCAAGACCGTATTGACCACGCTAAAAATCGCCGTGTTCGCGCCGATCCCGAGTGCCAGCGTGAGCACAGCGCAAGCGGTAAACGCGGGCGAGTGAAGCAGGGTGCGAGCGCTGTAATGCAAGTCTTGCACCAGCGTCTCAACCAAGCTGACACCGCGAGCCTCGCGGCACTCATTCTTCACCTGATCAAATCCGCCAAACTCCAGCCGTGCGCGACGCAACGCCTCGGCTTGGCTCATTCCGGACTTCACATATTTGTCGATCTGTCGCTCGAGGTGAAAACGTAGCTCGTCCTCGAGTTCGTTCTCTGCGGCAGGGTGCCGCATCAAGGCACGCAGCCGGAAGAATAAGTCGTGTAGCAACACGCGACCTCCTAGGCGGTTTCGAGGATCTGGCTCACGGCTGCCGTGAGCTTCAGCCAGGCGTCTTGTTCGATCTCGAGTTGGCGCCGCCCGGCTTTGGTGAGCTCGTAGAACTTTGCTCGGCGATTGTTCTCGGATGTACCCCAGCGGGCTTTGATCCAGCCGCGGCGCTCCAGGCGGTGCAGCGCGGGATATAACGAGCCCTGCTGCACGCGCAAGACGTCGCTGGAGATTTGCTGAATACGTTCGGAAACGGCCCAGCCGTGGAGCGGCTCAAGCGACAGCGTGCGGAGGATCAGCAGGTCCAGCGTGCCCTGCGGAAGATCAATGGATCGAGATGGCATCAGCTCCCCTATTGCTTCTACAAGAAGGTACTCCAATTCCTGTAGAAGTGCAAGGGAACCAAACGGCGAAGGAAACCAAGACCAGGCAAGCGGTGTTCGCCTGGACAGCCGATCGCGGCTGTCCCTACATCTTCGACTTACTCATCATCGTCGGGTTCGGGTTCCGGCTTCGTCGGTGCTAGCGGTTTGGGCTGGGCCGCCAAGATTGCCTGCCAGTTCAGAATTGCGTTCCACAGCAGGCGCTGATCGCCGCGGTTCATGTCGCGGTGCATGGGATTGAAGTTGAAGGTGACGACGTGGCCTTTGCCGACGGGCATATCGAGAATCGCGGGACGGCCGATCAGGTTGTCTTCTCCCCAGGCCTGGCCGCTCACGACGAAGGACTTGCGCTTCGCGAATCGCCCCATTCCATCACGATGCCGCTGCGGTCTTCCGGACCATCGAGGCAGGTGGTGCAGTAAGCCATGCGCAGCCAGCGGCGCGGAGTGTTGTACAGCGGAAAGTTCTGGCGGAAGACCCAGGTGCGCTGACGGGTATCCGTAGGCGATGGGGTGATCGGGGCGATCGAAGGTGACGCGCACGTGCGCGCCGGGAGTGCGCGTGCCCGCCTGCTGCGACGCGGCGGAAGAGGAGCCGCCTCCGCCAGCGGCGCTGCGCGGAACGCCGCCCGAAGATCGGCGGACGAAGCGCACCAGTCCGCCTTCGAGGGCGAGCATGGTTCCGCTGCCCAGCGTGACCATCAAACCGCCGTCGTCGATGAAATGCTGAATCTGGGCGAGGCCTTCGTAGCCGATGCCGCCGGTGATGTCGTCGGACTCGGCGGGAGTTCCGAAGCTGGGAGTCTGCGGCAGTCTTCTTGAACGGCATCGGGCGACCACGCTTTGGGCAGGCCCTCGATCTGCTCGGCGAGTTCGAGGTCGACGTGTCCGTAGAGCAGGACGTCGATTTTCGAGCGCAGATTTCCGGCGCGAATATCTTCATCGCGCAGATAGGTGTAAGGGACCTTGCGCTGATCGAGCGAGTAGCGGATCCAGCCGATGGAGTCCGTATCGGCCCATGGCACCCATACGCCGATGCGCGGAGCCTTGGCGGCGTGATGCTGCACGTCGGGAGCGCTGGCGACGCTGGACGAAGTCGAGTCCCAGTTCCGAGGCGGTGGATTCGCACAGCGTCGTGCAATCCAGGCTGGCCGGAAAGAATCCATGATCCGGCGGGAAATTTGGTTCCGTCTGTGCTCGAACTCGCGCTCGGCAATTTGAATTTCGAAATTTGCCAGGCGGTAACGCGCCGCCAGCAATGATTCCTGGCCGGTGTCCTTCAGCAGGTAGACCGGGCCGGAGCCGGTCACGTGTCCAGCTACATGCGGCGGCTCTTTCAACATGAGTCAGCGGCAGCTTCGCGAATCGATGGATCGGCAGTGGAATTTGCCTGCAGATGGATAGTGGGCGGGCAATTCCCAGGAAACGTCATCGTAAGGAGGCTCGCCATCTTTGGGATAATGCTGCGGCGTGAGCAGATCGACGGCGTAGTTGCGATAAGGCTGATCGAGACGAACGACGTAAGTGCCCGCGGGATAATTTCCATCTTTCAGCGTAAATTGCATTCTGCGCGCGTGACACTTCGATGTGCTGCGCCATGAGGCGCGCCACCATCTGCGCCACGCGGGCGGGATCGCCCTGATCTTGCGGGAATCAGAAAGGCGTACGGAGGCTGGGTCAAACCTTTCTGCCAGGAGTCCCACGACTTCTTGTAAAAGTTGCGCAGCATGTCTTTGGCATGGATGGCTGCGTCGTCGAGCGCGATCAGCGCTCCGGTTTCCTGATAGTTCAGGTTGTCGCGAGCCGACCATATCACCTCGCGCGGGAGCGGGCATGGGGCGGTACCACTCCGGGCGAGGTGGCGCCGGGAGAGATGGAACGCAACTCGGTTTCCGCGCTGCCATTGCCGAAGGTCTCGTATCCGCGGCCGATGCTGTTGTGATTCATGGCCACGGAATCGAGATAGAGATGGGCGAAGGCTTCGCCGAAATTCCAGGTGGAGACGCCGGGCATGCCCATCGCGGTCATGGCTTCGACTTCGTGAAAGCTGAGTTCGAGAAACTCGGTGTAGGTGATGGGATCGATGTTCGGGTTGTAAGGGCCGGTGCCGTTCCAGGTCATCATGAGGGGCGAGCCCTCGTGCAGGTCGTGAACGACCGTGGGATGCCATTCGTGAAACATGCGGTGGACGGCCTTGGTGGTCTCGTGCGTCTGCTGATGAGTGTCGCGGTTGATATCGACGAAGGTGTACTTCGACCAGTACGGCGGCGACTGGCGGGGAAGCGAAGAGCGATCGGTCTTGCCTTTCAGGTAGCGATAGAACCAGTCCACCATCTTGTCGCGGCCGTCGGGATTGGAGATCGGATTGATCAGCACGACGAGGTGCTGGCGGATGTGCTGGATCATCGGCTGCTCGGAGACGGCGAGACGATAGGCGAGTTCGAGCACGGCTTCGGTGGATCCGGTCTCGTCCGAATGCAGAGCGGCGTTGAAGTAATAGATGGGGCGCGAGGTTGAGATCAGTTTATCGGCGGCGGCTTGGTCGGTGCGGCGCGGATCGGCGAGCGCGGCGGTGGCGGCCTTCAGGCGGTCGAGTTCGCGGATGCCGGACTTCGTCGGCGATGGCGAGCAGGAGAATCTCGCGTCCTTCTTCGCTGTGTCCGATGGTGAAGACGCGCACTCGAGGGGTGGCGGCGGCCAAGGCGCGGGCGTAGGCATAGGCCTTTTCAGTGCCGACTAGCTCGCCGGGTGCGCCCATGATCCGGCCGAAAAATTTCTGAGGCGAGGGAACGGTGGTGGATTGCGGAATATAGGAGACCAGGGGGGAAATGAAGTGTGGATCGGTAGTGGCGGCTGCTATGGCTTGGATGGAGCCGGGTTCGGGGAGGTCGGGTGCTTGGGCGACTGCGATGCCTGCAGAGAAAGCTAGACACATCCACACGAATGCGGGTCGAAGCATTGGCCCCCTGATCAACCGGCGAAAGTCTAGCAGAAGAGGGAAGGGCGCATTGGTGCGGTGGGTTTCGGGCTTGGGAATCAGTTACGTGGTGGATGCGCTCGCTTCGCTTCGCGGGACGGGCCAATGGGCCCGCCCCCACGTGTTCAGAGGCGGATTTGCATGCCTTCGGCGGCGGCACGGACTTTGGGGTAATAATTCTGGGCGTCGGCGACTACCTTGTCGACGATGGCGTCCGTGTGGTCGGGATCATGATGGTAGAGAATCAATTCCTTGGCGCCGCTTTCCATGACGATGTTGACGGCCTCGCGCCAGTGGCTGTGTCCCCAGCCGCGGCGGCGGGCGGCGTATTCTTCGGGCAGGTATTGCGCGTCGTAGATGAGGATGTCAGCGCCCTCGGCTAACTTGCGCACGGCCTTGTCGAAGTTCTCGTCCCCGGGTTCGTTGTCGGTGGCGTAGACGAGGACGCCATCCTTAGTTTCGAGGCGGAATCCGAGGCAGCCCTGGGGGTGATTGAGCCATGCGGTCTTGATTCGCACCCCATCCATGTCGAGGCAGCCGTTTTCAATGTTGCAAAACTGACGGCGGGCGCGCATCTGGTCCACGTTCACGGGAAAGTAGGGAGACTCCATCTGCTCGGCCATGACCTGCTCGAGATTGGGCTGGCGGCTGGAGGAATGAAAAAAGAATTGGCCGTTGGGGCTGTCGTAAAGGGGACGGAAGAAGGGGATGCCTTGAATGTGATCCCAGTGAAAGTGGGAGACGAAGACATGAGCGGCAAAGGGACGGTCGCCGAACTCGCGCTCGAGTTCGCGCCCGAGGACACGGAATCCGGTGCCGCAATCAAAGATGTAAATCTGATCGTTGATGCGCACTTCCACGCAGGAGGTATTGCCCCCGTAGCGGAGATTCTCGGCCTGTGGAGTGGGCGTGGACCCGCGCACGCCCCAAAACTTAACTTGCATTCGGCCCCGGTAATTCGCCCGCACTAATCTTCCGCACCATGCCTTTTCGCCCTGGCTAGGGGCAACTAGAGACAAAGCGGACGGAAGAAGAAGATTTTAGCGGTTGGCTGGAGTTCCCCATAGTGACCAAAGTTTGCGGGCGGTGATCTCTATCATTGCGCGCCAGGGCTGACAAACGGTGGCAAGCCGTCCCCTATAATGAAAAACCCACATGCTGCAACCAGATTTCAAAGAGTTCGCGCGGCTGGCCCGCGAGTCGACGCTGGTCCCGGTGATGAAGTCGGTTAGCGCCGATCTGCTGACGCCGGTGTCCGCTTTTCTCGCGATTGCGGAGAAGGAACCTTATGCGTTTCTTCTGGAATCGATTGAGCGCGGGGAGCAAATCGGGCGCTTTACGTTTTTGGGAGCGCGGCCGTACATGCGGGTGCGGAGCGCGCACGGAAAAGTAGAGATCGAGCGCGGGCGGCGGCGCGAAACGGTTGAGGAAAATATCTTCCAGCTAGTGAAGCGGCTGTTGCGGGAGCACCGTCCGGCAACGTATCCAGGCCTGCCGCCGTTTACGGCTGGAGCGGTAGGATACTTTGCTTACGATGTGGTGCGGCAGCTGGAAAATATCGGCGAGCGGGCCAAAGATGACCTGCACTTGCCCGATGCCGAATTGATGTTCTTTGATCGCCTGCTGGCTTTTGACCACCTGCGTCATCAGATTCATATTGTGGCGGCCGCTGACGTTTCGCGGGAGGAACCACGGCGGGCGTACGACCGTGCACTGAAAGATATCGCCGCGCTGGAGCGGAAATTGGCGAGCGGGCTGAGCCCGGCACTGTGGCGCAAGCCGACGAAAGGGAAGCCGGGAAAGTTGAAGGTTCACGCGGGGACCAGCCGCGCTCAATACATGCGCATGGTTGACCGCTGCAAGCAATACATTGCGGCGGGAGATATTTTTCAGGTCGTGCCTTCGCAGCGGCTGGATTTCGTCCCGGAGGTCGATGCCTTCGATCTGTACCGCGCGCTGCGGCAGGTGAATCCGTCGCCTTATCTTTACTTCCTGCGAAACGGCGACACGCACATCTTGGGCTCATCCCCGGAAATGCTGGTGCGAGTTAGCGGACGAAAGCTGGAGTATCGTCCGATTGCCGGGACGCATCCGCGAGGACGGGATGAAGCTGAGGATGCGCGTCTGGAAGATGCGATGCGCAATGACGAAAAAGAACGGGCGGAGCACGTCATGCTGGTGGACCTTGGGCGCAACGACCTAGGGCGGGTGAGTGAGTACGGTTCGGTGAAGGTGAAGGATCTGATGTATGTGGAGCGGTACTCGCACGTCATGCACCTGGTATCGGCGCTCGAGGGAAAGCTGCGAAAAGATCTAGATGCGCTGGATGCTTTCGCCGCCTGCTTTCCGGCAGGAACGTTAAGCGGGGCGCCGAAAGTTCGGGCCATGCAGATCATTGAGGAATTGGAGCCGACTCGGCGCGGGATTTACGGAGGCTCGGTTTTGTACGCCGACTTCGCGGGAAATCTGGATTCTTGCATCGGCATACGAACGATGTTGATGCAGGGGAAGAAAGCGTATCTCCAAGCGGGTGCCGGCATTGTAGCCGATTCCGATCCGGGTACGGAGTTTCAGGAGTCGATGAACAAGGGGCAGGCTTTGTTGCGGGCTGTCGATATTGCCAGGAGCAGGAGTTAGGGCTTACCACATGGGGCTGTGGAGATTCACAGTTCCAGGAAATTGGCGACTAGCTTCTTGCCGGCATCTGTGAGCACGCTCTCGGGATGGAACTGTACTCCTTCTACGTGGTGCTGCTTGTGGCGCAGGCCCATGATGGTGCGGGTCCCGTCTTTTTCGGTGGTCCATGCGCTGACTTCAAGCTCGGGGGGAAGATCTTTTTCTTCCACGATTAGCGAATGATACCGGGTGGCGGTCATGGGCATGGGAAGGCCCTGAAACACGGTTTTATTGTCGTGCATGACTGGGCTCGTCTTGCCATGCATTAGGTGAGGGGCGCGGACTACGCGTCCGCCGAAGGCTTCGCCGATCGCCTGGTGCCCGAGGCAGACTCCGAGCACGGGCACTTTTCCTGCGAAGTGACGGATTAGGTCGATGCTGATGCCCGCCTCGTGCGGAGTACACGGTCCGGGGGAAACGACGATGCGTTCGGGGTGCAGATCTTCGATTTCTTCCAGGGTGACCTGATCATTGCGGCGCACTTCAACCTTCGCGCCCAGTTCGCCGATGTACTGGACGAGGTTGTAAGTGAAGGAATCGTAGTTGTCGAGAACGAAAACCAAGGCTGTGGTGCTCCTGTACCCAGCTTACACCGAGTGCCGGGCTAGCCTGAAAGGGCTATGCGCTACCCAACGGTGGTATTGACGAGAGCGTAATGACATAGGATGCTCATGCTTACCGCCACTTCACCGCCACTTGGAGGAGGCATGGCCGAGGTTAACCACGAGAAGAGGGCAGCGCGACGCTTTCCTCTTCGTGTGCCCGTAAGCGTCAGCAGGAACAGTAATGGGAGCAGCGAAGCGGCCCAGATCCGCGACGTTAGCGCTCGAGGCATTTGCTTTTACCTGGACTCGGCGATCGCCGAGGGATCTCCGATCGGCTTCACGCTCACCCTTCCGCCGGAGATCACACTCACTGAAAGTATCCGGGTGCAGTGCAAGGGGCGCGTGGTACGCGTGGAAGATGCCAAGACTGACGGCAAAGTCAGGGTGGCGGCCATGATCGAGGAATACGAGTTTTTGTCGCAAGACTGACGTTAGATCTCGAATCTCACCTCCGTAATTTTCAGAACTTACCTCAGGCAGCAGGCGTTACTAGTGACTGCCGGTCTCCTCAAATGCACTTTCTCTCAGCTCTCCACAGGTGATATGTTTCCATTAAGCTCCCAGTGAGAATGATGTGCGTCATACCCCGGTGAAGCTGCTCTGCGCGCTAGTGCTGACCCTCGCCACTCTGGAGATGGCCGGCCAGAATTTTGGTCCTCCGCGGCAAATTCGCAGCGTACGCATTGTGCAGGAAAAGGGAGCTCCAGCGGTTGAGATCCTTGCTAACGCCAGCGTAATCCCCGAGATTCAGCTGCTGGACTCTCCGCCACGGCTGGTCATCGATCTGCCGAACTCACGGTTGGCCATGGCGGAGGAGCGGATTCCGGTGCGCAAGGACAACATCATCGCGATCCGGGTGCGGCAGTATCAAAGCAATCCGCCCATCACGCGCATCGTTCTGGACCTTAAAGCACCGTATGGACATTCATGGGAGAGCGCGGACAAGCGTCTGCTGGTGCGGCTGAAGCCGCCTGAGGACGAGAATGCGAGCAAGCCGCGGGAACGCTCCGAACCGCAGAGTGCGGGCGGAATAACGCTGAGTGATGCGACGGTGGTGCCGGTGAGCGGGGACTCGGGATCCGCGGTCATGGATGCCACACATTTGGCCGCCGGGGCTTCGGTCACAGCCGGGTCGGACACTACCGTATTGCGTCTTGCGGGTGGTGGCGAGGTGCGTGTGTGTCCTGGGACCACGCTTTCGCTGACGCCCTCGAATAGCAAGCGGGACATGATGTTCGGCATGGGCAGCGGCGCGATCGAGACTCACTACACGCTGGCCTCTTCCACCGATGCCGTGCTGACTCCGGACTTCCGCATAATGTTCGCCGGGCCGGGAGATTTTCATTTCGCCGTCAGTGCCGATTCGCATGGCAACACGTGCGTGCGCTCGCTGGCGGGGAACACGTCGTCCGCGATTGTTTCGGAGTTGATGGGAGACCGAATGTATCAAGTCCGCCCACGGGAGCAGGTAGTGTTTCGTTCCGGGCAGATCGACAAGGTGGATACGGACGTGCCGCTGGAGTGCGGTTGTCCGCCGGTACCGCAGCCGGTGTTGCGGACGGCAGCGCCGGTCGAGACGCTGCCGGAGTCGCAACTCGGGACCAAGGTGACGCTGGGACGTGGCGCGCCGCCTTCAACAACTCGCAGCCCCGGTGCGCAAGAGCAGGATAGGCCTGCCTCAAAGGGAACGGAACTGCCGGCAGCTTCGAACGCGAAGCCGGTCGAAACGAACGAGCAACTGGATACCGCACTGGTTTTCACCGGCAAAAATCGATCGAGTGCTCCACCGGCCCCGATCGCAGCCGCGAGGGATTTGCCACTGGATGACACGGTCGGGCGCGAGCTGCATCTGGAGGCAGTGGTTCAGCCCCCGCCTCCAATGGTAGATCCTCTGCCACCTTTGAAGCGGAAGAAGGTCGAGCATCCGGGATTCTTTGGACGCATCGGGCGCGCCTTCTCAGGATGGTTTAAATAGAGTTGACGAAGCAGGAGTCAGAGATTGAGGCATCTGACTCCTGATTGGAATCGAATCAGCTGCGTTTCATGGCGCGGCGAATGGGCTCGGCGCGGTCGCGCAACTCTTCGGCGAAGTCGGCGCCGCGACTGGCGGCATCGCGAACGCGCTCGCTGACTTCGCGCACGCGATCTTTGGCTTCGTCCGCCCAATCCCCGAAATTGTCCTTGGCATCTTCGTAGCCGCGTTGCAGATCGCGGCGGAACTGTTTACCGGGTTTGGGCGCGAACATCAGCCCCATTAAGGCGCCGGCTCCTAAGCCAATCAGGAGGAATGTAACGGCGGTACCGATGTTGCCGCCGCTCTCAGCTGATTCATAACGTCCGCTGGTACGCATGATATGACCTCATTTTTCCGCCCGGCAATTCACGGGCAAATTCGCGAAAACTCGACCACGATTCTGCAGCACCATTTTAGTCTGGTCTGCGACCTGAAAGCAGGCGCAATTCGCCAGCGAGCATCCCGCCGCTTTACGATGAGTTCCAGTTAGGTAAGGTTTCTTTTCCGGTACAGCTGAGTGTAAAATAATCGTTTAGCCCTCGTGGCGGCGGAACATGTGTGGCTTGCCCGCCTTCCGCCAGCTTCAAACCGCAATCGTACAAGGAGAGTTTCGAGCGATGTCGATCCCTGCCACCCAGCTACGTCCCGGCATGATCATCAAGCACAACAATGATCTGCACTCGGTTTTCAGCGTGGAACACCGCACTCCCGGCAACCTGCGCGCCTTTATCCAGGCCAAGCTGCGCAACCTGCGCACCGGCGCGATGTTCGAGCACCGCTTCCGTTCGCCCGATCCGATTGAAAAAATCAACGTCGATGAAGTCGAAATGGAGTACTTGTACAACGACGGCGACAGCTACTACTTCATGGACACATCGAATTACGAGCAGACGCATTTGACCAAAGAAATTCTGGGGGACGCGGTCGACTACCTGATTCCCAACCTGCAGATCAAAGTAGAATTTTTCGATGGCAAGGCAGTAGGGATCGAGCTGCCGCAGACGGTGCAATTGACCGTCATCGAAACTGAGCCCGGGCTGAAGAGCGCGACGGCTTCGAGCGTCACCAAGCCCGCCAAGACAGAAACCGGGTTAGTAGTGCAGGTACCGCCGTTCATCAATGAAGGCGAGAAGATCAAGGTCGATACCTCGGACGGCGCGTACCTTTCCCGAGCCTGAGATTTCAGGGTTTCAAAATTCAAGGCAGAACTTCTGTTGCAATCCTGAAACACTTTCGAAATGGTTTCCAGCGAAAAAGCTATTGAGGCGAAGCGGTACGTCGTGCGCGGGCGCGTGCAGGGAGTGGGGTTCCGCTGGTTTGTGGAGCGGGAGGCGCACATGCTCGGGATCGCCGGCTGGGTGCGCAACAATCATGATGGCAGCGTGGAAGTGCTGGCCCAGGGAACTCGCGATCAGCTGAGCGGGTTGCACGGCCGGTTGCGCGAGGGTCCACGAGCAGCGCGCGTGGATGCAGTTGAAGTGTCCGAGGCCACCCCGGCGCAAGGCCTGAGTTCCTTCCGCATCGAAGGGGCGTGGTAGACGAAATTCTGTTGCAACTCTGAAATTTCATTTTCAAAGGAGCGTGGCAGATGGCGAAAGCCTCGGCCCTCGACGCCGATCATCTGAAGAAGCTCATTCGCGAGATTCCCGATTTCCCCAAGAAGGGCATTCTCTTTTACGACATCACGACACTGCTCAAAGATAAGACCGGATTCGCCACGCTCATCGACAAACTTTCCGAGCATTACATCTCGCAGGATATCGACCTGGTGCTGGGGATGGAGGCGCGGGGTTTTATTTTTGCACCTGCACTGGCGTACCGCTTGAATGCGGGATTCGTTCCGGTGCGCAAGCCGGGCAAGCTTCCCGCGGCGTGCGAACGTTACGATTACGCGCTGGAGTATGGGAGCAACACGCTCGAGATTCATAAGGATTCGATCCAGAAGGGTCAGAGAGTGCTGATCGTGGACGATCTTCTGGCGACCGGAGGGACCGCCGAGGCCACGGCGAAATTGGCGGAGAAACTTGGAGCGAAGATCGCCGGGCTGGGATTCGTGGTGGAGTTGGAATTTCTGAAAGGGCGCGAGAAGCTGAAGGGGTACGACGTCATGTCGATCTTGCGCTACGACAAGTAATTTTCATTTGAGCAGAGAAGCGGGCCGACGCTGGGTGGCGGCCGGCCCGTTTTTTTGCGCAAAATCGGTTTGCGCACGAGCGTTTGCGGACTAGGCGCTCGCTTCGCTTCGCGGGACAGCCTAAGAGGCTGTCCCTACGTGTTTTCAGACATGTTTTCGGCTACTACGAGGTGGGAGTTTTTGGGGAGATAACTTTTGCGGCGGAACCAGTCTTCCATGGCGTCCTTCAATTGGTCCGTGGGGACGGCGGTTCCCACTTCCATGTAGCCGTCGGCAACCGGCAAGGTGTCGTCGAAAACAGTGGCGTTGGTGAAGTTGCGCATGGAGAAGGAGTCGAGCCATTTGAGAGGGCAGGGCAGGCGTTGTCCGTCTGCTTCGTACTCGACGCGGATTTTGCGGGCGAACATAGGGAAGTTTGTCGGTTGGCCGCAGCGAAGGCGAGAACCATGAAGTTCGGAGTCCCTCGTCAACCATCAAAAAATATTCAACAATATTTTATATCTGGGCTTTGGGGCCGGCGGCTTTGACTTCGGGAGGGGCGTCGAAGTTCTCGAAGTTTTTGGCGAAACGGTTCCGCAGTTCTTCGGCGGCTTTGTCGTAGGCGGCCTTGTCGGGCCAGGCGTTGCGGGGATTGAGCACGCCGGCTGGAACTCCGGGACAATTTCTCGGAATGGTGAATCCAAATGTGGGTTCAATCTCGAAATCCTGTCGGATGAGCTTGCCTTCTACTGCAGCGTCGACCATGGCGCGAGTGTATGGAATGCTCATTCGGCGCCCCACTCCATAAGGCCCGCCCTGCCATCCCGTATTGACGAGCCAGCATTGCGCGTTGTGCTCGCGCAGACGGCGGCCCAGCATTTCGGCGTAGACTTTGGGCGCGAGCGGAAGAAATGGGGATCCGAAGCAGGTGGAGAACGTTGCTGAGGGTTCCTTTACTCCAGCTTCGGTTCCGGCAACCTTGGCGGTGTATCCGGAGAGGAAGTGATACATGGCCTGCTCGGGAGAGAGTTTTGAAATGGGGGGCAGAACGCCGAAGGCGTCGGCCGTGAGGAAGACGACGTTCTTGGGATGTCCGCCGATCCCGGGAATGACGGCGTTCTCGATGAAGTCTACGGGATAAGCGGCGCGCGTGTTCTCGGTCTTGCTGTCGTCGTTGTAGTCAGGAATGCGCGTGTGCGGATCGAGAACCACGTTCTCGAGCACGCAGCCGAAGCGCAGGGCGTTCCAGATCTGGGGCTCGTTCTGGCGGGAAAGCTTGATGCACTTGGCGTAGCATCCGCCTTCGAAGTTAAAGACGCCGTCAGCGCTCCATCCATGCTCGTCATCGCCGATCAGGTCGCGCGAGGGATCGGCGGATAGCGTGGTCTTGCCCGTCCCCGACAAGCCAAAGAACAAGGCGCTCACGCCGTCGTGGCCGACATTGGCGGAGCAGTGCATGGGGAAGACATTGCGCGGCGGAAGAAGATAGTTCATCACGCTGAAGATGCATTTCTTCATCTCGCCCGCGTACGAGGTCCCGCCAATGAGCACGGTGCGCCGCATGAAGTTCAGGAGAATGAAAACTTCCGAGTTGACTCCGTCGCGCTTGGGATCGGCTTTGAACTCGGGGGCGGAGATCACGGTGAATTCGGGGCGGTGATTGCGCAATTCTTCCTGAGTGGGACGAATGAAGAGTTGGCGCACGAACAGGTTGTGCCAGGCGTATTCGTTGACGATGCGCACAGGAAGGCGATAGGCGGGATCGGCGCCGCAGAAAAGATCCTGTACGTACAAGTCCCGGCCCCGCAGGTGTTCCATGACGCGGGCGTAAAGAGCGTCAAACTTCTCGGGTTCCAGAGGAACATTCACCGCGCCCCAATGCACAGTGCGCTCGGTCATCTCATCACGGATGATGAACTTATCTTTTGGGGAACGTCCGGTACGGTTGGTGTAGCCGACGATCGCGCCGTTAGCAGCCAAAGTGGCTTCGTGGCGGCGGATGGAGTGCTCGACTAGAGGTCCGGGACAGAGATTGAAATGCGTCCGGCCTTCGCTCAGCAACTCGGCAACGTCGCTGATGTGCAGGGTGGTAGCCATTCACGGTCTCCTGGTGCGCAAGGCCTCACGCAAAACGCTCTATTCTGCCCTAAACATGCGACCCTTGCCAAGGAACGGGATCACAGTTCTTCTATGTGGTTTAGAGGAACGATTTTGTGAATTCGTTGTCAGAGAGTTTCCGCTTGGTGGAAGACATGGCAAGCTATGTCTCTACGGATTCGGAGGCGCAAGCGGAATTAGCCGGAGGTTTTGTATTCGCAGGCGGTGCGGCAAGGCTCGCAGTACATCAGGCCGTCTTCGCAGATGCGCACGTCGATGACGGATTGGCAAAGAACACAGAACTTTTCGCACTGGCAGCAGTTCTCGGACTGCTCGCACTGTGCGCACTTGAATTTCGTGTGGCTTGTAGTGGTGCTCATGCTGCTAATCTATCCCGCCTGGAAAGTGAAGGGAAAATGACGTTGGTAATGGCCAGGCGTCGGAAAACCGGGCGCGCGGAGGCAGCGTATTTTCGCTGTGCCCTATAATTTTCAGCAATGACTTTCGAACATCTTCTGGAGGGCGCGGAGTTCCTCAGCGTGAGCGGGAACCCGGACGTGAGCAGTGTGGAATACGACTCGCGACGGGTGAAGCCGGGCTGCGCCTTCGTGGCGATGCGCGGAGAAATTGCGGACGGGAATCGCTTCATCGACCACGCCATCCAGGTCGGGGCGGTGGCGATCATTACCGATTCTGCGCAGGAGCATCCGCGCGAAGGGGTGGCGTGGGCGCTGGTGCCGCACGGACGGCGCGCGTTGGCGCGGGTGAGCCAGAATTTCTACAAGCATCCGGCCGAGAGACTCGCGATTGTCGGCATTACGGGAACGAACGGCAAGAGTACGACGGCATTCCTGATCGAAGCCATCTTGAGCGCCTCCGGACGCAAGAGCGCGCTGATTGGAACGATCGAATATCACGTGGCCGGACGGATCTATCCCGCGCCGCACACCACGCCGGAGGCGCTCGAACTGGCGCGCTTGTTTCACGAAGCGGTGGCGGAGGGGGCAAGCGATGCGGTGATGGAGGTTTCCTCCCATGCGCTGGCGCAGCAGCGAGTGTTCGGCATCCCGTTCGATGTGGCGGTGTTCACCAATCTGACGCGAGACCATCTCGATTATCACAAGAGCATGGATGAATATTTCCTGGCGAAGCGAGCTTTGTTTGAGGGAGTGGGAACCGATCCTCCGCGAGCGGCTGTAACAAATCTCGATGACGAGTACGGAGCAAAATTAGCCGAGTTCAGCCGGAAGCGGAGCGCAGTGCTGCTGACCTATGGATGGACTCGCGGGGATTTCCATGCAGAGAAAGTCGACATCGCGCCGCGGGGCACGCGTTTCGATCTGGTTACGCCGGAAGGGAAGATCGCCATCTTTTCTCCCTTGATCGGAAGAGTGAATGTATACAACATCCTGTCCGCAGCCGCGGCGTGCTATGCGCGTGGGTGCAAAGAGCAAGCGATCGCTAGCGGAATCGCCGCCCTGACGCACGTTCCGGGACGTTTTCAGCGTGTCGATTGCGGGCAGCCGTTCACCGTGGTGGTGGACTATGCGCATACCGACGATGCGCTGCGCAATTTGACTTTGCTGGCGCGGGAGTTTGTGAGCCGCGATAAGGGGAAGGGCCGAGTGATCACCGTGTTCGGCTGCGGCGGCGACCGCGATCGGGCCAAGCGGCCGCTGATGGGAGAGGCTGCGGGACGAGGCAGCGATTTTGTAGTGCTGACTTCCGACAATCCGCGCAGCGAAGATCCTCGCGCCATCATCAACGATGCCATGGTCGGGCTGCAGAAGGGCGGGGTGAAGTACACGATCGAGGCGGACCGGCGCAAAGCCATTGCCCTCGCGATCAACGAAGCGCGACCCGGAGACATTGTTCTGCTGGCGGGTAAAGGACACGAGAAGGTGCAGGTGACGCGCGAAGGGTCGCATCCCTTCGACGATGTGGAAGTGGCACGCGAAATTCTGAAGGCCAGCGGCTTCGAGTGCGAGTCCGGTTCGGCCGCAGGACGCAGCGCATGAAGCTGAAAGTCTCGAAGATTGCGGAATTCATCTCCGCTCCTCGCACGGCCTCCGAGCAAGTCGCTTGCGGATATTCCATCGATTCGCGAAGCATACAAGCGGGCGAACTGTTCTTTGCGGTGAAAGGCGAACGCCTGGACGGACACGATTACGTGAACTCCGCCCTGGAAAAGGGCGCGGTGGCCGCGGTGGTCAGCAAGGATGAGATGCACCGGTATTCGAGCCATGGGCGACTGCTCCCGGTGGAAGATACGCTGATCGCGCTGCAGAGCCTGGCAGCGGCAGTTCGCCGTCTATGGGGAAAACCGCTGATTGGGATCACCGGGTCCGCGGGGAAGACGACCACCAAGGAAGCGATCGCGCACGTGTTGGCGTCGCGCTTCAAAATTCTTAAATCCGAAGGCAACTTCAATAATCATTTCGGTCTGCCACTGATGCTTCTGAAACTGGAACCGGAGCACGACCTGGCGGTGATCGAAATGGGGATGTCGCATCCGGGAGAAATTCGCGCGTTGGCGAAAATTGCGCAGCCCGAAATCGGAGTGGTGACCAACGTCGCGCCGGTGCACCTGGAGTTTTTCGATTCGCTGGCGGGAATCGCGCGGGCGAAATACGAGTTGATCGAATCGCTCCCGGCGACGGGGACGGCCGTTCTCAATGCCGACGATGAATACGTTTCGCAGTTCGGACGCGACTACAAGGGAAAAGTGATTACTTACGGCACCCAGCCTACCGCCGAAGTGCGGGCGGAGAACGTGGTCTCTCAAGGCGCTGAGGGATCTGAATTCGACGTGGTCAGCCCTTGTGGAACGCACCATGCCCGGTTGCCGCTGGTAGGAGAGCACAACATTCTGAATGCGCTAGCGGCGGTTGCGGTGGCGTGCTCGCGGGGAATGAGTTTCCCGGAGGCGATCGCGGCGCTGGCGACGCTCAAGCCCGCCGACAAGCGCGGGCAGGTTCTCCAGTTGGGTAACATCACGGTCATCAACGATTGCTACAATTCGAATCCGAAGGCGCTGAACGCGATGGTGGACGCATTAGCGGGGATGAAGGCGAAGCGCCGCATTGTGGTCGCCGGCGAGATGCTGGAACTGGGCCCGATGGGTGAGCAGATGCATCGCGACGCCGGAAAACATGTCGCGGAGAAGAAGATTGATCTGCTGATCGGGGTGCGGGGGATGGCCAAAGCGATGACGGAAGGGGCCATCGAGGCCGGCGGCAAAGCCGAATTCATGGACACGCCGGAAGCAGCCGGCGAGTGGCTGGCGCGTGAAACGCAAGATGGAGATGTGGTGCTGCTGAAGGCTTCCCGAGGGGTGAAGCTGGAAAAAGCGCTGGAGATCTGGAAGGCGAAGCGGGGTTCTTGAGCAATAGCGGTGAGCCGGGTCGGCAGCTCATGCTCATTGCTCATAGCTCACCGCTCATGGCTGGGCTCGGAGGCTGATTGCTCTATTGGCTGTTATTCCTCAAGCTGCAACATTACGTCGCGCCCTTCCGTATCTTCCGGTACGTCACGTTTCGCACCGCGTTTGCCAGCCTGACGGCGCTGTTCACGGCGCTGATTGTGGGGCCGCTGGTGATCGGGCGCCTGCGTGATTTCCAGATCGGGCAGTACATCCGCGAAGAAGGTCCCAAGGCTCACCAGAAAAAAGCCGGCACTCCTACGATGGGAGGATTGCTGATTGTCATCGCGATCATCGTTCCGACTCTTCTGTGGGCCGATCTGAGCAACCGATTCGTGTGGATCGCCGTGTTTTCTACCTGTGCGTTTGCCGCCATTGGTTTCACGGATGACTACACCAAGGTGACGCACCGGCGCAATCTGGGTTTGACGGCACGCGCCAAGCTGGGTCTGCAGATCGCGACGAGTATCGTGGTAGCGTCGCTGTTGATCGCCATGCAGACCTATGGCATGTACTCCACCAAGCTCATCGTGCCATTCTTGAAGCAATTTCACCCCGACCTCGTGATTGGGACGCTGGAGCATCATCCGCAGCTTTGGCCGGTGGCGTTCTTGCCGTTCATGGCGTTCGTTGCGGTGGTGATTGTGGGCTCGAGTAATGCGGTGAATCTCACGGACGGGCTTGATGGGCTGGCGATTGGATGCACGGTGATCGCCGCCGGGGCGCTGACCGTGCTCACGTACGTGAGCGGGCACGCGACTTTCGCGACTTATCTGGAACTGCAGCGCATGCCGCAAGTTGCGGAGTTGAGCGTATTCTGCGGGGCCATGGTGGGATCGTCGATCGGATTTTTGTGGTACAACGCGCATCCGGCGGAAGTTTTCATGGGAGATGTGGGATCACTGGCGCTGGGCGGCGCCATCGGCACGATTGCTGTCATCATCAAGCAAGAGTTGTTGCTGCCGTTCATCGGGGGAGTGTTCGTAATTGAGGCGATCTCGGTGATCCTGCAGGTAGGGTCATACAAATTGAGGAAGAAGCGCATATTCAAGATGGCGCCGCTGCATCATCATTTCGAACTGATGGGCTGGTCGGAATCGAAGATCATTGTGCGCTTCTGGATTGCGTCACTGGTGTTCGCGCTGTTCGCGCTGACTACTCTGAAATTGAGATGATTTTCGGCCACGGATTTTCACGGATTCGCACGGATTAAGATCAAAGATCTTATGGCTGACTCTCTGGTGAGATCGATTTCGCATGGAACTTAACGGCAAACGCGTGCTGGTGGTGGGGCTCGGAAAATCCGGGGTAGCGTCTGCTTTGTTTATGAAGGCGCACGGCGCGCGTGTAACGGTTTCTGATACCAAGAGCGGCGACGAGTTGCGTAACGAGATCCCTGTGCTGCTGGATAACGGCATCACCGTCGAGACCGGGGGACATGGCGACCGCACCTTCCAGGGACAGGATCTGATTGTGGTCAGCCCGGGCGTTCCGGTGGATGCTCCGCCACTGGTGCAGGCTCGATCGCTAGGCGAAAGTGTTATTGGCGAGATCGAACTGGCGGCGCAATTTCTTCCCGGGCCGATTGTGGCCATCACCGGGTCGAATGGAAAGACGACCACGACCACGCTCACGGGCGAGATTATGACGGCTTCTGGATTTCCGGCGCTGGTGGGAGGCAACATTGGGACTCCAGCTATTTCGCTGGCCGAGCGCGCCAAGCCGGGGACGGTGATCGTGCTGGAAATTTCCAGCTTTCAACTGGAAACCATTCAAAGCTTCCGGCCGAAAGTGGCGGTGGTCCTGAATGTTACCCCGGACCATCTGGACCGGCATCGCACGTTCGAAATTTATGCGGCGGCGAAAACGCGCATCTTTGAGAACCAGCAGTCCGAAGATTGCGCCGTGCTGAACGCGGACGATCCTACCTGCGTGGCGATGAGTAAAAAGACGCGGGCGCAGGTCTACTGGTTCAGCCGGCAGAATGAAGTCGAGCGCGGGGCCTGGGTGCGCGACGGAAACATCGTGTTCCGCGACGGCTCGGGGCAGCGGGAAATTATGCAGGTATCGGAGGTCCCGCTGAAAGGCGCGCACAATCTGGAAAATGTCTTGGCGGCGGTGTGTGCCTCGGTGCTGATGGGATGCGCCGCAGAAAAGATTCGGCAAGCGGTGCACGACTTCAAGGCGGTCGAGCATCGACTGGAATTCGTGGCCAGCGTCGGCGGTGTGGATTACTACAACGACTCCAAAGCTACTAACGTGGACGCGACCATCAAGGCGCTGGAATCTTTTCCGGCGAATATCCACCTGATTCTGGGCGGCAAGGACAAGGGCAGCGATTACACCGTGCTGAACGATTTGCTGCGGCAGAGAGTGAAGCGGGTTTACACGATCGGCGCGGCGGCCGGGAAGATCGGGTCGCAGATCAAAGGTCCCGAAGTAGTGCATGCCGAGACCCTGGAAAACGCAATTCGCAAAGCCCATGCTACCGCGCAACCTGGGGACGTGGTGCTTCTAGCTCCGGCATGCGCCAGTTTCGACCAGTTCAAGAGTTATGAGCACCGCGGAAGAATCTTCAAAGAGGTGGTAAAAGGATTAATCAGGCAAGCTTGACACTGCAATTTGTCCCCCTACCCTTAGGCCATGGATGTGCGATTAACACCCGATCAGGAAGCTTTTGTACGTCAGGGTATCGAGTCCGGCCGGTTTCACCGCGCCGAGGACGCTCTGGCAGAGGCTCTGTCGCTCTGGGAAGAACGCGAGCGCACGCGGGCGGAAATTCTCGCTGCCGTTGATGCCTCGGAAACCGCGTTAGGGCGAGGGGAAGGTCGCGTGATCGTGACCGAGCAGGATTCGCGGAATCTGGCCAACGAAGTAAAGCAGAGGGGACGAGCACGGCTTGATGCCGAGCAAGCAAGGCTCCGCTGATGGACGGCACGAAACTCAAACCCTGGCTCTGACTTCCTGCATATCCGCGAACCAAGACAAGCAACACGCAGAAATCACAATCACCAATTTTCCAAAACACTCCGTGGTGAAATGAATGTCCCATGGCAAAGCGCGTGAGTGTCGACCGCTGGCTGTTTGCCGTCACCATGCTGCTGGTGTTTGTCGGGCTGGTGATGGTGTTTTCGGCCTCAGCCGTGATGGCGCGCGAGCGCTTCGGTTCGCCGTACGCGTTTCTTTCCAAGCAGCTGATCTGGGCGGTGGCCGGATTGATGGCGATGTTCGTGACCATGCGGGTAGACTTTCGCCGATACAAGCATCCTGCGCTGGTGTTCTCGTTCATGGGAATCACCACGCTGCTGCTGATCTCGGTGTTCTTTCTGGATCGCTCGCACAACACGCATCGCTGGATTCATGCGGGGGGATTCTCGTTCCAGCCCTCGGAACTGGCCAAGCCGGTGCTGATCCTGTTTCTGGCGTACTTCCTGGAGAGCCGGGCGAAGTCGATGGACGATGTCCGGAACACGCTGGTGCCGGCGGCGACTCCTATTTTGATGTTCCTGGGATTGATTGTGCTGGAGCCTGATCTGGGGACGGCGATTGCATGCGCGGGCATCGCTGCATGCATTCTCTACGTGGCCGGCATGCGAATGCGCTACTTCGGGTACGCGTTCGCGGCGTCGTTGCCGGCGCTTTATATCCTGATTTTTCACGTGGCCTGGCGGCGCGACCGCATCCTGGCATTTTTGAATCCATATGCGGACCGGCAGAAAACGGGCTTCCACATTATTCAATCTCTGATTGCAGTCGGCACCGGTGGCGTGACCGGGCTGGGGTTGATGGAAGGGAAGCAGAAACTGTTTTATCTTCCCGAGCCGCACACGGATTTTATTTTTGCGGTGACGGCGGAAGAATTGGGGCTGGTGGGCGCGCTGTTCGTGGTGGCATTGTTTGCCATCTTCCTGTGGCGCGGGATGCGGGCCTCGTGGCGGACTGAAGATATGTTCGGGCGCTATCTGGCGGTGGGCATCACCAGCATGGTGGTCATGCAGGCTTTCATCAACATCAGCGTGGTGCTGGGCATGATGCCGACCAAGGGCATACCGCTGCCGCTCGTGTCGTACGGAGGATCGTCGCTGTTCGTGACGCTGGCTTGTATTGGGGTGCTGCTGAATATTACTAAGCAGGCGGAATGAAAATCCCCACTCCAGCGAACGGCGGGCTTGAATGGGGCACCCGGAAAATTCGTTGTTGATTTTTGGCGGTTGAATTAAGTTCTTCGTGTGACCGCGATATATAGCCATCCTCAGTCAACCATTCGAAGTGCCGCTTCGACCAGCGGTATGCGCTAAGCCATGAGGGCGATCCTTGCGGGCGGAGGGACGGGCGGGCACGTCATTCCGGCGCTGGCTATCGCCAATCAACTCAAGAAAGAATATTCGGCCGAGATTTTGTTCATCGGCACGGCGCGAGGGATTGAGAACCGTCTGGTGCCGGCCGCGGGATATCCGTTGCAACTGGTGCGGGTGGGCGCGCTGAAAAATGTCAATCTGGTGACTCGCGCGAAAACTGCGTTCGACCTGCCGCGCGCAATCTGGCATGCGGGAAGAATGCTCAATGAATTCGCTCCCGATGTGGTCATCGGGGTGGGCGGATACGCCTCCGGCCCGGCGATGCTGGCGGCAGTGGTGAAACATATTCCTACGCTGGCGTTTGAACCCAACGTGGTCCCGGGATTTGCCAACCGGCTGGTGGCACGATTCGTCTCCGCCGCCGCGGTGCATTTCGAGGAAACGGCGAAGTATTTCCGGCATGGCGAAGTGACGGGAGTGCCGGTGCGGCAGGCATTTTTCGACATTGCTCCCAAACGCGGGGGGACGCCTACGCTGCTGGTGTTCGGCGGCAGCCAGGGGGCGCACGCTATCAATGCAGCGCTATTCCGTTGCCTGCCTGTGTTGCAGCGCGAGGCACCGGGCATTCACATCATTCATCAGACGGGCGAGCGTGACTATAATGACGCGCTGGCGGCGTATGAGCGGATGGGAGAGTCGGCGGAAGTGTTCAAGTTCATCGAAGACATGCCGGCGGCGTTCGCGCGCGCCGACCTGGTCGTATGCCGCTCGGGCGCGAGCACGGTGGCGGAGATTGCGGCGGGAGGGAAGCCGGCAGTGTTCGTGCCGTTCCCGCGAGCTGCGGACGATCATCAGCGGGTGAATGCCGAGGCGTTAGCCAAGCACGATGCGGCGGTCGTGGTCGAAGAGTCCAAGCTGGAAGGGGTCTGGCTGGCGGAAACGATTTCGGCGCTACTGCAGGATCAGCAACGATTGGAGACAATGGGGCAAGCGGCGCGGCGGTTATCCCATCCGAATGCGGCGCGCGAGATTGCGGCGATGGCCGCTCGAGTTGCTGGACTTCAATCTGCCGCGGATTAACACGGATTTGCACGGATCGATTCCGATTGGATGATTGATGGGAAGGACTAGAGGTCCGTATCAAGAGGAATATCCGGTTGGAACGCTCGTTAAAATCGCCGAACGGCCGGTGCTTGAAGATTTCCATCGAAGTTGGAAGTTGCACAACAAGCTAAGACCGGAACAACTTGAGTACGGCGGAACGATCGCGAAGGTAAAATCCGTCGCTTTCTACCATGGCGGTGATGAGCTATATGAAATTGAAAGTGTACCCGGCATATGGCATGAGTGCTGTTTGGAGAAGGTCACCTAGCGGTACCTGCTCGTATCTCATCCGTGTGAATCCGCATAATCCGCGGCCGAGAAGTTGATTTATGTTCGCAAAAATTCAGCGCATCCATTTCGTGGGGATCGGCGGCATTGGCATGAGCGGGATTGCCGAGGTGCTGCTCAACCTCGGCTACAAAGTGTCGGGGTCGGATCTGAAGAGCTCGCCGGTCACGCAGCGGCTTGCCGGGCTTGGGGCCATGATCTTCGAAGGACACGGGGCGGAAAACGTCAGCGGCGCGGAGGTGGTGGTCACCAGTTCCGCGATCTCGGCAGGAGAATCCCGAGGTGGCGCGCGCGCACGAACTGCACATTCCAGTGATCCAGCGTGCGGAAATGCTGGCCGAGTTGATGCGGCTGAAATACGGGATCGCGATTGCCGGCATGCACGGCAAGACTACGACTACTTCGATGGTGGCTGCGGTGCTCGCTGCCGGCGGGCTCGATCCTACGGTGGTGGTTGGTGGGCGTGTGGATTCGATGGGATCGAATGCGCGTCTGGGAAATTCGCAATACCTCGTTGCCGAGGCTGACGAGAGCGACCGGTCATTCCTGAAGCTGTCGCCGATTCTGTCTGTGGTGACCAACATCGACCGCGAGCACATGGATTGCTATCGCAACATGCGGGACGTGAAGAGAACGTTCATTGAGTTTATGGATCGAGTGCCGTTTTACGGGATGATCGTGGCTTGCAATGACGATCCGATGTTGCGGAGATTGCTGCCCGACGTGCAACGACGGACGGTGACTTACGGCACCCGGAAGGGATCGGATTTTCAAGTCAAAATCCCCACCTTAGTCGCGCAAAACACGGCTCGGATAGAGCACCCAAATACAGATGATCCCCGGCCGTATAGCCGGTTTACGGTTCGGTACCGTGAGCAGGATTTGGGGGAGTTCACTCTGCACGTGCCTGGGGTGCACAACGTGCTCAATGCCACGGCGGCGATTGCAGTAGGGATCGGGCTCGATATCAGCGTGGACGCGATTCGCGCCGCGCTCGACCAGTTCCGCGGGGTGGATCGGCGTTTTCAATTGCGGGGCGTGGTCGCGGGAGTCAGCGTGATCGACGATTACGGGCATCATCCCACGGAGATCAAGGCTACTCTGGCGGCGGCGCGGCAGTGTGGCTTCCGCAAGGTTCACGTGATTTTTCAGCCGCACCGCTACACCCGGACCCGCGATCTAATGGAAGAATTTACCAGCGCGTTCAACGATGCCGACTCGCTGTTCGTGCTCGATATTTATGCTGCCAGCGAGAAACCGATCGAAGGGATTAACAGCGAGGCACTGGCGCAGAAGATTCGCGAGAAGACGGTGAAAGTTGGGCGGTATGCCAGTTCTGCGACCGAGGCTATCGAGGCCGCGACTTCGGTGGCGGAAGAGGGCGACATGATCCTCACACTGGGGGCGGGCAGCGTTTCGCATCTGGGGCCAATGATTGTGGAGCGGTTGCGGCAGAGGAACACGTCTGCGGTGGCTGTGGAGACATAGATTGCTGGCTCTTCGCGCGCCTGAGACGCAGCAAGCTGCGTCTCTACGATCGCGTTACAAGGAGTATTGATGCGCCTGATCGCTGCGTTCATGATGTTGATGCCGCTGTTGCATCCCTGTTTCGCGCAGCAGCTATTCGCGCCCACGGAAGCGGATTACGTCGCCCACAACTTCCATTTCAAATCCGGCGAGACTCTTCCGGAACTGCGCCTGCATTACACGACCCTCGGCAAGCCGGAGCGCGATGGAGCGGGCAAAGTCACGAACGCCGTCTTGATCCTGCACGGGACGGGAGGCTCAGGGCATCAGTTTCTCGCGCCCCAGTTTGATGACGTGCTGTTCGGCCCAGGCCAGCTGCTGGATGCGAATCGCTACTTCATCGTTCTTCCCGACAACATTGGCCACGGAAAATCGAGCAAGCCCAGCGACGGCATGCGCGCGCACTTTCCGCAATACGACTATGACGACATGGTCGCGGCGCAGCACGAGTTGCTGGAGAAAGGCCTGCGTGTGAATCATCTTCGGCTGCTGATGGGCACCTCGATGGGTTGCATGCATTCCTGGGTTTGGGGAGAGACTTATCCCGATTTCATGGATGCGATGATGCCGCTGGCCTGCCTGCCAGTGCAGATCGCGGGACGCAACCGGCTGTGGCGAGAGATGGTGATCGAGGGAATCCGCCAGGATCCCGAGTGGAAGAATGGGGATTACAAAACGGAGCCGCGAGCCGCGCTGCAGATCTCGGCCGACTTTCTGCTTATTGCGGGGAGCGCACCGCTGTTGATGCAGAAGAATCTGCCAACCCGCGATGCGGCGGATAAATATCTTGACGACTCCATGAAGCGGATCACGGCGACGCTTGATGCGAATGATTTGCTCTACGCGGTGAATGCCTCGCGCAACTACGATCCTTCCGCAAAGCTGGAAACGATCAAGGCACCGGTGATGTTCGTGAACTCTGCCGACGACTTCATCAATCCTCCGGAACTGGGTATTGCCGAACGCGAGATCAAGCGGGTGCCGCACGAGAAGTTCGTGCTCATTCCAGTCTCGGATCAGACGCACGGCCACGGCACGCACACCTGGGCGGCCGTGTGGCAACAGTATTTGAAGGAATTGATCGAGCAGACCAAGTAAACGTCGCTTGCGAAAGCCCTATCACCACAGGGGACACAGAGGTCCACAGGGAAACCCTGAGCGACAAGTTTTTTGGGAACTTATCCGTGGCTGTCCCCGTATTCTTTGCTAACGGATTGTTATGCGGTTCGTCTATTGAGCCAGAAGGGGTTAAGACGATGAAAACACAAGCATGGGGATGGCTGGCAGCGGCGGTAATGGCGGCCGGACTCAACGCAAGTTATCACGATGGCGGGCTGCGCTGGGCGCACGAGATCGCGAACCAGGTGAAACATAACACTGGCGCGGTGCTGGCCTTGGCAACCGGGCGCGCTGATCAGTTCGTTACCGAAGCAAACCTGGTCGCAGCGGCCAAACAGAGTTCCCCTTGTCCTCTGGCGGCGGCTCTGGCTGAAGCAAGAACGGTTGTAGTCCCCACACAGGTTGAGCTGCGGCGGTTCGACGTTATGTCGGCGCGCGAGCAGGCGAAACTGGCTCGGGTCGAGGCTGAACGGGCCCGGATCGAAGCCCGCGTTGCCCAGTTGCATATCCCGGCGATGGCATTCAATCCGGTGGTCGTTCAGGCTCCGCGATCCCTTTGTCCGCGGGTGCGGGTGAGTATGCCACGGATTCCGGCAGTGAAGATGCCGGCGCTGCCTGTGGTTCATGTCGAGAACGGGTTCGGATCCGTCTAGGATTTTGGGGTTCCGGAAGGGCGCGGCCAACCAGCCGCGCCTTTTTATTTTTGGGGGATTTTCTAAGCCGTGCGGCACTCTAGAGACTCGCTTGCTGCGTCCCGCGGGGAAACATAACAAGCGACGTCTCTAGGGCGAGAGGGAAGCCAGGAATTCGGACGCTAGACTCACTATCAGCTCCGGGCGCTCGCGGTGGGGAACATGATTGGTATCCCGCAGTATCTCAACCCGCGAGGGACCGCGGGAAAGCTGCCCGATCATTTCTGGATGGCGTGTGGATCCGTACTCATCGTGGATGCCGTGAATGGCGAGCACCGGACAGGTCACTAGGGGCAGGATGCCGGCGAGTGACCAGGATGCAAATTCCGGATGCAGCCAGCTTTCGGTCCAGGCATCGACAACCCATTTGGCCTTTGCTCCGTGATACTTCCTGAGCCGCTCGAGTTTCTTGTCATCCTGGAACTGTTCTCTGGCCTTGCTGATGGATTGGAGAGTGCGATCCTCGGGAAAGACCTGCGCCGACTCGGTGATCAGTGCCTCGCAATCCGCGGCGAATTTGGCGGCGCAGTTGACGGCCATTCCGCCTCCGACGCTGTGGCCAAAAGCGACAAATTTCCTGAGGCCGAGCTGTTCGCGAATGATGGGGAAGTAGCTCTTTGCCTCATCCGCAACGAAATCGATGGGCAGCTTACCGTGACGCGCGGCAGAGTGTCCGAATCCGAGGCGGTCGTAGGCGATCACGCGACGTTGCGTGCCTGTGCTGAGCGCGGCGGGAAAGCCGCGCCACAGCTCGACGCAACCCACCGAATCATGAAAGAGCACGATTGGCGATTGCCGCTTCTCCGTCGAAGGGGTCCAGATACGGGCGAAGATACGGCCCTGGGCATGATCAATCCAGATGTCCTCGGAAATGGCGGTCGGCTCGAGGTGTGACGTCATTGGATGCAATTTTGGGCCTTGTATCGCGCAACGGCATGCGCGGCGAGCGCTATTCTAAATAAACGGGCGGGGCGAAGTTGCGTGGCTATCAAAAATACCTGACGAGCGTAATGGAATATTGCAGCCACGGATAATTGCGTTACCATGCGGCACATGAACCGCAGAGAGTTCATCAAGTATGGCGCTGTTCTCGCTCCAACGATCAGAGCAACATCAGCATGGGCAAAAATCGAACAGCCCGAAATCGCATTTACCTTCGATGATCCGAAAACAGATGTGTGCGGAGGTCTGCCGTGGCAAGAAATTAACACACGCATGCTGGCAGCGCTCTCCAAGCACCACATCAAAGCCGTTCTATTTGTGACTGGCAAGAGGGTGGACAGCGAGGCTGGCCGCAGTCTGGTGGATGCGTGGGATCGGTCCGGTCACGCTATCGGCAACCATTCCTATTCGCATTTGTCTTTCAACGATGCCGAGACTAAGCTCTCGGACTTCGAATCTGATGTCTTGAAAAACGAGAATTTGATTCGTGGCTGCGGACACTTCGTTCACCTGTTCCGTTTCCCTTACTTCAAAGAAGGCGAGACCGCTGAGAAGCGCGACGGCATGCGTTCGTTTCTGCAACGGCAGCAGTATCGAATTGGACGTGCCACGATTGATGCCTCGGATTGGGCAATAAGTTGGAGACTGGAAAAGCGCCTGGACGGGGCTCCTAAAAGAGACACGACTCCTTACAGAGAGTTTTTCAAGCAGCACATCTGGGATCGAGCTCAGTTTTACGATACTCTTGCTCGCCGGCTGCTCAAACACCCACTGCGGCACACGATCTTGTTGCACCACAACGCGCTCAACGCGTTGTACCTGGATGATCTGATCGCCATGTTCATCGACAAGGGATGGAAGCCAATCGATGCACTGCACGCATATGCGGACGTTGTCTACGATCGTCAGCCAGAGATCCTGCCGGCAGGAGAAAGCCTCATTTGGGCGGTGGCGAAGGAAAGCGGCAAGTTTGAGAATGAACTTCGCTATCCCGGCGAGGATGACATTTATGAAAATCCTAAAATGGACGCGCTAGGACTCTGATCTTGAAAATCCAGTTTCTGATCGTTGCTGCAAGAACTAGGGTTTGAGTTTTCGGATGCCGGACGCAGCCAATCGCGAGCTGAGATGAGGCATTGTCTGGTCTGCCGGGGCTAGCGTGTCACCAAACGCGTGAACGGAAACACGTAGGCCTGCAAGGTGACCATGATGCCCACCAGAGCCGCAAGCGCAATGCTGTGGAAGAAGACGTAACGCAAGATTTCTCCTTCGTGTCCGTACCACTCGGTGGCTGTGCTCGCTACGACGATGCTCTGGGCATCAATCATCTTGCCCATTACGCCGCCACAGCTGTTGGCGGCAGCCATTAGAGTGGAGGGGACTCCGATTTGTTCGGCGGAAATTCTTTGCAGGCTGCCGAAGAGCACATTGGACGCGGTGTCGGAACCGGTCAGCGCTACCCCCAGCCAACCGAGCATGGTGCCGAAAAACGGATAGAGCACGCCGGTGCGGGCGAAGGCGAGGCCCATCGCGGCGTCGAGGCCCGAATAGCGCGTGAGGTAACCGATCGAGAGCATGGCCGCGATCGTGAGCAAAGAGAAGCGCACCCGCACGATGGTGTTCCAATACACGTGGGCCATCCTCCAGGGCGTGAAGCCCATGATCAGGCCCGAGATCACGGCGGCCAGCAGAATTCCGGAACCGGTAGCGGTGAGCCAGTTCAGAGAATAGACTGCGGCTTCCGGGGTCGGCTTGTGCACCACCGGGGGCACGCGGTCGATCATCAGATGCAGTCCTGCGACGGGAAACTTGGGCGCCGATAGCTTGTCGAGCGCGCTCTTCACGACTGGCAATCCCCACGCGAAAACTAAAACGCTCAAGACCAGCCAAGGTACCCAAGCTCTTGCCACGAGCGCCCGGCTGTGACCGTGGGTGGCGCGGGCGGCGCGTTCACCCTCGTGCTCGAAGCCCCAGACGCGCTTGGGACGCCACTTCAACAAAAACGCAATTAAAGCCGCCATGGAAATCACGGCCGCGACTACATCCACAAGCCAAGGGCCATGGAAGTTCGATATCAGGAACTGCGGGATGGCGAAAAATACTCCAGCGACTAAAACAGCCGGCCAAACTTCGATCATTCCGGCAAAGCCGGCGAATGCCCAGACCAGCCAGAACGGCACTAGAACCGAGAAGAAGGGCAGGATACGTCCCGCTTGCGCGCTCAACTGCAGAAGATCCAATCCAGTGACTCCCTGCAGCGCGATCAGCGGAGTTCCGATCGCGCCATAGGCTACCGGCGCAGTGTTGGCGATCAGTGACAGCCCCGAAGCCTGGAGCGGCTTGAAGCCCAAACCGATCAACACAGCCGCGGTCACGGCTACAGGGGTGCCAAAGCCGGCCGCGCCTTCAAAGAACGCGCCGAAGCTGAATGCAATCAGCAGCAACTGCAGGCGGCGGTCCTGGGTGATCCCGGTCAGGCTGTCCTGCATCACTTTGAACAGTCCCGCCTCGCAGGTGAGTTGGTACATGAAGATTACGTTCAGGATGATCCAGCCGATCGGCAGCAAACCGTAGGCCGCGCCTAACAGCGCGGTCTTCATGGCCAGGCTGGCGGGCATTCCGAAAATCGAGATGGAGCAGATGAGCGATGTAGCGAGGCCGAGCAGCGCGGAATAATGAGCCTTCATGTGGAGCAGCCCCAGCGATCCAAGCAACACGACCACCGGCAAAGCGGCGAGCAGCGCGGACAGCCACCAGTGTCCGGTTGGATCGTAATTCTGCGGCCAGGGATGGGCAGGTGGCGGGATCCTCAGAATCAGTACCGCCGCAATGAGCGTTGCCAGGAGTGCCACGATCCACGGCAATGGATTGCCTCGCGCGGGAGAGGTCCGAGTTGCCGGGGTAGTGGTCAATGGTTCGTCCTGGAGCCTGAAGTGTTCGTGAGGCCAGGTTGTGACTATCATCCGGGTTCCGGCAAATTGCAACTATGACCACACAAAACATTGGCGGGTACCTGATTTAGGAATATTGTGTCGAGATCGGAGGCTATATGGCAGCCACATCGATTCCGAGCGATCGAAAGTCGGCACGCGTTGCGCTCGTACAGGAACACGTTCGCCTCGAAAACGAGCATCACCTTGAAGGCGTACTGAGCACGTTCGGCGAAAATGCACAGTATCAGGACGAGGCGTGGAGGGACCGCTACGCGGGACGCGATGGAGTCCGCTTGTACTATGAACAGCTCATGGCAGCAATGCCGGACCTCGAAATCAAAATTCTGCAGGAGCATGTTACCGAGGACAACGTACTGCTCGAGGTGTTGATTTGCGGAACTCATCTGGGTCCATGGCGCGGACTCCCGGCAACGGGACGGCGAGTGGAAATCCCGCTTTGCGGCATTTATACCTTCGACGACCAGGATCGGCTTGCTGGCGAAAGGATTTACTACGACCGAGCCAGCGTCTTACGACAGCTCGGTGTGTTTCGTGAACCGCAAACGCTTGTGGGGCAAATCGGACTTCTATTCAACCATCCCTTAACGATTGCACGGGCGCTTTTCAGGAGCCTGTTCACGAGCTAGCGATCTCGGAAGTAGAGGCTGCTCTACGACGACCTCATCGAGTCGATGAATGAGGGCAATTTCGTCCTGCGGGCTCGTAGCTGCTTACCAGAACATCCCATGACTTCCTATTCATAGCACTCTCGTGCTGGTGCTCAATTTTGTTCCCGGCTGTGCAAATCCTTAGATTTTTTTTCTATCTCACATCGAGAAATGAAGCTATAGTAAAAAAGCTCAGCGATTCCTCTTCGACAACTGCCTGAATTGATGGCGCGAAAAAGCGGTTCCACCATCATGCAGGAGGAGTTGTACCCACCCAGCGCTGCACCCGCGCGCGAGGAACTCGATGACGCGCGCCTGGTTGACCTGGATGTGGCAGAGGAATCCCCGTTTCTGCGCGCGCAAAAACGCGTGCCTGCTCGCCGCGGATCACTTCCCAAGAAAACTGCGCATCGCCTGCTCTGGGCGTTCGTCGCCATGACCGTGCTGTGTGTCTCGGTAGTTGCGGCCGGAACGCTGTATCACTACGGCGAACATTCCTGGCGGTTTCGGATCGAGTCCAGCGACAACATCGAAGTCGCGGGCATGGAGAACGCCACCAAGGCGCAGATCATGGAAGTCATGGGCGCCGATATCGGACGAAACATTTTTTTTATTCCGCTGGCGCAGCAGAAGGCACAGCTGGAGCAGATTCCGTGGGTGGAATCCGCCAGCGTGATGCGCTTTGTCCCCAACCGGCTGAGAGTTGAAATCCACGAGCGGACGCCGGTGGCATTCGCGCGGGTGGGGCCGCGCATCTTCCTGATCGACGCGGGAGGCACGTTGATGGAGCTTCCGCAGAAGCGGAAGTATTCCTTCCCGGTGATTCTGGGGATGAATCCCGGCGAGCCGCTCTCGACGCGCATTCCGCGCATGAAGGCCTACAACGAACTGGTGCGCGAACTGGATTCGGGCGGGGCGCGCTATTCGCAGGATCTGAGCGAGGTCGATCTGTCGGACCTGGACAATATCAAAGTGCGCGTGAACGATCCGCAAGGCGACGTGCAGGTGGAGCTGGGTTCGGCGGAATTTCTGAAGCGCTACAAGACTTATGTGAGCCACGTGCAGGAATGGCGGCAGCAATTCCAGAAGCTGGAGTCGGTGAACCTGCGCTACGACAACCAGGTGATCGTCAATCCCGAGATGGAAGGGAAGTCGAAAGGATCAGCGCTAAGCGCGTCGGCGGCAAGGGCGGCGGCGGCCGCAGGGGTGAAGCCCGCGGCGCTGATTACGCGCATTAATCCGCACGACAAGATGGTGCCGAAACCGGCTTTCGAGTTGAGCGAGACGAAACTCGATCCGGCTAAAGCGGCTGTGAAAAAGAAGTCGCCGCCCAGGGTGGTTCGGGTGAAGCGGGCAGTTGCGAAACCGGCCAAGCCGGCTGCGAAAAAGGAAGTCGCAAAGCGCTGGGTGCCCAAGAACAAGCCGGCAGCGGCGCACGCAAGTGGCAAGTCTGGATGGAGGAAGCCGCCACAGTCGGCGGTCGTGGCGCACAGTGGCGGGCCGAAGCCGAGTCCGGCAATTTCGAAGCAGGGTACGGGGTCCAATTAATTGAGTTCAGGGAATCATTAACGAATGGCGAACCAGCAGGGAAATTTCTTGACGGCGATTGATGTAGGCAGCGCCAAAACTTGCGCGCTGGTTGCGGAGGTGACCGAGTTCGGCCTGCGCTACCGGGGGCATGGAGTCGCCGACTCGCGCGGCTCGCGCAAAGGCGTCATCGTCGAACTGGATAAAGCCGTGTCGTCGATTCAGAAAGCGGTGGAAGCGGCCGAAGATATTGCGGGAGCGGCGGTCGAGCACGCCGTTATCGGAGTAGGCGGATCGAATATCAAAGGCGTGAACAGCCATGGCGGCATCAGTCTGGGCACGCGTCCGCGCGAGATCGGGCGAGACGAAATAAAGCAAGCGGTAGAGCGAGCGCGGGCCATTCCGCTGCCGCAGGATCGGGAGATCCTTCATCTTCTGCCGCAGGAATTCATTCTCGACGATCAGGCCGGGGTGCACGACCCCCTGGGCATGATGGCGGCGCGGCTTGAAGTCCGGGTACACATGGTGACCGCCGCGACCAGCGCCACGCAAAACGTGATCACCGCCGTGAATCGGGCGGGAGTGCACGTCGACGACACCGTGTTCGAGCCGTTGGCTGCGGCCGATGCTGTATTGCGCTCGGACGAGCGCGAGATGGGGGTCTGCCTGGCGGATATCGGCGCCGGATCCACCGAGCTCATCGTCTTTCATCAGGGAGCGGTGGCTTACACAGGCGTGATCCCGGTGGGCGGAGATCACTTCACCAGCGACCTTTCCGTGGGGCTCTGTACTCCGCTCGCGGATGCGGAGAAGATCAAGAAAAATTATGGCAGCGCAGTGGTCACGCTGATCCCGGAGGGCAATGAAGTGGAAGTTCCTTCTGTCGGGGATCGCGCCTCGCGCCTATTGCCGCAACGCCTGGTGGCCGAAATTCTGGAGCCGCGGGCTCGCGAACTATTCGAGATGATGCGGGAATCGTTGCGCCAAAGCGGCATGTTCGAACTGTGCCTGGCCGGGGTTGTGCTCACCGGAGGGGCATCGCGGCTACCGGGAATTTTCGATGTGGCGGAGTCGGCGCTGCGCCGCTCCGTACGGCTCTCCTGGCCCGCGCCGCTGGCCAAAATGCCTTCCACGTTGGCAGAGCCTGAATTTGCGACCGTGCTGGGAATGGTGAACTACGGCCACCGGGCGCGTATTGCACGCGGGTATCAAGAGGGTGGGTTGGGATCGAGACTGAAAGCGATGTTGGTGGGAAAGGGAGCATGAAGAAAGTTTCAAGTTTCGAGTTTCAGGTTTCATGTTCTAAAAGCTCGGTGGTTCGACCTGAACTCCATCGATCTTGAAACTCTGCAATCTTGAAACACGAAACATGAAACTCGAAACTCTGAATTTCGAACAAGGCGGACACCATGAGCAACGATTCTCGCATTCGCATCAGCTTTAACGAAGAGGCCCGCAACGATGCCAAGATCAAAGTGATCGGGATCGGAGGAGGCGGCGGCAACGCAGTCAATCGCATGATCGATGCCGGCATGGAGGGCATTGAATTCATTGTCGCCAACACGGACCTGCAGGCGCTGCGCTTGTCGCACGCGCCAGTGAAGCTGCAACTGGGCGTGAAGCTTACGAATGGCTTGGGCGCGGGCGCGAATCCGGAAGTCGGGCGCAAGGCCGCCCTCGAAGATTCCGACAAGATTATTGAAGCGCTCGAAGGCGCCGATATGGTGTTCGTCACTACTGGTTTGGGTGGAGGCACGGGCACCGGAGCTGCGCCCATCATTGCGTCGCTGGCCAGCGAAATGGGGGCGCTGACGGTTGCGGTCGTGACCAAGCCCTTTGCCTTTGAAGGCAAGCGCCGCATGCAACAAGCGGATCGCGGCATCTCCGAGTTGATGGAGTCGGTCGATACGACCATCGTGATCCCCAACGAGAAACTGCTCGCGGTGGCGGAGGACGCCGGATTCTTCGAATCCTTCCGCATTGCCGACGACATTCTGCGGCAAGGAGTGCAGGGAATTTCGGACATCATCACGATTCCCGGCATCATCAATCGCGACTTTGCCGACGTGAAGACCATCATGGCGCGCATGGGATATGCGGTCATGGGTACGGCATCCGCAACCGGAGCCAAGCGAACCATCGAAGCTGCCCAGCGGGCGATTGCCTCTCCGCTGCTCGAAGCCGGAGCCATCGACGGGGCGCGCGGAATTCTGATCAACATTACCGGGTCGTCATCGCTGAAATTGGCCGAGGTGCAGCAGGCGTGCTCGATTATTCAGAACGCCGCTCACGATGAGGCCAACATCATCTTCGGCGCGGTGCTCGACGAGAAGATGAAGGACGGAGTGAAGATCACGGTCATTGCCACCGGCTTCCGGGAGATCCCGACCGGGCGCGCTCGCCCCATGGAAACACGAACGTCGTTTGCCACCGTGCATGACGAGGCAATGGAGTTCCCCGACACGTTTGACGCGCCCATGCCCGATCCGCCAAAGCACATCATGTCGGAACCGGAGATCAACGAGCCCGCGGAGCATGGCTATGAGGCAGAGCCTATGCCAACGATGCAAGATCGCGGGGCGGACGTGATCTCGCTGGAAGCAGTGCGCAGCGCGCTGGTGAACAATTTTGAGCAGAACGATCTGGATGTACCGGCGTTTCTGCGCAAGCGCAACGATGTGATGTAAATGGGAAAGGCGGAGCACAGGCGCCTAGGCTTCGTGTGTGCACTAGGAAACATTTTGCACAGCAGGGAAGTGCCTTTCCAGTAACCGGGTAATGGGTTACGGAAAGACCCCAACCGAGGTAATGTCGTTGTATGTTGCTGTTTTGCTTCAGGTTAGAAGAAGACAGCGGTTTTTGCCGATGTCAATTTTGACATTGCTGGAAATTGGTAAGTCCCCTAAGATCAACATAGCTGCTGAAATACCGGGATTACCAGTGGCTGGCACTTCAGTTGCATCGAACTACATAGATCCTGGGAGTGAAATCATCAAGATGTTTAAGGGAACGAGCCTACTTCGTCTGGTCCTTACGCTGTGCGCGTCTCTGGTGCTGGTGGGGATGAGTTTTGCCGCGCATATCAATACCAACGCTCCCTCCAAGTCGAAATCCCCTAAGAAAGTCAGTGAGAGTTCGCGGACGCGGCATCGCATGCATCGCCTGGCGCGCAGCCGGAGCGCCCACGTTCGCCGCGCCTCGCTGAGAACGCGCCGTCATCACTCCTACGAGCGCTTCCACATGAGTTCGTTCGCCGAGGATCTTACTGATGGCGACGTCACAGCCGGAGAGGATCCGACAGTGCGGCAGGCGGCAATCGACGCGCTGGGCAATATGAACGGGACGGTGGTCGCGATCGAGCCGACCAGCGGACGCGTACTGGCAATGGTCAACCAGAAGCTGGCGCTGTCGAGCGGCGCGCAGCCCTGCTCCACGATCAAGTTGTCGGTGGCGCTGGCCGCGTTGAGCGAAGGCCTGATCTCGAAAGAGACGCCGGTTTCGCTGGGCGGACGCTATCGCATGAATCTGACTACGGCGCTAGCCCACTCCAACAATGCGTATTTCGAAGAACTGGGCCGCAAACTTGGATTTGAAAAAGTGGCGTACTACGCTCACCAATACGGCCTCGGCGAGCTGGCAGGCTACAACATCACGGGCGAGCAGGTGGGTGCGTATCCTGACCAGGCGATTCCAGAAAAGTTGGGTGGCGTTGGAAAGATGTGCTCGTTCGGAGAAGGCGTTTCCATGACACCCCTGCAGCTGGGTGCGATGGTTTCAGCAATTGCTAATGGCGGGACTCTCTACTACCTGCAGCATCCGACGAACCCCGAAGAAGTTGCCAGCTTCCAGCCGCGAGTAAAGCGCCAGCTGGACATCGCTCCCGTGATTCCCGATCTTTCCGATGGCATGGCGGGCGCGGTACGGTTCGGCACAGCACGCAAGTTGCGGGTTAACTTCAACGAGGAAGAGATTCTGGGCAAGACTGGGACGTGCTCGCACGAAGGCACCCGGTATGGCTGGTTCGCCTCTTATGCCAACACCAGTGTGGGACGGGTGGTGGTGGTGATCTTTTTGCAGGGAGGGCGTCCGACCTTCGGGCCCAAAGCAGCAGAGATCGCGGGACGCATGTATCGCAATATGTACGATCACAAATTCTTTGTTGCCAGTGCGCCTTCGGACACGGCCACGGTGAAGACGGTCAGCACCACGCCGTAACTGTTCCGAATCTTTTTTACCCGAGACGCAGCCTTGGCTGCGTCTCTTCTTTTTGCATGCGTTGCGGCATGCGGTAACAGTAAGTCTTTTCGCCTATATCCTCAGCGCCCGTTCTGCTGATCCTTTGCTCATCAAGCGGCTGAATTTCCTGCCGATAGGGAGTCAGTAGGCTCGCCGCGCGCCTTGGCGTGTGCCTCGCGAGGATAAATTTTGTCCGGCATTCTTCTTGGCAGCTACGAGGATCTTGTTCTCGGCGTAGGGGTGCTTCTGATACTCACCTTCGCCCTGATTTTGTACGGGGTGTCGAAGCGGAGAACCTTGCGAGCAACTGCGTTGTCTGCTATGGGGGATGGAGATACCCAATTTCGCAGCCTGGCGGAAGCCATTCCGCTGATCGTGTGGACCGCCGGGCCTGACGGCCAGACGAACTACATCAACGAACGCTGGTCCGAGATGACGGGGACTGCCAAAGGGGAATGCCTGGGGAATTCCTGGGCGGAATTCGTTCATCCCGACGATCTTGCCGTGTGTTGGCAGAAATGGAATGACTGCATACATTCCGGGCAGACGTTTGAAATCGAATATCGGCTGCGCGACAAGGAGAACCGGTATCGCTGGTTCATCAACCGCGCGATTCCTTTACGGGACGCTTCGGGAGCGATCAAGCAGTGGTTTGGAAGCTGTACTGACATCGACGATCAGATGCGCAACCAGCAACTTCTAGAAGAGCAAATCAAGGAGCGTACGGGGGAACTGTTCGACGCCAATACGAAATTAAAGGAAGAGATGTGGGGAAAAGATGTCGCCCGGAAGCAACTTGATCAGCAAAACGAGCAGATGATGCGCGATCTGACGGAGCGCTCCACCCGCGCCACTGTGCTCGCCAAGATGGGGGAAGTACTGCAAAGCTGCGTCAGCCAGGAAGAAATCCTGAAGGCGGCGGTGGGATTCGCGCCAAAAATTTTCTCCTCGTGCGGGGCGCTAGCGCTGTTCCAGCAACGCGATCATTTGGAGGTCGTCAGTTCATGGTCCAATTGCCTTGTACCCTTCCCGGCATTTGAGCGCGGCGACTGCTGGGCTCTGCGCACGGGGCACAGTCATTTTGTGCCGGCCGGGGACAATACGGCGCGCTGCGTTCACACCGAGGGCGTCGAGAACTCTTACGTGTGCATCCCTATCGTCGCCCAGGGGGAAATTCTAGGCATCCTGCACTTCCAGGCCAATGCCGACCATCCTCAATTGCGGGAGTCCGATCTTTCCCTGAAGAACACCTTTGCCGGGCAAATCGGATTGTCCATTGCCAACATCCGGCGGCGGGAAGCGCTGCGCAGTCAATCCATCATTGATGCTTTGACCGGGCTGTTCAACCGGCGCTATCTGGAAGAGATCCTCGAGCGCGAAGTGCGGCGTGCCACGCGCTCGGAGCAGTCGGTCGGCGTGATGATGCTCGACCTCGATCATTTCAAAAATTTCAATGACACCTACGGGCATGAGGCCGGAGACGCGGTGCTGCGTGAAGCCGCGGCATTTCTGAAGCGAAGTGTTCGCGCGGAAGACATCGTGTGCCGTTACGGAGGCGAGGAGTTTGTGATCATTCTGCCGCTGGCCGACGCGAACGCTACGCAGGGCAGGGCGGAGCGCATTCGCTCGAAGCTCCACGAGTTGGTAGTGCTGCATGAGGGTAAATCGGTGGGCTCGGTTACCGTGTCGGTGGGGGTGGCAGCGTTGCCTGCGCACGGGCAATCCTCCAAGGTCTTGCTGGAAGCGGCCGACGCCGCTCTATATCGCGCTAAGCGGGAAGGCCGAGATCGAGTGGTGACGGCTGAACTCCCGGCTGTCGCAGAAGCGGAACTCGCAGCTCTGGAAGCGAAACGGTAAAAAACGAAACGCCCGGCTGCCGCCGGGCGTCACGTCGAGCACTGCGTTTCAAATCAGTGGTTATGATTCTGGCTTCTCTCGTCCCGGGCGATGACCCCGTCCTTGATGTGAATCACGCGGTGAGCATACTCGGCGATATCATGCTCGTGAGTCACGAGAATGATGGTATTGCCCTCGCTCTGAAGGCGATCGAACAGGGCCATAATCTCCAGGCCGGTTTGGGAGTCGAGGTTGCCGGTGGGTTCGTCGGCGAGAATGATCGAGGGTTTGTTCACCAGAGCGCGCGCGATGGCCACGCGCTGTCGTTGTCCACCGGAGAGTTCGTTGGGCTTATGCTGCATGCGGGATTCCATGCCCACTGCGCCGAGCGCAGCCCGGGCACGCTCCACGCGTTCTTCCGTGGGGACGCCGGCATAGATCAGGGGCAGTTCGACATTGTGCAGGGCAGTCGCGCGCGCCAGCAGGTTGAAGGTCTGGAAGACGAATCCGATTTCCTTGTTGCGAATGCGGGCGAGTTCGTCGTCGTCGAGTTCGCTGACCAACTGGCCATTCAGCCAATATTTGCCCTGGGAAGGAGTATCGAGGCAGCCGATCAGGTTCATGAGCGTTGATTTGCCCGAGCCTGACGGACCCATGATGGCAACGTACTCGTTGCGTTGAATCCGCAGATTGACGCCGCGCAGCGCATGAACCTGCTGCTCCGAACCCATGTCGTAGGTCTTCCACAGGTCCTCCGCCGCGATCATGCAGGACTCGGGCGGCGCCATGGTGGCGGTGTTGGGCATGTTGATCACTTCTGCGGTAGCCATATTTTTCTCCTGGTCCGGTGCCACTGACCTCTCCGATCTCTGGGTTCAGTTTTTCTGTTACGGGCTCCGGTTTCTGAGACCACTTCCGGCTTTCCCGTTGGACGTTTCAGCGCCGTGAACGTTATGACGATTCGTCCTCTTTCTTGGGCGCCTTGTTGTCGACTTTCACGCTGCTCCCCGGACGCAGTGTGCGGAGAACCTTGTAGCTCCCGGTAATCACCTCGTCCCCTTCTTTCAAACCATCGAGCACTTCGATGTCTGTTGTTCCTGTGATGCCGGTTGCGACCGGGACGAACATGGCCTTCTTATTCCGAATTACGAATACGCCCTGAACCTCGTCGTCTCGCTTGCTCTTGGATGCCACTTCCTTGGCAGTTGGTTCCGCTGCGTGCACGGATCCGGGAGGGTTATTTTGCGCGTCAATCTGATCCTTGGTGCGCAGCGTGAGAGCCTGGATCGGAATCGAGAGTGCGTTGCTGCGAGTTGCAGTCGTGACCTTCGCCGTTGTGGACAGGCCAGGACGGAGGTCCGGAGGCGCATCGCTCAAAGTCACCACGACTTTGAAATCCTTGGCTTCTTCGCTGGCCGTGGTCTGCTGCGAGGTGGACAGCCCACTGGAGCGCACGATGGCGTTATTGCCAATCTCAGTGACCTTGCCATGGAAAATCTTTTTTGGAATGGCGTCGATGGTCACGTCGGCCGGTTGCCCCAGCTTCACATTCACGATATCGGTTTCATCCACCTTGACTTCAGCCGTGATGACTGACATGTCGGCGATGGTCATGAGAGTGCTGCCCTGCGCGTTCTGAATGCCAATGACCACGGTCTCGCCTTCACGTACGGGTAAATTGGTGATGACGCCGTCGAACGGGGCCGGGTACGTCGTTTTTTGCAGCAAGTCCGTATAGTGCGTCAGCGTGGCTTTAGCCTGGGCTATGTGGCGCGAGGCCGAATCGTTTTGCGCCTTCGCTTGCGCGACGCGGGCGGTGGCCTGGGTCAATCCTGCGTCCGCGGTCGCCCATGCATTCCTGCGGCTATCAAAATCGGATTTCGAAATCAGGCCGTCTTTGAATAAGCTCTGCGCGCGCGACCAGTCGAGTTTGTTGCGGTCGTAGTCGGCTTGGGCGCGCAACAGGTCCGCCTCGGCAGTCTTAAGCGCCGCCTCGGCAGCCAGGGAATCGGTCTGCGCAGCCTGCAAGGAGGCCTCGTTGGCGTTCACGTCAGCCGAGGATTGCACGTTTTCCAGTTGCGCCAGCAATTGTCCCCGCTTTACATGATCGCCCTCCTTAACGTACAGGTGGGTGATCTTGCCAAAGGCATTTGCGCCGATATTTACGTACGTCTTCGGCTTAATTTCTCCGGAGGCGCTGACAACGGTTGCCAGATCCTGCCGCTGCGTCTTTCCGGTCTGCACTGTGACCACGTTCTTGCCGCTCTGGTGAACGGTGAAGGCGACAATGATTACCAGTAGAACTACGGCTCCGACGCCAATTGCAACTTTTTTCCAAGCCTTCATAGCACTCCGTCACGGGCCGATATTTCTCGACCGAGGGCTGAGCCGCCATAACGTTTATGTAGTGACGAAAACGTCCCTCGCTTCGCTAGGTGTGACGGGCACACATCCTCTGTTACGGTGCTGCGGGCGAGAAAGTTCCGATCAAACGTTAAAAGAGTGGCCGAGACCCATTACCCTGGGTAGAAATAGTTACTGCCCTGGAACCCAGTAATTATATCCTCCTCCTTGCGCCGAAGGCAGCTACAGAATGTTTAGACACCTGAGGCAACTCGGGCGCATCAGGGGCGCTTCCTAGAAGTGGCTGGGCCTGTTTCAAGCGGCTCACCGGGCACGACTTAACCTTGCTTTCACTCGTGTGACGGCCTAGAATAAGAAGACGACGGTTGTCTTGGCAGGAGTCCCTCTCATGTTCCGGGTAGTCTCGAATCAATCTCTGTATCGAATTGTGCTTTTCTTGGCGCTGGGCTTGATGGCCGGTGTTGCCGTGGCCCAGGACCAGCCGAAAGACGAGCCGCAGGATCCCAAGGCTACCGACAAGTCCGACACTGAGAAACCGGCTGCCAAGCAGGCGCCGGATGCCGTTGACCCTCTGAAGCGCCCCGCGGACGAGAAGACCCGCAAGAAGAATTCCCGCGCCCTCAAGCAGGAATTGAGCAAGCCTTACAAGAAGTGGCTGGACGAAGACGTCGCTTACATCATCACCGATGAAGAGCGGGCCGCTTTCAAGCAGCTGTCCAACGACGAAGAGCGCGATAACTTCATTGAAGCCTTCTGGCAGCGCCGCGATCCCACGCCGGACACCGAAGAGAACGAATTTAAGGAAGAGCATTACCAGCGCATTGCCTACGCCAACGAGCATTTCGCCGCCGGCGTCCCTGGGTGGAAGACCGATCGCGGCCGCATCTACATCGTCTTCGGCAAGGCGGATGAAGTTGAGTCGCATCCCTCAGGTGGATCGTATGAGCGTCCCATGGAAGAGGGCGGGGGCGAGACTTCCACTTTCCCCTTTGAGCAGTGGCGCTACCGCTACATTGAAGGCATTGGGCAGGAAGTGATCATCGAATTCGTCGACACCTGCATGTGCGGCGAATACCACATGACCATGGACCGCTCGGAAAAAGACGCGCTCCTGATGACGCCCAATGCCGGCCTTACCATGTGGGAACAGATGGGCATGTCGAACAAGAGTCAGCGGTTTAATGGCAACGGTTTGGAGCGCCTCGGTCTCGGTCCGGACAGTACCTCATTACAAGCAAAGCAGTTCGATCGCCTGGAGCAGTTCGCGAAGTTGCAGCAGGCTCCTAAGGTGAAGTTCACCGATCTGGAAGAAGCGGTGAACTCAAAGGTCATTCTTAACCCGATGCCGTTCGACGTGCATGTGGATTTCGTGAAGGTAACCAGCGACACCGCTTTGGTGCCGATCACCATCCAGATGAAGAACCGGGATATTACGTTCGTGAATAAAGATGGCGTGCAGCGCGGGACGGCGAACATCTTCGCGCGGCTGACGACGCTGACCGGGAAGATCGTGCAGACCTTCGAAGACACGGTGCAGGTAGATGTGCCGCCGGAGTTGCTGCCGCGCACGGCGGAAAATTCCGAAGTCTATTACAAGGCTTTGCCGCTGCGACCGGGGCGCTACAAGCTGAACGTAGCGGTAAAAGACGTGAATGGCGATCGCAAGGGTGTGTGGAGCCGCAGCATCATCGTTCCGGAATATGCTGACGACAAGCTGTCGAACTCGTCGCTGATCGTGGCCGACCAGATGGAGCCGGTTCCTACCAAGGCCATCGGCACTGGCAATTTCGTTATCGGCACCATGAAGGTGCGGCCGCGTGTGGCTCCTGCGGATGGTAAGCCGGCCGTCTTCAAGCGCGACCGCGATGCCAAGCTGAATTTCTGGATGCAGGTCTATAATCTAGGAATGGACGAGAAGACTCACAAGCCTTCCGCCACCATTGAATACGATGTCACCAACGTCGCAACCAACAAGTCAATAGTGCAGCAAGTCGAAAGCACAGACACTATGGGCAACGTCGGAGATCAGTTAACGCTGCAGAAGTCGATCGCCTCTGCTAATCTGCAGCCCGGCGTTTACAGGATACAAATCAAGATTAACGACAAGATCTCGAAGCAGACCGTTGATCCTTCAGCCGTGTTTGCAGTAGAGTAACTCCCTGCAATCCCCCAGGGGGTGGGGCGAAGTTGAAATTGCGTAAGCTCGGAACTTGGGCAATTGTGCTGGGCATCGCGCTCCCCGTATGGGCCGCTGAGCGGCCAGGCGCCATCTCCGGCTATGTTCGCAACGCTTCTGGCACTCCCCAGATGGGCGCGGTGGTGCAGATTCTGGGCAGCGCGGACCGTGAGTTTACCGTCTTCACGAACGCGGCTGGATACTACATCGCCAACGATCTTCTTCCCGGCGTGTACAGCCTGAACGTTACGGCACCGTCTTTCCTTCCGGCGATGCGGGAAAAAATCGGGCTGCGTCCCGGGGCCAGTCTCAGCATTAATCTCACACTAAGCACACTTCTGGGCGTTATGGAGCTTGGGCCCATTCGTCCGTTGAAGGATGAGGATGATTGGAAGTGGACGCTGCGCTCGGTGGCGAACCGCCCGATCCTTCGCATCTTCGACGACCCCGCAGCATCCGCAGAAAAGCCGGATCACCAGATGCGGGGAACGGTTTCCTTCCTGGCAGGATCGGCCGCCGGTGGATACGGCACCAGTTCCGACATGACCACGGCCTTTACCCTGGAGCGTTCCATCTTCTCCGATGGTCACCTCGCCTTCAGCGGTGATGTGGGGTATGGCTACGGCTTGCCTGCGGCCGTGGTGCGCAGCAGCTATTCTCACCGGCTCGCGAGCGGGTCCACACCGGCGGTTGGACTTACGTTGCGGCGGTTTGCCCCAGCTGATCCGAATCTGCACAACACCGCACTTCAGGCCATCACGCTTTCCACCAGTGATGATTTAAATGTGGGCGATGTTCTCGAGCTGAAGTTTGGAAGTGAACTGCAGACAATCGAGTTCCTCGGGCACTTGAACGCGTTTCGTCCCTTCGGAACCGCCGATTTCCACGTATCGCCGAATACGGTGGTGGAGTACTCGTATACGACCTCGCGGCCCGATCCGCGCTCGGAGAAGGGTTTCGACTCCGCTCCCGCAGACCTGAGCGAATCCAACCCGCGGGTCAGCATGGTCGGGTTTACGCCCCGGATGGAGAATGCGCACCATCAGGAATTCAGCGTCTCGCATCGCGAGGGCAAGAATAATGTGCAGGTGGCATGGTTCTCCGATCGCATCGTAAATCCTGCGCTGACCGGAGTTGGCGAGGTCACATCGGCGGGAGGCTTCGTCCTGCCCGATGTCACCTCGGGCACCTTTAATTTTGGCGGCCCCAACCTGGATACGAACGGGCTGCGGGTTGTGGTGCAGCACAACTTCGCGTCGGACCTTGCGGCCACGCTGGATTATGCGTATGGCGGCACCCTCGATCTCTCGCGCTCCGACGTTTCTCTGCAGCAAGCGCAGCAATGGATCTCGACGGTTCGCCGTCACGCACTAGCAGCCAAGCTGAGCGGAACTGTTCCTCGCAGCCATACCCGCTGGATCGCTTCTTACCGCTGGGTCAATGGGCAAGCGATCACTCCGGTGGACATGTTCAACAGCTCCCCGGGTCAGAGTGATCCTTTCCTGAACATTTTCATTCGGCAACCGATTCCGGCATTTGGCGGACGAATGGAAGCCCTGATCGATATCCGCAACCTGCTGGCCCAAGGCTATGTCCCCGTCGTGGGTCGAGACGGCCAGACCGTCTACCTGGTCGATTCGGCGCGATCGATACGCGGTGGAGTGTCGTTTAGCTTCTGAGTTGTCCTGAGTTGTGAGTCCTGAGTTGTGAGCTAACCCCTTCAGGATACCCGCGGGCTTTGAAACCTCAGTTCTAAGAACCTCCTCATAAGCTCTTGGGATAACCTCCATCCCTAACTCCGTGGTTGACTGTGGCTGGAATCTTTCGTTAATGTTCTCAGCTAAGCTTTGCGGATGGGGCGGTTATCTTAATAGCACGCAAGCAATTGCAACTTTCCCAGAAGTTCGCGATTGTCGGGACGAACTTCCCGCCAAGCCGTCATTACCCCTCTACAACCTGATCGGCGTCAAGGAGACCCTATGAGAACGCGTGGTGTGCTGGTGCTTGTGCTTCTGGCTGTCGCGGGCCTGTCGGCTCAGACTTTCCGTGGAACCATTCTCGGAACGATTACCGACCCCTCCGGCGCAGTGGTCGCGGGAGCGAAAGTCACGGCGAAGAACACCGGCACAGGCCTGGAGCGTTCGACCGAGACCAGCGGCGACGGAAGCTATTCGATCCCGGAATTGCCGATCGGAACGTATAACGTCAGCGTGACGCAGCAGGGGTTCCAGACCTTCGTCGCTACTGGAGTCACGGTGGACGTGGCGACCGAACGCAGGGTGGATGCTGCGTTGAGGACGGGACAGATCTCCACGCAGGTGGAAGTCGCGGGCGAACTTCTGCCGCAGGTGGAAACGACCTCGGCCGAACTGGGCGGGACCCTGACTTCAGAGACGATCGAAAGCCTTCCGGTGAACGGCCGCGACTATCAGAAGTTGATCTATCTGAATCCGGGCATCGCTGGCTCGCCCGACCAGATTTCGGACTCGCCTGGCTCCTACGGAACGTTCTCGATGAACGGCTCTCGTGGCCGCTCCAATAACTTTCTCCTCGATGGCACAGATATGAATGACGGCTATCGAAATGATCCTGCCATTAACGAGGCCGGGGTTTTCGGAGATCCTGCCACGATTCTTCCGATCGATGCGGTTGCCGAACTTCGCGTGCTTTCCAATTACGAATCAGAATACGGGCGCAACAGCGGCGCAGTGATCAACATCGTGACCAAGAGCGGCACGAACAGCTGGCACGGCTCAGCCATCGAGTATTACCGAAGCGGTAAATTGGGAGCCCGCAATTATTTCAATTTTGCGCCCGATAAAAAGAGTCCCTTCAACAACGACCAGTTCGGCGGGTCACTGGGCGGCGCGCTGGTGAAGGATAAGACATTCGTCTATCTCGATTATGAGGGCCAGCGCGAAAACGGTGGCCAGGCCGGCACCACTTGCGTTCCCGATCCTGCCGTCATCGCCACCGCTGAAGCGCAAATCACAGCCATGGGCGATTCGGTGAACCCCATTTCCACCGCACTGCTGGCGCGCAATCCCTGGCCGACACCCAACATTGCCGGCGCCGTCAGCGATCAGGAAGGTTGCAGCACTCCGAATCTTTCCACGTCGACGCACTTCTTCAATCGGGTCGACAGTTTCATCGGCAAGATCGATCAGAATTTTAACCCGAACAACATGCTGACTGGCCGGTATTACTTCGGCGACAGCAGCCAGAGCTTTCCATTTGCTCAGCTCGCTGGAGGTCTGCTCCCCGGCTTCAATACCACTACTCCGACACGCGTGCAGTTGATCGCACTGTCGTACGTGAAGGTCGTTAACGCGAACCAGGTGAACGAAGCGCGCTTGGGTTGGAATCGATTCGCGGAAGGCTTTTTCCCCGAGGATCAGAGCTTCAATCCCACTTCAATCGGGCTGAACACCGGTGTTGGTGCTTACGACGGCGGACTTCCCGCTACCTCGGTGGGTGGCTTCTCGCAGATTGGCGCGACCACCTCAATTCCTCGCAACCGCGTAGATTCCAACTGGCATCTCGTCGACAACTACTCCTGGAAGAGCGGCAAGCATGATGTGAAATTCGGGTACGAGTTCCGCCGTACCACCATCATGCAGGTGATTGATCACAACTTCCGGGGCACGCTCAGCTTTGGAAATGATGTTAATAGCCCAAATAACGTAAACACCCCGCTTTCTTCATTGCAGGCGTTCTTAGAAGGCATTCCGGACGGCGGCGCACAGGTCGCAGGCAACTCCAGGCGACACACGTACCAGAACAGCCATTCGTTCTTTGTTCAGGATTCATTTCGCGCCACGCCGAAGTTGACTCTGAACTATGGTGTTCGCTGGGACTACTTCGGCGTGACTGGTGAAAAGTCTCACATGTTCTACACCTTCGATCCGGCGGCGAACGGTGGCGCCGGAGACAATGTGCAGACCAATCAGCTCTACGGAAAGGACTACAACAACTTCGCTCCGCGCATCGCGTTTGCCTATGACGTGACCGGCAAAGGAAAAACCGTGATTCGCGGCGGATGGGGATTGTTCTACGACGCGTTCTCGCAAGACATGTTTCTCGGCCACCTGCCATGGAACTGCATATTCTGCCCGGGTCCGGCCTATCCTGGCCTGGGGCCAAACGCGCTTGCGACCGGATCGGTTAGCGGTGCCCCTCTCGATCCCAAAACGCCCGTGTACTCCGGCTATGGACCGGAAGGCGATTTCTTCGCCGTCGATCCCAAGATGCGCACTCCGTACGTCCAGAATTTCAATCTCAACGTTCAGCATCAGATCTCCAGTCGCTTGATGCTGCAGGTTGGATATGTCGGCGCGAAGGGAACCAAGCTGTTCCAATTCCTCGATATCAACCAGCCTAGTCAAGCGACCATCACCGCGTTTGATCTTGCTAACGGGGTCAGCAGCTACGGTACCCCGCGGAACTATTCCAACTTCTTCTATTTGAACCAGCAGAAGTCGAGCGCAAACTCCATGTACCACGCGTTGCAGACCAGTCTCCGCACCACGAACTGGCACGGAATCACTTCGCAGGCGAATTTCGTCTGGTCGCACTCGATTGACACGGCCAGCGACCTGGAAGACTTCGAACCCAACCAGGCGCAGCCACAGAACAGCACATTTCCTAGAGGGGATCGCGGTAATTCCAGCTTCGACATCCGTCGCCGCTTTACTTGGAATTTCAATTACGAATTTCCCCAGAGTCACGGCAGCATGCAGAAATTAGTCAACGGGTGGGGCGTCAACGGAATTCTGAACCTGCAGGATGGACAGCCATGGCACCTTAATTACGAATTTGAAGGGGATTACTCAGGTGCGGGGGAGGGCTTCGACCGTCCCGACGTAGTGGGGCCGATGCAGTACAACTTCAGAGATCCACTTCATTTCCTGAATCTCGCTTCGTTTGCGGCGCCTTGCACGTGGGCGTCACTCGGGGACCCGAACGATTCCAGCGAGGCAAATTGCGTCGCCGGTACACGTCACTTCGGCAGTCTTCGCCGCAATTCGCTCAAGGGGCCTAGCTTCAAGGAATTCAACTTCTCGATTTTCAAGAGGACGAGCATCACCGAGCACGTGAATCTCGAATTGCGGGCTGAGTTCTTCAACCTCCTGAACCATCCCAACTTTTCCAGCCCGCTTCTGCCGAACTTCATCGGTGATATAGGCGCTCCCGATCCTGCTACTGGACGTCACAGCGGCTACTACACGCTGCAAGCGACAGGAGATGTGGGCATCGGTAACCCGTTCCTGGGTGGGGGTGGGCCTCGCGGACTGCAGTTCGCAGCGATCGTGAAGTTCTGAGTATTGGATTGGTTCAACGCCCCTGCTTCGGCAGGGGCCTTTTTGCTGCATGGGTCGTCGCATGATCGTCCACCGGCCGAAGCTACTGTTGGTTCAGCACGATCATCGGATCCACCTGCGCGGCGCGGCGCGCGGGGACTATGCACGCGCATAAGGCGACCACGGCGAACACGAGCGTGACGCCCCCAATCACGAGCGGGTCCAAGGGACCGACTCCGTAGATCTCAGATCGAATGAGGCTGCGCAGGCAGATTGCGGCAACCATACCCAGTGCGAGGCCTACTCCTACCAGAATGAATCCTTCGCGCACAATCAGCTTTACAATGCCTGAGTGCGTGCTGCCTAGCGCCACGCGAATACCGATTTCTCTTCGGCGTTGTGCGACCAGGTAGGCGAGCACTCCGTAGATTCCGATCGCGGCCAGAAACAGCGCAAGCACGCCAAAAGATAGTGCCAACAGCATTGAGGTTCGTCGCGAGGACAGCGACAGTTCCTCGCGTTGCGCCATTGTCCTCACATCAAAGAGCGCGAGGTCAGCGTCGATCGCGGTCAATTGTGCCCGGATAGCGGGAATCGTCGACGCGCTATCCGCAGCAGTGTTGATCGCGAGGGTGAAGGAATTCGATGTCCGTTGAGCAAAAGGCAAGTAGTAGGTGCCAGTCGGATTGCCAGTACCGGAGAGGTCCTGCAATCGCACGGAGCGTACAACTCCCACAACGCGATACCAAACCGTGTGTTCATCGCTCGTGAGTTGGGCGTGTTCTCCCGGTTCGTACATGCGCTGGCCCACGGGATCGCGATTCGGCCAAAAGCGTTGAGCGAGATTCTGGTCCACGATCACGACGCGCGGTGAGTTTTCGTTATCGCTATCCTGAAAGTCACGCCCGCGCAGCAGGGCGATCCCCATGGTTTCGAGATATCCAGGCGTTACCGCCAGCCGATTTGGCGAAATGACCGACTCTCCGGGTTGCATCGTATATCCCTCGGCGAGGATGACGCTATTGTTGTAGTTGCCGCCAAGCGGAATCGTTGTCGTCGCGCCGGCAGAGACCACCCCCGGCATCTGGCGGATGGTCTGCAGCGCGCGATTCATCAGGGCCTGCTGTTGCACCGGGTCTTTATATTTCGTATCCGGCGCGCTGATGGAAGCGGTCACGATCCCTTTCGTTCTGAACCCAGGATTCACGTCGAGCAGTTGACGGAAACTTGCGAGCAGAAGTCCGGCACCAAAGAGCAGGGAAAAGGCAAAGCCGATTTGCGCCACCACCAAGCCCTGCCGCACTCGCCGCGTGCTCTTGCTGCCGCTGCCAGTTCTCTCGTCCTCGCGCAGAACCTCTTGCAAAGCCTGCTTCGGGAAACCGAGTACGGAAAGCGCAGTGATGAGCACACCCGCGGCCGCGGCCATCAGCGCCGCCATCGCGATTACATTGCCAGTGATCGTCACTTCGTAGGCGCGGGGAAAATGGTCCAGTCCTGCAATCGCCAGGGCCTGCAACACGCCCGCCCCCAACGCGACGCCGATCACGCAACTCATGCCCGCCAGCAGCGCATTCTCGGCCAGGAATTGGCCCATGAGCCGTACGCGTCCAGCACCCAACGCGAGGCGAGTGGCAACTTCTTTCTTACGCAGACTTACGCGCGCAAGCGCCAGGTTGGCCACGTTCAGGGCACCGATGAGCAGGACAAAAACCGCGCCAGCCCACAGCAGATACAACAAGCCTTTCACGTCTCTGACCAGCATGTCTTGCAGCGGTTCTACCGTAGTGTGAAAGCCTGCATTGATCAGCAATTCCTTCATCTGCGGGAAACGTTCGAGGTTCGCGGAGTTGAGAACGTTGATTTGCGCCTGCACCTGCTGGATGGTCGCTCCGGGTCTGAGGCGGCCGATGCTGTACCAGTTGTTGTTGTGATGGGTTGTCTTTTCGTCCGCAGTGAATGCCGCGGGGATCCAGAGCCGCACTTCCGGGTCGACAAAGACAAAATTGCGCGGCATGACCCCGACGATGGTGAAAGGGCGGCCGCTCAGCCGCAGTTCGCGTCCTAAAACCGTGCGATCACCGGCATAGAGTTCCTGCCACAGCCCGTAAGTGAGAATGACTTTTTGCTCGCTCCCGATCTCGCCTTCCGTCTCCGTGAAAGCTCTGCCCAGAAGAGGTTGCACCTGCAGCAGCGGGAAAATCGAGGGGGTGGCAATCATTCCCTTCGCTTGTTGGGGCATTCCATTGATGGTGAGGGTCTGATCGGCAAAGCGGAACTCGGCCTGATCCTGCAGGGCCGTGACGTACTTCAGACGGTCATAATAATCACCCGAACTGCTGATGTACTGGTCGGGCACCCCGGCCTTGGGGTACCGGTTCGACATCAGCACGATCTGCTGGGCGTTGGGGACGGGCAGTGGCCGGAGTAGAACCGAATTCACGATGGCAAATATCGCGACATTCACCGCGATACACGCCGACAGAGTGATGACTACGGTCAGGCCATAGCCCTTGCTGCGTAGCAGAGAGCGAGTGGCGGCTTTCATCTCGCGAATCAGCTTCTCCATGACATCTCCCAAAATCTATCAATCCTTTGGTCTTCGCATTCCGCGGGCCAATGCCGCTTTGCCCTATGCTCTTGGAACCGCTGAACCTAACGGATTCCTCTTGGGCATGCCTGGTCTTAGATGTCCGCCATCGCGTTTCGAGTGTTCGGAAGCGGACAGCTATTGTTGCAGGCATGGGCGGGCGAGGGCGGCTGCCCCTCCACCAATTGAGTCGTGGAGCCCCCGGAGGCTTTTGTCCGGGAGCGGTTGCCTCATCGAGATTTGCACAGCGACTTACAACTTGGTGTGACATCTGACCTTGCGCCCAATATCAGAATTCAGCCATCATTGTGTCGCGCGCTAGCGTGGCGCTCGTGCTTCTGACTGAAGGTAAGTGCAATGTTTTTAATACTTTGCCTGTAAGTGGCTGTGGCTCTAGGATTAAATCCGCATTTCCCGCCAAGCTGATGATTCCAAGAGACCCCAGGGGGAGGGGCTAGCTGCAAGCCAGGAAATTCCCAAAAGGAAACATCTGATTCGCAAAGCAAAATCTGCTCATCTTGCGAATACCGAGGCGCTGGCCAGCAGCACCAATTTCCCAATTACAAAAGCCGGTTCTTACCGTCCCACTCCCTTCGTCACCTCGTGCCCCGATTACGCCGATGTTACCCTCGTCTCGTAATTCCTCCCCACAGCTTCGTCCGGAGATCTTCGATGCCGCGCGTTTCCATGAAGTTCTGTGCAGTGTTCGCACTCACTCTGAGTTTCGCTGCGCCTTCGTTCGCGCACCACGTCAAGAAGTCTCAATCCAGCACGATGCCGGTAACGACGTCCTCGGCAAAAGCGCGGCAACTGTTTTTCAAAGGAGTCGAGGATTACGAGAACCTTTATCTGGAGCGCTGCAACGAAGACTGGCGCGCAGCAGTGAAAGAAGATCCGAGCCTCGCTGTCGGCTGGGCTTGGATCGCGTTCAACAGCGGCAATCCGGACGAAGTCAGCGCTGCTCGCGAGAAGGCGAAGGAACTGGCTGTTAAGACTAGTCCAGGGGAACAGTTAATGGTCGCCTGGATCTCCAAGGTGCAGGAAGGCGACTTCATCGGCGGCATTTCCGCCATGAACGACATGCTGGAGATGTATCCCCGCGACAAGCATCTGTGGTACCTGGCGGGCAACTGGCTGATGGGCGAGAACGGGGACGATCAGGCAGAGCACTTTATGCTGAAGGCGCTCGCCATCGACAAGAACTTTCCCGCCGCGGTCAACGATCTGGCTTATGTGGAAGCGCGGCACCGCGAGTTCGACAAGGCATTCACGGCCATGGATCGCTATCTCGTTCTGCTGCCCAACGAGCCCAATCCGCAGGATTCTTACGGCGAACTCAAGCGCATGGCCGGACAATTCGACAGCGCGCTCGAGCATTATCAGGCCGCGCTGAAGATGGATCCGGATTTCGTCAGCGCACAATTGGGTCTGGGCGATACTTACGCGTTGATGGGTAATCAGGAACAGGCGCGCGCCGAATACGACAAAGCCATCCGCTTCGCGCATAACGAGGCAGACCGGCTCACCTACAGCATGCAGAAGGCGATGACCTACGTGCGCGAAGGCAACTTCGCGGAGGCCGATCAACAGTTCACGGAGATCGCACAAAATGCGCACGCAAAAGCGCAAGGATTGCAGGAAGCGCAGGCCGACCGTCACAAAGCCGAATATCAGTCGGATGACGCCGCGGCATTACGAGAGCTGAAGCTGGCGGAAGACGCGCTTCATCATCAGGCTTCGATTGCGCATTCTGACCGTGACGAAGAAACGTCCCGCATCTGGCGTGTCCGCGTGGTGCGCGCTGCCCATGCCGGCAATCAGGCAGTGGCGGAGCAAACTCTCAAAGATCTGGAAAAGCTGGCGAACAGCAGCCGCAATCGTGTGATCCAGGCCTCTTATCAAGGTGCCGCGGGAACCTTGCTCATGGACCAGAAGAAGTATCAGGAAGCCATCGCACACCTTGAAGAAGACCAGGAAAATCCCTTCACCATGGAGTTGCTCGTCCAGGCCTACTATCAGACCTCGCAGCCTGAGAAGGTGCACGAGATCGAGGTCAAGCTGCGGGGCATGAATGTGCCTACGATGGAACAGGCCTTAGTAGTTCCGGCAGCGCGCTCCCGCAAGCCGACCAGCTAGTGCTTCGCCGCTTTCGGCTGAATTCCTCGTGCGGAATTCGCTCTTGGTGTACAGTAAGTGGTCACTTTTTGAACGTGCCCACAAAATCCAATCACGAGCGCCGGAGCGGAACAAGAATCGCCACTCGCGTGCCGACGCGCGTGCGCACAGCGCAAGGTGCCGAAGTCCCGGCTCACACTCGCGATGTCAGCGCTAACGGCATCTTCCTGTACAGCAATTCGAAGATGGAGCAGGGGAGTGAGGTGGAACTCGTCCTCATCCTGCCACCGGAACTTACCTCAGGCGAGAAATGCTGGGTATGTTGCCAGGCCACGGTCGTGCGGGTGGAAGACGAGGGCAGCGAATTCGGGGTGGCGGCCCAGATCCGCCGCATGGACATCCTTCCGGAAATCGGTATTTAGCCTGGAATAGACTTTTGGGCGGGTCCAAGGAAAAGGCAGGATGCATCCCCCAGCCCGTCTGGGTAAAAAGTCCCAAAAGAATTTTCCGGGTATGGGAAAATGAGCGCCTTTCTTGGGATACGATACTCGTAGATTCCCGAAAATAAGGGCTTTGCATGGATGCACTTCAGTGCAATAATGGCGGCCCTACAATTGCTCTGGCCAATTCCAGGTTCAGGTGGTCCCAGGTATGTGGATTGAAAAACTGGCGGACGGTGTGGTGCGAGTGCAAACACCCATCGGTCCGCGATACGTAATGCCATCATTCTTGCAGCGTTTATATTTGTTGTGGGTGTTCCGCAATTTTGACATCCTTCCTCACGCCGTCCTCAGTCGACGGCAGCAGCGCATGATCGACCAAATGTGCAGCCAGCAGCGGTTTGCCTCGATGGCATACGCCGGGGGCATGGACGAAGCTCCAGTGATCGGCACCATCGAGCATCGACCGCCGCTCGGGCCCGATTCTTTGCCGCCACGCCGGCCGGTGGCGCGGGAATCGTCGCTTGGCGCAGAAGTGCGTCAGCGCCCCTAGACTCGCCACTAGCGCCCAGAGCAGACGTGCAATCGTTTGGGGGGAGGATTGCGTTCACCATACCTGCCATGATGGGTGCTGCGCTATCTTCTGTATGATGGCGATGCGGTACGTGGCCTGCCGCTACGCGCTAGAGGCCTCGCCCACTTGCGGCACGACTCGCGTTGCTGAGCAAGGATGCTATAATTTTTGTTTCCCACCCGAGAATTTCCTACCGTGGGCGCGTAGCTCAATTGGCAGAGCAACTGACTCTTAATCAGTAGGTTGAAGGTTCGATTCCTTCCGCGCTCACCATCTTTTCAACCACTTCGGGAGACCCGCTGTCCACACAATCAGTTGCTGTGGCTGTTTTTGTGGCTGTGCAACTGATTTTTACATCACGTATTTCTCCTCGATCCCTGGCTCGGGACCCTCTTCTTGGATCGCAGTGCCTTTGAGTTTTTGTTGATTGCGACGATCGATGACGGCTTTGATCGCCGCGGTCTCCGGGTGCAGATACCCGAGCGTCGTAGTGAGGCTTTCATGGCCCATTACTTCTCTGACCTGTCCCGGATCTCTGGTCTCCGCCATAGCCACCGTGCCGAACGTGTGCCGGGCACGCCAGGTGCACCAGAGTGGAAGAGATGTGACCTTCCTCAATCGGACAATGGAGATCTTCGGCGCGTCGGCTGCGAACGCAAGCGATGAAGTTTGCCCAGTGGTCGCCGGATGCTTTGCCCGACGGTCCAGGCTCGACCTGATCCGTGAGCCAGGTCTTGTAGGCATCGTAACCATCGATTGCCAGGTAACCGTTTGATCCGTAGAAGATATTGCCGATGGTGTTGGTTTTAGTGTCTTTCGGGCCCAGAACTTGCTTATCCTCGTGCTACTTGCTCAGGCCTGCGGCTGGAATGCCATTGACGCCATAGGTGTTCCTCCCGATCTCGGCCTCATGATTGGTGATCCAATGTCGCACTTCGAGCTCCATCATCTTTCGTTTGCCATGCGGTTGCCCGAAGGCGAATGTGGCGTTCAGCGTGTTGGTGTCTCCTGGTCATCATCAAACATGAAGTCCCCTCCCATGGCGGAAACCTGAACCGGGAAACGCACCCCCAATCCCCAGCGGGCAATATCGATCTCGTGTATCGCCTGATTGCCCATGTCACCGTTGCCGGTATCCCAGATCCAATGCCAGTTGTACTGAAATCGATTGCGGGTGAAAGGTTTCATCGGTGCGGGACCGGTCCACAGGTCGTAGTTGACCCCGGCCGGCACCGCTTCCGGCTGCGCATGTCCAATGCTGGGTCGCCATTTGTAGCAGAGTGCGCGGGCCAAATAGGTATTGCCTATGGTGCCGTCGTTTACCCGTTTGATGGCTTCGTTCATACCGGGATTGGAGCGCGACTGGCTCCCATGTTGGCATATTCGGTTGTACTTCTTCACCGCCCGCACCAGTTGACGTCCTTCAAACCAGTTGTGCGAGCAGGGCTTCTCCACGTAAACATCTTTGCCGGCCTGGCAGGCCCAGATCGCCATCAGCGAGTGCCAGTGATTGGGCGTGGCGATCGAAATGGCGTCAATATCTTTGTCCTCAAGCAGCCTTCGGATGTCGCCGTATGATTTCGGCCTAGCCAGCCCCATCTTTTCCGCGTCACCGAGACGCTGGCTCAATACGCTTTCGTCGACATCGCACATGCCAGCGATTTCGGTCCCAGGAACGTTGGCGAAGCCCTTGAGGTGATCGTTGCCGCGACCTCGGAGTCCACAAATTGCCAGCCGCACCCGGTCGTTGGCCCCAAGTATTGTGCCTCTCAAGGCAAGCGTAGCTGCGCTCACGGTTATGGCCTTTCCTGTCGTCAGGACTCAGCCCGCCGTGGGCCGAGAGTGCTGGTCTGAGTGCGCCCTGTAACAATCATCA
>CAWKLW010000002.1:0-106700 GCA_963850585.1 uncultured Acidobacteriota bacterium | reverse complement strand
ACGTTTGTCTCCAGTTGACCTTTGGCCTCGCCCCCCCCTCCTTTACAAGTAATATTTCACCACTTCTTCCCGCCACTTGAAACCTCGCGCGCGCAGACCGATTCTCCAGCGGTAATACGCCTCTCCACCGTAATTCCAGTTACAGGGAGCCCTCTCACCTTCCTGAAGTTTGTCAAAAATTTCCTGTTCCGTGAGTTCCGCGAAGTCTTTGATGTAGTGGCCTATGAACTCGCCATCGCGTTTTCGCGTCACACCTGCGCGATGTTTCCAGCACTCGTCGCAATCGCAATCCAAGCGGTGAACCTTCCGTACTTCGTCATGACAAAGTGTGTACGTATCCGGTTCTGGCAACGTCCACCTAAAGTCGTGCTCGACATACGGTTCGCCATCCGGCTTGCACTGTTTGCCGTCTTTATTGAAAAGGTGCCGACAGCCATCGACCGTTTGGACGCACACAGTTGTCGGGTTGACTTCCACCACTTCAACGATACGGGAGATTGCCTTGCTGACGATCTTCACGAATTGGCCAACTTTGAATTTCACAAATCCTCCATCAAACACTCCTTCAAAGAATCTCTTGCTCGTCTCGTTGTGTCCTCTTGGGTAGTTCGATATCGCTCGTCACCTCTCGCTTGAGTCTAATCACGATTGGGATGAGTCAAGCTGAGGATAGGACCTTAAACGCGTAACTTCCGTAATCGCATTATAAGAGGGCGCCCCTTTTGGAGTAGGTTGTCATCGTTCGCATCATCACCTACGAAAGGAGCACCCTCGATGAACAGTGAAAAGTATATTGGGCTGGACGTTCATCAAGCAACGATCTCGGTAGCGGTGATGGATTCCAAGGGCAAGGTAGTCATGGAATCCATCCTGGAAACGAAAGCCACAACCATTCTGGAGTTCTTGGCGGGACTGCGCGGAACTTTGTCGGTGACCTTCGAAGAAGGCACCTGGGCGGCCTGGCTCTACGATCTGCTCAAGCCGCATGTTGCCAACTTAGTGGTGTGCAACCCGCGCAAGAACGCGCTGCTCAAACATGGCAACAAAAGCGACAAGATCGATGCTCGCAAACTTGCCGACCTGTTGCGTCTCAATGATCTCGAGCCGGTCTACCACGGCGAGACCGGGGTACGCATGCTGCGGGAACTCGCCCGCAGTTATCTGACCATCGTCAAAGATCTTTCCCGGGTCATGAATCGGCTGAAAGCTCTGTATCGCAGCTGGGCGATTCCCTGTGCCGGCCGGGACGTCTACTACACCCGCCATCGCAGTGAGTGGCTGGGGAAAATCCCGAGGCCGGCACCCGCCGCCGAGCCGAGCAACTTTATCAGCAACTGGACATGCTGCAGCACTTGCGCCAGCAAGCGCGGCGCGAACTGCTGGCGGAGAGTCGCAAGCATGCCATCACTGCCAAGCTACGACAGATTCCGTCCCTGGGCCGATTCGCTCTGCGTTGGCGGTGGCTCTGATCCAGACCCCGCATCGTTTTCGCACCAAGCGACAGCTCTGGACCTACAGCGGACTGGGGTTGGAAACTCGCGACAGCGGGGAATACCACTACGTGCAAGGCCAAGTGCGGCGCCGCAAAAAGCAGGTGTCCATTCGCGGCTTGAACAAGGATCACAACCATGATCTGAAAGGTCTGTTCAAAGCTGCCGCCACCACGGGCGAGTGTGCAGCCCGGACCGTTCCAGGATTTCTACCAGCGATCGCTGGCCAAAGGCATCAAGCCGACCATGGTGCGTCTCACGCTGGCGCGCAAGATTGCAGCCATTACGTTGACTCTGTGGAAGAAGGGAGAAAACTTCGACGCTGAGAAACTAAAATCGCAAGCCGCTTGAGCGTCTCGGGTGAAGAACCCTTTCCATCTCCGGCGATTCTTTCTCGGGTGGTGGTCGATTGGTTCTTGAGACGCTCGGGTTCGAGGGTGAGCATCCTAAACGCCTGTAGGCGCCAAGTGCCATGGCACTTAGCCTCTGTGAAATCCCTATGCCCTCTCGGACAACCCGAAAAAGCACTAGGCCACGAGCCTCAGATAGATCCATGGTTGCCCACCAGGCAACCACCACGGCTTACCAGCTTCGCAATCGATCGGCGTCGTCGCTACTCAATAAAGATGCAGCTGAGATGGAACCACGCAAGACTTGCGGTAGGACCAGAGGAAAGAAAACCCAAACGCAACGGCTCGCATAACGAACAGGGGCTGGAAGTCGAGGACGCGCTCTCCCCTTCCGGTCGAGGGAGAAAAATGTCCTTGACATTCTCTCTTATAGGTCGCTCGCGACGAGTCCACTCTTGAATTTCTATCCGCATTCCCTAAGCCCAAGCAGCAACCGAACCTGCTGTTCGCGACTGTACGATACGTGTGCGGGAGGCCGAAGGATTGGAAGCATTTCCGTACATGGCTGCTCGTAAGTCAGAAGACAATACGCGAAGGGATGATGAGACACCGCACGCAAACGAATGAACCTGCCAGTTGCGCCACGCTGCCCACTCTTGGCCGCAAACATTAGCGCTTTTAGAAATCGGGTGCATCTGCAGGCTTGTGCTTGCTTCCCGACCTATACGGTTACGAATACAACCAAACTGTTCACATCTCTCCCGCGGTTGGAGAGGGAGCAGTTCCTCCGACATTTACATGCGCGACAAACCCGAAGACCCCTCTCCCCGCCCGAAACATCGTTCGCACAATCGATTCTGCAGAGCTGGGTTCTCCGCCGGGACTTCTCTCGGTTTCAGGCAGCTCTTCTATGACAAGATTATTGGCATGAAAAAGGAGGCTCTTGCGAGCCTCCCAAGTTTTGATCAGGTATCGCGAGTTAGAAGATGAACTTCGCGACGATACCAATGGTCCGAGCATTGCTGGCGAACACGTCTTGTGGTTGATTGAACGAGTCCTTACCAGGCGTCACGTACGATCTGTAGGCCTGCTTAGTCGTCGTAAAGCTAGCCACGTCGTTAACTCCCAAGCCAAACCCCGGGTTGCTTCCAGGAATGAATTGAGGATGGTTGAGGATGTTTGCGAACTGGGCTCCAAGCCGGAACTTCATTCTCTCACTGAAATTTATATCTTTGTAAACAGCCAAGTCGAAGTTGTTAGTGCCTGGCGTTTGAAGCGTGTTTCGGCCAAGGTTCGATAACGCTCCTAAACCAGTTTGAATGTATTGCGCGTTCGGGTTGTCCGCCAGGTAGGCAACCGCTTTTCCCGCGTTCGGCCCAGCCGTGGCGGTCAGGGCCGTAACATCGGTGCCAGTACCGGGCATTCCCCCAGGGTTAAAGATGGCCCGGTCACCAGCTGAGTCGATGTTCAGGTTGGCATCACGAGCCGCCTGCACGGTCGCAAATTGACCGGACTCATAGGTGTAAACGGGACTGAACTGCCAGTTACCTACCACGTTCTTCATCAACCAGTTGCCGTTTTTAAAGAAGGGCAGGTCATAGACAAGGGCTAAAGTGAACCTATTTGGGCGGTCAAGCGCCGAATTTGCCTTGTCGGACTTGTTGAAGCTAAAGAAGTCCTGAGGCCGCCGAGGCGTAAGGTAAGTCGTAAAGAAGTCAGCGGTGCTGTTGTCAATGGTATGACTCCAGGTGTAGGCAGCCTTGAATGTCAGGCCACTGCTGAACCTGCGGGTGAGGCCTGTTTCCAAGCCGTGATAGGAAGACCAGCCTCCAGGGATAAACGAAGTAATAAAGGGGAACCCACCACCGAAGCCTGCGTCAAGGTACGATTGAACAAGGGGCTCGCGGGTGCCCACGATGTTCAACCCGAGAGCATCGGTATTGAGAGCCAAGGGCAGCGAATTTAGACTGGCTTGGCTTGGCGCCTGCAAGTAAGTTGGAAGGAAGTTGGTGGGGGTGACCGAAGATTGCCAGGTGATGATGTCCTGGAAGCTCAGATGAATGCCTCGGGTCCCCACATAGTTGACCTCCGCAGTGTAGTTCTTGCCGAAGGAATGTTGTACACCCAAGTTCCAGTTGATCGAGTATGGATCCTTCACCTCGGGGGGAATCCAGTTAGCGGTCGCGGCCAACGCAGCGGGTCTGTCCAGGACGGTGATGCCGCTTCCGCCTGTGCCCGCTAATCCGCCGTTGGCGAGAAACCCTGGCGTCAGAGGAACGTTCTGAGTGGTGGAACCGACTTGCGGTGGGACGGCCAGAATTCCGATGTTATCGTAAAGCGTATCATACGCCATACCGAAACCGGCGCGAATGGATGTGTTCCCGCTATCTCCTGGAGAATAGGCGATCCCGATGCGCGGCGCCCAATTGTTCTTTGGAGCCCGAGGCTTAGCGAAAACAAGTGGTTGGTTTCCGGCCTGCGGAACCCGAATGTCCGGAGTATCCGCAACCGAGTTGAGAGCCTGACGATCTTCACCTGTCGGAGTAGTCGTGTATTCGTAGCGAATACCGAAAGTCACATTGAGGTGAGAAGTGGCCCGGAAAGTATCGTTGGCATACCAGTAGATGGCCTTCTGGTTTCCGTAATAAGTGGTAGATCCAGTACTGCGCTGACCGAAAAGATCCGGCCCAAGATCTTCAAGGTAAACTTGCGTGGCATTGTATTGGTAGTCGCCTCGCGAACGCTGGGTGAAACCCTGAGGAGAAATATACCAGCGGTATTCGCCTCCCACCTTCAGCGTATGTTTTCCCTTAACTATGCTGACGTTATCGACTAACCCATAGTAGTTCTGGACTGTGAACTGCGGGGCGTTGTCATTAGGTCCAATGTCTAACCCGTTTCCTAAGTCAGTCAATGTAATGTTTGGGAAGGCATCCAAACCCGGGAATTTGAAATTGCCAGCGCCAATATTTTGCTTGAAACGGTTGAACCCCGCGCGAACTTCATTACTCACGCTGGGTGAGAAGGTGTGGTATTCGCTGATGTTAAGAAGATCAAAAGAGTTGGTGTAGGGAACAAAGAACGTGCCCAGTTGGGCGGCATTATCCAGCAGATTTTGCCGGTTGTAGATGAACCTGCCGCGGATCTGATCCTTCTCGGTGACGTTGTAATCGATACTTTGAACATAATTCGTCCAACTCTGCCAGGCGGCGGGCACGATGGGCACGTCGCCGACCTCGACGCTACCGGCTGCGCAGCTCCCATTGGCAGGAGCACTGAATCCGCCCGGTAGCGGCACGCTATTGGCAGTTCCGTCATACGTGAGGCAAGCGCTCGGTGTTGTAGCGACGGGAACATACGTGTTAAAGATGCTGAAATTGGTCTGACTGAGACGCGGGTCCGTTTGGATGGCCGCCAGTCCCGCCGCGGTGGGAGCCTGCACAGCGCCGCCGCCTGCCGAGATAAAGCCAATCGGATTTCGTTCGAAGTTGGCGAAGAAGAACAGCTTATTCTTGATAATCGGGCCGCCAATCGTACCGCCGTAACGGTTGTTGTCCAGACGAGGGTTCTGGGTAAGCCCCTGTTGCACCCAAGTCGCATCCACCGCATTCAGATTGCGATTTCTCATGTACTCATAGAGTGAACCGTGGAAGCTGTTGGTGCCACTCTTGACGGTGGTATTGAATTGGCCACCCGAGGAGTGACCAAACTCGGGATTAAACTGATTCGAAAGAAGGGTGAAATTGTCGACTGCGTCTGGTGGAACCGTGATCAGGGAACCGGTGACTGTCTTGTTGTTATTGTCAACCCCTTCAACCGTGAAATTGTTGTCACGTGGACGCTGACCTCCCACCGATGGGCCGGTTCCAAGTCCTAGCGCGCTTGCGTTGGTGACGCCCGGGGTCAACAACGATAGGTTCAGCACCCCACCTCCCGTGCCACCTGTTGAAGTCAGGCCAAGATCCGATGAAAGGCGGGAATCGAAAGTATTCTGCAGCTGGGCGGTGGTGGTGTCTACCGGCGGTGCAGCGCCGCTTACTTCAACCGTCGTGGAACTCGTGCCGACCTCTAACTTCAGGTTTGCCGTGTTGGATTTGTTCAACTCGACGGGAACGCCGGGTATAGTAGTTGTCTTAAACCCCGAGTGGGTCGCGGTGATGTTATATGTACCCACCGGCAGGTTGGACAAAATGTACTCGCCGGACCCACGCGTGGTCGTGGTGACTTTCTGGCCGGTAGCGACATTGGTCGCATCGACGCTCGCGCCATTCACGGCCGCTCCCGAGGGGTCCGTGACCACACCTGTGAGATTTCCGCTGATGGCTTGGCTGAATGCGACGGCGCTGGCCAGCAAAAGTATCAAGAGCGGGAATATCCGTTGGACTGAAAAGAATCTTTTCACGCGCTTCCTCCTTTCAACATATCAATTGAGAACCGGTTGTTATGGAAAACAAAACTCCTCAGAACTCCGAGAGAAACAGTTCAAGCCAGTGGGTGCCGCGAGGCACGCTGATACTCCAGGTGACCGGAGTGAGCAATGGTCGCGGTCAACGGACGAAATATCGCGATAGTACTCATTGATGCAAAAGCAAAGGATGGGGGTCGACCTTTTACCTTGATTCTCAGCGCCGGGTGTTAGGTCGGGCTTGAAAGTTACCCGCGTTCAACCTCTCGACGCCGAGCCGCCGTCGTACTTTTTCTCTTTCTTCTGCAAGCATCGCTTCATTCAGCTTGTGGGCGAGTTCGGCCACTCTGAAGTGGTCCTGTTCTTGAGTGAGTTGCTTGACAATCTCTTCCCATGCGTGGGCGGTTCTTTCGGATTCTCCTGGCATCGACAACTCCTTCCCAAAGGGCTGTCACATGGGCCACTACTTGAGAGTCTGCCTCTGCGCATGTTGCAGGGGTATTTCGCAAATAATATGTAATATTGCACCCCGATAAGCAGCTGGCAGTTCTGACAGTCGAATGAGTCGTTAGATACGGGTACACATCGCGTAAGGGCGGCGGACCATCTCATTAACCCTTAATCTGCCATGTCGCGTGAATCTGTGGAGACTTTCAGGCGTTCAGGGGATGGTCAGGCTGTCCAGCCTGTGGGGAGCTGAGGGCATGAAAAAGCCAAAATTGACCGACGTAGGTTGGCTTGGGCCAAAGGACGAGATGGATCGCGCCAGTCACCGCTTCGGCAAGTGCTCTGAGTGCAATGAAACTATCTGCGTCGAAAAGGCCGTGACCGATGGTCCAAGCACTGGACAAGAAACCGATGAAACGCTCTATGAAGCATTTCGCACACACGTTAAGCTGAAGCATTCTGAGGAGTTCAACCTAGCCGCTATGCCCGCCACCGAAAGTCACGATGCCTAAAGACAATGTCGTTCTGGCGCTCTATCGAAGGTACCGGAAGAAGCCTTGACGGTGCATCACTGTTGAAACATCTCGGTTGCACTCATTAGCACCTGTGCGAGCGTATATGGTTCTCCGGCGCTGCCACCGGCGCTCTCCCGATTCCAGCAGCTATGGTGAGGGCAGACATCAACGCTTTGGGGGTGATATTAGTGATATCGTTTTGATGGGCAATGGAGGTCGCTAGAGGTCGTCTTAGATAATCGACCCTAAGTCGAGAAAGTGCTTGAAACCCTCATAAACACAGGCTATTATCGCTATGTGTAGCACTCACCACGACTTGCTAGAAACGGCGGTAATCGAATCCCTCCCTCTCCGCCAGACCTGTAAGAGCTCTTGCAGGTTTTCAGCGGCCTTGTTGCTCAAAGCGGTACGACTTCGCCTTTCCGCGATGCTTCACTTCACTTCAAAGTTATAGCTGCCCGAACCCACGCGGACTACATAAGAGCCATCTTCCGCACGTCCCTCAATGGGGTTGCCACTCTCGGTAACACTCTCTCCTGTAATGACAGGCAACAAGACTCTGGCATTGGTGTTGGGTGGAATCGTCAGTTTTAACGTGAAGGGTCCGTTCGCAGTGCCACTCCAATCACTGACGATCTTTCCGTAGACCGATTCGTATTCCGCTCGCGCCGACGGCATGCGCGCATCCAGATGCGGATGGATGACGATTTCCTTGAACCCGGGGCGGTCTGGACTTGTGTCGATCCCGGCAACGTAGCGATAAACCCACGCCACCACTGAGCCGAACGCGTAGTGATTGTAGGAGTTCATCGCGGGATCGCCGGTGTCTCCATTCCAGCGCTCCCACCATGTGGTCGCGCCTTTCCCGAGCATGTATCCCCAGGAAGGATAGGTGTCGTTGAGCAGGAGTCGATACGCCACGTCCGAGCGGCCGTGATCTGCGAGTGTGAAGAGCAGAAACGGTGTGCCCAGGAATCCTGTCGAGAGGTGTCCGCCCCGCTGCTCAATGTCTTTTACCAGCCGGTCAACCAGGAGAGGCTCCAGAGTTTCCGGCGCCATCTTGGTGTAGAGCGCCACCACGTACGAAGTCTGAGTTCCCGTCCCCACCTGCCCGTCTTCGGTGATGTAGGTCTTTTGGAACGCGGAGCGAATGTTGTTCAACAACTCGGTGTAGCGCTGCGCATCGGATTCTTTGGCCACGGCATGTGCCATCTGCGACATCATTCGCGCGATTAAGGCCCAGTAGGCGGTCGCTAGCAAGTCCTTATTCGTATTTTCATCGGGCGCAAGCCAGTCCGCGAAGTTGGGGCCCACGCCGTTCTTGCGAATGAAGTCGGGGTTGCGGGTTTGGATGAAATCCATCCAGCGCTGCATTGCGTCCCAGTTTTTTTCGACGACCGATTTGTCTCCGTATTGCAGCCATGTCGTCCACGGCACGATAATTCCGGCATCGCCCCAGCCGGGTGCACCGGTCATACCTTCCTCCCAGGCTGCACTCCCTTCTGTTGCCTCTCCCGCCGACGGAAGGGTGTTGGGAGAGACATTGGTGAAGGCGCCTTGGCGCGTCTGCGCGTCAACAATGTCTTGCATGAACTTTTGCGAGAACGCAGCGGTATCAAAGTTGTAGGTGCCAGTCCGCCAGAACACCCCGGCGTCGCCCATCCATCCCAAACGCTCGTCGCGCTGAGGACAGTCGGTCGGAATGCTCAGGAAATTTCCGCGCTGGCCCCAGATCCCAATGGTCCACATGCGGTTCACAAGATCGCTGGCGGTACTGAGCGTCCCGCTCGGGTCGCCACTGACGCTGCTGACGACATCTCCTTGAATAGAGTCGAGCGTCAACGTGCCCGGATACCCAGTGACCTCCACGTATCGAAAGCCATGAAAGGTGAAGTGGGGAGCGAAACTCTCGTCGCTTTTGCCGCGAAGGACGTATTCGTCCGTGGCATCCGCATTGCGCAGATTGGCCGTGTAGATCGTGCCGTCAGAATTGAGGATCTCAGCGAAACGCAGTCGCACTCTGCTGCCCGCCGCTCCTTTTACCTTCAGAGTTACCCAACCCACCATGTTCTGCCCCATATCAAAGACATAAGTTCCGTTTGGCAGGGGCGTGATTTGCTTGGCCTGGAGACTCGAGACCACCCTGACGGGATCGGTAATCTGACTGGAGACGGCAATCTCAGGTGCGTCCGCCACTGTCGCAGGCTTCCAGATGGAATCGTTGAAGTCGGCCTGCTGCCAGCCGGGTTGCTCCAGCCGCGCGTCGTAGATTTCTCCGCCGTAGAGATCCGATCGGCGAATCGCCGAGGGGGAAGCTTTCCACGAAGTATCGCTCAAAACGGAATCATGACTGCCGTCGGAGTAATCGACTTCCAGTTGCCCCAGGAATCGATCCGGAGGAGGAAAAAAATGCATCCCCACCCAAGTGAGGCCGCTGCCGTACCAGCCATCTCCGAGTAGCGCAGCAATCACGTTGCTGCCGTTCCGCAAGAGATTGCTCACGTCGTAGATCTGATAGAGAACGCGCTTGCGATAGTCGGTGAAGTCTGGCGTCATGACATCGGCGCCCACGCGCTGGCCGTTGAGGAAGACTCGATAGCTGCCGAGAGCGGTCACATAGAGGCGGGCACGACGGACTCTTTTTGCGACTGGGAACAGACGTCTGAAATAGGCCGCCGGCTCCGGCAATGGTCCGGGATCGCCTAGTCGCTTGTCTTGCAGGTCCGCAACAACTTTGGCCTGCTGCCAGTTGGAACTTCCCTCGGGAGCAGCCATCCAGTGCTGATCGGTTGGGAATCGCAAGATGGCGCCGCTCGTGGCAGTGACTTTCACCAGGGCTGCCAATCCAGCTTGCACGGTGGTCGCTCCTGCTCCAGGGGCCCGCTCGGGAGCTTGGGGAGCTGTAACCGTAACCTCGACGGAGTTATTTCCTACCACCAGCTCGTCGGAAATATCCCGCCAATCGAAGCTGCCCCATCCATGCTTGCTGTCGATTGAATGACCATTAACTTTGGCGATGAAATCCCCTCGAACAGCGAGGCTCAAATCGGCCGTTTTCGGCTTTTCGGAGAGCTTGAACGAAACGCGAAAATTCACAACCCTTTTCGGCTGGGCAGCAAACGCATCTTCCCCGCCAAGCCAGATCCACCGCATGCCGGCCCGATCGGCTTGGTCCTCCGGGTTCTTCCAATAGATCCAGCTTGCCTTCCAGTCGGACGGATGCAGCAGGCCCGTTTCCCACCACGCCTCCTCGGTCGATTCGAACATATGGCCGGCAGCATCCCAGACGCGGACGGCCCAGTAATATCGCTTGCGCGACTCTAACGAAGATCCTTTGTACGGAATTCCAACCGATTCATCTGACTCCGTTTTGCCGCTGTCCCAAAGATCAGGCCGCCCCGCATGCAACAAATCGACGCTGCTGGCCACCATAACCTGGTATGCCGCCTGTTTCCAGTTGCGCTCGCTGCTGTCACTCTGCCAGGACAGGTGCGGCTCGGGCGCGTCGATGCCCAACGGGTTCTGCCGGTATTCGCAGCGCAAGTGAACGGGAGTTGCCGAAGCCGATACCGCGATCCCTGCCAACCCGATGAGCACACCGAGAATTCTCCGAGGTTGCACCTGATTGCCTCCGAAGATCCCACTCGCGTAGAGACGTTGCTAGCAATGTCTCTACCACTGAACGGGGAAATTGACCGCATAAGTCGCGGGCAGAATGAATGCGCGGGGATGTTTTCACTTGCCGAGGGCGCTGTCAACTTACGGCGTTCGTGGTTTAGGCCGCAGAAGCTTAATAGCAGGTTTCGGGACTGTCAGCGTGTTCCGACCAGTTCGGGAACGCCGTACAGGCGCTCGCATTCATCGTCGCTGAGCTCGAGTGCCGCTGCCGCAATATTCTGATCGAGATGCTGCAATGACGAAGTACCGGGAATTGGCAGCACGATGGGTGAGCGCCACAGCAGCCACGCGAGCGCAACTTGCATAGGTTGGACTTGGTGCGCGTCCGCCACTTCCCGCAGGACATCTCCTGCGACCCTGCCCGATCCTAGCGGAGCCCAAGGAATGAATGCGATTCCGTTTCGCTCGCAGTAGTCCACTACGTAATCCCATTCACGATCCGCAAAACTGTAGCGGTTCTGTACCGAAACAATGGGCACGATCTTACGGGCGCGTTCGATGTGTTCCTGTGTCACATTCGACAAGGCGACGCAGCGAATTTTTCCTTCCGCCCTTAATTCAGCCAGGGTGTCGACCGAGGCATCGAACGAGACCACCGGGTCAGGAACGTGCAACTGGTAAATATCGATGCGGTCCAGACGCAGTCGCTTGAGGCTGCCTTCGACGGCGCTGCGGAGGTGCGGCGGAGTGGCGTTGTGGGTCCATTGATTCGGCCCTGGGCGGTTCCATCCGCCCTTTGTCGCAACGACGAGCCCGGCAGGGTACGGGCATAGAGCCTCTGCAATCAATTCTTCATTCACGTAAGGACCATACGAGTCGGCCGTATCGATGAAGTTGACCCCTAACTCGATAGCGCGGCGCAGAACAGCTAACGCGAGGCTGCGATCTTTGGGCGGGCCCCAAATGCCTTCTCCCGTGAGCCGCATGGCGCCGAAGCCTAGCCGATTAACCGTGAGTTCCGGGCCAAGCGAAACCTGGCCCGCCTGACTTGCTGATATCTGGTTTTCACTCATGCGTTCCTCTTGGATGCGATCCGTGCTTGAGGAGGAAAATCATTCAGTAACTGATTTCGCATCGAAAGGGCTTCACGGCGTTGCGCCACAGGCGCCCGTGGCCTTGCGGCCTGCAAAGCGGGCTTCGATCCAGGCGATCTGGTCCCGGACCGAGTCGCCAATAACTCGTCCCGGATCGAAATCGGGGTAGTGAAGCCATTGCCACCTGATCGCCAAGCCTGCACATATTCGATATAGCCTCTGCGGTTGACGGCGCATGATCGCTGCTGATCATCAGAACCGGCCCGTCAGTTTGACTCACCGCCGGCGTACTGCGATCCAGATATTGCAGCAACAATTTGTTTTCATGCCATGAGGACTTGGGGGATTCCGTCACCGATGGCTCGGAAATCGAGCCCAGATCCGAGCAGGTTTGCTCAATCGCATGGTAGAGCGTCATGCCTTTTTCGGTCAGTACGTCCGAGGGCTGGAAATCCGGGTACACGGTCTTGGTGCCATAAGCGGCCAGCTTGATACTGGAACAACGCTGCGCCGAATCCGCAAACATGTCTTTGGCACTGGCTATGTCGGAGACGACGATGGCTCCGAGATATCCAGAATCGCGAAATTCGTTCTCTTTCTGGGCTACCGCAATCGCCGCCAGTCCTCCTTCCGCAACTCCCATGACGATCCAGCGGGAGCCGATCGGGGGCAGCGCCTGGCGCGCGGCTGGAATCGAGGCGATCACATCCGTCGCGTTAGAGGGCGCATCGAGAAATGCGTTTCGGAAACTCGTTCCCAGGCCGGTGTAGTCCGTTGCTACCAGCGCATAGCCCAGGTTCACGTACATGGAGAGGAAAGGGCCATGCCCCAAATTGCGACGCAGCGACGGAGCGCAGGATCGGGCGACTCCGGTGATGCCATGCGCCCATGCGATCACAGGCCAGCCACCGCTCGGGGGTTTTTTCTCGGCGGGGAATAGCACCACTCCAGAAGCAGCGACGTCTTGTCCGCTGGCGGAACGCGAGTGATACAGGATGCGAACCACGCTCACCGAAAGCGGAAGGTCGTAGTCGTCGAACGATTCCGAGCGGATGAGATCTCCTGGCTTCCCTGCTGGCAGGGGCTGAGGCGCATCGTAGAAGCGAGTCATGGGCAGGGTGCGCACCTGCGATTTCCTTGATGATTGCGCCTGGCCTCTCGTCAATGCGACGAATAGGAGGGTCACCAGCATTAAGACGCGGATAGTTCGGCGCCGGCAAACCCCGGTGAACGGCAATCCGTGGTGCGGATGCACTTGAAAGGGCCACACAGCCGGAAGCCTACCGCTTTCCTGCGACCATGATCCCTAAAACGACAGGCAGGTAAAGAACCGATGCATGCAGTAACCGGCTTGCCATCCGGGGTGAATTTGATCGGAAGAGCTTCCCCACATAATAGAGGAGGAATGCTCCCGCGGCAGCCATACCCGCCAGGTACAGCGAACTCACGTGCTCTCCAAACGGCAGCATGGTGACGATCACCAGCACGATTGCAAAACTCAAAATCTCCACGCGGGTGAATCGCGAGTCTTCATCGAATGCGGGCAGCATGTGGTACCCGGCACGCGAGTAATCTTCCCGATACATCAACGCGATCGCGAGGAAGTGCGGGAACTGCCAGAGGAAGAGGATGGCAAAGAGCAGCCAGGCGTTCCGGTCGATGGTCGCGGAGGCGCCTGCCCAGCCGATCAGTGTGGGCATCGCACCCGGGAAGGCACCCAGTGCGGTGCAAAGTGGCGTCACGCGCTTCAGCGGTGTGTAGATGAGCAGATAGGAGAGCAGTGTGGAAACTGCCAGTGCCGCCGACAGGGCATTCACAGTAAGGAGTAGATAAACTCCGCCGGTGATGCTGAGCATGACTCCGAAGATCAGCGCTTCCCGTGCACTGAGTCGTCCGGAAGGCAGCGGCCGCGACGCGGTGCGGCGCATTTGCCCGTCCCACACGCGTTCCATCCACTGATTAAGGGTTGCGGTTCCGCTGGCGACCAGGAGCGCGCCAATGAGCGTGTTGATAAGTCCCAAAATGCGGACCGGGCCGCGGGATGAGAGGTAATAGCCTGCGGACGTGGTCATCAGGATCAGCAGGTTTACTTCGGGCTTGCTGAGCGTGTAGTAGCAGCGCAGCTTGGAGGCCCAAGTCTCGCGCGCCATGCCCGGCATCCCCACTGTGGTCGCCATAATTAGTCTCGAAACGTGTCGCCATCCTCATCGGAGCGGCGAACTTGATCGCGCTTTTTGTACATAACGAAAATCATGCCCACCGATCCCAGGGTTGGAGGAACGATCAGTACTAGAATACCGCTTTTTAAAGCCTGGATCATGCGGGCTCCCGAGGACGCCGCCTGCGTATAACACAACGCGCAGCCCTGCGAAAAGGCAGGAGCCGCGCTGAGCACCAGCATGAGCGCAATGCCCGGCAGAACAATCGACCTTAGCAGGGAACGCATGATTTTCTCAATTCCAACACGAGCGTGGATTCTACCCTATTTTGCCCAGGGTACTCCGTTTGAAATACGGAAGCTGTCGGTCCAACTGTATTGCATCGCAAAAAGAACGAATACATTGAAGATCACCACGAACCAGAGCAATCCGCGATTGTCCGCCAGATGCATGAAGAACACTAGCGCCAGACTGGCTTCGATGACCGCTACGACGATCATGCGTGTGAACATCTGGGTCGGGGTAATGCTCTGGTAAGCAATCACAAACTGGATGGCTGCCAAAACCAGCAGGCAGACGTACACGATCAAATCTTTGCTCATTGCTCCGCTTTTTGGTGCTTCCGTAGCCATAGGATGCGCTCCAAGCCTTAAGTGTTAGTGAGCCAGATTCAACAGATATACGAAGGGCACTACGAACATCCAGACCAGGTCCACGAAATGCCAGTAGAGGCCCAAGACCTCCAGATCGTCGGCGTTATACCGGCCGCCTTTGTAACGCAGGCCAACGACGATAAGTGCAATGACTCCACCTGTCACGTGCGTGAGGTGCAGGCCGGTGATGCTGTAGAAACTGGCGCCAAACAAACCCGTGCCCCATGGGTTTTTCAGCAGGGTCATGCCTTCATTGATCAGGCCCATCCACTCACGAATGTGCAGCAGCGCGAATGCGATACCCAAAGCGGCGGTGATCAGGGTCCAGCGCAGAGCACCCGCCTTGTTGCCCGCCCTGGCGGCCTTCACTCCGTTGAGCATGGTCAAGCTGCTGGTGAGCAGGATGAACGTCATAACCGCCAGGTTGGTAATGCTGTGAAATGGTCTCGGCCAATTGGTGGTGGCGTTACGCAGAAATCCATAGGCCACGAGGCACCCGGCAAACGTCGCCGTGTCGGCAATGATGAACAGCCACATCGCCATCTTCTTGGCGGGAACCGAAAAGGCCGGCTTCTCCATTAAGCTGGACGGGGCAGGCGTTGGCATTGGCATTGTTATCTCCCCGCGCGTCGTCATGCTCATAATTTCTCCTCGATCACGCTTGCTAAAGCTTCATCCACAGCAGAACCAGCAGGTAAACCCACAATCCATCCATAAAATGCCAATAGTAGGCGGTCGCGTCCAGAGTGCTCTTTCGCAACGTGGAATTGCTCAGCTTTCTGATCACGCGCACCAAGCCCCCGAGTCCGCCGAGCACGTGGAGAGCATGTACGGCCGTAAGGACGTAAAAGAACGAACTGTTTGGATTGGTTGCCAGATAGAGACCCTGAGCTCGCAACTGCGCCCACGCTACGTACTGGCCTACAACGAACAAAAGACCCAGGGAAAGCGCCGCATACAGCCAGCGAGATGGGTCACTGGAATTCGTTTTTAGACCACCGGCGAACACGCGAATCCGGCGGCGAGCCATCTCCAGCGCAAAACTGCTGGCGAACAACACCAGCGTGTTGACGTAAAGAATGTTGGGCAGCGTCAGATGGCGCCAGTCCAGCGCCGACCCCTGTCGCACAATCAGGGCGCTGGTGAATGCGGCGAAAGTCATGGTGATGGAGGCGAGCACCACCCAGATCCCGGTAGAAGCCGGAGGCGGAGCGTAATGCTTCACCGCCGGCAAGTTGCCATTGCCCGGAACCCGACCCTGTCCTCCGCCGTTGAAGCCTCCGTGAGATTGCGAGGGATCTCGGCGTCCTTCGATCTTCGGCGGTTCATGTACTGTCGTTGCCATAACTACAGACTCCATTTCCCGAAAAACTGGTTTATGCCTCGTCATCCGCGCCGGCTTTTTCGGGCGAGGTTTGCATGACGTAATCGCCGGTTGAGCTCTCCACTCCGTACTGGAATGGATCGTGGTAGACCACCGGCAGTTTGCCCCCAAAGTTGTTGTGCGGAGGCGGTGTCGTGGGCGTACTCCACTCCAGTGACGTTGCCTGCCACGGGTTATCCGGCGCGGGTTCGCCCTTGATAGCGGCTGACGAACAGGTTGTAGACAAATATCAGCTGTGCCGCGCCGGTGAACAAAGCGGCAACGGTGATGAATTTGTGGAGCGGAATCAGGGGCTGCATATATTCGGGTGCAAACGCCTGATAGCGGCGAACGTTGCCGGCGAGTCCCAGGTAATGGAAAGGCATGAAGATGGCAGTAAGCTCCGACGAAGCTGCACCAGAAGTGAATCTTGCCCAATGTTTCGTTCATCATGCGGCCGTACATTTTGGGGAACCAGAAATATGTTCCCGCAAAGATGCCGAACATTGCCGCCACGCCCATCACCAGGTGGAAGTGGCCGACGACGAAGTAGGTGGCGTGCAGCATGATGTCGATCGAGGGCTGCGCCAGAAAGAAGCCGCTGACTCCACCGGCTGATGAACATCGAGATGAACCCCAGGGCAAACAGCGAGGCCGAATTGATTCGCAGCTTAGCGCCGTACAGACTGCCGATCCAGATCAAGCACCACGATCGTCGAGGGGATCGTGATGACCAGGGTGGGAAACGAGAACACCAGCGACGACACCGGATTCATGCCGCTGACAAACATGTGGTGGCCGTACACCATGTAGCTGAGGACTGCGAGTGCGCCCATCGCATAGACCAGTACACGATGGCTCAGCATCGGCTTCCGCATGTTGGTGATGAGCACGTGGGAAACGATGCCCATTCCCGGCACAATCGCGATGTAAACCTCGGGGTGTCCGAAGAACCAGAACAGATGCTGCCACAGCAGGGTTGAGCCGCCGGAGTGCGGCTGCATCTGGTCATTCATGACCAGTATTCGCCGGGACAAAGAAGCTGGTTCCCGCGACGTGATCGAGAATCAAGAGAATGCAGGCCGGCATCAGCACGGCGAACGCGGTCAGGCCCATGACCGAGGTGATGAACCATGCCCATGCGCTGAGCGGCAGGCGCCACAGGCTCATGCCCGCGTGCGCATGTCGAGCGTGGTGGTGATGAAATTCAGCGACCCCAGCAACTGCCCAACGCAGAAAATAGCGATCGACAGGGCCCACAGGACAACGCCCGGCTCCCTCTCCCGGTCCGCCAACCTGGCCCACTGCACTCAACGGAGCGTACTGAGTCCAGCCTCCGAGCGTGGGCCCATCAGAAACGAAGAAGGACGACATCAGCACCAGAAAGGCGACAAACGTCACCCAGAACGACATCATGTTGAAGTGGGGGAAGGGCATGTCCTCGGCACCGACCTGGATTGGCAGGAAGTAGTTGCCGAAGGCCGCGAACGGAGCAGTCGTAAGCACGAAGAAGACCATGATGGTGGCGTGCATGGTCATTAATTGCAGATAGTACTCCGGCGTCATCACGTCACCGGGAGCGCCGTTCTTGGTCAGCAGGTGCAATCCCGGGATCGCCAGATTCGTCCACCCCAGGTGGAGGCGCATGAGCCAGGATAGGAACATCCCAATGAGCACCGCGGCCAAGGCGAGCCCGTAATACTGCTTGCCGATGACTTTGTGGTCGAGGCTGAAGACGTACTTGCGGATGAAGCTAGTTGGCGCAGCGTGCTGTCCCACGTGAGCGTGCGCTGTATCGTGCATTGGGTCACCTCAAAGCAAAGATCTGATCGCCGCAGACAGTGCGGCGTCCTGCGTCACTGCATTGCCTTTTCCTTCTTCATCCATGCATCGTAGTCTTCCGGCGACAGCACCGAGAGATATGCCTTCATGTTGTAGTGCCCTAAACCGCAAAGTTGCGTGCACACGATCTCGTACCGCCCGATCTTGGTAGCGGTGAAATGCACAGATAGGTCCATGCCGGGGACGAAGTCCTGCTGCACACGCAATTCGGGCACAAAGAACGAATGCCCCACGTCTTTCGAGTGCATGAGCAGATGAATCTCCCGGTTCACGGGAACGGCCATCTCGGCGGTCACGACATCATCTTTCGAATCGGCATCGTGATCGGTGTCCAAGCCGTAAAAGTTCTGATTGGCTTCGCTGATCATGTCGGGATGGATCGGACCGAAGCTTCCATCCGGGCCCGGGATAGCGGAAGTAAAACGCGAACTGCCCTGCCTGCACCTCGACAGGGCACGGCATTCGCCGCTGGGGGCGTGAAATACACATTTGCCCAGGCTTTGACCCCAAATACGCCGAGTGCGAGGACCTCGGTTCCCACCAGCAGGAACGCGGCCCAGACCATCGCCTTCGCTCCGCCAGGAAAAGTTTTGATCTTGTCCCCGGGCTTGGGATTGGAAAACTTCCAGATGAAGTAGCCGAGGATAAATTGCGATGCCAGAAACGAGATTCCCGCTTCGGCCATGGTTTCGGACATCTGCTCGTCAATGGGGGCGCCGTGAGTGGAGATGTCCTCCGCCATCCACCATGTGTGCCGCAGGATGGGAATCGCTGACACAATTGCGATTACAAAGATCGTGATTGCGAAGAATTTCGCCATGTTGCCCTCGCCTGAAACGGTTCTATTGCTGGCTGGGAGTGTCTCTGCGAGCCGCCGTCCGAAGACGGCGGCTCACGAGTCACAATTTCATTTCCCTTTGAAGGTGAAATCGGCTTTTGCCGGCGCACCGCCCGAAACGGCTACCTTTGCGGTTTGTGTTCCCAGGGTCTCCTGCCAGGCGGTCACGGTATAGTTTCCCGGTGGCACATTACTGATCGTGTAATTGCCATTCGCATCCGTGGTGGCGTAGGGGCCCTTCACTACTGCGAACCAGCCATGCATCCAGGGATGGATGTTGCACTTCACTTCGATCATCTCCGGCGCCTTCCAGCTCTTCTCTACCGGAGGCGCACCTGGAGGCTGCGACTGGTTCCAGGGAATGTTCCCGGTCATCGGATTCGGATTTGGGTGGATGTTGTGCGCCGTCTGATCGCTTGTCGTCACCTTAAAGGTCTGGCCCACGTCCATGGCCAGCACGTGCGGCGTGTATTCGCAGTTCTTCTGATCGAATACCGGCACATTGGTCGCGGGCTGGCTCAGAGCCGCGCCGCTCAAGCCTTCGGAGATGTAGAGGACTACATTCTCCATACCGCCACCCGAACCCACGACGACATTTTCCATGTGTGGCGAGGTACTTGCGTTCGCCTTTGCGCAGTACGGATCTTTCGACATGTCAATCCCACGCATGTGAGGAGGCGTTCCTTCATACTTCACGGTGCCGCTAATTTTGCCTTCGCCCGCCGCCCTGACCCCGTGATTCAGGAGCATTGCGCCACAAAGGACTACGATGACCGCCATCAGAACAGCTGCCAGTTTCTGCAAATTTTTCATAGTTCTCCCTCAGAACCTTAAACCAAATTGATTGTAAGTACCCATACCTATTGTTGCGCGGAGGGCGGGGCAGGAGCGTTCGTGTCAACCGGTTTCAGGCCAAGTTGTTTCGCGATCGCCTTCTCCTTGCTCGGCTCCGACATCAGCGTGCGGAGATAGAAAACCAGGTCCCATGCCTCATCCGGCTTGATGTTGTCGGCGAACGAAGGCATCGGGGTCCCGTCCAAACCTGTCATGAAAATGCGATAGAGGTCCTGGTCCGAAGAACCGCACTTCGGCCGCCCTTCCATAAAGTTGAACGGAGCGATCGGCCGGCCCAGATCATCTTGAAGGGTAGCCGCGGAGGGGCCATTGGCCTCGCCGGTCACCCCGTGACATTTCCAGCATTGCACTCGCGCGAAAACTTCACGGCCGGCTTTAATGCGGTCAGCAGTGACCTCAGGCTCGGACGGAATCTGAATCGGCGTTCCCGGCTTCTCGGTCGCAAAACGCGGCGAAAAGTGTTTTACCCAAGCCACGAGATCGGCTTTTTGCTGGTCGGTAAAAATGTTCCACTGCGGCATATTGGAACGGTCCAAGCCCCGGCCGATCGTGTCGGACAGGTCCTGATCGGTAGGCAACGTGCCCGTCGGAGTGGAGCGGCATTTGAAGATGCCCAACTGGAAATCGCGGGGCTTCGGATCTACCCAGGGGAAATTTTCCCCCATTCCATCCCCGCGGTCCCCATGACACCCCACGCAATAGCGTCGGTAGTCGTACTGGGCGCTCTTGGCATGGCCGGTCACGTTGCCGATGTGGCTCTCCATCCCGATACGGGCCTGGAAGTCAGCTTTCGTCAGCTGCGCCAGCGAAGCCAGTGGAAACACCATCACAACTGCTGCCGTACAAAGCAAGGATTTGTGCAGTGTTGTTCGCATGCCGTCCCTCTTAGAAGTCGAAGTCAAATCCGAGCAGCAGGCTGTTGCTGCTCAAGTCTGTTCCGGTCACGGGCGAGGTGCCGCGTTGGCGAATCCACGAATACTCGTTGTGGAAAGCAAATCCGGCGCGGCTCGTCATGAAGGGGTTGTACCGGTAGCCCACGACGTAATTGTCGATGTCACCCAGATTGGATGGATTAGTGGCAAATGCCTGCTGCGACATCCGAACCCATTCCGAGCGCTGGAAGATCGTAAGCTGAGGACTGTAGACGTAATGCGTTTCGACGAACGCTCCATTCCACGTGGGATTGCGAGCTCCGGCAGGCAGGATGCCGGTCGTGTTGTTGTTCGTGTCCGGGCACGTACCTGCCATGATTTCGCCGTAGCAGGCGCCGAACCACGCACTGTCTTCGCCGTGTTGCGTGAAGACCTGGAAGTCCAGATGCGGACCAAGATAGAACAAACCCTCGAACCCGACCCGGCTGAAGCTCTTGTTACCAATCCCCGAACCGGGCAGAGGAACGCCTCCGCTGGTCAGATAAGTCGTCGGAGCTACGCCGTACATGGCATATGCGCCAAGGCGCTGCACACCCAACTTGCCTGTGCTGAATGCCTGGCTTCCTGCGAAGAACGCGGAGTACGAATTCTGGCCGTAGGGCAGGTCTACGTTGCCGTCGGTTGAGCTAAAGACCGCCGCTGATAAGCGCGTCCGATCGTTGCCGGAATGGCCCATCCACTCGGCGCCGATTTGGTTGTCCCCGATCTGTCCGAAGATATTGCCATCGCCCACCGGGATGAAGTGGAACAGTTGATATGCCCCACCATTGGCGGAGAGAGTCAACGTGCGTTTTTCTGAGATGAAGCTGTCCAACTCGAACTTGCCGACTCTAACGTTGAGCCAGGGACTCTTGAACAGGTTGTCGAACCTAACGTTCACCGATTCGAAATGAAATGCCCCAGTCTCGTCGGCGGACGGAACGAGCAGGAAAGAGATGTTCTTCTCCAGCGTGCCTCCGGTAAGAATGTCCAGGCCACTCAGATTAAATCCGGTGGTAGTCATCCGCTGCTCGCCGGTCGGAGCCGAATCCACGGCGACCTTGTTTGTGCTTTCCCGGCTCCAAAATGGCGTCATGCGCAAAGTGATGGGCCAATAGGAAGCATTCTGCCAGATCGGCGCATCGCGATCGTTCATGAGCTGATATCCGTTGTCTTTGAACTTCTGGCCGAAATAGTTGAGCATCGGCCACGATTCATGACACGCGGAACAGCGTAAGCCGTACTTACGGGCGAAGGCGGGTAGAGCATTGGCGGGTTGACTGAGGCTTAGAACCAGGAAAACTGCTAGTAGCGTTAACGGAATTGCAGATGCCGCGAACGAATACTGGCGAGACTGCGTCCCCATACGCATGCCGTACTCCTTCAGATATGTGTCTTACGCAATGAGAATCCCACAGCTGCTACGGAAGATGTTCACGTAAGGCGAATCTGAATTCCGAGGAACCCCTCCTCGTCGTTTGATTGCGCCCACCGGACGAACCCACACGCCATCCGGTCGTACCACCTTACCGGATGCGAATCCTACTACCACTGATTGCGATTTCGCAAGACAATTTTTTGACAAACTTTTTACATCTTGGTGACAACTGCCATATCGATCCGCGCGCACTCGACTGCCAAGCGCATCGGAACCGTTGACAGACGCCCCTGCCGGACGGTATGAAGGATCTGAGCTGATTTGCTTTCATGCGGGCCTCAACCTCTCTAGAAAAGACCTTCGCCGTACTTGCGTCACGTAACTCGCTGTGTCTGCGTTTGGCTGCCTTGCTGGCCATAGTGATTAGTCTGGCCATTCAGCCCGCCCTTGCTCGCGAGAAAGACACCACCCAATACGGTGCCGGGTTGATTGTGAACGTACCGTTCCCAGAGTCCGATGTGACCCAGGCCGTCAAAGAAGTGATTCAGAATGGGATCATCCGGGGCAGTAAAGAATACGAGCGCGACCAGTACATTACCGGGGCCGAAGTAGAGACCTCCGCTCGCGGCTTCCCTGCCTGGCAGGAAACTGGAACGGTTTTCTACAAGGTGCGGACCCATGCCCTGGATCCAAGAAACTTCAAAGAGAGCGGAGATGTCGGCACTCTCGCTGTCCGATATGTCGTGCAGCCGCAGGGAGACAAGAACACGGTGCTGCGCATCGACGCCATTTTCGTCGAGGACTTCCGGCACACCGTCCACCCCTCCAACGGATCTGTCGAAGGCGCGGAATACAAAGATATTCACGACCACTTGGAAGCACTGAATGCACTCAAGCAGGAGGCCGCCGCAGTTGGGCAGCGCTCGCCCGTGAACGAGAAGCTTCTGCGGAAAGAGGAGCCCCCACCGTCGCTGCCGGCCCAGAACCGCACGAACAGTGGGTCTGGTGCGGCGCCGGCCAAGGAAGAAATGGCCCAGCCAGCCGGGCTCACCCAGACTCCCCAGGAACAGCTGAAAAAACTCCGTCGGCAAGTGGAGCGGGTGGTAAAGCCTCCCGGCGCACCCTTGAAGGCTTCGCCTTTCCGGTCCGCAAAAACGCTGACTTCCTTGCCCAGCGGAACCGAGGTTCTGATCGTCATCACCACTCCGTACTGGTTGGGAGTTGAGACTCATCAGGGCCAGCATGGCTGGATGTCGCGCGACGACTTGGAGTTGGCACCATGAGGTGCGGCGCCAGAGTCAAAAGGCAGACCGGAGTATTGCTGCTGCTCATCGTCACTCTCCTGATTGGGCAGGGCTGGGCGCAGTCCAGCAATTCCTCGGAGCGGACTTTTGGCCAGTCCAAAGACACGATTGAGAAAGCTGTGAAAAAACTGCAGCCGTCCATGGCTGGCCGCCTGCCGGTAGTTGAAGGCTTTGTCGCAAACCCAGACCAGTCGCTCGATCACTATCGCCGCGCCTATTACCAGACCTCGGTACAGGTGAGTGCCAAGTCCGCTAGGGACTGCATCGTTCGAGTCACGACGAAAATTACTGCGTGGTACACAGATCCGGCGGGAGTTCACTCCGGATATCGACTTCTGAACTCGAATGGCCGGCTGGAATCCGATCTTCTTGATCAACTGTCCGATGAAGTGGCGGCGAATACGAACACGGTTCCGACTCACACCCCGGCATCGGCAACGGAGACGGCTCCCCAACCGGCACCCGCTCAGAATCAAGCCGACGAGACAGCTCAGCTTGCGCAACAACCGCCTCCGGTGAAACCTGCGTCCCCAAGTATTGCGGCCGGAAGTCCTTTTGCGGCTCCGTTGAACCCCAACCTGCCAACGCGGGAGTCAGTGGCGGCCCCCGCGAAACCAGGTGACCAGGATCTGGATTCTCAGATCAAGAGTTTGCAGGAAGTACTGCAGAATCAGGGACACCCGAACAATCTGGTGATCGTGAAGCAAGCTGGCGTCCCAGTCGTTGGTTCTCCAAGCCTCACGGCGAAGACTCTGTTCCTGGCGAGCCTGCATGATGAGTTCGAGATGCTCGACTTCAACGCTGACTGGGTTCACGTGCGCGTCTCCGGACTGCAGCGCGGATGGATCTGGCGGAACAGCCTGGAGATGCCAGATGGCATTCCAGATACAGCCACGCACGCCGGGTCCGGCCCGAAAGCCGCGGCCGAACAGTTGTTTCACGTCACGCGCGAAGAGACCGCCCCGTTCCCCGGAGACTGGGCGCCGCTCAAAGGCAAAAACGTCAAGATCCTCTCCATCGAGAAAGTCGACGACTCCTCCAAAGATGCTGGGCTGATCATGCGACTGGAGTTCGCAAAAGCCCAGCTGGAAAAGAATTATGACGAACTGGCGCAAAAATCAGGCACGCTTGCCGGAATCGTTTTGATCTTCGATTCCGCCGATGGGGGGATGATTGCGGCCACTCTTCCCGCCATGCAGAAATGGAAATCGGGCAATTTGTCTGATTCTGCGTTCTGGCATCAGTGCTTGTTTGACCCCCCGGAACTAGGCGGCGGCTCTGGCGGTGCTTCCGCCAGCGAGTAATTCCGCGGCCGCGGTACCTGGACATCCTACATACTGAAGGGTATTGTCCGCTCCTCGTCCATGCTTCGAAACTAGACGCACGCCACCGATCGGACCAGGAATTCTTCTATCACGGATTTGGTGTCGCTTTGCGGTTACACGAACGATCCCACTGAGGTAGCGCAGCAAGGCTACGATGCATTGATGGCCGGCGAGGACCATGTGTTCGCCTCTTCGATGAAGACTAAGGTGCAAGGCGAACTCGGCAAGTTCATGCCCGAGTCGGCGAAAGCCAAAATGCACGAGAAGCAGGCAGAGCCGAAATCGAAACAGGGTTGATGCGGACCTTCTGGCGTCTTTGTGCTCCGTGTGGAGGTTTCACCACAGGGGGCACAGAGAACTTTGGCGGTACGTCCCGCAACCACGCTGAGTCGATGCAAGTCGCAAAGGCTTTCCTTGAGTAGTTAATACCAGGCCACCAAAATTGATTGTGATAAACGCGACAGTGAAGCGGGATTAGAGGTATCATGTCGCAATCGTTTCGCTGGGGCGCGGCACTCAGCGTGCCGCAGTTTTTTGAGGGTAATGCCGGCGCACCAAGCCACCAGCCTGGGAAGCGTACCGGCAGCATTCATCTACCGTTTCGAACCTGATGTGTTCGGCAGGCGTATTGCGCTAGAGTCGTGCGCTGAAGCCATGATGGTTTGAGGCAAGCTCAGTGGATTTGAGCGAGTTTCCAGATCAGATGGCAGTCGGCGAAACCTTCCACACTTCCTGATCTCCGAGTTCAGATCGTCCGGGCCCAAATTCTCTTCCGCAAGGAGCGCACATGGGACAGCTTGTTACGATCACCAATCCCTCCAGCAACTTCAATCCTCCACCGGTAAAGCACTATGAAGCTTATCGTCCCAAACCCTTCACCCGCGCAGAACGGGAGACCACAACTCTGCTTTTTGGCGGCTTGACGTGGAAACATGAGCGCATCATGCAGGGCGCGATGCACAACCTGAAGTACAACGCGGAACCTTTGCCGAATATTGCGCGCGAGGACCTGGATGCGGGGAAAGAGTTAATCGATGTCGGCGCCTGCTGTCCGACCATCTTCACTACGGGAAATCTGGTGAGCTTCCTGAAGAAAGAAGTCGCGCTTCATGGAAAAGAGCAAACCAACAAGAAGTATGTCTACTTGACCGCAGGTTCCTGCGGGCCGTGCCGGTTCGGACAATATCACGAGTCTTATGCAATGGCTCTCGACGGGCTTGGCCTGAAGGACTTTCGCATGTTCCTGTTAGCGCAGGACAAACTGGATCAGGGTGAAACCGGCGGAGGCGGCCTTGAAATCACCATGCCGCTCACTTTGGGATTGATATGGGCGATCCTTTGTGGCGACGTGATCACCGATCTGGAGTACGCAACCCGGCCCTACGAAGTGAACCCGGGACAGACCGATGCGGTGCTGAAGGATTGCGTCGAGTACATGTACGGCGTGTTTCGCGATCGCCCTGAGCAGGGCGGAAAGCTGAGCACGCTCACCTTCCACCTGGCCAGCAGTTACTTCAGCAAAGCGTTGCAGGAAGTTCGGCGCAAGTGGGACGCCATCGAAGTAGACCGGACCCGGGTGAAGACTCGAGTGAAGATCACCGGCGAGTTCTGGTTACAGACGCACGAAGGCGACGGGAACTACAACATCAAGAGATGGCTTGAGCAGGAAGACTCCGAGGTGGTGCCTCCGCCAGTGGCGGTATGGCTGCACTACCTGATGCATCCTGTGATGCGCAAACTCGAGCGCCGCCATTCACCGAGCAAGCACCCCAAACGCGATGACTTGATGCTCAAAGGGCTGGAGCGCATTTTCGTTGGCACTTACAACCGTTTCCGGAAGGCGCTGGCGAATATTCCCAGCGAACTCCCGGACCAGGTGGAATTGAAGAATTTAGCCGAGCCGTTCTATCACTTCGAACTGCGCGGCGGTGAAGGGCATATGCTGATCGGCAAGGCGCTCTATGCCTATCATCACAAAAAGGCTCACATGGTCTGCGAGCTTTCGCCGTACTCCTGCATGCCGAACACGATGTCCATTGGCTCGATGGCCAACGTGATCGGCAAATATCCCGACCTCCTTTATGCACCCATCGAAGTCAAGGGCGACGCCGAAGTGCACGCCTTATCGCGCTGTCAGATGATTCTGACCGAGGCGAAGAAGCGGGCGCAGACCGAATTTGAAGAGGTCTTGCAGAAGACGGGGCTCACTGTCGAGGCCATTCACGAATATGAGAAGCACCATCCTGAACTGCGGCGGGCGACCTACAAAGTGCCGCCCAAGGGATACTCCGGATTGTCCGCAAACTACGTATTGCACCTCGCGCAGGACCGCGGATTAGCGCAAGCCTGACGAACCGAACAGAAGTCAAAGTTCAGCGAGGTGGGTTCATGGCAAACGGATTAGTACAAATTGGCGGAATCGAAGGGCAAGCGGCGGCTGTCATGGCTGCCGCACCTTCTCCGCAGGTATTTGAAGGCGAGAGCTTGCTGTGCGGACTGGACGTGGGCAGCACTACCTGCAAGTACGTGCTGGCGACCCCTCGCGGCAACGTGCTGGCGCAGGCGTACGAACGCCACAACACCCGCCAGGCGGAAAAAATCCTGCAGTTCCTCACCATGCTGGAGGCGAAGCACGGGTTTGTGCCAGGCCGGGATCGCGTTTTCTTTACTGGCTCGGGGGCCGGGATTATTGCTCCGCTTGTAGGCGGCAAGGTGGTGCAAGAGGTCGTGGCCGTAGCGGCTGCGGTGGACAAACTTCATCCAAACGTCCGTTTCGTCAGCGAAATTGGCGGCGAGGACATGAAGACGATCTTCTTCCAGGGAGAAGGCGCAACCCGCAGCAAGCAGGTCTTGATGCAAAGCGCGTGCTCGGGCGGCACCGGCACGTTCATCGAGAAGACTGCGCGCAAGTTGGAGATTGCTCCGGAAACTCTGTCCCGAATGGGGTACTCCGGATATCCACTGCACAAGATCAGCAGCAAGTGCGGAATCTTCGCCGAGGCGGATGCCAATACCCTTTTGAAGGCCGGCGTTCCCGTAGAAGAGATCATCGCCTCGTTGTTTGAGGCCGTCGTGTACCAGAATTTGGCGACGCTGACGCGGGGCAACACGCCTCTTCCCGAGATCCTGCTGTTGGGCGGACCTAATTTGTTCTTCAAAGGCCTGCAGGAAGCATGGCGCCATCACTTGGGAAAGGTTTGGAAGGAGCGCAAGGTTGCGGTGGCGGATGATCGCGATGTCTCGAGCCTCATCCGTGTGCCTGACAATGCCTTGTACTACGCCGCGCTGGGATGTGTGGAAGTCGGCTTACGGGAAAACGCAGCCGCGGGTCTCTATACCGGTCACGAGCGGCTCAAGTACTGGATAGAAGAAGGCCAGTACGAAGAGAAAAAGAAAATAGGGCGCGGCGGACTCTGTAAAGACGATGCCGATCTTTCCAGCTTCAAGGAGAAATACAAAAGCTCGAAAGCAGCGCCTGCCGTCCCGCAGGCGGCTGCCGGCACCGCGAGCCTGGGGCCGATCGTTCTGGGCTGCGATTTCGGCTCGACGACGGCTAAGGCTGTGTGCATGTCGCCGGAAAAAGAACTGCTCTTTTCCTGTTACGCGCTGAGCAAGGGAAATCCCATCGAAGACGCGAAGTCACTGTTCCGGCAGATTCGGACCGTGGTCAGCGACAGCGACATCATGGCGCTTGCCCTGACCGGCTACGGGAAGGATCTGCTGAAAGGCATTCTGGGAGCCGACTGCCCGGTGGTGGAGACCATTGCTCATGCGTCCGCCGGACTTCACTTTTTCCCCGACGCCGATTGCATCTGCGACGTGGGCGGCGTGGACGTGAAGATCATGCTCCTGAATAACGGAGCGGTCACCGATTTCCGGCTAAACTCACAATGCTCGTCTGGGAATGGGGCATTCTTGCAGGGCGTCGCCGAGCGTTTCAATATCGCCATGGGCGACATGGCGGACGGCGCGTTCCAAGCCAAAGCGATGCCGCAATTATCCATGGGCTGCGGCGTGTTCCTGCAAAGCGATATCGTCAACCAGCAGCGCAAGGGATGGCAGGCGGAAGAGATTCTCGCCGGACTGTGCGCCATTCTGCCGCTCAATGTTTGGATCTACGCCGGGGGCATGAACAACCTGCAGCAAGTCGGCAGGAAATATATCTTGCAGGGCGGCACGCATCGCAATCTCGCGGTGGTGAAGACCCAGGTGGATTTCATTCTTAACAAGGTTCCCGATGCGGAAGTGGTCGTGCATCCATATTCGGGCGAAGCTGGGGCGATCGGCGCGGGCCTGGTCGCGCTCGACTGGTGGAAGAATGGTGGCCGAACAATGTTCCGCGGCTTCGACGCGATTGAAAAACTGACCTACAAGACGGCGACGTCGACCGACACCGTGTGCCACTGGTGCCCCGTGAACTGCCAACGCAGCTTCATTGACGTGGCATTGCTCGAGGGCAAGGGACGGCCCTGGAGCAAGGTTCCACTCGCCTCGGGCTGGGAGCGCGTCATCGTGAATAATTCATGTCCCAAGGGACTGGTCGAAGACTTGAATGAAATGAAGGTGATCAAGGCCGGAATCGAGAAGACGAAGAATGCGTTTCCCAACATTGCAGACATGGTTCGGCAAGAAGGCTTCCGCCGCAACTAAGGGCCAGCGCAAGGATCGCTCGCAACTGCGCGTGGGCATTCCCAAAGTGCTCAACATCTGGACGACTCACCAATTCTGGGTGGGCTTCCTGAAAGAACTGGGTGTGTCTTCGGAAAACATCATCTTCAGCTCCGACACTTCGGAGGAGCAGGGTCGCGAATTCGGCAAGGGAAGGGGCACGGTGGACTGCTGTTATCCCGTGAAGTGCATCAGCGGGCACTATGGCGAACTCATCTTTGGGCAGAAGAAAAAGATCAATATTCTGCTCAGCCCCATGATTCACTCCTTGCCGTCCGCGCTATATGGCCACGTTGAGGATACCGTGACTTGCACGCGCGTGATGGCCGGGCCGGAAAACATTAAGGCGGGCTTTCTGAAAGAACGCGACATTTTCGCGGAAAACAATGTGGTGTACGCGTCTCCGTTCGTCAGCCTGGGCGACCGGCATCTCGTGACCGAGCAACTCTACGTTTCACTGAAAGAAGTCTTCGATCTCGATGCTGAAGAAACGGCTCGCGCGGTAGTGAGAGGCTTTGCCGCGTTGGATGACGTGACCGAGCGCATTCGGAGGCAAGGACGGGAAATTCTCACCTGGTGCGCGGAAAATCAGAAGCCTTGTGTCTTAGTGCTCGCCCGCCCGTATCACATGGACACCGGGATCGGACACGAAATCGAAGCGGAGATTCAGGCGTGCGGCTATCCGATTCTCTGGTTGCAATATCTTCCCACTGATCCGGACCTGATGAATTGGCTTTTTGAGGCAGATCTTAAGATAGGCCGCATCAAGAGCCCCTTTGATATTTCCGATGTATGGACGTCGTCGTACAGCAGCAACACAAACGAGATCATGTGGGGCGCCAAGTTTGCGGCACGATGCCCCTGGATCACATGCGTGGTGCGGCTTTCCAGTTACGAGTGCGGCATGGATCAGCCCACCTACACACCATCGCAGAAGATCGTCGAGGCGACGGGGACCCTTTACTTCAAATTCGGCGATCTCGACTCCACCAAGCCGGCGGGTGGAATCAAGATTCGCGTCGAGACCATTTCTCATTATCTGGGCAAGTACTCTCCACAAATCATCCAGCGCAAGCTGAGTTACCTGTCCCCGCACTGCCCGCTTGCGGAATTGAACTCGCCCACAGAAACTTCGGAAGCCGAAACGGCCCGAATCACTGTGGTGTAGAGTCCAACGTATTGACTTCGTTCTCAAAAGAGTTTTTCATACGATGTCGTACTAATCCGTTTTAGTGGCTAGGTCGTCCTTGCGGAGACATCGTGCTGATCTCAGTCGATCAATTATTTCCTGACATTCTTTCTGTTCCCCGGATGCAAACTCGTGCGGTGCGCAATTGCCTGCGCTTTCTTTCGATCCTTCTGGTATGCGGGCTGTTGCAGATCACTGCCACCGCGCAAAGCGCAAGGCCCGCGCCCTCGCAACCCGATGGAATTAACGATCCAGCTTTGGACGCGAAGATCGAAGCCATCCTGCAGCAGATGACGCTGGAAGAAAAAGTTGGACAACTGGTGCAATATTCCGCCGGCCAGCCCACTGGGCCGGGAACGGGACGGAGTGATTACGGTGACATGATCGCCAGAGGACAGATCGGATCGCTGTTCAACGTCACAGATCCTCATCAGATCAACATGTACCAACGGATCGCGATGGAGAAAGCCCGGCTGCACATCCCAATTTTGTTCGGGCTGGATGTGATCCACGGCTTCAAAACAGAGTTCCCCATTCCGCTGGGACTGGCTTCGACCTGGGATCCCACAATCGTCGAGAAGGCGTCGCGGGTTGCGGCCATGGAGGCCGCGGCCAATGGGATCCGCTGGACATTCTCTCCCATGGTCGATATCGCCCGTGACGCGCGCTGGGGACGCATGGCCGAAGGTGCCGGCGAAGATCCATTCCTCGGCTCGGCCATGGCGGCCGCTTACGTCCGCGGATACCAGGGGCAGCGCTTGGACGCTCCGGACAGCATCGTCTCCTGCGCCAAACATTTCGTGGGATACGGCGCGGCCGAGGGCGGACGAGACTACAACACCACCGAGATTTCGGAGCACACGTTGCGGGAATTCTATCTGCCGCCATTCCATGCGGCCGTCGAAGCCGGAACGGCTTCCTTGATGAGCGCCTTCAATACGCTGAACGGGACGCCGGCATCAGCGAATCCATTTACTCTGAAACAAATTCTGCGAAATGAGTGGGGCTTTCAGGGACTGGTCGTGAGCGACTGGAATTCCATCGGAGAGCTCATCATGAAAGGACTAGCCAACGATGGCGCTACTGCTGCGCGCAAAGCGTTTCTGGCCGGGGTCGATATGGACATGGTGAGCAGCCTGTATCACGACAATCTGCAGGCGCTCGTTAGTTCCAGGCAAATACCGCCGGCCGCAATCGACGAATCGGTGCGGCACGTGCTGCGGGTAAAGTTGGCTCTGGGGTTATTTGAGCATCCCTATGTGGACGAGGCTGCTGCACCCAAGGCGCTCTATCATCCGGAGAACGTCGCGCTGGCGCAAACCGCTGCCGAACGCTCGTTCGTGCTGCTGAAAAATGAGAGCGGCGCGAAGGGAAAGCCTCTGCTTCCACTTTCGCAGGGCACTCCGAATTTCGCCTTGATCGGCCCCGTTGGGGAGGATTCCTCCTATCCCAATGGAACTCCGCCGGGATCGGGTCCGCGCAACGGTTTGCTGGCGGCCTTGGTGCAAAGAGTAGGGAAGGAACACGTGGCCCGCTACAAGGGGAGTGGCATTCTTGACGGGACCGACCAGGATATTTCAGAAGCAGTTGCGGGAGCGCGCAAGGCTGATGTCTCGATTCTCGCGCTGGGCGAGAGCCCCGACATGAGCGCCGAGGCAGCTTCGCGCGCGCATCTGGGACTGCCCGGACGGCAGGAAGAATTGCTCGAAGCAGTCGTAAGTACCGGAAAGCCGGTGATCGTGATTTTGTTCAGCGGACGCCCACTGACGCTTCCGTGGGCTTTCCAGCAGGTGCCGGCTGTTATCGCGGCATGGCTTCCTGGCATGAGTGGTGGACCGGCGCTGGTGCGGACTCTCTTTGGGGACGTGAACCCCAGCGGCAAGTTGGTCGTGAGTTGGCCGCGCAGCGTGGGGCAGGAACCTCTTTACTACAACTCCAATAACACGGGACGCCCTCCCGCCGGAACCGATCTGACGCGCCCTCCCGCCAATATCGAAGAAAGATACGTGTCGCGCTATATTGATGAACAGAACGCTCCCCAGTTTCCTTTTGGGTACGGGCTCTCGTACACGACGTTCTCTTACGGCGCGACGAAGATTAGCGCGGACCATCTGAGCGCCGGAGAACTCAATCGAAGTCTTTCGGCGAAAAGTCCGGCAGCACTCACGGCCGAAGCCGACGTGAGCAATACAGGATCGCGTCCGGCGAATGAGGTGGTGGAACTCTATATGCGCCTGCAGGGCACGAGTACAGAGCAACCGCTGCGAGCTCTGAAGGGCTTCCAGACCGTTTCCCTGGTGGCGGGAGAAACTAAGACCGTGAAATTCGAATTGCCCGCAGAATCGTTTGCCATCTGGAATGATCGCAACCAATTCGCCGTGGAGCCCTCCAAGCTCAGGGTCTGGATTGCTCCCAATTCCGCACACGGAAGCCCAGCGCAGGCTGACATTGTGCCTTAAGTCTGGAGAAGCCTTATGCGCGCCGATCGGGCACATGCGATGATCGTTTCCTTCTGAGCACGATCACCCAGAGGCACGTCACGCGGCAGTTCTTAAACCCCGATCGTTGCCGGATGGAGCGGCAGATTCCCGCACTGATTCATTCCTTCTCAGTAGATGCACAGCCCGGACAGTAGGGATAGTAGGTGTTTCCCTTGTAGTCGAGCTCTTTCAAGCCTGCGGCAGAAGTGTAGTAGCCGCGAATTGCCTCATTGCGAATCAATTCGAAAAATTTCTGCAAACTGGAATCTTTGCGCGTGCTGATGGAACGCACCACATCCTGCTGTTCTGGGGCGGCGAGACTCGTGAACGTCTTGCCATGGTCATCCCGGCAGATTCTATTCAAGTCTGCGATGCCTTGGCGGACAATCGAAGCTGGGTCGGCGGCCTCGATTTCTGCGACGGACGTTTCGCCGAAGTAGGCGGCCGCAAGCGCGCGATGCAAAGGCTCAAGGTTGCGGGCCGCCTCTCGCACTCCCTGCGCGGAGTAACACCACAGGTCAACCCAGCGCGCAACTTCGCTCAGAGCGCCGGCTGGTACATCGCCCAACAGAGTGGAAATAAAGCTGGTGATGGTCTTGAAATCTTCGGCCGAGAAAAACTGTAACGGCTGGGGGGCTCCGGCCTGCGCGTAATCTGTTTCGCTGCCCGGCGGCGGAGCAGCCGGATGGTGGCCACTGAGCGCACGCACCAGGTGGTCGGCTGAAGGTTCGTAGAGCCCCGGCGGCAGCGCCGGGGGCTCGTTGCTGAAGAAGCGCAGAGGAGATTCCGGAACGAGGCCGCTCACTCCGGCCAAGGCGACGGTCTCGCCCAAACGCAAGAGCCACTGCCTGCGGGTGATCTGGGTAATCAGGTCTGAGGGGCCTGATTTCACAATTCACCTCGGCGGAATGTCTCCGCGATATGCTCTCCGGCTCGTGCGGAGATCGCCATGATCGTAAGCGTCGGCTCGTAACAGCCTTGGGTCACAAACACCGAACCGTCCGTCACGAATACGTTCCTAGCGTCGTGCACTTTACAGTTCCGGTCGACTACACTTGTTGATGGCTGATCGCCCATGCGCGCCGTCCCGCACTCATGGATATTCTTTCCAAAGATGCTCAGTTCGCTCTTTGGCGGGGCCAAGTCAGCGAGCTTCATTTCGTCGAGGATGGCGGCGACGTGACTTCGCATAGCTGAGGCCATTGCCCTATCGTTTTCCCCATAACTTGCGTTGATGTGGAGTGCCGGAATACCCCAAGCATCCTTCTTCTTGGGATCCAGCGTGACGAAGTTGTCTGCTCGGGGAAGGCACTCTCCCTGGGCTCCGATCGCGAAATAGTAAGGGATATCCTTCTTGACCCGCTCGCGCCAGGCATTGCCAAACTCGGGCAGAAGGAAGGCATGACCATAAACTTCCTGGCTGCCGTCGCCGTCGAAGCGATATCCGCGCAGGAAATTCGAATTGCGGTCCTGCTGGCCTCCGGCATTCACGTATTTCGGAATCAGGAATCCACAAGGACGGCCGACGGGTTCTCGCTTCAAAGAGTGCATGCTCGGCATGTACCCGCCGCCGCCCTCAATCGTGAAGTGATCCATCAAATATTTCCCCAGCACCCCAGTGGAATTGCCGACGCCCTGCGGATGCGATGGAGTCTTGGAGTTGAGGAGAATCCGAGTTGACTCGAGCGCGCCCGCGGCAACGACAATTGCGCGCGCATACGCTTCGCGGTGCTCGTGCGTGATCCTGTCGATGTAGTGAACGCCCTCGGCCCTGCCTGCGCGGTCCATCACTACTTGACTCACGACGGCATCGCTGACGAGTGTGAGTTTTCCAGTGCGGGCCGCCGCCGGAAGCGTGACGGAGGGGCTATTAAAGTAAGAAGCGGTATAGCAGCCTCGCTGGCACTGGTCGCAATAGTGACAAGCCGGGCGCCCACAATGTTCTACCGTGAGGTTGGCGACGCGGTCCGGCATCACGCGCCAGCCAAATTTGTCTTCAATGACTTTCTTAGCTAACACTCCCCCACAAGAGAGTTCCATGGGGGGCAGGAACTGGCCGTCAGGCATCTGGGACAACCCCTCGCGTGACCCGCTGACGCCAATGTAGCTTTCGACCCGATCGTAGAAAGGCTCCAGTTCCTTGTAGCTGATGGGCCAGTCTTCGCCGTATCCGTCGCGGCTTGCGGCTTTGAATTCGTTGTCGCTGAAACGATAACTCTCGCGCGCCCAGCAAAAAGTCTTGCCACCCACCTGCCGGCCGCGGATCCACATGAACGGCTTATCCACCGGGAAGGTGTAAGGGTGCTCCAGATCATTGACAAAGAATTGGTGACTGTACTCGTCGCAGGCGTAACAGAGGCGCTGCACGGGTTGAGTCTGAAGAAGCCGCCGCTGGTCTCCGAAGCCGCGAAATTTCAGCTGGTACGGCCACACGTGCTCGGTGAAATCCCGCGTAGGCACGCGAGGCGGCCCGGCTTCCAGCATCAAGACCGTGAGACCACGCTCCGCGACTTCTTTGGCTACCCAGCCGCCACTGGCTCCCGAACCGATCACCAGGACGTCAAACACATTTTTCCGGGGGAGCATGCGGCTGACAGTCTAGCAAAGGTCGGGCGTCAACATCGCCGGCCTCTCTAGAAACACGCGCCCCACCGCGGATCAGGGCTCGCGCAGCGTCGCAACCCACTGTCTCAATTCCTGGGCGGTCATGAAGTTCAAGATACGATCGTGCGGAATCCCCGCCAGAGAAGCTGCTGCCAGCGAATACTCCATGAAACGCAACTGCAAAGGATCGTGGGAATCGGTTCCCAGCGAGATGCGACAGCCGGCCTTTTTCGCCAGCTTCAGTAGATCCACATTCAGATCTTGCCGATCCGGGTATCCGTCGATCTCGACCGCCTTATCCAGGTCGGCGGCCAAGCCAAACACCCGCTCCCAGTCCGCCGTCAGACCCAGGCGGAAATTGTAGATGCGTCCCCGAGGATGGCCGAGGATCTGGATATCCGGATTGCGCAGGGCCGAAAGGTATCGTTCCGTCTGGTCCTCCTTCTTTCTGAGGGCGGAATGGAAACAGCCGAGCACGAGGTCTAAATCGCGCAGCGAGCGCGGGTCCATGTCACCGTCGCCCCTGGGATTGAGATTCAGCTCAATAGAACGCAAAACTTCCACACCCAGACCTTCGGCCATCATGGAGGCATTCACCGCATCGATCTCCTCGGCCTGTTCGCGCAACTGCTGCTCATCGATTCCACCTGCGATCTTTAATCCTTTGGAGTGGTCGGTGATTGCGATATATGCATACCCTCGCTCGGAAGCGGCTCTCGCCATCTCTTCGACGCTTCCCGAGCCGTCACTCCACTTCGTGTGCATTTGCAGATCGCCTTTCACAGCGGACGCGAAGTTGGGACCCTTGGCCAATTGGCTACAAGCCTCAGTCAACGTCAAGAACCCTCGACGAATCTCCGGTGATGGCAGCACTTCCGGAGGGTTTTGGATCCAGCCAGTGATCAATCTCGCCAAGTGGGGCCCCACACCGGGAAGTTCTGTGAGCTCTCGACCCTCCGCGAGCAGCGATGAAGCTTCTTCCGGCCACATGAAGGCCTTCCGCGAGGCCCGGCGTAGTGCCTTTTGCAGGGGCATCTTGGCTGTTTCGGCAGCCAGAGCGAGCAGTTCGGCGATTTCGGCATTGCCCGGCTGGGTTAACGTCGAGCGACGTTTTTGGCTCAATCTGGCCATAATCAGCAACGGTTGGATGCCCACATTGCCACGTTTGTGCAAAACAGGGGAACGGACCTTGCCACGAAGACCTTAGGACGCTGTTTTCCATACGGCAACGAAGGTAGAAAACTGGACAGCATCGAGCAAGGCGCGTAGGCTTCAGACCTCTGGCGCGCTTTGTCTGGCAGCACGGCACCCCTATGTCGGCATCCAAGCCAAGGTCATGAGACGAATGAGCGTTTTTCTCCGCAGCGCACTTCCCGGCGCCCCGCTTCTTCTGGCGCTCTCGTTCGTTTCCTTTGCTGGAGCACAGGACATGCTTCCCGCTTCCACCAAGCCCGAAGGTGCGAAATTGGGATTGGAGCAGATCCTTACGAAACTCGAGCAACACAACGCGCAACGTGCAGCCGAGTTACAGGAGTTCGACGGCAAGCGGGTTTACCGCATGCAGTACCACGGCCTCTTTAAAGATCGCGATGCCGAGATGGTCGTGAAAGTGCACTTTAGCGCGCCCGATTCCAAGCAGTTCACCATCGTCTCTCAGAACGGATCGAAGTTCGTGATTGACCACGTCTTCAAGAAACTCTTGGACGCCGAACAGGACGCCACGGGCGACAAGCGTCGCGAGTGCGCTCTCTCCCGCGAAAATTACAAGTTCTCGCTTGTGGCATACGAAACCACACCGCAAGGCCCACAGTATGTGCTCGCTTTGCAGCCCAAGAGCAACAACAAATATCTTTATCGCGGAAAAATCTGGGTGGATGCGAAAGAGTTCGCGGTTGTACGAATCGAAGGAGAGCCCAACCGCAATCCGTCGATGTGGATTACCAAGACCGATTTTGCCCACCAATATACAAAGGTGGACGGCTTTTGGCTGCCAGCGCAGAACTATACGGAAACGTCGATCCGCTTTGGCGGAAAATCGAAGCTGTCTATCGAGTACGACGACTACAAGGTGGTGAAGAGCGCGGCATTGCATATTACTGAGACCGCCCGCATCAACCGTCTAGCACTTCCCGTCAGTGCTTCCACGCCAGATGAATAGTTGATGGACCAGTAATTCGGCGTTCTCCAAGGCCGAATGACGAGTTCCTGTTTCGATTTGCAATCATGGGCAGCAATTCGAGGCCGACGCATGCCAGTCCCGCCGCAAGCTACGAATCCACTGGATGGAACGAAGCCTTGGAGCACATTGCCGCGCCTCTGCGCCTTCATTCTTCTCTTCGCCGGCTTGGCGGGGCAGAGTCAAGATGTGAGGCCGAAGCAACCCGGCGCTGCTCCGATTGCGCCTGCGCAGGCCGGCCCTAAGCACCTGCCGCCCCTCCAGTTCGACACCAATGCGCCACTGCACCACTTGAACCAGGTGATCAGTTGGTACCGCCGCGCGACTACCGGAGTCTCATCGGTGGGGCTGCCGAGCGACACCATTTATCAGGACAATACCAAGATTCTTGGTGCACAGATCGTAAAGCTGGCCTTCCAATCCGCAAAAGCCGAGGCGGCGCTCGTCAAGGCGCAGCAGAAGGTTACCGAGACCAGCGCTCCCGGCAGCACTCAAGAGCAGAGACTCGCGCAGGCGCAGTCAAGAGTCTCGGGACAGATCGAGCAGATCCAAGCGCAGATCGCGGCGGTGACATCGAAGCTCTCGAGGGCACGAGCTTCACAGCGAACAAGTCTTAACTCGCAACGCGAAGCGTTGCAGAGTGAACTCGATCTGCAAAAGGCATTGTTGGACGCTATCCAGAAAATGGCATCGTTTGTGGAGAACAATGGCGAGGTCGGAACCGGGCTGCAAGGTGCGATCACGCAGCTGGAGAGATCTATTCCGGAGGTCATGGGCCCGAAGATCACCCCAGAGAAGGCTGTCACGAGCCCAACTGCCCCGGCGAAACCGACGCTGGCAAATTCCGGCGGACTGATCAGCGATGCAGTCACGCTCTACGACTACATGACTGCCGTCCACCAGATCGATGGAGTTATCAAGGAGACCGACTACGCCCGCGACGCGGCAGAGCACCTGAGGACTCCCATCCGGGACGCATTGCGCGCCGCCATTGCCCAGAGCCAGCAACTCGCGAACCAGCCGCCCGGGAACGATCCACAGCAGCTGCAGACCCAGCGGGAAACATTCCAGGAGATTACGGATCGGTTCAAGCAGCTTTCTGCGGTTCTGATGCCTTTGAGCCAGGAACTTATCGTTCTCAACGACGCGAAAACCAACTTCGATGAGTGGCGGAGTTCTATTGCTCGCGAGTCGCGTCACGTCTTGCGGTCTGTGCTGCTTCGCGTCGGCGGAATCCTGGTTGCGCTGGGCCTGATTCTGCTGATGTCAGAAATCTGGCGGCGGATGACATTCCGGTACATCGGCGATCCGCGGCGGCGACGGCAATTCCTGGTTTTGCGTCGCATCGTCATCGGCTTCTTGATTGTGATCGTCCTGTTGCTGGGCTTCGTGAGCGAGTTCAGTTCGCTCGCGACCTTCGCCGGGTTCATCACCGCCGGCATCGCGGTGGGATTGCAGGCCGTCCTTCTTTCTGTGGCCGCGTACTTTTTCATCATTGGCCGCTATGGCATTCGGGTCGGCGATCGCATCAGCGTCGCGGGGATTACGGGCGACGTGGTCGATATCGGCCTGGTGCGACTGTACCTGATGGAGATGGCCGGTACGGGCCTGGATTTTTATCCCACCGGAAGGCTGGTCGTGTTTTCAAACTCCGTTCTCTTTCAAACTGGAACACCGCTGTTCAAGCAGATTCCCGGCACCGAGTATGCCTGGCACGAGGTTGTGGTGATGATTGCCCCGTCGGGCGATCATAAAGCGGCCCAGCAGAAACTGGTCGCAGCCGTGAATGGGATCTATTCGAAGTATCGCCAGCAAATTGAACGCCAGCACGCCGAGATTGAGCGGCGGGTCGACATTCTCATAGAGACTCCGCGGCCCGAGGCTCGCTTGCAATTCGCGGATGGCGGGCTGGAATTGCTCGTGCGTTATCCGGTTGAGATCCGTCGAGCTCCCGACATCGATGAAGAAATGACGCGGACGGTTCTTCAGTTGATCGAAAGCGATGCGGAGCTGAAAACCGCAGTCTCAGGCACACCAAAGATTCGGTCTGCCATCAAAGGTTAAGGACTGTTCTTGAATCGCCGAAATGCTTCGCCTCGGTCGGCAAAACCTGCTTACCCGAAACACGGTATGGACCCTCGAATCAACACGCAGCACAATTTCAGTGGGCCTGAGAAGACCTGCTAGAATCCGCTCGCGTAGGTGGCTTGGTTGCCGCCTCTGGTTAAGCGTACCGCAAGAATCTGCCGCTACTCTTGTGTAAGGAGCACCTGTGCTCAGATCTCTTCTTTCCCGCTGGCCTTTAATCGAACAGATACGAACCGGAGCGGATGGCACTGGCCCCGAAGCAATGTCGCCGCGCACTCGTGAGTTGCGTCCAAAGAACCACGACGCGGAGGTCGCGCGTTCGATCTGTCCCTATTGCGGCGTGGGATGCGGTCAGCTTGTCTATCACAAACAGGGCAAGCTCGTTTCCATTGAAGGAGATCCCGAGTCCCCCATTTCGCGCGGGCATCTTTGCCCCAAGGGGGCCGACACCTTCGAACTTCACACGCACTCGGGACGCCTGAAGAAAGTGAAGTATCGCGCACCGTACTCCCGTAAATGGGACGATATCGAACTCGAAACCGCCATGGATATGGTGGCGGACCGGCTTTGGGAGACACGCGACCGCACCTTCCAGGAGAAGCGCGAAGGCGAGTCTTTGATGCAGACAACCGCTATCGCTCACCTCGGCGGCGCTACTCTCGACAACGAAGAAAACTACCTAATTAAAAAACTGTTCACCGCGGGCCTGGGAATGGTTTGCGTCAGCAATCAGGCTCGGATATGACATAGCTCTACCGTGCCCGGTCTGGGCACATCCTTCGGACGCGGCGGCGCGACCACTGCACAACAAGATCTAAGCAATGCGGACGCCATTCTCATCATGGGTTCGTCCATGGCCGAGAATCACCCGGTAGGCTTCCAGTGGGTAATGGAAGCTCGCGAGAAGGGGGCGAAGATCATCCATGTCGATCCCCGCTTCACTCGCACCTCTGCGATGGCCGACATATGGGTTCCGCTGCGTGCCGGAAGCGACATCATCTTCTTAGGCGCTCTCGTGCACTACGTGCTCGAGAACAATCGAGAGTTCCGCGATTATGTGGTGAGCTACACCAACGCGTCCACGATCCTTCGCGAAGACTTCCGCGATACAGAGGACCTCGACGGCTTCTTCTCCGGCTGGAACGCAGAGAAAGAGAAGTACGACCCAGAAAGCTGGTTATATCAGGGCGCTCCCAAGAAGGACAGCAGCAAGGCTCCGGGCCATTCCGAGATCGGTGGAGGACACGGCAAAGATCGTGGTGGCGAAGCGCAAGACACCGGGAAGTACGAATCAGATCCTACGCTGCAGCATGCGCGGTGCGTATTCCAGGTTCTGAAGCGGCACTTCGAGCGCTACACGCCCGAAATGGTTGAGCGCTATTGCGGTGTGCCTCAGGCCATATTCTTCAAAGCTGCCGAAGCGTTCATTTCCGCTTCTGGCCCCGACAAGACTGCCGCCATCTGTTATGCCGTGGGCTGGACGCAGCATTCGAAAGGTGTGCAGATCATCCGCACCGCGGCGATCCTGCAGTTACTGCTCGGCAACATTGGACGGCCCGGCGGGGGCATTCTGGCGCTGCGAGGGCACGCTTCCATCCAAGGCTCGACTGATATTCCGACCCTCTACGATATCTTGCCCGGCTATCTTCCGATGCCGTTCTTCGAAACGGACTCGCACAAGCTGAAAGACTATTTCAAAAAGCACAGCGCGCGAACCGGCCTGTGGTCAAACTTCGACACTTATTTCATCAGTTTGATGAAAGCTTATTACGGCGACGCCGCCAACCAGGGCAATGACTGGGGATTCCACTGGCTGCCTCGCGTCAGCGGTGATCACTCTCACTTCGGCTACTGGCTCGATATGGCCGACGGCAAGCTCGACGGACTCTTCGTGATGGGCCAGAATCCCGCGGTCGGCGCTTCCAACGGACGTCTGGAACGCAAGGCTCTGTCCAAACTGAAATGGCTCGTGGTCCGCGATATGGTGGAAACCGAGACGGCTTCCTTTTGGTACGCCTCACCCGAGGTCGAGCGCGGCGAGCTTTCACCCGAAACCATTGGAACTGAAATTTTTCTGTTTCCCGCGGCAGGCACCGCGGAAAAAGAAGGAACCTTCACCAACACGCAGCGTCTGTTGCAGTACCGTGAGAAAGCCGTCGATCCACCCGGTGATGCGCGAAGCGAGACGTGGTTCATGTACCATCTGGGCGCTCGGCTCAAGCGCAAGGCGCAAAATGATCCGCGCCCGCGGAATGAGGGCTTGCGAGCGCTTACCTGGAACTATTCGACCCGCGGCAAGCTCGCCGAGCCCAGCGCCGAAGAAGTCCTAAAAGAGATCAATGGATATCACGTCGCCAATCGCCAGCAACTGACGCACATCAAAGATCTACAGAACGACGGATCCACTGCCTGCGGAGCGTGGATCTATTGCGGAGTATTTCCGAAAGAGGGTTATAACCGGGCGCTGGAGAGGAAGCCGAAAGATTTGCTGGGCCACGGCTGGGGATTCGCATGGCCCAACGACTGCCGCATCATCTACAACCGTGCCTCTGCCCGCCCCGACGGCCAGCCCTGGAGTGAACGGAAGAAGCTCGTCTGGTGGGATCCTGAGAAGAAGGAGTGGACGGGTCTGGATCATCCTGATTACGAGAAGACCACGCCGCCCGACAAACCTGCCAATGTGCATAAAGGACATGGCACCGAGGCCCTAGGCGGAGCGCAGCCGTTCACTTTGCATCCCGACGGCCTGGGCTGGTTGTATGTGCCCAGCGGTCTCAAAGATGGTCCGCTCCCGGCACACTACGAGCCCCTCGAGTCACTCGTGGAAAATCCGCTTTACGGTCAGCAAACGAATCCTGCTGCGAATCGCAAGAAGCGTCCCGACAATCCTTACGCTGCACCGCACGATGCACGCTTCCCATTCGTTCTGACCACGTATCGGCTTACTGAGCACCACACCGCAGGAGGTATGAGCCGGCATCTTTCCCACCTCAGCGAACTGCAGCCGGAGTTGTTCACCGAGGTCTCTCCAGAGCTCGCAGCTGAGATCGGATTGGAACACGGCGACTGGGCCACTATTATGACTCCGCGTTCCGTAATTGAAGCACGCGTCATGGTGACCACCCGCATGCGGCCGCTCCGCATTGACGGCCGAACTGTGCATCAAGTCGGGCTGCCTTACCACTGGGGCTACGGCGGGCAGGTCAGGGGCGACGTGGTCAACGATCTGCTCGTAATCAGCGAAGAGCCTAATGTTCGCATCATGGAAACCAAGGCTTTGGTCTGCAACGTCGTGCCCGGACGCCGGCCGCGCAAGCACGAAGCACTGGAACGTTTGAATTCGTACGAAGGACAACACGCATGAGCGTCACGGCTTTTCTCACCGACTCGACTCTGTGCATCGGCTGTAAGGCCTGCGAGGTTGCCTGCAAGGAATGGAACGGCGTCTCTGAAGACGGATTGGAGTGGAGCGGTTTTTCCTACGACAACACAGAGTCAGTCGGAGCGTCCACCTGGCGACATGTGAAATTCGTGGAAGAGGCCCCGCTGCCTGGATTTGGCGGCAACGCCGCAGAGCACAACTCGTGGAGCTTTTCCTCCGATGTCTGCAAGCACTGCGAGCAGGCCGGATGCCTCGCGGCTTGCCCCACCGGCTCGATTGTGCGCACAGAATTTGGCGGAGTTTTCATCCAGCCTGATGTATGCAACGGTTGTGGCTACTGCGTTACCGCGTGTCCATTTGGAGTCGTGGAGCGCAATCAAAAGGATGGTCGCGCCTTCAAATGCACTTTCTGCTATGACCGTCAGAAAGTTGGATTGCAGCCTGCGTGCGCGAAAGCTTGTCCTACGGAATCCATCAAATTCGGAGAAATTGAAGATCTCCGCCGCGAGGCGCAGTCGCGAGTGGAAGAGTTGCATCGGCGCGGCATGGACGACGCCACCATCTATGATCCTCTAGACACCAGCGTTGAAGGAACGCACGCCTTCTTCATCGTTCGCGGCGATCCGCGGACCTACAACCTTCCGCCGGCGCCCGAAGTTCCGACTACGTATCTGAAAAAGAGCTGGCGTTCTTCCGCAATCGCAGCGAGCCTGCTGCTGGGAGGTACCCTGCTGGCTTTTCTTTCCGATGGAGCCCGCCGTGACGGGAGGCCCCGATGAGCGATCTGCTACGATTGCGCGACATGGAAGCGGGCGATCCCCGGCGCGAGCAGCGGCTCGATGAAATAAGGCGCGAGGCAGAACGGCGTGGGAACCTGCAGGTCGTCAGCACGCGTCCAGCCGGCGCCCCGTTCCCGCAAGCCTCGCCCGAAACCGGCTATTACGGCATTCCACTGCTCAAGCAGCCGCCGTGGACCTGGGAGATTCCGCTTTACTTCTTCGTTGGCGGAGCGGCCGGCGTCGCCGCAGTGATTGGCGCCATCGCCGATTACACCGGAGCGGATCGTGAGCTGGTTCGGCACGCGCGTTGGATCGCCGCTGCCGGATCGGTCATCTCTCCTGCGCTCCTGATATCCGACTTGGGCCGGCCCGAACGCTTCTTAGCCATGATGCGGGTTTTCAAGCCGCAGAGCCCCATGTCTGTAGGTGTCTGGACACTCCTTGGATTTTCCACCGGGGCGGCTGCTGCCGCTTTCGCCGGTTTCCTCACCGACCGTTACGGTCCATCCTTGCCGGTGAAGGTACTGGAAAATGCCGGTCAGGCCGCATCCTTGCTCTTCGGCCTTCCATTTTCCAACTACACCGGTGTACTGATCGGCGCGACTGCTATTCCGGTATGGAATCACAATGCGGGAGATTTACCGCTTCATTTCGCAGCTTCGGGACTCGGCGCCGCGGTGGGAATTCTGGAACTGATGGGACACCGCAAAAGCCGCGCTCTACAGGCTCTCGGACTCGGCGCCGCCATTTTTGAAAGCTGGCAAGGTCTGCGCATCGAAGGCCGCTCCCACTATCATCTCGATCCTTTAAAGCACGGGCCTAGCGGCTGGATTACTCGAACTGGAGGCGTGCTCTCGGGTCCGCTTCCAACGCTGCTTCGCGTCGTGAGTCTATTCGGCGGCGAGCGGCGCTCCTCCAAGCTGCGCAAGTGGGCAGCGTTGTCCTCCATCACAGGATCCCTGATTACGCGTATCGCCTGGGTTCACGCCGGACACGTGTCTGCCCGGGACTGGAGACTGCCGCTGCAGGATCATCCCTCTGCGCATCAGCAATCGAACGCAGGTCTCACGAGCGTCCCAAATCAAACCTGAGCGGCGATCTCCACTTCTTTCTCTGTGTCCCCATGGTGATCCGCTTCTCCACAGATAACAGGGCACTACGCGGCCTTTTTTTCCCCGGGCCCTTTCGCCTCAATATGGCCGTGTTCCGCCGCCGCATGCTCAATGGTCGCGTTGATCTGGCTGCCAATCAGGAAGGAAAGTCCCGTCAGGTAAAACCACAGCATGAGTACGATCACTGCTCCGAGCGAACCATAAGTCTTGCTGTAAGTATTGAAAAAATGCAGGTAGACGCGCATGGCAACCGATGCGATCGCCCACATCCCAACTCCCACCACCGACCCCGGCGTAAGCCAGTACCAATGCTGTTCATGTACGTTCGGCGCAAAGTAGTAAATGCTTGCAAACGCGAAGACCACGAACGCGAGGGCTAGCGCCCACTGCAGAATTTTTACGACAATCCACGCAGCTCCATTGAATCCGACGGTTTGTCCCGCAGACGCGATCACTTGCCCGCCTGCGAGCACTAGGAACAGCGCGGCGATAAGCAGAACGGCCATGGCCAGTGTCAGCGTGAGAGAGATCAGGTGAATTTTGAGCCATGAGCGCTCCTCGCGAACTTCATAAGCCGCATTCAACGTGGACATCAGCTGCGTCATGCCTGCCGATCCTGAGTACAAGGCAAACAGTAACCCGAATGTCAGCTTTCCACCGGTGGACGCGGGAGTGACCTCGGACAGTGTCTGCACGAGCAGCTTGTACGCCATCGGTGGCAGCACCAATTGAAAGTAATAGAAGAGATCGCTACGGATTTTGCTGCCCTCCGAAGCCAGCATCCCCAGCAGCCCCAGCATGAAAAGTAGCATTGGGAACACAGCCATCAGGAAGTTATATGCCAGCTCATAAGCGCGATTGATCAAGTCGTTCCGGTTAATACCTCCCCACACGCGGCGCATGAGCTCTCGCCATGTCAGCCCTCCCAGAGCCCAAATGGACTCGATCTGCTGATCAGCCGTAAGCTCGGATTCCGCCATAGAAAGTACCCGGTCTTGCGATGCCGGTCACCGCCAGACGGTTGGAGGCAAAGGCTAGAGGAGGCAACTCTCCTTGGGTAGGAAGCATGTTCTCATGCAGCAACCTCGATGCAGGCATACTCATCCTATTTCCGCCCACTCGTCCTAGAAACGAGGCCATTCTTTAACTCGGAGATACAGAACACTTGGTGAAGCGCACCCACCAGGATGCGCAGCAATTCTCACCGGCCGCCGCTGAGTTCCTGCCAAATTACGCGATCCACATCGTCATCGAAAATCAGCACAAAGAAAAAACAGGAGCGTTCCAATGTCAAAGACAATCTTAATCACCATCACTTTCCTTGCCTGCACTGCGTGGATGGCAGCGCAGGGTACTCCATCGTCTTCGGGTTCTACCGGCAGCTCTAGTTCCGCCGGACAGTCGAGCGGCCAGGCGGGCAGCCAGAGCGGAGCCCAAACCACTGGCCAAACCGGTAGCGAAAATGGCCAGACGGCTGGCGCCCCGGGTTCCTCGGGACAGAACGGCGGCGGCCATACCACGCTGCGGGGCTGCCTCAGCAGCTCCGGCGGCGGCTATACGTTGACCGATGCCTCGGGAACTCAATACCAGCTTTCGGGCGATTCTTCGAAGCTGAGCCAACATGTCAACAACGAAGTCGAAGTGAAGGGCAGCACTTCCGGCTCCAGCGGCTACGGAAACGGCTCCACGGGCGCCAGCGCGTCGACCGGATCTTCGGCTGGCTCACAGTCAGCTACTGGCTCGGCCGGAACGGGATCGGCCGGTCAGATGTTCAACGTCAGCAAGGTGAAGAAAATCTCGGGATCGTGCAACACCAATGGCAACACGGGTGGGACCAACCGCTAAAACCATTTTGCGGACGCATGGAGGCCGGCATCACTGCCCGCCTTCTTGTTGCACTGCGCTTTCTTCTGAGTTGGCCATCGGCCCCATCCCTTTACGCCAACGGTAGTAAAACGGAATTCCCGCCACGATCACCAGCAATCCAATCGTGGATCGAACCGGCCGAACGGTCCAGAGATTCACCGTAAGCGCGATTGCGGCGAACAGAAACATCAGCGGAGTCCACGGATATCCCCAGACGCGATAAGGCCGGTTCAGATGCGGTTGCTTCGCCCGCAATCGCAGCAGCGCCACGGCCGCCAAGGCGAAGAAGATCCACACGGCAAACACGAAGAGGGAGTATAGCTCTTCAAAAGTTCCGCTCAACGCCAGGACGGCAGCCACCGCACCCAGAAAAATCAGGGATCCACTGGGAGTGTGAAAAGCGGGATGCAGGCGCTCTGCAAACTTGAAAAATAGGCGGTCCCGGGCCATGGCGTATGGAATGCGGGCTCCCGTGAGAATGACGACGTGAAGCGCACCCAGTGCGGACATCGCCATCGCAAGCGTCAGCCATTGCGCCCCGCGTTGCCCCCAAAACGATTGCACCACATCCGACGCCACGTGCTCCGACGCCGCTACCGACGAGAACGGCAGGACATGAAAATACGTGACGTTGGCCATCAGGTACAGCCCCGCAATGATGGCGAGTCCGACAATGATCGCTCTCGGGATATTTTTCTGTGGGTCGATGATCTCTTCTCCGAGATCGCCGAGATCATTGAAACCGTTGTAGGCCCACATGGCGGGCACCAGCGCCGTAAGCAACGCGGTGAAGCTTGTAAAACTGAAAAGCGGTGGAACTACGGGCGTAGCCGCAGAATTGATTCTGGATGCAACCACCGCCCCTGCCGCAACGATCACGAGTATTGCGATCACTTTCAACAACGTAAGCAGAACCTGAATCGCACCACTCAGCCGCACGCTGAAATAATTGAGTGCAGTAGCGATCACGAGCACCACGGCCGCCAATGGCTGAGCCGTGGTGAAGTTGAATCTGTAACTGCCAACATGCCCTGTGAACCAGGAATGCGCGATCGGCGGCCACAAAAAGCTGAGGAACCTCACAATACCCGCGGCCAATGTCGCCATCGCAACCGGGCGCTCGAGAAACGAACTCATCCAACCGAAAAGGAATCCCCACAGCGGGCCAATACCACGGCTGAGATACACATAGGGTCCGCCAGCCTTCGGAAAAGCCGCCCCCAACTCCGCGTAGCAAAACGCGCCGAATAGCACGATGAATCCGCCGATTACCCATGCTGCCAACACGCGGGGCGCAGACCCAGCCACTCGAGCCATATCGCTGGACACAAGAAAAACTCCGGTGCCGATCGTGTCGCCGACTACAACCGCAATCGCCGCGAGCAGTGTAAGCCCGCGCACCAAGTGGGGACGTCCTGCATCAGTCGCTTCCGGAAGACGCATGGCAAGAATGGAGAGCCTACTCTCGACGGCCGAGTGGGTCAACCTGGCCTGCCCTCAGGTCACGGCGTATCATCGAAACCGTGAGTGGACACAAGTCGATGATCAGCGATTTTCCCTGGAACGACAGCTACCGTGTCTCGGATCTCGAGCATGTACTTACTCCTGCTCTGGTGCTCTATCCCGAGATGATTGCATCCAATATCGCCCGGACGTTGGACCTGCTGGATGGAAGTCCAGACCGCTGGCGTGCCCACATCAAGACCGCCAAGCTGGCCTACACCCTGCGCCTGTTGCTGGAGCGCGGCGTCCGTAATTTCAAATGCGCCACCACTCTCGAGCTGCTGACCGCGTGTGAAAACGGCGCGAACGACGTTCTGGTCGCGTATCCCGTGATGGGCGCAAATGCCCAGCGCGTGCGTGAGATCGCCGATCGCTTCCGCCAGGTTCGTATTTCAGTACTGGCGGAAAACGAGCAGCATGTCCGGCAATGGATCGGCAGCCGAGTCGGAATCTTTCTGGACATCAATCCTGGCATGAACCGCACGGGAATCGAACAGGGCAATAACTCTGAGGTGATCGAGCTCATTCGCGCGATACGCCGCACCAAGCTGGAATTTCGAGGCCTACATTATTACGATGGGCAATTTGGGCACGAGGACGAACCGCAGCGAACCCGTGCTGCGCACGCCGGCTACGATCGCCTGATGCAATTGGTGACGGAGGCTGCGCGAAATGACTTCCAAATCCCGGAGCTGATCACAGCGGGGACACCCACGTTCCCGTGCTCGCTCAGCTACGAAGGTTTCCGCGACGCTCCGTTTGTACACCGGATCTCCCCCGGCACCATTGTGTACTGTGACGCAACGAGCATGGCACAATTGCCCGCCGAGTACGGCTATGCTCCCGCCGCTGTGGTCGTGACGCGTCTCGTGAGTCACCCCTCCACAGGCATCGTCACTTGCGATGCCGGGCACAAGTCGGTTTCGGCCGATGCCGGAGTCCCCACCTGCGTCGTTATGGGCCATCCGGAGTTGACACCCATCGGCCCCAGCGAGGAGCACCTTCCGATGCAGGTGAAGTCCGGACCGGTACCGGACATAGGCGAGGTTCTTTATCTGATTCCGCGGCACGTGTGCCCAACCGTCAATAACTTCGATACCGCCCTATTGGTGCGGAAAGGCGAGATTCAGTCAGTGGAAAAGGTTTCGGCCCGCGGTCGGGAAATGCCGCTCCTGCAGCAACACGAAGTTTCGAACCGCCGATGATCGAATCCGGCCCGCGATGGCTCCACTCTGCAGACCTTCGGCGAAATCTCACGTCGATTTCTTCCGTGCTTTCGGACGTAGCCGGTTCCGGCCGGATGCTTTCTTGGATTTTTCAACACTGTACGCGATGCAATCCATCTCGATCAGCATCCCAGGCGAGTGTCCGAGATCGCTACCGACCGTGGTTCGCACCGGATACGGCCGCGAAAATCGACGAGCATAGACCTGGTTATAACGCGAAAACAAGCTGGTATCGCTAAGATGAACAGTCATCTTCACGACGTCGGAAAGCGACACTCCGTCAGCTTCCAATATTGCAGCCAGGTTATCGATCGTCTGCTCAGTCTGCTCCTCAATGGTGTCGCCCACCAGCTTGCCCGTATCGGGATCAACCGGGCCAGTTCCAGTCACGAAGACAAAATCCCCGGCGCGCCACCCTTGTGAATACGCCCCTTGCGGAGGCGCACCGCGCTTGCTTTGAATGACATACTTAGGCATATGAGTCGTGTTTTACCCGTTCCGGGCCCCCGGTTTTCAGCAGAATCCGTATTGCCAGCTTGATTCCCGGCAGTATACTCTCCTGAGCCCGCCGGGGAGCAGACGTGATGAGCTTCGGGCCTTGCGGCCGCAAAGGTATCATGGTTGACAGCGTCATGAAGAAGAAAGGCAGGGCCAACTCGCTTCCCGAGTGGGCCACCCAGATCACGGCACTCCGCGAGCACCTGACCATCAATCAGGCCGAACTGGCGCGCCGAATGGAATGCTCCGCCATGACAATTTCCCGCTGGGAGCGGGGCTTGCTCCAACCCTCAGCCGAGCACTTCATTCAGCTGGGAAATTTAGGGGACAAGACGGAGGCCTGGTTTTTCTGGGAAAAGGCGGGAATCCAACCGGCAAAAATGGTGCACGCGCTCGGCGGCAGTTCTCGTAAGAAACGCACGGATGCTCCCGGGCTGGAACTGGTTCATTCCGGCGCAACTGCGGGTATCGATCAGAAGTTGCCGCAAGTCATTGGTATTCCCCTTTTGAAGGGTGTAGTGGGGACGCATGGCGCCGACGGAGATCATCGCAGCTTACGAACGATGCCGGTTGTACAAATGGTTGGCGTTCCTGCTTCATGGTGCCCGAACGCGGCCTACACCAGCTTGCTGCGGGTGAAGGGTCACTCCATGGAACCGCTGATCCATCAGGGCGATCTCATCGCCGTTGATTCGTTTCAGACCGAACGCGAACAGCTTTATGGAAAGCTCGTGATCGTTTCCAGCCACGGTCATGGCTTGAGCGTCTCCCGCCTGCGCCGCTATGACACGCTTGAGATGCTTGAGGCCGAGAATCGCGAGTACGAGTCCTTCGTGCTCAGTAAATCCGGCGGATTGCGCGTTGTCGGAAAAGTGTTGTGGTGGATTGCGGGCGCTCCGTGAAGCTGCGGCAAAATCCAACGGACCAAGCTCAGTTATCGCCAACGTTATAGCTTTTCCGCTACGTGTTTTTCTGTATTGTCCGACTGAATCCCTTCTTATTAACTGATCAAGCCGCAAACCCCATTTGCGGGTTTGTCTCTCCGCGAGTCGCTTATGCAATGCAAATCGGAAACCGGCGCAACTCCACGATGCGCACAGCCAGCTTGGTACAAGGCGTATTTCGATGCAATGGTGGAGCGGGATCGAAGTCAAGCGCTGCTTGAGATTGAGCGGGCGCGACACGCCATCGAAAATCGCGCCGTCGAGCTCCGTCAGGCGGCCCCGAGCAGCCCGCGCGAGGCACAGGATATGGTTCACGCGCTAACTTACCTTGGCATTCTTCTGATGTACATGAGCACTGAAAGCGGGGGCCTCTTGTGGGACTAGATAAGCGATCTGCAACTGTGAGACGTTGAAACCTTCTATAGCTCGGAACCGTGGTATCGCGCGTATATGTCCGCCCTGTTCGAGTCGAATCCGGCTCTGATTCAATTGCGCGTAGCGCTGGCCGAGCGGCTGATCGCAGCACGCGAGCTGGAACTATTCAACGCGCGTATGATGCCAACCGAGTTGCGCGCCCTGAACCATGCATCGCTCGCGTTGCGAGCTCTGGCAGTTTGCCGAAAAGGCACCGCGCCGGGACCGCAAGATGCATCCCGCAGCAACCCGCCTTCCTAAAGCTCCGAACGTGAGCGCTGCAGCCGAATTGCGTATGCGGACCTTTCCGCGCCGCGCCTTGGTGTACTGCCGTTGTGCGACAACCTCCACCTTCTCCACGCATCAAAAAAAATAGCAGTTGATAAGATTCGTTCGCAGGCGTGATAAACCACCCAAGATTAGTCGTGGCGAGGAGTACTCAATGGCGGTTGATTTCAAGAGAGCTCAAAAACCCGTCCGCAAGCTTCGCAAGCTCCTTAAAAAAATGTCGGCAGAGCCCACTCCCGAGCAGGTGCACGATTTTCGAACGAACTCGAGGAACATGGAAGCAACCTTGAACGCCTTTGGACTGGAAGATAGCGGGCTCGGACGACGTGTCCTTGAACCTCTTTCGCGGCTACGCAAGCACGCAGGGAAGGTCAGAGACATGGATGTGCTCACCTCGTATGCAGCCAGCGTCGGCGCTGAAGATGGCGAACAGGATTGCGCGGTTCAGCTGCTAGAACACCTCGGAGCCCAACGCCGCAAGTACGCCAGAAAATTCCATTCGGCTTCGCGACGAGACGGTTCCAAACTGAGGCGACGTTTGAAGCAGGTGCGCCGAGAGCTGTGCCAGAAACAAAGAAATATCGCGGACAACAAAACACTCCTGGCTGAGCCGACCTCTTCGGCCCTCAAGCTAGCCTCGGAGCTGGGCTCCATCCCGCGGCTCGACCACTCAAACCTGCATCCTTTTCGGCTGCAAGTAAAGGAACTGCGAAACATACTTCGATTAGCCAATGAGGCGGATCAGGATTTGATCGCTGCCCTAGCAAAGGTAAAGGATGCCATTGGCGAGTGGCATGACTGGGAAGAGCTGGTCAATATTGCAGACAAGGTTCTCGATCATGGAACTCAGTGCAGACTCATGCAACAACTGAAATCTACGACTCGCGACAAATTCGAGTCCACTCTCTCCCAAGCCGAACAGTTGCGCAAACGTTATTTCGGCGTGTCCGGCAAGAAGAAGCCAAGCCGCGGTCGCTCGGGCGAACCGGCCGAACCGGTTGTGCGCGCGGCCATGAAGCTGGTCGTGTGAAGATGGGCTTTCAGCATTAAAGCCCGCGCAACTACCTCACCTGTTGGAGTATCATACGCGTCGTTTCGGAGAACAGTATGCCGAAGCGATCCGCCGAAGACCCTCGGCTCACGCGCATCACCGAAATTGCGCTTGCTCTTCCAGAGGTCACTCGCCAGATCTACGGATCACACGCCCAGTTCCTTGTACGCAAGAAGACGTTTTCATACTTCCTCGATAATCATCACGGCGACGGCATCGTCGCAGTCACCGGAAAGGTTTTGCCGGGCGACAACAAGGCCCTGGTCGAGGCTCAGCCCGACCGATTTTATCTGCCGGCCTACGTCGCCTCGAGAGGATGGGTGGCGCTGCGGCTGGATGTGGGCAAGATCGATTGGGAGGAAGTCAGAGAACTTTTGCTTGGCAGCTACACGCTCCTTGCGCCCAAGGGCCTGGCAGACCGCGTGAAAGCCGAGGTGTGAACGCGCTCGATTTACCTGAGGAGCACGGCTCACAACCCTGCTCCTGAGCACCAACTACTCTTCCGTTTGCGGAGCCAGCCCTACCGCCGGAATTGATTTCTCCTGGGCTAACTTGTTGTACGCAGCTAAGTCCGTTTTCACGATCTCGCTCCACTTTGACAAATGCTCGTCAGCCTGTTTGCTCAGGTCGTCGTACATTTCGGAATCCTGCTTCGTAGGAGCGGCGTCGGCGCTTGACACCACTCCACCGAGCGCGACCAGCAGGTTATTGAGGCGGATCGGATAGTTCAGCACATCTTGACCGCTCTTCGACTTTGTCTGGATGAGCGCCTCCTCGACTGTGGTCATCTTTTTGTCCAAGTCCTTGCCCGCATCAGCCAGGGCTTTGGCATTGGGGTTCTTTTCGTCTTTCAGCCGCTTATCGAGGGTGGCCATCTGCGCGCGGATGTCGCGGATCTGCCGCACTGCGTCGTGCACCTGGGTGACTTTGCCCAAAATCTGCTGCATCAAGTCGAACTGCTTCTTCAGATCTTCCGCCGTGACTTTCAGACGAGGGTCGGGCACGATCTTGAACGCTTGAGTTTGTGACTTGCCGTCGACCGTGAGGCGCACCTGATAATCGCCAGGAAGAGCTAGCGGGCCCTCGGTGGAACCTCCCCAGAGCGGCGAGTTGGGAATACGTGGCACAGGTTCGTAGTGCAAATCCCACACAAAGCGGTTGATGCCTGCTTCGGTGGGCAGTTCTTCTGGCTTGCGGCTGCCAAAACCTTCATCCGCTTCGGGGGTCGGCGGGTGCTTGGGAGGATAGGTCCGGATTACCTTTGCGCTCGCATCTAGAATTTCGATCTTGATCCGCGATTCAGGTTTATCTCCCGACGGGTTGGCATCCGGCGTGGTCACACCGTGGCCGGGTGCATCTGCTGGTACAGGCGTGGCAGCGAATTCGGCTTTCTTATCTTCTTTCTTATCTTCTTTCTTGTCGTCTTTCTTTTCTTCGGGCTTCTTGATTTCAGTTTTCAGGTAGTAGTAGACGACTGCGCCCGCTGGTGGATTCTGGCCGGCGGCCCCGCTTGGGCCAAAAAACGATCCGGAGAACGTGGTGTGATTTGCTTCGGCGGGCGTAAACAGATGCACGTCATCCGATTTCATTGCGTCGTTCCATTGGCGGAACGGAGACAGATCATCTAATACCCAGAACGAGCGACCGTGCGTGGCGACAGCCAGGTCATCTCCTTTGACGATCAGGTCGTTAATGGGAGCCACGGGCAGGTTGAGCTGCATCGGTTGCCAGTTCGCACCATCGTCGAAGCTGATGTACACGCCGCGCTCGGTGCCGGCATAAAGCAGGTTTTTGCGCTTGGGATCGATGCGAACGGCGTGTACGTAGTCGTCTTTGGGAATGCCGTTCGCCAGCGCGGTCCAGGACTTTCCGAAATCGGTCGTCTTGAAAATGTAGGGCGTGAAGTCGTCCATCTTATGGCGCTCGACGGCGACATAGGCGGTGCCTGCGTCTGAGGGCGAGGCTTCGATCATGCTGACCGTGCCCCACTCTGGCATAGCTTTGGGTGTCACATTGTCCCACCTCTGGCCGCCGTTCTTCGTGATGTGAATCAGCCCGTCGTCGCTGCCAGCCCAGATCAGGTCTTTCTGAGCAGGGCTCTCCACTACCGAGAAAATCGTGTCGTACACCTCCACTCCGGTATTGTCTTTCGTGATCGGGCCTCCCGCCGGCGCTTGCTTCGATTTATCGTTTCGCGTGAGGTCAGGGGAAATGATGCTCCAGCTCATTCCTTGATCGGTGGTCTTGAACAGAACTTCTCCAGCGTAGTAAAGCGTGTGCGAATCGTGCGGCGAGAACACGATAGGTTCGGTCCATTGGAACCGGTGCTTCAGATCGACCATTCCCCAGCCGATCACGTTGCGCGGCCACGGATTGACCGCTTGCGTTTGCTCCGTATGGTGATCGTAGCGGGTAATGTCTCCGCCATACGAACCGGCATAAACGATATCGGGATCTGTGGGATCGGGAGCGACATAGCCGCTTTCGCCGCCGCCGACTTCGTGAAAGTCGCTCTGATCGATGCCGCCGCTGGCACTCGCAGTGGCAATCGCGACCGTGGAGTTATCCTGCTGCGCTCCGTACAGCCAATACGGGAATCGATTGTCGGCAGCAATGTGGTAGAACTGCGCCGTTGGCTGGTTGTAGAGCGTAGTCCAGCTGGCGCCGCCGTCAGTAGAAATGGTTGCTCCGCCGTCGTTGCCGTTGATCAGGCGCCGCGGATTGCGGGGATCGATCCAGAAGCCATGGTTATCACCGTGGGGCGTGTGGATCGAGTTGAATGTCTTTCCGCCATCGATCGAGCGGTACGTACCGGTGTTGAGGATGTAGACGACATCGGGATTTTTAGGATCCGCGAACACGTGCGTGTAATACCAGGCGCGCTGACGGTAGCGGCGATCCTCATTGATGAGTTCCCACTTCTCGCCGCCGTCATCGGAACGGAAGATCCCGCCCTTCTCGGCCTCGATGAGCGCATAGATCCGGTTCGGGTTGGGAGTGGTTGCAATGCCAATGCGTCCAATCGTGCCTTCCGGCAAGCCCTTGCCGGTGAGTTTGGTCCAGGTGTCACCGCCGTCGGCCGAACGATAAAGCCCACTGCCCGGGCCTCCCGATTCCATCGTCCACGGCTTGCGGACTGCCTGCCACATCCCGGCGAACAGAATATTTGGATTGGATTGGTCGAACTGGATGTCGATGGCTCCGGTCTTGTCGTCCACATACAGGATGCGCTGCCAGGTTTTGCCGCCATCGCGCGAGCGAAAGACCCCGCGGGTGGTGTTCGGGCCAAAAGGATGGCCGAGGGCGGCGACATAGACAGTGTTCGGATCTTTTGGATGCACGATCATGCGGCCGATAGAATGGGTGTCACGCAGGCCTGAGTACTTCCACGTTTTTCCAGCGTCGGTGGACTTGTAGACCCCGTTGCCCATCACGATATTGCCCCGTATGCAGGCTTCGCCGGTGCCGACGTAGATGACATTGGGATCAGACGGCGCAATGGCGATGGCGCCGACGGAGGGCGACGCTTCGGAGAATTTATCCCACAGCGGATGCCAGTTGATCCCGCCATCAGTAGTCTTCCACATGCCTCCGGCGACCGCGCCGAAGTAATACGTGTCCTCCTGTCCCGGGACGCCAGCGACCGCGAGTACGCGTCCGCCGCGGAACGGGCCCACAAGCCGGTACTTCATTCCTTCAAAGGGCGACTTCGGACTCTCCGGCTTCGGCGGGGGCACCACACCAACTTCAGGTGCGAACTTCTCCTCCGCAGGTTCGCCGGTGGGAGTCGTGGGCATGTTTGGCTCAGCAGGCTTGTTCGGCTGACGTTTCTGCGCGGCGACAAAAGGAGCGAGGCAAGCAAGAAGGATAGCAATCCAGGTGTAGTTCATTCCGACAAATCCTCCGCCGGTGATCAGAATGGGGTATGTACCGTTCCGGCAGACATTTGTACTGGATTTGGTGAGAGAACCCGGCCCTTTTTACATAACTTTACTTATGGATGTGCTGAGAACCTCGTCACCGATCGCACGGATTTTAACGGATCAGTTCTCTTCAGAATCTTATCCGTGCAAATCCGTGGCTACTTTTGGGGGTAGGTGCAGGACCTGGATCCAGAATCGTCGGTCTTCTGCAGCCTGATTCGGCGCAGGACTGCGCTACAGGTGGGTTATGAACAACTTGGCCAGGACGAGAAGCCACCCCAAAATCGCGATAAGTCCATTCACACGAATGGCTCGTTGGCTGGGTGGCCAGGGAAACATCAGTATCCCGTAGAGCGACATAAACTTCTCGGGCCAGATCAGTCCAGCTACGCCGAACACAAGGTTCGCTTGCACGATAAGGCAAAAGATCAGATTGAAATCAAACTTTTCCATAAGGTGTTTCCGGGGGGGAACTCAAATTTTATTACATGAGGGGTGGGGGTTGGGAAGAGAAATTCACGTATTTCGCAGTGACCATCGTGCTAAATGGGGCCCTGAAGCCGCAAATCAGAAGTCTGCAAACCTGTTCTGAAATCAAAAGCCCCATCCTGCCGCAGAGGACGCGGAGGATAGGGCCTGGGCTTGCAACTCAGGTTAGTTACTTCCTAAGTTCCAACGCCTGAGACAGTTCAAAGGTGATGTTTGACTCGGCCGGGAGAACGATGTCCTTGTTGCCGGTCAGGGCTGAGCCTCCGGCCCCGGCTCCAGCGCCCGCGGCCAATCCAATAGCCGCTCCCTTGCCGCCGCCCACCAACCCGCCGATGATGCCGCCCAAAGCCGCGCCTCCGCCGGTCGCGACGGCCGTGCGTTTGCCTTTGCCTTTCTGGTTGAACGTACGCTCAGCAGCTGCGACTTGTACGTTATTGATGGAATCCAGACGCACCTGCAGAACCGCGCCACCCGCAAATTTGCCCAGCGGCTTCGCATCCGTGACAGTGCCGCTCACATTGGCGCCTTGGCGAATGGCGACTTCGCCGCCGACCACGACGTCTTTCGCGACACTGCCCGAGAACGTCTGGCCAGACTGGCTGATCTTTGAACCGATCGAGTCGCCCAGGCTGATGGTCACCGCGGTCCCTGCCGGCACCGCCATCCTGCGAGCTTCAGCCTTGTGTTCTTTTCGTTCTTTCGGTTGGCGGGCAGAAGAACCACCTTGCTCCGCGGAAGCGGGTGCGTTCTGATCGGTGGCGTTGGGGTCACTGCTGCTGTCAGCTGTCGGTTGCTTGCTGCAGCCGAGTGCAAATGCTAGATAAAGGGCGAATGTGAACAGAATTAGACGCGAGCGCATAAGAGCCTCCGTATCCTTGAATTTCGGTGTGCCCTAACTGTAATGGATTGATGGCGGCGGGGCAATGAATGACAAGGGCATGGGGGATATCGACGGTGTATAGGACTATCGGGTGAGGACGACGCCAGTACGGGCTAGCGGGTCGGATTCAGCCCGGGCAGGCTAGTCTGGACGGTGTCTTCCGTCTTCAGCGCGATGGGTTCGGGTGCCGCTTCGAATGGCGCAACGCTGACAAGAGGCTCGTCAGGTTCAGCGACCTTTTTGGGACGGAGAAATTTCTCTGAACTGAGCACTGGTCGGCCGAGCGATGGATTATAAGTGGTCCAGGGACCGTCGAGAGTGGCATCCCGCTCGAACTGAGCCCGCATCGCTTCCATCTTCGAATCGAGATCGTCAAGATAGTGCAGCACCAGAGCTTCGGGAAACATCGGCAGCTTGGGTGATCCGAACTCGTACTCCCCATGGTGGCTGATGATCATGTGTTCGATCATGATTTTGAGTTCATCAGGGAAGTCTGGCAGGGAACACAGCTTAGCCTGCAGCATCTCCAGCTCGATGATCATGTGCCCCAGAAGCTGGCCCTTCGTCGAGTATGAGAAGGAGCGGTTGTACGTCAACTCGTGGATCTTGCCAATGTCGTGGAAAAACGCGCCCGTGAGGAGAAGATCCCGGTTGATCTGGGGATAGTTCTTGCACATCAGGTCACAGGAGCGGAACAGCGATACGACATGATCCAGCAGGCCCCCAATATAGGCGTGGTGCAGCGTTTTCGCGGCGGGTGCGTTGCGGTACGCGGCGGCAATCTCCGGGTCTGCCATGAAGGCCTGGACCAGCCCCTTCAAGTGCGGGTTCTCGAAACTGGCAATAAAGGTCGTCAGCGTCTGCCAGAGTTCGTCCACGTCTTTCGTGGTCTTGGGAAGGTAATCGGAAAAATCGATTTCGGTGTCGCCTAGTTTTCGCAGCTTGTGAATCGTGAGCTGGAAGCGCTGTTTGTACTTGTTTATCAGGCCCTTGATTTTAAGAAAATCATCCTGCTCGAAGGCCTCCAACACTTCTTCCACGTTGTCCCACATTTTGGCTTCGAGCTGCCCGCTGCGATCTCCGAGCGTCAACGCGAGATAGGGTTCGCCGGTCTTCTTGGGCTTGATCTGCTTGGCGACCACCACGAAAGTAGAAGTGATGACCTTGTTCTCGTGGCGCATGCAATCGCCGATGTAGAAATCCTTCATGGGATGAGGCAAGTATAAAGCAGCCCAGCTGCAATGGGCAGGATTTCGGGAGGACATGCTGCTGCGCCTACGCAGGGACAGCCGCCATCGGCTGTCAAACGGCGCCTCAGGCAGCCATCAGGTCAGGGAAGATCAGAGCACGCCAAGCTTCTTGTGCCTCTTTTTGTCCAGTTTCTTGGCATCGGCCTCTTTAGCCGAGGTGGTCTCGATGGGTAAAGTCTGGTTCGGGCTTGCGCCCGTGTCCACGTATCCCTGCGCCAGTTTGATGTAGGCGTCCTCTCGAAGCTTCGTGAGAAATGCGCGCAGAGCAGGCTGCAGCTTTTCGTAGTAGAGAGCGTCCTGGATTTTCGGCATGGCGTCCTTCAGGGAAGGAACGCCTGCCTGCTGGTGGTCCACAACCTTGAGAATCACGTAACCCTGCTTGGTTCGGATCACGTCTGTAACCTCGCCAGCCTTCATCGCAAAGGTCTTATCTTCGAGTTCTTTGGCGAGTTGTCCGCGCTTGAATAAGCCGAGCGAACCGCCGTCCGCTGCAGAGGGACCATCCGAGTATTTCTTGGCGACATCCTCGAAGTTCGCGCCATCACGGATTTGTTTGAGCAGATCGTGGGCCTTGGCTTCCGCAGCAGCTAGCGCGGTCGCGTCGGCAGCCTGCTTCGCAGCTTCCTCCTCCGGATTTTTAGAATCAGCGGGCGTCCCGGCCGCCTTGGATTCAGGCGTGATCGACGACGTCTTCGGTGCCACCAGAATTTCTGCTAGGCGGATGGACTCGGGCTGCTCCATCTCATTCTTGTGGTCTTCGTAAAACTTCTCAGCTTCTTCCTTGGTAATAGACAGCTTGCTGCTCACTTCTTCGCCGATGACCTTCTGTGTGATGATCTGATTCTTTTGCTGCTGCTTGAAATCTTCCCAGGAGATGCCCTGCTTTTCGGCTTCCTTCTCGAGCGCTTCAAGCGAATCCAGCTTCATGCTCTTGCGCATCTCGTCCAGGCGCTTCACCAGGTCGGTGTCGCCGGTAATCCCGAGATCTTTGCCTTTGTCGAGAAGAAGTTGCTGGTCGATGAGGTCGCGCAGAACATCCTTTTCCTTGGCGCCATATACCTTGTCTGCTTCATTGGGGTCCTGCTGCTTGACCTCGTCCCGAAGCTGATCCTTACTGCGGCTGAATTCGGAACGGGTAATGATCTGAGTGTTCACGCGAGCGACGATCTCTTCCACAACCTGTCCGGACGCGAGCACGGGCACACAGGCCAAAGCGATTAATATCAGGCAAAGTTTCTTCATAGGACTCATATAGGCCAATTCCTGGGCTTGCGGGCAAACGGTGGGGTTAGGCCGATAAGATATTTTACTCCTTCAGGCCAGATTGGGGACACAAAGGCACCAAATCCGCGGGCGGATCCCTTCTCCGTTGGACGCCGGCATCGCGCACAAGAGTTGGCCCTAAAGGGTGCGAATCAGGGCTAGCGCCGTACGATCGTCGCACAGAGGGACATTGCCGCTGAAATCAGCTACGGAGCTAAGGACCGATGAGCATAACTGTTTTGCACTAAGGGAGGGTGCATTTTGAAGCACTTTCCTGACCTTATCCAAGCCGAATTCATTCCCGCCGTTCACGCGGCCCGTTCCCTCGCAGGAAACTAACCCCTGCGAGACGAGCAGAAGAGCGGCGGATTTTTCTAGGCCGACCATTCGAGCATCGGAGGTCGCGTGGGAGAACAGTCCCAAGGGCAATCCCGTGGAACCGAGTTCGACGATGCCGGTGCTATCGCGGAGCAGCCCCGGAATATGTCCCGCGTTGCAATAGCAGAGTGTTCCCAGTCTCTCGTGATAGCAGGCAGTGAAGGCCGGGCAGGAGTGAACCCCGTTAGAAGCTTCGATCAAGCGGCGATTAATACGCACGTTGAGTTCGATCATGGCATCGGACTCATTGATATCGGGCGCCGAGAACAGTTCTCTGCCGGACTCGCGAAAAGTTTCCTGCGCCGTGATGAGGAGCTTGCGGTTTGCCTCGCGGCGTCCCGCGACATCGAGCAGTCCAATCAATACGCGCTCGGGGCTGACGCGCACCGAGTCATAGAAATCCCCTGCCACGCGGTTGCCCGCGAAGACGGCTGCTATATCGGCACCATCGATATTAGGGAAGACGGTCGGGGTCGGCTCGACCGCAACCGCTGTATCTGATCCGTTAAATTTGAAAAAAGAGCGCACAGATTTAAGGCTCAAGGCAAGCTAGCATGGAAATCCAATGTGAGCAATTGAGCGAGTGCACACGTAGGAAACGCTCCCTGGGCGGTCCAGCCCGTGCTCAGCCCGGCAGGAGGGAGGCTTTTGGTCCCACTAAGGCGGCTCACTCTCCATATTTATCGGCAAGGTATCGCCCTAAGTCCATCTCGAATTGCCCGTAGTCGGAGTGGATGGTGGCACGAAGGGCAGCTTCGGTGGAGTTGCCTTGGCTGATTCGTTCTAAAATGCGCTGCACATCGCTCAGTCCGTAGGAATCGCTAATGAAGGTCACGGCCGCCAGACTCTCGGCATAAGCAATATAAGCGGTGCCGCCCGAGAGCTTCATGAAACTGCCCTCCAATAGATTGAACGGAAGATTCTGCTGGGTCTTAAAGAGATGTGCGATCTGGCGGCCATCTGCGGCCAGGCTTCTGGGTTCAAGGAACTGCGCAATGCCCTCATTGAGCCAGGGAGGGCAGCGACCCCCCGAGACTTTGGCTACGAACGAGTGCGCCAACTCGTGCTTGAGCACGTGGGCCAGTTCGGGACTCACTGATGTGAGACCGCTGATCGGGATTCGCAGTTTGCCATCGTTGAGGGCGCCTACCCAACTGGGGGCGTGCGTCACATCAAAGAAAGCCGTCTCGGTATAGAGCGTCACCTGGATGTTGTCGCGAGGAGGAGTGCCAAGATCGCGGACGAGGTCGTCATAGTCTGATTCGAGAGCGGCCAGGATCTGCGTCCCGAGAGCTTCGCTTTGCTTGCCCTCGTAGTGCAGCACGAAATGGCTGCTTTCGTTCTGCACAAACTCGGCTTCGGCCGCCTGCTCGCGCTCCGCTTTATCCAGAAAGCGCTGCACTGAGGTATCGGGGCGAAGCGCGAGGGAGCGCTTCCACGACACAATGGCGTCCTTGGTGTGATCGGAAGCGAACTGGGCATAGCCGAGCATGGTATAGGCATCAGCCGAATCAGGATTGGCGCGGACTGCGCGTTCAGCATAAGGCAGCGCCTGGCCGAGTTTCCCGTACGCGCCAAGCACTGCCGCGTAATACGTAAGCACGGTCGCACTCTCCGGCTGGAACCGGAGAGCGTTCTCGAAATACTGCTGCGAGTGCGCGATATTGCCGTGTTCGAATTCAAACTTGCCGGCGATGAAATTTGCCGTGGAACTCAAGACAGGATTACCCTTCGCTTCGAGCGTAGTCAGGCCATCCTGATCGACTTTTCCATCACGGATGATTTTTGCGGTAAGGTCGCCTTCCTTCGCGAGGCTGATGGCTGCGGAGTCGAAGCTCGGCAGATCACCGAGCTTCTCGGTCGCGCTGCTGCGTGGCGAGAGCCCGCCCGCTTCCACATGGTCCACCGCGGACTTCGGGATCCCGTAAGAGTCGTCCCCAACTTCGTACTCGTAGCGATTGCCGTTCTCGCGGACGTGACCGGCGAGAATCTTGCGTCCATTTTTCAGATGAATGGTGTCCGCCCAGAGACCAGGCCAAGCCTGCGCCAGACAGAGAACCAGAAAGGTGACACGCAGCCGCATTCAGGCGCATTCTAGCAACGGAGGAAAGCCCAACCCACGTGACGAAGGTACTGGGGACGAACCGAATTTCCTTGCTGGTAGCGGCTTTGCTTGCACTCTGCGCCTCTCCATGGGCGCCGATTGCCGCCCAAGAGTCATCCGGAAAGCAAGCGGCAATGCTCTATACGCAACTGGGCGAGGTGAGCCTCGACCCTGCCCGCGTCTATCGCGTGCGTGGCGCCTCCCTGAATCGGGCTGCCATACAAATCAGTCTGGAAGACGGCACCCTCGCATTTACCCAGGACGTCATGGGCCGGATCACGGGTGCATTCTTCGAAGGAGACGGTGAGATTCTGCTGAGCCCTCCCAATGAAGTCGAACGAAGATCCATGAGCCTGTTCACCGGAATGGCAATCCTGGAGGAACGCTTTGCGACCGCGTATTTCCGATTCAACGAGGATGCGGCCAGCGAACTCACACCGGATCTGCGCGCCAGTGACGAGAAGCAGCAGTTTGTAGACCGCTGGGCGCCGACCGCCAAAAATCTTGCGCCCATCGATGCCATGAGGCTGCTCATGACCTTCAGCCGCATGCTGCCCCCGGGTGGAGGACCGGGCAGTTCTGGGCAGGAAGCCAACGCGTCCGATCGATTTCTGCACGCGCGTCTGCAGGGCAACACCTTAGGTGTGTTCGACGTCTTTTTTGACTCGACTGCGCCCGAGCAAGTACAGGCAGGTCAGGCCAAGCTGGTCAACGGGGAAAACTACTACGACGTGTGGACTTCGTTTTCGCCGAGCACAGCATCGAGGCGGCCGAAACTGGACAGCTCTCCTCAGCCCCAGAACCAGAGACTCCGAGCCAGCCGCATTGCTGTACGTCGCTATGCCATTAACACCGAAGTGACGCCTCCGAAACGTATTCAGGCGCGCGCGCGCTTGCAATGCGAGGTGCTCGACGGCGGCGAAAGAACGCTGCTGTTTGAACTTTCGCGCTTTCTGCCAACCAACAGCGTAACGTTGGACGGCCGCCCAGTGGAGTTCATTCACAATCCCTCCCTCGAAGGCACGGAACTTTCACGCCGAGGCAACGATGTGATCGCGGTTGTACTTCCAGAGCCCACGCGGAACGGTCAAAAGTTCGAGCTGGAATTTTCCTACGGGGGAGAAGTTCTGGAGGAGCAGGGCAGCGGCTTGCTGTATGTTGGCGCTCGCGGGACGTGGTACCCGAACCGCGGCATGGAGATGGCTGATTTCGACTTGCAGTTCAGTTACCCGCAAGACTGGACCCTAGTCGCGACTGGAAAGCCTGCAGAGGTTTCGCCGGATCAAGTTCCCAAGGCAAATGGGCAACAGGTGACTCGGTGGGCTTCGGATCGGCAAATTCCACTCGCCGGGTTCAATCTCGGCAAGTACCGTGAGGCCACGACTCGCGTGGGTAATGTCAGCATCGAGACCTACGCCACCCGCGGTGTGGAGAAGAATTTCCCGACCGGGCAAATTCAGGTGATAGCTCCTCCCCCGCAAGCTCCAATGAGGCGGCCGCAGGTCATCGTGCCGGTGCGGCCTTCGCCGGCGCAGAATGAGGTCAGGGTTGGCGAGGAAGCGGCTCAAGCCATCCAGTATTTTTCCGACCGCTTCGGCCCGTTTCCTTATAGTCATCTGGCTTTGACCCAGTTGCCAGGGCGTGCCAGCCAGGGTTGGCCCGGGCTGGTCTTCTTGTCTTCTTATGCGTTCCTGAGTGATCAGGAGCGAGAACAGTTGCATTACGGGGACACGCAGATCCTGCTGCAGCGACTCGTACCTGCTCATGAGACGGCGCATCAGTGGTGGGGCGACCTGGTGTCGTGGAGCAGTTATCGCGATCAATGGCTGTCCGAGGGGCTATCCCAGTACTGCACGTTGATGATGCTGCAGGAGCAGAATCCGGCGGGATTCCGCATGATCATGGAGGATTACCGCCGCGAACTGGCTACCAAGGATCATGAAGAAAGATCTCCGGAGGACGCGGGACCGGTGACGCTCGGAACGCGGCTAGTGTCCTCTCGCTCGCCGCAAAGTTATGAGGTTCTCACGTACGGCCGGGGCACGTGGCTGTTTCACATGCTCCGGACGATGCTCAAGGATGCGGAGAGCTCCCAAGGCAAGGGTCGCGGTGCAGGGAACTCAGACGAACCTTTTGTCCGAGCGCTCCGAAGAGTTCGCCAGCGATACGAGGGCCGGGCGATCAGCACCAGGGAACTGATGGATGTCTTCGCCGAAGAGCTTCCGCCTTCTCTCCGTTACGAACAGAAAAAGTCGCTGGATTGGTTTCTGAAGGGATGGGTCAACGGCATTTCGCTTCCCAGGTTTGAACTGAAAGGCGTGAAGTTTTCCGCTAAGCCAAGCGGTGTTACGGTGACCGGAACCATTTTGCAAAAACAGGCACCCGAGGACCTGGTGACATCGCTTCCGATATACGCGGTGGCTGCGGGTAAGCAATACGTCTTGCTGGGCCGAGTGTTTGCCGATGGGCAGGAGACGGCATTCCGGCTCTCCGCGCCCGCTGGAACGCGAAAGGTTGTGCTCGACCCCTTCGAGACGGTGCTAAGTGCACTCAAATGAGGGTTATGCCGGCATGCGGCGCCGCACAGCTCGCAGGAGTTCACCCGGAATTTCCGACAATGGGACGACACGGATCAGGACCCCCAGTTCAGCGCAGGCACGCGGCATGCCGTAAACCGTGCAGGTCGCCTCATCCTTCCAATGGTGAGCCCTCCTGCGTGATGAATCGCTTTCATTCCTTGTGAACCATCGGAGCCCATGCCGGTCAGGATCACTCCCATAGCCCGGCTTGCGTAAACTTTTGCAACGGATTCCATGAGCACGTCAGCGGAAGGAATGTGCAGCCCGTCCGCTGGATTTCTGTCGAGCGAAATGAAAGCCTGCGACCCAGGCGAGCCTCTCTGCACGCGTATATGCAGCCCAGCCGGGCTGACATAAACCGTGGCGGGGCGAATGATTTCTTTATCCCTGGCTTCGTGAACCTCAATTGCGCAGAGGGACTGCAATCGCTGTGCAAACGAGGCGAGAAAGCTCGCGGGCATATGCTGCACGATCATAATGGGAATAGGAAAGTCTCCGGGAATCCGGGGAAGGATTTGCTCCAGAGCTCTCGGTCCGCCGGTCGAGGTCCCAATTGCCACAATGGCTGGATTCACACCGCGAAAATCTGCACCTCTTTGATGAGCGGCCTGCGGGGGTTTCCGGCAAAGCGAATGCGGTAATGGCGGATGCCGCGCTTCGCGGGCGGCATGAATTTTCGAGATCAGATCCGAACGGATGTGCGCGATCTCGAGCGATGAGGACGACATCTGCTTGGGAACGCAATCGAACGCCCCGGCGCTCAGGGCATTGAACGTAACTTCGGCATCCTTCTCAGTGGCCGCGCTGACCATAATGACTGGACGCGGGAACTCAGCCATAATGTGACGCAATGCTTCCAATCCGTCCATTCCTGGCATTTGCACGTCCAGAGTGACCACATCCGGATCCAATGCAGCAATCTTCTCTAGAGCGTCCGCCCCCGTGCACGCCGTTCCAACCACTTCGAATCCGGCTTCCGATTTGATCATGCGCGCCAGCGCGATGCGCATGAAAGCGCTGTCGTCCACAATCAGGATGCGAGCCAGTGAGCGGGTTGAATCACTCTCTATCATTTGCGGTAAATCGCATGCACCAGGCTGTGCACCTCATCCATGTAGGAGTCGAGTTCGAACGTCAGGCGCGCCCAATCGACGTCCCGCAGGGCAGGAAACTTCTCCAACAGCACAGCAAAACCCCTCTGTTCCAGCACATTTACCTGCCGATTTTCGAAATAGCCGTAATTCAGACCGCTCATGCGGCACAGCAGATCGGCGAGTTCTACCACGGCAATCAGGGGAGCATGCTCGCTGGATTCGTTGCACACAGATCTGGGGCGAGTTGCCAATTCTCCGCCAGCAGGCCTCCGCTGTCGCAGTGCGTAAAACCGAGAACGCTTTGCTCGGCTTCATGCAGTGGGATGCGCTCGCTGCGAGCGCGTTCGACAACGCCGCGGAATTCCCCGGGGAAACTCCACAGGTTGACGATGATGCCAAGATCGTGGAGAAGCCCGGCAAGATACGCTTTTCGCGGATCTGCATATGAGATGGTGCGCGCAAAATGCCGGCAGACCAGCGCGCATCCCAGCGAGTGTTCCCAGAACACAACTGGATCTATCCCGCCGCTATCCTTAGGTGTGAGATTGAGAACACCGCAGGACATCGCAATGTCGCTCACCCGCTGGAACCCTAACCCCAGGACGGCCGTGCGGAGCGAGTCCACTTTCTGGAATCGACCGAATAGCGGACTGTTAGCCATTCTCAGACACTGCGCGGCCAGCGCCTTGTCCTGCGCGATCATGTCGGTGACTTTCTGAATGTCGAGATCTTCGACCGGTTGCTCCAGATAGCGCAGCAACGGTGCCAGCACCGGGGGAATGGTCGGGATCTACTTCAGATCCTTCACTCGTCCCAGCACCGGACTGTTGGTGGTCGTCGTAGCGCTCATGAACCCTGCCTTCCCGCCAGGGAGCGCTCTCCTTTGACGTACGCCGTCGCACCAGGGAGGTGAACCAGGCGAAAGTCTTCGGTCACGCCGTACAGCGACTCGGAAGGCCCCAGGAACAAATAGCCGTGGGGAAGAAGCTTGTTATAAAAGTGCTGAATGACTCGCCCCTTCGATGCCAGATTGAAATAAATGAGCACGTTGCAGCAGAAGATGATGTCCACGCTCTTCATCAACGCCATGCAGGCATCCTCGGACAGGTTCAGACGCATGAAGTTTACGTGCTTCCGCACCGAGGGTTGCACTTTCAGTTGTTCGCCCTCAGGTGAGAAATATTTCTCCCGGTAATAGGTGCTCAACTTGCGGGTGCTGTAGCTCCCGTAGACGCCGTCCTTGGCGTGAGTCAAGGAGCGCTCGTTCAGGTCGGTGGCCACAATTTCGAACCTCCAGTCGCGGAGGCGGCCCTGTGATTCCTCCAAGAACAACATCGCTAATGTGTAGGATTCCTCGCCGGTCGAACATCCCGCGCTCCAGATCCGCAGGCGACGGATGGGCAGCTTCGCCTTCGCTTCGATGATTTTCGGAATTACCAGATCGCGCACCGCATCCAGTTGCGACTGGTTGCGAAAGAAACAGGTTTCCCCGATCGTAATCTCATTGAGCAGGGCCACCAGTTCCGCCTGCCGATTGGGTTTTAAGGTGAGGCACTCGAAGTACTCGCGCATCGTTTCTGTCTTCAGCTCCTGCATCCGGCGGCCACAGCGTTCCCAGAGCAGACGAAGCTTGCTGTCGGGATGGAAGATGCCCGCTTCCTCGTACACCAGATCGCGAATGCGTACCAGATCGGGATCCGGTGGACCTTCAAAACTAGCGGCGACCTGCGCTGCAATCGCACTCACACGCAGCGCCTCGCAGAAGTGGAACTCGGGCCCGTCACAATTGCTCCGCAGGGAAAAAATGTTTGCTCTCAGGAATTCATCGGCCACCGAGCCGCTTGGCTTTAGCGGGGCAAAGCCGATGAACCCGCACCGGCTGAAGGCTTGGAACGCGAGTTGTCGGCGAGCGCATCCTTGCGTTCGAGATGCCCGGCCAGAATCATCAGATCGACCCGCCGGTTTTGTGCGCGCCCCTGGGCGTTGCCGTTACTGGCAATGGGGTGATACTCGGCATATCCCGCGGCTGCCAGACGATCGGGAGAGAAGTTGTAGCGCACAATCAGATACCGCACCAGTTCAGTCGCGCGGGCCGTCGACAGTTCCCAGTTCGAAGCCATCTGCGGAGTGTGAATCGGAATATTATCGGTATGACCTTCAATCCGAATCCGGCAGGTGCGAATCGCGAGAATCGATGCAATGCGGTCGACCGCGGGCACTGCGGCAGGCCTGAGACTGGCCGAGCCACTATCAAAAAATCCAAATTCTCTTAAGCTGATGACCAGCCCTTCGCTCTCCCGGTGCACCGAGACGGAGTGCATCGCGATTTCCTTTTGCAGAGCGTGCTGCAGTTCTGCCTCAAGCGCAGAGAGGTTGGCCTCCTCCGACGACGCTCTGAGTGCATCCAGAGGAGGCGATGAGATACGACCCAGCTCGGTCGTGCGCTTCGCGTTCTCGATGGCCTGCACCGTGCTGAATGGCATCGGCTCATCGATCGCGATAGGAACTTTGGTCGTAGACGCGGAAAAGACTCCGAGTTCCTGAAATGCCACCTGAATCGCCATTGCCAACTTGCCCACCTTGCGCTGGTCGACCTGGGCTGAGGCATAATTGATATAGACGTCGACTACGTTCGTCGTCGTATCGAAGGACAGATTCCACACATGCTCGATGATCATGGCGCGCGTGACGTCCCGCCCGGCGTTGTGCATCAGGTACTCGAGCAGCGCGAATTCCTTCACCGTGAGTTCGATTCGCTTGCCCGAGCGCTCCACAATCCGCTGCACCCGGTCCAGTTTCAAATCTCCCCCCACCAACACTGATTCCGAAGGCAAATGGCTGCGGCGCAGCAGCGCCCGCAGCCTCGCCGACAGTTCGGAAAACGAGAAGGGTTTCGCCAGGTAGTCATCCGCCCCGGTGTCCAGGCAAACCACCCGATCCTCCACCTTGGTGCGCTGCGTAAGTATCAGCACCGGCAGGCTCGGCTTCTTCATCCGCAGCTGCCGCAGCACGCTGACTCCATCCAGTTTGGGCAGGTTGAGATCTAGAATCACCGTGTCGTAGGCCCGCTCGATCGCCGCCGTGCGCGCCTGCTCCCCATCGGCCACCACATCCACCGAATAGTGCTCTGCTTCCAGACCTTGGCGTACGAATCTGGCTAGGGCTTCATCGTCTTCTGCAATAAGAATTCGCATAATATTGAGCCGTCCTTAATCGAACAGCCCAGTCTATTTAGAAAATACTGAAGTGCAGCCGGAAGTCGCTGGGCACGAAGGTATGGGGTTCCGGAAATGGGCAGCCGTTTCAAATCCGAACGCAGGCCTCCGAACCTGCTCCGCCAATTCCTTCCGCATCGCCCAACGGAGATAATTCCAGAATGCGGCATTCCGTGCAGGAGTAAGCTCTGAATTCCCTGAGCAAAACTATCCTGAGATCTCTGCTGCTGCCGGGAGGCGCGCTAGTGCTAGGCGTGATTGCCCTCGTCTCCCTAGGCTGGCTGACGCTTGCTCTGCCCGCTCTTAGCTTTCTCTATTACTGCGCTATGGCCGGAGGCATGCTGCTGGCCTGGCGCTTCCATTCCAGCCGCATTTTCGTGGCGCTTTGCGTTCTGTTCATGGCGGAAAGTGCGATCGCCCTCTGGGGCGGAGCACAGATGCCTGTACTGATCACCGCAGCCGATGCCGTGGCGGTATTGGTTCCGCTGAATTTTGTCCTGATTGCGCTCATGCACGAGCGCGGTTTCACCGTCCAATCGCTTGGGCCGGTGAGCTTGTTTCTTTTTGTGGAAGCTACGGTGGTCGCGGTGCTCTGCCGTACCGCTGAAACCGGGCTTCCTTCTGCCGCCCACCCGCGCCACCTCGGCACAAGCATAACTCTGCCCAACTACACGCTTGTAATCTTCGCGGCCGCGGCGGCTTTTCTTCTGATTCGTTTTCTGTTGATCCGCAAGCCAGTCGAGAGCGCGTTGATTTGGGCGCTTTCCGCCTTTTTCCTCTCCCTGCACTTCGCCACCAACCCACGGCTCGCCACGCTGTATGCCGCGACCGCTGCCTGCATTCTCTTCACTTCCGTCATCGAGAGTTCTTATCTGCTCGCTTACCATGACGAGTTAACTACGCTACCTTCGCGGCGCGCCTTCAACGATTCCATGCAGCGGCTGCAGCAGCCCTATTCCATTGCCGTCGTCGACATCGATCATTTCAAGAAATTCAATGACACCTACGGACATGACACCGGCGATCAGGTTTTGCGCCTGGTCGCATCCAATCTGGCTCGAGTGACTGGAGGCGGCCGCGCTTACCGTTGCGGTGGAGAAGAATTCAATATCCTGTTCCCGGGCAAAAACACTTCCGACGTGCTCGACCATCTCGAGCGGCTGCGGGAGAACATCCAGGCTTCGGAATTTCGCCTGCGTGGCCACGATCGCCGCGTGGCGCCCCGCGGTCCGGATCGCCGCACCGATCGCACTCGCCGCCGCACCAGCAAGGGACAAGCCATTCGTGACCTCGCCCAGCCACCTGCCTCCGAACCCGCGTCGACTTCGGTCACGGTGAGTATCGGTGTGGCCAGCTCGGCAAAGAGGCAATCGGATCCCGATGCGGTCCTGCAAGCCGCCGACAAAGCTCTCTACCGCGCCAAAGCCAACGGCAGAAATCGCGTGGAGACTGCCACTCCCCCGCGCAAGGCTGGCGCAAAAGCCGCGGGAATCGCTTGATCAATTGAAAAGGAAAGAAACGGAACTCCAGCTCTTCCGTACGGCCCCGGACCGTCCACATTGTAGGACGGGAAGTATGGCGGCCCGGGTTCCGTACGTTTCGCAAGCACCGCAGGCCGTGCGGTCAGCCGGCGGTTTCAGGTGAGATTGCGCGTTTCCGGCCGGTTCCTCCGCAAGCGGGGCATTTGATCTGGATAAAAGCTACGCCTTCGGTCTTGCCATTCAGCTCGACCGGCTTCGCTACATACCCAGAGCCGCCACACTTCGGACAATCGTCCGGAGCCACTCCTCTCCCCCTCATTATTGAGCCGATTTTCTACGAGATTGCAAGGAACCGCGCCGAAGATTGCTTTGTGTTACGAAAGCCGAACAAACTGCCTGCGGATTATCCTGTGCGCCGGCTGGAAAGCAGATCCAGAATTTCGCGCAACCCTCGCCGGATGTTCTGGATCTCCGGCGTTGAGGTGGACGGGAACGGAATCGCGCTCTGCGTCTTGTCGGATTTCGTCTCGGCTCGGAGTTGTTGCCGCGCGCCGGAAATCGTGAACCCCTGCTCGTACAGCAGCTGCTTGATCCGCAGCACGTTTTCCACGTCACGCTTGCGGTACATGCGTTGTCCCGTGCTGCTTTTGACCGGCTTCAGCTGCGGAAACTCCGACTCCCAGAATCGCAGCACATAAGCAGGAAGGCGGCAGAGGCTCGCAACCTCTCCGATGCGGAAATAAAGTTTGTCGGGAATCAGAACTTCATCGGCCTTCTGTTTGGCAGGGCTTCTTTTTCGCATAGCCATCTTCAGCGAGGGCGGCCAGGGGCCGCAGGTTTCGCCTATTGTGACACAGGCCGGAAGCGCGCGTCGCAGAATTTCGCGCATCCACGAAACTGATTTGGGCCTGCTGCGCGGCTAGGCACTCAAAACGGGAAAGCCTCTCAAGAGGTGCTTCTCTCGAGAGGCCAGTGAAAAACCGTGGTGTATGCGAGGTAGTGTCTCGCTTACAGTTAGTGTTTCTTCTTTTTTGCCTTCTTCTTCGTTGCCATTGAAGGTGCCTCCGTAAACGATTTTCCCTTGCAAGGGGTAACCACTTTGGGCCCTTAATCTGAAAGGCCAACCCTACTTATCGTACCGGGAGGCCATATAACACAAGATATTGAGGCAGAGTTAAAGAACTGTCAATAAAATTCTCACTCAAATCAACAATTTTGCTTGGCACGAGCACCTAGCCACAGCCATGAGAATTGGCGAAGACCATACGAGCTGTGAATGATGGCGGGCAGCTTGCCATGCAACTGCGCCCGAGAATCCATTACACTGCGCGTCATGCCGCGCGATCCGATCGAACTCGAAATCTTCAAGAGCATCTTTCACTCCATTGCCGAGGAAATGGGCGCGGCGCTCCGTCGCACGGCTTTTTCTCCCAATATCAAGGAGCGACGCGATTATTCGTGCGCCGTTTTCGATCGCGAAGGACAGGTCATCGCTATGGGTGACCACATGCCCGTGCATCTGGGATCCATGCCAATGTCGGTCGCAGCGGCAATTGCGTCCGGTCCTATGCACGATGGCGACGTCGTGATGCTCAACGATCCTTTTCGCGGCGGCACTCACTTGCCCGACATCACCCTCGTTGCCCCGGTTTTCGTGAACCTAGCGAAACCTGGTCCCCGCGCCAAGCGGCATCCCGACTTCTACGTGGCCTCGCGCGCCCATCATGCGGATGTGGGCGGCGCTTACCCCGGCTCCATGGGACTCTGTCGCGAGATCTACCAGGAGGGCGTGCGCATCCCTCCCGTGAAACTCCTGCGCGCGGGCTCCAAAAATGACGAGGTTCTTGCCTTGCTCTTGACCAATGTGCGCACGCCGGACGAGCGCGAAGGCGATCTCGGCGCACAGATCGCAGCCTGCCATACCGGCGCGGAACGGCTTCGGGACATCAGCATGAGGTACGGTCTCGCGCGCTGCACCGAGGCCGCGGCGCAGTTGCAGCGCTATTCCGAAGAGCTGATGCGAGCGTTCCTGCAGCAGGTCCCGCCCGGAGAATATTCGGCCGAGGACTTTCTCGACAACGACGGCATCACGGACGACCCGATCAAGATCAAGGTGAAAATAACAGTCCATGCCGCCAAACGCAGTGCTTCCCGCCCGCACCTCGTCACCGTGGATTTCACCGGAAGCGATCCCCAGGTCCAGGGCAGTATCAATGCAGTGGCGGCCATCACCTACTCGGCATGCTTCTATGTGTTCCGATGTCTGCTCACCGAAGATGTTCCCGCGGCCGCAGGTCTCATGCGCCCGATCCAGGTCATTGCCCCCGAGGGAACGATTGTCAACGCCAAACCTCCAGCAGCCGTTGCCGGCGGAAATGTGGAAACGTCGCAGCGTATCGTGGACGTGCTTCTGCGCGCACTGTCCCAGGCGGTTCCGGATCGTATCCCCGCCGCTGCTTCCGGCACCATGAACAATCTCACCATCGGCGGCATCGATCCCCGCACCGGCGAGCCCTTCACCTACTACGAAACTATCGCCGGCGGGATGGGTGCGCGTCCCAGCAAGCCCGGTGTTTCCGGAATCCATACTCACATGACGAACTCGCTGAACACTCCCGCCGAAGCGCTGGAGTATGCCTATCCTTTGCGCGTGCGGTCGTACTCGTTGCGCACCGGCAGCGGCGGTAGAGGGAAATTCAACGGTGGGGATGGTATCGTGCGCGAAATCGAAGTCCTCTGCGACTGCGATGTCACATTGCTCGCCGACCGGCGCAAGCGTGGGCCATGGGGATTAGCAGGTGGCGCGGATGGCGCTCCTGGCAAGGCGCTCATCACAAGGCAGGATGGTCACCAGGAAGAGATACCCGGCAAATTCAGCACGCGCCTGCGCAAGGGCGAGCGCATTAGAATCGAAACACCCGGAGGCGGAGGATGGGGAGAAATGAGCTGAGCAATCCGAACGCGGCGTCCCCAAGCCTGTAGTTAAATTCCCCAATTACTCAATTACCCAATTACAAAATTGAGGGACTCATGACCGATGCATCAGCACACTATCTCGAGGAGGCCCGCCGACAATTGCGCGGCCACAAGCGCATGGGCGAAGGCGCCATGTCGCAACTAAACGATCAGGATTTCTTCGTCACGCTCGATCCCGAGGCGAACTCAATCGCTATCCTGGTCAAGCACATCGCGGGAAATATGCGGTCGCGCTTTACAGACTTCCTTACCTCGGATGGCGAGAAGCCGAACCGCTTTCGCGATCGCGAGTTCGCACTGAGCCCCGCCACCACCCGCGCGGAAGTAATGACCTGGTGGGAAGAAGGATGGACTTGCGTCTTCAACGCCATCAATCCCCTGAATCCGGAAGACGTGATGCGTACCGTCGAGATCCGTGGCGAGCCCCACACTGTTCTCCAGGCCATCAATCGCCAGATCGCCCACTACGCGCAGCACATCGGCCAGATCGTCTTTTTAGCCAAGCATCTGCGCTCCAGCAACTGGAAGACGCTGAGCATCGCGCGCGGAAAATCCGAAGAGTACAAAACTGTAGCTCCAAAAACCTACAAGCCTGCGAGCTAGGAGCTCAATTTCGACATTTCTCCGGTAGTGGTGGTCCATGTCGCGCCTGCCATTGCGAGACATTACAAGAAGCAAACAAAATTTGCCCCGCAAGCGCACCCCGCCGATGCCGCAGCTATTTCTTCTGATTTTTGCCTTCTTCTTTCTTTTCTTCCTGCCCCTTCTCCGGCCACACCGGAGATGCCAACTCGGTACGCCACATCGGACCACCCATATAGGAGAGTGTGAGCGATTTCACAAAAGTGGGAGCGTCTCCCCGCGAGATCCACACGTGATTATCAGGCGGCTGCTTACCCACCAATGGCGCAATCACCCCAGCCACGCCGCCGATATCGACTTTGATCGCGAAGTGCAGGGCTTCGCGTTTCGACGCAAGAATCGTATAGGGCTCCGTTCCCACGGGAGTCGCTTCGAGCTTAACAATCCTCGGCTTCGGAGTTGCGACGACATACGAAAGCTCCGTCTTGGCGTTTTCAGGAACATTTTTCAGCACCGTCAGCACCAAGCCATTTGACAGGTCCGGCGGCAGCTTCATCTTCTCGCTCTCGAACTTCTCCTTGCCCTTGTCATCGGTGTACTTCACGTTCACCTGTCCCGAGCGGGCGTCAACGGAAAGCTCCTCCTCGTTTTTGAAGCTCGGCCCCTTCTCAATCCGGTGATAGGTAATCAGCCGAAACTCTCCCCGCTGCGAGAACACCAGGTCCTCTTGCTCCAGCGAACCGTCTTTGAAGTGGTAAATCAGATGGGTGGTGACGTTATTGCCGTGCACCACTTCGGTGGAGTCGCCGTAAGCGATGGGAGTGCCCTCCTCCGTGCTGAGAACCAGAAAGCCATGAGTGACGCCTTCCTTATATTTAACTTTTATCGGAGCGGCTGAAGCAAAAGGCGATAAGCAAGTGCAGAGCAGAAACAGCAGGATAGCAACGGGTTGTCGGTGCACGAACCACCCTCCAAGTCAGGGGCACGAATCTTCGATGCCAAACGGGCCAGCGCTGTTGTGCAATCACAGGCAAATCTCCCCAGAGTGCTAGAATCATACGTTTTGTGCTTTGCTGAAATTTGGCCTGGTTAGGTGGCCTTTATGGCGGAAACCATGCTCGCGGTCGTAAAGCCTGAGGCAGCGCCGGGTGCTGACGTTCGTGAAGTGAAGATCCCAGGCTTCGGGCGCACCGACGTGCTGGTCAAAGTCAAAGTGGCATCCATCTGCGGCACCGACCTCCACATCTACAATTGGGACCGCTGGGCGCAGAACCGCATCCATCCACCGCTTATCCCGGGACACGAATTCTGCGGAGAAGTGGTCGCCTTCGGTGACGAAGTCACCAGCGTGCGCGAAGGCGATTTTGTTTCCGCCGAAATGCACGTTGCTTGCGGCAAGTGCCTGCAGTGCCGCACCGGTGAAGCCCACATCTGCCAGAACGTGAAGATTATCGGCGTAGATACCGATGGCGCGTTCGCAGAATACGTCGTCATCCCGGAATCGAATATCTGGAAGCTCGATCCCTCCATCCCACTGGAGTATGCCTCCATCCTTGATCCACTCGGCAACGCGGTTCACACCGTTCTTGCTGGAGAGATCGCCGCCAAGACTGTAGCCATCACCGGATGCGGCCCCATCGGGTTGTTCTCCATCGCGGTCGCCAAAGCGGTAGGCGCCACCTCCGTCTTCGCCATCGAAGTCAATGAGCACCGCGCCCGGATCGCCCGCGAGATGCAGGCCGACTACGTCTTGAATCCCGCGAAAGAAGACGTCGACGCCATCATCATGGAAAAGACTGGCGGGCTCGGAGTCGATGTAGTCCTGGAAATGGCCGGACATCCCGACTCCATCCGTACCGCCTTCGACATCGTCCGCCGCGGCGGACGCATCTCCCTGCTGGGCCTGACCTCCAAGCCGATCTCGCTAAACTTTTCCGAAGACATAATTTTCAAAGGCATCACCGTCCAGGGAATCAATGGCCGCCGAATGTATCAGACCTGGTACCAGATGACCGCGTTGCTGAAGAACGGCAAGCTCAACCTGCACCCAGTCATCACCGATCGTATCTCGATGAAAGACTTCGGCCAGGCGATGGAGCGCCTAAAGACGGGCGAAGCCAGCAAAATCCTGGTCTATCCCAATGGAGTAAGGTGAACTCCCCTGTGTTCCTCTGTGCCCCCTGTGGTGAGAGTTTGTGCGCATTTCGATGAGCCTAGACGCATACGTCCGGTGCAGTTGTATCCGCGATGGCAAAGCCCGCAAGCCGCACCCTTTCCCTGACCGCTTCACCTGGGACGAGAGCAGTGCCCCATCGCTAACCGGCGACCCCGATCAGGCCGAATGGGATGCCCATGACAAATGGGTACAGCAGGCCTGCGAACACGAAGGGTATTTGGTCTCCGAGTTCCTGGGTAACATCACCCGCATCCGCAACGTTCGCGAATTCGTTCGCGGACTGCAAGGCAATCCCGGGCCCAAGTTCCCCATCCTGCTGAAGAAAGTCGTGTACGACGGAACCCACACTGGCGACTGGGTGCCCGCCAAACAGACGCCCGAACTGCTCAAGGAAGTCAATCTGGTGCTCCATTCCAGCGACATTCTCACGCCGGGCGAGCAAGAGTTTTTTCAATCGATGAAGCGCCTGTGCGAAGCCAGCCTGGCGACGGGAAATCCAATTGGCTTCTGATCCTGCCATGCCGAAGGCAATCGTGGATCTCAGTACGGGTCGACACCGACCCTTTGCGAAAAACACCGCTACGAGCATGACGACGAGATAAACTGTTGGGAATCACCCCATCCGTGTTGATCCGTCTGAATCCGCGGCAGACAAGATCGTGAGGCTCCCATGACCACCGCAACCCGCACCAATCCGCTTTCTTATCTGACTGATCAGCTCGACGAACTCAAAACCAAAGGCACGCACTTCAAATTGCGCGTGCTCGATGACGAGCAAGCCGCGGTCTGCACCTTCGATGGCAAGAAGGTCATCAACCTCGCTTCGAATAACTATCTGGGACTCACCACGCATCCCAAGCTGCGCGAAGCCGCCCTCGAAGCCACCCGCAAGTACGGCGTCGGTTCAGGCGCCGTGCGCACCATCGCCGGCACGATGAAGATCCACATGGAGCTGGAAGAGAAGATCGCCCGCTTCAAAAATGTTGAGGCCTGCGTAGTATTCCAATCCGGCTTCGCCGCCAATGCGGGTACGGTTTCCGCTGTCCTGGGCAAAGATGATTTCATCATCTCCGACGCGCTGAATCATGCCTCGATCATCGATGGCGCGCGCCTCTCCAAAGCGAAGATCCTCGTCTTCCGCCACAAAGACATTGCCCACGCGGAAGAGCAGCTAGCCAGCATCAAGAATGAACCCGGCAAAAAGTTGCTCATCACCGACGGCGTCTTCTCCATGGACGGCGATATCGGCCCGCTACCCGCTCTCTGCGATCTTGCCGAAAAATACGGCGCCATCATGATGGTGGATGATGCCCATGCGTCGGGCGTTCTGGGACGCAACGGCCGCGGCACCATCGATCACTTCGGCATGCATGGCCGCGTTGACATTCAGGTAGGGACCTTGTCCAAAGCGATCGGCGCGCTGGGCGGATACGTTTGCGGCACGCGCGACCTGATCGACTTCCTATACCACCGCGCCCGCCCCTTCCTGTTCTCCACCTCGCATCCACCGTCGGTCGCAGCCACCTGCATTGCCGCCTTCGACGTGCTTGAGCAGGAACCGGAGCGCATGGAAAAACTCTGGGAGAACACGCGCTTCTGGAAAAAAGAACTGGGCCTGCTGGGATTCGACATCGGAGGCAAAACGACGCCAGCCAGCGAAACTCCAATCACCCCCATCATCATTGGCGACGGCAAGCTCACCATGGACTTCTCCCGCGAGCTCTTCAAAGAAGGCGTCCTGGGCACAGGCATCGCCTTTCCCACCGTCCCCGAAGGCAAGGCCCGCATCCGCACGATCATGACGGCCACGCACACCAAAGAAGAGTTAGAGAAAGCCTTGGACGTGCTAAAGGTTGTAGGGAAGAGAATGGGAATCCTTGGCAAGCAATAGCCACGTAGGGACAGCCTCTCAGGCTGTCCAGGTTTTTCTGTTAGAGCGCAGCCTCGGCTGTCCAGTCTAGCTCACTTCGACAGGCTCATTACTCCGCCACAACCTCAATCGCGCGCACGGTCGCATATCGCGTGACCGGCACAAACTCCATCAGCAACTTCCCCTGCGCATTAGGCTCCAGCCCTTTGACCCTCACCACCAAAGGCCGATTCTCCCCAACTCTGTCGCGGATGTTGACCTTGCGCAAAATTGCCTTTCCATTGCAAAACACATCAAAAGTCCGATCCTCAGTTTTTGCGCCCGAACTCTCAGCCGCCCCAACCGCATTGTTCCGTTCGATGAAATGCAACGTGATCGCATACTTCCCCGCCGCCACGGGAATGGCATAAGAGAAATGCCCCCAGCGTTCCGTTTCATAGAACTCCGGATCGTCCGTGCCCTCAGCCGGCTCCTGGCTCGCCCTCAGCTGCCCTCCCTTGAAGTACATGTCAGGACTCCACCAGCGGCTGTCATCGGAATAGTAAGGGGCATCGCGAGCGACAATGCGTACCGGACGGATCTGTCCCCGAACCCCCGGCAGAATCTCGATCCCTGACACAATCGCACTCCCGCTGTGTCCGGAAGAAAACGCCAGACGCAACTGCCCATCGCTCGAAGGGGAGATATTCGGAAACACTTTGACGTCAGCCGTGCGATCGCCCGCCGCATCCGCCAGCACATCGAAGTCATGCAGCAATACCTGCCCGTTCGCGGATACGCTCATCGTGCGGCTGCCTTCGCCTCCTCCGCCCGAGTTCTCGGGTCCATAGAAGGTTTCGGCAAAGTGCAGGCGCAGTTCATAAATCCCCGGCTTCAAAGGAAAGTTGTAGGAGAAATCTCCAACCGGCTGTTGCGATAAATCATGGGGTCCTGCGTGCGCCAGATGTGCTGCACCGAACTTGCGACCGGGGACCGCCCGTGAAAAACGCATCCGGGCCCCACACCTTTCCGGCGTGGTCCACATATTTGCGACTCGAGCCCGCAAGGATGTGAATTTCCTCTCCCACGGGCAGACCGACCGTCGGCTCGCTCGCCAGCTGCGCTGCTGGAACGATCCTCGGCTTGCCTCCATATTTGTCGCGAAGCAGGAAACCCGCAGCCACAGCTGCAACCATCAGCGCCACCGCTGCAGCAATCATCCAGCTGCGCCGGTACCATTCTCGTCCCAGAGCGTCTTGCTGCGTCTCTGCCGACACTGGAGCTAGCACTTCCCGCGCTGAAACAGCTACCTTCTCGAATGAGGGCACATACTGCCCCACCGGGATCGTGATCCGAATCAGATCACTCGCGCCGTCGTGCGCGTAGTACTCACGCAGCCGCTTGCGCAGCCGGTTCGCCTCAACCCGCACGATGGAATCCGTGTCCTGATCGAACGAATCCCGGCGCTCGAATACATCGAGCGCGATGGTGTACTCCTTGATCTGATCGGTTTCGTCCGCGAAAGTCTTCTCGCAAAGGTAGGACAGCAGATGGCTTAATGCGGGCGAGCGGACAAAAATAGGAGCCTGCAATACGGTCTGCAACTCAGCCCGTTCGGCTTCCCATCGCGTCGACTCTGCTGTGAGCGAAGGCACCCGGTTCTCCTTACTGATCTAGTGCGCCTTCTGATTCAGTTATACGCTCGTTTCCCCAAGATGGTTCATGCAACCCGTTATGTAACCCCTGTAACGGCCCATTTTCGTCCTGTCGCAAACGGACGAGTAAAAACGCAACAGCGCGCCGCAAGTGCTATACCTTCCGAACATCCGATGAGCCACGCCGGCATTCGACGTGCTCTTAACCTCGCGTTAGCGGCTATAGCGTTGTAGCCCATCGGAAACGGGCGCATAACAAGGGCAATCGCAGAGCGAATCGCCGAGGCGAAGAGCCCGGGACAGAGCAGCTCCGCAGAAAGAGGCAGTTTATGCGCAAGATCACATTCTCAATCCTTTTAGCCGTGATGCTGGTCACACTTGGTGCTTACGCCATCGCCATGGACATCCCGCAACAGCAATCCCGTGTCGAAATGAAAGCTATGAGTGTCGCCGAGCTCGAGAAAGCCGGCGACGAAGCGCGCGGCCAAAAGAATTATTCACTAGCCATCGATTATTTCCAGGCGGCACTTAAGAAAGATAGCCGGAACGCCAACCTCTACAACAAGCTCGGTCTCGCCCAACTCAAGAACAATGAGCTGAACGCGGCCAAGACAAGCTTTCAGAAAGCCTCCAAGATTAACTCGAAGTATGCCGAGGCGATCAACAACATCGGCGCCGTGGAGTACATGCGAAAGAACTACGGCGGCGCGGCGAAATACTTCAAGAAGGCTGTCGCCTTAGATGAGACCCATTCCACTTACCACGTCAACCTGGGTGCGGCCTGGTTCAGTCAGAAGAAGTTCGAGCGCGCCATCTCCGAATATGTTCGTGCCTTGGAACTCAATCCCGATGCCTTCAACCAGGAATCCAAAGTTGGCATCGCAGCCCAGATCTCTGAGTCCTGAAGAACGCGCGCAGTACGCCTACTCACTGGCCAAGGCCTATGCCAAACGTGGAGACATGGACAACTGCCTGCAGTGCCTGAAGAAAGCCAAGGAAGAGGGATATCGCAATATGGCGAATGTCTACAAAGACGAGGAGTTCAGCCACATGCGCGACAATCCCAGGCTCCACGAGGTCGTTCCTCCGCCTACCAACAAATAGCCATCGGGCAGCGTCGGCCTTCTCCTCCGTTTACCAGCGAGAGGAGAAGGCCGGCGGCTGAGGTCTCCGCGACGCATCACTGCGCACTCTGGAATGGTCTCGCCATCTCTGCTGGCGACGCAGTCTCCGGATGCTCCGCCTTCCACCTCATAGCCGCGGTAATGCGCGTACGCCCGCTGGGATGGTCGAAAAAGATAAGCTCCTCCATCGGCCCCGGATCCATTTTGCGGTACTCTCCCAGTAACAGATCCACATTGGCCTCGCCGTCCGGCTGCCGCGCAGAATTCAGCCCGTACATATCCGCTTCATACTCCATCGTGCGAGTGATGGTGTTGTTCACGGCGGTCATCAAAAAGAAATAACCAGAAAACACGATCACCGCCAGGGGCAGAACGGCGACGTCACCGATTCCCTGCACGCCCCATCTTTGGCCCCAGCGCGCCAGTGCGAAGCTGATCCCCCAGTTCACAAAAGCGAAACCAATCACCATAACCACTCCCATCAGGACCACTCCCTTGTAGGCGTGGTTGAGCACGTAATGTCCCATCTCATGGCCCATCGTGGTTTCAATTTCCGGCAGCGTGCAGCGCTTCAGTAAGTTGTCATTCAGAGAAATCCGCAGCGTCTGCGCAAACCCGCTCACATTCGCACTGACCCGGTTGGATTGGCGCGACGCATCGAACTCGTACACATCTTTTGCCGGGATACCATTCGCGCGAGCCATGCTGAGAATGGGATCCCGCACCGTCGCATCGTCAAGCTTTGTATATGTATTGAACAGCGGAAAAATATAAACCGGAGCAATCAGGCTCACGAACGCAAGAAAAGCAATCATCAGAACTGCTCCCGCAACCCACCAACTTCTACCCAGCTTCCGTACCAGCCCAAACAGAGGCACCACCACAATGGCTCCCAGCACCACGGCTGACCGCAAGTCCCACAACCTGATCCTTCATCCAGGCACCGAAGGTCTGGTTCAATAGCCCGTACTTGTGCTCACGGAAATATCCTTCGTATATCGTCAGAGGGAACGTCAAGATCGAGGTCACAAGAATGAACTGCACCCAGTAAAGCGCGGTTTGGAGCGGACGAAAGCGAGTGATCCGCTCCGATAGATTGCGCATGCGAGCGGACCAGCTGAACTGTAACAGCAGCCACATCACTACAGCACTGGCAAGAAAATCCCACAGGGTGAGCCAATAGCCCCCTTCGAAATAAGCTGTAGATCGCGCCGCTGCGCGGGAGACATTTTCGCCAGGTAGGTCTCCACTGCCGCATTCACATCGAATGCCGGCGCCCTGACGGCTGCGCCGGGCACAGGGGACGCTGTTGTACTGCTCGTCTGAGCAGTGGCCAAGGCGGTGAAAAGCAGAAAAAGAACAGCAATCATCCAAGTGGCGCGAGGCATTCTGACCTCCGGAGATTCCGGAGGAGTATACCGCCTGCCTGAAGAGATCTTAACCCTCATCGCCGCGAGGCATTGATTTGGGAAACGCGAGGTGTCGGTTGGGAAGAACGATGGGAAAGCAGCCGCGAAGCGGCGGAAGAATGCAGCCCACGGCGTAAGCCGTGGGTACTGAAAGTTAAATGCAAAACCAGCCCCAGAGGGGCGAAAAAAATATCGTATGCATCGGCGTTTCGTGCGTATGCAAATCACTAGAAATGCAACTACCTATGCCGCCGCCCCGCTCCGCATTGGTCGGAGCAGCCGGCTGTTGATTGCCATGACGATGATGCCAATCACGCCGATCTGCAGCAGCAATCCCGCATAAGTGATCCCCGGAAAAGCAATGCCTTTGATCTCCGGATCGAAGACCTGCACCGGCGTCAGCAAGGCCAGCACGAAGCGCGATGCATGCTCGGAAGTAACGGCCGCGAGTCCCGTCATTACCCCCGCGGCCATGTAGTAGAGGGCAAGAAACAGTACGCCCTTGACCACCGGCTGCCGCAAGCGTGTCAGCATGCACCATTGCAAAAACAGCACGTCGCGGGTGACGAACACCAGCACCAGCACCAGCCGGATTGCAGCTGCCTGTAATGTGGTGGACTCCAGCGGAAGCGTGTGATTCCACGCCAGCAGCCCCCAAACCATTAGCGCGTACGCGACCACTGCGGACATACCGAGCCAGGGCCAGGGCAGTCCATCATCGGCGAACACCGCAGATTTATTTGCAGTGCGCCGCCAGACTTTCAATCTCTCCTGAGGAGTCAGCGTTGCCAGGCCCATCAGGAACAGAAACAGGCCATTCATCGCGACCACAAAGAGAGCGACCACTTTAGCATCAACGAACTGCCCCTGCCGAACGACTCCCGAAAGCGAGTCGTGAAGCGGCGCAGGACTGAGCAGCGCGTAAATCAAAAAATTCAAGAAGGCAGCGCACCCCACTGCTTCCCAACGCGACAGTGGGCGAATCTCCGGATAATCCCGCTTCAGGTTGCGCACCAGCATGAGCCAGAGCCACGCACCAAACGACCCGCACAGCAGAACCGTCATTAGCAGCCAGGAAACCGGATAATTGAATAGTACCGGGGAAATCTTCATGGGCCCGGTTTCACCCAGCGCATCCAGGACGCCCGTCAGTGGGCTCATTGCTGCAAGTCCCGGCAGCCCGCTGTCGCGGAAATTGTAAAGCCCCAAAGTGAATCCGTAGAGTGCTAACGCGGCGATCAACCCTACCGCGCGCGTGCGGCTCTCCAGCAGGGTAGAAAGCCACATGCCTCCTAGGCCAAGAAAGATGGAGATGGCTCCCAGAAAAACAAAAATGGACAGTACAGTGCCGAGCGACAGGCCCGCTACCAGTCCAGAGATCAGCGTTACCGGTGCCGCGCACAGCACTGCGAAGTAAACCAGAACCGGCTCGCCCAGCAACTTGCCAATCAGGATCTCCGCCGAGGTCATGCGCGTGATCCTTTGGAAATCCCAGGTCTTGCGATCGCGCTCGCCCGAAACTGACTGCGCGCACGAAAACAGCGTCCAGAAAGTCAACGCTACCGCCTGCAATCCGACCAGCCAACGAAAGAATAGGAGCGACGTCTGCCGCACAAAATTGTCCTGCAAAATATCTAGTCGATGCTGCCAGGCATCCGTACCGTACTCCTGCGCCGCCTGCTGTACATTCAAGAGTTGATGCTGCTGCGAACTCCAGCACGCCAGTCCGGTCAACACGCACAGCAGTAACACAACTGCGCCTACGGTAATCGCCCGTGTAGGACGCAACTCCGCGCGCCGGTGCCGTATGAACTCAGGATTACTCCAGATTCTGGGCATCACATCACCTCGTGGGTCGAGAGCTTCATGTAGACCTCTTCGACCGTCTGCTTCACTTCGCCAAAAGAAGTCACCTGCACATTGATGGCAACCAGCCCCGCCAGCACCGGAGCGAGATCTTCTTCCGATCCACTGAAGCGGAACGTGCCGTTTCCGGAGCCCAGATTTATTTCAGAGATCCGCGCATCACTCTTCAGCTTTTCTTGTGCGAGCCCCGACGAGTCTCCCGCCCAGCTCAGCCGCACTAGCCTGGTTGTCGTAGCCGCTGCGGTCACCTGCTCGATGCTCCCGCTGCGCACCAACCGCCCACGCTCCATGATCCCAATCGAAGTGCAGAAGCCTTCCAGTTCCGTAAGGATGTGCGACGAGATCAGGATAGTCGCACCCTGATCTCGCAACGCTCGCAGCAGGTTGCGCAATTCGAGCCGCGCCTTCGGATCAAGCCCAGACGCCGGTTCATCCAGCAGCATCACCTTTGGACGATGGATGATTGCCCGCGCAATCCCAAGCCGCTGCTTCATACCGCGCGACAAGCCGTGAATTAGCTGATCGCGTTTGACCTCCAGATTAACCTGTGCAATGACTTCGTTAATGCGTCCGGGAATCTCGCTTTCGGGCAGGTTGTAGGCGTGAGCAAAGTAATCGAGGTACTCCCAGACTTTCAGGTCTTCGTACAAAGCAAAGAAGTCTGCCAGATATCCAATGTGCTGTTGCGCGCGTTCCGGCTCCTTCGCCACATCCACGCCTGCAACCACCGCGCGCCCCATCGTCGGCGCGAGCAGGCCCGCAGCCATGCGGATGGTCGTAGTTTTGCCTGCGCCGTTCGGACCAATCAATCCAAAGATCTCTCCCTGCGGCACGGTGAGCGTCAGATCATCCACCGCGACCAGGTTGTCGTATTCCTTGCGCAACTGCATCAGCTCAATCATTGGCTTCACGCATGCGAGCGCCTCCTCCAGAATCAGGCGAACGGACGGCCGAACGAAACACAGATAGCTACAGACACCAGAAGGTACGCAGAGGGTGCCTTCCGCGTTCCCTCAAAAGAACGCCGGGTTAGCGACAACATGCAACATCTGTTTATTCCTTCAGAAAGATTGATTTGGGTTTCTTGCTACCGCGGGCGAGACTGAGTCGTCCAATCGTACAGAATCGCGAAGGAACCTGCGGCGCACAACCTGCGTATCGCAAGAGTGGACGAAGGGGAGACCAGAGCAGAGGTGACTTTGGTCTTGGAAAAAAATTACTAGCGGGGTTTGGGGATTCTCTCACGCTCGGTTTGGCGGCCCAGGTGAGAGAACCCCCATAGCGGAAGCGCCAGCTTGTGGGCTGGTGTGCTTAACCCCAGCGGCAGCATTGTAGGCGATTCCTGGGGAAAGACAAGAGTTTTCTCCTTTAATTGCGAACCGGGCCGCCCCAACCATTCCCGACTTGTTCGGGAAACACCAAAGGAGCAACCATGAAGTTCGCAACCGTTTCGAAAACTCTAGTAATGGGATTGGCCCTGCTGTTGGCGTCCAGCGCATTTGCCGCGACCAAGGGAGAATTGACTCTGCTGAATCCGGCCACAGTCAATGGAACCAATCTTAAGGCGGGAGACTACAAACTGCTGTGGGACGGAACCGGCACCGACGTGCAGGTCACCATCCTGCAAGGCAAAAATGTAATTGCGAAAGTCCCGGCCAAGGTGGTTGACCTGAGCGCGCCGTCGCCCAACAATGCCGCTGTCTTGAACACCGGAGACAACGGCCAGCGCACGCTAGCCGGCGCCCGCTTCTCAGGCAAGAAGTACGCCCTGCAGATCGGCCAGTCCAGCGACGAAATGCAAGCCGGATCGAGCAAATAGCCAGCCTCTACCCGGCAGCACAAAAGGGAGCGGCAGGGCGCTCCCTTTTTTATGCTTTAGAAACGAGTTGAGGATCAGTTCTTCACCGTCATAGCATCTGAATCGGCCGCTTTCTTTCCGGTGACTCCTTCCAACCCAGCTAGCACTCCCCGATAGTCACTTTTATCGCATTGCATCGCGAACCCGCCCTTCTTGTCGCCATCGGCCCAAGTTAATCCGACGTAGTGCTTTTTCGACTTCGTGAGAGCCATCAAAGCACCAATGCCAAGAGACACCACGGCCAAACCGATCGCGGCTCCCACTCGACGGTGTACATCTTGACCGTAGCTTATCTTTGTTATCGCCGATGCTGAGATCGCAATAACGTCTCCCTTGTCCCGCACCAGTCGGATCTGCGTCGATTCGATGAACAGCTTCATGCCGGTGCCGGCTTTCTGGTCTGATAACGATCCGCCGTCATATGTAACTTTGTACGCGTTATCTCCCGCTAAGAGGCTACAGGGAATGACGACGCAAAGAGCTATTGCAAGTAGCTTTTTCACAAACACCTCCCTGACGAATGAAACCCGGAACGCAGGAATGCAACGATACGCTTTGGTTTTAAATTTGCGACATATACGACCGACTTACTGGGACGTGATTGCCCCGGCTAATCCAGTGGGGATGGGGATATAGCCGAATAGATGGGCACGGGAGATTGTGCTGTTTGGATATAAGCTTGTCAAGCAAAGGCTTGCTCATGCACTCTACGCAAACGCCCCAAACAGTCGAGGGAGCGCTCTCGCGCTCCCTGCACTCAGAACTGGCAACTGACTACTGGCAACTGCCTTTCAGTACTTGGGCACCTTCGGATCCACCCGGTCCGCCCATGCCGTAATCCCGCCGGCCAGATTATGTACCTTCTGAAATCCCGCCTGCTGAAGGAAGGCCACGGCCTTAGCGCTGCGCCCACCCATTTTGCAGTGCACCACGATCTCGCGGCTAGAATCAAGTTCGTTCACCCGCTTCGGCAAATCGTTCAGCGGAATCAGGTATCCGCCAATGTTGCAGATCTGGTATTCGTGCGGCTCGCGCACATCGAGCACGAACAGGTCTTCTTTCGCGTCCAGGCGCCGCTTCAGATCTTCCACTTGAATCTCGGGAACACCGTTGCTCACCGGCTTCTCCTCTCCACGAATGCCACAAAACTCGTTGTAGTCTATCAGCTTGGTCACCGTGGGATGCGTCCCGCACACCGGGCAATCCGGATTCTTCCGCAGCTTCAATTCCCGAAACTTCATACCCAACGCATCAATCAGCAGCAAGCGTCCGATCAATGGCTCGCCCACGCCTAAGATCAGTTTGATCACCTCGGTCGCCTGCATCACTCCCACGAGCCCGGGCAAAATTCCCAGCACGCCGCCCTCGGCGCATGATGGAACCAGTCCAGGCGGTGGCGGCTCAGGATATAAGCAGCGGTAGCACGGACCTTCTTCTGTCGCGAACACGCTGGCTTGCCCTTCGAAGCGGAAGATGGACCCATACACGTTCGGCTTACCAGTCAGCACGCACGCATCGTTCACCAGATAGCGCGTCGGAAAGTTGTCAGTGCCATCCGCAATGATGTCGAAGTCTCGGAACAGCTCCAGCGCATTGGCGCTGCTCAGCCGAGTATCAAACGTTCGCAGGTTCAAATACGGATTGATTGCCTTTAGCTTGTCCGCCGCCGAATCCAGTTTCTTCCGGCCCACGTCGGACGTGAAATGAATAATCTGCCGCTGCAGGTTCGTGTAGTCCACCACGTCGAAATCGACGAGACCCAAGGTCCCCACGCCCGCCGCAGCTAAGTAAAGCGCCATAGGCGATCCCAGCCCGCCCGTCCCGATGCACAGCACACGCGCCGCTTTCAGCTTCTGCTGGCCCTCCATGCCCACCTCGGGCATGATCAGGTGCCGCGAGTAGCGCAGGATTTCATCCTTATTCAACGTCACTGGAATTTCGGTGGTGGTAGCCATAATGTCCTCTGAATTTAGTCTGGATGGCCAGACCGCGGTGCTTCTAAGAACAGGAGGGACAACAACAGCGCATGGTGATGGAAATTTTCAATTCAGCAGCCCCCGGCGATAGAAGGCACGATGGAGATGTTATCACCGTCTTTCAGCGCGGTAGCTTCCTTCTGCAGATACCGGATGTCCTCATCATTGAGATAAAGGTTGACGAACGCTCTCAGCTTGCCGTCCTCGGTATAGAGATGTTTCCGCAACTCGGGGTGTTGGGAGACCAGGGCGTTCATCGCCTCGCCCACGGTCGATCCCGCAACGTCAACCGAAGCCTGCTTGCCGACGTACTGGCGTAAAGGCGTTGGAATGTGAATCTTGCTCATAGCAATACTGTAAGAGATGCGCCCATGGCACGGCAAGATTCAGCCTCGTGATCCCTAACCCCTGATCGCTGATCCCTGAATTTCAGCCCAGCCCCGGCCGACCCCTGCAAGCCACTTATCCTTCCCCCTCCCAGTCTCTAAAATTCGCTCGGGGAGAATAGCGATGACAATTTTTGATCCCACTCGGACCCGAGTGATTGATACCGGAAACCAGACCGGCACCCTGCTGCGCCTGATCGGCTTGGGCGTGGCCGCGTTCGTGATCGTAATACTGCTCTTCGCTTCCGTGACCCGCGTGGGAACGGGTCATGTCGGCGTGCTGACCCTCTTCGGCAGAGTCACTAATGAGACCCTCGGCGAAGGCATCCACCTCATCAATCCGATGAAGACCAACAATGAGCTGTCGATCCAGACGCAAACGCTCAAGGAGTCGGCGAGCGTGCCTTCCAGCGAAGGCTTGATGATGGCCCTCGATACCTCGCTCATTTACCATCTCAGTCCCGATCGCGCCGCGGAAGTCTTTCAGAAAATCGGTGGCGATTACGAAAACATCGTCGTCGAGCCCACTTTGCGATCGGCAATCCGCGAGGCGACGGCTTCCCACACCGCCAACGCTCTCTACACTGGCGAACGCGAAATGGTCGCCAAGCAGATCTTTGAGCAAGTAAACGAATCACTCGCCAAGCGCGGCATCACCGTGGAGAACGTACTGCTCCGTGATATCCAATTGCCCGCCACTCTCAAGGCTTCCATCGAAGCCAAGCAGCAGGCCGAGCAGGAAGCATTGGCCATGAACTTCCGCCTGCAGAAAGAGACGCAGGAAGCCCAGCGCAAGCGCATCGAAGCCGCAGGCGTGCGCGACTTCCAGCAGATCGTGGCCCAGGGAATCACCCCGTCGCTGCTGGAATGGAAAGGCATCGAAGCCACAGAGACCTTAGCGAAGAGTCCGAACACCAAAGTAGTAGTAGTAGGAAACCCAAAGAACGGTCTCCCCCTAATCCTAGGTCAATAACGGACCACGTAGGGACAGCCCCTTGGGCTGTCCAGGTTTGTGTACTGAGCCGACGTAGGGACAGCCGCCATCGGCTGTCCAGTCGAGCGAAAGCTTGACTGCTTTTCGGCTGATAACATGACTCAGTGTCCGCGCTGCTAGAAATTCGTAATCTCAACATCGGATTCCCGGGCAAAGGAACGCCCGCCGTCCAGCGGACCGCCAAGCAGCCGATGGCGACAGCTTCTTTTCTCCCCGCAGTCCGTGACCTGAGCCTCTCCATTGCTCCCGGAGAAGTGCTGGGCCTCGTAGGCGAATCGGGTTCGGGAAAATCTGTGACCTCGCTGGCCATCATGCGCCTTCTCCCGCCACAAGCCCAAGTCGACGGGGAAATCGTACTCACCGAGAATGCGCACGCACGCGATCTCGCTTCCCTCGACGACACCGCCATGCGCCAACTCCGCGGCTCGCTCATGGCCATGATCTTCCAGGAGCCCATGACCGCACTCAACCCCGTCATGCGCGTGGGAGACCAGATCGCCGAAGCTGTTCTTGCCCACCATGTAGTTTCGAGGAGTGAAGCTTGGAAGCGCGCCGTCGATGCCATGAACGATGTCGCCATCCCCGAACCCTCGGCGCGCGCTCGCGACTATCCTCACCAGCTCTCCGGCGGGATGAGGCAGCGCATCGTGATTGCCATGGCCATCGTGAACCGTCCGCAATTGCTGATTGCAGACGAGCCCACGACCGCACTCGATGTCACCATTCAGGCCCAGATTCTCGAACTGCTCGCCGAACTTCGCTCCAAGTTCGGCCTCGCCATGCTGTTCATCTCGCACGACCTGGCAGTCGTCTCGCAGGTTGCCGACCGCGTCGCCGTCATGTACGCGGGATGCCTCGTAGAACTAGGTGCGAAGCGCGACATCTTTCGCGCCGCGGCCCATCCTTATACTCGTGGCTTGCTCCATGCCGTGCCTAATCTGAAGACGGATCGCAGCCGCCCGCTCGAGACCATTGATGGCACCGTGCCCGCGCTGGCGGCATTGCCCCCCGGGTGTGCCTTTGAGCCGCGCTGCTCCTCTCGCCTCATTGACTGCGCCGCAGCCTTGCCCCCGCTCGTCGAGGTTGCCCATGGGCATTGGGCTCGATGTCCGGTCGTCAATGCGCCCGGTGGGCTATAATCGGCAGCTTGTCCGGTGCCCCGTGCGCATACTTCTGCTGAGCGATATACACGCGAATCTCGAGGCTCTCGATGCGTGCTTGGCCAATGCTCCTTCCTTCGATCTCGTCGTCAACCTCGGCGACATCGTCGGCTATGGAGCGAGTCCTAACGAGGTGACGGATCGCTCTCGCGCCATCGGAACCACCTTTGTCCGCGGTAATCATGACAAGGCGGCAACCGGCGGCATGGAACTGGAAGACTTCAACCCCATGGCCGCAGCCGCCGCCCTCTGGACGCGTAATCAACTCAGTCCCGAAAACCTGGACTGGCTCCGAGCGTTGCCCCATGGGCCTGTAGCCCTGCCGAATTTTCCTGACGTGCAACTGGTCCATGGCTCGCCCAACGATGAGGACGAGTATGTCGTGTCCCTGGGCGATGCTTTGGCGCCCCTCATCACATTGTCCATCCCGCTGACTTTTTTCGGTCACACTCATCTGCAAGGTGGATTCTTCGCCAACGGCTCTTCCGCCGATGGATTCCGTCCCGAATACAAAACCGTCGGACAGGCCGAATCGGTGCCCATGCAACTCAAGACCTCAGCTCGCTATCTCGTCAATCCCGGATCCGTGGGCCAGCCCCGCGATGGCGACTGGCGCGCCGCTTTTGCGCTGTATGACACTGATGCCATGATCGTGCACTTTCATCGCACCCCCTACAACCTGAAAAGCGCGCAGGATAGGATCTTCGATGCCAGGCTGCCCGCCCGTCTGGCTACTCGTCTCGCTGCCGGAAGATAGCTTCGCTTGCGGAATCTCTGATTTCCAGTTGTAAACTCAGACATGCCCTCATATCCCTCCCACACTTCCGCAAGTCTGTTCAATGAACGCGAGCATCCTCCGGCAAAATACCTGGTAGCACACAGTGACGGCGGCGCTCGTGGCAATCCCGGTCCCGCCGGCTACGGCGTCGTGATCCAGGACGAGTCGGGCCGCAAAGTAGCTGCCCTCAGCGAGTATCTCGGCCACCAGACCAACAACTTCGCCGAGTATCAGGGATTGATCGCGGCCCTGGAATACGCCCTCCAGCATGGTCCCAAGGCTCTCAAGCTGATCAGCGATTCGGAGTTGCTGGTCCGTCAGATTAAGGGTATCTACAAGGTTAAAAATGCAACGCTGCAAGACCTGCATGGCCGCGCCAAGGAACTAATTGCGCAACTGGATTGGTTTTCCATCGGACACGCCATGCGCGAGCACAATCAGGAAGCCGACCAACTGGCGAATGAGGCTATGGACAAGGGCATGGGACGGACCGCGCGGACGCCCTCTCCCGCCGCCGCTCAAAATCGACCGCAACCACTCCCGCCGCAAGAATTTGAAGCCATAGTAAAAAACGGCGTAATCGACCTAGGCGGAAAAGTCCCCGACGGAACCCGAGTGCAGGTAAGAATCAAGCCCGTGTAGGGGCGACGCCTTCGTCCGCCCCGCGAGCGAAGCGAGCGTGTGGGAGTAGCGACGGTAGGAGCAGAAGGTCATCACAGCGGAAGCAGCGTGGAGAATCCCGCGGCACTTTACACCGAAGAAATTATTCTGCCGCCGAAGTATGGTCGTGAATAATCTTCCACCCGTCGCCAACTTTCCGAAAAATCAATGTGAACCTCCCCTCCGGATTCTTCCCCTCAGGCATAGTCAGATGCCAAGCCCCCCGCACGAACGCCGCCTCAGGCCCTAGCATTTCAATCCGCAGATCGGAAAAATTCAACTTCCCCATCGCGTGCCCAGGACTGCCATAGGTCGCGCGGTATCTCTCGAGCGTAGCCTGCCACCCGCGAGTCTCCTTTGCTCCCGAAAAGAACGTGAGCTCGGGAGAATTCCAGTACCCCGACATGAACGCATCGAGATCGTGACGATTCCACGCGTCCTGTTGCGCGGTCAGCACATGCTTGATCGCCGATTCGGAATCGGCCGCATAGGAGTTGGAGACAAGCATCCAGAGAGCGAATAGCAGTAAGAGATAGCGCATCATTTTTCTCTGAACCCCTTGCGTGGGCAAGTGCCCCACATTTGCCAGCGTCACATTCTAATGCGATTCTTCGCTGGCGGGCGCGGCATCCGGAGTATCCACGTTTTGTGCGACGGACCGCGGCGTCGGCGGTGCCGGCTGGAAGTCGCCCACATCTTTTCCCGCCATGGCCTGTGTCATGAAGTTCATCCAAATCGGCAGCGCTGCATGCGCCCCCGTCTCCTTGGCACCTAACGATTTCCTCTCGTCATACCCAACCCACACCCCGCAACTCATAGTCGGAGAGAACCCCACGAACCACGCATCCGTGAAATCATTTGTCGTTCCCGTCTTCCCCGCTACCGGAAATGGTAGCCGCGCCGCGGCGACCCCGGTTCCGTGCAGCACCACCTCGCGCAACATGCTGGTCATGATACGGGCCGTGCGCTCGCTGATCACATCCTGCACGTCGGGAAAATCTTCTTCCAGCACGCGCCCTTCATAATCGGTCACGCGCGTGATGTACCGCGGCCTGACCCGCACTCCATCATTCGGGAACACGCTATACGCGGAGGTCTGCTCCATCAGCGTAATCTCGGCCGATCCCAACGCAACCGGCAAGTACGGCGGCAGCTTGGACGTGATCCCGAACCGCCCCGCGTACTCGATGACGTTCTTGATTCCCACTTTGCTAGCCAGCTTCAGCGCGGGGATATTGCGGCTCTGCGCCAGCGCCCGCCGCAGCGTGATAATGCCTTCGAACTTCTCGTCATAGTTATGTGGAGTGTACGGCCCCGACGCCGTTTCGAAACTGATGGGCTCGTCAAGAATGGTGTCGTCAGGACTCGCGCCCTGGTCAATCACAGTCGTGTACACGTATGGCTTGAACGACGAACCGACCTGCCGCAAAGCTTGCGTAACACGATCGAACTTGGATTCGTTGAAGTCGCGTCCCCCAACCATCGCTTTGATTCCGCCGCTGGCGTTGTCGATGGCCAGCAGCGCACCTTGTGCTCCCGAGTCTTGCTCCAGGCTTATCTTCGCGGCCCCGTTTGACCCCAGGGAAAGAATTTTCACGTAACACAGGTCGCCCGGCTTGAGCAGATTGGCGAGTTTCTGTCCGGTCCAGGCCACATCGGCTTGCCCCAGCGCGGCCGTGTATGGCCCGAATTTCAACGTGGCAATCCCGGTGCCCGCTGAAGTAACCAGCGCGTGGACGTATGCGTTCACCTGCAGTTCATCATCCCAGTCAAAATTAAAATACTTCGCCGGATCGAGCCCCTCCGCGATGATATTTTCCAGATGGTTCTTCCAGCCGTGTCGTCGCTCGTAAGCGGCCAGTCCGTCGAGCACCGCCCGGTTCGCGGCTTTTTGCATCTCGACGTCGAGCGACGTGTAAACCTTCAGCCCGCCTTCATGAACCTGGTCGGTTCCATACTTGTTTTCCAGATAGCGGCGGATCTCTTCCACAAAGTAAGGCGCCAGCGAGTTGGGATCATGCGCGACGTGCAGTACCAAAGGTGCCGAGCGCGCCTCGTCGGCCTGCGGGTTGGTAATCTTCCCATCCTCGAGCATTGCATTGATGACCAGGTTGCGCCGCTTCACCGCGCGGTCCGCATGGTTGATCGGAGAATAGTACGTCGGCCCCTTGGGCAAGCCTGCCAGCAGCGCGGCTTCCGGCAACGTCAGCTGTTTCGCGGTCTTGCTGAAATAGAACTCCGACGCCGCCTCGAATCCGTAAACTCCGTGTCCCAGCGCGATCTGATTCGCATAGAGCGTGAATATCTGCGGCTTCGTAAACCGCCGCTCAATCTGGATCGCGAGCATCGCCTCCTGCACTTTGCGTTGCCACCGCCGGTCCGGCGACAGGAACAGGTTTCGAGCCAACTGCATAGTCAGGGTAGACGCCCCTTGCACCTTCCCCCCGGACTCAATGTCACGAAACGCAGCCCCCGCAATGCGAAAGAAGTTAATCCCCGGATGCGTGTAGAACTCCTTGTCTTCCGTGGACACCAACGCATCCCGCAGAACCTGCGGAAAATCTTCATAGTTCGCCACCACCCGCCGCTGCAGGGCGAACGACCCGATCACCACCCCGTGATCGTCATAAATTTCCGTGATCGAACTGGGCCGGTAGGCCTCAAGCGCATCCACCTGAGGAAGGTCTGTAGTGTAGACGAGCAACAGTCCGGCGGTAGTCCCCACCAGCACGGAGACCAGCACCAGCAAGCCGAACAGAACGCGGCCCACAAGCCTGCGCCCCCCGATCTCCACCTCGGGGAGGTTTTCGTAAAGAGTTCTCATGCCCGGATGAGCTCAGGATAGCACTTCGCGCACGCACCTTCGGTTACGGACGATTGTAGAACTGATGTCAGCGCAAAAAAAACGCGCGCCACCAGGACGCGCGTGTTCTTTCTACCTCCAGTACTTAGCTCGCGTGGCTCTTCAGCACCTCGACCGCTTTATTTAGCTGGTCGTCCACGGTGTTCTTGGGTTTGGCCTGATCCTCTGCCGGAGCCGTGCCACCATCTTCCTCGTCTGTGGCAGCCACATCATCGGGAACGTCTGCGACCAGCACATTGGGCGTAACCGCGGTGTCCTGGATCGCTTTTCCGCTGGGCGAGTAATACTTCGCCACGGAAAGAATCAGCGCTCCGCCATCGGGAAGATCGATCGTCTTCTGAATCGAACCGTCGCCAAAAGTTTTGTCGCCGACCACATCTCCCCGAGCATTCTCCAGAATAGCCGCCGCCACGATTTCAGCAGCGCCCGACGTGCCCCGATTCACCAGCACTGCCATCGGCAGAGTTGTAATTGCCTTGGAAGCCTCGGCATTGAAAGCTTCCCGCGGAAACTTCTGCCCCTGCAGGTAAGTGATCGTGCCATGGTTCAGGAAAAGGTTCGATACGGCAACGCCCTCGTTCTCGTCGCCTTCCGCGCAGTTGCGCAGATCGAGAAGAATTTTCTTGGCTCCGGATTTCTCCAGCGCCTTCACTTTGGCCGCGATCTCTTGCGCCTTGCCTTTGGTAAGAGCTTCCGCTTTCACATAGCCAATGCCCGGTTCGTCCATCATTTTGTCCGTGACCGGCGGAATACTCACCATGTCGCGCGTGATCGACATCTTCTGCGGCTCGGCCTTGCGCGCTCTTACCACCTGCACATTGAGAGTCGTACCCGGAGCTCCGCTCAGCAGATTCCGGATTTCCGGCAGCGACATGTCCCGCGTGCTCTGGCCTTCAATCGCTTCGAAGATATCCGTGGGCTCGATTCCGGCTTTCTCAGCGGGCGATCCCGGCAGCACGGCCACCACCGCCGCGTATCCGAAGCGCTTCGAAACCATCGCGCCAATTCCTGCTTTGCCTTCCGCCTTGTGGTTCTTGAATGACTTGTACGCTTCCGGCGTCATGTAGCTGGAATTGGAGTCGAGGGACTCCAGCAGCCCATGCAGCGCGCCGTCCGTCACTTTGGGAATGTTCGGCTCTTCCACATACTCGCCGCGAATCCGCGACAACACTTCACTGTAAACCTGTAACTGGCGATATGAGCCGTCGTTCGACGAGGCGTGAACGCCTCCCATCGATCCGACAACTACAAAGAGGAGAACGGCAAATGACGTAACCAGGATCGCTGCTTTGGTTTTCATGGACATCTGTGTGTGATCTTCTTCCGGAAGGAATTGCTTCCCGCGAACTCTGATCATTATATCTCTAGATGCTACAGGGAAGATCATGGCTGCTCGATTTGAGCCTCGTAGGTAACAATGTTTCGCCTCGTGTGGGGATAACCGCGACTCATGTAGGAACAGCGGCCATCGGCTATCCGCTCCCCCCAATGACTCGCCTGAGCAGGCGAGCCCCAACATAACAAACAACTTACATTATTGGGCAGGCTTGAACTTAACCGTCATCTGCGTCTGCACCGACACCGGACGTCCATTCAGCAAATAAGGCTTGAATTTCCACTGCCGGACCGCTTCGATGGCATTGCGGGCGAATACCAGCGATCCTTGCATGAACTTGGCGTCCTGAACGCTGCCATCTCTTGCAATGAGAACCTGTAGGACCACCGTCCCTTGTTGGACTTTCGCACTAGTCGGATAGACCGGAGAAGGATTGTCCACAATGAGCGCTCGCTCCGAGAGTTCGGACACTTGCACGGGTTCGATAGCAGCCCCAGCGGCATCCATCGGTTTATTGCCGCCAATGGTGTTGTTCGACGGCGCAATCTGCGATTTCAGGCTCGGCGGAATCGTCCCCGCCGGGGTTATCACACGTGGTTGGGGTGGCAGTGCCGGTGAGGGCTTTGGCTGCGCGGAAATTGGCGCAGTCGAAGGCGCAACCGGATCAGCGTGGGACGCAGCCGGCGTTTCGATCACGGCTACCGCTGCCTGACCCGCCGATGGAGCATGCTCAGCCGGCGGCCGAAAGGGATCGGAGTTGCGTGCCCCCGACGGAGTGTCTGGATTTTGCACCGCCGGACTCGTCGCGGGACCCTCCGGCGGCGCGGCCGATCCATCGACCGGAACAGCCGAGGGGTCCATTACGTTTCCCCCCTGCGGGTTCGTTTTCCTGACCGTGGGATCGACCACCGGCACTACTTCGATTTGCGACGGATCGGTCGTGGCGTCGGGAATCGCCTCCGCCACGGGCAGTTTGTACTCATCGCCCGGACGCGTGAAGCTTTCGTGCTCGACCACCTGCTTCGGCGTAGGAGTCTGGGGATTGAGCCAGGCGTGCAGCGCTTGTCTCCCGTTTCGCCACAGTCCTTGCAGGCGCGGATGCCACGGAGCTTGCGGCGCCGCGACGATAGCGATTGCCGCCAGAACCACAGCTGGGACGATCGCACGCTTGGCGAAACTGATCCCCGATCCAGAGGAATTTGACGGGCTCGCCTTCTCGCCCTGTATATAAGCGAATAGCTCCGCTTCCTTTTTCTGCTCGCGCAATAGGGGTTCCGGTTTGGGAACCGGTCTTGATGGCGGCGGCTCGCTGCTCTTGGCAGGTGCGGGAGCCGCTGCATACGAAGAGCTCTGCTCGAAGCCAATCAGTTCGGGATTTCCTCGGGCGGAATCGGCCGGCCCAGCAGGCATTGGAGCCGGAGCCGCCGCAGCCGCGGAACGTCCCGCACCTTGCCCCCCCGGGCGGTTTTTCAGGTACCACTCTAATCCGCGGCTTCCAGACGCGCTCGGCGGCGGTACAGGCGAGGGTTCCCGTTTCTCTGCGACGGATGACGCCATCGGCTCAAGATCTTTCAGCGAAGCGATCGGCCCGGATTCATCCAGCGTTGGAGAAAGTGTCATTTCACTTTCGATGAGTCCTCCGGGCGCGAACGTGGGAGTCTGCAGAAAATCGCCGGCCCGGAGAGTGGCCTCGGCAGTCGCATCCGCAACCACCGGAAAAACTGCGCTGGAGGGCGGCGGCGCTGCGGCGCCTTGTTTGCTGCGCAGCAGATCGCGGGCCGTGGTCAGAGTCTCCCGCGCCTGATTAGCGACGAGTGGCTTACGCAACAACGAGTTGGCTCCGGCGTGCAGCGCCTCGGGCGCGTCCGCATCCTTGCTCACGATGGTTAAAGTTAGTGGGCGTTCGGCCGCTTTTCGTTCGCGGGCGGTATTCAGCAACACGCCGGCCTCTGGCTGCTGGTCCCAATCGATGATGACGATCTGAAAAGGCCGATTCGTGATTTGTTCAGCGGCCGTGACGGCGCTCGAACAGAATTCCCCCTCTACGCCCAGACCCGGCAAAATCTGGCGCAGAATCGCGGTCGTCCCCTCATCGGAGGAAAATACCAAGCAGCGAAGCGACATGCACCTCCAGACTAGGGCGAGGGGGTAACTGGGGCAAGATTACCGTAGGGGACCAAACCTGCACCCGCAGGTAACCCCAGAGGACATGTACCAGCCCGACAGGTCGGGTAGAATGCTGGGTCCGAACCTGCCTTGCCGGACGGGAGTGAACTCGGCCCCGAAGGCGCGATTGACAGTAGCCCAGCGCTTCAGCGCTGGCCAACTCGCGCGAAATGCAGCCGCGAAGCGGCGAAAGAATGCAGCCCACGGCGTAAGCCGTGGGTATAAATAGCAAGAATCGCCCAGCCCCGGCGGGGCGCAAGAACAGTTCTCCCCACGCCCTTTAAGCGCTAGGAAGTGGGAAGAACTGCTCAAGTCCCGGAGGGACAGCTAATCTCGTGACGCGCCAGTGCCACCTTACTATGCTCGAACAAAATTACTGGCTTTCTACCGCCCACTTCCCGGTCATCGACCACACTGCTCCCCCCGAGATGGTTGACGTCGCCGTGGTCGGGGCAGGATTCACGGGCCTTTCGGCCGCCCGCACGTTGTCAAAGCGTGGCGCGCGAGTGGCCGTCCTCGAACAGCACACCATCGGCTGGGGAGCCAGTTCCCGCAACGGCGGCATGGTTCTCACCGGCATGAAGCTCGGGGTGAACGAGCTCATTTCAAAATACGGCCGCGAGCGCACGCGCCAGATGTACGCCGCCTCCCTCGCCTCCATCGATTGCGTCGAGCAGATCGTGCTGCAAGAAAACATCGATTGCGACTTCGCCCGCTGCGGACATCTGGAAGTCGCCTGCAAGCAGAGGCATTTCGAGACCTATCAGCGCCGCGCTGAACTGATCGAGGTCGAGTTCAATCACCCGTTGCGCGTCGTGCCCAGGAGCGATTTGCAGGCCGAGATCGGCTCCACCATTTATTACGGCGGCATGGTCGATGAAGTCAGTGCCGGATGCAATCCCGCCCGCTACGTTGCCGGGCTCGCGGCCAGTGCATTGAAAGCCGGGGCGCAGCTTTTCGAGCAAACCCGAGTCGAAAGTATTCAGCGGGACGCGCGGCAAGGTGAGTTGGGATGGAAAGTGGCTACCTCCCGCGGCACCGTCTGGGCTCATGAAGTATTCGTCGCGACCAGCGGATATACCGGTCCCGCAACTCCTGCCCTGCAGAAGAAGCTGATTCCCATTGGTTCTTTTATCATTACCACCGAAATCCTGCCGCAATCGCTAGCCAGCGAATTGAGTCCGCGCCAGCGCATGATCTTCGATTCCAAAAACTTCCTCCACTACTTCCGGCTCACCCCCGACCGTAGGATGCTGTTCGGCGGCCGCGCCGCATTCTTTCCTGAAAGCGAGCAGACGGTCCGGCGCAGCGCTGAGATCCTGCGCCGCGGAATGGTCCATGTATATCCGCAGCTGACCGATGCCCGCGTCGAATACGCTCTGGGGCGGCACGCTCGACTTTGCTTTTGACATCATGCCCCATGCCGGGCAGATCGACGGAATGTACTACGCCGTCGGATACGCCGGACACGGCGTTGCCATGGCTACGTACCAGGGGCAGAAGATTGCGGAAATGATGGCTGGAGACCAGGTGGAGAATCCCTTCGTCGGCATTCCATTCCCTGAGGCCCCATTCGGCCTCTACTCCGGCAAACCCTGGTTCCTGCCCTTCGCGGGAGCTTGGTACAAGTTTTTGGATTGGGTGAGCTGACTACCGCTACTCGGCCGGCAGCCGTCCATTTCGCCACAACGCCGCAGCGGCCCAATATACTAGCGGCCCAGTCAGCATCGCGCTGACCCCTCCAATAGTGGCGAACCAGTCTCCGCCTCCGCCCAGCAGGGCCACGATTGCCATTAGAACCGGAGCGCCGACAACATAAACCAATCCTGCACGTCCCGCAGGCACCACGAAAGAACGCGGCAGATCTGGCCTCGACCGCCGAAGCTTCCAAGCCGAAAGCACAGTGAGCACCGTGGTTGCCGAGCGCAACCAGATATAGACCGAGATCAGCTGCCCCAGGCTCTTCCACGACAGCAGCGCATATACCACTGCCGAAGCGCTAATCGCCAGCCACGGAGTTCCGTATCGCGGGTGCCTGTGAGTCAGGACCTCCGGCAGATACCCGTCCTCGGCCATGGCAAAGGGCATTCTTGTGGTCGTCAGGATGGTGCTGTTCAGCAGGGCCACGCTGCCGATCATGGCGGCCGCCGCCATGCATGTGCCCAGCCACCGTCCGCCAATCATGCGCGCCGCATCGGAAAAGAATCCGGTGTGCCATTGCTCCCAATTTCCCGCGGAAGCCAGTCCCGCGAACGCCGGAAGAAAATAGGCCGCTATCGATAGTGGCACCACCAGCGCCAGTGCCCGCGGATACGCTTTCTGCGGGTTCTCCACTTCTTCCGCCACCGTCGAAAGCTGCTCATATCCGGAGTAAAGCCACAATCCCAATGCGAGCCCCACGCCAAAAACTTTGAACCTTCCCTGGTGCGGAACCACCCAGGGATGAAACGGATTATGATGCCAGTGAACCAGCCCCATCACGACCATCGTGATGACGGGAGTGAAGATTGCAATCTCCAGCGCAGTAGCGACCTGGCCGACCATCTGAATTCCGCGCACGTTGACCCACGTAAGCAGCGCGATGATTCCTAGCGAGAGCAGGAAGTGTTGCCACCACGTCATCTTCGGATCGTAATAAACGAAATAGTCGGCAAACATAACGGCGTATACGCCGCCCAGCAGGAACGATGCCGACCAGTTCCACCATCCCGCCATGAATCCCCAGAAATCCCCGAACGCCGCTCGAGTCCAGCGGTAGAACCCGCCTTCCACCGGCATCGCGGTCGTTAGTTCGGCTGACACCAGCGACACCGGAATGCACCAGAACACGGGCAGCAGAAGCAAATACAGCAGCGTGATGCCCGGGCCCGACGTGGTGACCATATCTTCCAGGCCGAAGGGCCCGCCGGTCGTGTAGGAGAACATCACGAAGACGAGATAAAACAGCCCCGCCTTCCGAAGCGTAGAGGATTTGCTCTGGGTTGCCGTCGTCAAGATTGGGTCGTACGGAAGGATTGAATTTTGAATGTTGATCGCGACATCAAATTCAGCGGCTTCGTTGCCACTTCGTCCAGGACCTGTAAGCGTGTCATCGAGGTTGCGCCGCCAGGTACGGCAGATTGCGGTTGGTCTGCTCGGGCGCTCCCAACCCGTATCCCACGAGAAAAGCCTCATCCACAAGAAATCCGAAATAATCCGGCTGCAGCGGCACCCTGCGTGCCGATTGCCGATCCAATAAGGTCGCCAGCTTCACCGACGCCGCTCCTCGTGAGCGCAGGTCGCCCATCAGAAAGTCCGTGGTGATCCCGGAGTGCACCAGTCCTTCGACCAGCACAATATGCTGCCCCTTGATCTCCGGTTCGTGGCTGAAAAAAATCTCCATCACATCGCTGCCCGACCCGGCTTGCGGACGGCTGTATCTGGGCTTCACGAACTGGCACACGACGGGCACATCGACTGCACGCACCAGGTCAGCCACAAATATGAACGCATTCTCCAGCACCGCGAGCATCTGGATCGTCTGCCCCTTGTGATCATCGGAAATCTGCCGCCCCAACTCCTTGACGCGCTTCTGCAATTGTTCGGTCGTGATGATGGGACGAAGGGGCTCAACTCGCGCGCTCATGATGTTTGCCGTGCCTCCCCGGCCCCGACCCACCTTCTCGTAGAGACGTGGCTTGCTACGTGTCTACAACCTTTCCGACCCGATCGTTCGTTCCACAATCGCCACTGCTTCGCGCCCCGCGCTAGCCGCAAACCGCGCCGCGACCGAAAACCCGCGCACCCACACAATCTCCTCGCCGCTGACGATCACCGGCCACAGACTGCGCTCCGCCCGCGGCAAATGCCGCTCCTGCAATAATTCCTTCACCTTCTTCGGAGACTTCGTGTGCCTGGGCCAGAAGCGGTCGCCCGCGCGCCAATTCCGCACCTTTAGCGGCGCATGAAGTGACTCCCCGTCCAAAAGGTGCTCCGGATTATACCCCGCATTTGCCGCAACCCGGCTCGCCTCCAGCGTCGACCCAATTTCGCAAACCGTCACCTCGCCCGGAACCGGCAACTCATATTCATAATCCCCCGCCGGCCCCACCTCACTCCGATTGGGAGTTTCAAAAATGATCTGATGTGCATCGCGCCTGACCTTCCACCCCAGCGGCAGCGAGATTTCGCCCCCCGATCCCGCCTCCTGCACCGCAAAGCGCACAATCTCCTCAATGTGCTTGAACTCCAGCGGAATCCCCGCCTCATCCCCGATGGCCTTGATCACCCTGCGCTGCACCGCGAGCGGCTCGCCTGCCAACCACAACCGGTCCACCGACGCATTCATCACCAACCACGGGACATCGCCGATCTTCGATTCCAAATCGGACGCCGATGCAGCGCCAGCTTGGATGCCGCCGCCCCCCCGAATCTGCACCAGCTCAGATTTTTTCGCCCACGCCGGTTCCCACCAATGAACCCCGGTGCCCATCCATCCCGCAACTTCGTTATCCCAGTAGTCCTCTTCCGCCCGCGCAATCTCCGCGATATCCCCCAAAGTTTCCGCCACCGAAGGATTGAATTCCTTTTCCAGCAACGGAAGCAGCAGATGCCGCACGCGATTCCGTGTGAACTTCGTGCTGAGATTAGTAGCGTCATCCCGCCAGGATTGCCCCAGCTGCCCCAGGTAGCCCTCCAGATCGCGTCGCCGAGTAGTGATCAGCGGCCGCACAATCTCGCCGCACACTTCCCCATCTTCATCTTCAACCAGCAGAGTTGGGTGGATCCCCGCCAGCCCCCGCAGCCCCGCCCCGCGAATCACCCGCAACAGCACCGTCTCCGCCTGATCATCAAGAGTGTGCCCGGTGACCATCTTGTGCAAGAGCGGCCCTTCAGGGCCGCGAAAGCTTGGATCATTCGCATCGGGCTTTAGCCCCTGAGGACCGTTCGCCCCAAGCACCCGATGAAAAAACGCGTATCGCAATTCCCGCGCCGCCGCCTCAATACTGACGCGCTCCTCGGCCGCATGCCGCGCAACATCCCCGCTATCGCAATAGAACTCCAATGCGTGTTCGAGAGCCAAGCCGGCAACGAATTCCTGATCGGAATCCGATTCCGCCGCCCGCAGCTTGTGATTGAAATGAACAACAGACAGGACAATCCCCAGCTCCCCGCGAAGCTCCAACAGAACCCGCAGCAAAGCTACCGAGTCGATCCCTCCGGAAACCGCCACGCCAACGCGTCCCCCGGCATTCAGCAACTCCAGCCGTCGGACGTGGAAAAGGACGCGTTCAGCCAGCGAGTGCACCGAAACATGGTACCGCCAAGCTTTGTGTAGGGACAGCCCCCTCGGGCTGTCCAAGCGGAGCGAAGCTCCGCTGCCGAACCCACAAACTCAATCTGGACGCCCGAGTCTAAAGCGCAGGACTTTTGTCGGCGATCAACTTTCCAATCTTCTCTACGAACTCCGCTCGCCCCCATATCCTCGGTCTTCTCTTTCCCCCGAGTCCGCACATTCACCTTCCCCGCCTCAGCCTCTTTATCCCCAACGACCAGCAGGAACGGCACCTTCTGCATCGCATGCTCGCGGATCTTCGCATTCATCTTCTCGTTGCGCGCATCCACTTCCACGCGCACGCCAATCGCTTTCAGTTGGGCAGCAACTTTGTTCGCGTACTCCGCGTGCCGCTCGCTGATCGGGATCATCACCGCCTGCACCGGCGACAGCCACACCGGAAACGCCCCCGCATAGTGCTCGATCAGCACGCCAAAGAATCGCTCCACCGACCCATACAGCGCCCGATGCACCATCACCGGCTGCTTGCGCGACCCATCTTCGGCGACGTATTCCAACCCGAAGCGCTGCGGCAGATTGAAATCGAACTGCACGGTCGAAAGCTGCCACAGCCGCCCGATCGCATCCACCAGCTTGATATCAATCTTCGGCCCGTAGAACGCGGCTTCGCCCGGAATCGTCTTGTACTCGATGTCGCAGCTCCTTCAGAACTTTCTCCAGCGAATGCGTGGCCATGGTTCCACTGCTCTTCGCTGCCCACGAAATTCTTGCGATCGTCCGGATTCCAGGTCGAAAGCTCGGTCTGGAATTTGTCGAAGCCGAAATCTTTCAGCACATCGCGCGCAAACTCGACGCAGTCGGCAATCTCTTTTTCAATCTGCTCCGGCGTGCAGAAGATGTGCGCATCGTCCTGCGTAAATCCGCGCACCCGCAGCAGGCCGTGCATCACGCCCGAACGCTCGTAGCGATACACCGTGCCCAACTCGCCCAGCCGCACCGGCAGATCGCGATACGACTTCAGCGAGTCCTTATAAATCAAGATGTGGACCGGGCAATTCATCGGCTTCAGGCGATATTCGGCATCGTCGAGCTCCATCACGTCGAACATGTTCTGCGAGTAATAGCCTTCGTGCCCCGAGGTCTGCCACAGCTGCCGCCGCGCCACGTGCGGCGTGTACACCAGCGAGTAGCCGCGCTTCAGATACTGCGTCGCGCATCCAGTCTTCCATCTCTTTGCGGATGATCCCGCCCTTCGGATGCCAGAAAATCAGCCCCGGCCCCGCCAGCTCCTGGATGGAAAACAGATCGAGCTGCTTGCCCAGCACGCGATGGTCGCGCTTCTTGGCCTCTTCGATGCTGGTTCAGGTAATCGTCGAGGTCTTTCTTCGAGAAGAACGACGTCCCGTAAATGCGCTGCAGCTGCGGATTCTTCTCATCCCCCAGCCAGTACGCGCCGGCAATATTCAGCAGCTTGAATGCCTTGATCTTCCCCGTCGAAGGAATATGCGGCCCGCGGCAGAAGTCGAGAAACTTGCCCGTCCTGTAAATCGAAATCTTTTCATCGGGCTTGGTGAACTGCTCGATGAAGTGGCACTTCATGAAGTCGCCTTCCTTCTTGAACTCCGCCAGCCCCTGGTCGCGCGGCAGAAACTCGCGCGCGTAAGGAATGTTCTGCTGCACCAGCTCCTGCATCTTCTTTTCGATCTTTTGCAGGTCCTCGGGCGTGAACGGCGTCGGACGATAAAAATCGTAGAAGAATCCGCTCTCGGTCGCCGGACCATGCCCCAGCTTGGTCTCCGGAAAAAGCTCAAGCACCGCCGCCGCCAGCAAATGCGCCGACGAATGCCGGTAAATCTCCAGCGCCTCAGGATTCTTGTCGGTCAGGAGTTGAAGATCGGTGTCACTCTCCAGTGGCTTCGCCAGATCGATCAGATTGCCATTAGTCTTGGCCGCCAGCGCCGCATCCGCCAGCCGCGGACTGATCGACTTCGCCACCTCCAGCGCCGTCGTACCCTTGGGGACTTCCTTCACACTCCCATCCGGGAGCTTCACCTGAATGCTGTCAGCCATAGTTAGGAACCTGCAGGTCGTCTGAATCTTTCAGTCTAAAGAACGGCGTGGGGAGGGTCAAACGGGAACG
>CAWKLW010000001.1:0-319490 GCA_963850585.1 uncultured Acidobacteriota bacterium | reverse complement strand
CACTGGATGTGAATTGGCATGTCGGCGTGGAATGCCAGCGGCGAATGATCCTTCCATAAAAGTGCGCCAAGATGGCTGGTTACAAAAACAATTCTTCCTCCAACGCTCATTCGCGGCAGCGCCATGTAAACCAAATTTATCTGTGCGGTCTCCAATCAGATCGTTGCTATTGATCTGGACGGGAATCTCTCTCCGCCATAGTTTCAACTGATCTTCCGGACGAATCGTAAGTCCGCAACGGCATATGTTCTGCCTACGATTGCGAGATCACCTTTATCCCAACACCAAAAAGGTTTCGGCTGTGCACGCCCCTCAACACGGCACCGAATGACGCCGGCAACGTACTTACCTTCCTGTATCGCAGGCTGCGCTACTCCCGGCATGAGCATCGGAGTTCGAGACTTGATGCCAAAAAGGTTTCGCGCTGGAGCAACGAGGTGAGCGGTGTCACTTATCACAAAAACTTCCCGATGATCACGGACTGACAAATCTGGTTCCACCATGACCTTTCCAAACTCCACAATTGGAGAGATGCACCGCTCAAGATCACACGTGAAATACGGCAGCGCGATCCGTGGTCATTCGTGGGAAGGCTCGTCACAGCCTTTCAGTAGCGCGAATTGTGACAATCAAATGACAATCGGTGTATTCCGAACGCAAGGGTGATGAGTCCAACTTACCAGCACAACTGCTCGGTGCACGATTTACCGGAGCAAGAATGAGAAAGAAATGTGGATGAGACTCTGCGCAGTCTGCAAAGGCCTGCTACATAAACCTGATCTACGCGTTAAGGAAATCTGGCGAGCCTTACGCGAACGCGACTAGATAAAAAGCGGGAGGGAGGCGGCGGCAAATAAGGCGAACTAGAGGCCATCGGGGGCCGGCCGAAATGTCTAGACCGAATCGGCTACCAAGCGTACTAGTTTCTGAAATTTGTCCAAACAGAACATTCTCAAATGAGAATTTTGGAGTAAACAAAAGACTTAGTGTTTGATTTTCTAAACATACTGAAAATGAGCACTGTGGCATTCTTCAATGACATTATAAATGTGCCAGGAAAAAGAGAAATCCCAGTGAAGAGCCAAATTTCCTCCTAGGCAAGCGTGATCGGCCAAGAACTACAAGACTTTGACTGCTGTTTCCCTATCCGCCGCGCAGCGCCACTTCGATTTAAGGAGCCGTCGTCTCCAGAAAATACGGTCGCGGACTATCTCTGCCACGATCGGAGCGTGCTTGAGGCTGTGACCCGATCCGTCCGATGCAGGTGGGTTAGAGACATAATGTCCCGAGTTGCCCTCCTTCCTAGAACTCGTACCGCAACGACCCCTGCATTTGGCGTTGGGCGCCTAGCATTTGCGTATAGTCACCGAAATTAGCGGGCTGCTGAATGTCAAAAGTCCCGCTGTTGGAAACGTCGAAGCTGGCATGGTTGAACAGGTTGTACATGTCCCACCGGAACAACAGCTTGTGCTTCTCTGAATATGGCATCGTGAAGGTCTTGGCGATGCCTAGATCCACCGTGCCATAACCATCACCACGGAGAACGTTCCTCTGGCCTCGACCTCCTGGTTCGGTGAAGCGGAAATGTTGGATCGCCTCATCCGGGTTGGCGAACAGGTTCGGCGTCCCTGCGCCGGAACTGCCATGGTGGGCGGAATGCGAGTTTTGGGTCGCCGGACAGGGGCCAACGTCCAAACCCAACAGGTTCGCGCCTTTGGGGGCGCAGGTGGCGTTCCCTTGCAGGTTCCAGTTGGTGGGCCAAGTGCGGCCGTTGACGATGTTGGCCGGAACGCCGCTGTTAAACCGCAGAATGCTCGAGAGTTGCCAACCACCAACAATGGCATTGGCAAAGCTATGCATATTGGACCCGAAATGCCGTCCGTGGCCCACAGGCACGTCCCAAGTCATGTAGCCATTAAACTGATGTCGCATGTCGAAGTCGGAGTATGAGTACTCCAGGTTCGGCTGCCAGGCATTGATAGTGAATCCGGTGTATCCACCCGTGAAGAATCCGGCAGTCGATTGGCGCTCGGGAGTGGAGGAGTGGTCAAGAGACTTGGAAAGCGTGTAGTTCAGTGCATACGAAAAGCCATGGCTGGCGCGCTTCCTCATCGAGAGTTGAAGCGAGTGATATTCCGAGCGCCCGATCGTGGTCCAGGTTGGCAGGTTCACGTACTGCGACGGGAAAAACGTGAACGCTCCCAATTTTGAAGCAGCCGGAAATGTGAAGAAGTCGAAGTCCTGCCACGCAGTAGAAGCCCCGAACCCGGGCGCGCCGTCAAGTCCGTGGTAGCCGATGATGTAGTCGTAAGCGACTTGCGTTGCCGAGTAGCCGCAGCCGCTGCCTAACACTCCCCAGCCCAAACAACCACCGTTCGAACCGCTAGGACCGAAATCGGGGAACATATCCTCCCAGAACGGTATAGTCCCAATGTCTGCCAGGGCAACGCCGTTCGCTGAAGCCCCGACCAACTGCCGAGCCGCATCCAGAGCGCACGTGTGGGATTGAGGATCGCAAAGGTCGGCCGGCATGGCATAGTCGCGCAGTATTGGCAGCTTCCGGCCGCGCCTTCCGACGTAGCTCGCTTCAAATGTGATTCCACCCGGCAGCTCGCGCTCGATCGAAAAGTCGATCACATGAGCGTGCGCATTGCGAATCGTGCTGTCGAGGCTGCTGGTTACGGTGAAACCGTCGGGTGGAGTTGAAGGAAACGATGCACCTGGCGATGGTGCTAATTGCGGAATCAAGTTGCTGCCTTGCAAAACGAGGTTGCTGTCGAACGCAGCCGTGTCGAATATGCCGGTGTAGCGAAGACACGCTGGCCTAGCGCCCGGCCCGGGGCCAATATTACAGCCTCCGTTTGGACTACTGATGCTACTGGCGAGGCCAAATGCGCCCTCATCGTCAAACGTGTTGACCAGTCCCATTCCCATGCGGTCGTAAACCAGCGAATAGCCCCCGCGAATGACAGTCTTGCCTTCTCCGAAGATATGGCCCAGCGCGCCGTCTTTGAAGCGTGGCGCCCAGGCGGCAGCAATCCGGGGAGACCAGTTGTTATTGTCCCGGTTGTAGTATGGCCTGCCATGATTCGCTTGTCCCCCCAAAATCGTCTGCAGGTGGCCACACGCGCTGGTGGGCAGGCCGGCTTTCATGTTCTGTTCGCGACAGTGGAACCATGCGTTCACATCGTGAATTGATGGGTCCTCAGGAACCGGGATTACTTCGTTGCCATTGGTCTCCCAAGGCGGCGTAGCATTCATGTAGCGCAAACCGAAGGTCAGCGTGAGCGTCGGTGTCGCGCGCCACTGGTCCTGGAAGTAACCTTCATACTCGTTGGCCGCAAACCTGCGCGCTACATTTGCGCCAATAGGAAGCGTCTCACCTTTGGAATTGAAGTTGTAATTTGCAGTCACCTCCGTTACCGGGCCGAGCAGTAACGTGAACCAGTCTTTAAAGTTGTTGCTGTCATTGTTTGCCGGCACGGCACTGCACGCAGGCCGGTTACAGTTTCCTTTGCCGGGTGTGACGCTGTCGCCTCCATCCGGCAACCAGGAAGGATTGATGGTGTATGCGGGATACGACAGTAGATTGCCCAGCTTCTCGTTACGTATAAACCGAACCTCTCCCCCGAAACCAAAAGTGTGCTTCCCATGAGTCCAGGTTACGTCATCCCGGAAATCATGCGTCGGAGTACGCCGGTTGGCGGTGTCACGAGCCGCATCATCAAAGCCATTGAGTTCGTCCACAAAGCGAACATCTACGTACGCTGAAGTGCGAACACCCGCGTTGTCGACGCCAATACGCGTGAGCCCATAACGGAAGTTGTTGATCAGTTTGGGAGTCAAAAGCGCGGTGTACCCAATGGCCATCCCACGGCTGTTAGTCAACGTCTTCCGTACTGGGTCGCCTCCGAGGAATTCAGGCGGTGAGAAATTGGCGTCATTTTGAAGCGACCCTCGCCAGAACAACGTGTGCTTACCCGCTGGATCCAAATTGAAGTCGGCTCTCGCAATGTAAGTCATGAAGTGGTTGTTGATAGGCGACGCGAACCGGTGCCCGGCAAAGTTGACGCCGTCCCCAGCACTAAGATCGTTGATTTCGGTGGGATAAGTTGCCCAGTAGCTTAACAATGCGGGATTGGCGCCGATGTTCAGTGGATCGAGCGCCTTCACTTCGTCAGGGCTTAGGCCGTAACTTCCAGCAGGAACGGTGTAGCTGGTTCCACTTATGCCCTGGACCGAGGTGTCGGAGGTCGGGCAACCGGCGGAGCCCTCGCAGTTGTAAAAGAACACACCGTCCCGAACATGAGGAGTGGGTATGGTACGCAAAGCCGACCTCACGATTGACTCCTTCAAACGCTCGAAGTTTCCGAAAAGGAAAATCCGGTTCTTGAGAATCGGCCCTCCTAACGACGCGCCATAGATGTGACGCCGGAACTTTCCTTTGGGCTCTCCCGCCTTGTTGAGGAAGTAATCGTTGGCGTCAAACGCCTCATTACGGTTCGTGTAGTAAGCGCTGCCATGAAGGGAATTGGTTCCCTGATTGGTAATCAATTGCACTTGCGCAGCCGAGGAGCGTCCTCCCGAATCAGCTCCATAATTGGTCGTGGTCGTGCGGAATTCGGCGAGCGCTGATTGAGTGATGCGCACTGCACAAGTAAACGCGTACCCTTTGATTGGATCATTGCAATCCACGCCATCGAGAGTGATGTTCGTCTGATCGCTGCGCGCACCATCTACCGCTCCACTCCGGCCGTCATACTCTGACACTCCGGCATATCCACCAGGCTGATCGGATGCAGTGGGGATATAAGCAACACCGCCCTGAAGGCTAAGCAGACCGGCTGGATTGAGGTCGAGCGAGGGAAGGCCACGAAGTTCGTCTCCCGTAATAGGAGTTCCCATGCTGGCATCGGTCGCATTAACGGTGCTAGCTTCCCCCGAGACCTCCACCGTCTCAGTGTTGCCACCCACCTCGAGTTGTATGTCCAAGGTGGTTGTGACACCAATGGGCACCTCGATTCTCGACCGCAGAACGTTCTTAAAGCCACGCGCCTTCACCTCAATACGAAATACTCCCGGCGAGAGCTGCGAGATCACGTATTTGCCGGCTGAGTCAGACTTGACCGAACGCTCGATGCCGGTGTCAAGGTTGCGGGCGACTATGTCGGCGCCATTGACAACCGCGCCTGAGGAATCAGTGACCGCTCCCGAAACTGTCGCTGTACCAGCGACCTGTCCCCAACCGAGGGATGTGAGGAAAATGCCAACCAACAGAGTGATTGCAACTGAGCCAGAACGCATGGAAGCCCCCTTTGCCCCTAAAAGCGGCGTATTCCGACACGTTTTTGCCCAGGAATGTGAGACCGCCGAGACCCTGGGTCGCCCCGATGGGTCGCTATTGTGCTCCTGCGATACACAAATGTGCAAGTCGAATCTGTGATTTGAATTGTTTTCGATGACTTTTTACATGATGTGGCTTGACTTAGATGAAATTCAGAATTGTGAGTGAGCGTTGGCTCGTGGAGTAAGGTTCACAGTTGGACGAGTGTTTTTGTTCCCCATCCCTCATCGTTTCGTCCGAAAACGTACCTGAACTGCAGGCTTCAATGGTGGCACTCAGTCGCGGATTTTGTCCTTCAATGCCTGCCTTTCGCGGTCCAGCACCATCTGGTCGAATGCGTGAGGCAGAGACTCACATCGTGTGTAAGGACCGGGTTTATAGGCGCGCGACTGGATTCCGGCCTGCGAAAGCTCCGAGATCGCCCAATCTTCGCGGTTGGTGCTGTCCCAGAACTCAATTGCGTCGTCGGCATGGAAGTCAGGCTTGCTCATTTCATCGGGGTGGAAATGCCATTCGCAAATTACATCGGTGCGATCGACCGCACGCGGCCATAGAGTGTGCGTCATCACGTAATCCGGATGGAGGCTTAACAGCAAATTAGGAAAAATCGCGTAATAGTACACTTTGCGTCGCTCACTCGCGCTCAGTCCGGGAAGATAGTCGCGACGCAGCTTGCTATCTGTACTCATTGTCTTGGCCCCGCCTTGAAACTCCATGGAGCCGCCGATATATCCGCGCCGAGGTTGATCGTTCTCGCCCGAAAGGTAATCCGTAATGGCATTGAGTGCCGGATGCAAGATCGGGCAGTGCAGGCACTCGTTGTAGTTGAGCATGATCAGCTTCCAATTGGCCTTCACCACGTATTCAATCTGTCGATACGGTCGCAACTCCGCCATTCGCCAATTCCGGAACTTCTGGGGCAGATCCTCTAATTGAACCGCAAGCGGATCATGATCTCGGCTTAAGTTGATGAAGATGTGCCCGTCCCAGACGTCGACATCAATCGCATTGAGCGGATAATCTTCGCGGCAGAAGCCATCGTGTGCGTGCGGCGCCCCGATCAGGCTGCCATCCAGGCCGTAGGTCCACCCGTGATAGCCGCACTGGATTCGCCCGGGGAAATGGCCCGCGGAGTTAGCGCAAATGCGCGTTCCGCGATGTCGGCAGACGTTGAAGAATGCCCGCAATGAGTCATTCCCGTCACGCGTAATGATGATGCTTTCACCCGCGACCTCGCGAAGAAAGTAGTCGCCTGGTGCCGGTACTCGATTTGCACGCCCGGCGCAGATCCAGTCACTGGCGAAGAAGCGTTCTAATTCTTCACGGTAGAAATCGGGATCTGTGTAGTAGCGGGCAGGAAGGGTCGTGGCGGTTGGCATTTTTGAGATCGTCGTCACTTAGCACCCGGCAGCAAAACGATCAATCATCTGTTTGTAGAGCGTTCACTGCCATTCCAGATTAGGCATTTTATAGCAAGCGGCGTTTGACGGCATTCGAGAGGAGACATAGGAACCTGTTGAGTTGGAGCTACGCCCGTCCGATTTGTGGTCAACAGGATCCAACAGAATCGTACGACTTGCTGCCACTATTACTCCCTGTTAATCTCACCCACCATGAAGCTCTGGGCTTCGCTCCTGATTTTCACAACTGCCGTTCTCGTATTTGCGCAGGACTCCACGAACGGTCGGACCCATACAGTCCTGAAAAAAAACGTCGCCGTACCAATGCGCGATGGTGTGATCCTGCGCGCGGATGTGCTGCGCCCTGCGGGCGCCGGCAAATTCCCCGTGTTGGTGTATCGGACACCTTATGGGAAAGATGCAGCGCAGAGAGAGTACACAACATTCGAGCACGCCGTGAGCCGGGGCTATGCTGTTGTTGTGCAGGATGTTCGCGGCCGAAATCACTCGGACGGTGATTTTCGTCCGTACGAGAACGAGGGCCGAGACGGCTATGACACCATCGAATGGTCTGCCGCCCAGCCCTGGTCAAACGGCAGAGTGGGAACGTTTGGACTTTCCTATCCTGGCGCGGTTCAATGGCTAGCCGCCGTTCAGACTCCTCCTCACTTGAAGGCGATGGTTCCCGCCATGACATTCTCCACGCCGCAGAATTTTTTCTACGCGGGTGGAACATGGGACATGTCATGGATTGACTGGATCTGGAACAACATCGCCTGGAATACACGCGTAAGGAAGAATTTTCCGGGCCCTCGAACCTACAAAGAAGCACGGGCCGCGTGGAAAGAGCAAGGCCAAACGATGGTGAATACTCTGCCTTTGCTTGATTTGAAGCCACTACAGCAGGTTGCGCCATATTACTTCGATTGGTTGCGGCATCCTCCTGAAGATAGTTGGTGGAATTGGAGCGAACTTCGGGACAAGTATTCGCACACTACCGCTGCCGTCCTCAATTTGTCCGCATGGTACGACGACAACTATGGGCCAGAAGGCGCAACGACAAACTACGCCGGTTTGCTACAAGCCCGACGGGGAGATAAAAACACCCAAACTCACCTTCTACTGGGGCCGTGGGTTCACGGGGGCACAGCAAGTAACCGATCGGGAGAACGTGACTTCGGTCCGACTGCGGCCATCGACTATGACGAAGTCATTCTGCGCTGGATGGATCACTACGTGAAGGGCGTTGACAACGGAGTCGATCGAGAGAAGCCTGTACGCTATTTCCTGATGGGGCGGAATGAGTGGCGAGAGGCAGATCAGTGGCCACCCGCTGCGAAGACAACGCCGATGTTTCTCGTTCCCGCCGCGAATAGCGCGCGTTTCGGTCTCTTGCAAACGTCGCCATTCGAGAATAAGGACAGCTTCAGCCAGTTTGTGTCCGATCCGGCCAATCCCGTCACGAACCCTTACGATTCCTCGGGCGCCCACGATTATGCAAAGCTTTCAGATCGCGCCGATGTCCTGACTTTCGATTCTGCGGTACTGCAGGAAGACACCGAGGTGACAGGACCACTGACAGTCCGCGTTTTCGCTTCTTGTGACTGCCGCGATTTCGATTTATGGACACGGCTTTTGGATGTTTTGCCCGATGGAACGGCGATGAACCTTATGAGTCCTGGTCTTGACGTCCAACGTGCGAGTTATCGCGATCTGACCCGAGGCCGCCAGTTGTTGTCACCTGGAAAAGTTTACGAACTGAAGTTGGACAAACTGATCACCAGCAATGTGTTCCTGAAGGGACATCGAATCCGCTTGCAGGTTTCAGCAAGTTTCAGCCCAAATTTTTCCCGCAATCTCCAGAGTGGAGACTCGGAAGCGGACAGCGCGGAAACGAAAAAGGCGGAGATTCGAATTTTTCATGATGCTTCCCATCCATCGCGGGTATTGCTGCCCGTTAAGTCGAACACCCGCTAAAATCTCTGCTCGGATGAGCATATACTCCCGCATGACTGAATTGCGGAGGAACATTGTTCTCATCACGAAGATTCATTTATTGCATTTGTTCTTTCTTCCTCTTGGGCGCGGGTTGCGTGGCGCAGCGCGAGCCTGTGCTCAAGCAAATTGATCTACCCCATTCTTACTACTACCGTGAGATGTACCTGCCCCAGTTGACGACCGGACCAAGCGCGGTGGCATGGTCTCCGAACTCCCAAACTGTGATTTATTCCATGGCCGGATCACTTTGGCGGCAAAATGTCGTGAGCACAACGACCGAGCAAATAACCGTTGGTCCCGGCTACGACTACCAGCCAGATTGTTCCCCGGATGGGCGTTGGGTGGTTTTTGCGCGCTACTATCAGGATGCGGTGGAGTTATGGTCACTTGATCTGCAGGACGATCACACAAGCCGGCTCACATCCGGGGGAGCAGTGAATGTGGAGCCGCGCTTCTCTCCCGATGGAACCCGGATCGCGTTTGTTTCCACTACCAATAAGGGCCACTTCCACATTTTTGTCGGACGATTCGCGAAAGGTGAGCTCAAAGATGTACAACAGCTCACTTCAGAAAACGTCAGCTCACTTCCTCGCTACTACTACAGCCAGGTAGACCACGAAATCAGCCCCGTGTGGTCCCGGGACGGGTCGGAGATCTTATTCATTTCAAATCGAGGGCACATCCACGGGACGGGCGGCTTTTGGCGGATGAAGGCACAGCCAGGCGCCGAGCCGCACGAGATCCATTATGAAGACACGACGTGGAAGGCTCGTCCTGACTTTTCGCCCGATGGGAAACGCATGGTATACGCCTCGTATTTAGGACGATCGTGGCACCAGCTTTGGGTTATGCCCGCGGCAGGTGGTGACGCGTTTCCAATTTCGTACGGAGACTACGACAATACCAATCCGCGATGGTCGCCCGACGGTGCAAAGATCGCATTCATTTCGAATCGTAGCGGCAACACATCGTTGTGGATACAGACGATTCCCGGCGGTACCCAGAGCGAAATAGTACCTCGCGAGAGAAAGTATCTGAGGCCGATGGGGAAGGTGTGTTTGCACGTCACAGAAAATGATGGAACGCCCGTAGCCGCGCGAGTTGTTATCGCAGCCCAAGACGGTCGAGCTTACGCTCCCGACGACGCCTGGATGTATGCCGATGATCGTTTCAACCGCGCTGAGCGTCCGTTTGAAGCACATTATTTCGATACCAAAGGAACATCCGAGATTACAGTCCCTGAGGGAACTACGCACGTCGGAGTCATGCGCGGCTTCGAATACGAGTTCGAGGAACGCAATGTGGAGGTTGTCGCGGATAAGAAGTCTGGAGTCACAGTTAAGTTGCGGCCCATCGAGATGCGTCGCTTCGACGCGTCGTGGATCAGTGGAGATGTGCACGTCCACATGAACTACGCAGGCACATATCGGAATACACCAGCGCATCTGGCTGACCAGGCCGCAGCTGAGAATTTGTCGATCATTGAAAATTTAGTCGTGAATAAAGAGCAGCGCTTCCCTGATATTGCATATTTCTCACCTGAGCTCGATCCGATTTCTAACGAGCACTTCGTTCTGCAGCACGCGCAGGAATTTCACACGAGTTACTGGGGACACCTAGGGGTTTTGAACCTGACGCGAAACTTGATCTTGCCAGGATATGCTGCATATCCGAACACGGCCGCGGCCAGCCCGTTTCCCACGAATGCCCAAGTAGCTGACTTGGCTCATGAACAGACTGCACTCGTCGGCTATGTGCACCCCCTCGAGAGCGTGCCGCACCCGGAGAAGGACTCACTCACCTATGAATTGCCCGCCGATGTAGCACTCGGCAAAGTGGATTACATCGAGGTCGTCGGTTTCGCCGACCACAAATCCACGGCAGAAGTTTGGTACAAGCTTCTGAATTGCGGCTTCCGATTGCCGACCGCAGGCGGAACCGACTTCATGGGAAATTACGCGTCGCTACGCGGACCAGCCGGGCTAAACCGGGTGTATGCCGAAGTCCCTGCAGGACCTCTGAAGCTTCAACCCTGGCTCAATTCGATCAAGGCTGGGCGAACGTTCGCAACCAATGGACCCTTACTCCGGTTTGAACTCGAACGGCAGCTGCCGGGACGAGAGGTGCATCTCGACAAGAAGCGGGATGTCGCTTTCCGCGCGGCGCTGGCGTCGATCGTTCCACTGGATCATCTGCAGATTGTCTGTAATGGGAAGGTCGCGAAAGAACTCGAACTAGGTGCGGATCACAAACGTGTATACGTCGAGGGAACCTTACCGATCGCGAGTACTGGCTGGTGCATTCTTCGGGCGTTTAGTGACAAGTCGGAGTACCCAATCTTGGATCTTTATCCGTATGCAACGACCAGCCCCATTTATGTGAATGTGGTTGGAGTTCCACTGCGCAGCACACAGGATGCTGCGTATTTCGTCTCTTGGATGGAACGTCTGATCTCTGCGGCACAGAGCAACGCGGATTGGAACACCGAGACAGAAAAGCAGGATGTCCTGACACTATTCGAAAAAGCGAAAGAGAAATACGAGGATATCGTCATGACACATCAGACCGGAACGTCAGGGGATCCTACGCGTATTTCGCATTCTAGTCCCGGCAAATAATCGCTTAGCTTCCCAGGAAACCAACGTCGGCATTTCTGACCTCCGCTGTTCTCGCCATTCTGGTTTGGGCTTCCGCACCAGATTCATTGAGGGCGAACCGGCAATCCTTGTTGCCTTGGGTCAAAACGAGCAATGAACGCCATCGCCTCAGGTTGAGTCAACTGAAGATTAAGAATGAGATAATTCCTGCGCGTTGAACTTTGAATTGGGGCGAAACCACAAATGAGATCACGCCGACTGCTTTCAATATTTTGTCTGCTGCTTGTCGTTCCGAAATACGTCTATGGCGCCGATACGATTCTCAAGAACGTTGTGGTTTACGATGGCACCGCGAAAAAGCCATTCAAGGCGGACGTGCGTATCAAAGGTGACCGCATTGCGGCCATTGCGAAAAGTCTGGTTCCACAACCTGGCGAAACAGTTCGGGACGAACACGGGCTTGCTCTCGCACCAGGATTCATCGACATGCATAGCCATCATGATCGCGGGATATTCGATGACTTGGACGCGGAGGCCGTCACTCGGCAAGGGGTGACCACGGTATTTGTAGGTCAAGATGGCGGCTCCAATTTTCCGATTGCCGATTTCTTCTCTCATCTCGAGAGAACCTCCGCTGCGATCAATTTTGCCAGCATGGTGGGCCATGCCACTCTTCGCAAGCAGGTCATGGGAAAAGACCTTTATCGTCCCGCCACTTCACAAGAAATTGAGCGGATGAAAGACCTGTTTGGTCGTGAACTCCAGGCCGGAGCTTTTGGCCTCTCCAGCGGCTTGGAGTATGAAGACGGCCATTTCGCCACCACGGAGGAAATGATCGAACTCGCCAAAGTTGCCAAAGCCCATGGCGGCTTCTACATCAGCCATGTTCGGGACGAAGCTAACAAGGTTTTCAACTCGTACGATGAGATCACTCGCATCGGTCGGGAAGGCAAGCTACCAGTTGAGATCAGCCATATCAAGCTAGCGAGCACTTCGGTCTGGCACAAAGCCAACACTCGAATGCCGGAAGTCTTTGCCAAAGCCGAGCGCCAAGGCGTCGACTTGAAAGCTGATGTGTATCCCTACACTTACTGGGCTTCCACTTTGCGCGTGCTGGTTACGGACCGAGATTTTTTCAATGCCAATAAAGTAGCGCAGGCTATCTCTGACAATGGCGGTCCAGCCAATCTGCGAATCTCGCTTTACAAGCCTGAGCCCGCGATGGCGGGCAAAACGCTAGATGAGATTGCTGCCTCATGGAACATCAGCCCGGCCGATGCCTACATGCGAATGATCAAGTCCACCGAATCCGAAGTCTCTACCGGTGAGGAACAAGAGGGTGTGCTCGGAACGTCCATGAGCGATGATGACTTAATCTGGTTTGTCGCAAATCCTCGCATCATGTTTTGTAGTGACGGCGAACTCCACGGTGAGCATCCTCGCGGCGCAGGTAGTTTCCCTAGAGTTCTGGGTCGCTACGTGCGGGAGCAGCATGTACTACCACTGCAATCCGCTATTCACAAAATGACCTGGATGCCGGCTCAGCAGCTTCACCTCAAAGACCGGGGTCGAATCGCAGTGGGCTATGTTGCAGACCTCGTTGTCTTCGATCCTGCAACCATTGCCGATCAGTCCACAGTCGAACATCCGGAAACTGCTCCCAAAGGTATTCCAGATGTGATGGTATCGGGTGTATGGGTAGTCGAAAATGGCAAGGTAACGGGTGTACACCCCGGCCATGTGATCCGACACGAGGAGATGCATTAAGCAGCAAAAAGTCACCTCAGCGATTGGATTAGCAAGGAACGCGAGTGGTATCGGAGTTTTTTGGACAGCTGCATCGACGAAAAATCGAAGCAGACTCAAACGCCAAACACTCACATTGACTACATTCCGCCCATCCCGTTGTAGATTCTGAAGCGCAAAACCCGTAGCTGCCAAGAAACAATATCGGTCTGCGCCTTAACTCTTGCGCCGAATCAGTCGGTGCGTTACGCTTCCGTGCAATAGCATTGAGAACCCCTGATTAGAGAAGAGGCCATAGAACGAGCTAGGGCCTTTTCTTCGTGCACACTCAACCGGCGCCGCGTTACAACAGCTTTAAGACGGATGAATAAGGGAAGGCTGCGAGCCCCGGCGTTTCGCGGGGCTTTTTATTTCTTGAGCTGACCGTGGATTGCTTTTCCTTTCGCTTTTTTAGGGGCCAGCTCTGCCGGGAAAGTCTCGAATGCGAATGACTCTGCAATCCACGCCGCAAATATCTTCCGTCATCGGGCCATGTAAGAATCTGCCATCCCGGGTCAATGAGTCAGATCGCGATGTCCAGACCGTAACCTTTTTGGGGGAGAAACTATTCACTCTCTTCTAGTCGCAGCTGTAGAGCTGTGTAGCAGACGACAGACACCACAATTCAGAGTTGCTGGGCTTTCCCGTCACTCTGTAGCGCGACATTGAAGCTGGAAGCGGGTCATCAGATTTTCGCGGCGATTTTTTTCGTCGGTTTGAGAAATTTACGAAAGCAAGCGAGGAAGTAATGGCCATTCTGATCGCTTTAGGATGCCGCCCCGCCCAAACTCGACTCTCAACCCTGCGTCACCGCCGGTACCGCTTCCCCGCTGCCGTTGGCCACCGATGGGGTCAGGACCTGGGATTACAACCGGGACGGAGTGGCTCCTACGGGCTTCTGCCCGATTACCTCCAAGACGTCGCCTCCTTATCAGGCTGCCAAGAGGTCGTACAACGCATGTTCGGTGGAGCACAGTACTTCTATGAAACCTGGGCCCTGGCGGAACATGACAAGCGTTGAGAATGGCAAAAATTCGATATGGTGCGGCCGTTCTAACAAACCTTGAATGCCTCTGGTCGTTGGTGGCGAGTGGATTCCATCGCTCCGAAATCGTCTACAGAGGTGATGAAGAACCAGAAGGTACGGATATGCTGTAGAAACGGATAATCGGAGAGAGCGAATTTGAACCTCGCCACTAGGCCCGAAGCGGTTCCCGTTGTCTAGCCTGTTGATTCGCTTAGCTTCGTCGTCCACTAATAAAAGGAAGTCGAAGATCCCGTTGGACAGTCAGATTACCATGAGTTTCGTTTTGTATCGAATCGGTTCTATTCAAAATTGCCCAGGATGCTCAGGAACGCGCAAGATCACTGAGTCCGCCACCCCAACGAGAAACAGCATTCTAAAAATTCGAGTGATTGCTTATTTTGTTCTGGACAGAGGTCGCCAAAACGATATAAAACCAAACGATTTCGAAAGAGATCGTAACAACGGGAAGCCTGTTTCTGATGCAGGGAGGTTTTAGTTGCGACTTGAACGGCGTGGATGGGCGCGCTCAAGTCGCAACTCTTTCGAGTGCAGAGCGAAATCGTGAGGACACAAAGGAGTTTCTGCGATGAGAAACACTTTCATGGTAGTCGTTCTTCTTATCGGTGCGACCGCGATAGGGTTCGCCCAAGTCGATACCGGCGGTTTGGTAGGTACAGTGAAAGATTCGAGCGGCGCAGCGCTCTCCAACGTCTCCGTGACCGCAACCAACGTAGACACTGGTATCCCCACAGCCGTCAAGACTAACCCTGAAGGCAATTATGTAATCGCGCCGCTGCAAATTGGACGATATTCACTGTCGGTTGAATCGACCGGATTCCGGAAGGAAGTCCGCAAAGACATCGTGCTAAACGTTCAAGAGACGATGCGAGTTGATTTCAGCCTGCAGGTGGGCTCGGTTTCGGAAACCTTGGAGGTCAGTGGCGAAACCCCGCTGCTGGAAACCGAGAGTGCATCTTTGGGCGATGTTGTCACCAGCCAGCAGGTCGAGTTGCTGCCGCTCAATGGGCGGCGCTACACCGATCTGGCGGAGCTAACGTCGGGAGTGTCCAAAGTCATCGAGGGGCCGGTGAACGGCGGCAGTTCCCCAACTAACGGCAACGCGGGCGGCAGTTTCGCCGTTAATGGGATGCGCGGCGACCAGAACAATTTCATGCTCGATGGCATTGACAACAACTCCAATGACAATGGAGACGTCGCCATTTTGAGCAGTGTCGATGCGATCGCCGAATTCAAGATCCAAACCTCGAACTACTCTCCCGAATTTGGACGCAGTGGCGGCGCCGTCATCAATGCCAGCACCAAGTCAGGAACCAATCAGTTTCATGGGAGCGCGTGGGAATTCCTGCGCAATGACGCCCTAGATTCCGCGCAATACGGTTTTGGAACGAATTTGCCCAAAGCGCCTTTCAAGCAGAATCAGTTCGGAGCTACGATCGGTGGGCCAGTCATCAAGGAAAAAGTATTCTTCTTTGGCGATTACGAGGGCACGCGAATTCGATCTGCACAGACCGATATCGTGACCGTTCCGAGCGCAGCTGAGACCACCGGAAACTTCAGCGACATTCTTGACGTCACCAGCGTAACCGGCACTGATGCCCTTGGCCGCCCAATTTACTCGGGTGAGATTTATGACCCATCGACCACCCGTACCGTTGCCGGTTCTACGGTCCGCGATGGCTTCGGATTCGACGCGACGACTGGTCTCCCCATCGCGGGACAGGCAAACGTAATTCCAAGCGGCAGGTTGAACCAGTTGGGCCTGAACTTTGCAGCTCTCTATCCGGTCGTCTCGATCCCAGGGGGCGGCAATTACTCAGTGAATGCTCCAGGAAGTGACCGTGTCGACCAGACAGATATTCGGGTGGACGAGAGCATTTCATCTAAGATCCAACTCTTCCAAAGATTCTCGCTCAGCCAGGATCATCGGTTTCAAGCCCCCGTATTTTCCGGACTTGCAGACGGCGGAAGTTACAACACGGGCAATCGGCCTTTGAGCACCCGCGGGCTTGTGCTCGGCTACACCCAGACAGTCACCCCGAACCTGGTGAACTCGGCGCGCATCGGGTTCAACCGTGTCCATTACGTTTCCAATATCCCTTCGTATGGCCAGAATTATCCGCCGGCCGGCCTGCAATTTCCCGGTGTTCCTGACAATCCACTCGTTAACGGGTTGACCTTGATGCAGCCTAGTGGCTATCGAAGGCTCGGCGAACCTGGGTACACCCCGACCAGGAGCACGACTCAGGACATTCAGCTCAACGACACGCTCAGCTTTGTTCACGGGAAGCATTGGCTGAAGATGGGACCGCAGTTCCGCTTCGATCAATTCAATTTGCTTCAGATCGGCCAGCCCCGCGGCCGCGTTTCGTTCAGTGGCCAATTCACGGCGATTGATCCCGGCAACCAGCAAGACAGCGGCAATTCAGTAGCCGACATGCTTCTGGGCGATCCCGTTTCTGCCGTGATTTCGACTGTCACATACTTCGGCAACCGCCAGCATTCATACGGTGCCTTTGCCGAGGACACCTATAAAGTCGCGCCGAATTTAACGCTGGACCTTGGGTTGCGGTACGATTACGCCACACCTTTCTACGAGGCGCACAACAAACAAAGCAATTTTGACTACACAACCGGGAAAATCATCCCGGCGGGAACGGCAGGCTATCCCAAGCATCTTGCGAATGTAGATAAGGCCGACTTTGCGCCACGCGTGGGGTTTTCGTACAGCCCGTTCCCATCCCGACCATTAGTTGTACGTGCCGGATATGGTCGGTTCTTCATCTTTAACGAGATTCGCACTGGCGATCCGCTACAGACCGACTACAACTGGCCGTTCTTCTTCGAGCCGAGCTTTACGGGCGATGGCTTTACTCCTGCCCTGGGGATGACGCCCGGGACTGGCTTCCCGGCGTTGGATCCCAACAATATCGGCAACCTGACCCTCGGCGTTACCAGCCAGGATTGGCGCCTTCATACCGGGGTGTATGACGAGTGGAATATCAACCTTGAGTATCAATTACCGGGCACAATTCTAATTACTCCCGCATATGTGGGCAGCAAGGGAACCCACCTGCAGTCGCTGATCGACAGAAATCAGATTCCCACGCCAAGCGCGACGTTCGATCAGAACGCACGCCCCTATCCACAATACGGCGGGTTCACTTCGATCGTGAATCGGGGGAACTCCAGTTACCATGCGTTTCAACTCAAGGCCGAGAAAAAGACGTCCCACGGTCTCTATTTCTTGAGCGCTTATACCTTCAGTAAGAGCATCAACGACCAACCCGAGATCTGCTGCAACGCGCCGTGGCCTCAGAACAGCTACAATCTGCCCGCAGAGAAAGGTCTGTCCGATTTCGATAACCGCCAACGCTGGGTCACAAGCGTGGACTACGCTATTCCGGTTGGAAAAGGCCAGAAGTACCTGAACCGGGGTGGTGTCGCGGATGCGGTCTTGGGTGGATGGCATCTCGGAGGCATCATCACATTCCGTTCGGGATTCCCCTTTTCGCCGGTAATCGGCTACGATCCAACCAACACAGGTTCGCAGGGACTTATGCGGGCCCAACAAATAGGAAGTGGCCATCTCGCGCATCCGAGTATCAATGAGTGGTTCAACGTTAACGATTTTCAAGATCCAGCCTGCAACTGCTTCGGCAATGCCGGGAAAAATATTCTGGAGGGGCCGGGAGAAAAGGGTGCAGACTTGTCCGCTCGGAAAATGTTTAATGTGAGCGAGCGGTTCCGAGTGGAATTCCGCGCCGAGTTCTTCAACGCCTTCAACCATCCAGTCTTTTCCCAGCCAGACAACAACATAGACGATGGTCCGGGCTCTGCCGGCGTAATCACCTCAACAGTAATACCGCAGCGACAGATTCAGTTTGCTCTCAAGTTGCAGTTCTAGTTCATTCGACCAGGCGAAGTTGAAATCGTTACGGCAGGCGATGTCATGCGAGGCGTTTGACGGTGGTGAAGATCCGACGCTGACGGGAAATTACTCATCGGAGCGTCGCTCTGGCGCGTTTGCCCAAAGTCTTCCACCTGTTTCGCATCGCTCAGCTTTCTGACATTCACATCAGCCACTTCATGACCACGAACGAGATTCGCCGTTGCGTCACCATGACTAATGGATTGAAACCCGACCTAGTCCTGCTAGCCGGTGTCTTCGTCAGCTGGGACTCTGCGGCAGCCTTCGGTCTCATGGAGAAAGAAATATGCATAGTTTCAAATCCTTAATCGCGACGTTGATGCTGTTCGCGTTAATCGCTTTAACGCCGAAGGTGCGAGCCGCAGATCAAGATTTCAATGGCCGGTGGGATATCCAGGTGCACGCCAAACCTGCCGATTTTGCGCAGTTCACTACGACTGCGGCATGGTGGCTGGGGATCACGGGCGCGGGAACGCCCGATATGGAGATTCAGTTCGTTGGATCTCCAGACGGCAGCCTGGATAACATAGCGATGACAAGATTCCAGAACGGGGTACTGCACTTCACCTGGAAAGCCACGGCACGTTACGGACACACGCCGAATCCGAACGATTATGCCGAATATGACGTGAAGTACGTCAACGGCCTGCTCCAGGGCACAGTGACAAGTCCCGCAACAACTCCCGCAACACACCTGACGTTCACCGGATATCGCTCACCAGAGATTGACGAACACGACGATGGCAGTTGGGCTAAGGGAAAACCAATACAGCTATTTGACGGTAAAGACCTCACAGGGTGGACGGGCGTCAATTCCAGTAAGGCGGAAGGCTGGAGTGTTGAGAACGGGATCCTGAAGTGTGCCGGTCAAGAGGACGATCTGAGGACTGTGGCGAAATATTGGAATTTTGAACTACACGTCGAATATAACCTCCCCGCGAAGAGCAATAGCGGCATCGGCCTGCGTGGCCGCTATGAAGTTCAGATCGCGTCGGACTATGGAAGGCCTCCAGGCATGCACGGCACCGGCGCGCTCTACACGCGCATTTTACCGAGTGTGAACGCGGGCAAGCCCCCAGGCGAGTGGCAAACTTACGATATCCGCCTCGTAGGTCGTGAAGTCACTACGGTCCTGAATGGACAGAAGCTTTACGAGAAGGGAGTCATCGACGGCCTGACGGGGATCGCCTTCGATCCGTTCGAAGGTCGGCCGGGGCCGATCGAGTTGCAAGGCGACCACGGTGGGGTCGAGTTCCGGAATGTCATACTTGTGCCGCTTACGAAACGCAAATAGGGAGTCAATGGGCCCGCCCATTCTTGAGGAGAGGATATGAAGTTGCGCGTGTTGGTGGTGTTCGGCGTACTGATGGGTTTTCTGCAGGCGCAAGTCACGTTCGACCGCCTGCTTCACGCCAACCAGGAACCTGAGAACTGGCTCACCTACTCGGGAACTTATGCAAGTCATCGCTATAGCCTCTTGACGCAAATCGATCGGAATAACGTTAAAAATCTGCAGCTAAAGTGGGTCTGGCGGCCCACCACCACACCTGCTGACGAGAAGATGGAGAACACGCCCATTGTCGTGGACGGCGTTTTGTATGCGACGAGCCTGACCGAAGTGGTGGCGCTCGATGCCGCCACGGGCGGGCAGTACTGGAAGCTCTCACGTCCGTTTAATCCGGACGATTTCCCGATGCAACGTATGTACCTTGTCAACAAAGGGGTGGCCATCGAGGGGAACACGTTGTTTTGGACGACGGGATGGGACGATCATCTGCTCGCGATTGATGCCAGCACCGGCCGGGTCAAATGGGAAGTTGCGGCTGCGGACTGGAGAAAGGGCTATCAGCTCAACGTCCCCCCTTTGGTGGTGAAGAACATGGTCATCGTCGGACCTGCGACCGACGATATGGGCGCAAACTGTTTTATCGCTGCCTTTGACATTCACACCGGGAAGGAAATCTGGAAGTTCTACACCAGTCCGAATACGGCGGATGATCCGGCCGCCAAGACATGGGCAGGCGATACCTGGAAGCACGGCGGCAGCCCCGTCTGGAACGACGGTTCGTACGATCCTGAGACGAACCTGGTGTTCTTTGGCACCGGCAATCCGAATCCAGGCTGGAATGGCGATGAGCGATCGCCGGGCGGCAAATTCGACAACCTCTACTCGGATTGCGTCGTTGCACTCGATGCCGATACAGGAAAGCTAAAGTGGTATTTCCAATTCACGCCGGACGATGAGTACGACTATGACTGCCACCCAGATTCCTGTATTAGCGGATATCGATTGGCAGGGCAAACCGCGGAAGGTGATGTTGTGGGCCAATCGCAATGGCTTCTTCTATGTCCTCGACCGGGAGACCGGCCAATTCCTTATGGGCAAGCCTTTTATCAAAGTGACTTGGGCCGACGGTCTCGATAAAAATGGCCGGCCAATTAGGACCCCAAAGTACTTCCCGAAACCGGCGGGCGGAATTGCCGCAATGCCAGGTGGGCAAGGAGGCACGAACTATTATCCTCCATCTTACGACCCGCAAACGGGACTCTTCTATATGTCCGTCTGGGACAACTACGAAGGTTTTTCGGGCAAACGGCCCATTCCTCCGTGGCAGCAGATGCATATGTATACCGGAAACGGTTGGTGGCCCGGCTTTGGGGAAACGGCGCCCCCGGCTGACTGGCCGCCCGCTCCTGCCCTGCCGAGCGTTCCCGTTACAAAAAGGCGTGCAAGTCCGAATTACAAGACGGAGGCCGAGGGGTACGGTGCAATCCGGGCCATCGATCCGAAAACGGGCGAGAAGAAGTGGGACTTCAAGATGGTCAACTATACGGAGTGTGGCGTGCTTTCCACGGCGGGCGGCTTGGTGTTCGGAGGTGGGATGGACGGCGACTTTATCGCACTCGATGCGGCAACAGGCAAGCCGTTGTGGCACGTGTACCTGGGCGGTGCCAATGCGAGTGGCCCGATCAGTTACGCTGTAAACGGGAAACAATACATTATAGGTACGGGTGCTGACACGATGTACGCATTCGCTCTGCCAGATTAGAGCTTTGCGGGGCCGACCAAAGGCAACTGTCAATTTGCGTGAGGAGGTTGTGAGTATGAGGTCTTGTGATTTTCAGTGCGGTTTTTCGGCATGAACCGCCGCGACTTTTTGTTCTGCGCTGCGGCGGCTGCGGCTGCATCCGCCATGAGCCCGCTAGCCCGGGCGCAAGAGGCTGCAACTCGTGCCAAGCTCGATCGCATTAGCTTATTGACCAACGATTTCTATGGCCTCCTGCCGGAAACCTGGGGGGACTGGAACAAACGGCCGGCGCCGCTAAAGATGAACATGTTGGATCTCCCCGGTGAGGTGGCGGACCGTCTCCACCTCCACAATCTGGAGGTCTGCAACATCAATCTGCTCTCCATGGAATCTTCGTATATCGGGGAATTCAAACAGCGGCTGCAGAAGGCCAAATCGAGGGTGGTGGACCTGATAGTGGAACTTGATCCGCCCGCAACAAGCTACCACGGCAATATCAGTGTGTGTTCTCCCGATCCTGCAATTCGCGCACATGCCATCGAGCTGACGAAGAAGTGGATCGATATTGCGGCAGTTCTTGAGTCTCCCAGTGTTATGCCCAATCAGGGGGTTCGTTACTTGCCACAAGACCTGACGCCATGCATCGAGGGGCTAAAAGCCCTGGTCGACTACGGCAAGCCGAAAGGTGTCGCCGTCATTCTCGAGCCACGTGGACAGCGGCTGGAGCAGTTGGTGCAGCTGATAAAAGGCAGCGAAGCTTATTCCAATCCCCAGATCGGAACGGTAGAGGGGCTGCGCCTTTTGTATCCGCTCGCGCGCACCGTCCAACACATCAACGACGGCCCGAGATCCAACCTCCCAACCGCAATCAAGCTTTCGAAGGAGCTGGGCTTCAAAGGCTGGTTCTCCATCGAGACCGACGGCGGTCCTGATGCATGGGCCGAGATACAGAATGTGATCAACGCCTTGCTTCCGTACCTCTAACCCAATCCGGTCTGCACGCATCCGCGCTGGTTGAAGGAAGTTCAGAGAGGATGCCAGTGTACGTCTGTTTCTGCGAAAAACAGTTGGCATTGGGAACTGCGAAGGCAGTGATCTCATCAAGGGGAACTGTACATGTATCCACGCCGTGGACTCTCAAAGAAATCCGTTCATGGATTCTCGTTGCCCTTCAAGGAGCTCAGGTAGCGAACAAGACCGGTAAGGTCCTGGGCGCTCATCTGATTCGCATACGACGTCATAGGGTTAGTCGTCACAATTTCAAATTTGCGAAGATTCGCCTTCTGAAAAGACCTGAGCTGGTTGTTGCTGTCCATCATCTGAACGGTGAAACCATCGTGCCTCAGAAGCCTTCCCGTGATCGTCTTTCCATCGCTTGTGATCAGATCGACGGCCCGATTCTCGGGACTAACATCTTTCTTCGGCGACACGAGCGAGGCCCTTATTTCGTCCCCGGCCCGCCTAGCTCCAATCGTGGACAGGTCCGGTCCAACATACGACCCCGTCTCACCCATACGGTGGCAGGAGAGGCACCCTTTTGCCGTTATAAGTTCCGTCCCCTTGGCAATCTCAGCTTCACTCAACGGCTTCTCATTCACCGCAGGCGCTACTTTCGGCTTCACGCCGTCGGCGCCAGCTAAAGGTTTGCCAAAATTTACTGTCAGGTAAGCCATCACATTATCTAGTTCATCCTGCGTCCCCTGCGCACCACGCGCGACCATGTCATTGATTACTCTCGTCCACTCTTCTCGGGTCAGACGCTGACTTGTTGCCCTCGCTAAACTGTGACAGGTGCCACAAAGCCGCTGAAAATCCGCTCGTCCTTTTCCTTTAGGTAGAGGCTGTGCTTGCGCTGAAACGGCAAATGCCAAAAAGGCAATTAGTCCGATACCGAGGATACGTTCCCGTCTGTATTTCCGATTCATTTTTCACCATTGTGCTGTCTTACAAGTCGCATCCGATGCGGGTCATCAGGCTGACGCATTGGAGGCATGTACGCAATCCTATACACCAGTCACTTCAGCCGCCAGCGCACGAATGCAGCAAAAAAAATGCAATCGTTACGGCAAGTCCAGGCTGCCGTACGATTTCGGGTATGTGACGATGCCCCACGGAAGCTTGAATCCTTCGATCGTTCGGATCGGCCTGTACGAGTGTGCATCGACTACGATCACGTTGTTGGACCGACCGCAAGCCAATAATATTTGAGAATCGTCTGGAGTAAACGTGAAATGCCAACATCTTTGCGCGATGGGGATTTCAGCCATCAGTTGCATCGAGTCTGCTGAAAACACCTGGAGCTTTCGGGCCCCTGCAGCAGCAACAAAGATTCTCTTGCCCGCGCGGTCAAAGGCCAGGCCATAAGGTCTGGCTCCGGTTGGTACTGCCTTGATGACCTTAAAATCTTGGTCCATCTCCACCAGCGTACCCGACGCTTCCATCGTAATTGCGTAGCGATTTCCGGTTGGGGAAGTTTTCAGGCCGCGAGGCCGCATTCCGTACCCGGTTAGGTCGATGTCGCGCAGATGGGCGCCGCTGATTGCGTTGAAGATTCCAATGCTGTTCTGCGCTTCATTGGCGACCAGCATGAGTGCTCCGTCACGTGAGAACTCAATACCTTCCGTCTCGTGACCCGCCGTCGACGTTGGCCCCTGCCTCCAATCCCCAATATGAAATGAGGCAATCTGCGCGGGCGGACCATTTGTCTCATCGTCTGTAGCCCCAATTGCTGGAGGTCTCCCCGGTCCACCCGCCGAGCTTGGCTCGAAAGTTGCAAATATCCGGTCTCCGGATGGATTGAGCTTAAGGAATTCCGGGCTGCTTCCGAGATCTAACCGTCGCACCAAACGAAGCTCGGGAGTGCTGAAGACAGCCGCATCCTTAGTATTCTTGTTCGAGGTTATGAGATATCTCCCATCCGCGGTCACTGCCAGGCCACGCGGGGCGACATCTTGCGGCTGAACTCGCCGGACTACGCTTAACGTTTTTAAGTCGAGTACGCTAATTGCACCTTCTTCCTCGGAAACATAGGCTACGTTGGTTGGAACTCTTGAACGATAAATCCACAATACGGCGGGGACTACAACTGCCATCAGCAAAAAGATCAGCCACAGTGATCGCGCTGATGATGGAGAGGTCGAGGGCCGCATCTTCGTCGCCCACAGTCTAAAGGCAAATTCCAAGAGCCATCAATCCAATCTTAGGTAAGCTGCGCTTCATATTGATTGCGCCGCGTTCGGTTAATTGTCGAGCCGTATCAAACCAGTTGAGCGATTGGATTTATTCAGTCCCACTGGCCTGCGTAGAATTGTCGGACTATTGGGCGCAAAGCGGCTGATCGGTGGTGAGTCGAAGTTGTTGATGCACGAGAGATTGGAGGTTGTGGCGGAGAAGTAGTTCGAGAGACCAACATTCCGCGAGTACCTGATCACCGGATGGTTGCGGAACCTGGGTTATTACGAGCGATTATACAGAGCACCGGATGTCAATTGACGAAAATGCCCACTCACTCGCCTTCACGGTCAGTTGACTGTGGACACCTGGTTTTAAACAAGCAGTTCACTGCCGCACGAAGTCCACGTAACCGTGCCGCTGCAGGAATTTGAAATAACCCACCCAATCAAAATCTCTTTGCGGGCCCAGTTCCATTTCTGTGTTTTGGATGACCTCGGCTAGATTGCGTTTGCCATCGCACCAATAAAGTGCTGCCATGGTTGGCGACCAGAAGCCGCTGTCAGGAAATCCTTCCCGTTGATCGGGCGGGATTTCATCCAGTGGGAGAGCGCCCATTCGCTTGCGGCGAACGACGATCTTTTCGGCTTCGGGACCGAAGTTGGGAGCTATGGGCTTTATCGTTCCCGAATGCAGTTGCTTTGCACGGTCCTTTACGGCGCCTTCAATCCGCACTTTCTGCGCAGCGGCAAAGGAGGCAAGCGCGGCCAGCTCCTGCTGGAGATCGGCAGCCTGTTTGACCGCCTTGGTCTCGCGCGCCAGGTTGTAATCGACGCGAGCCTTCTCCCAGTAAAGCAGATGGCCCAGGCTGTCGGCGTCCTTTGCCGCAGCCACCAGGTCCAGGCTGTTTGCCGTCCACGAATTGATCTGATCGTATCCGCGCTCCACAGCCAACTCAGCCATCCAGTGCATCTGGTCCGGACCCGCCGATGCGAGAAAGTACGCGTACGCCGCGTTCATCACGGCGAGGTCGCGCAGGGATTTAGGGTCGACCTGGGCGGGAGTATCGAAGCTGGTGTGGTGGGCAGGGATTCCGTGGCCGCTATTCACCGAGGTCGTGGGAATACCGATCATCGACTCTCCGAGATCATCGTCGGTTCCGCCGTAGTATGCGCCCCGGTTGTACTCGCTCCATAAATGCGGACGGCGTACCATAGGGAAATATTCCGCGGCAAGGCGCACAGTGAATGCATCCACAAAGGAACTGGCCGATTGCGGATTCATGGACCAGATGAACTGCGTTCCTGCCATGTACTGCCATCCGGCGGGTGTGTCGATGCACATGGCGGCGATGGTTCGCTTGGTTCGATCCTTGTGGGAATCGAGATACGCGAGCGTGCCATAGCGCTCGCCCATGGCCAGCATGCGGATGGTCCGCTTTGGCCTGGGTAATTTACCTTCCTTAATCAAGCGGTTGAGGGTGGTTATGGCTTCAAGTATGGAAGCGACACCGCTGGAATTATCGTTGGCGCCCTCTTCATATAGATGTCCGAGCGAGAGCACCTCCTCCGCGCCAGCGCCGTCGCTACCAAGAATGGTGCCGGTCACATACGGATACGTCCCGCTGTAGTAACGAGTGTCAACGTTGGCACGGAGCTTCACTGGCCCCTTTTGCAGCAACTCATTTAGATATTGCTCCTGTCGCGGGGTGATCGAGAAACATACCGTAGGCGTGTCACTTTTATTGAAGGCCCAGCCGTTGTCTCCGAAATCGTTCTCCCAGTCCCGCTCGTCCAACAGCATCCGGTTTACACTGCTCTCGCGAACCATGCCCAGCGCACCCGCCTGCTTCAAATCAGTCTTGGACATGCGGTGGCCAAGCACCCACTTGCCTTTCAGGTCTGCATTGCGAATGCCCTTGAGTTGCAGCACGAGCTCACCCTCAACGCCTCCCGGTGGAGTGGGCCCGCTCCACTGGCAGAGCGAGGTTGGAATTTTCTGATAGTCGGCAAGAACGCGCATATCCTCTGGGACTTGAGGCGAGACGATTTCCAACATGGCAGAATGCGCGTCCCATGCCATCGGCTGCGTCCAAAAACCGCTCTGCGTCACACCATCGGCGGGCCCCTGGCCTATCTGGACGTCGTCCAGTCCTGCCTGCCGCATCATCTCCGCGACATTCTTTGCGGTCTGCTGAAATCTGGCAAAGTCAAAATAGCGGTCGGTTGCCCAGATTGCTTCCATGTGCGTAAAGGCTTCCGTCGAGTTGACGTTGGCCAGCAGCAGCTTCAGCAAGTCAGTGACAGGACTCGGGCCCGAGGGGCCGGGGTCGCGTCCCGAGATCGGGTGTGCGGCGGTGGCGAGGGCGGCTGGCGTTGGCGCGGGAAAAGAAGCGGGAGGCGCGGAAGAATCGCCGGCTTGTCCGCCGGTGCTGGACTGTCCCCAAACCAGACTGACGCTGATCAGCAGGAACAAAGCGAGTCGTTTTTTGGCCTTAATTTTCATGAGGCGCAATTATCGGGATCGTTCGCGTTCAATGCAACTCATCCTTCCTTCCATTTTCAAAATCAGGATCGATCGTGTGGGGGATGGAAACGGTCGAATACCAGAGGTATGGGAATTGATATACGTCCCGTCTGTCCCCGGTGGTGCAATCCGTTAAGGTGAAGACCGACTGATTTGGAATCGGTTTTCGACCACCCGCACCCTGACTATGGTTACGCCGTGACCAGCTGTCGCAGCTAGAGGCAGACCGCGCGGATCGAGTGCTGACAAAGTGGGCACCGAGACGCGTTCGCGCGGGCTGCAGGCCGTTGTCTCGATGCTCAATCTCAACAACGAGGTTTTGGCTTCTACGTGGGGGCCGCCGAACGATACCCGATCCAGCGCGAGTATTACAGCCGCACCATCTCGCTCGGGCTACGCTGGACCCCATTTGCGAAGGAACCACAATGAGAACGTCTGTGATCTCGAAGTCTTAAATGTTCACGGCAACCAGCTACTGATGACCACATTTCTGTAGCAAGAGTTGACTGTATCTAGAAGCGGGCCGCAAGCTTCAGTGTTGGGCGACAACAACGATCATGAAAGTCCCAGGCTTTGCCGTCGGACGACCTGTCGCTCCTGGTTTCGGTTGATCGAACTCGGCGGTGGGTAAATAGATTTTGTGCTCCTCATTATCGATGTCCATTGTCTTCGTGCCAAATCCCGTAGTCACGGTCTGCACCGTCTCCCAAGTTCCACCCTTCTCCTCCGCAACGGTGAGTTTGCCTTCGCGCGTGCTCGCGAGCGCCTGATTACCGTCCCAGCGCGTGGCGTCCACGCCGACAGCGATGGGAAGGTCACCAAGTATCGTGCCGTGTTCTGTGCTCATTACGAGCATCTTCTGCGGTTTGCGACATCCGATGAAGAGTCTGTGTTTCTGTGGATCAATAGCTAAGCCGACCGGCGAACCGCCAGGAGCGACCGGCCAGTGTGCGAGCACTTTCCTGGCTTTAAGGTCGACGACGGCGACTTGGTCCTTGTCTTCCAGGTTGACATAGACCTTGCCGGTTCCGTCCGCCGCCAGGTACTCCGGCTTTCCGCCCAGTTCAATGGCCGCATCAATCACCGCGGTCTTGGGATCGGCATCTGCCTTGAGGGTGATCAACACGCCTGCATCGCCGCAAGCAACCAGGACTAGGCCGGTGCTCTTGTCGTAGATGATGCCGTCTGCATCATCTTTCGCCGCCACCGTCCCCAGAACTGCGTTGCTCTTGAGATCGAATATTACAATCGAGCCGGCACCGTCGCTGATGAATCCCCGTGCGAGTTCGGGAACTAAGGCAACCCCATGATTGTGCTTCTGGCCGGCAATGTCGCCAACCGTGGCGCCCGAATCCGCGTCGATGACCATTGTGTGTGTGCTGCGCGGGACGTAGAGACGGTGACTCTTTGCGTCAATTGTGATGTAGTCGAAGCCGCCCTCACCGCCGACGTGAAAGGTCTTTTCGACAGCCCATTTGGCCTGAGCGAGGGCTAATCCACTGAGGCTGAATAACCCTGCCACGAGCAGAAGCGACGAAAACAAGTTTTTAATTGACATGGGATCTCCCACAAGCAGATGAGCAACCTTCTTGCCCAAGAGTCGCTTTCTTAACAGTAGACGGCGAATATGAAAGTAACCTGAAGGTTCGCTCCAACTACGAATGAGCACTGCAATTACTTATCTTTTAGAATTGCGCTCGCAATCCACAGAGCGATGACGACGAACCCGATAACCACAGCTGCAGTGATCATGCTGTAGCACCTAGCGAAAGCCCGTCGATGGGAGCCATCCGCACCAACGGACTAGGTCCTATGGATAGCGCGAGGTTTTATAAGACCCACAATCTACGATGGCGCACAAACCTGAAATCGCATGAAAAGTTTAGCATCAGTCCACGTCGGGATGATGCTCGATCGAATCCGCCGTCCTCGAAAAAACGTTGGTCGTGTTTACACCTATCAATCGAACGGCCCCTATCATGAGCACTAGGATGAGCGCGAGCAGAACTGCGTATTCGGCAACGTTCTGACCGACCTCCCCCAACCAAATCTGACTTTTTGTGGCGCATAACCCCGGTCCGCTTTACGGCTACAGTGCCGTATTCCATCGAAACGCAATTTGTGCTTAAGCAATGATGGACGGATATAGTCGCGCTGTGGCGCAATCAAACCTGCAATCGACAACGCACTGGGGTGGCGCAGTACGAATCCAAGTAGGGGGTAAACGGCACAATGCCTCGGCTGCTTCAGGTCCGCATGTTCCTCTGGCTCACCAACCGAGCGCGAAGTAGTCCTTTGGTAGTCGATTCAGGAAGAACTACGACGAATTAAGCTGCCTCGTCTTCCCGCTCAATCCAACGTGAAAACCAGGAACTCTCGAAGGTACGATAGTCCTCGCGCTCAAACGCCGCATCAGTGACAGAATCCGCGATTTCTGCGGGGGCTGTACTGTTGGAAGGAGATGGCTCCAGCGGCAGCTCTTCGGACTTGGATGCATGCAGTGCGACACTGCCAGGGGCGTTCACTAATAATTTGCGACGGTCGCTTATCGCCGTGAGCCTTCTGATTTCAGAGAATGTGAACCACAGTCCTCCAGTCATCAACAGCACTGCGGTGACAGGCAAGAAGATGATGTTCAAATCTCGAGCATCGCTTCGCGAGACAACATTGGGCGGCTCCACACTGAATTCGGCTGGCACGATGTCGCTGGCCTCCTCCTTCTGGCGAATTGCTGGCAACGGTGGATCAGGAACTCCCCAGTCGGGCGGATACAGGGTGAGATATAAATAAGCATCCGCAACTTCGTCTTCACGTAAATAGTTAAAGACAGGCATCCTGCCTCTCAACGGCGATGGCGGCGTTCCCATCATGATCGGTGCACCGCTCCTGATCTTTTGCTCGAACTCGGGCAGGCTGACTCGTGTTGTGAGGGTATTCAGCGGTGGGATGGTCCCATCAAAGACCTGCTGCGGGTCGGGGTTTGGCCCGGCTGCGTTGTGGCAGATGTGACAGGTGGACTTCACTAGGTGCTCGCCTACCCGGACGCTCGATTCTTTGACAAGCCGCTTGTTGCTTTTCCGCGCCGGGGATTCCAGCCAGCAGCCTTAAATAATTTACGATCGCATCGACCTCGGGGTCATTCAGGTACGGAAATGCGGGCATGTCCGTGCCCCCCTTATGCAGTCGTTGCAGCAAGGCCGCCTTCGATTCGTTAGCCAATTGTGCTGCGTCAGCCCGGCTCATATCCATTCCCAGACCCTTCATTCGTTTCATTACGAGTTGAGTGGACGTTGCTCTCGTTGGGTTAATGACCGAGTTGATTTCTGGCGGGGCACCGAGGCCGAATTCGCCGTGACACCCCCAGCAATTCAACCGATAAAGGTCGGAGCCGCCCAGTGCCAGAGCTTGCCTCCTAGCGTCGGCCGGGAGTTGCGGAGGCCTGAGCGTGAGTTTCCTCGGAGACTTTATCGAAAGAAGGTCCCAGGCGGTAAGTCTTCCCCATGCTGGTCACTTCGAAGGCCCGATGAAGATGGTTGAGCCAGCTCTCGCCAGTCACACGGGTTGTTGGCACGGTTTTAGGACGAGCTGGATGACCCAGCGCCGAGGTCGCGAATACACAAAGCAGTACAACGCTCTTCATTACCTGAGAGTCTTTCTTGCCGGAGTTGTGGGGGATGAATTGTGCAGCCCTACCTACACCTGTCGGATCGCACGATACCAACAGTTCGGTTTTATCTTCTTGCTCTGGCGCAATGACGGTGTTCAAGGGCGGTAAACTTTTTGTAAATCCCAGGAGCTTGCCTGAGAAGGAAGTGGATCGTCAGACAGATCAATCGCGCGGGGTGCAGCGCAGAGCTTTGCCACAATCAACAATTTGTCCGAGTACCAATTTACAAGTTATTTACAAACATTTAGGGCTCGCGTGTTGATCTTGTTCGTCGCGTGTGCTACAAACGCACTGGCTTTGCCTTTTTTCTGGCAGAGTTTTCTCCCCTGAAGTACTAACTACCAGCAATCCGTCAATGTCTCAGATGTGGTGCGGGCGTTTTTTCATGAAGCGCCCGAACTCAACGCATGGCGTGTCAGCTGGTTAGTCCCCCAGTTCATTCCCCGATTTTCGACCGTTTAGAGGATGAGTCTCAACACACGGCTCGTTCGAATCCAACGGAGCAATTCCCCGTGTCACAGAAGCTTGAGACTGAAGGCCAAAGGAGAAACGTCAGATGAGAAGAGTAACGCTCTTATTTACAGCTGCAGGTCAGGTTGTGGTTTTGTTAATGGCAATCGTGAATCCAACCAACATCAAGGCGGTTCCAAGCTTCGCACGTCAGACGGGGTTGCCCTGTAGCGGCTGTCATTACATGCCGCCCGAGCTGAACCCGGCGGGAAGAAGGTTTAAGTTGCTCGGCTATGTTGATAAAGCCGATGACGCTAAGGTGGTGAAAGCCGATCCTGGAAAGAAGCGCGCTCCTCTGGATCTTCTTTCTTCGCTCCCGCTCTCGGCGTGGTTGGAAACCTCATTTACGTCGACTAAGTCCACAGTACCGGGCACACAAAACGGCACCCTCGAGTTGCCGCAAGACATATCACTGTTTTTATCCGGCGCCTGGACCACGCACGTGGGAAGTTTTATGCAAGTCACCTATGACACTCAAGACGATCACTTCAGCATGGATAACACAGATGTCCGGTATGCCAACAAGACGACAGTGGGCGGCAAGGAATTGGTCTTTGGACTGAACGTCAATGACAACCCGACCATCGAAGACTTGTGGAATAGCACTCCGGGATGGGGTTACCCGTTTGTGGCGGATGATTTTGCTCCCACTCCAACAGCTGCACCGATTGTCAGCAGCCTGGGTCAGGATGTGGCAGGGTTTGGCGCCTACACGATGTGGAATAATCATTTATATGCCGACGCGACCCTCTATCGCTCGGCGCACATCGGTGGGCCTCAGCCGAATGCGGGAACGGCCGGGGATGGCACTCCGTTCACCTACAACATCCGCGGCCTTGCTCCGTATTGGCGTGTTGCATGGCAACAATTGACGGGCAAGACGCAGTACGAATTAGGCACTTACGGGATGCACATGCGTTCCAGTCCCGGTGCAATCAGCGGGTTGGAGGATGAATATACTGACTGGGCCCTAGACACTCAGATCGACCGGACGCTGTTCAGAACCGACGTGCTTTCGCTACGTGGCACGTATATCCGGGAAAATTCCAACCTCGTAGCGAGCGCCGCACTGGGGGCTGCCTCACTCGGGCCTCATCATCTGAATACACTTCTTGCTAATGCTGAATACCACTTTGGCAATCGCGCCTCCGGCGCATTCGGTTGGTTTGATACGAGCGGCACGGCTGATCCGCTCCTCTTTACGCAGGCGGCGGTGAGCGGAAGTGCCAACGGCAATCCGAGAGGCTCGGGTTACATCGCGAACTTTTCCTATTGGCCTTGGCAGAACGTCCAGCTCTCCGCCCAGTACACAGGCTACACACACTTTAACGGCGGTAGTACGAATTACGATGCCGCAGGCCGAAATGCTAGTGGAAATAACACCGCTTATTTGGTGGCGAGATTTATTTTCTGACCACCCACAGATCTATTGCTTGCAAACATAAAGGAGAATAAGCATGGCGTTCAAGAATTGCATTTTGATGTTGATAGTGAGCGGAATTTCGATGGCAGCTTGGGCCGCCGATATTGAGGGCAAGGTCGGCGGAATGAAAGGCAAATCGGTGGTTTACGTCGATGCCATTGCAGGAAAGACGTTTCCGGCGCCGAAGGATCGTCCGGTAATGGATCAAAAAGGGCTCATGTTTTCGCCGCATATCCTCGTTGTGCAGCAGGGCACGACCGTCGACTTCTTGAATAGCGACAACGTGCAGCACAATGCATTTTGGGCGGCGATCAATGGTGATAAAAAAGCGGGACACAATCTTGGAACCTGGCCTAAAGGCGAAAAACGTCCTTTTACTTTCTCTAGGTCTGGGGTGGTGCCCGTGTTCTGTAACGTTCATCCGGAAATGGCGGGGTACGTGATTGTGAGCCCAACCCCCTACTTTGCGGAGACAGACGAGGACGGTAATTACAAGATCAAGGACGTTCCCGATGGTACTTATACGCTGACGACGTGGCATGAAGGCGCCAAACTCCAATCCAAGCCATTGACGGTGCGGGGCGAATCTAAAGCCGACTTCACCCTCGCCGCGAAGTAATTAGTTTCTAGGTTGGCGAGCTTCGCATCCGTAGGTAGAGGACGGAGATTCTACAAAACCGCTCTCCGGTGCACCCCGGCTTGCGTCACGCCGGGTTTTTTCATTAGGGCCCTCAATCTTTCGATTTCAGGGCGATGCTCGCGATCCAGAGCGCCAGAACAACGAACGCGATGACAATGAGTGCTGACATTATTTCCCCCTAGCACTTTCCCGGCTATTGAGGCCTTGATGCCTAATGTTTAGGCGATTCTATCCGAACATCATTTGCCCGGCACCAGTCTCAAGCTCAAAATGAGAACGGTATAACTGAACGTGACTCACCGTATTTTCATATAATGTTCAGTTTTGTCCACTACCTTTGCTCCGGCCCGGAGGCTTCTGGATGTTTGTGCGTGCCAGCACCGGCGTGCGGCAGCCCTCCCCTGCCATCGAGCACTCAGGCCCGTTTCGATGTGGATGCTCGCATCGACGGGCCTTTGATCTTTCAAGCTGTACTCCACGCGCGCACAGAGATTTTTAGGTGCTAGCGATGTCCTCGTTGGCGCAGTCTCAGTTCGCCACTTAGAGGCTCTCATAGAAATTACGTTCTTTTTACGTTCTTTGCGCTTCCGCAAAGTACGTCGACGTGCATCCGATACAATTCCTGACTTCACTTATCTGGTTCAGATCACGTGACCATCGCTCACGCGAAAACTGCTTTTTACTGGCCAGAGTCGCTGAAAGGAGGCCGCCACCGCGCGTCCGTCTGGAAAATGCATTTCTGGACGTTTCGTGCCATCGAGAAACCTTCAGGTGTTCGGATTACTAGTCATGCCGCAGCCATCTGCAATTGGAAGGAGACCCTGCAATGTCCGACCATGCGTGGGAGCAAATCGTCAAAGAAATCGAGCTTGAGTGCGACCCGTGCAAGCTCAAGGAACTAGCCAGCAACCTGAACGAGGCAATGCTTGCCGAGGAGAGGGCAAAGGTAAGCCACCGACTCGGAATCACGAGCAACTCCGCACCTTTCGTATGCTCCGAGCTGCAGTCCAGGGTTCCGGCTGTGGATGTACGGCGGCTGTTGTCGTCCTGAGAATCCGCTTCGGGAGTCCCAAGACCTAAACCTCTGCTCATTGCCGTAGGATGTCGTACTAGGGCAAGATATCAACCACCGCCAACTTTCATCAATTGCAGCAAACGCTTTCCCGCAAACATCCAACTGTGACCTGCTGGTGTCGGCTCTCGTTAAACGCTTCGGGCAAAACAATAGCCATCTAATCGTGGAGCGATTTTTATGTAGCTAATCACCTGCCAGCGCTGAACGCTCGGTCTGCGATTGTGAATGGCGGCACGGTGCAGCACCAAACCGACACAGTGATCCAGTTACGCGGCCTGTGTATTTCGCGTGAGGGGGCTGACTCTGCTGCGGGCCGTCCTGAGAGCGAGCTCGGAGCATCGAGGTGCGCACCACGGTCAACCCCTACTCCAAGTCGGTCCACTAACTCGCCTCCCAACCACCCCGTCACCAAAGGCAATGCTACGGCAATGAACGAAAGCACCAACGCGGTCGTGCTTGGGGAACAAACTGACACTGACCGGTGTCTCTCCCCGTGCTCTCGGACAGACGATGTGCGTTGCCGAGCGAGCATAGCGTCACTGCTCGTACCTCTAAGCCTTTGACGTGCAAGGTAAGCTGACCTCATGCAGTGTGCAATTAAGGAGAACTGAAAGAACGACAGGCTTGCTCAGTGCTCCGACTGCGGAATTTCGTTGTGCATCGAATGAGTGTTTCAGTCTTGCGGGGGAGCCATTGTGTCGATTTTGGTATGCTCTTGCCGAGGTGGAGGAAATGGCAAGATCAAGGTGCTTCAAATGCGGGAATCACGAGTTTGAGATGAAAGAGGTCGAACCGCGTGGTTCTAATTACAAGTTCTTATTTATTCAATGCACAAGGTGCGGTGGTGTCGTTGGTGTGGTGAACAACAGTCATCTTCCTTCGATGTTGAGAAAAATCGGTGAGAAGTTGGGTGTAAAAATGGACTTCTAAAAGTAGGGTAGAGATCACGGTATTTCGAGAACTAACGCTTGGGAGTGGTACGGAAGCAGCGCAGTCATCAACCACACAAGGAGCGAATCAGGGCCACCACACCCCAATCGTGAAGTGACATAAAATCTACTGGATCAGCTTGCGTTTCACTTCCGCCAACTTTGCCTCGCCTTCTTCGATCAACTCTGCAAGCACATCTTTGCCGACACCCTGCCCAACATAGCCACGCAGTTGTTTCAGTCCCAGCAAAGTGGCTTCGAGTTGCCTTAGCAATGCAAGAATGATCTCTAAAGATTCGTCAGTCATGGATGGATGTTTCGGGCCGATGAGATCAAAATTCGCACCAACCATCACGCGAAGTTTTCCTACGTCTGACTTTCCGGTTTTCAGGATCAGAACTCATCCCGCTCCGCAATTCTAGAAAGCGCGTCCAGATTGCGGACGGCGACCGCTCCGCGCTGAATGGCGAGAATTCCTTTAATCTGCCATTCCCGAAGGAGATGACAGATGGTAGCTGGTGATATTCCGGTCAATTGCGCTAGTTCCAAATGAGAGAGAACAATCCTCCGTTCTTTTTTCCGATTCTGTTTTTCGAATTTGCTTGCCGAGCGAAGCAGTTCACTGCTCAACCGCGACTCGATGCATTGAGCGGCTCCCCAAAACTTCTGTTCCATCTCAAACAGCTGCTCTTCAACTGCGTTCATCGTGCTTCGGTGAAACGCAGGAAATTCTCTCAACAGCGACTCGAAAACATCAGCATCCCATAGTAATAGGGCCGAGCTTTCAACTGCCCACGCCGTACAACATTGCCGACCGTCCCGCCCAAAGACACGCCCCACAATGTCGCCCCGACTAAGGAGTCTAAAGATCACTTGATTCCCATTCGCTCTTGTCTGTGTCAGTTTTACGGAACCGGATTGAAGCAAGAAGATTTGTCTGACAGGTTCGCCTTCACAGAAGATCGCCTGACCGCGCCAACGCCGTTTTTCGTACGCCGTCGACATGATCGTTTCAATCGCATCGATATCCAGTGCTGAGAACAGCGGAAGCGAGTTGAACGCTTGCCTCATTCGACCAGAATCGAACAAGTTCGGGTTCAAGAATTTGCTCAAGAGCAACTTGGGCACACGAATTCCCAATAGCTTCCGATGGGTCTTCTCGCAGTTTAATTGTGTGCGGAGACTCTGACGGGGTTTTAGGGCCGCTGTTTCTGACAGGAAAACTTTTCTCTCATTGGCTGACGGCCAGCCGCAAGCAGCTTCGCCTCGGCGTCTGAGTCGATCGTCTGTTCTCTCCCGAAAGGACGGACCGTGTGTTTCCCCTCCCGACGTGCCACGGTTAACGCACAACATTGTGATGAAAACCATTTAAGCTGCCGCAGGATGGGGGTATCTGGTCGCCCGCCACATGGTGCGATGAGGGGGGCTGGCGATAGGAATTTCTGAAAAAACGTTCTGGACGCCAGGGCCTGCGGGCTTAAACTATTGGGAATGTCATGGGGGGACCACATGGGCGGAAGGATTCCAGGATCTGTAGACAATAATGTCGGTGTCGAGCAGTGGGAGGACTTCGTCGCAGGCCGATACAAAGAGGGAAAATCGGAATCCGAGTACCGCCAATATAATGCCAACGCGAATGCGACGGTAGCCGAGTTCTACCGTATGAATCACGAGAGGCAAACCCTTGATTACGTCCTGAGCAAAGAGAAGCAGTACTTCGGACTCACGCGCGGCAAGAAAAGCATTTGGGAGGCCGCCGAATACCTCAACACGCTTATCGACGACAGCGATCCTGATACCGATCTCACGCAGATAGAACATCTTTTGCAGACCTCCGAAGCGATCCGCAAAGATGGACATGCTCGCTGGATGGTGTTGGTCGGCTTCATCCATGACCTGGGAAAATGCCTTTGTTTGTACGGCGAGCCGCAGTGGGGAGTTGTAGGCGATACATTCCCGGTCGCCTGCGCTTGGTCAGATCAAGTCGTCTTCCCTGAATATTTCAGCGGAAATCCAGACGCAAAGGTTCCCGAATACCAGACCAAATATGGGATCTACGAACCCAATTGCGGTCTGGAAACCGTCCACATGTCATTTGGACATGACGGCTACATTGCCGAAGTGATGAAGCCATACCTAGCTGACGAAGCTCTCTACATGCTTCGTTTTCACTCGTTCTATGCCTGGCATCGGCATGGGGCTTATCAGCACCTGGAAAATGAGAAGGACAAGGCGATGAAGGAATGGGTGAAAAAGTTCAATCCGTACGACCTGTATTCTAAAGGACACTCCAAGCCAGACCTGAAACAGTCGAAACCCTATTACGATGACCTCTTCGCTGAGTTCTTACCTGAGAAAATATCTTGGTAGCATGTTGGGTCGAGTGCTGGTAATCGAGGTTTCCCTCAAATTTGGTGTCCGCAAGCAGAGCTCTCGGCAGGGAATTGTTGATCGATGAAGGTTTTGCACAGCCGCCCGTAAGAAACGCTCTTTTATATCCTTGGCTAGGTCCCTCAATCGTAGAACTCAGCGCGCCGTCGCGACCGCCCATTGTCCGCTGAGTTTAGACCAGCTGGTGCAACCAGGTCGAGTTCCGAACGCACGCTCGTAATTTTCCGCCATGCAGGCACCGAAGCCAGTGGCCGACGCAACGTTAATCACTGCATCACATTCCGTTTGATGTAATCTCAGAACACCCTACCCCAAAGACGAGAATTCGTGCAGGGGCAGAAGTAAAACCGAGTGCATGAGATTGAAAGTACGCGGCCTTGTTCTTTTTGGATCAGCGTTCTTCGATGTGGCCTTGCAACTCGCTGATTAGGTTCCGGTACGCGTCTCCACCCCGGCGGTTCAGCAAATGCGGAAATGCTCGTTCCATCTCTCCGTAGAACACTAGAACATCACGCTCGGTCCGCTTGCCATCGGGCCGTTGATGCCAAAGCGACAGCAGTTGGGCCTTGCGTTCGCGTTCGCGACTACCTGTTTTCACGCCTTTGCATCCCCCGCGCTGCTCTTGCTCTGGTCCTTCGCTGCTCCATTCGATTTCCAGTGACCGAGCCAATTCTAGACATCCGGCAGGTCACCCACAAACCTAAACTTGTGAGGATTTGTCGGAGGCTTGTTGTGCCCCGCGTTGCTCCAGCCCCACGCTTCCGCAGTTTTCCCGAAGCCATTCCACGGGTTGCGGCGGATGGCGTGCGTCGGAGGGGCTTATCGGGGTGCAGATTGGTCGCAGCATGAGAAATCGACACGCACGACACGCCCTTTCTGATTCTTTTTTATAGATAGGACCTGCGCCAAATCACAGCGGACTATCTGTAAAAAAGCTTTTAATTAGACGTGCCGTGTGTGTCGATTCATACGAAAGGAAGTCACTATGGGAACTTATCTGAAGCAGACCGATGTGGACCGATCAAAGAACAAACGGGAAGCAAAAAAGACCGAGAAGAAAGAACCGCGTGAGCGGAGGGGCGGGCCATCGGACTACGGCCGCTACTATTGGTGTGTCAAAAGCGAACTCTCAAAAGATGGGGACATTTTTGTAATGGCTGATGAGGCCCGAGTTACGCCATCCGGTGGCGTCCTCTTCGTGAGCAAGAGTGACGGGGAGGACGCTGAGAAAATCCGCTTGGCCATCGCGGCGGGGCAGTGGTCCGCTGTGTATGCGGCGAGTTGCTTGGATGGCAGTGCTGTGGCTGTGGAGCACTGGAAAGGCGAGTGCGAGCGATGGCCGAGGGCCTGGGCGGCCCGTACTTGGGGCGGTCGCGTCAAATCTTGAACGGCAGTTATCAACTCGCGCCGAATCTCTTGTCAGTGACGCCCGTCACCTCGGGTGCGGCACCGGGTCAGTCGCGTGGCTGAAAGCAGGGGCATTTTGCTGATGTTCGTCCCGCAACTCCTCAATTCTGTGGTGCAACAAGAGGCTAATCTCACGGGCGAGTTTGGCTGCATCTTCATCGTACTGAGTGGCGGCGAGTTGGCGACAGAGTTCCTGTATTTTGTGCTCCTAATTCATCGCGACACGACATTTCTGTGGAGCGGATGTGCGAGAGTGTTTCAGAAAAGGTACAAACGTTCATTACACGAAAATACCGAGGCAGTTTGTTGAAGAAAAGGAAAAGCGGGCCCCCCTCCCCCGAGAGGTCCCGCTTTTCAAAAAGCCGTTTAGCTTGCGAACGACTGATGTGGGAGTACTCTACAGCGTAATGACGAACTTATAAATCGCACAATGGTGGTGAAGGATGGCCCGAAGTGGCTGCAGGATCTAGATTACGGCGGCCCGACTCTCACGTTCGCTGTTTTTGCTCCGTTTGACTCTGACAAATTGCCGGGACGGTGGGATCAAGGCCACGCTCCCACAAAATCGTCAAAACAAGATCCGTAAGGGCGTTGAATGCCGCAAGCGTGTCGCGTTGCTCGCAATCTTGCCGGAGCCGCGCTTTTTACTCATCAAAAGCGATAGAGCTGCTCATGGTGTTGGGTGAACAATTGTACTCTGGATTCGGGTCAGTTGCGCAGCGGGGGCGGGTCAGCACGGAAAGGAAAGCGGGCCTCCCCCTGTGAGGGAGATCCCGCTTCAACAGCCGGGTACTGGGCGGGTAGAGGCGTTGTGAGTGTTCCCCCAGTACGCGGGTCTTTCTCCCGGCGGCGTCTCAGACGACCGGGGGCTTGGAGGCCAACATACTGCCGGAAAATTTCGCCCCATAAAACTGCCAGCTTTGACAGGGTTCATTGACCGTCGATTGCCGCAACACTGGCAGGGTGGGGACCGGGGGGTCAAATGTTGAACTGCAAACCGCTATAAGGCCCGCTTGTTGAAATTTGCACGCAAACAAGAAATGTTGCATTTTGCAACAGTTGTTGAAAATATTAGACTTAGCACGCCAGATTTCAGTCTTGACAGAAACTACAGTAGTTGCGGTTTCGTAAACTGCTGAAAATAAGGGCTGCAAAGCTAAAAGGCTATCGTAGTGATCGCCCTAATCGCGGGGTACGGCGCATATCACTGGCTAACTTGGCGGCTTTCGGAAACACCAACAGATTGCCCCGCCGCCGGGCGGTCTTTATGCGCACTGTTTTGTACTCCTTCGATCTGTAACTCTCCAATAGGTCGTTCAGTTCATTCCGGCCATCAGCCGCATTTTGATGAACTAGAGAATCGTAGAAAAACCAATGCCCTTGGCCACATCGGTACAAGTCGATTGCGCCGGGACGAAAGAATGCTGCCATGGAATCACAGCCGCAGATTGGACACCAGTTGGGGACAATAGGATCGTTAGTTTCCATGCCCCAAGGTTAACGTCTTAACTTTTGATGGTCGTTGCCTGGAAGCAACCAGCTTTTCTTGGCTTACAATTGACCTTCTAAGAAAAAAGGGCGAATGCTCCGTTTAGAGTATCGCCCCCTTGAGTGAGTTCCCCCCCTGCCAGGGGAGTTGTCACGTATGCGACCGGAACAGCATACGGGTTGGATCTCAAGAATGAACTGTAAGTTCTGACAGTGTTCGCCGCAACAAACTGACCTCTAGACTCCGCCTGCTTGCCTGTTAGTTCGGCTACTGCTCTCTCACCGGCCCCTCAGTAGAAACACTGGTGAACGCCCTCTCTCCGTCGTTCTGCTGGGGGGAGGGTTTTTTTTGCTCTCGCCTCGAAATATCGACGCCCATCCTCGATTCTTCAATACTTCCCAAGCGGCACTAATTCAAAAACTTCCCGCACGACATCCAAAGCCGGAGCACGGCATCCCGTGTTCCGGCCTTTTTTTGTCCTGTCGCGGTGCTAACCTCGGAGAGCAGTGAACCCAAGCAGCGGCGGGACGATATGGGACCCATAGTTCTTTTCGATAAATCATTTTTGCAATCGTTGTCCCTTAATGAATCCGTTTTCTTTGACCATTTCTTTCTTCCGGTGATTTGCCCTATCTTCTACGTCGAAACTTTGGCGGACCTGGATAAAACCGTTCGAGAAGGGCGAACGCCGGAACAAGAGGTTGGAATCATTGAAATCAGGATCATCTTTGCGAGCGGCAGGCAAAACATAGGCTTGGTGACCGGGTACAAAGTCCGCCGTCTTCCCAATTCACTCCAAAATAGCTGCGACACCATGGCGATAGCCGCATTCAAGAACTACCCGCAATTAAGAGATTATTTTCTTGCCCCGAAAGAGGGTAAGCCGTATATATTGATGCGTCTCCGAGTAATCGTTTACTGAAGACTCTGCCGCAGCTCTATTGCTGCCGCGGATAACGGCTCAGCCGGAGGAGGGAATTCATGCCGTCGAGACGCCAATTCTTGCAACAAGCGTCCACTGCCGCTTTGGCATGTTGTTCCAGCACACTATTCGGGCGCCTTGTGTCAGCTCAAGCAACGTCCACCGCCGATCAGACTAGCCGCATTTTTATAGACAGCCGCCGCAGTATTTCCCCGCTGGACCGCAACCTTTTCGGCTCCTTCCTGGAGCAACTGGGCCGGGCGATCTACGAAGGTATCTATGATCCCGGATCGAAGTCGGCCGACTCCAATGGGTTCCGCAAGGATGTGATGCAGGAAGTTCGAAGTCTGGGCGTTCCGATTATTCGGTATCCCGGCGGCAACTTCGTTTCCGGATACAACTGGCTGGACGGTGTTGGCCCGAAGCAGGACCGTCCACATGTACTCGATAAAGCATGGGATTCGATGAACTCGAACCAGTTTGGAACGAACGAGTATATGCAGTGGTGCAAAGCCGTAGGGACGCTGCCTCTCATGGGTCTTAACCTGGGGACGGGAACTCCAGAACAGGCCGCAGCGCTTCTGGAGTATTGCAACGTCGAGAAAGGAACGCAGTGGAGCGATTTACGCCGAAAGCACGGGTATGCCGAACCCTACAACGTAAAGCACTGGTGCATCGGAAATGAGATGGACGGGCCATGGCAGATCGGACACGTGACCGCGACAGAGTACGGTATGAAAGCGCAAGACACTGCGCGACAGATGCGCTACGTGGATCATTCGGTGCAACTGATTGCGTGCGGCTCCAGCGGCCCATTTATGCCAACGTACCTGGAGTGGGACCGCGAGGTTCTAGAGCAGTGTTACGACTACGTGGATGGACTCTCGCTGCATCGCTACCTGGGCAACAACGAGGAAACGGGTGAGGACAGCAGTAAGTATGTGGCGATGAATTTGAGCATGGATCGCCAGATTGCCGAGACGCTGGCTGTTTGCGATCTGGTGAGAGGTCACAAGAGGTCTACAAAAAAACTGTGGCTGTCGTTTGATGAGTGGAACGTCTGGTACCGCGCGCGGACCGGAGACGCCGTGAACGGGCACCGCAAGGAGGCGCCGCATCTCCTGGAAGAGATATACGACCTTGAGGATGCGCTCCTGGTCGGCGGGATGCTGAACACTCTGATGCGAAACGCCGACCGCGTGAAGATCGCCTGCCTGGCGCAACTGATCAACGTCATTGCACCCATCATGACTAATGAGAATGGGCTGTTCCGCCAGACGATCTATTATCCCTACGCGTGGGCTCTGCAATATGCGCGGGGGCGCGTGCTCAACGTGCTGGTGGAATCGCCAACTTACGATGCAAAGGGTTTGGATGCCGTGCCATACCTCGATGCGGTCGCGACCAACGACAATGGTCAGACTACGTTATTCATTCTGAACCGGGATCTGTCGAAGGCCCGCACGGTAGATGTGATCTGGGAAGATCAAGCGCCCAACCGCGTGCTCGCTTCACAACTATTGACGGGAAACGATCTGAAGGCGGTGAATGGTTTCGATGCGCCAGAAAGAGTGAAACCGCAGGCGTTCGACAAACCTAACACTTCCAACGGGCGCACCCGGTTTGAGGTTCCAGCGCGGTCGTACACCGTCATTCAGTGGGGAGCGTAAGAAAGCGCCGCAGTGCGGCTAAACTCTTGTGCCACGGCCTTCCACCAAGTTTGTGTATTGGTCGACGGGTACATCGGTGAATCGCTCAATGCGGCCACTCGGCAGGGGCCACTTCACTTGCACCCAATCGATCCTGGGACGAGCGCCGATACCAAGAACGAGGCGGGGATCATGCGCGGCAAGATAACTTCCGCCCCCCGTCTTGTAAATCGAGCGCTTCAAGTCTCCGGCTTGCCACGTAATTTGTGCCCCAATGCCATCTGGATTAGACTGCTTCGCAATGAGTTTGATCCCCACCCAGTGATTGCGCCGTCCGGCATTGTTCTTTAGCAATAACGGAGCGCCATTGTTAATTCCGACAAGAACGTCGAGGCCTCCGTCATTATTGAAGTCGCCCACTGCCATGCCGCGCGAGGCGTAGGGCTGGGAAAACACCGGGCCGCTGCTGGCGGACACATCTTCGAATCGTTTACCGTTCCCTCGGAACAGAAGCATAGGCTCGTAATACTTTACTTCCGTGGAGTGCACTTCGATCTTGTCGTCCGGGTGGCCGTTGGCCAGGAATAAGTCCAGATTGCCATCATTGTCGAAGTCAAAGTACTTCACTCCCCAGCCACTCATTAGCCGAGTCACTCTCCCGATTCCGTTGGGAATGGCCATGTCGTCGAATGTTTCGTCCTGATTGTTGTGATACAGCGAATACATCTCGCGGTCGACGTTGGTGACGAACAGGTCTACCCAGCCGTCCTGGTCGTAATCCGCGGCGTCCACGCCCATGCCGGAGCGGGCATGACCCTCGGCGCTGTACCCTACATTGGCCTGCAATCCGATCTCTTCAAATTTTCCATTGCCGCGATTCAGGAATAAAAAATTCGCGACCGTGTCGTTGGCGACGAACAGGTCCATGCGTCCATCATTATTCACATCGCATGCCACGACACCCCAGGCTTTACCCAACGATCTTGCAATGCCGGATTCCCGGCTTACATCGGTAAAGGTGCCATCGCCGTTGTTGTGGAACAACCAGCTCGGCATGGGATCGTAAACCCGAGGAATGCAGTAGTAACGGCCGGTCTGCTGGTCGCCGCAAAATTTGTTCTTGGACTTGTCGAAATCGACGAAGCGGCAGATAAAGAGGTCCAACTTGCCGTCGTTGTCGTAGTCGAACCAGACCGCGCTCGACGCCCATCCGGTGGTGGGAAGGCCTGCTTTGCGAGTGACGTCGGTAAACGTGCCGTTGCCATTGTTGTGATAAAGAACGACGCCGTTATATTGGGTGACAAGAAGATCGGGGAAGCTGTCGCCGTCGTAGTCGCCGACGGCAACTCCCATGCCATAGCCAACACCGGGAACGCCAGCCCTTTCGGTCACGTCGGTAAAGCTGCCATCACGATTATTGTGATAAAGCGCATTGCGAAGAGGGGGATTGGGTTCGAAGAAATCGCACTTCCCACTGTTGACCAGATAAATGTCCATCCAGCCGTCGTTGTCGTAGTCGATAAATCCACAACCGGCTCCGACTGTCTCCGGAAGATACATCTCGGCGGAGCGACCATTGCGGTGCACCCATCGGATGCCGCTGACATCTGGAGGAACTAATTCGAAAGGAAATTCCGATGACGATGTAACCCCGGCCCAAAGCCGAGGCAAACTGGGGAGCGCGGAGGCGGCCAGGATCGCACCCGTCCGCTTCAGAAAGCGGCGGCGAGTGCCCTTATGTCCGCTCTTTTCCTGCACCATGAAGCTGGCTGTCTCCCCCAAGAACACGCGAGCGGTCAAGAACAGAATTGTCCGGCTCTGCACGAATCTACACTGATAGAGCGCATGGTCACAAGAGACAACTCGCCTGTATTTGCGCGGGGTTTGCCATTGTGCCAGCCCGATGGCAATGCTATAAAAGACGCAGTTTCCGTCCGGGCATCCAGGCACCCGGAACCCATTTCATGCGAGTCAGAAACAGCTGGCGTGTGTTCGTTCTACTGTGTGCTGTTGTCGATGCCTGTGCTCAGACCAGTCCCATTGAGAATGCCGTGCAGTTTCTGAACAGCGGCGACACGGCGCAAGCCGAGGTCGAGGCTCGCAAGGCCCTGCACGCGCCAGCCACCCGACCACTGGCGTTAGCTATGCTCGGGACGATTCGGTTACAGCAAGGAAACACCGCGGAGAGCGTGAAGCTCCTCGAGCAGGCGCTCGCGATGAATCCGAAGCTGGTGGGAGCGCGCACGACTCTAGGGAATGCGTATGCGTTCAGCGGGAAAGGGGAATTAGCAGCCAAGTGCTTTCGGCAGGTGCTAAAGCTTGATCCCAACAACTTCGATGCTCGCTTTGATCTCTTCAAATTGGAGTCTTCGCGACGCAATTTCCAGCAGTCCCTTGATTGGGCTAAGCCAATGATGCCTCAGTTGCTGGAGTCCGACGAAGCGATCGTTGCCCTCGCTGCTGACTACGCTGCGCTTGGCAAGAAAGAAGAGATGCGAAACCTCGTCCCCCACTGGCAGCGGCTGACAGATGCATCGGACGAAGCGGCACTGGATTTCGGCAGCACCCTCCTCCTGTATGGGATGAAGCCGGAAGCAACTGAAGTATTTGAGCAGGAAGAGGCACGGGTGGCGGCGCGGCCGCGCTCTGGTCTCGCCCTAAAGCTGGGGAGCGCCTTTCTGACGCTGGGGCTTTTTGATAAGGCAGAAAGGAACGCGCAGTTGTCGTTATCGCTGTCTGCCGATTGCCTCGCCTGCTATCAAACTCTGGCTCAGGTCGCTGAGCGCCAGGACAACAGCGAGAAGGCTTTGGCCTACCTGGCGGCAGCCAAAAAGCTGGCGCCTGAGGATCCGGATGTTCTTTTCGAGTTTGGCAAAGTATGTTTGGAGAGGAATCTTGTCGACGACGCGTTGCCTGCACTGTCCAGGGCCGTGGAGTTGAAGCCGGAGAATGATTCCTACGTTTATGTCCTAGGCTCCGCGAACGTGGCGCAGGGCCATTTGCCAGATGCGCTGAAGCTTTTTCAGCAATTACTGCAGAAACATCCGGCGGATGCCGTGCTGACATATGCCATTGGCGCCGTTTATTTCCTGCAAGGCAAGTACAGCGAAGCTGAAACATCGCTCAAGCAGAGCTTGGCCGTTCAGCCGAATCAGGTTGCCGCTTCGTACTATCTGGCTCTGACGTACGACGCCATTGGCGACGATGATCGCGCCATCCCGATCTTTCAGGATTTGCTCAAGAACAATCCCAAGCATGTGCCGTCGTACGTAAAGCTCGGCGGCATATTGCTGCGAGCGCACCAGTACGATGAGGCTCAACAGAGCCTGCAACGCGCCGTTTCCCTCGATCCGGATTCGGTGGAAGCACATTATCAACTTGGACTTGTGCTTCGCCGGCTGGGCAAGTCCGCAGATTCAGAGAGCGAGTTTGCGGAGTCGCGCAAGCTGGAAGCCGAGCAGCGTGCGCAAAAGGACGTCCGTTTGCGACTGTTGCTGCCGGACTGAAGCTAAATCAAAAATGAGCCGGCGTATCCTCGACTTTCTCAGGCCCAACAAAGTATCAGGATTCACGTCCATTACTCGCCGTGACTTTCTTGGCGGTGTGGGGCGACTCGGTTCAGTCTTGCCTTTTTCCGCTCTGTTGCCGTCTGCCCGTGCGCTGCAGGCAGTTCAGAAGACGCCCTCTCACCCGCCAAATCGCAAATCGCCCCTCAAACCCGCTGCTGCAGGGTTCTCATTCAGAGACGTTGCCAAAGAAGCCGGGCTCGCGGGCGCGCTCAACGTGTTTGGCGGGATCGAGCGGAAACAATACATTCTCGAAGAAACCGGTTGCGGGGTCGCTCTCTTTGATTACGACAACGACGGATGGCTGGACATCTTCATGGTCAACGGGTCCCGCTTCGAGGGATTCTCTACACCACATCCGCCAAGCAATTTTCTATTTCACAACAATCGTGATGGGACATTTACTGACGTTACCGAGAGGGCAGGCTTGACCAGGTCCGGCTGGGGACAGGGCTGTTGCATCGGAGACTACGACAATGACGGGTTCGATGATCTGGTCGTCACGTATTGGGGCGGCATTGTCCTCTATCACAACAACGGCGATGGAACATTCAGCGATGTGACTGAGAAGGCCGGCCTGGTACAAAAAGATCCTCACCCGCGCTGGAATACTGGCTGCTGTTTTGTGGACTACGATCGCGATGGTCATCTCGATCTTTTTGTCGCCAATTACGTGAACTTCGATCTGAAGACCACGCCTGTAGCTGGCAGCAACCCATATTGCCGATATTTCGGGCTGTCCGTCGGATGCGGGCCGCAGGGCATGGGAGGCGGGACGAACATTTTGTATCGCAATCGCGGCGATGGGACGTTCGAGGACGTGTCTCTGCAATCCGGTATTGCCGTGCCGCGCGGTCCTTCAGAGCCGTTCTTTGTGAGCGATCAATGGATTCCAACAGGCTCCTACGGGCTGGGGGTCGCAGCTGCCGATTTCGACAATGACGGCTGGCCCGACATTTACGTGGCCTGCGATTCTGTTCCGAGCCGCTTTTATCACAACAAAGGCAACGGAACCTTCGAGGAAGTGGGCCGCGAGATTGGCTGCGCGGTGAACGAGAACGGTGGCATGCAGGGAGGCATGGGCGTTGCCATCGGGGATTATGACTGCGATGGCTGGCTGGACATCGTGAAGACGAACTACTCTGATCAGACCGCGAACCTGTACCACAACAATGGGGATGGAACGTTTTACGACGCTGTGCTGCAGGGTGGGCTAGGTGGAAACACCAGGTACCTGGGATGGGGAGTTGGCCTCTTCGACTTTGATAACGATGGCTGGCCGGACATATTTATGTGCAATGGCCACGTCTTCCCTGAGGTCGACACCAAGAAGCTGCACCTTACCTTTAAGCAGCGGAAGATCCTGTACAGAAACCTGGGGAACGGACGTTTTGCTGACGTCACTGCCGAGTCTGGCGCAGTAGTAACGGAGCCGCGTCCCAGCCGGGGTGCGGCTTTCGGGGACTTCGATAACGATGGAGACATCGACATAGTCATCATCAATATGAATGAACCCCCGTCGCTGCTGCGCAACGACTGCTCTGCGAAAAACAACTGGCTCAAAGTGAAATGTATTGGGACTAAGTCGAACAGAAGCGCCATCGGTGCGCGCGTGCGCGTCGTGACGGGAAAGCATGCCCAGATCAACGAGGTCATGAGCGGATCAAGTTACATCTCGCAAAATGATTTGCGGCTGCACTTCGGCCTGGGGCAAGCCAAGCAGGCAGATTTGGTCGAAGTGCGATGGCCACTGGGACTGGTTGAGTCTTTTAAGAACGTTGATGCCAATCAACTGCTCGTGTTGCAAGAGGGGCACGGGATTCTGCGCCGAGACAAGCTAGGGAAAGGGTAAATCGCGTAAGCTCATTGCAAAAAGGGATGGTCACATGGACCATCCCTTTAGCTTTCTGGAGAGCAATTAGAAGAACAGCTGCAAGCCCGAACTGGATGCGTCTGGGGATGTTGCACTGGCTGCCGGTATGGCCGAAGTTGGCGTTCGCCACCGTTCGGCTGCCATGTTTGATCCGACCGGGCAAAAGAACACCCGGTTGAAGGCATTTCCTGCGTCGGCTTCGAAGCGGACGTATTTGTCCTTCGCTGAAGAAGGTGTCTTTATAGATCGAGATATCCTCGTTGAAGTACCTGAATCCGCGAACGTTCGCATCATTCCTTGGTGCGTTGCCGAACTGCAAGCGCACCAGGATCCGACCAGCCGACTCGATTCAAGTACGAGTCAGTGTACGGATTGCTGAAGTGCCCTGAACGCCCAGCTACCAGCTCTTGTTCGGAAACTTGGCGGTATTGAACAGGATAGCCCCAAGGTCGTTCGGCATTGTGATCGAGAGCGGCCTCCCAGATGAGTAACTCTGGATTCCGGAGATCTGCCAGTCGCCAATAATCTTGTTCAGGAAACCTGAAGCGTGATTGGCAATCGGCTTACCCTTGCCGAAGGGCAGGTGGTAGACCCATCCCACCGAGAAGATGTGCGGCACGTCGTCAGAACTGACGCTGTACAGATTGCTCATGTCGCTGGGATTCTGTACTGGAGGTCCGCCAGAACCTAATCCGGTCTCCGCACCGTTGTTCATCAGCTTGCGAATAGGTGTAGGACACTTTCAGCTTGGAGACCCGCACTCAACGCCGCTCGAACGCAACCTGCAGAGCATTGTAGTGGCTGTTTCCAAAGGGGAAGAAGCGCCAGTTGATCTGCTGATACTGCGGCCAGCTGCGCAGGGCCTGCGCGACTGTTCCGCTGAAACGTTGGATAGGGCGTTGCGTACACCACCGCAATTGCCGTTGGCATGACCGCCGTTGGTGAAGAGATGCGCACCTGAGACACGGGACGCACCCAGGCTGAGGACGCTTGCCGGATTCATGTTGTCGTACACTCCGGCTGAACTGCGGCCGTCGACCAGACGAGTTCCGTGATTGCCTACATAGGCGATGTCGATGCCCATGTTGCGGCTGAGCTGACGCTGGAACGATACCGACCAGTTTTGATATCGAGGCATGGTGTAGGTTCGCGGGTCTACGCCGACCGGGTTGCCACCATTGGCCACATCCGCCCTGAGCTGCGGCGGAAGGATGATTGTGCCGCTGGCCACGCCGCACGGAACTGGGCGTAGCTCGGAGCTGGGTGCGAGTCGTCGGGCAGGGTCCGGTGCCGTTGAAATAGAAAGCCGGAGCACAGTCCGTTCGTGGTATTCGGCGCCACGGGATTGGTTTGATAGCCATCCACAGGGTACGGATCCCAAGAATCTGCCTGTACGCCGGCATAGTACATTCCGTAGCCGCCGCGAATTACCGTCTTTGGATTGAACGAGTAGGCAAATCCGAAGCGCGGACCAACGTTCCAACTGGATTTTCCGTTGGCCTTGGAGCTGTGGAAGATGGTCGCACCCGGGACGCCGACTGGGTTCGGCGCTGATGGATCGAAAGTGGAGAAGCGGCCGTACTCCTCATGCAGGTCGCCTTGCCAGTCAAAGCGCAGCCCGATAGTGATGTTGAGGTTACTCAGGAGCTTTGATGTCGTCATTGGCCCAGATCGCGCCATATTTCATCCTCGGCATGTATTTGAATGGCACCGAGAAATTGGCGTTGTCGACCTGGCCCAGAATGAAAGACGCGAACTCATTGCCGGTGCCACCCCGGCATTCAGAATGAGTCCCAGTCGAGTCGATAGCCGGCAGTTTCGTTATCGTTGAAATTGAAGTTGCCGCCGGTATTCACGGCCCAACCCGTTTGCGGGAAGGTCATGTAACGATATTCGACGCCAGCTTTGATCGTGTGCTTGCCCGTTGTCCAAGTTACGTCATCGAGAAACTGGTAGCGGTTGTTGATGTCGGCGCCGTGACTTGCCCAGGGTGTGCCGAAATGCGTATAGCCGACCGAGCCGTTGAAGTTAAGTTGCGGGAACCCCGCATTGTTGAAGATCGGCTCGTCGGGAAGGCCGAGTCCGAGCTTCTGATTCCATCCCACCCCGCCGGACAATTGGTGGCCGAGCATCACCCAGCGGTCATAAGCCAAGGTCGTGTGGTTGAACAGATTTGGCTTGATGATCCAGTTCATCTGCAGGTGTTCGAAATGGTTGGTGATGCGCTGATAGAAGCCTTGGCCGATGTAGGTATCGTTCTGTCGCTGAGCTCGGTTTCACCGTTGTGCAGCGTGTTGCAGCCCTGCGGGCCACCGCAGTGAGCAATGCGTGGGCGAATATTCTCGTAATAGGTGTTCGTTAGATGGAGAACTTGTCGTTGAAGTTGTGGTCGAATCGGAACAACCACGTCCGCACGTTGATCTTGTTGTTGTCGTCCGAGTTTCCGCCGAAGCCGTTCACACCGCCGTTTTGAAGATCGTTTGCGCGATCAAGAGCTGGGATGTTCGGAATCACTGCAGTAGCCAGCGGACTCCAGAGCGGATCGCTCGGGTGGAATGATATTCGCCGGGATAAGGATCACGAACAGTCGCGGTTGCGGCCTTGATGCCTGTGCAGGGATTTCGAACGCCGTGACCATCGCGCACGGTTGCCGGACCGAAGACCTCGCCCTGGCAGGGTTGCCCAAAGTCTCTCCCTGGTAAATTGGCCCGTTCAATGGGACATTGTGCGAGTCAGCGCCGGATCCAGAACTCGCTGAAGTCCCCGTTGCTTTGCAGTTGCGTCGGCAGAGTGTTCACGAAGCCCGTATTGACCGTGCTGTGGTAATCCAGTCCATCCAGGTTGAAGAACCAGAACGTCTGCTTCAGTTTCGGAATTGGACCGCCCAGGGCAAAGCCCCAGTTGTTCTGTCCGAGAGGAAGAGTCGTTCCCAAGCCGCCTGCTCTTCAAGACCGGGCCGAGGAAGTAGTTCGAGGCGTCAAGTTTGTTGTTGGTATAGAAGTCGTAGAGATTGCCGTGCAGTTTGTTGGTGCCGGATTTGGTCGTGTAGGTGATGAACCCACCGCTGGTGTGGCCGTACTGCGCGGAGAAAGTATTCTGCACAACCGTCATTTCACGGACGGACGGATACGGAATCGAGCTCTCCTGCGTCTGCTGATGTCCCTCGGCGTACCCGAACGCCGCGCCGTCAAACCAGTTCTCCGTAGCCAGGGTCTGGCCGCCGTTCATGCGAGAGGTGAACTGGCTGCCGCGGAAAACCGCATCGCCATTGGGCTGCATTGGGACGTAACCAGGCTGAAGCTGCAGTAGCGATTCGGCCAGGCGGATGTCGGCGCCCATCACGGCCGGGAGATCGTGATAATAACTCTCGCCAACCGTATGCTGAACCGTTGCAGTTTCAGTGTTCACAAGTTCGGTGGTGGAAGCTTCCACCTGAACGGTCTCCGAAGTCGCTCCAACGTCGAGCTTCGCGTCAACACGCACCGTCTGACCGCCGGTGAGGCTATAACCCGGGCGGCTGAAGGTTTTGAACCCTTGCTTTTCGATATCCACTCGGTAAGTGCCCAGGATAAGCGGAGGGGTGCTGTAATTACCGGCGCTGTTCGTGCCCACGACCGTCTTCACGCCCGTCTGCGTGTCGGTGATTGTGACCCGAGCATCCGGAATGGCTGCGCCGCTGGCATCGGTGACTACGCCTGTGATTATGGCTCGATCAGCAAACTGCGCGAAGGCGTGTTCGTTGGTGAAGCAAACAAACGTGAGTAGCAGAACGACAGCAGAAAGGAACCAGCGTTTCATCACAGCGCCTCCCATGTTCAAGGTGACAGGGCCCCAATACGGACGCTTGAGAAAACCTTTTCTCAGATGGGTGCATTTTTTACAGTTCTCCGCCGTCACTGTCAAGGTAATTCTTTTCTACTAGCGAAGAATTTTGCGGACCCGGCTACTTCACAATGGATTTGCCGATGACGTGAGCGACATCGTGTAAGACCTAGGTGCGGCGGATGGGCCCCGGTAAGTCTCTGTGTGGACGGGTCATTACCGCAATTTCACGGAAATGAAGAAATCAAAGCTGCCGAGAAAAACGTTATTGTAGGTTGTGTTTTAACGATTGCAGGACGTGCCGACGCGAGATAATGAGTAAGTTTGGCGAGTGGAACTAACCGATTGGAGAACACCAGCCTCAAACGTCATGTTTCGGGGCCGCCGGGAAATCGTTTTCCCTGAGGGAAAACAGGCGGGCCCTCCCTTAAAATTTCTGCTTGTTTATGATCCCGGCACCTTCCCGGATCACCACCAACTGATCGGCCGGAACATTCGAAATCATCTCGGTATTGCCATTACACCAGCGAATGCTCAGGTTGGCTACGGTCTCGCTACCCAAGCCAAAGTGCAGGCGGCGGTCGTTGACAGAATAGAAACTGCATTGCGCGGTGACCTCCTGCGATTGCTGCCGCTTGCCATATCGCGCTGTCACTCTCGTGCCAATGGCGCTGCGATTACTGTGGGCTCCAACCAGCAAAACTTTCAGCCAGTGGCCTCCTCCTGACAAATCGTTTCGCAGCAAAGAGGGGGGCTCGTTCATATTCCAGATGAGGACATCGATGTCGCCATCGTTATCGAAGTCGCCGAAAGCACATCCGCGGCTGGTGTGTGCATCCGCGACGCCCGGCCCGGCTTCGTCAATCAACTCTTCGAATCTGCCATCACCCAGGTTCCGAAACACCAGGCGTGGAGTGCGAAACGGGTAAGCCGGAACCTTCTTTTCGACTTCGGGATAGACACTGCCTGTGGCCACGAAGAGATCGGGGAATCCGTCATTGTCCAGATCAACCATGCCAGCGCCCCATCCAACGTAGCGCGTCTCAACCCCCAATCCCGCGTGAATCGTCACGTCGTCGAAGTTTCCTTTACCGTCATTGCGATAGAGAACGTTGGTATCGTCGGCGAAGTTTGTTTTGAAAACGTCGAGATTGCCATCGAGATCAATGTCGCCCACAGCTACACCCATGCCGGCTTGTTCGAGCCCGTCTTCACTGAGCGCCACTCCGCGCTCGAGGGCTTCCTCCCGGAACGTGCCGTCGTGTTGATTGCGAAACAGCCAGCTTGGAGTGGAATCGCAGGCGACGTAAATGTCGGGCCAGCCATCGTTATCGTAATCCGACGCAACTGCGGTCATGGGATAGGACCCGGACGCGGCGGCCACTCCACTCTGCTTGCTTACATCGGTAAAGGTACCGTCGCCGTTGTTATGAAAAAGCTGCACGAAACCCGCGGGTAGTCCGCGAGGACCGCAGTTCACCGCAACGCCCTTCCATGTGCAGTCAGGATTTGTGCCTGGCTTGGGCAACGCATCAAGAGTAGTGCTCAGGTAGTTGGCCACAAAGAGATCGAGGTGTCCGTCGCGATCATAGTCCACCCAGGTGCAACCTGAACCGTAACGAACAGCATTTTGCGCAAGCCCGGATTGCTTGGTTACATCGGAAAATGTGCCGTTTCCGTTGTTTCGGTAAAGCACATTGTGGCCGTAGTACGTGATGAAGATGTCGTCAAAACCGTCATTGTCATAATCGGCCACGGTTACCGCAGATGCCCATCCCGCGCGGGTTAGCCCTGCCTTAGCGGTGACATCGGTGAACGTGCCGTTTCGATTGTTCCTGTACAGTCGATTGGTGACACCCGGCGGATTACCTTCGAGTTTGGTGCCGTTCAAGATGAATAAATCCATCCAGCCATCGTTGTCGTAATCGATGAACGCAACTCCCGCTCCAACCACCTCGACGATGTAGTTTTTTGTATCGATACCGCCGTAGACGATGGGCTCGATCAATCCGGCCTGCTTGGCGACGTCAGTAAAGCGCGCGAGAAATGGACGGCCGGAGGGCTTGCCGCGCGGTTGCGGCTTGAGGCCGCGAGAAGATATGCCCTGGGCAAATGCAGCGGAAGGAACCAAGAGGGTAGCACCCGCCGCACTTGCGATCCTGAACATCAGTTCCCGGCGAGTAATCATTGCTTGGGTTCGACTGCTTTCAGATACTGGCGGGCTTTCACGTCCTCAAACTTCTGTACGATCCCAGACGGCCAGCGAATTTCAATCAGTTTTGCAGTGGAATCTTTACCCAGCCCGGCGAGCACGCGTTTATCGCTGGCGGAAAGATAGCCCACGGCGGTATTCACGGTAAAGTACTGCGTCAGGCCGGAAGCCGACACGATTTTGATCCGCGCTCCGATACCGTCGCGGTTGGACTTGGTGCCCACAGGCTGGATTCCGATCCAATTATTGCGATCTCCGCCATCATTTCGCAGCACATAAGCTTTCTGTCCGAGATTGCTTACGATTACATCTATGTCGCCGTCGTTATCGATATCGCCAAAGGCTGCACCGCGACCTGCCCAGTTCCGCTGAAAAACATCTCCAGCAAGTACTCGCGAGAAATGCCCAGAGCTGTTGCGGAGCAATAGAGGGGGCTCCATGTAGCGCAGATTGGGGGAGGTTTTCTCGATGGTATCCATCACGTGCGACTGAGCCACAAACAAGTCTTTCGACCCATCATTGTCATAATCGAAAAAATGGGTGCTCCAACCAGAAAAAGCGAGAGTGGCGCCGCCCAATCCCGAAGCATTCGTCACATCCCGAAAGGTGCCCGTGCCTTCGTTACGAAACAGCATATAGCGCTCGTTCGAAAGATCGGTGACTACGATATCGGGTAGGCCATCGTTGTCGTAGTCACTAAAATCGATGCCCATGCCAGCAAAAGTTTTGCCATCCTCGTTATAGCCGACTCCGGCGAGCAGGCCGAGTTCGGTGAACGTGCCGTTGCCATTGTTGTGATATAGAAAGCACTGCACGGAATCATTCGCAACAAAAATATCGGGCCACCCATCTCCGTCGTAGTCGGCGAACGAGACACCCAGTCCCTTGCCATGCGGATTGGCGATTCCCGCCTTCTGGGAAACGTCGGTGAACGTGCCATCCCCGTTGTTGCGGTACAGGATGTTGCTCACGCCATCGTAGTTGTCTGGATGACAGTAGGAACGAACGCCGTTCGGCGGTTTTTCTCCGCAGTAACGGTTGTTTTTAAATGTCCAATCCACGTAGCGGGTGATGAATAGGTCCAGCTTTCCGTCATTGTCATAATCGAAGAACCCCGCGCTCGCGCTCCAGCCACCACCTCGGACCCCGGCTTTGGCAGTGACGTCGGTGAAGGTTCCATCGCCGTTGTTGTGGTAAAGGATATTGCCACCGTAGCCGGTCACGTATACATCTTCAAAGCCATCGTTGTCGTAATCGCCCACGGCCACGCCCATGCTGTAGTAACCCTGGGGCATTCCAGTGAGACCCGCCCGCTCGGTGACGTCTGTGAAGGTGCCGTCGGGGTTCTGGTGGTAAAGACGGTCCCAGAACTTCTTGTCGGATTTGTCGGGCAGCTTTCCATCAGGCATGGGATCGGAAATCAGCGCGCCGTTGGTGAAGAAAATATCGAGGCGGCCGTCGTTATCGTAGTCAAAAACGGCAACGCCACCGGCCATGGTTTCGATCAAGTACTTGTTGGAAGTCGCAGAGTTCTGCAAAGTGAAATCAACATGGGACTGGGCCGTGATATCGGTGAACTGAACGTTCGGAGTTGATTGGGTAAGAACGAGCGAGGAGGTCAAGATCAGAGCGCCAGCCGATCCCAACATTCTGAAGCATTGACGCAGCCACCCCAGCCGCGAATCACTGCACACGCTCACCTCCGGGATGAGGTGCGCCCCTGGTCTTGGATATGTTTCGTCGCGTCTTTTCCAATTCGCTGTTCTCCTGGTCGAGACGCGTGAACGAGTCAAGTGCTTTCTTGCTGTCTTCGAGATTACCAAGCCTGCGGTAAATTCCCGAAAGCACGTAGTAATAGGAAGACGAGCGTGAGTTTAACGCGATGGCATGATTCAGCGAATCGGCGGCAGCTTGAAGCTGGCTCTTGCGCTCCTCGGCTCGCGCTTTCTGAAACCAGGCGGCATCGGATTTGGGCTCGAGTGCCAGCGCTTTCTGCGCGTAATCGAGGGCTTTCGCGGAATCTCCGGTGCGATTGTAATAAGCGCTCAGGTTCACATGGGCGGAGACGAATTTTCCCTGACGCTGCTCGTTGAGGGCGATTGCCTTTTGATAGTTTTGAACTGCGTCCGCATCGTTGCCCAACGCTTCCTGCGCAAATCCCAAGGCATCGATTGCTTCTATGTAGCCGGGATCGAGACTGATGGCATTTTCAAACTCCTTACGAGCGGCAAGCCAATTGTCTTGCAGAGAAAGAAGCTTACCGAGATCGTAGCGGCTCTCGCTGGAGTTTGGCGCATAACGAATTGCTTGCTCATACTCTGTTTGTGCGGCGTCGAAGCGTCCAATGATCATCAGATCCCGACCAAGGATTTTGTGGGCATCAGCATTTTTCACGTTCAAGCTGAGGCACTGCGCCAATGATTTGATGGAATCACCAATCTTTTTCTGCGCGAACTGGCTGTAGCCGAGCGCGTACCAACCCCAGGAAGAGGCGGGGTGTTCTTTCACGTACGCCGACAGCAAGGGCTCAACTTCCACATACTTGTTGCCTCGAATATAGTTCTCGAATTCGGCAATCTTATCCGGATCGTCATCAGCACTCGGGGTGTTATCGGCGAAGTCTGCGCCAGCAGGAACTTGCGCACGTGATTCCGGCGGACTAAGCCTGTTAACACTCTGCCGGGAATTCAAATCCCCTGGATTCAGTTCCACTGCTCTTTGATAAGCGGCGATTGCTGCCGTTGTCTCGCCTTCTTTTTCCAGCACGATTCCGAGAAAATGCTGTGCAACTGCGGAATTAGGCTGCAGTTTAATGGCATGACGAAACTTTGCTTCTGCTTCCTGCAACTCGCCTTTCTGAAGAGTTGCGCGTCCTTCTGAAATATCAAGCTCTGCATTCTGGTTGCGTTCATCAGTTGCGGAGAGTTCTCGTCCTTTCTTGACCTCGGCAGCACCTTCTTGTTGCTGACCGCTTCGGGCCAGTGCCAGACCTAATTGATAATGTGCTTCGCCACCTGTGGGATCCAGACGAGTTGCGTCGCGAAGCTCAACGATGGCATCGCTGACCTTGGCCTCATGCAGCATTGCCTTGCCTAACGCCAGGTGCGCCCGAGCAAAATCCGGCGCAATGGAAATGATCTTCCGCAATTGCTCGATCTGTTTCGCACTCCCGTGACTGGGACTGTTGCCATACGCTTCGGCAAGGTTGAACTGGGCTTTGATGAGCGTTGGATCAATGGAAATCGCCTTCTCCAACTCGCTGATAGCCTGAGCCACATCGGAGAGCAGGAGCACGGCGCCCAAATTTGCATGGGCGTCGGCGTAATCGGGGCGAATGCGCACGGCCTCACGAAATTCGTTGCTGGCCTTTTCGTCGTCGCCGTTCTGGGCCAATACCAAGCCGATATTGTTGTGAGCTTCAGCATATTCAGGGCGCAAGCGCAGAGCTTCATTGAACTCGGCCAGCACTTGGCTCGTATCGGACCCTTTGCGGCCAAGCATGAGGCCGATGATGTTGTGCACTTCCGGGCTCGGGGTTCCGTGGGAACCTGCTTCGCGCAGCCCTGTGATTGCCGCATCCCAATCGGGAGCGGGAACGGGCGAGGCTGCGTTCAGCCCTGCTTCAAATTGCGCGACGGCGTGCTGGAGCAGGTTTTGTCGAAGAAACACAATCCCAAGATCGATGAAACTCGAGGCGGTGGTCGGCGACAGCGCGATTGCTCGCTCCAGATTCAATCTCGAGTTTGCCAAGTCTCCTTGATCGCGCTGGCCCATTCCAAGCAAGGCATAGCTCGTGGCAGCGGCAGGATCGAGGCGAACACTCGCTTTAAGTTCCGAGATGGCCTGAGTCTTAGCCCCGCTGAACCACAGGGCGGCCCCGTAATTGTAATGAACGTCTGCGGAGTCCGGCCGAAGAGTGACCGCACGCTGCAGGTGCGGCAGCGCTGAAGCAGTATCTCCCTGCTGACCCAAAACAAATCCAAGAAGGTTGTGAGCATCGCCGTCGGTTTCATCAGCGGCAAGGGCACGCGAGAGTTGCTCCTTCGCAGCGTTCAGATCGCCCTGGGAGAGCGCAGACTGAGCCTGTGCGTAGTACTGATTGGTGGCCAGCGATTGCGGGGGGGGTGCTTTCCGAGTTGCCGCGGCTTGCTGCTTCAGAGTGAATCCGAGCCCGTAATATGCCTCCCGCATCTCCGGGTCCATATCGAGCGCACGTTGAAACGCATCCACTGCTGCTGGCAAGTCACCATTCTGGCGAAGAGTCTGGCCGAGTTCGCATTGCACTGTGGGATTTTTCGGCTGAGCCTGAGCCACGCGGCGTAGATGCACGAGGGCTCCGGCAGCATCTCCATTCTCCCGCAGGGCCAAGCCCAGATTGAGATGTGCTGCCCAACTATTCGGCTCCAGCGCCAGTGCTCTTTGGAACGAAGTTACAGCTCCAGCCAAGTCGCCGCTTTTGGCCAGAGCAGAACCTAAATTTGTGTGAGCCCGCACATACTTCGGATCCAGAGAAACGGCTTTGCGCAGTTGCGAAATTGCGTCCGGCAGATTTCCGCGACCCATCAGAAACGCGCCCAGCCAGTTGTGGGCTTCGGCCGAAGTTGGAGCGAGCGTGACCGCCTGCTTGAAAGCCTCAAAGGCCTGTGGGTAGTCGTTCTCGTTCCAATAGGCTTGTCCTAGCTTGACGTAGAGTTTCGGACTGGTGGGCTCACGCTGGAGCGCGGACCGAATCTGCGCGACAGAGGGTTGCGCATCGGTTCCGCTTGCCTGGCGCGCATTTTGTGGTGAAAGTGGTCCGCTTGCATATGCCCAGACTGCAAAGAGAACTGGGATAACGCACACTGATGCAAGGCAAAATCTGCTGTTCATGGCCTTGAGTCCAGGACTCGACAAGTATATTCACGTATGCTCTCACCGGACCGCGAAGTATGCAACGCCCGGGCCTGACCCGCGGATCACTTCAGCAAGCGCCGTTCTCACCGTTGTGCCAGTACATTTCCCAGCCTAAATAACGTGTAGTGGCTTCCTGAACGGCCGATGAGACAGCCGAAAGATTGGCAGCAACGTGGTGTTCAAAGCCACGTTTACAGATGAAATGGAGCAGTCGTTGCATGTTCGGAATCTCGACCACGCCCGCACCGCCGAAAGTGTTCAAAGCATCATCCGTGAATCGTCCCTCGCCGACATAGCCGCGCATTTTTCCTGAGACATCATTGGTCGAAAAACGGGCGAAGCTCATCTGCTCGGGCTTAATTACTCCTACGCAGGTCCCGAACGTGTTTTCTTTGCCAACGGTACCGGCAATGATTTCCTGGAAGTCCATCCTCACAGAGCGGAAGAAATGTTTAGGCAGGTTTGAGCAGTGGAAGCAGACAGCCTTGTTCGGGTCCGATCCATAGTTGTTGTTCCAGTCCAGCAGGGCCGAAGGGCTACCGGAAGCCAATTGCAGAGCGTGCATGCCCAACACGCCGCAAATGTCCACTTCGCAAGCACTGGACAGAAGTTCATTACTCATCATGCTCATCACGGTGCAAGGAACGACTCCGAGATTCTCTTCAATCGACGTCCAGCATTGAACCGCGCTAATTGTGACCTCGGTGGCCGTCATCCACTGGTTTACGACGGCGCCCAACTTGGCCATCTTCAACAGCGCAGGCTCTGGAACGCTGCTGGTGTCAACATACTTTTTGATTTCGGCTAACTTGCTCTGCGCGTGATCATCGTTGTCTTTCATGCGTTCGATGCGCCCGAGCACTTCGGAAAGATCGAGCGTCTCGACGGAAATGCCCTGCGATTCCAAAATCTTTTCGCTGTATCGGACGGTGTTAAAAGCTGCGGGGCGAGCTCCGATCGACCCCACTCTAAGATTCCGAAATCCGTTGACCACCCGGCATACTGCCGCGAACCATTGGAGGTCTTTGGCAAACTCAGGAGAATCGGGACTTTCGGTGTGCAGGGTAGTAATGGAATACGGGATGCCGTACTGGCTCAGATTGTTGCAGGCTGACATCTTGCCGCAGAAGCTGTCGCGCCGGAACGCGATCGTCATTTTTCTTGGGTCGTCCGGTGTGGCTTGAATGAGCACAGGTACACGGAGCTCAGCCAGACGCAGGGTGTCAGCGATGGCGCGTTCTTCGCCGAAATTCGGCAAGGTCACTACGATCCCATCGATGCGATCGCGACCCTGTCGGAAGAGATCGGCGCAGCGCCTCGACTCTTCCCGTGTTTCCACCGCGCCATATTTGCTCTGCTCTGGAGTCAGCGCCACAACGTCAATATCAGCCGCTTCCAGCACACGGACCATTTCCTCGCGTCCGCTCTTGGCTAGGTGGTCCGGGAAAAAGCCTCGATTGCCGACGATGAGGCCCATCGTCATTTTCTTGTGAGCCATAGAATGCCCCCCATCGGAATACTTACTTCCAGTTGCTCCGCGCAGAGCGCACGAACCTGCAAATCGGAACTCCAACCCGCGCTCGCGCTAACACCCGTGGCGGTCTGAGTGGATAAAGTGCAGTAATCGTTTACCCACAAAGCCACTACGCTATTCCCAAGCGACTGGAATTGCAACTCTCGTTGGAGTAGGTTTCGTACGCTCCCGCTTACTCTGATGAGCTTCTCAGATGACAATTGGAAGCAGGCAAGAATGCAAAAAGGCAGAAGTTCTCGGTCAGCGCGCGGAGGATTCGGCTGCTTTGCGGTGTCTCGTGATTCGATTCGACTTCTCAGGAATAATTGCAGAACCTACCGCGCGGGCTAATGCCGTGGACTTGCGAAGCACTAAACTTGTGACAAGTTCGTAACTGTGTTGTTCCCGCGAAGGAGTTGAATTCTCGACTTCGTTCAACAGTGCGTTGAAAGCAATCTCGGCTAAACCGTGTTGCGACATCTGAACTGTCGTTAGCGGCGGAATAGTGAACTCGGCTAGATGGATATTGTCGAACCCAACCACCGAGAGGTCATCCGGTATCTTTATGTTTTGTTCGTAAGCCTCTCGTAGAACTCCAATCGCCGTCATATCGTTCGAGCACATCACGGCGGTAGGCCGCGCACTCATCTTGTTCAGTTCCAAGAGTGCATTCATGCCTCCTTCCATCCTGTGATCTCCGATCACAACCAAATCGGGGGAAAGGCCAATCTCCAGCATGGAGGTTTGGAAAGCCTCGCGCCTGGCACCGGCCGACTTTAAGTGCTCGGGCCCGGCAATAAACGCAATTCGCGTGTGACGCATAGCCGCGAGATGCTGAACTGCCTGTCGAATTCCGCTTATATAGTTGATGCGGATGTTGGCAATGCCGGGTACGTCAGGCCCTACATCTACGAATACGAGCGGGACCTTACGATCGCGGAGGTGTTCGATCAGCGACTCTTCCATGCCAAAGGTCAAGATGGCCACGCCGTCCACCCTGCGTTCGATCATCCTGCGCACTGAGGATTCCATGCGTTTGGGATCGTGCACGGTGGAGGTCAGCAGGATCTCGTAGTTATTTTCAACGGCCAGATCTTCGAAGGTCTGAACTATTTCCGGAAAGAAAGGATTCGTAATCTCCGAGACAATCAGGCCGAAAATGCGGGTGCGGCCGAGTACCAACGCGCGCGCCTGAGTGTTGGGGTAATAGCCCAGTTCGTCGACGACGCGCCACACTCGTTTGGCGAGTTGAGGATCGACCGTGGGAACACGGTTAATGGCTCTGGAGACCGTGGCCGTGGAAACTTTCGCCCTCCGGGCAATCTCACGTATATCCATTCGTTGGGTGGTCGGGGGCTACTACTGCACACCATCTTATCACGATATGCCCAGGGCCTAAGTTGGAAAACGTTTTCCACGCGCCTACCCTTGAGTCTATCCTTAGGCGATTCCCACTGCATTGGCATGCCGAGTTCAGCGCCTGTGCTTCCCGGGTGATCACGTTTTCGAAGACCGGTTACGCGTGGACAACTTCGAATCGTGTAGCTACAACGCAAGAAGTTAGGGCATCCATTCGCCTGATGGGAGGAACGCTCCGGTGAGATATCAATATGCTCCGACGCTTCGTGCAGCCCAATTCTGCTGCCTTGTTACAACCCTCTGGGCGTTGACGACACCTTCTGGTCGCGCTCAAGAACCCCACAAGAAGCTCCCTGCCACGCCTGGTCCGATGCTGAGCCAAGGCATTCAGCAATTCGAGACGCCCGACTTCAAACTTACACTAGTCAAATCGTCGCAGACGCTGGCGGCTCTGAAGCCCAAGGGAGCGGGCGATTTTGATTTCACTCCTGGTGACCTTTTGGTCGAGCGCTCCCAAAATGGATATTTTCATCTGGGAGACATTACTTTCCGCCTGCGTTCTGGAAACTCCGGAGCATGGAAGAACTATTCGTCGGCCGCAACACGAACGCCTGTGGATGTGCTTCCCGCGTCTCGAGGAGAACTCGCTGCTGCCGATCTGTCGCCTGCATTCCCGGCCGACTTCCCCTTACAGGTCACGCGCTTCTGGGCCCTTGAGGCGGGAAAGCTTGTCTTGCGCTTTACCCTTAAGAACCGTTCGCCCGAGAGCATTCAGATTGGTGGGCTGGGGATCCCGATGGTCTTCAACAACGTGCTCAACGATCGCTCGCTGGAGCAAGCACATGCGAAGTGCTCTTTCTATGATCCCTATGTCGGTGAAGACGCGGGATACTTGCAGGTCACGCGCTTGAGTGGTGGGGGACCGGCACTCGTTGTCGTTCCAGACGGGAAGACTCCTTTCGAAGCCTATAACCCGATTCTGGATAAACCCGATCCCTGGGGAGCCAAGCCGGTATTTACCGACCCAACTCCCAGGGGGATCACGTTCGAGGGCTTCTACGAGTGGATGCTGCACACGCAGGCGTATGCGGAGAACGAATGGAAAGCTGCTCGGCCCTGGAATCTCCCAACCGCAATCGAACTCGCACCAGGCGAATCGAAGACGTACGGACTCAAGTTTCTGCTGTCCGATTCCATTCGCGACATCGAAAAGACGCTCGGGGATAATGGTCGGCCTGTTGCCATTGGAGTCCCGGGGTACATCGTTCCCGAGAACATTGATGCGCACCTGTTTCTGAAGTATCCGAGCAAAGTTAAATCGACGACGGTTGACCCGGCAGGCGCACTCAGGTTGGATGCAAACTCCACACAGCGAGCCGGCTGGAGTGCTTATACGATTCACGGAAGGATGTGGGGCCGCTCGCGGTTAACCGTCACATACGAAGACGGCTCTGTTCAGACCATTCAATATTTTGTGACGAAACCTGAGTCCGAAGTGGTCAGCGATATGGGACGCTTTCTGACCTCGAAGGCGTGGCACGAGGATGCGAAGGATCCTTTCCATCGGAGTCCTTCAGTCATGACGTACGATCGGGAACTCAATCAGATCGTCATGCAGGACAGCCGCGTGTGGATTGCGGGCTTAGGCGATGAGGGCGGAGGAGGCGCCTGGCTCGCGGCCATTATGAAAGAACTCGTCCAACCCGACAAAGAGGAACTGGAGAAACTGCAGCAGTTCGTCGACGGAGTTCTGTGGGGCGGTCTGCAATACAAAGAGGGTCCTCACGCCTACGGAGTACGAAAGAGTCTCTTCTACTATCAGCCGGACGAAATGCCTTCTGGATACTATCGCAGCGACTTCGACTGGAGTACATGGACGAGTTGGAACAGAGCGGCATCCGAGCGAGTCGATCGCTCCTACGACTATCCGCATGTGGCGGCTGCGTATTGGGTGTTGTACCGTCTGGCCCGCAATCATCAGGGGTTGGTAACGAATCATCCGTGGGATTGGTATCTGGATCACGCATATGAGAGCTCGATTGCCATGACAAATTTTGCCGCTGAACTGGGTGCGTTCGGACAGATGGAGGGAGATATCTTTCTGCAGATCTTGTTAGATCTCAAGCGCGAAGGGCGTACCCCACAAGCCGACAACCTAGAGGCGAAAATGCGCGCTCGGGCGGAGCGTTGGAGAAGAGAAGCGTATCCCTTCGGCAGTGAGATGCCTTGGGATTCAACCGGCCAGGAAGAGGTCTATGCCTGGACAAAATACTTCGGCTATGAAGATAAAGCCGAAGTGACCCTGAACGCGATTCTCGGTTATGACCCCACGATTCCGCACTGGGGATATAACGGGAGCGCGCGCCGCTACTGGGATTTCATTTTTGCAGCCAAGGATCGCCGCCTGGAGCGCCAACTGCATCATTACGGTTCAGGTCTCAATGCTATTCCAGTGCTCAGCGAATATCGCGAACATCCCGAGGACTTCTATTTGTTGCGAGTGGGGTATGGCGGGACGATGGGGCCGCTGACCGATATCGACTCCGACGGATTCCCGTCGGCGGCATTCCATGGATTTCCCGATATGTTGCGGACGGATCCCATCACGGGAGACTATGGCCCGAACTTTTTTGGCCACGCGTGGAACACCGCAACTTACGTCGTCAATCATCCGCAGTTCGGATGGCTGGCATTCGGCGGGAATCTGCGGCGAAACGGCAACATAATTGAAGTAACACCACTCGATTCGTATCGCGCACGGGTATATGTTGCCCCGTTAGGTTTGTGGCTAACGCTGGAAGCAGGGAATTTTGAAAGCGTTACCGTCGATACAAATGGAGGCAGCGTTCGGCTGGGTTTAGCAGGCGCTACCACGTTCACAACGTCGGCTCGGTTGCGAGTCGAGCAACCTGCGGGGAAGAAGACTGGTGTGTATCATCCGCTGCAGAATCTGGCCACTGAGCGCGGCGCATGGGTTGTGCCGCTGAATGAAGACGTGACTTGGATCGAACTGAGCGCAAAATAACAGCGAAGGATTGATCAAAACTTTACTTGCACCGGCTTGCCACTGAACGCGACGGTCTTCTCTGAGTTCAAGAGCTTCACTGAAATGGTTCTTTGCAGCGGTCCTAGCGTCCTCGAACCAGTCTCGAGGCTGAGACGTCAGCGTTTGTCGGTCGTCGTTCCAACTCAGTCGCGTGCCCATCCATTCCCCCCGGCGATAGTCGAACGAGCGCCCGTCGTCTTCATAGAGCAGAAATGATCCATCAGCACCGGGGTAAATCGAAATCGAGAGAGGCTGAACTGTCTCTTCGGATGTGTATTGTTTGATCGGGCCAAAGGGCAGAATCGTTCCAGCCGCGACAAAGAGCGGCATCGTCTCAAGATCGACAGCCCGGTTGATCTCGCGGGATCCCTCCACTCCATCATTTGTCCAGAAATCATACCAATGGCCACGAGGCAGATAGACGGAGCGTGTCGTCGCGCCTCTTCTCAACCACTGGCGCAACCAGGATGTGGCGGCCCCACAAGTATTCGTCTGCACGCGCGACTGCGACCGGATCGTCTGGATAATGCAGCCACAGTGCGCGCATGACCGGCATACCCGTGGTGGCGCATTCGTGCACTGTGCTGTAAAGGTACGGCAACATGCGATAACGCAGTTCCAGGTACTTTCGGCAGATCGGCTCGACTTGCGGATTGTGCAGTTGACCGGCATCCGGAACAGCGGCGCCATCGTAATTGCGGATTTCGTCGGGTCCGGGATCGCCCGTGTTCCAGCCCCAGGGGAGTCGCAGTTTCCAGGTACGGCCATGAGATCGGAATAAGGTGCAGAACGCTCCAAACTGGAACCAGCGGAGATATAGTTCTGCAGTGAATTCCGAGGTGGGCACGAAACCTCCGATGTCGGTTCCCCAATAAGGAATGCCGCTCAGCGACGTGTTGATCCCGATCGCAACTTGCGTCTTTAACGTTTCCCAGGTGGAGTACACATCACCTGACCATAAGAAGGACGCGAAGCGCTGCATTCCGGCGTAGCCGTTGCGATGCAAAGCGTAGGGACGTTCGTTAGGCCGATCGATTTGTGGGCCCTCCCAGTGCATGCGATTGCGCGCCAGTCGCGAAACAATATCCAGAGGATCGCCTTCGTCTGGCCACCAGCCATCAATTCCCATGGCGAAATCTTTTCGATGCGCATCCCAATAGCAACTGGCGTTTTGTGCGTCGAATGACGCCAACTCGCAGGGATCGTGCGCCGTCCCGTGAAGTTTGTCGGTCAGAATCACATCGTGAAGCACGACGCGGAAGTTATCTTTGTGAAGTTGCTCGATGATTTCTTTCGGGTCGGGAAAGACGCGGGAGTTCCAGGAGAACGATCCATTTTCCGTGTTCCATCCGGATGGGCAGAAGCCGGTGCCGAGATAGATCAGCGCATCGCAGGGAAGCTTTTTCTCGCGAAATGTTTTCGCCTCGGCGAGAACTTCTTCTCGGCTGGCCAGGGTGCGATGCGATTGCTGATATCCCAGGCTCCACAGCGGCGGCATTTCGGCGTGACCGGTGAGCCCGGCGTATTCAGCCATGATGATTGCGGGATCAGATGAGCCGACGAAGAAAATGTCGAGGGCGGCTACCTGCACTGGATGGCCGGAATGTACTTTGAGGTCCACGTGAAATCGAACGTTCCGAAAGGCTGATGAATAAACATTGCCCAGCCTTCGGTGCTGATGATCCACGGAATAGGAACGACGTCCACCGTGCGTTGCCAGGCGATATGCGCCTTGTCCGCTCGCCATGCTGTCGGTTGAGCCGCGACGATCAAATTGAGGGCCGCCTTCGCCGAGGCCCAGCAATGGTGAATTGCCGGTCGCGAAAAAGACGGCACCGCTTCCCGCTTCGATTTTGAGTCGCTGAATTTGACGACCTTTGAGCGTGGAAATAGTGAAAACGAGCGGAGTCTGCGACACATGAACCTGCAAGTTGCCGGCCTGAAATTCTCTTGCCGGCGAATCACGTTGCAATTTCTGGGTCGGGGCTCCCCAGGATGTGTACGCAAGCGAACCATCTAAAGGGATAGCGACAGTCTTGGCTTCTCTCACCGGCAACACAGATAATCGAACCGTGTTCTCGCTGATTGAAGTGATCTGAATCTCGCGCTCGGGCGTGCGCTCTTCCAGAAAAATCTTCGCAACTGCACCGCGCGGCAAAACAGCGGCTGCCGATGTTGCGGCCAGTTGCTTCAGCACTCGGCGGCGATTCCACGATTCCTTCATGCTCAACCCTCGTTGTCAGCTCTAATGCGAGTCGCGCGCCACGCGAGCTCCGCTGTGACCCACCAGGAAATCCAGATCGGCGCCGAGATGTGCCTGTTGCACATGCTCCACGTAGAGGCGTTCCCATCCGCGTTCGGGAAGCGGCGGAGCAGTCCATTGGGCGCGGCGGCGGGCGAGAGTTGCATCGTCAACATCCAGGCGAATGAGTCGTTGAGCAACATCCAGCGTCACAGAGTCGCCGGACTGTGCCAACGCGAGTGGCCCGCCCGCAGCCGCCTCGGGCGAAATGTGAAGGACGACGGTGCCGTAAGCGGTACCACTCATACGCGCGTCGGAGATGCGGACCATATCGGTCACGCCTTTGCGCAGGAGTTTCGGAGGAAGCGGCATATTGCCTACTTCAGCCATGCCGGGATAGCCGCGCGGACCGCAATTCTTGAGAACCATTACGCAGCTCTCATCGATATCGAGCGCTTCGTCATTGATGCGCGCATGAAAGTCTTCGATGGATTCGAACACCACGGCACGCCCGCGGTGCTGCAGAAGATGAGGGCTGGCGGCGGACAGCTTGATCACCGCGCCATCCGGCGCCAAATTTCCCCGTAGCACGGTGATTCCCGCGTTCTCTTTAAAGGGCGCAGCGAAAGGATGAATTACATCGCGATTCCAGCACGGCGCTTCCTTGACATTGTCCCAGATCGACTTGCCATTCACGGTAAGGGCATCGCGATGCAATGCCCCAGCTTCGCCCATTTCCTTGAGGACTGCGGGGAGGCCGCCGGCGTAATAAAGATCCTCCATCAGATATTTTCCGGAGGGCTGCAGGTTCACGAGACAGGGCAGAGTTGCGCCAAGCCGTTCAAAATCATCCAGTGCGAGCGGCACGCCAATGCGGCCAGCGATCGCAATCAAATGGATGACCGCGTTTGTCGATCCACCAATAGCGGCATTGGCTCGGATGGCGTTTTCAAATGCCTCTCGCGTCAGAGATGCGGGACATGCACAAATCTTCTTGAACCATTTGCACAATGCGTCGACCGCTCAACTGGGCGAGCGTACTACGCCGCGCATCGACAGCTGGAATCGCTGCATTCCCCGGCAAGCTCATGCCGAGAGCTTCCACCATATTGGCCATCGTGGAGGCCGTGCCCATGGTCATGCAATGGCCCTTGGAGCGATGCATACAGCTTTCCGCTTCGAAGAACTCAGCCAGTTTCATCTCGCCGGCACGCACCTGTTCGTGCATTTGCCAAACGCCGGTGCCCGATCCGAGATCATGGCCGTGAAACTTCCCCGAGAGCATCGGGCCTCCTGAGAGGCCGATGGTGGGCAGATCGCAGGAAGCAGCGCCCATAAGAAGGGAAGGAGTGGTCTTGTCGCAACCCATCAGCAGGACTACGCCGTCGAGCGGATTTCCGCGAATGGACTCTTCCACGTCCATGCTGGCGAGATTGCGGAAGAGCATGGCCGTGGGACGCAGAAGGGTCTCGCCCAGCGACATTACGGGAAATTCCAGCGGGAAGCCGCCTGCCTCCCATACACCACGCTTCACGTAGTCGGCCAATTCGCGAAAATGGCCATTGCAAGGCGTCAGTTCAGACCAGGTATTGCAGATCCCAATCACCGGGCGGCCATCGAACAGGTCATGAGGCCAGCCCTGGTTCTTGATCCAGCTTCGATACAGGAAGCCCATCTTGTCCTGGCGTCCAAACCATTCCTGGCTGCGGAGCTTTTTCATGGACACAATACTCAGAATGAATTTGTATAAGCGCGTCGATCATATCGTAAAGAGCTGCAGTAAACGTAATCTCAATTGTCTTGACGAGCGACGCGACCGGGGCGGATGATCTCGAGCATTCAAGACAGTGTGGAATAGCATGCATTTGGAGAACGAGATGCTCACGAAAGCAGGCATTCCCCAGCGCGAACCGGTAAACGATTACTACAGCGCTATAATTCGTTACGCATATCCCGCGATGGAGAGCAGGAGTATATGACCAAGGCGAAAGGAATGTCTCGGCGTCAGTTTGTCAGCACAGCAGCAGGAGTAGCGGCTATTTCATCTCTGGCTCCTAAGTCTGTTTTTGCGGCACCGGCTGAATCCTCTGGCAGCGCTGCCGCAGTTCTCCCCGATGAGCCAAGCTGGAAAGATCAAGGGGTGGAGAATCTGGCCAAGTCTCCTCATGCGAAGTTGCGTGACATTCCCGTGCATGCCGTCACGATCCAGAGCGGATTCTGGGGGCGCCGGCGCGAGATCAATGTGACGAAGAGTATCCCCAGCATGCATGACTTGCTGGAGGCCAACGGGCGCATGAACAATTTCCGCCGCCTCGTCGGCAAGAGCAACGCCCCGCAGATCGGTCCGGTGTTCTCCGATTCCGACGTTTACAAATGGACGGAAGCGGTTGGGTTTGTTTTGCAGTCGGGCGATCGTCCTGAGCTGCGGGCTATGGCCGAGAAACTGATTGACGAAGTTGTAGCTGTCCAGGAGCCCAACGGATATCTCAACACTTACTACCAGGGAGAGCATAAAAGCCTGCGGATGCTGCCCCAAACACAGACCACCGGACACGAACTCTACAACATGGGTCACATGTTGCAAGGGGCCATCGCTTACTACCGGGCCACCGGCGATCGCAAGTTGTTGGATGCCGGCATTCGCTTCGTGAATGATTTTCTGCTGCCCAACTATGGCCCCGCTCCGAAGAATCCGATTGTTTCAGGACATCCGGAGATCGAGATGGGGCTGATTGAGCTTTACCGCATCACGGGCGACAAGCGCCAACTGGATCTGGCTGGCTACATTTTGCAAGGCGACAAGCGCATCGAACTTCCGGAGCACCGAACCATTTATATGTTCAGCGGCACCCCGTTCACTGCAAGAACCAAGTTGGAAGGGCATGCCGTTCGCGCCATGTACGCGTGCTGTGGCGCGACTGACTACTACATGGAAACCGGAGATGAGGCGTACTGGCAAACCTTGAACAAGCTCTGGGACGATATGACATCGACCAAGATGTACGTCACCGGAGGAGTTGGTTCGCGATCGGATGGCGAAGCATTCGGCGACGCCTACGAACTGCCGAATTTCCGCGCTTACGGAGAGAGTTGTGCCGCCATCGGCAATATGATGTGGAACTGGCGCATGCTGGCCGCTACAGGAGATTCCAAGTTCTCGGATGTGATCGAGCGAGCGCTGTACAACGGCATCAACTCCGGCATGTCGCTGGATGGCGTGATGTATTGCTATCGCAACCCGTTGGCCTTCGACGCAACCACAGGCGACAAGATTCGCAATCCGTGGTACGACGTTACTTGCTGTCCGCCGAATCTCGAGCGGACCTTTGGTTCCTTGCCGGGATATTTTTACAGCACGAGCAGCGACGGCGTGTACGTGCATCTTTATGACAACTCGCAACTCGACTGGCATTTGGAAAATGGCACGGGACTGAGAATTACACAGACAACAAAGTATCCATGGGATGGCGGGGTGGAGATGGCGATTGCGCCGGCGCAGCCGTCTGAATTTAGCATTTATCTGAGAATTCCCGGATGGGCGGACCGCGCAGACGTGACTGTCAATGGAAAAGCCTGGAGCGGTGTTACACCTGGAAAATACTTGAACGTGCGCCGTCAATGGTCACACGGCGATGTGATCCGCCTGCAATTTCCAATGATGCCGCAGGTGCTGGCGGCTAACCCGCGTGTGGCGGACGATACCGGCCGGGTCGCGGTTCAGCGCGGCCCGTTGATTTATTGCCTAGAGGGGATCGATCAACCTCAAGGCGTCGAACTCAGCGAGGTAGGCCTGCGAGTCGGAAAGCAGCCAGAGTCGGAGTTTCAGAGCGAGTTCAGAGGCGATCTGCTGGATGGAGTTGTCGTGCTGCATCATCCCGGCTTGGTCTCGGAGAACCCTGCATCCAGCGTTCTTTACCCACGGTATCGGGGAGAGTCGGTGAAGACCCGCCGAGTGGACCTGACGTTTATTCCCTATTACGCATGGTCGAACCGCATGGCGACGGGCATGCAGGTCTGGACACCTTTGCTGGAATCCTGATTGCCTCTGCGGACCGCAATTAGTAGCAGGTTCGAGGACGTGCCGATTGTTGCGCTGGAGAATTGCTGTCCTGGTGAGTGCGGCGATAGCGATCAGCTATCTGGATCGGCAGACACTTCCGGTTGCTGTAAATGCTATATCGAAGGACATTCCTCTTTCCAACCAACAGTTCTCTACGCTGCAGTCTGCGTTCTTGCTTTCGTACGCGTTCATGTACGTCGGCGGTGGAAAGTTAGCCGACGCTCTCGGGACGCGGACAGGTTTCACGGTGATCATGATCTTCTGGTCGCTGGCTTGCGCGAGCCATGCGCTGGCGATGACTTTCGCGATGCTGGCAGTAAGCAGGTTCCTGCTCGGCATGGGAGAAGGAGGCGGATTTCCGGCAGCGACGCGAGTTGTGGCCGAATGGTTCTCAACTGAGGACCGTTCCACCGCAATGGGCATTATTAATGCTGGAACATCCATCGGAGCAGTCATCGCTCCGCCGCTGATCGCCATCATTCTCAGCTTCGCGAATTGGCGCTGGATCTTCGCGATCTCAGGCGCGCTCGGCCTTTTGTGGACGGCGTGGTGGCGGCTTTCTTATTTCGTACCGGAGCCGGAGACTTTGACATCGGAGCCGCGAGAGATGTCGCCGCCGTCTGTAACGAATCCACGCTGGATCTCGCTGCTGCGTATTCGAGAAGTCTGGGGAATGGTTTTCGCAAAATTTCTGAGTGACGCTGCCTGGTATTTCTATCTCTTCTGGTTGCCGAAATACTTGTACGACGCGCGCGGCTTCGACACCAAGGCGGTGGGAGCATTTGCCTGGATCCCTTATGCTGCGGCTGGAATCGGCTGCCTCGCCGGTGGGTGGTTCTCAAGTTCGCTGGTGCGACGTGAATTCTCATTGGGAGTGGCGAGAAAGCTTGCTCTCGGATTGAGTGCGGCCCTCATGCCGCTGATCATTTTAGTTCCGCACGTTGCGGTATCGTGGGCGATCGCAATTTTCAGCATTGCCTATTTCGGCCAGCAATCCTGGTCAACTTTGATCATGGTTTTGCCGGCTGATCTCCTGCCGCGACCCGTGGTCGGTTCTGTCGCGGGGTTAGTGGGATTCGGAGGAGCAATGGGCGGAATAGCATTCGGACAGCTCGTCGGCTATCTGCTGGATCACGGAATCGGCTACGGCACAGTGTTTACGCTGGCGGGAATGTTTCACGTGATCGCGTACATGGTCATTCTGGGCGCGATTCCCGCCTTTCAACCTGCGGATGTCGAGCGCCGCTTGCGATATCAAGGAGCGCAATGAAGATCAAAGAGATTCGCACGCGAGTGTTCCGCTGGCGAGGCAAGACAACCCCGTTACCGCCGCACTTCTGTACGAATCCCATGGACCTCCTGCAGTTGCCGCAAGCGTCCATGGGCACGTTCACGTTTCATGGATGGCTCGTGGTCGAGGTATTCAGTGATGATGGACTTGTAGGCATCGGCAATGCGGCCCTGGCTCCGCAGCTTGCCAAGCAAGCAATCGATCTTTACCTCAAGCCACTATTGATCGGGCAAAATGCCTGGGACGTCGAGTTCCTCTGGCAGCACATGTATCGCAAAACTATGGCGTTCGGCCGCAAGGGCATCGGTATGGTTGCGATCAGCGCGGTTGATATTGCCCTATGGGATCTTCTGGGGAAAGCGGCAAAGCAACCTGTCTTCCGCCTCCTGGGAGGACGAACGAAATCCAGGATCCCGGTTTATGCAAGTCGTCTCTACGCAACCGAGTTAGGCGAGTTGGCTGCGGAGGCAAAGCGCTACAAAGATGACGGCTTCAAAGCGATGAAGCTTCGTTTCGGGTGGGGACCTGTGGACGGCGCGGATGGCATGCAGCGCAATGTCGATCTGGTTCGCACGGTGCGAGAGGCCGTGGGAAACGATGTTGATGTCATGGCCGACGCTTACATGGGATGGACGCTCGATTACGCGAAGAGAATGCTTCCTTTGCTGGAGCCGTTTCAGCTTCGCTGGCTGGAAGAGCCTGTCATCCCTGACGACATCCATGGCTATGCCGAGTTGAAGTCGTACGGGCGCGTCCCGATTGCGGGAGGCGAGCACGAATTCACCCTGTTTGGATTCCGAGATCTGCTGCAGGCTCGTGCGTTGGATTACATTCAGTTCGATACCAATCGCGTGGGCGGAATCACTCAGGCGCGCAAGATTGCCGCTCTCGCCGAGGCGCACGGAGTACCGGTCATCCCACACGCCGGGCAGATGCACAACTACCACGTAGTCATGGCCAGTCTCAATTCACCGATGGCTGAATATTTCCCCGTAGTGGATGTTGAAGTAGGGAATGAACTGTTCTGGTATCTATTCGCCGGGGAACCCAGGGCGAAAAATGGATTCGTCGATCTGGCCGACGATTTGCCCGGTCTCGGGCTGTCCATTAATGAAGCGAATTTGCGGGATTTCGAGATTGTCGAATAAGGAGCACGAGAGATCTGATGATGCGGCTCGTTCAACTCAAGAAAGGCCCTGTGCGGCGCGTGGCGGTAGTAGAAGAACCTCATCTGCGCATCCTCGACGGATGCACTTCCGTCTATGAACTTGCAACCTGTGCGCTCCGCACGGGATCCAGGCTCAGCGATGAAGCTCAAAAGCGGTTGACTGCTGAGCGCTTGGATTACGATCTTGTGTACGGCGGGAAATCGGAATGGAAGCTTCTGCCGCCGGTTGATCATCCCGAAGAGCCCGCCCGTTGCATGATCTCGGGAACTGGCCTCACTCATCTGGGCAGCGCGCGCGACCGCCAGTCAATGCATGCCGTGGCCACAGATGAAATGACCGACAGCATGAAAATGTTTCATTGGGGCCGAGAAGGAGGCCGTCCGGCGGCGGGACAAGTGGGCACTCCTCCCGAGTGGTTCTACAAGGGGACGGGGACGAGCCTGCGCGCCCATGGACAGTCGCTCGAGATCCCCTCGTATGCAGAGGACGGTGGCGAAGAGGCGGAGATTGCCGGCATTTACCTGGTTGGCCCAGAGGGAACGCCTCATCGCCTTGGCATGGCTGGTGGAAACGAGTTCTCGGACCATCGCTTCGAAAAAAAGAATTATCTTAATCTGGCGGGATCTAAGCTGCGCACCTGCGCTCTCGGCCCCGAACTCGTAATTGATCCGCAGTTTTCCTCCGTTGCGGTGAACGTGGAGATTGCTCGTGATGGGCGTCAACTGTGGTCGGGGGCGTTTCGAACCGGCGAGGATGAAATGTGCCACAGCCTACGAAACCTCGAGCACCATCACTTCAAATTCGAGGGTCACCGCCGCCCCGGGGACGTGCACGTACACTTCTTCGGCACTGATTGCCTGAGTTTTGGAGCCGGCATCAAGCTGGAAGATGGTGACAGCATCCAGGTTTCGTTTGCGGGATTCGGTCGTCCGCTTCGCAATACGGTGCACGTGGCAAAGTCGGAGGCCGTACCCATCGAAGTGAGTTCGTTAGGATAGAGAAATGTCGAAACCACGCGTCGCGATATTAGGCTTGGGAATCATGGGAGGCGGGATGGCTTCGCGCCTCCTGTCCATGGGATTTCCGCTCACCGTATACAACCGTAGCCGCGAAAAAGCCGAGAGATACGCCGCTTCTGGAGTTCTTGTCGCGAACACCCCTCGCGAGGCATCGGCGCGAGCGGACGTAGTAATCGCAATGGTCGCTGATGATGCGGCGTCTCGCGGCATTTGGCTCGGACCAGAAGGAGCGCTCGCCGGAACTGCTCCTGGGAAGCTATTGCTCGATTCCAGCACGATCTCGGTTGCCTGGGTGAAGGAACTGGCCGCTGCTGCGGCGGAGAAGGGATGCGAGTTTCTGGATGCGCCCGTCACCGGAACGAAACCGCATGCATCATCGGGCGAATTGTTCTTCATGGTGGGAGGCTCGGCCGTAGGCTTCGATCGTGCTCGGGAAGTGCTTTCAGCGTTGGGAAGAGAAGTGCTGCATCTCGGCCCCACCGGAAGCGGCGCTCTCATCAAACTTATCAACAATTTCGTCTGCGGAGTCGAAGCGGCTTCCTTCGCTGAAGCGATGGCGCTGGTGAACGCGAGCGGGCTCGATCGCGAAAAATCCATTTCTGTTCTCGGGAACAGCGCGCTCGCCAGTCCATTGATTAAGAGAATGCTGACCAGCATGGGGACGAATGATTTCACTCCGAACTTTCCGCTGAAACTCATGACAAAGGACCTCGGTTACGCCATCAACGAGGGGGACAGGTTTGGTGTTCCTCTTGAGACGGCGCTTCCTGCTCTGGATGTCTTCAGAAACGCTGTGGAGAAGGGCTTGGGCGATCTGGACTTCTCGGCAGTGGTGAAAGCAGCGGGGAAGAAGTGAGACTGTTACCAGGCGAGCCGCACCAGCGACATAGATTGACGCGGCAAGGAGAAGTGCAGGTGCACCGAGCCGTTTTGGATCCGCACCGACGCAGGAGACGTCAGAAGTTGGAGTTGTCCTTCCTTCTGTAATTCCTCGTATTGAGCGGCAGAGAGCGACTGCGGCGATCCCATTTGCTTCCACGCAGCGAACGCGTTGCTGTGAGTGGAGTCAATGCGGAAGTGCTCAACCACTCCGCGCGTCAACTCTGAGGGGAGTCCGTCTAGCGCAAGGTCAATGTCGGCAGGTGGCCCAGAAACGTCGTCATCATGGTAGTTCCAGATCAACGCCTCGACCTCGTGTTCCCTGCGGCTGGCGATCACGTTGATATCAGGTTCTTTTCGAACGCCAGCGCGCAGCACATCCTCCGTGGCCAAAGCTGCCGAACTTGTCGCTCTCAGTCGCTCGCTCCCCAGCAAGCCAAACATCCGAAAAGCATTCAGCACTGGCTTGTCGATACCATTCGTGGCGAGTTCGCGGAAACCTTCAAACGGCGACTGGTTTTCAAACTCGAACGCCCAGGTGACTGATCCAAGAAAATTTACCTGCTCGTTCCTGGCCAGCTGATAGATCCTGTCCAGGACTTCCGTTGTGTAAACGGCATAGAGTGGACCATTGCGATACGAGTTTTGCGGATTCGTTTTTGCGGAGCAAGCGGCGCAACCTTCCGGGTCAGATTCGCCAAGAACGATCGGAGTATGTCGCCATTCCGGAAACGACATTACGATTTTGAAGCCTTGTTCAATCGACTCCAGTTGCCGTGCGATGCCCATCTGCACGTGGTCGCCTTCCCACTTTGGAGAGCCCTTCGGGTGATAAGAGATGAAATCCAGACGCGATCCGATCTTGCCGCTCGCATAGTTCTTCTGATGAGCACAATGCTCCAGAAAGAGGCGCAGGAACTCAGCCGCATTGGGATTAGCGGGTCCGGTGCTATCGGGACCTCCGATACGCGCTGCCGGCAGCGCGCGCAGGATTGCCTCCGCTGAGAAATCGTACAGCTTGAAATATTCCTCGGGTGTGCCCTTCCAATAGGGGATGTCCGGCTCGTTCCACACTTCCCACAGCCACGTTTTTACTTCCGCGTCGCCGTAACGCTCGCGAAGATGGTGCACAAAATGAAACACGAGTTCCGACCACTTCTGATAATCCTTCGGTGGATATGCCCATCCGGTGAAGATGTCGCCGTTGGGAAAAGTGTGACGATATGGTTGCGGATGGGTCGAGAGAGCTTCGGGCATGAAGCCGACTTCGACGAGGGGCTTGATGCCTGCTGCATGAAACGCGTCGAAAATTTGATCGAGAATCGTCCAGCTGTAAACGGGTCTGCCTGCAGTATCCTCCGTATAAACATTCGTTGATCCCCACTTCAACGAAGAGGATCCATCTCCCGAGGTCAGAAGATTGTGCACTCGTACATACACTGGAGCGTGGCTAAGCGCCGAGAGTTCCGTGAGCAACTTCCTCCCATTCGGGGCGTAGCTGTAGTTGGGCTCGTCATACCCGAAATATATCCAGATTGGAGCGAGCGGTCCATCGGACTGGTTCGCATGTACAGCTATTTGCACAGTCTGCGGAGCTTCTTGCGACCACGAGGACATGCCGGACATGAAGAACGAGGGCAGAACAAGGGCGGCGAATCGCAAGCACCACCTCGCGAGAGACGCTGAAGGGAGGATTTCGTTATGCATTGGTCCGACGCATCATACCTTCGAGAAGCCGCGTTAGACTACTAGACATCGGAAATTCATGAAATCTCTTACGCGGGCAAACCGGCAGACTGGCGCGAGAACCTTGGTCTCCATGGCTGGTTCTGATCAAGTTCGTGTGGCCGTGGTGATCTTTTTTCTGCAGGTTGCTCTGATCGCGCAAAGTGCTAACAGCCGGATTGCATCAATTACGTCGGCGCTGCGCAACCGTGAATTCGACAGCGCTCTTCAACTGCTTCAACCCGCGCTGCAAGCGTCACCAAAAGATCCTCAGCTGTGGATGTTCCAGGGTTTGGCCTATTCGGGAAAAGGCGATCAGAAGTCGGCGCTGAATTCATACCAAAGCGCACTGAAGGTATCTCCTGACTATCTGCCAGCGCTGGAGGGAGCAGCCCAGCTGCAGTACGAGGCCGGAAACCCGGAGGCTGCGCCGCTTCTCCAGCATGTTCTGCGATTGCGTCCAAATGATGCCACCACTCACGCCATGCTAGCGGTAGTTGCATATAAGGAGAACGACTGTGCCGCAGCTGTTGAGCATTTCTCCCGCAGCGAGTCTCTCCTGAATTCGCAAGCGGGAGCATTGCAGGAATACGGAGTCTGTTTGTTGAAGCTGAAACAAACAGACAAGGCTGTGCACGTTTTTCAGGAGATCGTGGCATCTCATCCAGACGACCCTCGGGCGCGCCGAGGCCTGGCTGCGATCCAACTCACCGCGGGACAGCCGCAGGATGCACTTTCCACTTTGCAGCCCCTGCTGGGTTCAGTTCCGGATGTCAGCACGATGCAGCTCGCAGCGGCTGTGTACGAGGCGAACAAGGATACGCCAAACGCGGTCAAGGTACTGCGTGAAGCGATCATCAAGGATCCACACAATGTTGCACTCTACGTGGACTTTGCCGACATCGCGATGAGCCACCAATCGTTTCAGGCAGGGATTGAAATGCTCAATGCAGGTCTCAAGCTGCAGCCAAGGGCTGCGGAACTGTATCTGGCGCGGGGCGTCCTCTATGTGCAGCTTGCCGATTATGGGAAGGCACAAGCGGACTTCGAAAAAGCTGAGCAGTTGGATCCGCATCAGGCGCTGAGTGCGGCGGCGCAGGGGATGGTCGCGGAAGAGAAGAACCAGAACGATCCCGACCGGGCACTGGCAACCGTACGTGAGAAGTTGACGAAAAAACCAGGGGATGGATTTTTGTGGTATTTGCAGGCGGCTATTCTGTCGCAGAAAGCGCCGGCCCCGGGCTCTGCTGATTTTCAACAAGGCTTGCGTTCAGCCAGGCAAGCCGTCACTCTGCAACCTTCTCTTTCCGCCGCACACAATGTGTTGGCCAAGTTTTACCTGGACTCTGGACAGCCGGCCCTCGCGGCGAAAGAATGCCGGTTGGTTTTGCAGCAGAATCCGGCGGACCAGACGGCTCTGTATCATTTGGTGCTTGCGCTGCGCAAAACAAAGGACCAGTCGGAAATTCCTGAGTTGCTTAAACGGCTGGCTAACGCCCGCCAGCAGGCCACCAGGGAAGAAGGGGAACGCAACCGCTACAAACTCGTGGTTTCCCCGAGTGCTCCGTTGAAATGACCGCGCGTTCCGCCGGGGACACAGTAAACCTTTACTCAGAAGCCAGTCCGCGACGATAATGGAACGCGTTCCGCAGGCCCTTTGATGACGATTTCCCGCCGTTCGTTCGTACTGTTTTCCTTGTGCGCTTCAGCGCGAAAGCTATTTGGCCAGACACAGGGAATTGCCACGCGCGAGGTGAAGGCCCAGCCGAAACCGGCGCCTTCGGGGCGGCCGTTCTATGCACATTTCACCGACATCGCCCAAGACGCCGGGCTGCACGCTCCCGTTATCTATGGCGGTGTGGAGTCGAAGAAGTACATCCTCGAAGCCAATGGCTGCGGCTGTGCTTTCATCGATTACGACAACGATGGCTGGGTGGATATCTTTCTGCTCTCCGGCACCCGTTTGGAGGGCGATCCACCTGAAGCCACGAATCGTCTGTACAAAAACAATCGCGACGGCACTTTCACAGATGTGACGGAAAAGTCGGGCTTGAAGTCAGTTGGCTGGGCGAATGGAGTCTGCATTGCCGACTACAACAACGACGGCTTCGACGATATCTTCTGCACCTACTTCGGACAAAACCGCCTGTACCGCAACAATGGTGATGGCACGTTCACCGATGTCACCAAAGCGGCCGGACTTTTGGAGTCTGGTCCGGCAAGATGGGGCGCTGGCTGCGCATTCCTGGATTACAACCGCGATGGACATCTGGACCTCTTCGTTTCCAACTACATCAGGTTTTCGTTTGAGCACGCACCCGCCCCCGGGGAGAACTCGACCTGCAATTGGAAAGGCGTTCCGGTGAATTGCGGCCCGCGGGGGCTTCCCACGGGGCGGCATTCCCTTTATCGCAACAACGGTGATGGCACGTTCACCGACGTGACGAAACAGACTGGCATTGCCGCCGCAACCGAGAGCTACGGAATGACCGTGGTCACCGCCGACTTCGACGAAGACGGGTGGCCCGACATCTTCGTTGCGTGCGATTCCACCCCCAGCTTGCTATTTATGAACAATCATGATGGCACGTTTCGCGAAGAGGGCGTGATGCGCGGTGTCGCGTTAAGTGATGACGGCATGGAACAGGCGGGGATGGGCGTCGGTATCGGAGATTACAATCTGGACGGACATTTGGATCTGTTCAAAACGCATTTCATCGGAGATACCAGCGGTTTCTACCGGAATGACGGCAAGGGGAACTTCGATGAGGTAACTCGAGCCGCGAAGACCGGAGTAGAGACACGTTTCACGAGTTGGGGCGCCGGCATGGTGGACTTGGATAACGACGGATTTACCGATGTATTTTTTGTGACGGGAAGTGTCTATCCCGAGGTCGAGCGCAAGTTGCCGCAGTATCCTTACAAGACGCCGCGTGTTTTGTTTCGCAATCTCGGCAACGGTACTTTTGAGGAACTTGATACCCAGGCTGGAGAAGCTATTAGCGCTCCTCATAGTAGCCGAGGCTGCGCGTTTGGTGATTTCGACAACGACGGCGACTTGGATATTTTGATTGTGAACATGAATGAGCCGCCGTCTCTCCTGCGAAACGATCTAAAGGTGAAACAGAACTGGCTGAAGGTCAAACTGGAAGGCGTGAAATCAAACCGAAGCGCGATCGGGGCCAGAGTGCTGGTGCGCTACGGGACTAAAGTTCAGGCGCAAGCGGTGCTTAGCCAGTCGAGTTACTATTCCTGCAACGATCCGCGATTGCATTTCGGACTCGGCGCCGTCAGCGTGGCTGACATCGACGTGTACTGGCCGAACGGTCTGCACGAGCAATACAAAAAGATTGCTGCCAATCAGTTGATCACCATTCGAGAAAGTTCCGGGATCATCAGCAACAAGGGCTGGCAGCAGGCGCGGATGTAAATTCCTCAAGCTTGGCAACAGGGTGACTAAAAATATTCTTGACAGTTCTCGCCCATAATCGATATACATTACCCTCATCAGTAAACGTTTTCTCAGACTGCGCCTGAAACATTCGTCTGCGGCTGATCATTTGTGGAGGGATCCATGCCACGAAGCATGCTGTTTAGTCGTCCCAGGTGGTGGTGCTCGATTCTCCTGCTGGCCACGGCCACAGCTTTTGCTCAGTTCACCGCTAGTATCCAGGGGGTTATTCAGGACCCGACCGGCGCGGGGGTCAGCAAGGCTACCATTCATTTGGTGAACGTTGCGACAGGGAACACTACTGTGGCCAGCAGCGATGAATCCGGCAACTATCGTTTTATTAGTCTTGCGCCCGGGAGCTACAAAATCACGGCAGAAGCGGCCGGTTTCTCAAAATCTGAGGCGAACGTCACGCTGCTTACCGAGCAGAACTTGAACGTGCCGATCGCTCTCAAAGTGGGCTCGATTAGCGAGTCGGTGGTTGTCAGCACGGAGGCACCGGTCGTCGATACTGCAGATAGCCGCGTTCACCTCACCCTTGAGAATCAGGCGGTTGCCCAATTGCCGATCATCGGTCGCAACCTCGTCACCCTGGTCACCATGGCTCCCGGCGTATCCGGTCTGGGAACCAGCACATCGGGCAGTCCGGCATCCGGTGTAGACAACTACTCCACCGAAGAGCAGGTCGATGCCAGTGCCAACGGTCAGGGCCAGAACAACAATCAATACGTGGTGGACGGGTTGGATGTGACCAGTGGAATCAGGCAGGGCGTGCTGAATTTGACGCCGCAGCCGGAATCCATTCAGGAAACCAGCGTTCAGGTGAATACGTTTTCTGTAGAGCACAGTCGCGCTGCGGGACTGCAGACTATCTTTACCACCAGATCAGGCACGGATTCGTTCCACGGTTCCGCATCGGACTGGTTCAACTACCAGGGGATGTATGCCAACCAGCACTTCGTAAGCTCATCGGATAGCCCCTACAAGCCATTCCATAGCAACAATATGGATTTCGCGATTGGCGGCCCGATCATCCCGCACCACAACAGCTTTTTCTATTTCGCGGTGGAGCCCATGCGCTCGTCGGCCAGTGCCGGGGGTTCCGTAACTTTTGCTGATCCGCAGTTCATTTCCTTTGCGCAAGCGAATTACCCCAACACCGTAGGCACGCATGTTCTAAGTACGTATCTTCCCTCTGGAGTTGGCGGCATTGCTGTACAGCAAACAGCGCAGGATGTTTTCGGTTCTGATCCAGGTGGGTGCGGGACTACCGCCGGACAAAACGGAGTGCCCTGCACCCTGCCCATGATCGATCAAGGAGCGTTCGGTGCGACGCAAATCCGCAACGGCACGCAATATTTCGCTCGCATTGATCAGGGTTTTAAGCAAGATCGTATCTACGTCAGCCTGTTTCGGACCCTTCTTCTCACGGGCGCCGCATCGCCCATGCCGCAATTCTCCGCGCTCAACAATACCTGGCAAGTAGCGGGACAGGCTTCGTGGACGCACACGTTTTCTGCAACAACGTTGAACGAGTTTACGGCTGGCATCAGCAGAGTTGAGGGCGTTCTGGGCAGCGGGGCCAAGGACTACACCGTGCCCTCCATATCCGTGAACGGAATCAACGCGGATGGAGGAATGGCCTACGGTGTGGGATTCGCGCAAGGCGACTTCATTCAGCATAACTACCACTGGCGCGATGTGCTCACGCATGTAAAAGGCACGCACACTCTGAAGTTCGGCTACGAAGGCTGGTACGGAGATGACGTCGAGCCATTCCAAGGCCCATGGTCCCAGCCCAAATTTTCCTTTAATAACTTGCTGACCCTGGCTCAGGATGCTCCCACGAACGAGAACGGCGTCATGTACAACCCAGCCACAGGCCAACAACAACTGTGGAACTGGGACGCAGCTTCGCGAACGTTTGGCTTGTTCGTCGAGGACACCTGGAAAGCGAGACGGAATCTGACCCTAACGCTCGGTCTCCGTTACGACGACAGCGGCAATCCATGGTCGAAGAGTGCAGCGACGGTGTTCGGCAACTTCTATCTGGGCACCGGGGACAACCTTCAACAGCAGATCGGGAATGGTTATGCAAAAGGCACACACAACGCCTTGCTCCATTCCGTGAACAATTTGTTCAGTCCTCGCCTAGGATTCGCGTGGGATCCGAAGGGCGACGGCAATTGGGTGGTGCGTGGCGGCTTCGGCATTTACAACAACTGGCTGACCCAAGCAAACGTTCAGGAAGAATTCCGCGGCAGCCCCCCAGGACTAGTTTTGCCAACGTTTTTCGCCGGAGGAACAGCCACGGCTCAGGCGCCGATCTTCGTTCTGGGCACGAGCAGCAAGCCACCTTTCGGGTTTGTCTTCCCGACATTCCAAGGAGGACTGAATGCGCAGGGAGGGGTTGTAGGCGCGAGTTTCAATATCGGTGGCATTAACCCTCTGCTGAAATCTCCTAAATCCGATATTTGGGCATTGAGTGTGGAGCGCAGGATTAGCAAAGCTTTTGCGGCCTCGGTTGGATACAGCGGGTCGCATTCCTACGATATTGTCGGCAACGGCAACTCGATCGGCAATGTCTCCTACGGCGTGGATATTAATGTCCAGCCCGGAGATCTCATTGCACACCAGAGCATCGCTCCAACCAGGCTCAACCCGAGCTTCGGCTCCATTACGTACGCCGACAACGATCGTTACGGGAATTACAACTCCATCTACTTCGATTTGAAAGGGCGTTTCTCGCGCGGCTTCCTGGACTTTTCGTATACGCGTTCCAAGTCGAAGGACGACGCGCTGGCGTACCCAGATCCCTTTAACCCGCGCGCCTACTATGCGCCATCGATTTTTGATGTGCCTAATCGCTTCTCTCTGAGTTGGAATTATTCGCTCAAGGGTCTGGACAAAGGGAGCGGGGCAGTGCGGCGTCTCACGGGTGGCTGGGGTCTTAGTGGCACAACTATCTTCCAGTCTGGGTATCCATTAACCGCCATGAACTTCAACTCTTATGCGCCTATCTGCGCAGATACCTCTCCGACCGCTGCCGCCTGCCCGTCGCCGGCAAATCCTGCCGTGGGCTACGCGCCTGGTAGCGGCGACTACAACGCAGATGGCAACACTCTGGATTACCCGAATGTTGTCAGCTACCATCAGTTCACGGACAACAAAGCTTGGCTTACCGGAGCGGTCCCCAAGAGCGACTTCGAGGTGCCCGCCTTTGGGCAGGAGGGCAATCAGAAGCCGAATCAATTCCGGGGCCCGAACTTCTTTGAGACGAATATCAACCTCTATAAGGACACGGCCATCACGGAACGGGTCAATTTCCAGTTCCGATTCGAAGTCTTCAACCTCTTCAACCGCGCGAATTATGCCAATCCGGGCGTCAACTTCCCGGATGGTAACTTCGGTTTTGCAACGGCCTCGCACGAGCCGCGGTTCTGGCAACTCGGGGGGAGAATCTCGTTCTGAACCTGATTCGATGAATTTCCAGTAGACGATGAGACGGCCGGCAGCCTTCCCCCAAGAAGTGCCGGCCGCATCGCCTATCACCTTTCACTTCGAGCGGCATGGATTACCATCTTTAAGCGGAGGCGCTTCCCGATATCGAAGCGCTCCGCGTTCACGGGAAACATGCTTCGAGCACTCAAGCTGATCTGCCTGGCAGTTTTGTTTTCCTCCAATGTGCTGGCGCAAACTGCAGTTCAAGAGGTAGTTGAGCCGATTGTGTCGGCATTGCGTGCCGAGCAGTTTGACCGAGCACTCAACCTCCTTCAGCCAGCACTTCAAAGATTTCCCAATGATCCCGAGTTGTGGACCATGCAAGGTGTCGCCCAGGCCCGCAAAGGGCAAAAACCACAGGCACTCACTTCCTTTCGCCGCGCCCTGAAAATATCTCCCGACATTGTTCCTGCTTTGCAGGGCACCGCTCAAATCGATTACGACAGGGGCAGTGCAGAAGGGATTCCAGTAATTGAGCATCTCCTTCGTTTGCGCCCTAACGATCTGACGAGCCACGGCATGTTGGCAGTCCTGGAATTTCAGCAGGGGCAGTGTTTGAACGCTGTGCCCCATTTCGAAAAAGCGGAGCCACTGTTTGAATCGCAGCTGCCTGCCCTGCATGCGTATGCCACATGCCTGATGAAGCTCAAGCGCTTCGAGGCAGCGGCCAACGTGCTCCAAAAAGCTCTGGTTCTGAACCCGAACGATCCGCGCGAACGACAAGTCTTATCATCAGTCCAGCTGATTGCACACCAACCGCAGGCAGCCATATCCACCCTCGATCCCTTGCTCAGTGCAGAGCCGGACCCTGAGATTCTGGAGTTGGCGTCCGCCGCGTATGAAGAACAGCACGACACGGAGAAAGCGGTTAATGCGCTCCGGCGCGCCATTTTGCTCGATCCACAGAACGTGCAGCTTTATGTGGATTTTGCCGCGATCTCGGCGACGCACCAGTCATTCCAGATTGGAATCAATGTAGTGAACGACGGAATTAACCTGCAGCCCAAGGCGGCGCCGCTTTATTTTGCGCGTGGAGTGCTCTACGTCCAGCTTGCGGATTACGAAAAAGCTCAGGCGGATTTTGAAAAGGCCTACGATCTTGATCCCAACCAATCTCTAAGTGTGGCAGCGCAGGGACTCGCGGCTGTGCAGCAGAACGATCTGACCCGGGCGCTAAGCGGCGTTCAGGGAAAATTAACGCGGAAACCCGAAGACCCGATCCTGCTTTATCTGCAAGCAGATATCCTTGCTCGGCAAGGAGTGGAACCGGGAAGTTCAGAATTTGAAGGCGCACTCCGTTCGGCCAAACAGGCAGTCACTCTCCGTCCCTCGTTGGAACCGGCCCATAGTGTCTTGGGAAAACTCTATCTGCAAGCTGGTAAGTACTCCGAAGCTGCCGTCCAATGCCGCAAAGCGCTGGAGATTGATCCCAAGGATCAGACGGCCCTTTATCATCTAATCCAGGCCTTGAGGAAAACTGATACGAGGACCGAGATACCAGAACTGCTGAAGCGTCTTGCCCTGCTCCGGCAGCAAGCCACCAACGAAGAGCGCGACCAGTATCGCTACAAACTGGTAGAAGGTGACGCCGAATCCAAAAGGTGAACGTGGAGATTTCGAACCCGTGACTGGCGTTCCGAGACAGGTCTTATGATTTGGGGACGCTCACGATTTCAGTAATACGTAAGTACTGTAGCCCTCTTTGTCGATTGTCATAAACGGGCGCATCGTGATGCTGCTCCCGTCTGCTGCGTTCGCGACCCAGTCTCCGCCTGCATTATTCAGCGGCTTGGCATGCAGCAGCGCACTCCGCTCGAATGTAGGCTGCGATTCAGCCACTGCCATCAATACGAGAGGGCCCTGCATGAGCGCGACGTTGTTGGGATGATTCGCGTCGACAGCCTCCAGTCGCAGAGGCATGGGAAGCTCAAGTTCCACGCGGTCGCCGTCTTTCCAGGTTCTATGAAGGCTGGCGAACGTTCCAGGCTCAACCTCGGCCGAGACGCGGTTGCCATTCACCATCAGCACCGGGTTCGGCCGCGCCCAGCCGGGAATGCGCACATATAGCGTGTATTCCTTGGGCTGTGAAGCCGAGACCTGTATCTGAAGCTTGTTATCGAAGGGATACTTCGTCTCTTGCTTCAGGCCATACTTCCCGCCCCCGTCGCTCCATTGCAGACTGGAAGGCGTGAATAGATTCACATACACGCCGTCTGCTGAGCGGAAATAAGTGCTGACGTGATAATCGGCGGCAAGCTGCGGGAACGTTCCGGAACAGCAGGGCCATTTGCTGTTGTACCAAGCCTTTTTCCCGGTCGTCGAATAGTCTGAGTAATAAAAGGATGTTCCGTCGGCCTGAATGGGCCAAGCTCCTAGAATCGTGTTGTACAGGACCTGTTCCATGCTGTCGCCGTAAAGCGCTTCCTTCGTGACCCCCAGCAGATATCGCGTAATCTTGAAGTGTCCGTAGGCTCCGCATGGAGTCTCAAAGCTGGCGTGAGTCTGGGTCAGGCTGTTGCCTAACTGTCCGGTCCCAGGCTCGCCGAACGCTTCGTTGGGGCCCCAACCTCCCGTCGCAAAGCTCTGGGTTTTTACCAGCATGTCGAAGCCATTCTTCGCCGCTCGGAGATGTTTCTCGCTGCCGAGAGTGATATACGCCTGCATCGCGCTACTGAATGCGTTGACGTGACTGTATGCATGCTCGAACGGAAGAACGTTGTTGCCTTCCGCGAGAGGATCGAAGTAGGTGTCGTCTTCGAGATACTTTTTTGCCATATCGCGATAGAAAGATTTGCCGCTGCGCTGATAGGCGAGAAAAAGATTTTCAGGCAGAGTGTACGACTCATCCCATGTGTAAGGGGTGTCCTTGTGTGGCCGCGAGCGCTGTTCTGCACGCGACAATGCCTTCTCGGGCAAGTAGGCGACCATGGCACGAGTGAGCTTTTCGTGGATGTCCATTGCCATCGGATCGTGCGCATATTCGTGGGCGTCTATAAGGCCACAAGAAAGCTTGTCGTATGTGTATGCGGGAAGCCGGTAGTCGACGAAGAATTTGGCTTTCGGGTCGAGCGTTTCTCCGTATCCCTTCACCAGTCGATTGATCTTGGCGCGCGTCGGCTCTGACCCGGTTACCGCATAGGCTCGGGCCAGCCCCGAGACGTACTGGCCGAAAGAATGGCCTGCGATGAAACCGTGGAAGTCGTTTCGCTCCAGACTAAATCCCGTGAGGTCATACCAGCCGCCCATATCTTCTCCCGGGGTTGCGAGGCCGGCAACCTGCCGGAACACCTTGAGCATGCGATCGTCATCCAAGTTGAGGAAGCGCGCATGATTTTCCTCGAACTGGCGCTTCATCGGTCCGTCATGGAGTTGGACATCGCTGAAGGCAAATGTCGTGAGCGGGGTCGATACAGCCACCAGGCTCTTCTCTGCATTGGCCCATGCCGGGAAGGCTCGTACTGCATAGGCGCCAGCGGCAGTAGCGCTTGTAGTTTTCAGAAAAGTCCTGCGGTCCATTCCAGACGCCATATGCGTTTGCCCTCGATTGAGAAATCGTTTACTTGAGAATCCTATGACCGCCGCCGTCTGGCGTCAATCGCATTCGGCGAGATACCCAGCATGGGAGCGCGCAATGTCCGGGTTCAAGCAGCAGTCTCTCGGACAATTTGGTCAATCTCCGAGATTTCGCCGGCATTCAGGCGGAAATCCCCGGCGCCGATGATTCCTTCCACCTGTCGGCAGTTGCGAAAACCGACGATCGCTCCCGTGACTGCTGGATCGTTTAAGGTCCATGCAATCGCCACTTCGCCCGGAGTTCGGCCATGGCGCTTGCCGATCTCCCGCAAATGCTCGACTACTTTCAGATTTCTCGATAGTGCCGGTTCTTGAAAGCCGGGCAGATTCCGTCGCCAATCCTCGGGAAGAAAATTGGCAACTCGCTCGCGAGTCATAGCCCCGGTAAGCAGGCCCGCGTACATCGGAGAATACACGATGACGCCGATGTTCTGCTGTAGGCAGAAGGGAAGGATTTCGCGTTCAATTTCGCGCCGCACCACCGCGTATGGCGGTTGCAGCGAAGTGATGGGAGCAATCGCCTGAGCTCGCCGCATCTGGGCTACACTGAAATTGGATACCCCGATAAATCGAACTTTGCCTTCTTCTTTCAGTCGGGCCATTTCGGCCCAGCCCTCCTCAATATCCACGTCCGGTTCAGGCCAGTGGATCTGGTACAAATCGATCGTGTCCACCTGCAGCCTGCGCAGGCTGTCTTCGCATTCGCGGCGGATGGACTGAGCTTTGAGGCTCGCTCCGACGCTGCCATCTTTGTCCCAAACGCGCTCGCATTTCGTGAAGATGTACGGCCTTGGAGTTCGGCCTTGGAGCGCTCGCGCCACCATCGACTCGGAGTGGCCTAATCCGTACAGCGCAGCTGTGTCGATCCAGTTCAGGCCATAGTCCAGCGCGGCGTGAATGGCGGGAACAGAATCCTCGTCATTCTGCGGCCCCATGCTTCCGGTCCAACCACTGCCCCCAATGGCCCAGGCTCCAATTCCGATTGGAGTGATATGAAGATCGCTGTCTGCGAGACGCCGGGTTTCCATAGTTGATTGACTCGAATCGAGTTTTGCAGAATGACCACAAAAAAGCCTAATGCAGGCACGGTGTTTTAGCAAACGCTTACTGATAATCACTGCTATGTAGGAATACGTTGACGCCAGTCTTTCTCAATCGATATCTACGCTAATAACCGAGACGGAGTGTTCCGGAAGAATTGCAATGAACGGGGAGGTTTTGATTGTGCTCTCCGTGATGCGCACCAGATCCGGGTGAGCGAAATCATTCGCGATGCTCAATCCGGAGCTGTTCAAAGTCTCGAGCCGTGCCTCACGCGCCATATGAGCTCCGGTCACTCGTATCTCCATAGAAAGCGCGAGGGTGGGATCAGTATTCACCACTTTGATGAACATTTGGCGTCCATCCGGGGAGCGGTTCGCGACCGCATCCATCGTGGGCACACCCACTCCTTCGAGAGTGGAATCGAATGTAGGCCCACGCAGTGTGCTGGCCAGTCGCTTCGTGCCAAGGTGAGACGCGTAAACCTGATTCACAAGGTAAGTCGGTGTGACATATACCCCATGGCGGCTCGCCTGGATTAAGCCTCCTGTCCATCCATTCACCATATCTGATACGGCGCTCATCTGAACCACATCGCCGCTGCGCTCGAAAACGTTCATTAATCGTGCTGCATAAACGGCAGACTGCATGGAGTGCTGAGCGGGAAGCGGCAACGTTGTGTTCCACTCGTTGACCGCCAACTTGATATTGTGGCCGGGTACGAGTTCCTCGAACATCTGCTTCATCTGAAGGTAAAACTGCTCGTACTGCAGTGGATGTGCCCGCAAATTATTTTTGTCATCTTTCATCTCTGCTGGACCGTAGTAGTGGTGAACGGACAAGTAGTCGATGTTTTTGCCGGCGATCTTCAGGACGGTTTCGTTCCACTTCAGGTTGTTATCGCCGGTCGCGATAATCGTGATAGAAGGATCAACAGCCCTCATCATTTCCACGTAGCGATTCAGATTCTTGGCGTAAGTTTGCGCATCGCTGTGGCCGCGGACCCAATCGCCCCATATCTCGTTGCCGATCTCCCAATAGTGCACGTGGAACGGTTCCGGGTTGCCGTTGGCGGCGCGCATCGAACCATATTTGGAATGGGCATCTCCATTGCAGTATTCGACCCAGTCTGCCGCCTCCTGTGCGGTCGCCCCGCGTCCTTCTACATTGACCGTGATCGAGGGGTCTGCCCCGACCCGTCGCGCAAACCGAATGAACTCGTCGGTTCCGAAATTGCCGGGCTCCAGTTCGTTTCCCCAAGATTCGTTTACCCAAATGGGCCTCTGGTCGCGCGGACCCACGCCCCATTTCCAGTGATAATCCTGCGCAACGTTCCCGCCAGGCCACCGAATAAAAGCGGGATGTAAAGCTGCCACTGGTTGTTCAACGTCGTGGCGAATGCCCCCTTGTGCGTCTGCCGGCAGCAATGAAACTTGATCGAGCCACACGCGCCCTTTGCCTTGAAACAGAATGGCAATTTTCGCCAGCGGGTCGGATTTGGTGGGCCTGAGCGTGAAGGAGTACTTCTTCCAGTCTCCGGCGATGTCGGGGATCACCGCCCTCGCGTATTCCTCTCCTTGTGTCTGATCCGCCTCCAGCGTGATGACAACTTTTCCCACATAGTCAGCCCTCTTCAGCCAAACATATCCTTCATAGTCGATTCCTGCACGAACCGGAATCCATCCTTGACGAACCCCCCGCCGCTGTTCGAATTCGCTGTTCACGTCCACACGAAGCGAGTGCTGGTTGGCCAGCGTATTCTCATCCCCATTGACGGGAAGATAAACGTCAGCATCCCATGCGAAGTGCAACGCTCCGTCGTCGTTCCTGTCATCCGGATCACGCTCCCAGTAACGCGGTAGAGCGACGGCATTGGGTTGCTCGTCGAAGCCTCGGTCGCGCACCAATTCTGCATCGAGCCCGCCCTTGATGTCCTGGAACATGAACTCGGCAAACTGTCCGTATAACTTCGGGCTGATGACGTTCTCGACTTTGTCGGCGTCGATCGTGAGCGTCGCCATTGTCGCGTTCTGGCCATTCCCGGGAGAGAGGAAAGAACTCAGCAGCAATGATGCCAGCCAGACCCCGCGCACGACACCGCGGCACTTGCTTGTCAAAGTCCCCTCCATCCCGGCTGGAGTTCGAAAACTGTAGTATGCCTCAAGTTGTCGGGAGTGCTCAATTAACAGTTGGGCGACTCGCCTGGAACGCGGATCTGGTGGCGCTCCTCGAAAGAAGGGTACACCTGAGGTACACCCTGCGAAGCGGCCAAACTAAGTTGCTGCTCCTTAAGTGGACGTCGAACTCTCCGATGGTGAGTCGGTGTGAGCGGTCCGCCGCGACAGCCTTTAAAAGCTGCGCTCTGTTTGCGCTCTGTTAACGTTCTTACCATGGCTGTCGGTGGTCTTATTTGTCATCGCTGGCCCTGCATGTTGTTGAATGTACGTTGTACCTTGTTTTCGAATCCCACTCTCTCCGCCATACTAGTTAAACAAATGAGTGAAGTGATTTCGTGCCGAGCTTACTTCGACTACTGGGCGAATGATCATGGCTGTAGAGAGTCCGGCGCAGGTTACCGCTTCTAGATTGAGCGTAGGTCTGGCCGCCAAATGTTGCACCGACCGCGGAGAATTGAACGTTGTGAATGAGGTGCGTCCTGAGTTCCTCAGGTCTTTGCTACTGGCTTGCTGCGGAAAACTGAAACAGTTTCGGGTTGAGCGGATCTACACAGAACTGGAGGCAGGCCTCTCAAGATCAGCCTCACATCTGCGACGACCATCCTTCCAATTTGCCTGATGGTGGCGTCCAGGGCGCCAGCTTGATGTGCGCAGAGCAATATGTTGCCGGACTGTCGGGCTGGGTGGGCTGCCGGCAGTGGCTCCTGTGGGAACACATCGGTGGCGACTCGGATTCGACCACGCCGGGCAAAGTCGACCAAGGAATCGAAGTCGACTACCGCGGCGCGGCTGACCAGCACCAGCGCCGCACCCGATGGCATCTGGGAGAAGTGTTGAGCTCCAAGAAATCCCTGGTTTTCCGAGGTTACTCCAGCGACGACAAAAACGACTTGAGAGAGCCGGAATACTTCTTCGAGGGAAGCAGCGTCGCAACCGAGCGTGCCGAAGATATTCCTCCGGCAGCCACGGATCGTAGGCCCGAATGTGACAATGGAAGGGCTGAAGCAGCGGGAGAATCGCCCTGCCTAAATCTCCCAGGCCGACGAATCCCACATTCTGACGAAACAGGGAAAACGCCTCGCGATTTGCCGCGAGCCCGTACTCCTCGATGCCTTGACGAAAATTGCGATCAGAGCGGGTAATGCCACGGGCCAAATCGATGGCCATGCCCAGCGCGGCCTCTGCGACCGGTTCAGCGAATACGGGACCAATGCCAAGAACGCGAATGCCATTGCGAAAGCAGTATCCGTAGTCGACATTGGGCAAGAAATTTCCTTCGACATTAAAGATCGCTCTCAAGCAGGGCGCCTTCTTAAGCCGTGATTCCGGCAGATCAATCTGACCAATGATGATGGCGGTATCGCCGGAAATAGCGTTGAACTGCTCGTCGGTAACCGGACCTGCCTTCGTGCACTATAAGGTCGCCGAGAGCCCGCAACTGCGCGAGATCATCGGAGTCAAGAATATCGGCTACCGCGCGCGGCGCCGGGGCGAGAAAGATGCGTTGACGTGTAGCGCTTTGAAGCATGGTCTCCCTCCTGCTGGAGAATTTCGCGGTGCGGGACGATGGTCAAGGCCGGGGTACGATGGGCAAGATGAGAGCTGAGGGATGCACCGCCGTCATGAACGATTGCGTTCTGGGCCACTACGAATTTCCGCGAGTGCGCCGAGTGGTCCCCGGTATTGGTATTTCTGTCGAAGCGCGGAAAATTGCTGCTGCTGATTTCAAGGCGCACGCGGTGTCCTCTCCGAAATACATTCGACGTCGCCCACAAATCGATATTGAATTTGTAAATCTCGCCCGGCTTCAGAAGTTCGGGCGCCTGCTGCGAATCGCGATAGCGGGCGCGAATGATGCCCTCGGTCAAATTCTGCGCAAAGCCGTCAGGGCCCACATCCACCAGTTTGGCGACGAAATCGGTATCGACTGCGGAAGATTTGGCGAATAGTTCGAGCCGAACCGGTCCGGTCACCTCGAGATCCTCTTGCAGGGCCGGAGTCGAATAGATGAGGACATCCGGCCTGACCTCGACAGAGGTCTGATCGCGTGGTCCGGGGGCCAGATGCGCGGAATCGCAACAGAGCGAGCCGCCGATGGTCGGCGCCGGATTGGCTGGATCGTAGGTGTACTGATCGTTTGTTTCAGCGGCCGGAGCCACAGTCGAGAGAACGCCATCACCGTTTGCGGCGTTCGCCTTTCCGGCGGAGTGCAGATAGTACTTTGTTTCCCTTGCCCGGGCGAGCGGCCATTCGTCTTCGTCGCGCCATTGATTGGCGCCCATCACGAAAATGCGCACGCGCCTAGGACCAGCAAACTCATTGTCCGCATTCTTGAACAAATGGTCGTACCAACTTAAAGTCACCGCATCTTCATCGAAGGGGGCGGCAGGACCGAAGTCCACATCACCGACCTTTTGCGCCGAGCCGGCGTGGCCACCGATCGTGACCAACAGGTGCTGGCCCTGACGAGCGAGGTCGTCCCCTGCTCTGTGTCTTAGGCCGATATAGTTGCGCAACGATCCGCCAAGGAATATGTCATACCAGGCCGCGACTGTGAGCGAGGGGACCCGAATATCAGGGTAATGTTCTTCTATCGCCCAACGCCTCCAATACTCGTCATAGCTGGGATGCGCCAGCCAATCGAGAAAGTATGGCGCGAGGGTGCGCAGCAATTCCGTGTTAGAAGAAGATGGCGGCAAGGGAAAAAGAGGATAGTCGGTAAGAGGGAGCGTCGAGATACCGTGTTGTGCGTTCACCTGTTGGCGTACATTCCGATCCAACGTGTCTTCCGCCAAGCCGGAAGTCCAGGATTCGTTGAACCACTGCTCGAATGCGCCGCCCTGGTAAGTCCAGCCATCGTGATAGTTACTGGCGGTGACCACAGGACAGATTCCGGCCAGATGAGGCGGATGGGCGATGGCCGCGAGCATCTGGGTCGCGCCGACGTAGGAGCCGCCATACATTCCCACTCTACCGTCAGAATAGGGAAGCGCGGCAGCCCATTCGATCGTGTCGTAGCCGTCGTCGGTTTCGTGAAGGAATGGATACCATTCGCCATCGGACGTGTAGCGGCCGCGTACGTCTTGATTGATGACCACGTAGCCGCGGGCGACCCCCTTCAAACCAAAGGCCAAGTCGTTGTTCTTGTCGTATGGAGTGCGCGTGAGAAGAATCGGGAATTTCCCCGGCGGATTTGGACGATAAATATCGGCACGAAGAATCGTACCGTCGCGCATCTTCACGGCAACGCCGCGCTCAACAATTGGGGTGGCATGATCCTCGGCATTCGAAATGCGCGGGACAATAGCAACGACGAGTAGCAGAACGTATGGCGTGAATTTGCGAAAGGCTTGCATGTTCAACTCCGTCGAATATTTCTATTTGTTTACCAGCCGGATCAGACCGAATCTCTCCGGAACGTGAAACGTTTCTTTCATGGGAGGCTGCCAGGTCAGTTCGTGGTGATGCGCTGAAGTCCCCTGGCTGAAGAAAAAATTGATGCGGAGCATGTGGCCCGCAATGGGAACCTGGTGGTCGATTGCGGCGAACGGAATCCGCATCGCGGCATACCACATATGTTCGGGCTCATCGATGCGAGCGGCTGATTCAAAGCCTGAGTTCCACATCCAACCATCTTCATGGTGTGGTTTGTGCAGGTCGATATCCAGGTCTACCCACTCGCCTTGGGGCGAGACCTCAAATTCCTTGTAGCGCTGAATGTCATTGAAGTCGGAGCCGATGAAAGCTTCCGCAACATCCCAGTTCCAAAGCTCGTTGGTTTCCTTTTGGGTGGTGGGACTCGGTTTGAGATGGAGCTCGTCGTAGGGAGAGACAAACAAGAAATAGATATTCTTTTCTGTCCAACGGGTGCGCACCGTAGCGCGAAACTTCGGAACGATTTTTCCGAAGCGGTCTTTCTCCACCGTAACAGCACGAGCGTCGCGCCAGAAAGGCGAGGCTGGATCGAGCGTAAGTGGTGCGTCCTGGTTGGAGCGGACGCACTCTACCATACCGGGGCTAGACGCCGGGACTGCGGACAAGACCAGCATCATCAATGCAACGCTAATGAAGCCATTCATCAATGTGTTCCTTTACAAAAACATCATCCTGCAGCAAGGGATAAGCTTTGCAAACGCGATCAATCTCTTCGCTTTGTCCAGGTGAAAGGTCTTCGTCGGGATCGAGACACCAGCGCCCTTCGAGCAGACCCTGCCTGCGGAGAACTTCGTGAATGCCGGGAATGCAGCCGCGAAAATGATGGGCGGGATCAAAGATGGCCGCATTCGCATCGGTAATCTGATGGCTCAGCCGCAGAAGATCGCTGGACATCGAATCGCGATGTTGTCGCGACAAGGCCAGGTGCTCAACTGCAGTCTTGGTCCAGACTGCCCAATGGCCCAGCAATCCGCCCGAGAACCGGATGGGCCCAGAGCCGAAATCAAAGACCGAGAGCAGGTCGAGCAGGATGTGGTCATCATTTCCTGTGTACAGTGCGATCTCGCGAGCCCGGCCCGAATCGGCAATGGCCCGCACGACTTCAATGGTCTGATAGCGATTGAACGGAGCTATCTTAACGGCGACCACATTCTCGATCCCGGTGAATTGCCGCCAGAACTCGTAGTCCAATAGCCTTCCTCCGACTGCAGGCTGCAGGTAGAAGCCGATGACGGGAAGGATAGAGGCGATGGCGCGCGTATGGTCCAGAAGTTGCGGAGTGCTCTCGTCCTTGAGATCGGCGAGACTTAGCAGTGCGGCGTGATAGTGCAATTTGGCGGCAAGCTCTGCTTCTGCCACAGCCTGCTCGCGGCGTCCGCATACCCCCGCAATCTTTACTACTTTCGGATCACGACACTCTTCGGCCGCCAAAGCCAGCACGGGCTCGAGCAGTCCTACCTTTCGAATGGCGAATTGAGTAGTGTGAACCCCGATCGCGAGTCCGCCCGCGCCAGCGGCCAAATAGTACCGCGTGAGCGCTCGCTGCCGCCGTTCGTCCAACTGCCGTTGGGAATTTAAGGCGAGAGGATGAGCCGGAATGACCAGTCCGGAATGAAGTTGTTCGCGCAATTGCATTAAAATCTTCCGTCCCGTGCCTGGAAATGCGTCGGCTTGTTCAAGAGCGTCCCGCCGTTCGCAATCCAGTTTGCAATTCCAGAAATCATCTCTTGAGGGCTAATCTTCGGATCGCCAAAGAGTCCTCGTGCCTTGCTCGCGTCGCTGAGCAGCGCGCTCGAACCTTCAGCTTCGGAGACGAAGCTCGGCTCACTCCCGAAATGCCGGCCAAACTCGAGGGCAACTTCGCGCACGGCAAGCGTTTGACTCCCGGTGATATTCAGAACGAATGGAGGGGCCTGACACAAGGGAAAGGACCGCAAGCACCAGACATTCGCTTCGCCTTGCCAAATGACGTTGACCTTGGGCATTGCCAGGTCTATGGGACGGTGTTCGAATACCGCCAGTCCGATGTCCACCAGTACGCCGTAGCGCAACTCGACAGCGTAATTCAGACGCAAAAGCACGACGCGGGTGCCCCATTTGGCCGATGCGTACTCAAACATGCGCTCGCGGCCCAGGGCCGATTGCGCGTACTCACCGACGGGATTGACCGGCGTGGTCTCTTTTGCGCCGCCTTGCGAAATGGAACGGAGCGGATACACGTTGCCAGTGGAAAACGCAACAATTCGGGAATGTCGGTAACGCTCGGCGACGAGTCCGGGAAGATACGTGTTCATCGCCCAGGTCAGGTGCGCTTCGCCGGACGTCCCGAATTTTCTTGCCGCCATAAAGATGACATTTGGGATGTCGGGCAGGCGCGCCAGCGCATCTCGATCGAGAAGGTCGCAAGTGATCGTCTCGATGCCAGCCGCGTTCAGTTCGGTTGCCAAACTGGAATTCGTAAAGCGGGCGACGGCCATAATCCGTTTGCTGACGCCCGCGCGTTCGCACGAGCGACGAGCCAATCGAGCCAGGCTGGGTCCCATCTTGCCGCCCGCGCCCAGAATGAGCAAATCGCCTTCGAGTGATGCCATAGCGGCGGCGGTCGCGTCGTCGGGCCGCGACAACAACTCTTCCAGTTCTGGTTCCGTCTGGATATGCATGTTCAACCTAGCTCAAAGCCGGCGATCGCATAGATCGCATTCCGGTTTTCGCGGAGTTCCTTGCCGCGCGCCATGCGCAGGAGATGCCGTTGCGGAGTGAATCCTAAGTCGCGCGCGATAGTGGCCGCATGGTGGTTACTGGGAAACAGGTCCCAGTACCAGCTGCTCAGAGACTCTTCCACACATGCGGAGATCACGCTTCGCGCGCCATCGGGATTATCACTTACGCAGGGACCCAGGTAGGCGTTCGTACGGCCGGGCCGGGAAAACAGATATGACTGCTCATGCACGGCCGGAGGATTTCGTTTTGCCAAGTGTTCGAGCAGAAGCAGACGGTCCGCTCCGAAATAGTTTGCGTCCAAGTGGCGCCACACTGGGGGGGACGAGCGCACGACGGGTAACGGCTCAGTGCCGGAGTTCTGCCGGGACCAGCGCACGATTTCTTCTTCGCGACGAAAGCCGAACTGTTCATAGATAGGCTGTCCTTGTTTAGTGGCGTCGAGCTTGATGGTTTCAATCTCCATTTCGTCGGCCCGCTTCAGGGCTTCACCGAACAACTTCTTGGCAAAGCCGCGCCGCTGGAACTCCAGCCTGGTCAGGACCATTCCAATCCAGGCCAATCGCTGGCCGTAGCACAGCAGAGTCGTAGTCGCCGCCAATTGCCCGTCGACCTCGATCGCAAGACAGGTTTCCGGAGCGAGTTCGAGCAGCGTGCGCCAGTCTTCTTCGGTCTGATTCCAACCTGCTTGCGCAGACAACTGGAAGGCCGCGGGCACATCCTCGGCTCGCATGGTCCGCAACGTTTCGTGCTCAGCCATGAACGTATGCCCTGGCAAACTGCTTCGCAAAATGGGGCACGGCGATACCAGCGTCCTCCAATTCCGGATGCCACTGCTTTTCCCATTCGAAAGAGACAAAGCCCTTATATCGCAGCTGTTTCTGCGCGGCGCTTAAGTCGTGCCATGGAAAGGCACCTTGGCCAGTGAGAACATATTGGACGCCGTCTGCGCAACGCCGAAAATCCTTTACGTGGATATGACGAATCGCCGATCCCAGAAGACTGGCACCCTCTGCGAGTGGCTCGCCGGTGGCTACCAGACTATTGACGGGATCCCATACAACTCCAGTTGAGGGAGAACTACATTCCCTCAAGATAGCGGCCGTTTCGCGGGCCGCCACGAAATCACCATGAGTCTCGAGCCACACCTGCACACCTTTGGGCGAGGTTCGATCTGCCAGGTTTCGAATCGAATCAGCGATCCAGTTGCGAGTTGAATCGCGATCCGCGCCGGGCTGGATGGTGTCTCCAAAAACGCGGATTCCGGGCGCGCCAAGTTCGGCGGCCATATCCGACATGCGTTCTGCCTCTTCGATTGCAGCGTCACGTTCCCTGGCATTGGGAGAGTGAAAGCGGCAACTCGTATCCACGCAGGCGACCTTCAAGCCGTGATCGCTTAATGCTCGCTTGGTCTCGGCCATTTGAGTTCCGGAGAAGGCGGCAAGCTTCCAGAGCGAATCTTCTCCCTCGACAAATCGCAGTTCAATCCCGTCGTAGCCGGCATCGGCGGCAAGCTGAATGATCTGCGGCATGCTCCAGTCCGGACATGCCAGGGTTGAGAACGAGATATTCATTCCTAAGTCATCCGCTCGAGCATAGCCGTTGTGACGCGATTCGCGACTTGGCCGTCGCTGAAGAACTTCTGCAGATCATCCAGTACCACGCGCGCGATCTCCTGCCGCACATGGAGGCCGCTGCCGGCAATGTGGGGCGTGACGATCGCACCGGACATGCTTCGCAGCGGATCACTCACACTGAGGGGCTCCACGGGATCGGTCACATCGAGAGCGCAGCGCAGGCGTCCAGCGCGCACTTCTTTGCGCAGAGCGTTGAGATCGATCAAGCCTCCACGCGCGATGTTAATGACGGTCGCGCCGTCAGGAAGAGCGGCGAGCTTTCTGGCTCCGAGAATCCCCCGAGTTTCATCGGTCAGTGCCGCGGTCAGGACCAGCAGATGCGCTTTGGGCAGAAGTTCTTTCAGGCTAACGAAACGCACAGGATATTTCCGCACCAGGGCTCGTTTGGCATAAGGATCATGGACCAGCCAATTTATTTCGAAGCCGCGCATCAGATCCACCAGAGCACGTCCAATTCGTCCGAAGCCAATCATGGCAACGGTGCGGCCGACCATCGACTCTGGCGAGCCGTGAACGTGCACTTGCTCGTAGATGCGGTTTGATTTTCGCTGCAGTTCAGCGCGATAGAAGTCGATGTTGCGCGCGCAATAAAGGAGCAGGGCAGCGCCCATCTCGGCCGTAGCGCGGGCCATGGGGGCGGCAGCATTGGTGATCGTGAGGGCCTTAAACAGCGAGGAAGCGAAGCGCGATTTCACTTCACCTCCGCAATGCGCAATGATGCGTAGGCGGGGAGCTAATTGCGGTAAATTCTCGTCGAAACGAGGACTGTCCCAGGTAGTAATCAACGCATCGGCCGTTTGCGCTTTCTGCAAGAATTCACGGGTAATTGTGTCAGCTTCGATCCTTTCCCACGTGAATGCGCGGTCGAGCCGCTTTCTTTCCGCTGGCGAAAAGAACGATTCAAACAGGTGCCGTGGGGCACTGACCAGCAGACCAGGACGCGCCATGAGGATGCGAGTATAACACCGCAGTACTTCGTTCTCTTTCTTTCAGTACTTCTTTTCTTTCCCTTGTCGGAGAAAACAAAGTATAAAGAAGGGCGTGATTCCTCGATGAGTACCGCCAACCGCACCGACTATCTGGTGATCGTCCTTTACGCGCTGCTGATGGTGCGAGTCGGCTTCTACGTTCTGCGCTTCAATCGGGGTGCCGCTGAGTATTTCCGTGGGGGGAGCCGCATCCCGTGGCTAGTAGCCGGCCTCAGTTGCTTCATGTCGGGCTTCAGCGCCTGGACTTTCACGGGCGCTGCCGGTGTTGCGTATCGTTCAGGAATCGCAGCCACCGGGTTGTATATCGGGAATGCGTTGAGTTTTTTGCTGGGCTATTTCATCTTCGCCGAGCGCTGGCGGCGGAGCCGCATCACCACCGTGATGGAATACCTGGCCGGACGATTCAATCTCGCAACGCACCAGGTTTTCTCCTGGACCACAATCGTTTTTCAGTTATTCACAAGCGCGAGTACCTTGTTCGGCTTGAGCCTGTTCGTTTCGGCCGCGTGCGGTTTTCCTGTGACCTGGACGATCATTGGAGCGGGTGCTCTGATTGTTTTCTATTGTGTGCTCGGCGGATTGTGGGCCGTCGTGGTTACAGATTTCTTGCAAGCGTCCATCCTGATGCCGTTTTGCCTGGTTCTCGTTGTGATGTCGCTGCTTCGGGTAGGGGGTGTCGCAGGCCTTGTGCATGCGCTTCCAACGGAAATGAAGACGATTCATTGGTCGGGGGAATTTGGATGGTTCTACTTGGCTTCGTGGACGATTATGGTTTCGTTTGGCTACAACACCAGCGCGATGGCCCAGCGTTACTTCAGCGTGGATGACGAACGATCGGCGCGGAAGATTGCGCTTCTGTGCAGCGTATTGTTTTTCGCCGGAGCATTCATCTGGTTTATTCCGCCCATGGCCATGCGAGTCATCTATCCGGTGCTGCCGTCTCTACGCGCGGCTTTACCCAAACCGAGCGAAGCGGCCTACGCGGTCGCGAGTCTAACCCTGCTTCCTCACGGCCTGATCGGAGTGATGCTCGCCGCCATGTTCAGCGCGACCATGGCAAATCTGTCAGCCCAGTTCAATCTCAAATCCGCCATTCTTACCAAGGATATGTACCAGGCGTTGCTGCGAAAGGGAGCCGGAGACCGGGAGTTGCTTGTGGTGGGATGGATCACAACATTCCTGATTGGAGGGGCAACCACCGTGATTGCGGTGATGATGGCGGCGAGCGGGCAAAGCGTCTTTCAAGTCATGCTCACGTTCAATACGTTGATGTCGCTGGCCTACGGTCCCCCGGCGCTGCTTGGCCTTGCTGTGCGTCGCACACCGCCCTGGTCAGGTCTGGCGTCGTTCGCCACGGGACTGGTTCTGGGCATTCTAGGAGCATTTGTCTATCACTGGACTCTCATTCAGCAGGTGGCGATTATTATTCCGTCCTCCTTCGGCGTGTTCTTCCTGAGCATGCTGTTGGACCGTGGAGACTGGCCGGCACGAGAGCGGCTCTTCCGCAATTTGAATACGCCTGTCGATGTAGGTAAGGAACTGAAAGACTCGGCCGATTTCACTGCCCCGGTATTTCGCTTTTTGAGCCGGACAATCTGCGCCATTGGGGCCCTGAGCCTCTTGTTGTTATTCGATGTGCCCTCCAATCAGCGTCTGACGGTCATCTGGTTCGCGCTGCTGACCCTCGCCGTGGGCGGATCCTTGTTCTTCATTCGGGGAAATGAAACGGCCGCAGGGAACGCAACCCATTCTGAGGAAGTTCCACTGGTTCGTACGGGTCTATGAATAAGACCTCCACGATCCGGTTGGCGCTGATCGGGTGCGGGGAACACGCCGAGACCGGCCACGCAATTCCGCTCGCGCGATACCAGTCCGAGCACCCGGAGGCAACATCGCTGGTGGCAGCTTGCGATATTCGAATCGAGCGGGCGCAAAGATTTGGCCAGCAATACGGATTCAAAGCCAGTTACGGCAACATCGATGAGTTGCTAGCGCGCGAGGAGATTGATGGCTGCATCGCGGTGGTTCCGCCGGAAAGAATTTCTGAGACTGGAATTCTTCTGCTAAGCCGGCACATACCTTGCGTGGTCGAGAAGCCTCTTGGTTCCGTTTTGTCCGAAGTAGAAGACTTGGTGAAAAAAGCAGGGGAAAGCGGCACTCGGAACATGGTGTCGGTGAATCGCCGCTTTATGCCTTTCTTAAACCGCGCCCTGGAGTGGGCGCGCAATGCCGGTTCAATTCGTTATGTCCACTGCACCATGGCGCGGCACGCGCGATCTGAGCGCGAATTCATTTGGGCCACTGCGGTGCATGCGGTGGATACGCTGCGCTACATCGCCGGTGAGGTGACGAAATTCGAATGCCGCACGATGATGGCCGGTACGACTGCCTGGTACGCCATCGATCTTCATTTTCAAAGCGGCATTGAAGGACGAATTGATGTGCTGCCCACGGCCGGAATGGTGGAAGAAACCTACGCTCTCTCTGGCGAGGACTTTCACGTCTCGGTGACGTGCCCATTTGGCAGGAGGCGCGGTTGGCAGGCGTATCGCAAGGGGGCGCTGGTCACTGAGGAGTGGGCGTCCAGCGACACGCCGGAAGATATCTTGAACGGTTGTTACGACGAGACGGCCGCATTTTTACGAGCCTTGCGCGATCGCTCCGCTCCCAAACCTTCCATTGCTGAGGTCGTCCCGTCGGTCCGCATCTGCATGTCAATCGCAAATCAACAGATCGGCCAGTGAGCATAACTCACACTCCTTTGCGCCAGCCGCGATCGTTCGCGGCCTTGAGTTCAATCGTGATCGAACCATCGGAATTCACCGGTTGTTCGCATGCCCACGCGACAGGTTTCATCCTGCCAGGACGAATCTCAAGCTGAGCGGAAAGATTGAGTTTGCCCGCGTACCCCTTGGGGAGGAGAAAGGAGGCTTGCCGCAAAGCGCCTGCATGGGGATGCCCCGGGTCGAGAGTTCCATGAAAGCTGAGTTTGTGGTCCGGGCTCTCGAACTGAAGCCACAGCACTCCCGGAACGCCTGCCACTCCTCGATTGCTGACGCACACGATCACTTCGAAGGTGTCGTAGCGCTTGCGCTGCCAAACCCATGAAGGCCGCAGGCGGTATCCCATCTGGGCGCGCAGCCGATCGAATCCGCGTGGATACATCTCATAGTACCGGGCGAGATTGTCGGCCTCGGTCCACAGCGCCCAGTAGTTGGCTCGTAGGTCGAGGACGTGCAAGATGTAATTCTCCAGCACATTGATTCCCGCCGCATCGGTGGACAGTTTCTGTGTGTCGTACTGCCGGAAGTAGCCATCTTCCATGATGGCGGCGAGCCACGGTGGACGGTTGGCTAGCTGGTCGATCTGAATGGGCTCCTCCACGATGATGCTGTCGGAACGCAACCAGGCTCCACTCCGCATGGCCATGTCGATCACCGCGCGGTTGCCCACATTGCTGATGTCGGGCTGAGTGTTTACTGCAAGCGGTGTCTTCTTCCAGGCAGCCAGCTGGTGTTCCGTCATGCTCAGGGAAGTCCGTTCGGCGGTCAGGTAATCGGGGAAGGGATTGGGATAGTTGCTGGTGTGGCCCTCGCCCCAAAAGCCATACTGCATTAGGTCAACCCATTCGATCAGCGGATTGCCATCAAATTGCGCGGCCAGCAGGCCGGTTAATTCCATGAACGCTTTTTGAAATTGGGGATGGTCATATCGGGGCTCGCGGTATTGCGCATTCCCCTTACCGGGGATCTTGCCGATGTTGACCAGCGGAATGCGATCGCGCAAGAAGGGAGGCAGGGCGACCTCTTCGGGCTGAAATGAAGTGTTCGAGAGTTGAACCCGAAACGCGACACGCAGGCCCTTGCGCCGGGCCGCGTCGAGCGTCAATGCCCAGACAGGATCCAGATCGAGGCGGCCGGGGCGCGACTGCACGTTGCGCCAATCGCAGCGAATGTACAGGACGTCGACGAAGGGCAAGTTTGAGATCTTTTCTACATGCTGCTCCAGACTTTCTCGGCCCGCGCGAGCCGCAAGCGATGGCCCACTTTCTTCCCAGCTGTATCCCACGAGTCCAAAGCCCGGATTACGCAAAGTCTTTTCCGAGGGAGTGGTGAACAGAATGGTCTGCCAGCCCTGGTCCTGTTCAAGATCGAATGGTCCCTGATTCAGGCGCTCTCGCGGCGCTTGCGGGAAACAGATTGGATCATCCGCGGTCGCGACGGCTGCAAGGTTCAGGCGGGTCAGGGCAGGCAGAACTGCCGCGCCTTTAAGGAGATCTCTGCGACGCATGGCGGTCATATTCCTTTCTTTCTATGATTGGTGAAGCAGCAATCTACAGACTAAATGGTCGCTGTTCGCGGAATTTGCGTCATCCCTGTTTACTTTCTCCTGTCTTGCTATTGCTTTCTATCACCGTTCTCTTTCGGATGTCCATTTCTGCGCATTGGCCGGTTCTCGCCGCAGGTAAGCGTCAGGCTACCTGCAAGTAATTGAGTTGGTGCTGCTGTAATGTGGGGACCGTTCTTGTGCTTGCAAGCAGGATGCGGCCATTTGTGCCGGGAGATGCAGGTCCCATAGAGTACGGGCGCGGCGCTCGAGCTGTGCCTCGCAGTAATGTTTAACATTGCGAACACTGTCGAATACTTACGATAATTTATTTATTTCTTGCTTTCCGTCGACGTTTTGGTTTACAAGGGCTAGTGCTGGGGAGCCTTCCCAGGTCAGGAGTCCCACCATGAAGCTTGCAAAATGTCTGGCTATTCTATTGGCGCTCGCGGTCAGCGTTGGATGCGCGCAGTTGCTGCTGGCGCAAGGCACAGATCTCGGTACGATTCGGGGCACAGTCACCGACCCCAGCGGCGCGGTAATTCCAAATGCAAGAGTCGTCATCCTCGATCTCGCTACGAATACGTCACGCGAAGCGAATACGAACGCACAGGGCGAATACCAAGTCTTCGGCCTCAGGCCGGGGAGCTATAAGGTTTCCATAGGCGCACCGGGAATGGATACGCAGGACATTACCGGATTGATGCTAACCGGTAGCGATGTGCTGAGCGCCAACGCGGTATTGAAATTGTCCGGGAGCAGAGAGCAGATCGTGGTAACCGCGGAGGCCGCTGCTATCGATACTGAGGATCAGACGATCAGTGACACGATCGACAGCCGTGCGGTGATAGATCTTCCGCGCGACAGCCGAGATGTTTACTCTTTTCTTTATCTCAATCCCAACATCACGCAAGGGTCGGATGACGGAGAATTTAAGTTTCTCGGAGCCCAGAGCTACGGTGGCAATTTCACGTTGGACGGACAACGCTCAAACGGCGGAATCGCCGGCTCGCCGACTCACAGCAAGCCTTCCCTGGAAGCGGTGGCCGACATCAACGTTCTCTCGAATGATTTCAGTGCCGAGTTTGCGGGCATCTCGAACATTCGCGTTACCACAAAGCGCGGAGGCGCGGGTTATCACGGATCGGCTTTTTACAACAACAAGAATTCGGCGCTTGCTGCCTGGACTTCGCAGGACATCATCGGCAAGCAGGAATTCGCACCGTATCCTGGTCAGAGTACATACCCCAACCCGTACTTCAATCTAACCGATATCGGCGGGTCCTTCGGTGGACCGCTTCCTAAGGTAAAGAACACATGGTTCTTCACCTCCTATGAAAGAAATTGGGACCGCTCGCCAGTTCAGGTCAGGTCGAACAGTTTGCCGCATCCGACATTTTGGACTGGCGACTTTTCTTTGTTGCCTGATTCAAGCTCAAGCTCGAGCACTGCAGTGAAGCCCGATGTTCCTGCAGGTGTGACTCTCACCCCGGAAGAGATTGCCAACGACACAGTAGGAGGTCTCGGCCAGCAGTTCATTACGATTCCTTCCCGCCTGCTGAACCCCACAACCCAGGCTTTGATAAATCTGTACTTCCCGAAAATCGGTGTTGGTGCGCCCATTGACCGACGTGGGCGCATTCCCGGATACCACACGATTCTGCCCGGTCGAAGCGTCATCGATACCGGAACATTGCGCGTTGACCACGATTTCAGCGACAAGGACCGTGTGTACGTCGTCTACACCGGCTCCGGAGCGACCATCGCCAATCAATCTGTCGTGGGTGCCTATCCCGGGCTTGGGCTCAAGCAGCAAGAGCGTCGAAACAACACGGTTTCCATTTCCTACAATCGCGTTTTCAATACGAATGTCATCAACGAGATTCGCGGCGGTATCAATCGAGAAAAACTATATATACACAGCAACACGACACTCAGGGGATTCCTTTCGAGTATTGGATTCAATCAATCCGATGTCGATGCGTACGGCGCAGTAACGGGTGCGGGGGAACTAGCAACGTTCGGCCACCCGGCCGTGAGTTTCAGCAACGTCTATGCGACCTTCGCTAACGGCAACCGGGATACCGATAGGTCAGAGGACCAGAATCTCGCTACGTTCGGAGATACTCTCACCTGGGTTGTCCGGAAGCACAGCCTCAAGATGGGCGCTGATTTTGTGAAGAACAACGCTGTGGACGGCTTCGCTAAGAATCGCCAAAATGTGCGTGGCTTGACAACCTATGCCGGCTCGGGTGCAAACACATTGGTTCCGTTTCTCTTAGGACTGGGCTCTTCCAGCGTCAGCTACGTCAATTTGCCGCGACCTAACCCGATGGATGTTTACAACTGGGAGACTGGCTATTTCTTCCAGGATGACTGGAAGGTAAGCCCACGCCTCACCCTTAACTTGGGGATCCGGTATGAAGTGATCACACCCTTCATTGACAACAACGATATGTTGGTCAACTTCGATCCGAAGTTCGTTGACTCGACGACCGGTCTCAAAGGTCGCTTCATCGTCCCTTCGTCAAAAACGTTGCCGTTCTTGGATACTCGGATTGCTGACACAAGACCAATCGTAACAGCTTCACAGTCAGGGCTAGGCATAGGGCGTGGTTTAGTTCGAACGGACAAGAACAACATCGCTCCCCGAGTTGGATTCGCGTTCCGGTTGACCGATAAGTCCTCACTTCGGGGAGGATGGGGGATATATTTCCCAACTTCTGCTGCCCAAGGCATACGCGACCCGCTCGCCACAAATGCTTTCAACCAAAGTGTTACAAAGAGAAACGCTGATGCATCTGGCAATCCAACCCCTTTTGCAGGTTGGCCGGGATTCAATCACGGATTCAGTCCCCTCACCGGCGGTACGGTCAGATCGGGTTTCGGTGGCATTCCGTCCATCAATCCTGTTCCCGCTGGCTTACAGCAGCCCCGCATTCAGCAGTACAACGCAACTTTCGAACGTGAGGTGATGCGAGATACATCGATTCGCTTCTCCTATCTTGGAAGTAGCATGAGTGGACTCATTGCGGGCGTCGACTTGAACGAAATCGCACCAAGTGACGTGCCGTTTGGAACCACAATCGGTGATGGTGTTATGCCCTGTGATCCAATCAACAATGGAGACTGCGACTACTCACCCGCGGACCTTGCACGTCAACCACTACCCGGTCTGGGGGACTACCTGGCGAACTACGGAAACTTTGGGCACGGACGCAGCAATGCATTCCAGGCCCAGTTCGAGCGCCGCTATTCGCATGGTTTGTTGTTGAACTTCGCTTATACCTATGCTGATCAGAGGACGACCGCGCTAGATTGGGGCAACTCTAGTCTAGGTGGTCTGGCGTGGAATCCTTTTGATCCCAATCGCGACTATGGACAGGACTCGTGGATCCCGAAAAATAGGATTGTGGCTTACGGAGTTTGGGATTTGCCGGTGGGGAGGGGTAGGACCTACGGATCCGGCTTCTCTGGCTGGGCAGACGCGTTGATCGGAGGATGGCAGACCAGTTTCAACATGTTCGCTAAAACAGGAACAGCTTTCACTCCTTTTTGGATTTGCGACAACTGTGGCCCGGTGGCCCTGGGTAATATCGGCGTTGCATCAGTGGATGCTGTTGGAGACTTCAACGGTCCGTCGTACCGACCTGTCGTGATCGGCAACGTAAATCACAGAAACGGTAATCAGATCTGGGACCCCGCTGCTTTCGACCTTCCCCCGATTGGAGCCGACGTACTAAGCAATCCCAACTTGGCCAAGCGCAATCTTTTGTACGGGCCTGGCACCTGGGGAGTGAATCTAGGTCTTCACAAAGACTTCCACTTCGGAGAGCGTGTGACAGCAACGTTGGGCGCTGATGTCCAGAATATCTTCAATCACCGTCTATTCTCTCCGAACGCGGACGATGGAGGAGGCGGCGGTTCGTTTGCAAATTTGGGCGATTTTTCCGTCGCTGTTGATCCAGCAACCTTCAAACCTTATATCCCGGCTGATCAGGTCAACCTCAATGACGATTTCGGTCGCCTGCTAACTACTTATACCCAGGAAGGTGTGGACAGCCGTCGCACGGTGCGCTTGCGGCTAAGGATAACGTTCTAAGAACCGAACGCTGCGAGCAATCCGTTTGCTCGCAGCGCTTGGCCAGAACTTACGCGCAGGCGATTCCCGATCTCATCGTCGCGATGTAACAAGAGAGCGGAATTACCCCGCTTTCGCAAGACCATGCAGGAGCTAATGAAACTCCGAATCCTTATTCCACTCATCATTTTTGTCGTAGTGTGCTTGGCCAGCGCTCTCGCCGAAAGGCCAGGCGGATTCCGGATCGTCGGTCCCGGCGGCGGTGGGGCGATGTTCAATCCGACCATCAGTCCGCACGACCTCAACACGGTGCTGATTTCGTGCGACATGACTGGTTCCTATATTACCCACGATGGCGGTCGAACCTGGCGGATGTTCAACCTTCGCGGGGTGGTGAACTTCTTTGTTTTCGATCCCCACGATGCCAAGACGATGTACGCGCACGCCACCGGATTGTGGCGGAGCCGGGATGACGGAGAAACTTGGGCGCTGGTGTCTCCAGCCCCGTCGACCGTGCGTGGTGTGAAGATGAGTTCCGACCACGCGGATGAAACCATTGTCGCCCCCTCGGATCCGTTGGGCGGCATGTACGCGATGGCGATTGATCCCGCCGACTCTCGGCTGCTCTACGTTGTCGCGGGTCGAAAGGAGAATCCAAACCTGTTTGTCTCTCGCGATTCGGGAGAACATTGGCGGAAACAGGCGGATCTGCCCTCGAACGTCCGGCGCCTGTGGGTTGACCCGCACTCTCAACGCGGGCAGCGGCGGGTTTTTGTGGGCGCCACGAACTCTCTTACAATCGTGACAGGGGAGCGGGTTCGCACTCTCCCATTGCCCGCCCCGGCGAAGGACCTCAGTCTCGGATTCGGTGCTGGCGAGCAACCGCTAATTTACTTCACATCCCAGCGGGGAGCGTTCCGCTCCCGCGATGGCGGGGTAACCTGGCGTGAATGTGTGCTTCCCGGTAGCGACGCCAAGATTCGCGCGGTCGCAACTAGCCTGCATCATCCGGATACCGCGTACCTTTCCTACAACCAGCTCAAACTCGACGGCAAAACCTGGATGGGCGTTGCCAAGACTACGAACGCTGGCGCGGACTGGCAGTTGGCGTGGAAAGAATCCTCCGGTCCCGCGACGAATGTTCACGACGACTGGATTACGGACCGCTTTGGTGTGACTTGGGGCGAGAATCCCCTGAATATCACAGTGGCCGAGCAGGACCCGAACCTGGCATACGGAACGGATTTTGGCCGTACCATGCGCACCAGCGATGGGGGCGCAACCTGGAACGGCGTCTATTCACGCAAAATCGACGACGCAGGCTGGAGCACAGTCGGGCTTGATGTGACCACCACTTACGGCGTGCATTTTGATCCATTCGACTCCAAACGCATCTTCATTACGTATACGGATATTGGGGCGTTCCGCAGCGAGGATGGAGGTACTTCCTGGACTAGCGCCACGATGGGCGTTCCAGACCACTGGACGAACACGACGTATTGGATGGTCTTCGATCCGAAGGTGAAGGGGCGGGCTTGGAGTGTGAACAGCGGGACGCATGACCTGCCGCGTCCGAAAATGTGGCGGCATACTGCAGTGTCCACTTACAGAGGAGGTGTGTGCCGCAGCGATAACGGCGGTAAGACCTGGGCAAAATCGAACGATGGAATGGATGAGACCGCCGCTACGCACATTCTGCTTGATCCAACAAGCCCCGTCGACGCACGCGTTCTCTACGTTTCGGGGTTTGGCCGCGGAGTGTACAAGAGCGTGGATGGCGGACGCACGTGGACGCTGAAAAACCAGGGGATCAGCGAGTCTGAGCCATTTGCGTGGCGATTGGCGCGTGCCGCCGACGGTACCCTCTATGTGCTTCTGGCGCGACGGTCGGAAGACGGCAGCATCGGGAATGCCGGCGACGGGGCTCTCTATCGTTCTAGCGACGGCGCCGAGCATTGGGAGCGGGTTCCACTTCCGTCTGGAGTGAACGCACCCGATGGTCTTGCGGTTGATCCCGAGTCTCCGCAGAGGCTTTACCTTGCTGCGTGGGCGCGCGCAGTTGGGCAGCATGGGGAGGGGGGAGGGATCTACCTCTCGGAAAATGGCGGCAAGACTTGGCGCCCGGTATTGGATCGGGACCAGCACGTTTACGACGTGAGCATCGACCCGAACGACGCGAAATTCCTGTACGCTGCAGGATTCGAATCCTCGGTGTGGCGGTCCGCTGACAGAGGAGAGCATTGGAAGCGAGTTCCAGGCTTCAATTTTAAATGGGCCCACCGCGTGATTCCCGATCCGCAAGATCGAGACCAGATTTACGTGACGACATTCGGTGGCAGCGTCTGGCACGGTTCGGTGCGCGGACAGGACAAGCCGGTGGATATCGTCACGCCAGCGCTTGAGCCGGGGAAATGAATGTGAGAGATAAGAATCGGGACGCCTCGATGAATCGGCGGCAATGGCTTTATAGCGCAGGGTTGATCGCAGGAGCTTCACAGCTGCCCATGCCCAAGGCCAATGCACAGGCGGAAAGGCCGCCCGCTCCCAAACCGCTCGATCTTTCGCAGTACGAGCCAAAGAGCATGCTGCATGTGAGCAAGTCGCATGTTGAGCGCGCGAAATTTTCGCTCATCGATATCCACACCCACATTTCGGTATCGACGAAGTCGGAGGCGGGAGTAGAGCTTGCCGCCGAGCGGCAGTACCTGGGAACGCCGCAAGAGCTACTGCAGGTGATGGAGCGAAAGAACATTCGTGCCATGGTCAACCTGACTGGAGGATACGAGAAGGGGCTCGCCGAAACCATGGCGCGATATGACCGCGTTTATCCCGGAAGGTTCTATACCTTTGCCGAGCCCTCGTACTCGCGGTTCAAAGAGCGGAATTATCCAGAGCTGCAGGCCCAGGCGATCGAGCAGGCGCATCGGGACGGCGCACGCGGGCTAAAGATTCTGAAGACACTCGGACTCTATCTTCGGGAGAACATCACATCCGGGACGCTCGTGAAAATAGACGATCCCCGGTTTGATCCCATGTGGGACGCGTGTGCGCAGCTCAAGATGCCGGTCGCCATTCATGTTTCGGACCCGATCGCGTTTTTTACTCCTACGGACCGCTTCAACGAGCGCTACGAAGAGCTGAACAATCATCCCGACTGGTCGTTTTACGGCGGCGACTTTCCCAATAACGAAGAGCTGCTGGCGGCGCGCAATCGTGTTATGGCGCGGCATCCTAGAACGCAGTTCGTTGTGCTGCACGTTGGGAATTTCGCTGAGGATCTGCAAAACGTTTCTGACAACCTTGACCGCTACCCGAACATGTTCGTCGATATCGCGGCGCGCATCGGTGAACTCGGTCGGCAGCCGAGAACGGCCCACAAATTCTTCGACAAATACCAGGACCGGATCCTTTTCGGTACAGACGCGACTCCTCACGGCGACGACTATCCGCAGCAGGTCTTCAACGACAAGCTGTATGAAATTTACTTCCGGTTTCTTGAGACCGATGATGAATATTTCGACTACGCTCCGGCAAGAGTGCCACCGCAGGGGCGCTGGAAGATTTACGGAATCAATTTGCCGGATTCCATCTTGAGCAAGGTGTATTACGAGAACGCCGCGCGGGTCCTGCGAATCTAGACGCGAGCGTCGCACTTGTAGTTTTGGGGCCAGGAAGGTAGGGAAACAGGGTGTCTCAATTGCAGATCAAAATTCTTGCGGATAAGGATTCATTGGGCCGGGCTGCGGCGGAGCAGGCCGCGACTTCGATTCGACGAGCGATACGCCAGCGGGGAGTCGCTCGAATCATTGCGGCCACAGGGGCATCCCAATTCGAATTTCTGGATGCGTTGACCGCTGCTCCCAACATTGACTGGAGTTGTGTCGAGGTGTTCCATCTTGACGAATACATCGGTATTCCCATCACGCACCCGGCGAGTTTCAGGAAATACTTATTGGACCGTTTGATCAACAAGACCAGGATTACCCGATACCATTTCCTCGACGGAGACGGAGATGCTCCAGGTTCGGTGGCTGAAATTGGGAGGGAACTGCAGCGCGAACCGGTTGATCTCGCATTCGTTGGAATTGGAGAGAATGGGCACCTGGCATTCAACGATCCACCTGCAGATTTCGACACCGACGATCCCTACCTGGTAGTCCAACTGGACGACACATGTCGGCAGCAGCAGGTGAACGAGAGATGGTTCGGAAGTGTTGCGGAGGTTCCCACGCAGGCCATTTCGATGTCGGTGAGACAAATTATGCGCGCGAGGGAAATCATCGTGGTGGTTCCTGACGAACGCAAGGCGCGTGCGGTGAAGAACTCACTTGAGGGAGAAATTACGCGAATGGTACCGGCATCGATTCTGCGCAGGCACCCTAACGCCACGATTTATCTCGACAAGGATTCTGCGACTCTGCTCACTTCAGCGGTTCCTACGGCGACGTAGTTCGACCAGACCAAGTGAACGTGCGGGAAAGGCCCGTTCCGAATAACAGGTGCATCGTCACCACACGGCCGGTTCCATTACTGAATGTAAGCGCCGCCCGGCAGCAAGTACTGAATCGGCCATAGCTCGCGACGCTGTAAAACCACTTCTGACCACTTCACGATGTCCCCCGCTGGATGGGGGTCAGAATTCACTCCGGGAAGTGTACTGGCAATCGCCGAGCCCAGGAGTGCACTGTCCGGGTCGCTGACAATGGAGAACGAGCCGGCGTGCAGTTTCTCTCTGGAGAAACGGACAGCGATCTCGGCATCCTCAATCATCTGCAGGAAATAAGGCCTGCCAGTTAACAATGAGTTATATACGTAACCGGCCAGAACACTCGAAAGTGGATTGGCGTACGCCTGCGACTCGTCCGTGAGGGCGAGAGAAGGATCGTCCTCAGAGACCGCTTTGTAGCGCATACGCGTTTCGCCGAGCCCGCGAAAATCGAAGCTGATGACATCGTATCCGGCATTGAGCTGTGTAACGATCGCAGCCCAATCGCTTGCAACGGCCTTGCCATCTTTGCTGAACCATAGCACCCAGCCATTGCTTTGACCCGTCCTGTTGTGAATGTGGATCAGAGGCATCACCAGACTATGGCTGTGATGCAAAAGATATCGATCAATCATTATGTCTCGGAAAGTGGAGTTGCCGGCATTCTCCCATGCAACAGTGTCGGCAGGGGGCGCCACATTCTCGAAAAGTACTAACTTCCACGAACGAATGCCGGGGTAGCCCTTGCCGAAATAGAGCTGCCGAATTGATTCCGCCCGCCGTCCTTCGTGCTCGGTGTAATAGTCCAGAATGAAGTCGGTCAGCGGTTTTGCGTCATGAAGATCCAGCATCACCTGGCCAGTCGAGGTGCATTGCAACTGCTTTCCCTCGAGTTGCTGAACGGGCGCCAAGGTTCGCACCGCTGGCATATGATTGAAATGATCCATGAACTCGAACGCCGCTTCCTGGTTGGGATCCGAGTACTCGTGGCCGTGATAACCCTCAGCCATAGCCATGCGCTCGCCATGTCCGAAGCGGGCATAAAGCTGGTGCACTTCGCGGAATGTTTTCTCCGCTCCCTCGATGGGGAAAAAATCGAGCACGGCGGCGGCAACGAATACCGGCCGTGGATACATGAGCCCGAGCAATCCGGCATTGTCAACGCCATTCGAAATCATGCCGTAAAGGTCCTGCTCCGGATCACTGTCTGGATCCTTGAAGATGCGGTTGTGAATGCGCATGGGCAGGGCAGTGATATAGCAGGAGATCGCCGCGACTTTGATGCGAGGTTCGAGAGCAGCGATGTGTATCGCCTGAAAGCCGCCCCCGCTCGTGCCGGTGATGTTGATGCGGTTGGAATCAACTTCGGGGAGGGTCAGCAGGTAATCAAAGGCGCGCAATCCGTCCCAGATTTCCCACCGCGCCAGGTTTGCGCCCACGAGGTATGCGAGGTTACCGAGCACGGCATGCTCAGCACAGATCAGGTTGTATCGGCTCTTCCCGGTCTTTGCATCCCAGAACTGGCTGCGCTCCCCTTGGCCCACGGGGTCCCAGGCCAGAACAATATATCCGCGTAGTACCAAGTGCTGGCACAGTGACTCATAATGATTCTTGCCGTCAGTGGCGTGTCCGGCAGGTACGAGAATGGCAGGATACTTTTTGGTTTTGCCCGACTCGCGATCATCCGGCACGTACAGAAGAGCAGTCACATAAAATCCGGGAAGGCTTTCAAAAATCACCTTTTTAATATGAAAGCCGTTCATTGGAATCGTGCCGGTAATCCTCGCTCGCAACGGAGTCCTGGTTTTGGGAAGCCCGCCAATCATCTTTAACAGCTTCTCTCGCAGATCGCCCTGCATGCGCGACATATCAGCTTCGGTTCGAACGTTGCGCCACGCCGCGATTCTCTCCTCATCCTGCCGCCACGCCATATCTGTCTGGTACTCGAGATAAGGAGTAATCTGTGGACCATTCGAAGGTGGAGCAAGGACTCTAAACGCATCGGGAGGCGGCGCCGTCTGGCTCAGCGCAGGAACAGTAACGAACAAAGAAGAGAAGAAAAGACCGCGGAATGATGCTTGCCAAAAAATGCTCATCATTCGACTGAAAAGCGGCAGGCTTGTCACAAGGTATGTTCTTGTAGCGGGAACGAGGATACGTACGAATGTCCCGGAGCAATCTGCCGCACGCTCTCTCTTCGAATGAGTTCTGTGGGCATGGTCAGTTGTTGCGGAGGCAGATTCGGATCCTGGATTCTGCGGATGGCAAATTCAGCCAGATGTACGCCGAGTTCTTTCGGGAACTCGCGTACAGTCGTCAATCCCGGATGCAAGACTTCACCAATCGTGTCATTGAAGCCGGCAACGCTGGTGTCATCAGGAATTCTGATTCCAGACTCCTGCAGGGCTTGGTAAACACCTGAGGCGGCCTGATCGGTGCCGACAAAAAGCGCCGTAGGCCGCTCGCCCGAAGCCAGCAAAGCCTTGACGGCCAAGTATCCCAGTTCGCGGTCTTCCGAGCCGATCTCACTGAAACGGGGTTCCAGGTCGGCTTCCTTCATCGCCTGCCGGTATCCGCGAGCGCACCGCGCAAACCAGGGCAGCCGCTGGTTGCCGATATACCAGATGTTCCGGTGCCCCTGCGCGATGAGATAGCGGGTAATCTCGGCAGATCCTCGTACGTCATCAGTAAAGACGCAGTCGTACTGCTCCGGTTGCCACTCACCGACAACATTGTTTCCAACCAATGAGAAGGGAATTTTCTTTTCTGAAAGCGCCGCGAGAATGTTGGCGGAATGTGTGCCAGTCAGAATGACCCCGCTCGGCCGGTTCGACGACGTCAGGACCTCGGGAAGGCTCAAGCGGCTGAGCGGCGCATTCAGATCGGAACGGAAAGAAATGAATTGGAGTGCCCAGTTCTGGCGGGTACAGTATCCCTCGGCTCCCAAAAGGACCTTAGACTGGAATTCGTTAACCGTGTCGCGATTGCCAAGGATAAACGTGATCGTGGGAGTCTTGGCCGCAGATGCCAAGTTGACACCCAGGTCTTTCGCAACCGAGAGTACGGACGCCTGCACTGAGGGCGCGAGCTTGGAATTTCCGCGGGCTACACGCGAAACCGTCTTCAGGCTGACTTTGGCCAGCCGGGCCACGTCAGCGAATCGTTGAGACTCCCTGGATGAGGTGCCGGCGTCCGAACCCGTGTCCAGCTTTCGCACTGCGCCGCCATGAGAACGAATCGCCAGCCCCGCTGAGCAGAGCGCGTCAAGGTCGCCACGCGCGGTCACCGCGGAAACGGAAAACCGGGTCGCCAGCTCACGGACCGTGATCTGCCCCTTCTGCTCAATGGACTCAAGTATCTTGCGCCTGCGTTGCTCGGCTAACAGTCGCGACCCCGCCGCCATATTGGTGTCCTTGCCAGGCGTCGAAATCGGCCCGCCTGCGCAGCACAATGAACATCATTCTATACACTGAATCAGAGCAAAACAAACGAAAGCTGCTGCAGAAGTGCTTCTGGGCAGAATGAGTACGGGTCTAAGTGTATGTGGTTGCCTCATTTACCAGCAGTAAGGAGGCGTAACAAGGGGTGTGCGAGATTGGTCGCCCTCGCGTTTGTTTCGTATACTTGTGTTTGCTTTCCAGAGGAAGGCTCTGCAAATGAAACGTCGGGACTTCATGCTAGCCGCAGGAGCGACGATCGGGCTGGCAATAATGCGGAGCACCGCGAAGGCATCTGTACCTCGTCCTCGTCTTCTTGTCAGTAAGACTGATCCCTTCACCGGTCTCGCGTTGCTAAAGACCCGTTATCAACTGGGCATGCGGCCATCCGATGACATGGAAGGGTGGGCCCTATCGTGGCAACTCACCGGCGATAAGGCATTCGCCGAAAAGGCCCTCAACGCCATGCGAACGAATCATCTCGAAAAAGGGGGAAGGCCTTCGCGTTCCTGGGTCGATTACGCGCGGTGGTCGTTGACGTTCGATTGGCTTTTTGATTATCCGGAGTTCGAGCAGGGATTGCGGGATCGGATCGCGACCGATTTGATGGACGGCGCAGCCACAATGCTCGCCACCGAAGATTTTGCCGATCCCAGCGTATTCTCCTATCAAAACTATGCCGCGCGCTTCCTGTGCCTGCCGTCATTCGTCGTGGCCGCGCTCCAAGGCTACTCCGGGTGCGCGAACCGTTGCGAGGCTTGGCGCGACAAAGTGGCGCAGTGCTTCGCCAATATTGTCGAGACCACGGACTTTGCAACACCCGAAGGCAGCTATCACGAGTCCATGGACTACATGCGCATTACGTGGGCCTCTCTGACGCTGCTGGCGGAGTTGCAGCGCACCACGATCGGTATTGATCCGGCTCATCGCTATTCATTGTTTCGAAATATCGGGAATACATATCTCTATAAGCTGCTTCCCGATGGCACGCCCTCGCGCGAGGGCGACAATGAGTATCCGATCCTGGACGCGCGTGATACCTCAGTCATCGGCTATGCGGTGAACCGCTTCAAGGATCCTTATAGCGCATGGCTTCTCCGCAACAGCGGCTTATTCGCGAAGCAATGGACGATGCCCGTGCTCGAGTTCCTGTGGAACGACCCGGAAGTTACGCCTCGAGATCCTGCTCTAGCCAGCGAGAACGAGCTTCCCAGGCAAAAGTACTTTCCCGGCGTAGGACACCTCGTTGTCCGCGATGGTTGGAAGAAGGACTCGACCTGGATCGAATTCGATTGCGGGCCTTATCTGGCCAAGCACCAACACCTCGATCAGAACCAGATCAACATCTACCATGGCGGGTATCTTGCGATCGACAGCGGGGCCGACTACACAGACAGCGAGAGCCCGCACTATTTGAATTACTATCGCCGAACCGTCGCGCACAACTCAGTGCTGGTGTATGACCCGTCGGAGAAGTTTTTCTGGTCCGAGAACCTGCTGCCCGCCGCCAACGATGGCGGGCAGCGCATGGATTCCTCCCGTTACTGGAACACCATCCGCAGTCCGAAAGATTGGGAGCGCACGCGCGATCTCTGGGACCTGGGCACGATGCGCGTTATTGACTATCTGCCCGGGCAATATCACTACGCGCTGGGCGATGCCACCAAGGCATATTCATCGGACAAGATGAAGAAGTTCACTCGCGAAATCCTGTATGCCCCGGCGCACAATCTGCTCTTCGTTTTCGATTGCGTGGTCAGCACCGATCCTTCTTTCAGAAAAGCCTGGCTGCTGCATGGAGTGAATCAGCCGTCGATCGATCAGGATTTGGGGCAGGGAACTGCGGAGGCAAAGGAATTCAGAAATGCGAACACGTTTTGCTTCCGGGAAAATAAGGGGGAACTCCTGGTGCATTCGCTGCTCCCCCGTGAGCGCGTCGTTACGCGGCGGGGTGGCCCCGGAAATGAGTTCTACACTCCGGGCAATGACAATGGAGGTCCCTGGGGCAGCGGCGAGAATTGGCCCCTTGAACCTGCGAAAGGCGGGCCGTTGCCGGAAGATCCAAAGCTGGCGCACATGTGGAAGACTTTTTGGGGCAAGGATTTTTCCGGAATCTCACCGTCAAATCGCCGGAACGTTGTACCTGGTGCCTGGCGCATCGATGTGTCGCCGTCAGTGCCCGCCGAAGAAGATTTCTTTTTGCACGTCTTCGAAATCGGCGATCTCGGGACCACGGGAAAACAAAAAGTTGCTCTGATCGAAGGCGTCAATTTTGCTGGAGCAGTTTCGCAGCATGGCCCCTGCGCGTTATTCGCCACATCAGAGTCAGCGAACCGGGGCGGGGAAGTCTCGCTACCCGGGTTGGCGTGCACGTCTTTGACATTATCGAGCCTGCAGCCAAACGCAGCGTACCAGTTGCGCTTCTACGGACCGAACGTTACCTCCTCGGCAACGGTGGCATTGCCGGGAGTTGAAACAGAAGTTCTTCGTGTCGAGACGAACCCGCACGGGATCCTGCGCATAAACAAAGAAATCTCCGGGAATATCCGCCTGCGCATCGCTGCGCAATAAAGACGGGCAGGATGCCGTCGGTTCCTATCCTGCTTGACAATCCGAAAGACGCCGCGCGCAGTCCTGCAGCCATCTGATCTCACCCGCGGGTCGCTTAGGGTTTTTGGGATGCGTCTTCGCCGTTGGAATGCGACCGCGGAGGTGCAGGAACAGAGCGGCCGAATGTTTGTATGCGGGAACAGGATGGCGGAAGGCAACGTTGCCCAGATACTGCAAAGCATCGCTGAGTGCGTAGTAGGCGGGATCGCGGCTTTGCCAGAACCGATCGCGCTTGGCAAATTGTTCTGGCGCGAATGTCGCAAGGCCGAGCAGATAGTCGGATCCGTACTCGATCATGTTTATGCCCAAGTCGTTGCCGGTGAAGATCCGGAAGTCCGGACGATGCCGATCTCGTAGGGCGAGGCGTTCCAGTTCAACGACCCGATCGAGAGAAGAGTGCTTCATTCCGCTAATCTCGGGAATATCCATCAAGCGCACTATCGTCTCGGGATCAAAGATCTTGCCATTGGCAGCGAACATGGGACCGAGTTCAAAGGCGAGCACATTCTGATATCCACGGCCCACGGCCTGGTAAGTAGCTGCCAATTTCCTGCCCGGACTCGCCTTCAGGCGGGCGGTCTGGAACAAGATGGGAATTCCGCCCATGGCTACGATGGAGTCCAACTGGTGCCGATACAGACTGACGACGTCGCCCTCGAGATTCTCAATGTATGCTCCCGCTACGAACGGGACATTCTTCCCCAGAGCCGCGCGGGTCCATTCAAGCACGTTCTTCTTTTGCGTTTCCGAAAGGTAATTCACATAGCCCGTATCCATATTGACGGCATTCATCAATCCGGCAGCGTGCGTCGCTACCAGATGCTGTTGAAACGCTTCGACAGCAATCCGCCCGGTCGACTTAAATGGCAGGAGAGCGGCCGCGATTCCTTGAACCTTCCGGCCAAACTGGCGCCGCGATTCAATGCGCTTGATGTCAATACCGGGCGGTCTCATTTTCAATTTCCCAGTTCAGCAAAGCATTCAGCCCTTCTTCAAAAGCTTCAGACGTTCGCCAAATGCCGAATCTTTGTAGTAGTCGTCGAGCGGATAGCATCCCGACGGAAGACCGTTGCGCGGCGCGGTTGTGCAATCGCTGAAAGTGCGGCAGATTCGCTTATGCTGAATTGGCTGGCCTCCCGAAGCCTCCCAAAGCAGTTCCGGATAGGTCAAGACCATTCTGCCCAGCCCGACCATGTCCACCCAGCCTTCGCGGATGGCGGCCTGCGCGACATGAGGGAGAAAATCTTGCAGATACGTGTAAGCCGATCCTACGAAGATCAAGTTGGGGAAACGCTGTTTCAGCAAGCGCGTCATTTCCATTTGGCGAGCAACGTCGATCAGCGGATCCTGCGGAGGCTGGTATCCATCCGACGGCGGAAAGAGCGCTGGCCGTTGAATATGCGGGCTGTAGTAGGGGCTGCCAGCGGTGACGTTCACGAGTCTTATATTCAGCTGCTCGAGCAGGGATAAAAACAGAATCGGCTCTGAAAGATCCCACTCCGTAGGATGAAAGGGGTCAAGGCCGAATCCCCAGCGGTACGGGATCAGGCTCGCAGGAATATCCGGAATTCCTGGTTGTGGTTTGCCGTTGGGAGCGCGCTCGGGATTTGGCCGAAAGGGCACTGTATCGAAGGCCGAAAAGCGTACTGCGATGCCCAGACCCGGAGCGACGGAGCGGATTCCTTCCACAACCTCCCGCAGGAAGCGTGTGCGGTTCGCGAAGCTCCCGCCATATGGGCCCTCGCGAGTGTGAGCACTCAGGAATTCATGGCCCAGGTATCCGTGACAATGCTTGACGTCCACGAAGTCGAATCCCAACTTCCACGCCAAAAGGGCAGCGCGATGAAAGTCCTCCACGATCGATCTGATTTCCCCATCTGTGAGGACGGGATAGTCTTCTGCCAATTTCATCCGGCGATCGAGAATGGGATGGTGGTACAAAATGCCAGGCTCACCCTGCTGAGAAGAGTTGGGGCGGCTGAATCGGCCAGAATGAGTTAACTGTAACCCCAGCATAAGGCCTTGGTCCGATCCCGTCACGCGCCGATGTTCCTCCACGAGCACCGTACGCAGATGCCTGAGGCCGGCAGTGGTGGCCTCAGCCGCCAGCAGTTGATTGGGATTGGCACGTCCTTCGTGCGATACCGCCACCGCTTCACCGCCCCAGATTAGCTTTGCTCCGCTACGGCCAAAGCGTCGCCAGCGGCGCAATGTGTGCTCGGAAGGGTTCCCATCAGCGAAGCCATCCCAACCTTCCATCGGCTGCACGGCAATGCGATTGCCGATGACAACTTGTTCTTTGACCAGCGTCTGTCGCAGTGGGGAGTGTTGATCGACACAAAGTTCGTCGTCGCAAGGAATGTTCACGCCTAGACCACGGAGATGTTCTTTGAAGCGCGCCACGCCTTTCATACCACCGATGCGGGTTATTTCTATCGTGCTCGTGGCATTTCTCCCTAATCACGCGGAGCAGCTGAATTTATAACGGCGCGAACAACGGCTTGCCTTTCTGGCGCTACTGCATAGATTAGTGCAGCACCTGCAGCAGCGGCAGCCGACATCATGAGCCAGGCAAGATCATAACTATGCCGTGTATCGAAAATCCTCCCTGCCAGCCACGGCGCGAACCATTGTCCGACAGAATATATCGTGATAATTACAGCCAGAAGTTTGCCCAGTGCCGCCAATCCAAAACAATCCGCCGTGACCAGGGGAATCAGCATGTAGTCGGCGCCCATGGCAAAACCAAAGACGATCGCGAATCCCCAAACCATTCCATGCCGCGGGGCCGCAAACAGCAGAGGAATAGCCAGCGCCAACGCGAAATAGAAGAGAGCCATGACGTTCTTCCGGCTGTAGCGATCCGCAAAATAACCGACGATCACGCGTCCAGCGAGGCTGGAGACGAGCAATCCGCTCGCTATACGGGAAGCGCCGCTCAAGGAATATCCCTCGCCCGTAAGAAAAAGAATGAGGTGCTGTGTCACCGCGCCGATGGCCCCGATGGTGAATGTGCAGCCTGTCACAATCAACCAGAAGTTGCGGCTGCGCATGGCGCGCGCGACGCTCACCGACTCTCGTGCGCTCGAAGCAGGTTCAGTGGCAGCATCAGCGGGCGGTACCCCGTCGGGATGAAGATTCAAGTCCTGCGGATTGGAGCGCGTGATCCACTGTGAAACGGGGAAGAGCACGATGAGGATGAGTGCTCCAATAATTCTGAAAGCGTTTCGCCAACCAAAACTCTCTATGAGGCCGTTGATCAGCAGCGGGGAGACTGCGCCGCCCACGCCGAGGCCAAGATATGCGATGCCCATCGCTCGCCCACGTTTCAGACGGAACCAATTGGAGACTAATACCTGGTTAGGGATAGGTCCGGTTAGTACGTAACCGATCACCTCCGCGATGCAGAGCACGTAGTACTGCCACAGGTGTGTCATGCTTCCCATCAGAATGAGCGGGAGGCCGACACACCAAATACCGATTCGGATCACTTGCCGGGATCCCAGCGAATCAATCAGCACGCCCGCCAGGAGCCCAAAGACGAGACCTGCACCGATAAATCCCGCGAGAAAGCCTTGAGTCAGTTGGGCGCGCGTGAAACCCAACGAACTAACCATTGATGGATAAAAAACCGGGAACCCGTAGTAGATGATCCCCACAGAGAAGAACAGATTTAGGAATGCAGCAAGGACAATCCACCACCCGTAGAAGACGCGCATCGGGATCTTGTGAGAGTTCAGAATTTACCATCTTTCCCAGCGCATGGCTATCCGATTCGTGGCCCTGTGAATTGTTGCGAAACTGCGCCGCGGTGATGACACCCGCTTCTTTCCGGCCAGCAATGAGAACCCAGCGATTCACCGCCTTGAACCCGATTGCATATTCGGTACCGAGGCTAGCAAATTTAACTCCACGTCGGGTCCGGATTTCGGACAGGGGCTTTCCTTGCGCACACTGGCATTTTCAAGATTCAAAAGTGTGTACAAGCGGCCTACAAGCCGGGAATGATTCACGCCCCTTGCGTTGTCAGGACATGTACGTTCGTTTGGGAATTCCCCCAACTTGGGGTCGCGCCGTGCCGATTCGGCAGTATGCTCATTCGGTGAGGTTCCTCCGCAATCCTAGCTTGCTCCTGGCCCTGTTAGCGTTTTCGGGCTCCGCTGTGTTGGAGCCCGCGACCTTGTCTCAGCCGTCCGCGGAACGGCATGCAAATACAGATGAGGGCTGGGCAGAGAAGACTCTGAAGACGCTCTCAGTCGAGGAGAAGGTCGGGCAGTTGTTCATGATTCGGATGCGCGTGGAATTTCTGCATGGACAGAGTCCCGACTACGTCCAACTCCGTGACAATATTCGTAAATATCACATTGGCTCTCTGGCCATGTCGGTCCCGGCGCAAGGGCGGGCAAGGGATGTGAACCGTCGTCTGGAGACGGTTACGCTGCTGAACCAATTGCAGCAGGAATCGAACCTGCCGCTGTTGATCGCCGGGGATTTCGAGCGCGGGGTCCTTCCCGCGCGCCTCTTTGGAACCACCGTGTTCCCCCATGCGATGGCTTTCGGAGCGGCCGGGAACCTGAAATATGCAGAGGAGTTCGGGCGCATCACGGCGCAGGAAAGTCGGGCCTTAGGGGTGCATTGGAATCTGTTCCCCATCGCCGATGTGAATTCCAATCCTGCTAACCCAATCATCGGGACGCGCGCGTTCGGGGGCAACGCCGATCAAGTGGGCGATCTCGTGGCCGCGTATATACGCGGCGCGCGAGCCAAGGGAATGCTGACCACCGCCAAGCATTTTCCCGGTCACGGCAACACCGCAACCGACTCGCACCTTGCGGTTGCCGTGGTGAACGACGATCTTGAGCATCTGCACGCCATCGATCTGCCTCCGTTCCAAAAGGCAATTGCGGCGGGGGTGGACGCGGTGATGACGGCACACGTGCAGGTTCTGGCTCTCGATCCGGACCGCCGCCGCGTGGCGACTATCTCACCACCGATTGTCACCGACCTGCTGAAAAAGAAACTCGGCTTCAAGGGCATAGTGCTAACGGACGCTTTGGATATGGCGGCTCTCAGCAATTTGTATAAAGGCAATCCGGGACGCGTGGCCGTAGACGCCTTCAACGCGGGAAACGATGTGCTCACCATGCCCGCCGATCTGGATGCCAGCTACCGAGCCATGCTGGCCGCTGTCGAGACAGGTGAGATTTCGCAGGAACGGCTTGACGCTTCCGTCCTTAAGATCTTGCGGGCGAAAGCTCTGGTCGGTCTGGACAAGAATCGTGTCGTCGATGTGGCGGCGATTCCCAGACTCGTGGGGAGCGAGGAAGACATTGCAATCGGGCAGCAGATTTCGGATGCCTCCGTGACTCTGGTTCGGGACAACGGCAAGCTGCTTCCGCTCAGGCAGCGATCCGCGGGCATGAGTCTCTTGGTTCAGTATCCACCAGTTAAACGTCAGCGTCCGCTGCTATTGATTATTCTTTGCGACAATGTTCGTTCAGATGACGGTCGGGCGCTGGAGTTTGAGATCCGAAAGCGGGCTCCAGACGCGAGGGTGATCTACTTGGATCCGCGGATCGCTGCGGCCAGATCGGACGCTGTATTAAAAGCGGTTGATCGGGCGCAGCAAGTGGTCGTGGCGGTGTACGTCGTGCCCTCGGCCGCGCGCACTCGGACGGTAGCTCGGGGCCAGAAGAATTCCGCCTCTCTGCCGGATTCGACGGCGAAGTTATTCGGCGGCACTCTTGCCCGTGCGAGCGGCAAAACTGCAGTTCTGGCTATGGGGACTCCCTATCTCACGGAGGACTTCCCCGGAATCCAAAATTACATCTGTACATTCTCGAACGCAAACGTATCTGAGGTCAGTGCTGCCAGAGCACTGTTTGGCGAAATTCCTGCCCGTGGTCGCTTACCTGTGAACATCTCCACTGCGACCCTCCCCAGCACACCTGCTCTTGTCACCAGAGTGGCATCGACCCGCTAGTATTCATGCCGCAACCCAGACCCAGTGAAGTAAGAGGCAGATTGCACGCCTATGGGCGCGAACCCGGCCTCCTGATGCTGCCTGTATAATCGAGGTTGGGGTTCTACTAATCTCCGCAATTCATCCCTTGGAGCAATCCTTTGAGTGCAAATACTCCGCATCAGCACGCACATGGTCCCGCGCAACCGGGTCCGCAACCGCTTCCCGGGGTTGACTCCATCATCGCGGTCGGTTCGGGTAAGGGAGGCGTCGGCAAGACCACATTGTCGGTGAACCTGGCCGTTGCGCTCGCCAAAATGGGCCACAAAGTAGGGTTACTGGACGCCGATGTTTACGGGCCCAACGTTCCCCTGATGTTAGGCGTGAACGCGCAGCCGCGCATGGTCGGGGAGAACCGCATCGAGCCGATCGAAGCGTTTGGCCTGAAAGTGATCTCAGTCGGATTTCTCAATCCCGGAGACAAGCCTGTCATCTGGCGCGGGCCCATGCTCCACCAGATCATCCGCCAGTTTCTGGGGCTGGTGGAATGGGGGCAGCTCGACTACATGGTGGTCGATCTTCCTCCGGGAACGGGCGATGTCGCTCTTTCTCTCGTTCAAACCGTCCCACTGACCGGGGCAGTTGTGGTTTCAACTCCTTCGGATGTGTCGTTACAGGACGCGCGCAAGGCGATCGAAATGTTCCGCCAGATGAAGGTGGATGTCGCAGGCGTCGTCGAGAATATGAGCTACTTCGTATGCCCGCATTGCAACCACGAGATTGATATTTTCTCCCGCGGCGGTGCCGAAAACATGGCGAAGCAGTTCGGGGTGCCGTTCCTGGGGAACATCAGCCTCGATCCCGAGGTTCGCAAGTCGGGCGACAGCGGTAAGCCGGTTGTGCTCGAAGGCGAGAACTCTCCGCACGCAAAGTCCATCTATGAATTTGCGCGCAGGGTGATCGAGCGGGTGGGCGAGATTAAGGCCAACGCACCCGCCAATGTGATCCAGATCCAATAATCGTCGCAGGGAGACGGGCTCACAACGGAAGTGCCCCGCCTTTGTCGCTGAGTCCCGCTGGCGATTTCTTGTTGAAACGATCCAGACGCCATATGGGATCGGGCGTCCCATCGCGCAGAATCAGGCGAGTCATCATTTCTCCCAGCGCGGGGCCGTGCTTGAATCCATGACCTGAGCCTCCGCCTAGCAGCCACACGTTGTCATTTTTCGGATGCCGGTCGAGAAGAAAGTCGCTGTCCGGCGTCTGCTCGTATTGGCAGACGCGAGTCTCAACCAGCGGTGCGTTTTTGAGGGCAGGGAAGCGGAAGCCGACGTATTCGCGAATTTCCCTCAATGTTTCCGTACTCACCACGCGCTCTCCCTGCGTGGGATCGAAGTCCGGCCCGCGGGTATCGTCGGCAATCTTGAATCCGCGGCGGTCGCTGCCGGGAATTCCGTAGCGGAATTTGCCGCGGTGATCCGCCCACACGGGCATCGCCTCGTAGCTGAAGCGGTTGTCGCCAGCGGGCGGACCAAAGAAAAAAACGTCCTGTTTGGTCGCTCGTACCAGGCTCCCAATAGTTTCAGGAAAGAGCCTTCCTAGCCACGGCCCGCAGGCGAAGACGTAAACATCGGCTTTGATTTTTGATCCATCCGATAACTCCAAGGCTCGCAAGCGGCCGCTCTCAAGGTCGTCACCTTGTACAGCGGCCTGCCGGTACTTGCCCCCGGCGATGACGGCTTCGACCACCGCCTGACAACTGCCCCGCGCGTCGAGATAGCCGCATTCCGGTTCAAAGATCCCCCACTCGACGCCTTCGAAGTTGATCTGCGGCCACCGTTTCTTCATTTGCGAGGACGACAGTTCCTGAAATTCGATCTTCGCCGCGCGCAGCATCTTCACCGAACCGCGCTCGAATGCATCATCCCTCCCGGTAGCCATCCAGAGCACGCCGGGGCGATGCAGAAACTGCCGCTTCCATTTCCGCTCGTATTTCTTCCACAAAGAAAGCGCCCGAGCCGCCATCTCGGTGTAAGGCTGGTTGGGCCCATAAGTTCCTCGCATGACACGGGTTTCCCCTCCCGAGGAAGATCGAGAGTTGCCAGGCCCCCACGCGTCCAGCAGGGTGACCTTAGCCCCGGCCTCCAGCAGGTGCAGGGCAGTCCAACCCCCGAACGCGCCCGCCCCGATCACTGCAACGTGTGGTTTCGCTCGCATCAATAAAGGATAGTATCCGAAGGTTTCAGACTTTCAAGCTCCGCAACAGGGTGGATCGATGGTGAGTTCCTGGATTCCAGCGGAGCGTTAGCCCCGAACCTTACCTTGACAGCCCCCCACCCCGTTCCTAGAATCCAAACAGGATCAGAAGTTCGATCCAAAACCTAAGCTTCTGCATCTAAAATAGTTAAGGAAGGGACCGGAAGCCGTTCTGCCCCCGGGACCCTCCGCCGCTCGGTTTGAGAACTACTGACAAAACAATTAATGCCTGCTGAACCCAATATCGGGAACCGCGAACGCGAGATTCTGACTGCCATCGTCGAGACCTTCATCTCCACCGGCGAGCCGGTCGGATCGCGTACGCTGGCGCGCTCCAATCGGGAGGGGCTAAGCCCCGCCTCGATCCGCAATGTTATGGCCGACCTCTCGGATGCGGGCTTTCTGGAGCAGCCGCACGCTTCCGCTGGACGGGTTCCAACTCCGGAAGCGTATCGCTACTACGTCGAGCAGATCTCGGGTAAGGCGCGTCTCGCCCCACAAGAAGAAGCCATGATCTCCGACTCGCTGGCGGGGATCACCGATGTGCAGGAGTTCATGGAGCGCACTTCGCACGTGCTCTCGCTGATTTCGCGCAACGTGGGGGTTGCGGTCGCGACCAGCGGTCCCAAGAACGCGTTGGAGCACGTTTACTTCTCGCGTCTGGGTGATCAGAAGGTTCTCGCTGTGGTCGTAACCCGCTCTGGCCTGGTGCGCGACCGGGTCTTGCGGATGGATCTGCCACAAGCCGATCTGGATCTGGCGGCCCGCTACATCAATGAAAATTTCCGCGGATGGACAATGGAATCCCTGCGCTCCGAACTGTTTCGCCGCATCGAACAGGAGCGCAGCGAGTACGACCGCTTGATGAACTCGATTGAGCAACTCTACAAGCAGGGCGCACTTGCAGCCGACCAGGGATCTCAAATGGTCTTTGTAGAAGGCGCTGCCAACCTGCTTGCGGCTGAGCAGGACCGCCAGCGTCTCCAGGAAATGCTGAAGACCCTGGAGGAGAAGGAAAAGGTAATCAAGCTGTTGGGCGCGTACCTGGACGTAAAGCAGGAGGCCGTCCGGGTGGTAATCGGACTTGATCAGGAGTTGCCGTCCATGCAGAATTTCGTGCTGATCGGCGCGCCGGCACATGCCGGCAACGAAGTGATGGGCTCGCTCGCCGTCATTGGTCCTACGCGCATGGATTACCAACACACGATCACTGCGGTGTCCTACATTGCGCGCCTCTTCGACCAAATTTTGAATGAATCGGAGTAATACCGTAGTCATGGTGAAATCTAACGGAAAACAGGAAACAGGAATTTCTGGTTTTGATGTTGAACATGAACTTCCAGCCGGAGACGGGGATCAGAACTCCTCCGAAGGACATCGGGGGGAATCGACGCCTGCCAGCGATGTCGGCGCGGCTGAAGCGCAGTTGCAAAAACTGAAGGCTGAGCGCGATACGTTGCTGGATCGCCTGGCTCGCGCGCAAGCTGAATTCGAAAATGCCCGCCGTCGTGCCAGCAAAGAGCAGCAGGATTTCCGCGACTTTGCCAGCGTGGAGACAATTAAATCCCTGCTGCCCGTGATCGATAGCTTCGAACGAGCTCTGCAAGCGAAATCTGACATGGGTGAATTCCGCACAGGAGTGGAACTTATCTACAAGCAGCTGCAGGATGTGCTCGCCAAGCTCGGAGTACAGCCCATCCCCGCGAAGGGGCAGCAGTTCGATCCCCACGTGCACGAGGCAATCGAAATGGTGGACACTCCAGACGTTGCCGATCACGAAGTGCTAGACGAATGGCAGCGCGGCTACAAGTTTAAGGACCGCCTGATACGTCCGGCGATGGTGAGGGTAGCGAGGAACTCTGGCCAGTAAGAGACCCGCCAGGAATTGGGCACGACAAAAATCCTGGAAGGCAATCGGGGCGACTGCCGTCAGGTAGGCACTCGCAACGGCAGGGAACTGGCTTAGCGCGTCCTGTAGGGTGCGAACCACTACATATTCATTCCGTCCCGCAAGGGACTACTGTTTAAAGAGGAAGCCACTTCTGACGACAAACGCAAAACGAGACTATTACGAGGTTCTGGGCGTTTCCCGCACGGTCACTGACGTCGAACTCAAGAGCGCGTACCGCAAGCTTGCGCTGCAATACCACCCCGACCGCAATCCCAATAACCCGGACGCGGAGGAGAGGTTCAAAGAAGTCAGTGAAGCTTACGCCATCCTCGCCGACTCCGAAAAACGAGCCGTCTACGACCGCTATGGACACGCCGGACTGGGCAGCGCAGCTTCGCAGGGCGCGGGATTCGATCCCAGTGTGTTCCAGGATTTCAGCGACATCTTCGGGGAATTCTTCGGTTTCGGCGATATGTTCGGCGGTGGCGGACGACGGCGCAGCCGAGTGCAGCGCGGCGCCGATCTTCGCGAAGACCTCACGCTCGAATTTGAGGAAGCTTTCTTCGGCGTGGAAAAGAAAGTCACGGTCCGCCGCCACGAGGCCTGCGAGGATTGTCAGGGTTCGGGTTCGGCCCCCGGAAAAGGTCCGACTACCTGCCGTTCCTGCCAAGGCCGCGGACAAGTCCGGTATCAGCAAGGTTTCTTCAGCATCGCTCGCACCTGTCCCACATGCCAGGGCTCGGGAAGCGTGATCACCGATCCCTGCCCGAAGTGTAAGGGCGAAGGCCGAATTCTGCGCCAGCGGATCGTGGACGCCAAAATTCCCGCGGGAGTCGAAGACGGAACCCGGATCCGCTTTTCGGGAGCGGGAGAAGTCGGCCAGTTTGGCGGGCCCGCAGGCGACCTCTACGTTGTCCTTCACGTGAAGGATCATCCGTTCTTCGCGCGGGAAGGCAACGACCTCCATTGTGTGGTCCCGATCTCAATTCCTCAGGCTGCGGTGGGGGCGGAGATCCGCGTGCCCACCATGGAAGGCGAGCACACGCTGCAGATTCCAGAGGGCACGCAGCCGAACACCACGTTCCGCATCCGCAACAAAGGCGTGCCGGTTGTGAATGGGCGCGGGAAGGGCGATCTCTACGTCGAAGTGCGAGTCCAGGTCCCCACCAAGCTGAACAAACGCCAGAAGGAATTGCTGCAGGAGCTGGACGCGCTCTCAAAGGTGGATAATCAACCGCTGCTGCAGTCCTTCCTTGGCAAGATGAAAGACATGTTCCAGTAATGAAAGTGGAAGAGCGGCCCTTCAGGGCCGCGACAGATGTGCTAACGGCCGGGGCCTTAGACCCGGTGCTCATCCGCAAGCATGACCCGCCGCCGCTGGATCGCCGACGAAGTTTCTGAAACTCACGCCGCGTTGCTGGGCGAGCACGCCGATCATCTGATTCGCGTTCTGCGCGCCCGCGTAGGCCAGGAATTCGATATCACCACCGGCTCCGCCGTGCGCCGGGGCAAAATCACAAACATCCGAGGTGGCAGGGTTGAATTTGAATTGGGAGAGGAACTTGGCGCCCAGTCCCTTGGCCAACGTCACCCTGCTGCTCTCTATCTTCAAATTTGATCGAATGGAGTGGGCGATCGAAAAATGCACCGAACTCGGCGTGGCGAAGATCGTCCCGGTGATCGCCCGCCGCACAGACGCGCATCTCGCAACCGCTTCGGCCAAGCGTCTTGAGCGCTGGCGCAAAATCGCTCTGCAGGCAGCCGAACAGTCGCGCCGCTCCGCAGTAGCCGAGATCACCACGCCCATGAAGGTGCAGGAGGCCATCAAGCTTGCCGGCGCACCTCGAATCCTCCTTAATGAATCCGAGCAGGAGGACACACTTCGCGAAGTTCTTTCCGCCCGCAAAAGAGAAAACGAAATTCTGCTCGCCGTCGGCCCGGAAGGAGGCTGGGCGGAAGATGAATTGCAATTGTTCAATAAAGAGGGCTGGATATCAGCTTCTCTAGGCTCGACCATTCTTCGCGTCGAAACCGCTGCCATCGCCGCCACGGCAATTACAATGGCGGAATAACTGCGATTTGAATTCATCCGGAGGGAGCATGAATAACGGCCACATCTACTTCGAAATTCACGCCGATGAACCCAACCGCGCCATTAACTTTTATTCGCGTGTGTTTGGATGGAAATTCTCGGAAGTCCCAGGGCTCCCAATTTCTTATTGGACAATTGAAACTGGCGGCTCCCGTGGCGGCTTGTTAAAGCGCCCAGTTCCTGCGCCTCCGCCGCAATCCGGTACCAACGCATTCGTGTGCTCTCTGGAAGTGGAAAACTTCGACTCGACTGCAAAAACGATCATGGATTCGGGCGGGATCGTTGCCCTGGCCAAATTCGCAGTCCCCAAGACCTGCTGGCAAGGATACTTTGTGGATCCCGAAGGCAATACGTTCGGCATCTTCCAGGTGGATGCAACAGCGAAGTAGAAAGCCTATGTAGGGACGGCCGGCTTCGGCTTTTCTGGCGAGTACAGCAACTGCGGCGGAGCTTCGCTCCGCTGGACAGCCGATGGCGGCTGTCCCTACATGACGGGTTTCGCACAGCGTTCCTTATTGCCCCAAGTGATATCCTGAGCCTCAATGCCGTCCCAGAGGTCGAGTTCCCGTCCGTTTATTCCCGACGAGCGTCAACGCCAGGCGATTGAGCATGTCCATGGCCCTATGCTGGTAGTTGCTGGAGCGGGTACCGGGAAGACCTCCGTCCTGACGCATCGCATCGAACACCTGGTCCGAGAAGGTCATGCGCGACCGGACGAAATCCTGGCCCTCACCTACACCCGTAATGCGGCGGCTGAAATGCGCGGTCGGGTGCGCACCCTGCTTGCGGGCAAAACCGTTCACGCCACCACCTTTCACGACTATTGCCTGGACCTGTTGAAGCGCTGCGGCAAAGACTTTGGTGTTCTTGATGAGCAGGATCTATGGATATACCTGCGCCGTCGCATTCGCGATCTTCACCTTGAGCATTTCATTCGCGCCGCCAACATCGGCCAGTTCCTGAGCGATCTCCTGAAATTCGTGGCCCGCTGCCACGACGAACTGGTCACTCCCGAAAATTACCAGGAGTACGTCGAACGGCTGGCGCGGGGAGAAGTCTCTATCCCCCGAGTTGCCAAAAGCAAGAACGCCCTGACAGACGCGGAAGTGCTCGGCCGCTGCCGTGAAATCGCCCGCGTATTTTCCTCGATGGAGCGCTGGCTGCGCGAAGAAAATCTAGGCACGTTCAGTCATATGATCACGCGCGCGCACGAGATCCTGGACAGCGATGAGCGCGTTCTCAGCGAAGCTCGCGCCCGGGCGCGCTTCATTCTGGCCGACGAATTTCAGGACGCCAACTTCGCCCAGATCCGAATTCTCAGCCGCTTCGCCGGCCCGGAGGCGAATCTCTTCGCTGTCGGTGATCCCGACCAGGGGATTTATCGCTTCCGTGGAGCTTCGAGCGCCGCTTTCGAGTTGTTTCAGCGAAGCTTCCCGTCCACGAGGTTTGTTGTTTTGGAAAAGAACCGTCGCTCGACGACCCCGATTCTGCGCACCGCATTCGCAGTGATCGACCAGAATCCTCCAGTGGCTGCTAAGGACTCGACCGGCGCTCGGGCGTACCAACGAGTTCCTTTGCAGTCGGCTCGCGAGGAAGACGCATTGAAGTCTGGCCAAAAGCTGGCAAGTCCGCCTGTCGAGGCTGTCATTCTCACCAGTCGCGATGCGGAAGGCGCCAACATCGTCAGCACGATCCGCGACCTGCAGAGGAAGTCCAGGTGCAAGTGGTCGGATTTCGGAATTCTGTACCGTTCCCACTTCCACAGGGACGATTTGGTGCTTGAACTTGCGGAAGCGGATATCCCATTCGTCATCGAGAGCATGGACGTTTCCGACACGCCCGAAGCTCGTGATTTGTTCGCCTGCCTTAAAGCGGTAGTGAACTCCGGCGACGACGTGAGCCTATTCCGGGTCGCCGCTTTGCCCTGCTTTAAGGTTGATCCCCAACAGTTGCGCCAGGTGATGCGTGCCATTGCTCGGGAAAGTAGGGAAAGCAGGGTCGTTCCGCTCTCTTCCGCGCTCGATCGCGTGAAGGGCGGAGCCGCCGTCATCGAGGCCATCCAGACCGCGCGCGAAGAAATCCGCCGCCGCGACGCCAAGGCCCTTCGCGCCGCACAGATCATCGTCAAAGAATTCTCGCTTGATCTTTCGTCACCGATTCTTCGGGCCGCGCTTTACTTCGTTCAGGAATGGGAGAAGAAGAAGGTCAACCAGACGACCGAACTGCAGGAACTGATCGAGTATCTCGAGTACTTCCGTGAAGCCGGAGGCGTGATCCCGCTACAGGCCAGCGAAGGCGAAAACGCGGTGCGTCTGATGACCGTGCACGGAGCCAAGGGGCTCGAGTTCCCCCATATTTTTATTCTCCGGGCCAATTCGAATTCGTTTCCCGCGTCCTACAAGGAAACGCTGGTCGCTTTCTCCCGCGAGTTGCGGGATGCTGACTCTCTGACCCAGGCCGATGATAAGACGATGCATGCGCAGGAAGAGCGCCGGTTGTTTTACGTCGCGATGACCCGTGCGCGTGACTCTTTGCGCATCTATGCGCGGGAGGGAGGCGGCAAGACCGATAAAACGCCTCCTGGATACATCAGGGAGCTGTGCTCTAAGCCCAGTCTGGCGCCGTGGTTCCGGCCCATTCCGGCCAGCGGAGCACAGGGGACCCTCGACATGCGGGCGGGCACGTCGCCGTTGTATCCTGCCGAGTCGCAAACCACTCTCTGGCTGGAAATGCCGGTGCTCGATGGTCTGCACACGCGCCTGAGCGCGTCTGCTGTGGACACTTACGAGCGCTGTGGGTTGCGGTTCAAACTGGACCGCGACTGGCGTCTCGCCGCGAGACCTGCTGCCGCGATGCAGTACGGTGCCGCCATTCATCGCGTGCTCAAGACGTACTTCGATTCTGTTCGCGCCGGCCGCCCCAAAAGGGATGAAGAACTGATCGATCTGTTCCGTCAAGACCTTGCCGATGCCAAGATTCAGGAGCTCTATCAGCAGGAACTCTATCAAACGCAGGGGATCGCGCAATTGCTCGAGTTCCTGGCATCAGCCCGAGCCATTCCTGCGACGCAAGTTCTGCATACGGAAGAGTCGTTTGAAATCCGGATTGGCGAAACACTGGTAATCGGCCGGATCGACCGCATCGACCGCCGGCCTGACGGCAGCGTCGCCATCATCGACTACAAGACTGGAAAAGGCCGCGATCAGGAAGACGCGGATCAGAGCTTGCAGCTGTCTTTGTATGCCATTGCGGCACACGAAAAGTGGCAATATCAGGTCGGAGCGCTGATGTTCCACAACATGGAACAGAACGTCCCGGTCGTCACTACCCGTTCTGAGTCAGACCTGATGGCAGCGCGCAATCGGGTCGAAGCCACTGCGCAGGGAATTGCGGACGGCATCTTCGATCCGAAGACCGGCATACACTGCAACTTCTGCGCGTATCGCAGCTTGTGCCCCGAGAAAGAAAAACGCATTCCGCACCGCGCCGAAGTTCCCGCCTCGCAATCCAACTAAGCTGACTACGCTGGCCGAGCGGGTCGCCGACAGCACTTGTACTTTGAAACCCGAAACTTGAAACTTCCTCCCCCCAAAAACTTAGGGGACGCATTTCGCGTCCCCTTTTGACTTCGTGCTCACCTTACTTAGTGTTTCTTTTTCTTCTTTGCCTTTTTCTTGGTTGCCATTGTTCCTATTCTCCCTTCCATTCTTCATGGAAAATTTGCAGTGCTGTTCTACTGCAACTAGTTGATGTATAGAGTTATTGAAAAATGAAGTCAAGAAAAAAATGATCGTTCCTTCGCACCAGTCGTGACACCAAAGTCATCGCGCATGAATTTCTTTGCCGAAAGTCAACCAAATTGTTTCTGCGAACATACTCACTCGGTCTCGGACATCTCGTCTAGTGCATTGTGCGCACGCAAATTCGTACGTGTCGTTCATGTCTCGACCGCGCATTTGGGTTGCGAGCAGAGACATCGCCGCGCGCGGCCGGCATCAACAATCTTTTTCCGCAACCTCTATAATGAGAGAAGCGAAATCAGCGTAGGAGCCGCATTTTATGCCCACTTTCGATGATGCAGTTATCCTCTCCGGCTGTCGTACCCCGGTCGGAAAATTCCAGGGCAGTCTCAGTGATTTCAGCGCCCCGCAACTGGGAGCGATGGTGGTGCGCGAAGCGGTGAAGCGTGCCGGTCTCGATCCCGCGCAAGTGGACGAGTGCATCATGGGCAACGTCGTCTCCGCCGGTCTCGGGCAAAATCCCGCGCGCCAGGCCGCAATCTTCGGCGGACTCTCTCCCGCGACAGGTGCCATGACAATAAACAAAGTTTGCGGCTCGGGATTGAAATCGGTCGCACTCGCCGCGCAAGCGGTGCAGACGGGAAACAGTTCCATCGTCGTCGCTGGCGGAATGGAGTCGATGACGAATGCTCCTTATCTTCTGCCTCAGGCACGCAAGGGATATCGCCTTGGCAATGCACAGATCATCGACTCCATGGTCCACGACGGACTTTGGGATGTCTACAACGACTATCACATGGGTATCACCGGCGAGAACGTCGCGGAAAAATACGGCATCACCCGCGAGGAGCAGGACGAGTTCGCGGTGAACTCCCATCGCAAGGCCGTGTCCGCCCTCAAAGAGTGCCGCTTCAAGGCGCAGATTGTTCCCGTCGAAATTCCCGCGAAGAAGAAAGGCGCTCCCCCGGTCATCTTCGACAAAGATGAGGGCCCGCGCGAAGACACGACGATTGAAATCCTGCGCGCTTTGAAACCTGCGTTCAAAAAAGATGGCACAGTCACCGCGGGAAATGCACCGGGAGTCAACGATGGAGCGGCAGCCGTTGTAGTGACCAGCGCTCAGTGCGCCAAAGAACTCGGCGTCAAAACCATGGTTCATATCGTGGCGCAAGCCACCAGCGGCGTGGAACCCAAATGGGTGATGATGGCCCCCGTGAGTGCGGTCCGTCAGATATGGCAGAAGACCGGCTGGAAGAACGAAGATGTCGATCTCTACGAACTGAACGAGGCCTTTTCGGTCCAGGCACTGGGAGTGATCCGCGAGTTAGGCCTCGACCTCGACAAAGTGAATGTGAATGGGGGCGCAGTTGCGATCGGCCATCCCATTGGCGCGAGCGGAGCCCGCGTTCTGGTAACCCTGATTTACGAGATGATCCGCCGCGACGTGAAACGCGGCATCGCCGCCCTCTGCCTGGGTGGCGGCAACGCCGTTGCCATGGCGGTAGAGCGGTAGCGAACCTCGTAGAACGGTGCATTTTCGTCCGTGCTGGCCAGTGCGAGGGCGTCGGCCATACATCCAACCTCTTTGGGTTCAAAGAACCTATTTCGTGAGGTGCCATGCCGTTCCGTGTTGCCGTGTTCCTGTTTATTGCCTGCGCGCAATTACTCGCTCAGACTCGCTTCGATGGATCCTGGAAGATGAAGATGGACACTCTCCGATTCTCTGGAGCACCCGAGGAATACTTTGTCGCGAATAGCGTGTATCAATGCGTGAGCTGCGTCCCAAAGGTCGACGTGAAAGCAGATGGTACCGATCAAATCGCGGCGGGTCACGAGAACTATTACGACACCATTGCGGTTCGCGTCCTGGACGGCCGATCAGTTGACTTTATCTTCAAGAAGCTGGGGAAGCCGGTAGCGCTCTCCAAGGAAACGGTTTCTGCGGACGGAAGGACGATGGTCGAAGAATTCCAGAATCTTGGAGGCAAGGAACCGGTCACCGGGAAGGCGGGATTCATCCGCGTCGGGAAGGCTCCGGCGGGTTCGCATGCGCTTTCCGGTAAGTGGCAGATGCGAAGCGTCCGCAACGATACTCAAGCCGGAACGCTGACGACCTACCGATCCATCCCGAATGGACTGAGGATCTCTGATGGTAGCGACAGCTTCAATGCCAAGTTCGATGGCAAAGATTATCCCTTGGGGCGAGACTGGCTCACGACCATATCGCTGACGCTGGTAGACGAAAACTCCCTCGAAGAGACTGACAAGCATCAGGGAGAGGTCATGACCGTGTCCCGCATGACGGTTTCCAAAGATGGCAAAACAATGGCGGTGGAATCGCTAGACAAACAACGCGGCACAACCATGACTTACACTGCGGAAAAGCTCCCTTCGAGGTCCAGAAAGTAACCTTCAGTTCACTCCCGCCGCCGGCAGAGTTACGGTGAACACAGCTCCTCCGCCCGGAGCGTTGGCCGCCTCGATACTCCCACTGTGTTCCTTCATCACTGACTTGCAGATGCTCAAGCCCAGTCCGGTCCCGCGCCCCGGACGCTTGGTGGTGTAGAACGGGTCAAAGATGCTCGACAGGTTTTCTTTTGGGATGCCAGCGCCATCGTCATGGAAGCTAACCCAGACAGTATTTTCTCCCCGCCCCATTCGAATCCGCAGCGTGCCTTTTTCGTGCACCTCCCGAATAGCCTGCTCGGCATTCAGGATCAGGTTCAAGAACACCTGCATTAGCTGATGGGGATCTCCCGAGGCATATGGCATTCCGTTTTCTTTCAGGAAGTCCACCGTAATGTTGTTCTTGCGCAAGGAATACGCGTGCAGGTTTAAGGTCCGCTCCACCACCTCGGTGAGGTTGATTTTGCTTTTTCCCGGAGCGGGCGGGCGCGAGAAGTACGTAAGGTTCTGTACGATCTCGGCCGCTCGTCTCGCCTGCTGTTGCAAAAGCGCCACCTGCTTGCGTGCCGTTTCGTTGGTCTCGACATCCTGTAACAATTCACTAACGCCGAGAATGGCCGTAAGGGGATTATTCAATTCGTGCGCGACGCCCCCGATCATTGCCCCCATGGCCGCCAAGCGTTCGCTCTGTACTACCTGTTGTTCCAGTTTGCGTTCAATGGTGATATCGCGGACGGAAATGATTACCCCGCTGGGACTGCCCTCCCCTTCGACCAATTGGCTGGCCGACGCGCGCATGGTTCGCCAGGTTCCATTCTGATGGCGAGCGCTGTACTCCGCCGACCCAAACACCTGTTTCCCGGAGACCACGTCCCGATAGAGCGCTGCCAGTTCGGGAGAATGATTTTCCAGGTCGCTGATCTTTTTCCGCAGCATGTCCTTCGGTTCGTAGCCGAGCAGATCTTTCGCCCGCGAACTCACAAACGTGTAGCGTTCCTCCAGATCGACCACCAGAATCAGGTCAGGGAAGCTCTCCAGCAGGCGGCGCCGGAATTCCTCCTGTTGCGCCAGCTCCCACTCCATGTTGCGCTTTTCCGTGATGTCGACCAGTGTTCCCTGGTATCGGATGATTTTCCCGGCGGCATCCCACACGGCCCGCGATGAATCGAGAAACACCGCGGGTTCCCCATCCTTCCGCCGCAAGCGGATCTCACGCGTGCGCACACCACCGCCATCATCTGCCGCCCGCCCCAGCACCGGGGCTCCCGGATCGAAGTTCAAGGCCGACGGCGCAACCGCCAGCAGTTCACGCTTATCCTGGTATCCCAGCAGGCTCACCAGCGCCGGATTGGCATCCAGCAGATGCCCCTCAGGTGTGCTGAAGTACACGCCTTCCTGCAGCGTCTCAAACAACTCGGTGAAGCGCAGCTCCTTTTCCCGCTGCTCGGTAACGTCATGGCCCAGGATGCTCGCTCCCGCGAGTTCATCCCCTTTGATGATCCCGTTGACTACGCACTCGAAATACAGCGCCCGCGTGCTGTTCTTGAGCCGGATTTTGACCGTTCCTGCCCAGTGCTTCTTCTCCAGGAAACGTCCTAACTCACGCTCGGCATCCTCTCGCGCTGGTTCTTCGAGGAAATCGTAAATCTTGCGCCCAATCAGTTCGGAGTACTTTTGCCCGGTCAGCTCCGCAACCCGCTTGTTGACTGTCCGCAAGGTGCCATCCAGAGATACAGCGCACGCCAGATCGTCGAAGGAGTCGATCAACTCCTTGAAGTTGCGCTGCGAACGCATGATGACCTGGCTGAGCTGGTCGAGTTGCTCCTCCGACGGAGCCGCGCCCACATGTTCCTGCAAGCCACGCAGCGCGTCCTTCAGTTCGCTCACCTCGCGACGTCTGCCGAACGCATAAACAGCGAACAGGATCGACAGCGCCAGTACTCCCAGCGGAATCGCGCGCAGATGAAAGGGGACGGCTTCCAGCCGCTCCCACATGAGGCCTGCTAGCGCCACCGCCAGCAGGATCATGAACAGCAGAGTCCAACGCCAAAGCTGGGATTCTTGCTGCTCCAGATGGCCGGGGGAGCGGTGCGAGGTGGGATTACGGTCTGGGCTCATACACCTTGGGCTGTTTACCAGAATGCCATCTCATTCTATAGCCCAGCACCAACCATCTGATGTAAACAGTTTGGTACGGAAGGGAGTGCACATTAGTCCCTTGGCGCCTGCTGCCTCTTCCCAAAACGGGAGGATCTTAGAATTTTCCCCTCCAAGGTGATATTCGTCACATCCTTGCTTCTTTCCATCCCCTACTTTGGAATGGCGACCCCCAGATACGGAGAATCAAAGTTTGCGCCTCCGCGCCCCGACCAAGTGACCGCAGCCTAAAGATCAATCACGCCATGCTATACAAGACCCTTAGCGCCGCGGTTTACGGCATCGACGCCAATATCATCCAGGTGGAAGTCGATTGTTCCGGCATCAAGTCCGATCAGGACCACTTCCACACGGTGGGCCTCCCCGACGCAGCGGTGCGCGAGAGCCGCGACCGCGTCCGCGCTGCGCTCAAGAACTGCGGATACGACATTCCGCCCACGCAAATCACCATCAATCTCGCTCCGGCTGATATCAAGAAGGAAGGCTCAGGATTCGACCTGCCGATGGCGCTCGGGATCGTGGGCGCCTACGGCGGGCTGACGAAGAAGGAAATCGCGGATTGCCTTTTCGTCGGTGAGCTTTCCTTGGACGGCGGGGTACGCGGGGTCCGAGGCGCACTGCCCATCGCCCTGGAAGCGCGGGGACGGAAGATATCGCGCATGGTGGTTCCCGAGGCGAATGCGAAAGAAGCTGCCATGGTCGGCGGAGTCGAGGTCTACCCGGTCCGCTCCCTGCTCGACGTCATTCATTTTGTGAACTCGGGCAACGGCATCGTGCCCATGAAGGCCGACGGCGACTCCCTTCTGCGACAGGCCCAGCAATTCTTTATCGACTTCAAGGATGTCCGCGGGCAGCATACGGCTAAGCGCGCCCTCGAAATCGCGTGTGCCGGCGGGCATAACATCTTGATGATCGGTCCTCCCGGTTCGGGCAAGACCATGCTGGCCAAGCGCATGCCGACGATTCTCCCACCCTTCACGTTTGAAGAAGCTCTGGAGACGACCAAAATTCATAGCGTCGCCGGAGTGCTGGATCAGGGTACGGGCCTAGTGGGAACCCGCCCCTATCGCTCACCGCATCACACCATCTCGGATGCGGGCCTGATCGGCGGCGGCGTAATACCGCGTCCAGGCGAAGTCTCCCTCGCCCACAATGGCTTGCTATTTTTGGATGAACTGCCTGAGTTCCTGCGTAATGTGCTGGAGGTTCTGCGCCAACCCCTGGAAGATGGCACTGTGAGCATCGCCCGGGCCTCCATGTCCCTGACCTTCCCGGCGCGTTTCATGCTCGCCGCTGCTATGAATCCCTGCCCCTGCGGATTCCACAATGACCGCACGCGCGAATGTCAGTGCACGCCACCGATGATCCAACGTTACATCTCAAAGATCTCCGGTCCGCTGATGGATCGCATCGATATTCATATCGACGTGCCCGCCGTGAACTACAAGGAGATGCGCTCCGCCACCGAGCCGGAACCGTCGGCCAAGATCCGCGAGCGCGTTATCTCTGCCCGCCGGAAACAGCTCGAGCGTTTCGCCTCCTCGCGCGAGAAGCTTTACTGCAATGCGCAGATGAGCTCACGCCACATCCGGAGTTTCTGCAATCTCTCCGCCGATTGCGAGCGCCTGCTGGAACGCGCCATGACCCAGCAAGGTCTCAGCGCCCGCGCCCACGACCGAATTCTCAAAGTCGCTCGTACGATTGCAGACCTCGAGGATGCGCCCGAGTTGGCGCCGAAACATATCGCCGAAGCCATCCAATATCGCAGCCTGGATCGGACCTACTGGGCTTGAGTCCTAGCCGTCATCGCGGATCAGATTTGCAAGCATGCTTTTTCGTAAACACGAACATGCGCCCTTAAAGGGATGTCGCGCCACTTTTAGGGCGCCAGCCGTATTGCCCCGAAAAGGGAAGAACTCTCATAGTGTGAGAGCCTGCGCATTATGCATCTCCCTGGCTCGCCGCTCCGATGTCCAAAAACTGTGCGGCGCGATCCAGACTTCGGAGGTTGTGAATGCGTTCGGTCCCGTTCTTAGCACGTAGCTCGTCATGGTGCGCACTTTGTATTCTGATTACTTTGGCACTCGCCTTCTCTGGGTGTGGAAGCAATTCCAACCCCATGGCGACCCTGCCGCCGACCAAGCAACCGCCGGCCGCGCAGCCGCCCGCGCAGCCGAGTTATCCCTCCACGCCGCCTGTGCCCATTACCTGGACGCCGCAGACGAGCCAGCTACCTGCGCCCCCCGCCTGTGCCTCCGACATCGACCTGTACTCCGCCCGATCCTAAGGGTTCGAATGATTTCCCTCTCACTGTCACCAACCCGACAGATAAAGCGAGCGTAACCTCGCCCCTACATGTCGCGGCTACAGCTTCTCCGAAAAATCCCATTTTCTTCATGCGCGTGTATGTCGACAATCTCGCGGTGTACTTTACGTACACGAGTGCCATTGATACGCAAATCTTTGCCGCACCTGGGCAACACACGATCGAGGTGATGGCCGAAGACAAGCAGGGATACATTTCCGCAACGATCCTGACGGCAAACGTGACATCGCAGGCAGCGCAGACCAGCATCAGCGGAATTCAAAATATGCCGGGATGGCAATCCTGCGCCGCCGATTTCGCCGCCGGCTCCGGCCGCGACGGCCAGGTTTGCGCCTCGGGCAATCCCAATCCCCCAACTTCGACGATGACCGAAGGGCAGTCTTCTCCCGCAATGGACGGGAAGTCTGCAAAGTTCACCATGAGCGGGCCCAACGGTTATTCCAACGAGCTGTACTTCAACGCCATTGCCGGCGGTAACAACGTCAGTCATTTCACCTATGATTTGTACTTCTACATTGACAACCCAAGCGCGCCGCAAGCGCTGGAGTTTGACCTCAATCAAACCTTCGGCGGATACCGCTGGGTCTGGGGATCGGAGTGCAACTTTAAAGGAGACACTCCGCCAGCATGGGATATCTGGGACGACGAAGCCGGTCTGTGGCGCCAGACCGACGTCCCCTGCAGCACGTTCCCAGCTAACACCTGGATCCACCTCGTCTGGCAATTCGAGCGCGTAGGGAACCAGGTCCACTACATCAGCCTGCAGGTGGGAGATCAAACCTACAAGGTGGATACGTACTACAACAATCAGACCGACTGGACCCTGGAAGAAATTGACACTGCATTTCTGATGGATTTACAGCAGCCGCCAAGCAGCTATAACGTATGGCTGGACCAAGTCAATCTGACGGCGTGGTAGGAGTTCGATAACGATCTCCACGGATGGCATGTAACTATCCAAGAGACTTTGTGTTTTATCCGTGCCAATCCGTGCGGATCTGTGGCTCAGAAGCCTCGAGCTTTGAGCATGGTATCGAGATCGTCGGGGTGTAACGCCGTGGTCAGGGCATCTTCACGGCTGAGCGCTTGCTGGAAGACAAGCTGGGCCAGTGATTCTTCCAAAGTGAATGAACCCTGCTTGCGTGTAATCGTGATCTCCTGATGCAAATGCTGCAAGGCATTCTTGCGGATATGCTGCCGCGCGCCGTACCCCACCATCAGCAGTTCCGCCGCGGGCACGCGGCCCCCGTTCCGATGCGGAAGCAGGTTTTGCGTGAGCATCGCGGCCAGCGCCATGGCGATCTCCGCGCGAATCGAATGCTGCCGCTCCTGCGGAAACGAATCCGCAATGCGGGACACCGTGGAAGCGGCATCGGTCGTGTGCAGCGTTGTAAATACCAAATGCCCCGTCTCCGCCGCTGATAGAGCAATGCGCGCGGTTTCCGGATCGCGCATCTCACCGACCACGATCACGTCGGGCGCCTGCCGCATGGCTGCGCGTAACGCGGTAGGGAAGTCCGGCGCATCGATCCCGATCTCCACCTGTTCCACGACGCTGCGGTTGTGCTGGTGCTCGTATTCGATCGGATCTTCAATGGTGACGATATGCCGCGAAGTCTCCCGGTTAATCTCGTTGACCAGTGCAGCTAGAGTAGTGGATTTGCCCGAACCGGTGGCGCCGCCGATGATCACCAGTCCACGCTGCAGTTTTGCCAGCGCCCCGACACCGGCGGGCAGATGCAATTCCTCCAGAGTTGGTATCGTCGATGGCAGGGCCCGTACCGTCGCCGCGGCGCGCCCGCGCTCGCGGTGCAGGTTGATGCGGAACCGCCCCAGCCCTTCCACGCGGTAAGACGAATCCGCAATCCCATACTGCTGATATTCTTCCCGTGCGTGAGCCGCTAGTGCGGGAAGCACGGCCGCCTCAATGCCCTCGCCGCTTAGGGCGCTCTCGCCAAGGGCGGATAAAACGCCCTCGGTGCGAATCGCCGCAGGAGCGCCGGACACCAGAAGCAGGTCGCTGCCTTTCTGTGTCACCAACTGTTCCAGCCACCCATGCAGCTGCGAATTGTCCCCGCCCTTGGCTACAGCCATTCCGTCTGCGTGCGTTGTGTTTGTTTCGGTCGTCATAGTCCTCATTAGATGCCGCCCTTTTGGGCGCGAGACGAAACTTGACGGCATTCTTAATCAGATCGCTGCCAGATCGCTGCCCGCTTGACCTCTTGCGCCCGAAACGGTAGCCTCCCCACGTCCCCTACATCGCAACAGGAGGCTCCGCATGGTTCCACTTTCCGCTCTCTGGCTGCCCATCATCCTCTCAGCAGTCATCGTGTTTATCGCCAGCTCTATCATGCACATGCTGCTGCCATACCACAAAGGGGACTACCAGAAGGTAGACGAGGAGAAAATCCTGCCTGCGCTTCGCGCTGCTGGCCTCACGCGCGGACACTACGTTTTTCCATACTGCACGCCGAAAGAAATGAAGTCGCCCGCGATGATCGAGAAATACAAACAGGGACCGGTAGGAATGATTACCGTGTTCCCCAGCGGCCCGCCAGTCCTGGCAAAGTTTCTCGGTCTCTGGTTTGCTTATTGCCTATTGATCAGTTTCTTTGTGGCTTACCTGACCGGGCACACGGTCGCGCCCGGAGCGTACTACCTGGGAGTCTTTCGCGTGGTAGGGACTGCCGCATTTCTCGCGTACGGTTTCGGGACGATGAGCAATGCCATCTGGAAAGGTCAGACCTGGAGCTTCACGATCAAAGAAGTAGTTGATGGATTGGTGTATGCGCTACTCACCGCCGGAACCTTCGGCTGGTTGTGGCCGCGTTAGAAGAGTTCACCAGAGGGCCTGATACACAGGGGAATTCCCCTGTGTACCTCTGTGTCCCCTGTGGTGATCTTTGTGATTAATTCTGCCGCAACGCTGGCATCGGAATCGGAATGCTGAAAGCCGTAGCTGCTCCTCCCATGCCGTTCTCGCAAGTAGTCGGCGGAAAAGTGCAGCCGGTCCCATTGCCCTGGCATCCAGCTGCCCAGAACATGTAACCGAGCATGCCCGTACTGGTGCCTGCGCCCGCAGGTGCAAGAGTTTCCACGAAACTGGCCGCCGTATTCTGATCGGAGTTGCTGAAGTTATTGCAGTTGGCCTTACTGCCGATCAGCCACAGGCTTCCCGTGAGTTTTGCGGGAGCCATCGGAGGCACTGATCCCGAAAGCCCGTCGACGTGTTGCTGCCAGCCTGACTCGAGTGTGGCGACGCTGGTCTTTTGACTACCGACCATGGCATTCGCATAGTCCAGCACTGGCGCGCTGGTCTTGAGCCAGTTGGTGACGGCGTAGTTCGCCAGGGCAGTGAGATAGGTGTCGCCGTCGCCGATATCGATGGTGAGGCGCGCCGCAAAATTTGAGCCGGTTGCGTCGTACGGCACCACCGATCTGTACGCAGTTACGAACTGCTGCAATCCGCTGAGGTTCGGGTTGCTGCTCTTCTCGTAATCGATTTCCATGCCGACATTGAATTGCTTGGCGGCATTGGCGGCGTTGATGCCTAATTGTGTTGGGTTGGCGCCCAGCGCTTTGTCCCAATTCTTCGTATAGCTGAACCCGCCAATCGACATCATTACCCGCACGCCCCGGCTCTGGAAATAATTGATCACCGCGGTCGTCATGCCGATGGGAATGCCCTTCGTAGTGGTTGAATCGGTCGTGAGATTCATCAACTTCACCGGATCCACGAAGCTGAGCACTACCACGTTGACAGAAGGATGGTAAGTTCCGTCCAGGTTGCGATCGATCAGCCAGCGATTGTCTGTATCAAATGTTGTCATGTTCGGAACCGAAGCCCAGCTGCAGGCGTCCGAGTAGCAATGCCACGCGCCGTAGATCTGAATCGGCGTTTGCGCGTTCGCGCCAACCGTGCCCAGCAAGACCATCCCAGCAAAAATAATCCCACTGACAATTCGATTCATAGATGTTCTCCCTTTCAGAGAAGGAACCGCATAGGGTGTCTATTCCTCGCGTGCTTTTTGCGAGAGATTGGCATTCTCTTCGCTTAAAACAGGGCCCCGAAAAGAAACGAAGCGGCGCTAAGCTGCAATCCCGAACGGAGGCTTGGCTCAGGAGCGAACCACGGCCTTAAAAACGCTACAGCGAATGGTTGAGCTCTATGGAGTTCCCGAAGGCGCACCGGCCATCTGCCACGAGAACGCCAAAAACGAAGACGCCGTCAGATCGATGGCAGGCTCAACGGTCGAATACGACTGCACGAAGTCCTTGTACACGGCCTTGCCATTGAATTGGGCAAATACGTCGACGCCATTCGGCGGACAAGCCACCATCCCCGAAAGAGTTCCCTTCGCGGAAGCTGAATTCGGCCCCTCCACTGCCGCTCCAGACAAAAATGGCGGCCCATTCGGCGGAGTGGGAACGAGATTGGTAACTTGATGTTGCATGCACAATGGGAAGGTCGTCCCATCGTTGACAATCAGCGAAGTTCCCCAGGCATTGGCCCCTAACACATTGGCCAACTGGCGTCCTGCATACGCTGCGGGAGCGGTGCTGTTGTTCAGCGTGCAAGCGGCACCGAGCGTTACGAGGTAATTGCATTCGGCCGCCATGACCGCGAGACCGCCGCCATGCGAAGTGGTGTCGTAAGCAGCCCAAGGAAATCCAAAACCGAACGGGTCTTTCGCGCTCTGCGCCACAGCCTTGTTCAACTGCTTCACCAAATCCGCTACCAGGGCGGCCTGTGTCGTTTCGAGCCCGCTCGGATTTCCCGCCAGAGACAGCGCCCGGTACAACTCAAAATGCGCCAGCCCGCTTACGTCATACAGATTCAGTGTGTCGGCCGCATCGTTCGGGCCAGTGATGTAGGCGTTTGCCCAATGTGCCGCCTGCTGCAGGTAGTACGAAGCAGGATGCAGGTTAATGGGGCAACTGCTTCCGCATCCCTGCACCGCGAAGTAAAGTTCGGCAGCTCCGAGTTCCATATCGTCGCGCCACTCCGTCTCGGGATAAAAGCTGAACGGAATCCCAGTGAGCAAATTGCCGCTCGGCGCGGTGTTCGCCAGATCGAAGATGTGCTCCGCCGAAGACAGGCACTGGTTTGCGTAGGAAGGATTACTCGTCTGATAGATGTGATAGCAGAGCCCGAAAACGGCAGCCAGCCTGCCCGCCTGGTTGGGGCTGATCTTGGCTGCAGGCTGGATTGCGGATCCGCTTAGTGCCGCCGGATTCACGAACACCGGACGGTGGCAAATGTACCGGTAATTCGAGCTGCATCCTGCGTAGGTGTCGTCCGCCTGCGGGAGGCGCCAGATGTCATGATCGCTCACGGTTTGCGCATTGCCGTTCCCGATCGCCATCTGGTAATACAGAATCTGATTGGTGTCGTCCCACATTTCCTGCAGCCAATCGACCCCGAACTTCGCTTCATCGGGCCAGTGCAGGCTGTTCTGCGTCACCCCGCTCGCACCCATCTGGTTGGGGAAATCCCGCACCCCCACGAGCATCAGCGCGACCGTGTAGCTGGTGGTCTGCACGAACTTCAGGTAGTCGCCCGCGTCCCACCACCCGCCGGCTCCGTTGATGACCGGCTGAGTTCCATTGAACGTTGCCGGGGCGAGATCGCCAGAGAAGCGCCCGTTGTTATTTACGTTCGGAGTTACGTATACCTTTGCGCTCTGATCGTTCAGGTGGGCCGCAGCCGTGCGCAATGCCGTGCCGATGAAATTCGGGCCGTCCCGCTCGTTCTGGTAGTAGAACAAGCTGTTGCCCAGGGCACCGGAGTAAACGTTCGCCGCCGTATCAATTTTGAAAGTTGGTGAGGACGCCGCGATCGATCCGCTTACGCTGATGGTGTACGTACCGGCGGTAACGAAGCTGTCGAAATCCAAGGCATAAATGTCCGGATACGCCGTGCTCCACGATCCAAGATTCGCGCCCACGGCCGCGGGCCCAAACACCGTCGAGCCAATGGAATTCTTGATTACGAATGTAGCACCGCTTTCCACGCCCGAAGACATGAGATACGCGCGCTTCGCCGCGCCCGACACGTACCCGACCTGATTCACACGCACGAACGCGGATTGAGCGACCGCTGCGCTGCTGAGTGCAAGGGCTAAAATTACAAGCGTCGAGAGGAAATGCTGGCTGCGAGGCGAAGCAGAGGCCGGAGGTCTCATCGAGGAGTCTCCTATTGAAAGGTTTTAATAAAACGCATGAATCCTGTTCCCCGCCCGTTGTTCTGTCAATAAGAATGTTCCTGTAGAAGGGAAAACCACCCGGCAGCGGACATCATCCTCTGCCTCGAAACTGGATAATCCTCCTTCGATCCCGCTTGGACGGTCGAGCCGCAGGCAAAATCTCGAACTCCCGTGCCGCCCTTCGTTCTGCCGCGACCTTCTGCCGATTTTCTTTGCTGGCCGCGGTTTCTCGATACAACTTCTGCGCTTCGGGTGCCGGGCCGCGCACCTCGCTCAATCCCAGAACCTCGATTTCGAATTCGCCACCCTCGTTGATTACGCGCAGCATGTTGCCTACCCGGACCTCCCGTGCCGCCTTCGCCAGGTTCCCGTTTGTCTGGATTCTGCCCAACTCGCAAGCCTTTTTTGCCAAGGTACGCGTCTTGAAAAAACGCGCGGCCCACAGCCAAGCGTCCATCCTTACTCCATTCATGACCCCATTCTCCTACATCGCGTACCCAGCCAAATAGCCCCCTCTGCGGTGGTGTGCCCACGGGATAACTCATTGATATCGCATGGCTTGGCCCAAAATGGTTTGTTTTCCACACGAGATTACGATGAGTTTACAAATAATCGCTTGACCTGTTCGCTTGGTGCAGCTAAATTAGCGTGTTCCGAGGGACACCGGAGCTCTTAGGTGCCGTTGTATTCACCTCCGCCGCAGAGCTTAGCCCGGAAAATCGAGCATCTTCGAAGCCCCCCGGCGCATCTATTCAACTGAGTGAGTTTTACGCTGAATCCTTTACAACCTAATCGGAATCAGTGACTTAGGTCGGAAACTGGGGTTTCCGGTCACCCTCCTTAGCGAAAGGACAGGCGAAAGGCCACAATCATATAGTAAGGAGAACTACCGCTCATGCGCTCTGATCGTGTGTTTGACGCTTTACAGACTCTTCGCAATCGTTATATGCTTTGTCAGCTTGCCTCCAAGGCCACGCGGAAGTTCCACCGGCCCAGCACTCGCATCCAGGAAACCATGAACGGCGTATTGGACCGGATCGCTGACTCGGAGCGGCAGGCAGTTTTGTCGGAACCAGAGAACGTTGCCGAGGCACAACGGCGGGCTGCTTAAACCAGCCCCGCCCTCCTGCCTGGCGTTGTATATTTCGCATCTTTCCTGAGTCCCCTCCTTTTTGAAAATCTCCCGTCGACACTACCGAATGCTCTAGTGCACGGGTTCAGGTGAATCAATGACCATTGCTGAACTGAAAGAAAAGAACATCACCGAGTTGACCAAGATCGCAAGGACCTTGGATCTGCCCGGTGCCAGCGGTATGCGCAAGCAGGACCTCATCTTCAAAATCCTGCAGGCGCAGAGCGAAAAAGAAGGCCACATTTTTGCCGAAGGCGTCCTCGAAATCCTGCCCGACGGTTACGGCTTCCTTCGCTCGCCCGACTACAATTACCTTCCCGGGCCAGACGACATCTACGTCTCCCCGTCCCAGATCCGTAAGTTTGATCTCAAGACCGGCGACACCATCAGCGGACAGGTGCGCCCGCCCCATGAAGGCGAAAAATACTTCGCGCTCGTCAAGATCGAAGCCGTGAACTTCGAATCTCCTGACGAAGCCCGCAACAAGATTTTGTTCGACAACCTGACGCCACTGTATCCGCAGGAGCGCGTCAAGTTGGAAACGACGCGCGACAACGCCAGCGCCCGCGTCATGGACCTGCTCACGCCGCTCGGCAAAGGCCAGCGTGGCCTGATCGTTTCTCCACCGCGCGCCGGCAAGACCATGCTGCTGCAGAACGTTGCCAATTCCATCACCACAAACCATCCAGAAGTCGTCCTGATGGTCCTGCTGATCGACGAGCGCCCGGAAGAAGTCACTGACATGCAGCGGTCGGTCAAAGGCGAAGTGATTTCGTCGACCTTCGACGAGCCGGCTGCCCGTCACGTCCAGGTCGCCGAGATGGTGATCGAAAAGGCCAAGAGACTGGTGGAGCACAAGCGCGATGTGGTCATCTTGCTCGATTCGATTACCCGTCTGGCGCGTGCTTACAACACCATCGTTCCGCCCAGCGGCAAAGTGCTCTCCGGCGGCGTCGACTCCAACGCCCTGCAGCGCCCGAAACGTTTCTTCGGGTCCGCCCGCAACATCGAAGAGGGCGGCTCTCTGACTATCATCGCTACCGCCCTGATCGACACCGGTTCCCGCATGGACGACGTGATCTTTGAAGAATTCAAGGGCACCGGCAACAGCGAAATCATTCTCGAGCGCAAACTCGTGGACAAGCGCGTGTTCCCGGCCATCGACATCCAGCGCTCCGGCACCCGGAAGGAAGAACTTCTTATCCCAAAGGAAGACCTCTCGAGAATCTGGGTTCTCCGCAAGGTGCTAAACCCGCTCTCGCCCGTAGAAGCCATGGAACTGCTGATCGATAAACTCAGCAAGACGAAATCCAATGGCGAATTCCTGGCCAACATGAGCGCCCTGTAAGCAATTCTGTAGGGGTGGACGCCTCGTCCGCCCCGCAGTTCCCGCCTGTAGCCTCCAGCTGTGGTGATCGCCTTTCCCGCCGACGTATAATTTTCTAGAGCCGATCTGCCGCTGCGAGGTTTCCGTGCAATCCTTTCGACCTCTTTGGGTTCTAACACTCGTCCTGTTTTCTGTGTCCTGTTTCGCGCAGGATCCCCGCGTGGTCAATCCCGGCGACTTGAACTCGCCTGCGACTGAGGCCGATGAAGCCCACGCCCGCCTGGCTCATGAAATGGAGAAGAAAGCCGCCAAGGACCGCGTTGCCGCCCTGAAGAACGACACCGATAAATTGCTAAGGCTCACGACGGAGTTGAAATCTTATGTCGACAAGTCGGACGAGAATGTTCTGTCAGTCGACGTCGTGAAGAAAGCCGAACAGATCGAGAAACTGGCGAAAAGCGTGAAAGACAAAATGAAGGGACCCAACTAGAAGCTCACCGGCTGCGCGGCCGTAGTCACCCCAAATCTCCACTCTGCCGACCAGCGCCGATTCTGGAGTCGCGGGCCCGATCCCATTTGTTCCAAGTTCAACCCTATTGTTTCGCAGCCCGACCCGCGCAATAATTCCCGTAGTCTGCAGGGAGGTCCTTATGTCAAAGTCGATTTCAATTTTGACCCTAGTAGCGATGATGCTTGCGGGGATCGGCGCCAGCTCTGCGCAACAGATCCACCTCCCGCCGGCGGTTTCGCAGAGCCAGGGTATGGGCAATGTCCCGGTCACGACTGGCAGCGAGGTCCAGAGAAAACAGGCGATTGCTGCCAACCTTCAACGCCAGGCTGAAATGAAACGGGACGGCGAGAAATTAGCCCAGCTGACCCAGGAATTGAACGATTACCTGCAGAGCAAAGGCGAGGGCGTGATGTCGGTAGATGCTCTGAAAAAAGCCGAACAGATCGAAAAGCTAGCCCACAGCGTCAAATCCAAAATGAAGCAGTCGTTCTGAGCGTGTAGAGACACCCGCAATCGCTGGGTCGAGCGAAACTAGACTGCCAAACCGCCGTGCATTGCCATGCTTAATCACACAAAACGGCATCCGGGATAAGCCGGATGCCGCATACTGAAATGCCTTCTGCTACGCCCCTTGTTTAATCCGCATCCCGAAGAATGATCGGTACACGAATGCGAACGAGACCACGAAAAAGACGAGCGCCAAGATCCGAGTCAACGTCTGACCCTGATCGCTGGCCAGCCGTACAGCCAATTCCACCGCCAGTAATCCAAACAATGTCGTGAATTTGATCACGGGATTCAGCGCCACAGAAGACGTATCCTTGAACGGATCGCCCACCGTATCACCAATGACAGTCGCATCGTGTAACGGCGTGCCCTTCTGTTTCATCTCGACTTCGACAATCTTCTTGGCGTTATCCCATGCGGCCCCGGCATTCGCCATGAAAATAGCCTGATACAAGCCGAAGATAGCGATCGAGATCAGATAACCCACAAAGAAGAATGGGTCGACGAACGCGAAGGCCAGCGTGGCGAAGAACACCGCAATGAAGATGTTCAACATTCCTTTCTGCGCATACTGGGTGCAGATCGCCACCACCTTCTTGCTGTCCGCAACCGAAGCTTTCTCCACGCCTTCGAGTTTGATGTTGGCCTTGATGAACTCCACCGCGCGATACGCGCCCGTAGTCACCGCCTGCGTCGAAGCGCCTGTGAACCAGTAAATCATCGCTCCACCGGTGATCAGGCCCAAGAAGAATGGGGCGTAAAGCAGAGAGAGCTTGCCCACACCCTCAGTATCAGTGAGCCCGTTGGTCAGCGCCATAATGATGGAGAAAATCATGGTGGTAGCGCCGACCACAGCCGTGCCAATCAGCACTGGCTTGGCCGTGGCCTTGAACGTGTTGCCCGCTCCATCATTTGCTTCCAGCAAGTGCTTGGCGCGCTCGAAGTTGACGGAAAGGTTGAAGTCTTTTTGGATTTCGGACTGCACGTTGGGCACCGCCTCGATCAGCGAAAGCTCGTACACCGATTGCGCGTTGTCCGTCACCGGACCGTAGGAATCCACAGCGATTGTGACCGGGCCCATGCCCAGAAATCCGAACGCCACGAGGCCAAACGCGAACACGGCCGGCGCCAGCATTCCTGCAGCCACAGCCAGCCCCATCGTGCTCACGTAGTAGGCAATTGCCATCAGGAACATCATCGAAAGCCCGAGATAGTATCCCGAAAAATTTCCTGCCACGAATCCCGACAGAATGCCAAGGGATGCTCCACCTTCCTCCGCCGAGGTCACGACCTCCTTCACGTGCCGTGATTCGACGGAAGTGAATACCTTAACCAGTTCTGGAATCAATGCACCCGCCAGTGTCCCGCACGAAATAATCGTCGACAGCTTCCACCACTGCGAGCCATCTGTTCCTAGCATCGGAATCGTGTAGTACGAAATCAGGTAGGTCAGCGCAATCGATACTAGCGAGGTGATCCATACCAGCGAGGTCAGCGGCGCCTCGAAGTTCATCTCGTTCGACGACCCGTATTTTGCCTTGGCGATCGCGCCATTGAGGAAGTACGAAAGTGAACTCGAAACCAGCATCATTACGCGCATGACAAAAATCCAAACCAGCAACTGCACTTGCACGCTTGGATCTTTCACTCCCAGCAGGATGAACGTAATCAGCGCAACGCCGGTCACGCCATAGGTTTCAAATCCGTCGGCCGAAGGGCCAACCGAGTCGCCCGCATTGTCTCCCGTGCAGTCGGCAATAACGCCCGGATTGCGCGCGTCGTCTTCCTTGATCTTGAACACGATCTTCATCAAGTCCGACCCAATGTCGGCAATCTTGGTGAAGATTCCGCCCGCGATGCGCAGGGCGGCTGCGCCCAGGGATTCACCGATCGCGAATCCGATGAAGCACGGGCCGGCGTAATCACCCGGCACAAACAGCAGGATGAACAGCATGATGAGAAGTTCAACGCTGATCAGCATCATGCCGATGCTCATGCCCGCTTCCAGCGGAATCTGGTATACGGGATAAGGCTTTCCAGGCAGGGAAGCGAATGCCGTTCGCGAGTTCGCGAATGTGTTCACCCGGATGCCGAACCAGGCCACGCCATAACTTCCCGCGATTCCAACCAGGCTGAATCCAAGAATAATAGGCAGTGTCAAGGCAACCGACTTTCCCGGAACCGGCGACAGCCACCCAAAATAGGCCGCAATAATGACCGCAATAAATGCCCACAGCAGCAGAATGAACTTGCCTTGTGTTACTAGGTAGGTCTTGCAGGTTTCGTAGATCAACTCAGAGATTTCCCGCATCGCCCGATGCACGGGCAAGTTCTTCAGGCGCATGTAGATCGCCATGCCAAAGCCGAGCCCGCCGAGACAGAACAGGATGCCGACCAGCAACAGCCTGTGTCCGTCGATCGAACCATTGAAAAAACTGACTGAGGACAAGTCCGGCAGCTTTAGTGAAGCCTCGCCGCCTGCCGATTCCGGTTGGGCTAAGGCGGAGACCGTGCCTACAGTAAGCAGCGCGGCTACAGCCGAAATTTTCGTCGCCATGCGGCGGGAAATTACCGCAGCCGTGGCAAGCCAGTTGGTCATAAGATCCTCCGAATTAAACGGTTTCAGGAATTCAAACGTGTTTAGGTTCGTCATCCAGACCCAATCTCCCGACCCGCGCCCTGAGCACGCCAAAAAAGCCTGAGATTGTTTCCGGAATTCCGAACACGCTTCCACCGCAAGACCGAAAGGAGTGATGAAGCTTGGCCGCGTCGGGTCTTGCGCCGGATCGACTCCTGCACGACGCCGCTAAGAAATAGAGCAGTTAGTCTCTAACCTCGGCGTACCAGCGCAAAACGGAAATTTATAACACGTAGCAGTAGGCGGGTCAAACCATGAAACACAGTAGAGCAATTCGCATTCCCAATTTGGCGTAAAGAATCGGTTTTCTGCCGCCGGTAGGCTCCGTCGCTGGCACGCCTATGTTTCGTTTACTGAAGAAGTCCGTAAATGGCAACGGCGGAATCGTAGGCGGCAATCACCCGCCCTTCAGCAACCACTGGCGTTCCGAATCCGATCCCTTGCCCCAATCCATCCCGGCCAGTATTCATGCTGCTATTCCAAAGCTCCTTGGAGATATCGCGAGCGTCGTAAGCGTGCAGGACGCCCGCTCCCGCAGCAGTCTTCTCATATACCCACACGATTCCCCCCTCGGTTCCATTGGATGAGACCACGCTGTTACCCCCGCGCAACCCGTACGGGCTGGGCGCTATCGCTGACGGAGTTGGGTTCAGCACGCCATTTTCAAAATGAAACTGTTGGAGCGGCATATTTGACGCTCCCAGATAGATATTGCCGTTCCAATACGACGGATTTCCGTATAGCCGGTTCCAATTCGGCCCTTCGGCTACATCCCCCGTGACCGCGTCCGAGCAGGTGTACTGCCCGACCATAAACTCCTGCGGAATCTGGTTGTCGCCACCGGCATTGAACTTTCCCATCGTCGCGGTGTTCACCAGGAACAGGCGGCCCTCCTTGCTCAATGCGGCGGCGAGCGCGATGCCGTTGCTGATGTCCGTAGGTAGCAAGGCCACTCCCCCGGAGCCAAGTTCGAGATCATGAAGATCGATGCATGCGGCATTGGAGGGCGTGAACCAGTCCACGACTTTGAAGGCACTTCCGCTCAATTTCAACTTGAGCATGGTGTCTCCATAATTGCTTCCACCCTGGTCGGCGTTGAAGCTTCCATCCGCCGCGTTGAGGTAAATGTTCCCCGCTGTATCAAGCGCGGGGGCTGCTCCACCTCCCCAAAAGGCTCCGCCTCCGCCGTAATCCGATGGTCCTGCCGCCGAATCCGTCGACTGGGCCTCCGGAGTGGGATTGAATACCGCGATCTGCTTCAGAGTGGTGGGATCGTAAGCCATCAACCAGCCGTGATAAACACCCCAATCGGAAAATGATCCCCAGCCTACAAGGATTGCGCCGCCAACCTCGGTCAGGCCCATTCGTTGGTTCTGGTTCGAAGGGTCGAATGCGATCTGCCCGTTCACGCTTCCCCTTCCATCACCCGCAACGCTGGCCTGAATCTGTACGCTTCCTGGCCCATAATCCTTGCCGTTGCGGATGTCGACAGCTCGCAGCCACTGTTCGGGCACACCATTCCGAGACAGCGTGGTCACAAAATAGAGCGCGCCAGTATCTGCATCAATGAACGGGGTGCCTGTAATTCCGACTTCGCCGCCCAGCGTGGTACGACCGCCGAAGCTGTCGGGCATCGGCGTAATTCCGTTCGCTGCATCCACGTAGTGCCGTTCCCACAACGACCCAGCGTCGGGATGGTCAGCATCGAACCCATACACGCTGTCGTGTTCTGTGGCCACAATCACGACGTCGTGGGTCCCCGCAGCGCCCATATCGAGCCCCGAGACATACAACGGTTGCGCGATGGGAATCCCATCCACGGGAAAAGTTCCCAAACGCCCGAACTGTGACGCGTTCACGTTTGCGGGCGTTAGAGTTATTTCGCTCGCGTAGTTGCCCGAGCCGGACGGATCACCTTTCCACATCAACACACCGGTAACATTGGCGGTTTTTTGTTGGACCGGCCCGGTGGGGACAGGTGCGGGAGAAGAACCGGGAGAAAAAGAAGACGGAGAAGACTGGCAACTCAAAAGGTACGCGGCCGATATGAAGATGGATAGGGGTCCGAAAAGCCCAAGCAAGGGAAGCTTTCCCATCAAGCCCTCCACTTTCTGTAGCCCCATTTCGATGTGGATGCGCCTTACAGGGTTGCAGGGATGATGCCGAGCGGAGAAACCTCTAGGTTGCAGGAAGCATACGGACTTGGGGGATTGCGAACCGCGGGAAATAGCTAACAAAATGCCAGAATTTGCGGGATCGCGCGCGCAGATCGGCCTAGGGCTCGCGTCAAAATAATCGTACTTCTGCAGGATGTCAGGGAACACTATTGCGAGAGGCGTACTGCGACGCTGTCCTTATCGTCGGGCGTGGTGAAGTCTCTTCCGTCTGACATTGTGATCCGAGAGCCCGTTCCCACCGCTTCAATGCAGACAACATGTTCGGGATTGATGTAAGTATCGCTCGGTGCAGTTTTGATGAGTACAAGTTTGGCCACGGACACCCTCCGCGATGAATCCTATCAGAGCGAACCGCTCAGTACACAATCCGATTCCCCTGACTTGCTGCGTTGCCCCGGTCCTTTCACCCGACTCGGATGTACAGACAAGCCCTGGGCAACCGCGCTCATTGCAGCTTCACATCCATCTTCAGGTTGTATGCCACAAACGACCACTCATCGGCGGTCTCATCGATGATCTTCGAAATCGGTTTTCCCGCTCCGTGTCCCGCCTTGGTTTCGATGCGGATTAACACCGGAGCCGGGCCTGCCTGATCCGCCTGCATGTTCGCCGCGAACTTGAAGCTATGTCCCGGCACCACGCGGTCATCGTGATCGGCAGTGGCAATCAATGTCGGAGGATACTTCGTCCCAGGCTTCAAATTGTGTAGCGGAGAATAAGCGTATAAAGCTTTGAAGTCCTCCGGATTATCCGAAGAGCCATAGTCCGAAGTCCAAGCCCACCCGATGGTGAACTTCTGAAAGCGCAACATGTCCATCACACCCACATGAGGCAGAGTCGCACCATACAAATCCGGACGTTGCGTCAAGCAAGCTCCCACGAGCAATCCGCCATTGCTTCCGCCCCGGATCGCCAGCTTTGGTGTGGAGGTGTACTTGTTGGCCATAAGCCACTCCGCGGCCGCAATGAAGTCGTCAAAGACATTTTGCTTGTGCGCCTTGGTCCCTGCCAGATGCCACTCCTCTCCGTACTCGCCCCCGCCGCGCAGATTTGGCTGGGCATAAATCCCGCCCATCTCCAGCCAAACCAGATTCGGAACGGAAAACGACGGTGTCAGGGAAATGTCGAACCCGCCATAGGCATACAGTAAAGTCGGATTCTGCCCATCCAGCTTCAGTCCTTTCTTGTAGGTCAGGAACATCGGCACACGCGTGCCGTCCTTGCTGTTGTAGAACACCTGCTTGGTCTCGTACTGCGAAGCGTCGAAATCGACCTTGGGCTGCTTGAAAACGGAACTCTTTCCCGACGACGGCTCGTAGCGATAAACCGTGGTCGGCGAAATAAAGCTGGTGAATGAATAAAAAGTCTCTTTATCTGCCCTCTTACCCTGAAAACCGATAGCCGTTCCAATACCCGGCAAATCCACATTCCAGATCGCATTACCCTGCAGGTCGTACACTCGAACTTCGGTCCGCGCGTCCTTCAGATAGCTGAGCAAAAATCGGTTGTCCACAACCGTACTTTGCTCCAGCTTGTCTTTGCTCTCAGGCACAATGGTCTTCCAGTTCGCTCGCTCCGGATGGCGGGTATCAATCGCAATCAGCTTGCTTCGCGGCGATTGCAGATCGGTCTGTATCCAGAACACCGGCCCATCGTTATCGACGAATAGATACTGCGCATCAAAATCGTCCAGCAATTTCACGACGGGAGCATCCGCCTTCGTCAGATCTTTGTAGTACAGCCGGTTCTTAGGCGACGTCCCCTGCGATACATGAATAACTAGATATCGCCCATCGTCGGTGACCGTTCCCCCAAACAGCAGTTCCTTGTTGTCGGGACGCTCGTAGACCAACTTGTCTTCCGCTTGCGATGTTCCCACCTGGTGGAAATAAAGTTTCTGGAAGTAATTCGCATCCCGCAGCGCCGTCCCTTTGGGCTCGTCATAACGGCTATAGAAGAATCCTTTGTCATCCTTGCTCCACGCCGCGCCAGAAAACTTTGACCACTGCAGCACGTCCGGCAAGTCTTTCCCGCTGCTCACATCCCGCACATGCCACTCTTGCCAATCCGATCCCGACTGCGCGGTCGCATACGCCATCAACTTTCCATCATCGGTGATCGACGCCCCTGCCAACGCAACCGTCCCGTCCGATGACAGCGTATTCGGATCCAGCAGTACTCGCGGTTCCGCATTCAGCGATTCAGAAACCAGCAGCACATTCTGGTTCTGCAGCCCGTTATTATGCTGGTAGAAATATCTTCCGTTCTCCTGCTCCGGCGTGGTGAACCGCTCGTAGTTCCAAAGCTTCAGCAGCCGGTCGCGAATGGCCCCGCGATAAGGAATTTTCTCCAGGTATGAAAACGTCAGCTTGTCCTCTTCCTGCACCCATGCCTTCGTGTCCGGCGAGTCCGCGTCCTCCAGCCAGCGGTAAGGGTCGGCGACCTTGGTTCCGTGATAATCGTCCACCTGATCGACAGCCTTTGCCTTGGGATAGGCGAGTGGCGCGCCATCGGTCTGTGCCCAACCCGCAGTTGTGCTCGCCAGTAAGATCGAGGAACACAGAACAGTGCTGAACAATTTCATGAAGGCCTTCCTCCAAATCCGTTCACACGTTTATCCGGGGGCGCCAGCGTTGTCAAGCAGCATCGCAGGGAGTTGCAGTCAATTTGCGCCGGGAATATAGTGTTGCGGCGTTTTGGAGGTCCAAATGAAGACAATCGCGCTCGTACTGTTCATCTGCCTTCTCTCTGCCAGCGCCTTCGCCGCCAAACAGTATTCTTATTTTCGCGTGGGCAATTCCACTGACGTGACCACCGCAACCACCGCGGGCACGGTACTGATGGGCGGTGGAACCGACGTTGATGCCGCCTTTCTGTGGATGTGCCAGCGTAGCGGCAATGGAGATTTCCTGGTGATTCGGGCCGCCGGAACGGACGCTTACAATCCTTACATCCAGCAACTCTGCCCGCAGGAAAACTCAGTCGCCACCCTGATCATTCCGAACTCCACCGCAGCCAACGATCCCTTCGTAGTTAGCACCATCCAGCATGCCGAAGCGCTCTGGATCGCGGGCGGTGACCAATCCAATTACATCAACTTCTGGCAGGGAACTCCGGTCGAATCGGCCTTGAACAACTTGATCGCTCAAGGTGTGCCTATCGGCGGCACCAGCGCTGGTATGAATGTGCTCTCGCAATTTGTCTACACCGCGCTCGCGAGCCAGGGCGTTACTTCCACTCAGGCACTTGCGAATCCATACAACAAGTACATCACTCTGGGAGAGAACTTCGTCAACATCTCCATCCTCCAGGGGCTCATCGATGACCCGCACTTCGTCACTCGCGACCGCATGGGCCGCGATCTCGCCTTCCTTTGCCGGATCTACAACAACGGCTGGGCCAGCCTTCCCCGCGACATTGCGATTGACGAACAAACTGCGCTGCTGCTCGACAGCAAAGGGAACGGCTCCGTTGTGGGAAATAGCACAGTGTATTTTCTGCAGGCTCCGGGCGCGACCCAAGTGTGCCAGCCTGGAGTTCCCCTGACATACCGAAATATCTCCGTGTATCGCATCAATTCCTCGGGTAGTTTCAATGTGCCCAATTGGAGGGGCAACGGAGGGACAATGTACACCGTTTCCGCCAATGCTGGAGTTCTAAGCTCGACGCAGGCGGGCGGCGGAATCTACTGACATTCGCCCACGATATGGAAAAAATCCAGAGATGCGCCAGTGACGGATGTAGCTGTTGCTTCAGAGAACCCGGCGCGGGCGCCTCGTGTGATTCCGGGTACAAACGTCACGGAACAATCCCGGACTCCGGCCAATGTGAAGGCTGCGCATTCAAATTGAGTGCCACTCCCACCGGTCCGTCTAACGGTTTAACGTCCACATTGTACCCGTCTACCTCGACCAGAGCTTCCTCCCCCTGCAAATCCTTGGTAGCCGCTTCAATCGAAACTGTGCAACTCTCCCCCGGTACCAGGGAGATGTAATTATCCGAATAAAAGACGGGCAGCACCCGCCGCCCGCTTTTCTTCTGCTGGAGCTGCAAATGCGTCAGCAGAGCAACGTGCGCAGTAGCATTTCGCAATGTAACTGTGACTACCGTGTTATCTCCGTCAGTCCGCGCATCAGCCTGCGCGTCCAGAACGACCGTAGGAAGATCCATCAGCCCATCAAACTGATCCTGTGCCACGTGCTGCCAGTAAAGATTCGTCGAGAGCGACCGCCCAGCGGCATCCGTCAAATCCAGTTTGATGAAATACAACGGAGTAATTCGTGCGCTCACTTCCAGTTGCGCCACTTTCATGGTCGTGCTGCCCGGAACGTCCGCCACGGGATAAACCTCATGCGAGTCCCTGGTCCCGTCAAATCGATAAATCGTCACTTGCACGTTCGCCGCCTTCAGCGCATCCGGACGATTGTTGACGACTTCAATCGCGCGCGTGATCTCATTCAACTGCACATGGATGGTCTCCGCCGCTTTCTTTGCGCCATACAGGGCCGCATTCGGCTCCAGATCGTAGTGGTAAAGCTGCCATACGAAGCTGGGCTGCGCCGGGTTGCTCATCCAGGTGATAATTCCTGTAGTCTCCTTGAACATCTTCGCGTTTCGCCCTTCATACATGGCGCGGAATGCTTCGTAATTCGCCAGTTGCGCTTTCCTCACGAAGTCTGCCAGGTTGCGAATGTGCCCATAGCGCTCCGCCAGCGTCTTCGGATATTCGTTTCCCCTCTGCGCTCCCGCAGCCATGTCGTGCTGCGCCCAGTCATCGTTAATCGTCTCCCAATCCTTCTGCGGCATCATTCCCTGGATCGATTCGATCGTCGGCACCGATACCGAACCCGTCTCCGTCTTGAAGCTTTCGTTCAGCGGATAAAAAAATCGCGGTGCGCGCCAGTAATACGGCCCATGCGACGACACTCCCCGTCCCTCGGCCGAATTCGACTGGTACAACCGCGTAGGATCCAGCTTGCCCATCAGCGCCCTCAATTGCTCATCCAGTTCTTTCGGCGGATAGCCTTCATTGCGCGCGCACCATACCGCAATCGACGGATGGTTGCGGTATCGCACTACTTTGTCCGTAACGTTGGCAACATAAGTAGGAATGTCAGTCGGGTCCGGTCCGTCAAACGGATTCGGCTGAAAAAATTCATCCCACAGCAGCATCCCGTATTTATCCGCCATGTCGTAGAAGTCGGGGCTGGTGTTCTGTCCCACCCAGTTGCGGATGATGTTCAGGTTGGCCAGGGCATGAAGATGAAACTGCGCATCGAGCCTCTCGCGCGTGACTCGCTTCATGGCCTCATCCAGCCCCCAGTTGCCTCCGCGTGCCATGACCCGAACTCCATTCACCACGAGCGTGAGATTTTCCGAGTCCGGCACCTGGTATTCGATTTTGCGAATTCCGAACTGGCGGGTTTCGCTTGACGATGTCTTCTTGCTTTCCTCGAAGCTGAGCGTCAGCGTGTACAGATTCTGCGGACCGTAGCCGTTGGGCCACCACAGCTTCGGCGCGCTGACTCGCAACTGCGGCACGGATTTGGTGTCCAGCGTGAGCATTTCCGTCCCGCTCGCTGCAATGGTTATTAGCTTTTCAAACGTGATCGCCCGATCCTGCGAATTGAGTAACTGAACCGTTCCTTTCACCACACCGCTGATTGGCTTCGCTGACTTATTCTCCAGCGTCGCTGCTATATGCAGATCTGCGCTGTCGTACCCTGGAGACAAGTCCGCGGTCACAAATGGATCTTTCAAGATTACCGGTCCGCTGGAATCCATCGTGACCGGAAGAAAAATTCCAGTATCGCGGTCCCGCACCGCGGCTAGCCAGTCCCAGCCAATGGTTGACAAGAAGGTCGGCCCGTCGATCGCGGATTCGCCGCCATTCGCTCCCACTCCCGTCGCAACGGTGTGCTCGTGGGGCACGCCGGGATGGGGCTGCGGCGAGACCAGCACGGCCAGCACCGCCTCCGATCCCGGTTTTACCCACGTCGTAATGTCGAAGTCGCCCCGGATGAACGCGCCACGCATCGTCCCCGCTTCGTGACCGTTGACCCAGACCTGCGCGCTGTAGTTGACGCCGCCGAAATGCAGCCACGTGTGCCGTCCCTTGTAGGCGGTGGGCACGTTCACTGCGGCTCGATACCAGTAGCTGGTCTTGTTCAAACTCTCCGGAATGGCGCGCATGTTTTCGCCATACAGCGGTTCGGGATACACCGCGTTATTGACGAGGGTCGTAAGTACGGTCCCGGGTACAGTTGCGAGATACCATCCCTGCGGCTTGAATTGTGTGCTGGAGACGACCCGGGCATCAGCGCCAACTTTGCTGGCGTCCTGCATGAGCCAGCCCTGAATATGCGTCGGTGGCGCACTTTGCGCAAATAAGCACCCAGACAGGAGTCCGAGGAGAAATAAAGACGGAAAGAGCCGAGCCTTCAACGCGCGAATTCGTCGGATAACATCCCCCTCTGCGACATTTTTTTCACGCTCAAGCGTATCTAGTCCTCGATTCAAGAAGCGCAATTGTAATCCACGGAATTGCGTCCTACGCTACTCGACCTTTGGCCTTCTAGCCAGCATCTGTGAATATTTGTGATTTGGTATAGCATCCATTGAACGAGGCTCACCATGACGACGATCACAACCCCACTGCGCAGTGACATCAGCCCCGTGTTGCAGCAACCTCAAGCGGCAAGAGGTCTGGCTATTGTTCGGGCGACGATTGGTGCCATGTTCGTCTCCGTCTTCTTCGAAAATTTGGCTAAGGGTTTGTACACTCCTGCGGGATATGCCGGCCTCATCAACTACTACATCAAGCAGAGTCATTCTCCGGCAGTGTGGAAGGCGGTTATGGGCATGGCGGCGAGCCACGCCGCGATGGCGGCTCCGCTGCAAGCCGTCACAGAAATTTCACTTGGAGTCATGCTACTCATCGGGCTGCTCACGCGCCCGGCTGCGTTCGTGGCTTTCCTCTACCTTGGAAGCCTCTGGGTCTCCGAGTGGGGAACCGCATGGATTTGGGAGTTGCTGGTTCCGCTGCTCGCAGCATTGGCGCTCGCAGTCGGACGCGCCGGTCGAACCTGGGGCATCGATGGGCTGCTGGCACGCCGGCTCCCTTCATCGCCGTGGTGGTGATCGCGAACTCACGTCCGCGAGTGTCGGTCATCATTCCTACCCATAACGAGGCGCAGGCTATCGGCCGAGTGCTTGCTGATTTACCTTCCGATCTCGTCACTGAAGTGATCGTTGTGGACAGCAATTCGACGGACGGCACGCCCGATCTCGCCCGCAGCCTGGGCGCCGAAGTCATCCAAGAGCCTCGCCGGGGATACGGGCGCGCCTGTTTGACTGGGCTGGCGAATGCAAAAAAACCTGATGTGGTCGTTTTCCTCGACGGGGATTACAGCGATCGCCCCTCGGAGTTGCCGATCTTGTTGGCTCCGATCCTGGAAGGCCGCGCAGACATCACGCTCGGTTCCCGCTTGCAGGATCGGCGTTCGGCTGCCGCATTGCCGTGGCACCAGGTGCTGGGGAATCGTCTCGCCGCCAGCCTGATCCGACTCCTTTACGGACTGAAAATCAGTGATCTCGGTCCTTTTCGCGCCGCTCGCGTTGAGGTACTGCGCTCGCTCGCGCTCAAAGAAGCCAGCTACGGCTGGGCAGTGGAGATGATCCTGAAGGGATGCCCTGGCCAAATTCCGCGTAGTGGAAGTCCCGGTGAGTTATTACCCTCGTATAGGGAAATCAAAGATCAGCGGTACGCTGAAGGGCACGATCGGCGCCGGCTGGTTCATTCTCAGCTTGATCGTGAGGTACTATTTCCGCAGTCGAAATTAAGCATCGTGCCCCATTCAGCCCGGTTTGGTTTGGGTGGGGCTGTTCTATGGCTTGTTTCCTCATAGTCTATGGAATCTTCAAGCGAAACGGTGCGTTCAGCCAGCGACGGTGTGCTGGTGATAATGGCGAAAGCGCCGAGGCCGGGCTCGGTCAAAACCCGCCTGGTTCCCAGCCTTTCTCCTGAGGCAGTCACTTCTTTTTACTGTTGTCTTCTGCAGGACACGCTGGCGCTGGCGTGGTCCTTGAATGACGTGCACGTGGCGATCATGTGCCCGGAGTCCGATGTAAACCAGCTCGCGGAATTGGCCGGCAGGGAAGTGAAGGTAGTGGCGCAGAAGGGGGAAGGTCTCGCCGCTGGCCTCACATCCGTATTTGCCCACTTCGCAGATCATTCCCAACGCCGGGTCATCGCCTTCAACAGCGACAGCCCACACCTGCCGCTTTCTGTTCTCGAAGAGGCGTTCGAAACTCTGGTCGCGCATGACGTGGTCGTCGGACCAACGCACGACGGAGGCTACTATCTGATCGGCGCGAAGGCTTCGTATCCCACGCTGTTCGCGAGCGACGGAATGGGAACAAGTAGTGCGCTGGAACGGCTCCTCTCCCGCGCGCGAACTCTGGAGCTTTCCGTAGGTTTCGCAGCTCCTTTTTACGACATTGATATCGCGGACGACCTGACGCGCTTAGCAGAAGACTTGCATCTGGCTCCGGAAAGGGCGCCACGCACGGCGCGCTGGCTTAAAGAGCGGGAACTTGAGGGCGAGCGTTCTCGGGCAGTCTCACGGACGGGCGCCGCAGGATCGTGAAGCTCCCGCCCGAATGGAGAGTGTACGCATTTGGCGCCGCCCTGTGCGTCGCATTGACTCTCTGCTCACGCTACTTCGGCGACCGAGGCGGGCCGGGATTCATGGCCTGCTTGACGCTTGCGGCGATCGCGTATCTCCTGGCCGTCTGTGAGTTCTTCTCTACCCCAACGTTTCCCCGGCGCCTTGTGATCGTTGGACTCGTACTGGCCGCTATGTGGCACGTTGCATTTCTCCGGCTGCCCCCGGGCGCTGACGATGACATTCATCGCTACGTATGGGATGGACGCCTACAGCGCCTTGGCTACAATCCGTACCTCGTCATTCCCAGCGACCCTGGTATGAAAGGTCTGCACACCGCGGAAACACGCACCCTGAACAATCCCGATCTGCCGAGCCCATATCCGCCAGGGGCGGAGCTTTTTTTCCGCGCCGTAACTGCGATTCAAGAGTCCGTCTCTGCTCTGAAAGTGGCTTTTGTGATGTGCGAGTTCGGACTTGCTTTCGTCTTGCTGGACCTTTTGCGAACCAGCAAACGCGGCGCGCACCTGGTTCTTGTGTTTCTTTGGAATCCGTTGTTGGCTGTCGAAGTGGCGGGAAGTGGCCACATCGACATTGTGGGCACGCTGCTCCTGGTGATCTCTATCGCCGCGCTCGCGCGCAGGTGGCGCTCCATTGCAGCATTGGCGCTGGCACTGTCGGTAGCCGTGAAATTCCTTCCCATTGTATTGCTCCCGTTATACTGGAAGCGGGTTCGCATTCGCGACGCTGCTCTTGCCGCGGCCTTCTTCGCGCTCTTGTACGTGCCATTTCTTAATCATGGCCGCGTTCCAATCGGCTCGCTTGGCACGTATATCCGGAGTTTCCGTTTTAATGGCCCAGTCTTTTCGATGCTCGCGCAATTCGCGCCTCCGCACTTGCTGGCTGCCCTGGCGGTGCTCGCGGGATTAATGACTGCAATCTGGTTGCGGAGGGCAGCCCCTGCGTGCTCTCCAGACTTATTTGCCTGGCCGATGGCTGCGACGCTTTTGTGCGCCCCCGTCGTATTTCCCTGGTATCTGCTCTGGCTGTTGCCATTTCTCACGTCACCTTCGACGCTGCTGATTATTGTGTGGAGCGTGAGCATCCTCCCCACCTACGTGATGTGGCACTTCCGCGCGCTAGGGCGTCCCTGGGGCGCGCTTCCTGGTTGGGTGATGCTGCTGGAGTATGGGTGCGTGGCAATCGCCGGTGTCACCATTACATTGCGCCATTTCATGCGGCCCGCACCTTCTGCTCAGGCCGACTAGTTCGGGGAAGGAAATGGGGCCGGCATGAGACTTCTGCATCTAAAATCCCGGGCGCTCATCCAACACGGCATCCATTTCGATTCATTGGGGAGCGACGTCCATGAGAAATTTGGGCCGACTTGCCGCGATCTGCCTCTTAGCTTTCAGCGTATTGTTGATTGTTCCTGCGAGTTCTCAAGCACAGCAGCGCCCGCCAATTCTCGAACACGTCGCTAAGGCATACGGTCTCGATTCGTGGGACAAGGTCGACGCTATTCGCTACACCTGGAACGGTGAAATCCCTGGATTGTTCAAAGTTGCTCATGCGTGGGAGTGGGAGCCGAAGACTGGCAAGATCACCTACGAAGGGAAGGACAAAGCTGGCAAGCCGGTCAAGGTCACTTATGACAGCTCTCAACTGAGCAGCCAATCCGATCAGGTGAAGAACGAAGTCGAACCGTCTTTCGTCAATGATAATTACTGGCTTCTGTTTCCTTTCCATGCTTATTGGGACACCAGCGCCACAGTCACTGATCAAGGCATGAAGAAGCTGCCGATCGGTGCCGGTTCGTCTACCCTCGTTTCAGTGAAGTATCCCGCCGAAGCTGGCGGGTACACGCCCGGTGATACCTGGGATCTTTACGTCGGCAAGGACAACCGCGTTCAGCAAATGGTTTACCACCGTGGCGGTGCCCAAAAACCCAGCGTCGTGACTGCCACGTGGACTGGCTACAAGAAGGCGGGTCCTGTACTGATCTCAACCGAGCACCGTGGCAGCGCCGATGGCAAGCCTCTGCACATCTTCATTTCTGATGTCTCAGTGAAGCTGGCTGGCTCCGATAGCTGGGTCAAAGCACAATAAAGGACAACAGGTCTCGCTTTTACCTTTAGCGCCGTTATCGGCAAGAGATGCCAGGCGAAGGCTCGATCATTCGTCTCTGGCAATCACAACCGTAGTGCACGAACTGCTCATCTTCGGGAGATCACGGTTAGCGGCCATTTGGATCGGCAGCGTTGGGCGTTGCCCCCGGATAATAGGGCAATAGGTATCAGGCTCCAGGAGTGTGCCTTGCAATCGCCGCCGTCCGGCGCATCCCCCATGGCAAGAATCCCGAAACTCGCAAGGCTCGCAGGCTTGGGGAAGTGTCCGCGCCTGCTCGAAGGGGATCGAGTTCAGAATGTCGCATCCCGCCGAGATCAAATCTGAAAAGGGTTCCCCCGATCCGGGCCAGTAAACGCAGGGTTGTGTCGTGGCACGCGGCGTAACTCGCACCGTGCTGACCCCGCATCCTCCTCGCCGCGGCGGCATGCCGACCATGGCACGAACCAGCGGTTCGCCGATTGCGATCACGTCCGTTTGCGCAAACAGGGCGCGAAAACCCTCCCAGTACTCTTCGTAGGTCAACGCATAGATGTCGGATCGCACTGCCTGGTACACGTTCACTCGCAAGGGAGCGGCAAAGTTTTTCGCTACCCGGGCGACATCCGTCAGTCGCAGGTAGTTCGACTTCATCATCACCGCGATGACGGTTACCGGTATCCCCAGCCTCACGCATCGATTTGCCTGTTGATGGATCAGTTCCCAGTTGCCCTGCCCGCGTTGTGCGTCTTGTTCGGCTTGCGTCGGATAATCGAGAGAAAACTCAATGTCATGGAACGCGCGCAGTTCATCGTCTTCCAGGACGGAAACACTATGACCATTGGAAGTGATGGTTAGCTTGACCGGTTTCGTTCGCAGATAGCCCAATATCGCCTTGAACTCCGGATGCATACCGTTCTCACCTGTGCCCAGATTCACCGAGCGAACGGGGAGCCGCTCCATCACGGATTTCACTTGCTCGAGAGACAAACGGTCGGTGCGAACTGGATCGCGGTAGCAGAAAGCGCACGCCAGATTGCACTCGTTGGTCAACCCGAGTCCGAGGGAAATCCCGGCATCAGGTGCCGTTGCACGAGATGCGGATGATAAAGACTGTGATGTGACGTGGTTCATGCGTCATCCCTAATCGTCGTGTCTGCGCGACGCGCCAGGAAGTGCGTGTAGCGGGCGATTGCGGAAAAATCCGGCCGGCTGCCGAGTTTGCGCTCCAGCTCAAAAACTCGTTGGTACTCCTCGCTGAGCGAAACCCGTGGGGATAAGTAATCTGCCACAACCCGCACACCGCGCTCCGCGATCACTTCGAGTGACGCCGCTTTCAGCATGGTTCGCGTGGTCTCCGGCGTAAATAATCGCACCTTCCCGCCGTACAAAGCCTCATTGCCCCACTCCGCGGTGAGACTATTTGCGGCGCCGTCCAAGTCTCCGGACAGGATAGCGGTTTTCAATAGTTCACCCGCACGGTTTCGCACCAGAACTGACAGGATCCCCGAAGAAGTTCGTAACGCCCCTGCAGCGCTGCGTAACACAGCGACTGGATCCTCGACAAACTCCAGAATATTGTGACAAAGAATCACATCGAACGCTGCTTCATCAAAAGGATCCGCCAGGTTGGCGTCTCGCTGTTTTGTTTCGATCTTCTCCAGTAGACCTGCTTCTTGTGCGGCTCGTTTCGCAATCTCCAGCATCGCCACAGAGGAGTCCATCAGCATCACGTCATACCCCAGTCGCGCCAGGCGCAGCCCGTTGGCTCCCGTGCCGCACCCCAAATCCAGAGCGCGCGATGACCCTGTGGCTTCTGGCGACGAGAGAAATTCCCGCAGATTAGCAAACGGCAGATCGAGACGTAACCGCCCTTCGGGAGTTTCGAGGTAGGCAGCATACTTGTCAGCCTCGCTCTGGAACCGCTCATCAATCTTCATGACGAAATAATTATCCGTCATTGAAGACGGAGATCGCTAGCACTTCATCGTTGCTTGCTGACTCCAGGAGGACAGTTCAAAGGTTTTTCTCATGCTACAGTTAGCCCAATGAGGGCCGATATCGAGCAGGCGGTTGCGTTGCTGCGCCGCGGGGATCAGGCGGCACTGGAGCAGGCGCTCGCCTTGCTGCAGAACACGGTGTTTTCCTTCAGCATGCGAGTGTGCGGCCAGCGCGAGGACGCTGAGGACACGATGCAAGAGGTTCTGCTCAAGTCAGTCCCATACCTTCCGAAATTCGACAGTCCCAAGGCGCTGGTTGTGTGGCTCTACAAAGTGGCGAAGAATCGCTGTCTGATGAGCCGCCGGAAAAGTAAGTTTGCTCCCGCGCGGGAGCTCTCGCTGGAAGAGTTGATGCCCGATCGCAGAGAACTGGAGCAACTGAGCGCGGATGGCAGGATTGACCCCGAAGCCTACGCCATTCACAGTGAGAATGCCTCACAGTTGCGCGGGGCCATTCACAGATTGCCGGCCCAGTACCGCATGGTTCTCGTCCTGCGGGATATGGAAGGGTTGACGGATGATGAAGTAGCCGAGATTACCCGTCTGCGGCCAGGCACCGTGAGGGTGAGGCTGCATCGCGCCAGACTGTTTGTTCGCAAAGAGCTGATGAGCGCGTGGAAGCCGTGCAAACTGAAACCGGCCGCGTCGGTTATCTCCAGCGGGGAAGCTCCGAGACCGGCGAGATGCAAGCAGATGTTCGCCGAATTATCCAATTACCTCGACGATCAACTGGATGACTCCCTATGCGGAGAATTGGAAAAGCACATTGGCGGTTGTGGGCCATGCCAGGTCTTCCTAGCGAGTTTGGAAGCCACCATCGAGCAGTGCCGCAAAGCTCCGGCTGAATGCCCGACTAGTAAGGAAGCCACCCGGCTGCGCAAGGAACTGGTGCGGAATTACAAGCGCGCTGTCGCCACCCTGGCAACTCAATCCTGAGCTGTTCCTGTCTGAAAATCTTCCAGTTGGACTTCCGGAAATAGTGTGTAACAGATCACTGACTTCTGCATTTATTCGTGTTCTTCTGAACCGGTAAAGCAGGGAGGGAACCATGATTTCCGCGCAAGTTGAACTTACTCAGGCTTTTAGATTGCAACGGCAGTTTGTGGCCCAAACCGGCAGTGGCCACCACCTGCTGCTGGATGATACTGCCGGGGGGAGCGGGCCGAAACCCATTGAACTCGTTGCCGCCGGTCTGGCCGGCTGCACCGCTTTTGATGTGATCACGGTGCTGCGCCAAAAGTATCACCAGAGGATCACCGGATATCAGGTGAAGGTCGAGGCGGATCAGGCCGAGCGTCCGCCGCAGGTGTTCACGGCTGTGCGCATTCACCACGTTGTGACCGGGATTGATATCGATGAAAAAGCGTTGCAGGAAGCGATTCGCCTTTCGGAGGAGAAGTATTGTTCCGTCGGCGCGATGGTGCAGAAAACCGCCAGTTTTCATACCACGTACGAAATCGTGAACGAGACGACGGCGTGGATGCAGCCGGCGGAGGTTGCGGGAGTGGAGTGAGAACCCGCATTCTGGTTGGGCTGATCTTCCCTTTGCGCTGTTGGGCGGTGCGCGGTTTCTTTGTGCTCGTGTCCCTGGCCCTCGGACACTGGGTCAGTGATTACTGGTATCTGTTTACCGCCTTCGTGGGATTAAACTTGTTCAAGTCTGGCTTCACGAACTGGTGCCCTATAATGACATTTTTCCGCAAGCTCGGCGTGCGAGGCGAGGAGCAACTGAAATATGCATGAGTGGGGCTGGACAATCGCATTTCTTGTCGCTTACCTGGTCTTGACGCAGTGGCTGTTGCCGAAACTGGGCGTTCCGACCTGAAGGACCGCCAGTTGCGCCGGGTCGCGGCGCGAAGATGTCGAGAAACAGAAGGCATCCTTAACGCCGCCGAGCGATACGAAACACTGATACTCGAATGGCGAAAGCAGTCCGCAACAAAGCTGCAATGCAACAACACGGAGATCTCAAAGGCCGGCAAGAGATTGCAGGTTTTCTGGGGCAGCCTACTTCCGTTGTGCAAAGGTGGGCCGCACAGGGGATGCCCCGTGCGGCGACAGGGCCGCCTTGTAACCACCACGACCGACGAGTTGAATCAGTGGCTAGGCCGTGAATCCGGAAAACCGGTGCACGTAGCAACCGACACCACCGATCTTACCGCTGAACTCAAACGTGGGATTTCATTCGTACGTCGCAACCCCGGGGAAGAACCCGCGGACGATATGGGAAAGACTGAGAAATCGGCCAAGCGCCGAACCCGCTGAGTCCACCTGTTTGTATTACAGAGTTCTACCGAGAATCCCCCTGTTTACTCTCAATTCCCATTGCGAGAAGCAGCCGACTTAGCCTTGATTTGTAAACTCCTCGAACCGCCAGCGCATCTATAACCCTGGAGTTAGATCATGAAAGCCAACTTTCTCGCGCTTCTTCTCGGGTTTGTCGGCGTATGTGCATTTGCAATGGCTTACGCTCAGGAATCCGAACCCTTTTCTCATATCGACGCCAGTGTCGGTGCAGGCTTCACTGAGCCTGCAGGCCGCGGCGGCAACAATGTGAATACTGGCTGGAACATCGACGTGCGAGGTGGCTACAGAGCCACTCGGAATTTCGCGCTGGACCTCGACTTCAACTACAACCGCTGGAACCTGAACAATGCCGCCCTAGCGCGGTTCGGAGAGCCTGGCGGATACACCACGATCTGGTCGGCCAGCATCACGCCGGTTTTCTACGGCTCCCCCCACTGGCATATTCAGCCGTATGCATTGGCCGGTCCGGGCGTGTATTACCGCAATCTCAGCCTTACTCAACCCGGCCTCATCAACTCCTTTTACTGTGATTCCTTCTGGGGCTATTGCTACCCCGCCACCTTCGGAGTGGATCAAGTCGTAGGGTCAGCGACGACTTACAAGATGGGATTCAATGCTGGGGCTGGCCTCCAATTTCCCTTGGGGCACAGTCCCCTGAAAGTGTTCGGGGAGGCACGTTATTCCCGGATGTTCACAACACACGGGAATGATCTCACCTTCGTTCCAGTCACCTTCGGGTTGCGTTGGTGATGCCTTTACACGGGTGCGCGGGTTCCTCTTATAACGACTCCGTACATCTTTCGTATGCAGCGAGGATTTTCAAAATGACAAAGCAGAAAAGTCCACATACACAAAGTGAGCAAAACACAGTTCCAGAACAGACGGACCTCGAAATCGCTCAGAGCGATTTAGAGAATCAAGCAGAAGAAAGAATGTACGAACACATGGAAGGCGCGCAGACCGGCATGAATCGAAGTCCTCGGCGGACTCCCCGAACTTCTCAGCAACACAATACGCAATCGGAAACCGTAGCCCACGAAGGATCGGTCACGACACGGACTCCCAAACGCCCGGCTCAGGGAATTACCGAGCGCCCGGAGGAAGAAGCTGAGCGGCAGCGGAAAGTGGTGAATGATCGGCCGGATGCGCAGGCTGGCGTGAACCACTCGAAGTAGGCTAGACCTGCTTCAGAAAATCTTTCTACTCGAACTGCAGGACGACAATCTCCGGATTTGAGCCAAGGCGCAGCGGCGGACCCCAGGTTCCAGCGCCACTGGAAGTAAAGACCTGCATTTTGCCGATCCGGCTTAGTCCGTAGACAAACTGCCGGTACATGCGGCGCGCAAACCAGCTCCAAGGGATGAACTGGCCGAGGTGCGTATGTCCCGAGAGTTGCAGCGAAAAACCCGCCGCCTCGGCGATATCTGGGTGATCCGGCGCATGGGTCAAAAGGATGCTGGCCCGGTTGTGATCCAAAGGTACACGTCGCAGAACTGACGCCAGCGAACCGTTGTTTGAGGCTTGGTTGTAGGGCACTCCCACCACTTGCAGGCCGGCCAAATCAACCTTTTCATTGCGCAAAACGCGCACTCCGGCAGCCGCTACGGCATTCAGGTACTTGCGGTCGTCTCCAAATTGCTCGTGATTTCCGGCAACAAAATAGACGCCATGCGGAGCCTTCAATTCTGATAACGGGGCTGCGGCGCTGTGCGCGTCAATGGCGGTCCCGTCATACAAGTCGCCGGCGATGAAGATCGCGTCAGGCTCTTGTTCGAGAATCTTCGTCACCATCCGTCGCAGAAAGCTGCCGTTGCGTACATGACCGAGGTGGACGTCGCTGATCAACGCCGCTTTGCGTCCGCGCCAGACGTCGGGCAGATTCTCCAGGTGGATCCGCGCGTGCGTGATACGAGTCCAACTCGCGTTGAAAACTCCCAGCAAACCCAGGGCTGCGCCCAATCCGAAACAGACTTCCACTATGCGATGGAAGTGGAGTTGCGCGCCGGCAATGCTGGCTATCCCGAAAATGATCCAAGACAAAACAGCCGTTAGAAAAAGGAAACTCAGAAGGCCCATCCAGACGGCGGCGGCACGGTAGAACGTCCGTACGAAGACGTTGGTGTAACGGAAAGCGAGCAGGGAAGCGGCAACGAAACTGACGCAGAGGATGCCCAGTGTCGCGCCAACCCAGGTTTTTCCAGGAATCGCGTTGGCAGGAAGCTGGAACGTCCAAGTCTTGTAAAGGACAAAATGGGCACACAAAAGCAGCGACTGGATGATCGAGACAAAGACCACCAGCCCTTGGCGACGGCGCATGCATCTTAGATTCAGCAGGCCCGCCCTGGGATTCTGAGTTCTGGCGTGTAAAACCCGAAGGTGTCTGCCTTCAGTACGGGTAAACTTTTGTCATGTTCTCACCGGAACCGATTGGACATATTCGAAGTCCATATCACAACACGCAGCAGGTCCCGAAAGGGCTGGGTGCGCAACATGAAGCGGAAGGAATACTCGACATTCTGCCGCAATACGAAGCCGGACTGACCGACATCGAGGGCTTTTCGCACCTCATTGTCCTCTGGGTATTCGACCGCGCCGGAGGCTTCGAACTGCTGGGAACACCGCCCTCGGACAATCGTTCCCACGGAGTGTTCGCGACGCGTTCTCCGAGGCGGCCCAATCCGATCGGACTCACGGTCGTTGAACTAATCCGGCGCGAGGGATCTCGGTTGCACGTCCGCGGAGTCGACATGCTCGACGGGACTCCAATCCTCGATCTCAAGCCTTATTTGTCCAATATTCCCGCCCAGAAGTTGCGCCGAGGATGGCTGGCGGAAGCGGAACAGCGTCACAAGGAATAGATGGACAGCGGAACGGGCGCCTTATATCTGCCCATTGGCTCATTCGTGGCGAAGTCGGGCGTATCCGGGTTTAATGACGTTGTAGATCAGGTCGCAACGTTGTCCATAAGGCAGGAACGCGCTCTTCATCGCGTTGATGGTGATCTTTTCGAAGTCGCCGATCGTGAGCCCAAAGGTTGTCGCCGCGGCCGAGAATTCCTTGGTCATGCTGGTGTCACTCATCAGCCGGTTATCCGTGTTCAACGTTACCCGAAATTTCTGCTGATAGAGGATCTTGAACGGATGTTGCTCCAGACTCAGTGCGGCGCCCGTATGCACATTGCTGATAAGACAGATTTCCAGCGGAATTCGCTTGTCCAGCACATACTGTGCGAGATCGCCCAGTTTCACCGCTCTGCCGTCCGAGATGGCGATGTCGTCAATGAGCCTCGTGCCGTGACCAATCCGGTGTGCCCCGCAATATTGAATCGCTTGCCAGATGGATTCCTTGCCGAAACCTTCTCCGGCGTGAATCGTTATGTTGAAGTTCTCCCGCTGAATGTAATGAAAGGCGTCGACGTGCTTCTTGGGCGGAAATCCTCCTTCTTCGCCCGCCAAATCGAATCCCACTACCCCACGCGCGCGGAAATCAACTGCTAGTTCGGCCATCTCCAACGACACATTCATATTGCGCATCGCGCAAATAATCAGCCCTGACTGAATACCGAAGTCATGCCGGCCGCGCGCCATTCCTTTGAGAACCGCAGCGACGACCTGCTGATGGCTCAAGCCTTTCTTGGTGTGAAACAGTGGGGCAAAGCGGGTCTCGTAATAGACGACCCCATCGTCGCTCAGATCTGCTGCCTGCTCGTAAGCGACGCGCTCCAGCGCTTCCTCGGTCTGCATCACTGCGATCGTATGTTTGAAGCCTTCGAGATACTTGCCCAGGCTCCCCTGATTTGCGCCTTGATGAAACCACTTCGCGAGTTGGTCAGCATCCGCTATCGGCAGATCCGTGTAGCCAGCATTTTTTGCGAGTTCAACGATGGTTTGCGGCCGCAGAACTCCGTCCAGGTGCTCATGTAGCAGAACTTTCGGCAAAGATCGAAGCAGCGGCTGGTCTAACTTCATGTCGAGCCCAATCGCGTCAGCAAAGAATTGTGCACACTAGTATGGTACGGCCACAGAAAGGGGTCACGGTAATTTGAAAATTGAGCAATTGAGAAATTGAAACCCGGCGTAGCCCGATCTTAAATTACACAATTACCAAATTACCCGATTACCGAATCTGGTTTTTCAGCTTCAGATTATTTCCCGAATCTTGTCCTCAAGGATGGTCTTTACAATTTTCCTTGTATCCTTTTCTCCTTTGACAAGTGCTTCAGCAAAATGAACCGCTTGTTCGAGCTTGATTTGTCCCGGCAAGGGTGGTTCGTTCTTATCCACTACGGCTTCCACTACCACGGGACCGTCGTGCTGAAGAGCTTCCCGAAGCACGCGCTCAGCGTCCTTCGGATCATGAATGGTGAAACCAGCAGCACCCGTGGACTCCGCGAATTTCGCGAAGTCGATCGGCTGAAGGTCTACGCCGAACTCGGGATTACCATCGAGCACCATCTGCTCCCATTTAATTTGGCCCAAAGAATTGTTCTTAATGATGATCACCTTTACCGGCAGCTTGTATTTGACCAAGGTAGCCATTTCACCCATCAGCATGGTGAATCCGCCGTCGCCAACGACGCAGACGACCTGCCGCCCGGGATACGCAACCGCCGCTCCGATGCTGTAAGGCAAGCCGTTGGCCATGGTCGCGAGGGTTCCGGAGAGAGAAAACTTCATGTCGCCCCGAATATCAATGTAGCGCGCCGCCCATGTCGCGATCGTCCCGCTATCGGAAGAGATGATCGCGTTGTCCTCCAGTAAACGGTTCAAATGGTACGTCACGACTTGCGGCTTCATTGGCATATCCATACGAGTGCCACGTTCATTCAAGAGCTCGCGCCACTTGCCCATGCGCTTCTGGGCCGTTTCCAGGAAGTCCCGATCCTGTTTGCGTTTGAGAAGCGGAATCAGCTCTTTGAGCACGGCTTGGGAGCCTCCGACCAAGCCCACGTCGGCGGGATAACGCAAGCCAATGCGCGTGCTGTCCAGATCGATTTGCACGCACTTCGCTTTGTTCGGTTTGGGATAAAAATCCAGGTAAGGGAAGCTGCTGCCTACGATCAGCAGTGTGTCGCACTCCTGCATTGCATCCTGCGAAGGAGCCGTCCCCAGCAGACCCAGGCCACCAGTGGTGAATGGGCTGTCGTCCGGCAACACAGCTTTTCCGAGTAGGGCTTTGATCACTGGCGCGCCAATCAGATCGGCAAGATCGGTAATCTCCTTGCCGCAGCCCAGAGCACCGCGGCCAACCAGAATCGCGACCTTCGAGCCGTGGTTGATGATGTCCGCCGCCTTTTGCAGCTGTTGCTGTGGCGGATGTGGGTGCGAAGCAACATAAATGTTCCGGCTGTGCTCCTTGACATTCATGTTGGACCGCTGAGCGTCGGAGGATTTCCATTCCTGAATGTCCTTGGGAATGGTGACGTGTGAAACGGTGTGCCGAGCGAGTGCCGTGCGGATTGCCTCGTCCATCACGTTGTCGACGTGCGCGGGACCCATAATCCGCTGGTTGTAGGCGGCAACGTCCATATACAACTTATCCAGGTCGACATCTTGCTGAAAATTGGTACCGATGAGATCGTGAAACGTGTGCCCAGTGATGGCCAGCACAGGTTGCCCATCACATTTCGCATCGTAGAGGCCGTTAAGAAGGTGAATGCCTCCTGGGCCTGAGGTAGCGATGCATACACCCAGCCTGCCGGTATATTTCGCGTAGCCGCAGGCGGCGAACGCCGCGGACTCCTCGTGCCGAACCTGTATGAACTTCAACTTGTCTCGATGGGTCCGAAGGGCTTCAAACATTCCGTCTACACCATCTCCGGGAAGACCGAAGATTACTTCTACTCCCCAATCGATGAGCCGCTCTACGATCATGTCTGCTACTGTCATCACACACTCCTGAGAATTCTGCACACCGGATTTCGCGGTGTTGGTTCGAGCTGTGCCCGCAAGGAAGGCGCAAATTTCAGATGGTTTGCAAATGCGGGTGGTTGCTCGCCAATAGCCGCTCGTTCGTGAAAGATGCAAGTAGACGCGGCGACTCAGGTTGCTGATGAAGTTTGCGAATCAGAGGGCGCGGACGCAAGGCGTGTATCCAGCGCGGGCCTGGACAGGGGGCAGTTCAGAGCAGCTTCAATAGCTAGGCGCTCTTGTTCTTGCCCAGAACGTTTTCTTCCATGGCTTGAACGGCCGACTCAGCCGCCTGGCGTCCGACCTGAGAGCCGAGTTCACCCGCTTTTTGGCTGGCTGCTTCCGCGGCCTGCTGCGCTTTCTGCCGGGGAATATCTATCAACTCTTGCGCACCCTGCATCAGCGAGCGACGAGTTTCCTCACCAGAAGCCGGAGCAAAAAGGAGAGAAATGCCAAAGCCAACTGCAAAGCCGAGAAGGAATCTCATTGAAGTCTCCCAGGACGCCGGTTAGAGGCGCCCTGGAGATTGGATGAACAACCTGGTGTAAGTGTTTGCCGCCGTTCCGGAAATCGGTGTCCGGATTGGGGACAAACCTTCTACCAACGCAGTAATACCACGCCAACGACGACTAGTCCGCTGGCCGCCCAGCGCCGCCAGCGCACATCTTCTTTCAAGATGTATTTTGCCAAAAGCGTTTCTAGCAGGTAGCTGCTGGCCGTCGCCGGGATGGCAAAGCTCACCGTTGCAATCGACAGCAAAGACATGATTGCGAAAAACCCGATCGCCAGGGCCGCTATGCCTCCCAATACCATTGGACTGCGAACGATCGCAAGCAACAACTGCACTAGGGAGCGAAGACTCAGGTCTTCCACAGCACCGATCCGCTTCATTCCGGCGGTATTCAGCAGGTCTCCCATGGTGTTTGAACTGGCGATGATGGCAACCAGGATCCATTTCATTGAGAGTGCTCCCGGTAATCTGCTTTGGAGGTCAGAGAGGGTGTCTCTTCAGCCAGAATTACTGCAAGGGTGATGACGACAATGCCTAGCCAGCGTTCCCATGAAATCCGGTCCCCTAAAACGAAATGGCCCGCAATCGCTATAAAAACGTAAGCGCTCGCAGTGACGGGGAGGACGAAAGTGAGATCGGCCCGGCTTAGCAGAGCTAGATCGCTGATCATCCACAGCGCAAGCGTACAACTGCCGGCCAGAACCCAGGGATTGAAGAGCGCTCGAACGTAGTCAGCGGGAGAAGCAGAGAGCGTTCTACCAACTTCCTGCATGCCGTGGCTGAGACAGACGTTCCCAACCACATTGGTGAGCACAACCATAGCCGTGAGCAGGTGGGTTTTCGAAGTGAAGCTGGCACATTTACTCTGCTCCAGGATCGGGGCGGTGGTTGCACTACTTCGGCTCTGGTTTGCCAAGTCGCCTATCTCCGCTCGAAGTGTTGAACCGGCGATAAGATGCAGCGGCGCTGGAAAACTTTGCCGCTCTGGCACGTTTAGGCGGGCAGGCTATTTGCCGCCAAAGCACGCGCGTGAAATAGTGCTCTTGTTTTCTCTATACTTTGAGACTGCGAAGATACGGCACGCTGGCCTTCATCATTTCGAGTTTCATCTCAACGAAGTAGTTCTTGACCCCTCCGGTTTTTGCGGCGCTAAAGATTTTGGTCCAATCGAGCGACCCTTTTCCTACCGGAACGATCTTCTTCGTCGCCGCATCCCATCCTTGCACGTGCATGGAAACGAACCGGCCCGGGTATTTCGTAAAGTACTCGGCCGCATCATATCCTTCGCTGATGGTGGAGACCTGGAACTGAAATTTGACCAGTTTGGGGTCGAGAAGGTCAAAAAGCACGTCGTAAGTGCGCTTGCCGTTAACCTTGGAGAGTTCGAAGTTTTCGTTGTGCAGGCCTTGCTGAATGCCGGCCTGAGCTGCACGTTCTCCCATCTTGTTGTATTCGTCGGCCGCACGTTTCACGTCGTCCATCGTGGGATTCTTCGGCCCATCGAGGCTGGCTACCAGCATTTGCGTCAGGCCCGCATCTTTCGCCCAGGCAATGCGATCGTCCTGATTCTTTCTGAGCTCGTCCATGCCGAAGTGCGAACTGACGCATGTGAGCCCTGCATCGGAGATAATCTGCCGAAGCTCTGAGCCCTTGTATTTTGCTAGCCCCCCGAAACCCTCGTCCGCATATCCAACCGGCGAGCACAGTTCGATGCTTTGGAAACCGGCGGCCACCAATTGCTTGAGGGTGCCCGGAAAGTCCTTCGCAATCATGTCGCGCACCGGCCAGGTTTGGCATCCGATCGGCATGCCCAGTGGGTTCGCCCGCAGCTTGAGTACTCCCGCAGACATCAGGCCTATCGCCGCCGATTGCGCCGCTGCAACCTTGCAAAAGTCTCGTCTCGAAATTGCAAGCATGAATGCCTCCTTGGATTCAGAACTCCGTTAGATCTCCCATCCTTTTCTACGTTCGGGCCGGATGTAGTTTTGCGCGAAATCCGAGTTGTTCGCTTTCATGTTGGGACGGTCCCATGTGAATTTCTGCCCGGTGCGAGCTGCCACATTTCCCAGCAGGAGAGTTTCCGTCACCATGCCTTCGAATTCAAAATTCCCTCCCGGCTTGACCTTCCCTCCCTTACAGGCGTCGAGCCACTCCCGTTCATTGCCGGGCGAACGCGGCAGAGTCTTCGGCGGCTGCTTGTAAGCATCCATCCGAGATTGCGGGATCAGCCGGGGATGAGATCCGTTGAAGCCGCAGAGAATCTTGCCGCCATCTCCGACAAACAGAAGGCCCTCGTCCTCCTCTTCTTCAGGAATCTTGAACGGGCGATCCGGTTCCAGTTCGTCGGGGCGCGGGGGCTTCAGGCCACCGTCGTACCACGTGAACTTGACGGGAGGCATATCCCCGCGTGCTCCGAAATCAAAATGAATGATTGAGGCCATGGGATAAGTTTCATCGTACCGATCAGTCGTACTGGCTTCAACGCTGACCGGGGCCTCAAGTTTCAACACGCGGAAGATGGTATCGAAGCTATAAGAGCCCATATCGCCCAGGGCTCCGCAGCCGAAGTCGCCCCAGCCCCGCCACACGAACGGAAGATACGCGCGATTGAACGGGCGCTCGGGCGCTGGGCCCAGCCACAGATCCCAATCGAGGCCTTCGGGAACCGGTTCACTGTCCTTAGGCCGCTCCAATCCCTGCGGCCAGAATGGCCGGCTCGACCAATTGACGACTTGACGCACTGGCCCGATGGCGCCGGCCCAAATCCATTCGCAAAGCTCGCGAGTCGCTTCGGAGGCCTGATTAGCCACCGCGATCTGCGTGGCCACGCCAGTTTCGCGGGCGATCTCGGCGATGCGGCGGGCTTCGTAAATGGTGTGAGTGAGAGGCTTCTGGCAAAAAACATGTTTGTGCTTCTTCATTGCCGCTGCTGAAACAGCCGCATGCAGATTATCGGTCGTGCAAACCACCACCGCATCTACGTCGTGTTCCTTTTCGAGGAGTTCGCGGAAGTCGGTGTACGCCGCGCACCCGTGATACTGGCCCGAACGCTGCTGCGTGGCATAGAGGGCATTCACGATCTGTTGCGCTGGCTCACGCCCGGCCACTCCGCTGGTCACTTTCAACGAGTGACTCAACTGTAGCGGCTGCTCGGGGCTGAGCCACTCCCAACCCGAGTTCACGCCCAGCAGATTACGAACCGATTTGCAAAACTCGTGATCGTCCCACTGAGGATATTGGTCGCCGGTTTTCGCCACATCGCACACCGCCACGCCCTGCACATCTTTTTCGCGCAGGAAGTGAAGCATCACCCGCAGCCCCTGCGCGCCCACTCCAATGAAAGCAATATTGACTTTGTCGCTGGGTGGAACGTACCCCTCGCCGCCCAGTACATGACGCGGAACAATCGAGAACGTTGCTGCAGCGGCTGCGCTCTGCGCTATGAAGTCGCGGCGGGATACGAGGCCGGATGAATGAGGCGAACGAGATCGATCTTTCATAGAGAGATCCTCCCGAGCTGAGTCTTATGAGCAGATGATTCTACGGCGGACCGCCACCGCCCGAGCAACCCAAAATATGGGTGTTCCCACTGTGTGGAAATGCGCAATGCCCTCATGCGCAATGACCTACTAGCGTGATCCAAATCACGGCCCCGGACAGTAGCAATCACGGAGCCGGAAGCTCGCCCCAGATAGCCTTGATCAGGAGTACGGCCCAATGCCATTAGAGCCGGAGACTTCTATGCCACGCAGCCTCTGAGAGCCCCGCGAATGCCTCGAAAACTCGGCCCCAAGCTGATCTTTTCCCTCACCATCCTGATCGTCGCCATCAGCGGCATCAGCGGATACATCAATCTTCGCACCGAGAAGAAGCAACTGGTCGAGACCATGATCCTGGGTGCCGACCAACTTTCCCGAAGCATTACCAGCGCAACCTGGCACGCCATGCTCGACGACGACCGCAAGGCCGCGTACCAGATTATGCAAGTCATCGCTGACAAGCAGGGCGTAGACCGTATCCGCATGTACAACCGCGAAGGCCGTATGGTGTTCTCGACCGATCCCCGAGAGCATACCTCGCTCGCCAGCCTGGACAACCAAGTCTGCGCCAGTTGTCACAACAAGAACGCCATTCGCAACAGCCCCACTCAGGACGCGCGGGTTCGATATGCCAAGTCGCCAGATCGCGTAAAGACAATCAACATCGTGGCTCCTATTTACAACGAGCCCTCATGCAGCAATGCCGCGTGCCACGCGCATCGTGCGTCCACAAAGGTTCTGGGAGTGCTGGACGTCGGTCTACGCCTCGATCCGGTGCAGAAGCAGACCCGGGCGATTACGTTGCAGACCGTCGGTTGGACTCTGCTGGAGGTGGCCTTTGGAGCTGCGTTCGTCATTTTATTCACCAAGCGCTTCGTGGCGACCCCGATTCAGGAGTTGATCGCGGGAACCAAGGCGGTCAGCGAGATGGAATTGGACCGCCCCATCAAGATTGGTGCTGCGCGGCGCAGCCAGGAAGTCGACGAGTTGCCGTTAAGTCTTTTGTCCCAGTGCTAGCAATCTCATCCGATCACGCACTCACCTCCACGAACATTCCATGGATATTCCGCTTACCCGACAATACCCAGCTAGATAAGGCGCTGGGCTGCGTACGGGCCGCGATCGAACAGGCAGGTCCCAACCGATCAGCAATCCGTGCGAGCTTGGCTTCGGGAAAGCCCATGGCCGGCATTAGCTTCGGTCCGACCGGAGAAGCCATTCAGTAAGCGCCGCGAATCCAGCCTCGGAGCCCCCGCAACCTGAATTCCAGTAAACAATGCGTTCCCAATCCCACAGAGCGGAACAAAATTCGTACAATCAATGGCATCGTTTCTAATTGTTGGTCTAAGGGGAACCCGGTTCCAGTGAACACAAGGCAAGCTCAACGAGTACGCGTGATCGACTCGCACACCGGCGGCGAACCCACTCGCCTAGTGGTGAGCGGCGGACCTGACCTTGGCAAAGGAACCTTGGCGGAGAGGCTTCGTCGTTTTTGTGCCGAGCACGATCGCTTCCGCTCGGCGGTCGTCAACGAACCGCGCGGCTCTGATGTTATTGTAGGTGCGCTGTTGTGCGAGCCGGTCGATACAACTTGTGCTGCTGGTGTCATCTTCTTTAATAACGTGGGATATTTGGGGATGTGCGGGCACGGAACAATCGGCCTGATCGCAACGCTGCATTTCATGGGCCGGATCGGGCCGGGAACGCATCGCATCGAGACCCCGGTAGGAACCGTGACCGCAGTACTGCACGACGACGGACAGGTTACGGTCAACAATGTTGCGAGCTATCGTTTCGCCTCTAATGTTCCTGTCACTATCCCGGGATATGGAACCGTGCATGGAGACGTCGCTTGGGGAGGGAACTGGTTCTTCCTGGTGCGTGAGCACTCGATGACGTTGTCCCTCGACCGCATCGAGCAGTTGACGAACTTCACCTGGCAGATCCGGCGCGCACTCCGCGACCAGGACATTACGGGAGAGAACGGGCAGGAGATCGATCACATTGAACTCTATAGTCCGTCTGATTTAGCGGGAATCGACAGCAAGAATTTCGTTCTATGCCCGGGAAAAGCTTATGATCGATCTCCCTGCGGAACCGGCACCAGCGCCAAGCTCGCCTGCCTGTATGCGGATGGCCAGATTCGCGAAGGCCAGGTGTGGAAGCAGGAGAGCATCGTCGGTACCGTGTTTGAAGGTACTATTTCAGTGCGTGATGGCAACATATATCCCAGCATTAAAGGTTCGGCTTTCGTAAACTCAGAAGCCGAACTGGTCCTTGACCCACGAGATCCGTTTTGCTGGGGTATTCGATCGTGAATCTTGGGGATCAGTAGCAGTCAGAGGTTAAGCGCTTAAGGGGAAAGAGCGGATTGGCAAACTTGCGCGAACTTGCCCGGCAGTTCGAGGAGCGCTTTGGGAATGCGCCCAGGATTTTCCGCGCGCCCGGCCGCGTGAACCTGATCGGCGAGCATACCGATTACAACGAAGGTTTCGTCATGCCCGCCGCGGTTGAGTTTTCCAGCTTGGTCGCGATTTCTCCTCGGACGGACCGCAAGTTGGTCATTGAATCCAACCAGTTTCCCGGAGATCTCGAATTCGATGTCGATCGTCTGCCTGCCCAGCGCACCAGTACCTGGCGCGACTACGTGCTGGGCGTTGCACTCGTACTGCGCCAGCGTGGAAGTGATTTGCGGGGAGCGAATCTGCTCGTGCATGGAAATGTGCCTATCGGCTCAGGGCTGAGTTCCTCTGCTTCCATCGAAGTGGCTTCCGCTCTCGCCTTCATCAGTCTCGACAGCAAACGATTTTCGCTTCCAGAAATCGCCAAAGTTTGCCGCCAGGCAGAAAACGAATATGTGGGAGCCCGGGTCGGGATCATGGATCAATTCGTCTCATGCATGGGAAAGGCCGGACACGCTCTGCTTCTGGACTGCCGCTCGTTGGAGTTTCAGTTTGCTCATATTCCCGTTGGCATCGAACTCGTGGTCTGCAACACCATGGTCAAACACGATCTCGCCACCGGCGCCTACAACCAGAGGCGCGAGGAATGCGAAGAAGGCGTACGTTATTTTGCCAAAGCCGATCCTGCCATCCGCGCTCTACGGGACGTGTCCTCTGAAATGCTGGAGCGAATTGGCGGCGATCTTCCTCCCACCATTCGCAAGCGGTGCACGCACGTGATTTGCGAGAATCAGCGCACTCTCGATGCAGCCCGTGCTCTGGCTGAGGGCGATCTTACGCGGATGGGTAAGTTAATGCGGGAATCGCATGAGAGCCTGCGCGATCTCTACGAAGTAAGCTGCCGCGAACTCGATGCCATGGTGGATGCCGCTCAAGGACTCCCGGGCTTCATCGGCGGACGGATGACCGGCGGAGGCTTTGGCGGCTGCACGGTCAATCTGGTGCGAGAAGAGAATGCCACGGACTTCGCTGCTCAAATTGCACAGCGCTATAGCCAGGCCACCGGAATCACCCCGCAGATTTACCCCTGCCACGCCGCGAACGGCGCGCAAGAGCTCACCCTGAGTTAGCTTGCGCTTCCGTGTTTGGAGCCCAGCCCTGCAATTTCACCAACCAGTCTGCGGGTTCCGGCAGAATCGCAAACTTCGGTATTTGGCCCCGTACCATCGCCACTTCATCGCAACAATGAAAACGCGGGCAAGCATGGCAATCCTTGTAAATCTTGTCCGGTAAATCCTCGCGCTGCGCCACGGAAAAGCCCTGTCCCGCGAAGAAGTCCGGTTTGCGCGTAAACAGGCAGATGCAGTCCACCCGGTGCCGCTTGGCTTCTGCCATCAGCGCTTTCACCAGCCGTCCACCGCCGCCTTTTCCCTGAGCCCACGGAGCGACCGTAATGGAGCGGATCTCTGCCAGGTGCGTGCCGTAAAGATGCAGGGCGCCGCAGCCCATTATTTTTCCATCTTCTTCAAGGACTACGAAATCTCTCACGTTCTCGCAGATCTCCGGAAGCGTGCGCGGCAGCAGCGTGCCATCGCCGGAGTACGCCGCGATGAGTTCGTGAATGTGCTTGGCGTCGGGCAGGATTGCTTTACGCGTGCGCATGGACCTCCTCGCGAAGCGACTCGATGGTTTTTCTTGCCACTGCCATTGCCTGTTTTACCTGGCCCGGGGCCGTTCCTCCCTTTACGTCATGCATGCCGAGCACCGACGGAAGGGACAGCGATTCATAAAAGTCCTCGCCAAACGCTGGACTGAGTGCCCGGAGTTCCGGCAGCGGCAGATCACACAGTTCGCATCCGCGCTCCAGGCAAAGCTGGACCGCCTTACCCACACGCTCATGCGCCAAACGTGACGGGACGCCGCGCTTCACCAGATATGTGGCCGCGGCCCAGGCATTCATGAATCCTGAATCTGCGGCGGACTGCATCCGCTCGTAATTGAATTCCACCGATTTCATCCACCCTGTCACCAGCGGCAGCATCTGCAGGACTGTATCCGCGCTGCCAAACAGCGGCTCCTGCGTTTCCTGCAGATCCTTGTTGTAGGCGAGAGGCAGGCCCTTGATCGAGACCATCAGCGCGGTCACGTGCCCCAGGACTCGCCCACTCTTTCCACGCACCAGTTCCAGCAGATCCGGATTCTTCTTCTGCGGCATCGCGCTGCTGCCCGTCGAATACGCTTCCGGCAAGTTGATGAATCCGTATTCCTGGGTTGAGAAAAGGATCATCTCCTCAGCCCAGCGGCTTAAATGCAGGGCCAGCTGCGATAGGGCGCTCACGAACTCGAGCACAAAATCCCGATCGCTGGTGGCATCGATGCTGTTAGCTGTAGGAGCATTGAATCCCAGCTGACTCGCCATCACCGTTCGGTCGAGCGGCAACGTTGCCCCAGCCACTGCACCCGAGCCGAGAGGGCACACGTTCAGGCGCTTGCGGCAATCCATGAGCCGGTCGGCATCGCGCAAAAACATCTCCACGTACGCCAGCAGCCAGTGTGCCAGCAGCACCGGCTCGGCCCGCTGCAGGTGGGTGTAAGCTGGCATCGCCGAGTCACCGGCGTTTTCCGCGCGCTCCACAAACACTGCGCAGAGATCCGCCAGTTGATTCCGCAACTCATCGATCGCGGCCCTGACGTACAGCCGCAAATCGGTCGCGATCTGTTCGTTGCGGCTGCGGCCGCTGTGCAGCTTGTATCCCGTATCGCCGATCAGGGCCGCCAGTTGCTTTTCGACGAAATGGTGTACGTCTTCCGCTTCCTCATCCTGCAGAAATTGCGGGGAAGCCGAAGCGCGTTGCAAAATCTGTTGCAACCCCTGCACGATGCTGATCAGTTCGTCGGCAGAAATGATCTCGGCATTTTTCAAGGCGTGCGCGTGCGCCTCGCTGGCGGCGATTTCGTAGCACAGCAGGCGGCGATCGAAATCAAACGACCGCTGCCAGCGCTCAAAATCACGGATCCAGCGGCTGCCGGAATCTGCCCGACCACATCTTCATCGTGCGACCTCGACCCGCGCGCGCGCGCGCGATCGCGAAGGCAGCCCCAGAATCCGGATAAATCCCGCGGCATCTTTCTGGTCGTAGCTGTCGCCCATCGTGAACGACGACAGATCGGTCCGGTACAGCGAGTACTCCGATTCGCGGCTCACAATGGAAACGTTTCCCTTGTACAGCGAAAGCGTGATGCTGCCCGTCATGTTGTTCTGCGTTTCATTCACAAACGCATCCAGTGCCTCGCGCAAAGGCGTGAACCACAGCCCGAAGTACACCAGTTCCGCATATTTCAGGCCAATGTGCTGCTTGTAGTGGGCGACATCGCGCTCCAGGCAAAGTGCTTCCAGTTCACGATGCGCCGTGATCAGCAGAGTGCCGCCGGGAGTCTCGTAACATCCTCGCGACTTGATTCCCACAAAACGGTTCTCCACCAGATCGATACGTCCCACCGCGTTGCGTGCGCCGATTTCGTTCAACAATTCCACCAGCGATACCGGATCCATTTCCATCCCATTCACCGAGACGGGAACGCCCTGAACAAATCCGATCTGCACCTGCTCTTCCTGATCCGGAGCGTCCTGCGGAGAGCGCGTAATCTGCCACGTCGTCGCCAGAGGCGCGTTGGCTGCATCCTCCAGTTCCCCGCCTTCATGGCTGATGTGCCATAGATTCCGATCGCGGCTGTGAATCTTCTCGCGGCTTGCGGCCACGGGAATGCCATGCTGCTCGGCGTAATCCAGGCAATCCTCGCGCGACTTCAGCGTCCATTCGCGCCACGGCGCAATGATTTTCAACTCCGGAGCCAGCGCCTGATACGTCAGTTCGAACCGCACCTGATCGTTGCCCTTGCCGGTGCATCCGTGGGCCACAGCCGTCGCGCCTTCGCGGAGCGCGACTTCCACCTGGTGCTTGGCAATCACCGGCCGAGCCAGCGATGTTCCCAGCAAATACTTGTGTTCATAAACCGCGCCAGCCTTCAGGGCAGGGAACACGTAGCCCGTCAGGAACTCTTCCCGCAGATCTTCGACGATAACCTTGCTGGCGCCGGTCTCATACGCCTTCTCGACGACGGCTTCGATGTCATCCCCCTGGCCCACATCGCCCACCATCGCGATGACTTCATAAGAATAGTTTTCCTTCAGCCAAGGAATAATGATGGAAGTGTCGAGTCCACCGGAATAAGCAAGAACCACTTTCTCAGGCATGAGCGCTCCTTGCAGGCAGGCGAACCGCGCCGCCCAGCAACAAATAAAGAATGGATTTCTGAACGTGCAGACGGTTTTCGGCCTGATCGAAGATCACGGAGTTCTCGCAATCCATGACCTCGTCGGTGACTTCTTCGCCGCGATGCGCCGGCAGACAATGCATGAACACGGCATGCGGCGCTGCGTCGGCCATCAGTTTCTCGTTCACCTGATAAGGCTGAAAAATCTCAGCCCGTTGTTTTGCCTCGTGCTCCTGCCCCATGCTGGCCCACGCGTCCGTATAGATCGCATCGGCCCCCGCGACGGCAGAGTGAGGATTCGTCAGAAATTCCAGCCGGGCGCCGGACTGCTTTGCCAGTTTCTTCGCGTCGGCAACAATCTGCGGGTTACAGCCGTACCCTTTCGGGGTCGCAATGCGGATCGAAGAACCCAAACAGGCGCACGTCAACAGTAGCGAGTGCGCGACGTTGTTGCCGTCTCCCACATACGCCAGCGTGATCTTCTTCAGATCGCCGAAGCGCTCCTGCAGCGTGAGATAGTCGGCCAGAGCCTGGCAGGGATGCTCCAGATCGCTCAGCGCATTGATCACCGGAACCGAGGCGTGGCGGGCCATGCCCTCGATCGTCTCGTGCGCGAACGTGCGCAGCACGATCACATCGATCCACCGCTCCAGATTCTGCGCAATGTCGCTGAGTTTCTCGCGCGCATCCAGTTTGCTGCGCGATTGATCCACGAACATCGCCGTTCCTCCCAGGCTGACCATGCCCGATTCAAACGTGATCCGCGTTCGCAGCGAGGGCTTCTCGAAAAACATCACCATCTGCTTGCCCGCAAGCGCCCGCTGAAATACCGATGGCCGGGCCTTCATTAGTTCCGCCAGATGCAGGACTGCATGGACTCCCTCCGGGCCAAGGTCGCGGGTCGAAATCAGATCTGAACACCAGAAGATCCCGGGAACTGTATCCGGTGCCATCGGTGTTCGGTTGTGCAATTGAGTATTCAACGTCTCTCCTCTTTCTCCATGTAGCGACAGCCGCCTCGGTTGTCCAGTCGAGCGAAGCTCGACAGTTGCTAACCGCGTTCCGGAAAACTCACGCGCAAGTCACTTCAGTTCCGCAATTCAACTTCGTCAAATAAAACTGCGGTAGTGCTTCCGCTTCCGCCGCCGGTAAAATCCGCACCCGTCCCACGCCCTGCTTCAAGGCTTGCGTGCACGCCGCCAATTTCGGCAGCATGCCCCCGCTAACGATCGATCCCGCAGCCAGATCCTGTGCCTCTTTTGTGCTCAACCAGGGAATCACCGTACCCGAGGCGTCCTTGACTCCCGGCACGTCGGTGAGAAAGATCAGCGCATTGGCGTGACATGCAGCCGCACAGGCAGCCGCCATTTCATCGGCGTTCACGTTGTAATACTCGCCATCGGCGCCGAGCGCCAGGGAAGCGAGCACTGGAATGCCGCCCTGCTGCCAGAGCGCCTCAATCCAACAAGGTTCCGCAAAACAGATTTCACCCACGAATCCCACATCGTTGCCCTGAACCTGCTTGCGCCGTGCGCGAAAGGTCATGCCATCCCCGCCGCAGAATCCAACTGCGGGCATGCCTGCAGCCTGGATAGCCGCCACCAATTTCTTGTTGACCATTCCTCCCAGCACCATCAGAGCCACATCCCGCGTCTCCGCATCGGTGACCCGCAGTCCGCTTACAAACTCGCTCTGCTTTCCGAGTTGCTTCAGAACCCGCGTGAGCGCCATGCCGCCACCATGAACCACCGCGACGCGATGGCCATCCTGCGCCAGTTCCGCAATGGCACGCGCGCACTTGCGCAGGGTTGCGGCGTCTTCCAGCGCTGCGCCTCCGATTTTGATGACGATCGTCACTGCAGCCCTTCTTCCTCGCCCCACCCGTACATCAGATTCATGTTCTGCACCGCTTGCCCGGCCGCGCCTTTGAGCAGGTTATCGATGCACGAGATCAGCACCAATCGCCGCCCGTCGTCCGCCAGGCAGAATCCCAAGTCGCAGTAATTCGTGTGCAACGAGAACTGCACCTGGGGCAGCTTTGGCGTCGCGAAGATTCGCACCCACCGCTTGCCGGAATAGAAGTTGCGATAGCAGGCTTCCACTTCCAGCGGCGTCATCGTCCGATTGAGCTGAACGTAAACGGTGGAGAGGATCCCGCGCGGAATCGGCAGCAAGTGCGGCGTGAATGTCAGTTCCGGCCCATCCAACCCCAGTTGCTCTACGATTTCTCCGAGGTGGCGATGGTTGAAAACCGAGTAGGCGGAAAAATTGTCAGCCACCGACACAAAATGTGTTTTCGACGTCGGTTCTTTTCCCGCGCCAGACACTCCCGACTTCGAATCGGCAATGATTCCCCGGCTGCGATCTACCACTCCGGCTTTCACCAGCGGCGCGAGCGACAAAATCACGGATGTGGCATAGCATCCGGGATTTGCAATTAGATCAGCACTCGCAATCCGATCCGCATTGAGCTCCGGCAAACCGTACACCGCCCGATCCGTGAGTTCGGCCGCACTGAGCGCATCCGAGTCTTCAAAGCCATAGATTGCGCGGTGCTGCTCTTCCTTCAGGCGCCACGCCCCGCTCAGATCGATGATTCGCAGTCCCTGCGCAATAGCCTCCGGCACCAGCGAGCGCGATATTTCGTGAGGCGTCGCCAGAAAGAGCAACTGCACTCCTTGCTGCTTCAGGTTGGCCCATGACAGCGACTGGAGCGGGTAGCCGCCGTTCCCGCACAGGGCAGGGAAGACTTCAGCCAGATCCTTCGGACCGCCATCCTGCGAAGAGCGGCGTAGCAGCACAGGTTTGTCCAGCTGTGCATGACGCATGAGAATGCGAGTCAATTCCAGGCCGGAATAGCCCGTCGCCCCCAGCACCGCAGTCTTGAGTTTCCCCGACTTCACCCCAGCATTTCCTCAATACGTCCAGCCAGCGTGCGCGCCTGATCTTTATCCGGGCAGACGATCAGGATGGTGTCGTCTCCCGCGATGGTTCCGACCATCTCCGGCCAATCCGCTTCATCGAGCGCCGCGGCCACCGGCTGGGCGCTGCCCACGATCGTCTTGATGACCAGCAGATTCTGCGCCGAGCGGATGTCCAGCACGAACTCGCGAACCAGACGCGACACTGGCGGCAGCGCCACTCCTGCACCATTTTCGCCTTGGGGGAGGGCATATCCGTGTGCTGTTTTGCTGAGATTCAGGTCACGAATGTCGCGCGAGAGCGTGGCCTGTCCCACCTTGAATCCGCGCCGCCGCAGGTGCCTTTGCAGGTCCTCCTGGCTGGCAACCGATCCGTGCTTCAGAACGTCCAGAACCGCGCGCTGTCGCAAGCTTTTATTCATAATGAATAAATATTCATAAAAATGAATAATTATGTTGCTATCTTACGGACCTTCCCCCAAATGTCAAGGGCAGTACCCGGATATTTACGTAACTTTTCAAACTCAGCCGGATTCCCCGGCCAGGTTGAAAACTGCCCGCGCTCGCTCCTGGCTTGGTAGACTACTGCGCGGTGCAGAGTGCCGTTTTCCCGCACGGGAGAAGGAATGAACTCGAAATCAACGCTGGGGGCAGAACTCATCGCCGAGTTCCTGGGCACATTCGTATTAATTCTCTTCGGCACGGGCGTCGTGGCCATGGTGGTGCTGTTCCCCACGCATAATCCCGGCGAAACGATTCATGGCGGTTTTACCAACATCACACTCGGCTGGGGACTGGGCGTCACGATGGGAATCTATATCGCGGGAAAAGTCTCTGGAGCACACCTCAATCCCGCGGTGACATTAGCCTTTGCCGTATTCAGGAAATTTCCGTGGGCAAAAGTAATTCCGTACTCGCTGTCGCAAACCGCAGGAGCGTTCACCGCCGCGGCAGTCGTGTTCTGGAATTATCATCCGGCTTTCCTGCAAGTCGATCCTAACCTGGAAAGGACGGCCGGCGTATTCACCACGTTCCCAGCTTTTGCCGGCCTGCCGCAAGCGGGATTCCTCGACCAGTTCATCGGCACGGGCTTGCTGGTGCTGCTGATCTTTGCCATCATCGACGAATTTAATATTCCGCCCGGCGCAAACATGGTGCCCGCCATGATTGGATTGGTAGTGGTTGCCATCGGCATGAGCTTCGGCGGAATGCACGGATATGCAATTAACCCTGCGCGCGATTTTGGCCCACGCCTGTTCGCCGTGATTGCCGGATTCAAGAATAACGGCATGACCGACGGCACTCACGTATGGTGGATCCCAGTAGTCGCGCCCTTGCTGGGTGGTCTAGCCGGCGCCGCACTCTACGATTTCGGCATTAGGCGTTACCTTCGTAGAGACGTTGCTCTCACCGTCTCTGCCGAAATCGCAAAGGGGGACGCGTGAAATACATTTTGGCACTGGATCAGGGCACCACCAGTTCTCGCGCCCTGTTATTCGATGAAACTGGCGCCATCCGCACAGTTGCCCAACGTGAGTTCGAGCAAATCTTTCCCCAGCCCGGATGGGTCGAGCACAATCCCGAGCACATCCTTTCTTCGCAAATCGCTGTCGCTCGTGAAGCTCTCGAAAAAGCCGGCGCCACCGCCAAAGAGATAGCAGTTATCGGCATCGCCAACCAGCGCGAGACCACGCTCCTCTGGAATCGCGATACCGGTCACCCGATTCACAATGCGATTGTCTGGCAAGATCGCCGCACCGCCGATTTCTGCGAGCGCTTGCGCAACGCGGGCCACAGCGAGCCCATTCAGCAGCGCACCGGACTTCTGCTTGATTCCTATTTTTCCGCCAGCAAAATCTCCTGGATGCTCGACAATGTCGCAGGCGCCCGCAAACTCGCCGAGGTTGGGAAACTGGCCTTCGGGACCGTGGATACATGGCTGATCTACAAACTGACCCACGGCCAGGTGCACGCCACCGATATCAGCAACGCCTCGCGCACGATGCTCTTCAATATTCATACACGCGATTGGGATGGCGAACTCTTAAGAATATTCAATATTCCCCGGTATGTGCTGCCAGAAGTTCGCTCCTCCAGCGAAATCTATGCTGAGGTGAGTGGGATCGAGGGTCTCAACGGAATCCCCATTGCGGGCATCGCCGGAGATCAGCAGGCCGCCCTCTACGGCCAGCGCTGCTATGAGTCTGGCATGACCAAAAACACTTACGGCACCGGCTGCTTCATGCTGCAGAACACGGGCACGCGTGCGGTGCCATCCTCCAATCGCCTGGTAACGACCATCGCTTGGACCATTGCCGGCACGACCGAGTACGCGCTCGAAGGCAGTGTTTTCGTTGGAGGCGCCGTGGTGCAGTGGCTGCGTGATGGTTTGGGCCTCATTCGCAAATCAGAAGAAGTGGAAACCCTCGCAAAATCCGTGCCGGACAACGGGGGAGTTTACTTTGTCCCCGCGTTCGTAGGTTTGGGCGCGCCGCACTGGGATTCCTACGCCCGCGGATCGATCTTCGGCCTGACTCGCGGTTCCACGGCCGGTCACATCGCGCGTGCCGCCGTCGAGAGTATCGCCTATCAAGTGGCGGATCTGCTCGACGCGATGCAGGGCGACTCCGGCAATCCGGTGCAGGAATTACGAGTGGACGGCGGCGCTGCCGCCAACGACAGCCTGATGCAGTTCCAGGCAGACATTCTCGGCGTCCCGGTAGTCCGTCCCGCCGTCACTGAGACGACAGCGTTGGGAGCAGCCATGCTCGCAGCCCGCGCCGTAGGATTCTGGTCGCACGGCCAGTCTGCCGAAAGCAATAAAGATCGCCGCTTTGAACCCAACCTGCCTTCATCGCAGGCCCGAGCTCTACGCGAGCGTTGGGACGAAGCAGTTTCCCGCTCCAAAGCCTGGCAGCCCAGTGCCTGAATTTTTTAGAAGCGTTCCTCTACTGTTCGTACCAGAACACAGCGCCCTTAGTGATTGCAGGTAGCGTGAATGTGATCGAGTCTCCCTGTTGGACTCCCTTCACAACCTGTGCCTCCCCCAGAAATGGCAGAAAGAATCCTCGCCCTTGTGATTTTGAAGTGAGCGTGACTTCCACGCCCGTCTGCGGTGTCTGTACCGGATTCTTTCCCCCAACCAGTCCTGTGAAATTGGCGAAATAGACGTTCACATGTCCATCCGTTGTCCGGGCAATCGAGGTGGCCACTTCCCGCCCCGCTTTCACCCGCACCGCATCACCGCCCACGAGAGCCTTCAACAGCGATTGCTCCGTCTCCGGCGACGTCTGTTCGAAGTTCTTCTCCAGCAGCGCGCTGTAAGATTTTCCCGGATCGTCAGCAAGTCTGACCACATTGTGTGATTCCCCGACTTCAGTCGTGTCTGTACCGCTGATGATGATCCGCCCACCGCCTTGCTCGAACTGTTTCAGCCAGTCGTTCTCCCCGGAACTGAGAGCACGCACATCCGGCAGAACCAGCGTGCGCCCGTGAAAGCCTTGCAGAGTGCGCGGCGTGACCACCTGAAATTCCAGATGCTTCCGCATCAGCAGAATCAGAATTCCCCGATATGAGGGAATAAACTCGTCCGCATAGTAGTTTCGCGTCCCCGGCGAAAAGTAAACCCCAATAGGATCAATCGGACTGCGCGGAAGATAAAACGTTTTCTCATGCGCACGAATCCAGTCGAAGATGACTTTGCGAGTCGGTAAATCGTTCGATCCCGCCATGGAGTGCCCGGGCGCATCCCAGAAATTCGCGCCCGCCATGATCTGCGACATCGCCAGATTCTTCATTGCCTCGCGCTTGTCTACCGTCTTATCACCATCCCAGGAGTAGTTCAGAATCCATGTCGGCTTTCCCTGGGCAAACGCGCGAAACGAATGCATGCCCACCTGGTATTGAAACCAGTCCAGCGGCTTCCGTCCCGACGCCATGTGGTCGCCTTTGCCGAACTCGTACTCGTGAGCAATCGCATCGACCACGGGATACAGGCTATAAACATCGGCCCCCACCCGCACCGCTTCTTCCTCGATGCCCGGATAAATTTCCGGAATGGTCTTGATCTGCGGATTCACTGCCTTAGCCGTCTGGTCGATCTCATGCAGAAAATCCGTAAACGTCTGAATTCTAAAATCCACCCATTTCCGGAACGCCGGATCAGAAAAATCTCCCACCTTCATATCATGCTTGGCATCGAGTCCCGTCTGCTGTTTGAAAGCTGCCACCGTGTAATCGTCGAAACTGGCCCAGGAATTCTCCCAGCCTTCAAAATGAGTCATCCAGTACGGAATGTCGATGTAGATGCCATCGATCCCCGTCTGCGCAATCTGCCGCACACGCTCCATGTAGATCTTGCGCCACTCCGGAGCATAAGGGCTGACCCACACATCTTCATCTCCTTTGGCGATCCAAAATGCTGTGCCGCCGCCGAAAATTGCGGGCTCGCCCGTAATCTTCCGCTGCAGCCAGTCAGGATGATCTTTCGCCATCGTATGCGGAACTTGATCGCCGTGCGCGGTGATGCACTCCGTTCCCGCGATATAGACGAACGCATGGTTCCCCACCTTGTGCGCTGCCTCCGCCACATCGTGAATTGCCTTCAGCTTCGCCTCCGGATGCAGGAAGCTTTCATAGCGCCCCGGAATATCGTTGTCGACTTCGATCCCGGCAACGTCGCTGGCCTGCGCTTGGTCCACGATCTGTTGCGCATCTCCGCCCTTCAGTCCGTAAGCGCCAATGCGAACGTAGTTGGTCCAATCCTGCTGATGCTGTTCAGGAGCTGCGGTTAGACAAATCGCGAAGAATAGCAGGCACACGAATGCAATAACGAAGTATCGTTTCATGATTCCCCTTGATGGAATTTCCCTGGCATGAAGTCAGCCATTGGCCGGGACGCCGCCCGTCGCATCTTCCTGACCAAGACCAACGGTCGGACGCAGTGTGAGACTGCCGTCCTCGTTCAGTTTCTGCCGGCACGCCCAGCGCACCGGATGTCGTTGCCCTTTGACTTCGATTTCAGCTTTCAGCCGCAGGCCTCTCCAGTTCGTCCCCTTGGGCAACGCGAACTTCGCCTGCCTTACTTTGCCCGGCAGCGGATAACCCGCATCCAGACTGCCGCCGACGTTCACTTTGCCGTCCTCGCTCACAACCGAGATCCGCAAAACGCCCGGCACGCCGGCAATCCCGTCATTCACGAATCCGACGATCAACCCCGGATATCCGCCCTCTTCGTAAGTCCAAACCCAGGACGGCCGCACGCGATAACCAATTTGTCGCGCCAGTCCATCGATGGCGTCGGGATACTGATGGTAGTAGTTGAGAATGCGGTCCGCTTGTATGCGGTGCCAGTTCCACAGCGAGAAGTAGCACGCCCCGGAGTCGCGCGCATGATGAATCACATTGTCGGTGTACGGGATACCATCGTCGAGCTTCAGCGTTTTCGCCGATCCGTCCGACATGCCTACTTCGATGGAAACTCCAGTCCATGGCGGACGATTGCTGAGCTCTTCAATCTGTTCGTTCTCGATGAAGATCGTATCCGTCCGCAGCCAGTTTCCACTGCGCACGGTGCGATCGAGCAACTCCGAGTTGCCCACTTTGCTGAAGTCCGGCTGGGTGTTGGTGAGCATCGGGGTCTTCTTCCACCGCTCTGCCTGGTACTGAAACATTCTGACGAAAGTATTCTCGGCGGTGACGGCATCGGGAAACGGATTCCGTTCCAGCGGCCACGTATGCCCCTCGCCCCAGAAACCGTACATGAACGTGTCCACATACTCCAAGTCGGGATGCCCGTCGTAGGAATCCGCCAGCAAGTCGACGAGTTCCCGAAACGCCGCTTGAAACTGGGGATCGTCATAGCGCGGCTCAAATCGCGTGCGGTTCAGCCAATCCCCGAGCTTCACCATCGGAATCTTGTCTCGCAAGAATTCGGGCAGCGGCGAATCCGGAATATCCGGATTGCTCATCATGACGCGAAAGCCGATGCGCTTTTGATAGCGACGCGCCAGATCGAACGTAACCTTCCAGTGCTCGCATAGATCGAGCCGGCCCGGGCGTTGCTGCACGTCCCTCCAGTTGACTCTCAGGTATAGCTTGCTGCCGATGGGCAGCTTCACCAGCTTCTCAATGGACTCTGCCAGGCTCTCTCCATCCTTGTGCGCGGGCCCAACCTCGTCGCAAAGATAGGTGATCAGCCCCATTCCAAAATTCGGCACGACCTCTGGCGAAGGCGTGAGCGCCATGACCACATTCCAACTGGGATAATCGTCCGCAGAGAATGGCCCTTGATAGAGCCGATCTGCGACAGCAGGCCCACCGCCGAAATCGTACTTGTCAAAGTTATGGGTCGGAACGTGCGCCAGCAATGCTTGAGGGGCAACCCCAGCAAGAGTGATTGCTCCCCCAGCTTTCAGAAACGATCTACGCTGCATAAACAGGACCGAAAGCACATGTAGGGACAGCCGCCTCGGCTGTCCCTACGAGCTACACGAAGCTACTAGAACTGGAACCGTGCTCCGAACTGCATTCTGCGGAAGTTGTTCGTCGTGGACGTAACCTGTCCCAAAGCGCCATCTCCAGACCCCAAGTCCGGAAAGGCAAAGCGCTGATGATTGAAGGCATTGAACATTTCTGCCCGCACTTGGAGCAGCTTGGTCTCGCGGATTTTGAATTCTTTGGAGAGCGACGTATCCAGGTTTCGGATGCCATCGCCACGCAGAGTGGAGAAGTGGCGGGGCGCGTTGCCGGGAATATTGTCGCCGGGATCGCCAAAGCAATCCTGATTAATGACGCTCCCTCCTGTGATAGCGGCGTCGCGATAGCTCAGGCCTGTGGAAAGTTTAGAACAGGTCACGTTCGGCCTTTGATTGCCGTCTACCAGCAGTCCGGCGGAATTGTAGAGACCTATGGGCTGCCCGGATTGCAGAGTAACCACGTTGTTCAGTGCCCAGCCTCCCACAATGGCATCCAGCACCGGATTCATGCCGCGTCCAATCCAGCGGTCTCTCCCGAAAGGCAGGTCGAAAATGATGGCTGCAGTCAGGCGATGAGGGGTGTCATTCGAGCTGAGCGCATGCTCGGCTCTGAGATCGTCGAGCAGTTGCGGGTTGTCATACTGGAGGTTCCCCAGCCAGGCGTTCCGTCCTGCAGAGGAATCATCGGTGGACTTGGAGAAGGTGTAATTGCCTTCGAAGCTGATGTAATGGCTCGCCCGCTTCTGGAACCGAATCTGTAGCGAGTTGTACCACGACGTGGCGATCAACTTCGGAAGTCCTTCAAAGCCTCCATCAAACTGCGGGTATGGCTCCAGCAGCAATTGTTGCGGGATCGTGTCGTCCACGTAACGGGAATCTGCAACGTCGGCCGCACTAAATATCGGGCTTGCCGGACACCAGGACCCGGTCAGCGCCGCCCCCGTCGTGAAGAAACACTGGAACGGATTCGCCACATCCGCGTTGAGATAATCCGAAACCGCTGAGCTGCCCGGATCGTGGGTAGGATTCAACGTGTTTACCAGAGCGTTACGGACGGGTGATGAAATAAAGTTGCGGTTGCGGGTTGAAACGTTGGCGCCTGCCCACGGCAGGTGCGTGCTGCGGTTCGCGGAGTAATCCACGCCGATGACGATTTGTCCTGGGAACAGGTGTTGGATGCCCAGGTTCCACTGATAGATCTCCGCATTACGAGCCGTGCCGGTATCCAGGTCGCTGGAGTTCCCGAAGCCCCACTGCGCCAGCTTCCCGTACTTGGTTCCCTGCGGAGGCGCCAGTCCGGGTACGCCCGGCGCCGGGGATGGAAACGGGTCAGCCAGGGTCGCGAACTGGGTTTGGAAATTATCTTTGGTGAAATACATCTGGGCCGTTTTTGCAAATGCAGGCCCGGCGTATTGAAAATTCGTAGCCACGTTCATTCCGTAAAACACTCCCGCACCGCCGCGCAGCACAGTGTTCGACGTGAGCTGATAAGCAAATCCTAGACGCGGAGCCCAATTATTTCGGTCCACCGGGGCATTGCGGTGGCCGGAAGTTGGAAACGTTGACACGCCTCTGATCTCGCCAATTTGTCCAAACTGTGGAAACTGTCCGCTGGCGTCGCGAGGCACCGGAATGCTGATTCCCGTGTCTCCCGTAAAATCGTTAAATTGAAGCCGGTTGTAGCGCTCGGTGTAGGGCGTGCTCCATTCATAGCGCAAGCCCATATTGACCGTAAGCCTGGGTGTGACCTTCCAGTCATCCTGCACGTAGAAGGCAGTCTCTTTTGACTTGTCGGCCACTGCCGGCACTATGTGTACCGAGGCGTCATGGGGGTACCCCAGCAGGATTGTGGCGAACGGATTCCCCTCACCGCTATCGCCCAAGCCATTATTCGGCTGGGAGGTGGTGACATCCCTTGAAAAGTTGAAAATACCGGTGGGATTATCCGGTTGCCAGAAGTTGTTAAAGAAGACGCGCTGCTCGCCCCCGATTTTGATCGAGTGCCTTCCCTTTACCCATTGCAAGCCAGAAGAGTAACTGTATAGCGTGTGCGCAAAATGCGTATCGACGCAGCATTGGTTGAAAAGGGACGTGAATGGGTCATCGACTCCGATGGTCGCCATGCGATTGAGCCCGTTGGCTGCAAGCTCTTGAGACAGGCCTACGTCGCTGAGCGTCGGGTAATTGTTGCTTATGCCGGGAGCGTGCACACGGTCCACGCTAAAGCGGTTGGTCAAGAGTGCGGTCGGAGTGATCGACCAGTCGTACTCCAAGCCACCGTTCTGCACGTTTGTCAGGTAGATATAGCCATCCCCGTCGTTCCCAAGAACGGTGGGAGCGGTCGCTTGGTCATGGTGGCGGCTGTAGCGTCCGTTGATTCTGTGATTGGTGGTGAACTGATGATCCAGCTTGACGTCGAACTGCCAGGCAGGGTCGATCCCAATGATGACCTTGCGCCAGTTAGGATTTGGAAACACCGCGCCCGGTATATTTGGCATGGGATAGAGATTCAGAATCGCCTGCCCGATCGGGTTGATGTCTCCGGCAGGAATCTTGTTCCCCGGAAACGGATTGCGGGTGCAGCTCTCTCCTGGAACTGAAGATGGAATGCATTGGAACGGATTGAAGATTCCGCTCGAGTTTGCCGGACTTTGCGAGAAGTCACCCGTGCGTTCTAGGGCAGTAGGAACAATACCTTCCAGGTTGCCCGGATCCTGCTGCCGGATCTTTTCGAAATCCACAAAGAAGAATGTTTTGTTTTTAACGATTGGCCCGCCGACCGCGAAGCCATATTGATCCCGCACATGGTCCGGCTTGTCGCCTGTGTTGAAGAAATCGCGAGCGTCAAAGTTCGATCTCTGCCCGTACCACCATCCGCTGCCATGAAACGCGTTTGAACCCTGCTTGAGCACCATGTTGACGATCGTGCCGCCATTGTTCCCGAACTCGGCAGAGAAGCTGTTGTTCTGTACCTTGAACTCCTGCACGATTTCGACTGAGGGCTGGTAGTAAACGTTGGAGTTCCCACCCTCGCCCTGTTCCGGCGCACTCAGTGGACTGCCATCGAGGGTAATCTGGGCGGTAGCATTACGCTGACCGTTGGAGACAAAGTTGGTGCCCGCGGGATAGCCAAGATCAGAGCCTGACGTCTCCGTTACGCCGCCCGCCAGAAATACCAGCGCAAACGGGTTACGGCCGTACAATGGAATGTCGCGCACATACTGATTGGTCACATCGGTGCCGATCGCCGCGCTCTCGGTGTCCAGCAGGGGAGCCGCTTCGGTCACTTCCACCGTCGTAATCACTCCCAGCGGATGCAGCGTGAAGTCGATACTTGTCTGCTGGTCCACCTGCAGCACGACATTATTTTGCTCCGACGCACGAAATCCCGCACCCTCCGCCCGGATCGTGTACACCGCCGGACGCAGGCCCGTGAGGATATACATCCCATTATTGTCCGTGTGCGCGGTGGTGCTGATCCCCGTGCCGTTATTGGTGATCGTGATCGTCGCCTGCGGCAGCAGGGCGCCGCTGGGGTCTTTGACCACTCCCCGTATTTGCGCCGTATAGCTGGCTTGCCCGTAAGCGCAAATGGCAGCCATCAGGCAGAAGATGAATGAGAAGGCAGTGAAGAATGAGCAGAAGCGGTCAACACGCATAGCAGGGCCCCCTTGCGCTTTCATATTGTTACGAGTAAACACTATTACTTTCGTTTGTGGCGGAAGTCAAGTCAAATCGCAGCAAAACTGCATTCAGGAAACGCCTCGCCTGCAATTCGACCCCAATACCCTACAACTTTCGACTCCTTTCTCTTTTTTCGGCAGCGCTTGCGTATCGAGGGTTGGATCGTCCCCATTGGCCACAAACAATCCCTGTCTCCCGTCTCGTTCTAATAACGGCTGGATGGTTCGCAACCTTTATCATTAATCCACTTGGACGCCGCAGATGGAATGTGTGCGGCGCTGCGGCGGAGATACTGTGCTCACCGTCGAACGGTGACGCAAGTAGCGCGAAATAGCCCCGAATGAAAAATGTAGCCCCGGACGCCTTCGTCCGGGGGTTGCGCGAAACGCGACGGAATCAGCATGCTTCCTCTCCCGGGCTGCGTACCAATGGCGATGGAAAAATCAGCAACAACTCTGGCATCATAACGGCGGCAAGACTCCCCCATGAAAGCCGCAATCCTCTCCGCTCCGCAGCCCATAGCCCAACGTCCGTTGCAAATTAGCGATGTCGCCAACCCACGGCTGCGCTCGGGACACGTTCTGCTCCGCGTGCGCGCCTGTGGCGTGTGCCGTACCGATCTCCACATCGCTGAAGGCGAGTTGCCCCCTAAACAATTGCGCCTCATCCCCGGCCACCAGATCGTGGGCGAGGTGATCGATGGCGCCGTCGACGGCCTTGCAGCTGGCTCGAGGGTAGGAGTTTCATGGCTCGGCGGGACCGATGGCACTTGTCCTTACTGCATCCGCGGAATGGAAAACCTCTGCGACTCTCCCACCTTCACCGGTTATACGATTGCCGGCGGTTACGCTGAGTACGCCTTTGCCCGCAACGATTTTGTCTTTCCGCTTCCCCCCGCGCTAGATGACTTGCATGCAGCGCCGCTCCTCTGCGCGGGCATTATTGGGTTTCGCAGTTTGCGCGTCGCTGGCGTCCAACCCGGCGAACGCGTGGGCCTCTTTGGTTTTGGAGCCTCGGCCCATCTCGCGATTGCCGTGCTGCAGGCCTGGAAATGTGAAGTGTATGTCTCCACCCGAGGGGAGTCTCATCGCGCTCTGGCAGAATCGCTGGGCGCGAATTGGATCGGAAACGAAACCGACAAGCCCCCGGTGGAACTGGATCGAGCCTTGACATTTGCCCCCAGTGGAGACGTCGTCCTCGCCGCGTTAGCAAGCTTGCGCAAAGGTGGCGTCGTAGCGATCAACGCCATTCACCTCGATCGCATGCCCGAGTTCGATTACGACCGGCTGCTTTGGGGAGAGCGCCAGTTGCGCAGCGTTGCCAACATGACCCGCGCCGACGCCCGCGACTTCCTGGCACTGGCAGCCGACATTGGCCTCCGTCCCAAAGTGACCGTCTTCTCTCTGGATCAAGCCAACGAGGCCCTAATGGCAGTAAAGAACGACGCCATCGATGGCGCCGCCGTAATTGTGCCCTGAATGGTTGTGTAGGGGCGGACGCCTCGTCCGCCCTGCGTTCACGCCCGGCAGGAGTTGGCACACAGGGCTTCAAAAAAAATTCCCCTGTGAACCCCTGTGTCCCCTGTGGTGAGTAGTTACACTTCGGTTATGATACGTACAGAAATGTACATGGAAATGTTCCTGGAGGAACACTTTTCAGAGAGGCTCTGCTGAAAGCGAAGGAGTTACCCGCCGACCCACTCGCTAAAGGCTCAACGCGAAGGTTGTGATGAATAACACACAGAACACGATGGCCTGGGTGAGTTCATTCCAGCCGAGCCGCCGCACCCGCAAGGGCGCAGGTCTCTGGACGAAGTAATAAAAGCCACGCAGCAGCAGCGGAATAAAAGCCAGCAGCACTAGCCAGGGCAGCCAGCCGAGCCAGCACGTCACCGCCAGCACCGCCGCCATCCCCAACTGTCCGAGCGCGAACGTCCATGTGCGCTCGAGCTTGGCGCGCACACTGATGAGCTTGGCAGAATGAATTCTGATCTGCACGTAGTGAATCTGATTCCCCGCGAAAGTAAGATTCGCTAGCCACAACATCCAGCCCGTGATGCCGAACTTGCCTGTGATCACGTAATAGACCGCGGGTGCCGAGGCGGTGAGCCCAATCGTGCCTACAATTTCGGAAAGCATGCGCGTACTGCGCCCCATCTTGCGTAGCACTGCCTGCGCTACAAACGCCACCCCTGCCGCAGCGCCAATCAACCAAAGAAGAGGATTCTGCCCTGCCCACAGCAGCATGCTCGCTGCCAGGACGGCCACAATCGCGAGATATAGGACAACAAACGCAACTGAACCGCGTTCCTCTTTAGTTTCGGCGCGCATCGCGGAAATGCCCAGCAAGCTTTCCAGAGGAGTTCTCAACCAGAATAACGCCAGCGCTGCGGTCAGCAGCAGAACAAAGGGAAACATATTCGTGCTTTGGCGAAACGCCACTCCGGCGGCTGTGACCATGGGAACCAGCAGCAGTCCCCATGCGCCATGCTCGCGCGGTACGATCAGCGCGCGATTGCGCTCGCGACGCGCTTTCTCCATGGCCGATTCCTCCGCCTCGGCCGGCTGTGCCCACACCGTCTCTGGTCTTGGCTCAGTCTTTGCTGCCATTATCGCCATCCTGCCGTATGAATATGTTGCATGCCTTTGACCGCGCGCATGTACTGAGCACGTTCGAACGCCGCTGGATCAGGACATTTTTGCTGGCTCATGCTGCCTTGCATCTGGCGGACGGATTCGTATTCGTGCTCTTCCATCCACTCGCGCAGTTCACGCTGCACGTGGCGAACGTGGTTGATGCCGTGGCGCATGAGCGAGGAGCAGAGCATGGTGACGTCGGCCCCCACCATCAGCAGCTTCACAACATCTTCCGCATTGTGAACGCCGCCCGTCGCGGCGAGGTTCGCTTTTACGCGGCCGAAAAGGATGCCGATCCAGGTCAGCGGCAGTCGCAGCGATTGCGGCGTGCTTAGCAGCACGTTCGGCTGGATCTCAAGCTCTTCGAGATTGATGTCCGGCTGGTAGAAACGGTTGAACAGGACCAACGCATCTGCGCCGGCCTGGTCTAAACGCTGGGCCATGTTTGCCAGATTGCTGAAAAATGGGCTTAGCTTCACGGCAACTGGAATCGTGACGGTCGCCTTTACCGCCTGCACAATTTCCAGATACATTTTTTCAATATCCGCGCCACTTAGCATAGGATCAGTCGCGATGGAATAGATGTTGCACTCGATCGCGTCAGCCCCAGCCTTCTCGATCTCAGCGGCGAATTTCGTCCAGCCTCCAAGCGTGGACCCGTTCAAGCTGGCGATGATTGGAATCTTCACGGATGCTTTGCACTTGCGAATGTGCTTGAGATATCCCTCCGGGCCGGTGTGGAACTCGCTGGCTTGGGGAAAGAAAGTGATGGATTCCGCGAAGCTTTCGGTACCCGCACGAAGATGGTAATCGAGGTCCACCTCTTCCTGCCGGAGTTGCTCTTCAAACAAAGAGTAGAGCACGACGGCGGAAGCGCCGGCATCCTCCAGCCGGCGAACTCCATCCAGATCGCGCGACAGTGGAGATGCGGAGGCAACCAGCGGTGTAGCCAGGTTCAGCCCGAGGTAACTGGTGCTGAGATCGATCATGAATTCCTCCTCGCGCTGCTAGCGCGCTCCAGTAGGCACCGGCTTTTGCGCAGCCGGCGCGGGTTTCTCGGTGGATTCTTCTTCCTTGGCCGGAGCCGCAGGTTGCATCTTGCGGCTCGCCATGTACTCGTACATGCGGTAGCGGGCTTCAACGTCCTGTTGCGCCAGTTTCCATAGGCGGTCTGCGTCTTCCGGCTTGCTCTTGGTGAGCATCTTGAAACGCGTCTGCTGCAGCAGGAAGTCCTGCACCTTGCGCGTGGGCGCGCGGGAATCGAGCGTGAGCGGATTCTCGCCGGCAGTCGTGCGCTCCGGGTGGTAACGATAGAGCAGCCACTGTCCGGAGTCTACGGCGACCTTCTGATCGCTCATCGCGGTGGTCATATCGATGCCGTGAGCGATGCAGTGCGAGTACGCGATGATGATGCTAGGCCCGTCATAAGCTTCGGCTTCAAGAAATGCTTTGAGGGTGTGCTCATCTTTCGCGCCCATGGCCACGCTGGCCACGTAGACGTTGCCGTAAGTCATCGCCATCATGCCGAGATCCTTCTTCGGTCCGGGCTTGCCGCCTGCGGCGAACTTGGCAACCGCGGCGCGAGGCGTGGACTTCGAAGCCTGCCCGCCAGTGTTGGAATAAACCTCGGTGTCGAGCACCAGGATGTTTACGTTGCGTCCGCTGGCCATGACGTGATCGAGGCCGCCGTAGCCGATGTCGTATGCCCAGCCGTCGCCACCCACGATCCAGACGCTCTTCTTCACCAACATGTCGGCTACCGATAGAAGCTGCTTTGCTTCTGATGCCTCGAGGTCGGCCAACTTTCGCTTCAGCAGGTCAACTCGCAGGCGTTGATCGTAGATATCGGCCTCATCTTTTTGCCGGGCTTCCAAAATCGCCCGGGTAAGTTCTTCGCCGATGTTGCCGCTCATGCGCCGCAGAAGCTCCTGCGCGAATTCTGTCTGCTTATCGATGGAGACGCGGAAGCCCAGGCCGAATTCGGCATTGTCTTCAAACAGAGAGTTCGACCATGCCGGGCCGCGGCCGTCGGCGTTCTTGCTCCACGGAGTGGTGGGCAAGTTGCCGCCATAGATGGAGGAGCATCCGGTTGCATTCGCGACGACAGCGCGATCTCCGAAGAGTTGCGAGACCAGTTTCAGATAAGGAGTCTCGCCGCAACCGGAGCAGGCGCCGGAGAACTCGAACAGAGGCTCCTGCACTTGTTGCTGGCGGATGGTCCCGACCTTGATCTTGCGGCGGTCGAGTTCCGGAACCTTGAGGAAGAATTCCCAGTTCTCAGTTTCTGGTGCGCGCAATGGGGGCTGCGGCACCATGTTGATCGCTTTCAGACGCGTTTCCTGCTTGTTCTTCACCGGGCAGATGTCCACGCAGACGCCGCATCCGGTGCAATCTTCGGGGGCGACCTGGATGGTGTACTTCATGCCCGCCCATTCTTTGTCGCGCGCCTCGCAGGACTTGAACGTCTTGGGTGCGCTTTCCAGTTCTTTGCTGTCGTACACCTTGATGCGGATCACGGCGTGCGGGCAAACCATGGCGCATTTGCCGCACTGGATGCAGATCTTCGAGTCCCATGCGGGAATCTCAAGCGCCAGGTTGCGCTTCTCCCACTTGGCTGTGCCGGTAGGGAAGGTGCCATCGCACGAGAACGCGCTGACCGGGAGTTCGTCGCCCTTGCCGGCGTAGATCGTGCCCAGGACGTCATGCTCGAATTTCGGGGCGCCCGGGAATGCAGCGGGAATTTCGCTCTTGCTGGTCGCCGCCGCGGGAATCTTCACTTCATGAAGATGGGCGAGGGTTTCGTCCACCGCCTTCATGTTTTTCTGCGACGACGTCTTCGCCCTTACGTCCATAGGTGTAGCGGATCGACTCGCGGATGGCTTCGATAGCCTCATCGCGCGGCAGTACTTGCGAGATCGCGAAGAAGCAGACCTGCATGATCGTGTTCATGCGCGAGCCCATGCCGGTGTCGCGCGCCACCTGGTAGGCATCGATCACGTAGAATCTCGCCTTCTTTGCGATGAGCTGCGACTGCACTTCGCGCGGCAGGTGCTCCCAGACTTCGTCGGGGCCGAACGGACTGTTGAGCAGGAATACTCCGCCCTCCACCAGCGAGCTGAGCATGTCGTAGCGCTCGAGGAATATCCACTGGTGGCAGGCGACGAAGTTTGCTTTCGAAACCAGGTAGCTGGATTTAATCGGCTGCGGCCCGAAGCGCAGGTGAGAGACGGTCATCGCGCCGGATTTCTTCGAGTCGTAAACGAAGTATCCTTGCGCGTAGTTGTCCGTGTTCTCGCCGATGATCTTGATGGAGTTCTTGTTTGCGCCCACGGTGCCGTCTGCACCCAGTCCGTAGAACATAGCGCGCACTACGCTGTCCGGCTCGGTGGAGAAGCTGGCGTCGTAATCGAGACTGGTGTGGGTGACGTCGTCGTTGATGCCGACCGTGAAATGATCTTTGGGTTCGGGCGTTTTGAGGTTGTCGTAAACGGCTTTCACCATCGCCGGAGTGAATTCTTTGGAGGAGAGGCCGTAGCGGCCGCCGACCACGCGGACTGCGTCCGCGCCCCGGCCGAGGGCGTCCGGAGCTACACGCTTTGCCTTCATGCAGCGCGTTTACTACATCCAGATAGAGCGGTTCTGCGATTGCGCCCGATTCTTTGGTGCGATCCAGAACCGCGATCTGGCGAACTGTCTGCGGGAAGGGCTTCCAGGAACGACTTCACGCAGAAGGGGCGATAGAGGCGGACTTTCAGCAGCCCGACTTTCTCTCCGTGCGCATTGAGGTAGTCGACGGTCTCGTCGGCGACTTCGGCGCCGGAGCCCATCACCACGATCACGCGCTCGGCATCCGGCGCGCCGACGTAGTCGAAAAGCTTGTAGCTGCGTCCGACGACCTCGGCAAACTTGTTCATGACCGCCTGCACCTTGGCAGGTGCATCGTCGTAGTAGCGGTTCGCGGTCTCGCGAATCTGGAAGAACACGTCGGGATTCTGGGCGGTGCCGCGCAGCACGGGATGATCCGGAGAGAGCGCGCGCTGGCGATGCTCGATCACGCGGTCCATGTTGATCAGGGCGCGCATGTCGTCTTCGGTGAGCATCTCAATCTTGTTGACTTCGTGCGAGGTGCGGAAGCCGTCGAAGAAGTGGAGGAAGGGAATGCGCGTTTCGAGCGACGCCGCGTGCGCGATCAACGCCAAGTCTTCGGCTTCCTGCACGGAGTTGGAGCAGAGCATCGCCCATCCGGTGGAGCGGCAGAGCATCACGTCAGAGTGATCGCCGAAAATCGAGAGCGCATGCGATGCGATGGTGCGCGCCGTAACGTGGAAAGCTGCCGGGGTGAGCTCGCCGGCAATCTTGTTCATGTTAGGGATCATGAGCAGCAAGCCTTGCGATGCCGTGAATGTAGTCGAGAGCGAGCCGGTTTGAAGCGCGCCATGAACCGCTCCGGCAGCGCCGCCTTCGCTCTGCATTTCGACCACGTGAGGGATGCTGCCCCAGATGTTCGGGACCTTCTCCGACGCCCACTGGTCCGCCCACTCGCCCATCGGCGACGACGGAGTGATGGGATAGATCGCGATCACTTCGTTGACGCGATAAGCGACGTGCGCGACCGCCTCATTGGCGTCCATGGTCTTGAACTTGCGTTTCATGTAATCCCCCATTCGCGAATCCTCACGGCGCCAGGTGGGGCGCCTGCGATGCATTCAGAATAAGGAGGGGACTATGTGGATGTCGGGACGTGGGTTCACAGCGGGGTGTGATCAGGATCACACAGTCATAGGAAAACGTTTGTTTTGAGCGGGGTTCAGGCTGCTACATTTTGGGCGGAAGATGGAAATCAGCGACTGCGTTGGGCATATAAAGGAACTCGTTAGTCGTGTGGTGATTTCCCAACTGAATAAGCATGCGCCCTAAAGGATCGGCTACGAATGCTAGCTTTCCGAACTGGGTGCTTTCATGACTGGTTCTTCTTTGGCTTCTCCAATCCACTCAGCCGCTGCTTCCCCCTCCGAGCCGAACGCTTCTAGTTGCGGCTCCCGGCGGAGACTGGTAACGACTCTGTTAATCGCGTTGTGCTTCGTTAACAGTGTTCCGACGCTGTACGCAATGCCAGAATAAAACGGAACGGTTACGTTGAGCTGCTCTGCAACAGAATTGGGTCGGAGCCAGCGAACACAAGGCCTCTGGAAAATGCAGGCGATGTTGATTCAGCCAACAGCATAGTCGGCTCTGGGCGTGGCAGGCGAGATTCCGAGTCGAGGTACTATCCACACGAACCAGCGACTAAGCAGCCACGGGCCGAAGAAAATCCCGCAAAACGTCGCAGCAGTCGTGTGAAGTGCAAAAGAGCCTATCGCTCCGGCTGCGGGCCACACGAAACCGCTGCGTCGTGCTACATCTTCTATCTGGTCGATCTGAAGGCCGCTTGTTGTTAGTAGGCTTTTCCAACTTGAAAGTGCTATCGCGTACCACTGCCATCCGAGGGCTATTCCAGCTGTTAGGTAGTACGGCCAGAGTGATGGGCCGAACTCACGTAAGCCCCAATACAGCACCAATGGCAGAGCGAGAACGACGGGAACCGTAATCGCCATATGCCCAAGAAGAACCTGTCCGGGTGTAGCATTTTGGCTATCCACGATCGGCGGAGTATAGCTCTGTTCTCCTTCGTAGTCCACACGAGTGCCCAACTCCGTGCCCAACTCCACCAGTATCACGCCACGCTGACTAGCCCGAGTGTATCCGTCCTTCGTGCTTGCTCTTTGCTTATGCCAAGCTGGAGACCCTGCTACCCTGATAGCCTCGCGTTTCTTACGGGCCGATTCCCCCGGTATGGCAGTCGGCGCAGTTCACCTGCGTGAGATCTCCGATGTCCACCGGATGCTGGAACATCGGTGGACCCGCCGTAGGAACGGCTGAGGGTCCTTGTGATTCGGTCATCAGCGTGTGGCATTGGTTGCAGTCCTTGCTGATGACTCTGCCGTCGCTACTCACATGCTGTCCGTCGTGGCAGCGGAAGCAGCCATTGAAGTAGTAGTGCCCGAGATTATTGGGGTGGGTTAGCCAGTTCACCTTCATTTCGGGAAATTGGGTGTGCTGGAAGATCTGCTGCAGTTCGGTAACCGCGTTGCGGATTTCGAGTTTCTTGCTTTTCGCGACGTCGGGATACTTGCTCTCGTAGAAGTCATCAATGCCCTTGGCGATGCCTTGCAGGGCGGCATCGGTGGTCGCGTAATTCGCGGTTAAGACCGTCACCGCTTGCTGCTTGATGAAGGGCAGAGACGCATCCAGCCGGTGCGCCGCCAACGCCTGATCCACGGACTGGTCGGGAGCGACGTAGATGTGGGTGGGACGGTTGTGGCAATCGACGCAATCCATGGAATGACGCGGAGCCTTGGCCAGTTGATCTTTGGTCAGGGTGGAATCTTTCGCGTAGTACTCGGTGACCCGACCTTGCAGATCGCGAACGTGGACGTAAGGAATGACCTGGCGCTTTTCGTCGGCGGCAACGTAGTCGATCTTGTTGCCGATGTTCATGTGCCAGTGGATACCCTCCGGTGCGCCGGTAGCGGGGTCGCCTCCGCCGGTCTTGATCAGCAAGCGAACCTGGCGCATGGTGTTCTTCTCGTCATTAGAGAAGTGAGTGAAGACTTTCATCTGGCCGCCGTAGAACTTCTTGGGCCAGTGGCACTGCTCGCAGGTATCCTGCGCCGGGCGCAAGTTGTGAACGGGCGTGGGAATCGGGCGCGGGAAGGTGTTGAATGCGGCCGCAAAAACCTGGCGCGTGCCCGAAAGCTTCGACTTCACAAACCATGTCGCGCCGGTGCCTACATGGCAGTCCACGCAGGCGACGCGCGCGTGAGGCGAGAGGGAATACGCGGTGTATTCCGGGCTCATCACGGTGTGGCACAACTGCCCGCAGAAAGCCACCGACTCGGTGAATTCGTATGCCTTGTAACTGCCCGCGGAACTTACGACCACGAATACGACCAGGAACGTCACGAAAGATATGACGGCGCTGCGCTGGGCGCGATCATTCAAATCGATGACTGGATAAAACTCAGTGCGAGCCACCTTTTTTCGGCGCTCGATCAGGACGCCGATCAGGATCAGCAACAGTCCAAAACCAAAGAATGCGGGCGAGACCATGTACGCGAGAATGCCAATGTAAGGGCTCGGTTTGGTTGCGATCAGATCGATGACGACGAAAAGAAAAATATTCGCCAGGCTGACCAGGGCCAGCGCGATTCCAGCCAGGCTGACAGGATTGCGCAACAGCATGCGCAATCGGTGTCTAGGCTCGGGCTCAGAAGGAGAGACTTGCTCACTGTCCATGCTTGACCTCAACGGTCTCGGGTTCCACGTCCGGGGCGGGTTCTGAGGCTTCGGCGCTGGGGGAGATCTGCAGCACCGGAGTTCCATCCAGGCCGTGCTCTTCGCGGTAGTGGTGCAGCGTCATTTTGCCGTCCCACCACGCCCAATTCATGGGGTAGACGTCCGGATCAAAGAACACTTGGTAGAAATGCCAGACCACAATGGCGAGAGTGGCCAGTATTGCTTCGTAAAGATGAATGGCGGTTGCGACGTCGAGCCACCAGCGCGGCAGATGATTCCCCACAATCACTTTGGCCCAAAGCATGATACCAGTGCCCGCCATGACGAACATTCCCCAGACCAGCGCCCAGTATTCGGCTTTCTCCGCGTAATTGAAGCGGGCGAATTCGGGTTTCTGCGAAGTGAGGCCCAGATAGTACGAGAGATTCTGCCATGCTCCCCGGACATCGTCGAGTGTGGGGAAGAGATCGCGCGCCAGTTGCCGGCCTGCGCGCGTGATCACGATGTCGAAGACGTGATAAAGGCTGACCGCAATGAGAACTACGGCGGCGATGCGATGCAGCAGTCCACGCATGTGTTCGCCGAGCGTGAGCATGGAAGCGAACCAGGAATCCGGGAACTTGAGCGCGAATCCGGTAAGCACCAGCAGGAAGAAACTGGTCAGCAGAGCGGCGTGCTGAATGCGGAAGCGCAGCGGCATGCGGGTGACAAATGTCTGCTGCAGTTTGCGGCGGGCGATGACTTTTGAACGCCAGATGATGAAATTGTGCAGCAGCATGCCGCCGATCACGGCGAAGATCATGCCCAGATAAAACTTGCGAATCCAGCGAACGGCCTTGCTGCCGATATCCGCCGACAGCGGCGCATCGACGTGAACTTTGCTGGCAGCGAATTTCTCAGTCACGCCCGGATGGCATTGGCCGCAGGTCTGCGCTAAGTGACTGGGATGAATCGTGGAGCGCGGATCGGTGGACGGAAAAATGCTGTGCGTGCCGTGGCAACTGGCACAGTTGGCGACGACTTGCGATCCCAATTTCGAGGCCAGACCGTGATAGCTCGCCAGATATGTCGTCTCGCGGCGTCCGGCGATACCGAATTCCTGTGAGAGGCGAACGCCTTCGTGGCAGCGGGCGCAGGTAGCCTGGGCAACGTTCTGGGCGGATACGGGAGAATTCGGGTCCGTATGCGCCTTGATGGAGTGGATGCCATGGCAATCGGTGCACGCCGGAGCCTGCCAATTTCCCTGGGCCAAGGCGGCGCCCGTGGATGCTCCATTGAAACTCTTTCGCGATAGTGTCGTGGCACTTGCCGCAGGTTTGCGGCACATTGAATTTGAAAATCGGGGACTTTGAATCTTTTGCGTCCAGGATCTCGTGAGTGCCGTGACAATCGGTGCAGACGGCGGCTTTGTCTGAGCCATTCGCCACTGCATGCCCATGAACGCTCTGCCCATAAGAGGCGACCATTTGCGCGCTCTGGCCGCCATCGGCCATGACGAACTTCTGCCCATGGCACGCGCCGCAAGTGGCAGGAATGTTGGCGTGACTCACGCGCGATTTCGGATCGGACGCGGGCAGCAGTTCGTGCGGGCTGCCGTGACAATCCACACAAGTGGCAGCGTTGCTGTTTCCGCTGGCCACGGCTTGGGCGTGGTGGCTGCGATCGTAAGCGGCTTGCTGGTCGGCGTGGCAGCTGGCACAGCTGATTTTCTTGGGCGTGGTTTCGTGCGCGGCGCTCTTTACATCGGAGTGGCAGTCCACGCAGGTAAACATGCTGCCGTGGATGGAATTCTTGAAGGCCTCCGGATCAACGTGCAGGCTTACCTGTTTGCCATTGACCTCATGAGTCAGGCTGGCGTCACTGTGGCAGGCGAGGCACTCGTCGACGGTAGGTTTCGGGGGATCTTTTTTGCCGGCTGCGGAAACGGAAGACGCGGTTAAAACAAGGGTGAGGGCGACTCCAGGCGCAAAAAGGCTCCGTATGATTCGCATGGACATTCCCTCACCCGCCAATCCTTGAGAATTGAAATTCTCCGGGCGACCTCTTCGAGACCGCGCCTTTAAGAGCTATTTCTTCGACAGACCACGGATGTAAGTGACCAGATCCTTGATCTCGTTCTCTTTCAACTTCTCGCCGTACTTCGGCATCTTGCCTTTGCCGTTGCTGATGATGCCGGCGAGATCCGCATCGCTTTCCTTCTGCACTTCGGGAGAAGCGAAATCGCGGGTACCCATCTTGCCGCCTTTACCGTCCGGTCCATGGCACATGGCGCATTTCGCCTTATACGTGGCGGCTGCATCCTGGGCCACAGCCGGAGAGCTGCAGACTGCGATCATTCCACCAGCCAATAGAGCAACCAACCCCATACGAAAAGTGTGATTCATGTGTTGCTTCCTCCTGAGGAAGAATTTTCGTTCGCACAATAGCACAGAGCAGGCATTGCCCGTTGACTGCTGGCGGGAATCCCTGTTCTCGGGATTGCCCTTATCGAGCTTTCGTCCTGCACCCTGAACGACTCGCAACGCTAGGTTCGCATGGGGGTGCGATGAACCCTATGGCAGACATCACGCGGCCCTGTGACGCTAATCACAGGCCTTTTCTCTGTCGTTTGTGACGTTTATCACTCTGGGGCGTGCGGGGACGCACTGTTGCCGACCAGCTCCAAACCTAGCATCAGGGCCTATGTTGCTCTTTGAATATCCGGCGGGTGAGTCCGCCCATGGCAACGGGAAGTTCTCTTCGGCGGAGGCAGCTGGCAGTTCGCAACTGCTCAGCGCTGGATTCAGACTGCGTCCTTCGCAAGTCACCTGGGAGATGACGGGAGAGTGCAACTGGAAAGCTGTGTCGTCCCGCCCAGCCAAGCGCAATGCGCGCGAGCGCGCCCAGGTGTCGACGGCCGAAGCCTTCCATCTGATCGAAGATATTGCCGCCATGCGGGTGCCCTTGCTCGCACTTACGGGTGGAGATCCGCTGTGCCGCGCTGACTTGTTTCCGGTGATCGAGTTCGCCTCCAGGCGATCGGTGCGTACTTCGCTGACGTTGCTGCCGACGCCGAAGCTGGATAGGACGGTGATCGCGGAGTTGAAGGAAGTTGGGCTCATGCGGGTGGGGCTCTGGCTGCACGGGTCGAGTGCCGAACTGCACGATGCTTACTGGGGGGGCCGGGACCGGTACCGGCGCACCCTGGAGATCATCGAAAGCTGTCACGAAGTGCAACTGCCAGTGCACATCAACACCGTCGTGGCGCGCAGGAATTTGCAGGACATTGATCCCATGTTCGAGTTGCTCACGCGCCTGGACGTGGCGGCGTGGAACGTATTCTTTTTCGTTCCGTCCAGTCAGGAAGACCGTGCAGAAATGCTCAGTGCGGAAGAGACAGAACAGGCTTTTGCCAAGCTTTACCAGGGCTCTGGCCGGGTTCACTTCCAGGTGAAAACTACGGAAGGGCAACACTACCAGCGCTATGTTCTCCAGCAGCGGGCTCGGGAGACCAAGACGCGTTTTCTCGAAATGGATGCGGTTCGTTGCGCGCCCAAGGGCGTAAACGACAGCCGCGGATCTGTTTTTTTGGACTACAAAGGCGAGGTGTACCCCAGCCGGTTCCTGCCGGTTTCAGCGGGCAATGTCACCCACTATTCGCTTTCGGAAGTGTACAGCGAGTCTTCGCTGTTCACCTCGTTGCGAGACGTATCCCGGTTAAAAGGGAAGTGTGGACGCTGCCCCGTGCGCACCATCTGCGGAGGGTCGCGAGCTCGCGCCTATGCGGTAACCGGCGATCTGTTCGCCGCGGAACCATCGTGCGGGTACGAACCTAGCTCCTAGCCGTTAGCTTTTGGCTCTTAGCTTCTTGGCTTTCGGCGCTCCACGTTGATTTCGACGCTCTGGGACACATTGAGGTGTGTTGTGGCCGCGGTCACTCTTGTTTCTGTGTTGCCGAGAATTGTGACGTGAATCACCTCCGCGTGTGATTCGGGACCGGTTATTCGTTCGTGCCGAATGACTTTGCCGCGAATGCCATCGCTGCGCCCGCCTTGCCCCTATTTTGTGCGACTAGGTGTCGTCGCTCACATCCGCCTGTGATTGACATCACGCGATGTTTTCCCGCCAGACCCTGAAAGTACGGCAGTTAGAGGTTTTCCGCGCGGCAGAGGCAAGTTCGGTTGTGATCAGAATCACGATTCGGGGTGATGAAGTGCACAGTCTTTGCGTGGTCCTTCTGGCATCCTGACGTTCAATTGAGGTGACCTATGGCCCAAGATGGTCGCGACATTCTGGAAATTCTGAAGTTCGAACTGAACTTCCTGCTGGATGGCGGGTACGGGCGCTTTCCGCGTTCGCCCTGGCGAGCCCCGGCAATTTTTGAGGACTCTCCCATCTGCCCGAATTTTTCCGATGTGTCTCATCCTTACCCATGTGAGAGCTGTCTGCTGGCGCAATTCGTGCCCCAGGAGCAACGCGGCGACGCTGTGCCTTGCCGATTCATTCCGCTCACCAAAGATGGACAGACTCTCGAGGACCTGTACCGCATCGGTAACCAGGTCGAGATTGAGGAGGCGCTCGCCGGCTGGCTGCGTGCGCAGATCGAAAGGATCGAGCGCGAACGTGGTATTTCCGGCAGAGAAGGCGTCGCATAGAGACAACTGCAGTGCGGTAAGAACAAGCTGTGTTTCGGATTCATCTGCCATCGAGCTGTGCAGCCTACAAAAATCCAAGCAGACGTGAGGAACTATGAGCGAAGAGCATTCATACCGAGTAGCAGCGTGGTGGACTTCGGGGCGGACGGGCCTCGCGAAGTCGGATTCCGCACCCAATGCGATCCATTTCACCGCCCCCACCGAATTTGGCGGACTGGAAGGGCGATGGACGCCCGAGGAACTGCTGCTGGCCGCGATTGCCGGATGCTATACGACGACCGTGCGAGCGATTGCGGGCGGGGCGCAGTTTGATTTCACCGATCTTCAAGTCGAAGCCAGCGGAACCGTGCGCAAAGCGGAATCGGGTTACAGCTTTGCCCAAATTACCGTGCGGCCGAACCTGAAGATTGCGTCATCCGACGAACGGGACAAGGCGTTGGAGTTATTGAAGCGCGCGGAAAAGCTGTGCCTGGTGTCGAGAGCGATGGGAACTACTCTGAAGTTCGAACCACAGCTCGAAATCACCAAGCCGGCATCGATCGCATAACGACTTCAAAGCTTCAGAACGGCGGAGACCGACGACAGATCCTCCATTGGCTGCAGCTTGAATCCTACCTTTTTGAAGATGGCCTGCGTGGCGAGGTTGTCACGCAGGATTTCGCCAGAAAGCTTCTTGAATTTCTCCGCCTGGGCGACATGCATCACGCTCGCGAGTAGTTCGGTCCCCAATCCGCGGCCCTGCCACTGATCTGAGACCAGGACTGCAGCTTCGGCTTCCAGTGAAGTGATGGCGCTGAAACGACCGACGCCCAGAACCTCCGGCTGGCCGCTTTCAGGGTTCTTGCGCTCGGCCACCAGTGCAAATCCGCGATCATAGCTAGCGAAACAAATGCGCACTAGCCGCTCGTGCTCTACTCGCGTGCTCAGGCTCAGGGAGCAAAAGTAGCGGAGATAGACGCTGCGTTCCGACAGCGTGGTGTGAAACTGCGCCATGAGCGGCTCGTCTTCCGGTCGAATGGGACGAATGGTCACCGGAGTCCCGTCTTTGAATTGCCACTGATGGATGTACTGCGAAGGGTAGGGACGAATTGAGGGGCGAGGCAACTGATCTGGCTGCACGGACGCTGCGTGGACGACAATCCGCGCATCCAGCGCGAGCAACTGCTCGGGGGTTGCGAGCAGCGGGTTGATATCAATTTCTTTGATCCACGGCAATTCCAGCACCAATTGGCCGAAACGGACCAGGATCTGCTCGAGAGCCGGCAGATTCACCGGTTTCCTGCCGCGGACTCCCTTCAGGGCGGAGAAGATTCGCGTCTGCCCCATCATGCGCTGGGCGAGCGTTGTGTTCAGCGGCGGCAACGCGAGCGCATGGTCGCGATAGACTTCGACCATCACCCCTCCCGAGCCGAAGAGGATCACCGGGCCAAACTGGGGATCGATGCTGCTGCCCAGGATGAGTTCGTATCCATCGCGACGAATCATGGGTTGCACGGTCACGCCGGCGAAGTGTTCGGGGCCGGCTTTCTTGCTGACCGACCCGCGGATGGCGCGGAATGCGGCCCTGACCTGATCTGCGTCCTGCAGTCGCAGATGCACGCCGTCAACGTCGGTCTTGTGTGAAATGGTGTTGGAGAGCAGCTTCAACACGACGGGAAAGCCAATGCTCCGGGCGCACGAGACAGCGTCCGATTCGTTTTCCGCGGCACGTGTATCAACGACAGGGATTCCGTAGGCTGCTAGAACCTGCTTCGATTCAAATTCGTTGAGCATGGTGCGGCCGGAATCACGCACCGAATTCAGGATATCCTCCGCCTTGATGCGTGCCTCGTCGGAGAAATCCGGGCCTTCAATCAGCGCGGGGGTTTGATAAAGACCGCGCAGATTATAGGTGTAGCGCCACATGTAAGTGAAGGCGCGGGCCGCGGTGTCGGGGTAGGAGAATGTCGGGATTCCCGCAGCGTTGAGGATCGCAGTACCTTCAGCAACCCCTTCTCCACCCATCCAACTGGCAATGATTGGCTTGGTGGTGCTGTGAGCATACTGGCTCAGTTGAGTGGCGACTTGCGTCGGGTCCGCGAGGCCTTGCGGCGCAATGATGGCGAGCAATCCATCGCCTGCGGAATCCTTCGAGACGATGTCGACGGCTTTCACGTACCGTTCTGCATCGGCATCGGCCAGTACATCCACCGGGTTGCTGCGACTCCAGTTGGGAGAAAGAAAATCATCAAGCGCGTGAATAGTTTCGGACGAGAGCACGGTCAGTTCTCCGCCCGTGGCCATAAGGGCGTCTGTCGCCAGCACGCCAGGGCCCCCGGCATTCGTGACGATGCTGAGATGTGGTCCGCGAGGACGCGGCTGCTTGCTTAACACCTCGGCCATATAGAAGAGGTCGGCGATGTTTTGCACGCGCAATACACCGCATCGGCGAAATGCGGCTTCGAGAACTTCATCGCTGCCGGTCAGCGCTCCGGTATGGGAAGCCGCGGCGCGCGATGCGGCTTCGGAGCGTCCAGTCTTGATCACGATGATCGGTTTCGCCAATGCGATCTCGCGAGCCGCTGCCAGGAACGAACGCGCATCGCCGACCGACTCCATGTAAATCAGAATGCTTCTGGTATGCGGATCATCGCCGAAGTGATAAATGAGATCGCCCCATCCAACATCGAGCATGGACCCGGTGGAGACGATCGCACTGAAGCCCACATGTTCCTTTTCGCTCCAATCGAGAATCGCGGTCTGCAACGCGCCGCTCTGGCTTAAAAAAGCCACGCTGCCTTTTCGCGAGATGGTCTTCGCGAAGGTGGCGTTGAGATCAATCGTGGGATTCATGAATCCCATGCAGTTGGGCCCGAGCAGCCGCAGGGGACCTCGGCGCAGGTGAGTTTTAATTTGTTCTTCCAGGGCAGCGCCGGCGGGCCCCTGTTCACGGAAGCCGGCAGAGATCACCACTGCCGACTTCACTCCGGCGTCCACACAATCGCCGATGATTTGCGGTACGGTTTGCGCCGGTGTCATCACCAGGGCAAGATCAATGGGCTCGGGGATCTCCGCGATGTGCCGGTGAGTTCTGATTCCCAGAACTTGCTCGTGCTTTGGACTCACTACAAATATTTTTTTTGGGAAGTTACTTTGGATGAGATTGGCAGTTACGCTCCGGCCTACAGTGCCGGGGCGCTCGGTCGCGCCAATCACCGCGATGGTGCGAGGCAGGAATAGAGATTCCAATCCCGGACGCGGGTTCGCCTTCTTTCCGAGCAATGCTGACAATGGTTTAGCGGAGGCGCTCGACAACTGACTCACACAGAGTCTCCCGTGAATCGAGATTGCTTCATTTTTTCACACGCGAAATCGGAGCGAAAGAGAAGATGACCCCAGACACATCCCCCATCATTGCAGAGTTTCTCTCGTGTGTCTGTGATCACACTATGACCACAATCACGTGCGCCGGTGATGGTGATCACAACTGATTTTCCGATGCTACAATTCGATTGAAAAGGAGGTGTGCTTCCATGCGCGCCCCTTATGGCCTAAATATTCATGATAATTGCCTTACCTGTCCGGTTCGTGAAGAGCACATCTTTTGTAGCCTTTCCGTGCAAGCCGGGCAACGTCTCAATGACATTAAATCGACCGCCGTCTATCCCAAGGGTGCAATGCTTTTCATTGAAGGGCAGCAGCCGCGCGGAGTTTTCGTGCTCTGTGCTGGGAAGGCGAAACTCTCAACCTCGTCTCGGGAAGGCAAGACCATCATCACAAAACTTTCCGATGCGGGCGATGTGCTGGGCCTGAATTCAGTCATTTCGAGCCGTCCGTACGAAGTTTCGGCGGAGATGATGGAGCCGGGGCAGGCAAACTTTATTCCTCGCGAATCCTTGCTGCAGTTCCTGAAGGACCACGGGGAAGTTGCTTTACGAGTAGCGGAACAGCTGAGCCGAAACTACTACACCGCGTATGAGGAGATCCGCACGTTGGGTCTGGCGACCTCGCCGTCGGAAAAGTTTGCCAAGCTCCTGCTGTCCTGGTCCACGAAGGCGACGCAGAATGACGGCTCCTCGCCGGTCAAACTTACGCTGACCCACGAAGAAATTGCGGAGATCATCGGGACTACACGCGAAACCGTGAGCCGCCTGTTTTCCGAATTCAAGAAGAAGCAGTTCCTGCAGCTCAAAGGCTCGACCCTCCTGATTCGGAATCGTCCAGCGCTGGAAAAGATCGTCCAGTCTTAGCTCGGTTGGGACAACTGCCACCAGTTGTCCCAAACCGCAGCTCCTCGACCTCGGTGCGAGCCCTTTCTGCAGGCGAGCGAACTTCCTTTCTCATCCCATCGAGCGTCCGCATGCCCGAGGCATTGCTGGTTTAGAATCGCTGCCAAGCAGAATTCAAACCGATGATCCAAGTTCAATGTGAGGCTCTGCTTTTCGATATGGATGGAGTTCTCATCAACTCCACACCGGCGGTTGCGCGCGTGTGGGCGCGCTGGGCGATCGAGCGCGGGTTCAACCCGGAGGAAGTAGTGGCGCGGGCACATGGGCGGCCCAGCTTAACGACGGTCAAGGAATATCTTCCGGACGCCGACCACCACGCCGAAAATCGGGAGGTGGAGCGGCGCGAAATTGCGGACCTGGAGGGCATTGTTCCGCTACCGGGCGCGTTGGAGCTGCTGTCGAGCCTGCCTGACGATCGCTGGACCATCGTGACCTCTTGTACACGCGCGCTGGCGGAAGTTCGCATCCGGGCAGCCGGTCTTCCGCTCCCGAAAAAACTCGTTACGTCGAATGACATTACCAACGGGAAGCCACATCCCGATCCCTACTTAAAGGGCGCCTCCAAGCTGGGGTTTTTGCCCTCCGATTGCGTGGTGCTGGAAGACGTTCCGGCAGGCGTTCGCTCCGGAAAAGCGGCAGGCGCCAAGGTCATCGCATTCACTACCACGGTTGAAGCCTCAGTGCTCCGCGAAGGTGGGGCTGATTGGGTATTGCAGTCGTGTGCCGACATCGGCCTGCTTTCAAATCACAAGAAACTCACGTTGTCGCTGCATTTGCCAGGGTGACTGCATACCAACATTCCTGTAATGACGCACCCCTACAGCAATTCTGCCCACGAGCGATTCGCCTCCTCTCCAACTGTCTGAACTCAAATTGCATCCCTTCTACCGAAGAGGGGTACCGCAAGGAGAATGAGAATGAAAGTGAGCAAGCTGGTCGCAGTGGTAAGTTTGTTTTCCGTTATGGCGTGGACTGCCGTTGCGCAGAACGCCACCTCGAACAAATCAGAGGACAGAATAGTCCGGGAAGTTCGACACGAACTCTTGATGCTGCCGTATTTCGGTGTTTTCGATAACATCGCGTACAAGGTACAAGGGGGAACTGTAACCCTGCTGGGTCAGGTAGTTCGGCCCTCGCTGAAATCCGATGCGGAGAATTCCATCAAACACATTGAAGGCGTCGATCACGTGGACAACCAGATTGAGGTCCTGCCGCCTTCGTCGCAGGATGACGCCATCCGGATCGCGTTATTCCGCGCCATCTATCAGTATCCATCTTTACAGAAATATGAGATGGGTGTGCAGAAAGCTATCCGCATTATCGTGAAGAACGGCCGCGTGACCTTGGAAGGGGTGGTCGATAGCCAAGGCGACAAAGACTTAGCTGGCATTCGGGCTAAGTCAGTTCCGGGTACCTTCGAGGTCACCAATAATCTTCAAGTGCAGCAGCCCTAGCGGGCGGGATTTTGGCAGAAGGGACGCTCCGGCGTCCCTTTTTGCTGGATCTCAACCACGTCCCACGACCTACAATAACGTTTTACTACGCTGATTTCATCTACCGCGTATAATGCTCCCGGATTTGATTTCCGCTCCCGCGGACCCCCTTTGGAGGAAGCAATCATGAGTTTCCATGCCATGAACCGCCGCAGGTTTCTGGAAACCGCAGCGACCATTAGCGCAGCTACCCTCTTCAGCAGTCGCTCCGGATGGGCAGCCGGCGAGCACAAAATAAACAAGATCGGCGTGCAACTCTACACCGTTCGCGACTTGATGAAAGAAGATTTCGATGGCACTATCGCGAAAGTTGCGCAGGTCGGCTACAAAGAGGTGGAATTCGCAGGTTATTTCAACCATACCGCCCAGCAGGTCAAGGACATCCTGCAGAAAAATGGCCTGACTGCGCCTTCGACCCACGTGCAATACGACGAACTGGATGAGAAATTCCCTTCGGTCATCGAATTCTCCAAGACGGTGGGCATGGATTACATCATCTGCCCATGGATTCCCGAAGAGCTCCGCAAATCTCCCGACATCTGGAAGCAGGCTTCGGACAAATTCAACAAATGCGGCGAGCAAACCAAGAAAGCCGGTATGCAGTTCGGCTATCACAACCACTGGTTCGAGTTCCTTCCCACTAATGGCAAGCTGCCTTACGACGAGTTGCTTAAGGATTGCGATCCGAATCTGGTGAAGATGGAGATGGATCTGTGCTGGGCTGTGGCGGCGGGCGCCGATCCGGTCAAGTATTTTGAAAAGGATCCTGGGCGATTTCCGCTGGTGCACGTGAAAGATCTCAAGACAAAGCCCAAGATCACCAGCGGTGGCGCGCAGAACTACGGGGACACCGTGGACCTGACCGAAGTGGGCAGCGGCATCATCGACTGGAAACGGATATTCGCGCACTCGCAGCAGGCTGGAATCAAGCACTACATCGTCGAGCACGATCATCCCAAGCAGCCGATCGAGAGCATAACGAAAAGCTATCAGTACCTGGAAAATTTGCGTTGGTAAGTTGACGAGCACAGTGCCGCCGCTTTGGCGGCGGCCATTCTTCTGGGGGGAAGATCGGGGTTCATGCAGGTTCGGCGTTCTCCAAAAACCTATGATGTCTGCATCATTGGCTCGGGAGCGGCGGGAGGCACCGCTGCCAAGGTGCTCAGCGAAGGCGGACTGAGCGTCGCGCTGCTGGAAGCCGGCCCGCCACTCATTCCCGCGCGCGATTACAAAGAGCATGTCTGGCCTTACGAGTTGCCGCATCGCGGCGCCGGAGTCGGCGGCCACGCGCGCCAGGGACTCGATGACGAGTTCCTCGCTCCCAATGGTGCGTGGGAGATCCAGGGCGAGCCCTACGTGTCCGCTCCGGGATCGAAGTTCCGCTGGTTTCGTTCGCGTATCGTCGGCGGGCGCACCAATCACTGGGGACGCATTGCTCTACGCATGGCGCCGGTCGACTTCAAAGTCCGCTCCCACGATGGCCAGGGCGACGATTGGCCCATCACCTACGAAGACGTAGCGCCCTACTACGATAAGGTCGAAGCCTACATCGGAGTGTTCGGGACGAAGGAGAACATCCCCAGCGCTCCCGACGGAGTTTTCCTCCCACCTCCGAAGCCGCGCTGCACTGAAACTATCGTCAAGAAAGCCTGCGACAAGCTGGACATTTTGTGCATACCGTCACGGCTCGCGATTTTGACCAAGCCTCTGAATGGTCGGCCAGCTTGCCATTACTGCGCGCAGTGCGGCCGAGGCTGCATTACCGCTTCCAATTTCAGTTCCAGCCAGGTGATGATCCCGCCGGCGGAAAAGACCGGCCGCTTCACGCTGATCACTGGCGCCATGGCGCGGGAACTGATCGTCGGAAAAGATGGAAAAGTCGCGGCAGTCTCGTACATCGACAAGGCGACTCGAGAAGAAAGGCGCATTCACGCGCGTGCTTTCATCGTGGCGGCCAGCGCGTGCGAATCGGCCAGGCTTCTGCTGAATTCCCGGTCCACGCTCTTCCCGGATGGATTAGCGAATTCCTCCGGGGTCGTCGGCCGCAACTTGATGGATAGCGTGGGCAGCGATGGCGGAGGATACTTTCCGCAACTGGAGCGCATGCCCGCGCATAATCACGATGGCGTGGGCGGAATGCACATGTATCTGCCCTGGTGGAAGTTCGATCGCAAGAACGAATTTCTGCGCGGCTACCACACCGAGTTCGGCGGCGGACGCGGCATGCCGGGCGTCGGCGACTACGACGACCTGTGCGATGAGTTTGAAGGATACGGCGTGTCGCTCAAGAGCGAGTGCAAGAAGAAATACGGCACCTATATCGGCTTCGCCGGGCGCGGCGAAATGATTCCCAACGAAAACTGCTATTGCGAAATCGATCCCGAGCATGGTCGATCAGTGGGGAATCCCGGTGCTTCGTTTTCACTGGAAGTGGGGCGACAACGAACTCAGGATGGCTCGGGATATGCAGGAAACCTACCGCGAGATCGTGGAAACGGCAGGCGGAACTTACATGCCTCCGATCCAACGCGGGGCGGATCATCCCTACGGAATCGCCGATGGCGGGGTCATCATTCACGAAGTCGGAACGGTGCGCATGGGAGATCGCCCGGCAACTTCGGCGTTGAACGGATATTGCCAGGCGCACGACGTAAAGAATCTGTTCGTAACCGACGGCGCGACCTTCGTCACCAATGCCGACAAGAATCCAACGCTTACCATCATGGCGCTTACGTGGCGCGCGTCGGATTACCTGCTCGATCAGGCCAAGAAGGGGAACCTGTAATGTCCATCTCGCGACGCGACATTCTGAAGTCCCTCACTATGACCGCCGTAACAGGTTCGGTGCTGCGGGTCATTCCCTTGAAAGCGGCGGAATACGCCCATCACATGGTGAAGACGGAGAAGGCGGCGCAGAGCGGCGCTTACACTCCCAAGTTCTTTTCTCCGCAGGCCTACAAGACCCTGCAGAGTCTTTGCCAGACCATCATCCCGCCCGACGAAAACGCAAAGGGCGCGATCGAGGCGGCCGCGCCGGAATTCATCGACCTGCTCACCAGCGAGAATCCGGATTATCAGGTCTCTCTCGGCGGCGGATTGATGTGGCTGGATAATACCTGCATCGATCGCTATGAAAAAGTCTATCTGGACTGTACGCCTGAGCAGCAGAAGGAAATTCTCGACCTCATTGCCTATCGCAAGAACGCGAAGACTGATCCCAGCCTCGGGCAGGGAATAGAGTTTTTCAGCTTTCTGCGCAAAATGACTGCCGACGGCTTCTTCACCAGCGAGATTGGTATCAATTATCTCGGTTATATCGGCAATACCTACATGAGCGAATTTCCTGGTTGCCCGCCCGTTCCCGGAGAATAAGCAATCGCAAGTTCAACAAAATAGGGAAGATTGCGCACTTGCAATGTATCCAATATTGGATACAATTAAGTTCAGAAATGGAGTACATCGGTGAACGCACTGGCTGTGGTTCCTGATCTTGGTCTGGACCTGCGGAAAATACCGGATCTCGCCGACCCGGCTACACGGGCGCGCTTGAGCCCGGCTGCGATCGTAGCTTTTTTTGCCATCGTGGATAAATGGCAACTCCGAAACGAAGACGCCATGGCGATGCTGGGCGGAATTTCACATGGTCGCTACTTTGAGTTGAAGCGCAATCGCAAGGGCCTGCTCTCGCAAGACGAACTCACACGCATTTCGCTTCTGATTGGCATTTTCAAGGCCCTCAACATCCTCTTCGGGCAGCGTCTGGCCAACCAGTGGAGCTCGCGGCCCAACTCCAATCCGATGTTCAACGGAGCGCCGCCATTGCAGTACCTGAGCCGCGGCGGAGTCCCGGCCATGATTGGCGTCCGGCGGCTACTGGATAGCCGGCGCGGCGGACGCTAACTCTCTACGACTAAAAAAAACAGCAGAGAAGGTCGAAGTGCTCCCCACTACTTCCATTGATCAGCGCGACACGCATCGCCTCATTCCCGCGCAGTTTGCCGATGGCGGCGTCTCTGTGCTCAATCGGCTAACCGACGACCCTGACATTCTCGAAAGCATTTTCCAACTGGATAACGCGACTAACGACCGGCTGCTGGCTGAATCCCGTTTGGCCCCGGGCATTGACGAAAGGGAACTGGTCTTCGGAATTCCGTCCTATCGAATCATCAATGCGGCCTTCTGCCATCCAGCACCTGCGGGATCGCGCTTCAACTCTTCCGATCGTGGTGCCTGGTATGCATCGTTTGAATTGCAAACTTCACAAGCAGAAGTGGCCTATCACCGGCGGCTCTGGCTCCAGGAAACCGCCTGGGACGAACTGGACGAATCTGAATACCTCGATTACATGGCTGACTTTCGCGCCGAGTTCCACGATCTGCGCCGTTCCAGTGAGCACTCCGACTGTCTCTCACCGACTTCCTATGCGGCTTCGCAAGCGCTTGGGGCGCAGTTGCTGGAACTGGGATCGAGCGGAATTGTCTATCCCAGCGTGCGGCGCTCGGGCGGAACCTGCATCGCGTGTTTTCGACCCGTACTGGTGATCAATGTTCGCAAGGGCTATCTGTACCGGTTCACGTTCGCCGACTGGCGGTCCAATGCGAAGATCTGGCGAGCATGACTCCTGCACTCAGGCTTTTGCGAAAGGATCTTCCAGCGAGTGACTTTGTGGAGTGAATAATTCTGAGCCGCTTTCCGTGACGTGCATATCGTCTTCCAGACGGATGCCAAATTCGCCGCGGATGTAGATCCCAGGTTCGTCGCTCGTAGTCATGTTGGCCTGCAACTTCGTCTTGTTTCCGCGAACCAGATAGGGCCACTCGTGCCCATCCATCCCCATGCCATGCCCGAGACGGTGGGTGAAGTACTTGTAGTCGGGCCCATACCCGCCATCGGTCACCACCTTGCGGGCGGCAGCATCGATGGCACCGCATTCCACTCCCGGGCGCGCCGTGGCCAGCGCCGCGGATTGCGCTCGGTGCACGATGTCGAACACGCTTTTCATCTTCTCGCTCGCCTTGCCCAGCACGAATGTTCGCGTGATGTCGGAAGCATATCCTTCGACCATGCAGCCGCCGTCCATCAGAACGATTGTGCCCTGATGGATCACCTGGGGAGTCACAGAGCCGTGCGGGAACGCAGAGAATTCCCCGACCTGCACATCCGCGTCTCCGGTAAAGCCCAATTGCTGATGCGCCTGCCGGACCAGTTCTTCCACCTGAGGCTGAGTCATGCCATCCTTGAGTGCCTGGTAAGTCGCCTCGTAAGCCGCTAGCGTGACGTGCGCCGCCAGCCTCATCAATGCGATCTCGTGGGCGCTCTTGATCATCCGGCAACCGGCGGTCACCGGAGTCGCACTGGTGATCGTGGTCTGTGCCGATGCTTTGCTAATTCCTTCGGCAAAGACGAAGCGCACGGTCTCTTCGAGGCCCAGCTTACTAATCCCTAGATCTTTCAGGCCTTGCGCGATCAGATGATACGGGCTCTGATCTTCCTGCCAGATGCGGACGTCCGGGTTTTCTCCCTCCGGAGCGTTGGCGATCTGTTCGCGGGCGCGCCCTTCTTCGAACGCCGGACATACATAATATGGCGAGCCTTTTTGTGGAAGGACGAGCGCAAAGGTTCGCTCGCCGCCCCACCATCGAATGCCCGTGAAGTATTTGAGCGAGGTTCCTTCCATTAGCAGGATGCCATCGAGCGCGTTCTCGGACATGAGTTGGCGGGCGCGCTCCCAGCGCTGTGCGCGTTCCTCCCGGGTGATCGGGGTGGCTTCGCTTTTACGGGATTTCAGGCCTGCGATCGAGGGCGCTAATTTTTGCTCTGAGCATTCGGTCGCGCTCGCCGCGGTTAGGACGCTCGACGCCATCGCGACTCCCGCAATGCTGCCTGCCTCAAGAAATTTGCGCCGTGAAATCATGAAGCCTCCCGTAGAAGACATTTCGTCCGGACATTATAGGGCTGATCTGCGTTATTCTCCCTTCTCAATGGAATCAGGATTTCAATGCGCCTCGTGTGGCGAATGGAATGTGACCTCGGTGGATGAATCCGCCGGCCGCCGCCAAAGCTATGTGGAAGATTGCCAGGTCTGTTGCAAGCCGAATGTTCTGCGCATCGAGTATGACGTCAATGCAGGGGAATTCTTCATCACGTCGGAACTGGAATAAGCGTCGTCGCGCCGAATTTCTCGAACCTGGGGCCTGGGTTATAGTTGGCAGTCAGTCCGGAAAAGCAAGCGCTTGATGAATCACTTTCGGGGAGGCGTTCATGGCAACTGGTTACAGCGCTGGCAGGATGGTCGCGCACAACATGGTGACCACGCAGTTCGAACTCGATGGCTTCCGCGTGACGCGCACCTTGGGCGTGGTGCGTGGCATCGTGGTGCGCTCGCGCTCTATATTTGGAACCATCGGCGCGGGGCTGCAGACGCTGGTGGGAGGAAACATCACCTTGCTGACGAACCTGTGTGAGAGGACTCGCCAGGAGGCATTCGATCTCATGCTGCAGCATGCCGCCGAGTTGGGCGCAAACGCGGTTGTGGGTGCGCGCTACGATGCGACTGAAGTCATGCAGGGAGTCACAGAAGTGCTGGCATATGGAACCGCGGTATTCGTGGAAGCGGCGAAATAGAGGCGATCAATCGCCGCTTGCGTGATTCTGCGTGGGCACCAATACCAGGCGCGCACGGGCCGGCTCAGGCTCTGCGGGATGACGGAACGCGGAAAGAATCGAGAACACGGCCACATAGGCGGCCAGAATGCCGAAGCTCAGTGAAGCTACGACAGTGAAGCAGAGGACCACGGGCATCATCCACGAGTTCACGACCGACCACCTTTACAAGCTGTTATCAGATGCGCCGCTCCGGCGTCCGTATACCTGCGTTTTTCGCCTACGGTAGCGTGCAACTCCAAATCTACCTTCGTTGACGCTCCGCGCTATTGACGACTAAGATACGGAGTAGAGCTGTGCATTCCTACTTTCGAACAAATCTGTGGCCCTGTCGACGTTACGGAAGGGCCAGTGCTCCCGGCGAATGATGGCGATTACCAAGATCTCTGTCCGGGGCGCCCGGCAGCACAATCTAAAGAACATCAGTGTGGAAATCCCACGTAACACGCTGACCGTGGTTACCGGTCTCAGCGGTTCGGGTAAGTCTTCGCTGGCGTTCGACACCATCTACGCCGAGGGCCAGCGCCGTTACGTCGAGACGCTTTCCGCCTACGCGCGGCAGTTCCTGGATCAAATGGAGCGGCCGGATGTCGATGGCATCGATGGGCTTAGCCCTTCGATCTCGATCGAGCAGAAGACCACTAGCCGCAGTCCCCGGTCGACGGTCGGCACCATCACGGAAATTTACGACTACCTTCGCCTGTTATTCGCCTCCATTGGCGCGCCGCATTGCCCCCGCTGCGGTCGCGCCATCAGCCGGCAATCGGCCGACCAGATCGTGCAGCGGGTCATGGCGCTCACACCCGAGGACCGGATCATGGTCATGGCGCCCATCGTCCGTGGCCGGAAGGGCGAGTTCAAGAAAGAAATGGAGACGCTCGCCAAGCACGGATACACGCGTGCCCGCATTGATGGCGAGTTGCTCAATCTTGAAGACGAAATCAATCTCGACAAACGCAAGAACCACACCATTGAAGTCGTGATCGACCGCTTGTTGGTGAAGCCCGGAATTGAGCATCGCCTGGAAATGTCCGTCGGTCTGGCAATGAAGTTGGCTGGAGGCCTGGTTCTCGTTGCGGTGGTCGGAGGCGAGGAGCAGCTGTACTCGGAGAAGCTAGCCTGCCCCGATTGCGGCATCAGTGTGCCCCAGTTGGAGCCGCGCTCATTTTCTTTCAACAGCATGTATGGAGCGTGTCCTGAGTGCCATGGCCTAGGCAGCAAGTACGACTTCGATCCGGCAAAAGTGATCACGGACTGGTCGAAACCTTTGCTGGATGGCGGGCTCGGGCCCGGTTCGGCATCGCAGAATTTGATTCACCAGTTGCAGATTGTTGCGGCATCTTGCGGCATCGATCTGCGGACTCCGTTCGAAAAACTTCCGGAGAAGACGCAGGATTTCCTGCTCAACGGGGAGCAGGGGCGCGGCGGCCGGACCGGATTCCACGGCATTTTCGGATATCTCAAGCAGAATCTGGAAGAGTCCACGTCTGAGGGATATCGCGATTGGCTGATGGATCATATGTCAGCGACGGAATGCCCAGCGTGCCACGGCAAGCGCTTGCGGCCGGAGAGCCTGGCCGTAAAGGTGAACGGCATGTCGATAGCCGATTTCACCGCCATGCCGGTTTCGCGCGCACTCGAAACCGCTCAGGGGATCAAGTTAGCCGGACGAGAGGCAGCCATCGCCGGACGCGTCATGCACGAAGTGGTTGAGCGCTTGCAGTTCCTGAACGCAGTTGGTTTGGGATATATCTCGCTCGATCGTTCGGCGGCCACGCTCTCCGGCGGAGAAGGCCAGCGCATCCGGCTGGCTACTCAGATCGGCTCGAAATTGCGGGGTGTGCTGTATGTGCTGGACGAGCCCTCCATCGGATTACATCACCGCGACAACGGGCGCCTGCTCAATGCGCTGGAGAATTTGCGGGACTTAGGCAACACCGTTCTGGTTGTAGAGCACGACGAAGAGACCATCCTGCGAGCCGACTACGTTGTCGATCTCGGTCCAGGAGCGGGCAGGCACGGCGGCAACCTGGTTGCGCACGGCACTCCGGAAGAAATCATGCAGCAGCCGGACTCGCTGACCGGAGCTTACATCTCCGGACGAACCTCGATTGAAATGCGTCCCGAGCGGCGCCAGAAAAACGGCGCGGCACTCAGCATTCTCGGGGCGAAGGAAAACAACCTCAAGAATGTCGATGTGAGTTTTCCACTTGGACGTGATGACAGTTGTCACGGGAGTTTCCGGCTCCGGCAAGTCGACGTTGGTCAACGATATCCTATACCGGGCGCTGGCGCGGCAACTGTACCGCTCGCGGGAGAAGGCCGGCGAACACAAGGCAATGTCGGGGGCAGAGAACATCGACAAGGTCATCCGCATCGACCAATCGCCCATCGGGCGTACGCCGCGATCGAATCCGGCTACCTACACCGGAGTGTTCACGGCTATGAGGGATTTCTATGCCATGCTTCCCGAATCGCGCGAGCGCGGCTACAAAGCCGGACGATTCTCGTTCAACGTTACCGGTGGCCGCTGCGAGGCCTGCCAGGGCGAGGGTCAGCGCCGCATCGAAATGAATTTTCTCCCTGACGTGTACGTTCTCTGCGAGGTTTGCGGCGGACGCCGCTACAATTCGGAAACGCTCATGGTGAAATATAATGGGTACTCGATCGCAGACCTGCTGGAAATGCCCGTCTCCGATGCGTTGCCCATCCTCGAGAATATTCCCCAGGTGAAGCAGAAACTCCAGACGCTGGTGGACGTAGGGCTGGGATACATTCATCTCGGACAATCGGCCGTCACGCTTTCGGGTGGAGAGGCGCAGCGCATCAAGCTGGCGCGTGAATTGAGCAAGCGTCAGACAGGAAAAACGCTGTATCTTCTGGATGAGCCGACTACTGGTCTGCATTTCGACGATGTCAAGAAACTTCTCGATGTGCTTCATCGGCTGACGGACTTGGGCAACTCGATCATCATCATCGAACACAACCTGGACGTGATCCGCAACGCTGACTGGATCATTGATCTGGGTCCGGAGGGCGGGGAAGAAGGCGGTCGCATTGTGGCGCAAGGCACGCCGGAGCAGGTGGCCAAGGCTAAAAAATCCTACACCGGACAGGCACTAGCGGGTTATTTTGCAAAAGGGCTTTCCGGTTCTCGTAGAGACGTCGCAGGCAACGTCTCGCAGCCGGCAGTTCTCACTTAAGGAAGCCACTTGTCTTCTCCCGAGATTCCGCAACCAGAGCCTCACACGGCCCAGAGTGCTGAGTCGCCCATCATCGATGCCACGGGCTCAGAGAGTGCATTTCAGGGCACGGTGCCCCCAGTTGCGTCCCCGCCTGCAGAAAATCCAGTCTGGAATGGCTGGGATGTTCTGCTGATAGTAGGCCTCGCGTTCGCGACCATGTTTGTTACGCAGTTCGCCATCCTGTTCGGAGCGCAATACCTCCTTTACCCCAATGCAATGCTGATGGAGTTGGCGCAGCGGCCTATTCTGATGTTGATTTCAACATCCGTCGTCGAGCTCGCAGTCGTGATTTACCTGATTCTGGTGATCGAAGGTAAGTACCGCGCTCCATTTGGGAGCGCGATCCGCTGGAGCTGGCCCAAGAATGCCTGGGGACTGCTGCTCCTGGGTGCATTCATGTTTCTGGTTCTGGGCATGCTCGAGAATCTGTTGCCCATGCCCAAGGACACTCCCTTCGACAAGTTATTCGCCAGGCCGCGAGACGCGTACCTGATCGCCATCATTGCCGTCAGCCTCGGCCCTCTGGTTGAGGAGTTATTCTTTCGTGGTTTCCTCTATCCGGTTCTGGCGCGCAGATGGGGGATTGCCTGGGCCGTGTTCCTGACAGCCTTACCGTTCGCGCTCATGCATATGCCGCAGTATGGCTACGCCTGGGGAGCGCTGGCCGTGATCTTTATCGTCGGTGTGGTCTGCGGGACCGTGCGGGCGGGAACCAAATCGGTGGGCGCTAGCTTCCTCGTACACGTAGGCTACAACGGGGTGCAGATGATCATTGCTGTTTTTGTGACCCGCGGTTTCACGCACATGCCCAAAGCCCTAGCCGCTATCATTCTGCAGTAAATTCCGGATTTCCGGAAACCCGCCCGTGCCCCAAACGGATGAATCGTTTTCGAGTATATTTAGCGGACGACTGTGGGCAGTCGCGGGGATCTGGGGCTCTCTCGTCCAATTCGCCTGATAAAAGAGGAGACTCTTGTCCGATCAGCAGGAGACAGCCGAAAAACTGTTGTCGCCCTCCATCATGGAGGCCATTCCAGACGCGGTTGCCGCTGTAAATCAGCAGGGCGTGATTGTGCAAGTCAACGCGCAAATGGAAGCCATGTTCGGCTACACCCGGCAGGAGTTGATAGGGCAGCCTATCGAAATGCTCGTGCCGCAGCGGCAGAGGGGACAGCATCACGGAAATCGCGACAAGTTTCACACGCAACCCAAACTCCGACGTATGGGGTCCGGCCTGGAACTGAATGGCCTTCGCCGCGACGGCTCAGAATTCCCGGTTGAAATCAGCCTCAGCCCCATTCCCACTGCGAACGGGCTCATTGTCCTGAGTGCAATTCGCGATATCAGCGAGCGCAAGCGGATCGAAGAGGAGCTGCGGCGCGCCAATGCGGAGCTGGAGCTTCGAAAATCTCGGGAGCTGGCCGATTATCAAAGACGTCTCGCGCTGATCGTGGATTCTTCCCAGGACGCCATCATCGGCAAGAACCTCGACGGCATCGTCACTCACTGGAACAAGGGTGCGCAGGAAATATATGGTTACACCCCGCAGGAGATGATTGGACGCCGCATTTCCACATTGGCACCCGAAGAGAAGACAGACGAAATTGCCGAGATCCTGCGCCGCATCCGCAATGGCGAGCGGGTGGGGTACTTTGAATCCGTACGGGTCACAAAGGATAGGCGCAAGCTCAACATGTCAATCTCCGTCTCGCCCATTTACGACTCGGATGGAAAAGTTGTGGGCGCGTCTACCATCGCCCGCAATATCACGGCGCAGAAAAAGACCGAAGAACAGCTGCGGCAGGCGCAAAAAATGGAGGCGATCGGGCGCTTAGCGGGAGGTGTTGCCCACGACTTCAATAACCTGCTCGGCATCGTGACCGCTTGTTCGGAATTGCTTCGCCGCAAACTGCCCGATGCCGAAAGCGCCGAGTATCTGGAAAATATCCGGGAAGCCGCCAAGCGCGGCGCGGCTTTGACCCGGCAGTTGCTCGCGTTCAGCCGCCGTCAGCCGGTTCAGAGGCAATTGCTGGACTTGAACGAGCGCCTCAAGGAAGTGCGCAAGCTCCTGGTGCCGTTGATGGGGGACGACGTTGATATTGTCCACCTTCCCAAACCGGGCAACGCAATCATCGAGGCCGATCCGGGGCAGATCGATCAGGTCGTGCTGAATCTCGCAGTCAATGCCCGCGACGCCATGCCGCGAGGCGGCAAGCTGATCCTCGAAACAGGCGTGTTCGACTTTGATGAGGCGTTTGCGCACGAGCATCCTGGCATGAGCGCAGGTCCTTACGTATTGTTGGCCATCAGCGATAACGGAATCGGAATGGATGAAGCCACCCGCTCCCGCATCTTCGAACCGTTCTTCACTACCAAGGAAACCGGGAAGGGAACCGGGCTGGGACTTGCCACCGTCTATGGCATCGTCAAGCAAAACGGCGGGCACATCTGGGTCTATAGCGAATTGGGGCACGGGACTACATTCAAGATATATCTGCCCAGCGCAGAAAAGAAGCTTATGCCGGGGCTGGAAAAAGCTGAAGACGTCCTGCCGCCTCGCCGTGAAGCAGTAACGGTCCTGGTGGTGGAAGACGATTCGGTGATGCGTCGCCTCACCCGCAAAATACTCGAGGAACACGGGTATCAAGTAATCGAAGCGGAAGACGGGAATGCGGCGCTGGCGGCCATCGCTTCAGTCGACGGAAAGATCGACCTGACCCTCACGGATGTCGTGATGAAAGGAATGACCGGGCCCGATCTAGTTCTCAAACTGATCGAGTCTTATCCCCAGATGAAAGTCGTTTATATGTCGGGTTACACGGGCGAGTTGGTTACGAATCAGCGGGGCAATGGTATGCGTCTTCTGGAAAAGCCCTTCACCAGGGCGTCACTCCTGCAGACGCTCGATCGAGCCTTGAACGAAGAAGGATAGCCGCGCGACCGTCGCGCAGCCGCTCCGGACCCAATTACTTAATCGTAATAGTCAGCAACTGGGCTCCGCTGACCACGTAATCCAGCGACGGCGTTGCGGTCTCGTCCACGTTGGATTCGCCGCTCACGATCATTTCCTGATTTCCTCGCATGCCTTCCATGACATTCATGACGCTGATGGGAAGGGTGGGCATGACTTTGTCGGCGACGCGAGCTTCCGGGTCGGCCTCGAGCAGCGACACATAGAGCCGGTTATTGGAATGCTCTTTATTGAGCAGGGCGATCGTCGATGCTAGATCGAGCTTCCGTCCAAATGCCGGATTCGTGCGGTTCACGCGGTCGAGAGTATCGCCATCGCTAACCAGGATGCGCAGAGTTCCTTTACTCGCTGAGGTGGGGATCTTCACCGGAATCTGCCGCACCACACGCTCGCCGCGGTAGGGGGCAAGCACCGTCTCCACGATGACCTGATCGCCGGGACGCGCTTCGGTGACGTCCGTACGGGCACTCTCTAACCGTGCCCAGCGCCGCTCGCGAACCAGATCAAAGTCGAGATTGACGCTCTTTACTGCCGGGGCATTGTAGGGATTGTCATAGATGCGCCCAAACCGCTCACCCAGAGAAAGAGCCGCCGCCATGGCAGCCGGCTGACCGTTCTCCGCCGGAACAAACATGTTGCGGAGCCCAACTTCGGGGAATCCTTTAACGTCGATGGTCCCGTTTAACCGGTACGTAATCTCTTCGCCAAACTCATTGACGCCGTGCAGAGCATTGAATACCGTCGCCATCATGGCCACCGGGCTGAGGCGTGGATTGTTGAGCACTTCGTAATGGAATTCCTTGGTGCCGCTGCCGCCGTGAATCCTGAGCGTGACCGGAATCATGTCGGGCTGCTTGCCGAAGACCCCGAGAATGCCGGTATGACGATCCTGTACGAACACGCCAGCACGCTCAGTAGTGTTCACGATCTTGAATGCATTGAGCGGGGATGGAAGAGTCGCCAGAACCTCCGCTTTGTTCATGGGGAGATCGACGGACCCGAACTGCAGCAATGGATGTCCGCACGCCAGCAGGCGTTGAGGATCAATGTAGGTCACGGTGCAGGTCGCAGCGATATCCATATCACCGCGCACCAGGATGGCGCTGACCGCCGATCCGGGCTCCAGCGGTTCGGGTTGCTTCGCCTCGCTGACCGATCCTGCGCCCATCACCGGAACAATTCCGGCAGAAGCAAATTGAGGAGCGAATTGCCGGACGGCATCTTCCGAAAAGCCATTAAAAACAAGCGGAGCGTCGATCGGCTTCAACAATTGCGCGAAGCTCTCCACCGACCCCGGGATACTCGAACTCACCCCCGGAGCTGCAGTCTTGCCCGCGGCATTCGTGATAACAGGCTTGCTTGCTGAAGCTTCTTCGGTGGGAGATTTGTCCAGCGCATTAATCTCCAGCATGTCGGCGATCGGCGTCACCCCGGCAATCGGTTCCTTGGAGAACTCCCCGATACGGAACGCCAGAGCGCCCGCGAGCTTGCCATCCAGATAGACCGGACTTCCGCTCATGCCCGCAACCACGCCCGTGTATTCCGGCTTCTGCCCGTGCAGGCGAACCAGAATGATGTCTCCCTTGGGGCCGTTCACGTTGCGCAGAACGCCCAACACTTCCACGTCCATCGGTTCGGGCTTTACGCCCTGAAACACGGTGTACGCGACCCCGCGCATCCCCGCATGAATCTGGCTCACGGGGATAGTCGGCTGTGAAGTCTGCGCAATTAGTACTGAACCGAGTAGGGATACACTTAGAGCGAGGAGCGGAAGGACAGCTTTTCTCATTTAAAGCCCCGACAGGACCCGCCAACGAGTCCAAAAACGTTAGATCCTGACCAACTGCGATCACGTTGCCAATGGAGGAGAAACTCCTGGGACTTGGCAAAACATCCCAATTGCGAATCCTTGCGTCTATACTAGCATAGAGGTTTCCGGGTATCCGCATGTTTAATTGTCAGTGGGGCAAGACTTTAAGCCCTAAGCAAGGGGCATTTTTCAGCACTATTGGGCGGTTCTTTTGCGTCCTTTTGTGCGCCTGTATTGTGGCACCGGCTCAAGATCAGACCAGCCCAGCGCCATCGTCTCAACCTTCGTCCCAGGGTTCGCAAAACGGCAAGCCGAAACAGGATGCTCCGGCCGAAGCCGGTGGGCCTACGGACAACGTGGGACCCTATGCGATTCCGAAAAAGAAGGCCGAGGATGCGCCGCCTCCACCGCCTCCGGTTACGCCCAAAAAAGTCGCTGACCTGCCGGACTACTCCCTTAAAGTCAACGTTCCGCTGGTCAATGTGGACGTCTCCGTCCTCACCAAAAACGGACAGTTTGTCCCCGGGCTGAAGAAAGAAAACTTCAAGGTTCTGGAAGATGGCGTGCCTCAGCAAGTGACGCACTTCAACGTCTCCCAGGCGCCCATTACCGCCGTCCTGCTGGTCGAATTTGCCTCAACCAATTACGTCTTCATGATGCAGGCGCTGCAGGCTTCCTATGCTTTCGCCAACAGCCTGAAGAAGGACGACTGGGTTGCGGTGGCGTACTACGACATGCAGCCTCACATCCTCGTGGACTTCACCCAGGACAAGCGGGCGGTTTACGGTGCGCTCAACCAGTTACGGATCCCGGGATTTTCCGAAACCAATTTGTTTGACGCCCTCTACGACACGCTCGACCGCCTGGATCGCGTGGAGGGGAAGAAATACGTCATCCTGGTCACCACGGGAGTCGACACATTCAGCAAGCTCACTCTTGACAAGATCATTAAGAAGATCCGCGACACGAAAGATGTGACCATCTTCCCCGTCAGCGTAGGATTCATCGTCCGCGAGTACTGCGAAACCCACCAGTGCGGATACACGCACGGCATGGGTATCCCCGTGGGTCACATGGACTACCTTCAAGGTGACAACGAGATGAGAACTTTCGCCGCCATGACTGGGGGCAGGGCCTATTTTCCTCGCTTCGAAGGCGAACTGCCGGAATTGTTCCAGGACATTTCCAGCGACATTCGCAACCAGTACACGGTTTCTTATTCGCCCACCAACACCAAACTTGACGGGACGTATCGCAAGCTGAAAGTGCAGGTGGTTGCGCCCGACGGAGGGCCGCTGAAAGTGAAAGATCAGAAGGGCAAGGACGTCAAGATTGAAGTCGTCGCCCGTGAAGGATACACCGCGAAGCACACAGTTGATTAAGCACTTCGACTGCGATCAATGCACGTGGAAGAGGTGGTCGAGCAGCAGGAAGAGCGCCGCCCCCACAAACACCAGCACCGCCATTTTCATCGCCGGCTCTTTGTTGACCTCAGGCACGAGGTCGGAGGCGGCAACGTAGATCGTCACGCCCGCGGCCAGCGGCAAGCCTGAGGCGACATGATGGCGGAAGATTGCCATTGTCAACACACCCGCCAGCGTCGCACCTCCCAAGATGATGGATGCACCCCAGGCAATTCCCCGGCTGCGGCCGCTCGCCAGCATCACCGAGCTTACGGTAAAACCTTCCGGAATTTTGTGCAGGAAGATCGCCAGAAAAATTATCCAACCCAGCCAGTTCGACACCAGAAACCCGGATGCAATGGCAATCCCGTCAAAGAAGGCATGAATGATCAGTCCAAGCAGGACCGAGTATCCGGTATGTGAATGCACAAACTCATCATGGTGCGTCTCCTCACCAAAATGAAAATGTGGCGTGACCGTGTGCTCGAAGAAATGGATGATGAGATAGCCAAGCAGAATCAGCAGGGCGGCCGTTTTTCCCCGTATTTCCAGGCTCTCCGGAACCATCTCGACCAGCGCGGTGCCGAGCATGAATCCCGCGCCGATCGCAACGAAGTAGCGAAGGTATCGCCGCTCCCAGTGGCGCTGCACAATAATGGCGCCGCCAAAGATATTGGCCGCAGCCGCCGTCAAGCCCAGGAGAATGCTCGTGGTGATCGGGTGCATTTTTCTCCGGGATCATATCAGTTCTAAGTTTCAGAACTGAGAGCTGGGAACTGACAACCGGGAACTGACAACTGAGAACTGGCGACGAGAACTGCTCCTCACCCCGAATGCCTAATGTGCATAACATCGCCATCCTGCACGATGTAGTCCTTGCCTTCGAGACGAAGGGTCCCCTTGCCGCGCGCATTGGCCTCTGATCCTGCCTCAAGCAGTTGATCCCACCGAATCGTTTCCGCGCGGATGAAGTGTTTTTCCAGGTCGGAGTGGATAGCTCCGGCTGCCTCTTGAGCCCGAGTGTTCGCGGGAATCTGCCAGGCACGGCATTCGTCTTCCCCAGCAGTGAAAAAAGAAATTAGTCCCAGCAGTTTGTACGTGGTACGGATCAGCCGCGTCAGCCCACTCTCTTTCAGGTCGTAGCTACCCAGGAATTCGGCTGCGTCCGCATCGCTCATTTCGGAGAGCTCCGCTTCCACCTTGCCGCAAATTGCGGTCGCTCCTGCATTAGGACGCGTCACAACCTCGCTGAGCTTATACTTGCCGACCGCTTCCTCCAGTTCTTTCCCCAGTTTGGTTGACTCGCCTATATTGAGCACGTAGAGAATCGGTTTCTCGCTCAGAAACATGAACCCGCGAAGCCGTTTCTTGTCTTCCGGAGTCATCTCCATCTCGCGCAGAGGCTTCTCGGTTTCCAGGTGCGTCTTGGCTCGCTTCAGGAGTTCGAACTCTTTCTCCAGATCCGGCGTCTTCATCTTCTTGAGATCTTTTTCCAGCCGTTCCAGCCGCTTCTCGATCTGGCCCAGGTCGCTGACCATCAGGTCGAATTCGACGTTCTTTATATCCCGCAACGGGTCAATTGCTCCCACGTGAGGAATCGCGGGATCGTCAAAGGCGCGTAGGACGTGCGCCAGTGCATCCACCTGCCGGAGGTGGCCGATGTAAGCGCTTTCCTTCAAGGCATCCTGGCCGATGGCGCCAACGTCCACATATTCGACGGAAGTATGCGTCAGCTTCTTCGGACTGTAGAGTGCGGCCAGTCGATCCAGTCGGTCGTCGGGTACTTTGGCGACGCCTACATGCGCCTCGCGCGGGTTGGAGTGCGCCGGAGCGGAAACGTGCGCTCTCGTAAGGATTTGAAACAGCGATGTCTTGCCCACCTGTGGCAGGCCGATAATGCCAGTCTTCATAAGCCAGCTTCTAGCTGATAGCTCCTGGGTTTCTGGTAAGTGAGGGTCCGTTCAGGCTTCAAGATGCGATGGACAACTTTCTCGAGGATAAATGATGATGCGCAAAAAGCCCAATCCCTGAAGCGCAAGCTTATCTAGCAGACGCGGGTATCAAGCCTTAAGGAATCCACCTTAGAACTAGGGTTTTCGCTGTCTGTGATCTTAGTCACGCTCATCCGTGACATCCCCGACGGGCGTGACTGGGGCTTACAGCCATCCTAAAAACAAATCAGTCGCCGATAGCTACACCTCGCGGCAATTGATGTTCGTTCGGTGGAGGTAATTATGTTCGCGAATCCCGCCGCCAGTTGGTATCACGGAAATCAACCCAATACTCAGGCCCCTTGCGAGCACTGCGCAGGCGTTCTTCAGCATGAAAAATGGTGTGTCACCTGTGATCCGATCGTTCAGTATGCCTATGCAATCGTGCTGGATGCACACACGCTCACGTTCCGAGATGGCCTGATTCTGCATTCGTTAGGCGTCGCCTGGGCGTAGGCGCCCAGTTGTAAGCATCCCTGAAGATAACGGCTGCGTGCCTCACGCTAGCCGTGGATGAGGCGGCGACATTACGCCCCGCGGAGCCTTCGCTCCAAATGAAACCACGCCACCCTTCTCGAAAAAAGTATGTCCCAAACCACGCCTGAGTCCGATCCACCATCCAGCCCCAAGCGCTCGAATTTCAGGTTGGTTACAGGTTGCAAAGACATACTTAAAGACGCCTGACAAAGCTGCCTTCGCGACCTGAGCTGGCATTTTTGCGGGCAGACGTTGGATGATATGAATAGTGTCACGCCCGAGCCCATGAAACTCTTGATCGTCGAAGACGAAGCACGTATGGCCGACCTTCTCCGCAAAGGGTTGACCGAGGAGGGTCACACGGTCACGTGTGCCGCCGACGGCGCTGAAGGGCTGGCGCTGGCCAAAGGATACGAGTTCGACGCCATCGTCCTGGATGTGATGATGCCGAAGCTGAGCGGGTATGACTTGGCCAAGCGCTTGCGCACAGAAAAAATACGTACGCCAATCCTGATGCTCACTGCCCGCGACGCCGTACCCGACATCGTCCGCGGCCTCGATACCGGTGCCGACGACTACATGACGAAGCCGTTTTCCTTCGACGAATTGGTCGCTCGATTGCGCGCCGTCAAAAGACGCGCTTCGGTTGCGCCCGATCCCAATCTGCGCGTTGGCGATCTGATGCTCGATCCGGCCAGCAGGGAAGTATTGCGCGGAGACGATCGCGTCTCGCTGACCCGCACGGAATACAACCTGCTCGAACGCTTGATGTATCGCGCCGGAAAAGTGGTGTCCCGCCGCTCTCTGATAGAGGCGGTGTGGGGCTTCGACCGGGAGATTGAAGAGAATACCCTGGACGCTTTCATGCGCCTGCTGCGCAACAAAGTCGACCCGCCCGGCAAGGCCAAATTAATTCACACCGTGCGCGGCGTGGGATACATGATCCGTCCGGATGGCCCCGCATGAAGAGACTCTCCATCGGCGTGCGGCTGACGCTCTGGTATCTCGTCATTTTTGCTGTCGGCGAAGTCGTCTTTGGCGTGGGCATGTGGTTCATCCTGCGCGACAGCGTGCTTGATATGGTCGACGACGATATTGATACCCAGGTGGATGACTTGAGCCATCTGCTGGCAACTCAAGCTAATGATGTTTCGCTTTCGACTCTGCAGGCCCTCATGAAAGAGGCCTATGGGAGCGAGCATTGGGGAGACTATCTGGCAATCTATACAGGCGATGGACAAACGCTCTATCAGTCTGTTTCTCTTCAATCCAACTCCCTGCTGATGGCGCCGCAAGCCGTGCAGAAAACCATCTACACAAGCCGAGAGATTCGCGGCCAGCACTTCCGCTTCATTTTCCAGAGACTCTCGTCCAAAGGACGAACATACGTCGTCGAAGCAGGCCTGCCCGCGGATGATGCTTTCGACACTCTGCGCCTGTTCCGTTCGTACCTATTTTTGTTTGCCCCGCTGCTGTTGCTGATCGCGGCTGGCGTGGGCTACTGGATGAGCCGAAGGGCGCTCGCCCCCGTGGACGCACTGGTGCGAACCGCCCGCGCCGTGAGTGGCACCAATCTCAGCACGAGGCTGGAAAAACTGCACACAGGAGATGAGCTGCAGAGGCTTTCCGACACTTTGAACGAAATGCTGGACCGCATCGAAGCCTCAGTTTCGCGAATCACCCAATTCACTGCGGACGCATCCCACGAACTGAGAACGCCCGTGTCGCTGATCAGAACCGAAGCAGAACTGTCGCTGCGTCGTTCACGCAGCCAAACCGAATATCAGGATTCGCTGCGTCATATTCTGTTGGAGTCGGAGCGCACGACGGCGCTGATTGAGCAACTGCTGTCCCTGGCCCGAGCCGACTCCGGACGAGAAACGCTGCAGCTACAGCCCGTCGACCTTTCAACCGTGTTGCAGGGAGTGGCGGACGCGTGGAAACAGGTCGCCGCCATTCGCGACCTTCGCTTTTCCACCAACCTGCCGCCTTCCGGCGCGTGGGTGGCTGGCGATGAAAACCTGCTCCGGCGCGTGGCTGACATTCTCCTGGACAACGCCTTCAAGTACACACCTGCCCCAGGTTCGGTGTCGCTCAGCCTGGAAGCGCTCGAGCACTTCGCCGCGATTACCATTCAGGACTCCGGCATCGGCATTCCTCAAGCCGAGCAAGGCAAAATCTTCGAACGCTTCTACCGCGTGGACAAGTCGCGCACTCGCGCCCAGGGCGGCAACGGACTGGGGCTCTCCATTGCGCAGTGGATAATAACCCAGCACCACGGCACGATAGTCGTAGAAAGCCGTCCGGGAGAGGGCACCACATTTCGCGTGGAACTGCCAACCATCGCGACGCCAGTGCGCAATCCGCAACCAGCATGAGCGCTGTTCAAAACGGCGATGGGTACCGTTGCCGGAGACAGAGCTTAAAAGGTGCCGAGGGATCGACACCTCCCCTCGCGGCCGCTGGTCGCATTAGTACTGGCTCTACTTCGCTTCCTTAATAATCGCCTCCGCAGCGTTGCCGGCCACGATCCAGCTTGCCGATCCAGCCACGACGGCTTCATCCTCAAACCACAGGAATCCGAAGTTGTCGATGCACTCCGGAAAATCCGGCTTGATGATGATGTATCCCGGGATCACGGCACCCGGGATATAGGAATTGTCGGCGCGATTATTGCTGTACGTCATCGTCTTCGAGACGTGTACCGACGCCAGCTACGTACGAAGTGCTGGATACCGGGTGCGTGCCGAGAATGTAGTTGACGGCGCGAAGTGTGTATTCGGGGCTCACGAGATCCGGAAATGCTTTGTGCAGGAAATACATTCGGATGGCCATGTCCACTACGGCGCCCGATCCGCCCCAGGTGCCGAGGCTCGGGGGCACGCCGAAGGGGGTGGCGTCCAACTGCTTGTCCAAACCCGCCATGTATATCTTCACTGCTTCGCGCATTTGATCTTTCGCGCTCGCGTCCAGATAAGGCAATGCACGGACTGCTGTCCAACCGTGGAGGTCCATCTGCTGCGGCGTGATCATCTGAGGGAACAATTCCTTCACACGGGACTTGTATGGCTCGGCACCATTGGTGGCGATGGTCAATTCCAGAGCCGCAGGCCAGTCCAGTGCCGACGCCAGATCCGCCACGGCCGAGCCGGCCGGCGGAGCTGGTTGTGCGCGTAGTGGTGCCAGAACTTGTCGAGCGCCCGAGCGCCAGAGACCACACCCTGAGACGCAGCCAGCACACCACCTTCGGGCGGAGCCTGCCGGAGCCGCTGCCTCTGAGCCGCCGCCGGTCGGATACTCCGTTGGGTGAGCCTTCGCGTCATTCCATGCTTTGATCGCGGTGTCGAGGCAGTCTTTCGCTAATGCGTCGTCCCAGCCTTTCAGCGTATCCGCCGCTGCAGCCAGCGCCGCAATGGCATTCCACTGGAAATAGGGATTGTTGGTAGTGAAGATCCAGCGATCGTCCGGCTTGCCGGAGTAGTCGCCCTTCGTTTCGTTGGGGCCGAGCTTCGGGATCGTAAATGCGGCCGTCAGTTTTCGACGCTCCGTCGCCCACCTGTGTGTACTGGCGCAGATCTGGCTCGTGAGTGCCGCGGATGGCGTGGCCGATGTTGTGAAACTGCGCCAGGATGAGCAGTGCGCCGTGCTTGACTTGCTGCACTGTATCCGGCACGCCATCGGGACGGTGCATCTCAACCTCACGGGCGGCTTCATCCACCGTAAGCTCGTCGTACTTGAGATTGAATTCGCGATACGCCAGAGCGAGGCTCTGAATCACGCTCAGCTGCGCAGGCTCCTCGAGGTCGAAGTCGCCGGCATCGTACCAGCCGCCCACGTTCATCCCAGGGATGTGATCGCCGCCTTTGTACTTCCCGTCCGTTGCTGTGGCCTGATTCCAGCCGTCGAATTGCTCCCCAACTACGGGCGCCATGCGGCCATCATCCAGGTGCGAAGCGCCATGCCACATGCGGTAGCCTTCGCGAACGGAAACGTGATCCATCTGCGCCGCAATGTGATGGTCCAGGCTGTCCTGCCAGATGTTCGCGTAAGCGTCCTTTGAGATGGGGAAGGGCGCCGTGCGCTGGTCTGCGTACTCGATCACATAGAGGCCGGGGTCCTTCACCGGGGTGAAGTCGAATTTCGAATAGACGTAGCGCAGCCACGGCGTTGAAGGCGTGATCGGGCCCTCGAACACCTGCTTGTAAGATCCGTCTTCCATCAGGCGCAGCACTCTGGCCGTCTTCGGGGCGTTGTACTTCGGGTCGAGTTCGAGCACCGCCACCTTGGAGAAGCCCGGCGCATAACCGACCTGGCTGTGCGCGATCATCGGCGGCCGCGTCCAGTTCGGAATCACGTCCGGCCTGATGTGCCAGACGATGGCGCCGGTGGTCTTGCCCGAAGGGATCAGCGAACGCAACACGAACCAGCCGTTCTGCGCGCGGTCGCGTCCATCGAACAGCATGAGGTTGGCCGTATCCGATACGACATTCACCCGGGCCAGCGCGTCGTCGACTCCCAGGGTGATGCTCTTGCCCTCGGCGAACGGCAGCGGCTGAGTGTATCCCTTGGCCTTATCCCAGTCCTCCAGGTAGTACGCCTTTTTCGGTTCATCAGGCAGGGGCAAAACCTTCGTCATCGGATCGTTCGGCGTACGCGGGAAGATGCCGGCTTTGGTTCCGTCCACCAGGTAAGCCTTGCCCATGTAGATCGAGGGCAGGAACTCCAGGTTGAAGCCCGCCCGCCCGGCCAGTTTCTGCGGTAGCGGCTTGTCGAGATTGATGCTGACCTTCACGCCGCCTGGTTCCGCTGCCACTTCCAGTGTGTAACTGAAATCGAACGTCGGGAAAGCGAGGTCGGCGGTGAGCCGGTTGTTCGCCTTGTCGGCATGGCGACCTTTGAGGGTTGCCACCAGGTCCCACTGCTCCGGCGTTGGCATCAGGCGCACGTCGCCGTTGGTGGCGATGCGCTGGCCGTGGAGAATCATCTCCATGGCCGTGTTCTTTTGGTCCACAAAAACGGGATGGTACGTGCTGTCGTAGAGAAAAACGCTGAAACCTTGAGTATCGAGGTAATTCTTGTCGGTCACCTTCATGGCAAAATCGGCGCCGGACAGGCCTGGGGCCGAGATCAGGGCCAAGAGGAGACAAACTATGATTCGCGTGAACATAGATTGGGATTGATACTGCTCCTTTGCCCCAACATGATATGACATGCACAGCGTCTGAGCGCCGTTTGTTCCCGGAGCGTGGATTTCTGAGCGGGGCAGGTAAACGATGAGCCGCACGAACTAAAACTTTTCTAGACGCTTTGTAGAATTCCGGTGTCGCGGTTCGTCATTATAGTGACGGCGGGGCAACTAGCCCGGCTGAAAACTATTTCAGCAGACGACATGCCGCAATATCTGGTTTCTGGTTACCTCCCCGACAACTTTGATCCGTCCACACAGGACGAAGCGACTATCGAGGCGATCCACGTGCATAATCGCGAGATGATCGCTGCTGGCGTCAGAAAATTCGCCTGCGGTCTCGGCAAGGCAAAGTCGCTAGCTGCGCAGCCCAAGGGTGAAGTGCTCATGACGGACGGGCCGTACGTGGAGACGAAGGAGCATGTAGGAGGTCTATGTTCCTGGAATGCGCTGACATAGACGAGGCGCTGGCGTGGGCGCGCAAGGGCGCCAAAGCGTGCCGTACGGCACAGCCGACCGAAAGTGTTCCCTCTGCGACTCGAAAAAGAAAGCGAAATACGTTGGCCTTCGCTTCCACGACTTGCGACGAACTGGGATAAGAAACATGTCAAAGAAGCGCATTCCCGAAAACGTCGGGATGCTAATCAGCGGTCACAGAACCAACAGCGTTTACCGCCACCACAACATCATCGACATGGAAGTGATTAAATAGGCGACGGCGAAAATCGAAGAACATCAGCGTGCGCTGAAACCTGAGAATAGCCATAGAACAGCCACAACCAGCGAAGAAATCGCAGCGGAAATCGCAGCGGATGACAAAACCGATGCGGTGAATTAAGCTTTAATCTCAACCATTTCACGAAGAGCCGGGATGGCGGAACTGGCAGACGCAGCGGACTCAAAAGCGGATGCTTGATGCTGATTAAGTGCCTGTAAATAATCGAGATAGGTAGAGGATTAGAGACGCAGGGGATTTAGTGGGCATAAGTCCATTGCGAAGACTGGCACGAAACATTGCACACATCAGTAGGCAAATTTGGTACGTCTGCCCTCTCTTAAGAGCAATGAGCGTATCCATTGTCGAGCCTTTGGATCGACCGACTCAGTCTTCAAGGCTAGAACACCAAAACACACTCGCGAACTCGGCGAAGGGTTCTTTGGCCAAAGCCAGATATAGTCCGGAGCATTCGGTTGGAGCGGCAATTATTGTCAGCTCTTAATTCTCCAAAGAGCTCGCTTGCCGAGCAATCATTTCAACATGTCTCGTTAAGAGCGCGGGCCTTAATAATGGTAATTTGTCAGACGCGAATCTGCTGTTCGGATTCCGTAACGAGGTTAGACGTCGCAGCTTCCCGCCGTTACCCAGCCCTTCTAGCATTATTAAGCCCCAAAGATATGACGACGCAATACTGAGCCGCAATTGATGCCGTGCCTGGTTGTTCTGCTTTCGTAACAAGCCAATTATTTAGTTGACATCTCTTATCACATGACGTATCCACCTTGGTCCCAGCAGTATGTTGTCAACAGCACCAATTCTTTCACCCTCGGGGCCAGTAAACGGTACAGCGAGGTAACCGATGGCAGCATGCGGATCGTAGGTAGGGTCCGCCAACGTATCGCACTTCAGCCGGCTCAGTGTCGTTATAAGATCTATTCAATCAAGGTTATTGCTAATTCAACGGGGCCTAAAGTTAAGGACAATTCCAGAGGGCAAAAGTTCGACTGCACGTGTTCAGCAACAAGGCTTAGTTTCAGGAGCATCTCGAATGCAAATTCATTCTGTGCATACGATCACTTCGTGTACACTTCGTACATTTTCTCGGGGCGGTTAGGTAATCCATTAACTTTGGGACTTGGAGAATCACATTGAGCCTCAGGCCTCGCCCGTTCAAATAACGAGTAGGCCGGAAGGAGGACACGGTGAAGAACACGCTGTCCGATGTAAGGCTCTCCCTTTACCCGGCGGTCGTTCGTATCTTGTGTAGCGTAGCCTGTATTGGCTTTGCTCCACATTACTGCACGGCACAGACCCTCGGGCCGCATCAACCAGAGTTCTCATCGTTCGCGCCTGCGAACCAAAAAGAACTCGTCGATCCCTTCACAGGAGATCTTAGGTACAGGATTCCGCTATTTGATGTGCCTGGACCCAGCGGTAGTTTCCCGCTGGCACTCTCCTATCAAAGCGGCATCACTCCTGATCAGGATGCGACTTGGGTGGGGTTGGGCTGGACGCTAAATCCTGGGGCTATTGTCCGGCAAGTCCGCGGTTTGCCTGATGACTTTGACGGCGCGTCAGATTGTCAGACCCTAGCCGCCGGCGATTGTGTTTCAACAACCGAGGATATTCAGCCGAATTGGACGTTCGGCTTAGGGGTGGACGGGAACGTGGAACTGTTCGGACTAGATTCGGCGCTTGGCCTCGGGCTGAGCGCTGGGTTCAAAGGTTACTTCAACAGCTATCGAGGTCTGGGCTACACCCAATCAATAGGAGTGAGCGGGCAGGAAACTTCTTCCGGCATCAATACGTCAGTCGGACTGAATCTGTCTTTGGATTCGCAGGAAGGGTTGCACGCTGCGCCATCGCTCTCTCTCGCGAATGCATTAAACGTCAGCGCCAACCTAGATTCCGTCCACGGGCTGTCGACCCTTAATTTGGGGGTGGACTACCGCGATTACTTGCACGTTAGCACCGATCTACTGAGTTTTCTTGGATACTCGAAACCCACATCGCTGCCGGGTGCCGGGCGAGACATGAAAGGGTGGAACATTAAGGTCGCGCTGAAGGGAGGTGGCGACGTAGAGGGAGTGTATTTGAACCTGCAAGGTGCGGGATTTTACACGATCGAGCAAGTTGCAAATCCAAACGAACGATTTAATCCCGCGGTCGGGTACCTTCATTTGGACAAAGCTCTCACCGCAACGGACGATGTTCGAGCCAAGCTGCTGCTGGATTTCAATCGTGAGCATGATGGTCCCATTTATGACGACTCGCCAAATTTGGCAGCGCCGGTTCTGACTCACGACCTTTATGTCGCCTCCGGGCCGGAGCTTGCGGGCACATTCCGTGCTTATCGCAACGACGTGCCGATGCTGTTTGACGCGCAACAGGGGAGCGACCTTCTGGGAGGCGTGATTGGGTTGGACATCGGCGGAGGGCTGATTGCGAAATTCGGTGCATCCGGCAGCCTGAACGGAACAAAATCTTTGATTGGTGGATGGGACGGCGGCAATTCTGGAGCGCTGCAATCGGCTTTGAAGGCAGTCGCACCAGCGCCCGCAGCCGCAGACCCGCGTTGGGAACGAACGTACTTCAAAATGATCGGCGAGCCGGTCCGAGCCTCACCGGCCTCCGCTCTGCCGGGAGGCGAATCGCCAGTAGCAATCCCGGTGAAGGCTGCTCCATTCGATTTAAATAACCTGCCGCCGGATTTCTTCACCGCGGACTCACAATTCACCAGTAACGGCAACGACCAGATTCCGATCACCCTCGACGAGAGCGGCCGCGCTCCTCGCGGAACCCTGATCGAAGCGTTTACCAACGACCAACTCGACCAGCAGAGCGCAGCTTTTCCGGAATTCGCCATTTCGCGATCTGGAATTTACAGCAGCCGGCGTCCGAATCATATTGGGGGGTTCCGGGTGACGTTGCCGGATGGACGGCGGCTCATTTACGCGATCCCAGTCTACAACACCGTGCATGAAGAACATGAGTTCTCGGTGGCCAGGACAAACTTCGCGTCGGGGACGAACTGCCAGCTCATTCTGCCGCCGGCTGCTGGAACGTCATACCAATACGACATTGACAATACGGAGCACTATCATCACATAAAGAAGCTGTCGCCTTATGTAACCGCGTATCTGCTCACGGCCATTCTTGGGCCGGACTACATTGATGCCGATGGAACTCCTGGCCCCTCCGACGGCGATTTCGGATATTGGGTGCGTTTCGACTACGAGAACGAGGGAGATTTCCCGTGGAGGCGTCCTTATTACGGAGCGCGATTTATTCGCGGCCACGACAATGGCCCCTACGTTCTCGGCCATCAGCGGCTGGGCGACAAGGCCTTTGTAACCTATGGCAAGCGTGAAGAGTGGTATCTCAAAGAGATTCACACGCAAAGCCACTATGCGAAATTCTTGACCAGTACGCGTTCCGATGGACACGCAGCTCCTGATCTTCCCGGCGGCATCACCTCAAATCTGGCGTCGAATATGGGACCCGCAAGCCGCCGGCTCGATTCCATCGAGCTTTATGTCAACGATCGCACGCAGCCAAACACGAACCCGGTTCCGTTAAAAACAGCGCATTTTAGTTATGACTACAGCCTGATTAAGGGCGCCCCGGGCGGTGCCACAGCGCAGACGGGACGACTGACGCTGAAGAAAGTGTGGACGACGTTCGGGAGCAACACGCGAGGCGCGTTGAGCCCGGACGAATTCGACTACGACGAAAATACTGCCAGCAGCAATCCTGACTATGCGTGGGCAGCCACGGACCGCTGGGGGACCTACAGGTCTCCCCTTACGGCGCTTTCGCAGCAGCAGTGCGAGCAGTCGGGAGGTGCCAGTGACCCGACCGTGCGTGCCAACACTTCGTATACGAGACAGGATTCGCAAAACAACAACACCGAGGCAGCCGCGTGGTCGCTGCGGCGCATCGTGGAGCCTTCGGGACGAGAGATCAAGATCCAATACGAAGCGGACGATTTCTCCTACGTTCAGGATCGCCCCGCTACCGCGATGGTGCAGATTGCGGCGGTAAACGATCCCGCCGCTGCCGCGGGACAGCAGGCCAGCATCGACGGCAGCTCGCACACCAGCAATAACAGCGAACCCATGCGCGTTTATTTCAAGGTGGATGCAAGCACTACGGCGGATGCGGTGAAGCGTGACTATCTTCGAGGTGACCAACGCATTTATTTCCGCATTCGAGTCGCGCTGAAAGACGGCATCACTGACCCCTCGAAAGGCGAATGGGAAATAGTTTCTGGCTATGCGAACGTCGCAGATGCAGGCGTGACGCAAGGAGCTGCGGGACAGATGCTCGGTTGGGTGCAACTGGAGCGCGTGCAGGGATTCCATCCCTTCAGCGTCGCTGCGTGGCAGTATTTGCGGCTCGTGCAGCCAGAACTGATCAGCAGTAGCGCGATCAATGGTGATCCTCACTCCTCGGCGTTCGACGAAGCCGCCAAGATTCTCAGCATGGCCGATTTTCTGGAAGAAATCATCAACATGGCCAAGGGCGTGTACCAGACTTGGTTCGACAGCGGGTGGGGACAGCAACTCGATCTGGAGAATTCGTGGCTCAGGCTACATCTGCCCAATGGAATCAAGGTTGGCGGCGGAGCGCGAGTTCACCAGATTACCTACGGCGATCGCTGGAACGCAGCCACGGGAGGCGTCGAACCGGATGCGTTGACCGGACACGTCTATGAATATCGTTTAGCGGACGGATCGAGCAGCGGCGTTGCATCGTACGAACCTTCCGAAGGAGCTGACGAGAATGCAGTCCGCGACGCGAAGCCTTTCACTCAGAAAGTGCTGTTGTCGTCTGACTATCGCTTGTTCTCGGAACTGCCAGCGCTGGAGGCTTACTATCCGGCGCCGATTGTCGGCTACTCTCGCGTGACCGAACGGTCTCTCGCAAGTGAGCAGGCGCGAGACAAGGCGCGAGCAGGGAATGTTCCAACCCGCACCAGCACGGTTGGGCCGACAGTCTATGAGTACTACACCGCACGGGATTTTCCCGTCCAGACCAACGAGACGGCCATCGTGAAGAAACGAAATCCCGAGCCGAATATGGTGCCGATTCCGTTTCTTGGCATGATCACTCTGAAGAGCCTGGTGGCCAGCCAGGGCTACAGCGTTGTGCTCAACGATATGCATGGAAAATTGCGCAGCGTCACGCATTACGAGTACGGGCAAGCGTGGGATGCAACGAAGCAGGATTTCATGACTCGCGACATGCCTACGGATAGCACGCAATTCAGCTACCGCACCACTGGCGGTGGCGAAGGCGGGCAGTCGATGAAGTTGAAGGACACGCTGCCGGTGCTGGAGGCCGACGCTGGCCGGGCGCAAACCGATCCCGGTTTTGCAAAGGAAGCAGAGCTGTTCCTCGACACGCGACGCAACCGCACGGAATCGTGGGAGGTTGGGCTCAATGTCAACGTGGATCTGACCGAGGTAATCTATCCGATTCCCATCATCGTGCCGGTTCCGAGCTTCAGCTACTCTCTCTCGGAAGCAAAGACTGTGGTTGCAGCTAAGGTCGTGCATCAATCGGGAGTGCTGGACAAAGTGGTGCAGACCATGGGGCCGACGCATACCACTCGCTCGAACCTATTGTTTGATCCAATGAGTGGACGCGCTTTGCTGTCTGCCGCAACGAATTCTTTTGGAGATCCGGTTTATAGCTATCAGTTGCCCGCCAGGTGGATGTATCCGCGCATGGACGCGGCATTCAGCAGTTCGGGGCTGAAGTTGCCGCTGACTGGAGCGCAACTGACGGATTCCTTCACGTTGCAGATAGCGCAGCCGGCGATTCCAGCTTGCGCGGATGATCCGGGTTCGCCTCCGACTACTTCCGCGTGCTTACCTCTCGGCTCACGGTTCGCTGCGGTAGCGGGAACCGCGGTAACAACGCTGGTGCTGACCGCGGCCGACCCGACGGAAGGCCTCTCGCTCAAGTCGCCACGACCGATGCCCGCGGCTCCGACGGGGGACGCCACGCTGATTCAATCCGGGAACCGGAATGAACTGGACGAAGACGCAGGTACGATCCAGGCCTTGCAGGATCCGACCGTAAACCGCGGCCAGGGCAAGTGCGCGGGCGGCACAGGCTTTACCGGAGTACACGATACCGGTTTCGGTTCCGGCAACGATTTTTCCCCTCCGCAAACCATCGATGGAGTCCTGTCAGCCAGTGCCCGTGTGTTCAACGATGGGTGGGATTCGATTAAGGACGACATGTGGTTCTCGGGGTCGGCAACCAACATTACGCAACAGCGGACGGCCTATGACGCACGCGACGATTTCACCAGCGGGCGGCGGGGAGCGTGGCGTCCTGCTGTGGATTTTGTTTATGTCGAGAAACGGGGCCAGGCGGCGGGCGTGAATACGCGCACCGACGGCACATTCTTGCTGCAGATGTTCGACTGGAAAAACCAGAAGTACTTCCCATTTTGCGAACCCAAATGGGAGATTAAGTCCACCGTGACGCGTTACACACCGTCGAACGCTCCCAGCGAAGAGCTGAACGCCGTCAGAATTCCAACTAGCGCGCTATATGCGTTCGGTCGCAGCGTGCCCGTGGCGCTTGGCGACAACGCTTTCCATGATGAGATTGCCTTCGAGAGCTTTGAGAGCTTTCCGCGAAACACGCCGGTTCAGATCGAACAGACTGGGGAGGGGAACTACGTCTTTCAGACGCTTACGCATCGTTACCGGAATCCCGCTCCGCAATGCCCAATTGCGGTGAAGACTCCTGCGATATGGCTGCGCGATGTTTTGAAAATCAACGAACGAAACCTTCCGGCGTTTGTCCAAGGACTGCCTGAACCGGGAGTACCACCCGAGCCGACTGGTGATCCATTTGCGTTGCAGGGAGTGACCGCGGAAATTGCCGGGGAGGCCTGCGCGGTGCCTGTTACTTCCGTGCGGGCGATCGGCAAGGGAGAGTATGACTTTGCTGTGGACACCGCCCATCCGGTTTGCGGTTCACCGGAACGTGTAGCGGGCCAACCGGCGGCGAGAAGGCGTTCGTCCCCAACGACGATGCAGTCGCCAAAGTTGGTTGGGCGGCCAGTCATGGTGACGATTAACTTCGATTGCCGCCAGCGGCATCCTACCTACACTACTCGAAAAATCAATCTTTCCACTGTGAAAGCCCACACGGGAACACAGAGCCTGCGGGTTGAGCTCAACGAAGACTTCATGCAGGTGAAGCTGCGGCCACGGAGTGCGCGGACGTACATCGTCAGTGCATGGGTCAGCCGGGATGACACCGACGTGCCGACGTTTGATACCGGCGATCTCGGAATTCAGATCAAGTATTGGCAGAACGGACAGGAAATGACGGCGCAGAGGCCGGCTCTGTTCGTTCCTGGGGGGCCGATCATCGCCGAGTGGCAGCGCGTGGAAGGGCAGTTCCAGGTTCCGGCGGATGCCGATTCGATCAGCATTGCCTTGCAGTACGGCACGGGATTCGCGCCGGGAGCGTACTTCGATGACATTCGCGTTGAGCCTTTGGACGCGCGCCTGGAAACCTTCGTCTATGACCCCGCGACCATGCGGATTGGCGCCAAGCTCGACAACAACAATCTCGCCACCTTTTACAGCTATCAAGCAGATGGATCACTGCAGCAGACCCAACGGGAAACTCCCCAGGGCCTGCTGACCTCCGCGGAAGGCCGTACGCATTTCCAGGAGCGGCCATGAAACGTTGGCTCCTAGTCGGACTATTGCTAGTGACTGCAGTGCGAGCTGAAGAGCAATCACAGCTTGCGCGCATCGCCGCTTATTACAAAGGTCTGTCGCGCTACTCAGTTTCCATGCGGATTGAGGTCTATGCCAATTCCGAGCCACAGCCGCAACACGTGTTCGAAGCGAGCAGCTTTCGGCATGGCGCGGCCACGCTGCAGAAGTTCGGAAATTTTACCGTCTTCTCCGCGCCCCAAATCACGCTGATGCTGGACCAGAGCGCGAAGACTATCCATGTAAACGACCGGGCGCAGGACAAAGAAGCGCGGCGAATGCTGGATTGGGATCCCCAGGCAGTTTTGCGGCGGGCGGAAAAACAGGGCTACACGATCAGTGAATCGCTCCTTCCTGAAAGCGTGTTGATGCGCATCACTGGCCCGAAGGCGAATGACGCGTCCGTCGATTTGACGTTTGACCGCGACACTCCCTGGCTGCGCCGGATGGAGATGTTAACTCCAGCACAGGGCGATTCGGGTCCAGCACGAATTGTAGTGGAGTACGTATGGCAAAAACTGCCGAATCGAATTCCGGAATGGTTTAAGGCGTCGCACTACGTGAAGGTGCGCGCGGGATCCTTAGTTGCTGCTCCCGATTTTCCCGGTTATCGAGTGATTCGTGAACGCACGCCGTAAGACTAGACTCTGGTTTTGGTGCGCGATCACCGTTCTGCTGAGCGGCCGTCTTTGTGTGGCTGAATCCAGCAGAGTTTCCCAGATACTTACACGCACACAGCTTGAAACTGCCACGCCGCCCAGCCTTGCCCTGAGCCCGGCTTATGCGGACCCTTCAGCTACGCACCGCCTCGAAGTGACTCTGAAGTTCTTGCAACAGCCGATGGCTGTCGTCGGCGGAAACGCATGGACTTACTCGGTTCAATACCACATTAATGTAGCAGGCGTGGCCGGAGCATCGCGCACATTGACGGTTTTTCGCGGTGTTGACCACGACGTTTTCACGGACGTGGACGTTGTCGATCCGGTCATGGTTGACCAGACATTTGTTGTTATTGAACGCTCGAGCAGCCCTGATATGGCGGCGGTGCCGCAATCGCTGCAGCTGTCCACCACGATCATTTCGACTCGATATTCCGCATTTTCCCCACAGACGGTGCCTGTGCTCAATTCGACGGCTGGCACCAATCCGACTGTGAGTTGGGCGGCGGTTGCAGGGGCAGAGGAATATGAGGTCGAGATCGCGTTTGCCGATGCTCTCGAAACGGCGCAGGCAGTGGACCCATTCACAAGCGGCCTGCCTGTGCGTATACAGACCACGTCCACATCACTGCCGGTCGATCTGCATCGTTCAGCGGGAACTCTTTCCTATCGTGTGCGAGCCGTGGGACGTCACACTGGCGGGCAAGCAAAACGCCCCGGCGAGTGGTCGCCGACGTTGACCTATTCGGTCGGCGGCACCTCTTTCGAGGCGAACAAGAACTGGTATTACAAGGAGGACTACGATCAAGCGGGCACGAGCAATGCCACGCTCACTTACTTCGATTCGATTCTCCAGCCGCGCCAGGTTCAGAAGACCGCTCCAGACCAGCCTCGCCGGCTGGTCGCCGAAACCAAATACGACTACGAAGGCCGTCCGGCTGTCAGCTTTCTGGCGACGCCCACCGACGGGCACCAGCTTTCCTATCTGCCAGGTTTTAACCGCGCGTCGGATGGTTCGGTATTCGGGCCGCAACATTTTGATTCCGATAACATCGTTGCGGCCTCAACCAGCAGTGGCGCTGGAAAATATTTTTCCGGGCAGAGCGATGCAAGGGGACCGGCCGCCGATTTTGTTCCCGACGCCGGTGGGTATCCCTTCTCGGTTGCCCAGCATACGCGGGACAGCTCCATGCGCCTGCGGGCCATGTCTGGTTTTGGACCGAAGCTGAAGCTCGGAGCCGGCCACGACACGACATACATATACGGTGACGCGAGCGAATCGCAACTCCGGCAGCTATTTGGCGCGAATCTAGGGAGCGCGGGCAACTATGAGCGGACTATCACTGGCGACGCCAACCGGGTTTATGAGGTGCAGTATCGCGACTCAGACGACCATATCATCGCGCAGGGGCAAATCGGCGTACCGCCCGCAAACCTCGATGATCTTGCAAATCCCCCCGCCGCCCAGGACGTTACCATCAACATGGATGGAAGCAACCATGTGAATGCCGCGCAGGGCCGGAGCGATCTCTTTACCGAATTGCGAATGCGGTCAACACCAATTACTTCTTCAGCTATTCGGTCAACGGGGTCGAGTACAGCGCCGATCCAGGGGATCCGCGTTTTCCGCCTTTGTGTGAAAGCTGCCGCTACCAACTGAAAATATTGATTCTCGATCCTTCGGGCGCCAAAGTTCCGCTGGCTGTGGGTTCCACGGAGCAGAACGACGCGCAGTGTACCGGGGCAGGCGCGACCGTTCAGGACGAGATTGACCAGGTAATCCAGAACAGCCAGATCCACTCATGCCAGGCCGGGGTTGATTCGACTACCAACTACGCGACACCTCCAGTAAAGTTCTGCGCCAAGCTGACGGAAGCGGGCGAATACCAGGTACATAAGGAACTCACGCTCCTTTCTGGCAGTATCGACGCGAGCATTCAGAGTTATGAGAGCAAGCCTGGATATTTCAACACATCGAGTTACCGCAAGGACCCGGATCCGAGTTCTTGTGGCGGAACCTGTTCTGCGCACTGCGCCGAAGCCACCGGAGTCAATCCTGCCACGTCACCCAACGACCCGAACTACTTGAAGTGCATGGATGCCTGCCAGAATCCGCAGGACTGGACGCTCAAGCATGTTGAAAACGACAAGTGCGAGTCGCTGAAGTCGGAACTCCAGGCGGATATGGCGCCTAGCGGCCGGTACTACCAGCAGGGCGGGAACAACGATGTCACTCAACATCCAGAATACTGTCATGTAGGCGTGTGCCAAACGATGAAACCTAGCGACCATTATGACGTGGTCATGGGAGAGGTGCAGACGTATAGCGATGCATTGTGCAAAGGGTACCTTAATCCCCTCGGGATGCCGACCAATGCGACTACTGGTCCTCCGCCGCTCAGTGCCTCTTGTTCGGGAACGCCGATCACTGATCCTTTCTTTGCTGCTGGTGGGCCTGGCGCGACACTCGCGGCTGCTGCGTCGACGGACCTGAGCAGTTATTCCAATACGATTTCGGGCTGGTCGGCAAACAATGAATCCATGTGGCAATTCGCCGCCGATCCGCTGATGCATCAGAATGCAATATCCGTTTCGCTCGATGATCAGTGGAAGTCGTTTCGCAGCCTTTATCTCGGGATCAAAGAAAAATATGTCGAGCAGGCTACCGAGAGTCCGGCAATTCTGAACTGTCCTTACTCGACCGACCCGCAGGCCCATGTGCCGAAGCCGCCCTTACCCAACACAGCGGACGCTGTCATCAGTGCGATCAACTCCGCAGAAGCCTCACAATGCCAGCGGCTGTGCACGGTGCGCGTTGGACAATGGATGTCGGAGTTGACGCAGGCCTGTGGTTCCGAGCCGACGAATCCTAATGTGAAGCGCGGTCTTGGCCAATACTGCGACGCGTCGTGCGGGAACGACAATCCCCTGGCGCTGTTAACCGAAGAAGCGCTTGCATCCGGCGCGCCCGGCCTGGCGACAGCAAATTCCGGATTGCAGGGGTGCAATCTCGGGGATATTGCCGTGCCAGACCCTTACATTCGGACCACGACATGCCGGGAGAACTGCTGCAGTGACGATGCTGCTTCAAAGTGCGCTCAACTAATGCTCGATGTGGTGGGCGAACGCGAACCCATGACCGCGAAGGAAACCGTCCCTGTTCGCGATACGGACACAGGACGCCAATTCGTCGCGTGCCGTGACTGGATTCACGACCTGCATGTTGCAGAAGGCGGAGTCCAGTTCCAAGACAAGGGAACGTCGCGAACGTGTCTGGTGGTCTTTGTGGGACCGGATGGTAAGCCAATCCCACCGCAAGATTTTCGCATTGTGGGATCGCCATTGCCTGGAGATGCGCCGGCCGTTGCAACGCAAAACCTGCCGCAATTCACCGGTCTCGTCGTTGATGTGGACGTATATGGCAAAGTGGTGCGGGTAGCGATCTACTCAGATTGTGATCTCTCCTGGGTCGATAAGCTCGGCAAAGCCACGTGCACAACTGAGGTCGTGTCACGCAGCAGCGATACCCAATCCTGCAAGACGGATCCGCACTCGACCGGCTCGGGGACGATCGGTGACGAAACACATTTGGACGTTTCGCGTACGGGAGGCACGTGCGTTCAATCACCCGTAATCCCGACGGTTTGCCCGCGGTGCCTGAAGGAATTGGTGAAGCTGTTTGAAATCCAGCACCAAGGCCGCGGAGCATCCATCGCGGGGCAATGCCTGACACACATTCAGGCCACTCGTACTTCATTCCAACTGACCCAGGCTGACAACTCTGAGAGTTCAGCTTCAACTGCAGGTACTTGCCGGTTACTTCTAGTCAAAGGCGACGGCACGGAATTGGCGGCGTCCGCGGTGCTGCGGGTAGGACGCATGACGGAGAACGTACCGCGCTCCGCGAGCCTGCCGACGACCGTGCAAGGCACGCAGTATCTCGGCATAGCAGTGGAAGTTGAGACGACCTCAGGAACGGTCACTGTTTTCTTGTATAGCGATTGCGATTTTCATTCGTTTTGGCACTGCGGGAATTCGTGCACTCTCGCCACAAGGGCTCCGTCATGCCTGACATCAGTGCTGCAACAGTTGACGATGCCTCCGCCCCGGTCTTCGAGGCAGCCGGGTCCGACGAAGTGTTATTCGAAGCTGAAGATGCTCGAAAACGAAGCTCAATTCACCCTGGCGGGAGTTCGGACGCCCTGCAAGCTTGTTGTGCTGGATAAGAATGGCCGACCTGTGCCGCCGTCACGGTTGCGGGGCGCGAGCGCACAAGGGTGGAATCCGGGGAATCCGGCCGCGCCTCGTCCACCGCACCTGAACTTCACGGGAGTGGAAATCCTGGTTGGTCCGGCGGGACGCACTACAACCTACTACGTCTTCAGCGATTGCAAGTTCGAACCGGAATCCGACTGCTCCACGTTTGTGACCGGCACAACCCTGACGCCGCCGCCGATCGGTGATCCTCACGACGTTTGCACGCAGGCTACCAGTGATGCCGCCGACCAGGCAGCCCAGATCAGCGTGGACCAGGCCCGCGGGGACTTCGCAAACGAGTTCAAGACTGTCCATTACGACCGCTGTTTTGGCGACAAGCTAGCGGAGCACTTTGAATTTTCGGCGCAAGCGCAGGAATACCACTTCACGGTTCGATACTACGATCAGGCTGGGAACCTGGAGCAGTCGGTGCCACCGGAGGGAATTGCACCGCTGAGTGCCACACAGGTTGCGGCATACGATACGGCCGGCGGGACGACGGTCAACCCGGCCCACCGTATGACCTCGCGCTATCAGTTCGACAGCCTGAACCGGATTCTTCAGCAGACGACGCCGGATTCGGGCGAGCGCAATTTCTATTACAACCAGCGCGGGCAACTGCGTTTCGCGCAGAATGCGCAGCAGAAACTCGACGGAAAGTTCGCCTACACAAAGTACGATCCCTGGGACCGGGTGGTCGAGGTTGGCTTGCTCACTCCGACAGATCCCACGGTAGTGGCGGGCAAGATCGAGGACCCAAATTTCCCCACGGTGGCGGACGGCACGCTGGAAGAAGTGTTCAACAACTATTACGACACCGCAGATGCGGTGCCCGCTTGCACGCCACTCGCGCCTCGAAATTTACGCAGCCGGATCGCTGCCGTTGTAGCTACAACCGTGATTGGGGCGGCTACCCTGTGTTACAGCTACGACGCGCAAGGGTACGTCAGTTCGACGCTACGGGATGAGCCCGGCCTCGGGACCAAGACGACGCAATACCAACTGGACGCCGTGAGTGGGCGCGTAAAGTCGGTGCAATATCAGGCGGGAAAGCCCGACGCTCTCTACCAGCGCAACACCTACGACCGGCGTGGAGGGCTTACCGATGTTGAAAGCTCGCGCGACAACGTTCTATGGGAACCGGATGCGCACTATGACTACTACGAATACGGTCCGCTATCGCGAGTCACCGTAGGGGCCGAAGGAGTACAGGGCCTCGACTATACCTACACGATCCAAGGCTGGCCGAAGGGTCTGAACACTGGCACTCTCACGGCGGACCGTGATCCTGGAAAAGATGGATCAACAGGCTCGAGCAATACTGCGGTGGCGAGAGACATAGTAGGAACGTCGCTCGAATATTTCGACGGCGATTACACGCCGGTTGGATTAGGCCGGGGAACCTTGCCCGCAAGCGCGTCGCCGCACTCCGAAGCACTTATATCGGGCACAGGTGGCCAACAGGCGAGCGCATTCGCCGCTGACACATGCGCGCCACTCACCGTCAGTGACGGATGCGGTCTGTTTGCCGGCAATGTCATGCGCGGAGTGCTTGGTCTTGAAGGCATCGATTCTGGGGGACGCGTTACCGGCTTTGCCTATCACTATGACCGACTGTACCGGCTGCGAACCGCAATTGGTCATCACGGACTTGACCCGGCGACGAATTTGTGGCCGCTCACCGACCCATCTCCGGTGTTATGGAAGAGTGCTGTCGGATATGATGACAACGGAAACATTGCAACGTTAAAGAGGTACTCGCCGCAAACGCTCAATCCAGCGCAGAACAGTGCGCTGATGGATGACCTGACTTACCGTTACGCGCGCGACGCTTCCAACAACCTCATTTCAAACCAGCTGCTACATGTGAATGACGGGGTACTTCCTGCGGTATTCCCCAATGACATGGATGACCAGGGCACCTACCCTGCGGCCGCGAATGCACTTAACTATGCTTACGACGCGGCTGGAAACCTTATTCGCGACAATGTTGCGAATATCACGAAGATCAGTTGGAATGCGCGCAACCTCGTCAGCCGAGTGCAGCGCACGCAAGACGTAATCGAGTTTATTTACGACGGCAAGGGAGACCGGATCGCGAAGATCCGAGAGCCTTCGACGGATCCGAAAACCTGGGTGACCGAGTACTTCGCGCGTGACGAAGCCGGTCATCTGCTCGCAACATACAGCCAGCAGGCGCAGGGCACGGGCACAGCTCCGGCGCCGGTGACACCAGAGGAACTTTACCTTCGCGGCGCAAGCACGCTCGGATTGATTCGCGCGGACAACGGCTGGCCCTCGGCAATTCCGGTGGGCACGTTCGCCCAAGTGCGCGGCGACAAGCAGTACCAGGTTTCGAATTACCTCGGCCACGTGCTGGCCACGGTCAGCGACCGCCGCAATGCGATAACGACGACCAACAACAACATCCAGGTTGACCATTACGAAGCGCAACTTCTTTCCGCGGATGATTACGATCTGTTCGGCGCGCTGGTACCGGGACGCTCGAACGAGCAACACTCTTATCGTTTTGGTTTTGCGGGATTTGAACGTGATGACGACCTGAAGGGTCCGGGCAACAGTTATTACACCGCAGAACGGTTGTTCGATCCGCGAATTGCACGCTGGCTGAGCCCCGATCCAGTCGAACTCGCCAGCGTGAGTCCATACGTGGCGTTCTCTGACGATCCCCTGCGCTATGGCGATCCGCGCGGCCAAATCGATTGGGATGCAGTCAAGGACGTCGCTGAAAACGTCGCTATTACCGCCAGCGACATTAATAAGGACGCAATCCGTCTGCTCTCCGGCCAGGCCCTGGCGGAAGGCATCGCCAACAATCTTGTCAAAGCCAAGGAAGCATTCGACCGCGGCGACACCATGGAAGCCGCGGGATGGGCGCTGCAGATCAACGGTGCAGTCCAGTCATTGGCAGAGAAAGACCTGGCTTGGCAGGACGGCGGCGCCACCGTAGAGGACCGCGTCCGTCTTGGAATCGGTGAAGTCAGCGGCATGAACGACGTCATGCGCGGAATCACCGGCGCGACGGAATTCAACAAGGAGCTCTCGACGCCCGAACGGCTCATGGTCGGAATCCAGGGTGGCGTGAAGGTCGTCACCATCGCAGCAACCGGGGCGCAGGTAGTGAGTGGAGCGTTGGAATCGGCCGCATCGTCTGCTGAGCGCCCACCAGAACCGGGCCTGAAGAAGGGAGAAGGGGGGACAGGCTGCCCAACGTTCAGCTTTGCGCCGGATACGCTGGTGTGGACAGTCGACGGCCCGCTGAATATTGCTTCAATCGGAATCGGCGACCTGGTAGAAACGGTTCATCCGGAGTCTGGTCAGCCGGGAGAGTTTGCTGTCACCCATACTTCGGTTGCGCATCACCACTTCGCGACCGATCTCACGCTGACGGGTGCGGACTCCCGGGTAACGCGAATTAGAACGACACCCGAACACGCATTCTGGGTACAAGGCAAAGGGTGGATTGAGGCCAGTGATCTAACAGCCGGTGAACTCCTAGCTGGCAGGTCTGGCCAGTGGGTCACGATCACCGCAGCACGAACGATTCCACTGGAATTCAATGCGTTCAGCCTTTCCGTTGAAAACGCAAATACCTATTTTGTCGGCGACGCTGGCGTATGGGTTCACAACTGCAATGGAAACTCTAAAGCCTCCACAAGGCCGCAGCACGGCTACGAGATTTACGACAAAACTAAAACGACGAAAAACGTGGCGAAGACCGGGATCAGCGGCAGGCCGCTGAATAAGAATGCAACCTCCCCACGTGCGAACACTCAAGTCAACAAGTTCAATGCCGAGGCGGGATATGATCAATATGCAGCCCGGGTTAAGGTGAAGAATGTTCCAGGACGACAGAAGGCACTTAACTGGGAAAAGAAGAATGCTGACAAGCTGAAGGCCGCGGGGAACCCGATGAATAAGCATCAGCGTCCATGAAAAAGGTTGAATCAAGGTGGTCAGGCATACAAGGAACCCGCGGTGCAAAGCCATTTCTGGCCCGACTCCGTCAGGTCGCCAAAGGCTGCAGGGATCGAAAACTATTCAAGCAGCTCCTGGTTATCGAGATTTCCTACTCATGCGACGATGAAAGCGGAATGCCGAACGACACATTCTATGAGTCCCTTGAGCAATTCGAGGCACGGGGCCTAGACACGTTGGAGAAACAATCTCGTGGCATTTTTGTGTTTTCTGAGACCGGCGGCGGACAGGTTAGGCAGTTTGTGTATGTAGATGATCTGAACGCCGCCGCCGAAATGTTGGCAGGATGCTTGCCCGCCGAAATGTCAGTTCAGTTCTCAGGTATTGCTGATCCACGTTGGCAGCAGTACAAGAAACTATCGCAGTTGGCAAGTTAACGTCACTGTCACTTCCAATCATTCGTCTCCTTGCTGAACCGGATGGGCGATTGAGCACTAGAGGTTTGTATGGCATATATCAACGCAGGTCTTCCCAACAACGGTAGAACTCAATTTTTTGACGTCAACTACGATGAAGCCTTGAGCCCCGGGCGCGGTCTGGATCTGGCAACCAGCATGATGCAGTTTTGCGACGACGATCTGTCTATGCTGGCCGCGTGGTTCTCCGGCCGGCAACTGGATACGCCCCTTCCCATCCATCTCTCGATACATACGGTTGCTACAGACAGCAAGGGCTATCCCACGCAGTTCGTCGGTGGGCATTGGAGTGGCGCTGGGCTTGTGCCCCTCGAAATCACAATCAACATCGGGGAGTTTCGCATGGGGCAGGGTACTCCAATCATGCTGGCTCGATATCTTCTGGTAATGGAAGCGAGCGAAATGTATATGCGGGCATTTGGCCCGTACGGAGTCGGCAGTCCCTGGTTCCGGTTCGGCGAAGGTAACAAAGGGGAAGCCCTCTCGCGATTCTTGGGCCAGCAGTTCTTGCTGAAAGCCTATCCCGTCGTCGGTGCTCTACCTTCGCTACGAATACCTGGCGGTTTTTGGAACGTTAGCAGCTACTGGCTCAACAGCGCGCGCGACAACTATCTAGAAGTCAACGATGAGGATATTCAGCCGGATCCAGTCATCGGGTGCGGCACCCTGTTTCTATTCTATCTTCACGATCAACTAGGGTTTCGCATCGAGGACATCATCAATGCCGGTGCCGGCCATTTATCGAATGTGTATGAAAATCTCACCCACGACAGCTGGGTCAACGCGTGGCTGAAGTTCAGCAAGCTGGTGGACACGCATTATCCTCTCACCGACGGAAACGGGAATCCTTTCAGCTATTACCCGCCGCTTGATACCGTTTTTCCGGTCGCGAACTTGACGTCCTTCCAGGCGCCGGCAAAGGCCTCGTGGGTCCCGGCGCTGACGCCGAAGGTCATCAGTGTTGCCGTCGATGCTCCAGCGATTGTTCCGCTGCCCATGGATATGTTGAGCAGTCTCCCCGCCATCATTCCGGCGCCAACACTGGCGGTTGGTCCCAACAGCGCTAACGGCTTTGCGCTGCTGGCAGTACAGCCACAACCGGCAGGTTTCAATGCCACGCCAGTCACCCTCACTGTGAACTATGCTGGGCAGTCCATGACCCAGGATGTTCTCGTCGTACCGCCGAGTCAAATCCAGTTGCCGCCTCTGGAAATCGACGTGAACCGTTCCGCCGATCCTTGTCAGCCAATTTTTGTCGAAGGAACTCCGCAGACGTTCATAATCGCCGATTTGCAGGTTTTCGCCAATGAATCGGGATTGACATTTTCCTGGCAAGTCAAGGGAGCTACGCCCTCCGCAACCGATGCGGCACAACTGACAATTGCAAACCTTCCCAAGGCAGGCGTCAAAGTCGAGCTGCGAGTCACAGTTACTGATCCGCAGGGACTCCACGCCGAAGGCAAGTTCTTGTTCAAGACCGTTAAGGCAGATAACAGCCTCACGGCCCTTAGCCGGGAGCTCCAATGCCGCCTGTCGGGATTTCGGAATGGAAGTCTTCGACTGCCGCCCTGGGTGATTCCTGAAAAGACTGGGAACCCACATGAATGGCTGGCGAATGTCGAAAGGCAAATTGACGAACTGTCGCGTGTGGCGACCCAGATGGCCGCCTTGATTAAGACAATGAAGACGATGATTAAAGAGGATGGCGTTAAAGCATCTGGTTCGGCCGAGGCTATTCTGGATCGACGCAACGACGGCATTGTCTGATTCTGCTGCTTGGGCGGCATCGCAGAAAATGGAATTGAGGTCTAAACGTCTCACCGACGCCGCGCGAACTTGTCGCGACGATGTCTGGTCTTGGCTCGCGGCGAAACTGCCTCTTTAGCTTCGCTCAAAAGCGACACATTTCGTTACACACTTTCACATTTTACGCGTTAAGCTACAACCGGATGTGTGAGCATAATATGCTTATAATCAGTCATTTATAAGTATGGCCGGGATGGCGAAATTGGCAGACGCAGCGGACTTAAAAGCGGACGCCAGCCGTCTCGTAAGTCTAAGTATATAAACAACATCCACGTGTAATGGCAGACGCAGGGGATTTTGGAGATATCGGCGTCTCGTAAGTCATAGTAAAAAAATGCGTTGGCGTGAACGGCATGCCTTACACATCCGACCTGTCAGAAATTCCGACTCTAGCCAATCCTCGGTGCAATCTTACAACCTCGGATCAACGGGTTCGCTTTCCAGCGCCAGCACACCAAAAACGCACTCGTGAACTCGGCGGAGGGGTTCTTTGTGTACGAATCTCTCCAATGCTTCCAATCCTAGAGCGAACTCACGAAGAGCAAGTGATCGTTTGGTCCCAAGACCTCGGTTCTTGAGCCGCTCCAAGTGTTCGGGCAACGTGTATTCCGGCCCGTAGATAATCCGGAGGTATTCTCGTCCTCGAACTTTAACGGCAGGTTGCGCCAGCCCTTTCCGTCCCTTCGTCACAAACTCCAACGGCTTTACCACCATGCCCTCACCGCCGCTAATTCAGTTGACGAAGATTAGTGAGGCAACCCGGGGAAGGTTCCGTCTGTCTTCCCACGAACCTAGAGAACGTCCCGTCCGTCCCCGCGTTTTGTCGATTTCTTCCCTTTTACCGAGCTAACTGAAGCGCATGCACCGGCGCCATGTTTGTGACCGGTGGTACGGTGCCGGCCGGTTTGAGCATGGCCCAGAGAATTCGATTAAATAACGCATCATCGATGCGATCAGGGGCACTAAAATCGAGGCCCTCTGACATTTTGGCAGCTGCGCCCTGTGCCGGGTTCACCTCACTCAAATCCATTTTCGGGACAACGGGGCTGTAGGGTGTGAGGTCTGGCGTCGCGGCGAACATGTCTGCCAGAGAGCGGCTGAAGTGATCGAATTTGGACATACGTCCCATTCCCAAAATGTCTTCGATGGCCGCTATTACGTCCGTAGTGTTAGCGAATCTGTGGACCGTACCAGAGCGGCCATAAGCCGAGATGGCGAGAAACGGTGAGCGGTGCGAGTCCACATGGTCAGGACCGGCCTGCGAATCGTCCTCCACTACAAAGACCACCGTGTCCCGCCAAAATGGGGTTTTCGAAAGCGCTTCCACGATTCGGCCCAGTGCAAGATCATTGTCGGCCATGCAGGCCCGAGGCGACGAATGACCCGCGGCGCCGCCAAGCGTGTGATCTCTTGGCAAATACATGAGGGACAGTGCCGGCATGTCGCCTCTACGAACAAAATCGTGCAGCTCTTCGATCCAGGCGTCGGCCCGTTTTTGATCGGGAATCTCCAGGTTGGTTTCAGGATAGCTGGAGCTTACGTCAGCCGGCAGATCGTGCGACGTATCGGGCCCGACCACGATATCGCCGTAGTCGCGGAACCAGATTCCTTTCTTGGCGGCAAGGTTCCACAGATACCCACCCAGCGGGTTGTCGGCCTCGTCGCCGGCAAGGTCGGCCCGCCGGTCGGAATACATGGAAGGAACTGTCTTTTCGGCGTAATCGGTAACATAGGCCGCCGTGGACCAGACGTGTCCTTGGCCACTCACTTCCGCGTTGGTGAAAAAGCGGTCAAACAGCCCGAAGCGAAGGGCCAGGGCGTGATGATTCGGCGAGACGTCCTGGCCGAAGAACACCAGATTAGGGTCACCGTCCCCTTCTTTCATATCACCAAGAACTTGATCGTACGTACGGTTCTCCTTAACGATGTAAACCACATGTTTGAAGGGCGGATATCGCTTGGTGGATCGCTTCTGTCCCCAACCATTCGCTTCCGCTACCCTGCGCGAATCCTGAGCCAATCGCGCGGAACTAAGATCAGCGGAAACGAACCGTAGCGTTCCATTGAGCTGGCCAAGGTCATAGCCTAATGGTTGGAGCCGCTTTCCGGGAGTTGGCCCGTCTGGGTTCGCGTGGCTACCGTGCCCCTTTCCATTTAGGATGAGCAGCCCTTTATCTACTTCCAGAACGTCGGTCGGATACCAGTCTGTAGGAATGCGGCCAGCCGGACGTAACCCAGCTTGCGCGGCTCCTTCCGCAGTATTAAAGACAGCGACGGCATTGTTGTCGGCTTCGGCCACAAACAGCTTGGAGCCGTCCCGCGAAAGGCTGAGCGCATTGGGTGAACTTCCCTGTGGAGGGGCGCCGGGGGCTTCGTCTTTGAGATAGCGCAAGACTTTTTTCGCATGTGTATCTACCACCGCAACCCGGTCTGTACCCGCTAAGGCGACAAACAACCGCGATCCGGATGGATTCGACTTAAGCGCCGAGGGCCGCTGCCCAACCTCGAGCCGGCCGGTATAGAACAATGTCCCGTCCGGGTTGGTCCGGAACATCGAAAGAGTATGACCGCCCCACGCGGAGACATACACATTGCCATCCGCAGCCACTTCTACCGCGTAAGGATAATGGTCGGTAGAAAATCGCTGCACGACCTTCCCCAAAGCTGGGTCCACCACGGCTAGGCTGTCGCCGACATTCTCTACAACGTAAAGAAAATTTCCGCGCTGCGAGGCCGCAAGACCCGCCGGATATCGTGATCCTGTTTTGTCTTCTTTCTTTTGTCCCAGGACAATTTTTTTGTCGAGGGCCGCAACCCCCTCGCGCCACGAATAGCAGTAGATCAAATCTTCATTGCCGCCGGAAACGTACAGCTCTTTGCCATCGGCAGAAAATGCCGCACCATAAAACGCCGCTTCCTGAGGAAGAGTCTGGGTCACGCGCCGGGTGGCAAGATCAACAACCTGTACTCCCTGCTCGCGCCAGCCACTCAGTACTACAACCAGCTTTTTACCATCGGGCGCTAGCGCCATTCCCAGAGGCATGCTGCTCAAATCAACGAATTCTCCTTCGGGATCAAGGCGCAGTCCGGTGGCAAGAGGAGTGGTGTAGGTTGGCGCCGAAGCCAGCTTTTGCTCCTGCGACAACAGCAACGCCGGCATGAAAAAGAAGAAGCCGACGTTCAGCAGAAATCGCAGCGTGCGGGTAACTCGTGGTGTGCGACTATTTCCACCATGAACCATAGTTTGCGCAACTCCTACAACGGAATGCAGGGCATGCCCGTGCAGTTGCATAGACGTTCTAGTACGGTATGGGTGAGCCATTTCTGTGGGTCCACGCGAACCCTCGGCAAGAATGCCTAGCCCGGTTCACGCAACTATTTGACTTGGGAGGTGGTCGATGCAGACGAAAATATACTGTTCGTCCTTTCTAATCTTCTTGCTTTCATGGGCAAGCCAGCCAAGTTACGCGCAGAATCGCGTGCATCAGCTTGCTCGAGATGTTTACTACTGGTCTGGTGACCTCAGCAAGCACGAACAGACCAATGTGGGCTTTGTTGTATTTCGCGACTACGTATTGGTTATCGACGCGAATTTTCCGTGGGCGGCTGAAAAAATCATTACGGACATAAAAACCATCACTCCCAAACCGGTCCGTTTTGTCTTCAACACTCACTACCATGCAGATCACACCTTGGGAAACAGTGTGTTCATGCCCACGGTGCCGCCATTGTAAGTACGGACGATCTTGCGTTAGAGCTGGGCACCAAGGGAATGGAAGATGTCAAGGATCAGACCAAGATCAAATTGGAACATCTGGAATTGCCATCCATTCGATTTCACGATCGCCTCGTATTTGACGACGGCCAACATCGGGTCGAGCTAATCAAATATGGGCAGGCCCACACCAAAGGCGATGGGGTGGCCTATCTGCCCGCAGAAGGCATTGTTTTTGTGGGAGATTTGGCTGTCAATTGGACCCACGGGAACAATCTTTCCGACCAGGATGTCAGTATATCGGTTGGATTCGCGCACTCGACAACATTGCCCAGCTCCCCATCAAGACCGTGGTTCCGGCACACGGAGATCTCGGTGATGTTGATCTGCTGCATCGCCAGCGGGACTTTATTGCCGACATGTGGAAACAGGTCAAGCAAGGGTCTCAAAGCCGGAAAATCTTCCGCCGAATTGAAGAAGACAGTGCAATTGACCCAGCACGGGATCTTCGCAGCCGATCCGCAGGAAACGGAAGACACGATCGAGTCCATGTGCGACCGCGCACGAACTCAACCAGATTGGAATTCTGGCAATGGAAACCCTGAATAAGTCCTGATGATCTTTCAAAGCTCTGTCATCCCGGCCGGAGTCGGCCCGAGCGAAGCGAAGGACGGCGGAGTGAAGAGACTTGCTTTTGCCCGGTGCCCCATCTAGCTTCAGCTTGTCGCCTTCTGGGTCGCTGAAGTAAGCGGCTTCCGCAGTGGGCGTGATCTCAAAAATCCTATGCCCTTGATCGTTCTCTGTTCTCTCGATAAGGCCGCAGGGCGTCTAAAGGCATTCTCCGGATCGGTCCTAAAACCCCAATAGACAAGGTATCCGTCTGGAGCAGCAGTTCGAGAATCATGACGGCGGATCGCCCACTTCAGATTTTCTCGCTCCCACAATAACTCGGGTGCCCCATTTCTCGCGCACTCTGCGAGAAGTGGGCCGCGATGCTGAGGGCACTCGAATGAGAGTGCGTTGAGTGGTAGAATCTCGTACGGATGTCCTCGTGATTGCTTAGCCAGGGGGACATCGTCGCCCGAGGAGAGCAGCAAAACACTTCATGGGCAAGTGACAAGAATCTGTGAAAGTCCATGAATACTTTCACATTTACTTGCACAGTTTCACATTCGCTGTCGTAAACGAAAAAGACATAGAGTGTGAAATTGGCTGTAGAATCAAGCACTTCCACGAAGTGCCGGGATGGCGGAACTGGCAGACGCAGCGGACTCAAAAGCGGATGCTGATCACCTTGTAAGTCAAAGTAAATAAACAAGATCCCATAGTGGTGATAGACGCAGCGGATTTCGATAGGGCTAAGTCCCTTGTAAAATCTGTGGAAACCGGCTGAGAATGACCTTACACAGATTTCTTCCGCAATCGCATGGCAGGGATTGCATTTTCCGACCTCCCGGCCGACCCAGTATATTAGTTTATGTCTTATAATTTCCACTGAAAACCTTGTATACTGGGTTGATGTTGCCCTTGTCCTTCATAGGCGAGCAGATCGCCACCAAGCGCAAAACGCTCGGCCTGACGCAGCCCGCGCTCGCAAAGAAAGCCAGGGTCGGACTCTCCACGCTCGACGCCCTGGAGAACGGTCGGCTGGGCGAACTGGGATATTCCAAGATCACCAATATTCTCACGGCGCTCGGGATGGAGTTAAAGCTACAGGAAGCCAGCACGCGCCGGCCGACTCTTGACGAACTCATGGAAGAGGGACGGGATGATCAAGGTCTGGTCCGACGCCGCTGAAGCAGGACTGCTCGATCGTTATAGCGAACGCGGCAGCACGTTCGCTTACCTTCCGGGTGTTCTGTCCGAGCGCGAAATCTCAGTGACAATGCCGTTGAGGCTTGAGTCGTGGACCGCGCCCTTCGGTCTGCTTCCAGTTTTCGAAATGAACTTGCCCGAAGGCGCACTGCGAGAACGGCTCCGTCTTGCGTTTGCAAAAGCCACCGGCACCTTTGACGAATTTGACTTGCTGTCAATTGTCGGCCGCTCGCAGGTCGGACGCATCCGCTACACCGGCGACAAAGAGCGTCTGCACGAGGAAGTCCCTTTCCAGTCGGTGGACGAGATTCTCGAACGCAGACGCGGCGGTGACCTGTTCCGGTATTTGCTGGAGAGATTCGCTTCCTTCTCGGGGATCAGCGGCGTACAACCCAAAATCCTTGTCCGCGACGAAAAGGCTTTCGCCGAGATGGCACATACAAAACATCGCCTCTCGCAGAGCTACAAAGGCGCGACGCACATCGTGAAGCTGTGGGAGGCGAACGAATATCCGCAACTGGCAGCCAACGAGTTTTTCTGCCTCACCGTGGCGCGCAAATCCGGACTCGACGTGCCACTCTACCGCTTGGCCGAGGACGGCATGGCGCTGGTCATCGATCGTTTCGACCTGCGCATGGACGGCACCTATCGCGGATTTGAGGATTTCTGCGTGCTGAACGGCCGCAGGACCGACGAGAAATATCGTGGTAGTTACGAGACCTCGGTCATGAAACGATTCGCGCAGTTCGCAAACTCGACACATATGGGCGAGGATATGGAAAAGCTGTTCGCCTTGATTGCCCTGAATTGCGCGCTTCGCAACGGCGACGCGCATCTGAAAAACTTCGGCATTGTTTACGACGATGTTCGGGGTGAGGCGAGACTCGCACCGGTCTACGATCTTGTGACCACATCCGTCTATTTGCCGAACGACGGTATGGCGCTGACTTTAAACGGCACGACGAAATGGGCGAGCGCGAAGGAATTGCATCGACTGGGCGAGACGCGGATGGGCGCCACACCTGCGCGTGTCAGGCAGATTCTCGAACAAATAGATGCTGCGATTGCGGATACCTCAAAACAAATACGCGCCTATATGAAGGCGCATGGGGAGTTCACGGAGATAGGCAATCGCATGCTCCAGCAATGGGAGCAAGGCGTCGCGATGTCGCTTAAAGCGGCGTGAGAATCCATACATCTGCTGTGCAACTCACAGCCTTGGGCCGAACGGTTCACTCTCCAAAGTAGAACGCCGAAGACGCACTCGTGAACGTTGGCGGTAAACTCGATTCGCGGCGAGGAGGTTCGATGACGTGGAACAAGTGGCATTTTCAAACGGGCGAATTTAACCGGTCTAGGAAGTGGTCGACGCATGTGATGATCGTATTCGTGAAGGAGAAATTAACTGGCGTGATTCGAAGAATCAAATGGTTCGTCAATGGAGAAGCACGCACCAGCGACCAACGTTTGGTGTCCGAAGATGGATCGGGGTTGGGGAAACCTCGCCATTCAATAAGAATGGTTGGCGCACGGACGAAGGTGGGAGCCGCTCCGTTGGCGAAGGAGGTTTATGACGTGGTACTCAAGGCCCCTGCCGGAAAATTCCGAGTTGTTGGTGTGGACTTGTTTTCTCATGAGGACTACCTCAAAGGGGATTACGCTTCTGAAGCGGAAGCCTACGAGGTCGCCGACGATCACGGTCGGGATCAATGGATGACGTCTACTACGTATACGACGATCAGGGCACGTACCTCAGGGCAATGAAGCGGTCAGGCAGAAGATTTCTCCGTGAATGATGACGATTTGAGCACTCGAACACTGCGCTGCACAGATGCTAAGGACAGCCAAAGTGACCCCCGACGACTTCCGCCAAGCCCTCGTCGACGGCCAAACCGCCAGCCGGACTTCACCCGCGCGTTCGTCGGATTGTGGTGGGACGCCAAAGGCGATTGCCAGCGGGCGCACGAATCCACGCAGGACGAAGGGCGGGCAGCGGGTCACTCCTCCGCACCGGATCGGGAGGACATGATCATCTCTGTTTGGACAGGCATTGTTTGCGAACGAAATCAATCTTGAACGCTCTATTTTGTCCAGCACGAAAATCTATGATGTAAATGCGTCATTCGTTGGGGCAGGTTGAATCTTCCCCACTATGTCGCGGTATCGCACAACAGAGTCCACTTGACCCGCTGGAAAGTCGCATTGAAAGACGATTTCCTGTCTGGGGATAGCCTAGTTACCAGTGCCGTCGCCATTGCCAATCGCATTTGCGATCCGTTGCAACCAGCGATTCTGCAAGTCACCACGAGACGCCACGATAACCAGACGGGCTTGCGCCCGACTCAGGGCAACGTTTAACAAGCGCGGACCCCTGTCGTCGTTATTGAGGAATCCAGTGCTGGCGAGAACGCAATCGAAAAGGACGGTGTGACACTCTGATCCTTGTGCGTGATGCACCGTGCTAACCTTCACCGCCGAGATGCCCTTCCTGCGCAAGTTGCCCTTCAGAACGCTACGCTGTGCTCGGAAAGGACAGAGGACGGAGATTTGATCAGGAGATAGCGTCTTGAGTAGTCTGGTGACCAGTTCGCCAATGAAATCGGCGGATTCGAACCGCACCGGACCACCGTAATTGCTATTGAACATTCCTTCTTGCTGGCAGAGATGGAGATGTACATTCTTCCGTCCCATCGGCGCAACGTCGCGCACAACTCTTTCCGCACGCCAGCTAGGATTGGCTTCGCAGTCCTCGGCGACCATGAGCTTGCCGTCATAAAAGACGTTGCTTACAACATCGCAGATTGACTCCTCCATTCGTCCCTGCTCGTTTAATAGGCACGTTCCACGCTCAGTCTTGTGGACAAACATCGACCGTCCGAGCCACTTTCTAGCCATCGGATGCTCGGATTGGACAACAGGAGCAAGCTGTTTATCGTCCCCCGCGAAAATCACCCGCTTGCCCAAAGGAGCCAGCGCCAAAGCGTGAGCAAGGCTCGCTTGGCTGGCTTCGTCAAAAACTACCAGATCGAACGGTCTACGGATGTAAAGAGCCTCGAAGCTGTACGCGGCGCCCGTCGTCGTCATTGCGGCAAGCTGCGCTCGGTCGATTGGGTTCGGAATTTGTGATCTGAGGCTCTTGACCTGATCCTTCCATGCCGCATAAGCCACAACATCTGTCGGATCGGGCATCTTGGTTTCGAGATCGGCCAGGCGGCGAATCAAGTTCTCGTCCGGGGTCGGAAGGAGGTGCTCTCGTCTTTTGTATTTGGACGCAATAAAGTGGTTGCCAATGCGCAAGCACTTCTTCCGCAGCCTCGCAGCCACGCGGTTGGACGCCGACAGCCTCTCAAGATGCTCATCCACTGAAATGAGTGCGAGATCGACAGCAACGTTCGTCGTGGATAGAAGGAGAACCTTAGCTGTCGGTCGTTGACAGAGATAGTGGGAAACCATCGCGCCGAGCGTATAGGTCTTCCCAGTCCCCGGTGGTCCCCACAGAAAACCATGCTCTCGCTTTAGCAGCCCGAATGCTTGTGCTTGAGCAGCGCGAAGCCTCGGGAAGCCCTCGATTCGATCAACCTCCTCTAGATCGGATAGCTGGGCTTCGGTTACCTTAGATAGCCATCCAAAACCCTGCGTTGCCCAACTCGAACTCTCCCAGCAATCGCGCAGTGCTTCGAGATAGCGTGGCGGGTATATACGAATCTCCTGCCCCTTTTGAGGAGGTGGGCTACTCAAGTACCGAATGTTCAATTGATCGGTGTCAGGAATGACTGAAAGCACGTCAGCGGTGCCGGAGGGCGGCCCTCCCCACCAAGCAGCAGCGCCTTCGAGCGATTCGTCCAGCGAACTGGAGGCATTCATCGGCTTGACAACAAGCTTCCAAATGTTTGCCTGCTGTGAAAGATCGCTCACTCGAAATCTGAGGAACTTGGACGCAATGCGTAATTCCTCTTCAAGTGCATCAACGACTTCTGTGATGGACTCGGCGATACTCGCAACGGACATAATCTCTCGCATGTGGGCGCTTGGCTGGAAAGCGTCAGGAGTAGCGCAACCCACGAGAGTATCGAGGCTGGCGAAAAGGCTCAAGTACCGACGCCCACAGCTTGTGATCAGCGCATATTTTGAGCGGATGTGCTTACCATTGCATGAGTTACAGGTAGGTATTTGATGCTGCCACGCACTTAAGAGCCTCTTCTCTTCCGGGAGCTCAATGTATCATTGCTGGTTGACCCCTAGTTCTCAAGCATTGTTGATGTGTACTGCATATCACGCAAAGTATTTTGCGTATGGATTCGAGGCCGGTATTTTCCTCCCGCAGTGATGGGCCGAACGCAAGCGGAAGATTCTCATCATCGTGCCAGCCAGTTTGCGAAAGCAGTGGCATCAGGAGCTATCGGAGAAATTCTTCCTGCCTTCAGTCATCTTGGAGACCAAGACATTCAACGAACAGATTCGGTCTGGAAACCTCAATCCATTCAGCCGCTCGGAGATCGTGCTCTACTCCTACTAGTTCGTTCGAAGGAACCTTACATTCGGTTGCATGAGCGGGATCCACGCATCAAAGCCGACTCCGAGACCATCCGGAAATCCCTAGAAGGCAACTGGCGGCCTGAGCATCTCTTTACCCTCGCTCGATCGCGAGATCTGTGCTGCGTTTATCAACAGCAGATCGTGAATTGCGATCTGGAAATCGAGAAAATGCTGCCCGAGTTCGAGCCTCGCGCCGACCCCGCAGAACGACCGTTACCAGCCGACCGGGAACGAAGACGTGCACGCAGAATGCAAAAATGGCCTCCCCGTCCAGAATTCGACCTGCGTACCGAAACCTAACACTTCGGAGTGGATGTGACGCAAATTCCAGGCCTGCAGAAAAACGCGTTGTCACTGTTTAGTGAGGTCGGCCGCAACATGTCGCGATGGCCCAGCGCAGGACGCGTTGTTTCCTGGCTGGCGCTCTTTCCGGACAACGACGTCAGCGGCGGGAAACTGCTGTGGCGAGGAGCACGAAAGGTCAAAGGCCATGCTGGCCATTAATTCCGTATGGCCGCCTATTCCCTCCATCACAACCTCACTCCCTTACGCAACTACCTGCACCGAATGAAAGCCAAGCTTGGGCCCAAAGCTGCCGCCATGGCAACCGCCCACAAGACCCCAGTAATCTTTTGCACCATGGTCAAAAACCAAGTCGAATACGACGAGACCATCTGGGACGCACGAGACGCCCAGAGCGAAAAGAGCCTCCAATCCAAACTTAAACGGCAAGCCAAACAACTAGGTTGGGGAGCCAGAATGAGAATGGCATGGTCGCGACGCCCGACCACATGCGGGGTCGATCAGGCGCCGCCAACAACCCGTCCATCTCCGCGCGATCCAAGAACTCCACTGTCCGCCGCACGCAGCGTTTGCCGGGCATTGCCAAGATTCTCTGGCAACGAAGCATGTGAGTCGTTTCCTTCTTCAGACCTCCCAGCCAATCCGCAGTGTATGCATTGCGTTGTCTTCTCGAGGTTCCTGGTGCAACTCTAGGTCAGCACACAGAAAACCAGACCCAAGCTCTGCAACGAGTTCCTCAGACGCATGGCCGGTTTCTCCCCAATGCGGTGGTACTACCTGCTGGATGGTCCCTCGGAAGTGCGAACTCCAGATTCCCCCACCTCTTTGACTTCAGAGTACAATAGGCCAACCACTTCCGCTGCAGGGTTCCTCCCATGCTGTTGCAGTTTTCCCTTATTCCCGTCTTTGAGCTAGTCCCCACTGGAGGTGTCTGATGTCCGCCCAAACAGCCGATCTTCTTCGGTCCCTGTCGAACGCCGCATGGTCCGCCGCTAGAAATATCAATTCAATCTTGCCGGCTGGCAACTTGCCTCAGCCATCTTGGGCCCCCACCCCGCTTCCGAAGAGTTCGGAGAGGGCTCCCATGACGATGGGTGTTCCAAGGAGAACGCTATCTCTCTGTCCCGAATGCAATCGTGAGGCAGTCGAGGCCGTGACAAGAGGCGAATCGAGTGTGGACGATGTCAGGGAACAGCCCGGAATTATCGCGGCAGAGATTATCGAGGAAGCAGGGCGCATTCTCATGCGCAAGGCCTGCGAAAAGCACGGTCCTTTTGAAGACGTGCTCTCGAACCATCCCGCGTTTTTCAGACGGATCGAAAGCCTTGGGTTTGGCCAGGACTTCAATTGTGCCGGCGACGAAGCGGTTCACAATCACGGTGCCAACAGCATCAGGACGGGCCGCGGTACGTATCTAATCGTTGACCTCACCAACCGCTGCAATATGTTCTGTTCGCCCTGCTACATGGATGCCAACGGCGCCGGCTACGTCCATGAATTGGACATGCAGGATGTAACGGCTTTGTTTGAGAGGGCGAGATCCTTCAAGCCTCAGCGAGAGATCAACGTCTTGTTCTCCGGTGGGGAAGCAACGTTATCGCCGATATTCCTGGACGCCGTCGAGCACGCCAAAAGCGTCGGTTTCCATCGGCTCCATGTGGCGACCAACGGAATTCGCTTCGCTCAAGAGGGAGATTTTGCAGCCAAGGCTAGAACCGCCGGACTTCACGGAGTCTATTTGCAGTTCGACGGGGTTACTGACGAAAAGAACAGTCACCGCGGAATCGGCAACTACATGGAGCTGAAGCTCCGTGCCCTCGACAATATCGCAGCTGCCGGCATGAAGACCACACTCCAAGTGACCGTCGTGAACGGACTGAACAATGATGGAATTGGCGACATCATTCGATTCGTTGCCGATCACATCGAGAAGATCCACGGGGTCATCTTGCAGCCGGTGATGTTCTGCGGCCGAGATGAAGACATTTCCGCGGACGAGCGGTACGCGAAGCGGTACCCCGTTTCGCAGATCGCATATGACTTGCAGGCTCAAACTTCGTTCGGGTGGGAGCCGATGCGCGACTGGTTTCCCGTCTCTGCCTACGCAGCCTTTGCCCAATTGTGTGACATCCTTCACCCGGATGCTGAACTGGGAAGTCTGTTCAACGACATACATCCGAACCATGGAATGTTCTCCCCGATTCTGGTCAACGCCCGGACGAAGCAGATCGCACCGGTTGCCAAGTTCTTTAACGTGGAACAGTTCCTCAAAGACATCACGGAGATTGCTGACTCAGGCGGAGGGCCAGCGATCACCAAATCGATGCTTCTCCTATCCTTGGTACGCAACTTCGATCCCGAGAATGCACCTCCTGATTTTGGCATCAGGCAGCTCCGCGAGTTGCTTAGAGACTGCGTCTACCGGGTAGCTGGGAGCGCCCCTGACTGGTCAGAGCGGGCCTATGCCTACAACGGCGTATGGAGGCTAGTGATGGTCAGCCCAATGGCCTTTCAGGACAACTACAACTACGACCTGTCGCTGATCTCCAACTCGAGTACGCCAGTGGCGACGCAGGAAGGTGAAATCAACTTCTGTGCCTATAACGGGGGCCGCTGGCGGAGGATCGTGGAACACCTCCACAAGACGGCGAGCTTGACCGAATGGAATAGGTCGCATGGCCGGCATCCGATCTACGCCAAGGGCGAAGAGGTGGACATGGGTTCCCAGCGGGTTCCACAAAGAGACCTCGTTCAGATAGATCATCAGCACACGGTTTGAGGCTCATGCCGGAGGTTCCACGACGGCACCTCCGGCTCCCCGGTTTGAGGTAAGCGTCAGACGAAATTCATATTTGGATTGCGGATGCGACGTCCCGAGTGCACCGCACTGATGACGGTAGGGAGTTTTGCAGGCGTGCAAAAGCCACGCTAGGTCAAGCTTGCACGAACCAGTCCTACCGGATCGACATCGAGCAATAGGGCCGCCGTGCATCTCTCCGCAGTTGCTTCCGGATAGAAGACGTGCGCTTTGCCAAACGAGAGCTCGAATGAATGTAGCTTTGCCGGGTTCTTATGAAGCAGGTATCCCAAGTCCGTCGCCGGGTTATGCGTAGTCGTGAGCGTCAGCAGCATGGTCGGTTTATACGAGTTGCATTTGGCGCTACGCCCTTAACTGGGGCCGAAGAGCCTGACAGTAGCGATACGCATTTCTGATTCGACAGCACTCAGGGTTATTTGTTGTCGGGTGATTTGAGACGGGCTGGCTCTTCGAGGATATCCAAGAGAGGAGTCGCGCAGTAGACTCGGTCTCGCTTCGCATCGCCTACTCGTTTCACGATCCTCGCACGTTCCAGCCGTTCGATGGCGCGTTGCGCGGTGGTAAACGCGATCGCTAATTTGTCTGCGGCGCCTTTTATGGTGATGAATGGATTTGCCCCTAAGAGTTCGACTATACGCAACGGGTTGTTGCTTGATTCTCCAGAGACTTTCCGCTGCCATGCGGCTAGCAGTCCGTTGACGCGCATGGCTCGACTTAAAGCGTCCTCAGACATGCGCGCGACTCCAAGCAGGAAATACTCCAACCAATCGTTCCATGCCCCGCGTTCGCTAATCCCGCGCAACCCGTCGTAGTAGTCCCGCCTTGATGCTTCAAAGAATGCCGACAAATAGAGCAGCGGTGTTGGGAGGATCTGGCGCTCGATCAGGAACAAGGTTATGAGCAGGCGTCCGACTCGGCCATTGCCGTCAAGGAACGGGTGAATAGCTTCGAACTGATAATGAGCCAACGCAATGGTCACGAGCGGCGGCAGGGGCGATTCATGCAGGAATTTTTCCCAGGCCGCGAGACACGGCTCAATCTCTCCTGGAGGTGGTGGGATGTAGGAAGCAGTCGCAACGGTACTGCCGGGTTTGCCAATCCAATTCTGAATCCTGCGAAAACGTCCGGGCGCTGCTTCGTGACCCTGAACGCCCGTCATGAGTTTTTCGTGCAACTCACGGGTAAGCCGGATGCAAAGTGGGAGTTTCTTGAGGCGCGAGATTCCATGCTCGAGAGCCACGACGTAATTGCCGACTTCCCGAAGATCCTCGGGACTGCGATCTACGATCGCTCCTGCCTCAGCGGCAAGCAGCTCACCCAGCGTGGCCTGTGTGCCTTCAATCCTGCTCGATAGAACGGCTTCACGCTGTACAAATGGCCGGATCAAAATATGAGGATTGGGAAGGCGACCTCCTTCGCCCGCTAATCGTCCGACTAGCCGGTCTGCATCCGAGAGTGCCCCAATCAGCCGCGGTGTCCAATTCAGTTCAGGAGGCAGGGTCGCCGGCACAAAGGCTGAATAGCTACCCTGTGATACTTTCTTGCCGGGAATGTTGGTAGCGTGGGCCAATCTGCGCCTTCTAGAGTCGAAAATAGCGTTCCGCGCTATTTTCATAATCCATGATAATCGAAAATAGCGAGATTGGCTATTTTTTCGGGCGAAAGCGTCCTCCAGTGGTTTCGTAACGCTCGAAAGCTACGAGGGAAAGATGTGCTGACCGTTACAATGCCCGCAATAACTCTGGAAAGGTGTTCTGGACGCGAACGTCCTCCGTAACAGACACGTGGTCATCATTTAGAAGTGGGGCCGGTGGGTGGGTTGGATGGTAGAATCTCATACGGATGTCCTCGTTATTGCTTGGCCAGGTGGACATCGTCGCCCGAGAAGAGCTGCAGAGCACCTCATGGGCAAGTGACAAGGATCTGTGGAAATCTGTGAAAACTTCCACATTTACTTACACAGTTTCACAATCGTTGTCTTGGATGAAAGAGACATAGAATGTGAAATAAGCTGTATAGTCAAGCACTTCCACGAAGTGCCGGGATGGCGGAACTGGCAGACGCAGCGGACTCAAAATCCGCCGACCTTCGGGTCTTGGGGGTTCGACTCCCCCTCCCGGCACCATCTTTCCCCCCCCCCCCCGTCGGCCGCCCCCGCCTCCCCGCCCCCTCTCGGGCGTCCTTCGTGTCCTGCCTCGTCGCCGTTTTCTCTTGCTTTTTCTTCTTTCCCTTCTTCTTTCTTTTCTCTTTCTCTTTTCTTTTCTTCTTTTCTTCCTTTCTCTCTTCTTTCCTCTTTCTTTTTCTTTTCTTTTTTCTCTTTCTCTTCTTTTCTCTCTCCTTCTCTCTTCCTTCTTCCCTTCTTTTTTCTTCCTTTTTTCCCTTCTTTCTCTTTTTTTTTCTCTTTTTCTTTTCTTTTCTTTTTTTTCTTCTTCTTTTTTTCCTCTCTTCCTTTTTCCCTTTTTTCTTTCTTTCTCTTTTTTTTTTTCTCTTTTTCCTCTTCTTTTTTTTTCTCTCTCTTCTCTTCTTTCTCTCCTTTTTCTCTTTCTTCCTTTCAAATAATTCCAATGTGATTGCTTGTTTGCACTCTTGCCGTCCAACCCCGTCATTATGAAAATTTGCGCAGGTCGGTCCAAATGTTTTGATTCGGGTGGGGCTCCCAGTCGAGCTCCGCTCGACAGGACAGTCGACGGCCCGCTGGGATCTGGTGGATAGCGCGGGGCAGCCGGTTAGAGTCCTTTACAGGATCTTCTTCCCAAACGCCGAGAGCGCCAACTCGACCGCGAGGTCGGCGGTCTGGTTGTGCTCGTCGATTACGGGATTCACTTCGACGATTTCAAAGCTGAGCATGCGGCCGTGGTCGGCGATGATTTCCATGGCGAGGTGCGCTTCGCGGTAGGTCGCTCCACCGCGCACGGGCGTGCCGACACCGGGCGCATCTTCGGGATCGACCCAGTCCATGTCGAGCGAGATGTGATATCCGGCGGTGCCGCGTCCGGCCATGCGCAGCGCCTCTTCCATCACCGTGCGCATCCCGCGCTCGTCGATGTCGCGCATAGTGAAGACGCCGATGCCGGCTCGACGCACATTCTCTTTTTCCACCGCATCGATGTCGCGCACGCCCACCAGCACGCAGTTCTCGGGCCTGATCTTCGGACAGAAGTCAAAGATGTTGGCCAGTTCTGAATCCCACAACCCCATCAGAGCAGCCAGAGGCATGCCGTGGACATTGCCGCTCGGAGAAGAGTCGGGAGTATTGATGTCGGTATGGGCATCGATCCAGATCAGGCCGACGCGCTGGTTCTGACGCCGATAGAATTCGGCAACGCCGGAGACCGTGCCCGCCGCCATGGAGTGATCTCCGCCGAGGCACAGCGGCACCCGCCCCGCTTCCAGCGTCTTGAGCACCAGTTCGGCGTGCTTCGTGCAGGTCGCGGTGATTTCTTTCAGGTACTTCGCGTTCGCCGCGCCTTCCTTTTTCTGTTCAGGAATGGCGACTGCCACATTGCCACCGTCTTCCACTTCGTGTCCCAAAGCTTCCAGGCGCGCTTCAAGTCCGGCAACGCGCACAGCCGACGGCCCCATGTCGACCCCGCGACGCGATTGCCCAAGGTCAAGCGGAACCCCGATGACGCGGATTTTGCGGCCGGAGGCGGTGGTCGAGGGCGCGGAGATGGTCGTCATGAAAGATTTTGTACTTTGGTAATTTCGTAATTGAGTAATTTCAAACTATGTGCCGGGGAATTTTAAAGTTGCCCCGATTACAAAATTACCCGCTTACCAAATTCCTACGGATAAAGCCTGTACAGCATCCTCGGAAACGGAATCGTCTCACGCACGTGTTCCAGGCCACAAATCCACGCGACCGCGCGTTCGATACCCATGCCGAAGCCGCCGTGAGGGACGCTGCCGTATTTGCGCAAGTCCAGATACCACTTGAAAGCCTCCTCGGGAAGGCCGTGCTCGTGAATGCGCTTGAGCAGCAGTTCATGAGAGGCCATACGCTGTGAGCCGCCGATGATCTCGCCGTAACCTTCGGGTGCGAGAACGTCCACGCACAGCGCAAGGTCGGGCCGCTGCGGGTCGGGCTCCATGTAGAAAGCCTTCACCTTCGCCGGATAACGGTGGACCATAACTGGTTTGTCGAATTGCGCGGAAAGATAGGTTTCGTCGGGCGAGCCGAGATCGCCGCCCCATTCGAAGTTCGACTCCAGGGCGCCCTTGGCGTGGCCCTCCTGCAGATTCTTGACGGCGTCGTCGTAGCTGATGCGGGCGAACGGAGGCACAATCTTTTCCAGCTTTGAAATGTCGCGGCCGATGGTCTGTAGATCGTTGCGGCGGCGGTCCAGGCAGCGTTTCACCAGGAAACTGATCAGGCCTTCTGCCAGTTCCATAATGTCGTCGAGCGTGCCGTAGGCGACTTCCGGCTCGACCATCCAGAACTCGGTCAGATGACGGCGCGTTTTGGATTTTTCCGCGCGGAACGTTGGGCCGAAGGAATAAACCTTTCCCAAGGCCATGGCGGTCGCTTCGATATAAAGCTGGCCTGACTGCGTGAGATACGCCTGCTCTTCAAAATAGTCGACCGGGAAAAGGGTGGTGGTACCTTCGCATGCAGCGGGAGTGATGATCGGCGGGTCGGTCAAGGTGAATCCGCGCTCATCGAAGAAATCGCGAGCGGCCTTGATGATCTCGGCGCGCACGCGCAGAATGGCAGCCTGGCGCTGCGAACGCACCCAAAGATGTCGGTGCTCCATTAGGAAGTCAGTGCCGTGCTCTTTGGGCGTGATGGGGTAAGGATCAGATTCGGGAACGCGTTGCAGGACCTGCACGTTGGCCACGTCGAGTTCGAATCCGCCGTGCGCGCGCTTGTCCGCGCGGACTTTGCCTTCAACGATGACGCTGGATTCCTGGGTGAGAGTCTTGATCGCTTCGAACACTTCCGGCGTGACCGCGTTCTTGGGCACAACGCCCTGAATGACACCGGAGCCGTCGCGAAACTGCGGGAACAATAGTTTCCCGCTCTCGCGCAGGTTATACAGCCAGCCGCGGATGGTGACGGACTGGCCTTCGTGCTTGCCGATTTCAGCGATCGTACTTACAGGTGCAGACATAAAAGAATTGGGAAATTGTGCAATTTGGTAATTGAGTAATTGAAAATCGTCTTCCGCATCTCTCATTTACTCAATTACCAAATTACTCAATTTCTTCAGCTTTCCTCCAGCTTTGCGAATACTTCGCCTAGCCTCTCCACTGGATTCCCTTTTTCATCGTCGCCGATTTCCAGCAGCAGGGGTGGCGTTTGCGGGGCTGAGCGCAACAGTTCTATGGCTTCTTTCCAGTTGATGGTTCCCTGCCCGGGCCACAGGTGGTTATCTTTATCTTTGGCGTTGTCGTGAACGTGGGTGGAACGGATGTAGTTCCGCAGGATCTCGAAACTCTCGCTGACGGAACTCATCATGTGCGCGTGTCCGAAATCGAAGCAGACTCCTACATCGTCGAAGTGCGCGCCGCGGATCATTTCCACCAGGCGATCCGGGGTGGAAAGCTCGTTAGGGATGTTCTCCAAAAGGATTCGAACCCCGAGCGGTTTGGCGAACGCGCGCAAGTGCTCGATCGAGGTCATGGCCGCTTCAAATTTCTTTTCGCTAAAGTCCTCATTCGCGGTGCCCAGATGTTGGACGAGGAAGCGAAACGGAATCTGCTCGGCGATTTCCAGCGCGCGCTTCACTTCATCCATGGCTTCAATACGGCCGGCGCGGTCTGTCGATGCGATGTTGACGGGCGGAGCGCCGGCGCGTCCCCACTCATAGTCGGCATAAAGCGGAGAGTGCACCGAGTTCAGAGGAATGCCGCTGGTGCGAAACCAGTCAGCAATCTCTTTGACGTGGGCTTTGCGGTTGGCATAGTCGAGGTGCTGGCGGGCGGCGAAGATCTCTACCGCCTGCACACCGTTGCGGACGAGTCCGTCGAGAATGCCTGGATGCAGCCGCTCTTTGACCAACAAGTAGGTTGACACCGCTCTTTGCATGCAGGACCTTGAAATGGTTGAAATGCCTTTCTAGTATCCCATGGCCTTCCCATTGCTGTTGCGAACATCGGTGGCGCCCAGGCGCTGGCCGGATTTCTCATCGACCGCGATGCACTCGGCGTCGCTCCAGTAGCCGTCGGTGTCGCCCGCTCCGAGGCCGATCTGAATTTTGTATCCCATGCTTCGAAGCAGGTTCTGGGTATCGGGCGATAAGGTTTTCTCCACGTTCACCACGTCTGGAAGCCACTGGTTATGGAAACGGGGAGCATCCACCGCTTCCTGGAGATTGAGGCCGTAGTCCACAACCCCCAGCAGAACATTGGCGACGGTGGTGATAATTTTCGAACTGCCCGGCGAACCAAGAATCATCACGGACTTGCCATTGTGCACGACGATGGTGGGCGTCATCGAAGAGAGGGGACGCTTTCCGGGACCGATTGCGTTGGCTGATCCCTGGATCAGGCCATCGGAATTGGGCACGCCGGGCTTGGCGGAAAAATCATCCATCTCATCATTCAACAGGAAACCGAGACCGTCGGCAGTGACGCGCGAGCCGAACCAGTCATTGATGGTAGTCGTCACCGCGACCGCGTTGCCCTGTTCATCCATTACGGAATAGTGGGTTGTGTGATTTCCCTCGTGCGGCGGAGCGACCGGGTGCGCGGAGGCATAGGTTTCCAGTTCGGTGAAAATACCGGGACGTTTCAGCTCTTTGCTGGGGCTGGCGTGCGCCGGATCGATACTGTCGCGCCAGGCGTTCGCGTATTTTTTGTCGATCAACTGGGCGACCGGAACGCGGGAAAAGTCCGGGTCTCCCATAAACTCGGCGCGGTCCATGAATGCGCGGCGAAAAGCTTCGACTATAAAGTGAATCGACTCCGCCGATCGATTCTGCATTCTGGCCAGGTTATACCCCTCGAGAATATTGAGAGACTCGATCAGAACCGTGCCTCCGGAAGACGGTGGAGGCGCGCTAATCACTTCATATCCGCGATATGTACCGCGGACGGGCTCGCGCTCCTTCACTTCGTAGTGTCCCAAGTCGTCAGCGGTGATCAGTCCACCGCCCTTCTGCATCGCGGTAGCGAGTTCGCGGGCCAGAGAACCGTGGTAGAAGTCATCGGGATTGGCGGCGATGCGCTCAAGCGTCCGTGCCAGATCAGGTTGCTGGAAGATTTCTCCCGCTTTGTAGTAATTGCCATTGCGCTGGAAAACGCGATGAGACTCGGGAAACTTAGCCAGGTACTGGTCGTGCATCCAATCGGCCTCTTCCCAGGTGAGAGAAAATCCCTCGCGAGCAAGTTTGATGGCAGGAGCCATGACTTGCTTGAGCGTGAGCTTGCCATACTTCTGCTCGGCGTAGGCCATGCCGGCGACTGAACCGGGCACCCCGATGGACTTGTAGCCGATTTCGCTGGCGTCCGGGATGACGTTTCCCGAGGGATCGAGATACATGTCGCGAGTTGCGGCAGCGGGAGCTTTCTCGCGGTAATCCAAGAAATGGGTTTTACCGTCAGCCATGCGGATCAACATGAACCCGCCGCCCCCGATATTCCCCGCGGGAGAATGAACCACCGCCAGCGCGAATCCCGTGGCAACGGCTGCGTCGATGGCATTGCCTCCGGCTTGCAGGATTTCGACACCAACCTGGGAAGCAAGTTGATGCACTGTGACCACCATCGCATGTTGGGCACGGACTGGGTGGGTGGTCGCCGGGCAGATCGTGACGGTGAGCAGTAGCAATCCGGCTGCGAGCAGCTGAGTCATTGATCTGCGCGGAAATGGCATGAAGGTTGAAAATCCAAGGCGCGGAAGACTCTAGAGGCTAGCCGAGGCGAGCGGGCGGAGTCAAATCCGGAAGGCCAATAATGATGTCACTTTGTTGTGCTTAGGATTCCAGGGCGTGATCAAGTTTCCATTCTGTGGAAACGCTTTGTGCGCGAGTGTTCAAAAAGTTTGCGCGACTGAATCGTCCACAATGCATATGAATCCAAAATTAAATGGAGACTGGAATGAATACTCGCACTCTTGGCAATTCAGATTTGCAGATTACTCCTGTTGGGTACGGAGCCTGGGCTATTGGCGGCTCGGGCTGGCGGTTTGCGTGGGGATCACAAGACGACCGTGATTCGATCGACGCGATTCATCGCGCACTGGAGATGTGCGTGAACTGGATCGATACCGCTGCCGTGTACGGACTGGGACATTCTGAGGAAGTGGTGGCGCGGGCGCTGAAGAACTGGTCTGGTCCGAAGCCCTACGTATTCACAAAATGCGGCCTGCGCTGGGACAAGCGCGGGCAGGTGCAGAAGGTGCTGAGTGGAAGTTCGATCCGCGGCGAAGTGGAAGACAGCCTGCACCGGCTGGGGTGGATGTTTTCGACCTGTATCAGATCCACTGGCCGCCGGACCCGGATTCTCCACTGCTCGAAGAGGGATGGTCCACTCTGGCCGATCTCAAGCGCGAAGGCAAGGTACGGTGGATTGGGGTTTCGAACTTCAGCGTAGAGCAATTGCGGCGCGCCCAGCAGATTGCGCCGGTGACTTCGCTGCAACCGCGATACTCGCTGATTCATTGCGAAGTGGAAGCCGACGTTCTTCCTTACTGCCAACGCGAAGGGATCGGAGTGATTGTGTACTCTCCGATGGGCTCGGGGCTTCTGACTGGGGCTATGACGCGGGAGCGAATTGCCCGGTTGCCCAAAGATGACTGGCGAAAGGCTCACGCTGATTTCAACGAGCCGAATCTCTCGCGCAATCTGGCGCTAGTCGATCGCCTGCAGGAGATTGCGAGACGTCACGGTCGCACAGCCGGCGAGGTTGCCATTGCGTGGACACTGCACAATCCCGCGGTCACGGGAGCGATCGTTGGAGCGCGGAATGTCAAGCAAGCGGAAGGTGTCATGCGGGCAGGTGATCTGCGGCTCAACGCCGAAGAGGTGCTCGAGATCGCCGAGTTCTTTTCAGCCACGACGGTTTAACGCGCCAGCAGTTCCAGCAGGCCTTGCTTCACGGGTGGCCACGCGGACGCGGTGATCGAGAACCGGGCCGAGTCGCGTGGAATGAAGTCCGAAGCCATACGATGGGCGCGGAGAATCCCTTCTTCTCTCGCACCGATGCGAGCGAGCGCGGCACGGGAGCGTTCGTTGCGCACGTCCGTATGGAAGCAGACGCGCAGCACCTTCCAACTCTCAAAGGCGTGGCGGAGCATGAGAAATTTGCTTTCGGTATTGGCCGCTGTGCGAATGGCTGAAGGGGAGTACCAGGTGTAGCCGATTTCGCAGGCGTCGGGCGTAGTTCGTCCATGGGACGGATGGCCTTCGGGCCATGCCCAGCGCTCGATATTCCAGAAGCGGGTTGAGCCGATCACGCAGTCATCCGCCAGTCGCACGGTGGCAAAAGGCACAGCAGTTCCTGCGGCCTGCCACGCCAGTGCCGTGTCGATATACTTCTCAGCTTCGTGGCTTCCCTGCGGAACGGGACTCCAGCGGTATAAAGAGGGATCGCCTGCAGCCGCGGCAGCCAAACCAGCAGCGTGCCGAGGCTCCAGCGGTTCAAGTCGAACATGGGTGCCGGACAATACAAGTGACTCGCTGCTCATGCATTCACTATCGCAACGATGCGCTTCAAGTTGCAAGAGCATGACGAGCGCCTTAAGCGCACGTGCGCTTGCGACGGCCGCTATAGTTTTCTGATTACAGTCACCTTACTGTACGCCACGCGGAATCCCAACCTTTCGACGTTCCGCTGCGAGGAGCTACCGCCCTGAGTGACGACAACGGCATACTCACATCCGGCTTGCAGCGCGGCGGACATACGCGCCTGCAGGAGAGCGGTCTGCAGGCCGCGTCCGCGATAGGCGGCTAATGTACCCGCACCGCACAGAGCAAAGACCCGGTGCTCGGGAATTACAATGCCGGTTCCACAAGCTGCCGGGGTTCCGTCCACTGTCGCCACGAACGCGAGAGCATTCTCCATTTGATAGAGCGGGGCCATCAGGCCGCGAAAGGCTTCGGGCGCGCCGTCTGGAAAAAATGCATTCTCGACAATCGCTCCGGTGAGATCGGACTCCTCGGCGGGGCTTCGCCGGATTTCAACGTTCGTGCCCGGCAGAGAAGGTTCGTGCATGTCTTCGAGTTTTCGATACAAAACGTTGTTCAGTTCGGCGATCGCATAACCGCGGTCTTTGAAAAGTTCAAAAACTACCGGGTCATGCAGAGGAGTGAGATCGACTTGCGAGGGGGCGCAGCGTTCGCGATAGAACTGCTCGATTTGGTCGAGGTCCTGGGATGTGAGCGGTTGATTCAGACCGACGCCTGTGGCCCTGCCGATCGGAGAGCCCAGGCCGGCGAAGACCATGTGTCCACCACAGATCTCTTGTTCGGCAGCGCCGATTTCCGGGCGCGTCTTCTGAAAGACGCGCGCGTATAGCACCTGCGGTATTTCCTCGCACGCTTCCAGGCGGCGAGCGAATGCCTTGTCGACGAATTGCATGGGAGAGTCCTTTCGAGTACAGAAGGCACACTGATGCAACGGGCGTTGGGCGAGATATCGCCCAAGCATCTTGAGAACAGCTGACGGCGGCTACAGGACGGCAGTCATAGGCAGGGGCTTAGGGTAATGCTAATTTGCATGCGATGCAATACACCTGGGGCGGCACACGATTATCCCCTGTGCACCGTGCGCTGAGCCGTTTTGCACCACAGAAGAACAGGGGATCACAGAGGAAGACAGGATTCTTTCGCCTGGGCGCATTCACACTCGCTTCGCGAGCGGAGCGGACGAGCGTCCGCCCCTACACTTGCTGGCGGGCTTCGCCGAGCGAAACCGTTACATCCATCTTTCTTTTGCCGCGATAGATTGTGACTTTCACTGAATCGCCAGCACGATGATTGTTCATGATTTGGGCGAGGTCCTGCTCGTCTTCGATTTTCTGGTCATCAATCGCGACGATCAGGTCGCCACCTAACGAAATTGGGGTGTTTCCGAGGTAGGCGCGCTCGGTGCCGCCACGGAGTCCCGCCTGATCGGCAGCACTGCCGGGGGTCACCTGGATGATTAGTAGTCCGTGATCCGCCGGGAGTCCCATCTCGTCCGCAAGCTCCGGAGTGATCGCGATGGTGCGCACTCCGAGCGCGGGACGGCGCACCCTGCCCAGAGTCATGAGGTCATTCAGAACGGCCTTGGCGGTGTTGATGGGAATGGCAAAACCGATGCCGGCACTCTGGCTGACGCTGGAAAGAATCATGGTGTTGATGCCAATCACCTCGCCGTGCCAGTTAATCAGCGGGCCGCCGGAATTGCCGGGGTTAATGGAGGCATCCGTCTGAATTGCCTCGTCAATGGTGGCGCCATTTGGCTCTCGTACGGGGCGGATCGAACTGACGATTCCGCGGGTCATCGTTCCGGCTAGGCCGAAAGGATTTCCGATGGCATAGACCTTCTGCCCTACCTGCAAATTACGCGAATCGCCCAGCACTGCCGGAACGAGATCGGGCGCCTTGATCTGAATCACGGCGAGATCGTGAGCCGGGTCCGTGCCCACCACGGTAGCGCGGTATTTCTTGCGGTTGTGCAAAGTGACTTCGACCTGGCGGGCGTCGGCGATGACGTGATAGTTGGTGAGAATGTGGCCGTCTTTATCGATGATAAAACCGGATCCTTGCCCCTCCTGCGGTACCAGGCCGTAGAAGAAGTCGAAGGTGACGGCGCGCGAGGTGACATTCACAATCGAAGGAATGTTCCTCTTGTAGACCGAGATGTTGTTCTGCTCTTCGCCGTCGAGCGAGTCGTTAGGTGCGGCTTCGGTGATTTCGACTTGGCCCGGACGCGAAAACCAGTTGGTGGAATGAAATTCTTCTTTGGAGTTCGAGCGCCAGGTCGTGAAATAAAAGAACGCACCGGCAATGGCCATCGCCAGGATTAACGGCCGGATCAGTTTCATAGTTCGACCATCCGATATGGACTACGAATATAAGTACGATGTATGGGAGTAGAAAGGTCCCAGGTTCATTCTAAATGCTGGAGCGGAGGGCGAGGGGAGGCCCTGCGACCTTCGTTCAGGTGGCGGATGCTTCGGACTGCAGCTTTTTCCAAATCTCGGCCACTTGTTCGCGAGTTGTTGCCAGGGAGCCGCAGTTGTCGATCACGTAATCGGCAGCTTTGACCTTCTCTTCATCGGAGAGCTGGGCTGCCATGCGGCGCTGGACTTCATTCGTCGCGGCCTCCAGATCGATCTTCTGACGCGTGGCGAAGCGTGCTGCTCTCTGTTCTGGGGCGCAGGTGACCACGATCAGCCGATCGACCCTCTTTCCCATGCCGGCTTCTAAAATGAGAGCTGCTTCGACGATGGCAACTGCATTTCGGTCTTGAGCGCCAACCGCTTGCATCCAGTCGTCCTGGCTGCGGATTACGGCGGGGTGCACAATGCGGTTGAGCTCAGCCACGCGAGAGCCGCGCTGGTCTTGGGGAAGATCAGGGGCTCCGAAGGCAAGCTCGGCCAATTTGGCGCGGTTGATGCTTCCGTCCGGATTCAGGATCTCGCGCCCGAAGTGGCGGACTACTTCGTTGTACACCGGCTCTCCAGGATCCATGAGCTCATGGGCGAGGCGGTCTGCCTGGACCAGATGCGCGCCCAGAGCAACGAACATCTCTCCAACAGCGGATTTTCCCGAGGCAATTCCCCCAGTGAGGCCGACCTTCAGCATGAGCTTCCGATGACTTCACCCGCGGGAGCAGGCATGATTTTATGCACGGGACAGTTCCGGGACTCGGCTTCCTCTTCGCATCCTGGCTGCTTTTACCGTGTTGAACATCAGCATGGCAATAGTGAGCGGACCGATGCCGCCGGGGACGGGGGTGATGGCACCTGCAACTTCAGCTACTTCAGGATGGACATCGCCGATTAGGGTTGAACCTCTTTTGCGGAAGGTTTCTTCGCGCTTCGCATTGCCGGCAAAGAAGCGCTGGAACTCCGCCGGATCGGTGACGCTGTTCATGCCCACGTCAATGACGGTGGCTCCGGGCTTCACGAAGTCGCGAGTGATCATGCCTGCGCGACCGATGGCGGCAACCATGATGTCGGCATGGCGGCAGACTGCCGGCAGATCGTGGGTCTTGGAGTGACAGACCGTGACGGTCGCATTGGCATTGAGCAGCAGCATGGCGGCGGGCTTGCCTACGATATCGCTGCGTCCGACCACCACTGCTTCGCGTCCGGCAATGGGGATCTTGCTACGCTGCAGAATCTCCATAACGCCCGCCGGGGTACACGGAACGAGACCGGGCCGCTGGGTGGAAAGGAATCCGACGTTCATGGGATGGAAGCCGTCGACGTCCTTCGCGGGATTTACGGACAACAGGACTTTTTTCGAATCGACCTGCCGGGGCAGCGGCAGCTGGACTAGAATCCCGTCAATCTCGTCGCGGCGGTTCAGGTCGTCGATTACGGCCAGCAGTTCGGAAGTCGACACTGAGTCCGGAGGCGCGATTTTTTCGCTGTAGGTTCCGACTTCTTCGCAGGCTTTGACTTTGCCGCGTACATAGATTTGCGAGGCCGGATCGTGTCCTACGAGCACGACAGCGAGGCCGGGACGCACTCCAGCGGCGGTCATGGTTTTGACTTCCGCGGCAATTTCGCTGCGAATTTCCTGGGCGATTCTGGTTCCGTCAAGAATGAGAGCAGGCATGATTGGGTTTCGCTTTGAAAATCTTACACCGGCGCGAGGTGATTTCGGCTTTGGGCCGGTGTGCGCGTGGTCACTGCTGATGTCGTACAATGCACGGCATGATTCCCAAGGATTTGCTGGAAATTCTGGTCTGCCCGGCATGTAAGCAGGCACTGGAGTATCGTCAGAACCCGGAAAGCCTGAAATGCGTTCAGTGCCATCGGGTGTATCCGGTGAAGGATGATATCCCGATCATGCTGGTGGATGAGGCGAAGGTCGAGCCTTAGCTGGCGCAAACGAGCCGCGGCACCCGGATTCCAGGAGAGGACGGTTCAGCCGCGGCGACCCAATGCTTCTACTGCGATCAGTGTCATAAGAAATATCCCACCCATCCGACGCTATTCGACACCCTGTACGAGTTCTCCAGAACATCTCCGGAGAATTGCCCTGCTTGCGGCAGTGCGCGCGAGTTGCGAGTGAGCGTGGATTTCCAGCTCGGGGGCGGGGACGGCGAATTCAGGGTCGTGTCGGCATTCCTTCCTGACAAGCTGGAATCCTGGTTGGGAGAAGAGGAACAAGAGGTGACGCTGTACCCCTTCCTGGTCGTGCTGCAGAGCATTGAACGGAAGCAGTTCTGCTGGATGCCTTATTGGCACGTCACCGGGAAAGAGGCCCGGTACGGACAGCATGCGGTTTGCCTGGAGAGCAGGCAATTTGACAGCTTAATGGCGCAGTTTGGCGAAGGGATGCTCGAACCGGTTTAGGGCCGCGTCTGTGTTGTTCTGTATCCTCGCCGGAAGAAAGAATTACCACCGGGGACACATAGGAACACGTGCGGAGACGACTTGCCGCTGGTTGAGATTCACCCACTCCAAAACGACACTTTGTGTCATTTTCGAGATTACCGTGAGGTACTAATGGTATCCCGAAGTACCTCGGATCGCTCATGGAAAGGCCTGCAACTTTCGATCAACTCAGGGGTTAAAGCAAATAGTGGGGTTTCAGGGCCGGACCTGAAACTTTAGGGTAAAGACGGCAGTTCAATTGCATGCAACTAGAGCAACTGCCGATGAGTCTAATGGGGTAAATGGGTCGGAATCGGAGGTGATGACGGCCATGACGAACGAGAAAATGACGAACGATAAAGACAGATTCACGATGACGGAGCTGGCGGCGCTCAGGAACGATCTGCTGCAGGGTGGCATGATCGATTCGTATGAGGCTGCCGAGTTGCTTCAAGTTTTCCTGATGGGCCGTGGCTATGGGGTTTCTCAGACGGCAGCATTGGACGCTGCGGGCCGTGTCGAAATGGCCGGCTGCGCGCTTCCTGTGTTGCAGTACGAACTGGAGAATCTCGCGATGGTGATGTAAGCAGGCCGGAGCAGTGACAAGGACATTCTGGGTCCGCTGATCGAAACCAAGATTAACGAACCAGTTCCACAGTAAAGAGCCGGGCCAACCAGCCCGGCTTTGTGGTTTTCTGGGGGTCTAAACGGCCGCGAGGCGGAGCACTGTTCGGACTTATTCGTAGCGCAGGCTCTCGACGGGGTCCAATTGCGAGGCGCGGGAAGCGGGAACCGTTCCGAAGATGATTCCGACGATGGAAGAAATCAGGATGGCGATAATCGCCGACAAGCCCGAAATCGGCACGCGGTAGTCGGTAAAAAATCGTAGGGAGTATGGCAGGGCAAGACCTGTCACGATACCGGCGATTCCTCCGGTGAGAGAGATGAGAATCGCTTCGGCAAGGAACTGAAAGCGAATTTCACGGTTGGTGGCACCAATGGCCTTGCGAATCCCGATCTCGCGGATTCGGGAACTCACCGTAGCCAACATGATGTTCATGATCCCGATTCCACTCACCAGAAGTGTAACCAGGGCGACCAACATCAAAACTAGGGTAAGCGCGTCCGCGATGCGTCCGGCGACCGAGAGCAACTGGGTCAGGTTCTGAACGCTGTAAACCGATTCAGCACGATGGCGCGACTGCAGAACTCGCTTGATGGCCGCGGTTGCGGGACCGACATCCTGGGGACTCGCTGCCGAGAAGTAGATCTGGTAGACAGCACCCGTCGGGGTAAAGAAGCGGCTGACGGTGTACGGGATCAGCATGGTGTCTTCCTGGATCTCGGATTGTCCGAAGGTGTCCACACTCTCCTTGAAAACCCCAACCACCGTAAAGGGAAGCCCACCGCTCAACTTAATGATCTGACCTATCGATGTGTTAGCCGAGCCGAACAGTTTGCTCGCCAATTTGTCGGTAATCACTCCGACCTTGTTGCGTCCGGAGGTATCTTGCTGATCGAAGAAACGCCCGGCGAGGAGCACGAGGTTGCGCACCCGCCTGTACTCGGCGGAAACGCCCAGTACAAGGATGTCGCTCTGCTTGCCGTCGCCAACGCTGATTCGGTCATTCAGGGCGATCGTCGGTGAGGCCGCTACTACAGCAGGTACCTGCTGTCGAACGGCGTCGACATCTTCCACCGTCATGGGATCGGGGGTGGAATCGATGCGCTGGGATCCACCCTGGTAATCGGCGTAAATCATGTTGGCGCCAATGGATTGAATCTGGCGCAAGATGTACTGCTTGCCGGTCAGTCCGATCGTGACCACCAGAATCACCGAGGCCGTTCCCACCGCCATCGCCAGAGAGGTCAAGGTGAACTGCAGCTTGTTGCTGCAGAAGGCGTCGTAAGCGAAGTTAAGGATCTCGCTAAACCCGATCGTGAAGCGTCTGGGAGCTGTGACCGGCGAAGAGGTCGCGGTGGGCATCTGGATGATTAGATGTTAAATGGCCCGCGGAGACGCGGCAATTGACTTCTGCTGCGGCGCTCGGAATCCTACAATTGCCACTGCAGCCAAAACCACGATGAGCGGGTCAACCGGCCTGAAGTAATACGTTTCAGGGTGAGTGACGTAGTACGTGAGCGGGAAAAAGAACAGAACGATCGCAAACCGGGTTCCCAGGCCAGAATCGCGCTTGTAGAGGCGGGCTAAACCAACCAATCCGAGAACGGTCAGCGTGGTATTCACCAGAATGTTGGGCGGATCGAGCGGCTCGTCTTTTAAATAATTGCGATCGAAACTCCAATAACCGGTCCACATGTAAAGCATGCGGCGAAGAGTCATCCAGGCAAACCAATCCCGATGGCTGCGAATGTAGTCTTTGGCCTGCCGGAGTTTGTGGTCCATGTAGGCCATCTCGCCCACGCGCTCGTACTCCGACAACTCAGCGTCGCTGTGGTTCGGGTGCAGGCTGCTGTTGACCCAACGCTCGGAGTATCCGTTGTTGCCGATATAGAGTTCCAGGCCGAACCCGCTCCGAACGGGAATGAAACGATCAAAGAGCTCGTAGTTGCGGATCAACCAGGGACTCATCAACGCCAGCGCTGCCAGAGCCGCGGCAAACATCGGCAGTTTCCACGGAAGCCTTTGACGGTATCTGCGATAGAGGGTCCAAAGCCCGAGCAGAGGCACGACCGAGAGAGTGACTGGTTCGGTCAGAGCGGCGAAACCTCCCAGTAGGCCGAACCCAACCCAGTCGCGCGTGCGGCGGGAGTTCTCCAATTTCCAGGTGAAGTAGAAGAGGCCCGCAAGTTCCAAGGTGACGAGGCATGTGGACCACGCCCAATCGGCACCGTAATAGATGCCGTAGGGGGAAAAAGCCCAACCCCATCCTGCCCACTTTGCGACCCGCTCGCCGAGAGCTTGTTTCGCCAGCATATAGACGGGAATGCAGGTCAGGGCCGAAAACAAGCTATTCAACGAAAGGGCCGCGAGAACTGAGCTTTTGGTCTCGATTCCAAAAACTTTGAAAATGCCGGCCAGTAAATAGGAGTACACCGGAGGCAGCAACGCCGATGCGCCGGTATCGGCAAAGGGGCTTCCGAAGCCGTGTCCCGAGGCAATGGAACGGGCGATGAGACCGAAGGCCCAGTGCTCGAGGACAAAGGGATCCATCCAATCGCGGTAGACGAAAGGGACCACCGCAAGGCGAACGAGCAGAGCGACAAGAGCCATCCACACATGTGGCCGAGTAGTTGCGGACACACGGGTTTCGGGCTGGGTCACAGTAACCGGCACACCTTCACATCCTGGCTTGCGTATGGGCAGATCATAACTGCGCTGTCGGGGTTTGAGAATTGCTGATCTCCGGGGGACAGCAGAATCCAATTCACGCCAAATTGGCTCCGCAGGCGCTCGAAGTCGGAACGCTGAAAACCGTGCCAGCCGTTCAGGGCGGTGACTTCCGCGAGCCAGCGCGGAGCCAGGCTGGGCACGCGGGCCGCCATGCCGGCATCCTTCTCGTAATCGGCAAGGGCGCTGCGTTCTGCCAGCGCGCGGAATCCGTGATAATCCTCGCCGGGCAGAGTTTCATAGTGGGGATCGAGAGCGAAATAGCTGTCCACGGGTGTGTTCTGACGAACCCAATCGAACGCCCGCAGCCATGGGCTCCCTGGCGAGACAAATGGCAATTCGAGGTGAGGCGATGCGGAGTACATCTGGCGCTGGGCATAGAACATGCCCGCAGTTAACGGCAGGAACAGCAGCAGCCAGCGGTAAGGGCGCCGATCGCGCAGGTATGCCCCACAGAGTCCACCAGCGATGAGGAAAAAGAGCAGATAGAGCAGATGCAGGTAGCGCATTGGCTCGAAAGGGCGCAGACGGGCAAAAGCTGGCGGCAACATGATGACGAGACCGGCGCACATCTGAAAAACTGCGAAGCAAACGGTGCTCAGAATGAATGGCCGCAAGACGGAACCGGCTACGGGCAGCGTCGCGCGCCGCAGCAAAGCATAAAAGGCGATCAGCAGAAGCACCGGAGCCACGACACCCAACCATTCGTACCAATGCCAGCTTCCGAGAAAGTAGAAGCCGCGGGTCGCTGCGGCCTCCCGCCAAGCCTCCGAACCCGGCTCAAACAACCAACCCAGGGGCAGCAACAGGAAAGCTGACGATGCTAGAGCGAAGGCCGGCCGGCGCAGGTTCCAGGCTAGCAACAAGCAAAACGAGATTCCGAAGCAAGCGGCAATCGCGTGGATCGAGAAGGCAGTGAGTAAGAGGACTCCTGAGATCCACGGCTTACGGTCGATCACTGCGACGATCGCAGCGAGGATAAGCGCGGTGGCGAGCGTGCGGGGATGAAGGTATTGATCTCCGAGTAGGATGGCGATACCCGGAAGCGGCATGGTCAGCAATGCGGCAATGAGGGAGACCGAAGCCCAGTGCGCCTCGGGAGCGGTAAAGCAACGGCGCGCGATGCGGTAACAGCCCAGCAGCAGTAGAAAAACGGCAGCAAATTGCCAGAGCAGGATCGTCCAGGGCAAGGGCAAATGCAGCAGCGAGACCGAGAGCGGAATGAGTTTGTCGAAGATTGTTGCCTGGAACTGCACCCGAAAAAAATCCGAGTCGTGGGGAAACAAAGCCGGGTTGAGATGATGCTTAATCGCCGCGAGATAAAACGAGTCATCCTCAAGACCGGGGTGATAGCCCATCACGAGAATGGCAGCCACGGTGAGGCCTGCAACAATGACCAGGTTCGTGGGACGAAAATCGCGGCTCCGCGATCGTTCGTTGGGCTGACTTTGTGCAGAGTGCGCCATCAGGACTGGGCGTGCTATACAGGTCCCGCGGTCTCGCCGTGTGAAGCGTAGTAAATCTCCCGCTCGTACTCGAGCTTGCGTCCGTTCGGACTGAAGCGAGGCAAGTGGATGAGCCCCCATTTCTGAAGCGCGAATTGCAGAGTGGTGGCCAGCACACCGAAACCGTATTTGACGCTGCGCCGGAAATTAATGGATGACGCTTCCCCGAAGTATTTGGTGGGACAAGAAACTTCGCCGATGTGAAAGCCAAAATGCACGCACTGCGCGAGCATCTGGTTGTCGAAGACAAAGTCGTCCGAGTCTTCGAGCAGAGGCAGATCCGTCAACACCTTGCGGCTGAACGCGCGATAACCGGTGTGATATTCGGATAGTTTCACGCCCAAGAATAAATTCTCGAATGCAGTCAGCAGGCGGTTGGCGACATATTTGTACAGCGGCATGCCGCCGAGCAGCGCGCGTCCGCCGATGATACGTGAGGCCAGCACCACGTCGTAGACGCCATAAGCGACCATGCTGGCCATGGCGGTGATGAGCAAGGGGGTGTACTGATAATCGGGATGCACCATGATCACGACGTCGGCGCCCGCCGCCAAAGCCTCGCGATAGCACGTCTGCTGATTGCGCCCGTAGCCGTAATTGCGATCGTGTTGAAAGACGAGCAGGCCGAGACGGCGCGCCACTTCGACGGTGTCATCTCGGCTGTGGTCGTCCACGAGAATGCGGATGTCGACCAGCTCGGGTACTTCCGCCACTGTCGCTGCAAGCGTCTTGCCCGCATTGTAAGCAGGCATGACGACCGCGATACGTTTGCCGTTGACCATGAAAGGACTCGCCGAGAGTAGTGTAACCGAGGAAGGCTGCGCGATTGCTACTGGAACCCGCAAGTGCGCAGCAGGTTCTACAGAAACTAACAGTCACGCCCTGGCTATCTCATGTTGTCGAGGATGGAACCCACAATGCCTCCCACCACCCCGCCTTCGACGGCTTGCCGGGGAGCTTCGCGCGGAATGTATTTCTCGATTGCATGCGCGAGTTTGGAGACGGGCAGAGTCTGCAGCCAGATTCGTCCCGGCCCGGTTAGCGAGGCGAGAAAGATTCCATCGCCTCCGAAAATCATGTTCTTGATGCCGGGAACGGTTGTGATCTGGAAGGAGACGCTCGATTGAAAGGCGCCGACATGACCGGGATGAACCCGCAAAGTCTCTCCCGGCTGCAGGTCGCGGACCACCAGTTCTCCGGAGAGTTCGAGCCACGCAGTTCCCTGTCCGGTCAGCCTCTGTAGGAGGAAACCTTCTCCACCAAAGATTCCGGCGCCCAGGGATTGCTGGAAGGCGACCCCAATTTGTATTTGGGATGTGGCGCACAGAAATCCGTGGCGGTGAATCATGTACTCGTGCCCGGGCGAGACCTCGACGGGGACAATGTGTCCCGGCAGTTTGGTGGCGAATGCCAACTCGCCAGGCGCACCAATGGCGCGGTATTCGGTCATGAAGATCGACCCGCCGCCGGCGACGCGCTTCAACACTCCGAAGAGGCCTCCCCCGCCTGCGAATTGCGTGTGCGTCGTCATCTGGATGGAGGCGCCCATCCAAGAGAGTTCTCCGGCTTCCGAGATGATTGTCTCGTTCGGTTCAAGAACGAATTCCAGGACCGGCATGGTGGTGCCGGTAATGCGGCTTTGCATTGCAGTCTCCTATGTGGTTGTTACGTGGACTGAAGGATTTTGTTCCGCCCTGCGTTTCTACGAGATCCCTGAAGTCGTGCCCTCCCCAAACCATCAGCACAATCCGGATATTTCCGTGCGTGTCTTTCCGTGAATTATAGCGAGGGGAAAGCGAACAAAGGAACGTGCGAAAGTATACATTTCGCGGGGAATTCCGCGTACCCGTGCTGATTGTTTCTGGCCACAACTGTGAGGCGCGATTCACGCATCGAAGTGCAGAATGAAATGGCACGCTTGCTACCCGATTGCTCTGCTCCTGGCAGCAATTCTGTTGGCTTCCGATAGCACGGCATATTCCGTTCTTACGCACGAAGAACTGATCGACCTGGCATGGAACGACTCGATCCGTCCTCTGCTGCTCGCCAAGTTTCCAAAATCTACGGATGCTGAGTTAGTCGTTGCACACTCGTTTGCTTATGGCGGGTCGGCCGTGCAGGACATGGGCTATTATCCGTTTGGCAAAGTCTTCTTCAGCGAGCTTACCCATTACGTGCGCAGCGGAGATTTTGTGGTGCGCCTGCTCAGCGATGCCCGCACGCTCAACGAGTATGCCTTCGCCATCGGCGCGTTGTCTCATTATCTAGGCGACTCCATCGGACATTCCGAAGCAGTGAACCCGGCAACCGCTCTAGCCTTCCCCAAATTGAAGGACAAGTACGGAGAGAGCGTGACTTATGGCGAGAGCCCGCACTCGCACATCCGCACGGAATTCGCGTTTGACGTGAAGGAACTCAGCGACCGGGCTTTCGCGCCCTCGGCTTATCTGGAGCGCGTGGGGTTCCGGGTTCCAAGGAAATTCCTGCATGACGTTTTCATTGCGACCTACGGAATCGATATTGCCGAGGTGCTGGGAAAAGCGCGGCCGGACCTGAAGAGCTACCGGACGTCAGTTAGAAGCTTCATACCGGCATTTGCCGAGGCTGAAGTGGTGCTCCACAAGAAGCAGTTTTTGCCGCCGCCGGATACCGAGGCATACCGCATCTTTGCGGAACGAGTCGCCCACACAAATTATGAACGCAGGTGGAGGCACACCTACAAGGGGCCCGGATTCAAAGCTCATCTGCTCGCGATTCTGGTCTTCATCGTGCCCAAGATCGGCGCCGCGTCCGACCTCGCGATCAAAATTCCAACGCACGAGACTGAGGAGTGGTACTTGAGCAGCATGAATCGCACGGTCGACCAGTTTCGCGAGATCCTGCATAACCTTCTGACCGAGAAAAACACAGCGACCAGGCTTGCCAACCTCGATCTTGATACTGGAGAACGCGTCAAGTTAGGCGACTACGCACTCGCCGACAAAACCTATGCACAACTGCTGGCACGACTCACCTCGAAGCCGCGGCTCGGAGTCGCGCCCGACCTGAAGCGCAACTTGCTCGATTACTACGAAGGCTCTCTCGCGATTACGGAGGTCAACGACCCCAGGATCGCAGAATTGGAAGCCTTGAAGGCCATGGGCAGCAGGCGAGCGGTCGATGGTGGGTCGTCAGAGTAGGTGAAGAATCACAGTGATTCTGCTCTGAACCCAGGTCCGAATTAAAATCAGACCCCGTTTTCGCAAAGTCTGGACAATACTGAGGTTGCCATTCCTGCGCTGAATTTTCGGCTCGCAAAGTATTCAAAGCAAACATCTTACAGGCAAAGTATTCTGGAATAAGGGGTTAAGAGCCCATTTGTGCTGATGCATCAAAACTTTTTTTTGCCCGTATCTGAAGACCGTTGAAGGTAGACACCTTACTATCTGATCTCCAAAGGCGCCAGCTACAAAGTATTGTCAAAGAATAACTTACACGCAAAATAATCTGGAATAGAGACTTAGCAGACCCGGATTGCGGGCCAAGTCTGGGAGGCTCTCGGGGAATGACTTTGCGATGCGAATGCGCACGAGTCCAGTGTGCGCTTTTCATTGCCACGGTCAAGGTTGTTCGTCACATAGAAGAGGAATTCCGTTGTGGAAAAGAAAACGGAGCGCGCATGCGAGCGCCCGACGTTTATTCGAATATTGTTGACATTCGACACCAACTAACGATATGAACTGGTGTAGAGAGTCGACACCAATGAGCAAGCCGTCCCGCCTTGATCTGCTGCAGGGAACTTTAGATTTACTCATTCTGCGCACGTTGCAGTCTGGCGATGCTTTGCATGGCTGGGCCATTTCCGACAGAATCCGGCAAATCTCGGAAAACGTGCTCCAGGCCAACCAAGGCTCCTTATATCCCGCGCTGCATCGACTGGAGCATCAAGGCTGGATCGAGGCAGAGTGGGGAATATCCGAACTAGGGCGGCGCGCGCGGTTTTATCGCCTGACCGCGACCGGGAGAAGGCAACTGCAGCAGGAAACTGACAACTGGAGACGGCTGGCAACGGCCATCGGCAAAGTGCTGGAAATGGCCTGAGGGGAAATTCTATGACCCTAAAGGATCTGTGCTTGCGAGTTCGAGCACTCTTTTTCCGAGCGCGCGTCGAACAGGAACTTGAGGACGAGGTGGAGTTCCATCTGGCGATGTCGCGCCAGCGCTATCTGGCTGCAGGACACTCACAGGAGGAAGCCAGCCGGCTGGCGCGCCTGGATTTCGGGCGAGTCGGAGCCATCAAAGAGGACTGCAGAGGTGCGCGAGGCCTCGATACCGTCGAAACGGTGCTGCAAGACATGCGCTATGCACTGCGCAGTTTCTCGCGGAATCCGGTCTTCGTCTTCACGGTGTCGGGTACGATTGCACTCGGTCTGGGCCTGAACCTCGCCCTATTCACCCTTTTCAATGCCTACGTGCTGCGCCCGCTGTCTGTAAACGATCCCTACAGTTTGTACAGCTTCACGTGGTCTGACCGCACGGAACACGAACATGGATTCTCGTGGGACGAGTATCAGGAACTTGCGAGAGAGAAATCTGCGTTTTCTGATGTCGCCGCGGTTCAAGGTCTGTATACACGGGTAGAAGGTCATCCCTTTCAGGGAGAACTGGTCACTGGTAATTACTTTCAAATGCTTGGTGTCAGCACGGTGCTGGGTCGTCCTTTGTTTCCAGAAGATTCAGACGCACCCGGGCGGGAAGCTGTCATCGTGCTTAGTTATCAAGCATGGCAAAGCAAGTTCAGCGGTCGGTCAGACATCGTTGGGATGAAGATCCCGATCCGCGGTTTTCCCATGGAAGTGATCGGCGTTGCCTCGCCGGAATTTCACGGATTAACGGAAAGACCACAAGATTTCTGGGCTCCGGTGAGCATGGCTCATTTACTCCAAGATGGCCCAGATCTATTTGGGGCCGTGCATCCTGAAAACCTGGGAATCGTAGGAAGGCTCCGCCCCGGCGAAAACTTATCGGGTGCCGAAGCAGTCCTGCTGGCATGGTCTCAAAAGCTGACAGCGCAATTGTCGCAGGACCGCAGAGCCACGGGGGTTTTCTTAAATTCGCAGGCGACCTCGATTCCGTTGACGCCGGAGTTGCTGGTGATCTTTGGCCCTTTGATCGCAGCGTTCGCGCTGGTTTTAGTGTTGGCGTGCACGAATGTAGCGAGCATGATGCTTGCCCGAGGCATTGCTCGGCAGCGGGAGATCGGAATTCGGCTCTCGCTGGGGGCGGAGCGCGCACGACTTATCCGGCAACTTCTCACCGAAAGCGTTCTCCTGTCCATCCCCGCAGCGGTCCTCGGATTCGCCATCTCGCGCGTCACCATAGATGCGGCCCTCTGGACGATTCTGGCCACCATTCCAAAGGACATGCTCGAACTGGTCCACGAGGTCGCGCGTCCAGTCGACTGGCACGTGATTGGATTCATGATCTTTGCGGCGCTTACATCGGCTTTTCTGTTCGGCGTTGCGCCGGCCATTCAGGCCACGCGTGTCAGCGTGTTGTCATCCGTGCATGGCGAGTTGAACTCGAATCTCAGGCCTTCGCGGGTCAGGAACGGAATTGTCATTGCGCAAGTCACAGTCTGCACGCTATTGCTGGTGGCATGTGGCGCACTGGTTCGAACTACCATTGCGATGAGCGCGTTCGATATCGGTTTTCACACTGACCACTTAATTGCCATGGAAATTACTGAGAGCGGTCGCGGCAGAGTAGTCGATGCTCTCTCGTCGGATCCCAGTGTGGACAGGATCGTAGCGGCTTCGTCCGTGCCGATGGGCGGGAGAGTGCCGACGATAAATGCATCTTCCGATAGTGGCGCCTCGATCAGCATTGCCCACAATGACGTTTCGCCCAACTACTTCGAGGTCTTGGGAATTCCGTTGCTGCGTGGCCGCAATTTCACGGCCGATGAGGCGACATCCGAGGCGCCGGTGACGGTTCTCAGCAGGGGAGCGGCCGCGCGTCTGTTCCCAGGCCAGGATCCGCTCGGCAAAACCATTCGTCTCGAAACTCCTCTGCGAGTTGTGCGGGTGGTTGGCGTTGCCGACGATATTGTGACGTGCTGCATCGCCTACGGAAAAGATGTGGCTTTACTCTATCAACCCACTACTGCTTCGAAGAGCGGGAACCTGCTGGTGCATGTCCGCGGAGAGGTCGAAGCCAAACGGCAGAGGCTCGATACACAGCTGGGAGCAGTAGCGCCGGGTGCAATTAACGACATCCATTCGCTCGACCAGTACCGGGCGGTGGGCATTTACGCATTTCGAGCTGCATCCATGATCGGCGCTGCCGTTGGCGGACTCGCGCTCTTGCTAACGTTGTCGGGTATTTATGGCGTCGTCTCATATTTCGTCACCCAAAGGACAAAGGAAATCGGTATCCGGGTCGCGCTGGGTGCGACCACGCGCGGCGTCATTGGATTGGTGTTAAAGCAGTCGCTGCGCTTGACAGTCACTGGAATCTCTGTCGGCGTGGTTCTCGGGGCCGGCGTCGCACGGCTTATGGCTTCTCAGATGATCTTTATGCGGGTCTTCGACGGGGCAGCTTTCGGTGGTGGCGTGTTGCTGGTGTTCTTTGCGGGACTTATGGCCGGGTACCTGCCCTCTCGCCGCGCGGCCCAAATTGATCCCATCCAGACACTTCGCTATGACTGATCAAGTCTGGCCCAGCTTTCCTAAATGGTGAGAAAAAATGGGGTCCGTCTGTCCCCCGATTTTGCAGTTCCGGTGTCTAAAATTCATGGAGCACAGGGACAGGCACGATGCGAAGCTTGTCAATCACATACTTTGTCTTTGTGGGCTGTCTGTTTCTGTCAGCGGCATTCGTGTCGATGCAGCGATATCACATCGTTCGGCCTCGGCTAGTTGCACCTCCCGCAAGCGACACGATTGGCGCAACCGATGTGCTATCGGCAGCCAGAACAAGAGAAGGTGCTGAGGTTGGAGTTGCCTTACTTATTGTGGTGGGACCGGTGGCGGGGATTTTCAGGGGCTCAATAGTTTTAGCTGTAGGTGGGTTTTTGCTGCTCGCTATTGCTGTTTTGCAGTTTCGTCGCTTGCGACTCGGATCATTGGCGGGCATTGCATGGACTTTGGGGATCATGATCCTGCTGCTGGTTGCGATGGCAAGAATTAACGTCTCGTATTCATTGGCAGCTAGGCTGCTAATATTCGGTCATGCCTCGGCAGTCAATCTGGCATTGCTTTTTGGTCTCAGCCGTAGGTCAGTACTTCGTCTTCAATGAGCTACCTGTTGCAAGCGGCCGGCCCACTGAGTGAAGCGGCGCAGGGCTCCACTTTGAGCGCGCCTCCGACTGCGCCTGGAACTACCCCACTCAAGCCAACGTCGGGCTTGAATGGGGCAGCGCTAGTTTCCGTCGGGTTGAACACGAGTTTGAATCGTGGTGGTGCTCTTCCCGTGCACGTCGCTGCAGACCTGTTATCGAGCGCCTTTTAGGGATGATTCAGTCCGGCGGCCATGGCTTTTACAACGGCGCCGGATGCGTCATCGTCCTTGAGGGCCCAGACGTATGCGCCGCCCAGGCCGTCGTGCGCACGTTCGTTTACGTAAAGCATTTTGAGGCTGACGGTGAAAGGATCCTCGAAGTTCCAGAACGTCTCGGAACTGGGATCGTAAAGCCATTTTGCGATTCGGTTGCGATCGAAATAACTCGCGTATCCATTGGCGGTCAGAGTCGATAGCGTGGAATATGCCATGACTCCGGGCGTTAACAGAGGATCGCAGCCTGCGACTGACCCGCCGGTAATCGGGCACAATCCCGTTCCATTTGCCAGGTAAACTGGGGCGGCACCAGTTGAGGACTGGTACAAGCCGTGCCTGACGTTGGGAACACCGGTCCAGCCGTAGCCATAGAGTGGGATTCCAAGCACGATCTTATTCGCAGGCACCCGCGCAGCCAGGTAAGCCTCAACAACGGGTTCAACGGAAAGTCCCTGTCCAAAATCCGGATCAGACCTGGATTCGAACAACGCGGCCTGGTGATTGGTCGAGGAGTCCCATACTCCGTGCAGATCGTATCCCTGAAGGTTGTAGTAGTCGAGTTGCTTTGCGATTTCGTGAAGCTCGAGATTGGTATAGTTCTGAGCTCCCGCCGGGGCAAACATCGAGAGCAGATAATGCGTGTGATTCGTCCGGCCTAAAGCGCTCAGCTGACTTCGAAACTCGCGGACGAGCGCGGTGGCATTTTGTTTGTCGGCGGCGTTGGGAAATTCCCAATCGAGATCGATGCCGTCGAAGATGCCCGCGGCTGAGAGGCCCGCGGCGCTGATCGCATTGCCGTTGATAAAGAGATCGATACAAGAGGCTGCGAAAGCTTTCCGTCCTGCTGCCGTTGCCGCCGCGGTAGCGAAACCGGAAGTGGCCGACGCACTGGCGCCGCCGAGAGAAATCAAGACCTTTAAGTTGGGATGAAGCTGTTTGAGTTGCTGCAGAGCGGCGAAGTTGCCATACAGCGGACCTGCGTAGGGGACACCGCTGACACTCGGCAGGTAGGGAGTCTGGTAATCGGCCCAACTGTCCGCAATGGTGCAGCCGGTAGCGGTCACGCCGCCAAAAGCGTAGGTGAGGTGGGTCAGCTTGTCAGCGACTCCATTCTGCTGCAGGTTCGCAATGTTGTAGCCTGCGTAATAGATACTCCATTCTTCGAAATAGCCTCCCACGATCTTTCGATGATGATGTTCGTCGCGGTCATTGGCTTGTGCGAATGTGGGAACAGCAACGATCAGGGCAAGCAGCGCGGTTAATAGAGTTCGCATGAGAGATTGGATTGCAGAAACTGGTTTCATCGGGGAGTCTCCTAGTGGGAGCAGAATTGTGACACTATATAGCATTCGTGGCGAAGGTCAAGCGTGAGGATTTTAAAATTGGCTAGAATGCCGAGATTGGAGTGGCTACTCTATATAGCAGTGCAGGGGGAGGACGCTGTTTCCGTTGACTGCACGCGCGGAGCGACGGAACGCACCCCTTTTTTGTTGCGCTCAGGCGACTGGGGTGAGGCTGTGTTGACACTTCCACCTGCTGCCCGTTATCCTAAGTCTTGCTCCTTGCGGTACTTACGCCTGTTGGCGTGCTTCCGCGGGTTGGTGCCGGCGCGATCGCCGCGGAGTTTTCGCCATGTTCCTCGACATCAAACAATTGGAACTTCATCCTCTGGATTTCGAGGAGGAGTATCAGCCGGATGCCATCGACCTGGGCGGCGAGGCCACGCAGCATTGTCCGCTGAAGGCGTCGGGGCATGCCGAGGTGGTCGAGGAGCATCACGGGAAGCACCAGATCATCAAAGACATCCGCCTGCGCGGGCGATTGGCGACTGGACTGGAATTGCAGTGTGCGCGCTGTCTGGAGCCGGTGCGCGAGGACGTTCAGCGGGACTTTGAGTTGCTCTACCGTCCGTTGGGTGCGGATGCCGGCAGAGATGAGCTGTCGGTCACCGTTGCCGAAGCCGAGATCGGCTATTATCAGGGAGACGGTATTCTGCTTGAGGATGTTCTGCGTGAGCAGGTGCTGCTCGCGTTGCCCTTGAAGGTCACGTGCCGGGCGGATTGCAAGGGATTGTGTCCAGAGTGCGGGAAGAATTTGAACGATGAGCAGTGCTCGTGCTCCAGGGAATTAGAAGATCCGCGCTGGGCGGCGCTGAAAGATGTCCGCAGCCGGCTGGAGCAGAAAAGCGGCTCTTAGCTTTTAGCCGTTAGCTTTTAGCTCCCTTAGCCGCATTGGCCGCCAACTGCTACTGCTAAATTTGCTGATTGAATCACATTTAAGTTTTGTGCTGGCCACTACGGCCGCTTAAAGGAATCCGAACAAATGCCTAATCCAAAACGCCGTCACTCCCAGAAGCGCACGTCCACCCGGCGCGCGCATGATGCCCTGAAGGCCCATTCACTTTCTGAATGCCCCAACTGTCACGAGAAGAAAATGCCGCATCGCGCCTGCCCCAAGTGCGGGTACTATAAGGGACGCGAAGTTCTCGACGTTGAAGAAGCCAGCTAGTCTCACCACAACATGCCTAGCGTGATTGCGCTGGATGCGATGGGTTCGGATCGCGCCCCCAAGCCGGAAGTGGAGGGCGCGCTTCAGGCCGCGCGTCAGTACGGCCGACGTGTGCTGTTGATTGGTCCTGAGAGCATCGTGAAGGCGGAGCTCGATCGTCATCGCGGAGCTGCGCGCCTGCCTATCGAAGTTGTCCACGCCAGCGAATACATCACCATGGACGATAAGGTGGAGGCGATCCGCGCCAAGCGGGACAACTCCATGCGCGTGGGGCTGCGGCTGGTCCGCGAGGGCACTGCCAGCGGATTCGTGACTGCCGGAAATACTGGCGCGGCTATGGCTACGGCAAAGATTGTGCTGGGGGCAGTGCCTGGCGTTGATCGACCTGCGTTAGCCGCTGTCTTTCCTACTGCGCCCGGCAACCCTGCCATGCTGCTCGACGTTGGCGCTAACGTGGATTGCACTGCACAAAATCTGGAGCAGTTCGCCATCATGGGGGATATTTACTTCCGCTCCATGTTTGGCAAGCCGGCGCGGGTCGGCCTGCTCTCCATCGGCGAAGAGGAAACCAAGGGGAACGAACTCACGCGGGAAGCGTTTCAGCGGCTGAAACAGCTTCCGCTGAATTTCGTTGGCAATGTGGAAGGTCGCGATCTTTATAGCGGGCAGGTGGACGTGATTGTCGCCGACGGCTTTGTGGGGAACGTCGCACTTAAGATCTCCGAAGGTGTTGCCAATCTGGTGCGCTCGGCTTTGAAAGAATCGCTGAAAGCTACGATTACGCGGCAAGTGGGGGCGTGGGTTTCACGCAGCGCGTTTGAAGATTTCAAGAAGCGTCTGGACCACACCGAATACGGTGGCGCGCCGCTGCTGGGCGTGAAAGGTGTTTGCATCATCACGCACGGATCGTCTAATGCCAATGCCATGAAGAACGCCATCCGCGTGGCGGCGGAATTCGGCGAAAGCGGCATCAACCAGGCTATCGAACAGGGCTTGGCCGCGCTGCACCAGACGGCTGTCGGCAGTACTTGAGCGGCCGCCCTGGGCGAAAGGAAATTCATTTGCAGGGATGATTCAGGCAGAAGCGCGCTCGGGATGAGAACAAAGGCGAAATGAACGAATCCAGAAAGATCGCTTTAATTTTCCCTGGCCAAGGCTCGCAAGTGGTGGGCATGGGGAAAGAATTGGCCGACACGTATCCCGAGGCCCGCGAGACTTTCGAAGAAGCGGATTACGTGCTCGGCTACAAACTTTCCCAACTCTGTTTTGAGGGCCCAGAGGACCAGCTTCGGCTAACTGAGATTACCCAGCCTGCGATCCTCACAACTTCCGTAGCGGCACTTCGCGTACTGCAAAGCCGGATACCCAAACCGAGTTTCGTCTGCGGGCACAGCCTGGGGGAATATTCAGCTCACGTTTGCGCTGGAACATTCTGTTTCGCGGACGCAGTGCGCACCGTGCGTAATCGCGGCAAGTATATGCAGGAGGCGGTACCCGTGGGCGTGGGAAGTATGGCCGCAATCCTGGGCATGGAGTTCGCAAAAGTCGAGGCCGTTTGCCATGATGCGGCGCAAGGCGAAGTTTGTTCTCCGGCGAACATCAACTCACCCGAACAGATTGTGATTTCCGGAAATACGACTGCGGTGGAGCGCGCTACCAAGATCGCTGACGAACGGGGCGCCAAGCGGGCCAAGGTTTTGCCGGTGAGCGCACCTTTTCATTGTTCGCTGATGAAGCCGGCGCAAGATCGCCTGGAAAATGATTTGAAGAAGAAGGTCACGATGTCAAACCCGGTGTATCCGGTAGCCTGCAACGTGGATGCCGACATGGTGAGTGACGATAACCGCGCCTTCGATACTCTGGTGCGGCAGGTGACCGGCTCGGTGAAGTGGGAGCAATGTATGCGCCTGCTGATCGCCAACGGGGTCGATACTTTTATCGAGGTCGGTCCGGGAAAAGTTCTCTGCGGGCTGATGCGCCAGATCGACCGCTCCAAGACCTGCATGAATGTAGGGGACGAGGCCAGCCTGACGAAGACGCTGGAAGCGCTGCAGAAAGTGAACGCCTGAGCTCGCGGTTCAGTGCTCGCCCGTTCAGTGAAAGAGTAGCTCACACGGTGGATAGCCGAGCGTGTGGTCGGAGTTCTCATACCAGACTTGGGCGTGCTCGGTGCGATCATTTACCACGACATCCACAACCACTCCGCTTGAAGAATCTCCCCCTTGGTTCGGGCACTTGCTTGCCCCATATACTTTGTAACTCTTCACGAGGCCCCACTCTCCGCCAGGTCCCCAGTCGCGATAGAAATCGTTGAAAGGATATTTCGCGTGCTTCTGCGGATTCTTTTGCCAATCCGGATCATGCATCCAGATGCCATAGGCCTGGTTGTAGTCCCGCTTCTGCAGCGCCTGAAAGAAATGTCCGACGACACGCTCCTGCGGCCAGTAGCGAAACCACCATCCCAAAAAGGCCAGAACGATGACAATCAGGATGGCGGAGATGATTCGATTTCTCTTCTTTCGAGACTTTTCGGGATCGTACTGCTTCGCATCCAGCAGCGTCATGGGTCTAGCATAACGGACACGGCGGAGCTAGGGAAAGTTCCAGAGGAGAATTGGGTAATTGGGCAATTTGGTAATTGGGTAATTGAAAACCTGGGCCCGCGGATCCCTAATTTCAAATGCGAGATTACCAAATTACAAAATTACCCAATTACCCAATCACAAACTTAGAGGGTTCTCTTGAACAGCGGGATGGCGATGCTTAGCGTGATTGCTGCAAAGATGGCTAGGAACAGCATGTCTCCCCAGACCGCCGCGAGCGTGGTTTGTTTCAGGAGCAGACATTTAAAGCCGTCTACCGCATAGGTGAAGGGATCGCATTTCGCGATTGCGCGCAACCAGCGCGGGAAAGCCTGAATGGGATATACCGATCCGCTGGGGAAGAACAGCAGCGTGTTGAGAATGCCAAACATGGCGCGGGGCACCAGCGGATCTTCAATTCGCACCATCAACAGGAACATCATGGTGTTGAAGGCCATGGAGGTCAGCACGATCATGATGACCAATCCGAACGCCGTCAGCGGATTGAAGATCGTAGACACACCCGCCAGCAGGGAACCGATGCCTACGATGATGACCCCGGTCATGACGGCCTTGATGGCGCCGGCGAGATTCAACCCGAGCACCAGTTCGAGCTTGCTGATGGGCGTGACCAGATAGCCTTCGTGCACGCCGCGGGCCTTGTCATCGATGTAGAGCATGCCGCCGCCGATCATTACCGAGACGAACATCGCCAGCACGAGCGATCCGGGCAGCAGATATTTCATGTACTCGATGTAGGGATAGAGTTCGACGATATCCAGGGCGGTCTGCTGCAAGATGCGCGGCGTAGCCGTCGGTTGGTTCAAGGCATCGGTCAACTGGCTTAGTTCGGTTTCCACCGCCGAACTCATGAAATTATCGCTGTTATCCACCACCAGCGCGATGCGGGGATGGTTCTGCTCATAAACGCGGCGGGAAAACTGCGGAGGAATAATGACCGCGCCCTGCAACTTCCCGTCCCGCACGTCTTCCACGGCCTTCTTCTCGTCGTTATAGGGGACGGGCACAAAGGTTCGAATATTGGCGCGCACGGAATCGAAAGCTTCCTTGACCCGCACCGCCTGTGGTCCGCCGTCCTGGTCCACGATGGCAACCTTGGCGTCGCGGATCTTGCCGCCGAAGGCGTTGCCCAGAATGATTAGCTGCACCAGGGGGAAGATCATCGATGCCAGCATCAAAGCTGGGGAGCGGAAGAACTTGCGCATTTCGCGCTCGACTATCGCCATCATTCTGTTCATAGAATCGAGTCTTCTTCCTCTGTGTTCCCCTGTGTCCCCTGTGGTGGAAATCATTCACCACAGGGGACACAGAGGGACACAGGGTTCAAATCACGGCTGTAAACCCGGACGCTGCGGCATTACGAATGCGTAGGACTTTTGCAATTCGTCTCGCAGTTGGCGGCCTGTGTAGTGCACGAAGACGTCGTCCAGAGTAGTGTTTTGCACTGAGAGCGATTTCACCGCGATTCCGTTCTGTACTGCCATTTCCACCATCTGGGTCGTCGTCCGCGATCCGTTTCCGGTCAGCACTCGGTACATTCCCGCGCCTTCGTGCTGCACCGAAGTGACTCCGTCCAAGCTATGCAACTTTTGCTCCCAGTCTGCCGGGGGATTCTCGAATTGCACCTCGATGACGTTGGATCCCGGCACGCTCGCCTTGAGGGCCATCGGTGCATCCAACGCCACCAATTTTCCATGATCCACAATCGCGATCCGATCACATAAGCGGTCCGCTTCGTCCATGTAGTGAGTCGTGATCAGAATGGTCAGCTTCCTGTTCTCTTTGATGTTGCCCAACATTTCCCACACAGCCACACGAGAAACGGGATCCAGGCCCGTGGTGGGCTCATCCAGAAAGAAAATCCTGGGATGATGGACGAGCCCGCGGGCGATCTCCAGGCGGCGCCGCATTCCTCCCGACAGCGTTTTGGTCGCCGCATTGCGCCATTTCGTCAGATCGACCAATTCCAACAACTCGCCAATCGACTTCTGCCGCTCTTTGGCGGGGACATCGTAGAGCTTGGCGTAGATGTTCATGTTCTCTTCAACGGTCAGATCGAGGTCGCTCGTCAGTGCCTGAGGAATCACGCCAATCATCCTGCGGGCGGCGTTGGGCTCTTTACTTACGTCATGTCCCGCAATGCGCGCTTTACCGGAAGTGATCGGGATGAGCGTCGTCATCATACGAATCAAGGTGGACTTGCCCGCGCCGTTCGGGCCCAGCAGGCCGAAGATCTCGCCTTCCGTTACGCTGAACGAAACATCGTCCACCGCGGTGAAGTCTCCATACTTCTTCACGATGTGTTCGACCTCGATCGCGGCGGGCGCGGTGGGATCGTAGGTTGGCTTTTCGAGGCCGCCGTTATGCGAACCGCCGTTGGCGCGCGGTCTTTCCGGGGACGGATTGGGGGCAGTCGTCATTGGCGCTCCGCGGCTTTCGCGTTCTCGGTGGCGGGTCCCTTCATTTGATCCGGTGAGACCAGCACTTCCGCGGTCATGCCGGGGACGTAGGCGCCCTTCGGATTATCCAGCCGGACTTTGAGCACGATGGTCTTGATATCGCGCTTCATGCGACTCACATCGCGCTGCGTGGCGAAGTCGCCTTCGACGCCCTTGAAAAACACTTTTCCGCTCACCTCGGTGCCGCCGGGCATGCGGACGCGCAACACGTCGCCGTAGCCAATGTGATCGGCGTAATTTTCCGGGATTGCTACTCGCGCCCAGGTGTCGCTCAAATCGACAATGGTTAGGATCGGCGTTCCAATGTTCACGATTTCTCCCTGGCGCGCGGCACGCACCGAGACCGTACCGCTCACGGGCGCATAAACATTGGTGTATCCCAGGCGCACGGCGGCTTGATTCTTTTGCGCCATCGCATTCTTGAGATCTGCTTCCGTGGCCGCGACCGTACTCTTCGCGGCATTCGCCTGATTGGTTCGGGCGACTGCTGCTTTCAAATCCGCCTCGGCGGCCGAGACCATATCCTGCTGTGCCTGCGCGGTGGCCTGCGCGGCTTGCAGGTTTGTTTCCGCCTGCACGCGCTCCTGGTCTGAAGCGACTCCCACCTTGGCCAACTCAACCATGCGCCGGGTGTCGCTTTGCGTCCGGGCCAGTGTGGCTTGGGCTTGCACCAGTTGGGCTTTGGCGGAGGAGACCTTGGCTTGTGCATTGGCTACGTCGCTCGAGGTGGATCCCGAAGTCGAGGCCTCGGTATGCTTCATCTCGGCGACTTTGTGTTGCAGGCTGGTAATGGTTGCGCTCGCGGCCGCTTCCTGCGCCTGCAACTCAGAAGGATCGAGCACAGCTATCAGATCCCCGGCCTTTACGGGCGTGCCTTCATCGACCAGCAATTTCTGAATGCGGCCTTCCACCTGGGCGCTAACGATGACCTGATTCGCGTCTACGGTACCAATCAGCACGAGATCGTTGGTGTGATTGGTAGAGAAGTAGTAGTAGCCGGCGGCGATGACGAGAATGATACCGAGCAGGATGAAAAAACGGTTGCGCGCGCTCATGAGCGTGCTCCTTGCACAATGTTGTTTTTCGAACGGAACAGCGCGGCCGAAATGAAATCGAGCACCGCCGCCCGGCGCTCCGCGATCCGCTCCGGCGTCAGCGGGTTGAAGCCCACAATCTTTTGCATCATGGGGGCGCTGCTGAAATAAAAAACGATCATGGCCACCATGGAGGGAACGAAATGTACTGGGTTGACGTTGCGAAATTCGCCTTTGGCAATGCCTTCGCGCATGACCTCACTGACGCGAAGGAAGATTGGCTGAATGTAGCTTTTGATTACCTTGTCGATGTGCAGTGAATGTCCTTCACGCGCACGCATCATCTCGCGCTGCATCAGCCGTGGATAAAGCTGGTTGGAGGCGATGAAATCGAAATAGGCGCCGGCATAGGCCATTATTTTTTCGCGCGGCGGAAGTTGACTGTCGAGCACTTCAAAAACGGCACTCTTTAAGCCGGAGAAGACGTCATCGAGGACGGCGCCGTAGAGGGTTTCCTTATCTTTGAAGTAGTAATAGAGCAGGGCCTTGTTGACGCGGGCCTCGCGGGCGATCGCATCGGTGCGGGCGCCGGCGACTCCGTGGGCGGCGAACTCGTGAGCCGCGGCCTGCAAGATCGCGGCTCGGCTCTCCTCGGGCTTGCCGCGGGAGCCCATGCGGCGTAGCGGGGGCCGGGTTCGTAAGAGACGGGCCATGGTTAATTAACCAGTTAGTTAGATTATAGACCCGGCGCCTTGGCTCCTGCAATCCTCCGTGATCCGGTGTTCCCGCTTGCTAAGACAGTCACCATAGGGGATCACAGAGTGGACGCAGCGGGCTAATGTGGGCGCGTGCGGCTCGCATATGCTTTAATTGCCGGTTCCGAATTCCTTGGTTGGGAGGAGTCTTTGAAACCGGTAACTCTCGCCGTTGTCACCTTATTTCTTGGTTGTCTTCTGACGTCCGCTCAAACGGCTCCGAAAACGGATAGGGCGGTGGCCGTGACTATTGATGATCTTCCCGCGGGTATGGCGGATCGTTTACCCGCGTCAAACATCACCGCCATGACGGCGAAATTGCTGGGCACGCTTCGGGAGCAGAAGATTCCTGTGGTCGGGTTCGTCAATGAAAAGAAACTCTATAAACCGGGCGAGGTCGACGAGCGCATTAAGGCACTTCAGATGTGGCTCGATTCCGGCTTCGAATTGGGCAATCACACCTTCAGCCACATGTCTCTGAATCAGAACGAACTCAAGGATTGGGAAGATGACGTGGTGCAGGGCGAGAGTGTCTTGCGGATCCTGCTGGCGCCGAAAAAAATGAAACTGCGCTACTTCCGGCATCCGTATCTGGATACGGGACGCGATCTGGCGACTCGCCGCAAGGCGGAAGAATTTCTTAGCCAGCGCGGCTACCGCATTGCTCCGGTGACTCTGGACGGTTGGGACTGGGCATTCGCCGGGCTCTATGAGGATGCCAAGCAACGGAACGATACTGAATTGCAGCAGAAGATCGTGAAGGATTATCTGAGCTATCACGACGCTCAATTCGCATATTTCGAGCAGTTGTCGCAGAAGGTTGTAGGTTATGAGCCGAAGCAGATTCTGCTGCTCCACGCCAGTAATCTGGAAGCCGATCACATTGGCGAACTGATCGAACTTTTGAGGAAACGCGGTTATCGATTCATCACGCTGGAGGAGGCGCTGGGCGATCCGGCCTACAGCTTGCCCGACAATTATGCTGGGGAAGAAGGCATGGGATGGCTTGAGCACTGGGCGATCACGCAAGGAAAAATTCCGCAGGGCGCTCCTGTGTTTCCGCAGTGGGTGCTGGAGCGCTCGAAACAACTGCACCTCTCGACTGGGCAAGTGAGCGCGGAAGCTCCTAATTAGGCAGAGCGGTTTTCACCACGTCGATTTCCTGGCGGGCAGCGGCGGCGCGCGGGCCGGATGGTTCTTCTTTGAGGAACGTTTCCAATTCCGCGATGGCATCTGCCCCGCGTTTTTCCTGCTCGAAGGCGCGCGCTGCCACTCGATGGGCAAAGGCATGCGACTGCTGCAGGGCATGCGCTTTGCGGCTGTTTGCAATCGCCGCATCGAAGCTCTTGTCCATGAATTCCGAATACGAGAGGAGCACGAGCGCATTCACGTCGGCGGGATTGAGTTCGGCCGCTTTTGCGAGAAACGGTTCGGCAGCCGAATAATTGTTCGCCTTCATCTCCATTCTGCCCAGGTTGACGTAGCCGAGCGCGAAGTTGGGATTGATGCTGATCGCTTTTTTCAATGCTTCGTTCTCGTGAACGCGGTCGCCGAGCTGTCCGTAAATCACCGCCAGGTTGTTGTACGCGACCGCGTACTGCGGGTACAGATGGATCGCGTTGTTCAGCTTCTTGATGGCTTCCTGCAATTCCTGGTGACGAACCAGGTCCGTCGCTTTCTCGAATTCCTTGCGCGCGCGATTGGGAACGGCGAGGTCTGAGGCCGAGACGAAAGCGTTTGCGGGCAGTCCGCCCAATGGACGAGCGCTGGTGTGCTGGATGTCAAAATCCACTGAACCGGTGGGCGAGACCTGGACATTGCTTTGCTGCGCCACAGCTGAGGGGATGAGGAGAAGAAGGACAAGCGCGCGGCTCTGCATAACAACCTCCGACGGCGCTGCCAGGAGCCTATTCGGTGTTCGGCATCGAAAACACGCGAGGCTCGTGTGACAACTTGCGGGTGAGACGCGGAGGTGGAGATTCGGGTAGCGGAGCAATTGTTCGCGGGAATATTTTTTGCAAAATTTATTCAAACATGAAACATCACACAGTTACATCAATGTGTCATCCCAAAGTGTGGTGCTGTTTTGATTGTTCAGAGGTGTGGCGTTGACGCGAGGCCTGACAGCAGCGGCAGACAGATGTTTTGTAGATTCCAAGACGTCGCTCACTCGGGGTAAAAGAGGTCACGGAAAACTTCGCCGTCGCAGCGTTCTGAAAACAGCGGGGGCTTCGAGGGTGTGCGGGAGAACTCTTCTTTCGCCCCGCTGGGGCTGGCTTCCTTTCACTTTTTCACCCACGCCTTACGGCGTGGGCTGCATTCTTTCGCCGCTTTGCGGCTACAAAGCATTGCCCAAAACACCTGCTGCTAAAAATTCGAAGCCCAACTCTAAACGCTGCCGCCTGCGATTGACGGGACTAGCAGGACCTCATCGCCTTCTTGGAAAGCGTAGGTTGGTCCGCCTAGAAAACGGATGTCTTCCTCGTTCACGTAGACGTTCAGGAAGCGGCGGATCTGGCCTTGATCATCGCGCAGGTGCGGCTTCAGTTGGGGGAACTTCTCGTCGAGTACGGAGAAGAGTTCATTCAAGTTTGAAGCAGCGCAGTTGACGGAACCGACGCCGTCGGTGTGACGCCGCAATGCAGTGGGGATTTGAACTGTGATGGCCATCTCTTATGCTCCAATGCTCTCGACTTGCTCTGCTGCCGCAATCACGCCGCGCACTTCTTCGACGTCTAACGTTTGCTGCAGGTAGGCTTCAAACTCCGTCAGTTTCGGCGCAATCGGACGCTCGGTCTGATAAACACCCGCCAGCACATCGGTGGTTTTCAGTCCATTGCCGGTGACGCAGAGCACAGTGGTTTCTTCCGGCAGAATGCGATCCTGGCGATAGAGTTTTCCTGCGCTTCCGACGGTGACTCCGCCTGCGGTTTCGGTGAAGATGCCTTCGGTTTCCGCGAGCAGACGGATAGCATCGATCACTTCGGGATCGCTGATATCTTCGCTCCATCCTCCGCTGCCCTTGATCGTCTTGATGGCGTAGTGCCCATCCGCAGGATTGCCGATCGCGAGCGAGCGCGCGATGGTGTTGGGCTTCTGCGGTTCGATCTCGCTGCTGCCAGTCTTTACGGCGGTGGAGATCGGAGAGCATCCCGTCGCTTGCGCGCCGAAGAACTTCACTTCCTTCGGTTCGACCAGGCCCAGCTTGATGAGTTCATCGAATGCCTTTTTGATCTTGGTGATCAGCGAACCACCAGCCATCGGGCAAACGATGTTGTCGGGCAAGCGCCATCCGAGTTGCTCGGCGATTTCGAAGCCGACTGTCTTCGAGCCTTCGGCGTAATACGGACGCAGGTTCACGTTCACGAATCCCCAGCGATGTTCGTCGGCGATCTGCGAACAGAGGCGGTTGACCTGATCGTAGTTTCCGGCGATGCGCACAACCTTGGCGCCGAAGACGTTGGTGCCGAGAATTTTCGCGGGCTCGAGATCGGAAGGGATGAATATCCAGGCTTTCAGGCCTTCACGCGCGGCGTGTGCTGCAACTGCATTGGCGAGATTGCCGGTCGAGGAACATGAGACCGTGTCGAAGCCAAAGGCGCGGGCTTGGGAGAGGGCGACAGCCACGACACGATCTTTGAAACTCAGCGTGGGAAGACAGACTGCATCGTTCTTGATGTACAGATTCGCACCGGCAGCGGTTCCGCTCAAGCGTTCCGCCAATCGCGGAGCCGCAAACAGCGGCGTGAAACCTACCGGCAATCGCGGGGTAAAGCCTTGGGGGAGGGGCAACAGTTCGGAGTAGCGCCACATGTTTGGCGGCCGCTGAGAAATGCGCTCGCGGCTCACCGACGCTTTCAGAGCGTCGTAGTCATAGGCGACTTCCAGGGGGGAGAAGCAATCGTCGCAGATGGAGCGGGGTTGGTTTCCCCAGGTCCGTCCGCATTCGCGGCACCGTAATTCGTAATGAGACATCGCGCTACTCGCTTTCTGATCGGTGTCTGTGAGTTAGCCTGGCGAGATCCCTCGCTCCGCCTGAAAAGCGGCTACGCTCGGAATGACGCCACTCTACACAGACTGAATCTTTACTTCTTCACGCAGCGAATAGCTGAAGACGAGCCGGAAAAAGCGGCCGTAAAAAATAATGGCCTCTTTTTCCAGGAAAAGGAAAAGAGGCTATCGGATGCCGATACAGCTCGCAGCCGAATCCCATGTTCCCTGTTTCCAGGAGAGAGTTGGCACCAGACATCCGGGATATATGATCTCGGATCGGTTGCCGTGGCGTCTCAGGGCTCGTCCCTCAGCCACTCTGCATGAAATTCAGGTCCGCTCCGAAGAGCGAACTTGTTCTTGAGATGTTACAGAATTCATGAGCGACACGTCAAGGAGCTTTTTGCCGCTCAAGGGAGGCTGTGGAAATCGGCGGTAAATGTTTTTTCAAACCTAGGGAAAGTGCGCGGGCCGATGTAGCGGGGAACGGGGATTTCTTTCTCGTCGCCCAGGGTACCCCTCCCCCCTGTGTCTTGTGAAATCATCGGGTTAGCGGAAAATCTGCTGAAAATCCATGGCGCACAATCGTTTACAGGCAAAATCTTGATTTCAGGAATGTTACCCGTTTTGGCGCGAATGTTGTGAGTGCCGTCTTTGCCTTCGCAAGAATGAACGGATTTCTTGCGAAGCGCAAGCTCAGATGTCACAAGCGATCGGTGTTCCTCGTGGAAAAGTCTGCCGAGATTTTTCGTTCGTGCGGAGCGTGTGCCGCAACCTCTACGCATAAGCGAACCGCAGCGGCTGAAGCCGCGTCTTTTGCTAGCCTAAACCGGCACGAGTGGAACTCGTGCCCTTCCCGGTGGAATTTATTTGGAGCGCATTTTGCTTTTGGAAAAGGCACGGCTGAAGCCGTGCCCTTCCCAAACACCGCCACAAATCGGAGTTTTTCAGCGACCTCTGACGTCGTGCCCGTTCCACAAATCTATTTCGTGATTTTCGGGGTAGATTTCGCGGGTTCTTCAGGGACAATCTCGGGCATAATTACCGGCACGAACTTATACCGTGGGTGGATTGGGTGAATTTGGAGGTGCGCTGTGGCACTACGAGATTTGGGGATTGCGGTTCGGGTGCTTTCGCGAAGTCCGCAGTTTACGGCGATAGCCGTCATCACCATCG